>NZ_CP034338.1:507500-6049604 GCF_003940825.1 Pseudomonas oryziphila | reverse complement strand
TGAATAAGCCAAAATCCGACCAAAACATCATCTTGCGGTGTGAATAAGCCCTGTGGATAACGCCACATGAGGGCTATGCACAACCCTGGGTCCTGCCCTGTGGATAATTCGCCTGTGGATAAACAGCCTTTTGCTGCACAGGTTTTACGCAGGCCCGGCACAGAGAAGACACCTGTTACCGACAAGGTTTCAAATCTCTGTACAGCTTGCAAATAGTGGGCTGTGACGTGTTATCCACAGAAGGTTATCCACTTAAGATCTATAAGTTCTTCAGAAAAGCTTTTTATATGCCTTTCTTTTTTTTTACATTTTGAGCGTTGGTATGCAGCCCGTCTTTCAACCAGGTCTGACCGCTGACCACTGGGCACCCTTCATTAAGGAATGACTGGTTGGAAATTGACCTATGGGCTTGCTTTCTCTAGAATCGCCGATCTCTTAAAAAGGGGGCCCTTCCGGCCCGTTGTCGACCAACCCAGGTAACACGCCATGAAACGTACTTTCCAACCAAGCACCATCAAGCGCGCACGCACCCACGGTTTCCGTGCCCGTATGGCCACCAAGAACGGCCGCGCCGTTCTGTCGCGTCGTCGTGCCAAAGGCCGTAAGCGTCTGGCCATTTGATTTTTCGGCACAGGTGGTGAGTCAGGACTTCAGTCGGGAAAAGCGACTGCTTACACCCCGGCACTTCAAAGCGGTCTTCGACTCCCCAACCGGCAAGGTTCCAGGGAAAAACCTGCTTATCCTTGCCCGCGAGAACGGCCTCGATCACCCACGCCTCGGCCTGGTGATCGGCAAAAAGAGCGTCAAGCTCGCCGTTCAACGCAATCGCCTGAAACGCCTGATGCGCGATTCGTTCCGCCTGAACCAGCAGATGTTGGCGGGTTTGGATATCGTGATCGTCGCGCGCAAGGGGTTGGGCGAAGTGGAAAACCCAGAATTGCACCAACACTTTGGCAAGCTCTGGAAGCGACTGGCTCGCAGTCGGCCCTCTCCAGCGGTCAACGCCAATCCCGCAGGGGTAGACAGTCACAATGCGTAAACTGGCCCTCGTTCCGATCCAGTTCTACCGTTACGCCATCAGCCCACTGATGGCCAGTCACTGTCGTTTCTATCCCAGCTGTTCCTGTTACGCATACGAAGCCATCGAAAATCATGGCCTCTTGCGTGGTGGGTGGCTGGCCGTTCGTCGCCTGGGGCGTTGTAATCCGTGGAACGACGGCGGTTTCGATCCCGTTCCACCAGCTCCTTCCTCCCGAACTTCTTCGATAGCCGAGTAATCATGGATATTAAACGCACGATCCTGATCGTCGCCCTGGCAATCGTGTCCTACGTCATGGTCCTGAAATGGAACCAGGACTACGGCCAGGCTGCCCTGCCGACTCAGAATACTGCTGCCAGCACTGCTGCCCCGGCCCTGCCGGATACCGTCCCGGCCGGAACCGCCGGCGCCAGCGCCGATGTGCCGAGCGCCAATGCTGAATCCAGCCCTGCGGAACTTGCTCCGGTTGCACTGAGCAAGGACCTGATCCGGGTCAAGACCGACGTCCTGGACCTGGCTATCGACCCGGTCGGTGGTGACATCGTCCAGCTGACCCTGCCGAAGTACCCACGCCGCCAGGACCATCCGGACATCCCGTTCCAGCTGTTCGACAACGGTGGCGAGCGTGTCTACCTGGCGCAAAGCGGCCTGACCGGCGCCAACGGCCCGGATGCCCGCTCCACCGGTCGCCCGCTGTATGCCGCGGAGCAGAAGAGCTTCCAGCTGGCCGACGGCCAGGATCAACTGGTAGTCGACCTGAAGTTCAGCGAGAACGGCGTCAACTACATCAAGCGCTTCAGCCTCAAGCGCGGTGAGTACGACCTGACCGTCAGCTACCTGATCGACAACCAGAGCGGCCAGGCGTGGAACGGCAACCTGTTTGCCCAGCTCAAGCGCGATGCCAGCGGCGACCCGTCGTCGAGTACTGCCACCGGCACCGCTACCTACCTGGGCGCCGCCCTGTGGACAGCTGCCGAGCCGTACAAGAAAGTGTCGATGAAAGACATCGACAAGGGCAGTTTGAAAGAAAATGTGACCGGCGGCTGGGTAGCCTGGCTGCAGCACTACTTCGTGACCGCCTGGATCCCGGCCAAGGGCGACAACAACGCCGTCCAGACCCGCAAGGACAGCCAGGGCAACTACATCATCGGTTACACCGGCCCGGCACTCAGCGTTCCTGCTGGCGGCAAGGCCGAAACCAGCGCCATGCTGTACGCCGGCCCGAAGATCCAGTCCAAGCTCAAAGAGTTGTCCCCAGGCCTGGAACTGACCGTCGACTACGGCTTCCTGTGGTTCATTGCCCAGCCGATCTTCTGGCTGCTGCAACATATCCACAGCCTGCTCGGTAACTGGGGCTGGTCGATCATCGTCCTGACCATGCTCATCAAGGGCCTGTTCTTCCCGCTGTCGGCTGCCAGCTATCGCTCGATGGCGCGCATGCGTGCCGTGGCGCCGAAGCTTGCCGCACTGAAGGAACGCTTCGGTGACGATCGCCAGAAGATGTCCCAGGCGATGATGGAGCTGTACAAGAAAGAGAAGATCAACCCGCTGGGCGGCTGCCTGCCGATCCTGGTGCAGATGCCGGTGTTCCTGGCCCTGTACTGGGTACTGCTGGAAAGCGTCGAGATGCGCCAGGCCCCATGGCTGCTGTGGATCACCGACCTGTCGATCAAGGATCCGTTCTTCATCCTGCCGATCATCATGGGCGCGACCATGTTCATCCAGCAGCGCCTGAACCCGACGCCGCCGGATCCGATGCAGGCCAAGGTGATGAAAATGATGCCGATCATCTTCACCTTCTTCTTCCTGTGGTTCCCGGCTGGCCTGGTGCTGTACTGGGTTGTGAACAACTGCCTGTCGATCAGCCAGCAGTGGTACATCACTCGCCGTATCGAGGCCGCGACCAAAAACGCAGCCGCTTGACAGGCCGCTACGCTAGCCTGTGAATAAAAACGCCCCCTCGTGGGGCGTTTTTGCTATCTGTCTTTCGAATTCGTTGTAGAGGCTTCGAGCATGAATATTGTGCGTGAAACCATCGCCGCCATCGCCACCGCCCAGGGCCGCGGCGGTGTAGGTATCGTCCGGTTGTCCGGCCCACTGGCCAGCCAGGCCGGGCAGGCTATCACCGGTCGCTGCCTGACCCCGCGCCACGCCCACTACGGCCCGTTCCGCGATGCCGATGGCCTGGTGCTGGACGAGGGCATCGCGTTGTTCTTCCCCGGGCCGAACTCGTTCACCGGCGAGGATGTGCTGGAACTGCAGGGCCATGGCGGCCCCGTGGTGATGGACATGCTGCTGCAGCGCTGCCTGCAACTGGGCTGCCGCCTGGCGCGGCCTGGCGAGTTCAGCGAGCGTGCGTTCCTCAATAACAAGCTCGACCTGGCCCAGGCCGAGGCCATTGCCGACCTGATCGAGGCGAGCTCTACCCAGGCAGCGCGCAATGCCTTGCGCTCACTGCAGGGAGCATTCTCCAAGCGTGTGCATGGGCTGACCGAGGCGCTGATTGCCTTGCGCATCTATGTCGAAGCCGCCATCGACTTCCCGGAAGAAGAAATCGACTTTCTCGCCGATGGCCATGTGTTGCGCATGCTCGATGATGTACGCACCGAGTTGTCCACAGTGCAGCGCGAAGCCGGGCAGGGCGCCTTGTTGCGCGATGGCATGACCGTGGTCATCGCTGGCCGGCCGAACGCCGGCAAGTCCAGCCTGCTCAACCAGCTGGCCGGCCGTGAAGCGGCGATCGTCACCGATATCGCCGGCACCACCCGGGACATCCTGCGTGAACATATCCACATCGACGGCATGCCGCTGCATGTGGTCGACACCGCAGGCCTGCGCAATACCGATGATCATGTGGAAAAGATCGGTGTAGAGAGGGCGTTGAAGGCCATCAACGAGGCCGATCGGGTGCTGTTGGTGGTCGACTCGACGGCGCCTGAAGCCAGCGATCCTTTTGCCCTTTGGCCAGAATTCCTCGATCAGCGCCCAGATCCGTCCAAGGTCACCCTGATCCGCAACAAGGCCGACCTCAGTGGCGAGCAGATCGGCCTGGAGCTGAGTGACGACGGGCACGCGACCATTACCCTGAGTGCCAATGACCGCGACATGGGCTTGGACTTGCTGCGTGATAATCTCAAGGCCTGCATGGGCTATGAACAGACCGCGGAAAGCAGCTTCAGCGCACGCCGCCGCCACCTGGAAGCGCTGCGCCAGGCGAGTAGCCATCTTGAACACGGCCGTGCTCAGCTGACCCTTGCTGGCGCTGGCGAGTTGCTGGCAGAAGACCTTCGTCAGGCTCAGCAAGCCCTGGGTGAGATCACCGGGGCATTCAGCTCGGACGATCTGCTGGGGCGAATCTTCTCCAGCTTCTGCATCGGCAAGTAATCCCTTCCCGGCTTCCCCTGCAAGCGCTGCCTGGCGCTTGTTGCGGGGAACCATGCGGTAACCCCCCTCAAGATCCCTCGCTATACGACCGTTCGTCGCCTGAATTTTTCATCAACAGGCAGGCGAACGCTCGCCTGTGCTCTGTGGAAAACTCACCTTCAGCGCCGTTGATAACCGCGCTTTTTTGTTGAGGAAAACGCGGCCTGTGGGTAACCAGCACTTTCATCCACAGGTTAAACAACCTTGTCCAGACCCCACAGGGCTACTTAGGCCCAGGGTTATGAATCGCTGTACATCCCGTGGTTAAAGGCCTACAGGTAGTTATCAACAGACGGATGGGGCCCTAAACATAAACATAAAAACAAAGCTTTTATAAATTTTTCTTCTTTGATTTCTATTGCCTGCCACTCATCCACAGCCTGGTCAAAATTTGCTCAGACGGTTTCTTTGAAGGGGGGTAAGTCCCTATACTTGTCCGCTTACCTTCTCTATTCGTAAAAACAGGCACGAGGTGCGTGGTGGATTTCCCTTCCCGTTTTGAAGTGATCGTCATCGGCGGCGGCCATGCCGGTACCGAGGCTGCGCTTGCGTCTGCACGCATGGGTGTGAAAACCCTGCTGTTGACCCATAACGTGGAAACCCTCGGTCACATGAGCTGCAACCCGGCCATCGGTGGCATCGGTAAAAGCCATCTGGTCAAAGAAATCGATGCGCTCGGTGGCGCCATGGCGCTGGCCACCGACAAGAGCGGCATCCAGTTCCGCATCCTGAACAACCGCAAGGGCCCGGCCGTACGCGCCACCCGGGCACAGGCCGACCGCGCCATCTACAAGGCGGTGGTGCGCGAAATCCTGGAAAACCAGCCGAACCTGTGGATATTCCAGCAGTCCTGCGATGACCTGATCGTTGAGCAGGACCAGGTGAAGGGTGTGGTCACGCAGATGGGCCTGCGTTTCTTCGCCGAGAGCGTGGTACTGACCACCGGCACTTTCCTCGGTGGACTTATCCACATCGGCCTGCAGAACCATTCCGGCGGTCGCGCCGGCGACCCGCCTTCGATTGCCCTGGCCCATCGCATGCGCGAACTGCCGCTGCGCGTCGGCCGGCTGAAAACCGGCACACCGCCGCGCATCGATGGCCGCTCGGTGGATTTCTCGGTAATGACCGAGCAGCCCGGCGACACGCCGATCCCGGTGATGTCGTTCATGGGCAATGCCCAGATGCACCCGCGCCAGGTGAGCTGCTGGATTACCCACACCAATGCGCGCACCCACGAAATCATTGCCTCGAACCTCGACCGTTCGCCGATGTACTCGGGTGTGATCGAAGGCATCGGCCCGCGCTATTGCCCGTCGATCGAAGACAAGATCCATCGCTTCGCCGACAAGGAAAGCCACCAGGTGTTCATCGAGCCGGAAGGCCTGACCACCCATGAGCTGTACCCCAACGGCATCTCGACTTCGCTGCCGTTCGACGTGCAGCTGGAGCTTGTCCGCTCGATCCGCGGCATGGAAAACGCCCACATCGTTCGCCCGGGCTACGCCATCGAGTACGACTACTTCGACCCGCGCGACCTCAAGTACAGCCTCGAGACCAAGGTCATCGGCGGGCTGTTCTTCGCGGGCCAGATCAACGGCACCACCGGTTACGAAGAGGCCGGCGCACAGGGCCTGCTGGCCGGGACCAACGCTGCGTTGCGCGCGCAGGGCCGCGAAAGCTGGTGCCCGCGCCGTGACGAGGCCTACATCGGTGTGCTGGTCGACGACCTGATCACCCTGGGTACCCAAGAGCCTTACCGCATGTTCACCTCGCGCGCCGAATACCGGCTGATCCTGCGCGAAGACAACGCCGACCTGCGCCTGACCGAAAAAGGCCGCGAGCTGGGTTTGATCGACGACGAGCGCTGGGCCGCCTTCAGCGCCAAGCGCGAAGGCATCGAGCGCGAAGAGCAGCGCCTGAAAAGCACCTGGGTGCGCCCGGGCACGCCACAAGGCCAGGCCATTGTGGATAAGTTCGCGACCCCACTGAACCATGAGTACAGCCTGCTCAACCTGCTGGCTCGCCCGGAAGTCGACTACGCTGGCCTGATCGAAGCCACCGGCGGCGAAGTGATCGATCCACAGGTTGCCGAGCAGGTCGAGATCAAGACCAAGTACGCCGGCTACATCGACCGTCAGCAGGACGAGATCGCCCGGCTGCGTGCCAGTGAAGACACTCGCCTGCCTGTGGATATCGACTACACCTCGATTTCCGGCTTGTCCAAGGAGATCCAGGGCAAGCTTGGCGAAACCCGTCCAGAAACGCTTGGCCAGGCTTCACGTATCCCGGGTGTCACGCCTGCGGCGATTTCCCTGTTGCTGATTCACTTGAAAAAACGCGGCGCAGGCCGCGAATTGGAGCAAAGCGCTTGAGTTCCCTGGTCACCCCGCAACACGCCGAAGAGTTGTCCACAGGTGCGCGTCAGCTCGGCGTCGAGCTGAGCGCCCAGCAGCACGAACTGCTGCTGGGCTACCTGGCCCTGTTGATCAAATGGAACAAGGCCTACAACCTCACCGCTGTGCGTAACCCGGACGAGATGGTGTCGCGCCACCTGCTCGACAGCCTCAGCGTCATGCCGTTTATCCACAATGACACCCAGCGTTGGCTGGATGTCGGCAGCGGTGGCGGCATGCCCGGCATCCCGTTGGCTATCCTGCATCCGCACAAGCAAGTGACGGTGCTCGACAGCAACGGCAAGAAGACCCGCTTCCTGACCCAGGTGAAAATGGAGCTGAAGCTGGACAACCTCACGGTTATCCACAGCCGGGTAGAAGAGGTTCAGCCCGAGCAGCCGTTCTGCGGGATCATCTCGCGCGCTTTCAGCAGCATGGAAAATTTCACCAACTGGACCCGCCACCTGGGTGACGCCCGCACGCAATGGCTTGCAATGAAAGGGCTGCATCCTGCCGATGAACTGGTAGCATTGCCCGCAGACTTCACAGTGGAAAGCGAGCAGGCCCTGACCGTTCCAGGTTGCCAGGGCCAGCGCCATCTGCTGATACTGCGCCGCAAGGCATGACTGGGAACACACGCAACAATGGCTAAGGTATTCGCAATCGCGAACCAGAAAGGTGGTGTGGGCAAGACCACCACCTGTATCAATCTCGCCGCATCGCTGGCCGCGACCAAGCGCCGCGTGCTGCTGATCGACCTCGATCCGCAGGGCAACGCCACCATGGGCAGCGGTGTGGATAAACACGAGCTCGAACATTCGGTGTACGACCTGCTGATCGGGGAGTGCGACCTGACCCAGGCCATGCACTACTCCGAGCACGGTGGTTACCAACTGCTGCCGGCCAACCGCGACCTGACCGCCGCCGAGGTGGTACTGCTCGAGATGCAGATGAAGGAAAGCCGTCTGCGCAACGCCCTGGCGCCGATCCGCGAGAGCTACGACTACATCCTCATCGACTGCCCGCCGTCGCTGTCGATGCTGACCCTCAATGCCCTGGTTGCCTCCGATGGCGTGATCATCCCCATGCAGTGCGAGTACTACGCACTGGAAGGTCTCAGCGACCTTGTGGATAACATCAAGCGCATCGCCGCACGGTTGAACCCGGCGCTGAAGATCGAAGGCCTGCTGCGGACCATGTACGACCCGCGCCTGAGCCTGAACAACGATGTTTCGGCGCAGCTCAAGGAACACTTCGGCGACCAGCTGTACGACACGGTGATCCCCCGCAACATCCGCCTGGCCGAGGCGCCGAGCTTCGGCATGCCGGCGCTGGCTTACGACAAGCAATCCCGTGGCGCGCTCGCCTATCTTGCGCTTGCCGGGGAACTGGTTCGCCGTCAGCGCCGTCCATCACGCACTGCACAAACAACTTAAGGAATCCGCATGGCCATCAAGAAACGAGGTCTCGGACGTGGGTTGGATGCACTGCTCAGTGGTCCTTCCGTCAGCGCGCTCGAAGAGCAGGCTGTCAAGATCGACCAGAAAGAACTGCAACATCTGCCGGTCGAGCTGATCCAGCGCGGCAAGTACCAGCCTCGCCGTGACATGGACCCCGAGGCGCTGGAAGAACTGGCGCACTCGATCCGCAACCACGGCGTCATGCAACCGATCGTGGTCCGCCCGATCGGCGACAACCGTTACGAGATCATCGCCGGTGAGCGCCGCTGGCGCGCCACCCAGCAGGCCGGCCTGGACAGCATCCCGGCCATGGTCCGCGAGGTGCCCGACGAAGCCGCCATCGCCATGGCGCTGATCGAGAACATCCAGCGTGAAGACCTCAACCCGCTGGAGGAGGCGATTGCCCTGCAGCGCCTGCAGCACGAGTTCGAACTCACCCAGCAGCAGGTGGCCGATGCCGTCGGCAAGTCGCGGGTGACCGTGGCCAACTTGCTGCGCCTGATCTCGCTGCCCGAGGCGATCAAGACCATGCTCGCCCACGGCGACCTGGAGATGGGCCATGCCCGTGCCTTGCTCGGCCTGGACGAAGCTCGACAGGAAGAAGGGGCGCGTCATGTTGTCGCACGTGGCCTTACCGTGCGCCAAACTGAGGCACTGGTGCGCCAGTGGCTCAACGGCAAACCTGATCCGGTCGAACCGAGCAAACCTGATCCGGATATCGCCCGCCTCGAACAGCGTCTGGCAGAGCGCCTGGGCTCGGCGGTGCAAATCCGCCATGGCAACAAGGGCAAGGGCCAGTTGGTCATCCGTTACAACTCGCTTGACGAGTTGCAAGGTGTGCTTGCTCACATCCGCTGAAACAATTCCCGTTGTAGCGTGCAGTCGGAAATCACTACCCAATAGTTGAATAGGGGTTAATCCGCCCCTATACTCTGCGCGCATTTTGTCGGCACAAATTATGCCAAGTCATTGCTGACCAGGTAGTCGACTTCCGAGGAGCAGTTGTGATGGAAATCCGCACGCCAAACCGCCTGCCTTTCCATCGCTGGGCGGTTTTTCCGGTACTGCTGGCTCAATTTGTTGTACTGCTGCTGGCAACATTGGTGTTGTGGCAGTGGAAAGGGGGAGTCAGTGGATATTCAGGCCTCTGCGGGGGACTGATTGCCTGGCTGCCCAATATGTATTTCGCCTGGAAGGCTTTTCGCTTCAGCGGAGCCCGAGCGGCGCAGGCCATCGTCAAGTCGTTTTACGCTGGCGAGGCAGGCAAGATGATTTTGACGGCAGTGCTGTTCGCACTGACCTTCGCAGGAGTGAAGCCATTGGCGCCGTTGGCAGTATTCGGCGTCTTCGTGCTGACCCTTATGGTCAGCTGGTTCGCGCCCCTGCTGATGAATAAAAGACTTTCGAGACCTTAGGGCGTTTGAGGCAACCATGGCAGAAGAAACCGCTTCGGGTTATATCCAGCACCACTTGCAGAACCTGACCTACGGTCAACTACCAGACGGCAGCTGGGGCTTGGCCCATTCGGCTGCAGAAGCCAAGGCAATGGGCTTCTGGGCGTTCCACCTGGACACCCTGGGCTGGTCCGTTGCGATGGGTCTGATCTTCCTGATCATCTTCCGCATGGCCGCCAAGAAGGCGACTTCCGGCCAGCCTGGCGCCCTGCAGAACTTCGTCGAAGTTCTGGTGGACTTCGTCCACGGCAGCGTGAAGGACTCCTTCCACGGCCGCAGCGCGGTGATCGCCCCGCTGGCGCTGACCATCTTCGTCTGGGTGTTCCTGATGAACGCCATCGACCTGGTACCGGTCGACTGGTTGCCATTTGCCGCACAGAAGCTGTCGGGCAACGAGCACATCTTCTTCCGCGCCGTGCCGACCACTGACCCGAATGCGACCCTGGCCATGGCCTTCAGCGTGTTCGCCCTGATCATCTTCTACAGCATCAAGGTCAAGGGCCTCGGCGGCTTCATCGGCGAGCTGACCCTGCACCCGTTCGGCAGCAAGAACATCTTCGTCAAGATCCTGCTGATCCCGGTGAACTTCCTGCTCGAATTCGTCACCCTGATCGCCAAGCCGATCTCGCTGGCACTGCGTCTGTTCGGCAACATGTATGCCGGCGAACTGGTGTTCATCCTGATCGCGGTGATGTTCGGTTCCGGCCTGCTGTGGCTGTCCGGCCTGGGTGTGGTGCTGCAATGGGCGTGGGCGGTGTTCCACATCCTGATCATCACCCTGCAAGCCTTCATCTTCATGATGCTGACCATCGTCTACCTGTCGATGGCGCACGAAGATAACCATTAAGACCGCCTGGCGTGTCTGATAGCCTTCCCCGCCCGTTTGGGGGGAGGGCTTAAAAAGTCCGCAAGGGCATGCTGTACCAAACGATTTGTTTTACCGCTTCAAACTAAAAACCTAACCAATACGACGTAAAAGTCGGGAGGAAAGATGGAAACTGTAGTTGGTCTGACCGCTATCGCTGTTGCTCTGCTGATCGGCCTGGGTGCTCTGGGTACCGCCATTGGTTTCGGCCTGCTGGGCGGCAAATTCCTGGAAGGCGCTGCTCGCCAGCCAGAAATGGTTCCAATGCTGCAGGTTAAAATGTTCATCGTTGCCGGTCTGCTCGACGCCGTAACCATGATCGGTGTTGGTATCGCTCTGTTCTTCACCTTCGCGAATCCCTTCGTTGGTCAGATCGCCGGCTAATCACTCGTTTTTACGAGTTGATTGCTGTGATGGACAAAGACCGAGCGAGGTGTTGGCGTGAACATTAATGCAACCCTGATTGGCCAAACCGTTGCTTTCTTCATTTTCGTAGCTTTCTGCATGAAGTACGTATGGCCTCCGGTCATCACTGCCCTGCAAGAGCGTCAAAAGAAGATCGCCGACGGCTTGGACGCTGCCAACCGCGCAGCTCGCGACCTGGAGCTGGCCCAAGAGAAAGCGGGTCAGCAACTGCGTGAAGCGAAGGCACAGGCAGCCGAAATCATTGAGCAAAGCAAGAAGCGCGCTGCTCAGCTTGTAGACGAGGCCCGTGAACAGGCTCGCGTCGAAGCTGACCGTGTGAAGGCCCAGGCTCTAGCCGAGATCGAACAGGAACTGAACAGCGTCAAAGACGCCCTGCGTGCCCAAGTGGGTGCCCTGGCTGTTGGCGGTGCTGAAAAGATCCTTGGCGCCACAATCGATCAAAACGCGCATGCGGAGCTGGTTAACAAACTGGCCGCTGAAATTTAAGCGAGGGCGATCATGGCAGAACTGACCACGTTGGCCCGACCTTACGCTAAGGCTGCCTTCGAGCACGCCCAGGCCCATCAGCAACTGGCCAATTGGTCAGCCATGCTCGGCCTGGCTGCTGCGGTGTCGCAAGACGACACCATGCAGCGCCTGCTCAAGGCCCCGCAACTGACTAGCGCAAACAAGGCCGCCGCATTCATCGAAGTATGCGGTGACAAGTTCGACACTCAGGCACAGAATTTCATTCATGTTGCCGCGGAAAACGACCGTCTCCTGCTTCTGCCGGAGATTGCCGCTCTGTTCGACCTGTACAAGGCCGAGCAAGAGAAATCCGTGGACGTGGAAGTCACCAGTGCTTTTGCGTTGAACCAAGAACAGCAAGACAAACTCGCCAAGGTTCTCAGTGCACGGCTCAGCCGGGAAGTGCGCCTGCACGCGACGGAGGATGCCAGCCTGATCGGCGGCGTCGTTATCCGCGCCGGCGACCTGGTAATCGATGGCTCGGTTCGCGGCAAAATCGCGAAACTGGCCGAAGCATTGAAATCTTGAGTTTGAAGGGGCAGCAGAGCAATGCAGCAACTCAATCCTTCCGAAATTAGTGAAATCATCAAGGGTCGCATCGAGAAACTCGATGTCGGCTCCCAAGCCCGTAACGAAGGTACCGTCGTTTCGGTTTCCGACGGTATCGTGCGGATCCACGGTCTGGCCGACGTAATGTACGGCGAAATGATCGAGTTCCCGGGCAGCGTCTTCGGTATGGCCCTGAACCTGGAGCAAGACTCCGTAGGTGCAGTGATCCTGGGTGCCTATGACACCCTCGCCGAAGGCATGAGCGCCAAGTGCACCGGCCGCATCCTGGAAGTTCCGGTTGGTAAGGAACTGCTGGGTCGCGTCGTTGACGCACTGGGCAACCCGATCGACGGTAAAGGTCCTCTGGGCAACACCCAGACCGACGCAGTCGAGAAAGTGGCACCAGGCGTGATCTGGCGTAAGTCGGTAGACCAGCCTGTACAGACTGGCTACAAGTCCGTCGACGCCATGATCCCTGTCGGCCGTGGCCAGCGCGAGCTGATCATCGGTGACCGCCAGATCGGCAAGACCGCCATGGCCATCGACGCCATCATCAACCAGAAAGATTCCGGTATTTTCTGCGTTTATGTTGCAGTCGGCCAAAAGCGTTCCACCGTTGCCAACATCGTTCGCAAGCTGGAAGAAGCCGGCGCCCTGGCCAACACCATCGTGGTCGTTGCCAGTGCTTCGGAATCCGCCGCACTGCAGTTCCTGGCGCCATACGCCGGCTGCACCATGGGCGAGTTCTTCCGTGACCGCGGTGAAGATGCCCTGATCGTTTACGATGACCTGTCCAAGCAGGCCGTTGCCTACCGTCAGATCTCCCTGCTGCTGCGCCGTCCACCAGGACGTGAAGCGTACCCAGGCGACGTGTTCTATCTCCACTCCCGTCTGCTGGAGCGTGCATCGCGCGTTTCGGAAGAGTACGTAGAGAAGTTCACCAACGGCGCAGTCACCGGCAAAACCGGTTCCCTGACCGCTCTGCCGATCATCGAAACCCAGGCTGGCGACGTTTCCGCGTTCGTTCCGACCAACGTGATCTCGATCACCGACGGTCAGATCTTCCTGGAATCGGCCATGTTCAACTCGGGCATCCGCCCTGCAGTGAACGCCGGTGTTTCGGTATCCCGCGTAGGTGGTGCCGCTCAGACCAAGATCATCAAGAAACTGTCCGGTGGTATCCGTACCGCTCTGGCTCAGTACCGTGAACTGGCTGCATTCGCCCAGTTCGCTTCCGATCTGGACGAAGCGACCCGCAAGCAGCTGGAGCATGGTCAGCGCGTAACCGAGCTGATGAAGCAGAAGCAGTACGCGCCAATGTCGATCGCCGACATGGCCCTGTCGCTGTACGCCGCTGAGCGTGGTTTCCTGACTGACGTAGAAGTCTCCAAGGTCGGCAGCTTCGAGCAAGCGCTGATCGCCTTCTTCAACCGTGATCACGCCGAACTGATGGCCAAGATCAACGTGAAGGGTGACTTCAACGACGAAATCGACGCTGGCATGAAAGCCGGTATCGAGAAGTTCAAGGCCACCCAGACCTGGTAAGCCGCAGCGGGGGCTCCGGCCCCCGCTTGCTAACCTGATAGGTGATACATGGCAGGCGCAAAAGAGATTCGCAGTAAGATTGCGAGCATCAAAAGCACGCAAAAAATTACCAGCGCCATGGAGAAAGTGGCGGTAAGCAAGATGCGCAAGGCACAAATGCGCATGGCTGCTAGCCGTCCTTACGCGGAGCGTATCCGCCAGGTGATCGGTCATCTGGCCAACGCCAACCCGGAATACCGCCACCCGTTCATGATCGAGCGCCCTGTAAAGCGCGCCGGTTATATCGTGGTGAGCAGTGACCGTGGTCTGTGCGGTGGCTTGAACACCAACCTGTTCAAGGCCCTGGTCAAGGACATGAGCGCAAACCGCGAACAGGGCGTGGAAATCGACCTGTGCGTGATCGGCAGCAAGGGTGCGACTTTCTTCCGCATCTTTGGCGGCAACGTCGTAGCAGCGATCAGCCACCTGGGCGAAGAGCCATCGATCAACGATCTGATCGGCTCCGTCAAAGTGATGCTGGACGCCTACCTGGACGGTCGTATCGATCGCCTTTCGGTGGTTTCGAACAAGTTCATCAACACCATGACCCAAAAACCGACGGTCGAGCAATTGGTACCGTTGGTGGCAACCCCGGATCAGGATCTCAAGCATCACTGGGATTACCTGTACGAACCCGACGCAAAAGAGCTGCTGGACGGCTTGATGGTGCGTTACGTGGAGTCGCAGGTATACCAGGCGGTGGTCGAGAACAACGCTGCTGAACAAGCGGCCCGGATGATCGCCATGAAGAACGCCACAGACAACGCCGGTGATTTGATCAAAGAGCTGCAGTTGATCTACAACAAGGCGCGTCAGGCTGCGATCACCCAGGAGATCTCGGAAATCGTCGGCGGCGCTGCCGCGGTTTAACGGTTCAAAAATTCAGAGGATCCAGCTATGAGTAGCGGACGTATCGTTCAAATCATCGGCGCCGTCATCGACGTGGAATTCCCACGTGACGTCGTGCCGAGTGTTTACAACGCGCTGAAAGTACAAGGCGCGGAAACCACCCTGGAAGTTCAGCAGCAGCTGGGCGACGGCGTGGTTCGTACCATTGCGATGGGCTCGACCGAAGGCCTGAAGCGCGGTCTGGATGTCGTCGATACCGGCGCTGCCATTTCCGTTCCAGTTGGTAAGGCCACTCTGGGCCGTATCATGGACGTTCTGGGCAACCCAATCGACGAAGCCGGCCCGATCGGCGAAGAAGAGCGTCGCGGTATCCACCAGCCAGCGCCTTCGTTCGCTGACCAGGCAGGCGGCAACGACCTGCTGGAAACCGGCATCAAGGTTATCGACCTGGTTTGCCCGTTCGCCAAGGGTGGTAAGGTTGGTCTGTTCGGTGGTGCCGGTGTCGGCAAGACCGTAAACATGATGGAACTGATCCGTAACATCGCCATGGAACACAGCGGTTACTCCGTGTTCGCTGGTGTGGGTGAGCGTACTCGTGAGGGTAACGACTTCTACCACGAGATGAAGGACTCCAACGTTCTCGACAAAGTAGCCTTGGTCTACGGTCAGATGAACGAGCCACCAGGAAACCGTCTGCGCGTAGCGCTGACCGGCCTGACCATGGCTGAGAAGTTCCGTGACGAAGGTAACGACGTTCTGCTGTTCGTCGACAACATCTATCGTTACACCCTGGCCGGTACCGAAGTATCCGCACTGCTGGGCCGTATGCCTTCGGCAGTAGGTTACCAGCCGACCCTGGCTGAAGAGATGGGCGTTCTGCAAGAGCGCATCACCTCCACCAAGGAAGGTTCGATCACCTCCGTTCAGGCCGTATACGTACCTGCGGACGACTTGACCGACCCGTCGCCAGCGACCACCTTCGCCCACTTGGACGCCACCGTCGTTCTGTCCCGTGACATCGCCTCCCTGGGTATCTACCCAGCGGTCGACCCACTGGACTCGACTTCGCGTCAGCTGGACCCGAACGTGATCGGCAACGAGCACTACGACACCGCTCGTGGCGTTCAGTATGTTCTGCAGCGCTACAAAGAGCTGAAAGACATCATCGCCATCCTGGGTATGGACGAACTGTCCGAGGCCGACAAGCAACTGGTAGCCCGCGCTCGTAAGATCCAGCGCTTCCTGTCGCAGCCGTTCTTCGTGGCCGAAGTCTTCACCGGCTCGCCAGGCAAGTACGTTTCGCTCAAGGACACCATCGCTGGCTTCAGCGGCATCCTCAAAGGTGACTACGACCACCTGCCAGAACAAGCGTTCTACATGGTCGGCAGCATCGACGAAGCGATCGAGAAAGCCAAGAAACTGTAATTCATGCGCCCCGCAAGGGGCGCTATCAGGTTGAGGCAAGCAGATGGCTATGACAGTCCATTGCGACATCGTCAGCGCGGAAGGAGAGATCTTCTCCGGCCTGGTCGAGATGGTAGTTGCGCACGGTAACCTGGGTGATCTTGGTATCGCTCCGGGCCACGCGCCGCTGATCACCAATCTCAAGCCTGGTCCGATCACGCTGACCAAGCAGGGTGGCACTCAAGAGGTGTTCTACATCTCCGGTGGCTTCCTCGAAGTGCAGCCGAACATGGTCAAGGTTCTTGCCGACACCGTGCAGCGCGCTGCCGACCTGGACGAAGCTCAGGCTCAGGAAGCCCTCAAGGCTGCTGAGAACGCGCTGAACACTAAAGGCTCGGACTTCGACTACGGCGCTGCTGCCGCACGTCTGGCCGAGGCTGCAGCTCAGCTGCGTACTGTCCAGCAATTGCGCAAAGGCAAGTAACCTGGCTTTTGCCGGTCACTTCCGCTGCGATTGAGTTAAAGGGTAGCCTCGGCTACCCTTTTTCTTTTTCAAGAATTTAGTCCCCGGTCATTTCCCTGACCGCCCAGGATTGGTAGCCAGTCAATGTCCCTCGATATCGTCATTCTCGCCGCAGGCCAAGGCACCCGCATGCGCTCGGCACTGCCGAAGGTGCTGCACCCGGTAGCCGGCAACTCCATGCTTGGCCATGTTATCCACAGCGCTCGCCAACTGCAGCCCACGGGCATCCACGTGGTCATTGGCCACGGTGCCGAGCTTGTGCGTGAACGTTTGGCCGCGGACGACCTGAACTTCGTCATGCAGGATCAGCAGCTGGGCACTGGCCACGCTGTCGCCCAGGCCCTGCCGGCAGTCACCGCCGATACCGTACTGGTGCTGTATGGCGATGTGCCGCTGATCGAGGTGGAAACCCTGCAGCGCCTGCTGGCCAAGGTCAGCGCCAGCCAGCTGGGCCTGCTGACGGTCAACCTCGCCGACCCGACCGGCTATGGCCGCATTGTGCGTAACGAGCAAGGCGCGGTCACCGCAATCGTCGAGCATAAGGATGCCAGCGAAGCGCAGAAGGCGATCAAAGAGGGCAACACCGGTATCCTCGCCATGCCAGCGGCTCGCCTGGCCGACTGGATGGGCCGTCTGTCCAACAACAACGCCCAGGGCGAGTACTACCTTACCGACGTCATCGCCATGGCTGTGGCCGATGGCCTGGTGGTCGCCACCGAGCAGCCCCACGACCCGATGGAAGTGCAGGGTGCCAACGACCGCCGCCAGCTGGCGGAGCTTGAGCGTCACTATCAACTGCGCGCTGGTCACCGCCTGATGGCTCAGGGCGTCACCCTGCGTGACCCGGCACGTTTCGACGTGCGTGGTGAGGTCAGCGTCGGGCGCGATGTGCTGATCGATATCAACGTCATCCTCGAGGGCAAGGTGGTCATCGAAGACAACGTGCAGATCGGCCCCAACTGCGTGATCAAGGACAGCACCCTGCGCAAGGGCGTGGTGATCAAGGCCAACAGCCATCTTGACGGTGCCGTGATGGGCGAAGGCAGCGATGCCGGCCCGTTCGCTCGCCTGCGCCCGGGCAGCGTGCTGGAGGCCAAGGCCCATGTGGGTAACTTCGTCGAGCTGAAGAACGCCCACCTCGGCGAAGGTGCCAAGGCTGGCCATCTGACTTACCTGGGCGATGCCGAGATCGGCGCGCGTACCAACATCGGTGCGGGCACCATCACCTGCAACTACGACGGTGCCAACAAGTTCCGCACTGTGATGGGCGAGGACGTGTTCATCGGCTCCAACAACTCACTGGTCGCGCCTGTGGAAATCCAGGCTGGGGCCACTACTGCGGCGGGCTCGACCATCACCCAGACGGTTGAGGCCGGGCAGTTGGGTGTGGCACGTGCGCGCCAGCGCAACATCGAAGGCTGGAAACGGCCGGAGAAGATCAAGAAGAGCTGAGTTATCCACAGCGGTTTCGATCGAAAGCCGGCTTATGTGAATAAGCCGGCTTTTTATTGGGTGCCGTATTGCGGGCCCCTGAAGGAGCGGCCTTGTGTCGCGATTGGCTGCACAGCAGCCCCGGCAATTTCTGACTTGCCTCGAAATCCCTGGGGCCGCTACGCGTCCCTTCGCGGCACAAGGCCGCTCCTACAGAGACCGTGCCAAAGCAGAGATAAACTTGACGAATCGTCCATCTTAGGTTTTGATTGCACCACTTATCTTTCGAATCGAAACTTAAAACCGACATGTCGAAACGAAACACCCCCCAGCGTCGCCACAACATCCTGGCTTTGCTCTCCGAGCAGGGCGAGGTGAGCGTCGATGCCCTGGCCAAACGTTTCGAAACCTCGGAAGTGACCATCCGCAAGGACCTCGCTGCCCTGGAAGCCAACGGCCTGCTGTTGCGTCGTTACGGTGGTGCCGTGACCATGCCCCAGGAACTGCTGGCGGATACGGTACAGCCGGTGTCGCAGTACAAGCAGGCCATTGCCCGGGCCGCAGTCGAACGCATCCGTGAGCACGCACGCATCATCATCGATAGCGGCAGCACCACCGCGGCAATGATCCCCCAGCTCGGGCGCCAGCCTGGCCTGGTGGTGATGACCAACTCGCTCAACGTGGCCCGCGCCATCAGCGAGCAGGAACACGAGCCGGTGCTGCTGATGACCGGCGGCACCTGGGACCCGCATTCGGAGTCGTTCCAGGGCCAGGTGGCCGAGCAGGTTCTACGCTCATACGATTTCGACCAGCTGTTCATCGGTGCCGACGGCATCGACCTGGAGCGTGGCACCACCACCTTCAACGAACTGCTCGGCCTGAGCCGGGTCATGGCCGAGGTGGCCCGCGAGGTGATCGTGATGGTCGAGTCGGACAAGGTTGGCCGCAAGATCCCCAACCTGGAGCTGCCCTGGAGCAGCGTCAACACCCTTATTACCGATGATCGCCTGCCCGCCGAGGCACGCGACCGCATTCAAGCCCGCGGCATCAATCTGATCTGCGCCGCTATCAGCTAGGAGCAACAACTTATGTGTGGAATCGTTGGTGCCGTTGCCGAGCGCAATATCACAGCAATCCTCATCGAAGGCCTCAAGCGCCTCGAGTACCGTGGCTATGACAGTGCCGGCCTGGCCGTCTACAGCCAGCAGGGCGGCCTCGAGCGTCGCCGCCGTATCGGCAAGGTCAGCGAGCTGCAAGCCGCCGTCAGCGCCGAACCGCTGGCCGGGCAGCTGGGTATCGCCCACACCCGTTGGGCCACCCACGGTGCACCGACCGAGGCCAACGCCCACCCGCACTTCTCTGGCCATGACGTGGCCGTGGTGCACAACGGCATCATCGAAAACCACGAAGCCCTGCGCGAAGAGCTCAAGCAGCTGGGTTACGTGTTCACCTCGCAAACCGACACCGAGGTGATCGTTCACCTGATCCACCACCTGCTCAAGACCATTCCAGACCTGACCGATGCCCTCAAGGCCGCGGTCAAGCGCCTGCATGGCGCCTATGGCCTGGCCGTGATCAGCGCCAGCCAGCCGGACCGCCTGGTCGCTGCCCGCAGCGGCAGCCCGCTGGTGATCGGCCTGGGCCATGGCGAGAACTTCCTGGCGTCCGACCAGTTGGCCCTGCGCCAGGTCACCGACCGCTTCATGTACCTGGAAGAGGGTGACATCGCCGAGATCCGCCGTGACCAGGTACAGATCTGGGACCAGGCCGGCCAGCCGGTTCAGCGCGAGACGGTGCAGTACCACGAAGGCGCCGAAGCCGCAGAGAAGGGCAACTATCGCCACTTCATGCTCAAGGAGATCCACGAGCAACCGACCGTGGTGCAGCGCACCCTCGAAGGCCGTCTGGCCAAGGACCACGTGATGGTCCAGGCTTTCGGCCCGCAGGCCGCCGAGTTGTTCGCCAAGGTGCGCAACGTGCAGATCGTCGCCTGTGGTACCAGCTACCACGCCGGCATGGTCGCCCGTTACTGGCTCGAAGAGCTGGCCGGCATTCCCTGCCAGGTGGAAGTGGCCAGCGAGTTCCGCTACCGCAAGGTGGTGGTGCAGCAGGACACCCTGTTCGTCTCCATCTCGCAGTCCGGCGAAACCGCCGATACCCTGGCCGCCTTGCGCAATGCCAAGGAACTGGGCTTCCTCGGCAGCCTGGCGATCTGCAACAAGGGCATCAGCTCGCTGGTGCGCGAATCCGACCTGACCCTGCTGACCCTGGCCGGCCCGGAAATCGGCGTCGCCTCCACCAAGGCCTTCACCACCCAGTTGGTGTCGCTGATGTTGCTGACCCTGGCCCTGGGCCAGGTGCGCGGCACGCTGCAGGCCGGCGTCGAAGCCGAACTGGTTGAAGAACTGCGCCGCCTGCCGGCCCGCCTGAGCGAAGCGCTGGCGATGGACGGCGTGGTGGAGAAGATCGCCGAGCTGTTCGCCGACAAGCACCACACCCTGTTCCTTGGCCGTGGCGCGCAGTACCCGGTGGCCATGGAAGGTGCGCTCAAGCTCAAGGAAATTTCCTATATCCACGCCGAAGCCTACCCGGCCGGTGAGCTCAAGCACGGCCCCTTGGCGCTGGTCGACAACGACATGCCGGTGGTCACCGTGGCGCCGAACAACGAGCTGCTGGAAAAGCTCAAGTCCAACCTGCAGGAAGTGCGCGCCCGTGGCGGCGAGCTGGTGGTGTTCGCGGACGAGAACGCCGGCATGAGCAACGGCGAGGGCACCCACGTGATCAAGGTGCCGCATATCGCTGACGCCCTGGCACCGATCCTCTACACCATCCCGCTGCAACTGCTGTCGTACTACGTTGCCGTGCTCAAGGGCACCGACGTCGACCAGCCGCGCAACCTGGCCAAGTCGGTGACGGTGGAGTAACAGACAGGCTCTGCGCTCAAGTTGGTTCTGAGAATTAAAGCTGTCGCACCGCAATAAAAACTGTCGCTGACGGAGGGAGCCTTAACCGGCTCCCTTCTTCGTTGCGCCCATCCTTTCAGCTGTTGCGCTCACTGAAACCTGTGTCGGCGCTCGTCCATGCCTCTCCAAATCCAACCCGATGAATCGCTCGCCTCACGATCATCACATCAGCTTAGAAAGCAAAGCACGAACAACCCAATGCCCCCCAGAACCCCTGGAAGTCGCTGACCGGCACCTTGGAGTGGCGCGCCTGTTCATGGCTGTGCGCATGCACCCCGCATGGCCCCGAACACTGGTGCACGGCGGCCGCCAGCGACGGCGTACCCACACGCCAGTGCCCCGGCACCTTGGCCACAGGAGACCATTCGGGCAGCACCGGTACCTGTGGCGGGCCCAGCTTGTCGAACTCGGCAGCGCCGTACACCACCTTGCCATCGACCACCGTCAGCACCGACTCGATGCCCTTGATGGCCTCTTCATCGACGCTGAAGAAGTCCAGCGACAACGCCGCCAGGTCTGCCAGCTGGCCCACCTTGATCTGGCCCTTCTTGCCCTGCTCGCTGGAGAACCAGGCGCTGCCCTGGGTGAACAGCTGCAGCGCGGTGTCGCGGCTCAGGCCTTCGGGGTACAGCGCCATGCCGCCCACGGTCTTGGCGCTGACCAGCCAGTACAGCGAGGTCCACGGGTTGTAGCTGGACACGCGGGTGGCGTCGGTACCGGCACCCACTGGCACGCCCATGTCGAGCATGCGCTGGATCGGCGGGGTCTGCTCGGCCGCCTTGGCGCCGTAGCGCTCGACGAAATACTCGCCCTGGAAGGCCATGCGGTCCTGGATGGCGATGCCGCCGCCCAGCGCCCGCACACGTTCGATGTTCTCTGGGGTGATGGTCTCGGCGTGATCGAAGAACCACGGCAGGCCATTGAACGGGATGTCGCGGTTGACCTTCTCGAACACGTCGAGCATGCGCGTGATCGATTCGTTGTAGGTGGCGTGCAGGCGGAACGGCCAGCGTTGTTCCACCAGGTGGCGCACCACAGGCTCCAGCTCTTCTTCCATGGTCTGCGGCAGGTCCGGGCGCGGTTCGAGGAAGTCCTCGAAGTCGGCGGCGGAGAACACCAGCATCTCGCCGGCACCGTTGTGGCGCAGGAAGTCGGTGCCGCTGTGCAGCTTGACGCTGGCGGTCCACTTCTTGAAGTCGTCCAGCTCTTCCTTGGGCTTCTGGGTGAACAGGTTGTAGGCGATGCGCACGGTCAGCTGGTTGTTGTCGGCCAGCTCCTGGATCACCGAGTAGTCGTCAGGGAAGTTCTGGTAGCCGCCGCCGGCATCGATGGCGCTGGTAAGGCCCAGGCGGTTGAGCTCACGCATGAACTGGCGGGTCGAGTTGACCTGGTACTCCAGCGGCAGCTTCGGCCCCTTGGCCAGGGTGGCGTAGAGGATCATCGCGTTGGGACGGGCGATGAGCATGCCGGTCGGGTTGCCGAACTTGTCGCGCTGGATCTCGCCACCCGGCGGGTTGGGGGTGTCCTTGCTGTAGCCCACCGCCTTGAGCGCGGCGCGGTTGAGCAGGGCACGGTCGTACAGGTGCAGCAGGAACACCGGGGTGTCGGGGGCGGCCTGGTTGATTTCTTCCAGGGTGGGCATGCGCTTTTCGGCGAACTGGAATTCGTTCCAGCCGCCGACCACCCGTACCCACTGCGGGGTCGGCGTGCGGGCCGCCTGGTCCTTGAGCATGCGCAGGGCGTCGGCCACCGATGGCACGCCTTCCCAGCGCAGTTCGAGGTTGTAGTTGAGGCCGCCGCGGATCAGGTGCAGGTGCGAGTCATTGAGCCCTGGGATCACCGTGCGCTGTTTGAGGTCGATGATCTGCGTGGCGGCGCCTTTGTGGGCCATGGCCTGGGCATCGTTGCCCACCGCGATGAACTTGCCGTCCTTGATGGCGACGGCGGTGGCAGTGGGGTTTTCACGGTCGACGGTGTGCAGTTTGCCGTTGAACAGGATGAGATCGGCGGTCATGGAACCTCCTTGAATGGATGCTTGGGCGGAACCGGCTGCGCCGGTGAAGGGCAATGCAGACCAGACCGCGCCGGCGGCACAGAGCACGGTGCTGGTGGCGAGGAACTGGCGACGAGTCTTGTCGTTTTGATCCAGGGACATATTCAACTCAGTGTGAGTGCGGCGGCGACAGGCGTAACCGTAGAGCATGCCAGCTGCCATATGGCTGAGGATTGGAGGGATGTGCGGTTGACTATTGCTCAGCCACGCAGCCAGTTTGCACAGCGACGAGTTACCCAAGGCATGATGTAGAACACCACGGGCAAGATGACGAACACGTTGACGATCAGGTTGCTAGTGATTACGCCGCCCAGCTGCGGAAGGCGTGCAAAGAACGGGGCCAGTAGCTGCGGGATGATCATGGTCATCGGGCAAATCACGAGGTAGGTCAGCAGCGCTTGCTTCCAGCGCGGCGGTTGCGGCGCGCTGACGCTCGGCGGGGTGAACCAGAACTCTGGGTCCTCATGTACCTGGATATGGTCGCCACCTTCGATTAGCGGCAGAACTTCCTCTACCAGCGCTTGGCGTTCCGTTGAATTGACCCAGGCCTGCAGCAGGCTGGAGTCGGCGAAGCGGACCACGGTGGTGTAAAGCAAGCCACCATCGTCGGGACGGATAACGTTGGCATCTAAATGACCAGGCTGGCGACGCGCAGCGCTTACCGTGCGCTTGAGCCATTGCTCGTAATTTGCCAGCGAGTCAGCACGAGCCTTGTGTTGGATAACCAAAGTGACCACGTTGCGGTTGGCCTGGAGTGCGGTGTTCATCGACGTTCCTTGGGATGAGCTTGCCCGCATCCACCGTGCAACAGTGAACGGGCAGAGATTGAGATGGAGATGCTGCCCATAGCGGGTACCGACTGGCGGTGCCCGGGGCGGTCGGCTTACTTGTTGGCGTTGAAGGCGTTGTAGCTGGTCATCAGTTGTGCGCCGGCCTGGCTCATGCGGTCATGGGCGGCGTCACAGGTCATGGCGTTGAAAGTGCCGGAGACATCGGTGACCACGAACACGTCGAACTCTTCTTCCATGGCATACATCTCCGGTCTTGAGTGGGGGTCACTTCAAATGAACCTTCAGCTCTTCGGAAGCCTGCAGCATTGCAGAGCGTACTGCTGGAACCTGGCTGACCACGTTCAGCAAGCCGTAGTCATGGATCATGCCGTTGTAGCGCAGCGCAGTGACCGGCACGCCGGCTTGGTCCAGTTTGCGAGCGTAGGCTTCCCCTTCGTCACGCAGCACATCGGCACTCGCGGTCTGGACCAGCGCTGGCGGCAGGCCTTTCAACTGCTCAGTGGTAGCGCGCAACGGCGAGGCGTAGATCTCGGCACGTTGCTTGGGGTCGGTGGTGTAGTTGTCCCAGAACCACTTCATCATGTTCTTGGTGAGGAAGTGCCTCTCGGCGTACCGGTTGTACGAAGCTGTCTCGAAGTTGGCGTCGGTCACTGGCCACAGCAGCACCTGGTACTTGATGGCCGGGGTACCTTTATCCTTGGCCATCAGGCTGACCACGGCTGCCATGTTGCCGCCGACGCTGTTGCCTGCTACAGCCAGGCGCTTACCGTCGACATTGATTTCCTTGCCGTGCTCGGCCACCCATTTGGTTGCCGCGTAGGCTTGGTTGATTGCTGTCGGGTAGTGCGCTTCAGGGGACGGGGTGTAATTGACGAACACCGCCACCGCCCCGGAACCGGCGACCAGATCGCGGACCAGGCGCTCATGGGTCGGGAAGTCGCCGAGCACCCAGCCACCGCCGTGGAAGTACATGAACACAGGCAAGGTCCCCTTCACACCCGCCGGACGCACGATGGTCAAGCTGATGTCCTGGCCGTCGACAGTGATGGTCTTCTCGCTGACATCCGCCTCGGGCAGTGTCAGTTTCACTCCGGCCTGAGCGCCGGTCAGTACCGCGCGGGCGTCTTTCGGCGAAAGCTGCTCGATGGGTTTACCACTGCCTGAGTTCAGTACATCGAGGAATGCCTGGGTGTTGTGTTCGACGCCAGAGTCAGCGAATGCGTTACCGATCGACAAGGTAAGGAGCGAGCCAACGAGTGCTTTGGTCAAAACGTTCATTTCATATCTCCTGTTTCTGGTGAGGCAGGAAGTTAGACGGTGACGTGCAGACGGACATCGACGTTGCCACGGGTTGCGTTGGAGTACGGGCACACTTGGTGGGCCGCCTCCACCAACGCTTGTGCATCGGCTTGTTCCAGACCTGGCAGGTTGATGTTCAGATCGATATCCAGGCCAAAGCCGCCTGGGATCTGGCCAATGCCGACCCGCGCAGTGATTGAGGCGTCGGCTGGAATGCTGCGTTTGCTCTGGCTGGCGACGAACTTCAGTGCACCGATGAAGCAGGCCGAGTAACCAGCGGCGAACAGTTGCTCAGGGTTGGTGGCATTACCACCGGCACCGCCCAATTCCTTCGGAGTGGTCAGTTTCACGTCGAGGTTCTTGTCGCTGGAGATGGCTCGGCCATCACGACCACCGGTTGCGGTTGCGACTGCGGTGTAGAGAACTTTCATGGCTTTCCTTACTTTTGAATGTCTTCGGGAACAGGATGCGAGCGCCTGACTCGAGCAGCGCTGGGCATTGGAAATCCACAGAGGTTCCAGGCCAGGCTCGTTGACTCGGTTCGGTCGACTGCGCACCCTTCGCAAGTCTGTGAACAGCCCCTAGGGCAGGGGCTGGCGATGGCTCAGACAGATGCAGCGACAGGCGCCAAGGTGGGGCCATGCTGAACGCGCTCAGGTGCCTTGTGCACCATGGTGTAGGCGTAGTCGACGCCCATGCCATATGCACCGGAATGTTCCTTTACCAGTTCCATTACGGCGTCGTAGGTGTCGCGGTTCTTCCAGTCCCGTTGCCATTCCAGCAGCACCTGCTGCCAGGTCACCGGTACCACGCCGGCTTGGATCATGCGCTGCATGGCGTAATCGTGGGCTTCTTTGGTGGTGCCGCCGGAGGCGTCTGCAACCATATAGATTTCATAGCCGGCATCGTTCATTGCCGACAGGGCGAAGGTGGCGTTGCATACCTCGGTCCACAAACCGGAGACGATGATCTTGTTGCGACCATTTCTCTTGAGTGCGTCGCGCACCTTCTGATCATCCCAGGAATTCATGGAGGTGCGCTCCAGCAGCGGAGCGTCCGGGAATACAGCGAGCAGCTCGGGGTAAGTGTGACCTGAGAAGCTTTCTGTCTCGACCGTGGTGAAGGTGGTGGGGACATTAAAAATCTTCGCGGCCTTGGCCAAGGCAACGGTGTTGTTTTTCAGTGTTTGCCGGTCAATGCTCTGAACGCCGAAGGCCATCTGTGGCTGCTGATCGATGAAGATCAGTTGGCTGTTAAGCGGGGTCAGGACTTCAGTTTTAGGATTGTTCATTTTTGTTTCCTTTCAGCTTGATGATGTTCAATCGCACCTGTCTCGGGGCCCGCACGTTGCAGGCATTACCGTAGCCACGAGTGCCCCCTCAGCGTCATTGCTTGAGGACGAGCAAACGATAACGAAACAACGCGACTGTCGGTGGCGCACTTTTGCGTTCCTGATGGCTCATTTTTGCGCCATGGAATACGCGATCGCGCTGCTAGCATTCGCCCACCCATTCGGATCAAGCCGGTCCGTCATGTGCAGGAGAATGCAATGGCAGCTTCACAACCGTTCAACAAGCAGACCGCCTACTGGGGCGTTTCCTGGGAGGAGGCTTACGGCTATCCGCAGGCACGGCGGGTAGGAAACGAGATCTATGTATCAGGTCAATTCAACCATGATGAGGAAGGTCATCTGGTAGCCCCGGCGCCTCTGAACGCCGACGGTAAGCCCAGTGATTTCTCTTCGATGGGAGAGCAGATGCGGATCTCTTACGACAACATTTCGAAGCTGCTCGCCTTGTATGGCGCGACTCTGCAGGACGTTGTCGAGGAAACGCTTTATGTGCTGGACATGGACGCTGCGTTCGCGGTGGTCGGCAAAGTGCGCAAGGCGGCCTTTGGCACTGAGCGGCCTCAGTGCGCGAGCAATATCATTGGAGTGTCGAGACTTGCCCAGCGTCCGCAGCTGATCGAGATCGTGTGCAAGGCCGTGATTGGCGCCCGAGACATCTGAGCGGCACTCCCGGTTTTGATCTAGGGAACCGGGAGTATCAATTGCCCCTCGACCAAGGGCTTTTGACTGGCCACGGCAGCGGCGCAGAAGGTCATGAAGGCTTTGACCCGCCACGATTTTCGAATGTCCTGGTGAGTCAGCAGCCACAACTCATCCTGAAGCTCCGGCACCACCGGGCCGGCGCGTACCAACCCTGGGGTGATGTCGCCCAACATGCAGGGAAGGAATCCAAAGCCCAGACCCGCCGCGATTGCAGCGCTTGCGGCTGCAACAGAATCGGTGCGGTACGCTATGCGCTCAGCAGCGACTCTGCTTTCGACATAGCTTGTCGCCTTCAAACCGCAGAGCGCTGCGGAATATGACACCCAGGCCTGGCCCTCTTCGAAAAGGGGCAAGGCAGTCATCTGCTTGGCGCTGCAGTAGGGTGCCCAGGCAATGTTCGCCAGTTTACGGCCCACCAGGCTTTCTGCAGGTTTTCTCGTCGCTCGAATGGCGATATCCGATTCATCCCGGGCGAGGCTGAGGGTTTCATTGCCCACCAGCACCTCGATGGTGATCCCCTCGTTCAGGGCCTTGAAGTCCGCGATGATGGGGGTGAGGAAGTACAGCAGCAGCGAGTCGCTGGTGGTAATGCGAAGTTTCCCGAGGGGGCCTTGGCCTGAACGTGAAACACGCCGCGTGACGCTGACGATATCCAGCTCCACTCGCTCGGCGAGTGCTCGCAATTCAGCACCCTCGGCGGTGAGCAGATACCCTGATTTGCGGTGATCGAACAGCGCGATGCCGAGCGTTCGCTCAACTTGAGCAACTCGGCGCGAAACGGTGGATACATTGATGCCAAGCTTCTTGGCCGTAGCCGAACGATTGCCGCAATCACTGAGCGTCTTGATGATGCGCAAGTCGTCCCACGAGAGCTGATTGACAGCCTCGCCTACGTCCCACTTCGTCCCATCAGGGGCAGCCGGAGCTTTTTCAGTTGGTGATTTCACACAGTTCGTTCCAGATTCTGAGGCGCAGATGATACGAGAAGGGGTTGGGTGGAGTAGCCATATTGTTCCGGCGATTGGTTGAAAACTATTATGCCGACTGGCTGCTATGGGTCGATTCTGTTGAAAAAGTAGCCCCCCTGTCTGGCCTTCGGCAAAACCCTCGTATTGGCCAGCAGGGAAGCACTGGACGATCCATTTACGGATGGCGTTGGTATTGATGCCGTGGCTGATGGCGACACTGGATATGGTTGCTCCAGGTCGCAGGCATTCCTGAACGACGTTCTCGAATCCCACGACTTACGTGAAGTTCGTCGCACGTCCGTCGCCCCGGAACTTTCCTACATCATGCGTCTGGCATGGATCAATGTTTTCCCTCAGCGTTTGCCCTAACGTCCCCCGACCCACCAGTCACCAAGGACGACAGGAAATGCAGACGTTGCAACGAAAGCACGATATCCAGCCATTGGAAGGCGCGGAAATGACCCTGCTGGTCAATGGCCTGCCGGCAGTGGCCAGCGCGGGGGAGACCGTCCTCAGCGTGCTCAATGCCATTGGCCTGCGCCAGCTGGCGCGCAATGACCACGACCAGCTCAGCGGCGCCTTTTGCGGCATGGGTGTGTGCCACTGCTGCCTGGTGCAGATTGACGGGCGGCCCAAGCGCCGGGCGTGCCAGACGGTGGTCAAGCCGGGCATGCAGATCGAGACCGAAGTGAACCGCATGCACGGGGAGGCCCGCTCATGAGCCTTCGCCCAGTGATCGTCGGTGCTGGCTCAGCTGGCATGGGGGCGGCCATCGAGCTGGCCGACCACGGCGTCGACAGCCTGCTGTTCGATGAAGCCTCGCGTCCTGGCGGGGTGGTTTACCGCGGCCCGTTGCGTGCCGGCATCGACCTCGGTTACCTAGGCCCTCGCTACGCCAAGGCCCTCAACACCCTGCACGAAGACTTTGCCGCCAGCGCCAGCCATATCGACCTACGCCTCAACCACCGCGTGGTGGGCGGCGATGACCAGCGCCTGATGGTGCTCGATGGCGACGAGCAACTGCACGAGATCGACTATTCCCACCTGCTGCTGGCCGCCGGCTGCCATGAGCGCAATGTGCCGTTCCCCGGCTGGACCCTGCCGGGAGTGATCCTGCTGGGCGGGCTGCAGCTGCAGATCAAGAGCGGCGTGGTCAAGCCGCTGGGCAGCACCTTGATCGCCGGCACCGGGCCGTTGCTGCCCTTGGTTGCGTGCCAGCTGCATGCCGCCGGGGCCAAGGTCAGCGGGGTATATGAAGCCTGCGCGTTCAACCGCATCGCCAAGGAAAGCCTGGCGCTGATGAACAAGCCGCAGCTGTTCCTCGATGGCTTGAGCATGCTCGCCTACATGAAGCTCAACGGCATCCCCATGCACTACGGTTGGGGCGTGGTAGGGGCCACGGGCGAGGATGAGCTGCGCGAGGTCAGCGTCGCGCCCTACACCCAGGACTGGAAGCCGGACATGACCCGCGTCCAGCGCGAGACGGTGCAGACGCTGGCGGTGGGCTACGGCTTCATCCCACGCACCCAGCTCAGCCAGCAACTGGGCCTGGAACACGGTTTCAGCGAAGACGGCTACCTGCGCGCGGTGTGCAACGTGTGGCAGCAGAGCAGCCGCCCGAACACCCATCTGGCAGGTGACATGGCCGGTATCCGTGGCGGCGAGGCGGCGATGCTGACCGGGCGTATTGCTGCGCTGTCGATGCTCCTGCAAATGGGCAAGCTCAATGCCGAACAGGCCATCGAACGGCGCGAGCTGTACCTGGGCAAGCTCGCCGCGATCAAGCGCTTCCGCGCGGGCGTGGAACGCTTCACCGCACGGGGGGCTGCGCAGGTCGAACTGCCCCAGGCCGACACGGTGATCTGCCGTTGCGAACACGTCACCCGCGAGCAGATCGACCTGGCGTTGGAACAGGGCGTGCAGGACATGGCCAGCCTGAAGATGCGCACCCGGGTGAGCATGGGCGACTGCCAGGGGCGCATGTGCGTCGGTTACTGCAGCGATCGCCTGCGCAGCGCCACCGGGCGCCAGGATGTTGGCTGGCTGCGCCCACGCTTCCCGGTGGACCCGATCCCGTTTTCCGCATTCGCACACCTCGGCACGGAGGCCTGAGCATGGCCAAGCACTACGACATCATCATCGCCGGCGGCGGCGTGATCGGCGCGTCCTGCGCCTACCAGCTGTCCAAACGCAGCAATCTGAAAATCGCCCTGATCGACAGCAAGCGCCCGGGCAACGCCACGCGCGCATCGGCGGGTGGTCTGTGGGCCATCGGCGAATCGGTGGGGCTGGGCTGTGGGGTGATCTTCTTTCGCATGATGTCCTCGCGCAGCAAGCGCGAGGCCAATGGCGCGGCGGTGGTGGTCGACTCCAGCACCCCGCATATCCTGCCGCCGTGTTTCTTCGACTTCGCCCTGCAGTCCAACGCGATTTATCCACAGCTGCACCGCGAGCTGATCGAGCGCCATGGTATGGACTTCAAGTTCGAGCGCACCGGGCTCAAGTACATCATCCAGGATGACGAGGACCAGCTGTACGCCGAGCACATCGTCAAGCAGATCCCGCACCTGGCCGACCAGGTGCGCTGGCTCGACCGCGACGCGCTACGGGCCTCGGAGCCGGCGGTGACGCAGCAGGCCAATGGCGCGCTGGAGTTCCTCTGCGATCACCAGGTCAGCCCGTTCCGCCTGGGCGACGCGTTCCTGGAGGCGGCGCGGCAGAACGGTGTCGACCTGTACCCCAACGTGAATGTCACCGGGGTGCTGCATGAAGGCTCGCGGATCAAGGGCGTGCGCACTGCCGAAGCCGGCGAGTTCCACTGCCACACACTGATCAACGCCGCGGGTGCCTGGGCTGCCGAGCTGAGCGAGTGGGCGACGGGCCTGAGCATTCCGGTCAAGCCGGTAAAGGGCCAGATCGTGCTGACCGAGCGCCTGCCCAAGCTGCTCGATGGCTGCATCACCACCAGCGATTGCTACATGGCGCAGAAGGACAATGGCGAGATCCTGATCGGCAGTACCACTGAAGAGAAAGGCTTCGATGTCAGCAACACCTTCCCGGAGATCAGTGGGCTGGTGCAGGGAGCCATTCGTTGCGTGCCGGAGCTGGCGCAGGTGAACCTCAAGCGCACCTGGGCCGGGCTACGCCCGGGGTCGCCGGATGAGCTGCCGATCCTCGGGCCTGTGGATAATGTCGAGGGGTACTTCAATGCCTGTGGGCACTTCCGCACCGGGATCCTGACGTCGGCGATCACCGGGGTGCTGCTGGACAAGGTTGTCCACAACGAGGCGTTGCCGCTGGATATCACGCCGTTCCTGGCGTCGCGGTTCCGGGAGGGTGTGGACGAGAAGCTGGCGCACGGCTGATGGGCGAATGTCAGTGCATCTGTCTTGCTCGCTATTCAAACAGCTGAGCGATCCTTGTGGGAGCGGGTTTACCCGCGAACACGGGCATAGCCCGTGCCAGGCACCGAGGTGTCATCTTCGCGGGTAAACCCGCTCCCACATGGATGAACGACAGACCTGCCGATCAGATCTGCATCGCCATCCCATCCACATTCATCGCCGCCTGGCGCAGGGCTTCGGAGCGGGTCGGGTGCGGGTGGCAGGTGAGGGCGATGTCTTCGGCCGAGGCCGAGAACTCCATGGCCACGCAGAACTCGCCGATCATCTCGCTGACGCTCGGGCCGACCAGGTGCACACCCAGCACCTCGTCGGTGTTGGCGTCGGCGAGAACCTTGGCGAAGCCTTCGGTCTCATGGTTGATCTTGGCGCGGCTGTTGGCGGTGAAGGGGAACTTGCCGACCTTGTAGGCGCGGCCTTCGGCCTTGAGCTGCTCTTCGGTCTTGCCGACAGTGGCCAGCTCCGGGCGGGTATAGATGACGCCCGGGATCAGGTTGTAATTGACCTCGTGCGGCTTGCCGTGGATGCGTTCGATGCAGGCCACGGCTTCGTCCTCGGCCTTGTGCGCCAGCATCGGGCCGGAGGTGACGTCGCCGATCACCCAGATGCCCGGGACCGAACTGCGGTGATGGTCGTTGCTCAGCATGCCGCGCTTGTCGGTCTCCAGGCCCACGCTCTCCAGGTTCAGGCCCTGGGTGTACGGGCGACGGCCGATGGCCACCAGTACATAGTCGGCTTGCAGGGTTTCGGCGGCGCCACCGGCTGCTGGTTCCAGGGTGAGGGTGACGCCATCGGCCGATGGCGTGGCCTGGGTGACCTTGCTGCCCAGCTTGAAGGTCATGCCTTGCTTGGCCAGGGCCTTCTGCAAGGTCTTGGCGGTTTCCGCATCGGTGCCCGGGCAGATGCGGTCGAGGTACTCGATCACCGTCACCTCGGCGCCGAGGCGGCGCCACACCGAACCCAGCTCCAGGCCGATCACGCCGGCGCCGATCACGATCAGGTGCTTGGGCACCTGGGGCAGGGAGAGGGCGCCGGTGGAGTCGATGATGCGCTGGTTGTCGATGGTCACGCCCGGCAGCGGGGTCGGTTCGGAACCGGTGGCAATGACGATGTCCTTGGCCTGCAAGGTGGTTTCGCTGCCGTCCTCGGCCTTGACGACGACCTTGCCGACGCCGTCCAGGCGGCCCCAGCCCTTGACCCAGTCGACCTTGTTCTTGCGGAACAGGTACTCGATGCCCTTGGTCAGGCCGGTCACGCTTTCATCCTTCTGTTTCATCATCTGCGCCAGGTTCAGGCTCGGCTTGACCTCGATGCCCAGGTGCGCGAACTCGTCACCGCTGGCCGCCTCGAACAGTTCGGAGGCGTGCAGCAATGCCTTGGAGGGCATGCAACCGACGTTCAGGCAGGTGCCGCCGAGGGTCGATCGGCCTTCCACGCAGGCCACGCTCATGCCCAGCTGGCCGGCCCGGATAGCTGCGTTGTAGCCGCCGGGGCCGCCGCCGATGATCACCACGTCATAGGATTTCATGGGTTAGTTACTCCAAGGGTGAGGAAGCGAAGAGGGGCATAAGGTTAGTCTGAGCGCGGAGGATTGTATACAATCTGCTGCGTTGGCCGTGCCAGATAGTTCTAGACCATGGTCGCGGTTAACGGAAACTTCGCACGAATGAACTACCCTCATGCGGTAGCGTCCGACTTGATAAGACGTGGCGTTCCGAATCCGTGAAAGGGAGGGTCATGAATGCTTGCGCAACTTCCACCCGTTTTGCAGAGCCTGGACATACCGTTGCGGGTCAAGCTGTGGGACGGTAACCAGTTCGATCTGGGGCCCAGTCCGCAGGTCACCATCGTGGTCAAGGACCCCCAGCTGATCGCCCAGTTGACCCACCCCAACCTGGAAGCACTGGGTTCGGCTTTCGTCGAAGGCAAACTGGAGCTCGAAGGCGATATCGGTGAAGTCATCCGGGTGTGTGACGAGCTTAGCCAAACGCTGCTCAAGGACGAGGACGACGTGCTGCCGCAGCGCACCTCTCACGACAAGAGCACCGACGCCGAAGCCATCTCCTACCACTACGACCTGTCCAATGCGTTCTACCAACTGTGGCTGGACCCGGACATGGTCTATTCCTGTGCCTATTTCAAAGAGCCGGACAACACCCTGGCCCAGGCCCAGCAGGACAAGTTCGATCACCTGTGCCGCAAGTTGCGCCTGCAGGGCGGTGACTACCTGCTGGACGTTGGTTGCGGTTGGGGCGGGCTGGCGCGTTTTGCCGCCCGTGAGTACGGCGCCAAGGTGTACGGCATCACCCTGAGCAAAGAGCAGCTGAAACTTGGCCGACAGCGGGTCAAGGAGGAGGGGCTGGCCGACAAGGTCGACCTGCACATTCTCGATTACCGTGACCTGCCCGAGGATGGCCGCTTCGACAAGGTGGTCAGCGTCGGCATGTTCGAGCACGTCGGCCACGCCAACCTCGAACTCTATTGCCGCAAGCTGTTCAGTGCGGTGCGCGAAGGCGGGCTGGTGATGAATCACGGCATCACCGCCAAGCACGTGGACGGTCGCCCGGTGGGCCGTGGCGCGGGTGCGTTCATCGACCGCTACGTATTCCCCCACGGCGAGCTGCCGCACATCTCGATGATCAGCGCGCGCATCTGTGAAGCGGGGCTGGAGGTGGTGGACGTGGAGAGCCTGCGCCTGCACTACGCCAAGACCCTCAACCACTGGAGCGAGAACCTTGAGAACCAGCTGCACCGCGCCGCCGCGCTGGTGCCGGAGAAGACCCTGCGGATCTGGCGCCTGTACCTGGCCGGCTGCGCCTATGCCTTCAGCAAGGGCTGGATGAACCTGCACCAGATCCTCGCCGTGAAACCTTTCGCCGATGGCCATCACGACCTGCCGTGGACGCGTGAGGACCTCTATCGCTGACGGGCTGCCCGGCGTGCCCCTGTGGGGCACGTCGAGGCGCTACAGGATCGGCGATATCAAACGCGCAATACGCATCCCCAGTTGCTGCAGGCGATGGGTGTCGCGGCTGTCCTCGGCGGTGATCTCCCTGGCCTGTTCGAAGTCGTTCACCAGCATCTGCTCGACCTGGTCGGCGAAGGCGCGGTCCACGGTGAGCAGGGTAATCTCGAAGTTCAGGCGGAAGGAACGGTTATCCAGGTTGGCGCTGCCAATGGCCGTGACCTCATCATCCACCAGCACCACTTTCTGATGCAGGAACCCCGGCTGATAGCGGAACATCCGCACGCCCGCGCGCACCGCCTCGAAGGCAAACAGGCTGGAGGCGGCGTAGACGATACGGTGGTCGGGGCGTGCGGGGATGAGGATGCGTACATCGACGCCGCGCAGCACGGCCAGGCGCAAGGCGGCAAAGATCGCTTCGTCGGGGATGAAATACGGGCTGGTGATCCAGACCCGGCGAGTGGCCGAGTGGATGGCTTCGAGGAAGAACAGCGCGCAGGTTTCCTGGGGGTCGGCCGGGCCACTGGCCAGGGCCTGGCACAGCACGCCATCTTCAGGGTAGGTGTCGGGCAGGATCAGCGGAGGCAGCTGGCGCGTGGCCCAGTACCAGTCCTCGGCGAACGATTCCTGCAGGCAAGCCAGTACCGGGCCGCTGATCTGCACATGGGTGTCGCGCCACGGCGACAGGCGCGGGTGCGCGCCGAGGTACTCGTCGCCCACGTTGTGCCCACCGAGAAAGCCCAGCAGCCCATCCACCACGACGATCTTGCGGTGGTTGCGAAAGTTGACCTGGAAGCGGTTGAACAAGCCGCGGCGGGTGGCGAATGCCTGTATCTGCACACCGCCGTCGCGCAGCACCTGGCTGTAGCTGGCCGGCAATGCGTGGCTGCCGACCCGGTCGTAAAGCACGAAGACCCTTACGCCTTCCGCCGCCTTGCGCAACAGCAACTGCTGGAGCTCTCGGCCGAGCACGTCGTCGTGGATGATGAAGAACTGCACCAGTACGGTGTCACGGGCCTTGTCGATGGCAGCGAAGATCGCCTTGAAGGTGGCTTCGCCATCGATCAGCAGCTTCACCTCGTTGTTGGCCAGACATGGCATGCGCCCCAGCTTGGGCATGGCGCGCAGCGCCGCATAGCTGTCGGACTCGCGGGCGGTCAGGGCTTCCTCCACCCACGGCCGCCAGTTGAGATTGGCCATGGCCACGTGCATCTCCTGGTTGGCATGCCGGCGCGCGTTGATGTACGCATAGAACGAACGGGCACCGAAGATCAGGTAGGGGATGAGCGCAAAGTAGGGGATGAAGAACAGGGGCATGGCCCAGGCGATCGCACCTTGGGCTGTACGCACGGTGAACACGGCATGCAGCGCCGCGATGATGCCGAGCAGATGAATCAGGCCGAGCACGTAACCGAAGAAGTAGGGGCTGTGGTAATCCATACGCATCCTGCTTGCCGTTAGCACTGTCGCTAACAGACCACGTTCGTGGGGGTGGCTGCAACCTGCAAGGGAAAATGACGTCTAACGGCACAGTCCGGCCAGAGCCGGTAATTCGAGGAGCTTTCATCCATGAAGATTCGTCTGCCACTGCTTGCCCTGGTCGTGGGCCTGGGTAGCCCGTTGGTTCACGCGCAGATGCTGCAACCCGGCCTGTGGGAGCTGACCACCAGCAACATGCAGGTCGATGGCAAGCCGTTACCCGACATGCAGTTCATGCTCGGCCAGTTGAAGAATCTGCCGCCGGAGCAGCGGGCGATGATGGAAGGCGCCTTGGCCAAGCAAGGTATCAGCGTGGGTGGCAAGGGCGTGCGTTCATGCCTGACCCCGGAGCAGGTCAAGACCAACGACATCCCGCTGCAAGACCCTCAATCGGGCTGCACCCAGAAGATCACCGACCGCACCGGCAATGTCTGGAAGTTCCAGTTCAGCTGCCCGAAAGCCCAGGGGCAGGGCCAGGCCACCTTCCTCAGCGACAAAGAGTTCCTGACCAAGGTCAACGGCACCTTCAACGCATCGGGTGTGCAGCAGCAGGGCAGCATGGACACACGGGCGGTATGGTTGGGCAACGACTGCGGCACCGTGAAACCCCGCAGCTGATTACCACCGCCAGCGGCTGACGGCGACTGCGTCGTGGGCATGCAGGCTCTCTGCATGTTCCACGCGCACGCTGAACGCGCTCACCCACGGCAACTGGCGCAACGCCAGGTGCAGGCGCCGCGCGGCGTCCTCACAGAACATCAGGTTCTGCCCGTTCGCCAGGGCGAAGGCCTGTTCGTCGGCACGCTTCACGGCGGTTTGCACGGCGGTTCCCAAGGCTTGCTCAGCCTGGTCGATCAATTCAGTCAGTGGCCACGCATCAGTGCCTGGCCGCACCTGTAGCTTGGCCATGCTCCGTTGGCTGTGAGGTGTGGCGACGATGCCACTGCTGCTGCCCAGCCATTGGCGCACGCTGTCCCGGTCCAGCGCTTGGCTGACGAAATCCTGGTCGAACTGCGCCTGGATGAGTTGCCTGGCCAGTGCGGCCGAGCAGGGGCACGTGGAGGAATAGGGAATATCCACGGATAGTTCCACGTGGAACATTTCATCTTTCAGCTGTGCATCGAGCCGCACCGGGTAGCGTTTCCATCCGGCCAGAGGGCTGATCAAGGCTGGGCGTTTGAGCAGATGATCGAATTCCAGCCGCAGGTATGCGGCTCTGGAAAGGCCCTGGTGGCTGGAGAGAAACTGATCGAGGGTCTGGCGCATCAGCGGCAGGCTCAAGGGCTGGTGTTCGAGTGCTTCCAGCGCCAGGTACAAGCGCGACATGTGAATACCACGCGCAGCACCTTCGTCCAGGCTGACGCCTGCGCTGGCATGGGCGCTCAGATTGCGACCTTCCACCTGCAGCGGCAGGGCGATACCGCACATGCCTACCCAGTCCAGCGGCAAGCTGTGTTGGCTGCTTTGCGTGGCGATGTCGGGCAGGGAAAGGCTAAGGCTGGTCATGAATGGTGTCCTGAAAAAGTAGGGCTCAACGGCAACCACCGAGCAGGCTGCAGTGCAGATCGAAGCGCTGGCCGCTGGAGCTCGAGACGCGATTGAGGGTGGTCCAGCCGATACGCCGGCTGTAACCGACCCAGGCTTCGCCATCGCTGGCCAGGCCAGTGAAGAAGGTGAGCGCGCCGTAGCGGCTGTTGGTTTGTGCCCACAACCGTTTGCCCTGCACTTCGTAACCGCGCAGGTAGAAGGTGCTGCCTGCGCTGCGCACGCTGTAGTAGTTGCCCTTGCTGTCCTGGCAGGCCAATAGCGTGGCGCTGCGAGTACACAGCGCCAGGTCGGTGCGGGGCATGGCCAGCAAAGAGGTCGGCAGGGCAATCAGCAGCAATGCGCTGGCGCGGGGCAATTTCATCGATGAGGCACTCCAGGCAACCCTTCGGTCGAGACGGCTTGGCGAAATTGTATTGTTATAATATAACGTGACGCAATGCATCGTTTCGAATGCGCCTGCCCGATGAGGTCCGTCATGCCCAACCGTCTTCCTGTCACCGTGCTGTCCGGCTTCCTCGGCGCCGGCAAGAGCACGCTGCTCAATCACGTTTTGCGCAACCGCGACAATCTGCGGGTTGCCGTGATCGTCAACGACATGAGCGAAATCAACATCGATGCCAGCGAAGTACAGCGCAACGTCAGCCTCAACCGCGCGGAAGAAAAACTGGTGGAGATGAGCAACGGCTGCATCTGCTGCACCCTGCGCGAAGACCTGCTGGAAGAGGTTGCGCGCCTGGCGCGTGAGGGCCGCTTCGATTACCTCTTGATCGAGTCGACCGGGATCTCCGAACCGCTGCCGGTAGCCGAGACCTTCACCTTCCGTGACGAACAAGGGCGCAGCCTGTCGGACATGGCGCGGTTGGACACCATGGTCACCGTGGTCGACGGGCTCAACTTCCTGCGTGATTACCAGGCTGCCGACAGCCTGGCCAGCCGCGGCGAGACCCTCGGTGAAGAGGATGAACGTTCGATCAGCGACCTGCTGATCGAGCAGGTCGAGTTCGCCGACGTGTTGCTGCTGAGCAAGATCGACCTGATCGGCCAGCACGAACGTGAAGAGTTGATCGCCATCCTGCGCAGCCTCAATGCCCGGGCGCAGATCGTGCCGATGGTCATGGGCCAGGTTGCGTTGTCGCGAATCCTCGATACCGGCCTGTTCGACTTCGACCAGGCGGCGCAAGCGCCGGGCTGGCTGCAGGAGCTGCGTGGTGAACACGTGCCGGAAACCGAGGAGTACGGCATCGCCGCGACCACCTGGCAGGCCCGCCGGCCGTTTCACCCGCAGCGCTTCTTCGACTTTATCCACACGCCCTGGAGCAATGGCCGGCTGCTGCGCTCAAAAGGTTTTTTCTGGCTGGCCAGCAAGTACCAGGAGGCCGGTAGCTGGTCACAGGCGGGCGGCATGATGCGCCATGGCCTGGCCGGGCGCTGGTGGCGTTTCGTCCCGCGCGAGCAATGGCCGCAAGACGAAGCGGATATGGCGGCGATCCTCAAGCAATGGTCGGTGGACACCGGTGACTGCCGTCAGGAGCTGGTATTCATCGGGCAGAACATCGACTTTGCGCAGTTATCCACAGCGTTGGACGCCTGCCTGCTGAGTGAGGAAGAAATGGCCTTGGGGCCCATGGGCTGGCTACGGTTGGAAGATCCGTTCGGCCCTTGGATCGAGGAGCAGGCGGCATGAAGCTGGCGCCCCAGGTTGTGGATATCTGCCAGGTCTTCGGGCCGTCACCCAAGGTGATGACCGACATGCTCAAGGATGGCGTCAACCTGGCCGTCTGGCAGCGCCAGTTACCCGCCCAGGTCGAGGATTTCTGCGCGCTGGTGCTGAGCCTTGGCCAGACACTGGCGGACGAGCGGGTGATCGATGTCGACGAGCAGCATCCGCCACAGCTGCCGGGGCTGCTCAGGGAAGCGGCCGATCTGCATGGCTACGAAGGTTTCGTCGCCGATGTGGCGTGGCTGGTGGCGGCCTACACCTGCCTGCTCGGTGCACGGCGCATCGGTTTGCGCCTGCGGGTACTGGATGGCGCGATGTGCCCGCGCTTCCATGTGGATAACGTGCCGGTGCGCCTGCTCACCACCTATGCCGGTAGCGGCAGTCAATGGCTGGAGGAGGGTGTGATAGACCGTTCAAGGTTGCAGCTCGATCAACCTGCTGTGGATAACATCCGCCAGCTGGCGGCGGGTGACGTAGCGCTGCTCAAGGGCGAGAAATGGATTGGCAATGAAGGTGCAGGCCTTATCCACCGCTCGCCGCTGACGGCGCCCGGCGAGCGACGCCTGCTGCTCAGCCTTGACTGGCTGGCCTGACGGGGCATAGTGGGCCACGCACTTGCTCGATACCTACCTATGTTGCAGAACATTCCCACCCATGTAATCGCAGGCCCGCTGGGCGCCGGCAAGACCAGCCTGATCCGCCAGCTGCTGGCGCAGCGCCCGGCCAACGAGCGCTGGGCGGTGCTGGTCAACGAGTTCGGGCAGATCGGCCTGGACGCGGCACTGCTGGCGCGTGATGACGATGGCATTGCCATTGGTGAAGTGGCGGGGGGTTGCCTGTGTTGTGTCAACGGCATGCCGTTCCAGGTTGGTCTTGGCCGCTTGCTGCGCAAGGCGCGCCCGGACCGGCTGTTCATCGAGCCCTCTGGGCTGGGCCATCCCCGGCAATTGCTGCAGCAACTGGGGCAGGCGCCGTGGCAGGCTGTGCTGGCCGTGCAGCCGCTGCTGATGGTGCTGGATGCCCAGGCACTGGCCAGGGAAGAACTGCTGCCTGAAGCGCAGCAGGCGGCTTTATCGGCAACTGCACTTTTAGTTTTCAACAAGTCGGCATCTGTGGATGAAGCCAAGCGCCTGTTGATAACTGCGCGATTCCCCGGGTTGCCTGCAGTCTGGACGGATCATGGGGCATTGCCGTTGGACCGCCTGCCAGGTTTGTCCACAGTCGCTGACGTCGACGCGGCTTTGCAGCGGCTGGCTGTGGGCAACTCTATCGCCGCAGCGTCAGCGCTGTGGACAGATCCATCCGAGCCGATCTGCCAGGCCAGTGAGAGTGAAGGGGGTTGGAGCGTGGGATGGCGCTGGCACCCCAGTCAGCGTTTCGAGCCCGCGCAGTTGAACGCCTTTTTGCATGCCTGGCCATGGCGCCGGGCCAAAGGGGTTATCCACAGCCCACAGGGCTGGCAGTCATTCAACGGCCTTGAAGGCCACGAGCCCGAGTGGCAGCCAAGCGAGTGGCGCAGGGATTCACGCCTGGAGTTGATCTTCGCCGAGGCCCAGCCATTGGCCGAGCTGCAGGCCGCGCTGGCGGCGTGCCGCCTGGATGGCTGATCAGTTGTGCCAGCGGTTGTGCTCCTGGCGCCACTGCTGCATCTCGATGACGTTATCGGTGCGTGGCGGGGTCTTGATCTCGAAGGGGTAGGGCGCCAGCTCGATCTGTACGCTGTGCGCGCCGAACTGTGTGACGGTACCCGGGTGGCGTTGCTCGCCGGTGACGGTGAACTCGAAGTTGTAGATGCGTGCCAGGCGCTTGCGGCCATTGGCGTCACGCACGAATGCGATGCGTTTGAGCGCCACGGCGTCGTCCAGCAGCTCCAGGTCGAGCTTTGCGCAATGCTGCTTGACCCGGGCCAGGGCTTTTTCGCGCAGCCCGTGGTTGTGCCACAGCCAGGCGCCGGCGGTCGCCACCAGCATCAGGACGAAGACGTTTTCGAGGGTCAGCATTTGCGTAAGCTCCAGACAGGTCGAGCCAGCTTAACTGTGCCGCTGGCCTGTCGTACAGATGGCATTCGGGTTCATACTGCGGGCCGCACATTTGTTCACACAGTTTCGGAATCGTCCTGCATGAAACGTACACCGCATCTGCTCGCCATTCAGTCCCACGTGGTCTTTGGACATGCCGGCAACAGCGCCGCGGTGTTTCCGATGCAACGGGTCGGGGTCAACGTCTGGCCACTCAACACCGTGCAGTTCTCCAATCACACTCAGTATGGACAGTGGTCGGGGGAAGTGCTTGCTCCAGCGCAAATTCCTGCGTTGGTGGAAGGCATTTCCAACATCGGCGAACTGGGCCATTGCGATGCGGTGCTGTCGGGTTACCTGGGCAGTGCCGAGCAAGGGCGGGCAATCCTGGCCGGTGTCGCGCGGATCAAGGCGGTCAACCCCAAGGCGCTGTACCTGTGCGACCCGGTCATGGGCCACGCCGAGAAAGGCTGCATCGTGCCCGCCGAGGTGAGCGAATTCCTGCTCGAGCAGGCCGCCGCCCAGGCCGACATCCTCTGCCCCAACCAGCTGGAGCTGGACAGCTTCTGCGGGCGCAAGGCGCAGTCCCTTGAAGATTGCGTCGGCATGGCCCGTGGGCTGCTGGAGCGTGGGCCGCAGGTGGTGCTGGTCAAGCACCTGAGTTACCCGGGGCGCGCGGAGGATGCGTTCGAGATGCTGTTGGTGACGGCCAAGGAAAGCTGGCACCTGCGTCGCCCGCTGCTGGCCTTCCCGCGTCAGCCGGTGGGGGTGGGCGACCTCACCTCAGGGCTGTTCCTGGCTCGGGTGCTGCTTGGCGACAGCTGGGTGCAGGCGTTCGAGTTCGCAGCGGCCGCGGTGCATGAGGTGCTGCTGGAAACCCAGGCCTGCGCCAGCTACGAACTGCAGCTGGTGCGGGCCCAGGACCGCATTGCTCACCCGCGCGTGCGCTTCGAGGCGCAGCGCCTGGCTTATTAGTTGGCGTCGGTCTTCAGGTCCTGATAGCGCTGCTCCAGCTCCTGGCGGATCTGGCGGCGCTGCTGGCCCTGCAGGAAGCGGCGCTTCTCTTCGCTGTTGAGCGGCTGGCGCGGCGGCACCTTCACCGGGCGGCGATCATCGTCCACGGCGACCATGGTGAAGAAGCAGCTGTTGGAATGGCGCACCGAACGCTCGCGAATGTTCTCGGTGACCACCTTGATGCCCACCTCCATCGAGGTATTGCCGGTGTAGTTGACCGACGCCAGGAAGGTCACCAGCTCACCGACGTGCACCGGCTCGCGGAAAATCACCTGGTCCACCGACAAGGTGACCACGTAGGTGCCGGCATAACGGCTGGCGCAGGCGTAGGCGACTTCGTCGAGGTACTTGAGCAGGGTGCCGCCGTGTACGTTGCCAGAGAAGTTGGCCATGTCCGGTGTCATCAGGACAGTCATAGTCAACTGGGCGTTTCCAGGTTCCATAGTGAGCTCACGGTGAAGTTGCGCTGAAGCGGGGCTGGTATCTGCTGACACTTCTGTTCCCCTCATAGAGGTTTCCCATCCTGGTACGGGACGTCGGCTGACGCTCCATCGTCACGCCGATCTTGCCATCAGCGGCGCCGGTTCGGCCGATCTGTTTCTGCATATTGCATCGGCATTTTGCGGCAAGGCGCGATGTTAACCTGACGGGGCCCATGCAACGTGGGCTTTTCCATCTATTACAACAGTATGTGCCTGCTTTCTGCGTCAGACGTTTCCGACGGAGGAGTGGTCCGCCACGTGCATTGACACAAGGAGTACTCGCGCCATGCATGCCATCAGCTTCATCCAGGATCTGGCGGTGATCATGCTGGTCGCCGGGGTGGTGACCATCCTCTTCCATCGTCTCAAGCAGCCCGTGGTGCTGGGCTACATCGTTGCCGGCTTCATCATCGGCCCGCACACGCCTCCCTTCGGCCTGATCCACGACGAAGACACCATCAAGACCCTCGCTGAACTGGGGGTGATCTTTCTGATGTTCTGCCTGGGCCTTGAGTTCAGCCTGCGCAAGCTGTTCAAGGTCGGGGCCACGGCGTTCATAGCCGCGTTCCTGGAAATCGTGCTGATGATCTGGATCGGCTTCGAGATCGGCCGCTGGTTTGGCTGGAACACCATGGATTCGCTGTTCCTCGGCGCCATCCTGGCCATTTCCTCGACCACCATCATCGTCAAGGCGCTCAACGACCTGAAGATGAAGAACGAGCGCTTCGCCCAGCTGATCTTCGGCGTGCTGATCGTCGAGGACATCCTGGGCATCGGCATCATCGCGTTGCTGTCGGGCATCGCCGTCAGTGGCTCGGTCAGTTCCGGGGAAGTGTTCTCGACGGTGGGCAAGCTGTCGCTGTTCATGATCGTCGCGCTGGTCATCGGCATCCTGCTGGTGCCGCGGCTGCTGGCCTATGTGGCGAAATTCGAAAGCAACGAAATGCTGCTGATCACCGTGCTGGGGCTGTGCTTCGGTTTCTGCCTGCTGGTGGTGAAGCTTGAGTACAGCATGGTGCTGGGGGCCTTCCTGATCGGCGCAATCATGGCCGAATCGCGCCAGTTGCTGAAGATCGAGCGGCTGATTGAGCCGGTTCGCGACCTGTTCAGCGCCATCTTCTTCGTTGCCATCGGCCTGATGATCGACCCCTCGATTCTGCTCGAGTACGCCTGGCCTATCGTGGTGATCACCCTGGCAGTGGTACTGGGCAAGATGCTCTCCTGCGGCATGGGCGCATTCATCGCCGGCAATGACGGGCGCACTTCGCTGCGGGTGGGCATGGGCCTTTCGCAGATCGGAGAGTTCTCCTTCATCATCGCGGCGCTGGGCATGACCCTGCAGGTCACCAGTGACTTCCTGTATCCGGTCGCGGTGGCGGTGTCGGCCATCACTACGCTGCTCACGCCCTACCTGATCCGCGCGGCCGACCCGCTGTCGATCAAGTTGGGCAAGGTGATGCCGAGCCGCCTGTCACGGGTGCTGTCGCTGTATGGCGAGTGGTTGCGCAGCATCCAGCCCCAGGGCGAGGGCGCGATGCTGGCGGCGATGATTCGGCGGATCCTGTTGCAGGTAGGGGTCAACCTGGCGCTGGTGATCGCGATCTTCTTCAGTGGCGGTTATTTCGCCGGGCGCATCGGCGAATGGCTCAGCGAGTGGGTGGCGGATGTCAGCCAGCAGAAGGCACTGATCTGGGGGGCGGCGCTGCTGTTGTCGCTGCCGTTCCTGATTGCGGCGTACCGCAAGCTCAAGGCGCTGTCGATGTTGCTGGCGGAGATGGGGGTCAAGCCGGAAATGGCCGGGCGGCACACGCAACGTGTGCGCAGGGTGGTCGCCGAAGTGATCCCGTTGCTGTCGTTGCTGGTGATTTTCCTGCTGCTGTCGGCACTGTCGGCAAGCATCCTGCCAACCAGCGAGCTACTGCTGATCATTGCGGTGGTGGCGGCGGGGGTGGTGGCGTTGCTGTGGCGCTGGTTCATCCGCGTTCATACGCGGATGCAGATCGCCTTGCTGGAGACGCTGGAGAACAACCGCGATCATTCGCACTGAGCGAGGGAACGCTCTCTGCGCGAGATTTCATCGTCGTCCGAGGGGATGGAGCGGTAGCGATGTCGCCAGGCGCAGAAAGCCTGGCGATTTTACGGGTATTCAATGGCCATGAGCCATTACTTTATGCGGGTATTTCTCATTCAGCTTTCCAGCCAGACATCCCGTGCCCAGTGCCACACTGATTCCCAGCTCTCTTCGGTGACGATTTCTTCTTCGGCGGACCACAGCACAACAGTGCCGTCTTCCTCGACGCAGTAGTAGTCGTCGCCGTCCTGGCACAGTGGGATCAGGTCACGCGGTACACCGGCGTCCCAGGCATTGGAGGCAACGTCCGGCAGGTAGGTGTGGGACTGCGGGTCGGTGACGGTCACAGGTTCCAGCGAGCCGTACACGACATCGCTTACGGTCAGCAGGAACTCCTTGAACACGAATGGGATGTTGATGAACAGCTGTTCCTCGATTTCGACCAGTTGGTCTTCGTCGGGCAGCTCCAGCGGCACCGGTACCGGCTCGTTGGCTTCACGCAGTTGTTCGATCACTTCTTCCACGGTTCACATCCTCTGACCTTTATGACAACGCTGCGCGTTATACCCTAGTAGTCGACTCCGGCAAAAGCAAAAACCCCGGGACAGGCCCGGGGTTTTTGTTGCAACGTGCGCGGGTTAACCGTTTTGGCGGATACCGGCGAGCATCCAAGGCTGGTTTTCGCCCTGGGCGCGTTCCATGTGCCAGCTCTCGTTGAAAGCCTCGCCCTGGTCGAAGCGCGAGGTCTTCGACACGCCACGGAAGGTCAGAGTGGCGATGGTCTTGTCGGCGCGGTCGTCGACGCCTTCCAGCTGTACATCGAGGTCGTCGATGTAGGTGGACTGGAAGCCTTCACCCTGTTCGGCGCGCTCACGCTTGAGGAAGTCGAGCATTTGCGGGGTGACGAACTCGGCGATCTTGTCCATCTCGTTGGCGTCCCAGTGCTGCTGCAGCGACTGGAAGTGCGAACGGGCGGCGGCGAGGAAGCTGGCTTCGTTGAACCAGGCCGGGGCGTTGATGGTCGGCGCGGCAGCGGCTGGCGCGGCGGAACCGCCGAAGATCGACTGCGGGGCGGCCTGCGGCTGGGCTTCGCGCTGGTACGGGGCGTGGCCGGCAGCAGCGTGTTGCGGCTGTTGCTGGCGACGGCGCGCGGCGATGAAGCGGAACACCAGGAAGGCGATCAGGCCCATGATCAGGAAGTCCATGATCTGCATGCCCTGGAAACCGTCACCCATGAACATGGAAGCCAGCAGGCCACCGGCGGCGAGGCCGGCCAGAGGGCCCAGCCAGCGCGAAGCGCCGCTGGCGGCGGCCGGTGCACGGCCTGGAGCGGTCGGTGCGGCGGCAGGTGTGGTCGGTGCGGCCTGGCGAGTCTGGTGCATGGGCGCTGCGCCCGAGCTCTTGCCGCCGCCGAAGCGCTTGGCGTTGGCGTCGAGGCTCAGCGTCAAGCCGACGCAGAGCGCCAGAGCGATGCTAAGAAAACGTTGCATAAGTTGGGGGTTCCCATTTTGTGGATTGCACGCGCGTCATGGTGCACATGAAGCTGTGGACATGGCTAGCGACAAGATGTTTCGAGCTTTTGCCTGACAGGTATCGAGTTTCGATGTTCCAAGCCTGCTAGATCATCGCGGGGCAAGCCCGCTCCCACGAGCTTTCATGGGAGTTGGATTGCCCCGCGATCTGGCTCAGATAGCCTCGAGCTTCGCATACCCCAGCATCAACCACTTGCTGCCTTCAGCGAAGTTCACCTGCACCCTTGCCTGCGCGCCTGCGCCCTCGAAGTTGAGGATCACGCCCTCACCGAACACCGCGTGCTGCACGCGCTGGCCGAGGTTGAAGGCGGTCTCGGGAATGCTGGCGTTGGCGAACAGGTTGCTGGCCGGGGCCTTGGCGCCGCCGAACGGGCGGCTGACCGAGTTCGACAGGCGTACTTCCTGAACCAGACCGGCCGGAATTTCGCGTACGAAACGCGACACTTTGTTGTAGGTTTCGCTGCCGTACAGGCGACGGGTCTCGGCGTAGGTCATGATCAGCTGGCGCATGGCCCGGGTGATGCCCACGTAAGCCAGGCGGCGTTCCTCTTCCAGACGGCCAGGCTCTTCCAGGCTCATCTTGTGCGGGAACAACCCTTCTTCCATGCCCACCAGGAACACGTAGGGGAATTCCAGGCCCTTGGCACTGTGCAGGGTCATCAGCTGGACACTGTCCTCGTGCTCGTCGGCCTGGGTGTCGCCGGCCTCCAGCGAAGCGTGGCCGAGGAACGCCGACAACGGCGTCAGGTCGGCATCTTCGTCGCTGGTCTCGAAGTTGCGTGCGGCGCTGACCAGTTCTTCAAGGTTTTCTACCCGTGCCTGGCCCTTTTCGCCTTTTTCTTCCTGGTGATAGATGATCAAGCCGGACTGCTCGATGACCGTCTGGGTCATCAGGTGCAGCGGCATGTCCAGCACCTTGGCGGCAAGCTGCTCGATCAGCTCGATGAACGCGCCCAGGGCGCTGGCGGCGCGGCCCTTCAGCGCTTTGCCGGCGAGCAGCTGGCACATCGCTTCCCACATCGACACCTGGCTGTGGCGGGCATGGTCGCGGATGGCCTCGACGGTTTTTTCACCGATGCCGCGCGGCGGCACGTTGATCACCCGTTCCAGGGCGGCGTCGTTGCCGCGGCCCTCGAGCAGGCGCAGGTAGGCCATGGCGTTCTTGATCTCGGCGCGTTCGAAGAAGCGCTGGCCGCCGTAGATGCGGTAGGGAATACGTTCGCGCAGCAGGGCCTCTTCCAGCACCCGTGACTGGGCGTTGGAGCGGTACAGGATGGCGATTTCGTTGCGCGCATTGCCCTGCTTGATCAGGCCTTCGATGGTCTCGACCACGTAGCGCGCTTCGTCGTGCTCGTTGTACGCGGCGTAGAGGGTGATCGGCTCGCCCTCGCCCATGTCGGTCCACAGCTCCTTGCCCAGGCGCCCGCTGTTGTTGGCGATCAGGGCGTTGGCGGCCTTGAGGATGCCACCGGTGGAGCGGTAGTTCTGCTCCAGGCGGATCATCTCGGCGTCAGGGAAGTCGCTGGTGTACTGGTGGATGTTCTCGATTTTCGCGCCGCGCCAGCCGTAGATCGACTGGTCGTCGTCGCCCACCGCCATCAGGCTGTCGCCACCGGCGCCGAGCAGGCGCAACCAGGCGTACTGCACGGCGTTGGTGTCCTGGAACTCGTCCACCAGGATGTGCCGGAAGCGGCGCTGGTAGTGCTCGAGCAGGCCCGGCTGGTCACGCCACAGGTCGAGGGCGCGCAGCAGCAGCTCGGCGAAGTCGATGACCCCGGCGCGCTCGCAGGCCTGTTCGTAGGCGCTATAGATGTCGCGCATGGTGGTCAGGTAGAGGTCGCCGCCCGCCTGGATGTGGCGTGGGCGCAAGCCCTCGTCCTTCTGGCCGTTGATGAACCACTGGACCTGGCGCGCCGGCCACTTCTGCTCGTCGAAGCCGAGCTCGCGGATCACCCGCTTGATCAGGCGCTGCTGGTCGTCGCTGTCGAGAATCTGGAAGTTCTGCACCAGCCCCGCTTCCTGCCAGTGCGCTCGCAACAGGCGGTGGGCCAGGCCGTGGAACGTGCCGACCCACATGCCGGCCGGGTTGATGCCCAGCAGTTGCTCGATCCGCTGGCGCATTTCCGCCGCCGCCTTGTTGGTGAAGGTCACCGACAGGATCGAATGTGGGGAGGCCCCTACGACCTGGATCAGCCAGGCGATACGGTGCACCAGCACCCGGGTCTTGCCCGAGCCGGCACCGGCCAGGACCAATTGCCGCCCGACCTGGGCCGCTACGGCCTGGCGTTGAGCGTCGTTGAGGGAGTTCAGCAGGAGGGAGAGGTCATCATTGCGCATCCGGCCATTCTAGGGCCGGGCAGGGGGCAGGGGCAAACGCCGCCGACGCAAATCACCAGGCGGGCGATTTACCGTTCATCGGCATGGCTCGCCAGCCTGCGTGGTTGAGCGGTCGCATTTGGACGGGCGGGACAATTTCAAAATCATGACCTGGAGCAGTTTGGTCCGGCGCGGCGCTTGTGTATTCTCCCTGCACATTTGTGGTCTGCCATAACAAAAACACAACAAGAAACCAGCCCTATGACCCAGGATTGCATGGCGATCGGAGCATCGCCAGAGACGACACGGAGCGTTCGCAGGCAATTCGCCACTCAGCTGTCTATCGAGCGCACCCGCCTGCTGTACCAGGGCTCCCTGTTGCCCACGCTGTTCATGCTGCTGACCGGTACGCTCTGCGCCTGGTTGTTGTGGAGCCCTGCGCGCTATCTGCTGGTGAGCGTATGGCTGGCCTGGCTGCTGGCGCTGGTCGCCCTGCGGGTGATCCAGGTGGCGGCGTTCGAGGCGGCGACCCCCTCGCGCCAGGCCAGGCCAAACTGGCGACGCATGTTCCTCGCCGGGTCCGCCTTCAGCGGGCTGACGCTGGCCAGCGCGGCGATTGCCCTGGTGCCTGTGGACAACTTCGAGCAACAGGCCTGGGTGTTCGGCCTGCTGGGCACTGCGGTGTTGTCGGCCAGCGTTGCTTATGCCGTCAGCCTGCCGGCATTTCTGAGTTTCGCCTTGCCGTGCCTGTTGCCGCCGACCCTTTTCCTGTTCGCTTATGACGCCGGCCACCAGCGTGGCTGGGGTTGGCTGGGGCTGATTCTGCTGGGCGCCCTGATGGTGGTGGCCTGGCAGGTCAATCGGCTGATCGAGCGCGGCCTGCTGCGGCGCTTTCAGAACCAGGCATTGATCGAGCACCTGCAAAGCACCCAGCGCCACGCCGAGGACCTCAACCACCAGCTCAGCGCCGAAGTTCGCCAACGCCGCCAGGCCGAGGACGAGTTGCGCCTGGCCCATGACGGCCTCGAACAGCGCGTGGCCCAGCGCAGCCATGAGCTGGACCTGGCCAACCAGGCGCTGAGCAAGAGCGAGCAACGCCTGGCCCTGGCGCTGCAGGCCAGCGAGCTGGGCCTTTGGGACTGGAACCTGGAAAGCGACGAGGTTCATCACACCCAGTTGCACGCCCTGTTCGGCCTCGATGGCGACCAGGTCCGCTCGGTACGCGCCGACCTCAAGCCCCGGCTGCATCCCGATGACCTGCCGCTGCTGCGGCGCACCTTGGTCGAGCATCTCAAAGGGCGCACCGAGGACTACCGGGTCGAGTACCGGGTACGCCATGCGCAGGGCCACTGGTGCTGGATCGAGGACCGCGGCCGGGCGGTAGAGCGCGATGTCGACGGCAAGGTGGTGCGCATGCTTGGCACCCGTCGTGATATCTCCGCGCACAAGGAGCAGGAAGAACAGCAACGCCTGGCCGCCACAGTATTCGAGGCCGCCAGCGAAGGCATCGCGATCCTCGACGCAAGCTTCCAGTTGTTGGCGGTCAACCAGGCGTTCTGCGACGTTACCGGCTACGGCCGTGCCGAGCTGATCGCCCGCAACGCCCTGGAACTGCCCTGCAGTCGCGATGCGCGGCGGCACAGCCAGGCCATCGATCAGGCGCTGGAGCAGCAGGGGCGCTGGCAGGGCGAACTGGTCGAGGCGCGCAAGAGCGGCGAGCTCTACCCGCAGTGGTTGCAGCTCAACAGCGTGCGTGATGCGCGCGGCCGCATCGCCAACATCGTCGGCTTCTATACCGATCTATCGGCCCGCCGCGAGTCAGAGGAGCGCTTGCGCTACCTGGCGCACTACGACGATCTGACCGGGCTTGCCAACCGGGCGTTGTTCCGCCTGCGCCTGCACGAGGCCGCCCAGCGCATCCGCTTGAATGGGCGCAGCCTGGCCTTGCTGCACATCGACCTGGATCGCTTCAAGCTGCTCAACGAGAGCCTCGGCCATGAGCTGGCCGACCAGTTACTCAAGAAGACGGCCCAGCGGATCGCCAACGCGGTACCGGAGGCCGATACCGTGGCGCGGCTGTCGGGTGACGAGTTCGCCATCCTGTTCGACGGTTACACCAACCTTTCCAGCCTGGTGCGGGTCACCACGCGCCTGCTCGACAAGCTGCGGGTGCCGCAGCGCTTGGGTGGGCATGAAGTAGTGATCAGCGCGTCGGTGGGTATCAGCGTGCTATCGGACGCCACCTTCGACCTCAATGCGCTGGTCAGCCAGGCCGACATGGCCAAGCAGCACGCCAAGCACCTGGGCGGCGACAATTTCCAGTTCTACACCGAGAGCCTGCGCGCCAGCACCCTGGAGCGCCTGCAACTGGAGAACCAGCTGCGCAAGGCCATCGACGAAGGCCAACTGCTGGTCTACTACCAGCCAAAATTGTGCCTGCGCACCGGCCAGCTGCATGCTGCCGAGGCGCTGGTGCGCTGGCAGCACCCGGAGTGGGGCATGGTGCCGCCGGGCGAATTCATCGGTTTGGCGGAAGAGACCGGGCTGATCGCGCCGATGGGCGAATTCGTGTTGCGCCAGGCCTGCTGGCAGGCCTGTGAGTGGTTGCGCCAGGGGCTGGAAGTGCGGGTCTCGGTCAACCTGTCGGTGTACCAGCTGCGCCAGGGCAAGCTGGTCAGCCTGGTGCGCCAGGTGCTGCAGGAGTCGGGGCTGGCGCCGCACCTGCTGGAGTTGGAACTCACCGAAAGCCAGTTGCTGGACAGCGTCGAGCACATCATCGCCACTTTCGAGCAGCTCCATGAATTGGGGGTGAAATTGGCCATCGACGACTTCGGCACCGGCTATTCATCGCTCAGCTACCTGAAACGCTTCCCGGTGGACTACGTGAAGATCGACCAGGCATTCATCCGTGGCCTGCACGACGGCAACCAGGATGCGGCGATCACCCGGGCGATCATTGCCATGGCCAAGAGCCTGCAACTGCAAGTGGTGGCCGAGGGTGTGGAAACCCCCGAGCAGCTGCAGTTCCTGCGCGAGCAGGGTTGCGACGAGGTGCAGGGCTACCTGATCAGCCGGCCGGTGGACGCGGCCTCGTTCCAGGCATTGCTTGAGCGTCCGACCGCCGACCTGTTGCGCTAGCCTGGGAGCGGCGCTGCCGTTGTCCAGGCGATTGCAGCGCCGTTACAGGTGCCAGGCCTGGCCATGGCGCGCGAGCAGGCTGTTGGCCTGCTCCGGTCCGTTGCTGCCAGCGGGGTAAGGGCGTGGTGCCTGGAAGTGTTCTTCCCAGCCCTGCAGGATCGGGTCGATCCAGGCCCAGGCGGCCTCCACCTCGTCTCGGCGCATGAACAGCGTGGAGTCACCTTCCATTACATCCAGCAGCAAGCGCTCGTAGGCGTCCCAGCGGCGGGTCTGGGCGAACGCCTGGGCGAGGTTGAGGTCGAGCTCGACGGGCGCCAGGCGCATGCCTTTGCCGGGGCTCTTGGTCATCATGCGCAGGCTGATGTGCTCGTCCGGCTGTAGCTGGATCAGCAACTGGTTGACCTGGCCGCCACTGAACAGCTCGTGGGGCACCGGCTTGAACTGGATGACGATCTGCGACGAGCGCCGCGCCATGCGTTTGCCGGTGCGCAGGTAGAACGGCACCCCAGCCCAGCGCCAGTTGTCGACGTGCGCCTGGACGGCGACGAAGGTCTCGGTGTCGCTGTCGTTGTCGACATCTTTCTCGAAGTAGTAGGCGGGTACTTCCTGGCCGCCGATCTTGCCGGCGCCATACTGGCCGCGCACCGTCTTGTCCTGCACGTCCTGGCCAGTGATAGGTTTGAGGGCGCGCAGGATCTTCACCTTCTCGTCCCGCACGGCTTCGGCGTCGAATTGCGCCGGCGGCTCCATGGCTACCAGGCACAGCAGCTGCAGCAGGTGGTTCTGCAACATGTCGCGGGTGGCGCCGGCGCGGTCGTAGTAGGCGCCGCGGCTCTCCACGCCGAGGGTTTCGCAGACGCTGATCTGCACATGGTCCACCTGGCTGTTGCGCCACACCGGCTCCAGCAGGGCATTGGCGAAGCGCAGGGCCATGAGGTTCTGCACCGTTTCCTTGCCCAGGTAGTGGTCGATGCGGAATACCTGGGACTCGTCGAACACTTCGCCGATCGCTTCGTTGATCGCGGTGGCCGACTCCAGCGAATGGCCGATGGGCTTTTCCAGCACGATGCGCGCCTCGTTGTCGGCCAGGCCGGCGATGCGCAGGTGGTTGGCGATGGGCACGAACAGCTGGGGCGCGGTGGCCAGGTAGTAGATGCGTGTCAGCCCGCCGGGCTCGCCCAGGTAGCGCGCCAGGCGGCCGAAGTCGGCACTTTGCGCGGCGTCCATGGGGAAGTAGTCCAGGCGCGCCGAGAAGCGCTGCCAGACCTCCTCGTCGAAGTCCTGGCGGGCGATCTGTGCGCGGCAGTGGCGTTCGGCGAGCTTGACGTAGTCGTTGCGCGGCAACGGGCGGCGGGCCAGTGAGATGATCCGCACGGCATTGTGCAGGCGGGCCTCGCGATACAGGTGGTAGAGCGCCGGAAGCAGCTTGTGCAGGGCCAGATCGCCGGTGCCGCCGAAGACCAGGATGTCGCAAGGTATAGTCAAACCACCACTCTCCACGTTCGTTTAACTGGGCGGGTTGGCGAGCATGTAGTATAACTACAAGAAAGCTACATCCCGGCCAGCCGATCATAACCGAGTCCAGACCGTGAATCTGTTGCAACATATCGCCCAATCGCGCCACCTGTTGCGCAAATCGGAACTCAAAGTGGCCGACCACGTGCTGCTCGATCCGGCTGCCGTCATGCACAGTTCGATGGCCGACCTGGCGCACAACGTGGGGATCAGCGAGCCGACCATCGTGCGATTCTGCCGGGCGATCGGTTGTTCGGGCTTCCAGGACCTCAAGCTCAAGCTGGCGCAGAGCCTGGCCGCCGGGGCCAGTTTCGGCCAGTTCGCCATCCATGAAGACGACTCGGTTGCCGACTACAGCCTGAAGATCTTCGACACTACCTTGCACACACTGATGGAAGTGCGTGAGCACCTCGACCCGCAGGCCCTGCAGCAAGCGGTGAGTGCCATGGCCCAGGCGCAGCGCGTAGAGTTCTATGGTTTTGGCGCGTCCGGCGCGGTGGCCGCCGACGCCCAGCACAAGTTCTTCCGTCTGCTGCTCACTGCGGCGGCCTATTCCGACCCGCACATGCAGGCGATGTCGGCGGTTACCTTGAAGCCGGGTGATGTGGCAGTGTGCATCTCGCAGTCGGGGCGTTCCAAGGACCTGCTGATCACCGCCAACCTGGTGCGCGAGAGCGGTGCCAACCTGATCACCCTGTGCCCCAGCCAGACACCGCTGGCCGAGCTGTCGACGGTCAACCTGGCGATCGACGTGCACGAAGACACCGAAATCTACACCCCGCTGACGTCGCGCATTGCTCACCTGGTAGTGATCGACGTGCTGGCCATGGGCGTGGCCATGGCCCGTGGCCCGAGCCTGGTCAACCACCTCAAGAGCGTGAAGCGCAGCTTGCGCAGCCTGCGTTTGTCGCCCAAGTCGATCAAGGCTACAGACGACTGACCTGCACGGGCCACATCGCCAACCTCTGAAGCGACACCGGCTCTGTGGGAGCGGCTTCAGCCGCGAACACCGGCGTAGCCGGTGCCATGCACCCTGTCGCTTGCTTCGCGGCTAAAGCCGCTCCCACAGGATAGGCGCCAGGCCTGTGGGAGCGGTCAAAGCCTGCGATATGGTCGGTAAAGACAGCGAAGATTCATAAATCTGTCACCCTTCCACCGCCAAACGGTAAACCTGCAGCGCCAGTCTGAAACTCCCCCCATCCTATCTGGGAGACAGGCAATGGCACGTGAACACGACGGTTCGTACCAACCCAACGCCAAGGCTCGCAAGCAGCAGGAAAAGGACCAGCGCCGCATGGAGTTCCGCCGCGCGATCGAAAGCTACTGCGACCGCCGCGAGCTGCTGCGCTCGCTGGCCGACTACCCCGAGCTGCAGGACATCACGGTGTGGCAGGTATCGGCGGCAACTTCCCCGAAAAACGCTCAACAAGCGCGCTGATCTGCGCACGTTCGCCGCGGATGAATGCCTGGAACGCCAAGGCCACCGGTGACTGGCGCTTGGCTTTAGCCTGCACGATGCACCAGCTGCGGTACAGCGGCAGCTCCTCGACCGGCAGCTCCTTGAGCAGGCCGGTGGCCAGTTCCAGGTTGACCGCATGGCGGGTCAGCAGGGCTATGCCGAGGCCCGCCACCACGCATTCACGCTGCGAATCGGTGGAGGCTACCTCCAGGGTCTGGGTGAAGTGCACGCGCTTGTCCTTGAAGAACTCCTCGCAGGCCTTGCGCGTGCCCGAGCCTTGCTCGCGGACCAGCAGGGTATGAGGTTCAAGGTCCTGCAGGCGCAGGCTCTCGAGCTTGCACAGCGGGTGGTCCGGCGGCGCCACGGCGACGATCGGGTTGTTGAGGAAGGGCAGGAACTCCAGCCCCATGTCCTGGGGCACCATGGACATGATGATCAGGTCGTCGCGGTTGTCCGACAGGCGCCTGATCGCCTGGGCCCGGTTGACCACCGTCAAGGTCAGGTTGACCTCCGGGTGGCGCTGCTTGAAGGCGGCGAACAGGTGTGGCACGAAGTACTTGGCGCTGGATTCGATCGCCAGTTTCAGCTGACCCTGCAGTGAGCCCTGCATGTCCGACAGCTGCATGTCGAGGTTCTCCAGGCGCCCGAAGATATCCCGGCTGGCGCGTTGCAACGCTTCGGCGGCCTCGGTCAGGTAGAGCTTCTTGCCGACGTACTCGAACAGCGGCTGGCCCACCAGTTCTTCGAGCTGACGTATTTGTAGACTTACGGCGGGTTGCGTCAGTGCCATTTCCTCGGCCGCCCGGCTGTAGGAGCGCAAATCACACACTTCATTGAAGATCTGCAATTGACGCAATGTCATACGCATCAATGACTTACGCATTTTTTCACCTGTTTTGGCAAAACCTTGTTACCGAACTATAAGCCTTTGCTAATACTGGCCCTAACAAATATTGATTTTTGTTTATCGACCTACAACGCTAGGGTGATTGTGCGACTGGCCAGCGACGTCTGGTCACGCGCCGACCGGTGAAACCGGATCGTCTGTTCCTACGGCTTTGGGAAGACTCCAGTGATAAAAAAAATCCTGATCGCCAACCGGGGTGAAATCGCAGTTCGAATCGTGCGCGCTTGCGCCGAGATGGGCATTCGCTCTGTGGCGATCTACTCCGACGCCGACCGTCACGCCTTGCACGTCAAGCGCGCCGATGAGGCCTACAGCATTGGTGCCGAGCCCCTGGCCGGTTATCTGAACCCGCGCAAGCTGGTCAACCTGGCTGTGGAAACCGGCTGTGATGCCCTGCACCCGGGCTACGGTTTCCTGTCGGAAAACGCCGAGCTGGCGGAGATCTGCGCCGAACGCGGGGTCAAGTTCATCGGCCCGGCCGCTGACGTGATTCGCCGCATGGGCGACAAGACCGAAGCGCGCCGCACCATGATCCAGGCCGGTGTGCCGGTGACCCCGGGCACTGAAGGCAACGTTGCCGACATCCATGAAGCTCTGCAGGAAGGCGACCGCATCGGTTATCCGGTGATGCTCAAGGCCACTTCCGGCGGTGGCGGGCGAGGCATTCGCCGCTGCAACAGCCGTGAAGAGCTGGAACAGAACTTCCCCCGGGTCATTTCCGAAGCCACCAAGGCCTTCGGCTCGGCAGAAGTGTTCCTGGAAAAATGCATCGTCAACCCCAAGCACATCGAGGCGCAGATCCTCGGTGACAGCTTCGGCAACGTGGTGCACCTGTTCGAGCGCGACTGCTCGATCCAGCGCCGCAACCAGAAGCTCATCGAGATCGCCCCCAGCCCGCAGCTCACCCCTGAGCAGCGCGCCTACATCGGCGACCTGGCCGTGCGCGCGGCCAAGGCGGTGAACTACGAGAACGCCGGTACCGTGGAGTTCCTGCTCGCCGAGGGCGAGGTGTACTTCATGGAAATGAACACCCGGGTGCAGGTGGAACACACCATCACCGAGGAAATCACCGGCATCGATATCGTCCGCGAGCAGATCCGCATCGCCTCGGGCCTGCCGCTGTCGATCAAGCAGGAAGACATCCAGCACCGCGGCTTCGCCCTGCAGTTCCGCATCAACGCCGAAGACCCGAAGAACAACTTCCTGCCCAGCTTCGGCAAGATCACCCGTTACTACGCCCCCGGCGGCCCGGGCGTGCGCACTGACACGGCGATCTACACCGGCTACACCATTCCACCGTTCTACGACTCCATGTGCCTGAAACTGGTGGTCTGGGCGCTGAGTTGGGAAGAAGCCATGGACCGCGGCCTGCGGGCTCTGGACGACATGCGTGTGCAGGGGGTGAAGACCACCGCCGCGTATTACCAGGAAATCCTGCGCAACCCCGAATTCCGTAGCGGCCAGTTCAACACCAGCTTCGTCGAAAGCCACCCCGAACTGACCAACTACTCGATCAAGCGCAAACCCGAAGAGCTGGCCCTGGCCATCGCCGCTGCCATCGCCGCCCACGCAGGCCTTTGAATGCAGCTGCAAGCTGTCAGCGGCAAGCTGCAAGTAAAAGCGGATCGGCTTTTTCTTGCGGCTTGTAGCTTGAAGCTTGTCGCTACGAGGAGAGAATAATGTCCAAGAAAATCTTTGTTACCGACACGATCCTGCGCGACGCCCACCAGTCCCTGCTGGCCACCCGCATGCGCACCGAAGACATGCTGCCGATCTGCGACAAGCTCGACAAAGTCGGCTACTGGTCGCTGGAAGTCTGGGGCGGCGCCACCTTCGACGCCTGCGTGCGCTTCTTGAAAGAAGACCCGTGGGAGCGCCTGCGCAAGCTGCGCAGCGCACTGCCCAACACCCGCCTGCAGATGCTCCTGCGCGGCCAGAACCTGCTGGGCTACCGCCATTACAGCGACGACGTGGTCAAAGCCTTCGTCGCCAAGGCTGCGGTCAACGGTATCGACGTGTTCCGCATCTTCGATGCCATGAACGACGTGCGTAACCTGCGCGTGGCCATCGAGGCGGTCAAGGCCGCCGGCAAGCACGCCCAGGGCACCATCGCCTACACCACCAGCCCCGTGCACACCATCGATGCCTTCGTGAAGCAGGCCCAGCAGATGGAAGCCATGGGTTGCGACTCGGTGGCGATCAAGGACATGGCCGGCCTGCTGACCCCGTTCGCCACCGGCGAGCTGGTCAAGGCACTCAAGGCCGAGCAGTCGCTGCCGGTGTTCATCCACTCCCACGACACCGCCGGCCTGGCCGCAATGTGCCAGCTCAAGGCCGTTGAAAACGGTGTCGATCACATCGATACCGCCATTTCCAGCTTCGCCTGGGGCACCAGCCACCCGGGCACCGAATCGATGGTCGCCGCGCTCAAGGGCAGCGAGTTCGACACCGGCCTGGACCTGGAGCTGCTGCAGGAAATCGGCCTGTATTTCTATGCCGTGCGCAAGAAGTACCACCAGTTCGAGAGCGAGTTCACCGCCGTGGATACCCGCGTGCAGGTCAACCAGGTCCCGGGCGGGATGATTTCCAACCTGGCCAACCAGCTCAAGGAGCAAGGTGCGCTCAACCGCATGGGCGAAGTGCTGGCAGAGATCCCACGGGTGCGCGAAGACCTCGGCTTCCCGCCGCTGGTCACCCCGACCTCGCAGATCGTTGGCACCCAGGCGTTCTTCAACGTGCTGGCCGGCGAGCGCTACAAGACCATCACCAACGAAGTGAAGCTGTACCTGCAGGGCGGCTACGGCAAGGCCCCGGGCGTGGTCAACGAGCAGCTGCGCCGCCAGGCCATCGGCAGCGAAGAAGTGATCGACGTGCGCCCGGCCGACCTGCTCAAGCCGGAAATGGCCAAGCTGCGCAGTGACATCGGCGCCCTGGCGCGCAGTGAAGAAGACGTGCTGACCTTCGCCATGTTCCCGGATATCGGGCGCAAGTTCCTCGAAGAGCGCGAAGCCGGCACCCTCACCCCCGAAGCCCTGCTGCCGATTCCGGAAGCCGGCGCGGTGGGCTCGGTGGGCGGTGAGGGCGTGCCGACCGAGTTCGTTATCGACGTGCACGGCGAAACCTACCGCGTCGATATCACCGGCGTGGGCGTCAAGGCCGAAGGCAAGCGTCACTTCTACCTGTCCATCGACGGCATGCCGGAAGAAGTGGTGTTCGAGCCACTCAACGAGTTCGTCGGCGGTGGCAGCAGCAAGCGCAAGCAGGCCAGCGCCCCTGGCCACGTCAGCACCACCATGCCGGGCAACATCGTCGATGTGCTGGTCAAGGAAGGTGACGTGGTCAAGGCCGGTCAAGCGGTGCTGATCACCGAAGCCATGAAGATGGAGACCGAAGTGCAGGCGGCGATCGCCGGCAAGGTCGTGGCCATCCATGTGGCCAAGGGCGACCGGGTCACCCCGGGCGAGATCCTGATCGAGATCGAAGGCTGAGATAAGCCTTCATCTACAAGCGGTTAACCTCTGGGGAGCGAATGCTCCCCTTTTTTTCGCCTGCCGTTCAGCGTTGGTAACCCTTGCCGAAATGCCGCTCCAGCCGGGCCTGCACCAGCTCCAGCAGGATCGACAGCACCCAGTAGATCACCGCCGCGGTGGTCAGCATCTCCAGGTAGCGATAGCTCGAGCGGCCGTAGGATTGGGCCAGGAACATCACTTCCCAGACCCCCATCACCGAAATCAGCGACGAGTCCTTGAGCATCGAGATGAACTGGTTGGCGCTCGGCGGGATGATGGTGCGCATGGCCTGGGGCAGGGTGATGTGCCAGAAGATCGCTGCCGGGCGCATGCCCAGGGCCAGGGCCGCCTGGCGCTGGCCGACGGCGACGCCGATGATGCCGGCGCGGAAGATCTCGCTCAGGTAGGCGCCGTAGTTCAATGACAGGGCGATGATCCCGGCGGCGATGGCGCCCGGCACCAGGCCCAGCTGTGGCAGGCCCAGGTAGATCAGCAGAATCTGGATCAACAGCGGTGTGCCGCGAAAGAACGAGGTGTAGAAACTCGCCACGCCAAACAGCACCGCACTGCTGGACAGCCTTGCCAAGGCGGCGGCAAAGCCCAGCAGCACCGAGGTGAACATCGAGCAGATGCACAGGAACAGGGTCAGCGCGGCGCCTTGCAAAAAGCCGTTGGGGCCAAGCCGGAAGCCTGCAAGGTTGGGGAATTTCTCCACGATGATCGAAAATTTCAGATCAAAGTTTAAGAAAAAGCCCACGAACAGCAGCAACAATACCAGCCACGTCAGGTACAGCCGGCTGCGAAAGCCCAGCAGGCGCGAGCCCGTCGTTGTGGCGACGGGTTTGGGAGCAGTTTGATGTGCACTCATTTACTGATGTCGGCGCCGATCCACTTCTGCGAAAGCTTCGCCAGCGTACCCTCGGCTTTCAGCTCGGCGAACACCTGGCGCACCTTGGCATCCCATTCTGGGTCGCCTTTTTCGATGGCCACCGAGTTTGGCTCTTCATACAACGGCGCTCCGGCCAGCTTGAAACGCTTGTCCTGGTCCAGGCGGGGTTGCGCGGTCACCAGGTTGGTCAGGATTGCATCCAGGCGCACGCCGGCGCCCAGGCCGAGGTCCTGGAAGGCAACGTTGTCGGTGTCGTACGGGGCGGCCTGGACGAAGTCGAAGGGGTAGTCGATCTTGCGGTCTTCGGCGCCTTCGATCACCAGGTTCTTGTTCAGGTAGCTCTCGTAGCTGGAGGCACTGGTCAGGCCGACCTTGCGGCCGTCCAGGCCCTTGGCCGAGTGGATGCGCTCGTCCTTGGCATTGACCACGATCACCGCCGGCGAGGCGTAGTACTCCACCGGGAAGTCGAACACTTCGGCGCGCGCCTTGCTCGGTGTCATCGAGCAGATGCAGATGTCGTAGCGGCCGCTCCAGCGGCCAGCAGCGATCACGTCCCAGGAGGGTGTTTCCAGGCGCAGCTTCACGCCCAGTTTTTCGGCGACTGCCTTGGCCACGTCCACATCGAAGCCGTCGAGTTGATTCTGCTCGTTGAGGAAAGAGAACGGCGGGTAGCTCTCCATCAGCACATTGACCAGTTCCTTGCGGGTTTCCACACGTTCCAGCGTGGCGCCTGCGAAGGCTTGAGTGGCAGCGCTCAGGGCAAGGAGACCGGCGCCCAGCAAGGTTGGTATACGCATGGAGATACCTGAAAAAGTGCTTGAATAAAGGATGTTTGATATTTAATAGTTATAAGCATGTACTAACTAGTGAATTTTATTCATATCAATATAAGTGAATGGCATATGGGCGAACGGTCGTTGGTTATTCTGGATGGCGGCATGGGGCGGGAATTGCAGCGCCGGGGTGCGCCGTTTCGTCAGCCGGAGTGGTCGGCGCTGGCGCTGAGCGAAGCGCCGGAGGCCGTGGTGGCCGTCCATGCCGCCTACATCGCGGCGGGTGCCGAAGTGATCACCAGCAACAGCTATGCGGTGGTGCCCTTTCATATCGGCGAAGCGCGCTTTGCCAAAGAAGGTTACGCCCTGGCACAAACCGCAGGGCAATTGGCACGGGCGGCTGCCGATGCTGCCGGGGGTAAGGTGCGGGTTGCCGGTTCCTTGCCGCCGCTGTTCGGTTCCTATCGCCCGGACCTGTTCCAGCCGCAACAGGTCGCCGCAGTGCTGACGCCGTTGCTTGAAGGCCTGGCGGAGCATGTCGACCTGTGGCTGGCGGAAACCCAGAGTTCGATCGCGGAAGTGCAAGCCATCCACGCGCAGCTGCCGCGCGATGGCAAGCCGTTCTGGGTGTCGTTCACCCTGCGCGATGAAGACGTCGATGACGTGCCACGGTTGCGCTCGGGTGAACCGGTCGCGCAAGCCGCCGAAGCCGTTGCCGCACTGGGTGCGCAGGTGTTGCTGTTCAACTGCAGCCAGCCCGAAGTGATCGGTGATGCCATCGATGCCGCCAAGGCAGCATTCGAGCGCCTGGGGGCTGATATCGCCATCGGTGCCTACGCCAACGCCTTCCCGCCCCAGCCCAAGGATGCAACGGCCAATGATGGCCTGGACGAGCTGCGTGAAGACCTCGACCCACCGGGCTACCTGAGTTGGGCACAGAACTGGCGCCAGCGCGGTGCCAGCTTGCTCGGCGGTTGCTGCGGGATCGGCCCGGAGCACATTGCCGAGCTCAAGGCGAAGCTGGTTTGACCAGGTAGATCGTGGCCTGCCGCTAAGGACGGGCCAATGGGACAAGTATCCCCATGCTTTTTAAACTGCACTTTACTGCAGTTTTTTGTCATCGCTCGACCGATAAGTGTATTTAAATGCAGATTAGAACGATGTAGTCGTCGGAATCTGCACTATACTGCAGACATTTCCAGGTCTCGATGCAAAAAGTGCAGTAAATTGCAGGTGTTCAATGAGCAGACTGACGCTCCAGCTATACACCAACGGCCAATGGCATGACGCCATGGCTTTGAATTTTGCTGCGCCTGAGCAAAGTTTGCTCAGCCCCTGCGAGTTCGCCTACACCTCCGATTACGTAAAAAACCATACAGACGCCTACGACAGCCTGTTCTGCCAAGCGGTAAGCGCCAGGCTACCCGTCGATTTTGGTGCTCATCGGCTGGCACACGCCCCTGCATTCCTACATGACATCGCCCCTGCGGGCGCGGCCAAGCGCTTTCTGCTCAAGCACATAGGCCGTGAGAAACCGGCAGATATCGGCGATGACCTTTTTCTGTTGGGGCGCTGTACTCCCGCACCAGTTGGCAACTTGCGTATCAAGGAGTCGATCGAGCAGCTGGATCTGGCAGATCCCTTGGGCTTTACCCGGGAGGACGTTGTCACGCGGGATCAACGCTTTCTGGAGTACGCCTATGAGCAGGGAGCGGCGATCGGCGGCGCAACAGGTGCCGGCGGGGAAGCGCCAAAGCTGTTGATGACCGAAGACGCTGATGGCCGGCTTTATCCGGATGCGGTGCTTGCCGATGAACGCGCCCAGCGTCACTGGTTCATCAAGTTCGCCAGAAATCAGGCCTTGGCCAACGACCAGGAAATCCTGCGTGCTGAGCACTTGTACTACAAAGCCTTGCAACAGCTTGGCCTGGAAACGGTGGCCAGCTCGCACATGGCGCTGGAAGAAGGCAGCAAGCCCAGCCTGTGGATGGAACGCTTCGACCGCCAGGTCACAGCCCAAGGGGTAGAGCGGTTCGCGGTGGAGTCGGTGTATTCATTGTGCGGCGTGACCGAAGCCGGTAGCCGAATGGGGCATCTGGAGGTGATAGCGGCCCTGGTCGGGCTGTGGAAAGAAGCAGGGCAGAAAGGTGAAGTGCCTGAAATGATTGCGGATTATTTACGTCGAGACCTGATCAACAAGATTCTGGGCAACGCTGATAACCATGGGCGCAACACGGCAATCATCCGCACGCGTGATGCGGTACGCCTGGCGCCTATCTATGACTTGGCGCCAATGGTGATGGACCAGGAAGGAATAACTCGGACGACCAAATGGCCGACACCCATCGAGCGTGCTGGCGAAATCGACTGGCGGGCGGCCTGTGATGCCTTGGCGCCCCTGATGGATCCGGAGCAGGCCTTCCAGCGCCTGCGCCAGGATGCCGGCAACCTGCAGGCATTGCCGGACATCCTGTCCGGTATGGGGCTCTCTGATGCGGTAATGAACCATCCGGCCATTGCCCTCGGCTCACTGCAACGGCGGCTGACCGCCTGGGGGCTGGCATGACAGTTTCCATCGATGTGCGCGGCTTGTTGATCGATGCTGTGCGCGAAGGTATCGCCGACGGCAGCCTGGAACTCGGCGCGGCAGTGCGACGCTTGCGTGTCGAGGTGGCCAAGATGCAGCAGGCGCAGTTTGCGAAGATGTGCAAGATTTCGGTTCGCACGCTGATTCAGATCGAGCAGGGGGAAGGCAACCCCACGCTCAAGTCGCTGAATGCAGTGTTCAAGCCGTTCGGGTTGAAGATGGGCGTGGTCAGTCGTAACCGGCAGATCGGTTGACTGCATCGCGGGGCGCCGATGCGACTTGCCCCGCGACTGCTTCAACCCAGGCGACATGCCTCGAGCGTTCGCACCTGCCCCTGAGGCTGCTGGTTTTCCTCACTCAACCAACGCTCGAACCCCGCCGCCACGGCCGGCCACTCGGCATCTGTGATCGAGTACCAGGCCGTATCCCGATTGCGGTCCTTGACCACCATGTGGTTACGGAACACCCCTTCAAACACAAAGCCGAACCGCAGCGCCGCACGCTTGGAGCGAGCATTGGCGTTGTTGCACTTCCACTCCAGGCGGCGGTTGCCCAGGGCGAAGCCCAGCTTGCTCAGCAGGTAGACCGCCTCGGTGCCCTTGGGCGTGCGCTGCATGGCGGCGCCGAAGGCGATATGGCCGATCTCGAAGCGGCCCTGTTCCGGCACGATCGACATGTAGCTGAGGATGCCCTGCACCTGGCCGCTGGCGCGGTCGATCACGCTGTAGAACAGCGGGTCGCGGCTGGCGGCGTTGCCGTCGAGCCAACGGTCGAAGCTGGCGCGTTCGACGAACGGGCCATAGGGCAGGTAGTCCCACAGCACCGGGTCCGAGCCTGGCCCTTGCAGCACGTCCCAGAGGTCGGCGCCATGGCGCGCCGGGTCGAGCTTCTCCAGGCGGATGAAACGGCCCTCGAGGGGGGCGGCCTTGGGCGTACCGGCGGGTTTCCAGTTCAATGCGTCGGTCATGGGCGGCCTACAGTACTTTGCGAAATTGGATGAAGCCGGGGCGCTCGGCAACCTGCTCGTACAGGCTGATGGCGGTGGCGTTGGTTTCGTGGGTCAGCCAGTGCACCTTGGCGCAGCCGTCGGCCTTGGCCGTGGCGTAGACATGCTCGATCAGCTGCCGGCCGATGCCCAGGCCGCGCACTGCGCTGTCCACGTAGAGGTCTTGCAGGTAGCAGGAAGACTCGATGCTCCAGTTGGAGCGATGGTAGATGAAGTTGACCATCCCCACCGCCTTGCCATCGACCCAGGCCAGCGCCGAATGAGTCGGCTCGTGCCCGTCCAGCAGGCGTTGCCAGGTGCTGGCGCTGACCGCTTCGGGCAGTTCGGTTTCATAGAAGCGCAGGTAGGCCTGCCACAGGGGCAGCCAGGCGGCGTGGTCGTTGGCGCCCACCGGGCGCAGGGTGATGCTGGTCATGGGCCTTTTCCTTCAGAGGTCGCGCATGTGCGCGGCGAGTTGGTTATCCGCAGGGTCGGCGCTGGCGGCCAGGCCTTCGCGTACCCCGGCGATGTCTTGTGCCGAGCGGTTCTGGCTGAGTTTGCGTGCGCCCTGCAAACGGCTGATGGGCAGGCGGATGCCAACGATGGCGCGGAGCATGCTGTCGAGGTAGTCCGCAGGGGCATCGGCCACCCGCCACGGCGCTGCGCGGCTTTGCTCATGGCGGTCGGTCAGGCGGCTGACGATGTCGAGCAAGGAGGCGGGCTCGTGGATAACCGTCGCCGGGCCCCAGGCATGCACCGCCGTGTAGTTCCAGGTGGGCACCACCTTGGGATTGTCGGCCTTGCTCGGGTAGAACCCAGGGCTCACATAGGCGTCGGCGCCGGGGAATACCAGCAACGCTTCGGCGCCTTGCGCCAGGTCCTGCCATTGCGGGTTGGCCCGGGCGAGGTGGGCATAGACCGTACCGAACTCGCCCTCGTCGGTGGCGACCAGCACCGGCAAGTGGCTGGCCAGCAGCCCCTGTTCGCCGTGGCTGACCAGTGTGGCCAGGCGGGTTTGCAGCATGTGCTGGTGCAGGCGGCCGAGGTCGTGTTCCTGGTGCGGTTTGCTGTTGTACATGCCGGGGGATCCTTGTGCTGTGGCTTCATCCTAGGCAGGCTATTGGCTCTGTGTAAGAGCCATTAATGACTGTTTTGATAGGTCCAATACCATGAGCGAACGTACCCACGCGTTGCCTTTCGACCCGGCCGGCATCGTTCTCGACCGCAGCCGCCGCGGGCTCAGCCAGCAGCTCTATCAGGCATTGCGCGCCCGCGTGCTGGATGGGCGCCTGGAAGGCGGCACACGGCTGCCGGCTACCCGCGACCTGGCGGCGATGCTGGCGTTGTCGCGCAACAGCGTGGTGCGCGCCTATGACCAGCTGTATGCCGAAGGCTTCATCGAAAGCCGGGTAGGCGATGGCACTTACGTGAGCCGGCTGGGAAAACTATCCACACAACTGTCCACAGGGTTATCCCGGGGTTTATCAACAGGGTTATCCACATTTCAGGCATCTGACACTGAGGATTCATCCAGTTTCATCGCGTGTAGCGAACCATTGCAGCGTCTGAAAAATCACCACCTGCCGCCTCCCAGAAGCGGCTCGCCGAAGGCTTTCAGGGTCGGCCTGCCCGCCTTCGACCTCTTTCCTTTCGAGGTTTGGGCCAAGCTGCAAGCGGGTTTCTGGCGAAATCCCGACCCGGCGCTGCTCGGTTATGGCGACCCGGCGGGAGAAGTGCAGTTGCGTGAGCTGATCGCCACCTATCTGCGTCGCTCGCGGGGGCTTTCCTGCACGGCTGAACAAATTGTGATCACCAGTGGCGCACAGCAGGCGATCAGCCTTTGTGCACAGCTGTTGTTACAGCCCGGTGACGGGGTGGCTGTGGAAAACCCAGGCTATCGCGCCGCCGGGCACGCCTTCGCCCTGACGGGGGCAAGGGTCAGCGGCGTGCCGGTGGATGAAGAGGGCATGGACTGCGCGCGCCTGACCGAGCTGGCGGACTGTCGGCTGGCCTATGTGACCCCAGCCCACCAGTACCCGACCGGCGTCACCATGAGCCTGGCCCGGCGCCTGTCGTTGCTGGCCTGGGCTGAGCGCCAGGGCGGGTGGATCGTCGAGGACGACTACGACGGCGAGTACCGCTACAGCGGCGCGCCCCTGGCACCGCTGGCTGCGTTGGATCGGCAGGGTCGGGTGTTGTACGTCGGCACCTTCGGCAAGATCGCTTTCCCGGCGCTACGGATGGGCTACCTGGTGCTGCCCAAATCTCTGGTGCAAGTGTTCAGCCAGGCCAAGGCGCTGGCGGTGCGCCATTCGGAAGTGGGTAGCCAGTGTGTCATGGCGCAGTTCATGGCCCAGGGGCATTTCCAGCGGCATATCCGCCGCATGCGCCGGGCGGCGTTGGCGCGCAGGAATGTGTTGAAGGCTGGCTGGCCGGTGGATGTACCGGGGCTGGGGGCAATGCCGGAAGTGGCGGCGGGGCTGCATGTGAAAGTGGCTGTGGATAACTTTGCGCGGGAACAAGCGTTGGTTGCCCGGGCCGAGGCGGTGGGGGTGGAGGTCAATCCGCTGAGTGGGTATTGGCTGGAAGACAGCGAGGTGCCTGTGGATAAGCGCGCGGGGCTGGTGCTGGGGTTTGCGGCAGTGCCGGAGGCGCAGATTGCGGATGCATTGATGCGCCTGCGCAAGGCCTGGCGATAGCTGGGGCCGCTCTGCGGCCCATCGCCGGCAAGCCGGCTCCCACAGGGTTAGCGCATAACTTGGACTAATGCGATCGGTGTGGGAGCCGGCTTGCCGGCGATGGGCTGCAACACAGCCCCGATGTCTACATGATCAAGTGCCGGATTTGATCTTGGTCCAGGCCCTGGTCCTTGCCCGCTCGGCATCCCGTGGCAGCGGCTTGAGGGTATACAGCTTGGCCATCGCCTCGGCCGTCGGATACAGGTTGGGGTTGTTGCGGATCGCCGGGCTGACCTTGTCGGTCGCATCCTTGTTCGGGTTCGGGTAGCCGACGAAATCACTGATCGGTGCAATCACCTCAGGCCGCAGCAGGTAGTTGATGAAGGTGTGGGCATCTTCCGGGTTGGCCGCGTTCTTCGGGATCGCCAGCATGTCGAACCAGATCGGTGCGCCTTCCTTCGGCAGGCGCATGTCCACCACCACGCCGTTCTTGGCTTCGCGCGCACGGTTGGCAGCCTGGGAGAAGCTGCCGGAATAGCCCACCGCCACGCAGATGTCGCCATTGGCGATGTCGGCCATGTACTTGGAGGAGTGGAAATAGGTCACGTGCGGGCGGATCTTCAGCAGCAGGTCCTGGGCCTTCTGGTAGTCCGCTGGCTTGCCGCTGTTGGGGTCCAGGCCCAGGTACGACAGCGCCAACGGCATAATCTCCGACGGCGAGTCGAGCAGCGCCACGCCGCACTGTTTGAGCTTGGCGATGTTCTCTTCCTTGAAGATCAGGTCCCAGCTGTCCACCGGCGCGTTGTCACCGAGTACCGCCTTGACCTTGGCCGGGTTGAAACCGATCAGCACGGTGCCGTACATGTAAGGCACGGCGAATTTGTTGCCCGGGTCGTTGGCTTCGATCAGCTTCATCAGCGCCGGGTCCAGGTGCTGCCAGTTGGGCAGCTTGCTGCGGTCCAGGGGTTGGAACACCCCGGCCTCGATCTGCTTGGCAAGGAACACGTTGGACGGCACCACCACGTCATAGCCGGAGTTGCCGGTCAGCAGCTTGGCTTCCAGCGCCTCGTTGGTGTCGAAGATGTCGTAGATCAGCTTGACCCCGCTGTCCTTCTGGAAATCGACGAGGGTTTGCGGGGTGATGTAGTCGAACCAGTTGTACACCCGCAGGGTGCCCGGCGCGGCGTTGGCCTGCAGGGCGCCGGTGAACAGGCTGGCGGCGATGAGTGGGGCGAGCAGACGCTTGAGTCGGACCATGTTCAGGCTCCTGGCTGGGCGCGCTGGAAGCCTTCCAGCACATTGACCGCGTTGATGCCGATTTCCTCCACAGCGTAGCCACCTTCCATCACGAACAGGGTCGGCTTGCCGAGTTGGCCGATGCGTTTGCCCATTTCCAGGTAGTCCGGGCTGTCCAGCTTGAACTGCGAGATCGGGTCGTCCTTGAAGGTGTCCACGCCAAGGGAGATCACCAGTACGTCGGCGTCGTACTCGGCGATGCGCTGGCAGGCCGCTTCCAGCGCGGCGCTCCAGGCCGCCCAGTCGCTGCCGGCGGGCAGTGGGTAATTGATGTTGCAGCCAACGCCTGCACCTTCGCCGGTCTCGTCGGCATAGCCGAGGAAGAACGGGAACTCGTCCTGCGGGTCGCCGTGGATCGAGGCGAAGAACACGTCGTTGCGCTGGTAGAAGATGTCCTGGGTGCCGTTGCCGTGGTGGTAGTCGACATCGAGGATGGCCACTTTGCGCCGGCCCTGGTCGAGGAAGGCCTGGGCGGCGATGGCGGCGTTGTTCAGGTAGCAATAGCCTCCCATCACTTCGGCGGCGGCGTGGTGCCCTGGTGGGCGGCACAGGGCGAAGGCCGAGTGGGCGCCTTGCTGGATCGCCGCCTGGGCGGTGAGCGCGACTTGCGCGGCGCTGTAGGCGGCCTGCCAGGTACCGGCGGTGATCGGTGCGCCGGCGTCGAAGCTGTAGTAACCGAGCTCGCCATGCAGGCCGGTGGGTTTGACCTGGCGCAGGGTGCGTGCCGGCCAGGTGAAGGGCAGCAGGTCGCCGTCGTGGCCGAGCGCGGCCCAGCGTGCCCAGGCGCCTTCGAAGAAATTCAGGTAGTCGGCGCTGTGGATGCGCTGCAGCGGGGCGCGGCCGAAGTCGGTCGGGCCCTGGACGTCGCCAAGGTTGCGCTTTTTCACCTGCTCCAGCACATGGTCGGCGCGCGAGGGCATCTCGAAGCAGGGCATCAGCTTGCCGTCGATCAGCTCGCAGCGGCCGTGGTGCAGGCGATGGTCATCGGAATAGATCGTCAGCATTTGTTGTTCTCCGGGTAATCACTGGCGTGGGCCCATTCTGGTGGGCGGCCGGCAGACCGGGGGACGTTGCAAACGGCCAAAAGGGGATCAATGTGGCCAAGTCATCCTGACCCGGCCCTTTCGCGGGTAAACCCGCTCCCACAGGGTGATGCAGGCCTCGAGACCTGCGGTGATCCTGTGGGAGCAACTGTCTTATGTTGTCAGTGCTGGCCTCATCGCTGGCAAGCCAGCTCCCACAGGTACGATGCTTGCCTCGAGGTTAGCGCGGTCCATGTGGGAGCGGGTTTACCCGCGAAGAGGCCAGTACAGGTCAACCGCGAAAATGGCTCGGCGCCACGCCGCTCCAACGCTGGAAGGCATGCCTGAAACTCGCGGTCTCACTGAACCCCAACGTTTCGGCAATCCGATAGATCGGCATCTGGTCCTCGGCCAGCAATTGCTTGGCCCGCTCGAAGCGCAGCTCGTCGAGCAGCTGTTGATAACTGCTGCCCAGCGCCTGCAAGTGCCGGCGCAAGGTGCGCGACGAACAGTTCATCTGCCGCGCCAGGCCCTCCAGCCCGGGCGCCGCATCCAGCTGCTGGAGCAGCAGCTGGCGAATCCGCCCCAGCCAGGCCTGGCGCCCGGTGAATTCCAGGTTCAAACGCCGGCAGCGCTCGCTCATCGCCTTGTGGGTGATCGGGTCGGCCAGCGGCAGTGGCATGTCCAGCCAGCGGCGTTCGAAGGCGAAGGCGTTGTCGCCCGCATCGAAACCCTGCGGGCAGGCGAATGCACCGGCGTAGAGCGCGTGGTAACCGGGGCGGGGGTGTTCGAAGCGTGCCGCCAGCAAGGGCAGCGGGCGGCCGAGCAGGTCGTCGCAGATCACTTTCAGCGACACCAGGCAGAACTCGGCATTGAAGGCAGCCAGCCCTGGCGCGTCGTAGTGGTCGCTGGCGCTGAGCCAGACACGCTGGCCATCATCCACCAGGCGCAACTGGAATACTGTTCCCAGCAGTGCCGGAAAGCTCAGCGCCAGGCGCAGGGCGTCACCCAAAGTGGCACTGGAGAGCAGCGCGTAACCGAGCATGCCGTAGCACGACACATGCATGCGCCGGCCCAGTTCCAGGCCGATGTCCTCGCGCCGGGCCAGGGCGTTGGCGCACACCTGCAGTTCTTGCTGGGTGGTGATGCGCGCGTCCGGGTGCTCAAGGTCTGCCAGGCCAATGCCGCTGCCGGCAAGCAGCAGCTGCGCGTCCACGTCTTGTTCCTGGAACACCTGGAGGATCAGCGAAACGGCATTGAGGGTGGTGAGGTGGCTATGCAGCATGCTCGGTGTCCCGTGGGGCTGAGGGGCATTATGGAGCAAGTTGTGTGCCGGAGAGTGTTGCCCACTGTGGGAGCGGCTTTAGCCGCGAACACCGGCGCAGCCGGTGCCATGTACTGCGTCGCCTGCTTCGCGGCTGAAGCCGCTCCCACAAAGGGGGTGAAACTCGCATAAAAAAAGGGCCCGATGCGTGCGCTCGGGCCCTTGAAAGGTTGAGAGGTGTCTAGTCCCTCGACCTGGTGAGACTGTTTGCTACGGTCGGGTTACGCCTTCAGCGGAACCAGACGTGGAGCGATCATGTTTTCCGGACGCAGGATGTCGTTGAGCATCGCTTCGTCCAGCAGCTTCTCTTCGCGCACCAGTTCCAGTACGCCGCGGCCGGTTTCCAGGGCAACGCGGGCGATACGGGTGGCGTTTTCGTAGCCGATGTAAGGGTTCAGGGCGGTGACCAGGCCGATCGAGTGCTCGACCAGTTCACGGCAGCGCTGTTCGTTGGCGGTGATGCCGACGACGCAGTGCTCGCGCAGCATGTCCATGGCGCGTTGCAGCAGGCGGATCGAGTCGAAGATCTTGTAGGCGATCAGCGGCTCCATCACGTTCAGCTGCAGCTGGCCACCTTCGGCAGCAACGGTCAGGGCCAGGTCGTTGCCCATGATGGCGAAGGCGACTTGGTTGACGGCTTCCGGGATAACCGGGTTGACCTTGCCTGGCATGATCGAGCTGCCTGGCTGGCGCGCCGGCAGGTTGATCTCGTTGATGCCGGTGCGTGGGCCGCTGGACAGCAGGCGCAGGTCGTTGCAGATCTTCGACAGCTTGACCGCGGTGCGCTTGAGCATGCCGGAGAACAGCACGAAGGCGCCCATGTCGGAGGTGGCTTCGATCAGGTCGGCAGCCGGAACCAGCGGCTGGCCGCTGATGGTTGCCAGGCGCTGTACGGCCAGGGCCTGGTAGCCCGGGTCGGCGTTGATGCCGGTACCGATGGCGGTACCGCCCAGGTTGATTTCGGTCAGCAGTTCCGGAGCCAGCGAGCGCAGGCGCTGCAGGTCTTCGGTCATGGTGGTGGCGAAGGCGCGGAATTCCTGGCCCAGGGTCATAGGCACGGCGTCCTGCAGCTGGGTGCGGCCCATCTTCAGTACGTGGTCGAATTCTTTACCTTTGGCAGCGAAGGCCTGGATCAGGCTGTCGAGGCTGGCCAGCAGGGCGTCGTGGCCCAGCAGCAGACCCAGACGGATCGCGGTCGGGTAGGCGTCGTTGGTCGACTGCGCCATGTTCACATCGTTGTTCGGGTGCAGGTACTGGTACTCACCCTTCTGGTGGCCCATGGCCTCCAGCGCGATGTTGGCGATGACTTCGTTGGCGTTCATGTTGGTGGAAGTACCAGCACCGCCTTGAATCATGTCCACCACGAACTGCTCGTGGTAGTCGCCCTTGATCAGTCGTGCGCAGGCTGCGCTGATCGCGGCGTGCTTGGCATCGCTCAGGTGCCCCAGCTCACGGTTGGCGTCAGCAGCTGCCTGCTTGACCATCGCCAGGCCGACTACCAGTTTCGGGTAGTGGGACAGCGGAACACCGGAGAGGTGGAAGTTGTTGGCAGCGCGCAGAGTCTGGATGCCGTAGTAGGCATCGGCAGGGACTTCAAGGGTACCAAGCAGATCTTTTTCGACGCGGAACGATGCAGCGGAGGACATGATGGATATCATCTCGATTTTGACCCGGCACCTGCCGGAATGCCGCCAATGCTAGGGCTGGGCAGATTTGGCGGCCAATGCTGTTGCACGCTAACCTATGCACAAACGGCATACGGTTTGATGTGACGCCGATTGACAATCGAGCGTGTTCCATTTTGGTGCACGCGTTGCGGAGTAGTCGATGAACCTCGAAAGCAAATGGCTGGAGGACTTCAGTGCCCTGGCCTCAACCCGCAGTTTCTCGCAAGCGGCCGAGCGCCGCTTCGTCACCCAGCCAGCTTTCAGCCGGCGCATCCGCAGCCTGGAAGCGGCCTTGGGGCTGACCTTGGTGAATCGTTCCCGCACCCCCATCGAACTGACCGAGGCCGGGCAGCTGTTTCTCGTCACCGCGCGTACTGTTGTCGACCAGTTGAGCGAAGTTCTTCGGCATTTGCATCATCTTGAAGGCGGGCAGGGCGAGGTGATCCAGGTGGCGGCGGCGCACTCGCTGGCTTCGGGGTTTTTCCCGCGTTGGGTAGCCCAGTTGCGCAACGACGGTTTGAACATCGCCACCCGTCTGGTGGCCACCAACGTGGGTGATGCGGTGCATGCATTGCGCGAGGGCGGCTGCGATTTGATGCTGGCGTTCTACGACCCGGACGCCGCGCTGCAGATGGACGCCGAAATCTTCCCTTCATTGCACATGGGCAACACCGAAATGCTCCCGGTGTGTGCGGTGGGCCCCGATGGCAAGCCGTTGTTCGACCTGGAAGGCGAGGGCAGCGTGCCGTTGTTGGCCTACAGCGCCGGTGCTTTCCTCGGCCGCTCGGTCAACCTGCTGCTGCGCCAACGCAACCTGCGCTATACCACGGTGTATGAAACGGCCATGGCCGACAGTCTCAAAAGCATGGCGCTGGAAGGCATGGGCATCGCCTGGGTGCCCAAATTGTCCATGCGCGGCGAGCTGGAGCGTGGCGAGCTGGTGGTCTGTGGCGCCAGCCAGTGGCATGTACCGCTGGAAATCCGCCTCTATCGCTGTGCCCTGGTGCGCAAGGCCAACGTGCGTTTGCTATGGCGCAAGCTGGAAGGCGGTTCAGTTGACCCGAAAGTCAGCCAAAGCCCCGAAAAATAAGGGCGACAGTTGGTCGCCGGGGGTGCCGTGATGGGCCTGCGTTACGTTATACTGCGCGGCCTTTCGACCGGATAGCTCCGGTCCAGATCAGCAAACAAGCCACGCCGGTCGTCCCGCGTGGCTTGTTGTTTTTTGACGCGCCTGCGGGCGCACAAGCGAAGAGGCTCGACGATGAGTGCACTGGTTGGCGTGATCATGGGCTCCAAGTCCGATTGGTCCACCCTTAGCCACACCGCCGATATGCTGGAAAAACTCGGCATTCCCTACGAAGTGAAGGTGGTTTCCGCCCACCGCACCCCGGATCTGCTGTTCCAGTATGCCGATGAGGCCGAAGGCCGTGGCATCGAGGTGATCATCGCCGGTGCCGGTGGCGCCGCCCACCTGCCGGGCATGTGCGCCGCCAAGACTCATCTGCCGGTGCTGGGCGTGCCGGTGCAGTCGTCGATGCTCTCGGGCGTCGATTCGCTGCTGTCGATCGTGCAGATGCCGGCCGGTATCCCGGTGGCCACCCTGGCCATCGGCAAGGCCGGCGCGATCAACGCGGCCCTGCTGTCGGCGAGCATCCTCGGTGCCAAGCACCCGCAGTTCCACGCGGCGCTCAAGCAGTTCCGCACGGAGCAGACCGACACCGTGCTGGACAATCCAGACCCGCGCCAGGCTTGAGGCTGACGATATGAAGATCGGTGTAATCGGTGGCGGCCAGCTGGGCCGCATGCTGGCCCTGGCGGGCACCCCGCTGGGCATGAACTTCGCTTTCCTCGACCCGGCCCCGGACGCCTGCGCCGCCCCCTTGGGCGAGCACCTGCGCGCCGACTACGGCGACCAGGACCACCTGCGCCAGCTGGCCGACGAAGTCGACCTGGTGACCTTCGAGTTCGAAAGCGTGCCGGCGGAAACCGTCGCCTTCCTGTCGCAGTTCGTGCCGGTGTACCCGAGCGCCGAAGCCCTGCGCATCGCCCGTGACCGCCTGTTCGAGAAGAGCATGTTCCGTGACCTGGGGATCCCCACCCCAGCCTTCGCCGACATCCTCTCGCAAGCCGACCTCGACGCCGCCGTGGCCAGCATCGGCCTGCCGGCCGTGCTCAAGACCCGTACCCTGGGTTATGACGGCAAGGGCCAGAAGGTCCTGCGTAAACCCGAAGACGTAATCGACACCTTCGCCGAGCTGGGCAGCGTGCCGTGCCTGCTGGAAGGCTTCGTGCCGTTCACCGGCGAAGTGTCGCTGGTGGCCGTGCGCGCCCGTGATGGCGAAACCCGCTTCTACCCGCTGGTGCACAACACCCACGACAGCGGCATCCTGAAGCTGTCGGTGGCCAGCGACGCGCACCCGCTGCAAGCCTTGGCCGAAGACTACGTCGGCCGCGTGCTCAAGCAGCTGGACTACGTCGGCGTGATGGCCTTCGAGTTCTTCGAGGTCGACGGTGGCCTGAAGGCCAACGAAATCGCCCCGCGCGTGCACAACTCCGGGCACTGGACCATCGAAGGCGCCGAGTGCAGCCAGTTCGAGAACCACCTGCGTGCCGTTGCCGGCCTGCCGCTGGGCTCGACCGCCAAGGTCGGTGAGAGCGCCATGCTCAACTTCATCGGCGAAGTGCCGGCAGTGGACAAGGTTGTCGCCATCGACGATTGCCACCTGCACCACTACGGCAAGGCCTTCAAGGTCGGGCGCAAGGTCGGCCACGCCACCCTGCGTTGCGCCGACATGGCCACGCTCAAGGCCAAGATCGCCGAAGTAGAGGCATTGATCGCTGGCTGAGCGAACTTCCTGAGGCAACCGACCCTCTGAGATGGCAACAAGCCAAAGCGCTGACTAGGCTTTGGCTTGTTCCACTTTCACCTTAGAGGGATTGCCATGGGCATCATTGGAACCATCTTCATCGGCCTGATCGTCGGCCTGCTGGCGCGCTTCCTGAAACCTGGGGACGACAGCATGGGCTGGATCATGACCATCCTCCTCGGCATCGCCGGTTCCCTGGCCGCCACCTATGGCGGGCAAGCCCTGGGCATCTACCAGGCCGGGCAGGCCGCGGGCTTCTTCGGGGCCCTGGTCGGCGCCATCATCCTTCTGGTGATCTACGGCTTCATCAAGAAGAACTGAACACAGGCTAGAATGCTCGGCAATTCAAACCTGAGTTGCCGAGCATTTCCATGCGTGCGTTTTTCCTCATCCCCCTGCTGCTTGCCAGCACCCTGGCCCATGCCGAATTGCCCGAGACCGACTGGCTGGAGCTGATGCCCAAGTCGGACCAGAAGGCCCTCGAGCAGATGCCCGAGATCGACCACAACTCCCCCGAAGCCCAGGGCGTGTTCACTGCCAAGGGTGGCCTGAAGCAGAGCAAGGGCCTGCCGGCGGTGATGTACTCGACCAAGACCGTGGCCGCCATGAACGGCAAGCAGATCCGCCTGGGCGGCTATCCGGTGCCGCTGGAGAGCGATGCCAAGGGCAACAGCACCTTGTTCTTCCTGGTGCCGTACCCCGGCGCCTGCATCCATGTGCCGCCGCCGCCGCCGAACCAGCTGGTGTTGGTGCGGTATCCGAAAGGGTTGAAAATCGACGATATCTACACACCGCTGTGGGTGACTGGACAGTTGAAGGTGGAGAAGGTCAGCAATGACCTGGCCGATGCGGCCTATGCGCTGGATGCCGGTAAGGTGAGGGTGGTGGAGGATGCCGATCTTTGACTTGCCTGGGCCGGCCTCTTCGCGGGTAAACCCGCTCCCACAGGCCGCCGCATAACCTGTGGGAGCGGCGGTTCGCCGCTGCGATTTACCCGCGAAGAGGCCGGCACTGACTTTGAAAATTTCAGATCAGAGCGCTTCGCTACCGATCACTACGCTCAGCGAATGACTCGCCCCAGGCTTGAGCTCCACCACGTCATCCCACACATTCGCCGTCTCGATGCACAGCATGCGCTGCCAGCCATCGTCGGCCATGTCCGGCAGCTCCTGGGCGCGGTCGGTCCAAGGGTTCCAGATCACCGCACTGCGTGAACCGCTGGCCTGCAGGGTGATGCGCCGGTTCCAGTGCTGGTCGACGATGGCCAGCTGTTGGGGTGCATTCAGGTAGATGCGGTCGGTCTCGCCGGTGAACGCCAGGTTGCCCTGCTGCTGGCGCTGCTCCCAGTCGGCCAGGGTTTCGATATAGCCCAGGCCATCGACGCCTTCCACCTGCACCTGGCGCACATCGCTCACGGCGAAGTAACTGTGCAGGGCCTGGCTGAGGGTGAGGTTGGTATTGCCGAGGTTGTAGCTGGTGAGGGTCAGTTGCAACTGATCGCCCAGCTCCACCCGCAGTTTGAGCTCGACGTCATGGGGCCAGCCTGGCAGTTCGCCCTGGGCTTCGGGCAGGGTGAATTCGATAAGCAGGTTGTTGCCGGACTCTTCCATGCCGAGCAACTGCCAGTCGCGGCCACGGGCCAAGCCGTGGGCCGGTGCCTGTTCGCCCTGGAACATGTCCTGGACCGATTGCGGGTTGCGCTGCAGATTGCCGAACCAGGGCCAGCACACCGGTACCCCGGCACGCACTGACTTGCCCTGACGGAAGATGGCCTGGTCGCTCAGCCACAGCAGAGGCGGCTCGCCGATGCGCTGGTAGCTGAGGACCTGCGCGCCCTGCTGGGCGATCAGAAGTTCTGCACGGTCGCTGGTGATGCGCCAGCAGTTGAGTTCGCCGTGTTGCTCGGTGTCGACCTGATAGGTAGCCATTGCGCTCGTCTCATTGAATGCCTGTCGGGCCGTTGGACCCGTTAGCCTGCAATGAGTTTACCGCTCGCCTGGCTCAGCGACGAGGCACCGAGCGGGTGCGACCGCTGCCGTCGATGGCGACGAACACGAACACCGCTTCGGTGACCTTGCGCCATTCGCTGGACAACGGATCGTCGCTCCACACTTCGACCATCATCTGGATCGAGCTGCGGCCGATTTCCAGGGTCTGGGTATAAAAGGAGAGCTGCGCGCCCACGGCCACCGGCACCAGGAAGGCCATGCGGTCGATGGCCACCGTGGCCACGCGGCCACCGGCAACGCGGCTGGCCATGGCGGTACCGGCCAGGTCCATCTGCGCGACCAGCCAGCCGCCGAAGATGTCGCCAAAACCGTTGGTTTCGCGCGGCAGCGCGGTGATCTGCAAGGCCAGATCGCCCTGCGGGATAGGATCTTCTTGTTCGAGCTCAATCATGCCGTGGGGCCTCTGACCCGTGACGCTTCGTGGGTGGCGCAGTGAAGGACGCCGTAAAAACGATTCAGCTGCTCGCATACTACGCTGATTTCGCTTCGGGGGCGGCCAAAGGGGAGACTCTGCGAAACAGTCTGACAATAGAGACCGACGTTTTCGCACAACATCCCGCACCAGAATCAACCTTTTCCTACGAGCGGGCAGTATATAGACCCTTACAGCCAGCGACGACGTCACATTCATGAATATCTGTACGGATTTTGTACCGCTATGAGCGCTGCTCGGCAATTTGTTATCTTCACCCGCCAGCCAATCCAGAAGCCGCATGCCAAGCGGCCTGCACACTACAAGAGAACAAGCAGCGATGACCTCCGTGCCGAGCAGTATCGAGCAGCCTTCCAGGCCGCTGACCCGCAGCGACTACAAGACCCTCTCTCTGTCCGCCCTCGGTGGTGCCCTGGAGTTCTACGACTTCATCATCTTCGTGTTCTTCGCCACGGTGGTGGGCAAGCTGTTCTTCCCCGCCGACATGCCCGAATGGTTGCGCCTGATGCAAACCTTCGGCATCTTCGCCGCCGGCTACCTGGCACGGCCGCTGGGTGGCATCGTCATGGCCCACTTCGGTGACCTGCTCGGGCGCAAGAAGATGTTCACCCTGAGCATCTTCATGATGGCGCTGCCGACCCTGATCATGGGCCTGCTGCCAACTTATGCACAGATCGGCCTGTGGGCACCGATCCTGCTGCTGTTGATGCGTGTCATCCAAGGTGCGGCCATCGGTGGTGAAGTGCCGGGTGCCTGGGTATTCGTCTCCGAGCACGTGCCGGCGCGCAACACCGGCTATGCCTGCGGCACCCTGACGGCTGGCCTGACCTCGGGCATCCTGCTTGGCTCGCTGGTGGCGACGCTGATCAACACGATCTACAGCCCGGAAGAAGTGGCGGACTACGCCTGGCGCATCCCGTTCCTGCTGGGTGGGGTGTTCGGCTTCTTCGCGGTCTACCTGCGCCGCTGGCTGCATGAAACCCCGGTGTTCGCCGAGATGCAGGCGCGCAAGGCCCTGGCCGAGGAGCTGCCACTGCGCGCGGTGCTGCGCGACCACCGCGGCGCGATCATCCTGTCGATGCTGCTCACCTGGCTGCTGTCGGCCGGCATCGTGGTGATCATCCTGATGACCCCGGCCCTGCTGCAGAGCCTCTACCACGTCAGCCCCACCGATTCGCTCAAGGCCAACAGCCTGGCCATCGTGCTGCTCAGCCTGGGCTGTGTCGCCGCCGGTAGCCTGGCCGACCGTTTCGGCGCCGGGCGCGTGTTCGTGATCGGCAGCCTGGCGCTGCTGGCCTCGTCCTGGGCCTTCTACCACAGCCTGCCGACCCGCCCGGACCTGTTGTTTCCGCTGTATGCCTTGACCGGGCTGTGCGTGGGTATCGTTGGCGCCGTGCCGTACGTGATGGTCAAGGCGTTCCCGCCGGTGGTGCGCTTCAGTGGGCTGTCGTTCTCCTACAACCTGGCCTACGCCATCTTCGGCGGTTTGACGCCGATGGTGGTGACCGCGCTGCTCAAGTTCAGCCCGATGGCACCGGCTTACTACGTGGCGTGCCTGTGTGCCGTTGGTCTGGCCGTGGGTCTCTACTTGCTCGCCAACAAGCGCTAAGCGGCTGGCACTGCTGGCCTCTTCGCGGGTAAGCCCGCTCCCACTGGCAGGGCGCAAGCCTTGTGGGAGCGGGTTTACCCGCGAAGAGGACGGACCTGCTCGAACCCTTCTTGAAACATCTTGAAAGGCCATCCCGGGCAACCGGTGATGGCCTTTCATCCAATTGTCATATTGGAGTCATATCGTGTTCATGCGGCCTGCAGATACTTGGGCCCGTTCCATCACAACCCCTACGATATTCCTGCTAGGAGCAAGGCATGAAACTGAAGCGTTTGATGGCGGCCCTGACCTTTGCCGCCGCTGGCGTTGCCACCGCCAATGCGGTCGCCGCTGTCGACCCAGCCATCCCGACCTACACCAAGACCACCGGTGTATCGGGTAACCTCTCCAGCGTCGGTTCGGACACCCTCGCCAACCTGATGACCCTGTGGGCCGAGGCTTACAAGAAGGAATATCCGAACGTAAACATCCAGATCCAGGCCGCCGGCTCCTCCACCGCGCCACCCGCGCTGACCGAAGGCACCGCCAACCTGGGCCCGATGAGCCGCAAGATGAAGGACGTCGAGCTGCAGGCCTTCGAGCAGAAGTACGGCTACAAGCCAACCGCCATCCCGGTTGCCGTCGACGCCCTGGCCGTATTCGTGCACAAGGACAACCCGATCAAGGGCCTGACCATGGCTCAGGTCGACGCCATCTTCTCGTCTACCCGCCTGTGCGGCGGCAAGGCTGACGTGAAGACCTGGGGTGACATCGGTGTGACCGGCGACCTGGCCAACAAGCCAATCCAGCTGTTCGGCCGTAACTCGGTATCGGGCACCTACGGCTACTTCAAGGAAGAAGCCCTGTGCAAAGGCGACTTCAAGCCTAACGTCAACGAACAGCCTGGCTCGGCTTCGGTCGTGCAGTCGATCAGCTCCTCGCTGAACGGCATCGGCTACTCGGGCATCGGCTACAAGACCGCCAGCGTGAAGACCGTGGCCCTGGCCAAGAAGGAAGGCGGCGAGTTCATCGAAGACAACGAAGCCAACGCCCTGAACGGTTCGTACCCGCTGTCGCGCTTCCTCTACGTCTACGTCAACAAGGCCCCGAACAAGCCTCTGGCCCCGCTGGAAGCCGAGTTCGTCAAGCTGGTGCTGTCGCAGGCTGGCCAGCAGGTCGTGGTGAAGGATGGCTACATCCCGCTGCCGGCCAAAGTGGTCGACAAGACCCTGGCTGATCTGGGCCTGTCCCACGCCGGTAACGTCGCAAAGAAGTAAGTAACTGAGGATGAGGCCGGTGCTGATGCCCGGCCTTGTCCACGAATCTCTCAGTCCGAAGCCAGGGTTCCTGCGCGGCGGGCTTTCTTGCGTCACTGCATTGTCATGTTTTTGTCATACGGGACCGCTAGGGTGTGCGCATGAATGATCTGGCCAACTCCACCATGACCCAAAATTCCCCGCCGGTGCGCATTGATTTCAATACGCCCGAGCTGCAACGCAAGCGCCGCATGCGCGCCCTCAAGGACCGCCTGACCCGCTGGTACGTCCTGGTGGGCGGGCTGGCCGTGCTGGCTGCCATTACCCTGATCTTCTTCTATCTGGCCTACGTGGTGCTGCCGCTGTTCCAGGGCGCCACGCTGACCAGCAAGAAAGCGCTGGAGCCGACCTGGCTGCAGCAGGATGCCGGCAAGCCGCTGATGATCGCCCTCGAGGAACAGAACCTCGTGGGCATGCGCGTTTCCGACAAGGGCCAGGCCCTGTTCTTCGATACCAAGACCGGTAACGAACTCAAACGCGTCGACCTGCCAGTGCCCGCTGGCACCCAGGTCAGCTCGATCAGCACCGATCAGCCGGGCAGCCCGCTGGTGGTGCTGGGCCTGTCCAACGGCCAGGCGCTGGTGTTCCACCACACCTACAAGATCACCTATCCGGACAACAAGAAGACCATCGAGGCGGGCATCGACTACCCCTATGGTCAGGACCTGTTCACCCTGGATGACCAGGGCCGCGCGCTGGAACACGTAAGCGTCAACGTCAATGGCGACACCCTTTTGCTGGCCGGCTCCACCGGTGCACACCTGCAGGTGATCGAACTGTCGCGCACCGAGAACATGATGACCGACGAGGTCACTGTCGAGCAGAACCGCATCGAGCTGCCGCAAATGACCGAGACGGTGAAGAACATCTTCATCGACCCGCGTCAGCAGTGGCTGTACGTGGTCAACGGCCGTGCCACCGCCGACGTCTTCAGCCTGCGCGAGAAGAGCCTCAACGGCCGCTACAAGCTGCTCGAGGACGGCAACGCCGAAATCACCGCCAGCGGCCAACTGGTCGGCGGCATCTCGCTGATCTTCGGTGACTCCAAGGGCGGCCTGAGCCAGTGGTTCATGGCCCGCGACCCGGATGGCGAGTCGCGCCTGAAACTGATCCGCAGCTTCCAGCTGGGCAACGCCCCGGTGGTGCAGATCGACGCCGAAGAGCGCCGCAAGGGCTTCATCGCCCTCGACAGCGCCGGCAAGCTGGGCGTGTTCCACAGCACCGCGCACCGTACCCTGCTGGTCGAGCCGGTCGCCGAAGGCGCGGGCATCCTGGCCCTGTCGCCGCGCGCCAACCGCATCATCATCGAAGAAGGCGGCAAGCTGCTGCCACTGAGCCTGCGCAACCCGCACCCGGAGATTTCCTTCAGCGCGCTGTGGGGCAAGGTCTGGTACGAGAACTACGACGAGCCTAAATACGTCTGGCAGTCGACCGCCTCGAACACCGACTTCGAACCCAAGCTGAGCCTGTCGCCGCTGACCTTCGGTACGCTCAAGGCCGCGTTCTACGCGATGATCCTGGCTGCCCCGCTGGCCATCGCCGCTGCCATCTACACCGCCTACTTCATGGCCCCGGGCATGCGCCGCAAGGTCAAGCCGGTGATCGAGCTGATGGAAGCGATGCCGACGGTGATCCTCGGCTTCTTCGCCGGCCTGTTCCTCGCGCCGTACCTTGAAGGCCACCTGCCGGGCGTGTTCAGCCTGCTGCTGATCCTGCCGGTGGGCATCCTGGTCGCAGGTTTTGCCTGGAGCCGCCTGCCGGAGTCGATCCGCCTGCGTATCCCGGATGGCTGGGAAGCGGCGATCCTGATCCCGGTGATCCTGGCGATCGGCTGGTTCGCGCTGTACATGAGCCCGTTCATGGAAAGCTGGTTCTTCGGTGGCGACATGCGCCTGTGGATCAGCAACGACCTGGGCATCACCTACGACCAGCGCAACGCCCTGGTAGTCGGTATCGCCATGGGCTTTGCGGTCATCCCGAACATCTACTCCATCGCCGAAGACGCCGTGTTCAGCGTGCCGCGCAGCCTCACCCTGGGCTCGCTGGCCCTGGGCGCCACGCCATGGCAGACCCTGACCCGCGTGGTCATCCTCACCGCCAGCCCGGGTATCTTCTCGGCGCTGATGATCGGCATGGGCCGTGCGGTGGGCGAGACCATGATCGTGCTCATGGCCACCGGCAACACCCCGGTGATGGAAATGAACCTGTTCGAGGGCATGCGCACCCTGGCCGCCAACGTGGCCGTGGAAATGCCGGAATCGGAAGTCGGTGGCAGCCACTATCGTGTGCTGTTCCTCGCCGCCCTCGTGCTGCTGATGTTCACGTTCATCATGAACACCTTGGCCGAGCTGATTCGCCAGCGCCTGCGCAAGAAATACTCGTCGCTTTGATAGAAAGGTAGAGATCCGTGAAAAAGGATTCCCTCAAAGGCTGGTTCAAGAGCGGCGCCCCCGGCGTCTGGATCAGCGGTGGCGCGGTAGCCATGGCGGTCATCATGACCGTCGGCCTGCTGGCCGTGATCGCCGTGCGTGGTTTGGGCCACTTCTGGCCGGCCGACCTGGTTCAGGCCACCTACAAGGTGCCTGGCCAGGCTGACCACGTGATCATCGGTGAAGTGGTACAGAAGGAAGAAGTACCGCGCGAACGCCTCAAGGGTGCCGGCCTGCCGGTGCCCGACCAGGGCCCGGAGTTCATGACCCGCGAGCTGATCAAGATCGGTAACCGCGACCTCAACGGCAGCGACTTCACCTGGGTGGTCGGCGAGTGGCTGGTGGACCAACAGAAGCCCGCCGAGCTGATCGCCCTGGAGCGCCGCGAGTGGGGCAACTTCTACGGCTACCTGGTCAGCGTCAAGGAAGAAGGGCGGGTGGTTGCCCAGGGCCCCGAGGCCTGGAACGAGCTGCAGGCCCGCCTCAAGCGCGCCAGCGAACTCAACGACCAACTGGTGAAGCTCGAGAAGAAAGACATCGGCGCCATCAACCATGGCCTGGAGCGCCTGCGCCTGCATGGCCGCAAGCTGGAACTGGACGGCAAGCTCGATGCCGCCGCCCAGGCCGACATGGACGCCGAGCGCGCCGAGCTGAACAACCGCTACAAGGCCATCGAAGAGCGCCTGAGCGGCCTGCACCAGGCCTTCGCCCGCGACAGCCTGGTGGCCCGCGACGGCAACGGCCGCGAAGTGGAGATCAACCTGAGCAAGGTGGTCCACGCGATCCAGCCGAACGCCATGTCTGGCCTGACCAAGATGGGCGCCTACTTCGCCAAGGTGTGGGAGTTCCTCAGTGATGACCCGCGTGAGGCCAACACCGAAGGCGGTATCTTCCCGGCCATCTTCGGCACCGTGATGATGACCCTGATCATGGCCGTGATCGTCACCCCGTTCGGCGTTCTGGCCGCAGTCTACCTGCGCGAGTACGCCAAGCAGGGCCCGGTGACCCGCTTGATCCGCATCGCCGTGAACAACCTGGCCGGTGTACCGGCGATCGTTTACGGTGTGTTCGGCCTGGGCTTCTTCGTCTATGTGCTGGGCGGCTCGATCGACCGCCTGTTCTTCCCCGAGTCGCTGCCGGCGCCTACCCTGGGTACGCCTGGCCTGCTGTGGGCTTCGCTGACCCTGGCGCTGCTGGCGGTGCCGGTGGTGATCGTGGCCACCGAGGAAGGCCTGGCGCGCATCCCACGCACCGTGCGTGAGGGCTCGCTGGCCCTGGGTGCGACCAAGGCCGAGACCCTGTGGAAGATCGTCCTGCCGATGGCCAGCCCGGCCATGATGACCGGCATGATCCTCGCCGTGGCCCGCGCCGCCGGTGAAGTGGCCCCGCTGATGCTGGTGGGTGTGGTGAAGCTGGCACCATCGCTGCCGGTGGACGGCAACTACCCGTACCTGCACCTGGACCAGAAGATCATGCACCTGGGCTTCCACATCTACGACGTCGGCTTCCAGAGCCCCAACGTCGAGGCCGCGCGGCCGCTGGTGTATGCCACCGCGTTGCTGCTGGTGCTGGTGATCGCCACCCTCAACCTCTCGGCGGTGTGGATGCGTAACCACCTGCGCGAGAAGTACAAGGCCCTCGACAGCTGAGTTCAGCTTTAAGCCACAAGCGGCAAGCTCCAAGCAGATTGCCGCTCTGTCCAAACTTGCAGCTAGCAGCTTGAAGCTTGCAGCTTCAAATGGAGTAAGAACATGCAACACGAAGCTCATACCCACGGTATCGACATGTCGGCCCTGGGCCGCGACAAGCAGAGCCTGCGCCTGGCTGAAGAGACCGTGGCCATCGAAGTGCCCGGCCTGTCCCTGTTCTACGGCGACAAGCAGGCGCTGTTCGACGTCAGCATGAATATCCCCAAGCAGCGCGTGACCGCCTTCATCGGCCCGTCCGGCTGCGGCAAATCGACCCTGCTGCGCACCTTCAACCGCATGAACGACCTGGTTGACGGCTGCCGCGTTGAGGGCGCCATCAACCTGTACGGCAACAACATCTACCGCAAGGGCGAGGACGTGGCCGAGCTGCGCCGCCGCGTGGGCATGGTGTTCCAGAAGCCCAACCCCTTCCCCAAGACCATCTACGAGAACGTGGTCTACGGCCTGCGCATCCAGGGCATCAACAAGAAGCGCACCCTCGACGAAGCCGTGGAATGGGCGCTGAAGGGCGCGGCCCTGTGGGATGAGGTCAAGGACCGCCTGCACGAATCGGCGCTGGGCCTGTCCGGTGGCCAGCAGCAGCGTCTGGTGATTGCCCGTACCATCGCCGTCGAGCCGGAAGTGCTGCTGCTCGACGAGCCGTGCTCGGCACTGGACCCGATCTCGACGCTGAAAGTCGAAGAGCTGATCTACGAACTGAAATCCAAGTACACCATCGTCATCGTTACCCACAACATGCAGCAAGCGGCCCGTGTTTCGGACTACACCGCGTTCATGTACATGGGCAAACTGGTCGAATTCGGTGATACCGACACCCTGTTCACCAACCCGGCGAAGAAGCAGACCGAAGACTACATCACCGGTCGCTACGGCTAACGGCGCCGTTGGCGCAGCTGCAAGCTTTGAGCTGCAAGCTGCAAGATAAAGCGGTTAGCGCGGAGCCAGGGAACGACACGAACCACTTGAAGCTTGCAGCTTATAGCTAGCAACTTCGCGGAGCGACAGCATGATCAACAAAGAAAGCCTTACCCATCACATCTCCCAGCAGTTCAACGCCGAGCTCGAAGAGGTGCGCAGCCACCTCCTGGCCATGGGCGGGCTGGTCGAGAAGCAGGTCAACGACGCCGTCACCGCGCTGATCGAGGCCGACTCGGGCCTGGCCCAGCAAGTGCGTGAAGTCGACGAACAGATCAACCAGATGGAGCGCAACATCGACGAGGAATGCGTGCGCATCCTCGCCCGCCGCCAGCCGGCGGCCTCCGACCTGCGTCTGATCATCAGCATTTCCAAGTCGGTGATCGACCTGGAGCGCATCGGTGACGAGTCCACCAAGATCGCCCGTCGCGCTATCCAGCTGTGCGAGGAAGGGGTGTCGCCACGGGGTTATGTCGAGGTGCGCCACATCGGCGACCAGGTGCGCAACATGGTGCGTGACGCACTGGATGCCTTCGCCCGTTTCGACGCCGACCTGGCGCTGTCGGTGGCCCAGTACGACAAGACCATCGACCGCGAGTACAAGACCGCGTTGCGCGAACTGGTCACCTACATGATGGAAGATCCGCGTTCGATCACTCGCGTGCTCAGCGTGATCTGGGCCCTGCGCTCGCTCGAGCGGATCGGCGACCACGCGCGCAACATTTCGGAGCTGGTGATCTACCTGGTACGCGGGACCGACGTGCGTCACATGGGCCTCAAGCGCATGAAAGCGGAAGTGCAGGGCGAGGCCTTCGATGAGGGCGAAATCGCTAATGTTCCGGCTGAACCGGACGATAAATAGAATTGCTCCCGAGCAACAACGCCCGGCATCCGCCGGGCGTTTTCGTTTGCGGTCGAGCACCCTGCAGGCAGCCGCGAACGTGAAGAGAAGTCCCGGCGTGACCCGTGTTTTGGCAAATGGCCATCAGTCGGCGGTATGCTAGTCGGGATTCAAGAGGAGTATCGATGAGTAAAGTCAATGTGCTGGTCGTGGACGATGCCCCGTTCATCCGCGATCTGGTAAAGAAGTGCCTGCGTAATGCCTTCCCGGGCATGGTAATCGAAGATGCGGTCAACGGCCGCAAAGCCATGGCCATGCTCAGCAAGGAGCGTTTCGACCTGGTCCTGTGCGACTGGGAGATGCCGGAGATGTCCGGCCTCGAGCTGCTGAGCTGGTGCCGCCAGCAGGAAGAAATGAAGACCATGCAGTTCATCATGGTGACCAGCCGTGGTGACAAGGAGAACGTGATCCAGGCCATCCAGGCCGGCGTCTCCGATTTTGTCGGCAAGCCGTTCACCAACGAACAGCTGCTGACCAAGGTGAAAAAGTCGCTGACCAAGATCGGCAAACTCGACAGCCTGATGGCGAGTGGGCCGGCGCGGGTAAACTCGGCATTTGCCAACGATTCGCTCAGCGCCCTGACCGGGGGCCGCCCGGAAGCCGCCAAGGTAGCCGCCCCTGCCGCGCCAGCAGCAACGGCCGCCAAGCCGTTGATCAATGCGCCTGCGCCGAAAGCGGCCGCAGCTGCAGCACCGACTGGCCGCGGGCAGGGTCAGCTGCGTCTGGCCAGCGGTCCGCAACCTTGCGTGATCAAGGCCCTGAGCCTGAAGGAGGCGTTGCTGGTGGTGCGTCGCAGCGCCAACCTGCCGCAGGTGCTCGAAGGCGCGGTGCTCGATCTTGAGCAAGGTGATAACGCCGAAGTGGCGCGGCTGAACGGCTACCTGCACGCCGTTGCGGCGCTGGAACCGAAGCCGGACAGCGACTGGCTGCAATTGAACTTCAAGTTCGTCGATCAGGATGCGCAGAAGCTCGATTACCTGTCGCGGCTGATTGCCCGTGGCACTGCGCAGAAGCACTTCACGCCCGGCGCCTGAGGCGCAGGGCTTGCCTTTGTAGGAGCGGCCTTGCGTCGCGAAAGGGCCGCAAAGCGGCCCCAATGATCTTTGCCACTGGTCAAGATCTGGGGCTGCTGCGCAGCCCTTTCGCGGCACAAGGCCGCTCCTGCAGGTCGGTGTGAGCTCATGTCTTCCGACCAGCTGTAGCAACTCGTCTTGAAATCGGCTGCTAGGCTTCGACAGAACTCAACTGTCAAAAAGCCACTATCATGCCGCCCGCCCGCCTGCTGCTGTTCTGTGCCTTGCTCACGGCCTCGGCGTCGAGCCTGGGCATGACCATCTACAAAACCACCGACGATTTCGGTGTGGCCTCCTATTCCGAAAGCCCCAGCCCAGGGGCAAAACCCTTGATCGTTCACGAGCCCATGGTCGAGCGTCTCGACGGCCAGGTGCGCCTGCAGACCGAGGCATTCCGTGGCGGCGTGCGTTTCGTGGCGCGTAACGAGCTGCATGTGCCCATGGAGGTCGAACTGCGCCTCAATGGCCTGGCCAATGCCTTCGGCGGCAATGCCCCGCGCCTGGTCAGGCGTGTGGTGCCCGCGCGTTCGACCCAGGTGCTCAGCGTCATACTGGCCGCGCCCAGCGGGCCGTTGAAATACGTCAGCAAGTTCGAATACGCCATGGGCGATCCCATCCAGCGTACCCAGGGCTATCGCTACCCCTTCCCATGGAAGGGCGGGCCGTTTCGCATCAGCCAGGGGCCCAATGGCCGCTTCAGCCATTTCGGCCCGAAGGGGCGCTACGCCATCGATATCGCCATGCCCGAGGGCACGCCGATCATCGCCGCCAGGGGCGGGGTGGTGGTCAGGATCGAGAACAGCCAGACCGGGCGTGGTAGCAACCCGGCGGGCAACTTCGTGCGCATCCTGCACCCGGACGGCACCATGGGCGTCTACCTGCACCTGATGCGCGGTTCGGTGGTGGTGGCGGAGGGGCAGCAGGTGGTGGTGGGGCAGGCGCTGGCCAAGTCGGGCAATACCGGCAACAGCAGTGGGCCGCATCTGCATTTCGTGGTGCAGCGCAACGTGGGGCTGGCGCTGGAGTCGATCCCCTATCAGTTCGACCGGCCGATTGGCGGGATGCCGGATTTCACTGCCGGCAACCCCTGAAAAACATCGCGGGGCAAGCCCGCTCCCACGCCTGCACCACTAGCAGCGTGGGAGCGGGCTTGCCCCGCGATAGGTTGCAGATGCTGATCAATCCAGCTTGAGCACCTTGGCCAACACGATCTTCGGCCCTTTCATCTTCTTGATGATGATGCGCAGGCCTTCGACCTCCAGCACTTCCTCTTCCTCAGGCACGCGCTTGAGGGTTTCGTAGATCAAGCCGGCAAGGGTTTCCGCCTCGATGTGATCGAGGTCGATCCCCAGCAACCGCTCGACCTTGAACAGCGGCGTATCGCCCCGTACCAGCAGCTTTCCGGGCTGGTAGGCGAGGATGCCGCGTTCGGTCTTGCGGTGTTCGTCCTGAATGTCGCCCACCAGCACTTCCAGCACGTCTTCCATGGTCAGGTAGCCGATCACCTTGCCGTCGGCCTCTTCGACCAGCACGAAGTGCGCGCCGCCTTTGCGGAACTGCTCGAGCAGTTGCGACAGCGGCATGTGTCGGGACACCCGCTCCAGTGGCCGGGCCAGGTCGTCCAGGTCGATGGTCTGCGGTAGGTGGTCCAGTTCGGCCAGCTCCAGCAGCAGGTCCTTGATGTGCAGCAGGCCGGTGAACTCTTCGCGCTCGGCGTCATACACCGGGTAGCGGCTGAACTTGTGCCGGCGCAGCAGCGCGAGGATGTCCTTGAGCGGGGCATGGGCGTCGATGCTGACCATGTCCTCGCGCGAGTTGGCCCAGTCGACCACTTCCAGCTCGCCCATCTCCACTGCCGAGGCCAGCACGCGCATGCCCTGGTCGCTCGGGTCCTGGCCGCGGCTGGAGTGCAGGATCAGCTTGAGCTCCTCGCGGCTGTAGTGGTGCTCGTGGTGCGGGCCGGGCTCGCCTTGCCCGGCGATGCGCAGGATGGTGTTGGCGCTGGCGTTGAGCAGGTAGATGGCCGGGTACATCGCCCAGTAGAACAGGTACAGCGGCACCGCCGTCCACAGCGACAGCAGCTCGGGTTTGCGGATCGCCCAGGACTTGGGCGCCAGCTCGCCGACCACGATGTGCAGGTAGGAGATGACGAAGAACGCGACGAAGAACGAGATGCCCTTGATCAGTTCGGGAGAGTCGACGCCGAAATAGGCCAGCAGCGGTTCGAGCAGGTGGGCGAACGCCGGCTCGCCGACCCAGCCCAGGCCCAGCGAAGCCAGGGTGATGCCCAGCTGGCAGGCTGAAAGATAGGCGTCGAGCTGGTTGTGTACCTTGCGCAGGATGCTGCCACGCCAGCCATGCAGCTCGGCGATGGATTCGACGCGGGTGGAGCGCAGCTTGACCATGGCGAACTCGGCGGCAACGAAGAAGCCGTTGAGCAGCACCAGGAACAAGGCAAAGAGAATCATGCCGAAATCGGCGAACAACGAGGTGAGGCTGATACCAGGGGAAGGGTCCATGATGGAGTTTTACGGGGTCCGTCTGCTGAAAAGTAAGAAAAAAGTGCCAGCTTTTGCTGGCACAGGGGATCCAATGTAGCGGCTGAAGCCGCAAAAGCAAAGGGCCGCTACACGCCCCATCGCCGGCAAGCCGGCTCCCACAGATACAGCGCATGGCTTGAGAGCAGCACGGTCGGGGTGGGAGCCGGCTTGCCGGCGAAAGGGCTGCAAAGCAGCCCTCGTTGATGTCACGCTTTGTTTGCCACCAATTGTGCCGGCGCAAAATGACAGGTGAAGGTGCTGCCATGCCCCGGCACGCTGCTGATTTCCAGGCGCCCGCGATGGCGCATCAGCACATGCTTGACGATCGCCAGGCCCAACCCGGTCCCGCCGGTGTTGGAGGCGCGGCTGGAGTCGACGCGGTAGAAGCGTTCGGTCAGGCGCGGCAGGTGCTTGGCCTCGATGCCGACGCCCGAGTCCTGCACCGACAGGTGCGCGCCCTGGTCATCGGCCCACCAGCGAATGCGGATGGTGCCCTCATCCTGGGTGTACTTGACGGCGTTGAACACCAGGTTGGAAAACGCGCTGCGCAGTTCCGACTCGCTGCCCTTCAAACGGATGCCGGGTGTGGCCTCCAGGGTGATGCGCTGGTTGCGCGGGCCGGACAGCGCCTGGGCATCGTTGTTGATGGCAGTGAGCAGGGCGTCGACCAGCACCGGCTGGTTGTCCGAGGGGTAGTCGGTGGCTTCGAGCTTGGCCAGCAGCAGCAGGTCGTTGAGCAGGGTCTGCATGCGCGAGCCTTGCGCGCTCATCTGTTGCAGCGCACGGCCCCAGCGCGGGTTCACGCCTTCGACGTTGTCCAGCAGGGTTTCCAGGTAGCCGGTGATCACCGTCAGCGGCGTACGCAGCTCGTGGCTGACGTTGGCGACGAAGTCCTTGCGCATCTGTTCGAGCTGATGGATGCGGGTCACGTCGCGTACCAGCATCAGGTGCTCGTTGTTGCCGTAGCGGGTGAGTTGCAGTTGCACGCGCAGGCGGTCGTTGATCGGTGAGGGGATCTCGAGCGGTTCGGCATAGTTTTCCGCTTCGAAGTACTCCTTGAAGCGCGGGTGGCGCACCAGGTTGGTCACCGGTTGGCCGCCGTCCTGCGGGGTCTTGAAGCCCAGCAGGGTTTCGGCGGCGCGGTTCCACCACTCCAGGTTGCCTTCGCTGTCGAGCATGATCACCGCGTCACGCAGTGCGGCGGTGGACTCCTGCACCCGGTCGATCACCGCCTGCAGGCGGCCACGCACGCGCTGGTCGCGGCGCTGCAGGTGATAGATGCTGTCGAACACCTCGCCCCACAGGCCATAGCCGTCTGGCGGTGCCTCATCGGGCTGGTGGTGGCGCAGCCAGTCGTGCAGGCGCAGCAGCTGCTTGAGCGTCCAGCCCAGGTAGAACGCCAGGCCGATGGCCAGGCTCCAGCCGTAGAAACCGCTGACCAGGCCGCCGATCAGGCAGACGGTGATCAGCAGCAACATGTGGCGAATCAGGGTTGCGTGCCAGTTCTGGTTCAATTGACGGATCCTTCGGACCGAGCTCCAAGCTGCAAGCGGCAAGCTACAAGAAGAAGCGGATCGGTGATGCGGTTAGTCCATTATTTCGAGCCAAGCGCTGTAGGCTCTTTCTTGCAGCTTGCAGCTTGCAGCTAGCTCTTGGTCGAGAACCGATAGCCAGTGCCGCGGACGGTTTGTACCAAATTTTCGTAGGCTTCACCCAGCGCCTTGCGCAGGCGGCGGATGTGCACGTCGACCGTGCGCTCCTCTACGTAGACGTTGCCGCCCCAGACCTGGTCGAGCAGCTGGCCGCGGGTGTAGGCGCGCTCCTGGTGGGTCATGAAGAACTGCAGCAGGCGGTATTCGGTGGGGCCCATCTCGGCAGGCCTGCCGTCGATGGTCACTCGGTGGCTGATCGGGTCGAGCAGCAGGCCGCCCACTTCGATGGGGGCTTCGCTGTCGCTCGGGCCGGTGCGGCGCAGCACGGCCTTGAGGCGCGCCACCAGCTCGCGCGGTGAGAACGGCTTGGTGATGTAGTCGTCGGCGCCCACTTCGAGGCCCTGGATCTTGTTGTCCTCTTCGCCCTTGGCGGTGAGCATGATGATCGGGATATCGCCGGTCAGTTCATCGCGCTTGAGGCGGCGTGCCAGTTCAATGCCCGAGGTGCCCGGCAGCATCCAGTCGAGCAGGATCAGGTCCGGCTTGCGGTCGACGATGATGGCGTGGGCCTGTTGCGAGTTCTCCGCCTCAAGGCAGTCATAGCCAGCCATTTCCAATGCAACGGCGATCATCTCGCGGATAGGCGCTTCGTCGTCGACGATCAGAATGTTTCTGCCAACCATGCTCAATTACCTCTCCCGGGAACGGTGTCTTGGCCCGCATTAGATAACGGAATTATTGCAGCTGTGTGACAGGGCATGGGCAGTTCTGGCGACATTGCATGACTGGGCTAGGCTTCACAGGGCCGCTGCAGCGGCTACCAGAACCCTTCCACCCCCCGAAACGATGGTGATTCCAATGACACGACATACGCTGAGCTGGATGGCCCTTTGCGCTGCGCTGGCAGTGCCGGGGGTGGCGTCGGCTCATCACGCCATGGAGAAGGATGGCATGTGGGTCGACCACAACGACATGACCCTGTACACCTTCGACAAGGATGCAGGCGGCAAGTCGATGTGCAACGGTGATTGTGCGAAGAACTGGCCGCCTTTGATGGTGAAGCAGGACGACGAGGCGCCAAAGGACAAGTGGACGCAGATCAAGCGTGACGACGGGTCGATGCAGTGGGCTTACGATGGCAAGCCGCTGTACACCTTCGTCAAGGACAAGAAAGCCGGGGACATGACCGGCGATGGCATGAAGGATGTCTGGCACGTGGCCAAGCCTTAAGAGCGACTTGTAACCTGTGGGAGCGGGTTTACCCGCGAATGCCATGGTGGGCTCACCGACGCATTCGCGGGTAAACCCGCTCCCACAGGGGCTTTGACTCTCAACGCAACGCGTAATCCAGCACCACCCCGATAAAGATCAGCATCCCCGCCCAGTGGTTGTGCAGGAACGCCTTGAAGCAGGCGTCCCGGTCCAGCCTGCGCGTCGACCAGAACTCCCAGGCGAAGCACACCGCTGCCGCCAGCAACCCCAGATGGAACCAGCCCCCCAGCTCGAAACGGCTGCCGGCCAGCAGCAGGCAGCCCAGCGACAGCAGCTGCAGGCTGAGGATGATCACCCGGTCGGCCTCGCCGAACAGGATGGCGGTGGATTTCACCCCGATCTTCAGGTCGTCGTCACGGTCGACCATGGCGTAGTAGGTGTCATAGCCCACCGTCCACAGCAGGTTGGCGATGTACAACAGCCAGGCGGCGGCCGGCAGCTCGCCGCCGGCGGCGGTGAAGGCCATGGGGATGCCCCAGGAGTACGCGGCACCCAGCACCACCTGCGGGTAATAGGTGTAGCGCTTCATGAACGGGTAGCAGAACGCCAGGGCCACGGCGCCGAACGACAGCCAGACGGTCCGGGCGTTGGTGCACAGCACCAGCAGGAAGCTCACCCCCACCAGCACGGCGAACAGCAGCAAGGCTTCGCGTGGCTTGACCCGGCCACTGGCCAGCGGCCGGTCGGCGGTGCGTTTGACGTGGCCGTCCACCTTGCGGTCGGCGAAGTCGTTGATGCAGCAGCCGGCGGCACGCATCAGCACCACCCCCAGGCCGAAGATCAGCACGTTGGCCACGCTGGGTGCGCCATTGCCGGCGATCCACACGGCCATCAGCGTCGGCCACAGCAGCAGGTAGATGCCGATCGGGCGGTCCATGCGGCTCAGCTGGACGAAGTCCCAGGCCCGTGGGTGCAGGCGGTTGAGCGATTTGAGCAGTTGCAGGTACATCAGCAGGTTGCCTCCTTGGCCGCTTGCCACAGTGCCGGCAGGAAAATCTCTGCCACCAGCAGGTCGAGGCCGGCACGCTCGAAGCGCGAACGCCGCCCCCACAGCCCGGCATGGGCGGCCTCGGCAGGCAACCAGGCCTGTGGATAACTGCACACCTCGATGGGGTGGCGGACGAACGCCTGGTCGCAGAACAGCAACTCGCCGAGCGAGCGGGTGCCCAGGGTTTCCAGGTCCAGGCCGCCGCGTTCCAGCACACTGCGCCCGGCCACGCTGCGGGCGAACACCCAGGGCTGGCCATGGCCGCGCAGGTAGACCTCACGCACCCAGCCCTCTTCGCCAGGCGCAAGGCCGAGCGCTGCGCATTCGTCATCGCGCAGCGGTTGCCAGCCTTCGAACAAGGGCGTGACGCTGAAGTGGTCGTGGGACAGTTGGGTCAGGCGGCGGGTCAGGGAGCCTTGGTCGAACAGCCAGTCGAGGGTCGGCTGGTCGAGCGCGCTCGCCAGTTGTGGATACGGCAGCCACGCGACAGCGGCTGCTTGCGGGGTTTCGTACGACACGTCGGTATGCTTGTGACAGCCAGAGAGGCGGCGAGCTTAGCATGATTGCCCTGGCGGCTTGCATACAGTACAAAGCCCGGACGAGATTGCGCGGTGCCTCTATCGCGGGGCAAGTCCGCTCCCACTGGCGTTGTGGGAGCGGGCTTGCCCCGCGATAGAGGCCATCAGCAGCGACACATCAAGCCTGACCGAGGAACGACCCCCCATGAAGAAGTGGCAATGTATTGTCTGTGGCCTGATCTACGACGAAGCCGAAGGCTGGCCGGATGACGGCATCGCCCCGGGCACCCGTTGGGAAGACGTGCCGCAAGACTGGCTGTGCCCCGACTGCGGCGTGGGCAAGAGCGATTTCGAAATGATCGCCATCGGCTGATCGCAACCCTACTGGAAGAGGAAGCACCTGCATGACGTCCCCCGTGGTGATCATCGGCACCGGCCTTGCCGGCTACAACCTGGCCCGCGAGTTTCGCAAGCTCGACAGCGAAACGCCGCTGCTGCTGATTACCGCCGACGACGGCCGCTCCTACTCCAAGCCGATGCTCTCCACCGGTTTCGCCAAGGGCAAGGACGCCGATGGCCTGTGCATGGCCGAGCCCGGCGCCATGGCCGAGCAGCTCAAGGCCGAAGTTCGCACCCATACCCGGATCAGCGGTATCGACCCAGGGCACAAACGCCTGTGGATCGGTGAAGAAGCGGTGGAGTACCGCGACCTGATCCTGGCCTGGGGCGCGCAGACCGTGCAGGTGCCGGTTGAAGGCGATGCCGGCGATCAGGTGTTCCCGATCAACGACCTCGAGGACTACGCGCGCTTCCGTGCTGCCGCTGCCGGCAAGCAGCGGGTGCTGATCCTCGGCGCCGGCCTGATCGGCTGCGAGTTCGCCAACGACATGACTCTGGGTGGCTACCAGTGCAACGTGGTCGCCCCCTGCGAGCAGGTGATGCCGACCCTGCTGCACCCCGCCGCCGCCAGCGCCGTGCAGGCGGGCCTCGAGGGCCTGGGCGTGCGCTTCCACCTGGGGCCGGTGCTGACCCGCCTGCAGCAGGCAGGCGCGGCCCTTGAAGCGCACCTGTCCGACGGCAGCGTGATCCCCTGCGACCTGGTGGTTTCAGCCATTGGCCTGCGCCCACGCACCGATCTGGCGGCCGCCGCCGGTTTGCAGGTGAACCGTGGCGTGGTGGTCGATCGCCAACTGCGCACCTCCCACGCCAATATCTTCGCCTTGGGCGATTGCGCCGAAGTCGATGGCATCAACCTGCTGTACGTCATGCCCCTGATGACCTGCGCCCGTGCCCTGGCCCAGACCTTGGCCGGCAACCCCACGGCGGTCGCCTATGGGCCGATGCCCGTCACCGTGAAGACCCCAGCCTGCCCGTTGGTGGTGTCACCGCCACCCGCCGGCATGGAAGGTAGCTGGCAGGTGGAAGGCAGCGGCGCCGACCTCAAAGTGCTGTGCCACGGGGCTGACGGCCAGCTGCTGGGCTACGCCCTCACGGGCGCGGCCGTCATGGAGAAACTGGCGCTGAATCGCCAGTTACCGCCGCTGATGGCGTAAATGGCGGGCGTTCTGTCGGATTTCTCCTGTTCTTGCCGCGACAATGGCCGCCCAGGTACTGGCGCGGCCCCGGACGGCGTGCCATTCTCACTGGCGTCTACCGCAGCCTAGAGCCTGCGGTGCCTTGAACGCTGCCGCCCTTGGCAGCACGGCATAACAACAAGAAATTCCGTCAAAGAGGCTTCACTATGCGTAAACCAGAACTCGCCGCCGTCATCGCCGACAAGGCCGATCTGACCAAGGAAAAGGCCAATCAGGTCTTGAACGCGATTCTCGACAGCATCACCGGCGCACTCGACAAGGACACCGTCACCCTGGTCGGTTTCGGCACCTTCGAAAAGCGTCACCGTGGCGCCCGCACCGGCAAGAACCCGCAAACCGGCGAGCCGGTCAAGATCAAGGCCAGCAACACCGTCGCCTTCAAGCCAGGCAAGAACCTGCGCGACAGCGTCAACGTACCGGCCAAGCCTGCCAAGAAGAAGTGATCGGCAACGACAACGGTCATTCGAACGGGCGCCCTTGAGGCGCCCGTTGTGTTTCTGCGGTGAAAATGCAGCGAACTTGCATAAACCGCCCAGGAAGCGGATAAACTGCGCGACTCAGTCATTTTTCAATCGAGGCGCGTTGATGAAGTTTCGCTTTCTTCTCTGGGCCATGGGGCTGCTGATGGCCAAGGCCAGCCGCAACAACCCGGCGTTCCAGCAGCAGCTGCAGGACAAGGACCTGGTGTTCCAGATGCAGACGCTGGACGGCAAGGTGGCCCGTCATTTCGTGGTCAAAGATCAACGCATCAGCAGCAAGGGCGGCCTGCACCCGCAACCGGCGTTCGCCATTGCCTTCAAGGATGCCGGCTACGGCTTCGCCACCCTGCAGGCGGGCAACAAGCAGCTGGCGTTCATGCAGGGCATTCAGGACAAGAGCATCCAGATCAAGGGCAACCCGGCGCTGGTGATCTGGTTCCAGGGCTTGATGAAATACCTGAAGCCGAAGAAGAAGGGCTGATATACAACACAGAACAATGCACCTGTGGGAGCGGGTTTACCCGCGAATACGCTTGTGGATTTACCACCGCATTCGCGGGTAAACCCGCTCCCACAGGACAGGCGCCCGGCTAAATCAGTGCGGCGCGTGGAACTGCGATGCCAGCTCACGCAGCAATGCTTCCGCCTCCAGCACCTTGTTCACCACTTCCTCGGCCTTGTCCCGGGTCAGCCCCAGGCGATCGAGCAGGGCATCCGGGATTTCGTCCTGCGGGCCCGAACCGATACCCCGCGAACGCAGCAGGCGCACCGACAGGCAGACCAGGTTGGGGAAGGCCGAGTGCTCGCCGTCGTACGATGGGTCGTGCTGGAAGCGCAGCGCGGTGGACAGCTCTTCGGGCATGTCCCACAGCTTCATCAGCCAGGCGCCGATCTGCTCGCGACTGATCCCCAGCAGGTGCTGCTCCACATAGCTGTGGCACAGGTGCGGATTGACCTCCAGATGGCGGCAGATCAGCGAGAAGTGCGGCGGGAACACGTGCGCCAGCAGCAGATAACCGAAATTGTGCAGCAGGCCGGCGAGGTAGGTCAGGCCGGCTTCCGGGCGCTCCGGGCGTGGCATGGCACGGGTCAGGCCCTCGATGACCGCAGCGGTATAGATCGACTGCTGCCAGTAGGGGGTGGCCTGTTGCGGATGGTCCTTGGGCAGGCTCAGGGTCTTGCCCAGGGCCAGGCCGAGGGCCAGGTTGATCACCAGGTCGAAGCCCAGCACCCGCACGATCGCGTCTTCCACCGAGCGGATCTTGCCTGGCGAGGCGTAGTAGGGCGATGCCGCCCAGCTGACTACCTGGGCGGCCAGGGCGGGGTCGGTTTCCACCACGCCGGTGACGTCATCGGTGCTGGCATTGGGGTCGACCCGCAGCTTGATGATTTTTTGCGCGGTATCGGCCAGTGGCGGGATCTCGATGGTTTCTTCCAGGCGCTTCTGGATACGTCGAGCGGTGAAAGCCTGGACAGCCTGGGTGATCTCCTTGGAGTCGTCGTTCGGGCGGTCGAGGTTGGGGCGAATCTCGCGGACCGGCTGGCCAAAGCTTCCTGCGCTGGACTTGTGCAACATGCGCTTGAAGTCGTCGCGCTTGATCGACAGCAGGATGCCCAACTCGCCCGACTGGATCAGCAGGTGCTCCTGCTCGAGCAGCTTGCCTTCATACAGGCAAGGCGAGCTGGTGAGTGCCGGAATGGCCGGCAGGGTCTTGAGGTGGTGCTTGTCGAGCATCTGCTTGAGGCGCGGCAACGGCACGGCCTTGAGCTTGCGGCCTGTCAGCTCCTCGAGGCGGTTGAGGTCCAGCAGCTTGCTCTGCGGGTACAGCACCAGCAGGGCACCGACTTCGTCATCGAGCAGGATGGCCTGAACCTTCGATGCGGGCAGTTGCTTCGGGCTTTCTGGCACTTCGACATAGGGTACGCCGAGTTTTTCGAGCAACAGCCGGATGACAGACGGTGCGTGTGGGGTTGCGATATCCAGAGCAACTTCAGTCATGGCCTGTATCCACTAATTCCTTTGAACGCGAAGTATAACCAGCCTGATCGGCAAGCTGGTTCTGTATTGGGACGGCCGTCACACTTGGCCATATTGTTGGCCGTGGCGTAGCCAGCGGTCGAGCAGCGGGCTGACGTGGTGTGGCCAGCGCGCCAGCAAGGCCTGGGCGGCATCGCGCACGGCCGGCAGCAGGTCGGCGTCGCGCATCAGGTCGGCGACCTTGAACTGTAGCAGGCCGGTCTGGCGGGTCCCGAGCATCTCGCCGGGGCCGCGCAGTTCCAGGTCCTTTTCGGCGATGATGAAGCCGTCGTTGGTTTCGCGCATGATGCCCAGGCGCTCGCGGCCGATCTGCGACAGCGGTGGGTGGTACAGCAGCACGCAGTGGCTCACGGCGCTGCCCCGGCCAACCCGGCCGCGCAACTGGTGCAGTTGGGCCAGGCCCAGGCGCTCGGGGTTCTCGATGATCATCAGGCTGGCATTGGGTACGTCCACGCCGACCTCGATGACCGTGGTGGCCACCAGCAACTGCAGGTTGCCAGCCTTGAATTCAGCCATCACCGCAGCCTTCTCCGCGGGCTTCATGCGCCCGTGGATCAGGCCCACGCGCAATTCGCCCAAGGCACTGCCGAGGTCTTCAAAAGTGCTTTCGGCCGCCTGGCAGGTCAGTTCTTCGGACTCTTCGATCAGCGTGCATACCCAATAGGCCTGGCGCCCCTCGGCGCACGCGGCGCGGACCCGTTCGACCACTTCGAAGCGGCGGCTGTCGGCCACCAGCACGGTATTGACCGGCGTGCGCCCGGGCGGCAGCTCGTCGAGGATCGAGGTGTCCAGGTCGGCGTAGGCACTCATGGCCAGGGTGCGCGGGATCGGGGTGGCGGTCATGATCAGCTGGTGTGGGCACAGCTCGCCGTTGACGCCCTTCTTGCGCAGGGCCAGGCGTTGCTGCACGCCGAAGCGATGCTGTTCGTCGATGATCGCCAGGGCCAGGTGCTTGAAGCGCACCTCTTCCTGGAACAGCGCATGGGTACCGACCACCATCGGCGCACCGCCGGCGATCTGCTCCAGGGCGTTGGCGCGGGCCTTGCCCTTGAGCTTGCCGGCCAGCCAGGCGACTTCGATGCCCAACGGTTCGAGCCAGCGCTTGAAGGTGATGAAGTGCTGTTCGGCGAGGATCTCGGTGGGCGCCATCAGCGCGACCTGATAACCGGCCTCCAGCGCCTGCAGCGCGGCGAGGGCGGCAACCACGGTCTTGCCGGCGCCGACGTCGCCCTGTACCAGGCGCATCATCGGTTCGGGCTGGCTGAGGTCGTAGGCGATTTCGTTGCCGACCCGCTGCTGGGCGCCCGTGGGGTTGAAGCCCAGATTGGCCAGGTACTGCGCGGGCAGGCGAGTGGCCTTGGGCAGCACCGGCGCGCGCAGGCTGCGCAGGCTTTCACGCAGGCGCTGCTGGGACAGCTGGTGGGTCAGCAACTCTTCGAAGGCCAGGCGGTGCTGGGCCCAGTGCTGGCCTTCGGCGAGCTCATCGACATCGGCGTCAGCCGGTGGATTGTGCAGGTAGCGGATGGCGTCGCTCAGTGGCGCCAACTGGTAGTCACGGGCCAGCTCGTCGGGCAGCCAGTCGGGCAGGCTGCGCGGCCCGAGCTGACCGAGGCTCTGCTGGCACAGCAGGCGCAAGCGCTGCTGTGTGAGGCCTTCGGTGGTCGGGTAGATCGGTGTCAGGGTCTGTTCCACCGGCGCTGCCGGCTCGTCGCCGTTCAGTGCACGGTACTCGGGGTGGTAGATCTCCAGCCCCGAGGCGCCGGGGCGGGCCTCGCCATAGCAGCGCACGTGGGTGCCGCGCTTGAGGCCTTCCTTCTGCGCATTGCTGAAGTGATAGAAGCGCAGGCTCAGCACACCGGTGCCGTCGCCCAGGCGCACGACCAGGCTGCGGCGCTTGCCCATGGTCACGTCGGCGCCGCTGACCACACCTTCGATCACCGCGTCCTGCCCTGGCCGCAGTTGGCCGATGGGGACCACGCGGGTGCGGTCCTGGTAGCGCAGGGGCAGGTGGAACAGCAGGTCCTGCAGGTTCTCCAGGCCTACCTTGGCGAGTTTCTCCGCCATGGCATCGCCAACGCCCTTGAGCGCGGTGACCGGCACATTCGACAGCTCGGTCATGGGGTCAGGCCGGTTGTGCCACGGGCGCCTTGGCCACCGAGCAGAGGCGGACCGAGTCGGCAAGAATTTCGATGGCCTTGGGCCGCGGGAAGCTGGCGCGCCAGGCGATGGCCACGGTGCGGAACGGCGCCGGCGAGGTCAGCGGGCGAACCTCGATGACACCGGGCGCGTAGTGGTGGCTGTGCACCGCCGACAGCGGAAGAATCGATACGCCCAGGCCGGAGGCGACCATGTGGCGGATGGTTTCCAGCGAGCTGGACTCGACCGTGGTGTGCTTGGCGCCTTCGCCGCCCTTATTGAGGGTGGGGCAGGCTTCCAGTACCTGGTCGCGGAAGCAGTGGCCTTCGCCCAGCAGCAGCAGGCTCTTGTCGTTGAGCATGGCGGTGTCGATGGTCTTCTTCGCGGTCCACGGGTGATCGGCCGGCATCAGCGCGCAGAAGGGCTCGTCGTACAGCGGCATCGTCAGCACGTCGGCTTCATTGAACGGCAGGGCGACGATCACCGCGTCAAGCTCGCCATTGCGCAACTTTTCGCGCAGCACGTGGGTGAAGTTCTCTTCGATGTACAGCGGCATCTGCGGCGCCACGCGGTGCAGTTGCGGGATCAGGTGCGGGAACAGGTAGGGGCCGACGGTATAGATGGCGCCAACCTTGAGCGGGGCAGTCAGCTGGTTCTTGCCGGCCTGGGCCAGTTCGCGGATACCTTGGGCCTGTTCCAGGACCTTCTGCGCCTGGGCGACGATGCTCTCGCCGACCGGCGTGAGGCGCACCGCGCTCTTGCTGCGTTCGAAGATCAGCACGCCGAGCTCGTCCTCGAGCTTCTTCACCCCGACCGACAGGGTGGGCTGGCTGACGTGGCAACGCTCGGCGGCGTGGCCGAAGTGCTGCTCCTGGGCGAGGGTGACGATGTAGCGAAGTTCGGTGAGGGTCATAACGTGCGTCCATGAAGTTGCGGCCCCAGCATAGCGGCTGCAATTGATAGACGCACGTTATCAGACTTGCCGTTTTGTGACAGAAACAAAAGCGTCAGCGTCGGTCCAGCGAGTAGACGAACGGTGCAACGACTTCGATCGTGCCATTGGTCAGCAGCTCAGCCGGAGGCTTGGGTACCGTGCCGGCCCGGCGGATCATTTCCATTGTCGCCCGGTCCAGCGCCGCGCTGCCCGACCCACCCGCCATCGAGTACGAGACCACCTTGCCTTCGGCGTCGACGACGAAACGCAGGCGGTTGATGCCCTGCAAGCCGCGACGGCGAGCGTCCTCGGGGTACTTCTTGTACTTCGCCAGGTGGCGCAGCAGGTCGCTTTGCCAGCTCGGCAGGGCATTGCTGTTCGAGGCGATGCTCGGTGCCGGTGCCGCCGACTTCTGCGGTGGCGAATTGCTCGGCGGGGTATCCGCGACGTCGTCCTTGGCCGGCGGTTCGTCCTTGGGCGGCTCAAGCTTTTTCTCAGGCTGGGGCGGCTGCGGCTTGGCCTTGGGCTTGGGCGGCTTGGGGATGGCGATTTTCGGTTTTGGCGCTTCTGCCAGTTTCGGCAGTGGCGGTTCCTCGACCGGGGTCGGCGGTTTCGGTGCGGCCTTCGGCGGTGGCGGCGGTGCGGGCTCGGGCAGCGGTGCCAGTTCGACCATCATGGCTGCTGGTGGCAGCTCGATGGCCTGGGGCACCGACCAGTTGAGCGTCAGCACCACGGCGACCACGTGCACGGCCAGCACGATGGCCAGGCCGATGCCGTAGCGCGCCATGTTTGAGCGCGTTTTCGTCATTTCTTGGCTGCCGTCTCGAGCCCGACCAGGCCAACCTTGAGGTAGCCGGCGGCGCGCATGGTGTTCATCACTTCCATCAGGTCGCCGTAATCGACGCCTTTGTCAGCCTGGAAGAAGATGGTGGTTTCCTTGTCACCCTTGGTCTTGGCGTCGAGCATCGCGCCAAGCTGGTCCTGCTGGGCCACCAGGTCATCGCCGAGGTACAGCTTCTTGTCGGCCTTGACGCTGACGAACACCGGCTTCTCCGGCCTTGGCGCCGGCTTGGCGGTCGAGGCGGGCAGGTCGACCTTGATGTCGACCGTGGCCAGGGGGGCGGCGACCATGAAGATGATCAGCAGCACCAGCATCACGTCGATGAACGGCGTGACGTTGATTTCGTGGTTCTCGGCGAGGTCGTCGCCACCTTCGTTCAGATGCAGGCCCATGGCTTACCCCACTTTCACCATGTGCGGGGTGGCGCGTTCGCCACCTTGGTGGTCCAGGTCACGGCTGACCAGCAGCAGTACCTGAGCGGAGGCATCGGATACTTGCGCCTTGTAGCCGGCGATAGAGCGGGCAAAGACGTTGTAGATGACCACTGCGGGGATCGCTGCAACCAGGCCCAGGGCCGTGGCCAGCAGGGCTTCGGCGATACCCGGGGCAACCACGGCAAGGTTGGTGGTCTGGGTCTTGGCGATGCCGATGAAGCTGTTCATGATGCCCCACACGGTACCGAACAGGCCGACGAACGGCGCGGTGGAACCGATGGTGGCCAGCACGCCGGTGCCGCTGCTCATGGTGCGGCCGCTGGCGGCCACCAGGCGCTCGAGGCGGAAGCTGACACGCTCCTTGATGCCTTCCTTTTCGCGGGCGTTGGCCGACAGGCGCATCTCTTCAAGGGCGTCGTGCACCAGGGTGTGGGCCAGGGTGCCTTCCTTGTTGGAGACTTCGCTGGCTTCCTTGAGGCTCACCGAGCGCTTCAGGGCCGCGATTTCACCACGCAGGCGACGCTTGGCGCCCATCAGCTCGAAGCCTTTGGCGATCCAGATGGTCCAGGTGATGATCGAGGCGATGGCCAGGCCGATCATCACGGCCTTCACCACCACGTCGGCGTTCTTGTACATGCCCCATGGGGACAGGTCGTGGGCCATGCCCAGCGAGGTGTCTTCGACCAGCGGCTGCACGTTCTCTTCGACCGGAGCCTGGGCGTCAACCGGCGCGGTTGCGCCTACCGGTGCCTGGCCTTCAGCGGCTGGCGCAGCCGGGGCGGTGGCGGCGGCCGGGGTGGCGGCAGTGGCGGTTGGCTCATCGGCCATTGCCACGGGTGCCAGCACCAGGCTGAACATCAGCGCGGCAATGGCGCGCCAGGCGCGCGACGTGGTTGGCGAAGCGGAAGGTTGAGTGCGTGTCATGCTGGCCGGACCTGATGAAGAGGAAAAGATTGAGTTCTCCAGGGCCTCGAAACAGGCCGAGAACAGACAAGGCGGCCATTATTGCAATTAATTCTTGTTAACAAAAGTAATGTGATTGCTTTTTTTGACCTTGGTATAGCCGTTTATCGCCAGAACGCTATAGCCTGCCCCTTTAGGAATAGGAGTTTTGGCATGTCAGACGTATCTGCTTTGATCGTAGGTTGTGGTGATGTCGGCAGTCGTCTGGCCCGCCAACTGCTGGCCCTCGGCTGGCAGGTCAGCGGCTTGCGGCGCTCGGTCCAGCAGTTGCCCAAAGGGGTCGAACCCATCGCCGCCGACCTGTCCGACCAGCGTATGCCGGCTGACTGGCCCGAGCGCAACCCGGACTACCTGGTGTACTGCGTGGCGGCCAGCCAGCATGACGAAGCCGGCTATCAGGCGGCCTACGTCGCGGGCTTGCGGCATGTACTGGCCTGGCTGCAGCGCGGCGGCAAACTGCCTCGGCGGCTGCTGTTCGTGTCCAGCAGCAGCGTTTTCGCGCAGAAGGACGGCGAGTGGATCGACGAGACTGCCAGTACCGAGCCCGAGGGCTATTCCGGCAAGGTGATGCTTGAAGCCGAGCAGCTCGCCCTGGGCAGCGGCATCCCCGCCAGTGTCGTGCGCCTGACGGGTATCTATGGCCCAGGGCGTGAGTGGTTGTTGAGCCAGGTGCGGCAGGGCTATCGCGTCGCCGAGGAACCACCTCTATATGGCAACCGGATCCATGCCGAGGATGCGGCGAGCCTGCTGGCGTACCTGCTGCAGGCCGATGCCCGTGGCGTGGTGCTGGACGACTGCTATATCGGTGTCGACGACGACCCGGCGCCTTTGGCCGATGTGGTGGCCTGGCTGCGTGAGTACATGGGCGTCACCGAATGGTCGGATGACCAGCGGGTGCGGCGTACCGGCAGCAAGCGCTGCAGCAATGCGCGGGCGAAGGCGTTGGGGTGGGTACCGCAGTATCCGAGTTACAAAGAAGGGTATGCGGCGATCCTGCAAGGGCGCGATTGAATTTTCCGGCCTGATCGCGGGGCAAGCCCGCTCCCACGGGCTGGACTGCCCCCCCAGAAGTTGGGCACCAGTCCAACCCTTGAGGCAAGCCCGTGGGAGCGGGCTTGCCCCGCGATGAGCGTTAGTTCTTCTCCAGCACCCACTGCCGGGCGCCGGCAGCCAGCTCGGGCATCTCGTCCGACTGGGCGCGGTTTACCGCCCGGAAGATCTCCAGGGTGTCGCCATCGCGCTTGAAGATCCACGGCGCACCGCGCTGGTTGCGTTCCAGCCACATGCTGTCGTTGCCGCCGCCCATTGTCGCGCAATCGCCTGCCAGGCACACGGCGAAGCGGTCAACCCCAGGCAACCCGGTGACGTTGCCGGTGTCACTGAAGCGCACGGTAGTGCCTTGGCCCTGGCCCTCGACTATCTTCCATTCACCGCCGAGGAAGGCTTTGTACAGCGCCTTTTCGAAGCTGCCACCCAGCGGGGTGTTGCTTGCCGCTTCGCTGCGTACGAAGTGCTGCTCTGCGCCTGCCGGGTTGATGACCCGAAGTTCGTCGCCATCCAGCACCAACTGTTCGGTCTGGCCACCTGCAAAGCTGACTTGCCAGTTGTTCTTGTTGGCGCTGAGTTGGCCGTCGACCGCTTCGAAGCCATTGCTGAAGCTGGCTTTCTGGCTGGCGACATCCAGCTTCCACTCGAGCTCGATGCCATTTTTGTTCAGCGGCTCACTCACACGGCCGCTTTTGACGACTGCGTCGATGGCGTCCTGGTTGATCCAGGTGCCGTTGAAATCTTCGGGTTTGTGGCTGGCGCAGCCGCCCAGTAGCAGGGCTGCCAAAGCCAGAGGCAATGCGTGGCGCATGGGGAGAACCTTGGGGCAGGAGGGGCGGTGACGGGCGTGGTGCCCGTCACCCGGGGGTATTACTCGAGGACCAGAATGGCGTCCATTTCAACCTGGGCGCCTTTTGGCAGCGCGGCCACGCCGATGGCGGCGCGGGCAGGGTAGGGCTGTTCGAAGTAACGGCCCATGACCTCGTTGACCTTGGCGAAGTGGCTCAGGTCGGTGAGGAAGATGTTCAGCTTGACGATGTCCTTGAACGAACCGCCAGCGGCCTCGGCGACCGACTTCAGGTTTTCGAACACCTGGACGGTCTGGGCTTCGAAGCCTTCAACCAGTTCCATGGTTTTCGGATCGAGCGGGATCTGGCCCGACATGTACACAGTGTTGCCGGCCTTGATCGCCTGGGAGTAAGTACCGATGGCGGCAGGGGCCTTGTCGCTGGTGATGACAGTCTTGCTCATGATGACTCCTTGCGGTTGGCGGACTACGCACGCGTCCGGGTGATGCGGACCACCCCGGTCAAGGTGCGCAGCTTCTTGATCACGCGGGCCAGGTGCACGCGGTCGCGCACGCTGACCACCAGTTGGACCACGCTGATACGGCCGTCGCGTTCGTCCATGCTGATTTTTTCGATGTTGCCGTCGGCGGCGTTGACGCTGCTGGCCAAGAGGGCGATCAGGCCGCGCTGGTGTTCCAGCTCGACGCGCAGCTCGACATTGAACTCGCCAGCGACATCCTTGGCCCAGGAGAGCTGCAGGCACTTCTCTGGGTTATGGCGGATTTCACTGATGTTGCGGCAGTCTTCCAGGTGCACGACCATGCCCTTGCCCGCCGACAGGTGGCCGACGATCGGGTCGCCCGGGATTGGCGTGCAGCACTTGGCGTAGCTGAGTACCAGGCCCTCGGTGCCGCGGATCGTCAGCGGGCCTTCCGGTGCCGGCAGCTCCTCGCCGTCGGCGGACAGCAGGCGGCGGGCGACCACATAGGCCATGCGGTTGCCCAGGCCGATGTCTTCGAGCAGGTCTTCGATCAGCTCCAGGCGGTACTCGGCGAGAATCGCCTGGATGCGCTCCTGGGGGATCTTCTCCAGGCTGCTGTCGAAGCCGGTCAGCACCTTGTTCAGCAGGCGTTCGCCGAGGCTGATGGACTCGGAGCGGCGCTGCTGCTTGAGGGCATGGCGGATGTGCGTGCGGGCCTTGCCGGTCACCACGAAGTTGAGCCAGGCCGGGTTCGGGCGGGCGCCCGGGGCGCTGACGATCTCCACGGTCGAGCCGCTTTGCAGCGGTTCGGACAGCGGCGCCAGGCGGCGGTTGATTCGGCAGGCGATGCAACTGTTGCCGACGTCGGTGTGCACCGCGTAGGCGAAGTCGACGGCGGTGGAGCCTTTGGGCAGCTCCATGATCCGGCCTTTGGGGGTGAAGACGTAGACCTCGTCCGGGAACAGGTCGATCTTCACGCTCTCGATGAATTCCAGCGAGTTGCCGGCGCGCTGCTGCAGTTCGAGGATGCCCTTGACCCACTGGCGGGCGCGGGCGTGGCTGCCCTTGGGCTGCTCTTCCTCGTTGGACTTGTACAGCCAGTGCGCGGCGATGCCGTTGTTGGCCATCTCTTCCATTTCGCGGGTGCGGATCTGGATTTCGATGGGCACGCCGTGCATGCCGAACAGGGTGGTGTGCAGCGACTGGTAGCCGTTGGCCTTGGGGATCGCGATGTAATCCTTGAAGCGCCCCGGCAGCGGCTTGTACAGGTTGTGCACGGCGCCCAGCACGCGGTAGCAGGTGTCGACCTTGTCGACGACGATGCGGAAGGCATACACGTCCATGATTTCGGTGAAGGCGCGGCGCTTGCCACGCATCTTCTTGTAGATGCCATAGAGGTGTTTCTGCCGTCCGCTGACCTCGCCTTCGATACCGTCGGCAGCCAGGCAGTTGGCCAGCGAGGTTTCGATCTTGGCGACGATCTCCTTGCGGTTGCCACGGGCGCTTTTCACCGCCCGGTGGATCAGCGAGGAGCGCATCGGGTGCATGGCCTTGAAGCCCAGGTCCTCGAACTCCACGCGCACGGTGTGCATGCCCAGGCGGTTGGCGATGGGGGCGTAGATCTCGAGGGTTTCCTTGGCGATGCGCCGGCGTTTTTCGCCGGACAGCACTTCCAGCGTGCGCATGTTGTGCAGGCGGTCGGCCAGCTTGACCAGGATCACGCGAATGTCGCGGGCCATGGCCATGGCCATTTTCTGGAAGTTTTCCGCTTGCGCTTCGGCCTTGGTCTCGAAGTTCATCTGGGTCAGCTTGCTGACCCCGTCGACCAGCTCGGCGACGGTTTCGCCGAACTGCTGGCTCAAGGCTTCCTTGGCGATGCCGGTGTCTTCGATCACGTCGTGCAGCATGGCCGCCATCAGGCTCTGATGGTCCATGTGCATGTCGGCGAGGATGCTGGCGACCGCCAGCGGGTGCGTCACATAGGGTTCGCCGCTGCGGCGGCGTTGGCCGTCGTGGGCTTGTTCGGCGTAGAAGTAGGCCCGGCGAACCAGGTTGACCTGTTCGGGGCCTAGATAAGTCGACAGCCGTTCGGCGAGGGCTTCTATACCCGGCATGGTTTCACCTCTTGCGAAAGAAGAGGGCCTTGCGCCGCACGGTGTCGACTGGGCATCAATCAGACGGCCTCGTTGTTCTCGTCCTCGAACGCGGCGAATACCGGATCCTCGGTGACGATTTCTTCGGCGGCGATGAATTCGTTGGTGACGATGCCTTCGGCGATTTCACGCAGGGCGACAACGGTTGGCTTGTCGTTTTCCCACGCTACGCGTGGCTCTTTGCCGCCGGTAGCCAGCTGGCGGGCGCGCTTGGTCGAGAGCATGACCAGCTCAAAGCGGTTATCCACGTGTTCCAGGCAGTCTTCAACAGTTACGCGGGCCATGGTCTTCCTCAGTAGCAAATGCGGTAGGCGTGCGCCCATGAATGGGCAGGCGGACTCGATAGTTTAAAAAATCACCAGCCAATAGGGAAGGACTGTTTTCTCTGGAGACCTATCGCAAGCACCCGTGGGAGCGGGCTTGTCCCGCGAAAGCGCCGGAACAGACAGCATCAAGCCGGAGGCTGACAATAACGTCACCCAGCCCACGAACACAACAGCCTCACAGCATCGCGTCGCGCAGCCGCGGGGTCAGCTCCTCGAACAGGGTCTGCACCGAGCGCAATGCGCGGCAATCCGGGCGGGTCAGCAGCCATAGCTGGGTATCGCAGCCGGGCAGCGGGCCGCTCAGCGCATCGACGCCGGGCAGGGCGTGGACCATGTAGTCGGGCAGTGCCGCCACGCCCAGGCCGGTGCTCACCAGCTGGGCAATGGTCGACATGCCGCTGCACTGGTAGCGCGGGCTCAGCCCCGGGTACTGCTGGTTGCGCCAGACCACGGTGGCGTGGTCCTGCATGGAGTCGTCCGGGGCGATCCACGGCACGCTGGTGGGCGAGCTGTCGAGGCGCTCGCGCAGCTCGGGGCGGCCGCAGATCACGTAGCTGGTCGAGCCCAGGCAGCGACCGACCAGGTGCTCCGGCGGTGTGTTGGTCAGGCGCAGGGCAATGTCGGCGTCGCGTCGGCTGAGGTTGGCGAAGGTGTTGGAGGTGCCCATTTCCAGCGAAAGCGCCGGGTAGTTGGGCATGAACTCGGCCAGTGCCGGCAGCAGCAAGCTGTGCAGTACCGCCTCGGTGCAGGTCAGGCGCACCGTACCGCTGACCACCTGTTCGCCGCTGGTCAGGGCGATGCGCGCGGCATCCAGCGCCTGTTCGGCGCGCTCGGCCTGCTCGGCCAGGGCCTGGGCGGTGTCGGTGGGCAGGTAGCCCTTGCGGCTCTTGACGAACAGCGCGGTGCCCAGCGCCGATTCCAGCCGGCGAATCGAGCGGAACACCGTCGAAACATCGACCTTCAGCAGTTCGGCAGCCTTTGCCAGGGAGCGGCCGCGTTCCAGGGCCAGGACCAGTGAGAGGTCCGCATGGTTGATCTGATATTGCATTGGTGCACGCTCTGCTTGCCGAATTGCCAATGTCTAGTTGCGCTGAAGCCATTTTATAGTGAAACCGCCGCCAGGAATCAATGCACCCGGTCGGCAACCAGCCCCCAACGATGGGCCAGTGAAAAGAACAACAGTAATTCCATCGTCGCCTTAGCAGGCGTCAGCCGTATCCCCACATCGCCGCTCCGAATCAAAGGATGTACAGCCATGACGTCGGTCTCCCCGTGCGCCAGTTCTTCCCGCGAGATGAATGAATTCCTGGAAGCCCATCCGGACACCCAGTACGTCGATCTGCTGATCTCCGACATGAACGGCGTGGTGCGCGGCAAGCGCATCGAGCGCGCCAGCCTGCACAAGGTGTACGAGAAAGGCATCAACCTGCCGGCCTCGTTGTTCGCCCTCGACATCAACGGTTCGACCGTCGAAAGCACCGGCCTTGGCCTGGACATCGGCGACGCCGACCGCATCTGCTTCCCGATCCCCGGCACGCTGTCCGACGAGCCGTGGCAGAAGCGCCCGACCGCCCAGTTGCTGATGACCATGCATGAGCTGGACGGTGCGCCATTCTTCGCCGACCCGCGGGAAGTGCTGCGCCAGGTGGTGAGCAAGTTCGACGACCTGGGCCTGGATATCTGCGCCGCGTTCGAGCTGGAGTTCTACCTGATCGACCAGGACAACCTCAACGGCCGCCCGCAGCCGCCGCGTTCGCCAATCTCCGGCAAGCGCCCGCAATCGACCCAGGTGTACCTGATCGACGACCTCGACGAGTACGCCGACTGCCTGCAGGACATGCTCGAAGCCGCCAAGGAGCAGGGCCTGCCTGCTGACGCGATCGTCAAGGAAAGCGCCCCGGCGCAGTTCGAAGTGAACCTGCATCACGTCGCCGATCCGCTGAAGGCCTGTGACTACGCGATCCTGCTCAAGCGCCTGATCAAGAACGTCGCCTACGACCATGAAATGGACACCACCTTCATGGCCAAGCCCTACCCGGGCCAGGCGGGCAACGGCCTGCACGTGCACATCTCGCTGCTCGACAAGAAGACCGGCAAGAACATCTTCGCCAGTGACGACCCGCTCGAAAGCGACACCCTGCGCCACGCCGTCGGCGGCGTGCTGGAAACCATGCCGGCGTCGATGGCATTCCTCTGCCCGAACATCAACTCGTACCGCCGCTTCGGTGCCCAGTTCTACGTGCCCAATGCGCCGAGCTGGGGTGTGGACAACCGCACGGTGGCGGTGCGCGTGCCGAACGACAACCGCGACAACGTGCGTATCGAGCACCGCGTGGCCGGCGCCGATGCCAACCCGTACCTGATGCTCGCCGCGATCCTGTCCGGTATCCACCATGGCCTGACCAACAAGGTCGAGCCGGGCGCGCCGATCGAGGGCAACTCCTACGAGCAACTGGAGCAAAGCCTGCCGAACAACCTGCGCGATGCCCTGCGCGCGCTGGACGACAGTGAAGTGCTCAACCAATACATCAGCCCGGACTACATCGATATCTTCGTGGCCTGCAAAGAGAGCGAGCTGGCCGAGTTCGAAGTGTCGATCTCCGACCTCGAGTACAACTGGTACCTGCACACGGTGTAAGCCCATGAGCGCAATTGCGGTCCCCTTGATCGGTGTCAGCGCCTGCCGTCAGCAGGTGGGGAAGAACTCGTCGCACACGGTGGGCGACAAGTATGTCGAGGCCGCAGGCTTTGCCGGCCTGCCGCTGATCCTGCCGGCCCGTGATGGCGGCAGCGACACGCAGGCGCTGCTGGCGCAACTCGACGGCATTCTGTTTACCGGCTCGCCTTCCAATATCGAGCCGCATCATTACAATGGCGCGCCCAGCGCGGCAGGCACCCGCCACGACCTTGCGCGTGACCGCCTGACCTTGCCGTTGCTGCAGGCGGCGATTGCCGCCGGGGTACCGGTGTTCTGCATTTGTCGTGGCTTCCAGGAATTGAACGTGGCCCTTGGCGGCACCTTGCACCAGCGGGTGCAGGAACTGCCCGGCTACCTGGACCACCGTGAACCTGAGGACGCACCCCTGGAGGTGCAATACGGCCCTCGTCACCCCGTCGCTGTTGCACCAGGCGGGTTGTTCGAGCGCCTGGGCCTGGCGGCGCAGTTCGAGGTCAACTCGCTGCACAGCCAGGGCATCGACCGTCTGGCCCCTGGCCTGCGTGTCGAGGCACGGGCCCCGGATGGCCTGATCGAAGCGGTGTCGATGCCGGGCGCGCCGGGCCTGGTGCTCGGTGTGCAGTGGCACCCGGAATGGCGTTACGCCGAAAACCCGGTTTCGCTGCGCCTGTTCGAGGCGTTCCGCGAGGCCTGCATTGCCCACGCTGCACGGGAGGGTGTGCGCTCGAAAACATTCGGGCGTTAGCCGAAGGTCGAGGATGACCGTGCCCCCACCGCAAGCTTTCAATGAGTGAAAGCGGGCCCTCTACGGCGGGCCTGTGAGAACAATTCCAATAGTTACGGCAAATACTCATGAGCAATTACACAGAAGCCGGCCGCCCACCTGATGTGGCAGCCGACTCGGGCAACAACACCCAAGGCGCCAGCAAAGGCCTGGCCAAGGGCCGCCTGGGCCTTTTGGCCAGCGTGGTGCTGGGCATCTCCACCATTGCCCCGGTCTATACCCTGACCGGCGCCCTCGGCCCGACCGTGCGCGAAGTCGGCGCCCACCTGCCGGCGGTGTTCATCGTCGGCTTCCTGCCGATGCTGCTGGTGGCCCTGGGCTACCGCGAGCTGAACTCGGCGGAGCCGGACAGCGGCACCTCCTTCACCTGGTCGGCGCGGGCGTTCGGCCCGATGATCGGCTGGATCGGCGGCTGGGGGCTGGTGGTCGCCACCACCATCGTGCTGTCCAACCTGGCGGGCGTGGCCGTCGACTTCTTCTACCTGTTCCTGGCCCAGATCACCGGCACCCAGGAGCTGGCGGCCCTGGCAGACAACCTGCTGATCAACGTCACCACCTGTTGCGTGTTCATCGCCCTGGCGGTGTGGATCTGTTGTCGCGGCATGGCGACGACCATGACGGTGCAGTATGGCCTGGTGGCCCTGCAACTGATGGTGCTGATCGGCTTTGCCTTCGCCGCGTTCAGCGAATCCACGGCACCTCCGCCGCTGGCCTTCGACCTGGCCTGGTTCAACCCGTTCGGGGTCGAGTCGTTCTCGGCGTTCGCCGCCGGCCTGTCGTTGTCGATCTTCATTTTCTGGGGCTGGGACGTGTGCCTGACCGTCAGCGAAGAGTCCGTCGGCAGTGACGAGGTGCCGGGCAAGGCGGCCACCTGGACCGTATTGCTGATCCTGATGCTGTACCTGCTCACTGCCATCGCCACCCTGCAGTTCGCCGGGATCAGCGACACTGGCCTGGGCCTGGGTAACCCGCGTATCCAGGAGAACGTGTTTGCCCACCTGGCCGGCCCGGTGATGGGCCCGCTGGCAATCCTGATGTCCATCGCGGTGCTGGCCAGTACTGCCGCATCGTTGCAGTCGACCTTCGTGTCGCCGGCGCGCACCCTGCTTGCCATGGGTTACTACGGCGCCGTGCCACAGCGCTTCGCCAGCGTCTGCCCGCGTTCGCAGACCCCGCGTTACGCCACCATCTGCGCCGGCGTGGCCGCGGCCTTGTTCTACGTGACCATGCGCACCCTGAGCGAGAACGTGCTGGCTGACACCATCACCGCCCTGGGCATGATGATCTGCTTCTACTACTCGCTGACCGCGTTCGCCTGCGTGTGGTACTTCCGCCACAGCCTGTTCACCAGCGTGCGCCACTTCTTCATGCGCGGCGTGTGCCCGCTGTTGGGTGGGGTGATCCTGTCGGTGATCTTCGCGCGCACCGCGATCGACAGCGCTTCGCCGGACTTCGGCAGCGGCTCGCATGTCGGCGGGTTGGGCCTGGTGTTCGTGATCGCAGCGATCATCTCGGCGCTGGGCATCGTGCTGATGCTGCTCTCGCGGTTGCGGGCGCCGGCGTACTTCCTGGGGGCCACCCTGCGTCAGCAGGCGACCATTCAGTTGCAGGAATAAGGACAGGGCTGCTTTGCAGCCCATCGCCGGCAAGCCGGCTCCCACAAAAGCAGCATTAACCCTGTGGGAGCTGGCTTGCCAGCGATAGGGCCTCGCAGAGGCCCCGGCTATCTTCAGCCGATCAGCTGTTTCAGCAGCGCCTCATGGCGCTGTTGCTGTTTCTTGAGCAGAAGCCGGTTCGAGCGGAACACTGCTTTCAGATCATCCAGCGCCACGTCGAACTCGTCATTGATGATGACGTACTCGTATTCGTCGTAGTGCTCCATCTCGCTGACCGCTTCCTTCATGCGCCCGGCAATGATCTCTTCGCTGTCCTGACCGCGGCCGTCCAGGCGCTGGCGCAGGGCTTGCTGGCTGGGCGGCAGGATGAAGATCGAGCGCGCTTCGGGCATCAGCTTGCGTACCTGCTGGGCACCTTGCCAGTCGATCTCGAGGATCAGGTCGAAGCCCTGGTCGAGGGTTTCCTGCAGGGCGCTGCGCGACGTGCCGTAGAAGTTGCCGAACACCTCGGCGTGCTCGAGGAAGTCGCCTTGGGCGATCAGTGCCTTGAATTCCTCGTGGACGACGAAGTGGTAGTTCACCCCGTGCGCCTCACCCGGGCGCATGGCGCGGGTGGTGTGCGAGACCGACACGCGAACGTGTGGATCCTGCTTGATCAGCTCGGTGACCAGGCTGGTCTTGCCGGCGCCGGACGGTGCCGAAACGATGTAGAGGGTGCCGCTGCTGTGGTTCATGGTCGGGGGTGGCCTTACTCGATGTTCTGTACTTGTTCACGCATCTGCTCGATCAACACCTTCAGGTTGACCGCCGCCTGCGTGCTGCGTGGGTCAAAGGCCTTGGAGCCCAGGGTGTTGGCTTCGCGGTTGAGCTCCTGCATCAGGAAGTCCAGGCGCCGGCCGGCGGCACCGCCGGACTTGAGCACCCGGCGCACTTCGGTGACGTGGGTGCTGAGGCGGTCGAGCTCTTCGGCAACGTCGCTCTTCTGTGCCAGCAGCACCATCTCCTGCTCCAGGCGCTGCGGGTCGAGCTCAGCCTGCATGTCGCCGAAACGGTCGAGGATCTTCTGCCGCTGCACGGCCAGCATCTGTGGCACCTGGGTGCGCAGGGTGGCCACTTCGCTGGCCATGCTGTCCAGGCGCTCGTTGATCAGCCGGGCCAGCTCGGCACCTTCACGCAGGCGTCCGGCCTTGAGTTCGGCCAGCGCTTCGTCGAACAGGGCGATGGCTTCGGCGTTGAGGGCCTGGGGGTCGCTGGCGTCGGCCACCAGCACGCCCGGCCAGGCCAGGACTTCCAGCGGGTTGAGCGGCGCCGGTTGCTTGATCAGGCTGGCGACGGTCTCGGCGGCGGCGACCAGTTGCGCGGCGCGTTCACGGTCAACCTGCAGCGGCTTGCCGGTGCTGTCTTCGTTCAGGCGCAGGGTGCATTCGACCTTGCCCCGCGACAGCCCTTGGCGCAGGCCTTCGCGCACTGCGCCTTCGAGGTCGCGCAGGGCTTCGGGCAGGCGCAGGTGGGGTTCGAGATAGCGATGGTTGACCGAGCGCAGCTCCCAGACCAGGGTGCCTTGGCTGCCGGCGCGTTCGGCGCGGGCAAAGGCGGTCATGCTGTGCACCATGGGGAGTACCTCGCGTAATCGGGTGAACGGGGGAGCCTTACGGCTGCAAGGCGCAGGATTGTAGCGCAGTGCGGCCCGGGCGCCCAATCCGGCCATGCTACCGCTGCCCCGCCGCCGTGGTCGGAAAAGGCGACAGGCTGCGCCGGGTGCGACGATAGGCATGTCTTCGCGGGGCGACGGGCTCTATAATGCTCGGCAGATTTAAAGTCCCAGTACAGGTATCCCAGATGAAACGTCCAAGTGGTCGCGCCGCCGATCAGCTCCGCTCGATCCGCATCACCCGCAACTACACCAAGCACGCCGAGGGGTCGGTACTGGTCGAGTTCGGTGACACCAAGGTCATCTGCACGGTCAGCGTCGAAAATGGTGTTCCCCGCTTCCTCAAAGGCCAGGGCCAAGGTTGGCTGACTGCCGAGTACGGCATGCTGCCGCGCTCCACCGGCGAGCGTAACCAGCGTGAAGCCAGCCGTGGCAAGCAAGGTGGCCGCACCCTGGAAATCCAGCGCCTGATCGGCCGCTCCCTGCGCGCTGCGCTGGACATGAGCAAGCTCGGCGATATCACCCTGTACGTCGACTGCGACGTGATCCAGGCCGACGGCGGTACCCGTACCGCCTCGATCACCGGTGCCATGGTCGCCCTGTGCGATGCCCTGGCCGTGATCAAGAAGCGTGGCGGCCTGAAGGGCGGTAACCCGCTCAAGCACATGATCGCCGCCGTATCGGTGGGCATGTACCAGGGCGAAGCGGTGCTCGACCTCGACTACCTGGAAGACTCCGCCGCCGAGACCGACCTCAACGTGGTCATGACCAGCGCCGGTGGCTTCATCGAAGTGCAGGGCACCGCTGAAGGTGCGCCGTTCCAGCCGGAAGACTTCAACGCCATGCTGGCGCTGGCGCAAAAAGGCATGGGCGAGATCTTCGAGCTGCAGAACGCCGCACTGGCCGACTGACAGATAGCAAGTGGGGCCGCTTTGCGGCCCATCGCTGGCAAGCCAGCTCCCACAGGTACGGCGCATGACTTAAGGTCTACGCAGTCGCTGTGGGAGCCGGCTTGCCGGCGATGGGGCGCGAAGCGGCCCCATTGGTTTATTAGATGGTCAACGTCCAGTCGTAATCCACGATCAGCGGCGCGTGCCGGGAGAAGCGTGGCTGGCGCGGCAGGCGTGCATTGCGCACGAAGCGGCGCAGGCCTGGGGTGAGGATCTGGTAATCGAACCGGTAACCCAGGTTGAGCATCTCGGCCTGCTCGTTGTCCGGCCACCAGCTGTACTGGTCGCCTTCACGGCTGACTTCGCGCAGTGCATCGACGTAGCCCATCTCGCCGGTGATCGCGTCCATCCAGGCGCGCTCTGGCGGCAGGAAGCCGACCGACTGCTGGCTGTCGCGCCAGTTCTTGATGTCGAGCTTCTGCTGCGCCACGTAGAACGAGCCGCAATAGATGTATTCGCGACGCTTGCGACGCTGTTTGTCCAGGTACTTGGCGAAGTCGTCCATCAACTTGAACTTCTGGTTCAAGTCTTCATCGCCGTTCATGCCCGAAGGCAGGAGCAGCGTGGCAATACTTACCTTGTCGAAATCTGCCTGCAGGTAGCGCCCGTAACGGTCAACTGTCTCGAAGCCCAGGCCGGTGATGACTGCCTTGGGCTGCATGCGCGAGTACAGTGCCACGCCACCTTGGGTGGGCACCTCCGCGTCGCAGGCGTAAAGGAAATAGCCATCGAGCTGGAAAGCTGGGTCGTCGAGTTCAAAGGCCGAGGCGCGGGTATCCTGAAGACAGATGACGTCGGCATTCTGGGCTTGCAGCCAGCTGAGCAATCCACGCTCGGCTGCAGCCTGAATGCCATTCACGTTCACACTGATGATCCGCATAAATGGCCCCAAAAATCTCGTGCGTGTATGATACCCGAGCTCAACACATTTAGCTAAATCCGTGGTGTCCGGGACCTTTTATGCAGCCGTATCAGCGCGACTTCATTCGTTTTGCCATCGATCGCGGCGTTCTGCGCTTCGGTGAATTCACCCTGAAATCGGGGCGTACCAGCCCGTACTTCTTCAATGCCGGCCTGTTCAACACAGCTTCCGCCCTGGCGCAGCTGGGGCGTTGCTACGCGGCGGCCATCGTCGACAGCAAGATCCCGTTCGACGTGCTGTTCGGCCCGGCGTACAAGGGCATCCCTCTGGCGGCGGCCACGGCGGTGCAACTGGCCGAGCACCACCAGCTCGACGTGCCATGGTGCTTCAACCGCAAGGAAGCCAAGGACCACGGCGAAGGTGGCAGCCTGGTTGGCGCCCCGCTGGCCGGTGACGTGCTGATCATCGACGACGTGATCACCGCCGGTACCGCCATCCGTGAAGTGATGCAGATCATCAACGCCCAGCAGGCCAAGGCCGCTGGCGTGCTGATCGCACTGAACCGCGAAGAGCGCGGCAACGGCGAGCTGTCGGCGATTCAGGAAGTCGAGCGCGACTTTGGCATTCCGGTAGTCAGCATCGTGTCGCTGACCCAGGTGCTGGAGTTCCTGGCCGACGATCCGCAACTCAAGCAGCACTTGCCGGCGGTCGAGGCGTATCGCGCCAAGTACGGCATCTGACGCGAACGTGCAAAGAAAAGGCGACCTCAGGGTCGCCTTTTTTATTTCCGCGCATTCAACGGCCGTTCGGGTAAGGGTCCTGCACCGCGTCGCCCTGGCCGCTCAAGATCTTCCAGCCACGCAGTGGGTGGGTAGCAGGCTTGAAGTGGGGGCAAGGTGGAAGCGAGGTCTTGCTCTGGTTGGAGTATTTGTGGCCGCAATCTGCGCACGAGTACGTGCCGGCGGATACATCGCTGCCGTATTTGACCAGGGCTTTCTGCGTCATAGCTGCATCTCCTTTGTTGGAAGCGGCAATGATAGGCAGCCGATAAAGACAGCGGTTGTAGTATGCGTCCGTCGTTTTAGTAGGACTTTTCCCGCTGAACAGCGCGCTACACAGAGATGAAAAAGGCGACCCTTGGGTCGCCTTTACTGTGTCAATCCGTACCGTACTTTGGCGAACGAGGCCCGTACAGGATCCCGCCGTTAGGACCAGGCGACAGCAGGCGCGCGCTGGTCATGCCGGCAATCGGGTAACCGGCGTCATCCTGCACGCTGCTGATGATCTGGTTGACCGCCGCAGCCACCAGCATGCCGATCAGGCCGCCCTGGTTCTGCCGGCCTTCCTCGCTCGACGCGGTGGCGCTGCCGGTCCACAGGGTGGCGCCGGTCTTGAGGTCGACCAGCTTGGCGTTGGCGGTGACGATGGTCGCGCTGCTGAGGATCATGTAGCGGGTACCGTAGTCGCTGACGGTGACATACAAGCCCGCGTCGGCACCGAAGATCTCGTGCAGCTTGCCGGTCGGCAACTGGTGGATGTCGGCCGGCGTGGTCATGCCGTTCTGGCGGAAAGTTTCGTCCACCAGTGCCACCGGCATCACGTAGTAACCCGCTTCGGCCAGTGGGTAGGTGACCTGGGAGAGCATGCTGTAAGTCGCCTTCACGTCAGGCGATTCATTCAGCGGCGGCAGGATCAGGATCGATTTTGGACGGCTCTGCTTGTAAGCCGAATAGTCGATGGTCTTGCGCTCGGCACAACCAGCGAACAACGCCAGCACACAGGCACCGACGATCAGTTGGGTCAGGCGCTTGATCACTGTTTGGCCCCTTTGCTGGCGTTTTTCATCAGGAAGTCCATGTAGGCCGTCGATTCAGGGAACAGCGCCTTCTCGGTGCGGAACTGCTGAATCATCTGGTCATCCTTGCCGAGGCTGGAATACAGCAAGCCCAGCTGTGCGTGGTAACCCGGCGGTACCGCGCCGTTCTTGGCCTTGATCTTCTCCAGATCACGCTCCAGGGCGGTGATTTGCTCTTCCTTGGCGTCACCTTTGAGGTAGCTGTACACCTGGGGCTGATAGCTTTCCCACTGATACAGCGTTTTGTGCGAGTTGCAGCCGGCCAGCAGCGCGCTGCCCAGCAGCAGGGCGGCGACGGTGCGCCGGCCTTGGGGGATGATGCTCATCGTACGTCTTCCTTGTCGCAATCCAGGTGTTACTGGGCTTGTGGCTTCCACTGGCCGCCTTCGACGGCGCCAACCAGCTTGTTGACCGCTTCGCGCATGGCCAGGTCGAGGACCTTGCCGTTGAGGGTCGAGTCATAGCTGGCGGTGCCGCCGAAGCCGATGATCTCGCGGTTGGAGAGGGCGTATTCACCCGCGCCCTGGCTGGAGTAGACCACTTCCGAGGTGCTGATATTGACGATGTTCAGTGCAACCTTGGCGTAGGCGATCTGGGTTTTGCCGCGGCCGAGGATGCCGAACAGCTGGTGATCACCGACTTCCTTGCGGCCGAATTCGGTGACGTCGCCGGTGACCACGAAGTCGGCGCCTTTCAAGCGCTGAGCCTGGCCCTTGATGGCAGCTTCCTGCTGGATCTCGCCCATGTTGTCGCGGTCCAGCACGTTGAAACGGTTGGTCTGCTGCAGGTGGGTGATGAGGATGGTCTTGGCCTGGCCACCCAGGCGATCGACGCCGTCGGAGAAGATGCCGCGCATGTAGCTGGAGCGGTTGTCGAACTTGCCCACGGCAATCGGGGTGCGCACGCCGCTGTAAGGGCGGTTGACGCTTTCGACCTGTTGCACGGCAACAGCGGTGGAGGTTTCAGTGGCACAGCCGGCGAGGGACCCGACAGCCAGGGCGGCTGCCAGCACGAGTCCATGTGATGCGTATTTCACGCGTGTTCTCCAGGTAAATAAAAACTATTTGCAACAGGGCTGCATTCTGCCACGTTGATGCGACAGCTTAACCAGTAAATTGATGGCGAAAAATGAAAAAAGATGGCTCAAGGCCATCTTTTTTGTATATCCGATCGAATGCACTGCGGGCGGTGTAGCGATCCGGCCGCGATGGCCAGTAAAAGCATCGCGGGGCAAGCCTGCTCTCACCTTGAGGTGCCAAGGTGGGAGCGAGCTTGCCCCGCAACAGGGTTACAGCTGGATCAGTGACGCTTGCGATTGGTGATCAAGGTGCCCACGCCGCTGTCGGTGAAGATCTCCAGCAGTACCGCGTTGGGCACGCGGCCATCGATGATGTGCGAGCTGTTCACACCGCCCTGCACCGCCTCCAGCGCGCACTTGATCTTCGGCAGCATGCCACCGTAGATGGTGCCGTCGGCGATCAGTTCGTTGACCTGTTCGGTGGTCAGGCCGGTCAGTACCTGGCCTTGCTTGTCCATCAGGCCGGCGATGTTGGTCAGCAGCATCAGCTTCTCGGCCTTCAGCGCTTCAGCGACCTTGCCGGCGACCAGGTCGGCGTTGATGTTGTACGACTCGCCGTTCTTGCCCACGCCGATCGGCGCGATCACCGGGATGAAGTCGCCTTTGACCAGCATGTTCAGCAGGTCGGTGTTGACGCTCTCGACCTCGCCTACATGGCCGATGTCGATGATTTCCGGTTGGGTCATCTCAGGGGTCTGGCGGCTGACGGTGAGCTTGCGCGCACGGATCAGCTCGGCGTCCTTGCCGGTCAGGCCGATGGCGCTGCCGCCGTGGCGGTTGATCAGGTTGACGATGTCCTTGTTGACCTGGCCGCCCAGGACCATTTCCACCACGTCCATGGTCGCCGAGTCGGTGACGCGCATGCCGTCGATGAAGTGGCTCTCGATCGACAGGCGCTTGAGCAGGTCGCCGATCTGCGGGCCGCCGCCATGCACGACCACCGGGTTGATGCCCACGGCTTTCATCAGCACGATGTCACGGGCGAAGCCCGTCTTGAGCTCCTCGCTTTCCATCGCGTTGCCGCCGTACTTGATCACCAGGGTCTTGCCGACGAAGCGGCGAATGTAAGGCAGTGCTTCGGACAAAACCTCGGCTACATGGGAAGCGGCATCGCGATCGAGGGTCATGCAGGGCTCCAGGTAAGGAACGGATAGTCGTCAGAACGGCAGTTGCAGGCCTGGTTGGACCCGCAGCAACTGCGTGCGGAATACAGCCTTGATACGGTCGAGTTCTGCCGCGCTGTCGGCCTCGAAGCGCAGCACCAGCACCGGTGTGGTGTTGGAGGCGCGAACCAGGCCCCAGCCGTGGGCGTAGTCGACCCGCACACCGTCGATGGTGGTCAGGTTGGCATCGCCCCAGTCGGCGTCGCGTTGCAGAGCATCAATGATGCTGAATTTACCCTCGTCGGTCACATCAATGTTGATTTCCGGCGTGGAAATATCATCGGGGAACGCGGCAAACAGGTCTTCGGCGCTTTGCCCGGCCTTGCTGAGAATCTCCAGCAGGCGCGCGGCGCTGTAGATACCGTCGTCGAAACCGTACCAGCGTTCCTTGATGAAGATGTGACCGCTCATCTCGCCGGCCAGCAAGGAGCCGGTCTGTTTCATCTTCTTCTTGATCAACGAGTGGCCGGTCTTCCACATTAGCGCGCGGCCACCGTGCTGTTCGATCAGCGGGGTCAGGCGGCGGGTGCATTTGACGTCGAAGATGATCTCGGCGCCCGGGTTGCGCGACAGCACGTCCTGGGCGAACAGCATCAGCAGGCGGTCGGGGTAGACGATGCTGCCGGTGTTGGTCACCACGCCCACGCGGTCGCCGTCGCCGTCGAAGGCCAGGCCGATATCGGCGCCGGTCTCTTTCACCTTGGCGATCAGGTCTTCCAGGTTCTCAGGCTTGCCCGGGTCCGGGTGGTGGTTGGGGAAGTTGCCGTCGACCTCGCAGAACAGTGGGATCACCTCACAGTTCAACGCCTCGATCAATTGCGGGGCGATCACGCCAGCGGCGCCGTTGCCGCAGTCGACCACCACCTTCAGGCGCTTGGCCAGCTTCACGTCGTCGACGATCTGCTGGTAGTAACGCTCGAGGATCTCGACTTTTTCCACATGGCCATCGCCACGGGTCAGGTCGTTGGTCTTCAGGCGGGTCAGCAGGGCCTGGATCTGTTCGTTGGCCAGGGTGTCGCCGGCGATGACGATCTTGAAGCCGTTGTAGTCCGACGGGTTGTGGCTGCCGGTGAGCATCACCCCCGACTTGCCGGCCAGCACGTTGGCGGCGTAGTACAGCGCCGGGGTCGGCACCAGGCCGACATCGCTGACCTGGCAACCGGCCTCGACCAGGCCCTTGATCAGTTGCTCGACCAGCATCGGGCCGGACAGGCGGCCGTCACGGCCTACCGAGATCTGTGGTTCGCCCTGGGCGAGGGTTTGGGCGCCGATGGCGCGGCCGATCCAGTAGGCCGTTTCGGCGTGCAGGGTCTTGCCGACCACGCCGCGGATGTCATAGGCGCGGAAGATGCTGTCGGGCAGTGCGGGGACCAGGTGGGCCATGTCGTTCATCTCTGGGGACTCCATAAGTCAAAGGCTTCTGGGCAGGCGCAAACTGAACGCTTGGACGGCGGTTTCGCCAGAGAGTTCGCCATCCATGGCCCGAACGGTCTGCTGTTGCCTCAGCGAGTGCCTGAGTGGCCGAAGCCGCCAGCGCCGCGCTGGGTCTCGTCGAACTGCTCGACGATGTCGAAATGCGCCTGCACCACCGGCACCAGGATCAGCTGCGCGATGCGCTCGCCGACGGTGATGGTGAACGGCGTGCTGCCGCGGTTCCAGCAGCTGACCATCAGCTCGCCCTGGTAGTCCGAGTCGATCAGGCCGACCAGGTTGCCCAGCACGATGCCGTGCTTATGGCCCAGGCCCGAGCGCGGCAGGATCATCGCCGCCAGGCCCGGGTCGCCGATGTACACCGACAGGCCGGTGGGGATCAGCAGGGTCTGGCCAGGCTCGAGGACGGTGTCCTCCTTGAGCAGGGCGCGCAGGTCCAGGCCGGCAGAGCCGGGGGTGGCGTACTGCGGCAGGGGGAATTCGGTGCCCAGGCGTGGGTCGAGGATCTTGGCTTGAAGAGCGTGCATGTAACTTATTGAACCTGGTTGAGCCGTTCGGCGATGAAGGCAACCAGCTGGCGGGCGATCTTGCCTTTGCTGGTCTGCGCGAAGAGGGTTTGATGCTGCTGCCGGTCGATCACGGTCAGGGCGTTTTCCTCGCTGTTGAAGCCGATGCTGGGGTTGGCCACATCATTGGCGACGATCAGGTCGAGGTTCTTGTCCTTGAGCTTGCGCGTGGCGTAGTCGAGCAGGTGCTCGGTCTCGGCGGCAAAGCCCACGCTGAACGGGCGATCGGCGCGGCCGGCAATGGTCGCAAGGATATCGGGATTGCGCACCATCTGCAGCAGCATGCCGTCGCCGGTGGTGGGATCCTTCTTGAGCTTCTGTGCGGCGACGACTTCCGGGCGGTAGTCCGCGACCGCGGCCGAGGCGATGAACAGGTCACAGGGCATGGCTGCTTCACAGGCCGCGAGCATGTCCCGCGCGCTGACCACGTCGATGCGGCTGACCCGGTCCGGGGTCGGCAAGTGTACCGGGCCGGTGACCAGGGTCACCCGGGCCCCGGCTTCGGCGGCCGCCTCGGCCAGGGCAAAGCCCATTTTCCCTGAACTATGGTTGGTGATGTAGCGCACCGGGTCGATGTTCTCCTGGGTCGGCCCGGCGGTAATCAGCACGTGCTTGCCGGTCAGTGCCTGGCGCTTGAAACTCTCGGCGGCGCACCAGGCCAGGTCGGTGGCTTCGAGCATGCGGCCCAGGCCCACGTCGCCACAGGCCTGGCTGCCGGAGGCCGGGCCGAACACCTGGATACCACGGCGCTTGAGCAGTTCGAGGTTGTCCTGGGTTGCCGGGTCGCGCCACATGGCCTGGTTCATCGCTGGCGCCACGGCGACGGTAGCGTCGGTGGCCAGCACCAGCGTAGTCAGCAGGTCGTCGGCCATGCCCTGGGCCATGCGCGCCATCAGGTCGGCGGTGGCCGGGGCAATCAGCACCAGGTCGGCCCATTTGGCCAGTTCGATATGGCCCATGGCCGCTTCGGCGGCGGGGTCGAGCAAGTCCATGTGCACGGGGTGGCCGGACAGCGCCTGCAGGGTGAGCGGGGTGATGAATTCGGCACCACCACGGGTCATGACCACGCGCACCTGCGCGCCGTGTTCCAGGAGTCGGCGAATCAGCTCGGCGCTCTTGTAGGCGGCGATGCCGCCACCCACGCCGAGAACGATGCGCTTGCGATACAACCGCTGCATAGGCCTTGCCTTATTCCAGTGAAAGCGGGCGGCGACGGTGACTGCCTGCGGCAGATCGTCGCATTTTCGAAGCGAACTAGATTAACACAGCGCCCAAACGGGCCGTAGTGGCAGGCGAGGAGGGGGGATGAACATCAGGGAGTGGCCGGCCGACGAGCGGCCGAGGGAGAAGTTGTTGCAGCGTGGCGCGGCGGTGCTGTCGGATGCCGAGCTGGTGGCGGTGTTGCTGGGGTCGGGGGTCGCTGGGCGTAATGTGCTGGACCTGGCGCGCGGGCTGCTGGCGAAGTTTGGCGGGCTCAGGCCGTTCCTCGAGGCCGATCGCGCCAGATTGATGCGTGAGCCGGGCCTGGGGCCGGTGAAATACGCCCAGCTGCAGGCGTTGCTGGAGATCGGCAGGCGGTATCTGGATGAGGGCATCGAGCGTGCGTCGGCGCTGGAGTCGCCGACATCGGTGCGGCGCTATCTGAAGTCGATGCTGCGCCATGAGGCCAGCGAGGTATTCGGTTGCCTGTTCCTGGATACCAAGCACCGGCCGTTGGCGTTCGAGATCCTGTTTCGCGGCACCATCGACCGCGCGAGCATCTACCCGCGGGAGGTGGTGCGCCGGGCCTTGCTGCACAACGCGGCGGCGCTGATCCTGTGCCATAACCACCCGTCAGGCCATTGCCAACCCAGCCAGGACGACGTGCACCTCACGCAGATGCTCAAGCGCTCGCTGGCGCTGATCGATGTACGGGTGATGGACCATGTCATCGTCGGTGATGGCGAGCCACTGTCCATGGCCGAGCATGGGTGGCTGGCAGGCTGACAGCAATCGCGGGGCAAGCCCGCTCCCACGACGGTATCGTGGGAGCGGGCTTGCCCCGCGATGAGGCCTCAACGGTTTACGGCGACCTTGCTGAAATCCAACCGCCCGAACGGGCTCACCTGATACCCCTCGACGCCCTTGTGCAGCAACGTCGCCGCCGTCGGATGCGCCAGCGGCAGCCAGAGCGCCTGCTGCTGGATCAGTGCCTGGGCCTGTTGGTACAGACGGCTGCGCACGCTCTGGTCGTTGGTGGTGCGCCCGGCATTGATCAGCTGGTCCAGGCGGCTGTCGCAGAACCGCGCGAAGTTGGTCCCGGACTTGACCGCCGCGCACGAGAATTGCGGGCTGAGGAAGTTGTCCGGGTCGCCGTTGTCACCCGCCCAGCCCATGAACAGCAGGTCGTGCTCGCCCGCCTTGGCGCGGCGGATCAACTCGCCCCACTCGATGGTACGAATCTCGGCCTTGATGCCGACCTTGGCCAGGTCTGCCTGAAGCATCTGCGCGCCCAGGCTGGGGTTGGGGTTGAGCAGGCTGCCCGACGGGCGGGTCCAGATCGTGGTGGCAAAACCATCTGCCAGGCCGGCCTTGGCCAGCAGCGTCTTGGCCTTCTTCTGGTCCATGGTGTAGCCCGGCAGGTCCTTGGCGTAGCTCCAGGTGTTCGGCGGGTAAGGGCCGTTGGCGGCGGTGGCGGTGTTTTCGAACACGGCCTTCAGGTAGGCCGGCTTGTCGAAGGCCAGGTTGATCGCCTGGCGCACCTCGGGTTTGTCCAGCGGCGGGTGCTGGCTGTTGATGGCGACGAACGCGGTCATGAACGCCGGGGTGGTCGCCACCTTGAGGTTGCCGTCCTTGCCGGCCTCGGCGATGTCCAGCGGCTTGGGCGACAGGGCCACCTGGCATTCGCCGCGCTTGAGCTTCTGCAGGCGCACGTTGGCGTCGGTGGTGATGGCGAAGATCAGCGGGTCGACCGACGGTTTGCCGGCGAAGTAGTCGGGGTTGGCGCGGTAGCGCACCACGGCGTCCTTCTGGAAACGCTGGAAGACGAACGGCCCGGTACCCACAGGCTGGCTGTTGAGCTTGTCCGGGGTCTCGGCCTTGAGCAGCTTGTCGGCGTACTCGGCGGAGTAGATCGAGGCGAAGCCCATGCTCAGGGTGGCCAGGAAGGTGGCATCCGGGTGCGAGAGGGTGAAGCGCACGGTATTGGGCTGTGGGGCCTCGATCGACTTGATCAGGCTGCCCAGCTGCAGCGACTGGGCATGCGGGTAGCCGCCCGCAGCGGTCTTGTGCCACGGGTGGGCGGGGTAGAGCATGCGCTGGAAACTGAACAGCACGTCTTCGGCGTCCAGCTCGCGGCTGGGCTTGAAGTAGGGCGTGGTGTGGAATTTGACGCCCTGGCGCAGGGTGAAGTCGTAGATCAGGCCGTCCGGCGACACCGTCCAGCGCTCGGCCAGGCTGGGCACGACCTTGCCAAGCCCTGCATCGAACTCGACCAGGCGGTTCATCAGCACATCGGCCGAGGCATTGGTGGTGGTCAGCGAGTTGTACTGGACCACGTCGAAGCCTTCCGGGCTGGCTTCGGTGCACACCGACAGCGGCGCGGCCTGGGCGAGGCCGGCGGCGCACAGCGTGGTGAACAACAGGGAAAGGGCGGCGGCACGCATGGTGGCTCCTTGGCGGGTTTGTGGCACCATCTGCCGGTGCAGTCTGGAAAAGTCCTACCCTAGTGTGGGCACGGGCAAATGACCACACCCTTTCGCATTAATTCGGCGACGGGCGGTCGACACCTTGGCGCCCCAGTCGTTATGCTGCCCGGGCGCACTCGGCACGACCTGAAGACACATCTTCTGTTGTTGCGGCTGAGTCTTTCTGGTATAAAGCAGCGCTCTTTTCTAGGGGCTCGGCCTGTCGCGTAAGCGCTTCCGGTCGATAAGACCCTCGGAAACACGGCGCCTGGCGCCAATGACTGAGAGATTAAGCGGCCAACCCATGCCGGGTTGGGCATGTGGTTTTAGAGGGCTGAGGCATGTCGAGAGTCTGTCAAGTTACTGGTAAGGGTCCAGTAACCGGGAATAACATTTCCCACGCAAACAACAAAACCCGTCGTCGTTTCCTGCCAAACCTGCAGCACCACCGTTTCTGGGTTGAATCCGAGAAGCGTTTCGTGCGTCTGCGCGTTTCCGCCAAAGGCATGCGTATCATCGACAAGCGCGGCATCGATGCCGTTCTGGTCGACATCCGCAAAGCTGGCGCCAAGGTTTAAGGGAGAACATCATGCGTGAATTGATCCGTCTGGTTTCGAGTGCCGGTACCGGCCACTTCTACACCACCGACAAGAACAAGCGCACCACTCCGGACAAGATCGAGATCAAGAAATACGATCCGGTCGTCCGCAAGCACGTGGTGTACAAGGAAGCCAAGATCAAGTAATTGATCGGCAACCTGAAAAAACCCGCAACCGTAAGGTGGCGGGTTTTTTTATGCCTGCGACAAAGCTGCAAGCCTCGTGTCCTGTACTGGCCTCATCGCCGGCAAGCCGGCTCCCACAGGGTCAGTGGGAGTCGGCTTGCCGGCGATGAGGTCGGAGCAGGTGTCCGTTACTTCTGCTCGAACATCACATAGATCTTGCGGCACGGCTCCAGCACCTCCCAGGTGCCCTTGAAGCCCGCCGGGATGACGAAGCGATCGCCGGCACGCAGGGTCTTGGCATTGCCTTCCTGGTCGCGCAGCACCGACACACCTTGCACGATCTCGCAGTATTCATGCTCGGTGTAGTTCACCGTCCACTGGCCCACTTCACCTTCCCAGACGCCTGCGGCGAACTGCCCGCACGGGCTGGAATAGTGGTTGTAAACAGCCTGGTCAGGCTCGCCCTTGAGGATTTTCTCCGCCGCCGGGCGGTAGCGTTCGGCCTCGGTCAGAACCTGGGCGAAGTCGACGATGCTGGCGATACTCATGGTGGTTACCCTGTTGTTGTTTAATAAAATGAACATCAGTAGGCATTTGAGCCGTTCGTGTCAAATATATTGATAGTTTCCCCGCCCTGGTTTAGGGTGGCAGGTGCCCGTGTGCCTCGTCACCCGGCCAGAATTTCTGACAGCGCCCGTGAGTCCTCAGTGCGGCGTTGCACCTTAACAAGAGAGGAGTTTCCTATGACCACCCTGACTCGTGCGGACTGGGAACAGCGTGCCCAGCAACTGAAGATCGAAGGCCGCGCCTTCATCAACGGCGAATACACCGATGCCGCATCCGGTGAAACCTTCGACTGCCTGAGCCCGGTGGACGGACGCTTCCTGGCCAAGGTTGCCAGCTGCGACCTGGCCGATGCCAACCGCGCTGTCGAAAATGCCCGCGCCGTGTTCGAATCCGGCGTCTGGTCGCGCCTGGCTCCGGCCAAGCGCAAGGCCAAGCTGATCCGCTTCGCCGACCTGCTGCGCAAGCACGTCGAAGAGCTGGCCCTGCTCGAAACCCTCGACATGGGCAAGCCGATCGGCGACTCCTCCAGCATCGACGTGCCAGGTGCGGCCAGTGCCCTGCACTGGAACGCCGAAGCCATCGACAAAGTCTACGACGAAGTCGCGCCAACCCCGCACGACCAGCTCGGCCTGGTTACCCGTGAGCCGGTGGGTGTGGTCGGTGCCATCGTACCGTGGAACTTCCCGCTGCTGATGGCCTGCTGGAAACTCGGCCCGGCCCTGGCCACCGGTAACTCCATCGTCCTCAAGCCGTCGGAAAAATCGCCGCTGACCGCCATCCGCATCGCCCAGCTGGCGATCGAAGCCGGTATCCCGGCGGGCGTGCTCAACGTGCTGCCAGGCTATGGCCACACCGTGGGCAAGGCCCTGGCCCTGCACATGGATGTCGACACCCTGGTGTTCACCGGTTCGACCAAGATCGCCAAGCAGCTGATGATTTACGCCGGCGAGTCGAACATGAAGCGCGTATGGCTGGAAGCTGGTGGCAAGAGCCCGAACATCGTCTTCGCCGACGCCCCGGACCTGCAAGCCGCCGCCGAGGCCGCAGCCAGCGCCATCGCCTTCAACCAGGGTGAGGTCTGCACCGCAGGTTCGCGCCTGCTGGTGGAGCGTTCGATCAAGGACAAGTTCCTGCCCATGGTGGTCGAGGCCCTCAAGGCCTGGAAACCGGGCAACCCGCTGGACCCGGCAACCACCGTCGGTGCGCTGGTCGATACCCAGCAGATGAACACCGTGCTGTCGTACATCGACGCCGGTCACCAGGACGGCGCCAAGCTGCTGGCTGGCGGCAAGCGCATCCTCGAAGAGACCGGCGGCACCTACGTCGAGCCGACCATCTTCGACGGCGTGACCAACGCCATGAAGATCGCCCAGGAAGAAATCTTCGGCCCGGTACTGTCGGTTATCACCTTCGACACCGCCGAAGAAGCCATCGCCATCGCCAACGACACCCCATACGGCCTGGCAGCCGGCATCTGGACCTCGGACATCTCCAAGGCCCACAAGACCGCCCGCGCCGTGCGTGCCGGCAGCGTCTGGGTCAACCAGTACGACGGCGGCGACATGACCGCGCCGTTCGGTGGCTTCAAGCAGTCGGGCAACGGCCGTGACAAGTCGCTGCACGCGCTGGAGAAGTACACCGAGCTGAAGGCGACCTGGATCAAGCTGTAATCCGGTAACGCCTTTTCGCGGGGCAAGCCCGCTCCCACGCCGCCAGGGTTTGATGATGCATCATCAGCGCCTGGTTACGTGGGAGCGGGCTTGCCCCGCGATGCTTTCTGCCTGATTCAACTGCCCGGGAGGCCACCATGCGTTGGGGAACCTATTTTGCCGTGCTGGCGTCGGTGCTCAGTGTCGGGCTCGCGCTCGGCGTGAGCATGCCGCTGGTGTCCTTGCGCCTGGAGGGCTGGGGTTACGGCGGGTTCGCCATCGGCGTGATGGCGGCAATGCCGGCGCTGGGCGTGTTGGTCGGCGCCGCCGTGGCCAGCCGCTTGGCCGGTTGGGTTGGCGTACCGGCCGCCATGCGCCTGTGCCTGTGGGGCGGGGCGCTGTCGATCGGCCTGGTGGCTTTGCTGCCCAGCTACCCGCTGTGGCTGGCGCTGCGCCTGCTGATCGGCATGTCGCTGACCGTGGTGTTCATCCTCGGCGAAAGCTGGATCAACCAGTTGGTGGTCGAGCAATGGCGCGGGCGGCTGGTGGCGCTGTATGGCAGCAGCTACGCCCTGAGCCAGCTGGCCGGGCCGATGGTGCTGGGTTTTCTCGGTTCCAACGATGACTTCGGTTTCTGGGCGGCGACCGGGCTGCTGCTGGTTGCCCCGCTGATCCTCCTGGGCCGTAGCGGCGCACCCAGCACCGAGGCGTGCAGCGTTACCTTCCTCGACCTGTTCGCCTTCTGCCGACGGCTGCCGGTCATTGCCTGGGCCATCGCCCTGTTCGCCGCTTTCGAGGCCATGATCCTTACCCTGCTGCCGGTGTATTGCCTGCAGCAGGGTTTCACCACGGAAGTGGCGCTGTTCATGGTCAGCACCGTGGTGGTGGGCGATGCGGTGCTGCAGTTGCCGATCGGGGCGCTGGCTGATCGCATGTCGCGACGCACGTTGTTCAGTGGCTGTGCGCTGACCCTGCTGGTCTCGAGCCTGGCCATTCCGCTGCTGCTGCACACGCCGCTGATCTGGCCCTTGTGGGTGCTGTTCGGGGCCAGTGCGGGAGGGTTGTTCACTCTATCGCTGGTCTTGATCGGCGAGCGCTATCGCGATGATGAGCTGGTGCGGGCCAATGCCCACGTGGCGCAGCTGTGGGGCATCGGTTGCCTGCTCGGGCCGCTGCTGGCCGGGGCGGGTAGCCAGTGGGTCAGTGGGCATGCGTTGCTGCTGCTGATGGCGGTGGGGGCCGCGGGGTTGGTGGTGCTGACCCGGCGCAAGGATGCCTTCGAGCCAGCTTCTGCCTGATCGATTGTGCGGCTGCTGCGCAGCCTTATCGCCGGCAAGCCGGCTCCCACAGGGTGTACGGTTTCCTGTGGGAGCCGGCTTGCCGGCGATAAGGCCCTCAACTACAACATCTTCTCTAGCCCCACCGCCTTGCTGATCCAGGCGTTGAAGCGTCGCCATATCCCCCCAGGCTCGGTCAGCAGCATATGCCGCTGGCCATTGTCCTCGGTGACCCACACCAGCTTGCCGCCCACCAGCTTTGGCTGGTAGCTCAACGCCGGCGCCATGCCTTGTACCGCCAGGTCGCGGGTGTACTCGGCCAACTCCGGGCTGTCCACCAGCACGCCGACCTCGGTGTTCCACAGCACCGAACGCGGGTCGAAGTTGAACGAGCCGATGAACGTCTTGCGCCTGTCGAACACCATCGCCTTGCTGTGCAGGCTCGAGTCGGAGCTGCCGTGCAGGCTCAGGACGCGCCGGGTACTGCGGTCGCCGGGCTGGCGGCGCAGCTCGTACAACTGCACGCCATGTTCGAGCAGGGCGCGGCGGTAGGGCGCGTAACCGCCGTGTACCGCCGGTACGTCGGTGGCCTCCAGCGAATTGGTCAGCAGCTTGACCGAGGTGCCGGCGTCCGCACGGCTGGTCAGGTACAGCAAGCCCGGCTCACCCGGCACGAAGTAGGCCGACACCAGGATCAGCTCGTGCCGCACGCTGTTCAGGTCCGGCGCCAGTTGCTGGCTCATCAGCAGTTGTGGGTCGGGTTCGTCATCGGCCAGCACTTTGCTCGGCGCGTCCCACAGCGCCTGGCTGTGCGCCCAGATCAGCTCGTTGCGCCATACCTCCAGACGTGGCTGTGCCTGGTAGGCCATCAGCCGGTCGTAAAGGGCTTTGCGCTTGATGCGTGCCTCGGCCAGGGACACCTCAAGGCGCTGGCGGCTGGCACGCAGGTCTTCGGCATCGGGCTGCCACCACAGGTAATCGCCGATGGGCCGGCTCAGCGCACTGTTCCAGTACTGGTCGAAGCCGTGCCCGAGTTGCTCGGCCACCGGGCCTACCCCCAACAGGTCGATGTCGGTGAAGTTGAGGTTGGGCTCGGCGTCGAAGTATTCGTCGCCCAGGTTGCGCCCGCCGACGATGGCCATGCTGTTGTCCACCAGGAACAGCTTGTTGTGCATGCGTCGATGCTGGCGTGACAGGTTGAACAGCCGGCCCGCGGCGCGGGTCACGCCGGTGCTGCGGCCCAGGTGCAGCGGGTTGAACACGCGGATCTGGATGTTCGGATGGGCATCCAGGGTGCCCATGATGGTGTCCAGGCCGTCGCTGGTGGTGTCGTCGAGCAGGATGCGCACGCGCACGCCGCGGTCGGCGGCGCGCAGCAGTTCGTGCACCAGTGCGCGGGTACTGAGGCCGTCGTGGACGATGTAGTACTGCAGGTCGATGCTGGCCTGGGCGTTGCGGATCAGCTCGGCGCGGGCGCGGAAGGCCTCATTGCTGTTGGGCAGCAGGCGAAAGCCCGAACGCCCCTCGTAGGGCGCGGCCTGGCGCTGCACCGAGCGGCCGAACGCCGATTCACTGGCCGGCAGCGCTTGGCTGACATCACGGGGTGTACCGGTGCTGGCGCAGCCTGACAGGCCGAGCAGCAGCACCAGCAGCAGGGGCAGGGCTGGCTGGCGTCTCAAGGGTGAATGGTCCTGTGCGACAGGGGCTTATGGGGTTGGACAGTGGCGGGCGGCGCAACGTTACCCGGCAGCCTGTTCGGCCGCCAGTAGACGATGGGCGGTTTCCCCCACCTTGCGCACCGCGGCTTCGATCTGCGGCGTCGGCCGCGCGGCGAAGTTCATGCGCAGGCAATTGCGGTACTTGCCCGAGGCCGAGAAGATGCTGCCCACGGCGATCTGCACGCCCTGCTCCAGTAAAGCCCGGTTCAGGCGCAACGTATCGAAACTTTCCGGTAGCTCCACCCACAGCATGAAGCCGCCTTGGGGCCGGCTGGCGCGGGTGCCCGGCGGGAAATAACGGGTCACCCAGTCGCACATCTGGTCGCGGCCACGCTGGTACTGGCTGCGCATGCGCCGCAGGTGGGGCTGGTAGTGGCCCTCGGCGATGAAGTCGGCAATGGCCAGTTGCGGCTGGCAGGCGGTGCTGCCGGTGCTGATGTACTTCATGTGCAGCACCCGCTCCAGGTAGCGCCCCGGCGCTACCCAGCCGATACGCAGGCCCGGTGCCAGGGTCTTGGAGAACGAACTGCACAGCAGCACCCGGCCATCGTCGTCGAACGACTTGATGGTGGGCGGGCGCGGGTAGGTGTAGGCCAGGTCGCCATACACATCGTCTTCGAGGATCGCCACGTCGTAGCGCTGGGCGAGGGTGAGCAAGGCCTTCTTGCGCGCCTCGGGCATGATGTAGCCCAGCGGGTTGTTGCAGTTGGGGGTGATCTGGATGAGCTTGATCGGCCACTGCTCGAGGGCCAGCTCCAGCGCTTCGAGGCTGATGCCGGTGATCGGGTCGGTGGGGATTTCCAGCGCCTTCATGCCCAGGCCCTTGAGGGTCTGCATGGCGCCGTGGAAGCTCGGCGAGTCAACCGCGACGATGTCCCCAGGTTGGCACACTGCGCGGATGCTGCACGACAGCGCCTCGTGGCAGCCGGTGGTCACCACCAGGTCGGCGGGGCCCAGGCGGCAGCCGGAATCGAGCATCAGCCGGGCGATCTGCTCGCGCAGTTGGGCATTGCCGTGGATGTTGTCGTAGTACAGGCCGGGCATGTCCTGGCGCCGGCTGAGCTGCGCCAGGCTGCGTAGCAGCGGCTTGAGCGTGGGGCTGTCGACATCCGGCATGCCGCGGCCCAGCTGGATCACGTCCGGGCGCGGGGTGGCGCGTATCAGTTCCAGCACCTGTTCCCACTGGGAGATATCCACAGGCCGTTGCGCCGGGCGGCTGATGTCGGGCAGGGCAGGGAGGTTGCGGTCCTCGGCGACGAAGTAGCCGGACTTGGGCCGTGGCGACACCAGGCCGTTGTCCTCCAGCAGGCGATAGGCCTGTTGCACGGTACTCAGGCTGACCCCGTGCTCGGTGCTCAGGGCGCGGACCGAGGGCAGGCGTTGGCCCGGCCGGTACAGGCCCTGCTCGATGCGCGACCCGAGCAGTTCGGCCAGGTTGAGGTAGAGGGTCACGGCATACTCCTGAATATCTTGTGGGGCGGGACCGATACAGATTGTAGGAAAATACTCCATTCAGCCGGCCTGCCGCCAATTCTGTATGGAAATAATAAATCTGTGTTGGATCTGTATTGCTCATGGCCCGCACGCGCATGCTTTCTGCACGCTATGACGTGATCTGGAGGGTGCGGTAATGGGTGGCATGAGCGATGTACGGTTGCAACTGTTGGCCACGGAACTGGAGGCGGGGCAGCGGCCCAAGGTTTACAGCGCTCCGGCGGGGCTCGGGCGCTGGGGGCTCATGCTGCATCGTTGGCGCACCCGCAGGGCCTTGCTGCAGCTGGAGGACTACCAGCTGCGCGATATCGGGCTGACCTGGGAGCAGGCGTGCCACGAGGCGCGCAAGCCGTTCTGGAGGGATTGAGGGATCAAGGTATTTGGTTGGCAGGGTTGGCCCTATCGCCGGCAAGCCGGCGATAGGGCCCGATACCCGATCACACCAGCTCTTTGAGCCTGTACCACAACATCCCCAATGCCAACAGCGGCGAGCGCATCAGCTTGCCGCCGGGGAAGGTCGGGTGCGGCACCTTGGCGAACAGGTCGAAACGCCCGCTCTGCTGGCCGCTGATGGCTTCGCCGAGCAGACGCCCGGCCAGGTGGGTGGCGTTCACCCCATGCCCGGAGTAGGCCTGGGCGTAATAGACGTTCGGCTGCCCGGCCAGGCGGCCGATCTGCGGCAGGCGGTTGGCGCCGATGCCGATCATCCCGCCCCACTGGTAGTCGATGCGCACGTCCGCCAGTTGCGGGAACACCTTGAGCATCTTCGGCCGCATGTAGGCGGCGATGTCCTGCGGGTCGCGCCCGGAGTAGTGGCAGGCACCGCCGAACAGCAGGCGATGGTCGGCGGACAACCGGTAGTAGTCCAGGGCCACGCGCTGGTCGCACACCGCCATGTTCTGTGGCAGCAACTGGCGTGCACGCTCCTCGCCCAGCGGCTCGGTGGCGATGATGTAGCTACCGGCCGGCAGCACCTTGCCGCCCAGTTCGCGGTTGAGGTCGTTGTGGTAGGCGTTGCAGCACAGCACCAGGGTCTTGGCGCGGACCCGGCCCTGGGCAGTGTGCACTTTCACTTCAGGGCCGTATTCGATGCGGGTGACTTCCGATTGCTCGAACAACTGCACGCCCAGGCGGCTGGCGGCAGCTGCTTCGCCGAGCGCCAGGTTGAGCGGGTGCAGGTGCCCTGAGCCCATGTCGATCAGGCCGCCGACATAGCGGTCGGAGCCGACCACCGAATGCATGTCGCCGGGCTGTACCAGGCGCAGTTCATGGCGATAGCCCAGGCTGCGCAGTTCTTCGGCGTCCTCGGCAAAGCCCGCAAGCTCGGCGGGTTTGTTGGCCAGGTCGCAGTAGCCCCAGGTCAGGTCGCAGTCGATGGCGTGGCGCTCGACCCGCTCACGGACGATCTCCACGGCCTCCAGGCCCATCAGGCGCATGCTGCGCACACCGTCCTCGCCGATCACCGGGAGGAACTGCTCCAGGCCATGGCCGACCCCGCGAATCAGTTGCCCGCCGTTGCGCCCGCTGGCGCCCCAGCCCAGCTTGCGGGCTTCCAGGAGGATCACCGACAGGCCGCGCTCGGCCAGTTCGATGGCAGTGTTCAGGCCCGAATAGCCACCACCAACGATGCACACGTCGGCGCTGTGCTCGCCCTGCAGGTAGGGATGGTCGGGGTGTGGCGCGCTACTGGCGGCGTAGTAGGAGGCGGCGTGTTGCGCGCTGTGGATCATCTGTCGATTCCCGGGGCTGAGGCGAAAGGGGGGAGGATAGGCAACTGGCCTCATCGCCGGCAAGCCGGCTCCCACAGGCCACCACTGATCCCTGTGGGAGCCGGCTTGCCGGCGATTGGCCCTATAATCCGCCGCACACCCTACAGATACGCCGCCCATGTCCTGCAACCGCCACAAGATCCACTTCCTGCGCGAACTCATTCCCTCGTTCGAGTGCGTACCCGGCTGCCACGATTGCTGCGGCCCGGTCACCACTTCAACTGAAGAAATGGCCCGCCTGCCGCGCAAGACCCCGGCCGAACAGGAAGTGGCCCTGGAGCACCTGAACTGCGTGCACCTGGGCCCCGACGGCTGCACCGTCTACGAAGAACGCCCGATGATCTGCCGCCTGTTCGGCACCACCCCGCGCCTGGCCTGCCCGCGTGGCCGCGGGCCTGAGCAGCCGATCGACCCGGCGGCCGAACAACTGGTTCACAGCTATATCGCCAGCACCCGCCAGGTGCTGGTCTGACGCCTCAGTCCGGAATCGGCAGGCACAGGCTCTCTTTCACTTCTTCCATCACGATGTAGCTCTTCGACTCGCGCACGTGCGGCAGCTTCAGCAGGATGTCGCCCAGCAGCTTGCGGTACGAGGCCATTTCCGAGATGCGCGCCTTCACCAGGTAGTCGAAATCGCCCGACACCAGGTGGCACTCCAACACGTGGGGCAGCTTGAGCACGGCGCGGCGGAACTCCTCGAAGGTGTCGCCGGACTTGTAGTCCAGGCTGATCTCGACGAACACCAGCAGGCTGCCCTTGAGGTGCTGCGGATTGAGCCGGGCGTTGTAGCCCATGATGATCCCCTCGCGCTCCAGGCGGCGCACGCGCTCTGTGCAGGGGGTGGTCGACAGCCCGACTTTCTCGCCCAGTTCGGTGAACGAGATACGGCCGTCATTCTGCAGGATGCGCAGGATATTGCGGTCGATCTTGTCCAGTTCACGCTTGCTCTGGTGCTGGGTTCTCATAGGGGATGCCCCTCCGTCAAAGGCGATTTTGCCGAGAATTCTCGCCAAATATAGGCGTTTATATAGTGAATTGCACTGGGCTCTCCTTCATACAATGCGCGCATCCATGCCATATCAACAAAAGACTGCGGCGAGCCGCGTGCGAGGGATGAACAATGCGAGTACTGGTACTAGGTAGCGGTGTGATCGGAACCGCCAGTGCCTACTATCTGGCCCGGCAAGGTTTCGAAGTCACGGTGGTCGACCGCCAGCCGGCGGTGGCCATGGAAACCAGCTTCGCCAACGCAGGCCAGATCTCGCCCGGCTATGCCTCGCCGTGGGCCGCGCCAGGCGTGCCGCTCAAGGCCATCAAGTGGCTGCTGGAGCGCCACGCCCCACTGGCCATCAAGCTCACCGGCGACGTCGACCAGTACCTGTGGATGGCGCAGATGCTGCGCAACTGCACCGCCAGCCGCTACGCGGTGAACAAGGAGCGCATGGTGCGCCTGTCCGAGTACAGCCGCGACTGCCTCGACGAGCTGCGCGCCGAAACCGGCATCGCTTACGAGAACCGCAGCCTGGGCACCACCCAGCTGTTCCGCACCCAGGCCCAGGTGGATGCCGCGGCCAAGGACATCGCCGTGCTGAAGCAGTCCGGCGTGCCTTACGAGCTGCTCGACCGCGACGGCATCGCCCGCGTCGAGCCGGCCCTGGCCGGCGTGAAGGATATCCTCGCTGGCGCCCTGCGTCTGCCCAACGACCAGACCGGCGACTGCCAGCTGTTCACCACCAAGCTGGCCGACATGGCCGTCAAGCTTGGCGTCGAGTTCCGCTTCGGCCAGGACATCCAACGCCTGGACTTCGCCGGTGACCGCATCAACGGCGTGTGGATCGACGGCAAGCTGGAAACCGCCGACCGCTACGTGCTGGCCCTGGGCAGCTACTCGCCGCAACTGCTCAAGCCGCTGGGCATCAAGGCCCCGGTTTACCCGCTCAAGGGCTACTCGCTGACCGTGCCGATCACCGATGGCGACATGGCGCCGACCTCGACCATCCTCGACGAAACCTACAAGGTGGCGATCACCCGTTTCGACAACCGCATCCGTGTTGGCGGCATGGCTGAGATCGCCGGTTTTGACCTGTCGCTGAACCCGCGTCGACGCGAAACGCTGGAGATGATCGTCAACGACCTTTATCCTCGCGGCGGCGACCTGAGCCAGGCGAGTTTCTGGACCGGCCTGCGCCCGGCCACCCCGGACGGCACGCCGATCGTCGGTGCCACCAAGTTCCGTAACCTGTTCCTCAACACCGGTCACGGCACCCTGGGCTGGACCATGGCGTGCGGTTCCGGCCGCCTGCTGGCCGACCTGATTGCCCGCAAGAAGCCGCAGATCAGCGCCGAAGGCCTGGACATCTCGCGCTACGGCAACAGCCGCGAAGCAGCCAGCCAGGGCCAGCCGGCGCCGGCGCACCAGTAAGCGGGCGCCTGTACCGGCCTCTTCGCGGCTAAAGCCGCTCCCACAGATAGCGCGATTTCTGTGGGAGCGGCTTCAGCCGCGAAGGGGCAAACACTGATCGACCTGTTCCCTCACCCCGGCGCGGTGGGTACCTACCCCCATCTGCCGCGCCGGGGATTTCTACATAACCAGAACTGCCAGAAGGCTGCCGCCATGCGTCCCGCCCGTGCCCTGATCGACCTCCAAGCCCTCCGTCACAACTACCGCCTGGCCCGTGAGCTGACCGGTGCCAAGGCCCTGGCCGTGGTCAAGGCCGACGCCTATGGCCATGGCGCGGTGCGTTGCGCCCTGGCCCTGGAAACCGAGGCCGACGGTTTTGCCGTGGCCTGTATCGAGGAAGCCCTGGAGCTGCGCGCGGCCGGCATCAAGGCGCCGGTGCTGCTGCTCGAAGGGTTCTTCGAGGCCAGCGAGCTGGCACTGATCGCCGAGCACGACCTGTGGTGCGTGGTGCATTCGCTGTGGCAACTCGAAGCGCTGGAACAGACCCAGGTGCACAAGCCGCTGACCATCTGGCTGAAGATGGACACCGGCATGCACCGCGTCGGCGTGCATCCCAAGGACTACCACAACGCCTACCAGCGCCTGCTGGCCAGCGGCAAGGTGTCGCGCATCGTGCTGATGAGCCACTTCGCCCGTGCCGACGAACTCGACGCCACGGCCACCGAGCAGCAGGTGGCGGTGTTCGAAGCTGCCCGCCAGGGCCTCAGCGCCGAGTGCAGCCTGCGCAACTCGCCGGCAGTGCTGGGCTGGCCGAGCATCAAGAGCGACTGGGTGCGCCCGGGCATCATGCTGTATGGCGCCACCCCGTTCGAGGTGGAGCAGGCCCAGGCCGCCCGCCTGCAACCGGTGATGACCCTGCAATCGCGGGTGATCAGCGTGCGCGAACTGCCGGCCGGTGAGCCGGTGGGCTATGGCGCCAAATTCGTCAGCCCTCGCCCGACCCGGGTCGGCGTAGTCGCCATGGGCTATGCCGACGGCTATCCGCGCCAGGCCCCCACCGGCACGCCCGTGGTGGTCGCCGGCAAGCGCGCCCAGCTGATCGGCCGGGTGTCGATGGACATGCTCTGCATCGACCTCACCGAGGTGCCCGAGGCCACCGTCGGCAGCCCGGTCGAGCTGTGGGGCAAACAGGTGCTGGCCAGTGACGTGGCGCTGCAGGCCGGTACCATCCCTTATCAAATCTTCTGCAACTTGAAGCGCGTGCCGCGGGACTATATCGGCGAATAAGGCGCCGAAGCGGACAGGCTGCGGGGCGGTGTGTTGTAAATACTGAACGGCATTGCCATCATATCGTTCACACATTTCCCCACCTGACCCCTTCCTGGAGGCCCACGCTTTGGACGTCGGTGAACGACTGCAAGCCATCCGCAAGCTCAAGGGCCTGTCCCAGCGCGAACTCGCCAAACGCGCCGGGGTGACCAACAGCACCATCTCGATGATCGAGAAAAACAGCGTGAGCCCCTCCATCAGCTCCCTGCGCAAAGTGCTCAGTGGCATCCCCATGTCCATGGTCGAGTTCTTTTCGGTCGAACTGGCCCCGGAAAGCCCGACGCAGATCGTCTACAAGGCCCACGAGCTGATCGACATCTCCGACGGCGCGGTGACCATGAAGCTGGTCGGCAAGTCGCACCCCAACCGTGCCATCGCCTTCCTCAACGAGGTCTACCCGCCCGGCGCCGATACCGGCGAAGAGATGCTCACCCATGACGGCGAAGAGACCGGCATCCTCCTGGAAGGCCGCCTGGAACTGGTGGTCGGCACCGAGATCTTCATCCTCGAAGCCGGCGACAGCTACTACTTCGAAAGCACCCGCCCGCACCGTTTCCGCAACCCGTTCGCAGAGCCTGCCCGGTTGATCAGCGCGGCCACCCCGTCGAACTTTTGATCCAGCGCAGTGCATTGATTCGCCAATACCCTTTCCCCGGGTGTGGTCGTTCCACGCTTTCAGGAGTGCCGCTATACTTTTCAACGCTCGCTATACCGTGGCCGCGAGCGTGATTAGCCACCATGAGGGTGTACGTGTGAACCAAATCAAGAAGATGCTGGCCGTACCAGCAGCCGTATTCGCCCTTTGGGCAATGAGCGCTACCGCTGCGACCAACGACGATATCGCCAAGCGCCTGGCGCCGGTTGGGCAAGTCTGCGTTCAGGGCCAGGAATGCAAGGGCATGGAAGTGGTCGCCAGCGCTGGCGGCGGCGGTGCCAAGACGCCGGACGACATCATCGCCAAGCACTGCAACGCCTGCCATGGCAGCGGCCTTTTGGGTGCGCCGAAGATCGGCGACACCGCGGCCTGGAAAGAACGCGCCGACCACCAGGGCGGCCTCGACGGCATCCTGGCCAAGGCCATTACCGGGATCAACGCCATGCCACCGAAAGGCACCTGCGCGGATTGCTCGGATGATGACCTCAAAGGTGCGATCAAGAAGATGTCCGGGCTGTAGGCCTGACTGATCCGCGTAAAGCCCGCCTCCGATGGCGGGCTTTTGTTTTTGTGTCGTCTGCACCGGCCTCTTCGCGGGTAAACCCGCTCCCACAGGTTGAGCGGAGGTCCTGTGGGAGCGGGTTTACCCGCGAAGAGGCCGGTGCAGGCAACCAATGGTCTAGAGGGTGTCAGAAATTTTGTGTTCGGGCATAACATGAGTAAGAGGTGCATGTATGCCAACCAAAAAGAAACCGCTTCGAGAGTTACCGAAGGTCCCGAAAGAGCTGCTTGAACAGTTTTCCGCAACCCCACTGATGACCGCAGAGGCTATCGAAGAGGCCTCTGCCGCCTTCAAGAAAGCGCTGATCGAGCGGGCCCTGAACGCCGAACTTGGCCATCACCTGGGCTATCCTCCGGGCGCGCAGCGCCCAGAGGATGAGACCAACCAGCGCAATGGCACGAGTGGCAAGACAGTGCTGACAGGCGATGGCCCGCTACGGCTGGATATCCCTCGGGACCGTGACGGCAGCTTCTCGCCCATTCTGATCCCCAAGCATGAGCGCCGTTACACCGGATTCGATGACAAAATCATCGCCATGTACGCCCGTGGAATGACGGTCAGAGAGATCCGGGCCTTCCTGTCCGAGCAGTATGGAACCGACGTTTCACCCGATTTCATCAGCTCTGTGACAGACGAGGTCATGGAAGAGATTGGCGCGTGGCAACAGCGGCCACTGGAGCCGATGTACCCGGTCATTTTCTTCGATGCACTGCGGGTGAAGATCCGCGAAGAAGGCCTGGTTCGCAACAAGGCCATTTACTTGGCCCTGGGCGTTCTCCCCGACGGTACGCGCGATATCCTGGGCATCTGGATCGAGAACACCGAGGGTGCGAAGTTTTGGATGAAGGTCTTTAACGATCTCAAGACGCGCGGTGTTGAAGATGTGCTGATTGCCGTGACCGATGGCCTCAAAGGTATGCCAGAGGCTCTCAGTGCCGTGTTTCCAGAGACGACGTTGCAAACGTGCATCGTGCACCTGATCCGCAACAGCCTCGACTACGCGGCCTGGGACAAGCGGCGGGCTCTGGCCAAGGAGCTGAAGCCGATTTACCAAGCCATCAATGCCGAAGCGGCTGAGCAAGCACTCGATGAGTTTGAGAACGGGCCGTGGGGCGAGAAATATCCGACGGTGGTGGCTGCTTGGCGACGGGCTTGGGATCGCGTGATTCCATTCTTTGTTTTCCCGCCCGCCATCCGAAAGGTGATCTATACCACCAACGCCATCGAGAGCATCAATGCCCAGCTACGCAAGGTCATCAAGACTCGCGGACATTTCCCGAATGATGATGCAGCGACCAAACTGATTTGGCTGGGATTGCGCAACATCACAGCCAATTGGGGAAAACCGGCCCATGACTGGAAAAGCGCGATGAATCAATTTGCGATTCTGTACGGAGATCGGTTCATCAGGCCAGCCTGGTGAAAATCAGGGCCTGCCTAACGGCAGGCCGTTACCGGCCCGCACACAAAAAATCTGACAGTCCCATGGTCTAAGGTTCATGTCCAACCCCTGAACCCGCAGATCTCGCTGGAGGCCCCGATGCAGCGCTGCCCCATCGACCAGGCCGTGGACGAAGTCCTGAAGCGCCTGCCCAGTCATATCCACATGGGCCTGCCCCTGGGCCTTGGCAAACCCAACGCCTTCGTCAACGCCCTCTACGCCCGCATCCGCGAGTTGCCCCAGCGCCGCCTGACCATCTACACCGCCCTGTCCCTCGGCCGCCCACCCCTGGGCGATGGCCTGCAACGGCGCTTCCTCGAACCCTTCGTCGAGCGCGTGTTCGCCGATTACGAAGAGCTCACCTACGTCGCCGACCTGCGCGCCGACAGCCTCCCGCCGAACATCCGTGTCGAGCAGTTCTTCATGCAGCCGGGCAGCCTGCTGCACAGCGTCTCGGCACAGCAAGACTACATCAGCAGCAACTACAGCCACGCCGCCCGCGACATCAACGCCAAGGGCCTGAACCTGGTTGCGCAGCTGGTGGCGGCCACGCCTGAACGCCCGGATCACCTCAGCCTGGCCTGCAATCCCGACATCACCCTCGACCTGCTGCCGATGATCGAAAAGCGCCGCGCGGCCGGCGAAACCATCCTGCTGCTCGGCCAGGTGCACAGCGAACTGCCTTACATGCCCGGCGACTCGGAGCTGGCCATTACCGACTTCGACCTGCTGATCGACGAACCCGAGCAACGCCGGCTGTTCTCCACGCCGAACATGCCGGTCTCCACCCAGGACCACTGCATCGGCCTGCACGCCAGCAGCCTGGTGCGCGACGGTGGCACCCTGCAGATCGGCATCGGCGCCATGGGCGATGCCGTGGCCGCCGCCTTGCTGGCCCGCCAGGGTGACAACGACGGATACCGGGCCCTGCTCGAGGCGTTGGATATCGGCCCGTGGCAGGTACTGATCGAACGGGAAGGGGGCCTGGATAGCTTCGCCCAGGGCCTGTACGGCTGCAGCGAGATGTTCGTCAACGGCCTGCTGGCCCTTGCCGAGGCCGGTGTGGTGCGCCGCCCGGCGGACGAGCAGGGCGTGCTGGTGCATGGCGGTTTCTTCCTCGGCCCGCAGGCGTTCTACCAGCGCCTGCGCGAGATGCTGCTGGCGCAGCGCGCGCAGTTCGCCATGACCCGCATCAGCTTCATCAATGAGCTGTACGGCCAGGAAGACCTGAAGCGCCGCCAGCGCCGCGACGCACGCTTCATCAACACCGCGTTCGGCATGACCCTGCTCGGCGCCGGTGTGGCCGACCAGCTGGAGGATGGCCGGGTGCTCAGCGGTGTGGGCGGGCAGTACAACTTCGTCGCCCAGGGCCATGCGCTGCAGGGCGGGCGCTCGATCCTGCTGCTGCGCAGCTGGCGCGAGGCGGGTGGGGAGGTCAGCTCCAACCTGTACTGGACCTACGGCCACTGCACGATTCCCCGGCACCTGCGCGATATCGTGATCACTGAATACGGCATCGCCGACCTGCGCGGGCAAACCGACAGCGAGGTGATTGCGCGGTTGCTGGCGATCAGTGATTCACGCTTCCAGGCTGAGCTGATGGCGCAGGCCAAGGCGGCGGGCAAGCTGGCAAAGGGCTTCGAGCTCGACCAGCGCTACCGCGACAACACCCCCGAGCGCCTGGAGGCGATCCGTGCGCGGCATGGGCGGTTGTTCCCGGAGTACCCGCTGGGCAGCGACTTCACGGCCCAGGAGCGCGACCTGCTGCGGGCGCTGAACTGGTTGAAGAGCAAGTTCAAGCTGAGCGAGGTGCTGGAGCTGGGCAAGGCGGCACTGGATGCGCCAGGGCCCGAGGGGTATGAGGCGCACCTGGTGCGCATGCAACTGGATCAGCCGAAGGGGCTGAAGGAAGAGCTGTACCAGCGGTTGTTGCTGGCGGGGTTGGCGGCGACTCGATGATGCCGGGCTGCACGGAACCCTGTGGGATCGGGTTTACCCGCGAATGCGATGGTGGATCCGACATCATATTCGCGGGTAAACCCGATCCCACAGGATAGGTGTGTGGCCTTACTCGATGAACGAAACCACACCGCCTTCCAGCGACTTAACCCGCGCCAGCGATTCAACGCGGTAGCCCTGGCTGTCCAGCTCGGCACGGCCGCCCTGGAACGACTTCTCGATGACGATGCCAAGGCCCGCCACGGTGGCGCCGGCCTGCTTGATGATCGAGATCAGCGCCTGGGACGCCTTGCCGTTGGCCAGGAAATCGTCGATCACCAGCACGCGGTCGCTGCTGTTGAGGTGGCGCGGCGAGACGGCCACGGTGTTCTCGGTCTGCTTGGTGAAGGAGTACACCGAGGCGGTCAGCAGGTTCTCGGTCAGGGTCAGCGACTGGTGCTTGCGGGCGAAGATCACCGGCACGCCGAGCTTCAGGCCGGTCATCACCGCCGGGGCGATGCCGCTGGCTTCGATGGTGACGATCTTGGTCACGCCCGAGTCGGCGAACAGGCGGGCGAACTCGTCACCGATCAGCTGCATCAGCGCCGGGTCGATCTGGTGGTTGAGAAACGCGTCGACTTTGAGAACCTGATCGGAAAGCACGATGCCTTCTTCGCGAATCTTCTGATGCAGTGCTTCCACTTTGTTTTCCTCGATGTAGCAAAGGTGGCCGCAAATAGCGGCAAAGTTAAAGAGTAATGGTTGATCAGCGTTTGAGCATGGCCCGGATATCGGCCAGCGCGTTGTTGCCCCGCGCGGCTTTGACTTCGACCGGCGCATCGTCCAGGCCTTCCCAGGCCAGGTCGTCCGGCGGCAGTTCATCGAGGAACCGGCTCGGCGTGCAGTCGATGATTTCGCCGTACTGCTTGCGCTTGGCGGCGAAGGTGAAGGCCAGGGTCTGGCGCGCGCGGGTGATGCCCACGTAGGCCAGGCGGCGTTCCTCTTCGATGGTGTCGGCCTCGATGCTCGAGCGGTGGGGGAGGATCTCCTCCTCCATGCCCATGATGAACACGTAGGGGAATTCCAGGCCCTTGGAGGCATGCAGGGTCATCATCTGCACACCCTCGGCGTTCTCTTCCTCTTCCTGCTGGCGCTCGAGCATGTCGCGCAGCACCAGCTTGCCGATGGCGTCCTCGATGGTCATGTCACCCTCTTCGTCCTTCTCGAGGGTGTTCTTCAGCGCTTCGACCAGGAACCAGACGTTGCTGATGCGGAACTCCGCCGCCTTGTCGCTGGCGGTCTGCTGGCGGATCCAGTTCTCGTAGTCGATGTCGCGGATCATCTCGTGCAGCGCGGCAATCGGGTCTTCCAGCGCCACCTTGTGGCGCACCCCGTCGAGCCAGTGCTTGAAGCGCTGCAGGCGCTCGGTATAGCGCGCATCCAGGTGCTCGCCCAGGCCCAGCTCCTCGCTGGCGGCATACATCGACACGCCGCGCTCGGTGGCGTAGTTGCCGAGCTTTTCCAGGGTGGTCGAGCCGATCTCGCGGCGCGGCACGTTGATCACCCGCAGGTAGGCGTTGTCGTCATCCGGGTTCACCAGCAGGCGCAGGTAGGCCATCAGGTCCTTGACCTCCTGGCGGCCGAAGAAGCTGTTGCCGCCGGACAGGCGATACGGCACCTGGTGGTGCTGCAGCTTCAGTTCGATCAGCTTGGCCTGGTAGTTGCCGCGGTAGAGGATGGCGAAGTCGCTGTACGGGCGGTTGGTGCGCAGGTGCAGGGTGAGGATTTCCATGGCCACGCGTTCGGCCTCGGCTTCCTCGTTCTTGCAGCGGATCACGCGGATTTCGTCGCCCACGCCCATCTCGCTCCACAGCTGTTTCTCGAACGCATGGGGGTTGTTGGCGATCAGCACGTTGGCGCAGCGCAGGATGCGGCTGGTGGAGCGGTAGTTCTGCTCGAGCATGACGATCTTCAGGGAGGGGTAGTCCTCCTTGAGCAGCATCAGGTTCTCCGGCCGCGCGCCACGCCAGGCATAGATCGACTGGTCGTCGTCGCCCACCACGGTGAACTGGTTGCGCATGCCGATCAGCATCTTCACCAGCAGGTACTGGCTGGCGTTGGTGTCCTGGTATTCGTCCACCAGCAGGTAGCGCACGCGGTTCTGCCAGCGCTCGAGCACTTCGGGGTGCTCCTGGAACAGCTTGACCGGTTGCAGGATCAGGTCGTCGAAGTCCACCGCGTTGAACGCCTTGAGCGTGCGCTGGTAGTGGGTGTAGACGATGGCGGCGGTCTGCTCGCGCGGGTTGCGCGCCTTTTCCAGGGCCTCGGGCGGCAGGATCAGGTCGTTCTTCCAGGCACCGATCATGTTCTTGATCTCGTCGATGCCGTCGTCGCCTGCGTATTCCTTCTGCATGATGTCCGACAGCAACGCCTTGATGTCGGACTCGTCGAAGATCGAGAACCCCGGCTTGTAGCCCAGGCGCTCGTGCTCCTTGCGGATGATGTTCAGGCCCAGGTTGTGGAAGGTGCACACCGTAAGCCCTCGGCCTTCCCCTGGACGCAGCAGGGTGCCGACCCGTTCCTTCATCTCGCGGGCGGCCTTGTTGGTAAAGGTCATCGCCACGATGTACTGGGCACGGATGCCGCAGTTCTGGATGAGGTGGGCAATCTTGCGCGTGATCACGCTGGTCTTGCCGGAGCCTGCACCAGCGAGCACCAAAAGAGGGCCGCCAACGTAGTCTCGGGCTTCCTGTTGCCGGGGATTGAGTCGGGACATGCTAGAAACCGGGGGTCGCCAGAAAATAGCCGCGCATTCTAACAGGCATCCAGGGTTTGTGGCGCGACCGTCTGACGTGTGAGTCAACCTTTTACCGCCCGCCGGGCGGGGTTTTTCACGGCTTGGCAGGGCGATACTGCCAACCGCCATGTAAATCCCCGAAATCCTGTTTGCCGGTTGCGCGGGTTTCGCGCAGGATGCACGTCAAAATGCGACGGGGCACTGGTCAAGGACGGCCATGACTAAAAGTGAAAATCATTTTCATTTGTTGCGGTAGGATACACCGCCCCCCGCCGTTCCACCGTCCACGCCTAAGGAGCCCGCTTGTCCACGCCCGCCGAACCCCTGCGTTTGCTGCTGTTGGCCGATGAGCCGGAATGGGCCGCACGCTTGCGCGAATGCCTGCAGCCTCTGGGTGGGAGTGCGGTGCTGCTGACCGCGCCGAACTGGGCGGCGGTCGACAGCCTGTTCGCCAACGACCGCCAGGCCGTGGTGCTGGCCACCCCCGAGCTGCAGCCAGCCCCCGGGCGCTGCGAGCTGCCGACCATCCTGCTGCTAGAGCAGGAGCCTGCGGCTACACCGGTGGGCGTCAGCGACTGGCTGGTGCTGGCGCAACTGGGCACCGACACCCTGCGTCGCTCCCTGCGCCATGTGCGCGAGCGCGGCGTACTGGTCGCCACCCTGCAACGTCTGGCCGAGCAGGACCCGCTGACCGGCATTGCCAACCGCCAGGGCTTCCAGGCCTTGCTGACCACGCGCCTGGCCGAAAACGAAGGCCGCGGCCTGGCCCTGGGCCACCTCGACCTCGACAACTTCCGCCACGTCAACGATGCCCTCGGCCACCAGGGCGGCGATCGCCTGATCCTGCAGGTGGTGGCACGGCTCAAGAGCCAGCTCGAAGCCACCGACCAGCTGGCGCGCCTGGGCAGTGACGAGTTCGCCCTGCTGATCGACACCCGGCGTGACGCCAACCGCGCCGAATGGATCGCCGAACGCATCACCGAGGCCCTGACCGAACCGTACTGGATCGACGGCGAAAGCCTGCTGCTCGGCTGCAGCCTGGGCATTGCCCACGCCCGCGCCCAGGCCGGCGCCGACCCGCTGATGTGGCATGCGCACATCGCCATGCGCCAGGCCAAGGGCAGCCAGGGTTGCACCTTCCATGTGTTCAACGAGCGCATCAACCGCAACGCCCGCAGCCTCGCCGACCTGGAAAGCGAGCTGCGCCGCGCCCTGCGCCGCGACGAGCTGGAGCTGCACTACCAGCCACGTCTGAACCTCACCGACGGCCGTATCGTCGGCCTTGAGGCCCTGGTGCGCTGGAACCACCCGGAGCGCGGCCTGCTGCCGCCCAGCGAGTTCGTGCCGCTGGCCGAGCAGAGCGGGCTGATCGTGCCGCTGGGCTACTGGGTGATCTCCCGTGCCCTTAGCGATATGCAGGCCTTGCGCGAACGCGGCCTGGCGCCGCTGCACATGGCGGTCAACCTGAGCTTCCGTCAGTTCCAGGACAGCCAGTTGCTGGCCACCCTGAGCCGGCTGATCGTCGAGCATGGCGTCGATGCGCGCTGGCTGGAGTTCGAGCTGACCGAAACGGCGGTGATGCGCCGCAATGAGCTGGTGCGCCAGACCATGGATGCCCTCGGGCGCCTCGGTGTGCGTTTCTCGCTGGATGACTTCGGCACGGGCTTCTCCTCGTTCGTGCACCTCAACAGCCTGCCGATCACCCTGCTCAAGGTCGACCGCAGTTTCGTCGGCGGCATGGAGCAGCGCGAAGAGAATCGCAAGTTGGTGCACGCGATGATCAACCTGGCGCACAACCTCAACCTGGAAGTGGTGGCCGAAGGGGTCGAGAGCGAGGAGCAGATGGCATTGCTGCGTGAGTTCGGCTGTGACCAGGTGCAAGGCTTCCTGGTCAGCCGGCCGCTGCCGGTGGCGGAGTTGATCGAGTACCTGTTGCAGGCCTCGGAGCCCAAGTTGGCGGAAGTCCTCTAAGGCCTCTTCGCCGCACCGCCGCGAAGAGGCCGCAAGATCAGGCCGAGACGGTAGCCTTCTGCACCATCCCCGCCTTGCCAATCATCCGCTTCATCCGCCACTCAAAGGCAAACGTCAGCGCCACCGAGGCACAGGCCAACCCCAGCGCCAGCCCCCACCAGATCCCCGGCGCCCCACCGCCGAGGGTGAAGGCGAACAACCAGGCACTCGGCGCGCCCACCAGCCAGTAGCACACCGCGCCGATCAGGAAGGTGGTGCGGGCATCCTTCAAGCCACGGATCGAGCCCATGGCGATGGTCTGCACGCCGTCGAACAGCTCGAACCAGGCCGCCACCATCACCAGTTGCACCGCCAGCTGGAAGATCGGCGCAAAGGCCGGGTCGTCACGGTTCACCAGCAAGCCCACCAGGTTGTCCGGCAGCAACAGGAACAGCGCGGCAAAGCCAAGCATCAGCGTGGCACCGAAACCGATCCCGACACGCCCGGCACTGCGCGCCGCCAGCAAGTTGCCGGCGCCGTAGTACAGGCCGACGCGCATGGTCACCGCATACGAAAGCCCGGTCGGCACCATGAACGCGGTCGAGACGATCTGCAGGGCGATCTGGTGCGCCGCGAGTTCCGTGCTGCCAAGCACGCCCATGCACAGCGCGGCGAAGGCGAACAGCCCGACCTCGACCATGTAGGTACCGCCGATCGGCAGGCCCAGGCGCCACAGCTCGCGCAGCGCCGGCAGCGAAGGGCGCATCAGGCCCTTGCGCAGTGGGTAGGCGGCATAGGCCTTGTGCCAGCGGATGTACAGCGCCAAGGCGATGGCCATGCCCATCGACACCACCGCGGTGACCAGGCCGATGCCCATCAGGCCCAGCTTGGGCAGGCCGAACATGCCCTCGATCAGCGCATGGTTGAGCAGGTAGTTGAGCACGGTGCCCACCAGGCTGATGACCATCACCGGCGTGGAGCGCCCCAGTGCACTGGTGAAGCCGCGCAGGGCCATGAACGTCAGGTAGCCGGGCAGGGCCAGCGGCAGCAGGGTGAGGAACTGCATGGCCGCGTCGACGTTCTCCGGCTGCTGGCCGAACAGCAGCAGCGCCGGCTTGAGGTTCCACAGCACCAGCGCTGCCGCCAGCGCCAGGCCCCAGGCCAGCCACAGGCCGCTCTGGGCCAGGCGGGTGGCGCCTTCGATGTCGTTGGCGCCCTTGCGGATCGCCACCAGTGTGCCGACCGCGGCGATTATCCCCAGGCAGAAGATCGATACGAACGAATAGCTCGCCGCCCCCAACCCGCCACCGGCCAGCGCCTGCGGGCTGATGCGGGCCATCATCAGGGTGTCGGTGAGCACCATCAGCATGTGCGCCAACTGCGAGGCGATCAGCGGCCCGGCCAGGCGCAGCAAAGCCTTCAGTTCGGTAGTGGGCGCGACGTGCATGGGCTTGTCCTTGTGGGTGGGGCAATGAGCGAGCGGTCGATTCTGAGGCTTCGGTCAGCTTTGCACAAAAGGATAAATGCGATCACTGCCATGAGTCTGACTCATGCATGTATGATCCAGTGCACTGCCTCCACGGCCCCGCATGCCAGGTACGCCATGTCCCGCCAGCTCCCCCCGCTGTATGCGCTGCGCGCATTTGAAGCCGCCGCGCGGCTGAGCTCCTTCACCCGCGCCGGTGTCGAACTGTCGATCACCCAGAGCGCGGTCAGCCGGCATATCCGCACGCTGGAAGAGCACTTCGCCTGCCGCCTGTTCGTGCGCAGCGGCCGCAGCCTGCAACTGACCGAGGCCGCGCGGGTGCTGCTGCCCGGCGTGCGCGACGGCTTCGCCGCGCTGGAGCGAGCCTGCGAGACCTTGCGCGGCGAAGACGACATCCTGCGCATGAAGGCGCCGTCCACCCTGACCATGCGCTGGCTGCTGGCGCGCCTGAGCCGCTTTCGCCACCTGCAGCCGGGCAACGAAGTGCAGCTGACCAGCGCCTGGATGGACGTCGATCACGTGGATTTCAACCAGGAACCGTTCGACTGTGCGGTGCTGCTCAGCGACGGCAACTTCCCGGCCGACTGGGAGGTCCGCCGGCTGTTCAGCGAGCTGCTGATCCCGGTGGGTGCGCCGGACCTGCTCGACGATGCGCCCTGGGATGAGCGGCGGCTGGCCGGCATCGAACTGCTGCACCCCACCCCCGACAAACGTGACTGGCGCGCCTGGCTGGCGCGCATGGGGCTCACCGACAAGGTGTCGCTCAAGGGTGGGCAGGTATTCGACACCCTGGAGCTGGGCATGATCGCCGCTGCCCGTGGGTACGGGATCTCCATGGGCGACCTGCTGATGGTGGCCGAGGATGTGGCCCAGCGGCGCCTGAGCCTGCCCTGGCCGACGGCGGTGGCCAGCGGGCTGGATTATTACCTGGTGTGGCCGCGTACTCGGCCGGGCGGGGAGCGTTTGCGGCGGTTGAGTGCGTTCCTGCAGGAAGAAGCGGCTGCGATGGATTTGCCGGATGTTCACATCCTCTCGACGACCTGAGTGCCTAGGCCGGCCCTCTTCGCGGGTAAACCCGCTCCCACAGGAATAGGCGAAAGCCCTGTGGGAGCGGGTTTACCCGCGAAGGGGCCGACACCGAACGCAAAGGTTTGCGAATACCCCGGCCCGACACTCAAGTATTCCCCCGCGACGCCGATCCACTGGCACCAGCGTCCCGGAAGAGGGCGCGATTCCCCGTCGATAGGAAGCGGGTGGTCAGCGTGATCAGGATGATCCCGGCCTCTTGCCAGGAGCTCTCCCATGTCTCAACCGCGTGCCCGTATCGCCTCGCAGCTCGGTATCGCCCTCGCCATCGTGCTGGCGCTGGTGATCACCGGCAGTACCCTGTTCGCCCTGCGTTCGCTGGACGACGCCAACCTCACCACCCGCCAGGCCCACCTGGGCAGCGAAGCGCGGCTGCTGGCCGACCAGCTGGACACCTTCCACGGTTCGCTCAGGGACAACACCCAGCGCCTCAGCGGGCTGTTCGAGCGCCGCTTCGCCACCGGCCTGGCCCTGCATGCGGGCGAGACGGTCAGCGTGGCCGGGGTCGCCACCCCGGCGCTGTACCTGGGCGAACACCTGCTGAACAACGATTTCCGCCAGGTCGACGAGTTCCAGCAGATGACCGCCGGGGTCGCCACCCTGTTCGTGCGCAGCGGCGACGACTTCGTGCGCATCAGCACCTCGCTGACCAAACAGGACGGTAGCCGCGCCATCGGCACCCAGCTCGATCGCCAGCACCCGGCCTACGCCAAGCTGATGGCCGGGCAGACCTACGTCGGCCGCGCCGTGCTGTTCGAGCGCAACTACATGACCCGCTACGTGCCGGTCAGTGACGGCAGCGGCCGGGTGATCGCGGTGCTGTTCGTCGGCTTCGACTACACCGACGCGCAGAACGCCCAGTTCGCCAACCTCAAGCGCTTCCGTATCGGCCAGACCGGCTCGCTGGCGCTGCTCGACGAGCAGGGCAAGTGGCTGGTGCCGCCGGCCGAGGTGCGTGACGGCGAGGCCGCGGCCCAAGCCATCAAAGGCCTCAAGGCCGGCGAGGGGCGCTTCTGGGAGAGCGCCGGCGTGCCGCAGTTCAGTGTCGCCATGCCGTTCGCCGAGGGCCCATGGACCGTGGTGGCGAGCATGCCGCAGGCAGAAATCCGTGAGGTGACCTGGAGTGTCGGCCTGCGCCTGGCCATCGGCAGCCTGCTGGCCATGCTGCTGGCCGTGGTCGCCACACTCTGGCTGCTACGCCGCAAGCTGCGCCCGCTGGGCGACCTGGTGCGCCAGGCCGAGGCGCTGGGGGCCGGCAACCTCGATGCCCGCCTGAGCGTCACCAGCCATGACGAGATCGGCCAGCTGGCGCGCGGGTTCAACCAGATGGCCGATGCCCTGGCGACCATGGTCGAGCATATCCGCGAGGCCTCGGAGCAAGTCAGCGGCCGCGCCCGTTCGCTGTCGGGCCTGTCATCCGGTGCCTGCGAGGGCATGGAGCAGCAGTCCGGCGAGATCACCAGCATGGCCGGCGCGGTGGAAGAGTTCAGCGCCACCTCGATGAACATCGCCGACAACATGGCCGGCACCGAACGCATGGCCCGCGACAACGCCCAGCAGACCCGCATCGGCCGCAATGCCATGGATGAAGCCTCGGCTTCGCTCAAGCAGATTGCCCAGGCGTTGGGCGGTACCGCGACGGTAATGGACACCCTGGGTGCCCGTTCGCAGGAGATCGGCGGCATCGTCGGGGTGATTACCGCGATCGCCGAACAGACCAACCTGCTGGCGCTCAACGCCGCCATCGAGGCGGCCCGTGCCGGCGAGCAGGGCCGTGGCTTTGCCGTGGTGGCCGACGAGGTACGTGGCCTGGCCGCGCGCACCCGCCAGGCCACCGATGAGATCTCCGGGATGATCGCCAGCATCCAGCAGCAGACCGGCCATGCCATCAGCACCCTGGAGCAGGGCAACCAGCTGATGCAGGAAGGTCTGGCGCGCAACGACAAGGTGGCCGAGGCCCTGGCGCGCATCGACGAGCAGAGCCGCACGGCGGGTGAGCAGTTCGCGGTGATCAGCACGGCGACCCAGGAGCAGAGCAGCACCGCGACGGTGCTTAGCCGGAATCTGCAGAGCATTGCCCAGGCCAACAGTGAGCAGCGTGATGTGGCCAATGAACTGGCCAATACCGCCCGCGAGCTGGAAGGGTTGGCGGGGCAGTTGCGCCAGGAAGTGGATCGGTTCCGCGTAGGGCGCTGAAGCCATCGCGGGGCAAGCCCGCTCCCACGCAGTGGACTGCCCCCATGAAGTTGGACACCAATCCAACCCTTGGGGGGTAGTCCACAGGCCTGAGTGCACTTGTGGGAGCGGGCTTGCCCCGCGATGCATTCTGAAGCTTTACATCGAGCCCAGATCCAGCGCCTGCGCACACGCCTGCAACGACCGCCGTTCGCTCTGCGCATACAACCCCAGCTCATCCTGCACGGCCAGCCCCAGCGCCGCCTCGAATGCCTCGCGGTTGGCATTGCTGCCGTACTCGGCCTGGCCTTCGTCGCCCAGGTTGGACTGGAAGATCCCCGCCGCACTCACCGGCAGGAAATCCTCGTACACCAGCGCCTCGTAATGCACGTGGCCAGCGTCGATCAGCCCTTGCAGGGTGGTCGGGCGATCCGCCTGGCCGCGCGCGGCCAGCCCCTTATCGGTCGCGAAGTAGCGGAAATATGCCAGCCCCTGTTCGCGCATCTGCGCCAGGTCATCGGGGAACTCGGCGAACTGCGCCTCCAGCAGCGCTTTGTAGCGTTCGGCATTGGCCTCGGCCGGCACGCCGCCCAGGGCGGCGCGGGTGGCGTCGAGCAGGCGGTCGTACAGCTGGCGGCCCTTGGGCGTCAGCGCCGCGCCGCGCTGTTCGATCTCGCCGAAGCGCGCCGTGTGGCTGCCCTGGGCATCGCTGAAGGCGACCTTTTCCTGCAATGCCTTGAAGCTGGTCTGGCGCAGCAGGATCGGGTGGCGACGGGTGGGCGGGCCTTCGACCACGGCTTTGGGCGGGATGCCTTTGGCCGGCATGCCGACCTGGATCGCGTCGATGTCCAGGGTGCGTGGGGTCAGGTGGTTGATGTGCGGGCCCTTGAACGCCACCACGTCGGCGATCAGACGGTGCTGATCGTGCAACTGCTGGTACTGCTTGGCGGTGACCGTGGCGTCCTGGTGCCAGCGGAAGGTGTGCAGGGCTTCGTTGACGAAGTGCTCGGCGTCGCTCGCGTTCAGGCCACCGTCGCGTTCGCACTGGGCAATCAGCTCCAGCGCTCGCGGGGTGAAGATCTGCCGTTGCTTGAGGATGCCCTGGGCCAGTTCGCGCAATTGCGGGTTGTCGATCAGCTCCAGGCGCAGCAGCGAGGTGAATACGCGGAACGGGCTGACGTGCAGCGACTGTTCGTGCACCGCGCGAAAGGCGGTGGAATGCACCGGCACGCCGGCCGAACTGAGGTCGTAGTAGCCGACCGGGTGCATGCCCATCACCGCGAACAGCCGGGCGATGGTGGCGAGTTCTTCGGCGGTGCCGACGCGGATGGCGCCATGGCGCTCCTGGTCGAGGCGCTCGATCTCGCCGGTCCAGCGCAAGGCCTCGGCCACCTTGGGCTGCTCGGCCATGACTTGCTGGTTGATCTCGCTCACCAGCTCAAGCAGCGTGCCGTACAGGGGCACTTCCTGTTTGTACATGAGCGACATGGCGGCAGAGAACTGCGCGCGGATGCTGTCGGGGCTGACGAAATCGTGGGCGGGCATCGCAAGCTTCCTGGTTAGGTTCGGACGCTTACATGAAAGCTGGGAATGGAGTTGCCGTACAAGCGAAAAAAAGTGAGTGTTTCATTCCTTTTTTGATCGACCTTGAGGGCCCCATCGCGGGGCAAGCCCGCTCCCACGGTCTGACATAGCGTGGGAGCGGGCTTGCCCCGCGATGGCTTCAGAGTTGCTCGCGAACCCATTCGACCAACGCCCGCACCTTCGGCACCTCCGCCGCATGCTCGGCATACGCCAGGTAATGCGCGCCATTGCTCTTCATCGCGTGGTCCCAGGCCATCACCAGGCTGCCCTCGGCCAGCTCCCTGGCCACCAGATAGCGCGGCACCAGCGCCACCCCGCACCCCGACTGTGCCGCGCTCAAGGCCATATAGAACGTATCGAAACGCGGCCCGTGGTAGCTGTTGTCGGTGTGCAGCCCCTGTTCCAGGAACCACTCATGCCACGCCTCCGGGCGTGAGGCGCTCTGCAGCAGCACCAGCTCTGCCAGCGCACCGGCGTCCGCCAGCGTGCGCCCCTGCAGCAACTCCGGCGCGCACACCGGCACCACCTCCTCGCCGAACAGCTCCACGCAGGTCGCCCCCGGCCAGGTGCCCTGGCCGTAGAAGAACACCACGTCCGCCGACCCTTGCAGCAGGGCGAACGGCTCCATCTCGTTGCGGATGTCCAGGTGGATGTTCGGGTGGCGCTTGCCGAAGCCTTTCAGGTGCGGGATCAGCCAGCGCACGCCAAAACTCGGTTGAGTGGCTACCTTGAGTACTTCGGTCTGCGTGCCGTAGGTCTGCACGTAGCGGCTGGACATGTCGACCTGGGTGAGGATCTTGTTGACCTCGGCCAGGTACAACGAGCCTGCGGGGGTGAGCTGCAGGCGCCGGCGGATGCGCAGGAACAGGTGGTGGCGCAGCATCTCCTCCAGTTGCGCGACCTGCTTGCTGACCGCGCTCTGGGTCAGGTGCAGCTCTTCGGCGGCGCGGGTGAAGCTCAGGTGGCGCGCCGCAGCCTCGAAGCACTGCAGGGCGGTCATGGACGGTACCAGGCGTTTGGACATAGCGGTCTCTGCGTCTCGAATCATTACCTGCCGGAATGATATGCGGAATAAAGGTCGTTTGTTGCACTTGTGTAATCGGATTAATACTGACCCACGTCATTTTCCAACCCTTCACCCGATGTAGGAGAAGCACAATGGTTGCTGGATTGCTCGAGCGCCTTGGCGTTGCCGCCACGGCTTACACCCAGGGCGACTACCCTGTTCACACCCCGATCGACGGCAGCCAGATCGCCTCGGTGAAACTGCTCGGCAAGGCCGACACCATCGCCCGCATCGACCAGGCCCAGCAGGCCTTCGAAGCCTGGCGCAGCGTGCCGGCCCCGCGCCGTGGCGAGCTGGTGCGCCTGTTCGGTGAAGTGCTGCGCGAACACAAGGCCGACCTTGGCGAGCTGGTCTCGATCGAAGCCGGCAAGATCACCCAGGAAGGCCTGGGCGAAGTGCAGGAAATGATCGACATCTGCGACTTCGCCGTCGGCCTTTCGCGCCAGCTGTACGGCCTGACCATCGCCTCCGAGCGCCCGGGCCACCACATGCGTGAATCCTGGCACCCGCTGGGCGTGGTCGGCGTGATCAGCGCCTTCAACTTCCCGGTCGCCGTGTGGGCGTGGAACACCGCGCTGGCCCTGGTGGCCGGCAACTCGGTGGTGTGGAAGCCGTCCGAGAAGACCCCGCTCACCGCCCTGGCCTGCCAGGCGCTGTTCGAAAAAGCCCTGAAAGCCTTCGGTGATGCGCCGGCCGGCCTGAGCCAGCTGGTGATCGGCGGCCGCGAAGCCGGTGAAGCCCTGGTCGACGACCCGCGCGTGCCGCTGGTCAGCGCCACCGGCAGCACCCGCATGGGCCGTGAAGTGGGCCCACGGGTGGCGGCACGCTTTGGCCGCAGCATCCTCGAACTGGGTGGCAACAACGCCATGATCCTCGCCCCGAGCGCAGACCTGGACCTGGCCGTGCGCGGCATCCTGTTCTCCGCCGTCGGCACCGCCGGCCAGCGCTGCACCACCCTGCGCCGCCTGATCGTGCACCGTTCGATCAAGGATGAAGTGGTTGCCCGGGTCAAGGCCGCCTACGCCAAGGTGCGCATCGGCGACCCACGCAAGGACAACCTGGTCGGCCCGCTGATCGACAAGCTGTCGTTCGACGCCATGCAAGGCGCGCTGGCCAAGGCTCGCGATGAGGGCGGCCAGGTATTCGGTGGCGAGCGTCAGTTGGCCGAGCAGTACCCGAACGCCTACTACGTGACCCCTGCCATCGCCGAGATGCCGGCCCAGAGCGACGTGGTGCGCCACGAAACCTTCGCGCCGATCCTCTACGTGCTGGCCTACGACGACTTCGAAGAGGCCCTGCGCCTGAACAACGAAGTGCCACAGGGCCTGTCGTCGTGCATCTTCACCACTGACATTCGTGAGGCCGAGCGCTTCCAGAGTGCTTCGGGCAGCGACTGCGGCATCGCCAACGTCAACATCGGCACCAGCGGCGCCGAGATCGGCGGGGCGTTCGGTGGCGAGAAAGAGACCGGCGGTGGCCGAGAGTCCGGCTCCGATGCCTGGAAAGGCTACATGCGTCGCCAGACCAACACCGTGAACTACTCGCGCGAGCTGCCGCTGGCGCAGGGTATTGTGTTCGACTGATGCTGTATGGCCGGGGGCGTCGCCCCCGGATCGCCGGCAAGCCGGCTCCCACAGGGACCGCGTCGATTCCTGTGGGAGCCGGCTTGCCGGCGATAGGGCCGCAACAAGAATAAAATTTTGCTGGAGCCGGGCCATGTCCGAACTGCGTCAAGAATGTCTGTGGGAACACGTCACCCAGCCAACCGTCGCCGCCCAGGCCCTGGCCGGCGAGCACAAGGCCGATGTCTGCGTGATCGGCGGCGGCATCACCGGGCTGTCCGCGGCGATCCACCTGCTGGAGCAAGGCAAGTCGGTGATCCTGCTGGAGGCCTGGAAGATCGGCCACGGTGGTTCCGGGCGCAACGTCGGCCTGGTCAACGCCGGCACCTGGATCCGCCCCGATGATGTCGAGGCCACCCTCGGCCACAAGCAAGGCAGCCGCCTGAACAAGGTGCTGGGCGAGGCGCCGGGCGAGGTGTTCGCCATGATCGAGCGTCTAGGCATCGACTGCCAGGCGCAGCACAAAGGCACCCTGCACATGGCGCACAACGCCACCGGCATCGCCGACCTCGAAGCCCGCCACCAGCAATGGTCGCGCCGTGGCGCCGATGTCGAGCTGCTTACCGGCGCGCAATGCCAGGAATACTGCGGTACCGACAAGATTTCCGCCGCGCTGCTCGACCGCCGCGCCGGCACCATCAACCCCATGGGCTACACCCAGGGCCTGGCGGGCGCCGTGGCCCGCCTGGGCGGCAAGCTGTTCCAGCAATCCGCTGTCGAGGGCCTGGAGCGCGACGGCGCTGCCTGGCGGGTGAAGACCGCGCGCGGCGCGGTGCGCGCCGACAAAGTGGTGATCTCCACCGGCGCCTACACCGAAGGCGACTGGAGCAACCTGCAGAAGCAGTTCTTCCGTGGCTACTACTACCAGGTGGCCTCCAAGCCCTTGCAGGGCGCGGCCGCCGACAAGGTCCTGCCCCATGGCCAGGGCTCGTGGGACACCCGCACCGTGCTCAGCAGCATCCGCCGCGACGACCAGGGCCGCCTGCTGCTTGGCAGCCTGGGCCGGGTCGACAACAAGCCTGCGTGGTTCGTGCGCAGCTGGGCCGACCGCATCCAGAGCCACTACTACCCGGAGCTGGGCAAGGTCGAGTGGGAAATGCACTGGACCGGCTGCATCGACTTCACCCCCGACCACCTGATGCGCCTGTTCGAGCCGGCGCCGGGGCTGGTGGCGGTGACTGGCTACAACGGCCGTGGCAACACCACCGGCACGGTGATTGGCCGGGCGTTCGCCGAGTTCCTGCTCAAGGACGATCCGGACAGCCTGCCGATCCCGTTCTCGCCGATGAAAGGGGTGAGTGCGCCATCGTTGCGCACGGCGTTCTATGAGTCGGGGTTCTCGCTGTATCACGCCGGGCAGTGCCTGCGCGTGGTGCTGTAAGCCGCCGGCAGGGTTGCCCAACGACAAAAAGCCGCGCCCCCAGGGGACGCGGCTTTTTGTCGTTGGGCGGGGTCAGCTGAGCAGGTTTTTCACATTGCTCATCGCCTCATCGGCAAAGCCCTGCAGGAACGCCTGGAAGCCTGGCAGCGCCTCGGGACCGCCTTGCTGGGGTTCGGCCTGGATGGTCCAGGTGGCGCGGCTGTGGCCGGCATCGAGCGCCTCCACGGCCATCGCCGCCCACAGGTTGCCAATGTTCAGGCTGGTGTAGATCAGGCTCCAGGTCATGTGCATGGCCTGCTCATCACGGGCGTTGAGCTGTTCGATCACCACGTTGCCGTCCTTGAACAGCTTCTTGCGCACCGAACGCACGCCGCTGCCGGTCATGTCGATGTGCGCCAGTGCCGGGATGAACACCGGGAAGCCGGCGAAGTTGCCGACGATGTTCCAGACGCTGGCGGCGGGCGCGGCGATGTCCACGCTGGACACCACGCGGCAGCCTTCGGGGTTGCGGATCAGGGTATCGGGCTTGAGTGCTTGCATGTCGTGTTGCTCCGGTTGTGGATAAAGGTCAGATGAAGCCGATGTCGGCCAGGTAGCGGCAGCCCCGGCGCAGCAGCGCCGGGCTCTTGCTCGGGTAATGGCTGCCCATGCGCCGCACGCCGGCGCGGGCGTTGTCGTGGGCAATGCCGCCGATGTCGCCGATGTCTTCGCCGAAGCCGTCCAGGTAGAAACCGAGGACGTCATACAGCGCGTTGTCGCGGTCGATCCGGCGCAGGCGCTGTTGCCAGTGCTCGACGCTGACCAGCTCGAAGGCATGGCCCTGCTCGCGGAACGACGCCAGGTAATCGCTCCAGCGCAGCGGCTCGGGGTTGTGCAGGTTGAACACGCATTCGCCGGGCTGGTGGCGGCTGCTGTGGAAGGCGATGAAACGGGCGAGGAAGTCCACCGGCATCAGGTCGAAATCGATCTCCAGACGCGGCACCTGGCCCAACTGCAGCGAGCCCTTGAGCATCAGCATCAGGCGGTTGCTGTGGGGCTGGCAGACGCCGGTGCGGCTGTCGAAGGTGATGTTGCCGGGGCGGAACAGGTTGACCCACACCCCTTGCGCGCGGGCGCGCTGCAGGATGCGCTCGCCGACCCATTTGCTCAGGTTGTAGCCGTTGCGGATGTACAGCGGCGGAGTCGCCGCAGGCTCGGCCTCCAGCACCTGGCCGGCGCTGTCCACTGCGCTGCAGGCGGACAGGGTCGAGACGAAGTTGAAGATTTTCTTGCGCCGGCCCTCGCACAACTGCAGGCACTCGAACAGCGGCTCGATGTTGTCGGCGGCCAGCGCCTGGTAGTCGAGCACATGGTTGACCTGCGCTGCGTTGTGCAGCAGCGCGCCGTAGTGTTGGTCCAGGTAGTCGTAGTCGGCCTGGGCCAGCCCCAGGCGCGGCTGGCGCAGGTCGGCTTCGAACACCCGCACGCGGGCCATGTCCAGCTCCAGCTGGTTGTCGCGCAGCGCCTGGGCGAAGCGTTCGCTAGCCGTGAGGCCGCTGGCGCTGCGTACCAGGCAGGCCACTTCGCTGGCGCCCCAGTCCAGCAGCGCCTCGACCAGGTGCACGCCGACGAAGCTGTTGGCGCCGGTGACGATCACCTTGTGCACATCGCCCAGTCGTTCCACCGGCAGCACCCGCAGGCCCAGTTCGCGCTGCGCGTCCTGTTCAGGGCGGGCCAGAGGGTCCTGCTGCACGGCCTCGACACCGTCGAGCAGCGCGCCCAGGCGTTGCACGGTCGGTTGCTCGATGAAGCGGTTGATCGCCACCCCCTGGCCGAAGCGTTCACGCACTTCCAGCAGCAGGCGCGACAGCAGGATCGAGTGGCCCCCCAGGTTGAAGAAGCTGTCGTCGATGGCGATATCGGCCTCGGGCAGTTCCAGCAATTCGCTCCACGCCTCGCGCAACTGATGCTCGGTGGCGGTCTGCGGTTGCAGGCGCTGCTGCGCCGGCAAGGCCAGTGGCCGCAGCAGCAGCGCCTGGCGGTCAACCTTGCCATTGGCGGTGTAGGGCATCTGCTCCAGCACCTGGTAGAACATCGGGCGCATGTAGTCGGGCAGGCTGCTTTCGGCGTGCTCGCGCAGCAGCGCCAGGGCCTCGGCGCTTTGCGGGTGGGCGAGGAAGGCCAGCACCCGCCGCTGGGGGTCGATCACCACCGCCACCTGGGCGAACAGGCGGGCGTCGCGCAGGCAGTGCTCGATCTCCTCGGGCTCCACGCGAAAGCCGCGGATCTTCACCTGGTTGTCGCGTCGCCCGCACAGCTCGATGCCCTGGGCGGTCCATTTGCCGATATCGCCGGTCCGGTAGGCCCTGAGCGAGCGGCCATCGGGCAGGCCCAGCTCGACAAAGCGCTCGGCCGTCAGCAGCGGATTGTTCAGGTAACCCAAGCCAACGCCGGGCCCGGCGATGTACAGCTCGCCGGGGGCCTGCTCCAGCACCGGGCGCAGGGCTTCATCGAGGATCAGCACCTGGGTGTTGGCGATCGGCAGCCCGAGGTTGCGGTTGCTGTCATCCGCCGCCATCACCCGGGTGGTGGCCAGCACCGTGGTTTCCGTCGGGCCGTAGATGTTGTGCAGCCGGCATTGCCCGGCCAGCCGTGCGATCACCTCAGGTTCGCAGACATCGCCCCCGGTGATCAGGTGCTGCAGGCCCAGGTGTTCGTCGCGCGGCAGGATGCTCAGCAGGGCCGGCGGCAGGAACGCATGGGTGATTTCCTGGCTGTGGATAAGTGCCAGCAGTTGCCGCGGGTCGCGGCGCTGGTCTTCGCCAGGCAGCACCAGTTCGGCACCGCAGGCGAAGGTCGGCAGGATGTCCAGCAAGGAGGCGTCGAAGCCGATGGTGGAAAACTGCAGTACCCGGCTGTGCCGATCCAGCGCCACGTGCTCGCGGTACCAGGCCATGAAATGCGTCAGGTTGCCCTGGCTGAGCAGCACGCCCTTCGGCTGGCCGGTGGTGCCGGAGGTGTAGATCGCCACGCAGGGTTGCCCGACGTGCGCTTCGCCCAGTACCAGGCTTGGCAGCTCAGGGCCCTCCAAGGGCGCTATGTCACGCACGTCCAGGTGGGCGATGGCGGCAGGCAGTTGGCCGTCATGCAGCAGCACGCAGGCGCCGGCATCGTCGAGGATGCGTTGGCGCCGCGCCGCTGGCGTGGCCGGGTCCAGCGGCAGGTAGATGGCGGCGCAACCCAGCACCGCCAGCAGGCTGGCGTAGAGCTCGGGCGACTTGCCCATGCAGACCGCCACCACCGGCGGGGACGCGTGGGCGCCGGCCAGCAGCGGTAGCAGGGCTTGCTGGATGGCGGCTGTGCGGGCGTGCAGCTGGCGATAGCTATGGCGCTGGCCAGCGTCATGCAATGCCGGGGATGCGGCGTGCCGGCGCAGGCTCCGCTCCAGCTGCCCGACCAGGCTGCCCTGGGCCTGCTCCAGCAGGTCGGCACGCAGCGCACGGTTGAACGGATGCCGGTAGGCCAACGCCTCCAGCCAGCCCAGGCCGTGCTCGTGTTCGCTGGCGCCGGGGCTGACCGCCGGCGCCTCCTGCAGGTGCTGCGGGTTGCGGGCAAAGCGGGTGACGTGCAGGGCCAGTTGATCGCACAAGGCCTGCAAGCTGTCTTGGTACAGTTGCTGGCCATTGCCCGATTCCGGCGCTGGCACCGGCAGCCGCTCGATCAGGCGTTGGGCGCTGGCACTGCCGCACCAGCACAGGGTTTCCAGGTGCGGCAAGGTTTCGCCCAAGCGGGCGCCCAGGCGCAGCCTGAGCAATGGCGTGCTGCCCAGCGCCTGCCAGTCGCCGCTGGCCAGGGCCAGGCTGCCGTCCTCCACCACCAGCCCGGTGGCGGGCGACAGTTGCTGGCGCAGGGCCTGCGGGCTGTCCGCCGTGGTGGTGCCATGGCCATGTTCGTCGAGCAGGCGGGCAAAGGCGCCGATGGCGGGGCTGGTGCCCACCAGGAGTATGTCGAGGCGTCTCATGATCGGTTCCTCAGGGCAGGTAGTCGCGCAGCGCGTCCTGCACGCAGGCCGATTCGAGCATCGAGCTGCTGCGCAGGAAACGCAGGATGTTGCCCAGCAGCGGGTGCTGGTGGTTGATCGGGTAGGCCAGGCCCCGAGCCTCCTCGCGCAGGGCCTCGCGCACCGCCTCGTCCACCGGCAGCGCGGCGATCAGGGCGAAGTCGAAGGCCTGCTGGATGTCGTTGGTCAGGTACTGGCCGAGGAACACCGGCAGCACCTTGGAGATCGCTTGCCGTTCGGCCTCTGGCGCGGCCTGCCAGTAGATCCGCGTGAGGCGGGCCCAGAAGCTCGAATGGCGGCCTTCGTCGAGCAGGTGGTCGGCCATCAGCCCCTTGACCGACGGCTTGACCGAATCATCCCGGGCGAACGCCGCGACATCGTCGGTCAGGGTGTTCTCGGCGATGCCCACGCACACCAGCTCCAACGCGTCGCGCAGCGCTTCGGGCACCTGCTCCAGCGCCGCCGGGATCGCCCGGCTGAGTTCGATCTCCTGGGGCAGGGCGATCGGTGCGATGCCGGTCAGGGCGATGGTCTGCTGCAGGAAGTCCATGGCCACCAGGGCGTGGTAGTCCTCGTCGACCACCACGGTCATCGCGTCGTAGCGGCAGGCGAACGGGAAGCGCACGGCGAAGCGATCCTTGGCGATGCGCCGGGCGGTCCGGTCGACGATCTCGGTCTCGAAGATCACCACGTCGTTGATGAACTTGTAGAGGCTCTGCACCAGCACGAAGTCGCGCAGCTGCGGGCATTCGCGCTGGAAGGTGGCACCCAGCACCAGCGGCTGGCGGCTCAGCGGGTAGATCAACCGCTGGTCGTCCTCCAGCCGGCGCCGGGGGCGGGTGCGGATGGTTGCGCGTGCCTCCCAGGCGTCGGCGAAGGAGCGGTAGTCCACGGCGTTCATGGGTTGACCTCGGCGACCGGCGCCTGCAGCGCGGCGCGCAGGCGATCCCACAGGGCCATGCGGCTGTCCACGGCGGCGATGGCGGCGGCATGCACCTCCTCCTGGCGCACCGGGTCATGCTCGACCAGGCGGGCCAGTAACTGCTCTGCGGCGGGGCCATGGTCCTCGGAGTCGACTTCGATATGGCGCTGCAGGTAGTAACGGAAGGTCGGGGCCTGTTCGCTGCCGATGCCCCACTCGTCGAGGATCTGCTGGAACATGGTCGGGATGACGCTTTCCCGGCCATGCAGGAAGGCCGCGGCCACGCGGTGGGCAGGCGCATGCAGGGCCACTTCGAGGGTATCGCGGACGAAGCGCTGCGCGGCGTCGCTGGCTTCGCAACGCACCAGGGCGCTGAGCGCATCGACGCCTTGCTGTTGCAGGCTGATGAAGCGCTCGATGGCCTGGGTGCTGGCGCCGACTTCGCGCATGGCGTCCAGGTACAGCTCGAAATGGCTGTAGTGGCCGTGGTCGAGGCGGTCGTCCGACTCCTCGCCGAGCACGATCTCGTTGATCAGCCGTGCAGCGGCCGGGTCGGCAGGGGGGAGCCAGGGCAGGCTGACGCAGGTCAGTTCCTGCTGCAGGCGCTTGGTCAGCGACATGAAGTCCCATACCGCGAATACATGGGTTTCCATGAACCGTCGCAAGGTTGCCAGCGAGTCGATTTCAGAAAACAGCGGGTGCTGGGAAAGTGCATGTTTTTTATGGTCGAGTGTGCGCTTCAATGTGCTCATGGAGGCTCCATTGGATGTTGGTTTAAGTGTGGCAAGTTGTCCGTGCTCACTATATTCAGGGCGAGCAAGTGCCCCGAATAAAGTTTCGCTGCAGATCAATAAGCCTAGGCCGCATGGGGTGTTGCGGGCTTCTGTTCACGGTTTCCGCCGCACTGTTGCACGGGGTGAGACAGAACTTAAAGCAATGACAAAGTTTGCTGCAATTGTTTTTTTAATTATTTTAAAGTTTGATTATTTGCAAGTTGAGCGAGTGCGTTAAAACTTATTTGAAAGTTTTAATTTGGCAATAAGGTGCTCCTTCCGATAATTAACTATCAGAAAAACAAACAAGGAGTGAATGCTTCACTCGGAGCACTGATGAATGGGTGTTGAAGACGTTGAACTGTTAAGGGGCGGCTGATCGTGCTGCGGTCCTGGCCCCGGTGGCAGGCTCCTTCTGCGGGTGGAAGTGGCTGCAGACGGCCAGGTCCGCTGAAGATCAGCGGCCGCTGCAGTGTGTAGAGTGTGCTCAAAAGGCTGGCACCGCCATGGTCTGCGATGGACCGGGCGCTGCAGGTGCCGTGATAACGGGCGTGAAAACAGGTGGGGTCAGGCGAAACAGAGAAGCCCAAGGTGGGCATTGAGGATGCTGATCAGGCGTTGCTCGCCAGGCCGGCTGTGGGCCGGCAGCTCGACAAGCTCGAGCTCCCGGCGGGCAAGGCGCTGCCAGCCAAGCATGGCGGTCAGCGTGTCGGGGGGATAGAACGCGGTCACCGGCACCTGGAGGTGCTCGGTCAGGCCACCTTCGGTGGCGTCAGGGCTGTCACAGCTGGAAACAAACAAACGTCGGGTTTGCCCAGGGTTGCTGCGCTGTGCCAGGTAGGTCAGGGCCAGCGCCAGGTGTGCGGCGTGATCCTGGGCAAACAGGGCGTGGGGGTGAGCCAGGAAGGGTTGCAGGCGGCTGGCCAGGGTCCGGGCCAGCGAAGGGAGGGACTGTGGGGCGGCCAGTTCATCAGCGGGCACGGTGGCGCTGATGTCGACGGCGACCAGTTCGATGGGGTCGCTCAAGGCACGGGACCAGGTGCGGTACTGGATAAGCTGCTGGCGATCGCTGGCCAGGCAGATCAGGCGAATGCTGGGCAGTTGCGCAGGAGTCCCTGCCTGTGGAGTGTGCTCGTGCACGGGCGTTCCTCTTGCCGGACACCTGCCGCTGGATCAGCCGGCAGTTTGCCTGTCGAGGTATTTCCTGATGGTCCGGGCGGCATTGTTCAGGTGCGCTTCCAGCAGCCTGACGGCTTCGTCCACCAGTTTGTCGCTGGCGGCATCGGTCAGGGCGATGTGGTCGTCCTGGGTGAGCTTGCCGAGCCCCATGGACGACAGGTGGAAGCGCAGGAAGCGTTCTTCTTCATTGAGCTCGATTTCAATCAGGCGCAGCAGCTTCTGGTTCCCCGCCTTGCTGTAGAGCGTCATGTGGAACAGCCGGTTGAGGCGGCCGATCTCGGCGTGGCGGGCTTCGTTTTCCAGCTGTTGGATGTAACTGCGGGCCAGGGCAATGTCATCGGCGTCGAGCCGCGGGATCGACTGGCGCAGGGCCTCGGTCTCGAGGATGACGCGCAGGGCATAGGTGTCCACGGCGTCCTCGCCGATCAGCGGTGCGACCACCGCGCCCTTGTGCATCACCACCTGCAGCAGCGACTGCGCTTCGAGCTGGCGCAAGGCTTCGCGTACCGGCATTCGGCTGACGCCGAACAACGAGGCCAGTTCCTGTTGGCGCAAGGCGGTGCCTGGGGGCAGGCGGCCATCGAGGATGGCGCTGCGCAGGCGTTCTTCGATCACACTGCGGGCCAGGTGCGCAGGGACTTGCTCGCTGCCCAGCACGGTGCTCAGGAGTTTGGGTTTCTCAGCCACGCGGGTTTTGCCTCGGCAACATGAAAATTGGATCCAATAACCCTAGTGAGGGAACGGGGGTCTTGTCAAACCGCTTGCTTGGCGAGGCCTGCAGCCGGTGAAGAAACGCGGCTATCGTGAAGCAAGTCGCAGGCCTTGGGAAGTCGGCGAAAAGACCGCAGCCCGTACGAAGCCTGTTTGCCGACGGCTGGCAAACGGGCCACAACCTGCCATTGTCTTTTGCCATACCTGCCCGCACCATCGCGGCTTCCAACTGATTCTGAACGGGTGTTCGCAGTGGCGATACCTTGGGCCATTACAAGGACTGTACGCCGAATCGGTGCTGCCGCACTGCTGGGCTGCCTGTTGCTGGGCGCTACGCAGGCGGACTGGGACTTCGCGCAGATCAGCAGCCGTGCCCAGGCCCTCTACGGGCCCCTTGGCGCCGGCAAGGGGCGCATCGACGCCTGGCAGCGCCTGCTGGCGAGCCACCAGCAGGGCAGCGAGTTGAGCCAGCTACAAGCGGTCAACCTGTTCTTCAACACGCAGCTGCGCTATGTCGAGGACATCGACCTGTGGCGCGAAATCGACTATTGGGCCACGCCGGTCCAGTCGCTGATCAAGGGGGCCGGCGACTGCGAGGACTACGCCATCGCCAAGTACTTCAGCCTGCGGCGCCTGGGCATTCCCGCCGACAAACTGCGCATCACTTACGTCAAGGCCCTGCGGCAGAACCGGGCACACATGGTCCTGACCTATTATTCAAGCCCACAGGCCCAGCCACTGGTGCTCGACAGCCTGATGGACGCGATCAAGCCGGCCAGCCAGCGTACTGACCTGTTGCCGGTGTACGCTTTCAACGGCGAGGGCTTGTGGCTGACGGGGGCGGGCGGCAACAAGAAGGTCGGCGATACCAAGCGCCTGTCGCGCTGGCAGGGGTTGCTGAAGAAAATGCAGGCCGAGGGCTTCCCGGCCGAGCCGGTCTACTGAAGGAGCACAGATGTCACTGTTCAAACAATTGCTGCTTGCCATTTGCCTGCTCCTGGTGGTCGCCTTCAGCGGCAGTTTCATGGTCAGCCTGGAGAGCTCGCGCAGCCAGTACATCAACCAGCTGCGCGCCCATGCCCAGGATGCCGCGACCGCCTTGGCGCTGGCGCTGACGCCGAACATCGACGACCCGGCAATGGTCGAGCTGATGGTCAGTTCGATCTTCGACAGCGGTTATTACGCCAGCATCAAGGTCATCGAGCAGGGCACCAACGCCGTGCTGGTCGAGCGCCACGCCGTACCCGACAGCGCAGGTGTGCCGGCCTGGTTCATCCGGCTGGCCAACCTGGAACCGGCCGGTGGCGATGCGATCGTCAGCCGTGGCTGGCAGCAGGCGGCGCGGGTCGAGGTGATCAGCCATCCGATGTTCGCCCTGGCCAAGCTCTGGCAGAGCGCCCTGGGCAGCCTGGGCTGGCTGTTGCTGTGCGGCGTGCTGAGTGCGGTGCTTGGCGCGCTGCTGCTGCGCCGCCAGCTGCGGCCGCTGGATTACATGGTGGCGCAGTCCCACGCCATTGCCCGGCGCGAATTCCTCAGCCTGCCAGAACTGCCGCGCACGCCTGAGCTGCGCCGGGTGGTGCAGGCGATGAACCAGATGGTCGAAAAGCTCGAAGCCTTGTTCCGCGAGCAGGCCGAGCGCAGCGAGCAGTTGCGCAATGAGGCTTACCAGGACAGCCTCACGGGCCTGGCCAACCGCCAATACTTCGAGATGCAGCTCAGTGCCCAGGTCAGCAACCTGGAGGAGGCCCGCGCCGGTTACCTGCTGCTGTTGCGCGTGCAGGATCTCACCGGCCTCAACGCGCGCCTGGGTGGCCAGCGCAGCGACCAGTTGCTGCAGGCGGTGGGCGAACAGCTGCGTCGGGCCTGCGCCCGCTACCCGCAAACCCATGACCTGATCGCCCGCAGCCGCGGGGGCGAGTTCGCCGTGCTGGCGCCGGGCCTGGTGCATGACGAGGCGATCGAGCTGGCCCAGGCCCTGGAAGCCAGCCTGCAAAGCCTGCACGAGACCGGTGCCAGCGATGTTGCCCCGGTGGCCTGTATCGGCCTGGTCAGCTATGCCCCGGGTGATGAGCCACAGGCCCTGCTCACCCAGGCCGATGAGGCCCTTGCCCGGGCCGAGAGCCAAGCCACGCCGAGCTGGATATGCCTGGAACAGGGGCCGGCAGCCCAGACCGTCGGCAGCCAGCAAGCCTGGCACAGCCGCCTCGACCAGGCCCTGAGCAAAGGGCAGTTCGAGCTGTTCTTCCAGCCTGTGGTGGACTGCCAGGCACCGCAACGCATCCTGCATTTCAAAGTGACCTCACGGCTGCAGGACGGCCAGGGCGAGCCGTTGGCCGCCGGGTGCTTCCTGCCCTGGCTGGAGCGCTTCGGCTGGATGGCGCGGCTCGATGCGCTGATGCTGGAGCGGGTACTCAAGCATCTGCCACGGCACCACGCGGCGCTGGCGCTGAACCTGTCAGCCGCGACCCTGGCCGATGCCCAGGCCTTGCAGCGCGTCTACGCGCTGTTGGGCCAGCACCGCGCACTGGGGCCGCGGCTGACCTTCGAAATTGGCGAAGAGCAGTTGCCCGAACAGGCCGTGCTGGAGCAGTTCACCCGGCGCCTGCACGGCCTGGGTTTCAGCCTGGCCCTGCAGCGTTTTGGCGGGCGCTTCAGCATGATCGGCAACCTGGCCAACCTGGGCCTGGCCTATCTCAAGGTCGACGGTGGTTACATCCGCAACATCGACCACGAGCAGCACAAGCGCCTGTTCATCGAGGCCATCCAACGGGCGGCACACAGCATCGACCTGCCACTGATAGCCGAACAGGTGGAAACCCAGGGGGAGTTGAAGGTGCTGTGCGAGATGGGCGTACAGGGCATTCAGGGGCAACGGGTGGGGCGGCCGGCGCCCTGGCGTTGAGCCCAGCGCCGGGCAGGGCGCTGGCAAGCCTCAGATCAGCCCGCCGTGCTCATCCTCCTCGATCAGGTTGTTCAGGCCACCCAGGGCCTTGCGCGCGCTGGAGCGGCTCAGCAGCTTGGCCTGGGCGCCTGGGGGCAGGTCGGTGATGCTGAACACGCCCTTGGCGGTCAGCACCTCGATCAGGTCCTCCAGCACCCGGATCATGTCCAGGTCGCTCTGCTTGAGCTGCTGCAGGCTGTTCTCGACGGCGTCCTCGGCGAGCCATGCCTGGACTTCCGCCTGGTCGGCGGACAGCATTTCCGTGTAGCCGTGATAGGGGGCTGCTTCTACCCGCAGCAACTGGCCGTCGGCGTCGCGTTGCACGTAGAACATGGCGTCGTCCCTCGTCATCAAGATTCCTTTGGGTAGCCAGCAGCATAGGCAAAGTTCGCCGGGCGTGTTGGCCCGCGGGCACGGCACAGCCTCATATGCATATGCATTAAAGGTATTTAAATTATTGTTCTTATGACTTTATAGTCACTGCCACTGCGTACCTGCCGACCAATCGGCGCGCCGCACGACTCGAACCCACACGGGCAATCCCCGTGCGTTTCTGATCGTTGCGCGCCTTGGAAGTCGCGCACTTGCGTGGGAGTGAACAATGCCAGCCGCCTCGAACGCCTTGTCGACCATCGACAGCGCCTTGCCGCAAACCTTCGAAATCCGCCCGTTCACAGGTGCCGTCGGCGCCGAGATCGTCGGCCTCGACCTGACCCGACCGGTCAACGCCGAGGATTTCAACCGAATCCATCGCGCCCACCTGGACCACCACGTACTGGTGTTCCGCGACCAGCGCATCACCCCCGAGCAACAGATCGCCTTCAGCCGCCGCTTCGGCGAACTGCAGATCCACGTGCTCAAACAGTTCCTGCTGGCCGGCCACCCCGAGATCCTGATCGTGTCCAACATCATCGAGGGCGGTGCCAACATCGGCCTGGGCGATGCCGGCAAGTTCTGGCATTCGGACCTGTCGTACAAGGAACTGCCGAGCCTGGGTTCGATGCTGCATGCCCAGGAGCTGCCCAGCGAGGGCGGCGACACCCTGTTCGCCGACATGCACAAGGCCTGGGACGCCGTGCCCGATGCCCTGCGCAAGGTCATCAAGGGCCGTGACGCCGCCCACTCCTACACCGCGCGTTATGCCGAGACCAAGTTCGAAGGCAACTGGCGCCCGACCTTGAGCGCCGAGCAGTTGGCCCAGGTGCAGGAAGTCATCCACCCGGTGGTGCGCACCCACCCGGAGAACGGGCGCCAGGCGCTGTTCGTCAGCGAAGGCTTCACCACCCGCATCGTCGGCCTGCCCGATGACGAAAGCCGCGACGTGCTGCAGCAGCTGTACGCCCTGAGCGTGCTCGAACAGAACATCTACCGCCATCAGTGGCAGCCCCATGACCTGGTGTTCTGGGACAACCGCTCGCTGATCCACCTGGCCACCGGCTGCCCCGCGCACCTGCGGCGCAAGCTGTACCGCACCACCATCCAGGGCGACGCCCCGTACTGACGACTGAGGAAAAACATCATGCGCAAATCCATCAGCCGCCTGGCGGCAAGCATCGGCCTGGGCGCCAGTCTGGTTGTAGGCAGCCTCGCGGCGCCGACCGTGGCCCACGCCGAGGGCAAGATCCGCATCGCCGAGCAGTTCGGCATCGTCTACCTGCTGCTCAACGTGGTACGTGACCAGCAACTGATCGAAAAGCACGGCAAGGAGCAGGGCATCGACATCGCCGTCGATTGGGCCCAGCTCTCGGGCGGCGCGGCGATCAACGACGCATTGCTGTCCGGCTCGGTGGATATCGCCGGCGCCGGCGTCGGCCCGCTGCTCACCGTGTGGGACCGCACCAAAGGCCGGCAGAACGTCAAGGCCGTGGCCTCGCTGGGCAACTTCCCGTACTACCTGGTCAGCAGCAACCCCAACGTGAAGACCATCGCCGACATCAGCGAAAAGGACCGTATCGCCGTGCCGGCGGTGGGTGTTTCGGTGCAATCGCGCTTCCTGCAATATGCCGCCGCGCAGCAGTGGGGCGACAAGGAGTACAACCGCCTCGACAAGTACACCCTGGCCGTGCCGCACCCGGATGCCACCGCCGCATTGCTGGCTGGCGGCACCGAGCTCAACGGGCACTTCTCTAACCCGCCGTTCCAGGACCAGGTGCTGGCCAACAAGAATGTCCACGTGGTGCTCAACAGCTATGACCTGCTCGGCCCCAACTCGCCGACCCTGCTGTTCGCTACCGAGAAATTCCGCAAGGACAACCCCAAGACCTACAAAGCCTTCGTCGATGCCCTGGCCGAAGCCGCCGACTTTGCCCAGAAGGACAAGGCGGCCGCCGCCGACACCTACATCCGCGTGACCAAGGCCAAAATCGACCGCGACGCGCTGATCAAGCTGATCGACAACCCGCAGTACGAATTCACCGTGACCCCGAAGAACACCTACAAGCTGGCCGACTTCCTCTACCGCGTCGGTGCGATCAAGAACAAGCCGGCGTCGTGGAAGGACTACTTCTTCCAGGATGAACGCCCGTTGCAGGGGAGCTGACCGACCATGACCGCCCCATTGCCAGGCCACACGGCCAGCAACCTGAGCCGTGTCGCCACCCCACCGCTGCTGGCGGTGGACAACCTGAGCCTCGAATACCGCACCGCGCAGCGCGTGGTGCGGGCCACCCACCAGGTCAGTTTCGAAGTCGACCGCGCCGACCGCTTCGTGCTGCTCGGCCCCTCCGGCTGCGGCAAGTCCACCTTGCTCAAGGCCGTGGCCGGGTTCATCGAGCCCCGTGAAGGGCAGATCCTTTTGCAAGGCCAGCCGGTACGCGGCCCCGGGCCGGACCGTATCGTGGTGTTCCAGGAGTTTGATCAGCTGCCGCCGTGGAAGACGGTGAAGCAGAACGTGATGTTCCCGCTGCTGGTGTCCGGCCAGCTCAAGCGCGCCGAGGCCGAGGAGCGCGCCTTGCACTATCTGGAAAAGGTCGGCCTGGCGGCGTTCGCCGATGCCTATCCACACACCCTGTCCGGCGGCATGAAGGCCCGGGTGGCGATTGCCCGGGCGCTGGCGACCCAGCCGAAGATCCTGCTGATGGACGAGCCCTTTGCCGCGCTCGATGCCCTGACCCGGCGCAAGATGCAGGAAGAGTTGCTGCTGCTGTGGGAGGAAGTGCGCTTCACCTTGCTGTTCGTCACCCACTCCATCGAAGAAGCGCTGGTGGTGGGCAACCGCATCCTGCTGCTGTCGCCGCACCCGGGCCGGGTGCGGGCCGAAGTGCACAGCCACCAGTACGATCTCGGCAGCCTGGGCGGCAGCGACTTCCAGGCCAGTGCCCGGCGCATCCACCGCTTGCTGTTCGACGAAGACGAGGCGCCGGCACAGGCCAGCGACCTTGGCTTCAACGACATCCGCATCGCCTACTGACAGGAGCCTTGGCATGACGACGACAGCTGTTCGCCAGGAATACGAAGTGCAGTTGCAGCCCCTGCCCGGGGTGCCGCTGGAACGTGATCTGCCGCTGGCCCAGCGCCTGTGGCAGCAAGGCTGGCTGCGCAAGGCGATGATCCTGGTGCTGCTGGCCGGGGTGTGGGAACTGGTGGCGCGCTTCACCGACAACGACCTGCTGTTGCCAAGCTTTGTGCAGACGGCTACGGCGTTGGCGGAGGGGCTGCTCAGCGGCGAGATATTCACCAAGGTCGGCGTGTCGCTGGTGGTGCTGCTCAAGGGCTACGTACTGGGGATCGTCCTGGCCTTCGGCCTGACCAGCCTGGCGGTGTCGACCCAACTGGGGCGCGACTTGCTGGGCACCCTGACCTCGATGTTCAACCCGCTGCCGGCCATCGCCCTGCTGCCGCTGGCGTTGCTGTGGTTCGGGCTGGGCGACAACAGCCTGATCTTCGTGCTGGTGCATTCGGTGCTGTGGGCGCTGGCACTGAACACTTACGCGGGCTTTCTCGGCGTGTCCGAAACCCTGCGCATGGCTGGGCGCAATTACGGCCTGCGCGGCTTGCGCCTGGTGCTGCATATCCTGGTGCCGGCGGCGCTGCCGTCGATCCTGTCGGGGCTGAAGATCGGCTGGGCCTTCGCCTGGCGCACCTTGATCGCCGCCGAGTTGGTGTTTGGCGCCAGCAGCGGCAAGGGCGGGCTGGGCTGGTACATCTTCCAGAACCGCAACGAGCTGTATACCGACAAGGTGTTCGCCGGGTTGGCGGTGGTGATCCTGATCGGGTTGCTGGTGGAAGGGCTGGTGTTCAATACCCTGGAGCGGCTGACCGTGCGGCGTTGGGGCATGCAGCGGTAGTCGTCCTGGGCCGGCCCTATCGCGAGGCAAGCCCGCTCCTACGAATACCGTGGGAGCGGGCTTGCCCCGCGATAGGGCCGCTACAGGCCACTACACCTGGTACTGCGCCGCCGCATTGGCCAGGGTCCGGCCAATTTCCTCACGCAACGCCAGTGGCAACTCCACCACCAACCCTTCCCCCTGGCTCAGCAGCCACCAGCGCAACGGCCAGCCATCGATCACCGTTGCCCTTAGCCGGTGCCCCTGCTCCAGCGCCGTCAGTTGCATATCGCCGGTCAGCGGCGCTTCGCGCAGTTGCCGCGCCAGCGGGTCGCTGACCCAGGCTTGCAGTTCCACGCCCTCATCCTGGGCCGGTTGCAACGTATCGCTGCGCAAATACCCCTGCAGATCGAAATTGCCGCGCAGCTCGCTGCCGGCATTGGCCGACCAGTGCCAGCCAAACGGGATGCTCTTGTCGTTGCGTTCCAGCGGGAAGATCAGCGACAGCTCGTTGAGGTCGCGCTCGACGGTGCGCTTGCTGACGTTGAAGCCCACGTCACGCAGGCGCCACACCAGTTCTGCGCTGGTGGTCCCGGGGGAGCGGCTGGGCAACTGGCGCAGAAGTGCCCATTGGCGGCTAAGGGTGGCGCGGGTGGTGGCGAACGGCAAAGGAAACGTCCTTGTCTAGGCTTGCCGCCATAGAATGGCGGCACGGGCAGGTCATGGCAATTGGCCACGGCCTGCTCAGATCAAGGAACAGACAATTGGTTGCCTGGCGCTGGATCGTTCGCGACAGGTTTTGTCGTGTCGTCGCGCAGAATCACGCCCCATCACGGCAAAGCCCGGAGCTGTGCGCCGTTCAATGAGGATGAACATGTCTGCTGCCAGCAATATCCATTCGCTGCTCGCGCGGCTGCTGCCCGAGCGCATCGCGCCGGTACCGGCATTGCCGGGCCAGCGCCAGCGGCTGTTCGTCGGGGTCGGCATGCCGAGCCAGGCACTGCAGGGCGGTGAGCGCTTCGGCCTGATCGACCGGCTGGATGAAGCTGCCGACCTGCAGGCGGTGTACGCCGACCTGTGCAGCCAGGCGCTGCTCGGCAACGTGGCGGCGCTCAACGACCTGGGCTGGATCTGGCTCAACGGCAAGTATTGGCGCGGCGATACCGTGCTGGCCGGGCACCTGCTGCGCATGGCGGCTTTGCAGGGCAATGCCGTTGCCTGGTTCAACCTGGGCCAGCAGCACTATTTCGGCAAGGGCGTGGAAGTGTCTTATACCAACGCCGCCGAGTATTACCGCCATGCCTTCGAGCGCGGCATGCTGCATGCGGCGGCGGCGCTGGGCGACCTGTACGAAGAAGAGGTGTGCGACGGTGAGCCGCCATGGCAGGTGGACCCGCTCGAGGCTTACCACTGGTTCCTGCGCGGGGCACAACGCGGCGAGACGCGTTGCCGTTTCGAGGTGGGTTATCGCTTGCTGCATGGGCTGTACGTGGCAGCGGATACCAGGGCTGCCCTGTACTGGCTGGAGCTGGCAGCGGCCACCGGGGTGATGCAGGCCGCCGAGGAACTGGCGGTGCACTTCAGCAGCCGCGACACGGCGCGCTATCAGAGCTGGCGTGACCAGGCGATCCAGCTGGGCAGCACCCTGGCGCTGACCATGAAACTGGAAGACCAGGTTCAGCGTTGAGGGCATGGGTGCAGCCCATCGCTGGCAAGCCAGCTCCCACAGGAATCGCGTCAAACTTGAGGCATGCGCTGTACCTGTGGGAGCCGGCTTGCCGGCGAAAGGGCCGCAGCGCGGCCCAAAATCGCTCAACTGAGCATCCCGTCACCTCAGAACGCAAAGCACGAACAACCCAATGCCCCCCAGAACCCCTGGAAGTCGCTGATCGGCACCTTGGAGTGGCGCGCCTGTTCATGGCTGTGCGCATGCACCCCGCATGGCCCTGAACACTGGTGCACGACGGCCGCCAGCGATGGCGTACCCACGCGCCAGTGCCCCGGCACCTTGGCCACAGGTGACCACTCGGGCAGCACCGGTACCTGTGGCGGGCCCAGCTTGTCGAACTCGGCAGCGCCGTACACCACCTTGCCATCGACCACCGTCAGCACCGACTCGATGCCCTTGATGGCCTCTTCATCAACGCTGAAGAAATCCAGCGACAACGCCGCCAGGTCCGCCAGCTGGCCCACCTTGATCTGGCCTTTCTTGCCCTGCTCGCTGGAGAACCAGGCGCTGCCCTGGGTGAACAGCTGCAGCGCGGTGTCGCGGCTCAGGCCTTCGGGGTAAAGCGCCATGCCGCCCACGGTCTTGGCGCTGACCAGCCAGTACAGCGAGGTCCACGGGTTGTAGCTGGACACGCGGGTGGCGTCGGTACCGGCACCCACTGGCACGCCCATGTCGAGCATGCGCTGGATTGGTGGGGTCTGCTCGGCCGCCTTGGCGCCATAGCGCTCGACGAAGTATTCGCCCTGGAAGGCCATGCGGTCCTGGATGGCGATGCCGCCGCCCAGCGCTCGAACACGCTCGATGTTCTGCGGGGTGATGGTCTCGGCGTGATCGAAGAACCACGGCAGGCCATTGAACGGGATGTCGCGGTTGACCTTCTCGAACACGTCGAGCATGCGCGTGATCGATTCGTTGTAGGTGGCGTGCAGGCGGAACGGCCAGCGTTGTTCCACCAGGTGGCGCACCACAGGTTCCAGCTCTTCTTCCATGGTCTGCGGCAGGTCCGGGCGCGGTTCGAGGAAGTCCTCGAAGTCGGCGGCGGAGAACACCAGCATCTCGCCGGCACCGTTGTGGCGCAGGAAGTCGGTGCCGCTGTGCAGCTTGACGCTGGCGGTCCACTTCTTGAAATCGTCCAGCTCTTCCTTGGGCTTCTGGGTGAACAGGTTGTAGGCGATGCGCACGGTCAGCTGGTTGTTGTCGGCCAGCTCCTGGATCACCGAGTAGTCGTCGGGGAAGTTCTGATAACCGCCGCCGGCATCGATGGCGCTGGTCAGGCCCAGGCGGTTGAGCTCGCGCATGAACTGGCGGGTCGAGTTGACCTGGTACTCCAGCGGCAGCTTCGGCCCCTTGGCCAGGGTGGCGTAGAGGATCATCGCGTTGGGCCGGGCGATGAGCATGCCGGTCGGGTTGCCGAACTTGTCGCGCTGGATCTCGCCACCCGGCGGGTTGGGCGTGTCCTTGCTGTAGCCCACCGCCTTGAGCGCGGCGCGGTTGAGCAGGGCACGGTCATACAGGTGCAGCAGGAACACCGGGGTGTCGGGGGCGGCCTGGTTGATTTCTTCCAGGGTGGGCATGCGCTTTTCGGCGAACTGGAATTCGTTCCAGCCGCCGACCACCCGTACCCACTGCGGGGTCGGCGTGCGGGCCGCCTGGTCCTTGAGCATGCGCAGGGCGTCGGCCACCGATGGCACGCCTTCCCAGCGCAGTTCCAGGTTGTAGTTGAGGCCGCCGCGGATCAGGTGCAGGTGCGAGTCATTGAGCCCCGGGATCACCGTGCGCTGTTTGAGGTCGATGATCTGCGTGGTGGCGCCTTTGTGGGCCATGGCCTGGGCATCGTTGCCCACCGCGATGAACTTGCCGTCCTTGATGGCGACGGCGGTGGCAGTGGGGTTTTCACGGTCGACGGTGTGCAGTTTGCCGTTGAACAGGATGAGGTCGGCGGTCATGGAGCCTCCTTGGGTGGATGCAGTGGCGTAGCCGCTGAAGGGCAGGGCCGACCAGAGTGCGCCAGCGGCGCCGAGCACGGTGCTGGTGGCGAGGAACTGGCGGCGGCTCTTGTCGTTAGGGTCCTGGGACATGGTGTTCTCCATCGGGCTGCGGCAGGCGGGTGAAGGTTAGCCTTGATCAGGTTTTGTGCTGCCTGCTCCGGCCCATCGCCGGCAAGCCGGCTCCCACAAGTCTGCGCAGCCCCTGTGGGAGCCGGCTTGCCGGCGATGGGCCGCAAAGCGGCCCCCGCTTTTCAGCGACTCAGGAAGGCCAGCAGGTCTTCATTGAGCTGCTGCGCATGGGTCACGGCAAAGCCATGGGGCGCCCCTGCGTACACCTTCAGCTCGGCACCGCGGATCAGCTCTGCAGCTTTCCTGCCAGTGCTCTCGAACGGCACGATCTGGTCGTCGTCACCGTGGATGACCAGGGTCGGCACATCGATCTTGGCCATGTCCGGGCGGAAATCGGTTTCGGAGAAAGCGCTCACGCAGTCCAGGGTGCCCTTGATCGACGCCAGCAACGCAATGTTCAAGGTCTGGGTCTGCACGCCCTGGGACACCTGCTGGCCATGGTTGATGCCATAGAAGGGCGTGGCGAAGTCGGCGATGAACTGTGCCCGGTCTGCCCGCAGGCCGGCCTTGATGCCGTCGAATACCGCACTGTCGACGCCGTCCGGGTTGTCGTCGCGCTTGCCGAACACCGGCGTTACCGCACCCAGCAACACCAGGCCGGCGATGCGCTCGCTGCCGTGCCTGGCGATATAACGGCTGACGTCGCCACCGCCCATGGAGAAGCCCACCAAGGTCACCTCGCGCAGGTCGAGGTGTTCGATCAACTGGGCGATGTCATCGGCGAAGGTGTCGTAGTCGTAGCCAGTCCAAGGCTGGCTGGAGCGCCCGAAACCCCGGCGGTCGAACGCGATGGTGCGGTAGCCGCGGCTGGCCAGGTACTCCATCTGCGAATCCCACATGTCGGCGTCCAGTGGCCAGCCGTGGCTGAACAGGACGGGTTTGCCACTGCCCCAGTCCTTGTAGTGGATCGAGGTGCCATCGCGGGTAACGAGTGTGCTCATGTCGGTATCTCCTGAAATTCGAGTGAGGCAGTGAGAAAACTTTCAGCCACGCAGCCAGGCGGCGCAGCGGCGGGTCACCCAGGGCATGATGTAGAACACCACGGGCAGGATGACGAACAGGTTGGTGATCAGGTTGCCGCTGATAGGGCCAGCCAGCAGCGGGTAGCGGGCGAACAGCGGCGCCAGCAGTTGCGGGATCAGCAGGGTCATGGGGCAGATCACCAGGTAGGTAAGCACGGCCTGCTTCCAGCGCGGCGGTGGCGCGGCGCGGGTGCTGGGCGGGGTGAACCAGAACTCCGGATCGTCATGCACCTGGGTCTGGTCGCCATCTTCAAGCAGTGGCAGTACTTCACTGACCAGCGCCTGGCGCTCGGCCGAATTGACCCAGGCCTGCAGCAGGTCGGCGTCGGCGAACCGCACGATGGTGGTGAACTGCCGGCCACCGTCGTCCGGGCGGATCACGTTGACGTCCAGGTGGCCCGGCTGCTGGCGTGCGGTGCTCACCGCATGCTTGAGCCAAGCCTCGTAGGGCGCCAGCGCCTGGGCGCGGACCTTGTGCTGGATCACCAGCGTGACGACGTTGCGGTTGTGCGGAGTGTTCATCGGCGGGCCCTGGCGTGAGCTGCGTTGACGGGGTGTGCCGGGCCGCCTGGCGCCTCGAGGGCGCCAGGCGGCTGGCGGGTTACTTGCCGGCGGTCAGGGTGTTGTAGCTGGTCATCAGGTTGCGGTAGTCAGGGATGTGGTTGCTGAACAGCGCGGCCAGGCCTTCGACGTCGTTGCGCCAGTCGCGGTGCAGCTCACAGGCCACGCCGAACCAGGTCATCAGTTGCGCGCCGGCCTGGCTCATGCGGTCGTGCGCCGCGTCGCGGGTCATTTCGTTGAAGGTGCCGGAGGCGTCGGTCACCACGAACACTTCGAACTCTTCTTCCAGGGCCGCCAGCGCCGGGAAGGCCACGCATACCTCGGTTACCACGCCGGCGATGATCAGTTGCTTCTTGCCGGTGGCTTTCACGGCCTTGACGAAGTCTTCGTTGTCCCAGGCGTTGATCTGGCCTGGGCGGGCGATGTACGGCGCGTCGGGGAACAGGGCCTTGAGTTCCGGTACCAGCGGGCCGTTGGGGCCTTGCTCGAAGCTGGTGGTGAGGATGGTCGGCAGGTTGAAGTACTTGGCCAGGTCGGCCAGGGCCAGCACGTTGTTCTTGAAGCGGTCCGGCTCGATGTCGCGCACCAGCGACAGCAGGCCAGCCTGGTGATCCACCAGCAGTACGGCGGCGTCGTCTTTGTTCAGGCGGTTGTATTTGAAGTTAGCCATGGTCGTGCTCCTTAGGGTGTGTCGTTCACTGGGTGGGGTGTTTCGCGTTGATGAGCAAAGATTAGATTCATCACCTTTGGCGCGGTAGACTGCAAAAATTGCCTCTAGCGTTCTATTTGGTGAACGATCAATGGAAGACCTCAACTCCCTGTACTACTTCACCCAGGTGGTGGAGCACGGCGGCTTCGCCCCGGCCGGGCGGGCGCTGGACATGCCCAAGTCCAAGCTCAGCCGGCGCATCGCCGACCTGGAGGAGCGCCTGGGCGTGCGCCTGCTGCACCGCACCAGCCGGCACTGTTCGCTGACCGAGATCGGCCAGGCCTACTACAACCGTTGCCTGGCCATGCGCGTGGAGGCCGAGGGCGCCGCCGAAATCATCGAGCGCAACCGCAGCGAGCCGCGCGGGCTGGTGCGCATCAGTTGCCCGACCACCCTGCTCAATTCCTGGGTCGGGCCGATGCTCACCCGCTACATGCTCAAGTACCCGCAGGTGGAGCTGTTCATCGAGAGCACCAACCGCCGCGTCGACCTGCTGCACGAAGGCTTCGACCTGGCGCTGCGGGTGCGCTTCCCGCCGCTGGAGAACACCGACATGGTGATGAAGGTGCTGAGCAACAGCACCCAGTGCCTGGTCGGGCACCCCGCGTTCCTCGAACAACTGCCGGCGGGCTTCGACCCGCAGCAACTGGGCACGCTGCCCAGCCTGCACTGGGGCGGCGCCCAGCGCGAATACCAGTGGGAGCTGTTCCAGGGCGAGGACCAGCAGCACAGCCTGGTCATCCCGCATACGCCGCGCATGGTCAGCGACGACCTGTTTGCCCTGCGCCATTTCGTGGTGGCCGGGGTGGGCATCGCCCACCTGCCACGGGTGGCGGTGCGTGAGGACCTGGCCGCGGGCAGGCTGGTGGAGCTGCTGCCGCAATGGCACCCGCGCTGCGGCATCGTCCATGCGATCTTCCCGTCACGGCGCGGGTTGTTGCCGTCGGTGCGCGCGCTGATCGACCACCTGGCCGAGGAATTCGCCACCAGCGACATGGCCTGACGGCGCGGGTCTGGCGCGAGGATGAACAACTTTTCATCTTCGCCTGCGGTCAGGCCCGGTTGACGGCAGGGGGAGGGCAGGGCGTATATTGATAGTTAGCAAACTATGAATATCCTCGGTTCCTCCTATGTCACTTGACGCTCTGCACATGAAAATCAGCAGCGGCATGGTCGTGGCCGCCCGGCATTGGCGTCGCCTGTGCCAGGGCGCCTTGACCGGCTATGGCATCTCCGAAGCCTGCGCCGTGCCGTTGCTGATGATCGTGCGCCTGGGCGATGGCGTGCACCAGGTGGCGGTGGCCCAGGCCGCCGGCCTGGAAAGCCCGTCGCTGGTGCGCCTGCTCGACCAGCTGTGCAAGGCGGGCCTGGTGCTGCGCAGCGAGGACCCGCTGGACCGCCGCGCCAAGGCCCTGAGCCTGACCGCCACGGGCCGCGCCCTGGCCGAGTCGATCGAAGGCGAACTGGTGCGCCTGCGCCGCGAGTTGCTGCAGGGCATCGACCAGGCCGACCTGGAAGCCACCCTGCGGGTGATCCGCGTGTTCGAAGACGCGGGCCTCACCCCATGAACGGCTTCTTCAGCTCGGTGCCCCCGGCCCGCGACTGGTTCTACGGCGTGCGCACCTTCGCCGCGTCCATGATCGCCCTGTACATCGCCCTGCTGATGCAGTTGCCGCGCCCGTACTGGGCGATGGCCACGGTGTACATCGTCTCCAGCCCATTCCTCGGCCCCACCACCTCCAAGGCGCTGTACCGTGCACTCGGCACACTGCTGGGCGCGGGTGCGGCGATCTTTTTCGTGCCGCTGCTGGTGCAGTCGCCGTTGCTGCTGAGCATCGCCGTCGCGCTGTGGACCGGCACCCTGCTGTTCCTCTCGCTGAACCTGCGCACCGCCAACAACTACGTGCTGATGCTGGCCGGCTACACGATGCCGATGATCGCCCTGGCCGTGGTCGACAACCCGCTGGCGGTGTTCGACGTGGCCTCGTCCCGGGCCCAGGAAATCTGCCTGGGCATCGTCTGCGCGGCGGTGGTCGGCGCGGTGTTCTGGCCGCGCCGGCTGGCGCCGGTGGTGGTCGGCGCGACCGGCAGCTGGTTCAGCGAGGCGATCCGCTACAGCGATACCTACCTGGCCCGAGAAGCCAGCGCCGACAAGGTCGGCGGCATGCGCGGGGCGATGGTCGCCACCTTCAACTCGCTGGAGCTGATGATCGGCCAGCTCGGCCACGAAGGCGCCGGCCCGCACACCTTGAAGAACGCCCGCGAACTGCGCGGGCGGATGATCCACCTGCTGCCGGTGATCGATGCCCTCGACGACGCCCTGATCGCCCTTGAAGGCCGCGCCCCTGTGCAGTTCGCCCAGTTGCAGCCGGTGCTGACGGCCGCCCGCGAATGGCTCAAGGGCACCGCCGACAGCGCCTCGGTGGCCCGCTGGACCGCCCTGCACGAGCAGATCGATCGCCTGCAACCCGGCGCCGCCGCCCTCGACCAGCGCGCCGAGCTGCTGTTGTCCAATGCGCTCTTCCGCCTGACCGAGTGGGCCGACCTGTGGCAGGACTGCTGCACCCTGCAGCACGCCCTGCGCAGCGACGACGCCAAGCCCTGGCGGGCGGTGTATCGGCACTGGCGGCTGGGCCGGCTGACCCCCTTCTTTGACCGTGGCCTGATGCTCTACTCGGTGTTCTCCACCGTCACCGCCATCGTCGTCGCCTGCGGCCTGTGGATCGGCCTGGGCTGGAACGACGGCGCCAGCGCGGTGATCCTCGCCGCCGTGTCGTGCAGTTTCTTCGCCGCCATGGACGACCCGGCGCCGCAGATCTACCGGTTCTTCTTCTGGACCTTGATGTCGGTGATCTTCTCCAGCCTGTACCTGTTCCTGGTACTGCCCAACCTGCATGACTTCGCCATGCTGGTGCTGGCCTTTGCCGTGCCGTTCATCTGCGTCGGCACCCTCACCGTGCAGCCGCGTTTCTACCTGGGCACCTTGCTGACCATCGTCAACACCTCGACCTTCATCAGCATCCAGGGCGCCTACGACGCCGACTTCTTCACCTTCCTCAACGCCAACCTGGCGGGGCCGGTGGGGCTGCTGTTCGCCTTCCTCTGGACCATCGTGGTGCGCCCGTTCGGCGTGGAGCTGGCGGCCAAGCGCATGACCCGCTTCGCCTGGCGCGACATCGTCGAGATGACCGCGCCGGCCACCCTCGCCGAACACCGCCAGGTCGGCGTGCAGATGCTCGACCGCCTGATGCAGCACCTGCCGCGCCTGTCACAGACCGGCCAGGACAGCGGCGTGGCGCTGCGCGACCTGCGCGTGGGGCTGAACCTGCTCGACCTGCTGGCCTACCTGCCGCGCGCAGGCAGCCAGGCCCGCGAGCGCCTGCAGACGGTGATCGAAGAGGTCGGCGGCCACTACGCCACCTGCCTGCGCGCCGGCGAACGCCTGCATGCCCCGGCAGCGCTGCTGCGCAACATGGAGCGGGCGCGCCTGGCGCTGAACCTGGACGAACTGTACGAGCGCGGCGATGCCCGCACCCACCTGCTGCACGCCCTGAGTGGCCTGCGCCTGGCCCTGTTGCCGGGGGTGGAGGTGATGCTCGAACCCACTGAACAAACGCAACTGCCCCCCGGCCTCGATGGAGCGCCCCTGTGATAGGTGAACTGGATATCAGCGGGGTGTTCCTGCCCACGCTGCTGGTGATGATGTTTGCGACCTACCTGTTGTTCCTGGGGGTGCACGCGCTGCTGGTGCGCGTGCATTTCTACCGCCTGGTCTGGCACCGGGCGCTGTTCAACGTTGCCCTGTATGCCGTGCTGCTGGGCGCGGTCGACCACTTTTGCCGAAGCCTGATGCTGCCATGAAAAAACCTTTGCTGACCCTGGGCCGCGTGGTCCTGACCTTGCTGGTAGTGACCTTCGCCGCCGTGCTCGTGTGGCAGATGGTGGTGTACTACATGTTCGCCCCCTGGACCCGCGACGGGCATATCCGTGCCGACGTGATCCAGATCGCCCCGGATGTGTCCGGGCTGATCCAGAAGGTCGAGGTGCGCGACAACCAGACCATCAAGCGCGGCGACGTGCTGTTCACCATCGACCAGGACCGCTTCAGCCTGGCCCTGCGCCAGGCCAAGGCGACCCTGGCCGAGCGCCAGGAAACCCTGGCCCAGGCCTCCCGCGAGGCGCAGCGCAACCGCAAGCTGGGCAACCTGGTGGCGGCCGAGCAGTTGGAAGAGAGCCAGTCGCGCGAGGCCCGCGCCCGCTCGGCGGTCAATCAGGCCCAGGTGCAGGTGGACCTGGCCCAGCTCAACCTCGACCGTTCGGTGGTGCGCAGCCCGGTGGACGGTTACCTCAACGACCGCGCCCCGCGCGCCCACGAGTTCGTCAGCGCCGGCCGCCCGGTGCTGTCGGTGGTCGACAGCGCCTCGTACCACGTCGATGGCTATTTCGAAGAGACCAAGCTCGGCGGCATCCATATCGGCGATGCCGTGGACATCCGCGTGATGGGCGACAACACCCGCCTGCGCGGCCGTGTCGAAAGCCTGTCCGCCGGCATCGAAGACCGCGACCGCAGCAGCGGCGCCAACCTGCTGCCCAACGTCAACCCGGCGTTCAGCTGGGTGCGCCTGGCCCAGCGGATTCCGGTGCGCATCACCTTCGACGAGGTGCCGGCGGACTTCCGCATGATTGCCGGGCGCACTGCCACGGTGTCGATCATCGAGGGCCAGCGCCCATGAAACAGCTGATCCTGGTGGGGCTTAGCCTGTCCCTCGGCGCCTGCATGATGGTCGGACCCAACTACCAAGTGCCCAAGGACGCCGCCGTGCAGCGCAGCGACCTCAACGGCCCGTTGCGCCAGGATGCCGACAGCGTGGTGTCGGCACCGGTGCCCGAGGACTGGTGGCAGCTGTACCAGGATCAACGCCTCAACGAACTGGTGCGCCAGGCCCTGAGCGCCAACACCGAATTGCGCGTGGCCGCCGCCAACATCGCCAAGGCCCGTGCCCAGGTGGAAGTGGCCGAGTCCCAGGGCGGTTTCAATGGCGGCATCAAGGCCGGTGCCCAGCGCTTGCAGGAGTCCGGCGAAGCCTTCCTGCTGCCGGAGAAAGTGCCGGTGGCCAATATCGGCGAGGCGCTGCTGAGCGTCAGCTACCAGTTCGACCTGTGGGGCACCTTCAAGCGCGGCACCGAGGCCGCCAAGGCCAACGCCGACGCGGTGCAGGCCGCTGCCGACACCGCGCGCATCACCCTGGTGGCCGATGTGGTCAAGGCCTACACCCAGGTGTGTTCGGCGAACGAGGAGTACCACATTGCCCGTGAGTCGCTGGACCTGCAGCAGCAGGGCGTGCAGCTGACACAGCGCTTGCGCGACGCTGGCCGTGGCGACGAGACCCAGGTCACCCGCTCGCAGACCCAGTTCAAGTCGCTGCGGGCGGAACTGCCGCGCTTCAAGGCCGAGCGCGAAACGGGCCTGTACACCCTGGCCGCGTTGCTGGCCAGGCCGGTCGAGCAGTTGCCGGCGGGTACTGCCGATTGCGCCGAGCTGCCGCACCTTGCGCAGCTGATCCCGGTGGGTGATGGCGCCGCCTTGCTCAAACGCCGCCCCGATGTGCGCCAGGCCGAGCGCCAGTTGGCGGCTGCGACCGCGAATATCGGCGTGGCCACTGGTGCGCTTTATCCGGACATCAGCATTGGGGCACAGGTGGGGACCATCGGTATTCTTGAAAACCTCGGTGAGCCTTCCACCAACCGTTGGGGTTTTGGCCCGCAGATCAGTTGGAATATTCCCACCAACGGCACCCGTGCGCGTATTCGCATGGCGGAAGCCTCGACTCAGGCGGCGCTGGCGCAGTTCGATGGGGTGGTGCTGAACGCCATTCGTGAGACACAGACGCGGCTGGCGCAGTACAGCGCCTTGCTCGATCGGCGTGATGCGCTGGCTGAGGCTGAGCGTTCGGCGAAAGAGTCGGCGGACCAGACGCATCTGCGTTACCAGGTGGGGCGTGAGTCGTTCCTGGCTGATCTGCAGGCGACGCGGACCTATACCGATGTGCGGGCGCAGTTGGCGGCGGCGAACAGCCAGGTGGCGATGGGTCAGATTGGGGTGTTTCTGGCGTTGGGTGGGGGGTGGAAGGGTAGTGCCAAGCCTCTAGAGAAAGCCTCAACCAACTGATGTAGGTAGGCTGCGTGGGTAGATGTCTGGCCGATGGTTGCATCAGGGCCGCCAGGTGCCTGGCTGTTGATTGCATCAGGGCATACAGGTGCTCGCCACAACCCTTGCAGCGCTTATGAGATCGAGCGCCGCCCGCGCGGCGCTTCGCGGGTAAACCCGCTCCCACAGTTTGTTTCGGGCCAATTATTCCTGTGAAAGTACCGCCACCTGCCTTGGTGCATGTCTTGAGCCATGTGGGGCGGCGGCAACGCACACGCTGAAACCGCGTCGTGCCAACAAGGCGGACCAGGTAATGGCCCAGGAGAGACTGGCCCGAAACAAACTGTGGGAGCGGGTTTACCCGCGAAGCGCCGCGCGGGCGGCGCTCGATCTGATAGGCGCTGCAAGGGTTGTGGCGAACACCTGGTGGCCTTGATGCGGTCCAGCGCGAGGAATTGCCAGAAACCCGTGCGACATTTCCGAAAATGAAACCAAATCCTACAGCTCCGCATGGCTTGGGACGTATCCTACGCGCCTTGCGGAAGCTTCGATGTTGTCGGTGGAATGCCTCAGGAATAACGTCCTCGGGTCGCTTTTCGGCGATCGGGCGTGAGACACCCGGCTGGCATACGGAAGCACCGCTTGATGGTGGTCGTGCACGGGCAGGCTATGCCTGGCCGGGTTTTCCGTATGCCCCGGGTCTCACCCCGTGTACGACTGCCACCCAAATCCGTGAGACGAGGAGGACGGCAGTCCTGACTACGTCATACGGAGATTCGTCATGAAAAAACACGTCCCCGACCCACCCCGCTTCATCCCCTATTTCACCCTCCAATCCAACTTGCCCACCCCCGACGCCCTGGCCCACGCCAGCCAGCTGCTGCGCGGCGTGAGCGAAACCCTGGACGAACACTGCCGACTGCACGCCGGCGACCTGGGCCTGCACATGCTGAGCAACGCTGCCTACGCCACCGATATGGTCCGTGCCCTGATCGAACACACGATGGCCCGTTGCGACGGCGCCCAGGAGCCACGCCCATGAGCGACGACCTGAAAACCTGCATCACCGAGGGCCGCGAAACCTGCCTGGAGCTGTTCCGCGTGCAGCCGGGCATTCCGCTGGTGCGGGTGCTGGATGAGGTCTCGGTGTTGCTCGGCTGTATCCGCCACCTGTCCACCGAGGCGGAAATGGAAGGGGACCTGCTGGCGGGAAGTGCGGCCCGTATCTTGAGCGATATGGCCAAGGCGCTGATCAACGATCTAGAGCTGGGGGTGAACAGGTCTGGCTGATCAGTGTTGGCAAAGGCAGCTGAAGTGCCTCACTCAGCCCTTCAGTAATGATGGTTCAAACCTGTGTGGCATTCAGGCGTGCCTCGAGTGCTGCACAGGCGTCCATCAGCGCATCGAAGGCCATTGGTTCACTGTCGAACATGCCGCCTTCAAGCATTCGCCCGTAGTCGTCTTGCAACTGGAGCCGTGCGTCACCTTCGGGAACCAGACGCAGGTTTCCCTGCACGGCTGTTCGATAGTCGATCCACTCCATGGCCTGCGAGCGCTCTCGGAAGAACCACTGTTTGTGGTCGGCAACACGTTGCGCTACCTCGCGATTGGTGGCGACTCCTTCGAAATGGCTGCTGCGGGCAATGGCTGCAAGATCATGCCAGTGACGGGCAAAGCGCTCACCTTTCAGGCGCGCTTGTGCGCAGTAAACATGGGCAGCTGTTGCCTTCTCCCAGAAGGTCCTGGCGACGTTCATTACGCGAGGCTTTGCTTGAGGGAACGCCAGACCTTGCAGGGCAATCGCCATGTCGCAGGTTACGGTGTGCATGTCATTTGGCTCGCCGCTGGAACGTGCGCCGAACTCAAGCATCACCCGGGGCTGGATATACATGTTTGCAGGTGTGCGCGTTACATAGTTGAGGTAGATCCTGTCGCCATCGTGGACGAGTTCGGCTTGTACGCCATCGCGTTCAATGGCCTGCCTGAGCATTGGGCAGACAACGGCAGCCAGGTGCTCTGGCAGGCGCTCGCGTGCAATATCACTCCAACGCCTGGCCTGCGCGCGGCTGGCCGGAAGCTCATCTTGCGCTTGCCCATCCATGATCTGGCGGATGTCGTAGGTAAGGTCGATATCCTCGGAAAAACGGTCGATCAGGCGGTACACCTTGGAAAGCGAGGTGCCGCCCTTGAAGGTCAGGTGCTGACCGGAATCGGACGCGAACAGTGCGTGGAGTGCCCAGACAACCCATACATCCTTTCAAGCAAATAGGCAGGGCGACCCAGATCGGAGGCAGCTTGCAACAGCGCGTCCCTCTGGTCTGCCGCTGCAAGGCTGAAGAAGTGCTCAGCCAAGTGCCGCCTCCTTGCCGATCAAGGCGGCCATCCAGCAAGGCAGGGAAGGGATGGCGCAGACCAGTTGCTGCCAGTCGCTGTGCGCCAGCTGCTCATGCAGTTGGGAGACAGCCGGGGCGGCCTGCGACTCTCCCAACCAAGCCAGGGCCCGAACAGCATCACCCGCTGCGGTTGCGCCCAGGCTCGTTGCCCAGCGCGGTGCGTGGGTAATGGCAACTTTGGCATTTCCTATCGTCAGGGTCCTTTGGCGACCATTGGTCAAGAACACCTGGCGCACGGGGACCTGCTGGGTGAGCCCGAGGGCATTGGCTGCACCGGCACCGCTGGGCGTGAGTACTTCATTGAGCCGCCTGCCCAGCGAGTCGATCACCTGTTCCGGCTCTGGTGCCCGAGTCCCGAAGCGGCTCTTCACCGGGGCCACGTACAGGCCCCGGGATACCCGCATCAGCAGGCCGGCTTTGGCCAGGCGGGATAGTGCCTGGTCGATAGCGGCGCGGCTGCCCGCATGCAGAAATTGTTTAGGCGAGATCAGTTCACCCTCTGGTGATGCCTGGCTGAATTCGAGGATCTGTTTGGGGAGTTTCTTCATGAGCGACATTGCCAACCTAACGGCAGAATGTCAGAAGCATAGTTGAGTTTCTGACATTTGAGTAACTATTGAGCAGTTTCATCATGTTTCGATGAGCCAGCGCGCAGAAAAAACGCCCGGGGCCGTAAGGCGCCGGGCGCTTGGTTCACGCTAACAGAGGGCTCAGTTCAAGATCCGCGCCGGCTCATCCGGCGGCAGCTTGTCCCGCAACCGTGGCGGGCGTGGCTGGCCTGGCCCGACACCGCCCAACTGATCGGCCAACTGCTGCGCCACATCTTCCCCCAGCGCCTTCGACACTTCGCGCACCACCTTCGGGCGGTTCAGGCTCACGCGGCGGTCCTGGCTTTTCATCAGCTTGATGTCCTGCCCCTCACCCATGGCGGTGAACGCCGAGGTGATCTGCAAGGTGCGGGTATCGATCAGGCTGAAGTCGGCGGTCACGCTCAGCCCCAGCACCTTCGAATAACTGTCGGTGTGGTCCAGGGCGTTGACGTCCTCCTGGAAGTCGATGTCCGACAGGGTACCGAACAGCACATAGTCGGCGCCTGCAAACGCGCCGTTCTTGATCCGGCGGATCACGTCGTACACGTCTTCCTCGGCCTCGGCGGTGTAGGGCTTGCCCTGGATCAGCTCGAACATGCCGGTCTTGAGGATTTCACCCTTGATGTCGCCGCCAAACCTGCGCAGCTCGGTCTGCTGGATGTAACTCTTGCTGCTTTCGTACTCGCTGTAGCTCGACGACTGGCTGGCGTTGTACATGCTCGACTGCCCGCTGTTCTGGGCGTTGACGCTGTGGATGTACTCCTCCACCTGCGCCTCGTAGGCCAGGTCGGTCACCGCCACCTTGGGGGCCGCCTGCGCGCCGAAGGCGCAAGCCAGGCCAATGACTGCCATCCATGCACGCATCGGTCAGCGCTCCGTGGTCTTGCGGATTTCTTTTTCGTCCATCCACTCGGCCAGGCCGCTTTCCACGTCGACCAGCTGCAGGCTGAACTTGTAGAACACGTCCTTGTAGTCACTGCTGCGCTTGACGATGGAGCTGATCGAGCCTTCCAGGCGATACCGGGCGGCGATCATGTTGCCGGTCTTGGCCACCGTGTTCTTCTTGTACAGGCCGCTCTGGTTCTGCAGCTTGAGCTGGTCGACCTGGCTCTGCATGTCGGTGTTGTCGCTGGCGAAGCGGGCGGTGCCGGACTTCATCAGCTGGGTCTTGATGGTGGTGGTGATCTCGCGGGTATCGATGTACTCGCTGGTCTTGTTCTTCACGTCGTACACCTGCACCACCGGGCGGCCGCGCAGCACGCCGGACTGGGCCAGGGAACGGGTCATGCTCTCGGCGATCATCTGCAGGTCGGTGGAGCCGAACTCGTTGGTGATCAGCTCGACCGCCTTGCTGTCGCCGTAGCTGATGTTCTTGCCGCCGAGGACCGGCGACGGGGTGCTGCAGCCGCTGACCAGGGCGATGGCGACGGCGGCGAGGGAAAGGCGTGCAAACATGCAGGGTGCTCCTGAAAGGGGTTACCGGGTGTGGGCTTCGAAGCGGAAGTCGGTGGCCTTGGGGGTCGGCGCGATGGCGGGCAGGAACTTGGCCTGCTTGCCATACAGCGGCAGGGCCTTCCAGCTTTCTTCGTCGGCCACGGGGAAGCCGCTGTCGTCCAGCCAGGCGAAGCGATAGAACAGGGTCTGGTTGCTGCGGCTGGTGTTGTTCAGCGCCACGTTGACGGTGAGGAAGCCATTCTCGCGGGCGACCCGCATCTGATGGACTTCGATATCGTCCAGCTGGCCCATGGTCACGACCTTGCTGGCGGCGGTTTCGGTGTTGGAGCAACCGGCCAGCAAGGCGGCGGTGAGCAGGGCGAGGCAGGTTCTGCGCATGTTCGATCCTTGAGGTTACTTGAGGCTGACCACGGTGGCGGCCGTGGTGGTGGGCGCGACCTGGACGGCCGGGCCGCTGGCGAACACCTGGTTGCCGACCACGCGCAGGCTGACCACTTGATAGGGGCGGTCGATCTTCACGTTGATCGAGGCCCCGCCCAGTACGGCCGGCAGGCTCAGTTGGTGCTCGCCGGGCTTCAGCCGCAGGCGGGCCACTTGGGTCTGGTCGGGCAGGGTGCGCCAGGTGCGGGTATCGGCATTCTCCAGCACCATCGACGCGATGCCGAAGATCAGGCCGGCCAGCGGGTCCTTCTCGTTCAGCTTCTTCTGCGCCAAGGTGCGCGAGACGGCGCGCGCGCTGGTGCGCAGGATGATGCCGGGCATGTCATCGCGCAAGGCCCGGCGCGACATGGCGCTGGTGCTGTTGAGCAAGGTCAGGGCCAGGGGCCTGCCGTCGAGCTGCAGGGCATCCAGGTGCGCGGTGGAGCGGTCTTCGCGAATGATCGGGAACGACAGCGGGGTAATCACCAGGTTTTCATCGATCACCAGGGGCAGGGGGATGCTCATGGAATCGCGTGCTGGCGCCAGGCCGCTCTGCACCACGAACAGCACGTCGCTCTCTGCCGGGGTGGCGCTGTTGCCGTCCAGTTGCAGCAGGGCCTGCTCCAGCAGGGGTGTTTTCGGGCGTAGCTCGGCGGCCATGCGGTATCCCGGCGCGGCCAGCCCTTTTTCGCCCAGGGCCTCGTAGACGAAGCCGGCCAGATAGTGGCTGAAGGCGCTCTGGTAGCTGTTCTTGAGGTTGACCACCTCGGGGGCGTCGAGGGTGGCGACCGGATAGCCCTTGAGGTCGGCGACTTCGGTCTTGATGCCGTCTTCCTGTGCCTGCTCTTCGCGCTTGAGGTACGCCTTGTCGCGCAGCTCGGCGATGATCGCTTCGCGTTCGTGGCTCTTGCGGATCGCCACGCGGGCACCGTCGAAGTCGTTCTGGGCCAGCAGGTTCAGGGCCATCTGCGTGGTCAGCATGACTTTTTCGTAGTCGTAGCCTTCGTAGCGGCGGACCTTGTCGTTGACCACGTAGCTGCCGAACTGGCTGAGGTACTTGTCGGTGTCCAGGCGCACAGCCTCTTCCCACTGCACTACCACGCTGTCGGCCGAGCGCCAGGCTGCCTGGCTGCCTGCCAGGTCGCCCTTCGAGCGCAGCAGTTCACCTTTCTCCAGGTAGTAGAGCAGGTCCTTCTGTTCGCGGGTGTTGTGGCTTTCCAGCAGGGCCAGCGCGGCGTCGACATTGCCCGCGGCCAGTTGCTGGTTGGTTGCCTGCATTTCGCTGTCGTAGCTGCGAAACACCGAGCAGCCGCTGAGTTGCAGGAGGGTGAAGAGGGTTGCCAGGATCAGGACGCGGGGTGCCATCGGAGGTTTTCATTCCCTGGAGCATGTTGCAGCCGCTGTAGCGGGGCGGCGGGGCCCTCTGGCCGGGCCAGATCCTTTGGGTAAAGGCACATTGATTGCCAATGGCTATTACGAATGGGCGGCATTATACGCAAAGTGGCGGCGTTTTAATGGCCATGTGCCTTTACTGCTCTTGTGACAGGCCCGCCGTCGTAAAGATCCTGGCGAGGACGGCGAGGATGCCGCGAGATTTTGTAGCAAGATTTTTCATGAAATCTGCCCCTGAAGCTTGAGGGATACAGAGTGGAAGTGAACAATGTTCGCTTTCGTATTTACATCGAGACTGGCCATGAATTCCCGTTCCCGCCTGCTTGCCGTGCTGCTCGCCCCGGTGCTGCTGCTGTGCAGCGCCCTGGCGCAGGCAGAGGCCCCCGCCGATGCGACCAAGGCCCTGCATCTGCTGGACTACATTGGCGCCGATTACCCACCGACGGTGCGTGACGGCAAGGTGGTGGACACCAGCGAATACCGCGAGCAGCAGGAGTTCAGCGGGGTACTGGCCGAACTGGTCAAGGGCCTGCCGGACAACCCCGAGCGCGCGGCGCTGGAACAGGGTGTGCTGGGGCTGCGCCAGGCCATCGAGCAGCGCCAGGAGGGTGCTGGTGTCGCCCGCCAGGCCCGCCAGCTGGGTGCCCGCCTGGCGGTGGCCTACGAGGTCAGCCAGGCGCCGATCATCACCCCCGACCCGGCCCGCGGTGCGGCGCTGTACGCGCAGAACTGCTCGATCTGCCACGGTGATACCGGGCTGGGTGACGGCCCGGCCGGCCTGGGCCTGGAGCCGGCACCGGCCAACCTGCGCAACGTTGCGCGGCTGGACCAACTGAGCCTGTACGACCTGTACAACACCCTTGGCCTGGGGATCGAAGGCACCGAGATGCCATCGTTCGCCGACCAGCTCGACGAGCGTCAGCGCTGGGACGTGGCGGCCTATATCGCCAGCTTCAGCGCCGACCCGCAGGTGGCCATGGGCGACAAGGCCTGGAACATTGCCGACCTGGCCCGCCAGACGCCCGCCGAAGTGGCTGAAAAAGAGGGCCCCGATGCCGTGGCGGCCTTCCGTGCCCAGCGTGCCAAGCCGCCGCAGGCCAAGCGTGGCCCGGCGCAGTTGCTCGACTACACCGCCAGCACCCTGGACAAGAGCCTGGCGGCCTACCGCGCCGGCGACCACGACCAGGCCTACGACCTGTCGGTGGCGGCCTACCTGGAAGGCTTCGAGCTGGTCGAAAGCTCCCTCGACAATATCGACGCGCAGGTGCGCAAGGACACCGAGAAGTCGCTGATGGCCTACCGTCAGTCGCTGCAGGACGGCTTGCCGCTGGCCCAGGCCGAACAACGCCTGGATGCCGCGAAGGCCAAACTCAAGCAAGCCTCCAAACTGCTGGGCAGCGATGGCCTGAGCTGGTCGCTGAGTTACATCTCCGGCCTGCTGATCCTGCTGCGCGAGGGCCTGGAAGCGATCCTGGTGCTGGCGGCGCTGCTGGCCTTCCTGCGTAACACCGGCCAGCAGTCGGCGGTGCGCAGCGTCAACATCGGCTGGGGCCTGGCGCTGGTGGCCGGCTTCGCCACCTGGGCCCTGGCGGCCTATGTGATCAACGTGGGCGGTGCCCAGCGCGAGCTGCTTGAAGGCTGCACGGCGCTGTTCGCCTCGGTGATGGTGTTGTGGCTGGGCGTGTGGATGCACGACCGCCGCCACGCCGCCGCCTGGCAGAACTACATCAAGAGCAGCCTGGTCAGCGGTGGCGGGCGCTTCGGTTTTGCCCTGCTGGCGTTCTTCTCGGTGTACCGCGAGCTGTTCGAAGTGATCCTGTTCTACGAAACCCTGTGGCTGCAGGCGGGACCTGCCGGGCACCAGGCGGTGCTGGCGGGCGGTGCCACGGCGCTGGTGCTGCTGGTGGGCCTGGCCTGGGTGATCCTGCGCGGCTCGGCGAAATTGCCGTTGGCGCTGTTCTTCAGCATCAACGCGGCCTTGCTGTGCGCGTTGTCGGTGATTTTTGCCGGGCATGGCGTCAAGGCGCTGCAGGAGGCCGGCGTGCTGGGTACACGGCCGGTGGCGTTCTTCGAGTTCGACTGGCTGGGCATTCATGCCGATGCCTACTCGCTGGGCGCACAGGCGCTGGCGTTGCTGGCGATCGTGTTCCTGTATGGGCGTAGCCGGCTGGCCGAGAAGCGCCGGGCGGCGGCATAGGTGTTGGCCCCATCGCTGGCAAGCCAGCTCCCACAGGGTCAGCGCTGAACCCTGTGGGAGCTGGCTTGCCAGCGATGGGGCCAGACCTGCGACAATGGCCGTTCGAGACACACAGGAACAAACCAAATGCGTATATGGATCGATGCCGACGCCTGCCCCAAGGCGGCCAAGGACCTGATCGTCAAGTTCGCCCTCAAGCGCAAGCTGGAGGTGGTGATGGTGGCCGGGCAGCCGCAGATCAAGCCGGCCTTCGCCTGCGTGCGGCTGATCGTGGTACCCAGCGGCATGGACGCGGCCGACGATTATCTGGTGGACAATGCCGTGCCCGGCGAGCTGGTGATCTGCAGCGACGTGCCATTGGCCGATCGCCTGATCAAGAAGGGCGTGGCGGCGCTGGACCCGCGCGGGCGCGAGTTCGACGAGCGCAACATGGGCGACCGGCTGGCGGTGCGCAACCTGTTCACCGAGCTGCGCGAGCAGGGGCAGGTGGGCGGTGGCCAGGCACCTTATGGCGAGCGGGAAAAGCAGGCGTTTGCCAACGCGCTGGATCGAATCCTCGGCCGTTTGGCCAAGCGCTGATCACATGGCGCTGTCGCAGGCGATCAGTTGCCTGACCAGCCCCTGCGCCAGTTGTGACAAACCATACCCCACCCGGCTGACCACCCCATAGCGGGTGTAGCATGCCTCTTCCTGCTCGGGCGCCAGGTCCGACAGTTTCAGCGCCACCAGCCCCCCCTCGCGCTGGTATGGCTGCAGGTTGGCGCTGCAGGCGATCCCGATGGTGTTCGAGTGCTGCACCACGTTGAGCAGCGCGTAGCCATGCTCGCATTCCACGCTGGGTAAAAAATCCTGCCGACCGCTGAGGTCGCTGAGGATCTTGCGGATGTTGGGCGGGCGGAAAGTCGTCGCCAGCGGGTAGTCGAACAGGTCCCGCGCACGCACCTCGGCCTGCGCGGTCAGCGGGTGCCCGGCGCGGCAGCAGAAATGCCAGCGTTGCGGCGTCAGTTTGTGCACCTGGTAATCCGGGTCTGCTTCGAACTGGCGGGTATCGGCGACGAAGAACTCGATTTCCTCGGCCATCAGGCGGCGGTTCAATGCCTGCCAGTTGTCCACCTGAAAGCAGGTGCGCGCCGCCGGGTATTCGGCGACGAAGCGCGCCACCGCCCGGGGCACCAGCCCGCCCGCCGGCGCCGGCCCCGAGCCGAAGCGCACCACGCCCGTGGTGGCGCCATTGAACTGATTGATCTCGTTGACCAGGTTGTGCGCGCCGTGCACCAGCCGCCGTGAGTGCTCCAGCACCAGCAGGCCCTGGCGAGTCGGTGCCAGCTCCTTGCTGGCGCGGTCGACCAGGCGGCAGCCGACGTTATGTTCGAGCGTCTGGATGCTGCGGCTGAAGGCCGATTGCGAGAGGTTCACCGCGGCCGCCGCGGCGACGAAGCTGCGGTGCTCGACAAGGGCGATGTAGTGGCGGAGTTGGCGCAGGTCGATATGCATTTTCTACATGGAAACTTTCGGTGGAATGCAATTGCTGGGAAGGGTTGTGAACCTTATAAAGGGAGTCACTTATTCCACAAAATATGAATTACAAATATTTATATCACCTAAAAGAATAAAGCCCCTCTGACCGCGATTCGGTTCCGCCAACGGAAATGCTCGCCAGGGCCCATGCCTCCAGGAGCATTTGCATGTCCCGACTTTCCCCAAGGCCGTTACGCGCGTCGCTGTTCGCCCTGCAACCCCTGGCCGCCGGCCTGCTGCTGGCCGCTGCCGGCAGCAGCTTTGCCGAAGAGCCGGCCGCGGCCACCCCCGTCGCCCAGCAGGACGCCAAGCTTGGCACCGTGACCGTCAATGCCCGCCGCCGCGAAGAGAGCGCGCAGAGCGTACCCACGCCGATCAGCGTGCTGAGCAGCGAAACCCTGGAAACCCAGCGTATCTATCGGGTGCAGGACATCCAGCAACTGGTGCCGAGCACCAACGTGTCTTATGTACATGCGCGCCAGTCGAGCATCTCGATCCGTGGGCTGGGCAACAACCCGGCCAGCGATGGCCTGGAAGGCAGCGTCGGCGTGTACCTGGACAACGTCTACCTGGGGCGCCCGGGCATGGCGGTGTTCGACCTGCTCGATGTGGAGCAACTGGAGGTCCTGCGTGGCCCACAGGGCACGCTGTTCGGCAAGAACACCACCGCCGGGGTGTTGAACATCACCACCCGCAAGCCGACCTTCCACCAGGAGGGCAGCGTGCAGTCGTCGCTGGGCGAGGACGGCTACTGGCAGACCCAGGGCAGTTTCTCCGGGCCGCTGACCGACACCCTCGCCGGGCGTATCAGCGCCTACCACACCGAGGACGACGGCTATGTGAAGAACATCTACAACGGCCACGACCTCAACGGCGGCAAGCGCCAGGGCTTTCGTACCCAGCTGCTGTTCAAGCCCAGCGAAACCTTCAACCTGCGCTGGATCGGCGAGTACAACGAAGAGGACTCCGACAACGGCGTGCTCAGCCTGTACAGCACCGGGCCGACCATCAATGGGGTGAACCGCTACGAAAGCCTGGCCCGCCAGGCCGGCGCCACGCTGGTATCGGGCAAGGACCGCAAGGTCAATTTCGACGCCGACCAGATGGTCAAGGTGTTCCAGGGCGGCACCTCGGTGGAGGCCAACTGGACCTTGCCCAACGACTTCACCCTGACCTCCATCAGCGCCTACCGCTGGTGGGACTTCACCCCGCGCAACGATGACGGCCTGAATGTGCCGGTGTTCTACAACGCCGGGGTGTCGGTGCGCGACAAGCAGTACTCGCAGGAAATCCGCCTGGCCTCGCCAACGGGGGAGTTCTTCGACTACGTGCTCGGTGCCTATTACTTCAAGCAGGACCTGGACAACAAGTCGTTCACCTACAACGGCCCGCAGGCGGATATCTGGAACCTGACCCCGGCCGGCGCCCTGGCCAACGTCACCACGATCGGCAACGGCCATATCGACACCGACAGCTACGCCCTGTTTGCCCAGGGCACCTGGCACCTCACCGAGCGCCTGGACTTCACCGCCGGGGTGCGCGGCACCTATGAAGAGAAGAGCGCCTGGGTGACCCGCGATGCACCCTTCGGGGGCGCGGCAGTCACCGGTGCGGCGGCCGCAGCCCGTCAGGGCAGGGTGGGCGCCTATGACTCGGGTGACCTCAACCAGTACAGCTTTGCCCCTTCCGGGTTGCTCAGCCTGAGCTATCGCTTCAATGATCAAGTGCTCGGCTATGCCAGCCTGTCCCACGGCGAGAAGTCCGGCGGGGTCAACCTCACCGTCGGCGCGGCGCCACGGCTGGGCACCGATTCGCTGCTGGTGGGCACCGAGCGCGCCAACAACGCCGAACTGGGGGTCAAGAGCACCCTGCTGGACGGCCGCCTGCAGCTCAACAGCAACCTGTTCTGGACCGAGGTGCACGGCTACCAGGCCAACGTCTACGACCAGATCAACCGCGTGCAGTACCTGGCCAACGCCGGCAGCGTGCGCTCGCGGGGCCTGGAGTTCGAAGCCACGGCCCTGACGGTGCGCGGCCTGACGCTCAACGTCAACGGTTCGTGGAACGACGTGCGCTACACCGAGTACGACGATGCCCCGTGCCCGCCGGAGGTGAGCCTGGCCAGCGCCACGGCCACCTGCGATCTGTCCGGCCACCAGGTGGTCGGCGCCTCCAAGTACATCGCCAACCTCAACGGCCAGTACAAGTGGCAGCTCGGCGAGCGGATCGAACCCTACGTCACCGCCAGCTACGCCTTCCGCTCGAAAGCGGTGGGCACCATCGACGACTCCGACTACGGGCAGATCCCCAGCTACGGCATCGTCAACCTCTCCACCGGCGTGCGCCTGGACCAGGGCGACGGCGTGCTCGACCTGTCGCTGTGGGTGAAGAACGCCGGCGACAAGACCTACTTCACCAGCCTGTGGAACTCCGCCAATGGCGGCTATGCCGGCGTGCTGGGCACCCCGCGCACCGTGGGCGCCACCGCCCGTTACGACTTCTGAGCACAAGGAGCTTTGCCATGAATGCCAAGACCCAACCGCACGACCTGCCTGAAGGCGCCTGCCTGACCGCCAAGGTGCCCGAGCGCAACCAAGCCTTGCTCGGCGACGTGGTGGTCAACCCCTACCGCCTGGCGCCGCTGACCGCGATCATCCGCGACGGTGGCCGCAGCCTGAGCGCCGCCCATGTGCGCGTGCTGGGGCGTGGCGAGCGCGGTGTGGCCATCAGCTACGACGTGTCCGAGCGCTCGCTGTGGACCTACGGCGGCATCCCGGTGTTCGGCCTGTACCCCGACCACGTCAACCAAGTGGAGGTGAGCTACAAGCTCGACGGTGAGCGCATCCGCGAACGCTATGAAATCTATGCCCCGGCAGTGCGCCTGCCGGTGGTGGCCAAGCAGACGGCAGCCCTGCCCGAGGTCGAGCCGGTCACGGTCGCCCCAGGCTTCGAACAGCGCCTGTACCTGTTCAACCACCTGCTGGCGGACATCCCCGGCGGGCGCGCCTTCAAGTGGAACGGCCTGGGCGGCGCTGCCGAGTGGGATTCGGTGGGCAACAACTGGATCGCCGACAGCAACGGCGATGTGCGCTGGTATCTGGACATCGAGCAGATCCACGACTCCAACCACCGCGATGGCCTGGGCGGCACCATGGGCTTCCACCAGACCCGCGACGGCAAACTGATCTGGGGCCAGGGCCAGACCTACTCCAAGTACGACCTGCTCGGCCGGCGCGTCTGGCAGCGCAACTTGCCGGACAAGTTCGCCGACTTCTCCCACGAGATCCGCGAGACACCCAACGGCACCTACTTGCTGCGGGTAGGTACCAGCGACTACCGGCGCCCGGACGGCAAGCGCGTGCGCTCGATCCGCGACCACATCATCGAGGTCAGCGAGGCCGGTGACGTGCTGGACTTCTGGGACCTCAACCAGATCCTCGACCCCTACCGCGGCGAGCTGCTGGAAACCCTGGGCAAAGCGGCGATCCAGCTGCCGGATGGCGTGCAGAAACAGGACGACCGTCTGGCCAACGAGCTGGCCGAGGGCGACCTGCCGTTCGGCGACACCCCGGGGGTGGGCACCGGGCGCAACTGGGCGCACGTCAATGCCATCGACTACGACGCCGATGACGACAGCATCATCGTTTCAGCACGGCACCAGGGTGTAGTGAAGATCGGCCGCGACAAGCAGGTGAAGTGGATTCTCGCCGCGCCCCAGGGCTGGCCTGCGCATTTGCAGGACAAAGTGCTCAAGCCGGTGGGCGAGGGCTTCGAATGGTCGTGGACCCAGCACACCGCCTGGCTGACCGGCTACGGCACGCTGACCGTGTTCGACAATGGCTGGGGCCGGGATTTTGCCTCGACCAAACTCAGCGGCAACTACAGCCGGGCGGTGGAGTACAAGGTCGACGAGGCCAAGGGCACGGTCGAGCAGGTGTGGCAGTACGGCAAGGAGCGAGGGGATGAGTGGTACAGCCCGATCACTTCGGTGGTGGCCTACCGGGCGGACACCGACACCCAGTTCATCTATTCCGCGTCGGTGAATTACCTGACGCCCGAGAAGCTCACCACCACGGTGCTCAATGAAGTGCGCCGAGGGAGCCAGGAGGTGGTGGTGGAGTTGAAAGTGCACAGCCGCCAGCCGGGGAGTGTGGGTTATCGGGCGTTGGTGATCGATCTCGACAAGGCGTTCTGACGGGCTAACCTTTCGGGGCCCTAATCGCGGGGCAAGCCCGCTCCCACGCAGTCATTGCACAGACTGCGTGGGAGCGGGCTTGCCCCGCGATGCGTTTCCGCTGATCTGAATTCCGACCATTCGTTCTTTTTTTCGAACAGCCTATTGTCCAACACCCCAGCCCCCGCTTAGCATTCCGTTTGAGATTTCAAACGCTCAGCACCCAGGCGTCGAACACCCGGGTACACGAATTCCTGACGGCCGCCCCCGCATGGGGGCGCCTTTTCAACAATCAATAATTCGCGCCGCGCCGTGCCGCAGCGCAGTTAAGGGAAGCCGACATGCAGCTCAAAGACGCTCAGTTGTTCCGCCAGCAAGCCTTCATCAACGGTGAATGGCTGGATGCGGACAGCGGTCAGACCATCAAGGTGACCAACCCGGCCACCGGCGAAGTGATCGGTACCGTGCCGAAGATGGGCGCCGCTGAAACCCGCCGCGCCATCGAGGCCGCCGACAAGGCGCTGCCGGCCTGGCGCGCACTGACCGCCAAAGAGCGTGCCGGCAAGCTGCGCCGCTGGTTCGAGCTGATGATCGAGCACCAGGACGACCTGGCCCGCCTGATGACCACCGAGCAGGGCAAGCCGCTGGCCGAAGCCAAGGGCGAAATCGCCTATGCCGCTTCGTTCATCGAGTGGTTCGCCGAAGAAGCCAAGCGTGTCTACGGCGATGTCATCCCAGGCCACCAGCCAGACAAGCGCCTGATCGTCATCAAGCAGCCGATCGGCGTTACCGCGGCCATCACCCCGTGGAACTTCCCGGCCGCGATGATCACCCGTAAAGCCGGCCCGGCCCTGGCCGCCGGTTGCACCATGGTGCTCAAGCCTGCTTCGCAGACCCCTTACTCCGCCCTGGCCCTGGTCGAGCTGGCCACCCGTGCCGGCATCCCGGCTGGCGTGCTCAGCGTGATCACCGGCAGCGCCGGCGAAGTCGGCTCCGAGCTGACCGGCAACTCCCTGGTACGCAAGCTGTCCTTCACCGGCTCGACCGAAATCGGTCGCCAGCTGATGGAAGAATGCGCCAAGGACATCAAGAAGGTTTCCCTGGAGCTGGGCGGCAACGCGCCGTTCATCGTGTTCGACGACGCCGACCTGGACAAGGCGGTCGAGGGCGCGATCATCTCCAAGTACCGCAACAACGGCCAGACCTGCGTCTGCGCCAACCGTATCTACGTGCAGGACGGCGTCTACGAGGCGTTCGCCGAGAAGCTCAAGGCCGCCGTGGCCAAGCTGAAGATCGGTAACGGCCTGGAAGAAGGCACCACCACTGGCCCGCTGATCGACGGCAAGGCTGTCGCCAAGGTCCAGGAACACATCGAAGACGCCGTCTCCAAAGGTGCCAAGGTGCTGTCCGGTGGCAAGCTGATCGAAGGCAACTTCTTCGAACCGACCATCCTGGTCGACGTGCCATCGAGCGCCGCTGTCGCTAAAGAAGAGACCTTCGGCCCGCTGGCGCCGCTGTTCCGCTTCAAGGACGAGGCCGAAGTCATCGCCATGTCCAACGACACCGAGTTCGGCCTTGCCTCGTACTTCTACGCCCGCGACATGAGCCGTGTGTTCCGTGTTGCCGAGGCCCTGGAATACGGCATGGTTGGTATCAACACCGGCCTGATCTCCAACGAAGTCGCGCCGTTCGGCGGTATCAAGGCCTCGGGCCTGGGCCGCGAAGGTTCCAAGTACGGCATCGAGGACTACCTCGAAATCAAATACCTGTGCATCAGCGTCTGATCGCTGACTGACAGAGCAGTATTTACCTCTGCCAGCGGGGCGCGAGAGCGACGCCTCGCTGGTCTTTTTGACACCGCAGTACCTGGTGGCCAGGGCGTTCACGACAGTCGATCAACGAATACTGAACGTGAACACACCCAGCCACCCCCGAATAACAGCGCCGTCAGAGTCGGCGCGAATGAGGGCATTATGAGCAAGACCAACGAATCCTTGATGCAACGCCGTGTCGCCGCCGTCCCACGTGGCGTTGGCCAGATTCACCCGATCTTCGTCGATACCGCGAAGAACTCGACGGTGATCGACGTTGAAGGCCGCGAACTGATCGACTTCGCCGGCGGCATCGCAGTACTGAACACCGGCCACCTGCACCCGAAAGTGGTCGCGGCCGTGCAAGAGCAACTGACCAAGGTCAGCCACACCTGCTTCCAGGTGCTGGCCTACGAGCCTTACGTCGAGCTGTGCGAGAAGATCAACAAGCTGGTCCCAGGTGACTTCGACAAGAAGACCCTGCTGGTCACCACCGGCTCCGAAGCTGTCGAGAACGCCGTCAAGATCGCCCGTGCCGCCACCGGCCGCGCTGGCGTGATCGCCTTCACCGGTGGTTACCACGGCCGTACCATGATGACCCTGGGCCTGACCGGCAAGGTTGTGCCGTACTCCGCTGGCATGGGCCTGATGCCGGGCGGCATCTTCCGCGCCCTGTTCCCGAGCGAGCTGCACGGTGTCAGCGTTGACGACGCCATCGCTTCGGTCGAGCGCATCTTCAAGAACGACGCCGAGCCGCGCGACATCGCCGCGATCATCCTCGAGCCGGTACAAGGCGAAGGCGGCTTCCTGCCAGCGCCGAAAGAGCTGATGAAGCGCCTGCGCGCCCTGTGCGACCAGCACGGCATCCTGCTGATCGCCGACGAAGTGCAGACCGGCGCTGGCCGTACCGGCACCTTCTTCGCCATGGAGCAGATGGGCGTTGCGCCTGACCTGACCACCTTCGCCAAGTCCATCGCTGGCGGCTTCCCGCTGGCCGGTGTGTGCGGCAAGGCCGAGTACATGGACGCCATCGCCCCAGGCGGCCTGGGCGGCACCTACGCCGGTTCGCCGATCGCTTGCGCTGCGGCCCTGGCCGTAATCGAAGTGTTCGAGGAAGAGAAACTGCTGGATCGCAGCAAGGCTGTCGGCGAGCGCCTGACCGCTGGCCTGCGTGAAATCCAGAAGAAGTACCCGATCATCGGCGACGTCCGCGGTCTGGGTTCGATGATCGCTGTGGAAGTGTTCGAGAAGGGTACCCACACCCCGAACGCTGCCGCCGTTGGCCAGGTTGTCGCCAAGGCGCGTGACAAGGGCCTGATCCTGCTGTCCTGCGGTACCTACGGCAACGTCCTGCGCATCCTGGTGCCGCTGACCGCCGAAGACGCACTGCTGGACAAAGGCCTGGCGATCATCGAAGAGTGCTTCGCCGAACTCGCCTGAGTGTGACACGCTTCAGAAAAAACCCGCCTAGGCGGGTTTTTTTTATGCCGTTTGTCGGCTTCAGGCGCTAAGGTTGTACGAGGATTCCGTGGAAGCTGCGAAGGATCGCGCGCCATTACCAGGAGACTCGCTCATGAGCGCCGCCGACCCCATCCCCCCTTGTGTCTTGATTGCCGAGGGCGACCCTTGGGTGCGTGACATGCTCAGCGAAATGCTGCTCAGCGTGCGTTGCGATGCACGCTTGCACGTCTGTGCCGATGGCCCCCAGGCGCTGAGCGCGCTGGCAACCAAGCCCGACCTGATCATCGCTGCCCGCGAACTCGCCGGGCTCGATGGCCTCGACCTGCTGCGCAAGGTACGCAAGCAGGGCGAACAGTCGGGTATGCCGTTCATCCTCATGAGCAACCGCACCGATACCGCCAGTGTGCGCGAGGCGTTGCCACTGCACCCCACCGCCTACCTGAGCAAACCGCTCGACCTGGATAACCTGCGCAAGCGCCTGGAAGACCTGCTGGTGCATGTCGGCGAGCAGATTGCCTGCCCGGTCCCGGCGCTGCCGCCGGGGCTCAAGCTGTCGGCCTTCCTCGAACAGCGCCGTGCTACTGCCGACGGCGGCCCGCTGTTCGCCGACGTGCAGGTGGCGATCAAGCGCGCCCTCAACCCCGAGGGCCTGAACCTCAAGGTGCTCGAGGAGGAGGTGCGCAACGACCCGCAGATCACCGGGGTACTGATCGCCGCCGCCAACAGTGCCGCGATGCACCGCGATGCGCCGGTGCAGACGTTGATGCAAGCGCTGAACAAGCTCGGCAGCACCCAGAGCATGAACCTCATTCTGGGCCTGACGCTCAAGCGCAGTGCGCGCTTGAGCGACCCCTTGCTGGCGCGGCACGCTGCCCGTTACTGGGACTTTTCCCTGCACACCGCCGAGTACGGCCGCACCCTGGCACGCATGCTCGAGGTGGACGAAGGCCGTTGCTACTGCGCGGGGCTGTTGCATTGCCTGGGTGATCTGGCGGTGCTTCGCACCTTGCAGGAGTGGCGCTTGGCGGGCGGCGAACTGGATGAAGACCAGGTTCAGTTGTCGCTCAACGAATTCGGCGCGCCGTTCGGCTCGGCGCTGCGCACCCGCTGGCGCTTGCCGCTGAACCTGCGCGAGCTGATCGCTGCGGTGTATCAGCTGGGCGGCGGTGTTTACTCGCGGGAGATCCTGGCCATGAGCCTGGCCGGCCAGCTGGCGCGGCTCAGACCCAGCGAAGGGCTGGAAAAGGTCGCCAGCGGCAAGACGGCACGGTTGCTCAAGCTGGGGTTGCCGGAGTTGACGCGGTTGCGCAAGGTGGACCCCGAAGCGGTGGCCCGGGAGGAGGCGGAGCGCCAGGCCGCACAAGCCGACGAGAGTGAGCCGGAGGTTGATTTGCTGGTAACTCCCGCAGCAGATGCCGAGCCCGTGGACGGAGACGATCGCCAGGCCTGAGCCGCGCAGCGGTTGCATCAGGCTTGGGATCGGTCCTACAGGTGTTGCGGACGTCCGTTCGTATCCATGGAAGTACTTCAGGCGTAGTTTTCCAGCCACTCCACCAACGGAATGGCAGGGAGGTTGCGCCTGAGGATGAATACGTACAGATACCGTGAACTGCGCTATCAGGTCTGTCGTTCCAGGGCGCGAATACTCGCCCATGAAGCATTCTCCAATAGGTTCTGCACGCCTGGTGCTGAGCTCGACGTTGAAAAGGTGCGTTTCGAGCCTATTGGAAGCATGGCGATCGAAGCTTTGCAGTCCTGGGACGAGCAGACTCACCACTTTCCCTGGGAGGAGGTTTCACGCTGGGCTGATCGAGATCTCAAGGGATTCGACGTTTCGTTGTGGTCTGAGCATGTGCTCTGCGGTCTCTGCTACGCCAGCCCCCGCAGAAGCAATCACTGCATCAAGATCATTCTGCTGGAGGGCAAACCAGGCCCGAAGAATCCATTGAGAGGCCTGGTGGCCTCGCTGTTGGTGTTGGCCGTTATTGAATACGCACGGATGCTCAGGTACTCGCGAATCGAGGTTCAACAACCCGACCCGGGTGTCGAATCTTTGTACTTATCCCTTGGTTTCGTGCGTGATCCTGCCGGCCGTCTTGTGAAGCCGCTAGGGGCGATTGATGAACAGACCACTATCCAGATATCAGAGGTACCCATGAACTATTCAACAAGTTCCAGGAAGGCTGCATTGATCAAGCGATACACTGCCGAAGCTGACGCCCTTGCGGGCGAAATCACCGATCTGGAGCGTCATATTCTCGATGTCGCGTTCAGGGAGGGCCGGGAGAAAGAGCCTGGAGGTGTGATGGCCGGGCCACGTAGCGGCCGGATCGATTACGAGTGGCTCTTAGCCGTTACGAAATGAAATGAGCTACTTGCTGCACATTACGGGCGGGTAACCGGTCAGCCTTTTACGATCTGGTTCTTGCCCTGCCGCTTGGCGCGGTACATCGCCGCGTCAGCTCTGGCGAACAGGCTGTCGAGCGTTTCGTCCTCATCAGTCAGCCCGGTCAGCCCCTGGCTAACGGTCACGCCGTAAGTCTGCTGCCCGTGGCTGAAACTCAGGCACTGGATCTCCCGCTGCAGGCGCTCGGCGATCTGCTCGGCCATCTGCGCAGTGCAGCCGGGGAACACTGCGGCGAACTCCTCACCACCGATCCGCCCGAACTGGTCGCCACGCCTTAGCACGGCCTTGCCGCTGTCGGCGATGCGCTGCAGTACCTGGTCGCCTTCCTGGTGCCCATAACTGTCGTTGATCAGCTTGAAGTCATCGATGTCCAGCAGCAGGAATGCCAGCGGCGTGCCATGTATCCGGGCATTGTCGAACGCCTGTTGGGCGCATTCGAAGAAGTGCCGGCGGTTGCTGCTTTGCGTGAGTACATCGGTGGTGGCCAGGCGATGCAACTCGCCTTCGAGCTGCTTCTTTTCGGTGATGTCCTCGGCGATGCCGACGATGATCACCCGCTGATCACCCTCGCGCTGCTGATTGATGTAGCACTTGTCGCTGACCCAGCGCACTTCACCGGCGCCATTGAGGATGCGGTACTCGCGGTCCTCGACGGTACCCTTGACCAGCACCTGGGCCAGGCTGCGCTCGGCGTATTCGAGGTCGTCCGGGTAGATGGCGTCGCGCCACTCGTTGTAGTCGGCCAGCACCAGGCTGGCCGGGCGACCGAACAGGCGTTCGTAGGCCGGGCTGACATAGAGCACCTGGCGGGTTTCCCAGTCGAAGGCCCAGAGCACGGCGTTGACGCTGTCGAGCAGCGATGAATAGAGCTGCTCGCGCTCGCTCAGGCGGGCCACTTCGCCTTGGGCATGCAGCAGGGCGAGCAGCGTCTGGGCCGCTTCGGGGCGGGGAGGGTCGGTAAACGTGGGCGGGAGGTCTTTGGCCATGTGCACGAAACGGTTCTCGACGTGGGGCGTGCGGCCACGAACCGGCCCGCCACGCGGACGATGTGCCGCGTTGGAGTGGTATCGGGGAGGGAAGTTCCGGGCGGCATGCCCCATTGCGGGGCATGCCGATCAACGGCTATCAGGTGCCTGTGGGGCGCAGCGAGTAGGTCTTGAGTTGGGCGGCGAAATCACGCAGTGACTGAATACCGCTGGCCTCGGCCTCGTGCACCCAGTCCTTCATGGCAGCGAGCATGTCGTGGCCGTTGGCGCTGGTGCGCGCCCAGATCTGCTGCAGTGCCAGGCGTTTCTCGTAGATGGTCTTGAGTGACTGGCTGTGCGCCAGCATCGATTCGATGCGCACGTGATGACGGTCCTGCAGCAAGCTGGTCTCACGCGACAGCAGGCGTTTGGCGCGGCGGAAGCGGTGGCGCACCGAGGCGTCGACCTTCTCCAGTTCCTGTTTGACCAAGGGGCCGATCACCAGCTTGCGGTACTGGGCCATGATCTGGAATCGGTTGTTGAGGATGGCCATGGCAGTGTCCATGTCCAGCGATGCTTTGCCCTCGACCCGATGGGCGATGGGCGCCACCCGCTGCACCTTGGCCAGGCGCAGCATGCTCAGCAGGCGGATCCACATCCAGCCCATGTCGAACTCCCAGCGGCGTACCGAGAGCTTGGCCGAGTTGGGGTAGGTGTGGTGATTGTTGTGCAGCTCCTCGCCGCCAATGATGATGCCCCAGGGCACCAGGTTGGTGGCGGCGTCGCGGCATTCGAAGTTGCGGTAGCCCACCGCGTGGCCGAGGCCGTTGACCACGCCGGCGGCCCAGAACGGAATCCACATCATCTGCACCGCCCAGATGGTGATGCCGATGGTGCCGAACAGCAGCAGGTCGATGACCGCCATCAGGGCGATGCCGCCGAGCTTGTAGCGCGTGTAGAGATTGCGCTCGATCCAGTCGTCCGGGCAGTTCTTGCCATAGATGCGCAGCGTCTCTTCGTTGCGCGCCTCTTCGCGATAGAGTTCGGCGCCCTTGCGCAGCACGGTGCCCAGGCCCTTGTGCAGCGGGCTGTGCGGGTCGTCAGGGGTTTCGCACTTGGCGTGGTGCTTGCGGTGGATGGCGGTCCACTCGCGGGTGTTCTGCGCAGTGGTAAGCCACAGCCAGAAACGGAAGAAATGCTTGAGGCCTGCATTCAGCTCCAGCGCCCGGTGCGCAGAGTAGCGGTGCAGGTAGATGGTGACGCTGACGATGGTCACATGGGTCATCAGCAGGGTGACGGCGACCAGTTGCCAGGCCGACAGATCGAGCAAACCGTAGTACCACATAGCGGGAAAAACCCTCGCAAACACAGGGGAACAGCGCTGGCATTATCCCTTGGCAGGCAAATAAAACCAGTCGGCCTTTTTGATAGGAAGTCACAGGGTGTTTCAGCCTTTATAATGCCCCCTCATTTTCCATGGGCTCACCGACCCGACATGTCTGTTTCCGTTCGCGACGCCTTGCGTATGGCCGGGCTCTACCTGCTGCTTTCGATCCTCTGGCTGGCGTTGTCGGAGCTGGTCTTGCAGAGCATGTCCGAGGACCCGCTGGCGCTGACCGTGGGCCGGCAGATCAATGTGGTGGTCTGGGTGCTGCTCAGTGCCTTGCTGATCTTCGTCTCGCGCGCCCGGCTGTTGAACTTCATCGGCATCGGTGCACGCCTGCGCAGCGAAGACCGCGAACGCCTGCGCATGGCCGCGGCGGTGTTCGACAGCACCCTCGAAGGCGTGCTGGTGACCGATCGCAACGGCCTGATCGTGCACGTTAACCGGGCTTTCATGCGCATCACCGGGTATCAGCAGGACGAGGTCATCGGCCAGCGCCCGAGCAAGTTCAAGTCTGGCCGCCATGGCGCGCCGTTCTACCAACAGATCTACGCCGCGCTCAACGCGAAGGGCGAGTGGAGCGGCGAGATCTGGAACCGCCGCAAAAGCGGCGAGATCTACCCGCAATGGCAGACCATCTGCGCCATTCGCGACGACAGCGGCGAGCTCAGCCACTATGTGGCGGTGTTCAGCGACATCAGCGCGATCAAGCACACCGAGCAGGAGCTCGCCTACCTTGCCCATCACGACCCGCTGACCGGCCTGCCCAACCGTCTGTTGTTCAACGACCGTGCCGAGCAGGCGCTGGCTGCCGCGCAACTGAACAAACGCGGTTGCGCCTTGCTGTTGCTCGATCTCGATCATTTCCAGAGCATCAACGACGGCCTTGGCCACACCATCGGCGACCAGCTGCTGAAGCTGGTGGGTGAACGCCTGCGCGAAGTGGTGGGCAGTGGCGTCACCCTGGCACGCCTGGGCGGCGACGAATTCGGCGTGCTGGCCGAGAACTGCCAGCAGGTCGGCCAGGCCGGCAAGCTGGCGCAGAGCATCATCGAGCGCTTGCGTGAGCCCTTCACGTTCGACGACCACCGCCTGTTCATCAGTGCCAGCATTGGCATCAGCCTGTTCCCCAGCGATGCGCTGAGCGCCGAACAGCTGCTGCGCAACGCCGACTCGGCGCTGTTCAAGGCCAAGAGCAGCGGCCGCGCCTGCTACGCGCTGTACACCGAGGAGCTGACCGCCCACGCCCAGCACCGGGTCGAGACCGCCGGCGAGTTGCGCCGTGCGCTGGAACAGGAGGAACTGCGGGTGTTCTTCCAGCCGGTGTACGACCTGTTCAACGCGAAGATGATCGGCGTCGAAGCGCTGGTGCGCTGGCAGCATCCCCAGCGGGGCCTGGTGCCGCCGGGGGAGTTCATTCCGATTGCCGAGCGCACCGGGCTGATCGCCGAGATCGACGCCTGGGTGTTGCGCCAGGCCTGCCGGCAGATGGTGCAGTGGCAGCAGGACGGCCGGGTGCTGGCGTTCGTCGCAGTCAACATTTCCAGCCGCCTGTTCAGCCAGCGCGAGCTGTATCGGCAGGTGGCCGATGTGCTGCACGACACCGGCCTCGACCCGTCGTTGCTGGAGCTGGAAGTCACCGAAAGCGCGGTGATGGAAGACCCGGAAGTGGCGCTGGAGCAGCTGCACCGCCTGCGCGAGCTGGGGCTGACCCTGGCCATCGACGATTTCGGCACCGGCTACTCCTCGTTGCTGCGCCTCAAACGCCTGCCGGTGCAGAAACTGAAGATCGACCAGGGCTTCGTCGCGGGCCTGCCCTTCGACGATGACGACATTGCCATTGTGCGGGTGATCATCGCCCTGGCGCGCAGCATGGGCATGCAGGTGCACGCCGAAGGCATCGAGCAGGCCGAGCAGGCGCGCTTCCTGCTGGAGCAGCAGTGCCAGCTGGGGCAGGGGTACTGGTTCGGGCGGCCGGTGCCAGCTGATGATTTGCATTGGGGCTGATGGCCTCTTCGCGGGTAAATCGCAGCGGCGAACCGCCGCTCCCACAGGTTATGCGCAGTCTCTGTGGGAGCGGGTTTACCCGCGAAGCAGTCACCGCTTGTTCAAGCCTCTGGCCAACCTGTCCCCACCCAACTGAATCACCGCCACCAGCGCCACCAGCATGACGATCACCGTCAGCATGATCTGGCTGTCGAAGCGCTGATAGCCATAGCGGTAGGCGATATCCCCCAGCCCCCCCGCACCGATCGCCCCGGCCATGGCCGACGAGTTGATCAGCGTCACCAGGGTGATGGTGAAACCGCCGACGATCCCCGGCAGCGCCTCGGGCAGCAGCACATGCCAGACGATGTGCCAGCGCCGGCAGCCCATGGCCTGGGCCGCTTCGATCAGGCCATGGTCGACCTCGCGCAGGCTGACCTCGGCAATCCGTGCGAAGAACGGCGTGGCGGCGATGGTCAGCGGCACCACGGCCGCCCACACGCCGTAGGTGGTGCCCACCACCAGGCGGGTGAAGGGGATCAGCGCGACCATCAGGATCAGGAACGGGATCGAGCGGAACAGGTTGACGATGGCACCCAGCACCCGATTTAGCGCCGGCGCCTCGAAGATCCCGCCCTTGTCGCTGGTGACCAGCAGCACCGCCATCGGCACCCCCACGAGCAGCGCCACCAGCGAGGACACGCCGACCATCAGCAGGGTATCGAGCAAGCCTTGCAGCAGGCGATCAATCCACATGGCCCAGTACCTCCACATCCGCAGCCCAGCGGCGGGCGCGTTCGAGCAATTGATGAGTGTCCAGCGGTGAGCCGCGCACGGCCAGGATCAACTGGCCCAGGGCATGCTCGCCGATGGTTTCGACGCCGCCCTGGAGCAGGCGCACCCGGCCCCCCAGGTCGCTGAACAGCGTGCTCAGCTCCGGTTCGCCGACCAGCTGCAGGCGCAGCACCACGGCTGCATCGCGGCTGGCCGGGTTGGCCCGCAGGCTGGCCTGCAAGGCGGCGGGCAGGCGCGTCTGCAAGGGCGCGAGCAAGGTGCGGGTGACCTCGTGGCGCGGCGCACCGAACACCTGCCACACCTCGCCCTGCTCGACCACTTCGCCGCGCTCGAGCACCACCACGCGCTGGCAGATATCGCGGATCACCGCCATCTCATGGGTGATCAGCACCACGGTCAGGCCCAGCCGCTGGTTGATGTCGCGCAGCAGTTCGAGGATCGATGCGGTGGTTTCCGGGTCGAGCGCCGAGGTGGCCTCGTCGCACAGCAGTATCTCGGGGTCGTGCACCAGCGCCCGGGCGATGCCGACCCGCTGCTTCTGCCCGCCGGACAGTTGCGCCGGGTAGACGTGGTGTTTTTCCGCCAGCCCCACCAGCTCCAGCAACTCACGCACCTTGCGCTGGCGCTCGGGCTTGCTCACGCCGGCCACTTTCAACGGCAGCTCGACGTTCTGCCACACAGTCTTGGCCGACATCAGGTTGAAGTGCTGGAAGATCATGCCGATGCGTCGGCGCAGGGCCACCAGGCGGTCTTCGTCGAAAGGCGCGATATCCACCTGGTCGATCAACACCCGGCCTTGGCTTGGCTGCTCCAGGCGGTTGATGGTGCGCAGCAGCGACGACTTGCCGGCGCCGCTGCGGCCGATGATGCCGAAGATCTCGCCACGGCGGATGTTCAGGTCGATGCCTTGCAGCGCCGGTTGCGCCTGGCCCGGGTAGGTCTTGCCCAGGCCGATGAAGCGCACATGGGCCTGGTTCACCTCCGGGCGCAGCACTTGTTCAGGTGCCTTGAGCGGCACTGGCTGCGTGGGAAGCGCCCTGAGGGCGCTGGCCTGGCTCATGTCAGCCTTCCCAGCCGGCCTGGTACAGCTTGCCATGGGCCTTGTCCAGGGCTGCGCGCACGGCGGGCGAGTGTTGATAGATGTCGACGAACTTGGCCAGGCGCGGGTCGTTCTTCTCCTGCGGGCGGATGACGAACTGGATCACGTATTCCTTGTTTTCCAGGCCGTCGAACAGCAGCGCCGAGGTGGCGTCGAAGGTGTTGGCCAGGCGGATGTAGGCCGGGTAGCCCTGTACCAGATCGGCGTCATCGTAGGCGCGCACCAGTTGCACGGCCTCGACCTGGAGAATGTTGATCTTCTTCGGGTTGGCGATGATGTCGTCTTCGGTGGCCTTGTAGCCCACGCCCGGCTTGAGGGTGATCAGCCCGGCCTTGGCCAGTAGCTGCAAGCCGCGCCCGCTGTTGATCGGGTCGTTGGCGATAGCCACGCTGGCGCCTTCGGGCAGCTCGGCAAAGCTCTTGTACTTTTTCGAGTACAGGCCGACGTTGTTGATGATCCCCGGCGCGTAGGGCACCAGGTTGAAGCCGGCGGCGGCCTTGGCGTTTTCCAGGAAGGGGATGTGCTGGAAGTAGTTCACGTCGATGTCGCCGCTGTTGAGGCTGACATTGGGCGCGATCCAGTCGCTGAACTCGATCAGCTTCACTTCCAGGCCTTGTTTATGGGCTTCTGCCACCGCCGCTTCCAGCGGTATGGCGAAGGCGGCGGTGGTGCCGATCTTCAGTGGCTCGGCGGCGAAGGCGGCGGCGGACAGGCCGAGGCCCAGGGCGATGGCCGCGACGGGCCGGAACAGTTTCTCAAGCATGGTGCAGGGCTCCAGTCGGGGCAGAGGTATGGGTGTTGCGGTAGGTGGATCCGGGGTGATCGGCGGGCAGGTGCGGGTGGTCGCTGGCGAACAGCTTCTCGCGCAGGGTGCCTTCGGCGTACGCGGTCTTGTAGCGGCCACGGCGCTGCAGTTCGGGTACTACCAGGTCGATGAAGGCCTCGAAGCTTTCCGGGGTGACGGTGCGGGTCAGGTTGAAACCGTCCAGGCCGGTGTCGTCGAGCCAGCCGATCAGTTGCTCGGCGACCTGTTCGGGGTTGCCGACCAGGGTGACGTAGCGCCCGCCCAGGGCGTGTTGCTCCAGCAGGCGGCGGCGGGTCCAGGCGCTGTCCTGCAGCTGGCGGGTGGCGGACTGGATGGCATTGCCCTTGGCGAAGCCGATCGGCTCGTCCAGCCCGTAGCGCGAGAAGTCGATACCGGTGGAGCTGGCGAAGTGCGCCACGCCGGCCTCGGGGCTGGCGTAGTGCAGGTACTCGGCGTGCAGGGCGCGGGCTTCGTCCTCGGTTGCGGCAACGATCACGCTGATGCCCATGAACACCTTGACCGCCTGCGGGTCGCGACCCGCGGCTTGCGCCGCTGCACGCACCTTGTCGACCTGGGCGCGGGTGGCGGCCTTGTCCTGGCCGCTGATGAACACGCACTCGGCATGGTTGCCGGCAAAGGCCAGGCCACGCGCCGAACTGCCGGCCTGGAACAGCACCGGGGTGCGCTGCGGCGAGGGTTCGCACAGGTGGTAGCCCTCGACGTCGTAGAACTCACCGTGGTGGCTGACCTTGTGCACCTTGTCCGGGCGCGCATACACACGCTGTGCGCGGTCGGCGACCACGGCATCGTCGTCCCAGCTGCCTTCGAGCAGTTTGTACAGCACCTGCAGGTACTCGTCGGCCTGGTCGTAACGGCGGTCGTGCTCGAGTTGCTGCTCCAGCCCCATGGCCCGGGCGGCGCTGTCGAGGTAGCCGGTGACGATGTTCCAGCCGACCCGGCCGTTGCTCAGGTGGTCGAGGGTGGAGAGGCGCCGGGCGAACAGGTAGGGCGCCTCGTAGGTGAGGTTGGCGGTAAGGCCGAAGCCCAGGTGCCGGGTTGCCGATGCCATGGCCGAAACCAGCAGCAGCGGGTCGTTGACCGGCAGCTGGATCGACTCCTTGAGTGTCACGTCCAGCGACTGGCCGTACACGTCGTAGGTGCCGACGATATCGGCGATGAACAGCCCGTCGAACAGCCCGCGCTCCAGCAGGCGGGCCAGGTTGGTCCAGTAGTCGAGGGTCTTGTACTGGGTCGAGGTGTCCCGCGGGTGGGTCCACAGGCCGTGGTTGATGTGCCCGATGCAGTTCATGTTGAACGCGTTGAGCAGGATCTGCTTGGCCATCAGATGGTCCCCCGACGCGGCGGCTTCTCATCGTTGAGGTAGAAGTTGCCGATGGCGTGGTACTTCCAGCGCACCGGGTCGTGCAGGGTGTGCACCCGGGCGTTGCGCCAGTGGCGATCGAGGTTGTGCTCGGCCAGGGTGGCCTGGCTGCCGGCCAGTTCGAACAGGGTGGTGCCGGCGGCCAGCGAGATTTCGGTGCTGATCGCCCGCGCCTCGGCCACGGCAATCGAGGCTGCGGCGAGGGTGTCGGCGGTGCTGTCGGCCTGGGCGATGTCGAGGATTTCGCCGGCGCGCTCCAGCAGCGCTTCGGCGGCGTGCAGGCGGATCGCCAGGTGGCCGAAGCTCTTCAGCGTCAGTGGGTCGTCGCTGGCCTTGTCGACACCCGAGTCGACCCACGGCCGGCTGCGGGTGCGCACGAAGTGCAGGGCGTCTTCGAAGGCGGCACGGGCGATGCCGGTGTCGATGGCCGCGTGGAGGATCTGTGCCAGCGGGCCGACCGTGGTCGGGCGCTCGAAGGCGCTGCCGAACGGCACCACGTCTTCGGCGCGTACCGGCACGTTGTCGAACACCACCGAGCCGCTGCCGGTGGTGCGTTGGCCGAAGCCGCTCCAGTCGTCGATCACTTCGATGCCCTGGCTGTCGGCGGGCACGAACGCCAGGTGCTGCAGGTCCTGTTCGTCGATCACCAGCGTCGGGATGCGTTGGGCATAAATGGCGCCGGTGCAGTAGAACTTGCGGCCGTTGATGCGGTAGTGCTCGCCATCGCGGGTCAGGCGCGTGGTGCGTTCGTGGGCGTTCTTGGTGCCGATTTCGGCCAGGGCATTGCCGAAGCGCCGGCCAGCGAGCACTTCGGCATAAAGCCGTTTCTGTTGCTCCGGGGTGCCGTTCACCCGCAGCACTTCCAGGGCGTAGAAGTGGTTCTGCGGGATCTGCCCGATCGAGGCGTCGGCCTGGGCGATGCGCGCCACGACCTTGGCCAGGGTGGCACTGGACACGCCGGCGCCGCCAAAGGCCTTGGGCACGCTGATGCCCCATAGGCCGGTGTGCACGAAGCGTTCGAGTTCGGCGTGGGGCAGGCGGCGCTCGCGGTCGCGTACGGCGCTGTCCTGGCGCAGGTGGTGGGCGAGTTCTTCGGCGACGGCCAGGGCCTGGGCGTCGCTGGTGATGAGGGATGCAGTCATGGTGCTCTCCGTGGGCCCATCGCGGGGCAAGCCCGCTCCCACGGTTCCAGCGTGGGAGCGGGCTTGCCCCGCGATGGGCCGAAAATCAGATCCAGGAATGGCGGGCTGGCAGGGTGCCGTTGAGGTAGTAGGCGCCGACCGCGTGGTACTTCCAGCGCACCGGGTCGTGCAGGGTGTGCACCCGGGCATTGCGCCAGTGCCGGTCGAGGTTGTACTCGGCCAGGCTTGCGCGGCTGCCGGCCAGCTCGAACAGCTTCTCGCTGGCCTGCAGCGAGATCTCGGTGGTGAGCACCTTGGCCTCGGCCACCGCGATCGAGGCCCGCGCAGCAGCGGCATCGTCGATGGGGCCGGCGTTGACTTCATCGAGCACCTTGGCGGCCCGGCGCAGCAGCGCTTCGGCGGCATGCAGGTCGAGCTTCAGGCGGCCGATGTCGGCGATCACATAAGGGTCGTCGCTGTTGCGCTCGACCTTGGCTTCGATCCACGGCCGCGACTTCTCGCGCACGAAAGTGATCGCGTCCTCGATCGCCGCTTCGGCGATACCGGCGTCGATGGCCGCCTGGATCAGTTGCGAGGCTGCGCCCTGGATGTTCGGTACATCGCGCTGGCGCCAGTTATCCACAACCAGGTCGGCGTCCACCGGCACCTGTTCCAGCAGCACGGTGCCGCTGGCGGTGGTGCGTTGGCCAAAGCCCGACCAGTCGTCGATGATGCGCAGGCCGCGGCTGCCACGGCGCACGAACGCCAGGCGCTGGCGGCCTTCGTCGTCCAGCGCCTTGACCGCCACCCAGTGGGCGTACAGGGCGCCGGTGGAGTAGAACTTTTCGCCGCTGATGCTGAAGTCGTCGCCCTTGCGGGTGATGCGCGCCTTGAGCGTCAGGGTGTCCTTGGTGCCGCGCTCCGGCCCGGCATTGCCGATGCGCCAGCCGTCGAGCACGGCGCGGAAAATCCGCTGCTTCTGCGCCTCGGTGGCGGTCAGGCGCACCAGTTGCAGGATGCCGAACTGGTTCTGCGGGATCTGCCCCAGCGCCGGGTCTGCGGCGCTGATCAGGCGGAACACTTCGGCGATGGTCACGAACGATACTTCCGGCCCGCCGTAGGCCTTGGGGATGCTGATGCTGCCCAGGCCGCTGCGGGTGAACTGTTCGATCTCGGCCCACGGCAGCTTGCGCTGCTGGTCGCGGCTGGCGGCGTTGTGGCGGGCCAGGTCGGCCAGTTCACGGGCGGCCTGCAGGGCCTCCTGGTCGCTCTGCAGCACCTTGGCGGGCAGCAGCAGGGGCGAGCTGTCGGTGTCGCTGTGCGATTGGGTAGTTGGCTGGCTGGACATCAGTGCCGCTCCTTGGCTGCACTCAATGCCCTGGCGTTGGCCACTGGGGTGATTGTGATCCTGACCATTCCTTACCTCACAAAAGTTGACTGTGCCGCCTCGGGGTGAGGTCGGCAGACGTTTGCTGGTCCGGTGGTCCGGTCTATATACCCTATTCGTTTGTAAAACCTTTATGAACTAACGTTTGGGAATATCAATAGAAGAACTCAAGGGTCGAAAAAAATCGCGGGGCAAGCCCGCTCCCACGCCATACCTGAGAGTAAGCGTGGGAGCGGGCTTGCCCCGCGATTGCGGTGGATCAATCCTGTGCGGCAGTCGTGCCGAGGAACTTGCGCAAGAACTGCCGCGTACGCTCCTCTCTGGGGTTGGCGAACAGCGCCTTGGCCTCACCCTGCTCCACGATCACGCCCTTGTCGAAGAAAATCACCCGGTTGGCCACATCGCGGGCAAAGCTCATCTCGTGGGTGACGATGATCATGGTGCGCTTTTCCTCGGCCAGGCCGCGGATGGTCGCCAGCACTTCACCCACCAGTTCAGGGTCGAGCGCCGAGGTGGGCTCGTCGAACAGGATCACCTCCGGTTCCATGGCCAGGGCGCGGGCAATGGCCACCCGCTGCTGCTGGCCACCGGACAGGCGCCGGGGGTAGGCGTCTTCCTTGCCGGCCAGGCCGACCTTGGCCAGCAGGCGCTTGCCCAACTCGATGGCCTTGTCCCGAGGGGTCTTCTTGACGATCACCGGCCCTTCGATGACGTTGTCCAGCGCGGTGCGGTGAGGGAACAGGTTGAAGTTCTGGAACACGAAGCCGGCCTGCTGGCGCAGGCGGCGAATCGCGCTTTGCTGGCCACCCAGGGGGCGGTTGGCGTCGATGCTGATATCGCCGATCTGGATGCGCCCTGCGTCGGGCGTTTCCAGCAGGTTGAGGCAGCGCAGGAAGGTGGTCTTGCCCGAGCCGCTGGGGCCGATGATGGCCACCACTTCGCCCGGTTGTACGGTGAGGTCGATGCCGTTGAGCACGGTCTGGCCCTTGAACCGCTTGGTCAGGCCTTCTACTACGATCATCGTCAGTGCTCCTGGTCGTGCTGGTTGACCCGCGCTTCCATGCGGTTCTGGAAGTGCGCGAGGATGCTGCAGAGGATCCAGTAGATCAGCGCAACCGCCAGGTACATGGTGAACACTTCGAAGGTGCGGGCAGTGATCAGCTGCGCCTGACGGAACAGCTCGGGCACCTGGATGGTCGCCGCCAGGGCGGTGTCCTTGACCAGCGAGATGAAACTGTTACCCAGCGGCGGCAGCGCGGTGCGCAGCGCCTGCGGCAGGATCGCCCGGCGCATGGCCTGGGTGCGGGTCATGCCGATGGAGGCAGCGGCCTCCCACTGGCCACGGTCGATCGAGGAGATCGCCGCACGCAGGATTTCGCAGATGTACGCCGCCATGTTCAGCGACAGACCGATCAGCGAGGCCGGGATCGGGTCGAGCTCGATACCGATCTGCGGCATGCCGAAATAGATCACGAACAGCTGTACCAGCAGCGGCGTGCCACGGAAGAACGAGACGTAGATGCGTGCCAGCCAGTCCAGCGGCAGGATCTTCGACAGGCGCATCAGTGCCAGGGCAAAGCCCAGCACTAGGCCGAAGAACATGCCGCCGACACTGAGCAGCACCGTGTAGCCAGCGCCCTTCAACAGGAAGGGCGTGGAATCGGCAACGAGTTGCAGGCTTTCAGCAATCATTTGGTGACATCGGCACCGAAGTATTTCTCGGACAGCTTGGCCAGGGTGCCGTCAGCCTTGAGCTTGTCGATGGCCTTGTTGAGTGCGGCCAGCAGCTCGGGCTCACCCTTGCGCAGGGCCACGCCGCTTTCCAGGCGCGAGAAGGCGTCGCCGGCGAGCTGGGTGTCCTTGGCTTTCTGCGCGTACTCCAGCGCGGCCAGGCGGTCGATCAGGATGGCGTCGATGCGGCCGTTGCGCAGGTCGGCGAACTTGCTCGGGTCGTCTTCATAGGTGCGTACTTCGGCTTTCGGCACGTCCTGCTTGACCCATTGCTCGTAGTTGGTGCCCAGGCCAACGCCGACCTTCTTGCCGGCAAGGTCCTGCGCGGTCTTGATGTTCAGGGTTTCGGCTTTCTTCTTCAGGATCAGCGCCTGGATACCGGAGACGGTGTAGGGCTCGGTGAAGTCGTACTTCTTCTTGCGCTCTTCGGAGATGGTCACCTGGTTGATCACCACGTCCAGACGTTTGGACTCCAGCGCGGCGAGGATGCCGTCCCACTTGGTCGGCTGCAGCTTGACCTTGACCCCCAGCTCCTTGGCCAGCAGTTCCGACAGTTCCACTTCGAAGCCGGCCAGCTTGCCGTTTTCATCCTGGAAGCTGAACGGAGGGTAGGTGCCTTCCAGGCCGACGTTGATCACGCCTTTTTCCTGGATGGTCTTCAGTTGCTCGCCGGCGAAGGCCTGGCCGAGCAGGCCGGCGCCGAGCAGCAGCGCCAGGCTGGCATTGAGAAGGGGTTTGGCGAATTTGGACATGTGTGGCCCCGCGCTTGTTGTGGAAGTAGTGGGTGGCAAATATAAAGCTGGGCCGTATAGGCCTGGAAATAATAAAAAAGCCGGTTGTTATTCCATGGCTGCACATTGCCATCCCATGGCAGGGTTGAGGGTAGCCACGAATGGACACCCCGTCAGCGTTGCTTATGCCTGACTTAGCGCAGGATGGAATAAAGCGTTGTTTTTTCCAAGGGGGGGATTTGTCGTATCGTTGATGGCATTCAGTCGGTGCTGGCCCCTTCGCGGGTAAACCCGCTCCCACAGGTACCACACAATCTCTGTGGGAGCGGGTTTACCCGCGAAGCAGCCAGCACTGATGAACAAGAAGAGAAATGCCCCGCCAGGAGATAACCGTGAGCGAACAACCATCAACAGCCCATTGGCAACTGCAGGGCATCGTCAGCGGCCTGCGCAGCGCCCGTGAGCAATGGCGCAGCAGCAATGGCCGCAGCAGCGGCGAGCAGGGTGGCCGCGAGCTGCCGTCGCGCGAGGCGCTGCGCCAGATCCTCGAGCAACTGTGCGGCGCGCTGTTCCCCATGCGCCTGGGCCCGGTGGACCTGCGCGAGGAAAGCGAGGACTTCTACGTCGGCCATACCCTCGACGCCGCACTGACCGCGCTGCTGACCCAGGCTCGCCTGGAACTGCGTTACGCGGCGCGCCATGGCAAGACCGACGTCACCGACGTCGACGCCCACGCCCTGCGCCTGATCCAGGATTTCGCCGCCGCCCTGCCGGCCTTGCGCGTGCTGCTCGACACCGATGTGCTGGCCGCCTACCACGGTGATCCGGCGGCGCGCAGCGTCGACGAGGTGCTGCTGTGTTACCCGGGCATCCTGGCGATCATCCACCACCGCCTGGCCCATCACCTGTACCAGGCTGGCTTGCCGCTGCTGGCGCGGATCAGCTCGGAGCTGGCGCACTCGGCCACCGGCATCGACATCCACCCCGGTGCGCAGATCGGCCCGAGTTTCTTCATCGACCACGGCACCGGCGTGGTCATCGGCGAGACGGCGATCATTGGCGAGCGGGTGCGCATTTACCAGGCGGTAACCCTGGGTGCCAAGCGCTTCCCCAGCGACGAGTCGGGGACCCTGCACAAAGGCCTGGCGCGCCACCCGATCGTCGAGGACGACGTGGTGATCTATGCCGGGGCGACCATCCTGGGGCGTATCACCATCGGCAAGGGCTCGACCATTGGCGGCAACGTGTGGCTGACCCGCAGCGTGCCGGCCGAGAGCAACATTACCCAGGCCAATTTGCAGTTGGATTGCGAAGGCAAGAAAGCCCTCTAGCATCGTGTGTATGGCGCGTGGGAGCGGGCTTGCCCCGCGATTGCAGTGTCCGGCCAACCCTTGCAATCGCGGGGCAAGCCCGCTCCCACGTTGTCCCTCACAAGGACCCCGCCCAGCGGCATCGGGTCGCATTGAAATCCGATCCATGTTTAACTTGAACGCTTGTTCAATGAAAAAACGCTGGTCCATTGCCGGTGTTCAACAGGAGGATTCCTTTGCTGAACCCGTACAATCCGAACCTCACGTCCTTTGACGAGGTGCACGCCCGATGAGTGCACCAACGCCTGCTCTTGCCAATGGCAAGATCCGCATGAACCCCCCGGTGTTCTACTTCGCGGCAAGTTTCATCCTGCTGTTCGGCCTGGTGGTCATCGCCATGCCGCAAGCGGCCGGCGAATGGTTGCTGGCGGCGCAGAACTGGGCGGCCAACACCGTCGGCTGGTACTACATGCTGGCCATGACCCTGTACCTGGTGTTCGTGGTGGTCACTGCGGTATCCGGCTACGGCAAGATCAAGCTCGGCGCCGACCACGACGAACCCGAGTTCAGCTACCTGTCCTGGGCGGGCATGCTGTTCGCCGCCGGTATCAGCATCACGCTGTTCTTCTTCTGTGTTTCCGAACCCCTGACCCACATGCTCCAGCCGCCCCAGGGCGAGGCGGGCACGGCCGAGGCCGGGCGCCAGGCGATGCAGATCCTGTTCCTGCACTGGGGCCTGCATGGCTGGGGCGTGTTCGCCTTCGTCGGCATGGCGCTGGCCTACTTCGCCTACCGCCACAACCTGCCGCTGGCGCTGCGTTCGGCGCTGTACCCGCTGATCGGCAAGCGCATCAACGGCCCGATCGGCTACGCGGTGGACGGCTTCGGCATCATCGCCACGGTGTTCGGCCTGGGGGCCGACATGGGCTTCGGCGTGCTGCACCTGAACGCCGGGCTCGACTACCTGTTCGGCATCAGCCACAGCCAGTGGGTGCAGGTGCTGCTGATCACCCTGATGATGGGCGCGGCGGTGGCCGTGGCGGTCGCCGGGGTGGAGAAGGGCGTGCGGGTGATGAGCGACATCAACCTGTTCCTGGCCTGCGCGCTGCTGCTGTTCGTGCTGTTCGCCGGGCCCACCCAGCACCTGTTCAACACCCTGATCCAGAACCTCGGCGACTACCTCGGCGCCTTGCCTCGCAAGAGTTTCGACGTGTACGCCTATGGTGAAAACCGTGACTGGCTGGGTGGCTGGACGGTGTTCTACTGGGCCTGGTGGATTGCCTGGGCGCCGTTCGTGGGCCTGTTCATCGCGCGTATTTCGCGCGGCCGCACCATCCGCGAGTTCGTCTTCGGCGTGCTGCTGATCCCGCTGGGCTTCACCCTGGCGTGGATGTCGATCTTCGGCAACAGCGCGCTGGACCAGGTGATCAACCACGGCATGACCGCGCTGGGCCAGTCGGCACTGGATAACCCGTCGATGAGCCTGTACCTGCTGCTGGAAACCTACCCGTGGAGCAAGACGGTGATCGCCGTGACGGTGTTCATCAGCTTCGTGTTCTTCGTCACCTCGGCCGACTCCGGCACGGTGGTGCTGTCGACGCTGTCGGCCAAGGGCGGCGGCGCTGACGAAGACGGGCCGAACTGGCTGCGGATCTTCTGGGGTGCGATGACTGCGCTGATCACCAGTGCCCTGCTGTTCGCCGGCAGCATCGACTCGCTCAAGTCTGCGGTGGTGCTGACCTCGCTGCCGTTCTCGCTGATCCTGTTGTGCATGATGTGGGGGCTGCACAAAGCCTTCTACCTGGAGAGCCAGCGGCAGATCGCGCAGATGCATTCGCTGGCCCCGTTCGCCCAGTCGCGGCGCGGCCGTGGCGGCTGGCGCCAGCGCCTGAGCCAGGCCGTGCATTTCCCGTCGCGTGACGAGGTGTACCGCTTCATGGACGACGTGGTGCGCCCGGCGATTGCCGAGGTGCGCGAGGTGTTCGAGCAGAAGGGCCTGGTGCTGATCACCCAGGACGACCCGAGCCATGACAACGTCAGCCTGAAGATCGGCCATGGCGATGAGCAGCCGTTCATCTACCAGGTGCAGATGCGTGGGTATTTCACCCCGTCGTTCGCCCTCGGTGGGCTGGGTACGCAGGACTTGAAGAACCGCCGTTATTACCGGGCCGAGGTGCACCTGAGCGAGGGCAGCCAGAACTACGACCTGGTGGGCTACAGCAAGGAGCAGATCATCAACGACATCCTCGACCAGTACGAGCGGCACATGCAGTACCTGCATCTGGTTCGCTGAGATCCAGGTTCAGGGTTCGTGGGAGCGGGCTTGCCCCGCGATTGCGATGGTGGATTCAGCACAGCCATCGCGGGGCAAGCCCGCTCCCACGCTCTGCACCGGCAGGTCTCAGAACGGCGCATCCCCGAGGATGGTCGCCCGGTGCATCACCCGCCGATTGGGCCGGTAGTCATCCACCGCAAAATGCTGGGTCACGCGGTTATCCCAGAACGCCACGTCGTTCTCCTGCCAACGCCAGCGAATGCTGAACTCCGGCCGCGTCGCATGGGCGAACAGCAGCTTGAGCAGCGCCTCGCTTTCATACTCGTTCAGCTCGTTGATGCGCGTGGTGAAGCCTTCGTTGACGAACAGCGCCTTGCGCCCGCTGACCGGGTGGGTGCGCACCACCGGGTGCGACAGCGGCGGGTTGTTGCGCCGGGTGGTTTCCCAGCGCGCCAGGTCTTCGGGGGTGGTGCCGAAGCGCTCCAGCGGGAAGGATTTGGTGAAGTCATGGGTGGCGGTCAGGCCGTCGAGCATCGCGCGCAACGGCGCCGACAGTGCCTCGAAGGCGGCAATGCCACTGGCCCACAAGGTGTCGCCACCGTAGGCCGGCAGCTGCTTGGCGCTGAGCACCGCGCCCAGTGCCGGGGTCGGCAGGAAGGTCACGTCGGTGTGCCACACGGCGTTGTCGCGTACGTCGGTCACGGCGGTGTCGAGGATCAGCACCTGCGGGGTTTGGGGCACGTTGGGGTAGATCGGGTGGATGTGCAGGTCGCCGAAGTGGGCGGCGAAGCGCGCCTGTTGTTCAGGGTTGATCGGCTGGTCGCGGAAGAACAGCACCTGGTGCTCGAGCAGCGCCTGCTCGATGGCGTCGCGCTGTTCTTTGGTGATATCGCGGCTGATGTCGACGCCGCTGATCTGCGCGCCCAGGGCCGGGCTGAGAGGGGTGATGGTCAGGCTCATGGTTGGTCTCGCTTGGATGTCGTATCCCAGGGGCGGGGGCAGTCTTTTCTGATATGGCGCGGACCTGTGGGAGCGGGTTTACCCGCGAACACCGGCGAAGCCGGTGCCATCCACCGTGGCGCCTGCTTCGCGGGTAAACCCGCTCCCACAGTTGCGATCTTTGGGGTCAATGGCTCTGCCCGTGCCAGGGCACCAGCTTGCGTTGTAGGGCGCGCAGGCCCATCTCCAGGGCGAAGGCGATCAGGGCGATCAACAGGATCCCCAGCACCACCACATCGGTCACCAGGAACTGCGCCGCCGACTGCACCATGAAGCCCAGGCCGCTGGTGGCGGCGATCAGCTCGGCGGCGACCAGGGTCGACCAGCCCACGCCCAGGCCGATGCGCACGCCGGTGAGGATGTCGGGCAGGGCGCTGGGCAGGATCACGTGGCGGATCAGCTGGGCCTTGGTCGCGCCCAGCGATTGCGCGGCGCGCAGCTTGGTCGGGTCGACGGTGCGCACGCCGGTGGCGGTGGCGATGGCGATCGGGGCGAAGATCGCCAGGTAGATCAGCAGCACCTTGGACAGCTCGCCGATGCCGCACCAGATCACGATCAATGGCAGGTAGGCCAGCGGCGGGATCGGCCGGTAGAACTCGATCAATGGGTCGAGGATGCCGCGGGCCACGCGGTTGTAACCGATGGCCAGGCCGACCGGGATGGCGGTCAGGGTCGCAGCCGCCAGTGCCAGGCCGATGCGGCCGAGGCTGGCGCCCAGGTGCTGCCACAGGCTGGCGTCCATGTAGCCCTGGGTGAGCAGGGTCCAGGCCTTGGCCAGGATGTCGGCGGGCGGCGGCAGGAACAGCGGCTCGACCCAACCGGCGGCCGTCACCAGCCACCAGGCCAGCAGCAGGGTGGCCAGGGTCAGGGTGCTGATCCAGCGGGTGGAAAGGGGCTGGCGGCTTTTGCCAAGGGCAGGTTTGGCGTCACGTTTGGCCGCGACGGGCAGGTCCAGGCTGCTCATGCAGACTCCTCTCGGCGGGCGGTTTCGCGTTGCGAGAACACCCGCGCCAACACGTGCTCGCGGGTTTCGATGAAACGTGGGTCGGACTTGATCGCCCGCGCCGGCTCGCCGGCGGCGTAGCGCTGGCCGAAGTCCAGCTGCAGGCGTTCGACCACGCGCCCAGGGTTGGGCGCCAGCAGTACCAGCTCGGTGGCCAGGAACACTGCCTCTTCGATGTCGTGGGTGATCAGGAACACCGGCTTGGCGGTGCGCTGCCAGACCTGCAGCAGCAGCTCCTGCATCTGTTCGCGGGTGAAGGCGTCGAGGGCGCCGAATGGCTCGTCCATCAGCAGCACCCGAGGGTCGGCGGCCAACGCCCGGGCCAGGCCCACGCGTTGCTTCTGGCCGCCGGACAACTGCCAGATGTGCCGCTCGCCGAAGCCGGCCAGGTCGACCAGCGCCAGCATCTCGCGGGCCTTGGCCTCACGCTGCGCGCGGGGTACGCCGGCCAGTTGCAGGCCGAAGGCGACATTGGCCAGCACGTCCTGCCACGGCAGCAGGGCGTCGTCCTGGAACACCACGCCACGGTCGGCGCCTGGCCCTTGCACCGCGGCACCATCAAGGGTGATGCGCCCGGCGCTGGGGGCGACGAAACCGGCGATCAGGTTGAGCAGCGAGGTCTTGCCGCTGCCGGATGGCCCAAGGGCCACCAGCAGCTGGCGTGGGCCCAGGCTCAGGTTGATGTCGGCCAGCACCGGGGTGCTGGCGCCGGGGTACTGTGCGCTGATGCGCTCCAGTTCAAGCAAGGCCATGACGGGCTCCGGTCTTAGTTGGGCAGGTATTGCTTGCTGACGTAGGGCGAGTAGTCCGGCAGTACCGCATCGACCTTGCCTTGTTGCTTGAGGAAGGTGGCGGTGTCGGTCAGCGCCTGGGTGGTCGGCGCGCCGAGGGCATTGGCCTGGTCGTCCGCCAGCGGGTAGACGTTGCCTTGCAGCAGTACCGGGATATCCGCCGCCTTGGCACCCGACAGCTTGACCAGCTTGGCGACGTTGTCCGGGTTGGCCAGCCAGGCTTTCGGGTCTTTGCGGTAGTCGGCATAGGCGTCGAGGGTGACCTTGGCGAACGACTTGACGATGTCTGGGTGCTTGGCGGCGAAGTCCTTGCGCACGATCCAGGCGTCGAAGGTCGGCGCGCCTTTTTCGGCCAGCTCGCCGGAGGTGATCAGCACCTTGCCGTTTTCCTTGGCCACGCCCAGTGCCGGGTCCCAGACGTAGGTGGCGTCGATGTCGCCGCGCTTCCAGGCGGCGATGATCGCCGGCGGCGCCAGGTTGAGGATCTGTACCTTGGTGGGGTCGATGTTCCAGCTCTTGAGCGCGGCCAGCAGGCTGTAGTGGCCGGTGGAGACGAACGGCACGGCGACTTTCTTGCCCACCAGGTCCTGCGGGGTCTTGATGCTGTCACGGGCGACCAGCGCCTCGCCGGCACCGATCTGGGTGGCGATCAGGAAGGTCTCGACCGGCAGCTTGCGGGTGGCGGCGGCGGCCAGGGGGCTCGAGCCGAGGTAGCCGATCTGCACGTCGCCGCTGGCCACGGCGGTGATCACGTCGGCGCCGTTGTCGAACTTGCGCCAGTCGATGCTGGCCTTGCTGGCTTTCTCGTAGTCGCCGTCCACCTGGGCCACCTTGGCCGGGTCGACGGTGGTCTGGTAGGCGACGGTCAGGTCGGCGGCCTGGGCCAGCCAGCTGGTGCCGGCGAGGGTCAGGGCAGCGAACAGGCGCAGCGGGGCATGCGGGATCATGGTGAACCTCTCGTCAGGCAATTGGGTTATGGATGGCGAGAAGACTAGATGATCTAAGAAATTAGAAATAAATAACTTTTTTGCATTAGCTTAGGAGCCAAACGCTTTAAGGGCGCGGGGGCTGCGGCTGGCGGAATGGAAAAGGGCTGCTAGCCTTTTTCGGCTCCGGTCGGGGGGCTGAGTGGCAGAGGGTCGCCAAACGTTTGCACATAACCTAAAGGTATGATTGACGGCGTCGATACAACCTTTCGCAGTAAAGGTTCCAATGTTATTCCGTAAAAGTCTTACAGATTCATAAAACGGTCATTTTGGATTTATAGGATTGTCATTATCCTGTAGCGCAGGACGACGGCTTAGACCAAAGTCGCGAATCGACCGTTGAGCATTGACTTGGCGGTCACGCATTGGTGCTAAATCGCCAATCCCGGGCGAGTGGGGCAAAAGATCCTGCCGCTTGTGACGCACAAAAATTAGAACGTAGAGGAGCAAAACATGTACAAGTCCAGCCTGGCCCTGGCCGTGGCACTGGGGGTTCTCGCCCAACAAGCAGGCGCTGCAGGTTTCATCGAGGACAGCAAAGTGTCCTTGAGCTCGCGCACCATGTATTTCGACAACAACAACCGCGAAGCCCACGCTACCGGGACTGCAAAGCGTCCTGACCAGCGTGAGACCGGTCAAGGTTTCAAGCTCGACTACATCTCCGGCTTCACTGAAGGCACCGTAGGCTTCGGCGTTGACGCCCAGGCCGTGTGGGGTATCCACCTGGATGGCGGCAAGGGCTACCACAAGGCTGGCTTCCTCCCAGACGACAGCGATGGCTCCTCGGTAAGCCAGTGGGCTCGCGTCGGCGGCAACGCCAAGGCTCGTTTCTCCAAGACCGAAGCGCACTTCGGTAGCGCGTTGGCACCTAACCTGCCGATCCTGGTCGCCAACGATGGTCGTCTGCTGCCGCAGACCTTCGAGGGTGGCACCATCCAGTCGAAGGAAATCGACAACCTGACCATCAACGCCGGTCAGCTGACCCACGCCATGGGCCGTGCTTCGAGCAACCGTACCGGTCTGTCCGTCTCCGGCGCCTTCGCCGACAGCAACAAATTCCGCTTCGGCGGTCTGGACTACAAGCTCACTCCGGACCTGACCCTGCAGTACTACTACTCGAACCTGGAAGACTTCTACAAGCAGCACTTCCTCGGTGCGACCCACGTCTTCAAGATCGCTGACAACCAATCGTTCAAGACTGACCTGCGCTACTTCGACAGCAGCAGCGACGGCAAGAATGGCGACGTTGGCATCTACGGCTTCGATAACAACGGCGGCTACGCCAAGAACACCGGCAAGGTCGACAACAAGACCTGGTCCGCCATGTTCACCTACACCCTGGGCGGCCACGCGCTCATGCTGGGTCGCCAGCAAGTCGGCGACGACGGTGGTTTCGTCTGGCTGAACCAGGGCGCTGTGCGCAACGGCAACAACCGTCCTGAAGGCGCTGGCGGCTCCAGCTTCTACCTGTTCACCGACAGCATGATCAACCAGTTCGCCCGTGCTGGCGAAAATACCAACTTCGGTCAGTATTCCTATGACTTCGCGGGCTTGGGCGTACCGGGCTTGAAGGCGTCCGTTTCCTACCTGCGCGGTGATGACATTCGCTACAAGAGCGGACATGGCACCTACAACGAGTGGGAGCGTGACGCTCGCGTCGACTACACCATCCAGCAAGGTACCTTCAAGGGCCTGGGCTTCAGCCTGCGTCAGGGCGTGTACCGTGGCAGCGGTGGTTCGACCAGCGAGTTCACCAAAGACCAGGATCAAACTCGCTTCATCGTCAACTACACTTACGCCTTCATGTAAGTCGTAGCTGCAGCAGAAGAAGCCTCGCCTAGTGCGAGGCTTTTTTGTGCCTGCTATTTCGTATGCGTTCTGGTTATAAATAAATCGATATTTATTCTTTTTATTTTGATTCGAATGCAGGCACATTGAACCCATCAAGGCCAGACACAGCACAGGAGCCGCTTCCATGAGCCTCAAACTCGGCGATATCGCCCCCGATTTCGAACAGGATTCCAGCGCCGGCAAGATCCGTTTCCACGAATGGTTGGGCAACAGCTGGGGCGTGCTGTTCTCCCACCCGGCCGACTTCACCCCGGTGTGCACCACCGAGCTGGGCCTGACCGCCAAGCTCAAGGATGATTTCGCCAAGCGCGGGGTCAAGGCCATCGCCCTGTCGGTCGACCCGGTCGATTCGCACCACCGCTGGATCGATGACATCAACGAAACCCAGAACACCGTGGTCAACTTCCCGATCATCGCCGACGCCGACCGCAAGGTGTCCGACCTGTACGACCTGATCCACCCCAACGCCAGCGACACCCTCACGGTGCGCTCGCTGTTCGTCATCGACCCGAACAAGAAGGTGCGCCTGACCATCACCTACCCAGCCAGTACCGGGCGCAACTTCAACGAGATCCTGCGGGTTATCGACTCGCTGCAACTGACCGACAACCACAAGGTCGCCACCCCCGCCAACTGGCAGGACGGTGATGAGGTGGTGATCGTGCCGTCGCTCAAGGACGAGGACGAAATCAAGCAGCGCTTCCCGAAAGGTTACCGGGCGGTGAAACCTTATCTGCGCCTGACGCCGCAACCCAACCGTTAAGTGAATCCTCGTTGTAATGCTCTTAGCCATAGCAGGGATTTTGGGCCGTTTCGACGGCCCTTTTTTATGGGCGTCGTTTAGCGGGATGTGATTTTGGTTATTAATAAATAGCTTCTTATTCCTTTACGGATATAACTGCCTCCTTATACTTGCACCCCAAGCACGCAAACTTTCGGAGGCGTCCCCATGCGCAATGAGTCGATTCGTTACCTGATTGTGCCGGGCTGGCAAGGATCGCCAGACAACCATTGGCAGAGTCACTGGCAGCGCAGCCTGCCCAACAGCGCCCGGGTCGAGCAGCAGGACTGGCACACCCCGCAGCGGCGCGATTGGGTGCAGGCACTGGAGCAGGCGATCGCCGCCGAAAGCTCGCCGGTGATTCTGATTGCCCACAGCCTGGGTTGCATCACGGTCGCCCACTGGGCCGCCCAGGCTAGCCCGAGCCTGCTGCGGCGGGTGCGTGGCGCGCTGCTGGTGGCGCCGGCCGATGTCGAGCGGCCCAACTGCGCGCCGGCCTTGCGCAACTTTGCGCCGATCCCGTTGCAGGCGCTGCCATTCCCAAGCCAGGTGGTCAGCTCTGACAACGACCCTGCGGTGAGCGTGCCACGGGCCCTGCACCTGGCGCGCGCCTGGGATGCCGAGGCGGGGCTGCTGGCCAATGCCGGGCATATCAACGTCAAGTCCGGCCATGAGCGCTGGGAACAGGGCTTCGCCTACCTTTTCCGCCTGCAGGCCCGGATCGACCAGCGCGCGCTGCGGCGCGCCTGATCCGCCGGCCGTTCCACGAATGCCTTGAGCCCCGGCTGCATGCGACCGGGGCGGGAGTTTTCCATGAGCTTTCACACCCCTTTCGGCCAGCCATTGCTGACCTTCCCCGAACTGGACAAGAGCCCGCTGAGCATCCGCGCCAAGGCGCTGGTGTTCGTCGACCCGCGCTCACAGGCGCTGCGCCAGGCCCTCGAACGCCTGGCACCGCAACCGCTGCCGGTATTGATCCGTGGCGAGACCGGCACCGGCAAGGAGCTGCTGGCGCGGCAGATTCACCGCGCCAGTGATCGCGCGGGGCTGTTCGTCTCGGTCAACTGCGCCGCCATCAGCCCGACCTATGCCGACGCCGAACTGTTCGGCTACAGCGCCGGTAGCCAGGGCGGTACCGCCAGCAGCCGCGCGGGCTGGTTTGGCTCGGCCAACGGCGGCACCTTGTACCTGGACGAAATCGCCGACCTGCCGCTGGCGATCCAGGGCAAGTTGCTGGCGGCGCTGGAAAACCGCGAAGTGACCCGTGTCGGTGCCGCCCAGCCGCAGCCGGTGGACGTGCGCCTGGTCGCCGCCTCCAGTATCGATCTGGCCAAGGCGGTGCAGGCCGGGCGTTTCAACGAGCGGCTCTACCATTACCTGCATGAGGGCGAGCTGGAGCTGCCGGCGCTGCGCGAGCGGGTCGGTGACATCCTGCCGTTAGCGGAGTACTTCGTCGGTATATACAGCGTGCGCCTGGACCGGCCGCTGGCATTGATCAGCGAGGCCGCCCAGCAGGCGCTGGAGGCCCATGCCTGGCCGGGCAATACCCGCGAGCTGGAGAACGTCATCCACTTCGCCCTGCTGGTCAGTGACGGTGAGGAGATACTCCCCGAGCACCTTGACCTGCCGGACGCCACTCCGCTGGCCAGCCTGGCCCGCCAGCTTGGGCAGTTGGGCCGCAGCCGCGAGGCGCAGACCCTCCGGGCCCTGCGCCAGCTGCTGAGCGAAAGCCTGGCGCAGGTGGATGAGCCCGCACCTTAGAGCAGCGCCTGGCGGCTCATAAGTAAAGGCGTTGATGGCCATTTGTTTTTGGAATAAGCAGCTAAATAAAAGATATTGTTCCGGAATAAAAAATCCCGGTATCGTCCGTTTCACGCCCACCCGAACGGGTGGGCACCTGACGTAGCCATCTGCGATGGCCCAGCTCGATAACAAGGATCACCATGAAAAAGACCCTGCTGACCACCGCCCTGGCCGCCGCCCTTTCGTTTGCAGGCCTGGCCTCTGCCGCCGAGAAACTGGTGGTCGCCGCCACGCCGGTACCCCACGCTGAAATCCTCGAACTGATCAAGCCGACCCTGGCCAAAGAAGGCGTCGACCTGCAGATCAAAGTGTTCACCGACTACGTGCAGCCCAACGTGCAGGTCGACCAGAAGCGCCTGGACGCCAACTACTTCCAGACCCTGCCGTACCTGCAGAACTTCAACGAAGGCAAAGGTACGCACCTGGAGACTGTCATCGGCGTGCACGTCGAACCCTTCGGTGGCTACTCGAAGAAGGTCAAGTCCCTGGCCGAGCTGAAGGAAGGCGCCACCGTCGCCATCCCCAACGAAGGCAGCAACAGCGGCCGCGCCCTGCTCCTGCTGCAGAAGGCTGGGCTGATCACCCTGAAAGACCCGAAGAACGCCCTGGCGACCCCGAAAGACATCGCCGAGAACCCGAAGAAGCTCAAGTTCCGCGAGCTGGAATCGGCCATGCTGCCGCGCGTACTGGACCAGGTCGACCTGGACATGATCAACACCAACTACGCCCTGGAAGCCGGCCTGAACCCGGCCAAGGATGCCCTGGTGATCGAGGGTGCCGACTCGCCGTACGTGAACTTCCTGGTGGCCCGCCCGGACAACAAGGACAGCGAGGCCATCCAGAAACTGGCCAAAGCGCTGACCAGCCCGGAAGTGAAGGCGTTCATCGCTCAGAAGTACCAGGGCGCGGTACTGCCGGCGTTCTGATACGCGGCATCAGCCAAGCCTGAAACGAAAAACGCCGACGCATCTTGCGTCGGCGTTTTTGTTTTTGCCGGGAGCAGCTGTCTGGTGTTGGTTTTCTGGCCTCATCGCCGGCGAGCCGGCTCCCACAGGTACATCGTTTGCCTTGGGGAGAGCGGTACGATCCATGTGGGAGCCGGCTTGCCGGCGATTACCGGCGAAGCCGGTGCCATGCCGCGTGGTGCCTGTATCGCCAACAGTTCAGGGTTGGCCACCCAGCGCCCGGCGCAGGGCCAGCAGCCACAGCAATTGTTCATTCGCAGCAGGTGAGCAGGGGCTGTTCATCGTTCTCGTCCTTGTAAGTTGATGGGCCATGCAAGTCACAGTTTGGAATCTGTTTGAGGGGCGGATCGCGGGAAAGGTCCCAAGTTGAAGCAGGAAATTTCCGAGGGAAACAAGCGGTGATATAGATATGCAATAAAGGTATTTATAAAAATATTTTTATACCTTTAGAGTCTATAAATCGTGCCTACCGGCACAGCGCCACTATGTGTTGAACGACGCCGAGCGACCCTCGTGCCGACCTGGAACCTGCCCATGCCGTACCTCCGTAACCTTGTGTCGAGGCCCTATCCATGAGTTTCGACACCGCCTTCATGCTTAGCACATTGCCGGCGTTCTTCAAGGCGCTGGGGGTGACCTTGCAGGTCGGCTTGATCGCCATCGCCACCTCGATGCTGGTGGCGCTCCTCAACTCGGCCATCCTGGTCTTTCGCACGCCGTACCTGTGGCGCCTGGTGCAGGGCTACGTGGAGCTGGCACGCAACACGCCGCTGCTGATCCAGCTGTTCTTCGTCTACTTTGCCCTGCCGAGCGTGGGTGTGAAGATTTCCGGCTTTGCCGCGGCGATCATCACCATGACCTTCATGGGCGGCGCCTACCTCACCGAAGTGCTGCGCGCCGGTGTCGAAGCGGTGCCGCGGGCACAGCTGGAGTCCGGGCGTTCGATCGGCCTGTCCGAAGGCCAGTTGCTGCGCCATGTGATCCTGCCGCAAGCGGGCATCCTCAGCCTGCCGGCACTGTTCGCCAACTTCGTGTTCCTGCTCAAGGAGACCACCGTGGTCTCGGCGGTGGCGGTGCCGGAGATCCTCTACACCACCAAGAATTACATCGCCCTGTACTACAAGACCTACGAGATGCTCGCGGTACTGACTCTGCTATGCGTGCTGGTCTTCCTGCCGCTGTCGCTGCTGCTGCGTCGCCTGGAAAGGAGGCTGCAACATGGCCAGTTCGGCATTTGAACTGCTGCAGGTGTCGCTGCCGCAACTGGCTGCCGGCGCCGTGCAGACCGTAGCGATTTCGGCATTGGGCATCGGCTTTGCCACCCTCGGCGGTGTGCTCTACGGCGTGCTGGCCACCCTCGGCAACCGGCTGCTGAACGCGCTGTTGCAGGTTTACCTGGAGCTGTTCCGGGCGATCCCGGTACTGGTCTGGTTGTACCTGGTGTTCTTCGGCTTGCCGATCTTCTTCGGCCTGAGCATCCCCAGCTTCTGGTGCGCGGTGCTGGTACTGGGCCTGTGGGGCGCCAGCGAAGTCGGCGAGGTGGTGCGTGGCGCGCTCGGTTCTCTGCCCCGTGGCCAGCGCGAGGCCGGGCTGTCGATCGGCCTGTCCGGCTGGCAGCTGTACGCCCATGTGCTGCTGCCGCAAGCGCTCAAACGCATGACCCCGCCGACCATCAACATCTATACGCGGATCATCAAGACCAGCTCGCTGGCGGTGCTGATCGGTGTGGTCGAGGTGATCAAGGCCGGCCAGCAGATCATCGAACGTACCTATGAGTCGGCGCTGATCTACGGCGTGCTGTTGCTGTTCTTCTTTTTCGTCTGCTACCCGCTTTCCGCCGCCTCGCGCGTGCTGGAACGCCGCTGGGCCCACTCATGAGCGCATTGATCGAATTCCACGGTTTCAACAAATTCTTCGGCGAGCAGCAGGTGCTCGCCAACGTCGACCTGCAGGTTCGCGCCGGCGAGGTGGTGGTGATCCTCGGCCCCAGCGGCTGCGGCAAGAGCACCCTGCTGCGCTGCCTCAATGGCCTGGAACAGGCCCACAGCGGCAGCCTGCGCCTGGACGGGCAAGAGCTGCTGGCCCCAGGCACCGACTGGCGCCAGGTGCGCCAGCGGGTAGGCATGGTGTTCCAGAGCTACCACCTGTTCGGCCACATGAGCGTGCTGGACAACCTGCTGCTGGGCCCGCTCAAGGTGCAAAAGCGCGAGCGCGCCGAAGCCCAGGCCCAGGCCGAAGCGCTGCTGGCGCGGGTGGGCTTGCTGGACAAGCGCGATGCCTTCCCGCGGCAGCTGTCCGGCGGCCAGCAGCAACGCATCGCCATCGTCCGCTCGCTGTGCATGAACCCGCAGGTGATGCTGTTCGACGAAGTCACCGCAGCCCTCGACCCCGAGATGGTCAAGGAGGTGCTGCAAGTGATCCAGGGCCTGGCCCGCGACGGCATGACCCTGCTCATCGTTACCCACGAAATGGCCTTCGCCCGCGCGGTGGCCGACCGCATCGTGTTCATGGAGGCCGGCAGGATCCTTGAACAGAACCACCCCGAGCGCTTCTTCACCCAACCGCAGACCGCACGCGCGCAGCAGTTCCTGGAGAAATTCTCTTTCGTCGAAAGCCTGCCCAAGACACTGCACAAGGAACTGTCATGAACACCGCACCCTTTGCCAAACTGCTCGCTCCACTGCTTGGCCTGGCCCTGCTGGCCGGCTGCAACAAGGCCGATGAGCCGGCCAAGCCCGCTGCCGCCTCGCCCGCCACCAGCTACCTGGAAACCATCAAGGCCCGCGACAAGCTGATCGTCGGCGTGTTCACCGACAAGCCGCCGTTCGGCTTCGTCGATGAAAGCGGCCGCTACGTCGGCTTCGACACCGACATCGGCCGGCGCTTCGCCAAGGACTTGCTGGGCGACGAGAACAAGGTCGAGTTTGTCGCCGTCGAGCCCGCCAGCCGCATCCCCTTCCTGCAGAGCGACAAGGTCGACCTGATCCTCGCCAACATGACGGTCACCCCCGAGCGCAAAGAGGCGGTGGACTTCACCAACCCCAACCTGCGCGTGGCCGTGCAGGCCATCGTTGCCGACGGCAGCCCGGTGCAGAAGCTCGACGAGCTGGCCGACAAGACCATCATCGTCACCACCGGCACCACCGCTGATATCTGGCTGACCAAGCACCACCCGGACTGGAAGCTGCTCAAGTTCGAGAAGAACAGCGAGTCGCTGGCCGCCCTGGCCAATGGTCGTGGCGATGCCTATGCCCAGGACAACCTGATCCTGTTCAGCTGGGCCAAACAGAACCCGGGCTACCGTGTGCTGCCGCAACTGCTGGGCGAGGAAGCACCGATTGCCCCGGCGGTGAAGAAGGGCAATGCCGAGCTGCGCGACTGGGTGAATGCCGAGCTGGCCAAGCTGGGTGAGGAGAAGTTCTTGCTCAAGCTGTATGACCAGTACGTGCGCAAAGAGTTGAGCGACGACACCAAGCCCGAGAGCGTGATTGTCGAAGGGGGCAAGTGGCAGGGTTGATCCTCTGATCTTGGGGCCGCTCTGCGGCCCAATCGCCGGCAAGCCGGCTCCCACATGGTCAGTGCCAGCCTCAAGCCATGCGCCTCACCTGTGGGAGCCGGCTTGCCGGCGAAAGGGCTGCGCAGCAGCCCCAGCGATATCAGCTATTGCGCGGCAACCAGTTCAGCAGGAAATCATTCACCACACCTGGGTTCTCCAGGTTGGAGATATGCCCGGCAAACGGAATCTGCGCCGCCAGGCAGCCAATCAACCGCGCCATCTCGTTCGACTCCGCCGGCGGCCTGGGAATGTCCTGGTCACCACAGATCACCATGGTCCGATCCGCAGGTAGCTCGCCGAGGCGCGCCAGCAGATCCGGCCGCCCGAAGATCACCCGCCCCATCGGGTCCAGGCTTTCGCGGATGGTCTGGGCGCTGCTTGCCTTCAACCCCGCGCGGAACTGCTCGCGCACCTCAGGCACGGTTTCCCCGCCGGCATGGAAGAAGATCGGCACCACGATATCCAGCAACGGGTCGACGAAGGTGCCGGCGGCGCTGGCGGCATCCAGCAAACCGAAGTACTTCAGCCGGGTGGCCTCTGGCTCCGCCCCCAGGTAGGTATCCAGCAGCACCAGGCGATCGACCCGTTCCGGGTGTTCGATGGCCAACTGCGCGCCCCACATGCCGCCGACCGACAGGCCGACCAGGTGGCACTTGGCGATATCCAGCGCATCGAGCAGGGCCAGATGCTGGCGGCTCAAGGCGCTCATGTCGGTGGTGGTGGCCGGTGGCGCGGCGGAATCGCCGTGGCCCCACAGCTCGGGCACGATGACCCGGAAGTGCTTCGACAGCGCGTCGATCTGCGGTTGCCACATGGCGGCCGACCACAGGTAGCTATGGCCGAGCAGGACGGGAAAGCCCTGGCCCTGGTCGACGTAGCTCATGCGCGCGCCGTCGATTTCGATGAAGTGTTTTTGCATGGGTTATCTCATGGGTTGCTATTGGGGCTGCTGAGCAGCCCATCGCTGGCAAGCCAGCTCCCACAGGGGACATGCACACCTGTGGGAGCTGGCTTGCCAGCGATGGGGCGCAAAGCGGCCCGACCTAGGTGTTAATTGCCAGGCACCAACCGCAACGTGCTCTGCGCCGGGATCACCCCCATGCGCGCCTTGTGGTAGCGCCCCTCGATGTAATCCTCTGCCTGGTCGCCATAGTGCTTGTCGAACGGCACGCCGCTTTGCCCGACCGGGTTGATGGTCAAGGCCGCGCCGGCGTCGGCGAAGTCGATCACCCGCCGGGTGGAGGGGCCATAGGTGACCGGCCAGGGCGCCGGGCCGATCTTCGCCGAAAGGTTGTTCGGCACCTCGTGGGTGCCCGGGGCGGCGAAGGGGCCAACGTTGAACAACAGGTTCAGCGGCTTTTTCACCCCCAGCGGGTGGTTGTGAGTGAGGGTGTGGGCCTTGCCCCATTGCCAGTTGGCCGGGTCCTTGCCGAAGGTCTCGTCCAGGTGCTTGAGGCTGCGCTGCCAGGCCAGTCGCACGATGGCGCGGCGGTCGGTGTGTTCATTGCCGCCGCGCAGGTTCCACCAGGGTGAGGCTGGGTCGGCGGCCAGCCGCGGCAGGGCCGCGTCGATGGCACGGGTGCTGATCAGGATCGGGAACCAGGTATCGCCCAGCTCGTCATGCAGCGCGGCGAAAGCCAGTTCGTAGAGGAACTGGTTGAACAGCGTGGCGCTGGTGGAGTCCAGTGGGTAGTCGCCGCGCCAGGCGGCCAGCTGCTCCACCAGCTCTTTCTCTTCGTCGCCTTGGGCCACGCTGCGCAAGGTGCCCAGCAGCGGCGCCAGGGTGCGTGGGCCGTAGTCGCTGCTGGTGTCCAGCTGCAGGGCCTGGCTGTTCTGGGTGTCCCACTTGATGTCCGGGTTGTTCAGGTGGCGGTCCAGCTGGCGGCCGCGGTCGGCCAGGTTGTAGTAGCCGGGCACCGGCACCACCGCCGGTGGCTGGTAGTTGGCCGAGACGATGTAGCCGCTGGCCGGGTTCTCCTGCTGCGGGTTGACGCTGAATGGGTAGAAGCCGGGCTTGTCGGCCTGGCCGCTGCTGCCGTCGAGGATGAACGCCGGGTTCACCCCGTCCGGGCGGATCGGCAGGCGCGCCGCCGCCCACCAGCCGATATCGCCACGGGCGTTGGCCCAGACCAGGTTCAGCCCTGGCGCCTGCACCTTGGCTGCCGCTTCGCGCATCTTGCCCAGGGTGTCGGCGCGGTTGATCTGGTAGAAGCCTTCAAGGATCGGGTTGTCGGTTTCCAGGAACGCCCACCACATGGCGATGGGCGCGGCGCCGGCGCTGTTGCCCAGCACCGTGTTGACGATCGGGCCGTGGGGTGAGCGGCGCAGGGTGAGGGGCACCGGCTGCTCGCCTTTGACGGCGATCTGCTGCTCGGTTTTTTCCAGGGGCTGCCAGCGGCCATCGACCATCACCTGCTCGGGGTTGGCCGGGTTGGTCTTTTCGGCGATCAGGTCGACGTCGTCGTTCTGGAACATGGTCAGGCTCCAGCCGAAGTCGCGGCTGTGGCCAAGCAGGGCGAACGGGTTGAGCGCCTGGAAGTAGCCGTACAGGTTGAAGCCCGGCGCCGACAGCTCGGCCTCGTACCACACCGCCGGCACCGCGAAGCTGATGTGCGGGTCGCCCGCCAGCAACGGGCGGCCGCTGCGGGTGCGGCTGCCTGCCACGGCCCAGGCATTGCTGCCCTCGAACTGGGGGATGCCGGCATCACCCAGGGCCTCGTGGCTGAGCCGTGCCAGCTGCTCCAGGCTGCGCCAGTCGGCGGCCGCCAGCGGCGTGGCGATGGCACCCTCGGGCTGCCAGTCGAGGTCGAAGATCTTCAGGTAATCGGCGCCGAGCTGGTCGCGGATGTAGGTGAGCGCGGGCTCGGTGCGAAAGGCTGCAGCGAAGCTGTAGGCCAGGTAGCCGGCGATGCTCAGGGTGTCCTCGGCGGTAAATGGGCGCGGGGTGATGCCGAGCAGGTCGAACTCCATTGGCTTGGGATGGCTGGCCTGCCACTGGTTCACGCCATCGAGGTAGGCCTGCAAGGCTATCCAGGCCGGGGCCTGGCGGTCCTGGCGCTGCACCATCAGCGCGGCCTGCTCGCGGATGCGCAGGCTGCGGAACAGGGTGTCGGTGGGCAGCAACTTGTCGCCCAGCACCTCGGCCAGCTCGCCACGGGCCAGGCGGCGCATGATCTCCATCTGGAACAGGCGGTCCTGGGCGTGCACGTAACCCAGGGCGCGGTACAGGTCCTGTTCGTTCTGCGCCTGCAGGTGCGGCACGCCGCGCGCGTCATAGCGGGCGGTGACCGGCGCTTGCAGCCCGGCGAGGGCCAGTTCGCCATCGCGCTGGGGCTGCTTGCCCTGCACATACCAGTAACCGGCGCCGGCAGCGGCCACGGCAATCACCACGGCCAGCAGGGTCAGGCTGCGCTTCATCGAGACTCCTTGTGCACTCGAGCGAAAAATGTGGTCCGATCATCGGCGGATTCGCGCACTGAGCATAGCCCCAACAAGGAGTTTCCATGTCCCTCAGCGAAAAACAGAAAATGCTGCAAGGCCAGCTCTACCACGCTGGCTGCCCGGAACTTCAGGCCGAGCAGATCGCCAACAAGCACTGGATGCACCGCTACAACGCCAGCGTCGAGCTGCTCAACGAGGCCCGCCACGGGTTGCTGGTCGAGCACTTCGGCAACGTCGGCGACGGTGTGGTGATCCGCCCGCCGTTCTACTGCGACTACGGCTACAACCTCAGTGTTGGCGCCAATACCTTCATGAACTTCAACTGCGTGATCCTCGACGTGCTGCCGGTGCGCATCGGCGCCGACTGCCAGATCGGCCCGGCGGTGCAGATCTACACCGCCGATCACCCGCTCGACCCTGATCTGCGCCGCAGCGGCCTGGAAAGCGGGCGGCCGGTGACCATTGGCGACAATGTATGGATCGGCGGCGGGGCGATCATCCTGCCGGGGGTGACCATTGGCGATAACGCCGTGGTCGGCGCCGGCAGCGTGGTCACCCGCGATGTACCGGCGGGGGCGGTGGTGGTGGGTAACCCGGCGCGGGTGCGTCAGCCGGCCCAGGGGCAGTAGCAGCCCACGGCCAGGGTATTGCTGGCCTGCACCCGGCGCCCTTCATTCAGGGCCTTGAGGATCGGCTCGATGAAGCTGTTGCTCGAATTGCACACCGCGCCTTCGCTGTAGGGGCCGAAGTAGGCCAGGTCGCCGTTGCGGTCCCAGATCGCCACGGCGGGGGTGGCCGGCAGTTGTTCGCTGCCGGGCAGCCCGGCCAGGGGTTTGAGCGCAGCGAGGTTGGCGGGTAGCTGGCCGTGGCTGCCGGGCCGTTGCAGCACGTGGAAGCTGACCCCCTGCGGGACGAAGTGCTCGACCAGTTCGCCCAGGTGCTGCTGGTTACCGACGTTGCACGGGCAGGCCGGGTCCCAGAAGTGCACCACGCGGATCGGGCCGGGGCCGGCCAGTTCGGGCGGCAGGCGCAGCTGGCTGCCGTCGAACAGTGTGGCCTGGTTGTCGAAGGGGCGCAGGTAACGGGCCTGGAAGCTGTCGTAGGCCCACCACAGGGCGGCGGCGCAGAGCAGGGCGGCGAGGGCGCCGAGCAATGACTTGGAATTTGGGATGGGCATGGGCTGTCTGCAGCGCTTATGAGCAACGCATGCCGCCTGTGGGAGCGGGTTTACCCGCGAATGCGGCAGTGGCAGCACCAGTGCATTCGCGGGTAAACCCGCTCCCACAAGGGAGGCATGCCGCCCGTTGAATGGTGTTGCAGCTTGCCATGACATCAAGCAGACCTGAATATCCCAGATCAATACTCGCCTCGTTGTGGATGTACCGATGCCTGCCGCTTTCCAGCCCGACCTGTTGCGCGCCAGCCTGGCGCCGCTTGCCGAACGTCAACCGCTGTCCGCTCAAGCCCGCGATTACCAGCGCTTTTACGGCCTGGACCTGGGGGTGCCGAGTTGGCTTGGCGGCTTTTGCACGGCGGGGTTCGAGCTGGTCGGCCAGGTCTGGATGCCCGCGCAGCCGGTGGCGACGCTGTTCCTGCTGCACGGCTACTACGACCACATGGGCCTGTACCGGCATGTCATCGCGTGGGCATTGGCGCAGGGCTATGTGGTGATCAGCTGTGACCTGCCAGGGCATGGGCTGTCCAGCGGCGAGCGGGCCAGCATTGATGACTTCGCCCTCTACCAGCAGGCCCTCGACGCGCTGTTCGAGCAGGCGCGCCAGCTCGAGCTGCCGCACCCCTGGCACCTGTGCGGGCAAAGCACGGGCGGTGCGATCGTGGTCGATCACCTGTTGCATTGCGCCGGGCAGAGCCCGGCCGATGGTGAGGTGATCTTGCTGGCACCACTGGTGCGCCCGCGCGCCTGGGGCTGGTCGAAGCTGAGCTACCGGGTGCTGCGCCACTTCGTCAACGGCATCGAGCGGCGCTTCAGCGAGAACACCAACGACCCGGCGTTCCTGCCGTTCCTGGAGGCCGACCCGCTACAGCCACGGCGTCTGCCGACCGCCTGGGTCGGGGCATTGATGAAATGGGTAAGACGCATCGAGGCCGCGCCGCAGAGCGCGCGGCGGCCATTGATCGTGCAGGGGGAGGCGGATGCCACGGTGGATTGGCCGTACAACCTCAAGGTGCTCAAGGCCAAGTTCGCCGAGCCGCAGATCCTGATGCTGCCCGAGGCCCGGCACCACCTGGCCAACGAGCTGCCGGGCATCCGTCAGCGCTATTTCGACTTCATTGGCCAGCGCCTGGGCTGATCAGTTCAGGTCGTTGGCGTTCTGGCCCACGGCGAGGGCGGCGCGCACCGCGCTTACCGCTGCTTTGTAGTAGGCCTGGCCGTCCGGTGACTCGGCGAAGGTGGAGAACTGTTCCAGCTCGGCGTCCGACAGGTCGCGATAGACATACAGCAGGGTGTTGTCGAGGTCTTCGCCGACCTGGTTCATCAGGCGCTGGCGTTGGCCGTCGAGCAGGCTCTGGGTCTGACCGCCACCGAACAGGCCGGGGATCATCGAGCTGAGGCTGTCGGCGGCCACCCCGGCGATGGCCAGGCTGACTTCCGCGCCGGCCTCGCGCGCGGGCAGCGCCTGCGCCAGGTGGCCGATGATCAGCTGGCGATTGTCGCTGGCCTGGATCTTCGGCAGGCCCTTGGCGTTCTTGGCCAACTGGTCCTTGCGCGTGGCCAGCAGCTCGGCGGCCACCACCTTGCGCCCCAGCGGCGACTGGAAGAAGGCCAGGGCCGGTGCCGGGTTCTTGAGGGTGCTGCGCAACTGCGCCTGGGCGCGGCGGTCCATGGCCTGGGCCTGGAAACGCTGGTTGCTGTTGTTGACCAACGCCTGGTAAACCGCAGGCGGCAAGCTGTTGCGGTAGCGCTGTTGGGCGGCGCTCACGGCATCGTTGAAATGGGCGCGCTGGTCGGGCCAGCCGGCGGCCTTGTACAGCTGATCGAGGTTGTCTGCCCAGACAGGCATGGTGCAGATCATCAGCAGAAGCAGGGAAAACAGACGGCGCATTCAGGACTCCTGTCGTCAGGCCGCCATTGTCCTTGGCATGGCGGGGCTTTGTCGAGTCGCCAGGGGCGCTTCCTGACCAAGTGGCGCTGTGCGCGGGCAGGCTGAATGGCTATGATGCGCCATGCACAATCCTTGCGAACATCCGATGCTGTCGGCAATCGTCGACGACCTGGCCACCCGTGGCTGGTCGCAGCAAACCCTCTTTCTACCCGACGGGCTGTCGCGTGAGCTCGCGCTCGAGTGCCGGCGCCGTTATGCCGAAGGCGAACTCAACCCTGCCGGGGTGGGGCGCGGCGCCGCGCAGGAAGTGCGCGAGGCGATCCGTGGCGACCAGATCCAGTGGATCGACCCTGGTGAATCCGAGGCCTGCGACCATTACCTGGGGGCCATGGACAGCCTGCGCCAGGCCATCAACCAGGGGTTGTTCCTCGGGCTCGAGGATTTCGAATGCCATTTTGCCCTGTACCCACCGGGGGCCTTCTACCGCCGCCATCTGGATCGCTTCCGCGACGACGACCGGCGTACCGTTTCTGCCGTGTTCTATCTCAATGAAGGCTGGCAGCCGGACGATGGCGGGCAGCTGCGCATGTTCCTCGACGGCGATGTCGAGCATGACGTGCAGCCGATCGCTGGCAGCCTGGTGGTGTTCCTTTCTGGCGCCATTCCCCATGAAGTCCTCCCGGCCGGGCGCGAGCGCCTGTCGCTGACGGGCTGGTTCCGCCGCCGTGGCAATGACCCGTTCTGAGTTGCCGAAAGTCCTGGTCAGCGCCTGCCTGCTGGGCCAGCCGGTGCGCTACGACGGGCGTGCCAGTGGCCACCCTGACATGTTGCAGTGCTGGCAGGCCGAAGGCCGGGTAGTGCCGCTGTGCCCGGAAGTGGCCGGCGGCCTGCCGACACCCCGCCCTGCGGCGGAGATCCCGGGCGGGCAGGGTGGCCAGGTGCTGGACGGGCAGGCCCAGGTGCGCACGGCCAGCGGCGAGGATGTCAGCGCGGCTTTCATGGCCGGGGCGCAGCGGGCGCTGGAGCTGGTTCGCCGGCATGGCATCCGGGTGGCGGTGCTCAAGTCCGGCAGCCCGTCGTGCGGCAACCGGCAGACCTACGACGGCACTTTCACCGGGGTGAAAGTAGCGGGCGAGGGCGTCACCACGGCGTTGTTGCGCCGTGATGGGGTGCAGGTGTTCAGCGAGCTGGAGCTGGCCGAGGCCGAACGGGCGCTGGCAAGCCTGTTGTAGGCGCCAGCGTCAGCGGGGGCTCACTTCTGCGCTTGGCTCTGCAGCCATTTCTGTTCAAGCGCTGCCAGCCGGCCATCGCTCTCGATCCGCTTCAGGGCATTGTTCACGGCGCTTTCGAAGGCCGGGTTGCCTTTCTGGAAGGGGATCACCAGGTGCGGGGTACTGAAAGGCTGGCTGGTTACCAGTTCAGGGTCCAGTTCAGGCTGAGGCTTGTTGAAGGCAATGTCGTACTTGCCGCTGACGACACCTGGCAAGACATCTTCAGGCGTGGCTTCCACGAACTCGGCGCGCACATCCAGCTCTCTGGCCAGGGCCTGGCCCAGTTCGATTTCGAAGCCGGTCAGGTGCTGGTCTTCTTTAAGCACATAGGGCGGTGTGTCGCTCAGCACGGCAATGCGCAGTTCGCCGCGGTCGTTGATTTCGTCGATCAGTTCGGCCTGGGCCAGTGGGCAGAACAGTACTGCCAGCAGTACGCCAATGGTCAAACGCATGAAAGCCCCTTATTTGTATGGCAGGTGAATGTCATTCGCCGCAGCTTGTTCCTCGCCCGGTCGAACGCAGCCTATGACCCCAGGACCTGGGTAATGTTTAACGCCACTGCAACTATTTCTGTAGCGTTTTTCTGAACCTTCGCCGGCGCAGATGAACTATGGTGAATTACCGCTTTGCTTCGTTTTAGTGATAGCGGTCAATTGAAGTGAATGAAAGGAGATGTGAATGAAAAGCCTATTTTCGCGTGCTGCCGTTGCCGGGCTGTTGATGGGGGCGTCGGTACTCGCCAGTGCCGCGGATGCACTGAAGAGTGAGCAGCCACCGGAAGGCGCCAAGGTCTTCATCGTTTCCCCCGCCGACGGCGCCACGGTCGACAAGACCTTCACCGTCAAATTCGGCATCGAGGGTATTGCCCTCAAGCCTGCCGGTGACCAGACCGCGCACAGCGGCCATCACCACCTGCTGGTGGATGTCGACAAGGCGCCGGTGGCCGACATGCCGCTGCCTACCAGCCTGATGCCCGAGAACAATGCTCCGTTGCCGGCCGGCCCGCAGGTGCTGCACTTCGGCAAGGCGCAGACCGAGGCGACCATTACCCTTACTCCGGGCAAGCACACCCTGCAACTGGTGCTGGGCGACAAGTACCACGTGCCGTTCAAGCCGAGCGTCGAGTCGCAGAAGATTACCGTCAACGTCAAGTAAGGCCGGCGTCGGGCCTGTAGGAGCGGCTTTAGCCGCGATCACCCGCAAAGCGGGTGCCATCAATCGCGTTGCCGGTTTCGCGGCTGAAGCCGCTCCCACAGGATCGAGTTCAAATCGCCAATAAAAAAGGGAGGCCACCAGGGCCTCCCTTTTTCATGCAGCCAGCAAACTTAGAACAGTACGCGCGAGCGGATAGTGCCTTTGACGTGCTGCAGTTTTTCCTGGGCCAGGTCCGAGTACTCGGCGTCGACGTCGATAACCACGTAACCGACTTTCTCGTCGGTCTGCAGGAACTGACCGGAGATGTTGATACCGTTTTCGGCAAACACTTTGTTGATTTCGCTGAGCACGCCCGGGATGTTCTCGTGGATGTGCAGCAGGCGGTGCTTGCCTGGGTGCGCCGGCAGGGCCACTTCAGGGAAGTTGACCGACGACACGGAAGTACCGTTGTCGCTGTACTTGACCAGCTTCTCGGCCACTTCCAGGCCGATGTTGGCCTGGGCTTCGGCGGTGGAACCACCGATGTGCGGGGTCAGGATCACGTTGTCCAGGCCACGCAGCGGGCTTTCGAACTCTTCATCGTTGGAGCGCGGCTCGACCGGGAACACGTCGATGGCGGCGCCGATCAAGTGCTTGTCCTTGATCGCGGCGGCCAGGTGATCCAGCTCGACCACGGTGCCACGGGCGGCGTTGATCAGGATCGAACCCTTCTTCATCGCGCGGATTTCCTTCTCGCCGATCATCCACTGGGTGGATGGCAGCTCGGGAACGTGCAGCGAGACGATGTCGGCCAGGCCCAGCAGTTCGTTCAGGCTGGTGATCTGGGTGGCGTTGCCCAGCGGTAGCTTGGTCAGCGGGTCGTAGAAGTAGACCTGCATGCCCAGGCTCTCGGCCAGTACCGACAGCTGGGTGCCGATCGAGCCGTAGCCGACGATGCCCAGCTTCTTGCCACGGATCTCGAAGGAGTTGGCCGCGCTCTTGATCCAGCCGCCACGGTGGCAGGAAGCGTTCTTCTCAGGGATGCCGCGCAGCAGCAGGATGGCTTCGGCCAGCACCAGTTCGGCGACCGAACGGGTGTTGGAGTAGGGTGCGTTGAACACCGCGATGCCGCGCTCGCGGGCTGCGCCCAGGTCGACCTGGTTGGTGCCGATGCAGAAACAGCCGACCGCGACCAGTTTCTTCGCGCAGTCAAAGACCTCTTCGGTCAGTTGGGTGCGCGAGCGGATGCCGATGAAGTGGGCATCGGCGATCTTTTCCTTCAGTTCTGCGTCCGGCAGCGAGCCGGTGAGGTATTCGATGTTGCTGTACCCGGCAGCCTTGAGGGTATCCACCGCATTCTGGTGGACGCCTTCAAGAAGAAGGAACCTGATCTTGCTCTTGTCGAGAGAAGTCTTGCTCATCTGCGTAAACCTGTATCCCGGAGAAAAATGGCGAGGGGGGTGAAGCGGCGCGGCGTCGGCCTTAGCACGAACAGCGGGAGGGCTATGCTAGCATACGCGACTCAATCTGAGCTTATCCCGACAGGTGAAGAGTACTCAGGGTGACTATGAATAAGTCGAGGGTTCCAGCGATGACCCAGCCTGCATTGATTGAAGAGCTGATGACCCTGGTCGACCCAGGCAAGGTGCTTACCGACCCGGCCTCGCTCGACGCCTATGGCAAGGACTGGACCAAGCATTACCCGCCCGCGCCGAGCGCCATCGTTTTCCCCAAGACTACCGAGCAAGTGCAGGCCATCGTCGCCTGGGCCAACCGGCACAAGGTCGCCCTGGTGCCGTCAGGCGGGCGCACTGGCCTGTCGGGTGCCGCGGTCGCTGCCAACGGCGAAGTGGTGGTGGCCTTCGACAACATGAACCAGATCCTCGCCTTCAATGAGTTCGACCGCACCGTGGTCTGCCAGCCAGGCGTGATTACCCGCCAGTTGCAGCAGTTCGCCGAGGACCAGGGCCTGTACTACCCGGTGGACTTCGCCTCCAGCGGCTCCAGCCAGATCGGCGGCAATATCGGCACCAATGCCGGCGGCATCAAGGTCATTCGCTACGGCATGACCCGCAACTGGGTCGCCGGGCTGAAGGTGGTCACCGGCAAGGGCGAACTGCTCGAGCTCAATAAAGACCTGATCAAGAACGCCACCGGCTACGACCTGCGCCAGCTGTTCATCGGCGCCGAAGGCACGCTGGGCTTTGTGGTCGAGGCAACCATGCGCCTGGACCGCGCGCCGCGCAACCTCACGGCGATGGTGCTGGGCACGCCGGATTTCGACGCGATCATGCCGGTGCTGCACGCCTTCCAGGGCAAGCTGGACCTCACCGCGTTCGAGTTTTTCTCCGATAAAGGCCTGGCCAAGATCATGGGCCGTGGCGATGTGCCCGCGCCCTTCGCGACGGACTGCCCGTTCTATGCCTTGCTGGAGTTCGAAGCCAGCACCGAGCAGGTGGCCAACGAAGCGCTCGCCACCTTCGAGCACTGCGTCGAGCAGGGCTGGGTACTGGACGGGGTGATGAGCCAGAGCGAGACGCAGCTGAAGAACCTGTGGAAGCTGCGCGAATACCTGTCCGAGACCATCTCCCACTGGACCCCGTACAAGAACGACATCTCGGTCACCGTGTCGAAGGTGCCGGCGTTCCTGCGCGATATCGATGCCATCGTCGCCGAGCACTACCCGGATTACGAAGTGGTCTGGTACGGCCATATCGGCGACGGCAACCTGCACCTGAACATCCTCAAGCCCGAGCACATGAGCAAGGACGACTTCTTCGCCTCGTGCGCCAAGGTCAACAAGTGGGTGTTCGAGATCGTCCAGCGCTACCACGGCTCGATCTCCGCCGAGCACGGCGTGGGCATGACCAAGCGTGATTACCTGGGCTACAGCCGCTCGCCGGATGAAATTGCCTGCATGAAGGCGATCAAGGCGGTGTTCGACCCGAACGGCATCATGAATCCGGGTAAGATCTTCGCTCCCGAATAAAAAGCAGTGTTCACAGGAGTCGGCCATGAGTTACCAGCACCAGTACGTAGACGGCACGCGCATCCACTTCCCGCTGGGCAAGGTGGTGTGCATCGGCCGCAACTACGCCGAACATGCCAAGGAACTGGACAACCCAATCCCCAGCGAGCCGCTGCTGTTCATCAAGCCGGGCAGTTGCGTGGTGCCCCTCGAGGGCGGTTTCAAGATCCCGACCGAGCGCGGTTCGGTGCACTACGAGGCGGAAATCGCCGTGTTGCTGGGCAAGTCGCTGTCGCCCCACCCAACCGAAGAGGAAGTGCTCGACGCCATCTCCGGCTTCGCCCCGGCGCTGGACCTGACCCTGCGCGACCTGCAGGCCAAGTTGAAGGAAAAGGGCCTGCCGTGGGAGCTGTGCAAGAGTTTCGACGGCGCTTGCGTACTGCCGCCGTTCGTTTCGGCCGGTACCTTCGAGGACCTCACCGACATCGGTATCCGCCTGACCATCAATGGCGAAGTGCGCCAGGACGGCAACAGCGCGATGATGCTCAACCCGATCGTGCCGATGATCCAGCACATGGCGGCGAACTTCTCGCTGCAGGCGGGCGACGTGATTCTCACCGGCACCCCGGCGGGCGTGGGGCCGTTCAATGTCGGTGACGAGCTGGTCCTGGAACTTCCGGGTGTCAGCCGGTTCGAAGGCCGCGTGCTCTGACTGCGTAGGCGCGACGGCAGCCCTGCTGCCGTCGTGTGGCCATCACCTGATGGCATTTGTCGTTTTTTTCACAAACGATCCGGATAATGCGCAGTTTCATGTTCATTTGCCGACGTTAAGGAAGACATCACGGCTCATCATCAGGACCCCGCCAATGGCTATCCCGTCCACCGCTCCTGTTCCGCCCACCCGTAAACGTCACGTGCTGCTGCGTTGGCCGGCCTGGCTCGCTGCCCTGGCGCTGATCGGCTATGGCCTGGCCGTGGCCATGCACTGGGATGACCGAGGGTTGCTGTGGATAAAGGAACGCTTCGAGACCCAGGCTGAACGCCAGGAAAGCATCTGGCTGCCGGACTATGTGGTGGACATCGACGCCAAACCGCTACCGGGCATGGAGCGGGACGAGGCTTCTGACCTGGCGTACAGCCCGCACACCCGCACCCTGTTCGCGGTGATGGGCAAGCACCCCTTCCTGGTCGAGTTGACGCTTGAAGGCGATGTGCTGCGCAAGATGCCGCTGGTAGGTTGGTCGAACCCGGAAGGCGTAGCCGTGCTGGAGGATGGCCAGATCGCCATCGTCGACGAGCGCAACCATGACCTGACCCTGGTCAAGGTGGACGCCAGCACCACGTCGCTGAACCGCGCCGACTTTCACAGTTACGACCTGGGCGATGAAGGCAAAGGCAACAAGGGCTTCGAAGCGGTGGTCTGGGACCCGATGCGCCAGCGCCTGGTGATTGGCGAAGAGCGGCCGCCGCAGCTGTACATCTGGAGCACCGATGGGCGCAGCCCGCTGAAGGGTGACAAGCAGCCGCTGGCCAGTGACGAGCTCGACCTGCGCAACCTCTCGGCGCTGGGTGTCGACCCGCGCACCGGCCACCTGCTGGTGCTGTCGGCGGACTCCAACATGCTGCTTGAACTCGACGAAAAGGGTGAGCAGGTCAGCTTCATGACCCTGCTCGGCGGTTTCAATGGCCTCAAGGACCGCATCCCCCGGGCAGAGGGCGTGGCCATGGACGAGCAGGGCAACCTGTATTTTGTCAGCGAGCCCAACCTGTTCTATCGCTTCAAGAAGCACTGAAGCCCGCTCAGGGGAACCCTGAGCAGGCATTAAGCTTTGCTTCAGTTGGTAGTGGTTAGATTCGTGCTCATTTTGCCGAGTTTGCCCCCATGCGCCCTAGCCGCCGTCTGATTTGTGCTGTCACCGCCTCTGTTCTACTGCTTTTCGCCGGCGCGGCAGGGCACGAGTTCCGCCTGTTCGAGCGCGGCTGGTTCAACCTCAAGACCTGGTGGCAGCCCGCGCAACAGAGCATGGGCCTGGACCGTTACCAGGTGGTGCTCGAGGCCCAGCCTGTCGCCGGGCTGGACGACGATATCTCGGCGCTGACCTACGATCCCGACCGCAAGAGCCTGTTCACCGTCACCAATGCCAAGTCCGAGCTGATCGAGTTGTCGCTGGACGGGCGCATCCTGCGCCGAATTCCGCTGACCGGCTTCGGTGATCCCGAAGCGGTGGAGTATGTGGGCCCCAGCACCTACGTGATCACCGATGAGCGCCAGCAGCGCTTGATCCGTGTGCGCCTGGATGACGACACCCTGTTCCTCGATGCCAACGACGCCGAGCAGCTCAGCCTGGGTATCGGCCTCAATGGCAACAAGGGCTTCGAGGGGCTGGCCTATGACTCGGCAGGCAAGCGCCTGTTCGTGGCCAAGGAGCGGGACCCGATGGTGATCTACGAGGTGCATGGCTTTCCCCATGACAACCCCGACAAACCCTACGCCGTGCATGTGGTGCAGGACCGCAAGCGTGACCGGCGGTTGTTCGTGAGGGATCTGTCGAGCCTGCAGTACGACGAACGCAGTGGGCATCTGCTGGCGCTGTCGGACGAGTCGCGGCTGGTGCTGGAACTGGACGTGAAGGGCAGGCCGCTGAGCACGATGTCATTGCGCAAAGGCTTCCAGGGCTTGCAGCAGACCGTGCCCCAGGCAGAGGGGATCGCCATGGATGACGCCGGGACCCTTTACCTGGTCAGTGAGCCGAACCTGTTCTATGTGTTCAAGCAGTCGGCCAACTGAATGCCCTGACGGCCTCATCGCCGGCAAGCCGGCTCCCACAGGGTTCGTAGCGGCCTTTGTGGGAGCTGGCTTGCCAGCGATTCGAGGGCATAGCCCTCGCGAGGTTTAATCGGCCTTGAGGGTCTTCATGCCTTCAGCGGTACCCAGCAACGGCACATCCCGCCGGCAAGCCGGCTCCCACAGGGTTCGTAGCGGCCTCTGTGGGAGCTGGCTTGCCAGCGATTCGAGGGCATCGCCCTCGCGAGGTTTACTCGGCCTTGAGGGTTTTCACGCCTTCGGCGGTACCCAGCAACAGCACATCCGCCGGGCGCGCCGCGAACAGACCGTTGGTGACCACGCCGACAATGGCGTTGATCTGGCTTTCCAGCGCCACCGGGTCGGTGATCTGCAGGTTGTGCACATCGAGGATGACGTTGCCGTTGTCGGTCAGTACGCCCTCGCGGTACACCGGGTCGCCGCCCAGCTTGACCAGCTGGCGCGCCACATGGCTGCGGGCCATGGGGATGACTTCGACCGGCAGCGGGAAGGCGCCCAGTACCGGTACCAGCTTGCTGGCGTCGGCGATGCAGATGAAAGTCTTGGCCACGGCCGCAACGATCTTCTCGCGGGTCAGGGCCGCGCCGCCGCCCTTGATCAGGTTGAGGTGGGCGTCGCTTTCGTCGGCGCCATCCACATAGAACTCCAGCTCGCTGACGCTGTTCAGCTCATAGACCGGGATGCCATGGCCCTTCAGGCGCTGCGCGGTGGCCTCGGAGCTGGCGACGGCGCCGTCGAAGGCGGTCTTGTGCTGGGCCAGGGCATCGATGAAGAAGTTGGCGGTAGAGCCGGTGCCGACACCGACGACGCTCTTTTCATCCAGTTTCGGCAGGATGAGGTCGACGGCGGCCTGGGCAACGGCCTGTTTGAGTTGGTCCTGGGTCATGCGGGCTCCGGGAGGGGCTGGGCGGAAATCGAAAGGGGCCTAGTATAACGGCTCGCGCGGCTTTGCTGTGGTCGCCCGACGTAGCGCTGCGGTAGACTCCCAGGCCTTGTCCCGCGGCCCAGTGATGCTTTCCCGATGCTCGAACAGTACGTCAAGAAGATCCTCACCTCGCGCGTCTACGACGTTGCCGTCGAAACCCCGCTGCACAGCGCCGGCCAGCTGAGCAAGCGCCTGGGCAACACGGTGCTGCTCAAGCGCGAGGACCTGCAGCCGGTGTTCTCGTTCAAGATCCGCGGGGCGTACAACAAGCTGGCGCAATTGAGTGCGGAGGAACTGGCCCGTGGCGTGGTCACCGCATCGGCCGGCAACCACGCTCAGGGCGTGGCCCTGGCCGCCCGTGAGCTGGGCATCAAGGCCACCATCGTGATGCCCAAGACCACCCCGGAGATCAAGATCGAGGGAGTGCGCTCGCGCGGCGGCAAAGTGGTGCTGCATGGCGACTCCTTCCCCGAGGCGCTGGCCTATTCGCTGAAGCTGGTCGACGAGAAGGGCTTTGTCTATATCCATCCCTATGACGACCCGCACACCATCGCCGGCCAAGGCACGGTGGCCATGGAGATCCTGCGCCAGCACCCGGGCCAGCTTGACGCGATTTTCGTGCCGGTCGGCGGCGGCGGCCTGATCGCCGGCATCGCCGCCTACGTGAAGTACCTGCGCCCGGAGATCAAGGTGATCGGCGTCGAGCCGGACGATTCCAACTGCCTGCAGGCCGCCATGGCTGCCGGCGAACGCGTGGTGCTGCCGCAGGTCGGGCTGTTCGCCGACGGCGTGGCGGTGGCGCAGATCGGTCAGCACACCTTCGACATCTGCCGCCATCATGTGGATGAAGTGATTACTGTCAGCACCGATGAGATCTGTGCGGCAATCAAGGATATCTACGACGATACCCGCTCGATCACCGAACCTGCCGGCGCACTGGGCGTGGCCGGGATCAAGAAGTACGTCGAACTCAAGGGCGTGACCGGGCAGACCCTGGTGGCCATCGACTCCGGCGCCAACGTCAATTTCGACCGCCTGCGCCATGTCGCCGAGCGCGCCGAGCTGGGCGAGAAACGCGAGGCGATCATTGCCGTGACCATCCCCGAGCGCCCGGGCAGCTTCAAGGCCTTCTGCGAGGCCATCGGCAAGCGCCAGATCACCGAGTTCAACTATCGCAAGCACACCTCGGACGAGGCGCACATCTTCGTTGGCGTGCAGACCCATCCGGACACCGACCCGCGTGCGGCACTGGTGCAGCAGTTGACCGAGCAAGGCTTCCCGGTCATCGACCTGACCGACAACGAACTGGCCAAGCTGCATATCCGCCACATGGTCGGCGGCCACTCGGCCGGGGCCCGCGACGAGATCGTGCTGCGTTTCGAATTCCCCGAGCGGCCGGGTGCACTGTTCAACTTCCTCAACAAACTGGGCGGGCGCTGGAACATCTCGATGTTCCACTACCGTAACCACGGCGCCGCCGATGGCCGCGTGGTGGCGGGGCTGCAGGTGCCGGAAGACGAGCGTCACCTGGTGCCGGCGGCGCTGGCCAAAATTGGCTACCCGTATTGGGACGAGACCGAGAACCCGGCTTACCGGCTGTTTTTGGGGTAACTGGCTAAGCTGGGCGTAGGAGCCCTTCGCGGGTAAACCCGCTCCCACAGGCCATCCTTGAAACTGTGGGAGCGGGTTTACCCGCGAAGAGGGCGGCGCAACAAGGCCTGCTGAAGGACACCTTTGAAATGGAACACCTGACCACCCTCAAGACCCTGCACATCCTCGCCACCGCGCTGCTGTTGCTCGGCGCGCTTGGCCTGGCAATCTGGACCGGCTACGCCCGTCGCAAGGGCGATGCCGAGGCCTACGCCAAACTGCTGCGCCGGCCGCTGGTGTTCGTCTGGCTGCTGATGGGCCTGTGCCTGGTGAGCATGCCGTTCACCGGCTGGTGGCTGGTGCACCTGGTGGGTTGGCCGCTGGGGCAGACCTGGGTGCTGGCGTCCAGCGTCATCTATACCGTTGGCGCGTTTGCGCTGTGGTGGCTGCTGGTGCGCTTGAACCGGCTGCGCAAGGCCGAAGTGGTGGGGTTGAAGTTCACCCTGGCGCTGGCGGTGTTCAGCGGTGTGTGCTTTCTGTCCATCGCCGGGCTGATGGGCGCCAAACCGGTCTAGGCCCTTTTGGGGCTGCCTTGCAGCCCAATCGCCGGCAAGCCGGCTCCCACAAGGATCGGGTTTGCACTTCCCCTGTGGGAGCCGGCTTGCCGGCGATTGGGCCGCAAAGCGGCCCCGGCATTCTCAAGCCCTCAACGAAATCACCGGCCACCCCCGCCGCTGCGCCTCGGCGCGCAGCTTCGGGTCAGGGTCCACCGCCACGGCATGGGTCACCTGCTCCAATAGCGGCAGGTCGTTCATCGAATCGCTATAGAAGCAGCTGTCTTCCAGGTCGAAGCCGTTCTCCAGCATCCAGCGGTTCAGCCGCGTCACCTTGCCTTCACGGAAACAGGGTATATCGGTACTGCGCCCGGTATAGCGCCCGTCCTGCGTTTCGCATTCGGTCGCCAGCAGCACGCGCACGCCCAGGCGGCGGGCGATGGGCGCGGTGACGAAGCGGTTGGTGGCGGTGATGATCACCAGCTGGTCGCCGGCCTCGCGGTGCTGCTGCAGCAACGCCAGGGCCTTGGGCAGGATCATCGGTTCGATGCAGTCGCGCATGAACTCGCGGTGCCATTGCGCAAGCTGTGCAGGTTCGGTAGCGGCAAGGATCTCCATGGAGAAGGCCAGGTAGGCCTGAAGGTCCAGGCTGCCGCTCAGGTAGTCCTGATAGAAGGCATCGTTGCGTGCCTTGTACGCGACCGGGTCGAGGATGCCCCGTTCGCACAGGTAGTCACCCCAGGCGTGGTCGCTGTCGCCACCGAGGAGGGTATTGTCCAGATCGAATAAAGCCAGGCGCATGGGAATGTCTCGCAGAAGCCCTCGGGAAGCCCCGCACAATACGGAGTTTTCACCTCGCTGCACATAAGCTTGGCGGGCGCGTTGCTGCGCTCGCAAGCTTTGTGGAACAATGCCGCGACATGCGTTTGCGAGGTTGCTGCCGTGATCGACCCCGATGGTTTTCGCCCCAATGTCGGGATCATTCTTACGAATGATGCCGGGCAGGTGCTATGGGCTCGGCGGATCAACCAGGATGCCTGGCAGTTCCCCCAGGGTGGCATCAACCCTGACGAGACGCCGGAAGACGCCCTGTACCGCGAGCTGAATGAAGAAGTCGGCCTTGAGCGCGACGATGTGGAAATTCTTGCCTGCACCCGTGGCTGGTTGCGTTATCGTTTACCCCAGCGCCTGGTGCGCACCCACAGCCAGCCGCTGTGCATCGGCCAGAAGCAAAAGTGGTTCCTGCTGCGCCTTGTGAGCAATGAGCAACGGGTGCGCATGGACCTGACTGGCAAACCGGAATTCGACGGCTGGCGTTGGGTCAGCTACTGGTATCCGCTGGGCCAGGTGGTGACATTCAAGCGCGAGGTCTACCGACGCGCCCTGAAAGAGCTAGCCCCGCGCCTGCTGACGCGCGACTGACGACGGAGTCCGACCCCGAGCCATGCTCAATACGCTGCGCAAGATCGTCCAGGAAGTGAACTCCGCCAAAGATCTCAAGACGGCGTTGGGTATCATTGTCTTGCGCGTCAAGGAAGCCATGGGCAGCCAAGTCTGCTCGGTCTACCTGCTCGATCCTGAGACCAATCGCTTCGTGCTGATGGCCAGTGAAGGCCTCAACAAGCGCTCCATCGGCAAGGTCAGCATGGCCCCCAACGAGGGCCTGGTCGGCCTGGTCGGCACCCGGGAAGAGCCGCTGAACCTGGAAAACGCCGCCGACCACCCCCGCTACCGCTACTTCGCCGAGACCGGCGAAGAAAAATTCGCCTCCTTCCTCGGTGCACCGATCATCCATCACCGTCGTGTGGTCGGGGTGCTGGTCATCCAGCAGAAAGAGCGCCGCCAGTTCGATGAAGGCGAGGAAGCTTTCCTGGTCACCATGAGTGCCCAGCTCGCCGGGGTTATCGCCCATGCCGAGGCTACCGGCTCGATCCGCGGCCTGGGCCGCCAGGGCAAGGGCATCCAGGAGGCGCGCTTCGTCGGTGTGCCGGGCTCGCCAGGGGCCGCGGTCGGCCGCGCCGTGGTGATGCTGCCGCCGGCTGATCTGGAAGTGGTGCCGGACAAGACCGTCGAAGACATCGACAACGAACTCAAACTGTTCAACAACGCCCTCGAAGGCGTGCGCGAAGACATGCGCAAGCTGTCGGCCAAGCTGGCCACCCAGCTGCGCCCGGAAGAGCGCGCGCTGTTCGACGTTTACCTGATGATGCTCGAGGACGCCGCCCTTGGTGGCGAGGTGACCGAGGTCATCAAGACCGGCCAGTGGGCCCAGGGTGCGCTGCGCCAGGTAGTTGGCGAACACGTCAACCGCTTCGAACTGATGGACGACGACTACCTGCGCGAGCGCGCCTCCGACGTCAAGGACCTCGGTCGTCGCCTGCTCGCCTACCTGCAGGAAGCCCGTTCGCAGTCGCTGGTGTACCAGGACAACACCATCCTGGTCAGCGAAGAACTGACCCCCGCCATGCTTGGCGAGGTGCCGGAAGGCAAGCTGGTCGGCCTGGTCTCGGTGCTTGGCTCGGGCAACTCGCACGTGGCGATTCTCGCCCGGGCCATGGGCATCCCCACGGTCATGGGCCTGGTCGACCTGCCGTATTCGAAAGTCGACGGCATCGAGTTGATCGTCGACGGCTACAAGGGCGAGGTGTACACCAACCCCGGCGAAGTGCTGCGCAAGCAGTACCGCGACGTGGTCGAGGAGGAGCGCCAGCTGGCCCAGGGGCTCGACGCCCTGCGCGAGCTGCCGTGCATCACCCCGGACGGCCACCGCATGCCGCTGTGGGTCAACACCGGGCTGCTCGCCGACGTGGCGCGCGCCCAGCAGCGTGGCGCCGAGGGTGTCGGCCTGTACCGCACCGAAGTGCCGTTCATGATCAACCAGCGCTTCCCCAGCGAGAAGGAGCAGCTGGCGATCTACCGCGAGCAGCTGCAGGCGTTCCACCCGCTGCCGGTGACCATGCGCACCCTCGACATCGGTGGCGACAAGGCGCTGTCGTACTTCCCGATCAAGGAAGAGAACCCGTTCCTCGGCTGGCGCGGCATCCGTGTCACCCTCGACCACCCGGAAATCTTCCTGGTGCAGACCCGCGCCATGCTCAAGGCCAGCGAGGGCCTGAACAACCTGCGCATCCTGCTGCCGATGATTTCCGGCATCCACGAGCTGGAGGAGGCACTGCACCTGATTCACCGGGCCTGGGGCGAAGTCCGCGACGAGGGCACCGACGTGCCGATGCCGCCGGTGGGCGTGATGGTGGAAATCCCCGCGGCGGTGTACCAGACCAAGGAGCTGGCGCGGCAGGTGGACTTCCTGTCGGTCGGTTCCAACGACCTTACCCAGTACCTGTTGGCGGTCGACCGCAACAACCCGCGGGTCGCCGACCTCTACGACTACCTGCACCCGGCCGTGTTGCAGGCCTTGAACACCGTGGTGCGCGACGCCCATGGCGAAGGCAAGCCGGTGAGCATCTGTGGCGAAATGGCGGGCGACCCGGCAGCGGCGATCCTGTTGATGGCCATGGGCTTCGACAGCCTGTCGATGAACGCCACCAACTTGCCGAAAGTGAAATGGATGCTGCGCCAGATCAACATGAGCAAGGCCAAGGAGTTGCTGGTCGATGCCATGAGCCATGACAACCCGCAGGTTATCCACAGCTCGCTGCAGCTGGCGCTGAAGAACCTGGGGCTGGCGCGGATGATCGGGCCTGGGGCCAACAAGACCCTCTGAATTTGGGATTGCCTGCACCGGCCCCATCGCCGGCAAGCCGGCTCCCACAGGTTTGGTGTGAACCCTGTGGGAGCCGGCTTGCCGGCGATGGGGCCGGTACAGACTGTACTCAGACCTCCAGGCTCACCTCCCCCAGATGCCCCCCAAACGGCCCGAAACTGCGCTCCACCATGCGCCGCCGCCCCCGGTCATCGACAATCAGCACCGTACTCGCCCGCGTCCCGTAGTTCTGGCTGGCGATGAACACGCTCGACAGCAGCCGCTCGGTGACCAGCCCCACGCCGGTTTCCGGCAGTTCGCTGTCCGCGGCCGGCTCACCGTCGGCCAGCAAACTCATCAGTTGTTCCGGTTCAGCTGATTCAAGCAACTGCTGAAGGCCGCTGCGCGCCTTGACCAGCTTGGGCCACGGCGTGTCCAGCCCGGCGTTCGACAGCCCGTAGACCCCCGGCTCCAGCAAGCGCGGCGCCGCATCCCGGGCATGCAGGTAGCCCAGCTGCCCGGCATCCCCCACCAGCAGGTTGAACCCGGAGTACTGCCCGCTACGGCTGGCGACCTGATCCAGATACGCCTCTACCCCCAGTTCGCCCTGCAGAAACGCCGCCACCAGCTCGCCCCGCGAGCGTGGCCCCAGCGCCTGGCGCGGGTCGCGGATATTGGTCAGCGCGGCGAAGCGCCCCTGCGGCCCTACGCCAAGCCAGGTGCCGCCGGCCTCCAGGTCGCGCCCGGCGTACACCCCCGGCGCATCCGCCCAGGCCGCCAGGGCCTGGGTCGGGCGGGCATGGAACTCGTCACGGTTGGCCGCGACGATCAGCGGCCGGGCGGTACCCGGCCGCCAGGCGAATACGATCAGGCACATAGGTTGTCCCCTGTGTTTTCGGCCACTCTACCCGCGCCGGGGGAGCTGATCCATCACCTGACACAGACTTCACTAGAGCGCCGGGCTTGGCTTCCGTTACCATGCCGGATTGTTTTCCACAGGGGCCACGAATGGAATTCGTACTCTATCTGCTGTTGGGTGCCTGCGCCGGCGTGCTGGCCGGGCTGTTCGGCGTGGGGGGCGGCATCATCATCGTGCCGGTGCTGGTGTTCAGCTTCACCTTGCAGGGCTTCGACCCTGCGGTCCTCACCCACCTGGCGGTTGGTACCTCGCTGGCCACCATCGTCTTCACCTCGATCAATGCCGTGCTCGAGCACCAGCGCAAAGGCGCGGTGCAGTGGCCGATCTTCACCTGGATGGCCGTGGGCATCCTGCTCGGTGCGCTGGTGGGAGCCAAGACTGCCTCGCTGATCCAGGGCCCGATGTTGCAGAAGATCATCGGCGTGTTCGCCCTGGTGATCGCCGTGCAGATGGCCCTGGACCTCAAGCCCAAGGCCAGCCGTGGCATCCCCGGCAAGCCTGGGCTGATCGGCGCCGGCGGCGTGATCGGCTGGGCCTCGGCGATCTTCGGCATCGGCGGTGGCTCGCTGACCGTGCCGTTCCTGACCTGGCGCAGCCTGCCCATGCAGAAGGCCGTGGCCACCTCGTCGGCCTGCGGCCTGCCGATTGCCCTGGCCAGTGCCCTGAGCTTCATGTGGCTTGGCTGGCACGAGGAGCACCTGCCGGCCCACAGTGTGGGTTATGTGTATTTGCCGGCGCTGGTCGGCATCGCCGTAACCAGCATGTTCTTTGCCCGCTTTGGCGCGCGCCTGGCGCACAGGCTGTCGCCGCGCCTGCTCAAGCGCCTGTTCGCCGCGCTGCTGTTCTGCGTCGGCTTAAGTTTTCTGATTTGAACCAAGAGGAAAATCCATGCTGCCTTACCCGCAGATAGATCCCGTGGCCGTGGCCCTCGGGCCGCTGAAAATCCACTGGTACGGCCTGATGTACCTGATCGGCATCGGCGGCGCCTGGCTGCTGGCCTCGCGCCGGCTCAACCGTTTCGACCCCACCTGGTCCCGCGAGAAGCTGTCCGACCTGGTGTTCTGGCTGTCGATGGGGGTGATCGTCGGTGGGCGCCTGGGCTACGTGCTGTTCTACGACCTGCACCAGTACCTGGCCAACCCAACGCTGATCTTCGAAGTGTGGAAGGGCGGCATGTCGTTCCACGGCGGCTTCATCGGCGTGATGCTGGCGGCGCTGTGGTTCGGCAAGCGCAACAACAAGTCGTTCTTCGAGCTGATGGACTTCGTCGCACCGCTGGTGCCGATCGGCCTGGGCGCCGGGCGCATCGGCAACTTCATCAACGCCGAACTGTGGGGCAAGGCCACCGACGTGCCGTGGGCCATGGTCTTCCCGCCGTTCAGCGACCCGGCGCAACTGCCGCGTCACCCGTCGCAGCTGTACCAGTTCGCCCTGGAAGGTGTGGCGCTGTTCGTCATCCTCTGGGCGTTCTCGCGCAAGCCGCGCCCGACCATGGCGGTGTCCGGCATGTTCGCGCTGTTCTACGGCATCTTCCGCTTCATCGTCGAATTCGTCCGCGTGCCGGACGCCCAGCTGGGCTACATCGCCTGGGGCTGGCTGACCATGGGTCAGATTCTCTGCGTGCCGATGATCCTGGCTGGCCTCGGCCTGATCTGGTGGGCTTATAATCGCAAGCCCACGGCGACACCCGCCCACTGAAACCTCCACGGCAGGGGCGATCCCCCTGCCGTGCTCGCTACAGGTAAGCCATGAAACAGTATCTGGACCTGGTCCGTGACGTCATCGACAACGGCACGCTGCAGGAAAACCGCACCGGCACCCGCACCATCAGCCTGCCGGGCGCCATGCTGCGTTTCGACCTGCAAAAAGGCTTCCCGGCCATCACCACGCGCAAGCTGGCATTCAAGTCGGCGATCGGCGAGATGGTGGGCTTTCTGCGTGGCGTGAAGAACGCCGGCGAGTTCCGCGAACTGGGCTGCAAGGTATGGGACCAGAACGCCAACGAAAACGCCCAGTGGCTGGCCAACCCGTTCCGCCTGGGCCATGACGACCTTGGCGAAATCTACGGCGTGCAATGGCGCCAGTGGCCGGGCTACAAGCGCATCGCGCTGAGCAACCCGGCGGCCATCGCGATGGCCGAGAAGGCCGGTTTCCGCCAGATCGCCCAGGACGAGGAAGACGGCCAGGCGTTCGTCATCCTGTACAAGGCCATCGACCAGGTGCGCCAGTGCCTGGACACCATCGCCAACGACCCGGGCAGCCGCCGCATCCTGTTCCACGGCTGGAACTGCGCCCAGCTCGACGAGATGGCCCTGCCGCCGTGCCACCTGCTGTACCAGTTCCACCCGAATGTCGAGACCAAGGAAATCTCCCTGACCCTCTACATCCGCTCCAACGACCTGGGCCTGGGCACGCCGTTCAACCTCACCGAAGGCGCCGCGCTGCTGTCGCTGTTCGGCCGCCTGACCGGCTACACCCCGCGCTGGTTCACCTACTTCATCGGCGATGCCCATGTGTACGAGAACCACCTGGACATGCTCAACGAGCAGATGAAGCGCGAGCCGCTGGCGGCGCCGAAGCTGGTGATCAGTGACCGCGTGCCGGCGTTTGCCGAGACCGGCAAGTACGAGCCGGAGTGGCTGGAGAAGATCGAACCGAGTGATTTCTGGCTGGAAGGCTATGAGCACCATGCGCCGATGACGGCGCCGATGGCGGTCTGACAGATCCTCATCGCCTGAGCTGACGCAATCGCGGGGCAAGCCCGCTCCCACGCATACTCAGTCGGCGTGGGAGCGGGCTTGCCCCGCGATGCTTTTAGGCCTCAATGCCCGTGGCTACGCCCCACATGGGAATGCTCCACCTCCGGCACCGACACCGCCCCATTGGTCTCCAGCTGCTGCAAGATCGCGCACTCATTCCCCTGCGCATTGCACTGCTGCCTTAGCTCCACCAACTGCGTCTGCAGCGCCAGTAACCCATCGATCCTCGCCTGCACATGTTCGATGTGTTCGTCGATCAGCGCATTGACGCTGCCGCACGAGCCTTCCGGGCTGTCGCGCAGGCGCAGCAGGCTGCGGATCTCGTCGAGGGTCATGTCCAGGGTGCGGCAGTTGCGGATGAACGTCAGCCGCTCCACGTGGGCCTGGGTGTACAGCCGGTAGTTGCCATCGGTGCGGGCGGGCTCGGGCAGCAGTTGCTCACGCTCGTAGTAGCGAATGGTCTCCACGGCGCAATCAGTAGCCTTGGCCAGTTCTCCGATCTTCATGGCAAATCTCCTGCAGAGGGCTTGACCCTATAGTGGCTACAGGGTGTTCACTTGGCAACAACCCGCTCTGTGGATAACTGCAGAGGCCAGTGCTCAGTTAAGGATGATTCCATGAACCAGCCTGTCAGCCCCGAACACAAGCATGACCACGGCCACGCCCATGACCACGCGCATGGCGACCAAGGCCATCGCCACGACACCCATGCCCACAGCTGCTGCGGCACCAGCGCCGCGCCGGCCCTGGTGCAACTGACCGAAAAGGCCAGCGCCGGGGCGCAGCTCAGCCGTTTCCGCATCCAGGCCATGGACTGCCCGACCGAGCAGACCCTGATCCAGGACAAGCTGGGCAAGATGGCCGGCATCGAACAGCTGGAATTCAACCTGATCAACCGCGTGCTGGGAGTACGCCACACCCTCGACGGCACCGCCGAGATCGAGCGCGCCATCGACAGCCTGGGCATGCAGGCCGAGCCGCTGAGCGGTGAAGACGAGGCCAGTGCCGCACCTGCCGCCAAGACCCGCTGGTGGCCGCTGGCGCTGTCGGGTGTGGCGGCCATCGCCGCTGAAATCGTGCATTTCTCCGCCCTTGCCCCAGAGTGGCTGGTCGCGGCATTGGCCCTGGCCGCCATCCTCGGCTGCGGCCTGGGCACCTACAAGAAGGGCTGGATCGCCCTGAAGAACCGCAACCTCAACATCAACGCGCTGATGAGCATCGCTGTGACCGGTGCCGTGCTGATCGGTCAGTGGCCGGAAGCGGCCATGGTGATGGTGCTGTTCACCGTCGCCGAGCTGATCGAGGCCCGCTCGCTGGACCGTGCGCGCAACGCGATCGGTGGCCTGATGCAACTGGCGCCGGACATGGCGACCGTGCAGCAGGCTGACGGGCAGTGGCGCGAAGTCGAGGTGCGCGAGGTGACGCTGGGCGCCCTGGTGCGGGTACGCCCGGGTGAGCGAATCGGCCTGGACGGCGAGGTTGTCAGTGGGCAATCCAGCGTCGATCAGGCGCCGATCACCGGCGAAAGCCTGCCGGTAGAGAAAACGCTGGGCGACAAACTGTTCGCCGGCACCATCAACCAGGCCGGTTCGCTGGAGTACCGCGTCACCGCGGGCGCTGGCCAGTCGACCCTGGCACGCATCATCAAGGCGGTCGAAGAGGCCCAGGGCGCCCGTGCGCCGACCCAGCGCTTCGTCGACCAGTTCTCGCGCATCTATACCCCGGTGGTGTTCGCCGTGGCCCTGGCCGTGGCGATCATCCCGCCGCTGTTCATGGCCGGCGCCTGGTTCGACTGGATCTACCGCGCCCTGGTGCTGTTGGTGGTGGCCTGCCCGTGCGCCTTGGTGATCTCCACCCCGGTGACCATCGTCAGTGGCCTGGCCGCCGCCGCGCGCAAGGGCATCCTGATCAAGGGCGGCGTGTACCTGGAAGGTGGGCGCAAGCTGGACTTCCTGGCCCTGGACAAGACCGGCACCATCACCCACGGCAAGCCGGTGCAAACCGACAGCAAGGTGCTCGACCCGTTATTCGAAGGCCGCGCCCAGGCGCTGGCGGCAAGCCTCGCCGATCGTTCCGACCACCCGGTGTCCGGCGCCATCGCGCTCTTCGCCAAGGGGCAAGGCCTGGCACTGAGCGAAGTCACCGAGTTCGCCGCCCTGGCCGGCCGTGGCGTGCGCGGCGACATCGACGGTGAAACCTACCACTTGGGCAACCATCGCCTGGTCGAGGAGCTGGGCCTGTGCTCGCCGCAGCTCGAGGCCGAGCTCGACCAGTTGGAGCGCCAGGGCAAGACCGTGGTGCTGCTGCTCGACCGCAGCGGCCCGCTGGCACTCTTCGCCGTGGCCGACACGGTCAAGGACAGCAGCCGCCAGGCCATTGCCGAACTGCATGAACTCGGTATCAAGACGGTCATGCTGACCGGCGACAATCCTCACACTGCCCAGGCTATCGCTGCCCAGGTTGGGATCGACCGGGCCGAGGGCAACCTGCTGCCGGCTGACAAGCTCGCCACCATCGAGCGCCTGTACACCGAGGGCCACCGGGTCGGCATGGTCGGTGACGGCATCAACGACGCGCCGGCCCTGGCCCGCGCCGAGATCGGTTTCGCCATGGCCGCCGCCGGTACCGACACGGCCATCGAGACCGCCGACGTGGCGCTGATGGACGATGACTTGCGCAAAATCCCGGCGTTCGTCAGGCTGTCGCGCCAAAGTGCGGCGATCCTCACCCAGAACATCGTGCTGGCCCTGGGGATCAAGGCGATATTCCTGGCAATCACTTTTGCCGGCATGGCCACCATGTGGATGGCAGTGTTCGCCGACATGGGCGTGAGTTTGCTGGTGGTGTTCAACGGCCTGCGCCTGCTGCGTAAGTAGCAGCCGCAAGCTTCAAGCGGCAAGCTTCAAGCTGAACGAGGTGGAATCGAGATCCATGAAACGACGCGCGCCGACTTTTTCTTGCAGCTTGCAGCTTGCCGCTTGTAGCTGCGGTCTACCGCGATGCTGAGTGCCGAGCTCAAAGCCTTCTACATGGTGGCCCGACTGGGCAGCATCACCTTGGCGGCGAAGAAGCTCGGGCTCAGCCAGCCCACGGTGACCACGCAGATCCGCAACCTCGAGAGCCAGTACAACGTCGAGCTGTTCTACCGTGGCGGCCGGCGCCTGGTGCTGAGCGAGGAGGGCGTGCGCCTGCTGCCGATGGTCAAGGCGCTGTTGCAACAGGAAGCCGACATCGAGTTCGAACTGCGCAACAGCGGCCAGGCCCAGGGCAGCCTGCGCATCGCCGCCACCGCGCCGTACTACATCCTCGACCTGGTGAAGATCTTCCGCGAGCGCCTGCCCCAGGTAGAAGTGGCGGTGGAGATCGGCAATTCGCAGCAGGTGCTGGAAATGCTCGAGGACTACCGGGTGGATATCGCCGCCTCGTCGCAACTGCTCGAAGACGCACGCCTGGTGCGCCGGGTGCTGGGCACCGACCCGCTGGTGCTGGCGGTTCACCGCAACCATCCCTTGGCGCAGCGCCAGGCGGTGTCGATCGACGCGGTGGCCGGGCATTGCCTGTTGATGCGCGAGAAGGGCTCGACCACCCGCAAGCTCACCGAGCAGATGCTGCAGGACGCCGGGGTTAAGGCCGGGGCGCTGCTGGAGATCGGCAGCCGTGAGTCGATTCGCGAGGCGGTGTTGCGCAATATCGGCATCAGCATCATTGCCCGCCATGAGGTGCCGCATAACCCCGAGCTGCGGGTGCTGGCGCTGGACGATGCGCCGGTGATGCATGAGTACCTGTATTGCCTGAAGGAGCGCCGTCAGGCGCGGTTGCCGGCGGCGTTCCTGGGGGTGGCGCAGGAAGTGGTGGGTTCACAGTTCTAGATAAGCGCTGGCCTCTTCGCGGGTAAACCCGCTCCCACTGGTAATGCACAGTATTCAGAACCTGTGCTGTACCTGTGGGAGCGGGTTTACCCGCGAAGAGGCCCTCAAAGCCACTACAAAATCTGCCTATACCACTATCACCGGCTTTTGCCCCAACGCCACAGAACCTTCGCACAGCCTGCCTAGCATGGCCCCCATCGCTTCGATGAGGACTCGCCATGAACCACGTCACCCCGGGCGCACAGATGAAAGTGCGCGGCATCCACAAACGCTTCGGTGCCTTCACCGCGCTCAACGACGTATCCCTGGACATCGCCGCTGGCGAGCTGGTGTGCCTGCTCGGCCCCTCGGGCTGCGGCAAGACCACCCTGCTGCGCTGCATCGCCGGCCTGGAACGCCAGGACCGCGGCACCCTGTACATCGGCGACCGCGACATCTCCGAGCTGCCGCCCCAGGCCCGTGACTACGGCATCCTGTTCCAGTCCTACGCGCTGTTCCCCAACCTCACCGTCGAAGCCAACATCGCCTACGGCCTGACCGCCAGCAGCCGTGACCAGGTGCGCCAGCGTGTCAGCGAGATGCTCGAACTGGTCGGCCTGTCGGGCAGCGAAAAGAAATACCCCGGCCAACTTTCCGGCGGCCAACAGCAACGCGTGGCCCTGGCCCGCGCCCTGGCCCCCAAGCCATCGCTGCTGTTGCTCGACGAGCCGATGTCGGCACTCGACGCCCGGGTGCGCGAGCACCTGTGCACCGAGCTGCGCCAGCTGCAGCGCCAACTGGGCATCACCACGCTGATGGTGACCCACAACCAGGACGAGGCCATGCTGATGGCCGACCGCATCGCCGTGATGAACAACGGCCAGGTCGAGCAGTACGCCACCCCGCAGGAAATCTACGACCAGCCGGCCACGCCGTTCGTCGCCGAGTTCGTCGGCCAGGGCAACTGGCTGCCGTTCCAGCGCAGCAGCGACAGCCATGCCCAGGTCGGCAGCATGAACATGCGCCTGGCGGCTAACGCCGGCCGTGCCAGCAGCGGCCGCTTGTTCTGTCGCCCCGAGGCGATCACCGTGAACCCGGTGGTGCACGAGGAAAACCTGTTCCCGGCCAAGGTCCGCGAGATCACTTTCCTCGGCAACCGCTGCCGCATGAGCTTCGAGCTCAAGGCCCTGCCGGGCCACGCCCTGCTCGCCGAGCTTGCCCCAGAGGCCATGCCGCGCCTGGGCTCGCAGGACATCTGGGTGGCCCTGCCACCGCAGAGCCTGCAGGTGTTTGCCTGAGATGGCCGCGCCCATGACCCTGCCCCTGAACAGCGCCAAGGCCGCGCCGCGCAGTGGCGTCGCCTTCGGTGACCGGCTGTTCGTCGTTGGTGGCAAGAGCCTGCTGCTGATCCTGCTGGTGCTGGCGGTGCTGATGCCGTTGCTGGCGATCTTCTGGAAAGGCTTCAGTGCCGATGCAGGCCAGGGCGGTGGCCTGGTGGCGGCCCGCGAGCTGTTCGCCAGCGCCAACTTCCACTGGCTGCTCGGCAACAGCCTGTCGGTGGCCTTCACCGTCGCAGCCATCGTCGTGCCGCTGGCCTACCTGTTCGCCTATGCCCTGCAACGCACGCTGATCCCGGCCAAGGGCCTGTGGCGCGGCATTTCCTTGCTGCCGCTGCTGGCGCCGTCGATGCTGCCGGCCATCGCCCTGGTGTACCTGTTCGGCAACCAGGGCCTGCTGCGCGGGCTGCTCAGCGACAATATCTACGGCTTCTGGGGCATCGTCCTCGGCGAGGCCATCTACACCTTCCCCCATGCCCTGATGATCCTGCTGTCGGCGCTGTCGCTGGCCGATGCCCGGCTGTTCGATGCGGCGTCGAGCATGGGTGCCGGGCCCGCCCGGGCCTTCTTCAGCATCACCTGGCCGGCCACGCGCCAGGCGGTATTCGCCGCGTTCTGCCTGGTGTTCACCCTGACCATCACCGACTTCGGCGTGCCCGTGGTGGTCGGTGGCGACTATCAGGTGCTGGCGCTGGAAGCCTACAAGGCGGTGGTCGGCCAGCAACAGTTCGGCCGTGGCGCGCTGATCGGCATGGTGCTGCTGGTGCCGGCCTTGCTCAGCTTTGCGGTCGATGCCTGGCTGCGCCGCCGCCAGGGCGACGCCATGAGCGGCCGGGCCCAGGTGTTCGAGCCCAAGCCATCCAGGCTGCGCGATGCCTGCTTCCTGGCCCTGGTGCTGGTGGTGTGCGCGGCGTTGTTGGCGGTGATCGGCATGGCGGTGTACTCGTCGCTGGTCAAGTTCTGGCCCTACAACCTGTCGCTGTCGCTGAACCACTACCAGTTCGACGACACCGCCGGCGGCGGCTGGCTGGCCTACCGCAACAGCGTGACCATGGCCCTGTGCACCGCGCTGATCGGCAGCGTGATCATCTTCAGCGGCGCCTACCTGATGGAGAAGACCCAAGGCCAACGCCTGCTCAACCAGGCCCTGCGTCTGCTCAGCTTCATCCCCATGGCCGTGCCCGGCCTGGTACTCGGCCTGGGCTACGTGTTCTTCTTCAACCTCAACGGCAACCCGCTGCATGTGTTCTACGGCAGCATGGCGCTGCTGGTGGTGTGCACCATCGCCCACTACCTGACCACCGCGCAGATGACCGCCACCACCGCCCTGCGCCAGCTCGACGGTGAGTTCGAAGCCGCCGCGCTGTCGCTCAAGGCGCCGCTGTACAAGCACTTCATGCGCGTCACCGTACCGATCTGCCTGCCGGCGCTGCTGGACATCATTCGCTACCTGTTCGTCTCGGGCATGACCACGGTGTCGGCGGCGATCTTCCTCTACAGCCCCGACACCATCCTCGCCGCCGTCGCCGTGCTGAACATGGATGACGCCGGCAACGTCGGCGGCGCCGCCGCCATGTCCACCCTGATCCTGCTCACCAGCGCCGCCGCCTCGCTGCTGCTGGCCGCGGCTTCACGCGGCCTGCTGCGCCGCTCCCAGGCCTGGCGCCAACGCGCCCCCGGCCATTGACCGACTGCCCACAACGATAGGAACCGCACCATGTTCAAGCCCCTCGCACTTGCCGCTGCCGTATCCGCCGTGTTCAGCCTGCAGGCCTCGGCTGCCGCCACCCAGCTGACCGTCTACACCGCCCTTGAGGCCGAGCAGCTCAAGAGCTACAAGCAGGCCTTCGAGAAGGCCAACCCGGACATCGAGATCAAGTGGGTGCGTGACTCCACCGGCATCATCACCGCCAAGCTGCTGGCCGAAAAAGACCGCCCGCAGGCCGACGCGGTGTGGGGCCTGGCGGCCTCCAGCCTGGCCATCCTCGACCAGAACGGCATGCTCGACGCCTATGCGCCCAAGGACCTGGGCAAGATCTCGCCCAATTACCGCGACGCCGCCAACCCGCCGGCCTGGGTCGGCATGGACGTGTGGGCCGCGACCATCTGCTTCAACACGGTTGAAGCCGAGAAGCAGGGCCTGAGCAAGCCGCTGAGCTGGCAGGACCTGACCAAGCCCGAGTACAAGGGCAAGATCGTCATGCCCAACCCGGCCTCGTCCGGTACTGGCTTCCTGGATGTAAGCGCCTGGCTGCAGACCTTCGGCGAGCCCCAGGGCTGGGCCTACATGGACGCCCTGCACCAGAACATCGGCCAGTACGTTCATTCCGGTTCCAAACCGTGCAAGCTGGCCGCCGCCGGCGAGTTCCCGATCGGCATCTCGTTCGAGTACCCGGCCGTGCAGCTCAAGCGCCAAGGCGCGCCGCTGGACATCGTGCTGCCGAAGGAAGGCCTGGGCTGGGAGATCGAGGCCACCGCCGTGATCAAGGGCTCGCCGAAGGCCGATGCGGCCCGGCGCCTGGCAGATTTTTCCGCCAGCCCTGCGGCGATGGAGCTATACAAAGAGAACTTCGCCGTACTCGCCGCGCCGGGCATCGCCAAGCCCCAGACCGAGTTGCCGGCGGACTACGAGCAGCGCCTGATCAAGAACGACTTCGCCTGGGCCTCGAAGAACCGCGACGAGATCCTCAGCGAATGGCGCAAGCGCTATGACGGCAAGTCGGAGAAAGTCGCCCAGCAGTAACAGCCGCTAGGCTTCTGCGCGGCCTGCGGCCTCGAATCGCCGGCAAGCCGGCTCCCACAGGGGTGGCGTGAAGCAGCTCTTTGTGGGAGCCGGCTTGCCGGCGATTGGCCTTACAGATTCATTCGGAGTGGATCCATGCTCACTGCAATCCAGGTCATTGATAACACCTTCACCCTCTACGAACACCACGGCAGCGCCGACTACATCGGCGAAGCCATCACCCAGCTCGAACACATGTCCCAGGCCGCGCAACTGGCTATGGCCGAAGGCTACGACGACGAAGTGGTACTGGCGGCGTTCTTCCACGACATCGGCCACTTGCTGGGTGAAGGCGAAGCCAGCATGGGCGGCTATGGCGTGGTCAGCCACGAACGCCTGGGCGCCGAGTACCTGCGCCGTGCCGGCTTCGGTGAGCGCATGGCGCGCCTGGTGGAGTACCACGTCGAGGCCAAGCGCTACCTGACCTTGCGCCAGCCGGGGTATTACGACCGACTGAGCGAGGCCAGCCGGCGCACGCTGGGGTATCAGGGCGGGGTGATGAGCGATGCCGAGGCCGATGCGTTCGAGGGGGATCCGTTGTTTGCGCTGAGCCTGCGGATGCGCGAGTGGGATGAGTTGGCCAAGGAGGTCGGAGTGCCGGTGATGGACCTGATGGTGCTGAAGCAGAAGGCCCTGGCATTGCTCTGAGACTTTGATGGCCTGCACCGGCCTCTTCGCGGGTAAACCCGCTCCCACAGGGCCTGCACATGACCTGTGGGAGCGGGTTTACCCGCGAAGAGGCCGAACCTGCTGACTCAGATCTGCAAAACCAACGCCTCCAGTTGCTCCTGTCGCTCCGCCTGATTCACCTTGCCCCCCGGATTGAGCGTCGACCACTGCGGATGCGCCCGCGCCTTGCTCAGCGCCTCGGGCAGCTTGCCTTCGCGCCAGGCCTTCTCGTCCAGTGCGCCCAGGCGAATGCTGTCCTGCGCCGCATGCCCGCGGCGCTCCAGCGCCACCATCAACTGCTGCTGACGCAGCGCCAGCAGGCGCAGCACGGTGTCATCCACCGTCAATTCCCGCTGGCCCTTGAGCTTGCCCATCAACCGCGCGCCATAGTTGCGCGCCGTTTGCAGCGCGCCGCCGGCAATGGCCCCGGCCAGCGCCGCGGCGCCCAGGGTCAGGCCGCCGACCAGCAGATCGACGCCGGCACCGGCCGCGGCACCTGCCGCCACCCCACTGCCCAGGCGCACGCCCAGCAACTTCAAGGTTTCCGGGTTGAACAGGTCATCGCCCCAGCGGCCATCCAGCAAAGGCAGGTCACCGGCATCGGCATCTTCGCGGCGGAAGGCATAGAGCTTGAGCAGCGCCTCGACACAGCGCTGCTCGCGCTGGCGTACGTCCCGGCGCAGGGCCTCGATGGCATGGGCTTCGTCGGCGGGCTCGACACTGCGCCGGCAGGCGGCGCAATCGAGCAGCAATTCGGCGATCAGGCGTTTGCCGCTGTGCTGGCGGGCCAGGCGCTGCGCCTGCTGGTCGTCGATCAGCCGCTGCAGGGCCGGGCGGGCGTCTTCCAGCAACAGGGCGAGGCTTTCGTAGAGGCGCCGTTCGCCGTCTTCCGGCGGGGCCACGCTGTCAAACCGCACCAGCGCGTGCAGGCCCAGCCGCGCCAGGGCTTCGCGCCATTCCGGCTCGCGGTGCTGGTGGCTGGCGACGAAGTTGAGCACCGGTAGCAGTGGCTTGCCGCAACCGGCCAGCACCTCAAGCTCGTCGCGGTACTTGGCCAGCACCGGTTCGCGGGCGTCGATCACATACAGCCCGGCGTTGCTCGCCAGCAACTGGCGCAGCACCTTGGCTTCCTGTTCAAAGCGCTGGCGCGCCTCGCTGCCCTGGAGGAAACGCTCCAGCCGGGCCGGGCCGTCCAGCCGCTCGCCCGGTCGCTCGAGGCGTTCGAGGTAGTCGAGCAGGGCGATGGCGTCTTCCAGGCCGGGGGTGTCGTACAGCTCCAGCAGCGGCTCGCCGTCCACCGACAGGCGCGCGCCTTCGACATGGCGGGTGGTGCTGGGGCGGTGCGAGACCTCGCCAAAGCCGACATCGCGGGTGAGGGTGCGCAGCAGCGAGGTCTTGCCGACGTTGGTGTGGCCGACCACGGCCAGTTTCAGGGGCTCAGTCATGGCCATGCTCCAGCCAGGTCAGCGGCGAGGTGTCGGCGTGGGGCAGGCCCAGGCGGTCGAGGGCGTCGTGCCAGTCGCCCAGGCGCGCGGCGTCCAGCGCCTGGCCGGGTTGTGGCTGGAGCAGCCAGATGCGCGTGGCGCCGGCATTGCGCGCCAGCTCCGCGAGCAGCGCCAGGCTGCCACGGTCCGGTGAACGGCGCGGGTCACAGGCGATGGCCAGGCGCGCCGGGGGGAAGCGGCCAAGCTGTTCGAGCAGTTTGTTGCGCGATTCGCGGCTGTCGAGCACGCCGGCGTTGGTGACGCCTTGCGGCAGAACCGGTGGCCAGGGCTGCTGATCGTCCAGCTCCAGGCCCACCAGCAGGGCGCCGCTGCTGCCGCTGTCCAGTTGCCCGGCCTCGAACTGCGGGAGCGCTTCTGGGGCCGCGTCCTGTACGCCGATCCGCTCGCTGCGTGGCATCAGCGCTTCACGCAACTGCGCATAGCCGGGCAGGTTGAGGTCCAGGGTCAGCCGCCCGCGGCCCTGGCGCCAGCGCCACAGGCACAGCGCGGCCAGCACCAGGCGCGGCAACAGGCCGTACACCAGCACCACGCCGAGTAGCCAGCTGGCCCAGGCCTGGCGCGCCAGGTCGAGGGCCGGCAGGGTGTCGCCGCTGGCGCGGATCATCGCTTCGTCCGGCACGGCGAAGCCCAGCAACGAGGGCAGGGCGCCGAGGGCGTGGGTGAGGGCGATGAAGGGTTCGGCGGCGAGCAGCGTGGTTTCCCAGACGAAGCCGTAGCGTCGGGTCGCCAGCAACGCCAGCAACATGCCCAGCGCCGCCAGCATCGCCAACAGCCACAGGCCATGCACCAGGGCACCGAGCAGCCAACGGTTCAGGCGCTGGCGCTGCAACAGCACCAGCAGCGCCGGGGCCAGTTGCGCGGCCTTGGCATCACGGGCCAGGCGTTCGCTCAGCCACAACCACAGGCGGCCCAGCGTTGCACCCTGTTCGCCGGCGCAGCAAAAGCCGATGGCCCAACCGGCCAGCAACACCAGGTTGAGGCCGAGCAGGCTGCCCAGGGCCCAGAACACGTTCACCGGGCGCAGGCCGTCCCCCAGCGCCGCCAGGCCCAGGCCGGCGCCGCTGAACACGGCCAGCACCATCAGCGCCATCAAGGCCAGGCGGGCGCCTTGCTTCCAGTGGCGCAGCGCCTCGGCCATGCCGTCACGCTCGGCCAGCCACAGGGCGCGGGTTGCGATACGGGTGGCCAGGTCGCCACCCTGCTGGCGGGCGCGGCGGTTGGCTTCCTGGTCCTCCAGGGGGCCGGCGTGTTCTTCGCGCAGGCGCACCGCTTCGGTGAGCCAGTGTTTGTCCAGTTCAGTCAGTGCAGTCACAAGCTCGTCCATTGCACAGGTCAGGGCGCAAGCATAACCCACGTGCCCGGTGCTATCCTCGCCGCCATGACTACCTCACTCCCCCTCAGCCTGATCGCGGCCCTCGCCGAGAACCGTGTGATCGGCATCGACAACACCATGCCCTGGCACCTGCCGGGGGACTTCAAGTACTTCAAGGCCACCACCCTGGGCAAGCCGATCATCATGGGGCGCAAGACCTGGGATTCGCTGGGCCGGCCGTTGCCGGGGCGGTTGAACATCGTGGTCAGCCGCCAGCCTGGGTTGCAACTGGCCGGTGCCGAGGTGTTCGCGTCGCTGGAAGCCGCGCTGGTACGCGCCGAGCAGTGGGCTCGGGAGCAGGGCGTCGAGGAGCTGATGCTGATCGGCGGCGCGCAGCTTTACGGCCAGGCGCTGGAAAAAGGGCTGGTGAGCCGCATGTACCTGACCCGGGTCGAGCTGTCGCCCCAGGGCGATGCCTGGTTCCCCGAGTACGACCCGGCGCAGTGGCAGCTGGCATCGAGCCAGGCCCAGGCCGCCGAGGGCGATGGCCCGGCCTACCATTTCGAGGTCTGGGATAAACGCTGATCAGCAGCAATTGCGAATCCATCTCATCTTCTGCTAGCGTGCGCACCTCTTGAGACCTAGAGCCAGGATGCGCCGTGTCTTCATGGAACAAGCAGATCGCCCGGCTGTTCACCGAGCACAAGAAGGCCCTTGAGGCCTTCGTGGCACGGCGCACCGGCAATGCGCAGGTGGCCGCCGACCTGACCCAGGAGTCCTTCCTGCGGTTGGCGCGGCTGCCTGCCGACAAGCAGATCGACAACCTTTCGGCTTTTCTGTTCACCATCGCCAGCAACCTGGTGCGCGACCACCAGCGCCAGGCCATTCGCCGTGAGCGCCTGGACGCCGGCGAGCCGAGCGAGGAGCTGGCCAGCGAAGCCCCCGCTGCCGAAGACCAGTTGGCCGCACAGCAGGAGCAAGCCTTGATGCAGGCCGCCATCCAGGCCTTGCCTGAGGCGACCCGGCATATCTTCCTGCTCTATCATGTCGACGGTTGCACCTACCGCGAAATCGGCGAGCGCATGAACACCACGCCACGCAGCGTCGAGTACCAGTTGCGCAAGGCGCTGCTCGACTGCCGTGCCTTCATCAAGGCGCAGTTGGCCGGTGACCGGGGGAGGCAACGCCCATGAGCCAAGATCCCGAGAGCACGATTGCCCCCATGAGCGACATGCCCGACAGCGAGCAACTGTTCGCCGAAGCCACCGCCTGGTATTACCGCCTGCAAGCCGAGGATGTCACCGCGGCCGAACGGCAGGCGTTTGCCGACTGGCACCTGCAGGGGCCGGAGCAGGCCCAGGCCTGGGCCGAGGTGATCGCCTTGCTGGGCGCCCTGCAGGCCCCGGCCAGGCGCGTGCGCGAGCAGCAGCGCGGGCAATGGCGCACAGCGCCACGGCGTGCCTGGCCCAGGGTGGCAAGTGCTGCCGCCGCCGTACTGACACTGGGGCTGCTGCTCAGCCAGACGCCCTGGCTGGACCGCTGGCGCGCCGACTACGCCACCGCCACCGGCGAGTCGCGCAGTGTGCAGCTGGCCGATGGCTCGCGTATCCAGTTGAACACCGACAGCGCGCTCCAGGTGGAGCTGGCCCATGGCGAGCGGCGTGTGCACCTGTTGCGTGGCGAGGCCTGGTTCGAGGTGGCCCGTGACCCCGACCGGCCTTTTGTGGTGCGTGCCGGCGACGGCTGGGTGAAGGTGGTCGGCACGCAATTCAGTGTCGCCCTCGAAGGCGAACAGACCCGTGTGCAATTGGCCCAGGGCAAGGTGCAGGTGCGTGCGGGGGAAAGCCCCGGGGTGTTCCTGGTGCCGGGGCAGGCGGTGGAATACGCGGCCAATGGGCCGGGGGCCATTCACCCGTTCGAGCCGGGCCGGGCGTTCGCCTGGCGGCAACGGCAACTGGTGTTCAGCCAGCAGCCCCTGGCTGAAGTGGTGGCCGAACTGAACCGCTATTGGCCGGGCCAGACCCTGGTGCTGGGCGATGCCCTGCGCCAGCGCAAGGTGTCCGGGGTGTTCGAGATCGACAAGCCGGAAGCCGTGCTCAGGGCCCTGACCCACACCCTGGGTGTCCACGCCGAGCAATACACCCCTTACCTGCGCATTCTGCGCGAGGGTTGAAAAAAGTTTCGGGGATTCCCGCAAGTCCGTCGTCCTTGAATGAGCAGGCGCAAATAATAAGCACTCTCAGATAGTGCAGCGCCATTCAATGACTTGGACGATTTCGGGGAGCTCCACTGATGAAGATTACCGCCACTCGGACCGTGCTCGGCCTGGCCATCGCGCTGGGCAGCGCAGCCCTGGCCGCGCCGCTGCAGGCGCAGGCCGCAGCGCAGGCACAGGTTTACCGTTTCGAGATCCCGGCGCAGTCGCTGGACTCGGCGCTGGCGGCCTTCAGTGCAGTCACCCGGGTGCAGGTGCTGGTGCCGGGCGAGTTCACCCAGGGCCTGCGTTCGTCGGGCCTGAATGGCAGTTATCCACAGGACCAGGCGCTGGCCAGGCTGCTGCAAGGCACCGGGCTGAGCGCCAGCGTGATCGACGCCGACAGCGTCACCCTGGAGCGCCAGCGCGCGGCAGGCGACACCTCGATGCAACTGGGCGCAGTCAAGATCGACAGCAGCGCGCTGGGGGCCACCACCGAGGGTAGCGGCTCCTACACCACCGGCGCGCTGACCATCGGCAAGGGTGAGCAGAAACTCAAGGACATCCCCCAGTCGGTCTCGGTGGTTACCCGCCAACGCCTGAACGACCAGAACATGAACAGCCTGCAGGACGCCATGCGCCAGGTGACCGGGGCGACGATCAAGAGCTACAACAGCGGCTCCAACCTCAACGATGTGTACATGCGCGGCTTCCTGGTCGACCAGGTGCAGGTGGACGGCGTTTCGCAACTGACCGGGCAGGGCGACATGGCCACCAGCTTCGACCTGGCGATGTTCGACCGGGTCGAGGTACTGCGCGGCCCTTCCGGCCTGTACCAGGGCGCAGGGGAGCCGGGCGGCACCATCAACCTGGTGCGCAAGCGTGCGCTCGGCACCTTCGGCCTGAGCGGCGAGTTGTCGGCTGGCAGCTGGGACCGCTACCACTCCACCGTCGATATCACCGGCCCGCTGAACAGCGACGGCAGCCTGCGCGGGCGTTTCGTGACCGCCTACGAGAACAACCAGTCGTTCGTCGACCATGCGCAGAACGAGCGGCCCATGGTCTATGGCCGCCTGGAATACGACGTGACCCCGGCCACCACGCTGTCCCTGGGTGGTGCCTATCAGCGCAACAACTCGACGCCGGCGTTCGGCCTGCCGGCCTATGCCGACGGAAAGCTGCTTGATGTGAATCGCTCAAGCTTCGTCGACGCCAAGTGGAACGAGCTGGACGAACGCGTTTGGGAGGGCTTCTTCGAGGTGGACCACGCGCTGGACGATGGCGGCCAGTTCAAGACCTCGCTGACCTACCGCGATGCCGAGACCCCGACCCGCAACTTCACCTGGACCGATGGCGCGGTGGACAGGGCGACCGGCGCCAGCTCCGCAGTGGCCTACGCCTACTACACCCACATCAAGACCCTCGGCCTGGACAGCTTCGTGACCTTGCCGGTGGAGGCGTTCGGGCGCAGCCACGAACTCACCGTGGGCGCCGAATACCAGCACTTGGACAAGGACTTCACCTACGGCGGCCAGGAGTACTTCGACATCAATGTGTACGACCCGGGCAGTATCAACATCCCCAAGCGCAACTACGAGATGGTCAACGGCAACTGGGTCAAGTCGCAGCAGTACGGTGTCTATGGGCGCACCAAGATCAGCGCCACCGACTGGCTGGACGTGATCCTCGGCAGCCGGGTGACCTGGTTCGAGAGCGAAGGGCGTAACGCCAATGCCTTCTTCGACAACTTCACCAACACCGAGACCAACATCGACCGCAAGGTGATCCCGTACGCGGCGCTGGTGGCCAAGCTCACCCCTGAGCTTTCGGCCTACGCCAGCTACACCAGCGTGTTCAAGCCACAGACCGACGTGGACGCCAGCGGCAAGCCGATCGACCCGCGCGAGGGCGAACAGTACGAGCTGGGGCTCAAGCGTGAGTTTCTCGATGGCCGCCTGAACGGCAGCGTGGCGTTGTTCCGCATCTATGACGAGAACCGTGCGCAGGCGGTGGAGCGCAGCACCTACTTCGAGGCGCAGGGCAGGGTCCGTAGCCAGGGTTGGGAAACCGAGCTGTCCGGCAACCTGACCGACAACTGGAGCATCAGCACCGGCTACGCCTTCACCATGCTCAAGTCGATGAACGAGGAGAACTACCAGGGCATCAGCATCACCCCCAAGCACAACTTCAACCTGTGGACGCGTTACGAGTTCAAGGATGGTCCGTTGGACGGCTTCAGCGTGGGTGGCGGTGTGCGGGCGGTCAGCCAGACCTATTACAAGCGTGACGTGGACTTCGTCCAAGGCGGTTACAGCGTGGCCACGGCGCAGCTGGGGTATCGCTTCAACAAGCACCTGTCGTCCACGCTCACGGCCAACAACCTGTTCGACCGCAAGTATTACGAGCGGGTGGACAGTGCCTGGGGGTCGAACTTCTATGGCGAGCCGCGCAACCTGACGTTGACCTTGCGGGCCAGTTACTGACTTGAAGCCTGGGGCTGCTGCGCGGCCCTATCGCCGGCAAGCCGGCTCCCACAGGAAAATGCATGGCCCTGTGGGAGCTGGCTTGCCAGCGAAAGGGGCGCAAAGCGCCCCCGGCGATGTCAGCTGTGACTCAGCTCGGCATGCTCATCCCCGCCCAGCACCTCTATCGCCGGCAAGCCGGCTCCCACAGGAATATGCATGGCCCTGTGGGAGCTGGCTTGCCAGCGAAAGGGGCGCAAAGCGCCCCCGGCGATATCAGCTGTGACTCAGCTCGGCATGCTCATCGCCGCCCAGCACCTGCTGGTCGGTCTGCTTGAGCAACTGGCTGGTCACCACGCCCGCGGTCATCGAGCCACTCACGTTCAAGGCCGTGCGGCCCATGTCGATCAGCGGCTCCACCGAGATCAGCAGTGCCACCAACTCCACCGGCAGGCCCATGGCCGGCAGCACGATCAGCGCGGCGAAAGTCGCACCGCCACCCACGCCGGCCACACCGGCCGAGCTCAGGGTGACGATGGCCACCAGGGTGGCGATCCACAGCGGGTCGAAGGTGTCGATGCCCACCGCCGGGGCGACCATCACCGCGAGCATCGCCGGGTACAGGCCGGCGCAGCCGTTCTGGCCGATGGTGGTGCCGAACGAGGCGCTGAAGCTGGCGATCGACTGCGGCACGCCCAGGCGCTGGGTTTGCGCCTCGATGTTCAGCGGGATGCTGGCGGCGCTGGAGCGGCTGGTGAAGGCGAAGGTCAGTACCGGCCACACTTTGCGGAAGAAGCGCAACGGGCTGACGCCGGTCAGCGCCAGGATCACCCCGTGCACCACGAACATCAGGCCCAGGCCGATGTACGAGACCACCACGAAGCTGCCCAGCTTGAGGATGTCGTCGAGGTTGGAGCTGGCCACCACCTTGGTCATCAGCGCCAGCACGCCATAGGGGGTGAGCTTCATCACCAGGCGCACCAGGCGCATCACCCAGGCTTGCAGCACGTCGATGGCCGACAGCGCGCGTTCGCCTTTGTCCTTGTCGTCCTTGATCAGTTGCAAGGCGGCCAGGCCCAGGAACACGGCGAAGATCACCACGCTGATGATCGAGGTCGGCTTGGCCCGCGCCAGGTCGGCCACCGGGTTGGTGGGGACAAACGACAGCAGCAGCTGCGGAATGTTGAGGTCGGCAACCTTGCCCGCGTAGTCGCTGTGGATCGCCTGCAGCCGCGCGCTTTCCTGCACGCCGGCCACCAGGCCCTCGGCGCTGAGGCCGAACAGGTTGGTCAGGACGATGCCGATCAGCGCGGCGATGGCGGTGGTCAGCAGCAGGGTGCCGATGCTCAGCACGCTGATGCGACCCAGGCTCGATGCATTGTGCAGGCGGGCCACGGCGCTGAGGATCGAGGCGAAGATCAGCGGCATGACGATCATCTGCAGCAGCCCGACATAGCCGTTGCCGACCAGGTCGAGCCAGGCAATGGTGGCTTTCAGTACCGGGTGGCCGGCGCCATAGACCGTGTGCAGGGCCAGGCCGAAGCCCACGCCCAGGGCCAGGCCCAGCAGTACCTTCTTGGCCAGGCTCCAGTCGGTGCGGCGGGTTTGCGCCAGGCCCAGCAGCAGGGCCAGGAACGCCAGCAGGTTGAGAGACAGCGGCAGGTTCATTGAAGCTCCAGAAAAAGCAGAAGAGGCATCGCCTCTGATGAGCGATTGCGAACGGAAATGCTAACAGCCTGAAAACAAACGAATTTATACCCAAAAGGAATTTGCATAGTCGTTTATGGAATAACGCCATGTCGTTATTGGCAATCCGCATGGCGTTTGTGGCTGCGTCGGGGTCGGTCGCGAATGTCCGGGTGTCACAAAACGGGTCTAGGGTTGAGCGGCCACGTCTTTGGGAGAACTGCACATGATGTCTGCGCCGAAACTGCTCGCCGGCGGGTTGGCCCTGTTGCTCAGTGCCAGCAGCTGGGCGGCCACCGAGCTCAAGCACTGGCCCGCCGAGGCGGCCAGCAAGCTGGACGCGATGATCGCCGCCAATGCCAACAAGGGTAACTACGCGGTGTTCGACATGGACAACACCAGCTACCGCTTCGACCTCGAAGAGTCGCTGTTGCCGTACATGGAGAACAAGGGCCTGCTGACCCGCGACAAGCTCGACCCCTCGCTCAAGCTGATCCCGTTCAAGGACACCGCCGAGCACAAGGAGAGCCTGTTCAGCTACTACTACCGCCTGTGCGAAATCGACGACATGGTCTGCTACCCGTGGGTGGCCCAGGTGTTCTCGGGCTTCACCCTCAAGGAGCTGAAGCAGCAGGTCGACGCGTTGATGGCCTCGGGCAAGCCGATCCCCAGCACCTATTACGAAGGGGATCAGGTCAAGAACATCGAGGTGCAGCCGCCCAAGGTCTTCACTGGCCAGGCCGAGCTGTACAACAAGCTGATGGAGAACGGCATCGAGGTGTACGTGATCTCGGCGGCGTCGGAAGAGCTGGTGCGCATGGTCGCCGCCGATCCCAAGTACGGCTACAACGTCAAACCCGAGAACGTGATCGGCGTCAGCCTGCTGCTCAAGGACCGCGCCACGGGCCAGCTGACCACCGCGCGCAAGCAGATCAGCGCCGGGCACTATGACCCCAAGGCCAACGAAGGCCTGGAACTGACTCCGTACCTGTGGACCCCGGCGACCTGGATGGCCGGCAAGCAGGCAGCGATCCTGACTTATATCGACGAATGGAAGAAACCGGTGCTGGTGGGTGGCGACACGCCGACCAGCGATGGCTACATGCAGTTCCACAGCGTCGATGTGAGCAAGGGCGGCATCCACCTGTGGATCAACCGCAAGGCCAAGTACATGGACCAGTTGAACGGCATGATCGCCAAGCATGCGGCGGCCCAGGCCAAGGAGGGGCTGCCGGTGACGGCGGACAAGAACTGGGTGATCGTGACGCCGGAGCAGATTCAGTAACAGGCATAAAAAACCGGCGCACCAGGCGCCGGTTTTTTATGCCATCAAAGCCTCACAGCCCTTCAAGCATCGCCTTGTTACGCACCGCACCCTTGTCGGCACTGGTGGCCAGCAGGGCGTAGGCCTTCAGCGCGGTGGTCACCTTGCGTGGGCGTACTTCGGCCGGCTTCCAGCCTTTCTTGTCCTGCTCGACGCGACGCGCGGCCAGCTCTTCGTCGCTGACCAGCAGGTTGATCGAACGGTTGGGGATGTCGATCAGCACTTTGTCGCCGTCGCGCACCAGGCCGATGGCACCGCCTGCGGCGGCTTCCGGCGAGGCGTGGCCGATCGACAGGCCCGAAGTGCCGCCAGAGAAGCGGCCGTCGGTAAGCAGGGCGCAGGCTTTGCCCAGGCCTTTGGATTTCAGGTACGAGGTCGGGTAGAGCATCTCTTGCATGCCCGGGCCGCCTTTCGGGCCTTCGTAGCGGATGATGACGATGTCACCGGCCTGCACTTCGTCGGCAAGGATGCCGCGCACGGCGCTGTCCTGGCTTTCGAAGATCTTCGCGTTGCCTTCGAACACATGGATCGACTCATCCACGCCGGCGGTCTTCACCACGCAGCCGTCCAGGGCGATGTTGCCGTACAGCACGGCCAGGCCGCCTTCTTGCGAGTAGGCGTGCTCGAAGCTGCGGATGCAGCCGTTTTCGCGGTCGTCGTCGAGGGTTTCCCAACGGGTCGACTGGCTGAAAGCGGTCTGCGTCGGGATGCCGGCCGGGCCTGCCTTGAAGAAGGTGTGCACGGCTTCGTCATCGGTCTGGGTGATGTCCCACTTGGCGATGGCTTCTTCCATGCTGGCGCTGTGCACGGTCGGCAGGTCGGTGTGCAGCAGGCCGCCACGGGCCAGCGAGCCGAGGATGCTGAAGATGCCGCCGGCGCGGTGCACGTCTTCCATGTGGTACTTCTGGATGTTCGGCGCCACCTTGCACAGCTGCGGCACCTTGCGCGACAGGCGATCGATGTCGCGCAGGTCGAAGTCCACCTCGCCTTCCTGGGCCGCGGCCAGCAGGTGCAGGATGGTGTTGGTCGAACCGCCCATGGCGATGTCGAGCATCATGGCGTTCTCGAACGCCTTGAAGTTGGCGATGCTGCGCGGCAGGACCGAGGTGTCGTTGTCGCCGTAGTAGCGTTTGCACAGTTCGACGATGGTGCGGCCAGCGGTGAGGAACAGCTGCTCGCGGTCCGAGTGGGTGGCCAGGGTCGAGCCGTTGCCCGGCAGGGCGAGACCCAGGGCTTCGGTCAGGCAGTTCATCGAGTTGGCGGTGAACATGCCGGAGCACGAACCGCAGGTCGGGCAGGCGCTGCGCTCGTACTCGGCGACTTTCTCGTCGGAGGCGCTGGAGTCGGCGGCGATGACCATGGCGTCGACCAGGTCCAGGCCGTGGCTGGCCAGCTTGGTCTTGCCGGCTTCCATCGGGCCGCCGGAGACGAAGATCACCGGGATGTTCAGGCGCAGGGCGGCCATCAGCATGCCGGGGGTGATCTTGTCGCAGTTGGAGATGCAGACGATGGCGTCGGCGCAGTGGGCGTTGACCATGTACTCGACGGCGTCGGCGATGATCTCGCGGCTGGGCAGCGAGTACAGCATGCCGTCGTGGCCCATGGCGATGCCGTCATCGACAGCGATGGTGTTGAACTCTTTGGCCACGCCACCGGCGCGTTCGATCTCGCGGGCGACCAGCTGGCCCAGGTCCTTCAGGTGCACGTGCCCTGGGACGAACTGGGTGAACGAGTTGGCGATGGCGATGATCGGTTTCTTGAAATCGTCGTCCTTCATCCCGGTGGCGCGCCACAGGGCGCGGGCGCCGGCCATGTTGCGGCCGTGGGTGGAGGTCTTGGAACGGTAATCAGGCATGGAGCGCTCCTGGCGGCTAAATCACATCACGTAAATAGGGAGTGAGCTTCTCTTGTCCTGATACGCCGAAGGCCGGTTGCCGCTGGCAAGGATGGGGGCCGAAGACCGCGCGGGATCGCCGCAGGCTCGACCAGAGCTCATAAACCCGCCGGGGATGACTGGCGATGAATAGGCCCGATTCTACACCGCCGCGCCTGCGAGGGAATGCCGTTGTGATAATTGGCAGTCGGCCCAGCCCGCACGTTAAAGCCTTTGGCATCGGTTGCGCAGGGTTCGGTAGACTGGCGCGCTTTATACCCCTCTGGCCAAAAGGATTTGCCATGCCGGCGCCTGCTCGCTCGTTGTTGTATTACGTTGTCATCGGCCTGCTTCAGGGCCTGGTATTGCTTGCCGCCGTGCTGGGGCGCGGTGAAGTGCTCGGCTTCGGCCTGTCGGTCGCGGTCTGTGTCGCTGTGGCGGTGGCGGGCCTCAACCTGCAGTTGCTCGGCAGCGCTGTGCGCCAGCGCGGCACGGGCTGGCTGGTACTGGGCCTGACCTTGTTGATCAGCGGGATCAGCGCCTGGGTGTTCGCCGCCGAGCCCAGCGGCTGGCTGCAGATGACCTGGTGCCTGGCGGCGGTGGTGCTGGGCTATATCGGCACCGCGTTCATCCTTGCCTGGCCGACCGGCGAAGGGCTGCGGCTGCGCTACGAAGACCTGTTCCGGCATGCCTGGAACAATGTGTTCATCCTGTTCCTGGCGCAGATGCTGACCGGCCTGTTCTGGCAGCTGCTGTGGCTGTGCGCGCTGCTGTTCAGCATGCTGGGCATCCCGCAGGTGAAGGAGGCGGTGGAGTCGCCGGTGTTCCTCTGGCTGGTGCTGCCGGTGGTGTTCTCCCTGGGAATGCGCATGGGCCGGGAGAACGAAAAAGTAATCGGCCTGCTGCGTGGCATCCTGCTGACCCTGTGCCGCTTCCTGTTGCCGCTCGGTGCATTGATTACCGTGCTGTTCACCCTGACGCTGCCGTTCACCGGGCTGCAGCCGGTGTGGGACACAGGCTATTCGACGACCCTGTTGCTGATGCTGGCGATCATCAACCTGTTCCTGGTCAATGGTGTGTTCCAGGAGGGGCATCAGGGCAGCGTCTATCCCGTTGCGCTCAAACGCCTGGTAAACGCCAGCCTGCTGTGCCTGCCGGTACTGGTGGGCCTGGCGGCTTACGCCAGCTGGATGCGCATCGATCAGTACGGGCTGACACCGTCGCGCATCATGGCGCTGTTGCTGGTGGGGGTGATGCTGGCCCACGGCCTGGCGGCGGCCTGGGCGGTGCTGGCGTCGCGTCAGGGCTGGCTGAGCAGCCTGCGGGTGAGCAACCCGTGGATCGCCCTGTTCAGCGCGGCGCTGGTGGTGCTGTTCTATACGCCGTTGCTCGCGCCACAGGCGCTGAGTGCGAAAAACCAGGTCGAGCGCCTGATCAGTGGGCGTACGCCGGTCAGCGAGTTCGATGCGCGAAACCTGTACCACGACTTGGGCCAGCCGGGGCGTGACGCCTTCGAGCAGCTTGAAAAACGGCTGCAAACAGATGAGTTGTTCGATGCTTCAGGGCGCGCGCAACTGCTGGCGACGCTGGAGGAAGTGCGACGCCCGGCAGTGGCCGAGGAGCGCGGGCCAAAGCTGGAGTGGCTGGGGCCGGTGCAGTCCAGCACTGAAGCCTTGGCTGACTCGACCCTGGCCGAAAGCCAGTGCGGCGGTAAGGGCTGCTACCTGTGGGCGGTCGACCTGGATGGCGACGGCCACAACGAAGTGTTGATGATTCCGCGGCACACTTATGCATCGCGCCTGTTCGTGCTCACCTGGGAAAACCGGGAATGGCAGGAGGTGGGGAGTCTGAGCGGCAACATGGACAACCTGGATGGGGTGGTCAAGGGCATTCGCGAAGGGGTGGTGAAGCTGGTCACGCCGCGCTACAAGACCTTGAGCATCGACGGGCAGGAGCTGATGCAGGACTTCAGGCGGTAACAGGGGTAGCAGCGCGGTCCCATGCTGTCAGGCCACCGGGTAACTATCTAACGCCTGGTCGTTCGCCTGCTTGATAGCGTGGCCGCACTACTCATAGTCCAGGGAGGACACCCCATGGGACCTTTGCGCTGCCTTGCCGGGCTGCTCTGCTGCCTGGCCAGCTCGGCCTTCGCTCACCTCGACGATGCCTACTCCCACGATGCCCACGATCCATTCACCGACAAGCACGCGTGGATGAGCATGATCCGTGACGATGTGCGGCTGAGCGAAATGGCACTTCCGGGCACCCACGATTCGGCGACCTTCGATGTCAGCCTGTTTCCGATCGTCACGGACATCGTCAGCACCCAGACCCTCGATTTCGACGAGCAGCTGCGCTACGGCATCCGTGTGCTCGATCTACGCATCCGGCAAACGGGAGATGCATTGGCCTTGCACCATGGCCCGGTCTATCTCGACAAGATGTTCGGCAGCGCGCTTGAGTCGATTCGACGCTTTCTCGAGGCCAATCCCAGCGAAACCGTGTTATTTCGCATCAAGCAGGAACATACCTCCGACAGCAATGTGACCCTGAGTCTGGCGCAGGTCTTCGCGCAGTACATGGCGCAGTTCTCGGCCATCTACCTGAAGGCGCCGGGTGCCGGTGTCACGCTGGGCGAGGCGCGAGGGAAATTCGTCGTGCTGTCCAATATCGCCGAGCTCAACAACCAAGGGCTCGACTATGCCAGTTTCGACATCCAGGATGATTCAACCCTGAAAACCAACTGGGACCTGCACGAGAAGTACCTCAAGGTCCGGCGCCAGCTGCACCGGGCTGCCGCGGGCAGCCCGGATACGTTCTATGTGAACTACCTGTCGGGCAGTGTCGGTTCGTTTCCCTACTTCGTTGCCAGCGGCCATGTCAGCCCGGGGACGGATGCCGCGCGGTTGTCCACCGGGCTGATCGCGCTGGGGGAAGTCGACTGGTACCCGTTCTTTCCCCGGACAACCTGTGCCATGCGGGTCTGCTCGATATCCTTCGAGGGCACCAACACCCTGGCCCGCGACGATATCAAGGACATGAACGGCCCAGGGCCGACGCAAAGGACGGTCGGCATCATCATGGCCGACTTCCCGGGCGAGTCGTTGATTGCCAACATCATCGCCAACAATCACCACCCGACCCACGACTTGGGGCGCTGAGTACGAACCCGTGCGAATTGGTGAGGCCGACTTCAAGAGAGAAGATCAGGGCGTTGACCGATTGCCAAAAGACGCCAGATGGCGTCGATGAGCGTCCGTTAGAGCGGCGTGCTTACCGGCATTTCCACATTCGTCATGCCGGAGCTGTAAGTAGTCGTGCCTCTGCGCACCAGTGTGATCACTCGGTAACTAAACAAGTAGAAAAGCGTATCTTTCGGCAAACGAAACTTAAGTTTACCTGTCGATTGCTCTATAGCGCCTTGTGCGATAGCACTGATACTCGAGGTCGGCTTAAAGGCCAGAAGAAAAGCTTCATCGCCTTGTTCGAACGGGTCGCCGGGCGTTGTGTAAAATTCGTATTGCCCGTCGCCCTCTTCGACCAAGGCCATGACTACGGTCGGGTACCTGCCATAGCTCAAAACGTGTGTAGGCATCGGTGGCTCCAGGCGCTTCGGGCATTCGAAGTGAATAGCCGGAGAGTTAAGCACAGCACCACCGCGCACGACTTGGTAAACGATATGGACATTGCCTCCATCGGCGCGACTGGATGTCTCATTACCAATACGGACTTCAATAGGGCTGCTTGTGTCACTGACAGGGATGTCCATGACTTTGCTCGCGTCCAGCAGAGGGCAGGCCAGGAACAGGCGGATGGTGTCGGAGACTGCCATCCCGGGGAAAACGGGGATCTTGATGGTATAACCGTTTTCCACGGCATCCCTGGGAAGCAAGCCGCCAATCACAGCATCGACGACAGGATGGTACAGCGCGGCCTCGAACTGGTAGGTCGTCTCGTCAGATGGACCGACGGGGAGTTCGAGACTCTGATAGTACAGTTTGACGCGCTGCCCATGCATTCCTATGAGTTTTTCAGCAGGGAAGAAGCACTCGATGTCATTGCCAAGGTTTTTCACGTCGATGCCGGCGCTGAATTCGCCTAGCACAATGTGAAAGCGATAGCCAATTTCAAACAATTCAGACCATGGAATGATGACCGTGACGCCCACTTGCAATGCAGCCAAGGACACGACGCCTTCGCTGTCTGCTTCCTTGATTCTTGCCGGCTGAAGCTTATTTTGATGAGTGGCCATAACCGTTGCCCTTCATAAGAGAGTGAAGTTGACGGCTCTATTGGAGGGCAGTTGACTGGCGTTGGATACTGGCAAAAATGCTAGTTCGGTACGCGGGGCTGGCGAGCAGTTGGCGAGCATGGATATGGCCTCGGCTATTGCGCGAGGCCACAAACGACGAGCTTCATGGGGCCGCAAGGCGTCAGCCCCAAGCGGCGTCAGCTGTTGGGCAGCAGCCGGCAGGTAATGCTCTTGATGTAGCGGGTCTCGCTGATCGCCGGGTGCACCGGGTGGTCCGGGCCCTGGCCGCCGCGCTCGAGCAGTTGCAGGTTGCGGTCCAGGTGGCGGGCGCTGGTCAGCAGGATGTTGTTCAGGTCGTCCTCGGGCAGGTGCATCGAGCACGAGGCGCTGACCAGGATGCCGTCCTTGTTGAGCATGCGCATGGCCTGTTCGTTGAGGCGGCGGTAGGCGGCCTCGCCGTTCTTCAGGTCTTTCTTGCGCTTGATGAAGGCGGGCGGGTCGGCAACGATTACGTCGAAGCGCTCTTCGGCGGCTTTGAGCTCGCGCAGGGCTTCGAATACATCGCCTTCGATGCAGGTCACTTTCTCGCTGATGCCGTTCAGTGCGGCATTGCGCTCGACGCCGTCGAGGGCAAAGCCCGAGGCGTCCACGCAGAACACTTCGCTGGCGCCAAATGCGCCGGCCTGCACGCCCCAGCCACCGATGTAGCTGAACAGGTCGAGTACGCGCTTGCCTTTGACGTAGGGCGCCAGGCGCGCGCGGTTCATGCGGTGGTCGTAGAACCAGCCGGTCTTCTGCCCTTCACGTACCGGGGCTTCGAACTTGACGCCGTTCTCTTCCAGGGCGACCCAGTCCGGCACTTCGCCGTAGACGGTGTCGACGTAGCGCTCGAGGCCTTCGGCGTCACGGGCGGCGGAGTCGTTCTTGAACAGGATGCCGCTGGGCTTGAGCACCTGGATCAGGGCGGCGATCACTTCGTCCTTGTGCGCTTCCATGGTGGCCGAGGCCAGTTGCACCACGAGGATGTCGAAGAAACGGTCGACCACCAGGCCCGGCAGCAGGTCGGAGTCGCCGTAGACCAGGCGGTAGCACGGCTTGTCGAACAGCCGCTCGCGCAGCGACAGGGCCACGTTCAGGCGGTGCACCAGCAGCGACTTGTCCAGCGGCAGCTTGGCGTCGCGCGACAGCAGGCGGGCGCAGATCAGGTTGTTCGGGCTCATGGCCACCACGCCCAGCGGCTTGCCGTTGGCGGCTTCGAGGATGGCCTGCTGGCCGGCCTTCAGGCCCTGCAGCGGGGTGGCGGCAACGTCGACTTCATTGCTGTAGACCCACAGGTGGCCGGCGCGCAGGCGGCGGTCGGCATTGGCTTTGAGACGAAGGCTGGGCAGGGACATGACGTCGCTCCGGGAAAAAAGAGCGGGAGTATACCGTGTCGGCTCCAGGTTCGGTGCTGGGCGCGACCAAGTGGTGGCCTCATCGCCGGCAAGCCGGCTCCCACAGTGGGAGCCGGCTTGCCGGCGATGAGGCCCGTGCAGGCAATGACTAAAGAAATTCCTGAACCCAACGATCCACTAATTGGTGCCCTGCCGGCGTACAGGGTTAGAATCCCCCGTCCCCAGCGAGTGTGCACTTATGTCCCAGGAACTTACCGCCGAACAGATCCAGCAAGCCTTGCAAGGCATCACCATTCCGCCGCAGCCGCAGATCATGGTCGACCTGCAGTTCGAGCAGTACATGCCCGACCCGGACCTGGAGACCATTGCCAAGCTGATTTCCCAGGACCCTGGCCTTGCCGGCGCCCTGCTCAAGCTGGTCAATTCGGCGCAGTTCGGCCTGTCGAACAAGATCGGTTCGATCCAGCGCGCCGTGAACCTGCTGGGCAGCCGCTCGATCATCAACCTGATCAACGCCCAGTCGATCAAGGGCGAGATGAGCGACGAGACCATCGTCACCCTCAACCCGTTCTGGGACACCGCCCAGGACGTGGCCATGACCTGCCTTACCCTGGCCAAGCGCACCGGTATCCAGGCGGCGGACGAGGCCTACACCCTGGGCCTGTTCCACGACTGCGGCGTGCCGTTGATGCACAAGCGCTTCCCCAACTACATGGAAGTGCTGGAAGAGTCCTACGCCAAGGCCAATGACGAAGTCCGCGTGGTGGACACCGAGAACCGCGTGTTCAACACCAACCACTCGGTGGTCGGCTACTTCACCGCCAAGTCGTGGCGCCTGCCGGAGCACATCAGCGCCGCCATCGCCAACCACCACAACGCCCTGGCGGTGTTCCGCGACGAGTCCTCGCGCAATGCCCAGACCCAGCTGAAGAACCTGCTGGCAGTGCTGAAGATGTCCGAGCACATCTGCGCCTCGTACCGTGTGCTGGGCAATCAGAGTGTCGACCACGAGTGGAACATGGTTGGCCCGCTGGTGCTGGAATACATCGGGCTGTCGGAGTACGACTTCGAGCAGCTCAAGCAGGACATCCGCGAACTGGGCGGGCGCTGAACCATGCCGGAATTGCCAGAGGTCGAAACCACCCGGCGCGGTATTGCGCCGCACCTGGTGGGCCAGCGGGTCAGCCGTGTGGTGGTGCGTGACCGGCGCCTGCGCTGGCCGATCCCGGAAGACCTCGACGTGCGCCTGTCGGGGCAGCGCATCGTCAGCGTCGAGCGCCGCGCCAAGTACTTGTTGATCAACGCCGAGGTGGGCACGCTGATCAGCCACCTGGGCATGTCGGGCAACTTGCGCCTGGTCGAACTGGGCCTGCCGGCAGCCAAGCATGAGCATGTGGACATCGAGCTGGAGTCGGGGCTGATGCTGCGCTACACCGACCCACGGCGCTTCGGCGCCATGCTCTGGAGCCTCGACCCGCTCAATCACGAACTGCTGCTGCGCCTGGGCCCGGAGCCCTTGACCGACCTGTTCGATGGCGAGCGGCTGTTCCAGCTTTCCCGTGGCCGCTCGATGGCGGTCAAGCCGTTCATCATGGACAACGCGGTGGTGGTCGGGGTGGGCAACATCTATGCGACCGAAGCGTTGTTCGCCGCCGGCATCGACCCGCGCCGCGAGGCGGGCGGGATTTCCCGGGCGCGCTATCTGCGGCTGGCGATCGAGATCAAGCGGGTGCTGGCGGCGGCGATCGAGCAAGGCGGCACGACCTTGCGCGACTTTATCGGTGGTGACGGGCAGCCGGGGTATTTCCAGCAGGAGTTGTTCGTTTACGGGCGCGGTGGGCAGCCGTGCAAGGTGTGCGGCACCGAGTTGCGCGAAGTGAAGCTGGGGCAGCGGGCGAGCGTGTTCTGCCCGAAATGCCAGCGCTGACCTCTGGAGGGGCCGCTGCGCGGCCCTATCGCTGGCAAGCCAGCTCCCACAGGTTACCGCGTAACCCTCTGTGGGAGCCGGCTTGCCGGCGATAGGGCCGGATCAGTCGACTACCGCCGCCTGCCCTACACCCCTGGGATCACTGGCTGCCTCGACAGTCCCGCCAGCCTTGTCCCAATACAGCACCTGCTGGTTGCCGTAGTTACGCCCCACATCCTTCAACCGATACCCGCGCGCCTGCAGCTCGGCTTTTTGTGCGTCGCTGAACGTCCCCGGCTCATGCTCCAGCACATCCGGCAGGTACTGGTGGTGGTAGCGCGGCGTCGCCGGCCACTCGGCCACCGGTCGGCCTTCCAGGAACCCCAGCACCGACAGCAGCACCATGCTGGGTATCCGGCTGCCGCCGGGCGTGCCGAAGCTGGCGAACTGGCTTGGGCTTTCGATGAAGGTCGGGCTCATGCTCGACAGCGGCCGCTTGCCCGCCGCCACGGCATTGGCCTGGCTGCCAGCCAGGCCGTAGCTGTTGCTGCCGCTGGGGTCGGCGGCGAAATCGTCCATCTCGTTGTTCAGCACCACGCCCGTGCCGGGCACGCTGAACGCCGCGCCGAACGGCAGGTTGACCGACAGTGTGGCGGACACCGCGTTGCCGTCGGCGTCGATCACCGCGAAGTGGGTGGTGTGGTCGCCTTCCCGCCAGGCTGGTGACGGCGGCAGGGCGCTGCTGGGGGTGGCCTGGCGCACGTCGATGCTGTCGGCCAGGCCAGTGAGGTAGTGGCGCGCCAGCAGGCGATTGACGGGGTTGGCGACGTAGTCCGGGTCGCCCAGCAGGCCACGGTCGCGATACGCCCGGCGCAGCACCTCGATCACATAGTGGCTGCGCTGTACCGGCTCGGCGCTCTGCCAGGGCAGGCGCTGGAGCATCGCCAGGCTCTGGGCCAGGGCCACGCCGCCGGCGGACGGCGGCGGGCTACTGATCAGTTCGCGCTGTTCGGCCAGTCGATAGCGCAGCGGCTCGCGCCAGGCGGTGTGGTAACCGGCCAGGTCCTCGAGGCTCCAGAGGCCCCCGGCCTGACGTACGCCATCGACCAGGCGCTGCGCGGTGGGGCCACGGTAGAAGCCGTCGCGGCCATGCTCGGCGAGGGTTTGCAGGGTGGCGGCCAGCTCCGGCTGGCGGATCACCGTGCCCAGGGCCGGTACGTCATTGGCGCTGAGGAACAGCCGGGCGCTTTCGGGGTCGTCACGCAGCGCCGCCAGGCGCATGGTGGCACGGTCGCGGTAGATGCGGTCGACGGCAAAGCCCTGGTTGGCCAGGCGGATTGCCGGGGCCAGGCTGTCCTTGAGCGGCAGGTTGCCGTGGCTGGCGGCGAGGTCGGCCAGGGCCTGGGGCAGGCCGGGGATGGCCGCCGCCAGCGGGCCGTTGATCGACAGGCCGGGCTGGACCTTGCCGTCCTTGAGGTACATGTCTGCGCGGGCGGCGGCAGGTGCGCGCTCACGGGCGTCGAGGAAGGCGTAGCGTGGGGTGGCCGCTTGTTCGCGCAGCAGGAAGAAACCACCGCCGCCAAGGCCCGAGCCGTAGGGCTCGACCACTGCCAGTGCGGCACCGATGGCCACGGCGGCATCGAAGGCGTTGCCGCCCTGTTCGAGCACCTGCCGGGCGGCGGCGGTGGCTTCGGCATGCGGGCTGGCGATGGCGGCGCGGCTCGGGCCGTCGGCCTGGGCTGCCGTGGCCAGCAGCGCCAGGGCGGCGCCAAGCGCGGCGCGGCGTATCGCGGCGACGAACGGCATCAGGCCTTGCCGGTGATCCGGCGGTATTTGGCCATCAGCTCGTCTTCGGTTTCCGGGTGGGCTTCATCCAGCGGGATGCAGTCGACCGGGCAGACTTGCTGGCATTGCGGCTCGTCGTAGTGGCCAACGCACTGGGTGCACAGGTTCGGGTCGATCACGTAGATCTCCTCGCCTTGCGAGATGGCAGCGTTCGGGCACTCGGGTTCGCAGACGTCGCAGTTGATGCAATCGTCGGTGATGATCAGGGACATGGGGACTCCGGCCGGGGCGTCGGGCCCGGGCATGTTTCAATGCGATAGGCGCAATTGTGCCGGATTCGCGCCCGCAGTGCACGCGGGCGCGTCAGCGGGACGCGCCCCGGGCACACAGGTTACTTGCGAAAGCGCTCGGTCAGCGCGTCGGCCACCGCCGGGTGAACGAACTTGGTGATATCACCGCCCAACGCGGCGATTTCCCGGACCAGCGTCGAGGAAATGAACGAATAACGCTCGGAAGGCGTGAGGAACAGGCTCTCGACGTCCGGCGCCAGCTGGCGGTTCATGTTGGCCAGCTGGAACTCGTATTCGAAATCCGAGACCGCGCGCAGGCCACGCAGGAACACGTTGGCGTTCTGCTCCTTGGCGAAATGCGCCAGCAGCGAGGAGAAGCCGATGACTTCGACATTGGGCAGGTGCTTGGTGACCTCGCGGGCCAGCTCCACCCGTTGCTCCAGCGGGAACAGTGGGTTTTTCTTCGGGCTGGCGGCCACGGCGATGATCACGTGATCGAACAGCCGCGAGGCACGCTCGACCAGGTCGCCATGGCCTTTGGTAATGGGGTCGAAAGTACCCGGGTACAACACTCGGTTCATCGCGTCATCCTGGCTGGAGTGCGTTGGGGAGTCGGATGGTAGCGCAGCGATTGCGCCCGGCCAAGTCGCGCGGCCGGCTGATGGCACTATAGACAGGGCGTGCAGGGCCTGTCATGCCCCCTGTGCCAGGCGCCCGACCAGTGCTTCGCTGAGCCGCGCAGCCAGGGCGTACACCGACAGTTGCGGGTTGGCGCCGATGCTGGTGGGGAACAGCGAGCCGTCGTGGATCGACAGGTTTTCCAGCTGATGATGCCGGCCCAGGCTGTCGCATACCGCCTGGCGCGGGTCTTCACCCAGGGCGCAGCCGCCCATGACGTGGGCGCTGCCCAGGCGCATGCGGAACAGTTCCAGGGGCAGGCCGTCGATCATCGCGGCCGCTTGCGCGGGGTTGTCGACGTAGAGGGCATCGCCATGCACGGGCATCACCTGGCGGGCCCCGGCGGCGAACTGGATCTGCGCCATGCTGTGCCAGGCTCGGCGCAGCCCGTCGCGCAGGTAGTCGGTGACGGGGTAGTCGAGTACCGGCGAGCCATCGCCGCGCAGTTCCACCTGGCCGCCCGGGCTGTCCGGGTGGAAACCGTCGCGCAGCAGCGCCAGCATCACATGGGTGTGCGGCAGCTCGGCCATGCGCAGGGCGTTGTCCTGGCCATGGCCCCCGAGCAGGGTGCTGGCCAGGGCCGGGTGCAGTGGCGGCACCTCGAGTTTGTAGCCGATCGGCCCGTCGACGCCGCCCTGCCATTGGAACTGGTCGCTGTAGATCGACTGCGGCGCGCCATAGTACGGGTCGATCCTGTCGGCGAACTGCGCGGCGCTGAAGTTGACCAGGTGCAGGAAGGTGCGCTTGCCCAGGCGCTGGTGCGGGTCGGGGGCCTCGGAGCGCAGCAGCAGGGCCGGGCTGTTGATGCCGCCACCGGCCAGCACGTAATGGCGGGCGCGCACCTGGATCTGCCGGCCGGTCGGGTGTACGCCGCGGGCATCCAGGGCCTGGCACAGCAGGTGGTCGATCCGTTGGCCGTCATGGCTGAAGCGCTCGGCGCGGGCCAGGTAGAGCAGCGTGCCGCCCTTTTCCAGCAGGGCCGGGATGCTGGTAACCAGCATCGACTGCTTGGCATTGACCGGGCAGCCCATGCCGCAGTAACCCAGGTTCCAGCAGCCGCGCACGTTGCGCGGGATCACCGCCCAGCGGTGGCCAAGTACCTCGCAACCGCGGCGCAGCACGTCGTTGTTGGCGTTGGGTGGCAGCGCCCAGGGGGTGATGCCCAGGCGCTGCTCCATGCGTTCGAACCAGGGCGCCAGGGTGGCGCTGTCCAGGCCTTTGACGGCGTGCTCCCGGGCCCAGTGTTCCAGGGTTTGCGGCGGGGTGCGAAAGCTCGAGGTCCAGTTGACCAGGGTGGTGCCGCCTACCGCGCGGCCCTGAAGGATGGTGATGGCGCCCTCTTTGCTCAGCCGGCCCAGGCCTTCCTGGTAGAGCTCGGCGTAGGCTTCGTGCTCCAGCAGGCGGAAGTCGCTGCTGGTCTTCAGTGGCCCTTCCTCGATCAGCAGCACGTTCAGGCCGGCGGCACTCAGCGCCTCGGCCGTGGTGGCGCCGCCGGCGCCGCTGCCGATCACGGCGACGTCGGTTTCGAAGGTCAGGTCCTGCTCCAGGCGCGAGGCATCGTGGGTGATCCAGCCTCGTTCGAGGCCTTGGCGAAACGGGTCGGGGACGGGCATGGCGTGGCCTTTGTTGTTGTGTTGGGTGCTGCTGGGGCCGCGAAGCGGCACCGGCAGCCTTGTAAAGCTCAAATTTTCGGTGGCCCCGGATAGCCACACGCAGCCCAGGCTTCCGGCCGCTCATACCAAGCCATCGACAACAGTTGCAGCAACGACGCATGCCCCTGGCGCAGCAGGTTCAGCGAACTACCGCCCCAGCGTGCGAGAAAGGCCTCCACAGCAGTGTTGCTGGCCTCGTTCCAACTGCCCCAGATGCCGGTCAGCGGCCCCCGGGTCAGCGGCAGGCTGAGCACGTCGAACAACTGCCGGGTGAGCTTGAGCATGGCCGGCGACAGCGCCGCCAGCTTGCCGTCGAGGCTGTGCAGCACCAGCGTTTCAGTGGCCTGGGTGCCGGCCAGCACCACGGGGATCAGGGCCCGCAACAGCGGCAGGTCATCATCGCGCAGCACCTGGTAATCCGCTGAAGGCGCTTGTTTCGAGCAGCCGATCAGGCTGGCGGTGCCGAGGAACACGCTGGCGCCCAGGCTGAACCTGAGCAGGTCGCGACGGTGCATGCGCAGCCTTCCTCGCTCAACGGATGAACAGTTTGTAGACCAGGCGCTGCAAGGCCTTGCCATAGGGCGGGTAAATCAACCGGGCAGCGTTCAGGCGCTGCTTGGCCAGTACCCCTTTGGCTTTGCTGAACGTCTGGAAGCCTTCATGGCCGTGGTAGTGCCCCATGCCGGAGGGGCCGACACCGCCGAATGGCAGGTCGTCCTGGGCCACGTGCAGCAGGGTGTCGTTGAGGCACACGCCGCCGGAATGGGTGTCGCGCAGCACCCGGGCTTGCTGGCCACGGTCGTAACCGAAGTAGTACAGCGCCAACGGGCGCGGGCGCTGGTTGATGTAGGCCAACGCCTGGTCCAGGTGGTCGTAAGGCACCAGCGGCAGCAAGGGCCCGAAGATCTCGTCCTGCATCACCTGCATGCTGTCGTTCACCTCCAGCACCAGGTGCGGCGGCAGGCGGCGGCCCTGGCGCGGTTCGTCGGGGTAGAGGTCGCGCACTTGCGCGCCTTGCGCGCGGGCATCGGCCAGCAGGCGCTCCAGGCGCTCAAGCTGGCGCGGGTTGATGATCGCGCTGTAGTCGGGGTTGTCGGCGATGCGCGGGTAGAGCCTGTGCACCGCGCGTTGGTAGGCATCGGCAAAGGCATCCAGGCGTTCGCGTGGCACCAGCACGTAGTCGGGGGCGACACAGGTTTGCCCGGCGTTGAGGGTCTTGCCGAAGGCGATGCGCTCTGCGGCGGTATCCAGCGGTACATCCGCCGAGACGATGGCGGGCGATTTACCGCCCAGTTCGAGGGTGACCGGGGTGAGGTTGTGCGCTGCCGCCAGCATCACCTGCCGGCCGATGCTGGTGGCGCCGGTGAACAGCAGGTGGTCGAAGGGCAGGCGGGCGAAGGCCTGGCCGACTTCCACCTCGCCCAGCACCACGCTGACCAGGTCGCTGGGGAACACCCGTTCCAGCAGCGCCTTGAGTAGCAACCCTGTGGCCGGCGTGGCTTCGCTGAGCTTGAGCATGACCCGGTTGCCGGCCGCCAAGGCGCAGGTCAGGGGCCCGATGGCAAGGAACAGCGGGTAGTTCCACGGCACGATGATCCCCACCACGCCCAGCGGCTGGTACTGCACTTTGGCGCTGGCGGGCTGGAAGGCCAGGCCGACGCGCCGGCGCGACGGGCGCATCCAGCGTTGCAGGTGGCGTTCGGCATGGCGCAGGCCTTGCACTGAGGGCATCAGCTCGGCGAGCAGGGTCTCGTCGCGGCTGCGCCCGGCAAAGTCGCTGTCGATGGCCGCGATCAGGGCCTCCTGTTCACGTAGCAGTGCTTCGCGCAGGCTTTTCAGCCACTGCCGGCGCTGTGCCGCCGGTGGCATGGGGTTGCCGGCGAATGCCTGGCGCTGGTCGGCGAACATCGCCTCGAGCGTGCTGTCGCAAGTAACAGGGGGTGAGGTGATGATCGAGGTCATGGCGCAGGCACCCGTGGGAAAGAGTGAGTAGAGCCTATACTCTAATTCCTGCCAGGGTGAGTGATTTATCTGCCAGATCAGCGGACATTTGCGCTGCTGTGCCCTGACGCCACGGGGCGATAGCCCGTAAGATGCCCCATCATTTGAACGCACGGAGACTGGAGCTGAGCATGGCCCCGCGCATGAAGACCCGAGAACGCATCGTGCAGAACAGCCTGGAGCTGTTCAACCAGCAGGGCGAGCGCAGCGTCAGCACCAACCACATTGCCGCGCACATGGAGATATCGCCCGGCAACCTGTATTACCACTTCCCCAACAAGCAGGCGATCATCGCCGTGCTGTTCAGCCAGTACGAAGAGTTGGTCGACAGTTTCCTGCGCCCGCCCCAGGGCCGCGTCGCCACGGTTGAGGACAAACGCTTCTACCTCAAGGCACTGCTGGCGGCGATGTGGAACTACCGCTTCCTGCATCGTGACCTTGAACACCTGCTCGAAAGCGACCCGGATCTGGCCGCCCGCTACCGGCGCTTTTCGCAGCGCTGCCTGCAGCAGGGCCAGGCGATCTACCGTGGCTTCGTCGAGGCCGGCATCCTGGCCATGGATGCCGCGCAGATCGAATCGCTGACCATCAATGCCTGGATCGTGTTGACCTCGTGGGTGCGATTTCTCAGCACCACCCGCGAACATTCCGCGCACTTGGGTGAAGAAGCCTTCAAGCGCGGCGTCTATCAGGTGCTGGTGCTGGAGTTGGGCTTCGTCACGCCCGGCTCGCGCGCCGTTGTGGACACCTTGTGCGACGAATTCCATGTACCGTTCAACCAGGCCCTGGAGCACTGAACCAGCGCCTTCGAGCCCTTCATCAGGAGACTGTCATGCCCCTTGCGCAATTGATCACCCCGCAGCAGCTGGCCGAGCAACTGGACGCGCCCGGCCTGGTGATCCTCGACTGCCGCTTTGCCCTGGAAGATGTCGATTACGGCCAACGCAGCTATGCCCAGGGGCATATCGCCGGGGCGCATTTCGCCGACCTTGAGCGTGACCTGAGCGGGCCGGTGGTCAAGGGCCGCACCGGCCGCCACCCGTTGCCGGATCCGCAGCGGCTGGTCGAGCGCCTGCGTGAGTGGGGTGTGGACGATGACAGCCGGGTGGTGCTGTACGACGACGGCCCTGGTGCGTTCGCCGCCCGCGCCTGGTGGTTGCTGGCCTGGCTCGGCAAGCGCGAATCGGTGTACCTGCTCGATGGCGGCCTCAAGGCCTGGCACGCAGCGCATCTGCCGCTGAGCCTGGATCCGCCGGTCAAGCGTGAAGGCCAGTTCAGCGGCGAGCCGGACATGAAGCTGCTGATCGATGCCGGGCATCTGCTCAAGCGTCTGGGCGAGCCTGCGCTCACGCTGATCGATGCGCGCGCCTTGCCGCGTTTTCGCGGCGAAGTGGAGCCGATCGACCCGGTGGCCGGGCATATTCCGGGCGCCCAGTGCGCGGCGTTCACCGATAACCTTGGTGCTGACGGGCGCTTCCTGCCGGCCGAGCAGCTCAAGCAGCGATTTGCCCAGAAGCTGGAGGGGCGCTCGCCGGAGCAACTGGTGGCCTATTGCGGGTCTGGGGTGACGGCCTGCCACAACCTGTTCGCCCTGGCCCTGGCCGGGTACCCGCTGGGGCGCTTGTATGCCGGGTCGTGGAGCGAGTGGATCAATGATCCGCAGCGTGGGGTCGCGACTGGCGATTGATTGATGCATTCATCGCGGGGCAAGCCCGCTCCCACGCCAGCACCAAACTGCGTGGGAGCGGGCTTGCCCCGCGATGAGGTCTTATCTCCCTTCCACCAGCCACTGCGGAATCCGCCGCTCCAGGTAGTACCCCGGGTTGCGCAGGCTGCCGTCGACGAACCCCACATGCCCACCGCGGCTGTGCAGCTCGAAATGCGTCTGCGGCGCCAGCTCGCTGGCGCTCGGTAAGCTGTGGTCGAACACGAACGGGTCGTCGCTGGAGTGGATGATCAGCGTCGGCGTGCGGTTTTCGCCCAGGTAGTAGCGGCTGGAGGCGCGCCGGTAATAGTCGTGGGCATCGTTGAAACCGTTGAGTGGCGCGGTCACCTTGCCGTCGAAATCCCAGAAGGTACGCAGGTTGCGCAGCGAGCCCAGGCGTTCGATCTCGGCCAGGCCTTGATGGTGCCCCTTGTCGCGAAAGTGCCGCTGCTTGTCCTGCACGTAAGCGAGCATCTCGCGCATGAAGTGTGCCTGGTAGACCTTGGAGAACCCCAGGCCGATGCGATCGGCGCACTGGTCCAGGCGAAACGGCACCGATACCGCCACCGCCGCCTCCAGCTGGCTGGCCGAACCGCTTTCTCCCAGATACTTGAGCAGCACATTGCCCCCCAGCGAGTAACCGACCGCATACAGCGGTGCCAGGGGCCTGCGGGCTCGCAGGTGGCGGATGGTTTCGGCGAGGTCTTCGCTGGCGCCGGAATGGTAGCTGCGCGCCAGCAGGTTGGGTTCCCCCGAGCAGCCGCGCCAGTTGAGCGCCACGCTGGCCCAGCCGCGCGCTTGCAGCGCCTGCTGCAGGCCCTTGACGTAAGGCGAGTTGGAAGAGCCGGTCAGCCCATGCAGCACCAGCACCAGCGGCGCATCGGCCTGGTGCGGGCCGTGCCAGTCGAGGTCGAGGAAGTCACCGTCGGCCAGCCACAGGCGCTCGCGTTCACGGGGGAGTTCGGGGAGCTTGCGCCACAGCGGGCCCCACAGGGTCTGCAGGTGCGGATTGGCCAGGCCGGTGGCCGGGCGGAACGTGGCGGTGAGGCTGGGCATGCTGGGCGACTCGTGATGTGCCCGACTAGATTGCCATGAAACACCGCCACTGTAATTGCGCTATTGGTCGATTGCGGTCAAGGCTGGCAGGGCTCTCTGCCCGGTGCGCGGGCCGATGCTGAGGCACACGCAGCGCTCGACGGCCAGCAAGCGCCTGGCCGCAGCCTGCACGGCTGCTGGGGTCAGTTGGGCAAGCTGTCGCAGGTAGACGGCATGGTGGTCTGCGGTAACCGTATCGGCGCCAAGGTCGGCCAGCTCCTTTGCCAGCGCCTTGTTGTCGGAAAATGAGCGGAGCAGGCCACCTCCCAGCTGATTGATGGCAAGTTCCAGCTCGTCCTGGCTTGGTCCCTGCTCGATGAAGCACTGGATGACCTGCTTCACCAGCTCCACAGAGGCATCAAGGTAGGCGGGGTCGATGTCCCAACTGATATACAGGAAGGTGGCCGCCCGGTAAGTGCGCAGATGGCTGTCGACACTGTAGGTCAGGTTGCGGCGCTCACGCAGTTCGGCAACCAGGCGCGACTCGTAGCCGGCGCCGAGTAGCTCGTGGGTCACGACCATGGCCGTGTACTCGGCGTCAGAGCGCTTCACGTCGAGGGGCAGGGCCAGGGTCACCTCGCAATTGCTGCCTGTTTGCTCCAGGTGGACGGCGATGGCCTCGTCCAGTGGGATTGCGGGTTGCGGTGGCGGGAGCGCGGGGTGGTTGCCTGGCAGTGCCTGGGTCAGCGTGTCGAGCATTTGCCTGGCCTCTGTCAGGCTCAGGTCGCCCACCAGTGTGATTTCCAGATTTGCGGCGGTATAGGCGCGTTGATGGAATGCCCTGACCTTGTCCACGTCGATACCGGCGACGCTGACGCTGGTGCCTGAGTAGTCGCGGCCATAGGCATGCTGCGGGAACAGGCAGCTGAGCATCTCCACGTCGATGCGTTGCGCGGGGCTGCTTTCGCGCCGCTGCAGGTACCGCAGCGCACGTGCCTGGATGCCGGAATATGCGGCTGCTTCCAGAGCTGGCCGGGCAACCATCGCGGTGAACAGTTCGAGCGCCGCTTCGCGCAACGGCGCCGCGCAGTGAGCGCTCAGGCCAATTCGCGCATGGTCGTGGCTGATGTCTCGTTGCACGCTTGCGCCAATGCCGCTGAGCCTTGCTGCAAAGCCCTGGGCGTCCAGGCTTTCGATGCCTTGATCGAGCGCATACAGCGTAAGCGCCGCAAGGCCCGGGGTGTCGCCGTCCTGGCAAGCGCCAGCGTTGAAGCGCAGGCGCAGTTCGAACAGTGGTGAGCCCTGCCTGGCGATGAAGGCCACGCGGCTGCCATTGGCAGTGTTCCAGGTTTGGACTGACTGGGCCGGAGCAAGCAGGTGGCGGGTGTCGATGCTGGCAGCCGACTGCAGCGTGGAGAAATCAGCCGCTGCAAGACGGCCGGCAAGATCCGCGCAGGTCAATGACGGGAGTTCGCTTTCTTCGGTTGCAGTGCCCGGCGGTGCGAGCATGTGGGTAACCGCCATGCGCTCGTCGGCCAGGAACCGCTGTGCGGCCAACTGGATATCTTCAGCCGTGAGTGCGATCAGTGCCTGCAGGACCTGGTCATGCACCTCGGGCTTCAATCCGCTGAGGGCATACGCAGCGATGGATTCGGCCTGTTTTTGCGCTGTATCCCTGGCCTTGAGCTGATCGGTCAGCAGCCGGAACTTGAGTGCGTCGAGTGTCTGAGCCCTGGGCGGCGTCTGTCGGACTGCATCGAGGATGTGCCGTATCTGCTCGATGGCCTGTTGTGGCGTGCCCTTGTCGGGGTTGCTGTAGGCATACAGCGTCAGCAATGTGTCTGCGCGGGTCAGGTGGTCATAGAAGGCTTCGATGACTGTGAGCACTTGCCGATCACGGACCAGGCTGGCGTACAGCATCGAATCGGCACCATTGGCCAACAGTTCCGGCAGCAGCATCAAGGCCGCTGCCGTGGTGGTCGATTCGGCAGTCGCAAGGCTCGGTACATTGAAGGACAGATAAAGGCCATCGCGCAGCCCAGGCTGTGTGATGGCTTGCTCACGTGTCTGGTGGGCAACCGTCAGCTGCGGAACGGGCAATTCAGGCAGAGCTGCCGCACCCCAAGGGCCGAAGTAGCGCTCGACCCAGCCCTGCAAGCGCGCCCGGTCGACGTTGCCAACCACTATCAGCGTCGCATTGTTGGGGTGGTACCAGGTGCGGTACCAGGTACGTACGGTGTCGGGCTTCATGTAGTGAAGGTCCACGACATCACCGAAACTGGGCGCGGCGTAGGGGCTGCTGCCGTGGGCCAGGCGCTTATGGTGTTCGAACGCCTGTTGTTCGGGGTCGTTGTCGAATTTGAGTCGGCGTTCATCGTTGATGGCCTTGACGGCCCGCTCGAAGCCGTCCGCTGTGAGGCTGGCGTTGGCCATGGTGTCACCCAGGATCTCCAGTGCGACTTCCAGGCGCGCAGCCGGCAGTGTCACTTCGTAGAGGGTGCCGTCATCCTGGGTCGAGGCATTGGCCACGCCACCCAGTCGGCCGATGACTCGCGAAAACTGCCCGGGTGCGAGCTTGGCGCTACCCTCGAACAGCATGTGTTCGAGCAGGTGGGCCAGGTTGGTATGCCCCAAGGGGTCGTGGCTGGCGCCGACGTGATAGCAGAGTTGGACACAGGCCAGGGGGCTGCGCGGGTCTTCTTGCAGATAAACGTTCAAGCCATTGCCAAGAACGAAATGTTGCAGCGGCGGATTTGCTGCAGGGATCAGCGAAGAAAGGCTGACTGTCGGGGGGAGGGCCATGCTCGAAGTGCTCCGTCACGAGTGATGAGCGGAGCAGCTTCGGGCACTTCTGCCGGTGGGCGGTGTTACTTAAATCTTGCTGCGTTGCCAGAGCGCGTAATGCACCTGGCCAGTCTTTTTCTCGCGGTGCAGGCGCCAGTTGCCGGGCATCGGCAGGCTTGACGGCGCCGCCTCGCTTTCGGTGTAGATCCACGCCTGCTCGCGCAGCCACTGGCCCTGCTCCAGCAGGTTGCAGGTGTTGGCCAGCAGGTCCTGGTGGAAGGGCGGGTCGAGGAACACCAGGTCGAACTGCTGCTTGGCCGGGCCTTGCAGATAGCGCAGGGCGTCGGTTTGCAGGATTTGCCCGCGCGGGCAGCGCAGCAGTTCGAGGTTGTGCTTGAGGTTGGCGATGGCGGCCGGGTTGCTGTCCAGCGCCACGGCGTCTTGCGCACCGCGGGACAGGGCTTCGAGCACCAGCGCGCCGCTGCCGGTGAAGGCATCCAGCACGCGGGCGCCCTCGATGTACGGCGCCAGCCAGTTGAACAGGGTTTCGCGCACGCGGTCCGGGGTGGGGCGCAGGCCGTCGCCTTCGGGGACGGCCAGGCGGCGGCTGCGCCACTCGCCGGCAATGATGCGCAACTGGCCGGGGCCTTTGCTGGCGCCAGGGGCGCTGCGCGCGGGGGTGTTGGGGCGTGCCATTAATGCTCCGGTACGCCGAGCGGTCGCTCGGCGGGTTTGTCAGTGGGGGCCGGCAGCGGCTGCTGTGCCACCTTCGGGCCGACGGTGACGATCACCAGCTTGTCCGCCGCCAGGTGCTTGTTCATGGCGGCCTTGACCTGTTCGACGGTCAGCGCCTGGGACTGCTGCATGAAGTCTTCCAGCCAGCTCAGCGGCAGGTTGTAGAAGCCGATCGCGCCCAACTGGCCGACGATACTGGCGTTGCTGGCATTGGACAGCGGGAAGCTGCCGGCCAGTTCGCGCTTGGCGTCGTCCAGTTCCTGTTGCGTCGGGCCGCTCTTGAGGTAGTCGGCCAGCAGGTCCTGGACCAGCTTGAGCGTGCCTTCGCTGAGCTCGGCACGGGTCTGCAGGTTGATCATGAACGGGCCGCGTACCTGCATCGGGCTGAACACCGAGTACACCCCGTAGGTCAGGCCGCGCTTTTCGCGCACTTCGCTCATCAGCCGGGTACCAAAGGCGCCGCCGCCGAGGATCTGGTTGCCCAGCGACAGTGCGGGCCAGTCCGGGTCGTTACGGTCGATGCCAAGTTCGGCCAGCATCAGGTGGGTCTGCTTGGACGCAAAGTCGATGTGGGTCATGCCTGGCTTGGGTTCAACCGGCTGCTCGGGCTTGGCCAGGGCCGGGCCCTTGGGCAGGCCGGCGGAAACCTGGGCGGCGATGGCCTCGGCTTCGCTGCGGCTGAGGTCGCCGACCAGCGCGATCACCGCGTTGCCGGCGGCATAGGCCTTGGCGTGGAAGGCGCGCAGCTGATCGAGGGTGATGGCGGTGACCGTCTGGGCCGTGCCGTCGCTGGGGTGAGCGTAGGGGTGGCTGCCGTACAGGTTGGCGAACAGGGTCTTGGCGGCGATCTTGCCGGGGTTCTGCTTTTCATACTCGAAGCCGGCCAGCATCTGGTTCCTGATGCGCTTGAGGGCGTCATCGGGGAAGGTCGGCTTGCCTACTACCTCGGTGAACAGCTTGAGTGCCGGGTCGCGCTTGTCGGCGGCGCTGAGGCTGCGCAGCGAGGCCACGGCCATGTCGCGGTAGGAGCCGTTGCCGAAGTCTGCGCCCAGGCCCTCGAAGCCTTCGGCGATGGCGGTGACGTCCTTGCCGGCCACACCCTCGTTGAGCATGGCGTTGGTCAGCGTCGCTACACCTGGCGTCGTGCCGTCCTGGCTGCTGCCGGCGGCGAAGGTCAGGCGCAGGTCGAACATCGGCAGCTCACGGGCTTCGACGAACAGTACGCGGGTGCCTTCGGCGGTGGTCCAGTGCTGGATGTTCAACTGACGGCGGCTGGGTGCCTTGCCGTCCAGATCGGCCAGCGATTGCAGCGAGTTGGCCGGGCGGGCCGCGGTAGCGGGCTGGCTGGCGCTGTCGGACTGGGCCGGGCGGGCCAGCAGCAGGGCGATGGCCACCACCAGCACGATGATGCCAAGGCCCAGCAGGGTGTAGCGGGGTGCGCTGCGGTCACTCATGAGCGGACTCCTCGGGCAGTACATGGGCAACGCTCAGGCGTTCGCGGGTGAAGTAGGTGCGGGCAGCGGCCTGGATATCTTGCGGGGTCACGCGCTTGAGGTCGTCGAGTTCGCTGTCGATCAGTTTCCAGGACAGGCCGACGGTTTCCAGCTGGCCGATGGTGGTGGCCTGGCTGCTGATGGAGTCACGGTCGTAGACCAGGCCGGCGATCACCTGGGCGCGCACGCGCTCGAGCTCTTCGGCGGTGGGTGGGGTGGTCTTGAGTTCGTCGAGCAATTGCCAGACGCCTTTCTCGACCTCGGCCAGGGTCTTTTGCTTCTGCACGTTGGGGGTGGCCGAGATCAGGAACAGGCTGTCGCCCCGGGTGAAGGCGTTGTAGCTGGACGAGGCACCGGCCACCAGCTCCTGGCCGCGCTCCAGGCGCGCCGGCATGCGGGCGCTGTAGCCGCCGTCGAGCAGCGCGGAGATCAGCCGCAGCGCGTTGACCGTGCGCGGGTCCTTGGCGGTGGCCAGGGCCGGCACGTTGAAGCCGTAGATCAGGCTCGGCAACTGCGTCTGCACGTGCAGGGTCAGCTTGCGCAGGCCGGGTTCGGCCAACTCCAGCGGCAGCTTGCTGGGGGGCACGGCGCGCTTGGGGATGGGGCCGAAGTATTTTTGTGCGAGGGTTTTCACCTCGTCGGGAGTGACGTCGCCGACGACCACCAGGGTGGCGTTGTTCGGCGCGTACCAGGATTCGTACCAGTGGCGCAGCTCTTCGACCTTCATGCGTTCGAGGTCGGCCATCCAGCCGATGGTCGGGGTGTGGTAGCCGCTGGCCGGGTAGGCCATGGCACGGAACAGCTCGAAGGCTTTGGAGTTGGGCTGATCGTCGGTGCGCAGGCGGCGCTCTTCCTTGATCACCTCGATCTCGCGGCTGAACTCGTCGGCCGGCAGACGCAGGCTGGCCAGGCGGTCGGCTTCCAGTTCGAAGGCCACCGGCAGGCGGTCGCGGGCCAGCACCTGGTAATAGGCGGTGTAGTCGTCGCTGGTAAAGGCATTCTCTTCGGCGCCCAGGTCACGCAGGATGCGCGATGCTTCGCCAGGGCCGAGCTTGGCGCTGCCCTTGAACATCATGTGCTCCAGGGCGTGGGACAGGCCTGTCTGGCCTGGGGTTTCGTAGCTGGAACCGACTTTGTACCAGATCTGCGAAACCACCACCGGGGCACGGTGGTCCTCGCGTACGACCACTTTCAGGCCGTTGTCGAGGATGAATTCATGGGTGGGTTGCACATCGGCGGCGAAGGCCGCAAGCGGCAGGCACAGCGTGCCGAGCAACAGGCCAGCGGCGCGGCGGGCTAGAGCATTCATACGGTGTTTAACCTGTTCTGCGGCCCGCTTGGGTTTAGCGTCGGCGGGCCAGGAGGTGCTAGGATACTGATCCGGTTGCCTGGCGACCATGCCTGTCGCCGTTCTGGCCCGCAGGCCCTAAAGACAAAACGTTGCGCATGAACCAGTCGGTTACAAAATAGTCTGTTCTGCGTGACTCAAGAATTCCCGATGCGCCACTGCTGGCGCATCGCTACCCTGAGATAGCCGTCTTCCATGTTTGGTTCCAACGACGACAAAAAAGCGCCGGCTGCGGCTGGCGAGAAGAAAGGCCTGTTCAGCTGGTTCCGCAAGAAGCCGGAACAACCTGTCGCCGAACAGCCGCAAACCCCAGAACCGCAGGCCGCAGAGCCGGCCGCACTGCAGGTGCCTGCTGCCGAGCCGCTGCCGACGGCAGTGCCCGAGCCCGTAGTGGTCGAGCCTGTGCCGGAGCCGGTGGTTGCCGCGCCTCAGGCTGTGCCTGAGCCAGTGGTTATCACACCGCAGCCAGCGTCGGTGCCCGAGCCAGTAGTCGCCGCGCCGCAGCCAGAACCGGTGGTCGTCACGCCGCAATATGTGCCTGCCGCTGCCCCCGTGGTTGTTCAGCCTGAGCCTGTGGTTGCCGCACCCGTAGAGCCAGCACCGGCCGAAGTGCCTGCGGCCCCGGTCAGCAACCTGGTACTGCCTGTCGCCGAAGAACCGGTGGCACTGGTTGAGGACCTGGAGCCCAAGGCGCCGCCTGCCATTCCCGCTCGCCCGCTCGTCGAGCCGGCTGCCACTGTCGTAGCGGCCCCGGCGCCGGTTGTCGAAGCCCAACCGGTCATCGCGCCGGCCCCGGTCGAGCCCGAGCCCATTGCCGTGGCTGCCGCCGAACCGTCCAAGCCCGGTTTCTTCGCCCGTCTCAAGCAGGGCCTGTCGAAGACCAGCGCCAGCATTGGCGAGGGCATGGCCAGCCTGTTCATGGGCAAGAAGGTCATCGATGACGACCTGCTCGACGAAATCGAAACCCGTCTGCTGACCGCCGACGTCGGCGTCGAGGCCACCTCGGCCATCGTCCAGAACCTCACCCAGAAAGTCGCCCGCAAGCAGCTGGCCGATGCCGACGCGCTGTACAAGTCGCTGCAGGAAGAGCTGGCCGCGCTGCTGCGCCCGGTCGAGCAGCCGCTGAAGGTCGAGGCGCAGAACAAGCCCTACGTGATCCTGGTGGTCGGCGTGAACGGCGCCGGCAAGACCACCACCATCGGCAAACTGGCGAAAAAGCTGCAGCTCGAAGGCAAGAAGGTCATGCTCGCCGCCGGCGACACCTTCCGTGCCGCCGCCGTGGAGCAGCTGCAGGTGTGGGGCGAGCGCAACCAGATCCCGGTGATCGCCCAGCACACCGGCGCCGACTCGGCTTCGGTGATCTTCGACGCCGTGCAGGCCGCCAAGGCGCGCAACGTCGATGTGCTGATCGCCGACACTGCCGGGCGCCTGCACACCAAGGACAACCTGATGGAAGAGCTGAAGAAGGTCCGTCGGGTGATTGGCAAGCTCGACGCCGAGGCGCCCCACGAGGTGCTGCTGGTGCTCGACGCCGGTACCGGGCAGAACGCCATCAGCCAGGCCAAGTACTTCAACCAGAGCGTGGAACTGACCGGCCTGGCCCTGACCAAGCTGGACGGCACCGCCAAGGGTGGGGTGATCTTCGCCCTGGCCAAGCAGTTCAACATTCCGATCCGCTTCATTGGTGTGGGCGAGGGTATCGATGACCTGCGCACCTTCGAGGCTGAACCTTTCGTCAAGGCACTGTTTGCCGAGCGGGAACCTGCATGATCCGATTCGAACAGGTCGCCAAACGCTACCCCAACGGCCACGTCGGCCTGCATGAGCTGAGCTTCCGGGCGCGGCGTGGCGAGTTCCTGTTCGTCACCGGCCACTCCGGCGCCGGCAAGAGCACCTTGTTGCGCCTGTTGTTGGCCATGGAACGCCCGACCAGCGGCAAGCTGCTGCTGGCGGGGCAGGACCTTGGGCAGATCAGCAACGCGCAGATCCCGTTCCTGCGCCGGCAGATCGGCGTGGTGTTCCAGAACCACCAGTTGCTGTTCGACCGCACCGTTTTCAACAACATCGCCTTGCCGCTGCAGATCCTCGGGCTGTCCAAGGCCGAGATCGCCAAGCGCGTCGACTCGGCGCTGGAGCGCGTGTCGTTGAGCGACAAGGGCGAGCTGTTCCCGGCCGACCTGTCCACCGGCCAGCAACAGCGCGTCGGTATCGCCCGGGCGATCGTCCACCAGCCGGCACTGCTGCTGGCGGACGAGCCCACCGGTAACCTCGACCCGCGCCTGGCCGCCGAGATCATGGGCGTGTTCGAAGACATCAACCGCCTGGGCACCACCGTATTGATCGCCAGCCACGACCTGGCGCTGATCGCGCGCATGCGCCACCGCATGCTGACGCTGCAACGCGGCCGCTTGATCGGCGATGGGGAGGCCGGGCAATGAGCACCACACGTACACCAAAGGTTTCCGAGCGGGTCGCACCCAAGCCCGCCGACCCACAACCTGCGAAGAAAAAGCGCGGAGACCACGACGACGATGGCCCGGACTTCAGCACCTTGCTGCACGCCTGGCTGGAAAGCCACCGTGCCAGCCTGGCCGACAGCCTGCGCCGCCTGGCCAAGCAGCCGATCGGCAGCTTCTTCACCTGCCTGGTGATGGCCGTGGCGCTGAGCATGCCCATGGGCCTGTCGCTGCTGCTCAAGAACGTCGAGAAGCTCGGCGGTTCGTGGCAGCGCGCGGCGCAGATTTCCCTGTACCTCAAGCTCGACGCCAGCAGCCGTGATGGCGAAGCATTGCGTGACGAGATCAAGGGCATGCCGGGCGTTGCCGAGGCCCAGTACGTCAGCCGTGAGCAGGCGCTGGAAGAGTTCCAGCAGCAGTCTGGCCTGGGCGAAGCCCTGCGCGAGCTGCCGGACAACCCGCTGCCCGGCGTGGTGGTAGTGACCCCGAGCGAAGTCGACAAACCGGCCCTGGAAGCTCTGCGTCAACGCCTGGCAGAGCTGCCACGGGTGGAAGCGGCACAGCTGGACCTGGTCTGGGTCGAGCGCCTGGCGGCGATCCTCAAGCTGGGTGATCGTTTTGTCTTCGGCCTCGCGGTGATGCTTATTTCCGCGTTGCTGTTAGTAATCGGTAACACAATTCGTCTACATATCGAGAACCGCCGCGTCGAGATCGAAGTGATCAAGCTGGTGGGTGGCACCGACAGCTACGTGCGTCGGCCTTTCCTCTACATGGGGGCGCTGTATGGCCTGGGTGCCGGGGTGCTGGCCTGGGGGATCCTGGCGTTCGGCCTGAACTGGCTCAACGACGCGGTCGTCGGGCTTTCCGGCCTGTACGGCAGCGATTTCGCCCTGGGCGGAGTGCCGGCCGCCGATGGTCTTTCCCTCTTGATCGGCGCGGTGCTGTTGGGGTATATCGGTGCATGGATCGCGGTGGCTCGGCATCTGAACGAGCTGGCACCACGATAATGTTTCATCGCCAGCATTGACTTTTTTTCATCCAGGAACTTGTCTCGCGGTTCCGGGTCTATGCTGGCAGTGCCCACAAGGCACGAGTCTGTAAGTCGGAGGTACTTGAATGACCACATCGTTGCAACCTGCCTATGCCCTGGTACCCGGTGCAAACCTGGAAGCCTACGTGCACACGGTCAACAGCATCCCGCTGCTGACGGTCGAGCAGGAGCGTGATCTGGGCGAGCGTCTCTATTACGAACAGGATGTCGAGGCCGCCCGGCTAATGGTGATGGCCCACCTGCGTTTCGTCGTCCATATCGCCCGTAGCTATGCTGGCTATGGTCTGGCCCAGGCCGACCTGATCCAGGAAGGCAACGTCGGCCTGATGAAGGCGGTAAAACGCTTCAACCCGGAAATGGGCGTACGTCTGGTGTCCTTCGCGGTGCACTGGATCAAGGCCGAGATCCACGAGTTCATCCTGCGCAACTGGCGCATCGTCAAGGTGGCTACCACCAAGGCCCAGCGCAAGCTGTTCTTCAACCTGCGCAGCCAGAAGAAACGCCTGGCCTGGCTGAACAATGACGAAGTGCATCGCGTGGCAGAAAGCCTGGGCGTGGAGCCCCGCGAAGTGCGTGAAATGGAAAGCCGCCTGAGCGGCCAGGACATGGCCTTCGACCCGGCAGCCGAAGCCGATGACGACAGCGCCTTCCAGTCGCCCGCGCATTACCTGGAAGACCACCGCTACGACCCGGCTGTGCAGCTGGAGGACGCTGACTGGAGCGACAATTCCACCAGCAACCTGCATGAAGCCCTGCAGGGCCTGGACGATCGCAGCCGCGACATTCTCTACCAGCGCTGGCTGGCGGAAGAGAAGGCCACGCTGCATGAGCTGGCAGACAAGTACAGCGTTTCGGCCGAGCGTATTCGCCAGCTGGAGAAGAACGCAATGAACAAGGTCAAGGCACTGATCGCCATCTGATCGGCGCCCTGGCTGAATAAAAAAACCGCTGCTCTCGCAAGAGGCAGCGGTTTTTTGTTGAGATGGATCGCAGGGCCCTGTGGGAGCGGCTTTAGCCGCGAACACCAGCGAAGCTGGTGCCGCCCACCGCGTTGCCTTTTTCGCGGCTGAAGCCGCTCCCACAGGTTACTTGATGCCCTTGCGGGCGCAGCTTAGAGCCTGCGCGACGCATCCAGCTGCATCAGGTAGCTCGGCCCACCCAACTGGCTCATCTGCCGGCGAATCCACCCCGCGCGGCTGGCTACATAGGTACTTGGCCGGCTGGCGCTCCATTTGATCGGGCTCGGCAGCACGGCAGCGAGCAGTGCGGCCTGTTGTCGCGTCAGGCGGCTGGCATCCACGCCAAAGTGATAGCGTGCCGCCGCCTGGGCGCCGAACACGCCCTTGCCCCACTCGGCGCTGTTCAGATACACCTCGAGAATCCGCTCCTTCGACCAGAACAGCTCGATCAGTGCGGTGAACCAGGCCTCCAGGCCCTTGCGCAGCCAACTGCGCCCGGACCACAGGAACATGTTCTTGGCCACCTGCTGGGTCAGGGTGCTGGCGCCACGGACCTTGCCGCCCCGTTCGTTGTAGGCCAGCGCCGCCTGGATGGCCGGGATGTCGAAGCCCCAGTGGTTGGCGAACTTCTGGTCTTCACCGGCGATGACCGCCACCTTGAGCTCATCCGAGATCTCTTCCCAGGGGGTCCAGTCGCGCTGCAGGTCGATTGGCTCGCCACTGAACCATGACTCCACCTTGCGCTCGACCATCAGCGCCGTGCCGGGCGGCGGTACCCAGCGCAGTACCAGCACCACGGCAATGCTTGCGACAGCGAACCAGAGCAGGCCGCGGGTGAAGTGGCGCAGGAAGGATGACAGCATGGTGATGGCTTGGCCGGACCGTTGGAACGGGCCATTATACAGACCCCTTTCGAGGAGTCGTCCCATGCTTCGCAGCTTCCTGATGCTCGCCGCCTTCTTCGGGTTCACCGGTGTCGCGCTCGGCGCCTTTGCCGCCCATGGCCTCAAGAGCCGCCTCAGTGCCGACTACCTGGCGGTCTTTCACACCGGTGTCACCTACCAGTTGGTGCATGCCCTGGCGATCCTCGCCGTGGCCGTGCTCTCGGTGCACCTGCCCGGGCGCCTGGTGGGTTGGGCGGGCGGTCTGTTCGCGCTGGGTATCGTGCTGTTTTCCGGCAGCCTCTACGTGCTCACGCTGACGGGCCTGGGCAAGCTCGGCATGATCACCCCGCTGGGTGGCCTGTGCTTCCTCGCCGGCTGGTTGTGCCTGGGCCTGGCCGCCTGGCGCCTGGGCTGACCGAGTGGTCCACAATCGCGACTAATGGCGCGCTCCACCCTTGGGTTGCAAGGCTGATCGGGGCTAGAATGCCTGCCCCAACGAACAATGGTGGCCGTGCGCATGCGCATTCAACTGAACGGTGAACCTTACGAACTGCCCGCGAGCGAGAGCGTCGCGGCCCTGCTCGGCCGGCTCGAGCTGGCTGGCCGCCGGGTGGCGGTGGAACTGAACCTGGACATCGTGCCGCGCAGTCAGCACGAGAGCACGCTGCTGAGCGAGGGCGACCAGGTTGAAGTGGTCCACGCCATCGGCGGTGGTTGAGCAAGCCCGGCGTTTCACCCGTAAGCCCCGTAACCTTTCCTGAGGAACATCGATGAGCAACGTTCGCAGCGACAAGCCCTTCATCCTGGCCGGGCGCACCTTCCAGTCGCGCCTGCTGGTCGGTACCGGCAAGTACCGTGACATGGAAGAAACCCGCCTGGCCACCGAGGCCTCGGGTGCCGAAATCGTCACCGTCGCCGTGCGCCGCACCAATCTGGGCCAGAATGCGGGTGAGCCGAACCTGCTCGACGTGCTGTCGCCGGACAAGTACACCATCCTGCCGAACACCGCAGGCTGCTTCGATGCGGTGGAAGCCGTGCGCACCTGCCGCCTGGCCCGTGAGCTGCTCGATGGTCGCAAATCCCATGAGTCCCGCACGCTGGTCAAGCTGGAAGTGCTGGCTGACCAGAAAACCTTGTTCCCCAACGTCATTGAAACCCTCAAGGCTGCCGAAGTGCTGGTCAAGGAAGGTTTCGACGTGATGGTCTACACCAGCGACGACCCGATCATCGCCCGTCAACTGGCCGAAGCCGGCTGCATCGCGGTGATGCCCCTGGCCGGCCTGATCGGTACGGGCCTTGGCATCTGCAACCCGTACAACCTGCAGATCATCCTCGAGGAATCCAAGGTGCCGGTGCTGGTCGATGCCGGCGTGGGTACCGCCTCCGACGCCACCATCGCCATGGAGATGGGCTGCGAGGCGGTACTGATGAACTCGGCCATCGCCCACGCCCAACAGCCGGTGCTGATGGCCGAAGCCATGAAGCACGGCATCCTGGCCGGGCGCATGGCCTACCTGGCCGGCCGCATGCCCAAGAAACTCTACGCCAGCGCCTCTTCGCCGCTGGATGGTCTGATCAAGTAAGAGCCCCAGATGACTGAATCGCAAGAAACGCCGATCACCGCCGACGGCGAAGATCGTCCGCACCGTCGCATCAAGAGCTTCGTGATGCGCGCCGGGCGCATGACCGAAGGCCAGCAACGTGGCCTGGAGCAGGGCGGCCCGCTGTTCGTCCTGCCGCTGGCCGACAGCCTGGTGGACTACGACCAGGTGTTCGGCCGTTCGGCGCCGCGCACCCTGGAGATCGGCTTTGGCATGGGCCATTCGCTGCTGGAGATGGCCGCCGCCTCGCCCGAGCTGGACTTTATCGGTGTCGAAGTGCACCGCCCGGGTGTCGGCGCTTTGCTGAACGGCGTGCTCACCCAAGGCCTGAAGAACCTGCGGGTGTACGACTGTGACGCCATCGAAGTGCTCAACCGCTGCGTGGCCGACAACAGCCTCGACCGCTTGATGCTGTTCTTCCCCGACCCGTGGCACAAGGCACGTCACCACAAGCGCCGGATCGTCCAGCTGGAGTTCGCCGAGCTGGTGCGTCGCAAGTTGAAACCCGGTGGCGTGTTCCACATGGCGACCGACTGGGAGCCCTATGCCGAATACATGCTGGAAGTGATGAGCGCAGCACCGGGCTATCGCAACCAGGCGGCTGATGGCGCCTACGTGCCACGCCCTGAAGAGCGCCCGATCACCAAGTTCGAGCGTCGTGGTGAGCGCCTTGGGCACGGTGTGTGGGACCTGAAGTTCGAAAAACTGGCTTGACCCTCTCCCTGCCAGAGGCGCCGGTGCGCCTCTGGCCCCTCATCACATCGCGTAAAGGATTGCGCCTTGAAGCCTCGGGTTCTGTTACCGCTGATAGGCCTGGTCGTTGCCGTCTGCCTTGTGCTCGTCGTGTTACTGCGTGAACCTCTTTCGCCCTCTGAGCAACACCTCGAGCGTGCCGTGGCCTTGGTACAACAGGCCAACGTGAATTTGCAGGCGCTTGCCGAAATCGAGGCCGGCGGCGAAGCCATCAGTACTGAACAGTTGATGCCGATGAGCGAATTGATGGATGAAGCGCGCGCGCACATCGAGCTGGCAGCGCAGGCGGGCAACACCTTGGCGCTGTTCTGGCAGTCCAACATGCAAACCTCTGCGGACCGGCGCGACATGGCACGCAGGCAGGCCTCCTGTGCGCGTTTGCATCAGGCTGTAGAGCAAGGGTTTCTGGCGGCAGCGGTCGCCTATTACTACCGTTGCGCGCCAGCCTCCGACAGCTTTGACTTCATGGGCGCAGAGCAAGTCGCCTTGCTTGAGGTGTTGAAAGCGGCGTTGCAACGGGATGATCCGTTCCAATCGCTCTATCCGCAGCTTTTGCGTGAGGTGCATTGTTTCAGACCGGCTACCGACATTGCTTCGGCCCTGCCCTCGGTGTCACTTACAGTGGGCGAGATGCTGGAGAAGTCCAGACAAGTGTTTTCATACGACCAGTTCAAAGCCGAGGCGCTTTATTTGTTGGCCACTCATCCCGCCATCTGGCAGCAGACACCAATGACCGAGCGGCTGGCGATGTTGCGCGAGGCTGAGTCTTTGGGGTGCGGGCGTGCATCTGGCTGGAGGCAAAGGCTGGAAGCTCGCTCCGGCTCTTGATCCTGTTCAAGGCCACGAGCGGCGGCCTTTTAGTCAGCCCCTTCGACCAGCGCCGCAAGGGCGCAAATAGCAAATGTTATGACCTGCTGGCAGGGTCGAAATGTGAGCCTCCTGTTCCTGGGCATTACGCTCGGACAAATCAGGAGACCTTTCATGATCGCTACACGCCTGTTGCGCGTTGCATTGACCTTCACCACTGCCGCTGCCTGCTTGAGCGTCACTGCCCAGGCATCTTCCCCTGCCACGGAGCAAAGCCTCGATCGCTCCGCCATCGCCCGGTACGAGCGGACCTTGAGTACAGCATCGTTACTCTACGGGCCGGCAGTAACCCAGCAGAGCACGGCTTTTCTGATCGACAACGGTAACGATGCCGCGCCGGCGCTCCTCGTGGGCAGTGGTCATGCGGTATTTGAACGGCCCCAGATTGCCGGCGGACAGCTTGCGGGGATGGGGCGCGTCACTTTCGAGAGCGTCGCCGGGGCGGCATTCGATGTCGTGCATACTCGCTACGCCTCGCGACGCGGCCTGGATTTTGCCGTGTTCGAATTGCAGCAGACCCAGGGGGCACTCAAGGCACTCGGTATCGTGCCCATGGTGCTGGCCGGACGCCAAGCCACCGAGGGCGAGACGATAACCGTGGGCGCCAGGGTGAGCGGGGTCACTTCGGGTAGCGCCAGATGGCCGACGCAGGAACTGGTGCGGATCGACTTGAAGACCGGGCGGGGCTTTCTGCAGCGGCATCTGTTGTTGATGGAGGACGCCTGGTTGCAGCCCGGCGACTCTGGCAGCCCTGTCGTAGAACAGGCAGCGGGTGCGGTTCTCGCTGTTGCTCACAGCAGCAACCCTCTGGGGAGCGAAGCGTCGGACTTGAGTTTCTTGCCAGCCTGCCTGAACAACGGGGCGTTCGACGTCAATGCTGCCGGTTGCGGCTTGAGCAACCAGTTCGATGTTGCGTTGGACGAGGAGGACGAACGCATGATCTACAAGGTCGGCAGCAGCGCCAGGGTGATCAGCCAGGTTTTATACGCGACCACGACGTTGTACCAGGCCAAGCTCGCCCAATGGCCGGACCAATGCGAGCAGGGTGAAGGCTATGGCCCGGTGCAACAATCAGGAAGTCCAATCAATGTCCCTATCGAGGGCTTCACCCTGGCGCCCGAGAATCCGACAGTGCTGGCGTTATGTGTCTGGGGGCGCGAAGCAGCCGGGCCGGAGCCGGCGAACCGCAATGCCCTGGCGTTGCCTGTGGTGGTGCACCCTGCAGGCCCGGCCAGCCAACCCGAGTTGGAAATCGACCCGCCATACAAGGATAGGAAGGGCCGCAATGCCTATCTTGTGTCTGTCGAGCCTGAGCAGATCCTGCTCCGGCGGGTCGAGCTCAAGAGTGGCCCCTGGGATACCACTGACTGTGCCGATGAGTCGGGTTACCAGGCATTGGCTGGCACACGAAAGGAGGCGGTGACGGAAGATACCCGGCTATGCGCGGTCGGCGTCGATTACGCGGGGCAACGTTCGCAACCGCTGGAAACTAAATTGTTGCCGTGACGCAAATCTGCAACGAATCAAAACCGCCCTGCCAAAGGCGGTTTTGATTTGGCGTCACCCGCGCCGGTCAGCCACCACGCCAATCAACACCAGCACCACCAGCAACACCGGTGCCAGCGCATAGTTGTTGAACTGCCCCAGCCCCTTGACGATCCACGGCGTGGCATAGATCAGCGCCGCGCCGCTGCCGATCATCACCAGCAGCGCCATGAACGGCACGCGCAGGGCGCCGGCCAGGCCGCCCAGGCGCCCCTCGACCCAGCCCTTGATATCGGTGCCGAACAGCACCAGCAGGCAGCCCACCAGGGCCAGCGAGATCTCCGACAGGTTGCTGCGGCTCCAGCGGGAGACGGTCGAGAGCAGGTCAAGTACCAGGTCCATGGGTCATCCTTAATTCAAGAAGTACTGCAGCAGGTCATTGAGGAACAGCTGGCCGCGCGGCGTGGCCGCCAGTCGATCCGCTTCGACCTGCAAAAGGCCCTTTTGTTCGGCGGCGCGGCGGGCTTGCGCGAGTTGCGCCAGGGGCAGCCCCGTGCGTTGCGTGAACAGCTCGGCTTCCACCCCCTGGGTCAGGCGCAGCGCGTTCATCAGGAACTCGAAGGGTAGCTCATCGACCGGCAGCAACTTCTCGCCTGCCTTGAAGGGCTTGGCCGGGTTCAGGTAGTCCTTGGGCAGGCGGGTCTTCCAGGTGCGCAGGATGCGCCCATCGGGGAACGACAGCTTGCCGTGGGCACCGGCACCGATGCCGATGAAGTCGCCAAAGCGCCAGTAATTGAGGTTGTGCCGTGCGGCGCGCCCTGGCTGGGCGTAGGCCGACACTTCGTATTGCTGGTAGCCGTGCTCGGCCATCAGCGCCTGGCCGGCTTCCTGGATATCCCAGAGGATATCGTCCTCGGGCAGCTCGGGCGGCTGGTTCCAGAACACGGTGTTGGGCTCGACCGTCAGCTGATACCAGGACAGGTGCGTCGGCGCCAGTTCGATGGCCTGGCGCAGGTCGCCAAGCGCGTCGTCCAGCGACTGGTCCGGCAGGCCGTGCATCAGGTCCATGTTGAAGTTGTCGAAGCCGGCCGCGCGAGCCATGTCGGCGGCGCGCACCGCTTCAGCGCCGTTGTGGATGCGCCCGAGCTTCTCAAGCTTGGCTGGCTGGAAGCTCTGCACGCCGATGGACAGCCGGTTGATGCCGGTCTGCCGATAGGCCTTGAACTTTTCCTGCTCGAACGTGCCTGGGTTGGCTTCGAGGGTGATCTCGATGTCGGCGGCAAACGGGATGCGCTGCTCGACACCACGCAACAGGCGGCCAAGCGCAGCCGCGCTGAACAGGCTGGGGGTGCCGCCGCCGAAGAAGATGGTGCTGATAGGCCGGCCCTGAACGGCATGCATCTCCTGGTCGAGGTCGGCCAGCAGGGCATCGATATATTCGTCTTCGGGCAATGTGGGCCCGGCCTGGTGCGAGTTGAAGTCGCAATAAGGGCATTTGCGCACGCACCAGGGGATGTGGATGTACAGCGACAGCGGCGGAAGTTCGGGGAGGATCAGGCCCGCCGGCTGTACCAACAGCTTTTCGCTCATGCCAGGCCCAGACGCTGACGCAGCAAGGCCATGGCGCGGGCGCGGTGGCTGAGCTGGTTCTTGTCGATGGGCGCCAGGTCGGCACTGGAGCACTTGCGCTCCGGGACCCAGAACAGCGGGTCGTAGCCGAAACCATGCTCACCGCTGGCCTCGAACAGGATGCTGCCATGCCACAGGCCTTCGCAGAGAATAGGCAGCGGGTCGTCGGCATGGCGCACCAGCGCCAGTACGCAGACGAACTGCGCGCCACGCTGTTCCTTGGGCACATCCTTCAGCGCTTCAAGCAGCTTGGCGTTGTTGGCCGCGTCGCCCTTGCCATCGGCGTAGCGTGCCGAATAGATGCCCGGCGCGCCGCCGAGGAAGTCCACCGCCAGGCCCGAGTCGTCGGCCAGGGCCGGCAGGCCGGAAATACGTGCGGCGTTGCGCGCCTTGAGGATGGCGTTCTCGACGAACGACAGGCCGGTTTCTTCCGGCTCTACCTGGCTGAATTCACCGATCGAACGCAGATGCACGGAGTCGCCGAGCATGGCCTGCAGTTCCTTGAGCTTGCCGGCGTTATGGCTGGCCAATACGAGTTGCTGGAAATTCATCATTCGCCTGGGAACACTTCCTGGTTGAAGCTGAGTTGATTGCTGACGCCACCGGTTTCGACATTCAGGTCGAAGGTCAGGGTTTCAGCCTGGTCGATCTTGAACTGGGCGATGTAGTACACCGCGCCCTGGTCGGTGATCTGCTTGAACGACAGCGGGCTGCTGCGCCCCGTCAGGTCCTTGACCGTGCCGCTGACCACCGAGGTGGCCGGCTTGCCACTCTTGAGCACGGCGATATTGAGCACGCCCTGGTTCTTGCTGCGGGTTAGGCCGGTGGCGGCGGCGATGTCCGGCTGCAGCATGCTCGAGGTGAAGGCGCTGTAGTGGACCGTCACGTCGCCGAACACTTCCTTGCGCTCGGGCTTGGCGGCATCGGCAGCCAGTACCGGCAGGGCCAGGCACAGGCTGATCAGAAACAGTGCTAGTCGACGCATGATCCCATTCCTCCGTTCGCGAGCGTCAGACGGCGAGCTGGTGCTCCTGCAGGCCCGGGCTGCTGACGCGATAAATACCGATTTCACCTAGAAGATTAGGCCAAAGCCGGCCGCCCAACCCATTACGGTGCAAGTGGTCGACCGCCAGGCGGTCGAGTACCTTGGCGTGGCGTTCGCGGCACAGGTTCTCGAAGTCTTCGAACGTGCAGAAGTGAATGTTCGGCGTGTTGTACCAGGTGTACGGCATGAAGTCCGACACCGGCATGCGGCCTTTGGTCGCCAGGTACCAGCGGCAACGCCAGTGGCCGAAGTTGGGGAAGGTGATGATGCACTGGCGGCCCACCCGCAGCATTTCATCGAGAATCCGGTCGGGGTACTCCACGGCCTGCAGGGCCTGGGTCATGACCACCACGTCGAAGCTGTTGCTGGCGAAGTTGCCCAGGCCCTTGTCCAGGTCCTGCTCGATCACGTTGACGCCCTTGGCCACGCATTCGGCGATGTTGTCGGCGTCGATCTCCAGGCCGTAGCCGGTGACGTTCTTGCGCTCGCGCAGCGAGGCCAGCAGCTCGCCGTTGCCGCAGCCCAGGTCGAGTACCCGGCTGCCGGCGGGGATCCAGTCTTGGATGATTTCCAGGTCGGCTCTCATGGGGTCCTCACAGGGCGATGCGGTTCATGTAGTTGGCGAAACCCTGCATGTAGCGAGGCGTGGGGATCAGGAAGGCGTCGTGGCCGTAGGGCGAGTCGATATCCAGGTAGCAGACGTTCTTGCGTGCGGCCATCAGGGCATCGACGATCTCTCGCGAACGGGCCGGGGAGAAGCGCCAGTCGGTGGTGAACGACATGATGCAGAAGTCAGCCGTGACATGCGCCAGGGTCGCCGCCAGGTCGCCGTCGTGGGCCGCCGCCGGGTCGTAGTAGTCCAGCGCCTTGGTCATCAGCAGGTAGGTGTTGGCGTCGAAACGCCCGGAGAACTCCTCGCCCTGGTAGCGCAGGTAGCTCTCGACCTGGAATTCGACGCTGTGGAAGTCGTAGTTGAGCTTGTCGCTCTTGAGCTCGCGGCCGAATTTTTCGCCCATCGAGTCGTCGGACAGGTAGGTGATATGGCCGACCATCCGCGCCAGCATCAGGCCGCGCTTGGGGATCACGCCCTGGTCCTGGAACGAACCGCCGTGGAATTCGGGGTCGGTGAGGATGGCCTGGCGCGCCACTTCGTTGAAGGCGATGTTCTGCGCCGACAGCTTGGGTGCCGAAGCGATGTCCACGCAATGGCGTACCCGGTCCGGGTAGGTGATGGTCCACTGCAGCGCCTGCATGCCGCCGAGGCTGCCGCCGACGATGGCGGCCCAGGTGTGGATGCCGAGGCGATCGGCCAGGCGCGCCTGGCTGTGCACCCAGTCTTCCACCGTCAGCACCGGGAAATCGGCGCCGTAGGGCTTGCCGGTGGCTGGGTTGAGGCTGCTGGGGCCGGTGCTGCCGTTGCAGCCGCCGAGGTTGTTCAGGCTGACCACGAAGAAGCGGTTGGTGTCGATCGGCTTGCCGGGGCCGATGCAGCTGTCCCACCAGCCCGGCTTGCGGTCGGTGGCGGCGTGGTAGCCGGCGGCATGGTGGTGGCCGGACAACGCGTGGCAGATGAGCACGGCGTTGCTGGCGTTGCTGTTGAGCTCGCCATAGGTTTCGTAGATGAGTTCGTACGAGGCCAGGGCGCGGCCACAGGCCAGGGCCAACGGTTCATCGAACCGGGCGATCTGCGGTGTTACCAGACCGACGGAATCTTCGGGAAAGACAGTGGACATCGACCCTGCTCACGCTTGACGGAGGCGTAAGTCTAAAGAGCGCTACCCCCAGCGGCAAGCAATGGCTTGCCGCTGGAGACATCGTGGGTCAGATCATCCGCCACAGCTCTTGTGGCATGCCGGCGTAGGCCGCCAGCTGGGGCATGAGGAACGACTGGATCACCTGGATGGCGATGAAGGCGAAGATCGGCGAGATGTCCATGCCGCCCAGGTTCGGCACCAGGCGACGGAACGGCGCCAGCACCGGCTCGCTGATCTGGTAGGCCAGCTCGGCAGCAGGGTTGTGGCTGTTGGGCGCGACCCACGAGACGATCACCATGACGATCATCGCCACCCAGAAAATCTTCAGGAACAGCGAAGTGATGCCGATGATCGCCCACATCAGCAGGTGCAGGACATCGCCGAAGGTACCGTAGGTGACCATCAGCACGAATGCCATCAGCAGCGCCTGGATCAGCACCGACAGCAGCAGCGACGAGGTATCCAGGCCGGCAATGCTCGGGATTACCCGGCGCAGCGGCTTGAGCAGCGGCTGGGTGGCGCGCACGGCGAACTGGCTGAGCGGGTTGTAGAAGTCGGCCTTGACCAGTTGCAGCACGAAGCGCAGCAGGACGATCGCCAGGTACAGGCTGACCAGGGTTTGCACCACGAAGATCGCGGCGCCGGACAGTGCATTCATTGAAAAAGGCTCCTTATTTGCCCAGTTGTTCGGCCAGTTCCGAGGAGCGCTTGGCCGCGGCTTCCAGTGCCTGCTCGACGATGGCCTCGAAGCCATTGGCCTGGAACGACTTGATCGCCGCTTCCGTGGTGCCGGCGGGCGAGGTGACCCGGCGGCGCAGCTCGGCGGCATCGACGTCGCTGGCCACGGCCATGCGTGCGGCGCCCAGGGCGGTTTGCAGGGTCAGTTGCGAAGCGGTTTCACGCGGTAGGCCGAGCTTTTCGCCAGCGGCGGTCATGGCCTCGATCAGCAGGAAGAAGTACGCCGGGCCGCTGCCGGAAACAGCAGTGACGGCATCCAGTTGCTGTTCCTGGTCCAGCCACAGGGCGGTGCCGACGGCGGACAGCAACTGTTCGGCCTGCTCGCGCTGTTCGGCTGACACTTGCTCGGTGGCGTACAGGCCGCTGACGCCCTGGCGCAGCAGTGCCGGGGTGTTGGGCATGCAGCGCACCACCGGGATCGCGCCCAGCCAGGCCTGCAGGCTGGCGCAGGTGATGCCGGCGGCGATGGAGACGACCAACTGGCCGGGCTTGAGGTTCGGCTTAAGGGTTTCGCAGACGGCTTTCATCACCTGCGGCTTGACCGCCAGGACGATCACATCCACACCGTCGATGGCCTGGGCGTTGTCGGCGAATGCTTCGATGCCGTGCTCGGCCTGGATGCGCGCGCGGGTGTCGGCACCCGGGTCGCTGGCGCGGATCTGCGAGGCGTCCAGGCCCTGGGCGCGCAGGCCGCCGATCAGGCTGGCGGCCATGTTGCCGGCGCCGATAAAGGCAATACGAGTCTTGCTCATGTCAGGTCCTTGAGGGAAAGAGTGAGTTTAAGCATGGATTCAGGGCTGGCCGTAGTCGCGCGCACCGAACAGGGCGGTGCCGATACGGACCCAGGTCGCACCTTGGGCGATCGCGGCTTCAAGGTCATGGCTCATGCCCATCGACAGGGTGTCCAGGCCCAGGCCGAGCTGCGCTTGCAACTGGCGCAGGGTGGCGAAGGCGGCCTCTTGTTGGGCACGGTCTTCGGTCGGCTCCGGGATCGCCATCAGCCCGCGCAGGCGCAGGCCGGGGAGGGCGCTGACGGCCTGGGCCAGCGCCGGCAGGTCGGCGGGCGCGCAGCCGGACTTGCTGTCTTCACCGCTGACGTTCACCTGCAGGCAGATGTTCAGCGGCGGCAGATGGCCCGGGCGTTGCTCGGACAGGCGTTGGGCGATCTTCAGGCGGTCCACGGAATGTACCCAGTCGAAGTGCTCGGCGATGGCTTTGGTCTTGTTCGACTGAATGGGGCCGATGAAGTGCCAGATCAAGGGCAGGTCGGAAAGCGCCTGTTGTTTTGTCAGGGCTTCCTGAAGGTAGTTTTCGCCCACATCGCGCAGCCCGGCCGCAAAGGCCTCGCGCACGGCGCTGGCGGGCTTGGTCTTGCTGACCGCCAGCAACTGGACGCTGGCCGGGTCGCGCCCGGCGGCCCTGGCCGCGCTGTCGATACGGCTGGCAATGGCGGAAATGTTGTCTGCTAGGGTGGACATGGATCGTCGCCGGCGGCTGTGAGGTCTGCGGCATTCTACCTGCTTGATGGCCGTTGGGGAGTCTCATGGATGTGACCGACCTGCTGGCCCGGGCTGTGGCTGCGGGCGCCAGTGACCTGCACCTGGCCGCGGGCGAGCCACCGCTGTTGCGCCTGGATGGCGCGTTGCAACGCATGGCGCTGCCGGTGCTGACGTGCACGGCGCTGGAACAGGGAATGGCCGGCCTGCTCGATGAAGGGCAGCGGCGGCAATGGCTGTGCGGTGATGAACTGGACCTGGCGCTGAGCCTGCCCGGCGTGGGGCGCCTGCGCTTGAACCTGTTCCGTCAGCGCAATGGCTTGGGCGCAAGCGTGCGGCTGATTCCGGCGCGGGTCCCCAGCCTCGACGAACTTGACCTGAACGATGTGTATCAAGCCGTTGCGCAATGCTGGGATGGCCTGGTGCTGGTGGGTGGGCCGACGGGTAGCGGCAAGTCCAGCACCCTGGCGGCGCTGCTTGATCAGCTCAATCGTGAACGCGCGCTGCAGGTCATCACCCTTGAAGACCCCATCGAATTTATCCACAGCGGCCAGGGTTGCCTGGTCAATCAGCGGGAGATCGGTGTGCACAGCCGCGACTTCGCCCAGGGGCTGCGCAGTGCCTTGCGTCAGGACCCGGATGTGATCATGGTCGGCGAACTGCGCGATCTGGAGAGTATCCGCCTGGCGTTGCGCGCAGCGGAAACCGGGCATCTGGTGCTGGCAACGGTGCACACCCGCTCGGCGGTGAACAGCATCGACCGGCTGGTGGAGGTGTTCGCGGCCGAGGAGAAGCCGCTGGTGCGCATGATGCTTGCCGAGTCGCTGCGCCTGGTGGTGGCTCAGGTGCTGCTAAGGCGGAAGGGGGGCGGCAGGGTGGCTGCAAGGGAGGTGTTGGTGGCTACACCAGCGGTGCGCAACTTGATTCGCGAGGGGCGTATGGCGCAGGTGCAGTCGTTGATGCAGGCGGGGGCGGCCTTGGGGATGCGCACGATGGAGGGGGCGTTGCAGGCGCTCAAGCACAAAGGGCTGGTCGACTAGCGCTGTTGCCTGTTCGAGCGAAATCGCGGGGGTAGTGCATTCCCCAGGATTGCACAGTACCTGTGGGAGCGGGTTTACCCGCGAAGATGGCACCTTGGTGCCTGGCACGGGCTATGCCCGTGTTCGCGGGTGAACCCGCTCCCACAGGCAGAGTGCAACTGTTTGAATGGCGAGCAAGACAGTCACTCCCACGCCAGGTTTGCTGTTGGTCGTGGGAGCGGCGGCTTGCCGCGCGATTGTCGGCTTAGCGCTTGGCCAGGGCCAGCGCCTGCTGGTCCTTGGGCAAAACGCGCTTGGCCACGACGTAATGCTTCTGCCAGTAAGGCTTCTCCAGGCTGTCGATGCTCACCCGTTTGCCGGTGCGCGGCGCGTGGATGAAGCGGTCGTTACCCAGGTAGATGGCCACGTGATTGACCCGGCGGCTCTTGATGTTGAAGAAAATCAGGTCGCCCGGCTTGAGGTCACTCTTGGCCACCTTCACACCCTGGCCCTGGGCCATGGCGTTGGAGGTGCGCGGCAGGTCGACGTCAGCCACGTCGTTGAAGGCGTACTTGACCAGGCCGCTGCAGTCGAAACCCTTCTTCGGGCTGCTGCCGCCCCAGCGGTACGGCGTGCCGAGCACGTTCACGGCGCGGCTGAGCACTTCGCTGCTCTGCTTGGGCGACATGGCCACGGCCTGCAGCGCCTGGCGCTGGGTGGCGTTGTTCGGGCGGGCGGCGCTGAGGGTGGCCTTGCGGTACTGAACAGGGGCGCGTTTCACCGAGCTGTCGGCATTGCTCGTGTAACCGGTGAAACCGCTTGGAAGACGTTGCTCACGATTGGTGGCGTGGGCGGCCAGGGGTAATAAAAGGCAGAGGGTCAGCCATGTCTTGATGAAAGGCGGCATAGTTGATGCTCTTATAGGGTGTTGGCGCGCAACTTTATAACAGCTTTTTGATCAAATTCTGATCCGTTGGTCGATTGGCCACGTACCATATGTCGGGTCAACACGGAAAAGTCACATTTTCCGTTAGAAAATTTTCGGCTAACCCACGAGGGCTTCGAATGAATGGTTATCAACAGGGCGCGCCCGCGCACGACACCCACAGCAAGGTCCTCGGCTACCTGTTGTGGATTTTCGGCTTCACCGGCGCGCACCGTTTCTACTACGGCAAGCCGATTACCGGGACCATCTGGTTCTTCACCCTGGGGCTTTTGGGAATTGGCTGGCTGATCGACCTGTTCCTGATCCCGTCGATGGACCGCGAGGCGGATCTGCGGTTCGAGTCCGGCGGCGTGGACTACAACCTGGCGTGGATCTTCCTGACCTTCCTCGGGGTGTTCGGTGTGCACCGTCTGTATCAGGGCAAGTGGATCAGTGCGCTGATCTACCTGTTTACCGGCGGCCTGTTCCTGCTGGGGGTGCTGTACGACTTCTGGACACTCAACAGCCAGGTTTCCCAGGTCAACGCCGAGCGTCGCCGGGTATGAAAAAAGGCCTTGTCGCGCAGCGCGGCAAGGCCTTATTCGTTACTGGCGGCGTTGCTGCAACAGCAGGTTGCTGAAGCCTGCCCCGGCCAGTTGCTTCTGCGCCACGGTGAGCTGTTCGCGGTTGCTGAACGGCCCGACCATCACGCGGTACCAGGTTTCTTCTTTCACCGTCCCCGATTCCACTTTCACCGCCTGGCCCAGCAGGATGATCTGCGCGCGAACCTTGTCGGCATCCGCCTGCTTGCGGAACGAGCCGGCCTGCAGGAAGAACTGGGTGGTCGGTGCCGGCTTGATCACCGGTGGTGCCGGCGGTGGCGTTTGCCCCAGCAGTGCGGCCTGGGCGCGGGCGGTGTCGATCTTGGCCGCTTCCGCCGGGGTGACCGGCGTGGTTGGCACGGCCGGTACCGGCGGAGTCTTCTCGGGCACCGCTTCCGGCGGCACGATCACTTCCGACTCCGGCAGCAGGGTGTAGAAGTCGTACTTCGGTTTCACCGGTTGCTGCGGCGTAGGAGTGGTGGCCTTGCTCGCCTCGGCGACCTTCTCCGGCTTCTGCTGTTCGGGTTTGGTGCGCTTGATGTCGCCGCCACCCGGTTCGAGTTTCATCAGGAAGACGATGAAGGCGCCGACGGTCAGGCCGACCGCCAGCCACACCCAGCCCGGGATCGGCTGCTTGGCGGCGGGCTGGTGGCGGCTGGCGCCGCGCTTGGGCGCGGGCTTTTTCTTTGCTGCAGCCAAGTTACATACGCTCCAGGGTTTCCAGGCCGAGCAGCTCCAGGCCCTGTTTGAGGGTGCGGCCGGTCAGGGCTGCCAGGCGCAGACGGCTCTGCTGCTGCTCCGGGGTCTCGGCGCTGAGGATCGGGCAGTTCTCGTAGAAGCTGGAGAACAGGCCGGCGAGGTCGTACAGGTAGCTGCACAGGACGTGCGGGGTGCCTTTGTCGGCGACGTTGTTGAGAATTTCGCCGAACTGCGCCAGGCGCGCGGCCAGGTCCTGCTCGTGGGCAGCCTGCAGCACGATCTTGCCGTCCACCTCGTCGAAGCCCTTGCCGAGCTTGCGGAACACGCCGGCCACACGGGTGTAGGCGTACAGCAGGTAGGGCGCGGTGTTGCCCTCGAAGTTGAGCATCAGCTCGAAGTTGAAGCTGTAGTCGCTGGTGCGGTGCTTGGACAGGTCGGCGTATTTCACCGCACCGATACCCACCACTTCACCGATCTTGCGCAGCTCGTCCTCGGCCAGGCCCGGGTTCTTCTCCTTGACCAGCGCATAGGCGCGCTCCTTGGCCTCGTTGAGCAGGTCGATCAGCTTGACGGTGCCGCCATCGCGGGTCTTGAACGGGCGGCCGTCGGCGCCGTTCATGGTGCCGAAGCCCATGTGCTCCATCTGCATCGGGTGGCCGACGAAGCCGGCGCGGCGGGCCACTTCGAACACCTGATTGAAGTGCAGGGCCTGGCGCTGGTCGACGAAGTACAGGGCACGATCAGCCTGAAGCTTGTTGCTGCGGTAGCGCACGGCGGCCAGGTCGGTGGTGGCGTACAGGTAGCCGCCGTCGGCCTTCTGCACGATCACCGGCAGCGGGTCGCCCTCGGCGTTCTTGAACTCGTCGAGGAACACGCACTGGGCGCCCTGGTTCTCCACCAGCAGGCCCTTGGCCTTGAGGTCGGCGACCACATTCGCCAGGTCGTCGTTGTAGGCGCTCTCGCCCATCACGTCGGCCATGGTCAGCTTGACGTTGAGCAGTTCGTAGGTCTTCTGGCAGTGGGACAGCGAGATGTCCTTGAAGCGCGTCCACAGCGCCAGGCACTCGGGGTCGCCGGCCTGCAGCTTGACCACCAGGCCACGGGCGCGGGTGGCGAACTCTTCGGACTCGTCGAAGCGCTTCTTCGCTGCGCGGTAGAAGTTCTCCAGGTCCGACAGCTCGTCGCTGGTGATCGGGTTTTCCTGCAGGTAGGCCATCAGCATGCCGAACTGGGTGCCCCAGTCGCCGACGTGGTTCTGGCGGATCACGTTGTCGCCGAGGAACTCCAGCACGCGGGCGACGCTGTCGCCGATGATGGTCGAGCGCAGGTGGCCGACGTGCATCTCCTTGGCCAGGTTCGGCGCCGACATGTCGATCACGACTTTCTCGAGCGGGCCGGCCTTGCGCACGCCCAGGTGGTCGTCGGCCAGGGCGGCGTCGAGGCGGTTGGCCAGGGCTTCGGTGTTCTGGAAGAAGTTCAGGAAGCCGGGGCCGGCAATCTCGGCCTTGCTGATGTCGGCGCTGGCCGGCAGGGCTGAAATGATTTTCTCAGCCAGGTCGCGCGGCTTCATGCCGGCCGGCTTGGCCAGCATCATGGCGATGTTGCTGGCGAAGTCACCGTGGGTCTTGTCTCGGGCGTTTTCCACCTGGATCGCCGGCGTCAGCCCTTCAGGCAGCACACCGTCGGCGACGAGTTGGGTGAGGGCTTGCTGGATCAGCTGGCGAATGGTGTCTTTCATGGGGATCTCTTTTCGACCGCAAGCGCGGTGGGGCGCTTCGATGCGCAGGTGGAAAAACTGGGCATTATCCGTTGCCGGGGGCGGGTTGCCAACCTTTCAGCGGCGAGCTGCAAGTTTCAAGCGGCAAGCTGCAAGTAGAGGCCCCAGCGCAAGACAGCTGTTTCTTGCAGCTTGAGGCTTGCAGCTTGTCGCTCAATAAAGGTCGACCGGGTCGACATCCAGCGACCAGCGCACTTGCCGCCCGGACGGCATCTGCTCCAACACTAGCAACCAGGCACTGATCAGTCGATGCAACTGAGCCCGGGCATTGGCCTGGAGCAACAGTTGCGCACGGAATCGCCCCGCCCGTCGCTCCATGGGCGCCGGCACCGGGCCCAGCAACTCGATGCCATGCAGGCCCTGTTCGGCCAGCACGCGCTCGGCGGCGGCGCAGGCCTCGTCGAGGAAACCTTCGGCCTGGCCGGGCTTGTGCGCATCGGCGCGCAGCAGGGCCAGGTGGGCGAACGGCGGCAGGCCGGCGGCGCGGCGTTCGCTCAGGGCCTGTTCGGCAAAGGCGAAGTAGCCCTGTTCGGTCAGTTGCACCAGCAACGGATGGTCGGCCAGGTGGGTCTGCACGATGACCTTGCCCGGTTCTTCGGCGCGCCCGGCGCGGCCCGCCACCTGCACGATCAGCTGGGCCATGCGCTCGCTGGCGCGGAAATCGCCGGAGAACAGCCCGCCGTCGGCATCGAGGATCGCCACCAGGGTCACCCGCGGGAAGTGGTGCCCCTTGGCCAGCATCTGAGTGCCGACCAGGATGCTCGGCTGGCCGCGCTGGATGGTGGTGAACAGGTTGTGCATGGCGTCCTTGCGCGAGGTGCTGTCGCGGTCCACGCGCAGGATCGGGTAGTCGGGGAACAGCACCTTCAGGCGTTCTTCGGCACGTTCGGTGCCGGCACCGACCGGGCGCAGGTCGACGTGGGCGCATTGCGGGCACTGCAGCGGCAGGCGCTCGTCGTAACCGCAGTGGTGGCAGCGCAGCACGGCCGAGCGCTGGTGCACGGTCATGCGCGCGTCGCACCGTGGGCATTCCGAAAGCCAGCCGCAGTCGTGGCACAGCAGGGTTGGGGCGAAGCCGCGGCGGTTGAGGAACACCAGCACCTGTTGGCCGGCTTCCAGGGTCTGGCGAATTGCTTGCTGCAGTGGGCCGCTGATGCCGCTGTCCAGTGGCAGGCTGCGCACGTCCAGGCGCAGGAAGCGCGGTGCGCGGGCACCGCCGGCGCGCTGGTTCATGCGCAGCAGGCCGTAGCGGCCGCTGTGGGCGTTGTGCAGGCTCTCCAGCGACGGGGTGGCCGAGCCCAGCAGGATCGGGATGTTCTCCTGATGCGCGCGCACCACCGCCAGGTCGCGGGCGTGGTAGCGCAGGCCTTCCTGCTGTTTATAGGAGCCGTCGTGCTCCTCGTCGATGATGATCAGCCCCGGGTTCTTCATCGGCGTGAACAGCGCCGAACGGGTGCCGATGATGATGTCCGCCTCGCCGTCGCGCGCCGCCAGCCAGGCGTCCAGGCGCTCGCGGTCGCCCACGGCCGAGTGCAGCAGGGCGATGCGTGCATTGAAGCGTTGCTCGAAGCGCTGCAAGGTCTGCGGGCCGAGGTTGATCTCGGGGATCAGGATCAACGCCTGTTTGCCGGCCTCCAGGGTTTCGCGGATCAGTTGCAGGTAGACCTCGGTCTTGCCGCTGCCGGTGACGCCCGCCAGCAGGAACGCGTGGAAGGCGCCGAAGCCTGAGCGCACGGCCTCGAAGGCGGCGCGCTGTTCTTCGTTGAGCGGCAGCTCCGGCTGGGCCAGCCAGTGCTCGTGACGGGCGGCTGGCAGGTGGCGGCGGGTCTCCACCTCGACCAGGTCCTTGGCCAGCAGCAGGTCGAGGCTGTCCTTGTTCAGGCCGAGCTTGCTCAGCAGGCTGTGGGCCACGCCGTGCGGGTGCTGCGAAAGCGTCTTCAGGGCCTCGCGCTGGCGCGGCGCACGGGCAATGCGCGGGTCTTCCAGGCGCGCCCCGGCGGCGACATGCCAGAAGCGCTCCTGCCGCACTTCGGCCGGCTCGCCCTGGCGCAACAGGGTGGGTAGCGCCCAGTTCAGGGTGTCGCCCAGGCTGTGCTGGTAGTACTGCGCTGTCCACAGGCACAGCTTGAACAGCGCCGGCGGCAGTGGCGAGACCGGGTCGAGCAAGGCACTGGCGGGCTTGAGCTTGTCCGCTGGCACTTCACTTTTGTCGGCCACCTCCACCAGCACGCCGATCATTTCCCGGCGGCCGAACGGCACGCGAAAGCGCATGCCGGGGGTCAGGGCCTGGCGCGCCATGCTTGCGGTGGCCCGGTAGTCGAACAGGCGACGCAGGGGCGAGGGCAGGGCAAGGCGCAGGATGACGTCGGACACGCGGAAGGTCTCTGGAGGGCGTTTCACAAATCAGGCGAGCCTAGCAGACGACGGTCGGTGCAAGCGACAACTTGCGCTGGCGTCGCGCTCTGGTATTATTCGCCGCCTAATTACGTGCGGTATTCAACAATAGGTGTTGGGTGGCGGCACGCAGCTCGAGGAAGTGACCATGAAAGCAGATATTCATCCGAACTACGAAGTAGTTGCAGTCACCTGCAGCTGCGGCAACAAATTCGAAACTCGTTCGACCCTGGCCAAGCCGCTGGCGATCGACGTGTGCTCCCAGTGCCACCCGTTCTACACTGGCAAGCAGAAAGTCCTGGACACCGGTGGTCGCGTACAGAAGTTCGCCGATCGCTTCGGCATGTTCGGTGCCAAGAAGTAAGATGCGCATGGCGAAGCCTTCGGGGTTCGCACTGTTGCAGAAGAAGGCGTCCCTTGTGGGCGCCTTTTTTGTGGGCGCGATTTGGCATTTCCCGGCCCTGGCCTTCTGCCCGTTGCCTGACCGGCCGCAGCAGGTTGCGGTGCGCTACGTGGTCGATGGCGATACCGTTCGCCTGGTTGATGGCCGCAGTGTTCGCCTGATTGGCATCAATGCTCCGGAAGTCGCAGGTAAAGGGCGGCCCAGCGAGCCCTATGCCGAAGCGGCCAAGCGCCGCCTGCAGGCGTTGATCAAGGCCAGCGATGGCCGGGTCGGGCTGGTGCCTGAGGTTGAAAGCAAAGACAAGTACGGGCGCACCCTGGCGCATATCTACAGCCGTACTGGCCACAATCTGGAAGCACAACTGCTCAGCGAGGGCTTGGCCTACCGCATCGCATTTGCGCCCAATACACGCCTTGCCGGGTGTCAGCAGCAGGCTGAACAGGTCGCGCGCAGGGCGCGACTAGGGCTCTGGCGGCAATCGCCGGTGCTGCGTGCACGGGAGGTACGGCAATCCGGTTTTGCACTGATCAGCGGCAAAATCAATGGCATCGAGCGCAATCGCGGCGGTGTCTGGCTGGAGTTGGACAATAACCTGGTGGTGCGGATTCCCGCTCGTCTGCAGCGCAACTTCCCCGCCAGCTTCTTCGCTAACCTCAAGGGACGCCAGGTCGAGGTGCGGGGCTGGGTGCTGGACCGTTCCCGCAAGGGAGCGCTCAAGCCCGGGCAGCGACGCTGGGTGGTGCCATTGACCGATCCGAGTATGTTGCAGCCTGCTTCTGGCTAAATAGTTGTAGACATTTTGCTATTGGATTGTACACACTAGGCTTTCGCAAGCCCCGTGGGTTATAGCGTAAAGTCGTAGGCCAAAGGCCTTGACACTAGTGACCGGGCAGTCTTGTCGCCCTCCGGCACTTTGCGTATCCTCGGCGGTCCGTCAGAACAGTAAATAGCGGAATGCCCATCATGTCAGACCTGAAAACCGCCGCTCTCGAATACCACGCCCAGCCCCGTCCGGGGAAACTGAGCGTCGAGCTCTCCAAGCCTACCGCCACTGCCCGTGACCTCGCCCTGGCCTACAGCCCAGGCGTCGCCGAACCGGTGCGCGAGATTGGTCGTGATCCAGAGCTGGCCTACAAATACACCGGCAAGGGCAACCTGGTTGCGGTGATTTCCGACGGTACCGCGATCCTCGGTCTGGGTGACCTGGGCCCGCTGGCCTCGAAGCCGGTCATGGAAGGCAAGGGTGTTCTGTTCAAGCGTTTCGCCGGTATCGACGTGTTCGACATCGAAGTCGAATCGGAAAGCCCGCAAGCCTTCATCGACACCGTTCGCCGCATCTCCATCACCTTCGGTGGCATCAACCTCGAAGACATCAAGGCACCTGAGTGCTTCGAGATCGAGCGCACCCTGATCGAACAGTGCGACATCCCGGTGTTCCACGATGACCAGCACGGCACCGCGATCGTTACCGCGGCCGGCATGATCAACGCCCTGGAAATCGCCGGCAAGAAGCTCGAAGACGCCAAGATCGTCTGCCTGGGCGCCGGCGCTGCCGCCATCTCCTGCATGAAACTGCTGGTGAGCATGGGCGCCAAGGTCGAGAACATCTTCATGATCGACCGCAGCGGTGTGATCCACGCCGGCCGTGACGATCTGAACCAGTACAAGGCGCAGTTCGCCCACGCCACCGACAAGCGCACCCTGGCTGACGCCCTGGACGGTGCCGACGTGTTCGTTGGCCTGTCCGGCCCGAACCTGCTGAGCGCAGAAGGCCTGAAGTCGATGGCTGCCAACCCGATCGTGTTCGCTTGCTCGAACCCCGATCCAGAGATCTCCCCGGAGCTGGCTCACGCCACCCGCAGCGACGTGATCATGGCCACCGGTCGTTCCGACTATCCGAACCAGGTCAACAACGTACTGGGCTTCCCGTTCATCTTCCGCGGTGCCCTGGACGTTCGCGCCAAGCGCATCAACGAAGAAATGAAGATCGCTGCCGCCGTCGCCCTGAAGGACCTGGCCAAGCTGCCGGTGCCGAAGGAAGTCTGCGACGCCTACGGCGTACAGGCACTGGAGTTCGGTCGTGAGTACATCATCCCGAAACCACTGGATGCACGCCTGATCACCGTCGTTTCCGATGCCGTGGCCAAGGCCGCCATCGAGTCCGGCGTGGCGACCCTGCCGTATCCGAAGCACTACCCGCTGAAAAGCGTGGATGACGTGTTCAACGGCTGATTCAGCCGTAGCGTCATGAAAAAGCCCCGGCTCGTGAGAGTCGGGGCTTTTTTGTTTGACGTTGTCCGGCTGGCACGGCCCCGTGTAGGAGCGGCTCTGGGCCTAATGCCAGTCAGTTAGTGCTTCATCGCCACTAATGGGGCTGCCTTGCAGCCCTTCGCGGGTAAACCCGCTCCCACAGGTACAGCGCTAGCTTGATATTTTGCGCAATCATGTGGGAGCGGGTTTACCCGCGAAGGGTCGCGGAGCGACCCCAATTGGCTTAACTGACTGGCATCACCCCAGGGCCTGTGTTGTGCATCAGTAGGTACTGCTGGGGCCGCTTGGCGGCCCTTTCCGGCCGGTCCGGCGCCCCGGCAAGGCCGCACCTACACTGGCGCTGTTTGTTAGAACAGGTCCATCGGCGCCGCTTCATCCGCTGGCAGCGGGCTGCCAGGCGCTGCACCATTGCCCAGCTCATCCACCGACGGCGGCGAGTCCTCGGCCTTGAACAGCTCGAAGTAGGCATTTGGCGTGCTCGGGGTGGCGGCGCGGCCGCTGATCGGGTCAACCCGCAGGCTGAGAATGCCTTCCGGCTCGGCCGGGGTGTGTTCGGGTTTGCCCTTGAGCGCCGGGCCCATGAAGCCCATCCAGATCGGCAAGGCCACGGTGCCGCCGTACTCGCGCCGGCCCAGGGTTTCCGGTTGGTCGAAGCCTACCCACACGGTGGTGACGTAGTCGCCGTTGTAACCCGAGAACCAGGCGTCCTTGGATTCGTTGGTGGTGCCGGTCTTGCCTGCCAGGTCATTGCGGCCCAGGGCCAGGGCGCGGCGGCCGGTACCGCGCTTGATCACGTCCTGCAGCATGCTGGTGAGGATGTAGGTGGTGCGGCCATCGATGATGCGCTCGGCGACTGCCGGGGCTTGCGGTGCCGGCGCTACCTGGCCAAAGGCGGAAGGGGCCTCGCCCGGCATGGCGGTCACGCTGATCGGCTGTTCGGGTGCGGCAAGGCCAGCCTGGTCTTCGTTGCCTTGCGGCACGCGCGGCGGGTTGGCGGTGAACAGTGTTTCGCCGCTGCGGCTGTCGATGCGCTCGATCAGGTACGGGCTGATCTTGTAGCCGCCGTTGGCGAAGGTGCTCCAGCCGGTGGCGATCTCCATCGGGGTCAGGGTGGCGGTGCCCAGCGCCAGCGACAGGTTGCGCGGCAGGTCCTGCTTGTTGAAGCCGAACTTGGCGATGTAGTCGATGGTGCGGTCCACGCCCATGGCCTGCAGCAGGCGGATCGATACCAGGTTGCGCGACTTGTACAGCGCCTCGCGCATGCGGATCGGGCCGAGGAAAGTGTTGGTGTCGTTCTTCGGGCGCCAGACCTTGTCCAGGTATTCGTCGACGAACACGATAGGCGCGTCGTTGACCAGGCTGGCGGCGGTGTAGCCACTGTCCAGCGCGGCGCTGTAAACGAACGGCTTGAAGCTCGAGCCCGGCTGGCGCTTGGCCTGCATGGCGCGGTTGTAGTTGCTCTGCTCGAAGGAGAAGCCGCCGACCAGGGCGCGGATCGCGCCGTTATACGGGTCGAGGGTCACCAGTGCGCTCTGGGCGCCAGGCACCTGGCTGAACTTGAGTTTGCCGTGTTCCAGGCGCTGCAGGCGCACCAGGTCGCCCACCTGCGCAACATCCGCCGGCGATTGCGGCGTGCGGCCCTGGGCGTTGCTGTTGAGGTACGGGCGGGCCCACTTCATGGTGTCCCAGGCAACGTCCTCCTCCAGGCCGCTGCGGGTCATCACCTTCAGGCCGCTCTTCTCGACCTGGGTGACGATGGCCGGCTCCAGGCCGCCAAGCGTGCGCTGTTTGCCGAGCTCCTGCAGCCAGGCGGCGCGGGTCTTGCCCGGGAAGCGCGCTTCTGGGCCGCGATAGCCGTGGCGTTCGTCGTACTCGGAGAGGCCGTTGAGCACAGCGCTGTTGGCCATCTGCTGCATGTCGCTGGGGACGGTGGTGTAGACGCGGAAGCCTTCCGTGTAGGCATCGCTGCCGTAGCGGCCGACCATTTCGGCACGGGCCATTTCGGCGACGTACGGGGCATTCACTTCCGGCGTCGGCACGTGGTAGCTGGCGTTGAGGGGCTCGGCCAGGGCGGCCTGGTAGCTGGCGTCGTCGATCTTGCCAAGCTTGTACATGCGCCCGAGGATCCAGTCGCGGCGTTCCTTGGCGCGCACCGGGTTGGCCAGCGGGTTGAAGCGTGACGGCGCCTTGGGCAGGCCGGCGATCATGGCCATCTGCGCCAGGCTGACGTCGCGGATCGACTTGCCGTAGTACACCTGCGCGGCGGCATCGATGCCGTAGGCGCGGTTGCCCAGGTAGATCTTGTTGACGTACAGCTCGAGGATTTCGTCCTTGGTCAGTTCGCGTTCGATCTGCAGGGCCAGCAGGATTTCGTTGGTCTTGCGCGAGAAGCTGCGTTCGCTGCTGAGGAAGAAGTTCTTCGCCACCTGCATGGTGATGGTGCTGCCACCACTCTGGATGTGCCCGGATTTGACCAGCTGCGTGGCCGCGCGCATCAGGCTGCTGGGGTCGACGCCATAGTGATTGAGGAAATTATCGTCCTCGGCCGACAGCAATGCCTGAATGAACTGTGGGGGGATTTCCTGGAACTTGATTGGCGAGCGGCGCATCTCGCCGAACTCGGCAATCAGCTTTTCATCGCTGCTGTACACCCTCAGGGGGATTTGCAACTGGACGCTTCGCAGCGAATCGACCGACGGCAGGCTGGGGCTAAGATACAGAAACGCACCGCTCACACCGAGCACGAGCGCGCAGATGACTGCGACGAAAGACCACCAGAAGAACTTCAGCAGGCGTATCAAGGCTTTTGGGTGTCCAGGTTGAGGAGTGGAGGGCGCGGGGCCGGCGGACAGGAAAAACGCTGGGCATTATAAGCATTTTTCGCCCCTTCGGGTGACCGGCCGGGGTACTGCGATGACCGCCTGCGCTGCAATGGCGCAGGCTTTGATGACAGGGAAGGAACAGCCATGCTTGGACGCTTTGGCAAGGGCGCAGGTTCACTGCTGGGGGTGGAAATCGCCGTCGATTCCATACGAATGCTGCAAGTACGCCGTCATCGGGGCCGTTGCCAGGTGGTTGGCTGGGTGCGGGAGACCATCGTCCCTCCGTTGCGTGGCCCTCACCTGCTCGATGAAAGCGAGCGTTTGCTGAATGCCTTGCGCCAGGCCCATGGCCGCTGTGCCACACGCCAGCGCCAGGTTGCGCTGGCGTTGCCGGCCTCGCAGGTGATCTGCAAGGTCCTTCGCTTGCCGGTTGGCGTATCTGACCCCGATGCCGAGGCGCAATTGCTTGACCAGGCCGATCAGCTTTTCCCCTTCCCGCTGGATGACCTGGCCCTGGACTTTCAGGTGCTGGGGCTGTCCGCCGAGCACCCAGGGCACGCCGATGTGCTGGTCGCCGCTTGCAGGCAAAGCCAGATCGACCCCCTTGAGCAACTGTTTGCCCAGGCAGGCCTGCAGGTGCAGGCCATGGAAGTCGACAGCATCGCCCTGCGCCGGGCCATGCCATCGTTGCCGGTGCGCACGACCGCCTTGTTGCAACTGGAGAGGAACGAGGCGGTGCTGCATCTGCTGCATGACGCTGTGCTCCCACACCGCCAGCAGGTCTTGCTGGCATCGCCTGAAGGGTGGCTCGAACCTGTCGAGCGCCTTTGCACGCAAGGCGGTGTCGGTGAGGTGGTGTTGGTAGGCGGGGCAGCCGATGACCAGCGGGCTTCAGCACTGACTGAGCGCCTGAAGGTGGCATGCAGAATGGCCGTCGGCTCGGACTTTTCGGGCTTGGCCAAGGGGCGTGAGGCCAAGGCGCTCGACGCTTCGATGGCCCTGGCGTATGGGCTGGCGCTCGGTGGGTTGCATTGATGTTGCGCTTGAACCTGATGCCGTGGCGTGAGCGGCGCAGGGCACGGGACGCGTATTGCTTTCGGGTGCTGGTGATCGCCGGCCTGGTACTGGCTTTACTGGGTGTGATACTGCTCGATCACCTGGCGCGGTCGCGCCTGGCACGGCAGATCGACGCCGTCACCGCGCAACAAACCGAAGTGCAGCGTATTGATGCCATCGTGGCGCAGGTCGAGCAGTTGCGTGAGGCGCGCGTTGCCCTGTTGGCAGAGCAGGCGCAGTTGCTTGAGTTGCGGGCTCGCCAGGCGTCTCTGCCCGGCTTTTTTCTCGATTTGGAGCGTGCCTTGCCAGAGGGCGTCAGGCTAACTGAGCTCAAGGCGCTGGACGGGCAGTTGCGGCTGACCGGCCAGGCGGCCTCGCCTGCAGTCGTCGCCCGGCTCATGCGTGATCTGCAGGCAGCGCAGGGGCTACAGGACCTGCAACTGGTTCATCTGCGCAATCTCGAAGCGGGCGATGAATTTGTCTTGACGGCGCGCCTGGCGGTGCACGGCTCATGAGGCGCGCTGCTCTCGCTGACTGGCAGGCGATGCTGCAGCGCTCGGCAGTGCTCAGGGCTGTGCTGGTTTTTGCACTGGCGGCGACAGTGGTGGCCGTGGGCTATCAGGTGCGCCTGCGCGAGCTGTATGAACATCATCAGGCGTACACCCTGCTTGGACAGGAGCTCCAGGCGACGCTTGTGGCGAAGGAGGGGCAGGCTGGCGAGCTTGATCCGGAGCGCCAGGCGCTCCACGACGACCAGCAGCGCTTGTTCCGGGAGCGCTGGCGGCTGGCGGCAGGAGAGGGGGTGAGCGAGTTGCTCGACCAGTTGGCGGTTTCGGGGCACCAGCACGGCTTGCTGGTCGAGCGCCTCGATGTGCTGGAAGAGCGTCAGCAAGCCGGGTATCGCGTAATGCCTCTGGACATCAGCGTGGTGGGCCGTTATCCGGCGTTGCGAGCGTGGCTGGAGCAGTGGCTGCAGCAGGTGCGCCTGTTGAATGTGGCTCGGTTGGAGCTGCTCGCGGTGGATGAGCGTTCCGGGTTGGTCAGGGCGAAGCTGCAAGTGCATGCGTACGCCGCCGCGCAGAGCCTGGCGGTGCCGATTTCACTGGCAGATGAGCCCGCCCGGCAGGCGGTATCCACTCGCCACTTCGATCCGTTCCTGGCGTGGACATCCCAGGTTGCGCCCCGAGGCATTGGCCGCGTTCCGCTGGAGCAACTCGAGATGGTCGGTAGCCTTTCACGGGCGGGGCAGCGCCATGCGCTGTTGCGTTCGGCAGGTCATCTGTACCGGGTCGCAGTGGGTGATCGGCTGGGGCGTGATGAAGGGGTCGTGGTGCGGATCGATGCGCATCAGGTCGAGGTGCACGAACGGCTGTACATTGCCGGTGGCTGGCAGGAGCGCTCCCGGTTTCTGGCACTCGGGAAGGGTGCCCATGGAGAGGTCAGGGATGAAGATGAAAGGGTGGTCGAGCGGGATTCTGATGCTCCTGCTGGGCTTGAAGCCGACGCTGGCGCCGGCGTTTGAGAACGAGCCCATATCGCTGAACTTCCAGGACGTGGAAGTGCGCGCAGTGCTGCAGGTCATGGCCGACTACGTGGGGATCAACCTGGTGGCCAGCGATACGGTCCAGGGCCGCATCAGCCTGCGCCTTGACGATGTGCCGTGGCAGCAGGCGCTGGATCTGGTGCTGCGCAGCAAAGGGCTGGGGCGGCGCCAGGAGGGTAATGTGCTGCTGGTCGCGCCGGTTGCCGAGCTTGCCGAGCAGTCGCGCGATGCCCGCCTGGAGCAGGCGCTGGAGGCGCAACTGGAACCCTTGCAGCGCGAGCTGATTCCGGTCCATCACGCCCGGGCTGCGGAACTGGCCGAGTTGCTGCTGGCCAGCCTTGCCGATGACGGCATCCTGGCCGGGCGCGGCAGCCTCAGCGTGGATGCACGGACCAATACCCTGGTGGTGGCCCAGCCGCCAGAGCGGATCGCCGAGCTGCGCAAGCTGGTGGCCCAGCTCGATGTGCCCGTGCGCCAGGTGATGATCGAGGCGCGCATCGTCGAGGCCGGCGTCGATTACGAAAAGGCACTGGGTGTGCGTTGGGGAGGCCCTTTGTACGGGCAGAACAGCCGGTTGGGCAGCGAGCTGTTCGTCGACCTGGGGGTGGAGCGGGGTACGTCGGGGCTGGGTGTGGGCCTGCTGCGCAGTGACATCCTGCTGGACCTGGAGCTCAGTGCCATGGAAAAGAGCGGTAACGGCGAGATCATCTCGCAGCCCAAGGTGGTCACCGCCGACAAAGAGACCGCGCGCATCATCAAGGGCACCGAGGTGCCCTACCAGGAGACGACCAAGAGTGGTGCCACCTCGATCTCGTTCCGCGAGGCCTCGCTGTCGCTGGAAGTAACGCCGCAGATCACCCCGGATGGCCAGGTGGTGATGGAGGTGCGGGTGACCAAGGATGAGCCGGATTTCGTCAATGCCCTGAACAATGTGCCGCCGATCCGCAAGAATGAGGTCAATGCCAAGGTGCGGGTGGCCGATGGCCAGACCATTGTGATTGGCGGTGTCTACTCGACGTCGCAGAACAATGTGGTCGACAAGGTGCCATTTTTGGGCGATCTGCCGTATGTTGGGCGGCTGTTTCGACGCGATGCATTACAAGAGAAAAAATCCGAGCTGCTGGTCTTCCTGACTCCGCGTATCATGAGTGACCAGGCGATTGCTGTGAGTCGTTGATTCTGTGCGAAATTTGATACTTGTAGGGCCCATGGGCGCTGGAAAGAGCACCATCGGGCGCCTGTTGGCCAAAGAGCTGCGCCTGCTGTTCAAAGATTCCGACAAGGAAATCGAACTGCGAACCGGCGCCAATATCCCGTGGATCTTCGACAAAGAAGGCGAGCCGGGCTTTCGTGATCGTGAGCAGGCGATGATCGCCGAGCTCTGCGAGCTCGATGGCGTGGTCCTGGCCACCGGTGGTGGCGCGGTGATGCGCGATGCCAACCGCGCCGCGCTGCACGCCGGAGGCCGGGTGATCTACCTGCATGCCTCGGTGGAGCAGCAGGTTGGGCGTACCGCCCGTGACCGCAACCGGCCGCTATTGCGCACTGCAAACCCGGAAGCCACGCTGCGCGCCCTGCTGGAGGCGCGCGACCCGCTCTATCGCGAGATTGCCGACATCGTGGTGGAAACCGACGAACGGCCACCGCGCATGGTGGTGCTCGATATTCTCGAGCGTTTGCATCAGTTGCCGCCCCGATAAGTCAGGACTATCCTCGGCCACCAACGCCGAGGCGGGGTTGAACGTCATCGCGCGGAGCCGCACAGCCGTCACCGCGCCCAAGCACATTGTGGGGATACATGCAGACACTTAAGGTCGACCTGGGCGAACGTAGTTACCCGATCTACATTGGCGAGGGCCTGCTGGACCAGCCCGAACTGCTGGCGCCGCACATTGCCGGGCGCCAGGTGGCCATCGTTTCCAACGAGACCGTCGCGCCCCTGTACCTCGAACGCCTGAGCAAGACCCTGGGTGCCTACAAGGTGCTGCCAGTGGTGTTGCCCGATGGCGAGGCCCACAAGAATTGGGAAACCCTGCAACTGATCTTCGATGCGCTGCTGACTGCCCGTCATGACCGTCGCACCACCGTGGTCGCCCTCGGTGGCGGCGTGATCGGCGACATGGCCGGCTTCGCCGCAGCCTGCTACCAGCGCGGCGTCGACTTCATCCAGGTGCCTACCACCCTGCTGTCGCAGGTGGATTCTTCGGTCGGCGGCAAGACCGGCATCAACCACCCGCTGGGCAAGAACATGGTGGGTGCGTTCTATCAGCCCAACGCGGTGCTGATCGACACCACCAGCCTCAAGACCTTGCCTGCGCGCGAACTGTCCGCCGGGCTTGCCGAAGTCATCAAGTACGGCCTGATCTGCGATGAACCTTTCCTGGGTTGGCTCGAACAGAACATCAAGGCCCTGCGCGCCCTGGATTCCAAGGCCCTGACCGAAGCCATCGCCCGCTCCTGCGCCGCCAAGGCCGCCGTGGTTGGCGCCGACGAGCGCGAGTCGGGCGTGCGCGCCACGCTCAACCTTGGCCACACCTTCGGCCATGCCATCGAGACCCACATGGGCTACGGCGTCTGGCTGCATGGCGAGGCTGTGGCGGCGGGTACGGTGATGGCCCTGGAGATGTCCATGCGCCTTGGCTGGATCGACCAGCCTGCGCGAGATCGCGGTATTCGCCTGTTGCAGGACGCAGGATTGCCGGTGGTGCCACCACAGGAAATGACCCCGGCGCATTTCATGGAGCACATGGCGGTCGACAAGAAAGTGCTCGACGGGCGCCTGCGCCTGGTGCTGCTGCGCCAGATGGGCGAGGCCGTCGTCACCGACGACTATCCGACAGAGATTCTTCAGGCCACGCTGGCGGCGGATTACCGCGCGATCGTGGCCCAGCTTTGAGGTTGTGACAACGCAATGACCAGTCTGCATGCCGATGAGGCGTTCCTCGATCATTACCAGTTGAGCCACGATCCGTTCGCACCCCGTGTGCCCGGTTTCAAGTTCTTCCCCGCCCAGCGCAAACCGGTGCTGGGCCAACTGCACCACCTGGCGCGCTACAGCCAGTTGATGCTGGTGGTCACGGGCCCCGTAGGCAGCGGCAAGACCCTGCTGCGTCAGGCGCTGGTGGCCAGCACCAACAAACAGTCGGTGCAAAGCGTGGTGGTGTCCGCCCGCGGTGCCTCCGACGCCGCCAGCGTGCTCGGCCAGGTGGCCCAGTCGCTCAACGTGGCGCAGCCTGAAGTGCAGGCGATCCTGTCGCAGGTGGTGCAACTGGCGCTGACCGGCCAGGAAGTCTATCTACTGGTGGACGATGCGGAACAACTCGACGAGTCGGCACTCCAAGCCTTGCTGGAGTTGGCGGCAGGTGTTGCCGAAGGGCGTCCGCATGTATTCCTGTTCGGCGAACCGTCGCTGATTGCCGGGCTGGATGAACTCAGTATCGATGAGGAGCGTTTCCACATCATCGAGCTGGCACCCTACAGCGAGGAAGAAACCCGCGAATACCTGGAGCAGCGCCTGGACGGTGCTGGGCGGGGTATCGACGTGTTCACCCGCGAGCAGATCGCCGACATCCACGAAAATGCCGATGGGTGGCCTGGGACCATCAACCAGGTTGCCCGCGATACCTTGATCGAAGCCATGATCGCCAGCCGTACCACGGTGAAGCGACCAACCATGGGGTTCAAAATGCCTAAGAAACACGTGCTTGCGCTGTCCGCTGTGGTCGTGGTCGCCGTTGGTGCGGCGGTCCTGATGCCGAAGAAGAGCGACAAGGCCCCGACCGAGGCGCCGAGTGCCCAGGCTCAGTTGCCGCTGGGGCAAGGCGGCAATGGCGCGCCGGCCATCGAATTCGCCGGCTCCTCGCAGCCAATGCCGCTGCCGCTGGTCGGTCAGTCGCAGCCGGTCATGCGCGAGCCATTGGCCCAGGCCGCCGGCATGGGTGACGGCGAAGAAGCCGGGCCTGCCGGCAACACCGCGCTGCAGCCTGCCGCGCCGTCCGCAGCGGTGCCGCCGACTGTCACCACCATTGCCCCGCCGCAAGGCGCTACTGCCGGGCCGGCACCGGCACCTGCGCAACCGGTCCAGCCGGTTGCGCCTGCGCAGAAACCTGTCGCAACCCAGGCGCCAAAACCGGTTGCACCTGCCAAGCCCGTGCCGGCGCCAACCCAGGTCGCCAGCGCCAAGCCAGCAGCCAAGCCCGTCGAGAAACCGGCAGCCGGTGGCGCCGGCGGCAGCAGCTGGTATGCCGGCCAGAAAGCCGGCAACTATGTGGTGCAGATCTTCGGCACCAGCTCCGAGGCGTCGGCCCAGTCGTTCGTCAAAGAGCAGGGTGGCGACTATCGCTACTTCAAGAAAAACCTGCAGGGCAAACCCCTGTACGTGGTCACCTACGGCAACTTCGCCAGCCGTGACGCCGCCGCTGCGGCAATCAAGAACTTGCCAGCCAAGGTCCAGGCTGGTAAACCTTGGCCACGTACCGTCGGCAGCGTCCAACAAGAGCTGGCCACGGCCCGCTGACACCTTCCGGGCGGCATCACCCCCGCCGCCCAGTTGCTGAGCGACTTCTAGCTTTCGACTAGCCTGCTGCACTTCAAGTGCGGCAGGCTTTTCTGTCCCAGACTGCCGGCCACAAGCCCCGTGTTGCAGTCATGGCTGAAACGCTTCAGACTCGAGCCAAGCCGCTATCACGGCGCATGGCGCAAAAACATTCAAAATTGCGACATAAATTTTCAATGGTGAGACATGAAAATTTGTGAGCATCGCTGTCGCTGTGCAACAATGGTTTTCCATGACCACCGCAAAAAAGCTGGCGTTTGATCGGCGTGGATGGTAAGTGGTTGTTAAAAAAAGAGATTTGCCTCCGGTTGAGAGGTGAACCTGGTGAGAAAGTGTCTATGAAAACAGGTCTGTACCATCCCGAAGAATTCAAGGACAACTGTGGTTTTGGCCTGATCGCCCATATGACGGGCGAACCCAGCCACCACCTTCTGCAAACCGCCATGCAGGCATTGACCTGCATGACCCACCGCGGTGGCATCAACGCCGACGGCAAAACCGGTGACGGTTGCGGTCTGCTCATGCAGAAGCCCGATCGATTCCTGCGCGCCAAGGCCCAGGAACACTTCGCCGTCGAGCTGCCCAAGCAGTACGCCGTCGGCATGGTGTTCTTCAACCAGGACCCGGTCAAAGCCCAAGCCGCACGCGCCAACATGGACCGCGAAATCGTCAATGCCGGCCTCACCCTGGTCGGCTGGCGCAAAGTGCCGATCGACACCAGCGTGCTCGGCCGCCTGGCCCTGGAGCGCCTGCCGCAGATCGAACAGGTGTTCATCGGCGGTGAAGGCCTGAGCGATCAGGAATTCGCCATCAAGCTGTTCAGTGCCCGTCGCCGTTCGTCCGTGGCCAACGCCCACGACGCCGACCACTACATCTGCAGCTTTTCGCACAAGACCATCATCTACAAAGGCCTGATGATGCCGCGCGATCTCGCGGCGTTCTATCCAGACCTGGGTGACGAGCGCCTGCAAACCGCGATCTGCGTGTTCCACCAGCGCTTCTCCACCAACACCCTGCCGAAGTGGCCGCTGGCGCAGCCCTTCCGCTTCCTCGCCCACAACGGCGAGATCAACACCATCACCGGCAACCGCAACTGGGCCATGGCCCGTCGCACCAAGTTCGCCAACGACCTGATCCCCGACCTCGAAGAGCTCGGCCCGCTGGTCAACCGCGTCGGTTCCGACTCTTCGAGCATGGACAACATGCTCGAGCTGATGGTCACTGGCGGCATCGACCTGTTCCGCGGCGTGCGCATGCTGGTACCGCCAGCCTGGCAGAACGTCGAGACCATGGACGCCGACCTGCGCGCCTTCTACGAATACAACTCCATGCACATGGAGCCGTGGGATGGCCCGGCCGGTATCGTCATGACCGAAGGCCGCCACGCGGTGTGCCTGCTCGACCGCAACGGCTTGCGCCCGGCGCGCTGGGTGACCACCACCAATGGCTACATCACCATCGCCTCGGAAATCGGCGTATGGGGCTACCAGCCTGAGGAAGTCCTGGCCAAGGGCCGTGTCGGCCCGGGCCAGATCCTGGCCGTCGACACCGAAACCGGCCAGATCCTCGACACCGACGCCATCGACAACCGCCTGAAGTCGCGCCACCCGTACAAGCGCTGGCTGCGTCAGCACGCCACGCGCATCCAGGCGACGCTGACCGACGACCAGGGCGCGGCCAGCTACGACGCTGACCAGCTCAAGCAATACATGAAGATGTTCCAGGTCACCTTCGAGGAGCGTGACCAGGTGCTGCGCCCGCTCGGCGAGCAGGGCCAGGAAGCGGTCGGCTCGATGGGCGACGACACGCCGATGGCCGTGCTGTCCCAGCGCGTGCGTTCGCCGTACGACTTCTTCCGCCAGCAGTTCGCCCAGGTCACCAACCCGCCGATCGACCCGCTGCGCGAAGCGATCGTCATGTCCCTGGAAATCTGCCTGGGTGCCGAGCGCAACATCTTCCAGGAGTCCCCCGAGCACGCCTCGCGGGTGATCCTCAGTTCGCCAGTCATCTCGCCCGCCAAGTGGCGCTCGCTGATGAACCTGGAGCGCGAAGGCTTCGATCGCCAGCTGATCGACCTCAACTATGCAGAGAGCGTCGGCCTGGAAGCGGCCATCCGCAACATCGCCGACCAGGCCGAGGAAGCGGTGCGCAGCGGCAAGACCCAGCTGGTGCTCAGCGACCGCTACATCGCCCCGGGCAAGCTGCCGGTGCACGCCTCGCTGGCCGTCGGTGCGGTGCACCACCGCCTGACCGAACAGGGCCTGCGTTGCGACAGCAACATCCTGGTCGAGACCGCCACCGCCCGCGACCCGCACCACTTCGCCGTGCTGCTGGGCTTCGGTGCCTCGGCCGTGTACCCGTACCTGGCCTACGAAGTGCTGGCCGACCTGATCCGCACCGGCGAAGTGCTGGGCGATCTGGACGAAGTGTTCAAGTACTACCGCAAAGGCATCTCCAAGGGCCTGCTGAAGATCCTGTCGAAGATGGGTATCTCGACCATCACCTCGTACCGTGGCGCACAGCTGTTCGAAGCCATCGGCCTGTCCGAGGAAGTGGTCGGCCTGAGCTTCAAGGGCGTGTCGAGCCGCATCAAGGGTGCGCGTTTCGAAGACCTGGAGAGCGACCAGAAGCTGCTCGCCGCCGAAGCCTGGAGCGCGCGCAAGCCGATCCAGCAAGGTGGCCTGCTGAAGTTCGTCCACGGTGGCGAGTACCACGCCTACAACCCGGACGTGGTCAACACCCTGCAGGCCGCCGTGCAGCAGGGCGACTATGCCAAGTTCAAGGAATACACCACGCTGGTCGACCAGCGCCCGGTGTCGATGATCCGCGACCTGCTGAAAGTGAAGGTGGCCGACCAAGCCCTGGCACTGGATGAAGTCGAGCCGCTGGAGGCCATCCTCAAGCGCTTCGACTCCGCCGGTATCTCCCTGGGCGCGCTGTCGCCAGAGGCTCACGAAGCCCTGGCCGAGGCCATGAACCGCCTGGGCGCGCGCTCCAACTCCGGTGAGGGCGGCGAAGACCCGGCCCGCTACGGCACCATCAAGAGCTCGAAGATCAAGCAGGTGGCCACCGGCCGCTTTGGCGTGACCCCGGAATACCTGGTCAACGCCGAAGTGCTGCAGATCAAGGTGGCCCAGGGCGCCAAGCCTGGCGAGGGCGGCCAGCTGCCTGGCGGCAAGGTCAACGGCCTGATCGCCAAGCTGCGCTATGCGGTACCGGGCGTGACCTTGATCTCGCCGCCACCGCACCACGATATCTACTCGATCGAAGACCTGGCCCAGCTGATCTACGACCTCAAGCAGGTCAACCCGCAGGCCCTGGTCTCGGTCAAGCTGGTTGCCGAAGCCGGTGTGGGCACCATCGCCGCCGGCGTGGCCAAGGCCTATGCCGACCTGATCACCATCTCAGGCTATGACGGTGGTACCGGCGCTTCGCCGCTGACCTCGATCAAGTACGCCGGCGCCCCATGGGAGCTGGGCCTGGCCGAAACCCACCAGACCCTGCGCGGCAACGACCTGCGCGGCAAGGTGCGGGTACAGACCGACGGCGGCCTGAAAACCGGCCTGGACGTGATCAAGGCCGCGATCCTCGGCGCCGAGAGCTTTGGCTTCGGCACCGCGCCGATGATCGCCCTGGGCTGCAAGTACCTGCGCATCTGCCACCTGAACAACTGCGCCACCGGCGTGGCCACGCAGAACGACAAGCTGCGCAAGGACCACTACATCGGCACCGTCGACATGGTGATCAACTTCTTCACCTTCGTCGCCGAAGAGACCCGTGAATGGCTGGCCAAGCTGGGCGTGCGCAGCCTCGGCGAGCTGATCGGCCGTACCGACCTGCTCGACGTGCTGCCGGGCGACACCGAGCGCCAGGGCCACCTCGACCTGACGCCGCTGCTGGGCAGCTCGCACATCCCGGCCGACAAGCCGCAGTTCTGCGAAGTCGACAAGAACCCGCCGTTCGACCAGGGCGAGCTGGCCGAGAAGATGGTGGCCATGGCCTTGCCGGCGATTCGCGACCTGGCCGGTGGCGAGTTCAGCCTCGACATCTGCAACTGCGACCGCTCCATCGGTGCGCGCATCTCCGGCGAAATCGCCAAGCTGCACGGCAACCAGGGCATGGCTGGCGCGCCGATCACCTTCCGCTTCAAGGGCACCGCGGGCCAGAGCTTCGGCGTGTGGAACGCCGGTGGCCTTAACCTGCACCTGGAAGGCGACGCCAACGATTACGTCGGCAAGGGCATGACCGGCGGCAAGGTGACCATCGTGCCACCGGCCGGCAGCCCGTTCGAAACCCAGCACAGCGCCATTGTCGGCAACACCTGCCTGTACGGCGCCACGGGCGGCAAGCTGTTCGCCGCCGGCACCGCGGGCGAGCGCTTCGCTGTGCGTAACTCCGGCGCCCACGCTGTGGTCGAGGGCACCGGCGATCACTGCTGTGAATACATGACCGGCGGCTTTGTCTGCGTTCTGGGCAAGACCGGTTACAACTTCGGCTCTGGCATGACCGGCGGCTTCGCCTACGTGCTCGACATGGACAACACCTTCGTCGACAAACTCAACCACGAGCTGGTGGAAATCCAGCGCATCAGTGGTGAGGCGATGGAGGCCTACCGCAGCCACCTGGCGCGGGTCCTGGGCGAGTACGTGGAAGAGACCGGCAGCGAGTGGGGGCGTGAGCTCTCGGAGAACCTGGACGACTACGTGCGTCGCTTCTGGCTGGTCAAGCCGAAGGCGGCCACGCTCAAGCAACTGCTGTCCAGCACCCGCGCCAACCCGCAGTAAAAGCAGCTGCAAGTGGCAAGCCTCAAGTTGCAAGTAAAGGCAGCTAGAGGTTTGCCCGGCTTAAGTGATCGTCTTGCGGCTTGCAGCTTGTAGCTTGCAGCTGCTGTTAAGAGGTTTTGAAAAATGGCTGAACGTCTGAACAACGACTTCCAGTTCATCGAAGTGGGCCGCAAGGACCCGAAGAAGAAACTGCTGCGCCAGCGCAAGAAGGAGTTCGTCGAAATCTACGAACCCTTCAAGCCCGCGCAGTCCGTGGAACAGGCACACCGTTGCCTGGGCTGCGGCAACCCGTATTGCGAGTGGAAGTGCCCGGTCCACAACTTCATCCCCAACTGGTTGAAGCTGGTCGCCGAAGGCAACATCCTCGCCGCCGCTGAACTGTCTCACCAGACCAACACCCTGCCGGAAGTGTGCGGTCGCGTGTGCCCGCAGGACCGTCTGTGCGAAGGTGCCTGCACCCTCAACGACGGCTTCGGCGCGGTGACCATCGGCTCGGTGGAGAAGTACATCACCGACACCGCCTTCGCCATGGGCTGGCGCCCGGACATGTCCAAGGTCAAACCCACCGGCAAGCGCGTCGCCATCATCGGCGCCGGCCCCGCTGGCCTGGGCTGTGCCGACGTGCTGGTGCGCGCTGGCGTGACCCCGGTGGTGTTCGACAAGAACCCCGAGATCGGTGGCCTGCTGACCTTCGGCATCCCCGAGTTCAAGCTGGAAAAGACCGTGCTGAGCAATCGCCGCGAAGTCTTCACCGGCATGGGCATCGAGTTCCGCCTGAACACCGAGGTGGGCAAGGACGTCACCATGGAGCAGCTGCTCGCCGAGTACGACGCCGTATTCATGGGCATGGGCACCTACACCTACATGAAGGGCGGCTTCCCCGGCGAAGACCTGCCAGGCGTGCATGACGCCCTGGACTTCCTGATCGCCAACGTCAACCGCAACCTGGGCTTTGAAAAGTCGCCGGAAGATTTCGTCGACATGCAGGGCAAGAAGGTCGTGGTGCTCGGCGGTGGCGACACCGCGATGGACTGCAACCGCACCTCGATCCGCCAGGGCGCCAAGGCAGTGACCTGCGCTTATCGCCGTGACGAAGCCAACATGCCGGGTTCGCGCAAAGAGGTGAAGAACGCCAAGGAAGAAGGCGTGAAGTTCCTCTACAACCGCCAGCCCATCGCCATCGTCGGCGAAGACAAGGTCGAAGGTGTGAAGGTGGTCGAGACCCGTCTCGGCGAGCCGGACGCCCGTGGCCGCCGCAGCCCCGAGCCGATCCCCGGCTCCGAGGAGATCCTCCCGGCCGACGCCGTGGTGATCGCCTTCGGCTTCCGCCCGAGCCCGGCGCCGTGGTTCGAGCAGCATGGCATCCAGATGGATAGCCAAGGCCGCGTGGTGGCCCCGGAGAAAGGCAAGTTCAAGCACCAGACCAGCAACCCGAAAGTGTTCGCCGGTGGCGATATGGTGCGCGGTTCGGACCTGGTGGTGACGGCGATCTTCGAAGGCCGCACGGCTGCTGAAGGGATCCTGGACTACCTCGAAGTCTGATCCGGCCCATTCGCGGGGCAAGTCGGATCGCCGCACCGCCGCTCCCACAGGTCATGCGTACGACCTGTGGGAGCGGCGGTGCGGCGATCCGACTTGCCCCGCGATGCTTTTTGTATACAAAAATGCTTGATCCATGGCACCCAATAGACAAAACGCATGGCCATGCCCGTGCCTTTTGCGCCCGCGTCTGAGAAAATGCCCGCACTTTTTTTCCGGATGCCGACATGACTGCCCTGAAGAACGATCGTTTCCTGCGTGCACTGCTCAAGCAACCCGTAGACGTCACCCCGGTGTGGATGATGCGCCAGGCCGGCCGCTACCTGCCGGAGTACCGCGCCAGCCGCGCCAAGGCCGGCGACTTCATGAGCCTGTGCATGAACCCGCAGTTCGCCTGCGAGGTCACTCTGCAGCCGCTGGACCGCTACCCGCTGGACGCGGCGATCCTGTTCTCGGACATCCTCACCATCCCCGATGCCATGGGCCTGGGCCTGTACTTCGAAACCGGCGAAGGCCCGCGTTTCAAGAAGGTCATCAGCACCCCGGCCGATATCGAGGCGCTGCCGATCCCCGACCCGCAGAAAGACCTGGGCTACGTGATGGACGCGGTCAGCACCATCCGTCGCGAGCTTAACGGCCGTGTGCCGCTGATCGGCTTCTCCGGCAGCCCCTGGACCCTGGCCACCTACATGGTCGAAGGCGGTTCGTCGAAAGACTTCCGCAAGACCAAGGCCATGGCCTATGACAACCCGCAAGCCCTGCACCTGCTGCTGGACAAGCTGGCCCAGTCGGTCACCAGCTACCTCAACGGCCAGATCCTCGCCGGTGCCCAGGCCGTGCAGATCTTCGACACCTGGGGCGGCAACCTGTCGGCGGCGGCCTACCAGGAGTTCTCCCTGGCCTATATGCGCAAGATCGTCAGCGGCCTGATCCGTGAGCACGAAGGGCGCAAGGTGCCGGTGATTCTCTTCACCAAGAACGGCGGCCTGTGGCTGGAAAGCATCGCCGAGGCCGGTGCCGACGCACTGGGCCTGGACTGGACCTGCGAGATCGGCGACGCCCGCCGCCGCGTCGGTGACAAGGTGGCCCTGCAGGGCAACATGGACCCGACCGTGCTTTACGCCAAGCCCGAAGCCATCCGCAACGAAGTGGCGCGCATCCTCGCCAGCTATGGCAAGGGCACTGGCCACGTGTTCAACCTGGGCCACGGCATCACCCCGGAAGTGGACCCGGAGCATGCTGGCGTGTTCATCAACGCCGTGCACGAGCTGTCGGCGCAGTACCACCAGTAAGGCATCACATCATCGCGGGGCAAGCCCGCTCCCACAGTGTTCACTGAGCCTGTGGGAGCGGGCTTGCCCCGCGATTTTTTGCATTAAGTTTCAATTCAGCGATCGTCGGTAATCTGGTGCCATCAAAACGCAAACAGGACCCGATCATCATGAAAGCCCGTTACCTGCCCCTGATCCTCGCCCCGCTGTTCAGCACCGCTGCCCTGGCCACCAGCTACACCGGCCCCGGCGCCCAGGCCGTGACCACCGTCGCCGCAGCCAAAGAAGCCGCCGACGACACCCCGGTTGTGCTGCAAGGCTTCGTGACCAAGAAGATCAACAACGACGACCGCTACGAGTTCAAGGACAACACCGGCACCATCACCGTCGAGATCGACGACGAAGACCTGCCGCCGACGCCGTTCAACGACAAGACCAAGGTCAAGCTGACCGGTGAGGTGGAGAAGCACCTGATGAGCCGTGAAGTGGATGTGGATATCGTCGAGATCATCAACTGATCTGTTGGCCTTTTCGCGGGTAAACCCGCTCCCACAGGGATCGCGCCTCACCCGAGGTCGGCGCCGCACCTGTGGGAGCGGGTTTACCCGCGAAGGCTTCACACTGATTTCGGCGCCAACTTGCTCAAATGCACCGCCACCAGCAACGCCACCGCCAGCAGGCTGCCGATGAACAGCCCGATCCCATTCCAGCCCCACTGGTGCCAGAACACCCCGCCCGCCGTCCCCGCCACGCTCGACCCTGCGTAATAGCAGAACAGGTACAGCGACGACGCCTGCCCCTTGGCCTTCAGCGCCCGCCGGCCAATCCAGCTGCTGGCCACCGAATGCGCGCCGAAGAAACCGAAAGTGAACACCAGCATGCCGACGATGATCAGCGCCAACGGGCTGGCCAGGGTCAGCAGCAGGCCGCCGGCCATCACCAGGATGCTGGCCCAGAACACTTTGCGCCGGCCCAGTTTGTCGGCCAGTGCGCCGACCTGCGCCGAGCTGTAGATCCCCGACAGGTAGACCACCGAGAGCAAGCCGACCAGCGCCTGGTTCATGTGATAAGGGCCGGCCAGCAGGCGGTAGCCGATGTAGTTGAACAGGGTGACGAAGGCGCCCATCAGCAGGAAAGCTTCGAGGAACAGCCAGGGCAGCCCGGCGTCCTTGAAATGCATGACGAAGCCGTCCAGCAGGCTGCGCGGGTTCATGGTTTGGGGGCGGAAGTTGCGCGACTCGGGCAGCACCTTCCAGAACACCACCGCCGCCGCCAATGCCAGGCCACCGATCACCAGCATCGCCGTGTGCCAGCTGACGAAGTCGATCAGCACCCCGGTGATCAGCCGCCCGCTCATGCCGCCGATGGCGTTGCCGCCGATGTACAGGCCCATGGCCAGGCCGATGTGCTGGGGGTGGATCTCCTCGCTCAGGTAGGTCATCGCCACCGCCGCCAGGCCACTCAGCGCCAGGCCCACCAGCGCGCGGCTGGCCAGCACCAGCTCCCAGCTCGGCATCACCGCGCTGGCGAGGGTCGCCAGGGCCGCGCAGAGCAGTGCGCAGACCATCACCGGCTTGCGCCCGAAACGGTCGGAAATCGGCCCGGTCACCAGCAGCCCGACGGCCAGCATGGCGGTGGACACCGACAGCACCAGGCTGCTCTGCGCCGCGTTGATGGCGAACTCCTGGGACAGCAGCGGCATCATCGGCTGCACGCAATACAGCAGGGCAAAGGTGGCGAAGCCGCCGCTGAACAGTGCCAGCACGGTTTTCATGAAGGCGGGCGTGCCTTTCTCGATCCAGATGTCGTTGCAGGCAGGTTCGGGTTCGACGGGCAGGGGGGCGACGGCGGATCTCACGGAAGGTACCTCGGGGCGTTGCGATGGAAAAATCATATAGCTGGCTAATGATTACATCCAATATATTGTTCGACCTGTTTAAGACGTTTAACGACCTGTTCGGAGCCGATCATGGAGCTGCGTCACCTGCGTTATTTCATTGCCGTGGCCGAAGAGCTGCACTTCGGCCGCGCCGCCCAGCAACTGGGCATCTCGCAACCTCCGCTGAGTCAGCAGATCCAGGCCCTGGAGCAGGAGCTGGGCGCACGGCTGTTCGAACGCACCAACCGTCGGGTCGAGCTTAGCGAGGCCGGGCGGCTGTTCCTCGACGAAGCCCGCCAGGTGCTGGCCCAGGTGGAAAAGGCCGCCGACGTGGCCCGGCGTGCGCAGTTAGGGGAACTGGGGGAGCTGAAGATCGGCTTCACCTCCTCGGCGCCCTTCACCTCGAAGCTGCCAAAGGCGTTGCACGCGTTCCGCCAGCAGTTCCCGGCAGTGCACCTGAACCTCAAGGAAATGAGCAGCCGCGATGTCGCCGAAGCGGTGCTCGATGAGTCCATCGAAGTCGGCCTGATGCGGCCGATGCCCTTGCCCCCGGGGCTGGAGGTCAACGAATTGCTGCGCGAGCCGTTGGTGGCGGTGATCAATGCCTCGCACCCGCTGGCCGCAGGCAGCGAGCAGGGCCTGTACATGCAGGCGCTGGCCGACCAGCCGTTCGTATTCTTCCCGCGCAGCTACGGTAGCGGCCTGCACGCCCAACTGCTGAGCCTGGCGCGCCAGGCCGGCTTCAGCCCGCACTTCGCCCAGGAAGCGGGCGAGGCGATGACCATCATCGGCCTGGTGTCGGCGGGGTTGGGGGTGTCGGTGCTGCCAGCGTCGTTCCAGCGCATGCGCATCGACGGGGTGGTCTACAGGACCTTGCTGGATGAGGGCGCCGACACCGCCGTGTGGCTGGTGCGGCGTGTCGGCGAAGGCTCGGCGATGGCGCGCGCCTTTGCCGAGCTGCTGGGCGGGCAGCGGATCACGCCGCCCGCCTGAGCCGGTCAGTCGATATGGGCCAGCTCGCCGCGCAGGGCCACCGCGCTGACCAGCATGCCGGCGCGGCACTGGAACTTCTCCGGGTCCTTGTACAGGTCGCGCTGGTCGACGCTGGCGATGTTCACCACGGCGTTGGCGTCAGCCTCCTGGGCGGCACGCTGCAGGGTGGCCAGCGCCGATTGCAGGGCCCAGAAGCAGGCCTCGCTGTCGCTCTTGTTGCTGCCGTTGGTCTTGCGGCTGCTGCTTACCGTGCGCAGGGTGCGCACCGAGGTCGGCAGTGCTTCGCCGGCCAGGTAGAACTTCACGCTGCCATCGAGCAGCCCGGCTTCGGTGGCGCGTTTCACACCCTCGCGAAAGCTCAGGTAGGTCGGCCCGTCGACGCCCTGGTTGACGATGCCCAGCGCGTTGACCGCCTCGATGTCAGGGTTGAACGACAGCTCCTTGAGCACGTTGTCGCGCAGGCGGTTGATCCAGCGGTTGTAGTTGCCGTGGATCTTGCCGTTCTTGTAGTCCAGGCCCCAGCTGCTGCGGTAGACGATCTGGAACTCGGTGGGGCTGTAGGGGATGTCGACCTCGGCGTGGTGGCGGCCGCGCACGGTGATGGCCGCCTTGACCATGCCCGGGCGCACCGACTGGACGATCCACTGGCGGTCGTTGAGCGCGGTGACGATCGCCCGTTTCATCTGGTCGTCGCTGAAATTCAGGCTGCTGGCGAAGTCTTCCTTGGCGTTGTACACCGGCTTGCTGGTGCACCCGCTGAAGACCAGGGCCATGGCCAGCAAGGCGAGGGTGCGGTGGATCCGAGTCATTCCTTTCACTCCGTGGTTTTGCGTGTCAGGGCCAGCGGCGGAAGATCAACGAGGTGTTGACCCCGCCGAAGGCGAAGTTGTTGTTCATCACGTATTCGTGGCTCATGGCGCGGAAGGCGCCCTGCAGGTAGTCGAGTTCGCCGCACTGCGGGTCGACATTGTCGAGGTTGAGCGTGGGGGCGTACTGTTCGCGGTTCATCATCTCGATGCTGAACCACGATTCCAGGGCGCCACAGGCACCCAGGGTGTGGCCCAGGTAGCTCTTCTGCGAGCTGATCGGCATATGCGGGCCGAACAGGCCGCTGGTGGCCAGGGTCTCGGCGATATCGCCTTGCTCGGTGGCGGTGCCATGGCCATTCACATAACCGATCGCCTCGGGCGCCAGGCCCGCGTCCTCCAGCGCCAGCTCCATGGCCCGGCGCATGGTCACTTGCTCTGGCCGGGTGATGTGCTGGCCGTCGGCGTTGCTGCCAAAGCCCACCACTTCGGCGTGGATCCGCGCGCCACGGGCCAGGGCATGTTCCAGCTCTTCGAGCACCAGCATGCCGCCGCCCTCGCCGATCACCAGGCCGTCGCGGTCCAGGTCGTAGGGGCGTGGGCTCAGGTGCGGGGTGTCGTTCTTCAGGCTGGTGGCATAGAGCGCGTCGAACACCATGGCCTCGGTGGGGCACAGCTCTTCGGCGCCACCGGCGAGCATCAGCGGCAGGCGCCCGAACTTGATCGCTTCATAGGCGTAGCCGACGCCCTGGCTGCCGCTGGTGCAGGCACTGGACGTGGGGATCAGGCGCCCGGTCAGGCCGAAGTAGATGCTGATGTTGGCCGCCGTGGTGTGCGGCATCATGCGCACGTAGGAGTTGGCGTTGAGGCCCTCCGAGGTGGAGTTGAGCAGCATGTTGCCGAAGGTCTTGATCTCGTCGGTGCTGCCGGTGGACGAACCGCAGGCCACGCCCATGCGCCCATCACGGATGCTCGGGTCGTCGAGCAGCCCGGCGTCGGCCAGTGCCCGCTCGGCGGCGGCCACCGCCAGGCGCGACACCCGGCCCATGCTGCGCAACTGCTTGCGGGTCCAGTGCGCGGGCACCTGGAAGTCATCGATGGGGCCGCCCAGGCGGGTGTTGAGTTCGCTGTAGCGGTCCCATTCGTCCATGCGCCGGATGCCGCTGCGCCCGGCGGCGAAGTGCGCGGCGATGCTGGCCCAGTCGTTGCCCAGGGCGGTAATGCCGGCCATGCCGGTGACCACGACGCGGCGCATCAGCACAGCCCTCCGTTGACCGCCAGCACCTGGCGGGTGATATAGGCCGCCTCGGGCGACATCAGGAAATTCACCGCGCCGGCCACTTCTTCCGGGGTGCCCATGCGCCCGGCCGGGATCATCTTCAGCAGTTCATCGACCGGCACGTTTTCGTCGAGCATGGCCGTGTCGATCAGGCCAGGGGCCACGCAGTTGACCGTGATGCGGCGCTTGCCCAGCTCGATCGCCAGGGCCTTCGCGGCACCGATCAGGCCGGCCTTGGAGGCGCTGTAGTTGACCTGGCCACGGTTGCCGATCAGCCCCGACACCGAGGTGATGCAGACGATGCGCCCCGGCGCGCGGCGGCGGATCATCGGCATCGTCAGCGGGTGCAGGACGTTGTAGAAGCCATCGAGGTTGGTGCGCATCACCTGGTCCCAGTCGTCGTCGCTCAGCGCCGGGAAGGCGCCGTCGCGGGTCAGCCCGGCATTGCACACCACGCCGTAGTAGGCGCCATGGGCTTCGACATCGGCTTCCAGCACCGCCTTGCAGCTGGCGCGGTCGGCCACGTCGAACTGCAGCACCCGGGCCTGCTGGCCGAGTGCGCGCACTTCGGCGGCCACGGCATCGGCCTCGGCACGGCCGCTGCGGCAGTGCAGCACCAGGTCGAAGCCGGCCTGTGCCAGGCGCAGGGCAACGGCCCGACCGATGCCACGGCTGGAGCCGGTAACGAGAATGCTGTCAGTCATGCTGGGGTTCCTCTGGGCCGGCTTCGGCCAGGTAGCGGTCGGGCTGTGGCGGGCGGTACACATTCAGGCGGGCTGTGGCATGGATGCCCGGGCCACGCAGGTGGCATTCGAACACGCCCATGCCGTTGTCGTCTTCCAGCGAGCGCTGCGCGTGGATCAACAGTTCGGCGCCGGCGGGGAAGTGCTCGACGGCGCATTCGAACTTGCGCGTGCCCAGCAGAAAGCCCAGCTCCACCGGCAGGCCCTGGCGACGGGCGCGGCAGCCGGCGTAGGCGGCCACGCTCTGGGCCATCAGCTCCAGGCCCAGCCAGGCCGGCAGGCTGCCGTCGGCGCGGTTGAACAGGCCGCCCGGGCGCACCGTGGTGCGGGTGTGGATCTGCTCGTCGTCGCAGCTGTCGATCTGCTCGATGAGGATCATGTCACCGGCATGGGGCAGCAGCTCGGCCAGGGGCCAGGGGATCATGGGGCGTCTCCGAGAATCAGGCTGACATTGTTGCCGCCAAAGGCGAACGAGTTGCTCATCAGGTAGCGCGGGCGTTGCGCGGTCAGCCGCTGGCTGCCATCGACCAACGCCAGGGCCGGCAATGCCGGGTCCTGCTGGCCATCCCAGGCATGTGGCGGCAGCAGGCCCTGCGGGTTGTGCCCGCTCAGGGCCAGCCAGCAGAACGCCGCTTCCAGCGCGCCGGCGGCACCCAGGGTGTGGCCGGTCATGGGCTTGCTCGACGAGCAGGGCAGGCCGGCGCCGAACAGGCTGTGCACGGCCAGGGCTTCCATGGCGTCGTTGTGCACGGTGGCGGTGCCGTGCAGGTTCAGGTAGCCGATCTGCGCGGGCGCGAGGCCAGCATTGTCCAAGGCTTTGCCCATGGCCTGCAAGGCGCCTTTGCCGGTGGGCTCCGGGGCCGAGATATGGTGGGCGTCGGAGCTGGCGCCAGCGCCCAGCAGGGCGATGCGCGGGCCTTGCAGGTTGGCCTCGCGGGTCATCAGCAGCAACGCCGCGCCTTCGCCGATGTTGATCCCGGCGCGGTTGCGCGAGAACGGGTTGCAGCGGGCGTCGCTGACCGCCTCCAGGGCACTGAAACCGTTGAGGGTCAGGCCGCACAGGCTATCGACGCCACCGCACAGCACGGCGTCGCACAGCCCCAGGTCGAGCAGGCGGCGCGCGCTCATCAGCGCCCGGGCGCTGGAGGTGCAGGCGGTGGAAATCACATAGGCCGGGCCGCTCAGTTGCAGCCAGTCGGCGAGGAAGTTGGCCGGGGCACTGAGCTCTTGCTGGGCGTACTGGTAGCCCTCGGGAAAGCGCTGCTCGCGCAGGTAGTGGGCGATGCCGTCGCTGGCCTCGGCGATCCCCGAGGTGCTGGTGCCCAGCACCACGCCGAGCCGATGGGCGCCGTGGCGATCGATCGCTTCACGGATGGCCGGCTCGATCTGCAGCGCGGCGCTGTACAGCAGCTGGTTGTTGCGGCTGTGGTGCTCGGGCAGCGGCAGCTTGGGCAGCGGGCTGCTGACGGCGCCCACCGGCAGGCTGCGCTCGGGCACCCAGCCCGCTTGCGCCAGCATGCCCGAACAGTCGCCGGCAAACAGCCGGCGGGCGATGTCGGCCTGGCCGTGGCCGAGGGCACAGACCAGGCCCAGGGCATTGAGATAGGCGCTCATGGAGTGTTCTCGTCGGGCAAGGGGCTGACGTGATAACGCAGCCCTTGGCCCAGGTTCAAGGTAAAGGTATCGGCGCCCTGATAGCGCACCCGCCAGCGCTCGCCAAGCCAGCGTCGGTCATCCTGCTGGCGGGCCTGAGGGTAAGCCCGTGGCAGCTGCTGCGCCGGGGTCAGGGCGAATAGCACGGCGGCGAACAGTTCGCGCGCCGCCGGGTTCGGCGGCAGCAGCCCGTCGGCCTGCCACTGCTGGCCATCGAGTAACTGGCGGGCCTGGGGGATGCCCAGCAGATCGAGCAGTGACCAGCGCAGGCGGGTGTCTTCGCGCTGGATCACCAGCAGCCAGTCCTGGCGTTGCCCGGCCTGCTCCCGTTCGACGTGCAACTGGCGTGGCAGTTCCAGCGCGGGCGCTTGCTCAGGCAATGGCGGCTGCGCGGCGCAGGCGCCGAGCAGCAGGCAGCAGAGCATGGCCAGCAAGGCTTTCATGGGGTCTCCAGCGCTTTGCGCGCGACCACGTTAAGCAAGGTCTCTTCGCGTTGCCCGACCGGCGGCGGGTTACGCAGCCCCAAGCGTTCGAGCAGGCCGAAGTCCTTGGCGCGGCTCCACCACAGGTACGGGTACGAGACATGCCGTGGCGCGAACTCGAAGCCTTGGGCGCTGAGCATCTGCAGGTAGCCCTCGGCACTCTTCTGCACGTGCATCGGGTGGCGGAACAGCCAGCGGATCACCCAGGTATCGATATACGCCTCGGTGGACTCGGCGAACAGCAGGTAGCCGCCCGGCTTGAGCACCCGGTGGAATTCGGCCAGGGCTTTTTCCTGCTCCACCAGGTGGTGGAAGGTCTGGTGGCAGAACAGGATATCGACGCTGGCGTCGGCGTAGGGCAGCGCGGCGCAGTCGCTGCCATGCAGTTCCACCGTGATGCCCAGGCGTTCGGCCTCGGCGGCGCTGAGCGCCAGGCTGTGCGGGTCGGCGTCGGTGCCCAGCAGGCGCGAAGGGGCGAACACCTGGTGCAGGTGGCGGAACGACTTGCCCTGGCCGCAGCCGACATCCAGCAGCACCGGCGCGGCCGGCGGGTTGCCGTCGAACAGCCGGCGCAGGTCGTTGATCGCCACCCGCAGCACATGGTGCTGCCAGGTGTGGCTGCGCAGGAACCAGAACCCGAAACGGGTTTCCTCGACATAGGTGTCGCTGAAAAAGGCCTTGGACGTGCTGCTGTTCATGACGGTGGATGCGCTCCTTCGCGGGTGGCGGCCCAAGGGGCCAGCAGGAAACTGAAAGCCAGGCCCAGGCTTACTGCCAGGCCAAAGTTGCTGACTGCCGGGGTGCTCGACAACGCCAGCAGGCCGAAGGACAGCCAGGTGGTCACTGCCGCCAGCAGGGTGCCCAGCAGGCTCACGGCGGCGCCGCCGATGCGCTCGTGCATGAGGATGGCGTAGTCGACGCTGATGGCCGTCACCAGCAGCAGGCCGAACAGGCTGAACAGGGTCAGCGGCTGGCCCAGCCAGCCGAGGCTGGCCAGGCTGCACAGCGCCGCCAGCAGCGGCAGGGCGACGATGCGCAGGGCGCCGCGCAGGCCGAACGGCAGCACCAGCAGCACCACGATCAGCAGGCACGACAGCAGCTTGAGTTCGGCGGCGCTGAGTTGGGTGGCGGCGAACAACTGGTTCAGCTCGCCGAGGCGGTCGACCAGTTGCACGCCGGGCAGGTCATCGGTCTGCAGGCGTAGCAAGGCGGTGTCGCCCAGGCCTTGCAGGCTGACGATGGCCGCCACGCCGTCGCCGTCCGGGCCCAGCCACAAGGGCCGCCAGGCTTCGCCCAGTGGCCCGGCCAGCATTTCGTCGATGCTTTGTGGCGGCAGTTGTTGCAGGTGCTTGAGCTCGCTTGCCAGGGCGGCCTGAGGCACGCCCAGTGCCAGCAAGGGTTGCCAATGGGCTGGCAACTGACCGAGGGCCTGTTGCAGTTGGGCCTGTTGCGCAGGGCTGGCGATCAGCTGACTGAGGCTCATGTAGCCCTTGAGCTTGCCCAGCTCGACCAGTTCGCCCAGCTTGCCGCTCAGCGCCTGCAGGCGTTCGAGCAGTTGCTGCGGGTCGTTGCCGCGCACCAGGTAGAACTGGCTGGTGGGCTGGTAGCCGGTAATGCGCGCCACGGCCTGGGCTTCTTGCAGCAACTGCGGCGGGCTGCCGACCCACTGGCGGATGTCGTTGCGGCTGTCCAGGCGCCACAGGCCGGCGGCGCAGAACAGCAGCACGAGGATCAGCAGCACCCCGCTGGGCACCTTGGCCAGCAGGCGTTCACGCAGCGTGATCAGGGTTTGCGCGATGCGCAGTGGCCACTGCGCCGGGCGCAACTCGACGCCGGCAAGCAGCGCGGGCAGCAGGCACACCGCGCTGAGGTAGGCGCCCAGCAGCCCGGCGGCGGAAAACGCGGCGATCTGGGTCAGCGCCGGGAACGGCGTGAACGCCAGGGCCAGGTAGCCGATGGCGCTGGTCGCCAGGCTCAGGCTCAGCCCCGGCAGGGTCAGGCGCAGGGCCGGCCAGCTGTGCCAGGGCTTGAGGCTCCAGCTCTTGGACAGGTAGTGCAGCGGGTAGTCCACCGCCACGCCGATCAGGCTCGAACCCAGTACCAGGGTCATCACGTGCATCTGCCCGAACAGCGCCACGCACACCACCGCGCCGAACAGCATGCCCACCAGCACCGGCACGAAGGCCAGCAGCACGCGCCAGCGGCGGAAGGCCAACAGCAACAGCAGCAGGATGCCCAGCGTGGCGCCACCGCCGACCCAGGTGATCTCGCGGCTGGCCTGCTGCTGGCCGGCGGCGGCGTACAGCAGGCCGCTGGCCGCCAGCAGCCGGGCGCCGTGCTGGTCGGCGTCGAGGCGGCTGGCGGCGAGCAGCTCGGCCACCTGCAACGGCAGCTGCATGTCGAAGGCGTTGCCCTGGGTGTGGGCCCGCAGCAGCACCCACTGCTGGCCGTCGGCCTCGGCGACCAGCGCACCGCTGGCGGTGTCCAGGTGCACGTTGACCGGCATCGGCTGGCTGTTCTGGATGCGCCCGGTCAGGCCCAGCCAGTCGTCCTGGCTGGGCACCAGGCTGAAACCGGCGAAGGGGTCGAACAGGCTTTGCACGCGCTGTTCGATGAAGGCCTGCGGCTGGGTGATCAACTGTTCGCGGTCGTTCGCCGAGAGCAGCGCCAGGCGCCCTTGCAGCAGTTGCGCGCGCAACGCCGACAGGTCGGTCTGCAGGCTCCACTGGACCTTTTCGAACAGGCCGCTGCCTTGCCATTGCGTGGCCAGGCGCTCGGCCAGGGCCAGTGCCTGTTCACGCTCGGGGTGGCCGACCAGCACCAGCATTTCGCGGTTGAGCGGCTCCTGCATGCGCTGTTCGGCCCGCAAGACCTGCGGGTCCTGAGTGGCGCCGGGCACCAGGGTCATCAAGTCGGCCGACAGCGGCGCGCCGCGGTGCCACTGCCAGCCGGCGATGGCCAGCATCACCAGCAACAGCCCGAGGAACAGGCGCGGCAGCAGGCGTTCAGTCGGCAAAATCGCTGCGCTCCGTGTCGCTCAGGGCCGCTGCCGCCGTGCTGGCCGGCATGCGCAGCACGGTGCTGTCGCCCTGGGTTTCGCTCAGCTCGATGCGCTCCACGTACTGGCCGCCGGCGATATCGATGCGCGTGAATACCTGCTTGAGCAGCAGCGAGCGCGGCGTCAGGCGCAGTTGCCAGTGCCCGGCGTCGCCGGACAGGGCCAGTTCGAAATCACGTTGCAGGCCACTGCTGTCGCCTTGCAGCACGGCGAAGAACAGGCGGTTCTGCTCGGCCCCGGCGCTGCGGCTGGGCAGGGTTTGCCAACCGTTCGGGTCGCGTCGGGCGATGCCTTGGGCGTCGATGCGGTAATCCTGGCGCAGCGGGGTGTCCAGCAGCCACAGCAGACCGTGGTCACGGGCGAGGACGAAGCGGCCCTTGCTCAGCAGCGGCTGGGGCAGGGCGCGCAGGTGTTTTTCCTGGATGAACGGGCCCTTGACCACGGCGGGCTGGCTGAGCTGCTTTTGCAGGTCGTCGAGGCTGAAGGCCAGGGTCAGGGGGCTGGTGAGCAGCAGGCCGAGCGTGATGAGCAGGCGGGCCGCGTTGCGGCCCATCGCCGGCAAGCCGGCTCCCACAGGATCCAGACGCCTACCCCTGTGGGAGCTGGCTTGTCGTGGCGACGAACCGCAGCGATGAGGCCGGAACAGGCGACTCATGGCAACACCTTGGCAACCGCATCGAGCATCACCTGCGGCGAGGCCAGTTGCATCTCGCCGCTGTCGATATGCACGGCTACCTGCACGGTGCTGGCACGGGTCATGCGCTCGCCGGTTTCGGCATCGCTGATCAGGTAATGGATCTTCAAGCGGTTCTCCCACTCCACCAGGCTTGCGCGTACGGTCAGGCGTTGGCCGAAGGTGGCACCGCGGATGTAGCGCAGTTGCAGGTCGATCACCGGCCAGTGGTAACCGGAGGCCTGCATGCCTCGGTAATCGTGCTGCAGGCGCTCGAGCAAGGCGCAGCGGGCGACTTCCAGGTACTTGACGTAATGCCCGTGCCAGACGATGTGCATGCTGTCCACATCGAAAAACGGCACGACGATTTCGCTGTCGACGTGAAACACCCCAGGGTTACGCATGCAGCCTCCAGTGGCGCTGGCCGATACGGGTCAGGCACAGGCGCAGGTCGTGTTCCAGGGCGCGGTCCTCGATGACCGGGGCGAAGTCGGCCAGCAGCAGCTGGTGCATCTGTTCCAGCGCTGGCGGCAAAGGCCGGGCGTCGGCCTGACGGGCCCGCAGCCAGACGCCCTGGTTGGCCGCCAGCAAGGTGGCGGCGGCGACCTGTTCGGTCAGCTCCAGCACCCGCAGGGCATCGCGGGCGGCAATGGTGCCCATGCTCACCTTGTCCTGGTTGTGGCATTCGGTGGAGCGCGAGAACACGCTGGCCGGCATGGTCTGCTTGAGGGCTTCGGCGGTCCAGGCGCTGGCGCCGATCTGCACGGCCTTGAAACCGTGGTTGAGCATGGCCCGCTCGGCCTCGGCGCCGGACAGGTTGCTCGGCAGGCCGTGGTTGTAGCGCACGTCCACCAGCAGCGCGAGCTGGCGGTCGAGCAGGTCGGCGACGTTGGCCACCAGGGTTTTCAGGCTGTCCATGGCGAAGGCGATATGCCCGCCGTAGAAGTGCCCGCCGTGCAGCACGCGCTCGGCGTCGCCGTCGATGATCGGGTTGTCGTTGGCGCTGTTGAGCTCGGTTTCGATGAAACCCCGCAGCCAGCCCAGGCTGTCGGCCAACACGCCGAGCACATGGGGCGCGCAGCGCAGCGAGTAGCGGTCCTGCAGGCGGTGCAGCGACGGCAGCGGCGCATCGATGGCCAGGTCCTGGCGCAGCCAGGCGGCCACCTGGGTCTGGCCCGGGTGCGGCTTGGCGGCGAACAGGCGCTCGTCGAAGTGCTCCGGGTTGCCCTGCAGGGCAATCACGTTGAGCGCGGTGATGCGCGTGGCCAGTTGCAGCAGGTAGTCGGCGCGGGCGAAGGCCAGGCAGGCCAGGCCGGTCATCACCGCGGTGCCGTTCATCAGCGCCAGCGCTTCCTTGGGGCGCAGCACCAGCGGCTGCCAGCCCAGCTCGCGGTGCACCTCGGCACTGCTGCGGCGCTCGCCTTGGTACAGCACCTCGCGCTCGCCGGAGAGGGTCGCGGCCACGTAGGACAGCGGGGTCAGGTCGCCGCTGGCGCCCACCGAGCCCTCTTCGGGGATCAGCGGCAGGATGTCGTGTTCGAGGAACAGTTGCAGGCGCTCCAGCAGCTCCATGCGCACCCCCGACACGCCGTGGCTCAGCGAGCGCAGGCGCGCCGCCAGCACCGCGCGGGTGGCCGCTGCATCGAGCAGGCGGCCCAGGCCGCAGCCGTGGAAGGTGTACAGGTGACGCGGCAGGCTTTCGACATGCTCCAGCGGCACGGCCACCACGCAGGAGTCGCCGTAACCGGTGGTGACCCCGTAGATCACCCCTTGCTGGTCGAGCAGGGTGTCGAGAAAGCGCGCGCCACGGGCGATGCGTTCGCGGTACTCGGCGTCGTCCTGCAGGCGGGTAGCGGCACGGCGCTCGGCCACTGCCAGCACGTCCTCGATGGCCAGCGGCGCTTCGCCGAAGGTGACAGGCTCATGGGGTTGCATCGTCATCGCTCTTCCAGAAAGGGTAGAAATTGAACCACTGCAGGGGCGCCTGGCGGCAGTAATGGGCCAGGCGCTCGGCGTAGCGGGCCGTCCATTGCTGGATCACCTGGTCGCGCTCGGCACGCCGCCATTGCAGCTGTGCGGCGAAGGGTTCCAGGGTGATCTGGTAGCGGCCGTTCAGCTTGAGGCAGAACAGCAGGTTGACCGGGCAGCCGAGCAGCCCGGCCAGCAGCCACGGGCCTTGCGGGAACGCGGCCGGCTGGCCGAGAAAGTCCACGGTGGCGGTGCGCGCGCCATGCAGCGGCACGCGGTCGCCGGCGATCGCCAGCCACTCGCCGCGCTCCAGGCGTTGCGAGAGCTGCAGCATGATCGCCGGGTCCAGCTCGCTGACCTGGATCAGCCGCAGGTGGTTGGCCCCGGCCTCGCCGAGCAGGCGGTTGAACTGCTCGGCATGGCGGGTGTGCACCAGCACGTTCATGGTCACCTGCTCGCCCAGTTCGGCCAATGCCCGGCATACCTCAAGGTTGCCCAGGTGGGCGCCCACCAGCAGTTGCCCGCGCTCGCCGCGCAGTTGCCCGCGCAATCCGGCCGGGTCGACGATATCGATGTCTTCAAGGCGCAGGCGGCCGTTCCATACGTCGAGCTTGTCCAGCAGGGCGTCGGCGAAGGCCATGAACTGGCGAAACACCTGCCACTGGCTGGGCGCTGGCGTCTGCCCGGCGCTCCACTGGTGCAGGCGCTGCTGGTACTGCCAGGCGCTGCGCCGGGCGCGCCGGCCAAACAGGAAGAAGTAGGCGACGATCACATGGATCAGCGGGCTGAGCAGCCGGCGCCCGAGCAGGCGTGCCAGCAGCGCGGTCAGCTGCATCAGCCGAAAGCTGCCGCGCTCGCGTTGCGCGGCCCAGTGCTGCTCGCTCATCGCCGCCACCGCCGCCAGAGAATCAGTGGGCTGCGCAGGAGCATGCCGAAGAACAGCTTGGCGTGCATCTTCGAGATCAGCGCGTTGTCGTGCACCAGGCGAAAGTGCGACAGGCCGTCCTGCGGGTAGTGCACCCGGGTCGGCAGCCAGCGCATCGGCTGGTTGCGCCAAGCCAGGCGCACCAGGATCTCGGGGTCGAAGTCCATGCGCCGGCCCAGCTTGACGCTGTCGATCAGCGCCAGGGTGGGCGGCAGCGGGTAGACACGAAAACCGCACATGGAGTCGGGGATGGCCAGTGACAGGCTGTTGATCCACACCCACACGTGGGTGAGGTAGCGGGCATACAGGCGCCCCTTGGGCACGCTGTCGTCGTACTGGGGATAACCGCACACCAGCGCCTGTGGATAAACCTGCGACTGGGCCAGGAAATGGTCGACATCGGCCAGGTCGTGCTGGCCGTCGGCGTCCACCTGCAGGGCGTGGCTGAAGCCCAGCCGCGCGGCCTCGCGCAGGCCGGCCATCACCGCGCCGCCCTTGCCCTGGTTGACCGCCAGTTGCACCAGGTGCACATCCGCGCGCTCGGCCAGCTGGCGCAGCACCTCGGCGCACGGGGCATGGCTGGCGTCATCCACCAGCACACAGGGCAGGCCGGCGCGCAGCAGGTCGTCGACCACCTTGGGCACGGCCTGTTCGTGGTTGTACACCGGGATCACCGCGCAGGGCTTATGCACCGACGGCCTCCAGCAGGATGCGGCCGCTGGCGCAGGCTTGGCCGGCGCGGCTGTAGCTGAAGTACAGCTTGCCGCGCTCCGGCTCGAAGCGCAGGTCCAGCTGCAGCGCGTCGCCGGGGCGCACCAGTTGCTGGAACTTCAGCACTTCCATGCCGGCGAAGCGCAGGTTGGCGGCCAGCAGTGGTGCAGCGAGGGCGATGGCCCAGTCGAGCTGGACCACGCCGGGCAATACCGGGGTCTGCGGGAAATGCCCGGTGAAGCAGGGCAAGTCCAGTGGCACGGCCAGGCGCAGTTGCAGCTGGTTGTCTTCACGGGCCTGTTCCAGCACCTCGGGGGCCTGGCTGCGAGCGGCCAGCAGCAACGCCGAGACCTCGGCCTGGGGCAGCTTGCCCTGGGCGTTGCATGGCAGCTGGCGCAGCAGGCGCCAGCGCCGGGGCAGGGCGATGGCCTCGCAGTGTTCGGCCAGGTGCGCACGCAGGCCCTCCAGCAGTGCGCGGCGCCCCTGGTTGCGCAGCACATGCAGGCCTTCGGCGCTTGGCACCAGCAGGGCACCGAGGAAGGCGCGGCCTTCTTCGATCACCCCCAGGCGCGCCTCGGCGACCCAGGCGTGGGTGCACAGGGCCTGTTCGAGCATGGGTAGGGAAATGCGTTTTTCTTCCAGCTTGACGGTGCGGTCGAGGCGGCCGAGCAGGCGGAAGCGCCCGTCGCTGGCGAACTCGGCGGCATCGGCGCTTTGCTCGACGTGGCCGGCGGGCAGGTAGGGCGAGGCGATGCGCAGGGCGCCGTCGGCATCCTGGCTGAGTACCACGTCGGCGAACGGCTGCCACAGGGCTTCACCCTGGCGCCAGGCGATGCCACCGGTTTCGGAGCTGCCGAGGATTTCCGTCGGCCACTGGCCGAGGCGCTGGTGCAGGCGTTCGGCGGCTTCGGCGGGCAGTTCGCCGCCCGAGGAGAATACCCGCCGCACTGCGCTCAGCCCAGGCCAGTCGAGGTTGTCGCCCATGCGCTTGAGCAGCGCCGGGCTGGCCACCCAGGCGAACGCCGGGTGTTCGCGGCTGGCGCGTTGCAGGTCTTCGGGGAACGGCTGGGCCCTGCGGGCGAAGCCGCGCCCGGCGCACAGCGGCCACAGCACACGGAACAGCAGGCCGTAGATGTGCTGGGTGGCGACGCTGCCGAGGATGTGCGCATCGCCCAAGGATGCGCCCCACAACTGCTCCAGGGCGATGACTTCGTTGCCCAGTTGGCGCAGGCATTTGTCGATGCGCTTGGGCTCGCCGCTGGAGCCCGAGGTGCACAGGCTGATGCGGCACTGCTCGGGGTCGAGGTCGGCGCTGGCCAGTGGCTCGCCCAGCAGGTCGTCGAGCTGTGGGTCGCCCGGCTGGTCGCTGAGCCACAGGTCGACCTGGGCCTGCCAGCGGGCGCGGGTCTGCGCTTGCAGGTCGGCGGTCAACAGCACCTGCGCCCCGGCGCGCCAGGCGCCGAGCAGGGCGATGGCCAGCGTCGCGGCGTCGTCCACATGTACCGCCAGGCGGCGCACGCCGCGGGCTTGCAGGCCGCCGGCCAGACGCAGGGCTTGCAAGCATAGCGCGGCGTGGTCCAGGGCCGGCGCTTCGGTCACCGGGCGCGGAGTGGCCAGCGGGCGCAGCAGGTGTTCGAGGTTGATCCAGTTCATGAGCGTCCTCGCACACGTTGACGTATCAGCCATTCCACGGCGAACAGCAGGCCCATCGCGGCGTAGGCGATCAGGCCGTTGTACAGGGTCCACCAGGCCAGTGGCGCCCACAGGGTCAGGCCGGCGGCGATCAGGCCGTTGACCAGGAAGAACAGGCACCAGGCCTGGGTCACCCGCCGTGTGTAGCGCACCGCTGCCGGTGGCAGTTCGGGTTCGCGCAGCCGGGCCAGGCGCTCGGCCATCGGCATGCCCTGCAGCAGGCTGGCGCCGAACAGGGCGAGCATGAAGCTGCTGATCAGCACCGGGTACCAGCGCAGCAGTTGCGCGCTGTCGGACAGCGCCAGCAGCGCGCAGAAGCCCAGCGCCGCCAGGGCCATCCACAGGCCACCGGGGCGTTGTGGCGCGCTCAGTGCGCGGGCCAGCCACAGGCCGCCGAGCAGCAGGGCGAACTGCCACGGGGCGAAGTGGCCCAGGCCGTAGTGCACGGCAAACGGATACAGCACGCCGGCCAGCAGCAGGCCGAGGCCGACCAGGCGTTTCATGCCGCGCTGTTTACCAGGCGATGAACCGCTTCGACCACATCGTTGACGGTGCGTACCGACTTGAAGTCCTCGGCGCTGATCTTCTTGCCGGTCTTGCGCTTGATGTGGTCGAGCAGGTCGATGGCGTCGATGCTGTCGATTTCCAGGTCCTGGTACAGGTGCGATTGCAGGCTGATGCGCTCGGGCTCGAGCTCGAACAGCTCGACCAGGGCGTCACGGAGGGTGTTGAAGATGTCTTCGCGGGTTTGCATGGTGCGGTCTCAGGCGGCCTGGCGGGCGGTGATGAACGCCGCGAGGGTGGCGACGTTGGTGAAATGGTTGCGGGTGTCCTTGGCATCGGCGTCGATCTTGATGCCGTAGCGCTTCTGGATCGCCAGGCCCAGTTCGAGGGCGTCCACCGAGTCCAGGCCCAGGCCTTCGCCGAACAGTGTCTGCGCGTCGTCGATGTCCTGCACGCTGATGTCTTCCAGGCCCAGGGCGTCGATGATCAGTTGCTTGATGTCACGGTTCAGGTCGTGTTGTGCATCGCTCATCGGTGGCGAGCTCCTTGTTGTAGTACTGGTGCAGGTAATCATTGAGTTTGCGCGACGCCAGGGGCGCCGGGCCAAGGCTGGCGAAGGCCTGGGGGTCGATGTCGGCGCCGACGCGCAGGCTGAAGTGCACGCGCCGTCGGGGGATGCGGTACCAGGGCTCGTGCTTGGTCAGGGTGGTGGGGCTGACCTGGATGATCACCGGTGTGATGATTTTCGCACCGCGCAGGGCGATCGCGGCGGCGCCACGATGGAAGGCCGGGGCCTGGCCGGGCGGGGTGCGGGTGCCTTCGGGGAAGATCACCAGCGGCTGGCCTTGCTGCAGCGAGGCGGCGGCGCTGTCGAGCATGTCCAGGCTACCGTCGTTGCCGATGTACTGCGCCTCGCGCACCGGCCCACGGGTGAAGGGGTTGCCGAACAGGCTGTGCTTGACCACGCAGTTGGCGTCGCGCACCCGCCCGAGCAGGAACACCACGTCGATCAATGAAGGGTGGTTGGCGATGATCATCTGCCCGCGCCGGCCCAAGCGTTCGGCGCCGCTGATCTCGAAGGTGAGCACACCGAGGCCGCGCATGATCAGGATGAACCGCCAGAACAGCCAGCCGATGGTGCGCCGGGCGCGTTGGCGATGCTGTTCGCCACTGCCCGGCAGGCAGGCCAGCAGCGGGAACACCAGCAGGCGCAGGCACAGCCCGCCCAGGCCGAACAGCAGGAAGCTCAGGGCGGTGGCCGCCAGGCGCCACAGGTAGGCGTCGCGGGGGCGGTTCATGGCTGACGTTGCCAGTTCCATGTGCGACGGCTCCAGGTGTGGGAAAAGGCGTTCTGGCCGTTGAGCGAGGCGTGCAGCCAGGCCAGGGCATGGGGCAGCTTGGGGGCTGGCGCCGTTTGTGCCGGCCCAAGGGACAACTGCCATTGCTGGCCGGGGGTGAGCAGCAGCGCCACGGCGTAGGCGAACGGCACATCGCTGATGCAGGGCGCGTAGGCGGCCGGGGGTTGTTCTTCGGTGACGATCAGCAGCACCGCCGGTGCGCCTTCGGCGAGCAGCGCAGCGGCTTCCACGGCGCCTTGCTCGAAGCCGTCGCCGGCGGCGGCCAGGGCGGTCATCTCGCAGGTTTGCCCGCGCATGATCGACCACAGGCCGATCATCGCGTTGTGCACCGACAGGCTGAACTGGGTGGGCGACAAGGGCTGCTGGCTGGCCAGTTCGCTGAGAATCGAGAAGGTGCGTGGAGTTTCACCATGTCGCGAGACGAACACCAGTGGCAGGTTGGCGTGACCTTCGGCCAGCGGCCAGCCGACGGCAAAGGCCATGCGTGCCATATGGCTCAGGCGGCGGCGCTGCAACGCCGGCAGGAACGCCACGTCCGGCGCCTGCTCGGCACAGGGCTCGTGTTCGGCGCCGTCCGCCCAGGCCTGCCAGTCGGCAGGGCTCTGCAGGCCCGGGGCCCAGGCACGCCATTGGCTGATATCGAAGGTGATCATGATGAGTGTGACGTTACCGCCCTGAGGGAGTTCCTGTCCGTGGGAATGACTCGGAGCACGCGCCGTGCGGGCTTGGCGCACGGGAAGGTGGCGCGCATTATCCCGGTGCACGGGGCCTGTATCAATCCACATGATGGCTATCGGACAACATCCACACGCATATGCGTCATGTCCTCTTGCGCGGCGGCACAGTTTCCGACAATCGGTTACTCGCAGGTTGTCGGGCTGCTTGCCGTCAACTTGAGCGAACAACGCTGGCCAATGGCGCAGTGTCGCCACATACTCGGGCATTCGTTGATACACGGAGGTCTGACATGCGGCGCGTGGTGTTCAATCAGAAAGGTGGCGTGGGCAAATCGAGCATTGCCTGCAATCTCGCGGCCGTGAGTGCCAGCGAAGGCTACCGGACCCTGCTGATCGACCTGGATGCCCAGGCCAACTCGACCCAGTACCTGACCGGCCTGACCGGCGACGACATCCCCATGGGCATCGCCGACTTCTTCAAGCAGTCGCTGTCCAGCGGCCCGTTCGCCAAGAAGAACAAGGTCGATATCTACGAAACACCGTTCGACAACCTGCATGTGGTCACCGCCACGGCAGAGCTGGCCGACCTGCAGCCCAAGCTCGAGGCCAAGCACAAGATCAACAAGCTGCGCAAACTGCTCGAAGAGCTGGACGAGGACTACGAGCGTATTTACATCGATACCCCGCCGGCCCTCAATTTTTACGCTGTTTCCGCGCTGATCGCCGCTGATCGCGTATTGATCCCCTTTGACTGCGACAGCTTCTCGCGCCAGGCCCTGTATGGCCTGCTGGCCGAGATCGACGACTTGAAGGAAGACCACAACGACGAGCTGGTGGTCGAAGGCATCGTGGTCAACCAGTTCCAGTCACGCGCCAGCCTGCCGCAGCAGATGCTCGACGAACTGCTGGCCGAGGGGCTGCCGGTGCTGCCGGTGTATTTGAGCAGCTCGGTGAAGATGCGTGAGTCCCACCATGCCAGTTTGCCGCTGATTCACCTGGAGCCACGGCACAAGCTGACTCAGCAGTTTGTTGAGTTGCATGATTTGCTGGAGCGGAGTGCGTGAGGGCTTACAGGGGTTCGCCGATAGTTCTTCAGCGCCTATGAGATCGAGCGCCGCCCGCGCGGCGCTTCGCGGGTAAACCCGCTCCCACAGTTTGTTTCGGGCCAATTATTCCTGTGAAAGTATCGGCGCCTGCCTTGGTGCATGTCTTGAGCCATGTGGGGCGGCGGCAACGCCCACACTGAAACCGCGTCGTGCCAACAAGGCGGACCAGGTGATGGCACAGGAGAGACTGGCCCGAAACAAACTGTGGGAGCGGGTTTACCCGCGAAGCGCCGCGCGGGCGGCGCTCGATCTCATAGGCGCTGCAAATCTTTCGTCGAACCCCTGTCAGCCCTGACGCAATCCCCTCAAACCCCTTGCCCGCGCAACCATTCCAGCAGCGACTGCAACGGAAACGCCCCAGCCTGGCGCGCCACTTCGCGCCCATTCCTGAACAGAATCAAACTGGGAATCGACCGGATACCCAGTTGCCCGGCGAGGTTACGGTTGGCTTCGCTGTCGAGCTTGGCCAGGCGGCAACGGCCAGCCAGCTGGCGGGCGGCCTGTTCGAAGGTGGGGGCGAAGCTCTTGCACGGGCCACACCAGTCGGCCCAGACATCCAGCAGCAGCGGCAGGTCGCCCTTGATCTGGGCGGCGTAATTGCTTTCGCTCAGCTCGAACGGGGTGCTCAACAGCACATCCTGTTTGCAGCGGCCGCATTTCGGGCTGTCACCCAGGCGGTCGGCGGGGATGCGGTTGAGGCCGTTGCAGTGGGGGCAGGGGATTACCAAGGGTGCACTCATGTATAACTCCTTTGGCCATCGTGGGAGCGGGCTTGCCCCGCGATGGCGTCAGATCAGGCAGTGTTGTTGTAGCGGCTGACGCTATCGCGGGGCAAGCCCGCTCCCACAGGTCAGGATGAGCAACTGATCTCCAGATGCTTGCCCCACTCCGGCGGCCGCTCGGCATAAGCCTGCATTCCAGCCTGCTCCTCGAATGGCTTGCTCAACACCTGATGCAGCCGCCGCACCTCACTGTAGTCACCCGCCTCAGCCGCTTCGATGGCCTTCTGCGCCAGGTAATTGCGCAGCACATACAACGGATTGACCGCATGCATCCGCTCACGCCGCCCCTCGGCGTTACCCGGCTCGCGTTGGCAGCGCGCCAGGTACTCGGCGCCCCAGGCGTCGAAACCGGCCAGGTCGATGAAATCGTCGCGTACCACTTGCAGGGCTTCGGCTACAGGCCGCTCGCCGAGCTTGCGGAAGAACAAGGTGTAGTCCACGCCACCGCTCTGCATGCGCTGCAGCAGGCGTTCGACCAGCGCCATGTCGTCATCTTCGGCCGTCGTCAGGCCCAGGCGGCGGCGCATCAGGTCGAGGTAGTGGGCCTGGTACAGCGGCAGGAACAGCGCCAGCACTTCCTTGAGCGGCTCGACCTCGATCACCGTGGTCAGGGCCTGGGCCAGGGCGCTGAGGTTCCAGTGGGCAATCGGTACCTGGTTGGCGTAGCTGTAGCGGCCACGGTCGTCGGAGTGGTTGCAGATGAAGTTGGCGTCGAAGTCGTCTAGGAAGGCGTAAGGGCCGAAGTCGAAGGTAATACCGAGGATCGACATGTTGTCGGTGTTCATCACCCCATGGCAGAAGCCATAGGCCTGCCAGCGGGCGATCAGCTCGGCGTTGCGCTCGACGATGGTGCGGAACATGGCCAGGTAGGGCTGCTCGGCGTCGCGGCATTCGGGGTAGTGCTGCTCCAGTACATGGTCGATCAGCACCCGCTGCTGTTCGGGCTGCTGGGTGTAGTAGAAGTATTCGAAGTGGCCGAAGCGCACGTGGCTCTGGGCCAGGCGCAGCAGCATGGCGGCACTTTCGCGGGTTTCGCGCCACACCGGGGTGCTCGAGCCGATCACGCACAGTGCGCGGCTGCTGGGGATGCCCAGGGCGTGCAGGGCTTCGGAGGCGAGGAATTCACGGATCGACGAGCGCAGCACCGCGCGGCCGTCGCCCATGCGCGAGTAGGGGGTCTGGCCGGCGCCCTTGAGGTGCAGGTCCCAGTGCTCGCCGGCGTCGTTGACTACTTCGCCCAGCAGCAGGCCGCGGCCATCGCCCAGGCGCGGGTTGTACGAGCCGAACTGGTGGCCGGAATAGACCATCGCCCGCGGGTCGGCTTCCTCCCACAGCTTGTGGCCGCCGAACAGCTCGGCGAACACCGGCAGTTCGGCCTGGGCCGGGTCGAGGTCGAGCAGGGCCATGGCCGATGTGCTGGCGACGACCAGGCGCGGCTCGGCAATCGGCTCGGGCAGGACCTGGGTGGAGAAGGCGTCGCCGAGCTGGGCGAAGCGGTTGTCGAAGCTGAGGTGGTCGAGGGACTTCACGGTGCCTGCTCCTGGATTCGGTGCGATTGGGGCCGCTTTGCGGCCCTTCGCGGGTAAACCCGCTCCCACAGGGATTGCGCTGGCTGTGTGGGAGCGGGTTTACCCGCGAACGAGGGCGTAGCCCTCGCAACGATTCTCGACAGGATAAAGGATCTGAGGCCGGTCAGGCCGGCTCAGTGCCGTCCGGCTTGGGTTTATCCATCGGAATCAACTGCTGCTTGCCGCCTTTGGTATCCATCAAGAACACCTCCACCTGGCGTACCGAAATCTTGATGTCGTGCGCCTTGAACTCGCGATTGATGTAGCGGTTGAGCTCATCCAGCGTCGGGTTGCGGTCGCCCAGGTCGCGCACGTGCATGCGCAGCTCATGGTCCAGCGAGCTCTCGCCGAAGTTGAGGAAGTACACGATCGGCTCCGGGTCCTTGAGCACCCGCGGGTTCTCGTGGGCGCCCTTGAGCAGGATATCGCGCACCAGGTCCAGGTCCGAGCCGTAGTCGATGCCCAGTTTCAGCGTTACCCGGGTGACCGTGTCGGTCAGCGACCAGTTGATCAGCTGGCCGGTGATGAAGGTCTTGTTGGGGACGATGATGTCCTTGCGGTCGAAGTCGGTGATGGTGGTGGCGCGGATGCGGATCTTGCTTACCGTGCCGGACAGGTTGCCGATGGTGATGGTGTCGCCGATCCGTACCGGGCGCTCGAAGAGGATCATGATGCCGGAGATGAAGTTGGCGAAGATCTCCTGCATGCCGAAGCCCAGGCCCACCGACAGCGCCGCCACCAGCCATTGCAGCTTGTCCCAGCTGACCCCGAGGGTCGACAGGGTACTGACGATGCCGACCCCGACGATGATGTACGACAGCAGCGTGGTGGTGGCGTAGGCGCTGCCCTGGGCCAGGTTCAACCGCGACAGCACCAGCACTTCGAGCAGGCCCGGCAAGTTGCCGGCCAGGGCGAAGGTGATGCCGACGATCACCAGCGCCCCCAGCAGGTCGCCGAGGCTGATTGGCACCATGCTGGCGGCGGCGCCAGTGCCGCTGGTGTATTCGTAGAGGGTGAAGTTGTTGAGGTACGAGAACACCGAAATCAGGTCTGCCCACACCCAGTACAGGCCGGCGATGAAACCACCCAGCAGGGCCAGACGGATCAGGCGCAGGGACTGCTGGTTGACCTGTTCGATGTCCAGGGTCGGCTCTTCGACCGGTACTTCGCCGTCCAGGCCTTCCTTGACCGCCTGGCGTTTGCTCAGGGCGCGCTGGTAGGCCAGACGCCGTGCCGCCACCGACAGGCCACGCACGAACGCGGCCTCGATCACCAGCCAGAACAGCAGCAGATAAAGGGTGTAGATCAGGCGGTCGGTGAGTTTGAGCGCGGTGTAGTAGTAGCCGAAGCACACCGCCACGAACAGGGCGATAGGCAGTGCGGTGAAGGCCACCCCGACCGCGCGGCGGAACAGCGAGGTGTCGCGGTGCGCCGGGCTGCTCAGCAGCAGGCGGCTGAGCAGCCAGGCCATCAGGGCATAGCAGGCCAGCACCACGCCGATGCCCAGCACGTCGTCGGCCAGTGCCGAGGGCTGGTGCTCGGCCACCGCCACCACGCCCACCAGAGCCAGCACCACGGTACCCAGGCGGCGCACCCAGCCACGCAGGAACTCGACCTGCGGCTTGTGCCAGCGGAAGTGGATCTCGGCCACGCCGCCCGGGGCGAGGATGCGGTAGGCGGTGTAGAACACCAGCCAGGCCTGGGCCAGTTGCCAGAGCGCGGCGCCGAGGTTGGCGTTCTGCCCGCGGGCGTCGATCTGCAGGGCGTAACTGCCCAGCGCCAGGGCCAGGGCCACCGGCATGGCCAGGAGGATGTTGATCAGGATCGCCTGGGGCGTGTGCCACTGGCTGTCACGCTTGAAGTGGCCGATGTCCTGGTGAACCTTGCCCAGGCGCTGGTACAGGTACTTGCGTCGCCACAGCAGGGCGCCGATCACCAGCAGCAGCGGCAGGAACAGCAGCGGGCGCTGGCTGAGGCCGTCGGCCAGCTCCTTTATCCCCGAGCCCCAGGGCAGGCTGGCGACCTGTTCGGCCAGGCGCTCCGGCACGAAGCGCAGCCATTCCCAGTCCAGCGGCTTGTTGCTGGGGATCCAGAACATCTGCTCATCCAGGGTGGTGCGCAGGTTCTGGGCGGTGCTGAGCAGTTGCTTCTGGTTCAGTTGCAGAGTGATCGATTCGTTGAGCAGCGCGGAGAGTTCGCGGTTCAGGCGTTCGAGCAGGTCGCCGCGGGTGATCGCCACTTCCAGCAGGGCCTTGCGCAACTGCGGTGTGGCCTCTTCCTGCGGCTGGTTGGCCAGCAGCTTGTCCACATAGCTGGACGGGCTGCTCATCTGCTCGCGTTGCTGGTTGATCTCGAACTGGTACAGGCGGATATCGGCGATCTGGTCGGCCAGGTCGCGGTCGACTTTCAGGTGCGGCAGGGCCTGTTTCTGTTTGTAGAGGATCTTCGACAGCAGCAGGCTGCCCTTGAGCACGTTGATCTGCTCGTCCAGCGCCTGGTCGGCCTGGGTCAGGCTGTCCAGCTGCTGCTTGGTCCTGAGGTTCTGCTGGGTCAGCTCGTTCAGGCGGTCGGTGCTTTTGAGCAGGTAATCCGAGAGTTTGAGGTTGGCGGTGCTCTCGTTGGCCAGCACGGTGCTGCCGCCGGCCTTCTGCGCTTCGATCGACTGCTGGGTGACGGCCTGCTGGGATTGGGCCAGGCGCTTGTCGTTGATCAGCGTCTGCAGGTCCTGGATCTCTTGCTCCAGCCGTGCGGCGCGGGCGATCAGCAGGTCGTGCCGGGCGTTGCCCAGGTCTTGCAGCTGGCTGTTGGCGGCCAGTTCCTGGCGGCGCAGCAGGGTCAGGGCGTTGAGCGAGGCCAGTTCGGCGTTGAGCTGGTTGCGCAGGTCGCTGGTCAGCGCCTTGCCGCCGTCCTTGCCGCTCTTGAGGCTGTTGTTGATCTGCTGGGCGCGGGTCTGGTTGCTGCTGATCTCGGCCTGGGCCCGTTCGGGCCGGGTCTGCGAGTTGATGATCAGGCTGTTGGCTTCGGACAGGGCTTTCTGCAGCTCGCCCTGCTGGGTGCTGCGCTCGCTGAGCATCTGTTCGAGCTGCGGCACCGTCAGGTTGGCGTAGCGTTGGGCAACGGGTATGGCGCTGGCGCCCTTGAGCTTGATCAGCTCGCGCTGGCTGTCGCGGGTTTCCTGGGGGGCAGAGGCCAGTTGCTGCTTGAGGGCTTCAAGCTTCTGCTCGCTGTCCTCCTTGCTGGCCAGCAGCGCCAGGGTCTGCTCCAGCACTTGCTGCACGGCTTTCTGTTCGGCTTCGGGCAGCTTGCGCTCGGCGATCTTGTCGAGGCTGTTCTGAATGCCCGAGGTGGTCGGGACCTCCGCCGCGGCGGCCGCGAACGAGAGGGTCAGGCACAGCCCCAGCAGGGCTGCGCGGCAGTAATGGCGCAGGGACATAGGCAGGATTCTTGTGCTACGGGGCAAATCGGAGTTTAGAGGAACAAGCCGGGGCCAGGCCGGGTACCTTCGGGGAATCTGACGCCGACTTTCTGGATCTTGTTCCCGTCCATGACCGCGACGGTCCAGATCGTGCCGTGCCATTCGATCTGGTCGCCTACTACTGGAGCGCCTCCGACCTTCTGTCGGATGAACTGCGCCAGCGGCATTTTCGCGTCCAGGCCGTCGAGTTTCAGGCCATAAAGTGCCGCCACCGCGCCCAGTTCGGCATCGCCTTCGAGCACGAAGTCGCCGAAGAAGCGCAGGTCCAGGCCACGTTGCGGTGCCTGGCTGAACAGCTTGCCCAGCGCCGGCAGGTTGTGTTCGTGGCCGATCACGCAGAGCATGTCGCCGACTTCCAGCACGGTACTGCCCGAGGGGTGCAGCAGTTGTTCGCTGCGAAACAGCGCGGCGATGCGCGTGCCCTCGGGCATCTTCAGTTCGCGCAGGGCGGCGCCGATGCACCACTTCTCGGCGCCCAGGCGGTAGACGAACAGCTCCCACTCGCTGGTGATGTGCACTTCCAGCGCCGAGCGCGAAATCGGTGCCGGGTCTGGCGGTACCGTGACCTTGAGCAGCTTGGCCATCCACGGCAGGCTGGTGCCCTGCACCAGCAGCGACACCAGCACGATGAAGAACGCCAGGTTGAAGAACAGCTGCGCGTCCGGCAGGCCGGCCATCAGCGGGAACACCGCGAGGATGATCGGTACCGCGCCGCGCAGGCCGACCCAGCTGATGAAGCCCTTTTCACGGCCGTGGAAGGCCTTGAACGGCAGCAGCGCGGCGACCACCGACAGCGGCCTGGCAACCACGATCATCCACAGCGCCAGGCCCAGTGCCGGCAGGGCGATGGGCAGCAGGTCGTGGGGCGTGACCAAAAGGCCCAGCACCAGGAACATGCCGATCTGCGCAAGCCAGGCCATGCCGTCGAGCATGTGCAGGATGCCGTGGCGGCTGCGTACCGGCTTGTTGCCCAGCACCAGGCCGCACAGGTAGACGGCGAGGAAGCCGCTGCCGTGCAGGGCGTTGGTCAGCGAGAACACTGCAAGGCCGCCGGCTATCACCAGGATCGGGTACAGGCCGCCGGCCAGGTTGATGCGGTTGACCAGTTGCAGCATCAGCCAGCCGCCGCCCAGGCCCAGCAGCGTACCGATGCCGAATTCGCGCAGCAGGTGGGTGAGCAGGCTCCAGTGCAGGCCGGTCTGGCCGCTGGCGATCATGTCGATCAGGGTAACGGTGAGGAACACCGCCATCGGGTCGTTGCTGCCCGACTCGATTTCCAGGGTGGCCGTGACCCGTTCGTTGAGGCCTTTGCCGCCGAGCAGCGAGAACACTGCCGCAGCGTCGGTGGAGCCGACGATGGCGCCGATCAGCAGGCCCTGGATCATGCTCAGGTTGAACAGCCAGGCGGCGACCATGCCGGTCAGCGCGGTAGTGATCATCACGCCCACCGTGGCCAGCGACAGCGCCGGCCACAAGGCTACGCGAAAGCTGGCTACCCGAGTGCGCAGGCCGCCGTCGAGCAGGATCACCGCCAGCGCCAGGTTGCCCACCAGGTAGGCGGTCGGGTAGTTGTTGAAGATGATGCCGCCGCCATCCACGCCGGCGACCATGCCGACGGCGAGGATGATGACCAGGATCGGGATGCCCAGGCGCGATGACAGCGAGCTGACCAGGATACTTGCACCCACCAGCAATGCGCCGATCAAGAACAGGCTGTTGATGGTGCTTGCATCCAAAGGCAGGTACTCCGGGACAGCGGGGGAATGAGGGACGTGCAGCCGTGAACTAGCAGGTCGCGTGCCAATCGATTCTAACCTGATGAATTGGCAGGCTGTAAAGCGTTTCCGTATATGAAAAAAGGCACCTCGAGAGGTGCCTTTTCTTGTGTTGCCTATGCGGGCCCTTTCGCGGGTGAACCCGCTCCCACAGGCATATCACTGGCCTCAAGGGCAGTGTGGGACCTGTGGGAGCGGGTTTACCCGCGAAGAGGCCGGTGCAGGCTTACGCCTGCTTCACTTCCCGCATCGGCTTGCCCTTCACCGGTGCATCGCCCGCCACGTAGTACTTGGCGGTGCTGCGCGGCAGTGGCTTGCGGCCACGGATCTTGTCGGAGATTTTCTCGGCGATCATGATCGTGGTGGCGTTGAGGTTGCCGGTGATGATCAGCGGCATGATCGACGCGTCGACCACACGCAGGCCCTGCATGCCATGCACGCGGCCTTCGCCATCCACTACCGCCATGTCGTCGGTACCCATCTTGCACGAGCAGGACGGGTGGAAGGCGGTTTCGGCGTGCTCGCGGATGAACTTGTCCAGCTCTTCGTCGGTTTGCACGTGGGCGCCCGGGCTGATCTCACGACCGCGGTACGGGTCCAGCGCTGGCTGGGCCATGATTTCGCGGGTCAGGCGGATGCCGTCGCGGAACTCCTGCCAGTCCTGCTCGGTGGACATGTAGTTGAACAGGATGCTCGGGTGCTGGCGCGGGTTCTTCGACTTGGCCTGGATGCGACCACGGGCAGGCGAGCGCATGGAGCCCATGTGCGCCTGGAAGCCGTGCTCTTTCACGCCGTTGGAGCCGTTGTAGTTAATCGCTACCGGCAGGAAGTGGTACTGGATGTTCGGCCACTTGAACTCAGGGCGAGTACGGATGAAACCACCGGCCTCGAACTGGTTGCTGGCGCCGATGCCGGTGCCGTTGAACATCCACTCGGCGCCAATGGCCGGCTGGTTCCACCACAGCAGCGATGGGTACAGCGACACCGGCTGGGTGCAGGCGTACTGCAGGTACAGCTCCAGGTGGTCCTGCAGGTTCTCGCCGACGCCCGGCAGGTCGTGAACGACCGGGATGTCGAGGCTTTCCAGCAGGGCGCGCGGGCCGACGCCGGAACGCTGCAGCAGCTGCGGCGAGGCGATGGCGCCGGAGCTGACGATGACTTCCTTGCGCGCACGGGCTTCGACACGCTCTTCGCTGTCGCCGACCAGGTAGGTCACGCCAACGGCGCGCTTGCCGTCGAACAGCACGCGGTCGCTCAGGGCGTGGGTGACGATGGTCAGGTTCGGGCGCTTCTTGGCCTGGTCCAGGTAGCCACGGGCGGTGCTGGAGCGGCGGCCGTTCTTGGTCACCGAACGGTCCATCGGGCCGAAGCCTTCCTGCTGGTAGCCGTTCAGGTCTTCGGTGCGCGGGTAGCCGGCTTGCACGCCTGCTTCGACCATGGCGTGGAACAGTGGGTTGTTGCCGGCCTTGGGCGTGGCAACGCTGACCGGGCCTTCGCCGCCGTGGTAGTCGTTGGGGCCGATGTCGCGGGTTTCCGCTTTGCGGAAGTACGGCAGGCAGTCCAGGTAGGTCCAGTCTTCCAGGCCCGGCAGTTCAGCCCAGCCGTCGAAGTCCATGGCGTTGCCGCGGATGTAGCACATGCCGTTGATCAGCGAAGAGCCACCCAGGCCCTTGCCGCGGCCACATTCCATGCGGCGGCCGTCCATGAACGGCTCCGGGTCGGTCTCGTAGGCCCAGTTGTAGCGGCGGCCCTGCAGCGGGAAGGCCAGGGCGGCCGGCATCTGGGTGCGGAAGTCGAAGCGGTAGTCGGGGCCGCCGGCTTCCAGCAGCAGGACGGTGACGCTGGCGTCTTCGGTCAGGCGGGTGGCCAGGGTGTTACCGGCCGAGCCGGCACCGACGATGATGTAGTCATATTCCATGGCATTTCTCCGAAATGCAGCGGCAAGCTTCTAGCTACAAGCTGCAAGGAAAGCAGTCGTGCGAAGCTTGCGAATGGATTAGGCCTGCAAGGGCCGGTGGCATGACGCCGACCGGCTCTTTCTTGCAGCTTGAGGCTTGAAGCTTGCAGCTCTCGGTCTTAGAAGACCGAGTTGTAGCCGCCCAGCTCGACCTGGACCGACTTGATGCGAGTGTATTGAGCCAGCGAGCTGACACCGTTCTCACGGCCGACGCCCGACTGCTTGTAGCCGCCAACCGGCATTTCTGCCGGCGACTCGCCCCAGGCGTTGATCCAGCAGATGCCGGCTTCCAGCTGGTGGATGATGCGGTGGGCGCGGCTGATGTCGTTGGTGCAGACACCGGCGGCCAGGCCGTATTCGGTGTCGTTGGCACGGCGGATGACTTCTTCCTCGGTCTCGTAGCTGAGGATGCTCATCACTGGGCCGAAGATCTCTTCCTTGACGATGGTCATGTCGTCGGTGCAGTCGGTGAACACGGTCGGGGCAACGAAGGCGCCCTTGGCGAAGTCACCCTCGGTCAGACGCTCGCCGCCGCACAGCACGCGGGCACCTTCTTCTTTGCCCTTGGCGATGTAGCCCAGCACGCTTTCCATGTGGGCGAAGCTGACCAGTGGGCCGAAGTTGGTGTTCTCGTCTTCCGGGTTGCCGACGCGGATGCGGGCAACGCGTTCGGCGATCTTGGCTTCGAAGGCCGCTTTCATCGGGGCAGGGATGAACACGCGGGTGCCGTTGGTGCAGACCTGACCGGAGCTGTAGAAGTTGGCCATCATGGCGATGTCGGCGGCCTTGTCCAGGTCGGCGTCGGCGCAGATGATCAGCGGCGACTTGCCGCCCAGTTCCATGGTGACTTCCTTGAGCGTCGAGCTCGAAGCGCTGGCCATGACTTTCTTGCCGGTGGTGGTGCCGCCGGTGAACGAGACTTTCTCGATGCGCGGGTGTTCGGTCAGCCAGGTGCCGACTTCACGGCCGCTGCCGGTCAGGACGTTGAACACGCCGTTCGGCAGGCCGGCTTCGGTGTAGATCTCGGCCAGTTTCAGGGTGGTCAGCGAGGTGACTTCCGATGGCTTGAAGATCATCGCGTTGCCGGCGGCCAGGGCCGGGGCGGATTTCCACAGGGCGATCTGGATCGGGTAGTTCCACGCGCCGATACCGGCGGTCACGCCCAGCGGCTCGCGGCGGGTGTAGACGAAGGACGACTCGCGCAGCGGGATCTGCTCGCCTTCGATGGCCGGTACCAGGCCTGCGTAGTACTCCAGCACGTCGGCGCCGGTGACGATGTCGACGTAGCGGGTTTCGGAGTACGACTTGCCGGTATCCAGGGTTTCCAGCTGGGCCAGCTCGTCGTTGCGCTCGCGCAGGATGTCGACGGCGCGGCGCAGGATGCGCGAACGCTGCATGGCAGTCATGGCAGCCCAGACCTTCTGACCGCGTTCGGCGCTTTCGACGGCCTTCTCGACGTCCGCCTGGGTGGCGCGCTGCACGTGGGCGAGGACTTCGCCGGTGGCCGGGTTGATGGCTTCGAAGGTGGCATCGCTGCCAGCGTCGACGTAAGCGCCATCAATGTAGAGTTTTTGCGTTCCGAAACGGGCCATAGTGTCCTCGCAAGTGCAGTGTGTGGTTGGCTGCCGCGTCACGCTCCTGCCGGTTGGCCAGTGGCTGTGCGCGGTGTTTCAGCGGCCTGGTCGTTGGTGCCCAGGGTGTGCTGTTTAGCCAGTTGTAGATCCATGTATTCGTAAGCAATCCGTATTGCCTGGTCGGTGTCGAATGCGTCACCCGACAAGGCGCCACGCAACCATAGGCCGTCGATCAGGGCCGCCAGCCCGCGGGCAGCCTTGCGCGCATGGTAGAGCGGCAGGGCGCGGCGGAACTGGCAGCACAGGTTGGAATACAGGCGGTGATCGTTGATCCGCTGCAACCTGTGCAAAGACGGCTGGTGCATGCTGGAGGCCCAGAAGGCCAGCCAGGTTTTCATTGCCGGGCCGTTCACCTGGCTCGCATCGAAGTTGCCTTCGATGATCACCTTCAGGTGAGCGCGCGGGCTGTCGTCCGTCAGGGCCTGGCGACGTGCGGCCACGCCCTCGTTGAGCATGCTCATGATGTAGCCCATCGTCGCTGCGATCAGGCCGTTCTTGTCCTGAAAGTAGTGACTGATGATGCCGTTCGACACACCGGCCAAACGGGCAATCAGCGCAATGCTGGCGTCCCCCAGTCCGACCTGATCGACCGCCTGCAGGGTGGCTTCGATCAACTGCTGGCGGCGGATGGGTTGCATACCGACCTTGGGCATCTTGCTATCTCCTCAGGCCTGCGAGCAGACGACGGGCGGCTGACTCGGCGAAGGCCAGTCTATTTTGTTTTGATTGAACGTTCAATCAATAAAGAATAAGCTCTGCGACAATTTGTGCCATTGACAGTTTTCAAGCGGTCAACGGGACACGGATTGACACCCCAGGAAATCGCGTAACCCCCCGGAATACAAGGCGTTGACGGGCATGAGCGATGCAAAGACAGATTCTGCCGAGCGGTCACAGGCTGCGCGGTCGGCCCTTGGAGCGGGCCTGGTGGCTGTGGCGAATGCGCACACTCCTCAACGGAGATGCGGATCGGCGACAGGTCACCCGTCTGTTTTCTTGCAGCGTTTCTAATCGGGATCACGGTTTCCAGGGTGCCTTTTATAACACCTGACGCTGTAGGGCTATTGCACCAATTGCGTCGGACATAACTGTTTAGCCTCCACTGCCGCACTGCCCGGAGCATTCGTGCAATGAGTTCTGCTTCCCTAACCAACCCCCCTGCCGAGCGGGTACGGGTCAACCGCGTGGTGTTCTACACCTCGGCGCTGCTGATCCTCGTTCTGACGGCCTTGCTGATCGCTGTACCCGAAACCGCCGGCCAGGTGCTCGGTGTCGCCCAGAAATGGCTGACCCGCACCTTCGGCTGGTACTACATGCTGGTAATCTGCGGTTACCTGCTGTTCGTCGTTTACCTGGCCTTCTCCGACTACGGCAAGCTCAAGCTGGGCGGCAAGGACGACACCCCCGATTTCAGCTACGGCGCCTGGGCCGGCATGCTGTTCTCCTCCGGCATTGGTATCTCGCTGCTGTACTTCGGCGCATCCGAGCCGCTGGACCACTACTTCAACCCACCGGAAGGCACGCCTGCCAGCCTCGAGGCCGCGCGCCAGGGCCTGCAACTGACCTTCCTGCACTGGGGCCTGCACGGCTGGGCGATCTACGCCCTGGTGGGCCTGGCCGTGGGCTACTTCGCCTACCGCCACAACCAGCCGCTGGCACTGCGCTCGGCGCTGTACCCGCTGGTCGGTGAGCGTTGGGTCAAGGGCGGTGCCGGCCATGCCGTGGACATCTTCGGCATGTTCGTCACCCTGCTGGGCCTGGTGACCAACCTGGGGATCGGTTCGATGCAGGTGGCCTCGGGCCTCGAGTACCTGTTCGGCATGGACCACAGCAAGACCAACCTGCTGGCGGTGATCCTGACCATGGCTGGCGTGGCCACCATCGCTGCGGTGTCGGGCGTGGAGAACGGCATTCGTCGTTTGTCCAACCTGAACATCCTGCTGTTCAGCGGCCTGCTGATCTTCGTGCTGCTGGCCGGCAACACCCTGCACCTGTTCAACGCCTTCGTGCAGAACATCGGCGATTACCTCAACGGCATCGTGCTGAAGACCTTCGACCTCTATGTGTACGAAGGCGCGGGTGACAAGTCCGAGCGCTGGCTGGGCCTGTGGACCGTGTTCTACTGGGCCTGGTGGATCTCCTGGGGCCCGTTCGTCGGCATGTTCATCGCCCGTATTTCCAAGGGCCGTACCGTGCGTCAGCTGGTCAGCGGCGTGCTGCTGATCCCGCTGGGCTTCACCCTGGCCTGGCTGTCGATCTTCGGTAACACCGCGCTGGACCTGGTGATCAACCAGGGCGCCGTGGAGCTTGGCAAGACTGCGCTCGAACAGCCGTCGATGTCGATCTACCAGTTACTCGAATACTTCCCAGCGTCGAAAATCGTCATCGGTGTAGCGGTGTTCGTCGGCTTCGTGCTGTTCCTCACCCCGGCCGACTCGGGCGCCGTGATGATGGCCAACCTGTCGTGCAAAGGCGGCAAGGTGGACGAAGACGCCCCGCACTGGATGGTGGTGTTCTGGTCGGTGGTGATCACCCTGGTGACCATCGGCCTGCTGTTCGCCGGTAACTTCGAAGCCATGCAGACCATGGTGGTGCTGGCTGGCCTGCCGTTCTCGGTGGTGCTGGTGCTGTTCATGTTCGGCCTGATGAAGGCGATGAAGCAGGACGTTGCCGTCGAGAGCGAGCGCGCCGAACTGGCCGCCCGTGGCCGTCGCGGCTTCAGCGAGCGCCTGAGCCAGCTGGACCTGCAGCCGACCCAGGCCGTGGTGCAGCGCTTCATGGACAAGCAGGTCAGCCCGGCGCTCAAGGAAGCCGCCGAACAGCTGCGCACCCTGGGCTTCGAGGTCGAGACCCGCGTTGGCCAGTCGCGCAACATGATGGGCCTGCGGGTGATGATGGAAGAGGGCAACCCCTTCGTCTACGAAGCCAGCCTGGACGGTTACCTGGCCGCGCCGAGCGAGGCGCCGGTCGAAGGCGAGCCAGAGGTGCAGCAGCGCTTCTACCGCGCCGAGGTGTACCTGCACGACGGCAGCCAGGAATACGACCTGATGGGCTTCACCCGCGAGCAGATCGTGCGTGACGTGCTGGATCAGTTCGAAAGCCACCGCCAGTTGTTGGGGCGTGTGTACAGCTGATTGCTGTTGCTGTGAGGCAGAGGCCCGGTTCGAAAGAACCGGGCCTCTTTTGTTTCTTGCAGGTGATCGTTCAGCCGGATGATTAACCTGCGCAGCATTAATTAGTGCCTCCCGCCTTTCGCGAAATCGCACCCTCGGTGATCCATTCATCACCAAGGGTGACCTCGCATGCCAATCGAAACCAGAACCACACCGGACTACCAGCGCGCGGTGTCGCTGGCGTTCGCTGATCGCCCGACCTTGCGCCAGTTGGCCTCGCAGCAGGCCTTGCAAGTGCTTGCTGCGCGACTACGTGGCATTGCCGATGCCCAGTTACCGGATGCAGGCCCTGTCATCCTGGACATACCCTACGACGGGGCTGTCACTGGCCAGTACCGCCCTTATGATTCCTGGTCCTCGCGGCCACTGGTTGATGCTTTGCTCGATGCCCTGCGTCAAGGCTGCAAGCTGGAGGCGTTGGGCTTGGCAGGTGGAAGTTTTTCTGTCCGGGTTGCACCGCCGTATTTCATTCGTAATACCGCCGGCGAGCCGTTGGCATTTACCGCGGTAGCTGTGGACGGTGTGCTGGCTGAGCTGAACCAACTGGTGTCGACACTGCCAGACCGGTTTCGCCAGGCTCAGGTCGACTACTGGGCGGCCATCGGCTTCCATGGCGTTAGCCGGGATCGCTGGCTTGCGCAGGTCATCAAGTCGACCCTGCTGCAAAGCCTGCCTCTGCAAGACCTCAATGCCCAGCAACGTGAATGCGTGTTGGGGCTGCTCAAGGGAGGGGCTCAGCTACCTTCGGTGTTCAGCGTCGAGGTGCAACTGAACGATGGCGGTGACAGCCTCAACCAGTTGCAGACGCAACTGCTCGTGCGCGGCGAGTGGGACGAAGGCGAGCAGGTGCTGTGGTGCGCTCCCAGCGGGGTGGTCAAAGGGTTTTCCGGCTACGATGCCTTCGCCATGGCATTGCGCGATGAGTTGGCCGAGACCCAGCGGTTCACCTCGTTGACTTGGCGCCGCCATGAATGCACTGGCGATGTGTTTGCCGTGCAATGCGCCCTGTTGCTTGAGCGCATGCTAGGCCAGGTGGATCGCTGGCAGGTTTCGACGTTCGATGATGTGGCGTCGATGGAGCAATTCTATTCGGGCACCAGTGACCCCGCGCAGTGGTTCATCGCCGGTTATCACGCTGCGGACGAGGCCGGCGTCTCGACGCCTGTGGGGCTCTATCGCGCGCAGGCGCAAGACAAGTTTGCGTTCCAGTGCGGGCTGTTCGAGCTGGCTCTGGCGCAGGCCGAATCGCTAGGCAGCTCTGCCCTCGATGGTGTCGAAGACCTGCACAGCTACACCGATGCGCAGCTCAGGCAGCAGATGTTGCTGGATCAACCCGATGAAGCGAACTACCACGCCAACGACCTGCTGCTGACCCTGACCACTGCGCGGGGCGTGCCGGGGGGAGCAGGTGTGGGCCCTGGGGATGGCGTCATCGAAACCCGCAGCATCACGCTGACCGAGTTCGCCATCGGCAACCTGAGCGCGCTGGGCGATGCGCTGATCACGAAGATCGAGCATCGTAAAAAGCAACTGATCGCCCCCTGGTTGACTGCCGACTATCTACGATCACTGGTCGAGCGGGTGGACATCGGCGCTCGCTACCCCAGCTATGTGTCCGAGCAGCTCGACCCTGCCCTGCAGCCGGAGCGGGTCACCCGCTTTGCCCGCGAATGGCGCTGCTCCCTGCTGTTCACTGCCCTGGGCGCCAAGCTGGGCGGCACGCTGGGTGAGGCAGGCCTGCAAGCTATCGTCGACTATTGTGCTGGACGGGTAGATGCCCAGCGCCCCAGAACCACGCTCATGCCGCTGGCGTTTCAGCGCGCGGAGGATCATCCGGCCCCGGATCTGGTCATGGGCATGTTCGTGCTGCACTCGGTCGAGCCGTTTTCGTTGGTGCTTTATCGGCCGCTTTACGGCCAGCAGGCCTTGACCGAGTTCTCGGGGTTCGAGGCGCTGATGGCGGCGATTCGCGACGATAAGGCGCTTGGCGAAAGTGTCCTGCAATGGCTCGATCCCCAGGCTCGTCCGGTGTACGACCATGGTGGGTTCTTCGAGCCACACCTGGGGACACCGATCATTGATACCTCGCTGTCACCGGCCCGGGCAGATCCGCCGACCTTGGCCCGGCTGCCCTGGGTCGTGGAAGTCGATCGGCTGATGTACGACGCCAACCGTCGCTTGCTGGTCGAGTTGGCTGGCCGGCAATCGGTCTCTACTCGCCAGAGCCGCTGGGCCTTGTTACAGCGGGGCGCCTGGTTGCTGTTCGATGTGGCCACGCTGTTGCTGCGCGGGCCGATTGCCACGGTCGCCTGGCTGGCGCAGTCGGTGCTGGGGGTTGTGCACGATACGCAGGCATTCTCCGAGGGCAGCGAGTTCGAGCGCAGCGCGGCGGTGGTGGATGTGCTGCTGAATCTGGGCATGGCGCTTGCGCATGTACGCTTGCCGACGACCGATCTTGTCGGGGCGCCGCGCGTGGTTAAACCACTGCCACGGCTTGCCTTGGCCAGCACTGACAGCCGGCTGGCGGTAATGCCCGTACAAGGCGAGGCGTCACAGCTGGCCAGCCGTTCGAGTCAGGTGCTGGATTTCTCCTGGCGAGGCGCACAGGGGGTCAATGTGCTGACCTCCCAGGAGCGCAGGTCGCTTCGCGGTCTGGCTTCGGTCGTGGATCTGACGGGTGTGTCGCAGGAGGCCTCGGGGACCTATCAGGTGCAGGGCCGGCAGTACCTCTTGCTTGCCGGTGATACCTACCAGGTCGAATTGCTGGGAAGCGCTGCACGCATCGTGGGACCGCAGGATGCGCATGGGCCCTGGCTTGTACGGGAGCAGGGAGACTGGCGCATCGATACCAGGTTGCGACTGGCGGGGGGCGGGCCTAAGGGGCGTCTGGAGCTGACGCAACAGAAGAACAAGAGCGACTTCGAGCAGTTGAACCAGCGCCAGAACGCGTTGCTTGCAGAGCGCAACCTCCTGGGTGATTTTTTCGCAGCGAGCAAGGACAAGTCCAAGGCCAAGGAAGCAGAACTCGATCGACTGCGTCAGCAGGCCAAGTTGATCACCGATCCTGGCCTGGCAGATAAGTTCGATCAGCGGATCGCCAGGGTCAAGGGAGAAGTTGCCAGTGCGAAGGCGCTTGTCATGGATGACCTCAAGAAGTTGCTGGACTACACCGTAAGGTTGGATGACGTGCTGACTTCAATGAGTGAGCAGCGCTTTGCATCTCAGGCTTTGATCGCTGTGCTTCCCCATCAGCGTGGCGTCATACGTCATGATTTGATCGGTTACGGCGTGGCGCTCTACAACGAGACCGTGGAACGGGTTAATGAGGTAGATCTGCCTGGTGTGCTCAATGGTATGGCCGCCAAGCCGGAGGGTGCCGAACAGCTGGAGCGTTATCGGTTTGCCAGGGCGCAGTTGGAAAAAGTGCTGAGCTGGCAGCTGGATCTGATCGAAGTCTCCGAGGTGCTGGATGTGCTGGCAGAGAGCTTGCCGAAAGACGGTATCGTGCTATGGGACGCGGCGCTTGATGCGAGGGTGGAGAAGCGTGAAGTCCTGAAGTTCCTGCAAGAAAGCCGCAAGCTCAGCGGAGTCGGCTTGCGCCTGCGGAGCTTGCTGGATCTTGGTGAGCTGAGCCTGGATCGTGTGGCCCCGGTGGAAGAGCGGGAATTGATCCAGGCGCTGGATTATCTGGCCGGGGACGAGCTCAAGAGCGCAGGCGCCGCCCATGAAAGGGTGATCACTGCCGACGGCCTGTCATTGACCACTCAACAGCAGGTGCTGGGTAGCACCTTGCAGACCTACCGGAGCACCCGAGTACGCTTGGATTATCTGGCCGAAACCTGTCCCGAGCTGTTGGTAGGGGCCAAGGTCGGGCAATACAAGGACGTGCTGCACAGGCTGACCAGCCAGGCCGAACAACTGCTTGCGCAGGTGGTGCGCGAGCTTGAGCTATCGATACCGGCGCAGCCCAGGACGCGTCTATATGCCCAGCGCCCTGGCACCTTGCGCATGGCGCGTACCTATGACGGGCGCAGTGTGGTGGGCGCGGAAGTCGAGGTTTCTGGCGAGCGGGTTGTCCAGCAGCATGATGTCACTGGTCGGCAGGTGCTGCGCACATTCCGCCAGGACGGCGATACGTTCGTCGAGCAACTTCCTGCCGTGGAGGAGGAGCAAGGCGGCGAGGCAACGGTCGATGTTGGTCACGCCAGGGGTAAGGCCAGGGCCGCGTTGAGGCAGGTCAGCGGTGTGATCAGCCTGGTGCGCCAGTATGCCGAGGCACTAGACCCGTTTGGTGTCCGTACCATCATCGCCAATCATGTCAGCCAGCTAAAGGAGGCGGAGCAGCTGCTGACGCGGGCTGGCATCGAAAGCGAGTTCGGCAGTCGTCTGGCCGATGACATCGCGCACCTGGAATCGGTGCAGCGGGTCCACCTGATTTCCACTTACATCTCGACCAGACATCCTTCGGCCAGCGGCCTCAGGTTCCTGGTTGAAAAGGGGCTGGTTCGTATCACGCGGACCGTGAGCCGCAGGCCACTGGGGGGGCGTGATTTTCTCGACGTGTTCGAGATCAGGCGCGTGCCTGCGCCCGGCAAGGCCAAGGGTGTGGGGCTATGGGACGCGCACTTCCACTACCCGGCCGCCGACACGCCTGCGCGGGCGTTCAGCAAGGGGCACCTCAAACTGTGGGAGCAGCGCACGCTGGGGCGAGAGGCGCAGCTGCGCGCGGCTACCAGCACCGGTGAACTGCTGGCAATCTATCGCGGTAACCTGCGCTGGGCGGATGTCGAGGGCGTGATTCCCTTCGAGTGAAGGGCTGGCGCGTGTTAGGGCGCGTGTACAGTTGACGCCCGGCGGCTGAAAGCAACAAGGCCCTGTTCGTGAGAACAGGGCCTTGTTGCTTTCAGCCGCCGGGCGTAAACCTTCATCAGGCTTGCCATATGTAATACCTGCAGCGGGAGCGCGCGACTGCATTCTTGAGCCTTTCTCGAGAAGGAGCCGTTCGATGCCCACTCCACCTATCGCCAACTTCAATCTCAAGCATGCCTGCGCCAGGCAGTTCGCCGCTCGCCCCACGTTGCGCCAGGTTGCCAGTCAGCGAATCCTCACGCTACTGGTAGAGCAACTGCCTTGGCTCGCCAGCGTTCAGCCGGCGCTGACCGACGCGGCGCCGTTCATGCTCGACAGCCCGGATCCTGAAACCGCGTACTGGACGACGGCGCCACTGGTCGACGTGGTGCTGCACTCGTTGCTGAGCGGCACGAAGCTGGACCTGGAGCCGCTTGGCAAGCGTACCCATAACCTGGGGTTGAGCAGTCCCTATCGCTTTGCTGGCTCGCAGAGTGAATTCGATACTCGCTCGTTGATGGGGATGTCGGGCCCGCTCAACGATTTGGTGACGGCGTTGCCTGAGTACTTCTGTCAGGCGCAGATCGATTACTGGAATGGCGCGCCTTACGCGGCCCCCGATGGCTACGCTGTCAGTCGGCATTGCTGGATGCAGCAGGCGTTGCGTATGGCCCTGCTGGGCAATGTCGGTCAGCAACGGCTGACGGATGCAGCCAGGACCTGCGTCTACGAAATGCTGTCGGGTCGATTTGTCAGCATTCAGGCCCAGGCCATCGAAGTAGTCATGCGCAGTGCGCAGGCTGATCGCAGCGTCCTGCTCCCGGATTTGCTGGTGGCCCTTGAGCGCGATGAGGACAGGCTGCTGCTGTGGAGCCCACCCTCGGGCAAGGTGCGCGCCTATGCCGACGCGCAGGCCTTTGGCGAAGCCCTGCGGGACTTCATGGCCCGCGAACATCGCTTCGACAGCCTCACTTGGAACACCTACGCCCTGCAAGGCGATGCGTTCATGCAACAGTCGGCGTTGCTGCTTGGCTGGTTGCTGACTCGCCTGGACCACGTACGCTGGTCCAGGCTTGCCAGCGTTGAGCAGATGGAGGCGGTGTACTGGCAGTTGTCCGATCCGTCCGAAGTATTCTTCAACGAGTCGTACTTTTGCGATCCGGGTGTTGAGCTGGCAGTGCCTGACTGGCTGTCTGGCGCTACCTCCGAGGATCGTTTCGACTACCAGGCGGCCGTGCTGGATTTGGCTGTCGATCAGGCGCTGTCCGGCTCAGCCTCGTCCCGGGACGGTCTGCTCGACCTGCAGGCCTATGCCCGTCAACGCCTGCGCGAACAACTGCTGGCTGATTATCCGGTGGAGGCCAATTACTTTTCCGACGACTTACTGCTGACTGTGCGAGAAATTCACGGTGTGCCAGGTGGCGTGGGTGTCGGACCTGGCGATGGGGTCATCGTTACCCGCACCATGACCTTGACCGAGCTTGCCATCGGCAACCTGAGCGCGCTCGGACATTCGACCATCACTGCAATCAAGCATCGCACCGGCCAGGAGATCATGAGCTGGTTGACGCCCGGTTATCTCAAGGACCTCGTGGAAAAGGTGGATATCGGCGCTGGCTACCCGACCTATGTCCAGGCCACTTTGGATGATGCGCAAAAGCGCGACGAGCGGATCAGCTTGTTTGCTCGCGAGTGGCGCAACCGGCTGCTGTTCGATGCCCTGAGCTTGAGGATCGAAGGCGGGCTGAGCAAAGAAGCATGGCAGGCATTGGCGGAGTTCTGTCGGACCAACCGCGATCTCAAGGCCAACGTCGATATCGCTGCGCTGGCGTTCTCTGTCCCGGCCTTCAGGGCCCGCGACACGGTGAGTGGGATGTTTGTCATACGCCTGGCGCATCCTGCGGCGTGGCTGCTCTATCGGCCCCTTTATGGGCAAGACTCGCTGCGCCAGTTCAGCGACGCCACGGCGTTGATGGCAGCAATTGCCGACGAAGATGCGCTGCAGAGCACTGTGTTGACCTGGATGGAGACAGACGCCAGGGCGGTGTACCAGAACGGAGGTTTCAAACACCCCCATCTGCTCGGCGAGGCACTGGAAGGCGTTCTGGAGGTTGCGGTACCAGGGGGCTCGGCGGTAGTAGAAGGTACCTCCGAGCCGGCAAGGATCAAGTTCACGCCTTGGTTGGCAGACGTCGATACCCATCTGTTCGTCGCCGGCAAGCAGGTGCTCGTGACACTGGCCAAACGCGACTCGGTGTCGACGCGCGAGAGCCGCTGGGAGCGCCTGAAGGAAGGTGCCTGGTTGCTGTTCAATGTGGTGGCGCCAGTGCTGAAAGGGCCGGTGGCGATCGTGACGTGGTTGGCACTGGCGCTGGAATCGGTCGAGGAAGATGTAGCGGCATTGAAGCGCGGCAACGGTGCCGAGAAATCCCTGGCGATCCTGGACCTGGTGAGCAACCTTTCCATGATGTTATTGCATGGCGTTGTACCGAAGATCGAAGGCGCGAAGGATGAGCCAGAGGCCTTGGAGCCTATCGAGATGCTCGGCGGCGATGCGATTGGCGTGGCAGCGGCGGGGCCGGAACCGGTGGAAAAAGGCCGGGTGTACCTCGGTGGCGCGCTTCAGGAATCCGAAAGCAGTGTTGTCGAAATCGTCAGCGGCTGGGGCTCTGGCCCGGTGGCGAGCAGTCAGGCATTGCAGCCGTTCGTCGCTAAGGTGGACCTGCATGGGGTGATGGAGGACAGCCACGGTTTTTACCGGGTGGATGGGCAGCGTTATGTCGAGTTGTACGGCGAGCGCTATCAGGTGCGCCTGGACAGGGATGAGGTACGTATCGTCGGCCCGGGCGGGCGCGAAGGCCCATACCTGTGGCGTGGGCTGTCGTGGACGGTTCGCAAGGGGCTCTTCGGTGGCATGCCTAAGAAGTCGCGGACGCTCGCTGCGAAACAGAAGGAATTTGAAAGGTTGGTGGAGCTGGAAAGTCAGAACACCAAGGCCAACAACGTTTTGAAGGCAGAGACGGCGGCACAGGGACAAAGAGCCCGCACCCTGGAAGAGCAGTTGAATACGCACAAGGCCGGACTGCTGTCGGTGCAGGTAAATGCCGAGGGCAAGTTCAGCCAGGAGCAGATCGGCAAGTTGAGCGATTTTCACCAGGCGCAAATTGCCCATAAGACCAGCGAGTTGCTTGACCTGCGCAAGCAGATGGCCATTCAGCGCGAGGCGTCCAGCGAATATGAGCGAAACAGTCTTAAGACGCTCGAGCAAATCAGCGAGCTACAGCGCCACCCTGGTATTGAGCGGCCGGTCAATTCACAGTTTCTGGAAGATAGCCGCCAGGACGGGCTGAAGGCATTGGCGGCCAACAGTTGGAACCTGTTCGAAGAGCTGCGCGAAGCCGTGGCGTATGAGCAGATCAAGAGCTTGATGTCGGCTTTGGATGGGCGTCGGATACACGAGGTGCTCGTGGAGTACCGTGCACTGCTCGGTCACCTGAAAAATGCGGTAAGCCTTCAGGAGCGTATGATCCAGGCCAGCCTCGATCTGGATTTCAGCTTGTCCCGTCTCGATCCGCAGACGCTCCTGTACGCCGCGCAAGAACCCTATACGGCCGCCAAAGTCGCCACGCTACGCAAACTCACCACAGAGCGCGTGCGTTTTCACCAGGCTTCGAACTACATCGACCTTGCGTTACCGATGGACAAGACCAAGCAGCTCGAGCGGCAGGCGCGCTACCGAAAACAGCTGGGTAGTGATGGCTTGCGCAGCGCTGCGAGCAGTCACGGCTTGCTGCCTTTGAGCAACCTGCCGGCAGCGCAGCGGATCGAAATCCTGCAAACCGCCTGGGATGAGTACTCCACTGCAATCGTCAATGGCCTCGATATTGGCAGAGAGGGGCGCGCAGGGCTTGAGCGCGGCATGCTGGATGGCTATATGCGGCAGTTGCAAGCCCTGAAGGACATGGCCAGCGAACAGCTGAGTGAAGCCATTGCCGAGCAGGATAGCGGCCAGTTGTCCACTCGGCGGCAGGCCTACGGCAGAAGTGCTGCACCCCAGCATGCCGTGCGCACCGTGGATGGCGAGCTGGTGATCGCAAGCGAGCAAAAGGACGGCGATGTCATCCGGCTGAAGGTGGACGAGCCGATTACCGGCGTGCGTCTGCACACTTTCGAAAAGAGAGGTGATGCCTGGGAGGAGGTTGTCGCCGAGGTGCCAGAGCCTTCGGGGGAGGGGGCTGTTGCCAGCGATGCCAGGATACAGGCCGAGGCGTTGCTGGCCGAGGACCAGCAGGTCGAGGTCAAGGCCAGGCATTACGTTGCAAGCGATGTGCGAGACAGCGAGCTGAAGAGGTTGCTGGACGAGCATGACAAAGCCCTGCGCGGTGCCAGCGCCGCACTGGCCAGGGTAGGCGAGGATGGCGCCAAGGCCGTGATGACGCGTTTGAGTGAGCGCATCGAGTATTGGACGGCACGACGCACGGCCTTGCTCACCGAACACTATCTGCAAACACGCTACCCAGGTGCGCGGGCGCTCGCGTTCCTGCACCGGCAAGGGCTGATCAAGGTGACGTACGAGGGGCCCCGACAGCGGATTGCCAACGGTACAGCCATGGACGAGTACAGCATCAAGCACTTGAGATACCCCGGGGACGTCCAGGGCGTACCGCTCTGGGCTGCGCACTTTCACTTCAGCGATCAGGCCGCTCCTGCCCATGAGTTCACCCGGGCGCACCTGAAAACCTGGCAACAGCGCTTCTACGGTCGTGTCGAAGCCCTCGAGCTGGCCAGGCAAGGTGAGCGTATACACCGGGGACCGCTCACCTACGAGCAGGTGAAGGGCATCATCCCGTTCGCTTGATTGAGTGCTGGCAGGGGTCAGCGGTTATGGTAAAGCCCGTGCCCGCCATGGGCAGGCATGGCCTGGTTGCCACGTTCGGCGATCATCTGGCGCAGCGGGATCAGTTCGATACCCTGGCCCTTGAGCCGGGGTATCTCACGCTCCAGCACTTGCAGGGTTTGCGGGTAGGGGTGGCCGATCAGCACGGCGGAGCCCTGCTTGTGGGCCAGGGCCACGCCTTGCTGCAATTGAGCCGTGATCGCCTCGGGCGTGCGTACGTCGTCCAGGAATACATCCCGCGACACATGCGCCAGGCCGATGCGCTGGGCCTCGGCCGCCGCCACTGTGGCTGCGCTGGTGCGGCTGTCGACGAAGAACAGGTGGCGTTGCTGCAGTTCTCCCATCAGCCAGGCCATGGGTTCACGCTGGGCCGTCATGCGGCTGCCCATGTGGTTGTTGATGCCCGCTGCGTAAGGGACCTTGGCCAGGGCGGCTTGCAAGCGACTGGCCAGTTCCGGCAGTGGCGTACCGGGGTGCCAGGCATAGGGGCCGGTGGCCGGGTCCATGGGCATGTGCAGGATCACCGTCTTGCCGGCCTTGTGGGCCTGGCGGGCGAAGTCGCTGGCGTGAGGGGTGTCGGGCATGATCGCCATCGTGACCGGGCCAGAGAGGGCGAGGGTACGGCTGTCACGCTCGCTGCTCTGGCCCAGGTCGTCGATGATGATGCTCAGGTAGGCCTTGTTGGCTGGTGCCGCTTGCGCGACGCCGGCCAACAGGCAGCACAGCAGTAACAGCAGATAACGCATGGCCGCAGGTCAATCGCCCTTGGTGATGTTCAGGCCCTTGAGCAGGCTCAGCGCCTGGCTGAGCTGGAAGTCGTTGTCCTGCGGGCGCTCCTTGCGCTTGGCGCTGCCGGTCGGACGATCGGCGCCGCCGTTGCCGTTGCCCAGGTGGCCCTGCAGGTCGGCTTCCTTGAAGTTCTCGGTGTCGGTTTCGGCGGTGAGCTTGGCCGGGCGCACTTCGATGTCGGGGACGATGCCCTGGGCCTGGATCGAGCGGCCGTTGGGGGTGAAGTACAGCGCGGTGGTGAGCTTGAGCGCACGGTCGTTGGCCAGCGGCAGCACGGTCTGCACCGAGCCCTTGCCGAAGCTGTCGGTGCCCATCAGCACGGCGCGTTTCTGGTCCTGCAGGGCACCGGCGACGATCTCCGAAGCCGAGGCGCTGCCGCCGTTGATCAGTACCACCAGCGGTACGCCCTCGCTGGCGTCGGCCGGGTCGGCCGAGAAGCGCAGTTCGGAGTTGGCGATGCGGCCTTTGGTGTAGACGATCAGGCCTTTGGTGAGGAAGTGGTCGGCCACTTCCACCGCGGCTTGCAGCACGCCGCCGGGGTTGTTGCGCAGGTCGAGCACCACGCCGCGCAGCTTCTTGCCGTTGTCCTTGCGCAGTTTGGCCAGGGCCTTGCCCACCTCTTCGCCAGTCTTGACCTGGAACTGGGTGATGCGGATATAGCCGTAGTCGTTCTCCAGCAGCTGGCTCTTCACGCTCTTGACCTGGATCACCGCGCGGGTGAGGGTCACGTCGAACGGCGTGCCGCCGTCGCGCACCAGCGTGAGGACGATCTTCTCGCCGACCTTGCCGCGCATCTTGTCGACGGCTTCGGTCATGGTCTGGCCACGGGTCGGGGCGCCGTTGATCTTGACGATCAGGTCACCGGCCTGCACGCCGGCGCGGGAGGCCGGGGTGTCGTCGATCGGCGAAACGACCTTGATGAAGCCGTCTTCCTGGCCGACTTCGATGCCCAGGCCACCGAATTCGCCGCTGGTGCTTTCCTGCAGCTCCTGGAAGTCTTCAGGGCCGAGGTAGGCCGAGTGGGGGTCGAGGTTGCTGAGCATGCCCTTGATGGCGTTTTCCAGCAGGGTCTTGTCGTCGACGGGCTCTACATACGCGGCCTTGATGCGGTCCATGACCTCGGCGAAGGTGCGCAGCTCCTCCAGCGGCAGTGGCGCCTTGGCGGTCACCTCGGTGGCCGGCACCGTGGCCGGCTTGGCGGCAACGGCAGGCTTGGCCGGCTCGGCGGCGAGCGCCAGGGGCGCGCCGATGACCAGGGCAATGGTCAGGGCCAGCTGGGTGAGGCGAGGCGAGTGCAGCATGTCGAACGAACTCCTGATCCTGTAGGCGCCCCTTTCGGGAGCATCGGCCCGGCGTTTTCACGCGCCGTGCCGTAAAAGTAGTCGGTGTTAGCCGCGGCACCATTGCGCAGGGTCGGTGGGCCGGCCCTGCTGGCGAATCGCGAAGTACAGACCGGCGCTGTCCTGGCCGCCGCTGTCGCCCACGGTAGAGATGGCTTCGCCGGCCTTGACGATGTCGCCGGCGCTCTTGAGCAGGCTCTGGTTGTGGCCGTACAGGCTCAGGTAACCATTGCCGTGGTCGAGAATGACCAGAAGCCCGGCGCCGCGCAACCAGTCGGCGAATACCACGCGCCCGCCGTGTACGGCGCGTACCTGGGTACCGGCGCTGGCGCTGATCATCACGCCGTCCCACTTGGCCCGGGCATCGCTGCCGCGCATGTCACCGAAGCGTGCCAGCAGTCGACCATTGACTGGCCATGGAAGTTTTCCCCGGGCTGCGGAAAATGCACCGCCGTAGTTGGCGCCGTCGCTGGAAACCACCGGGCCAAGCGTGGTGCGGGCCTTTTTCGGCGGTTCTTCCGGCTCGGCTTGCTGGTTGCGGGCGGCGGCGGCCAGGGCCTGTTCCTTGCGGCGCTTTTCTTCTTCCTGCTTGGCGAGCAGGGCGCGCTGGCGCGCTTCTTCCGCCTCGCGGGCCTGGCGTGCGAGGGTCTCCTCGATGGTCTTGAGCACTTTGCCCAGGTCGGCCTGGTCCTGCTCGCGGGACTGCAGCTTCTGGTCGCGCTCTTTCATGTCGCTGTTGAGCTTGGCCAGTACCTGCTGGCGCTTGTCGCGTTCGCCGACCAGCGCCTGGCGGCGGCTGTCGAGGTCGGCGCGCTGAGTGAGCAGTTGCTCCTGCTGGCGGCCGATGTCCTGCTCGACGTTGGCCAACTGGCGCAAGGTCTCGTTGAAGGTGCGCAGCTGCTCGGTGCGCGCCTTGCTCAGGTAGTCGTAGTAGGTGAGGGTGCGGGCGAATTTCTCGGGGTTCTGCTGGTTGAGCAGCAGCTTGAGGTATTCCTCGCGGCCGTTGTTCTGGTAGGCCGAACGGGCCTGGACGGCAATCAGGCGTTGTTGTTCAACGCGGGCGCTCTGGAGTTTTTTTTTCTCGTGATCAAGGCGCTCCAGCTCGCCCTCGGTCTTTTTTAGTTCTTGCTGCAGTGCCTCCACCTGTTTTTCCAGGTTGCCGATGTCGGTCTCGGTGGACTTGAGATCTTTCTGCACGCCGGACTTCTCCTCCTGGAGCTTGCCCAGCATCTTTTTCAGCTCGGCGATGTCCTGGCGGGTGGCGTCCAGCTGTTGCTGGGTCTGTGCGCGCTCGTCGGCGTAGGCCGGGGCGAGCAGGCATGACAGGGCGAGTAGGAACAGGGCGCGGAGCATGGGGTTGGGCGTACCAAGGATGGAGACTGGCCTAGTATGCCCGCGCGGGCTTGCAAAAAAAACGCCTCGCGGCATGTGCAGCGAGGCGTTTGTCTGGAATTCATCTGCATAGGCAGCGAATGCCCTTGTGGGAGCGGGCTTGCCCCGCGATCGCAATCGCGGGGCAAGCCCGCTCCCACAAGGTTTACAGATCGACCAGAATGCTCGTTCCGGTCATCTCTGCAGGCTTTTCCAATCCCAGCAGCTTGAGCATGGTTGGCGCCACGTCGGCCAGCACGCCGCCGTCACGCACCTTGACCTTGCGCTTGCCGACATAGATGAACGGCACTGGCTCGCTGGTATGGGCGGTGTGCGCCTGGCCGGTGCAGGCGTCTTCCATCTGCTCGACGTTGCCGTGGTCGGCGGTGATCAGCGCTTCGCCGTCGACCTTTGCCAGTGCCTCGACGATGCGGCCGACGCAGTTGTCCAGGGCCTCGACCGCCTTGACTGCTGCCTCGAACACGCCGGTGTGGCCGACCATGTCGCCGTTGGCGTAGTTGACCACGATCACGTCAAAACGCTGCTGCTCGATGGCTTCGACGATGCGGTCGGTCACCTCGGGGGCGTTCATTTCCGGCTGCAGGTCATAGGTGGCGACCTTCGGCGACGGGATCAGGATGCGCTCTTCGCCTTCGAACGGCTCTTCACGGCCACCGGAGAAGAAGAAGGTGACGTGGGCGTATTTCTCGGTTTCGGCGATGCGCAGTTGGGTCTTGCCGTTCTTCGCCAGGTACTCGCCGAGCACATTGTCCAGGCTGGATGGGGCAAAGGCCGCTGGCGCCGGGATTTTCGCCGAGTACTGGGTCAGGCCGATGTAGGCGGCCAGCTTTGGCAGGCGGGCGCGGGGGAATTCGTTGAAGTCAGGCTCGACGAACACTCGCGACAGCTCGCGGGCACGGTCGGCGCGGAAGTTCATGAAGATGACCGCGTCGCCATCCTCGACCTTGACCGCTTCGCCGATGCGCGTGGCCTTGACGAACTCGTCGCTCTCGTCACGGGCGTAGGCGGCCTCGAGGCCGGCCACGGCGCTGTCGGCGGTGTACTGGGCGGTGCTGTCGACGATCAGGTCGTAGGCGGCTTGTACGCGGTCCCAGCGGTTGTCGCGGTCCATCGCGTAGTAGCGGCCGATCAGGCTGGCGATACGGCCCTTGCCCAGCTTGGCAAAGGTGGCGTCGAGCAGTTCGATGGACGACTGGGCGCTGCGCGGCGGGGTGTCGCGGCCGTCGAGGAAGGCGTGCAGGTAGATCTTCTCGGCGCCACGCTGGGCGGCCAGTTCGGCCATGGCCACCAGGTGGTCCTGGTGGCTGTGCACGCCACCGTCGGAGAGCAGGCCGAGGATATGCACGGCCTTGCCGGCACCGACAGCCTTGTCCACCGCGCCGGTGAGCACCGGGTTTTCGAAGAACTCGCCGTCGCGGATGGCTTTGGTGACCCGGGTGAAGTCCTGGTACACCACGCGGCCGGCGCCGAGGTTCATGTGACCGACTTCAGAGTTGCCCATCTGCCCGTCGGGCAGGCCCACGTCCATGCCGGACCCCGAGATAAGACCGTGCGGCTGGGTGGCGCGCAGGCGGTCGTAGACCGGTGTGTTGGCGGCGAAGATGGCGTTGTATTCGGGGCTTTCGCTGTGTCCGAAGCCATCCAGAATAATCAGGACCAGGGGTTTAGGCGTACTCGTCATCAATCAAACTCACGGTTGTTCAAAGATGATAAAGACACGCATTTTAGGGCAAATCCGCCAGCGACGGCGAATATTCCTCCCCTTGTCCGACCAGCGCTGTCGGATATGCAACATGAAGCCGGTTTTGCCGGTGGCCCACCGGGCTTTGGTGGTCATGGGGGGCTGTGTATACTGGCCGCCATTTTCAATCGCCTGGAACACCCCCGATGGTTGCTCACCTGATTCAATTCGCGACAGATCACTTCATCCTGGTGGCGATCTTCGTCGTTCTGCTGGTCCTGCTGCTGATCAACGAAGTGCGTCGTGGTGGCCAGAGCCTGAGCAACGGCCAGCTGACCGCGCTGGTCAACGCCGACAAGGCGCTGGTCATCGATATTCGCCCTGCCAAGGAGTATTCCGCCGGGCACATCGTCGGTGCGGTGAGCATTCCGCAGGACAAGCTGGTCAGCCGCATGACCGAGCTGGAAAAACATAAAGAGAAGACCCTGATCGTCGTCGACGCGATGGGCCAGCAGTCCGGCACCATCTGCCGTGAGCTGCTCAAGGCTGGTTACACCGCGGCCAAGCTGAGCGGTGGCGTATCCAGCTGGAAAGCCGATAACCTGCCCCTGGTGAAGTGATATGAAGCCCGTCATCGTCTACTCCAGCGACTACTGCCCCTACTGCATGCGCGCCAAATACCTGCTCGAGAGCAAGGGCGTGGCGTTCGAAGAGATCAAGGTCGACGGCAAGCCGCAGCTGCGCGCCGAAATGAGCCAGAAGGCCGGCCGTACTTCGGTACCGCAGATCTGGATCGGCAGCACGCACGTCGGTGGATGCGATGACCTTTATGCCCTGGAGCGCGCGGGCAAGCTCGACGCGCTGCTGGCGGCCTGACTTTGCACTGCATTCGAAAACATTAGGATAAGGATCTGCCATGACTGACCAACAGACCAACGGCGCGGCTGCAGAAAACAGCCCACAGTTCTCCCTGCAGCGCATCTACGTGCGCGATCTGTCGTTCGAGGCTCCGAAGAGCCCGCAGATCTTCCGTCAGCAGTGGGAGCCGAATGTCTCGCTGGACCTGAACACCCGCCAGAAAGCCCTGGAAGGCGACTTCCATGAAGTGGTGCTGACCCTGTCGGTGACCGTGAAGAACGGTGAAGAAGTGGCGTTCATCGCCGAAGTGCAGCAGGCCGGTATCTTCCTGATCGCAGGCCTCGACGCGGCCTCGATGAGCCACACCCTCGGCGCGTTCTGCCCGAACATCCTGTTCCCGTACGCCCGTGAGGCCCTGGACAGCCTGGTGACCCGTGGTTCGTTCCCGGCGCTGATGCTGTCGCCGGTCAACTTCGACGCCCTGTACGCGCAAGAAATGCAGCGCATGCAGGAAGCCGGTGAAGTGCCGACCGTGCAGTAATTGCAGCGGTCATGAAAAAAGCGCCTTTCGGGGCGCTTTTTTTGTGTTGGCAGTACCGGCCCTATCGCGGGGCAAGCCCGCGCCCACGGTACTCTGGCCTGCTTCTTGGGGGCAGCTCAATCCGTGGGAGCGGGCTTGCCCCGCGATAGGCCTGAACAGGCAATGCATCAACTCCCGGCAAAGCCGTTCTGCCGCCAGGCTTCATAAACGGTCACCGCCACGGTATTGGACAGGTTCAAGCTGCGGCACCCTGGGCGCATCGGCAAACGCAGGCGCTGCTCGGCCGGCAGGCTGTCCAGTACCTCGGTCGGCAGGCCTCGGCTCTCGGGGCCGAACAGGAAGGCATCGCCCGGCTGGTAGGCAACTTCGTGGAAGGGGTGCGAGCCTTTGGTGGTGAAGGCGAACAGCCGCGGGTTGCCCAGGCTCTCCAGGCATCCGGCCAGGCTTTCGTGGCGCTTGAGCGTGGCATACTCGTGGTAATCCAGCCCGGCGCGGCGCAAGCGCTTGTCGTCCAGTTCGAAGCTGATGGGTTCGATCAGGTGCAGGGCGCAGCCGCTGTTGGCGCACAGGCGGATGATATTGCCGGTATTCGGCGGAATTTCAGGTTGAAAAAGGATGACGTGAAACATGCACGGCTCCAAGCATGAAGATGACGGGCATTCTACCCCCGAACCCGATGTGCGTTCGAAGGCGTTCCCGAAGATGATCCTGTCGCTGGCCATCGTCGGGTTGATGGTGGGCCTGATGATCGGCCGCCTGACCGCCCCGGACGAGCGGGTGCTGCAGCAGGTCGAGGTGGTGCAGGATGGCCTGGACCTGTGGTTCAACGAAGAACCCCAGCTGCATGGCGAGAACGTTGAAGGCACCGTGGCGCTGGCGTTCCAGGCCGAGGGCAAGGCCCAGCGCGGCCAGTTGTTCTTGCAGGAAAAACCGGTGGCCTGGCGGGTGCAGAAGGGCAAGGAGGGCTTGCTGCTGACGCTGATTGCCGCGCGCCCCCTGCGAGGGGAATGGTCAGGTGCAGAGGACGACGGGCGCTGGAAGGTGCAGGTGAGGCTGCACGAATAAAAGAGGGGATGTCCCGGCCTGCCTGTACCGAGGTCCCCAAAGCAGGTTGCTGTGGCGAATAAAAGGGGGATTTCCCGGCCTGCCTGTACCAGGGTCCCCGAAACGGTGTTGCTGTTGCGAATAAAAGAGGGGCTTTCCCGGCCTGCCTGTACCGAGGACCCCGAAACTGGAGTTGCAGTACTCATTGCAGGGGGCGTGCCAGTTTTGAAATGCCCGGAAATACTGGGATTCAGGGCTATTTGGCCGGTTTTTGAGGGGGTTTGTGCCTTCGCAAGGTGCAGCAGGCACAGGATCGGTGCATATCGCGGGGCAAGCCCGCTCCCACGTTCAAGAACGCGATCTGCCGTGGGAGCGGGCTTGCCCCGCGATTGCAGTCTCCCGTTAAACCCAAATCGCATCCCAGTGCAAGCCCGCTCCCACGTACAAGAACACGATCTGCCGTGGGAGCGGGCTTGCCCCGCGATTGCAGTCTCCCGTTAAACCCAAATCGCATCCCAGTGCAAGCCCGCCCCCACGTACAAGAACGCGATCTGCCGTGGGAGCGGGCTTGCCCCGCGATTGCAATCTCCCGTCAAACCCAGATCGCATCCCAGTGCAAGCCCGCCCCCTGTACAAGAACGCGATCTGCCGTGGGAGCGGGCTTGCCCCGCGATCGCAATCTCCCGTCAAACCCAGATCGCATCCCAGTGCAAGCCCGCCCCCTGTACAAGAACGCGATCTGCCGTGGGAGCGGGCTTGCCCCGCGATTGCAATCTCCCCCTAAACCCAGATCGCATCCCAGTGCGAGTAGTCTCCAACGCGGCTGACCAGCCCCGCCCTGACAGGGTTGGCAACTACGTACCTGGCAAAGCTTCGCAGGTCTTCTTCGCGTCTGAGTGCTCGGTCGTGATAGCCGGCTTGCCATAGCTGCCCGTTGAGCTTGCCCATTTTGTACAGCGAGCAACGGCTGCGTGATTTGAAGCGACGCATGACAGTGCGAAGGGTGTCGTCTCTGAGTTGGATCAGCCAGTGCACGTGATCGGGCATGATCACCCATGCAAGGCTCAGGACCGAGCCTTCGGCCTCAGCCTGCGCGAAAGTAGCTGGGAGGCAGCGAGCCGCTTGGAAGTCGCGGAACAGGGGTAGCCGGTCCTTGGTGGTGCTGGTCAGCAGATAGGCCCGACCAGGCTCAGAGACTCGACCGCGACGCAGTCGATGGGAGGCAGGACTTTCCATGTCGTATTCCTCGATAAGGGAAAACAACAAGTTAGTTAGGCAGGATCAGGCGCGCCCAAGGCAATGGGCACATCATGTTTCAGGGCTGAAGCCATCGCGGGGCAAGCCCGCTCCCACGCGATGGCATGCTGCATCAGAACTCAGTGATCGTCGCCGTCATCATCCTCGGCGCCATCGACCTTCATCCCCAACTCCTTGATCTTGCGCGTCAGGGTGTTGCGCCCCCAGCCCAGCAGTACCGCTGCATCGCGGCGCCGCCCGGCGGTGTGCTTGAGCGCGGTCTCGATCATGATTCGCTCGAAGCTGGGCACGGCGCTGTCCAGCAGGCTCGACTGGCCACGGGCCAAGGCCTGGTCGGCCCACTGGCGCAGGGCCTGCTCCCAGTTGGTCACTGGCGCTGCGTCCTGTGGCAGGTTGAGCAACTCCGGTGGCAGGTCGCCGATCAGCACCTCGCGGCTGGAGGCCATCACGGTGATCCAGCGGCAGGTGTTTTCCAGCTGGCGGACGTTGCCCGGCCACGGCAGGTTGCGGATGAACTCTTCGGTTTCCGGCTTGAGCAGCTTGGGCTCGACCGCCAGCTCCTGGGCGGCGCGGCCGAGGAAGTGGCGGGCCAGGGTCGGGATGTCTTCGCGACGGTCGGACAGGCGCGGGATATGGATGCGGATCACGTTGAGGCGGTGGAACAGGTCTTCGCGGAACTTGCCGGCCTGCACCAGGGTTTCCAGGTTCTGGTGGGTCGCGGCGATGATGCGCACATCGACCTTCACCGGCACGTGGCCGCCGACCCGGTAGAACTCGCCGTCGGCCAACACGCGCAGCAGGCGGGTCTGGGTGTCGGCGGGCATATCGCCGATTTCGTCGAGGAACAGCGTACCGCCGTCGGCCTGCTCGAAGCGGCCACGGCGCAGGTTGGCGGCGCCGGTGAACGCGCCTTTTTCATGGCCGAACAGCTCGGACTCCATCAGGTCCTTGGGGATCGCCGCCATGTTCAGGGCGATGAACGGCGCAGCCGCGCGCGGGCTGTGGCGGTGCAGGGCATGGGCCACCAGCTCTTTGCCGGTACCGGATTCGCCGTTGATCAGCACGGTGATGTTGGAGTGGCTCAGGCGGCCGATGGCGCGGAACACCTCCTGCATCGCCGGTGCTTCACCGATGATCTCGGGGGTGCGGGCCAGTGCCTGGGGCACCTCCAGCGCTTGCTGTTCCTGAGCGTGCTGGTTGGCGCGCTTGACCAGCGACACCGCTTCGTCCACGTCGAACGGCTTGGGCAGGTACTCGAAGGCACCGCCCTGGTATGAGGCAACGGCACTGTCCAGGTCGGAGTGCGCGGTCATGATGATGACCGGCAGGCCCGGGTGCTGGTCGCGAATCTGTGCCAGCAGGTCGAGGCCGCTGGCACCGGGCATGCGGATATCGGAAATGATCACATCAGGCTGCTGGCGTGCCAGGCGGCCCATCACGCCGTCGGCGCTGTCGAAGCTCTGGGTGGTCATGCCCTCCTGCTGCAGGGCCTTCTCCAGGACCCAGCGGATGGAGCGATCATCATCGACGATCCAGACGGTTTCACTTCGGCTCATGAGGCGGTGGCTCCTTGTTCCAGGGGCAGGTAGATCGAGAAGGCGGTGTGGCCGGGGTGGCTTTCACACTCGATCAGGCCCTGGTGCTGGCTGATGATGTTCTGGGTAATGGCAAGGCCGAGCCCGGTACCGTCCGGGCGGCCGCTGACCATGGGGTAGAAGAGGGTGTCTTGCAGCTCTGCGGGGATGCCCGGGCCGTTGTCGACGATCTCGACCCGGGCCACCAGGCGATGACGCACGTGGGCGATGGTGAACTGGCGCACGGCGCGGCTGCGCAGGGTGATGCGGCCCAGGCGCAGCTCGTTCTGCCCGCCGATGGCCTGCATGGCATTGCGCACGATGTTGAGCACGGCCTGGATCATCTGCTCGCGGTCGATCAGCACGTCCGGCAGGCTCGGGTCGTAGTCGCGCACCAGGGTGATGCCGCCCTGGCTTTCCGCCTCCACCAGGCTGCACACGCGCTCCAGCACTTCGTGGATGTTGGTCATCGACAGCGACGGCAGCTTGTTCGAGCCGAGCATGCGGTCAACCAGGTTACGCAGCCGGTCGGCCTCTTCGATGATCACGTTGGTGTAGTCGCGCAGGCCATCGTTGGGCAATTCGCGGGCCAGCAACTGCGCGGCGCCGCGAATGCCGCCCAGCGGGTTCTTGATTTCGTGGGCCAGGCCGCGCACCAGCATCTTGGTGGTTTCCTGCTTGCTCAGCTGGGCCTCTTCCTTGGTGATGCGCAGCAGGCGGTCCCGCGGGTGCACTTCGAGCAGCAGCAGGGTATTGCCCTGGTGCAGGATTGGCGTGACGGCGTAGTCGACGGTGATGCTCTGGCCGGTCAGCGAGGTCAGTTGGGCTTCGCGCTTGGTGAACGGATGCGCCTGCTCCACCGCCTGGCGCAGCGAGTTGAGTGCCTCGGTCGATTCGGTGAACAGCTCGCTGATGAACTGCCCATGGCTGCGCTGGCCACTGACGGCCAGAAGCATTTCCGCCGCCGGGTTCATGTACTCAAGGCGCAGCTCGGCGTTGAGCAGGAGCGTGGCCGTGGTCAGGTTGTCCAGAAGCAGACGGTGCTGTGCATCGCTGATGGTCATAAGGCGTCGTTGACCTCTGTTGGCACTCTTTTGGCGCCCCGGCAAGGCCTGGGGCGCGCACGGATGACGTGCTGGATGCGATGAAAATGCAAGAACCAAACCAAGGCTCTGAAAAGAAGCGGAAATGGCGGATAAAAGCCTGTATTCGCGCCAATTCAGGACATAAAGCCCTGGTTAAACGATTCATGTGACCCAAAGTGGGGTGCATGCTGGGGCGTCAGGCCTTTCGGTGCACCAATATGGAGCATAGGGCGCTCATCAGGTTTTGCACAGCTGGATGCTGGCGCGGATCAGGGCAGGGCGTTGCTCGATGGCATCGAGCAGGGTGACGAGGTTTGAAGGGGGCGGTGGCGGTGTGCTGCAGCCCGATAGTGCGAGGCAGCAGGTCGGTGAAGGTGATGCAGAAATGGAAACGGCCTCCCTGGGGAGGCCGTCCTGATGTCACCGACGCGGGGCGTCGATCAAATCAGCAGCTGTAGTACAGCTCGTATTCCAGCGGGTGCACGAAGGTGCGGACCTTGATCTCTTCTTCGGATTTCAGCTCGATGTAGGCATCGATGAAATCGTCGGAGAACACGCCGCCCTTGGTCAGGAACGCACGGCCCTTGTCCAGCTCTTCCAGGGCTTCTTTCAGGCTGCCGCACACCTGCGGGATCTCTTTCGCCTCTTCAGGCGGCAGGTCGTACAGGTTCTTGTCGGCGGCGTCGCCTGGGTGGATCTTGTTCTGAATACCGTCCAGGCCTGCCATCAGCAGGGCGGCGAAGCACAGGTACGGGTTGGCCGCCGGGTCCGGGAAGCGCGCTTCGATACGGCGGGCTTTCGGGCTGGAAACGTAAGGGATACGGATCGAGGCAGAACGGTTGCGAGCCGAGTAGGCCAGCATTACCGGGGCTTCGAAGCCAGGTACCAGACGCTTGTAGGAGTTGGTGGCCGGGTTGGTGAAGCCGTTCAGGGCCTTACCGTGCTTGATGATGCCGCCGATGAAGTACAGGGCGGTGTCGGACAGACCGGCATAGCCTTCACCCGCGAAGGTGTTCTTGCCGTCTTTCCAGATCGACATGTGCACGTGCATGCCCGAGCCGTTGTCGCCGTACAGTGGCTTAGGCATGAAGGTAGCGGTGCGGCCGTAGGCGTCGGCAACGTTGTGCACGACGTACTTCAGGGCTTGAACTTCGTCGGCCTTCTTCACCAGGGTGTTGAACTTGACGCCGATTTCGTTCTGGCCGGCAGTCGCCACTTCGTGGTGGTGAACTTCGACGGTCTGGCCCATCTCTTCCAGTGCGTTGCACATGGCGGTACGGATTTCGTGGTCGTGGTCGAACGGCGGAACCGGGAAGTAGCCGCCTTTGACGCCTGGACGGTGGCCTTTGTTGCCGCCTTCCACGTCCTGGTCGGACATCCACGAGCCTTGCTCGGAGTAGATCTTGAACATCGAGCCGGAGATGTCGGACTTGAACTTCACTTCGTCGAAGATGAAGAACTCTGGCTCCGGGCCGGCGAACACGGTGTCACCGATCAGCGTGGCTTTGAGGTGCTCTTCGGCGCGACGGGCGATAGCGCGTGGGTCGCGGTCATAGCCCTGCATGCTGGCCGGGTCGATGATGTCGCAGGTGAGGATCAGGGTCGGCTCTTCGGTGAACGGGTCCAGCACGGCGGTGGAGTCGTCCGGCAGCAGGATCATGTCGGAGGCTTCGATGCCTTTCCAGCCGGCGATGGAGGAACCGTCGAACATCTTGCCGGTTTCGAAGAAGTCTTCGTCCAGGCCATCACGCGCCGGCATGGTCACGTGGTGCTGAGTACCTTTGGTGTCCGTGAAACGCAGATCAATCCACTTGACGTCATGATCTTTGATGAGTTGAACCGACTTCGACATGTTGTCCTCCGGATGGTCTAGAGCGCGGTGGGCCGCTGCTCTGGAAAAAGGGTGTTGCCAGGCGCGGATAGTCGGCCAAGCGTACCTGCCTCACAAGAGAGCAAATTGCATGCCAGTGCCCGAAAATGGCGAGAGTGGGATAAAAGAAGGCGTTTGCGGGCATCTGGCGGTGGGGTGGCGGGGAAGGGTGCACTCTTAAGATGCGAATTTTGGTAGCAATGCACCAATAGAGTGCGCTGGCCGGCTGGTGTGCTTTCTTTGGGGGCCACTTCGCGGGTGAACCCGCTCCCACAGGGATCGCGCTAACTTCGAGGCAGCATCGTACCTGTGGGAGCTGGCTTGCCAGCGATGAGGCCAGCACTGACAACATAAGACAGTTGCTCCCACAGGGTTTGCACAGCCTATGGAATCGGTGCGGTCTCTGTGGGAGCGGGTTTACCCGCGAAGAGCCGGAACAGGCAGCACAAAAGCCCACCCATACATTTATCTCAAAGCTTCTGATCAAAAGTTGGTCAAAACCTGAGCAATTTCCGATATAATTCGCGCCCCTCATTTTCGGCAGGCCCTGCGCGCGCTGTTAAACCAATGAAACTTATCGTCAAAGTCTTCCCAGAGATCACCATCAAGAGCCGACCGGTGCGCAAGCGCTTCATCCGTCAGCTCAGCAAGAACATCCGCAACGTGCTCAAGGACCTCGATCCTGAGCTCGCGGTCGATGGCGTCTGGGACAATCTCGAGGTGGTCACCCGCATCGAGGACGAAAAGATCCAGCGGGAAATGATCGAGCGCCTGCGCTGCACCCCGGGCATCACCCACTTCCTGCAGGTGCAGGAGTACCCGCTGGGCGACTTTGACGACATCGTCGAAAAGTGCAAGCAGCACTTCGGTCACCTGCTGGCCGGCAAGTACTTCGCCGTGCGCTGCAAGCGTGGCGGCCACCACGACTTCACCTCGATGGACGTCGACCGCTATGTCGGCAGCCAGCTGCGTCAGCAATGCGGCGCCGCCGGCATCGAGCTGAAGAAGCCCGAAGTGCTGGTGCGCATCGAGATCCGCGACCAGCGCCTGTACGTGATCCACAACCAGCACAACGGCATCGGCGGCTATCCGCTGGGCGCCCTTGAGCAGACCCTGGTGCTGATGTCCGGTGGCTTCGACTCCACCGTGGCCGCCTACCAGATGATGCGCCGTGGCCTGATGACGCACTTCTGCTTCTTCAATCTGGGCGGGCGCGCCCACGAGCTGGGCGTGATGGAAGTGGCGCACTTCCTGTGGAAGAAGTACGGCAGCAGCCAGCGCGTGCTGTTCATCAGCGTGCCGTTCGAGGAAGTGGTCGGCGAAATCCTCAACAAGGTCGACAACAGCTACATGGGCGTGACCCTCAAGCGCATGATGCTGCGCGGTGCCGCGCACATGGCCGAGCGCCTGCAGATCGACGCGCTGGTCACCGGCGAGGCGATCTCGCAAGTGTCCAGCCAGACCCTGCCGAACCTGTCGATCATCGACTCGGCCACCGACAAGCTGGTGCTGCGCCCGCTGCTGGCCAGCCACAAGCAGGACATCATCGACCAGGCCACCGAAATCGGCACCGCCGACTTCGCCAAGCACATGCCCGAGTACTGCGGCGTGATTTCGGTGAACCCGACCACCCATGCCAAGCGTCACCGCATGGAGCACGAAGAGAAGCAGTTCGACATGGCGGTGCTGGAGCGTGCTCTGGAGCGCGCCAAGTTCATCTCCATCGACCACGTGATCGACGAGTTGGGCAAGGACATCGAGATCGAGGAAGTGGCCGAGGCACTGCCGGGCCAGATCGTCATCGACATCCGTCACCCCGACGCCCAGGAAGACGAACCTCTGGCACTGGACGGTATCGAAGTCCAGGCCATGCCGTTCTACGCGATCAACAGCAAGTTCAAGCACCTGGACCCCACGCGCCAGTACCTGCTGTATTGCGACAAAGGTGTGATGAGCCGTTTGCACGCACACCACCTGCTCAGTGAGGGACATGCCAATGTGCGTGTTTATCGTCCGACATAAGACCCCAGGGCTGTATGGCGGCAGCATCCGCCATCGCCCTCCCGACCATCGGGCCCGCTGAGCCTCAAACCGTACATATTCGCCGCCTACACTGGCGGCAACCGAATCCTCTGATCGAGATACAGTTGTGATCGAAAATCTGCGTAACATCGCCATCATCGCCCACGTTGACCATGGTAAAACCACTCTGGTCGACAAACTCCTGCGTCAGTCCGGCACCCTGGAGCGTAACGAGCTCAACGACGAGCGCGTCATGGACTCCAACGACCAGGAAAAAGAGCGCGGCATTACCATTCTGGCGAAGAACACCGCCATCAACTGGAACGGCTACCACATCAACATCGTCGACACCCCCGGCCACGCCGACTTCGGTGGCGAGGTTGAGCGTGTAATGTCGATGGTCGACTCCGTGCTGCTGCTGGTCGACGCCCAGGACGGCCCGATGCCGCAAACCCGCTTCGTGACCAAGAAGGCTTTCGAAGCTGGCCTGAAGCCAATCGTCGTGATCAACAAGGTTGACCGTCCGGGCGCGCGTCCTGACTGGGTTCTGGACCAGATCTTCGACCTGTTCGACAACCTCGGTGCCACCGACGAACAGCTGGACTTCAAAGTCGTCTACGCCTCGGCCCTGAACGGCATCGCCGGTCTGGACCACACCGCCATGGGCGAAGACATGACCGCCCTGTACCAGTCGATCGTCGACAACGTACCGGCGCCGGACGTTGACCGTGACGGTTCGTTCCAGATGCAGATCTCGGCACTGGACTACAACAGCTTCCTCGGCGTTATCGGTGTTGGCCGTATCGCCCGTGGTCGCGTCAAGCCGAACACCCCGGTTGTCGCCATCGACACCAACGGCAAGAAGCGTAACGGCCGTATCCTGAAGCTGATGGGCCACCACGGCCTGCACCGCGTCGACGTCGAAGAAGCCCAGGCTGGCGACATCGTCTGCATCAGTGGTTTCGACGAGCTGTTCATCTCCGACACCCTGTGCGCCCCGGACGCGGTAGAAGCGATGAAGCCGCTGACCGTCGACGAGCCGACCGTTTCGATGACCTTCCAGGTCAACGACTCGCCGTTCTGCGGTAAAGAAGGCAAGTTCGTCACCAGCCGTAACATCAAGGACCGTCTGGACAAAGAGCTGCTGTACAACGTTGCCCTGCGCGTTCAGGAAACCGATTCCCCAGACAAGTTCAAGGTTTCGGGCCGTGGTGAGCTGCACCTGTCGGTACTGATCGAAACCATGCGTCGTGAAGGCTTCGAGATGGCTGTAGGCCGTCCTGAAGTGATCATCCGCGAAGTCGACGGCGTCAAGCAGGAGCCGTTCGAGAACGTCACCATCGACATCCCTGAAGAAGCTCAGGGCAAGGTCATGGAAGAGATGGGTCTGCGTAAAGGCGACCTGACCAACATGGTGCCGGATGGCAAGGGCCGTGTTCGTCTGGAATACAACATTCCAGCCCGTGGTCTGATCGGTTTCCGTAACCAGTTCCTGACCCTGACCAACGGTGCAGGCATCCTGACCTCGATCTTCGATCGCTACGACACCATGAAGTCGGGCCAGATGTCCGGCCGCCTGAACGGTGTTCTGGTTTCGGTCGAGACCGGCAAGGCTCTGACCTACTCGCTGGAAACCCTGCAGGCGCGCGGCAAGCTGTTCGTCGAGCACGGCCAGGAGATCTACAACGGTCAGATCATCGGCCTGAACAGCCGTGACAACGACCTGGGCGTGAACCCGACCAAAGGCAAGAAGCTCGACAACATGCGTGCTTCGGGCAAAGACGAAGTCATCGCCCTGGTGCCGCCGGTTCGCCACACCCTGGAACAGGCCCTGGAATTCATCCAGGACGACGAGCTGTGCGAAGTCACTCCGAAGTCGATCCGTCTGCGCAAGAAGATCCTGGACGAAGGCGAGCGTACCCGCGCTGCCAAGAAAGCCAAGAACTGAGTTAGCTCAGGCGCAATGAAAACGCCCCCGGTCGAAAGGCCGGGGGCGTTTTTTTATGCCTGGAGGATTTGCATGGGTTTTGCTGGCCTCTTCGCGGGTAAACCCGCTCCCACAGGATCTCTACTGGACTCAGGGTCTGCACAGTACCTGTGGGAGCGGCTTTAGCCGCGAAGAGGCCGGCACTGGCTGACGATCAGCGCCCAACCACCTTGGGCTTGTACGCACAATACCCCGGCCGCGGCCCGACCTTGGGGTGGTTGCGGCAGGTGTCCGGGCGCTTGTCGTAGATGGTGCACAGCCGGCTCTTGCGGTCCAGGTACATGCAGTCATCGTTGCTCATCCGGGTCAGGGTGAAGATCCCCGACTTCTGGTTGAAGCGCTCGATGATGCCTTCCTTCTGCAGGCGCTTGGCCACGTTCTTCGGCGGTTCGTCTTTTTCGAACTCGTCCACCACGCCGATACGGATCAGATCCTTGATCTTCACCTCCACCGGCAAGGTGCAACAGGTCGAGTGGCAGCCACCGCACATGTGGCTGGCATAGCGCTGCCAGGTCTCCAGGCGGTCGACTTCGGCGGCGGCGATCAGGGTCGTTTTCATCGTTATGGGGGCGAATCACGGTCTTGGGGCGCGCGATCATACCGGAGTTGTTCAATTTGTGAACAACCTTTTGCCCGATTCCCGCCTGGCGCATGAAATCCACGAACCGTTGCTGTCGCTCTGTGTCAGACCGTCTAGGCTGAACACTTTCCCTGCGCTTTAGCCTACTTGCCCGAGGATGCCGCATGTCCCAGGAAAACAAGGCCCGTGAGGCCAAAGCTCATCATGAGGAGGTGGCGGATTTTCGCGCCGCCGTGCTGGCCAAGCTGACCTACGCGGTCGGCAAGGACCCGGAACACGCGTTCGATCACGACTGGTTCGAGGCCATCGCCCTGGCGGCCCGCGACCACATGGTCGACCACTGGATGGACCACACCCGGCGGGCCTACCGCCGCAGCCAGAAGCGGGTGTATTACCTTTCCCTCGAATTCCTCATCGGCCGGCTGCTGTACGACAGCCTGAGCAACCTGGGCTACCTGGAAATCGCCCGCGAGGCGCTGCAGGGCCTGGACGTTGACCTTGAGCGTATTCGCCTGCTCGAGCCGGATGCGGCGCTGGGGAACGGCGGCCTCGGGCGCCTGGCGGCGTGCTTCATGGAGAGCATGTCGACACTGGGCATTGCTGCCCATGGCTATGGCATCCGCTACGAACACGGCCTGTTCCGCCAGGCGCTGGTCGATGGCTGGCAGCAGGAGCAGACCGAGAACTGGCTGGACTTCGGTAACCCCTGGGAGTTCGAGCGTGCCGAGGTGATCTACCCGATCAGCTTTGGCGGCAGTGTCGAAACCGTGCAGGAAGGCACCGGCAAGCAGCGCCAGGTCTGGTGGCCGGGCGAAACGGTGAGGGCCGTGGCCTACGACACGCCAGTGGTCGGCTGGCGTGGCTCCAGCGTCAACACCTTGCGCCTGTGGCGCGCCCGGGCGCTGGAAGAGCTGCACCTGGAGCGCTTCAACGCCGGCGATCACCTGGGGGCGGTGGCCGAGGTGGCCCGGGCCGAGAGCATTTCGCGGGTGCTGTACCCGGCCGACAGCACCGAGGCCGGCCAGGAGCTGCGCCTGCGCCAGGAGTACTTCTTCGTCTCCGCCTCGCTGCAGGACCTGCTGCGCCGCCACCTGAACATGCATGACAACCTGCTCAACCTGCCGGATGCAGCGGCGATCCAGCTCAACGACACCCACCCGTCGATCGCCGTGGCGGAGTTGATGCGGCTGCTGGTCGACCAGCACGAGATCCCCTGGGACACCGCCTGGCAGGTGACCGTCGGCACCTTGGCCTACACCAACCACACGCTGCTGCCCGAGGCCCTGGAAACCTGGCCGGTGGCGCTGATGGAGCGCATGCTGCCGCGGCACATGCAGATCATCTACCTGATCAACGCCTACCATATCGACGCGCTGCGGGCCAAAGGCCTGCACGACTTCGACGTGCTGCGCGCGGTGTCGCTGATCGAAGAGGACAACGGCCGCCGGGTACGCATGGGCAACCTGGCATTCCTTGGCTCGCACAGCGTCAACGGTGTGTCGGCGCTGCACAGCAAGCTGATGAAGAGCACGGTGTTCGCCGAGCTGCACAAGCTCTATCCGCAACGGATCAACAACAAGACCAACGGCATTACCTTCCGCCGCTGGCTCTACCAGGCCAACCCGCCGCTCACGGCGATGCTGATCGAGGCGCTGGGCCCGGAGGTGCTGGACGACCCGGAAGGCAAGCTCAAGGCCCTGGTGCCCTTTGCCGACAAGGCCGACTTTCGCAAGCAGTTCGCGGCCCAGCGCCTGCACAGCAAGCGTGCCCTGGCCGCCATCATCCAGGACCGCCTGGGGGTGACGGTCAACCCCGAGGCGCTGTTCGACGTGCAGGTCAAGCGCATCCACGAGTACAAGCGCCAGTTGCTCAACCTGCTGCACACCGTGGCGCTGTACCAGGCCATGCGTCACGACCCCGGTACCGATTGGGTGCCACGGGTGAAGATCTTCGCCGGCAAGGCGGCGGCCAGCTATCACCAGGCCAAGCTGATCATCAAGCTGGCCAACGACATCGCCCGGGTGGTCAACAACGACCCGACCGTGCGCGGCCTGCTCAAGGTGGTGTTCCTGCCCAACTACAACGTCAGCCTGGCCGAGAGCATCATCCCGGCGGCCGACCTGTCCGAGCAGATCTCCACGGCCGGTTACGAAGCCTCTGGCACCAGCAACATGAAGTTCGGGCTCAACGGCGCGCTGACCATCGGCACCCTGGACGGCGCCAACGTCGAGATGTGCGAGCAGGTAGGTGCCGAGAACATGTTCATCTTCGGCCTGACCGCGCAGCAGGTGGAGGCGCGCAAGCGCAGTGGCGACTTTGGCGCCAGCGCGGCGATTGGGGCGTCGCACCGCTTGGGCGATGTGCTGCAGGCGATTCGCAGCGGGGTGTTCTCACCGGATGATCCGTCGCGTTATACCGGGCTGGTGGATGGCCTGATCGCCTATGACCGCTTCCTGGTGTGTGCCGACTTTGACGCCTACTGGGATGCCCAGCGGCGGGTCGAGGAGCTGTGGCATACGCCCCAGGAGTGGTGGCGCATGGCAGTGCTCAATACCGCGCGGATGGGGTGGTTCTCGTCGGACCGGACCATTCGTGAATATGCCACCGAGATCTGGAAGGCACTGGATTGAGCCTCGCCCATCGCGGGGCAAGCCCGCTCCCACGCTGGCAACACGTGGGAGCGGGCTTGCCCCGCGATGCTTCTCTGGCCGACAGCTGGCCCTCGGCGAGCTGAACTCAACGTCGTCCAACGAGTCTCTTTGCTCGCTAGCCCGCAACACTCCCTGTAAACTGCGGGGGTTTTTCTCCCCCTTTCCTTTTCGGAGCCATACATGTCCCGCGTTACCCTGAGTCGCTATCTGATTGAGCAGACCCGCAGCAACAACACCCCTGCCGATCTGCGCTTCCTGATCGAAGTGGTGGCGCGTGCGTGCAAGGAAATCAGCCATCACGTCTCCAAAGGCGCGCTGGGTGGCGTCCTGGGCAGCATGGGCACCGAAAACGTGCAGGGCGAAGTGCAGAAGAAGCTCGACGTCATCTCCAACGACATCCTGCTCGAAGCCAACGAGTGGGGCGGCCACCTGGCCGGCATGGCCTCCGAAGAGATGGACAACGCCTACCAGATCCCGGGCAAGTACCCCAAAGGCGCCTACCTGCTGGTCTTCGACCCGCTGGACGGTTCGTCGAACATCGACGTCAACGTCTCGGTCGGCACCATCTTCTCGGTGCTGCGTTGCCCTAACCAATATCTGAGCCAGAACGAAAGCCTCAACGAGAACGCCTTCCTGCAGCCAGGCACCGAGCAGGTCGCCGCCGGTTATGCCATCTATGGCCCGCAGACCATGCTGATCCTCACCCTGGGCAATGGCGTCAAGGGCTTCACCCTGGACCGCGAGCTGGGCAGCTTCGTGCTCACCCACGAGAACATCCGCGTGCCGGAAAGCACCGCCGAATTCGCCATCAACATGTCCAACCAGCGCCACTGGGAAGCCCCGATTCAGCGCTACGTGGGCGAGCTGCTGGCCGGTGAGACCGGCCCGCTGAAGAAGAACTACAACATGCGCTGGATCGCCTCGATGGTGGCCGACGTGCACCGTATCCTGACCCGTGGCGGCCTGTTCATGTACCCACGCGACGCCCGCGACCCAAGCAAACCGGGCAAGCTGCGCCTGATGTACGAAGCCAACCCGATGTCGTTCATCATCGAACAGGCCGGCGGTGCGTCCACCGACGGTTACCAGCGTATCCTCGACATCAAGCCAGAGGGCCTGCACCAGCGCGTGTCGGTGATCCTCGGCTCGAAGGAAGAGGTCGAGCGCGTCACCGCGTACCACAAGGAGTAAACCATGCTCGCACCTTGGCAGCCGTTGCTGGAGTGGTGGTTCGGTTGGGGCAGCAGCCCCCAGGCCGTGGCTGACGAGAAGAGCACGCTGTGGTTCGGCAAGCATCACGATGCCGAAGCCCAGGCGTTGTTCGGCGACTTGATGGAGCACGCCCTGGCGGGCGGCCTCGACGAGTGGCAGCAGAGCCCGCAGGGCTGGCTCGGCTTGCTGATCCTGCTGGACCAGCTGCCGCGCATGATCCACCGCGACACGCCGCGCGCCTTCGAGGGCGACCGGCGGGCGCAGGTGGTGGCCATGCAGGGTTTGCAGAAGGGTTGGGACTACCAGCTGCTGCCGATCCAGCGGGTGTTCGTGCTGCTGGTGCTGGAGCATGCCGAGGTGCTGGACTGGCAGAACCTGTGCGTCGAGCGCTACCAGATCTTGCTGGGTGAACAGCCGGAGGCGAATCGCCGGTTGTTCGAAGGCTTCCTCGACTATGCCCAGCAGCACCAGCGGGTGATTGCCCGGTTCGGGCGCTTCCCGCACCGCAACCTGTTGCTGGAGCGGCCGAGTACTAGCGAGGAGATGGATTTCTTGCTGGAGCCTGGTTCCCGCTTCTAGCTTCTAGCTTCTAGCTTCTAGCGGTAGCTGTGGGAGCGGGCTTGCCCCGCGATTGCGATGGTGGGTCTGACATCGCAATGGCGGGGCAAGCCCGCTACCACGTTATCGAATCAGATCCTGAAACTCCCTACCAGATGCTTCAACCGCTCCACCTGGTGCTCCAGGTCGGTGCAGGCACGCAAGGTGCTCTGCAGGTTGTGCACCCCTTCCTGATTCAGCGTATTGATCTCGGTGATGTCGACATTGATCGATTCGACCACGGCCGTCTGCTCTTCGGTGGCGGTGGCCACCGACTGGTTCATGCCGTCGATCTCGCCGATGCGCTGGGTGACGCTGCCCAGGCGTTCGCCGGCCTGGTTGGCGATGCCGACGCTGCGGTCGCTGTGCTGCTGGCTCTGGTTCATGGTGCTCACGGCCATCTGCGCGCCGGCCTGCAACTCCTCGATCAGGCGCTGTACCTGCTGCGCCGAATCCTGGGTGCGATGGGCCAGGTTGCGCACCTCATCGGCCACCACGGCAAAGCCACGGCCGGCCTCGCCCGCGCGGGCGGCTTCGATGGCGGCGTTGAGCGCCAGCAGGTTGGTCTGCTGCGAAATGCCACTGATCACATCGAGGATCTGGCCGATGTTCACCGTGTGGTTGTTCAGCGTCTCGATGTTGCCGCTGGCATCGCTGATGCGTGCCGACAGCTGGTTCATCACCTCGATGGTTTCGCCAACCACCTGCTGGCCTTCCTCGGCCAGGCCACGCGCGGCACTGGAGTGCTGCGAGGCCAGGGCGGCGTTCTGGGCGATCTCCTGGGCGGCGGCGCCGAGCTGGTTGATCGCCGCAGCCACGCTGCTGGTGCGGCTGGACTGCTGGTCGGCATTGTGGATCGAGGCATTGGAGGCGCTGACCACCTGGCCCGCCACGCTATTGACCTGGCCAGTGGCCGAGGCCACTTCGCGGATCGATTCGTGGATACGCTCGACGAAGCGGTTGAACGACTGCGCCAGGCTGCCGAACTCGTCCTGGGCGTGAATCTTCAGGCGGCGGGTCAGGTCGCCTTCGCCTTCGGCGATGTCATGCATGGCGCGGCCCATTACGTGCAGCGGCTCCATCAGCACGCGGATCAGCAGGCCGAGCAGGGCGATGATCACGATCACTGCGATCAAGGTCGCCACCACCGCCGAAGTGCGCAGTTCGCCGAGCATGGCGAAGGCTGCGTCCTGGTCGAGTACCAGCGCGACGTACCAGTCCGCCGACGGCACGCCGTCGACATGGGTGAAGCTGATGAACTGCTTGCGGCCATCGACCTCGACTTCTTTCAGGCCACTGCCGATGCGCGGGGTGTTGGCCGGGTAGACGTCGCTGAGGGTCTTGAGCGCCAGTTCGCCTTTGGGATGGATGAGGATTTTGCCCTCGCCGTTGACGATGAAGGCGTGGCCACGGCCGTCGAAGTCGAGGGTGTTGATCAGGTTGCTGATGGTCTGCAGGTCGGTGTCGACGCCACTCACGCCGATCAGGCGGCCGGCCTGCTGCACCGGGGTGGCCAGGGTGATCACCAGTTTGCCGGCCGAGGCCGAGATGTACGGCTCGGTGACAATGGTCTGGCCGGCGGCAGTGGCCGCCTTGTACCAGCCGCGCACGCGCGGGTCGTAGTCGGCTGCGCGGCTGCCTACTGGCACCGACTGCATGCTGCCGTCCTGGCCACCGAAGTAGCTGAGCATGAAGTTGTTGGCGTACACCGGCAGCGCCAGGCTGCGGTCCAGGCTGGCTTTGCCCGGGCCGTCCACGGCGACCTGCTGGGCCAGGGTGTTGAGCAACTGGATACGGCTGTCGAGCCAGTTGCGGATGTTACCGGCGGTGAGATTGCCCAGGTCCTGCAGAGTGGCCTCCGTGTCACTGCGCAGGGACTGGCGTTGTCGGTAATCGTTGAACAGCACGAAGCAGGTGAAGGCAACGGCCACCACCAGGGCGGCAGCCAGCAGGATCTTGTGGCTGAACTTGAGGTTCTTGGTCATTTTTAGAAAGTCTGCGCACGGGCACGGAGGAGGGCAGGTGCGGCGAAAAGCCACACCGTCGGAAGCTGTGTCGTCAGTGCCGGAAAAAACATTAATCGTTTGCGCAGATACCGACTGGCGGTGCGGCAGGAAAACCTCGGATGGCAGGGAACCGCGAGCCCTTTTTCCCTTCTAAGCTCCCAGCAGGCCTCTCAGAACCTGTGTATCCACCTCCAGGAGTGTCACTTTCATGTCGTTGCGTTCCCTCGCCCTGTTGTCCTTGTGCGTCGTCCTGACTGCCTGCAGCAAGATCAACCAGGAAAACTATTCCAAACTCAAGGCCGGCATGAACAAGGCCGAGGTCGAGCAATTGCTCGGCACGCCCACCGAGTGCTCCGGCGCGCTGGGCATGAGCAGCTGCACCTGGGGTGACGAGAAGAGCTTCATCAGCGTGCAGTACGCGGCGGACAAAGTATTGATGTACTCCGGGCAGGGCCTCAAATGAGGCGTCTGCACCTGCTGTTGAGTGTGTGCCTGGTGATGCTGCTGGGTGGCTGTGCCACGTCCGCCACCGACCCGCTGGCACCGAAGACCGCAGGTGCGGTGGACCTCAAGCGTTATCAGGGTAAGTGGTTCGAGCTGGCGCGCTTGCCGATGAAGTACCAGGAAGGCTGCGCCCAGTCCGAGGCCCATTACAACCTCAAGCCCGACGGCACGGTGGGCGTGCTCAACCGCTGCCGCACTCTGGGTGACGAGTGGCTGCGCGCCGAAGGCCATGCCACCACGCAACAGCCCGGGCATACCGACAAGCTGTGGGTGGAGTTCGACAACTGGTTCACTCGCCTGGTGCCGGGTGTGGCCAAGGGTGATTACTGGATTCTGTTCGTTGACGAGCGTTACCGCACCGCGATCGTCGGCAGCCCGGACCGCAAGTACCTGTGGATTTTGTCGCGCACGCCGTCGTTGCCGGCGTGGGAGCGCGAGAACCTGCTGGCCAAGGCGCGCCAGCAGGGGTATGACACCCGCCGGCTGATCTGGCGCACGGCGGACAAGGAAATCGTTGCCCGGCATTGAAGTCGCGTTAAATGCTTCGCGGGTAAACCCGCTCCCACAGGATCTACACGAGCCTGTGGGAGCGGGTTTGCCCGCGAATGGCCCTTCAATTAGCCCAGCAACTGGCGCAGCACCTCGACAAACGCCAGCGCACTCTCTGCTTCCTGGCCATGGCGCCCCTGGCGCACCACCCACTGCCCGTTGACCATCACATCGCGCACCTGGCGATCGTGGCCTGCAAACAGCCAGCGGTTGAGGATGGCGTCGCCGTCCGCCACGGCCAGGTACGGGTCCTGCCCGTCCAGCACCAGCCAGTCCGCGCGCTTGCCCACGGCCAGTTCGCCGATCGGCTGGCCCAGCGCCTGGGCGCCGCCCACCAGTGCGGCGTCGTACAAGGTGCGCCCGACCATCGGCTGATCGTTGCGGTACAGGCGGTTGCGGCGCTGGTCGCGCAGGCGCTGGCCGTATTCCAGCCAGCGCAGCTCTTCGACCACGCTCAGCGACACGTGGCTGTCAGAGCCGATCCCCATGCGCCCGCCCTGGGCCAGGTAGTCCACCGCCGGGAAAATACCATCGCCCAGGTTCGCCTCGGTGGTCAGGCACAGGCCGGCGATCGCGCCGCTGCGGGCCATGGCGGTGACTTCATCGGGCTCGGCGTGGGTGGCATGCACCAGGCACCAGCGTGAATCGACCTCGGTGTGCTCATACAGCCATTGCAGGGGGCGCAGGCCGCTCCAGGCCAGGCAGTCGTCGACTTCCTTCTGTTGCTCGGCAATATGGATGTGGATCGGGCACTGCTTGTCGCTGGCGCCGAGCACCTCGGCGATCTGCCCAGGCGTCACCGCGCGCAGCGAGTGGAAGCACAACCCCAGCTGTTGCGCCGGCTGCGCCGCCAGCACGGGGGCGAGCTGCTGCTGCAGCGCCAGGTACTGTTCGGTGGAGTTGATGAAGCGCCGTTGCCCGTCGTTGGGCGCTTGCCCGCCGAAGCCCGAGTGGCTGTACAGCACCGGCAGCAGGGTCAGGCCGATGCCGCTGGCGGCTGCCGCGGCGCTGATGCGCCGGGACAGCTCGGCCGGGTCGGCGTAGCGCTGGCCGTCGTGGTCATGGTGCACATAGTGGAATTCGGCCACCGAGGTGTAGCCGGCCTTGAGCATCTCGATGTACAGCTGACGGGCGATCACCTGCAGCTGCTTCGGGGTGATGCGCCCGACCAGGCGGTACATCAGGTCGCGCCAGGTCCAAAAGCTGTCGTTGGGGTTGCCGGCCACTTCCGCCAGCCCCGCCATGGCCCGCTGGAACGCGTGCGAGTGCAGGTTGGGCATGCCCGGCAGCAGCGGGCCGGCCAGGCGCTCGGCGCCCTCGGCGCTGGCATTGGCCTCGACCGCCGTCAGCCGGCCATCGGCGGCGACCTCCAGGCGGACATTGCGGGCCCAGCCCGTGGGTAGCAGGGCGCGTTCGGCGAAATAGGCGGACATCGGTGAAATCCTGTTATTGTTTAACTTGTATATACATATACAGCCGTTTGCCTGCCGGGTAAACTCCGGCAAGCTACCGTTCACTCCAACCGTACAAGGATTCAACGCCGTGCCGACACCTCCTGTCTCCGCGCTGGTTGCCCAGATGGGCGAAGGGCCGGCGCCGCTGTATGCCCGGGTCAAGCAGATGATCGCCCAGCAGATCGAAAACGGCAGCTGGCCGCCGCATCACCGGGTGCCGTCGGAGAGCGAGCTGGTCAGCGAGCTGGGTTTCAGCCGCATGACCATCAACCGTGCCCTGCGTGAGCTCACTGCCGAAGGGCTGCTGGTGCGCATGCAGGGTGTCGGTACCTTCGTCGCCGAGCCGAAGAGCCGCTCGGCGTTGTTCGAGGTCAACAACATCGCCGACGAGATCGCCGGTCGCGGCCACCAGCACAGCTGCCAGGTGGTCACTCTGGCCGAAGAGGCCGCCGGCTCCGAGCGTGCCCTGGCCCTGGACATGCGTGAAGGCCAGCGGGTGTTCCACTCGCTGATCGTGCATTACGAGAACGGCGTGCCGGTGCAGATCGAGGACCGCTACGTAAACGCCGCCATCGCCCCCGACTACCTCAAGCAGGACTTCACCCGGCAGACGCCCTACGCCTACCTGTCGCAGGTGGCACCGCTCACCGAAGGCGAGCACGTGGTCGAGGCCATACTTGCCGAGCCCGATGAGTGCCAGCTGCTGCAGATCGAGCGTGGCGAGCCCTGCCTGTTGATCCGCCGCCGCACCTGGTCGGGTCGTCAGCCGGTCACCGCCGCGCGCCTGATCCACCCCGGTTCCCGTCATCGCCTGGAAGGACGATTCAGTAAATGAGTGCGTTGCAGTTGTTGCGTGCGCAGGATTACCCGCGCATGCCCTGGAAGAACGGTGGCGGTTTCACCGAAGAGATCACCCGCGATGCCGGCGACGGCCTGGACGGCTTCGGCTGGCGCCTGTCGATCGCCGACATCGAAGCGTCCGGCGGTTTTTCCACCTTCGCCGGTTACCAGCGCATCATCACCGTGCTGCAGGGCGATGGCATGCGCCTGCTGGTCGATGGCCAGGCCAGCAGGCCCCTGCTGCCATTCGACGCCTTCGCCTTCAGCGGCGAGAGCCAGGTCAGCTGCGAGCTGCTGGGTGGGGCGATCCGGGATTTCAACCTGATCTATGCGCCGCAGCGCTATCACGCACGGTTGCAGTGGTTCGATGGCACCAGCCGGCTGTTCAGCTCGGCCTCGACGGTGTTGCTGTTTGCCGCGAGCAATCACGTTGAAGTTGGGCTGACCGGGCACGAGACCCAACAGCTGGGCCGGTATGACTGTTTGCGCCTGGAAGGCAACGAAGGGTTGCTGGCGCTGGACGTGCAGGGGCGGTTCTGCCTGATCGAGCTGATGCCGCGCTAAACCAGCTGCTGCACTATCGCGGGGCAAGTCCGCTCCCACGGAACCTGTGCAGGGCTCTGTGGGAGCGGGCTTGCCCCGCGATGCATTTCGGAGGAACGGTCCGGAATTTTTGGTTGTCCATGCTTGTACATACAAGTAAAGATGTGTTTGTATAGCACCACGACACACACACATGCCGTCGCATGACCGCAGAGGACATCCCCGTGACTGACAACAACAAATACCGTGACGTTGAAATCCGTGCCCCGCGTGGCAACAAGCTGACCGCCAAGAGCTGGCTGACCGAAGCGCCGCTGCGCATGCTGATGAACAACCTCGACCCGCAGGTCGCCGAAAACCCCAAGGAACTGGTGGTGTACGGCGGCATCGGCCGTGCCGCGCGTAACTGGGAGTGCTACGACAAGATCGTCGAGACCCTGACCCGCCTGGAAGACGACGAAACCCTGCTGGTGCAGTCGGGCAAGCCGGTCGGCGTGTTCAAGACCCACAGCAACGCCCCCCGTGTGCTGATCGCCAACTCCAACCTGGTACCGCACTGGGCCAACTGGGAACACTTCAACGAACTGGATGCCAAGGGCCTGGCCATGTACGGCCAGATGACCGCCGGCAGCTGGATCTACATCGGCAGCCAGGGCATCGTCCAGGGCACCTACGAAACCTTCGTCGAAGCCGGCCGCCAGCACTACAACGGCAGCCTGAAAGGCAAGTGGGTACTGACCGCAGGCCTGGGCGGCATGGGCGGCGCCCAGCCACTGGCCGCGACCCTGGCCGGTGCCTGCTCGCTGAACATCGAATGCCAGCAGAGCCGCATCGATTTCCGCCTGGAAACCCGCTACGTCGATGAGCAGGCCACCGACCTCGACGACGCCCTGGCCCGCATCGCCAAGTACACCGCCGAAGGCAAGGCCATCTCCATCGCCCTGCACGGCAACGCCGCCGAAATCCTGCCTGAGCTGGTCAAGCGTGGCGTGCGCCCGGACATGGTCACCGACCAGACCAGCGCCCACGACCCGCTCAACGGCTACCTGCCAGCCGGCTGGACCTGGGAGCAGTACCGCGACCGCGCAGTGACCGACCCGGCTGGCGTGGTCAAGGCCGCCAAGCAATCGATGGCCGTGCACGTGCAAGCCATGCTCGACTTCCAGAAGCAGGGCATCCCGACCTTCGACTACGGCAACAACATCCGCCAGATGGCCAAGGAAGAAGGCGTGGCCAATGCCTTCGACTTCCCAGGCTTCGTCCCGGCCTATATCCGCCCGCTGTTCTGCCGCGGTGTCGGCCCGTTCCGCTGGGCTGCGCTGTCCGGTGACGCCGAAGACATCTACAAGACCGACGCCAAGGTCAAGGAACTGATCCCGGACGACGCCCACCTGCACCGCTGGCTGGACATGGCCCGCGAGCGCATCAGCTTCCAGGGCCTGCCGGCCCGTATCTGCTGGGTTGGCCTGGGTCTGCGCGCCAAGCTGGGCCTGGCCTTCAACGAAATGGTCCGCAGCGGCGAGCTGTCGGCGCCGGTCGTCATCGGCCGCGACCACCTGGACTCGGGCTCGGTATCCAGCCCCAACCGTGAAACCGAAGCCATGCGCGACGGCTCCGACGCGGTCTCCGACTGGCCACTGCTCAACGCCCTGCTCAACACCGCAGGCGGCGCCACCTGGGTATCGCTGCACCACGGCGGCGGCGTGGGCATGGGCTTCTCCCAGCACTCGGGCATGGTCATCGTCTGTGACGGTACCGACGAGGCGGCCGAGCGGATCGCCCGCGTACTGACCAACGACCCGGGCACCGGCGTGATGCGCCACGCCGATGCCGGTTACCAGATCGCCATCGACTGCGCCAAGGAGCAGGGCCTCGACCTGCCAATGATCACCGGCTGATTGCCGCGCTTTGGATCGCACCCCACAAGGGTGATACTGAACAACAAGAAGTGGCCTGCGGGGACCCTGAACACAGGGCCTGCGGCCACAAGCGATTGGAGTAGCGAAGTGACCGAACTGACCCTCAAGCCTGGCACCCTGACCCTGGCCCAGCTGCGCGCCATTCATGCTGCGCCCGTGCGCCTGCAACTGGATGCCAGCGCCGCCCCGGCCATCGACGCCAGCGTCGCCTGCGTCGAGCAGATCATTGCCGAAGACCGCACCGCCTACGGCATCAACACCGGTTTCGGCCTGCTGGCCTCGACCCGCATCGCCAGCCATGACCTGGAAAACCTGCAGCGCTCGCTGGTGCTGTCCCACGCCGCCGGTATCGGCGCGCCGCTGGACGACGACCTGGTGCGCCTGATCATGGTGCTGAAGATCAACAGCCTCAGCCGTGGTTTCTCCGGCATCCGCCGCAAAGTCATCGACGCCCTGATCGCCCTGGTCAACGCCGAAGTCTACCCACACATCCCGCTCAAAGGTTCGGTCGGCGCCTCCGGCGACCTGGCCCCGCTGGCGCACATGTCGCTGGTGCTGCTGGGCGAAGGCAAGGCCCGCCACAAGGGCCAGTGGCTGAACGCTACCGAGGCCCTGGCCGTTGCCGGCCTGGAGCCACTGACCCTGGCCGCGAAAGAGGGCCTGGCCCTGCTCAACGGCACCCAGGCTTCCACCGCCTACGCCCTGCGCGGCCTGTTCCAGGCCGAAGACCTGTACGCCGCAGCCATCGCCTGTGGTGGCCTGAGCGTTGAAGCTGCACTGGGTTCGCGTTCGCCCTTCGACGCCCGTATCCATGAAGTGCGTGGCCAGCGTGGCCAGATCGACACCGCCGCCTGCTTCCGCGACCTGCTGGGTGACTCCAGTGAAGTGTCGCTGTCGCACAAGAACTGCGACAAGGTCCAGGACCCGTACTCCCTGCGCTGCCAGCCACAGGTCATGGGCGCCTGCCTGACCCAGATCCGCCAGGCCGCCGAAGTGCTGGGCATCGAAGCCAACGCCGTGTCCGACAACCCGCTGGTATTCGCCGCCGAAGGCGACGTGATTTCCGGTGGCAACTTCCACGCAGAGCCAGTGGCCATGGCCGCCGACAACCTGGCCCTGGCCATCGCCGAGATCGGCTCGCTGAGCGAGCGCCGCATCTCGTTGATGATGGACAAGCACATGTCCCAGCTGCCGCCATTCCTGGTGGAGAACGGTGGGGTCAACTCCGGCTTCATGATCGCCCAGGTCACTGCCGCCGCGCTGGCCAGCGAGAACAAGGCGCTGTCGCACCCGCACAGCGTCGACAGCCTGCCAACCTCGGCCAACCAGGAAGACCACGTGTCGATGGCCCCGGCTGCCGGCAAGCGTCTGTGGGAAATGGCCGAGAACACCCGTGGCGTGATCGCTATCGAGTGGTTGGGTGCCTGCCAGGGCCTGGACCTGCGCAAAGGCCTGAAAACCTCCGCCAAGCTGGAGCAGGCGCGTCAGGCTCTGCGCCGTGAAGTGCCGCACTATGACCGCGACCGCTTCTTCTCGCCGGATATCGAGGCAGCTGCCGAGCTGCTGGCCAAAGGCACCTTGACCGGCCTGCTGCCGGCCGGCGTCCTGCCAAGCCTGTAATGCCTTCGGGGGCCGCTTTGCGGCCCCTTCGCGGGTAAACCCGCTCCCACAGGTTCAGCGCAACCTTTGTGGGAGCGGGTTTACCCGCGAAGGGCTGCGCAGCAGACCCCATCCAGACATCACGACCACAAGAACAATATAGGGACGTGACATGCAACAAGCTCAAGGCCTCACCCGCGGGCTATCTGCCCGGCATATCCGTTTCATGGCGCTCGGTTCGGCAATCGGTACCGGGCTTTTCTACGGCTCCGCCTCGGCCATCCAGATGGCCGGGCCAGCCGTGCTGCTGGCCTACCTGATCGGTGGCGCCGCCGTCTTCATGGTCATGCGCGCCCTCGGCGAGATGGCCGTGCACAACCCGGTGGCCGGCTCCTTCGGCCACTACGCCAGTACCTACCTCGGCCCCATGGCCGGCTTCATCCTCGGTTGGACCTACGCCTTCGAGATGGTCATCGTCGCCATCGCCGACGTGACCGCCTTCGGTATCTACATGGGCTTCTGGTTCCCCGAAGTCGCCCGCTGGATCTGGGTGCTGGGCATCGTGTTCCTGATCGGCGGCCTGAACCTGTGCAACGTCAAGGTGTTCGGCGAGATGGAGTTCTGGCTGTCGCTGCTCAAGGTCGGCGCCATCGTCGCGATGATCCTCGCAGGCTTGGGGATCATGGCCTTCGGTTTCAGCCAGGTGGGCACTGGCCACGCTGTCGGCGTGAGCAACCTGTTCGAGCATGGCGGCTTCATGCCCAATGGCGTCAGCGGCCTGATCGCCTCGTTCGCCGTGGTGATGTTCGCCTTCGGCGGCATCGAGATCATCGGCGTTACCGCCGGTGAGGCGAAAGACCCGCAGCGGGTGATCCCGAAGGCGATCAACGCCGTGCCGCTGCGCATCCTGCTGTTCTACGTGCTGACCCTGTTCGTGCTGATGTGCCTGTACCCCTGGCCGCAGATCGGCAGCCAAGGCAGCCCGTTCGTGCAGATCTTCAGCAACCTGGGGATTGGCTCGGCGGCAGCGGTGCTCAACGTCGTGGTGATTTCGGCAGCCATTTCGGCGATCAACAGCGACATCTTCGGCGCTGGCCGCATGATGTACGGCCTGTCCCAGCACGGTCAGGCGCCGCGTGGCTTCGGCAAGCTGTCCAAGCACGGCGTGCCGTGGATGACCGTGGTCGTCATGGGCGGGGCGCTGCTGATCGGCGTGCTGCTCAACTACCTGATCCCGGAAAACGTGTTCCTGCTGATCGCGTCCATCGCCACCTTCGCTACCGTGTGGGTCTGGCTGATGATCCTGGTCACCCAGGTGGCCATGCGTCGCAGCATGAGCCGTGAGCAGGTGGCGCAACTGAAGTTCCCGGTACCGTTCTGGCCCTATGGCCCGGCCCTGGCCATCGCCTTCATGGTGTTCATCTTCGGTGTGCTCGGTTACTTCCCGGATACCCAGGCGGCATTGATCGTCGGCGTGATCTGGGTGGTGTTCCTGGTCGCCTCCTACCTGCTGTGGTGCAAGCCGCGCGCAGGGCAGGGCGGGTCGGCCCAGGCACCGGCCGAGCTGCACCGCTAGTTCAGGAGATTGCAAATGAGAACCCTCTGGCAGCATTGCCATGCAGCAACCATGGCCGAGGGCCGTTACTCGATCATCGAGGACGCGGCCATCGTCACCCACGACGGCTTGATCGAATGGATCGGCCCACGGGGTGAACTGCCGCCGGTTGCGGCCGAGCGCACGGTGGACCTGGGCAATGCCTGGGTCACCCCCGGCTTGATCGACTGCCACAGCCACGCGGTCTTCGGTGGCAACCGCAGCGGTGAGTTCGAGCAGCGCCTGCAGGGCGTCAGCTACGCCGAGATCGCCGCCCAGGGCGGCGGCATCGCCAGCACCGTGCGGGCCACCCGCGCGGCCAGCGAGGACGCGCTGTTCGCCAGTGCCCGGCAGCGGGTGCTGGCGCTGATGCGCGATGGCGTCACCACGCTCGAGATCAAGTCTGGCTACGGCCTGGACCTGGCCAACGAGCGCAAGATGCTGCGTGTGGCCCGGCGCCTGGGCGAGGCGCTGCCACTGACCGTGCGCAGCACCTGCCTGGCGGCCCATGCGCTACCGCCGGAGTACGCGGGCAGGGCGGACGACTACATTGCCCACATCTGCGACGAAATGCTCCCGGCGCTGGCGGCCGAGGGCCTGGTGGATGCGGTGGATGCGTTCTGCGAGCACCTGGCGTTCTCCCCGGCCCAGGTCGAACGCCTGTTCATCAAGGCGCGGGAGTTGGGGCTGCCGGTCAAGCTGCATGCCGAGCAGCTGTCGTCGCTGCATGGCTCGAGCCTGGCAGCGCGTTATCAGGCGCTGTCGGCCGACCACCTGGAATTCATGACCGAGGAAGACGCCATCGCCATGGCCGAGGCCGGCACCGTCGCCGTGCTGCTGCCGGGGGCCTTCTACTTCCTGCGTGAAACCCAGCTGCCACCCATGGAGGCCCTGCGCCGACATGGGGTGAAGATTGCCCTGGCCAGTGACCTCAACCCAGGCACATCGCCGGGGCTGTCACTGCGCCTGATGCTGAACATGGGCTGCACCTGTTTCCGCATGACCCCGGAAGAGGCGCTGGCCGGCGTCACCGTGCATGCCGCCACGGCACTGGGCCTGGGCGACAGCCATGGCTCGCTGGAGGCCGGCAAGGTGGCCGATTTCGTCGCCTGGCAGATCGAGCGCCCCGCCGACCTCAGCTACTGGCTCGGCGGCGACTTGCCCAAGCGCGTGGTGCGCCTGGGTCACGAGATAACCCACTGAGCGAGGCGACATGGACAAGGTATTGAGTTTCCACCAGGGCCGCCTGCCGTTGTTGATCAGCATGCCCCATGCCGGGCTTGGCCTGACCGACGCGGTGCGTGATGGCCTGGTCGACGCGGCGCGCAGCCTGCCCGACACCGATTGGCATATTCCGCAGTTGTACGACTTTGCCCGCGAGTTGGGGGCCAGTGTGGTGGCGGCGGAGTATTCGCGGTTCGTCATCGACCTGAACCGGCCGGATGACGACAAGCCGTTGTACGCCGGGGCTACTACCGGGTTGTATCCGGCGACGCTGTTCGAGGGGGAGCCGTTGTTCAAGGAAGGCCAGGCGCCCAGCGTTGAACAGCGGGCCGTGTACCTGGAGCAGATCTGGCGGCCGTACCACGACACGATTCGTCGCGAACTGGCGCGGATGCGTGAAGAGTTTGGTTATGCGTTGTTGTGGGATGCGCACTCGATCCGGTCGGTGATACCGCATCTGTTTGACGGCAAATTGCCGGATTTCAACCTGGGGACCTTCAATGGCGCCAGTTGCGATCCGGTGTTGGCTGAGCGGCTGCAGGGTGTTTGCGCCGAGTTCCCGGCCTATACCCATGTGCTCAATGGCCGCTTCAAAGGCGGGCACATCACTCGCCACTATGGTGATCCGGCCAATCACATCCATGCCGTGCAGCTGGAGCTGGGGCAGTGCACCTATATGAATGAGGTGGAGCCGTTCGCCTACCGCGAAGATCTGGCGCAGCCGACGCAGGTGGTGCTCAAGCGCCTGTTGGAGACGGTGCTGGCGTGGGGTGAGGAGCGGTACCGGGGTGGTTCGCGAGGGTAGGGCGGTCGACCGCGTCAGGGCTGGCAGGTGTTCGCCACGACCCTTTCGGCGCCTATGAAATCGAGCGCCGCCCGCGCGGCGCATCGCTGGCAAGCCAGCTCCCACATTTGTTTCGGGCCAGTCTCTCCTGTGCCATTACCTGGTCCGCCTTGTTGGTACGACGCGGTTCTGGCGTGGTCGCTAACGCTGCTTCACATGACTCAAGACATGCGCCAAAACGGGCAGCGGTACTTTCACAGGACTCATTGGCCCGAAACAGATAATGAAATGGCTACCCCCGCCTCACCCTGTGTGAGCCCCTAAGCTTTCACAGGGTGCCTATTCGGAGTGCAACGCCATGAACACTGTCGCCATCGTCGCCATCGACTTGGGAAAGCTGAGCTTCCATGTCCACGCGCAGAATGATCGGGGTCATGAGCTTTATCACCGCAAGTTCAACCGTGAAACGCTCATGCGCCACCTTGCCAATCTTGCACCGTGCACCGTGGCGATGGAGGCCTGCGGCGGCTCTCATTTCATGGCCCGAGAGCTCACGAGGCTGGGCCATACGCCCAAGCTCATTCCTGCCCAGTTCGTTCGCCCTTACGTGAAGAGCAACAAGAACGACTTCGCCGATGCTGCCGCAATTGGCGAGGCGGCAACTCGTGACCAAATGCGCTTCGTGCAGCCCAAAACGGAAGCCCAGCAGGCGTTGGCGATGCTCAACTCACTGCGTGACAGCTTCATCAGGGACCGTACCGCCACCATGAACCGCATCCACGCGTATTTGCTGGAGGTCGGGATCAGTTTGCCGCCCAGCTTCAAAGCGGTCCGTGAACTCCCCATCGTACTGGACGACAGCACTTTCTCACCGCTGATCAAAAAGCTGCTGCTGGACCTGCACACCCACTTCAGCTACCTCGACGATCGGGTCAAAGCGCTGGACAAAGAAGTGCATGGCCAGGCCGCTAGCGATGATCTCGCTTCTCGTTTGATGTCGATACCTTGTATTGGCCCGATCACCGCTACCGCCCTGGCTGCGGAACTGGGGGACGGCAAGCAGTTCCGTTGTGGGCGAGATTACTCAGCTTCCGTAGGCCTGGTTCCCAGGCAACATACGACGGGTGGCAAGCCTTGCCTGGGGCGAATCAGCAAGCGCGGAGATGGCAATCAACGACGACTGCTGATCCAGTGCGCGAGGGTCTATTTGATGGGACTGGAGCGCCAATCCGGCAAGTTGGCGGACTGGGTGCGTGGTTTGCTACGCGCTCACCACCCTAACCTGGTGGTGTGCGCTGTCGCCAACAAACTGGCCCGCATCGCCTGGGCCATCACCGCACATCACAGCGAATTTGATGCAGGGGCAAGCGCGATGAGCGCTTGACCCTGCGGACACACGAGTTGTAACCACCTGGTTTTGCGATGCTGCACACAGATGACGTGAACGGTACACCGGCCTGGCGATCAACCTGAGCTCCCACTCGGCTTCAGAAGCCGAACAAATATTAAGGCTCGTCGGGCGCGACTTTCATCGAGGCGCGGGACTGACCTCCCACACGACGCCGTATAGATTGACGCAAACCAAACTCACGCACATCTCGCTACAGTATTGCAGAAATGGGGGTAACCATAGATGTGGGAGCTGGCTTGCCAGCGATGCGCCGCGCGGGCGGCGCTCGATCTCGAGGGCGCTGAAGATCCCTTGTCGAACACCTGCCAGCCCTGACGCAATCCCAAACCATGCCCTCCAAAGCATCACGCCCCACCACTCCCCCATCGCCAATAACCCCAAAACCCCGACGATTCACACGGACACATGCTCTTCGCGCAATTCAGGTTTATGATGCCCAACGGCAGAATAATTCCTCACACGGAGTGCGCAATGCAGACCCTCTACCCGCAGATCAAACCCTACGCCCGGCACGATCTGGCCGTGGAAGCGCCGCATGTGCTGTATGTCGATGAAAGCGGTTCGCCGGAAGGTCTGCCGGTGGTGTTCATCCACGGTGGCCCGGGCGCTGGTTGCGATGCCCAGAGCCGCTGCTACTTCGACCCCAACCTGTACCGCATCATCACCTTCGACCAGCGCGGCTGTGGCCGTTCCACGCCCCATGCGAGCCTGGAGAACAACACCACCTGGCACCTGGTCGAAGACCTCGAGCGTATCCGTGAGCACCTGGGGATCGACAAGTGGGTGCTGTTCGGTGGCTCCTGGGGTTCGACCCTGGCCCTGGCCTACGCCCAGACTCACCCCGAGCGCGTGCACGGCCTGATCCTGCGGGGCATCTTCCTGTGCCGTCCACAGGAAATCAGCTGGTTCTACCAGGAAGGCGCCAGCCGCCTGTTCCCCGACTACTGGCAGGACTACATCGCGCCCATCCCGCCCGAAGAGCGTGGCGACCTGGTCCAGGCTTTCCACAAGCGCCTCACCGGCAACGACCAGATCGCCCAGATGCACGCCGCCAAGGCCTGGTCGACCTGGGAAGGCCGCACTGCGACGCTGCGCCCGAACCCGCTGGTGGTCGACCGCTTCTCCGAGCCGCAGCGCGCGCTGTCGATCGCCCGTATCGAATGCCATTACTTCACCAACAACGCCTTCCTCGAAGAAAACCAGCTGATCCGCGACATCCCGAAGATCGCCCACCTGCCGGCAGTGATCGTGCATGGCCGCTACGACGTGATCTGCCCGCTGGACAACGCCTGGGAACTGCACCAGGCCTGGCCTAACAGCGAGCTCAAGGTGATTCGCGATGCCGGCCACGCCGCCTCCGAGCCAGGCATCACCGACGCCCTGGTGCGTGCCGCCGACCAGATGGCCCGGCGTCTGCTCGACCTGCCTTTGGAAGAGGCATGAAGGGCCTGATTCAGCGCGTGCGCGGCGCCCGGGTCGAAGTGGCCGGGGAGATCGTCGGCGCCATCGACCAGGGCCTGCTGGCGCTGGTCGCGGTCGAGCCTGAAGATTCGCCCGAGCACGCCGACAAGCTGTTGCACAAGCTGCTTAACTATCGGGTATTCAGTGACGAGCAGGGCAAGATGAACCGCTCGCTCAAGGATGTCGGCGGCGGCTTGCTGCTGGTGTCGCAGTTCACCCTGGCCGCCGACACCCGCAATGGCATGCGCCCGAGCTTTTCGACGGCCGCGCCGCCGGCCCTCGGCGCCGAGCTTTTCGACTATCTTTTGCAGCAGGCACAGCGCCAGCACCCCGAGGTGGCGAGCGGTCGCTTCGGTGCAGACATGCAGGTGCACCTGGTGAATGATGGCCCGGTAACATTTATGTTACAAATATGAGGTCAAAAAACCCCTTGTTTGTAGGAAAACAAGGGGTTTTGTACGATAAATAGTTACTCCAGCCTGATGCGTTGTAACGCGACCTGCTGGATAATCGCGCGCTGCTTGAACCTGCGTTCGCAGGTTCGTTTCACTTTGACCCGAGTATTGTCTGGATCCGTTTGGGGAATCATTACGCCCTCACGGGGTCCGAACAGTGCTCGCCAACCCGGCATTGGTCGCTGGCCGTTGGTTTCATGATCTGTTTTCGGCGAGGATTGCTCGTGATTGTAAGCCCCAGTTTTGCACCAAGAATCCCCAGCACTCGGCTGCGCAAGGCGATGCTCGCCGGCGCTGCGCTGGTCGGCCTGATGAGCGCGGGCCAGTTGTGGGCATTCAATCTGGATGATGTTGCAGCCAAGGCAAAGGATCTGGCCGGCCAGAAGTACGAAGCACCGAAGAGCAACCTGCCGCCGGTGTTCCGCGACATGAAGTACGCCGACTACCAGAAGATCCGCTTCCTGCAGGAAAAAGCCGAGTGGTCCAAGGACAAGACGCCGTTCAAGCTCTCGTTCTACCACCAGGGCATGCACTTTGATACGCCGGTCAAGATCAACCAGATCAGCGCCAAGAAAGTCGAAGAGATCAAGTACGACCCGAGCCGCTTCGAGTTCGGTGACGTGCCGCATGACCCCGACGCCACCAAGAACCTCGGCTACGCCGGCTTCCGGGTGCTCTACCCGATCAACAAGGCCGACAAGCAGGACGAGATCATGACCCTGCTGGGCGCCAGCTACTTCCGCGTGGTCGGCAAGGGCCACCGCTATGGCCTGTCGGCCCGTGGCCTGGCCATCGACACCGCGCTGCCGTCGGGCGAGGAATTCCCGCGCTTCACCGAGTTCTGGATCGAGAAGCCGAAGCCGACCGACAAGCACCTGGTGATCTACGCCCTGCTCGACTCGCCGCGCTCCACTGGTGCCTACAAGCTCACCCTGCGTCCGGGTGAAGACACCCTGGTCGACGTCAAATCGCGCGTCTATCTGCGTGACCACGTCAGCCGCCTGGGCGTTGCCCCGCTGACCAGCATGTACCTGTTCGGCCCTAACCAGCCGTCGAAGATCATGAACTACCGCCCAGCGCTGCACGACTCCGAAGGCCTGGCGATCCATGCCGGCAACGGCGAGTGGCTGTGGCGCCCGCTGAACAACCCGAAACATCTGGCCGTGAGCAACTTCAGCGTCGAGAACCCGCGTGGTTTCGGCCTGCTGCAGCGCCAGCGCGACTTCAGCGACTACGAAGACCTCGACGACGAATACGAGAAGCGCCCGAGCGCCTGGATCGAGCCGAAAGGCGACTGGGGCAAAGGCACCGTCGACCTGGTGGAGATCCCGACCGCCGACGAAACCAACGACAACATCGTTGCGTTCTGGAGCCCGGAAACCCTGCCTGAGCCGGGCAAGCCGTTCGAATACGACTACCGCCTGCGCTGGACCATCAAGGAAGACCAACTGCACTCCCAGGAACTGGGGTGGGTCAAGCAGACCCTGCGTTCCGCCGGTGACGTCAAGCAGTCCAACCTGATCCGCCAGACCGACGGCAGCGTCGCCCTGCTGGTCGATTTCGTCGGCCCGAACCTGGCGGCACTGCCTGCAGACACCGCCGTGCGCAGCCAGGTCAGCGTCGGCGACAACGCCGAAGTGGTCGAGAACAACCTGCGTTACAACCCCGAGACCAAAGGCTGGCGTCTCACCCTGCGCCTGAAGGTGCAGGATCCGAAGAAGTCCACCGAGATGCGCGCCGCGCTGCTGCGTGACGTTCCGGTCGAGCAACCGAAGCCCGCCAAGGAAACCAAACAGGACAAGGCTGAGGCCAAGCACGCCCAGGCCAAGGCCGAGAAAGCCAAGGCCGAGCAACCCGCCGCCGACGCGGCATCCACCACCGGTACCCCGGCCACCACCGAAAAAGTGCTGACCGAGACCTGGAGCTATCAGTTGCCTGCCGATGAGTAACTCAAGCGCAAGGCCGGAATCGCTTGGCGAATACCTGGCCCATCTCCCCCTGAGCGACGAGCAGCGCGCGGAACTCGCCAGCTGCACCTCGTTCAACGAGCTGCACCAACGTCTGGCGGCCAACCCGGCCGCCGGCACCGCCGAGGCCGTGCAGGCCTCGGTGGGCTCCCGTCTTACCGTAGGCAGCGCCGCCGAGCTGGAAGAGGCCGAGATGCTCGGCGTCGACGGCAGCGGGCGGCTGTGCCTGAAGATCGCCCCGCCGATCAAGCGCACCAAGGTCGTGCCCGAGCCGTGGCGCACCAACGTGCTGATCCGCATGTGGCGACGCATGACCGGCCGCACCAACGCCCCGCAGCCGCCCAAGCGCGAGCTGCCGCCGGCGCGCTGGCGCACGGTCGGCTCGATCCGCCGCTATATCCTGCTGACGCTGATGATCGGCCAGACCATCGTCGCCGGCTGGTACATGAAGGGCATCCTGCCGTACCAGGGCTGGTCGTTCGTCGACCTCGAGGAAGTGCTGCACCAGCCGCTGTGGGACACCGTGGTACAGGTGTGGCCGTACGCGCTGCAGACCTCCATCCTGATCCTCTTCGGCATCCTGTTCTGCTGGGTTTCGGCGGGCTTCTGGACCGCGTTGATGGGCTTCCTCGAGCTGCTCACCGGGCGTGACAAGTACCGCATCTCTGGCAGCAGTGCCGGCAACGAGCCGATCCCCGCCGAGGCGCGCACCGCGCTGGTGATGCCGATCTGCAACGAAGACGTGCCACGGGTGTTCGCCGGCCTGCGCGCCACCTTCGAGTCGGTGGCTGCCAGCGGCAACCTCGACCGCTTCGACTTCTTCGTGCTCAGCGACACCAACGACACCGACATCGCCGTGGCCGAACAGCAGGCCTGGCTGGACGTGTGCCGTGAGGCCAAGGGCTTCGGCCGCATCTTCTACCGCCGTCGCCGTCGCCGCGTGAAGCGCAAGAGCGGTAACCTCGACGACTTCTGCCGTCGCTGGGGTGGCGAGTACAAGTACATGGTCGTGCTCGACGCCGACAGCGTCATGAGCGGCGAGTGCCTGAGCAGCCTGGTGCGCCTGATGGAGGCCAACCCGGACGCCGGCATCATCCAGACCGGGCCGAAAGCCTCGGGCATGGACACCCTGTATGCGCGCATGCAGCAGTTCGCCACCCGCGTGTATGGCCCGCTGTTCACCGCCGGCCTGCACTTCTGGCAGTTGGGCGAATCGCACTACTGGGGCCACAACGCGATCATCCGCATGAAGCCGTTCATCGAGCACTGCGCCCTGGCGCCGTTGCCCGGCAAGGGCGCCTTCGCCGGTGCCATCCTCTCCCACGACTTCGTCGAAGCCGCGCTGATGCGCCGTGCCGGCTGGGGCGTGTGGATTGCCTACGACCTGCCGGGCAGTTACGAAGAGCTGCCGCCGAACCTGCTCGACGAGCTCAAGCGTGACCGTCGCTGGTGCCACGGCAACCTGATGAACTTCCGCCTGTTCCTGGTCAAGGGCATGCACCCGGTGCACCGTGCGGTGTTCCTCACCGGGGTGATGTCGTACCTGTCGGCGCCGCTGTGGTTCCTGTTCCTGGTGCTGTCGACCGCGCTGCTGGCGACCAACACCCTGATGGAGCCGCAGTACTTCATCGAGCCGTTCCAGCTCTACCCGTTGTGGCCGCAGTGGCACCCGGAGAAGGCCATCGCGCTGTTCTCCACCACCATCGTGCTGCTGTTCCTGCCCAAGCTGCTCAGCGTCATCCTGATCTGGGCCAAGGGCGCCACCGAGTTTGGCGGGCGCATCAAGGTCACCCTGTCGATGCTGATGGAGATGCTGTTCTCCATGCTGCTGGCACCGGTGCGGATGATCTTCCACACCCGTTTCGTACTGGCCGCGTTCCTCGGCTGGGCCGCGACCTGGAACTCGCCGCAGCGTGACGACGACTCCACGCCGTGGAGCGAAGCGGTGCGTCGCCACGGCCCGCAGACCCTGCTGGGCTTTGCCTGGGCCGCCCTGGTGGCCTGGCTGAACCCGAGCTTCCTGTGGTGGCTGGCGCCTATCGTTGGCTCGCTGCTGCTGTCGATCCCGGTGTCGGTGATCTCCAGCCGCACGCGCCTGGGCCTGGCGGCCAAGGACGAGAAGCTGTTCCTCATCCCCGAGGAGTACGCCACGCCTCAGGAGCTGCTGGCCACCGACCAGTACACCCACGAGAACCGCTGGCACGCCCTGCACGACGGCTTCGTCCGCGCCGTGGTCGACCCGCGCCAGAACGCCCTGGCCTGCGCCATGGCCACTGCGCGCCATGGTCAGTCCAAGGCGATCGAAACCTTGCGTGACGAGCGCGTGGCCAAGGCGCTGGAAGTAGGCCCCAAAGGCCTGGACGGCAACACCCGCCTGGCCTTGCTGAGCGACCCGGTGGCGCTGTCGCGCCTGCACGGGCAGGTCTGGGCCGAGCACAACGCGGCGTGGATCGATGTGTGGCGTGCGTCGATCGACAACGACCCGCACTCGCCGTTGCTGCCGTTGCATCCGGAGAACCAGGCACAGCCAGCCCTGGCTTGAGCCTCTTGGGGCCGCTTTGCGGCCCTTCGCGGGTAAACCCGCTCCCACAGGTGACGCAAACCCTGTGGGAGCGGGTTTACCCGCGAATGCCTTCATGCGGTTTCGCTGACCGTCCTCGATTTTGGCCAACAAAGTCCCCCCGAGCGCTAGGTCCCAGCCCGCGCATGCGTTAGCATCCTACGCGACATTACGCATCGGCCTGTCAGGCCGTGCCTACAAAAAGAAATTTGCGTACTTCTTGCTAGGGGACTTGGTGATGATGAAGAAATACCTGTCGCGATTGCTGGTCGGTGCCACCGCCCTCATCGCGGTAACCGCCGCCCAGGCCGGCGCCATCGACGACGCGGTCAAGCGCGGCACCCTGCGGGTCGGTATGGACCCGACCTACATGCCGTTCGAGATGACCAACAAACGCGGCGAGATCATCGGCTTCGAAGTCGACATCCTCAAGGCCATGGCCAAGTCCATGGGCGTCAAGCTGGAGACCGTCTCCACCGCCTATGACGGCATCATCCCGGCCCTGCTCACCGACAAGTTCGACTTCATCGGCAGCGGCATGACCCTCACTCAAGAGCGCAACCTGCGCCTGAACTTCAGCGAACCCTTCATCGTGGTCGGCCAGACCCTGCTGATCCGCAAGGAACTGGCGGGCGAGATCAAGTCGTACAAAGACCTGAACAACGAGAAGTACCGCATCACCTCCAAGCTCGGTACCACCGGCGAGATGGTTTCCAAGAAGCTGATCGGCAAAGCCAAGTACCACGGCTACGACAACGAGCAGGAAGCGGTGATGGACGTGGTCAACGGCAAGGCTGACGCCTTCGTCTACGACGCGCCGTACAACGTGGTGGCAGTGGAGAAGGCCGGCGCCGGCAAGCTGCTGTTCCTCGAAGAACCCTTCACCTACGAGCCGCTGGCCTTCGGCCTGAAGAAAGGCGACTACGACAGCATCAACTTCATCAACAACTTCCTGCACCAGATCAAGCATGACGGGACCTACGATCGTATCCACGACAAGTGGTTCAAGAACAAGGACTGGCTGAAGGAAATGGAATAAGAGGCAGCTTCAAGCCGCAAGCTGCAAGCGACAAGAAGAAGCAGGCCGCAGTGAGGTCCGCTTCTTCTTGAGGCTTGTGGCTTGCGGCTTGTCGCTTTCTGGAGTGAGCACGTGATCAAACACAAGAAAGCACAGTGGCCCTGGCATGGGCTGACCGCGCTGGTCCTGGTGGGCCTGGCGTTCAGCCTGTACCTGGCCACCTCGATGATTTCCTATGAGTGGCGCTGGAACCGCGTTCCGCAATACTTCGCCTACAAGGCCGAGGAAACCCAGCGTGCCGCCAACCCAGGCACGGTCGAGGAAATCGTGGTGTCCGGCGACAACGCCCGGGTCACCCTGAAGGATGAAAGCGGCGACACCCAGGTGATCGAAGTGGCCAAGGACAGCATGCTGCTGGCCCGTGGCGACGACGTCGCCGAAGGCGATGCCATCGGTGTCACCCGCCATTGGGCCGCGGGGCCCCTGGCCTGGGGCCTGTGGACCACGCTCTGGCTGTCGGTGATTTCCGGCGCCCTGGGCCTGCTGATCGGCCTGTTTGCCGGGCTGTGCCGGCTGTCGAACAACCCGACCCTGCGTGACCTGTCCACGGTCTACGTCGAACTGGTGCGTGGCACGCCGTTGCTGGTGCAGATCTTCATCTTCTACTTCTTCATCGGCACCGTGCTCAACCTGAGCCGCGAGTTCGCCGGGGTGGCGGCGCTGGCATTGTTCACCGGCGCCTACGTGGCCGAGATCGTCCGTGCCGGCGTGCAGTCGATCGCCAAGGGCCAGAACGAGGCGGCACGCTCGCTGGGCCTCAACGGCGCCCAGTCGATGCGTCACGTGATCCTGCCGCAGGCGTTCAAGCGCGTGCTGCCGCCGCTGGCCGGGCAGTTCATCAGCTTGGTCAAGGACACCTCGCTGGTGTCGGTGATCGCCATCACCGAGCTGACCAAGAGCGGCCGCGAAGCCATCACCACTTCGTTCTCGACCTTCGAGATCTGGTTCTGCGTGGCAGGCCTGTACCTGCTGATCAACCTGCCGCTGTCGCACATCGCCAGCCGGCTCGAGCGGAGGCTTGCGCAAAGTGATTGAAGTCCGTGACCTGCTGAAAGTCTTCGACACCCGTGGCCAGGTGGTGCGCGCGGTGGACAACGTCACCACCCAGGTCGCCAAGGGCGAAGTGGTGGTGGTGCTCGGCCCGTCCGGCTCGGGCAAGTCGACCTTCCTGCGCTGCCTTAACGGCCTGGAACACTTCGACCAGGGCCATGTCGCCATCGACGGCCTGCAACTGGCCGACCCGAAGACCGACATCAACGCCTACCGCCGCGAAGTCGGCATGGTGTTCCAGCACTTCAACCTGTTCCCGCACATGACCGTGCTGGAGAACCTGTGCCTGGCGCAGAAGGTGGTGCGCAAGCGCGGCAAGGCCGAGCGTGAAGCCAAGGCCCGGGCGCTGCTGGAAAAGGTCGGCATATCGCAGAAGGCCAACGAGTTCCCGTCGCGCCTGTCCGGTGGCCAGCAGCAGCGGGTGGCGATTGCCCGCGCCCTGGCGATGGAGCCCAAGGTGATGCTGTTCGACGAGCCGACCTCGGCGCTCGACCCGGAAATGGTCGGCGAGGTGCTGGACGTGATGAAAACCCTTGCCCAAGAGGGCATGACCATGGTCTGCGTAACCCACGAAATGGGCTTCGCCCGTGAAGTGGCCGACCGTGTGCTGTTCTTCGATCACGGCAAGCTGCTGGAGGATTCGCCGCCAAGCCAGTTCTTCGACGCACCGAAAGATCCGAGGGCGCAAGCCTTCCTGCGCCAGGTGCTCTGAAGCAGTTGCGAGCCGCAAGCCGCAAGCGACAAGAAGAAGCCGAACCGCGAATGCCCAGGCAACGCGTGGTGCTTTTTCTTGCAGCTTGTAGCTTGTAGCTTGCAGCTGCTTCAAAGGTTGAACCTCCCCACCATCCCCCACCATCCCCCGCAATTCCCGCCCCAACTGCCCCAACTCCACGCTGGACGCCGCCGTCTGCTCGCTGGCCGTGCTGGTCTGGTCCGACACATCGCGCACGTTCATCACACTGCGGTTGATCTGCTCGGCCACCACGCTCTGCTCTTCGCTGGCCGTGGCGATCTGCTGGTTCATGCCCTGGATGGTCGAGACGGTCGCGGTGATCTGCCCAAGTGCTTCACCGGCCTTGCGGCTGAGCTCGACGCTCTGTCCGGTGAGGCGCTTGCTGTCGTCGAGCAGCCCCATGACCTGCTCGGTGCCGCTGTGCAGGTTGCCGATAAGTTGCTCTATCTCTTCGGTCGACTGCTGGGTGCGCTGGGCCAGGCCACGCACCTCGTCGGCGACCACGGCAAAGCCACGCCCGGCCTCGCCGGCCCGCGCGGCTTCGATGGCCGCGTTGAGCGCCAGCAGGTTGGTCTGCTCGGACACCGACTTGATCACGTCGAGGATCGAGCCGATGCGCTGGCTTTCTTCTGCCAGATGGGCCATGGCCTGCTGGCAGTGCTCCATCTGCCCGGCGAGCTGCTCGATGCGCTCGATGGCCTGGGCCACCACCTGATCGCCCAGCTGCGCCTGGTGGTCGGCGGTGGTTGCGGCCTGCGACGCCTGTTCGGCGTTCTGTGCCACTTCCTGCACGGTGGCGCTCATCTGGTTCATCGCCGTGGCCACCTGGTCGGTCTCTTCCTTCTGCTGGCCGACCCGGTGCTGGGTTTGCTCGCTGACCGTTGCCAGCTCGTCCACCGCTTGAGACAAGCGGGTGACGCCATGGTCGATACCGCCCAGCAGCTCACGCAGGCTCAGGGTCATGGTGCGCATGCTGCCCTGCAGTTGCCCAAGGTCGTCGCTGCGGGTGACGTCGTCTATCTGGCTCAAGTCGCCTTTGGCGATACGTTCGGCCTGAAGCAAGGTCTGTTTCAGCGGCACGGTGATCTGCTGGCTGATCAGCCAGGCCGCCAAGCCGCCGATCAACAGGGCCAGCAGGGCGACGCTGGTCATCAGGCTGCGTGAGGCCAGCGCTTGTTCGTCGCGCAGGGCGATCTGATTGTCGCTGAGTTCGCGGCTGCTGGTGGTGATCTGGTCGCCCAGCTGCTCCATCTCGTTCTGCAGCAACTCCACGGCGATCGCTGAGCGCGCGTACTGGCGCAACTGCTCGCGGTACCGGGCCAGACCGGCGGCAACGGGGGCGCTCAGGCGTTCATCCAGGCCCAGGCGCCGTACCAGTTGGTCGAGCTGCCCGAGTGTGGCTTGCGCTGCATCCATGGCGGGTTGGCCGACTTCCTCGAAGGCTTGCAGCGGGTCGCTGTAGTAGGCCGGGATGGCGGCGCGCTGGTTGGCCATTTCCACATGGCGGTTGAGCGTATCGATCAGGGTGAGTGCCTGGCCCTGGGCGGCCGGTTGGTCGAGCTGGCTCAAGCGCTTGACCAGCTCACCTTGCAGGGCGCTGATGTGCTGATCCTGCTCGGACTCCTGCTGCTGCAGGGCTGTGTGGTGCTGCTGGCGTGTCGCCACGGCCTGCTGCAGTTTTTCGAAGTCAGCCCGGTAGCGCTCAACCAAGTCGCGCTTCTCGGCGATCAGGCGCACGTTCTCCGGGGACAGGTAGCGTGGGCGCATGGTTTCTATCAAGGTTTCGAGCTGCTTGATGGTCTGTGCAAGCTGGGTGCGGCTCTGATCGTCGCTGAGCACGCGGAAGGTAATGCGCTCGGCGCGCAGGTCCTTGCTGAGCTCGTTGAGCTGGGCGATCTGGCTGAGCTTTTCCGAGCGGTCGATGGCATCACCCAGGGCCTGCCAGCCGGTCAGGGTGGTCAGCAGGGTGAGCAACAGGACCAGGGCAAAGCCCATGGCCAGCTTGAGGCGCACGCTGAGGTGGCCGAGCATGCGGTTGAGCGGTCCGAGCATGGTGAGTCTCCGGCGATGAGGGCGCCCTGCGTGACGCGGGGCGTGTACATCCTGCTCATCGGCCGGGGAGGCGTAAGACTGTACCTGCGAATTGCGTAGGAGGATTCCCTTCGACGCATAGGAGAAGTCGTGACCGGGTAGCCCTGAGGGGCCCGGCCACGCCGGGCGTTACAGCCTGAACTTGGCGACCAGACCCTGCAGGTGGGTGCCCAGGCGCGCCAATTCGACACTGGAGCTGGCGGTCTCTTCACTGGCGGCGGAGGTCTGGTCGGAGATATCGCGTACGTTCATCACGCTGCGGTTGATCTCCTCGGCCACCGCACTCTGCTGCTCGGCAGCCGTGGCGATCTGCTGGTTCATCGCCTGGATCGACGAGACGGTGCGGGTGATGGTTTCCAGCGAGCCGCCGGCGCGGCGGGTCAGCTCGACGCTGCTGTCGGTGAGGCTGCGGCTGCTGTCCATCACGCTGGCTACGCGCTGGGTGCCATTTTGCAGGCCGGCGATCAGCTCTTCGATCTCTTCGGTCGACTGCTGGGTACGCTGGGCCAGGCTGCGCACCTCGTCGGCGACCACGGCGAAACCGCGCCCGGCTTCGCCGGCACGGGCGGCTTCGATGGCCGCGTTGAGCGCCAGCAGGTTGGTCTGTTGCGCAACCGACTTGATCACGTCGAGCACGCTGCCGATCTTGTCACTTTCAGCCTTGAGCTGGTTCATCGCTTCGCTGGAGTTCACCACTTCGTGGGCCAGGCGTTCGATCTGGGTAATTGCCTCGGTCACCACCTTGTCGCCTTCGCGGGCCTGCTGGTCGGCCATCAGTGCCGCCTCCGAGGCCTGTTCGGCATTGCGCGCCACTTCCTGCACGGTGGCGGCCATCTCGTTCATGGCGGTGGCCACCTGGTCGGTCTCGACCTTCTGGTTGTTCACCCCGGCGCTGGTCTGTTCGGTCACCGCCGACAGCTCCTCGGCGGCGCTGGCGATCTGCGTGACGCCGTCGCCGATGCCGCTGATCAGCTGGCGCAGGCCCTGGGTCATGCGCTGCATGCTGGCCTGCAGCTGGCCCAGCTCGTCGCGGCGGTCGGCCTGCAGGTCCTGGCTGAGGTCGCCATTGGCCACGCGCTCGGCGGCGGTCAGGGTCTGGCGCAGGGGCACGATGATCTGCCGGGTGATGGCCAGGGCGGCCAGCACGCCCAGCAGCAGCGCCAGGGCGGTGGCGCCGGCGAGCAGGGTCTTGGCCTGCTGGGTGCCCTGGTCGCGGACCTTGGTCTGCGACAGGGTCATTTCCTGGCTGGTGCTGATCAGCAGCTGGCCTTGGGCGGCCATGCGCTGCAGGGTTTGTTCGCTGGCGGACTGGGCGCTGCCGAACTGGTTCACCGCGTCACGGTAGGCGGCCAGGGCCTCGGCGGCATCGTCGAGGCTGGCGGCGTATTCGGCAGGGAGCTTGGCCGGCAGGGCCTTGAGCACGGCCATGGCCTGGTCGATGGCGGTGAGGGCGGTCTGCTGGAACTCGGCCTTGCCGCTGTAGGTGTAGCCGCGCACCTGGAAGCGCGCCTGCTGCAGCAAGGCGCTGGTTTCCACGGTTTGCTGGTATTGCTGGATATCGCCGGCCTGCAGCAGGCGCTGCTGAACCTTGCCGATCAATGCGGCGGCCTTGTCGGCGCTGTCGCCCAGCAGGCCACGGCTGGCTTCGCGGCGCTGGCCGGCCTGCTTGAGCTCGGCGAAGGCCTGTTGGTATTCGCGCACGGCGCCTTGTTGCTGATCCAGGCGCTGGCGGTCGGCGGGGAGCTCGATCTGGCCGAGCATCAGCTGTACCTGGCGTTCGAGGTTGGCCAGGGCTTTTTCCAGTTCGGCCACCGAGGCCTCGTCGCGGTTGCGCTCATAGTGCTGGCGAGCGATGCGCAGGTCCTGGGTGTACTGGTGGATGACCGAGATATTACCGAGCTTGTCGCCCCGGCTGGTCACGCTGTCGATCCCCATCCACCCGGTGAAGGTGATGCCCAGGGTGAACAGCAGTACCAGGCCGAAGCCGATCCCCAACTTGCGATTGACGCTTACATTCCCCAGTGACTGGGCAAACCAACGGTACATAGACGACTCCCCGGCGCGTGGCAGTGCGGATTATTGTTCTGTTGCAAAGGCCATCGGCGTGCGTCGGGGAAACTTGATGGGCGAAAGCTGACCCGTTTGTCAGAAAATTCGCGAAAGCAGGGCAGTGACAGCCGTCTCGACCCGCAGGATGCGATCACCCAGCTGCACCGGCGCCAGGCCGGCCTTGTGCAGCAGGTCGACTTCATACGGGATCCAGCCGCCTTCGGGGCCGATCGCCAGGGTGACCGGGCCTTCCACGGCGCGCGGGCAGGCCGGGTAAGGGCCGGGGTGGCCGACCAGGCCAAGGGTGCCAGCAGCGATGGCGGGCAGGCGGTCCTCGACGAATGGTTTGAAGCGTTTTTCGATGATGACTTCCGGCAAGACCGTGTCGCGGGCCTGTTCCAGGCCCAGGATGAGGTTTTCCCGGATCGTTTCGGGGTTGAGGAACGGCGTCTGCCAGAAACTCTTCTCGACCTTGTAGCTGTTGACCAGGATCAGCCGCTCAACGCCCAGGGTGGCGATGGTCTGGAACAGCCGGCGGAGCATTTTCGGCCGGGGCACGGCCAGCACCAGGGTGAGCGGCAGCTTGGCGGGTGGCGGCTGGTGGAAGGCCACCTGAAGCTCGGCTTCATGGCCTTCGAGGCGGACCACCTCGGCCTTGCCCATCAAACCGTTGATACGCCCGACGCGCAGGCTGTCGCCCACCGCCACGCCGTGGATCTCCTGCATGTGGGTGAAACGGCGGTCGGCGAGGATGACGCGGTCGGCCGACACGAAGTCGGCCTCTTCGAGAAGCAACAGGTTCACGGTTGGGTCGCTGGCGGTTGGTCGTTGTGGTCTTCGTTTTGTTCGTCGTGTTCGTGGCTGCGCTTGCGGATCAGGCTGCCGCACAGCACGCCGATCTCGAACAGCAGCCACATGGGCACGGCCAGCAGGGTCTGGGAGAAGATGTCCGGCGGCGTCAGTACCATGCCGACCACGAAGCAGCCGATGATCACGTACGGGCGGATCTTCTTCAGGTACTGCACGTCGACCACGCCGATCCACACCAGCAGCACCACGGCCACCGGAATCTCGAAGGCCACGCCGAAGGCGAAGAACAAGGTCATGACGAAGTCGAGGTAACTGGCGATGTCGGTCATCATCGACACGCCCTCGGGGGTGGCGCTGGCGAAGAAGCCGAAGATCAGCGGGAACACCAGGAAGTAGGCGAAGGCCATGCCGGCGTAGAACAGGAAGATGCTCGACACCAGCAGCGGGATGGCGATGCGCTTTTCGTGGCGGTACAGCCCTGGCGCGATGAAGCCCCAGATCTGCTGGAGGATGAACGGGATCGCCAGGAACAGCGAAACGATCATGGTCAGCTTGAACGGCGTGAGGAACGGCGAGGCCACGTCGGTGGCGATCATCGTCGCGTTGGCCGGCAAGTGCGCGCGCAGCGGCGCCGACACCAGGGTATAGATCTGCTGGGCGAAGGAGAACAGCCCGGCGAAGATCAGGAAGATGGCGGCGACGCATCGCAGCAGGCGGGTGCGCAGCTCGGTCAGGTGCGAAACCAGCGGCATCGGCTGGTCGTTTTCCGGGTTATCGCTCATGGGGCTCGCGGCGGTGGTGGCGGCTCGGAGGGTTGCGGCGCAGCGGCAGGTGGCGTCGGTGCTGCGTCGGCGGCGGGTGCTGCTGGGGTTGCGGGTGCATCAGTGCCGGGCTGGGCGGCAGGCGGCGCCAGTGGATTGAGGATGCGCTTGGCTTCCTGTTCCATCTGCAGGATGTGCTCGTTGTGCAGCTGGCGGCGGATGTCGTCGGCGCCGATTTCGCGCTCGACCTCCATCTTGATCGCATTGAAGCTGCGCTTGAGCCGGCCTATCCACAGGCCTGCGGTGCGCGCGGCGCCCGGCAGGCGCTCGGGGCCGAGCACCAGCAGGGCGACCAGGCCGACGAGCAGCAGCTCACTGAAACTGATGCCGAACATGGGTCAGTCTTTCCGCTGCGGCTCTTGGACCGGCTGCGCCTGGCCCTCGATGGTGTGGCCCTGGGCCTGCTGCGCGGTGTTCTGCACCGGTGGCACGGGCTGGGCGGGCGGCGGGGTCTGCTCGGCCGGCTTGCTTTCTTCTTCGTTCATGGCCTTGCGAAAGCCCTTGATCGATTCGCCCAGGTCGCTGCCGAAGTTCTTCAGCTTCTTGGTGCCGAACACCAGCACGACGACGACCAGCAGGACGATCCAGTGTTTCCAGTCGAAAATGCCCATCTCAAACTCCTGAAAATGTGTGTCGGCCAGCGAGACCGATCAAGCGCCTACAGGCCATGCAGGACCTGTGGGAGCGGGTTCATCGGGGCGCCGAACCGCCGCGAACACGGGCGAAACCATTGCCCGGCATTGCGGCGCCTGCTTCGCGGGTGAACCCGCTCCCACAGGGGCTGTGATAAGTCAGGCAGACGGCTGTCGCGCCGCCTTCTCGTCGTGGCCGGACAGGCCGAACCGGCGATCCAGTTCGTCCAACACCGCCTGCGGGTGCTGGCCCAGCGCGCTGAGCATGACCAGGCTATGAAACCACAGGTCGGCGGTCTCATAGATTACATCGCTGTAATCCTTGCTGGCGGCGGCATCCTTGGCGGCGATGATGGTCTCGATCGACTCTTCGCCGAGTTTCTCGAGGATCTTGTTCAGGCCCTTGTGATAGAGGCTGGCCACATAGCTGCTGTCGGGGGCGGCGTGCTTGCGTTCTTCCAGCACTTCGGCGAGGCGGTTCAGCGTGTCGCTCATGTTCAGTGTCCTGCGCTGTAGATGGCGTCCGGGTCCTTCAGGACCGGATCGACGATTTTCCACTGGCCGTCTTCGAAGACGCGGTAGAAGCAACTTTCGCGGCCGGTATGACAGGCGATATGGCCCAACTGCTCGACCATCAGGATGATCACGTCGGCGTCGCAGTCCAGGCGCATTTCGTGCAGTTTCTGCACATGGCCCGACTCTTCGCCCTTGCGCCACAGCTTGCCCCGCGAGCGCGACCAGTAGATGGCGCGGTTTTCGGCGGCGGTCAGCACGAGGGATTCACGGTTCATCCAGGCCATCATCAGCACGCGCCCGGTCTTGTGGTCCTGGGCGATGGCCGGTACCAGGCCATCGCTGTTCCACTTGATCTCGTCCAGCCAGTCTTTCATCGTCGACTCCAAACCGGGCCCGCTCCCGTACCGGGCCCCTGTGCGCTAGTGTGCCAGCCAGCCGCGCGGCTGGCTATCGGCGCACGATCAGGTACAAGCCTGCGGCCAGCATCAACCAGGCCGGCCACGCCGCCGGGGCGCTCAGGCTCACGGCGCCGGTGGCCAGCGTGGCGCCGCCGGCCAGCAGGCCGGCACCGAGCAGGCGCAGCGCCCAGTTGTCGCCCTGGCGACGGCGTTCGGGCAGTTGCGGGTCGTGCAGGTGCGGCTGCGACAGGCGTTCGAGCAGGTCGCGGGTCATGTCGGCCAGGTGCGGCAGTTGCTCGGCCTGGCTGTACAGGTTGCCGAACACCGCCTTGGGGCTCATGCGCTCGCGCATCCAGCGTTCGAGGAACGGCTTGGCGGTGCTCCACAGGTCCAGGTCGGGGTACAGCTGGCGGCCCAGGCCTTCGATGTTGAGCAGGGTCTTCTGCAGCAGCACCAGTTGCGGCTGGACTTCCATGTTGAAGCGCCGGGCGGTCTGGAACAGGCGCATCAGTACCTGGCCGAAGGAGATGTCCTTGAGCGGCTTTTCGAAGATCGGCTCGCACACGGTGCGGATCGCCGCTTCGAACTCGTTGACCTTGGTCTGCGCCGGCACCCAGCCCGAATCGATGTGCAGTTGCGCCACGCGGCGGTAGTCGCGCTTGAAGAAGGCGATCAGGTTGCGCGCCAGGTAGTCCTGGTCCTCGGCGGTGAGGCTGCCGACGATGCCGCAGTCGATGGCGATGTACTGCGGGCTCCACGGCTTGACCGTGCTGACGAAGATGTTGCCCGGGTGCATGTCGGCGTGGAAGAAGCTGTCGCGGAACACCTGGGTGAAGAACACCTCGACACCGCGCTCGGCCAGCAGCTTCATGTCGGTGCGCTGGTCGGCCAGGGTGGCCATGTCGGTGACCGGCACACCGTAGATGCGCTCCATGACCAGCACCTTGGGCCGGCAGAAGTCCCAGTACACCTGGGGCACGTACATCAGCTCCGAACCTTCGAAGTTGCGCCGCAGCTGGCTGGCGTTGGCCGCCTCGCGCAGCAGGTCGAGCTCGTCGTAGATGGTCTTTTCGTAGTCGCCGACGATCTCGACCGGGTGCAGACGGCGGGCATCGGCCGAGGCGCGCTCGGCGGCCTTGGCGATCAGGAACAGCCAGGCCAGGTCCTGGGCGATCACCGGCTTGAGGCCCGGGCGCACCACCTTGACCACCACTTCTTCGCCGCTTTTCAGGCGTGCGGCGTGCACCTGGGCTACCGAAGCGGAGGCCAGCGGCTCGACGTCGAAACGGCTGAACACCTCGCCAACCTTGGCCCCCAGCTGCTCTTCGATCAGCGCCACGGCGTGCTGCGGGTCGAACGGCGGCACCCGGTCCTGCAGCAGCATCAGCTCGTCGGCGATGTCGGTGGGCAGCAGGTCACGGCGGGTGGACAGCAGCTGGCCGAACTTGATGAAGATCGGCCCCAGGTCCTGCAGCGCCAGGCGCATGCGCGCACCACGGCTGAGCTCGAGGGGTTTGCGCGGCAGCCAGCGCCAGGGCATCAGCAGGCGCAGGCTGGCCAGCCACCAGGGCAGCAGGGGCTGTTCGAACAGCAGGTCATCGAGGCGGTAGCGGATCACGACGCGCTGGATGCGCAACAGACGGCGGACGGCGAGCAGCTTCATGCGTTATCGCTGGTATCAAGAGTGTGGGCGAGGCGGCGCAGGCGCGCCTCGAGACGTTCGATGTCGACTTTGAGCGCATCGAGTTCGCTGAACGCCGCTTCGGCTTCGCGTTTGCCGACCAGGGTGCGGGACTCTTCGGCCAGGTACTCGGAAAGGTTCTGGCTGAAACGGGCCAGGCCTTGCCTGGTCCAGCGCGCGCGCAGGCGCACGTGGCCGGCGAGCAGCGCGGTGGGTACCGGGCCGAGCCAGCGTTGCAGCTCGTGCTCCCAGTCCAGTTCCAGGTCCTGCAGCACCGCGACCAGGTCGAGCAGCACGGCGCTGTCACCGTGCAGTTCGACCTGCGGGCTGTGCAGCACGGCGCTCTTGTCCTTGCTCAGGGCCAACTGGGCCAGGCGCCCGGCCGGGGCGCGCAGGGTGCAATCGACCTCGCCCTCCCAGTGGGCGGCCAGCATCAGGCCTTCTTCATCGGGCAGCACGAACAGCTTGAGGGCCGGCTGCACGCAGTCGATCTCGATGACCTGGCCCTCCAGCGCGGCCAGCCGCGGCAGTGCCGTGCTGTCCATGCGCAAGACCCGGTTGAGGCCGTGTTCGACGCTGGCGAGAAGGCCGGCCAGGAGCATCAGGGTTTGATCCCCCGGTGCACGGCGACGATGCCGCTGGTCATGTTGTGGTAGGTGACGCGGTCGAAGCCAGCTTCGACCATCATGCTCTTGAGCGTTTCCTGGTCGGGGTGCATGCGGATCGACTCGGCGAGGTAACGGTAGCTCTCGGAGTCGTTGGTGATCAGCTTGCCGGCCAGTGGCATGAAGGCGAACGAGTAGGCGTCGTAGGCCTTGGACATCAGCTTGTTGGTGGGCTTGGAGAATTCCAGGATCAACAGCCGGCCACCGGGCTTGAGCACGCGCAGCATCGAGCGAATGGCTTCGTCCTTGTGCGTCACGTTGCGCAGGCCGAAGGCGATGGTCACGCAGTCGAAGTGGTTGTCCGGGAACGGCAGCTTCTCGGCGTCGGCCTGGACGAACTCGATGTTGCCGGCCACGCCCCGGTCGAGCAGGCGGTCACGGCCGACCTTGAGCATCGAGTCGTTGATGTCGGCCAGTACCACTTGGCCGGTCGGGCCGACCAGGCGCGAGAACTTGGCGGCCAGGTCGCCGGTACCACCGGCGATGTCCAGCACCCGGTTGCCGCTGCGCACACCGGACAGCTCGATGGTGAAGCGCTTCCACAGGCGGTGCATGCCGCCGGACAGCACGTCGTTCATCAGGTCGTACTTGGCGGCGACGGAGTGGAAGACCTCGGCGACTTTCTTCGCCTTCTGGCTCTCGGGCACGTCCTGGTAGCCGAAGTGGGTGGTGGGTTCGGCGTGGTCGCCTTTGCGCTGGTCGGTCATTTCGCTTCACCAGAAAAAAATTACCGCCATTCTAGGGGCATCGGGCGGATTTGTCTTCGCGGGGTGTGCCGTGGCGGGGTGGCGGGCATAATGGCGATTATGTCTACATCAGCAGGAACACCCGCATGACCCAGATCAGCGTCGAACGCAAACACTCCCTCGGCCGCGAAGCCGCCCGCGCCAAGGCCGAAGCGCTGGTGGACAAGCTCAGCCGCGAATACGACCTCAAGGCCAGTTGGAACGGCGACCGGGTAGACGTGACCCGCAGCGGTGCCAATGGCAGCGTGCACATCTTTGACGACAGCATCCGCGTCGAGCTCAAGCTGGGCATGATGCTGTCGATGATGGGCGGCACCATCAAGGGCGAGATCGAGCGGGCGCTGGACAAAGCCCTGGCCTGAGGCCGCGAGGTCCTTGCTGTTTGCGGGGGCAGGCTTTGTGGGAGCGGGCTTGCCCCGCGATAGCGATTGCCGGGGCTGACGCTATCGCGGGGCAAGCCCGCTCCCACGATCCCCGTACACACTAGCCCCGCATCGCCACACCTTAGGGTGAGGATTCTAATTATTCCGCCTACCTTCACGCTCAAGCCCTACCACCCTGGGCTCATCCTCCCTCCCCAAATGAGCATGAGGTACAGAGCATGGCCAAAGTGAATCTCAAGCAGGACGACGCCCAGGGCACCCTGGGCGAAGTGCGCGGTTACGCGCGCAAGATCTGGCTGGCTGGCATCGGTGCATACGCCCGTGTCGGCCAGGAAGGCTCCGACTACTTCAAGGAACTGGTCAAGGCCGGTGAAGGCGTCGAGAAGCGCGGCAAGAAACGCATCCATAAAGAACTCGATGCGGCCAACCACCAGCTCGACGAAGCTGGCCAGGAAGTGACCCGCGTGCGGGGCAAGGTCGAGGTCCAGCTGGACAAAATCGAGAAAGCCTTCGACGAGCGCGTCGGCCGCGCCTTGAATCGCCTCGGCATTCCGTCTAAACATGACGTTGAGGCGTTGTCCATCAAGCTTGAACAGCTGCACGAGCTGCTCGAGCGCGTCGCGCACAAACCATAAGGAGAGCAGGATGGCTGGCAAGAAGAACACCGAAAAAGAAGGCAGCTCCTGGATCGGCGGAATCGAGAAGTACTCCCGCAAGATCTGGTTGGCTGGCCTGGGTATCTATTCCAAGGTCGACCAGGACGGTCCGAAGCTGTTCGATTCGCTGGTGAAGGATGGCGAGAAAGCCGAGAAGCAGGCGAAGAAAAGCGTCGACTCGGCAGCCGACTCGGCCAAGTCCGCCACCACCTCGCGGGTATCGGATGTCAAGGAACGCGCACTGGGCAAGTGGAGCGAACTCGAAGAGGCCTTCGACAAGCGCCTGAACAGCGCCATCTCGCGCCTGGGCGTGCCCAGCCGCAACGAGATCAAGGCACTGCACCAGCAGGTCGACACGCTGACCAAGCAGATCGAGAAGCTGACCGGCGCTTCGGTCACGCCGGTATCCAAGGCCGCCGCCAGCAAGACGGCTGCCAAGCCACTGGCCAAGGCAGCTGCCAAACCGGCCGCCAAGACCGCTGCGGCGAAACCTGCGGCCAAGCCTGCGGCTAAAACCGCTGCAGCCAAGCCGGCTGCTGCCAAGCCTGCGGCCAAACCGGCAGCGGCGAAGAAACCAGCAGTCAAGAAAGCACCTGCGGCCAAACCTGCGGCAGCCAAGCCGGTAGCAGCGGCACCTGCCGCCACCGCCGCCCCGGCGCCGAGCGCGGCCCCGGCCAGCGCCACCCCGTCGGCACCGGTGAACGTGGCCGCCCAGGCCTGATACCGCGTCGCCTTCATCGCGGGGCAAGCCCGCTCCCACAATGGCTACTCAGGCCAACGTGGGAGCGGGCTTACCCCGCGATCATTTCACCCCTCCAGATACCTCATCGCCAGCTGCTCCGCCGCCGTGCGCGCCGGCGCCTGCAAGTGCGGCGCCACCAGCATCATCACCTGGTACACCACCACCCCCACATCGCCTTCACGCCCCAGTACCCGCTGGTAATCCAGCGAACAGATCAGGGTCAGGGCGATCTGTTCCACCAATTGCCCCAAGGCTTGCGTTTCGCTGGTCACCAGGCCCTGGCTCTTGAGGCTGGCCAGCAGCGCGGCGAGGGTGCGCTTGAGCGCGTTGATCAGGCTGCGCATGCCCCGCGCCAGCTTGGGCAGGCGCCCGGTGAGGTTGGACAGGTCCTGGAACAGGAAGCGGTACTGGGCCATGCGCTCGACGATCAGGTGCAGGAACAGCCAGTAGTCCTCGGCGTCCAGGCGCACGTCCAGCGGTGGGTCGAGCAGCGGCATCAGCTGTTCTTCGAAGCGCTCGAACAGGCCGATCACCAGCGGCTCCTTGCCGTGGAAGTGGTAGTACAGGTTGCCTGGGCTGATCCCCAGTTCGTTGGCGATCTCCAGGGTCGAGACGTTAGGTTCGCCCTGGCGGTTGAACAGCAGCAGGGCGCATTCGAGGATGCGGTCGCGGGTCTTCATTCAGTCAGCGTGCCAGTACGTAGGTGCCTGGCGCGGGGGCCAGCGGTGGGTAGGTGGCGTTGCCCAGCTCGGTGCGCGGTGCCTTGAGCGTACCGGAGCGCTGGCTGATCCACTCCAGCCACTGCGGCCACCAACTGCCGTCGCGGCGCTCGGCATCGTAGAACCAGGCGCGCGGGTCACCGGACAGCTTGGGGTTATCCAGGTAATAGGCCTTGGGGTTGCCGGGCGGGTTGATGATGCTCTGGATATGCCCGCTGTGCGACAGCACGAAGCGTCGCTCGCCACCCAGCAGCAGGGCCGAGCGGTACACCGCGTCCCAGGGGGTGATGTGGTCGTTGCTGCCGGCCACGGTGAAGCTGTCCAGGTCGACCTGCTTGAGGTCGATGGGCGTGCCGCACACCTCCAGCCCGTCGGGGTGGGGCAACGGGTTGTGCTTGAAAAAGTCCAGCAGGTCGCCGTGCAGGGCGGCCGGCAGGCGGGTGTTGTCGGCGTTCCAGTAGAGGATGTCGAAGGCCGGCGGGGTCTTGCCCATCAGGTAGTTGTTGACCCAGTAGTTCCAGATCAGGTCGTTGGGCCGCATCCAGGCGAAGATCCGCGCCACCTCGCCGCCGTCGAGCACGCCGCGCTGATACGAGCGGCGCTTGGCCGCCTCGATGGTCTGTTCGTCGGCGAACAGGCTGGCGGGGCTGTCGAACTGGCTGTCGAGCAGGCTCACCAGGTAGGTGGCGCTGCGCACCTTGCGCAGTTGGTTCTTGGCTTGCAGGTGGCCCTGCAGCGCGGCCATGGTCAGGCCGCCGGCGCAGGCGCCCATCAGGTTCGGGTCGCGGCTGCCGCTGACGCTGCGGCAGGCGTTGAGCGCCTCTTCCAGGGCCTGCACGTAGCTCGACAGGCCCCACTCGCGATGGCGCGGGTCGGGGTTGCGCCAGCTGATCATGAATACCTGCAGGCCGTTCTTGAGCATGTACTGGACGAAGCTGTTGGTCGGGCTGAGGTCGAAGATGTAGAACTTGTTGATCTGCGGCGGCACCACCAGCACTGGCCGGGCGTACTGCTTTTCGCTCATCGGCTTGTACTGGATCAGCTCCAGCAGCTCATTGCGAAACACCACCGCGCCAGGCGTGGCGGCGAGGTTGCCGCCGACCTCGAAGGCGCGCTCGTCCACCTGGCGTGGCAGCCCGTCGTTGTGGCGCAGGTCGTCGAGCAAGTGGCCAACGCCACGCAGCAGGCTCTGGCCGCCGGTGTTGAGCAGCTCCTTGACCGCCAGCGGATTGAGCAGCGAGTTGCTCGGGGCGATGGCGTCGTTGATCAGGTTGAACAGGAACTGCGCGCGCACGCGATCATCGTGGGACAGCGAGCTTTCCTCGACCCACAGGCGGGTCTGTTTCTGCCAGGCCAGGTAGGCCTGCAGGCTGCGCCGGTAGAACGGGTTCTGGCTCCAGGTGGGGTCACTGAAGCGGCTGTCGCGCGCGTGCGGCTGGAAGGGGGTGTCGCCGAGCATCACCCGGCCCAGGGTGCCGCCCAGCTCCAGCAGGTGTTTTGCCGTGTGCAGCGGGTGGCGCAGGCCATGGCGACCGACATGGCGCAGCGTCGAAAGCAGGTCGCGGCCGCGCAGGCCAGTGATCGCGTTCTGCACGTTCATGCTGGTGGCCGGGACCGGTATCGTCCCTGTTGCCGGTTTGTCTTTCATGCCAACACTCCATCGTTATAGCAATCGGGCCGCTCTGGTGGTGCTGCGCATCACTGCCTGACCCACCAGAGACCTGTGGGAGCGGCGTTAGCCGCGAACACCGGCGTAGCCGGTGCCATTCACCGTGTCGCTTGCTTCGCGGCTAAAGCCGCTCCCACAGACGCCAGCGCGTCTGCATCAGCCGCCCGAGGCGGGCCGGGGGTGCATGACCGCGCGCTGGCGCTCTTGCTGGAGGAATTTCATGATGATCGGGGCGACGGCCTCGGCCCGGGTGATCAGGAACAGGTGGCCATCGTCGATTATGTGTAGCTGGGCATTGGGAATCCGCCAGGCCAGCAGGCGCATGTTGACCAGGGGGATCAGCGGGTCGTCGTCGCCGGCCAGCACCAGGGTGGGTTGTTGGATCTTGTGCAGCCAGTGGATGCTGGTCCAGCCGAGCCCGGCGAACAGCTGCCAGTAGTAGCCCATCTTGCCGCCGGAGCGCACTTTCGAGGCGTGGTGCAGCGCCAGGTCCGGGTCGCGGCGAAAGGCACCGCCATAGATCATGGGGGCGATGCGGATCACGTGGGAGGGCTGGATGTAACGCCGGGGGCTGGCCATCAGCCACAGCACCTTGGGCTTGCCCGGCACCATCACCGCACCGGCGGCGGTGGCGGCCAGCACCAGCTTCTTGCAGCGTTCGGGGTAGTCGTGGGCGAACTGCTGGGCAAGCGCCCCGCCCCAGGACACACCGATGGCATTGACCTGGCCGTAGTCGAGGTAGTCGAGCATGCGCGCGGTCAACTTGGCCAGGCCGGGGAAGCGGTACGGGTGACGCGGCGTCGACGAGCCGCCGACCCCGGGCACGTCGAAGGCGATCACTTCCAGGTCCGGGTCCAGCGCCTCGATGAAGGGGAACACCAGTTCGAGGTTGGCGCCGATGCCGTTGAAGATCAGCAGCGGCGTCAGGTGCGGCTTGCCCGGGCGCACCGCGGTGCGGATGGACTGATCGTCCAGCTCGACGGTGCGGAAGATGTAGGGTTGCGGCATACGCGTGACTCTGGGGTGAAGGTAGCGCCGCGATGCGCCTGCCGGCACATCACGGCGGTTGGGCTCAACGCTCGTGCACGTAGGTTCCCGGTGCGGCCTCGCCTGCGCCATAGGTGCGGTTGCCCAGGCGGGTCGGCGCCTTCTTCAGTTCCCCGGCGCGATCGCCCAGCCACGTCTGCCAGTGCAGCCACCAGGAGTCGGCGTGCTTGACCGCGTTCTCCTGCCAGGCCAGCGGGTCGTCCGGGCGGTCTTCACCGGTCATGAAGCGCGCCTTGGGGTTGCCCGGCGGGTTGAGGATGCTCTGGATATGGCCGCTGTTGGACAGCACGAATTCGATCTTGCCGCCGAACAGGTGCGCCGAGCGGTAGCACGACTGCCACGGGGTGATGTGGTCGGCGGTACCGGCGACGCTGAAGATGTCGCAGTCGACCTGCTTCAGGTCGATGGCGGTGCCGCACACCTCCAGGGCATTGGCGCGGATCAGCGGGTTGTTCTTGAACATTTCGATCAGGTCGCCGTGGAAGGCGGCCGGCAGGCGCGTGGTGTCGTTGTTCCAGAACAGGATGTCGAACACGGGCGGTGAATTGCCCAGCAGGTAGTTGTTGACCCAGTAGTTCCAGATCAGGTCGTTGGGGCGCATCCAGGCGAACACCTTGGCCATGTCGCTGCCCTCGAGCACCCCGGACTGGTAGGAGTGGCGCTTGGCGGCTTCCAGCGTCTGCTCGTCGACGAACAGCGCCACCTCGGTGTCGATCGTGGTGTCGAGCACGCTGACCAGCAGGGTCAGGGCGTTGACCTTCTTCTCGCCCAGGGCCGCGTAGTGGCCCACCAGCGCGGTGCAGGTGATGCCCCCGGAGCAGGCGCCGAGCATGTTCAGGTCCTTGCTGCCGGTGATCGCCAGCACCGCGTCGACCGCTTCCTTGAGGGCGTCGATGTAGGTGGACAGGCCCCACTCGCGCTGGGCCTTGGTCGGGTTGCGCCAGCTGATGATGAAGGTCTGCTGCTGCGAGCGCAGGCAGAAGCGCGCCAGGCTCTTTTCCGGGCTCAGGTCGAACACGTAGAACTTGTTGATCTGCGGCGGCACCACCAGCAGCGGGCGGCTGTGCACCTGCTCGGTGATGGGTTTGTACTGGATCAGTTCGAGCACGTCGTTGCGGTACACCACCGCGCCTTCGCTGGTGCCCAGGTTCTTGCCCACCTCGAAGGCTTCCATGTTCACCTGGCTGGGCATGCCGCCGTTGTTGACCATGTCCTTGGCGAGGTTGGACAGCCCGTCGAGCAGGCTCTTGCCGCCGGTTTCGAAGAAGCGCTTGATCGCCGCCGGGTTGGAGAGGGTGTTGGTCGGTGCCATGGCTTCGGTCATCAGGTTGATGACGAACTGGCCACGGGTGATGTCCTGGGGCGACAGGTCGCTTTCGCCGATCCAGTCGTTGAGCTCCTTGCGCCAGGCCAGGTACGTCTGCAGGTAGCGCCGGTACAGTGGGTTGTGGCTCCAGGCCGGGTCCTGGAAGCGACGGTCGTCGCCACCGGGCTGCAGGCTGGATTTGCCCAGCAGCACGTTCTTCAGTTCCAGGCCGAAATGCGCCACGTGCTTGGCACTGTGCAATGGCTGGCGAACCGCCTGGCGCAATACCGTGCGCGCCGACGTGAGCAAATCCTTACGGCGAATGCCGATGACCGGGTTCAGCCCCAGGGTGTTCTCCGAGGCCTGCCGCTGCAACTCATCGTTGTTCTTGTTACTCATCTACGACGCTCCGTTGTCCTGAGACGAGTACCGGTGTGCTGTGACAGCCCGGTACTGCTACTCGGGTGACCAGTGATAAGGAACAGCGGTGCTGCGACCGGATGCGTGTCGATGATGAGCTGCGGGGGTTTCTGCGTGTGAAGACAACCTGCTTTCGCTCGCGACCTCTACATACCGGCCTGGCCCTGCTTGCCGAGAAGGCGATGCAGGGAACTTGCCAGCTCCATTGGTTACCCGACTTTCATGTAATGCGCAAGACAGCCAGTCTTTGGCCGCCATTCACGCATTCAAGCAGATGAGATTAGAAAATGCGCTCTAAAACCTGGAGGCCCCGCGCTAGAGCATCAGCTTGACGACCGACTCGGCGGGGTCGCGGGATTTGCCGGCCTTGTGCAGTTCATCCAGGTACTCGGCCCACAGTTGTTCCTGGCGCAGACACAGTTGTTCGAGGTATTCCCAGGTGAACAACCCTGAGTCATGGCCGTCGTCGAAGGTCAGTTTCAGTGCGTATTGGCCGGCAGGCTCCAGGCCGCTGAGGCCTACGTTGATCTTGCCAAATTGCAGGATGGGATTGCCGTGGCCCTGGACCTCGGCGGAAGGGGAGTGCACCCGCAGGAACTCGGCAGGCAGGTGGTAGACCTCGCCGGGGGCGTAGGTGAGGGTGAGGGTTTTCGAGGCTTTGTGCAGGTTGATGGCGGTGGGCAGGCGGGCCATGGGCTTCTCTCTTGAGCTTCAAGCTGCAAGCTTCAAGCTTCAAGAAGCGATATTCAAGCCATCGCGGATAAACAGGAGAGAGGTGATGCTGCAAGCGACGCAAATCAGCTTGTCGCTTGCAGCCTACAGCTTGCCGCTTACAGGATGTAGCGCGACAGGTCTTCGTTCTGCGCCAGCTCACCCAGGTGGCTGTTCACATACGCGGCGTCGATGTGGATCGGCGTCTCGTCGTGGGCGCTGGCCAGGTCACCGGCACTGAACGACACCTCTTCGAGCAAACGCTCGAGCAGGGTGTGCAGGCGGCGGGCACCGATGTTCTCGGTTTTCTCGTTGACCTGGAAGGCGATCTCGGCCAGGCGCTTGAGGCCCTCGTCGGCGAACTCGATGTTCAGGCCTTCGGTCTTCAGCAGCGCTGCATACTGCTCGGTCAGCGAGGCGTGCGGCTCTTTGAGGATGCGCTCGAAGTCTTCCGGGGTCAGGGCCTTGAGCTCGACGCGGATCGGCAGGCGACCCTGCAGCTCGGGCACCAGGTCGCTCGGCTTGCTCAGGTGGAACGCACCGGAGGCGATGAACAGGATGTGGTCGGTCTTGACCATGCCCAGCTTGGTGTTGACGGTGCAGCCTTCGATCAGCGGCAGCAGGTCGCGCTGCACGCCTTCGCGGGACACATCGGCGCCGCCGACGTTGCCACGCTTGGCCACCTTGTCGATTTCGTCGATGAACACGATGCCGTGCTGCTCGACCGCTTCCAGGGCCTTGGCCTTGAGCTCTTCGTCGTTGACCAGGCGGCCGGCTTCTTCATCGCGGACCATCTTCAGCGCGTCCTTGACCTTCAGCTTGCGCGCCTTGCGCTTGCCCTTGCCCATGTTGGCGAACAGGCTCTGCAGCTGGTTGGTCATCTCTTCCATGCCGGGCGGCGCGGCGATCTCGACACCGACCGCGTCGGCCACTTCGATCTCGATTTCCTTGTCGTCCAGCTGGCCTTCACGCAGGCGCTTGCGGAACAACTGGCGGGTGTTGGAATCGCTGCTCGACTGTGCAGCCTCTTCGGCGAAGCTGCTGGTGCGCGCCTGCGGCAGCAGGGCGTCGAGAATACGGTCTTCGGCGGCGTCTTCGGCGCGGTGGCGCACACGGACGATCTCTTGCTCGCGGAGCATCTTCAGCGCGGCATCGGCCAGGTCGCGGATGATCGATTCGACGTCACGGCCGACGTAGCCGACTTCGGTGAACTTGGTCGCTTCGACCTTGATGAACGGCGCGTTGGCCAGCTTGGCCAGGCGACGGGCGATTTCGGTCTTGCCCACGCCGGTGGGGCCGATCATCAGGATGTTCTTCGGGGTGACTTCGGCACGCAGTTCGGCAGGCAGCTGCATGCGCCGCCAGCGGTTGCGCAGGGCAATGGCGACGGCGCGCTTGGCGTCGTCCTGGCCGATGATGTGGCGGTTCAGTTCGTGAACGATTTCGCGGGGGGTCATGGACATGATCAATAGGGTCCTAAGGCGCAGTCATCAGTGTGGAAAAGTCCCGCTGTTGGCGGGACGCCAAAACAACTGATTACTCGGCCAGGTCCTGCTCCTCGATGGTCAGGTTGTGGTTGGTGAACACGCAGATGTCGCCGGCGATGTTCAGGGCAGCCTCGGTGATTTCCCGGGCCGACAGGTCGGTCTTGTTCAGCAGGGCGCGCGCTGCGGCCTGGGCGTAGCCGCCGCCGGAACCCATGGCGATCAGGCCGTCTTCGGGTTCGACCACGTCGCCGTTGCCGGTGATGATCAAGGAGGCGTCCTTGTTGGCTACCGCCAGCATCGCTTCCAGGCGGCTCAGGGAACGGTCGGTACGCCATTCCTTGGCCAGTTCGACGGCGGCGCGCACCAGGTGGCCGGAGTGTTTCTGCAGCTGGGCTTCGAAGCGCTCGAACAGGGTGAAGGCGTCGGCGGTGGCACCGGCGAAGCCGGCGATGACCTGGCCGTTGTACAGGCGGCGGACCTTCTTGGCGTTGCCTTTCATCACGGTGTTGCCGAGGGAAACCTGGCCGTCGCCGCCCATGACGACTTTGCCGTTACGGCGGACAGAAACGATGGTAGTCAAGGGAGAGTCTCCACGCAGCGGGGCGAAAATGCCTGATGGAGAGTCATATGGGGGTGGGGGGATGGATTTCAACCTTGAGGGATGAGTGGTCGGCGTCGAACAGGCTCATCGCTGTTGCTGCATTCGCGGGTAAACCCGCTCCCACAGTGGCTCGATACCCTGTGGGAGCGGGTTTACCCGCGAAATGGGCGGTGCGGTCTGTCAGGCCTCGTGGCAGATGTGCCCATCGACCAAGGTATAACGCACCGCGCCCGGCAGGCAGTGGCCGATGAACGGGCAGTTCTCGCCGCGCGACAGCCACTGCTCGCCCGCCACTGTCGAGGCTTGCGGATCGAACAGCACCAGGTCGGCCGCGCCGCCTACTTTCAGCTCACCCGCCGGCAGGCGCATGGCCGCCGCCGGGCCGCTGCTCAGCCGCGCCATCAGCGTCGGCAGGTCGAGCAGGCCGTCCTCGACCAGGGTCATGGCCAGCGGCAGCAACAGCTCGACGCTGCTGATGCCCGGCTCGGTGGCACCGAACGGCGCCAGCTTGGCATCGCGCTCGTGGGGCTGGTGGTGGCTGGAGATCGCCTGGATCACGCCCGACTTCACCGCCTCACGCAGGCCGTCACGGTCGGCGGCGCTGCGCAGCGGCGGCTGCACGTGGTACAGGCTGGAGAAATCGCGCAGCGCTTCGTCGGTGAGAATCAGCTGGTACAGCGCCACGTCGGCGGTGACCGGCAGCCCCAGTTGCTGGGCCTGGGCAATCAGCCGTGCGCCGCGGGCGCTGGTGATCTGGCTGAAGTGCGCGCGCACGCCGCTCTGCTCGACCAGCAGCAGGTTGCGGGCCAGGGCCACGGTCTCGGCGCTTTCGGGGATGCCGGGCAGGCCGAGGAAGCTGGCCATCGGCCCTTCGTGGGCCAGGCCGCCCTGGGACAGGTCGCGGTCCTGGGAGTGGAACACCACGGTCAGGTCGAAGGTCGCCGCGTATTCCAGGGCGCGGGCCAGGGTGCGGTTGTTGGGGATCTCTTTCAGGCCGTTGCCGAAGGCCACGCAACCGGTGTCGCGCAGGGCCACCAGCTCGGCCAGTTGCTCGCCTTCCAGGCCTTTGGTCAGGGCACCGATCGGGTACACCTTGCTGTTGGCCGCTTCGCGGGCGCGGTCGAGGATCAGTTCGGCCACCGCCGAGGTGTCCAGCACCGGCTTGGTCTGCGGCGGGCAGCACAGGCTGGTGACGCCGCCGGCGACCGCTGCGCGGGTTTCACTGGCGATGGTGCCCTTGCGGCTGTAGCCCGGCTCGCGCAGCGAGACGCCGAGGTCGACCAGGCCCGGCGCGGCGACTAGGCCGTCGGCCTGGATCGTGCGGCTGGCGCTGAAGCCTGCCGTGGCTGCGCCGATGGCGGCAATGCGACCGCCTTCGAGGTGCAGGTCGGTGATGGTGTCCAGGCCGCTGGCAGGGTCGATTACCCGAGCGCCGATAATGCTGAGGGTCACTGGGCGTTCTCCTGCTCGATTTGACGTTGCGCGTTCTGCCCGCTCATGGCCATGGACAGCACGGCCATGCGCACGGCGATGCCGTAGGTGACCTGGTTGAGGATCACCGAGTGCTTGCCGTCGGCCACCGCCGACTCGATCTCCACGCCCCGGTTGATCGGGCCGGGGTGCATGACGATGGCGTCGGGCTTGGCGCCGGCCAGGCGTGCGGTGGTCAGGCCGAACAGGCGGTAGAACTCGCCCTCGCTGGGCAGCAGGCCGCCGGCCATGCGCTCACGCTGCAGGCGCAGCATGATCACCACGTCAACGTCCTTGAGGCCTTCGGCGAGGTCGGTGTAGACCTTCACCCCGTACTGCTCGATGCCGATCGGGATCAGGGTTTTCGGGCCGATCACGCGGATGTCCGGGCAGCCCAGCGCCTTGAGCGCGAGCATGTCCGAGCGGGCTACGCGCGAGTGCAGGATGTCGCCGACGATGGCCACCGACAGGTTCTCGAAGCTGCCCTTGTGCCGACGGATGGTCAGCATGTCGAGCATGCCCTGGGTCGGGTGGGCGTGACGGCCGTCGCCGCCATTGATCACCGCCACGTCCGGGCACACATGCTCGGCGATGAAGTGGGCGGCGCCGGAGTCGGAGTGGCGCACGACGAACATGTCGGCAGCCATGGCTTCGAGGTTGCGCAGGGTGTCGAACAGGGTCTCGCCCTTGCTGGTCGAGGAGGTCGACACGTTCAGGCTGATCACGTCGGCCGACAGGCGCTGGGCGGCCAGTTCGAAGGTGGTGCGGGTACGGGTGGAGTTCTCGAAGAACACGTTGCACACGGTCTTGCCGCGCAGCAGCGGGACTTTCTTCACGGCCCGGGCGCCGACTTCGAGGAACGAGTCGGCGGTGTCGAGGATCTCGGTGAGCAGTTCGCGGGGCAAACCGTCGAGTGAGAGGAAGTGGCGCAGCTGGCCCTGGTCATTGAGCTGCAGCGGGCGCTTGGCGTCGAATGGCGTCATCGCGGGGGACTCTTAAAGGGCGGAAGCGGAAGCGAGGTCCTGGCGCTCGAGGACGAGCGGTGCGGGTCCGGTCAATTTTACCCGTTCATGGGCGGCCAGTGACAGGGTGGCACCGAGCACATTGGGGCGGATCGGCAGTTCGCCGGCATCCAGGTCCAGCAGGCACACCAGCGTCACGCTGGCCGGGCGGCCATAATCGAACAGTTCGTTGAGGGCGGCGCGGATGGTGCGGCCGCTCATCAGCACATCATCCACCAGCACCAGGTGCTGGCCTTCAATCTCGAACGGCAGCTCCGAAGGGCGCACTTGCGGGTGCAGGCCGTTCTGGCTGAAATCGTCGCGGTAGAACGAGACATCCAGGGTGCCCAGCGGGCTCTCGTCGGCCAATGCCTGCTGCAGCGCCTGGGCCACCCATACGCCGCCGGTGCGGATGCCGATGAAGCGTGGCTCGGCGATGGCGCGGCGGGCCAGGTGGGCGCGAAGGTCGACGGCCATCTGCCGGATCAGGTCGGCGGGATTGGGTAGGCTCATTGCGTGCTCCTCGGAAGGCAGGCGCCGGGTAGCTCCGGCGGCAAAGCGGAATTAAACGTTGGCCTCCAGCCAGCCTTGCAGCAGCAGGGCGGCGGCGATGGCGTCGACCGGGTTGTCGCGGTAGCTGCCGTGACGGCCGCCACGGGCCATCTGCTCACCTTTGGCTTCGAAGGTGGTCAGGCGTTCGTCGTGGGTGTGCACCGGCAGGTTGAAACGGCCGTTGAGGCGCCGGGCGAATTTCTCGGCGCGCTCGCTCATCTCGCTGGGGGTGCCGTCCATGTTCAGCGGCAGGCCGACGACGATGGCATCGGGTTTCCATTCCTTGATCAGTTTTTCGACCTGGTTCCAGTCCGGCACGCCGTTCTGTGCCTTGAGCACGCAGAGCTCGCGGGCCTGGCCGGTGATCACCTGGCCGACGGCCACGCCGATCTGTTTGCTACCGTAGTCGAAGCCCAGCAGCAGGCGCAGTTCGGCCATCAGGCGTGCCCCGCCTGGCTGGTGAGCAGGCTCAGATTGATGCCGAGGCTGGCAGCGGCGGCGCCGAGGCGCTGTTCGTTGTCCATGCCGAACAGGATCGCGGGGTCGAACGGGCAGTTGAGCCAGGCGTTGTCGGCCAGCTCCGCTTCCAGCTGGCCGGCTTCCCAGCCGGCATAGCCGAGGGTGATCAGGCTCTTTTTCGGGCCCACGCCGGCGGCGATGGCCAGCAGCACGTCCTGGGAGGTGGTCAGCGACAGGCCTTCCAGGGCCACGGTGGCCTGGAAACTGCACTCATCGCTGTGCAGCACGAAACCACGGTCGGTCTGCACCGGGCCGCCCAGGTAGATGGGCACCTGCAGCGTGCTGGCCGGGGGCGTTTCGTCGGGGCGCAACTGTTCGAGAATGTCGCCCAGGTTCAGCTCCTGCGGGCGGTTGACCACCAGCCCCATGGCGCCGTTGGCGTTGTGCTCGACGATGTAGGTAAGGGTGTGGGCAAAGTTCGGGTCGGCCATGTGCGGCATGGCGATCAGGAACTGGTGCTTGAGGTAGCTGGGGGCGAAAGTTTTCATGAGCGCTAGTGTGGCGCCAGGTGGCGGGGCTGGCAAGGTGCATGGCAGCCTTGAGATGACCCTGTGGGAGCGGGCTTGCCCCGCGATTGCGCCAGGTCAGGCAACGCCGCTTGCGGGGCGGTCCGATCGCGGGGCAAGCCCGCTCCCACAAACTGCCCCTCGAACCTTAGTTGCTCGACAGCTTGTCCCCGCGGGCAAACCGCCAGGTGCGGATGATCTCCAGTCGGTCAAACTCCGCCATGTCCCCGGTAAACGGCGCGAACGGCGCGGCCAGCCGCACGATGCGCTGGGCCGCCTGGTCCAGCACTGGCTGGCCAGACGATTCCAGCACCAGCACTTCATACAGCGAGCCATCGCGGTTGATCGACACCATCAGCCGCAGGCTGCCGTACAACTGCTGGCGCCGTGCCTCGTCGGGGTAGTTGAGGTTGCCGATGCGCTCGACCTTCTTGCGCCACTCTTCCTTGTACCAGGCGCCCTTGTCGCGCATGGTCGAGGCCGCATTCAGGCGATGGATACGCGGGCGTTTGGCGTACAGCTGCTGTTCGTTGGACAGCTCGGCCTCAAGGCTGGCGATCTGGCTGGACAGCTGCGAGCTGTCGAAGTCCGGCACTTTCGCCTCGGCCTTGGGCTGCGGTTTGCTTTCCTTCGGCTTGGGCTCGACCTTCTGCGGTTTCGGTGCCTGGGTGGCGACCGCGGACTTCGATGGCGCGGGCGGCGACTCTACTCTCGCGGCCGGCGGCGGGGTGATCTTGTTGATCTTGCTGTCCTGGAACGGCGCCACCTCGGTGGTCTTGGGTACCGCTTTCTTGTCCAGGGTGCCGCTGCCCTGCTGGTTTTCCTGGGCCTGGAAATCGGCCTTCTCGGGCGCCTTCTCGCTCTTGAAGGTGGCCAGGGTGATGTCCATGGTGTGGCGGATTTCAGCGGGTTTGATCACCGTGAAACCGACGCCCAGGATCAGTGCCAGGTGCACCAGCGCGGCCAGGAACAGGGTAAAGCCGAGCCGATCCACCGGGCGAACGCGGGGTGGCAGCAGGTCAGCGGGGATGTCGGCGGGGAGCGTCATCGGGTATCCAAAGGCAGCTTCGAGTCACAAGCTGCAAGCTTCAAGCAGAGGCGGCTGAGTGCAGGCCTGCTTTTACTTGCGGCTTGCAGCTTGAAGCTTGCGGCTGCGCATCATACCCCACTGTGCGGTGTTGCCACCTGTCCTCGGTCAGCGCGCTTGCAGCTTGCGATCAATGGCATCCATCAGTTTGCCGCCGATATTGGTGTTGAAGGCAGCGTCGATCTCGCGGATGCAGGTCGGGCTGGTCACGTTGATTTCGGTGAGGTGCTCGCCGATCACGTCCAGGCCGACGAACAGCAGGCCCTTCTCGCGCAGGGTTGGGCCAACCTGGGCGGCGATCCAGCGATCGCGGTCGCTCAGCGGGCGGGCTTCGCCACGGCCACCGGCGGCCAGGTTGCCGCGGGTCTCGCCGCTGGCCGGGATGCGCGCCAGGCAGTAGTCCACCGGCTCGCCGTCGATCATCAGGATGCGCTTGTCGCCGTCCTTGATTGCCGGCAGGTAGGCCTGGGCCATGATCTGCTGGGCGCCCAGGGCGGTCAGGGTTTCGAGGATCACCGACAGGTTGGGGTCGCCGACCCGGTGGCGGAAGATCGAGGTGCCGCCCATGCCGTCCAGCGGCTTGAGGATCACGTCGCCATGCTTGGCGGCGAACTCACGGATGATGTCCGGACGGCGGCTGACCAGGGTCGGCGGCGTGCACTGCGGGAACAGCGTGGCGAACAGCTTCTCGTTGCAGTCGCGCAGGCTCTGTGGGCGGTTGACCACCAGCACGCCGTCGGCCTCGGCCTGCTCCAGCAGGTAGGTGCTGTAGACGAACTCCATGTCGAACGGCGGGTCCTTGCGCATCAGGATCACGTCCAGCTCGCTGAGCAGGCTGTCCTGCTCGTCGCCCAGCTCGAACCAGCGCGCCGGGTCGGCAAACACCTTCAACGGGCGCATCCGCGCGCGGGCCTTGCCTTCGCCCTGATACAGGTCGTGCTGTTCCATGTAGAACAGGCTCCAGCCACGCTCCTGGGCGGCCAGCAGCATGGCCAGCGAGCTGTCCTTTTTATAGGAGATGGACGCGATAGGGTCCATGACAATCCCGAGGCGAACGCTCATGGGGTAATTCCTCTTGGCGGCGAGTGGCCGCGATGGCACGAAAAAGTGGCTCAGGGTGGCGCCGGGCGCGCGCCCGGTCAAGGGGGCGGGCAGATGGAATGGCCCTGCGGAGTGTGCTAAAAAGGCTCGATCCAGCTTCAGGCCGCAAGCTATAAGCTACAAGACAGAGGCGCTGCGCAGCGATCTGCTTTTTCTTGTCGTTTGAAGCGTGCAGCTTACCGCTCATTCAATGTGGCGCAATTTATGGAACAACCCCTGAAGGTGATGGTGATCGACGATTCGCGCACGATCCGCCGCACTGCCCAGATGTTGCTCGGCGAGGCGGGCTGCGAGGTGATCACCGCCAGCGATGGTTTCGACGCCCTCGCCAAGATCATCGACCACAAGCCGCGGATCATCTTCGTCGATGTGCTCATGCCACGCCTGGACGGCTACCAGACCTGCGCACTGATCAAGCACAACAGCGCCTACAAGGACACCCCGGTGATTCTGCTTTCTTCCCGCGACGGCCTGTTCGACAAGGCCCGCGGCCGGGTGGTCGGCTCCGACCAGTTCCTGACCAAACCTTTCAGCAAGGAAGAACTGCTCGACGCAATCCGCGCCCATGTGCCCGGTTTCGCCGCGCAGGACCCAATCGCACCCTGACGCCGCCCAGTTGAAGGCGGCGTCTCACGTTCCTCATGGGGAAACAGCATGGCCCGAGTTCTGATTGTCGACGATTCGCCGACCGAGATGTACCGCTTGACCGAGTGGCTGGAAAAACACGGCCACCAGGTGCTCAAGGCCAGCAACGGCGCCGACGGCGTGGCTCTGGCCCGCCAGGAGAAGCCCGATGCGGTGCTGATGGACATCGTCATGCCCGGCATGAACGGCTTCCAGGCCACCCGCCAGCTGAGCAAAGACCCGGAAACCAGCGCCATCCCGGTGATCGTGGTCACCACCAAGGACCAGGAAACCGACCGCATCTGGGCCACCCGCCAGGGCGCCCGCGACTTCCTGACCAAGCCTGTGGAAGAGGACGCGTTGATCGCCAAGCTGGTCGAGGTGCTCGGCGCTTGACCACTCGCCCTCAGGGCGCGGCACTGACCGCCTTCGAGCTGCTGCTGGACATCGATCGGCGTTGCCGCCTGCTGGTGGCCGACCAGCCGCTCCAGGACACCCGCCTGCAGCAGTGGAGCGGCATCGGCTTTCGCATTGCCGGGCAATGGTTCGTCGCGCCCATGGGTGAAATTGCCGAAGTGCTGCGTGAGCCGCGCAGCAGCCGGGTGCCGGGGGTACAGCCCTGGGTATGCGGGGTGGCCAACCTGCGCGGGCGGCTGTTGCCGGTGATGGACCTGAGCGCGTTCTTCGGCTTAGGCCCTGCGGCGGCGGGCAAGCAGCGGCGGGTGCTGGTGCTGGACCACGAAGAGCTGTTCGCCGGGCTGCTGGTGGACGAGGTGGTGGGCCTGCAGCACTTCGCCCTGAGCAGCCTCGAACTGTCGCCGCCGCAGCCTTTGATCCGCGCCGCCGCACCCTTCGTGCAGGGGCATTTCCCCCGTGAGCGCAACTGGGCGATCTTCAGCCCGTTCGCCCTGGCCCAGGCACCGGGCTTTCTCGATGTGGCGTTGTAGAGGACTTTCGACGTGAACAAGCCTGGCCCCTCCGTTTCCCCCGCCGCCGTGGCCCAGCGCCCGCGCAGCAGCGCGCAGATCACCGTGCTGTTCGTGGTGCTGATCCTGTCGATCGTGCTGCTGTTCGCCAACTTCGCCTACCTCAACACCCAGGCCAACCACGACAAGCAGTACATCGGGCATGCCGGCGAGCTGCGCGTGCTGTCCCAGCGCATCGCCAAGAACGCCACCGAAGCGGCAGCCGGCAAGGCCCTGGCATTCCGCCTGCTCAGTGATGCGCGCAACGATTTCGAACGGCGCTGGAGCTACCTGCGCGAGGGCGACAAGGCCACCGGCCTGCCCGCCGCGCCGGCCACAGTGCGCGACGAAATGGACGCGGTGCGCCAGGACTGGGAAAACCTGCGCAAGAACACCGACACCATCCTGGCCAGCGAACAGACCGTGCTGTCGTTGCACCAGGTGGCGGCCACCCTGGCCGAGACCGTGCCGCAGTTGCAGGTCGAGTACGAAAAGGTGGTGGAGATCCTGCTGCAAAGCGGTGCCCCGGCCAGCCAGGTGGCGGTGGCCCAGCGCCAGCTGTTGCTGGCCGAGCGCATTCTCGGCTCGGTCAACACCGTGTTGGCCGGCGACGACAGCTCGGTGCAGGCCGCCGACACCTTCGGCCGCGACGCCAGCCGTTTCGGCCAGGTGCTCGAAGGCATGCTCGCCGGCAACCCGGCGATCCAGGTGACCCGGGTCGAAGACGCCGATGCCCGCGCGCGCCTGGCTGAAATTGCCGAGCTGTTCCAGTTCGTTGCCGGCTCGGTGGACGAAATTCTCGAAACCTCGCCCGAGCTGTTCCGTGTGCGCGAAGCCGCCGGCAACATCTTCAGCCTCTCGCAAACCCTGCTCGACGAGGCCTCGCACCTGGCCAACGGCTTCGAAAACCTGGCCAGCGGGCGCACCCTCGACACCGTCGGCGGCTACGTGCTGGGCCTGCTGGCGCTGGCGTCGATCATCCTCATCGGCCTGGTGATGGTGCGCGCCACCCACCGCCAGCTGCGTGAAACCGCCGAGAAGAACGAACGCAACCAGCAGGCGATCATGCGCCTGCTCGACGAAATCGAAGAGCTGGCCGACGGCGACCTCACCGTCACGGTGGCGGTCACCGAAGACTTCACCGGCGCCATCGCCGACTCGATCAACTACTCGGTCGACCAGCTGCGCGACCTGGTCGCCACCATCAACCACAGCGCCGAGCAGGTCGCCGCCGCCGTGCAGGACACCCAGAACACCGCGCGCCAGCTGGCCAAGGCCTCCGAGCACCAGGCCGCGCAGATCAGCGAGGCCTCCGAGGCGGTGGGCGACATGGTCGAGTCGATCGACCGGGTATCGGCCCACGCCTACGAGTCGGCCAAGGTGGCCGAGCGTTCGGTCGCCATCGCCAACAAGGGCAACGAGGTGGTGCACAACACCATCAACGGCATGGACAACATCCGTGAGCAGATCCAGGACACCGCCAAGCGGATCAAGCGCCTGGGTGAGTCGTCCCAGGAAATCGGCGACATCGTCAGCCTGATCGACGACATTGCCGACCAGACCAACATCCTCGCCCTCAACGCGGCGATCCAGGCCTCGCTGGCCGGCGAGGCCGGGCGCGGCTTTGCCGTGGTCGCCGACGAAGTGCAACGCCTGGCCGAACGTTCGTCGTCGGCCACCCGGCAGATCGAGGCGCTGGTGCGCACCATCCAGGCCGACACCAACGAGGCGGTGATTTCCATGGAGCAGACCACCGCCGAAGTGGTGCGCGGCGCACGCCTGGCGCAGGACGCCGGGGTGGCGCTGGCCGAGATCGAGGGGGTGTCGCAGACCCTGGCCGAACTTATCCACAGCATCTCCGACGCTGCCCAGCTGCAAACTTCGTCCGCCGGGCAGATCTCCCACACCATGGCGGTGATCCAGCAGATCACCGCGCAGACCTCCGCCGGTTCCGGCGCCACCGCCGACAGCATCCGCCACCTGGCGCGCATGGCCAGTGAAATGCGCCGCTCGGTGTCGGGCTTCACCCTGCCGGCCGCGGCCGAGCGCCGCTGATGGAGCAGTCCATGACGTCGGTGGTGGCGAGCAGCGAACGGCACGACACGGTCGCCCTGGCCTGGACCAAGGCGCCCATCCTCGACTGCCTGGGCCAGGCGCGCCAGGCCCTGGAACATTTCACCGGGGCGCCGGACGACCTGTCCAACCTGACTTTCTTCGTCGACAACCTGCACCAGGTGCATGGCTGCCTGCGCATGCTCGAGTTGCCCGGCGCCACGCGCCTGGCCGAAGAGCTGGAACTGCTTGGGCGGGCCATGGCCGAGGGCCAGGTCAGCCCCCGCGGCGAGTGCCTGGGCGCGCTGTTCCGGGGCCTGGAGCAACTGCCGCCGTACCTCGACCGGCTGCGCGGCGCGCGCCACGACCTGCCGCTGGTGGTGATGCCGCTGCTCAACCAGCTGCGCGCCTGCCGGGGCGCCGAGGCGCTGGCCCAGGGCAGCCTGCTGGGTGAGCTCGGCACGCGCCTGGCCGGTGCCGAAGACCTGGCCAACCTCGACCTGTCGCTGGGCAACTGGCGCGAGCACATGCAGGCCGGCGCCGGGCGCGATGCCTTACGCTCGGTGGTCTCGGCCCTGTGCGACGACCTGATGCGCATCAAGGACCAGCTCGACCCCCTGGTCAGTGACGAGCGGCCGCCACGGGCGCCGCTGCAAGCCTTGCTCGCACCGCTGCGCCACGTCGCTGATACCCTGGCGGTGCTGGGCTTCCAGCAGCCACGGCGGGTGATCATCGACCAGGTGCTGGCGTTGCAGGCCCTGGTCGAGCAGGACGACAGCGTGAATGAAGCGGTGCTGATGGATGTGGCCGGGGCGCTGCTGTATGTGGAAGCGACGCTCAACGGCATGGTCGGCCCGCTGGAAGAAAGCCAGCCCGGCAGCCTGCCCGGCTCGGACCTGGCCGAGATCCGCCAGTTGGTACTCCACGAGTCGCTCAACGTCTTGCAGCAGGCCAAGGACCTGATTGGCGACTGCCTCGAGTCGGACTGGTCGCGCCAACGCCTGCAGGCCCTGCCTGGGCTGTTGCAGCAAGTGCGCGGGGCGCTGGCGATGCTGATGCTGCCGGCCGCCGCCGAGGTGTTCGCGGGGGCCGCCGGCTATGTGCAGGGTTGGCTGGTGCACCTGGAGGACGAGCCACTGCCCGACGAGCTGGCGCACCTGGCCGACGCGCTGTGCGCCGCCGAGGCGTACCTGCAATGGCGCGTGGCCGACCCGTTGGCCGATGCGCAACCCTTCATCGAGATGGCCCGCGCCAGCCTGGCTGCACTGGGTGTGCAGTGCCAGGCGCTGGAGCCGTCGGCCAGCAGCGGCCGGGCCGTGGATGGCATCGATGACGAGCTGCGCGACGTATTCCTCGAAGAAGCCGGCGAGCTGCTGCCGGAAATCGAACGTCACTGGCTACGCTGGCGCGCCGACAACAGCCTGCGCGATGCGTTGATCGAAGTGCGGCGCGCCTTGCATACCCTCAAGGGCAGTGGGCGCATGGTCCATGCCGAGGCCGTGGCGGAGCTGGCATGGGGCGCCGAGCACCTGCTCAACCGGGTGCTGGAGGGGCGTATCGCGCTCAGCGCCGAGGGGCTGGTCGCGCTGCAGCAGGTGTTTGTGCGCTTGCCCGACTTGCTGGCCGATTTCGCCGCCAGCCAGTTGCCGGCCAGCGCCGAGATCGAGCAACTGGCCGCCCACCTGCATGCGCTGGCGCTCAACGACGCCGCGCCCGGCGCCAGCATCGACGGGCTCGACCCGCAGCTGTTGGAGATCTTCCGCAACGAGGCCCAGGGCCATTTGGCCGGCCTCGATGCCTTCCTGCACACGGCCAGCGGCGAAGGCACGCCGGTCAGCGACGGCCTGCAGCGCGCACTGCACACGCTCAAGGGTAGTGCGGCCATGGCCGGGGTGATGCCGGTGGCCGAGCTTGCCACCGCGCTCGACCGCCTGGTGCGTGAGTACAAGGGCCACGAACTGCCCCTGCTGCTGGTGGAAATCGAACTGCTGGAAGCGGCCCGGGCCTTGTTCCACCTGGGCCTGGCGCAACTGGGCAGCACGCCGCTGGCGCCGATCACCGGTGCCGCCGCGCTGATCGAACAGGTCGGTCAAACCGTCGATGCACGCCTGGCGCAGTTGCACAGCGACCCCCACCAGGTGCGGCGCAGCCGTCGCGACCCACAGTTGATCGCCGCTTTCCTGGCCGCAGGCATGGACACCTTGCTCGACGCCGAGGCGCAACTGGCGCACTGGCAGCAACAGCCGGCGCTGCGCCAGGCGCTGGACCCTTTGCTGGATGCCATGACCAGCCTCAGCCATGCGGCTCACCAGGCCGAGCTGTGGCAGGTGGATGAAATCTGCGAAGGCTTGCTCGACCTGTATGGCGCGGTGGAAGAGGGCAGCCTGGCGGCCACGCCGAGGTTCTTCGAAGTGGCCGGCCAGGCTCATGAAGTGCTGCTCGATATGCTCGACGAGATCGCCGCCGGGCAGGACCTGAATGCGCGCCCCGAGTGCCTGGCGGCCTTGCGCGGGTTGCTCGACGATGCGCTCGACCCGTCGGTGATGGGCGTGGTCGGTGCCGAGGGGGTGACGCCGCTGCCGGCGCCAGCCTTGGTCGAGCTGTTCCTGGAGGAGGCCGGGGATATCCTCGACAGCGCCAACCAGGCCCTGCAGCAGTGGCAAGGCGAGCCGGGCAACGTCACCGTGCTGTCTTCGCTGCAACATGATGCACTGACCCTCAAGGGCGGGGCGCAGATGGCCGCGATCGGCGCGGTGGAAGTGCTCGCCCAGGAGTTGGCGCTGCTTTACGAAGGGCTGGTGGACCGTCGCCTGGGGGCCAGCGCAGCGCTTTTCGACTTGCTGCGGCGCAGCCACGCGGCCCTGGCCGAGATGCTGCACAGCCTGCGCCAGGGCGAGGCTCCGGTCTCGGCAGTGGCGCTGCTGGGCGAGCTGCGCGAATTTCGCCAGACCGCGCCGCCGCCCAGCCCGGCCGAGCTGCCCGGCACGCCCGAAGAGCAGGCCCAGGCCGCAGGCGACAAAGAGCTGCTGGAAGTCTTCCTCGAAGAGAGCTCCGACATCGTCGAGAGCGCCGCCGATGCCCTGGACCGCTGGCAGGCCGATCCGCGTAGCACGGTCGAGGTGGAGAACCTGCTGCGAGACCTGCACACCCTCAAGGGCGGCGCGCGGATGGTCGAGATCGCCGCCATTGGCGACCTGGCCCATGAACTGGAATTCCTTTACGAGTTGCTGGCCGCCGGCAGGCTGCCGCCGACGCCGGCCTTGTTCAGCCTGCTGCAGAACTGCCACGACCGCCTGGCCCACATGCTCGATGCCGTGCGCCTGGGCCAGCCGCTGCATGCCGCCACGGCGCTGATCGACTACATCCGCAACTTCTCCAGCGCCGCGCTGACCGACAGCGCCGCCGCCGCGCCGCAGGTCGAGGCCACGCCCGCCGAGCTGCCGGCCGCCGCGCCGGAGCGGGCCGGGGACATGATCAAGGTCGATGCCGAGCTGCTCGACGACCTGGGCAACCTGGCCGGTGAGCACACGGTGATTCGCGGGCGCATCGAACAGCAGGTCAACGATGCGCAGTTCGCCCTCAACGAAATGGAGACCACGCTGGAGCGCATGCGCGACCAGCTGCTGCGCCTGGACATCGAAACCCAGGGGCGGATCTCCAGTCGCCAGCAGTTCGAGGGCGACGCCTACGATGATTTCGACCCGCTGGAAATGGACCGCCACTCACAGCTGCAGCAGCTGTCGCGGGCTCTGTTCGAATCGGCGTCGGACCTGCTCGACCTGAAAGAGACCCTGCTGCAGCGCTCCCAGGAAACCCACAGCCTTCTGCAGCAGCAGGCGCGGGTCAACAGCCAGTTGCAGGAAGGCCTGACCGCCACCCTGATGGTGCCGTTCGAACGCCTGGTGCCGCGCTTGCAGCGGGTGGTGCGGCAGGTGGCCAGCGAGCTGGGCAAGCAGGTCGAGCTGGTGGTCGGCAACGCCGAAGGCGAGCTCGACCGCAGTGTGCTGGAGCGCATGGTGGCGCCGCTGGAGCACATGCTGCGCAACGCCGTCGACCACGGCCTGGAAGGCCGCGAGGCACGCCTGGCCGCCGGCAAGCCGGAGCAGGGCACCATCCACCTCAACCTGCTGCATGAAGGCGCCGACATCGTCATCGAAATGAGCGACGACGGCGCCGGGGTGCCGCTGGAAGCGGTGCGCAACAAGGCGATCAAGCGCGGCCTGCTCGACCCCCAGGCGCGCTTGAGCGACCACGAGATCCTGCAATTCATCCTGCGCCCCGGGTTCTCCACGGCCGAAAAGATCACCCAGATTTCCGGACGCGGCCTGGGCATGGACGTGGTCCATGAAGAGGTCAAGCAGCTGGGCGGTTCGATGAGCATCGAGTCCAGCCCGGGCAAGGGCGCGCGTTTTCTCATCCGCCTGCCGTTCACCGTGTCGGTGAACCGGGCGCTGATGGTGCACCTGGGCGATGAGCAGTACGCCATCCCGCTCAATACCATCGAAGGGATAGTGCGGGTGCCGGCCGCAGAGCTCGAGGCCTGCTACCGCCTCGACCCGCCGCGTTACACCTACGCCGGCCACGACTATGCCCTGCGCTATCTCGGCGAGCTGGTGCAGGGCGGTGGCCAGCCCGGGCTGCTGGGCCAGAGCGTGCCGCTGCCGGTGCTGCTCACCCATTCCCAGGAGCAGTCGTTCGCCATCCAGGTCGACAGCCTGTCGCCCAGCCGCGAGATCGTGGTCAAGAGCCTCGGGCCGCAGTTCGCGGCGGTGCCGGGGCTGTCGGGTGCGACGCTGTTGGGCGATGGCCGGGTGGTGCTGATTCTCGACCTGCTGGGCCAGTTGCGCGGCCAGCAACGGCGCCTGGCGCGCCTGCCGGGTGCCGGCGACGGCCAGCGCGCGCTGACCGGGCCTGCACCACGTCGGGCGTTGCTGGTGATGGTGGTGGATGACTCGGTGACCGTGCGCAAGGTCACCAGCCGCCTGCTGGAGCGCCACGGCATGAGTGTGCTGACCGCCAAGGACGGTGTCGATGCCATGGCCCTGCTCGAAGAGCACCGCCCGGATGTGCTGTTGCTGGATATCGAGATGCCGCGCATGGACGGCTTCGAAGTGGCCACGCGCATCCGCCGTGACGAGCGCCTCAAGCAACTGCCGATCATCATGATTACCTCGCGCACGGGGCAGAAGCACCGTGAGCGGGCCATGGCCATCGGCGTCAACGAGTACCTTGGCAAGCCGTACCAGGAGTCGGTCCTGTTGCAGAGCATCGCCCACTGGAGCCAGCACCATGCTTGACCATATCGCCGGGCAGCGCAGCAGCCTGACCGGGCTGTTGCTGCCCCTGGGCGACCGTGCCCTGGTGCTGCCGAACGTGGCGGTGGCCGAATTGATCGGCCACCGCGCCATCGCCTGTGAGCCGGGCGAGCCCGGCTGGCACCTGGGTTGGGTCGACTGGCGCCAGCAGCGCTTGCCGCTGGTCGGTTTCGAGGCCGCCTGCGGTGGGCACACCCCGTGCGGTGAGCGGGCGCGGATCGTCGTGCTCAATGCCCTGGGCGATACCGGGCTGCGTTATCTGGCGCTGCTGCTGCAGGGGATTCCGCGTTCGTGCAAGCTCGACAGCCAGCTCAACTACGTGGATGTGCCGCTGGCCGCGCTGGAGCTGGCGGCGGTGCAGGTGGGCGAGCAAGTGGCGCGGGTGCCGGACCTGGCGGGGCTTGAGCGGATGGTGCGTGACGCGCAATTGCAACCTGGCCTTGGTTAGGATGTAGGCAGTCCCGGCCCTATCGCGGGGCAAGCCCGCTCCCACGCTCGAGAGCAAACCGTGGGAGCGGGCTTGCCCCGCGATGAGGCCGTCAGGAACCCTGCTGGCCCTCGGAGGTCTGTGCTTGCATGTATTACGGTGAACGTTTCAATGCCTGGACCCACCTGGTCGGCGCGGTATTGGCCTGCATCGGCGCGGTGTGGCTGATCGTCGTCGCGGGCCTGCAGGGCGATCCCTGGAAGATCGTCAGCTTCTCCATCTACGGCTTCACCCTGCTGTTGCTCTACAGCATCTCCACCCTCTATCACAGCACCCGCGGCAGGGCGAAGCGGGTCATGCGCAAGCTCGACCATCTGTCGATCTACCTGCTGATCGCCGGCAGCTACACGCCGTTCTGCCTGGTCAGCCTGCGCGGGCCGTGGGGCTGGAGCCTGTTCGGGGTGGTCTGGGGGTTGGCGCTGATCGGCATGCTGCAGGAGATCAAGCCGCGCTCGGAGGCGCGCATCTTGTCGATCGTCATCTACGCGGTGATGGGCTGGATCGTGCTGGTGGCGGTCAAGCCGTTGCTGTACAGCCTGGGTACCGCCGGCTTCACCTGGCTGGCGGCCGGCGGTGTGTTCTACACCGTCGGCATCCTGTTCTTCGCCTTCGACAGCCGGTTCCGGCACTGGCACGGCATCTGGCACCTGTTCGTCATCGCCGGCAGCCTGATGCACTTCGTCGCGGTGTTCTTCTACGTCAGTTAGAAATCGCCCCACAGCTGTTGCGCCACCGACAGCGCCACCACTGGCGCGGTCTCGGTGCGCAGCACGCGTGGGCCGAGGCGGGCGGCGTGGTAGCCGGCGGCCTTGGCCTGCTCGACTTCGGCATCGCTCAGGCCGCCTTCGGGGCCGATCAGGAAGGCCAGGCGTGCGGGCTTGGGGTGGCTGGTCAACGGCTCGGCCACCGGGTGCAGCACCAGCTTGAGGTCGGCCTCGCAGGCCTTGAGCCATTCGGCCAGGGTGAGCGGCGGGTGGATCACCGGCAGGGTCGAGCGGCCGCACTGCTCGCAGGCGCTGATGGCCACCTGGCGCCAGTGGGCCAGGCGTTTGTCGGCGCGCTCGTCCTTCAGGCGTACTTCGCAGCGTTCGCTGACGATCGGGGTGATTTCGTTGGCGCCCAGTTCGGTGGCTTTCTGGATGGCCCAGTCCATGCGCTCGCCACGGGACAGGCCCTGGCCGAGGTGGATGTGCAGGGGCGATTCGGCCTGGCCGGGGAGGGCCTGGTCGAGGCTGACGCGCACGCTTTTCTTGCCGACCTCGAGCAGTTGGCCAAGGTATTCCTGGCCGCTGCCGTCGAACAACTGCACGGCGTCGCCGGCAGCCATGCGCAGCACGCGGCCGATGTAGTGGGCCTGGGCTTCGGGCAGGTCGTGCTCGCCGAGGGCCAGGGGGGCGTCGATGAAGAAGCGGGAGAGTCTCATGGTTCTGCTCGGGAAAAGGTTGTCATAGACCCTGTGGGAGCGGGTTTACCCGCGAATGCGGCGGCGTGGCCACCATGGTATTCGCGGGTAAACCCGCTCCCACAGGGTATGCGGCGATGCTGCTGGTTAGCCCGGATCGCGGAAGTCGGGGTGGAAGTTGGCCGGTACCGCCACACTGACGCTGTCGCGGGTGGCAATGTCGATACCTTCGCTGGCCACTTCGGCGAGGAAGTCGATCTGCTCCGGGGTGATCACGTAAGGCGGCAGGAAATACACCACGCTGCCCAGCGGGCGCAACAGCGCGCCGCGGGTCAGGGCGTGCTCGAACACCTTCAGGCCGCGACGCTCCTGCCAGGGGTAGGCGGCCTTGCTGGCCTTGTCCTGGACCATCTCGATGGCCAGGGCCATGCCGGTCTGGCGGATCTCGGCGACGTGGGCATGGTCGGCCAGGTGCGCGGTGGCACTGGCCATGCGTGCCGACAGGGCCTTGTTGGCCTCGATCACGTTGTCCTGCTCGAAGATGTCCAGGGTCGCCAGGGCGGCGGCACAGGCCAGCGGGTTGCCGGTGTAGCTGTGCGAGTGGAGGAACGCGCGCAGGGTCGGGTAGTCGTCGTAGAAGGCCTGGTAGACCTTGTCGGTGGTCAGGCAGGCGGCCAGCGGCAGGTAGCCGCCGGTCAGCGCCTTGGACAGGCACAGGAAGTCCGGGCGGATGCCGGCCTGTTGGCAGGCGAACATCGTGCCGGTGCGGCCGAAGCCCACGGCGATCTCGTCGTGGATCAGGTGCACGTCGTAGCGGTCGCAGGCTTCGCGCAGCAGCTTGAGGTAGACCGGGTGGTACATGCGCATGCCGCCGGCGCCCTGGATCAGCGGCTCGACGATCACCGCGGCGATGGTCGCGTGGTGCTCGGCCAGGGTCTGCTCCATGGCGGCAAACATGTTGCGCGAGTGTTCTTCCCAGCCCATGCCCTCGGGGCGCAGGTAGCAGTCCGGGCTGGGCACCTTGATGGTGTCCAGCAGCAGCGCCTTGTAGGTTTCGGTGAACAGCGGCACGTCACCCACCGACATCGCGGCGATGGTCTCGCCGTGGTAGCTGTTGGTAAGGGTAACGAAGCGCTTTTTCTGCGGTTTGCCGGTGTTCTGCCAGTAGTGGAAGCTCATCTTCAGCGCCACTTCGATGCACGACGAGCCGTTGTCGGCGTAGAACACCCGGTCCAGGCCGGCCGGGGTCATGGCCACCAGGCGCTCGGACAGCTCGATCACCGGCTGGTGGCTGAAGCCGGCCAGGATCACGTGTTCGAGCTGGTCGACCTGGTCCTTGATGCGCTGGTTGATGCGTGGGTTGGCGTGGCCGAACACGTTGACCCACCAGGAGCTGACCGCGTCCAGGTAGCGCTTGCCCTCGAAGTCCTCGAGCCATACGCCTTCGCCGCGCTTGATCGGGATCAGCGGCAGCTGCTCGTGGTCTTTCATCTGGGTGCAGGGGTGCCACAGGACCTTGAGGTCGCGTTGCATCCACTGATCGTTGAGGCCCATGGGCACTTCTCCTGGCTTGGCGGCGTGGCTTGACCGCGTAAGCCTAAGCAAAGCGGGCAGGCGGGACAACCGCCGGTTGCATTGCTACGGGGCGGCTTCAGACAAAAACTCCAGCCGCTAAAAGCACTTGCTGCGACCAACTGGCAGGGTGTGCGGACCTGACGTATTCTTAGCGCTACTTTCCCTGGGGTATTCCTCCCCTTTTTTCTCAGTGATTTCTGAACCGGAGTTCGCCGACATGGCTGCTGCTTGGGTGCGCCTGTGCGCGTTGGTATTGATTGGTGTGTCCAGCGCTGGCGCGCTGGCCAAGGACAAGACGGCGATCGTCGTCGGTGGCGGCCTGGCGGGCCTGACGGCCGCCTATGAGCTGCAGAGCAAGGGCTGGCAGGTCACCCTGCTGGAGGCCAAGGCGGGCATGGGCGGGCGTTCGGGCCTGGCCACCAGCGAGTGGATCGGCAACAACAAGACCCAGCCGGTGCTCAACCAGTACCTGGAGCGCTTCAAGGTCGGTACCTTGCCCGCGCCGGAATTTGTCCGCACCCCTGGCTACCTGATCGACGGCGAGTATTTCAGCGCCACCGACCTGGCCACCAAGCAGCCGGCCACGGCCGAGGCGCTCAAGCGCTATGAGAAGACCCTGGATGACCTGGCGCGCTCGATCGAAGACCCACTGAACCCGGCGGCCAACAGCACCCTGTTCGCCCTCGACCAGATCAACGTCTCGACCTGGCTCGACAAGCTGCAACTGCCAGCGACTGCGCGTCAGCTGGTGAACCAGCAGATCCGCACCCGCTACGACGAACCGTCGCGCCTGTCGTTGCTGTATTTCGCCCAGCAGAGCCGTGTGTACCGCAATGTCAGCGACCGCGACCTGCGCGCCGCGCGCCTGCCCGGTGGCAGCCCGGTGCTGGCCCAGGCCTTCGTCAAGCAGCTCAAGACCATCAAGACCAGCTCGCCGGTCACTGCCATCGTGCAGGACAAGGACGGCGTGACGGTCAAGGTCGGCTCGGTCGGCTACCAGGCCGATTACCTGGTCATGGCCGTGCCGCTGCGTGCGCTGGCCAAGATCCAGATGACCCCAGGCCTGGACAACCAGCACCTGGCCGCGCTCAAGGGCACCAACTACGGCTGGCGCGACCAGCTGATGCTCAAGTTCAAGAGCCCGGTCTGGGAAAGCCGCGCGCGCATGTCGGGTGAAATCTTCAGCAACACCGGCCTGGGCATGCTGTGGATCGAGCCGGCGCTCAAGGGTGGCGCCAACGTGGTGATCAACCTGTCCGGTGACAATGCCCGCTTGCTGCAGGCGTTCGGCGACAAGCAGATGGTCGATCAGGTGCTGATTCGCCTGCATGCGTTCTATCCGCAGGCCCGTGGTGCCTTCACCGGCTACGAGGTGCGCCGCTACAGCACCGACGCTGGCATGGGTGGCGCCTACCTGGCCTTCGGCCCCGGCCAGATCAGCAAGTACTGGCGCCTGTGGGAGCGCCCGGTGCAACGCATCACCTTTGCCGGCGAGCACACCGACGCGCTGTACCCGGGCACCCTTGAAGGCGCCCTGCGCAGTGGCCAGCGCGCCGCCGGCCAAGTGCAGGACCTGGCGGCGGACAAGTCGTTCGACCCGGTCAAAGCGGTCGCAGCCACTGCAGCTGCAGGTACCGTGGCGGCAGCGGCGGCCAAGGACAAGGGCGGGTTCTTCTCCAACCTGTTCGGCGGCTCGTCCGACAAAGCCGAGAAGGCGCCTGCCAAGCCAGAGCCGGTGAAGGTTGAAGAGGCCAAGCAAGACAAACCGGGGTTCTTCTCGCGTCTGTTCGGTGGCGGCGACAAGCCAGAGGTCAAGGCCGCGCCGGTCGCCAAGGTGGAAGAGGTGGCGCCGGCCCCGGCCCCAGCCCCAGCGCAGGCTCCGGCAGCCCCTGCCGTGGTGGCCAAGGAAGAGCCGGTCAAGGCCGTCCCTGCCAAAGCTGCGCCGGCCAAGCCTGCTGCGCAGAAGCCGGCAGCCAAGCAGGCACACAAACCTGCTGCCAAGCCTGCGCCAGTGAAGAAAGCCACGGCCAAGAGCGAGCCCGCGAAGAAGGCGGTGGTGAACAGCCAGGCCAAGGCTGACTGAGCCTTCGCCGTCGTCTGGCCAGGCCTCATCGCCGGCAAGCCGGCTCCCACAGCTTTGAAGTTGATGCGGTTCGTGTGGGAGCCGGCTTGCCGGCGATGAGGGCGGACCAGGCAACACTACCCTAGCATCCAGACCGCAAGCGGCTATCGTTAACGTTTCCTTAATGGCAAGCTTGCAGAATTGTTATCGGATTTCTCGATAATCCTAAGCAAGTTTTTACGCTTTTATTCGATACATTACCCGCTAGTCTTGTGCACAGCTTTCACGGGGAAATACGCCAACATGCAACTGCGCAACTCATCTTCTCGCTATGGCCTGGTCAGCATCATCCTGCACTGGGGTGTGGCGCTGGCGGTCTTCGGGTTGTTCGGCCTGGGGCTGTGGATGGTCGGTCTGGATTACTACGACCCGTGGCGCAAGTCCGGGCCGGACCTGCACAAGAGCATTGGCCTGGTGCTGCTGGCGGTGATGCTGCTGCGCGTGCTCTGGCGTTTCGTCAGCCCACCACCGCCGGCACCGGCCAACCATGGCAAGGTGACGCGCCTGGCCGCCAAACTTGGGCACCTGGCGCTGTACCTGGGGCTGTTCGCGGTGATGATCGCCGGTTACCTGATCTCCACTGCCGACGGCGTCGGCATCCCGGTGTTCGAACTGTTCGAGGTGCCGGCATTGATCAGCGACCTGCCTGACCAGGCCGACACTGCCGGGGTCATCCATTTGTGGCTGGCCTGGGGCCTGGTGATCTTTGCCGTGCTCCACGCACTGGCGGCACTCAAGCACCATTTCATCGACCGTGACGCGACCCTGACTCGTATGCTGGGCCGCAAAGCTTGACTCTCAACCTCAATTGCAAAGGAAGGAAGTAAGGATGTTGAAAAAGACTTTTGCCGCTCTGGCGCTCGGTACCGCTCTGTTCTCCGCCGGCCAGGCCATGGCCGCTGAATACAAGATCGACAAGGAAGGCCAGCACGCGTTCGTCGACTGGAAAATCAGCCACCTGGGCTACAGCTTCATCCACGGCACCTTCAAGGACTTCGACGGCAATTTCACCTGGGACAGCGCCAAGCCTGAGGCCAGCAAGATCAACGTCGATCTGAAAACCGCCAGCCTGTGGTCCAACCACGCCGAGCGTGACAAGCACATCGCCAGCAAAGACTTCCTGGATGTGAAGAAGTACCCGGAAGCCAAGTTCGTTTCCACCAGCGTCAAGTCCACCGGTGAAAAGACCGCCGACGTGACCGGCGACCTGACCATGCACGGCGTGACCAAGCCTGTGACCTTCAAGGCCACCTTCAACGGTGAGGGCAAGGACCCGTGGGGCGGCGAGCGTGCCGGCTTCAACGCCACCACCACCCTCAACCTGAATGACTTCGGCATCAAGGGCCCGGGACCGGCTTCCCAGACCCTCGACCTGGACATCAGTGTCGAAGGCGTGAAGCAGAAGTAATTTGCCTCGGTAACGAAAACGCCGCCCATTGGGCGGCGTTTTCATTTTTGGCCTCATCGCGGGGCAAGCCCGCTCCCACAACAGCCAGCCTGGCTTTATGGGAGCGGGCTTGCCCCGCGATCGCTTGTTAACCCTTGCGGGTCAGCAGCGCCGGGCGCTCGCCGCGTGGGCGGCTTGGCAGGTCGTCCAGCTGCTCGGGCGTTGGGTAACGATCAAGCTTGGATTCCTTGCGGATGATCACCGGTGCCGGCTGCGAATCGCGCGGATTGCGCACGGCCGGTTCTTGGCGGGCCGAATCGTCACGGCGGTTACGGCCACCGTTGTTGTCGCGACGGGCGCCGCCATTGCTGCCGCCACCGTTACGGGCGCGTTTTTCGCCCGAGCCCTGGTTCTGCCCCTGGCCCTGGCGCTGCTGGCCATTGCCGCGACCTTGGCCCTGAGCCTGACCGCCGGCACCGCTACGCTGACCTTGGCCCTGACCGCCAGTACCACCCGGGCGACGGTTGCGGCCCTGGTTCTTGGCGTTCTGGTAGGGGCTGACGTAGTCGGCACGGTTACCGAAGTTGTCGATGTCGTCGTCCAGGAACTCTTCGGGATCACGGTTGGCCGGCATCGGTTGCGCAGCTTTCTGGCCTTGGCCGCCTTGCTGCTGGCGAGGTTTGCCATCGCGAGGTTTACGCTGGCGGCCCTGCTGCGGCTTGTCGTCGGCCTTGTCCTTGTCTGCCGACTTCTCGGCTGCCGGCTTGCTCTTGCCTTGATCCTTGCCTTTGTCCTTGCGCCCGCCGCTGCCTTCTTTCTTGGCATCGCCACGAGCCTGCTGGTTGCGGCCACCGCGCCCGGCGTTTGGCTGGCGCTCGCGCACCTCTGGTTTCTCTGCCTCGACTTGCGAAGCATCGAAGCCCATCCAGTCACCATCCGGGATCTTCTGCTTGGTGACGCGCTCGATGCTCTTGAGCAGCTTCTCTTCATCCGGGGCGACCATCGAAATGGCTTCGCCGGAACGGCCGGCACGACCCGTACGGCCAATGCGGTGAACGTAGTCTTCCTCGACGTTGGGCAGCTCGAAGTTGACTACGTGGGGCAACTGATCGATGTCCAGGCCGCGGGCGGCGATATCGGTGGCCACCAGCACGCGCACGGTGTTGGCCTTGAAGTCGGCCAGCGCCTTGGTGCGCGCGTTCTGGCTCTTGTTGCCGTGGATCGCGGCGGCGGTCAGGCCGTGCTTTTCAAGGTACTCGGCCAGGCGGTTGGCGCCGTGCTTGGTGCGGGTGAACACCAGCACCTGCTCCCAGGCACCGAGGGTGATCAGGTGTGCCAGCAGCGCGCGCTTGTGGCTGGCGGGCAGGCGGTAGACGCGCTGCTCGATACGCTCGACGGTGGTGTTCGGCGGCGTGACTTCGATGCGCTCGGGGTTGTGCAGCAGCTTGTCGGCCAGGTCGGTGATGTCTTTGGAGAAGGTGGCCGAGAACAGCAGGTTCTGGCGCTTGGCCGGCAGGCGCGCCAGCACTTTCTTCACATCGTGGATGAAGCCCATGTCGAGCATGCGGTCTGCTTCGTCCAGCACCAGGATCTCGACGTGGGACAGGTCGACGCTGCCCTGGCCGGCCAGGTCGAGCAGGCGGCCAGGGCAGGCCACCAGCACGTCGACGCCCTTGGCCATGGCCTGGACCTGCGGATTCATGCCGACGCCGCCGAAGATGCAGGCGCTGATGAAGTTCAGGTCACGGGCGTAGACCTTGAAGCTGTCATGCACTTGCGCGGCCAGCTCACGGGTCGGGGTCAGCACCAGCACGCGCGGCTGGCGTGGGCCGTGGCGCTGCGATTTGTCAGGGTGGCCACCCGGGAACAGGCGCTCGAGAATAGGGAGCGCGAAGCCGCCGGTTTTACCTGTACCTGTCTGTGCGGCAACCATCAGGTCGCGGCCTTGCAACACGGCGGGAATGGCCCGCTGTTGCACTGGAGTGGGCTGGGTATAGCCCGCAGCTTCGATAGCGCGGACAAGTGCCTCGGAGAGACCGAGGGAAGCAAAGGACATGGGCAATCCTGTTCTCGTGGGGGCTAGGCCCTATGGGGTGTTCTGCCTGGCGCGACGGGCATCGGAGGGATGCGATCGCGTCCGGTCCAGCTGGGCCTTTACTGTGCATCCTGGAGGTGGCGGGTGGGCACTGTGTGTGCTGCGCCGCTGCTCGAGATGCCTGCAGTGAGACCGAGCGTCCGGGCGTGAGCCGGGCGGGAAGGCCCGAGTATAACAGAGCAATCAGCGTGTGCTGCGTTCCTGCTGCTCAACGGCGAAAGGAATAGCGTCTTCGCCGATATAGCGCGCATTGATGGCGGCGTAGCCGGGCTCCTGCTTGAAGCGTCGCAGCTCATCGGAAAACGCCTGGGCCAGTTGCTCGCGGCCCGGCTTGCGGGCCAGGCCCAGGTATTGGGTCTGGCGGGCGATCACCAGTGGCAGCGCTTCGACCTGCTGGTCAAGCCCGAGCCTGCGGCTCAGGTAGCGCCCGACTTTGCGGTCGGTGATCAGCAGGTCGATGCGCCCCAGCGCCAGCTTGCCGAAGTTGGCTTCGTGGCTGGGCGCCGATTCGCGGCGAAACAGCGTGGACTCGTTGAAAGCATCGCTATAGGCGTAACCCGGTGAGGTGCCCACGGTCAGGCCTGCGAGGTCTTCGAGTGCCTGCACGGCATGGCGGCGGGTACGGGCCTGGTACAGGACGAACTCGACGTCGGACATCGGTTCCTCCGGGTAAACCATGTAGGACTGGCGCGAGTCGACCCGGAAGATGTCCATCACGCCGTCGGCCAGGCCTTGCTGGATCATCGCCAGGCAGCGCTTCCAGGGCATGAACTCCCATTGCACATCGACCCCCAGGCGCTTGAACACTTCGTTGGTCACTTCATAGTCGATGCCCCTGGGCTGGCCGTTCTCCTGATAGAGGTAGGGCGCCCAGTCGTCGCTGACGATGCGCAGGCGTTCGCTGTGGGCCAGTGGGCTCAGGCAGGCAAGCAGCAACAGGCTCAAGGGGCGTAACAGGCTGAGCAGGGCGCGGGGCAGGGTCAAGGCTGGCTAGTCCGCGATGGCGTGCCCGGCATGCCGATCAGCCTTGGTGCTGATTCAGCAGGTGGGATTCGACTTCGCTGCGTCGGCTGCCCAGTGACAGGCGCAGGCCTGGATGGCGCAGGCAGCGCCGCAGTTGCTCCGGGTCGGGTCGGCCATGACGCTGGCTGAGGTTTTCCAGGGCCTTGTCCCACCAGGCCGAGGCGCAGGCGCGGTCGAATTCGTTGGCATACGGATAGCAGCCGTACAGCAGTTCGCGGGCGAACTGCCGATGCTGGCCGGGGAGTATGTAGGTCAAGGCCTTGTAGCCCAAGCGGTGTAGGGAGGGTGGCCGTGGCAGTTGGTCGTTGACCAGTGGCACGTCGGCCAGCGCCGCTTCGCTCAGCATGGCTTCACCGTGCTTGCGCAGCCAGGCCTGGATCTTGGCGCGGAACTGGGCCTTGCGGCTCCAGTAGTGATGGATGACGTCGGTACACTCGCTGACCTTGAGCGTGCGGTAGGCCGCCACCGCCAGGCAGAATTCCTCGAGGGTGTAGGCTTTCGGGGCGAGCGGGTGGAACTCGTCCATCATGGCGATGGACTGGTCGAGCAGCGCCGCGTCGCAGGCGTTCAGGCCGATCACGCCGGAGTTGAGCAGTGGCATCTGCTCATCGGCCAGGCCGCGCTCCGCGAGGATGCCTGCCAGGGCCTGGTGCAGCACGCAGTGCGGGTTGTCGCCAAAACGCCCGCCGATGGCGTTGCACAACAGCGTGCCGGGCACGACGCGGCGGAACAGCTGCATGGGCGAGGCGCGGAAGAAGGTGTCGGTGTCGATGAGTACCGCCAGCGGGTGCTGTTCGAGGATCTGGCGGATCAGTACGTGCTTGCTGCGAAAGTGATAGCCGTGGGGCTGGTTCCAGGCCTTGCGGGTGGCTTCGTCCAGCAGGTGGGCGGTTACCGGCAGTTGGCGATAGGGTTCGAGGTTGTCGGTGTAGACCTGGATGTCGATGGCTTCGCCGGGCGTGCTGCGCAGGTGCGCGAGGGCGCTGACGATGCTGAAACAGGCTTCCTGGTGATAGGTGGCCGGGCCGAATGCCAGGTAGACGAGCTGAGGATTGGCGGAGACTGGGTGCTGCATACGGGCCGTTAACCTATCGCGAGGCAAAAGTGAAGAAGGCTTTAGCCTAAGCCAAAGCCTTCTTCATGGCGACGATTTTCAGCGCGGCAGCTTCAGGTTGTTCCATATCGCCAGGCTCGGTTCGGCCTGGTTCAGGGTGTAGAAGTGCAGGCCCGGTGCGCCGCCTTGCAGCAGTTGTTCGCACATGCGGGTGATCACTTCTTCACCGAAGGCCTGGATGCTGGCGGTGTCGTCGGCATAGGCTTCCAGCTGCTTGCGGATCCAGCGCGGGATCTCGGCGCCGCAGGCGTCGGAGAAGCGCGCCAGCTTGCTGTAGTTGGTGATCGGCATGATGCCGGGCACCACCGGGATGTCCACGCCCAGCTTCTGTACGCGCTCGACAAAGTAGAAGTAGCTGTCGGCGTTGAAGAAGTACTGGGTGATGGCGCTGTCGGCACCGGCCTTGACCTTGTGCACGAAATTGGCCAAATCGTTCTCGAAGTTGCGCGCCTGTGGGTGCATCTCCGGGTATGCGGCCACTTCCAGGTGGAAATGATCGCCGGTTTCCTGGCGGATGAACTCGACCAGGTCGCTGGCGTAACGCAGCTCGCCGCTGGCCATGCCCATGCCCGAAGGCAAGTCGCCACGCAGGGCAACGATGCGCTTGATGCCTGCGGCCTGGTATTCGGCCAGCAACGAACGCAGGTCGTCCTTGCTGTCACCCACGCACGACAGGTGCGGGGCGGCGGGCACCTTCACTTCGCTTTCCAGCTGCAGCACGGTGTTGAGCGTGCGGTCGCGGGTGGAGCCCCCGGCACCGTAGGTGCAGGAGAAGAAGTCCGGGTTATAGCTGGCCAGCTGGCGGGCGACGCCCATCAGCTTTTCGTGGCCGGCATCGGTCTTGGTGGGGAAGAACTCGAAACTGTAGCGGCGTTCTTGTGACATCACTCGTTCCTCAAGCAGCAAGCTTCAAGCGGCAAGCTGCAAGTAAAAGCCAGACCGGTGATGGCCGATCTGGCTTGGGCGTCGTTCAAGATCTTTGATGCGAAAGCTGCAAGCGGCAACGGCACGGTCTGCCTTTGCTTGTCGCTTGCAGCTTCAAGCTTGCCGCTTGCAGCAAGCTTCAAGTGGCAAGCTGCAAGTAAAAGCCAAACCGGTGATGGCCGATCTGGCTTGGGCGTCGTTCAAGATCTTTGATGCGAAAGCTGCAAGCGGCAACGGCACGCTCTGCCTTTGCTTGTCGCTTGCAGCTTCAAGCTTGCCGCTTAGTAGCGGTAGGCGTGCGGCTTGAACGGACCTTCGACGGTCACACCGATGTAGTCAGCTTGCTGCTTGGTCAGTTTAGTGACCACGCCGCCGAAGCCGCGGACCATTTCCAGGGCTACTTCTTCGTCGAGTTTCTTCGGCAGTACTTCGACGGTCAGGCGCTCGGCTTTCTTCTCGGCCGACAGGTCAGCGTACTTCTGCTCGAACAGGAAGATCTGGGCCAGTACCTGGTTGGCGAACGAACCGTCCATGATGCGGCTTGGGTGACCGGTGGCGTTACCCAGGTTCACCAGGCGGCCTTCGGCCAGCAGGATCAGGTAGTCGTCGTTCTGCGGGTCGAAGTCGCCAGCGCCGGTGCGGTGGATCTTGTGCACCTGCGGCTTGACCTCTTCCCAGGCCCAGTTCTTGCGCATGAAGGCGGTGTCGATTTCGTTGTCGAAGTGGCCGATGTTGCACACCACGGCGCGCTTCTTCAGGGCCTTGAGCATGTTGGCATCGCAGACGTTGACGTTACCGGTGGTGGTGACGATCAGGTCGATCTTGCCCAGCAGGGCCTTGTCGATGCTCGCTTCGGTGCCGTCGTTGTTACCGTCGATGAACGGCGAAACCAGCTCGAAGCCGTCCATGCAGGCTTGCATGGCGCAGATCGGGTCGACTTCGGTGACCTTGACGATCATGCCTTCCTGACGCAGGGACTGGGCCGAGCCCTTGCCCACGTCACCGTAGCCGATCACCAGGGCTTGCTTGCCCGACAGCAGGTGGTCGGTACCACGCTTGATGGCGTCGTTCAGGCTGTGACGGCAGCCGTACTTGTTGTCGTTCTTGCTCTTGGTGACCGAGTCGTTGACGTTGATCGCCGGGACTTTCAGCTCGCCCTTGGCCAGCATGTCCAGCAGGCGGTGAACGCCGGTGGTGGTTTCTTCGGTCACGCCGTGGACGCGGTCCAGAACGGCTGGGTATTTCTTGTGCAGCAGTTCGGTCAGGTCGCCGCCGTCGTCGAGGATCATGTTGGCGTCCCATGGCTGGCCATCCTTCAGGATGGTCTGCTCCAGGCACCACTCGTACTCTTCTTCGGTTTCACCTTTCCAGGCGAATACCGGGATACCGGCGGCAGCGATCGAAGCGGCGGCCTGGTCTTGAGTCGAGAAGATGTTGCAGGACGACCAGCGCACTTCGGCACCCAGGGCAACCAGGGTTTCGATCAGCACGGCGGTCTGGATGGTCATGTGGATGCAGCCCAGGATCTTCGCACCCTTGAGCGGTTGCTCGGCCAGGTACTTGCGACGCAGGCCCATCAGAGCAGGCATTTCCGACTCGGCGATGATGGTTTCGCGACGGCCCCAGGCAGCCAGGGAGATGTCGGCGACTTTGAAATCGGCAAAGCCGGCAGGCGTGTTTACAGCGCTCATGAAGAGCCTCCATTCGTAGTGTGCGAATGGGCGCCGTTGTGCGTTGAGCGTCCGCTTGGCGGACAACGCCCCAACCGAGCCTGACAGGACGAACCTGCTGCAGCGCCCCTCGGTCGGGTGGCGGGATGGCCACCGCTGCGGGGGGCCATTTTGATCGGCAGCGATTATAGCCGTGCGTGTGTGACACACCCAAGACTTTCTGTCGATTAATCGCGACGATAGTCGATGGTAAATGGAGCGTGACTCGCCGGTCTGCCATCATTACCGCACGTCTAACTGGCAGGTCAGGAGTCACGATGAACTTTCACACCCGCAAATGGGTAAAACCCGAAGACCTCAATCCCAACGGCACGCTGTTCGGCGGCAGCCTGCTGCGCTGGATCGACGAGGAAGCGGCGATCTACGCCATCGTCCAGCTGGGTAACCAGCGTGTGGTGACCAAGTACATTTCCGAAATCAACTTTGTCAGCGCCTCGCGCCAGGGCGACATCATCGAACTGGGCATCACCGCCACCGAGTTTGGCCGCACCTCCATCACCCTCAAGTGCGAAGTGCGCAACAAGATCAGCCGCAAGGCGATCCTGACCGTGGACAAGATGGTCTTCGTCAACCTGGGTGAAGATGGCTTGCCGGCCGCCCATGGGCGCACCGAGATCAAGTACATCCAGGACCAGTTCCCGGACTCCGCGGTGGAATAAGCGCTGGAGTCTTTGTGGGAGCGGGCTTGCCCCGCGATGGCGCCGGCAGGATCAACATCGATGCCTGTGCTGACGTTATCGCGGGGCAAGCCCGCTCCCACGCTATTACTCGGGTTGTGTGCTGACCCTGCTCACCACCTTGCCGACCGTCAGGCCTTGAATCAGGATCGACGACAACACCACGATGTAGGTGATCGACAGCAGCAGGTCGCGCTCTTCACCCATTGGCAACGACAGCGCCAACGCCACCGAAACGCCTCCGCGCAATCCACCCCAGGTCAGCACTCGAATGGTGCCCTGCGGCACCGTGCGCCAGCGGCGCAGCAGCACGATCGCCGGCGCCACGGTCAGCAGGCGCGAGGCCAGTACCGCCACGGCCAGCACGCCACCTGCCGCCAGGTGCAGCCAGTTGAACGGCAGCAGCAACAGCTCCAGGCCGATCAGGGCGAACAGCAGGGCGTTGAGCATGTCGTCGATCAATTCCCAGAATCCGTCCATGTAACGGCGGGTCATGTCGTTCATCGCCAGGTTGCGCCCCAGGTTGCCGATGATCAGGCCGGCCACCACCATGGCGATCGGCGCCGAGACGTGCAGTTCGTAGCACATCGCCGAGCCGCCGATCACCAGCGCCAGGGTCAGCATGACCTCGACCTGGTACTGCTCGACGCTCTTGATCATGCGGTAGGTGGCATAGCCGATCAGGCCACCGAAGACCACGCCGCCAATTGCTTCACGGGCGAACAGCAGGGCCGTGTCGGCAACGCTCGGCGTCTCGCCCAGCTGGATGATGCCCAACAGCACGGTGAACACCACCACCGCGGTGCCGTCGTTGAACAGCGATTCGCCGACGATGGTGGTCTTCAGCGGTTTCGACGCGTTGGCGGTACGCAATGCGCCGAGTACGGCGATCGGGTCGGTCGGCGAGATCAGCGCACCGAACAGCAGGCAGTAGATCAGTGGCACGTTCCAGCCGAACAGGCCGAACACCCAGTGCGCCAGGTAGCCGATCACCACGGTGGCGATCAGCACGCCGACGGTGGCCAGCAGGCCGATCGGCCAGCGGTAGCTGCGCAGGTCGGCAAGGTTGACGTGCAGGGCGCCGGCAAACAGCAGGAACGCCAGCATCCAGTGCATCAGCAGGTCGTTGAAGTCGATCTGGTTCATCAGCCCTTCGACGCGTTCTTCAAGGCCGGGGAAGCCGATCAGGCTCAGGCCCTGGAGCATCAGGGAGAACAGCAGCGCCGTGACCATCACGCCGATGGCGGGTGGCAGGCCGATGAAGCGGTAGTTCACATAGGTGAGGAGGGTGGTGAGGCAGATAAACGCGGCAACTAATTCAAGCATCCTGAATCCTGTGACAGTGGCTTCCAAGTCGTTACCCGAATGGCTCGGGCAGTTCTTGGATGATCTGGCACGGCGCTCGGGACACACCTTATGACCTGAATTGTCGGGATGGTTCCGATCATCGCGGGTCAAGCCCGCTCCCACGCAGTCATCGTGGGAGCGGGCTTGACCCGCGATGAGGCAAACGCTTTACCAGGCTATATAGTGATCGCCAGATAAAACAGACAAGGATCTCAAGGCGTGCTGGCAACCTCCCTCGTTCTGATCGCAGCCCTGCTGCACGCCACCTGGAACACCCTCATCAAATTCAGCGGCGAGCGCCTGCTGGTGATCGCCAGCATGGACCTGGTGGCACTGGTGTTCGCGCTGCTGGCCGTGGCCTTCGTCGACTTTCCGCCGGGCGAGATCTGGCCTTGGTTGCTGGCTTCGGCGCTGGCCGAGCAGCTGTATCGCGTGCTGCTGATCAAGGCCTACCGGGTCGGTGACCTGGGCCTGGTCTACCCTCTGATGCGCGGGCTGTCGCCGCTGGTGGTGCTGGGGCTGACCCTGGCGTTCGCCGGTGAGTCGCTCAGCCAGCAGCAGATCATCGGCATCCTGCTGATCCCCTGTGGCATGGCCTGCCTGCTGTGGCAGGGCGGCGGCGGCGACCGGTTGCCCTGGTCGATGCTGCCGGTGGTGGCGCTGATCGGCCTGTGCATTGGCTGCTACACCTGGTTCGACGGCCAGGCGGTGCGCCTGTGGGGCAAACCGTTGGATTACCTGGTATGGCTGACCCTGCTCAGCGCCTGGCCTTTTCCGTTACTGGCCGGCGTTGCCCGGCGTGCACCCTTCATGCTGTTCTGGCGCACCCAGTGGCGCCTGGGCCTGGCGGTGGGGGTGTGCGTGCTGTTGAGCTATGCCCTGGTGCTGTGGGCCATGCACCTGGGGTCGGTGGCCGAGGCGGCGGCGTTGCGCGAGCTCAGCGTGATCCTTGTGGTGCTGCTGGGCATGCGCTACCTCAAAGAACCTTTTGGCGGGCCGAGACTCCTAGCTTGCGGGCTGGTGCTGGCGGGCATGCTGGTGATGAAGCTCTGACCGATCATTTTTGAACAAGGAGTCCTGTCCATGACCGTAGCCCTGTGGTGCATCCTGATTGCCCTGGTCCTGCCGCCGCTCTGCGCGTTGATCGCGAAAGTGAGCAGCGGGCGCTTCGGCTTGCGTGACAACCATGATCCGCGCGCCTTCCTCGACACGCTGTCGGGGCTGCCGCGACGGGCCCATGCCGCTCAGCAGAACGGCTATGAGGCATTCCCGGCGTTCGCTGCGGCGGTGCTGGTGGCGGATATCGTCGGCAACGCCGAGCAGGTGACCCAGGACGTGCTGGGCGTGATGTATATCACCAGCCGGTTGCTCTACATCATCTGCTATCTGGCCGATTGGGCGGCGCTGCGCTCGATCGTGTGGTTCGCCGGGCTGGCCTTGATCGTGGCGTTTTTTGTCGTGTCGGTCTGAGACCGAGTGACCTTCTTCGCGGGTCAAGCCCGCTCCCACAATGATCGGCAATCCCTGTGGGAGCGGGCTTGACCCGCGATGTGGCCCTCAAGGCACCTTCGGCACCTCGGGCAGCGCTACACCCTTGGGCCACAACATCCAGATCTGCCCCTGCTGCTTCATGTTGCCCGCCAGCTCGCCGGCTTCGGGCCCAGTGCCCCAGAACAGGTCCGCACGCACTTCGCCGGTGATGGCGCCGCCGGTGTCCTGTGCGCCTACCGGGCGTACCACCGGGCTGCCGTCAGGGCGGGTGGTGGACAGCCACAACAGGCTGCCCAGCGGGATCACCTTGCGGTCGATGGCCACGCTGTAGCCTGCGGTCAGGGGTACGTTGAGCGAGCCGCGCGGGCCTTCGTTGCTGTCCGGGCGGGTGCTGAAGAACACGTAGCTGGGGTTGCTCGCCAGCAGCTCCGGTACCCGTTGCGGGTTGGCCTGGGCCCAGCTGTGGATGCTGCCCATGGTCACCTCATCTTTTTTCAGCTGACCCTGCTCCACCAGCCAGCGGCCGATCGGCCGGTACGGGTGGCCGTTCTGGTCGGCGTAGCCCAGGCGCAACTGGCGCCCGTCGTCCAGCTGCACCCGGCCGGAGCCCTGGATTTGCAGGAACTGCAGGTCCATCGGGTCGGTCAGCCAGGCCAGTACCGGCGCCTTGGTGCCGTCGCGGTTGATGACCTGGGCGGTGTCGTAGGGCTTGAGCACGCGGCCTTCGAGGCGCCCGCGCAGGCGCTTGCCCTTGAGCTCGGGGTACACGCTGGCCAGGTCCACCACGATCATGTCCTCAGGCACGCCATACACCGGCACCTGGGCCGCATCGGTGCGTTGCAGGCTGCCCGGGTAGACCGGCTCGTAGTAGCCGGTAATCAGGCCGTTGGCGTTGTTTTCGGCCGAGCGCAGGCCATACACCTGCAGGTTCTGTTCGAGGAAGGTGCGCACCTGCTCGGCGCTGGCCGTCGCCGTGCCGGCCGCTTCACAGGTAGGGGCCCACACTGGGTCACGCTTGAGTTTCTCGCAGCCGTTGCGCCAGGCGTTGAAGCCGGCCAGCAGGTCTTCGTCGCTGACTGCGGGCAGGTCTTTCCAGGTGGCCGGGGCGTAGGTGGCGATGGCGTGGGGTTCGGGCTTGGCGTTTTCGCCGCCGTTGCAGCCGGCCAGCAGGGCCAGGGCCGGAAGCGCCCAGGCAAGGTGGCGCAATGCAGATGTCATGAGCGTGGTCCTGTGCGGGGTGAACATGAATATTCGCCCTTGTTTTCTGTGTGGCTATTGGTCTTTGGCCGATGGGCGGCGATACTGGCGCCCCGTTGTTCCCGGCCGAAGAGACCATGATGTTCAAGCGATTGTCCGTAGTACTGCTGGCTGCCCTGGCCCTGACCGCCTGTGACCAGGTCGATCCCAACTCGCCACTGGGCCAGCGCAAGGCGATCTTCAAGGCGATGCTCAAGACCAGCGAGGACCTGGGCGGCATGCTGCGCGGCCGGCTGCCGTTCGACGGGGCGAAGTTCGCCGATGGCGCGGTGAAGCTCGATGGCCTTGCCCACCAGCCCTGGCAGCACTTTCCACAGGTGCGCGACGGGGGCGAAAGCAGTGCTCGGGCGGATGTCTGGGAGCGGCAGGCGCGTTTTCACGACCTGGCCCGGCAGCTGGAAGGGGTCACAGGCGAGCTGGTGGACGTGACTCGCCGCCAGCCGTTGGAGGCCGCGCAGCTCAAAGGGCCGATGGACAAGGTCGAGGCGGCGTGCAAGGCCTGTCATACCGAGTTTCGTAATCATTGAGATGAGCATGGGGCATTGTGGGAGCGGGCTTGCCCCGCGATGGCCTCATCGCGGGGCAAGCCCGCTCCCACAACGCTTCGTGCCTGCATGAGACGGGTCGGCTAGCGCTCCAGCTCGTCCACCGCTTCCTGCAGTTCCTTCTTCGCCTCGGCGAGCTTGTCCTTGCGCTTGTTGATCTTCTCCGCGTCGCCTTTCTTCATGGCTTTGTCCAGGTCTTTAGTGCGCTGGTTCACTTCGTGACGGGCGTCGAGCACCTTCTGCTCGCGCTCCTTGCGCAGGCCGGCATCGGTGCAGTGTTCGGTCACTTCGCCCAGGGCCGTTTCCAGCCCGGCCAGTTGCTCTTTGTTGTCATGGGCGCGGGCTTGTTCGATCTGTTCGCTGATGGCCTGACGCTTGGCCGCGCATCCAGTCAGCGCCGGCTGCTCTTCGGCAGCCATCAGCGGGCTGGCGACGAAACCCAGCAGGGTGGTCAGGGCGAGGGACGAAAGCAGTTTCATCAAGGGCTCCATTCGGGGCAGGGCAGCAGAAAGCGGAATGCTGCCCTGAACAGCGAAATTTAGAAACCCTCGATTGCATGTTGTCGCAGTTGCAGGGCCAGGGCCTGTACCTGCTCATGGTTGAAAAAGCCACGCAATTGCGTGGCCCGACCAGGGCCGATGCCTGGCTCGGCAAGCCATTGCTCAATGTTTCTGGAGGCCAGGGTGGACCAGTCGTGCCCAAGCTTGAGGGCGGCCGGGGCGGGTACGCCGAGGGCGCGTAGCCACCGTTCGAACGGCTGCTGGCGGGCTTGGGCGAAGGCGTGTTGCAAGTGATCGGCGCGGGCCTGGGCAATGCCGGGCAGGGTCGCCAGGGTGTCGCGGTCGAGGTCCAGCCAGTCGGCCAGGGTCGTGAGTCGCCCGCTGTCGATCAGCCGCTGCCAGGTGCCGGGCCCCGTGCCAGGCATGTTCAGCCCCTGCTTGCCGCTGAGCCAGGCCAGCCGGGCAAGAAACTGTTGCTGGCAACGCTCGCTGGCCTGCCAGCAGCTCAGTGCGTGGTGCTCGGCCGGGTCTGGCGCGATTACCGGTGTTCGCTGAGGGCTGCGGTGCACCACGCTGTCCAGGCGTGGAATGGTCAGGCCCGCCAGGCTCACCGCCACTTGGTCGCCCGGGCGAATGTCCAGTTGCTGCCAGCGCGTCAGCGAGCCCAGGCTGAGCTGGCTGATTTGCCGGTCATCCAGGCGCAGCGGTTCGAGCTGCAGCAGCGGGGTGATGCGCCCGGTGCGGCCGATGCGAAAATGCACCCCGCGTACCTGTGCCAGCGCCTGCCTGAACGGGTACTTCCAGGCGGCGATCCAGTAGGGCGTGCGGGCTTGCCAGCGCTCGGCCGGTGGCCGGCTGTCCTGGCGCAGGATCACGCCATCGGTGGCGAAGGGCAGGGCAGTGCGATACCAGTGCTGGCGCCAGTGTGCGGCCTCCTCAAAGGTGCTGATCGCCACGCTGTGGCGCAGGCTGTCGGCAAACCCCAGCGTTGCGAGCTGCGCCAGGCGTTCGGCCTGGGTGTCCGGGCCAGTCGGCCAGTCCCAGACGAACAGGCCGATACCGGCGCCCTGCACATCGCTCAGTTGTTTGCGCGCCAGCAGCCCGGCAACGATGCCGCGCGCGTTGGCGCTGCCGGCCTCGGCCTGCACATGGCCTTCGAGGCGCCAGTACAGCTCGCCCTGGAATACCGTGTCCAGCGGCTGTGGCAGCTCGTGCAGGACACCGTTCAAACGGGGGATGTGCCGGCTCCAGTCATGCCCCTGGGTGCCATCGCCGCGGCTGAGCAGCTGGCTTAACCGGCCCTGGCGAAAGATCAGCGACACGGCCACGCCATCGATCTTGGGTTGTATCCATACGTCTTTCTTGCCCAATAACCAGTTGTGCACAGCCTGCTCGTCGGCCAGCTTGTCGACGCCGATATGCGGCACAGGATGGGGGATCGGACCGCGTGCGCTGGCCAGCGGGTTGTCACTGCCTGGCAGGTTGAAACAGGTTTGCAGGGTCAGTAGTTGCTGGCGGCTCTGGTCATAGAGCTCGTCCGCCACAAGGGCAATGCCCTGGCGGTGATAGTGGTCGTCCCAGTGGGCCAAGGTCTGGCGCAGGTGGGCGACTTCAGTACGGGCGCGCGTTGTGTTCCAGTCGGGGCAGGGCTCGGCATTGGCCGGGGCGAGGTAGGCGTACAGCAGAACAAACAACATCCTGAGCGACATGGCCGGCATCCTTGCGTGGCGAAAGGGAATGCTCAGCCTAGGCGCGGCTGGGCAGCCGCGGCGCGTCGGATTGTCAGGCGGTATTTCATGAAAAAGGCCCCTGCCGATCACTCGGCAGGGGCCTTCCTGTACCGCCGTAGGAGGTTTACAGGCCGGCAGCGGCGCGCAGGGCGCCGGCGCGGTCGGTGCGCTCCCAGGTGAAGGTGGTGAAGGTGTCGTCGCCGACGGTCTTCTGCTGCGGGGTACGGCCGAAGTGACCGTAGGCAGCGGTTTCCTGGTACATCGGGTGCAGCAGGTCGAGCATGGTGGTGATGGCGTACGGGCGCAGGTCGAAGCACTCGCGCACCAGCTGGACGATCTTGTCGTCGGAGATCTTGCCGGTACCGAAGGTGTTCAGCGAGATCGAGGTCGGCTGGGCCACGCCGATGGCGTAGGAGACCTGGATCTCGCAACGCTCGGCCAGGCCTGCGGCGACGATGTTCTTGGCCACGTAGCGGCCAGCGTAGGCGGCCGAGCGGTCGACCTTGGACGGGTCCTTGCCGGAGAACGCGCCACCGCCGTGGCGGGCCATGCCGCCGTAGGAGTCGACGATGATCTTGCGGCCGGTCAGGCCGCAGTCGCCCACCGGGCCACCGATGATGAACTGGCCGGTCGGGTTGATGTGGAACTGGGTGCCCTTGTGCAGCAGCTCGGCTGGCAGGGTGTGCTTGACGATCAGCTCCATCACCGCTTCCTGCAGGTCTTTTTGCGACACTTCAGGGTTGTGCTGGGTGGACAGGACCACGGCGTCGATGCCGACGACCTTGCCGTTTTCATAGCGGCAGGTGACCTGCGACTTGGCATCGGGGCGCAGCCACGGCAGCAGGCCGGACTTGCGCGCTTCGGCCTGGCGCTCGACCAGACGGTGCGAGAAGCAGATCGGTGCTGGCATCAGCACGTCGGTTTCGTTGCTGGCATAGCCGAACATCAGGCCCTGGTCGCCGGCACCCTGGTCTTCCGGCTTGCTGCGGTCAACGCCCTGGGCGATGTCCACCGACTGCTTGCCGATGATGTTCATCACGGCGCAGGTGGCGCCATCGAAGCCGACGTCGGAGCTGTTGTAGCCGATGTCGACGATGACCTTGCGCACGATGTCTTCCAGGTCGACCCAGGCCGAAGTGGTGACTTCGCCGGCGATGATGGCGACACCGGTCTTGACCAGGGTTTCACACGCGACGCGGGCGAACTTGTCCTGGGTGATGATGGCATCCAGCACTGCGTCGGAGATCTGGTCGGCGATCTTGTCCGGATGCCCTTCGGACACGGACTCGGAAGTGAAAAGGGAGTATTCGCTCATCTCGAGGGGTTCCTAAAATGTACCGATGTGTGTGTCGCCAGCGGCCCGCTGGAAATGCCGGACCTGGATCTGGAAACCGTTACGCAAGCCAACGTAGAGGCTGTCCCCGTGGGTCAGCCCCGCCGCATTGGCCCAACGGGCCAGGTCATCCTGCTCGAAACCAAGCCAGAGATCGCCGCAGGCATCGCGCGCCCACCCCTGGTCATGGCTGCACAGCTCGGTGACCAGCAGGCTGCCGCCCGCCTTCACCCGTTTGGCCAGCAGGCGCAGGGCCAGGGCCGGGTCGCTGAAATGGTGCAGGACCATGTTCAGCACAACGCAGTCGGCTTCCACATCCGTTGCACCCAGTGCATCGGCCAACTGCAGGTTTACGTTACTCAACCCGTCGCGCTCGCAGACCTGACGGGCCAGGTCGAGCATGGTCGGGCTGTTGTCCATGGCCGTGACCTGAGCGAAGCGCTGCGCCAGGTCCGGCAGGAAACCGCCATCGCCGGGGCCGACTTCCAGCGCGCTGGCGGTGGGCGCGAAGCTCAGCTTGTCGAGCAGCGTCAGCAGGCTTTCGCGGTACTGCGGCAGGCCGGCGATCAGGTCTTGCTGGGCGCGAAACTTCTCTTCCACGCGCAGGAAGAAATCCTGGCTGGTGGCAGCACGGCGTTGCTGGACCTGGGCGATGCGGGTCTGCACGTCCTGCGCCAGGGCCAGTTCATCGACCTCGTCGAGCAGGGCGGCATGCAGGCGCCCGCCGGGCAGCGCGCGGCGGTAGAAGATCGCGTTGCCTTCGCGGCGGGTCGCCACCAGCTCGGCCTGGGCCAGCACCTTGAGGTGGTGGCTCATGCCGGATTGGCCGATGTCGAAGATCTGCGCCAGTTCCAGCACGCCGAACGAGTCGTTGGCCAGTGCGCGCAGCACGTTCAGGCGCAACGGATCGCCGCTGGCCTTGCACAAGGCGGCCAGCGTGTCGCTGCGTTGAACGGGAATGGGCGCATGAAGATTCATGGGGCGCGAGTCTAGACAGGCGATGCTGTCGTCGCAATAGCAATATCAAAAAGTTTTGATATTGGCTGATGGGCGGAGAGAGGCGTGGGCTTCTTCGCGGGTAAACCCGCTCCCACAGGCCAGCGCGTTACCTGTGGGAGCGGGTTTACCCGCGAAGAAGTCCACACGGTTCCCGCTGTTTTCACCTGAATACCCAGCCAAACACAGGAAAAATGCCCGACTGCGACCATCCGTCATTGCCCCCGGCACCCCCAGTGGGCGAAAATGGCCGCCTTTTTTCGTTTCACTATCTATTCAAGCCCCAGGAGACTCAGCGATGCCCAGCCGTCGTGAACGTGCCAACGCCATTCGTGCCCTCAGCATGGATGCCGTGCAAAAGGCCAACAGCGGCCACCCAGGTGCCCCCATGGGCATGGCGGATATCGCCGAAGTGCTTTGGCGCGACTACCTGAAGCACAACCCGAGCAACCCGAACTTCGCCGACCGTGACCGCTTCGTGCTGTCCAACGGCCACGGCTCGATGCTCATCTATTCGCTGCTGCACCTGACCGGCTACGACGTCACCATCGACGACCTCAAGGCGTTCCGTCAGCTGCACAGCCGCACCCCGGGCCACCCGGAGTTCGGTTACACCCCTGGCGTCGAAACCACCACCGGCCCGCTGGGCCAGGGCCTGGCCAACGCCGTGGGCTTCGCCCTGGCGGAAAAAGTGCTGGGCGCCCAGTTCAACCGTGAAGGCCACAACATCGTCGACCACAACACCTACGTGTTCCTCGGCGACGGCTGCATGATGGAAGGTATCTCCCACGAAGTCGCCTCGCTGGCCGGCACCCTGGGCCTGAACAAGCTGGTTGCCTTCTATGACGACAACGGCATCTCCATCGACGGCGAAGTGGAAGGCTGGTTCACCGACGACACGCCGAAGCGCTTCGAGTCCTACGGCTGGCTGGTGATCCGCAACGTCGACGGCCATGACGCCGACGAGATCCGCACCGCGATCGACACCGCACGCAAGAGCGAGCGTCCGACCCTGATCTGCTGCAAGACCATCATCGGCTTCGGCTCGCCGAACAAGCAGGGCAAGGAAGACTGCCACGGCGCACCGCTGGGCAACGACGAAATCGCCCTGGCCCGCAAGGAACTGAACTGGAACCACGGCCCGTTCGAAATCCCCGCCGACATCTACGCCGAGTGGGATGCCAAGGCCCAGGGCGCCAAGGTCGAAGCCGAGTGGGACCAGCGCTTCGCTGCCTACGCCGGCGCCTTCCCTGAACTGGCCAGCGAGCTCAAGCGTCGCCTGAGCGGCGAGCTGCCGGCGGACTTCGCCGAGAAAGCGGCTGCCTACATCGCCGAAGTCGCGGCCAAGGGCGAAACCATCGCCAGCCGTAAAGCCAGCCAGAACACCCTCAATGCGTTCGGCCCGCTGCTGCCAGAGTTCCTCGGTGGTTCGGCTGACCTGGCCGGTTCCAACCTGACCCTGTGGAAGGGTTGCAAGGGCGTCAGCGCTGAAGATGCCAGCGGCAACTACATGTATTACGGCGTGCGCGAATTCGGCATGACCGCGATCATGAACGGCGTTGCCCTGCACGGCGGCCTGGTCCCTTACGGCGCCACCTTCCTGATGTTCATGGAGTACGCCCGCAACGCCGTGCGCATGTCGGCACTGATGAAGCAGCGGGTGATCCACGTCTACACCCACGACTCCATCGGCCTGGGCGAAGACGGCCCGACTCACCAGCCGATCGAGCAGCTGACCAGCCTGCGCAGCACGCCGAACCTGGACACCTGGCGCCCTGCCGACGCGGTCGAATCCGCGGTGTCCTGGAAGTGCGCCCTGGAGCGCAAGGACGGCCCGTCGGCGCTGATCTTCTCGCGCCAGAACCTGCAGCACCAGAACCGCGACGCCCAGCAGATCGCCGACATCGCCCGTGGCGGTTACGTGCTCAAGGACTGCGCCGGCGAGCCTGAGCTGATCCTGATCGCCACCGGTTCCGAAGTGGGCCTGGCTGTTCAGGCGTTCGACAAGCTGAGCGAGCAGGGCCGCAAGGTCCGCGTGGTGTCGATGCCGAGCACCAGCGTGTTCGACGCCCAGGACGCTGCCTACAAGCAGTCGGTACTGCCGCTGCAAGTGGGCGCGCGTATCGCCATCGAAGCTGCTCACGCGGACTTCTGGTACAAGTACGTCGGCCTCGAAGGCCGCGTCATCGGCATGACCACCTACGGTGAGTCGGCGCCGGCTGCCGCGCTGTTCGAAGAATTCGGCTTCACCCTGGACAACATCCTGGGTACCGCTGAAGAGCTGCTGGAAGACTGATGTATCCGGGAGGCCATGTGCCTCCCACCTGATCGCGGGGCAAGCCCGCTCCCACAAGGCATCCCGGTGCCTTGTGGGAGCGGGCTTGCCCCGCGATGGTCGTTCAACGCACTTGCCACGTGAGTATCGAATGCCCCACCCGCGTCCCTACAAAGTTGCACTCAACGGTTACGGCCGCATCGGCCGCTGTGTCCTGCGCGCACTGTTCGAGCGTGGGGCGAAGGCCGGTTTCGAGATCGTTGCACTGAACGACCTGGCCGACCAGGCCAGCCTGGAATACCTGACTCGCTTCGACTCCACCCACGGGCGTTTCCCCGGTGAGGTGAAGGTCGATGGCGACTGTCTGCATATCAATGGCGACTGCGTGAAAGTGCTGCGCAGTGCCACCCCCGAAGGCATCGACTGGGGCGCCCTGGGCATCGACCTGGTGCTCGAGTGCACCGGCGCCTACAACACCCGCGCCGACGGCCAGCGCTTCCTCGATGCCGGTGCGCCGCGCGTGCTGTTCTCGCAGCCCATGGCCAGCGAGGCCGACGTCGATGCCACGGTGGTCTTTGGGGTGAATCAGGATTGCCTGACCGGCAGTGAGCTGCTGGTGTCGAACGCCTCCTGTACCACCAACTGCGGCGTGCCGCTGCTGCGGGTGCTGGACCAGGCCTTCGGCATCGAGTATGTGCAGATCACCACGATTCACTCGGCGATGAACGACCAGCCGGTGATCGACGCCTATCACCACGAAGACCTGCGCCGCACCCGTTCGGCGTTCCAGTCGGTGATCCCGGTGTCCACCGGGCTTGCGCGCGGCATCGAACGCCTGCTGCCGGAACTTGCCGGGCGAATTCAGGCCAAAGCGGTACGCGTGCCGACCGTCAACGTGTCGTGCCTGGACATCACCCTGCAGACCGCCCGCGACACCAGCGCGGCCGAGGTCAACCGGGTGCTGCGCGAGGCCGCCCTGGATGGCCCGCTCAAAGGCTTGCTGGCCTACACCGAGCTGCCCCACGCCAGCTGTGATTTCAACCATGACCCGCATTCGGCCATCGTCGATGCCAGCCAGACCCGCGTTTCCGGCCCCCGCCTGGTGAACCTGCTGGCTTGGTTCGACAACGAATGGGGGTTCGCCAACCGTATGCTCGACGTTGCCGAACACTATCTGCACGTCGTCCACCCCACCCGCAGCAAACAGCCCTGAAGGACTGCATTCATGACCGTGTTGAAGATGACCGACCTCGACCTGCAAGGTAAGCGCGTACTGATCCGCGAAGACCTCAACGTGCCTGTGAAGGACGGTGTGGTTGCCAGCGATGCGCGTATCCTGGCCGCGCTGCCGACCATCAAGCTGGCCCTGGAGAAGGGCGCGGCGGTAATGGTCTGCTCGCACCTGGGCCGCCCGACCGAAGGCGAGTTCTCGGCCGAGAACAGCCTCAAGCCGGTCGCCGACTATCTGAGCAAGGCTCTGGGCCGCGAAGTACCGCTGGTTGCCGACTACCTCGACGGTGTCGAAGTGCAGGCCGGTGACCTGGTGCTGTTCGAAAACGTGCGCTTCAACAAGGGCGAGAAGAAGAACGCCGACGAGCTGGCGCAGCAGTACGCTGCCCTGTGCGATGTGTTCGTGATGGACGCTTTCGGCACTGCTCACCGCGCCGAAGGCTCCACCCACGGCGTCGCCAAGTTCGCCAAGGTCGCCGCTGCCGGCCCGCTGCTGGCCGCCGAGCTGGACGCCTTGGGCAAGGCCCTGAAGGCCCCGGCCAAGCCAATGGCCGCCATCGTCGCCGGCTCCAAGGTGTCGACCAAGCTGGACGTGCTGAACAGCCTGAGCAGCGTGTGCGACCTGCTGATCGTCGGCGGCGGCATCGCCAACACCTTCCTCGCCGCTGCCGGTCATCCGGTGGGCAAGTCGCTGTACGAAGCCGACCTGGTCGATACCGCCAAGGCTATCGCCGCCAAGGTCAATGTGCCGCTGCCGGTCGACGTGGTGGTCGCCAAGGAATTCGCCGAAAGCGCCGAAGCAACCGTCAAGGCGATTGCCGACGTGGCGGCTGACGACATGATCCTCGACATCGGCCCACAGACCGCGGCCAACTTCGCCGAGCTGCTGAAGTCGTCGCAGACCATCCTGTGGAACGGCCCGGTCGGTGTGTTCGAGTTCGACCAGTTCGGCAACGGCACCAAGGTGCTGGCCCAGGCCATCGCCGACAGCGCCGCGTTCTCCATCGCCGGTGGTGGCGACACCCTGGCCGCCATCGACAAATATGGTGTCGGCGCGGATATCTCCTACATTTCTACCGGTGGCGGCGCGTTCCTCGAATTCGTCGAGGGCAAGGTGCTGCCGGCTGTGGCGATTCTCGAAGAGCGGGCCAAGGCCTGAGCACGAAGGCGCCTGGCAAAGGGAGCGACCTGATGGTCAAGCAATTGCCTGTGATGATCGTGGCCTTGCTGCTGGGCGCCTGCGCCAGCGACAAGGGCGCGGACGGCGAGCCGTCGCAGAGCCACAAGGGCGGCTGCTATCAGTCCCAGTGGCAGGCCGAGACGGTACCGGTGATCAACAAGCGCCTGGGCCCGGACGGCCTGGAAAAGTATGACGACGAGCACCAGCGCAAGGCGCCGGGCTGCCCTTGATCGGGCGGCAGGCAACCAAGCCTGGCTTTCGTGGTCTTGGAAGAGGGGCTGCTGCGCAGCCCTTCGCGGGTAATCCAGCTCCCACAGGGCATGCACTGACCTTGTGGGAGCGGGTTTACCCGCGAAGGGCCGCGCAGCGGGCCCATGACGAGGTTTTAGGATGAAAGCGCTTCTGGCCGCACTGGCCCTGGCGACCCTGGCAGGCTGCTCGCTGTTGCAGCCGGCACCCGCCCCGGTGGCGGACAACTGGACCCGTTGGGTCTGCGACAGCCAGGCCGAGGTGCTGTGGCGCTTCGCCGATGTGAAACAGGATGCGGTCGACGTGCGCCTTGGCGGCGGCGACCAGGTCTACCGGCTCAAGTCCGAGCCGGGCGCCTCGGGCGCGCTGTACAGCGATGGCGTGCTGGCCTTCCACACCAAGGGCCAGGAAGGCCTGGTGTACTGGGTGGCGACCAACGATCTGATTGGGCGGGGCTGCAAGGCACCGTGACTGGCCGGGCCGCCACGGTGGCCCACACTACTTGAACAGCAACCGCCCCTGCGGCAGGCTTGCACGAAACAAACGACGCTTGTCGGGAGAGAGATACACCATGGCACTCATTAGCATGCGCCAGATGCTGGACCACGCCGCCGAGTTCGGTTACGGCGTCCCAGCTTTCAACGTCAACAACCTCGAGCAGATGCGCGCCATCATGGAAGCCGCCGACAAGACCGACTCTCCGGTCATCGTCCAGGCCTCCGCCGGTGCCCGCAAATACGCCGGTGCTCCCTTCCTGCGCCACCTGATCCTGGCGGCCATCGAAGAGTTCCCGCACATTCCGGTGTGCATGCACCAGGACCACGGCACCAGCCCTGACGTGTGCCAGCGCTCCATCCAGCTGGGCTTCAGCTCGGTCATGATGGACGGCTCGCTCGGTGAAGACGGCAAGACCCCGACCGATTACGAGTACAACGTCCGTGTTACCCAGCAGACCGTTGCCATGGCCCACGCCTGCGGCGTTTCGGTTGAAGGCGAGCTGGGCTGCCTGGGTTCGCTGGAAACCGGCATGGCCGGTGAAGAAGACGGCATCGGCGCCGAAGGCGTGCTCGATCACAGCCAGATGCTGACCGACCCTGAAGAAGCGGCCGACTTCGTCAAGAAGACCCAGGTCGATGCCCTGGCCATCGCCATCGGCACCAGCCACGGCGCCTACAAGTTCACCAAGCCGCCTACCGGCGACGTGCTGGCGATCGACCGCATCAAGGAAATCCACAAGCGCATCCCCAACACCCACCTGGTGATGCACGGTTCCTCTTCGGTACCGCAAGAGTGGCTGGCGATCATCAACCAGTACGGCGGCGACATCAAAGAGACCTACGGCGTACCGGTCGAAGAAATCGTTGAAGGCATCAAGCACGGCGTGCGCAAGGTCAACATCGACACCGACCTGCGCCTGGCCTCCACCGGCGCCATGCGTCGCCTGATGGCGCAGAACCCGAGCGAGTTCGACCCACGCAAGTTCTTCGGTGAAACCGTCAAGGCCATGCGTGACGTGTGCATCGCCCGCTACGAAGCCTTCGGCACCGCCGGCAATGCCTCGAAGATCAAGCCGATCTCCCTGGAAGGCATGTTCCAGCGTTACCTGAAAGGCGAGCTGGCTGCCAAGGTCAACTGATCCGTTGGTAGTTGCTTGAAGAAACCCGCAGAGATGCGGGTTTTTTTATGCCTGTAACAATCCAGCGACAGATGAGGATTATCCCCACATAACCCGCAGCCATACCGTTAGTCGGCTAACATCAAATTCGATGGCGCTTAGCCATCTACCCGCGTTGCGTCTTCGGTCGCCCTGTCTAGAGTAAAGATCGGATCCAATAGCGGGCCAGGGTCGGTCTTAACATGGGAAGCAGCATGGATGTCGCTCACACACAACCTCCGGACAGCCGGTCGGTGCTACTGGTCGTAGACGACTATCCGGAGAATCTCATCAGCATGCGGGCGTTGCTGGCCCGTCAGGATTGGCAGGTGTTGACCGCCAGTTCGGGGATGGAAGCCCTGAGCGCGCTGCTCGAACACGAAGTCGACCTGGTCTTGCTCGACGTGCAGATGCCCGAGATGGACGGCTTCGAGGTCGCCCGGCTGATGCGCGGCAGCCAGCGCACGCGGCTGACCCCGATTATTTTCCTTACCGCCAACGAGCAGTCCGACGCCGCTGTACTCAAGGGTTATGCCAGTGGCGCGGTGGACTACCTGTTCAAACCCTTCGACCCACAAATCCTCAAACCCAAGGTGCAGGCCCAGCTGGACCAGCAGCGCAACCGCCGCATGCTGCAGCGCCTGACCCGCGAACTGGAGTCGGCACGGGCCTTCAACGCCTCGATCCTGGAAAACGCTGCCGAGGGCATCCTGGTGGTCGACGAGGCGGGCACTATCGGCTTCGCCAACCCCGCCATCTCGCGGCTGCTCAATGCACCAGTGGACACCTTGCAGGGCGCCCACGTGCTGGACTTGATCCAGTTGCCTTGCGCCAGCCTGTGGCGCGAGTCGGACTTCTACCAGGCGTATCTGGGTAGGCAGATCTTCCGCGTGCATGACGCTCAATTGCGCACCGTCTCCGGCCAGCTTGTGCCGGTGGCGCTGTCCTGCGCGCCGTTGCCCGTCGAGCAGCGGGCCATGGTGGTGACGGTGCTGGACATGTCGGTGGTGCGCAGCCTGCATCAACAGCTGGAGTACCAAGCGGTGACTGACCCGTTGACCGGGCTGCTCAACCGTCGTGGCTTCTACCAGGCCGCCGAAGGCGCGTTGCTGCGCAACGAACGCTCGGACAAGGCCCGCGCCCTGATGTACATGGACCTGGACGGTTTCAAGCGGATCAACGACCTGCTTGGTCACGAGGCCGGCGACAAGGTGCTGCGCTGGGTGGGCGAGCAGCTCAAGGATTGCCTGGGTAACGAAGCGCTGCTGGCGCGCATGGGCGGTGATGAGTTCACCGCGCTGTTCGACGGGCTGCCGTACCCGGAGCAGGCCGGGCGCTTTGCCGAGAAACTGCTGGAGCGCCTGTCGGGCCTGCAGGAAGTGGACGGGCTGGAGGTCAGCCTGGGGGTGAGCATCGGCATTGCCACCTACCCCGATTGCGGTTCCAGCGTCGAGGGCTTGCTGCGCGCGGCGGATGCTGCGATGTACGCCGCCAAGCAGGCCGGGCGCCAGCAGTACCGTTTCTATGACCAGGAGCTCAATGGCCGGGCGCGCTCGCGGCTGATGCTCGAAGATAGCGTGCGCGCGGCCATCGAGCAGAACGACTTCAACCTGGTCTATCAACCTCAGGTGGCTTTCGGCGATGGCCATTTGCGCGGCTTCGAAGCCTTGCTGCGTTGGAAGCACCCAAGTGTCGGCGATGTGCCGCCGGGGTTGTTCATCCCCTTGCTGGAAGAAGCGCGACTGATCAATCGCCTGGCCAGCTGGATTTACCGCAAGGGCGCTGCCCAGCGCAAGGAATGGGGGGCGCGCTTCGGGGCCCGGTTGGTACTGAGCATCAGCCTGAGCCGAGCCCAGTTCGCCATGCCGGGCCTTGCCGACGAACTGGCGCGGGTAATCGACGAATATGCCCTGTTGCCTGCCCAGTTGGAGGTCGAGGTGGCCGAGACCTCGCTGATGTACAACATCGACGCGGCGGTGAAGCAGGTGAATCGGCTGCGCGAGATGGGCATCCGCGTGGCGCTGGACGACTTCGGTGCGGGTGACTGCTCGCTGCGCATGCTGCGCGACCTGCCCATCGATACCCTCAAGCTCGACCGTCACCTGGTGGCGCGGCTGCCGGATTCGGCGGCCGACATCGCACTGGTGCGCAGTGTCATCGAACTGTGCGCGGCCTATGGCATCACCGTGATTGCCGAAGGCGTGGAAACGCAGGCGCAGGCGCAATGGCTCAAGGGCGCGGGTTGTGCCTACGTGCAGGGGTTCCTTGTTGCAAGGCCGATGACCGCCGCCGATGCCGGCGACTTCCCGGCGGTATTCCCTTGGGGCGAGTGATTGGTAAACTCGGCGCTCCTTACCCCGATCTGCACCCTGATGACCGCCTTACGCTACCTGCAAGCCTACCCGCCGCATCTACAAGACCAGGTGCGTCAGCTGATCGCCAGCGGCCGCCTGGGTGCCTACCTGGACCAACGCTATGCCGAGCGGCATACGGTACAGAATGACAAGGCGTTGTACGGCTACGCCCAGGATCTCAAGCAGGAATACCTGCGCAGCGCGCCGCCGCTGGACAAGGTGCTGTTCGACAACCGCCTGGACCTGACCCATCGCGCCCTCGGCTTGAATACCGCGGTGTCGCGGGTACAGGGCGGCAAGCTCAAGGCCAAGAAAGAGATCCGCATCGCCTCGCTGTTCAAGGAGGCGGCGCCGCAGTTTCTGCGCATGATCGTGGTGCACGAACTGGCGCACCTGAAGGAGCGCGACCACAGCAAGGCCTTCTACCAGCTCTGTCAGCACATGGAGCCGGACTACCACCAACTGGAATTCGACCTGCGCGTCTACCTGACCTATCGGGAGCTGCCGGGCAACACCTGAGGGACAAGCACCAGATGAGCACGGAAGTGAGCAAGACCCGCAGCAGTTTCTACCGCCGCCTGTACGTGGCCTGGCTGATCGACAGCCAGACCGCCACCAGTGTGCCGGCGCTGATGGAGGCCACCGGCATGCCCCGGCGCACCGCCCAGGACACCATCGCTGCGCTGGCCGACCTGGACATCGTCTGTGAGTTCGAGCAGCAGAGCGGCGCCCGCAACCATGCCGGGCATTACCGCATCCGTGACTGGGGGGCGATCGACAAGCAGTGGATCATCCAGCATCTGCGCCAGATCAGGGATGTGCTGGGTTATCCGTGATCTCTGCGCGGTCCTGGTGAGAGCAATTGTCTTGCTCGCTATTCAAACCGTTGCGCGATCACTGTGGGAGCGGGTTCACCCGCGAACACGGGCATAGCCCGTGCCAGGCACCGAGGTGTCATCTTCGCGGGTAAACCCGCTCCCACAGGCAGAGTGCAGGTCTTGAGTTCGGCGCTGTCAGGTGGGAGCAACTGCCTTGCTCACACTTTAAAGATCTGGCGCGCCCACCGGCGGCTTCAGCCCTTGCGCATGCCGATATGGGGAATGTCGTCTTCCAGATATTCCTCGCCTACCGCCACGAAACCATGCCGAGCGTAGTACCCCTGCAAATGCGCCTGCGCCGACAGGTACACCGGCGTCCCCGCCCAGCAATGTTCGGCACACTCCAGCCCCTTGAGCAGCAACTGATGGCCCAGGCCGCCACCCCGTGCGTCGGCTGCCGTCACCACCCGCCCGATGACCACGTCGCCACCCTGTGATTGCGGGTCGAGCAGGCGCAGATACGCCACCAGCTTGTCGTCCTGCCAACCCATCAGGTGCAGGGTGTCGCCGCTCAGGTCCTGCCCGTCGACTTCCTGGTAGGCACAGCGCTGCTCGACCACGAACACTGCCGTACGCAGTTGCAGGACGGCGTAGAGCTGTTCCTTGCCGAGGTCGCTGTGGTGTTTGCAAATCCACTCGATGGACATGGGTATGAGCTCCTTGTAATGGCGCTCGATCATCGCAAATCCGGCCGCTGCGCACGAGCCTGGCTTTGCTGCAAATCACGTCAGATGTCGTTCGGCCAAAATAGAGGCTAAATGACATTATTGTCCGCTGTCGCCGGCATGCGGCTTGTGTAATCTGCAGGCTCTGTTGTGAGTAGAGATCGCCATCTTCAGCGTGGGGCCCCCAACTGCGAAAGGATTTGAGCATGCGGCCACTGCTTTGCGTTCTTGGAATACTGGGTTTGTTGTGCGCGATGCCGGCAGCCGCCCAGGAGAAACTGCGATTGGTGGCCGACAGCTGGCCGCCCTTTACCGATGCCGCCATGCCCGGCGGTGGCCTGGCCACCAGCATCGTCACCACGGCGCTGAACCGGGCAGGTTTCGCCACTTCGTTCGAGGAAGTGCCCTGGGCCAGGGCCCTCATGGGCATTGGCGAGGGGCGTTACGACGTACTGGTCAACGCCTGGTACAACGATGAGCGCACGCGCATCGGCGAGTTCTCCGGCCCCTACCTCATCAACCGTATCCGCCTGCTCCAGCGCCAGGGCGAAGGCTTCGTGTTCACGCGTCAGGCCGACCTCTATCCCTACACCATCGCCGTGGTGCGCGACTATGCCTACTCACCGGGCTTCGACAGCGACGAGCGTCTGAACAAAGTGCCGGTGCGCAGTTTCTCGTCGGCGGTGCGGATGCTCGCGGCCGGGCGGGTCAACCTGACGGTGGAGGACGAGTACGTGGCGCGTTACAACCTGCAGCGCGAACCGCAGCAGGTGCGCGATGGGGTGAGCTTCGTCGACCCGCCGCTGAGCGAGAACAGCCTGCACATCCTGGTCAGCCTCAAGCACCCGGAGCACGGGCAGGTGGTGGCACGGTTCGAGAAGGCCATCGCGGCGATGAAGGCCGATGGCAGCTACGCCCGGTTGTTGCGCCAGCACGGTTTCTGATCTGCGTTGGCCCTATCGCCGGCAAGCCGGCTCCCACAGGTACGATGCTTGCCGCGAAATCGGCGCGATCCATGTGGGAGCCGGCTTGCCGGCGATAGGGCCAGTACAGGTAACCACGCAATCAGCCCGGCTCACCTTCCTTGATCAGGTGCCCCGCCAACGTGCGCAGCGGCCCCAATTGACGGCAGATCAGCGCCAGTTGGGTCTGCACCAGGCGCTGGTGCTCGTCCAGATCCTCGGGCATCTGCTCCAGCGCATTGGCCAGGGCCTCTTCCGCGTCACTGTGGATCGCCACCGGCAGGCGCGCGGCCAGGCCGTTGGCGATTTCGTCGAGGCTGGCGGCCAAGGTCTGGCCTGCACCCTCGATCAGCTGTTCATGGACCTCGGCCGGCAACGCGGTGTCGCGGTGTGCCCCAAGCCCTGAGAGATAACTGAGCAGGGTGTGCGACAGCACCAAAAAGCGGAAGCCGACATCCGCTTCCTTACGGAAATGCCCGGGCTCCATGAGCATGTTGGCCAGGGTGGTGGACAGCGCGGCGTCGGCGTTGTGCGCGTTGCGCCGGGCCAGGCGGTAGGCCAGGTCGTCGCGCTTGCCGTGGGCATACTGCTGCATGATCTGGCGCAGGTACTGGCTGGCGCAGGCCAGGGTATTGCCCAGCACCTTGTTCAGCCGGCGGCCCTGCCAGTCGGGCAGGAACAGGAACACCGCGAGGATGGCGATCAGGCTGCCGACCAGGGTATCGAACAGGCGCGGCAGGAACAGCCCATAGCCATCGCCGGTCTGGTTGAAGCAGAACAGCACCATCAGGGTGATCGCCGCCGTGGCCAGGGTGTAGCGGGTGGTGCGGTTGACGAAGAACACCACCCCGGCGACCACGGCGAAGGCCGACTGCATCAGCGGGTTGGGGAACAGGTCGAACAGCGCCCAGCCCACGGTCAGGCCGATGGCGGTGCCGAGCATCCGCTGGCCCAGCTTGCGCCGGGTCGCCCCGTAGTTGGGCTGACAGACGAACAGGGTGGTGAGGATGATCCAGTAGCCCTGGGTCGGGTGGATCAGGTGCACCATGCCGTAGCCCACCGACAGTGCCAGCGACAGGCGCAGGGCATGGCGGAACAGCAGCGAGGTGGGGGTCAGCTGGGTGCGCAAGCGCTGCCATACATCCTTCAGGTTGCGCGGCGAGCGGTCGAGCAGGCTGCTGTCGCTGGCGTCTGCCAGGCTGTCCGGGTTGCTCGCGGCGCCCAGCAGGCGGTCCAGCGTGGCCAGGTTGGCGGCCAGGGCCCGCAGCGAGCGCAGCAGCCCGCGCCAGGCCGGGTTGTTCTGTTCGCGCAGGTGCTCCAGCGAAGCATTCAGGTCTTCCAGCGCTTCGGGGTAGCCGCTGGCGAGCACGAACGGCTGGCGCAGGCGGATCGAGCGTGCCAGCTCCTGGCAGGAGGCACCCTGTTTGCGCAGCAGGCGCTGGCAACGGAACATCACGTCGCTGTGGAAGAACGCCTCGTTGAGGGCGTTGTAGGGGTAGTGCGAGGCGCTGACCCGCTCGTGCAGGTCCTGGGCCAGGAAGTACAGCTTGAGGTAGCGGCTGACCTTGGAATTGGGCTGACTGTTGCTGACTCGGTGCAGGATGATTTCCTTGGCGGCGTTGAGCGCGGCCACCACCTTGCCGTTCTGCTTGGCCAGTTCCAGGCGCGTGGCCTCGACGTCTAGGCCGCGGATCGGCTCGAACAGGCTGGCCTTGAGCTTGAGGTAGCTGCCCAGTTCATAGAACAGCTTGGCCAGGCTCTGTTGCACCGGCTGGTTGGAAAACAGCGCCTGCCACAGCACCGACAGCAGCCCGTACCAGGCGGCGCCGGTCACCAGCAGCAGCGGCTCGTGCCAGAAGTCATTGACCTCGCCGCCGCGCTGGTCCACGCCGATCATTGTGTACACCGACAGGATCAAGGTCGCCGAAGCGATCGCCCCGTAGCGCTCGCCCAGTGCGCCGAGCATGGTCAGGCCGAAGGCGGCCAGGGCCAGGGCGATGGCGAAGATCCAGGGGTAGGGGAACAGCAGCTCCACCGACAGGGCGGCGATGGCAAAACAGCCGAGGGTGACCAGCAGGGCGCTGAGGCGGCCCTGCCAACCGTCATCGGTCTCGGCCAGCGCGCTGGCGATGATGCCGAGGAACAGCGGGATGAGCAGGCTCATCTCGTTCTGGTACCAGCACCAGGCCATGCTGCCGGTGAGGGCGATGGTCACACGAATGGCGTAGCTGAACTTGTCTTGGCCCCACAGGCGACGCAATGAATGGCGGAACGAGCTCGATGACATGATGGCCTGCTGGGCAGTTTGCGGACTAGAACCTTGGGGGCCTCATCGCGGGGCAAGCCCGCTCCCACGAGACACAGGAGGCCTTTGTGGGAGCGGGCTTGCCCCGCGATGGTTTTGCACCCGTCACAACACAGACCAGCAAGAAGCGTTCCGTGCTGCTGAATGGATTCTACTCTACACGAACTGCGCCGCAGCGTTGGCCGAAGCCCAGGCCCACTGGAAGTTGAAACCACCCAGGTGCCCGCTCACGTCCAGCACCTCGCCGATGAAGTACAGCCCGGGGCTCTTCAGCGATTCCATGGTCTTGGACGACACCTCGCGGGTATCCACGCCGCCCAGGGTCACCTCGGCAGTGCGATAGCCCTCGGTGCCCGCCGGCACCACCTGCCAGGCCGCCAGTTTGCCGGCGATCTGCGCCAACTCTGCCGGGGTGTACTGCTTCAGCGGCTTGGATTCGAACCACTGCTCGGCCAGCAGGTTGGCCAGCTTGCGGGTGAACACCTCGCCCAGCACGGTCTTCAGCTCGCTGTTGGGGCGCTCGACTTGCTGGCCCTGCAGCCACTCCAGGGCATCGCGGTCGGGCAGCAGGTTGATCTCGACGGTGTCGCCGGCCTCCCAGAACGACGAAATCTGCAGGATCGCCGGGCCGCTCAGGCCGCGGTGGGTGAACAGCAGGTTTTCCCGGAAGCTTGTGCCGTTGCAACTGGCGGTGCAGTCCAGCGAGGTGCCGGACAGCTCGGTGCACAGTGCCTTGAGCTGGGGCTCGGTGATGGTGAACGGCACCAGGCCGGCGCGGGTCGGCAGCAGTTGGTGGCCGAACTGGCGCGCGACCTGGTAGCCGAAACCGGTGGCGCCCAATGTCGGGATCGACAGGCCGCCGGTGGCGATCACCAGCGACTGGCAGGCGAACGGGCCGGCGCTGGTCTGCAGGCGGTAGCCGCCTTCGGTTTTCTCGATCTGTTCGATGCTGGTGTTCATGCGCAGTTCGGCGCCGGCCGCGTCGCACTCGGCCAGCAGCATGTCGAGGATGTCGCTGGACTTGTTGTCGCAGAACAGCTGGCCGAGCTTCTTCTCGTGGTACGGCACGCCGTGCTTGCACACCAGTTCGATGAAGTCCCACTGGGTGTAGCGGGCCAGCGCCGACTTGCAGAAATGCGGGTTGTGCGAGAGGAAGTTGGCAGGCTCGGTGTACATGTTGGTGAAGTTGCAGCGCCCGCCGCCGGACATGAGGATCTTCTTGCCCGGTTTGTTGGCGTGGTCGAGCAGCAGCACCCGACGGCCACGGCGGGCGGTGAGCTGGGCGCACATCAGGCCGGCGGCGCCGGCGCCGAGGATGATCACGTCGGTGGAGTGCACGGTTGGAACCTTTGGCAAAGTAGGGGGAAGCGTGGGAGCGGGCTTGCCCCGCGATGCGCTGGTGCAGGCAATGATGTTGGCCCTGCTGACGCCATCGCGGGGCAAGCCCGCTCCCACGAGCGATCTGCTGATCGGTTTAAATAATGCGGACTTTCAGGGCGCGACCCTTGATCTTGCCGCTGTTCAGGCGCTGCATGGCCTGCTTGGCCACTGCCCGCTCCACGGCCACGAACGCCACGAAGTCGAAAATGGCGATCTTGCCCACCTGCTTGCCCGGCAAGCCGGCATCGCCGGTCAGCGCACCGAGGATATCGCCCGGGCGCAGCTTGTCCTTGCGCCCGGCGCCGATGCACAGGGTGGTCATCGCCGGCAGCAGTGGCTCGCCGCCTTTGTTCTTCAGGTTGTCCAACTGCTCCCAGCGCAGCGGCTGCTGTTGCAGGTCTTCGATGGCCTGGGCGCGGTGGCCCTCGGCCGGGGCCACCAGGCTGATCGCCACGCCCTTCTCGCCGGCACGGCCGGTACGGCCGACGCGGTGCACGTGGATCTCGGCGTCACGCGCCAGCTCGACGTTGATGACCATGTCCAGGCCATCGATGTCCAGGCCGCGGGCGGCCACGTCGGTGGCTACCAGCACCGAGCTGCTGCGGTTGGCGAACATGGTCAGCACCTGGTCGCGGTCGCGCTGCTCCAGGTCGCCGTGCAGCGCCTGGGCAACGATGCCCTTGGCGGTGAGGTGGGCCACGACGTCTTCGCACTGCTGCTTGGTGAAGCAGAACGCCACGCAGGACTGCGGGCGGTAGTGGCCGAGCACGCGGGTCACGGCTTCCAGGCGCTGCTGCGCGTCGATCTCGATGAAACGCTGTTCGATCTGGTTGTCGCTGTGCAGCGCTTCGACCTTCACCTGCTGCGGCTGGCGCATGAAGTTCTTGGCCAATTGCTCGATGCCGGCCGGGTAGGTGGCCGAGAACAGCAGGGTCTGGCGGCGCGACGGGGTCTTGCCGATGATGCTGGCGATGGCGTCGAAGAAGCCCATGTCGAGCATGCGGTCGGCTTCGTCGAGTACCAGGGTGTTGAGGCCGTCGAGTACCAGGGTGCCTTTGTCCAGGTGCTGCTGGATGCGCCCCGGGGTGCCGACGATGATGTGCGCGCCGTGCTCCAGCGAGGCGATCTGCGGGCCCAGCGAAACGCCACCGCACAGGGTGAGGATCTTGATGTTGTCCTCGGCCCGGGCCAGACGGCGCAGCTCCTTGGCCACCTGGTCGGCCAGCTCGCGGGTCGGGCACAGCACCAGCGCCTGGCAACCGAAGTAGCGCGGGTTGATCGGATTGAGCAGGCCGATGCCGAACGCGGCGGTCTTGCCGCTGCCGGTCTTGGCCTGGGCGATCAGGTCCTGGCCCTTGAGAATGACCGGCAGGCTCTGGGCCTGGATCGGGGTCATCGAGGCGTATCCCAGGGCGTCCAGGTTGGCCAGCATGGCGGCGGACAGCGGGAGGGTGGCAAAGGCGGTGGTTTCAACGGTCACGAGGCGGGCCTACTGCGATGCAAAAAATGTCGCACAGTCTACCAGCCTCATGGCCATTCGCCCTACGACTCGACGTGCTCTTCCGGACGACGAGCGCGCCTTCCGTCTGTCGGCGCCAGTTGCAGGAAGATCGCCGCCGCCAGCATGGCCATCACGCCGATGGTGACGAAGGTCAGCTGGAACGCCCCCAGGGTGCTTTGCACGCCTTCGGCGCTGCCGGCAGCGGTGAAACCGCCGAGCAGCGCACCGGCGCAGGCCACGCCCAGGCTCAGCGACAGTTGCGCGACCACCGACAGCAGGCTGTTGCCGCTGCTGGCGCTGGCGTCGTCGAGGTCGATCAGGGTCACGGTGTTCATCGCCGTGAACTGCATCGAGTTCACCGCCCCCAGCAACGCCAGTTGCACCAGCAGCAGGGCATAGGGCGTCTGTTCATCGACCAGTCCCAGGCTGGCCAGCAGCAGGCCCAGCAGCAAGGTATTGCCGGTGAGCACGATGCGATAGCCCAGGCGTTCGATCAGCGGCCGGGCCACCGACTTGGCCAGCATCGCTGCTGCAGCCAGCGGGATCATGCTCATGCCCGCCTGGGCCGGCGAGTAACCCAGCGCCACCTGCAGCAGCAACGGCACCAGGAAGGGCAGGGCGCCGCTGCCCAGGCGGGCGAACAGGTTGCCGAGGATGCCGATGGCGAAGGTGCGCACGCGGAACAGCGACGGCGAGAACAGGGGCTCCGGGTCACGCCCGGCACGCAGCCAGTACGCGGCCAGGCAGGCCATGCCGGCGAACAGCAACAGCATCACCCGCAGGTGCGGCAGGTGCAGCTCGCCCAGGCCTTCCATGGCGATGGTGATCAGCACCATCGCCGCACCGAACAGCACGAAGCCCGGCGCGTCGAAGCGGGTGCGCTCGGCGCCGCGCAGGTCGGGGATGAACTTCCACACCGCATAGCAACCGAGGGCGCCCACCGGCAGGTTGAGCAGGAAGATCCAGTGCCAGGTCAGGATCTCCACCAGCCAGCCGCCGAGGGTCGGGCCGAGCAGCGGGCCGAGCAGGCCGGGGATGGTGATGAAGCTCATGATCCGCACCAGCTCGCTGCGCGGGTAGGCGCGCAGCACCACCAGCCGGCCTACCGGCAGCATCAGCGCCCCGCCCAGGCCCTGCACCACCCGGGCGAAGATCAGGAAACCCAGGCTGTTGGCCATGGCGCACAGCAGCGAGCCGAAGCTGAACAGCAGGATCGCGCTGAAGAAGATGCGCTTGGTGCCGAAGCGGTCGGCGATCCAGCCCGAGGCCGGGATCAGCAGCGCCACGGTGAGCATGTAGGCGATGATCACGCCCTGCATGCGCAAGGGGTCCTCGGCCAGCGAGCGGGCCATGGCCGGCAGCGCGGTGTTGAGGATGGTGCCGTCCAGCGACTGCATGAAGAAAGCGATGGCCACCACCCAGGGGATCCAGCGGGCGGTGACGGGGTCCAGCGGTGCGCGTTCGGGCATGGGAAACCTCAGGCGAGTGTAGAGCCCATTGTGGGAGGGGAACGGGCGTGGGAGCGGGCTTGCCCCGCGATGGCGTCGGATCGGCCATTGATGTTGCCTTGGCTGGCCCTATCGCGGGGCAAGCCCGCTCCCACGTTGTAGTTTTACAAGGTCAAGGTGAGCCCTTTGACCAACGCCCCCGGCAGATGGCTCGACCCGGTACTGCGCTGCCCATAAGTGCTGGTCGACAGGATCATCTCGCGCTCCTGGGTCAGGTCTTCGAGCTGGCTGCCCAGCAGGCTGTAAAGGCTGTCATCGAAGCGCATGGTGCTCACCGGCCCCTGGATCTGCCCGTTCTCCACCCAGAACGTCGCGAACCGGGTCAGCCCGGTCATCCGCGCGGCGGGCAGGTCCGAGTAGTTCAGGTACCACAGGTTGCTGATGTACAGCCCGGTGCCCAGGCGTTCGAGGATCTGCGCGCTGGGCAGGTTGCCCGGCGCCAGGCTCAGTGCGCATGGCGATTCGTAGCTGTCGGCGCCATTGGCCTGAAGTGTGAACTCGGCGGCGCTGCGGGCGCTCACCAGCCGTTCCAGTGCCCGGCCTTCACCGATCAGCAGCAGGTCGCGACGCGGCGAGCCCTCGTCGGAGAACGCCGGGCTCAACGAGCCGCTGACCTGTTCGCTGAAACTCACCAGCGGGCTCAGTCGTGCATCGCCGTTGTACAGGCGTTGCAGCGAGCTGTTCCCCGTGGCCAGTGCCTGGGCGGAGAAACCACCCCAGCAGAGCATCCCGGCGATTTCGTCCATCGCCGCTGGCGCCAGGTAGGCGCGGTAGCTGCCGGGCTTGAGGGTAATGGCCGGGCGGCCCAGGTGTTGCAGCTGTTCGCGGGCCAGGCGCAGGCGCGCGGCAAAGGCCTCGCCGCTCCAGGCCTGGCCTGCATAGTTGGCTTTGACCGCCTGGCCGTTGGCGTGGAACAGGCTCCAGTCGAAGTTGAAACTATTGGCCTGGTGCCAGCCGAAGGCGCCGAACGAGCTGGCGAAGCCGCGGCAGATGGGGCCGGCGGCGTAGATGCCGACCAGGTCCAGGTCGTTGGCCTCGTGCTCGACCAGGGCCAGCACTTCATTCAGCTCGGGCAGTGGCTGCTCCAGCAGGCTGTGGCTGTGCCAGGCACTCTCGTCGAGGCTCAGGTACGGATCGACCGGCAGCAGCGGCAGGGTCTGACGCAGTTGCCCGAGGCCGTCATGCAGGCGCTGGCGATCCAGCTCGGCGTCATCGCCCAGGGTGATCTGCTGCTCCGCCTGGCGGCCATCGCGAATAAGCCGCAGCTGCACGCTGGCCTGGCTGACCAGCCCGGCCTGACGCACTTTGGCATGGTTGAAGCGCACGAACTGCGAGTGTTCGGCGCTGTAGCCCAGGGTGAACTGCTCGCCGGGTTGCAGCGCATCGCGCAGGGCGCCGAGCAGGTCTTCGAAACGTTGTTGATAGGTGCTCATCAGGCGTCCCCTCCGAATACGTCGATCTGGCGGAACACGCAGGCCGGCGAAGCGTGGCCGACCCGCACCACCTGGTTGGGTTCACCCTTGCCGCAGTTGGGCGTGCCCAGTACCTGGAAGGTGCTGCGATCGCCCACCGCCGACAGGTTGCGCCAGAAATCGGCGGAGATGCCTCTGTAGTTCGGGTTTTTCACCACGCCCTTGAGCTCGCCGTTCTCGATCAACTGGCCCCATTCACAGCCGAACTGGAACTTGTTGCGGGCGTCATCGATGGACCACGAGCGGTTGGTGCGCATCAGGATGCCGTTTTCGATTGCGCCGATCAGTTGCTCCAGCGGCTGGTCGCCTGGCTCGATATTGAGGTTGGCCATGCGGTCGATCGGCGCGCGGTTCCAGCCACAGGCGCGGCTGTTGGCCACGCCGTCCAGGCCCGAACGCAGTTGCGATAGCGCGCCGCCCAGCGGGCGCACCAGCAAGCCGTTGCGGATCAGGAACTGCTTGCTGGCCGGGGTGCCGTCGTCGTCGAAGCTGTAACTGGCCAGCTCTTCGCCGATGGTCGGGTCGAAGGTCACGTTGAGCAGCGTGGAGCCGTATTGCAGGTGGCCGAAGTCGGCGGCTTTGACGAAGCTGGTGCCGGCGTAGTTGCGCTCGTCGCCGAGGATGCGGTCCATCTCCAGCGGATGGCCGATGGACTCGTGGATCTGCAGCATCATCTGGTCAGGCATCAGCAGCAGGTCGCGGGTGCCGCTCGGCGTGTTGGGCGCCAGCAGCAGTTGCAAGGCTTCGTCGGCCACGCGGCGGGCCGCGCCGACCAGGCCGCAGCGCTCGATCACCTCGACGCTGCCTTGCTGGCCGAAGTTGTCGCGGCCCAGGGTGCGGCTCTGGCTGTCCTGGCCGTCGCTGGCGGTGACGCCCAGGCCTGGGTAGACGAAGCGCTGGGCATGGCGCAACTCGGCGCCGGCGGAGTTCAGGTAGGTCTGCTCGACCAGGCTGATGCCCAGGCTGGCCTGCCAGTCCACCAGGCGGCTGTCCTTGGGCACGCTGGCGGATTCTGCGGCCAGCAGCTCCAGGCAGTCAGCGAGGTTGGGCAGGGGCTGCTCGAAGTTGGGCGAAACGTGGTCGTGACGCTCGCTCGGGGCGGCTTGGCCGCTGAGGTCGAGCAGGCTATAGGCCTTGATGCGCCGGGCCAGTGCTTCGGCCTGTTCAAGGGCACGCTGCAGGCCGCTTTGCGACAGGTCGGCGGTGGCCGCGTAGGCTTCGACGCCGTTGACCCGCACGGTGAGCATGGCGCCTTCATCCTGGCTGAAGTGCGGCGGCTCGGCGACATTGCGGCGTACTGAAAGGGACTGGTGCGATTGCTTGACGTGGCGAAGCGAGAACACTTCGGCCGTGCTGCGCAGCGCGGCGAAGCGCTGGCGCAGCAGGGCGCTGGAATCGAACATGGGAAACCTCCGTTGGCGCGGTGGCTCCCCCTAGAACCACCCCTCTTGCATGCCCAGGCACGTATCGTCGCGGGCCTCGAGCAATGCGAGGTCATTATGGCAGCCCGGTACTTCCCAGGTGAGGAAATAACGCGCGGCCTTCAGCTTGCCCTGGTAGAAGTCGCGGTCGCGGCCCTTGAGCAGGCCGAGTTCGGCATGGATGGCCTGCTCCAGCCAGCGCCAGCCGATCACGCAGTGACCGAAGGCCTTCAGGTACAGCGCCGAGTTGGCCAGGGTCCCGGCAACCTTGCCTTGGGCCAGGTCGCCGAGCAGGGCCAGGGTGACCGCTTGCAGGCGATTGACCAACTGCTCCAGCGGCTGGCGCAGGTTATCCAGGTTCGGCTGATGGCTGGCGCGCTCGCAGGTGCCGGCGATCAGGCGGATCAGTTGCTTGAGCCCGGCGCCGCCGTTCTGCGCCAGCTTGCGGCCCAGCAGGTCGAGGGACTGGATGCCCTCGGTGCCTTCGTGGATCGGGTTCAGGCGGTTGTCGCGGTAGTACTGCTCGACCGGGTATTCGCGGGTGTAGCCATGGCCGCCGAGGATCTGGATCGCCAGCTCGTTGGCCTTGAGGCAGAAGGTCGAGGGCCAGGATTTGACGATCGGGGTGAGCAGGTCGAGCAGTTGCTGGGCTTGCTGGCGGGCGTGTTCTTCGGGCGCGGTGTGGGTGTCGTCGAACAACCGCGCGGCGTACAGGCCCAGGTCGAAGGCGCCTTCCACGTAAGCCTTCTGGGCCAGCAGCATGCGCTTCACGTCGCTGTGCTCGATGATCGGCACGGCCGGGCTGTGTGGGTCCTTGTTGTCCGGCAGGCGGCCTTGCGGGCGCTGGCGCGCGTACTCCAGTGAGTAGAGGTAGCCGGCGTAACCGAGCATCACCGCGCCCATGCCGACGCCGATACGAGCTTCGTTCATCATCTGGAACATGCAGGCCAGGCCCTGGTGCGGCTGGCCGACCAGGTAGCCCACGCACTGGCCGTTGTCGCCGAAGTTCAGTGCGGTGGAGGTGGTGCCGCGCCAGCCCATCTTGTGGAACAGCCCGGCCAGCAGCACATCGTTGCGCGGGCCCAGGCTGCCGTCGGGGTTGACCAGGTACTTGGGCACGATGAACAGCGAGATGCCTTTCACGCCAGCCGGTGCGCCCGGCAGTTTGGCCAGGACCATGTGCACGATGTTCTCCGAAAGCGCGTGGTCGCCGCCGGAGATGAAGATCTTGTTGCCCTTGAGCCGGTAGCTGCCATCGCCGGCAGGCTCGGCGCGGGTGCGGATATCGGCCAGCGAGGAGCCGGCGTGGGGCTCGGTCAGGGCCATGGTGCCGAAGTAGCGGCCTTCGATCATCGGTTGCAGGAACAGGCGCCGCTGTTCTTCGCTGCCGAAGCTCTCGATCAGGTTGGCCGCGCCCATGGTCAGGAAAGGGTAGGCCGTGGTGCCGGCGTTGGCAGCCTGGAAGTGGGCGAAGCAGGCTTGCGATACCAGGCTGGGCAGCTGCATGCCGCCCACTTCGAAATCGCGGTTGGCGTTGAGGAAGCCGGCTTCGAGGAAGGCGTCCACTGCTGGTTTCACTTCCGGGATCAGTTCGGCGCGGCCGTCCACGTAGCGGGGCTCGTTTTCGTCGCCCTTGCGGTTGTGCGGGGCGAAGTACTTCTCGGCGATGGTACGGGCGGTGGTCAGCGCCGCGTCGAAAGTTTCGCGGCTGTGCTCGGCGAAGCGCGGGCGTTGGGTCAGGGCCTCGGCGTCGAGTACTTCGTAGAGTTCGAAGGCGAGGTTGCGGCTGCTGAGGAGTTGCTCGGACATGGCGGCATTCCTGGGTCGGGGTGCGGCGAGTCTAGGCGGGGTGGTGGGGCGGGGGACAGGTTAATTGGTTTGGGTGATATGGGTTTAGAAGCCGCCATCGCCCTGACCGCTGTCGTGCGCCCGGCGGTATGCAGGTGGGCGTCAGCCGTCGCAAAGCCTTGTCATGGAATTGCGCTTATATCGATACCGATATAGATTTAACCTTGCCGCTCATGGAGAGCTTGCACCTTTGGCTGATCGGGCCGGGTGTGAGCGTTGGCAGGAGCGTGCAGGATGCAGAATGAGCAGAAGCCAATCGAGTGGTTGGGTAGCAGCAAGCAGGACCTGCGGGATTTTCCAATAGTGGCAAGGCAGCGGGCGGGGTATCAGTTGGCGCTGATCCAGGATGGTGAAGAGCCCGCCGATTGGAAGCCGATGGACAGCGTGGGTGCAGGGGCGCGGGAAATCCGAATCAAGTGTAGGGATGGTGCGTTTCGCGTGTTTTACGTGGTGAATCGGCCAGAGGCGATCTATGTCCTGCATGCGTTTCGCAAGAAGACCGAGAAGACTGAGAAGCGCGACATCGACCTGGCGAAAGCGAGATACAAGTTGTTAGGTACCTGTTGAAGCGCATTGTTTTGAAGTACGGATGCACAGAGGGATTTGCGATGACAAACGAACGCTCCACTTCGGTATGGGATGCGCTGTTCGACTCACCCGAAGAGGCCGAAAACCTGCGGCTTCGGGCGAAACTGATGAGACTGCTGACCAAGCTTGTCCAGTCTTGGGATCTGCCGCAGAAAGACGCAGCACGGCGGCTGCACCTCACTCAGCCTCGCTTGAGTGATCTGCTCAATGGCAAGATCGATAAGTTCTCGTTGGATGCTTTGGTGAATATTCTGGCGAATGCTGATCTGGAAGTTGACTTCACGGTGAGAAAGAAATCTGCGTGATGCTTGCTTCGCTGTAGTTGCGCGGATTTTTTCTGATTAGGTCAGGGCTGCCAGGTGTTCGCCGAAAGCTCTTCAGCGCCTGTGAGATCGAGCGCCGCCCGCGCGGCGCATCGCGGCACAAGGCCGCTCCTACATCTGTTTCGGGCCAATTGTTCCTGTGAAAGTATCGGCGCCTGCCTTGGTGCATGCCTTGAGTCATGTGGAGCGGCGGCAACGCCCACACTGAAACCGCGTCGTACCAACAAGGCGACCCAGGTGATGGCACAGGAAAGACTGGCCCGAAACAAACTGTGGGAGCGGGTTTACCCGCGAAGCGCCGCGCGGGCGGCGCTCGATCTTGTAGGCGCTGCAAGGCTTTCGCCCAGCGCTTGGACGCCCTCATGCGATCGTAGCTATGGACCTGGAAGCGCTGGAACCAAGGGTTACCTCTGCCGCGTTTCCTACGCAAATCCCGAGACTTCCCCTATTCCCTGTAGTCCATTTCCCAAACATACTTCTGCCCCCTTTCAAGCCATTGCGGTGCTGTGGGTTGGTCACTAGTCTCGGGCGGTCGTTGCGAATGCAGCGACCGGCTTTGACAGGCCGACTCAAATACGACCGTATGGCTATGCCCTTATGGCGGCTGTGCGTGGGGCATCTTCGGGTGCGCCGGGTTTCCTCTATTTGACCGGTCTGTCAACCCATGTACAGCTGCCACCCTTTGTTTGACAGCGAATGGTGATGGTTCCATCTCAAATTGAGGATTCATCATGCTGAAGATCGTCCCCGATCCACCCCACAACCATCACTCCCTTGAAGACACCCTGATCCAGGCCACCGAGTACGCCCTGTGCGCAGTGACCGTGGTCCATCAGGCGATGCTGCTGCAGCCCAAGTCGCCCGTTTCGGTCTTGTTGATGACGGCGATGCACGAGACCGAAGCGCTGCGGGTGTTGCTCGAATCGGCACTGATTCAGGTGCAGATGCCGGCGCAGCAGCAGGCGATGCATTAGGCCGTGAGCGCTGTGTTGTTCAGGCGGGCCTCATCGCCGGCAAGCCGGCTCCCACAGATATGACGCACGCCTCACCTTGTGGGAGCTGGCTTGCCAGCGATGAGGCCCGCACAGGCACCGGAAAACTTCAGGGGATCAAACAATGACGACAATCGACACCACACCCAAAACCACCGTCGGCAAGACCAAGTTCTACCAAGGCGAGGGCATGACCGCACCGCTGTTCTGCATCGAACCCGGCATCCCTTGCCAGCACGCCCGCGATCAAGCGTCGGAGCTGATGGGCTGTGTGCGCGACCTGACCATCACCGGGATCATGGAAGAGAAGCCACAGCTGCTCTGGGCGTCTTATTACCTGAGCGCCTTGGCCAAGGCACTGATGGATGATGCCGAGCTCGGCATGAAGCACTGAAGTTTGTGTTGCCGGTGCTGGCCTCTTCGCGGGTAAACCCGCTCCCACAGTTTCACTTTTGCCTCAGGGTCTGCGTTGCGCCTGTGGGAGCGGCGGTTCGCCGCTGCGATTTACCCGCGAAGAGGCCAGTAAGATTGCAATAAAAAGTAGAGCCTGAGCTCTCCTTATCTTTTATCCAAGTAAAGCAATGGAAGCCAAGCATAAGGAAGTTTTCCTACGCTGATCGGATGTATTTATTACTTTGCTGTAATACCGCTCTGGCAAGTTACTCAGACTTGGGCGCGCTGCACTTTTTAGTTGAAGCGTATTGAATGGCGTTTGGAAAATGTTTGCTGAGTAAGACAAATGCCTGATGAAAAATTCGCCCATAACATGCGCCCGGCTGGGTATTTCGTGGTTTCTCCCAAAAAGCTGGCCTTGATGAGCTTCTTCAGCCTGGGTCTTTATTGGTGGTTTTGTTTCCATCGACACTGGGTCCATCAGCGTTGCGCAACAGGCGATCGAATATGGCCGTTGGCCAGGGCATTCTTCCTTATTTTTTATCTCTATCCATTGATCAGGCGGCTCGATCGAGATCTGGTTCGCGCTGGTCTGGGGCAGCGTTGGTCTCCTGCTGCATTGTTCCTGCTCTATCTGGCCGTGATGATATGTCAGATCGGCTCAGGGCTAATGGTTGATGCCATTGATCCACTCTGGTTTCTACCGTTCGCCATTGGGGCGTATGCACTGTTGATATGGGTAGAGGTCAAGCTCCAGCAGGCTGCCAATCTGCTAGCGGGGGACCCGCAGGGCGCTCAGAACTCCCGTATGTCGTGGGCAAACTGGATCTGGATGACGCCTGGCTTGTTGCTATGGGGGGTTGTTGTCCTGTCCATTACTGTGTCCCTCTCGCTGACTTTGCTGCTGGCAGTCATCAGCTGGTTTCAGTAATCGGGAGAGCTGACGTTGCCCGCCAAGAGGCCTGTCCAGCGCCCATAAAAAAGGAGAGCCGAAGCTCTCCTTTTTCATTCACCCCATCAGCATCAACCGATGGTCATCAGGCTGGCGTTACCCCCCGCCGCAGCGGTGTTCACACTCACCGCCCGCTCGATCACCAGGCGCTCCAGGGCAATCTGGTGATCGCCGCTCGACAGCCCATGCACCCCAACGATCGCACCAGCACGCTTGGCCACCTGCTCGCAGATGCCGCGCAGCTGGTCCGAGTGGCCGTGGTGGATCACCGCGTCGAATGCCACGTCGTCGTTGTTCCAGTCGGCTACCAGCTTGATCTTCGCTTGCAGCTCCTTCGGCAGACGGCCGCGCACGGTCTTGGCCGGCTCGCCGTCCTGGAACACCGCCGAGCTACCCACCGCCAGCACCGCCGCGAACTGCGCCAGCAGGTCGGCTTCGTTGTCGGCCAGGCACAGCACGTGCTCACGGGGCAGCACGCTGTAGCTGTTGCGCTCGCCGGTCGGGCCGGGCAATACGCGGGTGATGCCGCTCTGCGACTGTCCGGCGAACTGCTCGCACAGCGCGGCCAGGTCGCTCAGCTGGCTGCCGGCCGCCCAGCTCTTGAGCGTGTTCAGCGGCTTGATCTGCTGGTCGCGCAGGGTGGTGTCGGCCGGGCTGCGGGCATCGTCGGCCTGGAAGTGGCGGGCGATGGCGTCGGCCGGGCGGGTCGACAGCAGGCGGTACAGGTACAGCGGGCCGCCGGCCTTCGGGCCGGTGCCGGACAGGCCTTCACCGCCGAATGGCTGCACGCCGACCACGGCACCGACGATGTTGCGGTTGACGTACATGTTGCCGGCATTGACGTTACCCACCACCTTGGCGATGGTCTCGTCGATGCGGGTGTGCACGCCCAGAGTCAGGCCGTAACCGGAGGCGTTGATCTGCTCGATCAGCTGGTCCAGGTCCTTGCGGTTGTAGCGCACCACGTGCAGCACCGGGCCGAAGATCTCGCGCTGCAGCTCGTCGAAGCTTTCCAGCTCGATCAGGGTCGGCATCACGAAGGTGCCGCGCTTGACCTCTTCACCTTCGGCGATGGCCACCTGGTACACGGTGCGGCCTTTGTCGCGCATGCCCTGGATGTGCTTCTCGATACCGGCCTTGGCTTCGGCGTCGATCACCGGGCCGATGTCCACGGACAGGCGCTCGGGGTTGCCCAGGCGGCTTTCGGCCATGGCGCCCTTGAGCATCTCGATCACGCGGTCGGCGGAGTCTTCCTGCAGGCACAGCACGCGCAGGGCCGAGCAACGCTGACCGGCGCTGTCGAAGGCCGAGGACACCACATCGATCACCACCTGCTCGGTGAGGGCCGAGGAGTCGACGATCATGGCGTTCTGGCCGCCGGTTTCGGCGATCAGTGGGATCGGGCGGCCCTGGTTGTCCAGGCGGCCGGCGATGTTGCGTTGCAGCAGGCGGGCGACTTCGGTGGAACCGGTGAACATCACGCCTTTGACGCGTTCGTCACCGACCAGGCCGGCACCGACGGTTTCGCCCTGGCCTGGCAGCAGTTGCAGCACGCCTTCGGGGATGCCGGCTTCCAGCAGCAGGCGCACGGCCTGGGCGGCGACCAGCGGGGTCTGTTCGGCGGGCTTGGCCAGTACCGGGTTGCCGGCGGCCAGTGCTGCGGCCACCTGGCCGGAGAAAATCGCCAGCGGGAAGTTCCACGGGCTGATGCACACCACCGGGCCCAGCGGGCGGCAGTTGTCGTTGCGCAAGTCGTTGCGTGCCTGCACCGCGTAGTAGCGCAGGAAGTCCACGGCTTCGCGCACTTCGGCGATGGCGTTGGCGAAGGTCTTGCCAGCTTCGCGCACCAGCAGGCCCATCAGCGGCTGGATGTCGGCTTCCATCAGGTCGGCGGCGCGTTCCAGGATCGCGGCACGCTCGGCTGGCGGGGTGGCCTGCCAGATCGGTGCGGCGTTCAGCGCGCACTGGATGGCGTTGTCGACGTCGGCAACGGTGGCTTCCTGCACGTGGCCGACCACATCGCGGTGATCCGCTGGGTTGAGCACCGCCACGGCGGCTTGCTCGCTGGCGGCGCAGGCCAGCAGCGGGGCGGCTTTCCAGTCGTTGTGGGCGGTGGCCAGCAGGGCGCAGGACAGCGACGCCAGGCGGTGTTCGTTGGCCATGTCGATACCGGCCGAGTTGGCCCGCTCGCTGCCATAGAGCGCACGCGGCATCGGGATGCGCGGGTGCGGCAGGCCGATGCTGCCTTCCTGGGTGCCCATGCGCTCGATGCTGGCGACCGGGTCGGCGACCAGTTCCTGGATCGAGATCGAGTGGTCGGCGATGCGGTTGACGAACGAGGTGTTGGCGCCGTTTTCCAGCAGGCGGCGTACCAGGTAGGCCAGCAGGGTTTCGTGGGTGCCGACCGGTGCATACACGCGGCACGGACGGTTCAGCTTGCCTTCGGAGACCTTGCCTACAACCTGCTCGTACAGTGGCTCGCCCATGCCGTGCAGGCACTGGAACTCGTACTGGCCCGGGTAGTAGTTCTGCCCGGCGATGGTGTAGATGGCCGACAGGGTGTGGGCGTTGTGGGTGGCGAACTGCGGGTAGATGGCTTCCGGCACGGCCAGCAGCTTGCGGGCGCAGGCGACGTAGGAAACGTCGGTGTACACCTTGCGGGTGTAGACCGGGTAGCCTTCCAGGCCTTCGACCTGGGCGCGCTTGATCTCGCTGTCCCAGTACGCGCCTTTTACCAGGCGGATCATCAGGCGGTGGCGGCTGCGCTTGGCCAGGTCGATGACGTAGTCGATCACATACGGGCAGCGCTTCTGGTAGGCCTGGATAACGAAGCCGATGCCGTTCCAGCCGGCCAGCGACGGCTCGAAGCACAGGCGCTCGAGCAGGTCCAGCGACAGCTCCAGGCGGTCGGCCTCTTCGGCGTCGATGTTCAGGCCGATGTCGTACTGCTTGGCCAGCAGGGTCAGCGACAGCAGGCGCGGGTACAGCTCGTTCATCACGCGCTCGTACTGGGCGCGGCTGTAGCGCGGGTGCAGGGCCGACAGCTTGATCGAGATGCCCGGGCCTTCATAGATGCCACGGCCATGGGACGCTTTGCCGATCGAATGGATCGCCTGCTCGTAGGAGGCCAGGTATTTCTGTGCGTCGTGCTCGGTCAGCGCGGCTTCGCCGAGCATGTCATAGCTGTAGCGGAAGCCCTTGGCTTCGAACTTGCTGGCGTTGGCCAGTGCCTCGGCGATGGTTTCGCCGGTGACGAACTGCTCGCCCATCAGGCGCATGGCCATGTCGACGCCCTTGCGGATCATCGGCTCGCCGCTCTTGCCGATGATGCGGGTGAGCGAGGAGGTCAGGCCGGATTCGTTGTGGGTGCTGACCAGCTTGCCGGTCAACAGCAGGCCCCAGGTGGCGGCGTTGACGAACAGCGACGGGCTGTTGCCCAGGTGCGGTTGCCAGTTGCCGGTGCTGATCTTGTCGCGGATTAGCGCGTCGCGGGTGCCTTTGTCGGGGATGCGCAGCAGGGCTTCGGCCAGGCACATCAGTGCCACGCCTTCCTGCGAGGACAGTGAGAACTCCTGCAGCAGGCCCTGGACGATGCCGGCACGCCCGCCAGCGCTCTTCTGGTTGCGTAGCTTGTCGGCCAGGCTGGCGGCCAGCTTGTTGGTGGCTTCGGCCTGGGCGGCCGGCAGGCGCGCCTGCTCCAGCAGCATCGGCACTACTTCCGGCTCAGGGCGGCGGTAGGCGGCGGTGATCGCCGAGCGCAGCACCGATTGCGGCAGGATGCTTTCGGCGAACTCCAGGAAGCACTGGTGGGCGTGGTCGGTCGGCGCTTCGCCGGCCTCGTCGCCAAGGTTGACGGCGTGGCCGTTGAGGTCGTTCAGGGTGGCGCCACCCTCGAGCTTCTCGAGATAGTTGAAGATCGCTTGCTTGATCAACCAGTGCGGCGTGCGGTCGATGGACTGCGCAGCTGCCTTGAGTCGCTCACGGGTCGGGTCGTCAAGTTTGACCCCAAGGGTGGTCGTCGCCATTTCTTATCCTCGTTATTGGCCACGGGTGTGACCTAAGCTGGAGGCAAGATTAGCCTGTAGGACAATTCGGGTGCAACCGGGTGCAACCCGAAATTTTCGGGGCAAAGGTGCAACTCGTCTGAAGGACGTTTCCGTACAGCGGAAAAGGTCTTTTTCGGTGTTTTTTGTTATGGAAAACGTTGTGTTTGCTCCGAAATGGAGCAAAAACACGGTTTTGTCCGAAAATGCAGGATTGGGTGCAACTTGCAAATGAAAAGTGGTTGCACCTCGTTCATGTTGTTGCATAGGATGCGCCGCCTGGGTGCAACCGTCGTCATGCACGGCGGTCGCTGGAGATAAAAACAACGCCAGGGCACAACTCATGGGCAATCCTCTTACCATCACCTTCGTGGTGTACATCGCGGCAATGGTGCTGATCGGCTTCGCCGCCTATCGCTCCACCAAGAACCTTTCCGACTACATCCTCGGTGGCCGCAGCCTTGGTAGCGTGGTAACCGCGCTGTCCGCCGGCGCTTCCGACATGAGCGGCTGGTTGCTGATGGGCCTGCCGGGCGCCATCTACTTCGCCGGCCTCTCCGAAGCCTGGATCGCCATCGGCCTGACCGTCGGCGCCTACCTCAACTGGCTGTTCGTTGCCGGCCGTCTGCGGGTGCAGACCGAGCACAACGGTGATGCGCTGACCCTGCCGGACTACTTCTCGAGCCGCTTCGAAGACCAGAGTGGCGTGCTGCGGATCATCTCCGCCATCGTGATCCTGGTGTTCTTCACCATCTATTGCGCCTCGGGCATCGTCGCCGGCGCCCGCCTGTTCGAAAGCACCTTCGGCATGTCCTACGAAACCGCCCTGTGGGCCGGTGCCGCGGCCACCATCGCCTACACCTTCGTCGGTGGCTTCCTGGCGGTGAGCTGGACCGACACCGTGCAGGCCTCGCTGATGATCTTCGCGCTGATCCTCACGCCGATCATCGTGCTGATCTCCACCGGTGGCTTCGACACCACCTTCCTCGCCATCGAGGCGGTGGACCCGGCGCACTTCGACATGTTCAAGGGCGCTACCTTCATTGGCATCATCTCGCTGATGGGCTGGGGCCTGGGCTACTTCGGCCAGCCGCACATCCTGGCGCGCTTCATGGCCGCCGACTCGGTGAAGTCGATCGCCAATGCCCGCCGCATCTCCATGGCCTGGATGATCCTGTGCCTGGCCGGCACCTGTGCCGTGGGCTTCTTCGGCATCGCCTACTTCTCGGCGCACCCGGACCTCGCCGGCCCGGTCACCGAGAACCGTGAGCGCGTGTTCATCGAACTGGCCAAGATCCTGTTCAACCCATGGATCGCCGGTGTGCTGCTGTCGGCCATCCTGGCGGCGGTGATGAGCACCCTGAGCTGCCAGCTGCTGGTGTGCTCCAGCGCCCTGACCGAAGACTTCTACAAGAGCTTCCTGCGCAAGAACGCTTCGCAGCAGGAACTGGTGTGGGTCGGCCGCCTGATGGTGCTGGCCGTTGCACTGATCGCCATCGCCATGGCTGCCAACCCTGAGAACCGTGTGCTGGGCCTGGTGGCCTACGCCTGGGCTGGCTTCGGTGCCGCCTTCGGTCCGGTGGTGCTGCTGTCGGTACTGTGGAAAGGCATGACCCGCAATGGTGCGCTGGCGGGCATCGTGGTCGGTGCGCTGACCGTGATCCTGTGGAAGCAGCTGGGTACCGATCTGTACGAGATCATTCCCGGCTTCCTGTTCGCCACCATCGCCATCGTCCTGGTGAGCAAGCTGGGCAGCCCGTCGAACAGCATGGTTTCGCGCTTTGAAACCGCTGATGCGCAGTATCACGCCGACAAGTAATACCTGCTGAATCGGCGTTGTCCCTATCGCGGGGCAAGCCCGCTCCCACGCAGCCTCTACAAGTGGCGTGGGAGCGGGCTTGCCCCGCGATGCTTTTTGCGGCCGTCAAGGCAAGGTAAACTTGGCGTCCCCGCAGGAGTCCTCATGAACTATCGTCACGCCTTCCACGCCGGCAACCACGCCGACGTCCTCAAACACATCGTGCTCACCCGCCTCATCGCCCTGATGTCGCGCAAGGAGCAGCCGTTCGCCTATATCGACACCCACGCAGGCCTGGGGCTGTACGACCTGCAGGGCGATCAGGCGAGCCGTACCGGTGAATACCTCGAAGGCGTCGCCCGTTTGTGGAATCGCGATGACCTGCCGGCCGTCACCGCCGACTACCTGGGCGTCATCAAGCGCCTGAACAAGAACGGCGAGCTGCGCTACTACCCAGGCTCGCCGGAGCTGGCCCGTCGCCTGATGCGCGAGCAGGATCGTGCACAGCTCAACGAAAAGCACCCCGAAGACGGCGTGCTGCTCAAAGAGAACATGAAGAAGGACCCGCGCGTCACCGTGCACCTGGGCGAAGGCTGGCACATCCCGCGGGCCCTGCTGCCGGTGCAGGAAAAACGCGCGATCATGCTGATCGACCCGCCATTCGAGCAGGCCGACGAGCTCAAGCGCTGCACCGTGGCGATGAAAGAGGCGATCGGCCGCATGCGCCAGACCGTCGCGGCGATCTGGTACCCGATCAAGGACCAGCGCTCGCTGACCCGCTTCTACCAGGACCTGACCAGCACCGGCGCGCCCAAGCTGCTGCGGGTGGAGCTGTACGTACATCACCAGGACAGCCCGCAGGGCCTGAACGGCTCGGGCCTGGCCATTGCCAACCCGCCGTGGGGGCTGGAGGACGAGCTCAAGGAGCTGTTGCCGTGGCTGGCCAAAGAGCTGGCGCAGACCGCTGGCAGCTACCGCATGGACTGGTTGATCGCCGAATAAGCTGGCGCTGAACCCTGTAGGAGATCACCCAGCCCTCAGGGCTGCGCTGTCTTGCAGGCGCGCCGCAGGCCCTGTGGGAGCGGGTTTACCCGCGAAGAAGGCAACGCGGTGCATGGCACCGGCTGCGCCGGTGTTCGCGGGTAAACCCGCTCCTACAAGGGGGCGGTGTGTCCCTGATCTTTGCGTTATAATCCCGCCCCTTTAGCCGTCGCCCGCCTGCGTGGCCGGTGGCGCACTTCTACCGATTTGAGAGGCTAACCCCTTGGCACTGACGATTCTTGGCCTGTCCGGCGCCCTTAGCCATGACCCTTCCGCGGCCCTGTACATCGACGGCAAGCTGATTGCCGCCGCCGAAGAAGAGCGCTTCGTGCGTGACAAGCATGCGAAGAACCGCATGCCCTACGAGTCGGCGAAGTTCTGCCTGGAGCAGGCCGGCATCAAGCCGTCGGACGTTGATGTGGTGGCCATTCCCTTCGCCCCGATCAGCCTGTTCGGCAAGGCCCGCTGGCACTACGCCAAGCGCTACTGGTACGCCCCGGACCGCGCCCTCGACGCGCTGCTGATGGGCAATCGCCGCTACAAGCGCTACCGCAAGAAGATCGTCTGGTGCCTGGAGCAACTGGGCTTCGACCCGAAGAAGATCAAGATCGAGCCGGTCGAGCACCACCTGGCCCACGCTTCCAGTGCCTACCACTGCTCGGGCTTCAAGGAGAAGACCGCGATCCTCGGGATCGACGGCAAGGGCGAGTACGCCACCACCTTCTTCGGTTATGGCGAGAACGGCAAGATCCACAAGATCAAGGAGTTCTTCGACCCGGATTCGCTGGGTGGCCTGTATGGCGCGATCACCGAGTTCCTCGGTTTCGAGATGCTCGACGGCGAGTTCAAGGTCATGGGCATGGCGCCGTACGGCGACGCCAGCAAATACGACTTCTCGCGCCTGGCCAGCTTTGAAAACGGCGAACTGGTGATCAACACCGAGTACGCCAACGTCATCGGCCTGCGCCGCTATAAAGAGAAGGGCAAGGGCTTCTACTTCTCGCCCAAGCTGATCGAGTGGCTGGGCCCGAAACGCGAAGGCGACATCGCCGACGAGCCGTACATCCACTACGCGGCGAGCATGCAGGCGCTGTTCGAGAAGCTGGCCCTGCAGATGATCGACCACTACCTGGGCGACACGCTGAAAGAAACCGGCAAGCTGGCCTTCGCCGGCGGCTGCGCGCTGAACGTCAAGCTGAACCAGAAAATCATCGCCCGCCCGGACGTCAAGGAGCTGTTCGTGCAGCCGGCGTCCGGCGACGCCGGTACCGCGGTCGGTGCGGCGGCCTATGTGTCCCACGCCCGTGGCGTGCCGGTCGAGAAGATGGAACACGTCTACCTCGGCCCTGCGTACTCCAATGAAGACGTGATCGCCGCCTGCGCCCGTCACCCGAGCAAGCCTGTCTGGCGCAAGCTCGAGAACATGCCCGAGCAGATCGCCAAGATCATGGTCGACGGCAACCCGGTGGCCTGGTTCCAGGGCCGCATGGAGTTCGGCCCGCGTGCCCTGGGTGGTCGTTCGATCATCGGTTGCCCGAGCGTGCCGGGCGTGGCCGACCGCATCAACCACCAGATCAAGTTCCGCGAGCGCTGGAGGCCTTTCTGCCCGTCGATGCTCGACACCGTCGCGCCGCAGATGATCAAGATCGACCACCCTGCGCCGTTCATGACCTTCACCTTCGAAGTGGCTGAAGAGTGGAAGACCCGCGTGCCGGAAGTGGTCCACGAGGACGGTACCTCCCGTGCCCAGGTGCTCAAGCGCGAGTACAACCCGCGCTACTACGACATGATGAAGGCGCTGGAAAACCTCACCGGCAACGGCGTGTCGCTGAACACCTCGCTCAACCGCCGTGGCGAACCGATGATCTGCTCGCCGACCGATGCCCTGAACATGTTCTTCGGCTCGGACCTGCAGTACCTGATCATGGAGGACATCCTGGTGGTCAAGGACGGCGCGGCGCCTTATGACCAGCCGCTCTGAACCGCGGATCCTGCAGTTCTGCCATGGCTATGACGGGCCGTTCCTCGACTGTGCCCGTCAATACGCCAGCCTGTTCCAGGGCAGCGGCTACAAGGTCACCACCGTGTTCCTCACCGGGGCAGCCAACGCGAAAGTAGCGGCGGGCTGCGCCTCGGACGAGGTGCTGTTCCTGGAGTTCAGCTCCAAGGCCGTGCGCGGCCTGAAGCTGGGCGCCATCGCTGCGCTGCGCAAGATCGCCGCGCAGCGCAATTTCAGTTTCTGCATCGCCCACCGCTTCAAGCCGATCTACGTGGCGTTGCTGGGCACCGGTTTGCCGGTGATCGGTGTGCACCATGCCTTTGGCGACTACCAGCGCAAGGGCCGGCGGTTGTTCGCCAACCTGTTCCGTCAGCGACTGAGCCTGCTCGGGGTATCGGACGCCGTGCGTGACGATATGCGCCGCTGCCTGGCGCAGTGGCCCGCCGAGCGTATCCAGACCCTCTACAACCGCATCGATGTCGAGGCGCTGCAGGCCAGCCTGGTGCCACGCACCGAGGCGCGCCGGGCCCTGGGGCTCGACGAGCAGGCCTGGGTGGTCGGCAATGTCGGCCGCCTGCACCCGGACAAGGACCAGGCCACCCTGCTGCGCGGCTTTGCCGAGGCACTGCCGGGGCTGCCGGCCGGAGCGCGCCTGGCGATCCTGGGCAAGGGCCGCCTGGAGTCGAACCTCAAGGCGCTGGCCGCCGAGTTGGGGATTGCCGCGCAGGTCGACTTCCTCGGCCAGGTGCCGGATGCCCGTCGTTATTTCAAGGTGTTCGATGTCTTTGCGTTGAGTTCCGACCATGAGCCGTTCGGCATGGTCCTGCTCGAAGCCATGGTCGCCGGCGTACCGCTGCTGGCCACGGCCTGCGGCGGTGCGCGCGAAGTGGTCGAAGGTGTTGGCGTGTTGTTCCCGCTGGGTGATACCGCGCAGCTGGCCCAGGGCCTGAAGCACCTGGCCGGGCTGGACCCGCAGCAGCAGGCTGCCTGTGCGCAGCACATGCTGCAGCGCCTGGGTGAGCGGTTCAGTGATCGGGCGGTACGCGAAACCTTCTGGCAACTGCCGCAAGTCCGTGCACTGGTTGCGGAGGCCTGATGCTCAACTTTATCCAGGGCTGGCGCGAGCGCGGCTGGCAGGTCATCGATGCGGCTGCTTACAACGAGGCCTGGCAGCGTTTCGGTGGCAGTGTCGCCACCCATCCGCGGGTGATCGAGCAGTTGGCCGACTTGGCGCAGATCCCGGTGCGTTACCTCGGTTATCCACAGGGTGGTGAGATCAAGGCCGCCTTGCCGGTGTGGGGGCGCCACCTGGCGCTGTCCAAGGACGTGCTCAAGCGCCATGGCAAGAAGGGCCTGTTCGACCTGGGCAATGCCGAGATCATCCTGCCGGCCGCCGCCGATGCGGCCGCGCCGCTGCGCCATGCCGGGCGCTACCTGTCGGAGCTCAACCAGGGCCGCTTCAGCGGCCTGAAGGCGCAGCCCGAGCAGTTGGCCATGGCCCGCGCGCATGAGGATCTGTCGAAGAAGTTCCGCTACAACCAGCGCCGCGAGCTGCGCCTGCTGGAAGAGGCGGGTGGGCAAGTGCGGCCGATCGCTGACTTCACCTCGGCGCAGATCGCCGCCATGTACTGCGACCTGTTCCAGCGCCGCTGGGGCTTCCCGGCCACCGGTGCGGCGCACATGGCCGAGGTGGTCGAGCGCCTGCGCGAGCTGCTGGTCGGTTCGGTGCTGTTCCTCAACGACGCCCCCATCGCCATTCAACTGGTGTACCGCGTCGAGGCGCCGCAGTGGATCAGCGTGGAGTACGTCAATGGTGGCGTCGACCCTGAGACCAAGGCGTTCAGCCCCGGCAGCGTGCTGAGCTTCCTCAACACCCAGGCCGCCTGGGAGGATGCCAACAGCCGTGGCAAAGCGCTGCGGTTCTCCTTTGGCCGTGCCGACCGTGAGTACAAGGACCGTTGGTGCAACCCTGTGCCGGTGTTCCAGTCGTGAGCCGCAAGCAGCAACTGCTCAAGCGCCATCGGCGCAACAAGCGCCTAGGGCTGCTGGCCGGGCTGGTGCTGCTGGTCGCGCTGGGGCTGTTCAGTTGGTGGTGGCTGCCGCTGTTGCTGCTGCCGCTGCTATGGGCCGCGCATGAGGCGTGGTTCGCCGACCACCTGTTCTATGCCCCCGGTGAAGACTACGCCTACCGTTTCGGTGAGCAGACCCGAGAAGCCGGCGCGACGCTGCAAGGTGATCTGCTGCGCACCGATGCTGCCTTGCAGGGCGATGAGACGCTGATCCTTGAGGTCGGCATCAGCAGCTGCTGGCTGGGGCGCTTCCTCGATCCGCGCGTCGAGTTGCTGGGCGGCACGGGGCGGGATGTGCAGACCTTCGAACGCGGCGCCAACGGTGTGCGTTATCTCAACCTGACCGGCCTGGCCGAGTCGCTGGCGGCGGGCACCTTGCGCCTGCGCGGGCGCCATTGCCGGTTGCAGGGAACGCCGCGCCTGTGGATAACCCCGGCCATCGAGTTGCGCAAGCGTCGGGTGATGGTGATCGCGCCCCACGCCGACGACGCAGAGCTGGCTGCCTATGGTTTGTACAGCCAGGCCGAGGAAACCTGGGTAGTTACCCTGACTGCTGGCGAGATCGAAGCCGAGCATTACCAGCAGATGGGTATGCAAAAGGCCGAGGCGGCGCGGCTCAAGGGCCGGCTGCGGGCCTGGGACAGTATCGCCGTGCCTCGTTGGGCAGGTGTGCCGGAAGCGCGTTGCGTGCAGCTGGGCTATTTCTGCCTGCAATTGCCCGCCATGCAGGCGGCGCCGGACCAGCCACAGGGTTCGCGTGAAGCGGACATGGCCGATACCCGCCCGTTCCGCTGCTTCAACCCGTTCCCGCTGCCCGCCGATGCCGACGGCGCGCCTACCTGGCACAACCTGCTGGCCGACCTGCGCGCACTGCTGGAGCTGGCCAGGCCGCAAGTGCTGGTGATGCCGCACCCGACCCTCGACCCGCACCCCGACCATATCTGCGCCCAGGCCGCGGTGCACGAAGCGCTGCAAGGCCTGGCCTGGCAGCCGGAAACCTTGCTGTGCTACGCCAACCACCTGCACGACAACGACCGCTGGCCGATGGGCGACAGCGGTGATGGCGTGGCCTTGCCGCCGCAGATGGAGAGCAGTGAAGCCTGGGCGCCCTGCAGCCTGGTGCTGGACACCGCGACCCAGCGTGACAAAGCCATGGCCCTGGGCATGATGCACGACCTGCAGCCCCCGGCCGCTTTCAAACGCCGTTTGCGCCGCCTGCTGCAACGCTGGCTGGTGGGGCGCCGGCCTTCGCCCTATGGCGAGAACGAATTTTTCCGCAAGGCCGTTCGCCGGCACGAGCTGTTCTGGCGCCGCGACCTGTGAGCCTGACCCATGATGACCGCGATAGCGCCGAGCGCCCGAGGAACGCAATGAAAGTCCTATTTCTGGTGCAGAAGGAACAACGGGCGATTCTCGACCGCCTGTATGACGGCGTCGCGGCCCACTGCGACTGCGACCTGCGTTGGGTGAGCGACGAAGACCAGCGCAACCTGCGCCGCTACTTCAAGCGTGAAGTCGACGTCACGCGCTATGACCGCATCGTGTTCTTCCTGCGCTTCAAGCAGGAGATCCGCCAGGTCGCATTCATTCGCAGCATCCCCAACCTGGTGATCCTCGAGCACGACGCCTACCAGAACTACATCCCCTGCAAGTACACCGGCAAGTTCAGCGCGCATTACCGGCAGCTGCCGTGGGCGCGGGTGATCAGCTCCGGATACATGGTCAGTGAGCGCCTGCGCCAGGAGGGCTTCGACGCCGTGTTCGTGCCCAAGGGCTACGACGAGCAGCTGTTGACCGACCAGGGGCGTGAGCGCGATATCGAACTGGCTTTCGTAGGCAGTACCAACAGCGTTGCCTACAGCGGCCGCAAGGCGCTGCTGGACGAGCTGGGGCAGGTGGAAAACCTGGTGGTGACCCGCACCAAGTCCGGTGAGGACTACTGCAACACCCTCAATCGCATCCGCTTTTTCGTCAGTGCCGACGTCGGCATGGGCGAATACATGATCAAGAACTTCGAGGCTATGGCCTGCGGGTGCGTGCTACTGGCATACGACCAGGGCGAGGAGGAGAATCGTGCTCTGGGCCTGGTCGACATGCACAGCGTGGTGCTGTACGACAGCATCCCGGTGCTGCAGGCCAAGTTGCGGCAACTGCGCGACGACCCGGCGCTGGCGGCGCGTATTGCCGACAACGGGCGCGAGCTGGCAACCTCGCGCTTCAGCTTTGCCCAGGTTGGCCGAAGTATTGTCGAACACATGGAGCCCCCTCTGCGGCCGCATCCGCCGCTGACCTTCTGGCAGCGATTGCTGATGCGCATCGGCTGATCGAAGAGCTGGCTGGCCCATCCGTATGACCGTAGGGGCGCGATACCGTTGAATATCGTCAATGTGATGTGGTCGGGTGGCTCACCGTTCATGTCCGTACACACTGTCCACCGCCAGCTGCTGGCGCATGCCCCGGTGGGGGGGCAGGTCTGCAACTGGCTGTTGCTTGGCGATGGCTTGAGCGGTGGAATCGGCAAAACCCGTAACTGGCATTTGCAGTCGCGGGTGCTCAAGGGGCGCATGCCCCACCGCCTGGCGTTGTCCTGGGTGCGCTGGCGCATGCTGCGCGCGCTGCGTGAGGCGGCTGCCGATGTGCTGCTGCTGGATGGCGTCGGCGTCGCCCGTCTGCTGCTGCCGCTGTTGCACCGCCTGCCCGGCGTGCAGGTGGCGGTGCTGTTCCATGGTATGACCCGCTTGAATGCCGAGGATGTGCGCCTGTTCCGCCAGTTCCCGGCCGAGCGCCTGCAGGTCGCGGCGGTGTCGGCCACGCTGGCGCGCACGCTTGAGCAGGATCTTGGGCGGCCGGTGCGAACGGTGCGCATCGCCCTTGACCCGCACGCCTTCTGCCAGCAGTTGCTGGGGCGTGAGCAAGCCCGCCAGGCGCTGGGGCTGGCGGAGGGAGGGCCGGTGCTGGGCGCGGTGGGGCGGCTGGTGGAGAGCAAAGGCTTTGCGATGCTGATAGAAGCCTTCGCCGAGGCGCGCATGCGTATGCCAGGCGCGCAGTTGGCAATCCTGGGGGATGGCGAGCTGCGTACGCACTTGCAGGCTCGTGCCGAGGCGCTGGGGGTGGCAGACAGCGTGCGTTTCTGCGGCCATCGTGACGATCTGGCGCGGCTGTATCCGGCGTTCGACTGGTTGCTGGTGCCCTCGCGCTCGGAAGGTCTGGGGCTGGTGCTGCAGGAGGCGGTACTGTCCGCAGTACCGGTGATCTGCAGCGACCTACCGGTGTTCCGTGAGCAGTTGGGTGAAGCGGGCTTTTATCTGCCCGTCGGCGACCAGCACTGCTGGGCCGAGGCCATCGCCAACTGCGTCACGCGCGATGGCGCGGCAGTGGCGCGGGAGCAATGGCAGGCGCTGGCACCCGAGCAGGGCTGGGCGGCCTTCAAGGCCGGCTCGGCAAGCCTGCTTGGGGGCTGAGCATCACTGGCCGATCAAGGCCGCCTGGAACTGTGCGAGCGGGAACTGCTGGTCCAGTTGCTCGCGCTCGATGTACCGCGCCATGTGCTGCACGTTGCGTCGCACCATCCGCGATGACAAGGGCGCGCGCAGGAAGCGCATGTCGGCCACGTCGATCAGCCCCAGCAGCCCTTCGGGGGTCTGCACCACGTTGCCCAGGTGCAGCGAGCGGAAGTAGATACCCGAGCGATGCAGGCGCCGGACCAGCTCGATCAACTGCGGTAGCAGGTTGTCCCAGCTGAAGCCGGGTTGGCGGGAGAGACCCAGCAGGGTATCGCCCGGCAGTGGGCGATACAGCACGGCGGTGCGGCCAGGCAGTGGCAGCTTGTAATGGCTGATCACTTCCAGGGTGGGCAAGCCCAGTTGCGCCAGGTGCCGGGCGTTGTCGATGAAGCGCTGCGAGTACGGGCGCAGCAGCGCAGATGAAATCAGACGCTTGCGACGAAAAACCTTGAGGATATTTCCATCTTCAAGCAGGTAGACTTTGGCACCATGGCTATCTGCCTCTAGCACCTTGGCGCCGAGTATCAGCCGATCGAAGTCGGTCTGGGAGAGCCGGGAGCATTGCATGAGTTCTGGCCTTGTCTTCATGGGCAGGCAAAATGACCGGCAATAATGCCGAAAATTATCTGTTAGCACCATGCTGGTGTTTCAGGGTTTCAACGAGGGAACGGGATGTTGTACGAAAAGCGCTGGGCCAAGGCCTGGCTGGGGCTGGGTTTTGTCTGGTTCCTGGCGGCGATCGCACTGGCGCCGAGCAATAAGGTTTATCAACAGGGCCTGGTCCTGTTTCTGTGGTTGCCCACTCTGGGCCTGGCCTGGTCGGCCCGGCAGGTGTTCATCGAGGCTTGGCGCCGCCAGCCGGCATTGTGGCTCGCGCTGCTGGGCTTGTTGGCCTGGAGTGCCGTGACACTGGCCTGGTCCACCGCCGAGGATGTCTCGCGCGAAGGCAAGCGGCTGGTGTACATCCTGCTGTTCCTGATGGCATTCCCTCTGTTGGCGCAGGCGGGTATCGAACGCATCTGGCGTCTGCTGATGCTGGGCGGCGGGCTGCTGGCGCTGGCGGCGCTGATTTCGGTGGTGCGCTTCTACGGCCTGCAGGGCCAGCCACTGGTGACCCGCATCGAGGGTATCGGCGAGATTTCCCACCCGATCCTAGGTGGCTATGTGGTCGCTGCGGCGGCGCTGTGGCTGTTGTACAGCAACCCGCGCCAGCGCGGCCTGCAACTGGCTTGGGCGCTGGCGCTGGCCTGCCTGGGCGCCTTCGTGGTGTTCAGCCAGAGCCGTGGTGCGGCCCTGGCGCTGGTAGCGACGGTGCTCCTGGCACCGCTCTGGCATCGCACTCGCAGCAGCGCCCTGTTCGCACTGTTGGCGGCCCTGGCGACCGCCGTTGCGTTCTACCTGATGTACAGCTTGATCACCCAGCGGGGTTCATCGTATCGGCCGGAGATCTTCCAGGCGGCCATGCAGATGATCAGCGAACACCCGCTGACCGGCCTCGGCCTGGGCGCCTTCTATCGCGTTCATGCAGCCGGCCTTGAGTTCGACCACACCCACAACATGTTCACCCACGTCGCCGTGGAGCTGGGCCTGCCCGGCATGCTGTTGTGGACGGCGGTCTGGCTGTTCGCCCTGGGCGAGATCGTGCGGGCCCGCGCCACGCTGTTCGGCAAGGTCCTGTTCGGCTTCTGGGTGTTCTCCACCCTGGCCATGCAGTTCGACGCCGCCAGCCTGACTGGCACCCCGCGCGCCGAATGGTTCATCAGCTGGCTGCCGGTGGCGCTGGTGATGTTGTTGCCCTGGGCACATGAACGGCAACAACCCTGTGGTAAAATCGCCGGTTCAACCTGAACAGCGAGCTCGATGATGGCCGAAACACCGCTCCCGGCGGAGAACTCCTCCAGCCTGAAGATCTACTTCAGGCTGCTGGGCTACGTGAAACCCTACGTCGGCATTTTCCTGCTGAGCATCGTCGGGTTCGTGATCTTCGCCTCTACCCAGCCGATGCTGGCCGGCATTCTCAAGTATTTCGTCGACGGCCTGAGTAACCCAGAGGCCGTGCTGTTCCCCAATGTGCCCTACCTGCGCGACCTGCAACTGCTGCAGGCTGTGCCGCTGCTGATCATCCTGATCGCGGCCTGGCAGGGCCTGGGTTCGTTCCTGGGCAACTACTTCCTGGCCAAGGTTTCGTTGTGCCTGGTGCACGACCTGCGGGTCGAGTTGTTCAACAAGTTGCTGGTGCTGCCCAACCGCTATTTCGACAACCACAACTCCGGGCACCTGATCTCGCGCATCACCTTCAACGTGACCATGGTCACCGGTGCCGCCACCGATGCGATCAAGGTGGTGATCCGCGAAGGCCTGACCGTGGTCTTCCTGTTCGTCTACCTGTTGTGGATGAACTGGATGCTGACCTTGGTCATGCTCGCCATCCTGCCGGTGATCGCGGTGATGGTAAGTACCGCCAGCAAGAAATTCCGCAAGCAGAGCAAGAAGATCCAGGTGGCCATGGGTGACGTGACCCACGTCGCGTCCGAGACCATCCAGGGCTACCGCGTGGTGCGCAGTTTCGGCGGCGAGGCCTACGAGCAGCAGCGTTTCGACAACGCCAGCCAGAGCAACACCGACAAGCAACTGCGCATGACCAAGACCGGCGCGCTGTACACGCCGATGCTGCAGTTGGTGATCTACACCGCCATGGCTGCGCTGATGTTCCTGGTGCTGTTCCTGCGTGGCGATGCGTCGGCCGGTGACATGGTTGCCTACATCACTGCTGCTGGCCTGCTGCCCAAGCCGATCCGCCAGCTTTCCGAAGTCAGCTCGACCATCCAGAAGGGCCTTGCGGGTGCCGAGAGCATCTTCGAGCAGCTCGACGAAGAACCTGAGGTCGATACCGGCACCGTCGAGAAGGAGCGGGTCGAAGGCCGCCTGGAGGTGCGCAACCTCAGCTTCACCTACCCCGGCACCGAGCGCCAGGTGCTCAGCGATATCAGCTTTACCGCCGAGCCTGGGCAGATGATTGCCCTGGTCGGCCGCTCCGGCAGCGGCAAGTCCACGCTGGCGGCGCTGATCCCGCGCTTCTATCACCACAGCGAAGGGCAGATCCTGCTCGATGGCGTGGAGATCGAGGAGTACCGCTTGCGCAACCTGCGCCGGCACGTGTCGCAGGTGACCCAGCACGTCACCCTGTTCAACGACACCGTGGCCAACAACATTGCCTACGGCGACCTGGCCGGCGCGCCGCGCGCAGACATCGAAGCCGCGGCTGCCGATGCCTATGCCAAGGAGTTCGTCGACCAGTTGCCCAAGGGCTTCGACACCGAAGTCGGCGAGAACGGCGTACTGCTCTCCGGCGGCCAGCGCCAGCGCCTGGCGATTGCCCGGGCGCTGCTGAAAAACGCACCGCTGCTGATCCTCGACGAGGCCACCTCGGCCCTGGACACCGAGTCCGAGCGGCATATCCAGGCAGCCCTGGACCATGTGATGCAAGGCCGTACCACCCTGGTGATCGCCCACCGCCTGTCGACCATCGAGAAAGCCGACATGATCCTGGTGATGGACCAGGGGCGGCTGGTGGAGCGTGGTACCCACACCGAGCTGCTGGCGGCCAATGGCTATTATGCCCGCCTGCATGCCATGGGCCTGGATGCGCCGGAAAACGCCGATATCACCTGAAACCTCAAAGATCGGGGCCTGCATGGCCCCGATTGTCACTGCAGTTGTCCACAGTGAAGCTGGCCGTAAAGCCATCCTCGACCCTGTGCTAATATCCTGCCCCTGTTCACTTTTTCATATGGGTTGCCCATGAAGTTGTCCATGCCGCGTTTCGATCAAGCCCCGGTACTGGTGGTCGGCGATGTCATGCTCGACCGCTACTGGCATGGCGGTACTTCACGTATTTCGCCTGAAGCGCCGGTGCCGGTGGTCAAGGTCGATCAGATCGAAGATCGCCCCGGCGGTGCGGCCAACGTCGCGTTGAACATCGCCGCCTTGGGCGCGCCAGCCGCGCTGGTCGGCGTCACCGGCCAGGACGAGGCTGCCGACAGCCTCGCCAACAGCCTGCAGGCCGCCGGTGTGCGCTCGATCTTCCAGCGCATCGCGCACCAGCCGACCATCGTCAAGCTGCGGGTCATGAGCCGTCACCAGCAACTGCTGCGCATCGACTTCGAAGAACCCTTCGCCACCGACGCGCTGTCGCTGGGCGCCGAGGTCGACGGCCTGCTCGAAGGCATCAAGGTGCTGGTGCTCTCCGACTACGGCAAGGGCGCGCTGAAGAACCACCAGGCGTTGATCCAGGCCGCCCGGGCCAAAGGCATTCCGGTGCTGGCCGACCCCAAGGGCAAGGATTTCTCCATCTACCGTGGCGCCAGCTTGATCACGCCCAACCTGAGCGAGTTCGAGGCGATCGTCGGCCGTTGTGCCGACGAGGCCGAACTGGTCGCCAAGGGCCTCACCCTGCTCGACGAGCTCGACCTGGGGGCGCTGCTGGTGACCCGTGGCGAGCACGGCATGACCCTGCTGCGCACCGGTCACCCGGCCTTGCATCTGCCGGCCCGGGCCCGTGAAGTGTTCGATGTCACCGGTGCCGGCGATACCGTGATCTCCACCCTGGCCGCCGCCATCGCTGCCGGTGAAGAGCTGCCCCACGCCGTCGCCTTGGCCAACCTGGCCGCCGGCATCGTGGTGGGCAAGCTCGGTACGGCGGCCATCAGTGCCCCGGAACTGCGCCGGGCCATCCAGCGCGAAGAAGGTTCCGAGCGTGGTGTGCTGGGCCTGGAGCAGTTGCTGCTGGCGATCGACGATGCCCGTGCGCACAACGAGAAGATCGTCTTCACCAATGGCTGCTTCGACATCCTCCATGCCGGCCACGTGACCTACCTGGAGCAAGCGCGCGCCCAAGGCGACAGGCTGATTGTCGCGATCAACGACGATGCCTCGGTCAGTCGTTTGAAAGGCCCGGGACGGCCGATCAACAGCGTCGACCGGCGCATGGCCGTACTGGCCGGGCTGGGTGCGGTGGACTGGGTGATCAGCTTCCCTGAAGACACCCCGGAGAACCTGCTGCGCCAGGTGAAGCCGGATGTGTTGGTCAAGGGCGGCGACTATGGCATCGACCAGGTGGTCGGCGCCGATATCGTCAAGGCCTACGGCGGTACGGTGAAGGTGCTGGGGCTGGTCGAGAACAGCTCGACCACCGCCATCGTCGAGAAGATCCGCAAGCACTGAAACCGGCCCATTGCCGGCACGCCCCCTGTAGGAGCGGCACAAGGCCGCTCCTACAGGGGGCCAGCGCAAGGCAGTTGCTCCCGCGACTATTTGTGCAGTGTTCCCCGCGCTCGCTCGAGCAATTCACGGGCCTTGTCACTGAAGCGCTGCAGGTGCGTTTCCGGCTTGCGCTGCTCCGCCAGCCCCTGTTGCTTCAGCCAATCCCGCCAGCGCACCCGCTCATCGCGCACCACCCAACCCTCCTGGCGCGCAAAGCTTTCTGCCAGCCACACCCCACGCGTACTCGCCGGCAGCAGCTGGTCCTTCTTCAGGGTGTAGAGCTCAGGCAGCGGCTGGCCATCCTTCAAGGGCATCAGGTACAGGTCCGGGCGCTTGCGGTTCAGCCGCGCCACCAGTTGATCACCTTCCAGCCGTTCATCGACGTGGAACAGGCTCAGCGGCTTGGCGTCCCTGGGTACCTGCAGGCGCAGGTCATAGATCAACTGCAGCGAGGCCGTCGGCAGGTGCACGTAGGCCCGTGGCCGTTCCAGCAGCATCAGGTTGGCACAGTGCACCGGGCGGGCGGCGCCGGATTCGGGCGAGAGCACGAAGGGCGGCGCTTCGCGGTAGTGCAGGGCGGCGGCATAGGGGGCCGGCAGCCAGGTATCGTTGAAGCGCCCGCCCAGCCAGCCCTCGGGGGTTTCCAGCAGGCATTCCTCGGCCACTTCCTGAATGGCGGTGAGTAGCGGCAGGTTCAACTCGTGGGCGGGCACATAGCCAGAAATCAGCTTGAGCACCACATCGCCGCGGTCCTGGCGGCGCTGGCGCACCAGCACCCAATAGTCGCGGCCCTGCCAGTTCAGCGTGAGGCGCACCGAGACGCCCAGGTTGGCCAGCTCGACCACGAAGCGTTCGGGGTTGCCCAGCTGGATCGCCTTGCGCCGCTGCAGGGTCTGGGCGAAGTTCAGCGGCATGCCGATGCTCTGGTAGGTCAGGCCATCGGGGGTGGCCTCGACGTGCAGCGGCAGGGTCTTGAAGTTGCTCGGGTTCTTGCGGATCAGCGTACGCGGCACGAGGCTCCTCCTTGCGTTGGGCCCCCGCCCGGGTGGCTCAGGGCCGGCCCAGGATGCGGGCGACTGTGGCCACGTTGTGGGCCAGGTGCAGCGGGTTGATGGTGCCGACGATGGCACTGTTCACACCCGGGTGGGCAAACAGCAGCTCGAAGCTGGCCTGCACCGGGTCGACCCCGGGGGCCAGGCAGACATGACCACTGGCCAGGGCTTTCTTCACCAGGATGGCCTTGCCGTGCTCGGCAGCGTAGTCCAGCACCGGGCGCTCCGCCTGCTCGTTGAGGTTGTAGGTGACCATGGCGCAATCGCCCTGTTCCAGGGCTTTCAGGCCACCGGCAACGGTTTTGCCAGAGAAACCATAGCCGAGAATCTTGCCCTCCTGCTTGAGTGCGGCAAGGGTTTCATAAACCGCTTCGTGCTCGAGGATCGCCAGGTCGTTGCCGTCGGAGTGCACCAGCACCAGCTCGATGCGGTCGGTTTCCAGGCGCTTGAGGCTGCGCTCCACCGAGCGGCGGGTGTGCGCGGCGCTGAAGTCGAAGCGCGATTGGCCGTCGTCGAATTCTTCACCGACCTTGCTGACGATCACCCATTCGTCGCGCTGGCCACGCAGCAGCGGGCCCAGGCGCTCTTCGCTGCGGCCATAGGCGGGCGCGGTATCGAGCAGGTTGATGCCCAGCTCGCGGGCTTGCGCGAGCAGCAGGGCAGCGGCGTTGTCGTCGGGGATGGTGAAACCGTTGGGGTATTTCACGCCTTGGTCGCGGCCGAGCTTGACCGTGCCCAGGCCCAGTGGCGAAACGCGCAGGCCGGTGCTGCCCAGTGCGCGGTGATGGTCGTGCAGGGTCGGCAGGCTCATGGCAGCAGTTGCTCCCAGGCCGGCACGCCCAGTGGCGGGCGCGGCAGGTCGGTGAGGTCGGGGCGGGCGGCCGGGCGGATGCCGTCGCGCTCGAGGCTGGCCAGCACTCGGTCGGTCAGGTCCGGCGCCAGGGCCAGTTTGGTCGGCCAGCCCACCAGCAGGCGCTGCTGCTCGGCGAGGAAGGCGTTGTCCGGGCGCACCAGGCCTGATTGCCCAGGTTCGGCACGGTCGATGCGCAGCGTGGCCCAGCGGATCAGGCTCTGATCGACCCAGGGCAACAGGCCGGCGACTTCTTTTTGCGCGGCAGCAATCTGCGCGGCCGGTTCGCGGGCGACGCCGTCGGCTTCGGCGAGGTCGCCACCGAGGTACCACACCCACTGGCCGTCGGCCGCCGGGTGGGTGGTGACGGTGATGCGCGGCTTGGGCCCGCCGCCCAGGCAGTGGGCATACAGCGGCTTGAGGTTCGGGCCTTTGGCCAGAACCATGTGCAGCGGGCGGCGCTGCATGGTCGGCTGGTTCAGGCCGAGGGCGTGCAGCAGGTCCTCGGTGCCGCCACCGGCACTGAGGACGATGCGCTGGGCGCGGATTTCGCGGCCATCGACGTTCAGCCCGACCAGTTCGTCGCCCTCGCGCAGCGGTTCGATGCGCTCGCCGGCCAGCAGGCTGTCACCGGCCAGCTGCGCCAGGTTGGCCAGCAGGCTGGGGACGTCGATGACCAGTTCGGCCAGGCGGTACACCTTGCCCTTGAAGGCGCGGTCCTGCAGGGCCGGCGGCAATTGCTCGCCCTTGACCTGGTCGACCCGGCCGCGCACGGCCTTGCTGGCGAAGAAGCTGGTGAGGTTGCCGGCCAGGGTGCCGGGGGACCAGAGGTAGTGGGCATCGGACAGCAGGCGGGTGCCGGTCAGGTCCAGCTCGCCGGTGCCGGCGAGGGCTTCGCGCCAGCGGCGCGGCATGTCGGCGATGGCCTCGGAGGCGCCGGTCAGGGCGCCGTGCAGGGCGTACTTGGTGCCGCCGTGGATGATGCCTTGCGACTTGATGGTCTGCTCGCCGCCCAGGCTGGCGCGCTCCACCAGCACAGTCGAATAACCCTGCTTGCGCAGGCGGGCATTGAGCCAGAGGCCGGCGACCCCGGCACCGACGATCAGCACGTCGGTGGAAATGGCGGATGGCATGCGGGCACCTCTAAAGCTGGGACAGGTGCGCAGTATACAGGCTGTGCGAGGGCGCTGGTCGTGGGAGCGGGCTTGCCCCGCGATCAGGTAGGCACCCCGCTATCGTCATCGCGGGGCAAGCCCGCTCCCACGCAAAAAATGCGACGGGCCTCAGTGCCCGGCAGTGTTCGAGAATACCTGGATCACCACCACCCCGCCGACGATCATGGCCATGCCCAGCATTGCCGGCACATCCAGCTTCTGCCCATAGATCACCAGCGCGGCGACGCTGATCAGCACGATGCCCAGCCCCGACCAGATGGCGTAGGCGATGCCCACCGGGATGCTGCGCACCACCAGGGTGAGCATCCAGAACGCCACGCCATAGCCACAGATCATCAGCAGCAGCGGCAGCGGCGTGCTCAAGCCCTTGACCGCTTTCATGGAAGCAGTGGCGATGACTTCGGCGCAGATGGCGATGGCGAGATAGGTATAGGCGTTCATGGTTCGTTTCCTCCGTTGCTGGTCGGGCATTCTAGGGGAAGCTGGGATGGGGTAAAGTCATTACCTATCTGTAATGGAGATAGGTTGGCCATGACCGAACACTGGAACCTGGAGCAACTGCGCCTGTTCGTGCGCACCGCCGAACTGCGCTCGTTCTCCGCCGTGGCGCGCGAGCAGCGCAAGGCGCAATCGGCGGTGAGCACCGCCATTGCCCTGCTTGAGACGGACCTGGGCGTGACCCTGTTCGAGCGCAGCAGTGGCCGCCAGCCACGCCTGACCGAAAGCGGCGCGGCACTGCTGGAAGATGCCCGTGAACTGCTGCGCCAGTGCGAGCGCCTGGATGGCCGGGCGCTGGCCCTGATGCGCGGCCAGGAAGCCTTGCTGCGGGTGGCCCAGGATGAGGCGATGCCCTATCAGCCGGTGATCGACAGCCTCGACGAACTGGCCGCCCACTACCCCTTCCTGGAGGTGCAGCTGGCCAGCGGCGCCCAGGGCGATGTGGCGCGCAAGCTGGTGGAGCGACGTGCCGATCTGGGCCTGTTCTTCCACCACGAAAGCATTCCCTCCTCGCTGGAGCGGCGCGCCCTGGGCAGCGTCGAGATGGTCACCGTGTGCGCCATCGGCCACCCGTTGGCAGGGCAGGGCAAGGTCAGCCGCCAGCAACTGGCACGTCATCGCCAGTTGCTGATCACCCCACAGCAGAGCGGTTACCCAGGCGGCGAGGCGATCAGCCCGCAGGTCTGGCGTGCCGACAGCTTCTACGCCATGGCCGAACTGCTGATGCGCGGCCTGGGCTGGGCCTGGTTGCCGCGCCACGTGGTGCAGTACCCCACCTACCAGGCACAAATGGTCGAGCTGGACAGCGAGTGGCGCCCGCCCGCGCTGGTGGCCGAGCTGGCCTGGCGCCGTGACGAGCCGCTGGGGCCGGCGGCGCAATGGTTGGCCGAGCGTTTTGCCGTGCACCTGCGTGCGATCGGGTAAACTCCGCCGCCATGAACAGAACCCTCTACTCCCTGCTGTTTCACCTGGGCCTGCCGCTGGTCGCGCTGCGCCTGTTCCTGCGCGGGCGCAAGGCGCCGGCGTATCGTGCGCGCATCAATGAGCGCTTCGCCTGCAAGCTACCGCCGCTGAAGCAGGGCGGGATCTGGGTGCATGCGGTGTCGGTGGGCGAGAGCATCGCCGCCGCGCCTTTGGTTCGCGCGCTGCTCAAGCAGTATCCGGACCTGCCGATCACCCTGACCTGCATGACCCCGACCGGGTCGGAGCGCATCCGCGCGATGTTCGAAGGCGAGCCGCGGGTCCAGCACTGCTACCTGCCCTATGACCTGCCATGGGCGGCCGGGCGCTTCCTCGACCATGTGCGCCCGAAGCTGGGCATCATCATGGAAACCGAGCTGTGGCCGAACCATATCCACCAGTGCGCCAAGCGCGGCATCCCGGTGGCGCTGGCCAATGCGCGGTTGTCCGAGCGCTCGGCGCGTGGTTATGCCCGCTTTGCCGGCCTGACCCGGCCGATGCTCGAGGAAATGAGCCTGATCGCCGTGCAGACCGAGACCGAGGCCGAGCGCTTTCGCAGCCTTGGCGCGCGCAGCGAATGCGTGCAGGTGACGGGTTCGATCAAGTTCGACCTTAAGCTCGATGAGCAACTGCTGCCCCGCGCCCGGGCGTTGCGCGAGCAATGGGGGGCGACGCAGCGCCCGGTGTGGATCGCCGCCAGCACCCATGACGGTGAGGATGCGCTGATCCTCGAGGCGCATCGGCAACTGCTCCAGGTGCACGGCGATGCGCTGCTGATCCTGGTGCCGCGCCACCCCGAGCGGTTCAATGCGGTACATGCCCTGTGCAGCGCCGGGTTCGCCACGGTGCGCCGTTCCACCGGGGAGGCGGTTCAGGCCCAGACCCAGGTGTTGCTGGGCGACACCATGGGCGAGCTGCTGTTCCTCTATGCCCTGGCCGACATTGCCTTTGTCGGTGGCAGCCTGGTGGCCACCGGCGGGCACAACCCGCTGGAGCCCGCAGCGCTGGCGTTGCCGGTGCTGATGGGGCCACATGTATTCAACTTCCTCGAGATCAGCGCGATGCTGCGTGAGGCGGGGGCGTTGCAGCAGGTGGACGATGCCGAGGGGCTGGCCGGCGCGGTGCGCCGCTTGGTCGAACTGCCGCAGGATGCCCGACGCATGGGCGAGGCGGGCAGGGCGGTGATGCAGGCCAATCAGGGCGCGTTGCAGCGGTTGCTGGATGGGTTGGCGCAGTTCATTCGCTGACAGGCTCACTGGCCTCTTCGCGGGTAAACCCGCTCCCACAGGTACACCACTGGCCTTGAGCCTTGCGATGTACCTGTGGGAGCGGGTTTACCCGCGAAGGGGCCAGCGCCGATATCAAGGCCTGCGTTCGAAGTTCTTCGCCGCCGCCGCCGCCAGGTCCGGTGGCAGGAAGTCCTTGTCCGGGTTGTAGTCGGCCTTCAGGTACCGCCCCAGGTCCTGCAGATCCTGCGGGCTCAACGTCCCCGCCGCCTGCTTCAGGCGCAGGTTGTCGAGGATGTAGTCATAGCGGCTGTTGTTGTAGTCGCGCACCGAGGTGTACAGCTGGCGTTGGGCATCCAGCACGTCGACGATGTTGCGGGTACCCACCTGGTAGCCGATTTCGGTGGCCTCCAGCGCACTCTGGTTGGAGATGATCGACTGCTTGCGCGCCTGCACCTGCTCCACGTCGGTGTTCACCGCGCGGTGCAGGTTGCGGGTGTTCTCCACCACCTGGCGGCGCAGGCTCTCGCGCTGCTGCTCGCTCTGGCTCAGGCGCTGGTAAGCCTCGCGCACTTGCGAGCTGGTCAGCCCGCCGCTGTAGATCGGAATGTTCAACTGCAGGCCGACGCTGGTCTGCTCCACATCGCCACCGTAACGGATGCCGTTCTGCGAGGGATTGGTGAAGCCCAGGCTGTCGTTGTCGCCCTTCTGGTACTTGGCCACCGCATCGAGGGTCGGCGCGTGGCCGGCCTTGCGCTGGCGCAGTGTCTCTTCGGCGGCATCGACCGCGTGGTTGGTGGCCAGCAGGTTGAGGTTCTGGCGCCCGGCGGTTTCGACCCAGGCCTTGGCGTCGTTGGGGGTCGGCACCTGTATCGGCAGGGTGTGGACCACGCCCTGGATCGAGCTGTACTGGCGGTTGGTCAGGGTGATCAGTGCCTCGAAGGCGTCCTGCACCTGGCGCTCGGCGATGATCCGGTTGGCCCGGGCGGTGTCGTAGCTGGCCTGGGATTGCAGCACGTCGGTCTTGTCCGAGAGGCCGACGTCGAAACGCTCGTTGGACTGGTCCAGCTGGCGCTTGAACGCGGCTTCCTCGGCTTTGGTCGAGGCCAGGTTGTCCTGGGCGCGCAGCACGCTGAAGTAGTTCTCGGCGGTTTGCAGGATCAGGTTCTGCTCGGTGGCCGACAGCTCCAGCGCGGCCTGCTCGTTGACGGCTTCGGCGGCTTGCAGCTGGAACCAGCGATCGGCGCGGAAGATCGGCTGGGCCAGGGTGGCGCTCCAGGAATTGCCGCTGCGGTTGGAGGTGATCGACGGGTCGTCGATCTTGGTGCGGGTGTTCATCATTTCGGCACCGGCCGACAGGTTGGGCAGCAGGCCGGCGCGGGCCTGCGGCACCACTTCGCGGCGGGCGCCGTAGTCGGCGCGGGCGGCGGCCAGGTCGGCGTTGTTGTCGACCGCTTCCTGGTAGACGCTGACCAGGTCGGTCTTGACCGTGGTGGGCGTATCCACTGCCCACGCCACTCCGTGGGTCGCACAAGACACGGCAATCGCCAGTGAGAGTTTGCGCAGCATAGGGCAATCCTTGATCAAGATTTAATTACTGTACTGTCGGGTATCGAGCGGTGCGCCAGTGTAGTGCCACGCGCCGGCATCAACAATCCACTGTTTGTGCCATTTGTCATGCCCCCAAATACCTGCTTGGCTTTGCCGACCACTCCAGCTTAGACTGCGCAGGTTCTTGTCGGGGTGCCTTGATGCAAAGGCTGAGATCGCAAAGTTGCGGATCCCGTTGAACCTGATCAGGTTAGCGCCTGCGTAGGGAACAAGATTGCTCTCACTTCCCGGGAGCCTCTTGTGCCAGGTCCGGGATCGTCACAGCTGCATGCAGCTCATGGCACCCCATATCCGGCACTGCACTCGTCACCACGAGTGCGTCCGCGCCTTTCAGGTTCACCCCGACATTCCGCCCGCTAGGAAGCTGTCTGGAGAGCCTGTGATGAGCAAACAAGAAAAAATTATCAGCCTGAGCGAGTCGGCCCAAGTCGACCAACAGTCCGTACAACCCCTGCCCAATTCGCGCAAGGTCTACGTCGAAGGTTCGCGCCCCGACATCCGCGTGCCCATGCGTGAAATCAGCCTGCACGACACCCCCACCGACTTCGGCGGCGAAAAGAACGCCCCGGTGCTGGTGTATGACACTTCCGGCCCGTACACCGACCCCAACGTTGTCATCGACGTGCGCAAGGGCCTGGGCGATGTGCGCTCGGCGTGGATCGACGCCCGTGGCGACACCGAGCGCCTCGAAGGCCTGAGCTCGAACTTCGGCCAGCAGCGCCTGAACGATGCCGAGCTGACCAAGCTGCGCTTTGCCCATGTGCGCAACCCGCGCCGCGCCAAGCCCGGCGCCAACGTTTCGCAGATGCACTACGCCCGCCAGGGCATCATCACCGCCGAGATGGAATACGTTGCCATCCGCGAGAACATGAAGCTGCAGGAAGCCCGCGCCGCCGGCCTGTTGAGCCAGCAGCACGCCGGCCACAGCTTCGGTGCCAACATCCCGAAAGAGATCACCCCCGAGTTCGTCCGCGAAGAAATCGCCCGTGGCCGCGCGATCATCCCGGCCAACATCAACCACACCGAACTCGAGCCGATGATCATCGGCCGCAACTTCCTGGTGAAGATCAACGGCAACATCGGCAACAGCGCTCTGGGCTCCTCGATCGAGGAAGAAGTGGCCAAGCTGACCTGGGGCATCCGCTGGGGTTCGGACACGGTCATGGACCTGTCCACCGGCAAGCACATTCACGAAACCCGCGAGTGGATCATCCGCAATTCGCCGGTACCGATCGGCACCGTGCCGATCTACCAGGCCCTGGAAAAGGTCAATGGCGTTGCCGAAGACCTGACCTGGGAGCTGTTCCGCGACACCCTGATCGAGCAGGCCGAGCAGGGCGTGGACTACTTCACCATCCACGCCGGCGTGTTGCTGCGCTACGTGCCGCTGACCGCCAAGCGGGTCACCGGCATCGTCAGCCGCGGCGGTTCGATCATGGCCAAGTGGTGCCTGGCGCACCACAAAGAGAACTTCCTGTACACGCACTTCGACGAGATCTGCGAAATCATGAAGGCCTACGACGTCAGCTTCTCGCTGGGCGACGGCCTGCGTCCGGGCTCGATCGCCGACGCCAACGACGCCGCCCAGTTCGGTGAGCTGGAAACCCTCGGCGAGCTGACCAAGATCGCCTGGAAGCACGATGTGCAATGCATGATCGAAGGCCCGGGCCACGTGCCGATGCAGCTGATCAAGGAGAACATGGACAAGCAGCTGGAGTGCTGCGACGAGGCGCCGTTCTACACCCTCGGCCCGCTGACCACCGACATCGCACCGGGTTACGACCACATCACTTCGGGCATCGGTGCGGCGATGATCGGCTGGTTCGGTTGCGCCATGCTCTGCTACGTCACGCCCAAGGAGCACCTGGGCCTGCCGAACAAGGATGACGTCAAGACCGGCATCATCACCTACAAGATCGCCGCGCACGCCGCCGACCTTGCCAAGGGCCACCCGGGCGCGCAGATCCGTGACAACGCGCTGTCCAAGGCACGCTTCGAGTTCCGCTGGGAAGACCAGTTCAACCTCGGCCTGGACCCGGACACCGCGCGCTCGTTCCACGATGAGACGCTGCCCAAGGAGTCGGCCAAGGTCGCGCACTTCTGCTCGATGTGCGGGCCGAAGTTCTGCTCGATGAAGATCACCCAGGAAGTGCGTGAGTATGCCGCGAAGATCGACACCGTCGATGTGACGGCCGAGCAGGGCATGCGCGAGCAGGCCGAGCGGTTCCGCCAGGAAGGCAGCCAGCTGTACCAGAAGGTCTGATCCACAGATCCACGGCGGTGCGCTTCGCGCACCGCATCGCTGGCAAGCCAGCTCCCACAGGGACCGCATCAGGCCCTTGTGGGAGCTGGCTTGCCAGCGATTGGAGCAACCCAATCCTTTGCCGAGCGCCGCGAGCATGACCACACCCAGCCACTTCTCCCCCGACCACCCGGTCCCCCTCCATCACCGCCAGTTCGGCGCCCGCGACCTGTTCTCGCTGTGGTTCTCCCTCGGTATCGGCCTGATGGTCCTGCAGGTCGGCGGGCTGCTGGCCACGGGCCTGGGCCTGGCCGGGTCGATCCTGGCGATCACCCTGGGCACGGCGGTGGGCGTGTTGCTGCTGGCGGCGGCCGGGGTGATCGGCAGCGACACCGGCCTGTCGGCCATGGCCACCTTGCGGCTGTCGCTGGGCCGCCACGGCGCGCGCCTGCCGGCACTGCTCAACCTGCTGCAACTGGTGGGCTGGGGCTCGTTCGAGATCATCGTCATGCGCGATGCCGCGAGCCTGCTGGGCGCGCGCACCTTCGGCGAGGACAGTGGCTGGAACAGCCCGCTGCTGTGGACGTTGTGCTTTGGCGCCCTGGCCACCCTGCTGGCGGTCAGCGGGCCCCTGGCGTTCGTGCGCAAGGTGCTGCGCAAGTGGGGGATCTGGCTGCTGCTCGGCGCTTGCCTGTGGCTGACCTGGAACCTGTTCGCCAAGGCGGACCTGGCCGAGCTGTGGCGCCGCCCAGGTGACGGGTCGCTGTCGCTGGCGCTGGGCTTCGATATCGTCATCGCCATGCCGCTGTCGTGGCTGCCGTTGATCGCCGACTATTCGCGTTTCGGCAAGCGCGCCAGCCGGGTGTTCGGCGGTACCGCGCTGGGCTTCTTCATTGGCAATGCCTGGCTGATGAGCCTGGGCGTGGCCTACACCCTGGCCTTCGCCCCGAGCGGCGAGGTGAATGCACTGCTGCTGGCCCTGGCTGGCGCCGGGCTGGGTATTCCGCTGCTGCTGATCTTGCTCGATGAGTCGGAGAATGCCTTTGCCGATATTCACTCGGCAGCGGTTTCAACCGGCCTGCTGGTGAAAATGAAGGTCGAGCACCTGGCGCTGGCCATCGGCGTGCTGTGCACCCTGATCGCACTGCTGGCGCCCTTGGCCCAGTACCAGAACTTCCTGCTGTTGATCGGCTCGGTGTTCGCGCCGCTGTTCGGCGTGGTGCTGGTGGACCACTTCGTGGTCCGCCGTCGGCGCCTGCCGGCGCTGGTCGACGGGCTGCATTGGCAAGCGCTGCTGGCCTGGGCGGTGGGCGTGGTGGCCTACCATGTCATGGCCAATCAGGCACCGGAGCTAGGGGCGACCCTGCCGGCACTGCTGCTGGCAGGGGTGTTGCACGGGCTGCTGTCGATCAGCCGCGGCCGGGAAACAGCTCAGGCCTGATCACGCCGTTGAGGCGCGGGTAGGGGATCTTCAGCTCGACGTGGCCCATGGAGTAGGGCGCGATGGCATAAACCTCGTACTTGACGATCACCGCGCCGTAGGTCAGGGCAATGTGCGGCGACTGCTTGAACGGCCAGGTCTTGACGAACTCGGGGTCCTTGTCCACGCCGGTGCTGATCTGCCAGGCGCGGTGGGACTCCTCGACGGTCTTCCAGAAGGTCTCTTTCTGGCCGGGCACCAGCATGTCGTCCAGGGTCAGCACCTTGTCCAGCTTGCGCGAGTAGTTGATGAAGCCACGCCCGGGCATGCCGTGGGCGCCGCCGCTGTCGAGGTAGCTGGACAGCTCGATGATCACCAGCCCGTCATGCTGCTCGCGTACCTTGGCTTGCAGGTAGCTGCTGTTGCGCTTGTCGGCGCGGGCCAGGTACTGCTGCTCATAGGCCTGCAGCGAGGCTGGCGGGGTACCGCGCTGGTTGTCCTCGGTCAGTTGCAGCAGGCGTTTTTCAACGATGGCGTCGAGCTTGGGCAGCGCCGGGAAGTGCACGGTGTCGATGTTCACCAGCGGGCAGTCGCTCTCGCTGCAGCCGGGTTTTACGTGCTCCCAGGCGTCGCGCTTGACCTCGAGCGGTGCCCGGTAGTTGGGCGTGAACAGGCTCTGGCAGGCGCTCAGGGCGACTGCCAGCACGGCCACGGAAGTCAGTTTGACTAGCGTCATGATGATCCTTGCACAACGGTGATGATCGGCCTTGGACCGCCTGCGCGGCCTTCAGTTCGCCACTAAGCTAACAGAGAGCGTAGCGCCTGTCCCGAGTGCCCGAACGGTCGCCACAAAGGGATGAAACCGGGCGGCGCGCAGAGTAGGATTGCGCGATGCGGTAAACGAGGTAATGAGGAGTTTGCATGACGGACACGTTGAATTCGCTGCCCAGCCAAGTCGAGATCGCGAAGCGCGAGCAGTTGTTCAAGGGCTTCTACAAGCTCGACAAGCTGCACCTGCGCCATGAACTGTTCGCCGGGGGCATGAGCCGTGAGTTCACCCGCGAGCTGTTCGTGCGCCATGACGCGGTCTGCGTGTTGCCCTACGACCCGCAGCGCGACGAAGTCGTGCTGATCGAGCAGTTCCGGGTGGGCGCCATAGGCAAGGTGGCCAATCCGTGGCTGATCGAGATGGTGGCCGGCCTGATCGACAAGGACGAACAGCCGGAAGAAGTCGCCCATCGCGAGGCCGATGAAGAAGCTGGCCTTACCTTCAGCGCGCTGTGGCCGATGACCTGCTACTTCCCGTCCCCGGGCGGCAGCGATGAATACGTTCATCTGTTCCTCGGCCGTTGCGTCAGTGAAGGGGCCGGTGGCCTGCATGGCCTGGAAGAAGAGAGCGAGGATATCCGCGTGCGGGTGTGGGCGTTCGAGGATGCGCTGCAGGCGGTGCGCGACGGGCGCATCTGCAATGCCGCGACGATCATCGGCCTGCAATGGCTGGCGCTCAACCGTGACGAAGTACGAGGTATGTGGAAGTGAACCTGCTGCGCGAGCGTTATCGAGTCGACCTGGTCGGGCTGCAGACGGCCTGCGAGGCCAACTACGCCCGCCTTATGCGCCTGCTGCCGGAGATGCGCACCACGCAAAGCTCGCGGCGCATCGGCATGACCCAGGGCGACCAGATGCTCGGCGTGCTGGTGCTCGAAGTGCTGTTGGCCTGCCCCTATACCACCACCCTGCGGGTGCGTCAGGAGCACAGCCTGCCGTGGTTGCCGGTGCCCGAGCTCGAGGTGCAGGTGTATCACGACGCGCGGATGGCCGAAGTGGTCAGCGCCGAGCATACCCGCCGCCTGCACAGCATCTACCCGTACCCCAACACGGCGATGCACCAGCCCGACGAGAAGGCCCAGCTCAACCTGTTCCTCGGCGAATGGCTCAGCCACTGCCTGGCCTGTGGTCACGAACTGGCGACCGTGCGCTGAAATGTGACGCCCGTCGGCTTCGAGTATTTGCTCCAAAGCCATCCATCGCCATAATCCGTGCTGAATCCGTTCGAGGAGACGGCCGTTGCCGCAAGCACTTTTCGCAGAGTCACCCGTTCATGTGGTGCAACTGACCGATGCCCATCTGTTCGCCGCTCCCGCTGGGACGCTGCTGGGGCTCAATACCCGCGACAGCCTTGAACATGTGGTGGCGCAGGTGCGCCGTGAACAGCCGCGCATAGACCTTTTGCTGTGCACGGGGGATCTGTCCCAGGATGCCAGTGTGGCCTCCTATGAAGCATTCCGCGGGCTGACCGCCGGGTTCGGTGCGCCGGCACGCTGGTTGCCGGGCAATCATGACGAAGCCCAGGTAATGGCCAAGGTGGCGCCGGAACTGATCACGGCGGTGACCGATATCGGCGCCTGGCGCATCGTGATGCTCGATTCGGCGGTGGTCGGTGCCACGTTCGGGCTGCTGGCCGAAGACCAGCTGGCCACGCTGGATCAGGCGTTGGCCACTGCCGGTGAGCGTCATTGCCTGGTGTGCTGCCACCACCAGCCGGTGGATATCGGTTGTGCGTGGATGGCGCCAATCGGGTTGCGTAATGCTGACCAGCTTCTGCTGCGGGTAAAAGCTTATCCACAGGTGAAAGCGCTGCTTTGGGGGCATGTTCACCAGGAATGGGACCAGGTGCGCGAGGGTGTGCGCTTGCTGGCCACGCCCTCGACCTGCATTCAGTTCGCGCCGGGCAGCGAGGACTTCCAGGTGAGTGAAGAGCAGCCGGGGTACCGCTGGTTGCGCCTGCATGCCGACGGGCGGTTGGAGACCGGGGTGGAGCGGGCGCGGGATTTTGTGGTGAAGCTGGATTTCGACAGCCCGGGCTACTGAGCCCAGGCGGGAGATGGGGGCCAATCCTGTGGGAGCGGCTTTAGCCGCGAAGCAAGCGACGCGGTGGATGGCACCGGCTCTGCCGGTGTTCGCGGCTAAAGCCGCTCCCACAGTGTCCGTGTTGAATCACAAGCCGCAGCGCGCATTTTGAAGAATGTGTTGCGAAAATCCCTGCACTGAACCAATGCTCCTCGAACAGGCTACACTGCGCGTCTTTGCGTCCGGGGGCAGCATGTCGGGTTCCATCCTTTATATCCATGGCTTCAACAGCTCGCCGCTGTCGAAGAAGGCCCGCCAACTCGAGGCGGTCATGCAGCAGATCGGCCTGGCTGAGCAACTGCGCGTCCCAGCCCTGCATCACCATCCGCGGCAAGCCATCGCACAGCTGGAGGCGGCTATCAGCGAGCTCGGCGCGCCCTTGCTGGTCGGCAGCTCGCTGGGCGGCTACTATGCCACCCACTTGGCCGAGCGCCACGGCCTCAAGGCCCTGCTGATCAACCCGGCGGTCGCCCCGCACCGGTTGTTCGATGGTTATCTCGGCACCCAGCGCAACCTGTATACCGACGAAGCCTGGGAGCTGACCCACGACCATGTGCAGGCCTTGGCCGAGCTGGAAGTGCCAGCCCCGCTAGATGCCAGCCGCTATCAAGTGTGGTTGCAGACCGCCGATGAAACGCTGGACTATCGCCAGGCCGAGCGCTATTACCGAGCCTGTGCCCTGCGCATCCAGGCCGGCGGCGACCACAGCTACCAAGGCTTCGCCGAACAGCTCCCGGCGCTGCTGAGCTTTGCCGGTATTGCCCGTGGGCAGTATGCGGCGTTGGACTTTTCTGTACTTTGAGCTTTTTGCATTCACCTGACTGACGACGAGACCCCATGGCCAATCCCAGCGCTAGCGCCTATAACGCAGACGCCATCGAAGTCCTCTCGGGCCTTGACCCGGTCCGCAAACGCCCGGGCATGTACACCGACACCAGCCGGCCGAACCACCTGGCCCAGGAAGTCATCGACAACAGTGTCGACGAAGCCCTGGCTGGCCACGCCCGTTCGGTGCAGGTGATCCTGCACGCCGACCACTCGCTGGAAGTGTGCGACGACGGCCGCGGCATGCCGGTGGACATCCACCCCGAAGAGGGCGTGTCCGGTGTCGAACTGATCCTCACCAAGCTGCATGCCGGCGGCAAGTTCTCCAACAAGAACTACCAGTTCTCCGGCGGTTTGCACGGCGTCGGTATTTCGGTGGTCAACGCCCTGTCCACCCAGGTGCGGGTACGCGTGAAGCGCGATGGCAACGAGTACCAGATGACCTTTGCCGACGGCTTCAAGGCCAGCGAGCTGGAGGTGGTCGGCACCGTCGGCAAGCGCAACACCGGCACCAGCGTGTATTTCACGCCTGATCCCAAGTACTTCGACTCGCCCAAGTTCTCCATCAGCCGCCTCAAGCATGTGCTCAAGGCCAAGGCCGTGCTGTGCCCGGGGCTGTCGATCAGCTTCGAAGACAAGGGCACCGGCGAGAAGGTCGAGTGGCACTACGAGGACGGCCTGCGTTCCTACCTGGTCGACTCGGTCAGCGAATACCTGCGCCTGCCCGACGAGCCGTTCTGCGGCAGCCTGGCCGGTAACAAGGAAGCGGTCGACTGGGCCCTGCTGTGGCTGCCGGAGGGCGGCGACAGCATCCAGGAAAGCTACGTCAACCTGATCCCCACCGCCCAGGGCGGCACCCACGTCAACGGCCTGCGCCAGGGCCTGCTGGATGCCATGCGCGAGTTCTGCGAGTTCCGCAACCTGCTGCCGCGTGGGGTCAAACTGGCCCCGGAGGACGTCTGGGAGCGCATCAGCTTCGTCTTGTCGATGAAGATGCAGGAACCGCAGTTCTCCGGCCAGACCAAAGAGCGCCTGTCGTCCCGCGAGGCGGCGGCGTTCGTCTCTGGCGTGGTCAAGGACGCGTTCAGCCTGTGGCTCAACGCCCACCCCGAGTTGGGCATGCAACTGGCGGAGCTTGCCATCAGCAATGCCGGCCGCCGCCTGAAGGCGAGCAAGAAGGTCGAGCGCAAGCGCGTCACCCAGGGGCCGGCGCTGCCGGGCAAGCTGGCTGACTGCGCAGGCCAAGACCCGATGCGCGCCGAGCTGTTCCTGGTCGAGGGTGACTCCGCCGGTGGTTCGGCCAAGCAGGCGCGGGACAAGGAGTTCCAGGCGATCCTGCCGCTGCGCGGCAAGATCCTCAACACCTGGGAGGTCGATGGCGGTGAAGTGCTGGCCAGCCAGGAAGTGCACAACATCGCCGTGGCCATCGGCGTCGATCCGGGTGCCACCGACCTGACCCAGCTGCGCTACGGCAAGATCTGCATTCTCGCCGACGCCGACTCCGACGGCCTGCACATCGCCACCTTGCTGTGTGCGCTGTTCGTCCAGCATTTCCGCCCGCTGGTCGAGGCCGGTCACGTCTACGTGGCCATGCCGCCGTTGTACCGCATCGACTTGGGCAAGGAGATCTACTACGCCCTCGACGAAGCCGAGCGTGATGGCATCCTTGATCGTCTGGTCGCCGAGAAGAAGCGCGGCAAGCCGCAGGTCACCCGATTCAAGGGGCTGGGCGAGATGAACCCGCCGCAGCTGCGCGAAACCACCATGGACCCGAACACCCGGCGCCTGGTCCAGCTCACGCTCGACGACCTGGCCGGTACCACCGAGATCATGGACATGCTGCTGGCCAAGAAGCGCGCCGGTGACCGCAAGAACTGGCTGGAGACCAAAGGCAACCTGGCCGAGGTCCTGGTTTGATTCGTCCGCTCCTGGCACTTTGCCTGGCGTTGTCGATGTTGCCGGCCCTGGCGCAGGACTGGCCGGAGCTCAAGCTCACCCGCGAGCACCCGGTCGAAGGCATGCGTGGCGGTAACCTGTCCGGCCTGGCGGTGTGCCGCGGGGCGCTGTGGGCGGTGTCCGACCGCGACGACGACCGCATCTATCGCCTCGACCAGGGCGATAGCACCTGGCGCGCCGAAGCGCTGGTGTTCACCCCGCCCGCGGCACCGGACACCGGCCTGCCGTGGGGGCTGAAGTCGCGCAACTGGGCCGCATCGTTCATCCGTGGCGGAGCGCTGGATTTCGAAGGGATCGCCTGTGATCAGGCGGGTAACTTCTATGTCGTCAGCGAAGCGCACGCGGCGGTGCTGCAATTGCCAGCCTCGGGTGAACCGAACTGGTTGAAAATCGATCAATCGATGGTCCGCCAGGCCCGTGCCAGCGGCATGCTGCTGCACTTCAATGCGTTGTTCGAAGGCCTGGCGGTCAATCCGGCGGGCGACCGCCTGTGGCTGGCCGCCGAGCGCGAGCGCCGTGGCCTGCTTTCGGTGCGGCGCCAGCAATCGGTATGGGCCTGCGGGCGCAGTTGCGTGATGTTCAGCGAGGCCGGCGTCGAGATGCAGCCAGCCCAGTTCCCGGGCGCGCGCGCCCTGTCGCGGGACTTCGCCGACCTGGCGCTGTTCGACGGCAAGCTGTTCACCCTGGAGCGCAATGCCTACCGCATTTGCCGGCGTGATGCCGACAGCGGTGCGGTCGAGCGCTGCTGGTCGTTTGCCGCCGACGCGTTGCTGGCGCCCCGTCAGTACGATCAACCCTACGGCCTTGCCGAAGCGCTGGTGATCGACAAGGACGGCGCCTGGATTGGCGTGGACAACAACAACGGCGTGCGCGCCGATGGTGAAGCGCGGCCGATCGTCTGGCGCTTCGCCGCGCCACAGGGCGGCTGGAGCGGCAAACCATGAGCCAGGCACCGGGCAAACGTGCGGGCAGGGTGCTGATGGTGCTGGCCTGGGCGGCGGCGATGTTCCTCGCCACGCGTTTTTTCGGCGAGTGGGAAGCGCGCCAGGAAAACCCGAACAGCGAAGTGCAGAGCACCCAGGGCGATGGTTTCGTCGAAGTGCGCCTGCTGAGCAACGGCCAGGGGCATTTTGTCGCCGATGGCGCGATCAATGGCCGGGTGGTGCATTTCATGCTCGACACCGGGGCCACCGACGTGGCCATCCCCGAGGCGCTGGCCCGCGACCTCGATCTGGCCCGTGGCGCACCCGTGACGCTGAGCACCGCCAATGGCCGCACGGAAGGTTACCGCACCCGTATCGACAGCCTGCTGCTGGGCGATATCCACCTGCGCGACGTGCGCGCCCTGGTAGTGCCCGGCCTCGACGGCCAGGCCGTGCTGCTGGGCATGAGCGCCCTCAAACAACTTGAATTTACCCAGCGCGGCGGCACCATGCTGCTGCGCCAGAACCTGAAATGACGAGGCCCGCATGAGCGACTCACTCGAACTCAGCCTGGACGGTGTCGAACGCCGTTCCCTGGCTGAATTCACCGAACAGGCCTACCTCAACTACTCCATGTACGTGATCATGGACCGCGCGCTGCCGCACATCGGCGACGGCCTCAAGCCGGTGCAGCGCCGTATCGTCTATGCCATGAGCGAGTTGGGGCTCGATGCCGATTCCAAGCACAAGAAGTCGGCGCGTACCGTCGGTGACGTGCTCGGCAAGTTCCACCCTCACGGCGATTCGGCCTGCTACGAAGCCATGGTGCTGATGGCCCAGCCGTTCAGCTACCGCTACACCCTGGTCGACGGCCAGGGTAACTGGGGTGCGCCGGACGATCCGAAGTCGTTCGCCGCCATGCGTTACACCGAGGCGCGTCTGTCGCGTTATTCCGAAGTGCTGCTCAGCGAGCTGGGCCAGGGCACGGCCGACTGGGTGCCGAACTTCGACGGCACCCTGCAGGAGCCGGCGGTATTGCCGGCGCGCCTGCCGAATATCCTGCTCAACGGTACCACCGGCATCGCCGTGGGCATGGCCACCGATGTGCCGCCGCACAACCTGCGCGAAGTGGCCAGTGCCTGCGTGCGCCTGCTCGACGAGCCCAAGGCCACGCTTGAGCAGCTGTGCGAACACATCCAGGGGCCGGACTACCCGACCGAGGCCGAGATCGTCACCCCGCGCGCCGACATCCTCAAGATGTACGAGAGCGGCAAGGGCTCGATCCGCATGCGTGCGGTGTACCGCGTCGAAGACGGCGATATCGTCGTCACCGCGCTGCCGCACCAGGTCTCCGGCGCCAAGGTGCTGGAGCAGATCGCCGCGCAGATGCAGGCCAAGAAACTGCCGATGGTCGCTGATCTGCGCGACGAGTCGGACCACGAGAACCCCTGCCGCATCGTCATCATCCCGCGCTCCAACCGCGTCGATGCCGCCGAGCTGATGCAGCACCTGTTCGCCACCACCGACCTTGAGAGCACCTACCGGGTCAACGTCAACATCATCGGCCTCGACGGCCGTCCGCAGCTCAAGAGCTGCGTGCCTTGTTGGCTGGAGTGGCTGGAGTTCCGCATCGGTACCGTTCGTCGCCGGCTGCAGCACCGCCTGGACAAGGTCGAGCGCCGCCTGCACCTGTTGGAAGGCTTGCTCAAGGCGTTCCTCAACCTGGATGAAGTGATCCACATCATCCGCACCGAAGAGCACCCGAAGCAGGCGCTGATCGAGCGTTTCGAGCTGACCGAGATCCAGGCCGACTACATCCTCGAAACGCGCCTGCGTCAGTTGGCGCGCCTGGAGGAGATGAAGATCCGTGGCGAAACCGACGACCTGCTCAAGGAGCAGAAGCGCCTGACCACGCTGCTGGGCAGCGATGCCAAGCTGCGCAAGCTGGTACGCAGTGAACTGATCGAAGATGCCGAAACCTACGGCGACGACCGTCGCTCGCCGATCGTCGAGCGGGCCGAAGCCAAGGCCCTGTCGGAAAACGAGCTGATGCCGACCGAGCCAGTCACCGTGGTGCTGTCGGAGAAGGGCTGGGTGCGCTGCGCCAAGGGCCACGACATCGATGCCACGGGGCTTTCGTACAAGGCCGGCGATGGCTTCAAGGCTGCCGCCGCCGGGCGCTCCAACCAGTTTGCCGTATTGATCGACTCCACCGGGCGCAGCTATTCGCTGGCTGCCCACAGCCTGCCGTCCGCCCGTGGCCAGGGCGAGCCGTTGACCGGCCGCCTGACACCGCCGCCAGGCGCTACCTTCGAGTGCGTGCTGCTGCCGGACGACGATGCCCTGTACGTGGTGGCGTCCGACGCCGGCTACGGCTTCGTGGTCAAGGGTGAGGACCTGCAGGCCAAGAACAAGGCCGGCAAGGGCCTGCTGAGCCTGCCAAACGGTGCCAAGGTCATGACCCCGCGCCCGGTGGCCGACCGCGAGCAGGATTGGCTGGCGGCAGTGACCACCGAAGGGCGCCTGCTGGTGTTCAAGGTTGCTGACCTGCCGCAGCTGGGCAAGGGCAAGGGCAACAAGATCATCGGCGTGCCGGGCGACCGGGTGGCCAGCCGTGAAGAATATGTCACCGATCTTGCGGTGGTCAGCGAGGGGGCGACCCTTGTATTGCAGGCTGGCAAGCGTACCCTGTCTCTGAAACCGGATGACCTCGAGCATTACAAGGGTGAGCGCGGTCGCCGTGGTAGCAAATTGCCACGTGGTTTCCAGCGTGTCGATGCACTGCTGGTGGAAACCCCGGCATAAGCGGGTAGCACGTCTGCAGCGGCGCTTTCGGCGCCGTTGCAGGCGGAAATGCTGGAGTCGGGCCGCTATTTCGCGGATGATAGTGCACTTGTGGCGCCGGCGTGGCCGAGTGCCCGGATGAATTTACGTGAGTATCACTGCGGTCAGTCTTGAGGCGACCGCCTGGATGGGATGAATGAAATTTCTGCGCCTTCCATTTGCGCTGTTGATGACTGGGCTGCTGGGCCTGAGCGGGTGCAGCATGCATCAGCCGGTCGCCTTGTATCAGCTCGACAGCGGTGACCCTGGCCAGCCTTCGCAGGCGGCAGGCATGGCGGTGGTGCTTGGCCCTGTTTCGGTGGCTGACTACCTGCAACGCGAAACCTTCCTGCAGCGCCAGGCCGACGGCAGCCTGACTGCGGCGACCGACGGGCGTTGGGCCGGTAGCCTTTCGTCGGACATCGATCAGTTGCTGGTGCGTCAGCTGGCCTGGCGTCTGGACAGCCAGCGCGTGGTGCTGGCGCCCGCCAGTGCCGGTTTCACCCCGGACGTGCAGGTGCTACTGACCATCACCCGCCTGGATTCAGGCAAGAACCAGCCGGCGATCCTGGATGCGCAATGGCGTGTACTGGACCGTCGTGGCCAAGTGCGCGACAACCGCATCGTTCACCTTGAGCAGCCGCACCAAGGCAGCGAATCGGCCCAGGTGCAGGCCCAGGGTCAGTTGTTGCAGAAGCTCGCCGAGCAGCTCAGCAACACGGTCAAACCATTGGCCAACCAGCCGGCCATCGCCGAGGAAGCGCCCCGCAAGCAGGCGGCGCCGGTACAGGTGAAGAAGGAGCCGGAGAAGTCGAAGATCCCGATGGCTTCACCGATCCGCACCGATATGGAAGTTTATCGGTTCTGATCCGCCAGACATGAAAAAGCCCGCAGCGATGCGGGCTTTTTTATTGCCTCGGTCTTCGCCGGCACGCCGGCGAAGGGGTTCAGCCAATCATCAGCTGCGGGCGTCGCGATCGCGCAGGCCCAGCAGGTACAGCACGCCATCCAGACCCAGCGTGGAGATTGCCTGCTTGGCCGACTGGCGCACCAGCGGCTTGGCGCGGAACGCCACACCCAGCCCGGCCAGCGACAGCATTGGCAGGTCGTTGGCGCCATCGCCCACGGCGATGGTCTGCTCCAGCTGCAGCCCTTCCTGATTGGCCAGCTGTTGCAGCAGTTCAGCCTTGCGCTGGGCGTCGACGATCGGCTCGACGGCCACGCCGGTGACTTTGCCATCGACCACTTCCAGCTCGTTGGCAAACACGTAGTCGATGCCCAGGCGTGCCTGCACCTGCTTGGCGAAGTAGGTGAAGCCACCGGAGAGAATGGCGGTCTTGTAGCCCAGGCGCTTGAGTTCGGCGAACAGGTGTTCGGCACCCTCGGTCAAGCGCAGCGACGCGCCGATCTGGTCGAGTACGCCAACGTCCAGGCCCTTGAGCAGCGCCATGCGCTCCTTGAAGCTGGCGCGAAAATCCAGCTCGCCACGCATGGCACGCTCAGTGATCTCCGCCACCTGCTCGCCCACGCCAGCGGCCTTGGCCAGCTCATCGATCACTTCGGCCTCGATCAGCGTGGAGTCCATGTCGAACACGGCCAGGCGGCGGTTGCGGCGGAACAGGTCGTCGCGCTGGAAGGCGATGTCGATGTTCAGTGCTTCGCACAGGGCAAAGAAGTCGGCACGCAGGGCCTGGGCATCGGTTGGTTCGCCACGCGCGGAAATCTCCAGCGCGGCCTTGCCGTTAGCGGCATCGGCATCCAGCGCCACACGGGCGGACAGGCGCTCGATGCGCTCGATGGTCAGGCCGTACTGGCTGATGATTGCGCTGACCCGCTGCAACTGCTCCGGAGTGACCCGGCGGCTGAGCAGGGTGATGATATGGCGCGCCTCGCCCTGGCTGTCGGCCCAGTGCTGGTAATCGGCTTCGGAGATCGGCGTGTAACGCGCTTGCAGGTTCAGCTCGTGGGCCTTCGATTGCACGCTTTGCAGCAGCCCGGTGGCGACCTCGTTGTCGGGAATGTCGACCAGGATGCCGAACGACAGCGTGCCGTGCATCACCGCCAAACCGATGTCGAGGATGTTCACACCGCCCTGGAGCAGGACGCCGGTGATGGCAGCGGTAAGACCTGGACGGTCTTCACCAGTGATGTTGATCAGGACGATTTCGCGCAAGACCGGGCTCCGACTTCGATGAAAAATGCGCATTCTACCGATTTTCCGTGACCATCGGGCGCCAACGATACTTTGCCGACAAAACTCTGCTCGCTATACTGCGCAGCACTTTCTCGCCATTAAGAGCCGCGCTCTGTGAACCGGCCCACGCCCGTCAAAACCGACAACTTCTTCCTGATGATCTACCGAGCCCTCAGCCAGCGCCGAATCCCCCTGGCCCTGCGTATCGCCAGCCATAACATCTTCCTGGTGGCCCTGGCCCTGGTGATCTATGCCTGCGTGATGGGTTTGCAGTTCAAGCAGGCCATGCATGAGCAGGCCGATGCCGTTGGTCAGAGCCTGACCACGCAGACCGCCACCTCCGCCACCGAACTGCTGGTGTCCAACGACATCCTCAGCCTCAATGTGCTGCTCGGCAACCTGGTGAAGAACCCACTGGTGGCGCACGCCGCCATCTACAGCGTGGACAACCGCATCCTCGCCGAGGCCGGCCAGCGCCCGCGTAACAGCCTGCTGGGCGAGGCAGAAGGGGTGTACCAGACCAAGATCACCTTCCAGGACGTGACCGCCGGCCAACTGCGCATCAGCCTGGACATGGGCCAGTTCCAGCAGCCGATGCTGATCAGCCTGCAGAGCATGGGCATCCTTGCCGCCATCCTGCTGGCGCTGGCCCTCACCCTGAGCCTGCGCCTGGGCCGTTTCATCTCCACCCCGCTGCTGCAACTGCGGGTCTGGCTGCGCGACCCGCACCCCTACACCCCGGCCATCGACCGCCAGGACGAAATCGGCGACCTGGCCCGCCAGCTGCACGCCCGCCTCGCACCGCCACCGCCGCCGGAGCCAGAGGTCGAGGAAGAAGACGACTTCGACGACGCGCCGGTAGCGCCAAAGGCCGCCCCGCGCGCCAAGCCCGCCGTGCATGAGGCTGACGACGATGACGAGGCCTTTGCCGGCCTGATGGACGAAGAAACCGCCCCGGCCAAGCCGATTGCCGTCGAGTCGAACGAGCCCCAGAGCAGCGCCGTGCTGGCCGTCCAGCTGGGCTCCCAGGAGCAACTGCGCCGCCTGCCGCGCACCCGCCTGGCCGAGCTGCTGGAACGCTACAACGACTGCCTCGACCAGGCTGCCTCGCTGTATGAAGGCGAAGTGCACACGCTGAGCGACGGCGGCACCCTGCTGCTGTTCCACAGCCGCGACTGTGGCGAGGACTACCTGACCAACGCCATCTGCTGTGGTGAGCTGCTGCGTGCCTTGGGCCATGCCCTGCAGATCGAAGTGGCCGACAGCGGCATCACCCTGCAACTGCAACTGGGCCTGGTGCTGGCCGATGACCTGCAGGGCCTGGACCAGGTTGATCTGCTGATGACCGAACAGGCCCAGGACGCCCTGGCGCTGTCGCAGCACAGCCGCAACCTGCTGCTGGTAGAGCGGCGCATCAGCGACGATGCGCTGGTGCGCCAGCGTGCGCGCATCCGCCCGATCGCCAGCCCTGAGGGCGCGAGCTGCGTGGAGCGGTTGATGGAGCCGTACCCGTCGATGCTGGAGCGCCAGCTGGCACGGATGCACGAACGCCGCGCCTGATACGCCATGCACCAAAAGAAAAGGCCCTGCAGATGCAGGGCCTTTTTCATTGCGGCGGCGGATCAGGCCTGGGCTGGCTGCGCCAGCAGCTCACCCATGCGCACGGCAGACGCTGCGCCGAGGTTTTCTGCCCACTTCACCTGCTCTGGCCCGAACAGCACGATCGCCGTGGAGCCCAGCTTGAAGCGCCCAAGTTCGGCGCCTTTCTCCAGGTGGATCGGCGCGCGGCTGGCTTCGTCGTAGCGGAAGGTCTTGAGCTCGCGCTTCGGTGGCGTGACCAGGCCGGCCCAGACGGTCTCGATCGAGGCGACGATCATCGCGCCAACCAGTACCACGGCCATCGGCCCACGCTCGGTGTCGAACAGGCAGACCACGCGCTCGTTGCGGGCGAACAGCTCGGGGACGTTCTCTGCGGTGGTCTGGTTGACCGAGAACAGCCGGCCCGGCACGTAGACCATCTCGCGCAGGGTGCCGGCCAGCGGCATGTGCACGCGGTGGTAGTCCTTGGGCGACAGGTAGATGGTGGCGAACTCGCCGCCCATGAAGGGTGCGGCCAGGGCCGGGTCGCCGCCCAGCAGCTCCAGGGCGCTGAAGCTGTGGCCCTTGGCCTGGAAGATGCGGCCATGCTCGATCGGACCTAGCTGGCTGACCGCGCCGTCGGCCGGGCAGAGGATGGCGCCGGGGGTCTCGTCCAGCGGGCGGGCGCCGGGCTTGAGGGCGCGGGTGAAGAAGGCATTGAAGTGCTCGTAGGCAGTCAAGTCTTCGACCAGCGCTTCGGACATGTTGACCTGGTAGCGCTTGGCGAACCAGGCGGTGAAGGCATTCTTGAACCAGCGCGCGCGGCATTCGGCGACGCAGCCGGCCAGGCGCGACAGCAAGTGGTGCGGCAGCAGGTGCTGGCTGATGATGAACAAACGGGATTTCATTGAGCGTCCTTAAACTTCTACGGGCGTGTCGGGGTGGTTGCCCCATTCGCTCCACGAGCCGGCGTAAGCCTTGATGCGTGGGTAACCGAGGGCCTTGGCCACCAGGTAGGTGAAACCGGAGCGGCGGTGGGTCTGGCAGTGGGTGATCACTTCCTTGTCTGGGGTGATGCCCAGTTGTTCGAGCACTTCCCTGATGTCCTTGCGGATGCGCAGGTGGTCGTTCAGGTCCATGCCGGCGGTCCACTCGAAGTTGATCGCGCCGGGGATGTGCCCACCCTTGGCGGCCAGGACTTTTTCGCCGCTGAACTCCTGCGGGCCGCGGGCGTCCCAGACCACCAGGTCGTCGGCGCCCAGGCGGCTTTGCAGGTATTCGCGGGTGGCCGTCGGCTCGCTGTGCAACTGCAGGCGCACCGGGGTGCTGGCAGGTGCCGGCGCCTCGGTGGACAGCTTGTCTGCCGGCCAGGCCTGGATGCCGCCGTTGAGGTAGTGGTAGTGCGGGTGGCCGATCACGTCGAGCAGCCAGATGAAGCGCCCGGCCCAGCCGCCCCCTTCATCGTCGTAGACCACATAGACGGCATCGTCGCGGTGGCCGAGCTCGCTGAACAGTTTCTCCAGGTCGCCCAGTGCCGGCAGCAGGCCGGGTGCTGGTGGTTGGCCCAGCTGGGTGCGTTTGCCCTCGACGAAGCGGGCCCCTGGGATGTGCCCGCTGACGTAGCGATTGGCACTGCTCAGGTCGACCAGGATCAGCTGTGGCGAAGCCAGGCGCGGTAGCAGGTCCTTGGCTTCAATCACCAGGGGCAAGCCGGAAAAGTCAGTCATCCACGGTCTCCAGGGTGGAAAGAGCAGCGATTGTAGCGCAAGGCTCAGGCATTGCGGTTGGCAAACACGGCCAGGGCGCGCTCGATGCATTGCGCGGTCTTGCCGAAGGCTTGCACGCTGACATCGGCCAGCGGCTTGCCGCCCTGGTCGACCACCGCCAGCATCAGCACCTGCTCGCCGACGGCCAGTGAGCGCAGCAGCAGGTGCTCGCTGCGGAAGAACGCCCGCAGCGGGGCCGGCAGCAGGGCGGCGAACTGGGCGTGGTTGTCGGGCGTCAGGCGCAGTTGCCCGGCTTTGCTCATCAGTTTTTGCAGCAGTTTGTTCTGCCCGATCGCCAGCGCCATGGCGTCAGCTTCCTTGGGCAGGCCGGCGGTCTGTTGCACGCGCAGGTAGTCGCTGGCCTTGTCCAGGCTCAGCAGCATGATGCGCTGCATACCGCACGCCAGCAGCGCCTCGCGCGCCTGCGTGGCCAGGTGCACGGTGTTGGAGAACGGGCTTGGCTGGGCCAGCAGTTCCTGGCACAGCGTGCGCCAGTGCGCCAGCGTTTCGGCGCTGGGCGGCGGCGGGGTGAGCATGTCCGGGTGCGGGCGGCGCTGATGCCAGGGCCAGATCAGCGCTTCGGCCGGGTGGAACAGGGCGTGGCGCGCATGGTGGCGGGCGCTGGCGGCGGCCTGTTGGTGGACCTGCTGCTGCACATCTTCCAGCGAAGTCTGCAGGTACAGCGCGGTCAGCAGCTGCCAGCGCAGCAGGTGCGGATTGTCCCAACCGACCTGGGCCGCCAGCGCTAGGCCATTGGCGAGCAAGACGGTGTTGGGCGGCTGGTTGAACCAGCGGCGCAGGGCCGGCTCCTCGTCCAGGCGCTGCTGTTGTGCCAGGGGCTCGGGTTCGCGGGCGATGGCCAGTACCTGGGCCAGTTGCTCGCGCTCGTCGATCAGCAGGCGATAGCCCTGGGTGACCCAGCCAGGCAGGCGCCAGTGCTCGGCCACGGCCTGGCACAGCGACATGATGCGCACGCCGAACAGTTCATGTTCGACCTGGGCGGCGTCCTCGCCCTTGTGGATAACCCGCAGCTCCCAGGCGTCCAGCAGCTTCGGGTAGGCCAGGGCCAGCGGCCACAGCGGCGAAAGGAACAGCAGGCTGCCCCAGTGGATGTCCTGCCACAGCCGCGCCAGGCGGCTGGCGAACAGCCCGTTGGCTTGTTGCGCGGCATGCTGGCTGATCAGCAAGAACTGGCGCAGCACCGGCGGGATGTCGTCGCCGGGCAGGGTGGGCAGGCGTGCCAGCAACTGACTGGTACGTTCAAGGCCCAGGCGATTCAGGGCAACTTCCAGGCTTTCGGCGGGGTCGGCCTGGCTGGGGCTGGCCGGATGGTTGGCCTCGCGCATCACGCACAGCACCAGGGCGGGGCTGTCCTGCAGCAGTTCGGCGATCTCGCGCAGCGAGCGACGGCTGTCGGCGATGGCCTTGACCACCTGGTCGTGGCTCTCTTTCGGCACCGGCAGGCGCACCCCGTCGAGCAGCTTTACCCAGGCCTCTAGCGTCGCGGGAACCTTACTTGGCACCTTGGTTTCAATTGGCATTTTGACATCAGTCCGAACTGGCTTTTCGCGATGAGTGGCTATAGTCTGGCGCAGTTGTGCCGATAAGTAGAAGAAGAGTTTTAAAGCTCCCGTCCCCGACCCTGACCACGACAGCAAGTGCTTTGAACCTATGGCTAAAATTATCGGCATCATCGTCGTATTCGCGAGCGTGCTCGGCGGCTACGTGCTTTCCCACGGCAAGATCGCGGCGCTGATTCAGCCGTTCGAAGTGCTGATCATCGGCGGCGCCGCGTTCGGTGCGTTTCTTCAGGCCAACCCTGGCTACATGACCATGCATGTGGTCAAGAAGTCGCTGAAGATGTTCGGCAGCCGATTCACCCATACTTTCTACCTGGAAGTGCTGGGCCTGGTATACGAGATCCTCAACAAGAGTCGCCGCGAAGGCATGATGGCCATCGAAGGTGACATCGAAGACGCCGCCGCCAGCCCGATCTTCGCCAAGTACCCCGCCGTACTGGGCGATGAACGCATGACCGCCTATATCTGCGACTACCTGCGCATCATGTCCACCGGCAACATGGCTCCCCACGAGCTCGAAGGCCTGTTCGACATGGAACTGCTGAGCATGAAGGAAGAGCTGGAGCACCCGTCCCACGCGGTGAACGGCATCGCTGACGGCATGCCCGGCTTCGGTATCGTCGCAGCGGTACTGGGTATCGTGGTGACCATGGCGTCGCTGGGCGACGGCGACCAGGCGTCGATCGGTCTGCACGTAGGTGCGGCGCTGGTCGGTACCTTCTTCGGTATTCTGGCCGCCTACGGCTTCTTCGGCCCGCTGGCCAAGTGCCTGGAGCACGATGCCAAGGAAGAGCTCAACCTGTACGAGTCGATCAAGGCTTCGCTGGTCGCTTCCGCCTCGGGCATGCCGCCTTCGCTGGCTGTCGAGTTCGGGCGCAAGGTGCTGTACCCCAAGCACCGTCCAAGCTTCGCCGAGCTGGAACAAGCGGTCCGCGGTCGCTAAGCCATGGAAAACAATCAGCCCATCATCATCAAGCGCGTAAAGCGCTTCGGTGGAGGCCACCATGGCGGCGCCTGGAAGATCGCCTTCGCCGACTTCGCCACGGCGATGATGGCGTTCTTCCTCGTGCTGTGGCTGCTTTCCACCGCCACGCCCGAGCAGAAGATCGCCATTGCCGGCTACTTCAAGGACCCGATCGGCTTCTCCGAAAGCGGCACGCCGTACATCATCGACCTGGGTGGCTCGCCACAGCTGGCACCCGAGAAGACCATCAACCCCGAGACCAAGTCCGAGCCGACGCCTGATACCAGCATCCAGCTGGACAAGGACAAGGTCGAGACCATGGCCGAGCAGGTCGAGCGCGAGCGCCTGGAGCTGCTGCTGCAGGAGCTGCAGAACAAGGTCGAGGAAAACCCGCAACTGCAGAAGTTCAAGGACCAGATCCTGTTCGAGATCACCCAGGACGGCCTGCGCATCCAGATCATGGACGCCGAGAACCGGCCGATGTTCGACATTGGCAGTGCGCGGTTGCAGCCGTACTTCGAAGACATCCTGCTGGCCATGGCCGACACCATCAAGGCAGTGCCGAACAAGATCAGCATCAGTGGCCACACCGATGCCAAGCCGTATTCCGGCACTGGCGACTACGGCAACTGGGAGCTGTCGGCCAACCGTGCCAACGCTGCGCGTCGTGCGCTGGTCGCGGGTGGTTACCCGGATGAGCAGGTGGCGCGTGTGGTGGGGTATGCGTCGTCGTCGCTGTTCGACCGCAAGAATCCGTTCAACCCGGTCAACCGCCGTATCGACATCATCGTCCTGACCAAGAAGGCCCAGCGCACCATCGAGGGTGAGCAGGGTGAGCAGGGTGCGCCTGAGGCCCAGCCGCAAGCGACGCCGCCGGCCCAGGGTGCGCCAGGCGCCGCCGCTCCGGCGCCGCAGGACCCGATGCAGCCTCGCGAGTTGCGGCAAAAGCTGAACATCTTCGAGGATGGTGTGTTGAAGATGGACGAGCAGAAGAACCAGTAAGCCGGTTGCTGCCAGGCAAAACGCCCGTGATTGCGTACGCAGTCACGGGCGTTTTGCTTTGTGAAGGACCTGTGGGAGCGGGTTTATCGAGGCGTCGAACCGCCGCGAACACCGGCGAAGCCGGTGCCATGCATCGCGTCGCCTGCTTCGCGGGTGAACCCGCTCCCACAGGGCTTGTGAACCCAGCGCGCTGCCGCAGCCTCAGTAGCTGTCTTGCGGCAGGCTGGCGATGATCGAGCGGTAGCTGTTCATCCGCTGCTGCGTCACGCTGCCCTCGTCCAGTGCCTTGAGCAATGCACAGCCCGGTTCGCGGTCGTGCTTGCAGTCGCGGAAGCGGCAATGGCCGATCAGCTCGCGGAACTCGATGAAGCCATCTTCCACATCGTCACGGCTGACATGGCCCAGGCCGAACTCACGGATACCCGGGGAGTCGATCAGATCGCCGCCGTTAGGGAAGTGATAGAGCCGCGCGGTGGTGGTGGTGTGGGTGCCCTGGCCCGACCATTCGGACAGGTCGCCGACGCGGGTGCCGGCGTCAGGCAGCAGGCTGTTGACCAGCGACGACTTGCCCACCCCCGACTGGCCGACGAACACACTGATATGGCCATCCAGCGTCTGTTGCAGGCGCTGCATGCCATCGCCCTGGTGGGCCGACACTTCCAGCAACGGGTAGCCGAGCCCGCGATACACCTCGAGCATGGCGTTGAGCGTAGGGGCGTTTTCGTCGTTGATCAGGTCGGCCTTGTTGAGCAGCAGCAGTGGGCGGATACCGGCATGCTCGGCGGCCACCAGGTAGCGATCGATCAGGTTGGGGTGCGGTTCCGGCGCGGGTGCGAAGACGATGACGATCAGGTCTACGTTGGCCGCCACCGGTTTGAGCTGGCCATGATTGTTCGGCCGGCACAGCTCGGTGCTGCGCGGCATCTGGGCGACGATCACGCCGATGCCCTGGTTGCCGGCGCGCCATACCACGCGATCGCCGGTGACCAGCGCCGGCAGGTTGGCCCGCAGGTGGCAGCGGAATACCTGGCCGGCGTCGTCGCCGTCCTGGGCCTCGACCTCGACCTGCACACCGAAGTGGGCGATCACCAGGCCCAACTGCTCCGGCCCCAGGTCGCCACCTTCGAGCTCTTGCAGTGCATGCTGCTCGCGTTTGGCGGCGCGGGCGGCGCGTTCACCCTGGATCTTTTCGATGCGCCAGTTCTGGCGGCGGTTGAGCTGGCGTTTGGCCATGAAGGTTCCGTATCGGCGGGGCAGTGAGAAAACCGCGGCAGTTTAGCATGGCCCGCCCACGCACCGCCTTGCTGGGCTAATATGACGGCCTATTCGAGGAGCACTTTCATGCAGAACCCACAGAACCTGATCTGGATCGACCTGGAAATGACCGGCCTGGACCCGGACAGCGACGTCATCATCGAGATGGCCACCATCGTCACCGACAGCGAGCTGAACACCCTGGCCGAAGGCCCGGTGATCGCCATTCATCACAGCGATGAAGTGCTGGCACGCATGGACGAGTGGAACACCCGCACCCACGGCGGCTCGGGCCTGACCCAGCGCGTGCGCGAGAGCAAGATCAGCATGGCCGAGGCCGAGGCGCAGACCATCGCCTTCCTGGAGCAGTGGGTGCCCAAGGGCAAGTCGCCGATCTGCGGCAACAGCATCTGCCAGGATCGCCGCTTCCTGTACCGGCACATGCGCGGGCTGGAAAACTACTTCCACTACCGCAACCTCGACGTCTCCACGCTCAAGGAGCTGGCCGCGCGCTGGGCGCCGAACGTGCGTGACAGCTTCAAGAAGGGCAGCACCCACCTGGCCCTGGACGACATTCGCGAGTCGATCGCCGAACTGCGTCACTACCGCGAGCACTTCATCAAAGTCTAAGCCTCAAGCCTCAAGCCTCAAGCTACAAGCCCCAAGCCAGGCAATGCCGTGTTCGCCCGGGCGCGACAGCCCAGGCGCCGCGCATTGCTTGCAGCTTGGGGCTTGCAGCTTTCCACTGTTTTTGGAACTGCACCATGTTGTTGATGCTCTACCTCATCGCCATTACCGCCGAAGCCATGACTGGCGCCCTGTCTGCCGGCCGTCGCGGCATGGACTGGTTCGGTGTGGTGCTGATTGCCTGCGTTACCGCCCTGGGTGGCGGTTCGGTGCGTGACGTGCTGCTCGGGCACTACCCGCTGACCTGGGTAAAACACCCGGAATACCTGGTGCTGACCAGTTTTGCCGCGCTGGTGACCATCTTCATCGCACCCTTGATGCGCCATCTGCGCTCATTGTTCCTGGTGCTCGATGCCCTGGGGCTGGTGGCGTTCACCCTGATCGGCTGCATGACCGCACTGGAGATGGGGCAGGGCTTCCTGGTCGCCTCGATCAGCGGGGTGATCACCGGGGTGTTCGGCGGCATCCTGCGGGATATCTTCTGCAACGACATCCCGTTGGTGTTCCGGCGCGAGCTGTACGCCAGCGTGTCGTTCGCGGCGGCGTGGTTCTACCTGGGCTGCGTGTACTTCAAGGTGCCGGCGGAGCAGGCGATGCTGCTGACCCTGTTTGGCGGGTTCCTGGTGCGCTTGCTGGCGATCCGTTTCCACTGGGAAATGCCCAAGTTCCACTACAACGACCAGCAGTGAATGGTGCGCGGCTCCTGCGGGATGCAGGAGCTGTTCGGCTGCTCGTGGGAGCGGGCTTGCCCCGCGATTGGATGCACCGGCTTCGCCGAGATCGCGGGGCAAGTCGCATCGGCGCACCGCCGCTCCCACGTACCGACGCTTTCACGTTGTGCGATTGCGCACGCCGAAAGGCTGAATGATTGCCTACAGGACGCCGTGCCGCCCCAGCGCCCATTCCACGTGCTCGCGCACTAACGCCGACGGGTCATTGCGCCGCGCTTTCAGCGCCTCTACAACCGGGATCGTGGTGGGCGCGTTGCCCAGCCCCACCGCCAGGTTGCGCGAAAACCGCTCATACCCCGCACGCCGCAACGGCGAGCCTTCGGTGCTGCCGAGAAAGCGCTTTTCATCCCACAGGAACAGCTCGGCCAACTCGACGTTGTCCAGGCCGCGCCGCGGCATGAAGTCATCCTCGGTGGTGGTCTTGGCAAAGCGGTTCCATGGGCAGACCAGCTGGCAGTCGTCGCAGCCGAACACCCGGTTGCCGATCAGTGGGCGCAGCTCCACGGGAATGGCGTGGCGCAGCTCGATGGTCAGGTAGGAAATGCAGCGCCGTGCATCGAGCTGGTAAGGGCCGACGAAGGCCTGGGTCGGGCAGATGTCCAGGCAGGCCTGGCAACGGCCACAGTGGTCGCTGCCCTGCACGCCGTCGATCGGCAGCGGCAGGTCGACGAACAGTTCGGCGAGGAAGAAGTAGCTGCCGGCCTTGCGGTTGAGCAGCAAGGTGTTCTTGCCGATCCAGCCCAGGCCGGCCTCCTGCGCCAGGGCTTTCTCCAGCACCGGGGCGCTGTCGACGAAGGCGCGGTAGCCGAACGGGCCGATGGCTTCCTGGATGCGGTCGGCGAAGTGCTGCACGCGCTTGCGTACCAGCTTGTGGTAGTCGCGGCCCAGGGCGTAGCGCGCGATATAGGCTTTTTCCGGCTGGGCCAGGCGTTGCGCCATCTGCGTGTCGCCCGGCAGGTAGTCCATGCGCAGCGATATCACCCGCAGGGTGCCGGGGATCAGCTCGGCGGGGCGCGAACGCTTGGTGCCGTGCTCGCCCATGTACTCCATCTCGCCTTGGTAGCCGGCCGCGAGCCAGCGCTGCAGGTGCTGTTCGTGCTCGCCAAGGTCCACGCCGGCGATGCCGACGTGGGCAAAACCGAGTTCCTGGCCCCAATCCTTGATCGATTGGGCCAATGTGTTGATGTCTGGGAGCGTGGCGGGCATGGATGGGCAAGGCATTACGGGTGTAGGTGCGTATAATTCTGCCAGACATCGGAGCCTTTGACCCCATGCCTCAGACCAAACACCCCGGTAATACCCCGCAACTGCTCAATCGGCTGACCCTGGCCGGCCTGCCGCCGCGTGCTGCTGGCGCCCACAAGGCTGACTTCGGCCACGTGCTGGTGGTCGGTGGCGACCTGGGCACCGGCGGGGCGGTGATGCTCAGTGCGCAAGCCGCGCTGCGTTGTGGCGCCGGCCTGGTCAGTGTGGCCACGCGCCCTGAACATGCCGCTGCCGGGCTGGCCCGTCTGCCCGAGGCCATGTGGCTGGGCGTGAGTTCGGCCAATCAGTTGATGGGGCCGCTGGAGCGTGCCTCGGTGCTGGTGGTCGGACCAGGGCTGGGGCAGGCGGCCTGGGGGCGCAGCCTGTTGTCGGCGGTGGCCAATACGCACCTGCCGCAAGTCTGGGATGCCGATGCGCTCAACCTGCTGGCGCGATCGCCGCTGGCGCTGCCCAGCGCCAGCGTGCTGACCCCGCACCCGGGGGAGGCGGCGCGCCTGCTGGGGATCTCCACCGAAGCGGTGCAGGCCGACCGGCCCGGTGCCGCGCGTAAGCTGGCGCGCAAATATGCCAGCGTCTGTGTGCTCAAGGGCGCCGGTACGCTGGTGGCTGACCCTGCCGGGCGGCTGGCGCTGTGCGATCACGGTCATCCGGCCATGGCCGGCGCGGGGTTGGGCGATGTGCTCACCGGGGTGCTGGCGGCGTTGCTGGCCCAAGGGCTGGACGCTTGGCAGGCAGCCTGCCTGGGGGTGTGGCTGCATGCCCGTGCCGGCGAGCGGCTGGGGGTTGAGGGAAGAGGCCTGGCAGCCAGCGATCTGGTTGCGGTCATTAGAGAATTGTTGGAGGAACATTCAGCGTGTCTGGCATAACCCTGTTTTTGGCCGATGAAGAGGCCACCGTCGACTTCGGCGCGAAGCTGGCTGAAGTGACCGGCGGTCATGGCGTGATCTTTCTCGAGGGCGACCTGGGCGCCGGCAAGACCACCCTGTCACGCGGCCTGATCCGTGGCCTGGGCCACACCGGCCCGGTCAAGAGCCCGACCTTCACCGTGGTCGAACCCTACGAGATCGGCGACATTCGCGCGTTTCACTTCGACCTGTATCGCCTGGTCGATCCGGAAGAGCTTGAATTCATGGGGATTCGCGATTACTTCGAGGGCGACGCCCTGTGCCTGTTCGAGTGGCCCGATAAAGGTGCGGGCGTTTTGCCAAAGCCCGACCTGACCATTACCATAAGCCCGCAAGCGGGCGGGCGCTCGCTGAACCTGTCGCCGCAGGGGGCACGCGGCGAAGCCTGGTGTGCCGATCTGGCCAAGAAAATCAAACAGTAAGTGGGGAAAGGTATGCGCATACGCGCACTGGTCGCTGTCGTTGGGCTGCTGCTGACAACGGTGACCGTTGACGCTCTGGCGGCTGTCACTCAAGTCAAGAGCGTGCGCCTGTGGCGTGCGCCGGACAACACGCGGCTGGTCTTCGACCTGTCCGGGCCTGTACAGCACAGCGTCTTCACCCTGACCGCGCCGGATCGCCTGGTCATCGATATCAACGGTGCCACCCTGGGTGGGCCGCTGAACGTGGCCACCTCGAACACGCCGATCAACAGCATGCGCTCGGCCCAGCGCACGCCCACCGACCTGCGCGTGGTGATCGACCTTAAAAAGGCCGTATCGCCCAAGAGCTTCACCCTGGCGCCGAATGCCCAGTACGGCAACCGCCTGGTGGTCGACCTGTACGATCAGGAAGCCGACGCCATCGCCGCCAGCAACCCGACACCGCCCCCAGCGGTGCAGCCCCCTGCGACCACGCCGGCGGTGCCGGTGACCCCGGTGCAACCCGCGATCAAGCTGCCACCGGCGCCTGCCGGCAAGCGCGACATCGTCGTGGCCATCGACGCCGGCCACGGTGGCGAAGACCCGGGCGCTTCGGGCTCGCGCGGGCAGCACGAGAAAGACATCGTGCTCGACATTGCCAAGGAACTGCAGCGTCAGATCAACAGCGAGAAAGGTTACCGCGCCGAGCTGACCCGTACCGGCGACTACTTTATCCCGTTGCGCAAACGCACCGAGATCGCCCGCAAGAAGGGCGCTGACCTGTTCGTCTCGATTCACGCCGATGCCGCGCCGTCCAAAGCCGCCTTTGGTGCCTCGGTATTCGCCCTGTCCGACCGCGGCGCCACCTCCGAGACCGCGCGCTGGCTGGCCGATACGGAAAACCGTTCCGACCTGATCGGCGGCGCCGGCAACGTCAGCCTCGATGACAAGGACCGCATGCTCGCCGGGGTACTGCTCGACCTGTCGATGACCGCCACCCTCAGCTCCAGCCTCAACGTCGGGCAAAAGGTGCTGGGCAACATGGGCCGGGTCACGCCCCTGCACAAGCAGCGCGTCGAGCAGGCTGGGTTCATGGTGCTGAAGTCGCCGGACATTCCATCGATCCTCGTTGAAACCGGGTTCATCTCCAATGCCAATGAGGCGGCCAAACTGGCCACGCGCAGCCACCAGCAGGCGCTGGCCCGTTCGATCCATACCGGCGTGCGCCAGTTCTTCCAGCAGAACCCGCCACCGGGCACCTACATCGCCTGGCTGCGTGACAGCGGCAAGATTGCCCAGGGCCCGCGCGATCACACCGTGCGCCCCGGCGAAACCCTGGCGATGATCGCCGTGCGCTACCAGGTCAGCGTTGCCAGCCTGCGCAGCAGCAACGGCCTGAAGACCGATGAGCTGAAAGTCGGCCAGCACCTCGACATTCCGGGCACTACCCTGGCGTCGCAACAATGAATGGCGGTTCGCGCATCCAGCTGCTCAGCCCGCGGCTGGCCAACCAGATCGCCGCGGGTGAGGTCGTCGAGCGCCCGGCCTCGGTGGCCAAGGAGTTGCTGGAGAACAGCCTCGACTCCGGCGCCCGGCGCATCGAAGTCGAGGTCGAGCAGGGCGGCGTGAAGCTGCTGCGGGTACGTGACAACGGTAGCGGCATTGCCCCGGACGACCTGCCGCTGGCCCTGGCGCGTCACGCCACCAGCAAGATCCGTGAGCTGGAAGACCTCGAAGGCGTGCTCAGCCTGGGCTTTCGCGGTGAGGCCCTGGCCTCGATCAGCTCGGTGGCCCGCCTGACCCTGACATCGCGCACTGCCGACGCCGGCGAAGCCTGGCAGGTAGAGACCGAAGGCCGCGACATGCTCCCGCGCGTGCAGCCAGCCGCGCACCCGGTCGGTACCTCGGTGGAGGTGCGTGACCTGTTCTTCAATACCCCGGCCCGGCGCAAGTTCCTCAAGGCCGAGAAGACCGAGTTCGATCACCTGCAGGAAGTCATCCGGCGCCTGGCGCTGGCGCGCTTCGACGTGGGCTTCCACCTGCGCCACAACGGCAAGACCATCTTCAGCCTGCACGAGGCTGCCGACGAGATGGCCCGGGCGCGGCGTGTGGGTACCATCTGTGGCCCGGGCTTCCTCGAGCAGGCCTTGCCGATCGACGTCGAGCGCAACGGCCTGCGCTTGTGGGGCTGGGTTGGCCTGCCGACGTTTTCCCGCAGCCAGGCAGACCTGCAGTACTTCTTCGTCAATGGCCGCGCGGTGCGCGACAAGCTGGTCGCCCACGCGGTGCGCCAGGCTTACCGCGACGTGCTGTTCAACGGCCGGCACCCGACCTTCGTGCTGTTCCTCGAACTCGACCCGACCGGCGTCGACGTCAACGTGCACCCGACCAAGCACGAAGTGCGCTTCCGCGAAGGGCGGATGGTCCACGATTTTCTCTATGGCACTCTGCACCGGGCCCTGGCTGATGTGCGGCCCGAGGACCAGCTCGCGGCCCCCGCGGCAACCGCCGAGCTGATTCGCCCGAGCGGTCAGCAGGCCGGGGAATTCGGCCCCCAGGGCGAAATGCGCCTGGCATCGCCGGTACTGGAACAGCCCCAGGGCGAGGCGCGTCAGTCGTTCTCCTCGGGCGGCGCGGGTGCGGGTTATCAGTACCAATACACCCCGCGCCCGTCCCAGCCGCTCGCTGCCGGTGAGGCCCAGGCGGTCTACCGCGAGTTCTATGCGCCGCTGGACAACGCCATGGCCACGCCGGGAGCCTTGCCGGACAGCCAGGGTGATATCCCCCCACTGGGCTATGCCCTGGCCCAGCTCAAAGGCATCTACATCCTGGCCGAGAACGCCATCGGCCTGGTGCTGGTGGACATGCATGCCGCCCACGAGCGGATCATGTACGAGCGCCTCAAGGTGGCCATGGCCAGCGAAGGCCTGAGCGGCCAGCCGCTGCTGGTGCCGGAGTCGCTGGCGCTGAGCCAGCGCGAGGCCGACTGCGCCGAAGAGCACGCCCAGTGGTTCCAGCGCCTGGGCTTCGAACTGCAGCGCCTGGGCCCGGAAACCCTGGCGATCCGGCAGATCCCGGCGCTGCTCAAGCAGGCCGAGGCCAACCGCCTGGTGCAGGACGTACTCGCCGACCTGATGGAGTACGGCAGCAGCGACCGCATCCAGGCGCACCTGAACGAATTGCTCGGGACCATGGCCTGCCACGGTGCGGTGCGCGCCAACCGGCGCCTGGCGATCCCGGAAATGAACGCCCTGCTGCGCGACATGGAGAACACCGAGCGCAGCGGCCAGTGCAACCACGGCCGGCCGACCTGGACCCAGATGGGCCTGGATGACCTGGACAAGCTGTTCCTGCGGGGGCGATGAAATGAGCATGAAACCCCCGGCGATATTCCTCATGGGCCCGACGGCGGCCGGCAAGACCGACCTGGCCATCGAGCTGACCAAGGTGCTGCCGTGCGAGCTGATCAGTGTCGATTCGGCGCTGGTCTATCGCGGCATGGATATCGGTACTGCCAAACCTTCGAAAGAGGTGCTGGCCGCCCATCCGCATCGGCTGATCGATATCCTCGACCCGGCCGAGAGCTATTCGGCGAAGCAGTTCTGCACCGATGCGCTCGAGGCCATGGCCGAGATCACCGCGCGCGGCAAGATCCCGCTGCTGGTCGGCGGCACCATGCTTTATTACAAGGCTTTGGTCGACGGCCTGGCCGACATGCCGCCGGCCGATGCAGGGGTGCGCGCCGAGCTTGAGGCCCAGGCCGGCGAGTTGGGCCTGGCCGAGTTGCATCGCCAGCTGGCCGAGGTGGACCCCGAGTCGGCGGCGCGCATCCATCCGAATGACCCGCAGCGCCTGATTCGCGCGCTTGAGGTGTACCGGGTGAGCGGCGAAAGCATGACCGCCCACCGCCAGCGACAATTCGCCGAAAGTCGCGGCGCAGACGCAGGCGTGAGCGGGCATTTGCCCTATACTGTCGCCAGCCTGGCCATAGCGCCTACAGATCGTCACATTTTGCATGAGCGAATTGCGTTACGATTTTCGCAGATGCTGGAACAGGGCTTCGTCGACGAGGTCCGATCGCTGCGAGCCAGAAGTGACTTGCACGCCGGGCTGCCGTCTATACGGGCAGTGGGGTATCGGCAGGTCTGGGATTACCTGGACGGCCAGCTAACTGAGAATGAGATGCGTGAACGCGGTATCATTGCCACGCGTCAGTTGGCCAAGCGCCAATTCACCTGGTTGCGCGGTTGGTCCGACGTGCACTGGCTGGATAGCCTGGCCTGCGACAATCTGTCCCGCACCTTGAAATACCTTGGGGCCGTCTCCATATTGAGCTGAGTCCCTGCTTATTGCCGTCTATTCTTGCGAAAGGCGGCAGCAATTACTGAATTTTCTTGTTTTTTACTATTGATCCTTACAGGAGTGCGGCATATGTCAAAAGGGCATTCGCTACAAGACCCTTACTTGAACACCTTGAGAAAAGAAAAGGTCCCGGTTTCGATCTATCTGGTCAACGGGATCAAGTTGCAGGGCCAGATTGAATCGTTCGACCAGTTCGTCGTGCTGCTGAAAAACACCGTCAGCCAGATGGTCTACAAGCACGCGATTTCGACTGTCGTACCTGCCCGTCCAGTTCGTCTGCCTAGCCCGACCGATGGCGAGCATGGCGACAGCGAGCAAGGCAACGCTTGAAAATAGTAGGAGCCTGCATTGTTCTTTGAGCGCCACGGTGGTGGTGAGCGAGCGCTGCTCGTTCACTTGGAAGGTCAGAACCCTGAGGCGCGCGAAGACCCGCAGGAGTTTCAGGAGCTGGCGCTGTCGGCCGGAGCCGAGATCGTTACACTGGCGACAGTGTCACGGCATCAGCCCACCGCCAAGTTTCTGATCGGTAGCGGCAAGGTCGAGGAATTGCGCGACCTGGTCAAAACCGAAGAAGTTGACCTGGTGATTTTCAATCACACCCTCACGCCCAGCCAGGAACGTAACCTCGAACGTGTCTTCGAGTGTCGCGTGCTGGACCGTACCGGGCTGATTCTCGATATCTTTGCCCAACGGGCGCGTACTCACGAAGGCAAGCTGCAGGTCGAACTGGCCCAGCTCGAGCACATGAGCACGCGGCTGGTACGCGGCTGGACTCACCTCGAGCGGCAAAAGGGCGGTATCGGCCTGCGCGGCCCGGGTGAAACCCAGCTGGAAACCGACCGCCGTCTGTTGCGGGTGCGCCTGCGCCAGATCAAGGGCCGCCTCGAGAAGGTGCGCAGCCAGCGCGAGCAGGCCCGTCGCGGGCGCAAGCGTGCCGACATCCCGTCCGTGTCGCTGGTGGGTTACACCAACGCCGGCAAGTCGACCCTGTTCAACGCCCTCACACAGTCCGAGGTCTATGCCGCGGACCAGCTGTTCGCCACCCTCGACCCTACGCTGCGCCGGCTTGAACTGGCCGACCTTGGGCCGATCGTGCTGGCCGACACCGTGGGTTTCATCCGCCATCTGCCGCACAAGCTGGTCGAGGCATTTCGGGCTACGCTCGAAGAGTCGAGCAACTCCGACCTGCTGCTGCACGTGATCGACGCCCATGAGCCCGAGCGCATGGAGCAGATCGAGCAGGTCTTGGCGGTGCTGGGCGAGATTGGCGCTGAAGGCTTGCCGATCCTCGAGGTGTATAACAAACTCGACCTGCTCGAAGATGTCGAGCCGCAGATCCAGCGCGATGCCGACGGCAAGCCGCAGCGGGTCTGGGTATCGGCACGTGATGGACGAGGCCTGGAGCTGGTTGGCCAGGCAGTTGCCGAATTGCTGGGGGATGATCTTTATGTCGGAACCCTGTGCCTGGAGCAGCGATTTGCCCGCTTGCGCGCGCAATTCTTCGCGTTGGGTGCCGTGCAGAGTGAAGAGCATGATGAAGAAGGGCGCAGCCTGCTGAGCGTGCGACTGCCCAGGGTCGAGTTGAATCGCCTGGTCAGCCGCGAAGGCATGGAGCCGCAAGTGTTTGTCGAGCAACACACTTTGCAATAAATGCTCGTCGAGGTCGCCGGGCAGCAGTGACAGGCATTCTGTAGCATTGGACGGCGCGCCGTGGGCGCGTCTTTGCTTTATCAGATGGAGAGCGCTATGGCTTGGAACGAGCCGGGTGGCAACTCGAACAATCAGGATCCCTGGGGCGGTCGTCGCGGTGGCGGTGGCGGCGGTGGCGACAAGAAAGGTCCACCGGATCTGGACGAGGCCTTCCGCAAGCTGCAGGACAGCCTGAACGGCATGTTCGGCAGTGGCAAGAAGCGCGGTGGCAACAGCGACCGCAATATCGGCAAAGGTGGCGGCCTGGGCCTGCTGGGCGTAGGCCTGGCGGTGCTGGCGGCAATCTGGCTGTACAACGCCGTGTACGTGGTGGACGAGCAGGAGCAGGCAGTCGTGCTGCGCTTCGGCAAGTACTACGAGACCGTCGGCCCCGGCTTGAATATCTATTTCCCGCCGATCGACCGCAAGTACATGGAAAACGTGACCCGTGAGCGGGCCTACACCAAGCAGGGCCAGATGCTCACCGAAGACGAGAACATCGTCGAAGTGCCGCTGACCGTGCAGTACCGCATCAGCAACCTGCAGGACTTCGTGCTCAACGTCGACCAGCCGGAAGTCAGCCTGCAGCATGCGACCGACAGCGCCCTGCGCCACGTGGTGGGTTCCACCTCGATGGACCAGGTGCTGACCGAAGGCCGTGAGCAGATGGCCGTGGACATCCGTGAGCGTCTGCAGCGTTTCCTCGACACCTACCGGACCGGTATCACCGTGACCCAGGTCAACGTGCAGAGCGCGGCAGCCCCGCGTGAAGTGCAAGAGGCCTTCGACGACGTGATCCGTGCCCGTGAGGACGAGCAGCGTGCCCGCAACCAGGCCGAATCCTACGCCAACGGCGTGGTACCGGAAGCCCGTGGTCAGGCGCAGCGCATCATCGAGGACGCCAACGGCTACCGCGATGAAGTCATCGCCCGCGCCAAGGGTGAGGCCGATCGCTTCACCAAGCTGGTCGCCGAGTACCGCAAGGCGCCAGAGGTTACCCGTCAGCGCCTGTACCTCGAGACCATGCAGGAGGTGTACAGCAACTCCAGCAAAGTCCTGGTGGCAACCAAGGATGGGCAGAACAACCTGCTCTACCTGCCGCTGGACAAGATGGTCGAAAGCGGCCGCAACAGCGCTGCAGCTCCATCCGCCGGTGCATCGACCTCGTCGGCTAACGACGCAGCCGCGCGCGCCGCGCAGGACCTGCAACAGCAACAACCGCCGCTGCGTTCCAGGGAGAGCCGCTGATGAGCAATAAATCGCTGTTCGCCCTGATTGGCGCCGTGGTGCTGGCGATCGTCGCCTGGAACTGCTTCTACATCGTTTCGCAAACCGAACGCGCGGTATTGCTGCAGTTCGGTCGCGTGGTCAAGGCCGATGTCCAGCCTGGCCTGCATGTGAAGGTGCCGTACGTGAACCAGGTGCGCAAGTTCGACGCCCGCCTGATGACCCTCGACGCCCCGACCCAGCGTTTCCTGACGCTGGAGAAGAAAGCAGTGATGGTCGACGCCTACGCCAAGTGGCGCGTCAAGGACGCCGAGCGCTTCTATACCGCTACCTCGGGTATGAAGCAGATCGCCGACGAGCGCCTGTCGCGTCGTCTGGAAAGCGGCCTGCGTGACCAGTTCGGTAAGCGCACCCTGCACGAAGTGGTGTCGGGTGAGCGTGACGCACTGATGGCTGACATCACCGCCTCGCTGAACCGCATGGCCAGCAAGGAGTTGGGTATCGAAGTGGTCGACGTTCGCGTCAAGGCCATCGACCTGCCCAAGGAAGTCAACCGCAGCGTGTTCGACCGCATGAGCACCGAGCGTGAGCGTGAAGCCCGCGAGCACCGCGCCAAGGGTAACGAGCTGGCCGAAGGCATCCGTGCCGACGCCGATCGTCAGCGCCGCGTGCTGCTGGCCGAAGCGTATCGTGAGGCGGAAGAGACCCGTGGTGATGGCGATGCCCAGTCGGCTGCCATCTATGCCAAGGCCTACACCCAGGACGCCGATTTCTACGCGTTCTACCGTAGCCTGCAGGCCTACCGCGAGAGCTTCTCCAGCAAGAGCGACGTGCTGGTCCTGGACCCGAAGAACGAGTTCTTCCGTTTCCTGGACAAGAGCAAGCCCTGAGGTTGCTCTCATGATGGGCGCGCCCCGCCCGGCAGCTAAAATGCCTGGCGGGGTGCATCCTGAATGAAAAGGGGTGTATGATGCGGCAGCCGGGAAATTCCCGGCTTTTTTGCGTCTGTAAGGTTGATTGGCCGATGAAACGGCCCCGGCGCAAGGTATTCAAGGGTGTTGGTAACGGTGGCTGCGCTGGGTTCGGTCCTGCCCGCTGCTGTCCGCCAGGGCCCGTTTCACTCAAGGCTAGCCCGCAGGGTGGCCGCCCGGACCAAAGGGGAAATGGCGTAATGGCAACGGTAGACCGCTGGCTTCTGCCAGATGGCATCGAGGAAGTACTGCCACCTGAGGCTGCGCGCATCGAGATCGCGCGTCGGCAGGTGTTGGACCTGTTCCAGAGCTGGGGTTACGAGCTGGTGGTCACCCCCCATATCGAATACCTGGAGTCGCTGCTGACCGGTGCCGGTGCGGACCTGGACGAGCGCACCTTCAAGGTTGTCGATCCGCAGTCCGGCCGCCTGATGGGTTTCCGCGCCGACTTCACCCCGCAGGTGGCGCGTATCGATGCTCACACCCTGCGCCGCGAAGGCCCGAGCCGCCTGTGCTATGCCGGTAGCGTGCTGCACGCCCAGCCACGCGCGCTGTCCACCTCGCGCAGCCCGATCCAGTTGGGCGCCGAGTTGTACGGCGACGCCAGCCCTACCAGCGATGTCGAAGTCATCAGCCTGATGCTCGCCACGCTGCAGCTGACCGACGTGGCGGATGTGCACATGGACCTCGGTCATGTCGGCATCTACCGTGGCCTGGCCCGCGCCGCCAACCTGTCGGGTGACGTCGAGCAGCAGCTGTTCGATGCCCTGCAGCGCAAGGCTGTCGATGAAGTTCAGGCGCTGACCGCCAACCTGCCGCAAGACCTTGGCAACATGCTGCGCGCCTTGTGCGAGTTGTGCGGTGGTCGCGAAGTGCTGGCCGAGGCCCGTGTGCGCCTGGGCCGAGCCCCGGCCAGCGTGCTGGCTGCGCTGGACGACCTGCTGGCGATCGCTGATCGCCTGGCCTCGCGCTACCCGGACCTGCCGCTGTACTTCGACCTCGGCGAGCTGCGCGGCTACCACTACCACACCGGCGTGGTGTTTGCCGTGTTCGTGCCTGGCGAGGGTCAATCGATCGCCCAGGGCGGGCGTTACGACGACATCGGCGCCGACTTCGGTCGGGCACGCCCGGCCACCGGTTTCTCCACGGATTTGAAGACCCTGGTCACACTGGGGCGAGCGGAGGTCGTACTCCCGGCTGGCGGCATCTGGATGCCCGACAGCGGTGATGCGGCCCTCTGGCAGCAAGTCTGCCAGTTGCGCAACGAGGGCCAGCGTGTGGTCCAGGCTCTGCCTGGCCAGCCGCTGAGTGCTGCCCTTGAGGCGGATTGTGATCGGCAATTGATTCAGCAAGACGGGCGCTGGCAGGTTCTGCCGCTGACCCATTGAGATTCTTCGCCGGCGATGGGCCGGCAACCAAGTTTGCGTGAATGAGGACAAGTGTTATGGGTAAGAATGTCGTCGTCCTGGGCACCCAGTGGGGTGATGAGGGCAAAGGCAAGATCGTCGATCTGCTGACCGAACATGCTGCCGCCGTCGTGCGCTACCAAGGTGGCCACAACGCGGGTCACACCCTGGTGATCAACGGTGAGAAGACCGTTCTGCACCTGATTCCGTCGGGCATCCTGCGTGAAGGCGTACAGTGCCTGATCGGCAACGGCGTGGTCGTGGCCCCGGATGCGCTGATGCGCGAAATCACCAAGCTGGAAGAGAAGGGCGTACCGGTGCGCGAGCGTCTGCGCATCAGCCCGGCTGCCCCGCTGATCCTGTCGTACCACGTGGCCCTCGATCAGGCCCGTGAAAAGGCCCGTGGCGAAGCCAAGATCGGCACCACCGGCCGTGGCATCGGCCCAGCCTACGAAGACAAGGTCGCACGCCGCGGCCTGCGTGTGGGCGACCTGTTCCACCGCGAGCGTTTCGCCGCCAAGCTCGGTGAGCTGCTGGACTACCACAACTTCCAGCTGGTGAATTACTACAAAGAGCCGGCCATCGACTTCCAGCAGACCCTGGACGAGTGCATGGCCTACGCCGAGCAGCTCAAGCCGATGATGCTCGACGTTACCGCCGAGCTGCACAACCTGCGCCGCGCCGGCAAGGACATCATGTTCGAAGGCGCCCAGGGCTCGCTGCTGGACATCGACCACGGTACCTACCCGTACGTCACCAGCTCCAACACCACCGCTGGCGGCATTTCCACAGGTTCCGGCGTTGGCCCGATGTACCTGGACTACATCCTCGGCATCACCAAGGCCTACACCACCCGTGTCGGTTCCGGTCCATTCCCGACCGAACTGTTCGACGAAACCGGCGCCACCCTGGCCAAGCGTGGTCACGAGTTCGGTTCCACCACCGGCCGCGCCCGTCGTTGCGGCTGGTTCGATGCGGTAATCCTGCGTCGCGCCATCGACGTCAACAGCATCTCGGGCATCTGCCTGACCAAGCTGGACGTACTGGACGGCCTGGAAACCATCAACATCTGCGTGGGCTACAAGAACGAGAACGGTGCCGTCATCGACGCACCTTCCGATGCCGACAGCTACATCGGCCTGGAGCCGGTGTACGAAGAGATGCCAGGCTGGAGCGAGTCGACCCTGGGCGTTAAAACCCTGGAAGAGCTGCCACAGGCCGCGCGCGATTACATCAAGCGCATCGAGGAGCTGGTCGGCGCGCCGATCGACATCATCTCGACTGGCCCGGACCGCAACGAGACCATCGTGCTGCGTCATCCGTTTGCCTGATTAGCCTTTCCGGCTGATCGAACGCCGCGCTCCCGCAAGGGGGTGCGGCGTTTTCATTTGTATCGTCAAGTTGGGCGTTGCCCCATCGCCGGCAAGCCGGCTCCCACAGGCTCTGGCATGCGCTGTGTGTGGGAGCCGGCTTGCCAGCGATAGTGCAATACAAGCAACATTGCAGAAACGCCTCACTACGCTCTTCAAATTGGCGTTTATACCTCCTGCCTCAGGCACAACCCTTGCTGTAAGAAGTTTCCGTAGATGCCATCAAAGTAATGGCGCCAGAAACACGAGGGTTACAACGTGTCTGCCATCCTTTCACTGTTACGAAGCCGCCTGTTGCGGCCTGTGTTTGTTGCGCTTGGTATCGCTCTTCTGGTGCAGGTGCTGGTCGCCGTTGCACTGACGCGGAGCACGGTCACCGCCCTGGAGGCCGATTTGGGCGAGCGCCTGGGGCATGACAGCCAGAAACTGGCCGCAGAACTGGAACAGGCCGGCCAGGATGTACGCGCCGGGCTCGACAGCCTCTCTGCCAGTACCCGCCAGCGCCTGAGTGCCGGCCTTTCCGAGCGGCTGCAAAGCGAGCAGCAGCAACTGCGCGCCACCCTGGAAAAGAACCTCAAGGACTCGGCCAACGACATGGCCGAACTCTTGGCGTCGGTTGCGCCGCGCGCCATCTGGGATAACGACGTGCCGATGTTGTCGGACTTCGCCCGGCGCGCCCAGCGCAATCCCAACGTGCTGTTTGTGATCTATGACGACGCCCAGGGCCAGCACCTGACCCGCTACCTCAACCGGCAGAACCCGATCAACCAGGCACTGATGGACAAGGGCCAGGGCGAGCGGGCGCTGGACAAGGTGCTGGATGCGGCGCGCAAGGACCCGTCGGTGTACTTCGTCGAAGCATCCATCAGCCCCAATGGCGCCGAGATCGGCAAGGTGCTGATGGGGGTTTCCACGGCGGGCGTCGATCAGGAGCTCAAGGCGCTCGACCAGCGTTTTGCCGCGTTGATCGGCAGTGGTGAGCAGTTGGTCGGCGACAGCCTGGTGGCCGCCGCCGCCGACAGTGGCAAGGCCCTGCGCGCCCGCCTGGAAACCGCCCAGAACAGCGCCACGGCGATGCAGGCCAATACTGCGCAGACCGTGCGTGACGCCGCCGGCGAGTTGCGCTGGCGGATCGGTCTGGGCCTGGTGCTGGTCGGGCTGGGGGTATTGCTGGTGGTCGCCGTGGTGCTTGGGCGCCGGGTGCTCAGCAAGCTGCGCCTGCTGATTACCGCGCTCAACGACCTGGCTGCGGGTGAGGGCGACCTTACCAAGCGTGTGACCCTCGACAGCCGCGACGAGATCGGCGACATGGCTTCGGCGGTCAACCGCTTCGTCGACAAGCTGCAGCCCATCGTGCGTGAGGCCGGTGAGGTGGCCCAGCGCACTGGCGTGGAGATCGGCAGCATGACCCAGCGCAATGCCGGGGCCGATGCTGCGGCGGCGCTGCAGCGCGATGAAGTGGCCGCCAGCCTGCGCGACCTGTCGAGCATGGCCGACGAGGCCCAGGCCGAAAGCCATGCCATGCAGGCCGCATTGCAGCAGGTGGTGGATATCCGCCAGGCCACCGATGAGAACAGCCGTGCGTCCACGCAGCTGGCACGGCTGATCGAGAACCTGGCCGGTGAAGTAGAAACCGGCTCCCAGGTGATCGAGCGGCTGGCCAAGCAAAGCGAGCAGATCGAAGTGGTGCTGACGGTTATCCACGGCATTGCCGAGCAGACCAACCTGCTGGCGCTCAATGCCGCCATCGAGGCGGCGCGGGCGGGCGAGACCGGGCGTGGCTTCGCCGTGGTGGCTGACGAGGTGCGGGCGCTGGCGAGCAAGACGCAGAGTTCGACTGGCGATATCCAGTCGCACATCACCGCCTTGCAGGAGGGTGCCAAGGAGGCGGTCGCCACCATCAGCCAGGCCGGGCGCCAGGCCAGCGAAGGCTTGCTGGTGCTGCGTGACAACGAGCGGCGTCAGCAGTCGGTGCAGGCGGCGGTGGAGCAGGTGCATGCGGCGATCGGCCTGGCTACCCGCGCGGCGGAACAGCAGGCCAATGGCGCGCAGGCGGTGCGTGGGCGAGTGGAGAACATCCATGCTCAGGCCGAGCGGTCAGCCGAGGTGGTGATGCAGACCACGGCCAGCAGCAAGGTGCTGGATGACCTGGCGGCGCAGTTGCGCGCGAGCCTGGGGCAGTTCCGGGCCTGAAAAGCATCGCGGGGCAAGCCCGCTCCCACGCGACCTACAAACGGCGGCGTGGGAGCGGGCTTGCCCCGCGAAAGGGCCTTACGCCTTGTTCAGATACATCCGTGTGGTCAACAGATACACCGGCAACCCCGACACCACGATCAACAGCGCCGCATAAGGCGCGGCCGCCGCAAACTCGACGTTGGCGGTATGCGCCCACACCTCGGTTGCCAGCGTGGTCATCCCGGTCGGGCTGAGCAGCAAGGTGGCGGTCAACTCCTTCATTGCATCCAGGAACACCAGCGCAAATGCCGCCGCCATGGCCGGGAAGATGATCGGCAGGGTCACCCGGCAGAACGCCGCGAAGCTGCTCGCACCCAGCGTGCGCGCCGCCTCTTCCAGCGTCGGTGAAGCCTTGTTCAGTGCCGTGCGCACCGGCGACTGGGCCAGCGGCAGGAACAGCAGGGCATAGGCCAGGATCAGCAGGGCAGTGGTCTGGTACAGCGCCGGCACGTAGTGCAGGGCGAAGAACACCAGGGTCAGCGCGATCACCAGGCCCGGCAGGGCGTGCAGCAGGTACGGCAGGCGTTCGGCCCAGATCGCCAGGCGACCCTTGTAGCGCACCACCAGGAAGCTGATCGGCAATGCCAGCAGCACGCAGAAACCTGCGCCGCCCAGCGACACCGACAGCGAGGTGGCCAGTGCCTTGCCGATGGCCGCCACCGGGAAGGCCGCCGACGAGCCGACACTCAGCCAGTAGCCAAGCATGGCCAGTGGAATACCGCTGCCCAGCACCGCGAGCGCCATGCACAGCAGTTGCCCCAGTGGCATCCAGCCACGCAGGTTGACCGGCTGGGCGCGACGCGCCACGCCCTGGCCGATCCGCACATGGCGGGCCTTGCCGCGTACCCGCAGCTCCAGCCAGAGCATCACCAGGCACAGCGCCAGCAGCACTGCCGAAAGCATGGCAGCGTTGGCGTTGCTGAATTCCAGTTCGAACTGCTGGTAGATCGCCGTGGTGAAGGTCTGCAGGCCAAGAATCGACAGGGCGCCGAACTCCACCAGCATGTGCAGGGCGATCAACAAGGCGCCGCCCAGCATCGACGGCCAGAGCAGTGGCAGGGTGATCTTGCGAAACACCCCCCAGCGGCTGCAACCCAGGGTGCGCGCCGATTCTTCCAGCGCGGTGTCGAGGTTGCGCAGGGTGGCGGCCACCGGCAGGAACACCAGCGGGTATTTGGACAGCGCCATCACCAGGATCGCCCCGCCCAACCCTTCGAAGTCCGAACTCAGCGACACCCAGGTGAAGCTGCTGACGAACGACGGCACGGCGAACGGCAGGCACAGCACCACGCCCCACAGGCGCCGGCCCGGCAGGTCGCTGCGCTCCAGCAGCCAGGCCAGGGCCACGCCCACCACCAGGCACAGCGCGGTGACGCCGGCCATCAGCAGCAGGGTGTTGCGCAGCAGGCCCCAGACGAACGGGCGCCAGAGCAGGCGCAGGGCCTCGTGAGCGCCGGCTTCCCAGGCCTTGAGCCCGACATACAGCAATGGCAGCAGGCTCATCGCCACCAGGAACAGCACCGGCAGCAGCACCCAGACAGACGGGCGCTTGCGCTTGGGGACGAAGCGGGAGACGGCGGGCGAGGGCAGGGCGGCGGTCATCAGAGCAGACCAACCTCACGTTCGAGCTCAATGGCTTCCTCGGCGTTGCCCAGGTCGGCCGGCGAGATCTTCGGCGGGCGCAGCTCCTCGAACGGCTTCAGGCCACGGTCCGAGACCATGCCCTTGTGCAGCGGGTATTCGGCGGTGGTCTGGGTGATCACACGCTGGCCTTCTTCGCTGGCCATCCAGTTGAGCAGGGCCTGGGCTTCTTTCGGGTGCTTGCTGGCTTTCACCGCAGCGGCGCCGGAGATGGTCACCAGGTTGCCGGCATCGCCATCGGCCAGGTAGTACAGCTTGGAATCGAGCTTGCCGCGCTCGCGCTCCAGGGCGTACCAGTAGTAGTTGTTCACCAGCACGGCGGCGACTTCGCCTTTTTCCACGGCCTTCAGGGCCACCATGTTGTTGGTGTAGGTCTTGCCGAACGCTTTCAAGCCGGTCAGCCATTCCTCGGTGGCTTCGCGCCCGTGCATCTTGAGGATGGCCACGGCCTGTTCCTGGAAGGCGCCGCTGGTGGGCACGTAACCGACCCGGCCTTCCCACTCGGGGTTGGCGAAGTCCATCACTGTGGTGGGCAGGTCTTTCTCGTCGACCTTTTTCGGGTTGTACACCACCACGCGGGTGCGGGCAGTGACCCCCATCCAGGTGCCATTGGCGCCTACGTATTCCTTTGGCAGCATATTCAGGGTGGCGTCGTCGATCTTCGCCAGCAGGCCCAGTTCGCCCAGGTTGTTCAGCGGTGGCGACTCTTCGGTATAGATGATGTCGGCGGGCGAGCGGTCGCCTTCCTCGATGATCTGGCTGGCCAGCTGGTTGCTGCTGCCTTTGCGGATATTGATGTGGATGCCGGTCTTGGCCTCGTAGGCCTTGGCAATGGCTTCGCCGATTTCCTTGTGCTGACCGTTGTACATGGTCAGGCTGGCCGGGGCGTCTGCCAGGGCGGCCGGGGCGCCGATCACCAGGCTCAGCACTGCAGCGGCCAGGCTGCGCATCAGCGGTTGCGGGCGGATCGTCATGCGGGTACTTCCTCGCTTACGGCTACATATTTGGAAACAATGGTAAACGAAATCGTTTCTCAAATGGGCGTATGACGGGAAATTCATGGGGGTTCGCCGTGATCCCTGCTGTGTCTGTGAGATCGAGCGCGCTAGAGAACTTTCGGCGGGAGAGGGGGCAAGCAAAAATCGCAGGCAAGAAAAAACCCACTAGCAAGCTAGTGGGTTTTTATATGGTGCCCAGGAGAAGACTCGAACTTCCACGACCGTTAAGTCACTGATACCTGAAACCAGCGCGTCTACCAATTCCGCCACCTGGGCAAAGCTTTGAATCATCTGGTGAGGCGACTATCGTTCGCTTTCACACAGTAGTAATAGATCCTTGGTCATCTATTACTTGAAAATCTTGGTGCCCAGGAGAAGACTCGAACTTCCACGACCGTTAAGTCACTGATACCTGAAACCAGCGCGTCTACCAATTCCGCCACCTGGGCACACATTCGAGATTACAAGATGCTTTACAGCGCCGTTCATCTCTACTACAACTTCGGGGTTGTCCGTCGTTGTGGTGCGCACTATACGGACGGTCCTGGAGGCTGTAAAGCCCCCGAGCGAAAAAAATTTCAAAAAATTCAACTTGTTGATTCCGCAGGCCTATTACTGGGCAGCGGACGCTGTGCTGGGGCTGTCCAAGGCTGACATTTCCGGTTTCAATAGGCCTATGCCAGAATTCATATCTATATACCCCAAGGTGAACCCCTTCTGATGGCCGATTGGCAATCCCTCGATCCCGAGGCCGCTCGCGAAGCGGAAAAATACGACAATCCTATTCCCAGCCGTGAGCTGATCCTGCAGCGCCTCGCCGACCGTGGCGAACCGGCTGCCCGCGAAGAACTGGCGGCAGAGTTCGGTCTGTATGAAGAAGACCAGATCGAAGCCCTGCGTCGCCGCCTGCGCGCCATGGAGCGTGATGGCCAGCTTATCTATACCCGGCGCGGCACCTATGCCCCGGTAGACAAGCTCGACCTGATCTGCGGCCGTGTCTCCGGCCACCGCGACGGCTTCGGCTTCCTGATCCCCGACGACGGCAGTGAGGATCTGTTCCTCAGCCCCTCGCAGATGCGCCTGGTATTCGACGGTGACCGCGGCCTTGCCCGGGTCTCCGGTGTCGACCGCCGTGGCCGCCGCGAGGGCGTGCTGGTTGAAGTCATCTCCCGTGCCCACGAGAGCGTGGTCGGCCGCTACTTCGAAGAAGGCGGCATCGGTTATGTGACGCCGGACAATCCGAAGATCCAGCAGGAAGTGCTGGTCACCGCCGGGCGTAACGGTGGTGCGAAGATCGGCCAGTTCGTTTCGATCAAGATCACCCACTGGCCCACCCCGCGCTTCCAGCCGCAAGGTGACGTTGTCGAGGTGATCGGCAACTACATGGCCCCGGGCATGGAGATCGATATCGCCCTGCGCAGCTATGACATTCCCCATGTCTGGCCGCAGGACGTGATCAAGGAAGCGCGCAAGTTCCGCTCCGAAGTCGAAGAAAAGGACAAAGAGAAGCGCATCGACCTGCGTCACCTGCCGTTCGTCACCATCGACGGTGAAGACGCCCGTGACTTCGACGATGCCGTCTACTGCGAGCCGCTGGGCAAGCTGCGCCTGTTCTCTGGCGGCTGGCGCCTCTATGTGGCGATCGCCGACGTGTCCAGCTACGTGCGCCTGGGTTCTGCCCTGGATACCGAAGCACAGCAGCGCGGCAACTCGGTGTACTTCCCGGAGCGCGTCATCCCGATGCTGCCCGAGGAGCTGTCCAACGGCCTGTGCTCGTTGAACCCGCACGTCGATCGCCTGGCCATGGTCTGTGAAATGACCATCAACAAGGCCGGCCAGATGGTCGACTACCAGTTCTACGAGGGGGTCATCCACTCCCATGCGCGCCTGACCTACAACAAGGTCAGCAGCATGCTCGAGCATTCCCGTACCCGCGAAGGCAAGGCCCTGCGCGAGGAGTACAGTGCTGTCCTGCCAGACCTCAAGAGCCTGTACGCGCTGTACAAGGTGCTGCTGGCGGCCCGTCACACCCGTGGCGCGATCGATTTCGAGACCCAGGAAACCCGGATCATCTTCGGCGAAGACCGCAAGATCGACGAAATTCGTCCGACCGTGCGCAACGACGCCCACAAGTTGATCGAGGAATGCATGCTGGCGGCCAACGTCGCCACCGCCGCGTTCCTGCAGAAGCACAATGTGCCGTCGCTGTACCGCGTGCACGACGGCCCGCCGCCGGAGCGCCTGGAAAAACTGCGCGCCTTCCTCGGCGAACTGGGCCTGAGCCTGCACAAGGGCAAGGATCCGTCGCCGAAGGACTACCAGGCCCTGCTGGCGAGCATCGCCGGGCGCCCGGACTTCCACCTGATCCAGACCGTCATGCTGCGCTCCCTGAGCCAGGCGGTGTACAGCGTCGAGAACAATGGCCACTTCGGCCTGAACTACGAAGCCTACACCCACTTCACCTCGCCGATCCGTCGTTACCCGGACCTGCTGGTGCACCGGGCGATCCGCAGCGTGATCCGCTCCAAGGTCGATACCCCGCACGTCAAGCGTGCCGGTGCCATGAGCATCCCCAAGGCGCGTATCTACCCGTACGACGAGAACGCCCTCGAGCAGATGGGCGAGCAGTGCTCGATGACCGAGCGCCGCGCCGACGAGGCCACCCGTGACGTGGTCAACTGGCTCAAGTGCGAGTACATGCGTGACCGTGTCGGGGAAATTTTCCCGGGCGTGATCACGGCTGTGACCGGCTTTGGCCTGTTCATCGAGCTGACCGACATCTATGTCGAAGGCCTGGTGCATGTCAGTGCCTTGCCGGGTGACTACTACCACTTCGATCCGGTTCATCATCGCCTGTCGGGCGAGCGCACCGGGCGCAGCTTCCGCCTTGGCGACACGGTCGAGGTCAAGGTCATGCGTGTCGACCTCGAGCAGCGCAAGATCGACTTCGAGATGTCCGAGCAGACCGTCACCGCGCCGGTTGGCCGCAAGACGCGCGCCGGTGCCGCCGAGCCGGCCGCCCAGCCGGCGCCTGCCGGCGAAGCGAAAATCTCGCCCAAGCCGCGCAGCCGCAAGGGCGAAACCGCCGAAGCCTACTTCCCGAAAGACGCTGTCCAGCGTAACGCCGAAGTGCGCAAGAGCCGCGAGATGAAGAAAGCGCTGATGAGCGATGCGCGCACCGGGCACGCCGCCAGCAAGTCGGAGAAAGGCAGCAAGTCGGCTTCCGGTAAACCGACCAAGCATCGCAAGGGGCCGTCGAAGTCCGGCGCGCCACGTAAAGGCAAGAACAAGTCATGAGTCAGCTGGAAAAGATCTACGGCGTGCACGCCGTCCAGGCGTTGCTGCAGCACCATCCCAAGCGGGTCAAGCAGATCTGGCTGTCGGAAGGCCGTAGCGAACCGCGTCTGCAGACCTTGCTGGCCCTGGCCGCGGAAAACCGCGTTCAGGTCGGCCAGGCCGAGCGCCGCGAGCTCGATGCCTGGGTCGAGGGTGTGCACCAGGGCGTAGTGGCTGAGGTGAGCCCGAGCCAGGTGTGGGGTGAATTGATGCTCGAGGAGTTGCTCGAGCGCACTGAAACCCCGCCGCTGATTCTGGTCCTCGACGGCGTCACCGACCCGCACAACCTCGGCGCCTGCCTGCGCACCGCCGATGCCGCGGGCGCTACTGCAGTAGTGATCCCCAAGGACAAGTCGGCCAGCCTGACTGCCGTGGTGCGCAAGGTGGCCTGTGGCGCCGCCGAAGTGATCCCGCTGGTGGCCGTGACCAACCTGGCCCGCACCCTGGAGAAGCTCCAGCAGCGCGGGCTGTGGGTGGTCGGTACCGCCGGTGAGGCCGAGCAGGAGATCTACCAGCAGGACCTGACCGGCCCGCTGGTGATGATCATGGGTGCCGAAGGCAAGGGCATGCGTCGGCTGACCCGCGAGCACTGTGATTTCCTGGTCAAGCTGCCGATGGCCGGTAGCGTCAGCAGCCTGAACGTCTCGGTCGCGACCGGGGTGTGCCTGTTCGAGGCAGTGAGACAGCGCCAGGCCAAGCGCTGATTCGTTACCTGCAGGGCGGGCTTGTGGGAGCGGGCTTGCCCCGCGATGGCGGTGGTGGGTTTGCCATCGTATCGCGGGGCAAGCCCGCTCCCACGAACCCCGCCTCACGGGTCTGCTCCCGCAGGAACCTGCCCGTCGGGCGAATATGTTTCCGGCTGTTCAAATATTCGCCAATTACCTTGCTTGTCCCCCTGGCCTTCTCTACAATTGCGCCCCTTGCCAGCTGGCCGGTGCGCATGCGCCTACACGCCGGGGCAAGACTTACAGTGTCATTCACTCCTTGTCTGACCAGATACGCTGGCAGACTACTAACCCGTAAGGAGCATTCATGCGTCATTACGAAATCATCTTCCTGGTCCACCCGGATCAGAGCGAGCAAGTCGGCGGCATGGTTGAGCGTTACACCAAGCTGATCGAAGAAGATGGTGGCAAGATCCACCGCCTGGAAGACTGGGGCCGTCGTCAACTGGCCTACGCAATCAACAATGTTCACAAGGCTCACTACGTGATGCTGAACGTTGAGTGCACCGGCAAGGCCCTGGCCGAGCTGGAAGACAACTTCCGCTACAACGATGCCGTGATCCGTAACCTGGTCATCCGTCGTGACGAAGCCGTTACCGGCCCGTCCGAGATGCTCAAGGCAGAAGAGAACCGCAGCGAGCGCCGTGAGCGTCGCGAACGTCCTGACAGTGCTGATGGCGTCGATGGCGACGACAGCAATGACAGCGACAACAGCGATAACGCTGACGAGTAATCCACGGACCTTTTGAGGAGCCAATCACATGGCACGTTTCTTCCGTCGTCGTAAATTCTGCCGCTTCACTGCTGAAGACGTGAAAGAGATCGACTTCAAAGATCTCAACACCCTGAAAGCTTACGTATCCGAAACCGGCAAGATCGTTCCAAGCCGCATCACCGGTACCAAAGCTCGTTATCAGCGTCAGCTGGCTACCGCTATCAAGCGCGCCCGCTTCCTGGCCCTGCTGCCCTACACCGACAGCCACGGCCGCTGAGACCGGGTCGTCGACTTAAGTAGCAAGGGATAAGCATGCGAGCGTTGGCAAGTTTCATCATGCGCGGTCGTGTGCAGGCCACCTTCGTGGTGGTCATCAGTGCGGTACTGCCGCTGCTGTTCTGGTTGAGTGCCGCCGCCGGGAGCCTGGTGTTCCTGCGGCGTGGTTTCAAGGATGCTTCATCGGTCATCGCCTGGGGCCTGTTGCCGGCGGTGATCATGTGGTACTTCGGCGAACCCAGCACCTTGCTGGTGTTTTTGGGAACGCTGGGCCTGGCTGCGCTGTTGCGTGCCGGGCACTCCTGGAGCCGGGTGCTGCTGTCCAGTGTCGTATTAGGCTTGCTGTACAGCCTGATCCTGGATGCGGTGCTGCGCGAAACCTTCGAAGTGCTGGCCAAGGCGCTTGAAAAAGCCCTGCCGCAGTTCGAAGGCAAACCCGTACTACCTGGTGAGCTGATCGGCCCTTTGCTGGTCGCTTCCAGTGCGGTAATGCTGCAGCTGTTCAGCCTGCTGGCTTTGATGCTGGCGCGCTATTGGCAGGCAGCGTTGTACAACCCCGGTGGTTTCGGCCGCGAGTTTCGCGAACTGAGGCTACCGCTGGTGCCCATGCTGGCACTGGTGTCGCTGATGGCGCTGGGTCCGTTTATCGGGTCTCAGTTCATCGTGCTGGCATCGGCCTCCAGCCTGGTACTGCTTCTGGCTGGCATCGCCCTGATTCATGGGTTGGTGGCGCAGGGGCGACTGGCCGGGTTCTGGCTGGTGGGGATGTACGTGACGTTGCCGCTGCTCATGCAGCTGATGTATCCGTTGCTCGTGGTTTTGGCCATTGTCGACAGCCTGATTGATTTTCGCGGTCGCAAGTCCCCTTCGCAGGGTGACGATTCCGCGAACGGTGAAGGTTAAAAGTTAAGAGGTTTTACCAAATGGAACTGATCCTGCTGGAAAAAGTCGCCAACCTGGGCAACCTGGGCGACAAAGTAAACGTTAAGGCCGGTTACGGCCGTAACTTCCTGCTGCCGTTCGGCAAGGCCACCGTTGCCAACGCCGCCAACCTGGCCGCGTTCGAAGAGCGCCGCGCTGAGCTGGAAAAAGCCGCAGCAGACAAGAAAGCATCGGCTGAAAGCCGTGCTGCCCAACTGGCCGAGCTGGAAGTGACCATCACTGCCACCGCTGGCGACGAAGGCAAGCTGTTCGGTTCGATCGGCACCCACGACATCGCTGACGCCCTGACCGCCTCCGGCGTTGAAGTGGCCAAGGCTGAAGTTCGTCTGCCGAACGGCACCATCCGTCAGGTTGGCGAATACGACGTAGCCGTGCACCTGCACAGCGACGTTGAAGCCACCGTACGTGTGGTCGTCGTAGCTGCCTAAGCTGCGCAATCGGCTGGTCCCTCGCGGGCCAGGCGGTTAACATCGGGCACGGTCCTGTTTCCTACAGGCCGTGCCCTTTGTTTTTATCATCCCCCCAGAATTCTTTCGTGGCCATGAACGAGATTACCCATCCCGAACAGCTCGACCTGCAAACCGCTGCCCTGAAGGTGCCGCCGCATTCCATCGAGGCCGAACAGGCCGTGCTCGGTGGCCTGATGCTGGACAACAACGCCTGGGAGAAGGTGCTGGATCAGGTGTCGGATGGCGATTTCTATCGGCATGACCACCGCCTGATCTTCCGCGCCATCCACAAGCTGGTCGACGCGAACCACCCGTTCGACGTGGTGACGCTGCACGAGCAGCTGGACAAGGAAGGCGTCTCCACCCAGGTCGGCGGCCTGGCCTATCTGGCTGAACTGGCCAAGAATACGCCGTCGGTGGCCAACATCAAGGCCTACGCCGCGATCATTCGCGAGCGGGCCACGCTGCGCCAGCTGATCAGCATCAGTACCGACATCGCCGACAACGCCTTCAACCCCCAGGGGCGCAACGCCGAGGAGATCCTCGACGACGCCGAGCGGCAGATCTTCCAGATCGCCGAGGCGCGGCCGAAGACCGGTGGCCCGGTGGGCGTCAACGAGCTGTTGACCAAGGCCATCGATCGCATCGACACGCTGTTCAACTCCGACAGTGACATCACCGGTGTCTCTACCGGTTACACCGACCTCGACGAGAAGACCAGCGGCCTGCAGCCCGCCGACCTGATCATCGTTGCTGGCCGTCCGTCGATGGGCAAGACCACCTTCGCCATGAACCTGGTGGAAAACGCCGTACTGCGCAGCGACAAGGTGGTGCTGGTGTTCTCCCTCGAGATGCCAGGTGAATCGCTGATCATGCGTATGCTCTCGTCCCTCGGCCGGATCGATCAGACCAAAGTGCGTTCCGGTCAGCTGGACGATGACGACTGGCCGCGCCTCACTTCCGCGGTCAACCTGCTCAATGACCGCAAGCTGTTCATCGACGACACCGCCGGCATCAGCCCCTCGGAAATGCGTGCCCGTACCCGCCGCCTGGCCCGTGAGCACGGCGAGATCGCCATGATCATGGTCGACTACCTGCAGCTGATGCAGATCCCGGGCTCTGCCGGTGACAACCGCACCAACGAGATCTCCGAGATCTCCCGCTCGTTGAAAGCCCTGGCCAAGGAATTCAACTGCCCGGTCATCGCCCTGTCGCAGCTCAACCGCTCCCTGGAGCAGCGCCCCAACAAGCGCCCGGTCAACTCCGACCTGCGTGAATCCGGTGCAATCGAGCAGGACGCCGACGTGATCATGTTCGTCTACCGCGACGAGGTGTATCACCCCGAGACCGAGCACAAGGGCGTGGCAGAGATCATCATCGGCAAGCAGCGTAACGGCCCCATCGGCTTCATCCGCCTGGCGTTCATCGGCAAGTACACCCGCTTCGAGAACCTCGCGCCGGGTATGTACAACTTCGACGACGACGAATAAACCTCCCGGGATCCAACTGGCCCCTGTGGGAGCGGGTTTACCCGCGAATGCGATGTCGAATGTTCCATCGCCTTCGCGGGTAAACCCGCTCCCACAGGGGTCAGTGTTTTCCTGGTCGATCCAAATGAATCCGACCACCACCGTCGGATTTGGTCAAAATTTGTGCTATATTCCGCGCCCGCGATTTCCCTGCACACCAGAACCGGTCACTGACATGCAAGCAGCCAAACCACTCTACGACTATCCCAAGTACTGGGCCGAATGCTTCGGGCCAGCGCCGTTCCTGCCGATGAGCAGGGAGGAGATGGATCAGCTCGGCTGGGATTCCTGCGACATCATCATCGTGACCGGTGACGCCTACGTCGACCATGCGTCGTTCGGCATGGCCATCATCGGCCGCCTGCTCGAGGCCCAGGGCTTCCGGGTGGGCATCATTGCCCAGCCGAACTGGCAGTCCAAAGACGACTTCATGAAGCTCGGCGAGCCGAACCTGTTCTTCGGTGTCGCGGCCGGCAACATGGACTCGATGATCAACCGCTACACCGCGGACAAGAAGATCCGCTCCGACGACGCCTACACCCCTGGCGGCTTGGCCGGCAAGCGCCCGGACCGCGCCAGCCTGGTGTACAGCCAGCGCTGCAAGGAAGCCTACAAGCACGTGCCGATCGTGCTCGGCGGCATCGAGGCCTCGCTGCGCCGCATCGCCCACTACGACTACTGGCAGGACAAAGTCCGCCACTCGATCCTGGTGGACGCCAGCGCCGACATCCTGCTGTACGGCAACGCCGAGCGGGCCATCGTCGAGGTCGCCCAGCGCCTGTCCCAGGGCGAGCCCATTGAGCAGATCACCGACGTGCGCGGCACGGCGTTCATTCGCCGCGACACGCCCCAGGGCTGGTACGAGATCGACTCCACCCGCATCGACCGTCCGGGCCGGGTCGACAAGATCATCAACCCCTACGTCAACACCCAGGACACCCAGGCCTGCGCCATCGAGCAGGCCAAGGGCGAGCAGGACGACCCGAACGAAGCCAAGGTGGTGCAGATCCTCGACAGCCCGCAGATCACCCGGGAAAAGTCGGTGATCCGCCTGCCATCGTTCGAAAAGGTGCGCAACGACCCGGTGCTCTATGCCCACGCCAACCGCGTGCTGCACCTGGAGACCAACCCCGGCAACGCCCGCGCCCTGGTGCAGAAGCACGGCGAGGTGGATGTGTGGTTCAACCCGCCACCCATCCCTATGACCACCGAAGAAATGGACTACGTGTTCGGCATGCCCTACGCGCGTGTTCCGCACCCGGCCTATGGTAAGGAACGCATCCCGGCCTACGAGATGATCCGTTTCTCGGTCAACATCATGCGTGGCTGTTTCGGTGGCTGCACCTTCTGCTCGATCACCGAGCACGAAGGCCGGATCATCCAGAACCGCTCGCACGAGTCGATCCTGCACGAAATCGAAGAGATGCGTGACAAGGTGCCAGGCTTCACCGGCGTGGTCTCCGACCTTGGCGGCCCGACCGCCAACATGTACCGCATCGCCTGCAAGAGCCACGAGATCGAGAAGCACTGCCGCAAGCCGTCGTGCGTGTTCCCCGGCATCTGCGAGAACCTCAACACCGACCACAGCTCGCTGATCGAGCTGTACCGCAAGGCCCGCGCCTTGCCGGGGGTGAAGAAGATCCTGATTGCCTCGGGCCTGCGCTACGACCTGGCGGTGGAATCGCCGGAGTACGTGCGCGAGCTGGTGACCCACCACGTCGGTGGCTACCTGAAGATTGCCCCGGAGCACACCGAGCGTGGCCCGCTGGACAAGATGATGAAGCCGGGTATCGGCACCTACGACCGCTTCAAACGCATGTTCGAGAAGTTCTCGAAAGAGGCGGGCAAGGAGCAGTACCTGATCCCGTACTTCATTGCCGCGCACCCGGGCACCACCGACGAAGACATGATGAACCTGGCCCTCTGGCTCAAGGGCAACGGCTTCCGCGCCGACCAGGTGCAGGCGTTCTACCCGTCGCCCATGGCCTCGGCCACGGCCATGTACCACTCGGGCAAGAACCCGCTGCGCAAGGTCACCTACAAGAGCGAAGGGGTGGAGATCGTCAAGAGCGAGGAGCAGCGTCGCCTGCACAAGGCGTTCCTGCGCTACCACGATCCGAAGGGCTGGCCGATGCTGCGTGAAGCGCTGGAGCGTATGGGCCGCGCCGACCTGATCGGCCCGGGCAAGCACCAGTTGATCCCGCTGCACCAGCCGCAGACCGACAGCTACCAGAGCGCCCGGCGCAAGAACTCCACGCCGGCCGGCAGCCACAAGGTGGGCAAGGAGCAGAAGATCCTCACCCAGCACACCGGCCTGCCGCCGCGTGCCAGCGATGGCAGCAAGCCGTGGGACAAGCGCGAGAAGGCCAAGGCCGAAGCGTTCGCCCGCAACCAGCAGGCGGCCAAGGAGCGCAAAGAGGCGGCCAAGGGTGGCGGCAAGGGCAAGAAGCCGCGTCAGCCAGTCATTCCGCGCTGATGCAGTAACCGTGGGAGCGGGCTTGCCCCGCGATTGCGATGTCGGGATTTCCGACGCCATCGCGGGGCAAGCCCGCTCCCACGGGTGTTCAGGCCACCCGTCCGGCTCAATCCGGCTTCTTATCCACCCACTTCGGCGCCACTGGTGCGACGAAGCTGTCCATCGCCTCCAGCAACTCATCCGGCTGCTGCGCCAACTGCAACATCGCTCGGTGCTGCGGCCGAACGAAGCCTTCCTCGACGATATGGTCGAGGAACCCGCCCAGCTTCTCGTAGAACCCGTTCACATCCAGCAAGCCCAGCGGCTTGGCGTGATACCCCAACTGCCCCCAGGTCCACACCTCGAACAGCTCCTCCAGCGTCCCCAGCCCGCCCGGCAGGGCGATGAAGGCATCGCTGAGTTCGGCCATGCGCGCCTTGCGCGCGTGCATGCCGTCCACCACCTCCAGACGGGTCAGGCCCTTGTGGCCGATTTCGGCGTTCATCAGGCTTTCGGGGATGATCCCGACCACTTCACCACCCGCGGCCAGCGCGGCGTCGGCCACGGTGCCCATCAGGCCCACCGCGCCGCCGCCATAGACCAGCGTCAGGCCCCGGCGGGCGATGGCCTGGCCCAGGGCGATGGCGGCTTCACGGTAGGCGGGGTTGGCGCCGATACTGGCGCCGCAGAACACACAAACGGAACGTACAGGCATGGCTTGTCTCCCTTCACAGGGGGCACAGGGTAAGGCTCTAGCCTGACACTTCCAAGGCTATTCACTCTGGGCGGGAGAATTCGCAGGCCGCGCCGGTGGCGCCCTGGGCGTAGGCGGCGAGCAGGCTGTTCATGAAACTTGAGAGGGACATTTCAGTTACTCCTAAATGAAAGGTTGTCCCATCGTCTATCAAGAGGGCATGATGTGCTCTTTGATTGGTTGTATACAATCCATTGAACAATTCAACTGGCTGGCCACTTGACACCCCTTGACCCACATCAGGGCTGGGTTGCATGGTTTCAGGCAGTCTCGCAATTGATAAAACCCTGCCAAGGAGATTCATGATGTTTGCGAAAGCTGTAGCGGTATCCCTGCTGACCCTCGCCAGCGCCTCTGTCTTTGCAGCCGAATGCTCGGTCACTGTCGAGTCGACTGACCAGATGTCCTACACCAGCAAAGAATTCACCGTCGACAAGAGCTGCAAAGAGTTCACCGTGAAGCTGACCCACTCGGGCAGCCTGCCGAAGAACGTCATGGGCCACAACCTGGTGATCAGCAAGACTGCCGACATGCAGGCGATCGCCACCGAAGGCATGAGCCAGGGCATCGACAAGGGCTACTTGAAAGCAGATAACGCCAACATCATCGCCCACACCGCGATGATCGGCGCGCCAGAGAAAGAGACTGAAGTGAAGTTCGACACCTCGAAGCTTGAAGCCGGTGGCGACTACAGCTTCTTCTGCACCTTCCCGGGCCACATCTCGATGATGAAGGGCAAGGTCGTAGTTAAGTAACGACTAACTGAGCCACAAACGTGGGAGCGGGCTTGCCCCGCGATGGCGATGGTGAATCCACCATCGCCATCGCGGGGCAAGCCCGCTCCCACAGGTCGTTTTATGACCTGATCAAGGCGCGAACGGCAGTTCGCGCTTGTGCTGGGTCTTGCGGTAGGTGCCGACGATGATGTCGAACGCCGCCTGATCGACCGGCTGGCCATGCAGGAAGGCATCGATCTGCTGGTAGGTGACGCCGTGGGACGCCTCGTCCGGCTTGCCCGGTTCCAGGTCTTCCAGGTCGGCGGTCGGCACTTTCTCCACCAGCGATTCCGGCGCGCCAAAGCTGCGCGCAATCGCCCGCACCTGGTTCTTCACCAGCCCGCTCAGCGGCGCCAGGTCGCAGGCACCATCACCAAACTTGGTAAAGAAGCCCATCACCGCCTCGGCGGCGTGGTCGGTGCCGATCACCAGGCCCGCGCGGGCGCCGGCGATGGTGTATTGCGCCACCATGCGCATGCGCGCCTTGGTATTGCCGACGACGAAGTCCACCAGGCTCGGCGAGCCACCTTCCAGCGCTTTTACTTCAGTGGCCAGGGCGCGTACCGCCGGGGCGATGTCGACGGTGTGCACTTCATCGGCCTTGATCACGTCCAGGCAGGCCTGGGCGTCGTGCTCGTCGTGCTGCACCTGGTACGGCAGGCGCACGGCGATGAAGGTGTAGGCCTTGTCGCCGGTCTCGCTGCGCAACTCGTTGATGGCGCGCTGGGCGAGCAGGGCGGCGGTCAGCGAATCGACGCCGCCGCTGATGCCTAGCACCAGGGTCTTGAGCCGGGCGTTGGCCAGGCAGTCCTTGATGAACGCCACGCGCCGGGCCACTTCCTGCTCGAGCGCGGCGGTATCGGCGAAGGGGGGCTGCACCTTGAGCGCCTGGGCAATCTCCTGCTGAACGGCTTGCATGGGTTACTCCTTGCTGGGGATTTTGAATACGTGACGCAGGTAGGCGACGAAGTTCTGGTCGCGGCACTGGGTCTTGGCGGCTTCGTCGGAGATCTTCGCCACTGGCGAGCCGTTGCAGTCGGTCATTTTAAGCACGATGTTCATGGGCGCCACACCGGGGATGTCGCACGTCAGGTTGGTGCCGATGCCAAAGCTGACGTTGATCCGACCGCGCAGGGCACGGAAGATTTCCAGTGAACGGGTCAGGTTCAGGCCATCGGAGAACACCAGGGTCTTGGTCATCGGGTCGATGCCCAGCTTCTGGTAATGGGCGATGGCTTTCTCGGCCCAGGCCACCGGCTCGCCCGAATCGTGGCGCAGGCCGTCGAACAGCTTGGCGAAGTACAGGTCGAAATCCTTCAGGAAGGCATCCATGGTGATGCAGTCGGTCAGGGCGATGCCCAGCAGCCCGCGGTATTCACGTACCCAGCAGTCCAGCGCGGCGCTCTGGCTGTCGATCAGCCGTGGGCCGAGTTGCTGGTGGGCCATGAACCACTCGTGGGCCATGGTGCCCAGCGGCTTGATATCCAGTTTCCATGCCAGGTCGACGTTGCTGGTGCCGACGAAACGGGCTGGGAAATCATCGCGCAGCACCCGCACCACTTCTGCCTGCACCCGGCTGGAAAAGCGCCGGCGGGTGCCGAAGTCGGCCACCTGCAGTTCGGCCAGTTCGTCATCGCTGGCATGGGCGCGCAGCCAGTCGAACTTGCGGTGTAGCTGGTCACGCGCCTCGGCAAGTCGCATGTGCGGGTGCAGGTGGCGGTTGCGCACTTCGCTGATGATCGCCAGCAGGGGTATTTCGAAGAGGATCACGTGCAGCCACGGGCCACGCAGGCGCAGGCTCAGCTGGTCATTTTCGATGCCTAAGCGCACGTAGCGCAGGTTGAAGCGGAACAGCCGCAGGAAACGCAGGAAGTCGGGCTTGAGAAAGCTGATGCACTCGAGGAAGGCTAGCTGGCCATCATCCAGGGTGAGCTCGCTGAGCAGTTCCAACTGGTGGCGGATTTCGCCCAGGTAGGGGCGCAGGTCTTCGCCATTGCGGCAGCGAAACTCCCACTCGACGTCGGCGTCCGGGTAGTTGTGCAGCACGCCCTGCATCATCGTCAGCTTGTAGAAATCGGTGTCGAGCAGGTTGTGCACGATGCGCTCGGCGAATGCGCTCTCGCTCATCAGGGGGAAGCTCCAAAGCGGGCAATGGCGGCTATTGTGCCAGTCTTTGAGGTGTTGTTGCGCCTATGCCGGCCCCTTCGCGGGTAAACCCGCTCCCACAGGTCAGGTGCCATCCTGTGGGAGCGGGTTTACCCGCGAAAGGGCCGGCGCAGGCAAAGCAGGTCTTTTTCCGTGCACCGGCTAGCCTTCAAACGGTGCTGCCTGTAGCAGTCGCGCACCAGCGGTGTGCAGTTCGGTGACGTCGGCTGTTACAGGGCGGTTGCACGTTAACACTTGCAAGGGTTGCAATGATGGCACTCGATGGTTGCTCCTTGTCTAGGCGTTTGGGTGGCGCTCACCCTGCGGCAGACGGTTGCACGCTCAATAAAGAAAAGGCCGTCGGTCGCCTCTTATCCCCCTGCACAGTGAGTTTTCCCGGAATGCAAAACCAATGGCACGGCCCTTGCTCGGAGCACAGGGTTGATGAAGTTGTAGTGCCAACCAAAAAAAACTCTAGGAGCACCACCTCATGTCGCAGACGTTTTACAAGAAAGGTTTCCTGGCACTGGCAGTAGCCACAGCACTGGGTGTTTCTTCGTATGTTCAGGCCGACGTCAAGATCGGTGTTGCGGGCCCCATGACCGGTGCCAACGCAGCGTTTGGCGAGCAGTACATGAAAGGTGCCCAGGCGGCAGCCGACAAGATCAACGCCGCCGGCGGGGTGAACGGCGAAAAGATCGTCCTGGTCAAAGGTGACGACGCCTGTGAACCCAAGCAGGCCGTGGCCGTGGCCAACCGCCTGGTGGACCAGGACAAGGTGATCGGCGTGGTCGGCCACTTCTGCTCCTCCAACACCATCCCCGCCTCCGAGGTGTATGACGAGGCTGGCGTGATCGCCATCACCCCGGGCTCCACCAACCCGCAGGTTACCGAGCGCGGCCTGTCTGCAATGTTCCGCATGTGTGGCCGTGACGACCAGCAGGGCATCGTCGCCGGCGACTACATCGTCGACGTGCTCAAGGGCAAGAAAGTGGTCGTGCTGCACGACAAGGACACCTACGGCCAGGGCCTGGCCGACGCGACCAAGGCACAGCTGATCAAGCGCGGCGTCACGCCGGTACTGTACGAAGGCCTGACCCGCGGTGAGAAGGACTTCAGCGCCGTGGTCACCAAGATCCGCGCCGCCGGTGCCGACGTCGTCTACTTCGGTGGCCTGCACCCAGAGGCCGGCCCGCTGGTACGCCAGCTGCGCGAGCAGGGCCTGAAGGACGTCAAGTTCATGTCCGACGACGGCATCGTCACCGACGAACTGGTCACCACCGCTGGCGGTGCTCAATACGTCGATGGTGTGTACATGACCTTCGGCGCCGACCCGCGTCTGCTGCCCGACAGCAAGGCGGTGGTCGAGGAGTTCCGCAAGAATGGCACCGAGCCGGAAGGCTACACCCTGTATGCCTACGCTTCGCTGCAGGCCCTGGCCGCCGGGTTCAACGGCGCCAAGTCGAACAAGGGCGAAGACGCCGCCAAGTGGCTCAAGGCCAACCCGGTCAAGACCGTCATGGGCGAGAAGAAGTGGGACAGCAAGGGCGACCTGACCGTGTCCGACTACGTGGTCTACCAGTGGGATAAAGACGGCAAGTACCACCAGCTCGAAAAACAAAAATAACCAGGGTGGGGCCCGGGCCTGCAAGCCCGGGCCAACGCCCTCGCAGCAGCTGTCTTTATTCGTAGATCTGCACGGTTCTGCGCCGCAACGGCCACTTCATCCGTGGCCCGCCGTGGTCGGCGCTCGTGCAATCTCAATCAGGTGAGATTGCGTTATGGATGGTATTTTCCTGCAGCAACTGGTCAACGGCCTGACCCTCGGGTCGGTCTATGGCCTGATCGCCATCGGCTACACAATGGTCTATGGCATCATCGGCATGATCAACTTCGCGCACGGCGAGGTGTACATGATTTCCGCGTACCTCGCGGCGATCAGCCTGGCATTGCTGGCCTACTTCGGCATCGAGTCGTTCCCCTTGCTGATGCTCGGCACGCTGTTGTTCACCGTCGTCGTCACCGGCGTCTACGGCTTCACCATCGAGCGCATCGCCTACAAACCCCTGCGCAACTCCACCCGCCTGGCACCGCTGATCAGCGCCATCGGCATCTCGCTGATCCTGCAGAACTACGCACAGATCAGCCAGGGCGCCCGCCAGCAGGGCGTACCCACGCTGCTCGAAGGCGCCATGCGTATCGACGTTGGCAGTGGTTTCGTACAACTGACCTACACCAAGATCTTCATCCTGGTCGCCGCGTTCGTCGGCATGGGCCTGCTCACCTACGTGATCAAGTACACCAAGCTCGGCCGCATGTGCCGCGCCACGCAACAAGACCGCAAGATGGCCTCCATTCTGGGTATCAACACCGACCGGGTGATCTCCTACGTGTTCGTCATCGGCGCGGTGATGGCCGCACTGGCGGGCGTGTTGATCACCATGAACTACGGCACCTTCGACTTCTATGCCGGCTTCATCATCGGCATCAAGGCATTCACCGCCGCCGTGCTTGGCGGTATCGGCTCGCTCCCGGGCGCCATGCTTGGCGGGATCATCCTGGGGATTTCCGAGTCGCTGTTCTCCGGCCTGATCAACTCCGACTACAAGGACGTGTTCAGCTTCTCGCTGCTGGTGATGATCCTCATCTTCCGTCCCCAAGGCCTGCTGGGTCGCCCGCTCGTGGCTAAGGTGTGAACATGTCCGCTGCCAATACTGCCCCTGCTGTTGCAAACAAAGGTTTCGATCTCAAACGCAGCCTGCTGGAGACCATAGTCGCCGGCCTGCTGGCCCTCATCGTATTTGGCCCGGTCGTCGGCGTGGTACTCGACGGCTACACCTTCAACGCCCAGCCGACCCGCGTGGCCTGGCTGGTCGGCGGGGTGATGGTCGGGCGCTTCGTGCTCAGCCTGTTCCTGCAGACCGCCACCGGCCTGCGCATGCTCCAGGGCTTCGACAGTGGTGGTTCGGGCGTGCACGTGCTGGCGCCGGACTACAAGTCGCGCCTGCGCTACATCATTCCGGCGCTGATCGTGATTGCCATCGTGTTCCCCGTCTTCGCCAACAAGTACCTGCTGACCGTGGTCATCCTCGGCCTGATCTACGTGCTGCTGGGCCTGGGCCTGAACATCGTGGTCGGCCTGGCCGGCCTGCTCGACCTGGGTTACGTGGCGTTCTACGCCATTGGCGCCTACGGCCTGGCGCTCGGCTACCAGTATCTGGGCCTGGGCTTCTGGAGCGTGCTGCCGCTGGCGGCCATCGCCGCCGCGCTGGCGGGGTGCATCCTCGGCTTCCCGGTGTTGCGGATGCATGGCGACTACCTGGCGATCGTGACCCTGGGCTTTGGTGAAATCATTCGCCTGGTGCTGAACAACTGGTTGTCGTTCACCGGTGGCCCCAACGGCATGCCGGCGCCATCGCCGACCATCTTCGGCCTGGAGTTCGGTCGCAGGGCCAAGGACGGCGGGGTGCCGATCCATGAGTTCTTCGGCTTCGAATACAACGCCAACCTCAAGTTCGTGTTCATCTACGCGGTGTTGTTCCTGGTAGTGCTGGCCGTGCTGTACATCAAGCACCGCTTGACCCGCATGCCGGTCGGCCGTGCCTGGGAGGCGCTGCGCGAAGACGAGATCGCCTGCCGCTCGATGGGCCTGAACCACGTGCTGGTCAAGCTCTCCGCCTTCACCCTCGGTGCCTCTACCGCAGGCCTTGCCGGCGTGTTCTTCGCCACCTACCAGGGCTTCGTCAACCCGTCGTCGTTCACCTTCTTCGAGTCGGCGCTGATCCTCGCCATCGTCGTGCTCGGCGGCATGGGCTCGACCGTGGGCGTGGTGATTGCCGCATTCGTGCTGACCGTGGCCCCCGAGCTGCTGCGCAGCTTCTCCGAGTACCGCGTGCTGCTGTTCGGCGTATTGATGGTGCTGATGATGATCTGGCGACCACGGGGGCTGATCCGCATCAGCCGTACTGGTGTGGTCCCGCGTAAAGGAGTGGCGCCATGAGCGACGAAATCATTCTGTCGGTCGACAACCTGATGATGCAGTTCGGCGGGATCAAGGCGCTCAGCGATGTCAGCCTGAAAGTGAAGCGCAACCAGATCTTCGCCCTGATCGGCCCCAACGGCGCCGGCAAGACCACCGTGTTCAACTGCCTGACCGGCTTCTACAAGGCCAGCGGCGGGCGCATCGAACTGAACGTGCGCGGCAGCACAACCAACGTCATTCAGCTGCTGGGCGAGCGTTTCCGGCCCTCCGACTTCGTGTCCCCCGCGCGTTTCGCCAACCGCATGTACTACAAGATGTTCGGCGGTACCCACCTGGTAAACCGGGCGGGGCTGGCGCGTACTTTCCAGAACATCCGCCTGTTCAAGGAAATGTCGGTGGTGGAGAACCTGCTGGTGGCCCAGCACATGTGGGTCAACCGCAACCTGCTGGCCGGGGTGCTCAACACCAAGGGCTACCGCCAGGCCGAGAGCGAGGCGCTGGACCATGCCTTCTACTGGCTGGAGGTGGTCGACCTGGTCGACTGCGCCAACCGCCTGGCCGGTGAGCTTTCCTATGGCCAGCAACGCCGTCTGGAGATCGCCCGGGCCATGTGCACACGGCCCAAGATCATCTGCCTGGACGAACCGGCCGCCGGCCTCAACCCGCAGGAAACCGAGGCGCTCAGCCGCATGATCCGCGTGCTGCGCGACGAGCATGACATCACCGTGGTGCTGATCGAGCACGACATGGGCATGGTCATGAGCATTTCCGACCACATCGTCGTGCTCGACCACGGCAACGTGATTGCCGAAGGCGCGCCGCAGGATATCCGCCACAACCCGACGGTGATCGCCGCCTACCTGGGTGCTGATGAAGAGGAACTGGTATGACCGCACCCATTCTCGAACTGAAGGATCTCGAGGTGTTCTACGGGCCGATCCAGGCCCTGAAGAAAGTCTCGATGCACATCAACGAAGGCGAGACGGTAAGCCTGATCGGCGCCAACGGTGCGGGCAAGTCGACCTTGTTGATGTCGATCTTCGGCCAGCCCCGGGCGGCCTCCGGGCAGATCATCTACCGTGGCACCGACATCACCCGCAAGTCGTCGCACTACATCGCCTCCAACGGCATCGCCCAGTCCCCCGAAGGGCGCAGGGTGTTCCCCGACATGACCGTCGAGGAGAACCTGATGATGGGCACCATCCCCATCGGCGACAAACATGCCGATGAGGACATGCAGCGCATGTTTACGCTGTTCCCCAGGCTCAAGGAGCGGCGTAACCAGCGGGCGATGACCATGTCCGGCGGCGAGCAGCAGATGCTCGCCATCGCCCGGGCGCTGATGAGCCGGCCCAAGCTGCTGCTGCTTGACGAACCGTCGTTGGGGCTGGCGCCGATCGTGGTCAAGCAGATCTTCGCCACCCTGCGCGAACTGGCGCAGAGCGGGATGACCATCTTCCTCGTGGAGCAGAACGCCAACCATGCGCTGAAGCTCTCGGACCGTGCCTATGTGATGGTCAACGGGCAGATCCGCATGACCGGGACCGGGCAGGAGCTGTTGGTCAACGAGGAGGTGCGTAACGCCTATCTGGGCGGGCACTGATTGTTTCCGGGGCCGCTGCGCGGCCCCTTCGCCGGCAAGCCGGCTCCCACCCTGACCGCATGAACCTGCTTCTGTGGGAGCTGGCTTGCCAGCGATGCGGCTTCCCAGCAGCATGTGGACAACTTGTCGCATATCTTTCTCGAAGCACTCCACAACCCCCTCGCAAGCCCTTGTTTCCACAGGTACAAAACTTTCCACGGATTGTGTGGAGCCGCCTGTGGAAAACATGGTGGCACCTCGCTGTACCCCTTTGTTTTCAAGGTCTTCAAGAGGTTGTACGTTTTTTGATCATGTACGCTTTGTGGTTGATTCAACGAGTGTTTTTGCCAGCAGGAGGACCTGTCCACAAGGGCCGGATATCTGTGGATAACTCTGTGCAAAAACCTTGGACAGACTGCCGCAAGCGGCATGGTTGAAAGCGTTGCGCCATCACTGAAAGATTTCCACAGGACCTCGGCCGAACAAAAGGTTCCACGCAACCGACGAGTTGCCCCCAATCCGTGGGGAAAGGCTTGTGGATAAGGTGCGCATAGCTCTCTCAGGACCATCTAGCACGGGGCCTTCAAGGCTTTGGTCGTTTTTTGATCAGGCATCGAAACGGTTGTCGCCAGGGCGTGCGCCGGGCATGCTGCGAGGCCTGCAGCACCTAATCCACAGCCAAGGAGAAGAGCATGACATCCACCGTATTCATTACTGGCGCGACTTCCGGTTTTGGTGAGGCCACCGCCCGCCGTTTCGCCGAGGCCGGCTGGAAGCTGGTCCTCACCGGCCGTCGCCAGGAGCGCCTGGATGCCCTGCGCGCCGAGCTGTCGGCCAAGACCGAAGTGCACACCCTGGTGGTCGATGTGCGTGACCGCAAAGCCATGGAGGCGGCCATCGCCAGCCTGCCGCCGGCCTTCGACAAACTGCAGGGCCTGGTCAACAACGCCGGCCTGGCGCTGGGTGTCGATGCCGCGCAGAACTGCAGCCTGGACGACTGGGAAACCATGGTCGACACCAACATCAAGGGCCTGATGTACACCACCCGCCTGCTGCTGCCACGCCTGATCGCCCACGGCCGTGGTGCGTCGATCCTCAACGTCGGCTCGGTGGCGGGCAACTACCCGTACCCAGGCGCCAACGTGTACGGCGGCACCAAGGCGTTCGTCGGCCAGTTCTCGCTGAGCCTGCGTTGCGACTTGCGCGGTACCGGGGTGCGGGTGAGCAACATCGAGCCAGGACTGTGCGAGAGCGAGTTCTCGCTGGTGCGCTTCGGCGGCGACCAGGCCAAGTACGACGCCACCTATGCAGGCGCCGAGCCGATCCAGCCGCAGGACATTGCCGAGACCATCTTCTGGATCCTCAATCAACCGGCGCACATCAACATCAACAGCCTCGAGCTGATGCCGGTGAGCCAGGACTGGGCAGGGTTCTCGATCGACCGCTCGGCCAAGGCCTGAATCAACTGACAAGGCCCGCTTTGCGGGCCATTCGCGAGGCAAGCTCGCTCCCACAGATGATGCGCAAAACCTGTGGGAGCGGCGGTGCGCCGCTGCGACTTGCCCCGCGATTGCGTCAGTCCAGGCGCTGCAAACCTTCCAGGCAGGTCGCCAAGTGATAGGGCGTGGTCGAAGGCATGTCATGCCGGCTGACCGCGCCATTGCCATCCCGGCACTCATGCCAGCCGCCGTCATGCAGGAACTGCCCCTGAAGGGCCTGCAGCTGCCCAAGCAATTTTTCATCGCTGGCCGAGCGCAGCACCAGCGCCCGCAGGTACTCCGCCTGGGCCCAGATCCGCTGGGTGGCGTCGAGCACCTTGCCGTCCACATCCAGCATCGCCAGCACCGCCGAATCCTTCACCCCGCACTGTTCGGCGTAGCCGAACGCACGGCTGATGGAGGCATGCAGCGGCGTGCCGCGCAGCAGCGGCGAGCTGTCGAGCAGGTAGAACCATTCGAACTGATGGCCAGGCTCGAACCAGTTATCCACAGCCCCGCGCGGTTTCTCCAGCATCAGGCCGTGTTGCGGTTCGACGAATTGCGCCTGCAGTGCTTCGCACAGCTGCAGCAGCGACTGGCGTACGTCGTCGTCCTCGCGCACGGCCAGCACCTGCAGGAAAGCTTCGGCCAGGTGCATCTGTGGGTTCTGCAACGGGCCGCTGCCCAGGTCCGACCAGTCTTCACCCAGGCTGGCCTCGTACAGGCCATCGTCACGGGCGAACTGCTCGGCAACCACTTCCAGGGCGCCATTGAGCGTGGCTTCCACCAGACCTTCACCGACCTTGCCCCAGTAATGGGCGCAGGCGAAGACGATGAAGGCGTGGGTATAGAGATCCTTGCGCCGGTCCAGCGGCTTGCCTTCGGCGTCGATGCTGTAGAACCAGCCGCCGTGCTCGGCATCATGGAAGTGCTTTTGCAGCGAGCGGAACAGTGCCGCCGCGCGTTCGGCAGCGCCCGGTTGTTCGATGCGGCTGCTGAACAGGTACAGCTGGCGCGCGCAGGCCATGGCGCGGTAGCGCTGTACCGGCAGCGGGCGGTGTTGGGCGTCCAGGGCTTCATAGGGCAGCGCCATCTCGGCGTTCCAGCCCGGGCCTTGCCACAGCGGCACGATGCGTTCGGCGAAGTGCTGTTGAAAACGGGTCAAAGCAAGGCGGGGGTCGGACATGCTGGCGCTCATGGACGGTCGGGCAGGGCGCCATGGTAGCAGAACTGGGGGTATGGGTTGCCTGTGCTGGCCCCATCGCTGGCAAGCCAGCTCCCACAAGTATCGAGGCTGACGCCTGCTCTGTGGGAGCAACTGTCTTTGTAGGAGTGATTCCCTGTGGGAGCCGGCTTGCCGGCGATGGGGCCGGTACAGGCAAGGGATCAGCCTGGGTTCCCCAACCCCTGCCAATGCCGCGCACCCACGAAGATGAAGCGCAGCTGCTGGGTGATCTTCTCTTGCGCCGTCATCACCTGCGGGTTGCCCGGCTCCGGGCTGTCGATCAGCTCCGGCAGGGTGGCGAACACGGTCTTGACCACCAGGTCGGCCATCACCGCCAGGGCCGCGCCGTCCAGGTGCTGCCAGCGCGGCATGCGCGCAAGGTCGGTGGCCAGGTCGCTGCTGATGTCCTGGCGCAGGCGGGCGATGGCCTGGCGTACGGCTTGCGAACCGCCGTACTGTTCGCGGGCCAGGAACAGGAACTGAGCACGGTGGGCGTTGACTACATCGAGGAAGATGCGCACCGAGGCGTCGGTGATGCCGCCCAGCTCGAATTCGTTGTGCCGCACCAGGCGAATGGTCTGGCGGAAGGTGGTGTCGATTTCGGCGACCAGGGCCAGGCCCAGGGTGTCCATGTCGGGGAAGTGGCGATAGAAGCCAGTGGGCACGATGCCGGCAGCCTTGGCCACTTCGCGCAGGCTGATGCTGCCAAAGCCACGGCCGCTCTCCATGAGCTGGCAGGCGGCGTCCAGCAGGGCCTGGCGGGTCTGTAGCTTCTGTTCGGCACGCGGCAGCATGGGACGGGATTCTGTGGCTGTGAGGCCGGCCATTCTGGATAAAAAAACAAAGCCCGGTCAATGGACCGGGCTAGGTGGGGAGCAGATACAGCGGGGCGGTTTGTTGTTTTCGGCCATGGCGATCAGCTCACACGGCTGAGTTCGACGAGGCGATCCGAGCCACCTTCGGCAACGCGGTTGTTGCGTTCGATCAGACGATCCGAGCCACCTTCGGCGACGCGGTTATTGCGTTCGATCAGACGGTCCGAGCCACCTTCGGCGACGCGGTTGTTGCGTTCGATCAGACGGTCCGAGCCACCTTCGGCGACGCGGTTGTTGCGTTCGATCAGACGGTCCGAGCCACCTTCGGCGACGCGGTTATTACGTTCGATCAAGCGATCCGAGCCACCTTCGGCGACGCGGTTGTTGCGTTCGAGCAGACGATCCGAGCCACCTTCGGCGACGCGGTTATTACGTTCGATCAAGCGATCCGAGCCACCTTCGGCGACGCGGTTATTACGTTCGATCAGACGATCCGAGCCACCTTCGGCAACGCGACCGGCACGTTCCTGCAGGCGTTCGGCGCCACCTTCAGCCAGGGTGTTCAGCGGCTGGGCAACAGTGGCTGCGCTGGAGCGCGATTCGGCGCTCAAGTGCTGGTCTTCAGCAGGCAGGGCGAAAGCGTTGGCGGCAAGTACGGACAGGGTCAGGCTCAGCAGCAGATGGCGTTTCATGATTCGGTGCTCCTCTCGGGGGGCTGAAAAGTGGCTACGGAGGCAATGCTACGCCGCGTAACGCCAGAGAGAAGTTCATCAGGGTAATGGTAACAATCGACGCTATTGATACTCAGGCGCGACGGCTCTGAATCAATGGTTTCGACGATTATGCCGGCATTGTACGCTGCCGATTTCGCAGTAACACCAAGGCCCGCGGCAGACCAATAGCGCAGAAAAGCGCCAGGAAAACTTCGCTATCATGGCAACCCGGACTAAACCCTGCGGGTTTTCATCAGTCCGACATTTTAAGTGCCATCGTTATGCCCGCCTCGTGCCCGGCAGTCAGGAGAACCCCGCAATGACGCGCCCCGCCAGAATCCTTGTCTGGACCTTCGTCACCCTGGCCACGCTGCTGGCGATCCTGGTGGTGGTGATCGCCACCTTCGACTGGAACCGCGTCAAGCCACTGCTCAACGAGAAGGTGTCCGAGGCGCTGCATCGGCCCTTCGCGATCAACGGCAACCTCGCCGTGCACTGGCGCACCGCACCGGAAGAAGGCGGCTGGCGCGCCTTCGTGCCCTGGCCGCATTTCACCGCCGAAGACCTCTCGCTGGGCAACCCGGACTGGCTCAAGGAGCCGCGCATGGTCGGCCTCGAGCGGGTCGAGTTCCGCCTGGCGCCACTGCCGTTGATCGTCCAGCGCATCAGCATCCCACGCATCGATCTGGTCAAGCCCAGCGCCAGCCTCACCCGGCTGGCCGACGGCCGCGCCAACTGGACCTTCGACTTCGGGCCCAAGGATGACAACCAACCACCGTCGAAATGGGTGTTGGATATCGGCGCCATCGGCTTCGACCAGGGCAACGTGAGCTTCGACGACCAGACCCTCAAGACCAGCCTGAAGGTGCAGGTCGACCCGCTGGGCAAACCGATCCCGTTCAGCGACATCGTCGGCAAGGCCCGCGCCGAGAAAGCCGGCAACGCCCAGGCCTACGCCTTCGGCCTCAAGGCCCAGGGCCGCTACAAAGGCCAGGCCGTGACGGCCACCGGCAAGATCGGTGGCCTGTTGGCGCTGCAGGATGCCAGCCAACCGTTCCCGCTGCAGGCCGACGCCCGCATCGGCGACACCCAGGTGGCGCTGGCCGGTACCCTGACCGATCCGCGCAACCTGGGCGCCCTCGACCTGCGCCTGAAACTGTCCGGCAGCAGCCTGGGCAACCTCTACCCGCTCACCGGCGTGACCTTGCCGGACACCCCGGCTTATGAAACCGACGGCCACCTCAACGCCAATTTGCATGCAGCAGGCGGTGCGCAGTTCCGCTACGAGGGCTTCAACGGCAAGATCGGCGCCAGCGATATCCATGGCGACCTGGCGTTCGTCGCCAGCCAGCCGCGGCCGAAACTGTCCGGCAACCTGGTGTCGAACCAGCTGCTGTTCAAGGACCTTGCACCGTTGATCGGCGCCGACTCCAACAGCCAGCAGAAGGCCCGTGGCGGCGCCAGCAAGCAGCCGGCGGGCAAGGTGCTGCCGGTGGAAGAATTCCGCACCGAGCGCTGGCGGGCCATGGATGCCGACGTCTCGTTCGCCGGCAAGCGCATCGTCCACAGCGAGCAGCTGCCGTTCAACGACCTGGCCGCCCATGTGATCCTCGACGATGGCCTGTTGCGCCTGGAGCCGCTGCGCTTCGGCGTGGCCGGCGGCAACCTCGACTCCAACATCAGCCTGGACGGGCGCAGCACGCCGTTGCAAGGGCGTGCCAAGCTCACCGCCCGGGGCTTCAAGCTCAAGCAGCTGTTCCCCAGCTTCGCGCCGATGCAGACCAGCTTTGGTGAACTCAATGGCGATGCCGACCTGCGCGGCAGCGGCAATTCGGTGGCGGCGTTGCTCGGCACCTCCAACGGTGACCTGCGCCTGCTGATCAACGATGGCGCGATCAGCCGCAGCCTGATGGAGATCGCCGGGCTCAATGTCGGCAACTATGTGATCGGCAAGCTGTTCGGCGACGAGGACGTGAAGATCAATTGCGCGGCGGCCGATGTGGGTATCAAGGATGGCCTGGCCACTACCCGCCTGTTCGTCTTCGATACCGAGAACGCGATCATCTACATCAACGGCACGGCCAACTTCGCCAGCGAGCAGCTGGACCTGAAGATCACCCCGGAATCCAAGGGCGTGCGGCTGTTCTCGCTGCGCTCGCCGTTGTATGTGCGTGGGCCGTTCGCCAAGCCCAATGCCGGCGTGCAGGCGGTGCCGCTGGCGCTGCGTGGCGCGGGGATGCTGGCACTGGGTGTGGTCGTGGGGCCGGCGGCGGGGCTATTGGCGCTGATCGCGCCGAGCAGTGGCGATGCGCCGAACCAGTGCACGCCGCTGTTGCAGCAGATGAAAGCCGGCAAGGCGCCGGCTGCGGTGAACAAAGGGCGTTGAAGTGCGTGGGAGCGGGATGAGAATTCAAGACCTGCACTCTACCTGTGGGAGCGGCGGTTCGCCGCTGCGATTTACCCGCGAAGGTGACACCTCGGTGCCTGGCACGGGCTATGCCCGTGTTCGCGGGTGAACCCGCTCCCACAGTCTGGTGTTTACAGCCCCTGCAACAGATCCGACATATCGTCCGCGTGCTCTTCTTCCTGGGCCAGGATGTCCTCGAAGATCCGCCGTGTGGTCGGGTCGCTGTCGCCGATGAACTGGATGATCTCGCGATAGCTGTCGATGGCGATGCGCTCGGCCACCAGATCTTCCAGCACCATCTCCTTCAGGTTCTTGCCCTCCACGTACTGGGCATGCGAATGCTTGCTCAGGTTGTCCGGGTTGAAGTCCGGCTCGCCGCCCAGTTGCACGATGCGCTCGGCCAGCTTGTCGGCGTGCTCGGCTTCCTGGGTGGCATGCTCGAGGAATTCCGCCGCAGCGACACTGGCCTTGATGCCGCTGGCCATGAAGTAGTGGCGCTTGTAACGCAGCACGCACACCAGCTCCGTGGCCAGCGACTCGTTGAGCAGGCGCAGGATCTTCTCGCGGTCGGCCTGGTAACCCTCGGTCACCGCGCCGTTTTCAGCGTGCTTGCGCGCACGTTCGCGCAGGGTCTTCACATCGGTCAGTTCAACGCTCATGTTCATCTCCGAAAAAATCAGGGTGGTCATGCGCCGTGGGCGGCGTCGCTGTCTTGCTGGCGTTGCTTGCACGTCTTGAAGCCCTTGGCGTCAACATGCCCGGTGGCGTCAAAACGCACGTAGTAGGCCTGCTGGTGGCCGTCGCGGTTGAGGATGTAGTCGTTGCAGGTGCCGCCATGGGGCAGGTCGATGACATTCGACGGGCTGCCGCCGATGGTGATGACCTTCTGCATGGTCATGCCGTTTTCCACCTGCTTGACCAGCGGCTGGTCGCGGTAGGTCACGTAGTCCACCGGGTTTTCCGGGCGGCTGCTGCAGGCGGCGAGGGTGGCGCTTGCCAGAAGAATGGCCAGGGTCTGCTTGTACATGGTCCCGCTCCTTGCTCGAGGGTCTGTTCTGCTTGGAACCGCGCGGCGCGCCAGGAGTTCGATTGCGCAGGGCTCAAACGGCGCTGTAGTGTGGGCCGGTCGTCCATGGAAAGGAGCTGGGGCAATGACGCAGGCGTTGGCTACACGCTATCCACTGGTGCTGGTGCCGGGCATGCTCGGGTTTGTGCGGTTGCTGCTCTATCCCTACTGGTTCGGCATCGTCCCGGCCTTGCGCCGGGGTGGCGCGCAGGTGTTCCCGGTGCAGGTCTCGCCCTTGCATGGCAGCGAGGTGCGCGGCGAACAGTTGCTGGCCATCATCGAAGACATCTGCCAGCGCACGGGGGCCGAAAAGGTCAACCTGATCGGCCATAGCCAGGGCGCGCTGAGTGCCCGCTATGCGGCGGCGAAGCGCCCTGACCGGGTAGCCTCGGTGACCTCGGTGGCCGGGCCCAACCATGGTTCGGAGCTGGCCGACCACCTGGAACGCACGGCACCGGGCGACTCAGCCCAGGGGCGTATCCTCAGGGCTGTGCTGCATGGCCTGGCAGTGTTGCTGGTGTGGCTGGAGACCGGCTGGCGCCGCGACCCGCTGCCGATCGACGTGCATGCCTCGCATCAGTCGTTGACCTGCGCCGGGGTGGCGCTGTTCAACCAGGCTTATCCGCAGGGGCTGCCCGAGGTCTGGGGTGGGGAAGGGCCGGCTGAGGTGAACGGGGTGCGTTACTACTCCTGGTCCGGCACCCTGCAGCCTGGGCTCACCGACCAGGGTCGCAACCGTTTTGATGGCAGCAACCGCTTCTGCCGCCTGTTCGCCCGCAGCTTCGTCAGGGAGAAAGGCCAGTGCGATGGCATGGTCGGGCGCTTCAGTTCGCACCTGGGGCAGGTGATCGGTGACGACTATCCGCTCGACCACCTCGACATCGTCAACCAGTCGCTCGGCGCGGTGGGCAAGGGCGCCGAGCCGGTGCGGCTGTTTACCGAGCATGCCGCCCGGCTCAAGGCGGCGGGGTTGTGATCCAGCGGCCAGCGCGTACCCTGTGGGAGCGGCTTTAGCCGCGAAACAGACGACGCGGTGCATGGCACCGGCTGCGCCGGTGTTCGCGGTGGTCCGGCACTCCGGTAAACCCGCTCCCACAGGTCCTCACTCAGTCACCGAGTCATGTGCAGTTCTATGAGGTCCGACGCACTGGCGTAGTCCAGCGCTCAGCCAGCAGCACTCCAACCAGGGTCAGCAACCCGCCAACCAGGTGATAACTGGCCAACTGCTCATCCAGTACCACCGCCGCAATCACCGCCGTCACCACCGGCAGCAAGTTGAAGAACAGCGTGGTGCGGCTTGGCCCCAGCCGGTGCACCGCCTGCATCCACACCCGTGGCGCGACCATCGAGGCCAGCACGCAGGCATACACCACCAGGCCAATGTTATGGCCGTTCAGCCCGGTCTTGGGCGACAGCAGGAACAGCGGCAGCAGCACCAGGATCGCCACCAGGATTTGCAGGTACAGCAGCTGCATCGGCGGCAGGCGCAGTTGCCATTTCTTCAGCAGGAAGCTGTACAGCGCATAGGCGAAGGTGGCCACCAGCATCATCAGGTCACCGCTGTTCAGGCCCTGGTGCAGCAGCGCCGAGGGTTGGCCGGCCGAGACCACCTCGAGCACGCCGAAGAACGACACCAGCGCGCCGAGCAAGGCGCCGTAGCTCAGGCGCTGGCCCAGCCAGGCGATGGACAGGGCCAGCGACATCAGCGGCATCAGCGACAGGATGATGCCCATGTTGGTGGCGCTGGTGATGCCAGCGGCGAAGTAGGCCAGGCTCTGGTAGATGGCCATGCCCAGCACGCCCAGCACGAAGACCTTGCCCAGGTGCGGGCGGATCGCCGCGCGGTTGCGCCATACCTGGGGCAGCAGGAAGGGGGTGAACAGCAGGCCGGCCAGCAGCCAGCGGTAGAAGCCGATCTCGGCCGGGAAGATGGCCCCGGCGGACAGCTTGGTGACCACGGTGTTGCCGGCCCAGATGAGGATGGCGGTGAGGGGGAAGAGGTAATTCATGCAACGGGTACTCACAGTGACAGACTGGGGCCGCTGTGCGGCCCTTCGCGGGTAAACCCGCTCCCACAGAAGTTTGCGCAGATCCTGTGGGAGCGGGTTTACCCGCGAAGGGCTGCGCAGCAGCCCCTGATGGCTCGGTATTATCCGTTGTCTGTCACAAGGCCTATACTCCCATCCAGACAACCCGCCCCGCGAAGCAGCCAACATGCCCCGCCAGTACCTCGACATCCCGCAATTCGACCAGCTCCCTGCCCCGGTCTACTTCCGCTACGACGAATTCGGCGCCGGCAGCCAGAGCGCGCCCCATCGCCACCCCTGGGGCCAGCTCAACTACGCCTCCCATGGCGTCATGCACCTGGATGTCGAAGGCCAGCGCTTCATCTCGCCTCCCCACTACGCCGTGTGGGTGCCGCCGGGCACCGAGCACGGCTGCTACAACCCCCAGGCCATCGTCTACCGCTCGGTGTACCTGGACCGCAGCCTGTGCGCCGAGCTGCCAGCCCAGCCCTGCAGCCTGGTGGTCAGCGACATCCTCAAGGCGATCCTCGGCGACTTCGCCCGGCGCGACCTCAAGGTGGCCCAGGACGCCTGCGACCAGCGCCTGGTCCAGGTGCTGCTCGACCAATTGCACCAGGCGCCGAGGCAAACCTGCTACCTGCCGTTCGCCCGCAGCGACAGCCTGGGCCAGGTGCTCGCCGGGCTGCAGGCCGAGCCCGGCGACAACCGCCCACTGGCCGAGTGGGCCGCGCAGGTGCACGTCAGTGAGCGCACCCTGGCCCGGCACTTCCTGCGCGAGCTGGGCATGAGCTTTGGTGAGTGGCGCCTGCGCCTGCGCTTTCTGCGGGCCATCGAGGCGCTGGAAGCCGGCCTGCCGATCCAGGCCATCGCCTTCGACCTCGGCTACAGCAGCGGCTCGGCGTTCATCGCCATGTTCCAGCGCCAGGCCGGCTGCACGCCGGAGCAGTACCGGCGGCAGGCCCGGGCAGAGATGTAAGATTTCTTGTCTACACTCAGCTCGACACGCGCGCATTGGGCGCGCCGACAAGGAGACCACTCCATGAAGCTGCTGCATGTGCCACTGCTGGTGCTGGGCATGTTGATCGCCGGGCAAGGATTCGCCGCCACCGCGCAACAGGAAAAGATGAAGACCTGCAACGCCGACGCCACCACCAAGGCGCTCAAGGGCGATGAGCGCAAGGCGTTCATGAGCACCTGCCTGAAGAAGGATGTGCCGCAGACCCAACAGGACAAGATGAAAACCTGCAATGCCGACGCCACCACCAAGGCGCTCAAGGGCGACGAGCGCAAGGCCTACATGAGCGACTGCCTGAAGAAGAAATGACCTGTGCCTATGCCTGTGCATTGAAGGCTGGCAGACTGCGGGACTTTCCGCTGTCTGCCGTCGAGGCTGTATGACCTTCACCCCCCGCCAGATCTCCCTTGCCAGCCTGGTCATCGTCATCGCCGGCCTGTTGCTGGCATTGCCCCTGAAGTTGCTCCCCAGCCTGCTGGCCGGGCTGTTGGTGTTCGAGCTGGTCAACATGCTCACCCCGCGCCTGCAGCCGCTGATCGCCGGGCAGCGCGCCCGCTGGCTGGCGGTGGCCCTGCTGGGCACGCTGGTGGTGAGCACCCTGACCCTGCTGTTCGCCGGTGCCTTCAGCTTTTTGCTGCACGAGGCCGAGAACCCCGGCGCCTCGCTGGACAAGTTCATGGCCCTGGTCGAACGCGCCCGTGGCCAGTTGCCGCCGTTCATCGAAGCCTACCTGCCGGCCAGCGCGGCCGAGTTCAAGGTGGCCATCGGCGACTGGATCAAGAGCCACCTGAGCGATCTGCAATTGGTGGGCAAGGGCATGGCGCACATGTTCGTGACGCTGCTGATCGGCATGATCCTCGGCGCCATCGTCGCCTTGCAGCGCATCCCCGACATTTCCCGGCGCAAGCCCCTGGCCGCGGCCTTGTTCGAGCGCCTGAGCCTGCTGGTGCAGGCGTTTCGCAACATCGTCTTCGCGCAGATCAAGATCTCGCTGCTCAACACCGCGTTCACCGGCATCTTCCTGGCCGTGGTGCTACCGCTGTTCGGCGTGCACCTGCCGCTGACCAAGACGCTGATCGTGCTGACCTTCCTGCTCGGCCTGCTACCGGTAATCGGCAACCTGATGTCCAACACCCTGATCACCATCGTCGGGATGTCGCTGTCGATCTGGGTGGCGGCGGCGGCGCTGGGCTACCTGATCGTGATCCACAAGGTCGAGTACTTCCTCAACGCGCGGATCGTCGGCGGGCAGATCAGTGCCAAGGCCTGGGAGCTGTTGCTGGCGATGCTGGTGTTCGAGGCCGCGTTCGGTCTGCCGGGGGTGGTGGCGGGGCCGATCTACTACGCGTACCTGAAGAGTGAGCTCAAGCGGATGGAGCTGGTCTGAGGGATTGCTTGAACCTGTACCGGCCTCTTCGCGGGTAAACCCGCTCCCACAGGTTCACCGCTGCCTTCAAGGCATAGGTAATCCTGTGGGAGCGGGTTTACCCGCGAAGAGGCCAGTACAGGCGAAGGCAAAGGTTCAGATTGTCCCGTAGCGCTTGCGCGCCTCGATCGCCAGCCCGCTACCGATGCTGCCGAAGATATTGCCTTCCACATGCCGCGCATTGGGCAGCATCGCCGCCACGCTGTTGCGCAGTGCCGGGATGCCGCTGGAACCGCCGGTGAAGAACACCGTGTCCACCTGGCTTTCATTCACCCCGGCCCTGGCCAGCAGCTCGGTCACGCTGCCACGCACACGCTCCAGCAACCCATCGATGGCATCCTCGAACAACGCGCGGGTCAGCTCGGCGCAGAGCCCCGGTTCGATGCGGCCAAAGTCCACGCTACGGCTGTCACGCTCGGTCAGCTCGATCTTGCTGGCCTCCACTTCCATCGCCAGCCAGTGCCCGGCGCGCTCTTCGATCAGCTTGAACAGGCGGTCGATGCCCAGGGTGTCCTCGATGTCGTAGCGCATGTTGCCCAGCGCCAGCTGCGACTTCTGCGAGTACAGGGCGTTGATGGTGTGCCAGGTGGCCAGGTTGAGGTGGTAGCTGGTGGGCATCAGTGCGCCGCTCTTCATCCGGCTGCCGTAACCGAACAGCGGCATCACGCCCTGCAGGCTCAACTGCTTGTCGAAGTCGGTACCGCCGATGTGCACGCCGCCGGTGGCGAGGATGTCGTCCTGGCGCTCGTCCACCAGGTGACGCTCGGGCGACAGGCGGATCAGGGTAAAGTCCGAGGTACCACCGCCGATATCGACGATCAGCACCAGCTCTTCACGGCTGATGCCCGACTCGTAGTCGAACGCCGCGGCGATCGGCTCGTACTGGAACGACACGTCCTTGAACCCGATCTTGCGCGCCACCTCGGCCAGGGTGTCCTCGGCCTCCTGGTCGGCAGCGGGGTCTTCGTCGACGAAGAACACCGGGCGGCCCAGCACCACCTGGTCGAACTCGCGGCCGGCGGCGGCTTCGCCACGCTTTTTCAGCTCGCCGATGAACATGCCCAGCAGGTCCTTGAACGGCAGGGCGCTGCCCAGCACGCTGGTGTCGTGCTTGATCAGCTTGGAACCCAGCAGGCTCTTGAGCGAGCGCATCAGGCGGCCTTCGTAGCCTTCCAGGTACTCGTGCAGGGCCAGGCGGCCGTACACCGGGCGACGTTCCTCGATGTTGAAGAAGACCACCGAAGGCAGGGTGATCTTGCCGTCTTCCAGGGCGATCAGCGACTCGACGCCCGGGCGGTGCCAGCCGACCGTGGAGTTGGAGGTGCCAAAATCGATGCCAAGGGCGCGGGCCGGGGATACGTCAGACATGAGGGGAAAGCTTCCGGAGGCAAAACGGCCGCGCAGTGTATGCCAGTTGGCTACAGAATCAAGACCGGTCGTCTGCCGTGAGGCAAAGCCAAGCGCACCTTGAAAGGCTATGCTTGGCCCCTATCTTCAGTTGCAACCTGCACTTTCACATTGGTGATCCACAGATGGACTTCAAAGACTATTACAAGATACTCGGCGTCGAACCGAGCGCGGACGAGAAGGCGATCAAGGCCGCGTACCGCAAGCTCGCGCGCAAGTATCACCCCGACGTCAGCAAGGAGCGTGACGCCGAGGAAAAATTCAAGGAGGCCAACGAGGCCTACGAAGTGCTTGGCGACAAGGACAAGCGCGCCGAGTTCGACGAAATCCGCAAGTACGGCGGCCAGCACGGCCGGCCGTTCCAGGCCCCGCCTGGCTGGCAGAGCCGCGGCGGCAATGGCGGTGGCGGTTTCGAGGGCGGCGACTTCTCCGACTTCTTCAGTTCGATCTTCGGCGCCCGGGGTGGCAACCCCTTCGGTGGTGGCGGCCGGCAACAGCGCAGTACCGGCAGACGAGGGCAGGACGTGGAACTGGAACTGGCGGTCTTCCTTGAAGAGACCCTGAACAACGAATCCAAGCAGATCAGCTTCCAGGTGCCGCAGACCAACGGCGCCGGGCAGCGTACCGGGTTCACCACCAAGACCCTGAACGTGAAGATCCCCGCCGGGGTGACCGATGGCGAGCGCATCCGCCTCAAGGGCCAGGGCGCGCCAGGCGTGGGCGGTGGCGCCAACGGCGACCTGTTCCTGACCCTGCGCATGGCCCCGCACCCGCTGTTCGATGTCGAAGGCCATGACCTGATCATCACCGTGCCGCTGGCCCCGTGGGAGGCCGCGCTGGGCGCCAAGGTGGCGGTGCCGACCCTGACCGGCAAGATCAACCTGACCATCCGCCCCGACAGCCAGAGCGGCCAGCGCCTGCGGGTCAAGGGCATGGGCCTGTTGAACAAACAGGGCGAGCGCGGCGACCTTTATGCGCAATTGAAAGTGGTAATGCCCGCCCAGTCCGACGCCGCCGCGCGCGAGCTGTGGACCCAGCTCTCCGAGAAAGCTGCGTTCAACCCGAGGACTCAATGGAGTAAGTGACCATGAGCAGCACCCTGATCGTTCAACTGGACATGCGTACCCTGTGCCAGGAGGCCGATGTCACGGCCGACTGGGTGATCGAGATCGTCGAGCACGGCATTGTTGAACCGTCGGGGCGAACGCCCGACGAATGGCTGTTCGATGACCGCGCGCCGGTGACCTTGAAGCGCGCGGTGAAGCTGCATCAGGAGCTGGAGCTGGAGTGGGAAGGGGTGGCGCTGGCGCTGGAGTTGCTGGAGGAGGTGCAGCAGTTGCGCAGTGAGAACAGCATGTTGCGCCAGCGCTTGGGCAGGTTCACCCAGATGTGAGCGTTACAGCATCGCGGGGCAAGCCCGCTCCCACGAAGCACCTCGGTACATGGCGTGGGAGCGGGCTTGCCCCGCGATGGCTACATCACCACTCTCAAGCGGGAGTCAGCACCTTGAAATACAACGCCGTCGCCCGATACACCCCATCCGGCCCACAGGCATAATCCGGGATCTCCCCCGCCTTGCTGTACCCCTGCGCCCGATAAAACGCCTCCGCGCCGGAGCCGGCCTCGGTATCCAGGTACAGCATCCCCCGCCTGATCCGCCGGGCATCGGCCTCCAGCGCATTCATCAGTTGCTGACCCAGCCCACGCCGCCGCGCATCGCTATGCACCAGCAGCTTCTGCACCTCGGCCCGGTTCAGCCCGTTGGGCTTCAGGCACAGGCCAAGCTGCACGCTGGCCAGCACCTCATGGCCCTGGGCGATCACCCATAAAAGTTGCTCGCCACTGGCCAGGCGCGCCCTCACCTCATCGAAATAGGCATTGGCCTGCTGCTCGTCGATATCCGCCAGAAAGCCCACCGAAGCACCCTGTCGCACCGCATCCAGCAGCAGGGCCACCAGGCCCTCGCGGTAATAGGCCAGGCCTTCGTGGGTGACGCGTTGCAGGTGGGCGGCGTTCATCGGGTTCAGCTCCTCGAGGGGGGAAGGGCGTTCTCGTCCAGATTCAGCTGCATGAAGGTCAGGTCCAGCCAACGGCCGAACTTCACGCCCACCTGGGCCATCTGCCCGGTGATGGCGAAGCCCAGGCGCTGGTGCAGGCGGATCGACGCGGCGTTGCCGCTCTCGATCGCGGCGACCATCACATGTTTGTCGCACGTGCGCGCACGTTCGATCAGCGCCGCCATCAGGATCGGCCCCAGGCCTTTGCCACGCTGATCGCCACGGATGTACACCGAGTGCTCGACGGTATGCCGGAAGCCTTCGAAGGGCCGCCAGTCGCCGAACGAGGCATAGCCCAGCACCCCGGTATCATCCACCGCCACCAGGATCGGATAGCCCTGCTGCGCGCGGGCCTCGAACCAGGCCTGGCGGTTGGCCAGGTCGACCGGGGTTTCGTTCCAGATCGCCGTGGTGTTGCGCACGGCGTCGTTGTAGATGTCGAGGATGCCTGGCAGGTCTTCGGCCAGGGCATCGCGCAGCGTGTAACTCATGACGGCATCTCGCAAGGGAAGTCAGTGCAGATTAAATGGTAACCAGGCCACGCACACCTTCGGCCTGCATGTTTTCGCCGCGCCCCTGCTGGACGATCTCGCCACGGGCCATCACCAGGTACTGGTCGGCCAGTTCCTCGGCGAAGTCATAGAACTGCTCTACCAGCAGGATGGCCATGTCGCCACGGTCGGCGAGTTTGCGGATCACCGCGCCGATTTCCTTGATTACCGAGGGCTGGATGCCTTCGGTCGGTTCGTCGAGGATCAGCAGGCGCGGGCGGCTGGCCAGCGCACGGCCGATGGCCAGCTGTTGCTGCTGGCCGCCGGACAGGTCGCCGCCACGGCGCTGTTTCATCTGCTCCAGCACCGGGAACAGTTCGTAGATGAAGGGTGGTACTTGCCGGGCCTCGCGGGCGGGGAAGCGCGACAGGCCCATCAGCAGGTTTTCCTCCACCGTCAGGCGCGGGAAGATCTCGCGGCCCTGGGGCACGTAGGCGATGCCGGCCTGGACCCGTTGCTGCGGCTTGAGCGCGGTGATTGCTTTGCCTTCCCATTCCACGCGGCCCTCGCGGGCCGGCAGCAGGCCCATCAGGCAGCGCAGCAGGGTGGTCTTGCCCACGCCGTTGCGCCCGAGCAGGCAGGTGACTTCGCCGACCTTGGCCTCGAAGGACAGGCCGCGCAGGATGTGGCTGCCGCCGTAGTATTGGTGCAGGGTGTCGATCTTGAGCATGTGTTGTTCCTGGAGTATTCGTATTGCCCATGCCGGCCCTTTCGCGGGTAAACCCGCTCCCACAGGTTCAGCGCAAATCCTGTGGGAGCGGGTTTACCCGCGAAGAGGCCAGCGCAGGCAGACAAAAATCAAAAGCCGATCAGCGCCCGAGATACACCTCGACCACCCGCTCATCCGCCTGCACCTGCGCCAGCGATCCCTCCGCCAGCACACTGCCCTGGTGCAGCACCGTCACATGGTCGGCAATGCTGCCCACGAAGCCCATGTCGTGTTCCACCACCATCAGCGAATGCTTGCCCGCCAGCGAGCGGAACAGCTCGGCGGTGAACTCGGTCTCGGCGTCGGTCATGCCCGCCACCGGCTCGTCCAGCAGCAACAACTGCGGCTCCTGCACCAGCAGCATGCCGATCTCCAGAAACTGCTTCTGCCCGTGGGACAGCAATCCGGCCGGGCGCTGGGCCAATGGCAGCAGGCGCAAGGTGCTCAGCACCTCGTCGATGCGCTGGCGCTGCTCGCCACCCAAGCGCGCCGCCAGGCTGGCCCACACCGACTTGTCGGCCTTCAAGGCCAGCTCCAGGTTCTCGAACACCGTCAGTGCCTCGAACACCGTGGGCTTCTGGAACTTGCGGCCGATCCCGGCCTGAGCGATCTGGTATTCGCTCATGCGGGTCAAGTCGAGGGTGTCGCCAAAGTAGGCGCTGCCGCTGTCGGGGCGGGTCTTGCCGGTGATCACGTCCATCATCGTGGTCTTGCCCGCGCCGTTGGGGCCGATGATGCAGCGCAGCTCGCCCACGCCGATGTACAGGTTCAGCCCGTTGAGCGCCTTGAAACCGTCGAAGCTGACGCTGATGTCCTCCAGGCTCAGCACCGTACCGTGGCGGGTATCGAGCCCGGCCTTGCGCGCCTGGCCCAGGCCGATGGCGTCACGGCCGGCGCCCAGTTGATCGAACACCGGTTCCAACATGAATTCAGGATGCACCGGGGGCACGCCTCTCATGGCTGGCTCCTTTTCTTCACAAGCCCGACCACGCCCTTGGGCAGGTACAGGGTGACGACGATGAACAGCGCGCCGAGGAAGAACAGCCAGTACTCGGGGAACGCCACGGTGAACCAGCTCTTCATGCCATTGACCAGCCCGGCGCCGAGCAGCGGCCCGATCAGCGTGCCGCGCCCGCCCAGGGCCACCCACACGGCCGCCTCGATGGAGTTGGTCGGCGACATCTCGCTGGGGTTGATGATGCCCACCTGCGGCACATACAGCGCCCCGGCCAGGCCGCACAGCACGGCGCTGAGCACCCACACCAGCAACTTGAAGCCACGCGGGTCGTAGCCGCAGAACATCAAGCGGTTCTCGGCATCGCGCACGGCGGTGAGCAGCCGGCCGAACTTGCTGCGGGTGAGCTGCCAGCACAGGTACAGGCTGGCCAGCAGCAGGCCGACCGTGAGCAGGAACAGCACCGCGCGAGTGCCTTGCGAGGTGATGTCGAAGCCGAGGATGGTGCGGAAGTTGGTGAAGCCGTTGTTGCCGCCAAAGCCGGTCTCGTTGCGAAAGAACAGCAGCATGCCGGCGAAGGTCAGGGCCTGGGTCATGATCGAGAAGTACACGCCCTTGATCCGCGAGCGGAAGGCGAACCAGCCGAATACCAGCGCCAGCAACCCCGGCGCCAGCACCACCAGGCACAGGGCCCAGGCGAAGTGCTGGGTACCGGCCCAGTACCAGGGCAGCTCGTTCCACGACAGGAAGGCCATGAACCCCGGCAGGCCGTCGCCGGCAGCCTGGCGCATCAGGTACATGCCCATGGCGTAGCCGCCGAGGGCGAAGAACAGCCCGTGGCCCAGGGACAGCAGCCCGGCGTAGCCCCACACCAGGTCCAGCGCCAGGGCGACGATGGCGTAGCAGAGGATCTTGCCCACCAGGGTCAGGGTGTAGGCCGAGACCTGCAGCGCGTGCCCGTCGGGCAACAGCGACAGCAGCGGCAAGGCCAGCAACACCAGAACCACGGCGGCGCCCAAGGCCAGCGAAACCCGCGGCCCGGCCTTTTGTGCGGCAGTGACAAGCAGTGGCTGGTTCATCAGTCGATTACCCGTCCCTTGAGGGCGAACAGGCCTTGCGGGCGCTTCTGGATGAACAGAATGATCAGCGCAAGGATGAGGATCTTGCCGAGCACCGCACCGATCTGCGGCTCCAGCAGCTTGTTGGCGATGCCCAGCCCGAAGGCGGCCCAGAGGCTGCCGGCCAGTTGCCCGACACCGCCGAGCACCACCACCAGGAACGAGTCGATGATGTAGCTCTGGCCCAGGTCAGGCCCGACGTTGCCGACCTGGCTCAGGGCCACGCCGCCCAGCCCGGCGATACCGGAGCCCAGGCCGAAGGCGAGCATGTCGACGCGCCCGGTGGACACCCCGCAGCAGGCCGCCATGTTGCGGTTCTGGGTCACTGCGCGCACGTTCAGACCCAGCCGTGTGCGGTTGAGCAGCAGCCAGGTGAGCAGCACCACGGCCAGGGCGAAGGCGATGATGACGATGCGGTTGTAGGGCAGCACCAGGTTGGGCAGCAGTTGAATGCCGCCGGACAGCCAGGCCGGGTTGCTCACCTCGACGTTCTGCGCGCCGAAGATCAGGCGCACGGCCTGGATCAGGATCAGGCTGATGCCCCAGGTGGCCAGCAGGGTTTCCAGCGGGCGGCCGTACAGGTGGCGGATCACCGTGCGCTCCAGGGCCATGCCGACCCCGGCACTGACGGCGAAGGCCACCGGCAGGGCGATCAGCGGGTAGAACTCGATCGCCCCTGGCGCGTAGCGCTGTAGCAGCACCTGGACCATGTAGGTGCTGTAGGCGCCGAGCATCAGCATCTCGCCATGGGCCATGTTGATCACCCCGAGCAGGCCGAAGGTGATCGCCAGGCCCAGGGCCGCCAGCAGCAGGATCGAGCCCAGCGACAGGCCACTGAAGGCCTGGCCCAGCAGTTCGCCCACCAGCAGTTTGCGTTGCACCTGGGCCAGGCTGGTTTCGGCGGCGGTGCGCACGGCGGCATCGGTTTCGGCGTCCGGTTGCAGCAGCGCTTCGAGGCGGGTGCGGGCCAGCGGGTCGCCGGTTTCACCGAGCAGGCGCACGGCGGCCAGGCGCACGGCCGGTTCGCTGGCGCCCAGTTGCAAATTGGCCAGGGCCAGGCCCAGGGCGGCGTGGACGGCGGCGTCCGGCTCGGCGGCGAAGCGGCGGTCGAGGAAGGCCATCTGCGCCGGTTGCGCGGATTTTTGCAATTGCTGGGCGGCGGCCAGGCGGATCGCGGCCTGATCGCTGAGCAGTTGGTGGCTGGCCAGGGTGTTGTCGAGCAGGCCGCGCAGGCGGTTGTTCAGGCGCAGTTTGCGGGTGTCGCCTTCGGCGATGCGGCCTTGGCGCAGGTTTTCCAGCAGCGGCAGGCGCGCGGCATCGGGTTGTGCGGCCCAGGTTTCGAGCAGGCTTGCCTGTTCGGCGGGCTTGGCGCTGAGGAAGAATTCGCCCTCGCTGGCGTGTGTTGCCAGGGGCAACAGCAACAGAAGGGTGAGCAGGAATCTGAGCATAAGGGCAGTCCTGGAAAATCGGCGGTGGATTCATCGCTGGCAAGCCAGCTCCCACAGGTTCAGTGAAGCGCTCAGGGCTGGCGCGGTCCCTGTGGGAGCCGGCTTGCCGGCGATTGGGCCGCAAAGCGGCCCCAATGCACTCAGTTGCCCTTCACCGCATAGTCAGGCCGCTTGTCATTCCCCGGAATGAACGGGCTCCACGGCTGCGCCCGCAGCGGCTGTTCGGTCTGCCACACCACGCTGAACTGCCCGTCATCCTGGATCTCGCCGATCATCACCGGCTTGTGCAGGTGGTGGTTGGTCTTGTCCATGGTCAGGGTGAAGCCCGACGGCGCCTTGAAGCTCTGCCCGGCCAGCGCCTCGCGCACTTTGTCCACATCCGTGGACTTGGCCTTCTCGGCGGCCTGCGCCCACATGTGGATGCCCACGTAGGTGGCTTCCATCGGGTCGTTGGTCACCGCTTTGTCGGCCCCCGGCAGGTTCTTGGCCTTGGCGTAGGCCTTCCAGTCGGCGACGAATTTCTGGTTGACCGGGTTATCCACCGACTCGAAGTAGTTCCACGCCGCCAGGTGCCCCACCAATGGCTTGGTGTCGATGCCGCGCAGCTCTTCCTCCCCCACCGAGAACGCCACCACCGGCACCTCGGTGGCCTTCAGGCCCTGGTTGGCCAGCTCTTTGTAGAACGGCACGTTGGAGTCGCCGTTGACCGTGGAGATGACCGCCGTCTTGCCGCCGGCGGAGAACTTCTTGATGTTGGCGACGATGGTCTGGTAATCGGCATGGCCGAACGGCGTGTACACCTCTTCGATGTCCTTGTCGGCCACGCCCTTGCTGTGCAGGTAGGCGCGCAGGATCTTGTTGGTGGTGCGCGGGTACACGTAATCGGTGCCCAGCAGGAAGAAGCGCTTGGCGCTGCCGCCGTCTTCGCTCATCAGGTACTCCACCGCCGGGATCGCCTGTTGGTTAGGCGCGGCGCCGGTGTAGAACACGTTCGGCGACATCTCTTCACCCTCGTACTGCACCGGGTAGAACAGCAGGCCGTTGAGCTCCTCGAACACCGGCAGCACGGATTTGCGCGACACCGAAGTCCAGCAGCCGAACACCACCGCCACCTTGTCCTGGGTCAGCAGCTGGCGGCTCTTTTCGGCGAACAGTGGCCAGTTGGACGCCGGGTCCACCACCACTGCTTCGAGCTGCTTGCCGTTGACCCCGCCCTTGGCGTTGATCTCGTCGATGGTCATCAGCGCCATGTCCTTGAGCGAGGTCTCGGAAATCGCCATGGTGCCCGACAGCGAATGCAGGATGCCGACCTTGATGGTCTCGGCGGCCTGGATGCTCCAGCTCAGGCCCATCGCCGCGATCGATGCGCTGAGGGTGAAGGCCTTGATCAGACTGCGTCGCTTCATTTGGTCACTCCGATGTGAGGTTGTGGTGCTGGCAGATCGGAGATTGCAAAGGCTGTGCCGAGCGGCGGAAGGCTTGTGATAGAGCGGTTGTGCGACGAATCGGGGCGTTTGGGGCGTCCAGGATGGTGCTTGCCGGATTGGCCTGCACAGGATTGGGGCCTGGGGCCGTGAACACTTTTGACACATAAGCGGTACTTGAGTACCGTGCCGCACCCCAGTAGTTTCTGCGGTTCGGGATTGGCGTCCCGTTGTCAGAACCGGACACATCGCACCTGCGATAGTTGTGTCCTGCATGGTTGCACCCGTTATGGGCGGAGCCGTGTGTGGGAGCCTTCGGGCTCACCGGAACTTCTGACCGGCAACGCCAACCCGCACGGCTCCGTCCACCCACATTGGCGTGTGGGCACGGAGAAACACTTCAGAAGGCTGCAAGGAGTAGCACCATGCTCAAGAAGATCGTTCCAGACCCACCGTTCGCGCCTGTCGCTGGCGCACCTCTCATCGATGCCCCTCAGCGAGAGGTGCAGCCATGAACCCGGAATCGCGGGTCAATCCCGCCATTTGCAAATCCCGCCCCGTTACCGCCTGTTCCCATTTCGGCACCTCCAATCACGCCCATGACCCGATGCTTTCGGTGCATGCCGGGGTCGATAGCGAGGATGCGCTGGTGTGCGCCGTGGCGGCGTTGAAGGCGGCGTATGAGACCAATGCCGCAGCGTTGGAGAAGGCCGGGGAGCCGTTGCGCAGTTTGCTGACGGCTACGGAGAATTCGCTGGAGAAGGGGTTGGCGCTGGCCGAGGCCGTGCTCGAGGGGTTGGAGCAGGGTTAGTGCCAGGCTGAAAATCCTGGGGCTGCTGCGCAGCCCTTTCGCGACACAAGGCCGCTCCTACAGGACTGCGCATAACTTACCGTTTAGCAGGGACCTGTGGGAGCGGCTTTAGCCGCGAACACCGGCGAGGGACTGTCAGATTTTTTGTGTGCGGGCCGGTAATGGCCTGCCGCTAGGCAGGCCCTGATTCTCACCAGGTTGGCCTGATGAACCGATCTCCATACAGAATCGCAAATTGATTCATCGCGCTTTTCCAGTCATGGGCCGGTTTTCCCCAATTGGCTGTGATGTTGCGCAATCCCAGCCAAATCAGTTTGGTCGCTGCATCATCATTCGGGAAATGTCCGCGAGTCTTGATGACCTTGCGTAGCTGGGCATTGATGCTCTCGATGGCGTTGGTGGTATAGATCACCTTTCGGATGGCGGGCGGGAAAACAAAGAATGGAATCACGCGATCCCAAGCCCGTCGCCAAGCAGCCACCACCGTCGGATATTTCTCGCCCCACGGCCCGTTCTCAAACTCATCGAGTGCTTGCTCTGCCGCTTCAGCATTGATGGCTTGGTAAATCGGCTTCAGCTCCTTGGCCAGAGCCCGCCGCTTGTCCCAGGCCGCGTAGTCGAGGCTGTTGCGGATCAGGTGCACGATGCACGTCTGCAGCGTCGTTTCTGGAAACACTGCGCTGAGGGCCTCTGGCATGCCTTTGAGGCCATCGGTCACGGCAATCAGCACATCTTCGACGCCACGCTTCTTGAGGTCGTTAAAGACCTTCATCCAGAACTTCGCACCCTCGGTGTTCTCGATCCAGATGCCCAGGATATCGCGCGTCCCGTCGGGGAGAACGCCCAGGGCCAAGTAAATGGCCTTGTTGCGAACCAGACCTTCTTCGCGGATCTTCACCCGCAGCGCATCGAAGAAAATGACCGGGTACATCGGCTCCAGTGGCCGCTGTTGCCACGCGCCAATCTCTTCCATGACCTCGTCTGTCACAGAGCTGATGAAATCGGGTGAAACGTCGGTTCCATACTGCTCGGACAGGAAGGCCCGGATCTCTCTGACCGTCATTCCACGGGCGTACATGGCGATGATTTTGTCATCGAATCCGGTGTAACGGCGCTCATGCTTGGGGATCAGAATGGGCGAGAAGCTGCCGTCACGGTCCCGAGGGATATCCAGCCGTAGCGGGCCATCGCCTGTCAGCACTGTCTTGCCACTCGTGCCATTGCGCTGGTTGGTCTCATCCTCTGGGCGCTGCGCGCCCGGAGGATAGCCCAGGTGATGGCCAAGTTCGGCGTTCAGGGCCCGCTCGATCAACGCTTTCTTGAAGGCGGCAGAAGCCTCTTCGATAGCCTCTGCGGTCATCAGTGGGGTTGCGGAAAACTGTTCAAGCAGCTCTTTCGGGACCTTCGGTAACTCTCGAAGCGATTTCTTTTTGGTTGGCATGCATGCACCTCTTACTCATGGTATGCCCGAACACAAAATTTCTGACACCCTCACCGGCGAAGCCGGTGCCATCCACCGCGTTGCCTTCTTCGCGGGTAAACCCGCTCCCACAGTGAGCGCCGCGCGCTTGCGAAATCAGGTCTCTGGCTGGATCAGCGGTTAGAGGCTTCACCCACCGCCGCACGCGGCTGGCGCTTGCTGCGCACGAACTGATAAGTCACCGCCAGCAGCACAAACCAGATCGGCGTCACCACCAGCGCCTGGCGGGTGTCGTCACGCAGGCTCAGCAGCACCAGGATGCCGGCGAAGAACACCAGGCACACGTAGCACATGAAGCGCCCGCCGGGCATCTTGTAGCTCGACGCTTCATGCAGCGCCGCACGGTGTTTGCGGTAGCTCAGGTACGACAGCAGGATCAGCGTCCAGACGAACATGAACAGCACCGCCGACACCGTGGTCACCAGGGTGAACGCCTCGACCACGTCGGGCACCAGGTAGATCAGCACCGCGCCCAGCAGCAGGCAGGCGCAGGAGAAGTACAAGCCATTGGCCGGCACCGCACGGCGCGACAGTTTCTCGAAGGCCTTGGGCGCATCGCCTTCCTGGGCCAGGCCGAACAGCATGCGGCTGGTGGAGAACACCCCGCTGTTGGCCGACGAGGCCGCCGAGGTGAGCACCACGAAGTTGATGATGCTCGCCGCCGCCGGCAGGCCGGCCAGCATGAACAGCTCAACGAACGGGCTCTTGCCCGGCACCACGTCGCGCCATGGCGTGACCGCCATGATCGCCACCAGGGCCAGCACGTAGAACACGATGATGCGGATCGGGATCGAGTTGATCGCCCGGGGCAGGGTGCGCTCGGGGTTCTTGGCTTCAGCGGCAGTGGTGCCCACCAGCTCGATGCCGACGAAGGCGAACACGGCAATCTGGAAGCCGGCGAAGAAGCCCATCAGGCCGTGGGGGAACATGCCGCCGTCGTTCCACAGGTTGGCCAGGCTCGCGGTGTCGCCGCCGGGCGACTGGAAACCGGTGATGACCATGTACAGGCCGGTGACCACCAGGCCGAGGATGGCGACGATCTTGATCAGGGCGAACCAGAACTCCATCTCGCCGAACAGCTTCACTGTCACCAGGTTCAGCGACAGCAACAGCGCCACGCAGCTGAGCGCGGGGATCCACTGCGGCATGTCGGGGAACCAGAACTGGGTATAGGCGGCGATCGCCACCACGTCGGCGATGCCGGTGACCACCCAGCAGAACCAGTAGGTCCAGCCGGTGAAGTAGCCGGCCCAGGGGCCGAGCAGGTCGGCGGAGAAATCGATGAACGATTTGTAGTTGAGGTTTGACAGCAGCAGTTCGCCCATGGCGCGCATGACGAAGAACAGCATGAAGCCGATGATCATGTAGACGAAGATGATCGACGGGCCGGCCAGGCTGATGGTCTTGCCCGAGCCCATGAACAGGCCGGTGCCGATGGCACCGCCGATGGCGATGAGCTGGATGTGACGGTTGGTCAGGTTGCGTTGCAGGTGCTGGTCTTCAGCAGGGGTGGAGGAGGTCCGGGTCATAGGCTGCATTCCATTGAGGGTCAGTCTTCTTGTCAGAGGTAGCCGGGTAGGCTAACACGCCCGTTCCAGATGGGGGCGCGACAGATCGACACGATTTTGGCGATGCAGCCTGGTGCTCGGCATGATCGGAATCAATGGTTGCCCGTGCCGGCCTCTTCGCGGGTAAACCCGCTCCCACAGGTTCTGAGAACGCCGTTGAACCTGTGGGAGCGGGTTTACCCGCGAAGGGGCCGGCGCGGAGTCAGGCTTGGGCCATGGCCCTGTGCCGGCGCATCACGAGATTATCGACTACCCACATCACCACCATCGAAAGCCCCACCAGCGGAAACGCCACGCCCAGCACCACCATCACCCCCACGGCGGTCTTCCAGCGCGGCAGGTCATGGCGCAGCGGCGGCACGCCCAGGCCACTGGCGGGCTTGCGCTTCCACCACATCACCAGCCCGCTCACCGACCCCAGCAGGATCATCAGGCACACCAGCAGGATGACGATCTGGTTCAGCGGCCCGAACATCTTGCCCTCGTGCAGCATCACGCCAAGCTCGGTGGCGCGGGCCACCGGGCTGTAGTCCTGCCAGCGCACGTCGGCCAGCACCTTGCCGGTGTACTGATCGACATGCAGGGTGGCGTCGTTGCGCGGGTCGTCGGCGAACACCGCGATGGTGAACACACCGTCTGCAGTGGTTGGCAAGGTGATGCTGTAGCCCGGCGCGACCTGGCGCAGGGTGGCGACATCCTCGACCTGCTGCAGGCTGACCTGCGGCGCGGCGGGCGCCTGGTCGGCCATGTGATGGCCGGCGTGCTCGGCATGGGCGCCGGACACCGGCATCGGCGTGTTTTCCAGCGCCCAGGGTACGGTCTGGCGGTGGGCGTCGTTCAGCTCGCCCGCTTGCTTGTCCGACTTCGGCACGTCGTTCCACATGGCCGCCGGGAATCGGTTCCACAGGTCGGCGTACTGCTTGCCCCACAGGCCAGTCCAGGTCATGCCGCTGATCAGCATCAGCAGCAACAGGGCCGAGCCCCAGAAACCGGTGACCGCGTGCAGGTCGCGCCACAGCACTCGGCCGCGAGCGCTCAAGCGTGGCCACAGCACCCCGGCGCTGCTGCGCCCGCGTGGCCACCATAAATAGAGGCCGGACACGACCAGGACAATGCCCCAGCCGGCCGCCAGTTCCACCAGCCGGTCACCGAGCGTGCCGACCATCAGCTCGCCATGCAGGGCGCGGGCGATGGCTTGCAGGTTCTGCTTGCCGTCCTGCTCGCCCAGCACCTTGCCGCTGTACGGGTCGACGAACACATTGAGTTCGCGCCCGCCGTTATGCACCACGAACTGCGCGCTGCGCTCGGCGTCCAGCGGCGGCAGGTACTGGCCCACGTGCCCCTGTGGATAAGCCTGGCGCACGTTGGCCAGCAGGGTGTCGGCAGTTTGCCGGTGGTGGCCGGCCTCGACCACCATCAAGTCGCGGTACATCAGCGGGTCGAGCTGTGGCTTGAACAGGTAGATGATCCCGGTGATCGCCAGCAGGATCATGAACGGCGCGACGAACAGCCCGGCATAGAAATGCCAGCGCCAGGCCAGGTTGTAGAACGATACGTTTGGTTTGCTCATGGGAGCCTCCCGTAGACCTGAGTTGGGCGCGGTCAGGCCCCGCGCCCGTTTGTTGTTGTCAGAAGCTGAAGTCGACCTTGGTCCAGAAGGTCCTGCCTGGCTCGTTCACCGGCTGAGTCGAGTTCGCCGGATAGCCGAACCCGGCATTCCCTGCCAGGTTCAGGTGCTCGGCGTAGGCCTTGTCGAACAGGTTGTCGACGCCCGCGCTGAGCTTGAGGTTGTTGTTCACCTTGTAGGCGCCGTTGAGCGAGAACACGCCGAAGCCGGCGCTCTTGCCGTAGTCCTTGCCCACCACGTTGCCCTGGTTCTCGGCGATGCGGTTCTGCTCGGCCACCAGCCGCCACAGCGTGCCGACGCTCCAGGCGTCCTGGCTGTAGGTCAGGCCCAGGCGGCTTTCCAGGGGTGGCATCTGCGGCAGCGCCTTGCCGTCGCTGCTGTTCTTGCCCCAGGCGTAGGCCAGGGTGGCGTCGGCCTTCCAGTTTTCCGTGAGCTTGTAGGCCGCGCCCAGTTCGCCGCCCATGATGCGGGCGTCGATGTTCTGTGCCTGGGAGGTGTAGCCACCCATCATGGTGCGGCGGTAGTCGAACAGGATGTAGTCGCGTACCTGGCCGACGTAGCCCGAGGCCCAGGCCTCCAGGCGCTCGCCCTGGTACTGGATGCCGAAGTCGAGCTGGGTGGTTTTCTCCGGTTTGATGCCGTCGAAGGCGTTCGCCGAGCCGGCCGGGGCCAGCTTGGGCGAGAACAGCTCCCAGTAGTCGGGGAAGCGCTGGGCATGGCCGAGGCCGATGTAGGTGGTCGCGGGGATCGCCGCCAGGTCGTGCTCGTAGCGCACGAAGCCGCTGGGCAGGGTGTCGGCGCGAGTGTCACCCTGAGTCGGGCTGGCCTTGCGGAAGTCACGGGCCGAGGCACGGTCCAGGCGGGCGCCGGTGATCAGGCGGTCTTCGCCTGTGGCATACCAGGTCAGTTCGCCGAAGGCGCCGTAGTTGTGGAAGTCGGCGTCCTTGGTCCAGGGTTTGCCCTTGTGCGCATCGATGCCCATGCCGCCGCGCTGGCGGTGCTCGTTGGTCTGTGCGTCGATGCCGCTGATCAACTGCACGTCGGCCCAGCGCCAGGTGGCCTTGATCCGTGCGCCCATGGTGCGGCGGTCGACGTTGCTGACCATGGGCATGCCCATCATGCCGGTGCCCGACGGGGTGCGCAGGCTGTAGTTGTCCATCACGTGGTCGGCGTAGTTGTAGTAGACCTGCGCCTCGACCTTGTCGAGCACCTCGCCGAGGTTGGACTTTTCAAAACGCAGGCCGAGGCTTTCGCGCTTGAACTGCGAGCCGTCCATGCCGCGCCCGGCGGAACGGGCCTCGCCGTCGCCCTTGCCGGCGGTCAGCTCCAGCAGGGTGTCGGTGTCCGGGGTCCAGCCGACGGTGGCATCACCGTTCCACTTGTCCCAGCGCGAGGGCACGGTATCGCCGTTGCCGTCATCGAAGTCGTCGGAATGCGACTGGTTGCCGACGAAGCGCACGTAACCCAGCTGGTTGCCGGCGGCGGCGTCGAGCACCTTGTCGAAGCGGCCATTGGAGCCGGCCAGCACGCTGGCGTTGACCCGGCTGCCGAGCTCGCCGAACTTTTCCGGTTCACGTTCGAAGAGGATGGTCCCGGCGGAACCACCGGGGCCCCAGATCACGCTTTGCGGGCCCTTGATCACGGTGAGGCGGTCGTAGGTTTCCGGCGAGATATACGAAGTCGGCGCATCCATGCGGCCGGGGCAGGCGCCGAGCATCATGCCGCCGTTGGTGAGGATGTTCAGACGCGAGCCGAACATGCCGCGCAGCACCGGGTCGCCGTTGGTGCCGCCGGCGCGGATCACCGAGAACCCGGGGATGGTCTTGAGGTAGTCGGCGCCGTCGCTGGCCGGCACCGGCTGGCGTGGGTCCTTGGGGTTGGTGACCACGGTCAGCGGCGAGCTGGGGGCGATGGCGGTGATCACCGTCGGGCTCAGCTCGGCAGTGTCGTGGGTGTGGCCTTCGTGGCCGGTTTCGGCGGCCACGGCCAGCGGTGCGAGCAGTGAGCCGCACAGCAGGGCGATGGTCCCGCGCAGGGAAAGGGCAAAAACAGGGGTGCAGCCGGACATAGTGATTCCAGTCGATCAGTCGTGAGTCAGCGCGAAGCCTCCTGGCTTCGGGCAGTAATAAAGTGGCTTCAGACGACGATCGAGATGGGCGGCGCGCGGCTGCGCGCGCCGGGGAATACAGCCTGCCGGGCATGGCCCTGGCGCGTGGCGACGGGGAGGTGGACGGGTGGGAGTACGCTGCCCGCGGTAAGCGGGCTGAGGGTCTGAGGCAGGGCGGGGCAGTTGAACAGCAGGCTGCAGTAGCCGCACTTTTCCCACATCACATGCAGCTGGCCATCGTTGCCGTGGCCCTGGTGATGATCGTGGCCATGTTCCATGGGCATGGCCATCGACATGTCCATCGGCATGGACATGCCGGCGTGGTGCTCCATCGGCATCGACTGGGAAACCAGTGGGCCGATGAAGATCATCCACATGGCGAACAGGCTCAGCCAGCCGCCACCGACGCGCCTGCGATCAGGGCGGGTGCTGCGGGTTGAGCTGTTGCGCGGCAGGCTCATGGTGAGCGCCAGTCAGCTGATCAGTGTGCGTGTTCGTGCGACGCGGGCTGGTCGGCCGGTGGCTGCTTCTGCACGGCCACGTCGACGGTGACGTCACCGGCTTTTTCGAAGTGCAAGGTCAGCGGGAAGCGCTTGCCGTCCGTGAGCAGGCTGCGGTCCTTGGGCTGCATGATCATCACGTGGTAGGCGCTGGGGGCGAACACCACATCCTTGCCGGCCGGTACCACCACGCTTTGCACGTGTTGCATCTTCATGGCGCCGGCGGCGCTCATCACGTGTTCGTGCAGTTGGGCATCATCGGTGATGGGGCTGTCCACCGAGAGCAGGCGGTCATCGGCCTTGCCGTTGTTGTGCACGACGAAGTAGGCCGCCACGTTGGGCGCGTTCGGCGGCAGCTCCAGCGACCACGGGTGGGCGATGTGCAGGTCGCCCACTTTGTATTCATGGGCGTTGGCATAGGCGCCGGGCAGCAACAGGGCGGCCAGGACAAGGGCTTGCTTGAGCATGGGTGAATCTCCGGTCTGTTCAGGTTCTGATGGACAGCGTAGTGAACATCAGGCCAGCGGAGAGGCACGGGGATTGAGCGCGGGCCATAACTGGCGCGGCGTGGGCTGGTAGTCGGCGAGGTGCGGGATGTGCCCGGCCAGCAGCAACGGCGGGTTGTGCAGTTGTGGCGGGTAGCCGGGCAAGGCCAGCAAAGGCGCGGCGCCCGAACAGCACCAGCAGTTCATCATGCTGGCGCTGTCATCGCTTTGCGGCCCGAGGTCGATCTTGGCCAGGGCCTGTACATCGACTTTGGCCTTGTTCGCCATGCTCGAACAGAAAGCCCCCCACAGCAGCTGCTCGGCCGGGCCCTTGGGCACGGCAGAGGACAGCGGCATGGCCAGCAGGTTGAACAGCACTGCAAGGCAGGCTATCCAGGCGATGTGCCGACGTGGGGGCATGGAGAGATCCGGTCAGGAATCGTGGGGGCTATTGTACGGCGGAGTATAGGTAAAAATGCCGGGGTGCGGTGAAGTGCCGCACCTGGGGCAGATCACCGCACGTTCGTGGGAGCGGGCATTGTGGGAGCGGGCTTGCCCCGCGATGGGGCCAGGCCTGGGAATGATGTTGCCCGGGCGGGCCCCATCGCGGGGCAAGCCCGCTCCCACAACCCCTGCTCCCACAATGCCCGCTCCCGCAGGGCCGGTGATGTCAGGCCTTGGCGCGGCCCATCAAACCGCGCACGGTCTCTTGCAGGTCCGCAGGCAGCACCACGACTTTCGAATTGTCGCTGGCAGCCAGGTTCTCCATCGCGCCGATGTAGCGCTCACCCAGCAGGTACATGGCCGGCACCGTCTCGCTGCCCACCGCTTCCTTCACCAGGGTGATCGCCCGTGCCGACGCCTCGGCCAGGTTGACCTGGGCTTCGGCATCCAGCTTGGCGGCTTGCAGGCGTGCTTCGGCCTCGAGGATGGCGGCCTGCTTGTTGCCTTCGGCGCGGGTCACGTCGGCTTTACGCTCACGCTCGGCGGCGGCCTGGCGCTCCATGGCGGTCTGCATGCTCGGCGATGGCTTGATGTCCTGGATCTCCACCGAGCGCACGGTCACGCCCCAGTCTTCGGTCTGCTCGGACATCGCCTCACGCAGGCGTGCCTTGATCTGCTCGCGGCTGGACAGCGCTTCGTCCAGGTCCATGGCGCCGACGATGGCGCGCAGCGAGGTCATGGTCAGGCTGGTGACGGCGAACGAGAAGTTCTGCACACCGTAGGACGCTTTCTGAGGGTCGACGACCTTGGCGAAGCACAGGGCGTTGGCGACGATCACCGCGTTGTCCTTGGTGATGATCTCCTGCTGTTGCACGTCGAGGATGATGTCCTTGGTCGGCAGGCGGTAGGCAACCACGTCCATGTACGGGATGACGATGTTCAGGCCGGGCTTGAGGGTGCTGTGGTAGCGGCCCAGGCGTTCGACGATCCATTCCTCGCCCTGGGGCACGATGCGCACCCCCTTGAACACGGTGATCAGGACGAATACGGCGAGGGTAGCGACGACGATGAGGCTGGTCATTTTTGCGAACTTCCTTTTAGTGCGGATTCAAGCCCGGGTGACCCGGGCGGTATTGCCTTCGATGGCGGCCAGGCGAACACGCTCGCCGGCGGGGATGTCGCTGTCGGCGACGCAGGTCCATTCCTCGTTGCCGAGGATCGGCTTCTGGAAGCGCACGCGGCCTTTCTGGAATTGCGAGACGCTGGCGGTCAGCAGGCCGACTTCGCCGATCACGCTGTCGGCGGTCCAGCGTACGTCCGCTTTCTTGCGGCGGAACACTTTGAACCACAGCACGGTGGTGATGGACGAGAACACTACCCACAGCAGCCCTTGCATATCCAGTTGCAGGCTGGGGGCGAGCAGCGCGATGAACGACACCAGCACGGCGCCGATGCCGAACCAGAGAATGAAGAAGGTGGGGAGCACCAGTTCCAGCAGGATCAGGGCCACGCCGAAGACGAGCCAGATCCACCATTGCATTTCCATATGGGTGGAGCCTTCCAGTAGAGGGGGGGGGATTTTACGGCAAGATCAAGGCACAGGGCCATCTGTTGCGTGCTGCTCTGAACTGAGCGCGTGCTGGGGTTGCTGTTCAACAGGTTGGTCACGGTTGGTGATGTAGTCCTCGCTTACGGTATCGGCAGCAAACCACCGATCCCAGCCAGAGTCGGCGTAGGAGAGTTCTGATTGCTCGGGGAGTTGGGTTGGGTCTGGCATGGCTGCTGCTCCACTGTTGAGGGTTAGCATTCTCAGGATGTTTGTGTCAGGGCTGCCAGGTGCTCGCCACAACTTTTGCTGCGCCTGTGAGATCGAGCGCCGCCCGCGCTGCGCATCGCTGGCAAGCCAGCTCCCACATCTGTTTCGGGCCAGTTTTTTCTGTGCCATCACCTGGTCCGCCTTTGTTGGGGCGACGCGGTATTGGCGTGGTCGCTAAAGATGCTCCACATGACTCAAGACATGCACCAAGGCGGACAGCGGTACTTTCACAGGACTCATTGGCCCGAAACAAACTGTGGGAGCTGGCTTGCCAGCGATGCGCAGCGCGGGCGGCGCTCGATCTCACAGGCGCTGAAAAATTTCAGGCGGGCACCTTGCAGCCCTGACGCGATCATCCCGAATGCGTTGCTGTTGAAGGTGGAAACATGCCTCATGAACCTCGCAGCACAAAGCGGCAATGTATGTCCAAGGATTCCGGCAAGTTTCAGCGTGTTTCCAGCGCTTCAAGTAGCTCTTTCGGACCTTCGAAAACCCGCTCCACCTCCGGCAGTACAGGCCGCTTGAGCACCAACACCGGCACCCCCCGTTCGCGCGCGACTTCCAGCTTCGGCTCAGTCGCCGTACTGCCGCTGTTCTTGCTCACCAGCACATCGATCTGCCGGCGTTCGAACAGCGCGCGCTCATCGTCGATACGGAACGGCCCACGCGCACCGATCACCTCGCAGCGCTCATTACCCGGGCAAGCCTCAAGGGCGCGCAGGGTCCAGAACTGATGCAAAGGAATCTCGTCCAGATGTTGCAGCGGCTCGCGCCCGAGGGTAAACAGCGGTCGCTGGAACGGCGCCAGCGCCTCGATCAACTCATCCCAGCCCGCCACCTCGCGCCAGTCGTCCCCCGGTTGCGCCTGCCAGGCCGGGCGCCTGAGTGCCCAACAGGGAATGCCGGCCATGGCCGCAGCCTGTGCGGCGTTCTGGCTGATCTGCGCAGCATAGGGGTGAGTGGCATCTACCAGCAGCTCGATCCCTTCCTCACCCAGGTAACGCGCCAGGCCCTCGGCGCCGCCGTAGCCACCGACCCGCACCTGGCAGGCCAGGTCCTGGGGCACGCGGCCGATGCCGGCGAGGCTGTAGACATGCTGCGGCCCGAGCGTGCGGGCGATGGCCAGGGCCTCGGTAACCCCGCCCAGCAGCAGGATGCGCCTCTTCATTGCACGCCCGCCTTGCCGACGATGCCGCCCTGGCGGTCGATGGCGAACACCTCCACCTGCACCTGGGCCGGCACCACGCTGCGGGCGAAGGCCAGCGCATGGCGGCAGACCTCGTCGCCCAGGGCGATACCGGCGGCGTGGGCCAGGGCGAGGGCCTGCTGACTGGTGTTGGCGCCGACGATGGCCGCTTGCAAGGCTGCGTCGGCGCCAATGTCGGCGGCCCAGCCGGCCAGCTGTGGCAGGTCGATGCTCGAATGGCGGCTGTGCAGGTCCATGTGCCCGGCGGCCAGCTTGCTGATCTTGCCGAAGCCGCCGCACAGGCTCAGGCGCGGTACCGGCACCTTGCGCAGGTGCTTGAGCACGGCGCCGACGAAGTCGCCCATCTCGATCAGGGCGATTTCGGGCAGGCCGTACACCCGGCGCATGGTGTCTTCGCTGGCGTTGCCGGTGCACGCGGCGATGTGGGTGTAGCCGTTGGTGTGGGCAACATCGATGCCTTGGTGGATCGAGGCGATATAGGCCGCGCAGGAGAACGGCCGGACGATGCCGCTGGTGCCGAGGATCGACAGCCCGCCGAGGATGCCCAGGCGCGGGTTCATGGTCTTCAGGGCCAGGGCTTCACCGTCGCGGACATTGACCGTGACTTCGAAACCTCCGGCGTAGGCACATTCGTTTGCCAACTGCTGCAAGTGCTCGCTGATCATCCGCCGCGGCACCGGGTTGATCGCGGGCTCGCCAACACCCAGTACCAGGCCCGGGCGGGTCACGGTCCCCACGCCTTGCCCGGCGACAAAGCGGATACCGGGTTCGGCGAGCAGGCGCACCTGGCTATAGAGCAGCGCACCATGGGTGACATCCGGATCGTCGCCGGCATCCTTGAGCGTGCCGGCCTCGGCGCCGTCTGCGCAGGCGCGGCAGAACTCCAGGCGCATCTCTACCACCTTGCCCTTGGGCAGGGTGATGTGCACCGCATCATGGTGCTGGCCGGTCAGCAGCAGGCGTGCTGCCGCAAGGCTGGTGGCGGTGGCGCAGCTGCCAGTGGTCAGGCCGCTGCGCAGGGGCGCGGGTTGTTCACGGGTTTCTTCACGCATCGAGAGGCTTGACCACGTCGAGCAGGGTGATTGGCAGCGCCTGGCGCCAGGTGTCGAAACTGCCCAACGGCTGGGTGTGGGCGATATGGATGCGGGTCAGTTCGCCGCCATGCAGTTCGCGGAACTGCGCCAGGGCGACTTCGCTCTGCAAGGTCACGGCATTGGCCACCAGCCGCCCGCCAGGGCGCAGGCGTTCCCAGCACAGGGCCAGCACGCCTTCGCCGGTGACGCCGCCGCCGATGAAGATCGCATCGGGGCGCTCCAGGTCGTGAAGCGCCTGTGGGGCCTTGCCACGAATCAGCTGCAGGCCGGGCACCCCCAGGGCATCGCGGTTGTGTTCGATGAGGCCCTGGCGGCCTTCGTCGGCCTCGATGGCCAGGGTGCGGCAGCTGGGGTGGGCACGCATCCACTCGATGCCGATCGAGCCGCAGCCGGCGCCCACGTCCCACAGCAGTTCGCCGGGCTGCGGCGCCAGACGGGCCAGGGTGATGGCGCGCACATCGCGTTTGGTCAACTGGCCGTCATGACGGAAGGCGCTGTCCGGCAGGCCGGCGACGCGGGGCAGGCGTGGGGCATCGACGCTGGCCTGGCAGTCGATGGCGACCAGGTTCAGCGCGGCGATATCGGCGTGCGGCCAGTCTTCGGCCGTGCCGCTCAGTTGGCGCTCCAGTGGCCCGCCGAGATGCTCGAACACCTGCAGGCGGCTCGGGCCGAAGCCGCGTTCGCGCAGCAGCGCGGCGATGGCGGCCGGGCTGTGTTGGTCGTTGCTCAGCACCAACAGGCGCAGGCCGCTGAACAGGTGGGCATTGAGCGCGGCCAGCGGGCGGGCGACCACCGAGACCACCTGCACGTCCTGCAACGGCCAGCCCAGGCGGGCGGCGGCGAGGGCGCAGGAGGAGGGCATTGGCAGCACCTGCATCTCGCTGCTGGGCAACTGGCGCGCCAGGCTGGCGCCGACGCCATAGAACATCGGGTCGCCGCTGGCCAGCACGCACACCGGCTGGCCGCGCAGGGCCAACACCGGCTCCAGCGAAAACGGGCTGGGCCAGTGGATCTGCTCGGCGCTCGCGCAGTGGGGCAGCAGGGCCAGCTGGCGCGGGCTGCCGACGATGTGCGCGGCCGCCAGCAGGGCGCGTCGGGCCTGCTTGCCCAAGCCGCTGAAGCCGTCTTCGCCGATGCCTATAACTGTGAGCCAGGGGGCCATGTGTTTCGTTCCGCCAATGTTGGAGCCGCTTCGCGCCTCTTCGCGGGTAAACCCGCTCCCACAGGTGCAGGATGTGATGCTGTGGGAGCGGGTTTACCCGCGAAGCAGGCGATGCGGTTCAGAATTTCTGCTCAATCGCAGCAGATGCTCGACCACCGGCTTTTCATGCCGCCGGACAAAGCAGGCATAATACCGCGCCTTCTACACTGAAGCGCACCTTCACGATTGCCGGATGCCCCTTTGAAGCAGGCCCAGCCCCCCAACATTACGCCTCGTCCCTCGGCCTGCCCGGGGTTGTGGCGCGTCGTCGCCGCGCGCGATGGCGGCATCTGCCGGATCAAGCTGCCCGGCGGGCTGCTGCTGGCTGACCAGGCCGAGGCCGTGGCCGACGCCGCCGAGCGCTTCGCTGGCGGGGTGATCGAGGCGACCAACCGCGGCAACCTGCAGATCCGTGGCATCGGCAACGACCACCACGGGCTGGTTGAATACCTGCTGGCGGCGGGCCTGGGCCCGCGCGAGGCGGCCGGCGACGATGTGCGCAACCTGATGCTCAGCCCGCTGGCCGGGCTCGACCCGAGCATGCTGTTCGACACCCGGCCCTTGGCCGGGCAGATCCTCGACCTGCTCGAAGGCACACCACGCTTCCATGAGCTGTCGGCCAAGTTCGCCGTGCAGCTCGACGGCGGTGAAGGGCTGGCGATGCTCGAACACCCCCATGACCTGTGGCTGTGCGCCGCACGGCTGGAGCAGCGCACCTGGCTGATGTTCGGCCTGGCCGGCTGCCCGGTCGACCCGCCAGTGGGCGCGGTGCCGGTGGAGCAGGGGTTGGCGCTGGTCAGGGCAGTGCTTGCGCGCTTTCTCGACCTGGCCACGCCCGAGCAGTCGCGCATGCGTCAGTTGCTGGCGACCTGCAGCGTCGAGCAGTTCATCGATGGGCTGGACATCCGCCGCGACGATGCCGTGCGGAGCTGGCGGCGTGCTCAGGCACCGGGCGCCTGGCTGGGCGTGTTGGCGCAAGGTCAAGGCGTGGCCCTAGGCGTGGCCCCGCCGTTGGGGCGCCTGACCCCGGCCATGCTGCGTGGTGCTGCGCACATTGCCCGGCAGTGGGGGGACGGCAGCCTGCGCCTGAGCCCCTGGCAGAGCCTGGTGCTGACTTCGGTAGCCCAGAACGCTATCGACCAGGCTCGCGTTCAGCTCGCGGCGCTGGGCCTGCTCTGCGCCCCTGACCAGCCACTGGCCCGTGTCACCGCCTGCACCGGCTCCAGCGGCTGTGCCAAGGGCCTGGCCGACACCAAGGCTGACGCCGTTGCCCTGGCCGCCCGGCTGCAGCATGGCGCCCCCGCCAGCGTGCACCTGTCCGCCTGCCCCCGTTCCTGCGCCGTGGCCCATGTCGCCCCGGCCACCTTGCTGGCCTGCGCCCCGGGCCGCTACGACCTTTACCTGCGCGATGCGCGCCTGCCGGGTTTCGGCAGGCTGCGCGCCGCCAACCTCACCCCAGAAGAAGCAGGCGCCATGCTCGACCTGCCGACGGAGCACCTTGATGATTGATTACATCCGCGATGGTCAGGAGATCTATCGCAATTCATTCCGCATCATTCGCGAGGAGGCCCGGCTCGAGCGCATTCCCGCCGACCTGGAGAAGCTCGCCGTGCGCGTGATCCATGCCTGCGGCATGGTCGAGGCCATCGACGGCCTGCAGTTCTCCGAGGGCGCCGGCACCGCTGGGCGTGAAGCCCTGGCCAAGGGGGCGCCGATCCTGTGTGACGCGCACATGGTCGCCGAAGGCATCACCCGCGCGCGCCTGCCGGCGAACAACCCGGTGATCTGCACCCTGCGCGACCCCAGCGTGCCGGAGCTGGCCAAGGCCGAGGGCAACACCCGCTCGGCGGTGGCCCTGGAGCTGTGGCGCCCGCACCTGGAAGGCAGCGTGGTGGTGATCGGCAACGCGCCGACCGCGTTGTTCTACCTGCTGGAAATGATCGATGCCGGTGCACCCAAGCCTGCGCTGATCCTTGGCTTCCCGGTCGGCTTTGTCGGGGCTGCCGAGTCCAAGGCCATGCTTGCCGCCGACAGCCGCGGCGTGCCTTTCGTGATCATGCAGGGCCGCCTGGGCGGCAGCGCCATGGCCGCCGCCGCGGTCAATGCCCTCGCCACGGAGGTGGAATGATGCAGGCACGCGGACGACTGCTGGGCCTGGGCGTGGGCCCGGGCGACCCCGAACTGATCACGATCAAGGCCCTGCGCCTGCTGCGTGAAGCGCCGGTGGTGGCGTACTTCGTGGCCAAGGGCAAGCGTGGCAACGCCTTCGGCATCATTGAGGCGCACCTGCAGGCCGCGCAGACCCTGCTGCCGCTGGTGTACCCGGTGACCACCGAAGCGCTGCCGGCGCCGCTGTCCTACGAGCAGGTGATCAGCGACTTCTACGACGAAGCCAGTGTGCAGGTGGCCGAACACCTCGACGCCGGCCGCGACGTGGCGGTGATCTGCGAGGGCGACCCGTTCTTCTACGGCTCCTACATGTACCTGCATGACCGCCTGGCGTCGCGCTACGAGGCCCAGGTGATCCCGGGCGTCTGCTCGATGCTCGGCGGTGCCTCGGTGCTGGGCGCGCCACTGGTGTATCGCAACCAGACCCTGACCGTGCTCTCCGGCGTGCTGCCTGCCGACGAGCTCAAGCGGCGCCTGGCCGATGCCGATGCGGCGGTGATCATGAAGCTGGGGCGCAACTTCCCCAAGGTTCGCCAGGCGCTCACAGAATTGGGCATGGATGGCCGCGCGCTGTACGTCGAGCGGGCGACCATGGCCAACCAGAAAATCGTCGCGCTGGACGAGGTGGACCCGCAGTCCTCGCCGTACTTCTCGCTGATCATCGTGCCGGGTGAAAAATGGCAGGGATGAACAACGCACCGGCCATCGTCATTCTCGGCCCCGGCAGCCTGGCGACCGCGCAGCGCATTCAGCAACGTTATCCACAGGCGGTGATCCATGGCCTGCAAGGGCGCGTGGAAGGGGCCGACAGCTACTACAGCGCATTCGGCGACACCCTGCGGGTCCTGTATCGGCAGGACACCCCGATCATCGCCCTGTGCGCGGCCGGTATCGTGATCCGCAGCCTGGCGCCGCTGCTCGACGAGAAAGGCACAGAGCCGCCGGTGCTGGCCGTGGCCGAGGACGGCAGCGCCGTGGTGCCGCTGCTCGGTGGGCTGGGCGGGGTCAATGTCATGGCTCGGGAAATCGCCGAGGCATTGGGCGTGACTGCCGCGATCACCACCAGTGGTGAGCTGCGTTTCGGCACCTGCCTGCTCAACCCGCCAGAGGGCTATGCCCTGGCGGACCTGGAGCAGGGCAAGCGTTTTGTCTCCGACCTGCTGGCCGGGGAAGCGCTGCGCATCGAAGGCGATGCACCCTGGCTCGACCGTGCCCAGTTGCCGGTCAGCGACAACGCGCAGCGCACCCTCCATGTGGGCAGTGCGGCGCGCCCGGCCAACCGGGATGAGCTGGTGATCCATGCCCGTTGCGTGGTGGTGGCGGTTGCTGCCGGTGGCGCCGACCTGGCCCAGCAGGTGCGTGAAGCCTTGCAGGCGGCGGGTATCGCCGAAGCGGCGCTGGCCTGCTTGCTGGCAAGCGAAGCCGACATGGCCGAGCCGGCTCTGCACGAGGCTGCGCAAAGCCTGAACCTTGCCCTGCGCTTCGCCCCTGCTGCCAGCAGCCTTGAACAGATGCTGGCCGATACGCTGCCGCAGGCGCGGGTCGAAACCCATGCCGGGTTGGCTGTGGCGGTTGCTGCAATGCCGGTCGACAGCGCGCAACTGGGTCGCCGTCGTGGCCGCCTGGCCGTGATCGGCCTGGGCCCTGGCGCCGCCGAGTTGATGGTGCCGGCGGTCAAGGCCGAACTGGCCCGGGCCCAGGATGTGCTGGGCTATGAAACCTACGTGCGCATGGCCGGCCCGTTCCGCGACGACCAGGTGCTGCACTGCACCGACAACCGCGAAGAGATGCAGCGTGCCCGCCATGCGTTCGAGCTGGCGGCGCAAGGGCGCTCGGTGGTGGTGGTGTCGTCGGGCGACCCGGGCGTGTTCGCCATGGCTGCCGCGGTACTCGAGGCGCTGCACGAATCCAGTGACCCGGCCTGGCAGCGGGTCGATCTTGAGATCCTGCCGGGCGTCTCTGCCTCTCTGGCCACCGCCGCACAAGCCGGTGCACCCTTGGGCCACGACTTCTGCGTGATGTCGCTGTCGGACAACCTCAAACCCTGGTCGATCATCGAGAAACGCCTCGACCTGGCGGCCCAGGCCGACCTGGTGCTGGCGTTCTACAACCCGATTTCCAGGTCGCGGCCGCATCAGCTGGGCCATGCACTGGAAGTGGTGCGCCGCCATCGTGAGGGGCATACGCCGGTAGTGCTGGGGCGTGACATCGGGCGCCCGGGGCAGACCCTCAGGACGGTCACCCTGGGTGAGCTGCTGCCCGAGATGGTCGACATGCGCACCATGGTGCTGGTCGGTTCGTCGACCACCTGCACCTTCCCCCGTGCCGACGGCAACCAGTGGGTCTACACGCCGCGCTGGTACCCCGCGAAAGCCTGACCTGCGAGGAAGGCTGGCCTGCTGAACGGCACATTCTTACCTGCATAGTCTTCGAGTCTCACCCGGCATCCGCCGGGTTCTGACTCAAGGATATGCATGATGAGCAATAACCTGATCGCCGATACCCATTCCGCTGCCGTCGTCGAGCAGTCGCTGATGGCCTTCGCTGCCGGTATGAGCCTGCAGAATCGTACCGACGTCATGAATTCGTACCAGTTCGCCTCGCTTGTGGCTTCCAGGCTGTATGACAGCGAGAACCAGAGCGAGGCCTGGTACAAGCAGAACCTGAAAGTGATGGAGGACTTGGGCTGGCTGACCGTGCGTCGTACCTACGAGCGCGAAATCTCTGACTCGCAGTCCCTCACGCTGGGCGCCGTCGCCTTCAAGGCCATGCGCGTTGTCGGCCAGGCCGCGTTCGGTGGGCCGGTTGCCGAGGCCATCGGCAAAGTGGCCGAGGCTGCCCTTGAAGGCCTGGGGCAAATTACCGAGGCCCAGGACATCTTCAAGCACAACTTCAAGGACAAGCTGGTCGGGACCATTGGCCTGGCGGCTTGCCTTGAAACCGAAGACGGGCAACTGATGATGGTGCAGACCGCCGTCAGCACCAAGGGCATGAGCCGCGATCTGGATACCGTGGCCTTCGAATGGAAAAGCACCGACACCTACCACTACTCGGGTACCGCGTTGCTCACCTTCAACAATCATCACTATGCCCGCGTGCGCGAGCATGTGGAGAAGCGCTTGGGTGATCGTCGTTTCGAGAACGTGCTGCAATACGATTTCTGATCCATGAACCGTGGTCGCCGTCCTTTGTGGCGGTGGCCAGGCTTGCCCGGCAGACAAGGCCGGGCGCTGACAAGGGGGCATGCATCATGAACAAGTACAGAGCGGCGGTGGCGGGCAGCAGCCTGGTCGCGTTCTTGCCTGGCGTTACACCCGCGCAGCGCAGCGCGGTGCAGCTGGCGGCGTTGATGGCGGAGCGCGTGACGCGTACCGACCATGAGCAGGGATTGGTGACCGACTGGTTCAGCCACTACCGCAGGCAACTGCAGTATTACGGATGGGATGGCTTGTCGGCCGAGCAGGTGCATTGGCCTGGGCTCGAGCGCCCCGGTATCGTCAATGCCGCGTTGCGGCGCATCGATGCCACGGCGGGTGAGCACTACGCGACCGCACTGGGGCTGGCGATGGCGGGGTTGGCCCGGAGTGATTGGGCCTTGCTCAACTTCGAGCAACGAACCCGCGAGCGCGGGGTTTTTCAACTGTTGCCGTGTGCACCCAGCAAGCCGGGATATGTGGACCTGGTGCTCTACCGCGAACACTGCGAACGCGACATGCTCAACACCGGTTTTTTGCTTCGCAGTCGTGAAGCGACGCGGGTGCAGGCAGAGCTGGTGCGCTTCAATACGCGCTTGTTCGACCAGGCGTATCGCAGCCTGGTGGAGCAGCGCCTGGAGAAGGTTGCCCGGCAGCAGATCCTGTCCTTCGAGATCTGAGGCGCGTTACGGCACCATGTAGCCCTTGATCCCGGTAAAGATGATCTGCGCCGCCAGGGCGCAGACGAACAGGCCCATCAGCCGGCTGACGATCTGCAGGCCCTGGTCGCCGAGCAGGCGTTCAATGCGGTGCGAGAGGTACAGCACCAGGCCGACGGTGAAGCTGGCCAGGGCGATACTGACGATGGCCAGCAGCTTGTCGTCCCAGTGCGGTTGGCCCACCCCCATCACCAACAGCGCACCGATGGTGCCCGGGCCGACGGTCAGCGGGATGGTCAGCGGCACGATGGTCACGTCCTGCTGCACATTGTCGGTCTGGATCGCCGACTTGCCCTGGGCCATGGCCAGCGCCGAGATGAACAGCACCGAACCGGCGCCGATACGGAAGGCGTCGGCGGTGATGCCGAACACGCCGAAGATCACCCGCCCGAACAGGTACAGCAGCACACTGGCGATGAGCGTGGCGATGGCCACGCGCCAGGCCAGTTGCTTGCGCTCCTTGCTGGAATGGCCTCGGGTCAGGCTGATGAAGCACGACAGCACGAAGAACGGGCTGTAGAGCACGAGCATTTTCAGGTAGACGCTGAACAACTCATGGAGCATGGGGGTGGGTCCGCAGCGGGAGTAGGTGCGGGCAAGTGTATCAGCAGGTTTGACGGCTGTTGGGGCCGCTTCGCGCCCCTGTAGCCGGGCGGCTCCTACAGGAACTGCACAAGGCTCGAGGTCGGCGCGGCCAGTGTGGGAGCAACTGTCTTATGTTGTCAGTGCTGGCCTCATCGCTGGCAAGCCAGCTCCCACAGGTACGATGCTTGCTTCGAGGTCGGCGCGGCCAGTGTGGGAGCCGGCTTGCCGGCGAAAGGGCCAGTCGCATCACTCGAGAGGCGCGGTCACTACCTGGCGCTGCCCCGCCCAGAACTGGATCAGCTCACGCAGCTGCGACAGTTCCACCGGCTTGGCCATGTGCCCGTCCATGCCGGCCAGGCGTGCGCGTTCCTTGTGTTCGGCGAGGATGTGCGCGGTCAGCGCCACCACCGGGGTGCGCGGGCGCTGGTTGGCGGTTTCCCAGGCTCGCAACTGTTGCGTGGCGGAGAAACCGTCGAGCACCGGCATTTCGCAGTCCATCAGCACCAGGTCGTAGCGCTTGGCTTTCATCGCCTGCAGGGCCTCTTCACCATTGCTGGCGGTGTCCGGTTCGAGGTTGAGCTTGCCGAGCATGCCGCGGATGACCTTGGTCGAGATGCTGTTGTCCTCGGCCACCAGTACGCGGAAGTCGTGCGGCAGGTCCAGGGGTTGCTGGATGCCCGGTGGCAATGGCGGTGCGGCCAGTTCGCGGCCGCGCAGGGCCAGCTCTTCGGCCAGGGTGGTCTTGAGCGTGTAGCCGGCCACGGGCTTGGCAAGGATGCGCTTGACCCCGGCATTGCGGGCGATGACCTTGCTCGGCGCATTGCTGATGCCGGTGAGCATGACCACCAGGATGTCGTGGTTCAGGCTTGGGTCTTCCTTGATCTTCGCTGCCAGCTGCATGCCGGTCATGCCGGGCATGTTCTGGTCGAGCAGCACCACGTCGAAATAGTCGCGCAGGTGCGCCTTGGTGCGCAGCAGGGCCAGCGCCTCCTTGCCGGAAGGCACGGCGCTGACGTTCATGCCCCAGGCGCTGCATTGCTGCACCAGGACCTTGCGGCAGGTGTCGTTGTCGTCGACCACCAGCACCCGCGCGTCGCGCAGCGGGCTGTCGAGGTCGGTCGGCGGTTGCTCCAGACGGTGCGGGTCGAGCGGCAGCGTCAGCCACAGTGTGTTGCCCATGCTGGTGCTGGTCTTGATGCCGAACTCCCCCTGCATCAGGCCGATCAGCTGCTTGGCGATCACCAGCCCGAGGTGGCCGCCGAGCTTGTTGCTGGAGAGGAAGTGGCGGCTGTGCAGTTCGGCCTGCAGCAGGGCGTCGCGCTCGGCCGGCGCCATGGGTGCGCCGCTGTCCTGCACGGCAATGCGCAGGCGCGGGGTGTCGCCGCGCTGGTCCAGCGCCACCACCAGCAGGATCTCGCCCTGTTCAGTGTTCTTCAGCGCATTGTCGAGCAGGCTCGACAGGGCCTGGCGCAGGCGGGTCGGGTCGCCGCTGACCACCCGTGGCACCTGTGGCTGGGTGAAACTGATCAGCTCGATGTTCTGCTGCTCGGCCTTGGCCCGGAAGATGTTCAGGCAGTCTTCGATCAAGGCGTTGAGGTCGAACTGCACGTCGTCCAGTTCGATCTGCCGCGATTCGAGCTTGGAGATGTCGAGGATTTCGTTGATCAGGGTGAGCAGTTCGTTGCCGGCGCTGTGGATGGTCTGCACGTAGTCGCGCTGCTTGACCGACAGTGGCGTGCCCAGCAGCAGCTCGGTCATGCCCAGCACGCCGTTCATGGGGGTACGGATCTCGTGACTGATCTTGGCCAGGAACTCGGCCTTGGCGTTGATCTCGGCATCGCTGGCGGCCAGGGCTCGGCTGGCGCGGAAGCGCTCCTCGCTGATGCGCCGCAGGCGCTCGCTGACGGCCAGGTTGAGCAGCAGGCCGCTGACCACAGTCAGCACCATCAGGATGCACAGCAGCCAGGGTGTGGGGGTGCGCGTAAGGCCGAGCAGTGCCGGCAGCAGCACCAGGCCGCCGATGTTGTACACCAGCATGGCCAGGGCGAACAGCCGCGCCGGGCCATAGCCCTTGTACCAGTGATAGCTGCTGACCAGCAGCATGCTCAGGCTACCCAGGGCAAGCAGGGCGTAGGTCATCAGGTTCAGCGGCAGGGTGTCGACGAACAGCAGCACCAGGCCACTGACAGCGGCCACCAGCATCTCTGCGTGCAGCAGGCGGCTCATGCGTGTCGAGCTGCAGGGGGCGAAGAAATGCAGGGTGAAGTAGAGGCCGGACAGCCCGGCCAGCATCAGGGTCAGGTAGGCGGCTGGGGTCTGGGCGCTGTACCACAGGTGCCACCAGGGGCCGCTGAGGTTGAGCAGAATGAGTGCGCTGAGCAGCATCAGGGCGTGGTAGAGCGCCAGGATCAGGGTGGTGCTGGAGCGGCTGTAGGCGAAGCGGATCAGGTTGTGCAGGATCAGCATCACCAGGCCACCGAACAACAGGCCGAACAGCAGCGGCTGGCGCTGGTCGGATGCGGCCTCGGCGGCAGGTTCCAGGCTGATGGCCGGGCGCAACTGGTGTTCCGACACCAGCCGCAGGTATACATCCACCGCCTGGCTGCTGCGTGGCAGTGGCAACACGTGGTCGCTGCCATTGATCGACAAGGTGCTGGTCTCGCCCTGGCGCCCGTGGTGCAGCTGGCGCAGCAGCTTGCCGCCTTCGAGGGCGTAGAGGTCGATACGTGACAGGTCGGGGGCGAAGATGCGCAGCAACTGCTCCTGCTCGCCGGGTTCCAGGCGGTAGTGCAGCCACAGGGCCTGGTCGGGGAGGGCGGCGTCCAGTTCGTCGAGCGGCAGGGGGCTGAACTGGTTGCGGTAACGCTCGGAGCGTACGTCGGAAAGCTGCAGATTGGCCTGTTCGTCGAGCAGCACCGACCAGCCGCCGGCGTCTTCGGCCGCAGCCGGGAGCAGGCAGAACAGGGTCAGCAGGCTGATGATCAGGGCTGTGGCAATCCGAAGCCGACGCACGACGAAATCCCTTCTTAGCTAATGTGCCGGATAGCAACTATGCGCGGCGCGCCAAGGCGAAGGCAAGGCCCTGCGGGGGCCTTGCCGACGAGCCGAGGGCCGAGCGCAACGGCCCAGGGCTACAGCATCACTGCTGGTGTTCACCGCGCTCGCGAGCAATGGCCCGGTAGCCGATGTCGTTGCGGTAGAAGCTGCCTTCCCACTTGACCTCTTTGGCCAGGCGGTAGGCCTGTTGCTGGGCGGCCTCGACGGTATCACCCATGGCGGTGGCGCAGAGTACGCGGCCACCGGCGCTGACCACTTGGCCATCCTTCAGCGCGGTACCGGCATGGAACACCTTGCCTTCGAGCTTGGCGGCAGCGTCCAGGCCGCTGATCGCAGCGCCCTTGGCGTAGTCACCCGGGTAGCCACCGGCAGCCAGTACCACGCCCAGGCTCGGGCGCGGGTCCCACTGCGCTTCGACTTTGTCCAGGGCCTTGGCGAAGGCGGCTTCGACCAGCAGCACCAGGCTCGACTCCAGGCGCAGCATGACTGGCTGGGTTTCCGGGTCGCCGAAGCGGCAGTTGAATTCGATGACCTTGGGGTTGCCCGCCTTGTCGATCATCAGGCCCGCGTAGAGGAAGCCGGTGTAGACGTTGCCTTCCTCGGCCATGCCGCGCACGGTCGGCCAGATCACCTGGTCCATCACGCGCTGGTGCACGTCGGCGGTGACCACCGGGGCCGGGGAGTAAGCGCCCATGCCGCCGGTGTTCGGGCCGGTGTCCTGGTCGCCGACACGCTTGTGGTCCTGGCTGGTGGCCATCGGCAGCACGTTGTGGCCGTCGACCATGACGATGAAGCTGGCTTCCTCGCCGTCGAGGAACTCTTCGATTACCACGCGCGAACCGGCTTCACCGAAGGCATTGCCGGCGAGCATGTCGCGCACGGCGTCTTCGGCTTCCTGCAGGGTCATGGCGACGATCACGCCTTTACCGGCGGCCAGGCCGTCGGCCTTGATCACGATCGGTGCGCCTTTTTCACGCAGATAAGCCAGGGCCGGCTCGATCTCGGTGAAGTTCTGGTAGTCGGCGGTCGGGATCTTGTGGCGGGCCAGGAAGTCCTTGGTGAAGGCCTTGGAGCCTTCCAGCTGGGCAGCGCCCTTGGTCGGACCGAAGCAGTCCAGGCCGCGGCTGCGGAACAGGTCGACCACGCCGATGACCAGCGGGGCCTCTGGGCCGACGATGGTCAGGTCAACGTTCTTTTCGGCGAAGTCGGCCAGTTGCTCCAGGGCGGTCACGTCGATGGCGACGTTTTCGCACTTGGCTTCGGTGGCGGTGCCGGCGTTGCCTGGCGCCACGAAGACTTTCTCGACCCGTGGGTCCTGGGCGACTTTCCAGGCCAGGGCGTGCTCACGGCCGCCGCTGCCGATGATCAAAACTTTCATTACAGACTCCTTCGGAGAAGCTGCAAGCTGCAAGCATCAAGAAAAAGCGGATCGCGCTTTGCTACTCAATGCATGCAGCCTGGGGATTCTAGTGGCTGTCGCTGCAAGCCAAGGCTGGTGTGGACTGCTCTTGCTTACAACCTGCAGCTTGAAGCTTGCCGCTGCTGTCAGTGGCGGAAGTGGCGCATGCCGGTGAACACCATCGCGATACCGGCTTCGTCGGCAGCGGCGATGACTTCGGCATCGCGCATCGAGCCACCCGGCTGGATAACCGCGCTGATACCCACTTTAGCCGCGTTGTCGATGCCGTCACGGAACGGGAAGAACGCATCCGAGGCCATGACCGCACCCTGTACCTGCAGGCCAGCATGTTCGGCCTTGATCGCCGCGATACGCGCCGAGTTGACGCGGCTCATCTGGCCGGCGCCGACACCGATGGTCTGGCGCTGCTTGGCGTAGACGATGGCGTTGGACTTGACGAACTTGGCCACTTTCCAGGCAAACACCAGGTCGTGGACTTCCTGTTCGGTCGGCGCACGCTTGGTGACGATCTTCAGGTCATCGGCAGTGATCATGCCGATATCGCGGCTCTGCACCAGCAGGCCACCGTTGACGCGCTTGAAGTCCCAACCGGCGGCACGCTCGGCTGGCCACTCGCCGCACTCCAGCAGGCGTACGTTCTGCTTGGCGGCCACCACGTCGCGGGCGGCCTGGGAGATTTTCGGGGCGATGATCACTTCGACGAACTGGCGGTCGACGATGGCTTGCGCCGTTTCGCCATCCAGCTCGCGGTTGAAGGCGATGATGCCGCCGAAGGCCGATTCGGTGTCGGTGGCGTAGGCCAGGTCGTAGGCCTTGCGGATGCCGCCTTCGTTTTCCGGCACGACCGCGACGCCGCACGGGTTGGCGTGCTTGACGATGACGCAGGCCGGCTTGACGAAGCTCTTCACGCATTCCAGCGCGGCGTCGGTGTCGGCCACGTTGTTGAACGACAGCTCCTTGCCTTGCAGCTGGATGGCGCTGGAGATGCTGGCTTCGCCTTTCTTCGCTTCAACGTAGAACGCCGCGCTCTGGTGCGGGTTCTCGCCGTAGCGCATTTCCTGGGCCTTGACGAACTGGCTGTTGAAGGTGCGCGGGAACTCGCTGCGGCCTTCGGTGGACAGGGTGTCCTGGGTCTGGTCGATGCTGCCCATGTAGTTGGCGATCATGCCGTCATAGGCGGCGGTGTGCTCGAACGCCTTGAGCATCAGGTCGAAGCGCTGGGCGTAGGTCAGGCCGCCGGCCTTCAGGCCTTCGACGATACCGGCGTAGTCGCTGGCGTTGACCACGATGGCCACGTCTTTGTGGTTCTTGGCTGCCGAACGGACCATGGTCGGGCCGCCGATGTCGATGTTCTCGATGGCAGTCGGCAGGTCGCAACCCGGCTTGCTGATGGTGGCTTCGAACGGGTACAGGTTGACCGCGACCAGGTCGATCGGCTTGATGCCGTGCTCGTTCATGATGGCGTCGTCGGTGCCGCGACGGCCGAGGATGCCGCCGTGGATCTTCGGATGCAGGGTCTTGACCCGGCCATCCATCATTTCGGCGAAGCCGGTGTAGTCGGCCACTTCCACCGCGTTGACGCCGTTGTCCTTGAGCAGCTTGTAGGTGCCGCCGGTGGACAGGATCTCGACACCGAGCTGTTGCAGCTCACGGGCAAATTCGAGGATCCCGGTCTTGTCGGAGACGCTGATCAAAGCGCGGCGGATCGGCAGGCGGGTAGTCTGGTCGGTCATTTCAGATTCCATAACGCGGTGGAGTCAGCAAAAAAGGCGCCTCGTTACGAGCGCCTTTTTGGTTGGGGTTCTGGCCTTACAACAGATCGTACTGCTTGAGTTTCTTGCGCAGCGTGCCTCGGTTGAGCCCGAGCATCTCGCTGGCCTTGGTCTGGTTGCCCTTGACGTAGTTCATCACGCTTTCGAGCAGGGGCGCCTCGACTTCGGAGAGCACCAGGTTGTACACGTCCGTGACGGTAGCGCCTTCCAGGTGGGCGAAGTAGTTGTGCAGCGCCTTCTCGACGCTGTCGCGCAGGGTCTGGCCCTCCTCGCTCGGCGTGTTCAGGTGCTGCTTGAGGTTGGCGTTATCGCTCACGGGCGTTGTTCCACTCACAATTGTCTCGGTCATCATCGTCATGCGGCCACCCCTTGTTCGTCCTCTGTCCCAAGGCTCTGTCGACGTTCGGCGAAATAAGCCTGAACGTTGGCGCACTGCGCTTGTGTGTCTTGCAAAGCGTTGAACTGGCTGCGGAACTCCTTGCCGCCAGGTCGGGTTGCCAGGTACCAGCCAACGTGCTTGCGGGCGATCCGCACGCCCATCACATCGCCGTAGAAGGCATGCAACGCGGCCAGGTGTTCCAGCAGAATGCGTTCCACTTCGTCCAGCGCAGGGGCGGGCAGGTGCTCGCCAGTGCGCAGGTAATGCTCGATCTCGCGGAAAATCCACGGCCGCCCTTGGGCGGCACGGCCGATCAGCAGGCCGTCGACCCCGGTGGCGTCCAGCACCGCCCGGGCCTTTTCCGGCGAGGTGATGTCGCCGTTGGCGAATACCGGGATCGACACCGCCTGCTTGATCGCGGCGATGGTGTCGTACTCGGCGTCACCGGTGTACAGGTCGGCGCGTGTGCGGCCATGCACCGCCAGCGCCTGGATGCCGGCCTGTTCGGCGATCTTCGCCACGTTCAGGCCGTTCTTGTTCGCCCGGTCCCAGCCGGTGCGGATCTTCAGGGTCACCGGCACCTCGACAGCGCCGACCACGGCGTGGAGGATCTCGCTGACCAGGGCTTCGTCTCTCAATAAAGCAGAGCCGGCGGCCTTGTTGCAGACTTTTTTCGCCGGGCAACCCATGTTGATGTCGATGATCTGGGCGCCAGCTTCGACGTTGGCCCGTGCAGCGGCTGCCATCATCTGCGCGTCACCACCGGCGATCTGTACCGAGCGCGGCTCGGGATCGCCTTCGTGGATGCGGCGCAGGCTCGACTTGCGGCTATTCCACAGGCTCATGTCGCTGGACACCATTTCCGACACCACCATGCCCGCCCCCAGGCGTTTGCACAGCGTACGGAAAGGTTGGTCCGTGACCCCGGCCATTGGCGCAAGGATCAGGTTGTTGTGCAGTGTGTATGGGCCGATGCGTACCGCCGACATAGGTGTTCCCTGTTGTGGGGCCGAATCATTGGAGTCGAAAAAGGGTGGGCATAATACCCGCTCTCGATGACCGGATAAAGAAGGATTTGGATAAAATCTGAACAACGGACGGCAACTTCAAGCGGCAAGCTTCAAGCTGCAAGACAGATGCCGATCGGCTTTTTCTTGAAGCTTTCAGCTTGAAGCTTGCAGCTGCTTCACTCCGGCGAGCGGAAGCTCAGGCTGTAGTTCACCGCCTTGGGCCCCGGGTCGAGGATGTCCAGGGCGATGTGGATCGGTGTCTGGCTGGGCATCTCGCCACGGCCGGCCAGCTCCCCCGACAGGTACTCGCTGGGCTTGAAGCGTCGGCTGGCGATCAGCTGGCCATTGAGGTCGGCGAAACGCAGCTCCAGCAGCGGGAAAGGTTGGGCGAAGGGGGCGCGGTTGTAGATGATCGCATCGACGATCAGCGCGCCTTTGAAGTCAGGGTGGCTGCGCACCACCAGGTTGCTGCTCTTGATCCGCGAAATGTCGACGCGGGTCGGCACCTGGCAGCCGACCATCGGGCACAGCTGTTGGAACCACGGGCGGTACTGGTCCTGGCGAGCCATTTCGTCGAAGTGGTACCAGATGTACTGGAATGCCAGCAAACCGGCCGCCAGCAGCGTCAGCAGCCCCCACAACAGGCGCTTGCCCCAGTTCGGGGCGGGCTTTTCCCAGCCCAGTTGCAAGGGGTCGTCGACCACATCGACCAGCGGTTCCTTGCGCGTGCGCTCGGGTTTGAGCGCCAGGCTCGGCTCCACACGCTCGTCGGGCTGTTCGTCCAGTTCGTCCGCATCGCGGGCCGACAGGCGTTCGCTGCGCAGGTCGTCGTCCAGTGCCGACAGGCCTGGCTCGGGGAGCGGCTCGTCGCGGCTGGACAAGCGCTCGACCGGCGCGTCGAGGTCATCATCCTGTGCTGGGTGGCTGACGGCTGGTTCGTCGCCGAGGTCGAGCTCGGCGCTGCCCAGGGTCGGTTCTGTGCGTTCGTCGGCAGCCGGCTCCAGGTCCAGCGGCTCCTGTTCGACCAGTACCGGCGCCTCGGTGTGCTGCGCCAGGGGCTCGACAGGGTCGTCGGTGGCGGTGCCGAATGGCTCGTCGCTGTGTTCGTCGATGCCGTGCTCGTCACGGCTGGCATGCAAGGTGGGTGCTGGTGTGGCGGCCCGCCGGTCGCCGGGGCTACGCCGTTCCAGGCGAGCCAGCTCCTGATCGAGGTCGAAGTCTTCCAGCGCCTCGGCGGTGCTGGCCCAGTCCTGCTTGACCGGCGGCACCGGCTCTATGGCCGGTGCCACGACCTGTGCCACGACCTGTGCCACGACCGGCTCGGGCGCCTGCTCAGGCTCGGCGGCCGGAGTTGCCGGCTGCCCCGTCGCCGCGCGATTTTGCTCCAGCAACTGCTTGGCGGCGTTGAACACCTGCAGGCAGTTGCCGCAGCGCACCACGCCACGCGCCACGCTCAACTGGTGATGGGTGACGCGAAAGCTGGTCTGGCAATGTGGGCACTGGGTGACGAAACTGTCGGTCATGCGGCGATCCGGGGGGCTGTGCAGGTGTTGAGTCTAGGCGCGGTTAGCGGCGGCGACCACTGATCCGTACCCAGCCGTCGCGCACGGCAATAGGGTCCAGATCGAAGTCGGCGGCGTAGGCCGCGGCCACTTCCTCACCCTGTTCGGCAAGGATGCCCGACAGCGCCAGCAGGCCGCCGGGGCGTACCAGGCCGGACAGTTGCGGCGCCAGCGCCACCAGCGGGCCGGCCAGGATGTTGGCGACCAGCACGTCGGCCTGCATGGCCGGCATGTGCTCGGGCAGGTACAGGGGGAACCTGTCGTCGGCGATGCCATTGCGCTGGGCATTGTCGCGCGAGGCTTCCAGCGCCTGCACGTCGATGTCGGTGCCGACCGCTTCACGGGCGCCGAGCAGCAGCGCGGCGATGGCGAGGATGCCCGAGCCGCAGCCGAAGTCCAGCACCTGGGTGCCTTGCAGCTGTTGGCCGTCCAGCCATTCCAGGCACAGTGCAGTGGTCGGGTGGGTGCCGGTGCCGAACGCCAGGCCCGGGTCGAGCAGCAGGTTGACCGCGTCCTTTTCCGGCGCCTCGTGCCAGCTCGGCACGATCCACAGGCGCTGGCCGAAGCGCATGGGCTGGAAACCGTCCATCCAGCTGCGCTCCCAGTCCTGGTCCTCGATCACCTCGGCCTGGTGCTCGGGCAGTGCGGCGCCGGTCAGCAGGGCCAGGTGAGCGAATACCGCGTCGGGCTGGGTATCGGCCTCGAACAGTGCCAGCAGGTGGGTGTGCGACCACAGCGGGGTGGTGTTGAGGTCCGGTTCGAAGATCGGCTGGTCTTCGGCGTCCATGAAGGTCACCGACACAGCACCCACTTCCAGCAGGGCGTCTTCGTAGGTTTCGGCTTGTTCCGGGCTGATGGCCAGGCGTACTTGCAGCCAGGGCATGGCGGGCACCTTTGGTAAATCGACAGGGGCAGCCCGAGGCTGCGCGAAAGGGCGCCAGTTTACGTCAGGCGGGCGCTAAAAGGGAGTGAGGCGGCGAGCGGGGCATAGCAATAGATACCGCGGATCGGTCTCTGGTCAGCGTCAGACTGCAGGCATATTCACTGTGAGGTACCGATGATGAGCAACGAAACACTGGACGCGCGGATGACTCAATGGGGCGAAATTGTCGAAGAGCGTCTGGCCACGCAGATGTCGCTGCAGGCGGTGATCGAAGAGCAGATTGCAGTCGAATTCCAGTTTCTGGTGCCCGAAGTGGCGTTCACCCCGGAGCTGCTGTCGGCGCTTTACCAGGCCTCGGTCATGCGCGCCAGCGGGTTGTTTGCGGAGACTGAGGCAGACGCCGAGCAGCCATGGCGAGAGCAGGTGCCGGAAAGCCAGCATGAAAGCGTGGAAATCGTGATTGAGAGTGTCAGTGTGCGTTTTATCACTGCCTATGACGACGCTCTGCGGCGCCACTGGTCGCGACGCCCCGCCGACCTGGTAGATTCGACGCTTTATGTGCAGCGCCTGCGCGATGTGCTGTTCGATCATGTGATGGACCTGCAGGCACTGCTGGAGCAAGGTCATGCGGGTGATGCCCTGCAGGGGTATATCCAGGCTTACCAGCAGGCTTGGTCCGAGCAGGCAGCCTCGCTCCTGCTGGCCTGGCAGCAGTAGCCGGGCGCTGCTGCGCAGCCAGTCGCTGGCAAGCCAGCCCCCGCTCTATGAACTTGCACGTCCGCTGTAGGAGCGACCTTGTGCCGCGAAAGGGCTGCAGAGCAGCCCCGGCGACTTCTGCTTTCACGCTGAAATCCTGGGGCCGCTTTGCGGCCCTTTCGCGGCACAAGGCCGCTCCTACAAAGGGCGCGCAAGGCCTGAAGGCATGCGCTGTCCCTGTGGGAGCTGGCTTGCCAGCGAAAGGGCCGCAAGCCGCTTAACCGATCGGTTTTGGCGCCTGGGCCCTTTCACCACTCACGACGCGCCCGGCGAAACGATGATCTTCACGTTGTGCTCCTTGTTGTTGACCAACTCCTCGAAGCCCAGCTCGACGATCTGCTCCAGCCCGATACGCCCGGTCACCAGCGGCCGGATATCCAGGCGCCCGTCATTGATGAAGGCGATCACGTCGGCGAACTCGCCGTTGTAGGCCAGCGCGCCGAGCACCTGTTTCTCGGTGGCCACCAGTTCGAAGAAGTTGAATTCGCTGGGTTCTTCGAAAATGCCCACCAGCACGCACTTGCCGGCCTTGCGAATCGTGTCGATGGCCAGCTTGGCGGTGTGCTTGTTGCCGATGCACTCGAAACTCACATCGGCCCCCAGCCCGCCGGTCAGTGCGCGGATCTCGGCCAGGGCGTCGCACTGGCTGGGGTCGAGCACGCTGCTGGCTCCCACTTCCAGCGCCTTGGCCTTGCGCGCCGAGGACATTTCCAGGGCGATCACCTGCGCCGCGCCGGCGGCCTTGGCGCACATGATGGTGCACAGGCCGATGGTGCCGGCACCGACCACCACCACGTTCTGCCCCAGCAGGCTGCCGGCCTTCTTCACCGCGTGCATGCCCACCGCCAGCGGCTCGATCAGCGCCCCTGCCTCGCGCGGGAAGCCCTCGGGCAGCTTGTACAGCAGGTTGGCCGGCACGTTGACCCGTTCGGCGAAGGCGCCGTTGTTCATCAGCCCGGTGAAGGCCAGCTGCTCGCAGATGTTGTACAGGCCGTGGGTGCAGTAGTAGCAAGTGCCGCAGTGCTGGCAGGCATCCGCCGCCACCGGGTCACCCACGGCGTAGCCCTGCACGCCATCCCCGAGCTGGACGATCTCGCCGCAGAACTCGTGGCCGAGGATGCACTGACCCTGGATGCCGGTCAGTGGGTGCGGCGCCTCGACCGGGATGAACACGGGGCCGGCGACGTACTCGTGCAGGTCCGAGCCGCAGATGCCGCACCAGTCCACCTTGATCTGCACCCAGCCGGGCGGCGGGTCGGCGGGCAGCGGCACCTGTTCGACGCGGATATCGTGGCGGCCATGCCAGACGGCGGCGCGCATATGGGTGTGGCTCAGGTCGTTCATTGTTGTTCTCCAGGCTCACGTAAAAGGGTCAGTGCTTGCGCAGGAAGGCCAGCAGCTGCTGGTTGACCTGCTCGGCGGCTTCCATCTGCACCATGTGGCCGACTGCCGGGATCACCTGCACCTCGGCGTCCAGGCTATCTGCATGGCTGGCCGGGATGATCGCGTCGGCGGCGCCCCACAGCACCAGCGCCGGGTGCTGGCCGAGCACGGCGCGCAGGTCGTGGCGCTGCCGGTCGCCGTCGGCCAGGGCAGCCGACAGTTGCTGCAGTGCGCTGTCGACGCCCTCCAGGCGCTTGAACTTGAGCATGTCTTCGAGCAGTTGCCGGGTGACCAGCCCCGGGTCGGCGAACAGCAGGCTCATCGGCCCCTTCAGCGCATTGCGGTTGGCGGCGGCGACGAAGCCTTGCAGGTACTGGCCATTGATGGCCTCGCCGAGCCCGGCGCTGGCGATCAGGCTCAGGCTGGCCACGCGCTGGGGCGCCCGGCGGGCGAGGTTGAGGCTGACCGCGCCGCCCATGGAGTGGCCGGCCAGGTGCGCACGGGGTATGTCCAGGTGGTCGAGCAGGGCCAGCACCGCGTCGCTCAGCTCATCCAGATCGCCCTGTTGCAGGGCCTTGGCCGACTCGCCATGGCCGGGCAGGTCGAGGGCGATGACCCGCCGCTCGGCGGCCAATGCCGGGTGGTTGAACAGCCAGTTGTTGAGGTCGCCGCCGAACCCGTGCACCAGCACCAGCGGCGTGCCGCCTTCGCCCAGCTCGAACCAGCGCAGCAGGCGCCCGTTCACTTCGGCCTTCTGCGGCGTCGGCCCCTGGGCTTGCTCAGCACCGCCCTCGGCGACGAACTCGGCCTGGAAGCGTTGCACCACGGCGTCGATCTCGGCTTCTTCGGCTTCACCTTCGACCACCACTGCCAGCAGCGCGCCCACCGGCAGGGTTTCGTCGGGCTGCGCCACCAGCCGGCGCAATACGCCGCTGAACGGGGCTTCGACGCTGCTGCTGATCTTGTCGGTCTCGACGTCCAGCACTTCGTCGCCCTTGTGGATTTCATCGCCTTGCTGCTTGAGCCAGGTGTCCACCCGGCCCTCGGTCATCGACAGGCCCCACTTGGGCATGGTCAGTGTGTGGATCTGGCTCATGCGGCGCTCCTTGCAGCTTCGATCACTTTGCGCACGGCGGCCTCGACCTTCGCCGCATCGGGGATGTACAGGTCTTCCAGGGCGTCGGAGAACGGCACCGGGGTGTGCGGCGCGGTGACCATCTCGATCGGGCCCTTGAGGGCGCCGAACGCTTTCTGCGCCACCAGTGCACTGATATCGGTGGCCATCGAGCAGCGTGGGTTGGCTTCGTCGATCACCACCAGGCGCCCGGTCTTCTCGACGCTTTCCAGGATGCTGTCTTCATCCAATGGGCTGGTGGTGCGCAGGTCCAGCACTTCGCAGTCGATGCCCTGGCGCGCCAGGTTGTTGGCCGCCTCCAGCGCCACATGGACCATGCGCCCGTAGGTCACCAGAGTGATGTCGTCGCCGTCGCGGACGAAGTTGGCCTCGCCGAACGGCACCGTGTAGACCTCTTCCGGCACCTCGCCCTGCATGCTGTACAGCAACTTGTGCTCGCAGAAGATCACCGGATCGTTGTCGCGGATCGCCTGGATCAGCAGGCCCTTGGCGTCGTACGGCGTCGCCGGGCACACCACCTTCAGGCCGGGGATATGGGTCCATAGCGAGGTGAGCATCTGCGAGTGCTGGGCGGCGGCGCGCAGGCCGGCGCCGTACATGGTGCGCATCACCAGCGGGGTGACCGCCTTGCCGCCGAACATGTAGCGGAACTTGGCGGCCTGGTTGAGGATCTGGTCCAGGCAGCAGCCGGCGAAGTCGACGAACATCAGTTCGCACACCGGTCGCAGGCCCTGGGTGGCGGCGCCCACGGCCGCCCCGACATAGCCGATCTCCGACAGCGGTGCATCGAGCACGCGGCCGGGGAACTGGTGGTACAGGCCCTTGGTGACGCCGAGCACGCCGCCCCAGGCATCGTCCTCGCCGGGTGCACCGGCGCCGCCGGCGACGTCCTCGCCGATGATGAACACCGTGCTGTCACGGCGCATTTCCTGGGCCAGCGCTTCGTTGATGGCCTGCTGGTAGCTGATCTTTCTTGCCATGGTGGTGCTCCTTCTTGTTCTTGTAATCCGGGCTCAGGGGTAGCTGACGTAGACGTCGGTGAGCAGGTCGGCGGGCTGTGGCTTGGGGTCGGACTTGGCGCGCTGCACGGCGTCCTCGATCAGGTCGGCGACACGGGCGTCGATGGCGTCGAGCTGTTCCGGGCTGAGCAGGCCGGCGCGGGTGGTCTTGTTGCGAAACTGCAGCAGGCAGTCGCGCTGCTCGCGCAGGTTCTTCACCTCGTCCGGGGCGCGGTAGGTCTGGGCGTCGCCTTCGAAATGGCCGTAGTAGCGGCTGAGCTTGACCTCGATCAGCGACGGCCCCTGGCCTGCGCGGGCGCGTTCGATGGCGGCGCCGGCGGCTTCGTGCACGGCGAAGAAGTCGAAGCCGTCGATGGTCACGCCCGGCATGCCGAAGCCGGCGGCGCGGTCGGCGATATGGTCGCAGGCCACCGACCAGGTCGAGGCGGTGGCCTCGGCGTAGCCGTTGTTCTCGGCGACGAAGATGCACGGCAGGTTCATGATCGAGGCCAGGTTCATCGCCTCGAACACGGCACCCTCGTTGGAGGCGCCATCGCCGAAGAAGGCGATCGATACATCGTCGCGGCCCTTGAGCTTGGCCGCCAGGGCGGCGCCGGCCACCAGGGGCGCGCCGGCACCGACAATGCCATTGGCACCGAGCATGCCTTTCTCCAGGTCGGCGATGTGCATCGAGCCGCCCTTGCCGCCGCACACGCCGGTCTTCTTGCCGTAGATCTCGGCCATCATCCCGTACACGTCGACGCCCTTGGCGATGCAGTGGCCATGGCCACGGTGGGTGGAGGCGATGCAGTCGCTGTCGCGCAGGTGGGCCATGACCCCGGCGGCGGAGGCTTCTTCGCCGGCATAAAGGTGGACGAAGCCAGGGATCTCGCCGGTGGCGAACTCCACGTGCAGGCGTTCTTCGAAGGCGCGGATGGTGCGCATCACTTCATAGGCATGCAGCAGCTGTTGCGAACTGAGCTGATTGGACATCTTGTTGTTCTCCAGGGTTGTCTCAACACGGGGTTGCAGGGTGCAGCCGGTGGCCGCGCGGGACCGCCAGCAGGTGATGACGGGCGGCATGCGCGAGCACGGCTTCGACGTCCACGGTCAGCGGGCCCTGGGCGTCGAGGGTGATGGTCGGGGTGTCGTGGGCGGCGAACTCGATCTCGCGCTCGCCGTCCAGGGCCAGGGTGCCGCTGGCCAGGCTCAGGCGCTGAGGGATGCCGGGCATGAGCGTGCCGCTGGCGCTGATCCCGCAGCCTTGCAGCAGGCCTGGGGCCAGTGGTGCGAGCAGGGCCTGGTCGGCACTGGCGTCAAGGCGTACCCAGGCGCCGTGCGGGGCCTGGCGCGAGACCGGCTGCCACAGCCCGCACAGGGCGGACAGGCCGATGGCGTGGGGTTCGGCGAAGCAGGCAAAGACCTCGGCCAGGTCATCGCTGCGGCTCAGGGCGCGGGCGCCGATGAAAGGCTGCGGCGACACGGCGACCTCGACCAGCGCCCATTCGCACAGGCCCTGCTCGGGCACCTTCACCAGCAGCCGTTTGTTGCGGCGCAGGCCGAGGCTCGGCGGGATGCGCCCGCTGGCCAGCAGGCCACCGGCCAGCCCGGCGCTGGTGGCTTCACGCAGTTCGGGGAAGGCGTTGTTGGTGCCGGTGGACAGCGTCAGCAGCGGTACGTCGCCGGCCTCGGCGGCCACCGCCTTGTGGGTACCGTCGCCGCCGAGCACGGCGATCATCGCCACGCCGGCCTCGACCATGCGCCGGGCAGCCAGGCGGGTGTCGGCCACGGTCTGGGTCAGTGGCAGGTCGAGCAGTTGCAGGGCTGGCCAGTGCTGCTCGCGGGCAACGGGGCCCTGGCTGGCCTTGAGCACGGCGGCGGCGATGCCGGTCATGTCGGTGGGCAGCAGCACCCCTGCGATACCGCAGGCACCGAAGGCAGCCAGCAGGCGCTGGATCGCCGAGGCCTTGTCGGTGCTGGAGTACAGCCCGGCGCTGGCGGTCAGACGGCGCAGGTCACGGCCGGAGGCAGGGTTGGCGATGATCCCTACGGTAGCGGCGGGTTGCGGCATGGCGCACCTCGAATTGTTGTTTGCCAGGGCAGGAGCAAGCGCGGTGCCAGGTTTCTGCAAAGGCGCTGGGAGTGCCGCAGCAGAGCGCTTGCGCCGCTGCTGACGGGCCCTGGCGAAGGCCCTTGGCGAGACGCCCGGTGCCAGGCCGGGCGGGCCTGGGCGAGACGCTGAGACGCTGCGTCTCAGGTGGGCCGGCAATCACACAGCGCTTGTCGGGGTATCCGCGCTGGCGCTTAATGGCCGCACAACGACAAGAACAATGAGAACCGGAGGGCCCCAATGCTTGCCGCGAACTCCAAAGCCCATGTCGACTGCGTCAGCCGGGTGCTGAAGAACGCCGAACGCCTGCCCCAGGCGCCGGTGCCGCCGCTGATCCTCGACTCGTGGCGCCGTTCCATGGAGCTGTACCGCCTCGACCCTGCCTCCCAGCAGGGCCCGCGCATCCTTTCGCAAAGCCTGCTCAACGAATGCCGCGAGCGCGCCGAACTGTTCCTGCGCATCGCCAGCGATGCCGTCGCACGCCTGCATGAGCGGGTGCGTGGCGCCGACTACTGCGTGCTGCTCACCGATGCCCAGGGCCGCACCATCGATTACCGGGTCGAGGCGGCGATCCGCAACGACTGCCGCAAGGCCGGGCTGTACCTGGGCACCTGCTGGTCGGAAGGCGAGGAGGGCACCTGTGGGGTGGCGGCGGTGCTGACCAGCAAGGCGCCGGTCACGGTGCACAAGCGCGATCACTTTCGCGCCGCGTTCATTGGCCTGACCTGCACCGCGGCGCCGGTGTTCGACCCGGCCGGCGAGCTGCTTGGGGTGGTGGACGTGTCGGCGTTGCAATCGCCGGATGACCGGCGCAGCCAGCACCTGATCCGCCAACTGGTCGAGCAGACCGCACGGGAGATCGAGAACGCCTTCTTCATGCACAGCGTGCAGGGCCATTGGGTGATGCGCGCCCATGGCACGCCGGGCTACGTCGAGAGCCAGCCGGACTACCTGCTGGCCTGGGATAGCGATGGCCGCCTGCAGGCGCTCAACAGCCTGGCCCGCCAGCGTCTGCTGGAACGTGACGGGCGGTTGCCTGAGCATATCGGCGAGTTGTTCGACCTGGACCAGTTGCGCCGCGCCCATGATGCTTCAGCCCAGCGCCTGCCGGGCTGGGGTGGGCTTTATGGGCGGGTCAGCGCGCCGCAACGGCGTGGGCGCGCGCAGCCCGTGCGCCAGGCGCAGGATGCGCGCATCGAACAGCACCTGCGCCTGGCCACGCGGGTCAAGGACTGCAACCTGGCGGTGCTGGTACAGGGCGAAACCGGCGCCGGCAAGGAGGTGTTCGCTCGCCAGCTGCACCAGCAGAGCCAGCGCCGCGAGGGGCCTTTCGTCACCCTCAACTGTGCGGCCATCCCCGAGAGCCTGATCGAGAGCGAACTGTTCGGTTATGTCGCCGGCGCCTTCACCGGCGCCTCGGCCAAAGGCATGCAGGGCCTGTTGCAGCAGGCCAATGGCGGCACGCTGTTCCTCGACGAGATCGGCGACATGCCGCTGCACCTGCAGACCCGCCTGCTGCGGGTACTGGCCGAAGGCGAGGTGGCGCCGCTGGGCGCGGCGCGGCGCGAGCGTGTGGATATCCAGGTGATCTGCGCCACCCACCGTGACCTGGCGGCGATGGTCGCTGAGGGGCGTTTCCGTGAGGATCTGTACTTCCGCCTGGCCAACGCCCGTTTCGAATTGCCGCCGCTGCGCGAGCGCGATGACCGGCTGGGGTTGATCCACCAGTTGCTGGGCGAGGAGGCGGCGGCCTGCGGGGTCGAGGTGCTGTTGGCGGACGCGGCCCTGGAGGCATTGCTGGTGTATCGCTGGCCGGGCAATTTGCGCCAGCTGCGGCAGGTGTTGCGCTATGCCTGTGCGGTGAGTGAGGGCGGGGAGTTGCAATTGCAGGACCTGCCGCAAGAGGTGCGCGGTGACGCGGTTGATTCGGCTGAAGGCGGCGCGTCTTGCCCGGCCCGGCAGTTGCTGCTGGATGCACTGATCCGTCATCGCTGGAAACCGGCCGATGCGGCGCGGGCGCTGGGGATATCGCGGGCGACCCTGTATCGACGCGTGCATGAGCACCGGATCGAGATGCCGCGGATGAAGGGCTAAGGCACAAGGCCGCTCCTGCAGGGATCGGCGAACCGCTGGCAGGCAATAAAAAACCCCGGCACTGGGCCGGGGTTCTTTCATCTCGCTAACGCGATCACTCCTGGTGGGCCAGTTTGTGCTCGAGGTAGTGGATGTTGACGCCGCCTTTGCAGAAACCTTCATCACGCACCAGGTCGCGGTGCAGCGGGATGTTGGTCTTGATGCCGTCGACGACGATCTCGTCCAGGGCATTGCGCATGCGCGCCATGGCTTCGTCGCGGTCCTTGCCGTAGGTGATCAGCTTGCCGATCAGCGAGTCGTAGTTCGGCGGAACCGAATAACCGCTGTACAGGTGCGAATCGACGCGAACGCCGTTGCCACCCGGGGCGTGGAAATGCTTGACCGTGCCTGGGCTCGGGATGAACTTCTTCGGGTCTTCGGCGTTGATCCGGCACTCCAGCGAGTGACCACGGATCACCACGTCTTCCTGGCGGAACGACAGCTTGTTGCCAGCGGCGATGCTGAGCATCTCCTTGACGATGTCGATGCCGGTGACCATTTCCGAAACCGGGTGCTCGACCTGGACGCGGGTGTTCATCTCGATGAAGTAGAAGCGGCCGTTCTCGTACAGGAACTCGAAGGTACCGGCACCGCGGTAGCCGATCTCGATGCACGCGTCGACGCAACGCTTGAACACTTCCTGGCGGGCCTTCTCGTCGATGCCCGGGGCCGGCGCTTCTTCGAGAACTTTCTGGTGACGGCGCTGCAGCGAGCAGTCACGGTCGCCCAGGTGCACGGCGTTGCCCTGGCCGTCGGACAGTACCTGCACTTCCACGTGACGTGGGTTGGTCAGGAACTTCTCCAGGTAGACCATCGGGTTGCCGAACGCAGCACCGGCTTCGGTGCGGGTCAGCTTGGCCGATTCGATCAGGTCTTCTTCCTTGTGCACCACGCGCATGCCGCGACCACCACCGCCACCGGCGGCCTTGATGATCACCGGGTAACCCACCTCGCGGGCGATTGCCAGCGCGGTTTCTTCGTCTTCCGGCAGCGGGCCGTCGGAGCCCGGAACGGTCGGCACGCCCGACTTGATCATGGCGTCCTTGGCCGACACTTTGTCGCCCATCAGGCGGATGGTGTCGGCTTTCGGGCCGATGAAGATGTAGCCGGAGTTTTCCACCTGCTCGGCGAAGTCGGCGTTTTCCGCGAGGAAGCCGTAACCCGGGTGGATGGCAGTGGCGCCTGTCACTTCAGCAGCGGCGATGATCGCCGGGATGTGCAGGTAGGATTCCTTGGACGGCGCCGGGCCGATGCAGACCGTCTCGTCCGCCAGACCCAGGTGCATCAGTTCCTTGTCGGCCTTGGAGTAGACGGCGACGGTCTTGATACCCAGCTCTTTACAGGCACGCAGGATCCGCAGGGCAATTTCCCCGCGGTTGGCGATCAGGACTTTTTCGAGCTTCCCAGACATCGTTGGCTCTCCGCGGTTCAAACGATGGTGAACAGCGGCTGGTCGTATTCAACCGGCTGACCGTCTTCTACCAGGATGGCGTCGATCACACCGCCGATTTCGCATTCGATGTGGTTCATCATCTTCATGGCTTCGACGATGCACAGGGTGTCGCCCTTCTTCACGGTCTGGCCCACTTCGGCGTAGTTCGGCGAGGTCGGCGAAGGCTTGCGGTAGAAGGTGCCGACCATCGGCGAGCGCACCACGGTGCCTTTCAGGGCCGGGGCGCCAGCAGCGGCTTCGGCAGCCGGGGCAGCAGCAGCGGCAACCGGGGCGGCGACAGGCGCGGCTACCGGAGCAGGTGCGTAGTACTGTTGAGCGGCCGGAGTCTTGCTGTTACGGCTGATGCGAACGGACTCTTCGCCTTCCTTGATCTCCAGTTCGTCGATGCCGGACTCTTCCAGCAGTTCGATCAGCTTTTTGACTTTACGGATATCCATTAATCAGCAACTCCCAAGGTTCGGTCGGGGACTTAATTTGAAAACGTGTCGAAAACGTTTCATCTGAGCCTTGGCCGGTGGGCCAAGGCCTTGTGTCATCAGGGCTGTGCGTTGGCAGCCAGGTGTTCCAGCGCAGACTCCAGGGCCAGCCGGTAACCGGTGGCGCCCAGGCCGCAGATCACCCCTACGGCAACATCGGAGAAGTAGGAGTGATGACGGAACGGCTCGCGTTTGTGCACGTTGGACAAGTGCACTTCGATGAATGGGATGCTCACCGCGAGCAATGCGTCACGTAATGCGACGCTGGTGTGGGTGAAAGCGGCCGGATTGATCAGGATGAAGTCCACGCCTTCGTTACGCGCGGCGTGGATACGGTCGATCAATTCATATTCGGCATTGCTCTGCAGGTATTGCAGATGGTGGCCGGCGGCGCGGGCGCGCTGCTCCAGGTCCTGATTGATCTGCGCCAGCGTGGCTGCGCCATAGTGGCCCGGTTCGCGGGTGCCGAGCAGGTTCAGGTTGGGGCCGTGCAGCACCAGTAGGGTTGCCATCTGCGATTCCTTGGTTTTGTAGGGCAATTCGACATAGCGCGGCGACTATGCCGCAAGCAGCGATGAGTGTCCAGTTCCCGGCAATAGCCAGCACGATGACCGAGATTCGCGCAAAGTATGTGACCAGATGATTAACTCTGGTCACTTGTTACCGGTTTTTTCACCGGTCGCGGGAAGTTATAGACCGAGTTGGCCACGCACGCGCGCCAAAATCTGCGCAAAATCGCCGGCGTTTATCTCTCCGATCACCCGATCAGTGGTCATTTCGCTGCCGTTCGCCGCAAAAAACATCAGCGCGGGCGGGCCGAACAGGCGGTAGCGGTCGAGCAGGGCGCGCTGTTCGGCGTTGCTCTGGGTGATATCGAAGCGCAGCAGGCGGAACGCGCCCAATTGCTTGACCACAGGCTCGGCGTTGAGTACTTCGTGCTCGATCACCTTGCAGCTGATGCACCAGTCGGCGTACCAGTCGAGCAGCACCGGTTGGCCTGCGGCCTTGGCCTCGGCCAGGGCCGCGTCGAGGGCGGCCGGGGTGGTGAGGGTCTGCCAGGCATCGGCCTTGGCCTGTGTTGGGGCAGTGGCCACGACCGGCGCTGGCAGCGGGCGCAGCGGGTCGCCCTGGCCGCTCAGGGCGCCGTACCAGCAGGCCAGTGCGTACACCAGCAGTACCAGGCCGAGCAGCTGCGCCAGGCGTTGGCGCGGTGACTTGACCACGAACTCGAGGGCGCCAAGGAACAGCGCCACGCCAGCGGCCAGCAGGCCGACCAGCAGCAGGGTCAGCGGCCCCGGCAGCACGCGGCTGAGCAGGCCGATGGCCAGGCCCAGCAGCAGTACGCCAATGGCGTTCTTGACGGTGTTCATCCACGGGCCGCTTTTCGGCAGCCAGGCCGCGCCGCCGGTGGCCACCAGCAGCAGCGGGGCGCCCATGCCCAGGCCCAGGGCGAACAGTTTCAGCGCGCCACCCACGGCGTCGCCGCTGGCGCTGATGTACAGCAGCGCACCGGCCAACGGCGCCGAAACACAAGGTGAAACCAGCAGGCTCGACAGCACGCCCAGCACCGCCGCACCCAGCAGCGAGCCGCCTCGGGTGTGGTTGGCGACCTTCTCCAGGCGGTTGCCCAGCGCCTGTGGCAGCTTGATCTCGAACAGGCCGAACATGGCCAGGGCGAACAACACGAAGAACCCGGCGAACGGCACCAGCACCCAGGCCGACTGCAGACGTGCCTGCAGGTTGAGGCCGGCGCCGAACAGGCCCATCAGCGCCCCCAGCACGGCGAAACTGGCCGCCATCGGCAGCACATACGCCAGCGACAGCGACAGGCCACGCAGGCCGCCGACCTGGCCGCGCAGCACCACTCCGGACAGGATCGGCAGCATCGGCAGCACGCAGGGAGTGAAGGTCAGGCCAAGGCCCGCGAGGAAGAACAGCGCCAGGGACTTCCAGTTCCAGCCGGTTTCAGCGGTGGCCGGCAGCGCGCCGCCTTCGCCCTCGATGCTCAGCCGTTCGGTTTCCGGCGGGTAGCACAGGCCCTTGTCGGCGCAGCCCTGGTAGCCCACCAGCAGGGTGAAGGCGCGTTGATCGGTGCGTGGCAGCTCGATGTCCAGTACGCCGTGGTACACCTCGACGTCGCCGAAGAACTCGTCGTGCTTGGCCTCGCCCTTGGGGATGTTCGGTGCGCCCAGCGCGATGTCTGCAGGCTCGGTGCGGAACTGGAAGCGGTGGCGGTACAGGTAGTAGCCGTCGGTGGCGACGAAGCGCAGCTTGATGGTTTGCGCGTCGGCCTGCACCAGGCTGAGCTTGAAGGCTTCGTGTACCGGCAGGAAGTCGGCGCTGTTGGACAGCGAGGCGGCGCCGAGGGTGGCGCTGGGGCGGTTGTCGAGCAGGCCGCTGGCGAAGGCGGGGCTGGCCAGCAGCAGGAATAGCAGGAAAAACAGGCGGCGCATGGCGGACTCGCGAGGTGGAACTTGGCGGGCATCATAGCGGAGTTGGCGCGGCTATGGGCCATCGCGGGGCAAGCCCGCTCCCACGAGGACGTGGGAGCGGGCTTGCCCCGCGATGCGTTCAGAGCCTGAACGCGCGTACCGCGGTGTTCAACTCCCCGCCCAGCTTGAGCAACTGCTCCCCCTGCTCGCGCCCTTCACCAATACGCTGCAGGTTGTCCTCGCCCAGCTCGTGAATCCGCTCACTGTGCCCGCGAATCTCGCTCACCGCGCCGGTCTGTTGCGCGGTCACATCGGCAATCCGCACGGCGGTGTCGGCAATGGTGCGGATGGCGCTGACGATCTCGTCCAGCGCGCCATCAGCCGATTGCGCCTGGTTGGCGGTGGCCTCGGCATGCTCCAGCTGGGTGCGCATGCCGTCCACCGAGTCGCGGGCGGCCTGCTGCAGGCGGTCGATCAGCGCCTGGATCTCGCCAGTGGCGCCGGTGGTGCGCTGGGCCAGCGAGCGCACTTCGTCGGCGACCACGGCAAACCCCCGGCCCATTTCACCAGCCCGGGCGGCTTCGATGGCGGCGTTGAGGGCCAGCAGGTTGGTCTGTTCGGCAATCGCGCGAATCACCGTGAGCACGCCGCCGATGGTGGCCGACTCCTCGGCCAGTTGTTCGATCATGCGGGCGTTGCCCTGCACTTCGTCGACCAGCGAACGCAGCCCGGACAGGCTCTGGCCGATCACCGTCTGGCCCTGTTCCACCGCGCGCCCGGCGTGGTGGCTGGCCTCGGCGGCGGCGCTGGCATCGCCGGCCACCTGTTGGATGGTCGCCTCCAGCTCGCCCAGGGCATCGCGGATCTGCGCGGTGTCGCCGGCCTGGCGTTCGGCGCCGTCGTGCAGGGCGCTGCTCATGCCGGCCAGGGCGTGGCTGCTGCCGGCCACCTGCTCGGCGTTGTGGCGCAGGGTGCCTACCAGCTCAACCAGGTACTGGCGCAGGCGGTTCAGCGACTCCTGGATGTCGTGCAGTTCGCGGTTGGTCTTGCCCAGCTCGATGGTGTGGGCGAAGTCGCCCTCGGCCCAGCGCGACAGGGCCGGCGCGAGGCTGCTCAGGGTGCCTGCCAGGCGCCGTTGCAGGGTATCGATCAGCAGGGCGATGAGCAGGATCAGGCCGATCATCAGGCCCTGGAGGATCCGCACTTCGCCGGCGATCTTGCCGTGCTGGGCGCGCACCTGTGGCTCCAGCCCGGCGATGGCCTGCTGCACGGCGTCCAGACGCTCGCCAGTGCTGGCGGCGAGGGCGGCGCGCCGCTCGATCTGCTCGCGGGTGCGTTGCAGCTCGGCGGGGTAACGGTTGAGCAGGCTTTGCAGCTCGCGCTTGAGGCCGACCGCAACGTCTTCCTGCTGGGCGCTGGTTTGCGCGTCCAGGCCCATCATGGCGGCGAAGTCGTCGGCGTTGGATTCGGCGGCGCGGGTTACCCCCAGCAGCGGCAGGCCGTCGAGGGTCTGGGCCTGGGCGGCGATCAGTTGCAGTTCGCGTTGCACTTCATCGGCAAGCTCGGCGCGGCTACTGCTGACCAGCTTGTCGCGGGCCAGCGACAGCCGGCCCAGGTGCAGGGTGGCCTCCATCAGCGGCGCAAGGTAGCGGCTGGCCTCGGCGCTGCTGCTGTCGCGGGCGTAGCCTGCCAGTTGTTCAAGGTTGGCCCCCAGTTCGCGCTCGGCCTGCAACAGCAAGGCCTGCGGGTCGCCGGCCAGCTTGCCGGCGGCCAGCAGTTCGTTGGCGGTGAAGGCCTGCAGGCTGTCGAGGCTCGGGCGCAGTTCGCCCGACAAGTCCTCGGGCCAGTCAGCCAGAGCGGCCTGGAGTTGCTTGTTGGCTTCCACGGCGGCGGCGTGGCGCAGGGCGTCACCGCTGGCCAGGTAGGCCTGGGTGTTGCGCGCGGCGTCGTTCTGGAACTGCTGCGACAGGCCCAGGTAGCGCTCCATCAGTTGATAGGGGCGCTCCAGTGCACGTTGCGACCACCACAGGGTTGCGCCCAGGGCGATACACACGGTTACCAGCAACAGGGTGTTGAAATTGGTCAGCCACTTCAGGCGCATAGCCGCGGACTTCCTGCGGGGAGTGGAGGTAGGTGCCTGAAGTTATTGCGGTTTTATGACGAGGTGATGACGACGCAGCGTTGGCGCCAAAAATAAGTGGCACAGTGCCGGTACCGGCGTTACGGATCGACCCGCACCACACAATTGCGCCCGGCATGCTTGGCCCGGTACAGCGCTTCGTCCGCCGCGCTGGCCATGGTCAGCGCATCGAGGCTGTCATCCAGCTGCACCACGCCGCCGCTGAAGGTGCACTGCAGGTCGTGTGGCTGCGCCGGGTAATGGATTTCGGCAAAGCGCCGGCGGATGTCGTCGAGCACCTTGTGCGCGGCAGCCAGCCCGGTGTTGGGCATGACGATGGCGAACTCCTCGCCGCCATAACGGCCGATGAAGTCGGTCTTGCGCAGGCGTTGCTTGAGGAACAGCGCCAGGCTCTTGATCACCCGGTCGCCCATGGGGTGGCCATGGCGGTCGTTGATCTTCTTGAAATGGTCGATGTCGAGCATGGCGAAGCACAGCGGCTGCTCCTCGCGCCGGGCGCGGAAGCTGCAGTCTTCGAGCAGTTGCAGGATGTGGGTGTGGTTGTACAGCCCGGTGAGGCTGTCGCGGACCATGCGCGCCTTGAGGTGGCGGGCACGGGCGGCGCGGTTGCGCACGGTGGTGATCAGCTGGCGCGAGCGGATCGGCTTGGTGAGGAAGTCGTCGCCGCCTTCGCTCATGGCGTCGAGCTGCTTGTCCAGGTCGTCCTCGGCCGACAGGTAGATGATCGGCACGCTGACATAGCGGTCGTTGTGGCGGATCACCTTGGCCAGCTCCGGGCCGGTGCAGGCGGGCATGTACAGGTCGAGGATGATCAGGTCGGGCTGGAAGTCGGCCAGCTCGCTCATGGTGCGGATCGGCTCGGTGAGGGTGCGGGTGATGATCCCGGCGCTGTTGAGCAGGCGCTCGGTGTGCAGGGCCTGGGCGCGTGAATCGTCGATCACCAGCACACGGAACGGGTCGTACTGGGTGGCGCTGGTCAGCAGTTCGACTTTTTCCAGCAGGCTGGAAGCTTCCAGGGTGCCGGTGAGGAATTCCTGGCCGCCGGCGCGCACGGCGGCCAGGCGGGTGGGGGTATCGGTTTCGTGCAGGCTGAAGAACAGCAGCGGGATGTGCTGCTCCAAGCCTTGCTGGGCCTGGGCCGCCAGTTGCAGGCCGACGCCGGGGCCGGTGAAGTCCACGTCCATGATGATGGCCGCCGGCAGGCGCTCGCTCATCGACGCCTGGAAGGCATTGGCGCTGAACAGGGCCTGCACGGTCAGGCCGAAGAACTCCAGCTGCTGGGCCAGGCGCTCGGCGCGCTCATGGTCCTGCAGGACGATGTACACCGGTTTGCGCAGGGGCGGCAGCGGTACGTTGTCGAGCTGGTCGCCCTTGCGCAGGCCGGTGCGCGACAGGCGTTGCATCAAACGGTTGAGTTCGGCGATCAGTTCGGAATTGAGCCGCGCGCTGTTGGCTTCGATCGCGCGCAGCGTCTGGCCGATGGCCGTGGACAGGCTGCCGTGCTCGGGTTGCTCGAAGCGCTCGGCGTAACGCTGCAGCCGCAGGTTGGCTTCGCCCAGCTCGCCCAGGCCGGCGCTCGACCATTCACCACGCTGCAGGCGCTGCCAGATTTCGAGGATCTGCCGGGCCTGGTGGATGACCCGCTGGGCAAAATGCTGCTTGAGGCGCTCGTGGCTCGGGTCGGCTGGCTGGGTCATGTCCTGACTGCTTGTTAGTAGAGGAGGTGCAGGTTCAGTGATGGCTCTATGCTAGCACCGCTTTTCCGACAAGCGAGTGCCCAGGGTCAACAAAGTGTTCAGGGACGATTATTCAGTTGTCGACCCGTTGGTCGCTTATACGAATGGCGGCGTCTGCTTTATAGTGCTGCCACGCGGGCTTGCCGTGGCACCCTGGCGCCAACCAGAGGTCCAAGCCCTGTACCGTCTCCACTGATCAAGGACAATGCCATGCTGGATTGGAAAAACCGCGAGGCCAAAGCCGAGCCTCGCGAGCGGGTTGAAGCCCGTGGCTCGGCCACCCGTAGCTATCTGGGCGGCCTCTGGAGCCGCGCCTTGGGGACCCTGATCGGTCTGTACCTGCTGGTCTGCCTGGGCCTGGGTTGGTACTGGAGCGAGGAGCCGGCACTGTTCCCGGTGCAGCAGAACGCCCAGGCCGCCGCCGAGCGCAACGGCCAGCAGATGGTGATCGGCTACACCACCGTCGAAACCCTCAAGACCGTTGCCGGCACCCTGCTCGACAAGCCGGGTGGCTACATCTCCAACGACCGTTTCCCGCCCGGGCTGTGGATGGACAACATGCCGAGCTGGGAATATGGCGTGCTGGTCCAGGTGCGCGACCTGTCCCGCGCTTTGCGCAAGGACTTCGCCCGTTCGCAGTCGCAGTCCACCGAAGACGCCGACCTGGCCAAGGCCGAGCCGCGCTTCAACTTCGACAACAAGAGCTGGATCCTGCCGTCGAGCGAGTCGGAGTTCGATGAGGGCATCAAGTCGCTCAGCCGCTACCAGGTCCGTCTGGCCAAGGGCGACCAGGGCGCGATCTTCTATACCCGCGCCGACAACCTCAACAACTGGCTGGGTGACGTCGCGACCCGCCTGGGTTCGCTGTCGCAACGGCTGTCGGCCAGCGTTGGCCGGGTCAAGCTCAACAACACTTTGAAGACCGAGTCGGTGGCCCCGGGCCAGGCGCCCCAGGTCGATGAAGAAGTGGTCGAAACCCCGTGGCTGCAGATCGACAACGTGTTCTACGAGGCCCGTGGCCAGGCGTGGGCGCTGTCGCACCTGCTGCGCGCCATCGAGGTCGACTTTGCCGACGTGTTGGCGAAGAAGAACGCCACCGTCAGCGTGCGCCAGATCATCCGTGAGCTGGAAGCCTCCCAGGAAGCGCTGTGGAGCCCGATGGTGCTCAACGGCAGCGGCTTCGGCATGTGGGCCAACCACTCGCTGGTAATGGCCAACTACATTTCCCGGGCCAACGCCGCGGTCATCGACCTGCGCCAGCTGCTGTCCCAGGGCTGACATGGCCATCAGCCCTGCCGAGGTCGCGCACCGCGCGGCCTCCGACGCCGAACGGGTGGCCTGGGTGGATGACCACGACCAGCCGCTCGGCGCCTTGCCGCGGGCCGAGCTGCGAGAGCGCGGCCTGATCGGGCGCTGCACCTTCATCCTGCTGTTCAACAGTGCCGGCGACTTGTGCGTGCACCGGCGTACCCTGAGCAAGGCGCTGTATCCCGGGTATTGGGATGTGGCGGCGGGCGGTATGGTCGGGCATGAGGAAAGCTATGCAGACTCGGCGGCCCGGGAGCTGGAAGAAGAACTGGGGGTGAGCGGCGTTGCGCTGCGCTTCCACGAGAAGTTCTACTTCGACCAGCCGGGCAATCGGCTGTGGTGCGCGGTGTTTTCGGCAGTGTGGGACGGGGCGTTGCGCTTGCAGCCTGAAGAGGTGAGCGAGGCGCGGTTCATCCCTGTCGAACAGGCCGAGCTGGAAAGTGCGTCACGGCCCTATTGCCCGGATTCGTTGGCGGCGTTGCAGCGCTACAAGGCCAGCCAGGGGTAATGGCTCAGGGCCCCATCGCCGGCAAGCCGGCTCCCACAGGGTCGGCGAAATCCCTGTGGGAGCCGGCTTGCCGGCGATGAGGCCCGAGAGGTCGCAAAACATTCGTAAATTGGCGCAATCCTGTACTTAGCAAGCGCCGGATTTATCGTTACACTGCGCGCCCTTTTCGGGCTGCCGCACAACCTTGCGGCAGTAGCGCCGCCCCTGCCAGAGTGGGGCTTCGCGGTCGGCTCCCGTCGGCCAGTTTTTGTCCTCAGCACAGAGGCACAAAAGTGACCAAGAAAGCTTCTTCCTTCGCCGCCCTTGGCGGTCTCGTTTACTCCACCGATGCCGGTCGGCACTGCCCTGACTGTGGCAAACCGGTGGACGCCTGCATCTGCAGCCAGCAGGTCATCCCCGAAGGCGACGGCATCGCCCGCGTGCGCCGCGAAAGCAAAGGCCGCGGTGGCAAGACCGTGACCACGATCAGCGGTGTGCCGCTGCCCCTGGACCAGCTCAAGGAGCTCGCCACCGCCCTCAAGCGCCGCTGTGGCACCGGCGGCGCGCTCAAGGACGGGGTCATCGAAATCCAGGGCGACCACGTCGAGCTGTTGCTCGGCGAGCTGATCAAGCAGGGTTTCAAGGCGAAAAAGTCCGGCGGCTGAGGCCGTCACGGGATTTTTGCCCAAGGCTTTCTAAACTCGGTTCTGTGCGCGCGGTCTACCTGCGGGCACGGACGAATCGTCATTTTCAGCTTCTACACTGCGCCCGCCCCTTGCGGGGCAGTGTCTTCGACTTATCCATAGGGGACTTGAATGTCCGTACGACGCACACGCAAAGACGATGGTAGCCAATGGACCGTGGCGGACAGCCGCAGTGTTTACGGCATCCGCCATTGGGGCGCGGGTTATTTCGCCATCAATGAAGCCGGGCGCGTCGAAGTGCGCCCCAACGGCCCGGGCAGCGCCCCGATCGACCTGTACGAACAAGTCGATGAACTGCGCCAGAGCGGGCTGTCGCTGCCGCTGCTGGTGCGCTTCCCGGACATCCTGCAGGACCGCGTGCGCCAGCTGACCGGCGCGTTCGACGCCAACATCGCGCGCCTGGAATACCAGAGCCAGTACACCGCGCTGTACCCGATCAAGGTCAACCAGCAGGAGGCGGTGGTCGAGAACATCATCGCCACGCAGAACGTCTCCATCGGCCTGGAAGCCGGCTCCAAGCCCGAGCTGCTGGCGGTGCTGGCGCTGGCCCCGAAAGGCGGCACCATCGTCTGCAATGGTTACAAGGACCGCGAGTTCATTCGCCTGGCACTGATGGGCCAGAAGCTCGGCCACAACGTGTTCATCGTGATCGAGAAGGAATCCGAGGTCGCCCTGGTGATCGAAGAGGCCGCCGAGCTCAAGGTGAAGCCGCAGGTCGGCCTGCGCGTGCGCCTGTCGTCGCTGGCGTCGAGCAAGTGGGCCGACACCGGTGGCGAGAAGTCCAAGTTCGGCCTGTCCGCCGCCCAGCTGATCTCGGTGGTGCAGCGCTTCCGTGACGCCAAGCTGGACCAGGGCATCCGCCTGCTGCACTTCCACATGGGCTCGCAGATCGCCAACCTGGCCGACTACCAGCACGGTTTCAAGGAAGCGATCCGTTACTACGGCGAACTGCGCGCCCTGGGCCTGCCGGTCGATCACATCGACGTCGGCGGTGGCCTGGGCGTCGACTATGACGGCACCCACTCGCGCAACGCCAGCTCGATCAACTACGACATGGACGACTATGCCGGCGTGGTGGTCGGGATGCTCAAGGAGTTCTGCGACGCGCAGGGCCTGCCGCACCCGCACATCTTCTCCGAGAGTGGCCGTTCGCTGACCGCGCACCACGCCATGCTGGTGATCCAGGTGACCGACGTCGAGAGCCACAACGACGAAGTGCCGCGGATCGAAAACAAGGAAAGCCTGCCCGAGACCGTGCAGTGGCTGGCCGACCTGCTGGGCCCGACCGACATCGAGATGGTCACCGAGACCTACTGGCGCGCCACCCACTACATGGGTGACGTGGCTGCGCAGTACGCAGACGGCAAGCTGACCCTGGCCGAGAAAGCCCTGGCCGAGCAATGCTACTTCGCCGTGTGCCGCCGCCTGCACAACTCGCTCAAGGCCCGCCAGCGCTCGCACCGCCAGGTGCTCGATGAGCTGAACGACAAGCTGGCCGACAAGTACATCTGCAACTTCTCGGTGTTCCAGAGCCTGCCGGACACCTGGGCCATCGGCCAGGTGCTGCCGATCATCCCGCTGCACCGCCTGGACGAAGAGCCGCTGCGCCGCGCGGTGCTGCAGGATCTGACCTGCGACTCCGACGGCAAGATCAACCAGTACGTCGACGAGCAGAGCATCGAGACCAGCATGCCGGTGCATGCGGTCAAGGAGGGCGAGGACTACCTGCTGGGCGTGTTCCTGGTCGGTGCCTACCAGGAAATCCTGGGTGACATGCACAACCTGTTCGGTGACACCGACTCGGTGAACATCTACCAGAATGCCGATGGCAGCGTGTACCACGCCGGTATCGAGACCCACGACACCATCGAGGACATGCTGCGCTACGTGCACCTGTCGCCGGAGGAGTTGATGACTCACTACCGCGACAAGGTGGCCAGCGCCAAGATCAGCGCCCGCGAGCGGACCCAGTTCCTGGATGCGTTGCGCCTGGGGCTGACCCGCTCTTCGTACCTGTCTTCTTGAGGTCTATTGGGGCTGCTTTGCAGCCCTTCGCGGGTGAACCCGCTCCCACGCTTGCGAGTCAGCCCTGTGGGAGCGGGTTCACCCGCGAAGGGCCGCAAAGCGGCCCCGGCGTCACTGAATCCAAAGCCGCTTCTGCTGCATCCGCCACCCCACCCACCCCAGCGTCACCGCCCGCAGCGCCATGAACAGCAAAAAGGCCAGCCACAAGCCATGGTTGCCCAACCCGCTCAACCCCAGCGCAAAGGGCAGGGCGATCAGCACCGACACCAGCATTGCATTGCGCATCTCCCGCGCCCGCGTGGCGCCAATAAACAACCCATCGAGCAAGTAACTCCACACTGCGATCAACGGCAGCAGCGCCAGATACGGCAAGTACGGATACCCCGCCTCACGCACGCTGGCGATATCGGTTTGCAGGTCGATGAACAAATGCCCGCCCAGCAGGAACAGCACGGCAAAGCCCAGGCTGACGATCAGCGACCAGCCGCAGGCCACCACCAGTGCACCGCGCAGGCTGTCCCGGTCGCGCGCGCCAATGGCATGGCCGCACAGGGCCTCCACCGCATGGGCCAGGCCGTCGAGCGCATAGGCGATGAGCAGAAGGCCGTTGAGCAGCAGGGCATTGGCTGCCACCGTTGCCTCGCCCAGGCGCGCACCCTGCAGGGTCAGCAGCAGGAACACCAGTTGCAGTGCCAGGCTGCGCAGGAAGATATCGCGGTTGACTGCCAGCAGCGGTCGCCAGGCCTGCCAGCGTTGCAGCGCGGCCCAGGCAATGTGCCCGGGGTAGGCGCGCAGCGCCGGGCGGGTGAGGGCCAGGCCCAGCAGCGCACCGCTCCATTCGGCGATCACCGAGGCCCGGGCCGAGCCGATCACGCCCCAGTCCAGGCCCAGCACGAACCACAGGTTCAGGGCGATGTTGAGCAGGTTGGTGGTCAGCAGGATCGCCAGCGGTGCCCGGGCGTTCTGGGTGCCGAGGAACCAGCCGACCAGGGCATAGCTGGCAAGGGCTGCCGGCAGGCCGAACAGGCGGGTGTGGAAGAAGGCTTCGGTGGACGCGTGCAAGGCGGCGCTGGGCTGTATCGCCTGTAGCGCCAACTGGCTGAAGGGCAGGGCCAGCAGGCCGATCAGTACGGCGAACGCCAGTGCCAGCAACAGCCCTTGCACCAGCACCTGGCGCAGCGCAGCGCCGTCGGCACGGCCGGCGGCCTGGGCGGCGAAGCCGGTGGAACCCATGCGCAGGAAACCCATCAGGCCGACCATGAAGGTGAACAGCGTGGCGCCGACGGCCACCGCGCCCAACTGGTGGGCATGGGGCAGGTGGCCGATCACCGTGCTGTCGACCAGCGCCACCAGCGGCACCGAGATGTTGGACAGGATCATCGGCGCGGCCAGGCCCCAGACCTTGCGGTGGGTGGGGCGGTGGTGCCAGGCGGTGGACAGTTCAGACATGCGTGGGCCGGGAGTGCTTGGGGCCGCTGCGCGCCCCTTGAATGAAGGTCCGGCATTGTACCTGCCCGGCAACCAATCGGCGCGAACAGGGTCTCACTTGCCGCGCGCGGTCGGGTAACCCTGACCGCGTTGCGCTATAGTTGCCCCCCTCACGTACACGCTGCCAAAGAGTTCCCCCTCAAAATGCTCAACAAAGGATTGTTGCTGGCCTGCGCGCTGGCCCTGCTCAGCGCCTGTGATTCCTCCAAACCGGAGAAACCACCGGCGCCCGCCGAGAAACCCGCCGCTGCCATCGAGCAACCAGCGGCCAAGCGCGAAGACCCGGCCGTGCTCGCCAAGCGCTACGCCGGCCGCGAGCTCAACGTGCTGGATGTCTCGGAAGTGCAGCTCGACGGTGCCAGCACCCTGTCGGTCAGCCTGTCCGCGCCGCTGGACGCCAACCAGGACTTCGCCGCCAAGCTGCACCTGGTCGACACCGTCAAGGGCAAGGTCGACGGCGCCTGGGAACTCTCCGACAACCAGATGGAGTTGCGCCTGCGCCACCTGGAGCCGCAGCGCAAGATGGTCCTGACCATCGACAAGGGCCTGCTGGCGGTCAACGGCAATACGCTCGAGAGCGAATCGGTCAGCCGCTTCGAAACCCGCGACATGCAGCCCACCGTGGGCTTCGCCAGCCGTGGCTCGCTGTTGCCGACCCGTCTGGCCGAAGGCCTGCCGGTGATTGCCCTGAACGTGCCCAAGGTCGATGTCGAGTTCTTCCGGGTCAAACCCGAGATGCTCTCGACCTTCCTGGCCAACTGGGGCCGCAACAGCAGCCTGTACTACTACCAGTCCAAGGAAACCCTGGACATGGCCGAGCTGGTCTACGGCGGCCGCTTCGACCTCAACCCTGCGCGCAACACCCGCGAGACCGTGCTGCTGCCGATCGCCGGGATCAAGCCGTTGCAGGAACCGGGGGTGTACCTGGCCGTGATGCGTGCCTCGGGCACCTACGACTATTCGCAGCCGGCGACCCTGTTCACCCTGAGTGACATCGGCGTCTCTGCCCACCGCTACCGCGACCGCCTGGACGTCTTCACCCAGGCCCTGGAAGGCGGCAAGGCACTCAAGGACGTGACCCTCGAACTGCACGACGACAAGGGCAAGCTGCTGGCGCAGGCCAAGACCGACGGCGACGGCCACGCGCAACTGCCGATCACCGCCAAGGCCGACACGCTGATCGCCACCCAGGGCGTGCACACCACCCTGCTGCGCCTGAACACCGCGGCCCTGGACCTGGCCGAATTCGACATCACCGGCCCCCAGGCCAACCCGCTGCAGTTCTTCATCTTCGGCCCACGCGACCTGTATCGCCCAGGCGAAACGGTGTTGCTCAACGGCCTGTTGCGCGACCAGGACGGCAAGCCGGTCAAGGCTCAGCCGGTCAGCGTCGAAGTGCGTCGCCCGGATGAGCAGGTGAGCCGCAAGTTCGTCTGGGAGGCCGACCAGAACGGCCTGTTCCAGTACCAGCTGCAACTGGCCACGGAAGCACCGACCGGCCGCTGGCAACTGCTGCTGGACCTGGGCGGTGGCCGCAAACAGGTTTACGAATTCCTCGTCGAGGACTTCCTCCCCGAGCGCCTGGCGCTGGAGCTCAAGGGCAGCAGCAAACCGCTGTCGCCCGAGCAGACCGCCACCATCCAGGTCAATGGCCGTTACCTCTACGGCGCCCCGGCGGCCGGCAACCGCCTCAGCGGCCAGGCCTACGTGCGCCCGCTGCGCGAAGCGGTGAAGGCGCTGCCGGGCTACCAGTTCGGCGCGGTCACCGAGACCGAGCTGAACCAGGACCTGGAGCTGGACGAAGTCACCCTCGACCAGGCCGGCAAGGCCCGTATCGATATCGAAAGCCGCTGGAGCGAAGCGCGTTCACCGCTGCAACTGACCGTGCAGGCCAGCCTGCAGGAGTCCGGTGGCCGGCCGATCACCCGCCGCCTGGAACAGCCGATCTGGCCTGCCGAGCGCCTGCCGGGCCTGCGCGGCTTGTTCGACGGTGAAGAGACCGACGGCGACGGCCCGGTGGAGTTCGAGTTCCTGGTCGCCGACCAGAACGGCAACAAGCTCGCCGCCAATGACCTCAAGGTGCGCCTGATCCGTGAGCGCCGCGACTACTACTGGAACTACTCCCAGAGCGACGGCTGGAGCTACAACTACAACGAAAAATTCCTCACCCAGAGCGAAGAGACCGTCAGCGTCAAGGCCGGCTCCACCGCCAAGCTGAACTTCCAGGTGGAGTGGGGCCCGTACCGCGTCGAGGTGGAAGACCCGCAGACCGGCCTGGTGTCGAGCGCGCGCTTCTGGGCGGGCTACCGCGCCCAGGACAACGCCGAAGGCGGCGCGGTGCGCCCCGACCAGGTGAAGATCGCCCTGGACAAGCCGGCCTTCAAGGAAGGTACCACCGCCAAGGTCACCGTCACCCCGCCGGCCGCAGGCTCCGGCTACCTGATGGTCGAGTCCGCCGATGGCCCGCTGTGGTGGCAGGAAATCGACGTGCCGGCCGAAGGCAAGACCTTCGAGGTCGAGCTGGACAAGAAGTGGGCACGCCATGACCTGTACATCAGCGCCCTGGTGATTCGCCCGGGCGAGCGCAAGGCCAATGCCACGCCCAAGCGCGCCGTAGGCGTGTTGCACCTGCCGCTGGACCGTGCCGAGCGCAAGCTCGCGGTGAGCCTGCAGGCACCGGAGAAGATGCGCCCGAAACAGCCGCTGACCGTGAAGTTCAAGGCCGTCAACGCCGACGGCAGCGTGCCCAAGCAGGTGCATGTGCTGTTGTCCGCGGTGGACGTGGGCATCCTCAACATCACCGACTTCAAGACCCCCGACCCGTTCGCCAGCCTGTTCGGCCGCAAGGCCTACGGCGCCGACCAGCTGGACATCTACGGCCAGTTGATCGAGGCCGGCCAGGGCCGCCTGGCCAGCCTGGCGTTCGGTGGCGACGCGGCCATGGCCAAGGGGGGCAAGCGCCCCAACACCACGGTCACCATCGTTGCCCAGCAGAGCCTGCCGGTGACCCTGGATGAGAAAGGCGAAGGCCAGGCCACGGTCGACATCCCCGACTTCAACGGCGAGCTGCGCCTGATGGCCCAGGCCTGGACCGAAGAGCACTTCGGCATGGCCGAAGGCAAGACGGTGGTGGCCGCGCCGCTGATTGCCGAGCTGTCGGCGCCGCGCTTCCTTGCCGGTGGCGACCGCACCAGCCTGGCGCTGGACCTGGCCAACCTGTCCGGCCGTGCCCAGCAACTTACCGTGCAGGTGATCGGCGAAGGCCAGTTGAACCTGCTGGGCGGGGCCCAGCAGAACGTCGCGCTCGGCGAAGGCCAGCGCACCACCTTGATGATCCCGGTGCAGGCCCAGGGCGGCCTCGGCCAGGGCAAGGTGCGGGTGCAGGTCAATGGCCTGCAACTGCCGGGCGAGCCGGCCAACACCTTCGAACGCGAGTGGACACTGGGCATCCGCCCGGCTTACCCGGCGATGCTCAAGCACTACCGCGTGGCCCTCAAGGACCAGCCGTGGAGCCTGCCGGGCAGCGACCTGGCCGAGTTCGAGCCGGCGGGCCTGGAGGCCACGCTGGCCTTGTCGAGCCGCCCGCCGCTGAACCTGGCCGAGCAGATCCGCGCCCTGGAAGCCTACCCCTATGGCTGCCTGGAGCAGACCACCAGTGGCCTGTACCCCTCGCTGTACGCCGATGCCGACAGCCTCAAGCGCCTGGGCATCAAGGGCGAGCCGGCCGATGTGCGCAAGCGCAAGATCGAGATGGGCATCGAGCACCTGCTGGGCATGCAGCGCTACAACGGCAGCTTCGGCCTGTGGAGTTCGGACAGCGAGGAAGAGTACTGGTTGACCGCCTATGTCACTGACTTCCTGCTGCGCGCCCGCGAGCAAGGCTACGCGGTGCCGGCCGAAGTCCTGAAGAAGGCCAGCGAGCGCCTGCTGCGTTATGTGCAGGAGCGCAACCTGATCGAGGTCAACTACAGCCAGAACGCCGAACACACCCGTTTTGCCGTGCAGGCCTATGCCGCGCTGGTGCTGGCGCGCAGCCAACAGGCGCCGCTGGGTGCCTTGCGCAGCCTGTTCGACCGCCGCAGCGATGCCCGCTCCGGCCTGCCGCTGGTGCAACTGGCGGTGGCGCTGGACAAGATGGGTGACAAGCCGCGTTCGCAGCAGGCGTTGCAGGCGGGCCTGGCGGTCAGTCGCAGCCAGGGCTGGATGGCCGACTATGGCAGCGCGCTGCGTGACCAGGCGCTGATCCTCGCGCTGTTGCAGGAGAACAACCTGGCCGGTAACCAGGTCGACCAGCGCTTGTTCGCGCTGTCTGACGAGCTGGCAGCCAACCGCTGGCTGTCGACCCAGGAGCGCAATGCCCTGTTCCTCGCCGGCCGTGGCTTGCTGGGCAAGCCGGAGGGCAGCTGGAAGGCACGCCTGGACAGCGCCGGCGAGGTTCGTGAGTTCAGCAACAGTGATTCGGGCATGAAGCTCGAAGGCCCGCTGTTGGCCTCGCCACTGACGGTGCAGAACGAAGGCAGCGACACCCTGTACCAGCAGCTGACGCTGTCGGGCTACCCGCGCCAGGCCCCGGTCGCCAGCGGCAATGGCCTGGAAATCCGCCGCGAGTACCTGGGCATGAATGGCCAACCGCTGGATGTACGCAGCCTGCGCAGTGGCGACCTGGTGCTGGTGCACCTGGCGCTCAAGGCCCGGGACCACGTGCCGGATGCCCTGGTGGTCGACCTGCTGCCGGCGGGGCTGGAGCTTGAAAACCAGAACCTGGCGCAGAGCGCCGCCAGCCTGGACAACGCCAGCAGCGCGGTGAAGCAGTGGCGCGAGTCGATGCAGAACGCCAGCGTGGTGCACCAGGAGTACCGCGACGACCGCTACGTGGCGGCGCTCAAGCTCGACAGCTACGGCACCACCCACCTGCTGTACCTGGCGCGTGCGGTGACCCCGGGCAGCTACCGCATCCCGCCGCCGCAGGTGGAGTCGATGTACCGGCCGAACGTGCAGGCCGTCGGCGAGAGCCAGGGCGAGATGGTGGTGCGCGCCCGCTGATTGGCAGGGCCGTATCGGCCGCATCGCTGGCAAGCCAGCTCCCACAGGTTCGGCGCAGTCTTCGAGGCTTGCGCCAACCCTGTGGGAGCTGGCTTGCCAGCGATGGGGCGTTATGGGATCACTCAGTGAATCAATGCACCACCCAACTCAACACCCACAATCCCAGCAACGCCCAGATGATCCCGAGAATGATCGATGCCCGCATGAACGCGCGCACCGCCGAGTACAGCAGCATCAGCCCGACGATCAAGGCGAGGATGCTGATCAGCGAAGTGTCCATGCCCAGGGTGCGTGCCAGGCCATCGATGAAGTTGCCGCCGGCATTGGCCAGCAGGTTGAACAACCCGCTCAGGCCATCGACGATGAAACGGATCACCGACCCCAGTACCTGGCCCAGCCACTCGAAAAAACCTTCTACATGCATAGTTGCTTCCTGATGAACGAATCGGTGGTTCCAAGCCTTTGGCCATCACCCGGCCCGGTCGGTTCCCGATGCCAAGCTTAGCCCGCCCACGCCTGATGAGAGCCCTGCGGCGCGGCGCCGTTGGCCTGTTGCTGGCCATCGCCCTGTTGTGGTTGGCCGACCGCATCTGGCCGCTGCCGATGCCGGGCGACGACCTGGCGCGGGTGGTGCTGGCCGAGGATGGTACACCGCTGTGGCGTTTCGCCGATGCCGATGGCGTGTGGCGTTATCCGGTCAGCCCGGACGAGGTTTCGCCGCTCTATCTGGAGGCCTTGCTCGGCTACGAGGACCGTTGGTTCTACCACCACCCGGGGGTCAACCCCATGGCCCTGGCCCGTGCGGCCTGGCTCAACCTGCGCGGCGGGCGCGTGGTGTCCGGCGGCAGCACCCTGTCGATGCAGGTGGCGCGCCTGCTCGACCCGCATGACCGTACCCTGCCGGGCAAGCTGCGCCAGCTGTGGCGCACGGCGCAGCTGGAGTGGCACCTGCCCAAGCGCGAAATCCTGCAGATCTACCTCAACCGCGCACCGTTCGGCGGCACCTTGCAGGGTGTGGCGGCCGCCAGTTGGGCTTACCTGGGCAAATCACCGAAACACCTGACGCCGGCCGAGGCCGCTTTGCTCGCGGTGCTGCCGCAGGCACCGAGCCGCTTGCGCCCCGACCGCCATCCACAGCGCGCCCAGCGTGCCCGCGACAAGGTGCTGCAGCGCCTGGCCGAGTACCAGGTGTGGCCGGCACAGCGCATTGCCGAGGCGCGTGAGGAACCCTTGTTGCTCGCCCCGCGCCAGGAACCGGCACTGGCACCGCTGCTGGCCCGGCGTCTGAACACGCCGAACAGCCCGCCGTTGATCCGCACCACCCTCGACGCCAGCCTGCAGCGGCGCCTGGAAGACCTGCTGCTGGGCTGGCGTGCACGCCTGCCCGAGCGCACCTCGGCGGCGTTGCTGGTGGTGGAGACGCAGAGCATGGCGGTACGTGCCTATCTTGGTTCGATCGACATCGGCGACGAGCGCCGCTTCGGGCATGTCGACATGATCCATGCCCTGCGTTCACCCGGCTCGACCCTTAAGCCCTTCCTCTATGCCATGGCCATGGACGATGGCCTGATCCACTCCGAGTCGCTGCTGCAGGATGTGCCGCGGCGTTATGGCGATTACCGCCCGGGTAACTTCTCCATGGGCTTCAGTGGCCCGGTGTCGGCCAGCTCGGCACTGGCGCTGTCGCTCAACCTGCCGGCGGTGCAGTTGCTCGAAGCCTACGGGCCGAAACGCTTCGCTGCACAGATGCGCATGGGCGGCGTGCCCTTGGTGTTGCCGCCCTTGGCCGAGCCGAACCTGTCGTTGATCCTCGGTGGTGCCGGCAGCCGGCTGGAAGACCTGGTCGGCGGTTACGCCGCCTTCGCCCGTGAGGGGCGCAGCGCGAAGATCCGCCTGCAACCGCAGGACCCGCTGCTGGAGCAGCGCCTGCTGTCACCGGGTTCGGCATGGGTCACCCGGCGTATTCTCAGCGGCCTGGCACGCCCCGACCGCGACCCTCACGCCGAGCTGGTGCAGCGCCCGCAACTAGCCTGGAAGACCGGCACCAGCTATGGCTTTCGTGATGCCTGGTCGGTGGGCGTCGGCCCGCGTTACCTGATCGGCGTGTGGATCGGTCGCCCGGACGGTACGCCAGTGCCGGGCCAGTTCGGCCTGGCCTCGGCGGCGCCGCTGATGCTGCAGGTGCACGACCTGCTGAGCAACCGTGATGCCCAGCGCGGCATCCGCCTGCCGGTGGAGGCCGTGCCGGACTCGGTGGGCGTTGCCGCGATCTGCTGGCCGCTGGGCCAGCCGATGAACCGCCAGGACCCCAACTGCCGCCGCCAGCGCTTCGCCTGGACCCTCGACAACACCACGCCACCCACCTTGCAGGCCGCCGACCAGCCGCTGGGCCTGGGCTTGCGCGACACGGTATGGGTCAACGAGCAGGGGCTACGCGTCGATGCCGGTTGCCCGGGCGCCAGGGCCCGTGACATAGCCCTGTGGCCAGCGCCGCTGGAGCCTTGGCTGCCGCGAGTCGAACAGCGTGCGGCGCGGCTGCCGGCCGTGGACCCGAGCTGCCCGCCGCAGGTGGCGGCCAGCGCACCCCCGCTGTCGATCGTCGGTGTGCGCCCGGGCGACAACCTGCGCCGCCCGGCCACCAACAGCGAGCCGCTGCAGGTGCGGGTGTCGGCGCTGGGCGGTGGCGGGCAGCGCTGGTGGTTCATGAATGGCCAGCCGCTGGGCGAAACCCGCGGGCAGGACAGCCTGCTGGTGCGCTTCGAACAGGCCGGGCGCATTGAGCTCAGTGCGCTGGACGAGAGCGGCGAAACCGCGCGGGTGGAGTTCCAGGTCAGCGAGTGATTCAGCGGGGCGTGGCCTGGTGGCTGATTGCAATCCCGGCACCTACGCTTGCTGTGGCGGGGGTGAGCAACGGGCACTCGCGCACCTTCGGGATCAGGGAGCGTCCGCATGCGTCCACTGCTGGTGATGTTACTGGTGTGCTGGGGCGGCCTGGTCCACGCTGCCCCGCTGCCGGGTTTCCTCGACAGCAGCCAGATCGAAGCACAGCTGCCCACGCCGAACCTGCCGGTGGATGCCTACCGCCCCGCTGCGCCTGTGCTGCAATTGCCCGCGCCGCGTGCGGTGCAGCAGCCAGCGCTGTCGATGAGCACGCCGGTGCAGGTGCACAAGGTGCGGTTCGAAGGGGGCACCGTCTACCCCTTGAGCGACTTGCGCGAACACTACCAGCCGTTGATCGGTCGACAGGTCAGCCTGGGCGAACTGGTCGAGCTGACTGATCGACTGACCCAGCGCTATCAGCAGGACGGCTACCTGCTTTCGTACGCCTTCCTGCCGCCCCAGGACTTCAGCGAGGGGCGAGTGCGGGTGGTGCTGGTGGAAGGCTACATTGGCGATTGCCAGCTCGAGGGCGACATTGGCCCGGCGCGCGGCTACCTGGACCAGTTGCTGGACAAACTGGTGAGCGAGCGGCCACTGACCCGGGCCAGCCTGGAACGCTATACCGGCCTGATCGGCCGCATCCCCGGTGTCACTGCCCAGGCGCAGGTACTGGCGCCGGGCACTGCCGACGGGCGCGCCCGGATGGTTGTCCGGGCCTTGCGCAAACCGTTCACCGGCACTATCCAGCTCAACGACGGCAGCCGCGATGACCTGCAGGCATTGCTGGGTGCCAGCAGCAACGCCCAGACCCGTTTCGCCGAGCAACTGAGCGCCAGCGTGCTGACGCCTCCGGGTGAGGACAAGGCGCACTACTATCGCCTGGACTACGCCCAGTTCGTCGACGCTGAGGGCTCGCAGTTGCTGCTGTCGGCCTCGCGTTATCGCAGTGATCCGCGCACGCGGATTCGCCTGGACAATGGCGATGACTTGCTCCAGCAGCGCGACAGTGAGCGCTATTCGATTGGCCTGAGCCAACCGCTGATCGTCTCTGCCAGCGAGTGGCTGGAGGCGGTGGGGCGTATCTACATGGTCAAGGACCGTACCGACTACCAGTGGCTTGGCGCGCCCCGGCAGATGGACAGCGAGACCGATGTCCGCGCGCTGTCGTTCGAGGTCGATTGGCGCAAGGCAGAGGCTCGGCGCCTGCGCATTGTGAGTGGCGGGGTGTACCAGGGGCTGGACCATTTCGGTGCGCGCAGCAACGCCGGCCACGACCTGGATTTTCTGCGCTTGCGCCTGTCGGGCCTGCAGCGCGACAACTTCACCGATCATTGGCAGGGCGTGGCCTCGGCGGCGGGTTACTGGAGCAATGACAGCCTGCCCGACAGTGAGCGGGTGGTGTTCGGCGGGCAGAACTTCGGCCGTGGCTACCCCCGTGACCAAGCCACCGGTGACAAGGGCTGGGGGCTGGCCTACGAGCTCAATTACAGTTTCAGGGGTGAGGGCGATTGGCTTCGAGTGCTGCAGCCGTATGCCGTGCTGGATGTTGCGCGGGCCTGGTTCAACAGGCTGGAGGTGCAGTCGGCGCATATGTCCTCTGCTGCGATTGGCCTGCGCTTTGGTGATGGGCAGGGTTACAACATCGCCGTCGAGGTGGCCAAGCCGATGTCGGACATTGCGCTGGACAGTCTGAGCCGGCGACCGAGGTTGAGCTTCAGTTTCAGCTATCCACTCTGAGACGGGGGAGATGGATTGACGGGTTGACAGGTTGACGGTGTGTTGGTGCCGCTATAGGCTGATCGGCACTGCTACCCATCACTGATGAGGCCATGCCATGAAAGTCGCCGAACCCACCGCCGCCCGTATATCCCAAGCCGCATCCGAGGCGACTAAAACTGCGCTGCTGGAAGGGTTCGAGCATTTTCTGGCGCAGTTGTCCCAACCCCAGCTGGCGGCATTGGCCGAGCGTGATGTCGAGCACGATTATTTCAAGGCCTTGCAGGCCATCTTGCCACGCCCTGAGCAACAGCCGCGCAGCCCCAAGGTGCGTAACCAGATTGCCTATGCCAAAGGTAAGGCACTGGCTTTCGAGCAGATCAGCAAGGGGTACGAACTGCTCGATTCGAAGACCGTCTGCGCGATCCTCGGCATTACCCGCCAGGCCTTGAACAAGCGGGTATTGCAAGGACAGGTCCTGGCTTATAGCGAAGGGGCGCGCAAACACTATCCGGCTTTCCAGTTCGTCAACAACGCGGCATGCCCGCAGGTGGCGGAACTGGTGAAGGCTGTGGCCGTCCAGCCACGAGATACAGCGCAGGTGAACTTGCTGCTCGGCTTCCTGCTCGGGAGCATGGACTACTCCAACCCAGGGCAGGCGCCCAACGAGCTCCCTCGCTACCACTTGCTTGATGAACCCGGTGCATTCGCGGTCATCGTTCGCGACTTTGGTAATCGCTTGAGCATGGGCAAATAGCAGACCGGCCTTGTGGCCGGTTTGTTATTGCACGGCCACCTGCGTGCGCAAGAGCACTTCGCCGACGGTTTCATCTGTGCTCAATAGCAGATCATCCAGCGCCCGGCAGCGCAGGGCTGTCAGCTGGTCGCCTCGCCCTTCGAACAGCACCAGGTTGCAGCCAGCAAGACTCGCGGTGATGGGGTAGACCTGCGAAGGGTAGAGAATGCCGTCCACCTGCGCGGCATGGCGCATGACCACGCCGCTGAGCAGTTGGGTGTATAGATAGCCGACACTGCCCTGGCCCTTCGACGCCACGATCGCCTGCAAGGGGCTGCCAGCATTGCGGGCCAGTGCGCCAGCATCGACCACGACAAGCTCACGGGTGGCCTTCAACTCATGCAGGGCCAGCATCGCGATCTCACTGCGCAGCACCGAGCTGGCGCTGCCCGGTCGGCCATGTTGGAGCGTTTCGGCCACCGCAACGATATCGCTCAGGGCCACATAGCAGACACCTATGGCCAACTGCGGGTCGCCGTAGCGGCTGTCCGAGTTGCGGTTGTAGTAGATCGGGTTTTTGAAGCCGCAGTGCTGTACGCGATAGACACGCGTGGCGCGGACAATCCGTCGAGTGGGCAGGCCATGGTTGGCAATGGCTGTTTCGATGCGCTGGCGTAGGTCTTCGGCGGGCATTGGCGGTGGTAGTCCTCAATGGCATTGCTCCCGGCAAGGGGGCGGCCATTGTTGCAGGGCTGTCCAATGGTTGTCGCTTGTGTAGCCGTGACAGGATGTACCTCGCGCGCGGGCCCGCCGCTAGTTCACCGCATGCAGCAATGGCTTGGGGAACAGGTTCTCCAGCGTCTCCAGCAACCTCGCGTGGTAGATCGGCTTGCGGAACAGGTCCAGCACCTGCAGGCGCAGCAGATCGCTGCAGTCGTCCATGTCAGCGTGCCCGGACATGACGATCACGGGCAGGTGCTGGCGGGCAGTATGGTCGCGCAGGCGCTTGATCAGGCCGATGCCGCTCTCTTCAGGCATGCGCAGGTCGGTGATCACCAGGGCGACATCCGGGTGGCGGGTGAGCAGTTGCAGGGCTGTCTTCACCGAGACGGCGGTATGGCAGCAGAAACCCTGGTTTTCCAGCAGTTCGGCCAGCTCCAGCAGGGCCTCCTCCTCGTCATCGACCAGCAGGATCTGTTGACGCAAGGAAGAGGTCGGCATGGTCGGCTCCCGAAGGTCTGGATCAATCGGCATGCACGCAGCGCTAGGTTACTGGGTGATCGCGGTCTGGATTGTGGTCATGATGGCTTTCACCTCGCCCGAGATGGGGGTGACGAACCCGGCCAGCACGACCGCGACCATGGCCGCGATCACCGCGTATTCGATACCGGAGGCGCCGTCCTTGCGCTGAAGGAAGTTCTTGCAGTGGAGGATGATCAGGTGGAGCAGCATGGCAGATCTCCTTGCGCACGGTCGGCGCCGGTCACGGGGCTTGAAATGTGACACCCCTTTGCCATCACAGGATTGCCAAGCCGTGGCAGCCTGCAAATGTAACAAAGCATTAGTTCTAAAGTATTAACTTTAATCAGCGAGGCTAAGTTCCTGTTTTCTTTATGCGTCAATTTCATGGCTTAAAAAACGTAGCCGGACAAATGGCGATTCGACAGGGCTGCGCTAACTTGCAATAGCGAAATAGTTACTTTTTGCCAGCATTGGTCCCCGGCGCAGGGAGTGCGGAAATGAGCAGTCGCTTGACCATGGTCCTCGCTGGCCTGTTTCTGTTGGCTGCCTTGCTGGCCGGCTATTGGGGCCTGCGCCTCAGCCGCCCGGCGCAAACCGCGCCAACGCCTGTCGCTGTCGCCCCCACCGAGGCGTCGGCCCCCGCCGTTGCCCCGGCTCCCGTACAACCCCCGGAACCGCCACGCACCCCTATGCTGGTGCTGCGCAGGGCGGTGCCGGCCAATACCCCGTTGACCGCTGACGATGTGCTGGTCGAGCGCTTGCAGGTAGTGCCCGCCGGGGCTTTCCAGCAGCCTGAACAGGTGCTGGGGCGCAGCAGTTCGCGGCCGCTGGAGGCCGGCAGTTGGCTCGACGAGTCGAGCTTCCAGACGGGCGGCCCGCTGGCGCGGATGATCCGCAGCCATGAGCGCGCGGTGGCGGTGGCGGTGGATGATGTGGTGGGCGCAGCCGGGCAACTGCGGCCCGGCGACTATGTCGATGTGCTGCTGTTCCTGCGCGAAGAGACCAACAACCCGCAATCCTCCGCCCAGGTGGTGCTGCCGGCCCTGCGTGTGCTCAGCGTCGACCAGCAGACGGGCCTGGCCAATGACGGTCGCCCGGCGCAGACCGCCGAAGAGCAAAAAGCCCGCCGTGACCAGCAGATGATGGGTGGCACCGTTACCCGCACCGTGGGCTTGGCCGTGCCCCAGGCCCTGGCCAGCCGCCTGATGCTGGCCGCTCAGGCCGGCACCTTGCGCCTGGCAGTGCGCAGCGCCGACGAACAGTTGCTGGCGCGTTACTGGTCCGGCCAGGACGCAGGCGCTCAAGTGGACGCCGCCAACCGTGAACTCTACCGCTTCAGCCAGCTGTCCCAGGTGCCGCTGGCTGGCCCGGCCGCGGTTGCGGCGGTACCCACCATGCAGATCATTCGTGGCGCTGCCCAGGCCGCCGACACGAACAACACCCCCTGACCCGGCAAGGATGCATTTCATGCGTAGTTCTTTGCGTAGTACCTGGCGTCGCACGCCGCGTCGCTCCGCGCAGCGGCCCTGGCTGTTGTGTCTCGCCCTGTCGTTGTCGATGCCGGTGGCGCAAGCGGCGGGCAAGGGGTGCGCGGCATTCGACCAGTTGCCTTCGGTGATCGAGATGGATCAGGGCCTGCAGCAGGAGCTGCGCCTGCCGGTGGCCATCATCCGCGCCGCGGTGGGTGACCCCAAGGTGGCCGATGTGCAGCCCAGCGGCGAACGCGCCGTGCTGCTGACCTCGGTGGGGCAGGGCAATACCAGCGTGATGCTGTGGACAGACTGCGCCCCGCGACCGCACCGGGCCATGCTGTTCGTCAAGGGCCGGGCCAGCGCGGACATGGCCGAGGTGGCGCAACCCTCCGCTGGGCAGGACGCCCTGCCGATCCAGGTGCAGGCCGATATCCGATTCGTCGAGGTGCGTCGGCAAAAATACAAGGAAGCCGGCGCCAGGCTGTTCTTCAAAGGCTCCAACAACAGCCTGTTCGGCTCGCCCAACACGGTGCCCAACACCTTTGTGCGCCCCGACTATGTGCCGGGCATCCAGACCGGAACCAACCCGGTGACCTACGCCGATGTGCGGCCGGGCATCCCGCTCGACAACAACGTCTTCAACATTGTCTGGGGCGGCGGCAGCAGCCGGTTCCTGGCAATGATCAACGCCCTTGAGAACAGCGGTTTCGCCTACACCCTGGCGCGCCCCAGCCTGACCGTGCTCAGCGGCCTGACCGCAAGCTTCCTGGCCGGCGGCGAGGTGCCCATCCCGGTGCCCAGCAGTGGCAGCGACAACGTCTCGATCGAGTACAAGGAATTTGGCGTGCGCCTGGCCTTGACCCCCACGGTGGTCAGCCGCAACCGCATCACCCTCAAGGTGGCCCCCGAGGTCAGCGAGCTGGACTACAGCAACGCGGTGACCATCGCCGGCACCCAGGTGCCGGCCCTGAGCGTGCGGCGCACCGACACCAGCATTTCCCTGGCCGATGGTGAGAGTTTCATCATCAGCGGGCTGGTCAGCAGTAACGTGCGCTCTTCCGTGGACAAGCTGCCGGGGTTGGGCAACCTGCCGATCATCGGCGCGTTCTTCCGCCAATCGGCGCTCAACCGTGAAGAGACCGAACTGCTGATGATCGTGACCCCGCACCTGGTCCAGCCGCTGGCCGCCGACGCGCGCCTGCCGGAGCTGCCCGGCGAGGCGCTGCGTACCTACGACCCCAGTTGGGGTCGCCTGTTCTTCATGGAAAACGGCAGTTTCGAAGGCCAAGGCGGGTTGTCCCGATGAACGAAAGCCACAACCAGACGTACCTGGCCCTGACCCGCAACCAGGACGACCTGCAATGGCTGCAGGGCGCCCTGGCGCCGTTGGGGCAGGTGATCGGCGCCAATGGCCCGAGCCTCGACGAGTTGCTGGCGCTGGTCGACATGACCTTCAGCAACCTGGTGTTCATCGGCCTCGACCGCGAGCAACTGATCGCCCAGTGCGCGCTGATCGAAGGGGTACTGGAGGCCAAGCCGATGCTGGCCATCGTCGCGCTCGGCGATGGCATGGACAACCAGTTGGTACTGCATGCCATGCGCGCTGGCGCCCGCGACTTCGTCGCCTATGGTTCGCGTGCCAGCGAGGTGGCCGGGCTGGTACGGCGCCTGGGCAAACGCCTGCCGACCGTGGCCAGCAACCCCAGCCTGGGTGTGCTCAGCGTGCTCTACGGTGCCCAGCGCGGGGCCGACGGTGCGCTGCTGACCACCCACCTGGCGCGGGTGGTGCAGGACAGCGGCCAGCAGACCCTGCTGCTCGACCTGGGCCTGCCCCGTGGCGACAGCCTGGCGCTGCTGGGGCTGGAGGCGTCGTTCCACTTCGGCGATGCCTTGCGCCACCTGCGCCGGCTCGACGCCACGCTGATCGACAGCGCCTTCACCCGCGACAAAGGCGGCCTGCGCATTCTCGCCTACGCCGCCAACGACGAGGCGCTGGAGCAGACCAGCGCCGCCGAGCTGTACATGCTGCTCAGTGCCTTGCGCCAGCATTTCCAGCACATCGTGCTGAACCTCACCGGGCAGGCCGACAGCGAAGCGTTGCGCACCCTGGTCAGCCATTGCGACAAGCTGATCCTGTACACCGACCAGAACATCCTCGATTGCCGGCGCAACCTGGAGCTGCTCGAGCAGTGGCGTGATCGCGGCATCAAGCTCGACCATGCCAGCCTGCTGGTCGACCGCTTCATGCGCCATGTGGCGCCGGATGCCGAGGCCCTGGCCAAGCGCTATGGCTTGACGCTGCTCAAGGTCATGCCCTACAGCCCGGAGCTGCGCCTGAATGCCAAGAACCAGGGCCTGAGCCTGTTCGAGCTGGCCCCACGCGAAGCGCTGAGCCAGGCACTGCGCGAACTCGGCGAGCGCCTGGCGCGGCGCTCGGAAAACCTGGCGCCCCCCACCCACACCTGGCTGCGCCGCCTGTGGAGCAACCGATGAGCAGCGAAGAACCCTTTGGCGGGCCGCGGCAGGCGGCAAACGACCCGCAGGTGCTCAAGCGGGCCCTGCACCGGCATGTCATCGATGCCATCGAGGACACTGGCCGCAACCTGCTCGAAGGCGCGCGCCCGGCCCTGGCGCAGTTCGTCCTGGAGCAGGTGGGCGACTATGTGGCGCGCCTGCGCCTGGCCCTGTCGCGTTACGAGATGGAGCGCCTGGCCGAAGAGATCGTCGACGAGCTGACCGGCTACGGTCCGCTGGAAGTGCTGCTGCGCGACCCGAGTGTCACCGAAATCCTGGTCAATGGCCCGTACCGGGTATTCGTCGAACGGGGCGGGCTGCTGCAGCACACCGACTTGCGTTTTATCGACGCACACCATGTGCAACGGGTGATGCAGCGCATCCTGGCGCCCTTGGGGCGGCGCCTGGACGAGTCGTCGCCGATGGTCGATGCGCGCATGCCCGACGGCAGCCGGGTCAATGCGATCATCCCGCCGGTGGCGCTGGACGGGCCGTGCCTGTCGATCCGCAAGTTTCGCCAGGACATGCTCAAGAGTGCCGACCTGCTGGCCACCCGGGCCATCGACCAGGCGATCTACGATTTCCTCGAGCGCGCCGTGGGCCGGCGCTGCAACATCCTCGTCAGCGGCGGCACCGGCACCGGCAAGACCACCTTGCTCAATATCCTCAGCCAGATGATCGCGCCCCAGGAGCGGCTGGTGACCATCGAGGATGTCGCCGAGCTGCAACTGCACCACCCGCACGTGGTGCGCCTGGAAACCCGTCCGCCCAACGCCGAAGGCCATGGCGAGATCAAGGCCAGCGAGTTGATCCGCAACGCCCTGCGCATGCGCCCCGACCGCATCATCCTCGGCGAGATCCGTGGCGCCGAAGTGGTCGATGTGATGACGGCGATGAACACCGGCCACGATGGCTCGATGAGCACCGTGCACGCCAACAGTGCGCAGGATGCCCTGCTGCGCCTGGAAACCCTGGTCGGCCTGACGGGCCGCCAGGTGGCCGAGAAGACCCTGCGCCAGATGATCTGCGCGGCGCTGGATGTGGTGATCCAGCTGACCCGCCTGGCCGATGGCCGCCGTTGCGTGAGCGAAGTGCTGGAGGTGGTCGGCGTGCGTGACGATGTGTACGTCACCAATACCTTGTTTCGCCTCGACCGGCGCGGCGGCGATGTGTTCCTCAGCGAGGCACCGCACCCGGCAGGGGCCAAGCTGCGCCACGAGGGCCTGCTGTGATCGGCCCGCTGCTGCTGGCATTGGCGCCGCTGTGCCTGGGCATGGCGTTGCTGCTGTGGCGTGTGGCCCTGCACAAGCGCGGTGAGGAGCGCATCCTGCATCGCCTGGGCCGGGCCTACCGCGCAGTGCGCGGCGCCAGTGGCAGGCGTGACTGGCTCGACCCGCTGTTGCAGCGGGCCGGCCTGACGCCGGGCGAGCGCAGCTTGCACTACGGGTTGCTGGCCTGGCTGGGCCTGGTGCTGGTCGCCGGCCTGGCCGCAGGCTGGGTGGCGGCAGTGCTGATGCTGCTCGGCCTGCCTTTGCTTGGCCATGCCTACCTCAGTTGGCGCTGCCGCCGACGGGTGCGGCAGATCGTCGCGCAACTGCCTGGGCTGCTGGACTACAGCGTGCGCAGCCTCAAAGCCGGGCGTACCTTGAACGACGCGGTGCTCGGGGGGATCGATGGCACGCGCGAGCCACTGCACTCGGCGATGCTGCGGGTGCGGCGCAACGTGCGCATGGGCGTGCCGCTGGAGGATGCGGTCAGTGAACTGGCCGAGTTGTACCGCCAGGACGAGCTGCGCCTGTTTGCCCTGGGCCTGCGCATCAACCAGCGCCATGGCGGCAATGCCAGTGAATTGATGGAGAACCTGATCAAGTTGATCCGCGAGCACGAGCAGGGCGACCGCCAGTTGCGCGCGATGACCGGCGAAACGCGCATCACCGCGTGGATCCTGGGGGCGTTGCCGTTGGGCATGGTCGGTTATTTCCTGCTCGCCAACCCCGGTTACCTGCTGGGCATGTGGCGCGACAGCCATGGGCAGACGATGTTGCTGCTGGCCTTCGCCCTCCAGGCCATCGGTTGCCTGGTGCTGTGGCGCATGATGAGGCGCCTGTGAACGCGGCCATGCTGTTCAGCGCCCTGTGCCTGCTGGCAGGCTTTGCCCTGCTGGCGCTGCAGGCCGCGCGGCAGATGCGCGCCCGTCAGCGGGTGGCGCGGCGGCTGCAGGGGCGGCTGGCCCCTGACGAACGGCTGGGCGACTGGCTGCAGTGGCTGGGCAGCAGCCGGCTGGGGCGACGCCTGCAGCGTCTCGACGGCGAGACCCAGGTGCTGTTGGAGCGCCTGGGCTGGCGGCGCAGCCGGCAGCGGGCGTTGTTCGCCGCGCTGCAGCTCGGGCTGCCGTTGCTGGCCACGGTCCTGGTGCTGGTGATGGTGCATGGCTTGCCGGGTGAGCGCCGGGGCAACTGGATGGTGCTGGTGCTGTGCGCGCTGGGTGCCGGCTACCTGGTGCCCAAGCGCCTGCTCGCCGCGGCGGCGGCTCGGCGCCAACGCAAGATCGCCCAGGAAGTCAGCCTGATGATCCCCTTGCTGCGCATTCTGTTCGAGACCGGCCTTGCGGTGGAGCAGGCCTTGCGCGTGCTGGCCCTGGAGGGGCGCAGCCTGGTGCCGAACATCTGCGACGAATTGCAGCTGGTGTTGCAGCGGGTCGACTCGGGGCTGGCGCTGGGGCCGGAACTGGAAAAGACCGCACGGCTGCTGGCGGTGGACGAGTTCATCGACACCTGCGTGATCCTCCAGCAGTTGCTGGTGCAAGGCAGCGGTTCGATGAAGTCGTTGCTGGCGCTCAAGGAGCTGCTGGATGACCGGCGCCTGACCGGCCTGCAGGAGCGGGTGTCGAAGATGTCGGCAAAGATGTCGGCGGTGATGATGGTGTTCCTGTTCCCGGCCTTGCTTATCGTCCTGGCCGGGCCGGGCTTTTCCGCCTTGGCGCGGGCATTGGGATCCTGAGGGGGGAGAGGGATGAAAGCGATCGTGCTGATGACGGGCCTGTTGCTGCTGACCGGTTGTGCCGGGCAGCAGCCCGAAGGCCTGGCCCGCCTGCTCGGCGGCGGCAGCTGCGGCAAGCCCGCAGCCGACCAGCAACTGAGCCTGGACATGGCCGACCAGATGATTGGCGAAGGTCGCCCGCATGCGGGGTTGGCGCATCTGGAGCAACTGCCGGAAACCCTTGACCAGGTGCGCCTGCGCAAGGCCAAGGTGCTGCGCCTGCTGGGGCGCAGCGAGGCCGAACCGCTGTACCGCAGCCTGCTGGGGGGCTGCCTGGCGGCAGAGGGCGAGCATGGCCTGGGGCAGATAGCCGCGGCGCGGGGCGACGACACCCAGGCCCTGCGTAACCTGCAGCGCGCAGTACGCCTGGCGCCGACCGATGAAAAAGTGCGCAACGACCTGGGCCTGGTGCAGATGAAGCTGGGCAACGATGAGCAGGCGCGCTTCGAGTTCCTCACTGCCCTTGAGCTGAAGGACGACAACCCATTGCCGGCGGTCAACCTGGTGGCCCTGTCACTGCTGCAGGACAACTGGAACCAGGCCGAGGACCTGGTCAAGCGCCTGCGGCTCAAGCCTGAGCAGTTCGCCGAAGCCCAGGCCCGGGCCCAGCAGCTCAGGGCCGGCGGGCGCGGCCCGCTCGCCGCCCGCAACACGCCGACGGCGGCCATCAATTGAACGGGAGGTGAGCATGTTCAAGCCCTGGATAGCCCTGGCCTGCCTGGCCACGCCACTGCTGGCACAGGCCGAGCAGCCGCTGCGCCAAGCGCGGGCAGAAACTGCCACCGAGGCGCTGTTGCAGGTGCAGGCGAGCAATCGGCAGGCCTCGCCGGTGCGCCAGCAGCAGACCGACAAGGAGCGCGACCAGTCCATGCAGCGCTGGCTGGACAGCTACAAGTACGAGATTCCGGACTTCTATCGCTGGACCAAGATCAGCTCGTCGAACAACGGCGGTTGATGGCCGTCAATGGGTGGTGAAGCGCTGGTGCAGCGGCGACGAGCCGGGCGCCAGCGCCAGTGCCAGCTGCGTGCGGTTGTGCATGTGGGTCAGGCGCAATACCTGTGACACGTAGAGTTTGACGGTGTTCTCGGTGATGCCCAGCTCGCAGGCGATCTGGTAGTTGGTCTTGCCCTTGCTCACCAGCTTTGCCACTTCCATCTGGCGCGGGGACAGCTTCTCGAATGCCGACGGCAGCTCCGGCTCGGCCTCCTCGATGTCCGTGGCGCGGCGATGCACGCCCTGGCCGCGGGCTTTTTCCAGGTCCTGGTAGAGCTCGTCGATGGACTCGGCCAGGCCCTGCAAGCGCTGGTTGAGGCTGCCCAGTTCGCGAAAGTTGCGCTTACGCTCCAGCAAGGCGAGTTCCTGGCGCCGCACGCCTTCGAGCAGCTCGGTCAGGTCCATGGGTTTCTGGTAGTAGTCGGCGAAACCTTCGCGCAGGGCGCGGATTACATCCTGCTTGTCGGCGCGGCCGGTCAGCATGATTGCCTCGAACATCCGCTGGTTGCCGGAGATCTGTTTCAGCGCACGGACCAGCTCGATGCCATCGCGCTCGGGCATGTGCAGGTCGCAGATCACCAGGCCGATGGCTTCGTCGGCGATGTACTGCTCGATGGCCTGGTCCGTGGAATGGGCCGGGATGCAGCGATAGCCTTCGCTTTCCAGCCAGTCGCACAACTCTTCGACAATCATCGGCTGGTCGTCGACAACCAGCACTTTCACTTCACTGACGGACTTGTTCACGATCAACTCCCTGTCGTATCGGTCTTGCTGCCGGGCCGCAGGCACCGGCAACAAAAAAGTAGTCGCACTTTGCAATCAAGTACATGGACTGTACACCCTATCCGAACGTTCAGTCTTCATTGGATCCAAACTGCCGTCAGGAGAAAACCGGCCAGTACATAAGGCGCAAAGGGCTGCTTGTCACCGACTTCCTCAGCGAGTTTCTGTAGGCGCTTTTTCAGTTTGGGGTTGAGCAAGGTCCACAGCCGGCGCCGGCCCAGCAGCCAGGCCAGCACGGTGATGCCGGCACCAATGAAAGTACCCAGCACATACTGCGGGCTGGTGGCCAGGGCCAGGGCGCCCATCAGCTTGACGTCGCCGGCACCGAAACGGCCAAGCATGTAGCCGGGCAATGTCAGCAGCATGACGATGGCCAGGGCCCAGCCGGCCTCGCTGGCATCGGCGCCGATCCAGGTGTGGCCGGTGGCGAACAGCCAGGCCAGGGCACAGGTCGCGACACCTAGGGTGAGGGCGTTGGAAATCTGCCGTTCACGGACATCTTGTTCGGTGCACAAGGCAAGCCACATCAGGAGAACAATGCTTTGCATTGGCAAATTGCCATCCCTATTCGTTGAACGGTTCTATGCTGTCAGACAGGTCTCACAGTCAGGGTAGACGCGATCATGCAAGCAAGCCCGGCGGGACGGCAAAAAGGCGCGGCAGCCATCGAGTTTGTCGCTGTTTTCATGATTTTTTTCGCGGTGTTCTACGGGCTGGTCAGTTATGCCCTGCCGATGCTGATGCTGCAGTCGTTCAACCAGGCCAGCAGCGAGGCGGTGCGTCGCTGCGTGGCCGTCGACCCGGCAAGCGCCACCTATGCCCTGGACGTGCAAGGCGTGGCGCACCAGGTAATAAGCCGGCAGTTGGCCTGGATGCCCGACGCCCTCGGCTTCAACGTGGCGGGCGACACCCGGGTTGTGGTGGGGGCGGACAAGTTGCTGACGGTCACCATCGACTACCCCCGTGATCGGCTGGAGCGGGTACTGCCAGTGCTGGTGCTGCCGCTGATCGGCGAGGTGCCCAAGCTGCCTGCGCGCCTGCAGGCCCAGGCGAGCCTGCAACTGTGACGGGCGGCCTGTTCGACCGTTGGCGCATGGCGCCGTCCCCTGCACCCGAGCTGCCCAACGTGCCGGCGGTGGGCCTGCAACTGTGGCTCGACGATCAGGCTCGGGTGCTGCGTCTGGCGGGCCCGCTGCGGACCTTGCTGGCCTTGCCTGGGCGTTCCGCCGCGCGGGTGCACGACTACCTGCAACGCCACAGCTGGCTGGTGCTCGAGGGCGAACCCGGCGATTGGCAGGGGCAGCCGCTGGATCTGGACTTCCACACCGTCATGGGCCAGGCGCTGCATACCCGTGGCTGGTTGCAGCGCCATGGCGAGGCCTGGCTGCTGCAGCTGTTCGATATTGGTGACCTGCTGCGCGAGCAGCGCTGGGACCGCCAGCGGCCACTGCTGGTGGAGATTGGCCATGCGCTACGTGAATGCGGCGCCGAGCGCTTGCTGCAGACCACCCGCGAGCAGTTGCAGGCGCTGGCTGAACACTGGCAGGCCTCGTCGCTGAGGCTGATGCTGCGTGAGCCGGGTGGCTGGCGCCATTACGCCAGCAACGAAGACCAGTGGCCCTGGCCGGACGATGGCCGGCTGCAGCCCTGGCTGCGGCAACTGCCAGCGCAGACCTTGATCGAGGTCACCGATGACCCCGAGCTGCTGGCGCGCTGCGGGGGGCTTTCGCTGTTCCTGGTGCCCTACCGCCAAGGGCGGGATGCCGAGGCCTGGCTGCTGTGCGCCGGGGCCACGCAGCCGCCCCCGGCCGACATGGCGCTGGCGTTGGCGCGGACCTTGGTCGAGCCGCTGCTGGCGCGCCATCGGCACCAGCAGTTGCAGCACCAGGCCAGCCACCTCGACGACCTCCAGCAGCAACTGGGGGCGGGCTGGTGGGAGTGGCCGCTGGACGGCCAGTTGCAACTCGACCCGGCGCTGGCCACGACGCTGGCGTTGCCGTGCCAGGTCGGTGAAGGGCACTGGTTGGCGCGCCTGCACCCGGCCGACCGTGAGCCCGCGCAATTGGCGTTGCAGCAGGCGCGTGAAGGGCTGGCGCTGAACCTCAGCCTGCGCCTGGGCGAGGCCGAAGGCATGGGGGCGCAGCGCTGGTTCCAATGGGTCGGCCAGTTGCAGGGGCAGCAGTTGCGCGGTTTTCTGCTCGACATCAGCGCGCTCAAGATCCAGGAACATCAGGCCGGCACTGCCCGTGCCCGGCTGGAAAACCTGATCGCCAGTTCGCCGGCGGTGATCTACGTGCAGCGCTACGCCGACGGCGCGCTGCACAGCGAGTTTTTCAGCACCAGCCTGGCGCCGTTGCTGGGCTGGCCTGCCGACGGCGAGCTGGCCCGCCAGCCGGGCCTGGCCGTGCACCCGGATGACCGGCCGCTGTGGCTGGCGCGCACCCGCGACCTGTTGCGCGACGGCCAGGTGCGCTGCCGTTACCGCCTGCGTGATCAGCTTGGCGGCTACCACTGGATGCACGATGAGGCGCGCCTGCTGCGTGACGACCTCGGCCAGCCACGGGAGGTGGTCGGGCTGTGGCTGGATGTCAGCGAAGCGACCGAGGCCGCTGAGCGCACGCGCCAGAGTGAGGAGCGCTACCGCGTGCTGGTGGAGGACTCGCCAGCGATGATCTGCCGCTACCGCCCGGACCTGAGCCTGGTGTTCGGCAACCGGCCCCTGGCCGACTACCTGCACTGCACGCCGGAGCAGTTGGTGGGCGCGAACCTGGGCCAGTGGCTGTCCGCCAGCCAGCGTGAAGACTTCCTGCAGCGCTTGCAGGCACTGACCCCGGAGCAGCCGATGAGCAGCGCGGAAATTTGCCTGCAACTGCCTGGCCGTGAACAGGCCTGGTGGGTGTGGGCCGATCGCGGGCTGTTCGATGCCCAGGGCCGCCTGCTGGAGATCCAGGCTGTCGGCCGTGACAACACGGCGGTGCGGCGCAGCCAGCAGCAATTGCTGCAGGGGGCGAAGATGGCCACGCTGGGCGAGCTGGCCACCGGGCTGGTGCACGAGATCAACCAGCCGCTCAACGTGATGCGCATGGCGCTGGTCAACGCGCTGCAACGCCTGGAGAACGGCACTGCCGAGCCTGCGTACATGGAACAGAAACTGCGCCGGATCGAGGCCCAGATCGAGCGCGCCGCGCGGTTGGTCGAGCACATGCGCGTGTATGGCCGGCGTTCGGCGCCCGAGCGTGAGTGCTTCAGCGCCTGGGGCGCGGTGGAAGGGGCCCGCGCCTTGCTGGAGGAGGGGCTGCGCGGCAAGGGCGTGAACCTGTGCATCGAGGCGCCCGCCGAGCAACCGCAGGTGTTCGGCCATCAGGACCAGCTGGAGCAGGTGTTGATCAACCTGATGGTCAACGCCCGGGACGCCTTGCTCGAGCAGCGCCGCGCGCAGCCGTGGATTCGTGTTCGCCAGACCTTGCTGGGTTCGCGCCTGTGCCTGCTGGTGGAAGACAACGGCGGTGGCATCGACCCGCATCTGCTCGAACGTATCTTCGAACCCTTCTTCACTACCAAGCCGGCCGGGGTCGGCACCGGCCTTGGGCTGTCGGTCAGCCACGGGATCGTCAGCCATATGGGCGGCAGCCTGTCGGTGGCCAACAGCGACGAGGGCGCGTGTTTCCGGGTTGAACTGCCGCTTCACAGCAGCAGTTGAGCATGCCCGCTGCTGCAACTGAGGTTGGCGCCGACCTGGGCGTTGGCCAGGTCGATGCCCAGGGTCTTGAGCAGCACGTTGAGCAAGGGGTCGATCAGTGGGCTGAGCAGGTTTTTGATCAGCGGCTCCAGGATACCTTTCACGGTAGAGAGCGTGCCTGCCACAAGGGTCATCAGGTCACCGAACACATTGTTCACGTCAGGCTTGTAGGCTTCTATCTGAACGCCCGCAAATGTGCTGGTCAGGCTGCCGACCACATCCTGGTTGCTCATGCGCTGGTAGGCCGGCAGCTGGTTGAGCTCGGGCGGTGCAGAACTCCCTTCGAACAGCAGCGGCGTGGTCGTCGCCTGCATGATCGGGGCATTGGCCTTGAGCCCAAGGCCACCTCCGGCGAAAGCGGCACGGGTACAGGCGGCGCCGAGTGGGCCGCAGGTCTTGATGCCGATATCAACGAGCGGTATTGGGGTGAGCGCCGAGCTTCCATTCACGAAGAAGGTGTTCGCGTCCTTGTACTTGCCGATGGTCACGATGGCCGCTGCACTGCGAGTGGTGGCGGTAAGGCGCTTGTCGGGTTGGCAACGGTAGTCGGTCACCCGACTTTCGGCCTTGGCCACCTCGATACCGATGTGCAGTGATGCTTTGTCCGGCACGACTTTCACGTCGACGTACTTGCACTGACTGAGCCCCAACGCGCAAGTCAGCGACTGCACCACACCCACCAGGTTCAAGTGCAGCAGGTCGTTGAGCACCGAGGTCAGCGGGGCGGCCAGGCTGGTCACAGCATTCACCAGCCCAAGCACGCCATCGAGCAGTGGCAGGTCGAGCGATACCAATGCCTGCACCTGTGCGGTATGCACTTCGATCACGTCGGTGGCGGGGTTGCCCACCGCCGAGACCTGTTCGGGCTGGATCACCTTCATCTGGACTCGGCCATTGACCAGCCCCAATACGCTGATGGGTAGATCGACGTTGGCAGCGTTCTTGCTCACGGCCAACTGGATCACTCCCTGGACCAGTTGCAACAGCTGAATGCTGCTGTCCAGACCGGCCTGCGCCGTGCCGTTCTGGATGTCGAGAATGTCACCCAGATGCAGTTTGCCGCTGGGTGTCCCGACAGCAACATTGCCAAGGTTGGTGGCGACGCCAAGCGTCGAACTGCTCTGTTGCAAGACATGGACGGCGGCGTTCAGCAACTGGGTGAGCGTGGCATCCGTGTTGAGCAGCTTGTCGTAATCACCGGCCTTGATATTCAGGTCTACCGCCAGTTGCTCGACATATTTGAGCAGGTTGATCTGGGTATCGGCGATGCCCTGCCAGCCGGCCAGGTTGAGCTGGGCGTTACCGCCCAGGCTGGTCAACAGGGCATTGAGCAAGGTGGAGTGGCGCGAGTCGAGGGTTGCCAGGGTACTGCGAATTCGCAGCATTGCCTGTGGCGGCGCGGGCTTGGCCGCCACCGCAGTGGCATGCAGCGTGGTGGTACGCGAGAAGTTGCCATCGATCAGGCTGAACAGGCCGCCGGCGGCACTGGTGGTCACCTGCTCGCGGACTTCGACCTTGATCGCTTCAGGGCGGCTGTTATCGGCGTTGAATACCCGCAGGTTGTCAGTGCCGGTGCGCAGGTAGCCACAGCTGGCGATCAAGGGGTTGTTGACGGAATGGCCGTTGCGGGTGGCGGCGTTGCGGGCCAGGACCGAGGCCTGGACGCCGGCGCCGCTGCAGACGCCGCCATGTTCGGCGGCCTCCAGCGCGGCCATGTCGGCGATGCGCTGCAGCTTGCGTTGTTCCAGGTACAGGCGCCCGCTGTCGACGGTGAGCAGCATGAACAGCAGGGCCAGGCCAAGGGTCAGTGCGGCCATCAGGCCGATCGCGCCGCGTTGACGTATTGCTGGATGGGCAACCACAGGCACTCCTTTGCCGGCCAGTGGCCTGGCAGCACGGCGGCGGTGCAGGGAGTGTAGTCAAGGTGGTGGCATGTTGCCTTGATTGGGGTATAGGTCGTGGACTGTCTGTCACGGCCTATCGCCGGCAAGCCGGCTCCCACAGGTGTGGCGAATGTCTGCAGAGCGGCGCTGTACCTGTGGGAGCCGGCTTGCCGGCGATGGGGCCACCACTCACTCAATGGGGTGGGTAGTTGCTCAACACTTGGGTCACGGTTTTCTGGATCGCTGTGTTGCGCTCCTGTGGGCTGGGCGGGTAGTTGTTCATGATCTGCTCGGCGCTGCCGCGCCAGACCAGCTTGCCGTCGCGGCCATCGAACAGGTCGACCTGGATGGTCGCCACCTTGTAGTCGACGCTGCGGGTCTCGTTGTACATCGGGCCGCCCCAGTAGCCCCCCCAATAGCCGCCCCAGGCGCCACCGTAGTTGGTGGTGACCTGCTGCTGGCGGTCCTCGACGATCAGGTAGGCGCGCACTTTCACATCAGGTTTGGCGTTGCCCTGTACCGGGCGCAGGCCGCGCTGGTCGAGCTGGCCGGCGACGGCCTGGCGGATGCGCTGCTCGGTGAGGTCGCTCTTGATCCGCGGGTCATCCGGCCGGTACTGCAGGCCGGGCTCCTGCCAGGCCCAGCTGCGGTAGGCGGCGAAATCGCGGCTGGCATCGAAATCCTGCTGGACGTTGTTGCTCGCACAGGCACCGAGCAGCAGCGCGAAGGACAGTACAACCAGACGTCGCAACATGATGGTTCTCCGTTAAAAAGTTAACTGGGAGGATAGCCGCTCAGTGCCTTGCTCACCGATTCGCGCAGGGCGCTCTCGCGCTCGCGCGGCGAGTCCTTGTCGCTGCCGCTTTCGGCGCTGGCGCTCCACACCGGCTGGCCGTTGCGCGCGTCGAACAGGTCGATGCGCACCACCATGACCTCGACCTGGTAGGTGCGCACGATCGGTACGCTGCCATAGGCGCCGTAGCCGTTGCGGTAGCCGCCGTAGCCGACGCTGCCGTAAGGGTAGGGCCCGTAGTAGGGGTCGTAGCTGTCGTAGTCGCGCACCTGGCGCAGGCGCCGCTCCAGGCGGATGTCGGCGCTGACCAGCAAGTCTGGCGCGCCACCCCGGGCCGGGCGCAGGCCTTGTTGATCGAGGGCGCTGCTCACCGCGTCGGCCAGTTGCCCCGGTTCGCCGTTGGCCAGGCCGATGGGCTGCTGGTTGTCGCGCCAGCTCCAACTGCGGTAGCGGCCATAGTCGCGCGGTGGCGTCGGGTAGGCGCTGGCATCGAAGGTGCCGGCGGCCTGGGGCGGGGCCGGCGGGATGGGGTTGCCACTGGCCACGTAGGGGTTGCTGCTTTGGCAGGCGGCCAGGGCGAATGGCAAGAGGGCCAGGCAGAGCAAGCGGTACGGCATGGTTCCTCCTGGCCGTTGGGGTCAGTGCGGGCGGCAGATCCAGTGCAGGTAGCGGCCGAGCCCGGCGAAACTCGGGTGACGGCGGTGCGCCAGTTCCATTTCCAGCAGGTCGAGCAGCTCGGCCTTGTCCTGGAATTCCTTGGGCATGTAGTCGTGGAACACGCGCACGCCACTTTCGCTTTCGACCTGCCACAGAGGTTCAAGTTGCGCCCGCAATTGGCGCGGATCAAGTGGTTTTTGCGGGGTCAGGCTCTGCTTTTCACCGGCCAGGCGGTTGCTGCGCAACTTGCGGAAGTGACCCTTGAGCAGGTTGCGGTAGACCAGCGCGTCGCGGTTGTAGAACGCCAGCGACAGCCAGCCGCCGGGGGCGGTCAGCTGGTGCAGTACCGGCAGGATGCTTTCCGGTTCGGCCAGCCATTCCAGTACCGCGTGGCACAGCACCAGGTCGTAGGGTTCGGTCAGCTGGCCGAGCAGGTCCTGCCACGGCGCCTGGATGAACGTGGCCTGCACGCCGGCCTCGGCGAAGCGGGTACGGGCGCCTTCGAGCATCGGCTCGGCGGGCTCGGCGAGGGTCAGCTGGTGGCCGCGCTGGGCCAGCCACAGGGCCATGTGGCCGAGGCCGGCGCCGATGTCGAGGATGCGCAGCGGGCGGTCGGGCAGGGCGTCGGCGAGGTCGGCCTGGAGCACCGCCAGGCGGATCGCACCCTTGGCGCCACCGTAGATCTTCTCGGCGAAGCGGGTGGCCAGTTCATCGAAGTGACGGTCGTTCATTTGCCGAAGCGCCTCTCGCTGTCGGCCAGCTTGGCCCGTACCACGTCGTTCATGTCCAGGCCCAGCTCGCTGCACAGCAGCAACAGGTAGAGGACGATGTCGCCGACCTCCTGGCCGGCATGGGCCAGTTGCTCCGGGGGCAACTGGCGTGACTGGTCTTCACTCAACCATTGGAAGATTTCCACCAGCTCGGCCATTTCCACGCTGGCAGCCATGGCCAGGTTCTTCGGGCTGTGGAAGCCGCGCCAGTCGTTGGTGTCGCGGATCCGGTGCAGGCGTTCGGTCAGTTCTTGCAGGTTCATCGGGGTTCTCCTCGTGGCGCATAGCTTCCGGCGAGGTCGAGGGTAAAGCAAGTGACATCAGTGGTGGCCTTATCGCGGGGCAAGCCCGCTCCCACAGTTGGCCTGGGAGCGGGCTTGCCCCGCGATGATCAGCATGAGCGCCAGCGACCTACCATGTGCAGCAGTCCGCCATGCCCATCCAAGCGCAGCTCACCCGTTGGCGCCGCGGCACTGGCACTGAGCACGACTTCCGACGGCAGCCGAACCGGCTTGTGGAAATCCACTTCGAAGCCATAGCCGGCCTTCGGCAGATGGCCCTGCAGCGCCGCCAGCGCCATGGCTTTGCTCCACATGCCGTGGGCAATGGCCCTGGGGAAACCGAACAGGCGTGCGCTGGCCGCGCTCAGGTGGATCGGGTTGTAGTCACCGCACACCCGGGCGTAGCGCCGGCCGATATCGCTGTCGGCGTACCAGCGGGTGGCTTCGGGCAGCTCAGTGGGGGCGGTTTCGCCGGCTGGTTGCGCGCTGGCGTCGAGTTTCAGCCCGCGCACCAGCATGCGGCTGGTCTCGCGCCAGAGCAGGCCCAGGCCATCCTCGGCCTCGGTGATCAGGTCGAACGTGCCGCCTTTGTCGTGCGCCTGCAGGTTCTGTGCATGCACGGCGAAGCGCAGCCCGTCGATGCCGCCGAGCGGGCGCAGCACTTCGATGCTGTTATGCAGATGCACCATGCCCAGCAGCGGGAAGGGGAAGGCGTTGGCGGTCAGCAGTTGCAACTGCAGGGTGAACGCCATGATGTGCGGGTAGGTGCCCGGCAGGCGGCCATCGTCGGGGAAGTGACAGAGCCGGCGGTAGGCCGCCAGGTGGTTCGGGTCGACCCGCAGGAAGCAGCGCAAGCCTTGCTCGGGGAGCTGCGTGGCGCTGATCTTGCGTTTGCGCAGGGCGCGCAGGTACAGGTTGACCCGTGCGTCGGGGCTGTGCAGGTCGTGCCAGGTCAAGGTCATGTCAGGCTCCTATCAGTGCCTGCCCGCAAACGCGCAGGACCTGGCCGTTGACCGCCCCCGAACCCGGCTGGCTGAGCCAGGCGATGGCTTCGGCGACATCCTGCGGCAGCCCGCCCTGGCCCAGCGAGCTCAGGCGTCGCCCGGCCTCGCGCAGGCCCATGGGCATGGCGGCAGTCATGTGGGTTTCGATGAAGCCGGGGGCCACTGCGTTGATGCTGGCGCCGTGCTTGGCCAGTGTCGGTGCCCAGGCCTGGGCAAAACCGATCAGCCCGGCCTTGCTCGCCGCGTAGTTGGCCTGGCCACGGTTGCCGGCGATGCCGCTGACCGAGGCGAGCAGGGTGATGCGTGCGCCATCGTGCAGCTTGCCGGCCTCGAACAGCGCCTGGGTGAGCACTTGCGGCGCCTTGAGATTGACCGCCAGCACCGCGTCCCAGTACTCCGGGGTCATGTTGGCGAGGGTCTTGTCGCGGGTGATGCCGGCGTTGTGCACGAGGATATCGAGGCCATCGGGCAGCGCTTCGACCAGTTGCGTGGCGGCGTCGGCGGCGCAGATGTCCAGGGCCAGGGCGCGGCCACCCAGGCGCTCGGCGAGGGCGTCGAGGTCCTTTTGCGCCTGGGGCACGTCGAGCAGGGTCACCTCGGCGCCATCACGGGCCAGGGTTTCGGCGATGGCCGCGCCGATACCACGGGCGGCGCCGGTGACCAGGGCCCGGCGCCCGGCGAGCGGGCGGGTCCAGTCACCGACCTGGGCGGCGCAGGCGCTCAGGTGCAGTACCTGGCCGCTGATGAAGGCGCTTTTGGGCGAAAGGAAGAAACGCAGCGCACCCTCCAGCTGGTCCTCGGCATCGGCGCTGACATACAGCAGGTTGGCGGTGGCGCCGTTGCGCAACTCCTTGCCCAGGGAACGGCTGAAGCCTTCCAGGGCGCGCTGGGCAACACTGGCCTGCGGATTGGCGGTGGCCTGCGGGGGGCGGCCGAGGATCACCACGTGGGCGCAAGGCGCCAGGCTGCGCAGCAGCGGTTGGAAGAATTCGCGCAATTGCTTGAGCTGGTCGCTATCGGCCAACGCGCTGGCATCGAACACCAGCGCCTTGGGTTTTGGCCCCAGGCCTGCAACCCAGGCCGGCGATTGCAGGCTGTCGTCATTGAAGCTGTAGCATTCGCCGGTCAGGCGCGGGGCAATGCTCTCAACCTGCCTGGCCAGTGGCCCGCCGCCCAGCACCAGGGCGCCTTCCACCGGGCGCAGGCGGCCTGGTTGCCAGCGTTCCAGCGGGGCCGGGCGTGGCAGGCCAAGGGCATCGACCAGGCGCCGGCCGAGGTTGGAGTTGGCAAAGCCGAGATAGCGATCACTCATGTACGGATCTCCCTGAAGGCAAGCATGCAAGTGTGGACCATGTTTGTGGCAGGGGCGTTCTACCAGGCGAAAAGAACTACGCTTACGGATCAATTTGCTTCTGGAGTTACAGGCATGCGTTCAACTCGCCGGGTCGCGATCCTGGGTGGTAACCGGATTCCCTTCGCACGCTCCAATGGCGCCTACGCCCGGGCCAGCAACCAGGCGATGCTGACGGCGGCGCTGGAGGGCCTCATCGAGCGTTACCGCCTGCACGGCCTGTGCCTCGGTGAAGTGGCGGCGGGGGCGGTGCTCAAGCATTCCCACGACATGAACCTGACCCGCGAATGTGTGCTCGGCTCGCGCCTGTCGCCATGCACCCCGGCCTACGATATCCAGCAGGCCTGCGGCACGGGGCTGGAGGCCGCGCTACTGGTCGCCAACAAAATTGCCCTGGGGCAGATCGACAGTGGCATTGCCGGCGGCGTCGACACCACCTCCGATGCACCGATCGCGGTCAACGAGGGCCTGCGCCAGATTCTCCTGCAGGCCCACCGTGGCCGGACGCTGGGCGAACGCCTCAAGCCCTTCCTCAAGTTGCGCCCACGGCACTTGAAGCCTGCACTGCCGCGCAACGGTGAACCGCGCACCGGGCTGTCGATGGGCGAGCATTGCGAACGCATGGCGCAGCTTTGGCAGGTCGAGCGGGCGGCGCAGGATGAACTGGCGCTGCAGAGCCACCAGAAACTGGCCGCCGCCTACGCCGAAGGCTGGCACGACGACCTGCTGACGCCTTACCTGGGCCTGACCCGCGACAACAACTTGCGCCCCGACCTCACTCTGGAACAGTTGGCCAGGCTTGAGCCTGTGTTCGATCGCAGCGGCCAGGGCAGCCTGACGCCAGGCAATTCCACGCCGTTGACCGATGGCGCCTCGTTGGTGCTGCTGGGCAGTGATGATTGGGCGCAGGCCCATGGCCTGGAAGTGCTGGCGTATCTGGTCGATGGCGAGAACGCCGCCGTCGATTTCGTCCACGGCCAGGAGGGCCTGCTGATGGCGCCGGTGTATGCGGTGCCACGGCTGCTGGCGCGCAACGGCCTGCGCCTGCAGGACTTCGATTTCTACGAGATCCATGAAGCCTTCGCCGCGCAGGTGCTGTGCACGCTCAAGGCCTGGGAAGACCCCGACTACTGCCGCACGCGCCTGGGGCTGGACGCACCGCTGGGGGCCATCGACCGCAGCAAGCTCAATGTAAAGGGCAGCTCGCTGGCCGCCGGGCATCCGTTCGCGGCGACCGGCGGGCGCATCCTGGCCAACATGGCCAAGCTGTTGGCCGGGCGCGGCAAGGGGCGTGGGCTGATTTCGATCTGCGCGGCGGGCGGGCAGGGGGTGACGGCCATCGTCGAGCGCTAAGCCGGCGCGGGGCTGTTAGTCTTGTCCGATCAGAAACAACAGGCCCAGCCATGTCGACCGTCGGACAGACCCCCGCCCCGCGCCCCATCCCCGCCCTGGACCATCTGCCCAGGCCACTCTACGCCCGTGCCGAAAGCCTCGGTGCCGGCTCCTGGACCACGCGCCACCAGCATGACTGGGTGCAGTTCTCCTACGCCATCAGCGGCGTGCTTGGCGTGTATACCCGTGACGGCAGCTACTTCGCCCCGCCGCAGTGGGGGGTGTGGATACCGGCGGGGGCCGAGCACGAGGTGGTGACTTCGATGCAGGCCGAGATGCGCAGCTTGTACGTGCGCCGCGATGCCTGCCCCTGGGCCACGCAGGAGTGCCGGGTGCTGGAGGTGACGCCGCTGGCGCGGGAGCTGATCAAGCAGTTCTGCACCTTTGCCGTGGACTACCCCGAAGGCGACAGTGTCGAGGCACGCCTGGTGTCGGTGTTGCTCGACCAGTTGCGCCTCTTGCCGCAAGTCGCGTTCTCCCTGCCGTTGCCCCGCCATCCCGGCCTGCTGGCGCTGTGCAACGGGCTGATCGCCGCGCCCGACCAGCCGCAGACCTTGCAGCAATGGGCGGTGCAGTTGGGGGTGTCGGAGAAGACCTTGATGCGCCTGTTTCAGCGTGAAACGGGGTTGAGCTTTCGCAACTGGCGCCAGCGCATGCGCCTTTTGTCATCGCTGGCGCTGCTGGAGGCGGGGGAGAGTGTGACGGACGCGGCCTTGGGCTGTGGCTATGACTCTACGTCGGCCTTCATTGCGGCGTTCAAGCAGTTGTTCGGGGCGACGCCGGGGGAGTTGAGGTTGTAAGGCCCCTGTGGGCCTTGTGTCGCATTCAAGGGCCTATCGCCGGCAAGCCGGCTCCCACAGGGCGCTGGCTTGCCGGCGATAGGGAATATCAGGTGCGGAAGCGTCGCACCAGGGCATCCAGCTCGTTGGACAGCCCGGCCAGGCTCTCGGAGTCCTGTCGCGCGGCCTGGGCCAGCTCGGCCACCAGCTGCGCATCGCCATGGATCTGGCTGATGTGCCGGTTGATGTCCTCGGCCACCTGGTGCTGCTCTTCGGCGGCAGTGGCGATCTGGGTGTTCATGTCGCGGATCACATCCACCGACTCGCGGATCTGGCCGAAGCTGTCGCGGGCCAGGCCGATGCGGCTGACCGACTGCTGCGACACCTCGATGCTGGCGTGCATCTGTTCGGCCACTTCGGCGGTGCGGCTGGCCAGGTTGCCCAGCAGGCCGTCGATTTCGGCGGTGGAATCGGCGGTGCGCTTGGCCAGGGCGCGGACTTCGTCGGCGACCACGGCAAAACCACGGCCCTGCTCGCCGGCGCGGGCGGCTTCGATGGCGGCGTTGAGCGCCAGCAGGTTGGTCTGCTCGGCGATCGAGCGGATGGTGCCGAGGATCGACTGGATGGCGTTGCTGTCGCGTTCCAGCTGCTGGATCGACTGCGCCGACTGCTCGATCTCACGGCTCAGGCGGTCGACGCTCTGCACCGCGGCGTCGATCTGCTGCTGGCCGTCACGGGCCTGCTGCTGGCCGCTGTCGGCGGACTGCGCGGCCTGGCTGCACGAACGCGCCACTTCGTTGGCGGTGGCGACCATCTCGTGGAAGGCGGTCGAGACCATGTCCACCGCTTCGCGCTGGCGCCCGGCGGCTTCGCTCATGTCGGCGGAGACCCGGGTCGAGCTGCTGGAGGTGCTGAGGATCTGGCTGGCCGCCGTGCCGATGTGCTGGATCAGGCTGCGAATGGCGCCGAGGAACTGGTTGAACCAGCTGGCCAGCTGCGCGGTTTCGTCGCGGCCGCGGATTTCCAGGTTGCGGGTCAGGTCGCCTTCGCCCTGGGCGATGTCTTCCAGGCCATGGGTGACGCTGTTGATCGGGCGCACGATGAGCTTGGCGAAGGCCGCGCCGACCACCGCGAACACGGCGGCGAGGATCAGCGCCACGGCGCCGATCAGCCAGGTCAGGCGGGTGGTGGTCTGCATCACTTCGCTTTCGTGGATCAGGCCGATGAAGGTCCAGCCCAGTTGTTCGTCAGGGTAGACGTTGGCCATGAAGCGCTCGCCGTTGATCTCGACCTCGACCAGGCCTTTGCCGGCCTTGGCCAGCTCGGCATAGCCATCGCCAAAGCTGGAAAGCTGCTTGAAGTTGTGGCTGGCATCGCGGGGGTCGACCATCACGTTGCCGTTGTTTTCCATCAGGATCAGGTAGCCGCTTTCGCCCAGTTTGATCTGCTTGACGATCTCGGTCAGGCCTTTGAGCGACACGTCGATGTTGACCACACCGCCCGGGTTGCCCAGCTGGTTGGCCACGGCGCGCACGGTGCTGACCAGTACGGCGTCGTCACCGGCCCAATAGTAAGGCGCGGTACGCAGGGTCTTGCCAGGGTTGGCCATGGCGGCCTGGTACCAGGGGCGGGTGCGCGGGTCGTAGTTGGCCATTTTCGGATCGCCGGGCCAGAACGCATAGCCGCCGTCCTTCAGTCCGTAGGACACATAGGCGTAGTCCGGGTGGCTCTGGGCCAGGCGGCTGAACAGGTCGAACAGGACCTTGTCCTGCTCGCCAGGGGCAATGTTGGCGGCATCGGCGCTGATGTGCTTTTTCACGTTGTCGGCGCTGGCGGCCACCAACGGCTGCGCGGCGAGGTAGTCGACGTTCTGGGTGATGCCCTGGAAGAACAGGTTCATGGCGTTGCCGACCTGACGGATTTCCCGGCTGCTGTTGTCGAGGAAATCGTCACGGGCTTCACCGCGCAGGTTGACCACTACCAGGGTGGCGACGATGACGATGGGCAGGCCGGCAATGACGGCGAACGCCCAGGTCAGTTTTTGCTTGATGTTCATCCACGCTCCCAGATTATTTTTTTCGATACACGAGGCAGGTACTCAGGGCATCGGCAGCGTCTGGGTTTCTTGAAGGGAAATGCCCGTAATTATTGGATTAAACGGGTGTTTGAGGGGGAATCGGTCGGGGTTGGCTAATATGGCATACCAAGTGCAGCGATTGAGAGGCAAGGAGGCGTGGGAGCGGGCTTGCCCCGCGATCGGCCGGTTTGGCACGATCGCGGGGCAAGTCGCGGCGGCGCACCGCCACTCCCACGCACTGGCCTGGGTTCAGTGGCAGCAACCATTGGCCAGGTCCTTGAGGATCGGGCAATCCGGGCGGTCGTCGCCCTGGCAGTGGGCGATCAGCTCACCGAGGGTATCGCGCAGGTTGACCAGCTCTTCGATACGCCGGTTGAGCGCATCGATGTGCTGGGTGGCCAGCGCTTTCACGTCGGCGCTGGCCCGTTGGCGGTCCTGCCACAGGGTCAACAGTTTTGCCACTTCTTCCAGCGAGAAGCCCAGGTCACGCGAGCGCTTGATGAACGCCAGGCTGTGCAGGTCTTGCGGGCCGTAGAGGCGGTAGCCGCTGTCGCTGCGCCTGGCCGGGCGCAGCAGGCCGATGGATTCGTAGTAGCGGATCATCTTGGCGCTGAGCCCGCTGTGGCGGGCGGCCTGGCCGATGTTCATGGCGCCTCCTGGTCGGTGCCGGTGGGTTTCCAGGTTTTCAGCCACAGGGCATTGCTCACCACGCTGACGCTGGACAGGGCCATGGCGGCGCCGGCCAGCACCGGATTGAGGTAGCCAAAGGCTGCCAGGGGGATGCCGACCAGGTTGTAGATGAAGGCCCAGAACAGGTTCTGACGGATCTTCGCGTAGGTCTTGCGGCTGATCTCCAGCGCGGCGGGCACCAGGCGTGGGTCGCCGCGCATCAGGGTGATGCCGGCGGCCTGCATGGCCACGTCGGTACCACCGCCCATGGCGATGCCGATGTCGGCGGCGGCCAGGGCGGGGGCGTCGTTGATGCCGTCGCCGACCATGGCCACCACGCCATCCTGCTTGAGTTTGGCAACCGTGGCGGCCTTGTCGGCCGGCAACACTTCGGCATGCACATCGTCGATGCCCAGGGCGTCGGCGACGACCTTGGCGCTGCCACGGTTGTCGCCGGTCAGCAGGTGGCTGCTGATGCCACGGGCGTGCAGGGCGTCGATGGCCGGGGCCGCGCCGGGCTTGAGGCTGTCGCCGAAGGCGAACAGGCCCAGCACGCGGGGTTGGCTGCCCCGTTCGATCAGCCAGGACAGGGTGCGGCCCTCGGCCTCCCAGGCCTGGGCACTGGCCGCCAGCCCACCGGGCAGCAACTGGCTTTCATCGAGCAGGCGGCGATTGCCCAGCGCCAGATCGCGACCATTCACCAGGCCGGCAATACCTCGGCCGGTCAGGGACTGGCTGTCATTTACTTGTGGCACTTGCAAGCCTTGTTCGCTGCAGGCGTCGAGTACCGCTTTGGCCAGTGGGTGTTCGCTGCCGCGTTGCAAGGCCCCGGCCAGGCGCAGCAGCTCACCCTTGTCGCCACTGGCCGCCTGGCTGTGGACGATGCGCGGGCTGCCGGAGGTGAGGGTGCCGGTCTTGTCGAATACCACGCGGTTGACCGCATGGGCGCGTTCCAGTGCTTCGGCGTCCTTGATCAGGATGCCGTGGCGGGCGGCGACACCGGTGCCGGCCATGATCGCGGCGGGCGTGGCCAGGCCGAGGGCGCAGGGGCAGGCGATCACCAGCACGGCAACGGCGTTGATCAACGCGGTTTCCAGCGGCGCGCCGGCCAGCCACCAGCCCACCAGGGTGAGCAGCGCCAGCACCAGCACGGCGGGGACGAACACCTGGCTGACCCGGTCGACCAGTTTCTGGATCGGTGCCTTGGCTGCCTGGGCGTCCTCGACCAGGCGGATGATGCGCGCCAGCACGGTTTCGGTACCCAGTGCGCGGGTCTGCACCAGCAGCCGGCCCTCGCCGTTGATGGCGCCGCCGGTGACGGCATCGCCGGGTTGTTTGGGGACAGGCAGGCTTTCACCGCTGATCAGCGCTTCGTCGGCATGGCTGCTGCCTTCGAGCACTTCGCCGTCGACCGGGAAGCGCTCGCCAGGTTTGACCAGCACCAGGTCGCCCAGGCGCAGTTGGCTGATTGCCACGTCTTCTTCATGACCATCGACCACCCGCACCGCCCGCTCCGGGCGCAGGGCTTCGAGGGCGCGGATGGCGCTGGCTGTCTGGCGCTTGGCGCGGCTTTCCAGGTATTTGCCGAGCAGTACCAGGGCAATCACCACCGCCGAGGCTTCGAAATACAGGTGCGGCTCCATGCCGGCATGGGCATTGGCCCATTGGTACAGGCTCAGGCCGTAACCGGCGCTGGTGCCCAGGGCGACCAGCAGGTCCATGTTGCCGGCCCCGGCGCGCACGGCCTTCCAGGCGGCGACGTAGAAGCGTGCACCGAGGATGAACTGCACTGGTGTGGCCAGCAGGAACTGCGCCCAGGCCGGCAGCATCCAGTGCAGGCCGAACGGTTGCACCAGCATCGGCAGCACCAATGGCAGCGCCAGTAGCAGGGCGGCGCCGACGGCCAGGCGTTCGTTGCGCAAGCGGCGTTGCGCCTGGGCCAGGTCATCGTGTGCGGTGCGCGGCAGGGTGGCGCTGTAGCCGGCATGCTCCACCGCCGCGATCAGCACGGCGTCATCGACGGCCTGCAGCACTTCGAGGTGGGCGCGTTCGCTGGCCAGGTTGACGCTGATCTGCTCGACCCCCGGCACTTTGCCGAGGGCGCGCTCGACACGGCCGGCGCAACTGGCGCAGGTCATGCCGCCGATCTGCAGTTCGAGGGTGCGGGTGGGCACGCTGTAGCCTGCCTCGCGCACTGCGTCGACCAGCGCCGGCAGGCTGTCGGCCGGGGCCTGGACCCGGGCCTGTTCGGTGGCGAGGTTGACGCTGACCTGTTCTGCGCCAGTGACCTTGCGCAGCGCGCGCTCGACCCGACCTGCGCAGCTGGCGCAGGTCATGCCGGCGATCGGCAGGTCGAAGATGGTGGATGCGGGCATGGCTCTTTCCTCCGTGGACAAGCCAGCAGCATCAACCTTGCCATGCTGGCAAGGTCAATAGCCCAGGCTGGCTCGCTTGAGCACCAGGCCATTGTGCCCCATGGCAATGCGGTATTTGTTGATCTGGCCCGCCTGCAAGGTCAGGCGCGTGCTGCGTTGGTCCTCGATGCCGGGGGCGCAACCGGGGCTCTGCCCAGGTAGCAGGCGCAGGCGCACATCGATCGGGCCGGCGGGCAGGTTGAAGGAGGTCGACTGCTCCTGGAATACCCGGCCGGACAACTGATCGTTGAGGTAGATGCCGATCTCGCAATTGGTGGCCACTTCCAGGCGCTCCCGGGAAATGATCAGCACGCTGTAGTCCGAGTTGCCCTCGGCGCTGGCCGGTGGCACCACGGCCAGCGCACCGAGCAATCCGGCGAGGGTCAATGCGGTCCTGATCATGAAGAATCTCCTGCTTGGCAAAATCGTCAGAGGCGAAGCTTGGCCGAGCGGGGCGCGGATTTCCAGCCCGGCCGTTGCAGACGAAACTTGACCTTACCCCGATGGCAACCCTGAGACTGCGCAAAATCCTGAAGGAGGCAACACCCATGCAAGTGTTCAATGTGAAAGGCATGACCTGTGGTCACTGTGTGAAGGCCGTGACGCGTGCGGTGCAGGAGCTGGATTCGAAGGCACGTGTCGAAGTGGACCTGGCGGGTGCACAAGTGCGTGTGGAGAGCGCGCTCGGTGTGGAGCAAATCCTGACGGCGATCCGCGATGAGGGGTATCAGGCAAGCAGCGTCTGAAGATTGAGGGCCGAGGGGCAGTGTTGCACCCTTGGCCCTCATTTGCAGCGATCAGGAGTTGAACCAACGCTTGAGTGCCTGAAGCATCGATAGCAGGCTGTCGGCCAGTGCCTGGGTCGCTGGGTCGCTACCCTGAGAAATGCCGGTGCTGACCGGTTGGTCCGCTGCCGCGACGTTGTAGCGCAGGTAGCGTGAAATCCGGATTCGGTCAGTGCCAACGCTCATGGAATAGCTGATATAGACCAGCCTCCCTCTGTTCGCGGTGACCCATGCCTGGGGCACCGTGTAATCCAGATAGGGCTGACCGTTGTAACCGTAATGGAGTATTGGCGATTCCTGTTGCCAGCCCGACTCCGGGTGATACCAGCGCACTCTTACGGCCCAGGTAGTCTGCCCGCTCTTGGGAATCCGCAGGTTCAGCCCTTGCAGCGTGGGCGGTGGCATCGACTCGAAGGGTGGAGGATTGTCCTTGACGCGACATACGGTGTGCGTCGATGCCACGGGAGGAGCGCCCGTGGCGGTGACCACGGTGTAGTTGACGTTGGCCGACCCGCCGATGGTGTCGATGATCTCGGTATTGCGGATCTTGAACTCCATCGGGCCGATGGTGCCGACGGTCTTCGCTTCAGTGTTCCAATTGATGTTGTTGGCCCAGGTGACCCTCACGGAATGGCCTGGTTTCATGCCAGTGTAAGCGGGTACGACGATGGTGGCCTCGCCACCGCGGTTATCCAGCAACCAGTAGTAGTCGAGCTGACCGTTCTGCAGGTCGTTGACCGTGGGGGGAGGCAGAAATATCCCTTCGTCACCCTCCACGACCTGGAGCGTGACTGGGGATGACGACATCGTCCTGCCATTGCGCGTGACCACATAGGTCACGGTTACCTGGCGATCCTTGTTTTCCTGTGCCCATGCCAGATCGAGTGGGATTGGTAATGGGCCGGTCACCACGACCGGCTCGGTTTTCTGGCGTACGACGACCCCGCTCCAGACGACGGTCACCGTGTCGCCTTGTTCCATGCCGTAGTTGGAGATTCTGGCTTCAAGCTGGTTGAGCCCGTTCAGGTCGATCTGCGTGACGACGCTGCCATTGGCGATGACCTGGGGCGCGGGCAACTGCACCGGTACCTGGGTCGGTCGGGCCAGGCGTGAGTAGTTGTCGACGCTGTCGCGGATTTCATAGAACACCGGCAGGCTGGGTTGTGTTCCCGCCTGCATGAGCACATCCACCGGGATAGTCACTGTCTCGCCACCGTTAGGGTTGGTGACCTTGGGGTGAGCGACCGGAATGCTTCCCCAGGTGACGACCAGTTCATCCCCTGCTTCCTTGTTCAGCCACTGGGGGACTTGTACGGTGACCGAGGCGCTCAGGCTGGTGACAGGATTGGGAGTGACGACACAGGCTTGCAGGTTGTCGTTGAACGGAGGGTTCAGATCGGGCCCCGGCCCGCCGGGTACCAGGGTATTGACGGCGATGGTCCGCGTCAGGCTTGGCGTGGTGTTGCCGGCATCGGTGTCCGTGTATTCGTAGTAGACCGACCCTTGGGGCGGTTGGATGTAAAGAGTGGGGACGCTGAACTCCAGCCGTGGTTTGTCGATGTTCTCTGCGTTGATGTCGATGCGATCCACCTGCTGGTTGTTCCAGTACAAAATGGCCGAATCGCCGTTCCGGGGTGTGATCGGCATTCCCGCATGCAGCCTGATCGGACTTTTCAGCAGCTCGTAGCCGATGCCCAATCGCGGGTTGGCGGGCGAGTCATTCAGGTCGGTGAAGTAGAGTTCGGCAGCCGCTTTGATGCCTGGCCCTGTGGGGGACATGTTCATGTTTATCTCCTGCTGTCTGACATAGGCCAAAGGGACACAGGCCATCCAGGCCTGGGGCACGAGCCTGTACTGGGTCCTGGACGTTGATTGCGATCTTAGAAGTCAGCCGAGAGTGTGTAACCTGGCATTTCTGCTAGGTCTCAGGCGCTTGTTCGAGACGGATCGACCGTGCTTTGCCAGGTTTTGATAGCGTCCGCGAGCGGTACAGGTAGACTGGGCACTTGCTTAGCCTGCTATGGATTCCTGATGAACCTGCGAATGGTGCTGATCCTGGGCGCATTGAGTGCGTTCGGGCCCCTGGCGATCGACTTCTACCTGCCTGCCTTTCCGGCCATGGCTCAGGCGTTCGCCACCGATGAAAAACATGTCCAGACAACCCTGGCTGCCTATTTCCTGGGCCTCTCCCTTGGGCAACTGGCCTATGGGCCGGTGGCCGATCGCTTTGGTCGACGCAAGCCATTGCTGTTCGGTGTTGCGCTGTTCACCCTGGCCTCCCTGGCCTGTGCCTTCGCGCCGAACCTCGACACTTTGATACTGGCGCGGTTCGTCCAGGCGCTGGGCGGCTGTGCGGGCATGGTCTTGTCGCGGGCGATCGTCAGCGACAAGTGCGACCCGGTGGCCTCGGCCAAGGTGTTCTCGCAATTGATGCTGGTGATGGGACTGGCGCCGATCCTGGCGCCGATGCTCGGTGGCGTGCTGGTGAACGTGGCCGGCTGGCAATCGATCTTCCTCGCCTTGAGCCTGTTCAGCGGCCTGTGCCTGCTGGCCGTTGGCCTGGGCTTGCCGGAAAGCCTGCCGACGCATGTGCCGCGCCAACCCTTGTCTGGCGCCTTGCGCCAGTACCTGCGGTTACTGGCTGACCGGGCTTTTGTTGGCCATGCGCTGACCGGTGGCATCGCCATTGCCGGGATGTTCGCCTATATCGCCGGTTCGCCGTTCGTTTTCATCAAGCTGTACGGCGTAGCGCCGGAGCACTATGGCTGGCTGTTCGGTAGCAACGCCGCAGGGTTCATCCTCATGGCCCAGGTCAATGCCCGCTTGCTGGCCAAGCGTGGCCCGGCCTTCCTGCTGGCCCGCGCGGTGTGGTTGTACCTGGCGGCTGCCTTGCTACTGCTGGCGGTGGCGGCACTGCACCCGGCCGCACTGTGGCCGTTGCTGGTACCGCTGTTCGTGTGCATCTCCAGCCTGGGATGCATCATTCCCAACGCCTCGGCCTGCGCCATGAGCGGGCAAGGTGCGCGGGCCGGCAGTGCCTCGGCGTTGATGGGTTGCCTGCAGTTCAGCGTCGCCGCCGGTGCGGCGGCGTTGGTTGGCGTGCTACACGACGGCAGCGCGGTGCCCATGGCGCTGGTGATCAGCCTGTGCGGCGCGCTGGTGGTCAGTGTCGAAGTGCTGACCCGACGCTTGCAGGCCAAGCGCTCTGCGTGAGCGGGTGGGGGGCATTGAGCCGCGTTTCCAGCAGGGCGACGAAGGCACGCGCTTCGCTTTCGCTGCGAAAACTCACGACGTGCTGATCAAGCTGGACCTGCCACGGGCAATTGGGGTTTCGGTTCGACGCACAGACGACAATCTTCATCGCGATCCACCTCCAGTGAGCGAGCGCCGATGAAGTTTAGCGCCGCCCAAGGCGCTCGCCATGACCGATATCAGTACTCGGACTGACGGTCATGGCGGGCAGGAGCCGGGAAGCTTTCTGGTTTGATGCCCGAAAGTTATGTAGGGCACTGTCGGTATTGTCGGGCGATGCAACTGGGGCGGCTGGCCGTTGCAGGCTTTGGGCGCTGTGGCACGGGGGAAAAGGCCTTGCCAAGTGCCTGCCGCCGACCGTGACAGCCAGGTGCTCCCCTCTACGGCTGCGCTCCACCAGTGGCAGGGCGCGTGCTTTCACGCGGCTTATACTGCTCCCGGCAGCCAGTGCCAGCCAGAGATACTTCCCCGCCAGAAGGGCGAACCAGCGCTCAGGGATGTGCAGGGGTATCGCACCATTCGCCGATCATTCATCGACACCCTAGTCTGGGCCACCTTGATGAGACCGGCAGGTTCGCTCTGGTTTTTCGGACGAGAACTTTCAGGGAGCTTCAGGTTGATGAACGCAGTCCACAGTATCAGCCAGGCCGCCGGCCTGATGGCAGAACCCAAACGCAGTGCCATGTTATGGGCACTGATCGATGGTACTCCGCGTGCGGCGGACGAGCTGGCGAGCATGACCAGCCTGAGCGTCTCCTCGGCCTGTTCGCACCTGACCCTGCTGGCTGGCGCAGGCTTGCTGCGGCTGGAAATTCGCGGGCGCAAACGCTTCTACCGTCTGGCCAACCCAGAGGTGATAGCGGCGGTGGAGGCGTTGGCCAGCGTGCAGCTCGAGAGCCGTGCGGGAGCCCACGCCGGCTCGCCGCGGCAGATACCACTGTCCATGCGCAAGGCGCGTCTGTGCGGCGATCACCTGGGCGGCGAAGTGGTTGCCGAGCTATACCAGCGCCTGCTTGCCGCCGGATGGCTGGAAGGCAGCGAGCAGCAACTGTTCGTGAGCCAGGAAGGCCGGCTACGGCTGCAGGCGATGGGGCTATACATCGATGCGCTGGCACCGGGGCAGCCACGTGATTGTGTGATCTGCCATTGCAGCGAATGGAGCGATCAGGGGCCGCACCTTGGCGGTAGCCTGGGGCAGGCCCTGCTCAAACTGTTCGTGCAGTCGGGCTGGGTGCGTGAACAGGAAGGTAGCCGGGCGGTGCATGTTACCCCGCTCGGCCTTCAGCAGATCAACGGTATCGCAAGCCTTCCTGCCCGGCAGGTGGGTTAGCCTGCCAGGCGGGCGTCCAGGCTGTTCTGCGCCAGGCGACGAGCCTGGTCCTGGGTCATGCCCAGGTGCTGGTGCAGGGCGTGGAAGTTTTCGGTGACGTAACCACCGAAATAGGCCGGGTCATCGGAGTTGACCGTGACCTTCACACCGCGCTCGAGCATGTCGAGGATGTTGTGCTGGCTCATGTGGTCGAACACGCACAGCTTGGTGTTGGACAGTGGGCAGACGGTCAGCGGGATCTGTTCGTCGATGATGCGCTGCATCAGGCGCTCATCTTCGATGGCGCGCACGCCATGGTCGATGCGCTTGATCTGGAGCAGGTCGAGGGCTTCCCAGATGTACTCGGGCGGGCCTTCCTCGCCGGCATGGGCCACGGCCACGAAACCTTCGCTGCGGGCGCGGTCGAACACGCGCTGGAACTTGCTCGGCGGGTGGCCTTTTTCCGAACTGTCCAGGCCCACGGCGATGAAGGCGTCGCGGAAGGGCAGGGCCATGTCGAGGGTCTTCTGCGCTTCGTCTTCGCTCAGGTGGCGCAGGAAACTGAGGATCAGGCCGCTGCTGATGCCCAGTTGTTGGCGGCCATCCTTGAGCGCCCGGTTGATGCCGCTCAGTACCACTTCGAAGGGGATGCCACGGTCGGTGTGGGTCTGCGGGTCGAAGAAGGGCTCGGTGTGGATAACGTTCTGCGCCTTGCAGCGTTGCAGGTAGGCCCAGGTCAGGTCATAGAAGTCCTGCTCGGTGCGCAGTACGTCGGCGCCCTGGTAATAGAGGTCGAGGAATTCCTGCAGGTTGTTGAAGGCGTAGGCGCTGCGCAGGGTTTCCACATCCGCCCAGGGCAGGGCGATCTTGTTGCGTTCAGCCAGGGCGAACAGCAGTTCGGGCTCCAGCGAGCCCTCCAGGTGCATGTGCAGTTCCGCCTTGGGAAGGGCGTTCAGCCAGTCATACATGTGTGCAATCTCGATCAGGTACGGTTGGCCGCCATTCTACAGGGCCCGGCCGGGCAATGCGCCCACCCGGGCCTGTATCGCCCGGGGCTTACCAGATCAGTGCTTCGCCCTTGTAGTTGATGAAGCGCAGGCCGCCGTTGCCGCTTTGGGCCTTGATCTGCTCAAGCATGCCACGGGTGCTGGTGAGCACGTCGATCTCGGCGTTCTCGCCGCCCATGTCGGTCTTCACCCAGCCCGGGTGCATGGCCAGCACGCACAGGTCGGGGCGCTGCAGCTCGACCACGAAGCTGTTGATCATCGAGTTGAGCGCGGCCTTGCTGGCCTTGTACAGGCAGATCTCGCCGCCGTCGGGGATGGTCACGCTGCCCAGGATCGAGCTCATGAACGCCAGCACGCCGGTGCCTTCACGCACTTGGCCGGCCAGGCGCCGGGCGACGCGGATAGGGGCCACGGCGTTGGTCATGAACAGGTCGCCGATCTGCGGTACCTGGACGCTCTCCAGGTCCTGCGGCAGCGGGCCCATTACGCCGGCGTTGACGAACACCAGGTCGAAAACTTCGCCGTGCAGGCGTTGCTTGAGGCCATCGAGCTGGGCGGTGTCGTTCATCTCCAGGCGCTCGATACGCACGCCCGCTACCTCGCCGAGGGCGCCGGGCTGCTGTGGATCACGTACGGTGGCGATGATGTTCCAACCATCTTCGCGCAGGCGTTGTACCAGGCCCAGGCCGAGGCCTCGGGAGGCGCCGATGATCAGGGCGGTCTTGTTCGCGGTCATTGCGATGCTCCTTGATTGGGTGAAACGAGTGGCTGCTCGCCCCATGGCAAAGTGTGGGCGCCCTCATATGCGCAGGGCGTGGATGAGGAGCATATCCCAGTAATGCGTCGCAGGCCTGTGCGGCCGATGAGGGCTGTACAAAAAATGAACAGCTCGCTGCGCAGCCGATGGAATCGGGCTTTGGCTGACTGGCTAACGGGTTATCCACAGGCTGCTCCACAGTTATTGTGCGCAAGCAAATTGCCGCTGAAACGCTGGTTTCAGTGCGTAGCTGTGTTCAAGGTTGGGGATAACTCACCGGGTTTCAGTGACTTGGGTCACCGTCACATGATTGTGATCAAAATATGATCAAAGCGCTGCGAGCCTTGGAGCGCAAGGCCTGGGCAAGAATGCCCCAAGCTTATCCACAGGCGGGCCCACAGTAGTTGTGGGCAACGCTCAGCAGCGTTCCAACAGGATGCGCCCGCGGCTCAGGTCGGCCAGTTGTTGTTGCAGGGTGTGCTGGTGTGTATCGCCCAGTGCGATATGCAGGTCGACGCCATTGGCGGTGAATTGTTCGTCCAGCACCAGGCCGTCTACCTCCGCCAGGCGCAGCTTGACCAGTGCCAGCTCACTGAAGGTACAGCTGCAGGTAAATTCGCTGCGCTGCACCAGCAGTCGTTTGGGCGCTTGCTGCAGGCATTTGTTGGCGCCGCCGCCGTAAGCGCGGGCCAGGCCACCGGTGCCCAGTTGGATGCCGCCGTACCAGCGGATCACCAGTACCACCACCTGGTCGCAATCCTGTGCCTCGATGGCGGCGAGGATAGGGCGCCCGGCGGTGCCACCTGGTTCACCGTCGTCACTGCTGCGGTACTGGCCACCGAGCTTCCAGGCCCAGCAGTTGTGGGTGGCCGCCAGGTCGCTGTGGCGTTCGATGAAGGCCATTGCCTCGGCAGGGCTGGCGATCGGGCCGGCCAGGGTGATGAAACGGCTCTTGCGGATTTCCTCGCGGAACTCGCAGAGGTCGAGCAGGGTAGAAGGCATAGGTCCGGGTCAGGCGGGCGTGTTGATGCCGCAGCCTTTGAGAATGATGTGGATAAGATTGTTGCTCGCGTCTTCCATGTCCTGCTTGGTCAGGCGGCTGCGGCCGGTGACCTGGCAGATCTGGGTGGCGAAGTCGGCGTAGTGCTGGGTGCTGCCCCACAGCAGGAAGATCAGGTGCACGGGGTCGACCCGGTCCATCTTGCCGGCCTCCATCCAGGCCTGGAATACCGCGGCGCGGCCACGGAACCATTCACGGTAGTCGGCGCTGAAGTATTCGGTGAGGCACTCGCCGCCGCTGATCACTTCCATGGCGAAGATCCGCGAGGCCTGCGGGTTGCGCCGGGAGAACTCCATCTTGGTGCGGATGTACTGGCTCAGCGCTTCGCCGGGGTCGTCGTCGACGCTCAAGGCGTTGAAGGTGCTGTCCCACAGTTCGATGATGTTGCTCAGCACCGCGATGTACAGGCCCAGCTTGTTGGTGAAGTAGTAGTGCAGGTTGGCCTTGGGCAGCCCAGCCTTGAGCGCGATGGTGTTCATGCTCGTGCCCTTGTAGCCGTGGCGGGCGAATTCGTCTTCGGCGGCCTGGATGATGGCCTGCTCGTTCTTCTGGCGGATGCGGCCGGCGGGCTTGCCCGAGGCGGGGGAGCGATGCGCAGGGACTTCTAGGGTCATGGACGATTCCGGACGGGTCGTTACGAATGTTCGACAGATTACCTGCCTGTGCCGAAGTGACAAGCATTTGCGGCCTGGATAAGTATCAACGTGTCGCAGCCAGGCTCTCGAGGAAGCTTTCCAGTACCAGGTTGGGACGTCGGCCTTTGCGCGTAACCCAGCTCAGGCCCAGGTCATAGAAGCGTTGCGCGGGCTTGAGCGCGCGAAGGCGGCCTTGCTGCACCCAGAAGCTGGCGTAGTGGTCGGGCAGGTAACCGATATAGCGCCCGGTGAGGATCAGGAAGGCCATGCCTTCGCGGTCCGAGGCACTGGCGGTGCAGTGCAGCGCCTGGTAGTGCGCCTGGATGTCGGCGGGTAGGCGGAAGGTCGGGGCGATGGCGTCCTGGCTGTTGAGGCGCTCGTCGTCGATCTGCTGGTCATCGGCGTAGAACAGCGGGTGGCCGACGGCGCAGTAGAGCAGCGAGCGCTCGCTGTACAGCGGTTGGTACTCCAGGCCCGACAGCGGGCTGGTCTGCGGCACCACGCCGACGTGCAGGCTGCCGTCGAGCACGCCTTGTTCGACCTGGCTGGGGGCGATCATGCGGATCTGGATTCGCACGTCGGGGCCGCGGTCCTTCAGTTCGGCCAGGGCGTGGGTGATGCGCATGTGCGGCAAGGTCACCAGATTGTCGGTGAGGCCGATGTTCAGCTCGCCGCGCAAATGCTGGTGCAGGCCATTGACCTCGGTGCGGAACGATTCCAGGGCGCTGAGCAACTGCAAGGCCGAGTGGTACACCTCACGGCCCTCTTCGGTGAGCGAGAAACCGGCGCGCCCGCGTTGGCAGAGGCGCAGGCCCAGACGCTGCTCGAGGTCGTTCATCTGCTGGCTGATCGCCGAGCGGCCGATACCCAGCACGTTCTCTGCCGCGGAGAAACCGCCGCATTCCACCACGCTACGGTAGATCTTCAGCAAACGAATATCGAAATCACTGACTTGGGCGAGGGGATCGGGGCGTCGGCTCATATGTTTAGTTATCTGCTGACTGAAGATTAGAAATGTTGGGTTTTCCGGACTTTATCCCCGTGCGAATTTAGCTGCAACAACATCCATCGTTGCCTAATCGTCTTCCGAGGAACCGCCGATGAACATGCCCGAAACCGCCCATTCCGGCCTGGCCAGCCAGCTCAAGCTGGATGCCCACTGGATGCCCTACACCGCCAACCGTAACTTCCACCGCGACCCGCGCCTGATCGTGGCGGCAGAGGGCAACTACCTGGTCGATGACAAGGGCCGCAAGATCTTCGACGCTTTGTCGGGGCTGTGGACCTGCGGCGCCGGGCATACCCGCAAGGAAATCAGCGAAGCGGTGGCCCGCCAGGTGGCGACGCTCGACTACTCCCCGGCCTTCCAGTTCGGTCACCCGCTGTCGTTCCAGCTGGCCGAAAAAATTGCCAACCTGGTGCCAGGTGACCTGAACCACGTGTTCTACACCAACTCCGGCTCCGAATGCGCCGACACCGCGCTGAAGATGGTCCGTGCCTACTGGCGCCTGAAGGGCCAGGCCACCAAGACCAAGATCATCGGCCGTGCCCGTGGCTACCACGGTGTGAACATCGCTGGCACCAGCCTGGGCGGCGTCAACGGCAACCGCAAGATGTTCGGCCAGCTGCTGGACGTCGACCACCTGCCTCATACCGTGCTGCCGGCCAACGCCTTCAGCAAGGGCATGCCGGAGGAGGGCGGTATCGCCCTGGCCGACGAGATGCTCAAGCTGATCGAACTGCACGATGCCTCGAACATCGCCGCAGTGATCGTCGAGCCACTGGCCGGTTCCGCAGGCGTGCTGCCACCGCCGAAGGGTTACCTGAAGCGTCTGCGTGAGATCTGCACGCAGCACAATATCCTGCTGATCTTCGACGAAGTCATCACCGGCTTTGGCCGCATGGGCGCCATGACCGGTGCTGAGGCCTTCGGCGTGACCCCAGACCTGATGTGCATCGCCAAGCAGGTCACCAACGGCGCCATCCCGATGGGCGCAGTGATCGCCACTGGCGAGATCTACCAGACCTTCATGAACCAGCCGACCCCTGAGTACGCGGTGGAATTCCCCCACGGCTACACCTACTCGGCGCACCCGGTCGCCTGCGCCGCCGGTATCGCCGCGCTGGACCTGCTGCAGAAAGAGAACCTGGTGCAGTCCGCCGCCGAACTTGCGCCGCACTTCGAGAAGCTGCTGCATGGAGTGAAGGGCACCAAGAACATCGTAGATATCCGCAACTACGGCCTGGCCGGCGCGATCCAGATTGGGGCGCGTGACGGTGATGCCATCGTCCGCCCTTACGAGGCCGCGATGAAGCTGTGGCAAGCCGGCTTCTATGTGCGTTTCGGCGGCGACACCCTGCAGTTCGGGCCAACCTTCAATACCCAGCCGCAGGAGCTGGACCGCCTGTTCGACGCGGTAGGCGAAACCCTCAACAAAATCGACTGATCTTTCTGATTCTGATGCCAGGCGCGTGAACGACACGGGCCTGGCACTACCTTCTTTATCTGGAGTTCTGCATGAGCATTGTTCAGCACCTGATCCACGGCGAGCTGGTCACCAAGGGCGAGCGCACCGCCGATGTCTTCAACCCGTCTACCGGCCAGGCCGTGCGCAAGGTCGAGCTGGCCAGCCGTGCCACTGTCCAGGAAGCCATCGATTCGGCCAAGGCCGCCTTCCCGGCCTGGCGCAACACCCCACCAGCCAAGCGCGCCCAGGTGATGTTCCGTTTCAAGCAGCTGCTTGAGCAGAACGAAGCGAAGATCTCGCAGATGATCAGCGAGGAGCACGGCAAGACGCTGGAAGACGCTGCCGGCGAACTGAAGCGCGGTATCGAGAACGTCGAGTTCGCCTGCGCTGCGCCAGAAGTACTGAAGGGTGAGTACAGCCGCAACGTTGGCCCGAACATCGATGCATGGTCCGACTTCCAGCCGCTGGGCGTGGTGGCTGGTATCACCCCGTTCAACTTCCCGGCCATGGTGCCGCTATGGATGTACCCACTGGCCATCGCCTGCGGCAACGCATTCATCCTCAAGCCGTCCGAGCGCGACCCGAGCTCTACCCTCTATATTGCCCAGCTGTTGCTGGAAGCCGGCCTGCCCAAGGGCATCCTCAATGTGGTGCACGGCGACAAGGAAGCGGTCGATGCGCTGATCGAGGCGCCGGAGGTGAAAGCCCTGAGCTTCGTCGGTTCGACCCCGATTGCCGAGTACATCTATGCCGAGGGCACCAAGCGCGGCAAGCGCGTCCAGGCCTTGGGCGGAGCGAAGAACCATGCCGTGCTGATGCCGGATGCTGACCTCGACAACGCGGTGAGCGCGCTGATGGGGGCTGCCTATGGTTCTTGCGGCGAGCGCTGCATGGCCATTTCGGTGGCCGTGTGTGTGGGGGACCAGGTGGCCGATGCCCTGATTGCCAAGCTCGAGCCACAGATCAAGGCGCTGAAGATCGGTGCCGGCACGTCCTGTGGCCTGGACATGGGGCCGCTGGTGACTGCCGCAGCGCGTGACAAGGTGCTGGGTTACATTGACGACGGCGTCGCCGCTGGTGCCCGGCTGGTGGTCGATGGCCGTGGCTTGCGTGTGGCGGGTAACGAAGATGGCTATTTCGTCGGAGGCACCCTGTTCGACAAGGTCACCCCCGAGATGCGCATCTATAAGGAAGAGATCTTCGGGCCGGTACTGTGCGTGGTGCGGGTGAACAGCCTGGAGCAGGCCATGCAGTTGATCAACGATCATGAGTATGGCAACGGGACCTGTATCTTCACCCGTGACGGTGAAGCGGCGCGGCTGTTCTGCGACGAAATCGAAGTGGGCATGGTCGGGGTCAACGTGCCGCTGCCGGTGCCGGTGGCGTATCACAGCTTCGGTGGCTGGAAGCGTTCGCTGTTCGGTGACCTGCATGCCTATGGGCCAGACGGTGTGCGTTTCTATACCCGTCGCAAGGCGATCACCCAGCGCTGGCCGCAGCGCGCCAGCCACGAGGCGTCGCAGTTCGCGTTCCCTAGCCTGTAAGCGCGGTTGCTATATAAAAGCGGGGAGGCCGACAGGCCTCCCCGCTTTGTTTTCAGGCAAATGAAGCTTTCTTGAAATTAAAGGTTGACGGGGTTTCAGATCCCCTTATAATGCGCCCCACTTCCAGCGACAACGGAACGCAAAACTCCTTGAAATTCAACGAGTTAAGCGAATCGAAAGCTCCGGAGGCGTTTCGGTCTCAGGATCGGCAGCGGTGAAAAAGGCAGTTGACAGCAGGTTGTAACGCTGTATGATTCGCCTCCCGCTACGAGAGATCGCAGCGAGTTAAGCGGTTGAAGCTAAACGAGTTTCTCGGAAGAACTTCAAAAAATAACGCTTGACAGCCAATGAGGAAGCGTAGAATGCGCGCCTCGGTTGAGACGAAAAGCTCTTAGCCAAACGCTCTTTAATAAATTGAATCAAGCAATTCGTGTGGGTGCTTGTGAGTACGGACTGATAGTCAAAAAGATTATCAGCATCACAAGTGGCCATGCGAGAAATCACATAGTCATTTGAGATTGCTGAGCCAAGTTTAGGGTTTTAAAAACCCAAGCAGTATTGAACTGAAGAGTTTGATCATGGCTCAGATTGAACGCTGGCGGCAGGCCTAACACATGCAAGTCGAGCGGATGAGAAGAGCTTGCTCTTCGATTCAGCGGCGGACGGGTGAGTAATGCCTAGGAATCTGCCTGGTAGTGGGGGACAACGTTTCGAAAGGAACGCTAATACCGCATATACGTCCTACGGAGAAAGCAGGGGACCTTCGGGCTTGCGCTATCAGATGAGCCTAGGTCGGATTAGCTAGTTGGTGAGGTAATGGCTCACCAAGGCGACGATCCGTAACTGGTCTGAGAGGATGATCAGTCACACTGGAACTGAGACACGGTCCAGACTCCTACGGGAGGCAGCAGTGGGAATATTGGACAATGGGCGAAAAGCCTGATCCAGCCATGCCGTGTGTGTGAAGAAGGTCTTCGGATTGTAAAGCACTTTAAGTTGGGAGGAAGGGCAGTAAGTTAATACCTTGCTGTTTTGACGTTACCGACAGAATAAGCACCGGCTAACTCTGTGCCAGCAGCCGCGGTAATACAGAGGTGCAAGCGTTAATCGGAATTACTGGGCGTAAAAGCGCGCGTAGGTGGTTCGTTAAGTTGGATGTGAAAGCCCCGGGCTCAACCTGGGAACTGCATCCAAAACTGGCGAGCTAGAGTATGGTAGAGGGTGGTGGAATTTCTGTGTGTTTGAAATGCGTAGATATAGGAAGGAACACCAGTGGCGAAGGCGACCACCTGGACTGATACTGACACTGAGGTGCGAAAGCGTGGGGAGCAAACAGGATTAGATACCCTGGTAGTCCACGCCGTAAACGATGTCAACTAGCCGTTGGAATCCTTGAGATTTTAGTGGCGCAGCTAACGCATTTAAGTTGACCGCCTGGGGGGTACGGCCGCAAGGTTAAAACTCAAATGAATTGACGGGGGCCCGCACAAGCGGTGGAGCATGTGGTTTAATTCGAAGCAACGCGAAGAACCTTACCAGGCCTTGAACATGCAGAGAACTTTCCAGAGATGGATTGGTGCCTTCGGGAACTCTGAGACAGGTGCTGCATGGCTGTCGTCAGCTCGTGTCGTGAGATGTTGGGTTAAGTCCCGTAACGAGCGCAACCCTTGTCCTTAAGTTACCAGCACGTTATGGTGGGGCACTCTAAGGAGACTGCCGGTGACAAACCGGAGGAAGAGGTGGGGAGTGACGTCAAGTCTCATCATGGCTTACGGCCTGGCTACACACGTGCTACAATGGGTCGGGTACAGAGGGTTGCCAACCGCGAGGTGGAGCTAATCTCACAAATACCGATCGTGAGTCCGGATCGCAGTCTGCAACTCGACCGTGGTGAAAGTCGGAATCGCTAGTAATCGCAAATCAGAATGTTGCGGTGAATACGTTCCCGGGCCTTGTACACACCGCCCGTCACACCATGGGGTTGCACCAGAAAGTAGCTAGTCTAACCTTCGGGAGGACGGTTTTACCACGGTGTGATTCATTCGGGTGAAGTCGTAACAAGGTAGCCGTAGGGGAACCTGCGGCTGGATCACCTCCTTAATCGACGACATCAGCCTGCTGATGAGCTCCCACACGAATTGCTTGATTCATTGTGTAAAGACGATGCTGTAACGCGACCCTGTATAGGTCTGTAGCTCAGTTGGTTAGAGCGCACCCCTGATAAGGGTGAGGTCGGCAGTTCAAATCTGCCCAGACCTACCAATTACTTGGTGCGGCTGGTCAAATGGGGCCATAGCTCAGCTGGGAGAGCGCCTGCCTTGCACGCAGGAGGTCAGCGGTTCGATCCCGCTTGGCTCCACCACTCTTTCAGGTTTCGCAGCACTGCTCAGAACTTAGAAATGAACATTCGGCAATGAATGTTGATTTCTGACTTTTGTCAGATCGTTCTTTAAAAATTCGGATATGTGATAGATAGACTGACATGCACTTTCACTGGTGTGTGATCAGGCTAAGGTAAAATTTGTGAGTTCTGCTCTTAATTGAGCGAAATGCGAATTTTCGGCGAATGTCGTCTTCACAGTATAACCAGATTGCTTGGGGTTATATGGTCAAGTGAAGAAGCGCATACGGTGGATGCCTTGGCAGTCAGAGGCGATGAAAGACGTGGTAGCCTGCGATAAGCTTTGGGGAGTCGGCAAACAGACTGTGATCCAGAGATCTCTGAATGGGGGAACCCAGCCAGCATAAGCTGGTTATCTTGTACTGAATACATAGGTGCAAGAGGCGAACCAGGGGAACTGAAACATCTAAGTACCCTGAGGAAAAGAAATCAACCGAGATTCCCTTAGTAGTGGCGAGCGAACGGGGACCAGCCCTTAAGTTGGTTTGAGATTAGTGGAACGCTCTGGAAAGTGCGGCCATAGTGGGTGATAGCCCCGTACACGAAAATCTCTTATCAATGAAATCGAGTAGGACGGAGCACGAGAAACTTTGTCTGAATATGGGGGGACCATCCTCCAAGGCTAAATACTACTGACTGACCGATAGTGAACCAGTACCGTGAGGGAAAGGCGAAAAGAACCCCGGAGAGGGGAGTGAAATAGAACCTGAAACCGTATGCGTACAAGCAGTGGGAGCCTACTTTGTTAGGTGACTGCGTACCTTTTGTATAATGGGTCAGCGACTTATATTCAGTGGCGAGCTTAACCGAATAGGGGAGGCGTAGCGAAAGCGAGTCTTAATAGGGCGCTTTAGTCGCTGGGTATAGACCCGAAACCGGGCGATCTATCCATGGGCAGGTTGAAGGTTAGGTAACACTGACTGGAGGACCGAACCGACTACCGTTGAAAAGTTAGCGGATGACCTGTGGATCGGAGTGAAAGGCTAATCAAGCTCGGAGATAGCTGGTTCTCCTCGAAAGCTATTTAGGTAGCGCCTCATGTATCACTGTAGGGGGTAGAGCACTGTTTCGGCTAGGGGGTCATCCCGACTTACCAAACCGATGCAAACTCCGAATACCTACAAGTGCCGAGCATGGGAGACACACGGCGGGTGCTAACGTCCGTCGTGAAAAGGGAAACAACCCAGACCGTCAGCTAAGGTCCCAAAGTCATGGTTAAGTGGGAAACGATGTGGGAAGGCTTAGACAGCTAGGAGGTTGGCTTAGAAGCAGCCACCCTTTAAAGAAAGCGTAATAGCTCACTAGTCGAGTCGGCCTGCGCGGAAGATGTAACGGGGCTCAAACCATGCACCGAAGCTACGGGTATCACCTTTTGGTGATGCGGTAGAGGAGCGTTCTGTAAGCCTGTGAAGGTGAGTTGAGAAGCTTGCTGGAGGTATCAGAAGTGCGAATGCTGACATGAGTAACGACAATGGGAGTGAAAAACTCCCACGCCGAAAGACCAAGGTTTCCTGCGCAACGTTAATCGACGCAGGGTTAGTCGGTCCCTAAGGCGAGGCTGAAAAGCGTAGTCGATGGAAAACAGGTTAATATTCCTGTACTTCCAGTTATTGCGATGGAGGGACGGAGAAGGCTAGGCCAGCTTGGCGTTGGTTGTCCAAGTTTAAGGTGGTAGGCTGAGATCTTAGGCAAATCCGGGATCTCAAGGCCGAGAGCTGATGACGAGTGCTCTTTAGAGCGCGAAGTGGTTGATGCCATGCTTCCAAGAAAAGCTCCTAAGCTTCAGATAACTGGGAACCGTACCCCAAACCGACACAGGTGGTTAGGTAGAGAATACCAAGGCGCTTGAGAGAACTCGGGTGAAGGAACTAGGCAAAATGGCACCGTAACTTCGGGAGAAGGTGCGCCGGCGAGGGTGAAGGACTTGCTCCGTAAGCCCATGCCGGTCGAAGATACCAGGCCGCTGCGACTGTTTATTAAAAACACAGCACTCTGCAAACACGAAAGTGGACGTATAGGGTGTGACGCCTGCCCGGTGCCGGAAGGTTAATTGATGGGGTTAGCGCAAGCGAAGCTCTTGATCGAAGCCCCGGTAAACGGCGGCCGTAACTATAACGGTCCTAAGGTAGCGAAATTCCTTGTCGGGTAAGTTCCGACCTGCACGAATGGCGTAACGATGGCGGCGCTGTCTCCACCCGAGACTCAGTGAAATTGAAATCGCTGTGAAGATGCAGTGTATCCGCGGCTAGACGGAAAGACCCCGTGAACCTTTACTATAGCTTTGCACTGGACTTTGAGCTTGCTTGTGTAGGATAGGTGGGAGGCTTTGAAGTGGGGACGCCAGTTCTCATGGAGCCATCCTTGAAATACCACCCTGGCAACCTTGAGGTTCTAACTCAGGTCCGTTATCCGGATCGAGGACAGTGTATGGTGGGTAGTTTGACTGGGGCGGTCTCCTCCCAAAGAGTAACGGAGGAGTACGAAGGTGCGCTCAGACCGGTCGGAAATCGGTCGTAGAGTATAAAGGCAAAAGCGCGCTTGACTGCGAGACAAACACGTCGAGCAGGTACGAAAGTAGGTCTTAGTGATCCGGTGGTTCTGTATGGAAGGGCCATCGCTCAACGGATAAAAGGTACTCCGGGGATAACAGGCTGATACCGCCCAAGAGTTCATATCGACGGCGGTGTTTGGCACCTCGATGTCGGCTCATCACATCCTGGGGCTGAAGCCGGTCCCAAGGGTATGGCTGTTCGCCATTTAAAGTGGTACGCGAGCTGGGTTTAGAACGTCGTGAGACAGTTCGGTCCCTATCTGCCGTGGACGTTTGAGATTTGAGAGGGGCTGCTCCTAGTACGAGAGGACCGGAGTGGACGAACCTCTGGTGTTCCGGTTGTCACGCCAGTGGCATTGCCGGGTAGCTATGTTCGGAAGAGATAACCGCTGAAAGCATCTAAGCGGGAAACTTGCCTCAAGATGAGATCTCACTGGGATCTTTGAATCCCCTGAAGGGCCGTCGAAGACTACGACGTTGATAGGTTGGGTGTGTAAGCGCTGTGAGGCGTTGAGCTAACCAATACTAATTGCCCGTGAGGCTTGACCATATAACACCCAAGCAATTTGCGCGTAAGCCGAATTGTGGTGGTGAAGACGAAAAACCCGAAAGTTCGCAACATCACAAATCGCATATCCGAATTAGCCAAGAGTGTTCACAAGACATTCTGGGCAACCGAATTTCTTGACGACCATAGAGCATTGGAACCACCTGATCCCATCCCGAACTCAGTAGTGAAACGATGCATCGCCGATGGTAGTGTGGGGTTTCCCCATGTGAGAGTAGGTCATCGTCAAGATTCATTCCGCAAAACCCCTATCTGCGCATGCAGGTAGGGGTTTTGTCTTTTCCGGATCGGAAAAGATCAACCCCGTGATATGGTTCCCCACCATATTCGCCCGCCTTCACGAGAGCGCCCAATGGCCAACACGACCTCACTGCACCCAGGTTTCATGATCGTCCAGGGCAATCGCCTGGATGACTTGCGCAATCTGGTGGTGAGTGTGATGCGCCGCTTTCCCTTGGCACCGCTGGAAAACGAAATCGCCCTGGTACAGAGCAACGGTATCGCCCAGTGGCTGAAACTGGCGTTGGCCGAGGATCCGCTGGACGGCGACCTGGGCGGCTGCGGCATTGCCGCCGCGATCGACGTGCAGTTGCCCGGCAGCTTCATGTGGCAACTGTACCGAGGAGTGCTGGGCCGCGATGAAATCCCCGAAGTGTCGCTGCTCGACAAAGCCCCCCTGACCTGGCGCCTCATGCGCCTGCTGCCGGAGGTCATCGAGCGCCCGCACTTCGAGCCCCTGCGCCGCTTCCTCACCGACGACAGCGACCTGCGCAAACGCTATCAGCTGGCCGAACGCCTGGCCGACCTGTTCGACCAATACCAGGTCTACCGTGCCGACTGGCTCAAGGATTGGGCTGCCGGGGACCATGTGCTCAACACCGCCCGCGGTGAACGCAAGCCCCTGGCTGCCGGCAACCGCTGGCAGGCCGAGTTGTGGCGAATCCTGCTCGAAGACGTAGGCGAAGAGGGCATGGCCCAGAGCCGCGCCGGTGTGCACCAGCGCTTCATCGAACGTATCAATAGCCTGGAACAAGCGCCCGCTGGCCTGCCCGCGCGATTGATCGTGTTCGGCATCTCATCGCTGCCGGCACAGATCCTCGAGGCCATGGCCGGCCTGGCACGCTTCAGCCAGGTACTGCTGTGCGTGCACAACCCCTGCCGCCACCACTGGGGCGACATCGTTGCCGACAAAGACCTGCTGCGCCACCAGTACAAACGCCAGCAGCGCAAGCAAGGCATGCCCATGCTGCTGGACGACGAGCTGCTGCACCAGCACGCGCACCCGCTGCTGGCCGCCTGGGGCAAGCAGGGCCGTGACTACATCAACCTGCTCGACAGCTACGACGACCCCGGCAGCTATCAGGCCGTGTTCAACGATGGCCGCATCGACCTGTTCAGCGACGGTGAACCCAAGAACCTGCTCAACCAGCTGCAGGACGACATCCTCGAACTTCGCCCCCTGGCCGAAACCCGCGAGCAATGGCCCCAGGTGGACCCTGCCAAGGACCGCTCCGTGCGCTTCCATGTGGCCCACAGCCCCCAGCGCGAAGTCGAGATCCTGCACGACCAGCTGCTGGCCCGCTTCAGTGCCGACCCCAGCCTGCGCCCGCGCGACATCATCGTCATGCTCCCGGCCATCGACACCTACGCCCCGCACATTCGCGCGGTGTTCGGCCAGCTGGAGCGCAGCGACCCACGCTATATCCCGTTCACCCTGACCGACCAAGGCCAACGCGGCCGCGATCCCTTGCTGATCGCCCTCGAACACTTGCTGAAGCTGCCCGACAGCCGTTTTGCCGTGAGTGAGGTACTCGACCTGCTGGACGTACCGGCAGTGCGCGCCCGCTTTGCGATCGAAGAAAGCGACCTGCCCACCCTGCACCGCTGGATCGAGGGCGCCGGCATCCGCTGGGGCCTTAACGCCCGGCAACGCGCCACCCTCGGATTGCCCGAAGGCCTGGAGCAGAACAGCTGGCGTTTCGGCCTGCGCCGAATGCTGCTGGGGTACGCGGTGGGCGTAGGTGAGGGCTGCGATGGCATCGAGCCCTACGACGAGATCGGCGGGCTCGATGCCGCCCTGATCGGGCCGCTGGTTGCCTTGCTCGACGCCCTGGACATCGCCTGCCAGGCACTTTCGCAGCCGGCCACGGCCACGCAATGGGGCGAGCGCCTGCATGCGCTGCTGCAGATCTTCTTCCTGGCCGAAAACGAGCACGACGAACTGCTGCTGGTGCAGCTCCAGGACCTGCGCGACACCTGGCTGGAAACCTGCGAGGCGGTCAGCCTGCAAGACCTGCTGCCGCTCACCGTGGTTCGCGAAGCGTGGTTGTCGGGCCTCGACCAGGGCAAATTGTCCCAGCGTTTCCTCGCAGGTTCGGTGAACTTCTGCACCTTGATGCCCATGCGCGCCATCCCGTTCCGGGTGGTCTGCCTGCTGGGCATGAACGACGGCGACTACCCTCGTGCGCAGCCACCGCTGGACTTCGACCTGATGGCCAGCGACTACCGCCCGGGCGACCGTTCGCGCCGCGAAGATGACCGCTACCTGTTGCTCGAAGCGCTGCTGTCGGCGCGTGACCAACTGTACGTCAGCTGGGTCGGGCGCAGCATCCGCGACAACAGCGAGCGCCCAGCCTCGGTGCTGATCGGACAGTTGCGCGATCACCTGGCCGCTGGCTGGCAACTGACCAACGCCAAACCAGGGCAGAAGGACGATGCCGGTCAACAACTGCTGCATGCCCTGACCCAGGAGCACCCGCTGCAACCGTTCAGCCAGCGCTATTTCCAGAAAGGCAGCCCGCTGTTCAGCTTTGCCCATGAGTGGCTGGTCCTGCATCAGGATGCCGCAGAGACCCAGGCAGCCCATGCCCCGTTGCTGCCCTACAGCAGCGATGAGCCATTGAGCCTGACGCAGTTGCAGGATTTTTTGCGCCATCCCGTCAGGCACTTCTTCAGCCAGCGCCTGAAAGTCTACTTCGAAGCCCTGGAAGCACCCACGCCGGACGAAGAACCCTTCGCCCTCGACGCCCTGCAACGCTACGGCCTGAGTGAAAGCCTGCTGGGTGCCGCCCTGGCCGAGCCGGACAACCCCGAGCAGGCGCTGCAGGCCCAGGCCCGCCGCCTGCAAGCCTGCGGCCTGCTGCCGCTGGCCGGGTTCGGCGAGGCGTTGCAGGCCGAGCTGATCCAGCCCCTGCCAGACCTGCTGCAACGCCATGGGCAATTGCTGCAGCGCTGGCCAACGCTGGTGGAAGGCGCCTTGCCGATCCACTTCGAGCACGGCCTGCACCGCCTCGAGGGCTGGCTGGGCCGGGTCTACCAGGCCGACGACCAGAGCCTGCTGAGCATCGCCACCGTGCCCAACACCCTCAGCGCCGGGCGCAACAACCTCAAGTGGCACCGGCTGATCCCGGCCTGGGTCATGCACCTGGCCGCCTGCGCCTCGGGCTACCCGTTGCACAGCGCCCTGGTGGCCAGCGACCTGACCCTGCTCCTGGCGCCCTTGCCGCAAGGCCAGGCCGCCGAACGGCTGGGCGAACTGCTGGTGGCGCGCCAGGCCGGCATGAACGCGCCCCTGCCTGTCGCGGCCAAGACCGCCTTCGCCTGGCTGGCCCAGGAAGACCCGGACAAGGCGCTTGCCGCTGCCGCCCGCGCCTACGAAGGTGACGGCCTGATCAGCCACGGCGAGCGCAGCGAAAGCCTCGCCCTGGCCCGCCAGTACAACGACTTCGCCGCGCTGGTGCTGGATGAAACCTTCGAAGGCTGGTGCGAAGCCCTGTACCGCCCCCTGTTCGCAGCGCCCTGGCAGACCCTCGGCAACCCGGAGAGCGCCCAATGAGCCAAGCCCGCCCGCTGGCCTTGAGTTTCCCCCTGCACGGCAGCCAGCTGATCGAAGCCAGTGCCGGCACCGGCAAGACCTTCACCATTTCGGCGCTGTACCTGCGACTGATCCTCGGCCACGGCGGCGAGCAGGGCTTTGCCCGCGAGCTGCTGCCCCCGCAGATCCTCGTGGTGACCTTCACCGACGCCGCCACCAAAGAGCTGCGCGAACGCATCCGTGCTCGCCTGGCCGAGGCGGGCCGGTTTTTCCGCGGCGAGCTGGACGACGCCGACCCGCTGCTGCAGCAGCTGCGCGACGAGTATCCACAGGAGCATTGGCCACGCTGTGCCAGCCGCCTGGAGATCGCCGTGCAGTGGATGGACGAGGCCGCGGTATCGACCATCCACGGCTGGTGCCAGCGCATGTTGCGCGAGCACGCCTTCGACAGTGGCAGCCTGTTCACGCAAAGCCTGGAAACCGACCACAGCGAGCTGCTTGGCCAGGTCATGCGCGACTACTGGCGGCGCTTCTGCTACGGCATGCGCGGCGAGTCCCTTGCGTGGGTGCGCGGCAACTGGGGCAGCCCCGATGCACTGCTGCCCCGCATCCGGCCCTTGTTCGGCCGGGTGCGCAGCGAACAGCACGACGAAGACCCGCAACAACTGATCGAAACGACCCTGCGCGAGCGCAGTGAGCAGCTGCGCCAGCTCAAGGCGCCATGGGCCGCCTGGGCCGATGAGCTGCAGCAGATCTGCCGCGACGCCGTGGCCGCCAAGCAGGCCGACGGTCGCAAGCTTCAGGCGCGCTATTTCGAGCCCTGGTTCGACAAGCTCAAGGCCTGGGCTGGCGACGATCAAGCCATGGACCTCGACCTGGGCACCGGCTTCACCCGCCTGACCCCCGACGGCATGGCCGAGGCGTGGAAGGTCGGCGAGCCGCCGAGCCATCCAGCCCTGCACGCCATGCAAACCCTGCGCGAACAATTGCAGGGGCTCGCCAGCCCCGAGGTGCGCGTGCTGGAACATGCCGCCGCCTGGGTCTCGGCGCGCTTCGAAGTGGAAAAGCGCCGCCGCGCCGAAATGGGCTTCGACGACATGCTGCTGCGCCTGCAGCATGCGCTGGCCAGCGAGTCCGGCGAGCGCCTGGCCGGGTTGATCCGCGAGCAGTTCCCGGTAGCGCTGATCGACGAATTCCAGGACACCGACCCGGTGCAGTACGGCATCTTCGAGCGCATCTATCGCATCACCGAGAACAACCCGCAAACCGGCCTGTTCATGATCGGCGACCCCAAGCAGGCGATCTACGCCTTCCGTGGCGCCGACATCTTCACCTACCTGGCCGCCCGCCGCGCCACCGCCGGGCGCCTGCACAGCCTGGACACCAACTACCGCTCAAGCCAGGCCATGGTCGCGGCCGTGAACCGTGTCTTCCTGCAGGCCGAGGCGCGTGCTCAAGGCCGCGGCGCCTTCCTGTTCCGCGCCCATGGCGACAACCCCTTGCCCTTCGTCGAGGTCCGCGCCAAAGGCCGCGGCGAACAGCTGCTGATCGACGGCCAGCCCACAGCGGCGTTGTACTGCTGGCATCTGCAAAGTGACGAGCCAGTGTCCAACACCCTGTATCGCCAACGCCTGGCCGCCAGTTGCGCCAGCCATATCGTGGCCGTGCTCAACGGCGGCCAGCAGGGCGTCAGTGGCTTTGCCGGCAGTGACGGCGCACTGCGCCCGTGCCTGCCGTCCGATATCGCCATCCTCGTGCGCGACGGTCGCGAAGCGCAGTTGGTCCGTGCTGAACTGGCGGCCCGCGGGGTGCGCAGCGTCTATCTGTCGGACAAAGATTCAGTGTTCGCCGCCCAGGAAGCCCACGACCTGCTGGCCTGGCTCAAGGCCTGCGCCGAGCCGGACGCCGAGCGCATGCTCAAGGCCGCCCTGGCCAGCCTGACCCTCGGCCTGCCGCTGATCGAACTGGAACGCCTGAACCAGGACGAGCGGGTCTGGGAAGACTGGGTCATGCGCTTTCGCCGTTACCGCGAGATCTGGCAGCGCCAAGGCGTATTGCCGATGCTGCGCCGCCTGCTGCACGACTTCCACCTGCCGCGCAGCCTGATGGCGCGCACCGACGGCGAGCGGGTGCTGACCAACCTGCTGCACTTGGCCGAACTGCTGCAGCAGGCGGCCGGCGAACTGGATGGCGAGCAGGCATTGATCCGCCACCTGGCCGAGCACCTGGCCAATGCCGGGCAGGCCGGCGAAGAGCAGATCCTGCGCCTGGAAAGCGACGAGCAGTTGGTCAAGGTGGTGACCATCCACAAATCCAAAGGCCTGGAATACCCCCTGGTGTACCTGCCGTTCATCTGCACCAGCAAGCCGGTGGATGGCTCGCGCCTGCCGCTGTCCTGGCATGACGACGACGGCATCGCGCACCTCACGCTCACCCCCGATGCGCAGCAAGTCGAACGTGCCGACGACGAGCGCCTGGCAGAAGACCTGCGCCTGCTCTATGTCGCCCTGACCCGCGCCCAGCACGGTTGCTGGCTGGGTGTCGCCGACCTCAAGCGCGGCACCCAGCGCAGCTCGCAATTGCACCGCTCGGCCCTGGGTTACCTGCTCGGCGGCGGCCTGCCTCTGACGGCCTCCAGCCAACTGGGCGAGTGGCTGCAGGCCCTGGGGGCGAACAGCCCGGCCATCATCAGTGGGCCGCTGCCCGAGGCAGACGAGCAAAGCTACCGTACCCCGGCGAACGACAGTGAGCTGTTGCCGGCACGCAAACCTCGACGGGCCGCCGCCGAGCAGTGGTGGATCGCCTCCTACAGTGCGCTGCGCGTCGGCGATCAAACGCTCATCGCCGACAGCTCCCAGGCCCAGCAACTGTTGGACGACGAAGCCCTGGACAGCCAGCTGCTGCGCGAAGTGCCGGCCGAGTCCGGTGATATCCACCGCTTCCCCCGTGGCCCCAACCCCGGCACCTTCCTCCATGGCCTGCTCGAATGGGCCGGCTTGGAAGGCTTCGCCGCCGTGAGCAGCCAGCCCGAGCTGATCGAGCGCACCGTGGGCCGGCGCTGCAACCGTCGCGACTGGGCCGGCTGGATCCCCACGCTCAGCCAGTGGCTGCAGCAGATGCTGGTGCAGCCCATGCCGTTGCAGGGCGCTACCTTGCAGCTGGCGGCACTGAGCCAGTATCAGATCGAGATGGAATTCTGGTTTGCCAGCCATCAGGTCGATGCCGTGCGCCTCGACCAACTGGTGGTTCGCCATACCCATGACGGCGCCGCGCGCCCGGCGCTGCAGCCGACCCAGCTCAACGGTATGTTCAAAGGCTTCATCGACCTGGCCTTCGAGCTGGACGGGCGCTACTACGTGGCCGACTACAAATCCAACTGGCTCGGCCCCGACGCCCAGGCCTATGGCGCACTGGCCATGGAGCAGGCGATCCTCGAGCACCGCTACGACCTGCAGTACGTGCTCTACCTGCTGGCCCTGCACCGACAGTTGCGCGCACGCCTGCCCGACTACGACTACGACCGCCATGTCGGCGGTGCCCTGTTCATCTTCCTGCGCGGCACCCACTCGGCCGGCCATGGCCTGTATCACGCCCGGCCGCCACGCGCGCTGATCGAAGCCCTCGATGCGCTGTTCCGTGGCGAGCACGCGCCCGCGCAGCAGGATCTGTTTGCTGGAGCCACGCCATGAGCCGCAGTCTCGACGACCTTCTGCCGACCCCGCTGCAGGCCGAGCACCTGTCTGCCCTGGCGCCACTGCACGACAGCCACGACCTGCTGGCCCTGCTCGACCGCTGGGTGGAGCGTGGCTGGCTGCGTGCGCTGGACCGGGCCTTCGTCGGCTTCCTCGAAGAGCTCGCCCCGGGCAGCGATCCGTTGGTGCTGCTGGCGGCGGCGCTGGCCAGCCACCAACTGGGCCACGGCCATGTCTGCCTCGACCTTGCCCAAACTCTGGCCGAGCCAGACTTCGCCCTGTCGCTGCCGCCGGAAGGCGATGCCCTGGCCGGGCCGCTGCTGCTGCCTTCGCAGTTGCTCGCCAGCCTCGACCTGAACACCTGGTTGCAGCGCATCGACCAAAGCCCCTTGCTGGCAGCAGGCGGCAGCCGCGCACAGCACACGCGCCCATTGGTGCTCAACGGTGAACGTTTGTACCTGCGCCGCTACTGGGCTTATGAGCGGCGCATCGACGGCGCCTTGCACGAGCGCCTGGCCCGTCAGCAGCCGTTGCAAGCGGACCTGTCGGCGCGGCTGGCGCAGCTGTTCGAAGGCGGTGCCCCCACCGGTGAAGTGGACTGGCAGAAACTTGCCTGCGCCCTGGCCACCCGTGCCGGTTTCAGCGTCATCACCGGCGGCCCCGGTACCGGCAAGACCACCACGGTGGTGCGCCTGTTGGCCCTGCTGCAGGCACCGGCGGTAGAGCAGGGCCGGCCCCTGCGCATTCGCCTGGCGGCGCCCACCGGCAAGGCAGCGGCGCGCTTGACCGAGTCCATCGGCCAGCAGGTCGAGCGGTTGCAGGTCGACAGCGCGGTGCGCGCGCAGATCCCCACCGACGTCAGCACCGTGCACCGCCTGCTCGGCAGCCGCCCGGGCTCGCGCCACTTCCGGCACAACGCAGGCAACCTGTTGCCACTGGATGTGCTGGTGATCGACGAGGCGTCGATGATCGACCTGGAAATGATGGCCAACCTGCTCGACGCGTTGCCCCCCAATGCGCGACTGGTATTGCTGGGCGACAAGGACCAGTTGGCCTCGGTGGAGGCGGGTGCGGTGCTCGGCGACCTGTGCCGCGACGCCGAGGATGGCTGCTACTGGCCGCAGACCCAGACCTGGCTGGAGCAGATCGGCGGCCAATCGCTGGCCAACAGCGGCCTGAAACCGGGCGAAAGCCCGCGCAGCCCGCTGGCCCAGCAGATCGTCATGCTGCGCCATTCCCGGCGTTTCGGTGAAGGCAGCGGCATTGGCCAGCTGGCACGGCTGGTCAACCGCCAGCAGGCCCCCGAGGCCCGCGCGCTGCTGGCCAGCAAGCCCGATGACGTCTTTTGCCTGACCCTCGGCGGCGAGCACGACAAGCGCTTCGACCGCCTGCTGCTCGAAGGCCTCAACCGCGGCGCCGAAGGCCCGCAGGGCTATCGCAGCTACCTGCGCAACATCGGCCGCCTGCGCCCGCCGCCGGGCACCCCGGCAGAGGATCCGCGCTGGGAACAGTGGGCCGGCGAAGTGCTGAGCCGTTTCGAGGACTTCCAGCTGCTGTGCGCGGTGCGCAAGGGCGCCTGGGGCGTGGAAGGCCTGAACCAGCGGGTGGAGCGGGTGTTGCACAATGCCGGGCTGATCGACAGCCAGCAGCTGTGGTACGAGGGGCGCCCGGTACTGGTAACCCGCAACGACTACGGCCTCGGCCTGATGAACGGTGATATCGGCATTGCCCTGCGCCTGCCCGATGACCAGGGCCAGGCCCCGCTGCGCGTGGCCTTCCCGCGTAACGACGGCAGTGGCGGGGTGCGTTTCGTCCTGCCCAGCCGCCTGAGCGAAGTGGAAACCGTGTTCGCCATGACCGTGCACAAGTCCCAGGGCTCGGAGTTCAGCCACACCGCGCTGGTGCTGCCCGACGCTCTCAACCCGGTGCTGACCAAGGAGCTGGTGTACACCGGCATCACCCGGGCCAAGCACTGCTTCAGCCTGATCGAGCCGCGCAGTGGCGTGTTCGAGGAGGCTGTGGGGCGCAGGGTGCGACGTGTTTCGGGGCTGATGCTGGAACAACTGTGATACGGGCGTACCACGTTGCTGTGCTATCGTTGCGGCATTATCTGGCAACTTTTTGAGAGATTTCCCACATGACAGTGGCTGTCTCGGTCTTGAGGCGGGTGAAGGATTGCGCGCGCTCGCTGCTGATGGCCACGCTGTTGCTGACCGGCGTGTGCGCCCAGGCGCAGGCCGGCGAGCCGAGCGCGCAGGCGCAGCAACGGGCCAAGGCCGTGACCCAGGTGGTACTGGGCATCCTCAGTTATGCCCGCTGGCCCGCCGAGCCCAACCCCCTGCGCCTGTGCCTGGTCGGCCCCACCGAATACGCCGACGACCTGATCAAAGGCACTGCGCAGAATTCCGGGCAGCCACTGCAGGTGCGCCGCCTGCTGGCCGGCAATGCCAGCCTGGCCAGTGCCTGTGACGCCGTTTACATCGGCAAGCTCGAACCCGGCGAGCGTGATCGCCTGTTCCAGGCCATCAGCGGTCACCCGGTGCTGAGCATCACCGAAGCCGACGACCCCTGTACCGTGGGCAGCCTGTTCTGCCTGCGGGTCAGCGATCAGCAGGTGGCATTCGACGTCAACCTCGACTCGGTGGCGCGCAGCGGCGTGCGCATCCACCCCAGCGTGCTGCAGTTGTCGCGGCGGCGGGCGGCGCAGCCATGAGCGGCCCTGACCAGCGCATGCCCCGGCCGACGCTGCGAGCGGCGCTGGGGCGTGGCCACCTGGGTATTGCCCTGCTCGCCGCCGGCCTGGCCGGGGTGCTGGTGACCCTGCTCGGGGTGGCCGCCTTGCGCGTCTATGCCAACCACAACCTGCATTTGATCGCCCGCTCGATCAATTACACCGTCGAAGCCGCCGTGGTGTTCGACGACAGCCCAGCGGCCAACGAGGCACTGGCGCTGATCGCCGAGACCGAAGAGGTGGCCGAGGCCAAGGTTTTCGACAACGATGGCAAGCTGCTCGCCCACTGGCAGCGCGATGACCGAACCCTGATGGCACAGCTGCAAAGCCAGGTGGCGCGGACCCTGCTGGAGCAGCCAGTCAACCTGCCGGTGCAGCACAAGGGCCAGAAGGTCGGGCATGTCGAACTGGTCGGCCAGGGCGGCAGCCTGTTGCGCTTCCTGCTCAGTGGCCTGGTCGGGATCCTGCTGTGCACGGTGCTCAGTGCGCTACTGGCGTTGTACCTGTCGCGCCGGCTGTTCGCCGACATCATCCGCCCGCTGCGCCACCTGGCCAGCGTGGCCCACGCAGCGCGCCGCGAACGCAGTTTCGACCGGCGCGTGCCGCAAACCCAGATCGCCGAACTCAACGAACTGGGCAATGACTTCAATGCCTTGCTCGACGAACTGGAGGTCTGGCACAGCCACCTGCAAAGCGAGAACGAAACCCTCGCCCATCAGGCCAGCCACGACAGCCTCACCGGGCTGCCCAACCGCGCCTTCTTCGAGGGCCGCTTGAACCGCAGCCTGCGCAGTGCCGAGCGCCAGGGCGAGCGCCTGGCCCTGCTGTTCCTCGACAGTGACCATTTCAAGCAGATCAACGACAGCCTCGGCCATGCCGTGGGTGACGAAGTGCTGATCACCATCGCCAGCCGGGTGCGCGCGCAACTGCGTGAGCATGACCTGGTGGCGCGCCTGGGCGGCGACGAGTTCGCCGTGCTGCTGGCGCCGCTGCAGGCGCGTGAAGATGCCCAGCGCATCGCCGAGAAGATCATCGCCAGCATGCAGCTGCCGATTCTGCTGGAGGATGGCACCCGCATCACCAGCTCGCTCAGTGTCGGTATCGCCTATTACCCGGACGACGGCCACGACCCGGCCAGTCTGCTCAATGCCGCCGATGCGGCGATGTACCAGGCCAAGCGCAAGCGCCGTGGCCATTGGCAAGTGGCACAGACGGAACGCTGCGCCACGGATGTAAAAAGCACAGGAGCTGAACCGTGATCGACCGTTTGTTATCGCTGCGTTTGCCGTTGTTCGCCATGGCCCTGGCCCTGCTCGCCCTCGGCGGCTGCCAGAGCGTACCGCCCAAGGGCCTGACTGCGGAGCAGGTGGCCGTGCTCAAGCGCGAAGGCTTTGCCCCTGTCGATGAGGGCTGGGCCTTCGATCTGTCCGGCAAGGTGCTGTTCGGCAGCGACCTGGACGGCCTCAACAGCCAGAGCGAAGCGATCGTCGAGCGTATCGGCAAGGCGCTGCTGTCGGTGGATATCCAGCGCGTGCGCATCGACGGCCACGCCGATGCCTCGGGCAAGGCCGCCTATAACCAGCAGCTGTCCGAACGCCGCGCCCAGAGCGTGGCCAAGGCGCTGGCCGGCATCGGCATGCAGCCGCAGAACATCCAGACCCGCGGCCTGGGCAGCAGTCAGCCGGTGGCCGACAACCGCACCAGCGCCGGGCGCATGGAGAATCGCCGGGTGTCGATTGTGGTGGCGTCGGACTGACGCCCCGGGGCCGCTGCGCGGCCCAATCGCTGGCAAGCCAGCTCCCACAGGGATCGCGTATAGCATGTGGTCGATGCGGTCGGGGTGGGAGCCGGCTTGCCGGCGAAAGGGCCGCAAAGCGGCCCCAATGCTGCAGGTTTCACTGCCCCAAGGTCACTCCGTCTCCTTCATCGCCTCCAGCTTGCCGACCTGCTCGCTGGCCAGCCGGCTGATGATCCGGATCGCCTGATGAATCCCCGCCGTATTGCGGAAGCTCAGCTGTGGGTTGTGCTCGCACTCCAGCACCTCGTCATGCTGGACCAGTGCTTCACCGAGCAATTCGAGGGTCCAGGCGTAGCTTTGGATGGTGGACAGGCGTTCGTGGTCAGTCATGGGATGCCTCCCGGTTTGCGCGGGTGGCGAGGGATTGGCTGTCGATTGGGTAGAAGGTTGGAGAAGGGGGCGCCGCGGGGGATGGGCGGCGGAGAGCGGATGCGAGGATCCTCAGTATCGTGGTGGTCATGCATGAGTTCCTTTCGTTATGGAACTGCCACCGCTCGCGGCCAAGCAAGTTGAGGTGGCAGCAGTACGCGGGTTGGCCGACCGGGACGAAAGGGGCCCGGCACACCCGAAGGTGTCCCGCGCACCACCGCCATAACGCGACATCGCGGGCACAAAAAAAGCGCCTGCGATGAAGACTGGGCGCTGCTGCGCCTTTCGATTCCGACCGGCCAAGGTCGCGTCGCCGATGCTCCGACGACTGGGGAAATCTATCTCTGTTGGGCTCAAGGCGCAACCTTGGGGCAGGCTTTGGGAGATTTCTCCTTGTCGCCTTTGACTAATCGGCGAAGCGCATCTCGCGGGTTTCCCCCATCAACAACGGCGCATTCGCCTCGGTCACCTCACGGATGTAATCCCACAGCAGGGTAATCCGCTTGAGCTTGCGCAAATCCTCCCGGCAGTACATCCAGAACTGCCGCGTCACCTCGATCTCCTCCGGCAACACCGTCACCAACCGCGGATCCTGCGCCGCCAGGAAGCACGGCAAAATCGCCAGCCCACGCCCCTGCAAGGCCGCCGTGTACTGCGCGATCACGCTGGTGCTGCGCAGGTGCGCATTGGCATTGGGGATCAGGTTCGCCAGGTACAAAAGCTCCGAACTGAACGCCAGATCGTCGACGTAACTGATGAAGGGGTGGCTCGCCAGGTCGCTCACCGCGCCGATCGGCGCGTGGCTGTCGAGGTAGTCCTGGGTGGCGTAAAGCCGCAGCCGGTAGTCGCACAGCTTGCAGCACACATAAGGCCCATGCTCGGGCCGCTCCAGGGCGATGACGATATCGGCCTCGCGCTTGGACAGGCTGATGAAGTGCGGCAACGGCAGGATATCCACCGAGATCGCCGGCCAGGCATCGACGAAATGGCTCAGCTGCGGGGTGACGAAGAAGCTGCCGAAGCCTTCGGTGCAGCCCATGCGCACATGCCCCGACAACGCCACGCCCGAGCCCGAGACCTGCTCGCAGGCCATGTGCAGGGTGCTCTCGATCGACTCGGCGTAGCCCAGCAGGCGCTGGCCTTCGGCGGTGAGGACGAAGCCGTTGGTGCGCGACTTCTCGAACAACAAGGTACCCAGCGCCCCTTCCAGTGAGCCGATGCGCCGCGACACCGTGGTGTAGTCCACGGCCAGGCGCTTGGCCGCACTGCTGGCCTTGCGGGTGCGCGCTACCTCAAGAAAGAACTTGAGGTCGTCCCAGTTCAGCGCGCTCAGGGAGGTGAGGTCTTTTTGCATGATGATCCGGTTTTTTTGTTCATTCTTGTTGGATGTTTGCACATCTATACTCGATCTCAGCCCCTACACGCCACCCCGTGTCCACCCCGGCGTAGGCGTCTTCGTTCCGACAATAATTCCAAGGAGAGCGCAGATGAACGCACCCCACAACCCCAGCCAGACCAAGGTCGAACAGGTAAAACTGCTGATCGACGGCCAATGGGTCGAATCCAAGACCACCGAGTGGCGCGACATCGTCAACCCGGCCACCCAGCAAGTGCTGGCGCGGGTGCCGTTTGCCACCGTCGATGAAGTGAACGCCGCCGTGGCCGCCGCCGAGCGCGCCTTCAAGACCTGGCGCGACACCCCGATCGGCGCGCGCATGCGCATCATGCTCAAGCTGCAGGCGCTGATCCGCGAACACAGCAAACGCATCGCCGTGACCCTCAGCGCCGAGCAGGGCAAGACCATTGCCGACGCCGAGGGCGACATCTTCCGCGGCCTGGAAGTGGTCGAGCACGCCGCCTCCATCGGCACCCTGCAGATGGGCGAATTCGCCGAGAACGTCGCCAGTGGCGTCGACACCTACACCCTGCGCCAGCCGATCGGCGTGTGCGCCGGCATCACCCCCTTCAACTTCCCGGCGATGATCCCGCTGTGGATGTTCCCGATGGCCATCGTCTGCGGCAACACCTTCGTGCTCAAGCCGTCCGAACAGGACCCGCTGTCGACCATGATGCTGGTCGAGCTGGCGCTGGAAGCCGGGATCCCGGCTGGCGTGCTCAACGTGGTGCACGGCGGCAAGCAGGTGGTCGATGGCATCTGCACCCACCCGGACATCAAGGCGATCTCGTTCGTCGGCTCCACCGAAGTCGGCACCCACGTCTACAACCTGGGCAGCCAGCACGGCAAGCGCGTGCAGTCGATGATGGGCGCGAAGAACCACGCCGTGGTGCTGCCTGACGCCAACCGCACCCAGACCATCAATGCGCTGGTCGGTGCTGCGTTCGGCGCCGCCGGCCAGCGCTGCATGGCTACCTCGGTGGCGGTGCTGGTGGGCAAGGCCCGCGAGTGGCTGCCGGACATCAAGGACGCGGCCAGCAAGCTCAAGGTCAATGCCGGCAACGAGCCAGGCACCGACGTCGGCCCGGTGGTGTCCAAGCGTGCCAAGGAGCGGGTGCTGGGCCTGATCGAAAGCGGCATCAAGGAAGGCGCCAAGCTGGAGCTGGACGGCCGTGACGTGAAGGTGCCGGGCTACGAGCAGGGCAACTTCGTCGGCCCGACCCTGTTCTCCGGGGTCAAGACCGACATGCAGGTGTACACCCAGGAAATCTTCGGCCCGGTGCTGGTCACGCTGGAGGTGGACACCCTCGACGAGGCCATCGCCCTGGTCAACGCCAACCCGTTCGGCAACGGCACCGGCCTGTTCACCCAGAGCGGCGCGGCGGCGCGCAAGTTCCAGAGCGAGATCGACATCGGCCAGGTCGGCATCAACATCCCGATCCCGGTACCGGTGCCGTACTTCAGCTTCACCGGCTCGCGCGGCTCCAAGCTTGGCGACCTCGGTCCCTACGGCAAGCAGGTGGTGCAGTTCTACACTCAGACCAAGACCGTCACCGCCCGCTGGTTCGACGATGACAGTGTCAACGACGGTGTAAACACCACCATCAGCCTGCGCTAAGGAGCTGACCATGCGTATCGCATTCATCGGCCTGGGCAACATGGGCGCGCCCATGGCCCGCAATCTGATCAAGGCCGGGCACTCGCTGAACCTGTTCGACCTGAACAAGACCGTACTGGCGGAGCTTGCCGAGCTGGGTGGGCAGGTCAGCGCCTCGCCCAAGGAGGCCGCGGCCAACAGCGAGCTGGTAATCACCATGCTGCCGGCCGCTGCCCATGTACGCAGTGTTTACCTGGACGAAGAGACCGGCGTGCTGGCCGGCATCCGCCCCGGCACCCCGACCGTGGACTGCAGCACCATCGACCCGCAGACCGCCCGCGAGGTTTCCAAGGCCGCGGCGGCCAAGGGCATCGACATGGGTGACGCGCCGGTCTCCGGCGGCACTGGCGGCGCGGCGGCCGGCACGCTGACCTTCATGGTCGGCGCCAGCGAGGCGCTGTTCGCCACCCTCAAGCCGGTGCTGGAGCAGATGGGCCGCAACATCGTGCACTGCGGCGAGGTAGGTACCGGGCAGATCGCCAAGATCTGCAACAACCTGCTGTTGGGCATCTCGATGATCGGCGTGTCCGAAGCCATGGCCCTGGGCAATGCGCTGGGCATCGACACCAAGGTACTGGCCGGGATCATCAACAGCTCGACCGGGCGTTGCTGGAGTTCGGACACCTACAACCCGTGGCCGGGCATCATCGAGACCGCACCGGCCTCACGCGGCTACACCGGCGGCTTCGGCGCCGAATTGATGCTCAAGGACCTGGGCCTGGCCACCGAGGCCGCACGCCAGGCGCACCAGCCGGTGATCATGGGCGCCGTGGCCCAGCAGCTGTACCAGGCCATGAGCCTGCGCGGCGAAGGCGGCAAGGATTTCTCGGCGATCGTCGAGGGGTATCGCAAGAAGGATTGATGGGCGAGAGGGACTTCATCGCGGGCCGTATGGTCCTCCCCCTTGTAACTGCGCACCTTGGGGGAGGGGCATGCGCTCCGCGATTTTTTTTGCCCGTTAGAACCGGCTTTCGAATCGTGGGAGCGGGCTTGCCCCGCGATGACGTCATGTCAGGCTACAGCGTTGTCCCGCCTGACGTCATCGCGGGGCAAGCCCGCTCCCACGATTAGCGCTTCAGGCAAACACGAAGTACTTGCGCACCGTCTCGACCACTTCCCAGGTGCCTTTCATCCCCGGTTCGATCACGAACACATCCCCTGCCTTCAGGTGCTTGGGCTCTTCACCTTCCGGGGTGACGATGCAGTAGCCATCGAGGAAGTGGCAGAACTCCCATTTCTCGTAGTTGACCTCGAACTTGCCCGGGGTGCAGATCCAGGTGCCCATGATCTTGCTGCCGTCGGCCGACAGGTAGGCGTTGAGGTTGACGGTGTGCGGGTCGCCGCCGATGCGCTTCCACTTGGTCGCGTCGACCACCGGGGTGGGGCAGGTTTCGCGCAGGACGGTGATGAAATCGGACATGGCGTGGCTCCAGGCAATGAGTGATAGAACGCATCACCATAGGGCCAGGCGTCGTCGGCCAGTTGCCTGTGCTCGACGCCTGGCTGTCTGGATGCGCTATCCGGCCTGCTGGCTCCACTGGCGCTTGTCTGAGCGACGCTCAGCGCAGGGCATTCACCTCGACGGTGATGTGTGCCAGCTCTTCATGCACCCCGAGCGCCTGGCGCACGCTGTCGGCGCTCAGTGCGCCGGCAGTGGCCAGGCTGACGATGCAGGCGTACTGGTCCTTGCCAACGCGCCACACATGCAGGTCGGTAATGGCGGCAGCCACCGGCAGCTGCGCGACCACCTCGCGGATCTCCGCGACCACCGGCGCATCCATTTCGGCATCCAGCAGCACCCGCCCGGTATCGCGCAGTAGGCCTTTGGCCCACAGCGCCACCAGCAGCGCGCCGACCAGGCCCATGACCGGGTCGAGCCAGCCGGCACCCCACAGTTTGCCGGCCACCAGGGCAACGATCGCCAGAACCGAAGTGGCGGCGTCGGCGATCACATGCAGGTAGGCCGAGCGCAGGTTGAGGTCGTGGTGGTGATGGCCGTGGTCATGTGCATGCTCGTGATGATGGCTGTGGTCATCGCGCAGCAACCAGGCGCAGATCAGGTTGACCGCCAGGCCGATCACGGCGATGAAGATCGCCTCGTCGTAATGGATGGCGCCTGGCGTCAGCAGCCGTTCAACCGACTGGAACGCCATCAGTGCGGCCACGCCAAGCAGCAACAGGGCGCTGGAGTAGCCGCCGAGAATCTCGATTTTCCAGGTGCCGAAGGCAAAACGACGGTCGCCTGCGTAGCGCCGCGCAGCGGCGTAGGCCAGTAGCGACAGGCCGAGCGCGAGGGCATGGGAACTCATGTGCCAGCCGTCGGCCAGGAGGGCCATGGAGTTGAAGAACCAGCCACCGGCGATCTCCGCCACCATCATCACGGCAGTCAGCCATACCGCCAGCCGCGTCTTGCGCTCTGCGCCGAGGTTGCTGGTATGGAACTGGTGGCTGTGCAGCCAGCGGTCGGAGGTTTGCGTGGTCATGGTTTATCATGCTCTCGAACAGGCGTGAAATATACTATACCCCAGTATACCTGCAGTGATGGAAGCAGAATGGCACATACCCTCAAGAGCAAGAAGCAGCTGCTGACCCGGGTGCGCAAGATCAAAGGCCAGGCAGCCGCGCTGGAGACCGCGCTGGAGCAGGAAAAGGACTGCCTGGCGATCCTGCAGCAGATCGCCGCCGTGCGCGGTGCAGTGAACGGGCTGATGGCCGAAATGATGGAAGGGCATATCCGCGAGCATCTGGTGGCGGAGGGGCTGAGCGCCGAGGAACGGCTGGAGGAGGCCGACAAGGTAGCTGCGCTGCTGCGCTCCTACCTGAAATAGCGTTTGCCAACACCGTGGGGCTGGTCTCGCGATACGCGCTACAACCGCTCACGCACAGCGGCAATCACCTCAGGGATACCCCTCCCCAGTACCTTGGGTGGCGTCGGGCTTTCGCCGAACTCGCGCCAGACGAACAACGTCAGCTCCGCCCCGTCGGTCTTCGACAGGGCATGCTCCAGCGAGCCGAACTGTTGCAGCGCGCGGTAACGCTCATCAGCCCAGAACAGCGCCTCGACCCAGTCATGGACCGGGATGAAGTGAAAATGCAGCGGGCAACCCGGTACATGCCCGAAACGCCCGATGTACAACCACCTGGGCGCCAGCGCTTGCTCCATGGCCCGTTGCAGCCTGGCCATCAGCCGGCCCATGTCCGCCAGCGCTTGGTCGGGCAGGTCGGCCAGGCTGTCCACCGGCGCCCGCGAACCCAGCATCAGGTAGCCGGGCAGGCGCGACGTCAGGTGATGGTTGACGATCCAGTGCTCGCTCTCGTGGACGATGTATTCCCCGGGGATGTCCACCGACTCAGGCCCACCAGTAGCGCACGAAGTGGAAGAACACCGGCGCTGCGAAACACACCGAATCCATGCGGTCGAGCATGCCGCCATGGCCTTCGATCATGTGCCCCCAGTCCTTCACCCCGCGGTCGCGCTTGATCGCCGACATCACCAGCCCGCCGAAGAAGCCCATGGCATTGACGGTCAGCGCCATCAGCGCCGCCTGCCAGAAGGTGAACGGGGTGATCCAGCACAAAAGCGCGCCCACCAGGGTGGCCAGCGCCACGCCGCCGGCCAGGCCTTCGACGGTTTTCGACGGCGACAGGTTGGGCGCCACTTTGCGTTTGCCGAACAGCTTGCCGCACACGTACTGCAGCACGTCGCTGATCTGCACCACCAGGATCAGCCAGGCGATCAGCAGCAGGTTGCGGCCTTCGAAGCCAGGGATATCCAGGGTCATCAGCGCCGGCACCGACGACACGCAGTACACCGCGATCATCAGCCCCCATTGCACCTTCGAGGCACGCTCGAGGAAGCGCGTGGTGTCGCCGCCGAAGCTGGCGAGGATCGGCAGCAGCAGGAACAGGTACACCGGGATGAAGATGCTGAACAGCCCGTACCAGTCCATGGCGATCAGCAGGTACTGCACCGGCAGCGCCACGTAGAATGCCGCCACCAGCGCCGGGTAGTCGCTGCGCCGGGTCGGGGTGAGGGTCATGAACTCGCGCAGGGCGTAGAACGACACACCGTAGAACAGCACGATCACCCCGTACTTGCCGAACACGAAGGCGATGCCGATCACCAGCACCATGACCCACCAGGCATTGATGCGCGCGTTGAGGTTGTCGATCACAGCGTGGGGCGCAGGGCCGGCGCGCCACTTGAGCAGGCGCCCGATGGCGCTGGCCAGCAGCAACAGGGCGCCGATGCCGGCGAACAGCGAAAGGGTGTTGTGATCCATCTCAGGCATCCTTCGGGGCCAGGTTCAGCAGGGCCTCGCGGGCCCGCTCGAGAAATGCGTGTTTGCCTTCGTCCGCCTGCAGGTGCAGCGGCTCGCCGAAACTCAAGGTGCACAGCAGCGGCAGCGGCAGGGCACGGCCCTTGGGCATGACCCGGTTGAGGTTGGCGATCCACACCGGCACCAACTCGACCTGCGGGTTGGCCGCGGCCAGGTGGAACAGGCCGCTCTTGAAGGGCAACAGCGGTTCGTCACCGAGGTTGCGCGTGCCTTCCGGGAAGAAGATCAGCGAGTCGCCCTGGGCGAACGCGTCGAGCACCGGTTGCAACGGATTGCCCTCGGCCGGCGTGCGCGTGCGATCGATCAGCACGGCGTTGAACACCTGGCGGATGAGGAAGTCGCGAATACCGGGCTTGCACCAGTAGTCGGCCCCCGCCACGGGGCGGGTATGGCGGCGCAGGGGGTCGGGCAGTGCCGCCCACAGCAGCACGAAGTCACCGTGGCTGCTGTGGTTGGCGAAATACAGCCGTTGTACCGGCTGTGGCGTGCAACCCAGCCACAGGGCGCGAGCGCCGGTGATCAGGCGGGCGGCGGAGGTGATGACGAAGGCGGTCAGGCTGGCGAGCATGGCGGCGGTCTTATCCGGTGAAGGGGAGGGTCAGTACCAGCAGCACTTGCACGGCCAGGCACAGGGCCTGGCGGCGCAGCAGGGCCAGGGCGGCCTGGCTGCGTGCCGGCCAGGCGCGGCTGTCGCTGGCGCTGGGTTTGAGGCGGAGTTCATGCAGGGCACGGTCCAGGGCCTGGGTATCGGCGGGCAGGTCGCTGCTGGCGGCCAGGTGGGCGAACAGCTCGGCATCCAGGGCGACACGTATCGCCCAGTACTTGTGGGCCAGGCCGATGACCAGCAGCGCCACGCACAGTGCGTGGGTTGGCGAAGGTAGCGCCACGCCGAACAGCGGCGCCAGGCTGCTGGCGATTGCCAGCAGGCTGATGCCGTCCGACAGACGTTCCAGCTGGCGCCCGCGGGCGAGCAAGCTGGCGACGACGCGCAGGTTCATGGCCGGGCCTCCAGTTGCTGCAGCACCTGCCTATGGGCCGGGTGCAGGACCACCCTGGGGCGTGCCTTGCGGATGAGCATTTCGGCCTGGCTGGCGTCGCTGCAACGGCCGCTGATGATCAGCCAGGCAGCCACCGCGCTGGCGCTGCGCGAATAGCCCAGAGCGCAGCAGACCAGCAGCGGGCCATGCTGGCGCAGGTGTTCGATGGCGGCGGCGGCTTGCTCCAGGGTTTGCCGGCTTGGGGCGATCAGGTCCAGGCTCGGCAAGCTCTGGTAGTACTGCACAGGCTGTTCGAGGGCCATCGCGGGGCAAGTCGCAGCGGCGCACCGCCGCTCCCACTCAGCGCTTGGCAATGGCTCGTGGGAGCGGGCTTGCCACGCGATGGCGTCGGTACAGGCCAGCTCCGCACACAGGTCGATCACCGCTGCAAACGCCGTCGCCTCCCCGTGCCCCGGCATCCGCCCCAGATACACCCCATCCAACACTTCATCCGCCTGCGGGTGCCGCCGGGTCCACAACCGTGAGTTGGCCCACGCTGCCAGCAGATAGGGCGCCAGCAACACGCTCGCGGCAATCGACAGCCGGCCATCCGCGCCTTTCTGGAAACCACCCGCACCGAACAGGCCATAGTTCAGCGCCACCAGCAGCAGCGACACAGCCGGCCACAACAACCACAAACTGAGGTGCCCCAACTTGAGGGCCAGCACGGCCAGCAGCATCGCGCCGAGCCCGTAGCGCAACGCCATGCGCCAATGCTTGGGGTCGCGCGCCAGCCGGGCCTGCTGCCAGGGCAGCGGGCCTTGCTGCGGCCACAGCCACAGGCAGACGAAACCGGCCAGTGCGCCAGTTGGCAGGTCGATGAAGTGATGTTGCCAGGTGGTCAGCACCGACACCCCGATCAGCCCCATCCAGCCATGCACCAGCCAACGCCACATAGGCTGCTGGGTGTGCCGGGCGAACATCGTCCAGATGATCACCAGCAGTGCGATATGCAGCGATGGCGCCTGGTTGTAAGGCTTGTCGAAGCCCATCAGCACATCGAACAGCCAGCCGAACAGCCCTGACAGTTCCGGGCGCTCGAAGGTGAAGCGCAACGGCCAGAGCAGGAAGCAAGCGACGCTGACCAACTGCGCGGTCAGCAGCGCCAGGGCGTGCCGGTCCATCTCCCGCCGGGTGTGCGGCAACAGGAACGACAAGCCGTACAGCAGGTCGATCGACCAGTACGGGATGATCGTCCATGGCCACAACGGCATGTGCCGTTCCCAGGCGAACACCAGGCTGCCGACATCTTCGCGCCCAGCCGTGTAGTTGTTGGCCAGGCCGTAGCTGAGGAAAAACAACGGGCCGAGCAGCAACAGCCACAGCACGCCACGTCGGATCAGCCCTGTTTCACGGGCCATCAACGCACCCGCTGCGCCAGGCTGACACTGAAAATGCCCCACTCGTCGATGCGTTGGGTGATCTTGCGAAAGCCAGCCGCCGCCACCAACTGGTCCATCTCCGCCTGGCTGCGCCGGCGCATCACCCAGGCCTGGCCGCCACGGTGGCTGGTCAGCGCCCGGGCGATCATCTCCAGTTGCGGGTGCCAGGGCTGGCCGGTGTACACCAGGTAGCCGCCTTCCTCGACGGCATCGGCCAGCCCCGCCAGCGAGTTAGCCACGGCCTCATTGCCGGGGAACAGCTCATACAGGCCTGAGACCACGGCGAGGGTCGGGTGTGGGTCGAGGCTGGCCAGGCTCTGGCGGTCGAAGGCGTCGCCCTGGACGAAACGGGCGATTTCACCCAGACCCTTTTCGCTGATCAGCGCGTTGCCTTGCTGCACGTTCAGCTCGCTGTAGTCGCGCAGCAGGATCGAGTCGGGCAGTTGCTGCAAGCCCTGCAGCGCTTCGAGGATGTAGCGACCGTGGCCGGCGGCGATATCGACGATGTGCACCGGGCGCTGTTGCTCACGCAGTTGGGCGATGGCCAGGCGCAGCAGTTCCTCGACGTTGAGCTTGCGCTGGCGGATGCCGCGCCAGCCGATGGCGTTGAGGTAGTTCTGGTCGATCATCTCGCCCAGCCGGCCCTTGCCGGTGGGCTGGTTGCGGTACACGTAGTCCAGGGTCGAGCCAGAGTCGAAGCCGGTGTCGAAGCCCAGTTTCACGCCATCGGAAAGGCCCTTGCCCAGTTGCAGGCCGGCGCGGGTGGCGCGCCAGTACAGGTCGCGTGGCGAGTTGCGCGGCAGCGGCGCGGCCAGGCTTTCGGCCTCGGCGCAACTGGCGCCGGTCTTGTCGGCATCGAGCAGCGATGGCACGGGTGCGGGGTTATCGAAGCAATGCTCGACGAAGCGCTTGATCCGTGCCAGGGCATGGCCACGGTCCCGTTCGCCGAGGGTGTCGTGGAAGAAGCCGGGCAGGATGTGCATCTCTTTGCGCGCACTGCCCAGGCGCTCGAAGAAGCGCTCCTGCGGGGCGCGTTCGACCACGAAGTCCGAGCCCGATACCAGCAGTTGCGTCGGCACCTGGATCGCCTGGGCATCGGCCACCACGCGGTCGGCGGCTTCGTACAGGCCGAGCAGCATGGTCACCGAGATCGGCCGGCTGATCAGCGGGTCGGCCACGTAGGACATGACCCGCTCCGGGTCGTGGGTGAGCAGGCGTGGCTTGACGTAGCTGTTGACGAAGAAATTGCCGCGCAGGGCTTTCATCAGCTTCAGCCCGGGGCGGGCAAAAGGTACGTAGAGTTTGACCTTGAACGCTGGCGAGGCGAGCACCAGGCAGCGCACCTTGGGCGCGTAGTCATGGGCCCAGGTGGCGATCAGCACTGCCCCGACGCTCTGTGCCAGCACCACCAGGTCGGGCTCGGCGATGCCGTGCTGCGCCTGGATATGCTCGATGAAGGTCTGCACGTCGCGCACGCTGGTGGCGAAGCTCGGGCTGTCGCCGCGCGCGCCCGGCGACTGGCCATGGCCACGGGCGTCCCAGGCGAAAACGTCATAGCCGGGCAGGTCCAGCTCGTCGGCTAGGTGCGCCAGGCGCCCGCCGTGCTCGTGGCCACGGTGGAACATCACCACGGCACGGCGCGGCTGGTGTTCGTTGCGTGTGGCGGGCCAGTGACGGTAGTGCAGCTCGACGCCGTCATGGGTGGAAAAATGCAGCGATTGCGCTTGGCGCATGGCGAATATCCTTGTCCGGCAGCGGGGGGCTCAGCGGGTTTCGGCCAGGCCCTGGCGAACCCGGTTGTACAGGGTATAGAGCGAGAGCAGCAGGATGACCAGCAGCAGGCCATTGATCCAGGTTGCGCTCAGCAGCCCGAAGGCTACCCCGGTGCCCAGCACGCCGAAGGCGAAGGCCCGGTCGCTCTTGCCCATCGGCCCGTCGTAGCGCCGCGACGCGCCGGCCAGTGGGCCCATCACCCCGGCGTACTCGCTGATGACCGCGAGCAGCACCACCAGCACTACCAGCGCCGGCGACACGCCGGCCAGCTGGGCGAAGGGCAGGTACAGCGCGGCATCGGCGATCACGTCGCACAGCTCGTTGAGGTAGGCGCCCAGCTTCGATTGCTGGCCGAACTCCCGGGCGAGCATGCCGTCCACCGCATTCAGTGCCATGCGCAGCAGCATCCACACCGGCACCAGGATGAACAGCCACGCCACCTGGGGCAGCCAGGCCAGCAGCAGGCCGATGAGCACGGAGATTGCACCAGCGGCGACGGTGACCTGGTTGGCGGTGACGCCCCGCTCGAACAGGCGTTGCACGGTCGGGCGCAGCAGCGCCTGGAAGCGGGGTTTTAGCTGGTAGATCGATGGCACTTGGAATTCCCTGTCGTGGTGCGGCGATGCGGCAATTGTGAATAAGGCGCATGGGCGGCGGCAAGTTGAAAGCGCCCATCTGTGAAGTGCATCAGGCCTACGAAACGGAAGGAATGTGCCGCTTGTCGCCTATTGTGTGCATGGTGTGTATTTGGCTTGGTTAAAACCCATAGTGGTGTGTACGCTACACATCACCTGCCAAAGGACGGATGCATGCGCAGCAGGGACGTGATCCAGCTCATCGAGGCTGATGGTTGGTACGAGGTGGAAGTGAAAGGAAGTCACCATCAATTCAGGCATCCGTACAAGCGAGGGCGGGTCACGGTTCCCCATCCCAAAAGCGATCTACCCAGGGGCACCGTGCACAGCATTTTGAAACAGGCTGGCTTGAAATGAGGCCGGTTGCGTTGAGCGGGGCGCTTGGCGGCCCACAGGATCACTGGAGACAGACCATGAAATTTCCCGTTGTACTGCATAAGGATGAGGGCACTGACTACGGCGTGATCGTGCCCGACGTGCCTGGCTGTTTCTCGGCCGGCGCCACTGTTTCCCAGGCGCTGGAGAATGTGCAGGAAGCGCTGGCCCTGCATTTCGAAGGCCTGGTGGCCGACGGCGAGGCGCTGCCGCAGGCCGAGGAGGTGGATGTGCATGTGGCCAATCCCGACTACGCCGGGGGCGTCTGGGCGGTGGTGGACTTCGATGTCACCCCGTACCTGGGCAAGGCGGTGCGCTTCAATGCCACGTTGCCCGAGAACCTGCTGCAGCGCATCGACGAAAAGGTGAAACGCGATCATCGTTATGCCTCGCGCTCTGGCTTCCTCGCCTCGGCTGCGCTGCGCGAGCTGGCGGTCGCCTTCCGCTAGCCGCCGGGGTTGGCGCGGTCCCTGTAGGAGCGGCCTTGTGTCGCGATAGGGCTGCGTAGCAGCCCCGGCAATTGTGTGACATACACCGATCCTGGGGCCGCTCCGCGCCCCTATCGCGGCACAAGGCCGCTCCTACAGGGATCGCGCAGCTGTTCAGACCATCAGCAAATGCTCGACCAGCGCCGCCGCATAGCCTGGCAGCGCGGCAAAATCCCGGGCGCACACCTGCAATTGCCGGTTCGCCCACGCCTCGTGCAGCGCCACCCAGTGCAGGGGCAATACACCTTCCCAACGCCGTACCGAGGCTAATGGCACCACCCCCACGCCGGCCCCGCCAGCCACCATGCGGATCACTCCATCGAAGCCCTCGGCGCGTACCCGCACACGCATCCTGTGCCCCAGCCGCAGTGCCTGTTCCTCAAGGTGCAAGGCCAGTGCGCTGTTCGTGCCCAAGCCGACATGCCCGTATGCAAGGCTCTGCACAAAATCGGGCGCGGCTGCTTCGGCCAGTGCATGCCCCTCCGGCATCACCAGCACCAGCGGATCGTCGCGAAACACTCGAGTCTGCAGATGCCCGCTGGGCGCAGCGGTGGAGACGATGCCCAGGTCGGCCATGCCTTGGGTAATGGCCTGGACGATGCGCAGGCTCGGCTGTTCCTGCACGTCGATGCTCACCCCCGGGTACTCGACCAGATACCGTGCCAGCAACTCGGGCAGGTACTCGGTCAGCGCCGCGGTGTTGCACAGCAGGCGCACCTGGCCCTGCTGGCCCTTGGCGTACTGAGCCAGGTCGTATTGCAACCGCTCCACCTGCGCGGCGATCAACCGCGCGTGCTGCAGCAGGGCCTGGCCAGCGGGTGTCGGCTGCACGCCGCGGCGATTGCGTTCGAGCAACGGGATGCCGAGCGAGGTTTCCATGGCGCGGATCCGTGCGCTGGCGGCCGGTAGCGACAGGTGGCTACGGCGTGCGCCGGCAGTGATGTTGCCGCACTCCAGGGTGTGTTGGAACAGCGCAAGGTCGGTCAGGTCGAAATGCATCAGCCTCTGTCCTGGCAAAAGTCTGGCTGAGTATATGGCGAATTTTCAGGCCTGCGCGGCCAGGTCAGGATGGCGCCATGAATACATTTTTCGCGTTTTACCAGAACATCGGCCCGGCATTGACGTTGCTGGTGGTGCTCACCTTCCTGCTGGCCGGCGCGGTCAAAGGGGTCATCGGCCTGGGGTTGCCGACCATCGCCATGGGCCTGCTTGGGCTGGCTATGCCTCCGGCGCAGGCTGCGGTGCTGCTGATCGTGCCTTCGACGCTGACCAACCTGTGGCAGCTGGCGGCAGGCGGGCATCTGCGGGCGTTGGTGCGGCGCTTGGGCGGGGTGCTGCTGATGATCTTCGTCGGCACCTTGCTGGGCAGTCGCTGGCTTGGGATCGACAGTGGCCCCTGGGCGGCTCACGCCTTGGGTGGTGCGCTGGTGGTTTACGCCCTGTATGGCTTGATCGGGCCGGGCCTGCGCCTGGCGCGGCATCACGAGCGCTGGCTGGGCCCGTTGTGCGGGCTGGTGACGGGAGTGGTCACGGCTGCCACCGGGGTGTTCGTGATGCCCGCCGTGCCCTATCTGCAGAGCCTCGGCCTGAGCCGAGACGAGATGGTCCAGGCCTTGGGCCTGTCGTTCACCGTCTCGACCCTGGCGCTGGCCATCGGCCTGGCCGGCCAGGAGGTACTGGACGGCCAGGCGCTGGGTGCCTCATTGCTGGTGCTGGCCCCGGCGTTGCTGGGCATGCTCGCCGGTACCTGGCTTCGCAGCCGTATCAGTGCAGCGCTGTTCAGGCGCTGCTTTTTCATCGGCCTGGCGCTGCTCGGCGGGCACCTGCTGATCAACGGTTAGCGGAGGAGGCACTGAGCATTTCGATCATCTGCAAATCGAAGTCGCGCTCCAGGTATTTCATGCGGTTTTCAAAGAATTCAGCCATGTGCGGCAGGGCCGAGTGCACGTCCAGTGCCGCCTTGTCTGCCCACACCTCGAAGAACAGGAACAGGCTCGGGTCTTCCTTGTCGCGCAGCATGTGGTACTCGATGCAGCCCGGCTCCTGGCGGCTCGGCTCCACGTAGGGGCGCAGCAGTTGCTCGAAGGCATCGGACATTTCCGGGCGGGTCTTGGCTTGGAGGATGAAAGCAAACTGCTCGCTCATGGTGAGGCCTCTGTGGATGAGATGGTGAGCAGATTCTAAGGCAATAATTGGCTGGCAATTCGTGATTTGCAGGCAAATGTATTTTGCCGTGCCCCGGCTTTATCCGCCGGCCGCGACTGCCTAATCTGCCGCCATCCAATTGACCCGGTCGCCGATACCGACCCTTCGAGGCACACCATGAAAAAAATTCTTCTGCTCAACGGCGGCAAGCAATTCGCCCATTCCGACGGTCGCCTCAACGAGACCCTGCACGAGGCTGCCCTGGCCCACCTGGACCGTGCCGGTTTCGACCTGAAGCAAACCTTCATCGATGGCGGTTACGACGCCCGGGAAGAAGTCGAAAAATTCCTTTGGGCCGATGTGATCATCTACCAGATGCCCGGTTGGTGGATGGGCGCCCCCTGGACCGTGAAGCAGTACATCGACGAGGTGTTCACCGCTGGCCACGGCAGCCTGTATGCCAGCGATGGCCGTACCCGCTCGGACGCTTCGCAGAAGTACGGCAGCGGCGGGCTGATCCATGGCAAGCAGTACATGCTGTCGCTGACCTGGAACGCACCCCAGCAGGCGTTCGATGACCCGGCTGACTTCTTTGAAGGCAAGGGCGTGGACGCGGTGTACTTCCCGTTCCACAAGGCCAACCAGTTCCTCGGCATGACCGGGCTGCCGACCTTCCTGGCGGTGGATGTGATGAAGCGGCCGGATGTGCCGGCGGCGCTGGCGGCCTATGAGCAGCATCTGCAAGCGGTGTTCGGCAAGGCCGAGTGATAGGTGCCTGATCGCGGGGCAAGCCCGCGCCCACAAGATTACGTGGGCGCGGGCTTGCCCCGCGATGGTTATGCAGGCTTGCGCGCTTGCCGCCCAAACGCTATCTATCAATGCGATCCCCCACCAAGGCCACCCGCGTGAAAACCCGCTCCGAAGAACTCCAGGTATTCGTCGCCGTCATCGATTGCGGTTCGATCTCCGCCGCTGCCGAGCAGATCGGCCAGACCCCGTCGGCGGTCAGTCGAACCTTGTCGCGCCTGGAGGGCAAGCTGGGCACCACGCTGGTCAACCGCACCACCCGGCGCATGGACCTGACCGAAGAAGGGCGCTTCTTCCTCGAACGTTCGCGGCAGATCCTCGAGCAGATGGACGACATGGAAGAGCGCCTGTCGATGCACCGCCAGACCCCGTCCGGGCGCCTGCGCATCAATGCTGCCGGGCCGTTCATGCTGCACGCGATCCTGCCCTGGATCAGCGAGTTCCGTCAGCAGTATCCAGATATCGAACTTGAACTGAACACCGACGACCTGATCATCGACCTGCTGGAGCAGAGCACCGACGTGGCCATCCGCATCGGTGAGCTGGCCGACTCCAGCCTGCATGCCCGGGCGCTGGGTTGCAGCCCGGTGCAGGTGCTCGCCAGCCCTGCGTACCTGGCCCGGCACGGCACTCCGCAGAAGGTCGAGGACCTCGCCGAGCATTGCCTGCTCGGATTCAGCTCCCCCGAGTCGCTCAACCAGTGGCCGCTGCGCCACGCCCAGGGTGAGCGCTGGGCGATCCGCCCGCAGTTGCTCGCGTCCAGCGGCGAGACCCTGCGCCAGCTGGCCATCGCCGGGGAAGGCATCGTCAGCCTGTCGCACTTCATGACCCACGAAGACATCCGCGCCGGCCGCCTGCAGGTGCTGCTGGCGGAGCACAACAACGGCTATCGCCAGCCGATCAATGCGGTCTACTACCGCAACACCCAGCTGGCCCTGCGCATTCAGTGCTTCCTTGATTTCATCCAGGCCAAGCTGGCGGCGTACGCCTGCGCAGTTGCCTGAATGCGACAACTGCTGCCCGTCGGCGGCGGAAATTTCCTACGGTGTTTGCTTAGTCGGAGCGCTTCGGCCTTAATGACTGATCAACAAAAACAACACCAAGGAAGTGCCCATGCGTCTTGTCATGTTCCAGCCATTGGCCCTCGGGGCCGCGATCCTGAGCTGTTCCTCTGCTTTTGCCGTGACGCTGGAAGGCGGCGCGGTAGCCGCACCTGATCAATATGGCGCACAGGTGGCCGCCGATATCCTCAAGAAGGGCGGCAACGCGGTGGACGCCGCCGTCGCCACGGCCTTCACCCTCGCCGTCACCTACCCCGAGGCCGGCAACATCGGCGGCGGTGGTTTCATGACCCTGTTCGTCGACGGCAAACCGTACTTCCTCGACTACCGCGAAGTGGCCCCCAAGGCCGCCACCAAGACCATGTACCTGGATGACAAGGGCGAGGTGATCGAGAACCTCAGCCTGGTCGGCGTGCGTGCAGCCGGCGTGCCGGGCACGGTGATGGGCCTGTGGGAGGCGCATCAGAAGTTCGGCAAGCTCAAGTGGAGTGAGCTGCTCACCCCGGCCATCGGCTATGCCAAGAACGGCTTCAAGATTGCCCAGAAGCAGTACCAGTACCGCGACGACGCCCAGGGCCTGTTCAAGACCGCCACCAATTTCAATGACTACTTCGGCAGCATGAAGGTGGGTGAGCTGTTCAAGCAGCCCGAGCTGGCGCAGACCCTGGAACGCATCGCCGACAAGGGCGTCAGCGAGTTCTATCAGGGCAAGACCGCCGACCTGCTGGTGGCGCAGATGCAGGCTGACAAGGGCCTGATCACCAAGGAAGACCTCAAGGACTACAAGGCGCTGTGGCGCAACCCGATGGCCATCGACTGGCGCGGCAACGTGGTCTACACCGCGCCGCCGCCGAGCTCTGGCGGCGTCGCCCTGGCCCAGCTGCTGGGCATCAAGGAAGACCGTGCGGCCGACTTCAAGGGCGTCGAGCACAACTCGGCCAAGTACATCCACCTGCTGGCCGAAATCGAGAAGCGCGTGTTCGCCGACCGCGCCGACTACCTGGGTGACCCCGCCTTTACCCAGGTGCCGGTGGACAAGTTGGTCGCCAAGGACTACCTGGCCAAGCGCGCAGAGCAGGTCAACCCGAATGCGATCTCCGAGACCGACAAGGTCAAGCCGGGCCTGGAGCCGCACCAGACCACGCACTTCTCCATCGTCGACAAGCAGGGCAACGCGGTGAGCAACACCTACACCCTCAACCTCGACTACGGCAGCGGCGTGGTGGTGAAGGGCGCAGGCTTCCTGCTCAACGACGAGATGGATGACTTCAGCGCCAAGCCCGGAGCGGCCAACGCCTTCGGCGTGGTGGGCGGTGACGCCAACGCCATCGCCCCGGGCAAGCGCATGCTCTCGTCCATGAGCCCGACCCTGGTGACCCGTGACGGCAAGGTGGTGCTGGTGGTGGGCACGCCGGGCGGTTCGCGGATCTTCACCTCGATCTTCCAGGTGATGAACAACCTGTATGACTACAACATGCCGCTGGAGAAATCGGTGGCGGCACAACGGGTGCATCACCAGTTGCTGCCCAAGGACACCATCTACTTCGACAGCTATGCGCCGCTTACCGGCAAGGTGGCCGATGACCTGAAGAAGATGGGTTATGTGCTGGAAGATCAGGGCTGGGAGATGGGCGACATCCAGGCGATCCGGGTGACCGGGGAGAAGCTGGAGACCGCGTCAGATCCGCGTGGGCGGGGCGTGGGGATGATCGTCAAGTAATGGCGATCAGGGCTGCGTTGCAGCCCATCGCCGGCAAGCCGGCTCCCACAGGGTATTGAGTGCTTCTGTGGGAGCCGGCTTGCCGGCGATGGGCCGCAAAGCGGCCCTCTTGAGGTCAGACGCGGAACTGGCTGACCAGTGTCTGCAGGTGACCACCCAGGCGCGCCAGCTCCACGCTGGAGGCCGCGGTTTCATCACTGGCCGCAGCGGTCTGCTCCGACACATCACGCACATTCAGGATGCTGCGGCTGATCTCTTCGGCCACGGCGCTCTGCTGCTCGGCGGCGGCGGCGATCTGCTGGTTCATCGACTGGATATTCGACACCGTACGGGTGATGTTCTCCAGCGAACCACCGGCCTTGCGCGCCAGTTCCACACTGCTGTCGGTCAGGCTACGGCTGCCGTTCATCGCTTCGGCGACCTGCTGGGTACCGTGCTGCAGGCTGGCGATCAGGCCTTCGATCTCTTCGGTCGACTGCTGGGTGCGCTGGGCCAGGCCGCGCACTTCGTCGGCGACCACCGCAAAGCCACGCCCGGCTTCACCGGCACGGGCAGCTTCGATGGCGGCGTTGAGGGCCAGCAGGTTGGTCTGCTCGGCCACCGACTTGATCACATCCATCACACTGCCGATCTTCTGGCTTTCCTGCTGCAGCAGGGTCATGGCGTCGGTGGAGCGTTTGACTTCCTGGGCCAGGCGTTCGATCTGGCTGATCGCCTCACCCACCACTTTGTCGCCGCCGCGGGCTTCGCCGTCGGCATTGGTCGCGGCAAAGGCCGCTTGTTCGGCATTGCGCGCCACTTCCTGCACGGTGGCGGCCATTTCGTGCATGGCGGTGGCCACCTGGTCGGTCTCGACCTTCTGGCTGTTGGCACCGGCGCTGGTCTGCTCGGTCACCGCCGACAGCTCTTCGGCTGCGCTGGCGATCTGGGTGACGCCGTCGCGGATACCGGTGATCAGTTCACGCAAGGTGGTGCCCATACGGCCGATGCCCTGTTGCAGCACGCCGAGCTCGTCGCGGCGGGTCACGCGCAGGTTCTGGGTGAGGTCGCCGCCGGCGATCTGCTCCACGGCCTGCAGGGTTTCGCGCAGCGGGCGGGTGATCTGACGGGTGATGATCACTGCCGCCAGCACGCCGACCAGCAGTGCCAGCAGCGTGGCGGTGATCTGCAGGCTGCGGGCCTGGGCGCTTTCGATGTCGCGGCGCTCAAGCTGGATCTGGTACAGCGCGTCGCTGCGCTTGACGATGTCGGCGCCCTGCACGGTCATTTCGGCGCGGGCGGTGGCGATGCTGGCCACGGCGTCGCGGAACTGGCGCACGGCGTCACGGTAGCTCTGCACCGATTGCTCGAACTGGCGAAGGCGCGTGGCTTCGTTGGGCAGCTGGCCCTTGAGGTTGTCGGCTTCGGCCAGCGCGGCATCCAGCTGGCGCAGGGCGGCTTGCTCGTTGGTCGCGCTGTTGTCGGCGATGTAGCCACGCACGTCGATGCGTACCTGCAGCAGTTGCTGGCGCGCCTTGCTGATCAGCTGGTACTGGGCCAGGCGCACGCTGTCGCTCTCGGCGCGCGCCATGACATCCTGGCTCAGGGTGTCCATGGCTTCGTCAGCCTTGATGGCCGAGGCGGTCATCACTTCACGGGCGGCCAGCGAGGCCTTGTAGCCTGTGCGCATCTTGTTCAGCGAGACTTTGTACTCGCTGATGGTCTGGCCCAGCTCACGCAGCAGCTTGACGTTCTCGGGGCTCTTGAAGGTGCTGACCAGGTATTCCTGCTGCTTGCTGAACGCGTCCAGCTTGGCCTGGGTGTTGGCCGCCGCTGTGTCGTCGCCGTTGGCGATCATGTATTGCAGGCGGGCGATGCGCAGGTCGGTCAGGTCCTTGTTGAGCTGGCCGATGTCGCCCATCCAATTGCTGCGGTCGATCAGGCTGCCCAGGCTGTTCCAGCCGGTCAGGGCCAGCAGGCCGGTCAGTACCAGCACCAGGCCGAAGCCCAGGCCGAGTTTGAGGTTGACGCTGATGTTGGCGAACCAGCTGTTCATGCACGCTCTCCCAGAAAATGATTTCGCTCACTTGATCTCAATCGCTGGGCGTTATTGTTGTGGGAGCCCCGCTGATTCGTGCAGGGGTTATCGGCAGGGCAGGGGCAAGCTGAAACGCTTTTTCAGCAGATTTGTAACTGCCTGAAAACGTTTGCGTTTATTCGAAATCATCGCGGGGCAAGCCCGCTCCCACGCGGTGGACCGCCCCAAAGCGTGGGAGCGGGCTTGCCCCGCGATGATCAAAGGCTACGGCTGGAGAAGGTATCGCACTGGTTCACATCGCCACTGCCGAACCCGGCCTTGAACCACCGCACCCGCTGTTGCGAGGTGCCGTGGGTGAACGAGTCGGGTACCACACGCCCCTGGCCCTGTTGCTGCAAGCGGTCGTCGCCGATGGCATTGGCGGCGTTCAGGGCTTCCTCCACGTCCCCCGGTTCCAGCCAGTTCAGGCGCTTTTGCGCCTGGTAGGCCCAGACGCCAGCCAGGCAGTCGGCCTGCAGCTCCTGGCGCACCAGCAAGCCATTGTCGCCTTCCAGGCGCTGGCCGCTGCGGCGAGCGGCGTCGACCTTGGCCGAGACCCCGAGCAGGGTTTGCACGTGATGGCCGATTTCGTGGGCGATCACATAGGCCTGGGCGAAGTCGCCGGCGGCGGCGAAGCGGGTTTCCATTTCGCGGAAGAAGCTCATGTCCAGGTACACGCGCTGGTCGGCCGGGCAGTAGAAAGGCCCGACCGCCGCCGAGGCGAAACCACAGGCCGAGTTGACCTGGCCGCTGAACAGCACCAGTTTCGGGTCGCGGTACTGTTTGCCAGCCTGGGCGAACAAGGCTTTCCAGGTGTCTTCGGTGTCGCCGAGGATCGAGGCGACGAACGCCGCCTGTTCGTCGTTGGCGGGCGGTGCCTTGCTGCCGACATTGGCTGGGGCAGTCTGTTGCTGCTGGTCCATCTGCCCGGCCAGCTGGCCGAGGATCTGCAGCGGGTCCTGCCCGGTGAGCCAGCCGATGCCGACGATCAACAGGATGGCACCGAGCCCCAGGCCCTTGCCGCCGCCGAAACGCATGCCGCCGCCACCGCCACCTTCGCCGCGGGCATCGACCACGTTGTCGCTGCGTCGGCCTTTTCGCCATTCCATGTGCTGCTCTCCAGTTTTTTGAAACATGAAGTCAAAAGATTAGTTCAGCGCCGCGCTGGCCGTAGAGGTAAGCGCAAGAGCATAACCAAATGGTTATGCCTATGACCGCTGAATTCAATATTCATCCCGTCGTACCTGCCGGAAACTGCAAGTCCGCCTGCCACGCCCAGGCGACTTCATAATTCCAAAAGAGGTAACCGGCATGCCTGCCCAGGACACCAGCCGTTTCGTGATCCGTGATCGCAACTGGCACCCCAAGGCCTTCACCCCCGACTACAAGACCTCGGTCGCCCGCTCGCCGCGCCAGGCGTTGGTGAGCATCCCGCAGTCGATCAGCGAAAGCACCGGCCCGGACTTTTCCCACCTGCGCTTCGGCGAGCATGACCACGACCTGCTGCTGAACTTCAACAACGGTGGGCTGCCGATCGGCGAGCGGATCATCGTCGCCGGCCGCGTGGTCGACCAGTACGGCAAACCGGTGCCCAACACCCTGGTGGAAATGTGGCAGGCCAACGCGGGTGGCCGTTACCGGCACAAGAACGACCGCTACCTGGCGCCGCTGGACCCGAATTTCGGTGGCGTCGGTCGTTGCCTGACCGACCGCGACGGCTACTACAGCTTCCGCACCATCAAGCCTGGCCCGTACCCATGGCGCAACGGCCCCAACGACTGGCGCCCGGCGCATATCCACTTCTCCGTCAGCGGCCCGTCGATCGCTACCAAGCTGATCACCCAGCTGTATTTCGAGGGTGACCCGCTGATCCCGATGTGCCCGATCGTCAAGTCGATCGCCAACCCGGATGCGGTCGAGCGGCTGATCGCCAGGCTCGACATGAGCCACGCCAACCCCATGGATTGCCTGGCCTATCGCTTCGACATCGTCCTGCGCGGCCAGCGCCAGACCCACTTCGAAAACCGCTGAGGAGCACCGTCATGCCTATCGAACTGCTGCCGGAAACCCCCTCGCAGACCGCCGGCCCCTACGTACACATAGGCCTGGCCCTGGAAGCGGCCGGCAACCCGACCCGCGACCAGGAAATCTGGAACCGCCTGGCCAAGGCCAATGCCCCGGGTGAGCACATCCTGCTGATCGGCCAGGTGTACGACGGCAATGGCCACCTGGTGCGCGATTCGTTCCTGGAGATCTGGCAGGCCGACGCTAACGGCCTGTATCAGGACGACTACAACCAGGAGAACGTCTTCAACAGCTTCGGCCGCACCGCCACCACTTTCGATGCCGGTGAATGGACCCTGCACACGGTCAAGCCGGGTGTGGTGAACAACGCCGCGGGCGTGCCGATGGCGCCGCACATCAACATCAGCCTGTTTGCCCGGGGCATCAATATCCACCTGCACACGCGGTTGTATTTCGATGACGAGGGCGAGGCGAACGCGAAGTGCCCGGTGCTCAACCTCATCGAGCAGCCGCAGCGGCGCGAGACGCTGATTGCCAAGCGCTGCGAAGTGGAGGGGAAGACGGCGTATCGCTTCGATATCCGTATCCAGGGGGACGGGGAGACGGTGTTCTTCGACTTCTGAGGTTTCAAGACCAGCAAAGGCCGGCTCCCGCAGGAGCCGGCCTTGCGACAAGTCTCAGCCCTTGACCGGGTTCAGGTCGAACGCATCGGCCTGGTACTGGAACAACAGGCAATCCGCGGCAGCGGTGCAGCCGCTTTCATGCACGAGGTTGGCCGGCAGCTTGTAGTAGGCGCCCGCCGGATACTCGACCCTTTTGCCATCGATCACTGCATAGAAGGTACCGCTCAGTACCACGGTCGGCAGTGTCTGGCTGTGGCTGTGCAGGCCATTGTCCGTGCCTTTGCGAAACTTCACGTACGCTGAATACGGCCCTTTGCCGAACAGATCGCCCTCGACGTTGGCATAGCTCACGACGCCTTGGGTGCCGGACACGTCCTGCCATCTCAAGGCAGTACTGTCAGGTACCGAGCTCGGTGGCTCGCCAGCGGCGCTTGCCGTGGTGGTGAGTGCGGCCAGCGTGAGGCCGACGAACATCGTGTGCAGTACTTTCATGGGGAGGCTCCTTCGCCAGATGACAGTGGGCGAAGACTAGCCTTTGAAAATGCGCACAAATACGTCAAAAAATAGCCAGGTCTTGTGTCGAATATGCACAAATCAAGGTTCCCACCGTGGCCTGGCATAGTAGGCCTGCACATACTCGAGCAGCGCCCGTACCTTGGGGGCGACGTGGCGGCTCTGCGGATACACGGCGTACAGCGTGCGTGAAGGCTGGGACCAGTCCGCCAGCAGCGGTACCAGGCGCCCGTCGCGCAAGGCATCGTGGACAATGAAACGATCGAAGCTGGCGATGCCCAGCCCGCCAATCGCCGCGGCTCGCAGGGCCATCGGCGAGTTGGCGCCCAGGCGCCGGGGCATCAGTACCTCATGGTGCTCACCCGTGGAGCCGGTGAGTTGCAGGCGCTGTGGCTGTGGCAAGCGGTTGTAGCCGAGCAGCGGATGGGCCAGCAGGGCGTCAGGTGTGGTCGGCGTGCCATGACGCTCCAGGTAGCTGGGCGCGGCTACCAGCACACGGGTGCTGACCGCCAGTTTGCGGGCTACCAGGCTGGAGTCGGGCAGGTGGTCGGTGACCCTCAGGCAGACATCGATGTCTTCTTCCAGCAGATCGATGAAGCGGTCGCTGCAGTGCAGCTCGACCTGCAACCGCTGGTGGCGCTCGATGAAGTCCGGCAGCCAGTGCCCCAGTTCCAGTTCACCGAAGGCGGTCGCCACGCCCAGGCGCAGGGTGCCGGTGGGCTGCTGCTGGTGTTCGGACAGTTCCAGGTTCATGGCCTGCATCTGCTCGAGAATCTGCACGCAGTGGCGATGGAACAGCGCACCGGCCTCGGTCAGTTGCAAGCGACGGGTGGTGCGATTGAGCAGCTGGGTGCCGAGGTGGCGCTCGAGGTTCTTCACCCGGCGCGACAGTACGGTGTGGGAAACGCCTGCCTGCTGGGCGGCGGCGCTGAAGCCGCCGTGGTCGACGACCCGGCGGAAGGCCTGCATGGCACTCAACTGATCCAATGGCACATCACTCCTTGCAGCACACGACGGGGCCCTTGCGGCCCCGCCATGTCGAGGGTCAGCGCCGAACCAGCAGCACCCCGCTTTCCATGTGATGGGTATAGGGGAACTGGTCGAACAGCGCGCAGCGTTCGATACGGTGGGTATCGTGCAGCTGGGCGATGTTCTGCGCCAGGGTTTCCGGGTTGCAGGAAATGTACAGAATGCGCTCGAAGCGCCGGGTCAGTTCGCAGGTGTCCGGGTCCATGCCGGCGCGCGGCGGGTCGACGAACACGGTGCCGAAGTCGTAGGCCTTGAGGTCGATGCCTTCCAGGCGGCGGAACGGGCGGACCTCGTTCAGCGCCTGGGTCAGCTCTTCGGCCGACAGGCGCACCAGGCGCACGTTGTCCACGCCATTCTCGTCGAGGTTGTGCAGCGCGGCGTTGACCGAGGTCTTGCTGATCTCGGTGGCCAGCACCTGGCGGGCCCGGGTGGCCAGCGGCAGGGTGAAGTTGCCGTTGCCGCAGTACAGTTCCAGCAGGTCGTCGTCGCGCTCGCCCATGGCTTCGAAGGCCCAGCCGAGCATCTTCTGGTTCACCGCGCCGTTGGGTTGGGTGAACGCGCCTTCGGGTTGGCGATAGCTGAAGGTGCGGCCGGCGATGTCCAGTTTCTCTACCGCGTAGTCACGGCCGATCACCAGGCGCTTGCCCTTGGAGCGGCCGATGACACTGACATTCAGCTCGGCGGCCAACTGCTGCGCAGCGGCTTCCCAGGCGTCGTCCAGCGGGCGGTGGTAGCACAGGGTGACCATGGCATCGCCGGCCAGGGTGGTGAGGAACTCCACCTGGAACAGGCGGTTGTTCAGCGCCTCATTGCCCTGCCAGGCGGCCTTCAGGCGCGGCATCAGTTGGTTGATGCGCTGGCTGGCGATGGGGAAGTCGTCGATCAGGATCGCCTTGTGCTTCTCGCCCGGGGCGAACATCGCGTAATGGCGCTGGCCGTCCTCGCGCCACAGGCGGAACTCGGCGCGCAGGCGGTAGTGCTCGCGCGGCGAGTCGAACACCGCAGGCTTGGGCGCCGCGAACGGCGCCAGCAGCTCACGCAGGCGGGCGACCTTGGTCGCCAGCTGCGCGTCGTATTGCGTAGGGTCGAAAACGGCACTCATGCGTTGAACCAGCCCAGCTTGATGACGAACAGAATGGACAGGATCACCAGCGCTGGGTTCAGGTCGCGGTGACGGCCGGACAGCAGCTTGATGGCGGTCCAGGCGATGAAGCCGAAGGCGATGCCGTTGGCGATCGAGTAGGTCAGCGGCATGGCCAGGGCGGTGACCACCACCGGCGCGGCTTCGGTAACGTCATCCCAGTTGATCTCGGCCAGGCCCGAGGCCATCAGCACGGCGACGAACAGCAGCGCCGGGGCGGTGGCGAAGGCCGGCACGCTGCCGGCCAATGGGGCGAAGAACAGCGCCAGCAGGAACAAGACGGCGACCACGATGGCGGTCAGGCCTGTGCGGCCACCGGCACTGACGCCGGCGGCGGATTCGATGTAGCTGGTGGTGGTCGAGGTGCCCAGCAGCGAACCGGCCATGGCGGCGGTGCTGTCGGCGATCAGGGCGCGGCCCATTTTCGGCATGTGGCCGTCCTTGCCCATCAGGCCGGCGCGCTTGGCCACGCCGATCAGGGTGCCGGAGTTGTCGAACAGGTCGACGAACAGGAAGGCGAAGATCACGCTGATCAGGCCGACGTCCAGGGCGCCTTTGATGTCCAACTGCAGGAAGGTCGGTGCCAGCGATGGCGGCATCGACACCACGCCACCGAATGGGGTGACGTTCATGGCGATCGAGGCCACGGTCACCGCGAGGATGCCGATCAGCACCGCGCCACGCACTTTCATCGCCTCGAGGGCAACGATCAGGAAGAAGCCCAGGGTGGCGAGGATTGGCGCTGGTTTCTTGAGGTCGCCCAGGCCCACCAAGGTGGCCTGGTTATCGACGACGATGCCGGCGTTATGCAGGGCGATCAGCGCCAGGAACAGACCGATACCGGCGGCAATGGCCGAACGCAGCGGCAGCGGGATGCTGTTCACGATCCATTCGCGGATGCGGAAGATCGACAGCAGGAAGAACAGCACGGCGGACAGGAACACCGCACCCAGCGCCACCTGCCAGGTGTGGCCCATGTGCAGAACCACGGTGTAGGTGAAGAAGGCGTTCAGGCCCATGCCCGGCGCCAGGGCGATCGGGTAGTTGGCGATGATGCCCATGGTCACCGAGCCGATGGCCGCGGCCAGGCAGGTGGCGACGAAGATCGCGCCCTTGTCCATGCCGGTCTCGCCGAGGATGCTCGGGTTGACGAACAGGATGTAGGCCATGGCCAGGAAGGTGGTGACGCCCGCGAGAATCTCGGTGCGCACGTTGGTGTTGTGTGCCTTTAGTTGAAACAGCCTTTCCAGCATGCCTGCTCCCAGGGCGCCTCGCGCCGTGAATGTATCGTCCCCAACAGCAAAGCACAGACCGTACCGGATGCCGCGGTTTTGCGTGGGGGGCAAAAAAGCCGCGCATCATACCAGCATGGGGGGCGGGGGCCTATGGCCGTTGGGGTGGCTGATCGGGTCATGTTCGCGGGCGCTTGTGCCGGCCCAATCGCCGGCAAGCCGGCCCCCACACCGATCGCGTCGCCTCCAAGCCTAGCGCCATCCCTGTGGGAGCCGGCTTGCCGGCGATTGGCCGGTGCAGGCAACTGCGCTCACTCAGCCGTTGTGCAAGCGATCCCGATGGGTCAGGGTCGGGAACAGTTTCATCCACACCCCGGTCACCACCAGGGTGCCGACACCACCGAGCACCACCGCCGGCACTGTGCCAAACCAGTGCGCGGTGAGCCCCGATTCGAACTCGCCAAGCTGGTTCGAGGCGCCGATGAACAGCCCGTTCACCGCACTCACCCGGCCGCGCATTTCATCCGGGGTCTCCAGCTGCACGAAGGCGCCACGGATGACCATGCTGATCATGTCAGCCGCGCCCAGCACCACCAGTACCGCCAGGGAGAACCAGAACGAGGTGCTCAAGCCGAAAGCGATGGTCGCCACGCCGAACACCCCCACCGCAGTGAACATGACCAGGCCCACCTTGCGTTCCACTGGGAAGCGCGCCAGCCACAGCGACATCAGCAGCGCGCCCACCGCCGGGGCCGAACGCAGCAGGCCCAGGCCCCAGGCGCCGGTGAGCAGTATGTCCTTGGCGAACACCGGCAGCAGCGCGGTGGCGCCGCCCAGCAGTACGGCGAACAGGTCCAGCGAGATGGCGCCGAGGATGTCCGGGCGGCTGCGGATGAAGCGGATGCCGGCCAGCAGCGAATCCAGGCTGGCGCGGCCTTGCTGGAGCGGTTGCTGGCGGGCGTCGAGGCTGAGCATGAGCAGGCAGGCAATCACGTACAGGGCCACGGTCGGGGCATACACCCAGATGCTGCCGAAGGCATACAGGAAACCGCCCACCGCCGGGGCGACAATGGTCGCGGTCTGGGTCGCCGAGGCCGACGCCGCCACCGCCCGCGGGAACAGCCCCGGTGGCACTACGTTGGGCAGCAGCGCCTGGGTGGCCGGCATCTCGAACGAGCGGGTGGCGCCCAGCAGGAAGGCCAGCACGAAGATCAGCTCGCGGCTGACGTTGTCAGTGACACTGCCAAGGGCCAATGCCAGGGCGATCAGCGCCTGCAAGGTCTGGCAAAGCGCGGCGACCTTGCGCCGGTCATAGCGGTCGGCAACGTGCCCGGTGTGCAGCATGAACAGCACGCGCGGGGCAAATTCCACCAGCCCGACCAGGCCCAGATCGAGCACATTGCCCGTCAACTGGTAAAGGTGCCAGCCGATGGCCACGGTGAGCATCTGGAAGCCGCTGGCAGTGAAGACGCGGGCCAGCCAGAAGGCCATGAAAGGGCGGTGATGACGCAGCAATTGCGGGGCGGAGTCGGACATCGGCAGGCCTGTAACCTCGGCAATAGAGGGGTCTGCAGAGTAGCATCTGTTTGTAACATTTAGTTGCTGAATGTCGAGGTGGACAGTTTTTCAGCGCCCGGAAAAGGGGGTGGGACAACGGGTCACGCGGCAATCAACCACACATCTTGTGACTTGATTCGGGACTATGCTTCCAGACATTCGTTGACCTGGATCAATCGTTCCAGATGCAACGAATTTGGCCCTCGGGCCGGAATCCCTGCGATCGAACAGAACAATTCCAACGAGCCGCACTCGATCACTGTGGGGGCAGTGGGCGACAAGGGCCACAAGCCTGGACGCCGGATTATCTGAAGAGGAAGCACCATGTTCGGATTAGAAGCCCTAGAGCTCGCCCGAATCCAGTTTGCCTTTACCGTGTCCTTTCACATTCTGTTCCCGGCCATCACCATTGGCCTGGCGAGCTACCTGGCGGTTCTCGAAGGCCTTTGGCTCAAGACCGGCAACAACACCTACCGTGACCTCTACCACTTCTGGTCGAAGATCTTCGCCGTCAACTTCGGCATGGGCGTGGTCTCCGGCCTGGTCATGGCCTACCAGTTCGGCACCAACTGGAGCCAGTTCTCCGACTTCGCAGGTTCCATCACCGGCCCCTTGCTGACCTACGAGGTACTGACGGCCTTCTTCCTCGAGGCCGGCTTCCTTGGCGTCATGCTGTTCGGCTGGAACCGTGTCGGCCGAGGCCTGCACTTCTTCGCCACCTGCATGGTGGCGCTCGGCACCTTGGTCTCGACCTTCTGGATCCTGGCGTCCAACAGCTGGATGCAGACCCCCCAGGGCTACGAGATCGTCAATGGCCAGGTGATCCCGGTGGACTGGTTCGCGGTGATCTTCAACCCGTCCTTCCCTTACCGCCTGATGCACATGGCCACCGCCGCCTTCGTCGCCACGGCGTTCTTCGTCGGGGCCTCGGCGGCCTGGCACCTGTTGCGTGGCCGGGATAACCCGGCGGTGCGCAAGATGCTGTCGATGGCCATGTGGATGGCGCTGATCGTCGCGCCGATCCAGGCCGTGATCGGTGACTTCCACGGCCTCAACACCCTCAAGCACCAGCCGGTGAAGATCGCGGCCATCGAGGGCCATTGGGAAAACAAACCCGGTGAACCGACGCCGCTTATCCTGTTCGGCATCCCGGACATGAAAGCCGAAACCACCCGCTTCAAGATCGAGATCCCGGCCCTGGGCAGCCTGATTCTTACCCACAGCCTGGACAAGCAAGTACCGGCAATGAAGGAGTTCCCGCCCGAAGACCGGCCCAACTCGACCATCGTGTTCTGGTCGTTCCGGGTCATGGTCGGCCTGGGCATGCTGATGATCTTCGTTGGCCTGTGGAGCGTGTGGCTGCGCAAGCGCGGCACCCTGTACAGCTCGCGGCCGTTCCTCTACCTGACCCTGTGGATGGGCCCGTCGGGGCTGATCGCCATCCTCGCTGGCTGGTTCACCACCGAGATCGGTCGCCAGCCATGGGTGGTCTATGGGCTGATGCGTACCGCCGACGGTGTGTCCAACCATAGCTATGCGCAGCTCGGTTTCACTCTGGTGATGTTCGTGGTGGTGTACTTCGCCCTGTTCGGCACCGGCATCGGCTACATGATGCGGCTGGTGCGCAAAGGGCCGAAAACCGGCGAAGGCGAGGAGCACACCCCAGGTGGCCCTGGCCAGCAACGTACGCCGGCGCGGCCACTGTCCGCCGCCGATGATGGCCATGAGGCCACCTCCACCCGCCTGAGCGAGGGGAACTGAGATGGGTATCGATCTTCCGCTGATCTGGGCCGTGATCATCATCTTCGGCGTGATGATGTACGTGGTGATGGACGGTTTCGACCTTGGGATCGGCATGCTCTTCCCGTTCGTCCAGGACGAGCGTGACCGTGATGTGATGATGAACACCGTCGCCCCGGTATGGGACGGCAACGAAACCTGGTTGGTGCTGGGTGGCGCCGCGCTGTTCGGCGCCTTCCCGCTGGCCTACTCGGTGGTGCTGGAGGCGCTGTACCTGCCGCTGATCCTGATGCTGGTGGGGCTGATCTTCCGCGGCGTGGCCTTCGAGTTCCGCTTCAAGGCGCGGGCCAACAAGCGGCATATCTGGGACAAGGCGTTCATCTGGGGCTCGCTGGTGGCCACCTTCTTCCAGGGCGTGGCCCTGGGCGCCTTCATCGAAGGCTTCAAGGTGGTCGACCGCAAGTTCGTCGGCGGCTACCTGGACTGGCTGACGCCGTTCACCCTGTTCTCCGGCCTGGGCCTGATCGTTGCCTACACCCTGCTGGGCTGTACCTGGCTGATCATGAAAACCGAAGGGCCGCTGCAACAGAAGATGCACGACATGGCGCGGCCCCTGGCGCTGGTGTTGCTGGCAGTGATCGGCATCGTCAGCCTGTGGACACCGATCGCCTACCCGCAGATCGCCGACCGCTGGTTCAGCATGCCTAATCTGGTGTGGTTCATGCCGGTGCCGCTACTGGTGATGGTGACCTTCTATGGCCTGCTGCGCGCGGTGGCACGTAATGCGCACTACACGCCGTTCCTGCTCACCCTGGTGCTGATCTTCCTTGGTTACAGCGGATTGGGGATCAGCCTGTGGCCCAACATCATCCCGCCGTCGATCAGCATCTGGGATGCCGCCGCACCGCCGCAGAGCCAGGGCTTCATGCTGGTGGGCACGTTGTTCATCCTGCCGTTCATCCTCGGGTACACCTACTGGAGCTACTACGTGTTCCGCGGCAAGGTGACCCATGAAGACGGCTATCACTAGGAGCGCGCCATGATGGATGTCGAACAGAAGAAACCGTTGTGGCAACGCCTGGGCTGGCTGGTGCTGATCTGGGCGCTGAGTGTCGCGGCGCTTGGGGTATTCGCCTACGGGATGCGGATGTTCATGAGTGCTGCGGGGTTGAGCACGCACTGAGCCTGCATTGAAACCACCGTGGGAACAACTGTCGTCTTGTAGGAGCGGCCTTGTGCCGCGATAGGGCCGCAGAGCGGCCCCAGGATTTCAGCGTTAATGCAGAAATCGCCGGGGCCGCTTTGCGGCCCTATCGCGGCACAAGGCCGCTCCTACAGTGGACGTGCAAGCCCGTTTAGTGGGGCTGCCTTACTTGCGGGCCTTGAGCACGACGAACTTCGGCGTCGCCGCTACTTGCTCCACACCTCTGAACAACCGCGCCAGCTTGCTGTGGTAGCCCAGGTGCCGGTTGCCGACGATGTACAACGCTCCCCCCACCTCCAGCGCCTCCCGTGCCTGCTGGAACATGCGCCAGGCGAGGAAATCGCCGACCACCTGCTGCTGGTGGAACGGCGGGTTGCACAACACCACGTCCAGCGACTGCTTGGCTAGCCCCGCCAGGCCATCCGCCGCCTCAATGGCTACTTCACGATCGCCCAGCGCGGCCTGCCAGTTGTCACGGGCCGATTGCACCGCCATGTACGACTCGTCCACCAGGGTGTAATGCGCGTCAGGGTTCGCCAGGGCGCTGGCGATGGCCAGTACGCCATTGCCGCAGCCCAGGTCTGCCACCCGGGCGCGGCCCAGGTCGCGTGGCAGGTGCGGCAGGAAGGCACGGGTGCCGATGTCCAGGCCTTCGCGGCAGAACACGTTGGCGTGGTTGACCAGCTCCAGTGCCGGCGCGTCGAGGCGGTAGCGGCTAGGGTAGGGGGACTGGGCGAGTGGGCGCTCGGCGACCGTGGCGGTGAGCAGCCGGGCCTTCTTCTGGGCCAGCGAGGCCTGGACCGGGCCGATGTATTTTTCCATCAGGTCGCCGGCCGCACGTGGCAGGTGCTTGATCATGGCGCCGGCGATCACCTGAGCGCCGGGGGCCAGGTGGCCCTGCAGGCGGATCAGCTGTTCTTCGAGCAGGGCCAGGGTTTTCGGTACGCGCACCAGCACGCGATCGAAGGGCCCTTGCCAGTGCTGGTTGGCGGGTACGAAAGGCACGGCATCGAACGGCTTGCCGTTGCCTGCCAGGTTCTTCTCCAGCGCCATGCGCGCCAAGTGCGAGTCGCCGCTGCTGGTGACATCCAACCTGCCGGCCAGGCTGGCGGCCAGGGCGCCGAAGCTGTCGTTGAGCACCAGCACCCGGCAGCCTGCGGCCGGTGCTTGGGCCGCCAGGTGCTCCAGCAGGTACTGGTCGGCGGCGTCGAACGCCAGCAGCGGGTCGTTGGCCTGTTCCGGCTGGCGAATCAGGTCGAGGTCGGCGAAGGGGCTGTTGAACAGTGGCATTAAGTACGGCTCGGCGCGAATCTGGCCGTCGCGGTGCGCGACGGGCTTGAGGTAGGCGATTCTACAGGGCTTTGCGCTTCGAGGGGGTTACAGCAGTCCTTGGCGGAAGACGTTGACGATGGCTGCCACCTTGTTGTTTGTGTTGGTCTTGGCGATCACGCTGCGGATGTGGAAGTTCACGGTGCTGGTGGATAGCGAGAGTATCTTGGCGACATCCTCGGCGATTTTGCCTTCCGAGGACCACTTAATCACTTCCAGCTCACGCTTGCTCAGTGGCGGATAGTGCTCTTCGCTGGCCATATGCTGTTCGCTCACTGCGGCATGCAGCACCTGGCACAACCACATGATCTGTGCGCCGTTTTCATAGAGTTCGATGGGGCGAATCGGGTCGTCTGGCCGGGCTACACTCAGCTGGCTCTCGTTGTGCAGTTGATCGAACAACGATTGCGTCCAGCCATGGCGCAGGCCGTGGGCACAGGCTGACTCGCGCAGCTGCGGCATTTCTTTGAACAGGTCGTCGTTCCACAACAGCGGCAGGGTAGTCTTGCGGCATTCGCAGCAAGCCGGGTCGCTGTTCATGAACTCGTGCTGATAGACCTGGTGCCACTCGTCCGGGTAGTTGCTGCGGAAACACACCTTGGGGGCTTTACCCGCGACATGCATGTGGGTCGCCAGGCCGACGAATTGCATGCCGAGTGCCTGCACCAGCTCAACCGCCTGGAGGAACAATCTGTCGGGGTCGTGCTCCCCCAGCATCTGTTGAAGCTGTTCGCTGTGCCACTGTGACATGGGTGAAACTCCCTGAAATCCGATGGATCCAATTACCGGACTGCACGGGCCAATTGTAGGAAAAGTCCTCGTGATGCGCTGGGTTTTTTTGCTATAGCTGTCGCATTTGTTGCGCAGCTTTTTGTCAGCCAAAAACGATGCCCTACAATCCGGTGGTGTTTATCCCCGGCGCTTTGCGAGACACTTGGCGCATCTGATTTATGGAGCCCGTCATGACCGCCAGCGCCGACAAGTTCACCCGCCAGACCCTGCTCGATGTTCAGCCACTGACGCCGAACCTGTTCAGCCTGCGGGTCAGCCGTGATCCAGGCTTTCGCTTCCGCTCCGGGCAGTTCGCCCGCCTGGGCGTGACCAAGGCCGATGGCAGCGTGGTATGGCGCGCCTACTCGATGGTCAGCGCACCCCACGACGAATTCCTCGACTTCTTTTCCATCGTGGTGCCCGGCGGTGAGTTCACCAGCGAGCTGAGCCGGTTGGGCGCGGGCGATACCTTGCTGATCGACCGCCAAGCATTCGGCTACCTGACCCTCGACCGCTTTACCGGTGGCCGCGACCTGTGGCTGTTGGCTACCGGCACCGGTATCGCGCCGTTCATGTCGATCCTGCAGGACTTCGAGGCCTGGGAGCGCTTCGACAACATCAAACTGGTGTACTCGGTGCGCGAGGCCAAGGAGCTGGCGTATGTACAGGAGATCGCCGGGCTTGAGCAACGCGACTACCTGGCGGAGTTCGCCGGCAAGTTGCAGTTCATTCCGGTGGTGACCCGAGAGCCGCATCCGGGGGCGTTGAATGCGCGGATCACCACGCTGATCGAAAACGGCGAGCTGGAGCGCGCGGCGGGGCTGGAGCTGTCGCCGGAGCATTCGCGGATCATGCTGTGCGGCAACCCGGACATGATCGATGAGACGCGCAAGGTGCTCAAGGCGCGCGACTTGCAATTGAGCCTGAGCAAGCGGCCAGGGCAGGTCGCGGTGGAGAACTACTGGTAATAAGCGGCAAGCTTCGAGCTGCAAGCTGCAAGAAAAAGCCGGACCGCAGATGCTGACAGATCGCGGTCCGGCTTTTTCTTGCAGCTTGTAGCTTGAAGCTTGCCGCTTACTTCTGGTTCTGCGCCTTGAGCAGGTCGCGGATCTCGGTCAGCAGGGTTTCTTCGGCGCTTGGTACCGGTGGTGCGCTCGGTGCCACGGCTTCTTCGCGCTTGAGGCGGTTGATCGCTTTCACGCCCATGAAGATGGCGAAGGCGACGATGATGAAGTCGAGGATGGTCTGGATGAACTTGCCGTAGGCCAGGACCACGGCCGGTACATCGCCCTCGGCGGCCTTCAGGGTAATGGCCAGGTCACTGAAGTCCACACCACCGATCAGCAGGCCGATGGGGGGCATGATCACGTCGCCGACGAACGACGAGACGATCTTGCCGAAGGCGGCGCCGATGATGATACCGACGGCCATGTCCACGACATTTCCTTTGACGGCGAAGGCCTTGAACTCACTGAGCATGCCCATGTGCGATTTCCTTGTAACAAATGGTGAGGTAGACGCAGTGTAAGCCACTTAAACGCTTCATGCGTGGCATTCAGGGCTACTGACTGCGGTTAGAGCGAATAGTTTTGTCGCCTCTCGGTGCGTTCGGGACACGTCCGGCTTCGGCTATCATGGCGGTTTTTTCCAGGAGACTGCGCCCATGGCCAAGGCCAAGCGTTTGTATGGCTGTACCGAATGTGGCGCGACTTTCCCCAAATGGGCCGGCCAGTGCGGCGAGTGCGGCGCCTGGAACACCCTGGTCGAGACCATGATCGAAAGCGGCGGCGCGGCGGCCCCCAGCGGTCGGGCCGGCTGGGCCGGGCAGCAGGCGCAGATCAAGACCCTCGCCGAGGTCAGCGTCGAAGAGATCCCGCGCTTCACCACCAGCAGCACCGAGCTTGACCGGGTGCTCGGGGGTGGCCTGGTCGATGGTTCGGTGGTGTTGATCGGCGGCGACCCGGGCATCGGCAAATCGACCATCCTGCTGCAGACCCTGTGCAACATCGCCACGCAGATGCCGGCGCTGTACGTCACCGGCGAAGAATCGCAGCAGCAGGTGGCCATGCGCTCGCGGCGCCTGGGGCTGCCCCAGGACCAGCTCAAGGTCATGACCGAAACCTGCATCGAGGCGATCATCGCCACTGCCCGCCAGGAGAAGCCGCGGGTGATGGTGATCGACTCGATCCAGACCATTTTCACCGAGCAGCTGCAATCGGCCCCGGGTGGCGTGGCCCAGGTACGCGAAAGCGCGGCGCTGCTGGTGCGCTATGCCAAGCAGAGCGGCACGGCGATCTTCCTGGTCGGCCACGTCACCAAGGAAGGTTCGCTGGCCGGCCCGCGCGTGCTGGAGCACATGGTCGACACCGTGCTGTATTTCGAGGGTGAATCGGACGGGCGCCTGCGCCTGCTGCGGGCGGTGAAGAACCGCTTTGGCGCAGTCAACGAACTGGGCGTGTTCGGCATGACCGATCGCGGCCTCAAGGAAGTCTCCAACCCTTCGGCGATCTTCCTCAACCGTACCCAGGAAGAGGTGCCCGGCAGCGTGGTGATGGCCACTTGGGAAGGTACCCGGCCGATGCTGGTGGAGGTGCAGGCACTGGTCGATGACAGCCACCTGGCCAACCCGCGGCGGGTGACCCTGGGCCTGGACCAGAACCGCCTGGCCATGCTGTTGGCGGTGCTGCACCGGCACGGCAGCATCCCCACCCACGACCAGGATGTGTTCCTCAACGTGGTCGGCGGGGTCAAGGTGCTGGAGACCGCCTCTGACCTGGCGCTGCTGGCGGCGGTGATGTCGAGCCTGCGCAACCGGCCGTTGGCCCACGACCTGCTGGTGTTCGGCGAGATCGGCCTGTCTGGCGAGGTGCGCCCGGTGCCCAGCGGCCAGGAGCGCCTCAAGGAGGCCGCCAAGCATGGCTTCAAGCGTGCCATCGTGCCCAAGGGCAATGCGCCGAAAGAGGCGCCGCCGGGCTTGCAGGTGATTGCCGTGACGCGTCTGGAGCAGGCCTTGGATGCATTGTTCGAATAGTCGGCTTCTTGCAAGTGATTCTCAATAGCTAGTAGCATGCCGCCACCTTGCGACCATCGTATGGAGTGCGTGTGGCGGAGTTCGACCTCAAGCGGCTGTTCCTCAAGCACGCGAAAAACCTGCAGGCCATGCTTTCGCGCAAGGTGCGCGACCCGCAATTGGCCGCCGACCTGGTGCAGGACAGTTTCCTGCGCCTGGCCGAGCAGCAGCACGTCGACCGCATCGACAATGCCCAGGCCTACCTGTACCGCACCGCCCACAACCTGATGGTCGATCATGTGCGCCAGCAGCAGCGGCGCAAGACCGATCTGGTCCCCCACGAAGCGCTGGAAAGCATCATCGAGGACGGCCCCGGGCTCGACGAGCAGGCTGCTCGCATCCAGCACCTGCGCCGCTTGCAGGCGATCCTCGAGGCGTTGCCTGAACGTACCCGGCAGGTGTTTCGCCTCAATCGCCTGGAGGGCATGACCCACGCCGAAGTCGCGCGTCACCTGGGTATTTCCGACAGCTCCGTGCAGAAGCATCTGGCCAAGGCCCTGGCCTATGTGATGCAGTGCCTGCAGGAAGCGGAATGACCAACGGTTTACTGACAAACGCCGCTTCAGACGTCAGCCCAGACATAACCAGATCGCGAGAGAACCGTGTGAGCAGCCAGAACGAGCAAGCCATCCGCGAGCAGGCCGCCGAGTGGGTGGTGCTGCAAGGCGCCGGCCCCCTGAGCAGTGTGCAGCAGCAGGCGCTGGAGCAGTGGTGTGCGAGTGACCCGCGCCATGCCCGGGCCTATGCTTTCGCGCAGGCGACCTGGGGCGACCTGGGGCAACTGGCGGGCCTTGCTCCCGCTGGCGCGCCGCATCGCGCGCCGCTGCCGCGCAGTACGCGCACGCCTGCCCGGCGCAGGGGTTCGCGTATTCGGCGGGCTGTGGCCTGCAGCGCGTTGGTACTGCTGGCGGTGCTGGGGGTGGAGCAGGGGCCCGGCCTGCTGCTGGACTGGCGCGCGGACTACGTCACCGCTGCCGGCGAAGTGCGTCGGGTGACCTTGCCCGATGGCAGCCTGGTTGATCTCGACAGCCGCAGCGCCTTGCAACTGGCCTTCGATGGCCAGCAGCGGCGGGTGCGCCTGCTGGCCGGCGATGCAGTGTTCAGTGCAGCGCCGGTCACGGCCGCCGAGCCACGGCCGTTCGTGGTCGATTATGCCGGCGCCAGCACGCGGGCCCTGGGCACGCGGTTCGTGGTCGGCAGGGCGGGCGAGGGCGGTTGGGTCGGCATGCTCGAACACAGTGTCGAGGTAAAGCTGCAAGCCGCGCCGGCACAGGGCGTGACCAGCCAGCTGTTGCAGGAGGGCCAGGCGCTGCGCTACGACCAGGCCGAGGGCGTGCGCCTGTGGCCAGGGCGCGACGTGCAGCGGGCCACCGACTGGCAGCGTGGGGTGCTGGTGTTCGAGCGCCAGCCGCTGGCCGAGGTGGTCGAACGGCTGAACCGCTACCGTGACGGGCGCCTGCTGGTGGTCGACGCGGCCTTGGCGCAACGCCAGGTCAGTGGGGTGTTCCGCCTCGACAACCTGGCCGTGGCCGCCGATGTGCTCAGCGCCGAACTCAAGGCCGAACGCCTGCAATTGCCTGGTTTGACGCTGATCTACTGAACCGCTGAAAAAAACTTTGGTTTCGCGTTACTGAGTTTTCCTACGTCGCACGTCTGATTGTTGAGATTGATTTTCATTACTAGAAATCGCCAACAGAAGACGAGACGCGCAGTGAGCACGCCCCCCGCACAACCCCGCCGGCCCCTGAGCCGCATCGCCTTGGCCAGCAGCCTGGCCATTGGCGCCTTGAGCCTGCCGATGGGGATCGGCCTGGCCCAGGCAGCCACGCCGCCGAACAGCACCAGCCGCAGCCTGGTGCAGTTCGACATTCCCGCCCAGCCGCTCGACAGCGCAGTGCTGGCCTATGCCGAACAGTCCGGTGTGCAGGTGTTCTATGACAGCCGCAAGCTGGTCGGCCTGTACAGCGAAGGGCTGCGTGGTGGCTACAGCGTGGAAGAGGGCCTGCGCCTGCTGCTGCGCAACATGCCGGTGCGCTACCACTTCAGCGCTGCGGGGCAGGTGGGCCTGGAGCGGCTCGAAGAGTCCGGCGCGGCCCTGGAACTGGGGGCCACCCAAGTCGAGTCCAGCCGTGACGGTGACTGGGTGTACCAGGCGCCACGTTCGGCCAGCGTGATCACCCGCGATCAGATCGACAAACGCCCGCCGCGCCATGCCGCCGACATGCTCGAGCAGACCGCCGGGGTGTACACCGCAGTCAACCAGCGCGATCCGGGCCTGTCGGTGAACATCCGCGGCGTGCAGGACTACGGCCGGGTCAACATGAACATCGACGGCATGCGCCAGAACTTCAGCGTCAACGGCCACCAGCAGCGCAATGGCACGATGTTCATCGACCCGGAGTTCGTCAGCAACGTCGAGATCGAAAAGGGCAGCCAGTCCGGCATGGGCGGCGCGGGTGTGCTCGGCGGCATTGCCAGCTTCAATACCTTGAACGCCGCCGAGTTTCTCGGCCCAGGTAAGGAGATGGGCGGCCGGATTCGTGCCGGGCATGGCATCGGCGAGCTGGGCAACGGCACCTATTTCAACGGCAGCGGCGTGTTCGCCTTCGGCAACGAAGTGGGTGACCTGCTGCTGGGCATGAGCGAGCGCCACTTCGGCAACTACCGCGCCGGCACCAACAACAAGGACAACCTGGGCACCGAGATGCGCCTGCGCAAGTTGTTCCCGCGGGCCTGGGACAACTGGATCGAGTCCGAGGTTGGCGACATGGGCACGGTGACCCGCTCGAACCTGATCAAGGTGGGCCTGAACCTGCCCGAAGACCAGCGTCTGCAACTGAGCTACATGGAAACCGACACCGACAGCAAGGACGCCTGGACCTGGCTCGCCTCTGACCTTAACTCGTTCTACTACCGGCGCACCGCCAGCAGCGACATCAACGCGAAGAACTTCGGGCTCGACTACAGCTATGCGCCGGACAACGACCTGATCGACTTCAAGGCCAAGCTGTATTTCGTCACCACCCGCCAGGACCGCTGGAACAACAGCAATACCGCCAGCGTCGGCAGCGGCAACTTCTACGCCGACTACAACGATCACTTCCAGACCGACACCTGGGGCCTGCAGGCGCAGAACACCTCGCGCTTCTATTTCGGCCAGAGCAACCTGCTGAGCTTCAACTACGGCGCTGAACTGTTCCTGGATACCTTCAAGCCGAGCAGCGAGCGTATCCCCGCGCCGAGTGAAAGGGACAACCCGTTCATCGCCGGGGCTGACCCAGAAGGCAAGCGGGCCATGGGCAGCCTGTTCGGCAACCTGTCGTTCGAGCATGACGGCTGGCTGACCCTGGATGCCGGCCTGCGCTACGACCGCTATCGCCTGACGGGCAAGACCGGGTTCACCACCTGGGCCTACCCGGTCGGGGTTACCGGCGTGGACGTGCTGCGCGAGCAAACCGAGTTTGCCTACGACGTCGAACGCGAAGAGGGGCGCTTCTCGCCGACCTTCGGTATCGGCGTCAAGCCGGGGCTGGACTGGTTGCAGCTTTATACCCGGTGGGGTCGCGGCTGGCGCCCGCCGGCGGTGACCGAAGCGTTCATGAGCGGCAAGCCGCACGGTGGCGGCAATGAACTGGTGTACCCCAACCCGTTCCTCAAGCCCGAGCAGTCGCATAACTGGGAAGCCGGTTTCAACATTTTCAAGGAATCGCTGTTTCGCGATGGCGACCGCCTCGGCGTGAAGGTGGCCTACTTCGATACGCGGATCGAGAACTTCTCGTACCTCGACTACAGCGTCGACCTGCCCGGCACCGACATCACCGGGCTGTCGCTGGGCAACAGTGCCTACACCAACAACCTTGAAGGCACCAACTTCCGTGGCGTGGAGTACTCGCTCGACTACGACAACGGCCGTTTCTACACCCAGCTCAGCTACACCCACATGATCGGCAGCAACGAGTTCTGCTCCAAGCAGCTGTACATGGGCGGCGGTGTACAGCGCAACGACGCCGGCATGATCGACACGGTGATCGACTTCGGCGGCTTCCCGCTCCCGGTGACCTTGCCGGCCTACAACTTCAGCGAGGGCCAGGCGATCAATGACCAGGTCAGCTGTGGCGAGATCATGGGCAACGCCGCCTACATGCCGTCCGACCGTGGCGCGTTGACCACCGGCCTGCGCTTCTTCGACAACACCCTCGATGTCGGCGCCCGCCTGCGCTACAGCGCGGGCCGGGGCGAGCACCTCAATAGCCAGGGCTACGGCAACCTGGAGAAGGCCCGCTGGCCGGAATACAAGGTCTACGACCTGTATGCCAGCTACTGGGCGACCCCGCAGCTGAACATTGCCCTGTCGCTGGAAAACGTCACCGACGAGGCTTACTTCGTGGCCATGGGCGACGCCAACAACCTCTCCCTGGCCCGTGGCCGGACCCTCTCCGGCATGCTCGAGTATCGATTCTGATTCACCAGGTTCGCCCACTGTCGGGCAACACGAAGGCGTTGGACGCCTTCGCTCTCAACTGCAACGCAATGAGGAAATGCAATGTCTCTGTCCGTTACCTACTCGGCTTCCTTCGCCAACTTCACCGTTGACCAGTACCTCTCGGCCTGGGCCACCGGTTTCAAGACCGCCGCCCACAACGCCAGCAACACCGGTGGCTTCAACGAGGGCGGCACCGATGGCAGCCAGTACGCCATTCGCGGCACCAATGGTTCGAACTTTGCCGTGATCGCCGAAAGCGACACCCCGACCGGCCTGCACTACGTCTGGAATGCCTCGCTGCCGGCCGGCGACAACCAGAACCACTACCTGTACGGCGAGCTGGACACCGTGACCCTGGGCAACACCCTGCTGCGTGACGCCAGCGGCAACTACAGCGTGCAGGCGCTGGCCGTGAGCTTCGACGGCCTGGACCTGAACGCCGCTCAAGGTGCCGGTCGTGCAGGCAACGACGTACACAACGTGATCTACAACCTGATGCAGGGCAAGACCAGCGGCCTGGAAACCGTGCTGGACAACCTGCTGGCCGACTACGGCGTGTCCACCAACAACACCTTCGCCCAGATCAACACCGCCCTGGCGGCTGGCCCGGTTGCGGCCTCGGCCGAAGCCGTTGGCGTGCAGGCGCTGCCTGAAGACCTGGCCTTGGCGGCCTGAGCCCAGGCATGAAAAAGCGAATGGAAGGTAACCCTGCCATTCGCTGATTTGTTGCATTTACCCCGCAGCCCGTGTCTTTGCCGGGCCCAGGCTGCGGTGGTGCGAATTCTGTGGCGTCGACCGGCACAAAGCAATCGCCGGTCGGCGCACCCTGTGAGGTTTCCAACGAATGCGAACCGCTCCCGCCACGGCCAACGAAGTGCTGCAGGCGCTCAAGGCCTGCCGTGCCGGCCTCGCCAACGTCGCCCTGTTCACCGCGGTGATCAACCTGCTGATGCTGGCGCCGGCGCTGTACATGTTGCAGGTGTATGACCGGGTCCTGTCGTCGCGCAACGAGATGACGCTGCTCATGCTCAGCCTCCTGGTGCTGGGCCTGTTCGCCTTCATGGGCGTGCTGGAGTGGCTGCGCAGTCAAGTGGTGGTGCGCCTGGGCACGCGCATGGACATGGACCTCAACCCGCGGGTGTTCGACGCCGCCTATGCGGCCAGCCTGGCGGGGCACAAGGGCGCTGCCGGGCAGATGCTCGCCGACCTGACCAGCCTGCGCCAGTTCGCCACCGGCCAGGCGCTGTTCGCCTTCTTCGACGCACCCTGGTTCCCGGTGTACCTGCTGGTGATCTTCATGTTCAGCCCGTGGCTTGGCCTGATGGCGCTGGTGGGCGCGGTGTTGCTGACAGTGCTGGCCTGGGTCAACGAGCGCCTGACCAAGGCCCCGTTCGCCGAGGCGGGCGAGCTGTCGCAGCAGGCCGGCCTTGAAGCCAGCGCCAACCTGCGCAACGCCGAGGTGATCGAAGCCATGGGCATGCTGGGCGCGGTGCGCCAGCGCTGGGCACGCCTGCACCATGGTTTTCTGGCCCGGCAGAACCTCGGCAGCGAGCGCACCGCGGCGGTCAGCGCGGTGTCCAAGACCGTGCGCCTGGCTTTGCAGTCGCTGGTGCTGGGGCTGGGCGCCTGGCTTGCGATCGAGCAGTTGATCACCCCCGGCATGATGATCGCCGGCTCCATCCTGATGGCCCGGGTGCTGGCGCCGATCGACCAGTTGATCGGCGCCTGGCGCCAATGGAGCGGTGCCCGCCAGGCCTACCTGCGCCTGAGCGAGCTGTTGCGCACGCAACCGCCGCGCCCGGCCGGCATGCCCTTGCCGGCGCCGTTGGGCAGGCTCACGGTGGAACAAGTGGGCGCGCTGCAGCCGGGCAGCAACCGGCCCTGCCTGAACAACCTGGGTTTCGACCTGGCTGCCGGTGAGTCGCTGGGCATCATCGGCCCGTCGGGTTCGGGCAAGTCGACCCTGTCCCGTCTGTTGGTCGGTGCTGCCGCGCCGTCCACCGGCAAGGTGCGCCTGGACGGTGCCGACCTGCGGGTGTGGGAACGCCAGGCGCTGGGCCGGCATATCGGCTATCTGCCGCAGGATGTGCAGCTGTTCGCCGGCAGCATTGCCGACAATATTGCCCGCCTGGGCCCGGTGGACGCCCAGCAGGTGGTGGCCGCCGCGCAAATGGCCGGTGTGCACGAGATGATCCTCAAGCTGCCGGCTGCCTATGACACGGTGCTGGGCGAGGGCGGCAGCGGGTTGTCTGGCGGCCAGCGCCAGCGTATCGGCCTGGCCCGTGCGCTGTACGGGTTGCCGGCGTTGATCGTGCTCGACGAGCCCAATTCGAACCTTGACGAGGCCGGTGAGCAGGCGCTGCTCAAGGCCGTCGGCAAGCTGCGTGAGCACAAGCGCACGCTGATCCTGATCACCCACAAGTCGTCGTTGCTGGCGGGCCTGGACAATTTGCTGATGCTGCAGAACGGCCAGCTGCAAGCCTACGGGCCGACCGCCCGGGTGCTGCAGGACCTGCAGCGCGCCGCCCGCCCGGCGCCGGTTGCCGCCGCCCCCGCCACACGCCCGCCCCTTGGCCTGAGCGCCAGCTTCGGCCTGCCAAGAGCCTGACTTCATGACCGTACATGCCGTTACCAAGCGCAAGACCGATGTGCCCGCCGACCCTGACAACGTGCTCAGCCTCAGTGAACATCGCCCCGCCCGGATGGGGCGTTGGCTGGTGCTGGCCGGCTTTGGCGGCTTCCTCTTGTGGGCTGCGCTGGCGCCGCTGGACAAGGGCGTGCCGGTGACCGGCAACGTGGTGGTGGCCGGCAGCAAGCAGGCGGTGCAGCACCCCACGGGTGGGGTGATCGAGCAACTGCTGGTACGCGATGGCGAGCCGGTCAGTGCCGGCCAGGTGTTGCTGCGCATGGACCCGACCCAGGCCCAGGCCCAGGTCGGCTCGCTGCGGGTGCAGTACGTCAACGCCCGCGCCGGTGAGGCGCGGTTGCTGGCCGAGCGTGACGGCCTGCCGGGCCTGGCGTTCCCGGAGGGCCTGCAGGCCGAGGCCGGCACGCCCTGGGTGGCCGCGGCCCTGGAGGGCCAACGCCAATTGCGGGTCAGCCGTGCCCGCGCATTGGACATGGAGCTTGCTGGCATGCGCGAAGGCATCGCCGGCGCCGAGGCCTCGTTGCAGGGCTTGCAGGGCTCGCTGGCCAGCAAGCAGGCCCAGCGCGACGCCCTCGACGAGCAACTGCGTGGCCTGCGCGACCTGGCCCGGGATGGCTATATCGCCCGTAACCGGCTGCTCGACAATGAACGCCTGCTGGCCCAGGTCAACGGCTCGATCGCCGAAGACCTGGGCTCGATCGGCCGCACCCGGCGCCAGGTGCTGGAACTCAAGCTGCGCATCGGCCAGCGCCAGCAGGAGTTCCAGAACGAAGTGCGTCAGCAGTTGGCCGAGCTGCAAGCCAGTGCCGAGGACCTGGGCAATCGCCTGCGCAGCGCCGAGTTCGAGCTGGCCCACACCCAGGTGCGTGCCCCGGTGGCCGGCACGGTGGTGGGGCTGAGTGTGTTCACCAATGGCGGGGTGATCGCCCGTGGCCAGCAGTTGATGGAGATCGTCCCGGCCGGTGCGCCGCTGCTGGTCGATGCCAGGGCTCCGGTGGAGATGGTCGACCGCTTGCGCCCGGGGCTGCCGGTGGAGCTGATGTTCGCCGCCTTCAACCAGAGCACCACGCCTCGGGTGGAGGGGGAGGTGAGCCTGGTGTCGGCTGATCGGCTGGTCGATGAAAAGACCCAGCACCCCTACTATCAGGTGCGCATCAAGGTCAGCGAACAGGGCCTGCAGCAGCTGGCGGGGCTGGACATCCGCCCGGGCATGCCGGTGGAAGCGTTCGTGCGTACCGGTGAGCGCTCGCTGCTCAACTACCTGTTCAAGCCGTTGGCCGACCGGGTGCATGTCGCCCTGGCGGAGGAGTGATGCGGATGCCGCTGTTTGCCCGCCTTGCCCTGCCCATGCTGATCGCTGCCAGCCTGCCGGCGCAGGCGCTTGATCTGGGCGATGCCTATGCCCTGGCCCTGCGCAACGACCCGGCCTGGCAGGGGGCGATCGCCGAGCGCGCCGCCGGTGTGGAGAACCTGGCGATCGGCCGTGCCGGCCTGTTGCCCAAACTGTCGTACCGCTACAACCGCGCGCGCAACGACTCCGAGGTGACCCAGCGCAGCCAACTCGGCAACGTCACCACCCAGCGCGACTACCGCAGCTACAGCTCGACGCTGACCCTGGAGCAACCGCTGTTCGACTACGCCGCCTGGAGTGCCTATCGCCAGGGCGTGGCCCAGGCTGCATTGGCGGACGAGCGCCTGCGCGGGCGCGGCCAGGAGCTGGTGGTGCGCTTGTTCCAGGCCTACAGCGAGGCGTTGTTCGCCAACGAGCAGATCGGCCTTGCCCAGGCCCAGCGGCGCACCTATGCCGAGCAGCTGACACTCAATGAGCGATTGCTCAAGGGCGGCGAGGGCACCCGTACCGACCTTCTGGAAACCCGCGCCCGCTTCGAGCTGGCCCAGGCCCAGGAGATCGAGGCCGGCGACAGCCTCGATGCCGCGCTGCAGGCGCTGCAGGCGATCATCGGCGAGCCTGTGACGGTCGAGGACCTGGCACCGCTGGCGACGCGCTTCACGGTCCAGCCACTGACACCGGCACGTTTCGAACCCTGGCGCGACCTGGCCGTTGCCCACAACGCCGAGCTGGCCAGCCAGCGCCATGGCCTGGAGGTGGCCGAGCACAACGTCGAGCGCCAGCGCGCCGGGCACCTGCCGTCGCTGAGTGCGTATGCCAGCAGCGGGGTTTCCAGTTCCAGTTCCGAAAGCAGCTACAACCAGCGCTACGACACCGACAGTGTCGGCCTGCAACTGAGCATGCCGCTGTTTGCCGGGGGCGGGGTGTCGGCCTCGGTGCGCCAGGCCCAGGCCCAGCGCGATGCCGCGGGTTTCGAGCTGGATGCCCAGTTGCGCGACACGGTCAACCAGTTGCGCCGGCAGTTCAACCTGTGCGCCAGCAGCACGGCGAAGATCCGTGCCTATGACCTGGCGGTGAACGCTGCGGGCGCGCTGGTGGAGGCCACGCGCAAGAGCGTGACGGGCGGCGAGCGGGTCAACCTGGATGTGCTGGATGCCGAACAGCAGCTTTACAGTGCCCGCCGCGACCTGGCCCAGGCGCGCTACGACTACCTGCGGGCGTGGCTGAAACTGCGCTACCTGGCGGGGGTGCTGGATGCCGGGGACCTGAATGCGCTGAACGGTTACTTTGCCGCCCACGGCTGATCAATCCCAAGAACTGCAAATGACTTGTTGATTTAGCGGGGTCCTGTGGGAGCGGGTTTACCCGCGAAGCAGACGACGCGGTGCAGGGCACCGGCTTCGCCGGTGTTCGCGGGTAAACCCGCTCCCACAGGAAACGCGCCGCGTTTGCGAAATCAGCGATCTGCGCAGGTAAACAAAAAGGGGAGCCGACGATGCGCATCGGCTCCCCTGCGTGATCGCTTCGCTTAGCGATCAGTGCTCGGCAACGGCCTTGCGCCTGGGCGCTTCGTTGCCGTGTTCGTCCAGTTCCATGACCGGCACTTCATTGCCATCGGCGTCGAACAGCTTGCCATCCTTGAAGTAGTCGCCATCGCGCAGGCACGAGATGTCCGAGTACTGGATGGTGCGCTCGTAAGCCGCTGCGAACACCGACTGGTTTTCCGAGTTGCCGGTGGTGAAGTGGTTGAACATCAGGTTGAGCAGGATGGCCATGATCGCCGCCGAGCTGATGCCGGAGTGGAAGATGGTTTCGAACCAGCTTGGGAAGTTGTGGTAGAAGCTCGGCGCGGCGATCGGGATCATGCCGAAGCCCAGCGAGGCGGCGACGATGATCAGGTTGACGTTGTTCTTGTAGTTGACCTTCGACAGGGTGCGGATACCACTGGCAGCCACGGTGCCGAACAGCACGATGCCGGCGCCGCCGAGAACCGGGGTCGGGACTGCGGCGATGATGCGGCCCATGATCGGCAGCAGGCCGAGCACCACCAGGATCACGCCGCCGGTGGCGACCACGTAGCGGCTCTTGACCCCGGTCACGGCCACCAGGCCAACGTTCTGGGCGAAGGCGCTCTGGGTGAAAGAACCGAAGATCGGCGCCAGGATGCTCGATGCCATGTCGGCGCGCAGGCCGTTGCCCAGGCGTTTGGAGTCGACCTTGGTGTCGATGATTTCACCGACCGCGAGGATGTCGGCCGAGGTTTCGACCAGGGTCACCATGATCACGATGCACATCGACAGGATCGCGGCGATGTGGAAGGTCGGCATGCCGAAGTGGAAAGGGGTGGGGAAGGCGAAGATCGGGCCTTCGGTGACCTTGCTGAAATCGGTCATGCCCAGCGCCCAGGCGATCAGGGTGCCCGCCACCATGGCCAGCAGGATCGACAGCCGCGAGATGGTCGCGCTGCCCAGCTTGCTCAGCACCAGGACGATGGCGAAGGTCAGTGCCGCCAGGCCGATGTTGGCCACGCTGCCGAACTCCGGCGAAGCGCTGTTGCCGCCCATTACCCAGCGCGCCGCGACGGGCATCAGGGTGAGGCCGATGGTGGTGATGACGATACCGGTCACCAGCGGCGGGAAGAACTTGGTGATGCGCGAGAACACCGGGGTGATCAAGAAGCCGATCAGCGAGGCGGCCATGACCGCACCCAGCACCGCCGGCAAGCCACCACCGTCCTGGCTGCCGAGGATCGCGCCCATGGTCGCCACACCGGCAAACGAGACGCCCTGCACCAGGGGCAACTGGCAACCGAAGAACGGCAGGCCGAGGGTCTGCAGCAGCGTCGCCAGCCCCCCCGCGAACAACGAAGCCGCAATCAGCAGGCCGATCTCCGCGGGGGCCAGACCGGCCGCCTGGCCGAGGATCAGCGGTACCGCGACGATCCCGCCATACATGGTCAGAACGTGTTGCAGGCCGTAGGCCAGGTTGGCGCCAAGCCCGAGGTTTTCATCCTCGGGGCGTTGGGTGGGAGACGTGCTAGGGGACGTAGTCATGGAGCAGGCTCTCAGCATTTATTGTTGTGGCACTACTGTAGACAGGATGTGGATTCGATTGCTATCAGAATTGTATACAATATTTTGATCCTGACGCGCACAGTACTGCCTCCAGGGTGCACTTTTTCTGGATGCAGAATGCGTTCCAACTCGACAAATGCGGTACTAGAAGGGTGTGTACAAGGGTCGATGGGGCCCGCACAAAGCTGTCTGGGTAGACAGGAAACACTCTCAGGTCAGTTTGTTAGCAGGCTAAGAGATTTCAATCTTCGATCAATTCACGCAGCTCACGCATCATTTCGGTGCTGTCGGCCACGTTCAATTCCACCAGACGGTGCAAATGAGTCATCGAGTCGATGTCTATATAGAGGCAGATGAAACCCAGGCAGGCTTCCTCTTCATGGCGCAGTTCGACCTGCATTCGCACCTGGGTCGTGCCGTCATCGAGCTGGATGATCGCCTCGAAGTCCTGGGTGAGGTCGGCGTCCCAGGGGGCGGGGCGCTCGATGAGCAACCCCTTGAGCGAAAGATCCAGCAGCTTGGCGGGCCAGCGGCGTTCGCCCTGGCGCAGTTCGGTAGGTGCATCGAAGTTGATGCGTTGGAAGCGGCGGCGCTCGTCGTGACTGCTCATGGGGGAAAGCCCTCGGGGGTTCAACCTGACTATAGTGGTTAATGTCGCTGTAGCAGGTACCGCAATCTGGCCGCAGAGGCTCTAGACCAAAGCAAGTGTGGCAATGCGCGATGACACGCCCTAGACTCGATGGGCGGTCTTTCCAATCCACCAGCTGGAAGTAAACCATGAACAACAATAATAGCCTGCTACGCCACATTCCGTGGCTGGCGCTGGCAGTCATAGGGGCCTGCGCGCTGGGTGTGGTAGCCCTGCGGCGCGGCGAGGCAATCAACGCCTTGTGGATCGTGGTCGCGGCAGTGGCCATCTACCTGGTTGCCTACCGTTACTACAGCCTGTTCATCGCCACCAAGGTGATGCAACTGGACCCCCGTCGGGCCACGCCCGCGGTACTCAACAACGATGGCCTGGACTACGTCCCGACCAACAAACACATCCTCTTCGGCCACCACTTCGCCGCCATTGCCGGTGCCGGCCCGCTCGTGGGCCCGGTGCTCGCAGCACAGATGGGCTACCTGCCCGGCACGCTGTGGCTGATCGCCGGCGTGGTGCTGGCTGGCGCGGTGCAGGACTTCATGGTCCTGTTCCTTTCCACTCGTCGCAACGGCCGCTCGCTGGGCGACATGGTGCGTGAGGAAATGGGCCGCATCCCGGGCACCATCGCCCTGTTCGGCTGCTTCCTGATCATGATCATCATCCTCGCGGTGCTGGCGCTGATCGTGGTCAAGGCCCTGGCCGAGAGCCCGTGGGGCATGTTCACGGTGATGGCGACCATCCCGATCGCGATGTTCATGGGCATCTACATGCGCTACATCCGCCCGGGCCGCATCGGCGAAATCTCGGTCATCGGCGTGGTGCTGTTGCTGCTGTCGATCTGGCTGGGGGGCCAGATCGCCGCGGATCCGGTCTGGGGCCCGGCCTTCACCTTCACCGGCGTGCAGATCACCTGGATGCTGGTCGGTTACGGTTTCGTCGCCGCCGTGCTGCCGGTTTGGCTGGTGCTGGCGCCGCGTGACTACCTCTCTACCTTCCTCAAGATCGGCACCATCGTCGGTCTGGCCATCGGTATCCTGATCATCGCTCCTGAGCTGAAAATGCCGGCGCTGACCCAGTTCACCGACGGCACGGGCCCGGTGTGGAAGGGCACCCTGTTCCCGTTCCTGTTCATCACCATCGCCTGCGGCGCGGTGTCCGGCTTCCACGCGCTGATCTCCTCGGGGACCACGCCCAAGCTGCTGGACAACGAAACCAACGCCCGTTACATCGGCTACGGCGGCATGCTGATGGAGTCGTTCGTCGCCATCATGGCCATGGTTGCCGCCTCGGTGATCGAACCAGGCGTGTACTTCGCCATGAACAGCCCGGCCGCAGTGGTCGGTGCCGACGTCGCTTCAGTGGCGCAAACGGTCAGCAGCTGGGGCTTCCTGATTACCCCCGAGCAGCTTGAAGCCACTGCCCGTGACATCGGCGAACACACCATCCTGGCCCGTGCCGGTGGTGCGCCGACACTGGCGGTCGGTATCGCGCAGATCCTGCACCAGGTGCTGCCGGGTGAGAACACCATGGCGTTCTGGTACCACTTCGCGATTCTGTTCGAAGCGCTGTTCATCCTGACCGCCGTGGACGCCGGTACCCGTGCCGGGCGCTTCATGCTGCAGGACCTGCTGGGCAGCTTCGTGCCGGCGCTCAAGCGCACCGAGTCGTGGGGCGCCAACCTGCTCGCCACCGCTGGTTGCGTGGCGATGTGGGGCTACCTGCTGTACCAGGGCGTGATCGATCCGCTGGGTGGTATCAACACCTTGTGGCCGCTGTTCGGTATCTCCAACCAGATGCTGGCCGGTATCGCCCTGATGCTCGGTACCGTGGTGCTGATCAAGATGAAGCGTCAGCGCTACATCTGGGTCACCCTGGTACCAGCGGTCTGGCTGCTGATCTGCACCACCGCCGCGGGCCTGATCAAGCTGTTCGATCCGAACCCGGCCGTCGGCTTCCTGGCCCTGGCCAAGAAGTACAGCACCGCGCTGGACGCCGGCCAGGTATTGGCCCCGGCCAAGGACATCGGCCAGATGCAGCACGTGATCTTCAACGCCTACACCAACGCCGGCCTGACGATCCTGTTCCTGCTGGTGGTGTTCAGCATCCTGTTCTTCGCCCTCAAGGTCGGCTATGCCGCCTGGGGCCGCAAGGAGCGCAGCGACAAGGAAACCCCGTTCCAGGCTTTGCCTGACGCTTGAGAGGAATGCCGCGATGTTCAACGACTTGAGTCGACTGGGTAAGTACCTGGGGCAGGCAGCCCGCCTGATGGTCGGCATGCCCGACTACGACAACTACGTCGAGCACATGCAGACCAAGCACCCGGACAAGCCGGTGATGAGCTACGAAGCGTTCTTCCGCGAACGCCAGGAAGCGCGCTACGGTGGCAAGTCCGGGCCCAAGTGCTGTTGAACCCGCGACACGTGTGAATCAGTGGGAGCCCGGGCAACCGGGCTCCCACTTTCGTTTTCAGCCCCAGGAGACAACCGCGTGCAAACGCCGATTCCCGTTACCGTGTTGACCGGCTTCCTCGGCGCCGGCAAGACCACCCTGCTCAAACACATGCTCAAGGCCGAGCACGGCCTGAAGATCGCCGTGATCGAAAACGAGTTCAGCGAGGCCGGCATCGACAGCCAGCTGCTGGGCGACGAACCGGTGCAGGTCATGACCCTGGCCAACGGCTGCGTGTGCTGCAGCATCCATGGCGACCTGACCCGCGCCCTGTACCTGCTGCTGGAGCGCCTGGATGCCGGCGAAATCGCTTTCGACCGCCTGGTGATCGAGTGCACCGGCCTCGCCGACCCGGCGCCGGTGGCGCAGACCTTCTTCATCGATGAGGAACTGCGTGAGCGCTATGTCCTCGACGGCATCATCACCTTGGTCGATGCCGTGCATGCCGAACTGCACCTGACCCAGGCCATCGCCCAGGCCCAGGTCGGTTTTGCCGACCGCCTGCTGCTGAGCAAGACTGACCTGGCGGAACGTGCGGCGGTGGAGGCCCTGCGCGAACGCCTGGCGCGCATTAACGGCCGGGCGGCGATCCGCGTGGTGGAGCATGGTCGTATCGACCTGGCCGAGTTGCTCGATGTGCGCGGCTTCAACCTCAACCCGGATTTGGGCATCAGCCTGAAACCGAGCCTGCGCCCCGTGCTCAAGCCCGCGACGCCGGACCGTATCTCGACGCTGGTGCTGCGCACCGAAACGCCGTTGGATATTGATCGTCTCAGCGACTTCATGAACGAGCTGCTGGAGGAGCACGGCAAGCAATTGCTGCGCTACAAGGGCGTGCTGAACATCGCCGGCGAAGACCGCCGTCTGGTGTTTCAGGGGGTGCTCAAGCTGTATGGGTTTGACTGGGATGCCGAGTGGAAGGAAGGCGAGGCCCGGGAAAGCGTAATGGTGTTTATTGGTGACGAGCTGCCGGAGGAGAAGATCCGGGCAGGTTTCGAGGCTTTGAGTGATGGGTCGGTCAGAAGTGTCTGACTTGTGAATGCCGCCTTATGGCGGCATTTTTTCCACCTCAAGGTCTTCATGAGAGTGGGTCAAATGAATCTTCACATCGGGTCGAATTTCGATGACTTCCTTTTGGAAGAGGGTTTAGCTGAGGCGGTGATGGAGCCAGCGTTGAAACGGGTGCTCATCTGGCAACTGATGCAAGCCATCAAGCGCTGTCGTGCATTAAGACTCGACGGGGCAAATGCCGAAGCAGAAACGCCTCAGCCCGCTAGAACTATTAGCGGGATTAGCGTGGAGACTACTAGTTGTGTGACGTAACAGTTGTTTTGCCTATGAGATCGAGCGCCGCAAGACTCTCGCCAAGCACCCACAAAAAAGCCCGGCACATGGCCGGGCTTTTTCACATCAGCGGTCTGCCAATCAGTTGCCGTACACCGGCAGCTTCTTGCAGATGGCCTTGACCTTCTCACGCACGGCGTCGATCACCGCTTCGTTGTTCAGGTCGGCCAGGATGTCGCAGATCCAGCCGGCCAGCTCTTTGCACTCGGCTTCTTTGAAGCCACGGGTGGTCACGGCCGGGGTGCCGAAACGCAGGCCCGAGGTGACGAACGGGGAACGTGGGTCGTTCGGCACCGAGTTCTTGTTGACGGTGATGAAGGCCTTGCCCAGGGCGGCGTCGGCGTCCTTACCGGAGATTTCCTGCTTGATCAGCGACAGCAGGAACAGGTGGTTCTGGGTGCCGCCGGAAACCACGTCGAAACCGCGCTCGATGAACACCGAAGCCATGGCCTGGGCGTTCTTCACCACTTGCTGCTGGTAGGCCTTGAACTCAGGTTGCAGGGCTTCCTTGAAGCAGATTGCCTTGGCGGCGATGACGTGCTCCAGCGGGCCGCCCTGGGCGCCAGGGAAGACGGCGGAGTTCAGCTTCTTCTCGATGTCGGCGTTGGCACGGGCCAGGATCAGGCCGCCACGTGGACCGCGCAGGGTCTTGTGGGTGGTGGTGGTGACCACGTCGGCGAACGGCACCGGGTTCGGGTACACGCCAGCGGCAACCAGGCCGGCGACGTGAGCCATGTCGACGAACAGGTAGGCACCGACCTTGTCGGCGATTTCGCGGAAGCGGGCGAAGTCCAGTACCTGCGAGTAGGCAGAGAAGCCGGCAACGATCATCTTCGGCTTGTGCTCGACCGCCAGGCGCTCGACTTCGTCGTAGTCGATCAGGCCGTTGCCGTCGATGCCGTACTGGATGGCGTTGTACAGCTTGCCCGACGAGCTTACCGAAGCACCGTGGGTCAGGTGGCCACCGTGGGCCAGGCTCATGCCCAGGATGGTGTCACCGGCCGACAGCAGCGCCAGGTAGACGGCGGCGTTGGCCTGGGAGCCGGCGTGCGGCTGGACGTTGGCGTAGTCGGCGCCGAACAGCTCTTTGGCGCGGTCGATGGCCAGTTGCTCGACCACGTCGACGTACTCGCAACCACCGTAGTAGCGCTTGCCTGGGTAGCCTTCGGCGTACTTGTTGGTCAGTACCGAACCCTGGGCTTCCATGACGGCGGGGCTAGTGTAGTTTTCCGAAGCGATCAGCTCGATATGCTCTTCCTGGCGCAGGGCTTCTTGCTGCATGGCTTCGAAGAGCTCGGCGTCGTACTTGGCAATGGTCAAATCACGGCTGAACATGGCGGTCCTCAAGGATCGGGCTGGATTGGGGGGGCATTCTAACCGATTGATTCGCGCCTGGCATATGAAGTGGCATCAAGTCGCGGACCAATGGGACTCATGTTGCAGGCCGCGCCGTGTCTGGGCTTGAGTTGACTCCAGGGTCCGGTTTTTTCGGGGTGCGCGAGGTCTGCGTGGGAGCGTCGTGGGAGCGGGCTTGCCCCGCGATTGGGCCATGAAGCGATGTAGCCACGGCCGGCCAATCGCGGGGCAAGCCCGCTCCCACGACGCGGGCGAAGTAGCCTCGGAGCGGCTACTGGAACATGAACAACGTCTCGTTGCTGAACTGCGCCTCGAACTGGTTGGCCGGCATCGGCCGGCCAAACAGGTAGCCCTGTACCTCGTCGCAGCCATGCTCGCGCAGGAACTCCAGCTGCTCGTGGGTTTCCACGCCCTCGGCGATCACCGCCAGGTTGAGGCTGTGGGCCATGGCGATGATCGCCCGGGCGATCTGCGCGTCTTGCTCGCCCTCGGGCAGGCCGTCGACGAAGGTGCGGTCGATCTTCAGTACGTCGATGGGGAACTGCTTGAGGTAGTTCAGCGACGAGTAGCCGGTGCCGAAGTCATCGACCGCGATGCTCAGGCCAAGGTTCTTCAGGCTGTCGAGGATCTGCATGGCCTCGTGGACTTCACGCATCAGGATGCTTTCGGTCAGTTCCAGCTCCAGGCATGCCGGCGGCAGGCCGGTTTCTTCCAGGATGGTGGCGATGCGCGTGCCAAGCTGGCCATCGGAGAACTGCCGGGCCGAGATGTTCACCGACACTTTCGGCACCCGCACCTTGGCCAGGTGCCAGGCCTTGAGCTGGCGGCTGGCCTCGCGCAGCACCCAGTCGCCGACGTCCACCACCAGCCCCAGCTCCTCGATCACCGGGATGAAGTCGCCCGGCGGTACCAGGCCGCGAGTCGGGTGGCGCCAGCGCAGCAGCGCCTCGGCGCCGGTCAGGCGCTTGCCGTCGCCGCTGAACTGCGGCTGGTAGTAGAGGATGAACTCGTTCTGCTCCAAGGCGTGGCGCAGGTCGCTCTCCAGCTCCAGGCGCTCCAGCGCGCTGGCGTTCATGTCCGCCTGGTAGAACTGGAAGTTGTTCTTGCCACGCTCCTTGGCGTGGTACATGGCGGTGTCGGCGTTCTTCATCAACTGGCTCAGCTCGCTGCCGTCCTGAGGGCTGAGGGCGATGCCGATGCTGGCGGTGACGAAGAACTCACGGTTCTCCAGCACGAACGGGGTGACCAGGCTGCCGAGGATGTTCTCGGCGACGTGGATGGCGCGGTTGAGCGCCAGTTCGCGGGTAGCCTTGGGTTGCAGCAGCAGGGTGAACTCATCGCCACCCATGCGCGCCACGGTGTCGTCGTCGTCGACACAGGCCAGCAGGCGCTCGGCCATGTCCTTGAGCATGCGATCGCCCGCGGCGTGGCCGAGGGAGTCGTTGATCGGCTTGAAACGGTCGAGGTCGAGGAACATCAGCACCACCCAGGCCTTTTGCCGTTCGGCCTGCTGCAGGGCGGTGTACAGGCGGTCCTGGAACAGCGTGCGGTTGGGCAGGTGGGTGAGGGCGTCGTAGTAGGCCAGGCGGTGGATGCGCTGTTCGCTGGCCTTGCGCTCGCTGATGTCGGTGAAGAAGCACACGTAGCTGGCCAAGTCGCCTTCGTCGTCGAGTACCGCGGTGATGCCGACCCAGGCCGGGTAGTGCTCGCCGTTGCGGCGCTTGAGGAACACTTCGCCTTCCCAGCTGCCGCGCTGGTTGAGCTGTTTGAGCACGTAGCCCAGGTGGGCATCCTGCTGGTGTTCGACGGTGAGCATGCCCGGCAGCTGGTCGAGCACTTCGGCGACCGCATAGCCGCTGACCCGGCTGAACGCCTCGTTGGCCTGGACGATGTAGCCGGCCGGGTCGGTGATCAGAATCGCCGAGGTTGAGTGCTCGAATACCGTGGCCGCCATGCGCAGGTCCTTCTCGGCCCGGCGCTGCTGGCTGATGTCGCGGCCCACGCCGAGTACGCCCTCGAAGCGCTCATGCTCGTCCCACACCAGCACCAGGCGCAGCTCGATGGGGATCTTGCGGCCGTCGGCGCGCAGGCAGTCGAACAGGAACAGTTGCGTGGGCAGGGTGGTGCGCAGCAGGGCCAGCTGCTGGTTGTCGCCGAGGGCCTTGCTGACCCGTTCCATCAGGGCATAGACGCCGCTGAGCTGGGCCGGGTTGGCGACGATCGACTGCCAGCCGTTGGCGAAGATCCAGTCGGCCGGGTAACCGAGCACCGCCTGCGCCGAAGGGCTGACGTAATTGAGCTGCAACAGGCTGTCGGTGGAGAAGATCACGTCGCTGATGCTTTCGGCGAGCATGCGGTAGCGCTGCTCGCTGTCGCGTAGCGACGCGCTGGCCTCGATCTGCACGGTGACGTCCTTGCCCACCCCGATGATGCGGGTGATCAGGCCGTCGCTGTCACGGGTCAGCACTTGCTCGCGAATTTCATAGCAGCGCCAGCCGCCGTCGCGGTGGCGGAAGCGCAGCTGGCAGTACAGCGATTGTTCACGGTTGCTGTCCAGTTGTTGCCGGCGCAGCGTTTGATAGTGCTCGGCGTCCTCGGGGTGCAGCAGCAACTCCCAGAAGCGCTCGCCCATCTGCGCCAGCTCCGCGCGGTCGTAGCCCAGGGTCTGGCCGAGGTGGCGGTTGCTGAAAATCATCCGCTGGCTGTGCACGTCCTGCACGTAGAGCTGGTCGGGCACGGTGCGGACCACGTCCGACCAGAAACTCTCGCGTTCGAGCAACGACAGTTCCACCTGCTTGCGGCTGGTGATGTCGCTGATGCTCAGGATCACCGCCTGGAAGTCGCGGCGCTGCTGCGGCAGGCGCACCATCAGCCACAGGTGCAGTTCACCGCCCAGCGGGGCCGGCAGACGCACTTCCAGTTCGAGCTGGCTGCGTTCTTCGATCAGCGCGTCGATCAGTTGCATGCCGACGCTGTCGCGACCGTCGCCGCTGCCATCGATCAGGCGTTGCCAGGCGCCTTCATTGCAATCGACGTTGAGCAGCTGGCGGGCGACCTGGTTGATTTCGGTGATCTTCAGTTCGGCCAGCAGCGAGCGGCGCAGGTTCGGGTCCAGGGCCAGGCTTTGCTTGAGCGCGGCGCGGTTGCGCAAGTGGTAGCGGTCGAGCTGGCCAGGCAGGCTGGAAAGGTCGAGCACGCACAGGGCCACGCCAGTGCCCTCGAAGATTTCCTGATAACGCCGCCGGTCCTCCTGCAAGGCGCGCTGGCGGCGGCGCATGTTGATCAGCGCCAGTACCGGCAGCAGGGCGCAGAACAGCACCAGCACGCATTTGCCGATCAGCGCCGGGAGCAGCTTGCTGCGGGCCAGGCCGGCGTCGAACAGGCCGCGCAGCTGCCAGCTGCTGTTGTCGATGTAGGCCAGCATCACGCTCTGCAGCGGCTCGTTGCTGGTGGTGGTCGGGCCGTGGCGCTCGATTACCTCGCCGCTGCGGCTGTTTTCCAGCAACCACAATGGGTGGCCGGGGCCATCCAGGTGTTGGGCCAGTTCCTTGTAGTAGTCGGGGCTCAGGCGCAGCAGCCAGTAGCCGCGGTCCTGCTCGGCGGGTTGGCGCAGCAGCAGGTAGACCTGGGTGTTGTCAGGGCTGTTGGTATAGAAGAAGGCGCGCCCCTGGTTGAGTTGCAGGAGCTCGTCAATCAGTGGGCGATCGTCACTGCCGTCCAGGGTGTCGACCAGGGGCTGGCCATTGCTGTCCAGCCAGGCCAATTGCTGCAGGGCAGGCAGGCGCGCCTGCAAGGTTTCGAGCAGGGTCGGCAGGGCGGCGGGCGCCGGAGTTTTGACGTAGGGCTGGACCAGGTTCAGCGCTTGCTGTGCCTTGAGCGCCATGTTCAGGCTCAGATGGTCGGCCAGTTCCGCGCTGGTCGTCAGGCTTTGCTGGCGAAGGTCAGCCTGGGTGTGGCGGAACTGGGTGAACAGTTGCCATAGCAGCAGGCCCAGCAACACCAGCGCCAGCAGGGCCAGCGCCCCTTTCAACGAGCCGCGCAGATGGCTGCCGGCCTTGGCAGCAGCGGGGCGCAGGGATGACGGATGCGTGAGATTGGTCAAGCGTTGGTCCTGCGATTGGGCTGACGGCAGGGAGGGCGCATGCACGGCGCATGCCGTGGCCAGGCAAGCCGCCGGGCGCACTATAAGCCGCCAATGTGAAGCCGCCTAGCATGCCTTCAAACATGGCAAAGTGCCAGTGGGTGTGATCGCAGCTGGTCCTGCCGGTTCGGCAAGCCCCTGCATCCTGTGCGAGAATACCGGCCGCTTCATAGTCAACGCATCGGAGAAGTAAGGTTTTGGTTACCCACTATTCCACCAATGGTCTTGATTCTGCCTGCGGCCGCAGCAGTCAGACCCTGGTCAGCACTGCTGCGGCCGAGGACGTATCCTGCAAGACCTGCCAGCGCTCGCTGGCCAAGCCGGACGCGGCTGCTGCCAACCTGAACAAGACGCCGTCGCTGGCCGAGCTGCGCAAGTCGGCCAAGGCGGCCAAGGCCGCCGCTGAGCCTGCTGCCGAAGTTGCCGCGCAGCCGCTCGCCAAGCCTGCCGCAGCACCCGCCAAGGCGGTGAGCAAGCCTGCCGCCAAGCACGTCGACAAGCCAGCACGCAGCGGCGCCTTCAGCGTCAAGTCGGCCTGGGCCGCACGCCTGGCCGAGCAGTCGGACCGTTGCCGCCTGCCGCGTGGCAAGGCCAGGCAGTCGCACGTCTGAGCCCTGCCAGACCCTACTGGCCCCATCGCGGCAAGCCCGCTGTCACAGGTATGTCGAAGCCCCTCACGGCGCTGCGAACCCTGTGGCAGCGGGCTTGCTTGCGATGAAGCCGTGACAGGCCATCGCTGTCACTCCAGCCCCAAGGGCTCGGCCACCCTGCGACCACTCTGTGCAAAGCCTGCGCTTGGCGTAGAATGGCCCACTTTGTTCAATGACACCCCGTAAACACATCCCCCGGGCAACCGCCTCGGGCGTACGTCGATGTCTTTACCTATCTGATAGAGGGCTTGGTTTTGGCTCAATACGTCTACACCATGCATCGGCTGAGCAAGGTCGTGCCGCCGAAGCGGGAAATTCTCAAGAATATTTCCCTGTCGTTCTTCCCGGGCGCCAAGATCGGCGTGCTCGGCCTGAACGGCGCGGGTAAATCGACGCTGCTGCGCATCATGGCGGGCGTCGACAAGGAATTCGACGGCGAAGCCCGTCCGATGCCCGACATCAACGTCGGCTACCTGCCTCAGGAGCCGCAGCTGGACCCAACCAAGACCGTGCGTGAAGTGGTCGAGGAAGCGGTCAGCGTGATCAAGGACGCCCAGGCCCGCCTGGACGAGGTCTACGCCGCCTACGCCGACCCGGATGCCGATTTCGACAAGCTGGCCGCCGAACAGGCCAAGCTCGAAGCCATCCTGCAGGCCGCCGACGGCCACAACCTGGAGCGCCAGCTGGACGTCGCCGCCGACGCCCTGCGCCTGCCGGCCTGGGATGCGAAGATCGAGCATCTGTCCGGTGGTGAAAAGCGCCGTGTGGCCCTGTGCCGCCTGCTGCTGTCGGCCCCCGACATGCTGCTGCTGGACGAACCGACCAACCACCTGGACGCCGACTCGGTGGCCTGGCTTGAGCGCTTCCTGCACGACTTCCCCGGCACCGTGGTGGCGATCACCCACGACCGTTACTTCCTCGACAACGTCGCCGGCTGGATCCTCGAACTGGACCGCGGCGCCGGTATCCCGTACGAAGGCAACTACTCGGGCTGGCTGGAGGCCAAGTCGGACCGCTTGGCGCAGGAATCCAAGCAGCAGAGCGCCCACGAAAAGGCCATGAAAGAGGAACTGGAGTGGGTGCGCAAAGGCGCCAAGGCCCGCCAGTCCAAATCCAAGGCTCGTCTGCAGCGCTTCGAAGAGATGCAGTCGCAGGAGTTCCAGAAGCGTTCCGAGACCAACGAGATCTACATCCCGGCCGGTCCGCGCCTGGGCGACAAGGTCATCGAGTTCAAGAACGTCACCAAGGGCTACGGCGACCGCGTGCTGATCGACAACCTGTCGTTCGCCATGCCCAAGGGCGCCATCGTCGGCGTTATCGGCGGTAACGGTGCCGGTAAATCGACTCTGTTCCGCATGCTGATGGGCAAGGAGCAGCCGGACTCGGGCAGCATCGAGATCGGCGAAACCGTGCAACTGGCCTGCGTCGACCAGAGCCGCGAAGACCTGGACGGCAACAAGACCGTGTTCCAGCAAGTGTCCGACGGTTCCGACCAGATCCGTATCGGCAATTACGAGATCCCGTCGCGCACCTATGTCGGCCGCTTCAACTTCAAGGGCGGCGACCAGCAGAAGTTCGTCAAGGACCTGTCCGGTGGTGAGCGTGGCCGTCTGCACCTGGCCCTTACGCTGAAAGAGGGCGGCAACGTCCTGCTGCTCGACGAACCGTCCAACGACCTTGACGTCGAAACCCTGCGTTCGCTGGAGGAGGCCCTGCTGGACTTCCCGGGCGCCGCCATCGTGATTTCCCACGACCGATGGTTCCTGGACCGTGTGGCCACCCACATCCTGGCGTACGAAGACGACTCGAGCGTGGTGTTCTTCGAAGGCAACTACACCGAGTACGAAGCCGACCGCAAGAAGCGCCTGGGCGATGCCGCTGCCCAGCCGCACCGTGTGCGTCACAAGAAGCTGGCTCAGTAAGCCGGTTTTAGCTGCACAAGAATGGGGCCCTATGCGGCCCCATTTTTGTGCTTGATCGAAAAGCGGGGCTGGCTTCTTCGCGGGTAAACCCGCTCCCACAGGTCCGGCACTGGCAGTGAAATTGGTGCAGTCCTTGTGGGAGCGGGTTTACCCGCGAAGAGGGCGACGCGAGAGCAATTTTGTATACAGTTATATAAAACGCACCAAATAATTTCATAAAAACGACATTGCGCCCTGTTCCAGTGCGATTGGTTCTTGGTACATTCCCGAAAAAACCAAAAACAATCCCTCTTGGTGAGATGTCTACCATGACTGAATCTGTCGACGCCTTCCTGGCCCGTCTGCAACAGCGCGACCCTGCCCAGCCCGAGTTCCACCAGGCGGTGGAAGAGGTGCTGCGCAGCCTGTGGCCCTTCCTCGAAGCCAACCCTCACTACCTCAAAGCCGGCATCCTCGAGCGCATGGTCGAGCCCGAGCGCGCCGTGCTGTTCCGCGTGTCGTGGGTGGATGACCAGGGCAAGGTCCAGGTCAACCGCGGCTACCGCATCCAGATGAGCAGCGCCATCGGCCCGTACAAAGGTGGCCTGCGTTTCCACCCGTCGGTGAACCTGGGCGTACTCAAGTTCCTGGCCTTCGAGCAGGTGTTCAAGAACTCGCTGACCTCGCTGCCGATGGGCGGTGGCAAGGGTGGCTCGGACTTCGATCCGAAGGGCAAGAGCGATGCTGAAGTGATGCGCTTCTGCCAGGCGTTCATGAGCGAGCTGTACCGCCACATCGGCGCCGACCTCGACGTACCGGCCGGTGACATCGGCGTGGGTGCCCGCGAGATCGGCTACATGTTTGGCCAGTACAAGCGCCTGGCCAACCAGTTCACCTCGGTGCTGACCGGCAAGGGCATGACCTATGGCGGCAGCCTGATCCGCCCTGAGGCTACCGGCTTCGGCTGCGTGTATTTCGCCGAAGAGATGCTCAAGCGCCAGGACAAGCGTATCGATGGCCGCCGCGTGGCGATCTCGGGTTCGGGTAACGTTGCCCAGTATGCTGCGCGCAAGGTGATGGACCTGGGTGGCAAGGTGATCTCGCTGTCCGACTCCGAAGGCACGCTGTTCTGCGAAGCCGGCTTGAGCGATGCCCAATGGGATGCGCTGATGGAACTGAAGAACGTCAAGCGTGGCCGCCTCAGCGAGCTGGCCACCCAGTACGGCCTGGAGTTCCGCAAGGGCCAGACGCCATGGGCCTTGCCGTGCGACATCGCCCTGCCGTGCGCCACCCAGAACGAACTGAACGCCGAAGACGCCCGTACCCTGCTGCGCAACGGCTGCATCTGCGTGGCCGAAGGCGCCAACATGCCAACCACCCTCGACGCTGTGGATATCTTCATCGAGGCTGGCATTCTCTATGCGCCGGGCAAGGCGTCCAACGCCGGTGGCGTGGCCGTGTCGGGCCTGGAGATGTCGCAGAACGCCATGCGCCTGCTGTGGACTGCGGGCGAGGTGGACAGCAAGCTGCACAACATCATGCAGTCGATCCACCATGCGTGCGTGCACTATGGCCAGGAAGACGATGGCAGCATCAACTACGTCAAGGGCGCCAACATCGCCGGCTTCGTGAAAGTCGCCGATGCCATGCTGGCGCAGGGCGTGGTTTGATCCGAGACCGACGGGGCCGCTTTGCGGCCCTTTCGCGACGCAAGGCCGCTCCTACAGGATTGCGCGATCATCCAGATTTTCGCGCTCCCTGTAGGAGCGGCCTTGTGCCGCGATGGGCTGCAAAGCAGCCCCCAAGGCCCTCAGCTTTCACCCTCAATTTCAAGTATCTCGATCAGCTGATCCCCCACCGGCCGCCGCCAAACCACTTCATCCCCAGGCCCCGCGCCCAGCAAAGCCCGCCCTAACGGCGAACTCCAGTTGATCAATCCCCGCCCAGCATCCGCTTCATCCTCGCCCACCAGCCGCACCACATGCTCCTGGTCCTGCGCATCGACAAAGCGTACCCGGCTACCAATCTGCACCTTGTTGCGTGAAGCCGCTGCCGGCACCACCTGGGCACTCTGCACGCGGGCATTGAAATAACGCAGGTCGCGTTCGGTGTCGGCCAGGCGCTGCTTGTCGCCATGCTCGCCCTGCGCCTGCAGTTCACTGCGCAAGGCATTCAGTTCGGCCACGCGCGCTTGCAGCTGACACAGGCCGCTGGCAGTGACGTAGTTGGGTTCTTCGCTGACACGCCGCTCTACCGGCTGGTCGGCCTGGGCGGCGGCCTGGTCCTCGTTGACGAATGCTCGGCTCATGGGGGCCTCCTTGTGCTGGAGACCATGGTGGCAGGTCGTGGGTTGCAATGGTTGTCCGTTTGCGACGTCAGTTGCGGCGATAGGCGCGGGCGGCGCCCTGGTCCTTCTCGCGCTGCCAGTCGCGGTCGCGTTCGTCCCAATAGCGGTCATGGTATTGGCGCTGCTCTTCGCTGTTCTGCATGGCCTGGCATTGGCGAAAACCGTCGTCCCAGCCGCTTTCGTACTGGCGGTTGTGCAGGTAGCGCGCAACGTCCTTGCGAAAATCGCCGGCCATCGGCCCGGCGGCCTGGCGACCGCTGCTGCAGCCGTCCTCGAAACCGTCGGCGTAGGCGGGGGGATACCCTTGGTTGACCATCTGTTCGTGAGTGGTCTCGCAGCCTGCCAACAGCAACAGGACACACAGGCCCAACCAGTACCGCGACATATCCACCAGACCCTTGAAGTGATAGCGCAAAGTCTAGGCGGGGAACTGTTGGGGATATGTCAAAACGCTGTCGAAGGATTGCACGTGTTCGTGGGAGCGGGCTTGTCCCGCGATGCGCTAGACGGCTTATCGCGGGGCAAGTCGGGTCGCCGCACCGTTGCCCCCACGAGGAAAGCTGAGTTGATCAATACTGATACCACTTCAACTCCAGCATCACTTCGTTCTGCGCCGTGGCCAGATGGCTGAACTGGCGCGAAGCACTCAACCGCACGCCCAGGTCCCGGCTGATCTCCCACTGCTGGTTCAGGCTCACGCTGCGCCGCACCTCGCCGTTGGTGAAGTAGTCGCCCTTGGCCTCCAGCGTCAGGTTGCCCAGCCCATTGCGCCACAACAGGCCGCCATTGAAACCGGCCGCCGGTGAGACGAACTCGGCGAAGTCGTTGTGATGCTCCACACGCAGCGTGCCCAGGGCAAAGCCCAGCAGCCCGTCACTCAGTTGCCAGGTACCGCCGGCGCCTCCGTTGACGTGGCTGACCAGCACTTCGTCATCATGCTTGCCCGGCACCCGTTCCAGCCCGCCCGCCACCTGCCACGACCAGGGCTTGAGCAGCTCATTGCGCGGGGTCAGCGAACGAATGGTGGCCAGGTCCAGGCGCTGCACCTGCCAGTCGTTGCCTTCGTACTGGCGCAGCTTGAGCTGGAGGATCTCGATCTGCGCGCCGAGGGGGAAGCTGTACATGTTGTCGTTGAGATCGTGGTAGGCCATGCGCAGGCCGTACTCGGCGAAGGCGCGATCTTCACGGGTGCCGACACCCAGCTGCCAGGTCCGCGACTGGTGGCCATCTTCAGGCAGGCCGGGCCGCTCAATTTGCAGCGCTGGCGGCGGGTTGCGGTTGATCGCCCTGAGCAGCTCGAAGCTGCGCGCGGCCTGGGCTGGGTCGCGTTCCTGGCCGTTGGCCCGGTATCGCTCCAGGCGGTAGGCGGCGTCCTGCACCAGGGCCTGGCGGTCGCGGGGCAGGGCGGTGAATTCGGGGCTTTGCAGTTGCCCAGTGTCGGCGCTGAGGGCCAATACCTGCTGTTTCTCCGCAGGCTCCAGCGGCTCGGCCCGGGCCAGCAGCTCACGCTCGCGGGACGGGCGGTAGCGCACATCGGTGACCAGCCCGGACTGCTTGACTGCCTTGACGGTGTCGGTGGGGATGGCGGTCAGCGGGAACTGGGAGGTGAGGTCCAGGCTCGGGCGCGCCACCTGCAGCAGTTCGAGCAGGCGGTAGGAGCAGTTTTCGTCGAAGAAGAAATAGTCGAACTTGATCTGCTTGAGCTCCCACACATGCTCGACCATCCGTCCGGTCTCTTCCGGCGTAAGGTCCAGCTGGTACTCCCACAGGTCACGGTTTTCCAGGCTGCGGTACTCGGACAGTTTTTCCTGGTAGGGCATGATCGCGAACAGCCCGGGGTAGCCACCCATCAGGCCTTTCCAGGCGTAGAGGATGCTGTTGTCGCTGCCTTCGATATAGGCACCGAAGTTGATCGCGTAGCTGAGCAACGTGGTGTCGTCGCGGCGGGTGTTGGACTGGTCGATGCGCAGCAAGGTGTGGCCGAACATCGACGACGGGCTGTTGAGGTAGGCCGCCGGGAAGATCAGCGTCGCGCTGTGCGGGTCGACCGATGTGTACCAGGTGGCGAACTCCTGGCAAGCCGGCTTCGGCAGGTCGGTCAGGCCCAGCTGTTCGCGCAACCAGCGGGTGCGTGCCGGGAATACGCACTGCGGGTGCTTGTCGCCGAGGCTGGCCGGGGCATACAGCGCTGCGACCGTGGCCTTGAGCTCCTGGTCTGGATGGTGCGCGCCGTCTTCTGCAAGAAAGAACCGGTTGTCGTCCACATAGCTGCGCCAGCCGCCGAGCTTGGCCGTTTCATAGTGGCCCAGGGCGATCCAGTAGGGTGTGGCGGCCAGCTGTTGCAGGCGGGCCGGGTCTGGCTGTGGTGCGGCGTGCAAGGGTGCGCTGACGAACAGCGCCAGGGTAGCGAAGCGTTTGAGCATGTCGGGCAACTACGTCTGAATGATGCCGAAGGTGGATCGCCAAGCCCGCCCCGCTGCCGGGGCGGGAGGCGTGGGGCTCATGCCTCGGTGGCGTATTTGGCCAGTTGCGGGTCGCTCTTGAGCACTGCCAGGGTGTTGCTGTGGACGGTTTCGGCAGTGATGTCGGCGCTGCTGAAAATCTGCTGGAAATGCTCGTGGGTGACGGCGGCGAAATGCGCGCGGTCTTCAGGCGCCACGCCGAGGACCACGGCGTAGGTGGTCAGGGCTTCGCCCTGGCCCTTGGCCATGTCTTCGGACAGTTCGTTCATCATGCCGTTCATGGCGAACCACGACTTGCCGCCATAGGTGAGGGAGGCCTTGGTCGAGCAACCGTTGGTGCCCGAGGTCATGCCGAAGGTTGCGTTGCCGGACGTGCCGTTTGTGGTGGAGGCCAGGAAGTGGGCCGGGGTGCCGCGCTGGCCTTCGAACAGCAGGTTGCCCCAGCCGCAGTTGGGGCCACCCGGCGCTTCGGCCATGGCGTTGATAGAGACAGCGGCGAACAGAGTACCCAGAAGAATCCGTTTCATAGCGTTGTTCTCATTCTCAAGTGACGTACCAATGGTCAGGGTTCTGGCAACGCGGTTGCCAGCACAGGAAGTCGTGCCACCCCCCCGCGCAGCTAGGAGTTTAGGCAGGATCCAAAGGTTGCGTTGTTTATTGCGAAAAATGTCTTGCGTGATCGCCATTGTTGGGCTGCGACATAAAGTCCCGCAGAGCCTTGCAAGCTGCGCGCTGGCGGCGCCAGAATGCTTTCCATCCGCCCCGCCGAAGTAAGGAAACCCAATGCCCGATCCTGTCGCCTCGCGCCTGCGTCTCGCGCCCGAAGCCCTGACCCGGCGTTTCTCCGCTGAACAGTTTGCTTTCTCCAATACCGACGATCTGGAGCCATTTCGTGGTGTGCTGGGCCAGGAGCGTGCCGTCGAGGCCCTGCAATTCGGCGTGGCGATGCCGCGCCCCGGTTACAACGTGTATGTGATGGGCGAGCCCGGCACCGGCCGTTTCTCGTTCGTGAAGCGCTACCTGAAGGCCGAGGGCAAGCGCCAGGCCACGCCGTCCGACTGGCTCTACGTCAACAATTTCGAGGATTCCCGCGAGCCGCGTGCGCTGGAGCTGCCCGCCGGCAGCGCACATGCATTCATCAGTGACATGAATGGCCTGATCGACAACCTGGTGGCGACCTTCCCGGCGGTGTTCGAGCACCCCTCCTACCAGCAGAAGAAAAGCGCCATCGACCGCGCCTTCAACCAGCGCTACGACCGTGCGCTGGACGTGATCGAGCGCGCCTCGCTGGAAAAGGACGTGGCCCTGTACCGCGACAGCAGCAACGTCGCCTTCACCCCCATGGCCGACGGCAAGGCACTGGACGAAGCCGAGTTCGCCCAGCTGCCGGAAGAATTGCGCGAGCGTTTCCATGAAGACATCGCCCTGCTCGAAGAGCGCCTGAACGAAGAGCTGGCCAGCCTGCCGCAGTGGAAGCGCGAGTCGAACAACCAGCTGCGCCAGCTCAACGAAGAAACCATCACCCTGGCACTGCAGCCGCTGCTGGCACCGCTGTCGGAAAAGTATGCGGAGAACGCGGCCGTCTGCGCTTACTTGCAATCCATGCAGTTGAACCTGCTGCGCACGGTGGTCGAGCAACTGGTCGACGACAGCAAGACCGACGCCGTGGCGCGCAAGATGCTCGAAGAGCAGTACGCGCCCAACCTGGTGGTGGGCCATTGCGGCAACGGCGGCGCACCGGTGGTGTTCGAGCCGCACCCGACCTACGACAACCTGTTCGGCCGCATCGAATACAACACCGACCAGGGCGCCCTGTACACCTCCTACCGCCAGCTGCGGGCGGGGGCACTGCACCGCGCCAATGGTGGTTTCCTGATTCTTGAAGCCGACAAGATGCTCGGTGAGCCCTTCGTCTGGGATGCACTCAAGCGCGCCCTGCAGTCGCGCAAGCTGAAGATGGAGTCGCCGCTGGGCGAGCTGGGGCGTGTGGCCACGGTCAGCCTGACGCCGCAGATGATCCCGCTGGGGGTCAAGCTGGTGATCATCGGTTCGCGCCAGCTGTACTACGCGCTGCAGGACCACGATTCGGACTTCCAGGAGATGTTCCGGGTGCTGGTCGACTTCGACGAAGACCTGCCCATGGTCGACGAGAGCCTGGAGCAGTTTGCCCAGCTGTTGCGCACCCGCACCAACGAAGAAGGCATGGCGCCACTGACCAGCGACGCCGTGGCGCGTCTGGCCACCTACAGCGCGCGCCTGGCAGAAAACCAGTCGCGGCTGTCGGCACGTATCGGCGACCTGTTCCAGCTGGTCAGCGAGGCTGACTTCGTCCGCCAGCTGGCCAATGAAAGCATGACCGACGCCGGCCACATCGAACGTGCGCTCAAGGCCAAGGCCACGCGTACCGGGCGGGTTTCGCAGCGGGTGCTCGACGACATGCTCGCCGGGATCATCCTGATCGACACCGAAGGCGCGGCGATCGGCAAGTGCAACGGCCTGACCGTGCTGGAGGTGGGCGATTCGGCGTTCGGCATGCCGGCGCGTATTTCGGCCACCGTCTACCCGGGCGGCAGCGGCATCGTCGACATCGAGCGCGAGGTCAACCTGGGCCAGCCGATCCACTCCAAGGGGGTGATGATCCTCACCGGATACCTGGGCAGCCGCTATGCCCAGGAGTTCCCCCTGGCGATCTCGGCGAGCATCGCCCTGGAGCAGTCCTACGGTTATGTCGACGGTGACAGCGCCTCGCTGGGCGAGGCCTGTACACTGATTTCGGCGCTGTCGCGCACGCCGCTCAAGCAGTGCTTCGCCATCACCGGTTCGATCAACCAGTTTGGCGAAGTGCAGGCGGTGGGCGGGGTCAACGAGAAGATCGAAGGCTTCTTCCGCCTTTGCGAAGCCCGCGGCCTGACTGGCGAACAGGGGGTGATCATTCCCAAGGCCAACGTTGCCACGCTGATGCTCGACGAGCGTGTGTTGCAGGCGGTCGAGGCCGGGCGCTTCCACGTCTACGCCGTCAGCCAGGCCGACGAGGCCCTGAGCCTGCTGGTGGGCGAGGAGGCGGGCGCGCTGGATGACAAGGGCGAGTTCGCCGAAGGCAGCGTCAATGCCCGGGTGGTCGAGCGCCTGCGGGTGATTTCCGAAATGATCAGCGAGGAAGAGATCAAGGAGGCCGAGAAGGAGCGGCTCGAGGAAGTCATCGCCCAGGCTAATCCGGCTTAAGTCAATAATCCGGCGCTGGCGGCCAAGTGCTACCGTTCAGCGCCGGTTTTCTAACTTTTCCGTAGGTCGGCTACAGTGGAACTTAAGGACGGTTACAGGGTTCAGGATGGAAACAGCCCGTTGCTTACGGGCTGAACAGGGCTCCACAGAGGGGACGCCGCCATGCGCAACCTCAGCCTTACCCGCCAGTGCCTGGGCCTGGTGACCCGCATCGAATGCAGTATTCGCCCACTGGCCGGTGACAACGGCATGTGGACCTTGCTGTTCGCCGCCGGCATGGCCGGCGAACAACCCTCGGCGATCAAGGCCCAGGGGCCGTTCCATGGCCCTATGGTGGCCGAGTCGGTGATGAATGCCATTGTCGACAGCCTCACCCTTCATGGTTACCAAGTCGCTGAAGATCCGCAGATCTGGTGCCTGCACCTGCAGGCGCAGTTGCGCAAGATCAACGGCGAGCGGTGCCGCAATCTTGGGGATTACCAGTTCCATCCCGAAAACTGACCGCATGCCCTCATCGCCGGCAAGCCGGCTCCCACACCTACCCTGTGGGAGCCGGCTTGCCGGCGATCGGGTTTCGGGGGGCATCTCGGGCTGCGGCAAGCCGCCGCAGGCTTTTGCTGTCACGGGTGGCTGGCTATACTCGCGCACGCTTTTCCAGTCACCTTATGAGTCCCCACTGTCCATGGAACGTATCCTCGAAAACGCGATGTATGCCTCGCGCTGGCTGCTCGCACCGATCTACTTCGGCCTCTCGCTGGGCCTGCTGGCACTGGCCCTGAAGTTCTTCCAGGAAATCATCCATGTCCTGCCCAACGTGTTTTCCCTCGCCGAGGCCGACCTGATCCTGGTGATCCTGTCGCTGATCGACATGTCGCTGGTTGGCGGCCTGCTGGTGATGGTGATGATCTCCGGCTACGAGAACTTCGTCTCGCAACTGGACATCGACGAGAGCAAGGAGAAGCTCAACTGGCTCGGCAAGATGGACTCTTCGTCGTTGAAGATGAAAGTGGCCGCGTCCATCGTCGCCATCTCTTCGATCCACCTGCTGCGGGTGTTCATGGATGCGCAGAACATCTCCACCGAATACCTGATGTGGTACGTGATCATCCACATGACCTTTGTCGTCTCGGCGTTCGTCATGGGCTACCTGGATCGCCTCACCAAGCACTGATCTGCCTGGACATCTGCCATCGCGGGGCAAGCCCGCTCCCACGGAGACGTGGGAGCGGGCTTGCCCCGCGATGTTTTCTGACCGACGGAGGCTTGTGCTTTAAAGCGCCCTGTACAAAAAATGAGCACTCAAGCGGAGTTCCCGCAGTGAGGTGCACCCATGAACCTGCAGCAGCTCAACGCCGAGGCCAGGGCTGGCCATGTCGACGAACTCAACCTCATCGCCATCGAAGGTGGTGATTATCTGCTCGAGGCCCGGGTGAAGGGCCGTGCCCATCCCCTCTCCAGCCCCAGTGGCGAGCGCTTGCGCGTGCATTCGGTGGAGGATGCGCGGGGGTTGCTCAAGGCTATCCCGATGGTCTCGATGAACCTGATGCACTGGTCGGTGCAAGACGAGATGTGTGGCATGGGTACGCACCCGGAAGAAGACCTGAAGGTGCCGATTTCCCAGCGTTCGGCCTGGTAGCTGATTCACCGCACCGCTGTGTGCTAGGCTTCATGCCCTTTTTCTTACAGGGCGGAGTTCGTTCGCCCTACAGCGGAGAGCGAAATGTCCGAACTCATCCTGACCACCGACGAAACCCGCGTCAGCTACGGCATCGGCCGCCAGCTGGGTGGCCAACTGCGTGACAACCCGCCACCAGGCGTCAACCTGGACGCCATCGTTGCCGGCCTGACCGACGCCTTCAATGGCGTCGAAAGCCGTGTCAGCGAAGCCGACCTGTCGGCTGCCTTCAAGGTGATCCGTGAGGTGATGCAAGCCGAAGCTGCTGCCAAGGCCGAAGCCGCCGCTGCAGTGGGCAAGGAATTCCTGGCCGACAATGCCAAGCGTGAAGGTATCGTCACCCTGGCTTCGGGCCTGCAGTACGAAGTACTGACCGCCGGTGAAGGCGCCAAGCCGACTCGCGAAGACAATGTCCGCACCCACTACCACGGCACCCTGGTCGACGGCACCGTGTTCGACAGCTCCTACGAGCGCGGCCAGCCGGCCGAGTTCCCGGTGGGTGGCGTGATCGCTGGCTGGACCGAAGCCCTGCAGCTGATGAACGCCGGCAGCAAATGGCGCCTGTACGTGCCAAGCGAGCTGGCTTACGGCGCCCAAGGCGTCGGTAGCATCCCGCCGCACAGCGTCCTGGTGTTCGACGTCGAGCTGCTCGACGTTCTGTAAGACCTACACAATCGCGGGGCAAGCCCGCTCCCACGTAATCTCCGTGGGAGCGGGCTTGCCCCGCGATTTTTCAGTTCCAATCCGTTCCCCCAGGGCGCAATGCCCGCGCATAGCAGAACAGAAACAGGTTCCTCACCAGCTCCTTCAGTACCCCCGGTTCACTGGAATTCAACCCGGTCATGTCCAGGTCGCCCTGGTCACGCAGCTCGTCGAGTGCGTCTTCCTCGAGCACGGCGCACACTTCGCCCGTCTCGCGATGCAGGATGCGTAAGTAGGGGTGGGGGCGTTCCAGCCAGGCGTCGATCAGATAAGTCATGGCTATTCTCCTTGGATAGCGGTCCCAATGAGAATAATTCTTATTATCAAAATAGCAAGTGACAACTGGCGAAAATGTTGCGAAGGGTGCAGGCGATCCTGTTGCAGGATCTGTCAGGGCCACCCGGGGGGCAGCCCCGAAAGGGAGGTCAGACCTTGCGTACGAACTCGGACTTGAGCTTCATCGCGCCGATGCCATCGATCTTGCAGTCGATGTCGTGGTCGCCGTCGCACAGGCGGATGTTCTTGACCTTGGTGCCGACCTTGACCACCAGCGAGGAACCCTTGACTTTGAGGTCCTTGATCACGGTGACGGTGTCGCCGTCCTGCAGGACGTTGCCCACCGAATCCTTCTTCACCACGTCGTCGCTGGCTTCGGCTTCGCCGCTGGCCGACCACTCATGGGCGCACTCGGGGCAGATCAGTTGCGCGCCATCTTCGTAGGTGTATTCGGAGTTGCATTTAGGGCAGGGTGGCAGAGTGCTCACTTCGGTTCCTTGGGTTGCAGGGCATTAAAGGCGCACATTGTATAGGGTTTAGTTTTTTCCTGCACAAATGCATCGCGGGGCAAGCCCGCTCCCACGCCAGGATGTGTGCTGGCGTGGGAGCGGGCTTGCCCCGCGATGAAGATGACGCGATGAATCAGTGGGTGCGCGCTACCGCGAACTCGCTCAGCTCAATCAGTGCATCCCGGTATTCGCTGGCCGGCAGCACTTCCAGGCAGGCAATGGCACGGGCCACATAGTCACGGGCCATCTGGGCGGTGTAGGCCAGGGCGCCCGACGCCTCGACGGCAATGCGGATCTGTTCCAGGTCTTCGATGCCACCTTTCTGGATCGCCTTGCGCACCAGGGCGGCCTGCTCAGGCGTACCTTCACGCATGGTGTAGATCAGCGGCAGGGTCGGCTTGCCCTCGGCCAGGTCGTCGCCGACGTTCTTGCCCAGGGTTTCCGAGTCGCCCTTGTAGTCCAGCAGGTCGTCGACCAGTTGGAAGGCCACGCCCAGGTGGTCGCCGAAGGTGCGCAGGGCTTCACGCTGTTCGTCGGTGGCCTGGGCCAGCGCGGCGGCGCTGTGGGTCGAGGCCTCGAACAGCATCGCGGTCTTGCCGCGGATGACCTCCATGTACACCTCTTCGGTGGTGCTGGCATCGCGCACGCGCGACAGCTGCAGCACTTCGCCTTCGGCGATCACCCGGGTGGCCTTGGAGAGGATCTGCATGACCGGCATCGAGCCCAGTTCGACCATCATTTCGAACGAGCGCGAATAAAGGAAGTCGCCCACCAGCACGCTCGGCGCGTTGCCCCACAGGGCGTTGGCGGTGGAGCGGCCACGGCGCATGCCGGACATGTCGACCACGTCGTCATGCAGCAGGGTGGCGGTGTGCAGGAACTCGATGGTGGCGGCCAGCAGGCGCAGGTCGTCGCCTTCGCGGCCCAGGGCCTTGCCGCACAGCAGCACCAGCAGCGGGCGCAGGCGCTTGCCGCCAGCGGAAGTGATATAGTCGCCGATCTTCGATACCAGCGGCACGCGCGAGGTCAGCTGCTTCTTGATGATCTCGTCGACGGCGCTGAAATCGTCAGCTACCGCGCGGTAGAAGGATTGGGGTTGCATCGGCTGCTCCATTGAGGTTGCGCGGCATGCTAGGTCGCGGGTATCGGTGTGTCAAGGCGCGGTGCCCGTGGGCCCTGGCCAGTACTTGCAAGCATTTCTGCGGTTGCGTACAATCGCGCACCCTAACTTCCTGGGCAGCACCTGCCTTACGCAATTGCACCGGGCCGTTCCAGCCCCATGCAGCCATGCCAGCCAATACTCATCATATAAAGCGCTGGGTGAGCAGGATTATCGGAGAAATACCATGTCTTACGCAGTAATCGTTACCGGCGGCAAGCAGTACAAAGTCGCTGAAGGTGAATTCCTCAAGATCGAAAAACTGGAAGTCGCCACTGGCGAATCCGTGACCTTCGATCGCGTTCTGCTGGTCGCCAACGGTGAAGAAGTCACCATCGGTGCTCCAGTTGTCGCTGGTGCCAAAGTTGTGGCCGAAGTGATTTCGCAAGGCCGTCACGACAAGGTTCGTATCATCAAGTTCCGTCGTCGTAAGCACCACATGAAGCGCATGGGCCACCGCCAGTGGTTCACCGAGATCAAAATCACCGGCATCCAGGCTTAATCCCCTAGATCCCCTGAATTTATTTGGAGAATTGAACCATGGCTCACAAGAAGGCTGGTGGTAGTACCCGTAACGGTCGCGACTCAGAATCGAAACGCCTTGGCGTGAAGATGTATGGCAGCCAGGTCGTCAAGGCCGGCAACATCATCGTCCGTCAGCGCGGCACCCAGTTCCACGCCGGCTACGGCGTTGGCATGGGCAAGGATCACACCCTGTTCGCCAAGATCGAAGGCGTGATCAAGTTCGAGAAGAAAGGCGAGTTCAACCGCCGTTACGTGAGCATCGTCGCCGCTTAATCGCGACGTCGCTCCAGAAGCCCCGTCATGCGACGGGGCTTTTTCGTTTGTGTTGAGCCTCTTGCAAAGCTGTTTGTTTGGGCTGCTGGCGTTGGTTTCTGGTCGTGCGGGGCCGCCGCGCTCATTTTTGCAAGAGCCTCAGGTTTTCTGGTTTTCGACTCGTCATTCGACGAGAGGCGGTTTTGAATGAAGTTTGTTGACGAAGTATCGATCCGGGTAAAAGCCGGTGACGGCGGTAACGGTTGCATGAGCTTCCGCCGCGAGAAATTCATCGAGAACGGCGGCCCCAACGGCGGTGACGGTGGCGACGGCGGCTCGGTGTACATGGTGGCCGACGAGAACCTCAACACCCTCGTCGATTACCGTTACACCCGTCATCACGAAGCCCAGCGCGGCTCCAACGGCGGCAGCACCGACTGCACCGGCAAGAAGGGCGACGACCTGTTCCTGCGCGTGCCGGTCGGCACCACCGTGATCGACGCCTCCACCCAGGAAGTCATCGGCGACCTGATCACCCCGGGCCAGAAACTGATGGTCGCCCAGGGCGGCTGGCACGGCCTGGGCAACACCCGCTTCAAGTCCAGCACCAACCGTGCGCCACGCCAGACCACCCCAGGCAAGCCGGGTGACCAGCGCGACCTGAAGATGGAAATGAAAGTGCTGGCCGACGTCGGCCTGCTGGGCCTGCCGAATGCCGGCAAGAGCACCTTCATCCGCTCGGTATCGGCCGCCAAGCCGAAAGTCGCCGACTACCCGTTCACCACCCTGGTGCCGAACCTGGGCGTGGTCAGCGTCGACCGCTGGAAGAGCTTCGTCATCGCCGATATTCCCGGCCTGATCGAAGGCGCCTCCGACGGTGCCGGCCTGGGTATCCGCTTCCTCAAGCACCTGGCCCGTACCCGCGTGCTGCTGCACCTGGTCGACATGGCGCCGCTGGACGAAAGCAGCCCGGCCGATGCCGCCGAAGTGATCGTCAACGAGCTGACCCGCTTCAGCCCGTCGCTGGCCGAGCGTGAGCGCTGGCTGGTGCTGAACAAGGCCGACATGGTCATGGACGACGAGCGCGACGAGCGGGTCAAGGAAGTGGTCGAGCGCCTGCAGTGGGAAGGCCCGGTGTACGTGATCTCGGCGATCTCCAAGCAAGGCACCGAGAAGCTCAGCCACGACCTGATGCGCTACCTCGAAGACCGCGCCGACCGTCTGGCCAACGACCCGGCCTACGCCGAAGAGCTGGCCGACCTCGACCAGCGCATCGAAGACGAGGCCCGTGCCCAGCTGCAGGCCCTGGATGACGCGCGTACCCTGCGCCGTACCGGTGTCAAGAGCGTGCACGACATCGGCGACGATGACGGCTGGGATGATGATTTCGAGGACGACGAAGACGGCCCGGAAATCATTTACGTGCGCGACTGATCGGTTGCAGTACACTGAACGCCGCTCTCTGGAGCGGCGTTTTTGTATCTCAGGTATCTACAGATTCGACATAGGTTGGAAGAGAAGATGCGAAGCAAGGTGACTGGCGCCAAGCGCTGGGTCGTGAAGATCGGCAGCGCGCTGCTGACTGCCGATGGCAAGGGCCTGGACCGTGGCGCCATGGCGGTGTGGGTCGAGCAGATGGTGGCCCTGCGTGAAGCAGGCGTGGAACTGGTGCTGGTCTCCTCCGGGGCCGTGGCCGCCGGCATGAGCCAGTTGGGCTGGACCTCCCGACCGAGCGCGATGAACGAGCTGCAGGCCGCTGCCGCGCTCGGTCAGATGCGCCTGGTGCAGGCCTGGGAATCGAGCTTCGGCGAGCACGGCAAGCACACCGCACAGATCCTGCTGACCCATGACGACCTTTCCGACCGCAAGCGTTACCTGAACGCGCGCAGCACCCTGCGCACCCTGGTCGACCTGGGCGTGGTGCCGGTGATCAACGAGAACGACACCGTGGTCACCGACGAGATCCGCTTCGGCGACAACGACACCCTGGCCGCGCTGGTGGCCAACCTGGTCGAGGCCGACCTGCTGGTGATCCTTACCGACCGCGACGGCATGTTCGACGCCGACCCGCGCAACAACCCCGAAGCCCAGCTTATTTACGAAGCCCGTGCCGACGACCCCTCGCTCGACGCCGTGGCCGGCGGTACCGGTGGTGCCCTGGGCCGTGGCGGCATGCAGACCAAGCTGCGCGCCGCGCGCCTGGCTGCCCGTTCCGGTGCGCACACCATCATCATCGGTGGCCGTATCGAGCGCGTTCTGGACCGCCTGAAGGCCGGCGAGCGCCTGGGTACCCTGCTGTCGCCCGAGCGCGGCATGCTGGCCGCGCGCAAGCAGTGGCTGGCCGGCCACTTGCAGACCCGTGGCACCCTGGTGCTGGATGACGGTGCCGTGCAGGCCCTGCGCCAAGCCAACAAGAGCCTGCTGCCGGTCGGCGTGAAGACCGTGCAGGGCAGTTTCCGTCGTGGCGAGATGGTGGTCTGCGTCGGCCCGGATGGCCTGGAAGTGGCCCGTGGCCTGGCCAACTACAGCGCGCTGGAAGCACAGAAGATCATCGGCCAGCCGTCCGATGCCATCGAAAGCGTGCTGGGCTACAGCGCCGAGCCTGAGCTGGTGCACCGCGACAACCTGGTTCTGGTCTGAGGAAGCGAACGTGCTGAAAAGGATGATTGCCGTGGCAGCCCTGGCGCTGCCGATGCTGGCCGGGGCCGAGGAGATCGGCCAGGTGTCCACCGTGTTCAAGTTCGTCGGGCCCAACGACCGTATCGTCGTCGAAGCCTTTGACGACCCCAAGGTCGAGGGCGTGACCTGCTACCTGTCGCGGGCCAAGACCGGCGGCCTGAAAGGTGGGCTGGGCCTGGCCGAGGACCGTGCCGAAGCGTCGATCGCCTGCCGTCAGGTCGGGCCGATCCAGTTCAAGGATGAATTGAAGGACGGCGAGGAGGTGTTCAAGGAGCGCACCTCGCTGGTGTTCAAGACCATGCAGGTGGTGCGTTTCCTCGACAAGAAGCGCAATACGCTGGTGTACCTGGTGTACAGCGACCGCGTGATCGAAGGCAGCCCGCAGAATGCAGTGACGGCGATTCCGATTCTGCCTTGGGCACAACAGTAACAGCCAGTTGAAATGATCGCGGGGTAAGCCCGCTCCCACGCCAAGCACTCATGGCGTGGGAGCGGGCTTGCCCCGCGATGCTTTCTGCTGTCTGAATCAGGCCAGTTCCTCGGCCTCATCCTCACGCACGATGGCCTTCACCTCATCGCGACGGCTGATGTATTTCCAGTCCGCCTCGTCGATGTAGATGCCATTCGGCCCGCTACCGCCTTCCAGATCGATCGCCACCCGCGCCGACACCTGCGGCTTCACGCTCGCCAGGATCGGCACGAAGCCCAGCTGCTGGCTGGTTTCCAGCAGCGCGGCCTGGTTGCGTTCGTCGATGTCCGCCGCCTCGTCCAGGTAGTACGGCAGGCGAATGCGCCCGGCCAGGTCGCGGTCCATCAGGTGCAGCAACAGGTACATGTTGGTCAGCGCCTTGATGGTCATGGTGGTGCCGTTGGAGGCGGCGCCGTCGATGTCGGCGTGGATCACCGGCTGGCTGTTGATCTTGGTGATCTCGAACGCCAGTTCGAACAGGTCCTTCAGGCCCAGCTGGTTGTGGTTGGCCGCCACCAGCCGCGCCAGGTATTCCTTGGCCTCTTCGTTCTTGTGATCCTGGTCGCTGTTCTGGGTCAGGTCGAACACCGACAGGGTCTCGCCTTCCTCGTACTGGCCGGCGCTGTGGATGATCTGGTCGATGTGCTTGAGCGCTTCCTTGTTCGGCGCCAGCACCACGCGGAAGCTTTCCAGGTTGGATACCTGGCGCTTGTTGATCTCGCGGTTGAACAGCGCCAGCTGGTGTTCCAGGCTGTCGTAGTCGCTGCGGATGTTGCGCAGGGTCCGGGCGATGTCGGTGACCGCCGCGCGGCGCGCCTTGGCCAGCGTCAGCGCTTCCTCGGTACGGTGCGAGTAGGCGTTGATCAGCAGCTGCAGGCGGCGCTCCATGTCGTCTTCGCTGTCAAACTTGGCCACGCCCTTGAGGCGTACCTGGGCGTACAGCGCCTCGATCTGGTTGTCCACGCGCTGCAGCGCCTGCCAGCTGTCCTGGTAGTCGTTGAGCAGCGGCAGCAGGTTGTCCATGGAGTCGTCGATCGCTTCCATGAACGGCGTACCGAAGGGCAGGTCGGCCGGCAGCAACTGGCGACGGCGCAGGGCGTCCTCCAGGGTGCGCTGCTTGGCTTCCAGGTCGGCGATCTGCCGGCCTACCAGCTGCAGCTTGGCGGAGAGCTGCTGGACGCGTTCGGTGAAGGCGTCGCTGGAGCGCTTGAGCTCGTCCTGGGCCGCTTCCAGCTGGCTCAGTTGCTCCATCTTCTCCGGCTCTTCGGCGGCCAGGGTCTCGGCGCGGCGGAAATCTTCCAGGGCCTTCTGCGCATCCAGCACCTGCTGGTACAGCGCTTCGGTCTGTGCCTTGCTGGCGGCGCGGTCGAGGGCGACGGCCTGCTGGGTCTTGAGCTGCTTGAGCTCTTTATCCAGGCGTTCCTTCTGGTCGCGCAGGGCGGCGCGGTCGGCCAGGGCCTGCAGCGCGGGCGGGTCGATGTGCGAGATATCGATGGACAGGCCCGGCACTTCGAAGCGCTCGCCCTTGAAGCGGTCAAGCACGCCTTCCAGGGTCTTGACCCAGATATCGCTGTCATCCAGTTCGATGCCGCGTTCGCCCAGCGGCAGGCTGAACAGCGCGCCGTTGAACAGGCGCATCAGGCGGTCGACGTCCTGCTGGGAGAACTCTTCGCGCAGGCGGGCGTAGCTGTTGTTGTCGGCGTGGTCGAGTTGCAGCTTGACCGCTTTCACGCGCTTCTCGAGGTCGCGCACGCGCTCGTCGAGGTCTTCGGCGGAGAACTGCCGCGACTGGGCCAGGGCGCCGGCCAGTTCGTCGTGGGCGTCCTTGGCGGCCAGCAGTTGCTGTTCCAGGGTCTTGACGTCGGTGACCAGGGCAAAGCGGTGCTTGAGCACCGACAGCTCACCCAGCCAGCGCTGGATGCCGGTGATCTCGCGCTCCAGGCGCATCAGCTCCTGGGTGCCGCCGCGCTGGTCGTTCTGCAGGCGGTCCTGCTCGCCGCGGTAGTGCTCGGACTGGATGACCAGCTCTTCCTTGCGCGCCATGGCGTATTCCTGCCAGGTGCCCAGCAGGTTGTCGAGCAGGGGCGAAATGCGGTGCAGCTTGCCGCGCAGGATGTCGCGCTGGGCCACGCCGCCGGCCAGGGCCTCGACCAGTGGGCCTGCGGCCACCAGGGCGTTGTAGTCGCCCTCCATGCGGCGCACGTCGCGGAAGGCCTCTTCGCAGGCGGCGATGTAGTCGACGCTGCCCGAGCGCAGGCTGTGTTCGAAGGCGTCGAGGAACAGCTGCTTGAGCTTGGCCGCAGTGATCTCGCGCATGTGCAGCAGGTTGATGAACAGCGCGCGGAAGGTCTTCAGGCTCTGCTCGCTGGTCGAACGCAGCGGGATCAGGGTGAGGTCCAGCGGCACCGAGGTGTGGCCGCCGACCAGCAGCCGACGCAGTTCATCCGGCTTGAGCTCGTAGGCTTTCAGGCCGTTGCGCTCGAGGTTGGTGAACAGCTCTTTCTGGCGCAGGCAGGTGTCGTCTTTCTGGTAGTGGGCCAGGTCCAGCTCGCCCTGGTAGGCGAAGAACTGGTGGCCGAAGCCGCCGCCCGGGCCGCGGCCGACCACGCCGATCACATGCGGGCCGTGGGGCAGGTTCAGCTCGCAAAGGATGTAGCTGGTGTCGCTGGCGAAGTAGAAGCGCCGCGACTGTTCCAGGCTGTACTTGCCGAAGCTCATGTCCGACATGCGCGCCAGGATCGGGAACTGCAGGGCGTTGATCGACGCCGATTTACCCAGGTTGTTGGCGCCATAGACCGACAGCGGGTGTTCCAGGGGGAACAGGCCGAGGCTGTAGCCGGCGGTGTTGAGCAGTGCGAAGCGGCGGATGCCGTAGCGTTCCTGGCTCATGCGTCAATCTCCTGTTGCTCTTCGCGGATGGCCCGGGCCAGGGCTTCCTCTTCGCTCTCCTGGCCGTCGAACGGCGTGAGGTCGAGCGGGTCGTCGGTGCGGTTGAGTTCTTCGGGCGTCTCTTCCACCACCAGTACCGGGATCGGCAGTGGCAGGTCGCTGTGCAGGGTGGCGGCGAGGTCGCGGTCCTGCTGCACCGACAGGCACACGTCGAGGAAACGGTGCATCGGCGGCAGGAAGCGGTAGATGCCACCCTCTTCGTGGGCAAAACCCAGTTGGGTCATGCGGCGCAGGATCTTCTCTTCCAGCTCTTCGACGGTCTGCACTTCGGCCTGGAAGAACAGGTCGCGGTACTTGTCCAAAAGCGACGGCAATTCGTCGCGGCCGATGCTGCCGCCGTCGAGCACGGCCATCGGGTCACGGCCCTGGTCGGCCAGGTGCTCGACCAGGATGAAGGTGAACAGCGACAGGCGCTGGGCGGTCTTGTTGACTTGCGCGGCGGCCTGCTCGGGGACGAAGTAGTAGAAACCGCGGGTGTCGCAGACCAGCTCGAAACCGAGGGCCTTGAACAGGGTGCGGTACTGGTCCTGGAAATTCGACAGTTGGGCGTACAGCTCCGGGTCGCGGCGGCTGACGTGGAAGCCCTTGAACAGCTCGCGGAAGATCGGCGCGAGCTGGGACAGTTCGGAAAGATCAAGATGCATGGGCGGGGCTCGCGGTGGATTCGGTCGTGGTGGCCGGCTTGTTTTCGCGGCTGGACGTCAGGGCGAAGGAGCGCAGGCTGACCAGGTGTTCGCGGGTGATGTATTCCTGGCGATCGAGGCGCTGGCGGGCGAAGCGCTTCTCGCGCGACAGGCGCGAGAACCAGTACAGCAGTTCGTCGGTGGCGCCCTCGGGTTCCTGCTCCAGCAGCCAGACCATCAGGTCCGGCAGCGGCAGGGCGTCCTCGCAGCGCTCGAGCATTTCCTTGACCGTGCGCGGGGCGCGGGGCAGCGGCCCCTTCTGGGTCTTGTGCGCCTTGGGGAAGCGCGCAGGCTTGGGCTCGAAACGGGCCAGGGCATAGACATAGGCTTCGACCTGGCTGGCGCTGCCCAGGAAGGTGCTCTGCGGGCGGGTGAACATCGGCATGGCCGCTTGCGGCACGGCGTCGATGCCCTTCTTGCGGATCACCGACAAGGCCAGCGCGGCGCCACGGGTCACGGCGTTGTGCCGGCGGGCTTCTTCGCGCAGCGGCAGCAGCAGTTCGCGGGCGTGGCGCAGGGTGAGCTGGGCGCTGGTCTGCATCTCGAGGATGCGCGCGTGGGTGCGCAGCAGCATGTCGTCGTCGACCAGGTGGCCCAGGCGCGCCTGCTCGCCCAGGAGGCGCAGCAGCACAGTCTCGACCTTGCGCACGCCCTGCTCGAAGGCGCCGTCGGCGTTGACCAGCTGGATCATCGGTTCGACGTATTCGTCCCAGGTCGCCAGCACTTCGGCGTAGCGCTGGCGCAGCGGGATCTGCCGGTTGCTGGTCTTGGCCCGTTCGGCCACGGCTACCAGCGCCTGCTCGTCGTTGTCGAGTTTCTTCAGCACGTCGCGCACGCGCATGTCGAGCAAGCGCAGCTGGCGCGCCAGGTCGTCGCTGTCGCGGTTGTCGAAGGCGTCCTGGATATGCCCAGCCAGGCGCTCCAGGTGGCGCAGGTAGGCTTCGATTTCCAGGCACAGGCCCAGCCGGTGCTCGCGGCGCAGGTAGGCGAGGAAGTCGTGGATCTGCGCGTTGAGCTCGAAACGGTTCGGGCTCTTGGCCACCGGGACCAGGATGTCCAGGCGGATCCACACGTCGAGCAGCTGGGTGATGTCCTGCGGCGTGCTTTCCACCTGTTGGCGGGCCAACTGCTGGCGCAGTTCGATCAGGCTCAGGGTGCCCTGGTCGAAGCGCTCGCACAGCGGCTCGATCAAGGCCCAGTGTTCGGCTAGGGCGCGCAGGACGCGCTTGGGTTCGATCATTGGCGGGTCGACTCGTTGCCAAATAAAAGGGGCGATTGTACTGCATACGGGGGGGAGGATTTCACCCCTTGGTCTGCAATGGGGGATAACCTTGTCAGCTGTAGGGGATTCGCTGGCCTTTTCGCGGGGCAAGCCCGCTCCTACAGGGCCCGCGAAATCTGTAGGCGCGGGCTTGTCCTGCGAAGGGGGGCGTCACAGCTGACAAAAATCCGCCGACCAGTTGCGGCACAGCCCGGCCAACAACGTTAGAATGTGCGACGTTTCGAACCCCGGACCCCCGAGCCTTGCTGACCGAACCCCGCCGCCGCGCCTACCTTTCCGCCATGCAAGTGGTGCATTGGCTGCCGCGTGCCGAACTGCCGTTCGCCGCGCCGTCGCGCCCGGAACTGCTGTTGCCGCTGGCGCCGGTCGAGGATATCGACTTCGAGGTGCGGCCGTCGGCGCCCGCGCCCCGGGAAGCGCCGGTGGCGCCCCAGCCGCGGGCAGAGCGGCCGAAAATCGAGATCCCGCGCCCTGGCAGCATGCCGAAGCCGGTCGCCAAGCCGGTCGAAGCCGAGGTAGAGGCCCCCGTGGCGCGTCCCGCCCCAGTGCCACCACCGCGCTTTGCCTTGCAGCTGCTGCGCGCCGGCAGCTGCCTGCTGCTGGTGGAACTGGCCACCGGTCAACCCTTCCAGAGCCGCGACCCGTCGTACCTGCTGCTCAAGGACATGCTGCGCGCCGCCGGCCTGCCGGACGCCCCGCAGATCATCGGCGAGCCGGTGCGCTGGCCACTGCTGATGCGCGGCAACATGGATCAAGGGCCGGACGCTGCCCGCGACTTCGTCCAGGGCTTCATCGCCGCACGCCTGGAAGAGGCGCCCAGCAGCTGCCTGTGGCTGATCGGCCTGCCTGCCATTCGCTTTGCCGGCCAGGCCGACGCCGAGGCCTATTACCAAGAACTCAAGGTCGACCTGCTCGGCGATGCCTGGGCCTTGCCCGGCCTTGAACTGTTGATGGACGAGCCGCAGCGCAAGGCGGACGTCTGGAAAGCCATGCGCCAGCTGATGGCGCGCTGGAAGAGCGTTGAATGAGTGAGTCGATCAGTTTCCGCCCGATGACCGAGGCGGATCTGGATGCCGTGTTGAAGATCGAATACGCAGCCTTCAGCCACCCCTGGACCCGCGGCATCTTCCAGGATGCGCTGAAGTCGTACGAAGTGTGGCTGATGTTCGATGGTCAGCAGCAGATCGGCCATGGCGTGATCAACGTGATCATCGACGAGGCGCACCTGCTCAATATCACCGTCAAGCCAGAGAGCCAGGGCCGTGGCATGGGTCTGCGCCTGCTCGAGCACCTGATGGCACGGGCCTACCAGCTCAATGGCCGTGAGTGTTTCCTTGAAGTGCGTGCCAGCAACCAGTCGGCCTATCGGCTGTACGAGCGTTACGGCTTCAACGAAATCGGCCGGCGGCGCGACTACTACCCGGTGGCGGGTGGGCGTGAAGATGCGCTGGTGATGGCTTGTACCCTGCTCGAGGACTGATGGGTTACCAGTATGCCGGTTTGATAGCCGGCTTCTTGAGAGTGGCAACCCGTTCAGGGAACTGGTGACAGGCAAGCTCTTCATTCGTCACAAGCTGACGCATCCAGCTGCAGTGGTTTCTGAGTGAGCCCGGCGGTATACGTTTCATCCCCTCTCGGTGCGGGAGCACCACGCCCAGGCAGATCTCAGGGAAGTCTTCGCGCAAAGCCTGCAGGGCTGGCGTCATGTCCGTGTCTGCGGACACCAGGACTATCTGCCTCACTCGCTGCTCGGTCGGCAAGTGTGCTTGCCGGGCGGCCAGCCGGTACATGCTCAAGGCAATGCGAACGTCGGTTTCCTTTTCTTCGAGTTTCCAGATGGCGACCTGATCGACTCGGGAAGGTGGCGTTTTTTTGTCGATGAAGCGCGGGGCGTTGCGTGGTTCGAGTTGATGGCGGCCATAAAAGACCGATACGTTGCGCGCAATCAGGGCTCGCAGGTAGGTGTCCTGGGCCTCCTTCGACAGCCGGCCACGGCTTGCCAAAGATGGCTTTACGCCCGAGGTGTAGAAGTTGATCGCGCTCAGCAGGCTGCCTGGTTGTTCCGTGCGCAGGATGTGAGCCAGTAGCGCAGGCAGGTCGAGCCATTTGTAGCGGGTGCCGGCGACCAGGCCGTAAAAGACGTTGTATCCATCAACGAAGCAGGCGGTACGCAAGGTTCCATTCCCTTGAAACGAAAAAACCGGCCCAAGGGCCGGTTTTTTCACCCCAACAGCCGACGAACTGAATCATCGCGTACGGGGTTGAGTGGTGAGAATGAGTATGCCACCTCAACCTTGACAGTCAAGCGGGCACACCAGCAAGCAATCGGCTTGGGGATGATCACTCAAAGACCCGCGCCTGAGCATCCCAGGATTGTTGCTGTGCATTTCCTGGCGCTAAAGCGATTGCGGGATATCGATGGGTTTACGCAAATCCCGCAAACTGCGCGTCACCGCACCGGTATTGCACTTGGCTGCCGCCTGCTCCGGCGTCATGTTGCGGATGGTGCGGTAGAACAGCTCGCAGGTCTGCTTCTTCTGGGTTACCTGCCACTTGGTGCTGCAAGCGTCCAGGGTGAGCTTGGCGTCAGCCTGCGGGTTGCGGCCCATGCCGGCCTGCCAGCAGGCGGCGGAGAGGTCCTGGCCCATCATCTTCAGGCCGGCGGCGTCGGCCTTGTCCTGGTCGCCGCCGTAGCTTTTCGGGTCGGCGGCGTACCAGATGGCGCTGGGGTGGTTGGCGCCCAGCACCGGCACCTTGGCGCCATTGGCTGTGGGGGTGATGCTGACCAGGCCCAGCACGTTCACCTTCGGCCCGTACTGCTGCTGGATCCAGGCGCGCACCGGTGCGCCGAAGGCGACCATCGGCAGCGCTTGGCCGGCATGGGTGACGGTCATCTGCTTGACCATGTTCACCTGGTAGTCACGGAAATAGTCGTAGATCCCTTCGAGAGCCTTGCCGGCATCGGACGGCGCGGCGATCGGCGCGATATCGACGATGGTCTGGTAGGCCGGGGTCTGGCTGGCGTCGATGCCGTTGTAGGTGAGCAGGTCTGCCCAGCGGTCGGTGGTGTTGGACTTCAGGTAGTCCTGGTAGCGGGTCAGCGAGTAGTCCGGCGGGAAGTGCAGCAGCTCGATGCTGCGGCGGTTCTCCAGGGCCATGCCCAGCGGCAGGAACAGGTACCAGTTGTAGTCCCAGCCGCCTTTCTGGTTGAGGCGGGTGGCGCCTTGGTAGGCCAGTTCACCGCTGTCGAGCAGCTTGCGCAAAGGCTCGGTATAGCCGCTCGGCACGCCCGTGATGCTGGCGTGCAACTTGTGATTGTCGCGGCTCACCGTGACCTTGGCGTTGGCATAGCCGTCGCGTTGCACGCTCTGGGTGAGGTAGTGCTCGACGGTTTTTTCCAAGGTCCAGTCGCGGTAGCAGATCACGTTGCAGTTGTTGGGGTAGGCGAACAGTCGGGTGACACGCTGGGTGTCGCCCAGTTCGATCTGCGCGTCGGCCAGTGCCAGGCCGCTGAAGGCGAGGGCGGCCAGGCCCGATAGAGCAATCTTGTGCATGCTTAACTCCATGTCAGTGGCCGCCAGGACGGCGGGCGCGCCCATGGTGGATGAAGAGGTGGGGCGATGAAAAGCGGCAAGGCATGGCTATTGGCGGGGGTGCTTTCCTGCATGGGCGTAGCCCAGGCCGACGAGCGCGATGTGTGGATGTTCGCTCAATGGGCGGGGGATCACGAAAACCGCAGGTTCCGGGAAATGCTGGTGGATGCGCGGTTGTACGGGGTGGTGCCGATCCATCAGTTGTTGCGCTCGGCCTCGGATTGGCGCCAGTGCCGCGCCTCGCCGTTCGCGGTGCCGCCGGCCAGCCACTGGCCGGCGGTGCGCTCGACGCTGTCACTGATCAAAACGCTGGACGAGCAGGGCATCCTGCGCCAGTTCGAGGTGGTCTCGGCCTATCGCGATCCGAGCCTCAATGCCTGCGCCGGCGGTGCGCCGAGCAGTGCCCATATGCGCGCCTTCGCCGTAGACCTGCTGCTGCCGGCCGGGGCCGACCCCAATCCGCTGTGCAGCTTCTGGCAGCAGCACGGCCAAGCCTGGAGCATGGGGCTCGGGCGCTATCCGTCAGGGCGCATTCACATCGATACGGCCGGTTACCGTACCTGGGGCGGTGATGGTGGTGCCGGGTCATCGTTCTGCAGCAAACCGAGGTGAGCCAGGTGCGCCTGGCATTCGGCGCCGACCCACTGCGCGAAGCGCTGGCGCTTGCTGCCGTCGTCCAAAGGGTGCGGGCTGAGCAGATGGTAGATGGAGCCGTCGCGCAGGAAGCCGAAGGGCGCTTGTAGCTGGCCGTTGTCCAGCTCGTCGCCGACCATCAGCGCCGAGGCCATGGCCAGCCCCAGGCCGGCGCTGGCAGCCTGGATCGACAGGTAGAAGTGCTCGAAGTCGCTGCGCTCCTGGTGTTCGGCAGGGTGACCGCTCAGGCGCAGCCAGGTCGACCAGGCATCCGGGCGCGTCTTGCTGTGGAGTAGGCGATGGCTTTCAAGGCCTGCGGCGGACACTGGGCCGATCCATTCATCGCAGATCTTCAGGCTGTACAGCCGGCGGTCCCAGTGGAAGTCGTCCCGGCGCAGGGCCATGTCCACGCCTGCGCGGGCGAAATCCACCGGGCCACCCGCCGCCACCAGGTGCAGTTGCAGGTCAGGGTGCGCGGCGTGCAAGCGCGGCAGGCGCGGGATCAGCCAGCGCATGGCGATGGTCGGCTCGCAGGAGACCACCAGCACCTTGTCGTCGGTTTGCTGCTGCAGGCGCTGCACGGTGCTCTCCAGCTGCTCGAAGATCGCCTGGGTGGTGCCGTGCAGCTCGCGGCCGGCGCTGGTCAGGAACACCGCTCGGTTGCGTCGCTCGAACAGCTCCACCCCAAGGCTTTCCTCCAGCAGGCGAACCTGGCGGCTGACGGCGCCGTGGGTGACGTGCAGCTGCTCGGCGGCGCGCACGAAGCTTTCGCTGCGGGCGGCGAGGTCGAAGTATCGAAAGGCGGTCAGTGGGGGCAGTTTCATGTGCTGTCCTGTGCCGGCGCTATCGCGGGGCAAGCCCGCTCCCACGAAATGCAGCATCCGGTCGATTACATGCAAATAGGTGAGTAAAACTAGCAGATTGGCGTCACTTTAAATCGATTTTTACTCGTTCGAGGCAACAGGATAATCCCATCTTCTGTGAACTTTCATCGAGGAAACCTGTTCGTGAACGAACTCATCGCCGTCGCTCTCTTCACCCTCCTGGCTGTCATCAGCCCAGGCGCCGACTTCGCCATGGTCACCCGCAGCAGTTATGCACAGGGCCGCAAGTCAGGCCTGGCTGCTGCGCTGGGTATCGCCATGGGGGTGCAGGTGCATGTGCTGTACACCGTGCTCGGTATCGCCGTGATCATCAGCCACAGCCCGGTGCTGTTCCTGGCGATGAAGGTGGTGGGGGCGGGTTACCTGGTGTACCTGGGCTACAAGTCGCTGACCAATACCACGCGCATCAGCCTGGGAGGTGGGCAGGATGGTGGTGACGGCGGTGTCATCAAGGCGCTGCGCACGGGCTTTCTCACCAATGCGCTCAACCCCAAGACCATGCTCTTCGTGGTCAGTGCCTACACCCAGGTGGTTCAGCCTGGTAGCCCGCTGGCGCTGGACTTCGCCTATGGGGCGTTCATGTCGCTCGCTCACTGGGCGTGGTTCAGCCTGGTGGCGGTATTCTTCTCCAGTGCGGGCCTGCGCGCCGCGATGATCGAGCGCCAGCGCATCGTCGATCGGGTCATCGGCGTGGCTTTGATTGGCCTTGGGTTGGCCGTGGTGGTGGCGGGGGTGAGGTAGCTTTTTCGCAGGCAAAGAAAAAGGGCTTATCTTTCGATAAGCCCTTTTAGAAGGTGGTGGCTACACAGGGACTTGAACCCCGGACCCCAGCATTATGAATGCTATGCTCTAACCAACTGAGCTATGTAGCCAACTTGGCGCGCATTATTAGCTCGAATCGCGATCCTGTCAACAACGTTTTTAAAAAAAATTGCCAACCTTTCAAAAACTTAGCCGGGAAGCTCGCTTCAACGGACGATCAGCCCTTGGCCAAGCACGTTGTACAGGCGCAGCTGCTGGTCGCGGGCAAGCTGTTCCAGGCTCAGCAAAGGGTGATCAAGGTCGAAATCGCCACTCACCCGTCGATGGCCGGCCTCTTCATCCAGTAGCCACACGCGTTGCCCCTGATAAGCCGCCAGGCGTTCGAGCACCTCGGCCAGGGGCCTTTGGCTGACCTGCAAACGGCCATTGCGCCAGGCATCGGCGGCTTTGCTGTCGATCTTTTCCACCGGGTTGATGTGGCTGTCGGTGAAGGTCACCCGTTCCCCGGCACTGACCATGCGCTGGTCGCCGCCCTGCAGGACGGCGGCCTTGCCACTCGATACCAGCAGTTCGTCATGGTCGCTGTAGCGGGTGATCTGCAGGCGGGTGCCGAACACCTGGATACGTGCATCATCCACCTGCACTTCCAGGGCCCGGCCATCGAGCATCACTTCCAGGGATATCTGGCCCTGCACCAGGTGCAGCCGGCGGGTGCGATCGCGCAAGTCGACGTTGATCGCGCTGGCGCTGTCCAGGTGCAGGGTCGAGCCATCGGCCAGGCGCACGCTGCGCCGTTCGCCGCTACCGGTGTGCAACTCGCTGGCCAGGCGCTGCATGTGTGGCCAGAAGAGCCATGCCAGGGTCGCCAGCAGCATCAGGAACAGCAACCCCAGATACAACCCGCTGCGACTGCGGCGGGCCTTGGCGACCCGCGGGCGTGGCCGGGCAGCCGGCACCTGCAGTTGCTGCCAGTAAGCTTCGAGCTGGGCATACGCCCTGGCGTTGAGTGGGTCCTGGCACCAGTTGGCGAAGGCCTGACGCAGCGTGTCGTCACAGCCGGGCTGGCGCAGGCGCGAGAACCAGTCCAACGCTTCCTGCTCGGGGTCGGGCTGTGGCTGCAAGGCGGGCATCGGGCTCATGGGATGGTTCTACTCGCAAGGGCGGGGCAGTTTTGCCCAGCGTTTACGGGAGGTGAGGCCTGAGGATGCTAAATATATTGAGAACCATTTACAAGTACGTTACATCAGGAAGCGCTCCTGAAAAAAATAAAAAGGTAGCTTCGTATCTATTTGTTTCATGATAATCGGATCCCATCCTGCGCACGGACATCCAGCCCATGGCCACCAGCAGCACCCAAACCGCCAGCGCCAGCAGCACGGCCAGCCAGGCCAACCCGCTGGTGATGCGCATCATCACCTTCTGCGCCCTGGCGCACCTGATCAACGACCTGATCCAGTCGGTGCTACCGGCCATCTACCCGATGCTCAAGGCCAACTACAACCTGAGCTTCGCCCAGATCGGCCTGATCACTTTGACCTTCCAGGTCACCGCCTCGCTGCTGCAGCCCTGGGTGGGCTTCTTCACCGACAAGCGGCCGACGCCGAACCTGCTGCCCCTGGGCACCCTGTGCACCCTGGTGGGCATCGTCATGCTGGCGTTCGTCGGCAGCTTCCCGATGATCCTGCTGGCCTCGGCGCTGGTGGGCATCGGCTCGTCGACCTTCCACCCCGAGACCTCGCGCATTGCCCGGCTGGCCTCGGGCGGGCGCTTCGGCCTGGCCCAGTCGACCTTCCAGGTCGGCGGCAACGCCGGTTCCGCGTTCGGCCCGCTGCTGGCGGCGGCCATCGTCATCCCGTTCGGCCAGAGCCACGTGGCCTGGTTTGGCGTGGCTGGGCTGCTGTTCTTCGCCGTCACCCTGATGCTGCGCCGCTGGTACAAGGAACACCTCAACCAGGCCAAGGCGCGCAAGGCGGCGCAGGCCACCCATGGCATCTCGCGCCAACGGGTGATGATGGCGCTGCTGGTGCTGGGCCTGCTGGTGTTCTCCAAGTACTTCTATATGGCCAGCTTCACCAGCTACTTCACCTTCTACCTGATCGAGAAGTTCCAGCTGTCGGTGGCCAGCTCCCAACTGCACCTGTTCCTGTTCCTTGGCGCGGTGGCCGCCGGCACCTTCTTCGGCGGGCCGATCGGTGACCGTATCGGGCGCAAGGCGGTGATCTGGTTCTCGATCCTGGGCGTGGCGCCGTTCACCCTGGCGCTGCCCTATGCCGACCTGTTCTGGACCACCGTGCTCAGCGTGGTGATCGGCTTCATCCTCGCCTCGGCCTTCTCGGCCATCGTGGTGTATGCCCAGGAGCTGGTGCCGGGCAATGTGGGGATGATCGCTGGGATCTTCTTCGGCTTGATGTTCGGCTTCGGCGGCATCGGCGCGGCGCTGCTGGGGTATGTGGCCGACCTGCGTGGCATCGAATATGTGTACGGGGTGTGCTCGTACTTGCCGTTGTTCGGGTTGTTGGCGGTGTTCCTGCCATCCACCGGCAAGCGCTGAATGCCATCGCGGGGCAAGCCCGCTCCCACGAAAGCCTTGCACAAGGCCAGTGGGAGCGGGCTTGCCCCGCGATTGACGGAACGCCCACCCCTGGCCTAGAGTGCCGCCTCCACTCTTCCACCTGCGTAGTTCAAGCGATGCGCCGTACCGATGTCTTCAGCTCCCCCCGCCAGCCTGTCGCCCCGACAGCGCGCCGCGCGTGGCCGAGCGACACGGTGCTCAAGCGTCGGCGCAGCGTGCTGTTTGCCTTCACCTTCTCGCCACACCTTGCCCTGAACTGATTCTCGCCCCTGCGTTGCGCGCCTTACCCGGCGTGACGGCGGGCGTTTGCGTTCGATCATTTTTCAGTGGATTCAACCGCCGGCCAGGGCCACAGCCCCTGCGCGCCGGCGGGCAAGGAGTGGTACATGAACATGCGTTTGTTGGCGGGCCTGTTGTTCGCCGTGTCGGTGGTGGGTTTCAGCCTTGGGGCGAGCCTGCCGCTGGTGTCGTTGCGCCTGCACGAGGCCGGGGCGGGAACCCTGGAGATCGGCATCATTTCGGCGATCCCCGCGGCGGGCATGATGCTCTCGGCGTTCATGGTCGATGCCTGCTGCAAGCACCTGACCCGGCGCACCATCTACCTGCTCAGCTTCAGCCTGTGCACCCTGAGCATCGCCCTGCTGGAGTGGGCCTTCGACTCGATGCTGTGGCTGGCGCTGCTGCGCCTGGGTCTGGGCATCGGCATGGGCATCGCGATCATCCTCGGCGAGTCGTGGGTCAACGAGCTGTGCCCGGACCACAACCGCGGCAAGATCATGGCCCTGTACGCCACCAGCTTCACCGGCTTCCAGGTGCTGGGGCCGGCGCTGCTGGCGCTGCTCGGCGCCGACAGCCCGTGGCTCACCTACATCGTCACCGCCTGCTATGGCCTGGCCCTGCTGTGCATCCTGTTCACCGTGCCCAACGACCATGTCGAACACGAGGAAGGCGAGAAGAGCTTCGGCCTGGCCGGCTTCTTCCGCGTCGCCCCGGCGCTTTGCATGGCGGTGCTGTTCTTCTCGTTCTTCGATGCCGTGGTGCTGTCGCTGCTGCCGGTGTATGCCACCAGCCATGGTTTTGCCGTGGGCGTGGCGGCGTTGATGGTGACCGTGGTGTTCGCCGGCGACATGATTTTCCAGTTGCCCCTGGGCTGGCTGGCCGACCGGGTCGAGCGTACCGGGCTGCACCTGGTGTGCGGGTTGGTGGCGATGAGCATCGGCATCGGCCTGCCGTGGCTGCTGCAGATGACCTGGCTGTTGTGGCCGCTGCTGGTGGTACTGGGCGCCGTGGCGGGCGGCATCTATACCTTGGCGCTGGTGCTGATCGGCCAGCGCTTCAAAGGGCAGGACCTGGTCACGGCCAATGCCAGTGTCGGCTTGCTGTGGGGCGTGGGTAGCCTGGTCGGGCCGTTGGTCAGTGGCGCGGCGATGGATGTGGCGCCCCATGGCTTGCCCATGGCGCTGGCGCTGATGGCCGGGCTGTTCGTGTGTTTTGCCCGGCAGGCGTACCGGCGGGTGGGGCGGTTGGAGGCAGTGGCGGACTGATCCTCTTGTGCCGGCCTCTTCGCGGCTGAAGCCGCTCCCACAGGACATGCGCAGGCCCTGTGGGAGCGGCTTCAGCCGCGAATACGATCGCTCAGGCAGCGCCAGTCAGAACGTGCCGCGCAGGGTCACCGACACATTGCGCGGATCCCCCCAGTAATACCCGGTCGGCGTCGGCGCCACTTGGCGGTAGTACTTCTTGTCGAACAGGTTATTGGCGTTCAACTGCAGCGAATAGTTGTCGTTGAAGCGGTAGTTGACCATCGCGTTGTACACCGCATAGCCCGACTGCGAGGCCTCGGCGGTGCCGCTGCGGTTGTAGATGTCGCTTTGCGCCTGCACCCCGCCACCCACGGTCCAGGCCTGCAGCTCGCCCGGCAGGCGGTAGCTGGTGAACAGGCGCAACAGGCGCTTGGGGTCGGTGGTGCGGATCGGGTTGCCGTTGTTGCCCGTGGTGTCCTTCAGGTATTCGGTGGTGTTGTAGGTGTAGCCACCGCTGAGGTTCCAGCCTGGCAGCACTTCGCCGGAGATCTCCAGCTCGAAGCCCTGGCTGCGGTTCTTGCCCGCGGCCACCTTGCAGTAGCCGCTGGTGTAGTTGGGCAGGCACGGGTTGGGGCCGCTGATGTCGTCCAGCGCGTTGCCCACCTGGTAGATGCGGAAGAACGCCAGCGAGGTGTTCAGGCGCCCGTCGTAGAACTCGCCCTTGATCCCGGTCTCGTAGGCTTCGCCGGTCACAGGTTCGAGCACTGAGCCTGCGGCGTCGGTGTTGGTCTGCGGGTTGAAAATCTCGGTGTAGCTGGCGTAGGTGCTGAAGTTGTCGTTCAGGTCATAGATCAGCGCGGCGTACGGCACGATCTCGTTGTCGACGCTGAATTTGCCATTGGCCTTGGTGTTGTTTTCCTGCTCGTAGTCATACCAGTTGGCGCGCGCGCCGATGATCGCGGTGAGCGGATCGGCCAGGGAGATGCGCCAGGTGGCGTAGGCTCCTTCCTGGGTGGTGCGGGTGCGCACCGGGTGGGCGGTGATGTTGATGTTCGGGTTGGCCAGGCTGGTTTTCGGGTCCCAGGTGCGGATGTCGAACACCCCGGAGGTTACGAAGTTGGTGGCCGAGGCATAGGAGTCGTTGCGGATGCGCTCCACGCCGAGCATCAGCTCGTGGCTGCGGCCGAGCAGGTCGAACGGGCCGTTGAGCGTGGCGCTGAGGTTGTTCTGCAGGCTCTCGCCGCCATCGCCCTCGGTGACCTGGTAGTTCATCAGGTAGGGGTTGCGGCTGGGGTTGGCGGCCCCGGTGGCGCGGGTGAAGTAGGTCTGCTTGAAACCGTTGTCGTCCAGCTCGAAGTGGGTGCGCTGGGCCATCAGCTTGAGGGTCCAGTCGTTGTCGAAGCGGTGCTCGAGCTCGGCGAAGGTCTGCAGGTTGCTGCGGTTCCAGCGGTTCCAGTCGGCGCCCAGGTAGGTGCTGCGGCCGAACGGCAATGGCGAGCCGTCGTAGTCGGCGGGCAGGTTGCCCCAGGCGCCCGTGGCGTCGAGCTGGGTCCATTCAAGGCCGGTGGTCAGGGTGGTGCTGTCGTTCAGGTCGAACGCCATCACCCCGTACAGCACGTCCTTGCGCTCCTGGCGCGACGCCTGGAAGTGGTCTTTCTCGTCGTGCACCGCGATCACCCGGCCGCGCACATTGCCGGTCTCGGTCAGTGGCCCGGAGATATCGGCGACATAGCGCTGGGCATCCCAGGTGCCCAGGGTGACGCTGCCTTCGCCCTGGAATTCGTAGGTAGGGCGCTTGCGCACCAGGTTGACGGTGCCCGATGGGTTGCCGGCGCCACGCAGCATGCCGGTAGCGCCCCGCAGGATCTCGGCGCGGTCGATGATCGCCGAGTCGCTCTGGATGAACGAACCGCCACCGCTGCTCTGCACCACGGTGGCGCCGTCGTACTGGATGGCGTCGATCGCGTAGCCGCGGGCGAAGTACTGCACCCGCTCGCTGTCGGTGAGGTTGACCACCACGCCCGGGGTCTGCTCCAGCAGATTGGTGAGGTTGGTGATGTTCTGGTCGTCGATACGCTGGCGGGTGACCACGGTGACCGACTGCGGGGTGTGGCGGATGCTCTGTGGGGCCTTGCCGATGGTCACCGCGCCGGTGGTGTAGGAGCCGCTGTGCTCGGTGGTTTCACCCAGGCGGTCGCTGGAGATGCTGGTGGCGCCCAGCTGCAAGGCATCACCGGCGTCCAGTGCCGGGATCAGCAAGAAACTCTGCTCGCTTTGCTGCTGCATCTGCACGTCACTGCCATGCAGCAGGATCTGCAGGGCCTGGGCGTTGTCATAGTGGCCGCGCACGCCGTTGGTGGTCCTGCCCTTCAGGCTGTCGGCGTCGAACGACAGGTTCAGCCCGCCCTGGCGCGCCATCTGGTCCAGCGCGACGGCCAGCGGGCCGGCCGGGATGTTCCAGTCGCGTTGCTGGCTCTGGCTGGCCGGCGCGGCGCTGGCCTGTACCGGCAGCAGGCCGACGGTGGCCAGGCCAAGGCCGAGGGCGGCGCCGCGTATGGCGTTGCGCAGGGTGTCGTTGCGGGGGGCACACGGGCGAATCATGAAGCGCTCCTGAAGGTTGTGAAGACCACTTTGCGGGCTTTGTTCCTTCAGGCCGGACGAGAATGAGATTTCACCTCATTTATTTTCACGATTTTTTCACGCGGCATCGATGCTCACCCAGTAACGCGTGCGGTAGTCGATGCGCACCGGCAGGTTGCGCGCGATCAGCAGCAGGATCTGATCGGTATCGGCCAGCTGGTAGGTGCCGGACACCTTCAGCCCGGCCACCGCCGGCGCGCAGCGCAGCAGGCCCGGGCGGTAGCGCGACAGTTCGGCGACGAACTCGCCCAGCGGCATCTGCTGCACGCTGAGCACGCCATCGGTCCAGCCCCAGGGGTCAGCGTGCAGTGTGGCCGGTTGATAGCTGCCCGCCGCCAGCACCTGCACCACCTCACCGGGCTTGACCTGATGGGCTGCGGCAGAGCCGGGGAACAGCGTCACGTCGCCGCGCCGTACTGCCAGCAGCAGACCCCGGGCGTTTTCGCGCAGTAGCAGTTGGCCGCCCTGGGTGGCCAGGGCGGCGAAGGGGGTGGCGATACGGAACGGGCGATTGTCGCTGCCATTGCTGTCCAGGCTGACCTCGCCACGTACCAGTGTCAGCTGGCGCAGGTCGGCGCTGTAGCGCAGGTCGATGGCGCTGGCGGTGTTGAGGCGGATGCGGCTGCCGTCGCTGCCCTGCAGCTCGCGGCGCTCACCCGTGGCGGTGCTGCTGTCGGCCAGCAGTGCCGGCAGCCCCAGCGGCTCGCGCGCCGCCCAGCCAAGCGTGCCACCCAGCGCCAGTACCGACAGCAGCTTCAGGTGGTCACGACGGTTCATGCGTTGGCGCTCGCTGCCTTCCAGGGTGCGACGGCTCAACTCCCCGGGCAGGCTGGCCAGTTCGTCACTCAGATCGCTGACCCGTCGCCAGGCCTCGGTATGTTGCGGGTGGCTGGCCAGCCACAGCTGGAACTGTTGCTGGGCACGCGGGCCGGGGCTGTCGTAGCGCAGCTTCACCAGCCAGTCGATGGCCTGGTCGACCTGGGCCTGGGTGGGCTGCTGGTCAGAGGTCGGCATAGCGCAACCGATAGCAGACGCCCAGGGCCTTGGCCAGGTCGCGCTCGACCGTGGCCCGCGACACGTCCAGGCGCAGGGCGATCTGGGCCAGGGGCAGGCCGTCGAGCTGGGCCATGAGGAAGGCCTGGCGCGCGCGGGGCTTGAGGCTGTGCAGGGCGTTGTCGAGGCGTTCGAGGGTGTCGAGGATGACCAGGCGCTGTTCTTCGCTGGGCGCTTGCAGTTCCGGCAGATTGGCCAGGCTTTCGAGGTAGGCGATTTCCAGGGCGCGGCGGCGAAACTGGTCGATCATCAGGCCACGGGCAATGCTGCTCAAGTAGGCACGCGGCGCTTTCAGCGGTGAAACCTGGCGCGCCTTGAGCAGGCGCACGAAGGTGTCCTGGGCGAGGTCGGCGGCGTTGTCCCGGCAGCCGGTGCGGGCGCTGAGCCAGTTGCGCAACCAGCTGTGGTGATTGCGATAGAGCAGATCGACTTCGGCCGGTTGCAGCGTGTCAGGGATCTGCATCGTCTGGAGAGCCTTGCCCGGTTAATGTGATTGTGAATTGTTCTCAATTCTATGCGGGGCACCGCAGACAGATCAATGGTATGCCAACGATTCAATGCGCAAGATTGAGCGTTTCGCCGATGAGCGGTTGCGCTAGGCTGAAGTCTTTCAGCCTGTTCGAGCCCCCCGATGATCCTTGCAGACCTTACGCCCCGTGCCTTCACGGCCGCCGCCGAGTTTCTGGCTGGGCAGGATGCGGACTGGTCGCGGCACATTGCCGCAACCGGCCCTTGCCTGCATGCCGCCACCCCGGGGCGTGAACCCTATGAAGCGCTGGTGCGGGCAATTGCCTACCAGCAGCTGCATGCGCGGGCGGCAGAGGCGATTCTTGGGCGATTGCTGGCGTTGTTTCCCGGGCAGTGCTTTCCTGCGCCCGAGCAATTACTGCGGGTCACGCCGGAGGCGATGCGGGCCTGTGGGTTTTCCGCCAGCAAGGCCGCGACCCTGCAGGGCATTGCCCAGGCCAGCCTGGACGGCATCGTGCCCAGCCGCGACGAAGCACTGACCCTGGCCGATGATGCACTGATCGAGCGCTTGGTGACGCTGCGCGGGGTGGGGCGCTGGACGGTGGAGATGCTGCTGATCTACAGCCTGGAGCGCTCGGATATCCTGCCGGTGGATGACTTTGGCGTGCGCGAGGGGTATCGGCGGATGAAGGGCCTGGAGAAGGCACCGACGCCTGCACGAATGCGGGTGTTGGGGGAGCAGTGGAGCCCGTACCGGACGGTGGCGGCCTGGTATCTGTGGCGCGCATGACTGGCTATCGGCCCTATCGCGGGGCAAGCCCGCTCCCACGCCAGATCTCGATCCTTCGTGGGAGCGGGCTTGCCCCGCGATGAGGCCGGTGTAATCACCGCAAGAATCGGAGTTCGGCGCTCTGCCTGTCCAGGCAAGGTAACTGCAGCGAATCAAAGGAGCGACGCCATGATCCTCGTCCCCCCCTACACCACCGACGCCGAGCGCTGGCACGCCGTGCAAACCCGCGACAGCGCAGCCACCGGCCACTTCGTCTACGCCGTGCGCACCACCGGCGTGTACTGCCAGCCGGCCTGCTCGTCGCGCCTGGCCAAACGCCAGAACGTCGAGTTCTTCAATGACGCCCAGCAAGCCGAGGCGGCCGGTTACCGTGCCTGCAAACGCTGTGCAGGTGGCACCCACGCGGTACGCCGCAGCGAAGTGGTGGCCCGCGCCTGCCGCCTGATCGAAGCCAGCGACACGGCACCCAACCTCGAGCAGCTGGGCGCCGACCTGAACCTCAGCCCCTTCCATCTGCACCGCCTGTTCAGGGCCGAAACCGGCCTTACCCCCAAGGCCTATGCCTCAGCCTTTCGCGCCCGGCGCCTGCGCGAGGGGCTGGAGGCTGCCGGCAGTGTCACCGAGGCCATCTATGACGCCGGCTACAACTCCAACAGCCGCTTCTATGAAAGTGCCGCCGAGCGCCTGGGCATGCGCCCCCGTGAGTACCGGGCCGGCGGGCAGGGCGCGACCATCCGCTTTGCCCTCGCCCAGTGTTCACTGGGGGCGATCCTGGTGGCGCAGAGCGAGCGCGGCATCTGCGCGATCCTGTTGGGCGATGAACCCGAGCCGTTGCTCCAGGACCTGCAGGACAAATTCCCCAAAGCCCAGCTGATCGGTGGCGATGCCGCCTTCGAGCGCCTGGTTGCCGAGGTTATCGGCTTTGTCGAAGCCCCGGCGCTGGGCCTGGCGCTGCCATTGGATGTGCAGGGCACGGCGTTCCAGGAGCGGGTCTGGCAGGCCTTGCGCGAAGTGCCGGCGGGCAGCCGGGTCAGCTACACCGACATCGCCGAGCGCATCGGCGCGCCCAAGGCCGTGCGCGCCGTGGCCCAGGCCTGCGCGGCCAACGCGATCGCGGTGGCCATCCCTTGCCACCGCGTGGTGCGTCGCGATGGCGACCTCAGCGGCTACCGTTGGGGGGTGGAGCGCAAACGCCAGCTGCTGGCCCGAGAAACGGCACCCTCCTGAGCGGCCGGACCGCGTAGAATTCACGCCCTGTCGAGTTGTATAGAGGAATATTCGATGAGGCGTGTCAGCCTTGACCGATTCTATGTGGGGATTTTGGCCCTGCTACTGTGGGTGGCCGTACCCGCCTGGGCTGCTCCAGTCACCCCGGTGTCGCGGCTGGCCGTGGCCGAGCAGCAGGTGCTGGACGAGAACGCTGGCCTGGAAGAGCTGAGCGAACGGCTCGACCAGATCCGCCAGGGCGTCACCAGCAACGCCAACGACGACCTGCTCGCGCAGTTGCGCCAATCGGCCCTGCAGGTGCAGCGTCAGGCCGATGTACTGGTCACCGCGCGTGCCGCCGATGTGCAGCGCCTGGACGATCAGCTCAACGTGCTCGGCCCGCCGATGCCGGAAGAGGCCGAGAGCCTGACCCGCCAGCGCAAGCAACTGACCGATCAGAAGAACGCGGTGCTTGCCGAGCAGAAGGACACCACCGCGCTGGCCCAGTCGGCCCGTGACCTGTCCACGCAGATCGTCAACCTGCGCCGCAGCCTGTTCAACTCGCAGATCACCAGCCGCGCCGCCAGCCCGCTGAGCCCGGCGTTCTGGTCGAGCCTGATCCGTCCCACCGATGACGACGTGGCCCGCCTGCGCGACCTGCGCGCAGAGGCCGCCGACGCCATGGCCAGCGCGTTCAGCGCCGAGCACCGCTGGTTGTTCATCAGCGCCCTGGTGGCCGCAGTGCTGGTCTGGACCCTGGTGCGCCGGGTGCTCGAACGGTTGCTGGCCGATGCCATGGTGCGCTGGCTGCCCGAAGGCCGGCTGCGCCGCAGCGCCCTGGCCGTGAGCGTCAGCCTGGCGACCCTGGGCACCATCTCCGGCTCGGTGTCGTTGCTGCGCTGGGGCCTGGAAAGCAGCGCCGAGCTGGGCACCGACCTGGCCAGCCTGACCAACCATGTCCTCACCCTGGTGGTGTTCAGCGCCTTCATCTCGGGCCTGGGCCGCGCCATGCTGATGCTGCAGCGCCCGTCGTGGCGCCTGCCGCCGATTGCCGACGAAGTGGCCAGCGCCCTGGGCTGGTTCCCCAAGGTGCTGGCCCTGACGCTGATGGTGATGCTCACCATGGAGCGCATCAACAGCGTGATCGGTACCAGCCTGGCGCTGACCCTGGCCACCAACGGCCTGACCGCGCTGGTGGTGTCGCTGCTGTTCGTGGCTGCGCTGGTGTGCTACCGCCGCGCCCGTCGCCAGCACGGCCTGGAACGCCCCAAAGGCCTGACCGGGCTGATCCCGTTCGTGATCGTGGTGTGGGTGGTGGCGATCCTGCTGGCGCTGGTGGCCGGCTACCTGACGTTGGCCTACTTCCTCACGGCCAAGTTGCTGTGGATCAGCGTGGTCACCGTGTGTGCCTACCTGCTGGTCACGGTGTTCGGCGATCTCTGCGAAACCTTGCTTTCGCCACGCCAGCCCGGCGGCCTGGCGCTGGCTTCGGCGTTGGGCCTGCAACAGCGCCACCAGGCCCAGGCCAGCACCATCCTGGCCGGTATCGGCCGCACTGTGCTGCTGTTCGCCGCTGCCTTGCTGGTATTCATGCCATCGGGCACCAGCCCGGGTGAGCTGCTGCTGAGCCTGGCCGACTGGGACGGCACCGGCGGCAAGGTGCTCGGCAACCTGAACATCGTGCCTCAGGACATCCTGATGGCCGTGGCCATCTTCATCGGTGGCTGGTTCGCCATTCGCGTGGTCAAGCGCTGGCTCAGCGATCGCCTGCTGCCCGAAACCGATATGGACGCCGGCATGCGTGCCTCCCTGGTGACCCTGGTGGGTTACCTGGGCTTCCTGTTCCTGGCCATGCTGGTGATGTCCACCCTGCACATCAACCTGACCAGCCTGACCTGGGTGGTCAGTGCGCTGTCGGTCGGTATCGGTTTTGGCCTGCAGCAGATCGTGCAGAACTTCATCTCCGGCCTGATCCTGCTGACCGAGCGCCCGGTGAAAGTGGGCGACTGGGTCAGCCTGGCGGGTGTGGAGGGTGATATCCGCCGCATCAACGTGCGCGCCACCGAGATCCAGATGTCCGACCGCTCGACGGTGATCGTGCCCAACTCGCAGTTCATTTCGCAGAACGTGCGCAACGTGACCATGGCCAATGCCCTCGGGGTGGTCGGCATCACCCTCACGCTGCCGCTGGAGACCGACCCTGCCAAGGTGCGCGAAGTGTTGCTGGCGGCCTACCACGAGCACGAGTCGATCCTCGATGCGCCGGCCTGTTCGGTGACGTTCAAGGACCTGACCAGCAGTGGCATGGTGATTGGCGTAAGCGGTTACGTGGCTTCGCCGCGGCAAGTGTCGAGCACCCGCAGTGATCTGCTGTTCACCATCCTCGGGCGCCTGCGCGATGAAGGCATCGCCCTGTCCTCGCAGCAGACCATGGTGCTGGTGCAGGAGAATGGCCGGCCGGCCGACGAGCTGGCGTAACGATCATCGCGGGGCAAGCCCGCTCCCACGCACCGTCGCGGCCACAAGTTTGGCGTGGGAGCGGCGGTGCGCCGATGCGACTTGCCCCGCGATGGCTTGTTCAGTGCTGCTTGGCGCGCCTGATGCGCAGCAAGATCACCAGCAATACCAGCAGCACCGGCGGCGCCATCCCCAGCAACGCCTCCCGCGCCGCCAGCCCCGCGCCCAGTACATTCAGCCCGCCATACAGCAGCTTGAACAGGTTCAGCAGGTAGTAGGTGATCGCAATGATCGACAAGCCTTCCACCGCCCGCTGGATCTTCACCTGGGCATCGGCCCGGGCATTGAGGCTTTGCAGGATCCCGGCATTCTGTTCTTCCATCTCCACCTGCACCCGCGCCTGCAACAGGTCGCCGAGGTTGGCCACGTTCTTCGCCAGTTGCTCCAGGCGCTGTTCGGTGGCCGCGCAGTAGCGCACGGTCGGCTTGAAGCGCCGCTCGATGAACACCCCCAGGCGCTGGCAATCACCTACATGGCTTTCGCGCAATTCGCCCAGGCGCTCGAACACCAGTTGCGCATAGGCCTGGGTGGCACCGAAGCGGTGGCGGGTCTTCACCGTGCGGCTGACCACCTGGCGCGACAGCAGGGCGATGGCTTCGAGCAACGCCTTGGAGTCATGCCCGGCGGCGCTGGCGCCGCGTTCGGACAGGCTCACCAGGGTCTTGTCGAAGGCGTCCAGTTCGTGGCTCAGGGTCTTCGCCGTGTCCAGGGTCAGCGAGGCCATCATGCGGTAGGTCTCGATCTCCAGCAGGCGGCGGATCATGCGGCCCTGGCGGTAGGCGTTGAGGCGGCGGTTGATGAACAGGAACCGGTTGCTGCCGTCGGCGGTCAGGCGGAAGTCGCTCCATACCGCGGCATCGCCACCGCCGACGCAGGAGCCGCAAGGGTCCTTGAAACCGTAGCGAGTGAGGTCCAGGCCCTGTTCATCGCGCACCAGCACCTGCACCGCGTTGATCACCTGCGCTGCCTGCGGGGCGATGGCCTTGGCCAGCACGTCTGGCAGCACCTGCCAGTCGCTGTCGCTGCTGGCGCAGGGCACGACCAGGGTCAGGGTGAAGAACTCGGTATGCCGTTCCCATTTGAATGGATGGCCGTCGAGCTGGGTGATGCCTTGGGCCGCGTACGGGTCGGGCGCTTCGGGGCAGCAGCGTTGCAGCAGCGACTGGCAGGCCGCGTCGCCGCCGAGCAGGGCGAGGTGGAAGACATGGGCCGGGCCGTCGAAATACAGCGACGGGCGGGCGTGCAGTTCGTTGTGCAAGGTGGTGCGTTGAGGGTGCATGGAAGGCTGGCCTGGTGTTGTGGTTATGGGGCTACCAGGAGGTGGGACTTTGCGGGGCGGGGGAAAAGTCACGGGGGAGATGGATGATTGGGTGAGGGCCCCTAAGCGATGCGCCGCGTGGGCGGCGCTCGATCTCAAGAGCGCTGCAAGGCATTCGCCCTGCACCCTGTAGCCGTGACGCAGTTGAAGCAACTGGTTCCAATCTCAGAATGTCCTGACGTGCAAGCCAAAGCGAGCAAGGTCAATCTAAGCCTCGACATGAGCAGTCTAAGCGTAACGTAAATTGATATCTGGCTATACATTTGCGTTACGCCGGAGTAGCCTTTGTCTGGTCGATATCCTTCGTCGATTCAGTGCCCCGTGGGATGGGCTGGGAGTCACCAATGAGCGATTTACAGATCAAGGATCGGAGCAAGGCCGTACCGTTGAACATGAGAGTGGCCGAGCATCGCAGAGACCTCATCGATGCCGCCGTGGAGATTGTGGGCGGTGACCGCACCAGCTTCGTGCTCGATGCGGCTTGCCGACGTGCTGAGGAAGTACTGATGGAGCGTCGGTTGTTCCTGCTTGATGACGAAGCCTTCGATCAATTCACCCAGGCGCTTGAAGACAGCCCCATCAGGAGCAATGAATGCGTGAAGAAGCTGTTGGCAAGGCCGAAGCGCTGGAGCTGAGCGCTCCGCAGAAGCTCGAAGCCTTTCATGAGCTAGGTCAGTTCGACTGTGGAGAGGCGTCGATCAATGGCTACCTCCGTGAAAAGGCTTACAAGGCGCAGATAGCGAAGCACGCGGTGGTGTATGTCACCTGCTTCAAGGGCACGTCGATTGTGGCCGGTTACTACACGCTTTCGACGGGGTCTGTGGCGCGTGCTCATGGTTCTCCCGCAAGTGTGCGACGCAATGCCCCAATTGATTTGCCGGTGGTGGTACTGGGGCGAATGGGCGTAACCCTGAGAGCTGCTGGGCAAGGGGTCGCCACGGACCTGTTGCAGGACGCTGTCGAGAGAGCTCTGGTTGCGTCCGAGATCGTCGGATGTGTTGCAATGATCGTGCACCCGCTTGATGAGCGTCTGGAGCGCTTCTATGCCAAAACTGCGGGGTTCGCAGCCTGTCCACAGCTGTCACCGAAGACGATGATGCTTGCACTTCGGTGAGACTCGCCTGTCGGCTTAAAGCAAAAGGCCTTTCTGGGGCCCTGGGCACGAGGGCTGTTGACCGAGTGAGGGCCAGCAGGTGCCGGCCGCGGCCCTTGTAGCGCCTGTCAGATCGAGCGCCGCCTGCGCGGCGCATCGCTGGCAAGCCAGCTCCCACAGTTTGTTTAGGGCCAGTTACTTCAGCGGGGTCATCACTGTCCGCTTTGGTGGTACGACGCGGTTGCAGTGTGGGCGTTGCCGCCGCCCCACATGACTCAAGGCATGCACCAAGGCAGGCGCCGGTACTTTCACAGGACTGATTGGCCCGAAACAGATGTGGGAGCTGGCTTGCCAGCGATGCGCCGCGCGGGCGGCGCTCGGTCTCACAGGCGCTGAAAAAGCATCGGCGAACACCTGCCAGCCTCCCCAAGCCCTTGAACGGGACGCCTACCCAATCACCCCAAACACCGCGTCACATGTTTCACCGACAAATACCCCGACAACCCCCAAGGCCCGAGCTCGCGGCCAATCCCGCTGCCCTTGGTCCCGCCCCACGACGTCTCGACGAACACCGCCTGCACCGAGTTGATCCACACATGCCCCACCTCCAGCGCATCGGCCACGCGTTCGGCGCGTTCCAGGTCGGCGGAGCACACGGTGGCGACCAGCCCGAAGCGGCTGTCGTTGGCCTGCACGATGGCCTCGGCTTCCGTATCGAAGCGCCGCGCGCACAGCACCGGCCCGAAAATCTCCTCGGCCCACAGGCGGCTGCTCTCAGGCACGTCCACATACAGCGTCGGGCTGACGAACCAGCCGTCGCGGTCCAGCGCCTTGCCGCCGGCCAGGCACTTCAAGCCTTCCTCGCGGGCCTTGGCAAAGTAGCTGGCGACCTTGAGCCACTGCGCCTGGCTGGTCAGCGGCCCCATGTCCACTTCCTCGCTCAGCGGGTTGCCGACGCGCAGCTTCTCCAGCGCCTCCTGCAAGCGCGCCAGCAACGCATCGGCGATGCCGTCCTGCACCAGCAGGCGCGAGGTGGCCGAGCACATCTGCCCGGCGTTCCAGGTGATGCCGGCGACGATCCATTCCACAGCCTGGTCGACGTCGCAATCGTCGAACACCACGATGGCCGACTTGCCGCCCAGCTCCAGGGTCACCGGCCGGCATTGCGCGGCGGCTGCACGCATCACCTGGCTGCCGACGCCGTTGCTGCCGGTGAACGACAGCTTGTCCAGGCCGTTGTGGCCGCTCAGGGCGGCGCCGGTCTCGGCCTTGCCGTTGACGATGTTCAATACGCCGGCCGGCAGGCCCAATGCTTCGGCGATCTGGCCATAGGCCTGCTCGATCAGCGGGGTCACTTCCGAAGGCTTGAGCACTACGGTGCAGCCGGCGGCCAGGGCCGGGGCGAGCTTCCAGGCGCTGGTCACCAGCGGGAAGTTCCACGGCACGATCAGGCCGACCACGCCCACCGGCTCCAGGCGGGTGCGGGCGGTAAAGCCCGGTGCGGCCAGCGGCACATCGCGGTTTTTCGCCGGCAACTGTTCAGCCAGGTCGGCGTAGTAGGCGAAGGTGGCGATGGCGTCGTCCAGGTCGATCTCGGCCTCGTGGCGCGGCTTGCCGTTGTTGCGCATCTGCAAGGCGATCAGCTCGTCGCGGCGCTGGCCCAGTTGCTCGGCAAAGCCGCGCAGGTAGCTGGCGCGTTCGCTGGCGGGCACGGTTTTCCAGGTGCTCAGCGCACGGCGTGCGGCGGCCACGGCCTGGTCGACCTGGCCCGTGCTGGCGGCCATCAGTTCGGCGAACGGCAGGCCGTCGGAGGGGTTCTGCACAACGATGCAGTCGCTGCCCTGGCCTTCGACCCAGCGGCCGTCGATGTAGTGAGAAGTGGTCATGGTCGGTTTCCAGTCAGGCCATTTCGGCGGTGGTCACGGGCTTCACCGGCGTGCTTTTGCAACGCACCCAGCGCGGGCCTTGCGGGCCGTACACGCCAGCCGGTTCAGGGAACAGGTTGAGCAGGATCAGGTACAGCACGCCGGCGATACCGAGGGTGACCGGCAGGCTCAGGTCGATGCCGCCGGCCAGTTCGCCCAGTGGTCCGACGAACTGCCCAGGCAGGTTGACGAAGCACAGGCCGACCAGCGCACTGGGGATCCATGCGCCCATGCCGCGCCAGTTCCAGCCGTGGCAGAACCAGTAGTGGCCGCCTTGCTGGCCACGGGTGAACACCTGCAGGTCGTCGGCGTGGTAGAAGCCGCGGCGGGTGATCAGGCCGAGGATCATGATCACCATCCAGGGGCTGGTGCAGGTGATGATCAGCACGGCGAAGGTCGAGACGCTCTGCACCAGGTTGAAGGTGAAGCGGCCGACGAAGATGAAACCGATGGCCAGCACGCCGATCAGCAGCGTGGCAGCGGCGCGGCTGAGCAGGCGCGGGAACACGCTGGACATGTCCAGGCCGGTGCCGTACAGCGCCGTGGTGCCGGTGGACATGCCGCCGATCACCGCAATCAGGCACACCGGCAGGAAGAACCAGCCCGGCGAGATCGCCAGCAGGCCACCGACGTAGTTGTTGGCGGCGATATAGTCCGGCGCCTGGCTGGCCACCAGGGTGGCGGTGCACAGGCCGAACAGGAACGGGATCAGCGTGGCCACCTGGGCCAGGATCACCGCCAGCATGATCCGCGATTTCGGCGTGGCACGCGGGATGTAGCGCGACCAGTCACCGAGGAAGGCACCGAACGACACCGGGTTGCTCATGGCCAGGATCGCCGCGCCGACGAAGGCTGCCCAGAAGCCGGCCTGGCCCAGGTTGACGCTACCGGCGTAGCCCGCGTCGAACGGCCCGGCGAAGGCGAAGATGCCCAGCAGGAACAGCAGGCTGGAGGCCCACACGGCGATCTTGTTGACCCACAGCATGAAGCGGAAGCCGAAGATGCACACCACCAGCACCAGCACCGCGAACAGGCCGTAGGCCAGGCCCAGGGTCAGGTCGGTTTCCGGCAGGCCGGCCAGGCGCTTGGCGCCGCCGACCAGGGCATCGCCCGAGCTCCACACCGACAACGAGAAGAACGCCACGGCAGTGAGCAGCGACAGGAACGAGCCAACGATGCGCCCGTGCACGCCGAAATGCGCGCCCGAGGACACCGCATTGTTGGTGCCGTTGAGCGCGCCGAACAGGCCCATCGGCGCAAGGATCAGCGCGCCCACGCCGACGCCGAGCAGGATCGCCCACACGCCTGCCTGGAACGACAGCCCGAACAGCACCGGGAAGCTGCCCAGCACGGCGGTGGCAAAGGTGTTGGCGCCGCCGAAGATCAGGCGGAACAGGTCCAGCGGGGCGGCGTCGCGTTGATCGTCGGGGATCTGTTCGACGCCATTGGTCTCGATACCGGTCGAGTGGCTCATGGTGGTGCTCCAGCGCGAATGTTGTCGGCCTCAAGGGGCCTTGTTGTGTGTGCGATGGCAGTGCGGCAAGGCCGCTTGAAAGGGGATCAGGCCGGCGAGACGACCGACAGGTGCTCGTGGCAGGCCAACCAGCGCTCGCCGTGGCGGCGGAAGACGATGGTCTCGCGCTCGCTCAGGGCCAGTTCTTCGCCGGCAACGCGCAGGCGCGTGGCCACATCGTGCATGAAGATCGCCACGTCACCTTGCAGGCTGACCTGCACATTGCTGGATTCGCAGCCGAGCACGGCGAAGCCGTCTGCCTGCCAGGAAGCCCAGAGTTCTTCGTAGGCGCGGCGCGACAGCAGCGGTTGCGGCAAAGTATGGAAAAGGAAGGTGGCGTCTTCGCTGAAGCAGGCGAAGTAGCGGGCGGTGTCATTGCTGGCGAAGGCGGCAACGAGGTCGGCGGCGGCCTGCCGTACCTGGAGTGTCTGGTCCACGGGAGTGGCCTCACGATTATTGTGATTGTTGGTGAAGCGATTCTGGTGGGGGCGGGCGGGGGGAAAAATCGCTGTGGACAAATAATCAGTTCAGGAAATCGTGAACCAATGGGGTGCTGCGCTTTACCCTGGTGTTGCCACTGGCTAAGGTGTCGGCAGCCTTGACCTCATCAAGCTTCACGATCATTCCCACGCTTTCAGACCCGATGGACATTGCACCATGAGCCAGTATCTGCCGCCGCTGACTGTGACACCGCGCATGCTGGCTCTGGTTGCCGATATCAGCGAGCAGGTGGGGGCACTCACGGCCAATCGGGAAGTGGCGCTTACCCCGCAACTGCGCCGAGGTAACCGCATTCGTACCATCCAGGCCTCGCTGGCGATCGAGAACAATACCCTGAGCGTCGAGCAGGTCACTGCGGTTCTGGAAGGGAAGCGGGTACTCGGCCTGCCGCGTGAAATCCAGGAGGTGCGCAATGCCTTTGCCACCTATGAAGCGATGAGCCACTGGCAGCCCGAGCGTCAGGCTGATCTGCTGGCTGCCCACAAGCTGCTGATGATGGGCTTGATCGACGACGCCGGTCAGTTTCGCCAAGGAGGTGTCGGCATCTATCGCGGCCAGCGCCTGTTGCACATGGCACCGCCTGCCAGTCGCTTGCAGCCGCTGATGCATGACCTGCTGCGTTGGCTGGGCGCCAGTGACTGGCACCCTTTGATCAGCAGTTGCGTCTTTCACTATGAGTTCGAGTTCATTCATCCTTTCGCCGATGGCAACGGGCGTATGGGACGACTGTGGCAGACGCTGATACTGAGCTGCTGGCGCCCGGTACTCGCCTATCTGCCGGTGGAGTCGGTGATCTGTGCCCAACAGGAGGCGTACTATGGCGCCTTGGCGGCTGCGGATCAGGCTGGCGAGGCTACGCCCTTTGTCGAGTTCATGCTCCAGGCGCTGCGGCAGGCATTGGCCGAGGCGAGCGAGACCGACCAAGTAACCGACCAAGTAACCGACCAAGTAGCGCGATTGCTGGAGGTTCTGAAGCCGGGTATCGCGCTGCGCGCCAATGAGCTGATGGAGCGTCTCGGGTTGTCCCACCGCCCGACCTTTCGAGCGAACTATCTCAAGCCTGCGCTGGCTGACGGCTTGATCGAAATGACTGACCCTGATGCGCCACGCAGCCCGGCGCAGCAATATCGCCGCGTCATAAGGTAAGCGCTTGCGTAGGCGAACCAGTCACGTTTGGCCGACTGACGGTCGGCCTTGTGCCTGTCGATTGCCTACGCTGGAAACTCCCTACCTGCAAAGCAAGGAGTTCAGCCATGGCGTTCCAATACAAGCGACTGGACAAGAACAACGCTGCCGTCCTGCTGGTCGACCATCAAGCCGGGTTGCTGTCGCTGGTGCGCGACATTGACCCCGACCGGTTCAAGAACAATGTGCTGGCGCTGGCGGACCTGGCCAAGTACTTCAAGCTGCCGACCATCCTCACCACCAGCTTCGAAACCGGCCCCAACGGCCCGCTGGTGCCCGAGCTCAAGGCGCAATTCCCCGATGCGCCGTACATTGCCCGGCCAGGCAATATCAACGCCTGGGACAACGAAGACTTCGTCAAGGCGGTGAAGGCCACCGGCAAGAAGCAACTGCTCATCGCCGGGGTGGTGACCGAGGTCTGCGTGGCCTTCCCGGCCCTCTCGGCGCTGGAGGAGGGCTTCGAAGTGTTCGTGGTCACCGACGCCTCCGGCACCTTCAACGAGCTGACCCGCGATTCGGCCTGGCGGCGCATGGAAGCTGCCGGCGCGCAGCTGATGACCTGGTTCGGCGTGGCCTGCGAGCTGCACCGTGACTGGCGCAACGACATCGAAGGGCTGGGGACGTTGTTCTCCAACCACATCCCCGACTACCGCAACCTGATGACCAGCTACGACAAGCTGGCCAAGTAAACCCCTCGACTGGCGCCGTGAGTGATCACTGCGCCATTTTCAACGCGCCAGCCCGTGGCATGGCCGACCAGATCGCCAGCCCCGCCGCCAGTGTCGTCAACAGTGCCCCGGCCCAGGGTGTGGCGGCCAGCGTCGAGCCGCTTATCACCACGCCGCCGATGGCCGACCCCAACCCGACGCCCAGGTGCATGGCCGACATGTTCAGGCTCATACCCGCCGGGAAGGTATCTTCCCCACGCTTGGCCAGGTAGCTCTGCACCACCGGCGAGGTGGTCCAGCTCAGCCCGCCCCAGAGCATCATCGCCGGCAGGAACAGCCACGGCGTACCCGCGCTCAGCGGCAGCAGCAACAGGCTGGCGAGGTACAACAAGGGCGCCAGCAGGATGGCCTTGGCCACACCCAGGCGATCGGCCATCCAGCCGCCGATGTAACCGCCCGAGACACCGGCGATGCCGAATGCCGCGAACACCGCCGCCAGCCATTGGCTCGGCACTTGGGCGACCTGCTGGGCGTAGGGCGCCAGGTAGGCGAACACGGTGAAGTGCCCGGCGATCATCAACAGCGACACCCCTTGCGCGGCCGTCAGGCGGCTGTCGCGCAGGTGGCGCAGGTAGCTGGCCAGGGCGATGCGTTCGTCGCTCTGCAACGTCGGCAGCCCGCGCCAGGCCATCAGCAGCACCGCCACCGCCAGGCCGCTCAGGCCAACGAACACGCCGCGCCAGCCCAGGGCGTCGGACAACAGCATGCCGGCCGGCACGCCCAGGATCAGCGAGCTGCAGATGCCCATGAAGATCACCCCGATGGCGCGCCCGCGCAGGGCTTCGGGCGCCATGCGCGTGGCCATCAGGGTGCAGGTCAGGCAGGTCAAGGCGCTGGTCGCGGCCATGCCGATGCGGGCGAGCAACAGCGCGGTGTAACCGGGCGCCCATGCCGCCAGCAGGTTGCACAGGGCGAACAGCGCCAGGGTGGCGCACAGCAGGCCACGCAACGGCAAGCGTGTGGTCAGCAGGGGAGAGAAGGGCGCGGCGAGGGCGAAGCTCAGGGAGAAGACGGTTGTCAGTTGCCCGGCCACGCCGAGCGGAACGTCCAGGCCATCGGCCAGTGCCGGCAGGATGCCGACGGTGATGTTTTCGGCCATGCCGGTGACGAAAGTCGCCAGGGCCAGCAGCCAGATACGCGGGTTCATGTGTTGCCTCCGATAAACAGGCCGGCCAAGGTCCGGACCCATTAGTCCCGACGGTTGACCAGCAGTGGTCAGGTCCATCGGGTTTCGAGGCAGTGCTTCGGTTATCCCGGTTCAAGCAGGGGAGGAGTGTAGACGGTTGTGCGGCGGGGGTGAAGTCAGCGAACGACAGCAATGCCTATCGCCGGCAAGCCGGCTCCCACCTTGACCGCGCCGACTTCAAGGCTTGCGCATACCCTGTGGGAGCTGGCTTGCCAGCGATGGGGACAGTGCAGTTAGCCTGGCGGGCGGCTTGTCTATTTAAGCTCGGTCTCGATGAACACCACTTCATGCTCGCTGGCATTGATCACGTTGTGCTCGACGCCGGCCTTGCGGAAGTAGCTCTGGCCCGCCACCAGCGGGGCGCGTTTCTCGCCCTCGGGCGTTTCCAGCAGCAAGGTGCCGTCGGTCATCGGCACCACCACATAGTCGTGGCCATGCAGGTGGCGGCCGGTCTCGGCGCCGGGGGCGAAGCGCCATTCGGTGACGATGACTTCGTCGGTGTCCACCTGCACGGTGGGCACGGCCTGGGGGCGTTGAATTGTTTGCGTCATGGGAGCATGCCTGGTCACGGAAAGGTGACTAGCCTGGGGCAGTCCCACGCCGCGTTAAATGCAACTCTGCTGGCAGTCAGTTGCGTTGACACTCAACAAATGCATCGCGGGCGGTGCGGCGTCCCGACAAGCCCGCTCCCACGAGTCCAGTGCAGACTGCGTGGGAGCAGGCTTGTCGAGGCGTCGCACCGCCCGCGATAGGAGGACGTCGAGCTGTGCTTAGACGTTGAAGCGGAAGTGCATCACGTCGCCATCCTTGACGATGTAATCCTTGCCTTCCAGGCGCCACTTGCCGGCTTCCTTGGCACCGCCTTCACCCTTGAACTGGATGAAGTCGTCGTAGGCCACCACTTCGGCGCGGATGAAGCCTTTTTCGAAGTCGGTGTGGATCACGCCCGCGGCCTGTGGCGCGGTGGCGCCGACGCGTACGGTCCAGGCACGTACTTCCTGCACGCCGGCAGTGAAGTAGGTTTGCAGGTTGAGCAGCTCGTAACCGGCGCGGATCACGCGGTTCAGGCCAGGCTCTTCCAGGCCCAGGGCCTCGAGGAACATGTCTTTCTCTTCGCCATCGTCCAGCTCGGCGATTTCCGCTTCGATCTTGTTGCACACCGGCACCACCACCGCGCCTTCTTCCTCGGCGATGGCCTTGACCACGTCCAGGTGCGGGTTGTTGTCGAAGCCGTCTTCGGCCACGTTGGCGATATACATCACCGGCTTGCTGGTCAGCAGGTGGAAGCCGCGGATGACGGCTTTCTCGTCGGCGCTCATGTTCTTCATCAGGCTGCGCGCAGGCTTGCCTTCGGTGAAGTGGGGGATGAGCTGCTCGAGGATGGCTTTCTGCGCCAGGGCGTCCTTGTCGCCGCCCTTGGCGTTGCGCGCGACCTTCTGCAGTTGCTTCTCGCAGCTGTCGAGGTCGGCGAAGATCAGTTCGAGGTCGATGATCTCGATGTCGCGCTTGGGGTCGACGCTGTTGGAAACGTGGATCACGTTCTCGTCTTCGAAGCAGCGCACCACGTGGGCGATGGCGTCGGTCTCGCGGATGTTGGCGAGGAACTTGTTGCCCAGGCCTTCACCTTTCGAAGCGCCGGCCACCAGGCCTGCGATGTCGACGAACTCCATGGTGGTCGGCAGGATGCGGTTCGGTTTGACGATCTCGGCCAGCGCATTCAGGCGCGCGTCGGGCATCGGCACGATGCCGCTGTTCGGCTCGATGGTGCAGAAGGGGAAGTTCTCAGCCGCAATACCGGACTTGGTCAGGGCGTTGAACAGGGTGGACTTGCCGACGTTGGGCAGGCCGACGATGCCGCAATTGAAACCCATGGGTATTCCCCTTACTAGAGTTGTCAGGCCTTCTGGCTGTGCAGCTCGCGCATCGCCTTGGCGAAGTCGCCAGCGAGCACGTCCGGCAGCACGCCGAGGGCATAATCGATGCTGGCGTCGAGCTTCTCCTGTTCGGCGCGCGGTGCGCGGCCCAGGACGAAGTTGGAGACCAGCTTGGCGTCGCCCGGGTGGCCAATGCCAAGCCGCAGGCGGTGGAAATCGTTCTGGTTGCCGAGCTGCGCGATGATGTCGCGCAGGCCGTTGTGCCCACCGTGGCCGCCACCGCGCTTGAGCTTGGCGACGCCGGGAGGCAGGTCGAGTTCGTCGTGTGCCACCAGAATGGCCTCCGGCTTGATCCGGAAGAAATTGGCCAAGGCCGCCACGGACTGGCCGCTACGGTTCATGTAGGTGGTGGGGATCAGCAAACGAACGTCGTTGCCCTGATGGCTGAATTTAGCCGTCAGGCCGAAATATTTGCGGTCAGCGGTCAAGGAGACGCGCTGGGCGCTGGCTACGCGTTCAACGAAAAGAGCCCCTGCGTTATGCCGGGTCTGTTCGTATTCGGGGCCGGGGTTACCCAGGCCAACGATCAACTGGATGGCGGTCACGTCAGGGGCTCTTCCTTGGAGTTGGTGGGTTACAGGGCGCGGCGCGCACTGTAACCCGGTCAACACCGGCGCGCGAGTGGATTACTCGGCAGCGCCTTCTGCTTCTGGAGCAACGCGTGGAGCGTGAACGTTGGCAACAGCTTTGTCATCACCGTGGGCCAGAGCAACGAACTCTACGCCTTTCGGAGCTTTCAGGTCCGACAGGTGGATGATCGCGCCGACTTCGGCCTTGCTCAGGTCAACTTCGATGAACTCAGGCAGGTCTTTGGCTTCGCAGGAAACTTCGATCTCGGAAACAACGTGCGAGATTTCGCCGCCTTTCTTGATCGGGGCTTCTTCGCCGACGAAGTGAACTGGAACCTTGGCGGTCAGCTTCTGGCCAGCAACGACGCGAACGAAGTCGGCGTGCATGATGTAGCCTTTGGCTGGGTGACGCTGCATGGCCTTGACCACGACGTTTTGCTTGGCGCCGTCGACGTTCAGCTCGATCACGTGGCTGAAGGCAGCTTCGTTTTCGAACAGCTTGGTGATTTCCTTGGCCAGGATGGTCAGGGATTGAGCTTCTTTATCGCCACCGTAAACAACGGCAGGGATGTTCAGCGTGTGACGCAGGCGGCGGCTCGCACCTTTCCCCAGGTCAGTACGCGCTTGGGCGTTCAGGATGAAGTCAGTCATTTTGTTTCTCCAAAATAGCCTCCCGCAAGGCGTTTGCGACCAGCGCCAGACGGGGATGGCAAAAAAGCCCCGCCCCAACACAGGTTGGGGCGGGGCGCTTCACATCAACACGTGTCCCGCTTAGCGGAACATCGCGCTGATCGATTCTTCATTGCTGATGCGGCGTACCGCTTCAGCTACTACCGGTGCGATATCCAACTGACGGATACGGTCACAGGCTTGAGCAGCGGCGGACAGCGGGATGGTGTTGGTCACCACCAGTTCGTCCAGTACCGACTTCTCGATGTTCTCGATCGCGCGGCCCGACAGGACAGGGTGCGTGCAGTAGGCGTAAACCTTGGCAGCGCCGTGTTCTTTCAGGGCCTTGGCCGCGTGGCACAGGGTGCCGGCGGTGTCGACCATGTCGTCTACCAGGATGCAGGTGCGCCCTTCGACGTCGCCGATGATGTGCATAACCTCGGAGTGGTTAGCCTTCTCGCGGCGTTTGTCGATGATCCCGAGATCAACACCCAGGGACTTGGCGACGGCACGAGCACGTACCACACCACCGATGTCCGGGGAGACGATCATCAGGTTCTCGAAACGCTGGTCTTCGATGTCGTCGACCAGTACGGGCGAGCCGTAGATGTTGTCGACGGGGATATCGAAGAAACCCTGGATCTGGTCAGCGTGCAGGTCGACGGTGAGTACACGGTCGATACCTACGACAGTGAGCATGTCAGCGACGACTTTGGCGCTGATGGCTACACGTGCCGAACGCGGACGGCGGTCCTGGCGGGCGTATCCGAAGTAAGGAATCACGGCGGTGATTCGGGATGCTGAGGAGCGGCGGAAGGCATCGGCCATCACTACCAGTTCCATCAGGTTATCGTTGGTCGGGGCACAGGTCGGCTGAATAATGAAGACGTCTTTACCGCGGACATTTTCATTGATCTCAGTGCTGATCTCGCCGTCGGAGAATTTACCGACAGAGACGTCACCGAGAGGGATATGCAGCTGACGTACGACACGCCGAGCCAGATCGGGGTTAGCGTTCCCCGTAAAGACCATCATCTTGGACACGCGCAGTACCTGAAGGCTGAGGGTATACCTGGATGAGTATAGGAAAATGGCAGGGGCGGCTGGATTCGAACCAACGCATGGCAGGATCAAAACCTGCTGCCTTACCGCTTGGCGACGCCCCTGTATCTGTTGCTGCGAGCTCTTATGAACTCGACTTCTTGAGCAGACTTTGCAGCTTGCGATGCAACATCGAAACATTGCTTCCTTTCGCCACAAACCCTGTTTGGGTCGCTGAAAGAAGGGCCAGAACTTTATCAGCTTCGGCTTTGCTTGGGAAGGCCCCAAACACACAACTTCCAGTGCCGGTCATTCGAGCTTCCGTATATTTACCCAATGAAATCAGCGCGTTGCGAACTTCAGGATAACGTTGCTCTACTACCGGTTGGCAGTCATTTCGACTGTTTCCCTCGGGAACGGGGCGCATCTTAAGGGGGAGGGAATCACGTGTCAACTCTGGATGCGAAAAAATTTCCGCTGTGCTGACAGACACTTGCGGCACCAGTACGACGTACCAGGGTTCGCTGGGGTCGACTGGGGTCAACTGCTCGCCGACGCCCTGGGCGAACGCGGCATGGCCACGGACGAACACCGGTACGTCGGCACCCAGGCTCAGGCCCAGGCTGGCCAGGCGATCTTCATCCCAGTCCAGTTGCCACAGGTGGGCCAGCGCCAGCAGGGTGGTCGCGGCGTCAGAGCTGCCGCCGCCAATGCCGCCACCCATGGGCAATACCTTGTGCAGCCAGATATCGGCGCCCAGCGAGGTGCCGGATTGTTGTTGCAACTGGCGCGCCGCGCGAACGATCAGGTTGCTGTCGTGGGGCACGCCTTCGATTTCGGTCTGCAGGCGGATCTGGCCGTCGTCGCGCAGCGCGAAGCTCAACTCGTCGGCGTGATCGAGGAACTGGAACACGGTTTCCAGCTCGTGGTAGCCGTCCGGGCGGCGGCCGGTTATGTGCAGCCACAGGTTGAGCTTGGCCGGGGCGGGGAGGGTGAGCTTTTCCATCAGCTGTCAGTGCCCCAGCTGGCGTGGTTGCCAGTCCTTGACCACCAGGGTCACGTCGATGTTCTCGCCATGCAGCTTCAGGCGCTCGGGCAGCCAGTAGCCGTTCTGTTCGGTGTAGCTCAGGTACTGCACCTGCCAGCCGTCCTGCTTGAGGCTGGCCAGGCGGCTGTCGCCGTCGAGGGTGAGCTGGCTCTTGCTGTCCGGAGCGGGCAGGCCGCGCACCCACCACACCAGGTGCGATACCGGCAGGCGCCAGCCAAGCTGTTCTTCCAGCAGGGCTTCGGGGTTATCGGCCTGGTAACGGCCCTGGTTGGCCACTTCCAGCACCACGCCACCGGGGCGCCCGGTCAGGCGCGCGGCGCCGCGGCCGAGCGGGCCGGCCAGGCGGATGTCGTAGTAGTCCTGGCGTTGCAGCCAGAACAGCGTGCCGCTGCCGGAGTCACGCGGGGCGCGGATGCCGACCTTGCCGTTGATCTGCCAACCATCGAGGCTGGCCAGCTGCTGTTTGTGCTCACGCCACAGTTGCGGGTTGCCCTGGCCTTGTACGGCCTCTTTGCTGCCGAAACCGGCGCAGCCGGCGAGCAGGGCGATGAGCGAGAAGGTGATGCAATGACGCAGAAACATGTTTACAGGCTCTCGGATCCGGTCAGGCGCAGGAGGGTCTTGCGCAGGATGGGGCTGTCGGGCTGTGCTTCGAAGCCCTTGGCCCAGAACTGTTTGGCCTCGCGGCGCTTGCCGTTGGCCCACAGCACTTCGCCCAGGTGGGCGGCCACTTCATGGTCGGGGAAACGCTCGTAGGCCTGGCGCAGCAGGCGCTCGGCTTCGTCAAGCTTGCCCATGCGGTAATTGACCCAGCCCAGGCTGTCGAGCACCGCCGGGTCGTCCGGGGTGAGCTGGTGGGCCTTGTCGATCAGCGCCTTGGCCTCGCCGTAGCGGGTGGTGCGATCCGCCAGGGTGTAGCCCAGCGCGTTGAGCGCCATGGCGTTTTCCGGCTCGCGGGCGATGATGGCGCGCAGGTCTTTTTCCATCTGCGCCAGGTCGTCGCGCTTCTCGGCGAGCATGGCGCGGGTGTAAAGCAGGTTGAGGTCGTCGGGGTAGCGCTTGATCGCCTGCTGCAGCACCTGGTCGGCCTGGGTCTCCTTGCCGTTGTTGCCCAGGCTCTCGGCCTCGATCAGGTACAGCTGGATGGCGTAGTCGGGCTGCGCTTCACGAGCCTCGGCGAGCAGGCGCGAGGCTTCGGCGCTGCGGCCGTTGGCAATGAGGATGTCGGCCTGGCGCAGTTGCGCCGGCAGGTAGTCATTGCCGGCACCCACCAGGGCGTACTCGCGCAGGGCGGCGGCGGGCATGCCGCGCTCTTCGCGCAGGCGGCCGAGGTTGAAGTGGGCGGCGTCGACGTTGGCGTCGCGCTCGACCATTTCCTGCAGATAGCCTTCGGCCTCGTCCCAGTGCTTGGTTTCCAGGCAGACCAACGCCAGCGAATAGCGGATCTCGTCGTCTTCGGGGTATTGCTGCAGCAGGCTTTCGAACTCGGCCTTGGCGTCGTCGATGCGGTCCTGCTCGACCAGGGTGCGCGCGTAGGTAAGGCGCAGGCGCTTGTCTTCCGGGTTGTCGCGGATCGCCCCGCGCAGCAGCGGCAGTGCTTCCGGGCCGCGGTCCAGCGCCTGCAGCAGGCGGGCACGCAGCAGCACCGGGGCGATCTCGCCGTTCTGCGGCGGGTGGCTTTCGAGCAGCTCCAGGGCCTGTTCGGGCTTGTTGTCCTGGTTCAGCAGCAAGGCCTTGCCGAACACCAGCTGGCTGTTGTCGGGGTACTTCACCAGCAGGCGGTCGAAGCTCTGCATCAGGCCGTCGCGGGTGCTCTGGTCGGTCTCGGCGGCCGACAGGGCGAGGAAGTCGAAGTGGGTGTCGCCCTGGCCTTGCAGCACCTTTTCCATATAGGTCATGGAATCGTCGTAGCGCCCGGCACGGGCCAGCTGGATGGCGGCGGCGCGCTGGGCGTCGAGGTTCTGCGGGTCGTTACGGGCCCAGATCAGCGCGGTGTCCAGGGCCGGTTCGTCGGCGCCGAGGTATTCGGCGATACGGTAGGCGCGTTCGGAAATGCCAGGGTCCTGGGTTTTCTCGGCCTGGTCGACGTAGTTTTTCAGGGCGATGTCGAAGCGGTTGCGCTGGCCGGCCAGCTCCGCCACCAGCAGGCTGTAGACCGTCTCCTGCTTGAACGATCCGTACACCACGGGCTTTTCCGCGCTCTTGCTGGCATCGGCGGCGGGTGTCTGGCCGCCCGACGTGTTCGGGGCCAGGCTCTGGCAGCCTTGGAGCAGGGCGAGGGTAAGCAGCAATGCGTAGGATTTGTTCATAGAGGGCTTTGGTGGCTAACCGGCGGTCGGAGCATGATGACACAAGCGCAGTGGCAAACCCACCTGCGAAGCGTTCGGATAGCTGCGACCTTCGCCGGGCGCCACAGGTTCCGTAGCGGCGTGGCGCAGCGCCTGTAGTCAGCCTCTGCGTTGTTTATCCGGCCCTGGTGTTTGTAGGTTCTTTGCAGTCTCGTTGTCAGAACAATCCTTCCTTTTGACTGAGAAGCGTCTGACTCCCTCCTTTAGTACCGCTTCGGTATCGTTTCTCCCTCGGCGACTCGGCAGATTTGACCTCAGGTTCAACTGCGCAAGAAGTTGCGCACTTGGTCAGTCAAAAAATGCCCTCTGACGCGCTGAAGCCCTTGTGGCACGGGCTCTTCAGCCAAGTGCGCAACTTTTTGCCAGCACTGCGCAAGAAGTTGCGCAACTTTTGAATGTCGATCGCTGAAAAACCAATCCAAACGAATGGCATTGTCATATAAAGCATTGATTTATATAGATAAAAATTCACTGGCGCAGATTTTGTATGGATGCGCATCCCCCGTTCGGCAACTTTCTGCCACCGGGTGACTTTCTCAACGCATGGAGAGCAACACGCATGGCAACTCCCGCCTACATGTCCGTCACTGGCGAAAAACAAGGCCTGATCACCGCTGGCGCGTTCACCGCCGACTCGGTGGGCAACACCTACCAGGAAGGCCACGAAGACCAGGTGATGGTCCAGGGCTTCGAGCACGAAGTGATCATCCCGCGTGACCCGCAGTCCGGCCAGCCGACCGGCCAGCGCGTGCACAAACCAGTCAAAATCACCAAGGTCTTCGACAAGGCTTCGCCGCTGCTGCTGGCTGCCCTGACCTCGGGCGAGCGCATGACCAAGATCGAGATCAAGTGGTACCGCACCTCGGCCCAGGGCACTCAGGAGCACTACTACACCACCGTCCTGGAAGACGCGATCATCGTCGACATCAAGGACTACATGCACAACTGCCAGGACCCGAGCAACGCTCACTTCACCCACCTGGAAGACGTGCACTTCACCTACCGCAAGATCACCTGGACCCACGAAGTGTCCGGTACTTCCGGTTCCGACGACTGGCGCGCGCCGGTCGCAGGCTAAGCCTGGACCCACCGCAGCCCGCCGCGTTCGCGCAGCGGGCTGCGGTCGTTTTGCCACCGAATTTTCGCAACATGAGGGACAAGGATGTTTGCCGCCGCGAACCAGACCCACTTCAGCTTGCACATCGATGGCCTGGAGCATGACTTCCAGGTCCTCGCCTTCGACGGCACGGAAGCCATCAGCCAACCCTACGCCATCGACCTGGAGCTGGTCAGCGAGCACCCCTCGCTGAACCTGGAGAGCCTGCTGCACAAGCCCGCGTTCCTTCAGCTCGGCGACGACGGGCGGGGCCTGCACGGCCTGATCTACCGTGCCGCGCAAGGCGAGGCAGGCAAGCGCCTGACCCGCTATCAGGTCACCTTACGCCCGCAGCTGGCGTACCTGGCCCACCGCATCAACCAGCGCATGTTCCAGCACAAGACCGTGCAGGCAATCATCGCCCAGGTGCTCGAGGAGCATGGCATCCTCGCCAACGCCTACCAATTCCAACTGGGCGCGACGTACCCCGAGCGCGAGTACTGCGTGCAGTACGACGAGTCCAACCTGCAGTTCATCCAGCGGTTGTGTGAAGAAGAAGGCATCCACTACCACTTCCGCCACAGCGCCGACGGCCACCAACTGGTGTTCGGCGACGACCAGACCGTGTTCCCCAAGCTGGCCCCGGTGGCCTACCAGCAGGATGCCGGGCTGGTCGCCGACACGCCGATGATCAAGCGCTTCGGCCTGCGCGTGGAAACCCGCACCAGCAGCGTCACCCGCCGCGATTACGACTTCAAGAAGCCGCTGATCCAGCTCGAAGGCGCCGCCGACAGCCTCGACGAGCCGGCCCTGGAAGACTACGACTACCCCGGCCGCTTCCTCGACCGCCCACGCGGCAAGCACCTGGCCAACCGCGCCCTGGAATGCCACCGCAGCGACTACCAGCAGGCCAGCGGCGACAGCGACCAGCCGCTGCTCGCCAGCGGGCACTTCCTTACTCTGAGCAGCCACCCCAACGCCCAGTGGAACGACCTGTGGCTGCTCACCGATGTGCGCCACCAGGGCCGCCAGCCGCAGGTATTGGAAGAAGCCATCACCAGCGACGTCGATGCCAAGTACGACGGTTTCCAGCAGGGCTACCGCAACTTCTTCGTGGTTACCCCGTGGCAGCAACCGTTCCGCCCGCCGCTGCTGCATCCCAAGCCCAAGGTGCTCGGCACCCAGCGCGCCGTGGTCAGCGGCCCGGCCGGCGAAGAGATCTACTGCGACGAGTACGGCCGCATCAAGGTGCAGTTCTTCTGGGACCGCGAAGGCCAGGCCGACGACAAGTCCAGCGTGTGGATGCGCGTGGCCAGCAGTTGGGCCGGGCAGGGCATCGCCGGGCTGCAACTGCCGCGCATCGGCATGGAGGTTTTGGTCAGTTTCCTCGAAGGCGACCCCGACCAACCGCTGGTGACCGGCTGCCTGTACCACGGCGTGAACATGCCGCACTACAAGCTGCCCGACCTCAAGACCCTGGCCACGATCAAGAGCAAGGAATACAAAGGCAGCCGCGGCAACGAACTGCGCATCGACGACACCACCAGCGAAATCAGCATCGCCCTGCGCAGCGACCACGGCGCCAGTGCGCTGAACCTCGGCTACCTCACTCACCCGCGCCCCTCTGGCGGCGCCCCGCGCGGTGAAGGTTTCGAACTGCGCACCGACCGCCACGGTGCCATCCGCGCCGCCGGTGGCCTGCTGCTCACCACCGAGCCCCGCGCCAACGAAGCCAAGCACCACAAGGACTTGCCCGAAACCGCCGAACGCCTGGCCACCGCCAGCGACCAGCAGGACAGCCTGGCGGAACTTGCCAAGCAGATGCAGGCCCAGGAACCCGGCGACCAGGACACCGTGGCCAAGGACCTGCACAAGCAGCACCAAGGCATCCTCGGCAGCGGCCCGGGCGACCTGACGAAAAACGAATTCGCCGAATTCACCCAACCGCACCTGGTGGTGTCGAGCCCCGCCGGTATCGCCCTGACCACCCCCGGCCCCAACCACCTCACCAGCGGCAGCCACCTGGCCCTGAGCAGCACCGGCCACACCAGCATGTCCGCCGGCAAGCGCTTGCTGGCCAGCGCCAGCCAGGGCATGCGTTTCTTCGTCCAGAGCCTGGGCTGGAAGCTGGTGTCGGCCTCTGGCGACATCGACATCCGCGCCCTGAAGGACAGCATCAACCTGCTGGCCAAGCTCGACATCACCGCCAACGCCGACCGCATCCTGCTCAAGGCCAAGACCGAGCTGGTGGTGCAGGGCGGCGGCAGCGCAACGACTTACAACGCCGGAGGCATCACCCACGTCACCAGCGCCAACTACACCGCCAAGGCCGCGCAGTTCGCCCATATCGGCGCGGCGAGCCTGGCCGGCACCTTCCCCGAGCCGCCCAAACCGGGCAAGGGCGCGCTGGAACTGTTCAACCTCTACGCCAACACCAAAGGCATCAAGGCCGGCGATTACGAAGTCACCGACGCCCTGGGCACGGTGCTCAAGGGCACGCTGGACGGGCAGGGGTTCAAGGCTGTGTCCGGCGCGGCGCCAGGGCCGGCCTGGGTCAACTTCGGCCGCGATCCATCGCCGCCCTGGGCGCCGAGCAGCTACATCGGCGTGGTCGAGTGGCCGGTGCAGGCCCCAGACCCCAACAGCCTGTCGAGCCAGCTGGAGTCGCTGGTCGAGAAGCTGCCGCTGCCCAAGGGCGAGGGCGGCCTGTTCGACAAGGCCAAGCAACTGGCCGGCAGCGGCATGGACGCGGCCAAGAGCGGCATGAGCCTGCTCAAGACCGGCCAGGGCGCCATGCAGACCGCGCAACAGGTACAGGGCGCATTGAAAGGCGGCGTCGCCGGCCTGCCGCAGCTGGCCAGCACCGCCAGCTCGGCGCTGCCGGCCGCCTCCGGCGCCATGGCCAGCCTGCCAAGCCTGCCCAAGCTGCCGGCGATGCCCAAGCTCCCCGCTTTCAAGGCCCCGAGCCTGAACACCGTCACCGATCTTCTGCCAAGTGAATTGATGTCATGACCGCCGATACCTCTGAAAAACCACGTCCAGCCCAGGCGGCGGTCGTCCCCCTCGACCAGATCGGCATGGCCGATGTCAGCCGCGGCGCTGCCGTGTTCGATGCTTGGCTGCGTGAGATCAGCGGCGGCTACGTCAACCTCGAACGGCTCAAGGACACCGCCGAGGTGTTGCCGGTGATCGGCAACATCATCGCCCTGGTGGATGCCGTGGGCGATATCGTCAACCTAGCCTCGGCCAAGGAGCCCGACCCGTGGGATTGGGTGAGCCTGGGCATCAACCTGATTGGCGTGATCCCGGCGCCGCCGACCATGGCTGCCGCGCGCAAAGGGCTGCGGCCGATGCTGACCCTGGCCCGCCAGGAGGGCAAGGAGATCCTCGGCGACGCGCTGGTCGAGATCATCGTCGGCCACCTCAACGCTGACCTGCTCGGTGAACTGGACACCTTCCTGGTCGACGCCCAGGCCCAGCTCGACAGCATCCTCGGCGATGCCGCCAAGACCGGCGAGAGGCTGATCCTCAACACTGCCGACGCCATCGACGCCATCGTCCTCGGCAAGCTCGACAGCAAGGGCGACCTGGACAAGGCCACGCAGATGGCGCAGAAGGTCAGCGATACTTGGAAGTCCGACCCTGCGGTGGCCTTTGAGAACGCCTTCGGCGCGCTGAGCAATGCCTACTCGGCAATGGGCAAGGGCGCGGCCAACACACTGCTGAGCAACGCCGTGCCCACGTCGGTGCAGAACGACGTGCTCAAGAGCACCCAGCAGTTCCGCAAGCTCGCGCCGCAGATGAGCGGCAAGCTGATGAGCTTGGCCAACGCGGACAACAAGGACTCGATCAAGAGCCTGCTGGTGATGCTGCATGACAGCAGTACGAAGTGGCACCACCGCAATCCCAAGGCTATGCCTACGGTGGTCAAGCAGAATTCGACTGCTGAGGCCCGGCATCAGTCTTCTGAAGGGCGGAATGAGACGATCCGCAGTCAAGGGCCGGCCACCGGCGCGTCGAATTGCTGCAAGAACAAGGTGCCATGTAGCACCACCAACCAGATCAATTTTGCGCTCGGTAGCGAAACACTGTTGCATACCGACTTCAGCCTGCCCGGCCCGTTCCCGGTCACCTGGACGCGCACCTACAACTCGCGCCTGGACAAGCTCGACGACGGCATCCTCGGCGCTCGCTGGCTTACCGAGTTCACCACCTGCATCGACGTGCTCGATCAAGGCGTGGTGTTCCACGATTACGACGGTCGCAGCCATGACTACCCGCTGCCTAAGCAGGGCAAGCCGCACCATGATGCGGTGGAATACTTCACTCTGGTGCGCACTGCCGAGCAGCAACTGGTACTGCTGCGTGGCCTGGACCGTCGCGAGACATACGCCCGCCATGGTGATCGTTTCTACCTGACGCATATCCAGTTGCGCAGTGGCGCGGGGGCGATGCTGCACTACGAGCACCGCCATCACGACCGGCCAGTGCTGTCGGACATCAACACTTATCAGGACGACGACCCGACCAAGGTGCACCTGCAACTGGGCACCTTGCTCGACGATCATGGTCACCTCCAGGGGCTGTGGCAGGTAGTCGATGGCAAGCCGCTGCGTCAGCTGTGCGCCTATCACTACGATGACCAGGGCGACCTGATCGCGGCACAGGACGAACACGGTGCGGCCTGGCGCTACGCCTACCAGAACCACCTGATCACCCGTTACACCGACCGGACCGACCGGGGCTTCAACCTTGAGTGGGACGGCAGTGGCCCACACGCCAAGGCCATTCGCGAGTGGGCCGACGACGGCAGCTATGAGACGCGTCTGGAATGGGACGAGCGCATTCGCCTGACCTATGTCACCGACGCCCATGGCCAGGAGACCTGGCACTACTACGACCAGCAGGGTTACACCTACCGCATCAAATACCCGGATGGCCGGGATGAATGGTTGTTCCGTGACGTGAGCAAGAACATCATTCGCCACGTCCACCCCGACGGCAGTCAGGACCGGTACGTCTACGATGAGCGCAGCAACCTGCTCAAGCACATCCGTGCGGATCACAGCGTTCAGCATTACGCCTACGACGATCAGGACCGGTTGACCAAAATCAGCGACGCCGAAGGGGGGCTGTGGCTACGCGACTATGACGAGCGCGGCAACCTGGTCGAGACCGTCGATCCGTTGGGCAACAAGACCGAGTTCGCCTACACCCCGGCCGGGTTGGTCAAGGCGATCAAGGACGCCCTTGGTAACGAAAAGAAGATTGCCTACAACGATGCCGGGCAGCTGCTCGAATACACCGATTGCTCCGGCAAGACCAGCCAGTGGACGTATAACGCCTTTGGCCAGTTGACCGAGTTCGCCGATGCGGCGGGTAACAAGACCGCGTACGAATACCAAGCCGGGCAACTGGCCAAGGTCACCCATCCCGACAAAACCGAAGAACGCTTCAACTACGACGCCGAAGGTCGTTTGCTGGCGCACGTCGATGCCCTCGACCGCTGCACTACTTGGGCCTACAACGCTGTCGGCCTGCTGGCCGAGCGCGTCGATGCCGCGGAACACACCCTGCGCTACCGCTGGGACAAGCTCGGTCGCTTGATCGGGCTGGAAAACGAAAACGAGAGCAAGGCCAACTTCCTCTACGACCCGGTCGGTCGCTTGTTACAAGAAACAGGCTTCGATGGCTTGGTGACCCGCTACCAGTACGACCCGTATAGCGGTCGGTTGGCGAGCACTCAGGTCGGTCAACGTCGTATCGACCTGACCTTCGACCGCATGGGCCGATTGCGCGAGCGTACGGCCCGCCTGGGCGATCAAAGCCAGAGCGAAACCTTTGCCTACGACGGCAATGGGCAACTGGTTCAGGCAGTGAACGCTGCCAGCAAGCTGCAATGGTTCTTCGACGAGGCGGGCAACCTGACCCGCGAGCACCAACACTACTTGGCCACCGGCACGCCAATGGTCGCGGTGTGGCAGCACGAGTACGACGCGCTCAACCAGCGCACCGCCACCATCCGCCCGGACGGCCACAAGGTCAGTTGGCTGACCTACGGCAGCGGCCACCTGCTCGGCATGACGCTCGACCAGCACGAAATGCTGGCCTACGAGCGCGATGACCTGCACCGCGAGGTGGTGCGGCACCAGGGTAATAAGTTGATGCAGGCCCAGGCCTGGGACCCGGCAGGGCGTTTGCAAGAGCAACTGCTGGGCAGCCATGACGGCCAGTCCACGTTGCTCAAGCGTCAGTACCGCTACGACGCTGCGGGCCAGTTGACCAACATCCACGACAGTCGTCGTGGCCAGTTGGAGTACCAGTACGACCCGGTTGGCCGTCTGTTGCAGGCCACCAGCCGTCTCGGTGTGGAGACCTTCGCCTTCGACCCGGCGGGTAACCTGCTGGACCAGAAGACCCAGGAACTTAACCGCCCACTTGAAGCGGATCCACGTCGCAACAAGCTGATGGACAACCTGCTGCGCGAGTATGCCGGTACTCATTACCGCTACGACGAGCGCGGCAACTTGGTGCACCGTCTGCATAACGGCGCTCATGCCCACCTCACCTGGGACCTATTCGACCGTCTGGCCAGCTACAACGACGATAAACTCAAGGTCGAGTACAGCTACGATGCTTTGGGCCGGCGTCTGCACAAGCATTCAGAGGCGCATTTCTGGGATCGACCCGAAGCGGGCACTGGCTGGAACCAACTGCAACGGGCCAAGCGGCAGCGTGAACTCGGCTGTGGCTTCACCCTGTTTGGCTGGGACGGCGACAGCCTGGCCTGGGAAAGCTCACCGCCTCTCGATGAAGGCGACACCGGGCGCACGGTGCATTACCTGTATGAACCGGACAGCTTCATGCCGGTAGCTCAGGCCTTGCACAAAAGCCCGATCCGCCTGCACAAGCAGCCGGATTGGAGCCAGCGCGAATACGACTTCGATCAGGATCCGCTGTGGCACACCGAGGTGAAGCCGCAGGCGTTCGACGCCATTGCCTGGTATCAGTGCGACCACCTCGGTACGCCGACGGAATTGACCGATGAACAGGGCAACATGGCCTGGTCGGGGCAGTACAAGGCCTGGGGTGAGGTACGTGAGGAGCGATCGGACTGGGCCAAGCAGCATGGCCTAAGTAACCCGATTCGCTTCCAAGGGCAGTACCACGATCATGAGACCGGGCTGCATTACAACCGCTATCGGTACTATGATCCAAGGGCTGGGCGGTTCATCAGTCAGGACCCGGTGAGCTATGTAGGAGGGTTCAATCTCTATGCCTATGCCGTAAACCCGACCCACTGGATCGACCCATATGGGCTCACGGGCCAGAAAGTTTGTGATCTATTCCATGAGTGGGCACCGGAACTCGCTCCCCGTGATGGTACTGGTACTCCCAATAGTGTTTACACTCAGGTCAGCGGTGATGGGAAATTTGCAGTGCAAAATACCATCTATAACAGTGATGGTCTTGCGGTTGGCCAGGTAGACTTCAAACGTCATGGCAAGGAGGCACCTCCCGGACATGGCCATGTTCTTTCGCCTCCTGGGAATATCCAAAGCGGACATGGGAAGGGAGCAGTGCATCTGCCACCAGATCAAGTTCCTGAAGGGTGGAGTGTAATCCCACCCGGCACGCAACCATCACAAAAATAGTTGGAGTAGGTATGGAAAATGAAGTCAGACTGTTGGATGAATACTACGGTTTCGATGATGGAGTCTTGAAAGCGTTTGAGTATTTCTTTCCCAAGGATGGGGATTGCTATGTGAGAATAGAATTGTATGCTCAGAACTATGAGGTAGAAGGTGATGTCTGGCGGCGTGTGGATATATTTGTTCGTGAAGTTAGTGATGTTAGGTCAACTGTTATTCCAACGGTTATCCACTCCAAGATAAAGCTTTTAAGATTCAATGAAGGGTGGTGTTTGGAAGTGAATGGTGATTTTGGTGTTGAGCCGGCCTCGTTGAGTGAAGTGAAGCGACATAGTACTTGCTACGTTGTTGGTCAATCTGTCGAAATATTGGAATTTAAATAGTTGTTGGTCTGGCTGGCTTTGTAGGGTAGGGAGGTCTGTATGTCGTTTGGGGATATTGTAAAGATTTTTGAGAGGTATAAAAATTTTAAAGGTTGGCACATAAGGTTTTTCGGATACGAATTCGAAGATTTTGGAGTGCTAAATGTAAAAATTGAAATGAGCGGTGCTGCGGATGAAGTTTCTGGGGAGGTGCTAAATCTTGGTGTGAAGGTGTGTGGTGTTGTAGAGGTTCGTTCCGATTTTGTTGGCGGGAAAAGTCGCTCCATTTTTAATGGTGTGAGATTCTCGACTTCAGGTATCGGAGGCTATTGTTTAGAATTTGATGGGTTTTTCGAAGATGTTCCGATCACATTGGATGTGATCAGGCGGCGTAGTGATTGTTATATTGTTGGTAAGTCAGTAGAGATTTTTCAGGTTAGGTGATGCAACAGGGAAAGGGGACTGATTTATTCTTCACTATAATTTCTGCCCAAGCGGGTAGAAAGGGTTAGGAGCTTAGGCGATATCGGCTGAAGAACGCAGTCCTATTCATTTAGCTAATTCATCTGTGTTAATAGCCCTACAGGGTGGGTTGGCCAATTAAAGCTGCAGGGTGAAATTCTTAGAAATAAGCACGGTTATAATGAAAATTGGACTTTGAAGGGTGTTTCTGCAGAAAATCCGTCCTTCTGATATAGAGGCGTGGTTGGCAACTAGTGCTGCTTCTCATGCTTATGCGAGAGGCATGGGATGTTCAAATGAGGGGCGACAATGGATGTTGTTAGGTTTTTAGAGGGTTTTCTGAAGCGGATGCTGGCCTGGGAGGTCGAGTATCATAAGCGTCGTCGTTCTAATGAATATAAAACAAGTGCTGAGGAGCGGCTCAAGGCTGATATCGAAACGAAAGCAAAACTTGCAGTTATTTTCGAAGAGTGTCTGAGTCGTAAAGCAAATGAGGCTATAGCTCGGAGCAGGCTCGATTTGCTAAATACGGGGCGGCCACCTGAATTCGCTCAGGCAGTAATTGTGGGCTCTCAAAAAGAATCCGGTGGTATTTTTTTTATTGAAACTTTTAACGCTAAGTCTTTGGTTTCGTATCGGCGGTATAGTGTTGTCGTAGAGTGTGGGCAGCTCAAAATAAACGCTCTGTATGGGCGTGCAAGTGAGGGAGCAAAGTGGAGTTCGAGGGAGTCTATTTGAGTTCGGATATAGCACAAATGTTGTGCCTGTTTTACCTGAGAGTGGGCTTTGTAGATATGGATTCCATTATTTGGTCTCAGATTAAGAGAGTTTAACAAGGCATTCCTTGTCAGCGTCATCGTCCAGGCCCCCTGGTCCCGAGCCGTGCCGGCCACACTTTATCAAGCTAGAATCAATGGCGTGATAAAGTCGCGAGTGTTTGAAAGTCCTTGTTTTTGTTTTTGTTTTTGTTTTTGTGACTGTGACTGTGACTGTGACTGTGGCTAGGGGGGTAAATGGAATCAGTTGAACGTTTGCGGTGCTTTATTGAGGACATGCTTGAGTGGGAGACTTCGTTTGGGTCTAAAAGGCGTGCCCACCAGAGAGAAATGCCTGACGATCAAGAAGGTCGATTGTGCTTGGTACAAGACAATAGAGAAAAATTGCTGGGAATATTCGAGAAGCATTTAAGCTCCTCCGCCCTGGCGACGACTGCACAAGCACGTTTGAGCACTATGGGCACAGCCCGTCCTCCAGAATATGCGCAGTTGATAGTTGAGGGGACGGAAGCCCAGGTTGGGAAGAAGGTATATATTGAAACATATAACGAGAAAAGTATAGTTTCGCGCCGTCGTTATTCTATGGTCTTTGATGGTGAAGATTCAAGGGTTGATGCCATTTACGCTTGGCGTGAAAGTTCTGATAAGTGGGAGAAAATGAGAGCGATATGATTTGGTTGTGCGGGTAATCCAGAATGGCCTGGAGGCGCGTGAGGCAGGGGGTTATGTCGAATTAGGAGGCTATGAGGTACTTCGTGGAAGATAAAGAAGATTTTTGTGTTATTAAAGTGTTTGTTTCGAAAAGAAAAGGCCCAGTATATGAAGAGCTTCCTGCTCTTCAAAAAGGCGAGCATGTCTATGAGCTCTTGTCATCTCCAGGGCTCGCCCTTAACCTTGCAAAGGGGGATCTGATTAATATTGAGGATCCAGGCTCCCCTGCGGTGGTGATAAGAAGAGGGGGTAATTTCTGCATTAATTTGTATGCGGAGCATATTGATGCGGACACGATTTCAATGCTGGAAGCTGAAGTGAATAGCTCGTTGGGTGGTACGCTTGATGGCGTATACCGAGGGAATTTGGCGTTTAGTGTTCCTGCGAGAAGTGGGCGGGATAGAATTAGAGAGGTCTTTAATAAACTCAAGGAAGAGGCGGGTATTGAATGGTACTATTCGAATATATATAAGAATTTCAATGATCTTGATGATGATACGTTGTTGGACTGGTGGCTAGATAGTTAGGCTTATTGCTTTGCGGGGTGGCGGGTGCGACTAGTTTGACGGCTGTTCAGAGTTTCTTGTGCGAAAAAAACGTAGGACAACTGCTTTGTTCATCTGTACTCGCTATGTCACCAAGAGCCTGCGCATTACGGCCGGTTGGTTAGCTAAAGGGACGACAAACTCAAGATCGATTACAGCTACGGCGTCCTAGGGCTCCGTCTGCAAAATCACTCGAAAGCGCACTTCCGGGGCAGGCCCAAGGCCGATAACGGGTGGAACCAGTAGAATACTATTAGACGGCAACTAATGATGCTGCTGTACAAACTTATCTTTCGGCAGTTCAGTCACGCTGTCAAATGTGCTCAAGGCAGCAAGGTGGGCAGGCTTCTGTATTTTCTAAAGCGATGAAGAAAAAATGAGCAGTTAAATAATGGAGAATAAACTCAGGGGCAATCCTAGTCATGAACAAGAGGAAACGTGTAAGCGGTACGGTGTTCCACCGCACGCACCTGAAGAGCGAGTGGCTGTAGCGTTTAATACTCTAAGTGAGTCTCCGATCTACGGTACACGTATTCGAGGTGCGAAAGACGGTGGAGTGAGTTGGTTCTTCTATTGCGGACATCATTCGGAGGCGGATGACTTTTACCAAGCGCTTCATGCTCATCATCTAATAGAGGACTTGCCGGAGGTTGTTAAATACTTATATCTTCCAGAGGGCGCTAATTTCATCATCGACAGAAATGGCTATGAAGATGTGTGGTTTGACTAATTTGCGGCGCAAGTTTGTGGAGCTTTCAGATGGCCTTGAACGCGTCGTTTTGCAGTGAAATTGACTCGATCTTACTCTGCGGGGTGCTAGTGTTCTCGAGGTCATGCAGGTCTCGCTGAAGTCTTGAGCTACCTGTATGGCTTTGTCCAAACTCATCTGATCCACCGTCTGCACTACGGATCACATGCCCACTTCACCTGATACTTGTTTGATCGGCTAACGGGCTACAACGACGATAAGCTCGAGGTCGATTACAGCTGCAGCGCGATGCCAAAGAGAATGGATTGTTAATGCCCGATAGTGCAGATAAAGCAAAGAGTATGGGTAAGATGTTTTATCATTGCGGCTCTCATGCGAAGGTGTATTAGCCTATGATCGATAACATGGTTGCGAAAGTTCAAGATAGATACGAAGCTGGAGTGATAGATGAGGCGCAGGCTGGCTCAGAGGTGGCCACTATCCAGAAGAGATTAAGGACAAGCTTGTCGGTCTCGGGTAAAAGACAGCGGTGTGTTAGATAAATCAGATGGTGGCAGGATGAAATATTTTGTTATTTCGCAAGCGGAAGCACCGGGGGCTCCGTTAGGTTTCTTGAATGCGGCTCTGTATGATAAATACTATGAGAATAGTGAAGGTGTGGAGTATGGCTTTTTTCCTTGGTACGCCGAACGTAGGGAATCTAAAGAGCATGCGCCGTTTCCGGCAGGTATGGTGCTGATATCAAAGGATAAAAGCTATTCATTTGATATTAGGGGAGTGGCAGGATTCTATGTGGTGAGTGATGAGTTTCTGCGCATCTGTAGTGAATTTACCACCTGTATCGAAGACTTCGCTTCTATTGAAGTTTTTGCCAAGGATGGGGAAAGAGTATCAGAAAAGAAATACAGCGCGGCTTATCTCGGTGGTCTTGATGTTCGGGGCTATGCAGCCCCCGAGTCTGCTTTCCTCGAGGAGGATGGTTTGATTTTTAGGATCAAGAAACTTGTGATGGATAGGGAGGTTGGTCTAGACCTTTTTCGTTTCAAAGGGCTTCATGCAGGAAGCGGTACTTTGATATGTTCTGAACGTTTTGCTGACTCTGCGAAAGACCTGCACGGCATTACAATTCAACCTATGGATTCCATTGTTTGGTCTCAGGTCAAGAGAATTTAGCCAGGCATCCCTTGTCAGCGTAATTGTTCTGGCAACCTACCGACACGGCGCACTGCAGGTCGCGCTGCTCACCACCGAACCGTGCGGCAGCAAGGCCAAGCACCAAAAGGATCTGCCCAAGACCGCTGAGCGCTTGATTACACATATGTAGGCCATTTAAAGCGTATAAGGCAAAGAAAAATATGAAGTCTGTAGAGAAGTTGGCGTTCAGTAAGTTAGAGCGTTTCGTAGAAGGTATCTCGAACAGGGACTCCTCCGTGTTGCAACGAGAGTTTTCTATAAGTCCCTCTGTGATTGATGAAATATATGAATCGATTGGCGACTATTATGATCTAGGAGTAAAGCTGTCAATTGCGAGCTTGGCAGATGCTGGGCATCTCCAGCTTGGAGGGCGGAGTTTGATCGATTTTTACCCTGTGAATGATGGCGGGTTGGGTGTGGAATGCGCATTGCTCATTGACGGAAAAGTAGGGGAGGCTATTTTGCATGCCGAGTTTTCAATTGATGGTGATAAGTGTGAGTTAAAGTACAAGTACATAGGCTCTTGACTTCAGGGATGCTTGGCGTTGTTTCTCTTTAATGTAGGTGGGTTGAAGTTTAGAGATTTGAATCGCCCATAGTTACGTAGACACCAGGGGCGATTCACTGCTAGGGGTAACTGTAATTAGGTGATCAGAGGCGAGCCTAGGCATACATGGCGTGCGCAGCACTCAACGCAATTGCCAAGGAGCCAGCACGCCGACTCCCTGGCACAGCACCACTCAGTGCTTCATCCCCAACTCAGCATCATCCATCAACGCCTTGGCCAGCGCGCTCAGGTAGTACGACGCCCAAAGCAGTTGGGGCTTCTCTTCCATGATCCCGGTGATGGTCAGGTCACGCACGCAGCCCATTAGCTCCGATGCCTGGTCACGGGCATCCTGGCAGGGGATGCCGGGTTCGATGCAGAACAGCGGGGCGGTCATGCCTTCGCCTTGGTAGAACTTGGTCTTGCCCGCAGTGGTGCGGGGCGTGGTGTCGTCTGTGTTCATTGCTCACTCTCCCTGAAATGATCGGTGCCTGGGCGGGCCCTATCGCGGGTCAAGTCGCATCGGCGCACCGCCGCTCCCACGCAGGCATAACGCTGCGGGCGGAGGGTTGCGTGGGAGCGGCGGTGCGCCGATGCGACTTGCCCCGCGATAGCGTCAGCCCAGGCGACACATGACCAACGGCCTAGTGGAACGCCCGGCGCTCCATCTCTGGCATTTGCACCTGAATCAGTGCCGACTCAAGCAGCACCCGCAGCGCCTCGATCTCATGCATCAACGCCATGATCAGAATCGACGCGGGCGACTTGGGCTGCTGGATCGAAATGGCCTGATGCGCCACAGCCTGCGCGCACAGGGCGTACTCCGTGGCCTGGATCAGGGTGTCTTCAAGGGAATGATGATTGTGGGGTGGATCTGGGACGATCTTTAGCATTTTGGGGTACCTGGGAAGGGCCGCAACACGCCTGCTGTCAAACAAGAAGGTGGCAGCTGTACATGGGTTGACAGACCGGTAGGTATCCCAAGACCCGGCGCACACGAAGTGCCCCACGTACAGCCGCCATAAAGGCAAGCCATGGGAATAAACCTAGGACGGCCTGTCAAAGCCGGTCACTGTTTTCGCAGCGACCGCCCGAGACTAGAGGCCAACCCAGACCACCGCAATGGCTTGAAAGGACCTGGCAGTATGTTTGGGAAATGGACTACAGGAAAGGTGCTTAATCTGATTCCTCCCATTCACATTTACCGCCCACCACCCCGCAAAAAGTCGCCTGAGCGTGGGAGCCTTCGCCTTCGACCCTGCCGATACCCACCCTCGCCACCGCCTGCCTATCGCCACAATAGCGAACGGTGGTTGTTCTAAAACCTGCGAAGTAGGACAATTATCGGCTTCACGTCCCAACCAGCGACCTTGCATGGCCTTTCTTGCACTTGGTATCAACCATAAGACTGCCTCGGTAGACGTACGCGAGCGCGTGGCGTTTACCCCAGAGCAGCTGGTGGATGCCCTGCAGCAGCTCTGCCGACTGACCGCCAGCCGCGAGGCGGCGATCCTGTCCACCTGCAACCGCAGCGAACTCTATATAGAGCAGGACCAGCTCGGCGCCGATGCGGTGCTGCAATGGCTGGCCGACTATCACCAGCTGAGCCTCGATGAACTGCGCGCCAGCGCCTATGTGCACGAAGAGCACGACGCGGTGCGGCACATGATGCGGGTGGCTTCGGGCCTCGACTCGCTGGTGCTGGGCGAACCGCAGATCCTCGGCCAGATGAAGTCGGCTTACGCCGTGGCCCGCGAGGCCGGTACCGTCGGCCCGCTGCTCGGGCGCCTGTTCCAGGCCACCTTCAGCGCCGCCAAGCAGGTGCGCACCGACACTGCCATCGGCGAGAACCCGGTGTCGGTTGCCTTTGCCGCGGTCAGCCTGGCCAAGCAGATCTTCTCCGACCTGGGGCGCAGCCAGGCGCTGCTGATCGGTGCTGGCGAAACCATCACCCTGGTCGCCCGCCACCTGCACGAGCAGGGCGTGCGCCGCATCGTCGTGGCCAACCGCACCCTCGAACGCGCCAGCATGCTGGCCGAACAGTTCGGCGCCCACGCCGTGCTGCTGGCGGATATCCCGCAGGAGCTGGCCAACAGCGACATCGTCATCAGCTCCACCGCCAGCCAGTTGCCGATCCTGGGCAAGGGGGCGGTGGAAAGCGCGCTGAAGCAGCGCCGGCACAAGCCGATCTTCATGGTCGACATCGCGGTGCCGCGTGACATCGAGCCGCAGGTCGGCGACCTGGATGACGTCTACCTCTACACCGTCGACGACCTGCACGATGTGGTCGCCGAAAACCTCAAAAGCCGCCAGGGCGCGGCCCAGGCCGCCGAAGAGCTGGTGTCGGCCGGTGCCGACGATTTCATGGTGCGCCTGCGCGAGCTGGCCGCGGTGGATGTGCTCAAGGCCTATCGCCAACAAAGCGAGCGCCTGCGCGACGAAGAGCTGCAAAAGGCCCAGCGCCTGCTGGCCAACGGCGGCAACCCCGAAGAGGTACTGGCGCAACTGGCCCGGGGGCTGACCAACAAACTCCTGCATGCGCCCAGCGTGCAACTGAAAAAGCTCTCTGCCGAAGGCCGCCTCGATGCACTGGCCATGGCCCAGGAACTCTTCGCCCTCCATGAGGGCTCGACGGACAAAACCCCGCAATGAAAGCGTCGCTGCTGAACAAACTGGACACGCTCCAGGACCGCTTCGAGGAACTCACCGCGCTGCTGGGTGATGCCGAAGTCATTTCCGACCAGACCCGCTTCCGTGCCTATTCCCGCGAATACGCCGAAGTCGAGCCGGTGATCGCCGCCTATCAAGAGTGGCGCAAGGTCCAGGATGACCTCGAAGGCGCCCAGGCGCTGCTCAAGGACGCCGACCCCGACCTGCGCGAAATGGCCGTCGAGGAAGTGCGCGAGGCCAAGGAGCAGCTGGTGGGCCTTGAGTCGAACCTGCAGCGCATGCTGCTGCCCAAGGACCCCAACGACGGGCGCAACGTGTTCCTGGAAATTCGCGCCGGCACCGGCGGTGACGAGGCGGCGATCTTCTCCGGCGACCTGTTCCGCATGTACTCGCGCTATGCCGAGAAACGCGGCTGGCGCCTGGAGATTCTCTCCGAGAACGAAGGCGAGCACGGCGGCTACAAAGAGATCATCGCCCGGGTCGAAGGCGACAGTGTGTACGGCAAGCTGAAGTTCGAGTCCGGCGCCCACCGCGTGCAGCGTGTGCCCGAGACCGAGTCGCAAGGCCGCATCCACACCTCGGCCTGCACCGTGGCCGTGCTGCCCGAGCCCGACGAGCAGGTGGCGATCGAGATCAACCCGGCCGACCTGCGCGTGGACACCTACCGCGCCTCTGGCGCCGGCGGCCAGCACGTCAACAAGACCGACTCGGCGATCCGTATCACCCACTTGCCGACCGGTATCGTGGTCGAATGCCAGGAAGAGCGTTCGCAGCACAAGAACCGTGCGCGGGCGATGTCCTGGCTGTCGGCCAAGCTCAACGACATGCAGACCAGCGCCGCGCAGAACGCCATTGCCAGCGAGCGCAAGCTGCTGGTCGGTTCGGGCGACCGGTCCGAGCGTATCCGTACCTACAATTATCCACAGGGCCGGGTGACCGACCACCGCATCAACCTCACCCTCTATTCCCTCGACGATATCCTCGCCGGCGGTGTGGATGCGGTGATCGAGCCGCTGCTGGCCGAGTATCAGGCCGATCAGCTGGCCGCCCTGGGGGATTGATGACCATCATTGCCAGCCTGCTGCGCAACGCGCAGTTGCCGGAGTCGCCCACCGAGCGCCTGGACGCCGAGCTGCTTTTGGCCGCGGCCCTGGGCAAGTCGCGCAGCTACCTGCACACCTGGCCCGAGCGCATCGTCAGCAGCGAGGCCGCCGAGGCGTTCGCCGGCTTCATCGAGCGCCGTCGCGCGGGTGAGCCGGTGGCCTACATCCTGGGCCAGCAAGGCTTCTGGAAGCTCGACCTGGAAGTGGCGCCGCACACCCTGATCCCACGCCCGGACACCGAGCTGCTGGTGGAGGCCGCCCTTGAGCTGGTCCCGGCCACGCCTGCCCGGGTGCTGGACCTGGGCACCGGCACCGGCGCCATCGCCCTGGCCTTGGCCAGCGAGTGCCCGGCCTGGCAGGTGACGGCGGTGGACCGTGTCGACGAAGCCGTGGCGCTGGCCGAGCGCAACCGTCAGCGCCTGGGCCTGGGCAATGCGCAGATTCGCGCTAGCCATTGGTTCGATGCCCTGGCCGGTGAGCGCTTCGACCTGATCCTCAGCAACCCCCCCTACATTCGCGCCGCCGACCCGCACCTGGTGGCCGGCGATGTGCGTTTCGAGCCCAGCAGTGCCCTGGTGGCAGGCGAAGATGGCCTGGACGACCTGCGGGTGATCGTCGCCCAGGCGCCGCAGCACCTGCTGCCCGGCGGCTGGCTGCTGCTCGAACATGGCTACGACCAGGCCCCGGCGGTGCGCGAACTGCTGGCGGCCAGCGGCTTCATCGAGGTCGCCAGCCGTGTCGACCTGGGTGGCCACGAGCGCATCAGCCTGGGGCGCCTGCCATGCTGAGCGACCTGGAACTGTTGCGTTACAGCCGGCAGATTTTGCTGTCGCAAGTGGACATCGACGGCCAGCTGCGCTTGAAGCACGGCAAGGCGCTGGTGATCGGCCTTGGCGGCCTGGGCTCGCCGGTGGCGCTGTACCTGGCCGCCGCCGGCGTCGGCCAATTGCACCTGGCCGATTTCGACACCGTCGACCTCACCAACCTGCAGCGCCAGGTCATCCACGACAGCGACAGTGTCGGCATGAGCAAGGTGGATTCGGCGATCAAGCGCCTGCAGGCGATCAACCCGGAAATCACCCTGGTCGCCCATCGCCAGGCGCTGGACGAAGATTCGCTGGCCGCCGCAGTGGCGGCGGTGGACGTGGTGCTGGACTGCTCCGACAACTTCGGCACCCGGGAGGCCGTCAATGCCGCCTGTGTCGCGGCCGGCAAGCCGTTGGTCAGCGGCGCGGCGATCCGCCTCGAAGGCCAGCTGTCGGTGTTCGATACGCGGCGCGACAACAGCCCCTGCTACCACTGCCTGTACGGCCATGGCAGCGAGGCCGAGCTGACCTGCAGCGAAGCCGGCGTGCTGGGCCCGCTGGTTGGGCTGGTCGGCAGCCTGCAAGCACTGGAAGCCCTGAAATTGCTGGCGGGCTTCGGTGAGCCGCTGGTGGGGCGCCTGCTGTTGATCGATGCGCTGGGCACCCGCATGCGCGAACTGCGGGTCAAGCGCGACCCGGCCTGCGCCGTGTGCGCTACTCGCCATGGCTGAAGGGCTGGCGCCGGTCGGCGTGATGGATTCGGGGGTCGGCGGTTTGTCGGTGCTCGCCGAAATCCAGCGCCTGTTGCCCAATGAATCGCTGCTGTATGTGGCCGACAGCGGCCACGTCCCCTATGGCGAAAAGTCCCCCGACTACATTCGCCAGCGCCTGCGTCATATCGCCGGGTTCTTCCGCGAGCAGGGCGCCAAGGCGATGGTCCTGGCCTGCAATACCGCCACCGTGGCGGCGGTCGCCGACCTGCGCGAGCTGTACCCCGACTGGCCGCTGGTGGGCATGGAGCCGGCGGTCAAGCCGGCGGCGGCGGCAACCCGCTCTGGCGTGGTCGGCGTGCTGGCCACCACCGGCACGCTGCAAAGCGCCAAGTTCGCTGCCTTGCTCGACCGTTTCGCCAGCGACGTGCAGGTGATCACCCGGCCTTGCCCGGGGTTGGTGGAGTGCATCGAGGCCGGCGACCTGGCCAGCCCGGTGCTGCGCCAATTGCTGGCGGGCTACGTGCAGCCGTTGCTCGAGGCGGGCTGCGATACCTTGATCCTGGGTTGCACCCACTACCCCTTCCTGCGCCCGCTGCTGGCGCAGATGGTCCCGGCAGACGTGGCGATCATCGACACCGGTGCCGCCGTGGCACGCCAGCTGCAGCGCCTGCTGGCGGTGCGCGGCTTGCTGGCCGAGGGGCCGGCGCAGCCCACCCGGTTCTGGAGCAGCGCCGACCCGGCCACCCTGAAAAAAATCCTGCCGTTGCTGTGGCATAAGTCTGACTGCGTGCAAAGCTTCCCTTTATAAAAAGTGTGAAGGGCGTCAATCGCCGTTGGAACTATCGTTTCGCCGTCGATTTCTACCGCTCTGCCTGCATGGCGGGCAAACACAGCAAACACCATCAGGAAGTAGGGGGTGCGCATGCGCAAACTGGGCGTCTTGGCGGCCGTTGCCGCCGTTTCTCTGGGGCAGGCAGTGGCTGTGCAGGCTGCTGACATTTCGTTTTCGGTGGGGCAGACGGGGGACTCGACCTGGGTCTATCGGCTGGGCTTGCAGTCGAACTGGGACGCCAGCTGGTGGCAAACCGGGGTCGGGCGCCTGACGGGCTACTGGGATGGCGCCTACAGCTATTGGCAGGGTGACAAGACCGCCAGCAACCACAGCCTGTCGTTCGCGCCGGTGTTCGTCTATGAGTTCGCGGGCGAGTCGATCAAGCCCTACATCGAGGCGGGGATTGGTGTAGCGGCATTCTCCAGCACCGAACTTGAAGACAATCGGTTGGGCTCGTCATTCCAGTTCGAGGACCGTATCGGCTTTGGCCTGCGCTTCGCGGGCGGGCATGAGCTGGGGATTCGCGCCACCCACTATTCCAATGCCGGGTTCAAGCAGCCCAACGACGGGGTGGAGAGTTACGCTCTGCATTACCGCATGCCGTTGTAGAACTGAGCCCTGCTTTCAACGTTGGGGCCGCTGCGCGCCCCTTTCGCGGCACAAGGCCGCTCCTACAGGGGAACGCGATCTCCTGTAGGAGCGGCCTTGTGTCGCGAAAGGGCTGCGCAGCGGCCCCAGCATTCTCGAGCCAGGAATAGCTTGATATGGCTCATTGGTGAAGCTGTTCAGCTTGGCAACGGCCAGAGGCTGTTCAGGCTCAGCGCCTCAAGCACCAGTTCAGGTTGGCGCTGGTCCAGGCGTGCCAGCAATTCGTTGGCGGCGGTCTGTGCGGTCCAGAGCTCCGGGATGGCCTGGGCCAGTGTGACCGGGGTTTTCAACGACTGCGGCGCGACGACCGTCAGGTCCACGCCCAACGTCTTCAGGGTTGCGCGTTGGTTGCGCAGCCACCTTGGCAGGCTGTTGAGGCCGCTGGGGGGTTGGTTCGGCTCGTACAGCTGCGACGCCGAATAGCGGCTCAAAATCACCATCACCTGCGGTTTGTCACCCTTGGCCAGCAAGGGCAGCGCCGCCGCCAGGCAGTGCTCGGCAGCACGCAGGTTGCTGGCGACGATCATCTCGAACAGGTCGGTGCTCGCCACGTCGTCGGCCAGGTAGTCGCAGCTGCCGGCGTTGATGATCAAGGTGTCGAGCGCACCCCACCGCGCCTGCAGCTGCTGGCTGGCGGTATCGGCCTGGCCTACCTCCTGTAACTGGCCAGGAAGGCAAAGCACCTGTTCGCTCAAAGTTTGGAGTTGCTCGCAGTCCCTGCTGCTTGCGGCGACCCGTTGCCCCAGGTCGAGCAATCGTTCCACCAGGGCCAGACCAAGTCCGTTGGTAGCCCCCGTTACCCAGAAACTGCGAGTAGTACTCAAATGGTTTCCCTCTGATCCTGCCAGGTGGACAAACCCTTGAAGGCGTCCAATGCACGCTGGCGACTGCTTTCGAGATCGACGATCGGACTGGTGTAGTAATTTGTAGCAAATAGGTCGGCAGATTTCACCGGGGAATGAATGTATTTATCATCCCTCTGCCGCAACTCAGGCAACCAGTGGCGTATGAAAACGCCTTTGGAATCGAAGCGTTGTGATTGGGTGACCGGGTTGAAGATGCGGAAGTAGGGCACCGCGTCCGTGCCCGTCGAGGCACTCCACTGCCAGCCGCCGTTGTTGGCGGCCAGGTCACCGTCGATCAAGTGGCGCATGAAATGGCGTTCCCCCTCGCGCCAGTCGATCAGCAGGTTCTTGCTGAGGAACATGGCCACGATCATGCGCAGGCGGTTGTGCATCCAGCCGGTGTGCAGCAGCTGGCGCATGGCGGCATCGATGATCGGGAAACCGGTGCGGCCTTCTTTCCAGGCTTGCAGGTCTTCAGGTGCGTTGCGCCAGGGCAGGGCCTCGGTGTGGGCACGGAAGGCGCGGTGCCGGGACACCTGTGGATAACCCACCAGGATGTGTTTGTAGAACTCCCGCCACAGCAGTTCGTTGACCCAGGTCTGCACGCCGGCATTGCCGCTGTCGAACTCACCCTGGTTGCTGGCCAGGGCGGCATGCAGGCACTGACGCGGCGAGATCACCCCCGCGGCCAGGTAGGGTGAAAGTTGGCTGGTGCCGGCCACGGCGGGCAGGTCGCGCTGTTGTGGGTAGTCTTCGACACATTCGTCGAGGAAGCGCGCCAGGCGCTGGTGCGCCTCGTCCTCGCCGGCCGGCCAGTGCTCGCGCAGGGCCGCGGGTGTGCTGTCGAAGCCTTCGATGTGCGCAGGGATGGGGTCGCTGGCGATGTCCAGGGCGCCTTGGCGCTGAACACGCGGGGCGCGGGCGGGCAGGCTGCGGTGCAGGTGCTCCAGGCAGCCCCGTTTGAACTGGCTGAACACCTGGAAGTATTGGCCGCTGCGGGTGAGCACGCTGCCGGGCTTGAACAGCAACTGGTCGAGATGGCCATGGGCACCGATCCCGGCCTGTTCCAGCAGCCGTGCGGTGGCCTGGTCGCGTCGGGCTTCGTTGACGCCGTACTCGTCGTTCCAGTGCACGGCCTCGATGTTGTGCTGGCGGCACACCTCGAGTACCGCTTCAGGCACCTCGGCCCAGCTGTCGGTATGGCGGATCAGCAGCGGGATGTTCAGGGCTTGCAGCGACTGGCGCAGCTGGAGCAGGTTGCGCAGCCAGAAGTCGACCTTGCAGGCGGCGTCGTCGTGGCTTTGCCACTGCCCGGGGCTGGCGATCCACAGGGCCACGGCAGGGCCGCGCTGGCAGGCGGCCGAGAGGGCGGTGTTGTCGTCGATGCGCAGGTCGCTGCGCAGCCAGATCAATTGCATGGGTTTAGCGGCCTGTTGAGTGTTGAAGGCGGTGCAAGGCGGCCTGTGGGCTGTCGAACAGCTGCAGGCCGGGCAGGCAGAGGGCGTGCAGTTCAGCCTGGTGCAGGCTGATGCTGCGGCCGCCCAGCAGTTTTGCGCCGTTTACCTCCTGCAGGGTGCGGCCGAGGGCGGCGAGGTCCGGGCGCCGGCCGAGGTAGAGCAGCAGCGCGCGTGGCTGCAGCAGCTCGACGGCTTGGCGCAATTGGCGGGGCTCCACGGGCCATTCGAGGATCTCCAGCGGCTGGCCACTGCTGCTGAGCAGCCAGGCGCAGAGCCAGAATTCGGCATCGAAGGGGGTGTCGTCGGTGCGTGCCAGCAGTACGCAAGCCCCCGCCAGGGAATGGCTGTCGTGGTACACCCGGGCGCCCAGCTTGCTGCGCAGCCAGGTGTTGAAGAACGCCTGCTCCAGGCCCGCGTCGAAGTGTGTTTGCCAGCGCAGGGCAAGCGCGTCGAGCAGCGGCAGCAACAGGCGTTCGCACACCGTGACGGCCGGATACAGGGCCATGGCCTGATTCAGCAGTTGGTCGAGTGGGCGTTGCGCCAGCTGGGCGATAGCCTGGATCAGTTGCTCGATGCGCTCACCCCATTCGCCCTCGACCGGGGTGCTGGCATCCGCCGCGTTGTCCAGCAGTGCGCGCACCTGGCTTACCGCCGCGCCGCGTTCGAGCCAGCGCAGCACTGCCTGCACGCGTTGCACCTGGTCCTGTGGATAAAGGCGGTGGCCCTTGGCTGTGCGTTGCGGCTTGATCAACCCGTAACGGCGCTCCCAGGCGCGCAGGGTGACCGGGTTGACGCCGGTCAGCCGGGCGACTTCGCCAATCGGCAGCAGGGCTTCAGATGGCATTGCGCAGCCCGAGGCGTTCAGGGTGGGGTTGCAGGTAGGCCTGCTGCAAAAGATAGGGGTCGGGGTGGCAACGCAGGTGGTGTTTGAGCAGGGTCAAGGGCACCACCAGCGGCACCACGCCTTGCTGGTACTGGCCGATGATCTGCTGCAGCTCGGCCTTGTCGGCCTGGTCGAGGTCGTTGCGCAGGTAACCGCTCAGGTGCTGCAGCACGTTGCCATGGGTGCCGCGGCTGGCGCAGCGGCGCAGGGCCTGCATCAGCTGGCTGAAATAAGCGCGGCCGAACTGCTCGGGGTCGTGGTCGCGGGTCATGCTGCCGAGCAGCTTGCCCAGGCTTCGATACGCCTGCGGGTTATGGGCCATCAACAGGTACTTGTAGCGGGCGTGGAAACGGATCAGCGCGCCACGGCTGAGGCCGCCCTGCAGCACCTGCTGCCAGTCGGCGTAGGCATACACGCGGCTGATGAAGTTCTCGCGCAGCACCGGGTCGTGCAGGCGGCCTTCTTCTTCCACCGGCAGGTCCGGGCGGTTGGCGCAGAAGGCGGCGGCGTAGGCGCCACGCCCGCCCTGGCTGGCCGGGTAGCCGTTCTCCTGGTACACCTTGACCCGCTCGAGCCCGCAGGAGGGCGATTTCTGCATGAAGATGTAGCCGCAGATATCGTCGAGTTCGCTGGCCATCTGTTGGCCGTAGGCACGCAGCGGGCCGGAAAAATCGGTGCTGCTGTCGCGGGTGCCGGTGACGGCAGGGTGCTCCGGGTCGCCGACCAGGCGGATCGGCTCGCGAGGCACGCCCAGGCCGATGGCGACTTCCGGGCACACGGTCACCCATTCGAAGTGCTCATCGAGCAGCTCATGGCACAGGTCGGAGTGCTTGTGCCCGGCGTTGTAGCGCACGTTGAGGCCGGTGAGGCAGGCGCTGATGGCCAGGCGTGGCTTAGCGCTCGGGGAGGGAAGGTTCATGGTGTGCTCCGGAAGTACTTGTACAGGCAGCAGGGTTTGTACAAGGCAATTCCAGCACATTTGAAAACTTATACAAGAATTATTTCTTGTATAGATTTTCTGTCCGGTTATTCCAGGTGTTCCAGCAGCCGCCGAGCCGCCTCCTGGCCACTGAGCCAGGCGCCTTCGACGCGCCCGGACAGGCACCAGTCGCCACAGGCATACAGGCCCAGGTCGGCATCGGCCAGGGCGCCCCATTCATGGTTCACGGCTGGCCGGGCATACAGCCAGCGGTGGGCGAGGGCGAACGTCGGCGCAGGCACCACGCAACCGACCAGCTCGGCGAATTCGCCCCACAGCTGTTCGATCACGTCTTCCTTGGGCAGGTCGATGTGCTGCTTGCTCCAGCTGGAGGTGGCGTGCAGCACCCAGGTGTCGAGGTGCGCTTCGCGCCCGGGCTTGCTGCGGTTGCGCGCAAGCCAGTCGAGCGGGTTGTCTTGTACGAAGCAGCCTTGCATGGGGGTATCGAGCGGGGTTTCGAAGCCCAGGGCGATCGCCCAGGTCGGCTCCATCTGCACGCCTGCGGCGACCGCGGCAAGCTTTGGGGTGGCGGTCAGCAGTTGCGTTGCCTGCGGCGCCGGCACGGCGATGACTACCCGGCTGAACGGGCCGTGGCTGCAGCCTTCGGTGTCCTGCAGGTGCCAGTAGTGCTTGCCGCGGAACACCTCGGCGATGCGGCAGCCGAAGTTGACCGTGACATCCTTGAGCAAGCCGCGGGTAATGGCGCTCATGCGCGGTACGCCGACCCAGCGGGTCTGTTCGTCGGGGGAGGGGGTGAGTTCGCCATCGCGGTAGTTGTACAGCTGTGGCTTCCACTGTTCGGCCCAGCCGCTGGCGACCCAGTGTTGCACCTGCTCGACGAAACGCCGGTCGCGGGCGGTGAAGTATTGGGCACCGAGGTCAAGCGCACCCGCCTCGCTGCGTTTGCTGGCCATGCGCCCGCCGCTGCCGTGGCCTTTGTCGAACAGATGGACGGTGTGCCCGGCTTTCTGCAAGGCCTGGGCGGCGGACAAACCGGCGATGCCGGCACCGATGATGGCAATAGGTACTGTCATGATGGCCTCTTCGAACCTCGCTGTTCGCAGCCTACGCTGCCAGGCAAACCTGTACAATACGCAATGTTTGTATAAGGTTATTCCGCTCGATAGGGCAGCTTGGCCTATGTTTATCCGAGAGCGTTCGGTCAAAAAAGTGCCTTGATCTTAAAAATAGACCACGGCCGCCAACTCTGAGGACACAGTCATGCATATATTGCTGACCGGCGGTACCGGCCTCATCGGCCAGCACCTTTGCCAGCTGTGGCGAGGGCAGGGTCACCGCCTGACCGTGTGGAGCCGTACCCCCGCGCAGGTGCCCAAACGCTGCGGCAGCGACGTGCGCGGTGTCGCTCGGCTGGAGGACATTGCCGCGGATGATGCCGTGGACGCGGTGATCAACCTGGCCGGCGCGCCGATCGCCGATCGGCCCTGGACAGCCGGGCGACGCAGCCTGCTCTGGGCCAGCCGGATCACCCTCACCGAGCAGTTGCTGGCCTGGCTCGAGGGCCGCGAGCAACGCCCCGAGGTGCTGATATCCGGCTCTGCCGTTGGGTGGTATGGCGACGGTGGCGAGCGCGAGCTGACCGAGGCGTCCGCGCCGGTCAAGGAAGATTTTGCCAGCCAGTTGTGCATCGCCTGGGAGGAGACCGCCTTGCGCGCCCAGGCCCTCGGCATCCGCGTAGTGCTGGTGCGAACGGGGTTGGTGCTGGCCAGCGACGGCGGCTTTTTGTCGCGCCTGCGCCTGCCGTTCAAGCTGGGGCTGGGCGGGCCGCTGGGCGATGGCCGGCAGTGGATGCCGTGGGTGCATATAGACGATCAGGTCGCCCTGATTGATTTTCTGTTGCAGCACAAGGAGGCCAGCGGTCCCTATAATGCCTGCGCCCCGGAGCCGGTGCGCAATCGCGAGTTCGCCAGGCAACTGGGGCGTGCCCTGCATCGCCCGGCGTTGCTGCCGATGCCGGCGTTGCTGCTCAAGGCCGGGCTGGGTGAGTTATCCACACTGCTGCTTGGCGGCCAGCGTGCCCGCCCGGTGCGCCTGCTGGCGGCAGGCTTCACGTTCCGCTTCAACGATCTGCAATCGGCGCTGGGCAACCTGTCCAGCCGCCTCTGACATAGGACGCTGCATGACCGATCACGCTCTGCTGCTGGTCAACCTGGGCTCGCCGGCCTCCACCTCGGTGGCCGACGTGCGCCGTTACCTCAACCAGTTCCTCATGGACCCGTACGTGATCGACCTGCCCTGGCCGGTGCGACGCCTGCTGGTGTCGCTGATCCTGATCAAGCGCCCCGAGCAGTCGGCCCATGCCTACGCCTCGATCTGGTGGGACGAAGGTTCGCCGCTGGTGGTGCTGACCCGCCGCTTGCAACAGGCGATGACCGCCCACTGGCCCCATGGCCCGGTCGAGATCGCCATGCGCTATGGCCAGCCGGCGCTGCCCGAGGTGCTTGAGCGCCTGGCTGCCCAGGGCGTGCGTAAGGTGACCCTGGCGCCGCTTTATCCACAGTTCGCCGACAGCACTGTGACCACCGTGGTGGAGCTGGCCAAGCAGACCATCGCCGAGCGCAAGCTGCCGTTGCAGACCCGTATCCTGCAGCCGTTCTACGACCACCCCGACTACATCGACGCGCTGGTCGCCAGCGCCCGGCCGCACCTGGAGCAGGGTTACGATCACCTGCTGCTGAGCTTCCATGGCCTGCCCGAGCGCCATCTGAAGAAGCTCGACCCTACCGGCAAGCACGATTTCCAGGCCGCCGATTGCTGTGCTGGCGCCAGCGCCGAGATGCGCGCGGTGTGCTATCGCGGCCAGTGCCTGGCCACCGCCAAGGCTTTCGCGCAGAAGATGGGTATCCCGGATGGCAAGTGGTCGGTGTCGTTCCAGTCGCGCCTGGGGCGCGCCAAGTGGATCGAGCCCTACACCGAAACGCGCCTGGATGAGCTGGGCAAGGCGGGGGTGCAGAAGCTGTTGGTGATGTGCCCGGCATTCGTCGCTGACTGCATCGAGACGCTGGAAGAGATCGGCGATCGGGGCAAGGAGCAGTTCATCGAGGCGGGAGGCAAGGAACTGGTGCTGGTGCCGTGCCTGAATGATCACCCGGAGTGGGTGAAGGTGTTGGCGGGGATGTGCGAGAAGGCCTGAGGCCTGGGTTGCCTGGGCTGGCCTCTTCGCGGGTAAACCCGCTCCCACAGGTTTTTCAGCGAACCTGTGGGAGCGGGTTTACCCGCGAAGAGGCCAGATCAGGCTAGCGCCGAATCAAGGCAACTGATCATCCAGCTTCTTGTGTTTCCAGCCATCGTTGCCCGGCAGGATCAGGTTCAGGGCAATGGCCACAATGGCGCAAAGGGCGATACCTTTCAGGCCCCAGTCGTCCGGGCCGTCGCCGCTGCCGATCAGTACGCCGCCGATGCCGAACACCAGGGTCACCGACACGATCACCAGGTTGCGTGCTTCGGCCAAGTCGATCTTGTGGCGGATCATGGTGTTCATGCCCACCGCCGCGATCGAGCCGAACAGCAGGCACAGAATGCCCCCCATCACCGGTACCGGGATGCTCTGCAGCAGTGCGCCGAACTTGCCGATGAAGGCCAGGGTGATGGCGAACAGCGCCGCCCAGGTCATGATCTTCGGGTTGTAGTTCTTGGTCAGCATCACCGCGCCGGTCACTTCGGCGTAGGTGGTGTTGGGCGGGCCACCGAACAGGCCGGCGGCGGTGGTCGCCAGGCCGTCGCCCAGCAGGGTGCGGTGCAGGCCAGGCTTCTTCAGGTAGTCACGGCCGGTCACGCTACCGACGGCGATTACCCCGCCAATGTGCTCGATGGCCGGTGCCAGGGCGACCGGAACGATGAACAGGATGGCCTGCCAGTTGAAGGCCGGGGCGGTAAAGTTCGGCAGTTCCAGCCAAGGGGCCGCGGCGATCTTGGCGGTGTCGACCACGCCAAAGGCGAACGACAGGGCAAAGCCCACCAGCACGCCGGAGATGATCGGTACCAGGCGGAAGATGCCTTTGCCGAACACCGCCACGATCAGCGTGGTCAGCAGCGCCGGCATGGAGATCATCATCGCGGTCTTGTACGGCATCAGCGCAGCGCCGTCACCGCCCTTGCCCATGGCCATGTTGGCGGCAATCGGCGCCATGGCCAGGCCAATGGAGATGATCACCGGGCCGATGACCACGGGCGGCAGCATGCGGTCGATGAAGCCGGTGCCTTTGACCTTCACCATCAGGCCCATGAAGGTGTAGACGAAGCCTGCGGCCATCACGCCGCCCATGGTCTCGGCCAGGCCGAACTGGCCCTTGGCGAGGATGATCGGGGTGATGAAGGCAAAGCTCGATGCCAGGAACACCGGGACCTGGCGACCGGTCACCAGCTGGAACAGCAAGGTGCCGATGCCGGCGGTAAACAGCGCGACGTTAGGATCGAGGCCGGTGATCAGCGGCATCAGCACCAGCGCGCCGAATGCCACGAAGAGCATCTGCGCGCCCGAGACGACCTGGCGCCAGAGCGGGTCGTTGAAGCCGTCCTGCATGATCAGGCGTCCTTCTGCTTGGTGCCGAAGATCTTGTCACCGGCATCGCCCAGGCCGGGGACGATGTAGCCATGTTCGTTCAGGCGCTGGTCGATCGAGGCGGTGTAGATCTTCACATCCGGGTGGGCTTTCTCCACCACTTCGATACCTTCAGGTGCCGCGACCAGCACCATGGCGCGGATCTCTTTGCAGCCGGCTTTCTTCAGCAGGTCGATGGTGGCGACCATCGAGCCGCCGGTGGCCAGCATCGGGTCGATGATCAGGGCCAGGCGCTGGTTGATGTCCGGTGCGAGCTTTTCAAGGTAGGTGTGCGCTTCGAGGGTTTCCTCGTTGCGGGCAACGCCCACCGCACTGACCTTGGCGCCGGGGATCAGGCTGAGCACGCCGTCGAGCATGCCGATGCCGGCACGCAGGATAGGCACCACGGTGATCTTCTTGCCGGCGATTTTCTCGACCTGCACCTTGCCGCACCAGCCGTCGATCTCGTAGGTCTCGAGTGGCAGGTCCTGGGTGGCTTCATAGGTCAACAGCGCGCCGACTTCCTGGGCGAGTTCGCGAAAATTCTTGGTGCTGATATCGGCGCGGCGCATAAGGCCGAGCTTATGGCGGATCAGCGGATGGCGGATCTCACGAGTAGGCATAGGGGGGCTCCGGAAGGCGGGCAAAAAAACCGCGCTAGATTAATCTATTCAGTCCTGACTGTCGTGCGGTCATTGTGCACGTTAGTCCATAAAGGCTTGATCTGGGACGAGCGGATGCGTACCTTTGCCCGCTTTTCCAAAACGCACCCCCTGGAGAGCGCCATGTCCGCCGATCTCGAGCATATCCGTCAAGTGATGCACGAGGCTGATTGCCTGTACAACGAAGCCGAGGTCGAGGCCGCCATCGCCGAGGTCGGCAAACAGATCTGCAAGGACCTGCATGACAAGAACCCGGTGGTTTTCTGCGTGATGAACGGTGGCCTGATCTTCGCCGGCAAGCTGCTCACCCACCTGCAGTTCCCGTTGGAGGCGTCGTACCTGCACGCCACCCGCTACCGCAACCAGACCAGCGGCGGTGAACTGTTCTGGAAGGCCAAGCCCGAGGTGTCGTTCATTGACCGTGACGTATTGATCGTCGACGACATCCTCGACGAGGGCCACACCCTCAGCGCCATCATCGAGTTCTGCAAGCATGCCGGTGCCCGCTCGGTGCACACCGCCGTGCTGATCGACAAGGATCACGACCGCAAGGCCAGCCCGGACCTGAAAGCCAACTACGTCGGCCTGCCGTGCGTCGATCGCTACATCTTCGGCTATGGCATGGACTACAAGGGCTACTGGCGCAACGCCAACGGCATCTTCGCCGTCAAGGGCTTGTAATCATGCGCCAGCCCGCGTTTATCGATCAGGCGTTGTTCACCGGGCTGGCAGCGCAGTCAGCGGCCAACCCGCGTGGCCGCCAGCACCACAACTTCCATGACATGGAAGAGCCTTGCCACCGCATGGCCGTGGGCCTGCAACCGGATACCTACATTCCGCCGCACCGGCACCTGAGCGTGGACAAGGCCGAGGCGTTGATCGTGCTCAAAGGGCGGATCGGCCTGTTGATCTTCGATGAGCAGGGTACCGTCACCGACAAACGTGTGATGGAGGCGGGCGGCGACTGCCTGGGTGTCGATCTGGCGCCGGGGACCTATCACGGGTTGGTGGTGCTGCAAGCCGACAGCATGCTGTTCGAGTGCAAGGCCGGCCCTTATCGCCCGGTGGGCGAGGGCGAGCTTGCCCACTGGGCGCCGCGTGAAGGCGAGGCCGGTGTGGCCGAGTACCAGGCCTGGATGCGCGCGCAGTTCGACTGAGCGGCCAGGCGGCCTCGCTGAGCAGGCCGCTACGGCCGAACAGACCATGCTAGAGTGCCCCTTCAAGCCAAGGAGCCTCACATGCGTGCGTTCGTCCCTCTCCTGTTGGCGGTGAGCCTGCCGCTATCTGCTGCCCCGCTGCACAGCCAGTTCCTGCCCCCCGACGACCTCGCCCTGCGCCAGGAAGCACCGACCAGCCAGCAGCTGCTGCAGGTCACCGACTATTCGGTGGTGGTGGGCACCCAGCGCCAGTCCGACCAGCAACCCATCCCAATCACCTCCTCGTTGCAGATGCGCCTGAAGGGCAAGCCCTTGAGCAAGGGCTCGACCATCGGCGAGGTGCTGATCAACTTCGACGGCGAGGGCGGCAAGAGCCTGAAAAAGCCGGCTTATGACGACAAGCGCCGCACCCTGACCCTCAATTACCCGATGGCCGACTACCGGGTGATCATGGACCTGCTGCGCAACGAGACCCTTTACGTGCAGTTCCTCACTTACGGCAACGGCCATGTCTGGGCCGATCTGCACACCGGAACCGTACGTACGCGTTGAGGCACGATCAATTCGAGGGGTACACTGCCGGCCTTCGAAAATGTCCTAGACAGTCCAGTGGGAGTCCTTGATGCGTAAAGACAAGAAACAGGTGATTGGTGACGAAATCAGCGACGAGTACATCAAGAGCTTCCTGCAGTTCGAGCCGGCCGATGGCCTCACCTCGCCGTCGCACCACAAGCTGATCAAAGGCTACCGCGGCCTGCGTATCGACGATTTCGAGCGTTATGTCGGTTTCTTCCTCGAGGCCGGTTACGACCTGGATGGCAAGGACGAGCACGGCAAGACGTTCGTCGAGGTGATTGCCGACCAGCGCAACGCCCCTGAGTACATCGAGATCATCGACAACGCCCGCGGCTGATTGATTGGCCTGTACTGGCCTCTTCGCGGGGCAAGCCCGCTCCCACGCCGCCGACTCCAGGCATTGTGGGAGCGGGCTTGCCCCGCGATAGGGCCGGCACAGGCTGATAGATATCCAGGCACAAAAAAACGCCCCGAGGGGCGTTTTTTTCGTTTCAGCCGGTTCAGGCGTAGTGCTTGGCCGGACTGTCCTGCGCCAGGTCCAGCGCCACATCGTTGTCGGCGCTGATCTTGTGGTACAGCGCAGCGTCGGTCGCCAGGACCTTCTCGCGGGCCGGGAAGATTTCCTTGAGCTTGGCAGCCCAGGCACCCTTCGCCTGCTCGGGGAAGCAGCGCTCGATCAGCTCAAGCATGATCGACACGGTCACCGAAGCGCCCGGCGATGCGCCGAGCAGTGCAGCCAGGCTGCCGTCCGCGGCCGAAACCAGCTCGGTGCCGAATTGCAGCACGCCGCCTTTTTTCGGGTCTTTCTTGATGATCTGCACACGCTGGCCGGCCACTTCCAGGCGCCAGTCCTCGGCTTTCGCCTCGGGGTAGAAGCGACGCAGGGCTTCCAGGCGTTGCTCCATCGACTGCATCACTTCGCTGACCAGGTACTTGGTCAGGTCCATGTTGTCGCGGGCCACGGCCAGCATCGGGCCGATGTTGCCCATGCGCACCGACAGCGGCAGGTCCATCAACGAGCCGTGCTTGAGGAACTTGGTGGTGAAGCCGGCGTACGGGCCGAACAGCAGCGAGGTGTTGCCATCGACCACGCGGGTATCCAGGTGCGGAACCGACATGGGCGGGGCGCCAACCGCGGCCTGGCTGTAGACCTTGGCCTGGTGCTGCTTGACGATTTCCGGGTTGTCGCAACGCAGCCACTGGCCGCTGACCGGGAAGCCGCCGAAGCCTTTGCTTTCCGGGATGCCGGAGGCCTGCAGCAGGGGCAGTGCGGCACCACCGGCGCCGAGGAAGACGAAGCGGGCGTCGACTTCACGGCTGCCGCCGCTGTTGACGTCCTTGATGCTCACGGTCCAGCCGCTGCCGTTACGGCGCAGGCCGACGACCTTCTTGCTGTACTTGACCTGGGTGTCCGGGCTGTTGCCCAGCAGCTTGAGCAGCTTGTTGGTCAGGGCGCCGAAGTTGACGTCGGTGCCTTTGGCCACGCGGGTCGCGGCGATGCGCTGGTCAGCCGGGCGGCCCGGCATCATCAGCGGCATCCAGTCGTTCATCACGGCCTTGTCTTCGGTGTATTCCATCTCCGAGAAGGCGTGGTGCTGCTTGAGCAGCTCGAAACGCTTCTTGAGGAAGTCGATACCCTTGTCACCCTCGACGTAGCTCAGGTGCGGAACCGGGTTGATGAAAGCACGCGGCGAGCCGAAGTTGCCCTTCTTGCTCAGGTAGGCCCAGAACTGGCGCGAAACCTCGAACTGGGTGTTGATGTGCACGGCTTTCTTGATGTCGATGCTGCCATCGGCGGCCTGCGGGGTGTAATTCAGCTCACACAGGCCGGCATGGCCGGTACCGGCGTTGTTCCAGGGGTTGGAACTCTCCGCGGCTCCGGAGTCCATCGCCTCTACGACCTCAAGCTTCAGGGTCGGGTCGAGCTCCTTGAGCAGTACGGCCAGGGTGGCACTCATGATGCCCGCGCCTACCAGTACCACATCAACCGATTCGTTCTGCGCCATTTAACGCGTCTCCACAATCTACAGCTACCTAATTGACAGCACAGGATCCCTGGGTTTGCCAGGATCGCCATGTCCGACTCTTCGCAGTTCTTGCAACTTCAGCGGACACTGCCAATCAGTCTTGGGTGTTCAGGTATTGAACGCCGTATGCCACGGGTGCGGCAATTCGACTTATGGTCAAGTGATCCGTCATGCGTTACGGGCCGGCCTCAGGCTCCCATCCAGGATGAGCGCTTGTGCCGTCTGCGCAGGGCTGTTTGTGAAAGATCTGCTGCTTTTACACATGCCAGACTGTTCATTGCTCGCCACACTCTCGTGAAGTTGTGAAAAACCGTTTTTTCACGCTCTTTTGGAGACGTGAACCTCAAAAGTGGACTGCACGATGGCAACCCGCAGGTTCATGCGCAGCAGAAGGCCGGAAACAGCAGGCACGACAGCCAATGCAAGACCTGAGTGGAAGGCTCTCTGTGGGCGAAGCGTAGAAGGTGCCGGGGTCAGTCGGCGAATGCGGGGCCCGATCAGGAGACGTCCTTATAATCGGGGGCAGATTATAGCGAGGTCGCAGGCAGAAAGGTCGGTCTTTATGGGTTTTTATTGCAGCGTTTGTCAGGCTGCGAGGGGGCGACGCTGCCAACGGCTGGTTGCGTGGCTGCAAATTCGGGCGCTGGCGGGTAGCGGTTGGCCCAGCCAGCCGAGGTGCGCCTCGCTGACCAGGACCCAGCCGGCGGCCGTTGGCGGCTGGCGGGTCTGCTTGAAGCCCAGGCAGATGCCATTGCTGTCGAGGTGAGCGTAGGTGAAGTGGCGCTGACGTTTGAAAAGCAGGGTCCAGAGCGAGGCCATGGCGGTTTGTCCTGTCAGGTCGGGCTGGCGCTAGCATAACGGCGGGGGCATGAAACCATTGTGACAAGCGGGGCGAGCTGCAAGCCGAAAGCTGCAAGCAGCAAGAAAGCCGTGTGCCGTCACGCGCTCTGCCTCCTCTTGCAGCTTGAGGCTTGCCGCTTAGAGCTTGCCCCTAGGTATACTGTGGGCCTTTGCCGCTTTTTCTGGAGAAATGCGCATGTTGCAACGTCTGTTGGTCGGTTTGTTCGCGGTGGCCAGCCTGAGCCTGGCCGGGTGTGCCCACAGCCCGCAACAACTCAGCCCGCAACCCAAGCTCACTCAGCAACTTGCGCCGGTCGGCCATGGCCAGCCGGTGGTGGTCAGGGTGGTTGACGGTCGGGCCTCGCAATCGCTGGGCACCCGTGGGGGCATGTACCCCGAAACCAGCACCATCAGCGTCAGTGGCAATGATGTCGTGCCCAAGCTGCAGGCCCAGGCCGAAGCAGCGGTACGCCTGCTCGGCTTCACCCCGACGCCCAACGCTGGCAACGTGCCGCAGCTGACCGTGACCCTGGCCGAACTGAAGTACCAGTCGCCCAAGGACAAGATGTACGTGACCGAGGCCACCATCGGTGCCACTTTCCGCGCCGACGTGTCTAACGCCAACCGCCGCTACAGCGGCCGCTACGGTGCTTCGCTCGACCAGCGCTTCGGCATGGCGCCGAACCAGGAAACCAACACCAAGCTGGTGAGCGATGTGCTCAGCGATGCCCTGACCCGCCTGTTCAAGGACCCGACCATCGGGCAGGTGCTGGGCGAGTAAGCGCTTCGGTGTAATGCAAAAGCCCGCTGCCTGGGTGCCAGGCAGCGGGCTTTTTTTGTGCGCAGGCTTCGCCGGTGCCCACAGGGCCATGCATATCCTGAGTAGAGCGCCGCCCCTGATAGGAGCAACTGTCTTGCTCAACTGCTAAAGCTAGCGCGATCCCTGTGGGAGCGGGCTTGCCCCGCGAACACCGGCGAAGCCGGTGCCATGCACCGCGTCGCTTGCTTCGCGGCTAAAGCCGCTCCCACAGGATGTTTGCTGGTTTCAAACGATGCATTCAGCCTGCGAAGAAGCCGTTGAAGGTGTCTCAGGCCGCCAGGACGTGGAAGTCCAGCAAGCTGATGCCGGTCTGCATGTCGACCTCGGGCAGGTCGTCATGGCTGTGTCCGCCCAAGGCGCAATACACCAGCCACTGGCGGTCCTGGACATTGATCGAGAAGCTGTCGATCAGCGCTTGTTGCTCATCGCTCTGGGCAACGAGGTACAGGCGGTCCTGGTTTTCGGCGTGCAGCATGACAAGCTCCGGTACGGTGGAAGGCCGACAGGGTGGCCTGTCCTGATGACGAGCGTGTGACAGATGAAATTAACTGACACTTTGTCGCAAAAAGCGGGAGGGGCAGGCCGGCTTGGGTAGAATGCCGGGCTTTGCCGTCGTGATACCGAGGTCGTGCGATGTCGTTGCAAGTGCTCTGGGGCTTCCTGGCTGCCCACCCGGCCAAGCTGATCAACCTGCTGGCCCTGTTCATAACCTGCCCTGGCGGGCTGCTGCTGCACAGTGCCCGGCGCCGCGCCAGCATGACCCGTGAAAGCCTGGCGGTGGATGAAGGGCTGGTGGATGCCTTCGACCGGCGCGTGCCGCGTTACTACTACATCCTCGGTTTTTCGTGCCTGGCCATGGCGCTGCTGCTGTCGTGGTTCAGCACCTGGGTCTGAAGCCTGGTGTTCCATTTGTGGTAGCGGCGAACTCAAGACCTGCACTCTGCCTGTGGGAGCGGGTTTACCCGCGAACACGGGCATAGCCCGTGCCAGGCACCGAGGTGTCATCTTCGCGGGTAAACCCGCTCCCACAGGCAGAGTGCAGCTGTTTGAATGGCGAGCAAGACACTTGCTCGCACAAGCCACTCTTCAGGCGGACAGGGGCTGGCGCTTCACCTGGTACTGGTTGCGCACTGGCGTCGCATACTGCTGCACCAGGTACGGCTGCTGTTCCACCGGGCATGCGTCGAGGCGACGCTGCCATTCTTCCTTGGCCTTGGCCAATTCGTCCGCCGGGAACAACTTCTCCGCGCCTGGCACCTCGAGTGCCGCATCCTTCTCGGCCCACATCGCATAGGCCAGGTAGTGCACCGGGAACAACCGGTAGCCACCGAGAATCTGCCGGTCGATGGCTTGCGCCAGCTGCTTGGTGTCTTCGTGGTACTCGGTCACCGGTGGGGCAAAGTTGATGTGCACGCGCCCTTTGTAGCCGGTAATGCCCTGGGCGATGCTGTTGTCGTCCTCGCCCGGGGCCTTCTTGTAGCTGCCGGTGGTGGCGCGGATGTACAGCTCGCGGGCCTTGGCCTGGTCACAGGGGTCGTATTCGTAGCTGATCGACACCGGGATCAGGTTCAGGCTCTGGATCACCGCGCCGAACGGCTCGTCCTTGCGGCTCATGTGGAACATTTTGAGAATGGCCGAATCGGTGCGGTCGTCACCGTCCTTGGCGCGGCCTTCGGCCTGGGCGATCCAGATCGAGGCACCGTCGTTGCGGATCGAGTGGTTGATGTAGGCCGACAGCAGCTGGTAGGCGGCCAGTTTCTCGCGGCGCCCGCTGATCGAGCGGTGCACGATGAAACTCTTGTTCAGGCGCATCATGTCGCTGACGAACGGCTTCTGCAGCAGGTTGTCGCCGATGGCGATGCGCGGCGTGGGCAGGCCCGCGTGATAGACCGCGTAGTTGACGAAGGCCGGGTCCATGACGATGTCGCGGTGGTTGGCCAGGAACAGGTAGGCGGTGCCCGACTTGAGCTGCTCGACGCCGGAATAGGTGACGCCGTCGGTGGCGCGGTCGATGGTGCGGTCGACGTAGTACTCGACCTTGTCCTGCAGCGTCGAGACGCAGGTAACGCCGGCGAACTCTTTACGCAGGCGCCGGGCGATCAGCGGCTTGAGCAGCCAGCCGAGGGCGCCCGCCGCGCGCGGGAAGCGGAAGTGGGTGAGGATATCGAGGAATGCCGGGTCGCTGAGCAGGCGTGCCAGAACGGCAGGGACCTCAGCGTCGTCGTACGGTCGGATGGCATCGAATTCGCCCATCATGCTCTCTTGTTGGAAACGGCTAGGGTAATAAGGTAGGGACGGGGTCGGAAAAACGGCTCCGACACACACAGGCCCTGTAAACAGACCGGCAATTATACGCACAAGTCACTCGGGAGGCCGCGATGCTGGAGACTGCACTCTACGATTGTCCCTATTGTGGTGAAGAAGTCGAAACGACGGTGGACCTGTCCGGCGGCGACCAGGAATACATCGAGGACTGCCAGGTGTGCTGCAAGCCTATCCGCTTCGTGCTGCAGGTACATGGCGAGGAGTGGATGCTCGATGTCTACGGTGAGAATGACTGATGCAGCGAATCTATGACCCGGAAAGCCTCCTGGAGGCACAGATGCTGGTGGGCATGCTGGTCAGCGAGGGCATCGAGGTGCACCTGGTCGGGCGCGACCTGATGGGCGGTGTGGGCGAGCTGCCCATGCAGGGCCTGCTCGGCCTGGCTGTGGCCGATGAGCAGGCCGGCTACGCGCGGCAGTTGATCGATGCGTACAATGCGGCCCAGCCTCTTGCTGGCGACGAACCGGAAAGTTATCCGGGAACCCTGATCTGTTAGGTTTTGATTTCGCCCATGTGTGGACGCTATGCCCTGTTTCGCTGGTCCCAGGCCTTCGCCGGTCTGCCGGGGTTCCCCCCGGGCCAGCAGCCTCAATGGAACATCTCGCCCGGTGCCTCGGTGCTGATTCAGCGCCAGCTCGATGGCCAGCTGCAACTGGCCAGTGCCCGCTGGGGGTTGACCCCGGCCTGGCTGACCGACCTCTCCCGTACTCCCGCCCAGGCCCGCGCCGAGACCCTCGCAGAGCAACCGATGTTCCGTGAACCGTTCCGCCAGCGGCGCTGCCTGATACCGGCCAACGGCTTCTACGAGTGGCGCGGCACGGCGCGCAAGCGCCCTTATTGGGTCACCCCGGGGGAGGGTTCGGCGCTGTTCTTTGCCGCGGTCTGGGAAGAGTATCCGGTGCAGGAGCAGGTCTGGCTGAGCTGCGCGGTGATCACCCAGGCGGCCATGAACCAGCGCCGGCCGCTGATCCTGGATGAGGCCGAGCAGGCGCTCTGGCTCGACCCGGACACACCATTGCCGCGTTTGCACGAAATCCTGGCCAAGCCGCCAGGTGCCTTGCGCGAGCGGGCGCTGGCGCTGTTCGTCAATGATCCGAAGCTCGATGGGCCGGAGTGCCTGACCCCGGCCTAAAGCCTGGTTGATGCGTAGTCCCTGTGGGAGCGGGTTTACCGGAGTGCCGGACCACCGCGAAGTAGGCGGCGCGGTGGATGGCACCGGCTGCGCCGGTGTTCGCGGGCAAGCCCGCTCCCACAGGGGCTGCGCCAGATTTTAGATTTGATGCAAGACAGTAGCTCCTACAGGAGTACCTGTGCACCCAGGGATCAAACCCTGAACTGATTGATCAAGCGCCGCTGCTGCTCGGCCAGCTTGGTCAGCTCGGCGCTGGCCTGGCTCGACTCGTCGGCGCCGCCGGCCACTTCGCCGGCCACTTGGCCGATACTGATCACGTTGCGGTTGATGTCCTCGGCCACCGCGCTCTGCTGCTCGGCGGCGCTGGCGATCTGGGTGTTCATGTCGTTGATCACCGACACCGCCTGGGTGATGCTCTCCAGCGACTGCGCCGCGCGGCTGGCCTGCTGCACGCTGACATCGGTCTTGCCCTGGCTGTCTTCCATCACCTTGACCACTTCGCGGGTACCCTGCTGCAGCTGCTGGATCATCTGCTGGATTTCCTGCGTGGCCTGCTGGGTCTTCTGTGCCAGGTTGCGGACTTCGTCTGCGACCACGGCGAAGCCACGGCCCTGCTCGCCGGCGCGGGCAGCCTCGATGGCGGCGTTGAGCGCCAGCAGGTTGGTCTGCTCGGCAATCGCGCGGATCGCCACGAGGATGGCGTTGATGTTCTCGCTGTCGCGGGCCAGGTCCTGCACCACGGTCACCGCCCGGCCAATCTCGCCGGCCAGAGCGCTGATCGAGTGCGAGGTGTCACGCACGATCTCCAGGCCCTGGTTGGCCGCACGGTCGGCCTCGCTGGCAGCCTGGGCCGCTTGGGTGGCGTTGCGCGCCACATCCTGCGCGGTGGCGGTCATTTCCTGCACGGCGGTGGCCACCTGGTCGATCTCCACCATCTGCTTGTGCACGCCCTGGTTGGTGCGGATGGCGATGTCGGCGGTGTGCTCCGACGAATCGCTGACTTTCTGCACCGAGCTGACCACCTGGCTGATCATGGCCTGCAGCTTGATCAGGAAGGTGTTGAAGCCCTTGGCGATGGCGCCCAGTTCGTCGGCGCGGTCGCTTTGCAGGCGGCGGGTCAGGTCGCCTTCGCCCTGGGCGATGTCGTCGAGCATGGCCACCATCTGGCGCAGTGGGCGGGCGATGCCGTGGGCCAGCAGCCAGATCACCAGCAGACCCAGCGCGGCGATGCCCAGGCCGACCACGGTCATGCCGGCGATGTCGGTGCGACGTTGTTCGGCCAGGTCCTGCTGCAGCTGGTTGACGTCGGCCATCACCGTGCTCAACGGCAGTTCCAGCAGCAAGGTCCAGCGCGCATCTGTGCTGGCGACCTTGAACGGCAGGTACAGCTCGATGCGGTCCTTGCTGGCGTCCACTTCATAATGCAGCGCTTCGCCGCTCAAGCTGCTCAGGGTGGCCGCCTCTTCGCTGGCGAGAACCTCGCTGGCTTTTTCGCCGAACTTCGCCGGGTCTCGGGTGTAGGCGACCAGGCGGCCGTTGCTCGACACCAGTGCCAGTTCGCCGGCACCGTCGTAGAGCTGGCGGTCGGCGGCGTTGAGCAGGTCCTGGATGAAGTTCACCGACAGGTCGGCGCCGGCCATGCCCTGGAACTGGCCATTGACCATGATCGGTTCGACGAACGAGGCGAGCATGACCATCTTGTCGCCGACTTTGTAGGGTGCCGGGTCGATCACGCAGGCCTTTTTCGACTCTTTCGGGCACAGGTAGTACTCGCTGGCGCGCACACCGGTAGCCAGCACGGTGCGGTCATTGACGTCGGCCAGTTGGTCCTGGCCGAGGCTGCCGTCGCCGTTGCGGAACCACCAGGGCAGGAAGCGGCCGTTGGCGCTGTCGATACCGACCAGCTTGCTGCCGACGTAGCGGGCGTCGTCATGGTCGAGGGCGTTGGGCTCCCAGCCCAGGTACGCGCCCAGTACCGTCGGGTTGACCTCGACGGTGCGCTTGAGCTGGTTGATCAAGTGTTCACGGTCGACCCGCATCAGCGGGCTGCCATCGGCGGCCTGCATGCCGAGCATGGCGTTGCTGGTGGCCAGGCTGCGGGCAATCGACAGGGGCGCCTCGAGGCCGCGCTGGATCTCGCTGACCTGGGTGCGGGCCAGGGCTGCCAGGCGCTGCTCGATCACGCTTTCGAACTGCTTCTGTGTGCGCTGTTCCACCAGCGCCTGGGTGCGTTGGCCGGAGTACACGGCGTAAAGCACCAGTGCCGCGACAATGCTCAGCACGATGGCACCGGCCAGGGCGGCCACGGAAAACTGGATCGACTTGAACTTCATGAAAAGCTCCGCGCGCAAGGAGGTCGTATCCCTGGGTTATCGGCGGGCTAATACCAAAGCATGAGGGGCGCGTAAGAAATCTTCCCTGTGGCTCTGGTCGAGGCGAGCATCAGGGCCTAGGATACGCGGCACGTAAAAAGGGAGTGTTTTAATGCGTAAGTCATTCGTTGTCAGCATGTTGAGCGCCAGCGTCCTGCTGGGCGGCTGCCAGGCGGTCAATACCACCAGCGGTGGCGCCGTGGGCGTCGAGCGCAAGCAGTACATGTTCAGCATGCTCTCGACCGATGAGGTCAACCAGATGTATGCCCAGTCGTACCAGCAGACCCTCGGCGAAGCGTCGAGCAAGGGCGTGCTGGACAAGGGCAGTGCCGACGCCAAGCGCGTGCAGGCCATCGCCGATCGCCTCATCGCTCAGGCTCCAGTGTTCCGGCCGGATGCCGCGCAGTGGAAGTGGGAAGTCAATGTGATCAAGAGCGACGAGCTCAATGCCAACTGCGGCCCGGGCGGCAAGATCATCGTCTACACCGGGCTGATCGATCAGCTCAAGCTCAACGATGCCGAGATCGCCGCGGTCATGGGCCACGAAATTGCCCACGCCCTGCGTGAGCACGGCCGTGAAGCGATGTCCAAGGCCTATGGCGTGGAAATGGCCCGTCAGGGCGCGGGTGCCTTCCTCGGGCTTGGCCAGGACAGCATGGCGCTGGCCGACACCGTGGTGAACTACGCCATGACCCTGCCCAACAGCCGCAGCAACGAAAACGAGGCCGACCTGATTGGCCTGGAACTGTCGGCCCGTGCCGGTTACGACCCGAACGCCGCGATCACCCTGTGGAACAAGATGAGCAAGGCCTCCGAAGGTGCGCCGCCTGAGTTCATGAGCACCCACCCGGCCTCCAGCAGCCGGATCGCCTCGCTGCAGGCAGCGATTCCGAAGGTGATGCCGCTGTATCAGGCGGCCAAGAAGTAAAAGCAGCTTCAAGCTTCAAGCTTCAAGCGGCAAGTAAGGACGCATCTGCTCTTTCTTGCCGCTTGTAGCTTGCCGCTTACCGCTGCTTCATCCGATCCAGCCACTGGTCTTCATCGCCGAATACACCGCGACGATCGCCAGCACCACGAACGCCGCTGCCGCCAGGCGCCGGATCAGAGTCAGTGGCAGTTTCTCGGCCGCGAAGTTACCCGCCAGTACCACCGGCACGTTGGCAATCAGCATGCCCAGGGTGGTACCGATGATCACCATGATCAGGTGCGGATACTGCGCCGCCAGCATTACCGTGGCGACCTGGGTCTTGTCGCCGATCTCTGCCAGGAAGAACGCGATCAGGGTGGTCAGGAACGGCCCGAAACGGCGTGCGCTGCTGCTTTCGTCATCGTCCATCTTGTCCGGCACCAGGGTCCACAGCGCGGTGGCGGTGAAGCTTGCGGCAAGGATCCAGTGCAGCACCGATTCGGTGAAGAAGCTGCTCACCCAGGCACCCACGGCGCCAGCGGCGGCATGGTTGGCCAGGGTCGCGGCGACAATGCCGGCGATGATCGGCCAGGGCTTGCGAAAACGCGCCGCGAGGATGAGTGCGAGCAGTTGCGTCTTGTCGCCGATTTCAGCGAGCGCAACGATGGCGGTGGGGACCAGCAGAGATTCCAGCATCAGGTTTCCTACGGGGGCGGGTCGACACGGCTATGACACGTACAGCCTCCCCGCCCCGGGTAAGGTGTGCGTGTCATAGGTCTTGTCAAACCCTGGATCCGTCTGTGCGGATCGTGGGTCGTACGCGCCATGGCCTGTGGGCCAAGTGTGTTGACGCGTACCGGGCGAGCAGGGCGCTCGCGGGAGACTACTCCCCTAGGACGGAGCGGATTCTGCCTACACCGCGCGCATTCGGCAAGCGCTGTTTTCAGCCACGGGTTGCCCGGTAGATGCGAAAGCCCTGGGCTTCGGCGCGAATTTCGCAGTTGCCGAGCGCGCCTTCGATCAAGGGTTGGTAGCGCAGGAAGCTGTTGGCAACCAGGCGCATTTCGCCGCCTTTTCGAAGATGTTCGCCAGATTTTTTCAGAAGGTTCTCCGAGGCCTGGTAATCGGTATGCACCCCCGTGTGGAAGGGCGGATTGCTCAGGATCAGGTCCAGGTCGGCAGGGGCGGCATCGATGCCGTCACCGCTGATCACCTCGCCTTCAAGGTTGTTGGCCGCAAGGGTCAGGCGACTGGCGGCTACGGCGAATGCATCCACATCCAGCAGGGTAACCCGGCTGTGCGGGTAACGTCGTTTGATCGCTGCCCCCAGCACACCGGCGCCGCAGCCAAAGTCCAGCACATGGCCGCCTGGCAGGCCGTCGAGGTGCTCCAGCAACAGCGCCGTGCCTTTGTCCAGGCGGCCATGGCTGAACACGCCCGGCAGGCTGATGACCTGCAGCGGGCCATCGGCCAGGGGCAGCTCGAAACGTTCGGCCAAGCTATCCAGTGGCTTGGCCTCAGGGGCGTTGTCCACGGTCACCTGCCACAGCTGGCAGTGCCGCGCGCTGTCCAGCTTGCGCGGTTTGCCAAAAGCCTGCAGCAGCTTGGCCGCACCTTCGATGCCGCCGCGTTTTTCACCCACCAGGTAGAGCACGCGGCCGGCCAGGCGTGACGCCAGCGCGTTGAGCAGGTAGGCGGCCAGTTCGCGGGATTTGGGCAGGAACAGCACCGCGCTGTCGAAGGCCACCGCAGGCACCTCGACGCCATAGTGGCTGCGCCCGGCGAAGCGGCTCTCAAGCACCGCCTGATCACCCGCATGCCAGGTCCAGCCATGGGCCGCCGGCAACTGGCCAAGCAGGCCATCGGCCTGGGCGCCGGCGATCAACAGCGGGCCCTGGAACAGGTCCGCCTGGCGGAGCAACACTTCACTGCGCGGGTCCATGGACGACGCCTCCTGAAAAAGTGGCGCAGTGTAGCAGAGGCTTCAGTCGATCAGCCGACCACTCGCCGCGGCTGGCCGGCGAAGTAGGCCAGGGCGTTTTCGGCGAGCTGGCCGACGATGCGCTGGCGCGACTCCACCGCGCCCCAGGCGCTGTGCGGGGTGATGATCAGGCGCGGGATGTCGCCAGCCAACAGTGGGTTGCCATTGACCGGTGGCTCGACGCTCAGCACATCGGTGGCCGCACCGCCCAGATGGCCGCTGCGCAGTGTGTCAGCCAGCGCCTGCTCGTCGATCAGCCCGCCACGGGCGGTATTGACCAACAGGGCGCCCGGTTTGAGCAGCGCCAGTTCGCGGGCGCCCAGCATGTGGCGGGTCTGTTCGTTGAGCGGGCAATGCAGGGTGAGGGCGTCGACCTGCGGCAGCAGCTCTTCCAACGGCAGGCGATCCGCGCGGGGTGGACGCCCGGGGATCTGCCCGGTCAGCACGCGCATGCCGAATGCCTCGGCCAGCCGCGCCACCGCGCCACCCAGTTCGCCATGGCCGAGCAGGCCGAGGGTCTTGCCTTCCAGCTCGACGATGGGGAAGTCCAGCAGGCAGAACTGGCTGGCCTTGGCCCACTGGCCGGCCGCCACGGCCTTGTTGTAATCGCACAGGCGCGTGGCCAGCGCCAGCAACAGGGCCAGGGTGTGCTGCGCCACCGACGGGGTGCCATAACCCTGGCAGTTGCACACGGTGATGCCCTGGGCGCGAGCGGCGGCCAGGTCGACGTTGTTGGTGCCGGTGGCGGCAACCAGGATCAGCTTGAGCTGCGGGTTGGCCGCGAGCGACTCGGCATCGAGCATGACCTTGTTGCTGATCACCGCAGTGGCGCCCTGCAGGCGTTCGGCAACCTCGGCCGGACGGGTCGCGGCATGCAGTTGCAGGTCGTCGAACTGGGTGCGCAGGGGCGAAAGGTCGAGGTCGCCGAGGTCGAGGGAGTGGTGATCGAGAAACACGGCGCGACGTAGGCTGGGCATGTGGGGCTCCGGTCAGGGCAAAGGTGTTCGGCTATCCGTGGGCGCGGGCTTGCCTCGCGAAGGGGCCTCAGGATGCTGGGCGCAGTGTCAGTTCCGCAGGCGCCGCTCGTCAACGACGACGGCCCCACTCATACCTGTGCCAGCCAAATCATTCCTTCGGCTGATTTGACCGGTGCGTCACCGTTCTACAGTAAGTGCCTGAATTGTCCGGCCCGCTTTCCAGAAAAGGGATACCCATGCTGCAGACGCGCATCATCAAGCCCGCCGAGGGCGCTTACCAATACCCACTGCTGATCAAGCGCCTGCTGATGTCGGGCGTGCGCTACGAGAAGACCCGTGAAATCGTCTATCGCGATCAGTTACGCCTCACCTACCCGCAACTGAGCGAGCGCATCGCGCGCCTGGCCAACGTCCTGAGCGCCGCTGGCGTGAAGGCTGGCGATACCGTGGCGGTCATGGATTGGGACAGCCACCGCTATCTGGAATGCATGTTCGCCATCCCGATGATCGGTGCGGTGGTGCACACCATCAACGTGCGCCTGTCCCCCGAGCAGATTCTCTACACCATGAACCACGCCGAAGACCGCTTCGTGCTGGTCAACAGCGATTTCGTCGGCCTCTACCAGGGCATCGCCAGCCAGTTGACCACCGTGCAAGGCACCGTGCTGCTGACCGACGGGCCGGACAAGAGCGCCGACCTGCCGGGCCTTCACGGCGAATACGAGCAACTGCTGGCGGCTGCCAGCCCGTCCTACGACTTCCCCGATTTCGACGAAAACTCGGTGGCCACCACGTTCTATACCACCGGCACCACCGGTAACCCCAAGGGCGTGTACTTCACCCATCGCCAGCTGGTGCTGCACACCCTGGCCGAGGCCGCTGTCACCGGCAGCATCGACAGCGTGCGGCTGCTGGGCAGCAACGATGTGTACATGCCGATCACCCCGATGTTCCATGTGCACGCCTGGGGCATTCCCTATGCGGCCACCATGCTTGGCATGAAGCAGGTCTACCCCGGGCGCTATGAGCCGGACATGCTGGTCAAGCTGTGGCGCGAGGAAAAGGTCACCTTCTCCCACTGCGTGCCGACCATCCTGCAGATGCTGCTCAACTGTCCGTCCTCCCAGGGTGAAAACTTCGGCGGCTGGAAGATCATCATCGGCGGTAGCGCGCTCAATCGGGCGCTGTATGAGGCGGCCCTGGCCCGGGGCATCCAGCTCACGGCGGCGTATGGCATGTCGGAAACGTGCCCGCTGATCAGCGCCGCGCACCTGAACGATGAGTTGCAGGCCGGCAGCGAGGATGAGCGGGTCACCTACCGCATCAAGGCCGGGGTACCGGTGCCGCTGGTGGAGGCGGCGATCGTCGATGGCGATGGCAACTTCCTGCCTGCCGATGGGGAGTCCCAGGGCGAACTGGTGCTGCGTGCGCCGTGGCTGACCATGGGTTACTTCAATGAACCGGATAAAAGCGAGGAGCTGTGGCAGGGCGGCTGGCTGCATACCGGTGACGTCGCGACCCTCGACGGCATGGGTTACATCGATATCCGCGATCGCATCAAGGATGTGATCAAGACGGGGGGCGAGTGGATCTCGTCGCTCGACCTCGAGGACCTGGTCAGCCGGCATCCTGCGGTGCGCGAGGTGGCGGTGGTCGGCGTGGCCGACCCGCAATGGGGCGAGCGCCCGTTCGCGCTGCTGGTGGTGCGCGAGGGGCTGAGCATCGACGCGCGTTCCCTCAAGGAACACCTCAAGCCGTTCGTCGAGCAAGGGCACATCAACAAGTGGGCGATCCCCAGCCAGATCGCCATTGTTACTGAAATTCCCAAGACCAGTGTCGGCAAGCTCGACAAGAAGCGCATCCGCCTGGACATCACTCAGTGGCAGGCCAGCAACAGCACTTTCCTTTCCACGCTCTGACCCTGTGGCGGCCCGTGTCTTTCAAGGTGCGGGCCGCATGCTAGAGCGGTCGAAGCCTTGCCAAACAGAAAATTTGGGCCATGCTTGAGCACTGCCAGCCCATGGGGCCGCTCCTTCAAGGCCGGCCGCAAGCAGGGCGCGCAAATCACACTTTAGAGGGATCAAGCACCTGTGACCGCTGGCTATAGTCGGGCCAGGGGATTTTTCAGGAATGGGGGAGGGTGCCGCGCATCATTGATGTGCGATACCACGGGCAGGAGCCGGCTTTACCAGGCGCTCGAGCCGTTCTTGAAAGGACTCACTGCCATAACAATAAAGTACATGGAGTAGCGTCGATGACATCTGCAAACCCGTTCTGGCGCCGGGCAAAACTGCCACTGGCAGTCAGCCTCGCTTCTACGCTCGCAAGTCCTGCTTTCGCTGTCAGCTTCAACATTGGGGAAATCGAAGGCCAGTTCGACTCGTCGCTCTCCGTGGGCGCCAGCTGGTCGACGGCCAATCCGAACAAGAACCTCATCGGCGCCAACAACGGCGGCAGAGGGTTGTCGCAGACCTCCGACGATGGTCACCTGAACTTCAAGAAGGGCGAGACCTTCTCGAAGATCTTCAAGGGTATCCATGACCTCGAACTCAAGTACGGTGACACCGGCGTGTTCGTCCGTGGCAAGTACTGGTACGACTTCGAGCTCAAGGACGAACATCGCGAGTTCAAGGACATCAGCGACTCCAACCGCAAGGAAGGCGCCAAGTCCTCGGGTGCGGAGCTGCTCGATGCCTTCGTCTACCACAACTACAACATCGCCGACCTGCCGGGCACCGTGCGCCTGGGCAAGCAGGTGGTGAGCTGGGGTGAGAGCACCTTCATCGGTGGCGGTATCAACGCCATCAACCCCATCGACGTCTCGGCGTTTCGCCGCCCAGGCGCGGAGATCAAGGAAGGCCTGATCCCCGTCAACATGTTCTATGTGTCGCAGAGCCTGACCGACAACCTGACGGCAGAAGGCTTCTACCAGATCGAGTGGGACCAGACGGTCGTCGACAACTGCGGTACGTTCTTCTCTCAGCCTGACGTAATTGCCGATGGTTGCGACAACAACCTGGCGGTGCTGGCCAAGCAATCGGCAGTGGCGCGAGGCCTGGGCCCGCTCGCAGCACCCGCGTTGAATGCGCTGAAGTCGCAGGGGGTCAGCTGGGGGTCGCCCGACGAGGGTGTGATCGTGCGTCGCGGCGCCGATCGCGATGCCCGGGACAGTGGCCAGTTCGGCCTGGCTCTGCGCTACATGTACGAGCCTCTGAACACCGAGTTCGGTGGCTACTTCATGAACTACCACAGCCGGGCGCCGATTTTCAGTGGCCGCGGAGCTAATGCCAGCTTCTATAACCCTAACAACCTGGCTGCCGCGCTGATCCGTTCGGGGGTTCCGTTCGGGGCCGCCACCAACCCGGCCTTGCTCAGGCAGCTCATGCCGCTGTATGTCGCCGGCAACTCCAGCTACCACGTGGAATATCCGGAGGATATTCGCCTGTATGGCGTGAGTTTCTCCACGACCTTGCCAACTGGCACGGCGTGGAGCGGCGAAATCAGCTACCGGCCTAATGCGCCGGTGCAGTTGAACACCACCGATATCCTGTACTCCGGCCTGACGCCGCTAGACCCCAACGCCTCGGTGCTGAAGGGCACAGCGAACACTGATCAGCCTGGCTATCGCCGTAAGGAAATCACCCAACTGCAAACCACCTTCACTCACTTCTTCGACCAGGTCATGGGCGCCGAACGCCTGACCATGGTCGGCGAAGTGGGCTGGACCCATGTGGGTGGCCTGGAAAGCACCTCCAAGGCACGCTATGGCCGTGACCCGGTCTATGGGCCAGGCCCGCTACCCGGTGGCAGTTGCCAGCGGCTCAACGCCAGTACGCTGGCGGGCGTCGAGCAGAACAACCTGTCGCGCTACTGCGAAAACGATGGCTTTACCACCGCCGACTCCTGGGGTTATCGCGTGCGTGCCATCTGGGACTACAACAACGTCTTCGCCGGCGTGAACCTGCGCCCCAGCGTGGCCTGGTCCCACGACGTCGATGGCTACTCCCCGGGCCCTGGCGGCGCCTTCGAGGAAGGCCGCAAGGCGGTCAGCCTGGGCCTGGACGCCGAGTACCAGAACACCTACACCGCGAGCCTGTCGTACACCAACTTCTTCGACGGCAAGTACACCACCGTGGATGACCGCGACTTCGTCGCCCTCAGCTTCGGCGTGAACTTCTAAGCACATTGATCCAGGACGACAACAGAATGAAAACGACCACACGTCTGCTGCAAGCCGGTGTACTGGGCCTGTCCCTGTTGGCTACCAGCGTCATGGCTGCGGTTTCCGCCGACGAGGCGGCCAAGCTGGGCGCATCGCTGACCCCCATGGGGGCGGAAAAAGCCGGTAACGCCGATGGTTCGATCGGCCCGTGGGAACCGCTGTCGAAGAGCGCTGGCAGCGCCGACAGCAAGGGCTTCCTCTCCGACCCTTACGGCAGTGAAAAGCCACTGTTCACCATCACCGCGCAGAACGTCGACCAGTACAAGGCCAAGCTTTCGCCTGGCCAGCTGGCAATGTTCAAGCGCTACCCGGACTCTTACAAGATCCCGGTATACAAGACCCACCGCGGCTCCACGGTGCCAGACGACGTCTTTGCGGCGATCAAGCAAAACGCCACCAAGACCACCCTGGTGGCGGGCGGTAACGGCCTGGAGAACTTCCAGACCGCCGTACCGTTCCCGATTCCCAAGGATGGCCTTGAGGTGATCTGGAACCACATCACCCGCTACCGCGGCGGTAGCGTGACCCGCCTGGTCACTCAAGCCACCCCGCAGCAGAATGGCTCCTATAGCCTGGTGTACTTCCAGGACCAGTTCGTCTTTCGCGACAAGATGAAGGACTATGATCCCGCCAACCCGGGCAACATCCTGTTCTATTTCAAGCAGGAAGTGACTGCGCCAGCGCGCCTGGCCGGTACCGTACTGCTGGTTCACGAAACTCTCGACCAGGTCAAGGAACCGCGCAAGGCGTGGATCTACAACGCCGGCCAGCGTCGGGTACGCCAGGCACCGCAAGTGTCGTATGACGGTCCGGGCACTGCCGCCGACGGCCTGCGCACTTCCGACAACCTGGACATGTACAACGGTGCCCCGGACCGCTACGACTGGAAACTCGAAGGCAAGAAGGAGATGTACATCGCCGCCAACGCCTTCAAGCTCGATGACCCGAAACTCAAGTACGGCGACATCATCAAGGCCGGGCACATCAACCAGGACCTGTCGCGTTACGAGCTGCGCCGCGTCTGGCATGTGGTCGCCACGCTCAAGCCGGGCCAGCGCCACATCTATGCCAAACGTGACTTCTACATCGACGAGGATACCTGGCAAGCTGCAGTGATCGACCAGTACGACGGCCGCGGGCAACTGTGGCGTATCTCCGAAGCCCACGCCCAGCCGTACTACAACGTGCAGGTGCCGTGGTACACCCTGGAAGCCATCTACGACCTGCAGTCTGGCCGTTATCTGGCCTTGGGCATGAAAAACGAAGAGAAGAGTGCCTACAACTTCGGCTTCAGTGCCAGCAAGGCCGAGTTCCAGCCCGCTGCCTTGCGTCAGGCGGGGGTGCGATGAACTGACTGCTGCACACTTCTTGTGAACTCCCAGAACGCCCCGGCTTGCCGGGGCGTTTCTGTTGTAAGGGTTATTGTCGTCGGGCACCTTCAAGACGATTTGCTTGATGGGGTGACATCAATCGAGATGATGTCCATCGCCTGCGTTTCTTTTTGTCGTAGTCTTTTTTGGCTAAATCGCCGCCATCATCTTCAAATGCATAACATTTGCCGCTAGTCTCGCAAAAATCCATATCGCCGTAGTCTTCCCAATAGAACGAGCCGGCCATGACAGACCTGTCCCGTATGCATGGAGTCGCCAGCCAGGCCCTGGGCCTGCTGGACGGGCGTTTCTTCAGGCCACCCCTGCCCGACGCCCACGTACCGAGAGCCCGCCTGTGCCAACGCCTGCAAGCGGGGCTGGATGGGCGCTTGCTGTTGGTCAACGCGCCAGCCGGCTTTGGCAAGAGTTCGCTTGCCATCGAGTTCTGCCAGGAGCTGCCTGGCCATTGGCGCAGTCTCTGGCTGGGCCTGAGCCAGCGCGACGCCGACCCTGGTCGCTTCCTCGAGCGCTTGCTTGAAGGGTTGCAGCAGTTCTGCCCGGCATTGGGGGGCCAAGCCCTGGGGCTGCTGAAAATGCGCCAGCGCCACCAACCCTTTGCCTTCGAAGAGTGGCTCGATGGCCTGCTCGACGAGCTTGCGCTGTATCTGCAGCCCGATACCCCCCTGCTGCTGGTCCTGGACGACTACCACCTCGCCCAAGGCGCAGTACTCGATCGCTGCCTGCAGTTTTTCCTCAATCATCTGCCTGCCGGGTTGGTCCTGTTGGTCACCAGCCGGCAGCGGCCAGACTGGCACCTGGCGCGCCTGCGGCTGTCGCGCCAACTGGTCGAACTCAACGAGCAGGACTTGCGCCTGACCCCCGATGAAGCCTTGGCGGTGATTGGCCGCCAGCCCACCGGCTTGCGTGGCCAGGCGCTCGATAACCTGATCCAGCGCAGCGACGGTTGGGTGGCAGGTCTGCGTTTCTGGCAACTGGCGGCCAGTGAGTCCGGTGATGACAATGCCTTGCCGCAGGCGTTGCACGGTGGCGAAGGCTTGATCCGTGATTACCTGCTCGAGGAAGTCATCGACATACTGCCCGCACCCGTGCAGGCATTTCTCTACGACACCGCTTGCCAGGAGCGCTTTTGCGCTGAGCTGTGCGACGCGGTGCGCGAGCGTGACGACAGTGCGCAGGTGCTGAGCTACCTGCAGGCCCATCAGGTCTTTCTGGTGCCGCTCGATGAGCATGGGCGCTGGTTCCGCTACCACCACCTGTTCTCCGACCTGCTGCGCAGTCGGCAGGCCAGCGAGCCGCTGGCGAGTTTGCATTTGCGTGCCTGTCGTTGGTTCGAGGGCCAGGGGCTGCTGGATGAGGCGGTAGAGCAGGCATTGCGTGCCGGGCATCTCGACGTGGCGGCGGACCTGGTGCAGAGCTTGTCGGAGGAGCAACTGCTGGCCGAGCAGAACGTCGGCATGCTGCTGCGCTGGAAAATGGACTTGCCTGACAGCCTGCTGATCAGCACGCCCCGGCTGATCGTGCTGTACAGCTGGGCCCTGGGGCTGGCTTGCCAGCTGGACGCGGCCGAAGAGCTCGCAGGTTATCTGAGCCGTTTCCTGCCGGCGCCGTCGGCCACGGCGCAGAGGTCGATGCTGGCCCAGTGGCTGGCGCTCAGCGGTGTGATCGCCCGTGGCCGCGGCGATCGCGAGCGCACCCTGGCGTACTGTACGCAAGCACTGCGCAGCCTGCCTCGCAAGCGTTACGGGCAACGCCTGGTGTGTCTTTCCACGCTGTCCAACCTGGCCATCGCCGATGGTGATTTCTGGCGGGCGCGTGGCTGGAATCGCGAGGCGCTCGAGTTGGCCCAGCGTGTCGGCAACCCGTTGTTCGAGGCGTTGGCGCATTACGACCGTGCCCGTGTGCTGCATGCCCGTGGCGAAGTGCGGCGCGCGCTGGATGAGGTCCGTCAGGGCTTGCAGCGGCTGCAGGGGTTGTCGGGGCAGCGGCTGTATGCCGTGCGGGCACGGCTCACCTTGTACGAAGGCTATCTGCTTGCGGCGGGCCTGCAGCCTGGCCAGGGGCGCGCACGCTTGCGCGCGGGGCTTAGCGAAGCACGCACCTGCCGCGATATCAGCGTGCTGATCGGCCATTGCGTGATCGCCTCGCTCGAGGGTCGTGAAGGGCGTTTCACCGAGGCGTTTTCGGAACTGGCCGAGGCGGAGCGGCTGATGCACATCTGGGATGTTCCGCCGATCTTCTACCTGGCCATGATTACGCTGGTGAAGTGCGAGCTGTGGATCGCCCAGGGGCGCACAGACCTCGCCGAGTCCTGGCTGCTGCGCCTGGGCCAGACCTACGGCGGCAAGCAGCCAGCCGCCGCGCCGGAGTTTCACCCGTTGCTGCCCTTGCACATCGAGCTGCAGCAGGCGCTGCTCGATCGTGTGCTGCAACGCCCGCGCGAGGCCGAGTCGCGCTTGCAGGCACTGGTCGAGCGTGGCCAGGCCAATGGCGGCATGACACTGGTGGTCAGTGCGTCGTGCCAGCTGATCGAGTTGTTGCTGGCCGAAGGTCGTGAGCCCGAAGCCTGCAAGCGGTTGGCGCACGCCATGGAGGCTGCGCAAGGGGGCGCGTTGCAAGCCTTCGCGCGGCTTGTCGCGGAGCACCCGCAGTGGTTGCGCGATCAACTCGAGCTCAGGGCTGCCTGCCCAGCCCAGGCGGAGCTGATTGCGCGCTTGCCCGAGGCGCTGACCACTGCCAATGGGGCCTCTGAAGCGTTGAGTGCGCGCGAACTCGCGGTGCTGGAGCTGATTGCCCAGGGCTGCTCGAACCAGCAGATCAGCGAGCGCCTGTTCATTTCGCTGCACACGGTCAAGACCCACGCCAGCCATATCAACAGCAAGCTTGGGGTGGAGCGGCGCACGCAAGCCGTCGCCAGGGCCAAGTCTCTGGGCGTGCTGGCCTGAAGGCTGGCCCAGGTGCGCGCTGGCCGTTAAAATGCTGGCCACTGGCTACCAAGGCGCACTGCTTTTTCCCCACTCATCTTTGTGCAGAGGCTGCCGATACACATTTCGGCGTCTTGCATTGCCACGCGCCAATTTCCCTTCTTCCTTTTACAGGTCGTGTTGATGCTGCAGTACGGGCAAAAAAGCTTTCTGATCGTCGACGACTTCACAGACTTTCGCACGTCGACGCGCTCCATGTTGCGCGAACTGGGTGCACGCGACGTGGACACTGCCGACAGTGGCGAGCAGGCGCTGCGCATGTGTGGGCAGAAGCGCTATGACTTCGTTTTGCAGGACTTTCACCTGGGCGACGGCAAGAAGAACGGCCAGCAGGTGCTCGAAGACCTGATTCTCGACAAGCTGATCAGCCATGAGTGCGTGTTCATCATGGTCACCGCTGAAAGCAGCCAGGCCATCGTGCTGAGTGCCATCGAACACGAACCTGACGCTTACCTGACCAAGCCATTCAACCGCGTAGGCCTGGCCCAGCGCCTTGAAAAGCTGGTTCAGCGCAAGACCTTGCTCAAACCGATTCTCCAGGCCCTTGACCGTGGGCGCCCGGCTGAAGTGCTGACGGCCTGTGCCGAGCTGTGCAAGCAGGACCCACGCTTTGCGCCGCTGTGCCTGCGCTATCGTGCCGATGCGCTGCGCGAGCTCAACCGCTTCGACGAGCTGGAAAAATTCCTCAAAGGCATCCTCGCGAGCCGCCCGCAACCGTGGGTCTATGCGGCGCTGGGCAGCTTGCTGCACAAGCGCGGCCAGCATGCCCAGGCGCAGGGTGTATACGAACAGGCGCTCAAAGCCTTCCCGATCATGCCCAGCCTGTATGACGGCATGGCCGAGGTGCTGGTGGCCCAGGGCGAGAGCCGGCGTGCCCAGCACATGCTCGAGGAGGCGGTACGCCTGTCGCCACTGGCGGTGCGCCGGCAAGCGGCGCTGGGCAAGCTGGCGCTGGACAATGCCGACTTCGAGGGTGCTTCTAAAGCGTTTCGGCATGCCGTCAGCCAAGGCCAGAGTTCGCGCTACAAGAGTGCCGAAACCAACCTGGGGCTGGCCCAGGCCTTGATGAACAAGAATGCCGGCAACGGTCTCGACGCGCGAACCCGGGTCGAGATCAACAGTGTGCTCAGTGAAGTGGCCAAGGAAAACGTCGAGGACCAAGGCCTGCAAGTACGGGCGCGGTTGATGAAGGCGGCGAGCCTGCAGCAGGCGGGCGATGCGGAAACAGCCGCCAAGCTCACCGAACAGGCCATGCAACGCCTGGAGAAGATGGAGCAGTTCTTCTCGGTCGAAGCGGCGCTGACCGTGGCCAAGCAATTGCAGCAGCTGGGCCAGGACGCGGCGGGTACTTCGATTCTCAAAGGCTGCGTGGAAACCTACGGCGACGACCCCAAGGTCATGCAGAGCGTGGCCAAACTTACCGATGACCCGGTGGTGCTCGGCGCTGTGACCGAGGCGGTCGACCTTAACCGTCAAGGCGTGCGCAGCTACCAGGGCGGGCAGCTCAGCGAGGCGCTGGGCATGTTCCGCAAGGCGCTGTCGCTGCAGCCGAAGAACATCAGCATCGCCCTCAACACCGCCCAGGCGCTGCTGCGCATCGGTGGCGAGACACCGCCACCGGCATTGATGGAAGAGTGTCGCAGCTGCCTCACCAGCGTGGCCGGCATCCCTGCCAGCGACAGCCGCTACGATCGCTACCGCAAACTGCATATCCGGGTCTTTGGCGCATGAACCAGGACAACCAGGGGCTGGATTTCTCCACGGTGATCGCCTCCACCGTGCACGACCTGAAGAACTCGCTGTCGGCGTTGATCCAGGCGCACAACCAGTGGCTGGCGCGGTTGCCCGAGGCGTTGCAAGGCGGTGCCGAGCAGGGCGTGATGGAGCACGAGTTCCGCCACCTCAACGGCATGCTGGTGCAGATGCTGGGCTTGTACAAACTGGGGGTGAACCAGCTCCCGGTCTGCCCGGACTACCACGAGCTGGACGACTTCATCGAGGCTCAGCTGGCCGCGCATGAGGAGGTGCTCAAGCATCGCGACATCCTCGCCACCTGGCGCATCGACACCGAGAGCCCGCTGGGCTTCTTCGACCGTGAACTGGTGGCATCGGTGCTGGCCAACGTGCTGACCAACGCCATCCGCTATGCCGGCCACACGTTGCTGATCGGCATCGAGGAAGAGGGCGAGCAACTGGTGATCAGCGTCAACGACGATGGCGCCGGTTATCCACAGCGCATGCTCGAGCGCCAGCAGGATTATGTGCAGGGTATCGATCAGCAGAGCGGAAGCACCGGGCTGGGCTTGTACTTCGCTGCGCGCATCGCCGCACTGCATGAGCGCAATGGCGTGCATGGGCGGATCGAGATCGCCAATGGCGGGGCGCTGGGGGGTGGGTTGTTCCGCTTGTATCTGCCCTGAGTATTGTTGATTGCTGAGGCTGCATCCCAAGGTCATGTGAGAGATGTCTCTCAAGCAGTACATGGGCTTTCATCGACGTCGAGTGGATGACAATGTAGATACGCTGTTTCTACATTTCACTTGCCATCGTCGGGAGGGTTTCTACTATGTATCTACCTTGGGAGATACTTATGCAGATCAAGATTCAGCAATGGGGCAACAGCGCAGCGATTCGTCTGCCGGCGACGGTCCTCAAGCAAATGCACCTGAGCGTGGGGTCGACCCTGAGCCTGGATACTTCCGGCGAGACCCTGGTGCTCAAACCTGTCAGATCGAAGCCCGAGTACCGGCTCGAAGAGTTGATGGCGCAATGTGACCTGACAGCCCCGGAACCCGCAGACATGGCTGACTGGAACGCAATGCGTCCGGTGGGGCGTGAGGTTTGAAGCGGGGCAGGTTCGACAGGGGGGATATCGTCCGGATCAACCTGGACCCCACCGTCGGTAGAGAACAGCAAGGTGCTTCGCGCCCTGCGCTGGTGTTGACGCCCGCCATGTTCAATACCTCTGGGCTCGCGGTGATCGTGCCGATTTCACAAGGTGGGGATTTCTCCCGGCACGCAGGTTTTGCAGTTACCCTGAGCGGCGCCGGTACCCAGACGCAAGGTGTGATGCTGTGCAATCAGCTACGCACGGTAGACCTTGAAGCGAGGGGTGCCAAGCGCATCGAATCCGTTCCCGAAGCCGTGATCCTGGACGCGCTGGCGCGTGTTCAAACCCTCTTCGATTAATTGTGTGCAGTGTCCTGTCATGGAAAAACCATCCGTAGCGCTCATCCGCGAAACCTTCCCCGTTGGCCCCTTGCAGTGCAACTGCACGCTGATCGGCGACCCGCTCAGCAAGAAGGCCATCGTCGTCGACCCGGGCGGTGACGAGCAGAAGATCCTCGCCCGCCTGCAGCACCATGGCCTGACCCTGGTGAGCATCATCCACACCCACGCCCACTTCGATCACTTCCTCGCCTCGGGCAGGCTCAAGGAACTGACCGGCGCCACCTTGCACCTGCACAAGGACGACCAGCCGTTGTGGGACAACCTCGAGATGCAATGCCAGATGTTCGGCATGCCCTACACGCCCGTACCTGCACCGGACCGCTGGCTGAGCGACGACGAGGAACTGGCATGTGGTTGTGGCGTGGCCCTGCATACGCCAGGGCATAGCCCCGGCTCGATGAGCTTCTGGTTCGCCGAGCAGAAACTGCTGATTGCCGGCGACACCCTGTTCCGCCGTGGTGTCGGCCGCACCGATTTGTGGGGTGGTGATCAGCGGACTATCGTTCGTTCCATCAAGGAGCGACTGTACCGCCTCGATGAAGACGCCATCGTGGTGACCGGCCATGGTCCGGAAACCCGGCTCGGCGACGAAATGCGCGAAAACCCGTTCGTGCGAGCCTGAGGTTGCATGGAATTTTTCCGCATTGCTGCAATCCAAGGCTGGCACAGATCCGTGAGTGATCCGCCGCACTTTTGAATTTCAGTAGGAGCTTGTCCATGTTCACCATGCGTCGTCTGATTATCGTCGCTACCGCCGCCGCCCTGATGTCCGGTTGTGCCAGCCCCAACCCGTATGACAACCAAGGCCAGGCGCAAGGCTCCACAGGGATGAGCAAAACTGCCAAGTACGGCGGCCTGGGCGCGCTGGCAGGTGCCGTTGCCGGTGCCGCCATCAATCACAACAACCGCGGCAAGGGTGCGCTGATCGGCGCCGCCGCAGTGGGCGCCGCCGCCGCTGGCTACGGTTACTACGCCGACAAGCAAGAGGCCGAGCTGCGTGCGCAAATGGCCAACACTGGCGTCGAAGTGCAGCGCCAGGGTGACCAGATCAAACTGATCATGCCGGGCAACATCACCTTCGCCACCGATTCGGCGAACATCGCCCCAAGCTTCTACTCGCCGCTGAACAACCTCGCCGGTTCGTTCAAGCAGTTCAACCAGAACACCATCGAGGTGGTCGGTTTCACCGACAGCACCGGCAGCCGCCAGCACAACATGGACCTGTCGCAGCGCCGCGCCCAGGCCGTCAGCAGCTACCTGACCTCGCAAGGTGTCGATGCATCGCGGGTGACGGTGCGTGGCATGGGCCCTGACCAGCCGATCGCCAGCAACGCCGACGCCAATGGCCGCGCGCAGAACCGTCGGGTTGAGGTCAACCTCAAGCCGATCCCGGGTCAGCAGTATGACCAGCAGGGTACTGTCCAGCAGTATCCATAACGCTTGATATCGAAGGGGCCGCTGCGCAGCCCATCGCCGGCAAGCCGGCTCCCACAGGGTTACAGTGATCTCTGTGGGAGCCGGCTTGCCGGCGATGGGTCGCGCAGCGGCCCTTTTTCATTTCAGCGCACGGTGCTGGCCTGGATCGCCGTCAGCGCGATGGTGTGCACGATGTCATCCACCTGGGCCCCGCGTGGCAGGTCGTTGACCGGCTTGCGCAGCCCTTGCAGCATCGGCCCGAGGCTCACGCAGTCAGCACTGCGCTGCACCGCTTTATGGGTGGTGTTGCCGGTGTTCAGGTCGGGGAACACGAACACCGTGGCGCGCCCGGCCACCGGGCTTGCCGGTGCCAGCTGGCGGGCGATCTCGGGGTTGGCGGCGGCGTCATACTGCAACGGGCCGTCGATCAGCAGGTCGTGCTCGGCCTGCTGCGCCAGCCGCGTGGCCTCGCGAACCTTTTCCACTTCCTCGTCACTGGCGGCCGAATCGCTGGAGTAGCTGAGCATCGCCACCCGTGGCGCGATACCGAACGACTCGGCAGACTCGGCGCTCTGCCGGGCAATTTCGGCCAGTTCGGCGGCGCTGGGGTGCGGATTCATCACGCAGTCGCCATACACCAGCACCTGGTCCGGGAACAGCATGAAGAACACCGACGACACCAGGCTTGCACCCGGCGCGGTCTTGATCAACTGCAAGGCCGGGCGGATGGTATTGGCGGTCGAATGCACCAGGCCCGAGACCAGGCCGTCGACCTCACCCAGGGCCAGCATCATGGTCGCGATCACCACCGGGTCTTCCAACTGCTGCTCGGCCATCGGCGCGTTGAGGTTCTTGCTCTTGCGCAAATCGACCATCGGTTCGACATAGCGGGCACGGATCAGGTCGGGGTCGAGCACTTCCAGATCGGGCGGCAGGGTGATGCCCTGGGCCCGTGCTACGGCTTGCACCGCTTCGGGCTTGGCCAGCAGCACGCAGCGAGCGATACCGCGTGCCTGGCACAGGGCGGCGGCTTGCACCAGCAAGGGCTCGGCGCCTTCGGGCAGGACGATGCGCTTGTTGGCCTGCTGGGCACGCTGGATCAGTTGGTAGCGGAACACCGCCGGCGACAGGCGCAGTTCGCGCGGCGTGCCGCAGCGCTGGTGCAGCCAGGCGGCATCGAGCTGGCTGGCGACGAAGTCGGTGATGAACTCGGCGCGCTCGCGGTCGTCCACCGGGATCTCGCGGTTCAGCGAGTTGAGCTGATTGGCGGTGTCATAGGAGCCGGTGCTGACCGACAGGATCGGCAGGCCGGCCTGCAGTGCGCCGCGGCATAGCTCCAGGATGCGTGGGTCGGGCTTGCTGTCGCTGGTCAGCAACAGGCCGGCCAGGGGCACGCCATTGATCGCCGCCAGGCTCACGGCGAGGATGATGTCGTCGCGATCGCCCGGCGTCACCACCAGGGTGCCCGAGGTCAGCAGCGGCACGGTGTTGGCCACGGTGCGGGCACAGATGATGATCTTGTTCATACGCCGCTGGTCGTAGTCACCGGCGTTGAGCACCTGGGCGCCGAGCAGCTCGGCGACGTCGCGGGTGCGCGGTGCATTGAGGTCGGGCTGATAGGGAATACAGCCGAGCAGGCGGAAATCGTTGCCGCGCAACAGCGGCGAGTGCTCGCGCAGCCGCGTGGCGAAGTCGGCCATGCTTTCATCGGTGCGCACCTTGTTGAGGATCACCCCGAGCACCTTCGGGTCGCGCGGGCCACCGTACAACTGGGCCTGCAGTTCGACGCGCCCGGACAGCTCGCTGAGCACCTCGTTCTCGGGCGCCGACACCAGGATCACCTCGGCATCCAGGCTCTTGGCCAGGTGCAGGTTGACCCGGGCCGCGTAGCTGGCGTGGCGGGTCGGAACCATGCCTTCGACCACAACCACGTCCTTGCCCACGCACGCTTGCTGGTAAAGGCGGATGATTTCTTCGAGCAGCTCGTCCAGTTGGCCGTCCCCCAGCATGCGCTCCACATGACCAAGGCTCAGTGGCAGGGGCGGCTTGATGCCATGGGTGCGGGCAACCAGCTCGGTGGAGCGCTCCGGGCCGGTGTCGCCGGGGTGCGGCTGGGCGATCGGCTTGAAGAAGCCGACCTTGAGCCCGGCGCGCTCCAGGGTGCGGATCAGGCCCAGGCTGATGGAGGTGAGGCCGACACCAAAGTCGGTCGGCGCAATGAAAAATGTTTGCATGCGTGCTTCTCGAAATAAGCGGTGCAAGGAAATCAACGGCCAAGGGTATCGCTAACCGCACCCTGGGCGCACCAGCCACAGTGGAATACCTGGCCGATGCGGCGTTCGCGCTCGCCGGGCTCGAGCACCCAGGGCCGCGCCTGCCAGGGCGGCTGGTGACGCAAGTGCTGGGTGTGGCCGCAGGACAGGTCGACCACCCAGTGGCCTTCCTCGTCCTGATGGAAGCCGGTGATCAGACTGACGGGCCTCCCTTCGTCCATGGTCGGTTCGCAATCGGACGGTGCCTTGGTTACACTTCCCCGCTCTACATTCTTTTGCAAAAGGTCCTGCCCCATGCTGATCGCCGCCAACAAGGCTGTCTCCATCGACTATACCCTGACCAACGACGCCGGTGAGACCATCGACAGCTCTGCCGGCGGTGCGCCGCTGGTTTACCTGCACGGTGCCGGCAACATCATCCCGGGCCTGGAAAAAGCCCTGGAAGGCAAGCAGGCCGGTGACGAGCTGACCGTTGCCATCGAACCCGAAGAAGCCTACGGCGAATACTCGGCTGAACTGGTCAGCACCCTGAGCAGCAGCCTGTTCGAAGGCGTCGACCAACTGGAAGTCGGCATGCAGTTCCACGCTTCGGCGCCGGACGGCCAGATGCAGATCGTCACCATCCGCGACATCGACGGCGACGACGTGACCGTCGACGGCAACCACCCGCTGGCCGGCCAGCGCCTGAACTTCCAGGTCAAGGTTGTTGACGTGCGTGACGCCAGCGAAGAAGAAATCGCTCACCGCCACATCCACGGTGAAGGTGGCCATCACCACTGATTTTCTGCGCTAAGCTCAGAGAGTCGCCAGGCGCTCGGGCAAGCCGGACATCCTCAGGGAGTGGACGGTTTGGCTGCGCGCCTTTTTAGTGGGCGCAATTCGCCCCAGCGACAACCGGGAACCTGAGAGGGGATCAACATGAGTGTATTTCACGACCTGACGTTGAAGGCGCTGAACGGCGAAGACCTGCCCCTTGCCCCATTCAAGGGCCAGGTGGTGCTGGTGGTCAATGTCGCCTCCAAGTGTGGTCTTACGCCGCAATACGCGTCGCTGGAAAAACTCCAGCAGCAGTTCAAGGGCAAGGGTTTCAACGTGCTGGGGCTGCCGTGCAACCAGTTTGCCGGCCAGGAGCCAGGCAGCGCGGATGAGATCCAGGCGTTCTGCAGCCGCAACTATGGCGTGAGCTTCCCACTGAGCGAGAAGCTCGACGTCAACGGCTCCGAGCGGCATGCCCTGTACCGGCTGCTGGCCGGCGAGGGCGCCGAGTTTCCTGGTGATATCACCTGGAACTTCGAGAAGTTCCTGGTGGGCAAGGATGGTCGCGTGCTGGCGCGTTTCGCGCCACGTACCGCGCCGGACGATCCAGCCGTGGTGCAGGCGATCGAGAAGGCCTTGGCCTGATTTGCAGCCTGTGGGAGCGGCTTTAGCCGCGAAGCAGGCAACGCGGTGCTGGGCACCGGCTATGCCGGTGTTCGGTGCTAAAGCCGCTCCCACAGGTTCGCGCGAATCAGCAAGCGCTGTGCAGTTCTGTGAGATCTCAGCCTGCCCCGCGCTCATCTGGGATACCTGCCAATCACCCCGATCAATAATGCTGTGCCCACCCACCCGCTACCCCTAAGCTCAGGCGCATTTCCTCACCCGTCGGGAGCGCCGCATGTCCAGCAACCCTCTGTTCCAGCCTTTCACCCTTGGCACCCTCGACCTGCCGACCCGCGTGGTCATGGCACCGATGACCCGTACCTTCTGCCCCGGTGGCGTACCCCATGATGGCGTGGTCGAGTACTACCGCCGCCGTGCTGCTGCCGGGGTCGGCCTGATCATCACCGAAGGCACCACGGTTGGTCATAAGGCCGCCAACGGCTATCCCAACGTTCCACGCTTCTACGGCCAAGATGCGCTGGCCGGCTGGAAACGCGTGGTCGAAGCCGTACATGCCGAAGGCGGGCGGATCGTGCCGCAGCTGTGGCATGTGGGCAGTGTGCGCCGGCTGGGCACCGAGCCGGATGCCAGCGTGCCGGGCCATGGCCCGAGCGGCAAGGACAAGGACGGCAAGGTCGTGGTCCATGGCATGAGCCATGACGACATCCGCGAGGTGATTGCCGCCTTCGCCCAGGCTGCCCGTGATGCCCAGGCCATCGGCATGGACGGCGTCGAGATCCACGGCGCCCATGGTTACCTGATCGATCAGTTCTTCTGGGAAGCCAGCAACCGCCGCGATGACCAATATGGCGGTGACCTGGCCGGGCGTTCACGCTTTGCCATCGAACTGATCCAGGCCGTGCGTGCTGCGGTGGGGCCGGATTTCCCGATCATCTTCCGTTTCTCCCAGTGGAAGCAGCAGGACTACAACGCGCGCCTGGTTCAAACCCCGCAGGCCCTGGCGGCGTTCCTCAAGCCGCTGTCCGAGGCGGGTGTGGATATCTTCCACTGCTCTACCCGGCGTTTCTGGGAGCCGGAGTTCGATGGCAGCGAGCTGAACCTGGCCGGCTGGACCCGTCAGCTCACCGGCAAACCGACCATCACCGTGGGCAGTGTCGGCCTGGACGGCGAGTTCCTGCAGTTCATGGTCGATACCGACAAGGTGGCCAAACCGGCCAGCCTGGAAGGGCTGCTGCGCAGGTTGCAGGCCGAGGAGTTCGACCTGGTGGCCGTGGGTCGTGCCCTGCTGGTAGATGCGCAGTGGGCGCAGAAAGTGCGTGAAGGGCGTGAGGCGGATGTGCTGCCGTTCAGCCGCGAGGCGCTGACGACCCTGGCTTGATCGCCACGGCATGGGCTGGCGCCTGCTCGCTCACGTGCACGCCAGCACGGCAGGCGTCGCGCAGGTACCCTTCGAACTGCTCGACGATCGCCGGCCAGCCCTGGCGGCTGGCATGCTGGCGGGCGTTGAGGCGCACCCTGCGCAAGGTTTCGTTTTCTTCCAGCAGCCAACAGGCGGCGTCGATGAACGCTGCCTGGTCACCCGGCATGGCCAGGGCGCCGCTGTGGCCATGACGGATGTGCTGGGCGGCGGCGGCCTCATCGTAGGCAACCACCGCCAACCCCGAGGCCATCGCCTCGAGCACCACGTTGCCAAAGGTCTCGGTCAGGCTCGGGAACAGGAACAGGTCGCCGCTGGCGTAATGTTCGGCCAGCTGTTCGCCACGTTGCGCACCGCAGAACAGGGCATCTGGCAACTGCTGTTCAAGGCTGGCGCGCTGCGGACCGTCACCCACCATGATCAGGCGCAGCCGGCGCTGTGGATGACGTGCTTGCAGCGTGTCCAGGGCAGGGCGCAGCAGGGCGAGGTTCTTTTCCGCAGCCAGGCGCCCGACATGCACCACGGCAATGTCATCGGCCGCCAACCCCCACTGCTCACGCAGGGCCTGGCTGCGCCGCGCCGGGTTGAACAGGCAGGCATCGACACCCCGCGCCAGCAGGCCGAGGTTTTCGAAGCCGCGTCGCTCCAGGGCCAGGCGCTGGCTGGCGCTGGGTACCAGGGTGATCGTGGTGCGCCGGTGGAACCAACGCAGGTAATGGGTGAGCAGCCGCGTCAGCAGGCCCAGGCCGTACTGGCCCGAGTACTGTGGGAAGTTGGTATGAAAGCCACTGACCACCGAAATACCCAGGCGCCGCGCCGCGCGCAGGGCGCTCAGGCCCAGCGGGCCCTCGGTGGCGATGTACAGCACGTCCGGGCGCTGGCGGCGCCAACGCCGCAGCAACTTGTGCATCGACACTTCGCCCCACTGCAGCCCGGGGTAGCCCGGCAACGGCCAGCCCCGGCACAGCAGCAGTTCACCCTCCGTATCGGGCATGCTGTCGGCCGCCTGTCGCGGGCGGATCACCTCTACCTGATGGCCCCGCTGGCGCAGCCCGGCATCGAGGCGGCCAAGGGTATTGGCCACGCCGTTGATCTCCGGTGGGAAGGTTTCGCTGACCAGGGTGATGCGCAGGGACGGTGTATTCATGTGCAAAAGTTTCCGTCGCACCCGTTGCGGGTATGTGACGGCTTTGTGACGTCTGGATGACGCCTGATTTTCGGCGCGTTGCGCAGATGAATTATTGCCATCAACCGCTCAAGAATCCCTGGGGCGCAGCCGATGAAGATGCATTCGACTATGGTGTGCGCTCCGGGAGAGCGGTGATGTTCAACAGCAAACTGAAGCAAGAAATCCAGCAGCTGCGTGAAGAGCTGATGTCCATCGAACAAGTCAAGAACAGCCTCGACAGCGAAATGCTGGTGCTCCAGCTCGACCCCCAGGGGCGCATCGAGACGGTCAACGGCAATTTCGAGACCGAGATGCTCTACCGCGCCGAGCAACTGATCGGGCGCAACATCGAAGACATCGTGCCGGCCCACGTCAAGAAGCTCGATTTCTACCAGCGCATGAAAACCGCAATCACCCGTGGCGAGCATCTGAACGGCGCATTCCGCCTGCTGCGCGGCAACGGTGAAGAAGCCTGGCTGCGCTCGATCCTGCAGCCGGTGAAGAACAGCAGCGGGCAGATCAAGTACTTCACCCTGCATTCCAGCGATCTGACCCGCACCATCGAAACGTCGCGTGAACATGAAAGCCTGATCAAGGCGTTGATGCGCTCCACCGCCGTGATCGAATTCAACCTCGACGGCCAGGTGCTGACCGCCAACGACCGGTTCCTGCAGGGCATGGGTTACAGCCTGGAGCAGGTGCGTGGCAAGCATCACCGCATGTTCTGCGATCCGGAAGAGGCAAACTCGCCGGAGTACAAGGCATTCTGGGAAAAGTTGCGCCGCGGCGAATTCGTTGCCGAGCGCTTCAAGCGCATCGACGCCCATGGCCGCACCGTGTGGCTGGAAGCCTCGTACAACCCGATCATCGACGCCCACGACGTGCTCTACAAAGTGGTCAAGTTCGCCACGGTGATCACCGACCAAGTCAACCAGGAGCTGGCGGTGGCCCAGGCTGCGGACATCGCCTACAACACCTCGCTGGAAACCGACAGCTGCGCGCGCAAGGCCACCGACGTGGTTACCCAGACCGTGGACGTGATGCGCGGGCTGGAAGGCTCGATGCAGGATGCCGCCGACGGCATCCAGGCGCTGGACAAGCAGTCCAAGGTGATTGGCGCGATCATCAAGACCATCAGCGACATCGCCGGCCAGACCAACCTGCTGGCGCTCAACGCGGCCATCGAGGCCGCCCGCGCTGGCGAGCAGGGCCGTGGCTTTGCGGTGGTCGCCGACGAAGTGCGCCAGCTGGCTTCGCGTACCAGCAGCGCCACCGAAGAAATCGCCAAGGTGGTGCAGCAGAACGAGCAACTGGCCCAGGCGGCGGTGGACATCATCGACACCAGCAAGCGCCAGGCCGAACAGGGCCTGGCCCTGGCAGCCGATACCGGCGGGGTGATCGTGGAGATCCAGGAAGGCGCGAAGAAGGTGGTGGATGCGGTGGGGCAGTTTTCCAGCCAGTTGAGTCACTGACCCATTCGCATGACCTGCGCTGGCCTCATCGCCGGCAAGCCGGCTCCCACATGGATCGCGTCGTACCTGTGGGAGCCGGCTTGCCGGCGATGAGGCCATTGCAAGCAACACAAGACAGTTGTGCCCTCACGCGCTTAATTGCGCTCGCGCACCCAGAACAAAGTAGCCCCGGCCACCGCCGCCGGCATCATCACCACGTTGACCCCAGGGATCATCAGCGCCAGATAGGTGATGCCGCCAAAGCCCAGCGACTGCCAGCGCTTCTGGCGCAGCCAGGCCAGCATGTCCTGCCAGCTCATCTTGTTGTTGTCCGCCGGGTAGTCGATGTACTGGATGGCCATCATCCACACGCCGAACACCAGCCACAGCGGCGCGGCGACCACGTTGATCACCGGGATGAACGACAGGATGAACAGGCCGATGGCGCGCGGCAGGAAGTAACCGAGCTTGCGCATTTCACGGCCGAAGGTACGCGGCACCATCGCCACCAGCTCACCCCAGCTGAACGCCGGGAAGTTGTCCTGGCCGCGCACCACCACTTCGACTTTCTCGGCGAGGAAGCCATTGAACGGCGCGGCGATGACGTTGGCCAGCATGGTGAAGGTGAAGAACACCATCAACAACACCAGGGCAACGAACAGCGGCCAGAGAATGTAGGAAAGAAAGCTCAGCCAGTCGGGCAGGCTGGGCATCAGCGCATCGACCCACAGGCTGAACTCGTGGCCGGCGAACCAGATCAGCCCGCCGAACAGCAGCAGGTTGACCGCCAGGGGCAACAGCACGAACAGCCGCAGGCTCGGGCTGAGGATCAGTTTCAGGCCTTCGCGCAGGTATTGCGGGCCAGAAAGGACGGGGGCTTGCATCGGAACGCTCCGCAGAAGGAAAACGCGCTGACCTTACCGAGTTTGCCGTTTCGACGAAAGGCGCCCGCTGCCTGCGAAACGGTCTGTAACAAAGCGTATGGACAATCCCTATCGGTTTTCTCCTTGGATAGAGACTCTCTATAAGGTGGATTGTCGAAGGATATTTCCTTAATCTCTGCGGCCTCGCTACAGTGCGCTCAACTTTTCGTTTTTGGGCCGACGCGTTGTAGCACTTCCCCAAGTGCTGCGTGGGTCCCTTTTAATTCCAGCTGGCACAGCCGGCATCCCGATGCCGGCCCGCTGCGGCCCGCTCGACAGGAGTTCGACATGTCTGAAGTACGTCATTCGCGCGTCATCATTCTGGGTTCCGGCCCTGCCGGTTACAGCGCCGCGGTATATGCCGCCCGCGCCAACCTCAAGCCGCTGCTGATCACCGGCATGCAGGCCGGCGGCCAGCTGACCACCACCACCGAAGTCGACAACTGGCCGGGCGACCCCCACGGCCTGACCGGCCCGGCCCTGATGCAGCGCATGCAGGAACACGCCGAGCGTTTCGAGACCGAGATCGTCTTCGACCACATCAATGCCGTCGACCTGGCCAACAAGCCGTTCACCCTGCGTGGCGACAGCGGTACCTACACCTGCGACGCACTGATCGTCGCCACCGGTGCCAGCGCCCGCTACCTGGGCCTGCCGTCGGAAGAAACCTTCATGGGCAAAGGTGTTTCGGCCTGCGCTACCTGCGACGGTTTCTTCTACCGCAACAAGCCGGTTGCCGTGGTCGGTGGCGGCAACACTGCCGTGGAAGAGGCGCTGTACCTGGCCAACATCGCCAGCAAGGTCACCCTGGTGCACCGCCGCGATACCTTCCGCGCCGAGAAGATCCTGATCGACAAGCTGCACGCCCGCGTGGCCGAAGGCAAGATCGAGCTCAAGCTCAACGCCACCCTCGACGAAGTACTGGGCGACAACATGGGCGTGACCGGTGCGCGTCTGAAGAACAACGACGGCAGCTTTGACGAGATCAAGGTCGACGGCGTGTTCATCGCCATTGGCCACACCCCGAACACCTCGCTGTTCGAAGGCCAGCTGACCCTGAAGGACGGCTACCTGGTAGTGCACGGCGGCCGTGAAGGCAACGCCACCGCCACCAACGTCGAAGGCGTGTTCGCCGCCGGCGACGTGGCCGACCACGTCTACCGCCAGGCCATCACCTCGGCCGGTGCCGGTTGCATGGCCGCACTGGACGTAGAGCGTTACCTGGACGGCCTGGCCAACGCCGCGCACTGATGCATCAGGGGCTGCCTTGTAGCCCTTTCGCCGGCAAGCCGGCTCCCACAGAATCAGCGCATGGTTTGTGTTTGATGCGGTCGGGGTGGGAGCCGGCTTGCCGGCGATGAAGTCAGCACCGATCCAGAAATGAAAAAACCGGCCCTATGGCCGGTTTTTTTGTGCCTGTGGAAAACCTTACAGGCTCAGGCGCATCGACAGGTCTACCGCCTTCACATCCTTGGTCATGGCACCAATGGAGATGTAGTCCACTCCGGTCTCGGCGATCACCCGCAGGGTGGTCTCGTTGACCCCGCCGCTGGCCTCGAGCTTGGCCTTGCCGGCGTTGATGCGCACCGCCTCGCGCATTTCATCCAGGGTCAGTTCGTCGAGCATGACGATATCGGCCCCGGCCGCCAGTGCCTGGCGCAGCTCGTCCAGGCTTTCCACTTCGATTTCCACAGGCTTCCCCGGGGCGATGCGGTGCGCCGCAGCCACTGCCTGGGCCACGCCGCCACTGGCAGCGATATGGTTTTCCTTGATCAGGAAGGCGTCGTACAGGCCAATGCGGTGGTTGTGGCAGCCACCGCAGGTGACCGCGTACTTCTGCGCCAGGCGCAGGCCCGGCAAGGTCTTGCGGGTGTCGAGCAAGCGCACCTGGGTACCCTCGACCAAGTCGGCGAGCAAGCGTGCGCGGGTGGCCACGCCCGAGAGCATCTGCAGGAAATTCAGCGCCGAGCGCTCACCGCTGAGCAGCGAGCGTGCCGGGCCTTCGAGGTGGAACAGCACCTGGTTGGCGCTGGCCCGCTCGCCATCCGCCACCTGCCAGTGCACCGCCACCCGTGGGTCGAGCTGGCGGAACACGGCATCCACCCAGGCCGTGCCGGCAACCACGCAATCTTCGCGGGTGATGATGGTCGCCTTGGCCAGGCGCTCGGCCGGGATCAGCTGGGCGGTGATGTCGCCGCTGCCGATGTCCTCGAGCAGCGCGCGGCGCACGTTGGCTTCGATTTCGGCGGTCAGGTCGGCGAGGCGTAGGTTCGGCATGGTCGGCTCCACAAGCTAGATGGCGGCGATTATAGGGCAGGGGGGCGGTGTGTACAGCAGCGCGGACGATGACCGTTGGTCGGGCTCTGCGAGTGATTGCGGTAAAGCACGGTCTGTTGAGTCGTGCGAAAGGCACGCTGGCAGCTGTAATGATTTTCACAGATAATGGCGCCTTGTATTTGGCGTCATAGCTTTGACGATTTTTGCGCGGTCGATTACGCAACATCCATCAAGGAGTCCGGGATGCATGAAGAAGGCAAGGTGGTGCCCTTGGCGGCAGCCATCGATCGAGGTGCGCAAACGCCCTCGCCCAGCCTTCCGTTGTTGCTCCTGCAAGTGCGTGACAAGGCTGCGCTTCAGCTGCGCCAAGGCCTTCAGGCTTTGTTCGACAATGCCGACGACACCCTGTTCGAGATGGCCGACAAGGCCAGCGATCGTCTTGATCAGAATCTGCACTTCGAGGCCATGCGTGACTTGCGCCTCAAGCGCAAGAGCATAGAGCGCGGCTTCCTCGACACCTTCTACCAGGCCTTCGCCCTGATCGGTCAGGCCGATGCCATGGCCGCACCGGCGCATTCCGCCGTGGTCCAGGCGATGGTCGACCGTGTACTGTCGCGCGACGGTTTCGACTTGCTGCAACTGAACCTGCGCTGCGCCGCCCTGCTCGAGCAGGGCCTGGACCCGGCCTGCAACCCGCTGGGGCCTGGCAACCTGTGTGGCTACTTCCTCACTGCCGGGCGCAACCTGGGCGTGGGGCCTGAGGTCAAGCAGGTCCTGCTCAAACTGTTCGAGCGCTATGTGTTGCGCGACCTCGACCTGCTCTATGGCGAGGCCAACCAGTTGCTCGTCGCTGCTGGCGTGTTGCCTGACCTGGCGCCCGCGCCACGCCGTCGCGCCGACGATCGACGCAATATTCCCCGCAGGGTGGCGGCCAGCCCTGCGCAAGAGAGGGGCGCCGGGGTCGACGTTGCCGGTCAGGCGTTCTTCGCCTCCCTGCAAGCCCTGCTGGCCCCTGTTCGCGGGCGTATAGCGCCGCGCCTGCAGGCGGCCACCGACGCACAGCCGATCAGCACCGGCGACCTGCTGCGCCTTTTGACCCACCTGCAGCATTATGTTCCGGGCCCCGGCGAGGCAGACGATTTCGACCTGGGCATGCAGCTCGAACAGCTGGTGCTGCGGGTCAGCGTGCGCAGCGGCACACGCCGCTATATCGCCACCGGCGACGAAGACATGATCAACCTGTTCGGCCTGCTGTTCACCTTCATCGACGCTGACCACAACCTGCCAGCGACAGTGCGCGCGCTGGTCGGCCGCCTGCATATCCCGCTGCTCAAGGTTGCCCTGATCGACAAAGGCCTGTTCAGCCGCGCCAGCCACCCGGCACGCCGCCTGCTCAACGAGATCGCCGCCGTGGCCATCGGCTGGGAGGCCGACGGCGAGGGCCTGCACCGACGCGTCGAGCGCATCGTCCAGCGGCTGCTCAAGGACTTCGCCGAAGACTGTCAGCTGTTCGACGAACTGCTCGACGAGTTTCTTGCCTTCAGCCAGGACGAACGGCGGCGCAACGAACTGCTCGAGCAGCGCACCCGCGACGCCGAGGAAGGGCGCGCACGGGCGTTGCAGGCCAAGCTGCGGGTACAGCAGGCACTCAACCTGCGCCTGCGCGGCCGGGTGTTGCCGCAGGTGGTGGTGCAGATGCTGGAGCAGGCCTGGAGCCAGGTGCTGCTGCTGGCCTGGCTGAAGCAGGGCGAGGCGTCTGCGGCCTGGCGCGCTGGCCTGGCGACGGTCGACCAGTTGCTGGCCAGCATTGCCCCGCAACGGGAACCTGCGCAGTTGCTGGAGCAGCTGCCCGGCCTGCTCAAAGCGTTGCGCGAGGGGCTGGCTGGCGTGGCGCTGGACGCCGCGGCCACCCGTGATTTCTTCCAGCACCTGGAGCAGCTGCACCAGCGCGCTTGCGGCGGCCCGTGGGTGGCCGATGATGCGTTGCAGGAGGTGTGCGTACAGGCCGATATCGTCCTGGCCACTGCCGACGAAACGCCCCGTGGCCCTTGCCTGGACATCGATGAACAGGCGCCCGCGCAGCGCCTGGTGGAACACTTGCGCATCGGCGCCTGGATCGAGGTGCTGGACGACGAAGAGCCACTGCGCTGCAAGCTGGTGGCCCGCATCGACGGCAGCGACCGGCTGGTGTTCGCCAACCGTACCGGCATGAAAGTGCGCGAATGGAGCCACGCGGGCCTGGCCCAGGCGCTGTGCCTGGGCCAGGTGCGCACGCTCGATGACGGGCAGTTGTTCGAGCGCGCACTGGAGGCCGTGCTGGCGCGGCTGCGTGCCGAGCAGGGCATTGGCTGAACAATCATTTACATGCAAGCGCTGCACGTGCGCGGCATACTAAACGCCTGCCCCCGGCGTCATTCAGGATCTGCCCCATGCAATTGGACCATGCGACCGGCTGGTTCACCGGCGTAAGCCACTGCCCTTCACCGAACTGCAATGCCCGCCCTGACGGCGAGGCGATCTCGCTGCTGGTGATCCACAACATCAGCCTGCCACCGGCCTGCTTCGGCACCGGCAAGGTCCAGCAGTTCTTCCAGAACCGCCTCGACCCGAACGAGCACCCCTATTTCGCCAGCATCAGCCACCTGACCGTGTCGGCGCACCTGTTCGTCGAGCGCGACGGCGCGGTGACCCAGTTCGTCTCGCTGCTCGACCGCGCCTGGCACGCCGGCGTGTCGCGCTTCGAGGACCGTGCAGGCTGCAACGACTTTTCCATCGGTATCGAGCTGGAAGGCACCGACGACTTGCCCTACACCGATGCCCAGTACAGCGCCCTGCGCCAACTCACCCAAGCGATTCGCGCAGCCTGGCCGGTGATCGACCTGCAGCGCATTTGCGGCCATAGCGATATCGCCCCGCAACGCAAGACCGACCCAGGCCCGGCCTTCGACTGGCCGCGCTACCGCGACGCTGTGCAACGCAATGAGGACAAGGCATGAGCTTTCTGGTGTTGGTGCTGGCGCTGTGGTTCGAGAAGTTTTCGTCGTTGCGCCAACGGTTGCAGCGCGACGGTTTCTACCTTGGCGAACTGGTGCGCCTGGAGCGCAGCGGCAAGGTTCACCCCTGGTGGACCCTGGCCATCCTGATCCTCGCCCCGGTGGCGCTGCTGGTCCTGCTGCTGCATGTGCTGGAGCCGGTAGCCTATGGCTTGCTGGCGCTGCCGGTGCATCTGCTGGTGCTGATCTACAGCCTCGGCCGCGGTGACGTCAAAGCCGCCCTTGGCCCGTTCCGCGATGCCTGGCGCCGTGGCGACGACCAGGCCGCGCTGCACGTGGCCGAGCGCGACCTGGGGCTGGCCGCCGACGATGCCATGGGCCTGATCAAGCGGGCCCAGGGGCATCTGCTGTGGCAGGCCTACCAGAGTTTCTTCGCGGTGATCTTCTGGTACTTCCTGCTCGGTCCGGCGGCGGCGCTGGCCTACCGCTTGCTGGCCTTGACCGGCGAAAACAGCCGCCAGCCGGCGCTCAAGACCCTCGCCGAGCAACTGCGCCATGCGCTGGACTGGCTGCCGGTACGGGTGCTGGCGGTGAGCTTTGCCCTGGTCGGCAACTTCGTCGCAGTCACCCGGGTGATGCTGCACGAACTGCTCGACTGGCATATCAGCGCCGGTCATCTGGTGGCCAAGGTCGGCCGGGTAGCCGACGACATTCCCGAGGAAGAAGACCGCCAGCGCGGGCTGGAGCGGCTGGACAGCCTGTGGGAACTGCTGCTGCGCAGCGCGGTGCTGTGGTATGCCTGTTTCGCCCTGTGGACGGTGCTGGTCTGACGCAAGGGTTGAGCGCGGGTCGCTTAACCTTAAGTTACAAACCTTGAATTCATTCTGCGTTATACAAAGTGTTTGGCCATCGATGGCCAAGTGCTACCCCGCAGAACAACAAGAATTCAAGGAGGTGACCTGTGAAGCGTCTGCTCTATCCGGCCATCGCGCTGATGAATCGGCTGAGCTTCGGCATGAAGTTCAGCCTGATCAGCGTCCTGTTCTTCCTGCCCATGCTGGTCACCAGCTTCTATCTGGTACGTGACGCCTATAACCAGTTCCACGCCACCCGCGTCGAGCTGCAGGGCCTGGCCCCGCTGGGCGAGAGCCTGGCGTTGCGGGGCGACCTGGAAACCCTCGGCAACCTGCTGCAGATCAACGCCGTACTTGGCCAGTCGGGCCAGGCCGGTGATGTGGAAGGCCGTATCGCCAGCTTGCAGGACAAGGTCCAGGCCCGGCTCGAGGCGCTCAAGGGCAGCGACCCGCCCCTCGAAGCCAAGCGCGCCGAGCTGGCCGACGCCTTCACCCGCGCCCGCGGCGAAACCTCGTTGCAGAACAAGGCCGCGTTGTTCGAAAAACTGCTCGCCCAGGCCCAAGTGCTGGGCAAGCTGGTTGCCAGCCAGTCGGGCCTCAACCAGGACAGCCAGGCCTCGGTGCGTCAGCTTGGCGAGCTGATCGGCAGTGCCACGGCGCAGGTCACCCAGGCCCTTGGCGAAGGGCGGGCGATGGGCTCGGTGGCCTTGGGCCGCGGCTTCATGGACTCCGCCGGCAGCGCCCGTTTCGAAGACCTGCTGCAACGCCTGGAGCGGCTCTCTGCCGACTACGCCATTCGCCTGGACGACGCCCTGGCTGCCGACAACCGGGCCAAGGCGGCGCTGGCGGCCAGTGCCCAGGCCAGCCAGGCCACGGTCAAGCAGGCCGCCAGCCTGTTCGAGGACCAGGTGGTGGTGGCCGAGACCCTGGACGCGCCCTGGGCCGGTTTCTACCAGCAGACCAGCGAGCTGATGGCCCAGACCTACCGCCTCAACGACGCCGTGCTGGCTCAATTGAACGGGCAACTGGAAGACCGCCTCGCCCAGCACCGCGTGCGCATGGTCGCCCTGGTCGCCGCGCTGGCCACGGTGTTCGTGCTGATCATCTACCTCTACAGCGGCTTTTACGTGTCCACCCGCGAAACCCTGGGCAAGCTCGGCAGCGCCATGGACAAAGTGGCCGCCGGCGACATGACGGTGAGTTTCCAGGCCAGCAGCCAGGACGAACTGGGCGAGCTGGGCCGTGGCTTCAGCGAGACCGTGCGGCGCATCCGCGGGTTGATCGAACAGGTCGGCCATACGGTAGCCACGGTCGAGGAACAGGCCGGCCAGGTGTTGTCGGTGTCGGCGCGCAGCAACCAGGCGGTTGGCGGCCAGCGCGAGCAGATCGAGCAGGTGGCCACGGCCATGAACCAGATGACCGCCACCGCGCTGGAAGTGGCGCGCAGCGCGGCGCTGGCGGCCGAGGGCGCACAACGGGTCAACCACGAAAGCGCCTCGGGCCGCGACCTGGTCGAAAGCCAGCAGGGCAGCATCGCCCGCCTGGCGGGGGAAATCGACCAGAGCGTGGTGGCGGTCAACCAGCTGGCCGCCGACAGCCAGGCCATCGGCCGGGTACTGGAGGTGATCCGCAGCATAGCCGAGCAGACCAACCTGCTGGCCCTCAACGCCGCCATCGAAGCCGCCCGGGCCGGCGAGCAGGGCCGCGGCTTTGCGGTAGTGGCCGATGAAGTACGCACACTGGCCAGGCGCACCCAGGACTCCACCGAGGAGATCGCCCAGATGATCGAGCGCCTGCGCGAGGGGGTCGGTGCGGCGGTGCGGGTGATGGGCAGCAGCCACCAGATGGCCGCCGGCACGGTGGACGAGGCGCGCCAGGTGCAGCAGGCGCTGGGCAACATCCTTGGCGCGGTGAGTGGCATCGTCGAGCAGAATCAGCAGATCGCGGCAGCGGTGGAGCAGCAGACCGCCGTGGCCCACGACATCGACCAGAACATCGTGGCGATCAACCGGGCCGCCCAGGACACTACCGAAGGCGCCTGCCAGACCGAGGATGCCAGCCGGGCGTTGTCGGTGCAGGTGGTGGAGTTGAAGCGGTTGATCGGGGCGTTCAGGGTTTAGTGACTGCCTGTACCGGCCTCATCGCCGGCAAGCCGGCTCCCACAGGCCGTCACTGTGGGAGCCGGCTTGCCGGCGATGAGGCCGGTAGGAGCACCACACAACTACCAGCCAAACAGCTCGCCGGCATTACGGCTACTGGCCTCGGCCAGCAGCCCGACGTCAACCCCCATCACCTCGGCCAGCGCCGCGGCGATCTCCGGCAGGTGCTCCGGGCTGTTGCGCATCCCCGGGTACATCACCGGCGCCATGTCCGGCGAGTCGGTCTCCAGCACCACGCTGTCCAGCGGCAGGCGCGCCAGGGTCTTGCGCAGCCGCAACGCCTGTGGCCAGGTCGCCGCGCCGCCCAGGCCCAGCTTGAACCCCAGCTTGAGGTACTCGCGCGCCTCTTCGTAACTGCCGGCAAAGGCATGGATGATCCCCGCCCGCTGCGGTTTGTAGCGTTTGAGCGTGGCGATCACCTGGGCGTGGCTGCGGCGCACGTGCAGCAGGGCCGGCAGTTCGAAGTCGCAGGCCAGTTGCAGTTGGGCTTCGAACAGCGCTTGCTGGCGCTGCGGGTCAAGTTCCGGCAGGTAGTAGTCCAGGCCGAACTCGCCCACCGCGCACAGGCGCGGGTCGCCACGCAGGCGCTCCAGCCAGTCGCGCAGATGCACCAGGTGCTCTGGGCGATGCTGATCGAGGTAGACCGGGTGCAGGCCGAGTGCGGCGTACAGGCGCGAGTCACTGCAGGCCAGCTCCCACACGCGCTGGAAGTTGGCCTGGTACACCCCCAGCACCACCATCCGCTCCACCCCGCGCGCCGCCGCGTTGGCCAGCAGTTGCGGGCGGTCTGCGTCGAAGTCGGGGAAGTCCAGGTGGGTGTGGGTGTCGATCAGGCGCATGTCAGGCGCCCGGAATGCGTTGCTTGAAGGTGCGACCGATGGCGTGCACGCCGGGCTCGTAGCGCTTCTCTTCGATGGCGGCCAGCGCCAGCTCCAGCGCGGTGGCGGCGATCAGCCCGTGCTGCTGGGCCATGGCGTTGACCGGCAGTGGCAGGAAGTCGAGCAACTGGTTGTCACCGAAGGTGCCCAGTTGCAGCTGGCGCGAATCGGCCGGGCGCGCCTGCAAAATGTCGAACACCCCTTGCAGCAGCACATAGGAGGTGGTCACCAGGGCGTCCGGCAGGCCGCCGTGTTCGGCGATCAGTTGCTGCATCAGGCGCTGGCCGCACTCGCGGCTGAACGCATCGCCCTGGTAGCGGCGCACTTCACCGGCATAGGCCTGCATGGCCTCGTCGAAGCCACCGGCGCGGGCCTGGCTCACCGACAGCTCGGGGCGGGCGCCGATCAGCGCGATGCTTTGTGGGCGGGTTTTCAGCAGGCTCTCGGCGAGCTGGCGGCTGGCGTCGCGGTCGTCGCTGATCACCGAGCAGAAGTGCGCCGGGTCCAGGCGCCGGTCGATGGCGATCACCGGCAGGCCCTTGTCCTGCAGCTCACGGTAGCTGTCGTCCTCGGGCGGCAGGCAGCTGGCGACGAACAGCGCATCGCAGCGGCGGGCGCGGAACAGTTGCTGCAACTGGTGCTCGCTGCCGGGCTGGTCGTCGCTGCTGGCGATCAGCAACTGGTAACCACGGGCGCGGGCGCCCTGTTCCAGCTGCTTGGCGATGCGGGCGTAGCTGGGGTTCTCGAGGTCGGGGAGAATGAAGCCCAGGGTGCGGGTGTGCCGGCTGCGCAGGCCGGCGGCCTGCGGGTTGGGGGTGAAGCCATGGGCCTCGACCACCGCGCGCACGCGCTCGACGGTACTGTTGCTGATGCGCTGCTGCTCGGCCTTGCCATTGATGACGTAGCTGGCCGTGGTCACGGACACACCGGCCAGACGGGCGATATCGCTGAGTTTCACCGAATTTTCCTTGTTATTTCCGGGGCTGACTGCTTGCCTGACCGGGTAGTTTCACCCAAGCGCAGGCCCGCGCGCAGACGACCATTGTCGCAATTGTCCGACAGGATGGGGCTTTTTCGTCGGCAGATTATCGAGTAACGTGGCCGCTTGGTCAGATTAATCGTTTCAGCTTGGCTGATTTTTCCTGCTTGCCACATCCAGCCTGGCCACTTGCGCTGATCAATTGAACGGCTTTTGCCGGAAAAATCCACAACAATACCTCGGTACCCCACCTGGGCGCCGGAAAGGAGAAGGTCATGCTCGAGCTTGCCGTGGAGCAGATTGCCATGGGCCAGAAGGCTGCCGACAAAGGCGAGGCGTTGGCCTTGCTGGCCGCGCGGCTGGTGGCCGACGGGCTGGTTGCCGAGGGCTATGTCGACGGCTTGCGCGCCCGCGAGGCGCAGGGCTCGACCTTCCTCGGCCAGGGCATCGCCATCCCGCATGGCACACCGCAGACCCGCGAGCTGGTGTTCGCCACCGGCGTGCGCCTGCTGCAGTTCCCCGAAGGGGTGGACTGGGGCGACGGGCAGATTGTGTACCTGGCCATCGGTATCGCCGCCCGTTCCGACGAACACCTGCGCCTGCTGCAACTGCTCACCCGCGCCCTCGGCGAGACGGACCTGGCCGAGGCCTTGCGCCGTGCCGGCAGTGCCGAGGCCTTGCTCAAGCTGCTGCAGGGCGCCCCCCAGGAACTGGCGCTGGATGCGCAACTGGTCGGCCTCAACCTGGCCGCCGAAGACTTCGACGAACTGGCCTGGCGCGGTGCACGCCTGTTGCAGCGCGCCGGCTGTGTCGACAGCGGTTTTGCCGCCGTACTGCAACAGGCCGAGCCGCTGCCCCTGGGCGAAGGCCTGTGGTGGCTGCACAGCGAGCGCCAGGTGCGCCAGCCGGGCCTGGCCTTCGTCACCCCGCAAACACCCCTGCGTTACCGCGATCAGCCACTCAATGGCCTGTTCTGCCTGGCCAGCCTCGGTGCCGCGCACCAGGCCTTGCTCGAACGCCTGTGCGAAGTGCTGATCGAAGGCCGCGGGCAGATGCTCTACCAGGCCACCAGCAGCCGCGCCGTGCTCGAAGTGCTCGGCGGTGAAGCGCCTGCCGACTGGCCCAGCGCCCGGGTGGCGCTGGCCAACCCCCATGGCTTGCATGCCCGCCCGGCCAAGGAACTGGCGCAGCTGGCCAAAGGTTTCGAAGGCGAGATCCGCGTGCGTGTGCTCGACAGCCCCCAGCCTGCGGTTTCGGTCAAGAGCCTGAGCAAGCTGCTCAGCCTGGGCGCCCGGCGTGGCCAGGTGCTGGAGCTGATCGCCGAACCGGGCATCGCCAGTGACGCGCTGCCGGTATTGCTGGCCGCCATCGAGCAAGGCCTTGGTGAGGAGGTGGAGCCACTGCCGGCCGTTACCCAGCCTGTCACCGAGGCATCCGCGCAGGTGCTTGAGGCACCGCTGCCCGGCAGCACTGTCCAAGGCGTCGCGGCAGCCCCCGGGATTGCCAGCGGGCCGGCCTTTGTGCGGGTCGAGCGCGACATCGACTACCCCCTGCGCGGCGAGTCCCCGGCACAGGAGCGCCTGAAATTGCGCAGCGCCGTGGCGGCGGTGCACACCGAGCTGCAGGCCCTGGTGCAGCGCAGTGACAAGGCCATCGGCGAAATCTTCGTCACCCATCAAGAGATGCTCAGCGACCCGGCCCTGATGGACGAGGTCGAGCTGCGCCTGGCCCAGGGCGAAAGCGCCGCCGCCGCCTGGATGGCCGTGATCGACGCCGCCGCGCGCCAGCAGGAGGCCCTGCACGACACCCTGCTGGCGGAGCGCGCAGCCGACCTGCGCGACATCGGCCGGCGGGTGCTCGCCCAGCTGTGCGGTGTGCAGCAGGCCGCCGAGCCGACACAACCCTACGTGCTGGTGATGGCCGAAGTGGGCCCCTCGGACGTGGCGCGCCTGGACCCGGCACGGGTTGCCGGCATCGTCACCGCCCAGGGCGGCGCCACTGCCCACAGCGCCATCGTTGCCCGCGCCCTGGGCATCCCGGCGGTGGTCGGTGCCGGCGCGGCGATCTTGCTGCTCGACAGCGGCACGCCGCTGTTGCTCGACGGCCAGCGCGGGCGTGTCGCCATTGCCCCGCCCGCCGATGAACTGCAACGCGCCCTGGCCGAACGCGACGCCCGCGAGCGGCGCTTGCAGATTGCCTGGGCCAACCGCCATGAACCGGCAGTGACCCGCGACGCCCACCGCGTCGAAGTGTGCGCCAACATCGGTGAAAGCAGCGGCATCGACAAGGTGGTGGAGCAGGGCGCCGAAGGCGTTGGCCTGCTGCGCACCGAGCTGATCTTCATGGCCCACCCGCAGGCCCCCGACGTGGCCACCCAGGAAGCCGAATACCGCCGCGTGCTCGACGGCCTGGGCGGGCGGCCACTGGTGGTGCGCACCCTCGACGTGGGCGGCGACAAGCCCTTGCCCTACTGGCCGATTGCCGCAGAGGACAACCCCTTCCTCGGCGTGCGCGGCGTACGCCTGACCCTGCAGCGCCCGCAGGTGATGGAAGAGCAACTGCGGGCTCTGCTGCGCGCGGCCGACAATCGCCCCCTGCGGATCATGTTCCCCATGGTCGGGCAGGTGCACGAGTGGCGCGCCGCCAAGGCCATGGTCGAGCGCTTGCGCCTGGAAATCCCGGTGAGCGACCTGCAGGTCGGGATCATGGTCGAGGTGCCGTCCGCCGCGCTGCTGGCCCCGCAGCTGGCGCGTGAGGTGGACTTCTTCAGCATCGGCACCAACGACCTCACCCAGTACACCCTGGCCATCGACCGCGGCCACCCGAGCCTTTCGGCCCAGGCCGACGGCCTGCACCCGGCCGTGCTCCAACTGATCGACATGACCGTGCGCGCCGCCCACGCCGAAGGCAAATGGGTGGGTATCTGCGGTGAACTGGCGGCCGACCCGCAGGCGGTCGCGGTGTTGCTGGGGCTGGAGGTGGACGAGTTGAGCGTCGCCGCCCGCAGCATCCCCGAAGTAAAGGCACTGGTGCGCCAGGCCACCCTATCGACGGCCCGCGCCCTGGCGCGCGAGGCCCTGCAACAAGACAGCGCCGAAGCGGTCCGGGCGCTGGTGGAGCGTTACTGAAATGGCCAAGATCCTCACCCTTACCCTCAACCCGGCGCTGGACATCACCGTCAGCCTCGACCGCCTGCAAGCCGGTGCCGTCAACCGCAGCCAGGCCCAGCACAGCCATGCCGCCGGCAAGGGCCTGAACGTCGCCCAGGTGCTGGCCGACCTGGGCCACAGCGTCACCGTCGGTGGTTTTCTCGGCCAGGACAACCTGCAACCCTTCGAGGCGCTGATCGCCCAGCGCGGCTTTGCCGACTGCTTCGTCCGCGTGCCTGGCGAGACCCGCAGCAACATCAAGCTGGTCGAGGCCGACGGCCGGGTCACTGACATCAACGGCCAGGGCCCGCAGGTCGATGAGGCCGCCAGGAACGACCTGCTGCACCGCCTGGCGCAGGTAGCGCCGGGGCATGATGCGGTGGTGGTGGCCGGCAGCCTGCCACGGGGGATCAGCCCCGGCTGGCTGCGCGAGTTGCTGCAGATGCTCAAGGTGCAGGGCCTGAAAGTGGCTCTGGACAGCAGCGGCGAAGCCCTGCGCGCCGGCCTGCAGGCCGGGCCCTGGCTGGTCAAGCCGAACACTGACGAACTGGGTGAAGTGCTCGGCTTGCCAGTGGACGGCCTGGCACAGCAACGCGCCGCCGCCGACCAGTTGCTGGCCAGTGGTGTCGAGCATGTGGTGGTGTCCCAGGGCGAGCACGGCGTCACCTGGTTTGCCGCAGGCCTGGCGCTGCATGCCCAGCCACCGCAGGTGCGCATCGCCAGCACCGTGGGCGCCGGTGATTCACTGGTGGCAGGCATGGTCCATGGCCTGCTGCAGGGCGAAGCGCCCACAGCTACCCTGCGCCGCGCCACCGCGATCGCCGCCCAGGCGGTCACCCAGGTCGGTTTCGGCATCCACGACCGCGAGCAGTTGGCGCGCCTGGAAGCCGCCGTGCACCTGACAGAACAACAAGAGGGCTGCTGATGAACATTGCCATTGTCACCGCCTGCCCCAACGGCCAGGTGTCCAGCGTGCTCAGTGCGCGCCTGTTGGCCGCCGCCGCCCAGCGTCGAGGCTGGAGCACCAGTGTCGAAGTGCAGGAGGCCGAACACCCCGAGCGGCGCCTGTCGCCCGCGCAGATCGCCGAGGCCGACTGGGTGCTGGTAGTGAGCACCGGGCCGGTCGATCTGGCCCGTTTCACCGGCAAGCGCCTGTACCAGAGCACGCCGGCCCAGGCCCTGGCCGACCGCGAAGGCTTTCTTGACGAAGCCGCCGCCAAGGCTCGGCTGCACGAGCAGCAAAGCGCCCCCAGCGCGGCAGCCAGCACGCCGAAGATCGTTGCGGTAACGGCTTGCCCGACAGGTGTTGCCCATACCTTCATGGCCGCCGAGGCGCTGCAGCAGGCCGCCCAGGCCCTGGGCTACACGCTGACCGTGGAAACCCAAGGCTCGGTGGGCGCCCGCAACCCATTGCCGGCCGAGGCCATCGCCGCCGCCGACGTGGTGCTGCTGGCCGCCGACATCGAAGTGCCCACCGCGCGCTTCGCCGGCAAGCGCATCTACCGCTGCGGTACCGGCATCGCCCTCAAGCAGGCCCGCGCCACCCTGGACAAGGCCCTGGCCGAAGGCAAGGTGGAAAGCGCCGCTGATGTCGCCAGCGCCCCGCAAAAAACCGAGAAGACCGGCGTCTACAAGCACCTTCTGACCGGCGTGTCATTCATGCTGCCAATGGTGGTGGCCGGCGGCTTGCTGATCGCCCTGTCGTTCGTGTTCGGCATCGAGGCCTACAAGGAGCCCGGCACGCTGCCGGCGGCATTGATGCAGATCGGCGGCGAAGCGGCGTTCAAACTGATGGTGCCGCTGCTGGCCGGCTACATCGCCTGGTCCATCGCCGACCGCCCGGGCCTGGCGCCGGGGATGATCGGCGGCCTGCTGGCCGGCACCCTCGGCGCCGGCTTCATCGGCGGCATCGTCGCCGGCTTTCTCGCCGGTTACAGCGCCAAGGCCATCGCCCGCTGGGTGAACCTGCCCAGCAGCCTCGAAGCGCTCAAGCCGATCCTTATCATCCCGCTGCTGGCCAGCCTGTTCACCGGGCTGGTGATGATCTATGTGGTCGGCCAGCCGGTGGCAGCCATGCTCGCAGGGCTTACGCACTTCCTCGACAGCATGGGCACCACCAACGCCATCCTGCTCGGGCTGCTGCTCGGCGGCATGATGTGCGTCGACCTGGGTGGCCCGATCAACAAGGCCGCCTATGCGTTTTCGGTGGGTTTGCTGGCGTCGTCCAGCTACGCGCCGATGGCGGCGACCATGGCAGCCGGCATGGTGCCGCCGATCGGTCTGGGCATCGCCACCTTCCTTGCCCGGCGCAAGTTCGCCCAGAGCGAGCGCGAGGCCGGCAAGGCGGCGCTGGCGCTGGGGCTGTGCTTTATCTCCGAGGGTGCCATCCCGTTCGCCGCCAAGGACCCGCTGCGGGTGATCCCGGCGAGCATCGCCGGCGGCGCCTTGACCGGCGCGCTGTCGATGTACTTCGGCTGCAAGCTGATGGCCCCGCACGGCGGGCTGTTCGTGCTGCTGATCCCCAATGCGATCAACCACGCGCTGTTGTACTTGCTGGCGATTTTGGCAGGGAGCCTGGTGACGGCGGTGGTGTATGCGGTGATCAAGAAGGGCGAGCAGGTGGAAATGGTGGTGGCGCCGGCCAAGGGCTAGCGCCCATCGCGGGGCCAGTCGCATCGGCGCACCGCCGCTCCCACGCCGACTATAGCGTGGGAGCGGGCTTGCCCCGCGATGGCTATTCGAAGGTCACACCGATCCGTTGGCGATTCTTCGCGTACCAGACCCCGGTAATCTTCGCCGTTACATCCGCCACTGCAACCTGGCCGAAGTAACGGCTGTCGGTGCTGTTGTCGCGCCGGTCGCCGAGCAGGTAGACATGGCCGGGTTCAACCACCAGGGGCGCCAGGCTCAGTGAATAAGGGCTGCGCACCATCTCGGCGGGGGCATGGAACAAGCCCAGGTTGCGGCCATTGACCAACAGTTCGCCCGCAACGATCTCCAGCCGGTCGCCGGCCACCCCCGCCACGCGCTTGAAGCCTTCCACATTGCCTTGGCGGTACAGCACCACATCCCCCACCTTCAGGTCGCCAAGCAAGCGCGAGTCACTGACGATGTGATCGCCGATCTGCAGCGCCGGCTCCATCGAGCCCGAAGGAATCTGGTCGAGCCGGTAACCGAACAACGGCCCCCGCAGCACCACCAGCACGGCGGCCAGGACCACCACCGCGGCGGCATAGGCCACCAGGCGTGCCCCGGGCGGTTCGCTGCCCGGGTGCCCGCGCCAGGCGATCCAGGCGGCCAGGCAGGCCGAGCCGAGCTTCAAGGCCAACGCGACGCACAGGCCGACGATCACCGCCTTGGGCGTGGCAAACAGGCCGATCAGGAAGAAGTCGATGAGGAACAGCGCCAGCAGTATCAGCGCCCAACGCAGGCGGCCTACATAGTAGAGGCCTGAGCCTGCGATCAGCAGGGAGATGACAAACGCCGATGAAGCAGATTGACGCGATTGCATGGGAGGTCATTCGTCCTTGAAAAGAGTTCTTCGAGTTTTCGGCGGGTACAACGGAGTCTTGAGCGCTCAGCCCTGACGGGTCTTTGTCCGCAGCGGCACCAGCAGGTCGGCCAGGCCGTTGTGGTCGATCTCATGCATCAATGCCAGCAACGCGCCCAGCTCGCCATGGGGGAAACCCTTGCGCGCAAACCACGCCAGGTAGTCGCCCGGCAGGTCGGCGATGATCCGCCCCTGGTACTTGCCAAAAGGCATGGTGCGGGTAACCAGCAGTTGCAGGGATTCAGGTTTCATTGGCGCGGCAGCCTGTGGCGGGTGAAGCGCGGACGATACTGCAATCTGCACGACGACCCAAGCGGCGATCATGCAGAACGCACCAGCACGACGGTTTCGCAATAACTGTAAATTATTGATTTTTATAAATTATTTTTAACCGGCAAGCCTGGCATGAAGCCTGCTCCAGTTAAGGTGACTATCACCTGCCAAGGAGTTGTTGCCATGAGTAACCCCAATAAAGACGTCATCGATGTGCTCAACGACCTGATCGAGTACAGCAAGGACGGCGAGAAGGGCTTCAAGACCTCCGCCGAGGATGTGAAGAACCCACAACTCAAGGCGTTCTTCGTTCAGCGTGCCGGCGAGTGCGCCAATGCCGCGGCCCAACTGCAAAGCGAAGTCCGCCGCCTGGGTGGCGACCCGGAAACCAGCACCAGCATCAGCGGCGACCTGCACCGTGGCTGGGTCAACCTCAAGTCGATGGTCACCGGCAAGGATGAAGCGGCGGTGCTTAATGAAGTGGAGCGCGGTGAGGATCACGCGCTCAAGGCCTACAAGGATGGCCGTGAGAAGCTGGTGAAACTGGGCCGCACCGCCAGTGACCAGACCTACATGCTGGTGGAAAACCAGCTGCAGGGTGTACAGCGCAACCACGACCAGGTGAAGGCGCTGCGCAACGCAGCCCGCGCCGCTTCTTAAGCCTTGGGGCCCTCTACCCGGTTACGGCCATTGGCCTTGGCCCGGTAGAGCGCTTCGTCCGCGTCACCCAGCAGCCGGGTCAGGTCGTGCTGGGTGCCGGGGATGTGCAGGCCGATGCCGACGCTCACCGTCACCGAGCGTTCGTCCGCGCCGAACGGCGGCATCGACTCGACGCTGGCGCGAATACGCTCGGCCAGCAGCAGCGCGCCGGCCAGTTCGGTCTCCGGCAGTACCACCTGGAACTCTTCCCCGCCATAACGCGCCGCCAGGTCCGCCGGGCGCCGAATGCAATGCTCGATGGTCTTGGCCACCTCGCGTAGCACATGGTCGCCGCCGGCATGGCCGTGGCGCTGGTTGAACGCCTTGAAGTGATCCACATCCACCATCAGCACCGCCAGTGGCTTGCGGTTGCGCTGGGCGCGTGCCCATTCCAGGCGCAGCACCTGATCGAGCCGGCGGCGGTTGGCCAGCCCGGTGAGGCTGTCGGTGGCAGCCAGGGTCGCCAGGCCCTGCTCGGCATCGTGGCGCCGGCGCAATTCACGGCCCAGCAACAACGTAAGCCAGAGGATGCCGATGCACAGCACGCCGGTGGCCACACTGACCACGATGGCCGTGCGCCGCCAGGACTGGAACACCTCGTCGGTGGAGTGCACCACCAGCACGATCAACGGCAGGTCGGCGACCCGGGCGAAGGTGTACATGCGCTGGGTGTCCTGCAGGCTCGACCTGGCCGTGAAGCTGCCACTGCGCTCGCCGAGGATGCGCTTGAAGTTGGGCCGTTCGCTGAAGCTGGTGCCGATCAGCGGGTCCTGTGGCCGGGAAGGTTGGCGGGCCAGCAGTTGGCCGTCGGTGTTGAGCAGGTTGATGCTGCTGTCGTCGCCGATGTCCAGGCGCTCGAACAGCCGGCTGAAATACGACAGGCGCAGTGCCCCGGCGGCCAGGCCGATGAATTCACCGTTGCTGCCGGAGATCCGCCGGCTGAAGCTGATGCACCAGTCCAGGTCGCCCAGCCGGGCCTTGAACGGTGGGCTGATCAGCAGGCCCAGGCCGGGGTGGTCGCGGTGCCGCTGGAAGGGGATGGTGTCGGCGAAGTTGGCCTGGCGGGGCACCACGCTGGTGGAGTCACCGACCACATCGCCCTTGGCGTCGAGCCAGAGAATGTCGCCGCGCACCGGTGCCGATATCGCCTGGCTGAACAGGATCTGCTGGCGCAGGCTGGGCTGGACGCTGAGCAATTCGGGGTGTTTCACGGCCCAGATCAGGCCTTTGAGGGATTGGTCGTAGAGTTCGACATTGCGCACGATGTCGCTTTCGATCAGCTGCACGATGTTGCCCGAGGAGCGGATGGCCGACTGCTCGACGCTGTCGCGCTCGCGCGCCAGCAGGTAGCTGACGATGCCCACTATGGCGAGCACGGCGAGGCAACTGCCCAGGTTGAGGATCAGTTCGGGGTGCGACTTGTACAGGGCTGAACGCGGTGATCGGGTAACTGACGTCATGCTCGCTACTGCATAAGCCCCTTGATCCATGGGGGATGGGCCATTACGCGGCGGCGGTATTCTAAGGAACGGTGGATTGTCGGACAAGAATTATGGTGATTCGTCCGACGAAATCGTGGGGGAAGCGTCCAAGGGCTCGGCTTGGGAGCGGATGTGGGCTTCCAGGTGCCCGCCGATGATTTTGCAGCGCCTATGAGATCGAGCGCCGCCCGCGCGGCGCATCGCGACACAAGGCCGCTCCTACATCTGTTTCGGGCCAGTCTCCCCTGTGCCATTACCTGGTCTGCCTTGTTGGTTCGACGCGGTTTCAGCGTGTGCGTTGCCGCCGCTCCTCATGACTCAAGGCATGCACCAAGGCAGGCGCCGATACTTCCACAGGAATAATTGGCCCGAAACAGATGTAGGAGCGGCCTTGTGTCGCGATGCGCCGCGCGGGCGGCGCTCGATTTCACAGGCGCTGCAAGGGTTGTGGCGGGCACCTGGTGGCCATTACCAGCTCCCGATCAGCCACCCCGCAACGGCGTACGACATTTCCGAATCTGAAACCAAATACTTCAGTCAGGCTGTGCTTGGGACCTATCCTACGCGCCTGCCGGAAGGTTCCAGATATGCCGGGACAATCATCAGGGATAACTTCCTCGGGTCGCCGATTTTGGTGACCGGGCGTGAGAACCCGACGATGTGAGTTTCGGCATTTTTCATGGCAGCCGTGTTCGGGCAGACCTTTGGTCTGGCCGGGTCTCATGTCCTCGGTTTCTCACCCCGTGCACGGTTGCCACCCAATCCCGTGAGAAAGGTCCGCGTGGCGATTTCCTCAATCGACATGAGTGATTCGAAATGAAAAAGCTAGTCCCCGATCCCCCCATCCCCTACATCAGCATCATCGACCACCTGACCCACGACGCCGCCATGGCCCACGCCGCCGTGCTGATGTCGACCATGAGCCGAACCCTGGACGCCTACCGCGCGTTCCCCCCTGACGACCGCCCCATGGTCCTGATGGAAAACGTGGCCATCCTCAGCCAGCTACTTCGCTGCTTGTTCGACCATGCTCGGTCCCTGCAGGTGGCGCCATGAGCGACAAGCCCGAACCCGCCTTCACCGCAGGCGTCGAGACCTTCCTTGAGTTGTACCGTGTCCAGCCCGATATCCCGTTCAGCCGGGCATTCGATGAGCTGTCGATGTTGCAGGGCTGCATCCTGCACCTGACGACCGAGGCGGAAATGGAGGGGGATTTGCTGGCCGGCAGTGCGGCGCGGATTCTCAGCGCGATGGCCAAGGCACTGGTCAATGACCTGGAACTCGGGTTGAACAGAAACTGCTGAAACCTTGCATATCCTGTTTCATCGGTATCGCGGCAATAGCACTTACCGTGGGAGCGGGCTTGCCCCGCGAGCACCGGCGAAGCCGGTGCCGTATATCGCGGTGCTGCAATCGCGGGGCAAGCCCGCTCCCACGTTTACCTTCGGTCTGGCGTTTTCAGTGCCGGCGAAACGAGGGCGAAGCCCTCGCCGTGCGCCGACGTCAGATCAGAACACGTTCACCGGGTAATCGACGATCACCCGCACTTCGTCGTTATCCGACTCTGCCGCGTAGGCCGCATTGGCCCGGTGGCTGGCATAGCGCAGCAGCACCGACAAATCCTTCAGCTGGCCTTCCTGGAACACGTACTTCAGGTCGAAGTCACGCTCCCAGTGGGTGGCGTGCTTGCCATCTTCGTTGTAGTAGTCGTAGTGCGTGGTGTCCTGGGTGGCTTTGGTCAGGTCCGCCTCGCCGCGCGAGTACGACAGCGAGCTGGTCAGCCCCGGCACGCCGACACCGGCGAAGTCATAGTCGTACTGCAGCTTCCACGAGCGCTCGTTGGGCGCGTTGAAGTCCGAGTACATGCGCGAGTTGTCCAGGTAGATGCTGTCACCCAGGTTGATGTAGTCGAACGGCGTGTTGCCGTTGACCCGCTGGTAGGCGGCGGTGACGCTGTGGAACCCGGCGGCCACGGTGAAGTGCAGGCTGTAGGTGTTGTTGTCGATCTTGCCCAGCAGCGACTGGCCGGTGTCCTGGGTGTGGTAGTAGTGCGCGCCCGGGTTCAGGCTGACCAGGTCGTTGACCTGGTAGGTGTAGTCGAAGTCGGCGTAGTACTGGTTCCAGATGTCCTTCAGCTCGGCGGCGTAGACATTGGCGGTGACGTTTTCGGTGCCGCTCCAGGACGCGCCGGCCCAGTTCAGGTGCTTGCTCTTGTCGCCGTCTTCCAGTGCACCGTAGTAGGTGTCGATGCGGCGATGGCCGCTCTGGTTGTACGGCTTGGTGAAGCTCACCTGGCCACCTTCGAGCATCAGCCCGTCGATGCTGGTGTTGGTCAGGGCGAAACCACGGAAGGTCTGCGGCAGCATGCGCGATTCGCCGCCGGCGATCACCGGGTTGGTGAGGAACAGGTCACCGGCCTTGAACTCGGTGTCGAAGCCCTTGAGCTTGATCGCCCCGCCCGCGGTGGAGAACGAGTGCGGCGCAGCGCCCTGGCTGCCGTCGTCCTTGACGTGGTTGGGCAGGATCGAGGTGCCGGCATGGCCCGCGCCACCGTCGAGCTTGAGGCCGAGAATGCCGTGGGCGTCCAGGCCGAAGCCGATCACACCAGGGGTGTAGCCGGACTCGAAGCGCGCCACGGCGCCCTGGCCCCATTCGCGCTTGTCACGCACGTCACGGTTGAGTTCGTTGCGGTTGAAGTAGGCATTGCGAAAATGCAGGTTCAGCGTAGAGCCTTCGATGAAGCCATCAGCCTTGTCTTCATCGGCCTGGGCGGCCAGGGGCATCGTTGCGGTTAACGCAAGGAAAAGCGGGGTAAAACGAAACGCGAAAGACACCGGTACAAACTCCTTTGGTCAAGCGGTGGGGCAGTTTTTTATTGTCGTGTTCTGCAAGTTTCTTATTAGAGACGCAGCAGCCTGGCTGATATTTTCGACACATAAAAAAAGCCGCTGATGAGCAGCGGCTTTGAAAGGCTAACATATCGGCACCGCGGGTGCCCATGTGTAGCCAAGGGAAGATGGGAGGTGCGACGGTGCGCGATCAGCTATCGACATTGGCGTCGCTGGAAACCTTCGAGGCTGTCTGTTCTGCGGACTCGCCGGCGTCGGCCTTGTGCGCCAAGGCTTCGCGGGATTCTTGGTGAACAGCGGCAAGTTCTGTATTGCGGGTGACGAAGGCCTGGGATTCTTCGGCCATGGCCAGTGGCGACAACAACAGGGAAGACAGGACGAAAACGCTGGCAATACCCATACTGTTGGACATTTGAAACTACCTTCTTGCGGGGGCAAGTGTTAATGGAGACAGGGCTAAAGTTAGTCGTTTCCCTAGGCCTGAAACAGCACCCCGTTCGATAAGCACTGTTGCGAAAAATGTAATTGTAGGCGCTTGCATGCGCGGATTTTCGTTCACAACCCACGTTGTAGAGCGCTTCAGGATTGAAACGCATCTTCTCGCGGTGCACATGTTCTCGCCCACGCAGCGGGCACCTGGCATTTTTGTCAGTTGTGCAGATCACCTGGTCGCCATTCAATGACGACGAGCCGATAGCACGCGAGGGTTTGGTGATGACCTACAACTGTCACGCCTTCAGGAAATTCTTCAAGAATGGCGATCTCATCACGGTGAACGGCGTCAAAGCTGTTTACGAATTCGCAGAGAACGATGTGCTGCGTATCAGGTCTCCAGACAAACGAAACTTGGCTTACACCGACATCGAGCTTGTGCCCGAGCTGGATGCGAAGCTAGAGCAAGAGGCCATGCAGCTGGAGGCCATGCTCGAAAGCGGCGCGGTACTGGTCAAACCCGAGGAGTGGGGGAAGCTGTCACCAGCGTTGGGGGCGGTGTGGGTGGAGCTGACTACTGATTTAAACGGCTACTACTCATTTTTTGGCCACGTAACGGTCGTAGACTACCCCGGTCAATACGCGAAATTTGTGTTCACTGTCGATGATGCTCTGCAGGATCATCATGCTCAACTCACCCTTGACTATCCGATATTGAAGGGGACTGGCCTATTCAATGGTCAGCATGAGTTTTTCAGCTTCATCAAGAATGTCTATTTGCTCAGCGGAATCGTCAGTCAGATTGACCCTTATGCGGTTCCTTACCAGATCACCACGCGGTCTGACGGTTACCTTCCTGACATGACCGACTTCACACTGATGCGAGAGGGCAGCGTCGACGATGGGTGGTACAGCACCGTACCGATCAAGGCAGGTCGCGAACTCGCGCGTGATGAAACGCTCAGTGCGTTTCTGGTCAACCGCTGCGATGGAGAGGTCAGTCGGTTTGCCTTCACCCCTCAGGCCAGTGAACTAACGGCACAGAAGTGGCCTCGGGCATTCGCCAAGTTTGTTGCCGACCAGGGCGCCCCGATCACTGCCGGAGCATGGGACGAGAACAATAACTTCACGACCGAGAGTGGCCCATTACGGCTGTGGAGCCATGCCAAGTACCGGGCTTTCAGCAATGCTCCCTTCGATAGCAATCTGGTACAGGCGCTGGCCTGCAATGACAGTTTCCGCTTGACTGCCCGGCAGACGCTTTGTTTGCAGGTTCGCGACCTTAAAACACAAGCGCTGTTCGAAAATCATTTCTTCAGCCCCACGCAGGGGCAGGTCGGCTTGGGCTGGTCCAAGGCATTGTGCGATCAGATCAATCGTGACAGCCATCTGCTGCGGGCGGGTGTATTGAACAGCGACTGTCAGGTAACGCCCGCCGAAATCGGCAACGCGTTTTGGGTGCCGCAGCGGGCCGAACTGAGCGTGAACCTGACCGTCTCAGGCTGGTGGGAAAGCCGCAAAGTCGAAGGATCGCAGGCTTTACCGGTCGGTACCACGTTGCATACCTGGGTCTACGATGCATGTTCTCAGCGCTTGCTGGGTCATCATCAGTGGGGCCCCACCACGACCCTGAGGGCAAGTGGCAAATGGCTGGCGGACTGGGCTACTGCCCTGAATCGTTCAGAGGTGTCCGCTTATGTGCAAGCCAGTTCCTCAAGGCCTGCGTCCAACAATCTTATCGGCCAGGATGCCCTCGGCCTTGGTTTATGGCACCGGGGCGACGCCTTGCGCATCTTCACCTCGCTGCCGGATGCGGGTAACTGGGTACCGGCGCTGGAGCTTCCGACAAAAGCGATGTCCCGAGCCTCGCTGAACGTTGCGGTACGGCATCCCTTTAGCAACCGGGCCTTACATACTGGCGTGTTCAGACCTCCGCAGACAGAGAAAGGCGGCGAGATCGAGCTGCCGTCCTGGCGCATTGCCTTGGCGCGTTTTCTCCAGGAACAAGCCTGGCCTGAACTTTACGTTGACATTGACAGCACGACTGGAGGTGCCGGGTCGCTATCAATCCCACGCTTCAGTGAACTGCAGGTCGAATTCGAACCCCTCGTAGAAGAGGCACCCGATGTTCAGAAGGAGGAAATGGCCTCGGTGCTGTCCGTTGACTTCGACTCAGCCTTCAGTGAACTGCAGGTCGAATTCGAACCCTTCGTAGAAGTGGCACCCGATGTTCTGAAGGAGGAAATGGCCTCGGCGCCGTCCGTTGAGTTCGACTCAGCCAAGGGCCAACTCAATGCCTCCATCAACTTGCAGTCAGGGGAGCTCGAGTTTCGTCTGACTCAGCACGCCTGGGACAAGGGTATACGGGTGGCCGCCTGCGAGCCGACGGTTTTCGGCAAAGGTGAAGAGTCGCCGCTTTGGGTCAGCGCCGGCAAGATCATCTGGGGCGGCCGGGTCAAGCAAGACTACGAGATCGTTCTGGATTATCCCGAAAGCCTGCGCGGTGAAGACAAATTGATCGTCGGCCATTTCGGCGCCTTTGACGAACACGCATTCTGGAAAAATTCGAAATCGGTCGAGTTCACCCCGTCCGCCGCATTGGCGCCCTACACGCCGAGGAGTCTGCTATGCGAAGACTGGGGGAACACGGATCACTCGGAAATTTTCGATACTTTCGGGCATGACATGACCGGCGTGGATGGCCGCCTGGGCTTGTTCCATGCTCACTACCCGATCGCAACGCTGCAAGGTCTGGGCGCACGGGGGCCATTGTGCGACCTGACCTTGCATTATTCGGCCTTGCGCGGAAACGAGGCGGGGTTGGGGGATGGCTGGGCCTGGCGCTTCTCCAGCCTGGACGTGCGTGACCGTGTGTTGACCCTGGCCAATGGCGGGCGAATCACGTTCACCCCCAAGGAGTGGGAAGACCTAGGCAAGGAACAACCGTTGAAGAAGAAGCATTGCCTGTTGAGCTGCAACAAGGATTACAGTGAATTCACGATCGAGCTGCCCAATGGCCGTCAGGAAGTCTTGAAAAAGCCTGCCGTGGTGGCCGCCAACGAGGTCGAGCCCAATGATGAATTTCGCCAGACAGTCCTGAAGCTCCTGCGGGCTATCAAGGAGAAAAGCAAACCGCAGTTTCCCGCCGTGCCTGAGCACTGGACTCAATGGGTGCTGCTGGTGGCTTCACCGGGGGCCTACTACATTGGTGCGGCGCTCGATTACAACGAGGCCGCCAAGGCCTGGGCAACGCATGGAACGATCGAGGAGCTGAACGAGCGCATCGCCTACTACGAGCGTCCATTCGTGCAGCTGCTGCCTGCTCGCATCATCTCGCATTATGGTGAGGTGCTCGAACTGACGTGGAAGCGTCAGCTTGGGCAATTCCTGCTCATGCGCATCGAGAGCGAGAAACAAACCTTGTTCACGGCTGAGTACGTCACCCCGGACAAGTCGGCTGCGCAGGTGAACATGCAGATATGGCCAGCAAGCGATGAACGCTTCGAGGTCAAGCTGCAATTGAAAGACTGGCTGCTACGGACCCTTGAGTGGACTCAAGCAGGTGCGTGCCTTCAGCAGGTCAAATGTGGCTATGAAGACGATCCGGTTCTAGACCGGGTGCTGTGTCGGTTAGAGGAGTTGGATGGTTCGGTCGAGTACGTGCGCTACACCCCGGGTGTACGCCCAGAACCACACGACACCAATAAGTGGCCCTCGTGGCCCAAGGTCAAGCTCCATGCCTTGATTCCTGGCGGTGGGCAAGAGAACCACGTGGCCACCTACCAATACACGGGGGAGTTGCGTGACATCTCTGATCAGTTGTACATCATTGCCGGCCGGCGAGGTCCCTATGGCAAGCGACGGCATCATTTGCAGGTGTTCGGTGAGGACGGCAGTCACAGGCGAGAAATACTGGCAGGTGAGGCATCCGCCGAGGACCAGTGGCTGGAGTTAAAGGCCCAGAACAAGAATACGACGCAGAGCATTCGATACACGGGGTATGGGAATGACCTGATCAAGGTGATCGAGTCGATCAAGTTGGTCATCAGGAAGGGAAAGCCTGCATTGGCTGGCAAACAATCCGTCAAGCATCAGCAGGAAATCGTAGAGATGCTCTGGCGATTCAGCCGCAATCAACGTGTGGTGTTGGTCAACGCTATTCAGGCCTGCTTGCAAGTCGTCCCGGTCGCACAGCGTCAGCCCCATGGCAAGGCGGTCGATATGCAGATCATGACGACGGACGATGACGGACTGCCCGTGAAAGTGGTCATCGAGGGCCAGCATACGCTTTGCCGTGGCTACTATGGTCGCGCGGGTGGCGCGAATCGTATCGAGGCCGATCTGTTGCGCACAGTTGACTGCCTGCCGGAACTACAGGAACTACAGGAACTACCGCTACTGGACTGCCCGGCAGTACCTGAGTACGCGATGCTACCTGTGATGTTCGAGTATGAATGTGACGATTTCGGTCATCCACTTGGTCTGAAACTCTTCGGCTACCGCACGGTAGCGCATGCAGGCAGACCGTACCTTGAATTGGCCGAAGAGCGAGTCATTCAGGGGGGGCGCCTGGAGATGGCATCCGGCGAGCTCTTCATCCCTACGGACGAACCGACGCAAATCGGCCTTGCCTCGGTGCTGTGTCGTCGACATTTGCATGGTTCGTCGACGGTGACGCACAAGGTGACGCCGAGCGATGCGAGCAAGGTCAAAGTATGGACCGTCCAGGATACTCAGATGACGCTTCAGGGGCCTGATGTCTTCTGGGAGAAAACCACCAAGACGTTCGAGGACAACCCAAATGCCCCGTACATCCTGGAGCGTATTACCTTGCAAACCCAGGCCGGCACGCAGCAGGTCAGTGTCCGTCACTTCTCACGCCTTAGCGCGAACTGGCTTACTCAAACGGACGCTGAGATCGAGATGACAAGGCAGTACGACGCTCTTGGGCGGGTCGTGGACGACGCTCGGTATCGCCTGGAGCCTGGCAGAAAAAGCAGGGCAGAAAACCAGCGAGCAGTGATACATATCACCACTGCTTATTCCGCGGATAACAAGTTGGAGACTCACACCCATGCCAACGGTGCTCAACGCCGCAATCACCTGGACGGTGTTCAGCGGGTTTGGCGCAGTGAATGGCAGCCCGCTGGGGCCATTGATTATGTGCCACTGGATGAGTACTGCAGGGACGGGCTCGATGAATCGCAGTCGGTAGGGTGTTGGGAGTGGGACTATCTGCCGGGGGGCCAGGCAGTGATCGAGATGGCACAGGTGCAGCCCAAGGACGGGCGAGAACCGTGGCTGACAGCGCTGGGAGCCGTTGTCGAGGAGCAATCGAGCGCAAACCAAACTCCACCGGACGTCGATTCAAGTGAGTGGGACGTTGCTGTCGCGCTAACGTGCAGTGGTGGGGATGATGAAGAGGAAATGCTCAAGTTTCTTACTTGTCTTGTGCAACTAAGGGATGTGAGAGATGCACACGATGTGTCCGATGAATACATCACAGACTTGATTAGGCAAGCCCTGTATCTGTTAGTGAGCCTGTTCGATAGATACAGATATTTTCTCCCTTATTTCTTCAAGTTCTTTCAAGGTCTTGCGGGGCGCAAAGGGGGTCAATGTATTCCAGTGGTGGGGGCGTCTCGGATTCCGGTCAGATATGGGCAGAAGCTCGAAAGGTGGGCCGCGAACCTCGTAATTAAAGACTTCAACCTCGGCGGGGCTGATGTCGAGAATGCTGAGGTTCTGGACTTTCTGAAGCTACTCGATTCAGCAGAAGCCGAGCGGGCACGAGGCTATCTACAGATCGCCAGTCCCGTGCTTTTCACTTATGCGAATCCTGCCAAAGGCACCACTACCCGTCAGGTTGTGAAAGAGGGATTGGCGCAACAATGCCTGTCTGAACTCACCACCGAATACGTGACCCTAACGGATGGCACCTTCGAGCGTACCGAAACCCTCGTCGACGGTGCCGGGCTGCAGCAGGTAAAACTGGTCCAACAACTCGATGCGAGTGCCCAAGTGGTGCGCAGCGAACGCTTCGTGGACGGTGAAACACGCATCTATGCCTTCGAGCGTGATGATCTGGGCCGGATTACCAAGGCAACGCGCCCCGATGGCAGCACTGTCGAACGTGCCTATCACGGTTTCAGCAACCAGCCCACTGCCCTCAAGATAGACGGCAGGGTCATTGCCACCCAGACCGTGGCCAATGATTCCACGCTAAAGTCGCGCACGGTCGGCAACCGCACTTACTCCTTCGATGACGATACCATTACCCTGCCCGACAAGACGTGCCTGCAGACGCACATCGATGCCGACTGCGTCCGTTGGCGCGCGGGCGACAGCGCCATGGGCAGTCTTGCACGCAAGAATGGCGGAGCCACTGTGGTCTGCGAGGATGGAGCGGGCGGTACCTGGAGGCACCGCTTCATCCAGGGCGACCTGCCAGGGCGCATCGAGGGCACAGAGACTACGCCTCGTGGAAAGGTGCCGACGCAGGACTGGCAGACCTTGTGTGGCGCCACCGTGGCTTCACTGCGTGCCGATGGGCGTTGGCAGCGAGTCTTCGTCGACGACCAGGGGCGGTTGCTACGTACATGCAAGGATCATGAGGATGTGCTGTACCGTTACGATGCCTTGGGCAGGCTGAAGTCGCGCCTCGTCCATGCAATGAAGGCCGGTGAGCAATGGCAGGTACTCAGTGAACACAATGGTCTCGGTCAGGAGATCGTGCGGACTTTCCTGCACAATGGCGCGATACGCTTCAGTCAACGCATGACCTGGCGCGGTGATGGCCGGCTGATCAGCAAAGCGAACTACCAGGACGGTCAGCTCAAGAGCACCGAGCGCTTCGTTTACGATGCACTTGATCGTCTTGAGGGCTACACCTGCGAAAGCGACGATACCGCCTACTGCCCGACCAATGCCAGCGGCGATGCCGTGAAGGCGCAAGCGTTTACCTGGGACGCCTTGGACAACGTTGTCACTAAAGTGACTACGCGCTTTGATGGCACCCAGCACACGCAGGATTTCAGCTACGACGCGAATGCAGACCCCACGCGCATGACCTCGGTGCAGCACGGCTCGCAGTCTCGGGTTTTGAGCTGGAGCGATAATGGCTACTTGGTCGATGATGGACAGAGCCACGCATTCAGCTATACCGGTGCCGGCCAGGTGAGCAGGGTGAAGGATGCCGAAGGCCAACTGTTATCGCGCTATCAGTACGACGGCTATCAGCGCTTGGTCGCGCAACACGTCGAACAGGACGAAAGCATTTGCGAGCTGCGATATGACGGTGATGAGCTGATTGGCGAAATCTGGTTCGACAAGACTCGTGCCGTCACGCGTCGTACGAGCATCTCGGCAGGCCTGGCGGAGTACGAAGACGACCAGGTGCGCTGGTTGATCGACGATCCACAGGTTGGCATTGCAGGGCAGGTCAGGGACGGTGGGCTCACGTTGGCCCCGCGATTGCCGTTTGGCGAGGGCGCGTTGCTGGAGGGCGTGGTCAGCGGATACAACGGCATGCGTCGTGACCCAGTGACAGGGCAGTATCCTGCGGGCAACGGGTACCGTAGTTATGATCCCGGCATAGGCCGCTATGCTCAGCCTGACTGGCTGGCCCCGTTTGGGGACGGTGGCCACAATCCTTATCAGCACTGTCCGGACCCGGTCAACCTGCATGACCCTAGCGGCGCGATCATGCTCAGCCGATGGGGGCAGGACCGTCAATTGCGCGAGCGCGAGGAGCAATTGCGGGGGACCAGGAACGTGGGGCTGGGGGGCAAGTGGCGAGGGCTGGCCTTGTCATTCGTGCTGACGGTACTAGGAGTGGGAGCGACGGTGTTTTCGGGGGGAACAGCCTCGATGTTGCTCTTCGCCTTTTTGACCACCATGGCTGTAACGTCCTTCGGACTGGAAGTGGCCTCGGCGTTGACCGCAGAGACCAATCCGGAGTTGTCCAAGGCGCTGGGGATTGCGTCAATGGCAACCGGCGTGGCGTCCACGCAGGGCTTCCAGGGGGTGATGAAAGCCAGTATCAAGCTGTTCAACGCTACCAGGACTTTGGTGCAACGCACTGTCCGGTGGGTGGGGAACGGGTTGAAGGCCGTCGGGCAGGGCTTCAAGCGACTGAAGTCCGCCAAACTGGGCGTCACGCGCCAATCAGTGTGGCTGAGTATACGAGAGGGTGCATCCAGGGCGATAGCAGCCGCCAAGTCCGCGCCTGGAAAGCTCTTGTGTAAGGTGGACGACTATATCAAGGCCCCGGCCGCTCGGCTTGAGCCTATGCCCACTTACGGAAGGCATGGTGTGTTCGGCAAGTTGAAAAGCCTTTGGGATGGACCGGATCCCCTCAACCTCACGGGTAGATCGATCGCCTTCTACAATTGGGCGAACCAATTGCGCTTCGTTTCCACACTCAGTCAAAACATGGCGTTGGCGATTGAAGCGAACATCCTGCGCGGGACGATCGACTCGTCGATTGCACTGGCGCGGGGTAATCAAACCTCGACAATCAGTACAAGGGCAAGAGGCTCTTATCTTCCTGATCCCAACATCAAGGAAGTAGCACGTGCTATTAGCCAGTTCGAAATTCGCAGCACAATGGAACTCAGTATTTGAGTCGCCGCGTGGTGCAGGACCTGATAGAAATGCTAGTGGCGCCTGTTTGATGAGTTTAATAGGATTGAATAGAGGCTGTTCCGAATACTGAGTTGTCAAGGCATTCGGAGCGCCCGGAGCAACTCAATATTTAGGTGATCAACATGGCCGAGCAGAGTGGAAAAGTTAAATCAATGAACACGGACTTGCACTTCGGTTGGATTGAATTCGAACCTGAGTCGGAGGAAGAGGATGACCAGCTTCAATTCGAATTAATAGCCAACTCCGGAATTGCCGTAGGCTCAGAAGTAACCTTCACCAAGGTACTCGACCCAAACAAATCGGGCAAATTCAAGGCCACGGCTGTTAGGCTCTGTCTGAAATCCTAAGAAACTGAAATGTGGCCTCGGAACAGCCTGGGTTCTGTACAGTCGCCGGCCATCTACGGAAAGGAATTCTGTGATGGCAAAGCGTTATGAACTCTCGGATGAAGCGTGGGCAGTGGTCGCCGACCTCTTTACGGCGGCCCACGTCAGGGGCAGGCCCCGCAGCAGTGATCGTTTGATGCTCGATGGTGTGCTCTGGGTGCTCTGCTCAGGAGCAGCCTGGCGAGATATGCCCGAGCGCTTCGGGTCTTGGGCAACGGTCTATCACCGCTTCCGACTCTGGCGAAACCGCGGAACATTCGATCAGATGCTCAGACGATTGCACCTCAGACTCAATGACAAAGGCTTGATCGATCCCCACACCTGGATGATCGATTCGACCGCTGTTCGAGCAACCCGTGCTTCATCTGGAGCGCGGAAAAAAGGGGGCCTGACGAGCCTGCCGATCACGCTCTAGGCCGCAGTCGCGGCGGCCTGACAACCAAAATCCATATGCTCTGCGACGCCAACGGGATACCGTTGCGCTTCCTTCTCTCTGGCGGCCAAGCCAGCGACATCAGCTATGCCCAGCCGTTGCTTGATGATGTCAGCATCCCGACAAACCAGCGTGGTCGTCCACGCAAACGATGCAAATGGTTGCTGGCTGACAAAGGCTACGACGCCGAGGCCTTGCGCCGTTACTGCGATCGATATCGGATGCAGCCGGTCATTCCGCTGCGCTCAATGAAACGCAAGCCCAAACCCGGCTTGCCGAGACTGTTTGATCGCCCCAAATATCGACAGCGCAACATCATCGAACGCATGTTCGGCTGGCTAAAAGAGAACCGCCGAATCGTCACGCGCTTCGACAAGCTCGCAAAAAGTTATGCCGCAATGGTCTCGCTGGCTTGCGTCATGCGGTGTATGCGACGGCTTTTTTCAGACAGAGCCTAACGCCAAAAAATAGCAGATCGGTTTAAGCGAAAGAGGCGTTCAGACCTGCTCGCCTCTTTTCTTTTTGCTGGCGTCTTGTGCGGTGTACTCCGGTCCCGCATTCGGTAAGCGGATCCCAAAGCAATTCCCTGCCTTATCGCTGTGCACGAAGACCTCACCTCCATGCATCAAGGCGATGGCCTTGACGATCGCCAGCCCCAGGCCGTGGTTGTTGCCACCGCTGTTGGCGCGCGCGGCATCCACCCGGTAGAAGCGCTCGAACAGCAGCGGCAGGTGTTCCTCGGCGATGCTCGGCCCCGGGTTGCTCACCGTGATGCTGACCTGTTGCTCATCGGCCTCGATGCGTACCTGGATCACCTGGTGAGGCGCGGTGTGCTGCACGGCGTTGTTCAGCAGGTTGATCAGCGCCCGGCGCAGCTGGGCTTTCTCGATGCGTGCGCGGGCGTCGCCACTGACGCTCACGCGCACCTGGGCGTCCTCGAGGATGTAGTCCAGGTAGTCGAGGGTGGTGGCCACCTCTTCGGCCAGCGAGGCCTCGGCCAGGGCGGTGGCCTTGCTGCCCTGGTCGGCGCTGGCGAGGAACAGCATGTCGTTGATGATGCTGCGCAGGCGCTCCAGCTCTTCGAGGTTCGATTGCAGCACCTCGAAGTAGTGTTCGGCGCTGCGCCCGCGGGTCAGTGCCACCTGGGTCTGGCCGATCAGGTTGGTCAGCGGCGAGCGCAGTTCGTGGGCGACGTCGGCGTTGAACGCTTCGAGCTGGGTATAGGCCTGGCTGACCCGGTCCAGCGCCGCGTTGAAGGCGCCGGCGAAGCGGGCCAGTTCCGGTGGCAGGGCTTCGGTTGGCAGGCGCCCGTCCAGGCGTGGCGGGGCGAGCCCCTGGGCCTGGTCAGACAGCGTCAGCAAGGGCTTCAAACCGATGCGCGCCACCCAGTAGCTGAGCAGCGATGCCAGCACCACGCCGAATGCTGCCAGGCCGACGATGGCCACCAGCAGGCTGTGTTGGGCCTGCCAGAAGGTTTCGGTGTTGATGCCGATCAGAAAGCGCAGCGGCGGGCGTTCGCCCAGTGCCGGCAGCTCGCTGACCAGCACCTTGTAAGGGTAGGGGCTGTTCGCCAGGCGCAGCTCGCGCATGCCCGGCGGGCCTTCGGCGAAGGCGCGGATCAGTTCGGTGGGTTGGCCATATTCGTAGTTCGGGTTGCTGCCGACCGCCCAGAAGCGGATGCGCTTGTCCTCTTCGCCGAGCAGGTTGAGCTTGTTGTGGATCTTGGCCCAGTGCTCGGGCGTGCCGTAGCGGTTGAGGGCGGACTCGAGCACGCTGAAGCGGGCTTCCAGTTCGGCGGCAGGCAGCAGGTCGAGGCTGCGGTCGACCTGGCGGTACAGGGCGCTGCCGATCAGCACGAACACGCCCAGGGCGACCAGGGTGAACAGGGCGCAGAGGCGCAGGGCGATGGAGTTGCCGGCTCTTTTGCGCAAATGGTCTTTTGTGTTCATTGACTGTCAATCCAATCGCCGCCGCCAAGCCCCTGTGGGAGCGGGTTTACCCGCGAACACCGGCGAAGCCGGTGCCAGGCACCTCGGTGGCCACTTCGCGGGTAAACCCGCTCCCACAGGGACTGCTCACTACCCACGGTTTTCCAGGACATAGCCCATGCCTCGGATGGTATGCAGCAGCTTGTTGTCGAAGGGCCCGTCAAGCTTGGCGCGCAGGCGCTTGATCGCCACCTCCACCACATTGGCGTCACTGTCGAAATTGATGTCCCACACCAGCTCCGCAATGGCCGTCTTGGACAGGATTTCGCCCTGGCGCCGGGCCAGCACACTGAGCAACGAGAACTCCTTGGCGGTCAGCTCCAGGCGCTGGCCTGCGCGGGTGGCCTTGCGCGCCATCAGGTCGATCCACAGGTCGGCCACCTGCACCTGCAGCGGTTCGTGGCTGCTGCTGCGGCGGGTCAGGGCTTGCAGGCGGGCGACCAGCTCAAGGAACGAGAACGGCTTGCCCAGGTAATCGTCGGCGCCTTCGCGCAGGCCATGGATGCGGTCCTCGACCCGTTCGCGGGCGGTGAGCATGATCACCGGCGTCTGCTTGCGTGCCCGCAACGCGCGCAGCACACCGTAGCCGTCCAGGCCCGGCAGCATCACGTCGAGCACGATCACCGCATAGTCGCCTTCCAGGGCCAGGTGCAGGCCGTCGATGCCGTCCCGCGCCAGGTCCACGGTAAAGCCCTGCTCGGTCAGGCCGCGGTGCAGGTAGTCGGCGGTTTTTTCTTCGTCTTCGATGATCAGTACACGCATGGTCTTGTCTCAGCGGGCGGTCGGCGCGGCGACGGTGGCGGCCTGGCGGCGATGGAACAGGCGCTCCAGGGCCAAGTATATGACCGGGGTGGAGAACAGCGTCAGCGCCTGGCTCACCAGCAGCCCGCCCACCACCGCGATGCCCAGTGGCTGGCGCAGCTCGGCACCAGCGCCGAAGCCGAACATCAGCGGCACCGCGCCGAGCAGCGCGGCCAGGGTGGTCATGATGATCGGCCGGAAGCGCACCAGGCACGCCTGGCGGATCGCCTGTTCAGGCGTCATGCCGTGGTGGCGCTGGGCGTCGAGGGCGAAGTCGATCAACAGGATGCCGTTCTTCTTGACGATGCCGATCAGCAGCACCACGCCGATCAGCCCCATGATGCTGAAGTCCTGCCCGCTGCCCCACAGCAGGATGATCGCCCCCAGGCCCGCCGAGGGCAGGGTGGAGATGATGGTCAGTGGGTGCACGAAGCTCTCGTAGAGCACGCCGAGGATGATGTACACCGCCACCAGCGCGGCGAGTATCAGGTACGGCTGGCTCGACAGCGAGCTCTGGAATGCCTGGGCCGCGCCCTGGAAGTTGCCGGTGATCGAGTCGGGCATGCCGAGCTCGCGCTGGGTGCGTTCGAGGATCTGCACCGCATCGCCCAGGGCCACGCCGGGGGCCAGGTTGAACGACAGGTTGGCGGCGGGGAACAGGCCGTCGTGGCTGATCGACAGCGGCCCGGTGCTGGGCGACGCCACATGGGCCAGTGCCGACAGCGGCACCATCTCGCCCGACAACGGCGAGCGCAGGTAGAAGTAGTTCAGGCTTTCGGCCTTGCCACGCTGGCGGGCGTCCAGCTCGAGGATCACCTTGTACTGGTTGGTCTCGGTCTGGAATTCGCTGATCTGGCGCTGGCCGAAGGCGTCGTACAGCGCCTGGTCGACATCGGTGGTGGTCAGGCCGAAGCGCGCCGCGGCCTGGCGGTCGATGTCGATGCGGGTGACGCTGGCGCCCAGTTGCAGGTCGTTGGAAAGGTCACGCAACGCCGGGTTTTCCCGCAGGCGCTCGGTCAGGCGCTGGGTCCACAGGTTCAGCGCCACGCCGTCGTTGCTCTTGAGCACGTACTGGTACTGGGTGCGCGAAGGGCCGGAGCTGAGGTTGATGTCCTGGCCGGCGCGCATGTACAGGACGATGCCGGGCACCTGGGCCAGCTTGGGCCGCAGGCGGTCGATGAACTCGCTGGCCGAGACATCGCGTTCGCCACGGGGCTTGAGCGAGATCCAGAAGCGGCCGTTGGCGATGGTCTGGTTGCTGCCGGTCACCCCCACCGAATGGGAGAACGCGCGCACCGCCGGGTCGTCGCCGATGATTTTGGCCAGGGCCAGGTGTTTTTCGATCATCGCGGGGTATGACACATCCGCCGCCGCCTCGGTGGTGCCGAGGATGAAGCCGGTGTCCTGCAGCGGGAAGAAGCCCTTGGGGATGCCGACGTAGCCGACCACCGCCAGGGCGAGGGTGATGCCGAAGATGCCGAGGGTCAGGCGTTGGTGCGCCAGGGCGCGGTCCAGGCCTTTCTCGTACCAGCCCAGCAGGCGCTGGCCGAAGCCGCCATGCTGCTCCTGCGGCGGCTTGCGCATGAACAGCGCGCACAGCGTCGGCGCCAGGGTCAGCGACACCAGCACCGAAATCAGGATGGTCGCTGTGGCGGTCAGGGCGAACTCCTTGAACAGCCGGCCGACCACGCCGCCCATGAACAGCAGCGGGATGAACGCGGCAATCAGCGAGAAGCTGATCGACACCACGGTGAAGCCGATTTCGCCCGCGCCCTTGAGCGCGGCGGTGCGGCTGTCGTCGCCGGCCTCCAGATGGCGGTGGATGTTCTCCACCACCACGATGGCGTCGTCGACCACGAAGCCCACGGCGATGACGATGGCCACCAGGGTCAGGTTGTTGAGGCTGAAGCCGAACACGTACATCAATGCGCAGCTGGCGATCAGCGACACGCCCAGCACGCTGGACACCACCAGGGTTGCCGACCACTGGCGCAGGAACAGCGCCATCACGCCGATCACCAGGGCCACGGCGATCATCAGCGTCAGTTCCACCTCGTGCAGCGAGGCGCGGATGGTCTGGGTGCGGTCCTGCAGCACCGACACCTCGACCGAGGCCGGCAGCATTTGCTGCAGGCGCGGCAGGGCATCGAGCACCCGGTCCACGGTGTCGACGATGTTCGCCCCGGGCTGGCGGAAGATCACCAGGTTGAGCCCCGGCTGGTCGCCCGACCAAGCCTTGACGTAGGCGTTCTCGGCGCCGTTGATCACCTTGGCCACGTCGGCAAGGTGCACGGGGGCGCCGTTGCGGTAGCTGACGATCAGCCGGGCATAGTCTTCGGGGTGGAACAGTTGGTCGTTGGCGGCGATGGTCGACACGCTGTGTTCGCCATACAGCGCGCCCTTGGCCAGGTTCAGGCTGGTCTGCTGGATGGCCTGGCGGATGTCGGCCAGGGTCAGGCCGATGGCGGCGAGTTTCTCCGGTTGGGCCTGCACGCGGATGGCCGGGCGCAGCTGGCCGGTGATGTTGATCAGGCCGACCCCGTCGATCTGGCTGAGCTGGCGCGCCAGCAGGGTTTCGGCGTAGTCGCTGAGCTCGTTGCCGGGCATCTGCGCCGAGCTTACGGTGAGGATCAGCACCGGGCTGTCGGCCGGGTTCACCTTACGCCAGGTCGGCGGGCTGGGCAGGTCCTGGGGCAGGCGCGCGGTGGCGGTGTTGATCGCCGCCTGGACCTCCTGGGCGGCGGTGTCGATGTTCTTGTCGAGGGTGAACTGCAGGGTCAGGTTGGTCGAGCCCAGGGCGCTGCTGCTGGTCATCTGGGTCATGCCGGGGATGGCGCTGAACTGCACCTCCAGGGGCGTGGCCACCGACGAGGCCATGGTTTCGGGGCTGGCGCCGGGCAGTTGGGCGGTAACCTGGATGGTCGGGAAGTCGGCCTCCGGCAGCGGCGCCACCGGCAGGCGCGGGAAGGCGATGGCGCCCAGCAGCACCAGGGCGAAGGTCAGCAGCAGGGTGGCGATGGGGTGGTCGATGCACCAGGCCGACACGCCGTTGCGGGTGTTCATGGCTGGGGCTCCGGGTTGTTTGCGCTGACGCCATCGCGGGGCAAGCCCGCTCCCACGGTACTACCTGCATCCCGGGCAGTGGCGGTATCGCGTGGGAGCGGGCTTGCCCCGCGATTGCCATCGGCCAGGCGCTGCGGCTCTGCGCACTGTCCGCTGGTTTCAACCCGGCTGCCGGGCTTAAGCCGCGACTGGCCATCGAGCACCAGGCAATCCCTAGGCTTCACACCATCAACGACGTTCAGCGTGCTGTCCTGATACAGCACTTTCACCGGCACGGCGGCGACCTTGTCGCCATCGAGGCGGTAAACGAAGTGCCCGTCGATGCTGCGCTGCACCACCGGCGGCGGCACCACCAGGGCGTTCTCGTCCACCGCGGTGAGCAGGCGCACGGTCACCAGTTGACCGGGCCACAGGTGGCCGTCCTTGTTGTCGAACTCGGCCTTGACCCGCACCGTGCCGGTATTGGCCGACACCTGGTTGTCGATCAATGCCAGGTGGCCCTTGCCCAGCAGGCTGCGCTCGCCGTCGGCATCCATGAACGCCTCCACTGCGGCGGGCGTGGGGGCTTCGAGCAGTTTGTGCAGGGTCGGCAGGTTTTGCTGGGGCAGGCTGAACTCCACGGCGATCGGGTCGATCTGGGTAACGCTGAACAGGCCCTGGCTGTCGCTGGTGCGCACCAGGTTGCCCGGGTCGACGTTGCGGATGCCCACGCGGCCGCTTACCGGTGAGCGGATTTGCGTATAGCTGAGCTGTACGGCGGCGTTGTCGATGGCCGCCTGGTCGCCGGTGATCGTTGCCTGCAACTGGTTCACCAGCGCCTGCTGCTGGTCGAGGGTCTGCTTCGACACGCCGTCATCGCTGCTCAGCAACTGGTAGCGCTTGAGGTTGACCCGCGCCACCTGCAGTTGCGCCTGGGTCTGGCCAAGCTGGGCACGGGCCTGGTCGAGGCTGGCGCGGATCGCCCGGTCATCGAGGGTGGCCAGCAGGTCGCCCTGCTTCACCCATTGCCCTTCCTTCACCAGCACCTGGGTCAGCACGCCTTCGACCTGCGGGCGCACCTCGACGCTGTGCAGCGACAGCACCGAACCGATGGCGCCGAGGTAACGCGGCACATCCTGCTGGGCCACGCCGACCACCCGCACCGGGATGGCGGCAGCCGGCTTGTGCGCGGTATTCGCGCTCGGGCGCAGCCACCAGGCGGCGCCGCCGAGGGCGACGACGAGCAGCAGGATCAGGGCTTTGCGGGGCAGGGGTCGGGTCATGTGGCGGTGGCCGGAAAGGGGAAGGGGACAGTGTCTTATAGCGTGCCGATCGGGTCGCCAGGGTGACCGCTGGCTGTCAGCACTGTCAGTTTTGCATGCGTTTGGGAAATTTCGCAGTTTGCTTGGGAAAGCGTTCCCATGAACTTGCTCCGTTTCGCCGTGGACCGGCCTGTCGGCCACGGCATGATGCTCTTCGTGCTCGGCAAGCCACCCACGGTTGCCGTTGCACGAATCATCAAGGCGCAACGCGCGCAGCATCATGAAGGGAGCAACCATGAAAAAGGTAACCTTGAGCGGCCTGGCCGCCGCAGTGGCATTGATGGGCGCGGCCCAGTTCGCACAGGCCGCCGACGGCGAGATCAGCTTTGAAGGCACCATCGTCAACAGCACCTGCGCCATCGAGGTGGGTAACGGCACCGGCGGTGCCAAGGGTGTGGTCAAGCTCGGCGACCAAGTGCCGGTGAGCAGCCTGGCCAAGGCCGGCGACGTGGCCGGCGGTGGGGCATTCACCCTGCAGGTCAACGCCAGCGACCCAGGTTGCGATATCACCGGCAAAGCCGCCACCGTGACTTTCCTGCCGATCACCGGCTCCGCCGGTGCGGCGGGCCAGTGGCTGGCACTGGAGCCGGTGGCCGGTGCCGCCAGCAACGTGGCGGTGCAACTGCGCGATTTCAGGGGCACCGAGCTGCCGGTGTCCGAGCCGTCCGCCGAGTACGCCAACCTCAGCCAGCCCCTGCGCTTCACCGCCAACTACATCGCCACCGGCACTGCCACCCCTGGCCCGGCCAACGCCAAGGCGCAGTTCACCGTGAACATCCAGTAAACCGGGCTGCAGCCGCGCCCTGTGCAGGGCGTGGCTCACCCTGAAACCAAGGGGGTTGTGATGTTCCGCACCCATTCACACAGGTGGCTGGCCGGCGCGTTGTTGCTGGCACTGCTGCCAATGGCGCAGGCAGGGGTGACCCTGAGCGGCACGCGCATCATCTTCGATGCCAGCAAGCGCGATGCATCGATCACCGCTGGCAACGGCACCGACAAACCCTACGCCGTGCAGGCCTGGGTCAACACCGAGGAAGACGACCACGCCATCAGCGCGCCGTTCATTGCCACGCCGCCGCTGTTTCGACTGGATGCGATGAAGGAGCAGATGGTGCGTATCGTGCCGACCGCGCACAACCTGCCGACCGACCGCGAGTCGGTGTTCTATTTCAACGCCCAGGAAATCCCCGCTGCCAGCAACGACGATGGCAACACCCTGAAGATCGCCCTGCGCACGCGGATCAAGCTGTTCTACCGGCCCAAGGGGTTGCAGGGCAGCCTGCTCGAAGCCCTGCCACGGCTGGAGTGGGCCATTCGCCAGGAGGCCGGCGAAGCGCGGCTTCAGGTGCACAACCCAACGCCGTTCCACGTCTCGTTCATCCATATCAAGGTGGCCGACGGCGGGCGCGACAGCGAAATCGACAAGCCGGTGATGGTGGCGCCGTTCTCCACCCGCCAGTACGCCATTGCCCCGCGCCTGGGCTGGACGCCGAACAGCGTCGAGTTCTCGGTGATTAACGACTACGGCGGCTACACCAAGCCCGAACGGGTCAGCCTTGGCGCTACGCGCTGACTGGCGCACGCTCTCTGATCGAGTAACCGTAATGCCCAATTCTTCCTGCCGCAGGCCTGGCGCCTGCGGCCCGACCCTGCTCGCCTGTTTGTTCGCTGTCGGCCTGCCGGTTGCCCAGGCGGCGATGTTCGACAGCAGCTTCATGCAGCCCTTTGGCGGCGGCTCGGCCGGCCCCAACCTCGACCTCGAGGCTATCGCCCACAACGCCCAGGTACCTCCTGGCCTGCACCAGGTGACCATCCGCCTGAACCAGAGCTTCTACGAGCGCCGCGAACTGCGCTTCGACGATGCCGGCAACGGCGAGGTTCGTGCCTGCCTGAGCCCGGCAATGCTCGACGCCATGGGCGTGAAGCTGGCCGCGTTCATCGACCAGCGCGAGCTGGATACGCTGGACTGCGTCGACCTGCAGCAGGCGGTCGAAGGCGCTCTGGTGACCTTCGATCCCGCCTATCTGGCGCTGGACATCAGCGTGCCGCAGGTGGCCCTGCGTCGCGACGCAGCGGGCTACGTGGCGCCGGAGGAATGGGACGCCGGCATCAACGCCGGGCTGCTCAACTACCAGTTCACCAGCTCGCAAGGGCACACGGCAGGGCAGGGCGATCACAACCAGTTCAGCCTGTACCTCAATGGCGGGCTCAACCTTTCCGGCTGGCGCCTGCGCTCCAATGGCAGCTTCACCCAGGACCAGAACAACCGCCGCCAGTGGCAGCGTTCGACCAGCTACGCGCAAACCGACCTGCCGGGCAGCCTCGGCACCTTCACCCTCGGCGAGAGCTTCACGGCCGGTGATGTGTTCGACAGCCTGCCGTTTCGTGGTGTGCAGGTGGCCAGCGACATCGGCATGCTGCCCGATTCGATGCAGGGCTACGCGCCGGTGATCCGTGGCGTGGCCGAAACCCGCGCGCGGGTCGAGGTGCGCCATAACGGCTATTCGCTGTACACCACCTACGTGCCGCCCGGGCCGTTCGAGATCAACGACCTCAACGCCTCCAGCGGCAGCGGTGACCTCGAGGTGATCATCACCGAGGCCGATGGCCGTGAGCGGAGCTTCACCCAGCCCTACGCCACCCTCGGCAACCTGCTGCGCGAGAATACCTGGCGCTACGGCCCGACCTTCGGCGAGTACAACGCCGCCGACGAAAACGGCAATCGCCCAGGCCTGGCCCAGGCCACGCTGGCCTACGGCCTGCCCCATGACTACACCTTGTCAGGCGGCCTGCTGGGCAATGACTTCTACCGCGCCACGCAGGTGGGCCTGGGCAAGAACCTGGGCAGCCTCGGCGCCATCTCGCTGGATGTGACCCAGGCCCGCACCGAGGGCCGTGACGGGCACAGCGATCAAGGGCGCAGCTATGGCATTCGCTACGGCAAGGCCTTCGCCACTGGCACTTCGGTGCGCTTCGCCGGTTACCGCTACTCCACCGAGGGCTACCGCGATTTCAGCGAGGCGGTGTGGCAGCACCAGGGCGATGACTTCAACCGCATGACCAAGCGCAGCCGGGTGCAGGCCAGCATCAACCAGAATTTCGGCAACACCTCGCTGTACCTGAACCTCAGCCAGCAGGACTACTGGAACACCTCGCGCCGCGAGCGTCAGTTGCAGTTGGGCGTCAACACCGTGTACCGCGGGGTGAGCTATGGGCTGTACGCCAGCAAGAGCCTGGTCGACTCGTTCGGCCAGTCCAGTTTCATCAGCTTCAACCTGTCGATTCCGCTGGGGGGCGGCAGCAGCGGCACCCTGGCGCTGACCCGCAATAACGACGGCAGCTACGACCAGCGTGCCGGCTACCGGGGCCGTTCAGGGCACCTCAACTACGCGGTGGATGCCAGCCATGCCGAGCGTTCCGGCGGTAGCGGCTCGGCCTCGCTCAACTACCTGGCGCCGTTCGCCCAGCTCGGCGCCGGGGTGAGTGCCGGCGAACGCTACCAGCAAGTCAACGTCAGTGCCTCGGGCTCGTTGCTCGCCCATGGCGGCGGCATCGCCCTGGGCCAGACACTGGGCGAAACCCTGGGGCTGGTGCATGTGGCCGACACGCCGGGGGTGGGCCTTGGCAATGCACCGGGCACCCGAACCGACAGCAGCGGCTATGCGCTGATCCCCTACCTCACGCCGTACCGCAAGAACCGTGTGAGCCTGGATACCAGCGGGCTGGACCACAGCACCGAGATCGACAACGGCGTCACCAACGTGGTGCCGCGCCGGGGTGCGGTGGTCAAGGCCGAATTTGCCGCGCAGCGGGTGGAGAAGGTGTTGTTGAACCTGCGCCTGGAAGACGGCGGGCTGCCGCCTTTCGGCGCTCAGGTGCTGGACGCGGCGCAGCGCACGGTCGGCGTGGTCGGGCCTGGCGGGCAGGCATTGCTGGCATTCGAAGGGGCAGCAGGGGCGCTGACCGTGCGCTGGGGCGCCAGTGCCTCGCAACAGTGCCGGGCGCTGCTGGCACTGGCTGGCGCAGCGCCTGCACAAGGGTATCGACAGGTGCAGAGTGTCTGTCGCCCAGGAGAGGTGGCGTTGGTTGAGCATCATGCCGAGGGGCGTGGATGAGGAGCAGTCTGTTGGACAGAGCAATGCGTGGTGTGTCGGATGGTGCCATTTGGCGTGGGGCATTGAAGTGGGTGCTGGCGATGTTTTCGTGGTTGCCGCTGTCAGTGCTGGGCTGCGATTTTCCACCGGGTTTCTTCTACCGGGTGAACATTGACCCGGGGCACCTGTTTGTCGGCCGGGACGCCCCCGTCGGCACGGTCATTCGTCCTCAGAGGCCGAGCTATCAATGGGAGTACACAAGCGTGGAGCTGATTTGGTGCCGTGGGACCAATAGGTTCGAGGTCAAATCGCCCATGCCGCAGATCCATGGCTCCAGTCTGGTCGGCCCTGGCGAGGTGATCCTACAGACGCGGATACCGGGGATCGGCGTCGTGATGGGCGCCAGCTATGGCTGGCCCTCGAGTCGCTACTGGACGTACATGCCTGGCCATGGACGCTTCGGGTGGGGCGTGCCCCACACGTCGACCGTCCAGACTGAAAGCGATGAGGTGGGTTCTGGAATCCGCCCCATGTACTACGACTACCGCATCATCAAGTACGCCCCTGTGGATTCGGGAATGGGGCCACAATCCCTGGCTGGCCACACCTTGGCGGAGGTCATCAACGACAAGGCAGGCAAAGTGGTCGAGCTGGTGTTCTCGGCGGGTTCCCTCGACATCGCCCTGTGTGGCTTGCCCGGCGCACCGTCCACCCAGGTCACCGTGCCCATGGGGACCTGGCGCACTAGCCAGTTCACCGGCGAGGGCAGCTTCACCGACGCCCGTTCGTTCAACCTCCCGCTGCAAGCCTGTCAGGCCGGCACCGAGCCCGGCAACGAGCACTTTGCCGAGTTGCGCCTGGACCCACGCAATGGTTCCAGTGTGCTCGACGCGCCGCGCGGCATCCTTGGCCTCAACCAGGACTCGGATGCCACCGGCATCGGCGTGCAGGTGCTCAAGCCTGACCTCACGCCCATGCCGCTGCTGGAAGATGTGCCGATGACTCGCCTGCAGAACGGCGATATCCACATCCCCATGGCTGCCCGCTACATCCAGGTTGGCAAGGACGCCCCCGTCGGTGGCGTGGCCAATGCATCGGTGGCCTTCAGCCTGACCTACAAATGAGCTTGAACCGGTTTCTTACCCCGGAGGCGTAGCAGTATGTATTTGCGCAAACTGGTAGTGCTGGCTGGCCTGTACCTGCCGTTGCAGGCGTTGGCCTGTGAGTTTCCCCCTGGATTCTTCCAGCGGATCTCCTTCGACCCAGGCAACCTGGTGGTGGGCAGGGATGCGCCCATCGGCAGCCTCATCTTCTCGAGCGAAACCCGTTACACCTACAGCTCGGTGGTTTTCTCCGCAGTCAATATCAACTGCCCTGAGCAGACGGTATTCGAGGTCGCCACCCCCTTGCGGCAAGAGACGGGTTCACCCTGGGTGGCGCCAGGAGAGGTGTTGCTGCACACGAATATCCCCGGTGTCGGCCTGGCCGTGCTGGCCAGCTTCGGCAACGCCACGCCTGGCCGGCACTGGCAGTTCATTCCGGGGCAGGGGCGTTTTGGCTGGGGCGTGCCGCACCGCGAGATCGTCAGCCCGGCAGAGGTGGGCGGCGCGATCCGGGTGCCTTTTGTGAACTCACTGCAATACCACTACCGCCTGATCAAGATCGGCCCCATCGACCCAGGCATGGGCCCTCAACCGCTTGCCGGGCACACCCTGGCCCAGTTCACCAGCAACCGTAGCGGCAAGGTGCTGGAGGTGGACTTTTCCGGCGGCACGCTGAATGTGGCGCAGTGTGGTTTGCCTGGCGCGTCCTCGGAGCAGGTACGGGTACCGATGGGCACCTGGCAGGTCGCGCATTTCAGCGGGCCGGGCAGTTTCACCGACACCAAGGTGTTCTACCTGCCGCTCAGGAACTGCATAGGTGGATCGGAGCCTGGCAACTACCCCACTGCCTACCTGCGCCTGGACCCACGCAATGGCTCGCCCGTGGTGGATTCCGCGAATGGCATCATTGGCCTCAATGCCGAGTCCGACGCCACGGGGATTGGCGTACAGGTGATGGAGTCCTACGGCGGAAAACCTATGCGGCTTAACGAGGAGGTGCCGATCTTCGAGTTCTCCGATGGCGATTTTGATCTGCCGTTATCCGCTCGTTACATCCAGCTGGGCGACGACGCCCCCACGGCCGGTGTAGCCAACGCTTCGCTGAGCTTCACCCTGACCTACAAATGATTGAGCCAGATCAAAAAATGATTGCCAATTGCCACTAATCTCGAGCGCCCTGCCGATTGTCCCCAACAACAACGAGAGCCTCCGATGAAGTGCAATTTGCCTGTTACCGGTCGCGAAGTGGATTACCCCGGCGACGCCAACATCCTGTCCACCACCGACCTGGACAGCCGCATCACCTACGCCAACGACGTGTTCATGCAGGTCAGCGGTTTTACCCGCGACGAGTTGCTGGGCCAGCCCCACCACCTGGTCCGCCACCCGGACATGCCGCCCCAGGCCTTCGCGCAGATGTGGCAGGCGCTCAAGGCCGGGCGTTCGTGGATGGGGCTGGTGAAGAACCGCTGCAAGAACGGCGACCATTACTGGGTCAGTGCGTTCGTCTCGCCCATCAGCAGTGGCGGGCAGGCGCTGGAGTATCAGTCGGTGCGTACCAAACCTCGCGCAGAGCAGGTGGCGGCGGCCGAAGCCTGCTATGCACGCCTGCGCGAAGGGCGGCGCAGCTGGCGCGAACGCTTGCCGGTGGCGGGCCTGGCAACGCGCCTGGCGCTGGCGGTGGCGGGGGTAGCGGCACTGGTGATCGGCGTGGGGCAGTGGTGGGCAGGGGCGTCACTGCTGGTGTCATTGGCCGAAGTGCTTGCCGTGGCGGGCCTGGCTGGCCTGGCCATCCTGCTGTTGCTGCGCCCCTATGAGCGCCTGCGTCGTCAGGCCCTGGCGATTGCCGACAACCCGCTGAGCCAGCTTTTATACACAGGCCGGCGCGATGGCCTGGGCCAGATCGAGTTCGCCATGCGCATGCTCAAGGCGCAGCTGGGCGCCGTGGTCGGGCGCATCGGCGACACCTCGTCGCGCCTGGCCGGGCATTCCGGCTCGCTGGTCGAGGCCCTGCACAGCAGCCATGCCAATAGCCTTGAGCAGCAAAGCGAGGCTGACCAGGTGGCCACTGCCATCCACCAGATGAGCGCCAGCGTGGCCCAGGTGGCCACGAGCGCGCAGATGGCCTCGATGGCCGCCGACCAGGCCGAGGGCGAGACCCAGGCCGGGCACCAGCTGGTGGACCGTAACCGCTGCGCGATCCAGGACCTGGCCGGTTCGCTGGTTGAGGCCGGCGAGGTGATCCAGCAACTGGAAAGCCACAGCAGCGAGATTTCCGGGGTGCTCGACGTGATCCGCGGCATTGCCGAGCAGACCAACCTGCTGGCGCTCAACGCCGCCATCGAGGCGGCGCGGGCCGGCGACCAGGGGCGCGGCTTTGCCGTGGTGGCCGACGAGGTGCGTGGCCTGGCCCAGCGCACCGCGCAGTCCACCCATGATATCCAGCACATGATCAGCGCCCTGCAGGACGGCGCCCGCGCTGCCGTGCAGGTGATGCGCGAGAGCAGCGCCCATGCCGGGCACAGCGTCGAGCAGGCGCAACTGGCCAGCGATGCGCTGGACAGCATCAGCGTGCGGGTCAACCAGATCAACGAGATGAGTTTGCAGATTGCCGCGGCGGTGGAGCAGCAGAGCCAGGTCAGCGAGAACATCAACCGCAACATCATCAGCATCCGCCAGGCCAGCGAGGCGACGGTGCAGGTGGGGCAGCGCAGCCATGGCAGCGCCAGCGACGTGGCGGATCTGGCGCAGGACCTGCGGCGGCTGGCGGATGAGTTCTGGCGCAGGTGTCAGTAAGCGGCTGGGTAGTTTGCAGAAGCGATCACTGTGGGAGCGGCTTTAGCCGCGAAGCAGACGACGCGGTGGATGGCACCGGCTTTGCCGGTTTTCGCGGCTAAAGCCGCTCCCACAGGGGCTGGTTTGGCCAATGGGTAGCGGGCAGATCAGAACCCGATAAAGGCGTAATACACCGGCGTCTCGGCGGTGGTTTGCAACCCATGCCCCTGCAGGCCGCCGGCCAGCTCGCCATCCACCACATGCACCTGCCACTGCGCAGGGTTATCCACAGGCACTGCGGCCAGCGCGGCTGCCAAGGCGCCCATGTCCGGCAGCCAGGCGGTGAAGCCATTGCCCTTGAGCGCACTGGTGGTCATCCCCAGCGCCTGGCAGATGGCGACCTTGCTGGCGATGTCGTCACGGTCGGCCTGGCGCGACGCCTCGATCAACCGGCGCAGTTCTGCATCCTGCAGCAATCCGCCATGGATCAGCTCCGGCCCCTGCTCCCAGGCTTCGGCCGGGCAGTCCTTGCTCTCGGGGCGCAGCGGCAGGTGCGGGTTGATTTCGGCCGGGTAGATGCGGCACACCAGCGGGCGGCTTTCATAGATGCTGCACAGGTCGTCGGCGTTCAGGTTGCGGCAGCGCCCCGGGTTGAACGCGGCGAAGGTCACCGACACGCTCAGCTCGCCTGTGCCGCAGGGCACCGGGTGGGAGCGGCGCAGCACGTGTTCGCGCTGCTCTGGCGGCATGCCCGGGCCATCGACCATGAAGCCTTCGATCAGCACGATCACCTGGCCCCCGGCATGCGCCCACTGGCCCGCCTCGGCGAGGGTCAGCGGCACATGGTGGCCGGTGCAGCACTTGCCGCAGCCGGTACAGCCGAAACGGATGCTGTCGCTCACTTGCCGGCCGCCCACTCGGTGACGAAAGCCTGCTGGCGCTGGCGGTCGTACAGGCACAGTTCGGTGCCGGTGGCGTTGTTCATGTGCTTTTGCGGGTACACGCCTTCGATCAGGAGGGCGCTGTAGCCGACCTGGTCGTCGAATTCGGCAGGCTTGCCCAGGGCGTGGGCTTGCTTGAACTGGCTGGCCTTCAGGCAAGCCTTGAGCATGTGCTGGCGCTGGTCGTTCCAGGCCTGGGTGCTGGACGCGTGGGCCGCGCCGCTGAACAACGCGAAAGCGATCAGCAGGGAGCTGAGGTATTTCATGTGCGGGTCCGCCGTTGGCTGCGAAGGGCGCGAATTATGCCCGAACGCTCCCCGACAGCAAGCCGGGGAGTTTGTCGCTGAATATATCAGCGCTCGGCGAACACCACAGCGCGGGCCGCCACCACCAGGCAGTCGGTCAGCTCCGGCGAGCTGAATTTGGTGAGGATGGCGTTGGCCCCGGCTTCCTCGGCCTTCTTGCCGCTCATGGCGCTGTCCAGCGAGGTGTGCAGCAGGATGTACAGGTGCTGGAAGTCCGGGGTTTCGCGCAGGGTGCGGGTGAAGGCAAAGCCGTCCATTTCGGACATCTCGATGTCCGAGACGATGATGTTGATCTCCCGCTCGGTGCCTTGGAGCTCCAGCAGTACGTTGATTGCATCCTTGGCGCTGCGTGCGGTGTGGCATTCGATGCCGAGGTTGCGCAGGGTGTGCACCGACTGCTGCAGCGCCACCTGGCTGTCGTCGACCACCAGGATGTTGGCGGCCGCCAGCAGGCTTGCGTCTTCTTCGCTGACTTCGCCCGGGTGCGGTTCGTGCTGTGGCGGGGCGATGCCGTGGATGACCTTTTCGATGTCCAGCACCTGCACCAGGGTGTTGTCGACCCGGGTCACGCCGGTGATGAACGAGCGGTTGCCCGAGCCGAACGGCGGCGGTTTGATGTCGGTGCTCAGGCAGTGGACGATGCGGCTCACCGCCTGCACGTGCAGGCCCTGGCGCGAGCGGCTGATCTCGGTGACGATCAGGCAGCCGCCGTCGGGGTCGGCCAGGGGCATTTCGCCGATGGCGCGGGACAGGTCGATCACCGACAGCGAGTTGCCGCGCAGGGTGGCCACGCCTTTGACGTGCGGGTGGGCCTCCGGCAGCTTGGTCAGCGGCGGGCAGGTGATGATCTCGCTGACCTTGAGCAGGTTGATTGCCATCAGCTTGCCGCTGCGCAGGGTGAACAGCAGCAGGGACAACGAGTCCGCGCGGGCTTTTTGCGTGGCCATGGGCAACCTTCCGGAGTGTCGGGAATAGAGGAGGATGCCGGGGTATCGGCCTGCGACGGCCAGGCTTTAGATAAAAAGGGCCTTGCGGCCCTTTGCTGATTACCAGTTGTAACGTACCCCCAGGTTGACCCCCCAGGGTTGTTCGATGCGCTCGCCCTTCATGTAGTCGAAACCGGCCTGCACCTGCAGCACGTCGGTCAGCTGGGCGTTGATGCCGGCCCCCAGTTCGATGCGGCTGCCCGACAGGTCATTGGCGAACCGCGTGTCGTTGACCCGTACCTGGTTGTCGCGGGCGAACTCGTGGGCGTAAGCCGCCTTCACATAGGGTTGCGCGAAGCCGCCGTCGGCCAGGGCAAAGGTGCGTCCCACATGGCTGCCCGCCTTGGCCAGCAGCGAATCGGCGTTGCGGGTGCTGGCGCGCATGCCGTTATCGAGGCTATAGCTGGCGCCGTCGACCCACAGTGCGGAGCCTTGGGCGTAGGGTTCGACGAACCAGCCATCGTCGAGCTTGAAATGCTTGCCCATCTCGACCGAGGCGCCGATGCCGTGGTTGCTGTATTCGCCCTTGGCTTTGCGGCCATCGCTCATGCGCACGTCCGAGCTGTTCTGGAAGCGGTTGGCCTTGATCAGGGCATCGATGTACAGGCCATCGTCCGCCAGCCAGGTGCTGTAGGCGCCGATGTGGTAGCTGTCGACCTGGCCAGTGGTGCCGCCGGAAAGATCCAGTTGCGAGCGGCTGTAGCCGCCCATCAGGCCCACCAGCCATTGGCCATCGCGGGAGGGCAACGGGGCGTCGGCACCGAAGGCGATACCCTGCTGCACCTGGTCATAAGCCGCGCCGGCACCGGCCGCTACCTGATACTTGTTGGCGTAGCTGCGCAGCCAGCCACCGCCGCTTTGCTGGCCGTTGCGCAACTCGCCCATGCGCCCGCGCAGGGTGCTCGACTCGCCGTACCACACGGTCGGCGCGGCGCTGAACAGGCCGGTGACCGAGCGCGTGCCCGGCGTGGTGGTGTTGCCCTTGCGCACCAGGAACCAGTCATCGCCCCGTTGCTCGAGCTCGTAGGCGAACGTACCGAAGTCCACTTGCCCACCGATCAGGCCGAACTGCGAGGTGCTGCCTTGGCCGGTATGCACGACCTGATGGGCGTCCACCGCGCTGTTCGGGTCGGTGCCGGTGCTCTGCACCAACAACTGGTGATCGCCGCTGGCCTTGCCGCTGACATCGAGGAAGTCGCCCTGCTGGCCGCTCAGGTCGGCGCGCAGCATGAAGGTCCCGCTGCCGGACAATTCGCCCACTTGCAGGTGGTTGAAAGCGGCGCCAGGGGCATTGCCGCGCAGGTCGACCGTACCTGTGTCGAGCGACAGGCGACCGACCGTGGAGTCGCCGGTCACGACCCAGCTGGACGCGTCTTCGAGCACCAGCGATGTGACGTTGTCGAGGCGGCCGGTCAGGCTGGCGTGGTTGGTGAGCTTCAGGTCCAGGGTCGAGTCCTCGTCGACCACGATGTTGCCGGTCAACTGGCTGTCGTTCACCACGGCATTGGCGCGGCCACCTTCCACGACCTCGATGATCACGCCGTTGCCGCCCGAGAGCGTCGAGCCATTGCTGATGTCGATCTGCACGGTTTCGTCGGCGCCAGGGGCGCGGATGACCCGGATGGCACTGCCGTTGCGGCCGACTATGGCGGAGCCGTCGAGGCTCAGTGTCGTTGCGGGCCTGCCCGGGAACAGGGAACTGGTGAACAGCACGACGCCATTGTCGTCGCCCGAGATCACGCTGTTCTCACGGATGCGCACCGTCGCGCCGGTGGCCACCAGGCCGACGCCGCCCGCCAGAGGGCCGCTGCCATTGGCCAGTGCGCGGCCATCGACCTGTGAGTTCGACAGATCGAGCACACTCGCACCCGCAGCATTGATGCCATGCCCGCTGCCAGAGACGCGGCTGTTGCTGACGCGGGCGCTGGAGTCCTGCAGGGTGATGCCCGCGGCGGAGTCTCCGGGGCGCGCAGGGTCGGCGGTGGCGGTGATGGTGCTGCCGTCAATGACGGCATTGCTGTCGAACAAGGAAATACCCGCGATACCGACGGTATTCACGGTTGCGCCGCTCATGTTCAGCTGCGCCCCGTTCCTGCCCAGGATTCGCTCGGTCTGTGCGCCTTGTGTGACGTTCAGTGTCCCGCCGAGCACGTGATAGCGGTTGACTGGATCGCCTTGGCCTACGGTGTGGCTGTCACCGGCAGGTACTTCGATGACGTCCACGGCGTGGGCAGATACCGCCAAGGCTGCGATCGTCGACGCGAGCAGCGTGCGAATGGGTAAGTAGGTCATGGGGTGGCCCGGTCAAAAAAGAGGTGCTATTTGACCGAGGCGAATCCCAAGTGACCCTAGGAAAATACCTGTGATGTTGTAGGAATATAGCCATGATGCCGAACGGGTCCGTCCGTCGATGCCCTTACCAGGCGTAATGCAAACCGAGGTTCACACCCCAGGGCTGTTCGATGTTCTTACCGTTGCCGTAGTCGATGTCGGCATGCAGTTGCAGGCGAGCTGAAACCTGGGCCGCGAGACCTGCTCCCAGTTCCAGACGCTCTCCGGACAGGTCGTCATGAAAGGAGGTTTGGTTGATCTGCACATCGTTGTTGCGCGCGAACTCGCGCACGGCCGCCGCTTTCACGTAGGGCTGCACGAAACCACCCGCTTGCAGGGGAATGGTCCGGCCGGCCTGTGCCCCCACCTTGCCCAGCAGCGAGTCGGCCCTGTCGCTGCTGGCGCGCATGCCGTTGTCCAGGTCGTAGTGTTCGCCATTGACCCACAGTGCCGAGAGCTGGACGTAGGGTTCGATGAACCAGCCGTCGTCCAGCTTGAAATGCCGGCCAGCCTCCACGGAGCCCCCCAGGCCATAGTTGTTGTAGTCCCCCTTGGCCTTGGCGCCATCGCTCATGCGCACATCGGCCTTGTTGTCGAAGCGGTTGGCCTTGAGCACCGCGTCGACGTAGTAGCCGTTGTCGGCCAGCCAGGTGCTGTATACGCCCAGGTAGTAGCTGGCGACACGGCCATTGCTGCCCAGGCGCATGTCCAGTTGCGAATCGCTGTAGCCGGCCATCACGCCGAGCAGCCAGAGGCCGCCTTGGCTGGGTAGCGGGGTGTCGACGCCGAATGAAACACCTTGCTGATTCTGCGCGTAGTGCACCTGGTCGGCGGCGGCCACCCGGTACTTGTTGCCGTAGCTCCGTGCCCAGAAACCGCCTTGGCCGTAGCCGCTGCGTAGCTCGCCCATGCGGCTGCGCAACGTGCTGAGTTCGCCGTACCACACGGTGGGTGCGGCGCTGAACAGGGCAATGGCGGTCTGCGTGCTGGAGGAGATGACCGGGGTGTCGCCTTGCACCAGGTACCAGTCGGTATCGCGCTGTTCCAGTCCGTAGGAGAAGGTGCCGACATCCACCCGGCCATTGCTGCTCAGCACCGAAAACTGAGCGTCGCCCCCTTGGGTATGCACCACCCGCAGGGGCGCGCTGCCCGCCGCGGGCTCGGCGCCGGTGTTGGCGATGAGCAGGCCGTGGGTGCCTTGGGCCTGCCCCTCGATGTTCACCAGGTCGCCCGTCACCTGGGCCAGGTCCGTGCCGAGCACGAAGGTGCCGGCGCCGTTCAGCTGGGTGGCGGTCAGGGTGCGAAAGGCGCCATTGCCCCCGCGCAGGCTCACCGTGCCGCCATCCAGCGTCAGGGCACCGACGTGAGAGTCGTTGACCATGTCAAAGCGTGAACCGCTGGCGACCAGCGTGCTCTGGGCCGTGTTCACCGAGCCCGTCAGGTTGGCCTGGTTGGTCAGGCGTATGACCGTGCTGGCCGATGACGAACGCACATCGCCCGTCATACGGCTGGCATCCAGCGACAAGCTGGTGACATCGATCATGTTCCCTGTCAGCGCGGCACCGTTGTTCAAGGCGACATCCGCGATGGCGCCATTGCTGGCACGCACATCGCCTTGCAGGCTGCTGGCATCGATGCTCACGCTGGCCTGGGTCAGCGTGCCGGGCCCATCGTCCGGTAGGCCGATTTCAACCAGGGTGCCGTTGGCCGCCGACAACGTCGAGCCATTGCGTATCTCGATGCGCGCCAGCATCGCCGGCGCGTTGAGGTTGCTCACCACGATCGCGCTGCCCGTCTGCGAGGTGAGGCTGGAGTGATCCAGCACCAGGTGGGGTTGGGTATTGCCCCCGACGGCGTTGGCGAACAGCCCCGCGCCTCTGTTGCTGCCAGTGGCCGTGCTGTCTTGCAGGATCGCTTCACCGCCGACCAGGCTGATGCCCAGCCCATCGCCAGCCACACCCCCTGCTCCGGTCCCTGTGCCTGTGAGGGTCGAGTTGACGAGCGTGGCGCTGCTGCCTCCTGAAACGTTGAGCCCGCGGCCGAAACCGGTGATCGTGCTGTTCTGCACTAGCGCGCTGGAGCCCGGCGATGAGCCCGCCAGATCACTGGTCAGCGACAGACCGATGTTGGCGCTGGAGGTCAAGGTGGAATCACGGATGGTGGCCTGGCTGGCGGACAGCACCAAGGCCCGAGCATTGCCGCCGTTGACGGTGGCTGCGTCCAGGGTCACTTGCGAACCCTGGTTGGCGGTGATCTGCAGGGTTTGCCCACCTGGCTGGACAGTCAAGGTGGCGCTGTTCAGCAGCCATGACTCCGCCGGGGTGCCTGGGCCGACACTGGCGCTGCCGCCGGGGGGAAGGGTGGCTGCCGAGGCCACGCCTCCCAGGGTGGAGAGCAATAGAAGCAATGATCGGAATTGACTGGGTGTGGCCCTGGTCGATTGACGGGATTTCATTGCCTCTACCTCCAAGTTGACGGCATGTGGCTTATCGCGTCGAGTGCATGTTTATCACCGAGGTCAGTCTTGATTGATCACTATACGCAGGATTGTTGTTTTGGCACCTGACAATAATGCTAGGTTTCTGGTGCAGATGCGTGGGTTAGGATTGTCAGTGCTTGGTTGTCGGAAGTGGCAGGCAAGTAAAAGTAGAGGGTGCTGAAACCTTACAGTTTGGTATTTCTGGTTTTTGTCGTTAGTGTGATTATCATTGCCAATAAAGGTGATCGTATGACTGCGTTTGACAAATTAAATCGTGCAGGTAAAGCAGGGGTTAACGCTACACTGCCCGCACCCACGGTTCCCAAACTCGATAGAGGTCTTATCAAGATTGCGGATTTGGTCAATGACTTGGAAGTTATCATTCCGACGAATGCTGAATTCGTAGATACTTTGTCGGTGCGTTTGTTCATTGGTGACGATCCGCTGGATCCGGATAGCGTGGTGAGTGAAGTACTGCAAATTGCACTCCCTGTGCCTGATGAATTAACGTTGCTTTTTAAGACTAGTAAATATCCGGCTAACGGTAGTGATGTAACCGTTAAGTTGGACTACTTCCTCTATGATGCCGCTTCGGAGGACGGACAAACATCCATCGATCCGGTGCAAGTACGCTTTGATCGCCGAGCTGCCGGGGGCTCCCAGCTGCCGCCGATCGCATTCAGCGATGATCAATTGAGTGGCATCACGGTCGCTGATCTGAATACCGACGGCGATCTGGAAGTATTGGTAGACCCCTACTTGTACGCGGAACTGGGCGATAAGATCCAGATGTGGCTGAGTGACTCGAATGCTCAGGACGATACCAAGTACCTATCCGGCAGCTATGAGGTGGACCCGGCCAGCGACCCCACGGAGGTCAAGTTCCTGACGAATGACTTCGTCACTGCGGGCGATGGCAAACCGCTGTATTTCGCCTATCGGGTCACCGATTATGCCGGCAACGTCAGCCCGCGTTCCTTCGTCACGCGTATCCCCGTCTACATCAACTTGGCCGCCCTTGACGCGCCATTGGTACCGGAAGCCGACGACGGTCTGGTGACCTTTTCTGATGCCAATACCCATGTAGAGGTGCAGATCCCTACCTATGACGGCGTTGCCGACGGCGATATGATCACTGTCATCTGGGAGGGCAGAGCCCAGCCTGCGGTGCCCATCAGCAACGCGGCCGGCGACCCTGTGCTGAGTGTTCAGGTGCCATTGGCCGAGGTTGCTGCGGGCGGTTACGCATCACGCAGTGTCAACGTCAGCTATAACATGGCGCACGGCAGCGATCCGGTCGTCTCCTCACCCACTACCACGATCAGGGTCGACCTGAGCGGGCCGGGCGGTATCGTTGATCCGGACCCTGGTACGCCGGAACATGACAACCTGCGCCGAGCCGAAGTGCGTGTCAACCAGGGCAGCAGTCCGCTCAATGAAATCCTTCCGGGCGATTTCGGCAAGGACGCCACCGCCGTGATTCGCCGGCAGGGCGAAGAAAACACGCTGATCTGGCAGAGGGGTGATGTCATCCAGTTGTATTGGGGATCGACCAAATTACCCAATACTAAGACCGTCGATCAGAGTAACGAGGGGGCCAATATTGATTATCCGGTGCCCCATGCTGGCGTCATCGAAACCGAGGGTGTCGGTGATATTCCTGTCTACTATGAGATCACACGTCAGTTGCCGGGTGACAAGGGGCCTGTTCCTGTTACGGTGAAATCACCTGTCCAGATCGTGAAAGTCGCGTCTGTGGAGAGTTTGCCGGGTGGCCCTGCTGCATTGCTTCCGGGTGTATTCCCTGAGGCCAATGCCAATAACATCATCACCCGTGCAAACGGTCTTGATGGTACGCCATTCAGGATTCCGCTGGCGGGTGTGAGCAATATTGAACTGGTCAAGAGCCCTACACTCAGTTACAACTTCGTCGGGATCCAGAGTGGTGATGCGACGGTGCCTCCTACAAATCCGCCAGCAGCGCCAATTGAGGCCACTCGATTGAAAGCGGACAATGTGCCACTGACACAGCAACACCTTGATCAGGGCTACTTCGAAATCTCCATGCCCTATGCCCATATCCGGCTGATCTGCAGGAATGGCGCGACACTGGATTACACGCTGGCCAATCAGTACGGTTCAAAAGCTGCGCCGCAGAAGTTCGTTCGCTTCGCGTTGAACGTGGCGGGGGGTAGTTGCCCGGTGCTGTTTGGCAACACCGCCGTTAGTTCCTTCAGTCGCGTACCCGTGAACCTACCCGCGATTGCCTTCAGCGATGCGCAGCGTCAAGGCATCAGCGAGGCCGACCTGGATGGAGGGTTGCTCAATACCTGGGTGAATCCCTACTTCGGGGGGGAGGCGGGAGACCGCATTGAAACCTGGCTGGGTACGTCCGAGTCAACAGACTCCGGACAGTACCTGAAGATGTTCGTCGCTGGGGATCCGGAGCAAAAGTCGCTGATTGCTTTCTCACGCCGTGACATGTTGACGCTGGGGAACAATCGCGTTCTGTTCTTCGGCTATCGCGTCACCAACAAGGAAGGCGTGCAGAGCGCATTGTCGCGATTGGTGGGAATCGAGGTCACGGTGTCCGAAGAGTAGTCAGGAGTAGGGGGTGGTTGCCGCGCTTATCGGGGCAGCCACCTTCGGACCTGGACCCATGGTATTGGGCCATGTAGGGTTTCTACGAAAAGTCGCCGAGCGGCGATCAGGCAAGGCGAACCCTTGCTGGTTCGCCTTGCCTGTGTCTGAATCAGCAACAGGTACTGCTTATTGCAGCCCCAGGCGCTTGGCGAGTCTACTGAGGTTGGCGCGGTCCAGCCCCAGCTCGCGTGCTGCCGCTGCCCAGTTGTGGTTATGACGTTGCAGGCAGGCCTCGATCAGTTGGCGTTGATAAGCATCCAGCGCTTCGCGCAGGCCGCCGTCCGGCACGCCGGTGGCCTGGGGGGGCGCTACCTGCGCCACAGTGCCGGGCAAGGCGGCTTGGCGCAGGTCCAAATCATCGCTGCTCAAGGTCAGGATGCGCGGACGTTGTGCATGACGCCCCATGGCCTTCAACGCCGAACGCCCTATCAAGTGTTCCAGCTCTCGCACATTGCCTGGCCAGTCGTAGGTTTCGAGCGCGGCCTGAGCCTCGGCGGACAGGCGCAAACTGCCCAGGCCCAGGCGCGAACGGTTCTGCTCGAGGAAATACCCCGCCAGCAACAGCACATCACGGCCGCGCTCGCGCAGCGGCGGCACCTGCAACGGGTACACGCTGAGCCGGTGGTAGAAGTCGGCTCGGTAGTGGCCGTTGCGTACCTCTTCGGCCAGGTCGCGGTTGGTGGCGGCGATCAGGCGCACGTCCACCTGGTGGTCGCGGTCCGAGCCCAGGCGCTGCAACTGGCCGCTCTGCAACACCCGCAGCAGCTTGGCCTGCACCGCCAGGGGCAGTTCGCCGACTTCGTCGAGGAACAGCGTGCCGCCGTTGGCCAGTTCGAACTTGCCGCGCCGCTCGCCATGGGCGCCGGTGAACGCGCCGCGCACGTGGCCGAACAGCTCGCTCTCCACCAGGGTGTCGGGCAGGGCGGCGCAATTGAGGCTGATCAGCGGCTTGTCGGCGCGCTTGCTGGCGCGGTGCAGGGCCTGGGCTACCAGCTCCTTGCCGACACCGGTTTCACCGGTGATCAGCACGGTCAGGTCGCTGCCGCCGACCAGGCGGATTTCTTCGACCAGGCGTTTGTGCGCCTTGCTCTGGCCGATCAGTTCCTTGTCCTGGCCGCTGGCCTGGCGGTACACCTCGGCGCGCTGGTGTTCATCCTCGGCGCGCAGGGCCAGGTGCTCGATGCGCTCGGCCACGGTGACGGTGGCGGCGGCCAGGCTGGCGAAGGCCTGCAGGGCGTCCAGCTCCAGGCTCTGGAACTGCCCGGCGGTGAGGGCGTCGAGGGTCAGCAGGCCCCAGGGCTGCTCGTCGACCATCAACGGGCAGCCCATGCAGTCGTGCACTTGCAGGTCGACATGTTCGGCATCGACCAGGCCGTCGTAGGGGTCGGGCAGCGGGCTGTCGCTGGGGAAGCGGGTCGGCTCGGGGCGGCTGAGCAGGGCCTGGAAGCGCGGGTGCTCGCTGACCCGAAAGCGCCGGCCGAGGGTGTCGGGCGACAAGCCATCCACCGCCAGCGGCACCAGCCATTCGCCATCCAGGCGCAGCAGCGCCGCAGCATCGCATGGCAACAGGCCGCGCATGGCCTGGAGCAGGCGGCGATAGCGTTCCTGGTCGGGCAGGTCGCAGGACAGGTCGCTGACCAGGGGGAGGAGGGCGGTGAGCAGGGGTTTTGCAGTCATATGGACTCCATTTGGTCGAAATGACTATACGCCTGAGTGTGTCTTTTTGACACTTATATGCTCAAGTGCCTGATTTCATTGGCTTTTAAAGTTGGCACGATTGCTGATAAGTCCAAGGCAACCATTCGAAGCCAAAGGCTCAGGAGTTGCAGCAATGCTCAATGCCGAACAACGTGCAATCATCAAAGCCACTGTTCCTCTGCTGGAAAGCGGCGGCGAAGCGCTGACCACCCACTTCTACAAGATGATGCTCAGCGAGTTCCCCGAGGTGCGTCCGCTGTTCAACCAGGCCCACCAGGCCAGCGGCGACCAGCCGCGCGCCCTGGCCAACGGCGTGCTGATGTACGCCCGCCACATCGACAAGCTTGAACAGCTTGGTGGCCTGGTCGGCCAGATCATCAACAAGCATGTGGCCCTGCAGATCCTCCCCGAGCACTATCCGATCGTCGGCAGCTGCCTGTTGCGCGCCATCGAGGAAGTGTTGGGCAAGGAGATCGCCACCCCTGAGGTGATCGCCGCCTGGGGCGCCGCCTACGGCCAGCTGGCCGACATCCTGATCGGCGCCGAAGAGAGCCTGTACAAACAGAAGGAAGAAGCCGCCGGCGGCTGGCGTGGTGCCCGCGAGTTCCGCCTGGTGCGCCGCGAGCAGGAAAGCAGCGAGATCGTCTCGTTCTACTTCGCCCCGGTGGATGGCAAGCCAGTACTCAAGGCCGAGCCGGGCCAGTACATCGGCTTGCAGCTGTTCATCGATGGCCAGGAGCAGCGTCGCAACTATTCGCTGTCGGCGCTGTGCGACGGCGAGCAGTACCGCATCAGCGTCAAGCGCGAAGCGGGCGGCAAGGTGTCCAACTACCTGCATGACGGGCTGATGGTGGGCGACAGCCTGCAGCTGTTCCCGCCGGCCGGCGACTTCACCCTGGCGGCCAGCGACAAGCCGCTGGTGCTGATCAGTGGCGGCGTGGGCATTACCCCGACCTTGGCCATGCTCGAGGCTGCGTTGAAAACCCAGCGCCCGGTGCATTTCATCCACTGCGCACGCAATGGCGCGGTGCATGCCTTTGCCGACTGGATTGACGGCCTGGTTGCGCGTCATCCGCAGCTCAAGCGCTTTTACTGCTACGCCGAGGATGACGGTAGCCAGGCGGCTGATGCCGTGGGCCTGCTGAGCCAGGAGCTGTTGGCCGAGTGGCTGCCACGCGAGCGTGATGTGGATGCCTACTTCCTGGGGCCGAAGGGCTTCATGGCGGCGATCAAGCGCCAGCTCAAGGCGATTGGTGTGCCGGAAGGGCAGAGCCGTTATGAGTTCTTCGGGCCGGCGGCGGCGCTGGAGTGATGCACTGATGTCATCGCGGGGCAAGCCCGCTCCCACGCCAGATCTCGATCTTCGTGGGAGCGGGCTTGCCCCGCGATGGGTTTCATCCCAATCGCTGCGGTTCGGCGTTCTGTCGGGCCGGCAGCACCCGGATGCTCCGGCCGTGGGTAATCGAGAACGAAGCGGACGATGACATTCGGCGCTGCCGGCCTGGCCGAGCGCCGAACCGCAGCGATTGGGCCCAGCCTCTCTTCTATATAAGGAAGTGATGAACGCGGTTACACCCGCCTTCATCTTTAATCCTCCTTTAATCACTGTATCCTTCACTCCCGAGTGTCGAGGGGCTTGTCCCTGTCCGGCGCTCGGGCTGCCGTGTTTTTTACGCGCGGCAGTGAACCGAAACCGACACGCTCGGTCCTAGGTCATCAATGGATAGCCGCGCTCACCGTTCCTCGACGCAGTCACAGGTCCACTCCAGCGTGTAGACTTGGCGCCCCTCGGGCAGCCAGCGCTGCCACTCTCCATCGAAGGAATCGGCAATGAACGAACTCTCATCGCGCCTGAACCGCGAACGGCGCTTTCTGGTGCTCCTTGGCCTGATCTGCCTGGCGCTGATCGGCGGTGCCCTGTACATGCAGGTGGTGCTGGGCGAAGCGCCATGCCCGCTGTGCATCCTGCAACGCTACGCCTTGCTGTTCATCGCGATCTTCGCCTTCATCGCCGCGGCCATGCCCGGGCGTAAAAGCCTGACCCTGTTCGAGGCGCTGGTGGTGCTGAGCGCCATCGGTGGCATCGTTGCAGCCGGTAACCATGTGTATATACTCGCCAACCCGATGGTCAGCTGCGGCATCGACACCTTGCAGCCGATCGTCGATGACCTGCCGCTGGCCAAGCTCTGGCCGCTGGCCTTCCAGGTCGATGGCTTCTGCTCAACGCCCTACCCACCGATTCTCGGTCTGTCGCTTGCCCAGTGGGCCCTGTTGGCGTTCGTGCTGACGGCCATCCTGGTGCCGCTGGGGATCTACCGTAACCGTCGCCACGAACGCACCGTTCGTTAGACCAAAGTCCTTGTTTGACCCAGGTCTATTGCGCGACGAGATAAGTAGGAAATCAGCCCCCAGGGTTGCTCTGGATCAACCCCCAAGCCTTGCGCTACAAGGGTTTCAGGGCTACTGCGCAGGGTGCGACAAACTGTCGCGAAGTTGATTTTTGGGGTGCTATTGTTGCGGATTCTGTAAAAGACTGTTGCTCAATAAGTCATAGTCAATGGGGGGCGACCTATCTACAATCGCCCCCAATTTCCGTTCGGCACTGCTTGCGAGTCGCAGGATTGAAGGAAGCCGCAGCGCTTTCTTATTGCTGACTTCGACAAGTTTCGCCCAACGGCGATCCGGGCGGACACCCCTCCGCGTTTTCCCGCACCAAATGGACTTGGTCTGAAGTACAGGCCGTTTGCCTACGAAACCATAAAGCACCGTATATGCGCTCGCGCCCAGGTCCAGCAGTCGGACCCCAGGCAGGGGCGAATTCGGGCTCGAATTGCTGACGCTTGGCAGGACGAAGTGTTGGCTACCAAAACACAAATTGCATTGAAGCAAGCTGATCTAGAGGTCGTGAGATGAGTAAAAAGCGTTACCCCAGACTGTTTGGCATATTGCCCTTTTTAGGCATGCTTTTACTCAGTGGGTGCAACTGGACCCTGCTCGACCCGAAGGGCCAGGTAGGCATTGAGCAGAAGAACCTGATCCTGATCGCCACCGGCTTGATGCTGCTGGTGGTCATTCCCGTGATCATCATGACGCTGGCGTTCGCCTGGAAGTACCGCGCTTCCAACAAGTCCGCCACCTACACCCCCGACTGGTCGCACTCGACCAAGATCGAGGCCGCGGTGTGGATCATCCCGATCCTGATCATCATCGCCCTGGGTTACGTCACCTACCACTCCACCCACAAGCTGGACCCGTACCGTCCACTGGATTCCGATGTGAAGCCGGTGCAGATCGACGTGGTCGCGCTGGACTGGAAATGGCTGTTCATCTACCCGGAACAAGGCATTGCCACGGTCAACACGATCGTTTTCCCGGCCAACACCCCGGTCAACTTCCGCGTCACCTCGGACGCCGTGATGAACTCGTTCTTCATCCCGGGCCTGGGCGGCCAGATCTACGCCATGGCTGGCATGACCACCAAACTGCACCTGATCGCCAACGAGAACGGTGTGTTTGACGGTATCAGCGCCAACTACAGCGGCGCCGGTTTCACCGGTATGAAATTCAAGGCAACCGCCACTTCGCAAGCTGACTTCGATGCATGGGTCGCTGAAGTGAAGGCCTCGCCGAAGAAGCTGGACAAGGCCGAATACGAAGCCCTGGCCAAACCAAGCGAAAACAACCCGGTCGCGCTGTACAGCGAGGCACCGGCTGACCAGTTCCAGCGCATCGTCGACAAGTACGAAGGCATGAACCGCGGCAAGCCGGTCCACGAAGAAGCAGGCAGCAAAGATCTGGCGACCACCAAGGGTGTGGAATCGAGTATGCAACCAGCTGCCGGTGCAGAGGAGTAAGAGATGTTCGGTAAATTAACTCTGGAGGCGATACCGTATCACGAGCCGATAGTCATGGTGACGCTTGCCATGATCGCGCTCGGTGGTATCGCTGTCGTTGGTGCCATCACCTATTTCCGCAAGTGGACCTACTTGTGGACCGAGTGGCTGACCACGGTCGACCACAAGAAAATCGGCGTGATGTACATCATCGTCGCTATGGTCATGCTGCTGCGCGGCTTCGCCGACGCCATCATGATGCGTACCCAGCTGGCTGCCGCTACCGGTGGCTCCGAAGGCTACCTGCCGCCTGAACACTATGACCAGATCTTCACCGCCCACGGTGTGATCATGATCATCTTCATGGCGATGCCGTTCTTCACCGGCCTGATGAACCTGGCGGTTCCTCTGCAGATCGGTGCACGTGACGTTGCCTTCCCGTTCCTGAACTCCCTGAGCTTCTACCTGCTGCTGGCAGGCGTGCTGCTGGTCAACATCTCGCTGGGCGTTGGTGAATTCGCCAAGACCGGCTGGGTTGCCTATCCGCCGCTCGCGGGCATTCAGTACAGCCCTGGGGTGGGTGTCGACTACTACATCTGGGCGCTACAGCTCTCAGGCTTGGGTACGACACTGACCGGCGTGAACTTCCTCGTCACCGTGATGAAGATGCGCGCACCTGGCATGAAGCTGATGGACATGCCGATCTTCACCTGGACCTGCACCTGGGCCAACGTGCTGATCGTCGCTTCGTTCCCGATCCTGACCGCCGCACTCGCCCTGCTGACTGTTGACCGTTATCTGGACTTCCACATTTTCACCAACGAGCTTGGTGGGAACCCGATGATGTACGTCAACCTGTTCTGGGCCTGGGGTCACCCTGAGGTTTACATCCTGATCCTGCCGGCCTTCGGCGTGTTCTCGGAAGTGACTTCGACGTTCTCTGGCAAACGCCTGTTCGGCCACCACTCGATGATCTACGCATCGGGCGCCATCGCCATCCTCGGCTTTGCGGTCTGGCTGCACCACTTCTTCACCATGGGTGCCGGCGCCAGCGTCAACACCTTCTTCGGCCTGGCGACGATGCTGATCTCCATCCCGACCGGTGTGAAGCTGTTCAACTGGCTGTTCACCATGTACCAAGGCCGTGTGCGCTTCACCGCACCGATGCTCTGGACCCTGGGCTTCATGGTCACCTTCTCCATCGGTGGCATGACCGGCGTACTGCTGGCCGTTCCAGGTGCTGACTTCGTCCTGCACAACAGCCTGTTCGTTATCGCTCACTTCCACAACGTGATCATCGGTGGCGCGGTATTCGGCTACATCGCCGGTTTCGCCTTCTGGTTCCCGAAAGCCTTCGGTTTCACCCTGAACGAGAAGTGGGGCAAAGCTGCCTTCTGGTTCTGGCTGTCGGGCTTCTACGTTGCGTTCATGCCGCTGTACGCCCTGGGCTTCATGGGCATGACCCGTCGTCTGAACCACTCCGACAACCCACTGTGGGAACCCTACCTGTACGTAGCCGTTGTCGGCGCCGTGCTGATCCTGTTCGGTATCGCTTGCCAGCTGATCCAGATCTTCGTATCGGTTCGCGACCGCAAAGACAACATGGACGTCACTGGCGACCCATGGGGCGGCCGTACCATCGAATGGTCCACTTCGTCGCCACCTCCGTTCTACAACTTCGCTCACATGCCTGAGAAAGTTGGCCTGGACGCCTGGCACGAAGCCAAGGAAGCCGGCGTTGCGTACAAGGCTCCGGCCAAGTACGAAGCGATCCACATGCCGAGCAACACGTCCACCGGTCTGTTCATGGGTCTGTTCCTGACCGTGTTCGGCTTCGCCTTCATCTGGCACATCTGGTGGCTGGTGGGTGCGAGCCTGGTTGCGACCATCGCGGTCTTCGTTCGCCACGCTGCACGTGACGACCAGGGCTACATGGTTCCGGCCGAAGAAGTGGCGCGCATCGAAGGCGAGCGCATGAAGGCGCTGGCCAAGGCTGGTGTACTGCCTGCCGGCGGCGCACGTGTCGAATCGTTTGAACGGGTGTAATCAATGTCCAGTCAAGTAATCCACGGTGCTGCTCATGGTCACGACCATGGGCACGACGAGCACCACCACGACTCGGGCCAGATGACCGTCCTCGGTTTCTGGCTGTACCTGATGACCGACTGCATCCTGTTTGCGTCGCTCTTCGCCACCTACGCGGTGCTGTCCGGCGGTTTCGCCGGCGGCCCGTCGGGTCACGACATCTTCCAGCTCGACTTCGTGCTGGTTGAAACCGCGTTCCTGCTGCTGTCCTCGATCACCTTCGGCTTCGCCATGCTGAAGATGTTCGACGGCAAGAAAGCAGGTGTACTGGGCTGGTTGGCTGTGACCTTCCTGTTCGGTGCTGGCTTCATCGCGATGGAAATCTACGAGTTCCATCACCTGATCGCTGAGGGCTACGGCCCGCAGCGCAGCGGCTTCCTGTCGGCGTTCTTCGCGCTGGTCGGTACCCACGGTCTGCACGTGACCGCCGGTCTGATCTGGATGGCGATCATGATGTACCAGATCAACAAGCACGGCATCACGCCGACCGCCAAGACCCGCATGAGCTGCCTGAGCCTGTTCTGGCACTTCCTCGACGTGGTCTGGATCTGCGTATTCACCGTCGTCTACCTGCTGGGGGTTCTGTAATGGCTAACGCACACGACACTCATCACGAAGGCAGCCACGGCAGCGTGAAGTCCTACATGATCGGCTTCGTACTGTCGATCATCCTGACCGCGATCCCGTTCGGCCTGGTGATGTACCCAAGCCTGCCGAAGAACCTGACCGTCCTGATCGTGGTGGCCATGGCCGTCATCCAGGTGGTAGTGCACCTCGTGTACTTCCTGCACATGGACCGCTCGAAAGAGCAGCGTTCCAACGTGTCGACGTTCCTGTTCACCGTTCTGGTAATTGCACTGCTGGTCGGCCTGTCGCTGTGGATCATGTTCAGCATCCACTTCGAAATGATGGCCAAGTGAGGTAAGACTGCATGTCCGTGAAGCACTTTATCCAAATCACCAAACCGGGGATCATTTTCGGTAACGTGCTTTCCGTGGCAGGCGGGTTCTTCCTTGCCGCGAAGGGCCAAGTGGACTTCGCCCTGTTCCTGGCAGTGGTGATCGGTACCTCCCTGGTGGTCGCGTCCGGATGCGTGTTCAACAACTGCATCGACCGTGACATCGACCACAAGATGGAGCGCACCAAGAACCGCGTCATGGTGCAGGGCGGCATGTCGCTGCCCCTCGCGCTGATCTACGCCACCCTGCTCGGGGTGGCGGGTTTCAGCCTGTTGTATGTGCAGGCCAACCCACTGTCGGCGTTCTGCGCCCTGGTTGGCTTCGTGGTCTACGTCGGTTTCTACAGCCTCTGGCTGAAGCGCAAATCGGTGCACGGCACCCTGGTCGGCAGCCTGTCCGGTGCCATGCCTCCGGTGATCGGCTACTGCGCCGTGAGCAACAGCTTCGACCTCGCTGCAGTGACCCTGCTGGTGATGTTCAGCCTGTGGCAGATGCCGCACAGCTTTGCCATCGCCATCTTCCGCTTCAAGGACTACAGCGCCGCCAACATCCCGGTCCTGCCGGTGGCGCGCGGTATCCTCGCGGCGAAGAAGCAGATCGTGCTGTACGTGCTGGCCTTCGTGCTTGCCACCCTGATGCTGACCCTGGGCGGCTACGCCGGCCTGGGTTACCTCGCCGTGGCAGCTGCCATGGGCCTGTACTGGCTGTACATGGCCTGGGGCGGCTACAAGGCCGAGGACGACAGCAAGTGGGCGCGCAAGGTATTCGGCTTCTCCATCCTCACCGTCACCGCCCTGAGCGTGATGATGGGTGTGGACAGCCAGACCGCAGCCGATGTGCTGATGACCTACGCACGCTGATACAGCGGGCTGTTACCCGAAAAACCCCGGCCTTTGCGCCGGGGTTTTTTTATGCCTTGGTAAAAATTCATCGGGGCGTGGTTGACATCGTCACCCGCTTTGCAGGACTTTATGCGCCGCGGGTCAGGATGACCCGGCGGCCCAAATGCCGCGTTTTCAGACAAAGGAATGTCCCATGACCGATTCGAGCCTCGCTCTTTCGGCGTATGGCGCGTTGTTGCGCCAACGTCACCCCGCTGCGCCCATCGACACCGCCCTTGCCATCCTGCACTGCCTGTTCAGTCGCCGCAGCCTGGCGCCGGGGCAGGATCCTGCGCTGGACGAGCTGGCCCTCGCGCCGCACCTGCCCAAGGTCCTGGCCGCCCTCGAGCAGGGTCAGCCGATCGAAATGGTGCTGCCGGCTTTTCCAGGCAAGTCCCCCAATCGCCAGAAGACCCTCGGCCCGCTGCCGGACCTGGCCGAGCACCACGCCATCGATGAACTGCACAGGCTTTGTGAGGAGATCCGCGCGCTGCACGCACCGGGCGCGGTGATCCATATCTGCTCCGACGGCTATGTGTTCTCTGACCTGGTGCGGGTGCCCGACGCCCATGTTCAGGCCTACACCGACGATATCCAGCGCTACGCCGACCAGCACTACCCGGGCCGGTTCACCCTGTTCGACCTCAAGGACGCCTACCCGCAACTGGGCTGCCTGGACTCCATGCGCGAAGAGCTGATGATCGAGCACGGCCAGTCGCTACGTACGTTGCAGCAGCGCTTCGAGTCCGAGGACCACATGATGCTGATGTACTGCGGCATCCACCGTTTCCTGTCGGAGGACTACGCCGGCCTTGCCGACTTTGCCGGCATGAGCATGAACGCGGTGAAGAAAGTGGCCAAGCCTGCCTCCCAGCGGGTGATCCAGCGCAGCGAAGCCTGGAGCGCGCTGCTGCAGGCGCGCTATCCGCAGTGCCTGCGCTTGTCGATCCACCCGCAACTGGCCGTGTCGAGCAAGATCGGCATCCGCCTGGTGCCCACCAGCGACCTGTGGCGCACGCCCTGGCACTCGGTGGCGATCAAGCGCCGTGGCGTGGTTACCCTCGAGCGGCGCAGCAATGTCGACGAGCGCTACAGCCGCCTGGTGTTCCGTCGCGGCCGCCCCTGCCATTACGCGAGCGTGCAGTGATGGCGCGGTTGAGCGAAGCGCAAGCGGTGCTGTTCGACCTGGACGGCACCCTGGTGGACACCCTGCCGGACATTGCCTGGTGCCTGAATCAAGTACTGGTCCAGCACCAGTTGGCCGCGCTGCCCGAGGCACGCGTGCGCGCCCTGGTCGGCGGTGGCGTGGCGGCGATGATCGAACAGGTGGCGCTGGAGCAGGGGGCATCGGACGCCGGGCGCCTGCTGGCTGACTACAGCGCCTGTTACCGTCAGCACCTGGTGCAGTACTCGCGCCCCTATGCCGGGATCGATCGGCTGCTCGAAACCCTTGCAGCGCGCGGCTTGCCCATCGCCGTGGTCACCAACAAGGCCCACGTCCTGGCCCTGCAAGTGCTGGAGCGGCTGCTGCCGACCACGGCCTTTGGCGCGGTCTTGGGGCACCAACCGGGGCAGCCGCTCAAACCCGCTCCTGATACCGCGCTGCTGGCTGCCGAGCGGCTCGGCGTGGCACCCGTGCATTGCCTGTTCGTCGGCGACACGCCTATCGACCTGCTGACGGCGCACGCTGCCGGCATGCCGGTGGTCGCCGCAGGTTGGGGTTATGGCGAGCCCGAGACGCTGCGTGCCCACGGCCCGCAGTTGTACTGCCAGACCCCCGACCAGTTGCTCGCGGCCTTGCGCCCCACAGCTGTTCCCCCCTTGAGCCAATCCATGGAACTGGCCGGCTCGTTGTAACACCATCAAAGGACGACACACAGATGCATGATCAAGACAGCTGGATCGCAGCCGTCAGCCAGGTGCTGGACGGTTATCTGCTCAAGGCCGAGGGCGATCGCTTCGCCGACAGCGGCAAGGCGCACCTGGCCCAGAGCCTGGCCCGCTGCTTCGAACGTGGCGAGCCGCTGCGCATGGTGCTGCCGGGTTTCCCCTGCAAATCGCCGAACGATCGCGACAAAACCTTCGGCGTGCTGCCGGACTACGGCGAGGTGATGGCCATCGAGCGTCTCGACCGCCTCGGCCAGGAGATCGCCGCGCTGCACGCACCGGGTTGCGAGATCGCCATCCTCAGCGATGGCACCACCTTCAACGACATCGTCGGCGTGCCCGACGAGGTACGCCGCGCCTACAACCAGGCCCTGCGCAGCCTGTACGTCACCCACTGCATCCGCTGGGTGAGCATGGAAGACCTGTTCCCCCAGGCCAGCAGCCCCGAGGCGCTGCGCGCGACCTTGGTCAAGCAGGCTCGCCTGCCGTGGAAGAACGTCGAGGCGTTGATCGAGCACTGCCAGGGCGACGAAACCCTGGCCCGCAGCCACGACAAGCTGTGCAGCCACCTGTACAACGACTTGCGCCTGTGTTGCGAGCCCGGCCAGGATCAGGACGAGCATCTGCGCCAGCTCTCCCACAAGGCCTACCAGATGATGCTGCGCGGGCAAGCGCTCAATGCGGCGGTCGATCGCTTCTTCCCCGAGCACATTCGCCTGTCGGTGCACCAGTACGACAACGCCGGGCCCAAGTTCACCCTGGCCCTGGCCGAGGGGTTGAGCCATGTCGTCAGCCCCTGGCACGCGGTGCCGGTGCGCCAGCTCGATGGCGGCCAGTCGCTGCGTGGCCGTGCCGAGATCGACAACGCTCGGCATGTGCAGGTGACCTGGCAAGGACGGCCGTGGCTGCTGCATGAAACCACCGGCGAGGCGCTGGAGGGTTACCGCTTCGAGCTGCAGAAACTGCCGCTGTTCGGCCTGGTGGTCAGCGCCCCCGCGGGGGAGGGGCCACAACGGCTGGCCACCGAGACCTTGCAGGCGCTGGTGCGCAGTTTCGGCTTCGTCTGCCTGAAGGGCTGCGAATATCCCGACCAGGGCAACTTCGCCGCCGACTGCGCGCGCTTCGGCACCATCTACCGCTGGGCCTTTGGCGAGGTGCACGTGGTCAAGCCGGCCGAGCAGCCCCAGGGCGTGGTGCATTCGCTGGAGAAGACGCCGCTGCACTGGGACCTCAACCTGCTGCCCGACAGCGACCCGCTGGTGCAGCGCGACCCCAAGTTCTGCGCCCATACCTTCATGCTCTACTGCAAGACGCCGCCGCAACCCGGGGAAGGGCAGACCACCATCGTCGACAGCCGCAACGCCCTGCGTCAGGTCGGGCTCAAGGTGGCCCGGCAATGGCAGGAGGTCGACATCACCTACTACACGCGCATGACCTATTTCGGCGGCTCGCCACGTACCTATCCGCTGGTGGACCGCGACCCGCGCACGGGCGAGCCGGTGCTGCGTTACCAGGAAGGGTGCGAGTCGTCGCTGCAGACCCTCGAGCAGCAGGTGCAGGGCGGTGACGAGGCCTATCAGCGTCAGTTGATCGAACAGCTCGACGGGCTGGTGTACGACCCGCAGTGCCTGATCGCCCATGAATGGGCGGCGGGCGACCTGGTGCTGATCGACAATTACCGGACCCTGCACGGGCGCCTGCCCATGAGCGCCGCCTCGGCTTCGCGTGAGTTGTGGCGGGTGCAGGTTTATTGATTCATTGACCTGCCTGTGGGAGCGGGTAAACCCGCTCCCACAGGGACTCGTCAATTTTGAATTTTCTGGTTTTTCAATCTATGCGCCTGAAAAGTTTTAAAAAAACAGAAAATTATCCTTTGCGAAATTTACTTGGCGGGATTATCTTCTGATTCGGCCGCCGCGGCGGCCAACGTCGCTCGGACGGTTCCGGGCGCTTACGTCTCCAGAGGAAACCATGGCCAATCCAGGTTCGCCGCGCCGTTTCGCGCGCATCGATCGTCTGCCCCCTTACGTCTTCAACATCACCGCCGAGCTCAAGATGGCTGCCCGCCGCCGTGGCGAGGACATCATCGACCTGAGCATGGGCAACCCCGATGGCGCCACCCCGCCGCACATCGTCGAGAAGCTGGTGCAGGTCGCCCAGCGTGAAGACACCCATGGCTATTCCACCTCGCGCGGTATCCCGCGCCTGCGCCGGGCCATCTCCAACTGGTACAAGGACCGCTACGAGGTCGAGATCGACCCGGAGAGCGAAGCCATCGTCACCATCGGCTCGAAAGAGGGCCTGGCGCACCTGATGCTCGCCACCCTCGACCAGGGCGACACCGTGCTGGTGCCCAACCCCAGCTACCCGATCCACATCTACGGCGCGGTGATCGCCGGCGCCCAGGTGCGTTCGGTGCCGCTGGTGCCGGGCGTGGACTTCTTCAACGAGCTGGAGCGGGCGATCCGCGAGTCGATCCCCAAGCCGAAGATGATGATCCTCGGCTTCCCGTCCAACCCCACTGCCCAGTGCGTCGAGCTGGATTTCTTCGAGCGCGTGGTGGCCCTGGCCAAGCAGTACGACGTGCTGGTGGTGCACGACCTGGCCTACGCCGATATCGTCTACGACGGCTGGAAGGCGCCGTCGATCATGCAGGTGCCGGGGGCCAAGGACATCGCGGTGGAGTTCTTTACCCTGTCCAAGAGCTACAACATGGCCGGCTGGCGGATCGGCTTCATGGTCGGCAACCCGGAGCTGGTCAGCGCCCTGGCACGCATCAAGAGCTACCACGACTACGGCACCTTCACCCCGTTGCAGGTGGCGGCCATCGCCGCCCTGGAAGGCGACCAGCAGTGCGTGCGCGACATCGCCGAGCAGTACCGCCAGCGCCGCAACCTGCTGGTCAAGGGCCTGCACGAGATGGGCTGGATGGTCGAGAACCCCAAAGCGTCGATGTACGTCTGGGCCAAGATCCCCGAACAGTACGCACACCTGGGTTCGCTGGAGTTTTCCAAGAAGCTGCTGGCCGAAGCCAAGGTCTGCGTATCGCCAGGCGTGGGTTTTGGCGACTACGGCGATGACCACGTGCGCTTCGCCCTGATCGAGAACCAGGACCGTATTCGCCAGGCCATTCGCGGCATTCGCCAGATGTTCCGCGCCGATGGGCTGACCAGCAAGTAAGCAGGCCAGGCCTGATCGCGGGGCAAGCCCGCTCCCACGCAAGGTATGCTCGGCGTGGGAGCGGGCTTGCCCCGCGATGCGTTTACGCCGATCAGCGGCGATCTTTTTTTCATTCCCCCTCTTCTCAGCCAGTCGCGCCTGGATTACAAATAGCGCCGCGGGCGCTCGCCCCGATAACAACAACCTCCCTCCCTGGTCATCATGTCCGAACAGAACCCTTGCCTGACCTGCGGCGCCTGCTGCGGCTACTTTCGTGTGTCTTTCTTCTGGGGTGAATGCCAATCGGCCGGCGGCCTGGTGCCCGACGACCTGGTGGTGCAGATCAACCCCACCCGCGTCGCCATGATCGGCACCGACGCCAAGCCCTGCCGCTGTACCAGCCTGGGCGGCGAGATCGGCAAGCAGGTCGCCTGCGGCATCTACGAGAACCGCTCGAGCCCCTGCCGTGAATTCGAAGCATCCTGGGAGCATGGCGTGCACAACCCCAGCTGCGACGACGCCCGTGCGGCCTACGGCCTGCCACCCCTGACACCGCCTGGCGCCAACGAGCCGCATTGGCCGGACGACGGCGCCGAGGTTGCCTGAGGCCCAGGCGAAACGGTGAAGCGGTCACATTCTGGCGATTGGCCATGACCGCTTGTCGGATGGATCCAATCGCCACTGCGCTGCAACCCGCGTAGTTCGTACTGCCTCGAAATAGTATTAACACCATTTGACCGCCCCAAGCGGCGTGCTGTCCGTGCTTGAGCGGCTACACATTTCCACAAAGGAACTTGTAGCCAGGGTCAGGCGTTTCGGCCGGCGTATGTCGCGCTCCTGCATCACCGCGATACACGTATTCAAGGACTGAATGACCTGATCCACGAAGGAGCTCTCCGTGGACAGAAGTGTCGCCGCCCGTTTGCCTGCCCGTCTTTCGCAATTGTCCCTGGCTGTCAGCCTGGTTGTCGGGGGCATGGCCCTTTCCCTCAACAGTGAACAGGCGCTGGCCGTCTGTAGCGCGGCGGGGTCCATCATCACCTGCAACGGCGCGGCCAACCCGCTGGCGCCGAGCTATACCAACGGCGGCAGTGGCCTCACGGTCAACGTCAACCCAGGCGCCAGCCTGGGGACGCTGCTGGGCGTGGGCGGCACCTCGTTGTCGCTGGCCGGCAACAACAACACCTTGAACAACTCCGGCACCATCGACCCGACCTTGCTGGGGTTGCTGAGCATTCAGTCCAGTGCGGTGCTGATCGGCAACACCGGCACCGGCAGCACCCTCAACATCAACAACAACGCCACGGGCGTGATCAAGGGCACCGGTGCCTTGCTTGGCGCGAACCTGCTGAACCTCACGGGCATGGCGCTGGATGCGCGCAACGGTGCAGGTGGCACCACCACCATTACCAACGCCGGCAGCATCGGCTCCTCGGCGCTGGCCAGCCTGACCCTGGTGAGCGAGGACACCCCGGTGATCGCCGTCACCGGCGGCAGCACGGTGAACTTCACCAACACCGGCACCATTCTCGGCCGTGCAGCCTTCGAGGCCTCTGCGGCAGGCAACACCTTCACCAACGCCGGCACCCTCACCGGCAGCCTGTCGATGGGCGCCAACAGCACCAACCGCTTCAACGCCATCACCGGTTCCAGTGTCGGCGCGGGGCTGGGCGTCGGCGTGGCCCTGTTGGTCACCAGCAACCCCAACCTCGCCTACGCGGCAGCGGGCAAGATCGACGGCGGCGCCGGCGGTACCAACACCCTGGCGCTGCAAAACGCCATCGGCGGCGGCAGCGGCACCAGTGGCAGCGGCACCATCAACGCCAGCAACTACATCAACTTCAGCCGGCTGATCGTCGACAGCGGCACCTGGAGCTTGCTCGGCCAAGTGCTCAACGGCACCACCCTGACCACCCTGAATGGCGGCCAGGTCAACTTTGACAATTCCAGCGCGTTCGGCAGTGGTGCCATTACCGTCAATGGCGGTGGTCTGGCAGGCACCGTTGGCGGGCTGAACCTGAGCAACGCGCTGACCCTGAACGCCGGCCTGAACGTCGGCGGCGCCACCGACATGGCCCTCAGCGGCGTGGTCAGTGGTGTTGGCGGGCTGACCAAGACCGGCGCCGGCCTGCTCACCCTCGGCGGCACCAACACTTACAGCGGCGGCACCACCCTGGCCGCCGGCGGCCTCAACCTGACCAGCGCTGCGGCGCTTGGCACCGGCGGGCTCACCGTCAACGGCGCCGGCAGCCTGCAAGGCAGCGTGCCGCTGGTGCTGAACAACGCCGTGACACTCAACGCCGCCCTCAGCCTGCCTGGCAGCAATGCCCTGACCCTGGGCGGTGTGCTCAGCGGTACCGGCTCACTGGTCAAGAACGGCAGCGGCAACCTGACCCTCAACGGTATAAATACCTTCAGCGGTGGCACCACCCTGGCCAACGGCACGCTCACCCTGGGCAACAGCAACGCCCTGGGCACGGGAGCCCTGGGCCTCACCGGCAACGCCAGCCTGGACACCACGGCGGCGATGTCCCTGGGCAACGCCATCAACCTGGGCAGCAGTGCCCTGACCTTGACGGGCAACAACGCACTCACCCTGGGTGGCGTGATCGGCGGCACTGGCAGCCTGGTCAAGAACGGCGCCGCCGACCTCACCCTCAACGGCGTCAATACCTACAGCGGCGGCACCAGCCTGGCCGCTGGCAAGCTTACCGTCGGTAATAGTGCCGCGCTGGGCACCGGAGCCCTGGCCTTGACCGGCAACGCCAGCCTCGATGCCAGCACCGCGGTCAGCCTGGGCAATGCGATCAACCTGGGCGCCAACACCCTCAACCTGCTGGGCACCAGCGCCACCACTCTGGGCGGGGTGATCAGCGGCACCGGTGCAGTGGTCAAGAACGGCGCCGCGGACCTGGCGCTCAATGGCAACAATACCTTCAGCGGCGGACTGACGCTGAACACCGGCAAGCTCACCGTCGGTCACAACAATGCCCTGGGCGGCGGCGCGCTGACCCTGGGCGGCAACGCCAGCCTCGATGCCAGCTCCGCAGTCAGCCTGGGCAACGCCGTCAACCTCGGCGCCAACACCCTCAGCCTGCTGGGCACCAGCGCCACCACCCTGGGCGGGGTGATCAGCGGCACCGGCGCACTGGTGAAGAACGGCAGCGCCGGGCTGACCCTCAATGGCAACAACACCTTCAGCGGCGGCACCACCCACAATGCCGGCGTTCTGACCCTTGGCAACAACAACGCCCTGGGTACCGGTGCGCTGACCTTGGGCGGCAATGCCGGGCTTGACGCAGGTGTGGCGGTCAACCTGGGCAACGCCATCAACCTCGGCGCCAACACCCTGAGCCTGCTCGGCACCAGCGCCACCACCCTGGGCGGCGTGATCAGCGGCACCGGCGCACTGATCAAGAACGGCAGCAGCAACCTGACCCTGGGCGGTGCCAACACCTTCAGCGGCGGCCTGACCCTCAACGCCGGCACGCTGACCCTGGACAGCGCGGCAGCCCTGGGCACCGGCGCCCTGAGCGTCGGCGGCGCGTCGACCCTGGTCAACAGCGGCGCGATGACCCTGAACAATGCGGTCCTGCTCGGTGGCAACCTGACCCTCGCCGGTGCCAACAACCTCACCCTGGCCGGCAACCTCAGCGGCAGCGCCGGGCTGATCAAGAACGGCGCAGGCAGCCTGACCCTCAGCGGCAACAACACCCAGAGCGGCAGCACCACGCTCAACGCCGGCACCCTGGTGCTTGGCAGCAACACCGCGCTCGGCACCGGCGCGCTCAATGCCGCCGCCAACACCACCCTCGACAGCAGCGTGGCCGGGCTGAGCCTGGCCAACAACCTCAACCTGGCGGGCAACCTCAACCTGGCCGGCAGCAACGACCTCACCTTTGGCGGTGTGGTTGCCGGCGTCGGCGGCCTGACCAAGAACGGCACCAGCACCCTGACCCTCAACGGTGCCAACACCTACATCGGCGCCACTAACCTCAACGCCGGGCGCATCGTGGTTGGCAGCAACACCGCGCTGGGCAGCGGCGCGCTCAATGCCGCCGCCGGCACCAGCCTGGATGCCAGCAGCGCGGTCAACCTCGGCAATGCCGTCAACCTGGCCGGCGCCCTGACCATCGGCGGTGGTGCCAACCTCGGCCTCGGCGGCCTGATCAGCGGTGCCGGCAGCCTGGTCAAGAATGGCAGCGCGACCCTGACCCTGTCCGGCCCCAATGCCTACCTGGGTGGCACCACCCTCAATGCCGGTGGCCTTGTGCTGGGCAACGGCGCCGCCTTGGGCGTAGGCAAACTGACCGTGGCCGGCGCTGGCAGCCTCGACACCAACGCCGCCGTCAGTGTCGGCAACGCCATCACCCTCGACGCCGACCTCACCCTGGCCGGCAGCAACAACCTCAACCTCAATGGCGTGATCGACGGCACCGGCCGTCTGATCAAGAACGGCAGCACCACGCTCACCCTCGGCGGACTCAACACTTACGCCGGTGGCACCCTGCTGAACGCCGGCGGGCTGGTGCTGGGCAACGGCAGTGCGATCGGCACCGGTACCCTGACCGTGGGCGGCGCGGCGAGCCTGGACAACAGCAGCGCCATCAGCCTGGGCAACAACGTCGCGCTCGACGCCAACCTCACCCTGGGCGGCAGCAACGCCCTGACCCTCGGCGGCGTGCTCAGCGGGGCAGGGCAGTTGATCAAGAACGGCCTTGCCACCCTGACCCTCAATGGCGTCAACACCTACACCGGTGGCACTACCCTCAATGCCGGTGGCGTGGTCATCGGCAACGGCAACGCCTTGGGCAGTGGCGCCTTGAACGTGACCGGTGCCGCCAGCCTCGACAACAGCGCCGTGCTCAACCTCGGCAACAACATCGGGCTGGGTGCCAACCTGACCCTGGGCGGCAGCAACGACCTCACCCTGAGCGGGGTGGTCAGTGGCACCGGCGGCCTGATCAAGAACGGCCTGTCCGACCTGACACTGGCCGGCAACAACACCTTCAGCGGCGCCATCGACCTGCTCGGCGGCAGCCTGACCACCGTCGGTACTGGCGCCCTGGGCAATGCCTCGGCGCTCAATGTCGGCGCCGGTGCCAGCCTCAACCTCGGCAACAGTGCCACCGTCGGTGGCCTGAGCGGCGCCGGCACGGTGAACGTGGCCGGTGGCGGCAACCTGAGCGTGGGCGGCAACAACCTCAACAACGTCTTCAGCGGCGTGCTGGCTGGCGTGGGCGGGCTGGTGAAGAACGGCAGCGGCAGCCTGGAGCTGTCGGGCGTCAACGTGCTGGCCGGCAACACCACGGTCAATGGCGGCCTGCTCAACGTCAGCGGTGCGCTGGCCAGCGCCAACGTGCAGGTCAACAGCGGTGCCAGCCTGGGCGGCACCGGCAGCCTGGTGGGCGCCGTGGACATCGCCAATGGCGCGCACCTGCTGGCCAACAGCGGCGCCACCCTGAGTACCGGCTCGCTGACCCTGCACAGCGGCTCGATCCTCGATTTCGGCCTGGCCGGGCCGTCCACCGGCGGCACCGCGCTGGTCAACGTCAATGGCAACCTGACCCTGGACGGCACCCTCAACGTCACCGATATCGGCGGCTTCGGCGTGGGCATCTACCGCCTGTTCGATTACACCGGCGCCCTGGTCGACAACGGCTTGGTACTGGGTACGGTGCCTGGCGCCATGTTGCCAGGCGACCTGCAGGTGCAGACCTCGATCGGCAGCCAGATCAACCTGCTGGTGGGCGGCGGCTCCAGCACCGTGCAGTTCTGGGATGGTGGCCAGAGCGTGCCCAACGGTGTGATCGACGGTGGCACCGGCACCTGGAATGGCAGCAACACCAACTGGACCGACGTCAACGGGGTGCTCAACGGCAGTTGGGCCGCCGACTTCGCCGTGTTCCAGGGCACTGCGGGCGACGTCACCGTGGTCGGCACCCAGGCCGCCACCGGCCTGCAGTTCGTCACCAACGGCTACCGCCTGATCGGCGCCGGTGGCCTGGACCTGGTCAACGGCAGCAACGGCGCTTTCGCTGTGCGTGTCGACCCAGGCGTCACCGCAACGCTCAATGTTGGCCTGTCCGGCAGCGGCCAGCTGGCCAAACTCGACAGCGGCACGTTGGTGCTCAACGGTGCCAACAGCTACACCGGCGGCACCCTGCTCAACGGCGGGTCGCTGGTCGTTGGCAGCAACACCGCCCTGGGCACCGGCTCGGTCAGCACCGCAGCGGGCACCAGCCTGGACAGCAACACCGCCGTCACCCTCGGCAACGCCTTCACCCTGAACGGCGCGCTGACCGTGGCCGGCAGTGCCGACCTTGGCCTGGCCGGCATCGTCTCGGGCAATGGCAGCCTGATCAAAGCCGGCGGCGCCAACCTCACCCTGGGCAACGCCAACACCTACAGCGGCGGCACCACCCTTGGCGCAGGCACGCTGACCTTGGGTAACGCTCAGGCGCTGGGCACCGGCGGCCTTATGGTCAGCGGGGCTTCCAGCCTGACCAGCACGGGCGATTTCAGCCTGTCCAACAGCATTGCGCTGAACGCCAACCTCACCCTGCCGGGCACCAGCAACCTGACCCTCAATGGCGTCGTGAGCGGTACCGGTGGGCTGATCAAGTCCGGCAGCGGCGTGCTCACCCTCAACGGCAGCAACAGCTACCAGGGCATGACCAGCCTCAACGGCGGCACGCTTGTCGTGGGCAGCAACACGGCACTGGGCACTGGTGCGTTGAATGCCATGGGTGGCACGACCTTGAGCAGCAACGCCAATGTGACCCTGGCCAACCAGATCAACCTGGCCGGCAACCTGACCCTCGCCGGTGCCCAGAACCTGACGTTGGGTGGCAACATCAACGGTGTCGGCGGCCTGACCAAGACCGGCAGTGGCACCCTGACCCTGAACGGGACCAACGGCATCCTGGGCAACACCAACCTCAATGCCGGCACCCTGGTGCTCGGTAACGCCAGCGCGCTTGGCCTCGGCCAGCTCAACGCGGCCGCTGGCACCACACTGGACAGCAACACCGCGCTGAACATCGGCAACACCGTCAACCTGGCGGGCAACCTGATCATCGCCGGCAGCAACGACCTCGGCCTGGGCGGCCTCGTCACCGGCGCCGGCAGCCTGACCAAGAACGGTGCCAGCAACCTGACCCTCAGTGGCGCCAACACCTTCACCGGCGGTGTGACCCTCAATGCCGGCACCCTGACCCTGGGCAACAACCAAGCGCTGGGCACCGGTACCCTCACCGTCGGCGCCGCTGCCAACCTGGCCACCCTCGGCGCGCTGACCGTGGCCAACCAGGTGTTGCTCAACGGCAACCTGAGCCTGACCGGCAGCAACAACCTGGCGCTGAACGGTGTGATCAGCGGCAGCGGTGGCCTGAGCAAGACCGGCACCGGCAACCTGACCCTCGGCGCCGCCAACACCTACCAGGGCACCACTACCCTCGGGGCCGGTACCCTGACCCTGGGCAATAACACGGCGCTGGGCCAGGGCAACCTTTCGGTGACCGGCAACAGCACACTGGCCAGCAGCGGGGTGCTGCAGGTGGCCAACGCCATCGGCCTTGGCAGCGGTACCACCCTTGGCGTCAGCAATACCCAAGCGCTGACCCTCAACGGCGTCATCAGTGGTGATGGCGGCCTGAACAAACTGGGCAGTGGCCAACTGATCCTCAACGGCAACAACACCTACACCGGCGGCACCGCGCTGCAAGCCGGCAGCCTGCTGCTGGGCAATGCCGGCGCCCTGGGCAGTGGCGCGCTGAACGTGAACGGTGCCGCCACCCTCGATACCAGCCTGGCGCTGGCGCTGGCCAACGCTATCAACCTGGCTGGCGGCAACCTCACCCTCGGCGGCGGCCAGGCGCTGACCCTCAACGGCGTGGTCGCGGGCAACAACAGCCTGTTCAAGAACGGCGCCGCCAGCCTGACGCTCAACGGCAACAACACCTACAGCGGCGGCACCACGCTCAACGGCGGTACCCTGGTGGTGGGCAGCAACACCGCCCTGGGCAGCGGTGCCCTGAGCACCGGCGCCAATACCAGCCTCGATGCCGGCGGCGCGGGCGTTACCCTGGGCAACGCCGTGCACCTGGGGGGCCTGCTCAATGTGCTGGGCAGCGCCGACCTCACCCTCAACGGCGTGCTCGATGGCGTCGGTGGCTTGAGCAAGTCGGGCGCTGCCACCCTGACCCTCAATGGCGCCAACAACTACCTGGGTGGCACCACCCTGAACGCCGGCCAACTGGTGGTCGGCAACGACAACGCGCTGGGGCAGGGCGCCCTGACCGTCGGCGGGGCCTCGACCCTGAGCGCCGGCAGCAGCGTCAGCCTGGCCAACAACGTCACCCTCAACGCCGGCCTGACCGTCGCCGGCGTCAACGACCTGACCCTCAACGGTGTGCTCAACGGCACCGCCGGGCTGACCAAGAACGGCAGCGGCAACCTGACCCTCAACGGCAACAACGGCTATCAGGGCGGCACCCAGCTCAATGCCGGGCGCCTGACCCTGGGCAGCAGTGGCGCATTGGGCACCGGCACCCTTTCGGTCAGCGCCGATGCCGCCCTGGCCAACAGCGCACCCATGGCCCTGGGCAACACCATTGCCCTGAGCAACAACGCCAACCTGACCTTCGACGTCAACAACGCGCTGATCCTCAGCGGTGACCTCAGTGGTACCGGCAACCTGATCAAGACCGGCGTCGACGACCTCACCCTGGTTGGCGTCAAGAGCTTCACCGGCGACGTCGATATCCAGGCCGGCTCCCTTACCACCCTCGGCAGCGGCGTGCTGGCCAACGTCGACACCCTCAACGTCGGCGCCAGCGGCCTGCTCAACCTCAATGGCAATGCCAGCCTCGGCAGCCTGACCGGCAGCGGCCAGGTCGATGTCGGTATCGGCAGCGTCCTGAGCCTGGGCAGCAACAACCTCAGCAACACCTTCGCCGGCGGCCTCAACGGCCTCGGTGGCCTGACCAAGGTCGGGACCGGCACCCTGACCTTGACCGGCACCAGCAACCTCGCCGACAACACCCAGGTCAACGGCGGCACCCTGAAGGTCGATGGCACCCTGGGCAGCAACCTGCTGACCGTCGCCAGCGGCGCCACCCTCACCGGCAGCGGCAGTGCCAACGCCACGGTGGTCATCAACAACGGCGGCCACCTGGCCGGGCAAAGCGGCAGCACCTTGGGGCTCGGCTCCCTGGTGCTCAACAGCGGCTCGATCGTCGATGCCGGCCTCGGCTCGCCCGCCTCCGGCGGTACCGCACTGTTCAACGTCGGCGGCAACCTGACCCTCGACGGTACGCTCAACGTCAGCAATATCGGCGGCTTCGGCAACGGCGTGTACCGGATCTTCGACTACGCAGGCTTGCTCACCGACAACGGCCTGGATTTCGGCAACCTGCCCTTTGGCTTCGGCCTCGGCGACCTGAGCCTGCAGACCAGCCTGGCCAACCAGGTCAACCTGCTGGTCAGCGCCAGTGGCCAGAACATCCTGTTCTGGGACGGCAGCGACACCACCGCCAACGGCCAGGTCAACGGCGGCACCGGCACCTGGAACGCCGGCAGCAACAACTGGACCGACCTCAACGGCACCACCAACAGCGCCTGGAACGGCAGCTTCGCGGTGTTCCAGGGCACTGCCGGCGATGTCACCGTGGTTGGCCCGCAAGCCATCAATGGCATGCAGTTCGTCAGCAACGGCTACCGCCTGCTGGGCGGTGCCGGCGGTGTGCTGAACCTGGTCAACGGCAGTAGCGGCGACACCAGCGTGCGCGTCGACCCGGGGGCCATCGCCACCCTCGACGTGGCCCTGGCCGGCAGCGGCAAGCTGAACAAGCTCGACAGCGGCACCCTGGTGCTCAATGGCAGCAACAGCTACAGCGGCGGCACCACCCTCAGTGGTGGCACCTTGATCGTCGGCAGCGACAGTGCCCTGGGCAGCGGCGTGCTGAGCACCACGGCGGGTACCACCCTGGACAGCAACAAGACCGTGGCACTGGGCAACGCCATCAGCCTGGCCGGGCCGTTGAACATCGCCGGCAGCAACGACCTGGCGCTCAATGGCGACATCAGCGGCAGCGGCGGCCTGGTCAAGGCCGGCAACGCCAGCTTGCTGCTGGCCGGCAACAACAGCTACAGCGGCAACACTGCGCTCAACGGCGGTACGTTGATTGTCGGCTCCAACACGGCGCTGGGTAGCGGCGCGCTCAATGCGGCTGCCGGTACCAGCCTGCAGAGCAGCCAGGCCGTGACCCTGGCCAACAACCTCAACCTGGCCGGCCTGTTCAACGTGCTGGGCAGCAACGACCTGACCCTCGGCGGCACCCTGGCGGGTGCCGGGCGCCTGGTGAAGAGCGGTGCCTCGGCGTTGACGCTCAGTGGCGCCAATACCTACAGCGGTGGTACCGAGCTGCAGGCGGGCACGCTGGTGCTCGGCAACAACGCAGCGCTCGGCAGTGGTGGCCTGAGCGTCACCGGCAACGCCAACCTCGACAGCAGCAGCGCGGTCACTCTGGGTAATCCGGTGGCCGTCAGCGGTACGCTGAACGTGCTGGGCAGCAACGACCTGCAACTGGCCGGCGTGCTCAGCGGCAACGGCACCCTCAACAAGAGCGGCCTGGCCGACCTGACCCTGTCGGGCAACAACACCTTCAGCGGCATCATCAACCTGCTCGCCGGCAGCCTCAGCACCATCGGCACCACGGCCCTGGGCAGCCAGAGCGAGCTCAATGTCAGCAGCGGCGCCACCCTCAACCTGGACGGCAACACCACCCTGGGCGACATCGGTGGCAGCGGCGCCATCCAGATTGCCGCGGGCAACAGCCTGGGTGTGCAGGGCGGCGTATTCGCCGGTGACATCAGCGGTACCGGCACCCTGAACAAGATGGGCATCGATACCCTGACCCTCAGCGCCAGCAACAGCCACAGCGGCACCACCAACGTCCAGGCCGGTGGCCTGGTGGTCAACGGCAGCCTGGCCAGCAACACGGTCAACGTTGCCAGTGGCGCCACCCTCGGCGGCAGCGGCAGCATTGGCGGAACGGTGGCGGTGGCCAACGGCGGTACCCTCAGCGCCGCCAGCGGCAGCACCCTGAACGTCGGCAACCTGGTGCTTGGCAGCAGCGCCAACTTCAACGCCGCCCTCGGTGCGCCGATCGGCAGCACCCCACTGGTCAACGTGGCCAACAACCTGACCCTCGGCGGCACGCTCAACATCACCGATATCGGTGGCTTCGGCGCCGGGGTGTACCGCCTGTTCGCCTACGGCGGCAGCCTGGTCAACAACGGCATGGCCATCGGCAGCACGCCGGTACCGGCCAGCGACCTGACCGTGCAAACCGCCATCGCCAATCAGGTCAACCTGGTGGTCGGCGGGGCCAGCAACGTGCTGTTCTGGGATGGCAGCCAGTCCGTCCCCAACGGCGTGATCGACGGCGGCAGCGGCACCTGGGATGCCACCAACACCAACTGGACCGACGCCAACGGCGTGCTCAACACCCCATGGAACGACACCTTCGCGGTGTTCCAGGGCACCCCAGGTACCGTCACCGTCAACGGCAGCCAGAGCATCGGTGGCATGCAGTTCGTCAGCAACGGCTATGTACTCAATGCTGGCGCCGCCGGTGAGCTGCTCACCACCGGCACCACCAACCTGCGGGTCGATAACGGCGCAACGGCCACCCTCAACGTCGCCCTCAATGGCACCGGCAGCATCGCCAAGTACGACACCGGCACCCTGGTGCTCAATGCCGCCAACGGCTACAGCGGCGGCACCGCGCTCAACGGCGGCACCCTGGTGGTGGGCAACAACAGCGCCCTGGGCAGCGGCGTGCTGACCGCCGCCGCCGGCACCACGCTGGACAGCAACAGCGCCGTCACCCTGGCCAACAATGCCGTGCTCAACGGCGCCCTGGCCATTGCCGGCAGCAACGCCCTGGAACTGGCCGGCAACCTCAGTGGCGTGGGCGGCCTGATCAAGAACGGCAGCGCCCAGCTCACCCTCAGTGGCAGCAACAGCTATACCGGTGGCACCCTGATCAACGCCGGTAGCCTGGTGGGCGACAGCGACAGCCTCAAGGGCGCCATCGTCAACAACGCCGCACTGACCTTCGAGCAGAACGCCAACGGCAGCTACACCGGCAACCTCACCGGCAGCGGTACCCTGACCAAGGCCGGCACCGGCGAGCTGCTGCTCACCGGCAACAACGGCCTCACCGGCGCCACCAACGTCAACGCCGGGCGCCTGGTGGTCAACGGCCGCCTCGACAGCGCCACGGTCACGGTCGCCACCGGCGCCAGCCTGAGCGGCAGCGGCACCCTGGCCGGTGCGGTGCAGATCCAGAACGGCGCCACCCTCGCCGCAGGCCCTGGCAGCACGCCGTTGTCGGTGGGCAGCCTGAGCCTGGCCTCTGGCAGTACCCTGGACTTCAGCCTTGGCGCACCCAATGCGGCGACCACTGTGGTGCAGGTGGCCGGCAACCTGACCGTCGACGGCACCCTCAACATCACCGACGCCGGCGGCTTCGGCCCAGGGGTATACCGGCTGTTCAGCTATGGCGGTTCGCTGACCGACAACGGCCTGGTGTTCGGCGCCATCCCCGGCAGCGTGGTGCTGGGCGACCTGAGCCTGCAGACCGCCATCGCCAACCAGCTCAACCTGGTGGTGCAGGGCGCCGGCGGTTCGCTGCAGTTCTGGAACGGCAGCCAGACCACCCCCAACGGCAGCATCGGTGGCGGCAGCGGCACCTGGAACTCGGCCACCAACTGGACCAACTCCACCGGCACCGCCAGCAACAACTGGGGCGCGCAGTTCGCCGTGTTCGGTGGCCAGGCCGGCACCGTAACCGTGGACGGCAACCAGGCGTTCACCGGCATGCAGTTCCTCACCAATGGCTACCAACTGGTGGCCGGCAACAATGGCAGCCTGACCGCCACCAACGGCAGCGGCGGCAGCCTCGCGGCGGTGCGTGTGGATGCCGGTGCAACGGCGTTGATCAGCGCGCCGCTGGTGGGGACCGGCGGTATCGAGAAGCTCGACTCGGGCACCCTGGTACTGGCCGGCGCCAACACCTACACCGGCGGCACCACGGTCAGCGGCGGCACCCTGATGGGCAATACCAGCAGCCTGCAGGGCAACATCCTCAACAACGCCAGCCTGGTGTTCGCCCAGGGCGCCAATGGCACCTTCAACGGCAACCTGACCGGTACCGGCACCACCACCAAGACCGGCGCCGGCACCTTGCTGCTGACCGGCAACCAGGCCTTCAGCGGCGCCTTCAACGTCAACCAGGGCGTGCTTGAGGTGGGCAATGCCACCAACCCCGGCGCCAGCCTCGCGGCGCAGGTCACCGTGGCCAATGGCGCCGCGCTGACCGGTACCGGCACAGTCGCCAGCCTGGTCAACCAAGGCACGGTAATGCCGGGCAAGGGCGGCGAACTCAGTGTCACCGGCAACTTCACCAACGCCGCCAGCGGCAGCCTGCTCGTCGATGTCAGCGGCAACCCGACCAGCTACCTCGACGTCGGCGGCACCGCCAACCTCGGCGGCAGCCTGCAGGTGGTCAACCTGGCGGGCTTCAGTGGCAGTGGCCATTACACCGTGGTCACTGCCGCGGGCGGGGTCACCGGGACCTTCGCCAGCACCAACCTGAGCAACTCGGCGTTCCTCAACAGCGCCGTGGCCTATGGCGCCAACCAGGTGACCCTGTCGCTGAGCCGCAACGGCACTGGCTTTGCCGGGGTCGCTTACACCGGCAACCAGCGTGGCGTGGCAACCGCCCTCAGCGGCCCGGGCGCGCCAGCCGAGTTGACCGGCAATATCCTGCCAATGAGCGCGGCGCAGGCCCGGGCGGCGTTCGACAGCCTGTCCGGCGAGATCCACGCCAGCACGGCCAGCGTGCTGATCGAGGACTCGCGCTACGTTCGCGAAGCGGTCAACGACCGCCTGCGCCAGGCCGACTGCAGCCGCCAGGACGACCCGCGCCGCACCCTGGCCCCCAGCGCCAACCAGCAGCTCACCAGCGAAGGTTGCCAGGGCCAGGCCGTCGGCTGGATCCGCGCCCTTGGCGGTTGGGGCGACTTCGATGGCAGCAGCAGCCACGCCAGTGTCGATCGCGAGCTGCAGGGCTTCATGCTCGGTGTCGACCGGGCGCTGGACGAGCAGTGGAAGGTCGGCGTTGCCGCCGGCTACACCAACTCCAGCATCGATGCGCACCAGCGCCGTTCGGATGCTTCGGTCGACAGCTACCACCTGAGCACCTACCTGGGCTACCAGCTGGACGCCTTCGCTGCCCGCCTGGGCGTGGCCTACAGCTGGCACGACATCGACACCAAGCGTGACGTCGAGGTGGGCGCCTACAACGACCGCCTCAAGGCCAAGTACAAGGCCCGCAGCGCCCAGGTGTTCGGCGAAGTGGGCTACGCCATCGATGCCGGCGGCATTGCCCTGGAGCCGTTCGCCGGGCTGGCCTACGTCAAGTACGACAGCGATACCGCCCATGAGAAGGGCGGGGCAGGGCGGCTGGAGGGCAGCGTCGATCAGGACGTGACCTATTCCACCCTGGGCCTGCGCGCCGGCAAGCGTATCGAGCTGGCCAACGGCACCGCCATCACCCCGCGCGCGTCGTTGGGCTGGCGGCATGCCTTCGGCGACACCAAGCCCGACGCCGACCTGCGGTTTATCGAAGGCGGGGCAGGTTTCAGTAGCTCGGGTGTGCCGATTGCCAAGGATGCGGCGGTGGTCGAGGCCGGGTTGGACCTGGCGGTGGGCGAGAGTGGCAAGCTGGGCATCGGGTATTCCGGGCAGCTGTCCAATGATGCCCGCGACCATGGGGTGACGGTGAGCTTTAGCATGGGGTTCTGAGGGTTATGGCCGGGGCCGCTTTGCGGCCCTTTCGCAAGGCGAGCGGCGGTGAGACAACAGGCATGACTGGCCGAAACAGATGTGGGAGAGCTATTGCCAAATCCTAGGTGTGACGCCCATTAGCCTGTCTTGAGACCGCATGATGGCCACCAGGTGCATGACGGTAGCCTTGCAGCGCTCTGAAGATCGAGCGCCGCCCGCGCGGCGCATCGCTGGCAAGCCAGCTCCCACATTTGTTTCGGGACAGTTACTCCTGTGATTTCACCACTGTCCGCCTTGTTGGTTCGACTTGGTATTGAGGTGGGCACCACTGGCGCCTCGCCCGACTTGAGACATGCGCCAAGGCGGGCAGCGGTACCTTCGCAGGACTAATTGGCCCGAAACAAATGTGGGAGCTGGCTTGCCAGCGACGCGCCGCGCGGGCGGCGCTCGATCTCATAGGCGCTGCAAAGCTTTCGCCTGGCACCTGGTGGCCCTCACCCAATCTTCCGCCATGCAACTGGTGGCCATTACCCAATCCTGATTCCCCAGGGCCAGCGGTGTGACGCCCAAGGGCCTGTCTTGAAATCGCATGAGGGCCACCAGGTGCATGACGGTAGCCTTGCAGCGTTCTCAAGATCGAGCGCCGCCCGCGCGGCGCTTCGCGGGTAAACCCGCTCCCACAGTTTGTTTCGGGCCAGTCTCTCCTGTGCCATCACCTGGTCCGCCTTGTTGGCATGGCGCGAAATCGCGTTGGCACGGTCAGCGTGGGGGCAGGCCAGAAGGCGTAAGACATTTCCGAATCTGAAACCAAATACTTCAATCGGCCAGCGCTTGGGACCTATCCTACGCGCCTGTCGGAAGGCTCTGCATTGGCTGGGAAATACCTCGGGGGTAACGTCGCTGGGTCGTCACATTTGGCGACCGGGTGTGAGAAGCCCGTGGTGTTTTCAGTAGCAGGCCGCCTGTTATGGCAGCCGTGCGCGTGCAGACTCCGGTCTGGCCGTGGTGCTCTGAACACGGTCTTCTCACCTCGCGTACGGCTGCCACCCTTGTCTGTGAGAAGGATGTCGGTGGTTGCTCATGAAAACTACTTTCAGAGAGTGACAACTATGAAAAAGATCGTCCCCGATCCACCGTATCCGATTCCTTTCATCACCATCATCAACGACCTCACCGCCGAGCAGGCCATGGCCCATGCCGCCACGTTGATGGACCCCCTCGTCGATACCGTCCACGCCTACGCCGATTGTCCTCCCGAGCTGCGTTCGGACATCCTGCTGGACAACGCCTCGGTCCTCACGCAATTGGTGATCGCCCTGATCAACCACGCCAAGTCCAAGAGGGCCGCCCATGAGCGATAAAAGCCTCTACGGCCCGACCGAGGGCAGCACCACCTGCCTGGACCTGTTCTGCATCAAGCCGGGCATCCCGTTCGAACATGCCTTCGGCGAGCTGTCCGCGCTGCTTGGCTGCATCAGGCACCTGACTACTGAAGCTGAAATGGAGGGTGATTTGCTGGCCGGCAGCGCCGCGCGGATCCTGAGCGGGTTGGCCAAGGGGCTGATCGATGACATGGAGTCGGGAATGAGCCAAGGCAAGTAAACCCATCACTTATCGAGACTGCCGGGCAGTCTCGATGTGCCAAGGTCGTGACGCTGCATCGTGGTGGCGCTGCTGCCGTTGCACTGGCCTTGTGAATGGGATGCCAGGTGGGCCTGACCTTCTGATACATAACAACCCACTGTTGCGGAGGACTGTCTCCAGAACAAGGCATGTTCGAGTGAGTGTTCTGCTGTTGCTGTAGGACGTTTCTCGATCCGCTTCCGGTGCCGTCGGAGGCGTCATCAAGCTGCTAGCGTTCGGCGTTTTCTGCGTACAAAGGAAAGGCCGCATGACCCGCAACCCTTTCAAGGGCATCGCCGCAGGTGACCGCCCATGACCTATCGCATCGTGATTTTCGGCAAGGGGCAGGGCCTGGTGGGCGACCGCACCACCACCGGCGCCACCTGCATCGGAGACCGCGCAGCGGGTAACGTGAATGGCCGCGCCTGGCTGCTCGAAGGCGACCAGACCACCGCCTGCCCGAAGTGCGGACAGGTGGGCACCCTCATCGACGGCGAACAGCGCTTCCTCCAGGATGGCGTACCCACCGTCGTCGACGGCGCCCGCGTGCGCTGTGGCTGCCCGTTGGGCAGCAACCGCCTGATCGCATCCTCGCAGGCCGACCCGGCCAAGGCGCCTGTCACTTCACCGGTGGCTGCTGAACGCGCCACACCCACCCCACAAGTCGCCATGGCGACCCCTGCAGGGCTGCAACCCGGTTTCTACATCGTGCCGCGCAGCATGACCGGCGAGCAGGTGCTGCAACAGCTGGCCGCGCTGCCGGGCAACCTGCCGCTGTCGCTGGTGCGTCGGCTCAACCCCACCTTCGACCAGGGCTTCAAGGCGGGCGAGCTATTCGTGCTTGGCGCCCCCGAGCACAGCTACGCCTGCACTCGCGAAGAAGCCGAGTTGATGGCAGCGGCCCGTAGTGCCCGGGCGTCGCTGGCGCAGCTCAGCACCGAAGAAGCCGACTTCATGATGCGACACATGGCCGAGATCGCTGGTGTGCTCAACGGCGCGAGCCAGTCGATGGGGGTGGGCAAGGACATGCTGTCGCGGGGGCTGGGGCAGGTGGAAGACACGCTCAAAGGCATCGAGCGTTTGCACCAGCGCGAGTTCGTTGCGCACCGGCACCTGAACAGCCCGCAGTTCTTCGCCGAGCGCAAGGCGCTGTATGGCCAGCTGAACGCACAGCTGCGCAGCGCGTTTCTCGGCAAGTACCTGAACCTGGGGCAGCACGAGGACCTGCGCCGGGGGCTGGGGATCTCGACCAAGAGCCTGGTGCATCACTGGTCGAAGGCCGGCGCGCCGGGGGCGATCCCTGGGTATGCGACGCACCTGGATGAGGTGGCGAAGATGACCAAGTACCTCAAGTACGGCGGGCATGTGGCGGTGGGGGTGGGGGCGACTTCGTCGTACATGAAGATCTACGAGGCGTGCCGGGCGGGGGAGACCGAAACGTGCAAACGGATTAGGTTCACTGAGACAGGCAGTTTCACCGGTGGTTTATTGGGTGGATCTTTAGGAGCAACCTTGGGAGGTTATGCAATCAAGGCGGTCTGTCGTTTCACTCCCCATGGCAGAGCTATTTGTGGTGTCGCCGTTGTTGGTGCTGGATCCTTTGCTGGTAGTTCAGGGGGGGGCGCTGGAGGCGAGGCGTTGGGAGAGTTCATTCATGGAGTCATCTATGACTGATCCCGCCAATTGGCCTGTTGCTGCAAAGTTGATTCTATTGTTGGTGCCCACGCTAATTATCATAGTCGGAATGTTCGCGACGTGGCTGGTTGCAGGTACGCAGCATTTTTCTGCTCTGTGCGAGGCATTCAAGAATAGTCGTGGTTTGGAAGATGATCGGAAACTATGGGGTACATTGACACTCCGCTCGCGTGTGGTGATTGTCGCGGGCGTAAGTGTTGGTGTGGTCTGGCCAAAATTTGGCATTCGTCATGGCTGGTTGAGTGAATACGATTATCGGACTGTTCCGATTTTTTTAAAGCGCTGTCTGCAACTGTCATTTTGGGCCAACACCCTAGGGACATGTTTGCTGGCGGTAAGTTACTGCCTGATAAAGTGCTGAGGCCGGGGACACGCTGGGCATGTCGGCAGGGTTTTCTATAATCACGTAGCACGTCGAATTCTGCCGTCTGCATCCATACCGCAGGCTGACACTGGATAATATGTCGGACATGCCTTGTCCTAGGAGCGGTGGTTCGCCGCTGCGGCGCTTATGGTAGGTCTCAGCAAGTGATGGGCTATTTTTTAGCACTTCCTGAAAACGCCCAGCAGTGGAAGAGAACCATGAATATTGATGAAAAGAAAATCAAACCTCGGAAATTCATGTAGGTCTCTTCGATGTCTATGAAAATCAAAAAAGCTTCTGTGCGTGATCAAGTGCAAGTAAAGTCCTGCAGTTGCTGTGTTGTAGATGTAGCTTATGATGGCGGCGGCTAGTGAGTGAGGGTTTTGAACAGCGTGGCGCCTCAAGATGACTGAGGCGCATATGTCTGATACGACAAAAAGTGCAAGTGCAAAAATCATTCGCGAAAATACTCTTTGACCCATTGGTGCATCTGGCTGCATCAGGCACCTGATCACCGAAGCTGAAATGGAGGGTGATCTCCCGGCCAGCAGCACCGTGGGGATCCTGAGCGGGCTGGCCAAGGCAAGTAAAGGCCAACACTTATCGAGACTGCCGGGCAGTCTCGATAGGCCAAGCTTATGAGTTTCCGTTGATGGCTATTTTCCTCTAGCACCTCACAATCCAAGTTTCCATGGGTCATTCTTTGAAATTCGCCGGAAATGCCCAGCAATGAAAAAACACCATGAAGAAGCAGAATGAAAATGAAACGGGCCAAAGCCTTGCGTACAGTTCTGTGATGTCAAGCACCAATAGGAACTTATTGTGGATGGCCATGTAGAGATATAGTGCTCCGATCAGCGTGTTATAGAAGTAGCCGAAAATTGCACCAGGCCAGGAGCAATTATCATGTGCCAGGTAAGATTTGAGTTTTAATGAGGCAGTAATATCAATTATGATAAATGCGGACAGTGCAATTATCATTTTCGGAAGTGCTCTAAAATCAATTGGTAGCTCGTTAACCCGCTGATAACTCCTTCCAGAAGCAGTGTATGATGCCCCATCACGCGGAATGCTCGCGCTCGGTCAACGTCATGATATTTGTAGAGGCGCCACGCTCCTGGCTTCAGTAGTTTTCGAAAAAACACACCGTACCCGGCCATACCCAGATCTGCTGTGTAATAGGCAATATTACCCTCTCTTTCGCCATGTCCCAGTTCACTGGCGATATGTTGATACCCCTTGCGAACAGGGCCGACGGTATCGCTTCGTTTGTTCCACATATTGCTCGCGTTTTCGTAAACGTTGTTTGCACCGTGGGCGAGCATAGGCGCCCCAAAAAAAGTGCATAAGAGGGGGCCTGTCGCGCAGGCGCCTGCGCCCGCTGCCATCTGGCTGACTCCACCAACTAGCCCAATGGCCTGCAGGCCCAACGTCTCAGCCTGGCCCCGTAGGCTCACTTCCTCCGCCCTGAGCAACTTCAACCCGTCCTCTGGGCTCAGTTCACGCAGAGCCACTTTGTCCATAACCTGTTTGGAGAAATAGGCAATCTCCCGATTGAACTGCATCCGACCCATGCCATGGCTCAAATGCCGTGCACTGACCGTGCAGGCGAACGCAGTCAGGCGCGTAGCGGCCTGGTTTACATCCCAATAGTCGAGCCCCAGCGGATAGTTACCTTGACGAGCGCTCATGTGAGGTCTCGCCAGGCGACATGGGCCGAGGTGCTGCCGGTGTGGTGGATCCAGCTGATATCGCGGTAACGGATTGCCAGGTGTTCCTGGGCCTCCTGGTCGCTTTGCAGCATGCTGTGAGGCATGTCCACGCGCTGCTCCACCAGCACCGCGCCGCCGAGCTTGATGGTGAAGTAGCGTTCCAGAAGCCCGGCGGGGTTGGTGCGGTAGAAGTTGAGGTTGCATTCAAGGCGTTCGCCGCTGTCCAGAGCCTGGGCCAGCAGTGGGGTCGCCTTGTCGACGAATTTGGTGATCAGCACCGGTTGGTGCAGGGCACGCTGGCTGTCGTCGCCGATCAGCTGATGTGCGACTGAGAGCACCATCACCTCGTCGGTGTGTCCCGCCTGGCAATGATTGCCAATCGAGGCCTCGGTGGAGCAGCCAGCGGAAATCAGGCCCTGACGGTCGCCGTTGATGGACAAGTAGCTGAGATAAGCCATGGGTTCACTTCTCTGGGTTGAAAAGAGTAAGACCCTAGGGCAATGGCAGCGGCGAGGGTGCAGGACGGCTCCGATGGCCGGCTCAGAATCAGCGGCATCCTGCGCGGCTCAGGTCCTACAAGGCGGTGTGGCGGATAAACATCAGAGCCCGCTGAGGTGACTGGTGCTGCTACTGCCTTGCGACATGCACCAAGGCGGGCAGCGGTACTTTCACAGGAATAATTGGCCCGAAACAAACTGTGGGAGCTGCGGTTCGCCGCTGCGACTTGCCAGCGATGCGCCGCGCGGGCGGCGCTCGATCTCATAGGCGCTGCAAAAACATCGGCAGGCACCTGGTGGCCTTCACCCTATCTCCCGCCATACACCTGACGGCCATTACCCAATCCTGATTACCCAAGGCCAGCGGTGTGATGCCCAAGGGCCTGTATTGGGATCGCATGTGGGCCACAAGGTGCAGGGCGGAAGATTTTCAGCGCCTATGAGATCGAGCGCCGCCCGCGCGGCGCTTCGCGGGTAAACCCGCTCCCACAGTTTGTTTCGGGCCAGTCTCTCCTGTGCCATCACCTGGTCCGCCTTGTCTGCACGACGCGCTATCGCGGTGGGCGCCGCTGGTTTTCCAGGGTGCCAGACCATGCCACTGTCGCTAGACTGTCATCTCCCCACCACCGGACAGGAGTCCCGGCGTGCCCGACCCCCGCAGTTTCCCCAGCGACCTGAGCCTGCAAAGCCCACGCCTGCAGCTGCGCCCCATGCGCCACGGCGATGCGCAGCAATGGCTGACCATCATGGCCGACCCCGAAGTGATGCGTTACTGGTACCACGCCCCGTGGCAGACCCTGGCCGAGGCCGAGAGCGCCCTGGCCGCCGACCGTGAAGCCTATGCCGCCGGCCAGTTGCTCAAACTGGGCATGTACCGCCGCGACAACGACGAGCTGATCGGCATGGTCCAGCTGTTCAACCTCGAAGAAGGCTCGCGCCGGGGCGAAATCGGCTACTGCCTGGCCAAGTCCGTCCAGGGCCGCGGCTACATGGACGAAGCCCTGACCTGCTTCATCGACTACCTGGCCCACACCCTGCACCTGCGCCGCCTGGAGGCGGAAATCGACCCGCGCAACCAGGGCTCGGCGCGCACCCTGGAGCGCCAGGGCTTCGTGCTCGAAGGCACGCTGCGCGCGCGCTGGTGCGTGGCCGGCGAGCTGTCCGACTCAGGGCTTTACGGGTTGCTGCTCGAGCCGCCTGTTGCCTGACGTTCGGCAGTGCTTTTGGATAATGGATGGAGCCTGCGGTTGCCTGCTTTCTACGTGAGTTTCACGCTCGTGCTGTTCCTGCTGAGCCTGTGTTTCGACGGCTTGTTGATGGGCGTCGATGGGCATATGCCGGCCTTGCAGATACTGATCATGGGCCCCTGGGGCATCGCCTTCGGGGTCTACCAGTGGTTTGCCAACCCGCTGCTGGGGCTGGCGATACTCGCCCGTCGGCGTTTTCGCCGGGTGGCGCTGGGCGCTGCGGTGATCGCCCTAGGCCTGGCGCTCAGTTGCCTGGGCATCGAGCGGCTGCCGGACAACCGCAGCTACGACTTCCTGCCGCTGACCGGCTTTGGCGCCGGGTACTACCTCTGGACCCTGGCGATTCTGCTGTTCTGCCTGGGGCAGGCTTGGTGGTGCCGCAAGGCGCGTTCGGCGCAAGGCATGCCGGCTTGGCGCTGGTTCGATGGGCTACTGATCGCGGTGCTGGTGGCGACGATCGTTGTCGCGACCAACATGCCGAGCCTGGGCGTACGGATCAGCCCATCGGCCGAGGTGAAGGAACCTGCACCGGGTTTGGAATGACAGCGAGGGCTGGGTTAAGGTCGCACTTCGTCCCGCTGCCACCAGGTGCCTTACTTGCCCGCCTTCTACCTGACCACAAGCTTGGCCCTGTACCTGCTGAGCCTGGCGTTCGACGGTGCCTTGACCGGTGCCGGGCGGCATTTGCCGGCATTGCAGATGCTGCTGTATGGGCCGTGGGGCATCCCCTTCGGGCTGTACCAGTGGTTTGCCAACCCCTTGTTGGCCTTGGCGGTGCTTGCCCATCGCCGGTTCCGGCGGCTGGCGCTGGCGTGCGGCCTGCTGGCGCTGTACCTGGCGGCCAGCAGCTTCGCGGTCGAACGGCTGCCGGATAACCAGAGCTATGCCTTCCACGACCTCAGCGGTTTTGGCGCGGGGTTCTACCTGTGGTTGATGGCCATCCTGGTATTTACCCTGGGGCAGGCGTGGTGGTGCTGGAAGGCGAAATCCGCAGCGGATGTGCCGGGCTGGCGCTGGCTGGATGTGGCATTGATGGCGGCGCTTGGGGCAACGTTCTGCTACGCCACGCAGATGCCTGAGCTGCAATTCGAACCGCACAAGGTGATTATGCCGCCCGAGCTACCGCAGGCCTTTTGAACCTCTCGCGGGGCAAGCCCGCTCCCACGAAGCTTGTGCAAGGCCCGTGTGAGCGGCGGTGCGCCGATACGACCTGTCCCGCGATTCAACGCACTGTCCCCCACTGCACCACCAGCATCCCCACCACGATCATCCCCACCCCGGCCAGGCGCAGCAGGTTGACTGGCCGTTCCGGCAACCCCATCAGGCCGAACTGGTCGATCAACAGCGACGACAGCACTTGCCCGGCCACCACGCAGACGATGAACCCGGCAGCGCCAAGGCGTGGTGTCAGTACCAGCGCCGCGGTGATGTAGAGCACCCCGGCAACCCCGCCGAACCACGCCCACCACGGGGCCTGGGCGAGGTTGTGCAGCGGCGGCAGCGGCGCACGCATCAGCAGCAGGGCGGGTACCAGCATCAGCAGGCTGACCAGCAACGACACCCCCGCCGCCCACAACGGATGCCCCAGCAAGCGCCCAAGGGCGGCGTTGCTGCCTGCCTGGAAGGGCACGGCGGCGCCGGCGAGCAAGGCGATCAGCAAGGGCAGGGCGGCAAAAAGGCTGTTGGGCATGGTGTCTACTCCTGTGCGAAACACTGGTATCAGTTTGTGATATGCACTTGAATGATGGAAATTCGAATTCTGTAGAGGCTGTATTCGCCACATGGATGATTTGCGCCGCATCGACCTCAACCTGATGCTCACCCTGCATGCCCTGCTCAGCGAGCGGCATGTCTCGCGGGCGGCTCTGCGCCTGCATCGCAGCCAACCAGCGGTCAGCCACGCGCTGGCCCAGCTACGCGAGATTTTCGCCGACCCGTTGCTGGTCCGCCGGGGCGGCGGGTTGCAACTGAGCGCCCGTGCCGAAGCCCTGCGCGAGCCTTTGCAGCAGGCGCTGCAACAGCTCGATGGCCTGCTCGGCAGCCCCGGCTTCGAGCCGGGCCGAGCGCGCCGTACCTTCCGCCTGGCGATGTCGGACTACGGCGCGCGGGTGGTGCTGCCGGCGTTGATGCGGCTGTTGCGCGAGCAGGCGCCGGGCATCGACCTGGTGGTGTCCCAGGGCAGCCGCGAGGCGATGCTCGGGCAGCTGATCGATGGCGAGACCGACCTGGCGCTGGGTGTGTTTCCCGAGTTGCCTGCCGAGGTTTGCGAGCAAGTGCTGTTCGAGGAGTCGTTCGTCTGCCTGGCCGACCGTGGCACGCTACCGCCGCGCGGCGGGCTGGACTTTGCCCAGTGGCTGGCCCGCCCCCATGTGCTGGTGGCGGTACGCCCGGGGATCGACAACGAAATCGACCTGGCCCTTGGCGCGCTCGGTGCGCGCCGCCGCATCGCCCTCAGCCTGCCGCACTGGGGGGCCGCCCAGGGGCTGCTTGCCGGCACCGACCTGGTGCTCACGGTGGCCCGCCGCAGCCTGGAGGGCGCCCGCCTGGACCCCGCCTTGCGCCAGTTCCCGCCACCGCTGGCGATCGCGCCATTCACGTTCTGCCAGGCCTGGCATTCGCGCCGCGAGGGGGATGCCGGGCACCGTTGGCTGCGCAGGCAACTTCAGACTTTGTGTACGGCCCCGGCGTTGGCCGAGTGCTAGGATTTGCGCCGATCACCTTTGAAAGGATTACCCATGCTCAAGCGTTATCTGCTTGCCGGCAGCACCCTGCTGGCCATCACTGCGGCCCAGGCCGAAGATTACTCGGCCAGCTACACCCAGTGCATGGACAAGGCTTCCAGCACCCTGGCCATGGGCGCCTGCATCCAGGCCGAGACCAAATTGCAGGATGAGCGCCTGAACCGTGTCTACAAGCAATTGATGGCCAAGCTCGAGGGCCAGCAGCAGAAGGACCTGCGCGAGGTGCAGCGCAGCTGGATCAAATACCGTGATGGCAACTGCGCGTTTCACGGCACCTTGAGCAGCGGCAGCCTCTACCGCATCGAAGGGGCGATGTGCGTGATGGACATGAGCAAGGACCGCGCGGCGGAGCTGGAACGGGTGCTCAGCCCAGGGCAGTGACGGCCTTTATCCAAGCCCGCTCCTACAGCTTTCGGCAGTACATGTGGGAGCCGGCTTGCCGGCGAAGCGCCGTTAGTGCTGCCCGCGCCGGGCCCTGGCCTTGAGGTACTCGCGCACTTCCCGCGCATCCCCGGCAAACTCGATCCGCCCGGCCTTGGCGTCGCGCTGGTAGGCGTACATCGGGTCGTAGTATTCCTTGAGCAACCCTTCGATCCAGCCCCGGTGCAGGCTCACATCACCGCTGCGCAACTGCTCGTCGAGGGCCTGGCCGAGCAGCGCGGACAACCGCTGAAAACGCTCGCCGCCCAGGCGCTTGTGGATATTGGCCATGCTCTGGCGCAGGCGCTCGGCATACAGCCTGCGGCCTTCTTCTTCACCGTGCACCGCAACGAACTCGGCGCACAGGTTAGTCACGTAATCGCGCAGGATACGCGCCACGCGGCTGTCGAAACTGTCCTCCAGCCACACCAGCGGGTAGTGCTGCATGCCTTGGTAGAGTTCCAGCGGCACCGTGCAGCTGCCCACGATGCGGCCCTCGTCTTCCAGCACGAACTGGCCGATGCCCCGGTCGCGCTTCTTCAACACATCGATGGCCAATGCGTTCTCGAAGTCGATCTGCGCCGGTTGCGCGGTGGCGCGTTTGCCGAAGCTGGAGCCACGGTGGTTGGCATGGCCTTCGAGGTCCAGCACGTTGTCCAGCTGGTGCAGCACGTCGGTCTTGCCGGTGCCGGTGAGGCCGCCCAGCAGCACGAAATCGCACTGCTCGACCGCCTGCTGGGTGGTTTCCAGCAGCAGGGTGCGCATGGCTTTGTAGCCACCGACCACCTTGGGGTAGTGGATGCCGGCTTCCTTGAGCCAGCCCTGGACGATCTGCGAGCGCAGGCCGCCACGGAAGCAATACAGGTAGCCGTCGGGGTGGGCCTGGGCGAACGCCGCCCAGGCTTCCAGGCGTTGCGCTTTCACTGCGCCGTTGACCAACTGGTGGCCAAGGGCGATGGCGGCGGCCTGGCCCTGCTGCTTGTAGCAGGTGCCGACCTTCTGCCGCTCCTGGTCGGTCATCAGCGGCAGGTTGACCACGCCGGGAAAGGCGCCTTTGTTGAATTCGACAGGCGCGCGCATGTCCATCATCGGCACGTCGTCGAGGAACAGCTGTTTCAGGTGGGTGCAGTCGGGGCGCATCAAATCACCTCGACTGCGTGGCTCTGTCGCTCCACCAGCTCACCGATCGATGCCAGTTTGAGGTTCAGCTCGGCGGCCACGGCCAGGAACTCGGCTTCGCCTTCAGGGCTGACCGCCACCAGCAGGCCACCGCTGGTCTGCGGGTCGCACAGCAGGTGCTTCTGATCGTCGCTGAGGGCGCCGATCTTGTGCCCATAGCTTTCGTAATTGCGCAGCGTGCCGCCAGGGATGCAGCCTTCGGCCAGGTAGTGGTCGACGCTGGGCAGGCGTGGCACGGCGGCGAACTGCAGGCGTGCGGTGAGCTTGCTGCCTTCGGCGACTTCGACCAGGTGGCCGAGCAGGCCGAAGCCGGTGACGTCGGTCATGGCTTTGACGCCGTCGAGCTTGCCGAAACGGCTGCCCGGGGTGTTGAGGGTGCACATCCAGTCGCGGGCCAGGCCACGGTCCTGGTCGCGCAGCTTGGCTTTCTTCTCGGCGGTGGTGAGGATGCCGATGCCCAGCGGCTTGGTCAGGTACAGGCGGCAGCCAACGCTGGCGGTGTCGTTGCGCTTGAGGTGGCGCTTGCTCACCACGCCGGTGACGGCCAGGCCGAAGATAGGCTCGGGGGCGTCGATGGAGTGGCCGCCGGCCAGCGGGATGCCGGCTTCGGCGCACACGGCGCGGCCGCCACGGATCACTTCTCGGGCCACTTCCGGCGGCAGCACGTTGACCGGCCAGCCGAGGATGGCGATGGCCATCAGCGGGTCGCCGCCCATGGCGTAGATATCGCTGATGGCGTTGGTGGCGGCGATGCGGCCGAAGTCATAGGGATCGTCGACGATGGGCATGAAGAAGTCGGTGGTCGAGACCACGCCGCGCTCGTCGTCCAGGGCGTACACGGCGGCGTCGTCGCGCGAGGCGTTGCCGACCCACAGCTTCGGGTCAAGCGCCTGGGCCCCGCTCTCGGCGAGGATCACGTCCAGCACCTTGGGGGAGATCTTGCAGCCACAACCGGCGCCGTGGCTGTACTGGGTCAGACGAATCGGCTCGCTCATACGCACCTCTGCACAAATAGTGGCGCGATTGTAGCAAAGCTGGCCTTTGCGCCAGCGGCTCTTATAATTCCACTGCCTCGACGCACTGTTCATGGGGCCTTGCTCCTGCGTGGGAGCGGGCTTGCCCCGCGATGCGATCCTGACCCTATACCGCTACCGGAGAACCCCCATGCTCAAACGCCCTCTGGCACTCGCTGCCGGCCTCGTGCTGTCCTGCTGCGCCGTCGCTGCCCAGGCCGCCGATGTACTGCGGGTCAGCGCCATCCCCGATGAAGCGCCGACCGAACTGCTGCGCAAGTTCAAACCGCTGGGCGACTACCTCGAGAAGCAGTTGGGGATGGAGGTCAAGTTCGTCCCGGTCGCCGACTACCCGGCGGTGGTCGAGTCGCTGGCCAGCAACCGCCTGGACCTGGCCTGGCTGGGTGGCTTCACCTTCGTCCAGGTGCACCTGAAGGACCCGACCGCCACCCCGCTGGTGCAGCGTGAACAGGACGCCCAGTTCACCAGCAAGTTCATCACCGCCAACCCCGACGTGAAGAGCCTCAAAGACCTCAAGGGCAAGACCTTCGCCTTCGGCTCGATCTCGTCCACCTCCGGCAGCCTGATGCCGCGCTACTTCATGTTGAAAGAAGACAACATCAAGCCCGAGGACTACTTCAGCCGCGTTGCCTACTCCGGTGCCCACGACGCCACCGTGGCCTGGGTGGCGGCCGGCAAGGTCGATGGCGGCGTGCTCAACGCGAGCGTGTGGCAGAAGCTGGTCGATGCCGGCAAGGTCGATACCAGCAAGGTCAAAGTGTTCGCCACCACCCCGACCTACTACGACTACAACTGGACCGTGCGCGGCAACATGGACCCGGCGCTCAAGGAAAAGATCAAGCAGGCCTTCCTCGCCCTCGACCCGGCCAAGCCTGAGCAGAAGGCGATCCTCGACCTGCAGGCCGCCAGCCGCTTCATCGAGACCAAGCCCGAGAACTACCAGGGCACCGAGCAAGCCGCGCGCGAGGCCGGCCTGCTCAAGTGAGTATCCGTCTGCAAGGGGCCGGCCTGCGCCATGGCCAGGTCCAGGCCCTGCACGCAGTCGACCTGCGTATCGAAACGGGCGAGCGGGTAGCGATCATCGGCCCGTCCGGGGCGGGCAAATCCAGCCTGCTGCACCTGATGGCAACGGCGGTGCAACCCAGCGCCGGGCGCCTGGAACTGCTGGGCACGCAACCCTGGGCCCTGTCGGCAGGCGCCCGCCAACACCTGCGTGCGCGGGTGGCGCTGGTGCACCAGGCGCCACCGCTGCCGCCGCGCCAGCGGGTGGTGACGGCGGTACTGGCCGGGCGCCTGGGGCAGTGGGGCACCTTGCGTGGCTTGCTCAACCTGCTGCACCCCAGCGATGTGCCTGGCGTGCGCCAGGTGCTGGCCGAGCTGGGCCTGGCGGACAAATTGTTCGTGCAGTGTGGGCAGTTGTCCGGTGGCCAGTTGCAGCGGGTCGGTATCGCCCGGGCGCTGTATCAGCAGCCGCAGGTACTGCTGGCCGACGAGCCGGTGTCGGCGATGGACCCGGTGCTGGCTGATCACAGCCTGGCACTGCTCAACCGCCACGCCGTGGCCCAGGGCGTGACGCTGGTGGCCAGCCTGCATGCCGTGGAACTGGCGTTGGCGCACTTCCCGCGGGTGGTCGGTATCCGCGAGGGCCAGGTGGCCTTCGACTGCCCGGCCACGGCGGTGACCCAGGGCCTGCTCGATGCGCTCTATGCCAACGAACAGCTTGGGTCACCTGTTGCCCCAGGCCCGACCCTGACCGTGCAGATCCCGCGATGCTGAACACTGACGCCCGCGATCCGGCGGCGCTGCCGCGTCTGCTGGTGACGCTGCTGTGCGTGGCTTTGCTGTGGCCAGGGTTGCAGCTGAGCGAATTGAACCCCGCTGTGTTGCTGCAGGCAGAAAACCGTCAGCAGATGGCCAGCTTCGTCGCTGGCTTCTGGCCGCCGGCCCATGACCGCGATTTCCTCGGCCTGCTGTGGCAGGCCACCTTGCAGACCCTGGCCGTGGCGACCGCCGGCATGACCCTGGCGCTGCTGCTGGCGCTGCCTGCCAGCTTGCTGGCGAGCCGTGCGCTGTCGCTGCGTGCGGCGTCGCGGGGCGGCAGGGCAGGTGGCTGGTCGCGGACCCTGCGGCTGCCGGTGCGGGGGCTGCTGGTGTTCCTGCGCAGCGTGCCGGAAATCGTCTGGGCGCTGTTGTTCGTGCGCGCCGTGGGCCTGGGGCCGACCGCCGGGGTGCTGGCCATCGCCATCACCTACAGCGGCATGCTGGGCAAGGTCTATGCGGAAATCTTCGAGTCGGTCGACCAGCGCCCGGCCCACGCCTTGATGCAAGCCGGCAGCGGGCGGCTGGCGGCATTCTGCTACGGCATCCTGCCCAACGCGGCGGCCGAAGTGGTGTCGTACACCGTGTACCGCTGGGAGTGCGCGGTGCGTGCCTCGGTGGTGATGGGCTTCGTCGGCGCCGGCGGCCTGGGGCAGCAGATCGACTTGTCGATGCGCATGTTCGCCGGCGCCGAGGTGGCGAGCATGCTGCTGGCGTTCCTGGCGCTGGTGACCCTCGCCGATATCCTCAGCCGCCTGCTGCGCGGGAGGTTGGCATGAACCGGGCGATCAACCTGCTGGTGCTGCTGGCGATCGTTGCCGCGGTGCTGGCCTCGTTCGCCTACCTTGAGCTGGACATGCAGGCCGTGGTCGGCAATGGCGGGCTGGCGCAGATGGGCGAGTACGCCGGGCGCTTCCTGGCCCCGGACCTGTCCGCCGGGCATCTGCGCGCGGTGGGCTGGGGCGCTTTGGAAACCCTGGCCATGTCCGGGCTGGGCACCTTGCTGGCGATGGCCCTCGGCATGCTGCTGGCACTGCCGGCCGCTGGCCGGTTCGGTTGGCCGTTGCAGGGGGCGACGCGGTTGCTGCTCAATGCGCTGCGGGCAATTCCTGAACTGGTCTGGGCAGCGCTGACCGTGCTGGCCGCAGGGCTGGGGCCCAATGCCGGGACCCTGGCGTTGGCGCTGCACACTGCCGGGGTGCTCGGCCGGCTGTTCGCCGAGGCGCTGGAGAACGCGCCGCCTGAACCGGCGGCGGCGATCCGCCTGCAGGGCGGCAGCCAGGTGGCGGCGTTCTGCTTCGGTACCTTGCCCAACCTGTGGCCGCAGTTGCTGGCGTACAGCCTGTACCGCTGGGAGAACAACATCCGCATGGCCAGCGTGCTGGGCTTCGTCGGCGCAGGCGGCCTGGGGCAGATGCTCTACACCACCCTGAGCCTGTTCCAGGAGGCCCAGGCCAGCACGGTGATCATCGCCATGCTGGTGCTGGTGCTGCTGGTGGATGCCTTCAGCGACCTGTTGCGCCAGCGCTACGTGCGCGCCTGAACCTCAGGCCGCACGCGCCTGGCGTCGCGGCGCCGCTTCTACTGGCTCGGCGCCGAACAGTGCCCGTTGAATCGCCTGCTGGGCCTGGAAGGCCAGCGCGGCGCGTTCCTTGTCGGCGCTGGTGACCGGCGCCAGCAAGTGGATCACCACTTCGCCACGGTCCTGGCCGAACAGACGCATCAGGTGTGACACCAGGTCGTCCTCGCCAATGAAGGGGGCGATCGGGTCCGGCATGCCAGCGCGCAAGTACTGGATAGCCACCGGCTGCAAGGGGGTGCCGTGGTCGATGGCACCGGCCAGCAGACGGCCATGGAAGGTACGCAGGCTGCGGCCATCGGTGGTGGTGCCTTCGGGGAAGATCAGCAGCGGTTGCTGCTGCTCCAGCTGGCCGCTGATCTGTTCGCGCAGGCGCTGGCCGTCGCCACCGCCACGGCGGATGAACAGGGTGCCGGCTTTCTCGGCCAACCAGCCGGCTACTGGCCAGTGGCGCACTTCGGCCTTGGACAGGAACGACAGCGGGGTGAGCATGCCCAGCAGTGGGATATCGGTCCAGGACACATGGTTGCTGACCCAAAGCATTGGCCGTTGCGGCAGGGTACCGACCACCCGCACCTCGAAGGGCAGGGCGCCGACCAGGCGCTGCATGAACATGCGCGTCCAGCGCTGGCGGCGTGCGAGGGAAGCCTTGAACCCCAGGCGTTCGCCAACGGCGATCAGGCTGGCCAGGCCTAAGCCCAGCGCCAGGACCATGAGCAACCGCAGCAGGCGGGCGCAGGCCCGCAGGCGCGGCATCAGACTGCCGCCTTGAAGTGGCGGGCATAGCGCGGGCAGAGGTCGTCGCGCTTGAGCAGGATGAACACGTCGGCGACCTGGAAATCCTCGTCCCAGCACGGTTCCCCGCAGATCTTCGCGCCCAGGCGCATGTAGGCCTTGAGCAGCGGCGGCATCTCGGTGATGACGTTGCCGGGGATATCCAGGCTGGGCAGTGGGTTCTTCGGTTCGGCGCGCAGGTGTTCGGTGCACAGGTAGCGGTCGCGCAGGCGCTGCATGATCGCGTGGGCCTGCACGCCGCCATCCTGCATGGGGATGCTGGCGCAGCCCATCAGGTAGCTGTAACGGCCTTCGTTGAGCACCTCTGCCAGCTCGCCCCAGAGCACGGCGATGGTGCCGCCGTTGCGGTAGTCGGCATCGACGCAGGTGCGGCCCAGTTCAAGGATCGGGCCTTGCAGTTGCAGCAGGCCGTGCAGGCGGAACTCTTCTTCGCTGTAGAAGCGCCCCAGGCTGTTGGCGGCCTGGTGGTCGAGCAGGCGGGTGGTGGCCACCAGCTGGCCGGTGGCCAGGTCACGCACGCCGATGTGGCGGCAGTGGATGTCGTAGTCGTCCATGTCCAGGCCCTGTTCGGCGCCCTTGAGCTTGGCCTTGAATTCGGCGCTGAACACCTTGTAGCGCAGGGCCTGTGCTTCCTGCAGGGCCGCCTCGCCAACCAGGCGTTCGGCTTGCAGACGGCGTTCAGGGCTGTTGTCGCCAGAGCGAGCGATCCGAGTCATTGCGAGTCTCCATAAGCCAGCCAAAGGGTTGCGGCCGGTCGGCTTTGTTGTGCAAAGTCAGCCTAGGTAGGGGTGGTGTCACCCCTGTGAACCTTTGGTGATGCTTGCGTGACACCCCCACAAGCCCTCTTCAAGGAGCGTCCGATGGCCTGGTTGCAACGACTCAACGACCCGCTGCGGCATCCGCTGGCGGCCACCCTTGGTGAAACCTACGCGGCATTGCTCGAACGCCTTGGGGGCGTCAGCCCGTTCGAGCTGGCGGTGCTCGGCGGGCGGGCCATGGCCACGCCGGGGCTGGCGTTCCTGGTGGGCTACCAGGCCGCCTTGCGTGTGCTCTGGCCCAGTGCCCCGGCCAGCCTCGGCGCCTTGTGCGCCACCGAGCGGCGCAGCGTGCGCCCGGCCGACATGCACACCCGCCTGGAGGGCCTGCGCCTGACCGGCAGCAAGGATTTCGTCACCGCCGGGCTGGATGCCGAATGGCTGCTGGTGGCGGCGCGCAGCGAGGGGCAGGGTGAGGCGGTACGGTTGCAGTTGGCGGTGGTCTACCCGGGTGAGCCGGGAGTGACCGTGGAGGCCTTGCCGACCTTGCCGTTGATGCCCGAGGTGGGGCATGGCCGTGTGCGCCTGGACGAGGCGGCCTGCGAGCTGCTGGCCGGCGACGGCTGGGATGCCTACGTCAAACCCTTCCGCTCCCTCGAAGACCTCTATGTGCTCGCCGCGCTGGTGGCCTGGCTGCATGGCGTGGCCCAGGAATGCGCGTGGCCGCAGCCGTTGCGTCTGCGTTTGATCGGCTTGCTCGCTGGCTGTGCCGAAGGCAGTCGGCAGTGTGCCGACAGTGTGGCCTGTCACCTGTTGCTGGGTGGGTTGTTCGCGCAGTTCGAGAGCCTGCGCGCCGAGATCGACAAGGCCTTTGGCAACGGGCCGGGCCACTGGGCGCAGTTGTGGCAGCGCGACCAGGGGGTGTTGGCGCTGGCCAGCGCTGCCCGAGAAAAGCGTCTGGGCAAGGCCTGGAGCGCCGCAGGATTGTCATGAAAGCCTGAGAGGCTTGTTTCATTTGCAAGGCCATCGCGGGGCAAGCCCGCTCCCACGCAGGGTTGGACTGCCCCCAAGAAGTTGGACACCAATCCAACCTGTGGGGCCAGTCCATATCGTGGGAGCGGCGGTGCGCCGATGCGACTTGCCCCGCGATAGGTCGCAAAGCAGCCGAAGGCAATCACAATGAAGGCAATACTGCTGGCCTTGGCCATGGTTATTGGCCCTGTCTGGGCCGAGGACTGGCCCACCTTGGATTGGCCGGTCGACAAAACCGCCATCGACTGGCAAGCCGTCGACACCTACGCCTTCCCGCCACGCACCACCGACCGCAGCGGCATCCGCACCGACGCGCTGCTGATCATCCGCGATGGCCGAATCATCCATGAGCGCTACAGCGCCCCGACCCGCGCCGATACCCCGCACCTGTCCTGGTCGGTGAGCAAGAGCGTGCTGGCGACGGTGATGGGCGTAGCCTTCGGCGAAGGCCGCTTCAAGCTCGATGAGCCTGCCGCCCGCTATTACCCGCCTTTGCAGCAACATCCCGAACTGCGGCAGCGCGACCTGCTGCACTGGGCCAGCGGCCTGGCCTGGCAGGAAGACTATGAATACGCACCGCTCAAGTCATCGGTGGTGGCTATGCTGTACACCCGTGGCCGCGCCGACATGGCGGCCTACACCGCGGCCATGCCCGCCGCCAGCGCGCCCGGCCAGCGCTTTGTCTATTCCAGCGGTGACAGCAATCTGCTGGCCGCCACCTTGCGTGGCATGCTCGACGCCGGCCAGTACGATGACTATGCCTGGCAGGCGCTGTTCACCCCGCTGGGCATCGACAGTGCGGTCTGGGAGCGCGATGACGCCGGCACCCTGGTCGGTTCCTCTTACCTGTACCTGAGCGCTCGCGACCTGGCACGCATCGGCCTGCTGATGCAGCGCGGCGGACGTTGGGGCGAGCGGCAGTTGTTGCCCGCCGATTGGGTGGCGTTCAACCGCACCCTGTTCGCGCAGGCCGAAGCGATACCCGGTGAGGCCAACCCGGGCGGCCACTGGTGGCTCAACCAGCCGCTAGCCGGCCAACCCTTGCCCTGGCCCGACGCACCGGCGGATAGCTTCGCGGCGCTCGGCCACTGGGGGCAGGCCTTGTATGTGCTGCCGGCGCAGAAGCTGGTGATCGTGCGCTACGCCGATGACCGCGACGGTAGTTACAGCCACAACGAACTGCTCAAGCGCGTGCTGGCCGCACTGGCCGGGGAGGGTGCATGAAGCGGATTGCCCTGCTACTGGTAGTGGCCCTGCTGGCCTGGGCCTGGCATGAACGCCAGGCGCTGGCGGACTTCCCCGGCATCCTCTCGGCCTATTCGGCTAAGGAGTATTGCTCGTGTCGCTTTGTCATGGGTTTCGACCAGGCCTATTGCCGTGGCTATGTGCAGCAATATCTGCCGCTGGGCCTGCTTGAGGAAGACAGCGCTGGCCGCCGGGTCAGCGCCGAGGGTTTGGGCCGGCGACACGAGGCGGCCTGGCAGGGCGCGCGCGCGGGCTGCCGCTTGCTGCCGTGAAACCGGGCGGTTAAGGTTGACGGCCTTGTGTAACAGGATTTCACATGTTCAAGCCGTCCCGTGTTCTGCCCTCGCTGCTGCTGCCCCTGTTCCTGGCCGCTGGCTTGCCCGCCCATGCCAACTGGCACCTGGATGGCGAGTCGTCGCGGCTGTCCTTCGTCACTGGCAAGAATGGCAACATCGCCGAAGTGAACCGTTTCCTGGTGCTGCATGGCACGGTCGATCGCAAGGGCGCGGCCGAGGTGAGCATCGAGATGGACTCGGTCAGCAGCGGCATCCCGCTGCGCGACGAGCGCCTGCGTGACGAACTGTTCGAAGTAGAACGCTTCGCCGACGGCAAGGTGCAGGCGCAGATCGACCTGCGCCCGATCAACGACCTGGCCAACGGTGCCCAGCTGGAGCTGCGCCTGCCGGTGAGCGTCACCCTGCATGGCCAGACCCACAACTACGACACTCTGTTGCTGGCCACGCGCCTGGACGAACGGCGCTTCCAGGTGGTGACCCTGGAGCCGCTGGTGCTGCGTGCCGATCACTTCGGCCTGCTGCCGGGGCTGGACAAGCTGCGCAAGCTTGCCGGGCTCAAGTCGATCAACCCATCGGTGCCGGTGAGTGCGGTGCTGATCTTCAACGCCCGCTGACATGCCGGGGCCGGTCTTCCCCTGGCGGGATGGCAACCAGTTCGAACTGTTGATCGACGGCCCCGAATTCTTTCCGCGCATGCTGCTGGCCATCGTGCGTGCCGAGTTCCAGGTTGACCTGGAGCTGTACCTGGTGGAAGGCGGCGCCTGCGCCGAGGCGGTGGTGGATGCCCTCGAGCAGGCCGCCCGACGTGGCGTGCGGGTACGCTGCCTGTTCGACGACTACGGCTCGCTGGCCTTCCCGACGGCCCTGCGCCAAAGGTTGCTGGCCGCCGGCGTCTACCTGCGCTGGTACAACCGCCTGCGCTGGCGCCGGGGCTTGCGCAACCTGTACCGCGATCATCGCAAGCTGCTGCTGGTGGACGAGCGCTGGGCGGTGGTCGGCGGCACTGGCGTGACTGACGATTTCTGGCAGCCCGACGAACCCACCAGCGAATGGCACGAAGTGATGGTGGGTATCCAGGGGCCGTTGGTCGGCGACTGGCAACTGCTGTTCGACCGTCAATGGACCGCCAACCAGCGGCGTACCGCCTGGCGTCCACCCGAAGGCTTTGGCCTGCCGCGCTTGCCGCAGGTGCCGGCGCAGGGGCAGGGCATGGGCCGGGTGGCCTATGCCGATGCCCGCCAGCACAAGGACATCCTGCATGCGCTGGTGCGCGCATTGAACAGCGGCCAGCAGCGCATCTGGCTGGCCACCCCGTACTTTTTGCCCACCTTCAGCGTGCGCCGCTCGTTGCGCCGCGCCGCGCAGAAGGGCGTCGATGTGCGCCTGCTGCTCACCGGCCCGCGCACCGACCACCCGGCGGTGCGCTACGCCGGCCACCGTTATTACCCCCGGCTGCTGCGCGCTGGGGTGCGAATCTTCGAATACCAGCCGTGCTTCCTGCACCTGAAGATGGTGCTGGTGGACGACTGGGTCAGTGTCGGGTCGTGCAACTTCGACCACTGGAACCTGCGCTTCAACCTCGAAGCCAACGTCGAAGCACTCGACCCGCCGCTGACCGCCGCCGTGGCCGCCAGCTTCGAGCGCGATTTCGCCCAGAGCCAGGAAGTCGACCTGGCCCGCTGGCATGCCCGCCCGTTGTGGCGGCGGGTGCAGCAGCGGCTGTGGGGCTGGCTGGATCGGTTGGTGGCCAACCTGCTTAACCGACGCGACTAGCGGCTTATATCGCTGGTCGGCAAAGCGGACTATCGTGCTGGGATTGTTCCCATGCAACGGAAGGAGTGGATGCGATGACGGCGAAGAAGATTCTCATGCTGGTCGGTGACTACGTCGAAGACTACGAGGTGATGGTGCCGTTCCAGGCCTTGGCCATGGTGGGCCATACCGTCCATGCGGTATGCCCGGAGAAGATCGCGGGGCAGACCGTGCGTACGGCGATCCACGACTTCGAGGGAGAGCAGACCTACAGCGAGAAGCCCGGGCACAACTTTGCCCTGAACTACGACTTCGTCCAGGTGCGGGCCGAAAGCTATGACGCGCTGCTGATCCCTGGCGGGCGGGCACCGGAGTACCTGCGCCTGAATGACAAAGTGCTGGAACTGGTGCGGGCGTTCGACCAGGCGGGCAAGCCGATTGCAGCGGTGTGCCATGGTGCGCAGTTGCTGGCGGCGGCCGGGGTGCTGGAAGGCCGCGAGTGCAGCGCCTACCCGGCGTGTGCGCCGGAAGTGCGGCTGGCGGGTGGCAAGTTCATCGACATCGCGGTGGACCAGGCGCATGTGGATGGCAACCTGGTGACCGCGCCGGCGTGGCCTGCTCATCCGGCTTGGCTGGCGGCGTTTCTCAAGGTGCTGGGGACGAGGATCGCCTGACCTTCTGCCACAGAACTGCACATGAGTGGTTGATTTAGCAGGGGCCTGTGGGAGCGGCTTTAGCCGCGAACACCGGCGAAGCCGGTGCCATTTACCGCGTCGCTTGCTTCGCGGGTAAACCCGCTCCCACAGGGTACGCGACATGCTTGCCAGGCTCCGCTGATCTTTCAGCCCACCTGCTCGACCCAGTCATTGAGGTTGTAGTAGTTGCTCACCCTGGCAATCTTGCCGCAGTGAATGTAGAAGAACGCCCCCGCCGCCAGCACATACTTTTGCCCATTGGCCGGCGGCAACCCTTCATCGTCGGCCAGGTACTCGCCATGCACGGTGAACTCCGCCGCCGCGCGGTTGCCTTCGGCGTTCTGCATCACCACCAGATCGGCCAGCCGCTCGCGGTAGCAGCGGTTCATCTTGTCCATGAACGCGGCAAACCTGGCCTTGCCCATCTGCCGCTCGCCCTGATTGATGTCATGGATCACGTCTTCGCTGAGCAGGGCGAGGAAGGCGGGCATGTCGCCGGCGTTGAAGGCGTTGTAGTAGGCGGTGACGAGTTCGGTAGCGGTCATGGAGAAATACCTGTCGCGCAGGGGAAAGGGAATGGCTTGGGCCCGATGATAGGGTTTCCCCTCAGGCCCGGCTTAGCCGAGCGCGTCATCCACATCGACAAAACGACCGCCCCCCATGGAAATTCGCCTGCTCCATGGCGCCGCCATCGCGCCTTACATCGATGACCTCGCTCGCCTGCGCCTGACGGTGTTCCGCGAGTTTCCCTACCTTTACCAAGGCACTGAAGCCTACGAAGCCGACTACCTGGCCACCTATGCCCAGTCCGGGCGCAGCCTGGCAGTGCTGGCGCTGGACGGCGGCCAGGTGGTCGGCGCTTCAACCGGCCTGCCGCTGGTGGACGAGACGCCCGAGTTCCAGCAGCCGTTCCTGGCCCAGGGCCGTGACCCGGCCTCGGTCTACTACTTCGGTGAGTCGGTGCTGCTGCCGGCCTACCGTGGCCAGGGCCTGGGCGTGCGCTTTTTCATCGAGCGCGAATCCTATGCGCACAAACTGGCCGAGTTCGACTGCTGCGCCTTCTGCGCGGTGGAGCGCCCGGCCGGGCATCCGCGCAGGCCTTCGGACTACAAACCCTTGCATGGCTTCTGGCGCAACCGTGGCTTTCTGCATGAGCCCTCGCTGCGCACGACTTACAGTTGGCGCGACCTCGACGAGCAGGAGCAAACGAGCAAGATCATGTCGTTCTGGCTCAAGGCGTTGCCGGCATGATTCGCCTCGCCGCCTGCCAGTACGCCATCGAGCTGTTCGAAACCTGGGAGGCTTATGCGGCGCACCTTGAACGGCTGTGCGCCGAGGCCGCCGGGCAGGGCGCGCAACTGCTGCTGTTGCCTGAGTACGCAGGGCTGGTGCTCAGCGGCCAGTTGCCTGCCGCCCAGCGCAGTGACCTGAAGGGCTCGATCGCTGGGGTTCAGCCGCTGATCGAGCCTTGGCTGGCGTTGTGCGAAGGCATCGCCCGGCGTCGGGGCATCTATTTGCAGCCCGGCAGCGCACCAGTACTGGGTATCGATGGCCGCTACCGCAACCGCGCCTTTTTGTTTGGCCCCGAGGGGCGGCTAGGCCACCAGGACAAGCTGATGATGACGCGCTTCGAGCGCGAGCAGTGGGACATCGCCCCCGGGCGAGGGCTGCGGGTGTTCGACACGGCGCTGGGGCGGTTGGGCATCCTGATCTGCTACGACAACGAATTTCCCCTGCTCGCCAGGCACCTGGCCGAGGCCGGTGCCGACCTGATCCTGGCGCCCAGTTGCACCGACACCGAGGCCGGCTATCACCGCGTGCGCATCGGTGCTCAGGCCCGGGCGCTGGAGAGCCAGATCGCCGTGTTGCAGAGCCCGACCGTGGGGCAGGCGAGCTGGTCGCCGGCGCTGGACGTGAATGTCGGCCGCGCCGGGTTGTTCGTGCCGCCGGACCATGGCATGCCGGCGGATGGCGTGATCGCACTGAGCACCGAGCTTGATCCGCCTGGCAGCCAATGGTTGTCGTGCGAGCTTGACCTTGTTCAGCTCCGTCGGGTGAGGCAGGAAGGGCAGGTCCTCACCCGGCGGGACTGGCCGGAACAGTTGTCTGCTTGCGTCGCTCAGCCAGGGTGATAGAGCTTGCTGCTGGCAACCGAGTAGGGTTTGTCGGCAAAAGCCGGGAAATGGCCGTGCAACCGGCTCCAGGCCCTGCTTGCCAAAGAGGGCTTGTAGACAGGAATGTTGTTGAAGCCCTTGTTCCAGAGCGGTTCGTACGTTCGAGGCATCTGCAGGGCGGCGGCCCCTCGCAGGAAAATCTTCTGGTTGTAGGCTTCCACGGGCCGACGCAGCTCATTGGCGATCTTCTGCGCCGCACCGCTCTTGCCGCCCCAGCACGCCAGTAGCACGATCTTCTGCTCGGCCGGGTAGCCCATCTCGGCCAGGCGTGGTGCGATCAGGTTCCTGGCGATGTTGATGGCATCGTCGGCTTGGCCCTGGGCATTCATCAGCATGCCCAGCGGGTGGCCGTGAGTCACGAATGCCGCGGTGTTCTCTGCATACAAGTTCGGGATGAAGGCCACATCGCTGCTGTCCTTGGCCCTGCCGAACAGCACCGTGGCGGGGCGCTGGCCGTCACCCGGCCCTATTCTGTAGGGCTTGAATTGAGCAAGTTTGCTGGCCGCGCGACCTGAACTGTTCGCGAGCCCGGCGGCCCATTTGGCCGCAGCAGGCGCCATGCCCGTCACCGCGCTGGCAATGCCGGCGCCCAGGGAGATCCAGCCAAGCACGCTGGCGGCCTTGCTGTCGGCATCGCTGGTTTGCAGGGCGGCACCAGCGGCGCCGGTGCCGAGGGAAACGGCACTGAGGGCGGCGGTGCCGATTGCCAGGGCACTGTTGGCGCTGAGGGCGCCCAGGCCTCCGGCGAGGACGGCGGCGACGGCCGGGGCGGCGCTGCCCAGGCTGGCCAGGGAGGCCGCGGCGCCCATGGCCAGGCCGATGCCGGCCAAGGTCCAGCTCATCCAGCTGTGGCCATCCGGGTCGATGCGGTTGACCGGGTCGCCGCCGCAGTAGGCGTAGGCATTGATGCCACCACGGCCGAACGGGCTTTCGCTGTCGGGAGCGAGGAAAATCATCAACAGCGGATCGTAGGGGCGATAGCCACCGGGTATCAGCCAGTTGGTCAGCGGCTCCTGGCGCTCCCCGGTAAAGCCGAACCGGGACACGGCCGAACCGTCTGGCCCGCAGCCGTGAGCGGTGTAGCGGCGTTGGCGAACATCGTCGTCCACTTCCAGGCGTACGCTGCCCTGGCCGTCGCAGCCCAGCAGGGTGGTAGCGGCGCCTGGGTGGTTGATCGCGAACAGCGAGGCACCATCACCCACCAGGCCGTGGCGTTGACCAGACTGTTGCGCGTGGGTCAGTTGATCGGCGCTGAAGAAGCTGCGATCGAGCTGGCCATCGAGCACCCGGTCGCACAGGTGGCCGCTGGCGTCGTAGCGGTATTCGCAGGTTTGGCCATCAAGCTGCACCCGTGCCAGCCGCTCATGCGCGTCCCAGGCCAACTGACGGCCCAGGCTGTCGGCGATCAGCCGGCCGCACGCATCGTAGGTGAGGTCGATCCGTTCGGGCCAGGATGGATGGGTATGGGTGATCGAGACTACCTGGGTGGGGTCGTGTGCGGCGTAGCTGAACCGAGCCTCGTCACGGCTGCCATCGGCAAAGGCACTGATGATCTGGGTATGGCCGTTCAGGGCGTTGAAGCTGAAGCGCTGTTCTACGACCCGGTTACCGAAGGGGGCTTGCGGCGCGGCGTGCAGGTCGGCCCGGTAGAGCACCAGGCGTCCGCGCAGGTCATAGGCGAAGGTCTCTTCGCCCTGCTGCTCGCCGTCGTGCCAGGTGCGTGAGATGAGTTGGTCCAGGCCCGAGTAGGCGAGGGTCTGGGTGAAGGTCCGGGGGTTGCCGTCCTGGACCACGGTGAAGGTGTTGCGATGTTCGCGGCCCAGGCTGTCGTAAGTGGTTTTTCGCGTGAGCCGACGGTCAGCGACGGGGTCCTGGGTGGTCAGGGTGTCGAGGCGGGAGAAGGCGTCGTAGGCAAAAGTGGTCGTCACTTCGCCGACTTTGAGCACACTGAGCCGGCCGAACCCATCGTGCTGACGCTGGTGCTCCACTGCGCCGCTGTCGGTGAAACCCAGCAGCAGGCCATTGAGCGAGTAGCGCCATTGGGTGCTGTGCTCCTCGCCATCGACCTGCCATGCGTCACGCAGTGGCAGGCCCGCTGCGTCAAAGCTCCAATGCTGGCTGCCCAGCTCGCCACTGGCGGTGCACGGCAGGCCGAGCGTGGGGTGGTAGTCGAGTCGTTGCTGTGTGGCGCCCTCGGCGTGGCTGCCAAGCAATGCATTACCCAGTTGTGGCTCGTAGGTGAAGGCCACGCGCTTGCCATCGGCCAAGGTGTTGGCGCTGGGCGGTAGCTGCCCGGCGCGGTAGTGGTAGTGGGTGCTGCGCCCGGCGACTTGCACCGAGCGCTGGCGGCCGAGGCCGTCGAAGGTCTGGCGACCGAGAATCAGGGTGTCGGTGGTCATGCGGGGGCCTGCGCTGGTGCGGGAGTGATGGCAATGGATTCCACGTGCTGGTCATCGCTGTGGGCGGCGAAGGTCCAGGCCAGGCGGGTACCGTCGGGCAGTTGGTGCTCGACCAGCCGGGAGTAGTGGTCGTAGCGCTTGCGGTTGACGATGTCGGTAGCGCCTGGGGCGGTGAGGCGCTCCTCGATGACCCGGTCCAGGCCGTCGCGTGTGAGCTTCAAGGTGCGCACCAGCCGGCCGTCGCTGTCGAAATGCTGTTGTCGGGCAGGGCTGCCGGCCGCATTCAGCTCGATGACCTGGCGCGGACCGTTGCGCCCTGCGGCAACCTGCCAGTGCTCGGTACGCTGGCGAACCGGGTCATGGCGAACATGGCGCTCGATGCCTTCTGGGCTGATGCTGAGTGCGGCCTGACCCCAGTCGTCGTAGGCGGTGGTGGTAGTCAGGCGTAGTGGTGCAATGCCTTCGCCGAGCCAGTCGACGGCCGTCTCGCTGACCGGACGGCCCATCGCGTCAAACTGCGTGTGAGCGACGGTCCTGAAGGTGCCGGGTGCCTGTTGGATATCTTCCAACTCCACCCTGACCGTTCGTCCATCGCCATCGAGCCACTGCCGTTGGCGGCGACCGGTGATCTCGACCTGTTCGATCATCACGGGGTTGAGCGCCTCGCCGCTGCCGGCTTGCCTGGCGACGGCGTCGCCCAGGTGGTAGCTGGCCTGGCGCTCGGCCTGGTAGGGGCTGTTGGCGGCCGTGATGGTGCGCACGATCCGGCCGAGCGCGTCATGGGCGTAGGTCGTGAGTGCCCCTGCTTCGTCACGCTCCCAGGTGGTCAGGCCGCTCAGCAGCGAGCGGGCATCGCTGCGGGTCGAGCGGTTCTCGGCGTCGTTTTCGAAGCCGATGAGCGTGGTCTGCGTGACCAGCTCGTCGTGTTCGGTGCGGTAGCGGTATTCGGTCGTGGTGGTCTTGCCGTTCAGGGTCGTGGCGCTGCCGGCCAGCCGCCCGTAGCCGGGACCTGGTGCGGTGCAGTAGGCCTGGCTGGTGGATTCCAGCAGGCGTTGCTCGCTCTCATCCCAGCCCTGTTCGCGTGCCACCACGGTGTGGGCAGGTTCGCCCTCGAGCAGCGATGGCAGAGCCTGGTACGTATACAGGGTGCCTAGTGTGGGGGCCTGGCCGTCAGCCGGAGCCGGCATCACGGTCTTGTGCCTGAGCCAGCGCACCCTGCCCAGGGCATCGGCTGGGCAACCGTCGGCGCCTGTCGCCGGGTAGTAGCTGTTGTGTTCCTCGACACCGCTGGGGTAGCGCACGTGCAGGATGTTGCCTGCATCATCGTATCGGTAGGTAGTGGTCTCGGTGCGGCTGGCGCCATCGCGGGCATGGTCGATGTAGGTCATACAGACCTGCAGGGGCAACTGGCACCAGGCCGGCTGCTGTTCCCAGGTGAGGCTCGGGTCCACGCCATGGGTGGTGGTCCTGCGTGTTTCACACAGGCCTTGGCGCGTCACTTCGCTGACCAGCAGGTGATGACGGTCCCAGGTGAAGTGATGGCTGCCAAGGGCCCGGCCGTCGCCGTCGCTCAAGGTTTCGATGACTTCGTAGCGATAGTCGCCTTCGACTTGGTACAGGTTGTCTCGGCCGGTGTGCCACACGAAGGCCTGGTCGCTGCCGAAGCCCAGAAAGTTGTGTTCGCCGAGCCAGGTATAGCTCCGGTTGAGTTCGTTGCCATTGCGGCCTGTGGCATGGGTCCAGGCCGTCACCCGAGGCAGGTAGGGGAAGGGTGCCCCCGGCGGCAGGTGATGGCCATCGCTGTCGCAGGCCCAGTGCACGAAGTCCTCGGCACCCAGCGGGCTGCGGATGTAGCTGGGCAGCAACAGGGTCGTCGCGCCGGCAAGGTCGATGGGCTCGTAGTCGATGCTCAACGGTTCGTCGACACCAGGTAGATGGACCTCGGTCAGCCAGTCATTGCTGAGCAGCGCGCGCAAGGTAGCGGACTGCTCGCTGTGTGGGTTCAGGATGAAGTGCAGCTCGCCCTGGCGATCCTCCAGGCTCAGCAGGGTGCGTTGCTCGTCGCGGATCTGCTGGAGCCTGTAATCGCCCTCGGCGAACGGCAGCCAGTCGAAGAACAGCCGGCGACCTTCCGGGGAGCGCAGCTCGGCCAACAGGTAGCGGCCGCTGTCGCTGTCCTGGCGCCTGAGAATCTCGCATTCCCCGGACTTGTGGTCGACGCGCAGGCTGCCGTCGGCCTGCCAGGTCACCAGGAAGGTGGCCAGCTTCTGATCGCGCAACGCCAGTCGGCCATTGACGGTGAACGGGGAGGCACCCAGGTCGACGGCGAACTGCTCGCCCGAACTCAGGCGCAGCCTTGCTGCTTTCTGGTCCAGATCGATTTCCGACAGGCCCAGGGCCCAGCCTTGGCCATAACCGCGATCGAGCGCGGAGTTCAGCAGGTTGAAGCTGAGTGTCAGGGGCAGGGTGGGGCCGCAGAGTTGGTTGGCCGGTGGCAGGGGCAGGGCGATGGCCAGGGTGAACTGGCCGGTGCGTTGGTCTACACCGGTCTTCAGGAAGTCCAGGAAGTTGCCGGCTTGGGAGTGCAGTGTGGACATGCAGCTTTCCTCGGTTGAAGCAGAAACGCCAGGCCCCCCTTTTCGGGGCGCTGAGCCTGTGGATCAGGCGTTGTCCTGGATGATCTGGAACGCGATGGCGTTGCCGTTTTCCTTGCTGAGGAATTCGATGCGATGTTCGTTGCCGTTACGGTCGATGACTTTCCACAGGCTCTGCTCTTCGCTGAGCGCGTTGTAGTGGCGTGCATAGAAGCGTCGGTGGTAGCGGTGCAGCGTCATCTGGTGGGGGCGATGGGTCAGGCGGCCCCGCGTACCTGCATCCAGTGCGAAGGCCTGATCCACACCATGGACGCTCACTTCGGCGTGCTGGCTGTAGTCGTTGGTCAGTTGCAAGGAAAACAGCGCATGGTCCCAGTTGTGGCGTTCATAGAAGGCGCGCCCACCGGGTGTTGCCTGGGAGCGACTTTCCACGATGAAGGTGTTGGGGTCCCTGAGGCCGAAGTAACCGACCTGGTGCTCGACTTCGTCATCCCAGGTGCGCCCGACGGACTCCTTGTAAGCGATGCTGTCTTCCATCTTCAGCTCGAAGGCCGACTCGGGGAGGCGCTGGGGCGAGATGGACTCGATGACCACCGACGACTTGAACGGTGCGACGTTGGTTTCGTAATGGCTCTGCTCGTCCTTCCAGATCCCGGCATACAGGGTGCTCAGGGTGCCGCCGGGCAGTGTCGAGGTCACGTAGAAGCGGCGACGGAGGGTACGGGGCGAGGACTCCATCAAGGGGCTGGGTACAACGCCGGAGGCTGCGTGGTAGGTAAAGCGCGGGTCGCGCTCGTGATGGGCTTGCAGTTCGGCATCCAGGATGTGGAACTGTCCTTCGTCGTCGATCTGCAGCAGTTCGAGCGAGGCCAGGCTTTGTTCCGAAATGGTCTGGCCATCGCGCGGTTCGAGGGTGACGGTGACTTCCACCTGCTGGCGGCCGTTGGCGTAGACGCGATTGGAGTTGGAGGTGATATCGACGCGGAAACGACTAAGCCATTGATTGGCGGATTGTGAGTGGGTCATGAGCCTTTCCTCTGTGGGAGATGAGGGCTCATTTAAGTGGGAAGTGATCAGGGATAAGCGGTACTTAAATCTTGAAGGCCGATCCAATGCGATGGCTGTCGGTGTCTAGAGGCGGACGCTGTCTGCAAGGGAGTCTGATGACTTCCACCTGTCGGCGTTCAGGTAAGACTCCGTATTCAGGCGGCGAGCAGTTGAAACTTGGCAAAAATATCAGTTGGCGATATCGGCAGTGCCCCTGTCACAGGCGTCGATAAAGGTCGGCAATCAGAAACCAAATAATGAAATTGAATAAAAACGCCCGGCAATGGCCGGGCGTTTCATATCGCATGGGCGATGATTACTTAACTTCCACCGCCAGGCTTTCGGCAATCTTGCTCTGCCACAGCGCAGGGCCGGTGATGTGCACCGACTCACCCTTGCTGTCCACCGCAACGGTGACTGGCATGTCCTTCACTTCGAACTCGTAGATCGCTTCCATGCCCAGCTCGGCGAAGGCCAGGACCTTCGACTTGCGGATGGCCTGGGCCACCAGGTAGGCGGCGCCGCCGACGGCCATCAGGTACACGGCCTTGTTGTCCTTGATCGCTTCGATGGCGGTCGGGCCACGTTCGGACTTGCCGATCATGCCCAGCAGGCCAGTTTGTTCGAGGATCTGGCGGGTGAACTTGTCCATGCGAGTGGCGGTGGTCGGGCCGGCTGGGCCTACCACTTCGTCACCGACCGGGTCGACCGGGCCGACGTAATAGATGAAGCGGCCTTTGAGGTCGACCGGCAGCTCTTCGCCGCGGTTGAGCATCTCGACCATGCGCTTGTGCGCGGCGTCGCGGCCAGTGAGCATCTTGCCGTTGAGCAGGATGGTCTCGCCTGGCTGCCAGCTGGCGACTTCTTCCGGGGTGATCTCGTCGAGGTTGACGCGACGGGCGCTCGGGCCGGCTTCCCAGACGATTTCCGGGTAGGCGTCCAGCGACGGTGCTTCCAGTTCGGCAGGGCCGGAACCGTCGAGCACGAAGTGGGCGTGACGGGTGGCGGCGCAGTTGGGGATCATGCACACCGGCAGGGAAGCGGCGTGGGTCGGGTAGTCCATGATCTTGACGTCGAGCACGGTGGTCAGGCCGCCCAGGCCCTGGGCGCCGATGCCCAGCTGGTTGACCTTGTCGAACAGCTCCAGGCGGATCTCTTCGATGCGGTTCTGCGGGCCACGGGCCTTGAGCTCATGAATGTCGATGGACTCCATCAACACTTCCTTGGCCATTACCGCGGCTTTCTCGGCGGTACCGCCGATGCCGATGCCCAGCATGCCTGGCGGGCACCAGCCAGCGCCCATGGTCGGGACGGTCTTGAGTACCCAGTCGACGATCGAGTCGGACGGGTTGAGCATGGCCATCTTCGACTTGTTTTCCGAGCCGCCGCCCTTGGCTGCGACATCGACCTCGACCTTGTCGCCGGGGACGATGGAGTAGTGGATGACGGCCGGGGTGTTGTCCTTGGTGTTTTTGCGGGCACCGGCCGGGTCGGCCAGGATCGAGGCGCGCAGGACGTTCTCGGGCAGGTTGTAGGCGCGGCGCACACCTTCGTTGATCATGTCGTCGACGCTCAGGGTGGCGCCGTCCCAGCGTACGTCCATGCCCACGCGCACGAACACGGTGACGATACCGGTGTCCTGGCAGATCGGGCGGTGGCCGGTGGCGCACATGCGCGAGTTGATCAGGATCTGGGCGATCGAGTCACGCGCGGCGGGCGACTCTTCACGCAGGTAGGCCTCGTGCATCGCCTGGATGAAGTCGACGGGGTGGTAGTACGAGATGAATTGCAGGGCGTCGGCAACGCTCTGAATCAGGTCGTCTTGCTTGATCACGGTCATGCAGCGCGCTCCTCTTAAAGACGGGAACATTCAAATAGGCACACCGACAACGCACACCGGTATGTCGGCAGTGCCTGGCAAGGCTCCGGCTGGTCGGGCCGGGGCAAAAAGGCGCGGCAGTATACCGCGCCCCGCCGTGGGAAACACCTGCGGGTGGTCTGGACCTTGGTCGGCTGCGGGGCGGGCATCGTTTTTGCTGATGACGTGGGCAGTGTGATGCTATTCAATGGTTTAACGGGTGACATCGACTGGGGCTGCTGCGCAGCCCTTCGCGGGTAAATCGCAGCGGCGAACCGCCGCTCCCACAGGGAATGCACCGACCTTGTGGGAGCGGGTTTACCCGCGAAGGGCCGCCAAGCGGCCCCATTGCTTGATCATCAGGCGAGTATTCGGAGATCAATGACATGGCCCAACTGAATGTGGGGGCGCGCCAATGGGCGGTGCCTTTCGGCAGTAATCTTCTGGATGCGCTCAACGGCGCCGGTTACGCCGTGCCCTACAGCTGCCGCGCCGGCAGTTGCCATGCCTGCCTGGTGCGCTGCCTGGACGGTATTCCCGGGGATGCGAAGCCCGAGGCTCTGGCGTTGGACAAGCGTGAACAAGGCTGGCGCCTGGCCTGCCAGTGCTCGGTCAACAGTGACCTGGTGCTGGAACTGTTCGACCCTCGACGCGACGGTGTTGCTGCCACGGTCAGCGAACTGGCCTGGTTTGGCGATGTGTTGCGCCTGCGGCTGCTGGCCGAGCGCCCTTTGCGCTACCAGGCCGGCCAGCACCAGGTGCTGTGGTGCGGCGATGTTGCGCGGCCCTACTCGTTGGCCAGCCTGCCGGGCGAGGAAGCTTTTCTGGAATTTCACCTTGATTGCAGGCGTTCGGGCGCCTTTTGCGATCGGGCCAGGCAGTTACAGGTGGGCGATGAGCTGAGGCTGGGCGAGTTGAGAGGTGGGGCGTTGCATTACGACCCGGACTGGCAGGAGCGGCCGCTGTGGTTGTTGGCGGCGGGGACCGGGTTGGCACCGTTGTGGGGCATCTTGCGCGAGGCGTTGCGCCAGGGGCATCAGGGGGAGATTCGGGTGCTGCACGTGGCACACAGCGCTGAAGGGCACTATTTGGCGCAGGAGTTACGGGCGCTGGATGGGGTGACGGTCGAATTGGTGTTGGCGGCGCAGTTGGATGAGGCGGTGGCTGGGTTGAAGCTGATGTCGCGTCGGACCATGGCGCTGGTGTGCGGGTCGCCGGCGAGTGTGGAACGGTTTGCCCGGCGGCTATTCATTGCCGGGGTGCCACGCAATCAGGTGTTTGCGGACGTATTTACCGAGCACGCTTGAGGGCTGAAAAGCATCGCGGGGCAAGCCCGCTCCCACGCCGATGTCGGCGCTGTGGGAGCGGGCTTGCCCCGCGATGGGGACCGCGTGCCGATCAGCCGACCAGCGGATCACCGACATGCAGGATCTTCATGCCGTTGGTGCCACCGATGGTGTGGTAGCTGTCGCCCTTGGTGAGGATGACCCAGTCACCTTGCTCCACCAGGCCACGCTTGAGCAGCTCGTCGACCGCCGCCTGGCTGACCTTGTCGGCCGGCAGCGAAGCCGGGTCGAAGGCAATCGGGTACACGCCGCGGAACATGTTGGCACGGGCCTGGGTGGCGCGGTGCGGCGACAGCGCGAAGATCGGCACGTGCGAACGCAGGCGCGACATGATCAGCGGGGTGTAGCCACTTTCGGTGAGGGCGATGATCGCCTTGACGCCGGGGAAGTGGTTGGCGGTGTACATCGCCGCGAGGGCGATGGACTCGTCGCAGCGCTCGAAGGTGGTGTGCAGGCGGTGGCTGGATTTCTGGCTGGTCGGGTGCTTTTCGGCGCCCGAGCAGATCCGTGCCATGGCCTGGACGGCTTCGATCGGATAGGAACCGGCGGCGCTTTCGGCCGACAGCATCACCGCGTCGGTGTTGTCCAGCACGGCGTTGGCCACGTCGGACACTTCGGCGCGGGTCGGCATCGGGTTCTGGATCATCGACTCCATCATCTGGGTCGCGACGATCACCGCTTTGTTGTTGCGGCGTGCGTGCTGGATGATCTTCTTCTGGATGGCGATCAGCTCGGCGTCGCCGATTTCCACGCCCAGGTCGCCACGGGCAACCATCACCGCGTCGGAGGCGCGGATCAGCTGGTCGAGGGTCTCGTCGTCGGCCACCGCTTCGGCGCGTTCGATCTTGGCCACCAGCCAGGCGCTGCCGCCGGCTTCGTCACGCAGCTTGCGGGCGTATTCCATGTCGCTGGCGTCACGCGGGAAGGAGACGGCCAGGTAGTCCAGGTCCATTTCCGCGGCCAGCTTGATATCGGCCTTGTCTTTTTCGGTCAGGGCTGGCGCGGTCAGGCCGCCACCCTTGCGGTTGATGCCCTTGTGGTCGGACAGCGGGCCACCGATGATCACCACGCAATGCAGGGCATCGCTGGTGGCGGTCTCGACGCGCATGACCACGCGGCCGTCGTCGAGCAGCAGTTCGTCACCGACGCCGCAGTCCTTGACCAGGTCGGGGTAATCGATGCCGACGATGTCCTGGTTGCCTTCGGTGAGCGGGTGGGCGGTGGAGAAGGTGAACTTGTCACCGACTTTCAGTTCGATGCGCTTATTGCTGAATTTGGCGATGCGGATCTTCGGACCCTGCAGGTCACCCAGCAGCGCGACGTGGCGGCCGTTCTTGGCGGCGATGTCGCGGATCAGGCGGGCGCGGGCTTTGTGCTCGTCCGGGGTGCCGTGGGAGAAGTTCAGGCGTGCCACGTCCAGGCCGGCAAGGATCAGTTGTTCGATCACTTCCGGCGAGTTGCTGGCGGGGCCAAGGGTGGCGACGATTTTGGTACGGCGGATGGTCATGCACAGACTCCTATAGTGAAGCGCAGCGAAAGGCTACTCCTCAATTGAGCTGTAGTCATTGTTCCGTTGCACTACCGGGAGGCAGAATCAACGGTCGCTTGCACGCTTAAAGCTGCAAGCTACAAGTGGCAAGCTACATGCAGATGGATGAGCGGCGGACTCGTGCATTTCGCCAGTTGTAACTTGATGCTGGAGAATTTCATACAGGCGCCGATACACTTGGCATCCAAGGAGAGTTCCCATGCGCACCCTGATCGTTTTGACCATGGCGGCCAGTGTCGTCGGCTGCACCCGCTGGTCCATGGACCACCATTTGAATAATGCCTACCGCGCCTATGACCGTGGCGACTGCTCGCGGGTCATGCTGGAGCTGTCCCAGGTCGACCGCGCCAGCCGCGCACGGCCGTTCATCCATCCGGAAGTGTCGATGCTGCGTGGCCAGTGCCTGGAGCGGCAGAAACTCTACGTAGATGCAGCGCAGACCTACCAGTACCTGATCCAGCAGTACCCGCGCAACGAATACGCCTATCGCGCTCAGGCCCGTCTGCAGACCCTGGAAAGGCTGGGCTATCTGCGGGGTGAAGCGGCAGTGGCCAGCCCGGTAAAAGGTACACCTTGGCGTTAATCCCAAGGTGTCATCGATTTCATGGTAATGGCCCATCGGGCTGCGCTAATCTGTTAAACAAGTTGTAACGATCACTGCCAGTACCTTGTCTTCCTGGCTCCGGGTACAGGAATACATAGCCGCCATGTTCATCGAACGTCATATTCAACGTCACCAACTGCCTTGCGTACTCAAGGTCTACAACCGCTTTACCGACCAGCAGATCGGCTACCTGGGCAATGCCTCCGAGGACGGCCTGATGCTGATCAGTCAGTTGCCGGTGTTGGTGGGGCCAGACTTCGAGCTGCAACTGCGCGTGCCGCAGGCCGGTGGCGGGCAGCAACCGATCAACCTCACCGCCAGTTGCCTGTGGTGCCGCGAAGACGAGACGCCGGGGCATTACGATGCCGGCTTCATGCTGTTGCAGGCACCCCAGGAATACGATGATTTCGTGCGCTCGCTGCGCGACTACTTCAGCTTCCGCCCGCTCAACGCCTCTGCCTGAACGCTGGCCCTGGCGCCACTGCGCCCGCTAGACTCTGGTCGACCTTGTTACAGGAAGACCCCGTGAGCTCCAGCATCTTCTGGCACGACTACGAAACCACCGGCATCAACCCGCGTAACGACCGCCCGTTGCAGGTGGCTGGTGTGCGCACCGACCTTGACCTCAACGAGATCGAGGCGCCGATCAGCCTCTATTGCCGCCCTTCCGATGACATCCTGCCGCACCCCGCCGCGTGCCTGGTGACCGGTATCACGCCGCAGCAGCTGGCCAGCCAGGGCTTGTGCGAGGCCGAGTTCATGACCCGCATCCATGAGCAGTTGGCGCGCCCAGGCACCTGTGGTGCCGGCTACAACACCCTGCGCTTTGACGACGAAGTCACCCGCTACAGCCTTTACCGCAACTTTTTCGACCCCTATGCCCGCGAATGGCAGGGCGGCAACAGCCGTTGGGATCTGATCGACGTGGTGCGCACTGCCTATGCACTGCGCCCTGAAGGGATTGTCTGGCCGCAGCAGGAGGGACGCACCAGCCTGCGCCTGGAGCTGCTCAGCAAGGCCAATGGCATCGACCATGGCCACGCCCACGAAGCGCTGTCCGACGTACGGGCAACCATCGCCCTGGCGCGACTGATTCGCGAGAAACAACCGAAACTCTATGACTGGCTGTTCCAGTTGCGCAGCAAGCACAAAGTGATGGAGCAGATTCGTCTGCTGCAACCATTGGTACATGTGTCAGGGCGTTTCTCTGCCCAGCGTAATTACATCGGTGTGGTGCTGCCATTGGCCTGGCATCCGCGTAATCGCAACGCCCTGATTGTCTGTGACTTGGGGCAGGAAACTTCACCGCTGCTGCAGGACAGTGCCGAGGTGCTGCGTCAGCGGTTGTACACGCGGCGCGAAGCATTGGCTGAAGGCGAACTACCCGTGCCGTTGAAGTTGGTGCATGTCAATCGTTGCCCGGTGTTGGCACCCTTGTCGGTAGTGCGCCCCGCCGATCAACAACGGTTGGGCCTGGATATGGCGCAATTGCAGAAGCACGCTGAGCAATTGGCCAGCCAGCAGGCCCATTGGCGTAACAAGCTCGAGATTATTTACGGGGAAGAAGACTTTGCCCCGTGTGAGGATCCGGAACAACAGTTGTACGACGGATTCATCGGTGATCGAGACAGGCGCTTGTGTGAACAAGTACGTACCACAGACCCGGCGCAATTGGCCAAGGGCCACTGGATGTTCGATGATTCGCGCTTGCCCGAGCTGTTGTTCCGTTATCGTGCACGCAATTTTGCCGACACCCTCGACGCACAAGAACAGGCGCGTTGGCAGGCATTCTGCCAGCAGCGATTAAGTGACCCTGCCATGGGCGCACCGAACACCCTGGGTGACTTCGAGAAGGCGTTGCAGAGCAGTTGGGCCGAGGCTGACGAGGCGGGGAAAGCGGTATTGAAGGCCTGGCAGGCGCATGCCGGGCAATTGAAAGCGCAGTTCCAGATTTGAACGCAAGCAGTAATAAAAACGCCGGCAGCTGCCGGCGTTTTTCAAGTTGTAACTGATTGCGTGATACGCGTATCAGTCCAGCAGGGTGGCCCAGCCTTCAACGACGTCGCCGCCCCACTTGGCTTTCCACTCTTTCAGGGTCTTGTGGTTGCCACCCTTGGTTTCAATAACCTCGCCATTGTGCGGGTTCTTGTACTGCTTGACCTTGCGTGCGCGTTTGGTGGCGGTGACTTTGGTCGCGCCGCGTGGGGCCTTGCTCAGTTTGCTTTCCGGGTCGAGCAGGGCAATCACGTCACGCAGCGACTTGGAGTATTCGCCCATCAGGGTGCGCAGTTTGCCTTCGAACTCCAGTTCTTTCTTCAGCTTGTCATCCTGGGACAGGTTGGCCAGGCGGGCCTGAAGTTCTTTGATGGCTTCTTCGGTGGCGCGGTATTCGTTGATCAGCGACATGGCGTGTTCCTTAATGCATATTCAGGGAGACAGTGCGGGCAATAATAGACAGGCGATACTCGCAAGTAAACAATTAAAAAGTCACGAATCAATTAATAGCAGTGAATGGCCAGATCGCTGTTTGGTTAAAAAAAATTTACATAAATGACAGGTTAATCGCCATACCCCTTTACGAAGAAGGGATATGCCGTGTGCGAATTTTCCCTGTCGCCGGCGCTGCGATGCCTGTCGATCAATACTGCGTTTTTCCTTCCGGGCCGCTAGAATATGCGCCTTTGCGAAGTTCTGGAGCCCCCCTCATGCGCACCTATCGACTGGTGATTGCCTGCCCCGACCGTGTCGGCATCGTGGCAAAAGTCAGTAATTTCCTGGCCCTCTATAATGGCTGGATCAACGAGGCCAGCCACCACTCCGATGAACAGAGTGGCTGGTTCTTCATGCGCCATGAAATCCGCGCCGAATCCCTGCCGTTCGGCATCGAAGCATTCCGCGAGGCCTTTGCGCCGATCGCCGAAGAGTTCTCCATGACCTGGCGGATCACCGACTCGGCGCAGAAGAAGCGCGTGGTGCTGATGGCCAGCCGGGAATCCCACTGCCTGGCCGACCTGCTGCACCGCTGGCACACCGATGAACTGGATTGCGAGATCCCCTGCGTGATCTCCAACCATGACGACCTGCGCAGCATGGTCGAGTGGCATGGGATTCCGTTCTTCCATGTGCCGGTCGACCCGAAGGACAAGGCCCCGGCCTTCGCCGAAGTCTCGCGCCTGGTCCAGGAACATGGTGCCGACGTGGTGGTGCTGGCGCGCTACATGCAAATTCTTCCGCCACAGCTGTGCCGCGACTACGCGGAAAAGGTCATCAATATCCACCACAGCTTCCTGCCGTCGTTCGTCGGTGCCAAACCCTACCACCAGGCCGCCCTGCGAGGGGTGAAGCTGATCGGCGCGACCTGTCACTACGTCACCGAAGAGCTGGATGCCGGCCCGATCATCGAGCAGGACGTGGTGCGTGTCAGCCACGCCGACAGCATCGAGGACATGGTGCGTTTCGGCCGTGACGTGGAGAAGATGGTGCTGGCCCGTGGCCTGCGTTATCACCTCGAAGACCGCGTGCTGGTGCACGGTAACAAGACCGTGGTCTTCGACTGACCATGGCAGGCTCTCGCGACAAGGCCGGCGCCAGCGCGCCCCCGACCTTGGGCGAAGGCTGCCTGGCGCGCTTCGACCCCGAAGCGCTGCGCGACGAGGACGGCACCGAGTTCCCCGGTGCCGCCGCGTTGTGGCAAGCGCTTAACCCCCCTGAGGCCGCCAGCGCTCGAGCAGCGCACACGCAAGCAGGCGAACGCCCGCTGCCCATTGCGGCCGACCGAGAGCAATAGCAGGTAACCGCGCCTCGGTGCATTTCATGCTGTGATCTGGCGATCAAGCCAGGCGCATTTGGTCAGGGGTTCGCGGCCTTCGGCCAACAGTTGGTGCACGGTGTCCAGCCAGTAGTTGCGGGAGGCTGGATAGCGCATATCGATCGGGTGTACACCCAGGCGCAACGTATCGGCCTGTTGCCAGCGTCGGTACTGCCAGTCGTTCATCAGCTTCGACAGGCTGCGGCGCCAGGGGCTGCGCGCACTCCACACCAGGCCTGGGGCGTCTAATGCGGTGAAGTCTGGCAGGCGATACAGGTATCGGGCAGTGCTGGTGTAGCGCAGCGGCAATTGGCGCAAGGCCTGCCGAGTGCCTTCGCTCATCAGCCACGCAGGGGCGACGAATCCGGCAACGGGCCAGCCTTGCTGATCGAACAGCGCCAACCCGGCTTGCAGGCGTTGCAAGGCAGCCATTTGGTCGAGCCCGTAGAACTCGGCTTCATGGGTGAAGACACGGCGCATGAAGTACTCGCCAGGCCCACGGGGCGGCGGCCCGTCGTCGGCGTGGTAGTAACCGTGCAGTGCCAACTCGTCACCCAGTGCCAGGCGCCGCTCGAGCAGCCGGCAGAAGGTCGGTGAGCGGGCCAGGTAGTTGCGGTGGTGGAAGTCCGGGACCACCAGCCAGGTCATCGGCACGCCGCCGAGGGTGTCGATGGCCTGCACGAAGGGCTGGTAGTCGGGCCAGGTTTGTGGCGCGACATCGTGCAGCACCAGCATCAGGCTACGTGTGGCGCCGGCGGGCTCAGCCATGGGCGCGTACCTGCGGCAGGTGGCCCAGTACCGCCTGGTAGTGCAGCAGCAGGCCGTTGACTACCTGGTCCCAGCTATAGTGCTGCTCTGCATGCAAGCGGGCCTGGGCACCGAGGCGGGCCACGCCGTCCTCGAACGCTTCGCGCACCCCGTCGGCCATGGCCTGGCTGTCGTTGGGGCGACACAGGCGGCCACACTGCTCGTTGACGATCTCCCTGAACGCGCCGGCACGCACGGCGACCACCGCCGTAGCGCTGGCCATGGCTTCGAGAATCACCAGGCCAAAGGTTTCCTGATCGCCGGCATGCAGCAGCAGGTCGGCACTGGCCAGTAGCCGGGCGACTTCCTGCGCTGGGCAGAAATGGTCGATCACGCTGACGTTGTCCGGCACGCTGGCCGGCATGTTCGAACCCAGCAGCAGCAGGTGGTAGCGGTGGCCCAGCAGGCGCATGCAGTCGAGCAGTACCGGCAGGTTCTTTTCCCGCGAGCCGCGCCCGGCGAACACCAGCAGGCGGCTGGTTTCAGCGATGCCCAGCTGGGCGCGCAGGCCGGGGTCGTGCTGGGTTGGGTTGAACAGTGCCAGGTCAACGCCCAGGTGCTGCACGTGCACATCCCTGATCCCCAGCCGGCGCAGTTTGTCGGCCATCACCTGGCTCGGCGCCAGCACCCGATCGAAGTTGCCGTACAGTTTGCTCACATAGGCCTCGACATTGGGCGTGCACCAGTGGCCCATGCGGTTGCTTGCCAGCAGCGGCAGGTCGGAGTGATAGAAGCCGATCACTGGTACACCGAGCTTGCGCCGTGCCTCCAGCGCGGCCCAGGCGGTGAGGTAGGGGTCGCCGACTTCGATAAGGTCGGGCTGCAGGCGGCGCAGCATGTTGCACCAGGGGGCCAGGCGCAGCGGGAAACGGTAGCCGTTGCCGAACGGCAGGGGTGGCGCGGGGACGTGATGGATGCCATCGGCGCAGCTGGCGCTGGGGCCGGGGATCAACAAGCTGTGGCGTACGCCGGGCATGGCGCCGAGGCGGCGGTGTTTGGCATCGAGGTACGTCCGCACACCACCGCTGGCTGGAGCGTAGAACATGGTGATGTCGGCGATGTGCACGATCAGCATCCCTCCGGGATCGACTTCAGGATCGTCATCGGGGGTGATACGCCGATGATGATTCGCCTGAAGGTTGACCTTACAGAAGGATAGTTTGTTCGATCGGGCTGTGGGGCTGGCAGGGGAAGCGGCGCTGGCTTCTTCGCGGGTGAACCCGCTCCCACAGTGATCGAGACAGTTTCAGATACTGTACAGATCCTGTGGGAGCGGGTTCACCCGCGAAGCAGGCAACTTGGTCAGAAGGTCAGATGCGGAAGCTGCCGACCAGGTGCTTGAGGCGGCCGGCCTGTTGCTCGAGGTCCGAGCAGGCGCGCAGGGTGGCTTGCAGGTTCTCGACGCCTTCCTGGTTGAGCATGTTGATCTCGTTGATGTCCATGTTGATCGAGTCGACCACGGCGGTCTGCTCTTCGGTGGCGGTGGCCACCGACTGGTTCATGCCGTCGATTTCGCCGATGCGCTGAGTCACGCTGCCCAGGCGCTCGCCGGCCTGGTTGGCGATCTCCATGCTGTCCTGGCTGTGGCGCTGGCTCTGGCCCATGGTGTCGACCGACTCGCGGGCGCCGATTTGCAGCTCCTCGATCATGGTCTGCACCTGCTGTGCCGACTCCTGGGTGCGGTGGGCCAGGTTGCGCACTTCATCGGCGACCACGGCAAAACCACGCCCGGCTTCGCCTGCGCGTGCAGCCTCGATGGCGGCGTTGAGCGCCAGCAGGTTGGTCTGCTGCGAGATGCTGGTGATCACCTCGAGAATCTGGCCGATGTTGACGGTCTTGTTGTTGAGCGTCTCGATGTGCGAGCTGGAGGTGACGATCAGGTCCGACAGGCGGTTCATCGCATCGATGTTGCGCTGCACCACGTGTTGGCCTTCCTCGGCCAGCAGGCGTGCGGAGCTGGCGTGCTGCGATGCCTGGGCGGCGTTGCCGGCGATCTCCTGGGCGGCGGCACCCAGTTGGTTGATGGCGGCAGCGACGCTGTTGGTGCGGTTGGACTGCTCGTCGGAGTTGGTCATCGACGAGTTGGAGGCGCTGATCACCCGCAGGGCCACTTCGTTGACCTGCTCGGTGGCCGAGGACACCTCGCGGATCGAGGTGTGGATGCGTTCGACGAAGCGGTTGAACGCCGTGCCGAGAATGCCGAACTCGTCGTGGTTGTCGATCTGCAGGCGACGGGTCAGGTCGCCTTCACCTTCGGCAATGTTCTCCATGGCGCGGGTCATGGTGTGCAGCGGCTGCAGCAGCACGCGGATCAGCAGGCCGAGCAGGGCGATGATGATCACCACCGCCACCAGGGTGGCGATGACCGCCGAGGTGCGGAAGTTGCTGAGCATGGTGAAGGCTTTGTCTTTGTCTACCGACAGGCCGATGTACCAGTTGGCCGAAGGCAGGCCTTTGACCGGGGTAAAGGTCAGCAGGCGGGTCTGGCCATTGAGTTCGACTTCAGTCAACTCACGGGACAGCTTAGGTGTGTGCTGCGGGAACAGGTCCGACAGCGACTTCATTACCAGGTTCTTGTCCGGGTGCACCAGGATCTTGCCTTGGTCGTTGACCAGGAAGGCATAGCCCATGCCGCCGAAGTTCAGCGAGTTGATGATCTCGACCAGGCCGTCGAGGGCCAGGTCGCCACCGACCACGCCGACCGAGCGCGAAGCGGTGCTGATGATCGAGATGACCATCTTGTTGGTGGCCATGTCGATGTAGGGTTCGGTGAGCATCGGCCCGTTGGCGTTCATGCCGTCCTTGTACCAGGGGCGCACGCGTGGGTCGTAGCCATCTGGCATCTTGGTGTCCGGGCGCACGGTGAAGGTGCCGTCGGGCTGGCCGAGGTAGATGGTCAGGAAGCTGGAGGTGAGGGCATTCTGGCCCAGCAGGGTGCCGATGTTCTGTGGGTATTGGGCAAGGTTCTGGGCAACGTTCTCGACCAGCTTGATGCGCCCCTCGAACAGGTTGCGGATGTTGGTGGACGTGGATTCGCCCATCTCAGCCAGGTAATTCTCCAGGTTCTCGCGAATGGCATTACGCTGGAGGTAGTCGTTGTACAGGGTGAACAGGCTGAAGGCGAGGATCACGATGAGTGATGCCGCCATAAGAATCTTGTGGCTGAAACGAAGGCTTTTATTCATGACGTGATCGCGTCCGCTAAGGTTTTTTTATCGGGTCGTTCGCACAAAGCACGGTGGGAAAACAGTGCAACAGGTCCCGTGGGTCCTTTTCGGGTTGTAACTGTCTTTCTGTTTGGAATCATTTTGAAATATCGGCCGTTACCACGCAGAACTTGAGCAAAGGATGACGAAGATGTCGGATTCTTTTCAGATGCTTGTAGGCGCTGGCCCTGACGGTCAGCCAGTGTCCCAGGCCATGCGCCTGGCCAATCGCCACGGGCTGGTGGCGGGTGCCACAGGTACCGGCAAGACCGTCACCTTGCAGCATCTGGCCGAGCTGTTCAGCGATGCCGGTGTGGCAGTGTTCGCCGCCGATGTGAAGGGCGACCTGTGCGGCCTGGGCGCGGCCGGCGCGCCGCAGGGCAAGGTGGCCGAGCGCATCGCCGGGATGCCTTGGCTGAACCACCGGCCGCAGGCCTACCCGGTCACCTTGTGGGATATCGCCGGCCAGTCGGGGCACCCTTTGCGTACCACCCTGAGTGAAATGGGGCCCTTGCTGCTGGGCAACCTGCTGGAGCTCACCGACAGCCAGCAGGCAGCCTTGTATGCGGCGTTCAAGGTGGCCGACCGTGAGGGGCTGTTGTTGCTCGACCTCAAGGACCTCAAGGCCTTGTTGGCGCACTTGAAGGACAACCCGCAACTGCTCGGCGAGGACAGCGCGCTGATGACCAGTGCCTCGACCCAAGCCCTGCTGCGCCGGTTGGCCACCCTCGAGCAGCAGGGCGCCGAGGCGCTGTTCGGCGAGCCAGCGCTGCAATTGCAGGACTTGCTGCACCCGGACAGCGACGGCCGTGGTCGCATCCATCTGCTTGACGCCAGCCGCCTGGTGCATGAGGCGCCCAAGGTCTACGCGACCTTCCTGCTATGGCTGCTCGCCGAGCTGTTCGAGCAACTGCCCGAGCGCGGTGATGCCGACAAGCCGGTACTGGCGCTGTTCTTCGATGAAGCTCACCTGCTGTTCAACGATACGCCAAAGGCGTTGCAGGACCGCCTGGAGCAAGTGGTGCGACTGATCCGCTCCAAAGGCGTAGGGGTGTATTTCGTCACCCAGTCGCCCGGCGACCTCCCCGACACCGTGCTGGCCCAGTTGGGGTTGCGTATTCAGCACGGCCTGCGGGCATTCACCGCCAAGGAGCAGAAGTCGTTGCGCGCCGTGGCCGATGGCTTTCGCCCCAACCCTGCGTTCGACAGCCTGACGGTGCTGACCGAACTGGGTATCGGTGAGGCGCTGGTGGGCACCCTGGAAGAAAAGGGCACGCCGGCCGTGGTCCAGCGGGTGCTGATTGCCCCACCGCAGTCGCGGATCGGGCCGTTGAGCGCGGCCGAGCGCAGCGCGTTGATCGCGGCTTCGCCATTGCTGGGTCGTTACGACAAACCGATCGACCGCGAGTCGGCCTATGAAATGCTCTTGCAGCGCAAAGGCGCGCCGTTGGAGCCGGCGCCCCAGCCCAAGGCCGATGAGGAAAGCCTGGCCGACAAGGCCGGCGAGTTTCTGCAGAGTGCGGCCGGGCAGGCGATCAAGTCGGCGGTGCGCCAAGCGGCCAACCAGTTGGGGAGGCAGTTGGTGCGCGGGTTGATGGGGTCGTTGCTCGGCGGCAAGAAGCGTTGATGCAAGGGACCGCTATGCGGCCCAATCGCTGGCGAGCCAGCTCCCACAGGTAAGGATAGTGCGGTCAGTGTGGGAGCCGGCTTGCCGGCGAGAGGGCTGCAAAGCAGCCCCAGGGCATGGCTCACAGACGCGGGTAATCGATGTACCCCACCGGCCCCTTGCCATAGAAGGTTTCCGGATGCGGCGCATTGAGCGGCGCATCGGCCGCCAGCCGTGCCGGCAGGTCGGGGTTGGCGATGAACGGAATGCCAAAGGCCACCGCATCGGCCTTGCCGTTGGCCAGGGCGGCATTGGCGCTGGCTTTGTCGAAGCGTTCGTTGACGATGTACGGGCCGCCGAACGCTTCCTTTATAAACAGGCCAATACTGTCGTCGGCTTCCTTCTCCCGTGAACAGATGAATGCGATACCGCGCTTGCCCAGTTCCCGGGCCACGTAGGTGAAGGTCTCGGCGCGGTCGGCGTCGCCCATGTCGTGGGCATCGGCACGCGGTGCCAGGTGTACGCCGACGCGGCCGGCGCCCCACACCTCGATGGCCGCGTCGGTCACTTCCAGCAGCAGGCGCGTACGGTTTTCCAGCGAGCCGCCGTAGCGGTCGGTGCGCTGGTTGGTGCTGCTCTGCAGGAACTGGTCGAGCAGGTAGCCATTGGCGCCATGGATCTCCACACCGTCGAAACCGGCGGCCTTGGCGTTCTCCGCACCGCTGCGGTAGGCCTCGACGATATCGGCGATCTCTTCGGTTTCCAGGGCGCGCGGGGTGGGGTAGTCGCTGAGCGGCCGCACCAGGCTCACGTGGCCCTTGGGCTGGATGGCGCTGGGGGCTACCGGCAGCTCGCCGTTCAGGTACGACGGATGAGAGATGCGCCCGACGTGCCACAGCTGCAGGAAGATGCGCCCGCCTGCGGCATGGATGGCCTTGGTGACGTTGTGCCAGCCACGTACCTGCTCGTCGTTCCAGATGCCTGGGGTGTCGGGGTAGCCGACACCCATCGGGGTGACCGAGGTCGCTTCGCTGAGGATCAGCCCGGCGCTGGCGCGTTGCACGTAGTACTCGGCCATCAGCGCGTTGGGTACCCGGCCTTCGTCGGCACGGCAACGGGTCAGCGGGGCCATGATGATGCGGTTGGGCAGTTGCAGGTCGCCCAGTGTGATTGGATCGAACAGCGTGGTCATACCGATTGCCTCGCAGCTATCAATTGGAAACCGTGGCCAGTTCGGCGTCGCTGCCGCGCTGGTTGAAGGTGATCAGGGTGACGATCAGCGCCAGTACCGCCAGGGCCGCCGCAGCCAGCGGCACGCGGGTCAGGCCGAAGCCGTGGGCAATGACGCTGCCGCCCACCCAGGCCCCCAGGGCGTTGCCCAGGTTGAACGCGCCGATATTGAGGGTCGACACCAGGTTCGGTGCTGCCTTGCCGTAGGTGACCACATTGACCTGCAGTGCCGGTACGGCGGCGAAGGCGGCGGTGGCCCAGAGGAACAGGGTGATCTCGGCGGGGACCAGCGCCGTGCTGGTCCAGCTCAGTGCGGTGGACACCACGGCCATGGCGGTGAATACACCCACCAAGGTGGCGCCCAGGCGTCGGTCGGCGAGCTTGCCGCCGACAATATTGCCCAGGGTCAGGCCCAGGCCGATCAGCAGCAGGGTCCAGGTCACGCCACGCGGCGACACGCCAGTGACATCGCCGAGCAGCGGCGCAACGTAGGTGAACAGGGCGAACATCGACGCCGAAAACAGCACGGTCATGCTCAGCGACAGCCAGATGCCGGCGCCTTTGAGCGCAGCCAGTTCGGCGCGCATGTTCACGCTCTGCTCTTCGGCCTGGCGTGGCAGGAAGCGCAGCAGACCGATCAGTGCGATCACGCCGATGCCGGTCACCGCCCAGAATGTCGAACGCCAGCCGGCGACCTGGCCCAGCGCAGTGCCCAGCGGCACACCCAGTACGTTGGCGAGGGTGAGGCCGGTGAACATCAGCGCGACGGCCGAGGCGCGGCGGTTGGCCGGTACCAGGCTGGCCGCCACCACCGAGCCGATTCCGAAGAACGCGCCGTGGCACAACGCGGTGACCACCCGGGCGAACATCAGCAGGTTGTAGTCGCCGGCCACCGCGCACAGCAGGTTGCCAATGATGAACACGCCCATCAGCGCCACCAGCGCGGCCTTGCGCGGCAGGCGAGCGGTGGCCAGGGCCATGAACGGCGCGCCGATGGCCACGCCGAGGGCGTAGCCGGTCACCAGCCAGCCAGCACCGGGGATGCTGACGCCCAGGTCCTGCGCGACATCGGGCAGCAGGCCCATGATGACGAACTCGGTGGTGCCGATGGCGAATGCGCTGAGCGCCAGGATCAATAAGGAAAGGGGCATTGCAAGGTCCTTGTCAGAGCTCTTGGCTCATCTGCGCGAGGAACGCCTGGATGGTGGCCTCGTTGCGTTTGAAGAAGTGCCATTGGCCGATCTTCTGGCTGCTGATCAGGCCGGCGCGCTGCAGGGTCGCCAGGTGGGCCGAGACGGTCGACTGCGATAGGCCGCAGCGTTGGTCGATCTGCCCGGCACATACACCTTGTTCGGTGCTGTGATGCTGGTCGGGGAACTGCGTGGCCGGGTCCTTCAGCCAGCTGAGGATTTCTCGCCGTACCGGGTGGGACAGGGCTTTTATTATTTCGTCGAGATCGAGTGGCATGGATAGGCTCGTGGTGTATAGCGGTATATCGCGATGGAGCGAAATATAGATCGGTATTTCGCGATATACAAATATGAAAAGGTTCTGAGCTGATCGAAAATCGCTATATCGGGTTATGACGATATAGGTTGGCGCAGTGCTAGACTGCGGCCATGAATTACCTCGCACACCTGCACCTGGGCGGCCCCGCGCCGCAGCAACTGCTCGGCAGCCTGTATGGCGATTTCGTCAAGGGCGCGCTGGAAGGGCGCTTTCCAGCGGAACTGGAGGCCGCGATCCGCTTGCACCGGCAGATCGACAGTTACACCGACAGCCACCCGTTGGTGCTGGCCGCGCTGGCGCGCTTCCCGCGTGAGCGCAGGCGTTATGCCGGGATCGTCCTGGATGTGTTCTTCGACCACTGCCTGGCGCGGCACTGGGGGGAGTACGCCGACCAGCCGTTGGCGCAGTTCACCGGCAACTTCTACCGTGTGCTATTGGCCGAACCGCAATTGCCGGGGCGGCTGGCGCGTATTGCGCCGTTCATGGCCGCCGATGACTGGCTGGGGGCGTATGGCGATTTCGCCACCCTGGAGCAGGTATTTGGCGGTATCGCCCGGCGTTTGTCGAGACCGGAAGGCCTGCAAGGGGTGATGGTGGAGCTGGAGCGCCTGTATGAGCCGTTGCTGACGGATTTTCGGGCGTTCTATCCACAGTTGCAGGCGTTTGCGGCGGCGGGGCGCTGAGGCGCGCAGTCAGCCCAGCAGTTGCTTCATCTGTATCAGTGCAACCCGGCTGTGATCCGGTGCCAGGCGTTCCTCTATATGGAAGGGCGTGAACCCAAGCTGCGGATAGAGCAACAAGCCTGCAGTATTGTGGTTGAAGCACGACACCCAGACTTCTTGCGCTGCGTACTGTTCGCGGGCCTGCGCGATCATGCACTGCACCAGATAGCGCGCCACGCCCTTGCCGCGTGCGGCGGGGGCGACCACCACGTTACCGAGCGCACAGATGCCGCCGGCTTCTGCTTTATAGAAGTTGGCGAAGCCTAGTAGTACGCCGTCCTCTTCAACCACTGTTGAACCGCTGCGCTGGGAGATGGCTTCGCTCAGTTGGTTGGGTGTCAGTGGGTAGGTGGCTTTGGGGAACATGTAGAACAGTTCGTCCGGGCCCTGGGGGAAGCAGCAGATGGCGGGGATGTCGGTGGTTTGGACTGGGCGGTGGGTCAGCGGCATAGGGGATTCATCCTGAAAGGGTTAGGCGAGCTTAGCGCTTGTGGTTTGGGCAGTACCTTATATATAGGGTAATGCCTTGTGGGGGCTTGAAAGCGCTTGGGGTGGGCGCGGGGACCTTGCTAAGCATTTAATTGTTGGGCAGGGTTGACGGCCTGATTTAATACTGTATTATTCGCCTCCCGCAGCGAGACATCGCAGCGGAGAAGCAGTAAGCTGTTGAAATTCCTGAAAAAATTTCAACGAGGCAGTTGACAGCAGGTTGTGACGCTGTATGATTCGCCTCCCGCTACGAGAGATCGCAGCGAGTTAAGCGGTTGAAGCTAAACGAGTTTCTCGGAAAGAACTTCAAAATAAACGCTTGACAGCCAATGAGGAAAGCGTAGAATGCGCGCCTCGGTTGAGACGAAAAGCTCTTAGCCAAACGCTCTTTAATAAATTGAATCAAGCAATTCGTGTGGGTGCTTGTGAGTACGGACTGATAGTCAAAAAGATTATCAGCATCACAAGTGGCCATGCGAGAAATCACATAGTCATTTGAGATTGCTGAGCCAAGTTTAGGGTTTCTTAAAAACCCAAGCAGTATTGAACTGAAGAGTTTGATCATGGCTCAGATTGAACGCTGGCGGCAGGCCTAACACATGCAAGTCGAGCGGATGAGAAGAGCTTGCTCTTCGATTCAGCGGCGGACGGGTGAGTAATGCCTAGGAATCTGCCTGGTAGTGGGGGACAACGTTTCGAAAGGAACGCTAATACCGCATACGTCCTACGGGAGAAAGCAGGGGACCTTCGGGCCTTGCGCTATCAGATGAGCCTAGGTCGGATTAGCTAGTTGGTGAGGTAATGGCTCACCAAGGCGACGATCCGTAACTGGTCTGAGAGGATGATCAGTCACACTGGAACTGAGACACGGTCCAGACTCCTACGGGAGGCAGCAGTGGGGAATATTGGACAATGGGCGAAAGCCTGATCCAGCCATGCCGCGTGTGTGAAGAAGGTCTTCGGATTGTAAAGCACTTTAAGTTGGGAGGAAGGGCAGTAAGTTAATACCTTGCTGTTTTGACGTTACCGACAGAATAAGCACCGGCTAACTCTGTGCCAGCAGCCGCGGTAATACAGAGGGTGCAAGCGTTAATCGGAATTACTGGGCGTAAAGCGCGCGTAGGTGGTTCGTTAAGTTGGATGTGAAAGCCCCGGGCTCAACCTGGGAACTGCATCCAAAACTGGCGAGCTAGAGTATGGTAGAGGGTGGTGGAATTTCCTGTGTAGCGGTGAAATGCGTAGATATAGGAAGGAACACCAGTGGCGAAGGCGACCACCTGGACTGATACTGACACTGAGGTGCGAAAGCGTGGGGAGCAAACAGGATTAGATACCCTGGTAGTCCACGCCGTAAACGATGTCAACTAGCCGTTGGAATCCTTGAGATTTTAGTGGCGCAGCTAACGCATTAAGTTGACCGCCTGGGGAGTACGGCCGCAAGGTTAAAACTCAAATGAATTGACGGGGGCCCGCACAAGCGGTGGAGCATGTGGTTTAATTCGAAGCAACGCGAAGAACCTTACCAGGCCTTGACATGCAGAGAACTTTCCAGAGATGGATTGGTGCCTTCGGGAACTCTGACACAGGTGCTGCATGGCTGTCGTCAGCTCGTGTCGTGAGATGTTGGGTTAAGTCCCGTAACGAGCGCAACCCTTGTCCTTAGTTACCAGCACGTTATGGTGGGCACTCTAAGGAGACTGCCGGTGACAAACCGGAGGAAGGTGGGGATGACGTCAAGTCATCATGGCCCTTACGGCCTGGGCTACACACGTGCTACAATGGTCGGTACAGAGGGTTGCCAAGCCGCGAGGTGGAGCTAATCTCACAAAACCGATCGTAGTCCGGATCGCAGTCTGCAACTCGACTGCGTGAAGTCGGAATCGCTAGTAATCGCAAATCAGAATGTTGCGGTGAATACGTTCCCGGGCCTTGTACACACCGCCCGTCACACCATGGGAGTGGGTTGCACCAGAAGTAGCTAGTCTAACCTTCGGGAGGACGGTTACCACGGTGTGATTCATGACTGGGGTGAAGTCGTAACAAGGTAGCCGTAGGGGAACCTGCGGCTGGATCACCTCCTTAATCGACGACATCAGCCTGCTGATGAGCTCCCACACGAATTGCTTGATTCTTTGTGAAAGACGGAAGGCCAGCCATGATGTTGGTCTGTCGTGTTAGAGTTTAGAAATGAATATTCCATTGTGAATATTGATTTCTAGTCTTTGACTAGTACGTTCTTTAAAAATTCGGATATGTGATAGATAGACTGACATGCACTTTCACTGGTGTGTGATCAGGCTAAGGTAAAATTTGTGAGTTCTGCTTTTAATTGAGCGAAATGCGAATTTTCGGCGAATGTCGTCTTCACAGTATAACCAGATTGCTTGGGGTTATATGGTCAAGTGAAGAAGCGCATACGGTGGATGCCTTGGCAGTCAGAGGCGATGAAAGACGTGGTAGCCTGCGATAAGCTTTGGGGAGTCGGCAAACAGACTGTGATCCAGAGATCTCTGAATGGGGGAACCCAGCCAGCATAAGCTGGTTATCTTGTACTGAATACATAGGTGCAAGAGGCGAACCAGGGGAACTGAAACATCTAAGTACCCTGAGGAAAAGAAATCAACCGAGATTCCCTTAGTAGTGGCGAGCGAACGGGGACCAGCCCTTAAGTTGGTTTGAGATTAGTGGAACGCTCTGGAAAGTGCGGCCATAGTGGGTGATAGCCCCGTACACGAAAATCTCTTATCAATGAAATCGAGTAGGACGGAGCACGAGAAACTTTGTCTGAATATGGGGGGACCATCCTCCAAGGCTAAATACTACTGACTGACCGATAGTGAACCAGTACCGTGAGGGAAAGGCGAAAAGAACCCCGGAGAGGGGAGTGAAATAGAACCTGAAACCGTATGCGTACAAGCAGTGGGAGCCTACTTTGTTAGGTGACTGCGTACCTTTTGTATAATGGGTCAGCGACTTATATTCAGTGGCGAGCTTAACCGAATAGGGGAGGCGTAGCGAAAGCGAGTCTTAATAGGGCGCTTTAGTCGCTGGGTATAGACCCGAAACCGGGCGATCTATCCATGGGCAGGTTGAAGGTTAGGTAACACTGACTGGAGGACCGAACCGACTACCGTTGAAAAGTTAGCGGATGACCTGTGGATCGGAGTGAAAGGCTAATCAAGCTCGGAGATAGCTGGTTCTCCTCGAAAGCTATTTAGGTAGCGCCTCATGTATCACTGTAGGGGGTAGAGCACTGTTTCGGCTAGGGGGTCATCCCGACTTACCAAACCGATGCAAACTCCGAATACCTACAAGTGCCGAGCATGGGAGACACACGGCGGGTGCTAACGTCCGTCGTGAAAAGGGAAACAACCCAGACCGTCAGCTAAGGTCCCAAAGTCATGGTTAAGTGGGAAACGATGTGGGAAGGCTTAGACAGCTAGGAGGTTGGCTTAGAAGCAGCCACCCTTTAAAGAAAGCGTAATAGCTCACTAGTCGAGTCGGCCTGCGCGGAAGATGTAACGGGGCTCAAACCATGCACCGAAGCTACGGGTATCACCTTTTGGTGATGCGGTAGAGGAGCGTTCTGTAAGCCTGTGAAGGTGAGTTGAGAAGCTTGCTGGAGGTATCAGAAGTGCGAATGCTGACATGAGTAACGACAATGGGAGTGAAAAACTCCCACGCCGAAAGACCAAGGTTTCCTGCGCAACGTTAATCGACGCAGGGTTAGTCGGTCCCTAAGGCGAGGCTGAAAAGCGTAGTCGATGGAAAACAGGTTAATATTCCTGTACTTCCAGTTATTGCGATGGAGGGACGGAGAAGGCTAGGCCAGCTTGGCGTTGGTTGTCCAAGTTTAAGGTGGTAGGCTGAGATCTTAGGCAAATCCGGGATCTCAAGGCCGAGAGCTGATGACGAGTGCTCTTTAGAGCGCGAAGTGGTTGATGCCATGCTTCCAAGAAAAGCTCCTAAGCTTCAGATAACTGGGAACCGTACCCCAAACCGACACAGGTGGTTAGGTAGAGAATACCAAGGCGCTTGAGAGAACTCGGGTGAAGGAACTAGGCAAAATGGCACCGTAACTTCGGGAGAAGGTGCGCCGGCGAGGGTGAAGGACTTGCTCCGTAAGCCCATGCCGGTCGAAGATACCAGGCCGCTGCGACTGTTTATTAAAAACACAGCACTCTGCAAACACGAAAGTGGACGTATAGGGTGTGACGCCTGCCCGGTGCCGGAAGGTTAATTGATGGGGTTAGCGCAAGCGAAGCTCTTGATCGAAGCCCCGGTAAACGGCGGCCGTAACTATAACGGTCCTAAGGTAGCGAAATTCCTTGTCGGGTAAGTTCCGACCTGCACGAATGGCGTAACGATGGCGGCGCTGTCTCCACCCGAGACTCAGTGAAATTGAAATCGCTGTGAAGATGCAGTGTATCCGCGGCTAGACGGAAAGACCCCGTGAACCTTTACTATAGCTTTGCACTGGACTTTGAGCTTGCTTGTGTAGGATAGGTGGGAGGCTTTGAAGTGGGGACGCCAGTTCTCATGGAGCCATCCTTGAAATACCACCCTGGCAACCTTGAGGTTCTAACTCAGGTCCGTTATCCGGATCGAGGACAGTGTATGGTGGGTAGTTTGACTGGGGCGGTCTCCTCCCAAAGAGTAACGGAGGAGTACGAAGGTGCGCTCAGACCGGTCGGAAATCGGTCGTAGAGTATAAAGGCAAAAGCGCGCTTGACTGCGAGACAAACACGTCGAGCAGGTACGAAAGTAGGTCTTAGTGATCCGGTGGTTCTGTATGGAAGGGCCATCGCTCAACGGATAAAAGGTACTCCGGGGATAACAGGCTGATACCGCCCAAGAGTTCATATCGACGGCGGTGTTTGGCACCTCGATGTCGGCTCATCACATCCTGGGGCTGAAGCCGGTCCCAAGGGTATGGCTGTTCGCCATTTAAAGTGGTACGCGAGCTGGGTTTAGAACGTCGTGAGACAGTTCGGTCCCTATCTGCCGTGGACGTTTGAGATTTGAGAGGGGCTGCTCCTAGTACGAGAGGACCGGAGTGGACGAACCTCTGGTGTTCCGGTTGTCACGCCAGTGGCATTGCCGGGTAGCTATGTTCGGAAGAGATAACCGCTGAAAGCATCTAAGCGGGAAACTTGCCTCAAGATGAGATCTCACTGGGATCTTGAATCCCCTGAAGGGCCGTCGAAGACTACGACGTTGATAGGTTGGGTGTGTAAGCGCTGTGAGGCGTTGAGCTAACCAATACTAATTGCCCGTGAGGCTTGACCATATAACACCCAAGCAATTTGCGCGTAAGCCGAATTGTGGTGGTGAAGACGAAAGACCCGAAAGTTCGTAACATCACAAATCGCATATCCGAATTGGCCAAGAGTGTTCACAAGACATTCTAGGCAACCGAATTTCTTGACGACCATAGAGCATTGGAACCACCTGATCCCATCCCGAACTCAGTAGTGAAACGATGCATCGCCGATGGTAGTGTGGGGTTTCCCCATGTGAGAGTAGGTCATCGTCAAGATTCATTTCGCAAAACCCCTATCTGCGCATGCAGGTAGGGGTTTTGTCTTTTCCGCGATTACACAAGCCTGGTGAGGAGCGCCTGTGGGAGCGGGCTTGCCCCGCGATAGCTCTGGCCAGGCACTGCTCAGGCAGTGAGGCTGGCTGGGTTGGCCTCATCGCGGGGCAAGCCCGCTCCCACGCTCTATGTATAAGGCGTCGGTGCTGCCTACGCAGAGCAGTGGCCAAAAAGGCTTCTAGGAGCCTCATACAGGGCCGTTTGGAGCTTCGCCATCCCTACCCGCAGCATGTTGCCCTCATAGTCCAATTGCGGGGCTGGCGTGGCTACCACGCTCTATGCGTACACGTCCTGTTCACCATCGGCATTACCGAAACTGGTAATGCCGGCAGTCCAGTCGGTCATCGCGTTTTCCCCTTGGTCAGTGCTTGACCTGCAGTGTGCTCAATGCCAACTCCGCTAATTGACGGGCGGCTTCGATCTCGTGGGTAGTTGTCAGCGACAGGCCTCGGTCCAAGGGCGTGACATGGGCCGGGGTGTGCAGGTGGATGATGGAGAGGGCGCAGAAGAGCCTCTCCGAGATCTGGACCAGGAGGTCTTCAAGGGAGTGGAACTTCTCAGGGGAAAGCGGTGGGTCGGGGACAATCTTCAACATGGGGTAATCCTTACTGAAGAGCTATCCACCATTGCTGTCAAACAAGTGGGTGGCAGCGTACGTGGGTTGACAGACCGGTCAGTAAGGAAAACCCGGCGCACTCGAAAGTGCCCCACGTACAGCCGCCATGAAAGGCGAAGCCATGCGAGTTTATTACTGAGTCAGCCTGTCAAAGCTGATCGTTGATTTAGCAACGATCGGCCGAGACTAGAGCCCGACCCAGACCACCGCAATGGCTTGAAAGGGGTTTGGAGTATGTTTGGGAAATGGACTACAGGGAATGGGGAAAGTCTTAAAGACTTGGGTGCAAGATTGAATCAGCGAAGCGGGCTTCACTGTCGTGGCGCATCGCTGGCAAGCCAGCTCCCACAGTGGACGGCGCAGGGTTCAGGCATGGCACATACCTGTGGGAGCCGGCTTGCCGGCGATGAAACCACTACGGTCAGCCCAACTTTCCCCGATTCCCAGGCACAAAAAAACCGACCATAAGGTCGGTTTTTTCTGGATTTGGTGCCCCGAGGGAGACTCGAACTCCCACTCCTTTCGAAAACGGATTTTGAATCCGCCGCGTCTACCAATTCCGCCATCAGGGCTTGTCGCGGCGCAGTATAGAGAGGCGCATGAGGTCGGTCAATCGTCTTTCATGGTCAATTTTCATGCGTTGGGCTAAACTTCCCGGCCCTGTCGAACCGAACATCATCATGCGCGTCGCCGATTTTTCTTTCGAACTCCCAGACTCCCTCATCGCCCGCCACCCGTTGGCCGAGCGTCACGGCAGCCGCCTGCTCGTGCTCGACGGTCAAAGCGGCGCGCTGGCCCACCAGCAATTCACTGACCTGCTCGACTACCTGCGCCCCGGCGACCTGATGGTGTTCAACAACACCCGGGTTATTCCTGCGCGGCTGTTCGGCCAGAAAGCCTCCGGCGGCAAGCTGGAAGTGCTGGTCGAGCGTGTGCTGGACAGCCACCGCGTGCTGGCCCATGTGCGCGCCAGCAAGGCGCCGAAAGAAGGCGCGGTGATCCTCATCGATGGCGGTGGCGAGGCCGAGATGGTCGCGCGCCACGATACCCTGTTCGAGCTGCGCTTCACCGAAGAGGTGCTGCCTCTGCTCGAACGTGTCGGCCATATGCCGCTGCCGCCCTACATCGACCGCCCGGACGAGGGCGCCGACCGTGAGCGCTATCAGACGGTCTATGCCGAGCGTGCGGGCGCAGTGGCTGCGCCTACCGCCGGGCTGCACTTCGACGAGGCGCTGCTGGAAAAGATCGCAGCCAAGGGCGTCGAGCGCGCCTTCGTCACTCTGCATGTGGGCGCCGGCACCTTCCAGCCGGTGCGGGTCGACAAGATCGAAGACCACCACATGCACAAAGAGTGGCTCGAAGTGAGCCAGGATGTGGTCGACGCCGTCGAGGCCTGCCGTGCCCGTGGTGGCCGGGTGATCGCCGTGGGTACCACCAGCGTGCGTTCGCTGGAAAGCGCGGCGCGCGATGGCGTGCTCAAGGCGTTCAGCGGCGACACCGATATCTTCATCTTCCCGGGCCGGCCGTTCCATGTGGTCGACTGCCTGGTGACCAACTTCCACCTGCCGGAGTCCACGCTGCTGATGCTGGTCTCGGCCTTCGCCGGTTACCCCGAGACCATGGCTGCCTATGCGGCGGCGGTGGCGAACGGTTACCGCTTCTTCAGTTACGGTGATGCCATGTTCATCACCCGCAATCCGGCGCCACGCGGCCCAGAGGATCAAGCATGAGTCGCACCTGTCGAATGTCGTTCGAACTGCTGGCCACCGACGGCAAGGCCCGTCGCGGTCGGCTGACCTTCCCCCGTGGCACCGTGGAAACCCCGGCGTTCATGCCGGTGGGTACCTATGGCACGGTCAAGGGCATGCTGCCGCGCGACATTGAAGCCATCGGCGCCGAGATCATCCTTGGCAACACCTTCCACCTGTGGCTGCGCCCAGGCACCGAGGTGATCAAGAAGCACAACGGCCTGCACGACTTCATGCAATGGAAAGGCCCCATCCTCACCGACTCCGGTGGTTTCCAGGTGTTCAGCCTGGGCGCCATGCGCAAGATCAAGGAGGAGGGCGTAACCTTCGCCTCGCCCGTGGATGGCTCGAAAGTGTTCATGGGCCCGGAAGAGTCCATGCAGGTGCAGCGCGACCTGGGCTCGGACATCGTGATGATCTTCGACGAGTGCACGCCGTACCCGGCCGAGCACGACGTGGCGCGCACCTCGATGGAGCTGTCGTTGCGTTGGGCCCAGCGCTCGAAGAACGCCCACGCCGACAACACCGCGGCGCTGTTCGGCATCGTCCAGGGCGGCATGTATCAGGACCTGCGCATGCGTTCGCTGGAAGGCCTGGACAACATCGGCTTCGACGGCCTGGCCATCGGTGGTCTGTCGGTGGGTGAGCCCAAGCACGAGATGATCAAGGTGCTGGACTACCTGCCAGGCCAGATGCCGGCTGACAAACCTCGTTACCTTATGGGGGTAGGCAAGCCGGAGGATCTTGTAGAGGGTGTGCGCCGCGGCGTCGACATGTTCGACTGCGTGATGCCCACGCGCAATGCGCGCAACGGCCATCTGTTCATCGACACAGGGGTGATCAAGATCCGCAATGCGTTCCATCGTCATGATGAATCGCCGCTGGATCCGACCTGCGATTGCTACACCTGCACCAACTTCTCGCGCGCCTACCTGCACCACCTGGACAAGTGCGGCGAAATGTTGAGCAGCATGCTGAATACCATCCACAACTTGCGCCATTACCAGCGCTTGATGGCCGGTTTACGCGAGGCTATTCAACAGGGTAAATTGGCCGCCTTTGTCGACGCCTTCTACGCCAAACGCGGGCTCCCTGTGCCGCCTTTGGACTGACTGTTTGCATCCATTATTAGAAAATTTGCATTAGGAGTGCACAATGAGCTTCTTGATTCCCGCCGCCTACGCGGACGCTGCAGCCCCTGCCGCCGGCCCAGCCGGTACCGGCTTCGAGTGGATCTTCCTGGTCGGCTTCCTGGTCATCTTCTACCTGATGATCTGGCGCCCACAGGCCAAGCGCGCCAAAGAGCAGAAGAACCTGCTGAGCAACTTGCAGAAGGGTGACGAAGTTGTCACCAACGGCGGCATCGCCGGCAAGATCGTCAAGGTTTCCGATGATTTCGTGGTTCTGGAAGTGTCCGACACCGTCGAACTGAAGTTCCAGAAGGGCGCGATTGCCGCGACCCTGCCAAAAGGTACGCTCAAGGCTATCTGAGTTACCGGTTTCATTTTTCCAGTCGGGGCGCGCAAAGCGCCCCGCGTCTTGAACGGGCGGCGTGATGCTGAACAAATACCCTCTGTGGAAATACCTGCTGATCGTGGTGGTACTGGCGATCGGTTTTATTTATTCCGCACCCAACCTCTACCCGGATGATCCGGCGGTACAGATCAGCGGCGCCAGCTCCGCGCTGCATGTCAGCCAGGCTGACCTCGATCGCGTTACCAAGGCGCTGACCGATGCCGGCATCGCGGTGAAAGGCGGCAACCTGGGCGAGAAGGGCAGTGCGCTGGTGCGCCTGACCAACCAGGAAGACCAGCTGCCAGCCAAGGATGTGGCGCGCAAGGCCCTCGGCGATGACTATGTCGTGGCCCTGAACCTGGCCCAGACCACTCCGCAGTGGCTGCGCAACCTGGGTGCCAGCCCGATGAAGCTGGGCCTGGACCTGTCCGGTGGCGTGCACTTCCTGCTGGAAGTGGACATGGACAAGGCCATGACTGCCCGCATGAAAGTCTACGAAGGCGAGGTCAAGACCTTGCTGCGCAAAGAGCGCGTCCGCTACCGCAGCCTGCCTCAGCAGGATGGCGGCATCATGCTGGGCTTCGCCGACGACGCTACCCGCGAACAGGCACGCAGCCTGATCCGCAAGAATTTCAATGATTTCGAACTGACCACCACCGAGCGCAACGAGCTCGCCGTGCTGCGCCTGGCGCTGACCCAGGCCAAGGTCGCAGAAATCCGCGAATACTCCATCAAGCAGAACCTGACCACCGTTCGCAACCGTGTGAACGAGCTGGGCGTGGCCGAGCCGCTGGTACAGCGCCAGGGCGCCAACCGCATCGTGGTCGAGCTGCCGGGTGTGCAGGACACCGCAGAAGCCAAGCGTATCCTCGGCAAGACCGCCAACCTGGAGTTCCGCTTCGGCGCCGAGCCGGGTGCGTCCAAAGCCACCACCGAGGTGTTCGAGTTCCGCGAAGGCGGCCGCTCTGCCCCGGTCGAGCGCGGCCTGATCATCACTGGTGACCAGGTCACCGACGCCCAGGCCAGCTTCGACGAGCACGGTCGCCCGCAGGTGAACATCCGCCTCGACGGCCACGGCGGCGAGCTGATGAGCCGCGCTACCCGCTCCAACGTCGGGCGCAGCATGGCGGTGATCTTCATCGAGCAGAAGCCGGTCACTCACTACGAGAAGCAGACAGTCAACGGCGTCGAGAAGGACGTTGCGGTCCAGAGCTTCAAGGAAGAGAAGAAGATCATCAGCCTGGCGACCATTCAGTCGCCGCTGGGCAGCCAGTTCCGCATCACCGGCCTGAACGGCCAGGGCGAATCGTCCGAGCTGGCCCTGCTGCTGCGTGCCGGTGGTCTGGCTGCGCCGATGTACTTCGCCGAAGAACGTACCATTGGCCCGAGCCTGGGTGCCGACAACATCACCAAGGGTATCGATGCATCCCTGTGGGGCATGCTGTTCGTCTCGCTGTTCATCATCGCCATCTACCGCGGCTTCGGCGTGATCGCCACTGTCGCCCTGGCGGGTAACATGGTGCTGCTGCTGGCATTGATGTCGCTGCTGGGCGCCACGCTGACCTTGCCGGGTATCGCCGGTATCGTGCTGACCATGGGTATGGCGGTCGACGCCAACGTACTGATCTTCTCGCGTATCCGTGAGGAGCTCAAAGCGGGCATGTCGGTGCAGCGTGCCATCCACGAAGGCTTCAACCGTGCGTACACCGCGATCATCGACGCCAACCTGACCAGCCTGCTGGTGGGCGGCATCCTGTTCGCCATGGGTACCGGCCCGGTCAAGGGCTTCGCGGTCACCATGTCCCTCGGGATTTTCACCTCGATGTTCACCGCCGTCATGGTGACCCGCGCCATGGTCAACCTGACCTGTGGCGGGCGTGACATCAAGAAGCTGTGGGTTTGAGGGAGCTGCGATGAAAACCATCAATTTCATGGGCGTGCGCAATGTCGCATTCGCCATTACCGTGCTCCTCACCGTACTGGCGTTGTTCAGCTGGTGGCAGAAGGGCCTGAACTTCGGCCTGGACTTCACCGGCGGTACACTGATCGAGCTGACCTACGAGCGCCCTGCAGACCTCAAGGCCGTCCGTGCCGAGCTGGTCGAGTCGGGCTTCCACGAGGCCGTGGTGCAGAGCTTCGGCGCCACCACCGACCTGCTGGTGCGCATGCCGGGCGATGACCCGCTGCTGGGCAACAAGGTAGCGGCGGCGCTGCAGAAGGCCGGCGGTGACAACCCGGCCACCCTCAAGCGCGTCGAGTTCGTCGGCCCGCAGGTGGGTGAAGAGCTGCGCGACCAGGGCGGCATGGGCATGCTCCTGGCCCTGGGCGGCATCCTCATCTACCTGGCGTTCCGCTTCCAGTGGAAGTTCGCCGTGGGTGCCATCGTCTCGCTGATCCACGACGTGGTGGTGACCCTGGGTATCCTGTCGTTCTTCCAGATCACCTTCGACCTGACGGTGCTGGCAGCGGTGCTGGCGATCATCGGTTACTCGCTCAACGACACCATCGTCGTGTTCGACCGGGTGCGTGAGAACTTCCGGGTGATGCGCAAGGCTTCGCTGATCGAGAACATCAACGTCTCGACCACCCAGACCCTGCTGCGCACTATCGCCACCTCGGTGTCGACCTTGCTGGCCATCGCGGCGCTGCTGTTCTTCGGTGGTGACAACCTGTTTGGTTTCTCCCTGGCGCTGTTCATCGGCGTCATGGCGGGTACCTACTCGTCGATCTACATCGCCAACGTGGTGCTGATCTGGCTGAACCTGAACAGTGAAGACCTGATCCCGCCGGCCAAGAACGAGGGTGTGGACGAGCGTCCGTAAACGATCGTTCAACGCCGTTCGGCGTAATCAAAGGCGCGAGTGTTGAACTCGCGCCTTTTTTTTTGCTCCAAGGCTGGGAGAAAGCGGGCTGGAACCCGTAAGAAAGATCAGGAGGTTCAGGTGAATAAATCAATGCTGGTGGGTGCGGTACTGGGTGCTGTCGGTGTGACTGCCGGAGGTGCTGTAGCGACCTACAGCTTGGTGAACAAGGGCCCTGAATACGCCCAGGTCACCGACGTGCAGCCAATCAAGCAGCAGGTGAAGACACCGCGCGAGGTGTGCAAGGAGGTCGCTGTGACCCGCCAGGCACCGGTCAAGGACCAGCATCAGATTGCCGGTACCGTGGTCGGAGCCATTGCCGGTGGTCTGCTGGGTAACCAGATCGGCGGCGGTACCGGCAAGAAGATCGCCACGGTCGCCGGCGCGGTAGGCGGTGGCTATGCGGGCAACAAGACCCAGGAATACATGCAGGAGCGTGACACCACCACGACCATGCAGACCCGCTGCAGCACGGTCAACGACATCAGCGAGAAGGTGGTGGGGTACAACGTCACCTATTCCCTCGGTGACCAGGTGGGCAAGGTGAAGATGAATCACGAGCCGGGCTCGACCATCCCTGTGGACAAGAACGGCAAGCTGATCCTGAGCGAGAACCAGGCGGGGCAGTGAGTCGTTTGCCTGCCGCTCTCATGGCTTTAATCGGTTAGCAGGAACAGCGTGGGAGCGGGCTTGCCCCGCGATCACCGGCGAAGCCGGTGCCATATATCGATCGCATCGCAGTGCAAGCCCGCTCCCACGCGTTACTCTGCGCGACAACGCCGCCCAAACAGCTAGCGATTCCCTATAAAAACGGCATAAAAAAAGCACCTATAGAGGTGCTTTTTTGTGCTCGGCAATCAGCGCTTAGCGCTTCATGCTCTCCGGCAGGTGCGGCTGGATGGCAGTCAGCACGGCCTTGAAGCACTTGATGTTGCCGGCAACGATATGGCCCTTCTCGAGGAAGTCATGGCCACCGTTGAAGTCGCTCACCAGGCCGCCTGCTTCCTGGATCAGCAGCACGCCTGCAGCCATGTCCCACTCGGACAGGCCCGACTCCCAGAAGGCGTCGAAGCGGCCGGCGGCCACATAGGCGAGATCCAGGCTGGCGGAGCCGGCGCGGCGGATGCCGGCGGTCTGGCCGGTCAGTGCGCGGAACATACCCAGATAGTTGTCCAGGTCGGCCAGCTGGTTGTCACGGAACGGGAAGCCGGTGCCCAGCAGGGCGCCTTCCAGGCTGGTGCGCGAGCTGACGCGCAGGCGACGGCCATTGATCTGGGCGCCACGGCCACGGCTGGCGGTGAATTCTTCCTGGCGAACCGGGTCGAGGACCACGGCGTGCTCCAGGCGGCCGCGGTATTTGCAAGCGATGCTGACCGCGAAGTGCGGGATGCCGCGCAGGAAGTTGGTGGTGCCGTCCAGAGGATCGATGATCCACAGGTAGTCCTTGCCTTCTTCGCCGGTGCCGGCGTGCAGGCCGGTCTCTTCGCCCTGGATCGAGTGGTTCGGGTAGGCTTTGCGCAGGGCTTCGACGATGACCTTCTCGGCGGCACGGTCGACCTCGGACACATAGTCCTTGGCCTGCTTTTCGTCGACTTTGATGCTGTCCAGGCGTTCGATGGAGCGGAAAATCAGTTCACTGGCGCTGCGAGCGGCGCGCAGGGCGATATTCAGCATAGGCTGCATGGGAAGGTCACCTGGAGATGTTAAAGAAGAAAGCCGCACATTCTAGCAGAAATCTTTGACGGAAGAAGTGTCACATTTGCTTTCATGGCGTTACGCTGGTCGGTTCTGTAAGATCGAAACCTTCTTCATCCGCGTCTGTGAGCACAACACCTTGCTGCAAAATATTCGTGTTGTTCTGGTCAATACCAGCCACCCCGGCAATATCGGCGGCGCTGCGCGTGCCATGAAAAACATGGGCCTGGCGCGTCTGGTGCTGGTGCAGCCAAAAGAATTCCCGGCCGCCGATGCCTCGGCGCGCGCCTCCGGTGCCGACGATGTGCTCGACAATGCCCAGGTGGTCGACAGCCTCGAGCAGGCACTGGTCGGTTGCAACCTGGTGATGGGCACCAGTGCCCGTGAGCGCAGCATCCCCTGGCCGTTGATCGGCCCCCGGGAGTGCGGCACCAAGGCAGTGGAGCATGCCCTGGCTGGCGAGGAAATCGCCCTGGTGTTCGGTCGCGAACACGCCGGGCTGACCAACGAAGAACTGCAGCGATGTCACTTCCACGTGCACATTCCATCCAATCCCGACTTCAGCTCGCTGAATCTGGCCGCCGCCGTCCAGGTGCTCTCCTACGAGGTGCGCATGGCCTCGTTGGCGGTGCAGGGCGTGGCGCCCAAGGTCGAGAAAGCGGACGCCAACGAGCTGGCGACCATGGACGAAATGGAGCTGTTCTATGACCACCTGGAAAAAACCCTGGTGGACATTGGCTTCCTCGACCCCGCCAAGCCCAAGCACCTGATGCCGCGCATGCGCCGGCTGTTCGGGCGCAGCTCGGTCGAGCGTACGGAAATGAGCATTTTGCGCGGCATCCTCACCGAGACCCAGAAAGTCGTCCGGGGCGAGCCGCATAAACGGAAGGACTGAACGATGTTCGAGCGTCTGCGTGAAGATATTCAAAGTGTTTTCCATCGTGACCCGGCGGCGCGCAACGCCTTCGAGGTCCTGACCTGCTACCCGGGCATGCACGCTATCTGGCTGCACCGTCTGGGCAATGCCCTGTGGAAGCGCGATTTCAAATGGCTGGCTCGCCTGGTGTCGAACTTCGGGCGCTGGATGACCGGTATCGAGATCCACCCGGGCGCGACCATCGGCCGGCGTTTCTTCATCGACCACGGCATGGGCATCGTCATTGGCGAGACCGCCGAGATCGGTGACGACGTGACGCTGTACCAGGGCGTAACCCTGGGCGGCACCAGCTGGAACAAAGGCAAGCGCCACCCGACCCTGGAAAACGGCGTGGTGGTGGGGGCGGGCGCCAAGGTGCTGGGGCCGTTCACGGTCGGTGCCGGGGCCAAGATCGGCTCCAACGCCGTGGTCACCAAGGCGGTGCCGGCCGGCGCCACGGCGGTGGGCATCCCGGGGCGCATCATCGTCAAGAGCGAGGACGATGCCGTCGAAGCCAAGCGCAAGGCCATGGCCGAGAAGATCGGTTTCGACGCCTATGGCGTCAGCGGCGACATGCCTGACCCGGTGGCCAGGGCCATCGGCCAGATGCTCGACCACTTGCAGGCAGTCGACGAGCGCCTGGAGGGGATGTGTGGCGCCCTGACCAGGATGGGCAGTGACTACTGTGCCAAGGAGCTGCCGGCACTGCCCGCCGATGACTTCGCCAATGCCTGCGCAGAGCTGAAGCAGGGCGACACTCAGCCGCATTGATTGCGCCAGCCCGACACAAGGGGCGTGTGCTCGCGCCCCTCGTCTGCTACACTCGCGCCCGCCTCCCGCATGCATACCCGACTAAAGCACTAGGTCTAATAGTTGACTTAAATGCTCGGGAATCGCATACTCGCACACATTCTGTAACTCCCGTGGTAACCATACGCCATGCGACTGACTACCAAAGGCCGATACGCCGTGACCGCCATGCTTGACCTGGCGTTACACGCGCAGCATGGGCCGGTGTCACTGGCCGATATTTCCGAGCGCCAGGGCATTTCCCTTTCTTATCTGGAGCAGCTGTTCGCCAAGCTGCGCCGCAGCAGTCTGGTATCCAGCGTTCGCGGCCCGGGCGGCGGCTACCAGCTGTCGCGCGGCATGGAAACCATCCAGGTGGCGCAGGTTATCGATGCGGTCAACGAATCGGTCGATGCCACCCGCTGCCAGGGTCTGGGCGACTGCCACGCCGGTGATACCTGTCTGACTCACCACCTGTGGTGCGACCTGAGCCAGCAGATCCATGAATTCCTCAGCGGCATCAGCCTGGCCGACCTCGTCAAGCGCCGTGAGGTGCAAGAAGTCGCCCAGCGCCAGGACCTGCGCCGTGTTGCAGGCCGTACCGCCATGCTGGACAAGATTGAGACGTCCGCCGTCGACTGAAATTCAGCGCCGAGCGACGCCAACGCCTGATAGGAGATACTCAATGAAGTTGCCGATCTACCTCGATTACTCCGCGACCACACCGGTCGATCCACGTGTGGCCCAGAAAATGGCCGAATGCCTGCTGGTCGACGGGAACTTCGGTAACCCGGCCTCGCGTTCCCACGTGTTTGGCTGGAAAGCCGAAGAAGCGGTCGAGAATGGCCGTCGCCAGGTGGCCGAGCTGATCAATGCCGACCCGCGCGAGATCGTCTGGACCAGCGGTGCCACCGAGTCCGACAACCTCGCCCTCAAAGGCGTGGCGCACTTCTATCAGACCAAGGGCAAGCACATCATCACCTCCAAGATCGAGCACAAGGCGGTCCTGGACACCGCTCGCCAGCTCGAGCGTGAAGGTTTCGAAGTCACCTACCTCGAGCCAGGCGATGACGGCATCGTCACCCCGGCCATGGTCGAAGCTGCCCTGCGTGACGACACCATCCTGGTTTCGCTGATGCACGTGAACAACGAAGTCGGCTCGATCAACGACATCGCCGCCATCGGCGAACTGACCCGCTCGCGCGGCGTGCTGTTCCACGTCGATGCCGCCCAGTCGGCCGGCAAGGTCGAAATCGACCTGCAAAAGCTGAAAGTCGACCTGATGTCGTTCTCTGCGCACAAGGTCTACGGCCCCAAAGGCATCGGCGCGCTGTACGTCAGTCGCAAGCCGCGTGTGCGCCTGGAAGCCATGGTTCACGGCGGTGGTCATGAGCGCGGCATGCGCTCGGGCACCCTGCCAACCCACCAGATCGTCGGCATGGGCGAAGCCTTCGCCATTGCCAAGCAGGAAATGGCCAGCGAAAACGTGCGCATCAAGGCTCTGAGCGACCGCTTCTTCAAGCAGGTCTCGAACCTCGAAGAGCTGTACGTCAACGGCAGCCAGACCGCCCGCGTACCGCACAACCTGAACCTGAGCTTCAACTACGTCGAAGGCGAGTCGCTGCTGATGTCGCTCAAGGACATCGCCGTTTCGTCCGGTTCGGCCTGCACCTCCGCTTCGCTCGAGCCGTCCTACGTCCTGCGCGCCCTGGGCCGCAACGACGAACTGGCGCACAGCTCGATCCGCTTCTCTTTCGGCCGCTTCACCAGCGAAGAAGAAGTCGACTACGCCGCGCAGAAAGTCTGCGAGGCCGTCAACAAACTGCGTGAGCTGTCGCCCCTTTGGGACATGTACAAAGACGGCGTCGACATCTCCAAGATCGAGTGGGCCGCCCACTAAGCAGTCGCCGGCAAGAGCGGCTCCCTGATGAGGAAGGAATTGCACCATGGCATACAGTGAAAAGGTCATCGACCACTACGAAAACCCACGCAACGTCGGCAAGATGAATGCCGAGGATCCGGATGTCGGTACCGGCATGGTCGGCGCTCCAGCGTGCGGTGACGTGATGCGTCTGCAGATCAAGGTCAACGAGCAAGGCATCATCGAAGACGCCAAGTTCAAGACCTACGGCTGCGGTTCGGCCATCGCCTCCAGCTCCCTCGCCACCGAGTGGATGAAGGGCAAGACCCTGGACGAAGCCGAAACCATCAAGAACACCCAGCTGGCTGAAGAGCTGGCACTGCCGCCGGTCAAGATCCACTGCTCCGTGCTCGCCGAAGATGCCATCAAGGCAGCCGTTCGCGATTACAAGCAGAAGAAAGGCCTGGTCTAAGTCGCCTGTTGCAAGGTAAGGAGTTCCGATGGCCATCAGCATGACAGAAGCCGCCGCCAACCACATTCGCCGCTCCCTCGACGGGCGCGGCAAAGGTGAAGGCATTCGCCTGGGCGTGCGCACCACCGGTTGCTCGGGCCTGGCCTACGTGCTGGAGTTCGTTGACGAGCTGGCCGAAGAAGACCAGGTGTTCGAGAACCACGGCGTGAAGGTCATCATCGACCCGAAAAGCCTGGTGTACCTCGACGGCACCGAGCTGGACTTCGTCAAGGAAGGGTTGAACGAAGGCTTCAAGTTCAACAACCCCAACGTGCGCGGTGAATGTGGCTGCGGCGAAAGCTTCAACGTTTGAGGCTGGCCGTGGGTACTCCTTGTCATTACGCACTGTTTGACCTGCAACCGAGCTTTCGCCTGGACCTCGACAAACTGGCCACTCGCTATCGCGAGTTGGCCCGTGAGGTCCATCCGGACCGCTTCGCCGATGCCTCCGAGCGCGAACAGCGTGTTGCCCTGGAAAAGTCGGCGGCTCTGAACGACGCCTACCAGACCTTGCGCAGCGCACCGCGCCGAGCTCGTTACCTGTTGGCCATCGGTGGCCATGAAGTGCCCCAGGAAGTCACCGTGCACGACCCGGCCTTCCTGTTGCAGCAGATGCAGTGGCGCGAAGAGCTCGAAGAGCTGCAGGACGAAGCCGACCTCGACGGCGTGGCCGTGTTCAAGAAGCGGCTCAAGGCTGCCCAGGACACGCTGAACGAGGATTTCGCCGCCTGCTGGGATGTTGCAGCCGAGCGTGACCAGGCCGAACGCCTGATGCGCCGCATGCAGTTCCTCGACAAGCTCGCCCAAGAAGTGCGCCAACTCGAAGAGCGCCTCGACGATTAATCCCGGCGTTACCCGTGATGACGCCTAAGGTACTCAGATAAGCATGGCCCTACTGCAGATCGCCGAACCCGGTCAGAGCCCCCAGCCGCACCAGCGCCGCCTGGCGGTGGGTATCGACCTGGGCACCACCAATTCTCTCGTCGCCGCCGTGCGTAGCGGGCGCAGCGAGCCGCTGCCCGATGCTCAGGGCCGGGTCATCCTGCCCTCCGCGGTGCGCTACCTGGATAACGGCGTCGACGTCGGCCTGAGCGCGCGCGAAGCTGCGCCCAGCGACCCGCTCAACACCATCGTTTCGGTCAAGCGCCTGATGGGGCGTGGCCTGGCCGACGTCAAGCAGCTCGGCGAGCAACTGCCGTACCGGTTTGTCGGTGGTGAGTCGCACATGCCGTTCATCGACACTGTCCAGGGGCCGAAGAGCCCGGTGGAAGTGTCGGCCGACATCCTCAAGGTGCTGCGTACGCGTGCCGAAGAGACCCTCGGCGGTGAGCTGGTAGGCGCGGTGATCACTGTTCCTGCGTATTTCGACGACGCCCAGCGTCAGGCCACCAAGGATGCCGCCAAGCTGGCCGGCCTCAACGTGCTGCGCCTGCTCAACGAGCCGACTGCTGCTGCCGTGGCCTATGGCCTGGATCAGAATGCCGAAGGCGTGGTGGCGATCTTCGACCTGGGCGGCGGTACCTTCGATATTTCCATCCTGCGCCTGAGCGCTGGCGTCTTTGAAGTGCTGGCCACCGGTGGCGACACCGCCCTGGGTGGCGATGACTTCGACCACGCCATTGCCGGCTGGATCATCGAGCAGGCCGGCCTGTCCGCCGATCTCGACCCCGCCACCCAGCGCCTGTTGCTGCAAACCGCCTGCGCGGCCAAGGAAGCCTTGACCGATGCCGACGTGGTCAGCGTGCAGCACGCTGCCTGGCAGGGCGAGCTGACCCGCGCCGCCTTCGACGCGATGATCGAGCCGATGATTGCCCGCAGCCTCAAGGCCTGCCGCCGCGCCGTGCGCGACAGCGGTATCGAGCTGGAGGAGGTGGGTGCGGTGGTGATGGTCGGCGGCTCTACCCGTGTGCCGCGTGTGCGCGACGCCGTGGGTACGCTGTTTGGCCGCACCCCGCTGACCTCCATCGACCCGGACCAGGTGGTCGCCATTGGCGCCGCCATCCAGGCCGACACCCTGGCCGGCAACCGTCGCGAAGGGGGCGAGCTGCTGCTGCTCGACGTCATACCGCTGTCGCTCGGCCTTGAGACCATGGGCGGGCTGATGGAAAAGGTGATTCCGCGCAATACCACCATTCCGGTGGCCCGTGCCCAGGAGTTCACTACCTATAAAGATGGCCAGTCGGCCATGATGATCCATGTGCTGCAGGGCGAGCGCGAGCTGATCAGCGACTGCCGCTCGCTGGCGCGCTTCGAGCTGCGCGGCATCCCGGCCATGGTTGCCGGCGCCGCGAAGATCCGCGTCACCTTCCAGGTCGATGCCGATGGCCTGCTCAGTGTCGCCGCGCGCGAACTGGGTTCGGGCGTGGAGTCGAGCATCCAGGTCAAGCCATCCTACGGCCTGACCGACGGCGAAATCGCCCGCATGCTCAAGGACTCGTTCGAGCACGCAGGCTCTGACAAGCAGGCGCGCCAGCTGCGCGAGCACCAAGTCGACGGCGAGCGTCTGCTCGAAGCGGTACAGGGCGCCCTGGACGCCGATGGTGAGCGTCTGCTCAGTGCCGACGAGCGCGACGCCATCCAATTCCAGATGCAGGAACTACGTGATTTGCTGAGCGGCACCGATGGCGCTGCCATCGAGCAACAGACCAAGCGTCTGTCGCAGGTGACCGATGCATTTGCCGCCCGTCGCCTTGATTCGACGGTCAAAGCCGCACTGGCCGGGCGCAACCTGAATGAGATCGAGGAGTAACCGATGCCGCTGGTGACATTCCTGCCGCATGAAAAGTTCTGCCCCGAGGGGCTGACCGTGGAAGTGCCCGCCGGGACCAATATCCTGGAGCTGGCCCACGACCATCACATCGAGATGGAAAGCGCCTGCGGCGGCGTCAAGGCCTGCACCACCTGCCACTGCATCGTGCGCAAGGGCTTCGACTCGCTTGAAGAAGCCGACGAGCTCGAAGAAGACATGCTGGACAAAGCGTGGGGCCTGGAAGCGCAATCGCGCCTGGGTTGCCAGGTGGTGGTGGCCGATGAAGACCTCACCATCGAAATCCCCAAATACTCGCTCAACCACGCCGCCGAAGCGCCGCACTGAGGTTTGCCCCATGAGCCTGAAATGGATTGATGTACTTGAGATCGCCATCCAGCTTGCGGAAAGCAAGCCCGACGTCGATCCTCGTTACGTGAATTTCGTCGATCTGCACCGCTGGGTGCTGGCACTGCCAGACTTCAGCGACGATCCGTCACGCGGCGGTGAGAAAGTGCTCGAGGCCATCCAGGCGGCCTGGATCGACGAAGCCGACTAAGCGCACGCTGCAGGTTAGGCAATCCCCTGGAACCCGCGTATAATTCGCGGGTTTAATTTTTCGCAACACTCATATTTCTGGAGTTCTCCATGGCTGTTCAACGTACTTTCTCGATCATCAAGCCTGACGCCGTCGCCAAAAACGTCATCGGCAAGATCACCACTCGCTTCGAAGAAGCCGGCCTGAAAATCGTTGCCTCGAAAATCAAGCAACTGTCCAAAGCCGAAGCCGAAGGCTTCTACGCCGAGCACAGCGCTCGTGGCTTCTTCGGTGACCTGGTTGCCTTCATGACTTCCGGCCCGGTCGTTGTCCAGGTTCTGGAAGGCGAAAACGCCATCGCTCTGAACCGTGAGCTGATGGGCGCCACCAACCCTAAAGAAGCTGCTCCAGGCACCATCCGCGCTGACTTCGCCGAGTCGATCGACGCCAACGCCGTTCACGGTTCGGACTCCGAAGCTGCCGCTGCTCGCGAAATCGCTTACTTCTTCGCTGCTACCGAGGTAACCACTCGCTAAGCGAAAGCTTACGGGTGAGGGTGAATCCATGACGACATCTACTGGCAAGATCAACCTGCTGGGGCTGACCCTGGCGGAAATGGAACAGTTCTTCGACTCAATCGGGGAGAAGCGCTTCCGCGCCGGTCAGGTGATGAAATGGATTCACCATTTTGGCGTCGATGATTTCGCCGCCATGACCAATGTCGGCAAGGTCTTGCGCGAAAAGCTCGAGGCCGTTGCCGAGATTCGGGGCCCGGAAGTGGTCAGTGAAGACATTTCCGCCGACGGCACCCGCAAGTGGGTGGTCCGCGTTGCCTCTGGCAGCTGCGTCGAGACCGTCTACATCCCTACCGACGATCGCGGTACGCTCTGCGTGTCGTCGCAAGCCGGCTGTGCCCTGGACTGCAGCTTCTGCTCCACTGGCAAGCAAGGCTTCAACAGCAACCTCACCGCCGCCGAAGTGATCGGCCAGGTGTGGCTTGCCAACAAATCCTTCGGGACCGTTCCGGCCAAGATCGACCGCGCCATCACCAACGTGGTCATGATGGGCATGGGCGAACCCCTGCTGAATTTCGACAATGTCATCGCCGCCATGAAGATCATGATGGAAGATCTGGGCTATGGCATTTCCAAGCGCCGCGTGACGCTCTCGACGTCGGGCGTGGTGCCGATGATCGACGAGCTGGCCAAGCACATCGACGTGTCGCTGGCCCTGTCGCTGCACGCTCCCAACGACGAGCTGCGCAACCAGCTGGTACCGATCAACAAGAAGTACCCGCTGAAGATGCTGCTGGAATCGTGCATGGGCTACATGTCCACGCTCGGCGGCAAGCGCGTGCTGACGATCGAGTACACCCTGCTCAAGGACGTCAACGACCAGCCCGAGCACGCGGCACAGATGATCGAGCTGCTGCGCGACGTGCCGTGCAAGATCAACCTGATCCCGTTCAACCCGTTCCCGCACTCGGGCTACGAGCGGCCGAGCAACAATGCCATTCGCCGCTTCCAGGACCTGTTGCACCACGGTGGTTTCAACGTCACCACCCGCACCACCCGCGGTGACGACATCGATGCCGCTTGCGGGCAGTTGGTCGGCCAGGTCAACGACCGCACCCGCCGCAGCGAGCGTTACATCGCCGTGCGCCAGCTGGCTGCCGACGAGCCGCAAGACAGCGCCGCGCGCCCCTGACGAGCACCCGCCCCATGAGCCTGCGCGCCGCGCTGTCGATCCTCACGCTTGCGCTGCTGGCTGGCTGCGTTTCCAGCGGTGGGAGCGACCCGCTGGCCAGCCGCCAGGGGCGTGACGAGGCTGTGCGGGCTTATGTGCAACTGGGGCTGGGCTATTTGCAACAAGGTTTGACCGGGCAGGCCAAGGCACCATTGGCCAAGGCACTGGCCTTGAACGGTACCGATGCCGACGCCAATGCGGCACTGGCGCTGGTGTTCCAGGCCGAGGCTGAGCCGCAACTGGCAGGCCAGCACTTCCGCAAAGCGCTGGCTGCACGCCCGGATGACACGCGAATCCGCAACAACTACGGCAGTTTCCTATATGCTCAGGGCCGTTTTGCCGACGCTGAAGCGATGTTTCGCCAGGCGGCCGCCGATACCTTGTACCCTGAGCGTTCGCGGGTGTACGAGAACCTCGGCCTGACCGCGCGCAAGCTGGGGCAGGGCGAGCAGGCCCGCGAATACTTGGAAAAGGCACTGCGCCTCGATCAGCGGCAACCGAAGGCGTTGCTTGAAATGGCTGAGTTGTCCTACGAAAACAGGCATTATGTGCCGGCCCGGGACTACTACGATCGTTTCAGCCAGCTGAGCGAACAGAACGCCCGTAGCCTGTTGCTGGGCAGCCGCTTGGCCCGCGCCCTTGATCAACAGGGTGACGAGGCCCGGTTGGGCCAGCAATTACAACGACTTTATCCCGGTACGCCGGAATATCAGCAATACCTGTCGGAGCAACGATGAAAGCCGCGCAAACAGAAGTAGCAGCGACTCGCCAGAACCCCGGTGACGTCTTGCGCCAGGCCCGTGAACAGCGGGAGTGGAGCCAGGCCGAAGTCGCGCAAAAGCTCAACCTCACGGTATCTTCGCTGAACAACCTGGAAGCCGGCGCCTTCGACAAGCTGCCCGGCCACACCTTCGCCCGTGGTTACATCCGTGCCTACGCCAAACTGATGGGCATGGACCAGGCTCCGCTGGTGCAGGCGTTCGACAACATCACCGGCACCCACGCCCAAGGCAGCGACGTGCACGCACTCGGTCGCATCGAGGAGCCGGTCCGCCTGTCGCACAACATCATGCGCGTGGTCAGCCTGCTGTTGCTGGTGGCCGTGGTGGGCGGTGGCTTCTTCTGGTGGCAGGACCAAGGCAGCCTGCGCGGCAAGGACCTGGCCAAGATCGCCCTGGAGCACGTCGAGGTCGAGAGCGCCGACGGCACTACCCAGATTCACCCGCTGGACGAGCCGGAAGACCAGGCTGTCAGCGAAGCCCAGCAGCCTGCTGGCGAAGTGCTGCCATTGGAGCCCGTGGCCAGCGAACAAGCTCCGGCAGTGGCCGCTGAAACCCCGGCACCGGTAGTGGCTGTGGCACCGTCCAACAGCGTGCCGGCGCCAGCGCCAAGCACTGCTCCTGCTCCCGCGCCTGCTGCGGCTGCAACCGTCGCCCCGGTCGCCCAGCCTGCGCCCGCCAGCCCGGTGGCCGTCGCCCCGGCTCCCGTCGCCCAGGCGACAGCGGCTCCGGCGCCAGTACCGGCCGGCAGCGGCAGCGTACACATCCAGTTCACCGCCGATTGCTGGACCCAGGTCTCTGACGGCAACGGCAAGGTGCTGTTCAGCGCCATCAAGCGCAAGGGCGACAGCCTGGAACTGACCGGCAAGCCACCGTTCGCGGTACGCCTCGGGTTCGCCCGCGGCGCCCAGGTGAGCTACAACGGCCAGGCGGTCGATGTCGCCCCGTTCACCAGTGGCGAAACCGCTCGCCTGAAGTTGGGACAGTAAGTCATGCACGGCGAATCTCCGATCAAACGTCGCGAATCCCGCAAAATCTGGGTCGGCAATGTGCCGGTGGGCGGCGATGCGCCCATCGCGGTGCAGAGCATGACCAACACCGACACCAATGACGTCGCCGCCACCGTGGGGCAGATCCAGCGCCTGGTCGATGCCGGCGTCGATATCGTGCGTGTCTCGGTACCGGACATGGACGCCGCCGAGGCGTTCGGCAAGATCAAGAAACTGGTCAGCGTGCCGCTGGTCGCCGACATCCACTTCGACTACAAGATCGCCCTGCGCGTGGCCGAACTGGGCGTCGACTGCCTGCGCATCAACCCGGGCAACATCGGCCGCGAAGACCGTGTGCGCGCGGTGGTCGATGCCGCCCGTGACCGTGGCATTCCGATCCGCATCGGCGTCAACGCCGGCTCCCTCGAGAAAGACCTGCAGAAGAAGTACGGCGAACCGACCCCGGCCGCATTGGTCGAGTCGGCGCTGCGCCATGTCGAGCACCTCGACCGCCTGGATTTCCAGGACTTCAAGGTCAGCGTCAAGGCCTCCGACGTGTTCATGGCCGTCGAAGCCTACCGCCTGCTGGCCAAGCAGATCATCCAGCCGCTGCACTTAGGGATCACCGAAGCCGGTGGTCTGCGTTCGGGGACAGTGAAATCCGCCGTCGGCCTCGGTATGCTGCTGGCCGAAGGTATCGGCGACACCATCCGCATTTCGCTGGCCGCTGACCCGGTCGAAGAAGTGAAGGTCGGCTACGACATCCTCAAGTCGCTGCATCTGCGTTCCCGTGGCATCAACTTCATCGCCTGCCCGAGCTGCTCGCGGCAGAACTTCGATGTGGTCAAGACCATGAACGAGCTGGAAGGGCGCCTGGAAGACCTGCTGGTACCGCTGGACGTGGCCGTGATCGGTTGCGTGGTCAACGGCCCGGGCGAAGCCAAGGAGGCGCACGTCGGCCTCACCGGCGGCACGCCGAACCTGATCTACATCGATGGCAAGCCATCGCAGAAGCTGAACAACGACAACCTGGTCGATGAGCTGGAAAAACTCATCCGCCAGAAAGCGGCCGAGAAGGCCGAGGCCGACGCGGCGCTGATCGCCCGTGGCTGATACACAGAATTCGTAAGGACTACTCGTGAGCAAATCGCTGCAAGCCATCCGTGGCATGAACGACATCCTGCCCGACCAGTCGCCGCTGTGGCGCTACTTCGAGGGCACCGTGGCCGGCCTGCTGGACAGCTACGGCTACAGCCAGATCCGTACGCCGATCGTCGAGTTCACCGAGCTGTTCAAGCGCTCGATCGGTGAAGTCACCGATATCGTTGAAAAAGAGATGTACACCTTCGACGACCGCAACGGCGATTCGCTCACCCTGCGCCCCGAAGGCACCGCCGCCTGCGTGCGCGCGGTACTCGAGCACGGCATCACCGGCAACGGCCAGGTGCAGAAGCTCTGGTACATCGGCCAGATGTTCCGCCACGAGCGCCCGCAGAAGGGCCGCTATCGCCAGTTCCACCAGATCGGCGTGGAGGTGTTCAACCTCGACGGCCCGGACGTCGATGCCGAGCTGATCATGCTGACCTGGCGCCTGTGGGGCCTGTTGGGCATCCAGGACGCCGTGGAGCTGCAGCTCAACAGCCTGGGCACCAGCGAAGCCCGCGCGCGCTACCGCGATGCGCTGGTCGAGTTCCTGTCCGCGCGCCTCGAGCAACTGGACGAAGACAGCCAGCGTCGCCTCAAGAGCAACCCGCTGCGCATCCTCGACAGCAAGGATGCGGGCACCCAGGCGGTGCTGGTCGGCGCACCGAAGCTGGAAGACTACCTGGACGAAGAATCCCGCGTGCACTTCGAGGGCCTCAAGGCTCGCCTGGACGCTGCCGGTATCCCGTTCGTGATCAACACCAAGCTGGTGCGTGGCCTCGATTACTACAGCAAGACCGTGTTCGAGTGGGTCACCGACAAGCTCGGCGCCCAGGGCACCGTCTGCGCCGGTGGCCGCTATGACGGCCTGGTCGAGCAGATGGGCGGCAAACCGACCCCGGGCGTTGGTTTCGCCATGGGCATCGAACGCCTGATCCTGCTGCTGGAGACCCTGGGCAAGGTGCCCGAGTCGATCAACCGCACCATCGACGTCTACCTGTGCGCCTTCGGCGAGCAGGCGGAGCTGGCCGGCCTGCGTCTGAGCGAAAGCCTGCGCGACCGTCTGCCGGGCCTGCGCCTGGCGGTCAACGCCGGTGCCGGCAGCTTCAAGAGCCAGTTCAAGAAAGCCGACAAGAGCGGCGCGCTGTTCGCCCTGATCCTCGGCGACGACGAGCTGGCCAAGCAAGAAATCGGTCTGAAGCCCCTGCGTGGCCAGGGCGAACAACAGAACATTGCCTGGGATGCTCTTGCCGAGCACCTGGAAACCGCGATCGCCCAGGCGTAACGCGGTTCAACAACGAATAGGCGAAAAGGAGTATTGGGGTGTCGAGTACCGATGATGACGAGCTGGCTGGGGTCAAGGACTGGTGGAACCGCAACGGCAAGCCACTGCTGACCGGCGCGCTGCTGGCCGGTGTGGTGGTGATGGGCTGGCAGACCTGGCACAAGTACCAGGCCAACCAGTCGCAAGGCGCCTCGGCGCTGTACCAGGCCCTGCTGGAGACCTCGCTGACGCCGTCTGGCCAGCCTGACGCAAGCAAGGTCGCCGAGCTGTCCGGCAAGCTCAAGAGCGAGTTTGGCGGTAGCGCCTACGCCCAGTACGGCAGCCTGTTCGTGGCCAAGGTTGCGGTCGACAGCGGCAAGCTGGACGACGCCGCCACCGAACTCAAGGCCGTGATGGACAAGCCGGCCGACGCCACCCTGGGTGAAATCGCCCGTCAGCGCCTGGCCCGCGTGCTCGCGGCACAGGACAAGGCCGAAGAGGCCCTGAAACTGCTCGACGGCGATGCCGACAAAGCCTTCCTGGCCAGCCGCGAGGAGCTCAAGGGCGACCTGCTGGTGCAGCTGGGCCGTGCCGACGACGCCCACGGCGCCTACGAAAAAGCCAAGGCCGCGCTGTCCGACGACGCCGCGATCGGTGGCCTGCAACTGAAGCTGGATGACCTGGCCAAAGGGGACGCCTGAAGTGAAGGGTTGGAAACAAGCAGCAGTGCTCACCCTCGCCGTTCTGGCGGCGGGTTGCAGCAGCAACAGCAAGAAGGAACTGCCCCCGGCCGAGCTGACCAAGTTCACCGAGGAAGTGGTGCTGAAGAAGCAGTGGAGCCGTTCGATCGGTGACGGCCAGGGCGAGACGTACAACACCCTGGTACCGGCCATCGAGAACGACCGCATCTACGCTGCCGACGTTACCGGTGAAGTCTTCGCACTCGACCGTCTCAACGGCGACGTGGTGTGGAAGAAGGACCTCGATCTGCCGGTTTCCGGCGCGGTTGGCGTGGGCTACGGCCTGGTCATGCTGGGCACGCTCAAGGGTGAGGTGATTGCCCTGGATTCGAGCACCGGCGAAGAGCGCTGGCGTTCGCGCGTGACCAGCGAAGTACTGGCACCGCCCGCCAACAACGGCGACGTGGTGGTGGTACAGACCCAGGACGACCGCCTGATCGGCCTCGACGCCGCCACCGGCGACCGTCGCTGGATCTACGAAAACACCCCAGCGGTGCTCACCCTGCGTGGTACCGGCGCGCCGATCGTCACCAATCGCCTGGCCGTCGCCGGCCTGTCCACCGGCAAGGTGGTGGCGGTGGACATCAACAACGGCGTACCGGTGTGGGAAAGCCGCGTGGCCATCCCGCAAGGCCGCTCCGAGCTGGACCGCGTGGTGGACATCGACGGCGGCCTGCTGCTGACCGGTGGCACCTTGTACGTCAGCACCTACCAGGGCCGCGTCGCCGGCCTGGACCTGGAAAGCGGCCGTGTGCTGTGGCAGCGTGATGCCTCCAGCTACGTGGGTGTCGCCCAGGGCTTCGGCAACGTCTACGTGAGCCTGGCTTCGGGCACCGTCGAGGGTATCGACGAGCGTTCCTCCAGCGCCCTGTGGAGCAACGACAGCATGGCCCGTCGCCAGCTGTCGGCGCCGGAAGTGTTCTCCAGCTACGTGGCGGTGGGTGACTTCGAGGGTTACCTGCACCTGCTGAGCCAGGTCGATGGCCGCTTCGTCGGCCGTGAGCGTATCGACAGCGATGGCCTGCGCGCCCGCCCACTTGTGGTCGGCGACACCATCTACGTCTTCGGCAACAGCGGCAAGCTCGAGGCACTGACCATCCGCTGAAGCTATGCTTGAGCCCGTTCGCGGGCTCAAGTAGCGGCGTAGGAAACGCCGCCCGAACTCCGGCCGCTGCCTTGCAGCGGCCTTTGCATTTTCAAGAATTCAAGAGTGGAGAGCCGCATGGTTCCCGTAATCGCCCTGGTGGGCCGCCCGAACGTCGGCAAATCCACCATGTTCAACCGCCTGACCAAGACCCGCGATGCCATCGTCGGTGACCTGTCGGGCCTGACCCGTGACCGCCAGTACGGCGATGCCACCTGGCAGGGTCGTTCCTTCATCCTCATCGACACCGGCGGTATCACCGGTGACGAAGTGGGCATGGACGAGAAGATGGCCGAGCAGTCGCTGATGGCCATCGAAGAAGCCGACTACGTCCTGTTCCTGGTGGATGCCCGCGCCGGCATGACCGCCGCCGACCAGATGATCGCCGACCACCTGCGCAAGCGGAACAAGGCGGCGGTGCTGGTGGCCAACAAGATCGACAACATCGATCCGGACATCGCCCGCGCCGAGTTCTCGCCGCTGGGCATGGGCAACGCCATCCCGGTGGCCGGCTCCCAGGGCCGTGGCATCAACGCCCTGATGGAATCGCTGCTCGGCCACATCCCGCGTGATGCCGAGGAAGAAGCCCTCGACCTGAACGTCGCCGAAGGCGAAGAGGCCGTGCGCATCCCAGGCCCGAGCGAGAAAGACGGCATCAAGATCGCTATCATCGGCCGCCCGAACGTGGGCAAGTCGACCCTGGTCAACCGCATGCTCGGCGAAGAGCGCGTGGTGGTGTACGACCAGCCGGGTACCACCCGCGACAGTATCTACATCCCGTTCGAGCGTGATGGCGAGAAGTACACCTTCATCGACACCGCCGGGGTGCGCAAGCGCGGCAAGATCCACGAGGAAGTCGAAAAGTTCTCGGTGGTGAAGACCCTGCAGGCGATCAAGGACGCCAACGTGGTGGTCTTCGTCATGGACGCCCGCGAAGGCGTGGTCGACCACGATCTCAACTTGCTGGGCTTCGCTCTCGAAGCCGGCCGGGCCATCGTCATCGCGCTGAACAAGTGGGATGGCATGGAAGCGGGCGAGCGCGACTATGTGAAGACCGAGCTGGAGCGCCGGCTGTTCTTCGTCGACTTCTGCGACATCCACTTCATCTCCGCTCTGCACGGCACCGGCGTTGGCCACCTGTACAAGTCGGTGCAGGCCGCGTTCAAGTCGGCGGTCACCCGCTGGCCGACCAGCCGCCTGACGCAGATCCTCGAAGACGCCATCAGCGAGCACCAGCCGCCGCTGGTCAACGGTCGCCGCATCAAGCTGCGCTATGCCCACCTCGGTGGCGCCAACCCGCCGCTGATCGTGATCCACGGCAACCAGACCGAGAAGGTGCCCAAGTCCTACTCGCGTTACCTGGAGAACACCTACCGCCGTGTACTCAAGCTGGTCGGTACGCCGATCCGCATCGAGTACAAGGGCGGTGAGAACCCGTACGAGGGCAACAAGAACACCCTCACCGATCGCCAGGTCAACAAGAAACGCCGCTTGATGTCGCACCACAAGAAGGCCGAGAAGAAGCGCCGCGACAAGCGCTGATCAGCGGCAAGCTATAAGCCTCAAGCTGCAAGTAAAAGCAGATGGCGATCCACGCTGCTTTTTCTTGTGGCTTGAAACTTGTAGCTTATAGCTCTCAGTCCCCAGGAAAGAGGGCTCCATGATCCGCAGCAAACTGCCGAACGTCGGCACGACCATCTTCACCACCATGTCGCAGCTCGCCATGCAGACCGGTGCGCTCAACCTGTCCCAGGGCTTCCCTGACTTCAACGGCCCCCAGGCCCTGCTCGATGCCGTTGGCCGCCATGTGGCCGCCGGGCACAACCAGTATTCGCCGATGACCGGCCTGCCCGCCCTGCGCCAGCAAGTAGCGGCCAAGATCGCCCGGCTGTACGGCGTGGCGGTGGACGCGGACCAGGAAGTGACCATCACCCCCGGCGCCACCGAAGCGATCTTCTGTGCCATCCAGGCGGTGATCCACCCCGGCGATGAGGTGATCGTCTTCGACCCGTGCTACGACAGCTACGAACCCTCGGTGGAGCTGGCCGGTGGTCGCTGCGTGCACGTGCCGCTCACTGACGGCAGCTTCAGCATCGACTGGCAGAAGTTCAGCGACGCCCTCAGCCCGCGCACGCGCATGGTCATCCTCAACTCGCCGCACAATCCCAGCGGCGCGCTGATCAGCCGCGACGACCTGGACCAGCTGGCCGCGCTGATCGCCAACCGCGACATCTACCTGGTCAGTGACGAAGTCTACGAGCACCTGATCTACGACGGCGTGCGCCACGCCAGCGTGCTGGCCCACGAGCAGCTGTACAGCAGAGCCTTCGTCATCAGCTCGTTCGGCAAGACCTACCACGTCACCGGCTGGAAGACCGGCTACGTGGTCGCGCCAGCGGCGCTCAGCGCCGAACTGCGCAAGGTTCACCAGTACGTCAACTTCTGCGGTGTCACGCCCTTGCAGTGCGCCCTGGCCGACTTCATGGCCGAGCACCCGGAGCACATCGACCAGCTGCCGGCCTTCTACCAGGCCAAGCGTGACCTGTTCTGCGACCTGTTGCAGGCCTCGCGGTTCAGCTTCACCCGCACCCCGGGCACCTATTTCCAACTGGTGGACTATTCGCAGATCCGCCCCGACCTGAACGACGTCGACATGGCCTTGTGGCTGACCCGCGAACACGGCGTGGCCAGCATCCCGGTGTCGGTGTTCTACCAGCAACCCATCCCCGAGCAACGCCTGGTGCGCCTGTGCTTTGCCAAACGTGAGGAGACGCTGCGACAGGCGGCGGAAAAACTATGCGCGATCTGAGTGAACTGCCGAACCTGAAAATCGCCCTGGTGCAGACCACCCTGGCCTGGCATGACCGCGAAGCCAACTATGCCCATTTCGAGGAGTTGATTGGCCAGGCCGGTGAAGTCGATCTGGTGATCCTGCCGGAAATGTTCACCACCGGTTTTTCGATGGAGTCGCAAAGCCTGGCGGAGCCGGAGAACGGCCCGACCTACAAATGGCTCAAGGCCCAGGCGAAGAAGCGCAATGCAGTGATCACCGGCAGCGTGATCATCCAGGCCGCCGATGGCAGCCACCGCAACCGCCTGCTGTGGGCGCGGCCCGATGGCGAGATCCTGCACTACGACAAGCGCCACCTGTTCCGCATGGCCGGCGAACACAAGCACTACACCCCCGGTGAGCGCCAGGTGCAGTTCGAACTCAAGGGCTGGCGCATTCGCCCGCTGATCTGCTACGACCTGCGCTTCCCGGTGTGGAGCCGCGACGCCCAGGACACCGACCTGCTGCTGTACACGGCGAACTGGCCCGCGGCACGGCGCACCCATTGGAACCGGCTGCTGCCGGCGCGGGGGATCGAGAACCTGTGCTTCGTGGCGGCGGTGAACCGGGTGGGCACCGATGGCAAGGGCTTTGCCTATTCCGGCGACAGCCAGGTGCTGGACTTCCAGGGCGAGAGCCTGTTGAGCGCGGGCGAGGCCGAGGGGGTGTTCACCGTGGTGCTGCGTGCTGCGGAACTGGCAGCGTACCGGGCGCGATTCCCGGCCAACCTGGACGCCGATACCTTCGAATTGCACTGATTGCTGCACCGGCCTCATCGCCGGCAAGCCGGCTCCCACACATTCAGCGCCTGGTGCTGTACCTGTGGGAGCCGGCTTGCCGGCGATGAGGCCGGTACTGACGATATCACTGTCTGATTAGTACACATCCCGCCTATAGCGCCCATCCTCGATCAGCTGCTGCACCTGCGCTTCACCGAGCATCCCCTGCAGCGCCGCATCCACCCCTGCAGCCATGCCGTGCAAACTGCCGCACACATACACACAGGCGCCATCATCAATCCAGCGCTTGAACTCGGCGGCCTGCTGCAGCAGCACATCCTGCACATAGACCTTCTCGGCCTGGTCGCGTGAAAACGCCAGGTCCAGCCGCTGCAGGTCCCCCTTGGCCAACCAGCCCTGAAGCTCCTCGCCACACAGCAGGTCGTGGGCACGATTGCGCTCGCCAAACAGCAGCCAGTTGCGCTGTTCGCCTGCGCCAATACGTGCCTTCAAGAGGCTGCGCAAACCGGCAAGGCCAGTGCCGTTGCCGATCAGTACCATCGGCGCGGCGGCGTCGGGCAAGTGGAAGCCGCTGTTGCGGCGCAGTCGAGCGCTGACCGTGCCGTCCAGCGCCAGGTACTCGGTCAGCCAGCCGGAACCCAGGCCCAGGTTGCCATCGGGGTGGCGCTCCTGGCGCACGATCAATTCCAGCTCGCCATCGCTGGCGATGGAGGCGATCGAGTATTCACGGGTACTCAGCGGGATCAGCGCATCGACCAGCGCCTGGGCGTGCAGGCCCACCAGGTGCTCGCGGTTGGCCGGCAACTGCCGGCTGGACAAGGCCTGGGCCAGGGTTTGTTCGAGGCCGTCCAGTTGCACCGGGCTTTGCGGATCGAGCCCGAGGCCTGCCAGCAACGCCGCCACGCGGGGCTGGCCATTGCGCGGCAGGATCTCCACCAGGTCGCCGGCCGCCCAGCTTGCCGGGGCATGCGCCTGCAACCCCAGCAGGAACACCGGTGCGCCCTGGCTGCCTGGGTTGAGCAGTTCACGGCGGGTCAGGCGCCAATTGCCGAAGCTGGCGGGCTGCCACGCGGCTACCGGGTGCGCGCCGGTCAGTTGTGCCAGTTCTTGTTGCCACAGTTGCAGCGCGGCGGGGTCGGCGTTGTCCACTTCGACCGCGCTGAAAGCGCTGCTGGCGCCACGTTCACTGAGCCAGGCCTGCAGCCGTCGGGCAAAGCCGCAGAAGTGCGGATACTGGCGGTCGCCCAGGGCCAGCACGGCATAGTCCAGGTGTTCCAGTGCCCAAGGCTTGCCGATGACTTTGCGCTCGAAGGCCCGAGCGCTGTCCGGCGCTTCGCCGTCGCCGAAGGTGCTCACCACGAACAGCGCGCGGTTGGCCTGGCGCAGTTCGGCTTCGCCCAACTGCGCCAGCGGGCGCACCTGCACCGGCAAGCCGGCGGCCTGCAGCTGGCCGGCGCTCTGCCAGGCCAGTTGCTCGGCGAAGCCGCTCTGGCTGGCGAAACCGATCAGCCAGCTGTCGCTGTTGCCGGTGGCAGCAGATACCGCGCCACGGGCGGCACGCACCTGGCGCTTCTTGCGTCGGCGGTCGAGGTACAGCAGCCAGCCGGTGACGAAGAACAGCGGCATGGTCAGGCTGGCCACGGTGACGATGATCCGCCCCGGCAAGCCAAAGTAGCTGCCCACGTGCAGGGCGTAGACGCTCTGCAGCAATTGGGCCTTGAACGAGCTGTCGCTGTAGCGCTGGTGGCGCTTGATCTGGCCGCTGGCCGGGTCGAGGGTGAGGGTGTTGAAGGCGCGCTCGTGGTCGGCGTCCTGCAACAGGTAGAACAGCGTGGCCGGCTGGCCGCCGGCCGGCGGCAGCCGCAGGTTGTAGGTGGCAAGGCCAGGGCCCGCCGCGTCCTTGAGGTTGGCCCAGATGGCGTCGTAGTCGACCACCAGTGGCGGGGCGTTCTTGTCGACCTTGGGCGGGCCGTGGCGGCCACCGCGGCCTTCGCCGCGCTTCTGCTCGCCGGCCACCGGTGGGTCGGCCAGCAACTTGTTCAGGCCTGCGCGGTACCACTCATAGGACCAGAACAGCCCGGTCAGGGCGAACAACAGGTAGAACAGCAGGCACCAGGTGCCAAACACTGCATGCAGGTCCCAGTTGAACGCGCGGCCCTTCTTGGCCCAATCCAGGGTCAGCCAGGTCCGCCAGTTCAGGGCCTTGCGCGGCCAGCGCAGGTACAGGCCGGACAGGCAGAAGAAGATCAGCATCAGGGTGCAGGCGCCGGTGATCTGCCGGCCGGTGTCGCCCATGGCCAGGAATCGATGCAGGTTGAGCACGAAATTGAAGAAGCCCAGCCCGCTCACTTCGCCCTTGAGCTCGCCGGTGTAGGGGTCGGCATAGCGCAACTCGCCACGGCGCTCACCGGGCGCGGGGGTGAAGAAGATCCGTGCGGCATTGCCCTCGCGGGTGTCTACCCACAGCATCGAGACCTTGTCGCCTTGCGCGGCTTCGACCCGGCGCACCAGCTCGGCCGGCGGCAGCACGCCCTCCTGGCGCACCTCGACCTTGAGCACCTCGGCGTTGAACGCGCGCAGCAGCTCTTCCTGGAACGACCAGATCGCCCCGGTGATGCCCATCAGCGCCAGCACCAGGCCAGCGGTGATGCCGAACAACCAGTGCACCTGGAACAGCGTCTTCTTCAACACATCGATCACCTTGTCTGGCCGCCTGCCGCGCGGCGTGCATTATGCCTTGATACGCAAAAGCCCCGTTCAGGCAAATGAACGGGGCTTGGGTTGCATCCTTCAGAAGTGGACGCTGGTGGTCAGCAATGCGGTCCGGCCCGCCGCCTGGTTGGCGAAGTGGGTGGAGAACGCCTTGTCGTAGTAGACCTCGTTGGTGAGGTTCTGCACGTTCAGCTGCAGGTCGATGTTCTTGGTCAGCTTGTAGGCGGCCATGGCGTCGTAACGCACGTAGCTGTCGACCATGGTGGTGTTGGCCACGTTGCCGAACACGTCATCGACGTAGAAGGCGCCGCCGCCGACGGTGAACTTAGGCGTGACCTGGTAGGTGGTCCACAGGCTGGCGCTGTTGTTCGGGGTGTTCGGCAGCTGGTTGCCGTCGTTGGCCTTGCCCAGCGGGCCGCCGTCGATCTGGCGGGCCTGCATGTAGGTGTAGCCGGCGAATACCTGCCACTTGTTGGTCAGCTTGCCGCTGGCCGACAACTCGATGCCCTGCACGCGGGTTTCGCCGACGTTTTCGTAGCTGGTGGTGCCAACCTGCACACGGGCGTTTTCTTTCTCGGTGCGGAACAGCGCGGCGGTGAGAGACAGACGCTCTTCGAGCAGATCCCACTTGGTGCCGATCTCGTAGTTGGTGGTTTCTTCCGGCTCCATGTCGCTGGCGAGCAGGTTGCCGGCGCGGTCGGTGGTGTTGCCCAGCGGGTTGCCTTCCATGCCTTCGCCAAGTTGCGCGCCCGGCGGGGTGGCGGAAGTGGCGTAGGACACATAGACGCTGCCGTTGTCGGCCGGTTTCCATACCAGGCCCAATTGGCCGGTGATGAATTCGCTGGTGTCCTCGCCCTTGGCGGCGACGCCCTTGGCGTTCACCGTGGTGCTGCCGTTGGCGTTGCGGGTGCGGTACTGGGTATCGAAGTGGTCGTAGCGCAGGCCCATGTTCAGCAGCCAGGCTGGGCTCAGCTCGAGGGTGTCGAACACGTACAGGGCGCGGGTGTTGCTCTTGGTGTTGGTGCCGGCGTAGTTGCGCGAGATGGCGCCGTTCCACGGATCGTCCGGGTTCGGGTTGCTCAGCGAGGTGCAGTTGTAGGACGGTGCGCCGATGCCGTTGCATTGGCGCAGGTTGTTGACCACGGTGGTGCCGGCGGTGGTGGCGACATCGTAGGACGTCCGGTCGGACTCCTCGCGGCTCAGCTCGATACCGGTGGAGAAGCTGTTCTTCAGGCCGCCCAGGTAGAACTCACCGAACAGGTCGGTCTGGTTGGTGGTGGTGGAGGTATTGCCGACCCGGGTGTTGGCTCGGCGCCAGACGCTGCCACGGTTGACGTTGCCCTGGCTGTCGTCGGGCTGGGTCAGGATGTAGTCCTGCATGCTGTTGCCGTGGCGCAGGGTGTTCTTTATGGTCAGCGCGTCGGTCAGGTCGTGCTCGATGGCGAAGGTGGCGATGTCCACCCGCGACTTGCGAAAATCTCGGTCGGTCAGGCCATAGAAATTGTCGCTGTCACCACCGTCCTGAGGTTTGCTCGGGTGCGCCGAGGTTCGCGCTGCGCTGCCACGCACAGGAATGCTGTACGGGATGCCCGAATCCGGCAGGTCGTCGCTTTCCAGGTGGTAATAGTCGAGGTTGACGCGGGTCGGCGTACCCAGGCCGAAGGCCAGCGACGGGGCGATACCCCAACGGTCGTAGTTGACCTTGTCGCGGCCGGCGACGTTGCTTTCGTGGGTCATCAGGTTCAGGCGCCCGGCAACGGTATCGCTGAACTGGTAGTTGCCGTCGAAGGTATAACGCTGGGTCTGGTCGCTGCCCCAGGTCCAGGCGCCGTCCAGCGAGTTGCCCAGGTGCGCGCGCTTGCTCACCAGGTTGATGGTGCCGCCCGCCGCGCCACGGCCACCGATGGCCGAGTTCGGGCCCTTGGCCACTTCCACCGATTCGATGGCGAAGATCTCACGGGTTTGCGCGCCAGTGTCACGCACGCCGTCCAGGTAGGTATCGCCCTGGGCGTCGAAGCCACGGATGAACGGACGGTCGCCTTGCGGGTTGCCGCCTTCGCCAGCGCCGAAGGTGATGCCGGGCACGGTGCGCAGGGCATCCTGCAGGTTCAGGGCGTTGGTGTCCTTGATCACTTGCTGCGGGATCACGGTGACCGAACGCGGCGTGTCCACCAAGGGTGCGGTGTACTTCTGCGAAGAGGCTTTCTCGACCTTGTACTCGGTGTTCGCCTGTTCGGCCTTGCCGTTGACGCTGGTGGCGTCGAGGGTGATGGCGTTGTTGGCGGCCGGGTCGGCAGCGTAAGCAGAAGTGGCAGTGATCGCCAGGCCGATGGCGGAGGCGAGCAGACGTGGTGAACTGACGGCGGTTGGCACGTGACGCATTGTTATTGACCTTCCCCAAGGTATGAAGGCCGCGGATGTTAATGTAAGCGAATGTAAGGAACAATTGAGAAGCGTTACCATTCGCTAGAAATTTACATTCTTTACATTTTCACCTTACGGTTTTTACGGGTTCGTGCGTCGATTGGTCCGAAAGGGGCTTGTGATTGGTAAAAGGGAATCAATATCATTGGCGCCCCTAACCCGCGCCAGGTGCCATCGCCATGCTGCTTCACATTCCCGGGCTGTTCGACGCCGACGAAATCTCGCGTATTCGCCAGGCCCTGGAGCAGGCCGACTGGGCCGATGGCAAGGTCACGGCGGGTTACCAGTCGGCCAAGGCCAAGCACAACCTGCAGTTGGCCGAAGGCCATCCGCTGGCCAAGGAGATCGGCAGCGCGCTGATCGAACGGCTGTGGCGCAACCCGTTGTTCATGTCGGCAGCGCTGCCGCACAAGGTGTTCCCGCCGCTGGTCAACTGTTACCAGGAGGGGGGCAATTTCGATTTCCATATCGACAACGCCCTGCGCCAACCCAAAGGCAGCCCGGAGCGGGTGCGCACCGACCTGTCCTCCACCCTGTTCCTCAGCGACCCTGACAGTTACGACGGCGGCGAGCTGGTGATCCAGGACACCTACGGCGTACAGCAGGTCAAGCTGGCGGCTGGCGACATGGTGTTGTACCCCGGCACCAGCCTGCACAAGGTCAACCCGGTGACCCGCGGCGCCCGCTATGCAGCGTTCTTCTGGACCCAGAGCCTGGTGCGCGATGACGGCCAGCGCACCCTGCTGTTCGAGATGGACAACGCCATCCGCCAGCTCACTGCCGACGTGCCGGATCACCCATCGCTGCTGCAACTGACCGGCACCTACCACAACCTGCTGCGCCGCTGGGCCGAGGTCTGAGCCGTGTCTTATCAGTTGCGTCGTGAACAGGTGGTGGACCTCGCCGGGCTGCAGGCCATGCTCGAACATAGCCCGGGCCAGGCCGCCCAGGCCATCCTCGCGGCAGCGGGGCAGGGCGCGGTCGAGGCACAGTTGCTGCTGGGGCAGATCCTGCTCGACGGGCGCGGCATCGAGCAGGATGCCGAGGTCGCCCGGCGCTGGTTCCAGATTGCTGCTCAAGGGGGCAACGGCATGGCGCACAACATGCTGGGGCGCTGCTTGGAGCATGGCTGGGGCGGTGCAGTGGACCTGGCCCAGGCGGCCATTCACTACGCGCGTGCGGCCGACGCCGGGCTGGACTGGGGCATGTACAACCTGGGTAACCTGCTGGCCACGGGGCGCGGCGTACCGACCAACCAGACCCAGGCATTGGCGTGCTACGAGAAGGCTGCTCAGCTGGGCCATGCCAAGTCGATGAACTTGTACGGCCGTTATCTGGAGCAAGGTATCGCCACCGCCGCCAGCCCGGCCCGTGCCGTGCGCTGGTATCGCCGCTCGGCAGAGGCGGGTGATTTCCGTGGCATGTTCAGCCTGGCGATGGTGCTTGCCGAGCGCGGTCAGATGGCCGAGGCCGAGCCATGGTTCGAGCAGGCTCGTGCAGAGGGCAACCTGAACTTCCTGCGCAGCAGCCAGGCGCTCCTGCTGGCGGCCGGCCCGCTGCTGTCTGCTCAGGCGGCCCGTTATAGCGGCGAGCTCGAGCTGCGTGCTGGTGCAGGGGAAAAGCTTCGATCTTAAGCGGGCGTGGGGGGACGAGCATGCTAGGGCGACTTTCCCACAGGAGTCGCACCATGGCTGAACCCTACATCACCGAACAATCCTTCATTGCCCGTCTGAATGTGCTCAACACCAAGTATCCGGGGCCTGTAGGTCGCTGGGAGTACAGCCCGGGCTACAACGGCAGCGTCCACTGGCATCAGAGCACCTGGCTGACGACCTCGCGCCAAGACCGTGAGGCCTTGAAGTTGTGGTTCGGCGCCGTGGAGTACGGCGACGAAGGCCATGTCTATGAGGTCCGTCTATGGACCGGCAACAGTGCGGGCCCGATGTACAACCGGCGGTTCGACATCAGTTCCAATGGTTACTTAGGCCTCTATGAAATCACCCCAATCGTGGGCCCCCTCTGGCGCATGGCGCATACCGATGACGGCAAGGTGCGCATGACCAATCTCGACGGCAAAGGGGTGGGCGTGCACTGGGACAAGGCAGCCTGGAGCACCGGGCGCATGGGTAGCTACCTGCGCTTGGGGGCGGAGCCGTCAGCCCTGTTCGATGTGGATATCGTGCAAATGGGCATCGAAGAGCCGCTTTAGGTTTTTGTCGGACAGTACAACCTGCTTCACCGCTGGGCCGAGGTCTGAGCCGTGTCCTGCCAGTTGCGTCGTGAGCAGGTGTTGGCCCTGGCCCAGGCGGCCTTCACTATGCGCACGCGGCCGACACCGGGCTGGACTGGGGCATGTACAACGTGGGTAACCTGCTGGCCACCGGGCGCGGTATGCCGACGAGATCGAACTGCGCGAACAGTAAAGGTGAACCTGTCGGCCCATGGCATTTATGGGCGCCGTTGTCAGTGTTTCCAGCTGATCATCAAGCTTCCTTTCCGATCATGGTAGCGCTTTACCACGGAGGAACTGGCATGCGTTTCATTCAAGAACGTTCATTCATTGCAACACTCTCTTCCACGACGCCTGGATATGAAGGTGTTCTCGATTCGGTCGAGTTCAAAAGCGTTCCTGCCTCACGCTGCAATAATTGGCTGACCCTCACTTCCCATTTTTCGGTACACGCGCAGCAGCGTTTCTGGTTCGGTTACTACGAGGGGGCGAACCCTGGCTATAAGGTCGTTACCGTGGAGTCGGAGGCGGGTGCATCCCATCGTGATATCTGGGACCTGGGGCGCGGAGATTGCGTCGGCTATTACGTGAAGGTGGCCAAGCCACTGTTGTGGCGTATCTGGGTCGATGGCCAGAAACTGGCGATTCCTGAGGTCAGCGACTACTCCCAGGTGACGATTGCCGCCGTGGGCAGCGTGCCGCTAGGGGTTCGTAACCGAAAGTCCTGGGAGGATCGCTATGTCAGCGCGGGTGCGCCAAACAAGTTGATCATGCGGATGAGCGTCAGCGAGGTGAATGTGCCGAGTTTCGACAATTTCTCGATGTTTCGCCGCCTCTGATCAGGCATGAAAACGGGGCCTTTCGGCCCCGCTCTGCATTACAGGTAGTAGGCCTTCAGCGGCGGGAAGCCGTTGAATTCCACCGCGCTGTAGCTGGTGGTGTAGGCACCGGTGGACAGCCAGTACAGGCGGTCACCGATGGCCAGGTTCAGTGGCAGGCCGTACTTGTAATTCTCGTACATGATGTCGGCGCTGTCGCAGGTCGGGCCGGCAATAACCACTTCTTCGGTCTCGCCTTTTTTCTCGGTCCAGATCGGGAACTTGATGGCCTCGTCCATGGTTTCGATCAGGCCGGAGAACTTGCCCACGTCGGTGTAGATCCAGCGCTCGACCGCGGTGCGCGACTTGCGTGCCACCAGCACCACTTCGCTGACCAGGATGCCGGCGTTGGCGATCAGCGAACGGCCTGGCTCGAGGATGATTTCCGGCAGGTCGTCACCGAAGTCTTCCTTGAGGAAGCGAATGATCTCTTCGGCATAGGTCTCGAGGCTGTTGGTGCGGGTGATGTAGTTGGCCGGGAAGCCGCCACCCATGTTGATCAGCTTCAGCTCGATGCCGTCTTCTTCCTTAAGGCGCTCGAAGATCACCTTGACCTTGGCGATGGCGGCGTCCCACACGCTGATGTCGCGCTGCTGCGAGCCAACGTGGAAGGAGATGCCGTACGGCACCAGGCCCAGGTCGCGGGCGAGGATCAGCAGGTCCATGGCCATGTCGGTCTGGCAGCCGAACTTGCGCGACAGTGGCCAGTCGGCGGTGGTGGAGCCTTCGGTGAGGATACGCACATAGACCTTCGAGCCCGGCGCGGCCTTGGCGATGTTGCGCAGGTCGGCTTCGGAGTCGGTGGCGAACAGGCGCACGCCTTTTTCGAAGAAGTAGCGGATGTCCTTGGACTTCTTGATGGTGTTGCCGTAGCTGATGCGATCAGGGCTGACGCCACGGCCAAGCACTTTGTCCAGCTCGTAGATCGAGGCGATGTCGAAGCTCGAGCCTTTCTCTTTGAGCAGGTCGATGATCTCGACGGCCGGGTTGGCCTTGACCGCGTAGTAGACCTTGGCGAATTCGAACCCGGCGCGCAGGTCGTCGTAGGCCTGGCTGATCATCTGGGTGTCGATGAGTACGAACGGGGTTTCCTGCTTGTCGGCGAACGCCTTCATTTTCTGGAAGGTGTCACGCGCGAAATAGTCTTCGACCTGGATCGACATGCTCAAGGGCTCCATGGGCAAACTGAAAGAATAAGTGGCTGCAAACTGAACGTCCTCCGTATCCCCACTTTGGTTCGCCTACTTCCCAAGGCATGTCGCCGAAAGCAAAAAGGTCAACCGTGCCAGGCTGTGGCTGCGGGTGACCTTGCTGTCTCGTCGTCAGTACTTGAGCCGGATGGATCGTTTCCAGCATGGACGTTCGGCGCGCACTTTAGGGCGTGATTCCAGCAAGATCAACAGGCAATCCCGGTGGGTTCGCCGTGGATCGACGAGCAGTTACCTGAATAACCGACTCGTGTGACCGGCAGATGTTCCCCGGGATCTTTGAAGCGTTAAATATTGTGGAATAGACCGGGCTGGCCCCTTCGTGGGTGAACCCGCTCCCACAGGGATTACGCGATTCCTGTGGGAGCGGGTTTACCCGCGAAGGAGGCCAAGGTGTTCATATTTATGGCCACGTATACCTGGTACGTCGGTGCATGAAACCCGTCATAAATTTTTTGTTACCGACTGGCGGAATTGCCGCTTTTGATGAGAAACATTACTATTCGCACCCTTATCTGCCTGCCTGATGATCACCCACCGTGTCCGGACACAAAGGCTTCCTCGACCACTATCACGAGCTGATCGGCACCTGGACGCGCAAGTTGCGCAGTCGTCAGCAGGCCGAGGACCTCACCCATGATGCCTTCGTGCGGGTTCTGGAAAATCCGCGCGATCAGGTCGAGCAGCCACGTGCCTACCTGCACCAGACCGCACGCAATATCGCTGTCGATGGCTACCGCCGTGAAGACCGCCGCCAGGCCCTGGTGCTGGAAGGTTTCGACGACGAAGCGGCGGCGGGTGATGACCCGGAGGCCTACGTGCATGCCCTGGAACTGGCCGACAGTGTCGAGCGGGCGCTGGCCGAGCTGCCACTCAACTGCCGGCAGGTGTTCGTCTGGCAGAAGCTCGAGGGCCTGAGCCAGGCCGAGATCGCCGAGCGCATGGGCTTGAGCAAGAACATGGTCGAAAAGTATATGATCCGCACGCTCCGACATCTGCGTGAGCACCTGGATGTGTCGGCCAGATGAGTCAGGAGACCCCATTGATGAAACAGCATGCGTTCGACCCCGCCGGTGAGCAGGCGGCCGCCTGGTTCGCCCGGGTTCAGGACGCGCCGGGCGACGCCGAGCTGCAGGCGGCCCTGCAGCAGTGGCTGGCGCAGGATGCACGGCACCGCGACGAGTATCGCCGGCTCACGCAGCTGTGGCGCGCCGCCGAGCTGATTCCACGGCAACGGCTTCAGGCGCTCTGCGCACCTGAGCCGGTGCGCCAGTTGCCACGCCGACGGGTACTGCGCCAAGCCCTGGCGGCCGGGGTGGCGATCGCCGCACTTGGCCTGGGCTGGAGTGGCTGGCACTACCAGCGGCTCAATCATCAGGACGCATTGCAAACGGCACTGGGCGAGCGCCGCCAGTTCGACCTGCCGGACGGTTCGCAGTTGCAGCTCAACAGCGGCACACGGTTGAGCGTGGACTTTTCAGCGGGTCGCCGGCATGTGCTGTTGAGCCAGGGCGAGGCGATGTTCATCGTCGCCCACGACACTAGTCGCCCCTTTGTGGTCAGCACCGCCCAGGGTGAGGTGACGGTCACCGGCACGCGCTTCGATGTGCGCCAGGACCCGGCCAGCACTCGCGTGGCAGTGGAGCAGGGCTCGGTGCGGGTGCAAGGCGCAGGTGATGGGCTGGCGCAGTTGGGGGCCGGCCAGGGCTCGCATATCGATGCCCACGGCAAGGTTGCCGCGCCCTATGCCATCGACGTCGATTCGCTCACCGCCTGGCGCCAGGGCAAGCTGGTGTTCGACAACACGCCGCTCAGCGAAGTGGTCGTCGAAGTGTCGCGCTACCGTGCCCAACCGCTGCGAGTCGCCCCCGGTAAAGTGGCCGGCCTGCGCCTGTCGAGCAGTTTCAGCACGGATGACCCCGATGCCCTGCTGCGCGCCTTGCCGAGCATCCTGCCGGTGGCGATCAGGCAGCATGCCGATGGCTCCAGCGAAATAATTGCAAAATAGATTCAGGTTTTTTTTCGCCCGTTCGTCTTCCCCGCCAGCTGCAACTGCCAAGCATTTACATTTGCATGCGGTTGGCGTTTATCCGACCTTTCAGGATTTCTCGAAGACGTGAACAACAACAAGCCCCTTCTCCAGCTGCGCCGCCTGGCGCTGGCCCTGGCGGTCAGTGCCGCTGCCGCCAACAGCTACGCCGACAGTATTCAGATCCAGGCCCAGCCGCTGGCGACCGCCCTCAAGCAACTGGGCCAGCAGACCAACCTGCAGCTGTTCTTCAGCCCCGAACTGGTGGCGGGCAAAGAGGCCCCGGCGGTGTCCGGCGACCTGGCTCCGGAACAGGCGCTGCAGCAGCTGCTGCAAGGCAGCGGGCTGACCTTCGAGCAGTCGGCCGATACCGTGGTGGTCAAGCCGGCGGCAGTCGCCGGGACGCTGACAACCGGCAGCCTGGAGCTGGCGCCCACCGATGTGAAAGTGGTCGGCGACTGGCTGGGCGATGCTCAGCAGAGCGTGGTGCAGAACCACCCCGGCGCGCGCACCGTGGTACGCCGCGAGGCGATGGTGGAGCAGGGCACCATGAACGTGCGCGATGCCCTGCGGGGCATCCCCGGGGTGCAGGTGCAGGACTCCAACGGCACCGGCGGCAGCGACCTGTCGCTGAACGTCGGCGTGCGTGGCCTCACCTCGCGCCTGTCGCCGCGCTCGACCGTGCTGATCGACGGCATCCCGGCCGCCTTCGCGCCCTATGGCCAGCCGCAGCTGTCGATGGCGCCGATCTCTTCGGGCAACCTCGACAGCATCGACGTGGTGCGTGGTGCAGGCTCGGTGCGCTATGGCCCGCAGAACGTCGGCGGGGTGATCAACTTCGTCACCCGGGCGATCCCCGAAAAGGCCAGCGGCGAGCTGGCGAGCACCCTTGAGACCTCGCGTTATGGCGGCTGGAAACACACCGAGTCGGCCTTCCTCGGCGGCACCGCCGACAACGGCATCGGCGTCGCGCTGCTGTACAGCGGCGTCAATGGCAATGGCTACCGGCGCAGCAACAACGACAACGACATCGACGATGTGCTGCTCAAGACCCACTGGGCGCCGACCGATGTCGACGAGTTCTGGCTGAACTTCCACTACTACGATGGCCGCGCCGACATGCCCGGCGGCCTGACCCAGGCCCAGTACGACCAGGACCCCTACCAGTCGCTGCGTGACTACGACTACTTCGCAGGCCGGCGCAAGGACGTGTCGTTCAAGTGGCAGCGCCAGCTCGACGACGCCACCCAGTTCGAGGTGTTGACCTACTACACCGACAGTTTCCGTGGCAGCACCATCGCTTCCAGCGACATGAAGACCCTGTCGTCGTACCCGCGCAACTACCACACCTTCGCCATCGAGCCGCGCTTGTCGCGGGTGTTCTTCGTCGGCCCGACCACCCAGGAGGTCAGCGTCGGCTACCGCTACCTGAAGGAGGCCATGCGCGAGCAATCGACCCGGTTGTCGTTGATCGACAATGTGCCGACCCAGACCGCCAAGTCCGACGGCCATGTGTTCCAGGACCGCAGCGGCGGCACCGAAGCCAGCGCTTACTACATCGATGACAAGATCGACGTGGGCAACTGGACCATCACCCCGGGTATCCGCTTCGAGCACATCAACACCGACTGGCGCGACCGCCCGGTGCTGGACGACAGCCTCAAGCCGGTGGCGGAGAAGAACCGCAGCATCACCAGCAACGAGCCGCTGCCGGCGCTGAGTGTGATGTACCACCTGTCCGATGCGTGGAAGCTGTTCGCCAACTACGAGACCTCGTTCGGCAGCCTGCAGTACTTCCAGCTGGGCCAGGGCGGTAGCGGCGACAGTACCGCCAATGGCCTGGAGCCGGAGAAGGCCAAGACCTACGAGCTTGGCACGCGCTATGACGATGGCCATTTTGCCGGTGAGCTGACGGCGTTCTACATCGACTTCGATGACGAACTGCAGTACATCAGCAACACGGTGGGCTGGACCAACCTCGGCGCCACCACGCACCAGGGTATCGAGGCGTCGGCGCGCTATGACCTGGCCGGGCTGGACCCACGCCTGCAAGGGTTGTCGGTAAATGCCGGGTACACCTACACCCGTGCCACCTACGAGGGTGACATCCCCGGCTTCGAAGGCCGCGACCTGCCGTTCTACTCGCGCCAGGTGGCGACTGCCGGCCTGCGTTACCAGGTCAATCGCTGGACCTGGAACCTCGATGCGTTCGCCCAGTCCGGGCAGCGCGCTCCGGGTACCGGCATGACCAAGACCGGCCAGTTCACCGGCAACTACATCACCGAACCGAGCGCCGATGGGCAGTACGGCGATATCCCGGGCTACGTGACCTGGCATGCCCGGGGTGGCTATGACTTCGGGCCGCAGCTGTCCAACCTGAAGCTGGCAGCCGGGGTGAAGAACCTGTTCGACAAGCAGTACTTCACCCGCTCCAGCGACAACAACTCGGGGATCTATGTGGGTGAGCCGCGCACGTTCTATGTGCAGGCCAGTGTAGGGTTCTGATCCGACGTTGCCTTCATCGCGGGGCAAGCCCGCTCCCACAGGGATCGCGCCAGGTCTTTAAGTTGTGAGCAAGACAGTTGCTCCCACGCCAGGTCGCAGATCGTGGGAGCGGGCTTGCCCCGCGATTGGGCGTATCAGGAGGCCACGGCCTCAGCCGGCGACACGATACTGGTCTTGCCCCCCCGCGATCGCCCGGAACTCAGGTACGCCGCAATCGACTCCTGCGTCACCTCCCCAAGGAACACCTGCTCGGCATCCAGCACCGGCAGCCACGCCCGGTTGAACTCGTACATCCGCGACAGCAGGATGCGCAGATGTTCATCGTGTGATGCCGTGGCGTTGAACGGCCGCAGGAAGTCGCCGCAGGTGCCCTGTTGGCGATGCATGTCGCGCCGGCGCACATAGCCCAGCGCCTTGTTCTGCCCGTCAGTCACCACCACATAGCGGCGGTCGTGCTCATCCAGCAGCTCGAGCGCATCGGCCACCGGCGTTTGCGGGCTCACCGACGGCGCGTTGTCCGCCGCGTCTTCGGCGCGCACCAGCAGCAGGCGCTTGAGCGTGCTGTCCTGGCCGACGAAGTTGCTGACGAAGTCGTCCACCGGGTGCGCCAGCAGGGTGTCCGGGTGATCCAGCTGCAACAGCTTGCCGGCACGGAAGATGGCGATCTTGTCACCCAGCTTGATCGCCTCGTCGATGTCGTGGCTGACCATGATCACGGTCTTGTTCAGCGCCCGCTGCATCTCGAAGAACTCGTTCTGGATCAGCTCGCGGTTGATCGGGTCGACCGCACCGAACGGCTCATCCATCAATAGCACCGGCGCCTCGGCGGCCAGTGCGCGGATCACCCCGATGCGCTGTTGCTGGCCACCGGACAGCTCGCGCGGGTAGCGCTGCAGGTACTGCTTGGGCTCCAGCTTGATCATGCTCATCAGTTCGCGGGCACGGTCGTGGCATTTCTGTTTGTCCCAGCCGAGCAGGCGCGGCACGACGGTGATGTTTTCCTCGATGGTCATGTTGGGGAACAGGCCGATCTGCTGGATCACATAGCCGATATGGCGGCGCAGGGTCACTTCGTCCAACCCGCTGGTGTCCTCGCCATTGATGAACACCTGGCCTGAGGTGGGGGTGATCAGGCGGTTGATCATTTTCAGCGTGGTGCTCTTGCCGCAGCCCGAGGGGCCGAGGAACACGCAGATCTCGCCTTCGTTGACGGTGAGGTTCACGGCATCGACGGCTTTGACCTCCTTGCCGTTGGCGTGGAAGGTCTTGCTGAGGTTCTTCAATTCGATCATGGGCGCAGTCCTTCTGGAGTCAGGGCACGTTGCAGGGTTTGCAAGAGCAGGTCGGCGACGATCGCCAGCAGGCTGACCAGCACGGCGCCGACCAGCAGCATCGACATGTCGCTGCGGCTGATGGAGGTGAGGATGAGCACGCCCAGGCCGCCGGCGCCGATGGTGGCGGCGATGGTCATCACGCCGATGTTCATCACCACGGCGGTGCGCACGCCGGCGAGGATCACCGGCACGGCGATGGGCAGCTCGACCATGCGCAGGCGCTGGCCGAAGGTCATGCCGATGCCGCGCGCGGCCTCACGGATACCGGGCTCGACATTGGTCAGGGCCAGGTAGGTGTTGCGCAGGATCGGCAGCAGTGAATAAAGGAACACCGCGGTGATGGCCGGCAGCGGGCCGAGGCCCTGGCCGAACTTCGAGTAGAACGGCAGCAGCAGGCCGAACAGGGCGATCGACGGAATGGTCAGCAGCACCGTGGCGCTGGCCTGCAGCGGGCCGGCCAGGGACGGGAAGCGGGTCATCAGGATGCCCAGCGGCACGCCGACCAGGATCGCCAGGCCCACCGCGATGCCGACCAGAGTGATGTGCTGCCCGGTCAGTTGCAGGACCTGGGCCCAGTCCAGGTGGGCGAAGGTGTCGAGCAGGTTCATGGTGTCACCTCGCTGAGTGGGTGCGCTTGCAGGAACGCTGCGGCGACCACGGCCGGGCTCTGGTGCTCGACATCAACCTTGGCGTTGAGCTGGCGCATGGTCTCGTCATCCAGCTGTTCGGCCAGTGGCTTGAGCAGCGTGGCCAGTTGCGGATGGGCGTCGAGCACTGCCTGGCGCAGCACCGGGGCGGCGGTGTAATCGGGGAAGTAGTGCTTGTCGTCTTCGAGCAGCTTGAGGTTGAACGCGTTCAAGCGCCCGTCGGTGGTGTAGACCAGGCCGGCGAATACCTGGTTATTGCGCATCGCGGTGTACACCAGGCCGCCGTCCATCTGGCGGATGTTGCGTCGATCCAGCGGCAGACCGTACAGCTCGCGCAGGCCGACCAGGCCATCGGGGCGGTTGGCGAACTCGGTGTCCAGCGCTACCAGGTGCAGGCGTTGCTGCTCGTCGTGCAGTACCTGGTTGAGGTCGCTGATCGTGTTGATCTGCGGGTAGGCCTCGGCAACCTGCTTGGGCAGGCCCAGGGCATAGGTGTTGCTGAACTTCGACGGGGTCAGCCAGACCAGGCCTTTTTTGCCATCGAGTGCTTTCACCCGGGCGTAGGTGGCGTCTGCGTTGGGCATGCGCTCGTCGATATGGTTGTAGGACACCAGCGACACGCCGGTGTATTCCCACATCAGGTCGAGCTGGCCGGTTTCCTGCGCCTGACGCGCGATGTTGCTGCCAAGGCCGGTGGTCACGCGTACCTCGAAGCCGTTGGCACGCAGGTACTGGGCGGTGATTTCGGCGAGCACGGTCTGTTCGGTGAACATCCGCGCGCCGACGTGGATCAGCGGTTTTTCCGCTGCCTGGGCAAATCCTGCGTACAGCAGGGCCGCGCCCAGCAGCAAGGCGATTGTCTTGTTCATGGGTTCCCTTTTTTAGTGGGCCAGGCCACGTTCCAGCCAGCGCTTGCTGGAGGCACTTACCAGCGCGTCGAGCACCAGGGCCAGCAGTGCCGTGCACGCGGCGCCGAGCAACAGCTGCGGTTGGTTGTTCAGGGCGATGCCGGGGAAGATCAAACTGCCCAGGCTGTTGGCGCCGATCAGGAACGCCAGGGGCGCGGTGCCCACGTTCAAGGCCAGGGCCACCCGCACGCCGCCGACAATGATCGGCACGGCGTTGGGCAACTCCACCTGCCACAACTGCTGGCGCGGGGTCATGCCGATGCCGGTGGCGGCTTCCTTGAGCGAGGCAGGGACGTTTTTCAGGCCCTCGTAGGTGTTGCGCACGATGGGCAGCAGCGAGGCGAGGAACAGCGCGAAGATCGCAGGACCTGCGCCGATGCCCAGAACGCTCAGGGCGATGGCCAGGACGGCCAGGGGAGGAATGGTGTTGCCAATGTTGAAGAACTGCATGAAGCGTTCGGCTTTGTCGACCCGTTGCGGTCGACTCAGGGCAATGCCGGCGGGGATGCCCACGGCCAACGCCGCCGCCATCGAAGCCAGCACCAGCATCAGGTGCGCTTGCAGGTAGAAAGCAAGATCGTCGCGGTAGCGGGCGATCGTATCGATGCCGATCCAGTGGACCAGCAGGGCCAGGATGACGAGCACGGCGGCCCATCCCAACAGCCCTTTTCCGTAGCGTGCAGCCACAGGCGGACTCCTTCTTGTAGTCGGCGCTCGCACCCCCGTGTGGCCGGCCATTCCTGGCGGCGGGCGGTGTGAACGCGAGTAGCAGCGCGAGGCGGGCAGAACGCCGCGATCACGCCATGAGCCGAACCCCGTCGGGCCCGAAAATGCTGATGAAACCAATCCCCCAACCGAAGCGGGTTGCAGGGGAGTGGACGTCTCCGTGGGCGTAAAGGTTCCCATCTGAGGCGGCATTTGGCCAGTGTTAATCACTGGGGTGAAGGGATTCTGGCGAGAAAAAACAGCAGGTTAATGCGCTACAGGCGTTGAAATAACTGTGCTGTGGCCATTTGTCGTGATGAAGCGGTTGCCTGATGAATTTGCTGTGGCAGTGCCGGCCCTTTCGCGGGTAAACCCGCTCCCACAGGGTTCTGCATTGCCCTAGGCCTTGTGCGATAGCCATGCAGTACCTGAGCTCTCCACCGACCTCAGGCCGAGTGCAGTACCTGTGGGAGCGGGTTCACCCGCGAAAGGGCCGGAACAGGTGCCGCTGGTTCCGCAAATTTTGGTCTAGGACCAACTTCAGGTATGATACGGCCCCTTTTTTAATCCCCCAGTCAGGCGATTTCCCATGACCAACCAGGCCGCCGAAGTCGCGAAACGCCGCACTTTCGCAATCATTTCCCACCCCGACGCCGGTAAGACCACCATCACCGAGAAGCTCCTGCTGATGGGCAAGGCGATCTCCGTCGCGGGCACCGTGAAGTCGCGCAAGTCCGACCGCCACGCCACCTCCGACTGGATGGAAATGGAGAAGCAGCGCGGCATCTCCATCACCACCTCGGTGATGCAGTTCCCCTACCGCGAGCACATGATCAACCTGCTCGACACCCCCGGCCACGAAGACTTCTCGGAAGACACCTACCGCACCCTGACCGCGGTGGACTCGGCGCTGATGGTGCTCGACGGCGGTAAGGGTGTAGAGCCGCGCACCATCGCCCTGATGGACGTCTGCCGCCTGCGCGATACGCCCATCGTCAGCTTCATCAACAAACTCGACCGTGATATCCGCGACCCGATCGAGCTGCTCGACGAAATCGAGGCAGTACTTAAGATCAAGGCCGCGCCGATCACCTGGCCGATCGGTTGCTACCGCGACTTCAAGGGTGTGTACCACCTGGCGGGCGACTACATCATCGTCTACACCCCAGGCCACGGCCACGAGCGTACCGCGGTGAAGATCATCGAAAAGCTCGACTCCGATGAAGCCCGCGCGCACCTGGGTGACGAATACGAGCGCTTCCTCGAGCAACTGGAGCTGGTGCAGGGCGCCTGCCACGAGTTCGACCAGGACGAGTTCATCAACGGCCAGCTCACCCCGGTGTTCTTTGGTACCGCATTGGGCAACTTCGGTGTCGACCATGTGCTCGACGCGGTGGTCGACTGGGCGCCGCGCCCGTTGGCACGTGTGGCCCACGAGCGTACCGTGGAGCCGGTGGAAGAGAAATTCTCGGGCTTCGTGTTCAAGATCCAGGCGAACATGGACCCGAAGCACCGCGACCGTATCGCCTTCATGCGCATCTGCTCGGGCAAGTACGAAAAGGGCATGAAGATGCGCCACGTACGCACCGGCAAGGACCTGCGCATCGGCGATGCGCTGACCTTCTTCTCCTCCGAGCGTGAACAGCTCGACGAGGCCTTCGCCGGCGACATCATCGGCCTGCACAACCACGGCACCATTCAGATCGGCGACACCTTCACCGAAGGCGAGGCGCTGGGCTTTACCGGTATCCCGCACTTCGCCCCGGAGCTGTTCCGCCGCGTGCGCCTGAAGGACCCGCTGAAATCCAAGCAGCTGCGCCAGGGCCTGCAGCAGTTGGCCGAAGAGGGTGCGACCCAGGTGTTCTTCCCCCAGCGCAGCAACGACATCATCCTGGGTGCGGTCGGTGTGCTGCAGTTCGATGTGGTCGCCAGCCGTTTGAAGGAAGAGTACAAGGTCGAGTGCGCCTACGAGCCCATCACCGTGTGGTCGGCGCGCTGGATCAGCTGCGATGACAAGAAGAAGCTCGAGGACTTCCAGAACAAGGCCATGGAGAACCTGGCCATCGACGGCGGTGGGCACCTGACCTACCTGGCGCCGACCCGAGTCAACCTGTCGCTGATGGAAGAGCGCTGGCCGGATGTGAAGTTCCGCGCGACCCGCGAGCACCACTGACAGCAGCGACAAGTTGCAAGCTACAAGCTACAAGAAGAAGCGGGCCCGAATTGGCCCGTTTCTTCTTGCCGCTTGCAGCTTGAGACTTTGCAACTGACGAATGTCAGTTGCCTGCTTTTATGCTGGTCCAGATCCGCGTCCTGATGCGGTCGATCTTCGCCGGCATCGCCTCCAGGGCATACAGCTTGCCCATCACATCCTCGCTCGGGTAGATCATCGTGTTGCCCTTGATGGCCGGGTCCACCTTCGCGTCGGCCTGCTGGTTGCCATTGGCGTACTGCACGAAGTTGCTGATGCCCGCCATCACCTCAGGCTGCAACAGGTAGTTCATGTAGGCGTAGCCGGCTTTTTCGTCCGGCGCATCGGCCGGCATGGCGACCATGTCGAACCACAACGGCGCGCCTTCCTTGGGGATCGAATACCCCACCTTCACCCCGTTCTTCGCCTCTTCGGCGCGGTTCTTCGCCTGCAGCACGTCGCCCGAGAAACCCACCACCACGCACACATCGCCATTGGCCAGGTCGCCGGTGTACTTCGACGAATGGAAGTAGCTGATGTATGGGCGCACCTTCATCAGCAGCGCCTTGGCCTTGTCGTAGTCGGCGGGGTCCTGGCTGTGCTGCGGCAAGCCAAGGTAATGCAAGGCGATCGGCAGCAGTTCGGGGCCGTTGTCCAGCACCGCCACGCCGCAGCTTTTCAGCTTGCCGATGTACTCGGGCTTGAAGATCAGGTCCCAGGAATCGACCGGGGCGTTGTCGCCCAGTACCGCCTTGACCTTGTCGATGTTGTAGCCGATGCCGGTGCTGCCCCACAGGTACGGGAAACCGTACTGGTTGCCCGGGTCGTTGACTTCCAGGGCCTTGAGCAGCACCGGGTTGAGGTTCTTCCAGTTGGGCAACTGCGACTTGTCCAGCTTCTTCAGGGCCTTGCCCTGGATCTGCCGGGCCATGAAGTGGTTGGAGGGGAACACCACGTCGTAGCCGGAGTTGCCGGTCATCAGCTTGCCGTCGAGGGTCTCGTTGCTGTCGAACACGTCGTAGGTCGGCACGATGCCACTGGCCTGCTGGAAGTTCTTCAAGGTGTCGGGGGCGATGTAGCTCGACCAGTTGTAGATCTTCACCGAGTCGGCGGCACTGGCCACGCTGGCGGCCAGCATCAGGGGAGCGAGAAGGAGCGTGCGCATGTCGGGGTTACCTTGCTTTGTCTGTTGTTATCGAAGGCAGGCGATCAGCGGATCAGAAGATCAGAACGTAGGTCTTGCGCACGGTCTCCTGGATGTCCCAGGTGCCGACGCTGTTGGCCGGTAGCATCAGTGCGTCTCCGGCTTCTATGACCAGGGGCTCGCCACCGTCGGGGGTGAAGGTGCAACGGCCCTTGATGAAATGGCAGAACTCCTGTTGCACGATCTGCCGCCGCCAGCGCCCGGGGGTGCATTCCCAGATGCCGGTCTCGACCCCGTCGCTGCGTTCGACGCAGGTGACCGAGGTGACGGCGACCGGCTCGCCGAGGGGCACGGCGACCGGGTTGCAGCTCTGCAGGATGGCGCTGTCGGTGTGCTTGAACTGGGTGATGCTCATGACCGGTGGATCCTGTTGTTGTGGAGGGGGAAGTCAGTGCATGAAGCCTTCCATGAAGTCGGCCAGCCCACTGGCCAGGCGCCGCCGCCAGGGGGCGCTGGCCGGGCTGGCGAGGGTCCGGTCCTCGTGGACGAAACTCTGGATAATTGCGTTGTAGCCCAGCCAGCGGCATGGCTCGGGCGGCCAGCTGGCCAGGCTGGCCAGCGGGCGGTTGTCGTGTACCCAGGGCTGTGCGGTGAGGGCGTTGTGCTGGCCGAGGATCAGCGCCGCCAGGGTGCGCCCGCCGAGGTTGGTGGCACCGACGCCTTCGCCGCCGTAGCCGCCCGACAGCGCGACGCCACGCTGGCGGTCGCAGAGCATGTGCGGCCTGAAGCGTCGGGCCATGCCCAGGTTGCCGCCCCAGGAATGGGTGATGCGCACGTGCTTGAGTTGCGGGAACAGCTCGCCGAACAGGTAGCGACGCAGTTCGACTTCGCTGTCGGTGAGGGTGAAATCTTCGCGTAGCCGGCCGCCGAAGCGGTAGCCGCCGCGGGCGCCGAACACCAGGCGGTTATCGGCGCTGCGCTGGCCGTAGGTGACCTGGCGGCTGTTTTCGCTGAAGGCCTGCCCCTGGCTCAGGCCGATCTGCTCCCAGGTCGATTCCGGCAGCGGTTCGGTGGCCACCAGCAAGCTCTGCACGGGCAACTGATGGCGCCCGAGCGGCGGCAGGCTGGCGGCATAGCCCTCCACTGCCGGCACGACCCAGTGGCTGCGGATGCGCGCCAAGGGTGTGCGTACCTCGCCGGTTTGCCAGTCGATGGCCGGGGTGTTTTCGTAGATGGGTACACCCAGGTTTTCCACTGCGCGGGCCAGCCCGCGCACCAGCTTGGCCGGCTGGATGGTCGCGGTGTGCGGGCTGAAGATCGCGCCGTAGGGGTTGCTGATGCGCAGCTGCGCATCCAGCTGCTCGGGGCGCAGCCAGTGGTAGTCGTCCTCGGTCATGCCCTGGCGATACAGGTCGTCCAGCCAGGCGCGCAGGCTGCGTTCCTGCTCCGGGTAGCGGGCTGCGCAGTAGAGCACGCCGCCCTTGCGGTAGTCGCAGTCGATGCCTTCGCGCTGCAGCACGTTGTGCACTTCGTCAGGGACGCCGTGCAGCAGATCGATGCTGGCGCGGCGCTGTTGCGGTGACAGGCTGGCCAGCAGGCGGTCCTCGCCCAGCAGGTTGCCCATCAGCCAGCCACCGTTGCGCCCGGAGGCACCGAAACCGGCGATGTTGGCCTCGATCACCGCGATGTTCAGTTGCGGGGCCTGGCGCTTGAGGTAGTAGGCGGTCCACAGCCCGGTGTAACCGGCGCCGATGATGCATACATCGAGGTCCAGGTCTGCGCGCAGTGCCGGGCGTGCGCACAGCGGCTCGTCGAGCTGGTCCATCCACAGGCTGATCGTGCGCAGGGGTTGCATCGGGTCGGGCTCCACATCCGTCTTGGTCTGTGGGCGATCCTATTAGTGCGCTGCGATGGCTGTCTTACGTGCGTGCACGCAGGGAAATTTGCTTGAGGTAGGCCTTGGGCGACAGCCCGGTGTGTTCGCGGAAGCACTTGTAGAACGCCGACAGCGAGTTGAACCCGGCATTGAACGCCAGCTGGTCGATCGGGGCTTCGGCGCTGCCGTTGTCCAGGCCGGCCATCAGGTATTGCAGGCGCGCCTGGTTGACGTAGCGGTAGAAGCTCTGGCCCAGCACCTGGTTGAGCAGATAGGAAATCTGGTTGCGGCTGTAGCCGCTTTCGTCGGCCACTTGTTGCAGGTCCAGCTCGGGGTCCAGGTAGGGGCGTTGGTGATTGAAGTAGTGCTCCAGGTCCTGGGCCATGGTCGACAGCTGGCGCGGCGACAGGCCCAGGCGGCTGGTGGCCGGGCGCGGGCCGCCTGTCTGGCTGCCTTTGGCGTGCTGGCGCACCAGTGTTGCGTATTCGTTGATCCGCCAGATCAACCCGTCCTTGACCGTGATCGCCTCGCTGGACTGGAACGCCACCAGCCCTTCGCCCCCTTGCACGGTGACCTGGTACTGGATGAACGCGGTGCAGCCGTCGACGCGAATGCGGTCGCTGTGGACGATGTCCTCGCCGGCCTCGTGAGGCAGGCAGGCGCGCACGTAGTCGCGCAGCTCGTCATGGCCGAGCACGCGGTTCTGGAAGAAGTCGTGGTACTGGATATCCGGGTGGTAAAGCGCCATCACCCCGTCCAGGTCGCGATGCTTCCAGCACAGGTGGTAGCGCATGACGGTGTCGGCGGTGAGCGGGGTTTGCCCGGGGCCGTCGGGGAGGGTGGTCGAGGTCATGGCGCGATAGTGCATTGGCTCGCTTGCGGGTGACAAGGCCAGGCATTGCAGAACGCCTTCGGGGCCAAGCGGTGATCCGGCATTTTGCACGGCGAATCAAAGCGGCTTAACCGCTAAGGCCTTGTTTCATATGGATGTCATTTTTTGACACAACTGGCATGAGCGCTGCACGGACCTTGATAGACCACGAACGAGGAGAAGCATCATGCGCTCGATACTGCTGTGGATGATTGGTGTGCCGATTCCGGTGATCATCCTGATCTGGTTCTTTATGCATTGAGAAAATCGCGGGGCAAGCCCGCTCCCACGAGGCCTGTGCGGGCTCGTGGGAGCGGGCTTGCCCCGCGATGACGTTTACAGGAACTGCTCGGCGTAGTGGCAGGCCACCTGCCGCGTACCCACTTGCCTCAGCGCCGGCACCTCCTTGGCGCAACGTTCGGTCGCATACGGGCAACGCTTGTGGAACGCGCAGCCATCCGGCGGATTCAGCGGGTTGGGCAGCTCACCGGCAATGCGGATCTTCGGCTTCAGCGGGTCCGGATGGATCGCTGGCGTCGCCGACAACAGTGCCTGGGTGTACGGATGCAGGGGCTTCTCGTAGATATCCTCCTTCGGCCCCATCTCCGCCGGCCGGCCCAGGTACATCACCAGCACCTGGTCAGCCACATGGCGCACCACCGCCAGGTTGTGGGAGATGAACACGTAGGCGGTGTTGAACTCCTTCTGTAGGTCCATGAACAGGTTCAGCACCTGGGCCTGGATCGACACGTCGAGCGCCGAGGTCGGCTCATCCGCCACCAGCACCTTGGGCTGCAGCATCATCGCCCGGGCCAGGGCGATGCGCTGGCGCTGACCACCGGAAAACATGTGCGGGTAGCGCTGGTAGTGCTCGGGGCGCAGGCCCACCTGCTCCATCATCTTCTGCACTTTTTCGCGGCGCTCGGCTTTGCTCAGCGAGGTGTTGATCAGCAGTGGCTCGGCCAACTGGTCACCGATCTTCTGCCGCGGGTTGAGCGAGGCGTAAGGGCTTTGGAACACCATCTGCACATCGCGGCGCAGCTGCTTGCGCTCGGCCTTGCCGGCGCCGTTGACCTCGGTGCCGGCGATCTGCAGCGAGCCGGACGACGGCTCCTCGATCAAGGTCAAGGCACGGGCCAGGGTCGACTTGCCGCATCCCGATTCGCCGACCACGGCCAGGGTCTTGCCAGCCTCCAGTTCGAACGACACGCCGTTCAGCGCGCGCACCAGGGCATGGCCCTTGAACAGGCCGCGGGACACTTCGTAGTGACGGGTCAGCTCACGGGCTGAAAGAACGACGGCCATCACGCCACCTCCTGGTTGAGCGGGTAGAAGCAACGCACCAGGCTATGGGCCTGTGGGTCGAGGGCGGGGCGTTGGCGGCGGCAGTTGTCCTGCACGTAAGGGCAGCGTGGCGACAACAGGCAACCCTGCGGGCGGTCGTAGCGGCCGGGAACGATGCCGGGCAGGGTGGCCAGGCGTTCGGCGCCGATACTGTGCTCGGGGATGGCCGCCAGCAGCGCTTCGCTGTAGGGGTGGGCAGGGATGTCGAAGAGTTCCGGCACCTGGCCGACCTCGACGGCTTGGCCTGCATACATCACACACACGCGTTTGGCGGTCTCGGCGACCACGGCCAGGTCGTGGGTGATCAGGATGAGCGCCATGTTGCGCTCTTTCTGCAGGTTGACCAGCAGCTCCATGATCTGCGCCTGGATGGTCACATCCAGCGCGGTGGTCGGTTCGTCGGCGATCAGCAGCTTGGGTTCACCGGCGATGGCCATGGCGATCGCCACCCGTTGGCTCATGCCCCCGGACAGTTGGTGCGGGTAGGCGTCCAGGCGGCTTTCGGCGCCCGGGATCTCGACTTTTTTCAGCAACTCCAGGGCCCGCTGGCGGGCGGCCTTGCCCTTGAGCCCGAGGTGCTGGCGCAGCACTTCCTCGATCTGGTAGCCCACGGTGTAACTGGGGTTGAGCGCGGTCATCGGGTCCTGGAAGACCATGGCGATGTCCTTGCCCACCACCTTGCGCCGTTGCCGGCCGCTGAGCTTGAGCATGTCGGTGCCATCGAAGGTGAGGGCATCGGCGGTGATGCGCCCGGGGGCGTCGATCAGCCCCATCAGGGCCATCATGGTGACCGATTTGCCGGAGCCGGACTCGCCGACGATGGCGAGGATCTCGCCGGCGTCCACGTTCAGGTCGAGGCCGTCCACCACCGGTACTGCATTGGCGTCGCCGAAGCGCACGTTCAGGTTGTTGATCTGCAACAGTGACATGGCGGTCTCCTCAGGCGGCGTTCTTGAGTTTCGGGTCCAGCGCATCGCGCAGGCCGTCGCCCATCAGGTTGATGGCCAGGACACTGAGCAGGATGGTCAGGCCGGGCAGGCTCACCACCCACCAGGCGCGCTCGATGTAGTCGCGCGCCGAGGCCAGCATTGTGCCCCACTCGGGGGTGGGCGGCTGCACGCCAAGGCCGAGGAAGCCCAGGGCGGCGGCGTCGAGGATTGCCGAGGAGAAACTCAAGGTGGCCTGCACGATCAGCGGGGCCATGCAGTTGGGCAGCACGGTAACGAACATCAGCCGTGGCAGGCTGGCGCCGGCCAGGCGTGCGGCGGTCACGTAGTCACGGTTCAGCTCGCCCATCACCGCGGCGCGGGTCAGGCGCACGTAGGACGGCAGCGAAACGATGGCGATGGCGATCACCGTGTTGATCAGGCCTGGGCCGAGGATGGCGACGATGGCCACGGCCAGCAGCAGCGAGGGCAGGGCGAGCATTACATCCATCAGGCGCATGATCGACGGGCCGAGAATCTGCGGGAAGAACCCGGCCAACAGGCCCAGCAGGATGCCGGGGATCAGCGACATCACCACCGACGACAGGCCGATCAGCAGCGACAGGCGTGCGCCCTGGATAAGCCGTGAAAGCAGGTCGCGGCCCAGTTCGTCGGTGCCGAGGATGAACTGCCAGGTGCCGCCTTCGAGCCACACCGGTGGCGTGAGCAGGAAGTCGCGGTACTGCTCGCTGGGGTTGTGCGGTGCCACCCAGGGCGCGAACAGCGCGCAGAACACCACCAGGGTCATGAAGGCCAGGCCGGCAACCGCGCCTTTGTTGCGCGAGAAGGCCTGCCAGAACTCCTTGTAGGGCGAGGGGTAGAGCAAACTTTGGTCAACCGCGGCTGGCGGAGTGACGGATTTTGGAATCGGGCTGGTCATGACGAAGTCCTCAGCGCTGATGGCGGATGCGTGGGTTGACCAGGCCGTAGAGGATGTCCACGACGAAGTTGACCAGGATCACCAGGCAGGCGATCAGCAGAATGCCGTTCTGCACCACAGGGTAGTCACGGGCACCGATGGCTTCGATCAGCCATTTGCCGATGCCCGGCCAGGAAAAGATGGTTTCGGTGAGCACGGCGCCGGCCAGCAGCGTGCCGACCTGCAGGCCGAACACGGTCAGCACCGGGATCAGGGCGTTGCGCAGGCCGTGGATGAACACCACGCGGGCGGGTGACAGGCCTTTGGCGCGGGCGGTGCGGATGTAGTCCTCGCGCAGCACTTCGAGCATCGACGAGCGGGTCATGCGAGCGATCACCGCCAGCGGGATGGTGCCCAGCACGATGGCCGGCAGGATCAGGTGCATCAGCGCGTCCTTGAACGACCCTTCTTCGTCGCTGAGCAGAGTGTCGATGAGCATGAAGCCGGTCTTCGGCTCGATGTCGTACAGCAGGTCGATGCGCCCGGAGACTGGCGTCCAGCCCAGGCTCACGGAGAAGAACATGATGAGAATCAGGCCCCACCAGAAAATCGGCATGGAGTAGCCGGCCAGCGAGATGCCCATGACGCCGTGGTCGAACAGCGAACCGCGCTTGAGCGCGGCGATCACCCCGGCCAGCAGGCCGATGATGCCGGCGAACAGCAGGGCGGCAAAGGCCAGTTCGAGGGTCGCCGGGAACAGCGTGGTGAACTCGTGCCAGACGCTTTCGCGGGTGCGCAGCGACTCACCGAGATCGCCCTGGGCAAGCTTGCCGACGTAGTCCAGGTACTGCACCGGGAGCGGTTTGTTCAGGCCAAGGCGCTCCATGGCCTGGGCATGCATTTCGGGGTCGACCCTGCGTTCACCCATCATCACTTCGACGGGGTCGCCGGGGATCAGGCGTATGAGCGCGAAGGTCAGCAGGGTGATACCGAAGAAGGTCGGGATCAGCAGGCCCAGACGCCGGGCAATGAAACTCAACATGTTTGGGGTACCTCATCAGCCACTAAGGGCACAGCCGCCGGCTGCCTTGCAGATCGCCGGCGGTCGTTGTTGTTCTACTTCACCTTGGTGGTGGCGAAGTTATTGTTGGTCAGTGGGTTGATCACGTAGCCCTCGACGTTCTCGCGCATCGCAGTGAACATCTTCGGGTGGGCCATGCTGATCCACGGTTGGTCCTCATCGTACACCGCCAGCGCTTCGCTATAGAGTTTGGCGCGTTCGTCGTTGTCGATGGCTTCACGGGCGCGGGTGATCAACTGCTGGAACTTGGGGTTGCACCAGCGCGCATAGTTCTCGCCGGATTTTGCCGCATCGCAGCTGAGCAGCGGGCTGAGGAAGTTGTCCGGGTCGCCGTTGTCACCGGCCCAGCCGGTCGACACGAGGTCGGCCTCGCCGTTCTTGGCTCGGCGCAACATTTCGGCCCATTCCATCACGCGAATGTCGAGCTTGATACCGACCTTGGCCAGGTCGGCCTGCAGCATTTCTGCGGACAGGCGTGGGTTGGGGTTGGTCGCGCCACCACCATTGCGGGTGAACAGCGTGATCACCGTGCCTTCCGGTACGCCGGCTTCCTTGAGCAGGGCGCGAGCCTTGTCCAGGTCGTGGGGCGGGTTCTGGTTGGCACTGTTGTAGCCGAGCATGCTCGGTGGATACGGGTTGACCCCTACCATCGCGTTGCCCTTGCCGAACAACTGGTCGACGTGGGTCTGGCGGTCGAAGGCCATGTTGATCGCCTTGCGCACGCGGACGTCGCTCAGGTACTTGTGCTCGGTGTTCATCGCGATGTAGCCGGTGACCAGCGCTTCGATCTCGACAACCTTGAGTTTCGGGTCGGCCTTGATCGAGGACACGTCGTCAGGCTTGGGGTACAGCGCCACCTGGCACTCGTTGGCACGCAGTTTTTGCAGGCGGACATTGCTGTCGGTGGCGATGGCGAAGATCAGAGCGTCGGCCGGTGGCTTGCCACGGAAGTAGTCCGGGTTGGGCTTGTAGCGGACCTGGGCATCCTTGTTGTAGCGCTGAAAGACGAACGGGCCGGTGCCGATGGGCTTGCTGTTGAGTTCGGCGGTTTTGCCGGCCTTGAGCAACTGGTCGCCGTATTCGGCGGAGTAGATCGAGGTGAAGGCCATGCCCAGGTCATGCAGGAAGGGGGCTTCCGGGCGGGTCAGGGTGATCACCACGGTGTGGTCGTCGGTCTTCTCCACCGATTTGAGCAGGTCCTTGAAGGCCATGCTCTCGAAATAGGGGTAGCCGACGCTGCTCTTGTCGTGCCACGGGTGGTCTGGCCTGAGCTGGCGGTTCAGGCTCCACAGCACGTCGTCGGCGTTGAAGTTGCGGGTGGGGGTGAAGTAGTCGGTGCTGTGGAACTTCACGCCTTCGCGCAGGTGGAAGGTGTAGACCAGGCCGTCCGGGCTGATGTCCCAGTGGGTGGCCAGGGCCGGCTGGATATCCGTGGTGCCTGGCTTGAAGTCGACCAGGCGATTGAAGATGGTCTCGGCCGAGGCGTCGGCGGTGACGGCGGTGGTGTACTGGACAATGTCGAAGCCCTCGGGGCTGGCCTCGGTGCACACCACCAGCGGCTTGGCCGCAACGGTGGATGCAGCGCCCAGGATGACCGCTGCCAGGGCAGCGCGTAGCGGTAACGATTTCATGAAACCTCCCAGCAGTGCTATTCCAGCGTAGCCGCCACGGCCCGTGGGGAGTCGGGCCGTGGCGCCAGCGGTCAGAGAATGTTGAATGGAATGGTGGTGACCAGGCGGAACTCGTCGAGGCTGCCATCGCCCTGGGCCTTGCTGGCGCGGTGGGCGGTGTAGGTGGCACGGATGCTGGTGTCTTTCAGCGGGCCGCTCTGCACCGCGTAGCTGGTGCCGAAGCCCCACTCGTAGTGGGTTTCGCCGTCGAGGCCTTTCACGTCGTAGACGTTACCCTTGTAGTGGGTGCCGTCGATGCCCCAGCCGCGGGCGTTGTACAGGTTGAACTTGAGGCCCGGCACACCGTAGGGCGCCATGTTCAGCACATAGCTGATCTGCAGCGATTTCTCGTTGGGGCCGTTGAAGTCCGACAACAGCGAGTTGGCCAGGTAGATGCCGTTGGTTTCATGCAGGTAGTCGAAGTACTCGTTGCCATTCACCTGCTGCCACGACGCGCTCAGGGTGTGGGCCTGATGGGTCAGGCCGAACGACAGGCTGTAGGTGTCGTTGTCGATCTCGCCCATCTTCTTGCTGCCGGCGTCTACGGTCTTGTAGTAGTTCAAGCCGGTGGTCAGGCTCAGCACCGCGCTGTCGCCCAGCACATGGTTGGCGCCGAAGTAGTACTGATTCCAGAAGTCGTCGACCTTGGTGGCGTACAGGCTGGTACTCAGGCTTTTCAGCGGCTGGTAGTTGATACCGGCGGTGCTGGCGCGGTCGGTTTCCACGCCATTGCCGTATTCGCTGCGGAACTTGCTCAGGCTCTGCTCGGTACGTGGCGAGACGCGGTCGAAGGTGCCCAGGTCGAGCGACAGGTTGTCGAACTCGGCGCTGTGCAGGAAGGCACCCTGGAAGCTCGACGGCAGCGCGCGGTTGCCGATGTAGGCGATCATCGGGGTGTCGACCGCCTGGCGGCCGAGGGTGAGGGTGGTGTTGGACACCCGCGCCTTGACGTTGCCCAGGCCCATCTTGCTCCACTGGCCGATCACGTCGCCGTCGCTGTGGGTGAGCGTGCGGTTGTTGGGGCCGGCCACGGCGGCACGGCCGCGCTCCAGCGCCACGGCGTTGTAGGCGGCGGCTTCGACGGCGAAGCCCACGGTGCCCTCGGTGAAGCCAGAGCTGTAGTTGAGGATGGTGCCCTGCACCCAGTTGTCGCGGCTGTGGGTGGGTTTGCGAGTACCGTCGCTCTTGTAGTACTTCCACAGTGGCGCGCGGGTGGCGCGTTCGCGGGCATACCAGTTGCGGGTACTGCCGGACAGGCTCTGGCCGTCGATGAAGCCCTTGGCTTCGGCTTGCTCGCTGCTGGACTTGAGCGTGGTAGGGACGAAGTCCTGGCTCATCGGTTCGGCCTGGGCCAAGGCGCTGAAGGCGCCGATGGACAAGGCCAATGCGGTTTTCATGGTGCGTTTCAAAATCAAAGCTCCCTTTCTGTTCTTTTAGTTATCACCCGTGCCTCGTGGGCCGGGCCTGCAACGGTGACGCGGTACTGCAGGTATTCGCCTGGGGTCGCCAGGCAAATCCAGGCTGCACGCGGCCGCGGGAGTGGGTCGCACTCCCGGCCAGACCATGCAGGGGTCAATCGATACTGACGCCGGAGAAAACGTTGCGTCCGAAGGGGCTGACCTTGAAATCGTTGACGTTACTGCTCAGCGGTTGGTTGACCGTGGAGTGGGCCACGGGCGTGATCGGTACCTGTTGCTTGAGGCGTTGCTGGGCCTGCTGGTAGAGGGCGCTGCGTTGTTCGCGGTCGGTGACCTGCTTGGCTTGCTTGACCAACGCGTCGTACTGCGGGTCGCACCACAGCGAGTAGTTGTTGCTGCCGATGGCGTCACAGTTGTAGAGCGTGCCCAGCCAGTTGTCGGGGTCGCCGTTGTCGCCGGTCCAGCCGATCAGGGCGATATCGTGCTCACCGCTCTTCATGCGCTTGAGGTATTCCCCCCACTCGTAGCTGACGATGCGCACTTTGAAACCGAGCTTGCTCCAGTCGGCCTGAAGCATTTCGGCCATGAGCTTGGCGTTGGGGTTGTAGGGGCGCTGTACGGGCATGGCCCAGAGGGTGATTTCGGTGCCTTCCTTGACCCCGGCCTGCTTGAGCAGGGCCTTGGCCTTTTGCGGGTCGAACGGTGCGTCCTTGAGCGAGTCGTCGTAGGACCACTGCGTGGGCGGCATGGCATTGACCGCAAGTTGCCCGGCTTCCTGGTAGACGGCCTGGATGATCGCCTGCTTGTTCACCGCCATGTCCATGGCCTGGCGTACTTCGAGGCGGTCGAAGGGTGGGTGCTGGGTGTTGTAGGCGATGTAGCCGAGGTTGAAGCCGGGCTGCTGCAGCACCTGCAGCTTGCCGTCCTGCCTGAGTGCGGGCAGGTCGGCCGGGCGCGGGTGCAGGGTGACCTGGCATTCGTTGCGGCGCAGCTTCTGGATGCGTACCGACGGGTCGATGTTGATGGAGAACACCAGGTTGTCGAGCTTCACCTGGTCGGGGGCCCAATAGTCCTTGTTGCCCTTGTAGCGAATCTGCGCGTCTTTCTGGTAACGCTGGAACACGAACGGGCCAGTGCCGATCGGTTTCTGGTTGATGTCGCTCGGCCTGCCCTCGGCCAGCAGGTGTTCGGCGTACTCGGCGGAGAGGATCGCGGCGAAGGCCATGGCGAGGTTCTGGATGAACGCGGCATCGACCTTGTTGAGGGTGAACACCACGGTCAGCGGGGCGGTCTTCTCGACCTTGGCGATGTTCTTGTCCAGCCCCATGCTGATGAAGTACGGAAATTCGGTGGGGTAGGCCTGGCGGAACGGGTGCTGCTTGTCGAGCATGCGGTTGAAGGTGAACAGCACGTCGTCGGCGTTGAAATCCCTGGTGGGCTGGAAGCCCTTGTTGGCGTGGAACTTCACCCCGGGCCGCAGGTGGAAGGTGTAGCGCAGGCCGTCGTCGGAGACCTGCCAGTCGGTGGCCAGGGCTGGATGCACGGCGGTGCCGCCGCGCTCGAACTCGACCAGGCGGTTGTAGATCGGTTCGGCGGCATCGTTGTCGGTGGCCGAGGTGTACTGGGCGGTGTCGAAGCCTGCCGGGCTGCCTTCGGAGCAGAACACCAGGTTGTTGGCCAGTGTCAGCGGCGCGTGGCTCAGCAGGCCGAGTGCAAAGAGGGTGGAGCACAGCGTGGTAGGGCGCATGGCAAATCCTTTGTCCTGGTCTTTTCTGGCCGCGACAGGCAAAGCGCGGCGATGACATCCCGGCCCTGACGATAGAGTCGTCAAGGCGTGGGAGCCATGGTTCAGAGACTGATAAGGGAGCGGGAGTATTCCGGCGACTGCGGTGGAAAAGTCCTACGCGCCGCCCGGTCATGTAATCGCCCCGCCGCAAACCGTGCGGGCGGGGCGGGCATGGCCGTTACTTGTCCACGCTTACCCCGTAGAAGGAGTTCAGGCCGAAGGGGCTGATCTTGAAGTCCTTCACGGACGTGCTCATGGGCTGATACACGGTGGAGTGGGCGATCGGGGTGATCGGCACCTGTTCCTTGAGGATGTGTTGCGCCTGCTTGTACAGCTCGGTGCGTTTAGCCTGGTCGGGGGTGGCCTTGGCTTGCTTGATCAGGTCGTCGTACGGCTTGTAGCACCACTTGGAGAAGTTGTTGCCGTCCATGGCGTCGCAGCCATAGAGGGTGCCCAGCCAGTTGTCCGGGTCACCGTTGTCGCCGCTCCAGCCAATCAGCATGGCACCCTGCTCACCGCCCTTGGAGCGCTTGATGTACTCACCCCATTCGTAGCTGACGATCTTGGCCTTGATACCGATCTTGGCCCAGTCGGACTGCAGCATTTCGGCCATCAGCTTGGCGTTGGGGTTATAGGGGCGTTGCACCGGCATGGCCCACAGGGTGATCTCGGTGCCTTCCTTGATGCCGGCTTCCTTGAGTAGCTGCTTGGCCTTCTCGGGGTCGTACTTGGCATCCTTGATGGTGGTGTCGTAGGACCACTGGGTTGGCGGCATGGCGTTGACCGCCAGCTGGCCGGCGCCCTGGTACACCGACTCGATGATCTGCTGCTTGTTCACCGCCATGTCCAGGGCTTCACGCACCTTGAGTTGCGACAGCGGGTTAGGCTCGTTGCTGCCCTTGACCTTGTCCATCACGTTGTAGGCGATGTAGCCGAGGTTGAAACCGGCCTGGTCGGGCATCTTCAGCTTCGGGTCCTGCTTCAGCGGCTGGATATCGGCCGGGCGGGGGAATAGGGTGACCTGGCACTCGTTCTTCTTGAGCTTCTGCATGCGTACCGAGGCGTCGGTGCTGATGGCGAAGATCAGGTTGTCGATCTTCACGTCCTCGGGCTTCCAGTAGTCCTTGTTGCCCTTGTAGCGGATCTGCGCGTCCTTCTGGTACTTGCTGAACACGAATGGGCCGGTGCCGATCGGCTTCTGGTTGATGTCGGCAGGCTTGCCTTGCTTGAGCAACTGGTCGGCGTATTCGGCCGACTGGATCGAGGCGAAGCTCATGGCCAGGTTCTGGATGAACGCGGCGTCGACCTCGTTGAGGGTGAACTTCACGGTGTGGTCATCGACCTTCTCGACCTTGGCGATGTTCTTGTCCATGCCCATGTCGGTGAAGTACGGGAATTCGGTGGGGTACGCCTTGCGGAACGGTTGGTCCTTGTCGAGCATGCGGTTGAAAGTGAACAGCACGTCGTCCGCGTTGAATTCGCGGGTCGGCTTGAAGTAGTCGGTGGTGTGGAACTTGACGCCTTCACGCAGGTGGAAGACGTAGGCCTTGCCGTCGTCGGACACTTCCCACTTGGTGGCCAGGCCCGGAATCACCGCGGTGCCGCCACGTTCGAATTGCGTGAGCCGGTTGAAGATGGTTTCAGCCGAGGCGTCGAAGTCGGTTCCGGTGGTGTATTGGCCTGGGTCGAAGCCGGCCGGGCTGCCTTCGGAGCAGAACACCAGGTTGGTCGCGGCGAGGGCGGAGGGAGCGCCGGCTAGCAAGCCTGCGCCGACCAGGAACGGAATGACTGCGTGTTTGAGCATGGTGGCCTCATTGTTGTCATTTTTTTAGAGTGAGGCGGCCTCGTGAGCCGACCTGCGGATACTTATGCAGGGGCTATTCCCAATGCAACACTCAGCAGGGTGGTTGGCGGCAAAACGTGGGACGGTCGTACATGGATGTCGCAAAAATATAAGTTTGTCGAATGTTGATCGTTTGCGTGGCCTGAAATTGCAAGAATTTCAAGATGTTTCGCATTTTCGATGACAGACGGACGCACCTGATTGGTGCGTAGGAATAGTCGGAAAGTGCTGTCCGAGGCGGATTTCACCGCCACGGACATCCACTTGGAGGGGTCAGGGCACCTGGACTTCGATCAGGCCATCGGCGCTCATGCTGACTTCGCTGGTGCCGGCCTCGATATCAGGCGCTGGCGCCGCTTCGTCGGCAGCCTTGGCCATCATCGCCATCGGTGCGCTGCGCAGGTACGGGCGCGGGTAGCCGCTGCTGTTGAGGTTCAGGCTGACCACCTTGTAGCCCTTGCCGCCGAGCGCTTCGGTGGCCAGCTGGGCGCGAGCCTTGAACGCGGCCACGGCATCCTTGAGCAGCTCGTCTTCGCTGGTCTTGCGGGTGGCCGGGGCGATGGAGAAGTCCATGCCGCCCATCTTCAGGTCCTGCAGCAGTTCGCCGGTGAGCTTGGACAGGGCCGGGAAATCGGCACTTTCCAGGCGCAGTTCGGCGCGCTCACGCCAGCCGGTGATCTTCTGCCCCTTGGTGTCGTAGATCGGGTAGCTGTTGCGGCTGCCCTGGCTGATCTTCACGTCCTTCACGTCACGGGCCTGCTGTACGGCCTTGTTCATGGTTTCGGTGATCTGCTTGGCGAGCTTGCCCGGGTCGCTGTTCTGCGCTTCGCTGTACAGCGTCACGACCATCAGGTCGCGGGCGACTTCCTTGCTGACTTCGGCGCGCAGCGACACCTGGTTGTAGCGTGGCTCGTCGGCGGCCACGGCGGGCAGGGTGGCGAGCAGGCCGCAGGACAGGGCGAAGGCTTTGCCGCGACGGGAAATGTGCATGTGTAGCTCCTTGGCAATGAAAAGCGTGGTTAGAACGTTCGTGCCACGCATGGCCGATCAGACCGGGGACAGTTTAGGCAGTTCAAAGCGACAAGCGGCAAGCTGTAAGAAAGTATGTGGGTATTATCGAGATAAGTTTCACAGCCCCTAGGTCAAAGCATCAAATGAAGGTTCGCCGCGAGAACGCTTGAAGCTTGTAGCTAGAGTCTTGAAGCTGACTCCTGTGGCGCTTTGCCGCATCGCTGCAGCGAGGCGCCTGGCTTCGGTATACTCCAGCCGATTTTCTTGGAGCCTCATCGGGAGAGCTCATGCTCGCCGCCGCACATCCGCTGTCCGCTACACGCCAGAACCTTTGGCGCCTGACCTTCATCCGCATCCTTGTGCTGGCTGCCCAGGCCGGTTCCGTGGGCGTGGCCTACTGGACCGAGTTGCTGCCGCTGCCATGGTTTTCGTTGGTGGTCACCTTGGCCCTGTCGTCGCTGCTGTGCGCGTTCACCGCCGTGCGCTTGCGCCTGTCACTGCCGGTCACCGAACTTGAGTACGCGCTGCAACTGGCCTGCGACCTGCTTATCCACAGCGCGCTGCTGTATTACTCCGGTGGTTCGACCAACCCCTTCGTCTCTTATTACCTGGTGCCGCTGGCGATCGCCGCCGTCACGCTGCCGTGGATCTACTCGCTGGTGCTGTCGGGCATCGCCCTGGTGGCCTACAGCCTGCTGTTGGTGCAGTTCTATCCGCTGGAAACCTTGCCGCAGTCGGGCGACACCATGCAGGTCTACGGCATGTGGCTGAGTATCGCCCTGGCCGCGGCGGTGATTACTTTCTTCGCCGCACGCATGGCCGAGGAGTTGCGCCGCCAGGAGCACCTGCGTGCCGAGCGCCGTGAAGAGAGCCTGCGCGATGAACAACTGCTGGCAGTGGCCACCCAGGCCGCCGGCGCCGCCCATGAGCTGGGCACGCCGTTGGCGACCATGAGCGTGCTGCTCAATGAAATGCGCCAGGACCACACCGATCCGTTGCTGCAGGAAGACCTGCAGATCCTTCAGGACCAGGTCAAGCTGTGCAAGGAAACCCTGCAGCAACTGGTACGCGCTGCCGAAGCCAACCGCCGCCTGGCCATCGTCGAGCAGGACGTCACGGCCTGGCTCGACGAAGCGCTCAACCGCTGGCACCTGATGCGCCCGGAAGCCAGCTACCGTTTCCAGCGCCTGCGTGATGGCCAGGTACCGCGACTGGCGCCGCCGCCCGACCTGACCCAGGCCCTGTTGAACCTGCTGAACAATGCCGCCGATGCCTGCCCGGACGACCTGGAGGTGCGCCTTGACTGGGACGCCCAGGACATCGTCATCAGCATCCGCGACCATGGCCCCGGCATGCCGCCGGCCATTGCCGAAGCGATCGGCAAACCCTTTATTACCACCAAGGGCAAAGGCTTCGGCCTGGGCCTGTTCTTGAGCAAGGCCAGCGTGACGCGTGCGGGCGGTTCGGTGAAACTCTATAGTCATGAGCAGGGTGGCACCCTGACCGAATTGCGCCTGCCCCATGGCAAGCGAGGAGATGAATGATGAGCGAAGAAAACCAGGTCGAAGGCGAAGAACTGCCGCACCTGCTGCTGGTGGATGACGATGCCACCTTCACCCGGGTCATGGCGCGGGCCATGAGCCGCCGCGGTTTCCGCGTGAGTACCGCAAGCTCTGCCGAGGAAGGCTTGAAGCTGGCCGAGCAGGACCTGCCGGACTACGCCACGCTGGACCTGAAGATGGAAGGCGATTCGGGCCTGGTGCTGCTGCCCAAGCTGCTGGAGCTGGACCCGGAAATGCGCGTGGTGATCCTGACCGGATACTCGAGCATCGCCACTGCGGTCGAAGCGGTGAAGCGCGGGGCCTGCAACTACCTGTGCAAACCTGCAGATGCCGACGATGTGCTGGCTGCACTGCTGTCGGAGCACACCGACCTGGATGCCCTGGTGCCGGAAAACCCGATGTCGGTGGATCGCTTGCAGTGGGAGCATATCCAGCGCGTGCTGGGCGAGCATGAAGGCAATATCTCCGCCACCGCGCGAGCGCTGGGCATGCACCGGCGCACCTTGCAGCGCAAGTTGCAGAAGCGCCCGGTACGGCGCTAAAGGCATCGCGGGGCAAGCCCGCTCCCACGTGGGAGCGGGCTTGCCCCGCGATTGTATTTAGAAGGCTCTTACCCCCGAGCGGTCAACTCGCACCGCCAGTGGCCCTGCACCAGCAGGCGCCTCGAACGCCACCAGCCCTCCAGCCGGCACCTTGGCCCGGCCAATGACCTTGCCATCACGCAGCAACTCCAGCGGCATGCCTGCCAGCGACTGACCCGAAGCCAGCTCCAGTTTGATCTTGATGTTCATCGGTGACCTCCTTGTCACGCATTGCGATCGATGTAAGTGGTTGCCACGCTGTCCAGGCTGGCGATCAGCTCCGGCGAGCCGCCGCGGAACTGGCGGAACAGGTTGCGCCCGCGCTGCTTGCCGTCCAGCGGTACCTGTACGGTCGGGTGGAACTGCTCGCCCAGTAGGGCATAGGCGCTCCACGGCCCGATATAGGACTCGTTGAACTGTTCGCTCACGCTGAAGGCGTAACGCACCGAGTTGCCCCGCTGCCAGTTGAGGCCATCCGGTTCGGTGCTTTGCCAGCCGATGATGGCCGGTGACGCACTCGGTGGGGCGATGAATCCGCTGGGGGTATTGGGCTTGTAGTCCTTGAGCAGCAGGTAGGTGCTCCAGCCCCACCAGTCGGCGATGCGCTCGCGGTCGTTGAGGTTGTTGACGTCCTTGCGCCGCAACACGGTCTTGCCGTCCTGGAAATACAGCGGAGCAAAGTTGCCCGGCACCAGGTCCTGCTCGGCGGCGTGCAGATCCGGCGCCAGGCGCAGGGCGGCATAGTCCTTGGCCAAGGGCAGGCGGCCATCGACGAACGCCTGGAACACCTCGTCGGCCGAGCGCTGCACTGCCCGGCCGACCTGGCGACGGTTGGCCACATCGACGCTGTCGAAGTAGCGTTTGTCGCCATAGGCGCGCCATTGCTCGCCTTCGGCGTTGCGCACCAGCAGGCCGTACTTGCTGTCTTCATCGTGCATGAAGCGCGAAATCAGCGAGCCGACGTCGCTCGGGGTGACGCTGTCGGCCAGGGCCTTGCGCGGCACCCGCAAATGGCCGGCGGAGAACAGGTCAGTGAGGAAGTGATCGGCGAAGGCATTCATGGCGTAGGCCAGTTGCAGGTCGCGCTCTTCGCCACTGGCATGCGCCTTCACGGCTTGCTGCAAGGCTGCGGCGTGGCCGGCCTGGTAGGCCAGCAGCGCCCAGGGGCCGAAATGGTCCCAGTTGCTGGCGGCCAGCTTCAGGTAGCGGCCAAGCGGGAACAGGTCGGACGCGAAACTGCCGCCGCCGGTGATGCGATTCCAGCGTGCCGACAGGCTGTCGCCCAGTGCGTCGTAGGCTTCGTGGGGCTGGCGGCCGTCCTGGATGGCCTGGTTGGCGGCGGCGATTTCTTCCTGCATCACGGCGAGGATCTGCCCGGCTTCTTCCTTGGCCGCCGGCAGACGAGCCAGGGAGTCGAAGGCCTGGGTGAAGCGTGTGATGCGTTCGGCCTCGCTGGCGCCATCGGCGATGGGTCGCTCGGGTACGCCATAGAAGTCGCCGCCCAGGGCGATGACCTGGCCGTAGGTCAGGCTCAGGCCGTTGGGCAACGGCAGGGGCGACTGGTGGGCGGGGATGCCCGGCTGGCCAGCTTCATAGCGCAGCAGGGTGTTGTCACCGATAGCGGTGTGCTCACCCCCTTCGAAGAACAGCTCGGGTTTGCGTTTGGGCGCTTGGCCTGTGCCTTGTGGCACGGCGAAGCGATGGTACTTGAGGGTGTGGTGGCCGTGCATGACCAGCATCAGCTGGCTGTCCGGGCCGGGAAGGTCGATGCCCTGCGGGTCGAACAATTGATCGAGGTCGGCAACGACCTGTTTGGCCTGGGCTTGGTTGGCCACGGGCGCGGTTTGCATTCCTGACATGATCAGCTCCTTGCGATGTCGGGATAATCCATTTTGAACTGTATGTATATACAGTATTCACCATCATATTCGGGAAATTTCCTACGTCAAGCTCAGTTTGTGCTGCCAACTGGCACCTTCGATGGGCGCAAGGCCCTGGCACTAACGTATGATTAGCCCCCTAACGGCAACTCCCAGGATCAAGCTGCATGCTCGCCCTTCTTATCCAGACACTGAACATCACGGCGCCCGTGTTCGCCATGCTGTTCATGGGCGTGCTGCTCAAGCGCATCCGCGTGATCGACGACAACTTCAGCAAGGTCGCGTCATCGCTGGTGTTCAACGTCTGCATGCCGGCGCTATTGTTCCTTGGCATCTACCACGCCGACCTGGCCGCCGCGGTCAAGCCCGGGGTCATCCTCTACTTCATCGTTGCCACCCTGGTGGGGTTCGGCCTGGCCTGGGGCCTGGCGATCTGGCGCTGTCCGCAGGCGGACCGAGGGATCTACACCCAGGGCGCATTTCGCGGCAACAATGGCGTGATCGGCCTGGCGCTGGCCGCCAGCCTCTACGGCGACTACGGTATCTCCCTCGGCGCGGTGCTGGCCGGGCTGGTCATCCTCATGTACAACTCGCTGTCGGCAGTGGTACTGGCGGTGTACAGCCCGGACCTGAAGTCCGACCCGTGGAGCATCTGCAAGAGCATTCTCAGCAACCCGCTGATCATCAGCGTGCTGCTCGCAACGCCCATGGCCTATGGCCAGGTGCCGCTGCCCAACTGGCTGCTGACGTCTGCCGACTACCTGGCGCAGATGACCTTGCCGCTGGCGCTGATCTGCATCGGTGGCACCTTGTCGCTGGCGGCGCTGCGCGACAGCGGCAGGCTGGCGTTCGATGTGAGCCTGGTGAAGATGGTCTGGCTGCCGCTGCTGGGTACCCTGGGCGCCTGGCTCTGCGGTTTCCGCGGGGCCGAGCTGGGCATCCTGTTCCTCTACATCGGCAGCCCCACCGCGGCGGCGAGCTATGTGATGGCGCGGGCGGCCAACGGCAACCACGAACTGGCCGCCTCGATCATCGTGATCACTACACTGATGGCGGCCATCACCACCAACATCGGAATTTTCGTCTTGCAGTGGGGCGGCTGGATCTAGAGCTTGACTGCACACAACACCAACAACACGGCCTCACCTAAAGGACACTTCATGCAAGACCAGAGCACGCCCGAGCGCTTGCAGCGCGGGCTGAAGAATCGCCATATCCAGCTGATCGCGCTGGGCGGTGCCATCGGCACCGGGTTGTTCCTGGGCATCGCCCAGACCATCCAGCTGGCCGGCCCCTCCGTGCTGTTGGGCTATGCCGTCGCCGGCCTGATGGCCTTCCTGATCATGCGCCAGCTTGGCGAGATGGTGGTCGAGGAGCCGGTGGCCGGCAGCTTCAGCCACTTCGCGCACCACTACTGGAGCGAGTTCGCAGGCTTCGTCTCGGGTTGGAACTACTGGGTGGTCTACGTGCTGGTCGGCATGGCCGAGCTCACCGCCGTGGGCATCTACGTGCAGTACTGGTGGCCGGATTTCCCCACCTGGGCCACGGCAGCGATCTTCTTCGTGGCCATCAACGCCATCAACCTGACCCAGGTGAAGGTGTATGGCGAGATGGAGTTCTGGTTCGCCCTGATCAAGGTGGTGGCCATCGTCAGCATGATCGGCTTTGGTGCCTGGCTGCTGGGCAGCGGCCACGGCGGGCCGGACGCCAGCGTCGCCAACCTGTGGCAATACGGTGGCTTCTTCCCCAATGGCGTGACCGGGCTGATCATGGCGCTGGCGGTGATCATGTTCTCCTTCGGCGGCCTGGAGCTGGTCGGCATCACTGCTGCCGAAGCCGAAAACCCGCGCGAGAGCATCCCCAAAGCCACCAACCAGGTGGTGTATCGCATCCTGATCTTCTACATCGGTGCCCTGGCGGTGCTGCTGTCGCTGTATCCGTGGCAGAAGGTGGTGCAGGGCGGCAGCCCGTTCGTGATGATCTTCCACGAGCTGGACAGCGACCTGGTGGCGACCATCCTCAACGTGGTGGTGCTGACCGCCGCGCTGTCGGTGTACAACAGCTGTGTCTACGCCAACAGCCGCATGCTGTTCGGCCTGGCCTCCCAGGGTGATGCGCCGCGCCAGCTGCTCAAAGTCAGCCGTCGGGGCGTGCCGCTCACCGCATTGGGCGTGTCGGCATTCGCCACGGGGATGTGCGTGCTGATCAACTACCTGATGCCCGGTGAAGCCTTCGGCCTGTTGATGGCCCTGGCCGTTTCGGCGCTGGTGATCAACTGGGCGAGCATCAGCATCACCCACCTGAAGTTCCGCAAGGCCAAGCTGGCGGTCGGCATCACGCCGTCCTACCGCAGCTGGGGGCACCCGGTGAGCAACTACCTGTGCCTGGCGTTCATCGTGCTGATTCTGGTGGTGATGTACCTGACGCCACCGATTCGTATCTCGGTGATGCTGATCCCGGCGTGGATCCTGGTGCTTTGGGTGGCGTTCCGCATGAAGAAGGCCCGTCAGGCCAAGGCCTGACTTCGGTTTTCGCGTTGGCTTCTTCGCGGGTAAACCCGCTCCCACAGGTGCTGTGCCATCCCAGGGAATGCACAGTACCTGTGGGAGCGGGTTTACCCGCGAAGAGGTTTGTGAGCTCTCAGTTCTGGTAGCTGTCGATCACTTCCTGCGCCGCCCGGAACGCATCGATCGCCGCCGGTACGCCGGCATACACGGCGCAATGCAGCAACGCCTCGCGAATCTCCTCCACCGTACAGCCATTGTTCAACGCCCCGCGCACATGCCCCTTGAGCTCTTGCGGGCACTTGAGCGCGGTCAGCGTTGCCAGGGTGATCAGGCTGCGGGTCTTCAGTGGCAGGCCGTCGCGGGCCCAGACGCTGCCCCAGGCATGTTCGTTGACGAAGTCCTGCAGCGGTTGGGTGAACGCGGTCGCATTGCCCAGGGCGCGGTCGACGAAGGCATCGCCCATCACCTGGCGGCGAATGCTTTCGCCGGTCTGTTTCGTGTCAGCCATGTTGTTTTCCTTAGTGTTGGCGGCGCCAGGCGCGCACCGTCGTATACAGCAGCACGACGCCGAGCGCTGGCAGAACGTAGAACAGCATCAGGTTTTCCAGGCGCCCGGCCAGGGGCAGCCCGGTGGTGAACGTCACCACGTGCAGGCCGTAGGCCAGGTACAGGCAGAGGAACACCAAGCCCTCGGCGCGGGTCACCCGAAAGCCCGAATAGAACACCGGCAGGCACAGCGCCGCGACCCCGAGCATCACCGGCAGGTCGAAATCCAGGGCGTTGGGCGAGATCGACAGCGGCTCGGGTGCAACCACGGCGGTCAGCCCCAGCACCGCCAGCAGGTTGAACAGGTTGCTGCCGATTACCGTGCCCACGGCCACCTCGCGTTCGCCGCGCAGCGCGGCGATCAGGGCGGCGGCCAACTCCGGCAACGAAGTGCACACCGCGACCACGGTCAGGCCGATGACCCGTTCGGAGAGCCCGAGGTCGGTGGCGACCTCGACGGCGGCCTGCAGCAGCAGGTGCCCGGCCAGGCTCAGCAGGCCGAGGCCCAGGAACACCTGCAGCAATACGCCGCTCCAGAAGCGTCCGGCGCCTGTGACCGGCGTATTCGCTGCCGGGTAGGTGCGCGCATGGTGGCGTGACTGGTGCCGGAGCATCAGCAGGTAGCCGAGCAGGCCGAGCAGCAACAGCGCACCTTCGAAGCGCCCCAGCTGGCCATTGCCGGCCAGCAGATAGACCAGGCCGCTGGCGGCGATCATCAAGGGAATGTCCAGGCGCACCAGCTGGCGCGACACGCGCAGCGGAATGATCAGCGCGGCCAGGCCGAGAATCACCAGCACGTTGAAGATATTGCTGCCGATCACGCTGCCCACCGCCACATCAGGCGCGCCTTGATAGGCAGCCTGCAGGCTGACGGTGAGTTGCGGCGCGGTACTGCCGAACGCCACCAGGCTCAGGCCGATGATCAGCGGGCGAACATGCAGGCGGGTGGCCAGGCGCAGCGCCGCGCGCACCAGCAGCTCGGCGCCGAGGATCAGCAACAGCAGGCCCAGGCCCAGTTGCAGCAGGCTGAAGGTGGGGAGGGTGGCCAGGTCGAAAATGGCGAGGGCTCCAGTCAGGTCAATCGCTCAGACCTTGTACCCGGACTCGCGCCGTTCCGCTACGGAGCATGCCGATTTTTTCTGCTGCGGCGCGTGACAGGTCGATCAGCCGGCCGCGTGTGTGCGGGCCGCGGTCGTTGATGCGTACCACCACGCTGCGCTGGTTGGCGAGGTTGGTCACCAGCACCCGGCTGCCGAAGGGCAGGCTGCGGTGGGCGGCGGTGAGGCCATGCTGGTTGAACGGTTCGCCACTGGCGGTGCGTTTGCCGTGGTGGCGGCTGCCGTAGTAGGAGGCGGTGCCGGTTTCGTTGTAACCGCGTGGGTCGATGTCGTGGCTGGCGCAGCCGGCCAGCAGGGCGAAGAGGGTGAGGCTGGTGAGGAAATATTTCTGCAATTTGGAAGCTCCGCCATTGGGGCCGCTGTGCGGCCCTTCGCGGGTAAACCCGCTCCCACAGGTATGTCGCTGTCCTGTGGGAGCGGGTTTACCCGCGAACGAGGGCGAAGCCCTCGCCGCGCTTTCAGGTCACCCTTCGAGCTTGGACTTGAGCAATTGGTTCACTTGTCCCGGGTTGGCCTTACCTTTCGAGGCCTTCATCGCCTGGCCGACGAAGAAGCCGAACATCTTGCCGCGCTTGGCTTCGTCAGCGGCGCGGTACTGTTCGACCTGGTCGGCGTTGGCGGCGAGCATCTCGTCGAGCATCTTGTCGATCGCGCCGGTGTCGGTGACCTGCTTCAGGCCTTTGCTTTCGATGATGCTGTCGGCATCGCCTTCGCCAGCGGCCATGGCCTCGAACACGGTCTTGGCAATCTTGCCGCTGATGGTGTTGTCACGGATGCGCAGCAGCATGCCGCCCAGTTGCTCGGCGCTGACCGGCGACTGATCGATCTCCAGGCCCAGCTTGTTCAGCAGGCTGCCCAGCTCGACCATGACCCAGTTGGCGGCCAGCTTGGCGTCGCCGCCGATCTTCACCACCTGTTCGAAGTAGTCGGCCTGTTCGCGGCTGGAGGCCAGCACGTTGGCGTCGTAGGCCGACAGGCCGTACTGGCTCTGGAAGCGTTCGACTTTCTGCGGTGGCAGCTCCGGCAGGCCGGCGCGCACGCTGTCGAGGAACGCGGGCTCGATGACCACCGGCAGCAGGTCCGGGTCGGGGAAGTAACGGTAGTCGTTGGCTTCCTCCTTGCTGCGCATGGAGCGGGTCTCATCCTTGTTCGGGTCGTACAGGCGGGTTTCCTGCACCACCTTGCCGCCGTCCTCGATCAGGTCGATCTGGCGCTGGATTTCGCTGTTGATCGCGCGCTCGATGAAGCGGAACGAGTTGACGTTCTTGATCTCGCAGCGGGTGCCGAACTCGGCCTGGCCTTTCGGGCGGATCGACACGTTGCAGTCGCAGCGCAGCGAGCCTTCGGCCATGTTGCCGTCGCAGATGCCCAGGTAACGCACCAGGGCATGGATCGCCTTGACGTAGGCCACGGCCTCTTTGGCGCTGCGCATGTCCGGCTCGGAGACGATCTCCAGCAGCGGCGTGCCAGCGCGGTTCAGGTCGATGCCGGTGGCGCCGTTGAAGTCTTCGTGCAGGCTTTTGCCGGCGTCTTCTTCAAGGTGCGCGCGGGTCACGCCAATGCGCTTGACGGTGCCGTCTTCCAGAGCGATGTCCAGGTGGCCCTTGCCGACGATCGGCAGGTCCATCTGGCTGATCTGGTAGCCCTTGGGCAGGTCAGGGTAGAAGTAGTTCTTGCGCGCGAACACGTTGCGCGGGCCGATTTCGGCATCGATCGCCAGGCCGAACATGCACGCCATGCGCACGGCTTCCTGGTTGAGCACCGGCAGTACGCCGGGCATGCCCAGATCGACCAGGCTGGCCTGGGTGTTCGGCTCGGAACCGAAGGTGGTGGCGCTGCCGGAGAAAATCTTCGACTGGGTGGCGAGCTGGGTATGAATTTCCAGCCCGATCACAACTTCCCATTGCATGTGTGAATTCCTCAGAAGCCGTTGGGGGCGCGGGTGTGCCAGTCGGTGACTTGCTGGTAACGGTGCGCGATGTTGAGCAGGCGGCCTTCCTGGAAATACGGGGCCAGCAGCTGCACGCCCACCGGCAGGCCATCGACGAAGCCGGCCGGCATCGACAGGCCCGGCAGGCCCGCCAGGTTGGCGGTGATGGTGTAGACGTCTTCCAGGTAGGCGGCGACCGGGTCGCTGCTCTTGGCGCCGAGCTTCCAGGCCGGGTTTGGCGTGGTCGGGCCGAGGATCACGTCGACGTCGTGGAAGGCGGCCACGAAGTCGTTCTTGATCAGGCGGCGGATCTGCTGCGCCTTGACGTAGTAGGCATCGTAGTAGCCGGCCGACAGGGCGTAGGTGCCGACCATGATTCGGCGCTGCACTTCGACGCCGAAGCCTTCACCGCGCGAGCGCTTGTACAGGTCGGTGAGGTCTTTGGGGTTTTCGCAGCGGTAGCCGAAGCGCACGCCGTCGAAACGCGACAGGTTGGAGGAAGCTTCCGCCGGGGCGATCACGTAGTAGGCCGGGATGGCGTGCTGCATGTTCGGCAGGCTGATTTGCTTGACCACGGCGCCGAGCTTTTCCAGCTCCTTGACGCTGGCATGCACCAGTTCGGCGATGCGCGGGTCGAGGCCGGCACCGAAGTATTCCTTCGGCACGCCGATGCGCAGGCCTTGCAGCGAGCCGTTCAGGCTGGCGCTGAAGTCTGGCACTGGCTCGTCGACCGAGGTCGAGTCCTTGGCGTCGAAACCGGCCATGCCTTGCAGCAGCAGGGCGCAGTCTTCAGCGGTACGGGCCAGCGGGCCGCCCTGGTCGAGGCTGGAGGCATAGGCAATCATGCCCCAGCGCGAAACACGGCCGTAGGTCGGCTTGAGGCCCGTCAAGTTGGTGAAGGCCGCCGGTTGGCGGATCGAACCGCCGGTGTCGGTACCGGTGGTGGCCGGCAGCAGGCGCGCGGCCACGGCCGCGGCCGAGCCGCCGGACGAACCGCCAGGCACGTGTTCCAGGTTCCACGGGTTCTTCACCGCGCCGTAGTGGCTGGACTCGTTGGCCGAGCCCATGGCGAACTCGTCCATGTTGGTCTTGCCCAGGGTGACCATGCCGGCTGCGGCCAGCTTGGCGACCACGGTGGCGTCATACGGGGCGGTGAAGTTGTCGAGCATCTTCGAGCCGCAGCTGGTGCGGGTGCCGTTGGTGCAGAACAGGTCCTTGTGGGCGATCGGCGCGCCCAGCAGCGCACCGGTTTCACCGGCGGCGCGGCGGGCGTCGGCGGCGCGCGCCTGCTCCAGGGCCTGCTCTTCGGTGACGGTGATGAAGCTGTTGAGCTGTGGGTCAAGCTGCTTGATGCGCGACAGCAGCGCGCCGGTCAGTTCTGCCGAAGAGAACGACTTGTCAGCGAGGCCGCGGGCGATCTCGGCCAGAGTGAATTGATGCATGGCAGGCGCTATCCCTTAATCGATGACTTTCGGAACCAGGTACAGACCGTTCTCGGTCGACGGGGCGACGGCTTGATACTGGTCGCGCTGATTGCTCTCGGTGACCTGGTCGGGACGCAGGCGCTGGGTGGTTTCCAGCGGGTGGGCGAGGGGTTCGATGCCTGTGGTGTCGACGGCTTGCATCTGGTCGACCAGCCCGAGAATGCTGTTCAAGGCGTCGGTAATGCGTGGCAGCTCGCCTTCATTCAGGCCCAAGCGGGCCAGATGGGCGATCTTTTCCACGTCGGAGCGTTGCAGCGCCATGGGGATCTCCAGGGGGAACGATGAACGGAATTGTCCGCTAACAAAATGAGGAACATGTCAGGATTCTGGCGGTCAAAGGGCCGCGATCATCGGTAGGCATGCTCGGAAAAACAGCCAATTTAACATATTGGCTCCTTGCCCAAAATCCCTGCCATTGTTAGAGTTTGCCGCACTTTTTTACCCACGCTTTCCCCAGGGTCACTTTCCCATGTTCAAGAAACTGCGTGGCATGTTTTCCAGCGATCTGTCTATCGACCTGGGTACTGCCAACACCCTTATTTACGTGCGTGAGCGCGGTATCGTCCTGAATGAGCCCTCGGTTGTTGCCATCCGTACCCACGGCAACCAGAAAAGCGTCGTCGCTGTCGGTACCGAAGCCAAGCGCATGCTGGGCCGTACGCCCGGCAACATCGCGGCCATTCGTCCGATGAAAGATGGCGTGATCGCCGACTTCAGCGTTTGTGAAAAAATGTTGCAGTATTTCATCAACAAGGTTCACGAAAACAGCTTCCTGCAGCCCAGCCCTCGCGTGCTGATCTGCGTGCCGTGCAAGTCGACCCAGGTAGAGCGTCGCGCCATTCGCGAGTCGGCCCTGGGTGCCGGTGCCCGTGAAGTGTTCCTGATCGAAGAGCCGATGGCCGCTGCCATCGGTGCCGGCCTGCCGGTCGAAGAAGCCCGCGGTTCGATGGTCGTCGATATTGGTGGTGGTACCACCGAAATCGCGCTGATCTCGCTCAACGGCGTGGTTTATGCCGAGTCCGTGCGTGTTGGCGGCGACCGCTTCGACGAAGCCATCGTCACCTACGTGCGCCGTAACTACGGCAGCCTGATCGGCGAGTCCACCGCCGAGCGCATCAAGCAGGAAATCGGCACCGCCTACCCGGGCGGCGAAGTGCGCGAAGTCGACGTCCGTGGCCGTAATCTGGCCGAGGGCGTTCCACGTGCCTTCACCTTGAACTCCAACGAAGTGCTTGAAGCTCTGCAAGAGTCGCTGGCGACTATCGTCCAGGCGGTCAAGAGCGCCCTGGAGCAATCGCCGCCTGAGCTGGCCTCGGACATCGCCGAGCGCGGCCTGGTGCTGACCGGTGGTGGCGCGCTGCTGCGTGACCTGGACAAGCTGCTGGCCCAGGAAACCGGCCTGCCGGTGATCGTCGCCGAAGACCCGCTGACCTGCGTCGCCCGTGGCGGCGGCCGCGCCCTGGAAATGATGGACAAGCACGCGATGGACCTGCTCTCCAGCGAGTGAGCCCTGACGCTGCCGTTTCATCACCCGGTTTACAGGTAGCACGCGCAGTGCTACCTGTATGCGCTGGGTTGGCGCCCGTGAGGGCGTCGTTTTCCGTCAATCCGCAAGCAGGCCGGTGCGTTGCCCCATGTTCAGTGACTTCCTGAGTCGTCCGCGAGGAACGGCCCATTAAACCGCTTTTCTCCAAAGGCCCCTCGCTGGGCGTACGCCTGCTCGTGCTGGTGGTGATGTCGATCGCACTGATGGTGGTCGACTCGCGTTTCGACCTGCTCAAGCCCGTGCGCAGCCAGATGGGCCTGGTGTTGATGGAGTCCTACTGGATCACCGACCTGCCGCAGCGCATGTGGCAGGGTGTGGCTGGCCAGTTCGGCAGCCGCACCGAGCTGATCGCCGAAAACGAGAAACTCAAGACCGAAGCCTTGCTGCTGCAAGGGCGCCTGCAAAAGCTGGCGGCCTTGACCGAGCAGAACGTGCGCCTGCGTGAGCTGCTCAATTCCTCGGCGCTGGTCAACGAGAAGGTCGAGGTTGCCGAGCTGATCGGTGTCGATCCCAACCCGTTCACCCACCGCATCCTGATCAACAAGGGCGAGCGCGACGGCGTGTTCCTCGGCCAGCCGGTGCTCGATGCCCGTGGCCTGATGGGCCAGGTGGTCGAGCTGATGCCGTACACCTCGCGGGTGCTGCTGCTCACCGATACCACCCACAGCATTCCGGTGCAGGTCAACCGCAACGGCCTGCGCGCCATCGCCAGCGGCACCGGCAACCCGGAGCGCCTGGAACTGCGCCACGTAGCCGACACTGCCGACGTCAAGGAAGGCGACCTGCTGGTCAGCTCCGGCATGGGCCAACGCTTCCCGGCCGGCTACCCGGTGGCCACGGTCAACGAAGTGATCCACGATTCCGGCCAGCCATTCGCCATCGTCCGCGCCATCCCGACCGCCGCGCTCAACCGCAGCCGCTACATGCTGCTGGTGTTCAGCGACCGGCGGACCCCGGAAGAGCGTGCAACGGAAGCGGCGATTGCCCAGGAAGAAGCCGACCGCCAGGGGGCCGGGCATGGCCAGGCACCTGCAGCCCCGGCAACGCCAGCCGCGGCCAACGCCGCGCAGCCTGCCGCACCCGCCGCAGCTCCGGCACCTGCCGCAAACGTCACGGCCCCGGCCCACCCGGCCGCAGCGCCCGCTCAACCCCGGAGGCAATAATGGCCAGCACCCGTAGCAGAAACGGCTGGGCCATCTGGCTGACCTTTGCCATCGGCCTGTTGCTCAGCGTCTCGCCGATGCCGCAGTTCATGGAAGTGTTCCGGCCCATGTGGCTGGCGTTGCTGCTGGCGTTCTGGACCCTCACGGTGCCCACCAAGGTCGGCATGACCACCGCCTTCGTGCTGGGCCTGGCGGAAGATGTGCTGTACGGCACTTTGCTGGGGCAGAACGCACTCATCCTTACCCTCATCACTTTCCTCGTGCTGTCGCTGCAGCAGCGCCTGCGCATGTTCCCCATGTGGCAGCAGAGCCTGGTGATCCTGGTGATCTTCGGTATCGCCCAACTGATCCAGCTGTGGCTCAGCGCCCTGACCGGCAACCGCCTGCCAACGCTGGCGTTGGTCTGGTCGGCGGTGATCAGTGCCTTGCTCTGGCCGTGGGTCAGCTTCGCCCTGCGCGGCTTGCGCGTGCGCTTGCACATTCATTGACGCTGCGCCACCACTGACAGGGAGATGTCCACATGCCTCAACTTTACCTGGCCTCCGGTTCGCCGCGTCGTCGTGAACTGCTGACCCAGATCGGCGTGCCGTTCACTGTCGTCAGTGCCCCCATCGATGAAACCCCGTTGCCCGGCGAAGCCCCGGCAGCCTATGTCGAGCGCCTGGCCCAGGCCAAGGCGGTGGCCGGTTTCGCCCACACCGACGGCAACGGCGTGGTGCTGGGCGCGGACACCACGGTGGTGCTCGATGACGAAATCCTCGGCAAGCCAGAAGACCGCGAACACTTCCTGGCGATGCTCGGCGACCTGTCCAAGCGCGAGCACCAGGTGCTCACCGCGGTGGCGCTGACCGACGGCCGGCGCAGCATCAGCCGCTGCGTCAGCACCACGGTGCGCTTTCGCGCCATCTCCTTCGAAGAAGCCCTGCGCTACTGGGCCAGCGGCGAACCGCTGGACAAGGCCGGTGGCTATGCCATCCAGGGCTTGGGCGCGGTGTTCGTCAGCGGCATCGAGGGCAGCTATTCGGCCGTGGTCGGCCTGCCCTTGAGCGAGACCGCCGAGCTGCTGGAGCAATTCGCCGTTGCTGTCTGGCAGCCGCAAGAGGGTTCGACAGCGCGCTAGCCAGCCATCCCGCAGCGATCCATCATTACCGAAAACCTTGACGAGAGCCTGCCATGAGTGAAGAGATTCTGATCAACATCACCCCGATGGAATCACGCGTGGCAGTGGTGGAGAACGGTGTCCTGCAGGAGGTGCACGTAGAGCGCACCCAGCGCCGCGGCATCGTCGGCAACATCTATAAAGGCAAGGTGGTCAGGGTGTTGCCGGGCATGCAGGCAGCGTTCGTCGATATCGGCCTTGAGCGTGCGGCGTTCATTCATGCCTCGGAGATCTCGCTGCGCGAAGGGTCGGCGGTAGAGACCATCACTGCGCTGGTGCATGAAGGGCAGGCACTGGTGGTGCAGGTGACCAAGGACCCCATCGGTACCAAGGGCGCGCGCCTCACCACCCAGTTGTCGATCCCCTCGCGCTACCTGGTGTACATGCCGCGCAGCAGCCATGTCGGCATCTCTCTGAAAATCGAGGAAGAAGCCGAGCGTGATCGCCTCAAGCAGGTGGTCACCGACTGCATGGCCCAGGAAGAGATGAAGGACGCCGGCGGGTTCATCCTGCGCACCGCCGCCGAGGGCGCGCGTGCCGAGGATATTCTCCAGGACATCCGCTACCTGCGCCGCTTGTGGGAGCAGATTGGCTCGCAGATCAAGACCTGTGGCGCCCCTACCGTGATCTATGAAGACCTGGGCCTGGCGCTGCGAACGCTGCGCGACCTGGTCAACGCCAAGATCGAGAAGATCCGCATCGACTCACGGGAAACTTTCCAGAAGACCACGCAGTTCGTCGGCGAACTGATGCCGGAAATCGCCGATCGCCTTGAGCACTACCCGGGCGAGCGGCCGATCTTCGACCTGTATGGCGTGGAGGACGAAATCCAGCGTGCCCTGGACCGCAAGGTGCCGCTCAAGTCAGGCGGCTACCTGGTGGTCGACCCGGCGGAGGCGATGACCACCATCGACGTCAACACCGGTGCGTTCGTCGGCCATCGCAACCTTGAAGAGACCATTTTCAAGACCAACCTGGAAGCGGCCACGGCCATTGCCCGGCAACTGCGCCTGCGCAACATCGGCGGGATCATCATCATCGACTTCATCGACATGGAAGACGAAGAGCACCAACGCCAGGTGCTGCGCACGCTGGAGAAGCAGTTGGAGCGCGATCATGCCAAGACCAACATCATCGGCATCACCGAGCTGGGCCTGGTGCAGATGACCCGCAAGCGCACCCGCGAGAGCCTCGAACAGGTGCTGTGCGAGCCGTGTGCCGCCTGCCAGGGGCGCGGCAAACTGAAGACGCCCGAGACCATTTGCTACGAGATCTTCCGTGAGATCCTTCGCGAAGCCCGTGCCTACCAGGCAGAGGGCTATCGGGTACTGGCCAACCAGAAGGTGGTCGACCGGCTGCTGGACGAAGAGTCGGGTAACGTCGCCGAACTTGAGACTTTCATTGGGCGAACCATCCGCTTCCAGGTCGAGTCCATGTATTCCCAGGAACAATATGATGTGGTGCTGCTCTGACCGTCACTGAACCTATCTGCCCCAGGGACGGGCTGGCAAAGCGCTATTCAGCGGCCATAGTTAGTGGACGACTTGGAGGGCCTTGGCCATGGAGCGTCTGACCCGCGTTCTGAGCGCCTTGACCCGCTGGGGGTTGGCAATTTGCGCCCTGCTGGCGGTGCTGGTGGCGCTTTACGTCAGCCTCGGTCGGCAACTGATACCGCTGGTCGCCGAATACCGTGCAGACGCTGAGCTCAAGGCCGAACAGGCCTTGGGCCTGCCTGTGCATGTGGGGGCGCTGGAAGGCCGCTGGAGCGGCCTGGCCCCGGTCCTGCGGGTGCGCGATCTGCAACTGGGCGAAGGCGCCGCCGCGCTGCGCCTGGACGACGTCAAGCTGGTGCCGGACCTGTGGGCCAGCCTCAAGGCGCGCGAAGTGCGCCTGGCGCGCATCCAGCTCGGTGGCCTGCAGTTGATCCTGCGTGAAAACGAGCAGGGCGCCTGGGCCCTGGAAGGCTTGCCGCACAAGGATGATGCGCCGCTCGACCTGGCAGATGCCCTCAAGCGCCTGCGCCAGTTGGGCCGGGTCGACCTGTTCGACAGCCAGGTCACCTTGCACCCGTGGCAGCGCGAGCCCCTTACCCTCACCTATGTCAGCCTCGGCCTGCAGGCCGGTGCCTCGCGCCAGAGCCTGGACCTGCGCGCCACCTTGCCCGATGGCCAGCCGCTGGCCGTCAGCCTGCGCAGCCGGGCCACGGCCAGGGCCTGGCGCGATGGCCAGGTGGAAGCCTACCTCAGCCTGCCGCAGAGTGACTGGGCGCGCTGGCTGCCGCCGCGCCTGCTGGGCCAGTGGCAAGCCGATACCCTGCGGGCCGGCGGCGAGTTCTGGGTCGACTGGAGCCAAGGCCAGCTGCAAAGCGCCGTGGTGCGCCTGAATGCACCGCAACTCAAGGGCGCCTACAGCGAGCGTAAAGCGGTCGCCCTCGACAACGTGGCGTTGTCGGCCTGGTTCCAGCGCCGCAGCGAAGGTTTCGATGTGGCCGTGGACTCGCTTGCCGCGAGCATCGGCAAGACCCGCTGGGAATCTCACCTGCAAGTGGCGCAGCGCACGGGGCAGACGCCGGCCGAGGAGTCCTGGCAGGTCCAGGCCGATCGCCTCGAGCTGACGCCCCTGACCCCATTGATCGACGCCCTGGCGCCGCTGCCGGACAACCTCAAGGCCGTGGTCGACGCCCTCAAGGTCACGGGCGCCTTGCGCAATGTGCGCCTGGACATCCGCCCCAAGGCCGAAGGCGACCAGCGCGTGCAGTTCGCCGCCAACCTGGAGAAGGTTGGCTTCGATGCCTACCACGGAGCGCCTGCGGCCGGTAATGTCAGCGGCGCCATCAGCGGCGACCTGGGCCAGGGCGAGCTGCGCCTGGATACCGAGGCGTTCATGCTGCACTTGTACCCGATCTTCGCCAAACCCTGGCATTACCAGAAAGCCAACGCCCGCCTGACCTGGACGCTCGACAAGGAAGGCTTCACGCTGATCGCCCCCTACATCAAGGTGCTGGGCGAAGAGGGCAAGATCGCGGCTGACTTCCTGATCCGGCTGCTGTTCGAAGAGGGCCGCGAAGACTACATGGACCTGCGTGTCGGCATGACCGAGGGCGACGGCCGCTACACCGCCAAATACCTGCCCGAGGTGCTCAGCCCGGCGCTCGACGAATGGCTGCGCAGTGCCATCGTCAAGGGCAACGTCGACGAGGGCTACTTCCAGTACCAGGGCTCGCTCAACCATGGCGCGCCGCCACATGCCCGCGACATCAGCCTGTTCTTCAAGGTGCATGACGCGGCATTGGACTTCCAGCCGGGCTGGCCGCAGGTGCAGCAGGTGGACGGCGAAGTATTCATCGAAGACAGCGGTGTTCGCGTCAATGCCCGCAGTGGCATGCTGCTCGACACCCAGGTCAGTGATGTCCGCGTCAACATTCCGCATGTCGACGCGGGGCAGCACAGCCACCTTTACCTGGATGGCGATTTCGACGGCAGCCTCGGCGACGGCCTGAAGATTCTCAAGGAAGCCCCCATCGGCACGGGGGCGATCTTCGCCGGCTGGGAAGGCGAGGGGCCGCTCAAGGGCAAGGTCAAGCTGGACATTCCCCTGGAACATGGCCAGCGGCCCAAGGTGCTGGTGGACTTTGCAACCGCGAACGCCACGCTCAAGGTGGCGCCGCCAACCCTGGAACTGAGCCGCCTCAAAGGTGATTTCAGCTTCGATTACGACAAGGGGCTGAGCGGCAAGGACATTGTTCTGCAGGCGTTCGGCAAGCCGGTCACGGCGCAGATTGCCGCCGAAGGCAAGGACGGGCAGATCCAGAGCCGCATCACCGCCAATGGTCAGGTGGGCCTGAAGGCGCTGACCGACTGGCTGCAGTTCCAGCAGACGCTGCCCGTTTCGGGTGAGCTGCCCTACCAGTTGCAATTGCTGCTGGGCAGCCGCGATAACCGGCTGACCGTCAACTCTTCGCTCAAGGGCCTGACCATCGACCTGCCGGCGCCATTCGGCAAGGCGGCCTCGGATATCCGCGACAGCCGCTTCAGCCTGACCTTGCAAGGCCTGGAGCGGCGCATCGACGCAGCTTATGCAGACCTGGCCCGCTTTGCCTATGCCGCGCCCGCCGACAAGCTTGGCCAGGGCCGTGGCGAACTGCTGCTGGGCAGCGGTGAGGCCAACCTGCCCGGCGGCCAGGGCTTGCGGGTCCGCGGACACCTCGAAACACTGGACCTGGCCCCCTGGCAGGCACAGATGTCGAGCCTGGCCGGCCAGGACCCAGGCGGCAGTGCCCGGCAGAACCTGCAAGGCGTCGACCTGAGCATTGGCCAGCTCAAGGCTTTCGGCATGGACCTCAACCAGGCCGTGGTGCGCCTGGCGCGCAGCGGCCCAGCCTGGGACCTGCGCCTGGACAGCAAGGAAGTCATTGGCAATGCACGTATTCCCGATGCCAAGGGTGTGCCGCTCACCATCCGCTTGCCATCGCTGCGCCTGCCGCCCGCCGATCCGAACGTGACCGCGCCGGAGAACGCTCCGGACCCGTTGGCCAGCGTCGATCCGCGCAACGTGCCACCGCTGGACCTGACCATCGACAAGCTGTACCGAGGCGACGACCTGTTCGGCAGTGCAACCCTGAAAGTACGCCAGACCCCCCGTGGTATCGCCCTCAGCGACGTCGATCTGGACCTCAAGGGCCTGCACATCGATGGCAGTGGCGGTTGGGAAGGTGAAGCGGGCAGCACCTCGAGCTGGTACAAGGGCCGCCTGGACGGCAAGAACCTCGCCGATGTGCTCAAGGCCTGGGGCTTTGCGCCCACCGTCACCAGCCGCGACTTCCGCATGGACGTGGACGGCCGCTGGCCGGGTTCGCCTGCCTGGGTGAGCCTCAATCGCTATTCGGGCAGCCTCGACGCGGCGCTGCGTACCGGTCAGTTCGTCGAGGTCGAAGGCAGCGCCCAGGCCCTGCGGGTGTTCGGCCTGCTCAACTTCAACTCGATTGGCCGACGCTTGCGCCTGGACTTCTCCGACCTGTTCAGCAAAGGCCTGGCCTACGACCGGGTGAAAGGCCTGCTGGTGGCGAGCGAGGGCGTGTACGTGACCCGCGAACCGATCACCGTCACCGGCCCGTCGAGCAACTTTGAGCTCGATGGCACCCTGGATCTGGCGCGCGATCGGGTCGACGCCAACCTGATGGTGACGCTGCCGGTGACCAACAACCTGCCGCTCGCCGCGCTGATCATCGGTGCGCCGGCAGTGGGTGGGGCACTGTTCCTGGTCGACCGCCTGATCGGCGACCGTGTGGCGCGTTTTGCCAGCGTGCATTACCGCGTCGAGGGGCCGGTGAAAGAGCCTAAAATCACCTTTGTGAAACCTTTTGATAAATAAGCCCGGGGTTGCGATGACGTCAGCAGTGATCCAGATGGTCAGCCAGGACGATGTGCTGGCCAACCTGCAACGTGCCACTGCGCTGCTCGAGCAGGCCGCTGCCGGCGGTGCGCGGCTGGCGGTGCTGCCGGAGAATTTCGCGGCCATGGGCCGGCGCGACGCTGCCGCCATCGGGCGGGCCGAGGCCCTGGGCGAGGGGCCGATCCTGCCGTGGTTGAAACGCACGGCCCGCGACCTCAAGTTATGGATTGTCGCCGGCACGCTGCCGCTGCCACCGGTCGGCCAGCCTGAGGCAAAGTCCCACGCCTGCTCGCTGCTGATCGATGAGCACGGCGAGATCGCCGCGCGCTACGACAAGCTGCACCTGTTCGACGTGGATGTGGCCGACAACCGTGGCCGCTACCGCGAGTCGGATGACTACGCCCATGGCAGCCAGGTGGTGGTCGCCGATACGCCAGTGGGGCGCCTGGGCTTGTCGGTGTGCTACGACCTGCGCTTTCCAGAGCTGTACAGCGCCCTGCGCGCTGCCGGTGCCGAGCTGATCAGTGCACCGGCGGCGTTCACCGCAGTGACCGGCGCGGCGCACTGGGAAGTGCTGATCCGCGCGCGGGCCATCGAGACCCAGTGCTATGTACTGGCCGCCGCCCAGGGCGGCATGCATCCAGGGCCGCGGGAAACCCACGGCCAGGCGGCGATCGTCGACCCTTGGGGGCGGATCGTCGCGCAACAGGCGCGTGGCGAAGCAGTCTTGCTGGCCACGCGCGACAGCGAAGAACAGGCGTCCATCCGGGCGCGCATGCCGGTGGTTACCCACCGGCGCTTTTTCCCGCAGGACGCTTTGCGGCCTGCGCAGACCTCGGAGTGACTATGAGCCAGATGTTATCCACCGTCAGTGAGCAGCTCCTGGCCCCGGGCGGATTGACCCTCGACAGCTTGCAGACGGTGCTCGGCGAGTTGGCGGGCCCCGGTATCGACGCGGCAGACCTGTATTTCCAGGGCCAGATTTCGGAAACCTGGGCGCTGGAAGATGGCATCGTCAAAGAAGGCAGCTTCAACCTCGACCAAGGCGTGGGCGTGCGTGCCCAGTCCGGTGAGAAAACCGGCTTTGCCTACAGCAACGCGATCAACCTTGAAGCCCTGACCTCGGCCGCCCGCGCCGCCCGCTCGATCTCCCGCGCCGGGCAGAACGGCACGGTGCAGGCCTTCCGCAGCCAGGACGTGACCGCGCTGTACGCACCGGACAACCCTCTGGACGTGCTCAGCCGTGCCGAGAAGGTCGAGTTGCTCAAGCGCGTCGACGCCGCCACCCGTGCGCTCGATCCGCGGATCCAGCAAGTCAGCGTGAGCATGGCCGGGGTGTGGGAGCGCATTCTGATTGCCGCCGCCGACGGCAGTCTGGCTGCCGACATTCGGCCGCTGGTGCGTTTCAACGTCAGCGTGATCGTCGAGCAGAACGGCCGTCGCGAGCGCGGCGGGCAGGGCGGTGGCGGGCGTACCGACTACCGCTATTTCACCGAAGATCGGGTGATGGGCTATGCCCGCGAAGCGCTGCGCCAGGCGCTGGTCAACCTTGAAGCGATCCCTGCTCCGGCCGGTACCCTGCCGGTGGTGCTCGGCTCGGGCTGGTCCGGCGTGCTGCTGCATGAAGCGGTCGGCCATGGCCTGGAAGGCGACTTCAACCGCAAGGGCAGCTCGGCGTTCAGCGGGCGCATCGGCGAGAAAGTGGCGTCGAGCCTGTGCACCATCGTCGACGACGGCACCCTGGAAGGGCGCCGCGGTTCGCTGAGCGTCGATGACGAAGGCACCCCGACCGAGTGCACCACGCTGATCGAGAACGGCATCCTCAAGGGCTACATGCAGGACAAGCTAAACGCCCGCCTGATGGGCATGGCGGTGACCGGTAACGGCCGTCGCGAATCCTACGCCCACCTGCCGATGCCGCGCATGACCAACACCTACATGCGTGCTGGCGACAGCGACCCGCAGGAGATCATCGCCTCGGTGAAGAAGGGCATCTATTGCGCCAACCTCGGCGGTGGCCAGGTGGACATCACCAGCGGCAAGTTCGTGTTCTCCACCAGCGAGGCCTACCTGATCGAGGACGGCAAGATCACCGCGCCGGTCAAGGGCGCCACGCTGATCGGCAATGGCCCGGAGGCGATGAGCCGGGTGTCGATGGTCGGCAATGACCTGGCACTGGACAGCGGCGTGGGGACGTGCGGGAAGGATGGGCAGTCGGTGCCGGTGGGAGTGGGCCAGCCGACCCTGAAGCTGGACGCCATTACCGTGGGCGGTACGGGCGCTTGATGAACGATCGCGGGGCAGGCCCGCTCCCACGTTTGTGGGAGCGGGCTTGCCCCGCGATGGGCTCAGCGCAGGCCGCGCTGGGACTCGTCGAGCTCGCGGATGTACTTGAACACTTTACGCATGGCAGCAGGCGGCTTGTTCCGCGCCTTCTCGTGCTGGGCATGACGGATCAGCGAGCGCAGTTGCTGGCGGTCGGTGTCGGGGTACTCGTTGACGAAGCGCTCGAGGTCCTCGTCGTTGCCGTCGATCAGGCGGTCGCGCCAGCGCTCCAGGTTGTGGAAGCGCTCGTTGTACTGACGGGTCGAGCTGTCGATCTGGTCGAGCACGGCATGGATGGCGTCCAGGTCCTGCACGCGCATCAACTTGCCGACGAACGACATGTGGCGTTTACGGGCACCGTGCGCTACGTGCTTGCTGGCCTCGGCCAGCGCCTTGCGCAGCTCGTCGGTCAGCGGCAGGCGCGCCAGGGTGTCGACCTTGAGGGTGGTGAGGCGCTCACCGAGTTCGACCAGCGCATGCAGCTCGCGCTTGATCTGGGTTTTGCTTTTTTCGCCATCGAAGGCGTCGTCGTAAGAATCAACCATGGGGGCCGTCCGCAAGAAATCGCCGCCATGATAACCAGTCGGGGGCCGCTTGTCCGGCCCGGTCGTAGAATGACCCAAGCCGTACGCAGAATTTTCAGTGGAGAGAACCATGAGTGCAGTCCAGAGCGTAGGCCCCAAGGACCTGCCGGCGTTGCAGGAACAGGTCGAAGCGATCGTCGCCGAAGCGCGCCGCCAGGGTGCCAGCGCCTGCGAAGTGGCGGTGTCGCTGGAGCAGGGCCTGTCCACCAGCGTGCGCCAGCGCGAAGTCGAGACCGTCGAGTTCAACCGCGACCAGGGCTTCGGCATCACCCTCTACGTTGGCCAGCGCAAGGGCTCGGCCAGCACCTCGGCCAGCGGCCCTGAGGCGATCCGTGAGACCGTCGCGGCGGCACTGGCCATCGCCAAGCATACTTCCGAAGACGAATGCTCGGGCCTGGCCGATGCGGCGCTGATGGCCCGGGAGTTGCCCGACCTCGATCTGTACCACGATTGGGACATCGAGCCGGAGAAGGCCATCGAGATGGCGTTGGCCTGCGAGGCTGCCGCCTTCGATGCCGACAAGCGCATTCTCAATGCCGATGGCACCACGCTCAATACCCACCAAGGTGTGCGGGTGTACGGTAACAGCCATGGCTTTATCGGCGGCTACGCCTCCACCCGCCACAGCCTGAGCTGCGTGATGATCGCCGAGGGCGACGGGCAGATGCAGCGTGACTACTGGTACGACGTCAATCGGCAGGGCCATTTGCTGGCCGACCCGAGCAGCATTGGCGTGCGGGCCGCCCAGCGCGCCGCCAGCCGCCTGGGGGCCCGACCGGTGCCGACCTGCGAAGTGCCGGTGCTGTTCAGCGCCGAGCTGGCAGGCGGCCTGTTCGGCAGCTTCCTGTCGGCGATCTCCGGTGGCAACCTGTACCGCAAGTCGTCGTTCCTCGAAGGTACTCTTGGCCAGCGCCTGTTCCCTACCTGGCTGACCCTGGACGAGCGCCCGCACATTCCGCGAGCGCTGGGCAGTGCCTCGTTCGACGGTGATGGCCTGGCCACTTACGCCAAGCCGTTCGTCGACAAGGGTGAGCTGGTCTCCTACATCCTCGGTACTTATTCCGGGCGCAAGCTGGGGCTGCCGAGCACCGCCAACTCCGGCGGTGTGCACAACCTGTTCGTCACCCATGGGGTCGAGGACCAGGCGGCGTTGATCCGGCGCATGGGGCGCGGCCTGCTGGTGACCGAGCTGATGGGGCATGGCCTGAACATGGTCACCGGCGACTATTCCCGTGGTGCGGCGGGCTTCTGGGTCGAGAACGGCGAGATCCAGCATGCGGTGCAGGAAGTGACCATCGCCGGCAATATGAAAGACATGTTCCAGCAAATTGTGGCGATTGGCAGCGATATCGAAACCCGTAGCAATATCCACAGTGGCTCGGTATTGATCGAGCGGATGACGGTGGCGGGTAGCTGACTCAAAAGCCTGCGCCGCTCCCACGCTGTCAGCATCCTCTGTACCCCGACCCGGCCATCGCGCCGGGTTTTTATTTGCCTTTTGGTTAGCTTGAATTGATTCTATTTATCAATTAATAATGAATATCATTACCCAGTCACCCGGCGATGATCTTCATGAAAACCGTCCTCCACGAACTGCCCTACCTGGAAAACTGGCGCTGGCTCAGCCGGCGTATTCGTTGCGCCCTGGCGCCTGACGAGCCACGCCTGATCGAGCACTACCTGGCCGAAGGCCGTTACCTGGTGTGCTGCACCGAGACCTCGCCCTGGACGGTGGCAATGACCTCTTTCCGCCTGCTGCTGGATACCGCCTGCGACCGCATGCTGCCCTGGCACTGGCGCTGCCTGTGCCTCGACCAGGCATGGCGCCCGTTGCTCGACCTGCGCAACCTCGATCGCCAGGCGCACAACGAGCGCTGGCAACCCTTTGCGATGCAACTGGCCACCTGTGTGCTGTTGCCGTCGATTTCTCCCGAAGAACTGATGCAAGGACTTGAAGATGAGTGATACCCGTATCGAGCGTGACAGCATGGGTGAACTGCAGGTGCCGGCCCAGGCCCTGTACGGCGCCCAGACCCAGCGCGCGGTCGACAACTTCCCGGTCAGCGGCAAGCCGATGCCGGCCCAGTTCATCCGCGCCCTGCTGCTGGCCAAGGCGGCCGCGGCCAAGGCCAACGTCGAACTGCAGCAACTGAGCCCGGAGCAGGGCGGGGCAATCGTCAAGGCCGTGGAGCAACTGCTGGCCGAGGATTTCATCCAGCACTTCCCGGTCGATGTGTTCCAGACCGGCTCCGGCACCAGTTCGAACATGAACGCCAACGAGGTGATCGCCACCCTGGCCAGCCGCGTGCTTGGCGAGCAGGTCAATGCCAACGACCACGTCAATTGCGGCCAGAGCAGCAACGACATCATCCCCACCACCATCCACGTCAGCGCCGCCCTGGCCCTGCATGAGCAGTTGCTGCCGGCCTTGCGTCACCTGACGCAGGTGATCGAGAGCAAAGCCGTCGAAGTGCACAAGTACGTCAAGACCGGCCGCACCCACCTGATGGATGCCATGCCGGTGCGCATGAGCCAGGTGCTCGATGGTTGGGCGGCGCAGATCAAAGGCGCCCAGGCCCATGTCGAGGCCACGCTGCCAAGCGTGCAGGCGCTGGCCCAGGGTGGCACCGCGGTCGGCACCGGGATCAATGCCCATCCGCAGTTCGCGGCTGGCTTCGCTCGCCAGCTCAGTGGCCTGACCAAGGTCGAGTTCACCCCAGGCCAGAACCTGTTCGCTCTGATCGGCTCCCAGGACACCGCCGTGGCGTTGTCCGGCCAGCTCAAGACCACCGCGGTGGCGCTGATGAAGATCGCCAACGACCTGCGCTGGATGAACTCCGGCCCGCTGGCCGGCCTCGGTGAAATCGAACTGCAGGGCCTGCAGCCGGGTTCGTCGATCATGCCGGGCAAGGTCAACCCGGTGATCCCGGAGGCTACCGCGATGGTTGCAGCCCAGGTGATCGGCAACGACGCCACCATCGCCGTGGCGGGGCAGTCGGGCAACTTCGAGCTCAACGTGATGCTGCCGGTGATCGCCCGCAACCTGCTGGAAAGCATCGAACTGATGGCCAACGTCAGCCGCCTGTTGGCCGACAAGGCTATCGCGACCTTCAAGGTCAACGAAGGCAAGCTCAAGGAAGCGTTGTCGCGCAACCCGATCCTGGTCACCGCGTTGAACCCGATCATCGGTTACCTCAAGGCTGCCGAAATCGCCAAGACCGCCTACAAGCAGGGGCGCCCGGTCATCGACGTGGCGCTGGAGCACACCGACCTGTCCCGCGACCAGCTCGAAGCGCTGCTGGATCCGGAAAAACTCACCGCCGGCGGCATCTGAGCCAAGGCTGCCCAGGAGGCACGTCATGCAGCACTGGAGACGCACCACGCAAAACGCCAATCGCCTGTTCGACCAGGGCGAGCTGGTCGATGCCCGGGAACACTACCTGCAAGCGCTGGCCTTGGCCCAGGTGCTGTTCGAGCGCTGGCATGACGTCGATGAGGCGGTGGCCGCGCTGGTCGTCGCCCATCACAACCTGGCCGACCTACACCTGCGGCTGAACCAGCCGCACGAAAGCGCCGACTACCTGTGCGCTGCGCACCAGGCATTGCTCCAGGCCAGCCAGGAGCAACGTCTGCCCCAGGCGTTGCGCGATGCCGCGCTGCGCCACAGCGCACGCACCTACACCGAGTTGCTGAGTTTCATCGCCGACTATGGCCAGTACCCGCGCACCGAGCGCCTGCTCAATCGCCAGGCGCCGGCTGCCAGTGAACTGGTCGCACAAGCGGACCTCACGCTTCGTACATCTGCTCATGGAATCCACTGACATGCCCCATACCTTGCCTGCACTGCCTTATGCCTACGATGCGCTGGAGCCGCACATCGATACCCAGACCATGGAGATCCACCACAGCAAGCACCACCAGACCTACATCAACAACCTCAACGCCGCCATCGAGGGCACCGAGTGGGCCGAATGGCCGGTGGAGCGGTTGGTTGGCGCGGTCAAGCAGTTGCCCGAGAAGCTGCAAGGGGCAGTGATCAACCAAGGCGGCGGCCACGCCAACCACACCCTGTTCTGGACCGTCATGTCGCCCAAGGGCGGAGGCGAACCACAGGGCGAGGTGGCCAAGGCCATCGATGCCCAGCTGGGTGGTTTCGAGGCATTCAAGGACGCGTTCACCAAGGCCGCGCTGAGCCGCTTCGGCAGTGGCTGGGCCTGGCTCAGCGTCACGCCGGCGAAAACACTGGTGGTGGAAAGCAGTGGCAACCAGGACAGCCCGCTGATGCACGGCAACACGCCTATCCTGGGGCTCGACGTGTGGGAGCATGCCTACTACCTGAAGTACCAGAACCGTCGCCCGGAATACATTGGTGCTTTCTACAACGTGGTCGACTGGGCCGAAGTGGAACGCCGCTACCTTGAAACCCTGAAGTGAGTCGAACCGGTATGCGCTCCGAGGTGATGTCTGTCAGCAGTGTGCGCCTGTTCCGCCTGGCGCTTGGGACCTTGCTGTTGCTGGTTGGCACCGCGCTGCTGGTGGCGCGCGGCATCGCCTGGCTGGACCTGGAACCGCGCATGTTGCGTGCCCTGGAGGGCGGTGCACTGTGCGCACTGGGCACGGCATTGGGCGCGGTACCGGTGCTGGTGATTCGCAACATGCCTGTGGCGCTGGCCGACACCTTGCTTGGCTTTGGCGCCGGGGTGATGTTGGCCGCCACCGCGTTCTCGTTGATCATCCCGGGGCTGGAGGCGGCCCAGGCCATCGGCTACAGCCCCTGGGGCGCCGGTGGCTTGATCAGCGGCGGCCTGCTGTTCGGGGCGTTGTGCCTGTTCCTGGTCGATCTCAGGGTTTCCGGGGCGTCCCCCGAAGCGCTGGTCGGTACCGGGCAGCAGCCGGTGATCGCTGCGCGAATCTGGCTGTTCGTCATTGCCATCATCGCCCACAACATTCCCGAAGGCATGGCCATTGGTGTGTCTGCCGGGGGCGGCATGGCCGATGCCGACAGCCTGGCCATGGGCATTGCCCTGCAGGATGTGCCGGAGGGGCTGGTGATTGCCCTGGTGTTGGCGGGGGCCGGGATGCCGCGCTTCAAGGCATTCCTGATTGGCGCTGCGTCCGGGCTGGTCGAGCCGCTGGCGGCGGTCATCTGCGCCTGGCTGGTGAACATCGCCGAACTGCTGCTGCCACTGGGCCTGGCCTGCGCGGCGGGAGCGATGCTGCTGGTGGTGACCCAGGAAATCATCCCCGAATCACGCAGCAACGGACATCACCGCCTGGCGAGCCTGGGGTTGTGCGTGGGCTTCTGTCTGATGATGGTGATGGATACGGCGATGTCCTGAGTGTCAGGCGAAAATCACTTCCACCCGGCCTTCGCGCCGGGTCTTGGGGGCTTCCTTGACCACGATCTGTATGTCCCGGCCCAGGCGGGCGAGGCAATCGATCATCTTGCTTTCGCTGATGCCACGGAATTTGCCGCGGGTCAGGGCGGAGACCTTGGGTTGGCTCAGGCCGAGCAGCTCAGCGGCCTGTAGTTGAGTGAGCTGGCGTGCCTTGATGATGCTGCAGATCTTGCTGGCCAGGCAGGCCTTGACCAGCATCTCGCTGGCGTCGGCAAGGTGCAGGTCGGCATAGACGTTGTCTGTGCCTTCTTCGATTTCAATCATGTGTTTTCCCCTTCGAGTGAGCCTGTGCCAGTTTCAGGCGGGCATGAATCAAATCCACGTCATGCCTTGAGGTTTTGATGCCGCTGCGGGATTTCTTCTGGAAACAGTGCAGCACGTAAACCGCGTCGACCAGGCTGATGGTGTAGACCGCACGATAGGTGTCGCCGTGATGGTCTTCGACCACCTCGAGCACGCCGCCGCCTGAAAACCCTTTAAGCACCTTTGCCTGCCAGTGCTTGCCGCCTTCCTGAGCCTGATACAGAGCAAAACCGAACACATCTTGGACATCAGCCGGGAGTGCCTGGATATCCTTTCGGGAGCTACCAACCCAGAACAGGCGTTTGACATTCTTGATCGCTTCCATGAGATCGCCTCGAATCTATACCCATATTGGTATAGAGACAATCGCAGGATTGTTCACACCGACAATTGGTAGCGGATGTTACGCGGGGAGGGTTACTCGCCTTCGTCGAAGAAGTTGTTGATCAGCGCCACCAGCGCTTCGAGGGCGTCGTTGTCCTGCTCGCCTTCGGTGAGCAGATGCACCTGGGTGCCCTTCCCGGCGGCGAGCATCATCACCGCCATGATGCTCTTGCCGTCCACCAGTTTGTCCGGTGCGCGGCCGACCCGCACCTGGCAGGGGAAGCGCCCGGCCACGCCGACGAACTTGGCTGCCGCGCGGGCATGCAGGCCCAGCTTGTTGATGATGGTTATTTCGCGGGCGGGCATCGTGTGGCGGATCCTGTGGGCTAGAGGTCGCGATGGCGGACCTGGACATTTTTCAGGGATTGCTGGAGCAACTGGCCGAGCCGTTCGGTGATGTACACCGAGCGGTGATGGCCGCCAGTGCAGCCGATGGCGATGGTGACATAGGCGCGGTTGCTGGCGGCGAAGCGGGGCAGCCATTTAAGCAAGTAGCTGGAGATGTCCTGGAACATCTCGTCGACGTCCGGCTGGGCGGCCAGGTAGTCGATCACCGGCTGTTCGAGCCCGGAGTGGTCACGAAGTTCCGGCTTCCAATAAGGGTTGGGCAGGCAGCGCACGTCGAATACCACATCGGCATCCACTGGCATGCCTCGCTTGAAACCGAAGGATTCGACCAGAAAGGCGGTGCCGGGCTCGGGCTGGTTGAGCAGCCGCAGCTTGATCGAGTCGCGCAGTTGGTAGAGGTTCAGCCGGGTGGTGTCGATCTTCAGGTCGGCCAGGTCAGCGATGGGGCCCAGCAGCTCGCTTTCTACCCGGATGGCCTCGGCCAGCGAACGGTTGGCGTTGGTCAGCGGGTGGCGGCGGCGGGTCTCGGAAAAGCGCTTGAGCAGGGTTTCTTCGTCAGCGTCCAGATACAGCACATCGCACTGGATATGCCGGGAGCGTGCCTCTTCCAGCAGTTCGGGGAAGCGCGTCAGGTGGCTGGGCAGGTTGCGCGCATCGATGGAGACAGCCACTTTGGGCTGTTGCAACTCGGTGTTGATCAGCGCGTTTTCCGCCAACTGCGGCAACAACCCGGCAGGCAGGTTGTCGATGCAGTAGTAGCCATTGTCTTCCAGCACGTCGAGGGCGGTGCTTTTACCCGAGCCGGAGCGGCCGCTGACGATGATCAGGCGCATGTTCAGGCCTCGTTCTGGACGTCCAAGACCACCTGGTAGAGCGCTTCGTTGCTGTTGGCAGCACGCAGGCGCTTACGCACATCCTCGCGATCGAGCATGCTGGCGATCTGGCGCAGCAATTCAAGGTGCGCATCGGTCGCGGCTTCGGGGACCAGCAGGACGAACAGCAGGTCCACGGGCGCGCCATCGATGGCGTCGTAATCGATGGGAGCTTCCAGGTGCAGCAGGGCACTGACGGGCGCTGAGCAACCCTCGAGCCTGCAGTGGGGAATGGCGATGCCATTGCCAAAACCGGTGGAGCCGAGCTTTTCGCGGGCAATCAGCTTCTCGAAGACGTCTTGCATCTCGAGCTCTGGGATTTGCTCGGCAATTACAGTGGCGACCTTTTCGAGGGCGCGCTTCTTACTGCCGCCCGGCACGTTCACGAGGGAACGGCCGGGGGTCAGGATGGTTTCAAGTCGGATCATGGATGAGGGGGATCAGCGGGCGGCTGCGCCTTGCAGCAGGCTTTGCTGTTTTTCCTTGTGTTTTTTCAGTTGGCGGTCGAGCTTGTCGGCAAGCGCGTCGATCGCGGCATACATGTCTTGGTGTTCGGCATTGGCAACAACTTCGCCACCGGGTATCTGGAGCGTGGCTTCAACCTTTTGCTGCAGCTTCTCGACTTTCATGATCACCGTCACGTTGGTGATCTTGTCGAAATGACCCTCCAGTCGGGCGAGCTTTTCGAGCACGTAATCGCGCAGTGGTTGGGTGACTTCTACATGCTGTCCACTGATGTTGACTTGCATACAGCTTCTCCTTTGTTGCCCGTGCATAAAGAGGCAGGTATTGCACCTGCCACTGAAACGCTATGGCTTACCCAGGGGCTACATCAGTCGCTTGCGCTCACTCGAAGGGGCGATGCCCAACGATTCACGGTACTTGGCGACGGTGCGACGGGCTACCTGGATGCCTTGTGCCTCCAGTAAACCAGCGATCTTGCTGTCACTCAATGGCTTTTTCTGATTTTCCGCGGCGACCAGTTTCTTGATGATCGCGCGGATCGCCGTGGACGAGCATTCGCCGCCTTCGGCAGTGCTCACGTGGCTCGAGAAAAAGTACTTGAGCTCGTAGATGCCGCGTGGCGTGTGCATGTATTTCTGTGTGGTGACCCGGGAAATGGTCGACTCATGCATGCCCACCGCCTCGGCGATGTCGTGCAGCACCAGCGGCTTCATGGCCTCGTCGCCGTGATCAAGGAAGCCGCGCTGGTGTTCGACGATCTGGGTCGCCACTTTCATCAGGGTTTCGTTGCGGCTTTGCAGGCTCTTGATGAACCAGCGCGCTTCCTGCAACTGGTTGCGCATGAAGGTGTTGTCGGCGCTGGTGTCGGCGCGACGCACGAAACCTGCGTACTGCGGATTGACCCGCAGGCGCGGCACGGCTTCCTGGTTGAGCTCGACCAGCCAGCGTTCGTTGTCCTTGCGCACGATGACGTCCGGCACCACGTATTCGGGTTCGCTCGACTCGATCTGTGAGCCAGGGCGCGGATTGAGCGTCTGCACCAGCTCGATGACTTGGCGCAGTTCGTCTTCCTTGAGTTTCATGCGGCGCATGAGCTGGCTGTAGTCGCGGCTGCCGAGCAGGTCGATATAGTCGCTGACCAGGCGCTGAGCTTCGCTCATCCACGGCGTCGAGGCCGGCAGCTGGCGCAGTTGCAACAACAGGCACTCACCCAGGGAGCGGGCGCCGATGCCGGCGGGCTCGAACTGCTGGATGCGGTGCAGCACCGCCTCTACCTCGTCCAGCTCGATGTCGAGCTCAGGGTCGAAGCCGGCGCAGATTTCTTCGAGGGTATCTTCCAGGTAGCCCTGGCCGTTGATGCTGTCGATCAGGGTAACGGCAATCAGCCTGTCGGTGTCGGACATCGGCGCGAGGTTGAGCTGCCAGAGCAGGTGGCTTTGCAGGCTCTCGCCCACGGACGTGCGGGTGGTGAAGTCCCACTCGTCATCATCGTTGCTGGGCAGGCTGCTGGCGCTGGTCTGGTAGATGTCTTCCCAGGCGGTGTCGACAGGCAGCTCGTTGGGGATGCGCTCGGCCCACTCGCCTTCTTCCAGGGTTTCGGTGTTGCCGGTGGTTTCCTGGAAGCTGGTGTCCTGGGCTTCGGCGACCGGTTTGCTTTCGGCGTTGTCCGCCATCGGGTCGCTGTTGTCGAAGTCGTCGCCGTCTTCCTGGCGTTCGAGCATCGGATTGGATTCCAGCGCCTCCTGGATTTCCTGCTGTAGGTCCAGGGTGGAAAGCTGAAGCAGACGAATGGCCTGTTGCAACTGCGGGGTCATCGTCAGTTGCTGGCCCATTTTTAGGACGAGCGATGGTTTCATGGCAGGGGCTTAATACCTTGTTAGCCGGCGCACATGCGCCATCTACTACCTGTAGGGCGCTGGGCGCCGATTTTAAGCAAGTTCGTATGCAACTCGTATGCCTGAAATTCTAGCGCTTGCCTAGAGCACAGTAACACTTAAGCCCTGAACGGGCGTGTGCGCCAGTGCTCCAGGCGGGCCTGGATCAGAGGCGGAACTCGTGACCCAGGTAGACCTCCTTGACCAACTGGTTGGCCAGGATGGTCTCGGCATCGCCCTCGGCGATCAGTTGACCATCGTTGACGATGTAGGCCGTCTCGCAGATGTCCAGCGTCTCGCGAACGTTGTGGTCGGTGATCAGCACGCCGATCCCCTTGTTCTTGAGGTGGTGGATGATCTGCTTGATGTCGCCCACCGAGATCGGGTCGACGCCGGCGAACGGTTCATCCAGCAGGATGAACTTGGGCGCGGTGGCCAGGGCGCGGGCGATTTCGACACGGCGGCGTTCACCACCGGAAAGGCTCATGCCGAGGTTGTCGCGGATGTGGCTGATGTGGAATTCCTGCAGCAGGCTTTCCAGCTCCTTGCGCCGGCCGTCGCGGTCGAGGTCCTTGCGGGTCTCGAGGATGGCCATGATGTTGTCGGCCACCGACAGCTTGCGGAAGATCGAGGCTTCCTGCGGCAGGTAGCCGATGCCGGATTGGGCGCGGCCGTGCATGGGCTGGTGGCTGACGTCGAGGCTGTCGATCAGTACCCGGCCCTGATCGGCCTGTACCAGGCCGACGATCATGTAGAAGCAGGTGGTCTTGCCGGCGCCGTTAGGGCCGAGCAAACCGACGATCTGGCCGCTGTCGATGGACAGGCTGACGTCGCGAACGACTTGCCGGCCTTTGTAGCTCTTGGCCAGGTGCTGGGCTTTGAGGGTTGCCATTTACTCGGCCTTTTTCTTCGGTTGAATGACCATGTCGATGCGCTGACGTGGTGCAGTCACGTTGCCGCCGCGGCCGGCGGTCGCCACCTGGGTTTTGGTGTTGTAGACGATCTTCTCGCCTTCGGTGGTGTTGCCTTCGTTCTCGACCTTGGCGCGGTCGGTCAGGATGACCATTTCTTTTTGCGCCTGGTACTGGATGGTCACGGCCCAGCCTTTCATCTTGTCCGGCTTGGCAGCGCTCTGCTGCTGCTCGAAGTAGGCCAGGTTGCCCACCGAGGTGACCACGTCGATGTCGCCGTTGGCGGCGCGGGTCATGGTCACGGTGTTGCCTTTGATCACCATCGAACCTTGGGTAATGATCACGTCGCCGGTGTAGGTGGCCACACCCTGCTTGTCGTCCAGGTGCGCGTTGTCGGCCTGGATGCGAATTGGCTGGTCACGGTCGTTCGGCAGGGCGAAGGCGCTCGCGCTTCCCAGTGCTACGCCCAGGCTGAGCAGAAGGGGGATGGTTTTAACGAGCCTCATACTGTCCTCTTACGTTAGAGAGCAGGTCCATCCTGCCTTCTTTCAAATACGCTTTCATTCCTTTGCCCGTAGTCGTGCCACCGGCGCCGTCGATTCTAACGGCTTGCTCGGTCTGCGCATATTGCTTCTGCGGGAACACGGTCATGCGTGTGCTGGTAATGATGGTTTGACGTTGCTTTTCGTCGGTGCGGGCAACCCGCACGTTGTCGATCAATTCGACTTCGGTGCCGTCCGGGTTGACCTCGGCGCGCGTGCTCTGCACATGCCAGGGGTACTCGGTGCCGCGGTACATGTGCAGGTCGGGTGTGGTCACCAGAGTGACTTCGCTGGCCTTGAGGTGCTCGACCTTGTCGGCGGTCATTTCGTATTGCAGCTTGCCGTCAGGCAGGAACTGCACGCTGTGAGCGTTGATCGCGTAGTAGTCGATGGCGCTCTCGTCGGTCTGCGCGACCGGCTTGTCGAGGAAGCTCTCGGGGCTGATGTTCCAGTACCCGACGGCCGCCAGCACGGCGGCTATTACGCCAAGCAGCGCGAAATTTCTGATCTTCTTGCTGAACATGGGGGGCCTTACAGGTAGTGGGCGTTGGCAGCGTCCAGGGTACCCTGGGCCTGCATGATCAGTTCGCAGAACTCGCGGGCGGCACCCTCGCCGCCGCGTGCCTGGGTGACGCCGTGGGCATGCTGGCGAACGAACGGCGCGGCATTGCTTACCGCCATGCCCAGGCCCACTCGGCGAATCACCGGCAGGTCGGGCAGGTCGTCACCCAGATAAGCCACCTGTTCGTAGCTTAGATTGAGTTCGGCAAGCAGGCCGTCCAGCACCACCAGCTTGTCCTCGCGCCCCTGGAACAGGTGCGGGATGCCGAGGTTCTTCGCCCGGCGCTCGACCACCGGCGTCTTGCGCCCGCTGATGATCGCCGTGGTGACCCCTGCGGCCATGAGCATCTTGATGCCGTGGCCGTCGAGGGTGTTGAAGGTCTTGAATTCGCTGCCGTCTTCAAGGAAGTACAGGCGGCCATCGGTGAGCACGCCGTCAACGTCGAACACCGCCAGCTTGATGGCCTTGGCGCGTTGCATGAGGTCCTGGTTCATTTACATCACTCCGGCGCGCAGCAGGTCGTGCATGTTCAGGGCACCGGTCGGCCGGTCGCTCTGATCGACAACGACAAGTGCGCTGATCTTGTGGTCTTCCATGATTTTGAGCGCCTCGGCAGCGAGCATCTCGGCGCGGGCGGTCTTGCCGTGCACGGTCATGACTTCGTCGATGAGGGTCTTGTGCACGTCGATATTGCGATCAAGGCTGCGGCGCAGGTCGCCGTCGGTGAAGATCCCGGCCAGCGTGCCGTCGTGCTCCAGCACTACGGTCATGCCCAGGCCCTTGCGCGACATTTCGATCAGCGCGTCCTTGAGCAGGGTGCCGCGCTGCACCTGGGGCAGTTCGTCGCCGGCATGCATCACGTTCTCGACCTTCAGCAACAAGCGGCGGCCCAGTGCCCCACCGGGGTGGGAAAAGGCGAAGTCTTCGGCGGTGAACCCGCGCGCTTCCAGCAGGGCGATGGCCAGTGCATCGCCCAGGGCCAGCGAGGCGGTGGTGGAGGAGGTCGGTGCCAGGTTGAGCGGGCAGGCTTCCTGGGCGACGCTGGCGTCGAGGTTGACTTCGGCGGCCTGCGCCAGCGGCGAGTCCGGGTTGCCGGTCAGGCTGATCAACTGGATGCCCAGGCGCTTGATCAGCGGCAGCAGGGTGACGATCTCGGCGGTGCTGCCCGAGTTGGACAGGGCAAGGATGACATCGTCACGGGTGATCATGCCCATGTCGCCATGGCTGGCTTCGGCCGGGTGCACGAAAAATGCCGGCGTGCCGGTGCTGGCGAGGGTGGCGGCGATCTTGTTGCCGATATGCCCGGATTTGCCCATGCCGACCACGACTACCCGGCCCTTGCTCGCCAGGATCAGCTCGCAGGCCTTGACGAAGTCACCGTCGATGCGGGCCAGCAGTGCCTGCACAGCCTCGAGTTCCAGGCGCAGGGTGCGCTGGGCGGATTGGATCAGCTCGCTGGATTGGCTCATGTCGAAAACGCAATGCCTGATGAAAAGGCGGCGATTATAGCCGCAATGTGTGAAAGGCTCATCCATTCGATTGTCGTAAGAAAGCAACGCAAGGCTGTCGCCTGCCTGAACAGCCGGATTTGCGGCCTTGGGGGCGTGCCATCTGCGGTGCTATAGTTCGCCGCTGTTCGGCCCGCCAGGGACCAGTGTGCCTTCAAGATGAGGGCAGGCGTCCACGAAGACGAGGCTGCATTGCAAGGAGTCTAGATGAGTGTGGATAGCGCCTGCGCGGTCGAGCTGAAGGGAGTCACCTTCAAGCGTGGTTCGCGCAGCATTTTCAGCAACGTGGACATTCGCATTCCCCGTGGCAAGGTCACCGGTATCATGGGGCCCTCGGGGTGCGGCAAGACGACATTGCTGCGTCTGATGGGCGCACAGTTGCGGCCGTCCAGCGGTGAAGTCTGGGTCAATGGCCAGAACCTGCCCGCGTTGTCGCGGGGCGACCTGTTCGATGCACGCAAGCAGATGGGCGTGCTGTTCCAGAGCGGCGCCCTGTTCACCGACCTCGATGTCTTCGAGAACGTCGCCTTCCCGCTGCGCGTACACACCGAGCTGCCGGACGATCTGATTCGTGACATCGTCCTGATGAAGTTGCAGGCCGTGGGCCTGCGCGGTGCCATCGACCTGATGCCCGACGAGCTCTCCGGCGGCATGAAGCGCCGCGTGGCGCTAGCCCGGGCGATTGCCCTCGACCCGCAGATCCTCATGTACGACGAGCCGTTCGTCGGCCAGGACCCGATCGCCATGGGCGTGCTGGTCCGCCTGATCCGTCTGCTCAACGACGCCCTGGGTATCACCAGCATCGTGGTTTCCCACGACCTGGCGGAAACCGCCAGCATCGCCGACTACATCTATGTGGTGGGTGATGGCCAGGTGCTGGGGCAGGGCACGCCCGCCGAACTGATGGGCTCGGACAACCCGCGTATCCGCCAGTTCATGAAGGGCGACCCGGACGGTCCGGTACCCTTCCACTTCCCTGCGCCAGACTACCGCGCCGATTTGCTGGGGGCGCGTTGATGCGCAGAAAATCCTTACTCGAACGTATCCGTCTGTTTGGCCGCTCGGCCATCGACGTGCTGGCGGTGCTGGGCCGTTCCTGCCTGTTCCTTGGTCACGCGCTGAGCGGTCGAGGTGGTGTCGGCGGCGGCTTCCAGTTGCTGGTCAAGCAGCTCTATTCGGTTGGCGTGCTGTCGTTGGCGATCATCGTCGTGTCCGGGGTGTTCATCGGCATGGTGCTGGCGCTGCAGGGCTACAGCATCCTCGCCCGCTATGGTTCGGAGCAGGCCGTGGGGCAGATGGTTGCCCTGACCCTGCTGCGTGAGCTCGGGCCAGTGGTGACCGGCCTGCTGTTCGCCGGCCGTGCGGGTTCCGCGCTGACGGCCGAAATCGGCAACATGAAGTCCACCGAGCAGCTGTCGAGCCTGGAAATGATCGGTGTCGATCCGCTCAAGTACATCGTCGCCCCACGCCTGTGGGCCGGCTTCATCTCGCTGCCGCTGCTGGCGCTGATCTTCAGCGTGGTGGGTATCTGGGGTGGCTCGTGGGTCGCGGTCGACTGGCTGGGCGTCTACGAAGGCTCGTTCTGGGCCAACATGCAGAACAGCGTTTCTTTCACCGACGACGTGATCAACGGGCTGATCAAGAGCTTGGTGTTTGCCTTCGTCGTCACCTGGATCGCCGTATTCCAGGGGTATGACTGCGAGCCCACCTCAGAAGGGATCAGTCGTGCCACCACCAAGACCGTAGTCTATGCCTCGTTGGCAGTGCTGGGTCTGGACTTTATTCTGACCGCCTTGATGTTTGGAGATTTCTGATGCAAAACCGCACCCTGGAAATCGGTGTCGGCCTGTTCCTCCTGGCCGGGATCCTGGCGCTGCTGCTGCTGGCCCTGCGTGTCAGCGGGCTGTCGGCCAGCCCGAGCAGCGACACGTACAAAGTTTATGCCTACTTCGACAATATCGCCGGTTTGACGGTCAGAGCTAAAGTGACCATGGCTGGTGTGACCATCGGCAAGGTCACGGCCATCGATCTGGACCGCGACTCGTACACCGGTCGGGTCACGTTGCAGCTGGACAAGAACGTCGACAACCTGCCGACCGACTCCACTGCCTCGATCCTGACCGCCGGCCTGCTGGGCGAGAAGTACATCGGCATCAGCGTGGGCGGCGAAGAAGCGGTTCTCAAAGACGGCAGCACCATCCACGACACCCAGTCGGCGCTGGTGCTGGAAGACCTGATCGGCAAATTCCTGCTCAATACAGTGGGCAAGGAACCCAAAGAAGCGCAACCGGCTAATTAAGGAGTTTCCATGATTTCGATCCTGCGACGTGGCCTGCTGGTTCTGCTGGCGGCCTTCCCCCTGCTGGCCATGGCGGCGCCGGGGCAGTCCGCCCGTGATGTCATCCAGGGCACCACGACCCAGTTGCTCAACGACCTCAAGGCCAACAAGGCGCAGTACAAGGCCAACCCCGAGGCGTTCTATACCGCGCTCAACAGCAACCTTGGCCCGGTGGTCGATGCTGACGGCATCTCCAAGAGCATCATGACCGTCAAGTATTCGCGCAAGGCCACTGCGGAGCAGATGCAGCGCTTCCAGGAGAACTTCAAGCGCAGCCTGATGCAGTTCTATGGCAATGCCCTGCTCGAGTACAACAACCAGGGCATCACCGTCGACCCGGCCAAGGCCGAGGACGGCGATCGCACCAGTGTCGGCATGAAGATCACCGGCAACAACGGTGCGGTCTATCCGGTGCAGTACACCATGCAGAAGATCGACGGCGAGTGGAAAGTGCGCAACGTCATCGTCAACGGCATCAACATCGGCAAGCTGTTCCGCGACCAGTTCGCCGACGCCATGCAGCGCAACGGCAACAGCCTGGACAAAACCATCGACGGCTGGGCCGGCGAGGTGGCCAAGGCCAAGGAAACCGCCGACAACTCGCCGGATAAGGAAGTCAAATGAGCGATGCCGTCGTGAGCATGTCCGAGCCTGGCGTTCTCTGCCTGGCCGGGGTGCTCGACTACCGCAGCGGGCCGGCCCTGCGCCAGCAGGGCAAGGCGCTGATCGCCGCCAGTGGCGAGCAGCGGCTGGTGCTCGACTGCAGCGCGGTGGTCAAGTCGAGTAGCGTCGGGCTGGCCCTGCTGCTGGCCTTCATGCGCGATGCACAGGCGGCTGGCAAGGCCTGCGAAGTGCGCGGCATGCCTGCCGACATGCGGGAAATTGCCGGGGTCTATGACCTCGATGAAGTGCTGGCCGGTTGATGGCTTGCACCAAGGTGAAGGCCCCTCGGTCAGCGCATCCCGTCATGGGCTTCGCAGGCGAGGGGCTTTTTTGTATGATGGCCGACCCGCGCGCGTTGGGCGCCGATCGAGGTTGAGCATGCAGGCCGTAGAAGTCAAAAGCTTTCTGGAAGAGAAATTGCCGGGATCCCGGGTCGAAGTTGAAGGCGAAGGCTGCAACTTCCAGTTGAACGTGATCAGCGACGAGCTGGCCGGCCTGAGCCCGGTCAAGCGTCAGCAGGCGATCTATGCTCACCTCAATCCGTGGATTGCCAATGGCGCCATTCACGCGGTAACCATGAAATTCTTCAGCAGCGCAGCCTGGGCTGAGCGCACCTGAGCCAACTTGGCGGCGAGACACAAATGGACAAACTGATTATCACTGGCGGCCCACGCCTCGACGGCGAAATTCGCATTTCCGGCGCGAAAAACGCGGCCCTGCCGATTCTGGCGGCGACCCTGCTGGCCGACGGCCCGGTTACCGTGGGCAACCTGCCACACCTGCACGACATCACCACCATGATCGAGCTGTTCGGTCGCATGGGCATCGAGCCTGTGATCGACGAAAAGCTGGCCGTGGAGATCGACCCGCGCACCATCAAGACCCTGGTTGCTCCTTACGAGCTGGTCAAGACCATGCGTGCCTCGATCCTGGTACTCGGCCCGATGGTTGCCCGTTTCGGTGAAGCCGAAGTGGCCCTGCCTGGCGGCTGCGCCATCGGCTCTCGTCCGGTAGACCTGCACATCCGCGGCCTGGAAGCCATGGGCGCGAAGATCGAGGTCGAAGGCGGCTACATCAAGGCCAAGGCCCCCGAGGGCGGCCTGCGCGGCGCACACTTCTTCTTCGATACCGTCAGCGTGACCGGTACCGAGAACATCATGATGGCCGCAGCACTGGCCAAGGGCCGCAGCGTGTTGCAGAACGCCGCTCGCGAGCCTGAAGTGGTTGACCTGGCCAACTTCATCAACGCCATGGGCGGCAAGGTTCAGGGCGCTGGCACCGACACCATCACCATCGATGGCGTCGAGCGCCTGGCCTCGGCCAACTACCGCGTCATGCCCGACCGTATCGAGACCGGTACCTACCTGGTCGCCGCTGCCGTCACCGGTGGTCGCGTCAAGGTCAAGGACACCGATCCGACCATCCTTGAAGCCGTGCTTGAGAAGCTCAAGGAGGCCGGCGCCGACATAACCACCGGTGAAGACTGGATCGAGCTGGACATGCACGGCAAGCGGCCCAAGGCCGTCAACCTGCGTACCGCTCCTTACCCGGCGTTCCCTACCGACATGCAGGCGCAGTTCATTTCGCTCAATGCCATCGCCGAGGGCACTGGCGCAGTGATCGAAACCATCTTTGAAAACCGCTTCATGCACGTTTACGAGATGCACCGCATGGGCGCGCAGATCCAGGTCGAAGGCAATACCGCCATCGTTACTGGCGTCAAGGCGCTCAAGGGCGCTCCGGTGATGGCCACCGACCTGCGTGCTTCCGCCAGCCTGGTGCTGTCGGCGCTGGTCGCTGAAGGTGACACCCTGATCGATCGCATCTACCACATCGACCGTGGTTACGAGTGCATCGAGGAGAAGCTGCAGATGCTGGGCGCGAAGATCCGTCGCGTACCGGGCTAGTAGCCTGCAGGCGCACGGACGCGCCTACCGAATCGAATACCGGCCAGGCTCACTGCCTGGCCGGCTGTAGCCGCTTAAGGACCGACGTTTCCCATGTTGACCATCGCGCTATCCAAAGGCCGTATTCTCGACGATACCCTGCCACTGCTGGCCGAGGCCGGTATCGTGCCGACCGAGAACCCGGACAAGAGCCGCAAGCTGATCATCCCCACCACGCAGGACGACGTGCGCCTGCTCATCGTGCGAGCCACCGACGTGCCGACCTATGTCGAGCATGGCGCCGCCGACCTCGGTGTAGCCGGCAAAGACGTGCTGATGGAATACGGCGGCCAGGGCCTGTACGAGCCCCTGGACCTGCAGATTGCCCAATGCAAGCTGATGACCGCTGGCGTCACCGGTGCCCCTGAGCCCAAGGGCCGTCTGCGTGTGGCGACCAAGTTCGTCAACGTGGCCAAGCGTTATTACGCTGAACAGGGCCGCCAGGTCGACATCATCAAGCTGTACGGCTCGATGGAGCTGGCGCCGCTGATCAACCTCGCCGACAAGATCATCGACGTGGTCGACACCGGCAACACCCTGCGTGCCAATGGCCTCGAACCCCAGGAGCTGATCGCCACGATCAGTTCGCGCCTGGTGGTGAACAAGGCCTCGATGAAAATGCAGCACGCCCGTATTCAAAGCCTGATCGACACCCTGCGCAACGCCGTCGAATCGCGACACCGCGGCTGACTTCTGCGCGCGACCTTCGCTGTCGCGCCCGTCTATCCGCGTCATAGCCTTCTTTCTCAGGTGCCCGCGCGGATGGACTGGTAGCCTAGGGCGCCTGAGCATTCGCTAATAATCGAGGCCCTCGCCATGACCGTGTCCACTGCAATTGCCCGTCTCAACGCCGCTGATCAGGATTTCGCCCGACATCTGGATCATCTGCTGAGCTGGGAAAGTGTGTCCGATGACGCGGTCAACCAGCGCGTGCTCGACATCATCAAGGCCGTGCGCGAGCGCGGTGACGCAGCGCTGGTCGAATTCACCCAGCGCTTCGACGGTGTCGACGCCAAGACCATCGATGACCTGATCCTCGACCGTGCCCGCCTGGAGCTGGCGCTGACCCGCATCACCCCGGTGCAGCGTGAAGCGCTGGAGAAAGCCGCCAACCGCGTGCGTCTGTACCACGAGCGGCAGAAGCAGGACTCCTGGCAGTACACCGAAGCCGACGGCACCGTGCTTGGCCAGAAGGTCACCCCGCTGGACCGTGCCGGCCTTTACGTGCCGGGCGGCAAGGCGTCGTACCCCTCGTCGGTGCTGATGAACGCGATTCCAGCCAAGGTCGCGGGTGTCGCTGAAGTGGTCATGGTGGTGCCGACCCCGCGTGGCGAGGTCAATGAGCTGGTGCTGGCCGCTGCCTGCATCGCCGGCGTCGACCGGGTGTTCACCGTTGGTGGCGCCCAGGCCGTCGCGGCCCTGGCCTACGGCACCGAAAGCGTGCCGCAGGTGGACAAGATCGTCGGCCCGGGCAACATCTACGTGGCCACCGCCAAGCGCCATGTATTTGGCCAGGTTGGTATCGACATGATCGCCGGCCCGTCGGAGATCCTGGTGGTGTGCGATGGCCAGACCGATCCGGACTGGATCGCCATGGACCTGTTCTCCCAGGCCGAACACGATGAAGATGCCCAGGCCATCCTGGTCAGCCCCGATGCCGAGTTCCTCGATCGCGTTGCCGCCAGCATCGACAAGCTGCTGCCAACCATGGAGCGCGCCGAGATCATCGAAAAGTCGATCAACGGTCGTGGCGCCCTGATCCAGGTGCGCGACATGCAACAGGCCATTGAAGTGGCCAACCGCATCGCCCCGGAACACCTGGAGTTGTCGGTGGCCGACCCGCAGGCCTGGCTGCCGCAGATCCGCCACGCCGGCGCGATCTTCATGGGCCGTCACACCAGCGAGGCGCTGGGCGACTACTGCGCCGGCCCCAACCACGTACTGCCGACCTCCGGCACCGCGCGCTTCTCCTCGCCACTGGGCGTGTATGACTTCCAGAAGCGCTCGTCGATCATCTTCTGTTCCGAGCAGGGCGCATCCGAGCTTGGCCACACCGCTTCGGTACTGGCCCGTGGCGAGTCGTTGACCGCCCACGCCCGCAGCGCCGAATACCGCATCCTCACCGAGAAGGGGAATTGAGCATGAGTCGTTTCTGGAGTCCCTTCGTCAAGGACTTGGTGCCCTACGTGCCGGGCGAGCAGCCCAAGTTGGCCAAACTGGTCAAGCTCAACACCAACGAGAACCCCTATGGCCCATCGCCCAAGGCGCTGGAGGCCATGCGTGGCGAGTTGAACGACAACCTGCGCCTGTACCCGGACCCGAATGGTGACCGGCTCAAGCAGGCGGTGGCCGAGTACTATGGCGTCACCCCGGCGCAGGTGTTTGTCGGCAACGGCTCGGACGAGGTGCTGGCGCACATCTTCCACGGCCTGTTCCAGCACGATGCGCCGTTGCTGTTCCCGGACGTCAGCTACAGCTTCTACCCGGTGTACTGCGGCCTGTACGGCATCCCCTACGAGCAGGTGGCGCTGGACGAGCAGTTCCAGATTCGCGTTTCGGACTACAACAAGCCGAACGCCGGGATCATCTTCCCCAACCCCAATGCACCGACCGGTTGCCTGCTGCCGCTTGAGGCCGTGGAGCAGCTGCTGCAGGCCAATCGGGATTCGGTAGTGGTGGTGGACGAGGCGTACATCGACTTTGGTGGCGAGACGGCCATCAGCCTGGTTGATCGCTATGACAACCTGCTGGTGACGCAGACGCTGTCCAAGTCGCGTTCGCTGGCTGGCCTGCGGGTTGGCCTGGCGGTGGGGCATGCTGACCTGATCGAGGCGCTGGAGCGGATCAAGAACAGCTTCAACTCTTACCCGTTGGATCGGGCTGCGATTGTCGGGGCTGCGGTGGCGTTCGAGGATCGCGAGTACTTTGACGAGACGTGCCGCAAGGTGGTCGAGAGCCGTGAGGTGTTGGTTGCGGCGTTGCAGGCGCGGGGGTTCGAGGTGTTGCCTTCGGCGGCGAACTTCATCTTTGCCCGGCATCCGCAGCAGGATGCGGCGGGGATTGCGGCGCGGCTGCGGGAGCAGGGGGTTATTGTGCGGCACTTCAAGCAGGCGCGGATTGCGCAGTTCTTGCGGATTACGGTTGGGACGCCGGAGATGAATCAGGCGTTGCTTGATGCGCTTGATTGATTTGAGTTGATTTGAGTTGTTGATGCTGGGGCGAATTGGGGGTTGGTTGGTTTTCTCCTGATTCGCCCTTTGTTGTTGTTGTTGTTGTTGTTGTTGTTGTTGTTGTTGTTGTTGTTGTTGTTGTTGTTGTTGTTGTTGTTGTTGTTTTGAAAGTTTTATGCGCATTCATTTGTGATGTCGACGCGTAGTCACCTTTCCGCCCGAGGGTGTCAGAAATTTTGTGTTCGGGCATACCATGAGTAAGAGGTGCATGCATGCCAACCAAAAAGAAATCGCTTCGAGAGTTACCGAAGGTCCCGAAAGAGCTGCTTGAACAGTTTTCCGCAACCCCACTGATGACCGCAGAGGCTATCGAAGAGGCTTCTGCCGCCTTCAAGAAAGCGTTGATCGAGCGGGCCCTGAACGCCGAACTTGGCCATCACCTGGGCTATCCTCCGGGCGCGCAGCGCCCAGAGGATGAGACCAACCAGCGCAATGGCACGAGTGGCAAGACAGTGCTGACAGGCGATGGCCCGCTACGGCTGGATATCCCTCGGGACCGTGACGGCAGCTTCTCGCCCATTCTGATCCCCAAGCATGAGCGCCGTTACACCGGATTCGATGACAAAATCATCGCCATGTACGCCCGTGGAATGACGGTCAGAGAGATCCGGGCCTTCCTGTCCGAGCAGTATGGAACCGACGTTTCACCCGATTTCATCAGCTCTGTGACAGACGAGGTCATGGAAGAGATTGGCGCGTGGCAACAGCGGCCACTGGAGCCGATGTACCCGGTCATTTTCTTCGATGCGCTGCGGGTGAAGATCCGCGAAGAAGGTCTGGTTCGCAACAAGGCCATTTACTTGGCCCTGGGCGTTCTCCCCGACGGGACGCGCGATATCCTGGGCATCTGGATCGAGAACACCGAGGGTGCGAAGTTCTGGATGAAGGTCTTTAACGACCTCAAGAAGCGTGGCGTCGAAGATGTGCTGATTGCCGTGACCGATGGCCTCAAAGGCATGCCAGAGGCCCTCAGCGCAGTGTTTCCAGAAACGACGCTGCAGACGTGCATCGTGCACCTGATCCGCAACAGCCTCGACTACGCGGCCTGGGACAAGCGGCGGGCTCTGGCCAAGGAGCTGAAGCCGATTTACCAAGCCATCAATGCTGAAGCGGCAGAGCAAGCACTCGATGAGTTTGAGAACGGGCCGTGGGGCGAGAAATATCCGACGGTGGTGGCTGCTTGGCGACGGGCTTGGGATCGCGTGATTCCATTCTTTGTTTTCCCGCCCGCCATCCGAAAGGTGATCTATACCACCAACGCCATCGAGAGCATCAATGCCCAGCTACGCAAGGTCATCAAGACTCGCGGACATTTCCCGAATGATGATGCAGCGACCAAACTGATTTGGCTGGGATTGCGCAACATCACAGCCAATTGGGGAAAACCGGCCCATGACTGGAAAAGCGCGATGAATCAATTTGCGATTCTGTATGGAGATCGGTTCATCAGGCCAACCTGGTGAGAATCAGGGCCTGCCTAGCGGCAGGCCATTACCGGCCCGCACACAAAAAATCTGACAGTCCCTTCCGCCCTTACGGCGGGTTACTTTTTTTCTTGGAAAAAAGTAACCAAAAACCGCTCGCTCCATTCATACGGCCCTCCGCTGCGCTCCGGGTCCCTTCGCTCCGGCGTCCTCCGGGCCCGCGCGGCCTCCGACTTGCTGCGCAAGTCTACATCTCGCGCCTTCGGCTACGCCGAAGGGTGCTGCGCACCAGGGCCCTCCAGACGCCTGCGCTCAGCCTCCTGAAGTCGCGAAGTTAGGGGCGGCGCCTGGGCTGGCGTTAGCTGACGCTAGTTGGATGGGTTGGGAACTCAGGATTGCAATCGCTGGCAAGCCAGCTCCCACAGGTTAGTGCGAACTTTCAGCCTTGCGCGGCACCTGTGGGAGCCGGCTTGCCGGCGATAGGGCCCGAATAAACAACACATAAACAACAGCCAAACCTAGATAGCCGTATCACTGCTCTTGATCTGCTCTTGATCTGTTTTTGCTTTTGCTTCTAAGCGCGCAATAGTCCAGGCAACACAAATTGCGACTTCAGGAGGCCGAGTGGAGGTGACTGTAGGGCCCTGGTGCGCAGCACCCTTCGGCGTAAGCCGAAGGCGCGAGATGTAGACTTGCGCAGCAAGTCGTAGGCCGCGCGGGCCCGGAAGGCACCGGAGCGAGGGGACCCCGGAGCGCAGCGCAGGGGCCGTATGATGGGAGCGGGCGGCTTTGCCTACTTTGGCCAAGACCAAAGTAGGCCGCCGTAAGGGCGGAAAGGTGACTAAAAGTCGCCATCGCCGCTGAATGCGCATACATCTACAAAAACCAACACCCTGAAACCCGAACGCCGAACGCCGAACGCCGAACGCCGAACGCCGAACGCCGAACGCCGAACGCCGAACGCCGAACGCCGAACGCCGAACGCCGAACGCCGAACGCCGAACGCCGAACCCGAACCTTGCCACCCCCACCCCAACCCGCTATCGTCCCACCACCCCAAAAATTCATCCGATGACTGGACGTGCCCAGGTGACCCTCCTGATCAAACGCTCCCTGGTCGAGCAAGCCGTCGACCAGCTCCGCGATCGCATTGCCCAAGGCACTTGGTCGATAGGCCAGCGCCTGCCCACCGAACCCGAACTGGCCAGCGACCTCGGCATCAGCCGCAACACCGTGCGCGAAGCCATGCGCGTCCTGGCCTTCAGCGGCCTGGTCGAAATCCGCCAAGGCGACGGCAGCTACCTGCGCACCGCTCAGGACCCCCTGCAAGCCGTGCAGGCCATGGCCCATTGCACCGTCGAGCACGCCCGCGAAACCCGCCACATCCTCGAAGCCGAAGCCATCGGCCTGGCGGCGCTGCGCCGCACCGAACAGGACCTGCGCGAACTGCGCCAAGCCCTGCAGCACAGCGCGGCGCACTTCCAGGGGGACGTGGACGCCTACGTCGAATGCGACATCAATTTCCACCAGCGCCTGGTGGATGCCGCCCACAACCCGGCGCTCAGCGAACTCTACCGCTACTTCTCCGGCGTGGCGGCCGCCGCCCTGCAGCACAACATGACCACCGTCCCCCGTTGCCAGGCGGTGTTCGACCTGCATGAGCAGATTCTCGACGCCGTCGCACAGCGCGACCCGGAACTGGCCAAGCGCCTGAGCCGAACCCTTATCGAATCCTGAACGGGAGACGGCCATGGCCGAACCTATGACACGCGACACGACTCCCCGCGAAGCGGAGCTCGACGAACTGCTCATCGACGCCGAGGCTGACGACGAGCAAGTGCAGCAACAGCCGGTGCTGTTGCGCCGGCCCTGGCTGCTGTTGCTGGGCCTGGTGCTGGTAGCACTGAACCTGCGCCCGGCCCTGTCGAGCATGGCGCCGGCGCTGGGCCAGGTCTCGCAAAGCCTCGGCCTCAACGCCTCGCAAGCGGGCTTGCTGACCACCTTGCCGGTGCTCTGCCTGGGGCTGTTCGCGCCGCTGGCGCCGATCCTGGCACGGCGCTTCGGCAGCGAGCGGGTGATCCTCGGGATCCTCCTCACCCTGGCCCTGGGCATCCTGGTGCGCAGCGCACTGGGCGTGACGGGGGTGTTCCTCGGCAGCCTGATGGCGGGGGCGAGCATCGGCATCATCGGTGTGCTGCTGCCGGGTATCGTCAAGCGCGACTTCCCGCAACATGCCGGCACCCTGACTGGGGTCTACACCATGGCCTTGTGCCTGGGGGCGGCGCTGGCCGCCGGCGCAACCGTGCCGCTGAGCCAGCACTTCGATGACAGCTGGGCGCTGGGCCTGGGTTTCTGGATGCTGCCGGCGCTGTTGGCGATGCTGGTCTGGCTGCCCCAGGCACAACAGGGCCACGGCCTGCATAAGGTGGCGTATCGGGTACGCGGGCTGTGGCGTGACCCACTGGCCTGGCAGGTGACGCTGTACATGGGCTTGCAGTCGTCGCTGGCCTACATTGTCTTCGGCTGGCTGCCCTCGATCCTGGTGGGCCGAGGCCTGAGCCCGACCGAGGCAGGCCTGGTGCTGTCGGGATCGGTGCTGGTGCAACTGATCAGCTCACTGAGCGCGCCGTGGCTGGCGACCCGTGGCAAGGACCAGCGGTTGGCTATCGTGGTGGTGATGCTGGTAACCCTGGCCGGCCTGTTCGGCTGCCTCTACGCGCCTATTGACGGGCTGTGGGGCTGGGCGGTGCTGCTGGGGCTGGGCCAGGGCGGCACCTTTGCCCTGGCCTTGACCCTGATCGTGTTGCGCTCCAGGGATGCGCACGTGGCTGCCAACCTGTCGAGCATGGCCCAAGGGGTGGGGTACACCCTGGCGTCCACCGGTCCCTTCGCCGTCGGCCTGGTGCATGACCTGACCGGGGGCTGGGATGCCCTGGGCTGGATCTTCGCAGTGCTGGGGATAGGGGCTATCGCGTTCGGGCTGGGCGCCGGGCGGGCCCTGCATGTGCAGGTCAGCAGCGAGCGGGTGTAGAGCACGCCGCCCGCGATCATCATTCACGGCGCGAATGGGCATGGTACTGCTGCGAGCCAGGCAGTATCGTGCGGGTTCCGTATCTTCGCAGGACCACTCCATGAGCGATGCCAACAGCGCCCTGATCACCCGTTTCTACCAGGCCTTCCAGCGCCTGGATGCCGAGGCCATGGTGGCCTGCTACAGCGACGACATCGCCTTCAGCGACCCGGTGTTCGGCACCTTGCGCGGTCAGGATGCCGGCGATATGTGGCGGATGCTCACCCGCCGCGCCAAGGACTTCACCCTGACCTTCGACAACGTTCGCAGCGATGAGCGCGGCGGCGAGGCCCACTGGGTGGCAACCTACCTGTTCAGCCAGACCGGGCGGGTAGTGGTCAACGATATCCAGGCGCGTTTCGTGATCCGCGACGGGCTGATCTGCCAGCACGACGACAGCTTTGACCTGTGGCGCTGGTCGCGCCAGGCGTTGGGCATGCCGGGGGTGTTGCTTGGCTGGTCGCCGATGCTGCAGAACAAGGTTCGCCAGCAAGCCTTCAAAGGGCTGCGGGCGTTCCAGCAGGCGCGCTGAGCGGGTAAGCTGGCGGCCATCTTCAGCTGTATCGAATCGAGCCGTGAGCGAGATACCTTCCACCGTCGAGTGCAAACCCTGGTACGTCTACCTGGTGCGGGCCGCCAATGGCTCGCTGTACTGCGGCATCAGCGATGATCCGCAGCGGCGCTTCATCAAGCACCAGAAGGGGCAGGGCGCACGTTACTTCAAGACCAGCCCGGCGCAGGCGCTGGTGTACGTGGAGCAGTGGCCGGACAAAGGCGAAGCGCTGCGCCAGGAGCGCCTGGTGAAGAAGCTGCGCAAGAAGGCCAAGGAGGCGCTTGTTGCCTCCTATTGCGAAACCTCAGCGCACTGATTTGTGGGAGCGGGTTTACCCGCGAACACCGGCAAAGCCGGTGCCATCCGCCGTGTTGCCTGCTTCGCGGGTAAACCCGCTCCCACATGTATTGCACGACAACTGTAGGAGCGGCCTTGCCGGGGCGCCGGACCGGTCGGAAAGGGCTGCGCAGCAGCCCCGGCGATTTTTGTTGCGTTGCTGAAAACTGGGGCCGCTTCGCGACCCAATCGCGACACAAGGCCGCTCCTACAGTAAGACAGTTGCTCCCACAGCGTATGTTCAGTCCTTGCGCCGCTTCAGCTGATCGACCAACTGCGTCGGCAGCCCCTTGATCACCAGCGTCCCCGCTTCCTCGTCATACTCGATCTTCGAACCCAGCAGGTGCGACTCGAAGCTGATCGACAGCCCTTCGGCCCGCCCGGTGAAACGGCGGAACTGATTGAGCGTGCGTTTATCGGCGGGGATTTCCGGCGACAGGCCGTAGTCACTGTTGCGGATGTGATCGAAGAACGCCTGTGGGCGGTCCTCGTCGATCAGGCTGGACAGCTCTTCGAGGCCCATCGGCTCGCCCATCTTGGTCTGTGAGGTGGCGTAGTCGACCAGGGTCTGGGTCTTTTCCCGGGCGGATTCTTCCGGCAGGTCTTCCTTCTCGACGAAATCGCTGAAGGCCTTGAGCAGGGTGCGGGTTTCGCCCGGGCCGTCCACGCCTTCCTGGCAACCGATGAAGTCACGGAAGTAATCCGAGACTTTCTTGCCGTTCTTGCCCTTGATGAACGAGATGTACTGCTTGGAGTTCTGGTTGTTCTTCCACTCGGACAGATTCACCCGCGCGGCCAGGTGCAGCTGGCCAAGGTCGAGGTGGCGCGATGGCGTCACGTCGAGTTCGGCGTTCACCGCCACGCCTTCGCTGTGGTGCAGCAGGGCGATTGCCAGGTACTCGGTCATGCCCTGCTGATAGTGGGCGAACAAGACGTGGCCGCCGGTGGACAGGTTGGATTCTTCCATCAGCTTCTGCAGGTGCTCGACGGCGACGCGGCTGAAGCTGGTGAAGTCCTTTTCCTGTTCCAGGTACTGCTTGAGCCAGCCGCTGAACGGGTAGGCGCCCGATTCGCCATGGAACAGGCCCCAGGCTTTGCCTTGCTTGGCGTTGTAGCTGTCGTTGAGGTCGGCCAGCAGGTTTTCGATGGCATCCGAGGCCGCCAGTTCGCTGTCGCGCGCATGCAGTACAGCGGGGCTGCCATCGGGCTTCTTGTCGATCAGGTGAACGATGCAATGACGGATTGGCATGGAATTCTCTGTGATGTAAGCGGGGGCGAGGCCGCGCTGCAAAGTCGCTCAGTTTACCTCAGGGTGGGGGCGATGCAGTGGCCAGATGTTGGCAGAAATGGCGGTTGTTCGTTTTTTGTTCATTTTTGTGCGTTTTTTCCTTAAACCCCCGAAAAACCTGCACAAAATCAGTGTCGACAGCGGATATTTATCGATTCCTGTGGTAGCTTTGCGCGGTCTTGCGCCCCTTGAGTGGCGCATTGCTGGCAGCGTGCTGGCGGGGTTTCGAACCAAACGCCGATTTGCGCATCTACATACGCGATCGACGCGGCCTCTGGATTGTCCCGGGCTGGCCCGACCACCGACCAAGCACGCTGCACAACCTCTGATTTGATAGGGAAGGAACACCACCATGGCACTGACCAAAGACCAACTGATTGCCGATATCGCTGAAGCCATCGACGCGCCAAAAACCACCGCGCGCAACGCCCTGGAGCAACTGGGCCAGATCGTCGCCGACCAACTGGAAAACGGCGCCGAAATCACCCTGCCAGGCATCGGCAAGCTGAAAGTCTCCGAGCGTCCTGCCCGTACCGGCCGCAACCCTTCGACTGGCGCTGCCATCGAAATCGCTGCCAAGAAAGTCGTCAAGTTCGTTCCGGCCAAGTCGCTGAACGACGCCATCAACAAGTAATTGTTGCTGCGTTGACGAGACCGCGCCCGGCTTGCCCGGGCGCGGTTTTTTTGTGCTTGTGGGAGCCGGCTTGCCGGTGCCCTCCATCGTGTCGCCTGGATCGCCGGCAAGCCGGCTCCCACAGAAAGATCAGCGCTTGGTCAGCCAGCCCTTGCGCGCCTCGTCGTCATGGAAGCTCCACGCGACCATGCGGCTCTGCTTCTGCCCCTGGCCCATCTCGACGACATGCAAGGCCTTCACTCCGGCCTTCTTCAGCGCCGCCTCGATGCCCGGCAGGTTGCTGGCCTTGGATACCAGGCTGGTGAACCACAGCACTTGCGCTGCGTACTGCACGCTTTCATCGATCAGTTGGCTGACGAAACGGATCTCGCCGCCTTCGCACCACAGTTCGTTGTTCTGCCCGCCAAAGTTCAGCACCGGCAGCTTGCGCTTGGGGTCCTGCTTGCCGAGGTTCTTCCATTTGCGCTGGCTGCCGCGGGTGGCTTCTTCGCGCGAGGCATGAAAGGGCGGGTTGCACAGGGTCAGGTCGAAGCGCTCGCCCTCCTGCAACAAGCCGCTGAGGATTTTCTTGCGCTCGGCTTGCAGGCGCAGGCCGATGGCCTTGTCCAGTTGGTTGGCCTGGACGATGGCCTTGGCCGAGGCCAGGGCGATCGGGTCGATGTCGGAGCCAGTGAAGCGCCAGCGGTAGTCGCTGTGGCCGAGCAGCGGGTAGATGCAGTTGGCACCCACGCCGATGTCCAGCACGCGCACCTGGGCGCCGCGTGGCACCTCGCCGGCGTTGTCGGCGGCCAGCAGGTCGGCGGCCACATGGATGTAGTCGGCGCGGCCCGGGATCGGCGGGCACAGGTAGTCGGCCGGGATGTCCCAGTGCTGGATGCCGTACTGGGCCTTGAGCAGCGCACGGTTGAACACCCGCACGGCTTCGGGGTTGGCGAAGTCGATGCTGGGTTTGCCGTAGGGGTTGGTGATGGTGAAGCGGGCGAGGTCCGGATGGGCCTTGATCAGTGCCGGGAAGTCATAGCGGCCCTGGTGACGGTTGCGGGGGTGCAGGGTGGGTTTGTCGGTCATGGTTTCGGTCCTGAAAAGCATCGCGGGGCAAGCCCGCTCCCACGAGTCCGGTGCGGATCCCGTGGGAGCGAGCTTGCCCCGCGATAGCTTCACTGAATGTTACAGCGCAGCGATCCGCGCATGCTGCTCGGTGAAGTTGGCCAGGGCCTGTTCCGACTCGGCCAGCTTGGCGCGCTCTTTTTCGATCACGGCAGGCGGGGCCTTGTCGACGAAGGCAGCGTTGGACAGCTTGCCGCCCACGCGCTGGACTTCGCCCTGCAGGCGCTGGATTTCCTTGTTCAGGCGTGCAAGCTCAGCGTCCTTGTCGATCAGGCCGGCCATCGGTACCAGCACTTGCAGGTCACCGACCAGCGCGGTGGCCGACAGCGGTGCTTCGTCCTGTTCGCCCAGCACGGTGAACGACTCGACCTTGGCCAGTTTCTTCAGCAGGGCTTCGTTCTCCTGCAGGCGACGCTGGTCGTCGGCGTTGGCGTTCTTCAGGAACAGCGGCAGCGGCTTGCCCGGGCCGATGTTCATCTCGGCGCGGATGTTGCGCAGGCCGACCATCAGCTCCTTGAGCCATTCGATGTCGCCTTCGGCGGCGGCGTCGATGCGGCTCTCGTTCGCTTCTGGCCACGGCTGCAGCATGATGGTCTTGCCGTCGATGCCAGCCAGCGGTGCGATGCGCTGCCAGATTTCTTCGGTGATGAACGGCATGAACGGGTGGGCCAGGCGCAGCGCCACTTCCAGCACGCGCACCAGGGTGCGACGGGTGCCGCGGGCGCGCTCGACCGGGGCGTTCTCGTCCCACAGCACCGGCTTGGACAGCTCCAGGTACCAGTCGCAGTACTGGTTCCAGATGAACTCGTACAGCGCCTGGCTGGCCAGGTCGAAGCGGAACTGCTCGAGCTGGCGGGTCACTTCGGCTTCGGTGCGCTGCAGCTGCGAGATGATCCAGCGATCAGCCAGCGACAGCTCGTAGGCCTCGCCGTTCTGGCCGCAGTCCTCGCCCTTGTCCAGCACGTAGCGGGCGGCGTTCCAGATCTTGTTGCAGAAGTTGCGGTAACCCTCGACACGGCCCATGTCGAACTTGATGTCACGGCCGGTGGAGGCCAGCGAGCAGAAGGTGAAGCGCAGGGCGTCGGTGCCGTAGCTGGCGATACCTTCGGGGAACTCGGCCTTGGTCTGCTTGGCGATCTTCTCGGCAAGCTTGGGCTGCATCATGCCGCTGGTGCGTTTTTCCAGCAGGGCGTCGAGGGTGATGCCGTCGACGATGTCCAGCGGGTCGAGCACGTTGCCCTTGGACTTGGACATCTTCTGGCCCTGGCCATCACGCACCAGGCCGTGCACGTACACGGTCTTGAACGGGACCTGCGGGGTGCCGTCTTCGTTCTTGATCAGGTGCATGGTCAGCATGATCATCCGGGCGACCCAGAAGAAAATGATGTCGAAGCCGGTGACCAGCACGTCGGTGGAGTGGAACTTCTTGAGGAACTCGGTCTGTTCCGGCCAGCCCAGGGTGGAGAAGGTCCACAGGCCCGAGCTGAACCAGGTGTCGAGCACGTCGTCGTCCTGGCGCAGTTTCACATCGCTGCCCAGGTTGTGCTTGGCGCGCACTTCGGCCTCGTCGCGGCCGACATAGACCTGGCCAGCCTCGTCGTACCAGGCCGGGATGCGGTGGCCCCACCACAGCTGGCGGCTGATGCACCAGTCCTGAATGTCACGCATCCAGGAGAAGTACATGTTCTCGTACTGTTTCGGCACGAACTGGATACGGCCGTCTTCCACGGCGGCAATGGCCGGTTCGGCCAGCGGCTTGGTGGACACGTACCACTGGTCGGTCAGCCACGGCTCGATGACGGTGCCGGAACGGTCGCCCTTCGGTACTTTCAGGGCGTGATCGTCGATGCTGACCAGCAGGCCCTGGGCGTCGAGGTCGGCAACGATCTGTTTGCGCGCGACAAAACGATCGAGGGTGGCGTACTGCGCGGGCAGGCTGGTATCGATCTGCTCGTTGACGCTGCCATCGAGGTTGAACGCCTGGGCACTGGCCAGCACCATCGCATTCTTGTCGAAGATGTTCAGCAGCGGCAGGTTGTGGCGCTTGCCGACTTCATAGTCGTTGAAGTCGTGGGCCGGGGTGATCTTCACGCAGCCGGTGCCGAACTCGGGGTCGCAGTAGTCGTCGGCGATGATCGGGATCAGGCGGCCGACCAGCGGCAGCTTGACGAACTTGCCGATCAGCGCCTGGTAGCGCTCGTCGTTCGGGTTGACGGCCACGGCGGCGTCACCCAGCAGGGTTTCCGGACGGGTGGTGGCGACCACCAGGTAGTCCTTGCCTTCGGCGGTCTTGGCGCCGTCGGCCAGCGGGTAGCGCAGGTTCCACAGGTGGCCTTTCTCGTCGTGGTTTTCCACTTCGAGGTCGGAGATCGCCGTGTGCAGCTTGGTGTCCCAGTTGACCAGGCGCTTGCCGCGGTAGATCAGGCCGTCTTCATGCAGGCGCACGAAGGCTTCCTTGACCGCGTCCGACAGGCCGTCGTCCATGGTGAAGCGCTCGCGGCTCCAGTCCACCGAAGAGCCCAGGCGGCGGATCTGGCGGCTGATGTTGCCACCGGACTGATCCTTCCACTCCCAGACCTTCTCCAGGAACTTGTCGCGGCCCAGGTCGTGGCGGTTCTGGCCTTTGGCTTCCAGCTGGCGCTCAACGAGCATCTGGGTGGCGATACCGGCGTGGTCGGTGCCTGGCTGCCACAGGGTGTCGCGGCCCTGCATGCGGCGGAAGCGGATCAGGGCGTCCATGATCGCATTGTTGAAGCCATGACCCATGTGCAGGCTACCGGTGACGTTCGGCGGCGGGATCATGATGGTGTAGGACTCGCCTGCACCTTGTGGGGCGAAGTAGTTCTCGGACTCCCAAGTGTTGTACCAGGAAGTTTCGATGGCGTGCGGCTGGTAGGTCTTGTCCATGCGCGGCGGGACCCTATGGCATTTGTTCAGGAAAGCCGGGAAGTATACAACGGCGAGACGGCAGGGGACACGGTGTAGTGACATTGCACCGAGTGAGGCTTTTCGCGGGTAAACCCGCTCCCACAGGTACAGTGCTGCACTCAAGGACAGCGCTGTACCTGTGGGAGCGGGTTTACCCGCGAAGAAGGCGCTGAAAGGGGCAGCTTATTCGGAGCGCTTGAGCAGGCGTTCCAGGCGCGCATCCAGCCGGCGCTTGATCTCGGTCTCGATATGCGGGGTGAAGTCGTTGATCACGTCCTGCATGATCTGCGCGGCGGCGGCACGCAGTTCGGCGTCCAGGTGCAGCAGGGTGTCCTGGCGGCGGGGCTGGGCATCCTCTTCTGGGGCCGCAGCGGCTGTCGCCTGGGCGACTGGCTGTGCGCCGGCGGGCTCATCGAGCAACAGTGGAATCTGCTCAACCGTCTCGGTCAGCAGCGGCGGTTGCAGGTTGGCGTCACCTAGCAGTTCGCGAATCGATTCGAGATCGTCGAGCAGGTGGGCGGAATGGGTGAGGGAGTTCAGCTGCTTATCCATCGTCGTCAGAGTCGCTGTAAGCGGTGGTCTTGCAGAGCATAGCCCTGTTCGCGGTAGAAACGGAATCGTTCTCGGGCGGCCTGGCGGATCGCCGGTGCCTCGACGACGATTTCGGCGACTCGCTCGAACTGCTTGGCGAACCCGGGCACATCGCCGCCCAGGTTGATCAGCAGGTCACGGTGCTCGCCGGCCTCGCTGCCGATGCCCAGCGCCACGCGGGCGTCCTGGTGCAGTTCGGCGTGGTCGTGGGGCACGAAGGCCTCGCCCTTGAACTGCCAAAGAAGCAGGTCCAGTTCGTGGCGTTGCGCCTCGTCCTGGCAGTGCAGGTAGACCCGGTGGCCGAGGCGCCAGGCCTTCTCGCACAGCTTGCAGGCAAAATCCAGCCGCGCCGACAGCGAGTCGGTGGGCAGGATATAGAAGTCGACTTTGCTCATGGTTGGTTTCGCCAGCCAGTGGCGCCAGCAGGCGCCACTGACCGTGCGCCATCAGGCGCCGGCGCGGTCGAGCAGGTACTGGGTCAGCAGTGGCACCGGGCGGCCCGAGGCCCCCTTGTCCTTGCCGCCGCTGATCCAGGCGGTGCCGGCGATGTCCAGGTGTGCCCAGTGGTAGGCCTTGGCGAAGCGCGACAGGAAGCAGCCGGCGGTGATGGTGCCGGCCTTGGGGCCGCCGATGTTGGCGATGTCGGCGAATGGGCTGTCCAGTTGCTCCTGGTACTCGTCGAACAGCGGCAGCTGCCAGGCGCGGTCGTCGGCGCGCTTGCCGGCGTCCAGCAACTGGCCGATCAATTCGTCGTTGTTGCCCATCAGGCCCGAGGTGTGGCTGCCCAGGGCGACGATGCAGGCGCCGGTCAGGGTGGCCAGGTCGATCACCGCCTGGGGCTTGAAGCGCTCGGCGTAGGTGAGGGTGTCGCACAGCACCAGGCGGCCTTCGGCGTCGGTGTTGAGGATCTCGACGGTCTGGCCGCTCATGGTGGTCACGATGTCGCCCGGGCGGGTGGCGCCGCCGCTCGGCATGTTCTCGGCGCACGCCAGCAGGCACACCAGGTTGATCGGCAACTGCAGTTCCAGCACGGCCTTGAGCGTGCCGAACACGCTGGCGGCGCCGCACATGTCGTACTTCATCTCATCCATGCCGGCACCTGGCTTCAGGCTGATGCCGCCGGTGTCGAAAGTGATGCCCTTGCCGACCAGTACGTAAGGTTTGTCGGCTTTCTTGCCGCCCTGATAGTTCATCACGATCAGACGCGGTGGCTGATCGCTGCCCTGGCCCACGGCGTAGAACGCGCCCATGCCCAGGTCCTTGATCTTCTTCTCGTCCAGCACTTCGACCTTGAGGCCTTTGTGCGCCTTGCCCAGTTCCTTGGCCTGGTCGGCGAGGAAGCTTGGGTGACAGATGTTCGGCGGCAGGTTGCCCAGGTCACGGGTGAAGGTCATGCCGCTGGCGATGGCGGTGGCGTGCTTGACGGCGCGCTCCACTTCGCCCTGGCCGGCCTTGTCGGCCAGCAGGGTGACTTTCTTCAGTGCACGCGGCTCGGCCTTCTGGCTCTTGAAACGGTCGAACACGTAGTTGCCGTCGAGCAGGGTTTCGGCCAGCAGGCGGTATTTGCCGTAGTGGCCGTCACGGGCGGTCACGGCGATATCGTCCAGGGCCAGCACCGCATCGGTACCGCCGAGGCCTTTGAGCACGCCGGCGACACTGGCGACCAGCTTGCGCCAGGCGCGGTCACCCAGCGCCTCTTCCTTGCCGCTGCCCACCAGCAGCACGCGCTCGGCCTTGAGGCCGGGCAGGCTGTGCAGCAGCAGGGTCTGGCCCGGCTTGCCGGCCAGGTCACCGCGCTTGAGCAGCGCACTGATGGCGCCGTCGGTGGCCTGGTCGACGGCCTTGGCGATATTGCCGAGCTTGCGCCCCTCACCCACCGGCACCACCAAGGTGGCGGTCTTGACGGATGCGGCGGCTACGCTTTTTACAACCAGTTCCATGTCTGGATCCCCGAATGGTCTGTGAGTGCGCGCTGTCTTTCGCAGGCGCTCGGAATACGGGGCTGGCGGCCTTTGCCGGCCAGCGGAAAAGCTGCCAGTTTGAGCCTGGCGCAACCTTCATGACAACCCCGATGTGCTCTGTCATGCGCGGCCAAGTGACAGGCGCCGTCAATCACAGGATAATGCGCGCACTTTACATGGAGGTTCGCCTTGGCGAACCGGCATTGGTCCTGGCTGTTGCGAATCGTTCGTATGGCTGTCCGCCCCTGACAACCCAGGAGTGTCTGGTTTGATCGTCTTTCGTTATCTGTCCCGCGAGGTCCTGCTGACCTTGAGCGCCGTCAGCGCCGTGCTGTTGGTGATCATCATGAGCGGGCGCTTCATCAAGTACCTGGCCCAGGCCGCCCAGGGCGTGCTCGACCCGAGCGTGCTGTTCCTGATCATGGGCTACCGCCTGCCGGGTTTCCTGCAACTGATCCTGCCCCTGGGCCTGTTCCTCGGCATCCTGCTCGCCTATGGCCGGCTCTATCTCGAAAGCGAGATGACCGTGCTCTCGGCCACGGGCATGAGCCAGCAACGCCTGCTGGCAATGACCATGGCGCCGGCGGCGCTGGTCGCCCTGCTGGTGGCCTGGCTGAGCCTGAGCCTGGCGCCGCTCGGCGTGGCCCAGGTGCAGAAGATCATTGCCCAGCAGGATGCGCTGACCGAGTTCGACACCCTGGTGCCGGGCCGTTTCCAGACCCTGCGTGACGGCTCCCGGGTGACCTACACCGAGCAGCTGTCCGACGACCGTATAAACCTGGCCGGGGTGTTCATCTCCGAGAAGCGCTTCAACCAGGACAAGACCAAGGACCGCGCGCCTTCGGTGCTGGTTGCCGAGAAGGGCCACCAGGAAGTGCAGGCCGACGGCAACCGCTACCTGGTGCTGGAGAACGGCTACCGCTATGACGGCAACCCCGGCCAGGCCGACTACCGTGCGATCAAGTACGACACCTACGGTGTGCTGCTGCCCAAGCCGGAAGTCGCCGAAGACGTGACCGAGCGTGAAGCGATCCCCACCTCCCAGTTGCTCGGCCAGAACGGTACGCGTGAGCGCGCCGAACTGCAGTGGCGGCTGTCGCTGCCGCTGCTGGTGTTCGTCGTGACCCTGCTGGCGGTACCGCTGTCCCGCGTCAACCCACGCCAGGGCCGCTTCCTCAAGCTGCTGCCGGCGATTCTTCTGTACATGGCCTATCTGACGATGCTGATTTCCGTGCGTGGCGCCCTTGAGAAGGGCAAGTTGCCCATTTCACTGGGTATCTGGTGGGTCCATGGCCTGTTCCTGCTCATCGGCCTGGGGCTGATGTACTGGGAGCCGCTGCGCCTCAAGCGCGCCGCGCGCCGTGCGGAGGTGGCCCGTGGTTAAACTGGATCGCTACATCGGCCAGAGCGTGCTGCTGGCCATTCTTGCCGTGCTGGGCATCATCCTCGGTCTGGCTTCGCTGTTCGCCTTCATCGATGAGATGAGCGACCTGAGCGACACCTACACCGTGCTGGACGCCAGCAGCTACGTGCTGCTGACCGCGCCGCGCCGGCTCTACGACATGTTGCCGATGGCGGCGCTGATCGGCTGCCTGATCGGCCTGGGCAGCCTGGCCAGCAGCAGCGAACTGACCATCATGCGTGCCGCCGGTGTATCCATTGGCCGCATCGTCTGGGCGGTGATGAAGCCCATGCTGGTGCTGATGCTGGTGGGCGTGCTGATCGGCGAATACGTCGCCCCCGCTACCGAGAACAAGGCCCAGGCCGACCGCTCGCTGGCCCAGGGTGGTGGTGAGGCGCAAAGCTCCAAGCGCGGCATGTGGCATCGCCAGGGCGAAGAGTTCGTGCACATCAACTCGGTGCAGCCCAACGGCCTGCTGCTGGGTGTCACCCGTTACCGCTTCGACGACCAGCGCAAGATCCTCACCTCGAGCTTTGCGCGCAAGGCCCAGTACAGCGACAACCGCTGGATGCTTAGCGATGTGAGCACCACTTATTTCCGTGGCGATCACACCGAAGTGGTGAAGAACGCCCAGGAACCGTGGGATGTCTCGGTCACCCCCGAGCTGCTCAACACCGTGGTGCTGGCGCCGGAGTCGCTGTCGATCACTGGCCTGTGGGACTACATCCACTACCTTTCCGACCAGGGCCTGAACAATGCCCGTTACTGGCTGGCCTTCTGGACCAAGGTGCTGCAACCGGCGGTGACGGCAGCGCTGGTGCTGATGGCGATCTCCTTCATCTTCGGGCCGCTGCGTTCGGTCACTCTCGGCCAGCGCGTGTTCACCGGTGTGCTGGTGGGCTTCGTGTTCCGCATCGCCGGCGACCTGCTTGGCCCGTCGAGCCAGGTGTTCGGCTTTCCGCCGTTGCTGGCGGTACTGATCCCGGCCGGGATCTGTGCGCTGGCGGGTGTGTGGATGTTGCGTCGGGCCGGTTGATGACGTGACAGCAATAAAAAAGCCGACCCTTGGGTCGGCTTTTTTATTGGCTGCTCACTGTACCCTCTGTAGGAGCGGCCAATCACTTTTTACGCTTTGGCAGTCGCACCAACTGCGTGTCGGAGTAGATGTCGTGCCAGCTGCGCTTGCGCTTGTCGAACAGTGACCAGATAAAGCCCAGCCCCAGGCACAGCCATGAAGCGATCGACACCACAAAACGCAGTAACGCCTGCCACAGGCTGATGGCGCTGCCATCGGCGTTCTGTACGCGCAGTCCCCATACCTGCATGCCAAGGGTCTGGCCGCCATGGGTCCAGAACTTGGCGAAGAAGCCGAACAGCGCGAACAGCAGGATGGTCGACAGCAGTGGGTCGCCATCCAGCGCGCCGGCCTCGGTCAGTTCGCGCATGCGTGCTTCGCCGATGATCGCCATCTGGATCATCTTGTAGGCACCGGCGGTCACGATCAGCAGGGCGGTGCACAGCAGGAAGTCATAGAACATCGCTGCCAATCGGCGGCCCAGGCCGACGGGGGGGAATTCACCCTGGGGATTGAGCAAAGGCTTGGACATGCACGACGGCTCCAGATGGCAAAGGCCCATTCTATGGAATTGCGGGCACAAAAAAGCCCCTGTGCGTCAACACAGGGGCTTTTTTTAAGAAGTCAGGCTTCTGCGATGACTTCGTCAGCCTGCATGCCTTTCTGGCCTTGCACGGCAATGAAGGTCACTTTCTGGCCTTCTTTCAGGCTCTTGAAGCCGTTGCCCTGAATGGCACGGAAGTGCACGAACAGATCCGGACCGCTTTCAGGGGTGATGAAACCGAAACCTTTCTCGTCATTGAACCACTTGACGGTACCGCTCTGACGTTGGGACATTGTCTTATTTCCTATGAAACTTGAATTTGATGACAGTTTCTTTCACACGTTATGTACGTGAAAGAGTACTGGGCTGGGTTGCAGGAAAGTAAGAGACGTCGAACGGGTTGTAGCAAATTGCGGCTACTGGCCCAGGTCACGAACTGTTGCGACCCATGCAAACACAGTGCAGTGACTCTACGCCAACTGTCGAGCGAAAAACAAGCCCTGCGCCGGGGTGAAAATCAGGCTTTTCCGAAGCCTTGAGCGATTTGCCCGAAGCGGCATGGCGCCTGGCCTGGCGCTATGTTCAGAAGTTATTGGGCAGGTTCGGAAACGAATATGCCGAACCTGCCCAAACCGTCAATCAACCGCGGTAGTAACGCTGTGCCACGAAAGGCATTCTGCTGACTTTAAGGGCAACTTGCTTGCCACGCACGACAGCGAACAATGCCGTGTCCAGTGCCGCATGTTCGGTATCGACATAGCCCATCGCCACCGGTGCGCCGAGGGTCGGGCCAAATCCACCGCTGCACACCTGGCCAACCATTTTGCCGGTGCCGTCGACAATTTCGGCACCCTCGCGCACCGGGGTGCGTTCCTGCGGCAGCAGGCCTACGCGCTTGCGTGCAACGCCTTGTTGCTGTTGGGCGAATACGGCTGCGGCGCCGGGGAAACCACCTGCACGCGCGCCGTCGGCACGGCGCACCTTGGAGATCGCCCACAGCAGGCTGGCCTCGATCGGCGTGGTGGCGCTATTCATGTCGTGGCCGTACAGGCACAGGCCGGCTTCCAGGCGCAGCGAATCGCGCGCACCGAGGCCGATCGGCTGCACTTCCGGCTCGGCTAGCAGACGGCGGGCCAGGGCTTCGGCGGCGGTCGCCGGTACCGAGATCTCGTAGCCGTCTTCACCGGTGTAGCCCGAGCGGCTGACGAAGCATTCGCTGCCCAGCAAGGTGACCGGGCGGAACTGCATGAAGGTCATGCCGGCCACTTCCGGCGCCAGGCGTTCCAGCACCTTGACCGCCGCCGGGCCTTGCAGGGCGAGCAGGGCACGCGCTTCGAACAGCGGCTGGATCTCGCAGCGATCGCCGATATGCTTGTGCAGGTGGGCCAGGTCCTGGTCCTTGCAGGCGGCGTTGACCACCAGGAACAGGGTGTCGTCCCCCAGGTTGGCGACCATCAGGTCGTCAAGAATGCCGCCTTGTTCGTTGGTGAACATGGCATAGCGCTGCATGCCCACCGGCAGGTCGATGATGTCCACTGGCACCAGGGTTTCCAGCGCGCGGGCCGCATCGCTGCCGCGCAGGACGATCTGGCCCATGTGCGAGACGTCGAACAGGCCGGCCTGCTCGCGGGTGTGCAGGTGCTCCTTGAGCACCCCCAGCGGGTACTGCACCGGCATGTCATAGCCGGCGAACGGCACCATGCGTGCGCCCAGTTCGAGATGCAGGGCGTGCAGTGGGGTCTTGAGCAGTGTTTCGGACATCGGTGACTCCTTGGTTTTTGTTCGGGTCAACATTCGATGATGTTGACGGCCAGACCGCCGCGGGCGGTCTCCTTGTATTTGCTTTTCATGTCGGCGCCGGTCTGGCGCATGGTGCGGATGACCTTGTCGAGCGAGACGTAATGCTGCCCGTCGCCGCGCAGGGCCATGCGCACCGCATTGATCGCCTTCACCGAGCCCATGGCGTTGCGCTCGATGCAGGGCACCTGGACCAGCCCGCCGATGGGGTCGCAGGTCAGGCCCAGGTTATGTTCCATGCCGATCTCGGCGGCGTTCTCCACCTGCTGCGGGGTCCCCCCCATCACCTCGCACAAGGCCCCGGCAGCCATCGAGCAGGCCACGCCGACCTCGCCCTGGCAGCCCACCTCGGCGCCGGAAATCGACGCGTTCTCCTTGTACAGAATGCCGATCGCCGCTGCGGTGAGCAGGAAGCGCACCACTCCATCCTCGTTGGCGCCGGGGACGAAGCGCATGTAGTAGTGCAGCACCGCGGGCACGATGCCGGCCGCGCCATTGGTCGGCGCCGTGACCACGCGCCCGCCGTAGGCGTTTTCCTCGTTCACCGCCAGGGCGTAAAGGTTGACCCAGTCGAGCACCGACAGGGCATCGCGCAGGCTGGCTTCCGGGTGCTGGCTGAGCTGGCGGTACAGCGCCGGCGCGCGGCGCTTGACCTTCAGCCCACCCGGCAGGATGCCCTCGTGGCGGCAACCGGCCTCGACGCAGTCCTGCATCACCTGCCAGATGCGCAATAGCCCGGCGCGGGTTTCGGCCTCGGGGCGCCATGCCGCTTCGTTGGCCAGCATCACCTGGCTGAACGAAAACTGTTGCGCGGCGCAATGCCCGAGCAACTGCTTGCCGGTCTTGAACGGGTAGGGCAGCACGGTGCTGTCCTCGACGATGCGGTCATGGCCGGCGGCCTCTTCATCGACCACGAAACCGCCACCCACCGAGTAGTACTCGCGGCTGCGGATCTGCAACCCGGCCGCATCGAAGGCACGGAAGATCATGCCATTGGGGTGGTAGGCCAGCGGCTTGCGGATCATCGCCAGGTGCTGTTTTTCGACGAATTCGATCTCATGCTCGCCGAGCAGGCGCAGCTGGCCGCTGTCGCGGATCGCCTTCAGGCGGGCGGGGATGCTTTCGGTATCGACGGTGTCCGGGTGCTCGCCCTCAAGGCCGAGCAGCACGGCCTTGTCGCTGCCGTGACCCTTGCCGGTGGCGCCGAGCGAGCCGTACAGCTCGGCCTTGACGCTGACCGTGCCGGCCAGCAGACCGTCACGGCGCAGGCCTTCGGCGAAGCGCGCGGCGGCGCGCATTGGCCCGACCGTGTGGGAGCTGGAGGGGCCGATGCCGATCTTGAACAGGTCGAAGACGCTAAGTGACATGCTGACCTCCCGGCTCTACAGGTTGACGGTGAACCTGTGGGGGCGGCGGTGCGCCGATGCGATTTACCCGCGAATACGTCGGTGAAACCACTATCGCATTCGCGGGTAAATCGCACCGGCGCACCGCCGCTCCCACAGGGCGCGCTGTCGGCCCGAGGGCTATCAGACCTCCTGATAGTTCTCGATCGACGGGCAGGCGCAGACCAGGTTGCGGTCGCCGAACACGTTGTCGACGCGGCCGACCGGTGGCCAGTACTTGCTTTCCACCAGGCTCGGCAGCGGGTAAACCGCCTGCTCGCGGCTGTAGCCGTGGGTCCACTCGCCGGCCAGCTCCGCCGCGGTGTGCGGGGCGTTCTTCAGCGGGTTGTCGTCCTTGTCCAGGCTGCCGTTCTCCACGGCGCGGATCTCTTCGCGGATCTGGATCATGGCGTTGCAGAAGCGGTCCAGTTCCTCTTTCGATTCGCTCTCGGTCGGCTCGATCATCAGCGTGCCCGCCACCGGGAACGACATGGTCGGGGCGTGGAAGCCAAAGTCGATCAGGCGCTTGGCCACGTCGTCGACGCTGATGCCGCTGGTGTCCTTGAGCGGGCGCAGGTCGAGGATGCACTCATGCGCCACCAGGCCGTTGCCGCCGGTGTACAGCACAGGATAGTGCTCTTCCAGGCGACGGGCGATGTAGTTGGCGTTGAGGATCGCCATCTGTGAAGCGCGCTTGAGCCCGGCGCCACCCATCATGCGAATGTACATCCAGGTGATCGGCAGGATGCTCGCGCTGCCGAACGGTGCGGCGCATACCGCGCCGGCGGTGTTTTCAAGCGTTGCGTGGCCCGGCAGGAACGGTGCCAGGTGCGATTTGACGCCGATCGGGCCGACGCCCGGGCCGCCGCCGCCGTGGGGGATGCAGAAGGTCTTATGCAGGTTCAGGTGCGACACGTCGCCGCCGAACTTGCCCGGGGCACACAGGCCGACCATGGCGTTCATGTTGGCGCCATCGATGTACACCTGGCCGCCGTTGTCGTGGATGATCGCGCAGATCTCGCCGATGGCTTCTTCGAACACGCCATGGGTCGACGGGTAGGTGATCATGATCGCGGCCAGGCGTTCGCGGTGCTCGAGGGCCTTGGCGCGCAGGTCGTCGATATCGACGTTGCCACGGGCGTCACAGGCGGTCACTACCACACGCATGCCGGCCATGTGGGCGGTGGCCGGGTTGGTGCCGTGGGCCGAGGACGGGATCAGGCAGATATCGCGATGGCTGTCGCCACGGCTGCGGTGGTAGGCGCGGATCGCCAGCAGGCCTGCGTATTCGCCTTGCGAGCCGGCGTTGGGCTGCAGCGATACGGCGTCGTAGCCGGTGGCCGCGCAGAGCATGGCTTCGAGCTCGCTGGTCATCTGCAGGTAGCCCTGGCTTTGCGCGGCCGGGGCGAACGGGTGCAGGTTGCCGAACTCGGCCCAGGTCACCGGGATCATCTCGCTGGCGGCGTTGAGCTTCATGGTGCACGAGCCCAGCGGGATCATGGTGCGGTCCAGCGCCAGGTCCTTGTCGGCCAGCCGGCGCAGGTAACGCATCAGCTCGGTTTCGCTGTGGTAGCGGTTGAACACCGGGTGTTCAAGGATGGCCGACTGGCGCAGCAGGGCGGCCGGCAGGCGCATGGCGACAGTCGCGGCCAGGGCGGCGAAGTCCGGGGTGGCCTGGCCTTCGGCGAACAGCTGCCACAGGGCTTCGATATCGGCCTGGCTGGTGGTTTCGTCCAGCGACAGGCCCAGGTGCGCGGCGTCGATCTGGCGCAGGTTGATGCCCTGGGCGCGGGCCTTGTCATGCAGGCCGGCGGTGTTGGTGCCGGTAGCCAGGGTGAGGGTGTCGAAGAAATCGCTGGTGAGCACTTTCACACCCAGTTTCACCAGGCCGGTGGCCAGGATCGCGGTCAGCGCGTGGGTGCGTTCGGCGATGCGCTTGAGGCCGGCCGGGCCGTGGTACACGGCGTACATGCTGGCAATGTTGGCCAGCAGTACCTGGGCGGTGCAGATGTTGCTGGTGGCCTTCTCGCGGCGGATGTGCTGCTCGCGGGTCTGCATGGCCAGGCGCAGGGCGCTCTTGCCGAAGCGGTCGATCGACACGCCGACCAGGCGGCCTGGCATGTCGCGTTTGAACGTGTCACGGGTGGCGAAGTAGGCCGCGTGCGGGCCACCGAAGCCCAGGGGCACGCCGAAGCGCTGGGCGCTGCCGATGGCCACGTCGGCCTCGAATTCACCAGGCGGGGTCAGCAGGGTCAGGGCCAGCAGGTCGGCGGCCACGGCCACCAGGGCGCCGGCGGCGTGGAACTGCTGCACCACGGCGCGGTAGTCGAACACGTCACCATTGCTGGCCGGGTACTGCAGCAGGGCGCCGAAGTAGGCGCTGGCGTCGCTCAGTTCACGCTCGTCGCCCACCACCACGTCGATACCCAGCGGTTCGGCGCGGGTGCGCAGCACGTCGAGGGTTTGCGGGTGGCAGTGTACCGAGGCAAAGAAGGCATGGCTGGCCTTGTTCTTCGACAAGCGCTTGCAGAAGGTCATGGCCTCGGCGGCAGCGGTGGCTTCGTCGAGCAGGGAGGCGTTGGCAATCGGCAGGCCGGTCAGGTCGCTGATCAGGGTCTGGAAGTTCAGCAGCGCTTCCAGGCGGCCTTGGGAGATTTCTGGCTGGTAGGGAGTGTAGGCGGTGTACCAGGCCGGGTTTTCCAGGAGGTTGCGCAGGATCGGTGCCGGGGTGTGGGTGTTGTAGTAGCCCTGGCCGATGTAGCTCTTGAACAGTTGGTTCTTGGCGGCGATGGCTTTCAGGGCGGCGAGGGCATCGGCCTCGCTCTGGCCGTCTTCGCTGCCCAGCACGCTGGTGCCCTTGATGCTGTCGGGGATGACCGCAGCGCTCATGGCCTCCAGCGAGTCGAAACCGAGGGTGGCCAGCATGGCTTGCTCGTCAGCGGCGCGTGGGCCGATGTGACGGGCGATGAATTCGTTGGTGGTGCCGAGGTTGATGGTCATGGCAGGTTCCTCAGGCGTCGTCGTTGGCTTTGAGCAGGCGGTCGTAGGCGTCCTGGTCGAGCAGGGCGGCCACTTCGGTCATGTCGGCGGGGATGAAGCGGAAGAACCAGCCTTCGCCCAGCGGGTCTTCGTTGACCAGCTCGGGTTGATCGTTGAGGCCGTCGTTGACCGCGACCACTTCACCGCTCAGGGGCATGTACACGCCGCTGGCGGCCTTGACCGACTCCACGGTGGAGGCTTCGGCGCCTTTGTCGTACTGCTGCAGTTCCGGCAGTTGCACGTAGACCACATCGCCAAGGGCGTTCTGGGCGTAGGCGGTGATGCCCACGGTGACGCTGCCGTCGGCTTCGACGCGCAGCCATTCGTGATCTTCGGTGAAACGCAACTCGCTCATGGGAATTCCTCGGGAAGCAGGGGGCGTTGGCGCGGTAGACCCGCGCTCTTAAGGTTGGAATTCCCTTAGCAATAATGCGGCCAGTATGAATAAAGCCAGTTAAATCAATGACTTAAATATTTTTAGTAAGAGTTTTGTCATGCGCGTGGAATGAAATCGATACACGGCCAACTGGATTCAAAAGCACTTGAGGATCAAACCCTTGTGCAGGCGCACTCGAATGGGTGTGTATTGATTTCGATACGATGTACTTTTTTCGTTACATGAAAAGAAGGCGGCGCCTAAGCGCTGCCTTCTGGGGGAACGAGCAGATGTGGGTGGAGCGCAATACGCAGCGGCGATTCCCGTAGCTGTAGGCGAGGGGAACAGGCGGGCGCTCAGCTGATCAGCCGATGCTGAACAAGGGCAAGGCAAGGTACAGCTTGATCACGATGACATTGATGATGTCGATGAAGAACGCGCCCACCATCGGCACTGCCAGGAAGGCCAGTTGCGAAGGCCCGTAGCGTTGGGTGATCGCCTGCATGTTGGCGATGGCCGTCGGCGTGGCGCCGAGGCCGAAGCCGCAATGGCCGGCCGCCAGCACTGCCGCATCGTAGTTGCGGCCCATGATGCGGAAGGTCACGAAAATCGCGAACAGCGCCATGACCAGCGTCTGCGCGGCCAACAGGACGAGGAAGGGCAAGGCCAGGGCGGCGAGGTCCCACAGCTTGAGCGACATCAGTGCAATCGCCAGGAATAGCGACAAGCTGACATTGCCCAGCACTGAAACCTCCCGTTCGAACACCTGGTACACGCCCAGCATTGACAAGCCGTTGCGCAGGGTCACGCCGACGAACAGCACGCACACGAAGGTCGGCAACTCGAAGGCGGTGTCATGCAGCGCACCATTAAGCTGGGTACCGGCCAGCAGGCTGATGGCGATGAGGGCAATGGTTTCGATGAGGGAAAAGGGCGTGATCAAGCGCTCCTTGTCGGGCTGTTCGAAGCCCTTGGGCAGTCGGGGAGGTTGCTGTTCGAAGCCAGGCGTCTTGACCCCGGCAATCAGCAGACGCGCGACGGGGCCACCGATCAGGCCCCCCAGCACCAGGCCGAACGTTGCCGAGGCCATGCCAAGTTCCGTGGCCGAGGCCAGGCCGAACTTCTCACTGAAGGTCGCGCCCCACGCGGCACTGGTGCCATGGCCGCCGGACAAGGAAATGGAGCCGGACAGCAGGCCCATCAGCGGGTCGAGCCCCAAGGCCTTGGCCAGTCCGATGCCCAGGGCGTTCTGCACGACCAGCAGCCCGGCGACTGCCAGCAGGAATACGCCGACGACGCGCCCGCCCTTCTTCAGGCTGGCTATGTCTGCGTTCAAGCCGATGGTGGCGAAGAACGCCAGCATCAGCGGTGTTTGCAACGAGGTGTCGAACTGGACCCGGACATCAAGGCCGCGTAGCGCCAACAGCAGCAGGGCGACCACCAGGCCGCCGGCTACCGGTTCGGGAATGTTGTAGGTGCGCAGGAAACCGACCCGTTTGACCAGGCCGCGTCCCAGCAGAAGGACCAGCGAAGCGGCCACCAGCGTTCCATAGAAATCGAGCTCAAGCATTCAGCGTACTCTTCCTTAAAAACCGGGGCGAAAACCGCATGCCCCATGAACAGAGCCCGGTATGGTACGCGGCAGCGTTTAGGAAGTTTGGGGTGTGCGGGTAGGGTAATTCTGAGATTGCCTTTGCTATTTTCTGATGAGTCGTCGAGCTCGATGGCGACGCTCAGGCCTTGCCGGGAATGCCGTACTTGCGCAGGCGCTGGGCAATGGCGGTGTGCGAGGTCTGCAGCCGCCCGGCCAACTGCCGGGTCGACGGATAGCTGGCATACAGCCGCTGCAACAGCTCGCGCTCGAAGTCGCCGACGGCCTGGTCCAGGCTCGCCACTTCGCCGTCCTGCCCGCGCGCCACCGAGGTGCCGGCGATGTCCAGGTCGCCGATATCCACCACGTTGCTTTCGCAGATGGCCGCAGCGCGGAAGATCACGTTCTGCAGCTGGCGCACATTGCCCGGCCAGGGGTTGGCCAGCAGCGCCGCATGGGTGGCAGGCGCCAGTCGGCACTGTGGCCGCTGGATCTGGGTGCAGGCCTGCTGCATGAAGTAGTGCGCCAGCAGCAGGATGTCCTGGCCGCGCTCGCGCAGTGGCGGCACTTGCAGGTTGAGTACGTTGAGGCGATAGAACAGGTCTTCGCGGAAGCTACCTTCGCTGACCATCTGCTCAAGGTTGCGGTGGGTGGCGCTGATGATGCGCACGTCCACCTTCACTTCGCGGTCGCCACCGACCCGGCGGAAGCTGCCATCGCTGAGGAAGCGCAGAAGCTTGGCCTGCAGGTAGGGCGACATCTCGCCGATCTCGTCGAGGAACACCGTGCCCTGGTTGGCCAGCTCCATCAGCCCCGGCTTGCCGCCGCGCTGGGCGCCGGTGAAGGCGCCCGGGGCGTAGCCGAACAGCTCGCTCTCGGCCAGGCTCTCGGGCAGGGCGGCGCAGTTGAGGGCCAGGAAGGGCGCGGCATGGCGGCTGCTGATGGCATGGCAGGCGCGGGCCACCAGCTCTTTGCCGGTGCCGGTTTCGCCGTGCACCAGCAAGGGTGCGTCGAGGGCCGCCACGCGCAGGGCGCGGGCCTTGAGGGTGCGAATGGCCGGCGAGTCGCCGAGCATGGCGTCGAAGCCTTCGGCGTGATCGTGGTGCAGCGCCGACAGCCGTTCGCCCATGCGGTTGGGCGGGTACAGGGTGAGCAGCCCGCCGGCATTGGTGATCGGCGTGGCGTCGAGCAGCAGGCTCTGGCCATTGAGCTGCATCTCGCGCATGGGCAGGTGGAAATTGTTGTCCAGCAGGACCTGGAGCAGGTCGGGGTCGCCGAACAGCTCGGCCAATGAACGCCCGGCAGACTCACGCCCGCACAAGGCGATCAGCGCCGGGTTGGCCAGCAGCACTTTGCCGGCGCTGTCCACCGCCAGCACCGGGTCGCTCATGGCGGCGAGCAGGGCGTCGAGCTGCAGGTGGCGGCGTTGGCCGGGGAGGATGTCGACCACTTCCACCGACTGCACGCCACGCACCTCGAACAGGGCGTCGTGCAGCTCTTCGAGCACGGCGGGGCTGAGGGTCGGGGCGTCGATGTAGACGTTCGGTGGGACCATCTCCACGGCATCGAGGTTGAGGTTGCGGGCACCAAGCAGGGCCAGGACTTCCTGGGTGATGCCGACGCGGTCGATGAAGCTGACGTGGATGCGCATGGGGTAGGCGGTTATGGCCGGGGAGGGCGACAGTATGCCTTGGTGATCGTATGAAGCCTATCGCGGGGCAAGCCCGCTCCCACGGTGGCAACATGTGAGCATCTGTCCGGTGTTGCTTGTACGGGCCTCATCGCTGGTAAACCAGCTCCCACAATTACAGCGCTGCCCCGGAGGGTGGTGCAGTCCCTGTGGGAGCGGGCTTGCCCCGCGATGAATTCGACTATTCCAGGTGTTCAGGCTTGATCGGGTCGCCGGACTTCACATCAAGCTTCTGCCGGATGTCCTCGAACATGTAGTCGTAGAGCTTGTGCGGCGAGCCGAGGTTCTCGAACTTCTTCGGCGCCGGCAGGTAAGACTGGGCCTTGCGGCTCAACTGCATCAGAAAGCTCGGTAGCACCTGGTCCTTGGCCAGGAAGAACTTCTCGTCGACATTCTTACCCTCGATGCTGCCATGCATACGGAACTGGATGCCGCGGCCTTCCCTGGGGTCCGACGTGGCCTCGTACTCGATGTTCAGGTCGTAGCTGTGGTCGTTGGTGTTCAGCGCGGTGCGCTCGATATGAACGTGACCGGGTTGGTACTGGGCCATGGTGGAATCCTCCGGAAGGTTGAAAACGGCGGGCGCCGGGCGCCCGCCAACTGCATTCAACGGTAGCTGATACCCGGCTTGGCGGTGGAAACCCGTGTGCCGGCGGTGCCTTTGACGATGTCCTCGATGTTTTCCAGCGAGCTGATCACCGCGACCTTGCCGGTATGCCGGGCGAAATCGCAGGCAGCCTGCACCTTGGGCCCCATGGAACCGGCGGCGAAGCCCAGCTTTTCGAGCTCGTCGGGGTGGGCCTGGGCAATCGCTTTCTGGGTCGGCTTGCCGTAGTCAATGTAGGCCGCATCGACGTCGGTGGCGATGATCAGAAGGTCGGCTTCCAATTGCTCGGCCAACAGTGCCGAGCACAGGTCCTTGTCGATCACCGCCTCGACGCCCTTGAGCTTGCGGTTTTCGTCGTACATGGTGGGGATGCCGCCGCCACCGGCGCAGATCACGATGCTGCTCTTTTCCAGCAGCCACTTGATCGGGCGGATCTCGAAGATGCGCTTGGGTTTGGGGCTGGCCACCACGCGGCGGTACTTGTCGCCGTCGGGCTTGACCACCCAGCCTTTCTCCTTGGCCAGGCGCTCGGCTTCTTCCTTGGCATACACAGGGCCGATGAACTTGGTCGGGTCCTTGAAGGCCGGGTCCTTGGCGTCCACTTCAACCTGGGTGAGCAGGGTGGCGAATGGCACCTCGAAGGCCAGCAGGTTGCCCAGCTCCTGTTCGATCATGTAGCCGATCATGCCTTCGGTCTCGGCGCCGAGCACATCCAGCGGGTAGGCTTCATCCGGCTTGTACGACAGGCCCTGCAGCGACAGCAGGCCGACCTGCGGGCCGTTGCCGTGGGCGATGACCAGTTCGTTGCCGGGGTGGATCTTGGCGATCTGTTCGGTGGCGGTGCGGATATTGGCGCGCTGGTTGTCAGCGGTCATTGGCTCGCCACGGCGCAGCAGGGCGTTGCCGCCCAATGCAACAACGATACGCATGGGGAATGTCCTTTGGTTGGAGCTGCAAGCCTCAAGCTACAAGCTACGAGAAAAAGCGGATCGCACGCGGTCTCGCTTCTTCTTGTAGCTTGCCGCTTGTAGCTTGCAGCTACTGTTCAGAGATCAGCCAGAGTCGAAACCAGGATCGCCTTGATCGTGTGCATGCGGTTTTCCGCCTGCTCGAAGGCGATGCACGCCGGCGATTCGAACACGTCATCGGTCACTTCGATGCCGTTGGCCAGATGCGGGTACTGCTCGGCGATCTGCTTGCCGACCTTGGTTTCGGAGTTGTGGAATGCCGGCAGGCAGTGCATGAACTTGGTGCGTGGGTTGCCGGTGGCCTTCATCAGCTCCTTGTTCACCTGGTAGGGCAGCAGTTGCTGGATGCGTTCGCCCCAGGCTTCGACCGGCTCGCCCATCGATACCCAGACGTCGGTGTGAACGAAGTCCACGCCTTTGACCGCGGCTTTCGGGTCTTCGGTGAGGGTGATGCGCGCACCGCTTTCTTCTGCGTACTTCTTGCAACGCTCGACCAGATCGTCATGGGGCCACAGCGCCTTCGGCGCGGCGATGCGCACGTCCATGCCGAGCTTGGCGCCGATCAGCAGCAGCGAGTTGCCCATGTTGTTGCGGGCGTCGCCCAGGTAGGCGTAGCTGATGTCGTGCAGCGGCTTGTCGCTGTTCTCACGCATGGTCAGTACGTCGGCGATCATCTGGGTCGGGTGGTATTCGTCGGTCAGGCCGTTGAACACCGGCACGCCGGCGAACTTGGCCAGCTCTTCGACGATCTCCTGCTTGAAGCCACGGTACTCGATGGCGTCGTACATGCGCCCGAGCACGCGGGCGGTGTCCTTCATGCTTTCCTTGTGGCCGATCTGCGAGGAATTGGGATCGATGTAGGTGACATTGGCGCCCTGGTCGTAGGCGGCGACTTCGAAGGCGCAGCGGGTGCGGGTCGAGGTCTTCTCGAAGATCAGGGCGATGTTGTTGCCCTTCAGGTGCTGCTGCTCGGTGCCGGTGTACTTGGCGCGCTTGAGGTCGCGGGACAGGTCCAGCAGGTAGCGCAGTTCGCGGGTGGTGTGGTGCTCGAGGCTGAGCAGGTTACGGTTATGGATGTTGAACGCCATGACGGTTCTCCTTGGATTCGGTGAGGTATGCCCGGCCGCTGTCTGTTGGAAGCGGCCGGGTGCAATGGGCGTTAGTAGTCGATAGGGTCGCGGACGATCGGGCAGGTCATGCAGTGGCCGCCGCCGCGGCCCCGGCCCAGTTCGCCGGCGCTGATGGTGATGACTTCGATGCCGGCCTTGCGCAACAGGGTGTTGGTGTAGGTGTTGCGGTCGTAGCCGATGACCACGCCGGGCTCGATGGCCACCACGTTGTTGCCGTCATCCCACTGTTCGCGCTCGGCGGCGAAGCTGTTGCCGCCGGTTTCGACCACGCGCAGCTTGACCCCCAGCTGTTCGCCGACCACCTCAATGAACGACTTGTTCTCGCGGCGCACGTCCATGCCGTAAGGCTTGCTTTCGTCCGGGCGAATGATGAACGGCACGATCTCCTTGACCACTTCCGGGAAGACCGTGACCAGGTCGCGGTCGCAGAAGCTGAACACGGTGTCCAGGTGCATCGCGGCGCGGGACTTGGGCAGCCCGGCGACGATGACTTTTTCCACCGCGCCCTTGGCGAACAGGTTCTGCGCCAGCTGGCCGATGGCCTGGCGCGAGGTGCGCTCGCCCATGCCGATCAGCACGATGCCATTGCCGATCGGCATCACGTCGCCGCCTTCGAGGGTGGCCTTGCCATGGTCCTTGTCAGGGTCGCCGTACCAGACCTGGAAGTCGGCGCCGGTGAATTCCTTGTGGAATTTGTAGATGGCGGTGGTCAGCAGGGTTTCCTGGCGTCGCGCCGGCCAGTACATCGGGTTGAGCGTCACGCCGCCGTAGATCCAGCAGGTGGTGTCGCGGGTGAACTGGGTGTTGGGCAGCGGGTCGAGCAGGAAGCTGGAGTGGCCCAGGTAGTCGCGGTACATCTTGATCACGCTGGCGCCTTCGCTGTCAGGCAGGTCTTCACCGGCCACGCCGCCGATCAGGAACTCGGCCAGCTTGCGCGGCTCCAGGCCTTCGAGCCAGCTGCGCACTTCGTTGGTGAGGCCGACGCCGACAGAGTCGGAGGTGATCTTGCGGTCGAGAATCCACTTCAGCGCATCGGGTTGCTGGACGATGTCGGTCAGCAGGTTGTGCATTTCCAGCACATCGACGCCGCGCTCGCGCATCTTGGTGACGAAGTCGAAGTGGTCGCGTTTGGCCTGGTCAACCCAGATCACGTCGTCGAACAGCAGTTCGTCGCAGTTGCTCGGGGTCAGGCGCTTGTGCGCCAGGCCTGGCGAGCAAACCATCACTTTGCGCAGTTTGCCGGCTTCGGAGTGGACGCCGTATTTCTGTTTTTCAGTGGACATGGTTCATTCCTCCAGTAAAGCGAAGACAGGTGTTCAAAGGGTCAGGAAGCCGTCGTACAAGCCGTAGGCCGCCACCAGGGCGCCCACCACCACGGCGGCGAAAATCAGTTTTTCGATGCTGGTGAAGATCGGCTGGCCCACTTCGCGCTTGGCCTTGGCGAACAGGATGGCGCCAGGGGCGTACAGCAGGGCCGAGAGCAGCAGGTACTTCACGCCGCCGGCGTACAGCAGCCAGATCGCGTAGACCAGGGCGATGCCGCCGATGATCAGGTCTTTCTTGCGTTCGGCCAGGGCCTGCTCGTAGGTCTCGCTGCGCCAGGCCAGCAGGAAGGCGTAGGCCGCCGACCACAGGTAGGGCACCAGGATCATCGAGGTGGCGAGGTAGATCAGCGACAGGTAGGTGCTGTTGGAGAACAGCGTGATCACCAGGAAGATCTGCACCATGGCGTTGGTCAGCCACAGGGCGTTGGCCGGCACCTGGTTGGCGTTCTCGCGGCGCAGGAACTCCGGCATGGTGTGGTCCTTGGCGGCGGCGAACATGATCTCGGCGCACAGCAGCACCCACGACAGCAGCGCCCCCAGCAGCGAGATGATCAGGCCGACGCTGATCAGCACCGCCCCCCAGTGGCCGACCACATGTTCAAGCACGGCGGCCATGGACGGGTTCTGCAGCTTGGCCAGTTCCGGCTGGGTCATCACCCCCAGCGACAGTACGTTGACCAGCACCAGGAACAGCAGCACGGTGACGAAACCGATGACCGTGGCCTTGCCCACGTCGGAGCGTTTTTCGGCGCGGGAGGAGAAGATGCTCGCGCCCTCGATGCCGATGAACACCCACACGGTGACCAGCATCATGTTGCGCACCTGGTTCATCACGCTGCCCAGCTCCGGCGTACCGACGGCCCAGATATCAGCGGTGAAGATGTCGAGCCGGAAGGCGAACAGGCAGATCAACGCGAACAGCGCCAGCGGCACGACCTTGGCCACGGTGGTGACCAGGTTGATGAACGCCGCTTCCTTGATGCCGCGCAGCACCAGGAAGTGCACGGCCCACAGCAGGATCGAGGCACCGATCACCGCCGCCGGTGTATTGCCTTCGCCGAAGATCGGGAAGAAATACCCCAGGGTGCTGAACAGCAGCACGAAGTAGCCGACGTTGCCCAGCCAGGCGCTGATCCAGTAGCCCCAGGCGGACGAAAAGCCCATGTAATCGCCGAAGCCTGCCTTGGCGTAGGCGTATACGCCGCCGTCGAGGTCAGGTTTGCGGTTGGCCAGGGTCTGGAACACAAAGGCGAGGGTGAGCATGCCCACCGCGGTGATGGCCCAGCCGATCAGCACGGCCCCTACGCCGGCGCTGGCGGCCATGTTTTGCGGCAGCGAGAAGATCCCGCCACCAATCATCGAGCCGACGACAAGTGCAACAAGTGCACCTAACTTTAGTTTTGCGGGAGAATCAGACATTTAACGACTCCGTACCAGGAGAAAGTTGACTTCAGAATAAATCTGACGCCTGGGTCATTAGCTGATTTAGATCAGTTCATGCCGACATGAAGGGTTAAAAAGACCCTTCATGTACCTCCTGGAGGATGCCGACAGCTCTGCTGCAAGCCTTGTGCACTGGCACCTCCGTGTCCATCTAGAGCAAACGCTCCGTTTTGCCTGCGCTATGAAGCTAGCCGTTTCTGGATATTTCGCAAATTTTTCACATGATTGAGTGGTGGCAATGCGCCATGCGCGAGAAAGTCCGTTAAAACTCTGCGCGTCGTGCGCTTTTAGTTAGACAAAGGAGTTATGAGTGAACTAGCTTTAATGTCCTGCATTAATATAAATATGCTGTAACATTTATATGCGTTAGATCGAAATTTCATGCGCCGCACGGGGCAGAGGGGAGAAGCGCCATGAGCGAACCGGGACAGAAGCTGCGCCTAGGCGCCCTGATCGCGTTGGTGGTCGGCTCGATGATTGGCGGGGGGATCTTCTCGCTGCCACAGAACATGGCGGCGCGCGCCGACGTCGGCGCCGTGCTGATCGGCTGGAGCATCACCGCAGTAGGCATGCTGGCGCTGGCCTTCGTGTTCCAGACCCTGGCCAACCGCAAGCCGGAACTGGACTCGGGGGTGTACGCCTACGCCAAGGCCGGCTTCGGCAACTACATGGGTTTTTCGTCCGCCTGGGGCTACTGGATAAGCGCCTGGCTGGGCAACGTCGGCTACTTCGTGTTGCTGTTCAGCACCCTGGGTTTCTATTTCCCGGCGTTCGGTGAAGGCAATACGCCGCTGGCCATCGGTTGCGCCTCGCTGCTGCTGTGGGCGGTGCATTTTTTGGTGCTGCGCGGCATCAAGGAGGCGGCGTTCATCAACCAGGTGACCACCGTGGCGAAGGTGGTGCCGCTGCTGATGTTCATCGTGATTGCCGCGTTCGCTTTCCGTGCCGATATCTTCACTCGCGACATCTGGGGCTTGAGCAACCCCAAGTTCGGCAGCGTGCTGGAACAGGTGCGCAACATGATGCTGGTGACGGTGTTCGTGTTCATCGGTATCGAGGGTGCCAGCGTGTATTCCGGCCGTGCCGAGCGCCGATCTGATGTGGGCAAGGCCACGGTGGTGGGCTTTCTCGGGGTGCTGGCGCTGCTGGTGCTGGTCAACGTGCTGTCGCTGGGGGTGATGACCCAGCCGGAACTGGCCGGGCTGCAGAACCCGTCGCTGGCCTCGGTGCTGGAACACATCGTCGGGCCGTGGGGCGCGCTGTTGATCAGCATCGGGCTGGCGGTGTCGCTGCTGGGCGCGTTGTTGTCCTGGGCGCTGCTGTGCGCCGAGATCCTGTTCGCCACCGCCCGCGACAAGACCATGCCGCGCTTCCTTGCCCGGGAAAACGCCAACCACGTGCCGGCCAATGCGCTGTGGCTGACCAACGTGATGATTCAGGGTTTCCTGTTGATCACGCTGTTCTCGGCGGGGACCTACACCAGCCTGATCTACCTGGCGTCATCGATGATCCTGGTGCCGTACTTCTGGTCGGCGGCCTATGCGGTGTTGCTGGCGTTGCGTGGCGACAGCTATCAAGGCCAGCCCAGCGTGCGCCGCAATGACCTGCTGGTGGCGCTGATCGCCTTGCTGTACGCGGTCTGGCTGCTGTATGCCGGTGGGCTCAAGTATGTGCTGCTGTCAGCGCTGCTGTACGCGCCGGGGGTGATCCTGTTCGCCCGGGCCAGGCACGAGCAGGGGCAGGCGCTGTTCACCCCGTGGGAAAAGCTGATCTTCGCGGGGGTGCTGGCAGGCGCGGGGCTGGCGGCGTATGCGTTGTATTCGGGGCTGTTGAGTCTGTGAACCGCGCATGACGCGCCTTCTGTAGGAGCGGCCTTGCGCCGCGAAAGGGCTGTGCAGGGTGGCACGGGCTTCGCCCGTGTTCGCTGGGCAAGCCCGCTCCCACAGGGATCGCGCTGGCTTTAGCAGTTGAGCAAGACAGTTGCTCTTACACAGAGAATGCGCGTTGAGCGGTACAAGATGCGTGTTGAGTGGTCACCACTGAGCAGTGGCCGAACCCAGCTCGCAACTCCCTCGTGCCCATGCCATCACCGCCGTGCCCACCTGCAGCGGCCCTTTGATCCGTTGCGCCGCACCCCATGGGGTGTGCTCGATGTACGGCTCGAGGTCCGCAGCCGTTTCCGCCGCCAGCGGCAGGTCTTCTTCCACCGTTCCGCGTTCCACCAGCAATGCCGCGGTACGCGCCAGCGACAGCCGCGCCTGGCACCCCTGGCCGCTGCGTAAACGCTCGGTCAGCGCGCGGATCGCCTCCGCCGCCATCAGGTAGCCGGTGGCATGGTCCAGCGCCTGCACTGGCAGCGGCACAGGCCGATCCGCTTGCTGCCAGCGCATGCCTTCGTGGGCGATGCCGGCGCTCATCTGTACCAGGCTGTCGAAGCCGCGGCGGTCCTGCCAGGGGCCACCCCAGCCATAGGCGTTCAGGCCCACATCGATGAGGCCGGGGTTGAGCTGGCGGCGACGTTCGGCACCCATACCCAGCCGTTCGAGCGCATCGGCGCGGTAACCGTGGACCAGGATATCGGCCTCGCTCAGCAGGCGTTCGAATACCTGGCGATCAGCCTGTGCCCGCAAGTCCAAGCGCGCGCAGCGCTTGCCCAGGGTGACTTCCGCCGCTAGGGAAGGCTCGTCCCAGCCGGGTGGGTCTAGGCGCAGCACCTCGGCGCCGAACGCGGCCAGCAAGCGGGTGGCCACGGGGCCGGCGATGATGCGGGTGAGGTCGAGCACCTTCACGCCGGCCAACGGCCTGGCGGTGTTGCCCTGCCAGGCCTGTGCCGGCCCGGCGAAGGCCTGGCGCAGGATCAGCGGTTGCCGGTTGACCGCCTGGCCCTGTGGATGGGCGCACCATTGCGGCCAACTGCGCATGCGCGCCGCGCAGCCACCGGCTGCGACCACAGCGGCTTCAAGGGCATCGCCCTGCCATCTGGCCACCTCGCGGGCGACGCTGGCGCGTTCGGCGTGGGTGCCGAGCACCTGCAAGGCAGCGGCACGATGGTGCGGGGCATTGGTGTGCAGACGGATCCAGCCGTCGCCGGTTGGGTAGTCGCCAGCGATGGCGTCCCACAATGGCGGCAGTTGCCAGCGGTGAGGGCGCAGGCTGGTGTTGAACCAGAATGAGGCCAGGCGACGGTCGATCCGCACCGCTGGGCAAGCGCCCGCCTGGCTTTCCAGCAGTTTGGCCAGAGCCAGGCCGCAGGCGGCAATACTGGCGGTGGCCAGTTCGCTCACGGCGAACGTCGAGGGCAGTGCGCCGACCCCTTGCCAGCGCACGGCGGCGGGGTCGAGGCTCAGGGACTGGGCGATGGTGTCGAGCAACGGCTGCATGCAGGGTCCTCCTTGCTGGGCCCTATTGCAGTACATCCGCCACTACAGTGCAAACCCCTCAGCGTTGCGGTTCGGCGCAACTCGGCGTGGTCGGCCGCTCCGGGCGCGACCAGATCCACAGGTTGCCCAGGGTCATGCCGGCGATGGCCAGGTAGACCGGCCAGTGGTGCGCAAGAAAGGTCAGCATCAGCCCCGCGCACAGCAGCATGCTCAGGGTCGCGCTGACCTTGGCGCGGCGCTGGATCACCCGGCCATTGCGCCAGTTGTACAGGATCGGCCCGAACAACCGGTGGTTCTCCAGCCAGGCGGACAGCCGCGGCGAACTGCGGGTGGCGGCCCAGGCGGCGAGCAGGATGAACTCGGTGGTGGGCAGGCCGGGGATGACGATGGCAACCAGGCCGATCCCTAAGCTGACATAAGCCAGGATCGCGTAGAGCAGCCGGGACACTTTGGAGCGGGCGAGTCGGGTCATGGTCTCACTACAGCGGTGCGGCCGCCCGCAGGCGGCCGGGTGAAGCGTGTCAGGCCAGCGCGGCGTCGGTGGCGTAGGCATGCTTGAGCAGCTCGGTGAAGCGCTCGAAGGCGGCGACCGCGCCACGTTCGGCGGCGGCGTCTTCCTCGGGCGACAGGGCCTGGCTGTCGAGAATGCGGGTGAACTGCTTCCAGCCTTCGGCGCGGCCGCCTTCCGGTTCGCCCAGGTGGCGGGCACCGAAGTTGTCGGACAGTTCCAGCGCCACGGCGCGCTTGATCAGGAATGCGGCGCCCAGTTTGGAGCCTTCGGAGACGAAGATCCAGCCCAGCGCTTCACCCAGGCTCGGGTTCTGCAGGGCGCCGGCGAAGGGTGCCGGCACTTCGGTGTCGAGGTCGGCAAGGTCCAGGCGAGCCTGTTCGGCGCGGCAGCGCGCCGCCAGGTCGGGGACGATGGCGATCAATTGCGGGTCGTTGTACAGGGCCTGCAGCTCCGACTGGAACAGGTACTGGGCGACCACGAAGCGAGCGAAGCTCTCGCGGCTGTCGAACGGCTTGTGCGACTTGACCAGGGCGTCCAGCTCGGTGTGCGGGGCGTGGGTGACCTGGTTCAGGCGCTGGGAGCGCAGGGCGGCGCGCTCGGAGGAGGTGGACATCGGGGGCATCCTTGGGAAATGGGTTGTCTAGTGTTAAGACGAAACAGATGACGCACGACAGTAAAAAAACCTCATCTGGGAAGTTGAATCATTCGTCGGACGCAGCATTGGCGTTGCCCCTATCGCCGGCAAGCCGGCTCCCACAGTGATAGCGCAGTTGTTTGAATGGCGAGCAAGGCAGTGGCTCCCGCAGGTGAGCGCCCGCCTCAGGCTTGGCGCTTTGTCTGTGGGAGCCGGCTTGCCGGCGATAGGGGCTGCACCGATTTCAGATCAGATATCCCACACCACATTGATGGCGAAGTTGCGCCCCGGCATGGTCAGGCGGTCGAGGTTGGCCGGCTGAGTCACGCTGGCTTCGCCGATCGAGTCGTAGCCGCGCACGTCATCCCACTGCCAGTACTTCTTGTCGGTGAGGTTGTACAGGCCAGCGTTGACGGTGACGTCCTCGCTCACCTTGTAGAAGCCGGTCAGGTCCAGCACGCCGTAGCCGGGGCTGCGGAACTGTTTGCTGGTGCCGTCGGGGGCGAAGAAGGTGGTGTCGTCGACGCGATCCTTCTGCTTGACCAGGGTCCAGCTGAGCAAGCCACCGTAGTTCTGCTGCTCGTAGCCCAGGCCGAGCACGGCGGTGAGCGGGTTGACGCTGTTCAGCGGCTGGCCGTTGTCGTCGTTGCGGCCACGGGCATAGGCCACCGAGCCCTGGGTGTACAGGCCTTGCGCGGCACCGAAGTGGTCGAGGTTCAGGCGGCCCTTGAACTCGGCGCCGCGGATGGTGGCGTGCTTGATGTTGTTGGCCTGGAACCTGGCGCCCAGGTTGGACGACAGGATGGCGTCTTCGTTGATGAAGTCGCGGTACTTGTTATAGAACACCGCCACGTCGAAGTTGCCGGCGTCGAAGTTGCCGCGCAGGCCGGTCTCGTAGCTCTTGCTCTTTTCCGGCTCCAGGTCAGGGTTGGGCTGCACGCTGTAACCCAGGCCCGGGTTGTCGAAGCGGCCGTACATGGCCTTGGCGGTCGGCGTGCGGAAGCCCTCGGCGTACTGGCCGTACCAGGTGTAGTTGTCGTTGAAGGCGTAGGTGACCCCCAGCTTGGGCGATACGCGGTGCCACTTCTTGGCCGAGTCGTCGGCATTGGCGGCACCGGTCACGCTGGTGCTCTGCACGCCGCGCAGGAATTCGTCGGTGAACTTGGGCTCCATGCGGGTGTAGTCGTAGCGGGCACCCGGCAGGAAGGTCCAGTTGTTCCAGCGGATCTCGTCCTGGGCGAACAGGCTGTAGGTGTTCACGGTCGGATCGGGGAAGTCGCTGACCGGTACCTGGCCATCACGGGCGCTGTTCTGGCCGACGGCTGTGCAGGAACCGCCGACGTTCAGGCAGGTGCCGACGCCCTGGCGGATGCCGCTGATCTTCTCGTGCTTGAGGGTGGTGCCATAGGTCAGCAGGTGCTCGGTGGTGCCAATGCTGAAGGCTTTGTCCAGCTGGGCGTCAACGACCCACTGGCGGTCCTTGTAGGTGGTCTGGCGGTCTCGGAACACCTGGCGGCCGGCGGCGAAGTACAGCTCGTCGGTGCGCTGGTCAGTCTTGGCGATCTGGTAGTTGAGGCTCCACTTCACGTGGTCGGCGACCAGGCTGTCGAGGCCGAATTCATGATTGATGCCGAAGCGTTCACGGGTGGCGGTGTCGTTGCCCTGGCGCATGCGGTACGAGTTCGAGGCGCCGAAACCGGGAATGAACGGCCCGCCCACGGAGCTCAGGATGTTCTGGTCGCGGTCGTCCTTGTAGTGCTCGTAGGTCAGGCCCAGGCGGGCGTCGTCGGCGTAGTTCCAGCCCAGTTTGGCCAGCACGTTGGTGGTGCGCACGTCCTCGGGGTTGGCTTCGGTGCGGGCCAGGCCGCTGCCGCCGTGTTCGCCGTAGGACTCGGTCTCGTGGCCGTTGCGCTGGCTCAGGTGCAGCAGGCCGTCGAAGTCGGCGTGGCGGCCTGCGACGGTGGCGGACGTCAGCCAGCTCTCGTCGGCGGAGCTGTAGCCGGTCTTCAGGCGCGCGCCGACATCCTTGCCGGGCTTGATGATGTCTTCAGGGTCGAGGGTGAAGTAGCTGACCGCGCCGCCGATGGCGTTGCTGCCGTACAACACCGAGGCCGGGCCGCGCAGGATCTCGACGCGCTTGACGATTTCCGGGTCGACGTAGTTGCGCTGGGTCTGGGCGTAGGGGCCGTAGAAGAAGCTGTCGGGGATCGACACGCCGTCTACCTGGGTGAGGATGCGCTCACCGTCGATGCCGCGGATGTTGTAGCCGTTCAGGCCGCTGCGCTGGCCAACGCCGCCGACCGACACGCCTGGCTCGTAGCGCACCAGGTCCTTGATGTCGTTGACGTTCTGCCGGTCCAGCTGCTCACGGGTCTGCACGCTGACGGTGCTGGGCACCTGGCTGACTTCCTGGGCGCTACGGGTGGCGCTGACGGTCATCTGTTGCAGGGCGATGGCGCTGCCCGCCTGGCGCTCGAGCACCACGTTGGCGTTGTCGATCTTGCGATAGGCAAGGCCAGTGCCGTGCAGCAGGCGCTGCAGCGCCGCTTCCGGGGCCAGCGAGCCCTGCACCCCTGGCGAGGCCACGCCTTCGGCCAGCTCGGCGTTGAAGCCGACCTGCCAGCCGGTGACCTGGCTGAACGCATTGATCGCCGAAACCAACGGCTGCTGGGCAATGGCGAAGCGGTAGTCGCCCATGCGCGGGCTGCTCGCCTGGGCGGGCTCCACGGCCAGGGCCGGCAGGCTGCCGGCGCCACTGGCGAGCAGGGCGAGGGTCAGCAAGGACAGCTGCCCGTGGCGGCGGGAAGGGGTGAACGGGCGGGTTGGACCTGTGGACATCGAAAGCGCTCCCTGTCGCGCGAGGGGTTATAGGCGTGGACTGTTGTCGTTATCGAACGAGAATCAGTTGCATTGGCTGTAACGAGACGTGCTGCCTACAGGGGTCGCGTAAAAAAACTTGTTGGCTTAGTTGAGAATCACCACAGCGGGGTATTCATGCAGCTGCGCCGAGGTGATGTGGGCGAGGGCGCGCAGGGTTTGCAGGGGCTGGTCGAGGCGGTAGTTGCCGGTGACTGCAACCTGCTCCAGCTGCGCATTGCGGCTGATGATCCAGCCTGGGTAGTAGCGCTGCACTTCGGCGATGACCTGGCCCAGCGGGCAGTTCTCGAATACCAGGCGGCCTTCGACCCAGGCCAGTTCTTTGTTCAGGTCGACGCGCTGGCGCTGGCCGAAGCCCTGGGGGCCGACACTGATGCTGTCGCCAGCGCTCAGGCGGATGCGTTGGTCGCGGGCCCCCTGCAGATCGACGTCGCCGCGCTGCACGCGCACCTGCGCTTCGCCGTCCAGGTAGCGCACGGCGAAGTCGGTGTCGCGCACGTTGGCCCGCAGCGGCCCGGCCTGCACCTCCAGCGGCGGCTGGCTGCCGCCGGCGACCTGGAAGTAGGCTTCGCCCTGCAGCAACCTGGCAACCTGGCGCCCGTCGCGCACATCGCTGGCGAAGGCCGAGTTGGTGTTGAGTAGAACCTTGGCGCCGTCCTCCAGTTGCAGGCGCTGGCGCTCGCCGACCACGGTGAGGTGGTCGGCCTGCAGGCGCACAGGCAGGTTGCCGAAGGTGAACAGCCCGACCAGCAGCACGGCGGCAGTGGCCAGCGGCTTCCAGTGGCTGCGCAGGCGCCCGCCGAGGGAGCGGCGCTGGCGTTGCTGCATTTGCTCGGCGGCCTGGCGCAGCGGCGCACCGTTCCACAGCGCTTCGGCCTCGACGTAGGCTTCGGCGTTTTCCGGCTCGGCGCCCAGCCAGTGCTCGAAGGCCTGGGTGTCTTGGTCAGTGGCGCACTGCAGGCGGATCAGCCAGTCCATCGCCTCCTCGCGGGCACGGGCGCGGGCATCAGGCTCGGCAGGTGTCGGGCGAGGGGTGGGCTGATCGGTCACGAAGGATCCTTGCGGGGGCTTTTTTGCGCATGATCGGCGCAGGCCCGGCACATGGCAAGGGCTTTACGCAGGTGCGCGGCGAGTGGTCGCGTCACTGGTGCCGAGCGGCGACGCCCATGCAGATGGCCATGATCAGTTTCAGTTCCTTCTGCACGGTGCTGGCCGAGACGTTCAGTTGCTCGGCGATTTCCAGGTAGCTGGCGCCATGCAGGCGGCTCTGGATGAAAATGCGCTGCTGGCGTTCGGTCAGCTGGCCGAGGCTCGTGCTCAGGTGCTTGAGCAGTTGCTCGGCGTGGGCGGCATCCTCGCTGCTGCCGGCGGGCGCGGCGACGTTGTGCAGCACTTGCTCGGGCACGTCGTCGACCAGGGTGCGTGCCTGCACCCGGCGGGCGCGCAGGTGGTCCAGGGCGAGGTTGCGCGCGGTCTGGAACACGAAGGGTTCAAGGTGCTCGATCGGCCGCTCGCCCAGGGCACGGGTGACCCGCAGGTAGGTTTCCTGCAGCAGGTCCTCGGCGGTGCTGGGGTTGCCGACCATGCGTTGCAAGGTGCGCAGCAGGCTGAGGCGCTGGGTGAGGAAGACTGAATTGAACCGGGATTGACTCACGGGGGGACCTGGCCACTGTGGGGCGAATGATAATGCTTATCATCCATATGGCAGGTCAAGCGCTGAAATGTCACGAACAGGTAAAGATTGCGCTTTGCGCGTGGGGCGGTGGGCGTGGGAGCGGGCTTGCCCCGCGATGGGTGCCATGTCGCTCCGGCCTCATCGCGGGCAAGCCCGCTCCCACATGGATCGCGCTAACTTGAGGCAGCATCGTACCTGTGGGAGCTGGCTTGCCAGCGATGAGGCCAGCACTGACAACATAAGACAGTTGCTCCCACGCCCACCGCCAAAGTACTTACTTGGCGCTGAACAGCGCCAGGCAGTTGTCCAGCATGCGGTTGGAGAACGCCCATTCGTTGTCGTACCAGGCCAGCACCTTGAGCATGCGACCGTTGGCGCGGGTATGGTTGGCGTCGAAGATCGACGACAGTGGGTTGTGGTTGAAGTCGCACGACACCAGCGGCAGCGCGTTGTAGCCCAGCACTCGCGAATGGCGGCTGGCCTCGAGGAACAGCTGGTTGACCTCCTCTGTGGTGGTCTCACGCTGCAGGTTGACCGTAAGGTCGACCAGCGACACGTTGATCACCGGCACCCTCACGGCCATGCCGGTGAGCTTGCCGGCCAGCTCTGGCAGCACCAGGCCCACCGCCTCGGCGGCGCCGGTCTTGCTCGGGATCATCGACTGGGTGGCGGAGCGCGCGCGGTACGGGTCGGCGTGGCAGACGTCGGTGAGCACCTGGTCGTTGGTGTAGGCGTGGATGGTGGTCATCAGCCCCTGCTCGATGCCGAACTCGCGGTGCAGCACCTGGGCCACCGGTGCCAGGCAGTTGGTGGTGCACGAGGCATTGGAAATGATCTGGTGCGAGGCGCGCAGCACATCGTGGTTGACCCCGTACACCACGGTGGCGTCGGCGCCCTTGGCCGGTGCGCTGATGATCACCTTGCCGGCGCCGGCGGCCAGGTGCGCGGCGGCCTTGGCGCGCTCGGTGAACAGCCCGGTGCATTCGAACACCACATCGATGGCCAGGGCTTTCCAGGGCAGCTCGGCGGGGTTGCGAATGGCGCTGACGGCAATGCGGTCGCCGTTGACGGTGAGGCTCTCGTGGTCGGCCTCGACCTGAGCATCGAAATGGCCGTGAACGCTGTCGTACTTGAGCAGGTGGGCGTTCATCGCGCTGTCGCCCAGGTCGTTGATGGCGACGACCTGCAGGTCCTGACGGTAGCCGTGCGTGTAGAGTGCGCGCAGGACATTGCGTCCGATGCGGCCGAATCCGTTGATGGCGATGCGTAGGGTCATGGCGTTACCTCTGGCAGTCGGGTGAAGCCTGTGGCAAAAAGGCAGCTTCACTGAAACGGTTTTGTTATTGGAATTACAAGATTATTCACTGCGTGATAGAAAACAAGCCTTTTTAGTGGCAGTATTTTGTTAAATCTACAACGAGTGGCCGGGCAGGCTGCTCCGCGAATGTGCCGGGTACCTTTACTGCAAGCCTAGGCCGCAATCGTTTGGAGGGAAAATGCCCATTGAAGCCGCCCTTACCGTTAGCCTGGAGTCCAGTACATGCATCCGCGCATCCTTGAGGTCACCGCACGGCTGATCGAACGCAGCCGTCCCACCCGTGAACGCTACCTTGAGCTTATCCGCGGCGCGGCCAGTGACGGACCGATGCGCGCCAGCCTGCAATGCGCCAACTTCGCCCATGGCGTGGCCGGCTGCGGTGCCGACGACAAGCAGACCTTGCGCCTGATGAACGCCGCCAACGTGGCCATTGTCTCGTCATATAACGACATGCTCTCGGCGCACCAGCCGTACCTGCACTTCCCCGAGCAGATCAAGCAGGCCCTGCGCGAGGTTGGCTCGGTCGGCCAGTTCGCCGGTGGCGTGCCGGCCATGTGCGACGGCGTGACCCAGGGCGAGCCGGGCATGGAGCTGGCCATCGCCAGCCGCGAAGTGATCGCCATGTCCACCGCCATCGCCCTGTCCCACAACATGTTCGATGCGGCCCTGATGCTGGGCATCTGCGACAAGATCGTCCCCGGGCTGATGATGGGTGCGCTGCGCTTTGGCCACCTGCCGACCGTTTTCGTCCCCGGCGGGCCGATGGTCTCGGGCATCTCCAACAAGCAGAAGGCCGACGTGCGCCAGCGCTACGCCGAGGGCAAGGCCACCCGTGAAGAGCTGCTCGAATCGGAAATGAACAGCTACCACGGCCCAGGCACCTGTACCTTCTACGGCACCGCCAACACCAACCAGCTGGTGATGGAAGTGATGGGCATGCACCTGCCCGGCGCTTCGTTCGTCAACCCCTACACACCGCTGCGCGATGCTCTCACCGCCGAGGCGGCGCGCCAGGTCACGCGCATGACCAAGGCCAGCGGCAGCTTCATGCCGATCGGCGAGATCGTCGACGAGAAGGCGCTGGTCAACTCGATCGTCGCCTTGCACGCCACCGGTGGTTCGACCAACCACACCCTGCACATCCCGGCCATCGCCCAGGCCGCCGGCATCCAGCTGACCTGGCAGGACATGGCCGACCTGTCCGAGGTGGTGCCGACCCTGTCCCACGTGTACCCGAACGGCAAAGCCGACATCAACCACTTCCAGGCCGCCGGCGGCATGGCCTTCCTCATCCGCGAGCTGCTCGATGCCGGGCTGCTGCACGAGGATGTCAACACCGTGGCCGGCCCGGGGCTGCGTCGCTATACCCAGGAGCCGTTCCTCGACAATGGCCAGTTGGTCTGGCGCGAAGGCCCGCAACAGAGCCTCGACGAGAGCATCCTGCGCCCGGTGGCGCGGCCGTTCTCCGCCGAGGGCGGCCTGCGGGTAATGGAAGGCAACCTGGGGCGTGGCGTGATGAAGGTCTCCGCTGTGGCCCCTGAACACCAGGTGGTAGAAGCCCCGGCGCGGGTGTTCCACGACCAGCAGTCGCTGGCCGATGCGTTCAAGGCCGGTGAGCTGGAGTGCGACTTCGTGGCCGTGGTGCGCTTCCAGGGCCCGCGCTGCAACGGCATGCCCGAGCTGCACAAGCTGACGCCGTTCCTCGGCGTGCTGCAGGACCGTGGCTTCAAGGTGGCGCTGGTCACCGACGGGCGCATGTCCGGCGCTTCGGGCAAGATCCCGGCGGCCATCCATGTGTGCCCGGAGGCCTTCGACGGCGGCCCGCTGGCGCGGGTGCGTGACGGTGATATCGTGCGGGTCGATGGTGTCGAAGGCACGTTGCGGATCCTGCTGTCGGCCGAGGAACTGGCCAGCCGCGAGCTGCCCGAGCCGCCCAAGGGCAACGACCTGGGCTGTGGTCGCGAGCTGTTCGGCTTCATGCGTGTGGCGTTCAGCTCGGCAGAGAAGGGCGCCAGTGCCTTCACCTCTGGCCTGGAGACTCTCAAGTGAAAGAACTGCTGGTTGGCGACATTGGTGGTACCAACGCACGTTTTGCCCTGTGGCGCGACAACCAGCTGCACGCGGTCCAGGTGCTCGCGACCGCTGACTACACCAGTCCCGAACAGGCGATCGAGGCGTACCTGGGCGAACAGGGCATCGCCCGTGGCGGGCTGGCGGCGGTGTGCCTGTCCGTTGCCGGGCCGGTGGATGGCGATGAGTTTCGCTTTACCAACAATCACTGGCGCCTGAGCCGCCGGGCGTTCTGCCAGACCCTGCAGGTCGAGCGGCTGCAATTGATCAACGACTTCTCCGCCATGGCCCTGGGCATGACCCGTTTGCGCGAAGGCGAATATCGAGAAGTCTGCCCGGGCCAGGCCGATCCCTCCCGCCCAGTGCTGGTGATTGGCCCTGGCACCGGCCTTGGCGTTGGTAGCCTCGTGCATCACGGCGAGCAGTGGCTGGCGCTGCCGGGTGAGGGTGGGCATGTCGACCTGCCGGTGGGCAATGCCCGCGAAGCGGCGATCCACCAGGAGATTCAGCGCCAGATCGGCCATGTCAGTGCCGAGACGGTGCTCAGCGGTGGCGGGCTGGTGCGTTTGTACCAGGCGCTCTGCGCGCTCGATGGCGACACGCCCAGGCACAAGACCCCGGCGCAGATCACCGATGCGGCACTGGCCGGTGAGCCACGGGCGCTGGCGGTGGTCGAGCAGTTCTGCCGCTTCCTCGGTCGGGTGGCGGGCAACAATGTGCTCACCTTGGGCGCGCGCGGCGGGGTGTATATCGTCGGCGGGGTGATTCCGCGTTTTGCCGAGCTGTTCCTGCGCAGTGGCTTTGCCGCGAGTTTCGCCGACAAGGGCTGCATGAGCGGGTATTTCGCCGGGGTGCCGGTGTGGCTGGTGACAGCGGAGTTTTCCGGGTTGCTGGGGGCGGGGGTGGCCTTGCAGCAAGATCTGGGTAGCTGAAGCACAAGGCGATTGCTGTGGGAGCGGGTTTACCCGCGAATGCGGCGGCTGCCTTACCGACGCTTTCGCGGGTGAACCCGCTCCCACAGGATCCGTACAGCAGGCAGAAGATCTGCGCATACAAGAGGACGGACCATGATGACCACTGCCGGCAAATCTATCCTGATGGTCGACGACGACCAGGATATTCGCGAACTGCTGCAAACCTACCTGAGTCGCGCCGGTTTCCAGGTGCAGGCCGAGCCCGACGGTCAGTCCTTCCGCCGGGCACTGGACGCCAGCCCCTGCGACCTGGTGATCCTCGACGTGATGCTGCCCGACGAAGACGGCTTCAGCCTGTGCCGCTGGGTACGCCAGCACCCCCGGCTGTCGCGGGTGCCGATCATCATGCTCACCGCCAGCTCCGACGAGGCCGACCGGGTCATCGGCCTGGAGCTGGGCGCCGACGACTACCTAGGCAAACCCTTCAGCCCGCGTGAGCTGCAGGCGCGGATCAAGGCCCTGCTGCGCCGCGCCGACTTCGGTCAGGCCGCACCGGCCAGCGCTGTGCTGGCGTTTGACGACTGGCGCCTGGACACGGTGAGCCACCGGCTGTTCCACCGCGATGGCGAGGAGGTGATCCTCTCCGGCGCCGACTTCGCCTTGCTCAAGCTGTTCCTCGACCACCCCCAACAGATCCTCGACCGCGACACCATCGGCAATGCCACCCGTGGGCGCGAGCCGATGCCCCTGGATCGCATCGTCGACATGGGCGTCAGCCGCTTGCGCCAGCGCCTGCGTGACACCGAAAAACCCCCCCGGCTGATCCGCACCGTGCGTGGCAGCGGCTACTTGCTGGCGGCCCATGTCAGCCCGGCCTAGCGAGCGGCGCTGGCGCCTGCTGCCGCGCTCCCTGTTGGGGCGCATGTTGCTGCTTACCCTGCTGGTGGTGGTGCTGGCCCAGGGGCTTTCCAGCGTGATCTGGGTCGCCCAGCTGCGCGCCAGCCAGCTGCAGGGCCTGCGGGCCAGCGCCAGCAGCCTGGCCCACTCGATGAGCGCCAGCGTCAGCTACTTCCGTTCGTTGCCGGTGGCCTACCGGCCAATGGTGCTCGACCAGTTGCGCAGCATGGGCGGCACGCGCTTCTTCGTGTCGCTCAACGTCAAGCCGCTGGACATGCCGGTGCTGCCCGTCACCCCGCGCAAGCAGGCGGTGATCGAAGTGTTCCAGCAGGTGCTGCACGAACGCCTCGGGCAGCAGATGGACATCTCGGTGGAGTTCGTCAGCCCCGACGACCTGCGCATCTTCAACAGTGGCCTGAAGCTCGATGAGCTGCCGCGCTCGTGGGCGCATTACTCGCTGACCCTCGAACCGCTCAACCCGCCGGTGCTGGTCACCCAGATCCGCCTGGGCGAGGGCGAGTGGCTGTATATCGCCTCGCTGTTGCCCGAGCCCTACACCAGCCTTGAAGCCGAACGCCTGCCGCGCCAGCAGATCGGTTTCATCGCCCTGACCACCGCCCTGTTGCTGCTGTTCATCGGCTTGCTGGTGCACTGGCAGAGCCGGCCGCTCAAGCGCCTGGCGCGGGCGGCCCGGGAGCTGTCGCTGGGCGCCGAGGTGGCACCGGTGGCCGAAGGCGGCGGCAGTGAAGTGGTGGAAGTGGGGCGGGCCTTCAACAACATGCGCGAGCGCATCAGCCGCTACCTGACCGAGCGCTCGCAACTGTTCAGTGCCATCTCCCATGATCTGCGCACACCGATCACCCGCCTGCGGCTGCGGGTCGAGCTGCTGGAGGACGAGGCCTTGCAGGCCAAGTTCAGCCGTGACCTCGATGAGCTGGAGCTGCTGGTCAAGGGGGCGCTGCAATGCGTGAAGGACACCGACATTCACGAGAACATCGAGCCGATCGATCTCAACCAGGTGCTGGAGCTGCTGGCCGAGCCTTATCTGCGCGACGGCCGCATCACCCTCGAAGGCCGGGCGCTGGCGCCGTACCCGGGCAAGTCGCTGGCCCTGCGCCGCTGCATCGGCAACCTGATCGACAACGCCATCAAGTACGGCGAACGGGCGCAACTGCGCATCATCGATAGCGCCGAGAGCTTTGTGTTGCAGGTCGACGATCAGGGGCCGGGGGTGCCGGAGCAGCGCTTGGAGCAGGTGTTCGAGCCGCACTTCCGTTTGGCTGGGCAGCAGCAGGGATATGGGTTGGGGCTGGGGATTGCGCGCAATATCGCCCATAGCCATGGCGGTGAGGTGAGCCTGTTGAATCTGCGTGAGGGTGGGTTGCGGGTGACGCTGTACTTGCCGCGTACGCCTGATTGATGCCCACGGTGTTGACCTCGTGGGAGCGGGCTTGCCCCGCGATGACTTCGCCACTGTCACGGTATGGTGACAAACCGGCGGGCCTTCGTGACATGCCACCCAGGACGGCTGGCTAGAATCGGCTGACAACAACAAGGAAGACGCCAATGACCCGTAGCTGGCTCGATTCCCCCGTACACCACGCCTGGCTCACCACCGAGGCCTTGCGCCTGCTCGATTTCGCCAAGGCCGCGCGCTTGCCCCAGGGCTTCGGCAACCTTGATGACGATGGCCGCCTGCCGCGCGGCGCCCTCGCCGAAACCCTGAATACCGCCCGCATGACCCACAGCTTTGCCCTGGCCCATCTGCAGGGCGTGCCGGGCTGCCTGCACCTGGTCGAGCATGGCGTCGCTGCCCTGCAAGGTCCGCTGCGTGATGCCGAGTACGGTGGCTGGTTCACCCATCCAGAAGGCCAATCTGGCAGCGTCAAGGCCGCGTACCTGCACGCGTTCGTCGCCCTGGCCGCCAGTTCGGCGGTGGTGGCGGGTGTCGCCGCTGCTCCCGCGTTACTGGAACAAGCGATCGAAGTCATCGAAACCCGCTTCTGGTGCGAAGCGCAGGGCGCCCTGTGCGAGTCCTTCAGCCGCGACTGGCAACAGGCCGAAGCCTACCGCGGCGCCAACAGCAACATGCATGGTGTCGAGGCATTCCTGGCGCTGGCGGATGTGACCGGCGACGCCTTATGGCTGGATCGCGCCCTGCGCATCGTCGAGCGGCTGATCCTCGGCCAGGCCGCCAGCGACGGGTTCCGCGTCACCGAGCATTTCGACCCAGGCTGGCAAGCGCTGCCGGACTACAACCGCGACAACCCCGCCGATGGTTTTCGCCCTTATGGCACCACCCCTGGGCATGCCTTCGAATGGGCGCGCCTGCTGTTGCACCTGGAAGCAGCCCGGTTGCATGCCGACCTGCCGGTGCCGAAGGCGCTGCTGAACACCGCCAAAGGCCTGTTCGGCAACACTTGCCGCAACGCATGGCATGCCGACGGCGCTCCGGGCCTGGTCTACACCCTGGACTGGCGCGACCGCCCGCTGGTGCGCGAGCGTCTGCACTGGGTGCATGCCGAGGCCGCCGCCACCGCCGCCGCCCTGCTGCGGCGCACTGGCGAGCGGCACTACGAGCAGTGGTACCGCTGCTTCTGGGAGTTCATTGCCACGCATTTCATCGACCGCGTACACGGCAGCTGGCACCACGAACTGGACCCGACCAACCAGCCCAGCGCGCGCATCTGGGGCGGCAAGCCCGATCTCTACCACGCACTGCAGGCCCTGTTGCTGCCGCGCCTGCCGCTGGCGCCGAGCCTGGCCACTGCGCTGGCTTTGTAACCAAACGCTGACATTCGCGCATCCGTTCGTTACCTGGCGCCGGGCGCGAGGTCCTTACACTCACTGCAAAGCAAGCGACAGTCTTGCCACGCATAACAACAAGAAAGGTATTCCCCATGCATTCGACGCTTCGTCTCGCCGCCGCGATCTCGTTCGCTTCCCTGTACGCCCTCAGTGCCCATGCCGCCGATACCAAAGGCAGCGTGGAGGTGGTCCATTGGTGGACTTCCGGCGGTGAAAAAGCCGCCGTGGATGTGCTCAAGGCTCAGGTCGAAAAAGACGGTTTCATCTGGAAGGACGGCGCGGTTGCCGGCGGCGGCGGTGCCACCGCCATGACCGTGCTCAAGAGCCGCGCAGTGGCCGGCAACCCGCCCGGCGTGGCGCAGATCAAGGGGCCGGATATCCAGGACTGGGCGTCCACCGGATTGCTCGATGCCGATGTGTTGAAGGACGTTGCCAAGCAAGAGAAGTGGGACAGTCTGCTCGACAAGAAAGTCGCCGACACCGTGAAGTACGACGGTGACTACGTGGCCGTGCCGGTGAACATCCACCGCATCAACTGGCTGTGGATCAACCCCGAGGTGTTCAAGAAGGCCGGGATCGACAAGGCCCCAACCACCCTCGATGAATTCTACACAGCAGGCGACAAGCTCAAGGCCGCCGGTTTCATCCCGCTTGCCCACGGTGGCCAGCCATGGCAGGACAGCACCGTGTTCGAGAGCGTGGTGCTCTCGGTGATGGGCGTGGAGGGTTACAAGAAGGCCCTGGTCGACCTCGATGAAAAAGCCCTGACCGGCCCCGAGATGGTCAAGGCGCTGACCGAACTGAAGAAGGTCGCCACCTACATGGACCCCGACGGCAAGGGCCAGGACTGGAACCTGGAAGCCGCCAAGGTCATCAACGGCAAGGCCGGTATGCAGATCATGGGTGACTGGGCCAAGAGCGAGTGGACCCTGGCCAGGAAAACCGCCGGCAAGGACTACCAGTGCGTAGCGTTCCCCGGCACCGACAAGGCCTTCCTCTACAACATCGATTCGCTGGTGGTGTTCAAGCAGAAGGATGCCGGCACCGCGGCGGGCCAGCAGGACATTGCCCGCAAGGTGCTGGGCGAGGACTTCCAGAAGGTGTTCAGCACCAACAAGGGCTCGATCCCGGTGCGCAACGACATGCTCGCCGACATGGGCAAGTACGGCTTCGACGCCTGCGCCCAGACCTCCGCCAAGGACTTCCTGGCCGACGCCAAGAGTGGCGGCCTGCAGCCGAGCATGGCGCACAACATGGCCACCACGCTGGCCGTGCAAGGGGCGTTCTTCGATGTGGTGACCAACTACATCAACGACCCCAAGGCTGAGCCTGCCGATGCGGCGAAGAAACTCTACGCCGCAGTCAAAGCCGCCCAATAGCCAACGCCGAGGCTGGCGAGATCCCTGTGGGAGCGGGTTTACCCGCGAACACCGGCATAGCCGGTGCCAGGCACCGCAGTGTCTGCTTCGCGGGTAAACCCGCTCCCACAGGTGATGTATTGCCCCTTCTTCAGGTGTGAAACCATGACTACAGCAACCGCCCGCCTGCGGGCCTCACCCCTGGACGCGCTCCAGCGCTGGCTGCCAAAACTGGTACTGGCGCCGAGCATGTTCATCATCCTGGTGGGGTTCTACGGCTACATCCTGTGGACCTTCGTCCTCTCGTTCACCACCTCGACCTTCCTGCCCACCTACAAATGGGCCGGGCTTGCGCAATACGCACGGCTGTTCGACAACGACCGCTGGTGGGTGGCGAGCAAGAACCTGCTGCTGTTCGGCGGCCTGTTCATCGCCATCACCCTGGCCATCGGCGTGTTCCTTGCCGTGCTGCTGGACCAGCGCATTCGCCGTGAGGGCTTTATCCGCACGATCTACCTCTACCCCATGGCGCTGTCGATGATCGTCACCGGCACCGCCTGGAAGTGGCTGCTCAACCCCGGGATGGGCCTGGACAAGCTGCTGCGCGACTGGGGCTGGGAGGGCTTTCGCCTGGACTGGCTGATCGACCCGGACCGGGTGGTCTACTGCCTGGTGATCGCCGCGGTGTGGCAGGCCTCGGGCTTCATCATGGCGATGTTCCTCGCCGGCCTGCGCGGGGTCGACCAGTCGATCATCCGCGCCGCGCAACTGGATGGCGCCAGCCTGCCGCGCATCTACTGGACGGTGGTGCTGCCCAGCCTGCGCCCGGTGTTCTTCAGTTCACTGATGATCCTGGCGCACATCGCCATCAAGAGCTTCGACCTAGTCGCGGCCATGACCGCCGGCGGCCCCGGCTATTCCTCCGACCTGCCGGCGATGTTCATGTACGCCTTCACCTTCAGCCGCGGGCAGATGGGCATGGGCTCGGCCAGTGCGATCCTGATGCTCGGCGCCATCCTGGCGATCATCGTCCCCTACCTGTACTCGGAGCTGCGGGGTAAACGCCATGAATAGCCGCCTCGACAAACCCGCATTGAGCCTCAGCCGCATCGCCATCCATGCCGTGCTGCTGCTTGCCGTGCTGCTGTACCTGGTGCCGCTGGTGGTGATGCTGTTGACCAGCTTCAAGACCCCCGAAGACATCAGCACCGGCAACCTGCTGAGCTGGCCGACGGTGTTCACCGGCATCGGCTGGGCCAAGGCCTGGGCCACGGTCAACGGCTACTTCGTCAACTCGGTGCTGATCACCGTGCCGGCGGTGCTGATCTCCACCACCCTCGGCGCGCTCAACGGCTACGTGCTGTCGATGTGGCGCTTCCGTGGCTCGCAGCTGTTCTTCGGCTTGCTTCTGTTCGGCTGCTTCCTGCCGTTCCAGACCGTGCTGCTGCCGGCCTCGTTCACCCTCGGCAAGCTCGGCCTGGCCAGCACCACCAGCGGCCTGGTGCTGGTGCACGTGGTGTACGGGCTGGCCTTCACCACGCTGTTCTTTCGCAACTACTACGTGAGCATCCCCGATGCCCTGGTCAAGGCTGCGCGCCTGGATGGCGCCGGGTTCTTCACCATCTTCGGGCGGATCATCCTGCCGATGTCGACACCGATCATCATGGTCTGCCTGATCTGGCAGTTCACCCAGATCTGGAACGACTTCCTGTTCGGCGTGGTGTTCTCAAGCGGCGATTCGCAACCGATCACCGTGGCCCTCAACAACCTGGTCAACACCAGCACCGGGGCCAAGGAATACAACGTCGACATGGCCGCGGCGATGATCGCCGGGCTGCCGACGCTGCTGGTCTACGTGATTGCGGGCAAGTATTTCGTGCGCGGGCTGACCGCCGGCGCGGTAAAGGGGTAAGTCATGGCAACGCTCGAACTTCGCAACGTGAACAAGACCTACGGCGCCGGTTTGCCGGACACGCTCAAGGACATCCAGCTGGCGATCAAGGACGGCGAGTTCCTGATCCTGGTCGGCCCCTCGGGCTGCGGCAAGTCCACCTTGATGAACTGCATCGCCGGCCTTGAGAACATCAGTGGCGGGGCGATCCTGATCGACGATGAAGACGTCAGCGGCATGAGCCCCAAGGATCGCGACATCGCCATGGTGTTCCAGTCCTACGCGCTGTACCCGACCATGAACGTGCGCGACAACATCGCGTTCGGCCTGAAGATCCGCAAACTGCCCCAGGCAGCCATCGACGAGGAGGTGGCGCGGGTCGCCAAGCTGCTGCAGATCGAGCACCTGCTCGGCCGCAAGCCAGGCCAGCTCTCCGGCGGCCAGCAGCAGCGCGTGGCCATGGGCCGGGCGCTGGCACGGCGGCCGAAGATCTACCTGTTCGACGAGCCGCTGTCGAACCTCGACGCGAAACTGCGGGTAGAGATGCGTACCGAGATCAAGCTGATGCATCAGCGCCTGAAGACCACCACGGTGTACGTCACCCACGATCAGATCGAGGCCATGACCCTGGGCGACAAGGTGGCGGTGATGAAGGACGGCCTGATCCAGCAGTTCGGCACGCCGCAGCAGATCTACAACGATCCGGCCAACCTGTTCGTCGCCAGCTTCATTGGTTCGCCGCCGATGAACTTCATCCCGGTGCGCCTGACCCGCCAGGACGGCCGGGTGCTGGCGCTGCTCGACAGTGGCCAGGCGCGCTGCGAACTGCCGCTGGGGGTGGAGGCCGATGTGCTGGACGGGCGCGAGGTCATCCTGGGTGTGCGCCCGGAGCAGATTTCGCTGGGGGACGCGCAAGGCAACGGCCTGCCGGGTATCCGCGCCGAAGTGCAGGTGACCGAGCCCACTGGGCCGGACCTGCTGGTGTTCGTCACCCTCAACCAGACCAAGGTTTGCTGCCGCCTGGCGCCGGATGTGGCGTGCCGGGTGGGCGACAGCCTGAACCTGCAGTTCGACCCGGCGCGGGTGCTGCTGTTCGACGCCGCCAGCGGCGAGCGGCTCGATCTGGCCGCTAGCGCCGTGAAGGACAACGTAACGCGCTTCAAGGGGCGTTGATGTGGGAGCGGGCTTGCCCCGCGATAGCGATGGATAGGCTGAAATCGCCATCGCGGGGCAAGACCGCTCCCACGGCCTGCAAGGGCTCGACCGTTAAACCGTTCTGTTAATAACAAGAAAAGAGGACGCAAAGGGATGGAACAGCGCAATCGCATCAGGACATTGGGCTCGCTGGCACTGCTGGCCATGGTTGGCAGCAGCGGGGCCCAGGCTGCCGAGGCTTTCTCGTCGGAATCGAAATGGATGACCGGCGACTGGGGTGGCACCCGCACCGAGCTGCTGGAAAAGGGTTATGACTTCACCCTCGACTACGTCGGCGAGGTGGCCGGCAACCTGCACGGTGGCTACAACGACGACAAGACTGCGCGCTACAGCGACCAGTTCGCCCTCGGCGCGCACCTGGACCTGGAAAAGATCTTCGGCTGGCACGATGCCGAGTTCAAACTGGCGATCACCGAACGCAGCGGCCGCAACCTGTCCAACGACCGCATCAGCGACCCACGCGCCGGGCAGTTCAGCTCGGTGCAGGAAGTCTGGGGCCGCGGCCAGACCTGGCGGCTGACGCAGATGTGGGTCAAGCAGAAGTACTTCGACGGTGCGCTGGACGTGAAAGTCGGCCGCTTCGGCGAAGGCGAAGACTTCAACAGCTTCCCCTGCGACTTCCAGAACCTGGCGTTCTGCGGCTCGCAGGTGGGCAACTGGGTGGGGGGCATCTGGTACAACTGGCCGGTCAGCCAGTGGGCCCTGCGGGTGAAATACAACATCACCCCGGAATTCTTCGTCCAGGTCGGTGCCTACGAGCAGAACCCTTCGAACCTGGAGACCGGCAACGGCTTCAAGCTCAGCGGCAGCGGCACCAAGGGCGCGATCCTGCCGGTGGAAGCGGTGTGGTCGCCCAAGGTCAACGGTCTGCCGGGCGAGTACCGTCTGGGCTACTACTACAGCACCGCCAAGGCCGACGATGTATATGACGACATCAACGGCAACCCGCAGGCATTGACCGGGCAGGACTTCAAGTCGCACTCCAGCAAGCATGGCTGGTGGGTGGTGGCGCAGCAGCAGGTGACTGCCCACGCCAGTGATGCCAGCCGTGGCCTGAGCCTGTTCGCCAACTTCACCGTGCACGACAAGGCCACCAACGTGGTCGACAACTATCAGCAGGTCGGCCTGGTGTACAAAGGCGCCTTCGACGCCCGGCCCAAGGACGATATCGGCTTCGGCGTGGCCCGTATCCATGTCAACGACGACGTGAAGAAACGCGCCGAGCTGCTCAACGCTCAGTCCGGCATTAGCGATTACGACAATCCAGGCTTCGTGCCGCTGCAGCGTACCGAGTACAACGCCGAGCTCTACTACGGCTTCCACGTCACCAATTGGCTGACCGTGCGGCCGAACCTGCAGTACATCAAGAGCCCGGGTGCGGTGGATGAGGTGGACAACGCGCTGGTCGCAGGGTTGAAGATTCAGTCGTCATTCTGAGACGAATTGTTGTAAATTTACGCCATCCATTTTCGGCCCTCCGCTAACCACTGGTCTGCAGTGGTTAGCGGGTACGGGCTGAGACAGCGCTATCTCGAACAACAAAAGAGCTTGGAACCATGGCAGAACATCCGCTACATCGCTTCTTCACCTCGCAACGGCCGAGGCCGACCTTCGAGTGGGAGCGTTACCAGCAGCGCGATGTGCTGATCATCGACCACCCTCGCTGCCAGGCGGTGTTCAGCCGCCAGGGCGGGCAATTGCTGCATTTCCAGCCCACCGGTGAAAAGCCCTGGCTGTGGTGCGCCGAACAGTGGCCGCAGGTTGGCGCCATCCGCGGTGGCGTGCCGGTGTGCTGGCCCTGGTATGGCCGCCACCCAAGCGAGGATCTGTGGCCGGCCCACGGCTGGGCACGGCTGCTGGACTGGAAGCTGGTGGACAGCCGTGAGGATGAGGAGGGCGTGACCTTGAAGTGGCGCCTGGACCTGTGCGACTGGCAGGTCGACCTGCATGCGCGCCTGGGCGCCAGCATGGAATTGAGCCTGAGTACCGAGCACCAGGACAGCGAGCCCTGCCAGTTGAGCCATGCGCTGCTGGCTTACTGGCGGATCAGTGACGTGTCGAAGATAGCGCTGTCTGGGCTTGAGGACATAGAAGGCTACGACCGCCTCAACCGCCAGGCGTGCCGCGAAGACGGCGCGTTGAAACTCAAGGGCGGTTGCCAGAAGGTCTACCCCGGCACGCCCAAGGTGCAGTTGCAGGACCCGGCCTGGCAGCGCGAGCTGTGCATCGACACCGGCGACAGCGACGACACCGTGGTCTGGCACCCGGGCAACCGACCGCTGATGGGCGTGAGCGGGCGCGAGTGCCAGGGTTTCGTCTGCGTCGAGGCGGCCAGCGGCAGCGATGAAGGCCTGAGCCTGAGGCCGGGTGAGCGTGCGCACCTGCGGCTGCAGGCGCACCGCCTCAGCTGAGGTCGTCGTCCTCGATCGGGTAGCGGCTGGCGTTGAGGCTTTCCTTGATCTTGCGCAGGTGCGGCTGGAAGTCCACGCCGCGGCGCAGGGTCATGCCGGTGGCGAGCACGTCGAGCACGGTGAGCTGGATGATTCGCGAGGTCATCGGCATATAGATGTCGGTGTCCTCCGGCAACGGGATGTGCAGGCTCAGGCTGCAGGCCTGGGCCAGGGGCGAGCCGGCGGCGGTCAGGCCGAGCACCGAGGCGCCGTTTTCCCGCGCCACGCGCGCCACCTCGACCAGTTCGCGGGTGCGCCCGGTGTAGGAGATGATCACGAACAGGTCGCCGGTGTGGGCCACCGAGGCCAGCATGCGCTGCATCAGCACATCGGCATGGGCCGACACGGCAAGGTTGAAGCGGAAGAACTTGTGTTGCGCATCGAGGGCCACCGGGGCGGAAGCGCCAAGGCCGAAGAAGTGGATCTGCCGGGCCTGGATCATCATGTCCACGGCGCGGCTGACCTGCTGTGGATCGAGTTGCTGGCAGGCGCTGTCGAGCGAGGCGATGGCGCTGCCAAAGATTTTCTGGGTGTAGGCCGCAGGATCGTCGTCGGCTTCCACCGCACGGCTGACGTAGGCCGCGCCGCTGGCCAGGCTCTGCGCCAGTTGCAGTTTGAGCTCGGGGTAGCCGTTGACGCCGAACGAGCGGCAGAAGCGGTTGACGGTCGGTTCGCTGACCGAGGCTGCCTGGGCCAGCGCGGCGATGCTGAAGCGGGTGGCTTGTTGCGGGTTGAGCAGGATGACTTCGGCGACTTTGCGTTCGGCCTTGTTCAACTCGTCCAGGCGGCCCTGGATCTGTTCCAGGAGGTTACGCACGCGGTCCATGGGGTGTCCTTGGTCGGCTCTAGGTGACAGCCGGCTGGCGGGGCAGCAGGCTTTTTGCAGTGTTGTGTATCCTACTGGCGGTGAGATTGTCACACCACTGGGTTGTAATAGATGTAGATAATGTTGTGGTTTTTACTACATTAGGCCTTGAAAACCCGCTTTGAAAGCGGTATTCCTAGCTCAACTTTAATAAAAGAACCAACATCATGGCTGCGATCAGTGTCGAACCTTGCACATTTGCCCTCTTTGGCGCCTTGGGCGACCTGGCATTGCGCAAGCTGTTTCCTGCGCTCTACCAGCTCGACCGTGCCAACCTGCTGCACCCGGACACCCGGCTGCTGGCCCTGGCCCGTGAGCCGGGCACCGCGCAGGAGCACCTGGGCACCATCGAGGCGCACCTGCGCCGCCACGTCCCCGACGCGGACATCGACGCCGTTGCCCTGGGCCGCTTCCTCGAACGCCTGAACTACCTGCATGTGGACTTCGTCCAGCCCGAGGATTACCAGGCCCTGGCTGAGCAAGCGCCTGGCGAGCTGCCACTGATCGCCTACTTCGCCACAGCCGCCGCAGTCTATGGGGCGATCTGCGAGAACCTCGACAAGGCCGGCCTGGCGCCACGCACCCGGGTGGTGCTGGAAAAGCCCATTGGCCACGACCTGGAGTCGTCGCGCCGGGTCAACGACGCCGTGGCGCGCTACTTCCCGGAAAACCGCGTCTATCGCATCGACCACTACCTGGGCAAAGAGACGGTGCAGAACCTGATTGCCCTGCGCTTTGCCAACAGCCTGTTCGAAACCCAGTGGAACCAGAATTCCATCTCCCACGTGGAGATCACCGTCGCCGAAAAGGTCGGTATCGAAGGCCGCTGGGGCTACTTCGACAAGGCCGGCCAACTGCGCGACATGATCCAGAACCACCTGTTGCAGCTGCTTTGCCTGATTGCCATGGACCCGCCCAGCGACCTTTCCGCCGACAGCATCCGCGACGAAAAGGTCAAGGTGCTCAAGGCCCTGGCGCCGATCACCGGAGAGGGCCTGAGCACTCGCGTGGTGCGTGGCCAGTACATCGCCGGCTACAGCGACGGCAAGCCGGTACCGGGCTACCTGGAAGAAGACAACGCCAACGCCCAGAGCGACACCGAAACCTTCGTCGCCCTGCGCGCCGACATCCGCAACTGGCGCTGGTCGGGCGTGCCGTTCTACCTGCGCACCGGCAAGCGCATGCCCGGCAAGCTGTCGCAGATCGTCATCCACTTCAAAGAGACGCCGCACTACATCTTTGCCCCGGAACAGCGCTTGCAGATCGGCAACAAGCTGATCATCCGCCTGCAGCCGGACGAAGGTATCTCGCTGCGGGTGATGACCAAGGAGCAGGGCCTGGACAAAGGCATGCAGCTGCGCAGTGGCCCGCTGCAACTGAATTTCTCCGACACCTGGCGCAGCGCGCGGATTCCTGATGCCTACGAGCGCTTGCTGCTGGAAGTGATGCGCGGCAACCAGAACCTGTTCGTGCGCAAGGACGAAATCGAATACGCCTGGAAATGGTGCGACCAGCTGATCGCCGGCTGGAAGACCAGCGGCGATGCCCCCAAGCCCTATGCGGCCGGTTCCTGGGGGCCCATGAGCTCGATTGCATTGATTACACGTGATGGGAGGGCCTGGTATGGCGATATCTGAACTGCAACTGCCGGCGAGCGTGAAGGCGCAAGCGCTGGCCGATTCGAACAGCCTGGCGGCGACCCTGGCCCATGACGTGGCCGAACGCCTGCGCCAGGCCATCGCCAGCAAGGGCCAGGCCTGTGTGGTGCTGTCCGGCGGGCGCAGCCCGGTACCGTTCCTCGAGCAGTTGGCTGCGCAAGTGCTGGACTGGTCGAAGGTGACCGTGAGCCTGGCCGACGAGCGTTGGGTGCCGGTGGAGCATGCCGACAGCAACGCAGGCTTGCTGGCCCGTCACTTGTTCAAGGGCGCGGCGGCCAAGGCACGCTTCATCGGCCTCTACCAGGCTGCCGCCAATCTGGAAGCCGCTGCCGAACAGGCCGACCAGGTACTGGCCGACTTGCCGCCGATCGATGTACTGGTGCTGGGCATGGGCGACGATGGCCACACCGCCTCGCTGTTCCCGGCCAGCCCCAACCTGCGCCAGGGCCTGGCCAAGGTGGGTGAGCGCCGCTGCCTGCCGATGCTGGCGCCCAGCGTGCCGCACCAGCGCCTGAGCATGACCCGCGCGCTGCTGGCCAGCGCCGGCTTCACTGCCCTGTCCGTGCAAGGGGCCGGCAAACTCGCTACCCTGCGCGCCGCGCTGGCGGGCAACGACCTTACCGAAATGCCGATTCGCGCTTTTCTTCACGACCCCCTGAGCATCTACTGGTGCCCATGAGCCAAGGATCCACAGTCATGACCACCCTCGAACGCCCACAGCCTTTGCTCTCGATGGCCGAGAAAGCCGAACGCATCGACGCGATCTGCGCCAAGGCGCGCATCCTGCCGGTGATCACCATCGCCCGCGAGCAAGACATCCTGCCGCTGGCCGACGCTCTGGCCGCCGGTGGCATCCGCACCCTGGAAGTGACCTTGCGCTCGGCGCTGGGCCTGAAGGCCATCCAGGTGCTGCGCGAGCAGCGCCCGGAGCTGTGCGTCGGTGCCGGTACCGTGCTTGACCGCAGCATGTTCGCCGCCGTGCAGGCCGCAGGCGCGCAGTTCGTCGTCACCCCTGGCATTACCCAGGACATTCTCGAGGCCGGCGTGGACAGCGACATCCCGTTGCTGCCCGGCATCAGCACGCCGTCCGAGATCATGATGGGTTACGCCCTGGGTTACCGGCGCTTCAAGCTGTTCCCGGCCGAGATCAGCGGCGGCGTGGCGGCGATCAAGGCCTTCGCCGGCCCGTTCGGCGATATCCGCTTCTGCCCCACCGGCGGGGTGAACCCGGCCAACGTACGCAACTACATGGCACTGCCCAATGTGATGTGCGTGGGTGGCACCTGGATGCTCGACAGCAGCTGGATCAAGAACGGCGACTGGGCCCGTATCGAGGCGTGCAGCGCCGAGGCGATGGCGCTGCTGGACTGACCGATTTCGTTGTGTGCTACACGGCTTGTGGGGCGCTTGGTCGGCGCCCCTTTTTTTTGCCTGCGGATTATGTAGAGCCTGCCTTGGTTCAATCGCCGGCAAGCCGGCTCCCACCCCGACCGCATTGGCCTCAAGCCCAGTATCGTACCTGTGGGAGCCGGCTTGCCGGCGATAGGGCCGTGGCAGGCAACGAAAGGATCGAGGCCGTCATGCCAGGCGGAAGCGGCTGACCAGTTGCTGTTGATGCTCTGCCAGGCGGGCCAGCTCCTGGCTGGTCACCGCAGTCTGCTGAGCGCCTGCACTGACCTGTATCACCAGGTCATTGATTGCGTTGACGTTGCGGTTGATGTCTTCGGACACCGCGCTCTGCTCTTCGGCAGCAGAGGCGATCTGGATGTTGCGGTCGCTGATGCGGGCGACGCCCTCGGTGATAGACGCCAGCAGCTCGCCTGCGCGGCCGATGCGGCTAGCGCCGGACTGCGCCTTGCCCAAGGTTTCCAGCATGGAACTGCTGGCCCGATCAGAGCCGGCCTGCAGGTTGCTGATCATCTGCTGGATATTGCCGGTCGATTCCTGGGTGCGCTGTGCCAGGGTGCGCACTTCCGAGGCCACCACGGCGAAGCCGCGACCGTGGTCGCCGGCGCGGGCGGCTTCGATGGCGGCATTCAGGGCCAACAGGTTGGTCTGCTCGGCGATACCCCGGATCACGTCCAGTACCGATGAAATCGCATCGCTTTCCTGCTTCAGCTCATTGATCAGGTTGGCGGTCTGTTCGGCCTGGGACGACAGCTCGCGGATCAGTTCGATGGTGCCTTCGACTTCGGCCTGGCCCTGGCTGGTGCTGGTGTGAATCTGCTGGGACAGATTGGCCGCGTCGTTGGTGCTGTGTGCCACTTCACGCACCGTGGCGCTCATCTCGTTGATCGCGGTGGCCACCAGCTCGGTGCTCTGGCGTTGCTGTTCGACACTGCGGCTGGTCTGCAGGGTCACCGCTGAGGACTCTTCAGCGGCGGTGGCGACCTGGGCGGTGGCGCTGCCGATCTCGCGGACGATTTCGCCGAGTTCGTCGGCCATGCGGTTGAGGTTGTCGGCGATCTGGCCGAACTCGTCCTTGCTGCGGTAACCGCTGCGCGCGGTAAGGTCGCGGCGAGCGAGGCCATCGAGGGCGCTGTTGATGTCCTGCACCGCCTTGCCGATGCTGTGGATGATCATCCACGACAGCAGGGCTACGAGGGCCAGCGCCAGGAGCGCGCCGCCGAGCGTCAGCCACAGGGCTTGGCTGGCGTTGCCATGGGCGTTGGCGGCAAGTTTGCCGACGCGCTCGGCCAGGGCCTGCTCGACCTCGCTCATCTGGTCGATGCGCTGGGTCGAAATGTCGAACCAGGCTTCCGGTTTGATCCCCAGCGCCTGGCCCAGCGGCACCTCGAAGGCCAGGCGTTGCAGCCTGCTCACTTCATTGGCGGCAGGCGATTGTTGGCGGGCCTGGAACTGGCTCAGCAGTTCAGCTGACGCCTTGCGCTGGAACCCGTCGGCATAGGCGGAAAACTCACCGAGGTTGCGGCTGAAGCGCGACAGCAGAGTAGCGTCGAAGTGATCTTGATTGAATGCCAGGCCAAGGATGACCCGCTCACGGCCGGCCCGCTCTTTCAGCTCGATGAACTGATTGAGTGCACTCAGCGCATGAACCACGGCAGTGTTGTTGACGCGTTTTTCCAGTGAGTGGGTATAGCCGATCAATTGCTGGATCATCTCGGTATAGCGGGTGCCGGATACAGTGCTGTCAATCGACAACTGGCTCACCTGCTGGCGCAGCTCGGTAATCGCCTGCAAGGTGCCGAGTAACTTGGCGATGTCGCTGTCATTGGCTGTCGGCAAGCGTCGGACCGCTTCGATGGCGGCGCTGCTTTCTTCGCGGATTTGCCCCAGGCGGTTGCCCATGGCCGTGCCGCGGCTGCCGATGAACACCCCGCTCGCACCGCGTTCACGCTGCAGGCTGGTGATCAACACGCTCAGCGATTGCGCCGTGCTGCTGGCGCTTACGGTGCTTTCCATGTCGCGCAAGGTTCGATAATTATCGAGCAGGTAAACACTGCTCAGTAGTAGGAAACCGAGTAAGGGAAATATCAGTATCAACAACAGCTTCAGGCGAAGCGGGGCATTGGTCAGCATGCGTCTGGCCTCTGGGAAGTGGGCAGTAGGTTAATAGGCGAATGCCGCTGCTGTTGTTGTTTGATGGCTCGCTGCCACTATTTTACTTTTATTGTGTTGCACTAATAAAGAGTAAGTAGCGACAGGTTTTGACTAATGAAAATGCACTTATTTAGTTCAAGTAATAAAGTATTGATCCATATCAGTGCATCAGCGACTTAATAAGCTTTGATCGGGGGTTGTAAAGCAGGCTGCCTGCATTGTGCTTCCCTGTAGGCAGCCGGCTGCGCCGCTTGATCCAAGGCATCCTGCAAATTTTTCGCCATGGCGAAATGACGGCGTTGTCTGACGCACCTTGCTGGATATTCCGGGCATAAAAAAACCCGCATCCGAGGATGCGGGTTTGCAGGCGAGCAGGGCGGGTTTACGCCGCCTTGGCTTCCTGCTGGCTCAGGGAGCGGTTCAGCGCGCTGAACAGTGCCTTGAAGCTTGCGGTGGTGATGTTCTCGTCGATGCCCACGCCGTGCACCGGGCGACCGCCGGCAACGCGCAGCTCGATGTAGGCCGCGGCTTTGGCGTTGGTGCCGGCGCCGATGGCGTGCTCGTTGTAGTCCATGATTTCCACGGCCACCGGCAGGCCGGCCACCAAGGCTTCCAGGGCGCCATTGCCCTTGCCGCGCCAGTGCAGGGTGGTTTCGCCTTCACCGGCAACTTCCACTTCCACGGCGCTGTTGCCGTTCTCTTCCTGCAGGCGGTGGCTGACCAACGCGTACGGCGCATTGGCTTGCAGGTATTCCTTTTGCAGCAGGGTGTAAATCTGCTTGGCGGTCATTTCCAGGCCCAGGCGGTCGGTCTCGCCTTGGACCACCTGGCTGAACTCGATCTGCATGCGGCGCGGCAGGCTGATGCCGTACTCCTGCTCGAGCAGGTAGGTGATGCCGCCCTTGCCCGACTGGCTGTTGACGCGGATCACCGCCTCGTAGCTGCGGCCGATGTCGGCCGGGTCGATCGGCAGGTATGGCACTTCCCACAATTCGCCTTCCTGCTGCTTGGCGAAGCCTTTGCGGATGGCATCCTGGTGCGAGCCGGAGAAGGCGGTGTGGACCAGGTCGCCGACGTACGGGTGACGTGGGTGCACCGGCAACTGGTTGCACTCTTCGACGACCTTGCGCACGCCGTCGATGTCGGAGAAGTCCAGCTGTGGGTCGATGCCCTGGGTGTAGAGGTTCAACGCCAGGGTCACCAGGTCGACGTTGCCGGTGCGCTCGCCGTTGCCGAACAGGCAGCCTTCGGCACGGTCGGCGCCGGCCATCAGGCCCAACTCGGTGGCGGCGATGCCGGTGCCACGGTCGTTGTGGCAGTGCAGGCTGATGATCACGCTGTCGCGGCGGCTGACATTGCGGCAGAACCATTCGATCTGGTCGGCGTAGATGTTCGGCGTGGCGACTTCGACGGTGGCCGGCAGGTTGAGGATGACCTTGTGCTCAGGGGTCGGGTTCCACACCTCGATCACCGCGTCGCACACCTCTTTGGCGAATTCCAGCTCGGTGGCGCTGAAGGTCTCTGGCGAGTACTGGAAGGTCCAGTGGGTTTCCGGCTGCTGGGCGGCGTATTTGACGAACAGCTTGGCAGCGTTGACCGCGATGTCCTTGACGCCCTGCTTGTCCTGGTTGAAGACGATGCGGCGGAACGACGGGCAAGTGGCGTTGTACAGGTGGACGATGGCCTTCTTGGCGCCGCGCAGGGATTCGAAGGTGCGGGCGATCAGGTCTTCACGGGCTTGAGTGAGCACCTGGATGGTGGTGTCGTCCGGGATGTGGCCGTCTTCGATCAGAGTGCGCACGAAGTCGAAGTCGGTTTGCGACGCGGACGGGAACGAGGCTTCGATTTCCTTCACGCCGACCTGCACCAGGGTCTTCCAGAAACGCAGCTTCTTCTCCGAATCCATCGGCTCGATCAGCGACTGGTTGCCATCACGCAGGTCGGAGCTGCACCAGATCGGCGCCTGGGTGATGGTTTTCGACGGCCAGGTGCGGTCGGGCAGGTCGATGGTCGGGAAGGCGCGGTATTTCTTCGAAGGGTCTTTGAGCATGGTCATGGAAGCAATCCTTTTATGTGCGGCCGAAATCGGGCCTGCCAAACGATAACGAGATGAAAAGGCGAGGCGACGCGATTCAACCTGGTAGTCGTGCACTGACCAGGCAGAGGCTGCGATGTTGTCGGAGAAGGATGAGGGTGCTGAAGGTTTTCATGTGCTCAACCCTAACCAGTGGGGTGGGGGATGGCAAGGCTTCAGAAAAAATTGAGAGGAATGCTTAAAAAAACAGGATTTGCGAGATTTTATGGCTGGTTGTTGTTTGTTTTGTTTGTGTCGTTGCGCAGTATTTTTGGATGGCGCAAGACATGGGCTCTGCGGGTGGCAGTGCTGGCCTCTTCGCGGGTAAACCCGCTCCCACAGGTGTCACTGTGCCTGTGGGAGCGGGTTTACCCGCGAATGGGGGGATGCCGATTTCAGGGTTGGAACGCACCAATGAAAATCGCCGGATCGACCCGCGCATCATTGAGGCTGACGTTCCAGTGCATGTGCGGCCCGGTGGCGCGCCCGGTCGAGCCCACTCGCCCGACCACTTCGCCACGGCGCAGCACCTGGCCTGGCTTAACGTCGATCTTCGACATGTGGCAGAACATGCTGATGAAACCTTGGCCATGGTCGACGAACACCGTGCGGCCATTGAAGAAGTAATCGCCCACCAGGATCACCTTGCCATTAGCCGGGGTCTTGATCGGCGTGCCGGCGGGCACGGCGAAGTCCAGCCCGGCGTGGGGGTTGCGCTCTTCGCCATTGAAGAAACGGCGCACGCCGAACTTGCTCGACAGCGGGCCATTGACCGGCTTGTCGAGGATCAGATTGCTCGGCAGCATGGGGCTGAAGCTGCGGTAGGCCTTTACTTGCTCGGCCAGTTCGCGCTCGATGCGCTTGAGGTCGTCGGGCTCGGGGTTGACCTGGCGCTTGTTCTTCAGGGTGATGTGCTGTTCGGGGTACTTCTTGCTGCCGACGGTGAAGGGCAGGGTGCGGCCGCCCTGGGTGAGCACGGCGTTGCCGGGCTTTTGCGTCAGCGGGATGCCGACGATGGCCAGCCAGGTGTCCTGCTCCTTGATCACCAGCACCGGCTTGCCATCGAAGCGCGCGCTCGGGGCGCTGGCCGAAGGGCCAAGGTCGACCACCGCGACGCCGCCGGGCACCGGCTTGTCGAGGGTGCGGGTGATGTAGCTGGCCTGGGCAGCGGTGACCGGCAGCAGCAGGAACAGGGCAAGCAGGGGAGCGAGCAGGCGAGGCATGTGTCAGTCCAGTAGCGAAAGGGTGACCGGAGTCTGGTGGTTGTCCTCGACCCGCACCTTGAGCTCGCCTTCGTTGAGGCGGGCGGTCAGGCGCTGGCCGTTGTGGGTCTGGGCGGCGCTGCGAATGGCCTGGCCGCGTTCGTCGAGCAGGATGCTGTAGCCACGGGCCAGGGTCGCCAGCGGGCTGACCACCTGCAGGGTCTGCAGTTGCGCCTGGAAGCGCTGGCGACGGTCCTTGAGCACTTCGCGCATGGCCCGTGGCAGGCGTTCGCCAAGGCTGTCCAGGCGTTGCTTGAGCAGCTTCAGCGAACGGCCTGGGTGTTGCGCGGCCAGGCGGGTGTCGAGACGGCCCAGGCGCTCGTGGCGGCGTTGCAGGCTGAGCATGAAGGCGCGGCGCATGCGCATGTCCAGGTCATCCAGGCGCTGTGCCTGCTGGCGCAGGCGCTCGCCCGGGTGGCGCAGGCGCCGGGCCAGGCCATCGACGCGCAGGCGGTCGTGGGCCAGGCGGTTCTGGATGCGCAGCAACAGGCGCCGCTGCAGGCTGTCGAGGCGCTGCTGCAGGCCGCTGCTGTCGGGAGCCAGTAGTTCGGCGGCCGCCGACGGGGTGGGGGCGCGCACGTCGGCGACGAAGTCGCTGATCGACACGTCGGTTTCATGGCCCACGGCACTGACGATAGGCGTCACGCACGCCGCCACGGCGCGAGCCACGGCTTCTTCGTTGAAGCACCAGAGGTCTTCCAGCGAGCCACCGCCACGGGCCAGGATCAGCGCATCGAAACCCTGGCGGTCGGCCAGCTGCAGGGCGCGGACGATCTGCCCGATGGCCTCGCGGCCCTGCACTGCGGTGGGGATCAGGTTCAGCTCGACCTGCGGCGCACGGCGGCCGAACACGCTGATGATGTCGCGGATCACAGCGCCGGTGGGCGAGGTGATGATGCCGATGCGTTGCGGATGCACCGGCAAGGCTTTTTTGCGCTCGGTGCTGAACAGGCCTTCGGCGCCGAGTTTTTCCTTAAGGGCCTCGAAGGCCAGGCGCAGGGCGCCGTCACCGGCCGGTTCGACGGTGTCGAGGATCAGTTGGTAGTCGCCACGGCCTTCGAACAGCGAGACTTTGCCGCGCACCTTGACCGCCAGGCCGTCGCGCAGCGCCTGGCGCACGCGCAGGGCGTTCTGGCGGAACAGCGCGCAGCGGATCTGTGCGCCGCTGTCCTTGAGGGTGAAATACAGGTGGCCGGATGCCGGGCGGGCGAGGTTGGAAATCTCGCCTTCCACCCAGACGCTGCGGAACACGTCCTCGAGCAGCACGCGGGCGCGGCCGTTGAGTTGGCTGACGGTGAGGACCTCGCGGTCCAGGCCGAGTCGTTCGAAAGGGTCTCTGATCATGCCGGGCATCATAAAGGAGCCGTCGCGCGGATGCACTGTGCCGGCTGCTGGCACGCCCAACCTTGGGAGCATTTCCGGCTGCCGGCCCCGACACCCGGCGATGCAGTCTGGGCGCCTGACTCCATGAGGAGATCCGCCATGTACCCCATAGACGCCCACACCTACCGCTCCAAGGCTTCCAACCGACGGGTGCGATTCCTCGTGCTGCATTACACAGCCGTCAATTTCAACGGCTCGATCAATGCGCTGGTCAACGGCACTCAGGTCAGCGCCCATTACCTGGTGCCCGACCCGTCCGATCCGAGCTTCGCGAGAGCAGGTTTTGACGCCATGCGCACCTTCAGCCTCGTCGACGAGAACGAGCGTGCCTGGCACGCAGGTGTCAGCGGCTGGGCAGGACGCAGCAACCTGAACGATACGTCGATCGGCATCGAGATCGTCAACCAGGCGTCGGTGAGCAACGGCCAGCTCATGTTCCCGCCCTATCACCCCCAGCAGGTGGAAGCCTTGATCCAACTTTGCCAGGCGATCCTGCAGCGCTATCCGGACATCACGCCGACCCAGGTGGTCGGCCATAGCGACATTGCCATTGGCCGCAAGAGCGACCCTGGCGCCGCTTTCCCCTGGCAGGCCCTGCACCAGGCCGGTATCGGTGCCTGGTACGACGAGGCACGCAAGGCGCACTACCAGCAGCGGTTTGCGGGTTGCCTGCCGCAGCTCGAGGTCGTCCTCGACAAGCTGCGTACGTACGGGTACAGCTTCCCGACCAGCCCCGGTCCGGCCCAGGTGCGAGCCTTGCTCAGGGCGTTCCAGCTGCATTTCCGGCCGGGCAACTTTGACGGTGTGCTGGATGCCGAGACCGCGGCGATCGCCTTTGCGCTGGCGGAGCGCTACATGCCCTGATCGCCCTGTGGCGAGCGCAGGCTGTCCAGCAGCTTTCTCGACAGCGCTCCCGCGTCGCGTCGGCAGGCCAGGGCCACGGTGCTCTGGCAGGCCTCGGCCAGCGGCACGAAGGTGACCGAGGGCGGGGCAATCTCGCGCATGCTCAGGGGCAGCAACGCCACCCCGAACCCGGCCTGGATCAGCTGCAGTTGCGTGGTCTTGCGCGACACCACCTGCGCCGCCTGGGGGAAGAATCCCTCGTTCATGCACAACGACGCCGACAGGTAGCTCAACCCGCCGCGCTGACGATGGGGTATGGAAATGAAGCGTTCCTCGCGCAGTTGCCCCAGCCGAACACTGCCGACCGTGGCCAGTGGGTGGCTTGCCGCCAGCGCCAGCAGCAGGGGCTCGTCGAACAGTGCATGCAGCTCCACGCCCTCGTGCTGACGCAGCACCGGCAGGCGCAGCAGGCCGATCTCCAGGCGGCCTTCGGCGATGTCTTCCAGTTGCGCCTCCGACGATTGCTGGGCGATCTCCAGGGAGACGCCGGGGTTGTCCTCGAGGTAGCTGCCGAGGCGCTGCAGCAGCTGCCCTGTCAGCGGCACGGTACTGGAGTGGTTCAGCCGCAGGTTGCCGCGCAGGCCCTGGCCCACCTCGCGGGCCAGGCGTTCGGCCTTGTCCAGGTCGGCCAGCAGGCGTCGGGCGCGGTCGAGGAAGGCCAGCCCAGCGGCGGTCAGCCGTGGCTGGCGGGCGGTACGTTCGAACAGCGCGGACCCCAGGTGCAGCTCCAGTTCCTTGATCTGACGGCTGAGTGCCGACTGGGCGATGTACAGCCGCTCGGCGGCGGCACTGAAACTGCCGGCCTCGGCGATTTCGACGAAATAGCGCAGTTGGCGAATCGAGGTCATGTCATGCCTTTTTCAGATGGCTCATGGCGTAAAGGCATATTAGTCGGCATGGCTTGTCGCTGGCTAACCTTCTGGGGTCTCCCGAGGAACTGCCGCAATGCTCGCTCAACTTTCGTTTTCCATGCTCGACTGGCTACCCATTCTGCTCGGTGTGGGGGTGGCCTATATCGTCTTCGGCATCGCCGGCTTCGGCACTGCGCTGGTCGCCGGCCCCGTGCTGATCCATTTCATGCCATTGTCGCGGATCGTTCCGTTGCTGGTGCTGCTGGACTTCGTCGCCGCCTTCGGCAACTTGCTGCCGTCGCGGCGCGACGTGGTGCGCGGCGAACTGCTGAGGCTGCTGCCGTTCATGGGCGTGGGCTGCACGCTGGGCGTGGTGTTCCTGCTGCGCCTGAAGTCGGATGTGCTGCTGTTGCTGATGGGGCTGTTCGTCACCGCTTACGCGGTCTACGGCCTGGCGGTGAAGGTGAGGCCGGCGAGGCTGTCGGGCGCCTGGGCGGTGCCCATGGGCACGGTGGGTGGATTGTTCGGCGCCATGTTCGGCAGTGGTGGTTTTTTATACGCGATCTACCTCAGCGCACGGCTGGAGGCCAAGGAGCAGGTGCGGGCGACCCAGAGCGCATTGATTAGTTGCAGCACGGTGGTACGCCTGTCGCTGTTCCTGATCGCCGGTGTGTATGCCGATACCAGCCTGCTGTTGCTGGCCGCCTGCCTGCTACCGGTGATGTTCCTCGGGCTGTGGGTTGGCAGGCGGTTGACCCTGAAGTTGTCCCGCGAAGCCTTCGTGCGCCTGGTCACCTGGCTGGTGCTGGCCAGCGGCCTGGCGTTGATCGGTCGCTACCTGGGCGCGTGAGCGGTAGAATTGCGCCATTACCGCAGTCCGCAGGCGCGTTTCGTTCATGAACACCCAAAGCATCATCGTCCCCAAACTGTCCACCGTGCCGTCCCACGAAGCCCGCTCAAGGGCCATCCTGCGCTGGCTGGTGCGCGAGAAGATCGTCGAGGAGCAGCTGACCACCTGTGGGCGTACCGGCAACCGAATGGGCCATGCCCTGGCCGAGGGCGCGCGCAAGGTGGCCCTGCACCCGGAGAAACTGCCCTTCGGCGAGCAGGTCAACGGCCTTGAGGTGGTGCTCAAGCGGTGCATCTACACCCCCACCGACGGTTTCCTCGAAGAAGCTGGCTGCCCGGAGTGCCGGCGCGAGGTCGGCGAGCCGCTGTTCGAGAGCCTGGAGGAGTGGACACCGGGGGTGAGCGACAACTTCACCTGCCCGTTGTGCGGCTTCGAGGACGACATTAATGGCTTTCTTTACCTGCAGCCATGTGCCTTTTCCAACCTGGGGTTCATCTTCAACAACTGGGGCGAGGCCGGGTTTACCCAGGCCTTCCTCGACAGCTTTGCCGACTGGCTCGATCAGCCGGTGGCGGTGGTACAAGTCAGCTGCAAGCTTTAAGCCGCAAGCATCAAGCATGCGCGCTTTGTCCAGACGCTGATTCTTGTAGCTTGCCGCTTGTAACTTGAAGCTTGAATTGCATTGAGCGGCGCGCCGTGGATGAGTATAATGGCGCGCTTCCATTTTTCCCTCCCGGGAGCCCCCGCGATGCTGCGTATCAGCCAAGAAGCCCTGACTTTCGACGATATCCTCCTTGTACCAGGTTATTCCGAGGTACTGCCCAATGAAGTCAGTCTCAAGACCCGTTTGACTCGTGGCATCGAGCTGAACATTCCCCTTGTTTCCGCTGCCATGGATACCGTGACCGAAGCGCGTCTGGCCATCGCCATGGCCCAGGAAGGCGGCATCGGCATCATCCACAAGAACATGACCATCGAGCAGCAGGCCGGCGAAGTGCGCAAGGTCAAGAAGTTCGAGGCTGGCGTGGTCAAGGACCCGATCACCATCGACGCCGACGCCACCGTGCGCGACCTGTTCGACCTGACCCGCCTGAACAACATCTCGGGTGTTCCGGTGCTGGCCAACGGCGACCTGGTAGGCATCGTCACCTCCCGTGACGTGCGCTTCGAAACCCGCCTGGACGCCAAGGTCCGCGACGTGATGACGCCTAAAGAGCGCCTGGTCACCGTGCGCGAAGGCGCCGACAAGAACGAAGTCCGCGAGCTGCTGCACAAGCACCGTCTGGAAAAAGTCCTGATCGTCGACGACAAGTTCGCGCTCAAGGGCATGATGACCGTCAAGGACATCGAAAAAGCCAAGGCCTACCCACTGGCGAGCAAGGACGACCAGGGTCGCCTGCGCGTCGGCGCTGCCGTCGGCACCGGCAAGGACACCGGCGAGCGCGTTGCCGCCCTGGTTGCTGCCGGCGTTGACGTGGTGGTGGTCGACACCGCCCACGGTCACTCCAAAGGCGTGATCGACCGCGTACGTTGGGTGAAAGAAACCTACCCGCAAGTGCAGGTGATCGGCGGCAACATCGCCACCGGCGCTGCTGCCAAGGCCCTGGCCGAAGCCGGCGCCGACGCCGTCAAGGTCGGTATCGGCCCAGGCTCGATCTGCACCACCCGTATCGTTGCCGGTGTCGGCGTGCCGCAGATCAGCGCCATCGCCAACGTCGCCGCTGCGCTGGAAGGCACCGGTGTGCCACTGATCGCCGACGGCGGCATCCGCTTCTCCGGTGACCTGTCCAAGGCCATCGTTGCCGGTGCTTCCTGCGTGATGATGGGTTCGATGTTCGCCGGTACCGAAGAAGCCCCGGGTGAAGTCGAGCTGTTCCAGGGCCGTTCTTACAAGGCTTACCGCGGCATGGGCTCGCTGGGTGCCATGGCGCAGGCGCAAGGCTCCTCCGACCGTTACTTCCAGGACTCCTCGGCCGGTGCCGAGAAGCTTGTTCCCGAGGGGATCGAAGGCCGCGTGCCATACAAAGGCGCCCTGTCGGCGATCATCCACCAGCTGATGGGCGGCCTGCGTTCGTCCATGGGCTACACCGGCAGCGCGACCATCGAAGAGATGCGTACCAAGCCGGAGTTCGTGCGCATCACCGGTGCCGGCATGGCCGAGTCCCACGTGCATGACGTGCAGATCACCAAAGAAGCCCCTAACTACCGGGTCGGCTAACGCCTCCAGCGGTAAGCGACAAGCTTCAAGCTACAAGCGGTAGTTGCCCTTCTGCAACTACCGCGTTTTCCCCGATCAACTTGCAGCTTGCGGCTTGAAGCATGCAGCTGCATCAGAGATTGAGTCATGGCCCTCGACATTCACGCTCACCGCATCCTGATCCTCGATTTCGGTTCCCAGTACACCCAGCTGATCGCCCGCCGCGTGCGCGAAATCGGCGTGTACTGCGAGCTGCACCCGTTCGACATGGACGATGAAGCGATCCGCGAATTCAACCCGCGCGGCATCATCCTCGCTGGCGGCCCCGAGTCGGTCCACGAAGCCAACAGCCCGCGCGCGCCACAGGCCGTGTTCGACCTGAAAGTGCCGGTGCTGGGCATCTGCTACGGCATGCAGACCATGGCCGAACAGATGGGTGGCAAGGTCGAAGGTTCCGAGCTGCGCGAGTTCGGCTATGCCCGCGTTGACGTGGTTGGCAAGAGCCGCCTGCTCGACGGTATCGAAGACCACGTCGACGATGACGGCGTACTGGGCCTGGACGTGTGGATGAGCCACGGCGACAAGGTCACCCAGATGCCAGGCAACTTCAGCGTGCTGGCCAGCACCCCGAGCTGCCCGATCGCCGGCATGTACGACGATGCCCTGGGCTACTACGGCGTGCAGTTCCACCCGGAAGTGACCCACACCAAGCAGGGCGGCCGCATCCTCTCGCGCTTCGTCCAGGACATCTGTGGCTGCGAAGCCCTGTGGACCCCGTCGAACATCGTCGAAGACGCCATCGCCCAGGTGCGTGAGCAGGTCGGTTCGGCCAACGTCCTGCTGGGCCTGTCCGGCGGCGTCGACTCTTCCGTGGTTGCCGCGCTGCTGCACCGCGCCATTGGCGACCAGCTGACCTGCGTATTCGTCGACAACGGCCTGCTGCGTCTGCACGAAGGCGACCAGGTGATGGCCATGTTCAAGGAGAACATGGGCGTCAAGGTGATCCGCGCCGACGCCGAGAAGCAGTTCCTCGACAACCTGGAAGGCGAAGCGGACCCGGAGAAGAAGCGCAAGATCATCGGCCGCACCTTCATCGACGTGTTCGATGCCGAAGCCAGCAAACTGGACAACATCCAGTTCCTCGCCCAGGGCACCATCTACCCCGACGTGATCGAGTCGGCTGGCGCCAAGAGCGGCAAGGCCCACGTGATCAAGTCGCACCACAACGTCGGTGGCCTGCCGGAGGAGATGAACCTCAAGCTGGTCGAGCCGCTGCGTGAACTGTTCAAGGACGAAGTGCGCAAGATCGGCCTGGAGCTGGGCCTGCCGTACGACATGGTCTACCGCCACCCGTTCCCGGGCCCGGGCCTGGGCGTGCGTATCCTCGGTGAAGTGAAGAAGGAATACGCCGACATCCTGCGTCGCGCCGACCACATCTTCATCGAAGAACTGCGCAAGGCCGACTGGTACCACAAGACCAGCCAGGCCTTCGTGGTGTTCCAGCCGGTCAAATCGGTGGGTGTCGTCGGCGATGGCCGTCGCTACGCCTGGGTCGTGGCGCTGCGCGCTGTCGAGACCGTGGACTTCATGACCGCACGTTGGGCGCACCTGCCGTACGAGCTGCTGGAAACCGTCAGCGGCCGCATCATCAACGAAATCGCCGGTATCTCCCGCGTCACCTACGACGTGTCGAGCAAGCCGCCTGCCACTATCGAGTGGGAATAAGTTGAGCCACAAGGGCGCCGCAAGGCGCCCTTGTCGTATCTGGCCTCAGCCCGCGTGGTCGATCACCGCCTCACAACGCACCGGGAAGTTCACCGAGTTGGCGATGAAGCATTCGTGATGGGCGTCTTCATGCAGGCGCAGGGCGACTTGCGGATCCGAATCGTTGCTCACCACCACCTGCGGGCGCAGCACGATCTCCGTGAAATGCCCCTTGCGTTCGCCATCGCCTTCGACCATTCGGCCCTCTGGGTTGTCGACGTACGCCAGCACATTCACGTTGTTCACCGCGCACAGGTGCAGGTACCACAGCTTGTGGCAGGCTGATACCGAGGCGAGCAGCAGGTCTTCGGGGTTCCAGCGGCTGCGGTCGCCACGAAAAGCCGGGTCGGCCGAGCCGGGCAGCGCTGGCTTGCCCTGGGCCTCGACACTGAAGTCCCGTTGGTAAGCGGTATAACTGGTGGTGCCCTGGCCGGTGTTGCCGGTCCAGTTCACGGTCAGCGCGTAGGTATGCTCTTTCATGACCCCCTCCTTGTGAGTGCGTATGGCCGGAGGATAATTGCACATCACTCGCCTGGCTTGGGGTCTTTTGCAAACAGCGCCTTCTGGTACGCGTCGTAGGACAGCAGGCGGTTCTTCAGGGTCGTGAACGCGTCGCCTTCGACCGGCTGAGGGTTCTTTTCCTGTGGGTCGTCCTCAAGGTGGTAGCGCACCAGGGTATCCGGGCTGTATTCGTAGATGTACTTGTACGGGTGCTCCACCAGTGCCGAGGACAGCTGGTCGAAGAACGTCGACATGTAGAACACCCGCTTGCCGTGGTCCCTGAGCAAGCTGATGCCTTGCACGTTGAACGGCGCGTCGGCCACCGCGAAGAAATCGGCAATGGTGGGGGCGATGTCGGTCTGCTGGCTGGTGGTCGAGATCGGCTTGGCCAGGGTCTTGCCCTTGGCCCAGAAAATCAGCGGCACGGTCACTTCTTCTTCGTGCATGGACGAGTTGTGAATGAACAGCCCGTGTTCGCCGAACGACTCGCCATGGTCGCCCACCAGCACGAACAGGGTGGAGTCGAGCAGGCCCGCCTTGTCGTACCCCTCGAGCATTTGCCCGATCAGGGTGTCGGTGGTCTCGATGCAGGTTTCGTACTTTTCCAGCGCTGATTGCGAGGCGGACGTGCCCGTGCAGTCGTAGGGGTAATGCGCGGCGCTTGGGAAGTACAACGCGATAAACCCTTTGCCGGTTTTGCTGATGGCCTGCAGGTGGGGAATGCTGGATGTGTACAGCAGCTCGTCGCTGTCGCCAAAGCTGCTGTTGTTCTGCGCCAGTGTGTTGGCGGGCGCGATGTCGGCGACGGCATAGGCCTTGGCAACACCGATGGACTTGAGGAAACCGTCCATGTTTTCGAACTGCAGGAAGAGTGAGCTGAAGGCGACGGCCTGCATGTTGTTTTTCTGCTGCAGTTCATGGATCACGCCGGGCTGGTGCAGGGGCATCGCCTCTTTGATTTCAACGCCGGGGTAGGCGTGCTGCCCGGTGAAGATCGAGTAGTAGCCCTTGGATGAATGGGGCACCGTCACATACGACTTGAACAGCATGCCCTCGCGCGCAAGCCTGTCGAAGGTGGGGTAGCGCTGGGCGGTGTTGACCTCGGTGCCGAAAATGCTGTTCCAGCGCACCGACTCCATGACGATGTACACCAGGTTCTTGAAGTCTGCCGCGGGCGCGCTGTCGAGTTTGGGTAGGGTGTTGATGGCCGACACGGGGTAAGCGGGTTGTTCGAAGGGCAGCAGGTTGGGGTGCAGGCTCGCATTCACCTGGGTGGCGTTCTGCAGGGCTGAGACCAGCGAGCGGGTGACGATGTTCTCGTTCAGGTCATAGCGGGCGTCCTTGGCGAAGATCGCCCCCAGCAGCAGGCCGCACAGCAACACGACCAAACCCAGCGTGCGTGCCCTAGCCGGCGCGGCAGGAGGGCGCTTGAACGCCTGGTAGGTGGCCAGGCCCACCAGCCCCCAAGCGGCCAGGTAAGCCAGGCACAGAACGAACACGATGAAGCGGAAGGTCAGGCCAAAGCCTGCCAGCTGGTTGAGGAACACCGGCGCCCCTGACGTCAGGTTGCTGGCATTCTCGAGGCTGTACTGGATCAGCGACCAGTCCAGCGGTTTGAGCCAGAGCTCCCTGACGCGCATGTCGATGAGCAACAGGAGCAGCAGGGCGCCGGCCAGGAACGCGACCAGGAAGAAACTGTACTTGCGCCTGCGCAACGTGGTGATGGCAAGCAGGTAGACCAGTGCCGCCAAAAGCAGGTCCTGCAGCAGGTACAGGGCGATGCTGGACGGGCTGGTGTCGATCCAGCGATTGGCGAAGTAGCCGATCAGGATGATCTTCGGCACCAGCAACAGGGATAAGGCGAGCAGTAGGGCGATGTGCAGCGGCCAAGTCCTTTTCCACATGGTTTCAAGCCCCAGTTCGTCGAAGGGATGCAATATGCTCAACGGGCGTTGGGCAGGCCGTCGCTGGCAGGCCTCGATTGCAAGAACTTAAGCAGCCGGCCCAGAACTGCGCAAGGTCGACGAGCCGTCGTGAGGCTGGTGCCCGACTCGGAGGACGGGTACGACAAGTGCGCTATGCAGCACACTTGTCGGCATTGCCCGGTTTATTGGTCCTCAAGTGCCGATGTAGTGCATTCCGCGCAGCGCGAGGAAGGTGTGCAGGTCGGCGAGCTGCGGCAGCCGACGTTCATGTAGCGATCCCCATTCCGGTCGTTCGATGTAGATATAGCGGCCTTCGCGTTTGATCAGGGTGCGTCGCAGGGTCATGTCACGGCCTCTGCTGACCACAACCGAATTGCCACCTTCATGCTCGAGGGTGTAGTCGCCTGGGTGTGGCAGTAGCGTATCGAGGTCTTGGGCAGCCGAGCGAGATGTGTCCACGGCCGCCCGCAGGCGCAGGTCGCTCTTGACTCGGGATACCCGGCCGTCGGCGATGTCGAGCCCAGGATCGGTGTCGAAGCGGTCCGGCTGGCCTGTGGGTACATCCTCGACACGCAGGCCGATGGCACCTTCCGTCTCGGCAAGCCCTGCGACCCCTGCGAATGAATTGGCATGCGTGTTGCCCACCAGGGCCACCCACCTCCCCGGGCCGCGTACCGCCTGATCGGCCTGGATGATGCGGTGGGCGAAGAAGTTCATCATTTCCTGGCGCGCCACCTTGGACGGCGCGGTGGACCATTGCTGTTTGTAGCTCGCCATGCAGTCGATGGATTGGATCCGTACGCCGTTCTTTTGTGCCGCTACCAGTACCTGGCGGAATGTGTAGCGGCCCGAGGGGTCGGTAAAGTGGCCTCTGTCCTGGCTGCTGACATAGGTATCCAGGTCCGGGCTCATCTGGCCGGTGCGGTTGAACATGTCGAGGTCGGCCTGCTGGAAATCGGTCTGGAAGTGCTCCATGTACAGCGTTTTTACCTTTAACTTGCGCAGCAAACTCATGTTGTCGATCAGCAAGCGCTTGCTGCCGATACCGCTGTGGGCTTCCCCGACGACCAGGCCATTGGTGTTGTCATAGATCTGTCTGAACAGGTCTTTGGGTGTCGAATTGGCGACAGGCTCAGGTATCCGTGGTCGCGGCGGCAGTTCAGGCGCCTGCATGAACCTGGCCGCGTCAGCCGCCAATTGCTCGCGCAATTCGAGGAAGTGTTGAATGGCCGTATTGCGCTGTGGATTCATGATGTCCAGCCGGTCACCAGTGAGCTCCAGGTCGGTGACCGCTCTCAAGAGCGGGCGCTGGTTCGCCGGAACCTCATAAGGCGTCTCGGGAAGTGCAGGCAGGCTGGCCCCGTTGCCGGTGCGCCCCCAGACTTTCAGTCGCGAGAGCCCGCCTCCATTGAGACCCAGGCGTTCGAGGGGATACCACTGACCGTCGTCTGCCAGGCGAATGCCTTGGCTCTTGTAGAAGGAGAACGGGTTTTCGGGGTCGACGATGGTCCAAGTCTTCAGCTCGTTCACATAGCGCACCTGGTAGGGCAGCTCGTCGACCAGCACGTAGAATTGGCCGTCCTGGGTGTAGACGCCTTCGAGCACGCCGGAGCCGGGTTCGCCGGTGAGCAGCACGTTGGTTTCGAAGGGGGCCAGCAGCTCCCAGCTCTGACCCGGCCAGAAGGGGCGAGGCACCCAGGCATGCAGGTCATCCGCCTCAATGGCGCGATCCTCCTCCTGGGCTTGCGTCTCGTCTTGCTCGGATGAAGCGGCATCTTCTTCGATGCTGCCCGTTTCTGCGGCCTCGGCAGACTCTCCCAGCTCTGCCAGAGGTTTGCCAGGGGCGCCGCGTAGGAAGGTGGCATTGAACAACGTATTGATGGCGGCGAAGATTGCGCCTGTGACGCCAGCCTTGCGGTCGCGCGTGGTATGGCCATTGATCGCCTGGTCGATGTTCAGGCCGGTCTCGGCCAGGCCCGCGCCGACCACCGCCAGCGCGACGGGCCAGTCCACCGCAGCCATAGGCCCGAATACCCGCGCGAATGCTCTCAGGTAGCCGATCCACATTTGCTTGCGCAGGTCGCTGTTGGTGCGCAAGGAGAAGTACGCATCATCCAGCATGCGCTGGTGAGCCTTGTCCCGTAGCCAGCTGAACGCGTCGCCCTGGATCGTCAGGTCCAGCGTATTCAGGCCCGAGTAGTCGCTTCTGCCCCAGCCTTGGTACAGCAGGTCGACCAGGTGGTTGAGCCCGACATTGCTGTCGCCTTCTTCGCGATCTGCAAGCGAGAAGTGCCCCATGAAGCGGACGCGGTTCTCGGCCTGGTTGTTGTGATTGAGCACCCACCAGAACAGTTCGTTGCTGTCCGGGAATAGCTGCAGGGCATCGACTTCGCCGGGTAAGTAGAGCAATTGCCGACCGTCTTGCATTTCCACCCGCAGAATATCGGTTGCCACATGGCCGCCGATATCCAGGGCGCACAGGCGAATTTCTGGGCTTGGGACGACTTCCTGTTGCAACTGTTCCTGGGTGGGTGGCCAGAACTGTCCGCCAACGAGGGCCTGCGAGACCTCGCCGCAGCACCGGGCAAGCGCCGAACCCGGGTCGTGGGCGCATACTTCCAGCACCTTGCTCAGGAAGTTGGCTTTAGCCAGGGTGCGGAACTGTGTCGACTGCCCGGACCAGAACGCGCTGAGGTGCTTGTTGAAGTCGGCGGCAAAATCGATGCTCCAGAAGTAGTCCATGACTTGCCTGGCATCGAGCCTCACTTCGTTGTGTTCGTCGTACACACCCTTGTCCGGCCCATCGCTGTAGAAGCCGACCAGGTAGCCGAGCAGGTCGGCATTGTCCTGCTCGCTGACGTTGAAGCGATGCATTACCAGCTGAGGCAAGGTCAGCGACTGGTAAGGGGTTTCGAAATGCTGCCATCCATTGAACGTCCTGGGGCTGCTGACGGCCCTTTTGAATCGATGCAGAAAAACTTTGTCGGGGTCCAGCGAGCGCAAGCCGTTGCGTTCGAGGACCTGCTGCGCGACATGGCGCGCCATTTCGCGCATGTCCGGGCAGTCTGCGATCAGCTGGCTTGCCAGGTTGTGCAGGGCTTTTTGCTCATTGGTATGCATGGGGTCGAGTGACATTGCTTTTATCCGTGTGGGAGGTACGGATGTCAGCCTGTCGGAAGCGTAGCCATGCTGGTGGTACATATTGCTTGGGGCCTGGACAGGCTCGGGCTTAAATGTGTCCTTTCACTTAATATTTCGCAAATGCAGGTGTATCGTATTCGCCCTTCATCGCCGGCCACTGCCGGTGTACTGATTGTGCAGAAACGAGGTACCCGCACCGATGTCCTTTACCCGTCGACAAATGCTCAAGGGCCTGACCGGGCTTGTGGTGGTAGGCCTGGGCGCCGGGGGCGCGGCGCGCTACTGGCTGGGCAAGGTCGAGGATGACAACGCCGGGCACGACTACGAGCTGATCGCCGCCCCCCTGGATGTCGAGCTGGTGCCGGGTTTCAAGACCGAGGCCTGGGCCTTCGGCCCGTCGGCGCCGGGTACCGAGCTGCGGGTACGTCAGGGCACCTGGTTGCGGGTGCGCTTCATCAACCACCTGCCGGTGGAAACCACCATTCATTGGCACGGCATCCGCCTGCCGCTGGAAATGGACGGTGTGCCTTATGTATCGCAGTTGCCGGTCAAGCCGGGCGAGTACTTCGACTACAAGTTCAAGGTGCCGGATGCGGGCAGTTACTGGTACCACCCGCACGTCAGCAGCTCCGAGGAGCTCGGCCGTGGGCTGGTCGGCCCGCTGATCGTCGAGGAGCGCGAGCCGACCGGCTTCGCGCATGAGCGCACCCTCAGCCTGAAAAACTGGCATGTCGATGAGCAGGGCGCCTGGATGCCGTTCAGCGTGCCGCGCGAGGCTGCCCGCAATGGCACCGCAGGCCGGCTGATCACCATCAATGGCCAGGCCGACTCGGTCACCGAGCTGCCGGCCGGGCAGGTGGTGCGGGTGCGCCTGCTGAACCTGGACAACACCTGGACCTATCGCCTCAACCTCAAGGGCAACTGCGAGGCGATGATCTACGCCCTCGATGGCAACCCGGTCACGCCGCGCCCTCTGGACGACGATTACTGGCTCGGGCCGGGCATGCGTATCTGCCTGGCCATCCGTATCCCAGAGGCGGGCGAGGAGGTTTCCCTGCGTGACGGCTTCGTGCGCCTGGGTACCCTGCGCTCGGTGGCCAGCAACCAGGCGCCGGGCGACTGGCCCAAGGCGCTGCCGGCCAACCCGATTGCCGAGCCGGACCTGCAGAACGCCGAGAAGCTCAACTTCAACTTCGAATGGGTCGGCAAGGTCTCGGTGAACACCGACAACGGCAAGCCGCCGAGCCTGTGGCAGATCAACGGCCAGGCCTGGGACATCACCGACAAGACCTGCGCCGACCGGCCGATCGCCACGCTGCAGAAGGGCAAGAGCTACATCTTCGAGCTGAAGAACATGACCCAGTACCAGCACCCGATCCACCTGCATGGCATGAGTTTCAAGGTGATCGCGTCCAATCGCCGCAAAATCGTCGAGCCGTGGTTCACCGACACCTACCTGCTGGGCAAGAACGAGCGTGCCCAGGTGGCATTGGTGGCCGATAACCCGGGGACCTGGATGTTCCATTGCCATGTCATCGACCACATGGAAACCGGCCTGATGGCCGCGATCGCGGTGGTCTGATGCGCCCACAGATCATCGATCGCAGCCGCGATCAGGAATTCATGCGCCTGGCGCTGCAACTGGCCGCCGAAGGCGCAAGCCTGGGCGAAGTACCGGTGGGGGCGGTGCTGGTGCAGCACGGCCAGGTGATCGGCCAGGGCTTCAACCGGCCGATCGTCGACAGCGACCCCAGTGCCCATGCCGAGATGGTTGCCATCCGTGCTGCGGCGAAATCCGCCAGCAACTACCGGCTGCCGGGCAGCACCCTGTACGTGACCCTGGAGCCCTGCAGCATGTGTGCCGGGCTGATCGTCCATTCGCGAGTGGCGCGGGTGGTGTTCGGGGCGCTGGAACCCAAGGCCGGCATCGTGCAGAGCCAGGGGCAGTTCTTCGGGCAGGGCTTTCTCAACCATCGGGTGATGGTCGAGGGCGGGGTGTTGGCCGAGGAGTGCGGGGCGATTCTGAGCGCGTTCTTCAAGGCCAGGCGGGCGAAGGGGTAGCTCTGGCAGTCTTGTGTCGCCTGTGCCGGCCCTTTCGCGGGTAAACCCGCTCCCACAGTCGCCATGGGAAGCCGGAATTACATCGCCGGCGACTGCTCCGCCGGCTTGTCCTTGTTCACCCCTGGCACATGCAGGTTGCCTTCGGCCACCTGGCCTTCGAGCTGCGGCTGGGTCACCCAGGTGAGGATGTCGTAGTAACGGCGGATGTTGGCCACGAAATGCACCGGCTCACCGCCGCGGGCATAGCCGTACTTGGTCTTGCTGTACCACTGTTTCTGCGACAGGCGCGGCAGCATCTTCTTCACGTCCAGCCACTTGTTCGGGTCGAGCTTTTCGCGCTTGGCCAGGGTGCGGGCGTCTTCCAGGTGGCCACTGCCGACGTTGTAGGCGGCCAGGGCGAACCAGGTGCGGTCGGGCTCCTTGATGCTGTCGTCGAGCTCTTCCTTGATCTTCATGAAGTACTTGGCACCGCCCTGGATGCTCTGCTTGGGGTCGAGGCGGTTGGACACCCCCATGGCCTGGGCGGTGCGCTGGGTGAGCATCATCAGGCCGCGCACGCCGGTCTTGGAGGTGACCTCCGGTTGCCACATGGATTCCTGGTAGCCGATGGCCGCCAGCAGGCGCCAGTCCACTTGCTCGACCTTGGCGTAGCTCTTGAAGTGCTTCTCGTACTTGGGCAGGCGCTGCTGCAGGTGCTGGGCGAAGGTGTAGGCGCCCACGTAGCCGAGTACATCGACGTGGCCGTAGTAACGGTCTTTCAGGCGCTGCAGGGTGCCGTTCTTCTGCGCCTTGTCGAGGAACTCGTTGACCTCGTTGAGCAGGCTGTTGTCGTCACCGGCGGCCACCGCCCAGCGTTGGTCGCGGCTGTCGCCCAGGTCGAAGGCCACGCGCACGTTGGGGAAGTAGACCTGGTTCATCGCCAGCTCATTGGAGTCGACCAGGGTCAGATCGATCTGGCCTTCGTCGACCATGCGCAGCAGGTCGACCACTTCGACGGCGTCGGACTCTTCGTATTCCAGCCCCGGGTTCTGCTTTTTCAGTTCCGCCAGCTGGTCGGCGTGGCTGCTGCCCTTGAGCACCATGATCTTCTTGCCCACCAGGCCTTTGGCGTTGGTGGGGCGCGAACGGCCATTGCGGTAGATGACCTGGGGCGTGACTTCAAGGTAGGGGTGGGAGAACTTCGCCTGGGTAGCGCGCCGCTCGCTGCTGACCAGGCCGGCGGCGGCCAGCACCGGGCCGGACGGCTTGCCCAGCTGGTCGAACAGTTGGTCGAGGTTGTCGGCGGTCTCGATCTGCAGCTTCACCCCAAGGTCATCGGCAAAACGCTTGACCAGCTCGTACTCGAAGCCGGTTTCGCCGTTGCGGTCCTGGAAGTAGGTGGCCGGGCTGTTGCGGGTAATCACGCGCAATACGCCGTCCTCCTTGACGCGTTCGAGGGTGCTGGGTTTTTCAACGCAGGCACCGAGCATCAGGAAGAGTCCGGTTGCGAAGAGCCATTTGGCGCAACGCTGGCGCAAAGCAGTGTGGGCGAACATAGCGTGCAGTATACGCAAAGGACTGCTGGCGCCATATCTCGACAATGGTTGGCAGGTCTGCTAGCTAGCCTGAGCTGCAAGTGACAAGCTGCAAGCTGCAAGCAAAAAGCAGGGCATGCATGCTCGCTTTTTTCTTGTGGCTTGGAGCTTGCAGCTTGCAGCTGCTTTTTTGACCCCGAGGTCCGGTTCCACCGCCCGGCACCATTGGCTTAGAGCGGGTGCCGAAAGCCTGCAAATTAGGCTAGAATGCACGGCCTCTAAGCACACCCCTTCCTGAGGCTGTCCCGACGATGTTGATCCTGCGCGGCGCTCCTGCCCTTTCTGCCTTTCGCCACGGTAAATTACTCGAGCAACTGAGCCAGAAAGTCCCCGCTGTTACTGGTTTGTATGCCGAATTCGCCCACTTCGCCGACGTCGACGGCGAGCTGACCGCCGACCAGCAGCAGGTGCTGGGCCGTCTGCTCAAGTACGGCCCGAGCGTGCCGGTGCAGGAGCCGACCGGTCGTCTGTTCCTGGTGGTCCCGCGCCTGGGCACCATCTCGCCCTGGGCCTCCAAGGCCAGCGACATCGCCCACAACTGCGGCCTGCAGTCGATCCAGCGCCTGGAGCGCGGCATCGCCTACTACGTCGCCGGTGAGCTGTCCGACGCCGATGCCCAGCTGATCGCCGCCGAGCTGCACGACCGCATGACCCAGCGCGTGCTGGCCAAGCTCGAAGGCGCCGCCGATCTGTTCAGCCACGCCCAGCCCAAGCCGATGACCTCGGTCGACATCCTGGCCGGTGGCCGCGACGCGTTGGCGCAAGCCAACATCGACCTGGGCCTGGCCCTGGCCGAAGACGAGATCGACTACCTGGTCAATGCCTTCCAGGGCTTGAAGCGCAACCCGAACGACATCGAGCTGATGATGTTCGCCCAGGCCAACTCCGAGCACTGCCGCCACAAGATCTTCAACGCCAGCTGGGACATCGACGGTCAGTCGCAGGAAAAAAGCCTGTTCGGCATGATCAAGAACACCTACCAGATGCACAGCGAAGGCGTGTTGTCCGCTTACAAGGACAACGCCTCGGTGATCGTCGGTTCGGTGGCCGGCCGCTTCTTCCCGAACCCTGAAACCCGCCAATACGGCGCGGTGCAGGAGCCGGTGCACATCCTGATGAAGGTCGAGACCCATAACCACCCGACCGCCATCGCCCCGTTCTCCGGCGCCTCCACCGGCTCCGGCGGCGAAATCCGCGACGAAGGCGCCACCGGCCGCGGCGCCAAGCCCAAGGCTGGCCTGACCGGCTTCACCGTGTCCAACCTGCGTATCCCGGGCTTCGAACAGCCATGGGAAAAAGCCTATGGCAAGCCGGAGCGCATCGTCGACGCGCTGGACATCATGATCGAAGGCCCGCTGGGCGGCGCTGCGTTCAACAACGAATTCGGCCGCCCTGCGTTGACCGGCTACTTCCGTACCTTCGAGCAGAGCATCAACACCCCCCACGGCGAAGAAGTGCGCGGCTACCACAAGCCGATCATGCTCGCCGGCGGCATGGGCAACATCCGTGAAGACCACGTACAGAAGGGCGAGATCACCGTCGGCGCCAAGCTGATCGTGCTCGGCGGCCCGGCCATGCTGATCGGCCTGGGTGGCGGCGCCGCTTCGTCGGTGGCCACCGGCGCCAGCTCTGCCGACCTGGACTTCGCCTCGGTACAGCGCGAAAACCCGGAAATGGAGCGCCGTTGCCAGGAGGTCATCGACCGTTGCTGGCAGCTGGGTGACAAGAACCCGATCGCCTTCATCCACGACGTGGGTGCCGGCGGTATCTCCAACGCCTTCCCTGAGCTGGTCAACGACGGCGGCCGCGGCGGGCGCTTCGAACTGCGCAACGTACCCAACGACGAGCCGGGCATGGCCCCGCACGAGATCTGGAGCAACGAATCCCAGGAGCGCTACGTGCTGGCGGTCAGCGCCGAAGACTTCGAGCGCTTCCAGGCCATCTGCGAGCGCGAGCGCTGCCCGTTCGCGGTCGTTGGCGAAGCCACCGAAGAGAAGCACCTGACCGTCACCGACAGCCACTTCGACAACACCCCGGTGGACATGCCGCTGGACGTGCTGCTGGGCAAGCCGCCGCGTATGCACCGTTCGGTGACCCGCGAAGCCGAGCTGGGCGATGAGTTCGACCCGAGCACGCTGGAGCTGGCCGATTCCGTCGAGCGCGTCCTGCGTCACCCGGCCGTGGCCAGCAAGAGCTTCCTGATCACCATCGGCGACCGCACCATCACAGGCCTGGTCGCCCGCGACCAGATGGTCGGCCCGTGGCAGGTCCCGGTGGCCGACTGCGCCGTCACCGCCACCAGCTTCGACGTCTACACCGGCGAAGCCATGGCCATGGGCGAGCGTACTCCGCTGGCACTGCTGGATGCCCCAGCGTCCGGCCGCATGGCCATCGGCGAGACCATCACCAACCTGGCCGCCTCGCGCATCGAAAAACTGTCCGACATCAAACTGTCGGCCAACTGGATGTCCGCCGCGGGTCACCCGGGTGAAGACGCCCGCCTGTACGACACCGTCAAGGCCGTGGGCATGGAGCTGTGCCCTGAACTGGGTATCACCATCCCGGTCGGCAAAGACTCGATGTCGATGAAGACCAAGTGGAGCGATGAGAGCGGCGAGAAGAGCGTTACTTCGCCAATGTCGCTGATCATCACCGGCTTTGCCCCGGTCACCGACATCCGCAAGACCCTGACCCCGCAACTGCGCATGGACAAGGGCGAAACCGACCTGATCCTGATCGACCTGGGGCGTGGCCAGAACCGCATGGGCGCCTCGATCCTGGCGCAGACCCACGGCAAGCTGGCCAGTGCCGCTCCTGACGTCGACGACGCCGAGGACCTCAAGGCGTTCTTCGCCGTGATCCAGGGCCTCAACGAAGACGGTCACCTGCTGGCCTACCACGACCGTTCCGACGGCGGCCTGATGACCACCGTGCTGGAAATGGCTTTCGCCGGCCACTGCGGCCTCGAGCTGGAACTGAACACCCTGACCAGCAAGCGTGAAAAGGTTGCTGCCATCCTCTTCAACGAGGAGTTGGGTGCGGTGATCCAGGTGCGTCAGGACGCCACCGGTGAAGTGCTGGCACAGTTCAGCGCCGCCGGGCTGGGTGAAGACTGCGTCGCGGTGATCGGCCAGCCGATCAACAATGGTGAAGTCCTGATCAACTTCGAAGGTGAAGAACTGTTCAAGGGCGATCGTCGTCTGCTGCAGCGCCAGTGGGCCGAGACCAGCTACCAGGTCCAGCGCCTGCGCGACAACGCCGACTGCGCCGACCAGGAATTCGACCTGCTGCTCGAAGAAGACAACCCTGGCCTGTCGGTCAAGCTCGGCTACGACGTCAACGACGACATCGCCGCGCCGTACATCAAGAAGGGCGTGCGCCCGCAAGTGGCGATCCTGCGCGAGCAGGGCGTCAACGGCCAGGTCGAGATGGCAGCCGCCTTCGACCGCGCAGGCTTTGCCGCGATCGACGTGCACATGAGCGACATCCTCGCCGGCCGCGTCGACTTCGAAGCCTTCAAGGGCCTGGTGGCCTGCGGTGGCTTCTCCTACGGCGATGTACTCGGTGCCGGTGAAGGCTGGGCCAAGTCGGCGTTGTTCAACGCCCGTGCCCGCGATGCCTTCCAGGCGTTCTTCGAGCGTACCGACAGCTTCGCCCTGGGCGTGTGCAACGGTTGCCAGATGATGTCCAACCTGCACGAGCTGATCCCGGGCACCGAGTACTGGCCGCACTTCGTGCGTAACCGCTCGGAGCAGTTCGAGGCGCGCGTGGCCATGGTCGAGGTGCAGAAGTCCAACTCGATCTTCCTGCAGGGCATGGCCGGTTCGCGCATGCCGATCGCCATCGCCCACGGTGAAGGCCATGCCGAGTTCGCCAGCGAAGAGGCACTGCTGGAAGCCGACCTGTCCGGTTGCGTGGCCCTGCGCTACGTCGACAACCACGGCAAGGTCACCGAAGCCTACCCGGCCAACCCGAACGGCTCGCCGCGCGGTATTACCGGCCTCACCAGCCGTGACGGTCGCGTGACCATCATGATGCCGCACCCGGAGCGTATGTTCCGTGCCGTGCAGAACTCCTGGCGCCCGGACGAGTGGCAGGAAGACGCGGCCCTGATGCGCATGTTCCGTAACGCACGCGTCTGGGTGAACTAAGGGTGCACAAGCTCGCCTTCTTCGTCCCCGACAGCCATGTCGAGGTGGTCAAGGCCGCTGTGTTTGCCGCCGGTGGCGGACGCATCGGCGACTATGACCACTGCGCCTGGCAGACCCTCGGCCAGGGCCAGTTCCGCCCGTTGCACGGCAGCCAGCCGTACCTCGGGCAGGCCGGCCAGGTCGAGGTGGTCGAGGAGTGGAAAGTGGAGCTGGTGGTGGCCGACGGGCTGATCATGCAGGTCGTCGACGCGCTCAAGCGCAGCCATCCGTATCAGACACCGGCTTTTGAGGTCTGGCAGTTGCTGGACCTTTGAGCCGAGATTTGAATGGGCCCCAAAAGGGTGGGCACAGGCTAATGCCAGTCAGTTAGCGCTTCATTGCACTTATTTGGGCTGCTCTGCAGCCCTTCGCGGGTAAACCCGCTCCCACAGGTTTCGCGCCAGCTTCAGGCTTTGCGAGATCCTGTGGGAGCGGGTTTACCCGCGAAGGGCCGCAAAGCGGCCCAAATTGGCTTAACTGACCGACATTAGGCCATAGGCCCACCCTTTTTTTGTGCTCAAAGGTTATTGCAATCAAAAGAACGGGAAGAGATTTCTGAAACTTTCGCTGGTCTTGATCGGCGTGTAGTTCTTGTTCTCATCAAGCTCGCGCAGATGTTCCCGTGCATGTTTCTCGTAATTGTCACGCAGCTCGTCGAACAGGCTGGAAGAGGCTCCCCGCGCAATTTCCTGTTCATGGGTACTTGCCCATTCGGCGACGATTGCATCCTGCCAGTCGGTGTCATAAGGGTGCTTGATGAAGGCGGTGGCCTCTTCTGAGGGTGGCAGTGCCAGCTCACCCCTCCAGTACGCCTGCATGTGACCACCCAACTGTCGTACTGCCTCCTTGGCGAGCAACATCGCCAGTTCGTGGAAGGGGTGGGTGTCGTGATCCTTGGCCAGCTGTGAGTGGGTCGGGTCTACGCCCGGCGTAGTGTTGGGGTCATCACCAAACTCTGTCTGGAAATCGTCCACCAGGTCGCCGAGTTTTGTCAGCAGTGACTGGAAGACCTGGTTGCAGTAATGGCCGACCACCCGCAACGGCAGGGTCACTGCCCAATACGCATGATGGGCAAAGCGGAACAACGGGTTATCGGCGAGGTTGTCGCGCAGGGCCAGCAGTCGTTCCAGTGCTTGCAGCCACATGGGATTTTCCTGCTCGCGGAGCAGAATCAGCATCACCTTCTCGGCATCGCTACGGTAGCCACGTTCAATGTCCTCGAACGCCGGAGGGGTGGCGGGGAACATCATCTTGCCCAACGGTTCGGCGACACTGGCGAGGATGTCGAAACCGCTGAACAGGCCGGTAACCACCGGCAGGCCATGTCTACATTCGGCTTCTGTTGTCCAAGGCAGTACCTCCGTATAGCCAAGCTTGCGCAAGCTAAGCTCGACGAAGTTGGAGTGGGCGAAATAATCCTCAACGATATGCAGGGCTTCGCCGAAATGCCGAAGGCGATCTGTTTTTTCGCTGGAGTACCCAGCCCTTTGGATGTGGTGATGCAGGTTAGTGATCGGCCCATCCATGTAGCCCTTTATCGATTGATAGGGATAGACCATGGTCGCGTAATCACCTGGCCTGACTGGCGCTTCGAAATCCTTGTCGATTTCCCTAGGGTCGAGGGGCATCTCGCTATGGTCGGTGGGGTTGTCGATGTGTTCCGACGGGCGATACACCCCGAGCAGCTCGGTGGTCACCCTGTAGGCTTCGCGCCCCTCCTCGGTGTTCTGCAGGCCGTTGAACGCTTTGAGTGCCAACAGGTCGACGATCTGGGTGAGGACGTCTCTGGAGATCTTCCTGGGGAATTGCTTGGGGGCACCTTCGGGGCGAACGAGCTTGGGGTCGATCAGTTGCGAATGGTCGCGTAGCCAGTTGCCGAAGTAGACAGCCTGGACTTCCTGCGCACTGAAACCGACTTCCCTCAGCACCTGCGCGATCGTTTCGTGGCCATCTTCGCCTGCGGCGAACCGTGGTTGTGGCCCGACACGACGCAGTTCCGGGATCACTGCTTCGACAGGGGGCGCGTCGCTCACATCCAGTGCCAGTGTCAGTTCTTCCCCGGCAACGGTGAAATAGCCGAACACCGTGCCGTTCTCGGGTGAGCTGTCGATGAAGGTCATCATGCTGGCGTATCTGCCGGCAACTTGCTGCGCTTGTTCGGGTGTTTCTGGCGACAGATCGCTCTCGCCCATGGCGTGGCGCTCGATCTGGATCAGGTTCGCCAGATGGCTACCAAAGGCGCCGAGCAGGGCCAACAGGAATTCGGGTGTGTCTTGTGGGTTGGCGAGCACCCGGTCGATGGCCGACTGGTCGATGAAGATGACCTGCAAGTCGTTGTCGTAGCGGGTGATGGTGTCTTGCTGCGTCACCACCTGGTATGCAGGGTTGGTGAGGGTGCCTTCAAGTATGTCGGTGCGCAGCTTGAGATAGACCTCAGCCGGTACTTCCAGGCCGAACACCGGCATGAAGGTGAGCATGAAGTCGAGCTCCGGGGTATCCATGGCAAACACGGTAAGCTGGTCGTGAGCGAAGGAACTCTCGAAAACGGGTGCTTCTTCCTCGTACATCGTGGCGTTGTTCATGTCGTGCATGTCGCGTCCTCTCATCAAATGTGTAGGACGTTCAGCGTGATGGTTCACAAGCACCGGAAGAATATGGAACTGGAACCTACAGTGACGCGGGAAACATCTTTCTTGGTGTTCATCCAGGTCTGAGTCGGCTGGCCGCAGCAACTGGCGACCTTGCCGTCAGTTGCTGCCATGTGGCCTGTTGCAAGCGATTTACCGCGCCTTTCAGGCGATGCCGATCTCCCCGCCGTCGTTACGCTGGATCACCACGGTCGAAGAGCGTGGGCGCACCTTATCGCCGGCCGGCGTGGCATCGGTGGCGATCCCGCTGGCTGGCCAGTTTTCCGGGTGCTGGATGTTGACGAACAGGGTCTTGTTATCCGGGGTGAAGGCGATGCCCGTCACCTCGCAGCCATTGGGCCCGACGAAGAAGCGCCGCAGGTCCGCCTGGTTGCTGGGGTTGACCGGTATCTGCTTGCCGTTGCCATCCACCAGGTCGGTGGGGATCACCGCCAGCAACTGGTCGTTGGTGTAGCTGGTCACGCTCTGTTCGCCGTTGTCGGTCTCGAACCACAGCACGCCACGGCTATCGAAGCGCATGCCGTCAGGGCTGGCGAACTGGTTCATCTCGGTCAGGCCGGAGCGGTTGATGTCGGGGCCGCCGGCGGCGTTGGCGCCGAACACGAAGATGTCCCAGGTGAAGCGCTGGTGATCGTCGCTTTCGTGCCAACGGATGATGTGGCCGTGGCGGTTGGGGCCGCGCGGGTTGGCCGCATCGACCTTGTCCGGGCTGCGCGCGCTGTTGTTGGTCAGGGTGAGGTAGGCGTCGCCATTGAGCGGGTTGACCGCGGTCCACTCGGGCCGGTCCATCGGCGTTGCGCCCACGGCGTCGGCGGCGCCACGGGTATTGAGGATGATGCCCGCCAGGTCACCGTAACGTGCCCCCAGGGTGGCGCCGTCGGTCGTGGCGGATACGGCATCGAGCAGCAGCCACACACCCTTGCCGTCGGCATCGAACCGCGCCACGTAGAGCTTGCCCTTGTCCAGGTACTTGGCGCCGGTGGCCAGGCGGTCGGCAGGCTTGGCGTCGGCAGGGTCCCACGGCGCGTCCGAGACGAACTTGTACAGGTACTCGTTGTTGGAGTCGTCGCCGCTGTACCAGACCAGCGGCTTGCCGGCCACGGCCAGGCCCGGGCAGCAGCCCTCGTGGCGGAATCGGCCCAGCGCGGTGCGCTTCACCGCCCGGCTGGCGCTGTTGTATGGGTCGATCTCGACGATGTAGCCGTAGGTGCTGGCCTCGTTGCGGTAGTCGTCGCTGGCGCTGGCACCGCTTGGGGTGAGGTTGAAGCGGGCGAATTCGTCGTCGAACTCGCTGGCGTCACCGGCGGCGGTTTCCCAGCTGTACTGGCCCGTGGTGGCGGAGACGCCGATGCGTACCTGGTCGGCGGGGCGCGTGGCGGTGTTGACGAAGATGCCCGGCCAGTTCTCCTCGCAGGTCAGGTAAGTGCCCCATGGGGTGTAGCCGTTGCCGCAGTTGTTGTTGGTGCCACGGCATTCCACGCCACTGGGCGAGAAGCGGGTCTTGACGTGCTCTGTGCCACGCAGGGGGCCGGCGATGTCCATCACCGTGGCGGTGGTGAAGCGCCGGTTCAGCGGGTCGTTGTCGACCACCTGCCAGCGCCCGCTGACCTTGCGGATGCGCACCACGCCGGCGCCGTGGGCGTTGATCTCCTTGCGCACCTCTTCGGCCGGGCGTTTGCCGCCGACCGTGGTAGGGCCGGCCGGGTGCAGGGCGGCGGTGTCGATGTATTCGAAGTTGATCGCCAGCAGGCCGTCTTCGGAGCTGCCATCGATGGGGAAGAAATGCATGCCGTCATGGTGCATGCCCATGGCGTTGGCCTGGTCGGCGGCGCTGTTGCTGCCGTCCGCTTGCCAAGGTTTGCCGCTGCTGTTGAGCGGCGTGCCCCAAGGCGCCAGTACATAGGCGCTGTAGCCGGCGGCGACGACGCAGGCGTCGGTGCGCGAGCCCTTGATCGATTGGAAGCCAAGTTTGGGTGTGGCAGGTTTTGGCGTGGGGGCAGGGGTGCTGGCGCCGCTGTCGAAGCAGCCGGTCAGGCCTGCGCCGGCGATCATGGCGATCGCCGCGCCAAGGCCGCCGCGTACCACGGCCCGACGGCTCAGGTAGGCGTCCATGATGCTGGCCATCGGCAGGTTTCCGCTCAGGTTGCGGTCCAGGTTGTCGCCGCTGTCTCGACTCATCAGGTGTCCTTTTATCCGAGTTGAAGCAAACGCAAACTGTAGGTCGCAAACATGACGATCAGTTTGCAGAAAGGTTACCGGGGCGCGGGGCCCCGGCGATTGCTGCGCATGCTTTGTTTCTGCATGTTTAGCCGTGATGGCTACGGCTTGCCGTCGATTCGTGATGCCCACTCGGCATCACGGCTGTGGCCACTGGTACGCAACAGGCCCAGGTCAAGCGGGTTGTCGCCCTCGGCGGCGCCTTTGCCTCTGGTGCTTTCGAGCACCGCGGTGCCCAGGTCGATCGGCGAGTTGGACGCGTCCAGCGACAGGTCGCGGCGATAGTCACGACCGCTCAAGGTCTCGCGGGTGACGCTGCTGCCGCCCAGATCGACGCGGCCTTCGCTGGCCAGCAGCCTGGCACCGGTCAGGCGGGTATCGCCTGCCACTTTCAGGTCGATGCCCTGGGTGCCGGCGAGGGTGGTCTGCCGGGTGACGGTGTCACGTTGTTGATGGCTGACTTCCACCTTGAGCGTCGGCGACAAGGCGGGCTCCGACTTGGCCAGCAATTTGCCCGCCTTGTCGCGCACCTTGCCGCCAGCCGGCCCGGCCAGTGCGCTGACCGCGTTGATATGGCCCTGCGGGTTCTTTTCCTGGCTGAGGCGCCCGTCGACCTTCAGTGCGAGGCTGTCGACTCGGTCCTTGCGGCTGGCGACCAGCAAGTCACCGCCCACCTTGCCACGGATGCGCTCGGCATCCAGGCGCGCGCCTTCGATACGTGAGTCGCCACGGCTGTGCAGGTCGATTTCCCCGGCGTTCAGGGTGCTGTCGTGCCAGGTCTGGTTGTCGCGCCTGTCGAGTGCCACCTGCACCCGTCCGTGCAGGGCGCGCACATCCTTGTCGCGGGCTTCGCCACGGTTCAGCTTGAAGCCGGCCCCAGCGGTGATATCGCGATTGTTGCGGTGCTCCTGCTGGCTCGATGCTTCGATCAGCAAACCGCCATTCCTGGCATCCAGGCCGATCCGCGCGGCGCTGGCCTGCAGCCCCTGAACCTGCAAGGCGACGTCATCACGGGCCAGGCTTGTGAACTGCAGCGCAGCGTTGCTGGTGAAGCGGGCATCCACGGCCTGAAGGTCATGTTCATCCACCTTGGCACTGGTGAAATGCCCGCCCAGGTTACCGCCCTTGCCTGCACCGATTGTGCCGGCGATTTCCAGCCCGCCACCGAGGGTGGAACCGCTGGCCTCATGGCTTTCACTGGCGGCGCCAACGGTCAGCAGGCCGTCGCTGTGCAGCGTGATATCGCCGTTGGCATCGATGCGCGTGCCCTCCAGGTGCAGGTTGGAGGCGCTGCTGAGCTCGACCGCGCCTTTGGCGTCGACCTGGGCCACTTGCGCCTTGGTGTCTTCGCCTTGCCGCCAGCTGTGATCGAGGTAGCCACGCAGGTCGAGGCCTTGGCTGCCGGGGCGGTTGCCGCCCTTGGCCCAGAGGCTGGCGTCCAGCTGCGATTTGTTCTGCGTGGTGCTGTCATGGGCCGCAGCCAAGGTCAGGTTGCCGGTGCTGGCCAGGTTGACCGCGCCATCGCCACCGTTGAAGCGCGTCCCTTCATACCGCCCATCGCTGCCCAGTTGTACCTGGATACCGGTTTGCCCATACAGGCTGCCGGGGCGGGCGAGGGTAGTGGTCTGCTCATGCGCCAGGGTGCCGCCTTTGCCTTCGAGGCGGCCGTTGATGTCCTGCCCGGTGCTGGTATCCACGCGCAAGCCGCCGTCGACTGCCAGGCGTCGCACTTCGTGCTGCAGCTCGTCGCTTGCCGCAAGCAGTTGATGCGTGTCGGCCTGGATCTGCAGCGGGCCGCTGCTGGCGCTGTAGTGGGTGCCTTGGTCATCGATACGCTTGGCGTCGATACGCACCGTGGCGCCACTGAAAGTGCTGGCCTGGGCGCTGCTGCTGGTGTCGGTCTGGGTGCGGGCAAGGTGGTTTACGTTCAGGTCGGCGCCGACACTGGGGGGCGCCAGCGCGTCCTCGATGCCGGGCTGCTGGAAGCGCGCGGCTTCTTCGCCGTTGATCAGGCGCTCGACAGGCCGGGAAATATCGCGGTACTCGAGGCTCGCCCCCAGGCTGCCCTGCCAGTGGTTGCTGCGCTGTTCGCGGGTCGTGCTGTTGTGCGCGGCACCATTGTCGATGCGCGGGGCGTTGACCAGCAGTGTACCTGCGGCCTCGACACTGGCCGCTTCGCTGGCCAGGTGCGGGGTGTCGATGCGCAGGTCGCCAGCGGCCTTGAGTTCGCTGCGTTGCAGGGTGCTGCTGGTTTCGCGCTGGCTGTCCTGCTTGCGGTGGCCGTAGAAGGCACTGCCGATGCGGTCGATGCCGCCGGTCAAGGCAAGGCCGCCGCCGCTGCGAGTGTCGATCGTTTGGTTGTCCTCGGTATGGCGCGCGGCGTCGAGAACCACCTTCTGCGCCTGCAGGTTCAGGTCCCCGGAATTGGCCAGCACCTGTGAGCCCGTGACGTTCAGCTGTCCGCCGCTGTGCAGGTCAACGGCAGCGCCGCTCAGCGTGCTGGCGACCTGCTGCGTTGCCGATTGCCGCTCGTCGACCTGGGCAACCTCATAGCCGACCCTGGCGTCGTACTGGCGCGAGTCCGGCTTGCCGTCCTGCGCCAGCCGGGTTTGCTGGGCGCTGGCGGTCAGATAGCGATGTTGGCTGGAGCGTTCACTGCTGTGGGTGGCTTGTGCACTTTCGATGTCGAGGTTGCCCTTGGCATCGAGCTCCAGTTTTTGCCCGGCACTGAGGGTAGCCCCTTGCACCTTCAACTCATCGGCGCTGGCCAGGCGCAGGTTGCTGGTGGAGCGCAGGTCGCTCTGCAGCACCTGTTGCGTGTTCTGCCGGGTTTCGCTGCTCTTGCCGAGCAGGCCGAACACTTTGCTGTCACTGGCGTTTTGCTGCGATTGGCGGGTGCTCTTGGCGGCCTCGACCGTCAGCGAGGCCTTGTCGCTGTACAGCACGGCGTCGCCGCCACTGCTGACCGTGCTGCCGCGGATGGCCATGCTGTCGGCACTGACACTGAGCTTGCCTTCGGCGCGCAGGCTGCTGCCGCTGGCCTGGCTGCCCTGGGTCTGGTCGCCGTTGCGCTTGCCGAAGAAGGTGCCGGACACCAGGTCGCCGCGGTAGTCGCGCTGGTTGCCACTGTCCTTGAGCGCCTGCTCGCCCACCTCGACCTGGCGTGCCTGCAATTGCAGGTCGCCCTGGCTGTGCAGGGTGCTGGCGCGAACCCGCAGGGCATTGGCGGCGCTGGCCACGATCTGCGCGCCCTGGAGGGTGCTGGGGCTGGCCTTTTCGCGGTATTGCTGGCTGTCGCTGTCGCCGCGCCAGAGGTGTTTGCGATGGCGCACCTGCTCGTCGACGGTGCTGCTGTCGACTGCGGCGTCGATTGCCAGGTCGGCACCGCTGTGCAAGGCCAGCGTGCCGCCGGCCTGCAGATGGGCGGCGCTCAGTTGCAGGTCGTCGCGGGCGTCGAGCGTGAGGTTGTCACTGGCCTGCAGGTCCGAGCCCTGTTGCGCAAGGTCGGTCTGGGTGCGTTCGCGGCTGTAGGTTTCGCTGGTGACGAACCACCATTTCTTGTCCCAGGCCTCGCGGTCTCGCTGCACCTCTTCGCGGGTGGCGGCATCCAGGGTCAGCGTCTGCCCCGAGCGGGCGTCGATGCGCTCGGCCTGGCCACGGGTGGCGGTCAGTTGCAGGTCGCCGGCGGCGTCCAGGGTCAGGGCGCCGCGGGTGCTGGTCAGGCTGGCCTGGTGCTGCCCGGTGCCTTGCACGCGCAGGTCGCCGGCGGAGCGGATGGTCAGCCCGTCATCGGCATGCAAGGCCACGTCGCCGACCTTGACGCCTGCGCCTTCGGCGCTGCTCAGCACGCGGATGCGCCCGGCACGCATGGCCCCGAACAGGCTGGCGTCGATGCTGCCCGGGGTGCCTGGCAGGTGCTTAAGTACCTCGCCGCTGGCAGCGTCGAGGCGCTGGCGGCCGACCTTCAGGTTCAGCTCGCCCTTGGCCTCGAGCGGCCCGACGCTTTCGATACGCGGGGCGATAAGGTCCAGCGCGCCTTCCTTGTTGGACTGCCCTCCCGCCAGTACCTGCAGCGCGCCCTCGGCCTCGAGCGTATCCAGGTACTTGAGCTGCTGGTCTTCGATGACCGGGGTGCCGACCAGCATACCGGCGCGGGTGGTGTTGATGAAGCTGCCGCCGTTGAGGGTGATGCCGTTGGGGTTGGCGAGGATGTAGTCGGCCGCACGACCGAAGATTTCCTGTGGGCCCTCAATCAGTGAGGCGTTGCGGCTGATCACTTCGTTGAGGATGGTCGAGGCGGCCTGGCCCTGGAACTGTGGGTTGGCCGCCAGGGCGCCGGCCAGTTGCGACTGGCCGGCGTGCACGGCGTTGTTCAGGACCAGGCCCTGGTTGCCGACGTTGTAGTCGAGGAACTGGTTGTGCGACAGGCCGCTGGCGTTGGGCGCAACGATATCGATCAACGGGACGCCGTGCGCCTCGCTGACCAATGGCGTGCCGCCCGGGCCGGGGGCAGGTTGCAGCGGGCCAGCGGCCAGCAGCGTGGGCGAGGCGCACAGGCAGAGGAACATTGCCCAGCGCAGCCGGTCAGGGTGCAGCGGGCGGGGATGTTCGGACGGTTTCATGGTGGTGCTCTCCTTTCGGTGGATGAATCAGAGGTTCAAGGTCCACTCCAGGCCCCAGAAACCGGGCTCGAGCGCGTGGCGCGGGCGATCGCTGGCGTACAGGGCGCGTTGGTAGTCGAGGCGTATGCGGTTGCCGGGCAGGCTCAGCTCCAGGCCCAGGGTGCCGCCGGCCAGGCGCTGCGAAGGGCTGCCGTGGTCGAAGCGGGTCCAGCCCAGGTCCAGGCCCAGATAGGGGCGCAGTTGCACGGCGGTGGATGAAAGGAGGTCGAAGGGGTAGCTGAGGGTATTGCGCCAGACGGCCCCGCTGGCGCCGGAGACGGTGCGCTGGCGCACGCCGCGGACACTGTTGTTGTCACTGAGCAGCAGCTGCTCGATGGCGGGCAGCGGGTCGGGGCTGTATTGCAGGTTCAGCTCGCTTTGCCAGCGCCAGGGATGCCCGGGCGGTGCCTGGGCCAGATACAGCAGGCTGGCGCGGTACTTGCGAAAGTCGGGTTTCGGGGCGCCGGGGCGCAGCGCGCCGCGGTCGGCGCCGAGTGCGTCGAGGCCTTGGCTGACCCCTAGTGAGGCGCTCCAAAGCCCATGCTCCAGCCACAGCAGGTTGAGGCCGGCGTCGAGGGTGGTGAGGGTCGGGCTTTGCACCGCCAGGCGCTGGCGTTGCAGGTAGTTGTCCAAGCGTTTGTGGTCCAGGCGCAGGCCGGCGCTGAGCATGCCCTGCTGGTTGCGCCACAGTACCCGCTCGCCGCTCAGGCCCTGGAACTGGCTGCCTCCGCTGGCCTGGCGCCCGCCGGGCAACGGTGAGTGATAGCGCAACTGGCTGACGTTGAGCGCGAAGGACCAGGGGCCGTAAGGGATGCTGTAGTACAGGCTCAACCCCTGGCTGGCGCCGGGCGCCTGCAGCACGGTCGAGAACAGCGCCACCCGCAGGTCGTCGTTCAGCCCCAGCGGGCTGTCCAGGCCGAGCCCGAGGTTGAGGCGTTGACGGCCGGTCAGTGGGCTGCCGCGGTTGTCGAAGCGGCTGTCCAGGTGCCAGCGGGCGCCGACCTGGTGTGGGACTATGCGCACGCGCGTCGCCCCGGCCACCTCGCCGGGCAGCAGGTCGGCGCCAAGCTCGTAGGCCCGCAGGCGATTGAGCTGGTCAAGGCCTTGCTCCAGGTCTGGCAGGTGCAGTGGCTGGCCGAGCAGGCCGGGGAAGGCACCGCGCAGCGACAGCGGCAGCTCGTCGCCAGCCAGTTCGATGGCTTCGACAAAACCTTCGACGATCAGGATGTCCAGTGGCAGGCCGGGCTGCGGTGCCTGCAGCAGAAAGGGGCGCGCAAGTGGATAGCCGGCCTGCACATAGCGTTCGGTCAGCGCCCTGAACAGCCGGTTGACGGCCGCCACGTCCATGCAGGGCAGCACCAGCGGGCGCAAGGTGCGTTCGAGGTCGCTGGCCGAGAGGCGGCGATTGCCGCTCATGCGCGCCCCCGACACTGGCCAGCAGGGGCTGCCGGCATCGTCTGGCGAAGTGCCTCGCGGCATGCGGCTGGACGGCTGGCGGTACTGCCAGCGTTGCAGCCGCTGGCGCTGCTCCAGTTCGCGTATCGACTGCTGCTGGTCGCGCAGTTGCAGGCTGGCCGGGTCTTCTGCCGCGGCAGCCGGTACGCTGCACAGGCTCAGCAGCAGGCAGGCGAGGTACAGCGGGATGGCACGACGGAGGTTGGTCGGCATGGCGAAATCCGGCAATTCGTGTACGAAGGAAGTACTCGTTTGCGTGGATTCTATGAATCTGGCTAGCCGATTAGATGCGGTCTCGCGCCCATCTGAATGCCAGATGGGTGGTGAGAATGTGTAGGGGATTTCCTAGGAAATTGCGCCGACGGGGCGGCCGCTCAAGGGCGGATTTCGATCAATGTACCGTCCTTGACCATGCTCCACACCTCGCGCATGTCGTCGTTGCGCATGGCGATGCAGCCCTCGGTCCAGTCGAGGGTGTGGAAGTACCACTCCGGGTATTCCTCGTTGATCGGGGTGCCGTGGATCATGATCATGCCGCCGGCATCCACCCCTTCACGGCGGGCCTTGGCCGCGTCGGTGATGTTCGGGTAGGAGATGTGCATGGCCAGGTTGTAGCGGTCGCTGACCTTGCGCCAGTCGAGCCAGTACAGGCCCTCGGGGGTTTTCTTGTCGCCCTCGCGCACCTTGGCGCCCTTGGGTTGCTTGCCCAGGGAAATGCGGTAGGTCTTCAGCGGTTCGCCACGGCTGATCAGTTGCAGGCGGCGTTCGGACTTGAGCACCAGCACTTTGTCGATCAACGGCCCCTGCACCACGGCGCTGGCGGGTGAAACGGGCTGCACGACCGGTTGTGGCTTGCGAATGATGGTTTCGGTGAACGCGGCATGCGACACCGAGGCGACACTGAGGCAGAAAAGGGCAAGCAACCAGCGCATGAAACCGTATCCCTGAAAACTTAAGTGGTGGATGACGCGACATTCATCGGCGGCAGGTATTCATGGCCTATCGGGTAGTGCTGCCTGACGCGGTCGCGATAGTAGCATTCTAGTGTGCGTGTGACGGTGCGGAAAGCCAGCTCATCCCACGGGATCTCGTGTTCCTCGAACAAGCGCACCTCCAGGCTCTCGACGCCGACGGCGAAGTCCAGGTCGGCCAGTTCCGCGCGGAAGAACACGTGCACCTGGTTGATGTGCGGCAAGTCGAACAACTGGTAGAGGCTCATTTGCGTGACCCGGGCGCAGGCCTCTTCGACGGTTTCGCGACGAGCGGCGTCGTCGAGGGTCTCGCCGTTCTCCATGAAACCGGCGGGCAGGGTCCAGAAGCCGCGGCGTGGCTCGATGGCGCGGCGGCACAGCAGCACCTGGCTGCCCCAGGTGGGCAGCACACCGGCAACGATGTTGGGGTTCTGGTAATGGATGGTCTGGCAATGCTCGCAAACAAACCGTGGGCGGCTGTCGCCCTCGGGGATTCGCTGGATGACCGGCTGGCCGCACGCGCTGCAGAATTTCATGCTTTCATCATTCCTGTGGGGTCTGGCTATCTTGGCGCGCGCGGTCGGCCCACTGCAAGCAGCCCGGGGCAGGGCTTGGGTGCCCGCAGGCTTTGGTGCATCATGCACGGCAGGCCTTGGAATCGAGAGTGCGTAATGCTGGACGAGCTTCTTCGCCGAATGAGCAACCACACCCCTGCATCACTGCAGGTGGACAGCCGTTTTCCGGAAGCAGCGGTGCTGTTACCCATCACCCGCAGCGATGAGCCCGAGCTGGTGCTTACCCTGCGTGCCAAGGGCTTGTCCACCCACGGTGGCGAAGTGGCGTTCCCTGGCGGGCGGCGCGATCCGGAGGACCCGGACCTGGTGTTCACGGCCCTGCGTGAAGCAGAAGAAGAGATCGGCCTGCCGCCTGGCCTGGTCGAGGTGATCGGCCCGCTCAGCCCGCTGATTTCATTGCATGGCCTGAAGGTGACACCCTTCGTCGGGCTGATCCCCGATTACGTCGAGTACCACGCCAACGATGCGGAAATTGCCGCCGTATTCACGGTGCCGCTGGCATTCTTTCGCCAGGACCCGCGCGACCACACCCACCGTATCGATTACCAGGGCCGCAGCTGGTACGTGCCCAGCTACCGCTACGGCGACTACAAGATCTGGGGGCTGTCGGCGATCATGATCGTCGAGCTGGTCAACCTGCTGTTCGATGCCGGTATCAGCCTGCACAAGCCGCCAGAGCGTTTCATCCAGAACTGAGCGGGGCACACCCCGCCACCGGCGTTCAACCGTGAGGAGCGACACATGAAATACCGCCTGGGCGACCTGCGGGTCGAGACCCATCCCACCAGCTGGGCCGCACCCAATGCCACGCTGATCGGCAAGGTGCGCCTGCAGGCGCGTGCCAGCGTGTGGTTCGGCGCGGTGCTGCGCGGCGACAACGAGCTGATCGACATCGGCGAGGACAGCAACGTCCAGGACGGCACGGTGATGCACACCGACATGGGCTCGCCGCTGACCCTCGGCAAGGGCGTGACCATCGGCCATAACGCCATGCTGCATGGCTGCACGGTGGGCGACTACAGCCTGATCGGCATCAACGCGGTGATCCTCAACGGTGCGCGCATCGGCAAACACTGCATCATCGGCGCCAATGCACTGATCCCTGAAGGCAAGGAAATCCCCGACGGCTCGCTGGTAATGGGCTCGCCTGGCAAGGTGGTGCGCGAGCTGACCGAGCAGCAGCAGCGCATGCTCGAAGCCAGCGCTGCGCATTACGTGCACAACGCTCAGCGTTACGCCCGTGAACTGGTGCCCGATGAAGACTGACGAACGGCCCGTGGCCTCCCCCTGCGTCAGCATTTGCGCCCTGGACGAGCAGGATATCTGCACCGGGTGCCAGCGCACGGTGAGCGAGATCACCCGCTGGGGGCGGATGGACAACCAGGAGCGCCGTGAGGTGCTCAAGCGCTGCCATGAGCGGGCTGTGGCGGCGGGGCTGATCATCGGCTTGTGAACCGTTGCGGTTTCATTCGCGGGTAAATCGCAGCGGCGAACCGCCGCTCCCACAGTTACGATGCTTGCCTCAAGCCTAGCGCGATCCATGTGGGAGCGGGTTTACCCGCGAAGAGTCTGGCGCTGACTTTGAATTCAAGTATTCTGTGCGGCTTGCCCAACATCCAGATAGCCCATGTTCTACCTCATCGCCTATATCAGCAGCGTGGTGCTGATCAACTACGCCTTCTCCAGCGCACCGCACCTGGATGTGATCTGGTCCGCCTGGGGCGGGTTGGTGTTCATCCTGCGCGACATGGTGCAGACCCGCTACGGCCATGGCGCGCTGCTGGCCATGCTGGCGGCGCTGGTGCTCTCGTATGCCACCTCCGAGCCTGCCATCGCCCTGGCCAGCGCTACGGCGTTCTTCGTCTCCGAACTGATCGACTGGCTGGTATTCAGCGTCACCCGCCGGCCCCTGCGCGACCGCCTGTGGCTGAGCTCGGCGCTGAGCATCCCGGTGGATACCTTCATCTTCTTCGGCATGATCGGCGCGTTGACCCCCGTGGTGATCGGCACGGCGCTGGCGTCGAAGTTCGCCGGAGTCACCGCGGTATGGCTGATCATGGCCTGGCGTGCCCGGCGCGCGATGGTCGTATCCTGATGTAGAATGCGGGTCCAATTTTCAGCGGGCGGCAGCCAGCGTGGCGCGGCCCCGGACGCCTTCGAGGACCTGAAATGACCCGTATCGGAACCCCATTGTCGCCCACCGCGACCCGTGTACTGCTGTGCGGCTGCGGCGAGCTGGGCAAGGAAGTGGTGATCGAGCTGCAGCGCCTGGGCGTCGAGGTGATCGCCGTCGACCGCTACGCCAATGCCCCGGCCATGCAGGTCGCGCACCGCAGCCACGTGATCAACATGCTCGATGGCGTGGCCCTGCGCGCGGTGATCGAGGCGGAAAAACCGCACTACATTGTCCCCGAGATCGAGGCCATCGCCACCGCCACGCTGGTGGAGCTTGAGAACGAAGGCTTCAATGTCGTCCCCACCGCCCGCGCCACCCAACTGACCATGAACCGCGAAGGCATCCGCCGCCTGGCCGCCGAAGAGCTGGACCTGCCGACCTCGCCTTACCACTTCGCCGACACCTTCGAGGACTACAGCAAGGCCGTCGCCGACCTTGGCTACCCATGCGTGGTCAAGCCGGTGATGAGCTCGTCGGGCAAGGGCCAGAGCCTGCTGCGCAGCGCCGATGACTTGCAGAAGGCCTGGGACTATGCCCAGGAAGGCGGCCGCGCCGGCAAGGGCCGGGTGATCATCGAGGGCTTCATCGACTTCGAATACGAAATCACCTTGCTGACCGTGCGCCATGTGGGCGGCACCACCTTCCTTGAGCCGGTCGGCCACCGTCAGGAGAAGGGCGACTACCAGGAGTCCTGGCAGCCTCAGGCGATGAGCCCGAAAGCCCTGGCCGAATCGCAGCGTGTGGCCCAGGCGGTCACCGATGCCCTGGGTGGGCGTGGCCTGTTCGGCGTCGAGCTGTTCGTCAAGGGTGACCAGGTGTGGTTCAGCGAAGTGTCGCCGCGCCCGCACGACACTGGCCTGGTGACCTTGATTTCCCAGGACCTGTCGCAGTTCGCCCTGCACGCCCGGGCGATTCTCGGCCTGCCGATCCCGGTGGTGCGCCAGTTCGGTCCGTCGGCTTCGGCGGTGATCCTGCCCGAAGGCCAGTCGCAGCAGACCGCCTTCGCCAACTTGAACGCCGCTTTGAGCGAGCCGGACACCGCCATCCGCCTGTTCGGCAAGCCTGAGATCAATGGCACCCGCCGCATGGGCGTGTGCCTGGCGCGTGACGAGTCGGTTGAAGCGGCACGCGCCAAGGCGACCCGCGCTTCGCAGGCGGTCAAGGTCGAGTTCTAAGCTTCGAGCTACAAGCTTCAAGCCGCAAGAGGAAGCAGGCCGCATGCGGGTTTGCTTCCTCTTGTAGCTTGTAGCTTACAGCTTGCTGTCACGCGTCTCTTTCAGGCACAACACGGCAATCAGGCTGATCATCGCCGCCGCCGACACATATCCCCCCACCCAGCTCAAGCCCCCCATGCTCACCAGCTTCTGGGCAAAGAACGGTGCCGCCGAGGCGCCGACGATGCCGCCCAGGTTGTAGGCCGCCGAGGCGCCGGTGTAGCGCACGTGGGTCGGGAACAGCTCTGGCAGCAAGGCGCCCATCGGCGCGAAGGTCACCCCCATCAGGAACAGCTCGATGCTCAGGAACAGTGCCACGCCCGTGGTCGAGCCCGAGGTGAGCAGCGGCTCCATGGCGAAGCCCGAGGCGATGGCCAGCAGCGCACCAACGATCAATACCGGCTTGCGCCCGTAGCGGTCGCTGAGCCAGGCCGACAGTGGCGTGGCCAGGGCCATGAACACCACGGCGAAGCACAGCAGGCCGAGGAAGGTCTCGCGGCTGTAGCCCAGCGTCGTCACGCCGTAGCTCAGCGAGAACACCGTGGAGATGTAGAACAGCGCGTAGCACACCACCATCGCCGCCGCGCCCAGCAGGGTCGGCAGCCAGTACTGGGCGAACAGTTCGACCACCGGCATCTTGACCCGCTCCTGGCGCGCCACGGCCTTGGCGAATACCGGGCTTTCCTCGAGTTTCAGGCGCACGTACAGGCCAACCAGCACCAGCGCGGCACTGAGCAGGAACGGAATGCGCCAGCCCCAGTCGCGGAACTGCTCGTCGCTGAGCACCAGGGCCAGGGTGAGGAACAGGCCGTTGGCGGCCAAAAAGCCGATCGAGGGGCCCAGTTGCGGGAACATGCCGAACCAGGCGCGCTTGCCTTCGGGGGCGTTCTCGGTGGCCAGCAGTGCCGCGCCACCCCATTCGCCGCCCAGGCCCAGGCCTTGGCCGAAGCGCAGGATGCAGAGCAGGACCGGCGCCCATACGCCGATGCTGTCATAGCCCGGCAGCACGCCAATCAGCGTGGTCGAAACCCCCATCAGCAACAGCGAAGCGACCAGGGTCGACTTGCGCCCGATACGGTCGCCGAAGTGGCCGAACAGCGCCGAGCCCAGTGGTCGGGCGAGGAACGCGATGCCGAAGGTGAGGAAGGCCGCGAGCATCTGCGCGGTGCCCGACCCGGACGGGAAGAACACCGGCCCGATCACCAGGGCGGCGGCGGTGGCGTAGACGTAGAAATCGTAGAACTCGATGGCAGTGCCGATGAAACTGGCGGTGGCCACCCGCGCTGGCGAGTTGACCGGGGCCGCCGAGGCAGGTTCGGCGTAGGTGCTGCTGGTAGTCATGCGTAGGTCCCTGACAGTCGATGCTCCATGGGGCACGGCCCATGTGGCAGGCACACGGGAGCCGGAGCGTATTGTTATGAGTCGCGTGACTGACGATAGCCCAGGGGGTAGGGAGGGGCGGGCGCTGTTCGGGGTGGTGACGCAGGGCCGTGGGGCGTGTCAGTGATGCGGACTGGCCGTGGGGCGCCGGGTGCGGGTAGCAGGCGGGACGGCAGGGCTGGGTAAGCGTTGGCCGAGTATAACTATCGGGTCAGGGTCCAGACCAGCACCTTGCTGGCGCAATTGTCCTCGGTTTCGAGGATTTCCAGGCGATAACGGCCGATCTTCAGGCATACCGCCGTTGCCGGGATGCTTTCCAGCGCCTCGGTGACCAGGCCGTTGAGGGTTTTCGGCCCGCCATCACAGGGCAGGTGCCAGCCGAGGGTGCGGTTGATCTCACGCAGCGAGGCGGTGCCTTCGATGATGAAGCGGCCATCGCTCTGCGGGTGCACATGCGGGTTGTCGAGGCTGTGTTCGTCTTCGAATTCGCCGACGATCTCTTCGAGGATGTCTTCGAGGGTGACGATGCCCAGCACTTCGCCGTATTCGTCCACCACCACGCCCATGCGCCGCTGTTGCTTGTGGAAATTCAGCAATTGCATCTGCAGGGGCGTGCTTTCGGGGACGAAGTAGGGCTCGTAGCAGGCGGCCTGGAGCTTTTCGAAGGTGAGTTCGGCGCGCGGCAGCAGGTGGCTGATCAGTTTGGTGTTGAGTACCGCTTCCACCTGGTTGATGTCGTTGTGATAGACCGGCAGGCGGGTGTGGCGGCTGACGATCAGCTGCTCGACGATGCGCTCGATGGGGTCGTCGAGGTTGATGCCGTCGACTTCGTTGCGCGGCACCAGGATGTCGTTGACGGTGATCTTGTCCAGGGCCTGCAAGCCCGCCAGCAAGCCATTGTGGGACGGGTCATGCTGCTCGTCGTCATCGAAGTCGTCTTCCTGCGGGTGCAGCGCCACCGCCATGGGCTGCACGCGGAACGGGCGCAGGATCAACCGGGCGCAGCCATCGAGCAGGCAGGCCAAGGGTTGCAGTGCGGCCAGCGGGACCTTGAGCAGGCTGGCGCCAAGGCTGATGAATGCCTGCGGATTGCGTCGGGCCAGGCGTCGCGGCAGGTATTCGGCGAGCACCAGCAGGGCTGCGGTAGCGGCCAGCCCAGCGAGCCAGAAACCGTGTTCGCCGCTGTAGCGCTGGCCGATCAGGCAGGCCAGGCCCAACACCAGCAGCTTGCCGAGGCTGGCGCAGAGCACCAGGGCCTGGGCGGGCAGGGTCGGGTCGGCGTGGCCGTTCTGTTGCTGGCGAGCGCAGTCCACGGCGGTGAACAGCGCCGACCACAGCAGTGCCAGTACCAGTGTGCCGAGCAGCGGGGCGTACGGCAGGGTATCCATGGGCGGCCGTCAGATATGCAAGATGAATTCGCGGACCAGCTTGCTGCCGAAATAGGCCAGCATCAGCAGGCAGAAACCGGCGAGGGTCCAGCGGATCGCCTTGTGGCCACGCCAGCCCAGGCGGGTGCGGCCCCACAGCAATACACTGAACACGATCCACGCCACGCAGGCCAGCAGGGTCTTGTGCACCAGGTGCTGGGCAAACAGGTTGTCGAGGAACAGCCAGCCGGAGACCAGCGACAGCGACAGCAGCCCCCAACCGGCCCAGAGGAAGCCGAACAGCAGGCTTTCCATGGTTTGCAGCGGCGGGAAATTGCGGATCAGCCCGGACGGGTGCTTGTGCTTGAGCTGGTGGTCCTGCAGCAACAGCAGCAGGGCCTGGAACACGGCGATGGTGAACAGGCCATAGGCGAGGATCGACAGCAGGATGTGCGCGAGGATGCCCGGCTCTTCATTGATCAGCGGCACCGTGCCGGGCGGGGCGAACTGCGCCAGCAGCGCGGTTATGGCACCCAGCGGGAACAGCAGCACCAGCAGGTTCTCCACTGGAATGCTCAGGCAGGCGATCAGCGTCAGGCCGATCACCGCCACGGCGATCAGGCTGGCGGCGCTGAAGAAATCCAGGCTCAGCCCCAGCGGGGTGATCAGCTGGAAGAACAGCGCGCCGCCCTGGGCGAGCACCGCCAGTGCGCCGAGCACACCGAGCAGCCGCTTGTCGGCGCGGGCGCCACGGGCCAGGCCGGTAGCCTGGTAGACGGTCGCGGCCACATAAAGGAAGGCGGCGATCAGGTTGGGGATGAGGCTGGGTGAAGAGAGCATAAGTCCTGGCAGGCAAGCCTTAAAGGGACGGAGTTTGGCATAGAACGCGGTGGGCAAGGAAGACTGCGGATCAATCGCGGGGCAAGCCCGCTCCCACAGGGGCTGTGGGGCATTGTGGGAGCGGGCTTGCCCCGCGAATGGCCGGTGGTCCCGAGCAAGGTGTGCGGCGGCGGCAGTCTTCGCTATAATCGCCGCCTTGTTGTGCCCAGCGCGTGTGCATTTCCACCTGGGCGCCTGAAAAACCTCGGCTTCACTGGGCCTGAAAGGATCACCATGTTCGAAAACCTGACCGACCGCCTGTCACAGACGCTGCGCCATGTCACCGGCAAGGCCAAGCTGACCGAAGACAATATCAAGGACACGCTGCGCGAAGTGCGCATGGCCCTGCTCGAGGCCGACGTTGCCCTGCCGGTGGTCAAGGATTTCGTCAACAGCATCAAGGAGCGCGCGGTCGGCACCGAAGTGTCGCGCAGCCTCACCCCGGGCCAGGCCTTCGTCAAGATCGTCCAGGCCGAGCTGGAGCGCCTGATGGGCGCGGCCAACGAAGAGCTGACGCTCAATGCCGCTCCGCCCGCAGTCGTGCTGATGGCCGGCCTGCAGGGTGCAGGTAAGACCACCACCGCCGGCAAGCTGGCGCGCCACCTGAAAGAGCGCAAGAAGAAAAGCGTGATGGTGGTGTCCGCCGACGTTTACCGCCCGGCGGCGATCAAGCAGTTGGAAACCCTGGCCAACGACATCGGCGTGACCTTCTTCCCGTCCGACATCAGCCAGAAGCCAGTGGACATCGCGCAAGCGGCGATCCGCGAAGCCAAGCTCAAGTTCATCGATGTGGTGATCGTCGACACCGCCGGTCGCCTGCACGTCGACGCCGACATGATGGACGAGATCAAGGCGCTGCACGCCGCGGTCAAGCCGATCGAAACGCTGTTCGTGGTCGATGCCATGACCGGCCAGGATGCCGCCAATACCGCCAAGGCCTTCGGCGACGCATTGCCGTTGACCGGTGTGATCCTGACCAAGGTCGACGGTGATGCCCGTGGCGGTGCCGCACTGTCGGTGCGTGCCATCACCGGCAAGCCGATCAAGTTCATCGGTATGGGCGAGAAGACCGAAGCCCTCGAGCCGTTCCACCCTGACCGGATCGCTTCGCGCATCCTCGGCATGGGTGACGTGCTCAGCCTGATCGAGCAGGCCGAGCAGACCATCGACAAGGCCAAGGCCGACAAGCTGGCCAAGAAGCTGAAGAAGGGTAAGGGCTTCGACCTCGAAGACTTCCGTGATCAACTGCAGCAGATGAAGAACATGGGCGGCCTCGGCGGGCTGATGGACAAACTGCCGAACATGGGCGGCGTCAACCTGTCGCAGATGGGCAACGCCCAGGGCGCGGCCGAGAAGCAGTTCAAGCAGATGGAGGCGATCATCAACTCCATGACCCCGGCCGAGCGTCGCGACCCTGACCTGATCAGCGGTTCGCGCAAGCGCCGCATCGCCCTGGGTTCCGGTACCCAGGTGCAGGACATCGGCCGGCTGATCAAGCAGCACAAGCAGATGCAGAAGATGATGAAGAAATTCTCCGCCAAGGGCGGCATGGCCAAGATGATGCGCGGTCTTGGCGGCATGCTGCCGGGCGGCGGCATGCCCAAGATGTAATCGAATTTGGCGGGCTGCCTTCCATGGGAAAGCTGCCCACCAGCCCCCGCCTCGGCGGGAACACGGCCGCCGAAAGGCGGCTCAATCAGCAGAACTGAACGGTGGGGCGCAGCCTCGCCGAAAAAGGCATTTGCAAATGTCCGTGTATTCCCCGAGAATATGCGGCCTTTTGGGCACGCGTGTGCCCATTGGGCATTCAGTTTTGCAGCACCGACTATAGGAACGATGTTCACATGGTAACCATCCGTCTTGCCCGTGGCGGCTCGAAAAAGCGCCCTTTCTACCACCTGACCGTGACCAACTCGCGTAACGCCCGTGACGGCCGTTTCGTTGAGCGCGTTGGCTTCTTCAACCCGATCGCATCGGGCGCCGAAGTCAAGCTGTCGGTCAACCAAGAGCGCGTCACCTACTGGCTGAGCCAGGGCGCACAGCCGTCTGAGCGTGTTGCTCAGCTGCTGAAGGAAGCTGCCAAGGCTGCAGCCTGAGCAGTATGAACGCGACGCCAGAAAAGGCTGACGACCTCATCGTCGTTGGCAAGATTTTTTCGGTTCACGGCGTTCGCGGCGAGGTGAAGGTGTACTCCTTTACCGATCCGATTGAAAACCTGTTGGATTATCCGCGCTGGACGCTCAAGCACGAAGGCAAGGTAAAGCAGGTCGAGCTGGTCAGCGGTCGTGGCTCCCAAAAGGGCCTGGTCGTGAAATTGAAAGGCCTCGATGATCGTGATGAAGCCCGGCTTCTGAGTGGTTACGAAATCTGCATTGCGCGGAGCCTTTTGCCCAACCTGGCAGCCGACGAGTACTACTGGTACCAGTTGGAAGGCCTGAAGGTCATCAATCAGGACGAACAGCTGTTCGGCACGATCGATCACCTGTTGGAGACCGGCGCGAACGATGTAATGGTGGTCAAGCCTTGCACAGGCAGCCTGGATGATCGCGAGCGACTGTTGCCCTATACGGAGCAATGCGTGCTGGCAATCGACCTCGAAGCGGGTGTGATGCGAGTCGAATGGGACGCGGATTTCTAAACGATGGGTAACCTTCGCGTAGACGTCATCACGTTGTTCCCCGAGATGTTCTCGGCCATCACTGAGTACGGCATTACCAGCCGTGCGGTGAAACAGGGGTTGCTGCAAGTGACCTGCTGGAACCCGCGGGACTACACCACTGATCGCCACCACACCGTGGATGATCGGCCGTTTGGCGGTGGTCCGGGCATGGTGATGAAAATCAAGCCTCTGGAAGACGCCCTGGTCAACGCCAGGCAAGTCGCCGGAGCAACGGCAAAGGTGATCTACCTTTCGCCGCAAGGCCGCAAGCTGACTCAGCAAGCGGTCAAAGGCCTGGCCGAACAGGAATCCTTGATCCTGATCGCCGGTCGTTATGAAGGCATCGACGAGCGCTTTATCGAGGCTCATGTCGATGAGGAGTGGTCGATTGGCGACTATGTGCTTTCCGGTGGCGAGCTGCCGGCCATGGTACTGATCGATGCGGTTACGCGGCTGCTGCCCGGAGCTTTAGGGCATGTGGACTCGGCGGAGGAAGATTCTTTCACCGACGGTCTGCTGGATTGCCCGCACTACACCCGACCTGAGGTGTATGCGGATCAGCGTGTACCCGACGTGTTGCTTAGTGGCAACCATGCACACATCCGGCGTTGGCGGATGAAGCAGTCCCTTGGTAGGACCTTCGAACGACGCGCCGATCTTCTGGAAAGTCGCTCGCTTTCTGGAGAAGAGAAGAAGCTGCTCGAGGAATATCTCCGCGAGCGGGACGATAGTTAAACGTATCGATGGTGGATCGCGTTATCCATCTTAGGAGCACAGCATGACCAACAAGATCATCCAGCAGCTCGAAGCCGAGCAGATGAGCAAAGAGATCCCGACCTTCGCACCAGGCGACACCATTGTCGTCCAGGTTAAAGTGAAGGAAGGCGACCGCTCGCGTCTGCAGGCGTTCGAAGGCGTCGTTATCGCCAAGCGTAACCGCGGTCTGAACAGCGCCTTCACCGTGCGCAAGATCTCCAGCGGCGTTGGCGTAGAGCGTACCTTCCAGACCTACAGCCCACAGATCGACAGCCTGGCCGTGAAACGTCGTGGTGACGTGCGTAAAGCCAAGCTGTACTACCTGCGCGACCTGTCCGGCAAAGCCGCTCGCATCAAGGAAAAACTGTCCTGAGTGCAGTTTGACCGGTGGCCTCGGCCATCTTGCGAGAGAAAAAGCAGCCTTCGGGCTGCTTTTTTGCTTTCTGGCTTTATCGCGGGGCAAGCCCGCTCCCACGAACCTTGCACTGCCGCGTGGGAGCGGGCTTGCCCCGCGATGAGGCCGCCAGCCCCATCACCTTTGCGAGCCCCTCATGACCACCTCCCGAGACCAGGAAATCCTGCGCCGCACCGAACTGTCGGAAACCCGTGTGACCAAGGCGGTGTTCCCCAACACCACCAACCACCACAACACCCTGTTCGGCGGTACGGCCCTGGCGTGGATGGACGAAGTGTCGTTCATCGCCGCCACGCGTTTTTGCCGCCTGCCGCTGGTGACCGTGTCCACCGACCGCATCGACTTCAAGCACCCGATCCCCGCGGGCTCGATCGTCGAGCTGGTGGGTAGCGTGATCAAGGTCGGCAACACCAGCCTGCAAGTGCAGGTGGATGTGTTCGTCGAGAACATGTACCTCGATGGCCGCGAGCGCGCGATCCATGGGGTGTTCAGCTTCGTCGCCATCGACGAGGACAAGCGCCCGGTGCCGGTGTTGCCGCAGGCCGGCTCCCACTAAACGGACTTGCACGGCCACTGTAGGAGCGGGTTTACCCGCGAACACCGGCAGAGCCGGTGCCATCCACCGCGCCGCCTGCTTCGCGGGTAAACCCGCTCCCACACGAATTACGCTGCCCCTTCAGCCTGTGCTTTATTTTCAGGCTCTATCAGCGCCACCAGCGTCCAGCCCGGCTGCGGCTGCAGCGGGTGCTCCGGGGTGGCCACATGCACCCAGCCGTGGTTGTCACGGGCGAACATCAACGTCGCACGCTCACCGTGCAATTGCCGGTAGGCATCCCAGGTGAACGCCTCGGTCAGGGTCGTGCTGTACAGCTCCGCCCCCTGATTCAGCAGCTTGGCCAATTGGTTGTAGGTCAGCGCGCTGGAGCCCAGTGGCTGGCCTCGGTGCTCCTCGCTGGCCCGATGCTTGTCGCTGCGCTGTTTCTCCAGGCCGCTAGCCAGCACGAACAGCCGGCCATGGCCGAAATCGTGGCGGAACCGGGCGCAGGCCAGGGCGTTGATTTCCCCGGCCGGTGACAGGCCGAGCAGATGGCCCAGGCCTACCAGGTCCAAGTGCGCGTCGGCATGTTGCGAGGCCGGGTTGCCGAAGTAGGTGGGCAGGTTGTCCATGCGCGCGGCACGGATGTTCTCCCAGCTCGAATCGGTCAGCAGCACACGGCAGCCAAGTTGTTGCAGCGCCTTGGCAATGGCCCTGGCAGGCGGGTTGGCGCCGACCATGAGAAAGCCGCTGGGGGCGGGCTCGGCGACCTTGAGCAGGCGCGCCAGGGGCCTGGCGGTAGCGCTCTGCAGGACCACGGTGCCGATGATCACGGCGAAGGTCAGTGGCACCAGCAGCAGCGCCCCCTCGTGGCCGGCTTCATGCAGGCGGATGGCGAAGATCGCCGATACCGCCGCCGCGACGATGCCGCGCGGGGCGATCCAGGCCAGCAGCGCACGTTCGCGCCAGCTCAAGGTGGAGCCCAGTGTCGAGATGAACACGTTCAGTGGCCGGGCCAGCAACTGGATCACCAGCAGCAGGGCGAGTACCGCAGGGCCCAAGCCGAGCATGGCATGCAGGTCCAGGCGTGCCGCCAAAAGGATGAACAGGCCGGAAATCAGCAGCACGCTGAGGTTTTCCTTGAAGTGCAGGATCTGCCGCACATCCACTCCTGGCATGTTGGCCAGCCACATGCCCATCACCGTCACGGCCAGCAGCCCGGACTCGTGGACGATCTGGTTGGCGGCGATGAAGATGCCCAGCACCGCGGCCAGCGAGGCCAGGTTGTGCAGGTATTCCGGCAGCCACTGGGCGCGCATGATCTGCCCAAGCAACCAGCCCCCGGCGGCGCCCAGCGCGCCGCCACAGAAGATCACCCCGGCGAAGGTGCCCAGGCTCTGGATCAGCCCGTCACCGTCGCTGCGGGCGATGATGAAGCTGTACACCACCACCGCCAGCAGCGCGCCGATCGGGTCGATGACGATGCCTTCCCAGCGCAGGATGTTGGCGATGGTCGCCTTGGGCCGAACCACACGCAGCATGGGCACGATCACGGTGGGCCCGGTGACCAGCGTGAGGGTGCCGAACAGGATCGCCAGCGGCCAGTCGAAACCCAGCAGCCAGTGGGTGGCCACGGCGATCACCAGCCAGGTACTCAGGGCGCCGACCGTGACCAGACGGTGCACCACGCTGCCGATCTCGCGCCATTGCGAGATATGCAGGGTCAGGCTGCCCTCGAACAGGATCAGGGCCACGGCCAGCGACACCAACGGCATCAGCAACGGGCCAAACAGCGCTTGTGGCTGCAGCCAGCCAAGCACAGGCCCGGCGAGTATGCCGGACAGCAGCAGGAACAGGATCGCCGGCAACTTCAGGCGCCAGGCCAGCCACTGGCAGGCGAGGGCGGCGGCACCGATGCCACCGAAACTCAGGAGAATCTGCTGTTCGCTCATGCGGGCTCCCTATGCGTGCGCGGTTATGAAAGACTAAGCGCCATTTCGCCGTTTGCCACCGAGTCTTCATGCCCGCCCTCGACCACCCCCTGATTGACCAGTTCCTCGATGCCCTGTGGCTGGAAAAGGGGCTTTCCGACAACACCCGCGCCTCTTACCGCAGCGACCTGGCCTTGTTCAATGGCTGGTTGCAGGAGCACAGGGTGGCGCTGCCCGATGCCGGTCGCGAGCTGATCCTCGATCATCTCGCCTGGCGTTTCGACCAAGGCTACAAACCCCGCTCCACGGCGCGATTTCTCTCCGGCGTACGGGGGTTCTTCCGCTACCTGCTGCGCGAGCGATTGATCGCCGTCGACCCGACCCTGCAGGTGGACATGCCGCAATTGGGGCGCCCGCTGCCAAAGTCGCTGTCGGAAGCCGACGTCGAGGCGCTGCTGCAGGCGCCGGACCTGGGTGAAGCTATCGGTCAACGTGACCGGGCCATGCTCGAAGTGCTGTACGCCTGCGGCCTGCGGGTGACCGAGCTGGTCAGCCTCACGCTCGACCAGGTCAACCTGCGCCAGGGTGTGCTGCGGGTGATGGGCAAGGGCAGCAAGGAGCGCCTGGTGCCGATGGGCGAAGAGGCGGTGGTCTGGATCGAACGCTACCTGCGCGATGGCCGAGCCGAGCTGCTCAATGGTCGCCCCAGCGATGTGCTGTTCCCCAGCCTGCGCGGTGAGCAGATGACCCGCCAGACCTTCTGGCACCGTATCAAGCACCAGGCGCGGGTGGCCGGTATCGACAAGCCGCTGTCGCCGCATACCCTGCGCCACGCTTTCGCCACGCACCTGCTCAACCACGGTGCCGACCTGCGTGTGGTGCAGATGCTGCTGGGCCACAGCGACCTGTCCACCACGCAGATCTACACCCATGTGGCCAAGGCGCGGCTGCAGCAGTTGCACGCCCAGCACCATCCGCGTGGATGAATGATCTTCATGTTCCGCTTACCGGTGCCTGAGGAGCCTTTCTGCGCGGGCCTGTTGTGGTAGGCTTGGACGGTTTGTTGCACGGGCCGACCGTTCGCCACCTCTGAAGCGTGGGCGACGCCCCTCCGGCCCCGTCCGTCTTCAGGAGTACCCCCATGCGTGTCACCCGTATTTTTGCCGCCGCCGCCCTGGCGTTGGTCAGCACCTTTGCCGCCGCTGCCGCCACTGAGCCCACGGCCGGTGCCGAGCAGGCGATCCGCAAGTCGCTGCAGAACCTGGCCCTGGAAGTGCCGGTCGAAAGCGTTGCCAGCAGCCCGCTCAACGGCCTGTACGAAGTGAAGCTGCAGGGCGGTCGCGTGCTGTACGCCAGCGCCGATGGTCAGTTCGTGATGCAGGGCTACCTGTACCAGATCCAGGACGGCAAGCCGGTCAACCTCACCGAGAAGACCGAGCGCCAAGGCATCGCCAAGCTGATCAACGGCATCCCGGCGGCAGAAATGGTCGTTTATCCGGCCAAGGGCGAGACCAAGTCGCACATCACCGTGTTCACCGACACCACCTGCCCGTACTGCCACAAGCTGCACGCCGAAGTGCCGGAGCTCAACCGCCGCGGTATCGAAGTGCGCTACGTCGCCTTCCCGCGCCAGGGCCTGGGCTCGCCGGGTGACGAACAGCTGCAGGCGGTGTGGTGCTCCAGCGACCGCCGCGCGGCGATGGACAAGATGGTCGACGGTAAAGAGATCAAGGCCGCCAAGTGCGCGAACCCGGTCGGCAAGCAGTTCCAGCTCGGCCAGTCGATCGGCGTGAATGGCACGCCCGCCATCGTCCTGGAAAGTGGCCAGGTGATTCCGGGCTATCAGCCGGCACCGCAAGTGGCCAAGCTGGCCCTGGCAGAGCGCAAGTAATCAAATCAATACGCCATCGTCATGGGGTGATGGCATGTTTCACGGTCGGCGCAAGTGCCGGCCGTTCAATGGGGAGTTCACAGTGAAACCGGTCAAAGTAGGCATCTGTGGGTTAGGGACCGTCGGTGGCGGAACCTTCAACGTACTTCAGCGCAACGCCGAGGAGATTGCCCGCCGTGCCGGGCGCGGTATTGAAGTGGCACAGATTGCCATGCGCTCGCCCAACCCGAACTGCCAGATTACCGGTACCCCCATTACCGCTGATGTGTTCGACGTGGCGAGCAACCCCGAAATCGATATCGTCATCGAGCTGATCGGTGGCTATACCATCGCCCGCGACCTGGTGCTCAAGGCCATCGAAAACGGCAAGCACGTGGTCACCGCCAACAAGGCGCTGATTGCCGTGCACGGCAACGAGATCTTCGCCAAGGCCCGCGAGAAGGGCGTCATCGTCGCCTTCGAGGCAGCCGTCGCCGGTGGCATCCCGGTGATCAAGGCGATCCGTGAAGGCCTGTCGGCCAACCACATCAACTGGCTGGCCGGGATCATCAACGGCACCGGCAACTTCATCCTCACCGAAATGCGCGAAAAAGGCCGTGCCTTCCCCGACGTGCTGGCCGAAGCCCAGGCGCTGGGCTATGCCGAGGCCGACCCGACGTTCGACGTCGAGGGCATCGACGCCGCGCACAAGCTGACCATCCTGGCGTCCATCGCTTTCGGCATCCCGCTGCAGTTCGACAAGGCCTACACCGAAGGCATCACCCAGTTGACCACTGCCGACGTGAACTACGCCGAAGCCCTGGGCTACCGCATCAAGCACCTGGGCGTGGCCCGTCGCACCGCCGAAGGCATCGAGCTGCGCGTGCACCCGACCCTGATCCCCAGCGACCGCCTGATCGCCAACGTCAATGGCGTGATGAACGCGGTGATGGTCAACGGTGACGCTGCCGGTTCCACCCTGTACTACGGCGCCGGCGCCGGCATGGAGCCAACCGCCTCGTCGGTGATCGCCGACCTGGTCGACGTGGTCCGCGCCATGACCAGCGACCCGGAGAACCGTGTGCCGCACCTGGCCTTCCAGCCGGACTCGCTGTCGGCCCACCCGATCCTGCCGATCGAAGCCTGCGAAAGCGCCTACTACCTGCGCATCCAGGCCAAGGACCACCCGGGCGTGCTCGCGCAGGTTGCCAGCATCCTCTCGGAGCGCGGCATCAACATCGAGTCGATCATGCAGAAGGAAGCCGAGGAGCAGGACGGCCTGGTACCGATGATCCTGGTTACCCACGGCGTGGTCGAGCAGCGCATCAATGATGCCATCGTCGCCCTGGAATCCCTGCAGGACGTGGTTGGCCCGGTCGTGCGCATCCGCGTCGAACAGCTCAACTAAGCGGCAAGCTTCAAGCTGCAAGCTGCAAGTAAAGGCAGTGCGGTGTTGAGGCTTGAACAGAAAACATTCGTGGCAAGGTGAGACGCAGAGCACGAGAGCAACGCCAATCGGCTTTAACTTGTAGCTTGCAGCTCGAAGCTTGTCGCTCAAACCAAAGGTTTGTACCCATGCGCTATATCAGTACCCGCGGCCAGGCTCCGGCCCTGAACTTCGAAGACGTGCTGCTCGCCGGCCTGGCCAGTGACGGTGGCCTGTACGTTCCTGAGAACCTGCCACGCTTCACCCAGGAAGAGATCGCTTCCTGGGCCGGCCTGCCGTACCACGAGCTGGCGTTCCGGGTGATGCGCCCGTTCGTCGCCGGCAGCATCGCCGACGCCGACTTCAAAAAGATCCTCGAAGAAACCTACGGCTCCTTCGCCCATGCCGCCGTCGCGCCGCTGCGCCAGCTCAACGGCAACGAGTGGGTGATGGAGCTGTTCCACGGCCCGACCCTGGCGTTCAAGGACTTTGCCCTGCAGCTGCTCGGCCGCTTGCTCGACCACCTGCTGGTCAAGCGTGGCGAGCGTGTGGTGATCGTTGGCGCCACTAGCGGTGACACCGGTTCCGCCGCCATCGAAGGCTGCCGCCGTTGCGACAACGTCGATATCTTCATCCTGCACCCGCACCAGCGTGTGTCGGAAGTGCAGCGCCGCCAGATGACCACCATCCTCGGCGACAACATCCACAACATCGCCATCGAAGGCAACTTCGACGACTGCCAGGAGATGGTCAAGGCCAGCTTCGCCGACCAGTCGTTCCTCAAGGGCACCCGCCTGGTGGCGGTCAACTCGATCAACTGGGCGCGGATCATGGCCCAGATCGTCTACTACTTCCACGCCGCCCTGCAGCTCGGCGGCCCGGCACGGTCGGTGGCGTTCTCGGTGCCGACCGGCAACTTCGGCGACATCTTCGCCGGTTACCTGGCCCGCAACATGGGCCTGCCGATCAGCCAACTGGTGGTCGCGACCAACCGCAACGACATCCTGCACCGCTTCATGAGCGGCAACCAGTACGTCAAGGAAACCCTGCACGCGACCCTGTCGCCGTCGATGGACATCATGGTCTCGTCGAACTTCGAGCGCCTGCTGTTCGACCTGCACGGCCGCAACGGTGCCGCCATCGCCGAGTTGATGGACACCTTCAAGCAGGGTGGCGGCTTCAGCGTCGACCAGGACCGCTGGACCGAAGCGCGCAAGTTGTTCGATTCGCTGGCGGTGACCGACGAGCAGACCTGCGAGACCATCGCCGAAGTCTTCGCCAGCACCGGTGAAGTGCTTGACCCGCACACCGCGATCGGCGTCAAGGCCGCCCGCGAATGCCGTCGCAGCCTGGACACGCCAATGGTGGTGCTGGGTACCGCGCACCCGGTCAAGTTCCCGGACGCGGTCGAGAAGGCTGGCGTCGGCAAGGCCCTGGAGTTGCCGGCTCACCTCAGCGACCTGTTCAGCCGCGAAGAGCGCTGCACGGTACTGGCCAACGACTTGAAGGCCGTACAGACCTTCGTCAGCCAGCACGGTAACCGCGGCAAGCCGCTGTAAGGCACCTGTAATGAAAGAGCCCGTCTTTGGACGGGCTTTTTTGTGAGTGCAATTTTTTTGCGTTTTTTCTCAGGGCTTTTCAGAATTTTCCTGTTTGGCGTTGTCGAAGTGCCTACTAAAGTGCGGCATCGAACCGCCAAAGCGCCTCGTCGAGGGAAACGTCCATGCATCAATTTCAGGTTCTTATCCACCAGCCCCGTCCTTTCCACCAGATTGTTCTGCACCAGGCATTCAATGCCCAGGGCGTCTACAGTGTGCGGTTGACCGAGGACATGCCGGGTACCCTGGCCTGCCTGAACCAGGAGCGGCCAGTGGATGTGCTGGTGCTCGATCACGACATGCCGATCAGCAGTGCGCAGTCGCTGTTTCGCCACCTGGCGACTGAAGGGGCGGCACAGGCGCTGTTGTTCGTCGGGCAAGGCAAAGGCAATGGCCCGGATCTGGCCCGGGAAGCCCGCAAGCTGGGGTTGTGGGTGCTGGACGAGCTGCCATGGCCGATGTCCACCGTAGCGTTGGGCAAGGCACTTGGGCGTCTGCCGGCACCGATTGGCTGACTGGACGGCCAGGGCATTCAAACTGTCATCTTGCCCGCGCATGCTCGCTGCAAGGGCCGGCATTCGAGAACTTTGCGCCAGGCCTGACGGTCAGTTCCTCCAAGCCCATAAGCCAGCGAGTGATACGGATGGAAAGAGTCTGCAGCCTGCTCAACGATGCCCTGACCCCCTACCTGGCCGCACTTGGCGCCGTCGACGCCAGCGGTAATCGCCAACTGACCCTCTACGACCCACGCGGCGGCGTGACCTTGCAGCGCCAGGTGGCTGAGCGCCAGTTGCAGGAGCAGCAGTTGCTGATCGACCTGGTCGATGGCCTGCACCGTGACCTGCAGATTGCCGAGGGCCGCCTGCAGCCCTGTGTGATCGCCGCGTTGCAACATCAACGCCCCAGCCAGGGAACCTTTGCCTGACAGCCGTATCAGATTCATCAACGCCAGTTTGACGGTGCTTAGCTCCGGTAGTGTCAGGCTGTCGCGGGAAGCCCGCATTGGCTTTCGCTTGACCCCGGTCGTCTTCCCCAGCGGCCGGGGTTTCTTTTTGCCCGCTTCAGGGCTGCGCTGCCGAGGCGCCGTTGCTGTCGTCGAAGAAGTGACGCGCCTGTTGCAGGTAGTCATCGCGCAGCTCCGGGTCCAGCCAGCGGGCATACAGGGCGGGCAGGGTGTCGCGGCGCAGGGCTGGCAGCAACTGGTCGATGTGGGCGATGGCTTCGCGCCCTTGCGGTGTGTCCGAGCAACCCACATGCAGGAACTGGTAGTGGTTTACGCCGCTGATGGGGTAGAAGCGGTAGTCCTCCAGTGAGCCGCCTTGCTGCTCGATCAGGTAGCGCGCCTCTGGCCAGTAGCTGAGCACCAGCTGCAGGCGGCCCAGTTGCTGCATCTGCAGCAGGCTGGCGGTCGCATCGTTGCCGAAGTGGCGGCTGAAGGCGCTGTCGGGCAGCTGGCGCAGGATTTCGTCGACCTGCGCGCTGTAGCTGCGCTCGGCGACGATGCCCAGTTTGAGCCGGGTCTTGTCGAGCAAGGCTTTGAGCTCGACCTGCTGGCCGTCGAGGAAGGGTTCCAGCAATGCCTGGTCCTGCTTGCGCACCACCAGCCCGGTGCTCAGCACCCCCAGCGAAGGCTTGGAGAAATGCACGTACTTGGCGCGCTCGGGGGTCCAGAGCAGGGTCGGGTCGCAGGTGAAACTCGGCTCCATGAGCATCTGGATGCCCCGGGCGCGATTGACCCGCACGATGCTGTGGTCGTATTCGGGCATCTGTGCGATCAGCTTCGGCAGCATCAGGTCCATTACGCCCTGGCCCTTCTCGGCACCTTCGAAAATGGTGAACGGCGGCAGGTCGCGGACCAGCCAGAACAGGCGCTCCTTGGCGTGCGCCAGCGGCATCGCCAGCAGCAGGCAGAGGATGACGGGCAGGCGCGCAAGGCGCCTGCACCAGGCTGTTGCGCGAGTCAGACCGTGCCCGCCTGGCGCAGGCCGGCGATGGCCGCCGCGTCGTAGCCCAGGCTGGCCAGCACGCTGTCGGTGTGCTCACCCAGGGCCGGGCCTACCCATTCGGTGGAGCCTGGGGTGTCGGAGAGCTTGGGTACGATGCCGGGCATCTTGAACGGCTTGCCGTCCGGTAACTTGGCCTGGAGGAACATCTCGCGGGCAAGGTACTGCGGGTCGCTGAACATGTCTTCGGCCGAAAAGATCCGGCTGGCCGGCACTTCGGCGTCATTGAGTACTTGCATGACGCTGTCGAGCGGCAGGCCGTTGGCCCAACGGTCGATCACCCCGTACAGCTCGTCGCGGCGTGCGTCGCGGCCATCATTGCTGGCCAATGTCGCATCGTTTGCCAGGTCGTCGCGGCCGATGGCCTGCATGAAGCGCTTGAAGATCGCGTCGCCATTGGCGCCGATCTGCACATGGCGGCCATCGGCGGTGGTGTGGATGGAGGAGGGGGTGATGCCGGGCATGATGTTACCGGTGCGCTCGCGGATGAAACCGAACACGTCGAACTCCGGGACCATGCTCTCCATCATGGCGAAGATCGCCTCGTACAGCGCCACGTCCACCACCTGGCCCTGGCCGCCGTTCACCTCGCAGTGACGCAGGGCCATCAGCGCGCCGATCACGCCCCACAGGGCGGCGATCGAATCACCGATGGAGATCCCCGTGCGCACTGGCGGGCGGTCCTCGAAACCGGTGATGTAGCGCAGCCCACCCATCGACTCGCCCACCGCGCCAAAGCCCGGCTGGTCCTTCATCGGGCCGGTCTGGCCGAAGCCCGACAGGCGCACCATCACCAGGCGCGGGTTCAGCGCGTGCAGCACATCCCAGCCCAGGCCGAGTTTTTCCAGCACGCCGGGGCGGAAATTCTCGATCAGGATGTCGGCCTCTGCCAGCAGGCGCTTGAGCACCTCGCGGCCTTCCGGATGCTTGAGGTTGAGGGTCAGCGACTGCTTGTTGCGCGCCTGCACGAACCACCACAGCGACGTGCCTTCATACAGCTTGCGCCACTTGCGCAGCGGGTCGCCGCCGTCGGGCGACTCGACCTTGATCACCTCGGCACCGAACTCGGCGCAGATGCGCGAGGCGAACGGGCCGGCGATCAGGGTGCCGAGTTCGATCACTTTCAGGCCGGCGAGGGGTTTGCTGGGCGTGGGCATGGGGCATCCGTGGCAGCTGGGCGTAAACGCAGGTTGTATCACAGCTCGGCAGTGGCAGGTACTGTCGCGGCGCACTCGCGATGCGCAAGGGCCTTCGTCTGCCAGATCGGTTAAACTGTGCGACTTTCTTTTCTACGAAGCCCCGCGCCCATGGCCCAGCCGTCCACCACCTACAAATTCGAACTGAATCTGACCGACCTTGATCGCGGCGTGTACGAGAGCGTCCGTCAGACCATCGCCCGTCACCCTTCGGAGACCGAGGAACGCATGGCCGTGCGCTTGCTGGCCTATGCCATCTGGTACAACGAGCAGCTGTCGTTTGGCCGTGGCCTGTCGGATGTCGACGAAGCACCACTGTGGGAAAAGAGCCTGGACGACCGCATCCTGCACTGGATCGAAGTCGGCCAGCCGGATGCCGAGCGCCTGACCTGGTGCTCGCGCCGCACTGAACGCACCAGCCTGCTGGCCTACGGCAGCCTGCGGGTGTGGCGGACCAAGGTCGGTGATGCGGTCAAGGGCCTGAAAAACCTGAACATCGCCGCTGTGCCGCAAGAGGTGCTGGAGACCCTGGCCACCGACATGCCTCGTACCATCAAGTGGGACGTAATGATCAGCGAAGGCACCATTTTCGTCACCGACGACCGCGGCCAGCACGAAGTGCAGCTGGAGTGGCTGCTTGGCGAGCGCGGCTGAGCCGCCCCTGACACTGATTACCGAAGACCCCATGCGTATCGAACCCCGCCCCCTGCCGTCGACCCTGCCATTCCTGGGCAACCTGCCGCCCTTGCTGACCCGCCTGTACGCCGCCCGTGGCGTGCAGTCCGAAGCCGAACTGGACAAAGGCCTGGCCCGGCTGCTGCCGTACCAGCAGCTCAAGGGCATCGAGGCGGCGGTGGACCTGCTGGTCGAAGCCCTCGATCAGCGCCAGCGCATCCTCATCGTTGGCGACTTTGACGCCGACGGAGCCACCGCCAGCACCGTCGGTGTGCTGGGGCTGCGCCTGCTGGGCGCTGCGCATGTCGATTACCTGGTGCCCAACCGGTTCGAATACGGCTACGGCCTGACCCCCGAGATCGTCGAAGTGGCGTTGCAGCGCCAGCCGCAGCTGCTGATTACCGTGGATAACGGCATCTCCAGCGTCGAAGGCGTGGCAGCGGCCAAGGTGGCCGGGCTCAGGGTGCTGGTCACCGACCACCACCTGCCGGGCCAGCAGTTGCCCGATGCTGATGCCATCGTCAACCCGAACCAGCCAGGCTGCGCGTTCCCGAGCAAGTCGCTGGCGGGCGTGGGGGTGATCTTCTACGTGCTGATGGCCCTGCGTGCGCGCTTGCGCAGCCTCGGCCGCTACGACAGCCAGCCGCAGCCGAATATCGGTGAACTGCTCGACCTGGTCGCGCTGGGCAGCGTCGCCGACGTGGTGCCGCTGGATGCCAACAACCGCATCCTGGTGCACCAGGGCCTTGAGCGCATCCGCGCTGGCCGCGCCCGCCCCGGGCTCAAGGCGATCCTCGAGGTGGCCCGCCGCGACCATCGGCGCATCACCTCCACCGACCTGGGTTTCATCCTCGGCCCACGGCTCAACGCCGCCGGGCGCCTGGACGACATGAGCCTGGGCATCGAATGCCTGCTGTGCGATGACGCAGCGCTGGCATTGGACATGGCCCAGCAACTGGATGGCCTGAACCAGGACCGCAAGTCCATCGAGCAGGGCATGCAGCGCGAAGCCCTGGCGCAGCTCAAGGACCTGCCGGTCGAATCGATGCCCTATGGCCTGTGCCTGTTCGATGCCGATTGGCACCAAGGGGTGATCGGTATTCTGGCCTCACGCCTGAAGGAGCGTTACCACCGACCGACCATCGCTTTTGCCGACGCGGGCGAGGGCATGCTCAAGGGCTCGGCGCGTTCGGTGGCGGGGTTCCATATCCGTGATGCGCTGGATGCGGTGGCGGCGCGGCACCCGGCGTTGATCAGCAAGTTCGGTGGGCATGCCATGGCGGCGGGATTGTCGTTGCCGGCTGAGAACTTCCCGGCGTTTGCCGAGGCCTTCGATGAAGAGGTGCGGCGGCAACTGCGGGAGGAGGATCTGACCGGGCGGTTGTTGTCCGATGGCAGCTTGGCGGTCGAGGAGTTTCACCTGGACTTGGCGCGGGCTCTGCGTAATGCCGGGCCCTGGGGGCAGCACTTTCCTGAGCCGTTGTTCCATGGGGTGTTTCAGTTGGTCGAGCAGCGGGTTGTCGGTGAGCGGCACCTGAAGGTGGTGCTCAAGAGCGAGTGTGGTTCGGTGCGGTTGGATGGGATTGCCTTTGGGATTGATCGGGAGGTTTGGCCGAATCCTACGGTGCGGTGGGTGGAGTTGGCTTACAAGTTGGATGTGAATGAGTTTCGTGGGAATGAGAGTGTGCAGTTGATGATTGCTCACATGGAAGCGCGGTGACTGGCCTTTGGTTAGTTAGTTGGTTAGTTAGTTGCTTGGTTGGTTTGTTTTTGTAGTTGTATGCGCATTCGTTTGCGATGTCGACGCATAGTCACCTTTCCGCCCTTACGGCGGGTTACTTTGGTCTTGGCCAAAGTAACCAAAGCCGCTCGCTCCCATCATACGGCCCCTACGCTGCGCTTCGGGGTCCCTTCGCTTCGGCGTCCTCCGGGCCCGCGCGGCCTCCGACTTGCTGCGCAAGTCTACATCTCGCGCCTTCGGCTGCGCCGAAGGGTGCTGCGCACCAGGGCCCTCCAGACGCCTACGCTCAGCCTCCTGAAGTCGCGAAGTTAGGGGCGGCGCCTGGGCTGGCGTTAGCTGTCGCTAGTTGGATGGGGTGGGAACTCAGGACTGCAATCGCTGGCAAGCCGCAGCGGCGAACCGCAGCTCCCACAGGTTAGTGCGAAACTTTCAGGCTTGCGCAGTACCTGTAGGAGCGGCCTTGTGTCGCGAAAGGGCCGCAAAGCGGCCCCAGCGTTACAACATAGATTGCCGGGGCCGCTGCGCAGCCCTTTCGCGACACAAGGCCGCTCCTACAGTGAACGTGCAAGTTCATTGGTTTCGAACAAACAACACATAAACAACAGCCAAATTTATATAGCCGTATTACTGCTCTTGCTCTTGCTCTTGCTCTTGCTTCTAAGCGCGCAATAGTCCAGGCAACACAAATTGCGACTTCAGGAGGCCGAGTGGAGGTGACTGGAGGGCCCTGGTGCGCAGCACCCTTCGGCGTAAGCCGAAGGCGCGAGATGTAGACTTGCGCAGCAAGTCGTAGGCCGCGCGGGCCCGTAAGGCACCGGAGCGAGGGGACCCCGGAGCGCAGCGCAGGGGCCGTATGATGGGAGCGGGCGGTTTTGCCTACTTTTTCCAAGAAAAAAGTAGGCCGCCGTAAGGGCGGAAAGGTGACTAAAAGTCGACATCGCCGCCGAATGCGCATACATCTATCAAAACCAACACACTCAGACCCGAACGCCGAACGCCGAACGCCGAACGCCGAACGCCGAACGCGATCTAGCTCCGATAAGCCCGAACAAACACCTCAACCGCCTCCCGCACATGCACCTCCGCCTCATCCCCCGTCAGCGCCGGCGCACACCCGATCAGCAACCGATAATCCGGCGCCCCCTTCACCAGACAGAAGAACTGCTCCGCCGCCCGTAACGGATTGTCGATCCGCAGCAACCCCCGCTGGTCGATCCCGCGCAGCAGCGCCTCCATTCCCGCGACCACCCGCTTGGGCCCGGCCTCATAGAAGTAATGCCCGAACCCCGGATCCTGGCTGCTCAAGGCAATGATCAGGCGGCTGAGCTGGACCGACTCGTCCGCGCTGATCAGCGCCTGGAAGCCACGGGCGATGTTCAGCAGCACATCCATCAGCGCCGCCCCTTCCGGGTACTCGAAGATCAAATCGGGCAATTGCGCCTGGCAGGTCGCCATGACCGCCGCGCCAAACAACGTCTGCTTGTCGGTGAAGTGGCTGTAGACCGTGAGTTTCGAAACACCTGCCGCCGCAGCGACCGCATCCATGCTGGTGTTGGCATAGCCAAGGCTGAGGAACAGCGACTTGGCGGCTTGGAGGATGGCCTCGCGCTTGGCCAGATCCTTGGGCCGGCCGGGGCCGATGGGTGCGTCAGTGGGCATGTGCAATCGTTACCTGCTGGGAAAGGTGACCATCTTACCGGGTCGCGCACGATCCGGCTGTAGCGTGCGTCGCAACGTTATTATGGTTTTTCTCTTGGCAGACCGCTTCCCGGAGCGCATGTGCTGACTTAATATACTCGCCAGTATAAATATTCGATGCGCCCCTCTGCCAAAGGTCCTTCATCATGTTGCGTCGTGTGTTATCCCTCGCCTTGCCCGCTGCCCTTGTGCTGCTGGCCGCCTGCGGCCAGGAGGCCGCGCCACCTGCTGCGCCGCGCCCGGCCCTGGTGGTCCAGCCCCAGCCCGCAGGCGCGTCGGCAGACAGTTACCCCGGTGAGGTGCGTGCGCGCTTCGAGCCTGAGCTGGCGTTTCGCATCGGCGGCAAGGTGAGCAAGCGCCTGGTGGAGGAGGGGCAGCGGGTCAAGGCCGAACAGGCGCTGGCCGAACTCGATCCGCAGGACGTGCGCCTGCAACTGGAGGCCAACCGTGCCCAGGTAGCGGCTGCCGAAGCCAACCTGGCGCTGGTGCGCACCGAACGTGAACGCTACCAGAAACTGCTCGACCGCCAGATGGTCAGCCATTCCCAATTCGATAACGCCGAAAACCTCTACCGTGCCGGCCTCGCTCGCCTGAAACAGGCCAAGGCCGAATTCGAGGTGGCCGGTAACCAGGCCGAGTACGCCGTGCTGCGTGCGCCCCAGGCCGGAGTGATCGCCAAGCGCCAGGTCGAAGTCGGCCAGGTGGTGGGCGCCGGGCAAACCGTGTTCACCCTGGCCGCTGACGGCGAGCGTGAGGTGGTGATCGGCCTGCCCGAGCAACAGTTCGCCCGCTTCAGCGTCGGCCAGGCCGTCAGCGTGGAGCTGTGGTCGCACCCCAATGCTCGGTTCGACGGGCGTATCCGTGAGCTGTCGCCAGCCGCCGACCCGCGTTCGCGCACCTTTGCCGCACGTATTGCCTTCACCTCCGGCAACGCCCCGGCCGAACTCGGCCAGAGCGCGCGGGTGTTCATCGCCCACGCTGAAAACGCGCCGTTGGCGGTGCCGCTCTCGGCGGTCAGCGCCGAAGCCGGGCAGGCCTATGTGTGGCGGGTCGGCAAGGACAACCGGCTGGAGCGCGCGGCGGTTCGCCTGGGGCCTTATGGCGCCGACAGCGTGCCGGTGCTCGAGGGCCTGCAGGCCAGCGACTGGGTGGTCGCCGCCGGCGGCCATGTGCTGCGCGAAGGGCAACAGGTGCGGCCTGTGGACCGCAGCAACCGAGACGTGAACCTGACGGCCAAGGAGTAAGTCCCGATGGGTTTCAACCTTTCCGCCTGGGCGCTGCGCAATCGCCAGATCGTACTGTTCCTGATGATCCTGCTGGCGGCTATTGGCGCCATGTCCTACACCAAGCTCGGGCAGAGCGAAGATCCGCCCTTCACCTTCAAGGCCATGGTCATCCGCACCTTGTGGCCGGGGGCGACTGCCGAAGAAGTGTCGCGCCAGGTCACCGAGCGCATCGAGAAGAAGCTGATGGAGACCGGCGAGTACGAGAAGATCGTCTCGTTCTCCCGGCCAGGTGAGTCCCAGGTCACCTTCATGGCCCGCGATTCGCTGCACTCCAAGGACATCCCCGAGCTGTGGTACCAGATCCGCAAAAAAGTCGCGGACATCAAGCACACCCTGCCGCCCGAGGCCCAGGGGCCGTTCTTCAACGATGAGTTCGGCACCACCTTCGGCAACATCTACGCGCTGACCGGTGAGGGCTTCGACTACGCGGTGCTCAAGGACTACGCCGACCGTATCCAGATCCAGCTGCAGCGGGTGAAGGATGTCGGCAAGGTCGAGCTGATCGGCCTGCAGGACGAGAAAATCTGGATCGAGCTGTCCAACGTCAAGCTGGCCACCCTGGGTGTGCCGCTGGCCGCGGTGCAGCAGGCACTGCGCGAGCAGAACGCGGTGAGTACCGCCGGCTTCTTCGAGACCCCCAGCGAGCGCCTGCAACTGCGGGTCAGCGGGCGTTTCGACAGTGTCGAGCAGATCCGCCAGTTCCCCATCCGCGTGGGCGACCGCACCTTCCGCATCGGTGACGTCGCCGAGGTTCAGCGTGGCTTCAACGACCCGCCCGCGCCGCGCATGCGCTTCATGGGCGAGGACGCCATCGGCCTTGCCGTGTCGATGAAGGACGGCGGTGACATCCTGGTGCTGGGCAAGGCCCTGGAGGGCGAGTTCGCCCGCCTGGCCGAAGGGCTGCCGGCAGGCATGCAGTTGCGCAAGGTGTCCGACCAGCCGGCGGCGGTGAAAGCCGGCGTCGGCGAGTTCGTCCAGGTGCTGGTCGAGGCGCTGGCCATCGTCCTGCTGGTGAGCTTCTTCTCCCTGGGCCTGCGCACCGGGCTGGTGGTGGCCCTGGCGATCCCCCTGGTGCTGGCCATGACCTTCGCCCTGATGCACTACTTCGGCATCGGCCTGCATAAGATTTCGCTGGGCGCGCTGGTGCTGGCGCTGGGCCTGCTGGTGGACGACGCGATCATTGCCGTGGAGATGATGGCGATCAAGATGGAGCAGGGCTACGACCGGCTCAAGGCGGCCAGTTACGCCTGGACCAGCACGGCCTTCCCGATGCTCACCGGCACCCTGATCACGGCAGCGGGCTTCCTGCCGATCGCCACGGCGGCGTCGAGCACCGGCGAGTACACCCGCTCGATCTTCCAGGTGGTGACCATCGCCCTGCTGACCTCGTGGGTAGCGGCGGTGGTGTTCGTGCCGTACCTGGGCGAACGCCTGCTGCCGGACCTGGCCAAGCTGCATGCGACGCGCCATGGCAGCGACGGGCATGCGCCCGACCCCTACGCCACGCCGTTCTACCAGCGCGTGCGGCGGGTGGTGGAGTGGTGCGTGCGGCGGCGCAAGACAGTCATATTGCTGACCATCGCGGCATTCGTCGGCAGCATCCTGCTGTTCCGCTTCGTGCCCCAGCAGTTCTTCCCGGCCTCCGGCCGGCCAGAGCTGATGGTCGACCTGAAGCTGGCCGAAGGTGCTTCGCTGAACAACACCGCCGAGCGGGTCAAACAGCTGGAAGTGCTGCTCAAGCAGCAGGACGGCATCGACAACTATGTGGCCTATGTCGGCACCGGCTCGCCACGCTTCTATCTGCCCCTGGACCAGCAACTGCCGGCCGCGAGCTTCGCCCAGTTCGTGGTGCTGGCCAAATCGCTGGAAGACCGTGAGCGCCTGCGCAGCTGGCTGATCGCAACCCTCGATGAGCAATTCCCCGACCTGCGCTCGCGGGTCACCCGCCTGGAAAACGGCCCGCCCGTGGGCTACCCGGTGCAGTTCCGCATCACCGGCGAGCACATCGAGAAGGTCCGTGCCCTGGCCCGCGAGGTGGCGGCCAAGGTGCGCGAGAACCCCCATGTGGTCAACGTCCACCTGGACTGGGAGGAGCCGAGCAAGGCGGTGTACCTGGACATCGACCAGGACCGCGCCCGCGCCCTGGGGGTGAGCACCGCGCACTTGTCGAGTTTCCTGCAGAGTTCGCTGACCGGCAGCACCGTCAGCCAGTACCGTGAAGACAATGAACTGATCGAGATCCTCTTGCGCGGCACCCCTGAAGAACGCCGTGAGTTGGGCAACCTCGGCAGCCTGGCGCTGCCCACCGACAACGGTCCGAGTGTGGCGCTGTCGCAGGTGGCCACGCTGGAATATGGCTTCGAGGAAGGCATCATCTGGCACCGCAATCGCCTGCCGACGGTGACCGTGCGTGCCGACATCTACGACAAGGAACAGCCGGCCACGCTGGTGAAACAGATCCAGCCGACCCTGCAGCAGATCAAGGCGGAACTGCCGGACGGCTATCTGCTGGAAGTCGGCGGCACGGTGGAGGACTCCGAGCGTGGCCAGCGTTCGGTGAATGCCGGCATGCCGCTGTTCATCGTGGTGGTGTTGAGCCTGTTGATGATCCAGCTGCGCAGCTTCTCGCGGATGTTCATGGTGTTCCTCACCGCGCCTTTGGGGCTGATCGGCGTGACCTTGTTCCTGCTGGTGTTCCGCCAGCCGTTCGGTTTCGTCGCGATGCTCGGCACCATCGCCCTGGCGGGCATGATCATGCGCAACTCAGTGATCCTGGTGGACCAGATCGAGCAGGACATTGCCGCCGGGATGGAGCGCTGGCAGGCGATCATCGAGGCCACGGTGCGGCGCTTCCGGCCGATCGTGCTGACCGCGCTGGCGGCGGTGCTGGCGATGATTCCGTTGTCGCGCAGTGTGTTCTACGGGCCGATGGCGGTGGCGATCATGGGTGGTTTGATCGTGGCCACGGTACTGACGCTGCTGTTCCTGCCGGCGTTGTATGCGGCGTGGTTCAGGGTGAGGAAGGAATGAGTCACGCAGGGGGCTGTGATAGCGCGGCCCTGTGGGAGCGGCTTTAGCCGCGAAGCAGACGACGCGGTGAATGGCACCGGCTATGCCGGTGTTTGCGGTTAAAGCCGCTCCCACAGGTGAGTGTGACCCCTGTAGGAGCGGCCTTGTGCCGCGAACGGGCTGCGCAGCAGCCCTGAGGATTTCAGATCAGAATCACAGCGCGCCGAACACCTTCTTGGCCAGGCTGGTAGCAGCCCCGGCCGGGTTCTGGCGAATGCTTTCTTCCTGTTTGCCGATCATTTCGAACAGACCGTCCAGCGCCTTCTCGGTCACGTAGTTCTCGATGTTGGCGTCATCCTTGATCAGCCCCAGGCCCTTGGCCTGCCCGGCGAAGCTGTTGTACTGCTGGGCCAGGCCGACCTTGTCGGTGGCCTGCTTGACGATCGGCAGGAACTTGGCGCGGATCTGCTCGCGGCTGCTCTTGTTCAGGTACTGGGTAGCCGAGTCCTGACCACCGCTGAGGATGCCCTTGGCATCGGTCACGGTCATCTTCTTCACCGCATCCACGAGGATCGCCTGGGCCTGCGGCACGGCCGCCTCGGCAGCCTTGTTCATGCCGGCTTCCAGGGCTTCCACCTGATCACCCTTGCCGAACATCTTCATGGCCTTGGCGGCCTTGCCGAGGTTGCCTGGCAGCTCGATGCGCACGTCGGGGTTGTTGCTGAAGCCGCCTGGGGTGCTCAGTTGCTTGACAGCGATCTGCGTGCCTTGGGTGAGGGCGTCCTTCAGGCCGCCGCTGGCGTCACTTTGCGACAGGTCGCCCAGCGACAGGGCCATGGCACTGGCCGACAGCAGCACGCCGGCACACAGGGTGGTGAAGCGCAGGGAGGTGCGGATCATGGATATTTCCTTATGGGCAATGTGGGGCGGGGGCTCAGCGGACCGGGTCGACCTTGATCCGCACCGGCTGCTGGTCGCTGCCGTCGAGCATCACGCCGTGGTGTTCGGTGTTGATGAACAGCAGCTTGCCGTCCAGTTCGATGCGCGCACTCACCGCGTAGCGGTGGCCGGGCTTGATCTGGGCCGGGTCGTAGGTCAGGTGGAAGGGCAGCGGCACGTTGCCTTTGACCGGGCCATTCTGGCTGGCCAGGGTGACCGCCGGTGCGTCCATCAGCGACACGTCCTGCAGGGCCACGTTCAGGGTGGCGGCGGGCGGCAGGGCGATGCGCTGCAGGTAGAAAACTTCGCCATCGAGGCTGGCGTGGTTCGACGGGGTGTTGCTGGAGCACGCTGCAAGCAGGGTGGCGCAGCACAGGGTGAAGAGCTTTTTCATGGTATCTCCGGTGTACATGGCGCTGGCTTGTGGCCAACACCGGGGACTTTAGCGGATTTTTGCCTGGCATGCGGCTTTCGGTATGGGGCCGCTGTGCGCCCCATCGCCGGCAAGCCGGCTCCCACAGGGGAGCGATGACTCCTGTGGGAGCCGGCTTGCCGGCGATGGGCTGCGAAGCGGCCCCGGGCGCACCAAGGCCAGTTCACTCGGAGGGCGCAGGCTCCGGTGTTTCATCGCGGTGCAGCGCCACCTGGCGAATCGACAAACGCAACTCCGCCGACAGCACACGCTTGGCCACGCCTTCGGCCAGTTCGGCCAGTTTGTCGTGGTAACCCAGCTTGCCGTTGCTGTCGGGGCGTAGCACCCCTTCGCGCACCAAGGTCTGGATAAAGTGGCGGAACAGGGTCTTGTCGAAGAACTCCGGGGCGTTGAGCCCATGCAGGATCGACAGGCGCTGGGCCATCATCACGCAAAGCTCCTCCAGTTCTTCGGCAGTCAGCGTGTGCTGCCCGCTGTTGAGCAGCAACGAGGTGGCCATGTAGAAGCGCTGCAGGGTCTGAGTGATGGTGCGCGCCAGCAGCGTCAGCAGCACGAACTGCCGCGAGCTGGGGGCCGGGCGCAGGTACACGCCGTTCTCGAAGCGCAGCAGGCCTTGCTCGACCAGCGCCGCCAGCCACTGGTCGATGACCTCGTCCAGTTGCTCGGGCGCCCAACGCAGGAACAGCTCGGCCTGCAGGTACGGGTACAACGCCTTCACGTACTGCCCAACCAGCTCGCGGCTCATGCGCGAGCTGCTGAGGAAGAAGCTCGCCAGCAGCGCTGGCAGGGCGAAGATGTGCAGGACGTTGTTGCGGTAGTAGGTCATCAGCACCGCGTTGGCTTCGTCCAGATACAGGATGCGGCCCAGCGCGTCCTTCTGCTCGGCCAGCAGGTCCATGCCCAGCACATGCTTGATCAGCGCATTGCCGTCGCCCTCGGGCAAGGTGGTGTGGGGCGAGTAGGGCACCTGGCGCAGTAAGGCCAGGTACAGGTCGAGCACACGGGTCAGGGCGCGCTCATCGAGGGCCATGCGGCTGGTCGACAGCAGCGCCAGGGCTACAAGGTTGACCGGGTTGACCGCCGCCGCTTCGTTGAGGTGTCGGGCCACGGTTTCGCCCAGGCGCGTGGTGGTGTCGTTGAGCCAGTCCGGGCGGAACTGCGGGGCCAGTGACTGCTCGCGCCAACCGGGCTGCTGCTGGTCGAGGAAACCGGCCAGGCGGATCGGTTCGCCGAAGTTGACGTACACCTGGCCAAAGCGCTGCCTGAGGGCACCGAAGACCTTGAAGATGTCGAAGATCGACTCTTTCTTTTTGCTCGCGCCACGCAGTTCACCCAGGTAGGTGCGGCCTTCCAGCACCCGCTCATAGCCGATGTACACCGGCACGAACACGATCGGCGTACGCGACGAGCGCAGGAAACTGCGCAGGGTGATCGCCAGCATGCCGGTGCGTGGCTGCAGCATACGGCCGGTGCGCGAACGCCCGCCCTCGACGAAATACTCCACCGGGAAACCCTTGGTGAACAGGGTGTGCAGGTATTCGTTGAATACCGCGGTGTACAGCGGGTTGCCCTTGAAGGTGCGGCGCATGAAGAAGGCACCGCCGCGGCGCAGCAGGCCGCCGATCACCGGCATGTTGAGGTTGATGCCGGCGGCGATGTGCGGTGGTGTCAGGCCATTGCGGAACAGCAGGTAGGACAGCAGCAGGTAGTCGATGTGGCTGCGGTGGCAGGGCACGTAGATCACTTCGTGGCCCGGGGCGATGCCCTGCACCTGCTCGATATGGTTGACCTTGATGCCGTCGTAGATCTTGTTCCAGAACCAGCTGAGCACCACTTCGAGGAAGCGGATCGCGGTGTAGGTGTAGTCCGAGGCGATTTCGTTGCCGTAGTGCAGTGCCTTGGCCTCTGCCTTGGCGTAGGGGATCTTCTCGCGCTCGGCTTCGTCGCTGATGGCCTGGCGCACCAGTGGGTCGTGCACCAGGCCCTTGACCAGGTTGCGACGGTGCGAGATGTCCGGGCCGATCACCGCGGTCTTGAGATTGCGAAAGTGCACGCGCATCAGCCGTTGGGCCATGCGTACGGTGCGCTCATGGCCTTTGTTGTGGCCCACCAGCTCGCGCAGGTGGATAGGCGCGGAGAACTGCACCCGGGTCTTGCGCCCCAGAATGAGGATGCTCAGCAGCCGGCGCAGGCGCCCGGTGACCGCCCAGCTATCGGCGAACAGCAGTTTCCAGGGGCTCGACTCGCTGGACGGGGTCTGGCCCCAGAACACGCTGACCGGGATGATCTGCGCGTCCTCCTCGGCATGCTGGCTGATCGCCGCGACCAGGCGCTCCAGGGTCGGTGGCGCGCCACGTTTGTCGTGGCGGCCGAGCCAGTCCGGGTCGGGGGTCAGGTAGAAGAACCCGGCAGGCTCCTGCAGCGGGCCGACCGCCACCGGCAAGACCGGGCGTGGCAGCCCCGCTTTGGTGCATTCGTGGTCGATCACGGCCAGGTCGGTCAGCGAGGGCGAGGGCAGGGCGTAGAACACCGGGCGGCTGCGGTCGAGCTTGAGGGTCAGCGAAGACTGGTTGATGGTCTCGGAGCGCACCCATAGGTACAGCACGCGGCGCAGGGCGCCGAAGATCAGGCGGCGCAGGGGGGAACGGGTCATGGGGTAGGTGCCCTGGGTGAGATGTTTCGGTGTTTTTCAGGACGTTAGTCTGCCGTATCTGCGTAAGTTCAGCAAAAATCGGCAAAAATCAGGGCTGTAATGAATTTTTTTTGTTCCCTGTCATATACTCGGCCTGCCGCTTGCTTACTATTTGAGCAAGCTGCGACGGCAGGGGCGGTGAGCCCATGCCAGCAAGGCGATCTTCAAAATAAAAATCCGGAGTAGTGCAGATGTCGTCTCGTGAGACTGGGAATGTGAAGTGGTTCAACGATGCCAAAGGTTATGGCTTCATTCAGCGCGACGGTGGTGCGGATGTGTTCGTCCACTATCGGGCTATCCGCGGTGAGGGGCATCGCACCCTGGTCGAAGGGCAGCAGGTGGAGTACGCACTCGTGCAGGGCCAGAAAGGCCTGCAGGCTGAAGACGTCGTCGGTCTCTGACCGCCGCCGCAAGCGGTAAGCTTCAAGCTGCAAGCTGTCCGTGGAGCTTGCAGCCTGATGCGATCGAACTAGAAGCTTGCAACTCGTAGCTTGCAGCTTCAGTGTGTGCGCCAGGTGATTTCCTCTTCACCGTCGGCGCTGATGCGGATCCAGCGATCGGCATCTTCTTCCCCTTGTTCCTCTGTCCAGCTACCTGGTGCACAACGTACTTCGACGTTGAGCGCGGCGAATGCCGCGTGGGCGCAGGCGATGTCATCGGCCCATGGGGTCTGGTCGCTTTCCAGCAGCAGGCTGTTCCATTTCCCCACAGCCTTCGGTAACCAGGTGACCGGAATGTTACCGGCCATGCACTTGAAGGTCTGGCCTTTCTGCTTCCATTCGCTGCACGGGCCCAAGGCCTCGGCCAGCCAGGCGGCGATCTGCTTGTGATCGACGTCGGCGTCCTTCAGGTAAATCTCGATATCGGGTTGGCGCATAAGGGGCTCCGGGGTGTGCTCAGGCTTGGCGCACGAAATAGTCATAACGCATGGAAACCGTGACCTCGAACGGCTCGGGCTGGTCGATCACCTTGGCGCGTTTCTCGGCGCTGGCGCGCCAGCCGTGCGGGGTCATGGCCAGCAGGTCGGCGCGGGCCTGGGGCTCGGCCAGGCTCAGGCGGAATTCGAGCACTTCACCGTGGGCGTGGGCCATGCCCTCGGGGACCAGGGCCAGGTGCTTGTCATCGGCGTAGGGGCGCACTTCATCGTAGAGCACCTCGCGCAGTTCCATCAGGTGGCCGCTGGTCGGGCCGACCCGCATCAGGCCGCCGCCGGGGGCCAGCAGGCGCCGAGCCTCGTCCCAGTCGAGCGGGCTGAACACGCTGGCGATGAAGCCGCAGCTGGCGTCCTGCAGGGGCACGCGGGCCATGCTGGCGACCATCCAGGTGACTTGCGGGGCACGCCGGCAGGCACGCTTGACCGCCTCGCGGGAGATGTCCAGGGCGTAACCCTCGGCCTGTGGCAGCGCCTCGGCCAGCAGGGCGGTGTAGTAACCCTCGCCGCAGCCGATGTCCAGCCAGGTGCCTGGCTGGCGCTCGGCGGCCAGTTGCGCCAGGCGGCGGGCCACCGGTGCATAGTGGCCGGCGTCGAGGAAGCCGCGGCGGGCTTCGACCATGGCCTGGTTGTCGCCGGGGTCGCGACTGTTCTTGTGCTGCACCGGCAGCAGGTTCAGGTAGCCCTGGCGGGCACGGTCGAAACGGTGGCCGGCGGGGCAGGCCACGCCGTTGTCGAGCCGCGCCAGGGGCGCCTGGCAGAGTGGGCAGGCGAGCATCAGGCGAGCAACCGCACCAGGGTCTGGTAGTAGATCTCGGTCAGCAGCTCGAGGTCGCTGGCCAGGATGCGCTCGTCCACCTGGTGAATGGTGGCGTTGACCGGGCCGAGCTCGACCACCTGGGTGCCCATGGTGGCGATGAAGCGGCCATCGGAGGTGCCACCGCTGGTGGACGGCTGGGTTTCGCGGCCGGTGACCGTCTTGATGCTCGAAGCGACCGCGTCGAGCAGCTCGCCCGGCTCGGTGAGGAACGGCAGGCCCGACAGCGCCCAGTCGATCGACCACTCCAGCTGATGCTTGTCGAGGATCGCCGCGACGCGCTGTTGCAGGCCTTCGACGGTCGACTCGGTGGAGAAACGGAAGTTGAACAGCGCGGTCAGTTCGCCCGGCACCACGTTGGTGGCACCGGTGCCCGAGTTGAGGTTGGAGATCTGGAAGCTGGTCGGCGGGAAGAACGCGTTGCCCTCGTCCCAGTGCTCGGCCGCCAGTTCCGCCAGGGCCGGTGCGGCCAGGTGGATCGGATTGCGCGCCAGGTGCGGGTAGGCCACGTGGCCTTGCTTGCCGCGGATGGTCAGCTTGGCGCCGAGGGAGCCACGGCGGCCGTTCTTGACCACATCGCCGAGCAGGGTGGTGCTCGACGGTTCGCCGACGATGCACCAGTCCAGGCGCTCGTTGCGCGCCTTGAGCAGCTCGACCACGGCCTTGGTGCCGTGGTGCGCCGGGCCTTCTTCGTCGCTGGTGATCAGGAAGGCGACCTTGCCACGGTGGTTCGGGTAGTCCTGCACGAAGCGTTCGCTGGCCACCACCATCGAGGCCAGGCTGCCTTTCATGTCGGCGGCGCCACGGCCGCAGAGCATGCCGTCGGCATCGATCAGCGCCTCGAACGGCTCATGCTGCCATTGCTGCACCGGGCCGGTAGGCACTACGTCGGTGTGGCCGGCGAAGCACAGCACCGGGCCGTCCTGGGTACCGTGGGTGGCCCAGAAATTGTCGACGTCCTCGAAGCGCATGGGCTCGAGCATGAAGCCAACGGCGCCCAGGCGGTTCATCATTTGCGCCTGGCAGTCGGCGTCGACCGGGGTGACCGAGGGGCGGCGGATCAGGTCGCAGGCCAGTTGCAGGGTAGGCGAAAGCTCGGCGGGGGCCGTCATGGGGGAACTCCGAAGGCAAGGCAAGGCGGGCATTGAGGGGCGATAGTCTAAAGCAAAAAGCGTCGGATCTGTGGGACGGCTGGGAACCGGAGCTTGGGAAAAGATGACGCTCCGGCAGGAGATTTCTCAAAGTCGCTGGGAAATTGCCAGTGATGTGGCCAAGAGCCGGGTCCCTACCATGGGCCCTGCATCAAACATCTTCCCTTGACCCGCTTGATCGGACTACACAATGAACAAATACGCTCCTCTGCTTGCTCTGTGCGCAACCCTGCTCGGCAGTACTTCTGCCCTGGCGGCTTCCTCCACCGATGTCAGCGTTACCGGCATGATCACTCCGGCAGCCTGTACCCCTTCGCTGAGCGGTGCGGGCAGCTTCGATTTCGGCAAGATCTCCGCGCAGGACCTCAACCAGGACAAGATCACCAGCTTCAAGTCCGAGTTCCAGCGTCTGACCGTCGCCTGCAGTGCACCTACTCGCTTCGCGATTGATGGCGTTGATAACCGTTCCGGTACGGCGCATGTTGCGAACAGTTCGTATTTTGGCCTGGGGTTGAACGGTACCGAGAAGATCGGCGGCTTCATGATGGGTCTGCAGGCCGCCGGGATCACGGCTGATGGCAATACCGACGTTCAGCGCATGATCTCGGTCAACGGCGGTGCAAGCTGGATTCCCCGCAGCGACCAGGTCAGCTACCTGATCAACCGTGACATCGCTCGAGTGTTGCTGGGCTTTGGGCGGCAAGGCGCTACCGAGCCTGCGCCAATCGGTACGCTGGCGGCTGACCTGCAGGTCACGATGAACATCGTCAAGGGCAGCGACCTCACCCTGACCGACGACATCAACATCGATGGCGCCGCCAGCATCGAGGTGACCTACCTGTGACCTCTGGGCAGACGAGGAGCGATCCTCGTCTGCCTCTGACCGTCTGCCGCAGCTCAGGGAAAGCGTCCACATGAAACCCACTTACTTGCTGCTGGTGCTCTGCGCTGCCATGGCACCGACCTCGTTCGCCCAGTCCTCGGCAGTGATCAATGTCACCGGCCTGATCACCCCGGCTGCCTGCGTGCCTTCACTCAGCGGCGATGGCAGCTTCGAATACGGCAAGATCGGCTCGATCGAACTGCACCCGGTACACCGTACGCAGTTCGTGTCGGCTCGTCAGCGCTTGTCGATCACCTGCCTGGCACCTACCCGCTTCGCCTTGCGCGGTATCGACGGGCGCGCAGGCTCGGCGCAGTGGCCTGTGCATGATCGGCATTTCGGCGTGGGCCTGCATGGCACGCAGAAAGTGGGTACCTACTTCGTGTTGTTCAAGTCCGAGGGGCTCACGCTAGATGGCAGCACCCAGGTCGCCAGGTTGAGAAGTGCCGACAACGGCGCCAGCTGGCAACTGGTGCCTACCGCGGACAGCCCGTTGCCCAACGATGGTGGCGCCGGTTTGATCGGCTTTGCCACGGTCGGGAGCCTGGAGCCGTCGGCGGCCCGCTCGCTGAACGCACTGATCGAAGTGGACATGCATCTGGCGCCAGGTGAGTCGCTGACACTGACCGACGAGGTGCCCATCGACGGTGCAGCCACCCTCGAGGTGGCCTACCTGTAAGGCCCTGGCAGTCCCTGAGCCGCAGCAAGACGGCAGGGCGAGGGCCCTTTTTTTCACCCCCCCCTATTTCACCCGGTTGCCCACGGGCGGCCGGGTCACGCCTGGAGTTAGCCGTGCCATTCATCCCGCGTTGTCTGTCCCACCCGCTGTTGGTCAGTCTGCTGGCCGTATCCGCGTCCTTGCCTGCCTGGGCGGACGGCATGATCCCCGAAACCTCTGTGGTCATCGTCAAGGAAGAAGACGGCGAAGCCTCCATCAAGGTGCGTAACAGCGACAGCAGCACGGCGTTGCTGCACGTCACCTTGCAGGATCTGCCCGAAGACACCGAGCCCTTGCTGTTTCTGTCGCAGCCGGTGTGGCGAGTGGATGCCGGCAAGGAGCAACTGGTGCGTTTCATCCTGCGTGGCGACAAGCCGCTGGTCACTCAGCGCCTGAAACGGGTGATCTTCGAAGGCATCCCGCAGTCAGCCGATGCCAAGGCGCAGGGCGTGGCCAAAGTCGGTGTCAGCCTGCGCCAGAACCTGCCGGTGATCATCCATCCCAAGGGGCTGGCGCTGAACCGCACGCCGTGGGTCGAGCTGCAGTGGCGCCTGGTCGACGGCAAGCTAAGCGTGCACAACGGCTCGCCCTACGTGGTACGTCTGGCCCAGGAGCTGCGTTTGCTGCCCAGCGGCCAGGCGGCCCGCCTGGGGCGCAGCTACGTACTGCCAGGCGACACACTGGACGTCGAAACCGATGGTGCCTTGCAAGGTGCACCGGTGACGGTTCGCTCGTTCCCGGCGACGGTCTACGGTTTTGCGGTGGATGCCCATGAAGCCGCTGTGCAGGCCGGTGGTGCCTGAGATGGGGCGGCCAATTGCCTGGCTTGGGCTGATGGTTTTCGTGGCGGGCGAAACGATGGCTGCCGAGCCTGTGGCGTTCGATGCCGAAGTGCTGCGGCTGCGCGGCATCGACCCGGCGCTGGCGGCCTATCTGGGTGAGACGGCGCGCTTCACTCCGGGCAGCCATCGGATCAGCCTGAGCGTTAACGACAAGCCCCGCGGGCGGGTCGAGGCGCGGTTTTCCAGCGATGGGCAACTGTGTTTCGATCAGCGTCTGCTGGATGCCGCAGGACTGCTGTCGCCCGCAGGCGAGGGTGTAGACCCTGACGCCTGTCAGAACTTTCTTGGCCAGTACCGCCAGGCGCAGGTCAACCTGGATCCACAGGCCGCGCGGGCCAGCTTGGTGGTGCCAACCCAGGCCCTGCGTCCGGTCGAGACGCGTCAGGACCTGTCGGCCTACCACACCGGCGGCATGGCCGGCATTTTCAACTACGAGCTTTCGGGCCTGCGTAACCGCTTCGAAGGGCGTAACAGCGATTACTGGTCGGCCAGCACCGAACTGGGTTTCAACGCCGGCGACTGGGTGGTGCGCAGTCACCAGATTCACACCGCCGTGGATGGCATGCGCCGTAGCGAGTTCCTCGATGCCTATGCTCAGCGCACCTTCGCCGAACTGGGCACGGTGTTCCAGGCCGGGCAGATCAACCTGGTCAACCCGGTGCTGGCCGGTGCACGGGTCGATGGCCTGCAACTGAGCACCGAGCAGGCTCTGGACGGCCCCACGCGGCGGGCTGCCATCGAAGGCATCGCACAGAGCCAGGCACGGGTCGAGGTACGTCAGGCAGGCGCGCTGATCTACTCGACCGTGGTGCCCGCCGGCCCCTTCGCGTTGGGCGATCTGCCGCACCTGGACCGTCTCACCGACCTTGAAGTGACGGTGATCGAAGCCGATGGCATGCAGCGCAGCTTCACGGTGCCGGCGGCCATGGTGGCCTTGGACATACCTGCCCCGGGTTTCAACCTGGGCCTGGGGCGTGTGCGGGAAAACGCCGATGTCGCCGCCGACCCTTGGGTGCTCAGCGCAGGCTGGACCCAGGGCCTGAGCCCGGTCACCACCCTGAGCAGCGGCGTGCTGATGGCCAGCGAATACGAGGCGGCAGGCCTGGGTGTGGGCCTGCAGCCTTGGTTGGGCTCGCAGGTGCAGTGGATGGTCCAGGCGGCCAGAGCACATGAGTCGGACTCGCGGGGGCTGCAGAGCCAGGTATCGTTTTCCCAGCAACTGACCCCGCAGTGGGCCATCAATGGTGCTTATACCCAGCAGACTCAAGGCTACCGTGACCTGCTGGACAGCTTTGCCCGTGACGACGATGCCTTCGTAGCGAGCCGCTTCAAGCACCAGTACAGCTTCGGCGTATCCTGGGCCCAGCCCTGGGTCGGCAGCCTCAGCGGCGGTTTTTCCCGGGCTGCGCTGCATGACGGCAGTGAATCCAGCCGCGCCTATGCCTCCTGGGGGCGGCGTTTCGCAGAGGTGTCGTTGTCGGCCAGCATGGAATGGAACCTGGGGGGCAGCAGCAACCTGGGCAATGCCGCCTACGTCAGTGTGAGCATGCCGTTGGGGCGTGAACGACGCTTGCGCGCTTCGCTGCGCGAGAGCGGTGGCGACAGCCGTCTGGGCCTGTCGATGCAGGAACGGGTCAGTGACACCCTGAGCTACCGCCTGGGCGCCGAGCGTGACAGCCGCGACCGGCTGGTGGACCTGAATGCCGGCCTGTCGGCCTTGCCACGCTACACCCAGGTGGACGTCAACTACGCCGGCTACGGCAAGGGCAACCGCAGTATCGGCCTGGGCATGCGCGGCGGTGTGGCGATGCACGGCGAAGGCATCACTTTCTCGCCCTACGCGGTGCAGGACACCTTTGCCCTGGTGTCGGTGGGCCAGTTGTCCGGGGTGAAGCTCGATACGCCGGCCGGGCCGACGTGGACCGACGGCGATGGCCAGGCGTTGGTGGCGCAACTGACCCCCTATGGCAGCAGCACCGTGGAAGTGCAGCCACGTTCGTTGCCGCGCAACGTCGACCTGGACAACGCTGTCGAGTTGGTCCAGGCCGGGCGCGGCGCAGTGCCACGCATCGATTTTCGCGTGACCAGCACGCGCCGGGCACTGCTGCAGGCCCGCGATCAGGCCGGCGAGCCCTTGCCGGGCGGGGCGATGGTCACCGATGGCGAGGGGCAGTTCGTCACGCTGGTACAGGAGGGCGGGCTGGTGTTTGTCCATGGCCTGCAGGAGGCCCGACGGCTTTGGGTCAACCCGGTCGATGGCCCTGCGTGCGAACTGCAGTTCAGCTTGGCGCAGCAAGCGGATCTGGACGCCTATTTCGAATCCACCACGGCCCTGTGCCGCATCCCTTGATGGAGCCAGCCATGCGCTCGTTTCGCTGTTTCATCCCGGCATTGCTCGCCGCTGCCGGCCTGTTACCAACGGTCGGCCAGGCCGATGATTGCCAGGTAAGCCTCAGCCAGCCCCAGGCGGATTTCGGCCGCTTCAACCGCACCACCCTCATCAAGCATGCGCAAGAGCTCGAATTGGGCACGCGCAGTGTTGGCCTGACGGTGACCTGCGCACAGGCTCAGGACTTGTCGCTGTTCTTCCGTGCTGCGCAGCACAACGGTACAAGATTCGCCCTCGGCGACCAGGGCAGTTTCGCCGTGCGTCTGGACCAGGCGCTGCTCGATGGCGCCCACGTGGAAGTGGGGCGGTTCAGCGCGCCCGGGCAGGCGCCGCAGGCCAGTGGCAGGGCGCTGGACTGGCTGCCGCAAACCTGGCTGGCGCCCCTGCGTGCCGGGCAGGCCTTGCCAGGGCGGGTGTTCAGCGCCCGCCTGGAGGTGAAGGGCTGGGGCTTGCCGGCGATGCTGGGCCTGACCGATGCGCTGTCGCTGCGCGCTGCAGGCCAGGTTGAAGCCGCTGGCGGCAAGGGCCACCTGGATGTAATGGCGGCCATCGCACCCATAGCCTGTACCCCGCAACTGGGCAATGGCGGGGTGGTGGATTTTGGCCGTATTCCTGCCCGGCAACTGCTGCAGGAGGCCGGCAGCCGCTGGCAGCGCAGCGTATCGCTGAGCGTGCATTGCGATGCGCCAACCCGTTTTGCCTTGAGTGCCCGTGACAACCGGTCAGCCAGCGTGCGGCACTTCCCGGGGCTGGTCGACCCCACGCTGCTGTTCGGTGTGGGCCGGACCCGTGCGGGGCAGGCGCTGGGTGCCTATGCGGTGTCGTTCGACAGTGTGCTGGCTGACGGGGCTTCGGTATCGGCGCTGCAGGCCCCGTTCGGCGCGCTGCAATGGCTTTCGCCCAGTGGCCCGGCCTACCTGGCACCTGATCGCCGCCTGCTCGGCTTCGCCCAAGGCAACGCCCGCCAGGCAGGCCCCACGGCGATGAGCCAACTCAACGCCAGCCTCGCGGTGGAGCTGTTCCTGCCGGCGGCCGGCGCCCTGAGCCTGAACGAGGAGGCACCCATCGATGGTGCCGCGACCCTTGAAATCATCTATCTCTAGGCACCACGACTCATAGGAAGCGAACACCATGAAACCCCAAGCCCTGACGATGCTGGCCCTGCTGATCGCACCCTGGGCTCATGCCCAATCGACCATCGAGCTGAACGTGCGCGGCAGTGTGACTCCCGCCTCTTGTACGCCGGCACTGACCAGCGGCGGGGTGGTGGATTTCGGCCGGATCTCGGTGCAGGACTTGAGCAAGACCCAGCGCACGATGCTCAAGCCCCGCCCCATCGGCCTGAGCATCAGCTGCGACGCGGCCACCCGCTTTGCCCTGCGCATGCGCGACAACCGCGACGGCAGCGCCCTGGTGAACAGTGGCATCTATTACGGCCTGGGGCTGGATAAGCGCGGCAACCGCATCGGCTTGTACGAGGTGCAGTTCGACCCCAGGCGCATCCAGGCCGATGCGCTGACCCAGGTGTATATCACCGACTCCACTACCGGCGGGCGCGGTTGGCATGCGGCCGACCTGCAGGTGGACCGGATCGGCAGCAACGACTTGCTGCTGGGGTTCAGCGACACCCTCGGCAGCACTGCCGGGCCGGTGCCGATCCGCGATCTCACCGCGACCTTGATGGTGCAGGTGGTGGTGGCGCCGACCGAATCGCTGGATACCAGCGACGATATCGCCTTTGACGGTGAGGGGACGATGGAGGTGGTGTACCTGTAAGCGCTGGCGCCGATACCGCGCAACGGTATCGGCGCCTCAGGCTCAGGCCTGGCCGGCGGTGGCCGGTTCGCTGGCCTCGGCGGGCTTGGGCAGCGAAGACAGGAAGGCCATGATCAGCGCCGCCAGATACGGCAGCGATTGCACCAGCAGCATGGCCACCCAGAAGCGCATGTCCGAGCTCGGCAGGCCCTGCACCAGGTAGATGCCGCCGGCTGCGCCCCACAGCAGGAGCATGATGAACAGTTCTTCCCGCGCTTCCGAGATGGCCACCAGCAGGCCATGGCTGTCGGCGTTCTTAGGCGTGCGGAAGAACGGCATGCTGCTGGTGAAGAAGCCGTACAGCACCGCCTTGGCGATGGTGTGCGACAGCGCCAGGCCCGCCAGGGCGGCTGCGAAGGCATCCTTGAGGTTCACCCCCACCGCACGGCGGTAGAGGAACACGATCTTGCCGACCTTGAAGAAGAACAGCGCCAGCGGCGGGATGGCGAACATCATCAGTGGCGGGTCGACCCGGTGCGGCACGATGATCATCGCCGCCGACCATAGCAGCGCGCCGACGGTGAAGAAGATGTTCATGCCATCGGCGATCCACGGCAGCCACCCGGCCAGGAAGTGATAGCGCTGGCCGCGGGTCAGTTCGCTGTCCTTGCCGCGCAGCAGGGCGCTGGCATGGTGCTTGATGATCTGGATGGCGCCGTAGGCCCAGCGGAAACGCTGCTTCTTGAAGTCGATGAAGGTATCGGGCATCAGGCCCTTGCCATAGCTGTTGTGGGCGTAGGCGGCCGACAGGCCCTTCTCGAACACCCGCAGGCCCAGTTCGGCATCCTCGCAGATGCACCATTCGGCCCAGCCCAGCTCTTCGAGCACCGAGCGCCGGGTCATGGTCATGGTGCCGTGCTGGATGATCGCGTCACGGTCGTTGCGGGTGACCATGCCGATGTGGAAGAAGCCCTTGTACTCGCTGTAGCACAGCTTCTTGAAGGCGCTTTCATGCTGGTCGCGGTAGTCCTGGGGCGACTGCACCACGGCGATCTTCGGGTCGGCGAAGTGCGGCACCATGTGCTTGAGCCAGTTGCGATCGACGCAGTAGTCCGAGTCGATCACTGCGATCACCTCGGCGTCCTTGGCGGTGTGCGGGATCAGGTAGTTGAGCGCGCCGCCCTTGAAGCCGGCCAGGGGCGCGACGTGGAAGAACTTGAAGCGCTCGCCCAGCTTTTCACAATGGGCCTTGAGCGGCTCCCACACGGCCGGGTCCTTGGTGTTGTTGTCGATCACCAGCACTTCGTAGTCGGGGTAGTCCAGCGCGGCGAGGGCGTCGAGGGTCTGTTTGACCATCTCGGGCGGCTCGTTGTAGCACGGCACATGCACCGACACTTTCGGGCGATAGGCGCTGTCGGCGTGCACCGGCAGGAATTCGCGCCTGCGCTTGTGCGTCCACACGGCTTCGGCCAGTTCATGGGCCTCGGTCAGCAGCACGATGAACACACCCAGCGCACCCAGTGCCAGCAGCACGCCCACGGTCATGCTGAACCAGGTGCTGTACTGCTGGCTGTAGTCGTAGGCGATCCACACCAGCACCGACCCGCACAGGAAGGTAATGAACGTGAGGAAGGTACGGCCGCGCTGGCGCAGCGCCGAGCCGTCGATGAACAGCACCATCAGGGCGATCATGGCCAGTACCACCGAGGCCACGGCCAGGGCGCGCCATTGCGGGATGGCGACGATCGGGCCTTCGAAGTTGAACTTCTGCTGGCGCTCGGCGTTGAACACGCCCCAGTACGCACCCACCGAGCCTTCGTCGCTGGCTTTCCACGGCTGGTCGTAGGCTTCGATGACGAAGTAGTTGTAGCCGCGGCGGTTGAGGGTATTGACCAGGGTGCGCAGGTAGATGGCCTGGTCGGCCTGGGTGGCGTCGGCGCCGCCGCGCATGCGGCCATTGCTCGGCCAGCCGACCTCCGAGAGCAGCAGCGGCTTGCGCGGGAACTGCTTGCGCAGCTCACGGGCGCGGTCGAGGACGAACTGCACCGAGTCCTTCATCGGCACGAACTCCCAGTAGGGCAGGATGTGCGCGGCGATCAGGTCGACATGCTTGGCAAGTTCGGGGTGTTCCTTCCAGATGTGCCACTGCTCGCTGGTGGTCACCGGCACTTTCACCGCCTTGCGCACGCGGTCGAGGTAGGCGATCAGTTCCTCGGGGGTGACCTCTTCGCGGAACAGCGCTTCGTTGCCCACCACCACCCGCACGACGCTGCGGGAGGTGTTGGCAATGCCGATGGCTTTTTCGATCTCGCGCTCGTTGCGCTCCAGGTCCTTGCTGATCCAGATGCCCAGGGTAACCCGCAGCCCCAGTTCCTCGGCCAGCCGCGGCACCTCGGCCTGGGTCCCTTCGACGGTATAGATGCGGATGTTGTCGGTCAGCTTGTTCAGCTGTTCCAGATCCTGGCGAATCTCGTCCTCGGTCGGGTACTGGCCCTTTTGCGGACTTTCACCGAGGCGGAACGGCGAATAGGAAAAGCCGGAGATCTGCTCCGGCCAGGCAGGGGCGGACACCGGGCGGTTGATGAGCGCCCAGAACCCGGTGAACAGCGCGGCGATGGCCAGGACCACCACCAGGTTGAGGCCGAATTTGCGTGATGACATAAGGGGTCGAGGTTCCGAAGCTGAGGGCGGGGCGGTGTCTCCGGTGCGTCGGTCCTACGCTTACCGAAGAAGGCAATCCGTTGGATTTTCAACAGAGGATGAAGTTCTGCGGCCGCCTGTTTGTCGTCCAGATCTTTTTGTCTGATAGGACATTAAAGCAGGCTTGGTAGGACACTTGCCAACGGCAGCCCTTAATCCAGGCGCTTGGCTTATACTGCGCGCCGATTTTCGAGGTATTGGCCTGGGGTACGAACATGAGCACAGAAGATCCACGCTTTGCCGGCGTCGCCCGGCTGTACGGCGATGACGGGCTGCAACGCCTGCGCCAGGCCCATGTGGCCATCGTCGGCATCGGCGGGGTGGGCTCGTGGGCGGCCGAGGCCCTGGCACGCAGCGGCGTGGGTGAGATCAGCCTGTTCGACCTCGACGATGTCTGCGTCAGCAACACCAACCGCCAGGCCCATGCCCTGGACGGCCAGGTGGGGCGGTCCAAGGTCGAGGTGATGGCCGAACGCCTGCGGGCGATCAACCCGGCCTGCACGGTGCATGCGGTGGCCGACTTCGTCACCCGCGAGACCATGGCCGAGTACATCACCGAACAGATGGATTGCGTGATCGACTGCATCGACAGCGTGATGGCCAAGGCCGCGCTGATTGCCTGGTGCAAGCGGCGCAAGATCGCCATCATCACCACAGGTGGCGCGGGAGGGCAGATCGACCCGACGCGCATCCAGGTTGGCGACCTGAACAAGACCTTCAACGACCCGCTGGCTTCGCGGGTGCGCTCGACCCTGCGCCGGGACTACAACTTCTCGCGCAATACCAGCCGCAATTACCAGGTGCCCTGCGTGTTCTCCAGCGAACAGCTGCGCTACCCCAAGGGCGACGGCAGCGTGTGCCTGCAGAAGAGCTTCGTCGGTGAGGGCGTACGCTTGGATTGTTCGGGCGGTTTTGGCGCGGTGATGATGGTGACCGCGACGTTCGGCATGGTGGCGGCGAGCAAGGCGGTGGAGAAGCTGGTTGCCGGCGCGCGGCGGCCGGCGGAGCGGGTCAAGGCAGAATAGGCGGCGTTTGCTTCTTCGCGGGTAAACCCGCTCCCACAGGTGCGTGCGTGCCGCAAAGCCGGCGCAAAACCTGTGGGAGCGGGTTTACCTGCGAAGAAGGCGCCACCGATTCACCGGTTGGAGGCGAGCTCAGCCATCCGCTGCAACACCGCATGCAACCCATTGCTGCGCGATGGCGACAGCTGGCGCTCCAGCCCCAGTTGGCTGAACCAGCCGCCCAGAGCCACTTTGGCCAATTCATCACTGGCCAGCCCCTGTACCCTGACCAGCAACAGCGCCAGCAAACCGCGTAACAGCCGCGCATCGCTGCTGGCCTTGAACCGCCACTGGCCGTCCTCCTGCAGGGCCACCAGCCACACCAGGCTCTCGCACCCATGCACCCGGTTGGCCTCGGTTTTCTCACTGTCGTCCAGCGCCTCCAGCCGATCCCCCCACTGCATCAGCAGCCTTGCCCGCTGCTCCCAGCCGCGCGCCTGCTCGAAACTCTCCAGCGCCTGGCTGGCTTCTGGCGACAGGCTCATCGCAGCAGCCCCAGGCCTTGGTCCAGCGCGTCGAAGAAGCGCTGCAGGTCATCGCTGTCGTTGTACAGCCCCAGCGATACGCGGATCGCTCCCTCCAGCCCCATGCCCTTGAGCAACGGCATGGCGCAATGATGCCCGGCACGCACGGCAATGCCCTGTTCGGTCAGCAGGTGGGCGATGTCGGCGTTGTGCACACCTTCGATGATGAAGCTGGCCAGCGCTGCCTGTGGTGAACCCAGCAGGCGAATACCTTCGCGATCCCCCAGGCCCCGCAGCAGTTGCTGGTGCAGACCGGCTTCATGGCGGGCGACGGCCTCGCCATCGAGGCTGGCCAGGTAATCCAGGGTAGCCCCCAGGGCGATCACACTGGCGATGGGCGGCGTACCGGCCTCGAAGCCCAGCGGCGCGGGGCGGAAACTGGCGCTCTGGTACTCGGCCAGTTGCACCATTTCGCCACCGAACTGCCAGTGGCGCAGCAGCGCCAGGGCCTGGTGGCGGCCATACAGCACGCCGACACCGTCGGGGCCGTACAGTTTGTGGCTGGAGAACACGTAGAAGTCGCAGCCCAGTTGCTGCACATCGTGGCGGCCATGCACCACGCCCTGGGCGCCATCGACCACGGTCAGCGCGCCCTGAGCCTGGGCGTGCGCCAGCAGCGGGGCCAGGGGTTGCCAGGTGCCGAGCACGTTGGACAGTTGGCTGATGGCGAGCAGGCGAGTCCGTGGGCCGATCAACTGCAGGGCCTGGTCCAGATCGACATGGCCGTGTTCATTCACCGGCAACACCACCAGGCGCAGTTGACGACGTTGCGCCAGCTGCTGCCAGGGCAGCAGGTTGGCGTGGTGTTCCAGGGCGCTGACGGCAATCTCGTCGCCGGCCTCGAAGCGGTGCTCCAGGCCATAGGCCAGCAGGTTCAGGGCTGAAGTGGCGCCATGGGTGAAGACGATCTGCCGTGAGTCGGCGGCATTGAGCCAGGCGCAGGCTTTGTCACGGCTGGCTTCGAAGGCTTGGGTGGCAAGGGCGCCCGGCAGGTGCTGGGCACGGTGCACGTTGGCCGCGCCATGGCCGTAATAGTGGCTCAGGGCGTCGAGCAGGGCCTGCGGCTTCTGCGTGGTGGCGGCGCTGTCCAGGTAGGTCTGGTGCTGGCGTTGCAGGGCGGCAATGGCGGGGAAGTCGGCACGCCAGGGGGAGGGCTGGAACATGTTCGCGGGGCCTGGAATGAAAAATCGGGGCGGGCCTTGCGGCCAGCCCCGATCTTATCACTTCGAACTCGCAGGTTCTCAGTTGTGGGCGTGCAGCGCCTCGTTCAGCTCGATGGCCGATTTGTGGGTTTTGCACTCCACTGCGCCGTTGAGCGAATTGCGGCGGAACAGCAGGTCGGTCTGGCCGGCCAGGTCACGGGCCTTGACCACCTTGACCAGCTGGTTGTTCTCGTCCAGCAGGTTCACCTTGGTACCGGCGGTGATGTACAGGCCGGCTTCCACGGTGTTGCGATCACCCAGCGGGATGCCGATACCGGCGTTGGCGCCGATCAGGCAGCCTTCGCCGACCTTGATGACGATGTTGCCGCCACCGGACAAGGTGCCCATGGTCGAGCAGCCGCCGCCCAGGTCCGAGCCCTTGCCGACGAATACGCCAGCGGAGACGCGGCCTTCGATCATGCCCGGGCCTTCGGTGCCGGCGTTAAAGTTGACGAAGCCTTCGTGCATGATGGTGGTGGCTTCGCCGATGTAGGCGCCCAGGCGCACACGGGCGGCATCGGCGATGCGCACGCCGGCCGGCACGACGTAGTCGGTCATCTTCGGGAACTTGTCCACCGAGAACACTTCCAGCAGTTCGCCCTTCAGGCGCGCTTCCAGTTGCAGCTCGGCCAGCTCGGCCAGATCGACCGCGCCCTGGTTGGTCCAGGCCACGTTCGGCAGCAGCGGGAAGATGCCGGCCAGCGAGACACCGTGTGGCTTGACCAGGCGGTGCGACAGCAGGTGCAGCTTGAGGTACGCCTCTGGGGTGGACGCCAGGGCACCGTCTTCGGCCAGCACGGTGGCGACCAGCGGCTTGTGGCTCTCGGCCAGGCGGGTCAGCAGGGCGGCCTGGGCGGCATCGACGCCTTTCAGGGCCTCGGCCAGTTGCGCGGCCTGGGCGTTGCTGAAGGCGATGGCCTGGTTGCCACCTTCATAGCCAAGGATCGGCGCGATGGCGGCGACCAGCTCGGCGGATGGGTTGAGCAAAGGCTGCGCGTAGAAGACTTCCAGCCAGGCGCCCTGGCGGTTCTGGGTGCCGACACCGAAGGCCAGGCTGAACAGGGTATTGGACATGTGATTACCTCGTGCGAAATAGGGTAGGGGCTCAGGCCAGGGCAGCGGCGTACAGGTCGGGCTTGAAGCCGACCAGGGTACGCGCGCCAAGGTCCAGCACCGGGCGTTTGATCATCGACGGCTGTGCCAGCATCAGCTCGACGGCCTTGGCCTGGTCGAGGTCTGCCTTGCTGGCGTCGTCCAGCTTGCGGAAGGTGGTGCCGGCACGGTTGAGGATGACTTCCCAGCCGTGCTCGTCGCACCAGCGGTTCAAGCTGTCACGGTCGATGCCTTGGGTTTTGTAATCGTGGAATTCGTAGGCGATGGCCTTGTCTTCGAGCCAGGTACGCGCCTTTTTCATGGTGTCGCAGGCTTTGATGCCGTAGAGAGTGTAAGCCATTGAATGCCTGGGGCTGCCGGGCCTGGCCGGGCGTCCCCGATGCTCCTTGAAGACTGGGTGGGGGCGATTATGCGGTATCAAGGATGCTGGCGCCACGGCTGCGGGCCAGATGGCACGGCTTGAGGTGTGTCATTCGCGTGCGGGTAGCATTGTGTTACATATTCTTGGCCTGGCTGCGACTATTGTGGAGCGGTCCAGCATAGCCGGTCGCCGCTAACATATTGTTTCAATGGCGATGTTTCGCCCCGCTGTCGTTTTTCGATTAACAGGAAGCTTGCCGATGCAGTCAGCCTATACCGTCCTAATCCTGCTGATGCTGGTGAGCCTGTCGAAACTGGTGGGGCGCGTGGTGCCGCTGCCGTTGCCGTTGGTGCAGATCGGCGCAGGTGCCTTGCTGGCCTGGCCCACCCTGGGCCTGCACGTGGCGCTGGACCCGGAACTGTTCCTGTTCCTGTTCTTGCCGCCGCTGCTGTTCGCCGATGGCTGGCGCATGCCCAAGCGCGAACTGTGGCGCATCCGCGGGCCGGTGGTGGCGCTGGCGGTGGGGCTGGTGTTGTTCACCGTGGTCGGCGCCGGTTACTTCATCCACTGGTTGCTGCCGAGTATCCCGTTGGCCGTTGCCTTCGCCCTGGCGGCGGTGTTGTCGCCCACCGATGCCGTGGCGGTCTCGGCCATCGCCCAGGACCGTTTGCCCACGCCGCTGATGCACATGCTCCAGGGCGAGGCGCTGATGAACGACGCCTCGGGTCTGGTGACTTTCAAGTTTGCCCTGGTCGCGGCCATCACCGGGGTGTTCTCCCTGACCGAAGCCAGCCTTACCTTCGTCCTTGTCGCCCTTGGCGGCCTGGCGGTGGGGGTGGTTCTGAGCTGGCTGGTGGGGCGTCTGCGCATGTGGATGATCACCCGCGGCTGGGACGACCCGGCCACCCACGTGGTGTTCATGTTGCTGTTGCCGTTCGCCGCCTATGTGCTGGCCGAGCGCCTTGGGGTGTCGGGCATTCTTTCGGCGGTGGCCGCCGGCATGATGCAGAGCTGGCTCGACCTGCTGCCACGCCAGACCAGCACGCGCCTGCTCAATCGCAGTGTCTGGTCGTTGCTCGAATTCGCCTTCAATGGCCTGATCTTCCTGCTGCTGGGCCTGCAATTGCCGGACATCATCAAGGCGGTGGTCAGCCACGAGCCGACCGTCTGGCCGGCGTTGGCCTGGCGCTGTCTGGACGTGCTGGCGATTTTCGCCGCGCTTGTGTTGCTGCGCTTCGTCTGGGTGCAGAGCATCTGGCGTGCCATCGGCGTGGTGCGGCGCTGGCGCGGCAGGCCGGCGCTGGTGCTGATGCCGACCGCGCGGTCGTGCTGGCTGTTGACCTTGGGTGGGGTACGCGGGGCGGTGACCCTGGCCGGCGTGATGTCGATTCCGTTGCTGATCGGCGCCGGCCAGGCCTTCCCTGAGCGTGACCTGCTGATCTTCATTGCCGCCGGGGTGATCCTGTTGTCGCTGGTCAGTGCCGTGATTGCCTTGCCCATCCTGCTGCGCGGCGTTACTCGGAGCCCGGATGAGCGGCTGCATCAAGAGGTGCAGGAAGCCTGGAGACGCACCGCCGAGGCGGCGATCCATGCCCTGGAGGCCGAAGAAGTGATCGACGCCAGCGCCCCACAGGATGCGACGCAGGCGACCCTGGCTACCGAACTCAAGGCACGGCTTATGGCCGAATATCGGGATGAACTCGACAGTTACAACGACAGCGCCGAGGCCCGTGCCCTGGCCGAGCAGATGGATCTGCTGGAGCGTCGTTTACGGTTGCGTGCGCTGCGGGCGCAGCGGCTGGAGTTGTACAACCTGCATCGCCAGCACCTGGTGGGGGATGAAGTGGTGCGCCAGGTGCTCGGCGAGCTTGATCTGAGCGAGGCCAATCTTGGCCAGGTCAGGTAACGCAACGCTTTGCGTGACGCTTCTGGCGCGGATCGAAGCGCAGGCGAACCAGGCCAATGCCGGGTGCGCCAGGTGCCTCGGGTAGCCTGCCTGGCAGGCGGGCAACCTGGGCGTCAGTCAGATGCAATACGCTCATGTGCGGCGGCAGCCGTTCTGACCTGGCGCTGGGTAGAGCAGGCGCATGAAGCGTTTGTCTTTCTGGCTGAGCTTGGTGTTCTGCCCAACTACCCAATTGCCCCAGGTATGCGCCTGCCGGATGGGGTAGTGCATGATCGACTCTACGTCGTAGGGCAGCAGCGGTTGTACGTCGTCTTCGGCAAGGGGCAGGAACTGAGTGGTGAGCTCTGTCTCGATGGCGGTCAGCAACTCTTGCGGATCTTTCTGCTCCTGGCTCAGGGCTTGTGCCAACCCTTGGCTCAAGGCGTCGAGGTTCCATGGAATATGGGCATGAGGATGTTGATGCTCGTGCTCCATGCCCAGTGCATGACCAAATTCATGCAGCACGATCTGGTCGAACTGGGGGTCGGACAGGCTTACCCCTAACGCCATGCTGGCGCCCGTAACCCATTGGGAGTCGCGTCCCAGCAAGCTGTAGTTGACGTTTTCGGCCACGTCGGTGCGGATGCGGATTTCGGCGCGATCATCGTTGTCGTCGACGAGTTCGAACTGCAGGTATGCATGTTCGAGCCATTGGCTGGCCGTCTGGAAAACCGCCCGTTTCAGCCACGGATCAGGGGTGCCCGTGAAGGATATCCTGAGCGTTTGCCCGGGTTGCCAGAAGGTCGAGTGGGCGCCCAGGGAGCGTTTTTTGCGGATGCCGGAGGTTGCAGGCCCTGCGTGCAGTTTCTCGCGCAGGCGGTAGAGCGTGTTGGCCAGAAGTACATCGGTCATCGGTAAGCGCCTTTTCGATTGAATGGAGGCGCACTATCCGGTTTGGCGGTCGGGCAAGAGCGGTACATATCGCTGGGGGATATCTGACCGGACGCGCCTTGCCCAACGGTGGGTATTTCAGGTTGGACAAGCCAGCCGGGCAGCCCGGGGCGTGGCACCTCGTCGAGCGGCGCAGGTGCCACGATGGCGCAATGCCCAAAGCCGTATCAGTGCGGGTAGGCCATGCGCATGAAGGCTTTGTCCTTCTCGCTGACCTGTGAATTGATGTTCACCTGCCAGTCGCCCAGGGAGCGTTTCTGGCGGTGGTGATGGGCAGGGCCGTGGGCACTGCAGTTGATGAGTTCGATCATGCTCTGGACTCCTGGTTGAAGGAGGCCAGAGCATTGGTCAAGGCCGTGCAGGCCATGCATTAGTTATGTCTTGGGTGGAGGGCAGGCCATCCCGGTGTTCAGCGCTTGCTCAGGAACGCGCGGATCCGCTCGGCCGCCTCGATGCATTCGGCCAGCGGCGCGACCAGCGCCATGCGTACGCGCCCGGCACCCGGGTTGACGCCATCCACTTCACGGGACAGGTACGAACCCGGTACCACGGTCACGTGCTCGGCTTCGAACAGGTCGCGGGTGAAGGCGGCATCGTCGTTACCCGGTACCTTGGCCCACAGGTAGAAGCTGCCGTCGGGGCGCTGAACGTCCATCACCGGCTGCAGGATGTCGAGCACGGCATCGTACTTGGCGCGGTACTGGTCGCGGTTCTCGCGCACATGGGCCTCGTCCTGCCAGGCGGCGACGCTGGCCAGTTGGGTCTGCACCGGCATGGCGCAGCCGTGGTAGGTGCGGTACAGCAAGAACGGCTTGATGATGCTGGCATCGCCGGCGACGAAGCCCGAGCGCAGGCCTGGCAGGTTGGAGCGCTTGGACAGGCTGTGGAACACCACGCAGCGCTTGAAGTCACTACGGCCAAGCTCGGCGCATGCGCTCAGCAGGCCGGGTGGCGGTGCGTCTTCGTCGAAGTACAGCTCGCTGTAGCACTCGTCGGCAGCGATCACGAAATCGTGCTCGTCGGCCAGGGCGATCAGCTTCTTCAGGGTGTCCATCGGCACCAGCGCGCCGGTGGGGTTGCCCGGCGAGCACAGGAACAGGATCTGGCAGCGCTTCCACACATCGGCCGGCACGGCGTCGAAGTCGGGGTTGAAGCCATTGTCTTCCAGGCACGGCAGGTAATGTGGGGTGGCGCCGGCCAGCAGCGCCGCGCCTTCGTAGATCTGGTAGAACGGGTTGGGGCTGACCACCAGGCCGTCATCGGCACGGTTGACCACGGCCTGGGTGAAGGCGAACAGTGCCTCGCGAGTGCCGTTGACCGGCAGGATATGGCGGTCGGCATCGAGCCAGCCGGCCGGTACGCCGAAACGCCGCTCACACCACTGGCCAATGGCCTGGCGCAGGGCGGGCAGGCCGATGGTGCTTGGGTACACCGCCAGCTTGTCGAGGTTGTCGGCCATGGCTTGGGCGACGAATGCCGGCGATGCATGCTTCGGCTCACCGATCGACAGGGCGATGGCACGTTTGTCCGCTGCCGGTTGTACGGTGCCCAGCAGGGCGCGCAGTTTCTCGAACGGGTAGGGCTGAAGCTGGGTCAAGGCATGGTTCATCGGCGCAAGGTCTCGTAATCGTCAAAAGGTCATGCGGGTAGGGCTGGCGTCGCTGGCCTGGCCGGCCTGCAGCTGCTGGACGATGGCTTCCTGCAGGCGGCTGCACAGCTGCGGGTCGGACAGCGGCTGGTTGTCGGCATCGGTGATGAAGAACACGTCTTCCACGCGTTCGCCCAGGGTGGCGATCTTGGCGTTCTGCAGCGACAGGTCGAACTCCAGGAAGATCCGCCCGATCCTTGCCAGCAGGCCGGGGCGGTCAGGGGCGGTGATCTCGAGGATGGTCACCGGGCGCTGGGCGTCGTTGAGGATGGTCACCTGGGGTGGAAAGTCGAAATGCTTGAGCTGGCGCGGCACCCGGCGCTGGATGATGGTCGGGTAGTCTTCAGGGTTGCGCAGGGCTTCGGTCAGGCCGTCGCGGATCTGTTTGACCCGCTGCGGGTTGTCGCCGATCGAGCCGCCGTCGTTGTCGAGCACGATGTAGGTGTCGAGGGTGAACTGGCTGCTCGAGGTGATGATGCGCGCGTCGTGGATGTTCAGGTTGAGCTGCGACATCGCGGCTACGGTCACGGCGAAGAAGTCGTGCTGGTCGGGGGCGTAGATGAAGATCTGCGTGCCGCCCTCGAACTCTCGCTGGGTGGTCTCCTTGATCAGCACCAGTGGGCCGCCATCGGCTGGCTGCTGGAGGATCGCGTCGGAATGCCAGGCCACGTCGGCGGCGTTGTGCTTGAGGAAATAATCGTCACCCAGCTGCGACCAGAGCTGCTCCACGTCGTCCGGATCGGTGCCTTCGCGCACCAGGATGTCCAGTGCTGCGGTTTGTGTCTGACGAATCTGCTCTTCGCGGTCCAGCGGGTTTTCCAGGCCGCGGCGCAGCGCGCGCTTGGTCTCGGTGTAGAGCTGGCGCAGCAGGCTGGCGCGCCAGGAGTTCCACAGGCTGGGGTTGGTGGCATTGATGTCGGCCACGGTCAGCACGTAGAGGTAGTCCAGGCGTGTCTCGTCGCCGACATGCAGGGCGAAATCGTTGATCACCTGTGGGTCGGAGAGGTCTTTGCGCTGGGCGGTGGTGGACATCACCAGGTGGTTCAGCACCAGCCAGACGATCAGGCGGCTGTCCCAGGCGGGTAGCTGGTGGCGTTCGCAGAACGCTTGCGCGTCTACGGCGCCCAGCTCGGAGTGGTCGCCCTGGCGGCCTTTGCCGATGTCATGGTAAAGCCCGGCCAGGTAGATCAGCTCGGGCTTGGGCAGGCGGCCCATGAGCTTGCTGGCCAGCGGGAATTTTTCCGACACCGGGGTGTACTGCAGTTTGCGCAGGTGCTTGATCAGGTTGAGGGTGTGCGCGTCGACCGTATAGATGTGGAACAGGTCGTGCTGCATCTGCCCGACGATCAGGCCGAATTCCGGTAGGTAGCGGCCAAGAATGCCGTAACGGTTCATCCGGCGCAGGTTGCGGTGGATGCCGATCTCGCACTTGAACAGCTCGATGAACAGGCTGGTATTGCGAATGTCGTGGCGGAACTTGTCGTCGATCAGGTGACGGTGTTCGCGCAGCAGTCGCACGGTATCGGCGCGTACCCCCTTGATTTCGGGGTGCTGGGCCATCAGCACGAAGATCTCGAGCATGGCGAAGGGTGTACGGCGGAACACGTTGGGGCTTACGGCTTCTATATAGCCGTCGTGCAGGCGGAAGCGGGCATTGAGCGGTGTGGTGCTGCCACTGTCGTCATCGGCGAGGATCACTTCCTCGAAGTGCTGGATGATCAGGTCGCACAACTGGCTGATGCTCATCACCACCCGGTAGTACTGCTGCATGAACTGCTCGATGGCGCGCTTGGGGTTTTCGTCGCTGTAGCCCAACAACGTGGCGATGCTGCGCTGGTGGTCGAACAAAAGGCGATCTTCGGCGCGCCCGGCGAGCATGTGCAGGGCGTAGCGCACGCGCCAGAGGAAGGCCTGCGACGAGGCCAGCAATTCGTTCTCGCTCTCCAGCAGGAAGCCTTCGCCGGCCAGCGCGTGCAGGTTCAGGGTGCCGTACTGGCGGCGAGCCACCCACAGTACGGTCTGGATGTCGCGCAGCCCGCCTGGCCCACCTTTGACATTGGGCTCGAGGTTGTACTCGGTGTCGTTGTATTTGTGGTGGCGCGCCTTGAGTTCGGCGCGCTTGGCCAGGAAGAACTCCTTGCTCGGCCACATGTGCGCGGTGCTGGTGACTTCCAGCATGCGCTGGCGCAGCGACTCGGGCCCGGCAATGGTGCGGCTTTCCATCAGGTTGGTGATGACCGTGAGGTCGGCCCGGGCCTGCTCGGCGCACTCGTCCACGGTGCGCACGCTCTGGCCGACTTCCAGGCCGATGTCCCACAGCAGGGTGAGGAAGCGTTCGATGGCGTCGCGGTACTGCTCGTGCTCGGCGGCGTCGAGCAGGATCAGCAGGTCGATGTCCGACCAGGGGTGCAGCTCGCCACGCCCATAGCCGCCAACCGCCACCAGGGCGATGCCGTCCGCTTGCCCCCAGGTGAACTGGTGCCAGGCCTGCTGCAGGATATTGTCGACGAACCAGGCGCGGTCCTCGATCAGCCGGCGAATCTCGCGGCCTTCACGGAAACGCTTGTCGAGCACCTCGCCGGCCATGCGAATGGCTTTCTTGAAAGCGGCGATGGGGCTTGCCTTGAGGGCCAGTTCCGCCTGGAACTGGCCACGGTCGAACAGCTCGGGATCCACCTGGGGCATCGAGTCGCGTTCCTGTGTATGAATATCAGGCCGAGGTGCGCGGCAGGGTGTCGTCCTTGCGCAGGGTGAACACCTCGTAGCCGGTGGCGGTCACCACCAGGGTGTGTTCCCACTGGGCGGAGAGCTTGCGGTCCTTGGTGATGGCGGTCCAGCCGTCGCCCAGTACCTTGGTGTCTGCCTTGCCCTGGTTGATCATCGGCTCGATGGTGAAGGTCATGCCTTCCTTGAGTTCCATGCCGGTGCCAGCACGCCCGTAGTGCAGGATCTGCGGCTCTTCGTGGAACACCTTGCCGATGCCGTGGCCGCAGAACTCGCGGACCACCGAGAAACCGTTCTTCTCGGCGTGTTTCTGGATCGCTTCGCCGATATCGCCCAGGCGGCAGCCCGGCTTGACCAGCTCGATGGCTTTGTACAGGCACTCCTGGGTGACCTGCGACAGGCGCTCGGCCCAGGGGGCGACGGTGCCGACGTGGAACATGCGGCTGGTGTCGCCGTGGTAGCCGTCCTTGATCACGGTGACATCGATGTTGATGGTGTCACCGTCCTTGAGCGGCTTCTCGTTGGGGATGCCGTGGCACACCACATGGTTGATCGAGGTGCAGATCGACTTGGGGAAACCTTTGTAGTTGAGCGGCGCCGGGATCGCCTGCTGGACGTTGACGATGTAGTCATGGCACAGGCGGTCGAGCTCTTCGGTGGTGACACCGGGCTTGACGTGTGCTTCGATCATTTCCAGCACTTCGGCGGCCAGGCGGCCGGCAATGCGCATCTTCTCGATGTCTTCTGCAGTCTTGATGGTAACGGTCATGAACAGGCTCTCTACGGCACCGGGTACGGCGCAAACAAACGGGAAAGGCCTCATTCTACCAGAGGGCGATGTAGAACTGGCAGCAAGCCTCAGGTCTCAAGTTTCAAGCCGCAAGCTGCGAGCTGCAAGAAAAAGCGGGGCGTGTGCCGGCTGCTTTTTCTTGCAGCTTGCGGCTTGAGACTTGAAGCTGCGTTAACGGGTTCCGTTCGTTCGTACTCTGTGGTATAAAATGCGCCGCTTTCGGGGGATGACCTCCGTAAGCTCAAACCCACACACGTGTCGACACGATGACCTGGGTGCCCCGAGTCCACGGATTCGCGGGTTGGTCATTGGGATGCGTGGAGGCCCAACCCGACTTATCAAGGAACTATCATGTCCCAAGTCAACATGCGCGATATGCTGAAGGCCGGTGTGCACTTCGGCCACCAGACCCGTTACTGGAACCCGAAAATGGGCAAGTACATTTTCGGCGCGCGTAACAAGATCCACATCATCAACCTGGAAAAAACCCTGCCGATGTTCAACGACGCTCTGTCGTTCGTCGAGCGCCTGGCCCAGGGCAAGAACAAGATCATGTTCGTCGGCACCAAGCGTTCCGCCGGCAAGATCGTCGCCGAGCAAGCTGCTCGTTGCGGTTCGCCATACGTTGACCACCGCTGGTTGGGCGGCATGCTGACCAACTACAAGACCATTCGTGCTTCGATCAAGCGTCTGCGCGACCTGGAAGTCCAGGCCGAAGATGGCACCTTCGCCAAGCTGACCAAGAAAGAAGCCCTGATGCGTTCGCGCGATCTGGAAAAACTGGACCGCAGCCTGGGTGGTATCAAGGACATGGGCGGTCTGCCTGACGCACTGTTCGTTATCGACGTTGATCACGAGCGCATCGCGATCACCGAAGCCAACAAGCTGGGCATCCCGGTTATCGGCGTTGTCGATACCAACAGCAGCCCAGAAGGCGTTGACTACGTCATTCCAGGTAACGACGACGCCATCCGCGCCATCGAGCTGTACATGACTTCGATGGCTGACGCCGTCATCCGCGGCCGCAACAACGTTGCTGGCGGCACCGAAGTCTACGTTGAAGAAGCGGCTGCACCTGCTGCTGAGTAATTGACGCTTAGCGTCTACTTGGCACGCAAAAAGGGGGCTAGGCCCCCTTTTTGCCACCTTGAAATCCTGCTGTCAGCAACGGCCCCGCATCATGCGCGCTGATGCATAAAAGCAGCGGATTTGCAGAATTTAACGCCCGTGAAGAGCGGGTGGAATGGTTGAAAAACTTTCCAAGAGGATTTTGAAATGGCAGCAATTACTGCAGCGCTGGTCAAAGAACTGCGCGAGCGTACCGGCGAAGGCATGATGGATTGCAAGAAGGCCCTGGAAAAGGCCGGCGGCGACATCGAAAAAGCCATCGACGACATGCGTGCTTCGGGCGCCATCAAGGCCGCCAAGAAAGCCGGCAACGTTGCCGCTGAAGGCGCTATCGCGGTCAAGACCGACGGTAAAGCCGCCGTTCTGCTGGAAGTGAACTCGCAGACCGACTTCCTGGCCCTGCAAGACGACTTCAAGAACTTCGTCGCTGAAAGCGTTGAAGAAGCCTTCGCTCAGAAGCTGACCGAAGCTGCTCCGCTGATCGCTTCCCGCGAAGCCGCTCGTGAAGCCCTGGTTGCCAAGTGCGGCGAGAACGTCAACATCCGTCGCCTGGTGCGCGTTGAGGGTGACGTTGTCGGTGCCTACCTGCACGGCAACAAGATCGGTGCTGTCGTTGTCCTGAAAGGCGGCGACGTCGAGCTGGCCAAGAACATCGCCATGCACGTTGCAGCTTCGAACCCAGAGTTCCTGGATGCGTCGGAAATTTCCGCCGAGGCCGTCGAGCGCGAGAAGAACGTCTTCCTGCAACTGAACGCCGACAAGATCGCCGGCAAGCCGGAAAACATCGTTGAAAACATGGTCAACGGCCGTATTTCCAAGTTCAAAGCCGAAGCGTCGCTGAAAGAGCAGGCCTTCGTCATGAACCCGGAAGTCAAAGTCGGCGAGCTGGCCAAGAAAGCCGGTGCTGAAATCGTTTCCTTCACCTACTTCAAAGTAGGCGAAGGCATCGAGAAGCCAGTCGACAACTTCGCTGAAGAAGTTGCCGCTCAGCTGGCTGCTGCCAAGCAGTAAGACAGACTCGTCTGTCGCCCCAAAGAGGCTGCCCGCTCACGCGCGCAGCCTCTTTGTCAAAGCGGCAGCGGTTTACCCAACCGCTGCTCGCTGACGCAGAAGCTGCGTCACGCTGGAGTTACGCGCAGGCTGAAACAGCCCGCCAGAATTTTACAAACGCCGCAGGAGAGATTCGCAATGGCTCAGCAGGGCAGTGGTTATCAGGCTCGCTATAAACGCATTCTACTCAAACTGAGCGGCGAGGCCCTGATGGGCTCGGAAGAGTTCGGGATCGACCCCAAGGTCCTGGATCGCATGGCGCTGGAAGTCGGCCAGCTGGTCGGTATCGGTGTTCAGGTCGGTCTGGTGATCGGTGGTGGCAACCTGTTCCGTGGTGCGGCGCTCAGCGCAGCCGGCATGGATCGTGTCACCGGCGACCACATGGGCATGCTGGCAACCGTGATGAACGCCCTGGCCATGCGCGACGCGCTGGAGCGTGCGAACATCACCGCCATCGTCATGTCTGCCATCTCCATGGTCGGTGTGACCGATCACTATGATCGCCGCAAGGCCATGCGCCACCTGAACGCCAAAGAAGTGGTGATCTTCGCTGCCGGTACCGGCAACCCGTTCTTTACCACCGACTCTGCCGCTTGCCTGCGCGCCATCGAAATCGATGCCGACGTAGTATTGAAAGCAACCAAGGTCGATGGTGTATACACTGCAGATCCATTCAAAGACCCGCATGCCGAGAAGTTCGATCATCTGACCTACGATGAAGTGCTGGATCGCAAGCTGGGGGTAATGGACCTGACGGCAATCTGTCTGTGCCGCGACCACAAGATGCCGCTGCGCGTCTTCAACATGAATAAGCCTGGCGCCCTGCTGAACATCGTGCACGGCGGCGCTGAAGGAACCCTGATCGAGGAAGTTCAGAAATGATCAACGACATCAAGAAAGACGCCCAGGACCGCATGGGCAAGTCCATCGAGGCGCTGGGTCGCCACCTGGCTGCCATCCGCACCGGCCGTGCCCACCCAAGCATCCTGGACAGCGTCAAGGTTCCTGCCTGGGGTAGCGACATGCCGCTGAACCAGGTGGCCGCCATTACCGTCGAAGATGCCCGCACCCTGAAGATCGTCGCCCACGACAAGAACCTCAGCGCAGCCATCGAGAAGGCCATCCTGACCTCCGACCTGGGCCTGAACCCGTCCAGCGCCGGTACCACCATCCGTGTACCGATGCCGGCCCTGACCGAGGAAACCCGCAAGGGTTACACCAAACAGGCCAGCGGTGTTGCCGAAGATGCCAAGGTTGCCGTGCGCAACGTGCGTCGCGATGCCCTTGCCGACTTGAAGAAGCTGACCAAGGACAAGGAAATCAGCGAAGACGAAGAGCGTCGCGCCGCTGACGAAATCCAGAAGCTGACCGACAAGTTCGTCGCCGAAGTCGACGCCGCGTACAAAGCCAAGGAAAAGGACCTGTTGGCCGTCTAAGGCCGAGGTTTTTTAATGGAAAAGACCAAGCTGGCGGCACTGTCTTCGGTGCCGCGTCACGTCGCGATCATCATGGATGGCAACAATCGCTGGGCGAAGAAGCGCCTGTTGCCCGGCGTTGCCGGGCACAAGGCGGGTGTCGATGCCGTGCGTGCGGTCATCGAAGTCTGCGCCGAGTCCGGGGTTGAAGTACTGACTCTGTTCGCCTTCTCCAGCGAGAACTGGCAGCGCCCGGCCGAAGAGGTCGGGGCGTTGATGGAGTTGTTCTTCTCTGCGTTGCGCCGCGAGGCCAAGCGGCTGAATGACAACAACATCAGCCTGCGCATCATTGGTGACCGTTCGCGCTTCCACCCTGAGCTGCAAGCAGCGATGCGCGAGGCCGAGGCCGCCACTGTCGGCAGCAATCGGTTCATCCTGCAGATTGCCGCCAACTACGGTGGTCAGTGGGATATCGCCCAGGCGGCCCAACGCCTGGCGCGGGAAGTCCAGGCCGGTCATCTGCGCCCGGACGACATCACTCCCGAGCTGCTGCAGACGTGCCTGGCCACTGGTGACCTGCCGCTGCCCGACCTGTGCATCCGCACCGGCGGCGAGCGTCGCATCAGCAACTTCCTGCTGTGGCAGCTGGCCTATGCCGAGCTGTACTTCTCCGACCTGTTCTGGCCGGACTTCAAACACGAGGCCATGCGTAACGCACTGGCCGATTTCGCTTCGCGCCAGCGCCGCTTCGGTAAGACCAGCGAGCAGGTCGAAGCCGGAGCCCGTGCTTAATGCTTAAACAACGCATCATTACTGCGCTGATCCTGTTGCCGGTCGCGCTGGGTGGTTTCTTCCTGCTCAACGGTGGGGATTTCGCCTTGTTCATCGGCTTCGTGGTCACGCTGGGTGCCTGGGAGTGGGCGCGGTTGGCCGGGCTGGTGGCCCAGCCGCTGCGCATTGCCTATGCCGCGGTGGTTGCTGGCGCGCTGATGCTGCTCTATCTCATGCCCGACCTTGCGCCCTGGGTGCTGGGTGCCTCGGTGATCTGGTGGGCGCTGGCCACCTGGCTGGTGCTGACCTACCCGCGCAGCAACGAGTTGTGGACCAGCGCCGCCTGTCGTTTGCTGATCGGCCTGCTGATCCTGTTGCCGGCCTGGCAGGGGTTGGTGCTGCTCAAGCACTGGCCGCAGGGCAATTGGCTGATCCTGGCGGTCATGGTGCTGGTGTGGGCCGCCGACATCGGCGCCTACTTCTCGGGGCGTGCCTTCGGCAAGCGCAAGCTGGCGCCGCAGGTCAGCCCGGGCAAGAGCTGGGAAGGTGTCTACGGTGGGCTGGCAGTCAGCCTGCTGATCAGCCTGGGCGTCGCCCTGTACCGCGACTGGAGTGTTGGCCAGTTGCTGCTGGGCTTGCTGGGCGCAGTGGTGGTGGTCATGTCCTCGGTGGTCGGTGACCTGACCGAGAGCATGTTCAAGCGCCGCGAAGGGATCAAGGACAGCAGCAACCTGCTGCCCGGCCACGGTGGCGTGCTCGACCGTATCGACAGCCTGACCGCGGCCATTCCGATGTTCGCCGTGCTGCTGTGGGCCGCCGAGTGGGGTGTGCTGTGAGTACTGTGCAGCGCATCACGGTACTGGGCGCTACCGGCTCCATCGGCCTGAGTACCCTGGATGTCATTGCCCGACATCCCGAGCGCTACCAGGTATTCGCGCTGACCGGCTACTCCCGGGTCGACGAGTTGCTGGCGCTGTGCGAGCGCCATCGTCCGGCGTTCGCCGTGGTGCCGAGCGCCGAAGCGGCCACTCGTCTGCGTGAGGGCTTGGCTGTTGCCGGCTGCGCCACCGAGGTGCTCGAGGGCGAGGCAGGTTTGTGCCAGGTCGCATCCGCGCCGGAAGTGGATGCGGTGATGGCGGCCATCGTTGGCGCCGCAGGCTTGCGCCCAACCCTGGCGGCGGTCGAGGCGGGCAAGAAGGTACTGCTGGCCAACAAGGAAGCGCTGGTGATGTCCGGCGCGCTGTTCATGGATGCCGTGCGTCGCAGTGGCGCCGTGCTGTTGCCGATCGACAGCGAGCACAATGCGATTTTCCAGTGCATGCCTGGCGACTACGCCCGCGGCCTGAGTGCAGTGGGGGTGCGGCGCATCCTGCTCACCGCCTCGGGCGGCCCGTTCCGCGAAATGCCTGCGGCGGCGCTGGTCGATGTCACGCCTGAACAAGCCTGCGCCCATCCCAACTGGTCCATGGGGCGCAAGATATCGGTCGACTCGGCAAGCATGATGAACAAGGGCCTGGAGCTGATCGAGGCCTGCTGGCTGTTCGATACGGCGCCTGCGACCGTGGAAGTGGTGGTGCACCCGCAAAGCGTGATCCACTCGCTGGTCGACTATATCGATGGCTCGGTGCTCGCCCAGCTGGGCAACCCGGACATGCGTACCCCGATCGCCAACGCCCTGGCCTGGCCGGAGCGTATCGACTCGGGGGTTGCGCCACTGGACCTGTTCGCCATCGCCCGTCTGGATTTCCAGGCCCCCGACGAACAGCGCTTCCCTTGCCTGCGCCTGGCGCGTCAGGCTGCCGAGGCGGGCAATAGTGCGCCAGCGGTACTCAATGCCGCCAACGAAGTGGCGGTGGACGCGTTCCTGGCGCGGCGTATCCGCTTCCCGGAGATCGCGGGTATGATCGAGCAGGTGCTCGAACAGGAGCCTGTGGTGCCAGTTGCCACGCTCGATGCGGTGTTCGCCGCCGACCAGCGTGCGCGGGAGCTGTCCCGTGAGTGGCTGAGGCGCCACGGCCGCTGAGCGGCAGCACCGAACGTCTTGCGGAGATAGCACATGACTGCGCTGTACATGATTGTTGGCACTCTGGTGGCATTGGGTGTGCTGGTCACTTTTCACGAATTCGGTCACTTCTGGGTGGCGCGGCGCTGTGGCGTCAAGGTGCTGCGCTTCTCGGTAGGCTTCGGCACGCCGCTGTTGCGTTGGCATGATCGGCAGGGCACCGAGTTCGTGGTGGCAGCCATCCCCCTGGGTGGCTACGTCAAAATGCTCGATGAGCGCGAGGGTGAGGTCCCGCCAGCGCTGATCGAGCAGTCGTTCAACCGCAAGTCGGTACGCCAGCGCATCGCCATCGTTGCCGCCGGCCCCATCGCCAACTTCCTGCTCGCCATCCTGTTCTTCTGGGTCATCGCCATGCTCGGCACCCAGCAGGTGCGCCCGGTCATCGGTGCAGTCGAGTCGGGCAGCCTGGCGGCTGTCGCCGGCTTGAGCGCGGGCCAGGAAATTGTCTCGGTTGACGGTGAGCCGACCAATGGCTGGTCGGCGGTCAACCTGCAACTGGTGCGTCGCCTCGGCGAGAGCGGCACCCTGCGCGTGGGCGTGCTCGATGAGGGCGCAACGGCCCCGCAGCAGCGCGATATCCAGCTGAGCCATTGGCTCAAGGGCGTCGACGAGCCCGACCCGATCCAGTCACTGGGCCTGCGCCCGTGGCGCCCGGCAGTGACGCCGGTGCTGGCCGAGATCGATCCCAAGGGCCCTGCCGCAGCGGCGGGGCTCAAGACCGGCGACAAGCTGTTGGCCCTCGATGGTGTGGCGTTGGCTGACTGGCAGCAGGTGGTCGATGCCGTTCGCGCCCGCCCTGAACAAAAGGTCAATCTGCGCATCGAACGTGACGGCGCGCAGCTGGAGCTGCCGGTAACGCTGGCGCGCAAGGGTGAAGGCCAGGCAGCCGGTGGTTATCTGGGCGCCGGTGTGAAAGGCGCGCAATGGCCGCCGCAGATGCTCCGCGAAGTCAGCTACGGCCCGCTTGAGGCCGTGGGCGAGGGCCTTTCGCGGACCTGGAGCATGAGTGTCCTGACCCTTGAATCGTTGAAGAAAATGCTGTTCGGGGAGCTCTCGGTAAAAAACTTGAGCGGACCGATAACCATTGCTAAAGTGGCGGGCGCTTCAGCCCAGTCGGGCGTTGGGGATTTCCTGAATTTCCTGGCCTACCTGAGCATAAGCCTGGGGGTTCTGAATTTGCTGCCTATTCCAGTACTGGATGGGGGGCATTTGCTGTTCTACCTGATCGAATGGGCGCGCGGTCGTCCGCTCTCGGATCGGGTGCAGGGTTGGGGGGTCCAGATCGGTATCAGTTTGGTCATAGGGGTGATGTTGCTCGCCCTGATCAACGATCTGGGTCGACTATAAAAGCTTCGCTCAATCGCGAAACCTGCTGCCTCATCGCGGCGGGTAGTTTATTGCCAGTTGGAATAAAAGGACTTCATGAAACGTCTGCTGCTAACTGCGGTCCTCTCCGCACTGATGATCGCTGAAGTTCACGCCGAGTCCTTCACCATCTCCGATATTCGTGTCAACGGCCTGCAGCGGGTTTCCGCCGGCAGCGTGTTCGGCGCCCTGCCGCTGAACGTCGGCGATCAGGTCGATGACCGCCGTCTGGTCGACTCCACCCGCTCGCTGTTCAAGACCGGTTTCTTCCAGGACATCCAGCTGAATCGCGACGGCAATGTCCTGATCATCAACGTGGTCGAGCGCCCGTCGGTCGCCAGCATCGAGATCGAAGGCAACAAGGCCATCAGCACCGAAGACCTGATGAAGGGCCTCAAGCAGTCTGGCCTGGCCGAAGGCGAGATCTTCCAGCGCGCGACGCTCGAAGGCGTGCGTAACGAACTGCAGCGCCAGTATGTGGCCCAGGGGCGCTATTCGGCCGAAGTCGACGCCGAAGTCGTGCCGCAGCCGCGCAACCGGGTCGGCCTGAAGATCAAGATCAACGAAGGCACCGTCGCTGCGATCCAGCACATCAACGTGGTCGGCAACACGGTGTTCGACGACGAAACCCTGGGCCAGCTGTTCGAGCTGAAAACCACCAACTGGCTGTCGTTCTTCAAGAACGACGACAAGTACGCCCGCGAGAAGCTGTCCGGTGACCTCGAGCGCCTGCGCTCCTACTACCTGGACCGCGGCTACATCAACATGGACATCGCGTCCACCCAGGTGTCCATCACCCCGGACAAGAAGCACGTCTACATTACCGTCAACATCAATGAAGGCGAGAAGTACACCGTCCGTGACGTGAAGCTCTCCGGCGACCTCAAGGTACCGGAAGACCAGGTCAAGTCGCTGCTGCTGGTACAGCCCGGCCAGGTGTTCTCGCGCAAGGTGATGACCACCACTTCCGACCTCATTACCCGCCGCCTGGGTAACGAGGGCTACACCTTCGCCAACGTCAACGGCGTGCCACAGCCGAACGACCAGGATCACACCGTCGACATCATGTTCGTCGTCGATCCGGGCAAGCGCGCCTACGTCAACCGCATCAACTACCGCGGCAACACCAAGACCGAAGACGAAGTGCTGCGTCGTGAAATGCGCCAGATGGAAGGTGGCTGGGCTTCGACCTACCTTATCGATCAGTCCAAGACCCGCCTCGAGCGCCTGGGCTTCTTCAAGGAGGTCAACGTCGAGACCCCGGCAGTGCCAGGCACCGACGACCAGGTCGACGTCAACTACAGCGTCGAAGAGCAGGCCTCCGGCTCGATCACCGCCAGCGTTGGTTTCGCCCAGAGTGCCGGTTTGATCCTCGGTGGTTCGATCAGCCAGACCAACTTCCTGGGTACCGGTAACAAGGTGTCCATCGGCCTGACCCGTTCGGAATACCAGACTCGCTACAACTTCGGCTTCGTTGACCCCTACTTCACTGCCGACGGCGTGAGCCTGGGCTACAACGCCTTCTACCGCAGCACCAACTACGACGACCTCGACGTCGACGTGGCCAGCTATGCGGTCGACAGCCTCGGCGCCGGTGTCAGCCTGGGTTACCCGATCAGCGAAACCTCGCGTCTGACCTACGGCCTGACCGTGCAGCAGGACAAGCTTAAAACCGGCCGTTACACCGTCGACGAGATCTTCGACTTCCTCAAAGAGGAGGGCGACAGCTTCCTGAACTTCAAGGCCTCGGTCGGCTGGTCCGAATCGACCCTCAACAAGGGCGTGCTGGCCACCCGTGGCCACTCGCAGAGCCTGACACTCGAAACTACTGTCCCAGGCAGCGACCTGTCGTTCTACAAGCTCGACTACCGCGGCCAGCTGTTCAAGCCGATCAACAATGACTACACCCTGCGCCTGCACACTGAACTGGGCTATGGTGATGGTTTCGGCGGTACCTCCGGCCTGCCGTTCTATGAAAACTACTACGCGGGTGGTTTCAACTCGGTACGTGGCTTCAAGGACAGCAGCCTAGGTCCGCGCAGTACCCCAAGTACCGGCAAGAACCCAGGCACCATCGCCGACCCGGACCAGGATCCGCTGCCGTTCGGTGGCAACGTGCTGGTGCAGGGCGGTGTAGAGCTGCTGTTCCCGCTGCCGTTCGTCAAGGACCAGCGCTCCCTGCGTACCTCGGTGTTCTGGGATGTGGGTAACGTGTTCGACACCAATTGCGGCTCCAAGCCGGATTGCGCCAAGGTCGGTTTCTCCGACATGGCCAGCTCCGTTGGTCTGGGTGTGACCTGGATCACCGCGCTGGGCCCGTTGAGCTTCAGCCTGGCGATGCCAATCAAGAAGCCGGACGACGCCGACACCCAGGTGTTCCAATTCTCTCTGGGCCAGACCTTCTAAGGTCAGCCCTTGCATAACGACAACGGTTTATCCAGGAGTGCATCGTGCGTAAGTTGACCCAACTGGCCCTCGTGGCTGCGGCGCTGGTCGCCACCCCGGCTTTCGCCGAAATGAAGGTTGCCGTGCTGAACTATCAGATGGCCCTGCTCGAGTCCGATGCGGCCAAGAAGTACGCCGTTGACGCCGAGAAGAAATTCGGCCCGCAACTGACCAAGCTCAAGGGCCTGGAAAGCAGCGCCAAAGGCATCCAGGACCGCCTGATCAAAGGCGGCGATAAAATGGCACAGCCTGAGCGTGAGCGTCTGGAACTCGAATTCAAGCAGAAGGCCCGTGACTTCCAGTTCCAGTCCAAGGAGCTGAACGAAGCCAAGGCCGTAGCCGACCGCGACATGCTCAAGCAGCTCAAGCCCAAGCTGGACGGCGCTGTCGAAGAAGTGATCAAGAAGGGTGGCTTTGACCTGGTGCTCGAGCGTGGCGCGGTCATCGATGTCAAACCGCAGTACGACATCACCCGCCAGGTCATCGAGCGCATGAACCAAGCCCGTTGATATGACCGTGACCATGACGCTCGGCCAGCTGGCCGAGGCCCTCGGGGCTGAGCTCAAAGGCCCCGAGGCGCTGCAAATCAGTGGGCTGGCCACCTTGCAGGAGGCCGGGCCCGGGCAACTGAGCTTCCTCGCCAACAAGCAGTACCGCAAGTACCTGGACAATGCCCAGGCAGGTGCGGTGCTGCTCAAGGCCGAGGATGCCGCAGCCTTTGCCGGCAACGCACTGATCGTGCCTGACCCGTACCTTGCCTATGCTCGTATTTCGCACCTGTTCGACCCTAAGCCCAAGGCTGTGGCGGGAATTCATCCCAGCGCCGTGGTAGCCGAGGACGCACAGGTGGATGCCAGCGCCAGCATCGGTCCCTTCGCGGTGATCGAAGCTGGCGTGCGTATTGGCGCGAACGTCACGGTCGGCGCGCACTGCTTCATTGGTGCCCGTTGTGTCATCGGTGAAGGTGGCTGGCTTGCGCCGCGCGTCACGCTGTATCACGACGTGACCATCGGCAAGCGTGTGGTCATCCAGTCTGGCGCCGTGATCGGTGGTGAGGGCTTCGGTTTCGCCAACGAGAAGGGCGTGTGGCAGAAGATCGCCCAAATCGGTGGCGTGACGCTGGGCGATGACGTGGAGATCGGCGTGAACACCGCCGTCGACCGCGGTGCGCTGTCGGATACCCTTATCGGCAATGGCGTCAAGCTCGACAACCAGATCCAGATCGCCCACAACGTGCAGGTCGGTGACCACACGGCGATGGCGGCCTGCGTCGGTATTTCCGGCAGCACCAAGATCGGCAAGCATTGCATGATTGCGGGCGGCGTCGGCATGGTCGGGCATATCGAGGTGTGCGACAACGTATTCGTTTCCGGCATGACCATGGTTACCCGTTCGATCACCGAGCCAGGCGGCTATTCTTCTGGCACGGCCATGCAACCACTGGCCGAATGGCGCAAGAGTGCCGCGCGAATTCGCCAGTTGGATGAGACGGCCAAGCGCCTGCAGCAGCTGGAAAAACGTGTCGATACAGTGACCTCAGGTGGCCAGCCGACATCAGAAGGCTAATACCGCCTTCTGAGCAAGCGTGCACAATCGCTAGCTGGCTCCTCTTTGGATCTGCAAAAGGAGCGTGTGGTCAGCACCTGCGCTCCCTATTCTTATTACAGGCTTCCCCCCGAAATGATGGACATCAACGAGATTCGCGAATACCTGCCTCACCGTTACCCGTTCCTGCTGGTGGACCGGGTGACGGATCTGGATTTCGAGGCCCAGAGCATTCGTGCCTACAAGAATGTCAGCATCAACGAGCCGTTCTTCAACGGCCATTTCCCGGCGCACCCGATCATGCCGGGCGTGCTGATCATCGAGGCGATGGCCCAGGCGGCCGGAATTCTCGGTTTCAAGATGCTCGATGCCAAACCGGCTGATGGCACCCTGTACTACTTCGTCGGTTCCGACAAGCTGCGTTTCCGCCAGCCTGTGCTGCCGGGCGATCAGCTGGTGCTGGAAGCCAAATTCATCAGCCGCAAGCGCATGATCTGGAAGTTCGAATGCCGTGCACTGGTTGATGGCAAGGCCGTCTGCTCGGCAGAAATCACTTGCGCGGAACAGTCCCTATGAATTCGATTGATCCTCGGGCGATCATCGACCCTTCGGCCAAGCTGGCCGAAGGCGTCGAGGTCGGCCCTTGGTCGATCGTAGGCCCTGATGTGGAAATCGGCGAGGGTACCGTTATCGGCCCTCATGTGGTGCTCAAGGGCCCGACCCGCATTGGCAAACACAACCGTATCTACCAGTTCAGTTCCATCGGTGAAGACACCCCGGACCTGAAGTACAAGGGTGAACTCACCCGCCTGGTGATCGGCGATCACAATGTGATTCGCGAGGGTGTCACCATCCATCGCGGTACCGTGCAGGACCGTTCGGAGACCACCCTGGGCGACCACAACCTGATCATGGCCTACGCGCACATCGGCCACGACAGCGTGATCGGCAACCACTGCATCCTGGTCAACAACACAGCGCTGGCTGGCCATGTGCATGTGGGTGACTGGGCGATCCTGTCCGGCTATACGCTGGTGCACCAGTATTGCCATATCGGTGCCCACGCCTTCTCCGGCATGGGGACGGCGATCGGCAAGGATGTCCCGGCTTTCGTCACGGTATTCGGCAGCCCGGCCGAAGCACGCAGCATGAACTTCGAAGGCTTGCGCCGTCGCGGTTTCAGCGACGAAGTGCTGCATGCCCTGCGCCGTGCCTACAAGGTGGTCTATCGCCAGGGGCTGACCGTCGAGGAAGCACTGAAGGAACTCGAGGAATTGGCCAGCCAGTTCCCTGAAGTCGAAGTGTTCCGCAAATCGATCGTCGATTCCGCCCGCGGCATCACCCGCTGATATGGCCCAACTCTGTGTTGCGTTGGTCGCGGGTGAGGCCAGCGGCGATATCCTAGGCTCCGGCCTGATGCGCGCCATCAAGGCCCGCCATCCCGATGTGCGTTTCATCGGCGTGGGCGGGCCCTTGATGGAAGCCGAAGGCATGACCTCCTACTTCCCCATGGAGCGCCTGGCGGTGATGGGCCTGGTGGAAGTGCTGGGGCGCCTGCGTGAGCTGCTCAAACGGCGCAAGCTGCTGATCCAGACGCTGATCGACGAAAAGCCGGACGTTTTCATCGGCATCGACGCGCCGGACTTCACCCTCAACATCGAACTCAAGTTGCGTCAGGCCGGGATCAAGACCGTGCACTACGTCAGCCCCTCGGTATGGGCGTGGCGGCAGAAGCGCGTGTTGAAGATTCGCGAAGGCTGCGACCTGATGCTGACCCTGCTGCCGTTCGAGGCGCGCTTCTATGAAGAGCAGGGCGTGCCGGTGCGTTTCGTCGGTCACCCGTTGGCTGACACCATACCGCTAGAGGCTGATCGCAGCGGAGCCCGCAGCGAACTCGGGCTAGCCGCCGGGCCAGTGGTGGCACTGATGCCAGGTAGCCGAGGCGGCGAAGTAGGGCGCCTGGGCGCACTGTTCCTGGACGCTGCCCAGCGTCTGGTCGAGCTGGTGCCGGGCGTACGCTTTGTGCTGCCCTGCGCGAATGCCGCGCGGCGTGCCCAGCTCGAGCAGATGCTCGCAGGGCGCGAGCTGCCGTTGACCCTGCTGGACGGCCAGTCGCACACAGCCCTGGCGGCGTGCGATGCGGTGCTGATCGCCTCCGGTACCGCCACGCTGGAGGCGATGCTGTACAAGCGGCCGATGGTGGTGGCCTATCGCCTGGCGCCGCTGACGTACTGGATCCTCAAACGCATGGTCAAGAGCCCCTACGTGTCGCTGCCCAACCTGCTGGCCCAGCGCCTGCTGGTGCCCGAGCTGCTGCAGGATGCCGCCACCAGCGAAGCCCTGGCCCAGACCCTGGCACCACTGGTCAAGGATGGCTCGCAGCAGACCGAAAGTTTCGACCAGATCCACCGTACCCTGCGCCGTGATGCCTCCAATCAGGCGGCTGACGCGGTGCTTGCCCTGTTGAAGGATCACTGACATGCAGATGGGACTGGATTTCAACCTGGTCGAGGACCTGGTCGCCGGTGTCGATGAGGTCGGCCGCGGCCCGCTGTGCGGCGCGGTCGTTACTGCGGCGGTGATTCTCGATCCTCAGCGCCCGATCCTTGGCCTGAACGACTCGAAGAAGCTCACCGAAGCCAAGCGCGAGGCGTTGTTCGACGAGATCTGCGAGAAAGCCCTGAGCTTCTGCATCGCCCGCGCCGAGGTCGAGGAAATCGACCGCCTGAACATCCTGCAAGCCACCATGCTGGCCATGCAGCGCGCGGTCGAGGGGTTGCACGTCACGCCCAAACTGGCGCTGATCGACGGCAACCGCTGCCCGAAACTGTCGGTGCCGGCGGCGCCGGTGGTCAAGGGGGATTCCCAGGTGCCGGCCATTGCCGCCGCGTCGATCCTGGCCAAGGTCACCCGTGACCGTGAGATGAGCGCGTTCGAGCTGATCTACCCGGGCTACGGGATCGGCGGGCACAAGGGCTACCCGACGCCGGTGCACCTGGAGGCGCTGGCTCGGCTTGGGCCTACGCCGATTCATCGGCGCTCGTTCGCGCCGGTGCGAGCGGCCTGGGAGGCCCGTGAGGGGCTGTCCACTTCCTTGATCTGATCCATTGGGGCCGCTTCGCGCCCCTTTCGCCGGCAAGCCGGCTCCCACAGGCCGGTGCAGACTTCAAGAGCTGCACTGTAACTGTGGGAGCCGGCTTGCCGGCGAAAGGGCTGCGAAGCGGCCCCATACATTCCGCCCGTTTACGCTACAATCCCGCCCTTGTCGTTCAGCGCTGCTACAGGACTTTCCATGTCGGTCTCCTTCATTCACCTTCGCGTGCATTCCGAATTCTCCCTGGTCGACGGCCTGGTGCGGATCAAGCCGCTGGCCAAGGCCTTGGCCGGGATGAACATGCCGGCGGTGGCGATCACCGACCAGAGCAACATGTGCTCGCTGGTGAAGTTCTACAAGACCGCCATGGGCGCCGGTATCAAGCCCATCTGCGGCGCAGACCTGTGGCTGGCGGGCAGCGATCCCGAGGCGCCACTGTCGCGGATCTGTTTCCTGGCTATGAACCCCCAGGGCTACCGCAACCTCACCGAGCTGATCTCCAGGGGTTGGACCGACGGCCAGCGCAATGGCCTGGTGATCATCCAGCGCGAATGGATCGCCCCGGCCAGCGAGGGCCTGATCGCCCTGTCCGCTGGCAAGGAAGGCGATATCGGCGCGGCGTTGATGGCGGGCCGCGAGCATGAGGCCGAGGCCTTGCTCGGCGACTGGATGGGCATGTTCCCGGAGCGCTTCTACGTCGAGGTGCAGCGTACCAACCGTGCCGGTGACGAAGAGTATGTGCACGCCGCCGTGGCCCTGGCCGACAAGCTCGGCGCGCCGCTGGTGGCGACCAACGACGTGCGCTTCATCAAGCAGTCGGACTTCGACGCCCACGAAACCCGGGTCTGCATCGGCGAAGGCTGGACCCTCGACGATCCCCGTCGGCCACGTGGCTACAGCGACCAGCAGTACCTCAAGTCCGCCGAAGAGATGGCCGAGCTGTTCAGCGACCTGCCTGACGCCATCGCCAACACCGTGGAGATCGCCAAACGCTGCAACATCACCGTGCAGCTGGGCAAGTACTTCCTGCCCGACTTCCCCACGCCCAACGGCATGGGCATCGACGACTACCTGCGCCATGTCTCCCACGAAGGCCTGGAAGAGCGCCTGGCGGTACTTTGGCCGAAGGAGACCACGCCCAACTACGAAGAGAAGCGCCAGGTCTACCTGGACCGTCTGAAGTTCGAACTGGACATCATCATCCAGATGGGCTTCCCCGGTTACTTCCTGATCGTTATGGACTTCATCAAGTGGGCCAAGAACAACGACGTGCCGGTCGGCCCGGGCCGGGGCTCGGGTGCCGGCTCGCTGGTGGCCTATGTACTGAAGATCACCGACCTCGACCCGCTGGCCTACGACCTGCTGTTCGAGCGTTTCCTCAACCCTGAACGTATTTCCATGCCCGACTTCGACGTCGACTTCTGCATGGATGGCCGCGACCGGGTGATCGACTACGTGGCCGAGGCCTATGGCCGCAATGCGGTCAGCCAGATCATCACTTTCGGCACCATGGCCGCCAAGGCGGTGGTGCGTGACGTGGCGCGGGTGCAGGGCAAGTCGTACGGTTTGGCCGACCGGCTGTCGAAGATGATCCCGTTCGAAGTGGGCATGACCCTGGAGAAGGCCTACGAGCAGGAAGAAATCCTGCGCGACTTCCTCAAGAGCGACGAGGATGGCCGCGAGATCTGGGACATGGCCCTCAAGCTCGAGGGTGTCACCCGCGGTACCGGCAAGCACGCCGGTGGTGTGGTGATCGCGCCCACCAAGCTCACCGACTTCTCGCCGATCGCCTGTGACGAAGAGGGCGGCGGCCTGGTGACCCAGTTCGACAAGGACGACGTCGAGGCCGCGGGCCTGGTGAAGTTCGACTTCCTCGGCCTGCGCACGCTGACCATCATCAAATGGGCGATGGAGATCATCAATCGCGAGCAGAAAAAGAACAATCTGCCCGACGTGAACATCGACTTCATCCCGCTGGATGACCGCAAGACCTACGAGCTGCTGCAGAAGGCCGAGACCACTGCAGTGTTCCAGCTTGAATCGCGCGGCATGAAAGAGCTGATCAAGAAGCTCAAGCCCGACTGCCTGGAAGACTTGATCGCACTGGTGGCGTTGTTCCGTCCCGGCCCGCTGCAGTCGGGCATGGTGGACGACTTCATCAACCGCAAGCACGGCCGCGCCGAGCTGGCCTACCCGCACGCCGACTACCAGTACGAAGGCCTCAAGCCGGTACTGGCGCCCACCTACGGCATCATCCTGTACCAGGAACAGGTGATGCAGATTGCCCAGGTGATGGCCGGCTACACCCTCGGTGGCGCCGACATGCTGCGCCGGGCGATGGGTAAGAAAAAGCCCGAGGAGATGGCCAAGCAGCGCGGTGGTTTCATCGAGGGTTGCGTTGGCAACAACATCGATGCGGACCTGGCCGGTAACATCTTCGATCTGGTAGAAAAATTCGCCGGTTACGGCTTCAACAAGTCCCACTCCGCAGCCTATGGCCTGGTTTCCTACCAGACTGCCTGGCTGAAGACCCACTACCCGGCGCCGTTCATGGCCGCGGTACTGTCGGCGGACATGCACAACACCGACAAGGTGGTGGTGCTGGTCGAGGAAGTGCGCAGCATGAAGCTGCGGCTCGATGCGCCGGACGTGAACTTCTCCGACTTCAAGTTCGCCGTCAACGACCATGGCCGCATCGTCTATGGCCTGGGGGCGATCAAGGGCGTGGGTGAGGGGCCGGTGGAGGCGATTGTCGAGGCGCGGGCGCAAGGTGGCCCGTTCAAGGACCTGTTCGACTTCTGTGAACGCATCGACCTCAAAAGGGTCAACAAGCGTACCCTCGACGCGCTGATCCGCAGCGGTGCGCTGGACCGCCTGGGCCCGCACTTCCATGACGAGATCAAGGCCTACCAGGCCAACATCGACATCAATCGCGCCACCTTGCTGTCGGCGCTGGGCGAGGCCGTCAAGGCTGCCGAGCAGGCGGCGCATACCGCCGACAGTGGTCACGTCGACCTGTTCGGCAGCATGTTCGACGAGGCGGATGTCGACGTCTACGCCAACCACCGCAAGGTGCGCGAACTGACGCTCAAGGAGCGCCTCAAGGGCGAAAAGGACACCCTCGGGCTGTATCTCACCGGCCACCCGATCGACGAGTACGAGGCCGAGATCCGCCGCTTCGCCCGCCAGCGCATCATCGACCTCAAGCCGGCGCGTGACACCCAGACCATTGCTGGAATGATCATTGCCCTGCGGGTGATGAAGAACAAGAAGGGCGACAAGATGGGCTTCGTGACCCTGGACGACCGCTCCGGGCGTATCGAAGCCTCGTTGTTCGCCGACGCCTTCATGGCCGCGCAAGCGTTGCTGCAGACCGACGCCATGGTGGTGGTGGAAGGGGAGGTCAGCAACGATGACTTCTCCGGCGGCCTGCGCCTGCGGGTCAAGACGGTGATGACCATGGAGGATGCACGCACCAAACTGGCCGAGAGCCTGCGCCTGAAAGTCGCCCATGAGGCGCTCAAGGGCGATCGGCTGAAGTGGCTGGGCGAGCTGATCACCCGTCATCGCGGGGGCTGCCCGATCACCCTGGAGTACACCGGCAGCGACGCCAAGGCCATGCTGCAGTTCGGCGACCAGTGGTGCATCGACCCGGCCGATGGGTTGATTCAGGCACTGCGTGACCAGTTCGGGCGTGAGAACGTCTTCCTGCAATATCGTTGAATCGACAAAAAATTTAATCTCGACCTGAATGCGCCTGATCCCTTAAGGTAGGGCGCCAAACGGATCAACCGGCCGGCCGCCTGGCCGTAGACCCAAGACGGATGACTATGAACCCGAATTTTCTCGATTTCGAACAGCCGATTGCCGACCTGCAAGCCAAGATCGAAGGCCTGCGCCTGGTAGGCAACGACAACTCGCTGAACATCAGCGATGAAATTGCCCGTCTGCAAGACAAGAGCAACACACTGACCGAGAGCATCTTCGGCAACCTGACCAGCTGGCAGATCGCTCGCCTGGCCCGTCACCCGCGCCGTCCGTATACCCTCGACTACATCGATCACATCTTCACCGAGTTCGAAGAGCTGCATGGCGACCGTCATTTCGCCGACGACGCCGCCATCGTCGGTGGTACCGCGCGCCTGAACGACAAGCCGGTGATGGTCATCGGTCATCAGAAAGGCCGCGAAGTGCGCGAGAAGGTTCGCCGCAACTTCGGCATGCCGCGCCCGGAGGGCTACCGCAAGGCCTGCCGTCTGATGGAGATGGCCGAGCGCTTCAAGATGCCGATCCTGACCTTCATCGACACCCCCGGCGCCTACCCAGGCATCGACGCCGAAGAGCGCAACCAGAGCGAAGCCATCGCCTGGAACCTGCGGGTGATGGCGCGCCTGAAGACTCCGATCATCGCCACCGTGATCGGTGAAGGTGGTTCCGGCGGTGCACTGGCCATTGGCGTGTGCGACCAGCTGAACATGCTGCAGTACTCGACCTACTCGGTGATCTCGCCGGAAGGTTGCGCCTCGATCCTGTGGAAGACCGCCGACCGTGCCGCCGACGCTGCCGAGGCCATGGGCGTGACCGCCGATCGCCTGAAGAGCCTGAACATCGTCGACAAGGTCATCCAGGAACCGCTGGGCGGCGCCCACCGTGACCCGGCCAAGGTCTCTGCAAGCATCCGTGCCGACCTGATCGAACAGCTGGACATGCTCGGCAAGCTCGACAACGATGCGCTGCTCAAGCGCCGTTACGATCGCCTGATGAGCTACGGTCTCTAATACGCCGCAGCAGCAATCGCGGGGCAAGCCCGCTCCCACGGGATCGCGCAATGTCTGAAGCAAGCGCCGTTCCCGTGGGAGCGGGCTTGCCCCGCGATGCTTTCGCAAGTGAGGCCCCGATGCTCAACCTCACCCCTTGGCTAAGCGCCCCCGGCTGGTACATCGCCTTCTCCGGTGGCCTCGACTCCACCGTCCTCCTGCACCTGCTGGCCGACTACGCCCGCAACCACCCCGCGCCGCCGCTGCGTGCCGTCCATGTGCATCATGGTCTGCAAGCTGCCGCCGATGCATGGCCCGCCCACTGCAGAACCGTCTGTGATGCCCTGGGCATTGAACTCGACGTCATTCACGTTCAGGTAGCCCTGGGTGCCAGCCTTGAGCAGGCTGCCCGCGATGCCCGTTACACAGCCTTCGAAAAGCTGCTCGCCCCAGGCGCCGTGCTGTTCACCGGCCAGCACCGTGACGATCAGGCCGAAACCTTGCTGTTCCGTCTGCTGCGCGGCGCCGGGTTGCGGGGCCTGTCGGCCATGCCCGAGGTGCGGCCGCTGGGGCAGGGCGGGCTGGTTCGCCCGATGCTCAAACTGTCGCGCGCGCAATTGCAGGCCTATGCCCGGAGCAAGGGGCTGGTGTGGGTCGATGATCCCACCAATACCGACACCACCTTCGCCCGCAACTACCTGCGTAGCGAGGTGTTGCCGCTGCTGAGGCAGCGCTGGCCCCAGGCCGAAGCGAGCCTGGCGCGCAGCGCCGAGCACCTGGGGGAGGCATTGGGCCTGCTCGATGAACTGGCCACAGACGACCTGGCGACGGCCTGCGGCAATGCGCCGCTGCCCTGGCTCGGGCTGGACTCCCTCGACCTTGCCACCCTCGCGGCATTGTCGCCAGCGCGCCAGCGCAATGCCCTGCAATACTGGCTTGGCCGCCGCACCCGGTTGCCCGACAGCCGCCACTGGGCGGGCTGGAACGACCTGCGCGACGCAGCAGCCGACGCCCGGCCGGTGTGGTGCCTGACCGACGGCGAGTTGCAGCGCAGCCATGGACGCATCTGGTGGTTGAGTGGCGAGTGGCAGCGCGCGCCATCCGGGGCGCTGGCCTGGCAGGACCCGACCCGGCCGCTGGCATTGCCGGGCAACGGTCATGTGCGGTTGGCTGCGCAATCAGTCGCTGCGGGCCTGCGCATCGTCTATCGCCAGGGTGGCGAAGTGCTGGACCTTCCTGGTCGTGGCCGGCGCGACCTCAAGCGTCTGCTCAACGAGTTGCAGATCCCGCATTTCGTGCGCCCGCGTCTGCCGTTGCTGTATCAGGGCGAGCAGTTGCTGGCGGTGGCCAACCTGCCCGAGCTGGGGGCGGCAAATTGCCAGTTGCACTGGCAGCCGCCGACCAGCGTGCAAGGTTTGAGCTGAAGGGTACATTCCGGTAGACTACCCTCCCTTCTTGATACAACTTCTGTGGGTTCCTCGAAAACACAGGGGTTGCCGATTACCAAGCAGTTTTTTGCTGGGCTGATTCTTAAAATGACGAGCGAGCTCCATGCCGGGGATACCCCTGGTCTGTACAGACGCGGCAGTTGTTCGAGATGCACTGTGATTGACGCAGGTGATCGGGGGCTTCGGCCTTCCTTCGCTTTCTCCGGCGGCGCATGCCGCCTTAACGCAGACTTCTAGGGTTTTTCATGACGCGCTACATATTCGTCACGGGCGGTGTTGTTTCTTCATTGGGGAAAGGCATTGCCTCGGCTTCCCTGGCGGCCATCCTGGAAGCGCGGGGGCTCAAAGTCACCATGCTCAAGCTGGACCCGTACATCAACGTCGACCCGGGCACCATGAGCCCGTTCCAGCACGGTGAAGTATTCGTCACCCACGACGGCGCCGAGACCGACCTCGACCTGGGCCACTACGAGCGGTTCATCCGCACCACGATGACCCAGAACAACAACTTCACCACCGGCCGTATCTACGAGCACGTGCTGCGCAAAGAGCGCCGTGGTGACTACCTGGGCGCTACCATCCAGGTCATCCCGCACATCACCGACGAAATCAAGCGCCGCATCATCAAGGGCGCCGGCGATGCCGACGTCGCGCTGGTCGAGATCGGCGGCACCGTGGGTGACATCGAGTCGCAGCCGTTCCTCGAGGCCATCCGCCAGCTGCGCGTCGAAGTGGGCTCCAAGCGCGCCATGCTGATGCACCTGACGCTGGTGCCGTACATCGCCACCGCCGGTGAGACCAAGACCAAGCCGACCCAGCACTCGGTCAAGGAGCTGCGCTCCATCGGCCTGCAGCCGGACGTGCTGATCTGCCGTTCCGACCACCCGGTCGATGCCTCGTCGCGTCGCAAGATCGCGCTGTTCACCAACGTCGAAGAGCGTGCGGTGATTTCGCTGGAAGACGTCGACACCATCTACAAGATCCCTGGCGTACTGCACGCACAAGGCCTGGACGATTTCGTCGTCGAGCGCTTCGCCCTGCAGTGCAACAGCGCCGACCTGTCCGAGTGGGACAAGGTGGTCGATGCCAAGCTCAATCCTGAGCAGGAAGTGACCATCGCCATGGTCGGCAAGTACATGGAGCTGCTGGACGCGTACAAGTCGCTGATCGAAGCGATGAGCCACGCCGGCATCACCAACCGTACCAAGGTCAACCTGCGCTACATCGACTCCGAAGACATCGAGAACCAGGGCACCAGCCTGCTCGAAGGCGCCGATGCCATCCTGGTCCCGGGCGGTTTCGGCCTGCGCGGCGTGGAAGGCAAGATCACCGCGGTGCAGTACGCCCGTGAGAACAAGGTCCCGTACCTGGGCATCTGCCTCGGCATGCAGGTGGCCGTGATCGAGTTCGCCCGTAACGTAATGGGCTGGAAAGACGCCAACTCCACCGAGTTCGACCGCAACAGCGGCCACCCGGTCGTCGGCCTGATCACCGAGTGGGCAGACGCCACCGGCGCGGTCGAGACCCGTACCGAAGCCTCCGACCTGGGCGGCACCATGCGCCTGGGCGCACAGGACTGCCAGCTGGCATCGGGCTCGAAAGTGCACGACTGCTACGGCAAGGACATCATCACCGAGCGTCACCGTCACCGCTACGAAGTGAACAACAACCTGCTGCCACAACTGGTCGATGCCGGTCTGGTGGTCTCGGGTCGTTCCGAAGACGGCGCGCTGGTGGAAGTGGTCGAGTCCAAGGACCACCCATGGTTCGTCGCCTGCCAGTTCCACCCGGAGTTCACCTCGACGCCACGTGACGGTCACCCGCTGTTCAGCGGCTTCGTCAAGGCAGCCCTGGCACAGAAGAACAAGGCCTGATCCATGACTCAGAAGATCATTCGCGTCGGTAACATCGAGATCGCCAACGACAAGCCGTTCGTCCTGTTCGGCGGCATGAACGTCCTGGAATCCCGTGACCTGGCCCTGAAGGTCTGCGAGGAGTACGTGCGGGTGACCGAGAAACTCGGCATCCCGTACGTGTTCAAGGCCAGCTTCGACAAGGCCAACCGCTCGTCGGTGACCTCGTACCGTGGCCCGGGCATGGAAGAAGGCTTGAAGATCTTCGAAGAGATCAAGCAGACCTTCAACGTGCCGGTGATCACCGACGTGCACGAGCCCTACCAGTGCGAACCGGTGGCCAAGGTGTGCGACATCATCCAGTTGCCGGCCTTCCTGTCGCGCCAGACCGACCTGGTGGTGGCGATGGCCAAGACCGGCGCGGTGATCAACATCAAGAAGGCGCAGTTCCTTGCGCCTCACGAGATGAAGCACATCCTCGCCAAGTGCGTCGAAGCCGGCAACGACCAGCTCATCCTGTGTGAGCGCGGTTCGAGTTTCGGCTACAACAACCTGGTGGTGGACATGCTCGGCTTCGGCATCATGAAGCAGTTCGAGTACCCGGTGTTCTTCGACGTCACCCACTCGCTGCAGACGCCGGGCGGCCGTGCCGACTCCGCCGGTGGCCGCCGTGCCCAGGTCACCGACCTGGCCAAGGCCGGCATGAGCCAGGGCCTGGCCGGGCTGTTCCTCGAAGCCCACCCGGACCCGGACAACGCCAAGTGCGACGGCCCGTGCGCCCTGCGCCTGGACAAGCTGGAACCGTTCCTCGCCCAGCTCAAGCAGCTGGACGACCTGGTGAAAAGTTTTCCGACGGTAGAAACCGCGTAAAGCTCATTTCTCGGGTAAAGTACCGCCCGTTCCACCCCCTGACCTATCGGTCAGGGGCTCCCTTCGCCAGGCCTGCCCGTGCCATGTCGCCTGGTGAACGGCAAGAATTCCCAAAAGTTGCGTTAGTTTCGTCAATTCTGGAGTGCTTACAACAATGGCAAAGATCGTCGACATCAAAGGTCGTGAAGTTCTCGATTCCCGTGGCAACCCCACCGTGGAAGCCGACGTGCTGCTCGACAACGGCATCATCGGCAGCGCCTGCGCGCCGTCGGGTGCTTCCACTGGCTCGCGCGAAGCGCTGGAGCTGCGTGATGGCGACAAGAGCCGTTACCTGGGCAAGGGCGTGCTGAAGGCCGTCGCCAACATCAACGGCCCGATCCGCGAACTGCTGCTGGGCAAGGATCCGGCTGACCAGAAGGCCCTGGACCGCGCCATGATCGAGCTGGACGGTACCGAGAACAAGGCCAAGCTGGGCGCCAACGCCATCCTGGCTGTTTCCCTGGCTGCCGCCAAGGCTGCCGCCCAGGACCTGGACCTGCCGCTGTACGCGCACATCGCCAACCTCAACGGCACCCCGGGCCAGTACTCCATGCCGGTTCCGATGATGAACATCATCAACGGCGGCGAGCACGCCGACAACAACGTCGACATCCAGGAGTTCATGGTGCAGCCGGTTGGCGCCAAGACCTTCTCCGACGGCCTGCGCATGGGCACCGAAATCTTCCACCACCTCAAAGCCGTGCTCAAGGCCCGTGGCCTGAACACCGCCGTCGGTGACGAAGGTGGCTTCGCGCCGAACCTGGCTTCCAACGAAGACGCCCTGGCCGCCATCGCCGAAGCCGTCGAGAAAGCCGGCTACAAGCTGGGCACCGACGTGACCCTGGCCCTGGACTGCGCCGCTTCCGAGTTCTACGAAGACGGCAAGTACAACCTGTCCGGTGAAGGCAAGTCGTTCGACGCCGAAGGTTTCGCCGAGTACCTCAAAGGCCTGACCGAGCGTTTCCCGATCATCTCGATCGAAGACGGCCTGGACGAGTCCGACTGGGCTGGCTGGAAAATCCTCACCGACAAGATCGGCGAGAAAGTCCAGCTGGTGGGCGACGACCTGTTCGTTACCAACACCAAGATCCTCAAGGAAGGCATCGAGAAGGGCATCGGTAACTCGATCCTGATCAAGTTCAACCAGATCGGCTCGCTGACCGAAACCCTGGAAGCCATCCAGATGGCCAAGGCCGCCGGCTACACCGCGGTGATTTCGCACCGTTCGGGTGAAACCGAGGACTCGACCATTGCCGACCTGGCCGTTGGTACCGCTGCTGGCCAGATCAAGACCGGCTCGCTGTGCCGCTCCGACCGCGTCAGCAAGTACAACCAGCTGCTGCGTATCGAAGAGCAACTGGGTGCCAAGGCCGTCTACCGTGGCCGCGCCGAGTTTCGCGGCTGAGCAAGAGATGGTAAAAAGGCAGCAGCCGAGGCAGCCTGAACATTCGTACTGAATGTTCAGATGCTTCACACGGGTTTCTGTCGACGAAGCCTGGCCTCGGCCAGGCTTCGTGCTATCGGAAGCTCGCTGCGGCGGCCTTATACCCTGGATATCTTCATGCGCAGTCCCTATTGGTTGTTTCTCGTTCTGCTCCTGCTGCTCGGCGGCCTGCAATATCGCCTTTGGGTGGGTAATGGCAGCCTGGCGCAAGTGACCGAGCTCAAGCAGCAGATTGACGAACAGCACGCCGAGAACGAACGGCTGCTGGAGCGTAATCGCGTGCTCGATGCGGAGGTCCTGGAGCTGAAGAAAGGTATGGAGACCGTGGAAGAACGGGCTCGTCATGAACTGGGGATGGTCAAGGAGGGCGAAACCCTCTACCAGTTGCCGCAAAAATGACTCAGCAATTGCCGGCCTTCTGGGCCGTGATTCCCGCCGCGGGCGTTGGTGCCCGCATGGCTGCCGACCGGCCCAAGCAGTATCTGCAGTTGGGCGGGCAGACCATCCTCGAGCATAGCCTCGACTGTTTTCTAGGCCATCCTGCGCTCAAGGGCGTGGTGGTCAGCATTGCCGATCAAGACCCGTACTGGCCCGGCCTGCGCTGTGCCAGCGATGGGCGCATCCAGCGTGCCCCGGGCGGGCACGAGCGTGCCGACTCGGTGCTCAATGCCTTGCTGTTGCTGCATGCCCAGGGTGCGTCGGACGACGACTGGGTACTGGTGCACGATGCGGCGCGGCCGAACCTGGCACGTAGCGACTTGGACCGGTTGTTGACCGAGTTGGCCGATGACGCCGTGGGTGGCTTGTTGGCGGTCCCGGCGCGGGACACCCTCAAGCGTGCCGGCGCCGATGGCCGGGTGAGTGCCACGGTGGACCGCAGTACTGTCTGGCTGGCGTATACGCCGCAGATGTTCCGTCTGGGGATGCTGCACCGGGCGCTGGCCGAGTGCCTGGTGTCGGATGTGGCGGTCACCGATGAGTCCTCCGCCATCGAGTGGGCCGGCTACGCGCCACGGCTGATCGAAGGGCGCAGCGACAACATCAAGGTGACCCGGCCGGAAGACCTGGAGTGGTTGCGTCAGCGCTGGGCTGGGCGCCGTTGAAATAGGCGCTGCTGATGCGGGCGGCGTGGGAGCGGGCTTGCCCCGCGATAGCGTCATGACGAGTGACGCTGATTGCCGGGCTGACCCCATCGCGGGGCAAGCCCGCTCCCACGCGGTTATCCCACGGCCCTGTACTCCGGCAACTGCGCCAACCCTTCCTTGAGATAGTCCACCAACCGTCGCACCTTCGGCGACAGATGCCGCTGCTGCGGATAAAGCGCCCACACCGCCGTGTTCGGTGGCTGGTGCCCCTCCAGCAACGACACCAGCGCGCCGCTGTGCAGATGTTCCAGCACGTAATAATCCGGTAGCTGACACAAGCCCATCCCCTGCAGCGCCGCATCCAGCACCGCCTGCCCGCTGTTGCAACGCCAATTGCCCTGCACCCGCTGGCTGAATTCGCGCCCATCCTGCTGCAGCGCCCACAGGTCGGAGCTGCCGATCAGGCAATTGTGCCGCGCCAGTTCCGACAGGCTGTGGGGGCGACCATAACGCTCCAGGTAGGCGGGCGAGGCGCACAGGTACATGCGCCGAGGCGCCAGGCGCGTGGCGACCAGCCGCGAGTCCTGCAGGCGGCCCAGGCGGATCGCCATGTCCATGCCTTCATGCAGCAGGTCGAGGGTGCGGTTGCTCAGTTCCACTTCGACCCGTAATTGCGGGTACTGCGCCATGAACCGCGTCACCAGCGGCACGATGAACCGCTCACCATAGGCAACGGCGCAGGTCATGCGCAGCAAGCCTTTGGGTTCGCTGGCCAGATCGCCCATGGCGCGCAGCGCCTCTTCACGGCCATCCTGCAGGCGCTGGCAGTGCTGGAGGAAGGTCTGCCCGGCTTCGCTCAGGGTCACCCGCCGGGTGCTGCGGTACAGCAGGCGGGTCTGCAGGCGTTCTTCAAGGCGGGCGATCTGCCGGCTGATATGGGACGAGGACACCCCCAGGCGCTCGGCGGCCGCGGTGAACTGGCCTGATTCGGCGACGGCGACGAACTCGTCGATGCCTTCCCAGCGACTGCTCATGGATTATCCCTGTATGGCAATAATGTTTTTTAGTTGGCCGGATTATTCATCAAATAGGCATGAATTACACTGCGAGACTGATATCGACACTCTGTCTGGAGACCCATGATGATCAAGTCCCGTGCTGCCGTAGCCTTCGAGGCCAAGAAACCCCTGGAAATCGTCGAAGTTGACGTGGCCATGCCCAAGGCCGGTGAAGTGCTGTTGCGCGTGGTCGCCTCCGGGGTCTGCCACACCGACGCCTACACCCTGTCCGGTGCCGACCCGGAGGGCATCTTCCCGTCGATCCTCGGCCATGAGGGCGGGGCGATCGTCGAGGCGGTAGGTGAGGGCGTCACCTCGGTGGCGGTCGGTGACCATGTGATCCCGCTGTACACCCCGGAATGCGGCAAGTGCAAATTCTGCCTGTCGGGCAAGACCAACCTGTGCCAGGCGATCCGCGCCACCCAGGGCAAGGGCCTGATGCCCGACGGCACCAGCCGTTTCAGCTACAAGGGCCAGCAGCTGTTCCACTACATGGGTACCTCGACGTTCTCCGAGTACACCGTGCTGCCGGAAATCTCCGTGGCCAAGATCCAGAAGGAAGCGCCGCTGGAGAAGGTCTGCCTGCTCGGCTGCGGCGTGACCACCGGCATCGGTGCCGTGCTCAACACCGCCAAGGTCAAGCCGGGTGACACCGTGGCCATCTTCGGCCTGGGCGGCATTGGCTTGTCGGCGGTGATCGGTGCGGTCAAAGCCAAGGCCTCGCGCATCATCGCCATCGACATCAACCCAGCCAAGTTCGAGATCGCCCGCCAATTGGGCGCCACCGACTGCATCAACCCGAAGGATTACGACCGCCCGATCCAGGAAGTCATCGTCGACCTTACCGACGGCGGCGTGGACTTCTCCTTCGAGTGCATCGGCAACGTGCAGCTGATGCGTGCGGCGCTGGAGTGCTGCCACAAGGGCTGGGGCGAGTCGGTGATCATCGGCGTGGCCGGTGCCGGTCAGGAAATCGCCACCCGTCCGTTCCAGCTGGTCACCGGCCGCGTCTGGCGCGGTTCGGCGTTCGGCGGCGTGCGTGGCCGCAGCGAGCTGCCGAGCTACGTGGAGATGGCCGAGAAGGGCGAGATCCCGCTGGACACCTTCATTACCCACACCATGGGCCTGGAAGACATCAACAAGGCCTTCGACCTGATGCACGAAGGCAAGAGCATCCGTAGCGTTATCCACTTCTGAGGCCCCTGCCATGACGCTGGAAAACATCTCCTGCCAGAAAAGCTTCGGCGGCTGGCACAAGCGCTACCGGCACAGTTCCAAGGTGCTCGGTTGCGACATGGTGTTCGCCGTGTACCTGCCGCCCCAGGCCGAGCAGGGCGAGAAGCTGCCGGTGCTGTACTGGCTCAGCGGCCTGACCTGCACCGACGAGAACTTCATGCAGAAGGCCGGCGCCCAGCGTCTGGCCGCGGAGCTTGGGCTGATCATCGTCGCCCCTGATACCAGCCCGCGTGGCGAAGGGGTACCGGGTGATCCGGAGGGCGCCTGGGACTTCGGCCTGGGCGCCGGCTTCTACCTCAACGCCACCCAGCAGCCCTGGGCTCAGCACTACCGCATGCATGACTACGTGGTGGACGAGCTGCCGGCACTGATCGAGGCGCACTTCCCTGCGTCCGATCAGCGCAGCATCAGTGGCCACTCCATGGGCGGGCATGGCGCGCTGGTCTGCGCCCTGCGCAACCCGGGGCGTTACCGCTCGGTGTCGGCGTTCTCGCCCATCAGCAACCCGATGGACTGCCCTTGGGGCGAGAAGGCTTTCAGCCGCTACCTGGGCGAAGACCGGGCGCGCTGGCGCGAGTGGGATGCCAGTGTGTTGCTGGCCGAGGCGGGTGAATGCCCGCCGCTGCTGGTGGACCAGGGGGATCGCGACGACTTCCTCGAAAAACAGCTCAAGCCAGAGGCGCTGGAGCAGGCCGCCCGCAAGGGTGGGCATGGGCTGACCCTGCGTTTGCAGCCGGGTTACGACCATAGCTACTACTTCATCGCCAGCTTCATCGATGAGCATCTGCGCCATCATGCGGTGGCACTGGGCAGGGTTTGACCTGGCAGCATGGTGTTGGCTTTTTCGCGGGTAAACCCGCTGCCACAGGGTATCTGCAGCCCTCGGCTTGCAGCGTTCCTTGTGGGAGCGGGTTCACCCGCGAAGGGCTGCACAGCAGCCCCAAGACTGCATGAAAGCAGGTAGAATCACGCCCTGTCTCAATCAGGGCGTTTTTCTATGCGTATTGGCCATGGCTACGATGTCCACCGTTTCGCCGACGGTGATTTCATTACCCTGGGCGGGGTGCGTATCCCCCACAAATACGGCCTGCTGGCCCATTCCGATGGTGACGTGCTGCTGCATGCCCTGAGCGATGCCCTGCTTGGCGCTGCGGCGCTGGGCGACATCGGCAAGCACTTCCCGGACACCGACCCGCAGTTCAAGGGCGCCGACAGCCGCGTGCTGCTGCGCCATGTGCTGGGTGTGGTGCGCAACAAGGGTTGGAAGGTCGGCAACGTCGACGCCACCATCGTCGCCCAGGCGCCGAAAATGGCCCCGCATATCGAAACCATGCGCCAGCGCATCGCCGAAGACCTGCAGGTCGAGCTCGACCAGGTCAACGTCAAGGCCACCACCGAAGAAAAGCTGGGCTTCACCGGCCGTGAGGAGGGGATCGCCGTTCACGCGGTTGCCCTGTTGCTGCCGGTATGAACGAACTGCAACTGCTGGGGCCGCGTGCCTCGGGTGACGCCCTGGGTACTGCAGTGCTCAAGGCGGTGGCCGAAGATTTCCAGGTCGACGAAGTGCTCGACATCCCGCTGTCCGGCCAGGGCGAGCACCTGTGGCTGTGGGTCGAGAAGCGTGACCTCAATACCGAAGAAGCCGCCCGCCGCCTGGCGCGCGCCGCCGGCGTGCCAGTGCGCTCGATCAGCTATGCCGGCCTCAAGGACCGTCAGGCCCTGACCCGCCAATGGTTCAGCCTGCACCTGCCGGGCAAGGCCGACCCTGACCTGTCCCGTGCCGAAGACGAATCCCTGCGTGTGCTCAAGCAGGTACGCCACCAGCGCAAGCTGCAGCGTGGCGCCCATGCGGCCAACGGTTTCACGCTGCGCCTGACCGCGCTGCAGGCCGACCACCAGGCCCTCGATGCGCGCCTCGAGCAACTCAAGCAAAAGGGTGTGCCCAACTACTTCGGTGGCCAACGTTTCGGCCATGCCGGTGGCAACGTTCACGATGCCCAGGAATGGGCGGCGCGCCAGGCGTTGCCGGAGCAACGCAACCTACGTTCGCGGTTGCTCTCGGCGGCGCGCAGCTACCTGTTCAACCAGGTGCTGGCCGCGCGCGTGGCCGATGGCAGCTGGCAGCGCGCCCAGGTCGGCGACTTGTTGGCCTTCACCGACAGCCGCAGCTTCTTCCCGGCGGGAGAGGCCGAGTGCAGCGATCCGCGCCTGGCCATTCTCGACCTGCACCCCACCGGCCCCCTATGGGGTGAAGGCGATGCCCCGAGCAGTGGCGCCACGCTGGCGATCGAATCGGCCATCGCCGAACAGCATCCGGCACTGTGCCAATGGCTGGCGCGTGCGGGCATGGATCACGAACGACGCATCCTGCGGCTCCCTATTGGGCGGCTGACGTGGCATTATCCCGAGCCTGATATCCTGCAACTGGAATTCGTCCTTCCGGCCGGATGCTTCGCCACCGTGGTGGTGCGCGAACTCGTCGATCTGGTGCCGGCAGGGCAGACGGACAGCCCATGCGTATTCTGATTTCGAATGACGACGGTGTTACCGCACCAGGCCTCGCCGCGCTGCATGCTGCGCTGGCGGATTACGCCGAGTGCGCGGTGATTGCCCCGGATCAAGACAAGAGCGGCGCCGGCAGTTCGCTGACGCTGGACCGGCCCCTGCACCCGCAGACATTGGCCAATGGCTTCATCAGCCTCAACGGCACGCCGACCGACTGCGTGCACCTGGGGCTCAACGGCCTGTTGCCGCATACCCCTGACATGGTGGTGTCGGGTATCAACCTGGGCGCCAACCTGGGCGATGACGTGCTGTATTCCGGCACGGTCGCGGCTGCGCTCGAAGGGCGCTTCCTGGGTGGAACGTCACTGGCCTTCTCGCTGCTCTCGCGGCAAACCGACAACCTGCCGGCGGCGGCCTACATCGCCCGTCGCCTGGTCGAGGCGCAGGCACGCCTGGAGCTGCCGCCACGCACCGTGCTCAACATCAACATCCCCAACCTGCCGTTGGAGCATATCCGCGGCATCCAGCTCACCCGGCTGGGGCATCGGGCACGCGCGGCGGCACCGACCAAGGTGGTCAACCCGCGGGGCAAGGAAGGCTACTGGATCGCCGTGGCCGGCGATGCCGAGGATGGCGGGCCGGGTACTGACTTCCACGCGGTGATGCAGGGCTATGTGTCGATCACCCCGTTGCAGCTGGACCGCACCTTCAATGACGCCTTCGAGCGCTTCGAGGGCTGGCTGGAGGGCGTGCTCTGATGCGCGAACAGGACGATCTGATGCGCCGAGGTATCGGCATGACCTCACAGCGTACCCGGGAGCGGCTGATCCAGCGCTTGTGCGAGGAAGGCGTGTCGAATACCCAGGTGCTCGACGCGATTCGCCGTACCCCGCGCCACCTGTTCGTCGACGAGGCCCTGGCGCACCGTGCCTATGAAGACACCGCGCTGCCGATTGGCCACAACCAGACCATCTCGCAACCCTTCATGGTTGCGCACATGAGTGAGCTGCTGCTGGAGGCCGGGCCGCTGGACAAGGTGCTGGAGATCGGCACCGGTTCGGGCTATCAGACCGCGATCCTGGCGCAGTTGGTGGAGCGGGTGTTCTCGGTGGAGCGCATCAAGGTCCTGCAGGACCGTGCCAAGGAGCGTCTGGTCGAGCTCAACCTGCGCAATGTGGTGTTTCGCTGGGGCGATGGCTGCGAAGGCTGGCCGGCGCTGGCGCCGTACAACGGCATCATCGTCACCGCCGTGGCGCCGGAGGTGCCCCAGGCACTGCTTGACCAACTGGCACCTGGCGGGCGCATGGTCATCCCGGTCGGGCCGGCAGGGGAGGTGCAGCAGTTGATGCTGATCGTCCGCGAAGAGCACGGTTTCTCGCGCCGCGTGCTGGGGGCGGTGCGCTTCGTGCCGTTGCTCAACGGCCCGTTGGCCTGACAAAACACGGAATATTTGCGCCAGCAGCGAATTCCCGCGGCCGGGCCCTGTCTATCTGGCGGGGTATCTGGCGTTCGCCGGTTCACTACGGGCCACCCCAAGCGAGGCGGCTCGGTTATAATTGCAACATTATTGCATTTTGCATCGTCATCTTTCGGCACCATGAGGGGAGCGCGGGTGGGTCACACAGGCATTGGGCAGCGCAAGGAACGATCGGTTTTGAAGCTTGTGGTGATTGCGCTGGCCATGGGAACCCTGTTGGCCGGCTGCTCCAGTACCGGCTCGAGCGGTGCGCGGGTGGTCGACCGCAACAATGCCGCGCCCAAGCGCCCGGCTGTCACCTCTGGGCAGTACGTGGTCAAACCCGGCGACACGCTGTTCTCCATCGCCTTCCGCTACGGCTGGGATTACAAGGAGTTGGCGGCGCGCAACAATATTCCCCCGCCCTACACCATTCGTCCGGGCCAGCCGATTCGCTTCAGCAGTGGTGCCGGTGGCAGTACCACGGTGGTCACCAGCAGCCCATCTTCGTCGAGTAAGACCACAGTCATCCGCCGCCCGGTCGGTACCCCGCCGCCGCCGGCGAGCAATGGCAAATCGGCCACTTCGGCGTCTTCGTCTTCCTCGCAAACGGTTGCCCAGGTGCCCGCCGCAGAGCGCGCCGTTGGCGGCTGGACGTGGCCGGCGAACGGCGTGCTGATTGGAAAATTTGCTTCAAACGGCAGTTTGAATAAAGGCATTGATATCGCCGGTGATTTGGGACAGCCTGTTTTTGCTGCCGCTGATGGTGCAGTGGTTTACGCGGGGAGTGGCTTGCGGGGCTACGGCGAGCTGATCATCATCAAGCACAGCGATACCTACGTCAGTGCCTACGGCCACAACCGCAGGCTTTTGGTTCGGGAGGGGCAGCAGGTCAAGGCAGGGCAGACGATCGCAGAGATGGGATCCACGGGCACTGATCGGGTGAAGCTGCATTTCGAGATTCGCCGCCAGGGTAAACCCGTCGACCCACTCCAGTTCCTGCCACGCCGTTGATCTTTGTCCCAGCCTGTTCCTCCGACGTAGAGGGGACAGGCTCCAGCGCTACCACGGAAAGGTGACGCTCGAGTCTGAGTTCGAACTCAGCAAAGGACTATAACAATGGCTCTCAGTAAAGAAGTGCCGGAGTTTGACATCGACGACGACCTGCTCCTGATGGAGACAGGCATCGTTTTGGAAACGGATGTGGTGTCAGACGAACCTGCTGTACCTTCGGTTCGGACCAAGTCGAAACAGAGCGCATCGCTCAAGCAGCACAAGTACATCGATTACAGCCGGGCGCTCGATGCCACCCAGCTGTATCTCAACGAAATCGGCTTCTCGCCTCTGCTCTCGCCAGAGGAAGAAGTGCATTTCGCGCGCCTGTCGCAGAAGGGCGACCCCGCAGGGCGCAAGCGCATGATCGAAAGCAACCTGCGCCTGGTGGTGAAGATCGCCCGTCGTTACGTCAATCGTGGCCTGTCGCTGCTCGACCTGATCGAGGAAGGCAACCTGGGCCTGATTCGTGCGGTGGAGAAGTTCGACCCCGAACGCGGCTTCCGCTTCTCGACCTATGCCACCTGGTGGATCCGCCAGACCATCGAGCGGGCGATCATGAACCAGACCCGCACCATCCGCCTGCCGATTCACGTGGTCAAGGAGCTCAACGTCTACCTGCGTGCTGCGCGGGAGCTGACGCAAAAGCTCGACCATGAGCCGTCACCAGAAGAGATCGCCAACCTGCTGGAGAAACCGGTAGCCGAGGTCAAGCGCATGCTCGGTCTCAATGAGCGGGTTTCGTCGGTGGACGTTTCGCTGGGCCCGGACTCCGACAAGACACTGCTGGACACGCTTACCGATGACCGCCCCACCGACCCTTGCGAGTTGTTGCAGGACGATGACCTGTCGCAAAGCATCGACCAGTGGCTGGGCGAGTTGACCGACAAGCAGCGTGAGGTCGTCGTGCGTCGCTTCGGTTTGCGCGGCCATGAAAGCAGTACCCTGGAGGATGTGGGCCTGGAGATCGGCCTGACCCGCGAGCGGGTGCGGCAAATCCAGGTCGAGGGCCTCAAGCGCCTGCGCGAGATCCTCGAGAAGAACGGTTTGTCCAGCGAGTCCTTGTTCCAGTAGCACTGACGTCGCCGCAAAAAACGCCCCGATAATCTCGGGGCGTTTTTGTTCACGCAGGCTAAATGTTTAGTTATCTACCCTTGTGCTATCGCGTGTAAGCGATCGCTTACTTGTGATGTAAGTAATCGTTGTAGGGGTTAGTAAATCAATGTCGTTTCCACTGACGTACTTTTTCTAAGTGATTGAATATAAAGATATTTTTCGGTGTTAACGATTGTTGCGCCTGAAATCTCTTGAGAGATTCGTCGCTTGCCGGCGCCGTGGGAATCGCTAGTATTCGAACTGTGCCGACGGACAGGCACAGGTGCTCAGGATGAGTGCCAGGACATCGCAGGAAGCGATTCATCAGGACGATGAGCGGGATATACAGGGACTACGGAAAAAATGTGGGCGGGTCAAACCGCCCCTTTTTTTTGCCCGCTGAAAATGAAAAAAGGCCCATTACGGGCCTTTTTGCATCTGGACGATCAGCGCTCCAGATCGGCGATCTTGCCTGGCTTGCCGTCCCACTCTTCAGCGTCGGGCAGAGCGTCCTTGCGCTCGGTGATGTTCGGCCAGATCTCCGCCAGCTCGGCGTTCAGCTCGATGAAGTTCTCCATGCCGGAAGGCACTTCGTCTTCAGAGAAGATGGCCTGGGCCGGGCACTCTGGCTCGCAGAGTGCACAATCGATGCACTCGTCCGGGTGAATCACCAGGAAATTCGGGCCTTCGTAGAAGCAGTCCACCGGACAGACTTCCACGCAGTCGGTGTATTTGCATTTGATGCAGTTGTCGGTGACGACGAAGGTCATTTCTAATTCTCTCCTCAGGCGACGGCAGCTTGCCCTTCCTTCCAGGGCAGCGCGGTTCACGGTGGTGGCTGCAGGCCAGGCTAATAACCTGCAGCGCTCGCGAACCGCGCCGGATTCTACCAGCTTGTGTGGGTGGCCGTTATAACAGGTTCTTCAGTTGATATAGCATTTCGATAGCTTGGCGCGGCGTCATGTCGTCCAGCTCCAGCTTACCCAGCTTCTCGATGGCCGGGTGTGGCAGGCTGGCGAACAGGTCGCTTTGGTGCGGCACGCCCGGCTCGCCCTTGCTCTTGCTGGCAATCGGCGTTTCATGGGGCAGGCTGGTGGTTTCCAGGCGGCCCAGGTGCTCACGGGCACGCTGGATCACCGGCCCCGGCACGCCCGCCAGTTGCGCCACGGCCAGGCCGTAGCTCTGGCTGGCAGGGCCAGGCAGCACGTGGTGCAGGAAAACGATGCGCTCATTGTGTTCGGTGGCGTTCAGGTGCACGTTGGCCACCAGCGGCTCGCTCTCCGGCAGCACGGTCAGTTCGAAGTAGTGCGTGGCGAACAGCGTATAGGCACGCAATTGGGCCAGGCGCTCGGCGGCGGCCCAGGCCAGCGACAGGCCGTCGAAGGTGCTGGTGCCGCGGCCCACTTCGTCCATCAGCACCAGGCTGCGGTCGGTGGCGTTGTGCAGGATGTTGGCGGTCTCGCTCATCTCGACCATGAAGGTCGAGCGCCCGCCGGCCAGGTCGTCGCTGGAGCCGATACGGGTGAAGATGCGGTCGACCAGCGACAGCTCGCAACGGGCTGCCGGCACGAAGCTGCCGATATGGGCCATCAGCACGATCAGGGCGGTCTGGCGCATGTAGGTGGATTTACCGCCCATGTTCGGGCCGGTGATGATCAGCATGCGTGTGCTGTTGTCCAGGCCCAGGTCGTTGGCCACGAACGGCGTGGTCAGCACCTGCTCGACCACCGGGTGGCGGCCCTGCTCGATACGCAGGCAGGGTTCGTCGACGAAGCTGGGGCAGTTCAGGTCCAGGTTCAGCGCGCGCTCTGCGAGGTTGCTCAGTACGTCCAGTTCAGCCAGGGCGGCAGCGCTGTCTTGCAGCGGTGCCAGGTGACCGATCAGGGTTTCGAGCAGGGCGTCGTAGAGCATCTTCTCGCGAGCCAGGGCGCGGCTCTTGGCCGACAGCGCCTTGTCCTCGAAGGCCTTGAGCTCAGGGGTGATGAAGCGCTCGGCGCCTTTGAGCGTCTGGCGGCGAATGTAATCGCCCGGTGCCTGCTCGGCCTGCTTGGTCGGCAATTCGATGAAATAGCCGTGTACGCGGTTGTAGCCGACCTTGAGGTTGGCCAGGCCAGTACGGGCTTTCTCGCGGGCTTCCAGGTCGATGAGGAACTGGCCGGCGTTCTCGCTCATCGCCAGCAGCTCGTCGAGCTCGCTGTCGTAGCCGGTCTTGAGCACGCCGCCGTCGCGGATCACCGCGGGCGGGTTGTCAATGATTGCCCGCTCGAGCATGCCGGCCAGTTCGGGGTAGGTGCCGGTGATCGCGGCCAGGCGCGCCAGGTGCGGCGCCTCAAGCTCGGCCATGGCGTTCTGCAGCTCGGGCAGGGCGCCGAGGGCGTCGCGCAGGCGTGCCAGGTCACGCGGGCGCGCGTTGCGCAGGCCGATACGCGCCAGGATGCGTTCGAGGTCACCGATCTCCTTGAGCTGCGGCTGCAGCTTTTCGAATCGGTAGCCGTCGAGCAGGCAGCGGATCGAGTCCTGGCGCGCCTTGAGTACTTTGAGGTCGCGCAGCGGGCGGTTCAGCCAGCGGGTCAGCAGGCGGCTGGCCATGGCGGTCTGGCAACGGTCGAGCACCGACTGCAGGGTGTTGTCGCGGCCACCGGCCAGGTTGATGTCCAGCTCCAGGTTGCGGCGGCTGGCGGCATCGAGGATGACGGTGTCGTCCATGCGCTCGTGGCGCAGGCTGCGCAGGTGCGGCAGGGCAGTGCGCTGGGTTTCCTTGGCGTAGGTCAGCAGGCAACCGGCGGCGCCGATGGCCAGGGTCAGCTTGTCGCAGCCGAAACCTTTGAGGTCCTTGGTTGCAAACTGCTGGCACAGGCTCTTGCGCGCCGAATCACGGTCGAAGTCCCATGGTGCACGGCGACGAGCGCCCGGGCGCTTCTCGGCCGGCAGGCCCTGGGGCCAGTCATCGGGGATCAGCAGCTCGACCGGGTTGATGCGCTCAAGCTCCGCCAGCAGGTTCTCCCAGCCCTTGATTTCCTGCACGCTGAAGTTGCCGCTGGTGATGTCCAGCACCGCCAGGCCGAACAGGCGTTCATCGCCCAGTAGGGCGGCGATCAGGTTGTCGCGGCGCTCGTCCAGCAGGGCCTCGTCGCTGATCGTGCCGGGGGTGATGATGCGCACCACCTGGCGCTCCACCGGGCCCTTGCTGGTGGCCGGGTCGCCGATCTGCTCGCAGATCACCACCGATTCGCCGAGCTTGACCAGCTTGGCCAGGTAGCCTTCCAGCGAATGGAACGGAATCCCGCACATGGGGATCGACTGGCCCGCCGACTGGCCGCGGGCGGTCAGGGTGATATCCAGCAGTTTCGCGGCTTTCTTCGCATCTTCGTAGAAGATCTCGTAGAAATCGCCCATGCGGTAGAACATCAGCTGGTCCAGGTGCTGGTTCTTCAGCTTCCAGTACTGCTGCATCATCGGGGTGTGTGCGGAGAGATCAGACATTCAGGGCCTTACAGCGGGTGGTCTGGTGGCAAATTGCGAAACGCGTAATGGTACAGGCTTTTTACGCCTGCTGCAGGGCGTATGGGTGGGGCAAAACTACGCGCCGCGGGGTGATTGCATTTACCTTGGGTGGGCGGCATTATGCACGCTATGCAAAAACGCAACGTAGCCTCCACTCTTAAAGCGCTGCTCGAACGCCACGGCCTGTCCCCGACGGAGCTGCACCGGCGCACGGGCATCCCGCAATCCACGCTTTCGCGCATTCTCAGCGAAAAGATCGTCGACCCGTCCGACAAACACGTGTCGAAGATCGCCGAGTATTTCGGCGTGAGCACCGATCAACTGCGCGGCCGTGCCGAACTGGGCGACACCCGTGAAGCGGCGCCGCGCACCGAGGCGCATGCGGCGCTGAGCGATATCAGCCTGTGGGACGATGAAACCCCCGTCGAGGATGACGAGGTGTCTGTTCCTTTTCTTCGTGAGGTCGAGTTGGCAGCAGGATCAGGAAGATTCGTCATCGAAGAAAGCGAGCACGCACGCTTGCGCTTCGGCAAACGCAGCCTGCGCCACAACGGCGTGCAATTCGATCATGCCAAGTGCGTGACGGTACGCGGCAACAGCATGCTGCCGGTGCTGCGTGACGGCGCTACGGTAGGGGTCAACACCGGCAGGTGCACCATCGGCGATATCATCGATGGCGATCTTTACGCCATCAACCACAACGGCCAGCTGCGGGTGAAGCAGGTCTACCGGTTGCCCACTGGCATCCGTCTGCGCAGCTTCAACCGTGATGAGCACCCTGACGAGGACTACAGCTTCCAGCAGATGCAGGACGAGCAGATCAGTCTGCTGGGCCACGTGTTCTGGTGGGGCATGTACGCACGCTGACCCACCTTGATTCCCGACGAAAACCCGCTTAGGCGGGTTTTTTTTCGTCTGCAGAAAAGCCCTACACCCCGCGTCCAACAAGCCCTTCATGCATTTAGGCAAAAGTGAATGCATAAATGTTTAAATAAATGCATTGACTGCATATGCATCAGTGCATAATCTGTGTCTCAAGCCGGTCAGCAACCGGTTGTTACACAGGCAGCGATGAACAGGCCTCAACTGTTCAGAGGGTTGGCAACTGGCCCGGGTGTGCAGCGTAAAGCACCACGATCAGTTATCCGGCGGGCAGGTGGCCGCGGTCGGAGACACCAATATGAAGCGGAATCGCGCGGCGTCACCAGTCGTGGCCAGCGGTTCGCCAACGCATTACTGAAAAGCCTGCAAGCCGGGCTTTTTGGAATGCCGAAGGCAACAACCATCCGTTCGCCGGCATGTCGCCGGCGGGCATCACACAAGGAGTACAGGACAGTGACGAACGAGCAACAGACGTTGCTGGAAATGCCGCTCTGGCTGGTGATCGTCCTGGCATTGCTGGGCGGCCTCAGCGGCGAAATGTGGCGCGCCGACAAGGCCGGTGCCCGAGGCTGGTCGCTGATCAGACGGCTGGCGCTGCGATCCGGAGCCTGCATGGTCTGTGGGGTTTCAACAGTCATGCTGCTGTATGCAACGGGCATGTCGATATGGAGCGCCAGCGCCTTTGGTTGCCTGACGGCCATGGCCGGCGCTGATGTGGCCATCGGCCTTTATGAACGATGGGCCGCCAAGCGCCTGGGTTTGCGCGAACCGATCAACGGTGATCACCCCTGGAAGGAGGATGCATGAGCCAGCTGGCGATGTTGCAAACGACGCTGACCCAGACCATTCGTGAGGCGATACCGGATCTTGCGTCGGTAGAGGCGCAAGCAGCTGTAGGAAGCAACACGGCGTTACCGGCCCTGCGCCATGGCATCGTCAGCATGGTCGCCGACGCCGCGCCTCGGGATGGCCGTTCGGTACTGGCGATAACCTTCGAGGCCGATATCACCCCTGACACGGCCAGCACGGATGCTCGGCTGCAAGGCAGCGAACTGGCAGCGCAATTGATGGACCTGCTGCGCCAGCAACTCTGGGGGCTGGAGTTCGTCGAGGCGACCCGCAACGTCCAGGCCCAGTACCTCGGGGCCCAGTGGAAGGTGCGCTGGGAACAGCCGGTGCTGTTGGGCGAGCCACGCTGGGAGTGGCCTGACCAGCCGCCGGGCAGCCTGGTGCTGGGTTTCGAGCCTGAGACCGGGCCGGGCAACGAAGGCCGCTATATCAACCCGGAGGATCTGGCATGAGTTACGCCAGTGCCATGCACGATCGCATGTTGGCCGCGCTGGTGATCCCGTGTCGGGTAGTGGCGGTGGACCTGGCCGCTGCCCGGGTGCGTGTGAGTGACGGCGGTGGCTGGACCAGCACCTGGGTGCGCTGGCACGCACTGGCTGCCGGCAAGGCCCGCCACTGGCGGGTGCCAAGCCTGGATGAACAGGGGGTCCTGGTAAGCCCCAGTGGCGAGCCCGCGCAAGGCACCTTCGTGCCGGGCCTGTATGGCAATGCCGGGGCTGCGCCGGACAACCGCGATCATGTCGAGATCTGGCGTTTCGACGATGGCGGTTCGCTGAGCTACGACTGGCAGGCCAGCCGCTACGACATCCAGCTGCCCAAGGGCAACGCCAACATCAAGGTGGGCGCCAGCACACTGCAGGTCAGCGATGCCGGCATCACCCTCGAGACGTCGGCCATCACTTTGGAGGCCACGTCCATCGCTCTGGATGCCACGTCCATCACCCTCACTGGCAATGTCGCCATCGATGGCCCGCTGCTGGTCAGCGGTGACATCAACGGCGGCGGTCGGATCATCGATACCGCCGGCAACACCGCCAATCACAAGCACTGAGCCCACCCAATCGATGCCAGGGAGGCAAGCCCATGCTCAAAGACCTGCGCTGCGGCCATTGCGCGCGACTGCTCGCCCGCACGGGCGATTTCACTGAACTGCAGATCAAGTGCCCGCGCTGCGGCACCTTGAATCATGCCAAGGCCTCGAGCCCTGCGCGATCGCCTGCGAGCGACCAGAGTGCGCAGCTTTGCGCACGCCATCACGCTCTTCTACAGGTAGAGAACGCCATGCATATTCATGAACGGGATGCGCCTGCGTCGGGAGGTGCCCCATGATCGGCCTGGACCGCCGTACGGGGCAGCCCCTGAGCGGCATCGCCCACCTTCGCCAATCCATCGAAGACATCCTCACCACCCCCCTCGGCAGCCGGCGCATGCGCCCCGACTATGGCAGCCAGTTGCGTCGCTACGTCGACCTGCCGGTGAACGACGGCTGGAAGAGCGCCGTGCAGGCCGAAGTTGCCCGGGCCCTTGGGCGCTGGGAGCCGCGCCTGGCGCTTGAACGGGTGCGGGTGGTGGCGGTGCTCGACGGCCAGGTCAGCCTGGCCCTGAGCGGCCGTTACCTGGGCGACGACGCACTGCTGGAGGTGAGCGTATGAGCCAGGTCGACCTGTCCAGGCTGCCGGCACCCCAGGTGCTCGAAGACCTCGATTTCGAGGCGATCTACCAGGAAGACCTGGACACCTTCCGCAGCCGCCTGGGCGACGGCTGGAACGCCTTGCTGGAGAGCGACCCGGTCACCAAGCTGTTGGAAGTCGGGGCTTACCGCAAGCTGCTCAACCGGGCGCGGATCAACGACGCGGCCAAGGCGCTGCTGCTGGCCTACGCCGAAGGTAGCGACCTGGAGCAGCTGGCCGGCAACGTCAGCCTGCAACGCCTGGTCATCCAGGCCGCGGACCCAACCGCCTCGCCTCCTGCCGAAGCGTTGCTCGAGTCCGACGACGCCCTGCGCGAGCGGGTGCAGTTGGTCTATGAAGGCCTGACCACCGCCGGCCCGCGCAACAGCTACATCCTGCATGCCCGCAATGCCTCGGGGCAGGTTGCCGATGCCACGGCCGAAAGCGCGTCGCCAGCCGTGGTGGACATCACCGTACTGAGCCTGGACGGCGACGGTACCGCCAGCCCGGCACTGCTGGCCGAAGTGGCCAGCTACCTCAACGACGACGACATTCGTCCGGTCGCTGACCGGGTGGTGGTGCGCAGTGCCGAGATACTGCCGTATCGCATCGATGCCGTGCTGCATATGGCCGGCAGCGGCCCGGAGTACGAAGCGATCCTCGCCGAGTGTCGACGGCGCCTTGAAGGTGCGATCAACCCGCGACGGCGCCTGGGCGTTGAGGTAGCGCGCTCGGGTATCGACGCGCTGCTGCACATCGACGGCGTCAGCCGGGTCGAGCTGATCGGCTGGGCCGACCTGCAGCCGAGCAAGGCGCAGGCGGCCTGGTGCAGCGGCTTCGACCTCAAGCGCGGAGGCTGACATGCAAAGCCTTCTGCCGCTCAACCGCACACCCCTTGAACGCGCCCTCGAGGCGGCCGCCGACGAAGACCTCAAGGCGGGGCTGCGCACCTTGTACAACCCCGACAGTTGCCCGGCGCATCTGCTTTATCAACTGGCCTGGGCCTGGTCGGTCGACCGCTGGGACGACAGCTGGAGCGAGACGATCAAGCGATCGGTGATCCGCTCGGCGTTTTTCGTGCATGCCCACAAGGGCACGCTCGGCGCGTTGCGGCGCGTGGTCGAGCCCTTCGGCTACCTGATCGAGGTGCGCGAATGGTGGCAACTCGAGCCGGTCGGCGTACCCGGCACCTTCGCCCTCAAGGTGGGGGTGGAGGAGGCCGGTATCGATGAGCAGACCTACCTGGAACTGAGCCGCCTGATCGACGACGCCAAGCCGGTCAGCCGCCACCTCATCGGCCTCGATATCAGCCTCGAAAGCCTGCTGCCGGCCTACCAGGCGGTTGCCCTCAACGAGGGCGAACTGCTCGAGGTGTACCCCTGGGAAGCGGCGGACATCGACGTGCACCTGGGCGCCGCGCACTGGGTGAACGAAACCACTCTGGACATACTGGACATCTATCTTAATGGCTAACTCAACCACCCAATTCGGTGGGTTCCTGACCAACGTCGGCATCGCCCAGCAGGCCAACACCGCTGCGCTGGGGTTGCCCTGGAACATCACCCACATGCTGATCGGCGATGCCGGCGGCGAACCCTCGCAAACCCCTGACCCGACCCCGAAACCTACCCAGAGCGCGCTGGTGCGCCAGGTCTACCGTGCGCAACTCAACGCGCTCTACCAGTCGCCTGCCGACCCCGGCGTGCTGGTGGCCGAGCTGGTGCTGCCGCCGGAGACCGGCGGCTGGTGGATCCGTGAACTGGCGCTGGAAGACGCCAACGGCAACTTCATTGCCGTGGCCAAGCCGGCGCCGAGCTACAAGCCACTGCTGGCGCAAGGTTCGGGGCGTACCCAGACCATCCGCATGCACGTGGTGTTCGGCAACCTGGCCAACGTCACCTTGAAGATCGACCCGAGCATCGTCCTGGCCACCCGCGACTACGTCGACAAGGCCCGCGAAGCGGCCGAGCTCTATGCACGCAATCAGCTCAAGGCCCATGTGGAGGCCGCCGACCCGCATCCGCAATACCTGCGCCGCGCCGACGTGGCCAAGGACGCCGGGCCGCTGGCCTGGCTCGGCGCGGCCGGCGGCACTGCAGATGCGCTGGTGCTGACGCTCAAGAGCAGCGAGGCGGCGCTACCTGCCTACGCGGCTGGCCAGCGCTTCCAGTTCCAGGCAGTCGCCACCAACACTGGCGCGGTAACGGCACGCATCAATGGCCGGCCGGCAGTGGCGGTGAAGAAGGCCGGCCCCGGCGGTCTGGTCGACCTGGTCGGCGGCGATGTGCGCGCCGGGGCGCTCTATGACCTGAACTACGACGGCACTTACTTCCAGCTGGGGGGCGGTGTCAGCAGCGGCCGGGCTTTTGAAAGGTTCTCGTTCGCGGCCTCGCTGGGGCAAACGGTGTTCAATGCCCCGCATTCGATTGGGAGCACCGTCGTCCTGCGTAATGGCCGGGAAGTGACCGACTACCTGGCGGATGGCCAGAAGATCACCTTCCGTGCTCCCTGTGGCCTGGGCGAGGCGGTGGAGATCCTGGCGTTCGGCACGTTCCAGGCGGTCGACACGTATACCAAGGCCGAAATGGATATGTTGGTGAAGACGGCCTCGGCACTCCCGGTTGGCACCATGCTGCCGTTCCCCAAAGGTACGGTGCCGCTGGGGTTCCTGGAGGTCGATGGCAGTGCGCAGAGCGCAGCGTGCTATCCGGACCTGGCTGCTTACCTTGGCTCGACGTTCAATACCGGCACCGAGGAGGTCGGGTTCTTCCGCTTGCCTGACTCGCGCGGTGAATTCTTGCGTGGCTGGGATCATGGACGCGGGATCGATCCTGGACGGACGTTGGGAAGCGCTCAGCTTGACCAGATGCAACGCATCACTGGCAGGCTGGATAACATTAACTCCGGCACCGCTTTCGGTGCCGGTGAGGGCGCGCTGAAAAAGAGTGGCAGCAACGTCCAGTCTCACACCACATCCGGGGGCGGATCTTGGCCGAAAGACCTTGAGTTTGATTCGGCGGCATCGCCTGGAGCTCGGACTGGGTCGGAAACGCGCTCGCGCAACCTGGCGGTGATGTGGTGCATCAAGGCGTGGAGTGCGCCGGTCAATCAAGGGCAGCTCGATGTGGCAGCCCTGGCTTCGCAAGTTCAGGCGTTGAGCCTTGAGCTTTCCGGGCCGCTGCCCTTTGCAGCTTTGGATTTTCCGACGGTCGCGACAGCGGATGGCCGATTGACAGTCGTTGGGGCTGCCATGGAAGGGGGGGGTGGCAGCATTACGGTGCCGGCCGGCGTGCTGATCGCGTTGGCCGAAGCAGATCCGACAAAGGCGCTGGGCAGGCCACGCGTGGTGGAAACCATCGAATGGACCAGTGCCGCGCTGCCCGTCAATGCCACGTTGTATCTTCGCGGGAACATCAGGGACCGGGTACTGCAGCTGTACATCGCACCGGGTACCGATACCGATTCAGTCCCCGTCGCATTACGTTCCGAGTCGGGGCAGGCGGCCTCGGGGTTCGATTCAACGGTTGTCGATGTGCTCTTGGCCAAGATCATGACTGGCGCGGCGGGCTCCGTCCCGAGTGTATTGCCGCTGGCAAATCGTAAGCGTCTTGAGGCAGTCGCCCATTGGTCCGGGGCGTTCGGAGCCTACACGCTCTCACTCAACTGGGCTCGAACCCCTCGGGCTTATGTCGCCAGTTTTGCGGATTACGATGAATACACCAAATCGGATTACGCAATCGTCGCTGAACCTGTGGGTAGCAATTCAAGCGGTGGTGTTATCGGCGCGACCACAGGTTTCAGTGACCGGTATACCGGACGTGTAGGCATCACTGCCTGGATTCCCACCGGTTCGCCAGGTTCAGGAAAGATCAACGCACGCGTACGGTGGGAGGCATGATGAAAGCACTGATCCAGGATGGCGCTGTTGTTGGTTTCGTAACAGGAGACGCCATGGGTGAAAGGCTCCCGGAGGGGCTGCCGGTTGGTGTCGGTTGGCGTTTTGAGCGAGGTGTTTTCTCCGCACCGATAGACGCGCCACTGCCTGGCGTATCGTTGTTGGTCGAGCGTGCATGGCGCGATGGAGAGCTGGCGCAATGGCTCTGGTTGCGTGACCGTCATCGCGACCAATTGGACCTTGCAGTCGATACGACACTGACAAGTGAGCAGTTCAGCGCACTGCTGATTTACCTGCAAGCGCTCCGCGATTGGCCCCAGTCGAACGCATTTCCCGACGTGTCGGCTCGGCCTATGCCGCCGACTTTTCTTGAACAGATGAGGATGGACCAATGAGCCGTGCTGATGACCTAGCCGAACTGGAGCGCGGCCTGCTCGCAGTGCGTGGGCTGAACAATACCCCAATTACCGTGAGCAAGGTGCTTGCCCCCCATGAAACCGGTGTGCTGCTGGTCGACGCCTCGGCCGGTGCGGTTACCATTACCCTGCCGCCGGCCAGCCGGCTGATGGATGTGCGAGTGCAGCGCGTCGACAACAGCGGCAATCGCCTGGTCGTGCAGGCGGCCGGCGGTGAAGCAGTCAAGTTCCATACCCGGCTGCGTGCGGCGGGCTATGGGTTCTTCGTGCTGATGGGGGCCGGTGACTTCTGGCACCTGCGCAGCGATGGCGCCGGTGCTTGGGTGCCGTTGGATCGCCTGGACGCTGGGGCGCTGGGGCGGCCAGTCTTCGAAACGTCGAGCGCGTTCAGCCCTGGCGGCTGGGGCCTGCCCAATGGCTCGTTGCTGAATAGGGCGGAATGGCCCTGGCTGTGGGACTACGCGCAACAGTCCGGCATGCTGGTGGCCGAGGCTGAGCGCACCGGCATGGAAGGGGCGTGGAGCAGTGGCGACGGTGCGACCACGTTCCGCGTGCCTGAGCTGCGCGGCGAGTTCCTGCGCGCTCTGGATGAGGGGCGCGGTGTGGACGCGACTCGCGCGGCCGGCAGTCACCAGCGTGGTTCGCTGTTGGTCGCGGACTACCCGAGCGGCGGCCAAGGTGCGACCGCCTTGGCGCCGACAGCCTTACAGGGCGCTGCGGACTATGGTTATGACCCGTCGGTTTACACGGAGTGGCCCGGCAGATATACGGTCACCACAGCAGGGATAACCCCTTCCTCGCCAGGCGCCGGAACGTACATGTTTGGCGTATCTCGCCCGCGCAACCTCGCTTTCCCTGTGCGTATCAAGCTGATTTGAGGGCAACATGCATACTTACCTTATCGAACCGTCCGGCGCCTTGAGTGGCCCCGTATCACTGCCGGAGGTGCCAGGGCTCGGCGCCCAGCTGCCGGCAAACGCCATCACCCTGGACAAGCCGCTGACCAAGCCGGGCACCGGTCTGGTGTGGGCAGTGTTTGACGGCCAAGCGCCTGTACAGATCGAGGACGACCGGGGCCTGTACTTTCGCACCGACACCGGCGCCCAGATCAACCGCATCGAGCTGGGTCCGTTGCCTGAGGGGCTGACCCTCGTGCCGCGTCCTGATGACCTGCACGTGTGGAGTGGCCATGCCTGGGTGCTGGACCCGGCTGCCCAGGCGGCCCGCGACGCCGCCAGTGAACGGGCATGGCGTGACGCTGAAATCGCCCGCCATGAATGGCTGGTGTCGCGGCATCGCGCCGAGCGCGACCTGGCTCGCACCACCACCCTGAGCGCTGAGCGCTTCGACGAATTGCTCGCCCATGTGCAAACCCTGCGCGACTGGCCGGCCAGCGTAGCTTTCCCATCCATCGATAAACGCCCCGTGGCGCCGCCATGGCTCGCCGAATACATCCAATGAAGCCCCGCACCGCCGGGGCTTTTTTTCACCCGTAAAAAACCTCTCAAGGCCCTGCACCCGCAGGGCCTTTTCATACCCGAACCTGGAGTAAACCTGTATGAGTGGATTCTTCCACGGCGTCACCGTGACCAACGTCGACACCGGCGCGCGCAGCATCGCGCTGCCGTCTTCCTCGATCATCGGCCTGGTCGATACCTTCACCGAAGGCCCGAACGTCACCGCCAAGGCCAACGACCTGGTGCTGATCACCAGCGAGCGCGACGCGGTTGCGGCGTACGGCCTGAATGCGCCGATCACCAAGGCCTGCCGCGCCATCTACAGCCGCGCCAAGGCGGTCATCGTTGCCTGCGGCGTGGCCAAGGTCGAGGACGCCGCCGAGCAAACCTCGGCGATCATCGGCAACGTGCTGGCCGACGGTAAACGTACCGGCCTGCAAGCGCTGCTCGACGGCAAAAGCCGCTTCAACGCCCAGCCGCGCCTGCTGGTCGCACCGAAACACAGCGCCACCCAGGCCGTCGGCACCGCGCTGGTGGCCCTGGCCGACAAGCTGCGCGCCATCGCCATCATCGACGGCCCCAACAGCACCGATGAGGCGGCCATCGCCTACGCCAAGAACTTCGGCGCCAAGCGCGCCTTCCTGGTCGACCCGGGCGTGCGCTATTGGGACAACGACGCAGAGGCCACTGTCGACGCACCTGGCTCGGCCTGGGTCGCCGGCCTGTTCGCCTGGACCGACCGTGAATACGGTTTCTGGGCTTCGCCATCGAACAAGGAGTTCGTCGGCATCACCGGCACCACCCGCGCGGTGGAGTTCCTCGATGGCGACGACAGCTGCCGCGCCAACCTGCTGAACAACGCCAACATCGCCACCATCATCCGTGACGACGGCTTCCGCCTGTGGGGCAACCGCACCCTGTCCAGCGACCCGAAGTGGGCCTTCGTCACCCGCGTGCGGACCATGGACATCGTCATGGACGCGATCCTTTATGGCCACAAGTGGGCCGTCGACCGCTCCATCACCGCCACCTACGTGAAGGATGTCACTGAAGGCCTGCAGGCCTTCATGCGCGACCTGAAGAACCAGGGCGCGATCATCAACTTCGAGGTCTACGCCGACCCGCAGTTGAACACCGCCAGCCAACTCGAGCAGGGCAAGGTGTACTGGAACATCCGTTTCACCGACGTACCGCCTGCCGAAAACCCCAATTTCCGCGTTGAAGTCACCAACCAGTGGCTGACCGAAGTCCTCGATTCCGCCGCTTAAGGAGCGCATTTACATGGCAATGATTCCCGAAACCCTGGCCAACCTGAACCTGTTCGTCGATGGCGTCAGCTTCCAGGGCGATGTACCCAGCCTGACCCTGCCCAAGCTCACCCTGAAGATGGAGGAGTACCGCCCTGGCGGCATGGACATGGCGGTCGAGATGGACCAGGGCATGGAGAAACAGGAAGCGGCCTTCACCACCACAGGTGTGCGCCGCGAGTCGCTGAAGTTCTTCGGCCTGGCCGACGGCAACGGCTTCAACGGCACCTTCCGCGGCGCCTTCAAGGGCCTCAAGGGGCAGATCAACCCGGTGGTGGTCACCTTGCGCGGCACCCTCAAGGAAGTCGACATGGGTGACTGGAAGTCCGGCGACAAGGCCGAGATCAAGCACAGTGTCGGCGTCACCTACTACAAGCTCGAAGTCGACGGTCGGCTGGTCTACGAGATCGATGCCTTAGGGATGAAGCGGGTGATCGACGGTGTTGATCAACTGGCCGCCCAGCGCGCCGCCCTTGGCTTGTAAGGAGAACCTGCAATGGCTCAAGCGAAGAAATTGCCGCAATGGATGATGCTCAGCGCCGAGCGGGTGACCGTGCGCCTGTCGCGCCCCAGCGAGGCCAATGGCCTGCAGGTGGACAGCCTGTCGCTGCGGGCGCCGACCGTGCGTGACATCCGTAACGCGCAGCTTGGTGGCGCAGGGGACGACGAGCAGCGTGAGCTGAACCTGTTCGCCTCCCTCGCCGAAGTCGGCGTCAAGGACCTCGAAGGCCTGGCATTGAAGGACTACAGCCGCCTGCAGAGTGGTTACTTTCGCCTGGTGCAGGACGACGAAGTTTGATCCAGCCCGGCAGAAGGCCGCTGCACGGCGGCTGGCCAAGGAGCTGAACTTTTCCGCCAGCGAGATCATGACCATGTCGTTCAGCGACATGGTCTGGTGGCTGGTGGATTGAAGGGAGATGCGGATGGCGAACAAATCAACGGTGGCGCAAGGCGCTGCCGATGCCACCGTCCCGACGCCCGCAGGCCCTCATGAGGGCCTGCCTGGTAGCGCGGTACCCAAGGTGGCGCTGGGAATCACACAGCGCGCTTCCGGCCTCGGCGGAGCAACCCGTGAGGGTGCACAGACGGGGCGAACGGAGGCAACAAAGGAGAGGAAAGAACAGCTCGAATTCTTGAATCTGCAGCAAAAACAGCGTGGGCTGCTTGAGCAACAAAAGGATCTGCTGGAGCAGGCCCCGCTCGGCCCCAGGCTGTCGAAACAGGCAGGCCAGACGGCACACGATGTCGTCACGTCGATCATGCTCGCGACTGGTGGTTACCTGACAGCGAAGGGAATCGCCCAGGTACCAATGACGATCGCCCAGGAGTATGACTCCCCGGGCGCCGTCCACCTGCCGCCGATTATCGTCAACGATGGTTTAGACAACGATCGTATTCCACTTGGTGCGGATGCGACGCCAGCCCCGCTGTCATTGCCCGGTGAGTCCCGCTCCGTTGAAGCCGGGCGCTTGGCTCAGATGCTACAGGCCGGAAAGTCAGCCTCTGGCATGGCTGCGCTGGATGCAGCGGTGAAGCTTACTGTCACTGCAATCACCGCCTCCACACCCGAGCAAAGGGGCGAAGGTATGGGGGCGGCCGGTGGTAGTTTCACGGGGGCCGTTTTGGGGGCCATGCTGGGCAGCCGCACCAAGGCGGGTGCCCCTGTGGTCTCGATGATGTTCGGCTTCGCCGGTGACAAGGTCGGCGGGGCGGTGGGGAAGGAGTTGATGGCCACGCCGGCAGGCGCACTCCATGGTTCTTCGAGTACTGGCGCTGGCAATGGGCAAGCGGATGCTGCGTCGCCATCGCTCTGGGAGTCCTTGTCGGCCACCTTGGGCGTGGCCACAGGGGTAGGTTTGGGGGCCGCGGCCCACAAGCACCGTGATCGGCTGCGTCGTTTCGGATGGGGCAGGGTTGACGATGAGCCTTATCCGCTGGGGGCGGATGCCGGGCCGTCGCCCACCGACATCAATCCCCCGGCCGAGCCGTCACCTACCAGCACCAAGCAATCGGCTGGGCGTTGGGCCACTGTCCAGGGGGCTGTCAATGACGCTGGCAAGCTGCCCTGGCTGGAGGCCGGGCTGAAGGGGGCTTACACCTTTGCTACAGCCAAGACGCCCGAGGAGAAGGGCATGGGGTATGGCGGGGCTATTGGCGGAGCTATTGGTACAGTGCTGGGAGGTGGGATCCTGGGTAAGGTCGTCGGGCCAACGTACGGGATGTTTATCGGTAATCTGGTTGGCGACAAGGTCGGTAGCCTGATCGGAGGATGGATCGGCAAGACGTTCTTCAAGCCAGCAGACAGAAAAGACAAAGCTGAGGCCGCTCAAGGGGATCCTCGCCAGGCTACGAACAAGGCGGCGGGAGAAGTCAGTGATACGCAGAAAGATACCCGCAGGGCCGAGCAGCTTTCGCCGAACACGCCACATGCCGTTCCAGCCGACAAGTACGCTTGGGGGCTGGCCGCGCAGTCCAGGGAGTCTGTTCAAGGATATTTGCCTCCTGCCCCGATGGTCCTGCCTGACGTAGCGTCAATCCCGACAGCGAGCCAGGGTGTGACCACGCAGCCCACCCCTCAGCAACTCACCTTCACTGCGAACATGCCCATCACTGTGCAGGGAAGGGTAGATGCCCCCAATTTGCTTACCGAACAACTCGAGGCGGCGGTCAAGCGCGTGATGGAGGATCTTTTCAAACGGGCCCCCTCCACACAGATGTACGACCCTGCGCATGCATATTGAAGAGGAGGACTCATGACCTATCTGGAGCAGCTGCAAGCCACGCTGCACGCCCTGGTCAAGGCGGGAGAGGCAGGGCGTCGGCGTGCCGACGCCATGCTCGACCCAATGAACGAGGCGATCGACCATATTCAAGGTGCGGTCGTCGAGCTGGAAGGGTTGCCGGTGGTCGGCCCGATCATCGGCGCCAAGTTGCAGCGCACCATGCGCGCCATCGAAACCGCCCAGGCACGGGTGGCCAAGGTGGTGGCCAAGTATGACCAGGCCGTTGCCGTGGTCCGCCAGGTGCGTGACCGCATCGACGGGTTCGCCGGCCATGTGGCCAAGGCCGGTGCGGCTATTCGGCGGATGGTGGGGGAGGTGCGTTCGACCGTCAACGGCGTGCTGTCGACCTTGGGCTTCGCGCCCCAGGCGACACCGGCGGCCGAGGCGATCAAGCCATTCCCCCATCTGCTGGTGCTGCAACCCCTGAAGGCTGGGGCCACGCCCTATTACTTCAACCTCGACACTGCGGCCTTCGACCAGTTGCGCCGGCAAACACGCTTTCGTTGGGCCGGGCAGGAGCGCCTGAGCCGCGAAAGCGCACAGCAGGCGGTCAGCCTGGGCGAAGAAAGCATCAGTATCCGCGGGGCGATCTTCCCCGGCTTCAAGGGTGGCCTTGGCCAGCTGCAGACCCTGCGCAGCATTGGTCGCCAGTTGTTGCCGCTGTCGTTGACCAGTGGCTATGGCGAGGTACTTGGCACTTGGTGCCTGACCAGTATCGAAGAGGAGCAAAGCCTGCTGCAGGCCGGCGGCATTCCACGCAAACAAGGCTTTTCACTGGAGTTCGTGAGCTATGGCCAGGATCTGCATAACGTCTGAAGGCGACCTGCTCGACACCCTCTGCCAGCACTACTACGGGCAGCTCGAAGGGATGGTCGAGGCGGTGCTGGATGCCAACCAGGGGCTCGCGGACGAGGCCCAGCCGTTTCGCGCCGGGGTAAGGATCGTGCTGCCGGAACGGCCTGTGGTGGCGAGCAATACCCTTCAACTGTGGGACTGACAGGGGGCTACGGTGCCGATCGCGCAGCGTAGCCCCCAGGGAGGCAGAATCATGAAACCTGTGTTCAGCATCCAGGCCGATGGCAAGGACATCACCGCGCTGATCAACGATCGCCTGTTGCTGATGCGTACCACCGACAAACCGGGCCTTGAATCGGACGAGTTCGAACTGCGCATCGATGCCCGTGACGGCGCCGTTGCGTTGCCGGCCCGGGGGGCGGTGCTCGAGGTGTTGCTCGGCTATGCCGGGCAGCCCCTGAACCGCCTGGGCCGTTACACCGTAGACGAGGTGGAACTGTCCGGCCCGCCCGACACCCTGGTGATCCGTGGCAAGGCCTGCGACTTGCGCGGCAGTGGCAAGACCATCCGCAGCGGCAGTTGGGAGAATGTGACACTGCAGCGCATCGTCGCCGAGATCGCTGCCCGCAACGGCTGGCAGGCGGTATGCCCGGTGACGGTGCAGATACCGCGTGTCGACCAGTACAGCGAGTCGGATTACAACTTCATCACGCGCCTGGCCCGCCTGCACGACTGCACCGGAAAACTCGCCAATGGCCAGTTGCTGGTGCTCCCGCGTCAGGGGCGACAGAGCGCCAGCGGCAAGGCCTTGGGTGTGGTCACTATCGCTCGCGACGAGGTTAGCCAGTGGCAGTTCCGCCTGGCTGACAGGAGCACCCACAAGGCCGTTCGCACCCGTCATATGGACAGTGCCAGCGGTCGCATGCAGGCCGTGGAACTGGCCAACGGCGATGCCCCGGATGGCTTGCAGGCGGTGCACACCGACCGCCATCTGTACCCCAATCGGGCCGCAGCCGAACAGGCCGCGAAGGCGCGCCTGGCTAGCTTCAACCGCGATACCGCCAGTGTGCGACTGGACATGCCCGGGCGTACCGACCTGTTCGCCGAACGCGAAATCGACGCCCGAGGGTTTCTGGCCGGACTCGATGGGCCATACCTGATCGAGTCGGTGGAGCAGGTGTTCACCAGCAGTGGCTGGCGCACCACCGTGCAGTGCAGCGGTGGCCGGCAGGGCAAGGCCAGGGCCAAGGGCGCGGCGCCGCGTCGCGCGACGTCGCTCAAGGCCCAGTGCACAGGGTGAAGGTTCCCGATGCCCGTGTGGCGGCAGGCTTTCTATAGTCGGCGCAGGCGTGCCTTTGAATGCAAGGCCGCCCAAGCCGACATCAGTGGTCAACCCGCCAGGACCTGCGCCTATGTTCATCGATTTTCGCTGTGGCCAGTGCCGCAAGCTGCTGGCCCGCATCACGCCCGCTTCCGAGCTCCAGATCAAATGTGGCCGCTGCCGCACGTTGAATCATGTGAAAGCCATGCGCTTCGAGCCATCGCCCCTGAGCGAATCACCGGCGGCACTGGCCGCCATTCGATCAGACCGCAATGGAGCCGCCATCGATGGTGTTAACCGAACCGCAATTGAAAGAAATCTATCCAGCAGCCGGCCAGCGGGTCACAGCCTTCCTGCCGGCGCTCAATGAGGCCATGGCCCGTTGGGAAATCGACCATCCAAAGCGTGTCGCCGCGTTTCTTGCCCAGGTCGGCCATGAGTCCGGCCAACTGCGCTACGTCAAGGAACTGGGTGGCGACCGTTACCTGGCACGCTATGACACCGGCAGCCTGGCCCTGCGCCTGGGCAACACGCCCGAGGCCGATGGCGACGGCCAGCGCTATTGTGGCCGCGGCCTCATCCAGGTGACCGGCCGCAACAACTACCAGGCCTGCAGCCGCGCCTTGTTCGGTGACGAACGCCTCCTGGCGCAGCCGCAGATGCTAGAACAACCACGCTGGGCCTGCGAATCGGCGGCCTGGTTCTGGCACTCGCGCGGGCTGAACGCGCTGGCCGACCAAGGTGAGTTCAATCGCATCACCCGCCACATCAACGGCGGCCTCAATGGCCTTTCCGATCGCCTGCTGCTGTGGCAGCGAGCCCGTGAGGTGCTGTGTTGAGCCGCTGGCAGCTCGGGCTTTGCGCGCTGCTCCTGCTGTTGGGGGCGGCGCTGGCCTGGCAACTGCAGGCCTGGCGCTATGGGCGGTTGCTGGCACAGCAGGAGCAGCAGCTGGTGCAGCAACGGCTGGATCAGGCCGAGGCGCTGCATGGCCTGCTGCTCGCCGAGCGTGAACAGCGCCAGGGGGTGGAGCAACGCCTGCACGAGAGTGAATCGAGACATTTCCAGGAGCTTACCGATGCGCAACAGACTCAGGCTCGCCTGCGTGACCGCCTTGCTACTGCCGATCTGCGCCTGTCGGTCCTGGTCGAGCGCGGCGCCAGCTGTGGCGCAGTGCCTGCCGCCACCGCCGCCAGCGGCCTGGATCATGGTCCCGTACGCGCCCGACTTGACCCAGCGCATGCTCGACGAATTATCGCCATCACCGACAGCGGCGACCGCGGACTGATCGCCCTGCGCGCCTGCCAGGACTATGTTCGTGCCTTGTCGCGGTGAGCCCTTGCCGGGTGTTAGGGTAGGGCGGCATTCACTCAGGAGCCCGTCATGGACCCGATCACCGCGCTTTCCACCCGCCTGGGCGAGCACCTGCGACGCCTCAATGCCCAGGTGACCACCGCCGAATCCTGCACCGGGGGTGGCATCGCCGAGGCCATTACCCGTATCCCCGGCAGCTCGGCCTGGTTCGAGGCGGGCTACGTCACCTATTCCAATACGCAGAAGACCCGTCAGTTGGGCGTCCCGCAACCGTTGTTCGCCGAGGTGGGCGCGGTCAGTCAGGAGGTGGTCGAGGCGATGGCGCGCGGGGCCCAGCAGGCCAGCGGCGCACGCTTTGCCGTGGCGGTCAGTGGTGTGGCCGGGCCTGATGGGGGCTCGCCGGCCAAACCGGTGGGCACGGTATGGCTGGCCTGGGCCGATGGGGCCCATGTCCGCAGCGAACGGCGTCACTTCGAAGGTGACCGCGAAGCGGTGCGCCGACAGACGGTAATCGCCGCGTTAGACGGCTTGTTACAGCTTGGCGCGGAGTAAATCGCCAAGCGGGGGTTTGCGGAAACGAATCCCTGTGGAATAATACTGGCTACTTATACAGTTATTCCGGCCGTCAGGGCCAAGTCGAACACGTGAGGATTTCAATGGACGACAACAAGAAGCGCGCCTTGGCTGCGGCCCTGGGTCAGATCGAACGCCAATTCGGCAAGGGCGCCGTCATGCGCATGGGCGACCACGAGCGCCAAGGCATCCCTTCCATCTCCACCGGCTCCCTGGGCCTGGATATCGCCCTTGGCATCGGCGGCCTGCCCAAGGGCCGTATCGTCGAGATCTACGGTCCGGAATCCTCCGGTAAAACCACGCTGACCTTGTCGGTCATCGCTGAAGCCCAGAAGAACGGCGCCACCTGCGCCTTCGTCGACGCCGAGCACGCCCTCGATCCGGAATACGCTGGCAAGCTGGGAGTCAACGTTGACGACCTGCTGGTTTCGCAGCCGGACACCGGCGAACAGGCCCTGGAAATCACCGACATGCTGGTGCGCTCCAACGCGGTCGACGTGATCATCGTCGACTCCGTGGCTGCACTGGTACCCAAGGCCGAGATCGAAGGCGAGATGGGCGACATGCACGTCGGCCTGCAGGCGCGTCTGATGTCCCAGGCGCTGCGCAAGATCACCGGTAACATCAAGAACGCCAACTGCCTGGTCATCTTCATCAACCAGATCCGTATGAAGATCGGTGTGATGTTCGGTAGCCCGGAAACCACCACCGGTGGTAACGCCCTGAAGTTCTATGCTTCGGTACGTCTGGACATTCGCCGTACCGGCGCGGTCAAGGAAGGCGACGAGGTGGTGGGTAGCGAAACCCGCGTCAAGATCGTCAAGAACAAGGTCTCGCCGCCGTTCCGTCAAGCCGAATTCCAGATTCTCTACGGCAAGGGTATCTACCGTAACGGCGAGGTCATCGACCTGGGCGTTGCTCACGGCTTCGTGGAGAAGGCCGGTGCCTGGTACAGCTACCAGGGCAACAAGATCGGCCAGGGTAAGGCCAACGCCGCCAAGTACCTGCAAGAAAACCCGGCCGTCGGTGCCGAGATCGAGAAGCAGATCCGCGAGAAGCTGCTCACTGCTGGCGCCGTCGCCGCTGCTGGCAAGGCCGCTGCCGTTGAGGCTGATGCCGACGACATGGCTGACGCCGACGCCGGTTATTGATCTGCCCCATGTCCGCCGTACTCGACACCCCGGTCGCCGTGCGGCGGACAGCCATGGACCTGCTTGCACGCCGCGAGCATGGTCGCGTGGAGTTGACGCGCAAATTGCGTCAGCGCGGCGCAACGGATGAGCTGATCGAGCCCGCGCTCGATCGGCTTGCCGAAGAAGGGCTGCTCAGTGAGGCCCGCTACCTCGAAAGCTTTATCCGCTACCGATCCAGTGCTGGCTACGGCCCCGCGCGTATTCGCGAGGAGCTGGGGCAGCGTGGGCTTGCCCGCAGTGACATTGACCAGGCCCTGCGTGAAAGCGAGGTGGACTGGGCGGCGCAGTTGCAAGATGTCTGGCAGCGCAAGTTCGCCGGTCAGCGCCCACATGACCCACGCAGCCGTGGGCAGCAAACGCGCTTTCTCGCTTACCGTGGTTTTTCCATGGAGATGATCGGGCGGCTGCTCAGCGGTCGGGATCTCGACGACTACTGATGCCTTGCATGGCTTCCTGAAGGGGGAGCCATGCAGGGCATTTTGCGTTCAGCTCACCTTCAACGCTTCTCGCGCCCGCTGGGTGGTGTGCATCGGCTGGGGCTTGGCCCAGTTTTCCGGCAAGTTGATAAAGTCCACCAGCTCACGCAGGCGCCCCTGGTCGCGGCCATTGAACGCGAATGTCAGGCGTGTCAGGTGGCTGAAATCCCCCTCCTCATGTTCGGCGCCACTGTCCGGTTGCTGGTGGTAACGGCCACTTAGACGCAAGTCGGCGAAACCTTCCTCGACGTCATGCAACGCCGCTTCGCTGAGCGGATGGTGCATGCGGATGACGAACTGGTTCTTCAACCAGCGGCTGGAGTGGTAGTTGCTGTAGAACTGGTTGATCTCGTCCACGGCCTCGTCGGCACTGTGCACCAGGCGCACCAGCTTGAGGTCGCTGGGCAGGATGTAGCGGTTCTCTTCCAACTGACGGCTGATGAAATCGAGGCAGTCGCGCCAGAAGCTGCCGCCGGGTGAATCCAGCAGCACCACAGGCACCAGCGGGCTTTTCCCGGTCTGGATCAGGGTCAACACTTCCAGGGCTTCGTCGAGGGTGCCGAAACCCCCGGGGCACAGCACCAGCGCGTCGGCTTCCTTGACGAAAAACAGCTTGCGAATGAAGAAAAAGTGGAACGGCAGCAGTTTGTCGGTGCCATCGACCGTGGGGTTGGCATGCTGCTCGAAGGGCAGGGTGATGTTGAACCCCAGGCTGTGGTCGGCGCCGGCGCCTTCGTGGGCAGCGGCCATGATGCCACCCCCGGCACCGGTGATGACCATTAAATCGGAGCGTGCCAGCGTCGCGCCCAACTCCCTGGCCAGGGCGTACATCGGGTGTTCCAGCGGGGTGCGCGCCGAGCCGAAGACCGTCACCTTGCGCCGTCCCTTGTAGCGTTCGAGGGTGCGGAACGACTGGTCGAGCTCACGCAGGGCCTGCAATGTGATCTTGGCGTTCCAGCGGTTGCGGTCGTCATGAGCCATGCGCAGGATGGTCAGCATCATGTCGCGGTACAACGGCAGGTTGGGGCTGTTCGGGGCTACCAGCTGCAGTTGCTTGTCGATGTTGCCCAGGTCGATACCCTGGTCTCTGAAATGGTTGAACAGAAGCTCATTCGGTTGGTAAGGCATTCAACGTCTCCTTCTGCAGCAAAACCTCTGACCGGGTCGATGGTGTGTCCCGGCCGCGGCACTGCGTGTGCCGCTGGCTGCTATGGCTCGAGTGTGCACCCCGAGCATTGCAGTAGGCCTTCAAGGCCATGATGCAGTGGCAATTCCATCTTGTTGTCGTTGTTGTGGGTCTCGTTATCAATCTAGACGCTGGCGCGCCATTGCGCCGCCCGCCCTGCAAGCGGGCCGTCGGTCAGGTCAGGCCCAGCCTTTACGGGGCTTTGGTTTACTGGAGGGGAGTAAAAGCGCGACGCGGGAGGTGGCGGTATGCATCGACTGGTGATCGAGGTAGATGGGCAACTGTTTCAGTTGCTGGCGCGCGAGGCGCAGGCCCATCACCTGAGCCTTGAAGGTGAATGCCTGCGTCGACTGCAAGGTGCAGAGCGGCAATCACGTTATCTACAAGCCTTGCTGGCCGAATTGCGCGCCGACGAAGAGCAACGGCGCGCTAGCGATCAGATGGCCTGAGTCACTTCTTCTTGTTGCCGGCCACGCAGCTGGCGGCATCGAAGGCCTGATCCATGATGGGCTGGTTGGTCTTGTAGACGGTGAAACGATAGACCAGCACTGCGCCCTTGGACATCAGTTGGCGGTAGCCGGTATTGCGGCAAACGCTGTCGCCCAGCTGGCTGCGTACCTGCTGCGGGTTGGCGCGCATGCGTTCGGCATGGCTTTCGCGCACGCTGAGGTGGTTGACCAGCGCCTTGCCTTTTTCGACGGTATAGCCTTGGTCGAGGATATCTTCGTTGATGGCGCGTGGGGTGCCGACGCTGCTTTCCTTGGCGACCTTCTCCAGCGTCTGTTTCAGCTCGTATTCCTGCTTGGAGGCGGCCTGGGCAGCCAGGGGCAGGGCGAGCAGCAGGCTCAGGGTCGGGGCAATTAGACGCAGCATGGATCTCTCCTGGTTCGATGACTGGCGCTTTGACCTGCGCCGGCAGGCGGCGTTCCCTGAAACTCGGTGTTTCCGGCCGCCACAACCGGCGATTATAAAGGAGCCGCAGGCGGGGCTGCACGGCAAATGACGCCGCCTCTGGTAGACTGGCGCCTTGTCATCCGTAGAGTCGTTTTTTGTGTTCGTCCCTTCTCAACGCCAAGGCCTGCAGCCATGAGCCATGCGGTAGCGCGGCTGCGCGCCGAGCGTCTGGCCCGCAGCATCAAACCTTTCGTCGCCCGCGGCTCGCGTGCCGAACGCTGCCCGCAGTGCCGGGTCATCGCCACGCATTGCCTGTGTGCCTGGAAGCCCAGGGTGCAGGCCGAGTCCGGCATGTGCCTGCTGATGCATGACACCGAGCCACTCAAACCCACCAATACTGGCTGGCTGATCGCCGACCTGATCGAGGACACCTCGGCCTTCGGCTGGCTGCGCACGTCGGTGGACGAGGGTTTGCTGGCGCTGCTGGAACATCCGCAGTGGCAGCCCTATATCGTCTTCCCTGGTGAGTTCGTCGCCCAGGAGCGGGTGGTCAGCGAGGTCGCCTGTGCACCGGGCAAGCGCCCGCTGTTCATCCTGCTGGATGCCACCTGGACCGAAGCGCGCAAGATGTTCCGCAAGAGCCCGTACCTCGACAAATTCCCGGTACTGAGCCTGCAGGCCGAACAAATGTCGCGCTATCGCCTGCGTCGTTCCAAGCGCGACGACCATTTCTGCACGGCGGAAGTGGCGGCCATGTGCCTGGACCTGGCCGGCGACAGCCAGGCTTCGCAGGCCCTGGATGCCTATCTGGATGTGTTCAGCCTGCATTACCTCAGTGGCAAGCGACGCCTGCCGCTCGACGAGCAGGATGAGGTACACCAGCGTTTGCATACCTTCCTATAGTCCAAGGGGCGGGCGCTGCGGATTGGTTCATACTGACGGGGCTGGCAGCCAGGGAGGTGGGTTCGACCGGGCAATTGGCTTGACCACTCGGTGCGTGCTCGTCATCCTTGGCGCCGATTCGGGCACGACGAAGCTGCTGTTACCCCGGACTTCGCCGTGCCGTCCCGGCCGGCGGCCCTGCCGTTCGCGCCTTGAGTTGCCTGCCAGGTGTATCCCGTATCCCCGCGCCTGGCACAGAACAGGATCCATAGATCGATGGCCACATACGAAATCCTGATTGCCGATGACCACCCGTTGTTTCGCAGCGCACTGCGCCAGGCCGTTACCCTCGGCCTCGGGCCGGACGTGCGGCTGGTTGAAGTGGCGAGCATCGCCGAACTGGAAGCCAGCCTGACGGAAAAGTCCGATTGGGACCTGGTCCTGCTGGACTTGAACATGCCCGGTGCCTATGGCTTCTCTGGCCTGGTCCTGTTGCGTGGGCAGTACCCGCAAATCCCGGTGGTGATGGTATCGGCGCAGGAAGAAGCGGCGGTCGTGGTGAAATCCCGTGAGTTCGGTGCCAGTGGTTTCATTCCCAAGTCCAGCGAGCTGAGCAAGATCCAGGAAGCGGTACGCAACGTGCTCGATGGCGATGTCTGGTGGCCACCCCAGGCATTCGAGAAGGTCGATGTATCGGCAGAGGCAAAGGCCGCCAGCGAGGGGCTCGCAAGCCTAACCCCTCAGCAGTTCCGGGTGCTGACCATGGTCTGCGAAGGCCTGCTGAACAAACAGATCGCCTATGAGCTGAGCGTGTCGGAAGCGACCATCAAGGCCCATGTGACTGCAATCTTCCGCAAGCTCGGGGTGCGCACGCGCACGCAGGCCGCGTTGCTGTTGCAACAACTTGAATCGGTTTCCGCCAGCTAAGTCCCTGCGCCTTCACGCTTTTTTGACCAGTGTCGGATTAGCCTGCCAGGCTTTCATCGATGAAGTGAGTGACACATGTCGCCATTCAAGGGCCAGACCGGCCTCAAACGGATTTTCAATGCTGCCGGCTACTCGCTGGACGGCCTGCGTACCGCCTTCAAGGGCGAAGCCGCTTTCCGCCAACTGGTGTTGCTCAATGTGCTGCTGATCCCGACGGCTTTCTGGCTGCCGGTGAGCCGTGTCGAGCGGGCGATCCTGATTGCCGTGTGCCTGCTGGGGCTGATCGTCGAACTGCTCAACTCGGCGGTGGAGGCGGCCATCGATCGTATTTCGCTGGAGCGCCATCCACTGTCGAAAAACGCCAAGGACATGGGCAGCGCCGCGCAACTGGTGGCGATGTCCATGGTGGCGGTGGTGTGGGGCGTGATCCTGCTGGGCTGACCTTCAGGCGATCGGCGGCAGGACGATTTCGTCGCTACGCTGCACGCCTGCGGTGAAGCTGCGGCACAGTTCGAGGAACTCGCGCATGGCCGAGGTCTGGTACTTCTGCTTGTGCCAGATGAAATAGAACTGCCGCGCCAGGTCCAGGGCCGGGGTTTCCACCGGCACCAGGCTGCCGCGGCGGAAGGCGTCGCGCAGGGCCAGGCGCGAAATGCAGCCGATCCCCAGGCCTGACTCCACCGCGCGCTTGATCGCTTCGGTGTGTTCCAGTTCAAGGCGAATATTGAGGTTGGCGCGGTGATGGCGCATGGCCTGGTCGAAGGTCAGGCGTGTGCCAGAACCCTGTTCACGCAAAATCCAGGCCTCATGGGAGAGCTGCTCGATGCTGGCGTGGCCGACTTTGGCCAGTGGGTGCTGTGGGGCGCAGAACACCACCAGTTCATCTTCCACCCAGGGCTGTACTTCCAGGTCAGGGTGGTTGCAATCACCTTCGATTAGACCCAGGTCAATTTCATAGTGGGCGACCTGTTGCACGATATGCGCAGTGTTCTGCACGTGCAGTTTGACCTGACTCTCCGGGTGTACCTGCATGAAACTGCCGATCAGCAGGGTGGCCAGGTAGTTGCCGATGGTCAGGGTGGCTCCGACCGCCAACGAGCCGAAGCCGGACTTGCCATTGAGCAGGTCCTCGATCTCTTTGGCCTGGTCGAGCAGGGCCACTGCCTGGGGCAGTAACTGATGGCCCAGGGCGTTGAGGCTCAGGCGCTTGCCGGCGCGGTCGAACAGTTGGCAACTGGATTGGCGCTCCAGTTCGGTGATCGAGGTGCTGGCGGCTGACTGCGACAAGGCCAGCACGCCCGCAGCCCGGGACACGCTCTGGTGCTGGGCGACGGCGACGAAGACCTGAAGTTGACGAAGTGTAAATCGCATATCTATATAACCGATAACACATATCTTGATAATTCAGTTAACAGATATTGTCGCTGCCCCTAAACTATCGCGCAACTGTGCGCCTTGTGCGCGCTGCGTTTTTCTTCAGGAGCCCCATCGATGAGCAACATGAACCACGAACGTGTCCTCAGTGTTCACCACTGGAACGACACCCTGTTCAGCTTCAAGTGCACCCGCGATCCGGGCCTGCGCTTCGAGAACGGTCAGTTCGTGATGATCGGCCTGCAGCAGGACAACGGCCGCCCGCTCATGCGCGCCTACTCCATCGCGTCGCCGAACTGGGAAGAGCACCTGGAATTCTTCAGCATCAAGGTGCCGGATGGTCCGCTGACCTCGCAGCTGCAACATCTGAAGGAAGGCGACGAGATCATCATCAGCAAGAAGCCTACCGGCACGCTGGTGCTTGACGACCTGAACCCGGGCAAGCATCTGTACCTGCTGAGCACCGGCACTGGCCTGGCGCCATTCATGAGCGTCATCCAGGATCCCGAGACCTACGAGCGTTTCGAGAAGGTGATCCTGGTCCACGGCGTGCGCTACGTGAACGAAGTCGCCTACCGCGAGTTCATCACCGAGCACCTGCCGCAGAACGAGTTCTTTGGCGAGTCCGTACGTGACAAGCTGATCTACTACCCGACCGTGACCCGCGAGCCGTTCGAGAACCAGGGCCGTCTGACCGACCTGATGCGCAGCGGCAAGCTGTTCAGCGATATCGGCCTGCCACCGATCAACCCGCAGGACGACCGCGCGATGATCTGTGGCAGCCCGAGCATGCTCGACGAGACCAGCGAAGTGCTGGACAGCTTCGGCCTGAAGATCTCTGCGCGCATGCGCGAGCCGGGTGATTACCTGATCGAGCGCGCCTTCGTCGAGAAGTAAGGCGAGCGCGGCAAACGAAAAACGCAGGCCTTGGCCTGCGTTTTTTTATGCCTGGATTCAGCAAAGCCGGTGCAGGCTCAACAATCCCGCACGACCTCCAGCACCCGGATCCGATCAGGATGAGGGTAGTGCCAGCGCACCTGCACATCCCAGAACTTCACCCCGTAAACCCGCTCGACGGGCGGTACCTGATAGGCAGGCCGCGGGTCCTGTGCCAAACATTGTTCGATCAACGCCACCAGTGGCTCATCCAGGCGCAGCGCATGCTCGCGAGCCTGTGGCAGGGCGCTTTCACTCCACTGTACGGCGATGGGCGCTGGTGCCGCGCCAGCCATCTGGTTGGTCGCCTCCAGGATGCTATCGGCATAAGGCACGTAGGGTTTGATATCCAGCACCGGCGTGCCGTCGAGCAGGTCGATGCCTGACAGCAGCAAGCGCCCAGGCTCGACGCCTTCCAGGCGCACCACCGACTGACCGATGCCGTTGGGGCGATGGGTGGCGCGGGTGGCGAACACCCCCATGCTCTTGTTGCCGCCCAGGCGCGGCGGGCGCACTTTCAGCCGTGGCTTGTCCTCCAGCGCTTCGTGGAACAGGAACAACAGCCAAACGTGGCTGACCTGCTCCAATCCCTCTACCGCGTCGCCCTGGTCGAACGGCGGCAGCAGTTCGAGCACGCCTCGCGCAGCTGGCGCCAGTTGCGGCTGGCGCGGGATGGCGAACTTCTCCTTGAAGCAGGAGCGGACGATGCCGACCGGCGAGACGGTGTGTTGCATCAGCCACGCACGCGCTGGGTGAGGCCCTTGAGGAAGTTGCGCAGCAACTGGTCGCCGCAAGGGCGGTAGTTGTCATGGCCGACCTTGCGGAACAGCGCGCTCAGTTCGGGCTTGGACACCGGGAAGTTGACCGCCTTGAGCACCGCGTGCAGGTCGTCTTCCTTCAGCTCGAAGGCCACTCGCAGCTTCTTGAGAATGGTGTTGTTGGTCACCGGCAATTCGACAGGTTGTGGCGGGCGGCTTTCGTCGCGGCCGCGGCGGTGGATCACCAGGCCGTCGAGAAAATAGGCCATGACCTTGTCCGGGCATTGCACGAAGCCGGGCTCTTCTTCTTTCTTCACATAGCCGGCAATCGCCTCTGCGGTTACCTGCAGGCCGGCCAGGCCGATGATCTCGGCCATTTTCTGGTCGTTGGCTTTGATCATGTAGCGCAGGCTACGCATGACATCGTTATGGTTCATTGCAGCAAATCCTGTTCAAGTGCCGCACCTGTGCGCGCGGCAGTAATGCTAGAAGCGTTCGGTGGCGGCGACATAGCGCCATTGCCCGGCTGGCAGCTTGCCCATCGACACGCCGCCCAGGCGGATGCGGCGCATGCCCAGCACTTTGAGGCCAGCGGTTTCGCACAGCGCCTCGATCTGCCCGCGTTGTGGGTTCTTCAACACCATGCGCAGATGCTGTTCGTTCTGCCAGCTGGCCTTGGCCTTGGGTAGCTCCACGCCCTTGCGCTCCACGCCGCGGGCCAGGCGTTCCAGCGCACCAGGTTTGGCCTCGCCGCTGACCTGGACGATGTATTCCTGCTCAAGGCGGCGCAGGTCGGCGTCGACCTTGCGGCTGACGCGCCAGTCCTGGGTGAACACCTGCAGGCCGCTGGCGCCCGGCAGCAGTGGGGCGATGCAGTCCTGGCGGGTGAAGTGGCCGTGCAGCGGGCGCAGGCCTTCGCGGTGGGCTTCGCTGAGGGTGGCCATGGACATGCCTGCCTGGGCGATTGTCACGTTCTGGCCAGCTTGCTGATTGAGCAGCAAGGTCACAGGTTCCAGGGTTTCGGCGCGGGCGCCAGGCAGCAGTTCCACGCGCTGGTCGACGATCTTGAATTGCGGCTGCTCGACCACTTCGCCATCGACCGTGACCCAGCCTCCTTCGATGTACAGCTCGGCCTCTCGGCGCGAGCAGCCAAGCTGTTCGATGAGGCGTTTGGACAGGCGGATAGGCTCGGACATGGACAATGAGTTCGCAGGGCAGGGAAAGCGCTCATTGTACCTGCCCCGGTAGGTTTGGGGCTGCAAATTGGTGTCATTTGCGCCATTTCGGCAAACAACCGCTACCTCGTAGGCAGCGCTTCACGGCGTTGCACGGACCCGTCGCATGTGCAGCAGTGGATAAGGCTGCCCCAGGCCGTCCGTTGCCGAGCGGCCAATGACCTCGAAGCCTTCGTGCAAGTAGAAGCCAAGGGCCTGGGGATTTTGTTCGTTGACGTCCAGGCGTTCGGCATTCAGTTCTGCCACTGCGTGACGCAGCAAAAGTTGGCCGACGCCCCGGCCGAAATGTTCGGGAGCGACGAACAGCAGGTCGACGCGACCATTGGCCACGCCGGCAAAGCCAAGGATGCGGCGGTCACGGTCCTTGCAGCAGACCAGCATCACTGCATCCAGATATTGGGACAGCACATGTTCACGTAACAGTTGGATGTAGGCGTCGGGGAGGAAATCATGGGTAGCCCGTACCGAAGCCTCCCAGATCCGCACCAGTTCCGGGTAGTCGGCATAGCGGGGGGTGTGCAGGGTCAGCGTCGGCTTCATCCTCGGCGACTCCGGTGTGCGTTGGCCTCTGCACAAACATAGATGCAAAAAAATACCCCGCCAGTGGGCGGGGTATTTTCAGTGCAGCGGGCTGTCAGACTGGCTCTGCCCACATGTCGTATTCATCGGCATCAACGACGCGGCAACGCACTTTGTCGCCTGGCTTGAAGCCGTGGTCGCCATCGATGAACACGCTGCCGTCGATTTCCGGCGCGTCGAAGAAGCTACGGCCTACCGAACCCTGCTCTTCGACTTCGTCGATCAGCACTTCGATTTCCTTGCCGATGCGCAGTTGCAGGCGGGCGGTGCTGATGGCCTGCTGGTGGGCCATGAAGCGGTCCCAACGTTCCTGCTTGACGTCATCCGGTACCTCGTCCAGGCCCAGGTCGTTGGCCGGGGCGCCCTCTACCGGCGAGTACTGGAAGCAGCCGACGCGGTCGAGCTGGGCTTCGGTCAGCCAGTCCAGCAGGTACTGGAAGTCTTCCTCGGTCTCGCCTGGGAAACCGACGATGAAGGTCGAACGGATCACCAGCTCGGGGCACTGTTCGCGCCAGTTCTTGATACGGGCCAGGGTGCGGTCTTCGAAGGCCGGGCGCTTCATCGACTTGAGCACTTTGGGGCTGGCGTGCTGGAACGGGATGTCCAGGTACGGCAGGATCTTGCCGGCGGCCATCAGCGGGATCACGTCGTCCACGTTCGGGTACGGGTAGACGTAGTGCAGGCGCACCCAGGCGCCCAGGCTGCTCAGCGCTTCGCACAGCTCGAGCATGCGGGTCTTGACCGGGCGGCCGTTCCAGAAGTCGGTCTTGTACTTGACGTCGACGCCGTAGGCGCTGGTGTCCTGGGAAATTACCAGGATTTCCTTGACGCCGGCCTTGACCAGGCGCTCGGCCTCGCTCAGCACTTCACCGACCGGGCGGCTGACCAGCTTGCCGCGCATCGACGGAATGATGCAGAAGCTGCAGCTGTGGTTGCAGCCTTCGGAAATCTTCAGGTAGGCGTAGTGGCGCGGCGTCAGCTTCACGCCCTGTGGCGGCACCAGGTCGATCAACGGGTTGTGGTCCTGGCGTGGCGGCACCACTTCGTGCACGGCGTTGACCACCTGCTCGTACTGCTGGGGGCCGGTGACAGACAGCACGCTCGGGTGCACGTCACGGATGCTGCCCTCTTCGACGCCCATGCAGCCGGTGACGATGACCTTGCCGTTTTCCTTGATGGCTTCGCCGATCACTTCCAGCGACTCGGCCTTGGCGCTGTCGATGAAGCCGCAGGTGTTGACCACCACCACGTCGGCGTCCTCGTAGGTCGGCACGACTTCATAGCCTTCCATGCGCAGCTGGGTCAGGATGCGCTCGGAATCGACCAGGGCCTTGGGGCAACCCAGGGAAACGAAGCCGACCTTAGGGGTGGCGGGAGTGGTGGACATGGCTAACCTCGGTATTGAATACAGGTCGCCCGGCCGGTAACGGGGGCGATCCTGGCGGGCGCTTTTCGCGCCTCTGATCAAAAAGTGCGCAATTCTAGCGAGCGCAAGGTCGCTTGACCAGCAGAAATACGACGAACGCTGCGCTATGCTTCGCGCCGTTGCGCAGGGGCCTATGGGATGCCCCGACGCGGATGGGAATTCAATCGGTCTAACAGGCCTTCTGCGGGAGTGGTCGATGGTTCAGGCAAGCAGTCACGCCGAGGGCGGGCACGAGGGTAAGCAGGGCGCGACGCGGTCGCTGGGCCTGCTCGTGGCAGCTGTTGGGGTGGTCTATGGCGATATCGGCACCAGCCCGCTTTACACCCTCAAAGAGGTCTTCACCGGAGGTTATGGCGTACCGGTCAACCACGATGGGGTGCTGGGCATCCTGTCGCTGATCCTCTGGTCGCTGCTGTGGGTGGTGTCGTTCAAGTACGTGATGTTCATCTTGCGCGCCGACAACCAGGGCGAGGGTGGCACCATGGCACTGACGGCGCTGGCACGGCGGGCCACGGCCAGCCATCCGAAGCTGCGCGCGCTGATGGTCATCTGCGGCCTGATCGGGGCCTCGCTGTTCTATGGCGACAGCATGATCACCCCGGCGGTGTCGGTGCTGTCGGCGGTGGAGGGCATGGGCCTGGCGTTCGACGGCATCGATCACTGGGTGGTGCCCATCTCGCTGGTGGTGCTGGTGGCGCTGTTCCTGGTGCAGAAGCACGGCACCGAGACGATCGGCAAGCTGTTCGGCCCGATCATGGTCACCTGGTTCCTGGTGCTGGGGGCACTCGGGGTGCATGGCATCTCGCAGAGCCCGGAAGTGCTCAAGGCCTTCAACCCGGGCTGGGCGTTGAACTTCTTCATCGTTCATCCGGGCATGGGCGTGGCCATCCTCGGCGCCGTGGTGCTGGCGCTGACCGGTGCCGAGGCGCTTTATGCCGACATGGGGCACTTTGGCCGCAAGCCGATTGCCCGTGCCTGGTTCATCCTGGTGCTGCCGGCGCTGGTGCTCAACTACTTTGGCCAGGGGGCGATGCTGCTGCAGAACCCCGAAGCCGCCCGTAACCCCTTCTACCTGCTGGCACCGAGCTGGGCACTGCTGCCTTTGGTGGGTCTGGCTACCATGGCTACGGTGATCGCTTCGCAGGCGGTCATTTCGGGTGCCTTTTCCCTGACCCGCCAGGCCATCCAGCTCGGCTATATCCCGCGCATGCAGATCCAGCACACCTCCAGCGACGAGCAGGGGCAGATCTACATCGGTGCGGTGAACTGGACGCTGATGGTCGGCGTGGTGCTGCTGGTGATCGGCTTCGAGTCGTCCGGCGCCTTGGCCGCGGCCTATGGGGTGGCGGTGACCGGCACCATGTTGATGACCACCATCCTGGTGTCGGCTGTGATGCTGTTGCTGTGGAAGTGGCCACCGGTACTGGCGGTGCCGATTCTGGTGGGCTTCCTGTTGGTCGACGGGCTGTTCTTTGCCGCCAACGTGCCGAAGATCGTCCAGGGCGGTGCTTTCCCGGTCTTGGCAGGGATCGTGCTGTTCGTGCTGATGAGCACCTGGAAGCGTGGCAAGCAGATCCTGGTCGAGCGCATCGACGAAGGCGCGTTGCCGCTGCCGCTGTTCATCGCCAGCATCCGTGTGCAACCACCGCACCGGGTCGAGGGAACAGCGGTGTTCCTCACCGCGCGATCGGACGCCGTGCCCCACGCGCTGTTGCACAACATGCTGCACAACCAGGTGCTGCACAGCCAGGTGGTGCTTTTGACGGTAGTCAGCGAGGACCAGCCGCGGGTCCCGGAGAGCGAGCGTTTCGAAGTGGAAGCCTATGGCGACGGTTTCTTCCGGGTGCTGCTGCACTTCGGTTTCATGGATGAGCCCGACGTGCCGGCGGCCTTGAAACTGTGCCATCTGGACCAGCTGGATTTCAGCCCGATGCGCACCACGTATTTCCTCAGCCGCGAGACGGTGATTGCATCGCGGCTGGAGGGGATGTCGCGCTGGCGCAGCAACCTGTTCGCATTCCTGCTCAAGAACGCCAACGGTAACCTGCGCTTCTTCAACCTGCCGTTGAACCGGGTGATCGAGCTGGGAACCCAGGTCGAGATCTAGTAACAGTTAGGGGCCGCATAGCGGCCCCTTTTCACATCATTTTTCAGCGACGCTGGACTTCCCCTGGCGGGTCTCGATCTCGTTGATCAGGCGCTTGGCCAGTGCCGGGTAGTTCTCGTCGAAGTGGTGGCCGCCGGGCAGCTTCAAGCGTTCACCCACGGCAGTCTTGTCGGTGCAGCCGCTTTCGTCGGTTTCCTCGACACCGTACACGCAGACCACCTTGGCGGCGGGCAGCTTGGCCATCTCCAGCCCGGTCGGGGCTTCCTGGCCTTCCTTGCCCAACCAGCCCTCGACCTCGATCTCGAAGCTGCCGCTGCGGGCGAAGGCCAGCAGGATCACCGCATCGACGCGTTTCTGGTCTTCTTCGGGCAGGCGGTTATAGATGGCTGGCAGTACGTCGGCGCCGAACGAGTAGCCGGTCAGCACGAAACGTTTGGTGCCCCATTTTTGGCGGTAGTGCTGCATCAGCTCGGACAGGTCGGCGGCGCTTTGCTCCGGCGTCTTGTGCTGCCAGTAGTAGCGCAGGGTGTCGATACCCACCACCGGGAAGCCGAGCTTGGCCATCTCGCCGGCGACGTCGCGGTCCAGGTCGCGCCAGCCACCGTCGCCCGAGAGGAACAGGGTGACGGTGTCGGTGGTCTGCCCGGCCGGGACTTCGACTACCGGGATCGCCAGGGCGTTGCCGTCCTGGCCGACCAGGGCTTGGGTGAGCTGAGCCTTGAGTACCTGGGGCAGGTGGATGTCGTAGTCGGCAATGCTGGTCTCGGCGTTGGCCTGGTCGCGTACGAAGGCGGCACTGGCATCGTCCGGGTTGTCGTTCCAGGCCACGTTCCAGTGGCCGTGGGCGGCGGATTTGGGCAATGCAACCTGGCAGCCCGGTTGTTCAAGGGTGAAGTCCACCGAGATGGCGCGGGCCTTGTCATCGCCCTGCGTGGCCAACCAGCGCCAGGCCTGGGCGGCGCCGGGGCCGATGCCGGCGACCACGGTGGGTTTGTCGGACAACTGCGCCAGTGCCTCATTCATGGCCGCCTGCTGTTTGCCGCAGTCGGCCGGTGGCAGGATCACCTGCACCAGTTGAGCTTCGCCGGCCTGGCTCAGGTCCAGCAGCTGCTTGTCGCTCAAGGCCTGCTCCTGTGGCACGCCGATGGCTACCCGGGCCTTGGCATGCACGCCAGGGGTGGCTCGGGTCAGGCTGCTGCCGTCGCCCAAGGTCAGGTGGTCCAGGCGCGCTTCTGGGGCAGGGCGGGTCCACAGCCAGAAGGCAGCAGCGCCGGCCAGGGCGGCCAGTAGCAGGGGAATCAGTACGTACAGCCAATAGCGTCGGATCATCAACGTTTCACCAATCCAGTCAGGCCGCCAGCGATCAGGGCGGCGGTATCAGCCAGTGCCACCAGCGGGTCGAGCCCGGCCGGCACGGCCATGTAACGGGGTTCCCAGTCCGGCTGGAACTTGTCCTTGAAGCGCCGCAGGCCCTGGAAGTTGTACAGCTGCTCGCCACGCTGGAACACCATCGAACCCAGGCGTTGGGTCAAGGGTGCACCGCGCCGCGGCTGCAAGCCGGAAAGGGGGACCATCCCCAGGCTGAAACGGCCATAGTCATGGCTCTTGTAGTGGAGGATCAGGCCAACCATCATGAATTCCATGGTCAGCTTCGGCGCGTCCGGGTGGGCGCGCATCAGGTCCAGACTGGCCAGCTCGTTGCTGTGGGTTTCCAGCAGGTTGGCAAAGGCCACCGGGCGGCCCTGAAAACGGATCAGCGCGATACGGAAGTGCTGCAGGTATTCAGGGCTGAAGCGGCCGAGCGAGAAGCCTTTCTCGCGCACGTTCTTGCCTTCGAGCCAGGCGTCGGAGATTTCCTTGAGCTCGGCCAGCGGCGCTTGGCCGGGCTCGTGCACCTCAAGGCTCAGGCCGTCGCGCCCACCGCGGTTCCAGGTGTAACGCAGGTCCTTCATTTCCTTGCCCTTGGCTTCGAGGTCGAAGCGGCGCAGGTCGACCCGGGCTTCCTCGCCCAGCTTGATCGCGGTCAGGCCGATGTCCATGTAGAACGGCAGGTTCTCCGCGCGCACCTGGTAGAACACCGGGCGGGCGTGGTGCAGGTCGCACAGGTCGCGGAACTGCCAGATCATCTCGGCGCGCTCCTGGGCCGGCCCGATCGGGTCGTACAACGCCACCAGGCTGCGGCCACGGCGGGCGTACATGAGGAAGGCGTTGTCGCTGGGATGGAACAGCAGGGCCTTGTCGCCGGTCAACGCCAGGCCACCGTCGGGCTGGTCGGAGGCCAGCAGGATGCGGTTGGCGCGTTGCAGTTCGTCTTCGGTGGGCAGGTGGATCACCGGGCGCGCGGTGCGCAGCAGCCAGGTCAGGGAGACGATCACCAGAAGTACGGCGCTGCCCATGGCTGCGCGCAGGCCGCGTGGGGCATCGGCATCAAGGGTGAACTGCCACCACAGCTTGTGGGTGTAGGGTACGTCCTGATAGGCGAACAGCAGCAGCCAGATCGACGCACCGACCACGCAGGCGCTGGCCACCAGGTACACCGGCGAGAACGGCAGCTCGAGCAGCCTGCTGGGGCGATAGAACGAACGGCGGAACAGTGCCAGCAGGGCAGCGGTGAGGCACATGAGCGTGGCCTCTTCCCAGTCGAAGCCCTTGAGCAGCGACAGGACTGCGCCTGCCAGCAGCAGCACGGTGGTCAGTAGCCAGGCGGCTGACAGACGGCGGCGCAGGCCCTGGGCCAGTAGCAGGCACAGCACGCCGATGAGGCTGGCTCCGAAGTGCGACGCATCGATCAGCCGGTGCGGGATCAGGAAACCCATGTGTTCCAGGCGGCTGTCGATCTCGGGGGTGGCGCCGGAGAACAGCAGCACCACACCGGAGAGGAACACCAGGATTGCCAGTACCGGTGCAGCCAGCCCGGAAGCCGCGCGGATGGCTTGTTGGGCGAACAGCAGGCGGCGCGCTTCGTTGGCCAGCAGCAGTACGCACGCCAGCAGCAGCGGTAGCACAACGTAGATGAGCCGGTACAGCAGCAGTGCGGCGGCCAGTGGTGCGGCGCCCAGCTGGTTGGCAAAGGCGGCCAGCAGGATCGCCTCGAATACACCGACACCGCCGGGTACGTGGCTCAGCACACCGGCAGCCAGTGCCAGCAGGTAGACCAGTACAAAGGCACCGAATGGCGGCGCTTCCGGCAGCAGCAGGTACAGCACTGTGGCGGCGGCGGCTACGTCCAGCGCGGTGATCAGCAGTTGCAGGCCGGCCAGGCGAGCGCTTGGCAGGCGCAGGGTGCGGCGGCCGAACTGAACCAGCAGGCTGTCCTTGTGCGGTTGCTCTGCCAGGCGGCGACGGTACAGGCCCAGGACCAAGGCAGCGGTCAAGGCCAGCACTGCCACGGCAATCCCGCCCAGCAGCGGCGCGGGCAGGCGCAGTGCAGTGGCTGCGGCCGGCAGATTGCTGAGGGTGGCCAGGGCAGCCAGCGGCGGCAGCGCACATCCCAGCGACAGGCTGGCGAACACGGTCATGCGTGCGACTTCCGTAGCGCTCAGACCCTGGCGGGCATACAGGCGATAACGTACCGAACCACCTGAGAGCATCGACAGGCCGATGGCATTACCGATTGCGAAGGCGCTGAAACCACCTAGCACCAAGGTTCGCGGCGGCAACTGCACCGCCGCGAAACGGCTGGCCGACCATTCGTAGCCCAGCAGGATCAGGAAGCCGACTGCAGTAGCCAGCAGTGCTCCCAGCAAAGCGTTGGACGGCACGCTGAGCATGGCGTCATGCAGCGCGTAGATGTCCAGCTCGCTCAACAGGTGACGGCAGGCAATCAGGCCCATGGTGAACAGCACCAGGGTCAGCGCGAGGCCCAGGGGTTGGCGGTACTTGCTCAGGCGTTCCAGCCAGGGCAGGCGTTGTGCAGCCGTAGGCAAGGCCGCAGTCAGCGGTGCCTGGGTTTCGGGGGTGGGGGCGGTCATGGGTTACCCCGTGCGATCAGCGCGAGGTGCAAGCGAGCTACGGCCAAGTGAAAATCCCTTTGGAAAAACGTGTCCAGATATTACTCCGGCCCATGTAGTTAATCTGTTTCAGGATAGTTAAAGATAGTTCATTCAGCTATGTGGATCAGCCGCGGAGGCGAGGCGGGAGGCGCACTGCGCCTGGTCTGCGTGGCTCAATGCGATGAGCCGGAATGCAACAAGCCCCGCACTATCTTTCGATAGGCGGGGCTTGTTCTGACGATATGGTTGCGGGAGCCGGATTTGAACCGACGACCTTCGGGTTATGAGCCCGACGAGCTACCAGGCTGCTCCATCCCGCGTCAGTGGTGCGCATTCTACCGATTAGCGAGTGGCTGTCAAGCACAAATGCTTGATTTACTTGAACTTTTCAAAACTGCCGAACGTGGGCAATAAAAAAGGCCACTGTAAAAACAGTGGCCTTTCTAGAATCTGGTTGCGGGAGCCGGATTTGAACCGACGACCTTCGGGTTATGAGCCCGACGAGCTACCAGGCTGCTCCATCCCGCGTCAGAGGTGCGCATTCTACGGATTATCCAAAAGCTGTCAAGCATTAATGCTTAATAATCTCTAAGGTTTATCCGAAATGCTTTTCAGGGATCAATAAAAAAGGCCACTGTCGAAACAGTGGCCTTTTCTTTAATCTGGTTGCGGGAGCCGGATTTGAACCGACGACCTTCGGGTTATGAGCCCGACGAGCTACCAGGCTGCTCCATCCCGCGCCGGTGAGATCGAATTCTAAGGAATTCCTTCCCGATGTCAAGTTTTAAATCAAAAAAACCTTTCCCGTTCAGACTCTTAGCGTGCCAGATCGGTGGCTGACCCAGTGTTGACGGGGGTTTCAGGCCGATTGTCGTGTACACCCTGTCTCCGTTCATGGGGCTTGGGGTAATATCTGTATGAATTTACAGTACTGGCTGTCGTCCATGTCCTTGCGCAAGATCATTCATGTCGACTGTGACTGCTTCTACGCCGCCATCGAGATGCGTGACGACCCGCGCCTGGTGGGGCGCCCCATGGCGGTGGGTGGGCAGCCAGGGCAGCGTGGGGTGATTGCCACCTGCAATTATGAAGCGCGGGCCTATGGCGTGCGCTCGGCGATGTCCTCGGGGCATGCCATGAAGCTGTGCCCAGACCTGCAGATCGTCAAGCCTCGCTTCGAGGCCTACCGTGAAGCGTCGCGCGAGATACACGCGATCTTCCGTGACTACACCGAGCTGATCGAACCCTTATCACTGGACGAGGCTTATCTGGATGTCAGTGACAGCCAGTGGTTTGCCGGCAGCGCCACGCGCATTGCCGAAGATATCCGCAGGCGTGTCGCGCAGCAGTTGCACATCACGGTTTCTGCCGGGGTGGCGCCCAACAAGTTCCTGGCCAAGATTGCCAGTGACTGGCGCAAGCCCAACGGCCTGTTCGTGATTACCCCGGATCAGGTGGAGGCGTTCGTCGCCGCGCTGCCGGTCGCTCGTCTGCACGGGGTAGGTAAAGTCACTGCGGACAAGCTGTCGCGGCTGGGTATTGATACCTGCCTATCCTTGCGTGATTGGTCGCGCCTGGCATTGGTCCGTGAATTCGGCAGTTTCGGTGAGCGCTTGTGGGGGCTGGCGCGGGGGATCGATGAGCGTGCGGTGCAAAATGACAGCCGTCGCCAGTCGGTCAGCGTGGAAAACACCTACGATCATGATCTGCCGGACCTGGCCAGTTGCCTGGAAAAACTCCCCGACCTGCTGGCCAGCCTGAACGAGCGGATTGCCCGGATGGACAGTAGCTACCGGCCCGACAAGCCTTTCGTCAAGGTGAAGTTCCATGACTTCAGCCAAACCACCCTGGAGCAGGCAGGGGCAGGGCGTAGCCTTGATAGTTACCGGCAGTTGCTCAGCCAGGCGTTCGCGCGCGGGGGCAAGCCCGTGCGCTTACTGGGCGTAGGTGTGAGGTTGCGTGATCTGCGCGGCGCCCATGAGCAGTTGGAGTTGTTCGAAGACACATAAAGAAGGGGCGCGATGTGCGCCCCTTGCTGTTATTGCGTCAAGCCATTCATTGCGCGCCAGGGTCGGCGACCAGGCGGCCGGTTTCCTTGGTCAACGTCTTGAGGAAGTCCTGCTGCAGTTCCGGATCGTTGCGAGTCAGCTCGATCAGGCTCTGCTCCAGCTCGCTGGCTTCCTCTTCCAGGCCCAGCTCTGAGAGGCGCTTGACCCGATGTACCCACTGGCCGACATCGTCGTCTTCGAGGTCATCGAAGATCAGCTCGTGCGCTTCCAGCAGCTTGCCACGCAGGTTGCCGCTTACCAGCAGGCTGGCATCGCCACGCACGCCGTTGTCCTCGTCGACCACCTGCAAGTGCAGGGTGCCAACGTGCTTGAGGTTCTGCTCGGAGAACGGGCTGTCGAGCAGGTTCAGGCGTAGAACACCGTTCTTGTCGGTGGTCAGCTCGTGGGTCATCTTGCCAGCCTTGACCTCGACCAGGCGCTCGTTCCAGGGCACGCTGGTGAACTCTTCGCGCTTGCCCTTCTCGACTTCGCTGATGCCGGCCAGGTTCTGTTGCGCCCGGCCGTTGGACGGCGTGTTCATGAAGGGGTTGAGCCCTGCCACGCCATAGCTGAGCCAGTCGTGGGTCATGCTCTCGGGCAGGTTGCCCAGGGCGAACACGTTGGCCACGTTGGCGCCGATACCGGCAACCACCGCAACCGCACCCAGCGGGATCTCGTAGATCTCCCGCCAGGGCTGGTAGGGCGTGTAGCGGTCGTATCGGCGGGTCACCTCGAATTCGGTGACCTCGAAGCGCTGCTGTTCGTGAATGCGCACGCGCCGTTGCGGAAGCTCCATGACCTTGGGCTCGCCGACATCGATCTGCAGACTGTGTTCGAGCAGCTTGCGCTCGACGCGCTCTTCATGGTCGCTGCGCTGGGGCATCTGGTTGGCGCAACCGCTGAGGAGCAGGGCGCCGCACAGTGCGGCGCCCCCCAGGGTGTAGGTACTTCGCTTGGACATGATCACTCGCGCAACGGTTTATCAGCGGCGGATACGGGCCTGCAGGAAGCTCAGCACTTCATTGAGCGGCAACGCCTGGGCGTCTTGCTCGGTGCGGTGCTTGTATTCCAGGTTGCCTTCAGCCAGGCCGCGATCGCTGACGACGATGCGGTGCGGGATGCCGATCAATTCCATGTCGGCGAACTTGATGCCGGGGCTGGTCTTCTTGTCGCGGTCGTCCAGCAGCACGTCGAAACCGGCAGCGGTCAGTTCGGCGTACAGCTTGTCGGTGGCTTCGCGTACCACGTCGGTTTCGTAGCGCAGCGGTACCAGGGCGATCTGGAAGGGAGCCAGGGCGTCGTTCCAGATGATGCCCTTGTCGTCGTAGCTCTGCTCGATGGCAGCGGCGACCACGCGGGATACGCCGATGCCGTAGCAACCCATCGACAGCACCACCGGCTTGCCGTTTTCACCCAGCACCTGGCACTTGAGCGCCTCGCTGTACTTGGTGCCGAGCTGGAAGATGTGGCCGACTTCGATGCCGCGCTTGATGACCAGGGTACCTTGGCCGTCCGGGCTCGGGTCGCCTTCGACGACATTGCGCAGATCGGCGACTTGTGGAACCGGCAGGTCACGCTCCCAGTTCACGCCGAAGTAGTGCTTGTCGTCGATGTTGGCACCGATGCCGAAGTCGCTCATCAGGGCGACCGAACGGTCGATGATGCATTCCAGCGGCAGGTTCAGCGGGCCGAGGGAGCCGGCGCCGGCACCAATCGCGTCGCGCAGTTCGGCTTCGCTGGCCATGACCAGTGGCTCGGCAACCTGTTCCAGCTTGGTGGCCTTGATTTCGTTGAGTTCGTGATCGCCGCGGACGATCAGGGCGATCAGCTTGCCTTCTTCGGCGCCATGCACGATCAGGGTCTTGACGGTCTTCTCGATCGGCAGGCCGAAGTTTTCCACCAGTTGCGCGATGGTCTTGGCGTCAGGGGTGTCGACCAGGCGCAGTTCTTCGGTTGGGGCCGGGCGCACGGTTTCGCGCGGGATGGCCTCGGCCTTCTCGATGTTGGCGGCGTAGTCGGAGCTGTCGCTGAAGATCACGTCGTCCTCACCGGAAGAGGCGAGCACGTGGAATTCGTGGGAGTAGTTGCCACCGATGGAACCGGTGTCGGCCTGCACCGGACGGAAGTCCAGGCCCAGGCGGGTAAAGATGTTGCTGTAGGCCAGATGCATGCGGTCGTAGGTTTCCTGCAGGGAAGCCTGGTCGGCATGGAAGGAGTAGGCGTCCTTCATGATGAACTCGCGGCCGCGCATCAGGCCGAAGCGCGGACGGATCTCGTCACGGAACTTGGTCTGGATCTGGTACATGTTCAGCGGCAGCTGCTTGTAGCTCGACAGCTCGTTGCGCGCGAGGTCGGTGATGACCTCCTCGTGGGTCGGGCCGACGCAGAAGTCGCGGTTGTGGCGGTCCTTCAGGCGCAGCAGTTCTGGGCCGTACTGTTCCCAGCGGCCGGATTCCTGCCACAGCTCGGCGGGCTGGATGCTTGGCATCAGCACTTCGAGGGCACCGGCGGCGTTCATTTCCTCGCGGACCACGGCCTCGACCTTGCGCATCACCCGCAGGCCCATCGGCAGCCAGGTGTAGAGGCCGGAGGCCAGCTTGCGGATCATGCCGGCACGCAGCATGAGCTGATGGCTGATGACCACGGCATCTGCCGGAGTTTCTTTTTGGGTGGCGAGCAAATATTGACTGGTGCGCATGGTGAGCCGTGTCGATTGCCTGAATGTGAAATGACCCCGCATTGTACGGGGGCGAGACGAAAGCGTACAGAATGCAGCAGTCGTGCGATTGTGTCAGCCATGAAAAAGCCCGGCCTAGGCCGGGCTTTTTCATTCGCGAAGCGTTGCAAGCACAGGCTTACAGGATGCTCAGCGGGTACTCGACGATCAGGCGCAGTTCGTCGATCGAGCTCGAACCGTAGTAAACGCCATCGCTGGAGCGGTAGGTAGCTTGACGGACGCGGAAGCTCAGGTCTTTAGCCGGGCCTTCCTGCAGCACGTACTTGACGTCTACGTCGCGTTCCCATTCCTTGCCGTTGTCGGTGCCAGTGACGTTGGCGCCGGTACCGCGGACGTAACGGGTCATGAACGACAGGCCTGGAATGCCGTACTCGGCGAAGTTCAGGTCGTAGCGAGCCTGCCAGGATTTCTCGTCTTCGGCGTTGAAGTCGGAACGGGCAATGGAGTTGGCCAGGAAGATGGTGCCGCCGCCGTCCACGCCGTAGGCGTAGTCGCCGTCACCGGTGACCTTCTGGTAGGCCAGGGTGAAGGTGTGGGCGCCGATGTTGTAGGCGCCGGACAGGCTGAATGCACGGTTGTCCAGTTTGTCGCCGTCGAAGGCCTTGACCAGGGCAGCGCCGTCGCTCTTGGTGTCATAGATGTTGAAGTCGAACACCAGGCCTTGCTTGTCGGAGATCGGCAGTGCCCAGTTGATGTTGGCGTAGTATTTGCGCCAGTAGTCTTCAACCTTGGAGTAGTACAGGCTGGTGCTCAGGGTATCGGTAAAGGCGTAGGTGCCGCCGAGTACGTCAGCTTCCTTGAGGTGCAGGCTGTCGCGGTTGGTCTCGGCTTGCGCGGTCAGGCTGGTGAAGCGACCGGCGTGCAGGGTCAGGCCCTTGATCTCGTTGCTGGTGATCAGGCCGCCCTGGGCGATCTCTGGCAGCAAGCGGCTGTCGTCGGTGGCGAAGACCGGCAGTGCGGTGAACTGGTCGCCGACCTTCAGCACGGTGTCGGATACGCGGAATTTGACCGCGCCGCCGCCTTTCGAGTAGTCATCCTGCGAGCGACCGTCGGAACCGGTCGGGAACAGGCCGGTGCCGGCGCGGCCTTTGCCGCTGTCCAGTTTCAGGCCCAGCATGCCGATGGCGTCGACGCCGACACCGACGGTGCCTTGGGTGAAGCCGGACTCGTAGGTACCCAGGAAGCCCAGGCCGGTTTCTTCAACGCGGCTCTGACGGTTGCCGTCTTCGTCGCGCTCGTTGTTGCGGAAGTCACGGCTGAAATACAGCATCCGGGTCTTGACGTTGAGCTTGCTGTCTTCGAGGAAACCCTTGGATTCATCCTGCGAAGAGGCGACAGCAAATTGCGAGGTCCCTGCTGCTACGGCCAGGGCGATCATGCTCCACTTCATCACGCGCATCGTGATTTGCTCCTTTGGTTTTTAGGAAGAGTACCGCTGCGCCCAGGTGTTTTAGTTATAGGGGCAGCTCTTTCTTGTTATGTCGGCGAAAATGTATATCACGCTGACTATTCTTGGCGATACGGGCAAAAACAACCTTTCGATAACTTTATGGCCGTGTCGCGTACAGTTATTTCCATGTCGCAAATCACGCCCTGTTTAGTTGGGCGTACAACGCCAGCGCTGTTGTCAAGCCATCAAAAGTGCGTAATCACAAAGTTGTGGCCTGCAAACTCCCTGGTGGATCCGATGCCGCTGTTGTTATTTGTCGCGTCCACCCGACGATGCAGGTGTCGTGCCGACTTGGCGTCAAACGAATGCAACAAGCGTGCTCAAAATCACGAACGTTTGATGAAATTTTCACAGTTGCCGAAGCGGTAGGGTGGAAATCACCGTAAACACGGGGCGGCGCCTGTCTTATGGTGTGCCATAGATCAATGTCCTGCTTGTTGGCAACAGTTGCCTTCAAAGTCAAGGTGTTACCCGTAACTGTTGATCCTGCGTGTTTTGTGTGAAGAAAGTGTGGTGGTGCGGTGACGATTGGCATCATTTTGGTGCGAAAAGTAGCGTGGTGTTACCGCCGCCGGCTCAAACGGGGGCGCATGCCTGTTGGGTGCGCATCCTCGCTGATGTGGCAAAAGTGGAAGCAGGGTATCCTTCGCCCCTGTTTTCGCCCTGTGGGGCGTCATTGTTTTCAGGAGGTACGCCGTGTTCACTCTCGATTCGCGCCTGCAGCAGGATTCCCTGGTGCTGGGCGATCTGCCGCTATGCCGCTTGCTGTTGAGCAAGGATGCCAACTACCCCTGGTTCATCCTGGTGCCGCGTCGTGCCGACATCAGCGAGCTTTTCGACCTCGAGGAGGTTGATCAGCAGCAGCTCTGGCAGGAAACCAATGCCTTGGCCGAAGCGTTGAAGGATGCCTTTGCCGCCGACAAGATGAACGTCGCCACGCTCGGTAACGTTGTCAGCCAGTTGCACATGCATGTCATCGTCCGTCGCCACGGCGATGCCGCCTGGCCTGCGCCGGTGTGGGGCAAGGTGCCGGCCATCGACTATGCGCCGGAACAGGTGGAAGGCATTCGCCAGCGTGTGCGTGCGCTGCTCGGTGAAAGCTTCAAGGAGGCCTGAGGCATGTCGCTGGAAATGCAGATCGTCGAGCTCCAAACCCGACAGGCGTTCCAGGATGACACCATCCAGGCGCTGAATGACGTGGTGATCGAACAGGGGCGGGTGATCGAGCGCCTGCAATTGCAGGTGGCCGAGTTGATCAAGCGTTACGAAGAGATGGTCGGCCAGTACGGCAGCGAGGGAGAGGAGGCTCCGCCGCCTCATTATTGAGGGCGGCGGAGTCTGTGGTCAGCGGCGCGAGACCGCGACCACGTCTTCGGCCTGCAGGCCCTTGTCACGGTGCATCACCGAAAACTCCACGCGCTGGCCTTCGACCAGGACGCGGTGGCCTTCGCCACGGATGGCGCGAAAGTGCACGAAGATATCGTCACCGGTATCGCGGGAGATGAAGCCGAAGCCCTTCGAGGTATTGAACCACTTCACCGTACCGGTATCGCGCAGACCTGCGTCTTGCGCTACGCCCTGGCTGCGGGCTTTGCGTGGCGTGCGGGCAAAACCTGCTGCCAGGTGCAGGGCGCAGGCGAAGATGGCGCAGGCCAGTGCGGGCAGGCTGCCCAGTTCCGGGCGTGCCAGCAGGGTAAGCGTCTGCAGGGCTACGGCCAGTACCAGCAGGATGCTGGTCGCGCGCTGCAATTGCTGGCGCATGCCGTTGTAATACAGCGGCAGGGCCGGGGCCAGGATCAGGTTGAGCAGCCCGAGCAAGGCCAGGTATACGGCCTCGGGTTGTTGCAGCAGGGGTGTGGCGTCGGTTCTGAGGCTGGGTATGAGCGATAGCAGCAAGGCAGCCACGCCCGTCACCAGATGGACGATCTTGAACATTTGATTAGGCTCGCATTGATAAGGCCGATCACAGGATGAGCTGGCTGCACGGTGCGCGTGAGGTGTAAGCGCAAAAACGTGACAGGCCAGCCTATGCACCCGGCAATAACAGTCCGCACGGGTGGCACGCTGCCTATTTAACAGCAAAGGCGCAGGCATCTCAAACCGCGTGCGCCGGCTGGACGTCGCGGCCTGCGTGGCGAGGAATCTCTTGCTAGGGTTTGTAGGGTTGTCGCGCAGTCACGTCTCACAGTGACTCGCGCCCGCTTGATCATCCAGGCCTACTAAGGAGAGGGGAGCGTCATGGCAATCGATATCGGTATCAGTGAAGAAGATCGCAAATCCATTGTCGAAGGGTTGTCCCGATTACTGTCGGATACCTATGTGCTGTACCTGAAAACCCACAATTTCCACTGGAACGTCACCGGCCCGTCGTTTCGCACCCTGCACCTGATGTTCGAGGAGCAGTACAACGAGTTGGCGCTGGCAGTGGACTCCATTGCCGAACGCATCCGCGCGCTGGGTTTTCCCGCGCCGGGTTCCTATGCCTTTTATGCGCGCCATTCGTCGATCAAGGAGGAAGAGGGGGTGCCCGTCGCCGATGAAATGATCCGGCAACTGGTGCAGGGCCAGGAGGCGGTGGTGCGCACCGCGCGCAGTATCTTCCCAGTGGTGGACAAGGTCAGCGACGAACCAACCGCTGACTTGCTCACCCAGCGCATGCAGGTGCATGAGAAAACGGCCTGGATGCTGCGGGTATTGCTCGACGGGAAGTAATTGCTGCTTGATTCTTGCGCAAGCATTGAAGGGAGGGGCGGCGCCAGGGAAGGTGCCGTGCTCTGTTCGTTTGGGGGGAAGACTTTGCTGCTGCTATCTGCATGCGTGGCAGCGCTTCATTGACGGCCAGGACCCTGTCCGGAGCGACGGACGGGGATGTTCGTGACGATGGAGCGAAGCGATGTACGGTGTTACGCAAGGAGTAAATGCTGGGAGCAGGCAAGGGCAGGGGAGTGGTCGGCCGCGCATTGACCCGTTCAAGGTTGATTTCGACATGCAGCAGGCCGGGCCGGTGTCGCGTTCGGTACGGCTCAATGGTTTTGCAACCTGTCTGCGCCTGGAGGCGGTCTACTGGCGGATCCTTGAACGGATTGCCCAGGCCAATCGGTGTTCGGTCAGTGCTGTGCTGTCCTATGTGGACCGTGAGGTGCACCTGCGCCATGGCGGGGTGAGGAACTTCAGTGGCCTGATCCGGGTGATCTGCGTGGCTTGGCTGCAGGATGCGTCGGATTCACACTGTTCGCCAGGCGGGCTGCACTGCTCCGGTTAACCATATATAATCCCGCTCTTTGCTGCCGTGGGCAGCCTGCAATGTGGTTGACGAGAGACACCATGCCCCTTTACGACTATCAATGTGCATCCTGCGAACACCGCATGGAGGTGTTGCAGAAGATCAGTGCTGCGCCGCTGACCGATTGCCCGGCGTGTCAGGCCCCGGCATTGAAGAAGCTGCTGTCGGTCCCCGGCTTTCGCCTGAGTGGCAACGGCTGGTACGAGACCGACTTCAAGACCGGGGCAAAAAAGAATCTGGCAGGCGGCGACAAGGCCGACTGAGTTGAATTGCACCGACCGGGTCTTGCAGTATTAGCCCCTTGGGCGGCGAAGACCTCCACCGAATACACGAATCACGAGAAGCGAAACCACGACCATGATGCGCAGCCATTATTGCGGCCAACTGAACGAGAGCCTGGACGGCCAGGAAGTCACCCTTTGCGGCTGGGTCCATCGTCGTCGCGACCACGGCGGGGTGATCTTCCTCGATATCCGTGACCGCGAGGGCATGGCCCAGGTCGTATTCGACCCGGATCGCGCCGAAACCTTCGCCGCCGCCGACCGCGTGCGCAGCGAATACGTGGTACAGATCACCGGCAAGGTGCGCAAGCGTCCGGAAGGCGCGGTAAACGCCAACATGGCCTCCGGCGCCATCGAGATCCTCGGCTACCAGCTGACCGTGCTCAACGAAGCCGAAACGCCGCCGTTCCCGCTGAACGAATACTCCGACGTTGGCGAGGAAACCCGTCTGCGTTACCGCTTCATCGACCTGCGTCGTCCGGAAATGGCCGAGAAGCTGCGCCTGCGTTCGCGCATCACCACCAGCATCCGCCGCTTCCTCGACGAAAATGGCTTCCTTGACGTCGAGACGCCGATCCTGACCCGCGCCACCCCGGAAGGCGCCCGCGACTACCTGGTGCCGAGCCGTACCCACGCTGGCAGCTTCTTCGCCCTGCCGCAGTCGCCGCAGCTGTTCAAGCAGCTGCTGATGGTCGCGGGCTTCGACCGCTACTACCAGATCGCCAAGTGCTTCCGTGACGAAGACCTGCGTGCCGACCGCCAGCCGGAATTCACCCAGATCGACATCGAGACCAGCTTCCTCGACGAATCCGAGATCATGGGCCTCACCGAGAGCATGATCCGCAAGCTGTTCAAGGAAGTGCTGGATCTGGAGTTCGGTGAATTCCCGCACATGACCTTCGAAGAGGCCATGCGTCGCTACGGTTCCGACAAGCCCGACCTGCGTAACCCGCTGGAACTGGTTGACGTTGCCGACCAGCTGAAGGACGTCGACTTCAAGGTGTTCGCCGGCCCGGCAAACGATCCTAAATGCCGCGTCACCGCCCTGCGTGTGCCAGGCGGCGCGAGCATGCCGCGCAGCAAGATCGACGAGTACACCAAGTTCGTCGGCATCTACGGTGCCAAGGGCCTGGCTTACATCAAGGTCAACGAGCGCGCCAAGGGTGTCGAAGGCCTGCAGTCGCCGATCGTCAAGAACATCCCCGAGGCCAACCTCAACAACATCCTCGATCGCGTGGGTGCGGTCGACGGCGACATCGTGTTCTTCGGCGCCGACAAGTTCAAAGTCGTCAGCGAAGCCCTGGGCGCACTGCGTATCCGCCTGGGCCACGATTTCGAACTGCTGACCTGCGAGTGGGCCCCAATGTGGGTCGTCGACTTCCCGATGTTCGAAGAGAACGAAGACGGCAGCTTCACCGCACTGCACCACCCGTTCACCGCGCCGAAATGCACCCCGGAAGAGCTGGAGGCCAACCCGGCCACTGCACTGTCCCGTGCCTACGACATGGTGCTCAACGGCACCGAGCTGGGTGGCGGTTCGATCCGTATCCACCGCAAAGAAATGCAACAGGCGGTCTTCCGTCTGCTGGGTATCGAGGCGGCGGAACAGGAAGAGAAGTTCGGCTTCCTGCTCGACGCCCTGAAATTCGGTGCGCCGCCCCACGGTGGCCTGGCCTTCGGTCTGGACCGCCTGGTCATGCTGATGACCGGTGCCCAGTCGATCCGTGAAGTGATCGCCTTCCCGAAAACCCAGAGCGCCGCGTGCGTGATGACCCAGGCCCCTGGTCTGGTCGACGCCAAGGCCCTGCGCGAGCTGCACATCCGTCTGCGCGAGCAGACCAAGGTCGAGTAATTGCGACCTCGGGCGCATCGGTAGCTAGCGCTGCGCCCACGTATTCCACGCGTTCCGCCCTTCGGGGCGGAACCTGTTTCTGTTTCAAGGATTTGGAGTCGTTATGGCTGGTCATTCCAAGTGGGCGAACATCAAGCACCGCAAAGAGCGCCAGGATGCCAAGAGGGGCAAGATCTTCACCAAGTGGATCCGCGAGCTGACCGTCGCCGCCAAGCAGGGCGGTGGTGACCCGGCTTCCAACCCGCGTCTGCGCCTGGCGCTGGACAAGGCCCTGGGTGCGAACATGAGCCGCGACATCATCGATCGCGCCGTGGCCCGGGGTGCCGGCACCAACGAAAGCGACAACGTCGAAGAGCTCAGCTATGAAGGTTACGGCCCGGGTGGCGTGGCGATCATGGTCGAAGCCATGACCGACAACCGCAACCGTACCGCCGCGGCCGTGCGCCATGCCTTCACCAAGTGCGGTGGCAACCTGGGCACCGACGGTTCGGTGGCCTACCTGTTCGAGCGCAAGGGGCAGATCAGCTTCGCCGCAGAACTGGCCGTTGACGAAGATGCGCTGATGGAAGCCGCGATGGAGGCCGATGCCGACGACGTGGTGGTCAACGACGACGGCTCCTTCGATGTGTTCACCTCGTTCAACAGCTTCTACGCGGTGCGTAATGCGCTGGAAGAGGCGGGCTTCAAGGCTTCGGATGCCGAGATCGTGATGCAGCCGACCACCAGTGCCGAGCTGGATCAGGAGGGCGCCGAGAAGGTGCTCAAGCTGATCGACATGCTCGAGGACCTGGACGACGTGCAGAACGTCTACTCCAATGCACAGATCTCCGACGAGATCATGGAAGCACTGGGCTGATAGTTTCGGCGACAGGCGCTATCGCAGGGCAAGTCGGATCGGCGCACCGCCGCTCCCGCAGGGGTTTTGCATGCTCCCTGTGGGAGCGGCGGTGCGCCGATGCGGCTTGTCCCGCGATAGGGCCGGCAAATTCGTAAATATCTGTAGGCGTTATGACTCTGATTCTTGGTATCGACCCCGGTTCGCGCATCACCGGCTTCGGTGTGGTCCGGCAGACTGCGCGCGGCTGCGAGTACGTCACCTCGGGCTGTATTCGCACCGGTGATGGCGAGCTGCACGATCGGCTGCTCGTCGTCTTTCGCGGCGTCAGCGAGATCATTCGCCAGCACGGCCCGGTGACCATGGGTATCGAGCGGGTGTTCATGGCACGCAATGCCGATTCGGCGCTCAAGCTGGGGCAGGCGCGTGGTGCCGCGATCGTTGCCGCCGCAGAAGCGGGCCTGGAGATCGCCGAATATACCGCCAGCCAGGTCAAGCAGGCGGTAGCGGGCACCGGTGGGGCCAACAAGGATCAAGTGATGTTGATGGTCATGCACCTGCTCAAGCTCACCCAGAAACCGCAAGTCGATGCCTCCGATGCCCTGGCCATCGCCCTGTGCCATGCCCATACCCGGTCCAGCCTGATTCCTCATGGTTTGACCACGGCGCGGCGACGCGGCGGGCGCTTGCGTCTGTAGCCGCTTCATGCGCTGATACACATTTTGTCCGGGTGGCCCGTTCGCCCGAAGCATTTGCTGATAGGGTTGTGCGGTTTCTGACCGGCGCCCCAGAGAAAGGATCGGAACGTGATTGGACGTTTGCGCGGCACCCTGGCGGAAAAACAGCCGCCGCACCTGATTGTCGACGTCAATGGCCTGGGCTACGAGCTCGAAGTGCCGATGACCACCCTTTATCGCCTGCCAAAGGTGGGGGAGGTCGTGACCCTGCATACCCACCAGGTGGTGCGTGAAGATGCCCACCTGCTGTATGGCTTCGCTGAAAAGCGCGAGCGTGAACTGTTCCGCGAGCTGATCCGGCTCAATGGCGTTGGCCCGAAGCTGGCGCTGGCGTTGATGTCCGGGCTTGAAGTCGACGATCTGGTGCGCTGCGTGCAGGCGCAGGACGCCGCCGTGCTGGTGCGCGTGCCGGGCGTCGGCAAGAAGACCGCCGAGCGCCTGCTGGTCGAACTCAAGGACCGCTTCAAGGCCTGGGAAACCTCGCCGGCGATGTTCGCCCTGGTGTCCGACGGCCCGCTGCCGGTGGCCAGCGTCAACACGGCCGAGGCAGACGCGGTCAGTGCGCTGGTGTCGTTGGGCTACAAGCCGCAGGAGGCCAGCAAGGCCATTTCCGCCATCGAAGGCAAGGCCAACCTCAGCAGTGAAGAACTGATCCGTCGCAGCCTCAAAGGGATGATTACCAAGTGATCGAGACCGACCGCCTGATTGCCGCCTCCGGACGCGACCGCGAAGAGGTCCAGGACCGCGCAATCCGTCCGCTGCGGCTGGAGGAATACATCGGCCAGCCGGTGGTGCGCGAGCAGATGGCGCTGTTCATCCAGGCTGCGCGCGGTCGCAACGAGTCCCTCGACCATACCCTGATCTTCGGCCCGCCCGGTCTGGGCAAGACCACGCTGGCCAATATCATTGCCCATGAAATGGGCGTTTCGGTCAAGAGTACCTCAGGGCCGATCCTTGAGCGCCCGGGCGACCTGGCGGCGATGCTCACCAATCTGGAACCGCACGATGTGCTGTTCATTGACGAAATTCACCGCTTGTCGCCGGTGGTCGAGGAAGTGCTGTATCCAGCAATGGAAGACTTCCAGCTGGACATCATGATCGGAGAGGGGCCGGCTGCGCGCTCGATCAAGCTCGATCTGCCACCGTTCACCCTGGTCGGCGCCACCACCCGCGCAGGCATGCTGACCAACCCCCTGCGTGACCGTTTCGGTATCGTCCAGCGCCTGGAGTTCTACAGCGATCGGGACCTGGCGACCATCGTCAGCCGTTCGGCCGGCATTCTCGGGTTATCGATCGAGGATACCGGTGCGTTCGAGATTGCCCGCCGTGCGCGCGGTACCCCGCGTATTGCCAACCGCCTGCTGCGCCGCGTGCGTGACTACGCCGAGGTGCGCGGCAAGGGCGAAATCACCAAGGCCGTGGCAGACATGGCGCTCAACCTGCTGGACGTCGACGAGCGCGGTTTCGACCATTCCGACCGACGCCTGCTGCTGACCATGATCGAGAAGTTCGACGGTGGCCCGGTGGGCGTGGACAACCTGGCCGCGGCGATCAGCGAAGAGCGCCATACCATTGAAGACGTGCTGGAACCGTACCTCATCCAGCAAGGCTATATCATGCGCACCCCGCGAGGCCGCGTGGTCACTCGTCACGCCTACCTGCATTTCGGCCTGAACATTCCCGGGCGCTTCTGTGAAGGCGGGGAATATTCCGCGCAGGACGACGAATGACAGATCGAACCGGCGATTTCGTGGTCCTACCGCAGGCATGCCCACCAAACGCTGGCAATACGACATTAACCCGGCAAAAACAGTTGCCTGGGCGGATTGGCAAGTTCAGGAGTAAGCACTAGAGTATGCGCGCGCAAAATGGGCTGGAACCGTTTGCACACCGCTGTCGCGTCTATTACGAGGATACCGACGCGGGTGGGGTGGTGTACTACGTCAACTACCTCAAGTTCATGGAGCGAGCGCGTACCGAGCGCCTGCGTCACCTTGGCTTTTCCCAGGCGCAACTGGCGGGTGACAATCTTCTGTTCGTCGTGCACTCCAGCGAAGCGCGCTACCACGCGCCGGCGCGGCTGGACGACGAATTGCGGGTAACCGCGCAAGTGCTTGAATTGAATCGCGCCAGCCTGCGCTTCGTGCAGCAGGTATGGCGAATAAAGGATGAAGTGCTGCTCTGTGAAGGGCAGTTCCTTGTGGCCGCCGTGCGTGCCGACACTTTCAAGCCCCGGGCCATTCCCTCAGAACTGCGCGATGCGTTCCTGGCGGACGGTGCGGGTACTCAATCCAACGCAGGAGAATAAGCGTGGAAGCAAACGTCGTCGACCATACCTCCATGTGGAGCCTGGTCGCCAATGCCAGCGTCGTGGTTCAGTTGGTAATGCTCACCCTGGTGGCCGCTTCGGTCATGTCCTGGGTCATGATCTTCCAGCGCAGCACCATGCTGCGCGCCGGTCGTCGTGCCCTGGATGCCTTCGAGGAGCGCTTCTGGTCGGGTATCGACCTGTCCAAGCTGTACCGCCAGGCCGGCAGCAACCCGGACCCGGACTCGGGTGTCGAGCAGGTATTCCGTGCCGGCTTCAAGGAATTCTCGCGCCTGCGCCAGCAGCCGGGTGTCGACCCGGATGCCGTGATGGAAGGTGTTGGCCGTGCGATGCGCGTTGCCATCTCCCGTGAAGAAGAGAAGCTCGAGCAGAGCCTGCCGTTCCTCGCCACCGTCGGCTCCACCAGCCCGTACATCGGCCTGTTCGGTACCGTCTGGGGCATCATGAACTCGTTCCGCGGTCTGGCCAGCGCCCAGCAGGCGACCCTCGCCACCGTGGCCCCCGGTATCGCCGAGGCCCTGATTGCCACCGCGATCGGCCTGTTCGCCGCGATCCCGGCGGTCATCGCCTACAACCGCTTTGCCGCACGCAGTGAAGTACTGATTGGTCGTTACTACACCTTCGCCGACGAGTTCCAGGCGATCCTGCACCGCAAAGTACACACCAGCGAAGAGTGATCAGGTAGAAACCCATGGCCCGAGTTCGCCACAAACGCAAGCCGGTCGCCGAGATGAACGTGGTGCCCTACATCGACGTGATGCTGGTGCTGCTGGTCATCTTCATGGTGACCGCCCCCATGCTCAACCAGGGCGTGAAAGTAGACCTGCCCAAGGTGTCCAGCGAGGCCCTGCCGCAGGACAACAACGTGCAGATCCTGACCATCTCTATCAAGGCCGACAAGACTTACTTCTGGAACCTCGGCAGTGAAGTCGACACCGACAAGCAGATGGACAAGGCCATGACCTTGCCGGAAATGACCAGCGCGGTGACCAAGATCATTGCCGCCGGTCGCGACCAGGGCAAGCAGACCCAGGTCTTCATTCGTGGCGACAAGTCCGTCGACTACGGCGCGGTCATGGGTGCCATGGGCGGGTTGCAGAAGGCTGGTGTCGGTAACGTTGGCCTGATTACCGAGGCGCCCTGATGCAGCAGCGAGAGCCATCCGCCTCGGAAAGCTACTTCTGGCCCAGTGTCTGGGCCATCGGCCTGCATGTGCTGGTGTTCGGCATGCTGTTCGTCAGTTTCGCCATGACGCCTGAGCTGCCACCCTCCAAGCCGATCGTCCAGGCCACGCTCTACCAGCTCAAGTCCAAGAGCCAAGCGACCACCCAGACCAATCAGAAGATTGCCGGGGAAGCGAAGAAGACCGCGTCGCGGCAGACCGAGGTCGAGCAGCTGGAGCAGAAGAAGGTCGAGCAGGAAGCCGTGAAGGCTGCGGAACAAAAGAAAGCAGACGCTGCTCAAAAAGCTGAGGAAGCCCGCGAAGCCGCCGAGGCCAAGAAAGCCGAAGAGGCCGCCAAGGCGACCGAGCAGAAGAAAGCCGCAGAAGCCAAGAAAGCCGAAGAAGCGAAGAAGGCGGCTGAAAAACAGCAGGCCGACATCGCCAAGAAGAAGGCTGAAGAAGAGGCGAAAAAGCAGGCCGAAGAAGAGGCCAAGAAACAGGCAGCGGAAGAGGCGAAGAAGAAAGCCGCCGAAGACGCAAAGAAAAAAGCAGCCGAGGACGCCAAGAAGAAAGCGGCGGCCGAGGAAGCGAAGAAGAAGGCAGCTGAAGAGGCCAAGAAAAAGGCCGCTGCAGACGCCCAGAAGAAAAAAGCACAGGAAGCGGCCCGCAAATCGGCGGAAGACAAGAAGGCTCAGGCACTTGCCGAGCTGTTGTCCGACACCACCGAGCGCCAGCAGGCGCTGGCCGATGAGCAGGGTGACCAGGTGGCCGGCGATTTCGACGACCTGATCCGTATGCGAGCAGCCGAAGGCTGGGCGCGTCCGCCCTCTGCGCGCAAGGGCATGACGGTAGTTCTGCAGATCAACATGTTGCCGGACGGTACCCTCACCAATGTGAGCGTGGCCAAATCCAGCGGCGACGGTCCGTTCGACAGCTCGGCCGTGGCCGCGGTGAAGAACATTGGTCGGTTGACCGAGATGCAGGGCTTGAAGCCGAACGAATTCAATCCGTATCGTTCATTCAAGATGACATTTACACCTGAGGATCTAGCGTTGTGATTAAACGTCTGAGAGGACTCCTGGTCTTGCTCTGCTGCGTGGCAGGCATGGCCATGGCGGAGGAAAAGAACATCCTGGTCACCAGCGGCAGCGACCGGGCAACCCCCATCGCGGTAGTGCCCTTCGGCGTGCAGGGCGGCAGCGTGCTGCCCGAGGACATGGCCGATATCATTGGCAACGACCTGCGCAACTCCGGCTACTATTCGCCGATTCCGAAGCAGAACATGATCAGCCAGCCTACCCAGGCCAGCGAAGTCATCTTCCGTGACTGGAAGGCACTGGGCGCGCAGTACGTCATGGTCGGCAGCATCGTGCCTGCCGGTGGTCGCCTGCAGGTCAGCTATGCACTGTTCAACGTCGCCACCGAGCAGCAAGTGCTGACCGGCAGCGTCGCGGGTGGTGTCGATCAGCTGCGTGACATGTCCCACTACATCGCCGACCAGTCGTTCGAGAAGCTCACCGGCATCAAGGGTGCGTTCTCCACCCGTATGCTGTACGTGACCGCCGAGCGTTTCTCGACCAACAACACCCGTTACACCCTGCAGCGTTCGGACTACGACGGCGCCCGCGCGGTCACCCTGCTGCAGTCGCGCGAGCCGATCCTGTCGCCGCGTTTCGCCCCGGATGGCAAGCGCATCGCCTACGTGTCGTTCGAGCAGAAGCGTCCGCGCATCTTCATCCAGCACATCGATACCGGTCGCCGCGAACAGGTCACCAATTTCGAAGGCCTGAACGGCGCTCCAGCCTGGTCGCCCGACGGTACTCGCCTGGCGTTCGTGCTGTCGAAGGACGGCAACCCGGACATCTACGTGATGAACGTCGCCTCGCGTCAGATCAGCCGTGTCACTGCCGGCCCCGGTATCAATACCGAGCCGTTCTGGGGCAAGGATGGCAACACCCTTTACTTCACATCCGACCGTGGCGGCAAGCCGCAGATCTACAAACAGTCGGTTAGTGGCGGTGGTGCCGAGCGGGTAACTTTCGTGGGCAACTACAACGCCAACCCGAAACTGTCGGCGGATGAAAAGACCCTGGTGATGATCCATCGCCAACAAGGTTTCACCAACTTCAAAGTGGCTGCCCAGGATCTGCAACGCGGAAGTGTAAAGATTCTCACCGAGACCAGTCTTGATGAGTCTCCCACTGTTGCGCCAAACGGCACCATGCTAATCTACGCCACCCGCCAGCAGGGCCGGGGAGTCTTGATGCTCGTGTCGCTTAACGGCCGCGTGAGGCTCCCGCTTCCTACCGCTCAAGGCGAAGTCAGAGAACCGTCCTGGTCCCCTTACCTGAACTGATTGCGGCGTAACACGTTTTGCTTAACACATTGGGGTTTCATTAGGAGTTTCAAGATGGAAATGCTGAAGTTTGGTAAATTTGCTGCGCTGGCTCTGGCCATGGCCGTAGCTGTAGGTTGCTCCTCGAAAGGCGGTGACAACGCTGGTGAAGGCGCTGTTGACCCGAACGCTGGCTACGGTGCCAACACTGGCGCTGTTGACGGCTCCCTGAGCGAAGAAGCCGCCCTGCGCGCAATCACCACCTTCTACTTCGAATACGACAGCTCGGACCTGAAGCCAGAAGCCATGCGCGCTCTGGACGTTCACGCCAAGGACCTGAAGTCCAACGGCAACCGCGTTGTCCTGGAAGGCAACACCGACGAGCGCGGCACCCGCGAGTACAACATGGCTCTGGGTGAGCGTCGTGCCAAGGCCGTTCAGCGTTACCTGGTTCTGCAGGGCGTTTCCCCTGCTCAGCTGGAACTGGTCTCCTACGGCGAAGAGCGTCCAGTTGCCACCGGCAACGACGAGCAGTCCTGGGCTCAGAACCGTCGCGTAGAACTGCGTAAGTAAGTTCCTATGCGTATGTGCCGCCGTGTAGTAACCGTCCTCGCACTCAGCCTGCCCCTCTCGGCGTGGGCTGCGGTTCCCGTAGTAGATGACAACGCAGGTGGTTTGCCACCTGCGGGTTATGGCACGAGCGGCGCCTATGCCGGAGCAGGGGCTTCGGCCCCTGCTTCTGCAAACGGCCAGCTGTTCATGCAGCTGCAGCAGATGCAGGACCAGATTTCCCGCCAGCAAGGCATCATCGAAGAGCTGCAGAACGATGTGTCGCGCATGAAGCAGGAAAACCTCGAGCGCTATCAGGAACTGGACCGCCGCATTGGCAGCGGAACGGCACCTGCCGCGACTCCCGATAATTCCTCCACCGGTGGTGCGAACAACGCAGCCACGGGTGCCGCCGCCGGCGCCAGCGCCGCGCAGCCACCGGCCGCCAGCAGCGAGCCGGGTGATCCGGCGAAAGAAAAGCTCTATTACGACGCCGCTTTCGACCTGATCAAGCAGAAGGACTTCGACAAGGCCAGCCAGGCCTTCAACGCCTTCCTGCGCAAGTACCCCAACAGCCAGTACGCCGGTAACGCGCAATACTGGCTGGGCGAAGTGAACCTCGCCAAAGGCGACCTGCAGGGCGCCAGCCAGGCCTTTGCCAAGGTCAGCCAGCTGTATCCGCAGCACAATAAGGTGCCGGATTCGCTCTACAAGCTGGCCGACGTCGAGCGCCGCCTGGGCCACACCGACAAAGTCAAAGGCATTTTGCAGAAGGTGGTCACTGACTACCCTAAAACCACTGCCGCCAAACTGGCTGAGCGTGACCTGCAAAAGCTCTGAGTCAATGCTTCATGAAGAAACCCGCGCCTGTCGCGGGTTTTTTCGTTAGAATCACTGCCCTTTTTTCGTAAACACGCTGCTGCGGATAACGCCATGTCGAGTCCGCGACAGTGCCTGACGGAGGCGGACAGCCTGTTCAGCTGTCACGCCCGTGGCGATCATGCAAGACACATTACGCATCACCGAAGTCTTTTACTCGTTGCAGGGTGAAACGCGAACGGCTGGGCTGCCCACGGTATTCGTGCGCCTGACCGGTTGCCCCCTGCGTTGCCAGTACTGCGACAGTGCCTATGCCTTCAGCGGCGGCACTCTGCGTAGCCTGGATTCGATCCTCGAGCAGGTGGCCGGCTTCAAGCCGCGCTATGTCTGTGTCACCGGCGGTGAGCCTTTGGCCCAGCCGAATGCGCTGCCGCTGCTGCGCAGCCTGTGCGATGCCGGTTACGAGGTTTCTCTGGAAACCAGCGGCGCTCTCGATATCAGCGGCGTCGATACCCGGGTCAGCCGCGTGGTCGACCTGAAGACGCCAGGCTCCGAAGAGTCGCACCGTAACCGCTACGAGAACATCGAGCTACTGACCCGCAACGATCAGGTCAAGTTCGTTATCTGCTCACGCGAAGACTACGACTGGGCGGTCTCCAAACTGATCCAGTACAACCTGACCGAGCGTGCCGGCGAAGTGCTGTTCTCGCCCAGCCACCATCAGGTGAAAGCCTCCGACCTGGCTGACTGGATCGTCGCCGACAACCTGCCCGTGCGTTTCCAGCTGCAGCTGCACAAGCTGCTGTGGAACGACGAACCTGGACGCTGAGAGAAAAGACATGACTGAAAAACGCGCGGTAATCCTGCTTTCTGGCGGCCTCGATTCGGCCACCGTGGTGGCCATGGCCAAGGCTGAAGGCTACGCCTGCTACACCATGAGCTTCGACTATGGCCAGCGCCATCGTGCCGAGCTCGAGGCCGCGGCGCGGGTTGCCCATGACCTGGGCGTGGTCGAGCACAAGGTGATTGGCCTGAACCTGAACGGTATCGGCGGCTCGGCCCTGACCGACAGCAGCATCGACGTGCCGGAAGCGCCAAGTGAAGGCATCCCGGTGACTTACGTGCCGGCGCGCAACACCGTGTTCCTCTCGCTGGCGCTCGGCTGGGCCGAAGTGCTTCAGGCGCGTGACATCTTCATTGGTGTCAATGCGGTGGACTATTCCGGTTACCCGGACTGCCGCCCCGAGTTCGTCGAGGCCTTCGAGCGCATGGCCAACCTGGCCACCAAGGCCGGGGTCGAAGGGCAGGGCTTCCGCATCCAGGCGCCGCTGCAGAACCTGAGCAAGGCGCAGATTGTCCAGGCCGGTATCGCTCGCGGCGTGGACTACAGCCTGACCGTGTCCTGCTATCAGGCCGATGACGATGGGCGCGCCTGTGGCAAGTGCGACAGCTGCCGCCTGCGGGCCGATGGCTTCAGTGCAGCCGGTGTAGCGGACCCGACCCGTTATTTTTAAAAAAATGCGTATGGGGTGTTGATTTCTCCTGAGAAATCAGTAATATACGCGCCATCCAACGGGTCGTTAGCTCAGTTGGTAGAGCAGTTGGCTTTTAACCAATTGGTCGTAGGTTCGAATCCTACACGACCCACCATATTCACAGCGGTTCGTGAGTATCTAGAGAGGGGGCTTGCCAGCCAGTTTCTAGTCTTGCAGCCGTCTGGAGCGAACCTTAGGCTCGCTTCAGCGTGATGTCAATATGGAATAGCCCGCCGCTTATGGCGGGCTTTTTCGTTTCTGGGCCAAACAACTCAATGACTTAGCGGGTTTGCGGGCTGCTCAGCTCTGTGAACCCTCGCTTCGAATGGTCCCCAAAACCCGCGCAGCCAAAGGCATGGCGCCAGTTTCCTAGCACCAGTGACCTGGGACAGCTTTGCCTATCTTGCCTTCATCAGCTATCGATGTAGTGGCTGATTGCCATTCGTCGACTCATCGCTTCGGGGAGGCGCGTGCGTTGTAAACCGTGCCTGCGTCAGCCGAATGAGATCGAGCAAAGGGTGTGGACCCTGTCGTCGATGACATCAGGCTGAATAGAAGGCTGGGTTGAAAGAGATCTTCGGGCGGTAGCAAAGCGCTGGCACAGATCTGCTTGAACTCAATCAGCAGATGTCCTGGTGCAGGGTCGCTACCTCCGTAATGATCTTGTTCGTTCGTTCGTCGCTGACCAGACGATTTGCGTGCCTGGGTTTCACCTGTACGCGAATTTGGTGCACCACTGTCATCCACCCGCCGTACAAGACGTAATGCTCCCTGCTGCATGCTCCGCTCGTGCAACACGTCTCGCATGTGGTCATAGTCGGCCTCGATGTAACTCATCGTGGTAGCGATGTTCGAATGGTTCAGCAGGTTCTTGGTCAGGTGGATGTTTCTTTCCGGCTGCTTCATCAGATCGGTTGCAAGCGTGTGCCTGAACCGGTGCGGAGTCATCCGGACTCCGAGCTTGATGATCAGCTTCTTGTACATCGCCTCGACCTGGTCCGAATTCATTTCGTGCCGCTTGTAGTGGCGGGAGAAACGATTGACGTTGAAGAGTTGGTCTTCGGCGGCGAAGCCAGCTCGAGCAGCTTCATCCAGGAGCCGGCGCATATGCGGCGCAAGGCCATCCATGATCGGGATCCGGAATTCCCGATGGGTCTTTTCTGTTTCACCTCGTACCAGGATGAGCTGGCGATCCCAGTCGACGTCCTTCAACCGAATGCACAGCAGCGCGTTCAGTCGAATGCCTGTGTAGTAGAAGATCTCGAATGTAACGAGCCAGAACCAACCAGGAGTGATTCTCGCGCGGTCGCCAGTCGACTCCTCCTGGTCGGCCAGACTTCTGAGCCATCGCCGCGCACGGACGATCGCCTCGCCGGCAATGATTTTGCTCGGTCGCTTCGGGGCAATTACCGTCGTCTTCTTGAATGGGTTCACATCGGTATTGGGCAGAATTCCATACTCGATGCCGTAGCCCCAAATGGTTCGGAGGTGGTTGGAGTAGGTGTTCCAGCTGCGCTTCGATAGACCCCCTTCAATCAGCTTGTTTCTCAAGGTGAGAATGTCCCGTCGATCGATAGACTCGACATCGACATCTTTGCCGAAGTTCTTTTCCAGTTTTTTCATTGCCGCGCCGTAGATTTTCGCGCTGGCAGGCCGGAGCTCGTGATCGACCAGGTATTCCCTAAGCAGTTTCTCGGGTGTCATTCAGCGGCCCCTTCCGTCACCCGTCTCAAGCTTGGGTTATTCATGGGCTGCTCAGCGAATAACAGCTTCGGGTCGAGAAGCAGATAACCCCTCAATTGGGTGGTCTTCCTTGGGCCTATTACATCGTAGGTCCAGATGTTCAGTTGCTTGCCCGTCTTCTGGTGGTTCTTCTCTTTTTCAAATGCACGCTGTACTTGTTGCCAGGCCGCTGTCCCCGGTTTACCAACACTTTTCTCTAGGTCCGGATGCTCAAGCACATACCGCTTGAAGATTCCGGGAGTTACGAGCATTGCCGTGTCGTCGACGGTGTGGATCAGAGCCTTGACGTCGTTGATGATCAATTTGTGGGAGGCGACGCCTGCTTTTACCCAGGCAACGAAGGCCCCTCCCAGTGAACTACTAATAGGCATTGTGTTGATGTCTTTCGGTGCAGCAATCCTTGCTGGGGCTGCTGAAGATTCCTCGGCCGGCTCTGCCTCCACCATTCCTTGAGGTGTAGGCGAGACGACGTCTGAGCCTTGGCTAGCACTTAGCTCTTCTAATGGCGCAGTAATATCACTATACAGTGCCAACAGCTCCTCGCGTTCAGACGATTGGATCCCTTCTGTAGGACCTGGCTGAATCAGCGGTCGTGACTGTGGCGGCGGTTGGGGTACTTCGGCCTCGAGCTCAACTGGATCTTCCGGTATTGGGCAGACTGTCTCTCCTCCAGGGCCCAACTGCGCGGCTGCTTCTTGTTCCAGTGTGAGCGTTCCGCCGTAGAGCGGGGGGCGGTCTTCAGGGGTGGGCCACACGAGCGACGGCGAGATCTTCAACAGGGTAAAGGTGTTCTTCCAACCGCGGCCGTTATCAATTGTTGCCCTCCAGATCGCTTTGTCCTGCGCGTTGGTCTGGATGATCGCCTGGTCTTGCAGCATGTTGAAGAACGGAGCGTTGGAAGTTGGCACCCCTTCAATGCCCTGGGTCAGCATGTACGCCCGGAGTTGGTCAGCAGCAGGCTTGCTCACCAACCACAGGGCGTCCTGAGCCAGCCAGCCATCTGCCGGCCCATCGGGGTGGTTGAGCTTGAACTTATCGCGCACCAAGAACCGCAATCCATCAACCAGTTGCCGCTGGAGCGATTGTTTGGGGGCGGCGAGCGCACGCTCTGGATTCCCGCCCAATTGCTGTGCGACGGAAGCCTTGTCGGCCTGGACCACTATTTCGGCCAAGATGCCGGCGTGCTCATGCTGGCCAGCCAGGAGGTAGATCAACTGCCTCCAGAGCTCAGGGAATCCACTGAGCCAGTCGAGGATCCCCTTGTCCAGGACCTGCGTATACACAAGTGCTGACGCAGCTCCGTGCAGTTGGTACTCCCTACCTTTCACGTACCTAAACCGGTAGGGGCTGGAGATCGGTCCATGCCATGGGTGCCAGAGCTGGCCATCCTCGAGCTCCACACGGACATCAACAGCGATCTTTCCCAGGTCGTGCAGCAGCGCGCCGTAAGCAGCTGCCGCTGTCCAGGCTTCTGCTTGAGCAGACTGTGATTCAGGGGGAGCACCGATCGGCAGGAGGTGTGTCTGACGGATCTTTAGGGCGTACGCCATGATCTCCAGACCGTGGTCCAGAAGGCCGCCCAGGTGGGCATGGTGATGGTTTTCAGAGGCAGGGAGCAGTTGCACCAGCTCGGCGTAGCGCTCCAGCGGCTTTAGGTAGAGGGTGTTGAACTGAGCTCGTGAGAGCGAGGCCCGGCGCCAGATGTTCTCCAGGAGCTGCTGGCGGAGTGGGCTCTGCAGGAGAGCCGTAGCCTTCGCCGGCAGGTGGAAGCCTTGCGGTGAGGCTTCTGGCGTTGGTTGAGCCGCCTTGCGGCTCAACCAGGAGAGGAGGTGCATAAAGTGCTCCATGGGGTGTGCATGGAGCGGGCTTTTCCTTGAATAGCGCTATGCCATCAACGGGAAAGCGTTACCGGAAGTCCAACGAATTTCAGGGCATAATGCCATCACCTCCGTGATACTGGCCGTTGGACCAAGTAATCGGTACCGAAATTTCGACAGGATCACCATCTGTATCAGTGCCCCTTATCTTCAAACGGAAGAAGCCAATATGACCTTCTTCCTCTGAGGTGAATCTTAATGTTTCAGTGCTATGTGCTCTAAATCTTGGATTGTATTTTAATTTTGTGGAACTGAGGTCTGGTTCAATAGTCGCCCCCATGAGGTCGCCACCTGTGTTCTCAAGGCTTATGATAAACGCAAGGTAGGTTTCCTGTTGTTTCCTTGTTGCGCATTGCTCGATTTTTTCTACTCTAAACTTAGGGCGTATTCTTTTTTTTCGTTCAGCTTGTCGCGCTTTCTTCTCGGCGTGTTCTGCTTCTTTTTGCTGCTGTATTTCCTTGCGCAACTCACGTCTCAGATTTTCTTCTCGTTCAATTGCCTTAGAGGCTATTCGTTCGTTCACCTTTGTTGAGTGAAATACGAAAAATCCACTGATCAGTGCTGATACAATCGCTGATGTGATAGCAGGTATTGTCGCTACGGCGTAAGGATGAGTTAATATTTCGTGAAACGTCATCTCACGGGAACTCCATTTCTGTTGATTTTGTCAGTTGTGTATCTATGGCGATGCCTTTTCAGGTAAGGCTTTTACCCTTGTGATCCATTCCATTATCCATTCAAGCCCATTTGCTTCTGAGCCATTTACCTTTTACTGCTGATGCAGGTAGTTCAAATGCTGAGCGATCTCCATGGCGTCGTGGAGAACCCTTAGGATCTCAACGACATGGTCTGTCCCAGTGCGGTAGAACACGATATGGCGGGGGCTGAACATACGGCCGTCAGTCATCTGCAGTACGTTGAATGACAGATGCAGGCTGCGAAGGCCTGGGGAAAGCTCATCCCGCTGTATGCTGTTGATGTGTGTCGGCTCTTCTGCAAGGGAGCTGAAGGTTCCCTGAAGTAGGTCTTGATACTGGCTCCTGAGGGCCTCCCCCAGCCTGACTTCCGTGAAGCGAAGTGTATCGGCAATGTCGGTGTAGGCCTGGGGAGAGATGCGTACTACGAGCCCATTCATGCTTTATCGCTCGCGAGGCGTCCCAGATTTTCGAGATAAGCTTTGAGATTGGCCGGATCGACCTCGTCGTACTGGCCTGCTTCGACCTGCATGATACCTACTGATGTAGCGCTCCGCAGAGCCTCGAGTCTGGCTGACTCAGCTGCTTCATGCTCGAGCAGCATCCGGATGCCAGCCCGTACGACCTCGCTGAAATTCTGGTACCTACCAGTGTTTACGAGTTCATCAATGGACTGCTCCATCGGTTTGGGAACGACGACGTTGTGGGTGGCCATGGATGTGAACCTGATGAGTGATGATGGCGCTTTATGCCATACCCCTTGCGGAAATGCCAAAGGTGTCGTATATCTGATGGCAAGATGCTCTCACAGAGCGAGGATATGGAACATGACCGCAGCCGCAAAACACTCGATTGCCTTCCGCCTAGGTCGGGCCTTGGGGACCGTGGCGCGCTGCTGCTTGCATGATCGCAACCCGAGGGTTCGTTGGGTCAAGCGAGTTATTTTTGTCGGCCCGCTGCTATTTCTAGTGGCCAGCAATATTAGTTCGATTCTCTCGTCGATTTTGACTACCGTCTCGTTAGTGGCTGGTATCTATGCGTTCTCCAGAATAGATTTTTCTGTAGGGTATGCTCGTGAAGATGATAGCGACGATGATGAGTCGCGTAGAGCACCTTTCTATGGCGAGTATGAGCACCCAGACTACCATATGCATTACGATGATTGAGTTGGTGTTAGAGGGCCAGACTTAGCTGGCCCTATCTTACTTGATTGATTTTTTCATGCTGTTAGTTACTGCTTTCCCCGCTTCCTCCCCTGCGCCCTGAAGTTTTTTGGTTCCTTCCGATAGGCCGTTCAGGACTGCACCAGCTTTAATTCCTGCCCAGCCGAGAGCAGTCACCCAAAACATGGGTAAAATTATAAACATTGTTCCCATTACGAAGTTTAGAATTGCGTCTTGAACTGTGGTGTTCAATCCCATGATCGGGTCGAATGATAGATGCGGGGAGCCCGAACCATATAGAACATCGATAATGGTACTGTCGACCCATCGGGCGAGCTGTAGCCAGAAGTCTACAAATATCAGAGCAAACATCGTTACTGACATTGTCATCGCTACTTCGATTCGATAGGCACCTACGATCAGCACAATCGGAATGCAAATAACCATGGCCATTTTCAGGAACGCCATGATCATAGGCAATGCTTGCCGGACAACGTCCATACCTGGGAAGTATGCGAGGGAACCGACAGCGACACCGAGCCCTCCAGCAGTGCGTGCCATGCCGTTCCAGATCGTGCCATCAATTTGTCCGCCGTAGTCGGTGTAAACGTCCCCGTTGACCTGGCTGGATGGCGACACGAGCTGGCGGATCATCGAGTCGGTCACTTCTTCCTGAGACAGCCATTTTGCCCACCCAAGGAACTGGTTCAGCAGGGTTGGATCGACCTGGCCTTTCAACCGGTCCCTCAGCCCGATACTTCCATCCGACCACCACTGCTTGCAGGTTGGATATCCACCACCACCGGTGACCTGTGGCATTCCGTCATCGCGTTTTACGTCATACGGCCAGGCTGTACGCGGTGTCCTGGAGTAGTCGGTGTCGTAGTACCCTGCGGTATTCAACAGATAGTGGGACCCGATCCAGTTCAGGTCCTGCAGGGCCTTCTGGTCTTTTGCGATCGACCCGATTTCGGGCTGCCGCATGAACAGGCGTGCCCGAGAAGGGCCGAAACAATCGTGGGTGAAATCTGCCACTTCCTGGGCGAGGAGGGGGTTGCCAACCCTCATCGCGTCGACTTCCATGCGCATCTGCCTGAGGTCCGTGCCGCAGGGGATTGCTGCTACAGCACCACTGTTCAACCCTTTGGACAACGAGTGTACGACTGCCCACCATACTGGCAGTTGGGCGCTCTTACCGGCCAGCGAGCTGAACGTGGTGTTCCAGCCGGTCTCGGAAGGTGCTGGGGTCATCACCTGGCATTGGCGGGCGCGTTGCTGATCGAACTCGAGCGTGTCGAAGCCCACGGAGACGACTGGTACAGCACACATTGAGACCACCACGTAGCCGAGGTAGAGCTGGGTTTCAATACGAGCCAGAGACAGCACGCCTTTGTTGCCTTCATCCGCGCCCTCACCGCGAACCTTGATCCATTCCCGGGCCACGATGATGATGAAGGGCAGGGCGAACAGCCCCGTATCGGAGATCATGTCCCAGATCCCGTTGTTGATGATCCAGCCAACCAGGGTGAGGTAATACTCCAGGTAGTCATTCGTGTAGAGGGTCATAGCACCTCCGACCAGGCGATGGGGGCCTTCGAGATCTCGACGATCAGAAACAGCAGGAGCACCAGGAACTCGATCCGCTGAGCTTTGGATGGCTGGCCAGCCTCGCCCCCTGGCAGGCGTGCCTTCAGCTTGAACCAGGCATAGACGATGCCGCCGTAGAGGGTAAGTCGCCAGACTAACAGTGGTAGGTAATTGCTCTCTCGCCACTTCAACCAGGTCTCGAAGACGCCCAGGTGGTTAACCGCGATGATGCCGAGCAGTACACTGAACACGAGCAGAATGGTGCTCAAGAGCAGCCCGCCTAGCAGGATCTTGAGGGAGTTGGTTTTCTTCTCGACTTCCTGAGTCATGGTCATTCCTTGCCGGCAGGCTTCTGCAGCTGGAGTAGACGGTCCTGTTCGGGAGCCGCGTCGTAGATCGCCCGGGAGTTCTCGGCGCGCGCTTTCCCGCGCTCGATGATCTTCATAGGGGAGTTGTTCGCGAGCTGCTGTCGCATGTCCAGTTCGGTCTTGAGGTTCGTGATGAGCTGTTGAAGGGTGTCGACCTGCCCGAGGGTCGCCTCGACGGCCAACTTGTTGGAGTTCACGTTGGGCTCCTTGCTGCCCGTGATCAGCATGCGCTGCAGGAGCAAGCCTTTCTCCAGAACGTCAGCAAGTGCGACTTCGGAGGCCAGGCGGCTCGCGAGGACGGCCTGGTCCCTCTCGTCTCTCAGTGCCGTGATGACGCCGCGAGTGATGGGCAGAGAGTCGCTGCTGGCCTCTCGCAGCTTCTCCGAGGTGATCTGCGTTCCAGGTTTCAGCAGATCCTGCAGTGCGGTCAGTTTCTTCTCGTAGGTCTCCTGGATCAGCGGCGTCAGGCCTACACCCGGGGTGGACGTGGTGGTGCAGCCCTCACAGGTCTGGATCTGCTGCTCTCCCAGCACGCGGTTCGCGAACTGGGCGGCCTCGGCAGGCGACTCCCAGCTGCCGCACAGTAATCCGTTGGCGCAGGTTGCCTTGGGGATGCTCGATGTTTCTTCCGGTGCTCGGTTGTTGAGCAAGTTGTAGCCTGCCTTGGCAACATCCCCGACGACCTTGATGGGTTGCTGGCCGTTGCCACCGGCCTGTTTGCCGCCGACCCAAGTGACTCCGTTGGTACCTGGCGCGCTCTCAACTTTGTCGACCACTGCCACAGCATCGGTGTTCGAGCCCAAGGCCTGCCCCATCTTCTGACCTTCCGCGACTTTGCCCCAGCCCATTTGCCCGCCGGCGATGTCGGCCATGCGCTCTGCGATCGCGCGGCAAGTACCTTTCGACCGATCGTAGTCGAGCCGCGCCTGCAGGATCCCGTTGGTCAGCAAGTTGTAGAGGGCGGGATTTGCCCGCTGCAGGATCAGCGCCGGCATCGAAGAAACCGCTCCAGTCGCATTCTGGATCACGCTGCCCATGATCCGTTGAAAACCCTGGGTCGCGCCGTTTAGCTGGTTTTCCAGGGTGTTGCTGAGGTCCATGTTTCCGCAGACCAGGTTGTTTTGCCAGCCCGCGCCAACGGTGATGCTCTCCATCTGGCCGGCGCTACCCATCTGCACCGCGCTACCCCCACCAATGCTGTACAGCACGTCGTCGCCGATAACGCTGCCCTGCGATTCGACCTTGATCGGGTCGGCGGCCTCGGCCACGCACCAGGTGCTGCTCACGCTCACAGCAAGAGCGATAGCTGCAGTCATTCTTTTCATTGCGCACTCCAGGTCATATCTCATTGGAAGTCAGTGCTTCCGAGGAAGGTTTGTCCGCGACGTTTGCAGCACGAGTAAGGTCGCCAAAGGGCCCAGGCGTAGGCTTCATCGACTGCATCAGCATTGATGCCGGCGTTGGGGAACACCGCACAGGTGGGGCTGATGGCAGGGGAGAGCTGTTGCCACTTGCCGGTGGTGGCATCGCCCTCCTTTAGTTCGCCGGCGGGCCAGTAGCCAGGCTCTGCCATTGCTCGCATTGGCTGGTAAACATGAGGCTGGCCAATGCGCGTGGTGATGTCCCCGGCCCGCTGCGCGATCACGGCTCCAGTTTTGAAGTCATCGGTCTGATGGAGGAAGCCGCTGCGCGGGTAAAGGTTGCCCCACAGATCACCGGATAACGTTCCACCGACCTCACGCAGGCCTGGCACCAGAGCTTCTGGGTAGACGGACTCGGGGACGCCGTAGCGCCAAGCCAGCGTGTTCAGCGTGCTGAGCATGTAAGGCACCAGTGGCGTGGTCGCGCCGTGGCAGGAATAGCCGTAGGAGCTGGCGAACTGGTTGAACACCGCTGCACCGGGATGGCCGATAACGTCGGCCTCTTTGAACTTCGTGATGTTGTTCTCGGCAGCGTGGTTGGTGGTACCGTCGTTACCCGCCTGCGCCGTGGCATTCGGCATCCCCATCGGGCTCACCTCCGTCCAGGGGTTGCCACCGGTGTTGGCATAAGCCGACACCACTGCGTCTGGGATGTAGTGCCGGACTTTAGTGGACGTCTTCACCGTGCAACCCAGGGGGGTGCAGAGCAGCCAGTAGCAGATCCCGACCACCTTGTACTCAAGGCACGTGGGCGAGCTGGTGGAGGCAAGGATCGCCGCCGAATTGACCGTGGCGAAGGCTGAAAACGATAGGGCTGACGTCAGCAGTCCTACCAAAGCACGTCGGGAACTTGCACTCATCATCGCCCCCTCGCCTGGGTGATGCTCTGCATGGCCGCTTTCACGTCAGGCTGGCCGTAGACCACATACTGCCGATCGACGACCACGGCCGGCACTTTCGTAATGCCAACGCTCCAGGCGTCTGCAGCACCTTGCTGGGCAACTGCCAACTCCTGCATGAGTGCAGCACCGGCCGGTGTGCTCATCAGTTGCCGGGCGGCAAGGGCGGCTTGGTGTGGATTGGGTGGCAACTTCTGGGACAGCTGTGCCTCGATGCGCTGTTGGTCATCGAGCTTGATTACTCGCACGCCAGCGGGCACGTCGGTCAGTGGGTGCGCCGAGTCCGTTACGGCCCAGGTCTCGGCCTGCACGGTGACGGAGGCCAGCGTGAGAGCGAGCCCTGAGACAGCTCGCCAGGTGGGTGGGAGAAAGTTGAGCATTGGGCTGTACCTGAAGTGGGGATCGGTACAGGAAAACGGATCGGTCCTCCAGGCGCAGCAGGAAATATGAAACAGGAGGGCTCGGAATTTTTGCGAGAGAAGGGAGCAGGAAGAAAATTAGATCCTGGGGTGTAGCTACAGCCTAATGTCCTGTCTCGGAAAGAAACTGTTCACTTTTGGCGGCGTCTTGGGCGCCCGGGCAGCGTAGCCCCACCCCCTCAGCACAAATTGGACCTAATCTGTCCGCTTAGGTTATGGACAGGCGCGTTGAGGGGATGCATAGCTCGGCTCCCGAAATTGATTGATATTTCTAAAAAATGTGCTAATGGCCTTTTTTATTGAATGACTGTACAATAATGGCCATTAGCCATCTAATGGTCGTTCAGCGGCGCACACCCGCTCTCAATTTTTCCACTACCTATGAGGCCAGAAGGATGCTGACCAATGCGCCGCTTCGCCTGAAATTGCTGTTGATTCTGTTTTTCCCACTCCTTGGCTTTCTGGCTCTGACCGCGGTTTATATCTCCGATAACTACCGCACGCTGCGCGACATGGAAAACACTGTCACTACCAGCAGCAACGCCCAGTCGTTGAGCCAGCTGATTACTCTGCTGCAACGCGAGCGAGGTGCTAGCGGGGTGTTCATCGGCAGCCGCGGCGCCACGATGGGCAGGCGCTTGGCGCAAATGCGGAGCGAAAGCAACGCAGCAATCGACGCTGTGCGCCGGCTGCCGACCCATGGCGACGCCGAGATCGGTAAAGTGCTTAGTACCTTTGAAACCCTCGCAGCACTACGCGAGCAAGTCGACAAGCTGGCGATTGACAGCGGCGAGTCGGGCACCCGCTACACCGAGATCATTAAGACCTTGGTCGGCTACACCCACTCCCTGGAAAACCGCGTCAGCAATACCGATGTCGTCCATGCCCTTAGCGCGTTGAACCAGTTCATCGAACTTAAAGAGCGGGCTGGCCGCGAGCGCGTGATCCTTGGCCTTGCGTACAACCAAGGCCACTTCGATGCCTCGCTGTTGTCGCGCTTCAGTCGCAACCTGGGCGAGTTCACCGCGTATGCCGAAGGTTTCCAGCGCAAGGCGCCTGCAGCGGTGCTCAGCCAGTACCAGCAAAGCCAACAGACCCCGGCCGCGATAGAAGTGGCCAAGCTTCAGCGTCTGGCATTCGAGCAGCCGTTGGGCGAGCCGCTGGGCGTCAAGCCTGAAGCCTGGTTCGAAACGGCTACCCAGCGCATCGATCAAATGGGCGACGTAGAACAGACGCTGGCACAAAGCGTTGCTCGTTTGGCCGACGACGCCCGTGGCGAAGCCAGTCAGGCTCTGTGGCTGACTATAGCTGGCGCATTGCTGGCACTATTGATGGTGGCGCTGTTGTCGTCGCTGATCATTAGCAGCATCGGCCTGGCGGTCAAAGACATCAATGCTGTCCTCGACGGCCTGGCGCGCCGCGACCTGACCGCACGTGCTGGCTATCGTAGCAAGGATGAATTCGGCCAGATCGCCGAGAACCTTAACCGCATGGCCAACGAGCTGGCCGAGATCGTCCAGGAAATCGGCAACGCCACGGCGCAGGTGGCCACGGCAGCCGAAGAGTCCTCAGCAGTGACCCTGCAAACCAGCCGCAGCGTCGAGCAGCAGCGCCAGAGCACCGAGCTGGTGGCCACCGCAATCAACGAAATGAGCGCCACCGTGCGCGAGGTGGCGCAGAGCACCACCGATGCGGCCAGCCTGTCGCAACAGATCCACACCAGCACCACCCAGGGTCGCATCGAAGTCGACAGCACAATCGACTTGATTCGCGAACTGTCGACCCAGGCTGAGCAGACGTCGGCAATCATCGATGACTTGAAGCAGGAAAGTGATGCGATTTCGTCGGTGCTCGACGTGATCCGCGGCATTGCAGAACAAACCAACCTGCTGGCGCTGAACGCGGCCATCGAAGCTGCTCGTGCCGGCGACCATGGCCGTGGTTTTGCCGTAGTGGCCTCAGAGGTGCGCACGCTGGCGCAGCGCACCCAGGAGTCGACCGGAAACATCCAACAGATGATTAGTAACCTGCAGGCCGGCTCCGATCGAGCCAGCAGCTCTATGCTCGAAACGCTGGCTAAGGCGCAGTCGGGCGCCAGCCGCATTGGCCGCGCCGGCGAGCTGCTGGCCTCAATCACCGAAGGCGTTGCACGCATCAGTGACCGTAACATTCAGATTGCCTCCGCAGCCGAAGAGCAAAGTGCGGTGTCCGAAGACATCAACCGCAACGTCAACGAGATAAACGACCTGGTAATTCAGGTAAGTGCCGGTGCAGAGCAGACAGCGGTGACTAGCCAAGAGCTGGCGCGTCTGGCGGAGCATCAGCAGAAACTGGTGAGCCGGTTCCGTACTGCTTGATAGAGGGTTGGGGCTGATTCGCAGCGCAGCAGGAGGCCGCTTCATAGAGAGGTAGGAATTCATTGTGCTGCGAAGGGCCGTAAACGGCGCCAGCTGTATAGAGCCTAATGGGTCACGACAGCTCAGCCCCGGATAACATCAGAACCGCTATTGGCCCAAAGATTTCACCACTGCCCGTGCAGACGAGGAGATGGCTTCATTGCTCCATGAAGAGGCCTTCTGCTGCCCCCGAGTGAATACAACCAGAATCCACGGTGCCTTACCGGGGGGCCATATGACCGCAACGTCATTGGCAACGCCGTAATCGCCTGAACCAGTTTTGTCTCCAACTACCCAGCCTTGCGGCACACCCGCGCGAATGCGTTTATCGCCGGTAGTGTTCCCCTTGAGCCACTCTTGCAGCTGTAGTCTGCCCGCCTCTGCCAGACTGTTACCGAGCAGCAGCTTTTGCAGCGTCATACCCATTGCCAGCGGAGTGGTTGTATCTCGCGGGTCATCAGGTAGCGCTGTATTCAGTTCAGGCTCATTGCGGTCCAGGCGGAATGCCGGGTCGCCGAGATTACGAGCAAAGGCTGTCAATCCGACTGGCCCACCGACCTGTTCTAGGAGGATATTTCCTGCCGTGTTATCGCTGTATTGTAGGGTCGCGGCACACAGCGCAGACACCGTCATACCATCGCCCACATGCTTCTCTGTTACTGGCGAGTAAACGACCAGTTGGTCTTCACTGTAAGTGATCCTTCGGTCAAGCAATCCCCTGTCGTCAGCGCTCTTCGCGAGAATCGCAGCAGCTAGAACGACTTTGAAAGTACTGCAGAAGGCGAATCGTTCTCCGGCACGATAAGAGACGATCTTTCCTGTGCCCGTATCCAGCGCCCATAATCCGAGCGTTACATCCAGTGAGTGCTCCAGCGCCTCCAGCTCATGCGCCAGAGAACTGTAGGCCCAGGCCGGCGCTGCCATAGCAACCGAACAACCAATGCCTGCCCCAATCAACTGTCTGCGCGTGACCATCAAACTCATCAGGTACTCTACTCCATAAGGTATGGGGGGAATTTAACAACCTATACACACCATCGCGATGATCAACTCGTAAGGCACCTTCAGCAACTTTCCGGTTTCTGCTGGCACCCACAGCCTTGGAGGTTCTCCTGGTCGCTACCAGGTCTCCTATAGTGCACTGGTCAAATGACTGGAGCTGAGCTGTGAAAAGCGGTGTTGAAAATACAATCATGCCGGACACTCCGCAGATGCTCCAGACAGCCGAGGCCGTGAAGCTCTAGCACGGAGCGAAGTTTCTTGGGGCACCACCTGTTGAGCGCCTGAAAATTTAGGCAGAGTCGCTGTCCAAGCCATCAACAACTACCAGATGTGCGCGGTCGACGGCCCTCACTGCAAGCGCCATGAAGTGCTACCCGCTGATCGAGCTTGCCTGGGCGGCTGCTGGCGTGAGGATACTTACACTATTGCCAGAGGCGAGGCAGTCCATCGGAATGCCATAGTGCTCTCCGGACTGCTCAAGCGGGATTTTGAAACGCATCGAGTGCTGGCGAAAGCTTATGACCGAGCCCCAATGTCGAGGCGGGCCTGTGAGCGGGCTTACCAGTCACTCACAGGCTCTGCTCTCAAGCGGCGAATCGTGTGCAGTTATACCCTCTCTCCTTTGGCCCACAACTGCTGCCTCCAATTATTATTCCAGTTCTTTTGATGCACCTCGACCGCAGAACCGTCCCGAGGCGCGTTACGAGCCTCAATCCTGGACAGGAGCTGTGCACTTATATCAATAGTTTTGGCGTAGTTTCGTCGATTGAACTCCACGCTGCTATCATTGAAGCTTTCGGCTTCGAAGACTGCAATCTGAGCGTCGGCCAACTCATTGGCCTGCTTCACTAAGAGCTCTGATCCGTTTAGTACCTTGAGCAGCCGATCCGCTTGGTCCTTACTAAGCTCATCAGCGTTCACGAGGACTATTTCCCTCGCTGCGTTGACACTGAAACCGAAGGACGCACCCTTTAAGTCAGGGTGATCGATAGCTATCTTTTTAAGAACATCGAGATAAGTTTTATCTATCTGATCATCCACGGCACGGTGGCGAACATATGCCACCTCAATGGACTCAAATTTTTTGCTTATTTCATCCAGCTGTATGGCAAGGGAGTCCCTAGACATGCTGGAGACTAATTTTTTGCTTTCTTCCTCGCTCAGTGCATTGGGGTCAAGAATTTGGACCCCGCCAGAAAGCCCTTGCTTAGCGCCGTTAGAATTGGCCGCTTGTAACGCTTCGGCGTAGTTTCTATATTTATCTAGTGCTTCTTGGCTAATTTGTACACTGTTGCCAGTCTCCGCCCGCCCTGCACCCTCATTGACAGTGGGCACATTGCCGAGGTTGGCTTCGGCTGATTTAGTTATCTGAAAAATCTGGCTAGATTTATTGTCGGCAACAGAATATGAATTGAATGTCGGAATGTTGTTCATAAATCCCTTTCCTTAGCTACCCGAAGCTCACAGCGCATGTTGCCCCGAAGCCCTCAGCTAAAGTGCAAGAAGGGCAATTCGGTGCGTTTACTGTGGTGCAAGAGACACCTCATCCTGTTTAACGGCAGTCATACACAATTCTTTAATACGGCAACCGCTTCGGTCACCAGCAGAGCGCTGGGAGTACGATCAATTTTAGCCGTAACAGAAGAGTATTTTAAGGTCGAATGCTGCTGAGCCGTCAAACATTTCAGTCAAATCACAAACGGTAACAATTTGACCGAGGCAGCCTCTACTAAAGTATAATATCCACAAATAGCAACCCTCAGTGCCAGGTGATGATTTACTCAGACCAAGATAGTCAGCCCAATACCTCAGGCTGGCAGATCTTCTTGAGCGCTAATCACGTGATAGTAACTTTGGCCGAGGAGCAAGAGTTAGAGGGGTTTTAGAGTATTGGCGCTACCGCTCTAAAGCTCATTGTAGCGGCGCACACTTTAATAACCGCTGTTGAATATACTGAGTTGCCTTTGTTTTCGTAGACACCCCCAAGGCCCTGGCGATTTATAGATCGTCGATGTAGATGCGATCGAGCAGCGGGCTCTTACCGTAGCGGATCTCGCCGACCGGCTGCGCCTGGTGCTCGATGGTAACGGTAATGGTCGGCACCGGGTCGAGGAAGTTGGGTGGACCAGTGAGGGAGGTGTAGATTCCGCCAACAAAAAAGCCCCGGTGGGTTACCGAGGCTTTTACTTCAGGGCTGTAGCGCCTTGAAGGAGCAGTTGGGATGATGAAACCATGAACCGGCTGTTACGAGCCGCGACATGGGATCTCCCGCGCATCAGTGGGCAAAATAACCTGTTCGCTGATTCGCTGCAACGTCAGCGTGGGATGCGGTTGTAAAAACGGTTGGCGTCCACCGGCGCGCCGCGTTGGCCTTGCAGGGCGAGGTACCAGCGGCCGCCGCCGGCGTCGGCCTCTTCGGACTTGAGCACCAGGCACAGCTGCAGAGTGTGTTCGAGGATCACATAATCGTCGCGGATGATTACGCGGGCCGGCACGCGCTCGACGGTGGTGGCGTTGCCCTTGAAGTCATCGAGGTCGACCAGTACCGGGTGGCCGCAGCTTGAACAGGTCCAGGTGCGGACATCGAGGTCGTTGTCACGGTCGAGGTCGGTGCGGTCGCAGTGGTGGCACCAGTAGCGTTGGTCGTAGGCGGTGGTGATCGGCAGTCTGTGATGATGAGGTGGCATGGCATCCCTCCTGGGTGGCTTAGTCCGATAACGTATTGTATCGGCCTGTTCCTCCCGCATCGCAAGCGCTCACTGCAGTTCGATCACAGTTCCAGAGTCCGGCGCATACCAGTCGACAATTACAAAACGGCCCCTGCCTGTAGATACGTAGTATTCCATGAGGACACAGTCATCATTCCATTTCTGCAGTGACCTGCTGAGCTCATGTTCGGAAGGGGACACCTCCCCTGCACGTTCAAGCTGAAACCATCCATGGCCAGAGCCTGCACCTGGGCAGAACCTGCTCGGCAGGTTGCCTTCTTCGTCGTTGTTGTTAGTGCTGAGAACCCTCAGCTTTGTCATCGCGACGACTCCGCTTTTTCCTGCGCAGGTTGAGCGGCGAGGGCATCTATGACCGACAGCAAGGCGGCACTGTCTACCGGACCTTCCAGGCGCACAGTGTGCCCAGTTAGGCTGTCGGTGATCTCGAGCGTGGGGGTGCCGGCAATGCCGCGGCTCTTGGCCACAGCCTGTTGACGATGAACCGCTGCAGCGATGTCCATGTTTGTCCTGGTGCAACTGGACAGGGCTTCCGATGAGACATCGAGCAGTTGCAACTCTTCAGTAAGGCCCTGCCCGTTGCCTCGGGTGTTCAAGAGAACTTGGTCGATCGCCTGCCAGAACGCGGACGCTCCTCCCAAGTACCCGGCGCATTGAACGAGCCGTGCCTCTAAATGCGCTGCGGTACCGTGACTATCGAGGGGGAAGTGGTGCCACGCGAGCTTTACTTCCCCCTGCTTACTTACCCACTGCTTCAGTTGGGGCGTATACGCCCTGCAGTAAGGGCATTCGAGATCGGCGTACTCAGTGATTACCCACCGGGCGCCCGATGGGCCGAAGTACCAGGTTTCGTCGGCGCTTCTGGCGTTACTACTCTTCGCAATCTGCCAGTAAGCGCCGAGGAGGGCGATCACCGCGATGCCAAAGATGATGGTGATGGACCTGAGGTTACGCATGCTTGCCATCCAGATCACCTGGCTGGACCAGTTGCTGTAATGCGGCTTGAAGATCCTGGATGGCCCCCTCCGGTTGGGGATGCTGTTTCAGCCACTCATTCAGGACGGCCTGGATCAGAGGCATGATGTCACGACGGTCCACCGCGTTATTTTTGATCTGTTGCAGTTCATCAATGAGCACGGGGGCGCATACCGAAAGCGACTGGAGAGTGTCGTGTCCGGGGTCCTTGAGCAGTTGGGTCAGGCTATCGATGATGCTCTGGGTCAGGGTATTCATGACTCTCATGCCACGCGCTCCACGGCCTTCTTTGGTTCGGGAAAGGTGATGGGGAAGGGGGTGATACCGCGCTTGCGGTCCAGGTCGGCGGCCACCTGCAGGGCGGCGTGCAGTTCATCGCAGCCGAGCGCTTGCATGGTTTCGTACCGTTGCCGCTTCTCTTCTGGTTCGGTCATGGCCAGGGCGAGGCACAAGCTGGGTGGCACCACCCGGAACAGCATCTCGATCCGCTTGGCCAGCACGATGCCCTCGGTGAATTTGCTGTTTTCCTTCCTTGCCGAGAGCATCATTGTCTTCTGTGCCGGCGTGAGCTCTCGGAATCGGGCGATCTTCTCCACCTCGTCTGGTGGCATGTTCAGGCAGATCCACCACTCGATCATGTTCAGCAGCGCCGATGCTTCTGGGGGGATGTCGTCGACGTTTTGGGTCGCCATCCAGTACCAGGCACCCAGTTTTCGCCACATCTTGGTGATCTTGACGGAGTACGGAGAGAGCAATGGTACCTTCAACGGGATGTGGCCTTCGTCGGTGAAGGCAATCAGTGGTCGACCCTTGAACTGGTCCCGTTCTGCGATGTTGTTGATGGTGTTCAGCAGCGAGATATAGGCGATGGCCATCTGGGCCTGGTAGCCCTCACGAGCGTAGGTAGCCAGGTCGACGATCGTGATATCAGCTTCTGGCCAGGCGGTACCAGGACGGTTGAACATGTCAGCTTCCGTGCCCATGGTGAACATACCCATGGCCTCGGCCATCTCCATGAATCGGTTGCGCCGGTTTTCGGGGAGTTTGTCGTCGCTGGCCATCGCTTGGAGCGCTGCGCTGATGTCTTCAGTGAGGACCGGGCGGTTCTCGCTGACACACAGCTCGGCCGCGTTGAGGATGCACTGACGGATGGCACTGCGGTCCGCCCGAGAGAGTCGAGCATCCTCCTTCGATTCGCCGCCGGTGATCATCAAGCGCGCTGTGATCTCCAACTCGCCCAAGATGTCCCGTTGCTCGTCCTCCATACCTGCCAGCGCGTCGGCCAGGTGTTGGTCCGAAGCATCTACGTCCAACGCATTCAAGACCTTCACCTGGTCCTTGTTTTTAACCAGTTGCACCGCGTCGACGAACGGGGCGAGGCTTACGCCGGCGCCGGGGGCGAGTCGTACTCGGTTGACGGTCAGACCGAGCCGCTTGGCGAAGTCACCCAGCAGGCCGAAGCTGTTGCCGGCTTCGATGATGAAGAGCCTCGGACGGTAGAGCGCGATGGCTTGCATGATCAAATAGTTGGCTGTTGCAGACTTACCCGCACCGGTGGGCCCGAACAGGAACAAGTGGGCGTTCATTTGTCGGTCGAGCTTGTTCAACGGGTCGAAGGTGAGCGTTGCTCCTCCCCGGTTAGATAGGGTAAAGCCAGGGTTACCTGTTCCAGTCGAGCGTCCCCACACCGGGGCCAGATTGGCGATGTGCTGAGCGAACATCAGCTGGGTGTACCAATCCAGCGCGCGGCTTTCGCTGGGGTCAAAATTACAGGGTAGCCAACGCAGGTAGCTGTTCAGCGGGGCGACTTCGTCTTGTGGTTGGACTGGCTGCATCCCCGCGCCGAGCAGCACGTTGCACAAGCTGATCGTCCGCTCCTCGAGCACGTACTTGTCTTGGCCACGTAGGAAGAAAGCAACGCTCCCCCGATAGAGTTTGTGCTTGCGCCCAAGAATGGACCGGGCTTTTACAACGTCATCCCGGGTGTGGCTGGACGCCTGGGTGTCCCCGATGGCCTTCCTGGACAGTTGTTCTAGGTGCCCTTCAAGCAGATCCTGCGGGGTAGGCACCATGGTGATGCATAGCACGGTGTCCTCCGGCAGTCGATCGAACAGCGAACTCAACGCGTCTGCCTGCTTGGTCTCACCGGTTAGGTGCCCGGTAAGTGGGGCATTTTTCAAGCGATCGAGCATCACCACCCGGTGGGGCATGCCATCGAACGACCAAAGGCCGCTGGCCACATCCGAGCGCGGTTCTCGGTAGAACAAGTTCTCCGAGAAGTCGGTACCGCTGGCCACGGGCAGCTCTCCCTCCTCGAGCTCGCGTGGCGACTGGCAGACCGTCTCGTAAAATCGACGGATATCGCCATCAGTCGAGCCCAGATGGTCTGGGTGGGGATTGAACCAACGCACCAGCCAGCGCTTGATCGCCTGCCCATCCATGCGTTTGGTCGTCACACCGGCGTTGGCCAGCGCTCCTTTAAGGCGGTCGCAAATTGCTTTGAGGTAGGCGGCAGGATCCTGTCCACGGACCACGAGGTCCTGTTTCTTTACCCGGCGATACACCACCAGGCGGACTTTCCGGGTCTGCCCACGCCACGGAAGATTGCTGACGGCCGTGTCGACGAACAAACCACCGGGCTTGGAGATGGATTCGAGGTGGTGGCGGAACAGCGCGAGATACAACTTGGTGAAGTCTGTGTTGTCAGCCCGGGGCTGAACGTAGGCCTGGAGTTTCTGCAGGTAGTCACCCCAGTCCGTTTCGTCCTGTGCGTAAAGCTGGACGACCCAGTGCGAGCTCTCCAGCTCGTCAAAACTGTCCTGCAGGACGCCTTGCAACGCATCGCGAGCTTGTTGAAGCCAATCGTCGGAGCGCCCCTCGGTCCCGATCGGGACCAACTCGAAAAACGCCGCCCTGGAAATGCCATCCTCGAGGAGCATTGCTTCTTCCTCGGGCAGATATTCGGCCCATGGCAGCATGTCCACGAACGACGGGTTGACCTCGTACATGCGCGACACGTCAGCTTTCGTCGCCGGCCGACGTTTAGGGTTTTGCCAGTCGATAGGGGAAGGGATGCCCATCGACTCCATACGGGCGATGTACCGGTCATTTGCCGCCTGGCGGTCCTCCTCGCTGATAGCAGTGCTGGGCGGTGCGATACTGCCGTCAGCTTGATCGTGATCGGTGGGTGTCAGTCCAAGCACGGGCTCGGTGTGTGTTGCAGAGATATTGCCCAGCAATTTGCTGATGAACTGCATCAGTATTCCTCCGTCCGCTCACCTGGCATGGCGTACTGCACGCGTTGATACATCGGGAACACCGTGGTGTACCCCGGGACAGGCACTGGATCTGAGCCAGCCAGGTGCGGAAACACGTACATGACCAGGTCAGGGTTAGGCAGCCGTTTGAACTGGCTGTAAATTTCGTTCTGAGGCGTGCGGGTAAAGGCGTCAGCTTCTGCTCGCTGGCGGGCCATCGTTGGCTCGTCGAGTGGCCGGCGAAGCTCTTGGCGTGCATCCAGCAGCGTCCTGCTGCTGGAGCTGCCAGCGCCGCCGCCCGAAGAGCCTTGCTGCCAGACATCCATCATGCTGGCCTCGCCGTGCGGCAGCAGTTCGTCTTTGTCTGTCGTGCAACCGCCCAGGATGAGGGTCAGCACGAGACAGGCCCCGGCCTGCAGGCGGGGCTTAATCCAGGTTTGCGGATACATGGTTGGCTCCGGCGTTGTAGTCGACCTTACGGCCCTTGATCTCGTAGTCGATGGCGAGCTGCTGATCCAGGTGTACTGCCACCTTCGCCCCAGGCTGGACATATACGGCGGCGAACGCCTCGCCGTAGAGCTTGTTCATCCACGAGCGGATGTCGCTCACTCCACCGGTAAGGATCGCGCCCATGGCGGAGTTCCCCGATGATCCCGTGGTCCCAAACGACGTTCCCCCGCTGCTGAAGGTCGTCGAGCTGTTCTGCTCATCAGCTTTCAGCAACTTGGCGATGCCGGCGCCTGCGGCGGTGACCAGAGATTGGTTGGTCAGGTACTCCTTGGCGTTGGAGCGGCGCTCACCGGATATGCAGGGGATGCCATAGGAGTCGCTGATCCAGCCGAGCCCGCCTTGAATAGCAGGTTGACCGTTGCTGCTGCTCTGGTTGTTGTTCTGGTTGCCGTTTGCCTCCTCGGCCGGGGCGGGGAAGGAGCGGACCGTGCCGTCGGCGAACACGAACGTCAGACTGCGGACTTGGCCGCGCACGCATGACAACGTCCAGTCGCCCGAGGCGGTGCCGCTGGCGACTGCGCCCACCACGTCGGGCAGGTCGATGCCGTTGGCAGTCAGGTTGTCAGGGCCGATCATGACTTTAAAAGGGAACGGGTCATTGACTGTGCCATCGATCGGCACTCGGCCAATGAGGGCCGACATGGCCACCGACCCCATCAGCGTAGAGTTCTGAGGCAGGGTATAGGCTTTCCGGACCTGCTTACGCGTGTCCTGTGGGGACATTTCCGCTCCGATGTTCTGCGCAGTGTTGGCGAGAACGGTCTGGCCGTTATCCAGGGTCTGGCCGAAGCTGGATGGGAAGTTGAAGCCGCTGGCCGTTTGGGTTGAGCCAGGCTGTAGTGGTTTTCCACTTGCATCCAACGCAGTGGCGTCGGTGGGCTCAACCCAGACGAGGTCTTTGGACTTCTGCCCCTGCTGGAAGCCTGCGCCGTCACCGGACTGCACGCCCAGGCCAATGGGCATATCCTGCCCGCCTGCGTTCGGACTGTTCTGAGACAGATTGTCCAGCTGGCGTTGGAACTGATCCAGCAAGCCAAGACTTTGATTTTTTACCTGCTCTTGCAGCTCGCCTTTCGCATTGTTCAGCTTGGCATCTACGCTCTCATCCATTCGCGTCAGCCGGAGCTGGAGGTTCGTGTTCTGCTCCTTGAGCTGCTGGTTATCGGTCAAAACCTTGGCGATTTGCTCCTTCACTTCACGGCTTTCAGCGACCACTGTTCGCAATGTGTCGGCAGGAGTATCACCATCGACCCCTAGCTTGCGGGCAGTGTCGCCTCCAATGGTGATCGGTTCGTCTGTTGGAGTAGCGGCTTCTTTCTTGCCTCCGCCCTGGACCAACAGGAAGACGACGAGAAGCAGCACAGGGATGAGCAGGTACTTGAGGAGCGGATTACTTTTCAGACTGCCCACGGCGTCCTCCTTTTGGGTCGACCTGGCTGATCGAGGAGGGCAGCAACGCATCCTTCAGGCCCTTGCCCTGGGTCACCAGGTAGAGGGTGGTGGTATCGCTGGCGTTGCCGCGGGCTCCTAGGTAAGGGTGCTGAAAGGTGGCAGTAGTGAAATTGCCCATCAGCTCTGCAGGATTCATCGTCACTTGTTGTGCGCTGAGGTTGCGGAGCTTCACTGCCGTGACGTAGCTGTTGTCGAGGCGCCAGGCTCCCAAGACCGAGGCCTCCACAGGTAGAACAGGCAGCAGCGTGCTCAGGTCCAGGCGTCGATCGACCTGCACCTGAGTGATACCGGCAACTGGTTCGACGGTTCGCAGGGGGGCGTACAGCATTTGAGCCGCATAGCGGGTGAGTGCAACAGGCGCCGGGGTTTCTTGACGCGGTGCCGGGGCGACATCTTCTTCCTGCTCCGGCGCCGAGGATCTTCTGGCAGAGCTGCGCGCGGGGGCACTGTCACCGTAGTGGGTTGCCGGGGGCGTGCCGGGAACGATCTTCGCAGGCTCGAGCTTGGCCTGTCCTTCAGCAGCCGGGGTTGCGGCAATGTCCACCAGCATGATTTCCCCAGTCGCGACATTCTGCAGTTGCAGTCGTGTCGGTGGGATCTCCTGGCTGGCCAGAAGGTAGACAGCGCCTCCTGTGCTTTGGACGCGTAGCAAACCGGCCAGCTGCGACGGCATGCCGACTCGCACGTTCTGGTCGACGAACACAATGCGCTCTTGCCCCACGATCAGTGGAATGGCCATGGGGATACGGTCCCACTGCAGCAGCTCAACGGCTTTGACGTCGGCTACTCCGAGCAGGCCCAGGGCGAGGATGCATGCACGCAGTTTCATGGCTTCACCCCTGCAGCCTGCAGATCTACCTCGATGCGTTGCGGATTGGAGGCGTAGCAGTTCCACATCAAACCGAAGGGGTTCTTCTCTGGGTTGACGTCAGATCGAACAATCGACAAGGGGTAGCGTGTCATCGCCCTTTTCACGCGCTCACCGTTGACGGACTCGTCAGCGAGGAGATCCAGGTTGACCGTCCAGTCGTTGATCCCAAGCTCGACCACGCGCTGTACGCCGGGGTCAGTGAGGCCGTGGCCAGGAATTTCCGAGACGCTTCGTTCACGACGTCGCAGCTCGCCCGAGTTACGACGAAGTTCGTAATCTTTCTGCAGGTACTCCTGGCACCCGGGGGTCACATAAGAGGCCAGCCGGGCGATGTTGTCCTGATAGTCATCGTCCCCGTTCTTTTCCCAGCGCTGCATCTGCTGGAAGATGTAGAACCCGAATGCATACACGTTCTCTGGCGGCACCTCCCACCACTTTCGGGTGCTACCCGAGCGGAGGTCAGGGGGCACATGCACGGTTAGATCCTCTGGGGCTTTGTGCCAGCCGTAGAAGGCGAAAGCGCTGACGATCCCTAGCACGATCACTGCGATTCGAAGGCTGAGGATGTGCGCCTGCTGAGCATTCACTCGTTTTCGATAACTCATGTAGATCCCTACTTTTCGGTGCGACGGCAGGTCCATGCGCCTTCTCGAGTGACCAGCTTGGTGTCACCCAGGAAAGGGAGGAAGGTGAAGTGCTGGGTCACGGTCAGCTGGAGCTGGCGGTAGAACCAGATGTCGGGCCGGCCGCGTTTCATCTTCCGCAGGATGCGGCTGGCCACCGTCAGGCCCAGTGCCCCACCCACCAGGGCGCAGGCGATGACGAGGGCGGGATTACCGAACAGGAAGGCGACGGGTATGCCCAGGACAAAACCTGCACCGCCGCAGGCTGCCACGGTTCCCCACATCTCATCCGCAGTCAGACCTCCCATAACCATTGGTTGCCTGTTGAGGTTATGCGGTAGGAAATCGAGGGATCCGTCTTTGAGGTATGAAACTTCAGCCATGTCGACTTACCTGGTTAGAGGACGGTGGTCGCTTTGGTCACCATGTAAATGGCAATACCAATCAGGCAGGCGCCGACCACGCCCGTCAGCCCCAGGTCACGCCACTTTTTCTTACCTTCATGGATCTCGTGATAGGTGCCGTAGGCGTGATGAGCGACGCCAATCATGGCCCCACCGATCAGGACCAGGCCGAGCAGCATGAATCCGTCGTATGCGTAGTTCTGGAAGGTTTGCATCATGTTGGTCCCTTCCCCTCGGGTGGGCGCTTGGGCCCCTGGCAGCGCAGCGTTGGCGAGCATCGGTGCCGAGGTCAGGGCGAGAACAAGGCTCCAGACGAGCGATTTCAAGCGGTGTGGTTGCGACATGTTTGTAACTCCTGAGGATTTAGCTAAGAACGAGGGCGGAAAGGATCATGAGCAGCACGATGATGCGGACGGCTGATGAGGCCGCGATCCCACGGTCGATGTTTGTGGTGGCCCAGCCGCGGTAGATGCTGTAGAGGGCCCAAGCCCCCCAGAGCATCGAAAGTGCGATAACGAAGCCCAGGAGCAGCGTTGAGCTGGCTTGGGGCGTGGTACCGCTGGCGGCGTTGAAGGCAGCGACTTGTGCTCCGCTCATGCTCATGGCATCCGCCCGCCCGTAAGGGTGTATTTGCCCGCGAGCTCTGCCGGATCCCGTGGCTGTGCGCGACTGGGGGTCAGGTACTCCTGCAGCCCCTGACGAACGCGCTGGATGTCGCCGGCCAGGCGCTCGTAGTCGAAGTAGTAGCGCTGCCCCGGCTCGCTGGCGACGGCGGCGCTGCGCCGCGCGGAGTCCTCAAGCGCATTGAGCTGCCGAACCATGACCTCGATGTTCGACTGTTCAGACGCTCCGATCGCATGGGCTGAAGGGCAGAACATCAAGCTGCCAGTGACGCTGATCAGCGCGCCAAGCAGGATTCGGCGTGGAGATGCAAGGGGAGTGGTAGACGTGTTCACGGCTGGGCTCTGGCAAGGCTGACTGTGGGCGTCAGGATGCCGAGATCAGGGTAGGGCCTGCCTCAAGAAATACTTATCCAATGGTCGTGGAATTTTTTTGAGGGGTGGCCTCTTGCACCTCTGCGTGCGCCGTTTCTCTGTCGATTTTGTCGTGACTTTTCGTCAACCGATTTTGGTTGACGGCGAATGAGACAATCGGCATGATTGAACCCAATCGCGCCCGATCCTCTGGTGCTGGCTTAGTCCGGCATTACGTTCGGGCCTTCTTATTTCTGGGAAATGGATTTTGCTGGCTCCGAAACCTTTTCGAACCTATCCAGACCTCGTCGCCCTCATCCAGCAGCGCAATATGCACGTACCAGATCCTGCGCGAACAGAGCGCAAGCTGGCACAGTTGGGCTACTACCGTCTAAGCGGCTACTGGTACCCTGCACGTGAGTTCGATGTTGATACGGCGACCAACCAGGCGAAGATCTGCCCGATCAGCAACAAGCCGCTTCGTCAGGATGTCTTCGCAGCGGGCACCTCTTTCGATGATGTCGTTAGCCTTTACAGGTTCGACAAGCATCTTCGTCTTCTGATGCTAGATGCGATCGAGCGGTTGGAGGTCAACCTGAAAACGGTCATCGCTCATGTTGTGGGTTATCACGACCCGATGGCGTATACGGACGTCGGCTATATCCAGCCTAAGTTCGCCAGGAATTTCACCTCGCACGGTAAACCTCGAAACAAGTGGAACGAGTGGGCAGCGAAACAGCAGCAACTGTTGGACAGGAGTACCGAGGACTCCATTCAGTGGCACCGTCGCTCAAGTAGACCAATTCCGTTTTGGGTTGCTGTGGAGGCGTGGGATTTTGGCGCGCTGTCTCGGTATTTCGAGATGCTCAAAGGCACCTATCAGAACCAGATCCTTTCAAGGTTTAGCTTGACTGATGCCAGGATCTTCGCGCGCTGGTTGCAAGAGATCAATCTGCTGCGCAACCGCTGTGCTCATCACACTCGGATCTGGAACCAGGTTATGCCGAATCCATTGTCCGCGTTGCCTACGGATCCATACTTCGCTGGCCTAAACTTGGACAGCAATGCGCTGAGTAGGCTCTACGGCCTGATATCCGTCGTCTGGTTCCTACTCAAGAAGCTTGCGCCTAACTCGGACTGGATTAGGAGGGTTGCGGATCTGGTTGACGACAAACCAGGGTTACCAGGATGCACGTTCAGTTCGCTTGGACTTCCAACTGAAGCAGGATTCCCACGTGCAGCTTTTGGGATCTAAAGCCACTGGTCGGTTAGCAGCTACGCGGTTGCGATTTCACGTACGCGCAGCATGTTGAGGTTTTTCAAGGGAGCTCGCGCTTGAAAAAGAGCAAATATCCGACCGGCATTGGAAAGCCGTAAGACCAGGCCTGGGCATTTTGATTGCCCACCTTGACCTCCCCTCGGCACACTGTCTGCGTGCTCACGAGTTCCCAACCTTCGGCGCCGAGCTCGAGCATCTTCTTCTGCAGTCGCTCCTCTTCGCCCAGAAGAGATGCAATATCGGGCTCCAACGTCTGCTCCGTGCTCTTGAAAATCCAAGCGCCGCTAGTCGCGTTTTTGAATGGGATAGCGACATATTCAGTACGGTGTTCGAATTTCCTGCTCATAGTGGCTCCTGTTTTCAATCAGCCGCGCGCCTGACGCGCCCCAGGGGCGAGCGCATCGACATAGCGTTCCATGATCGACAGCACCATGCTGTTGATCGCCAAAATCTTCATTGCACGGGTGACGGCCACGTACAGCAGGTTCAATTCGTCATCTCGTCGGCCGGCATCGACATCCGGTGCCAGGGGATCTGACGTGAAGTCGTCGAAGAGCTCGACGAAATCCCACTCCAGGCCTTTCGACTTGTGAGCGGAAGTCAACGTGATCGTCGCATCAAGCTCCCTGTCCACCGTGCATGAGCGCAGGGCCAAGATTCGCTGGGGCAGATCCGGATACATGTTGATGATCTTGATCGACCGGATCATCTCGCTGTCCTGACTCACCTCGGCGATTTCTACGTACTGGCCGTAGTCCCGGTAGTCCCGCAGCATTTTTTTGTTATGGACCAGGTCGCGTTGTCCCCGGCTGAAAAAGAACAGATCCTCGAGGTCACGCACTGAGTAGCTGTCGATGCCGCCCACCCAGTAGATCTTGGGCCTCTCGCTGACGAGGCACAGTGCGTTCTCGATCACGCCGATGACGGTGCGATGGATGTACGTTCGGTGCGGTAGTCCAGTTGGTAGTGCTTTTTTCACCAGGGTCTTCTCGCCCAGCCCCTGCAGCTTTCTGGTTTCTCCCTTGTAGGACAGGATGATGTTGGCGACATGGGCGACTGCAGGGCCAAAGCGGAAGCTCTGGGTCAGGTAGTGCTTCTCAGCCCCGGCCATCCAGCTGGCATTGAGAGCATCTTCCGCCCCTCGAAAGCGATAGATCTGCTGATGACGATCACCCACTGCCACCTTGCGAATGCGCTGAATGCGCACTATGTCAGCGATCACGGGGTTTACGTCCTGTCCCTCATCGAGCAGGACACAGTCGAAGCGCTGGCTCAGGTCGGGTTTGCTCAACTGGTACAGCTTCAGGTATCCGTCATGCGTGATCTGCAGCGCTGTGTCCTGCAGGTCAGTCATTCGCTTCCAAATGCCCATCGCTGCTATGAGTGCCTGGTTCAGGTAGCGCTCCTGGGCGGAGGTAAGCATCGGACGGTCACGGAACCGTGGAAAGTGGCAGCGCTCGATCAGGTCGTCGGCGCTGGCCATGTAGTTGTTGAGGGTTGTCAGCACGTCTCTGACCAACTCCCAGTCCTGCGTATTGATCGCACGGGCGATATCGGTCAGTCGCAGGTTGTTGGTCTGCTTATGGCTAAACTGTGTGCCATAGACGGCGTAGGCCAGCCCGTGTGCGGTTTTGTTCACCACGTTGCGCGGGAAGCGTCCCTTCGCTGCGACCTCCACCGACTTGTTGTAGCAAAGATAGAGAATCCGCAGTCGTGAGTGATGTTGCGCATATCCCACCAGCGTTGTGGTCTTTCCACTGCCGGCGCCGGCCTGGATGAGTAGTTTCGGCGCCTCCGAGTGGATGATCGGCGACTGCTCGTGGGTCCATTGCATCGTGCTCTTCCTCACAAATATTTCTTGAAGCTCGCGGCCGTAATGCTCACGGATACGCCGAGCAAGGCAGCGCAGGGGAGCAGCACCAGCATGGGGGTGATGCTGATCGGGAGCGCTAAGTAGAAAGTCCAGGGGAAAATGGCCAACGGCAGGATCGTTGCGCGGGCCTTGTGATAGAGGTAGCTGGATTCGCGGCCTGCCCCGAACTTGCGCAGATCTCGACGCACCAGGCCGTCGACCAGGCCTGTGAGAGCAGCCATGGCGAACAGCGGCACAGTCATCACCAGGACGACCAGGCGGACGCAGAACACCAGGACGGTGAAGAGGGCTGCAAGGGTGTAGTTCTGCACTGTTGTGACGCTTTGCGCGGCCCAGTAGCGCATGTCGAGCTCATTGCGGGGGCCGGCTTGGGCGATCGACTCCATCCCTTGGGCCCAGCTGAGCATCCCGGTCTTCACGACCAGCCAGTCATAAGCTTCTGTAACAAGCCACGTCGCGGTGCGGCCAGGCTCCTGCACTATGGCGCTGTGTACCAACCCTTTTGAGAGCCAGCTGAGTTCGCTGACCAGCATTTGTTGGCCGTGACGCCATCCTGCTTCGGGCCAGAAAAAATACAGGCATACCCAGTCGACAATGATTGCGACAAGCAGCGAGCCGCACATCACACCCAGGAAATTGAACGGGAACCAGAAGATCTTGCTGAACAGCGACTCTTGCCGCTCCTGCTGCTGCTCGGCCTTCTTCGAAACGTCATCTGCCATGGCCTACACCTCACGCTGCGTCATCGGTGGACACCTGGCGGAAATCCTCGACTAGGTCGTCGGGCAGGGCGGTCTTCAGCTCCTGGTAGCCGGGTGCTTCCCACCAGTCGGTCGAGGACGCCGCAGATCGCCGCATGCCGGCGGCCAGCTCCTGCAGGTTGCCGGGCAGGGCGTCGTCCGGGTCGTTCGCAGGAAGCGGCATGCGGATCTTCCAGAGGTTCCCGCCCTCGATCAGTGCGAAGGCCTGGCCCTTGGGCAAGCCGACGACGTGAGCTGGCTCAATCATTGGCACACTCGCCAGCTGCACCTGGTCATGCGAGCTCGAGGTGAACGCGGTTTTGCCGTTAACCGAGTCGTTCGCGCTGCTTGCCGGCGTGCTGTTGTAGATCTGCACCTTGGGCAACTGGTTGGTCAGCAGCTCAGCAGTTGCGGTCTCACGGACCCGCAACATGAACAGGTTGTTGAAGTTACCGATCACCTGGCCAGCCTTTGCCTTCGAGCCAATCTTCGCCTCGATGTCGCTCATCGTCTGGGTGTAGGCGGTGACCTGGATGCCGGCGCCACCGGCCTTGTTCACCATAGGGATGAACTCGTCCCCGATCAGCTCGTTGAACTCGTCAGCGTGGAGGTTGATGCGCACTTTGCCCCCGGCCATATGTCCTGGCAGGCCGTCGTCGATGCCATGCTTATAGATGTGCCCCGCGACCGAGACCAAGTCGCTGAACATCGAGTTACCCACGGCCGCGCTGACTTCTGTGTCGGACAATGCATCGAGGCCGACATAGACCACGGCGCGCTTTCGGATTACCTGCATCCAGTCGAAAATCGGTCGCTCGTCAGCGAGATCCAGGTAGTCGGGGGCGAGCAGTTCAGCAATCCGCCCCGTGGTGAGTTTCTCCAGGAGCGGGAGCAACGATGCGACGATCTTGTCGAAATAGGTCTTGTCGTAGCGCACAGCGCTGCGCAGGCCGTCCATGACCGAGTCGTTGATGCGCTTCTGGGTCAGGTACATGTCGATCGCCACCACCCGAAGCGGGCGATCTTTCATCGCGAACGACAGGTTCTTGCGATCAATCTTCCCTTCCAGCTCGACGATGGTCTGCCAGGCCTTGGGGTCGTGCTCCGCGAAGTATTTTTGTGCGTACTCGATAAAGAGCTCGTCGATGTTGATGACGTGCCGGCGGATCTGCTCATAGTCCGGGCGGCGGCCGAGGGCGACCAAAGACTGCGCAATGATGTTGACGAATCGCCAGGCGAACTCACGGAATGCGGCAGAGTTGCCCTCACCAGAAAGCTGGCCAGCAATGCGGGTGGCGACTTCGCTGATCCGGCCAAAGCGGCCGATGGCGTTGTAGCGCGCGGAGATGTCCGGCCACCCCAGGTGGAATACGTAGAACTCGTCGAGGCGCCCAGCCCGTTTGCACTCGACGTACATGCGTTTGAGCAGGTCGGCATCGCCCTTGGGATCGAAGACGATCACCACCTCGTGGTCGGGCTGTTGCTCAATCTGCCTGCGTCGGCTCCAGCGATGCGGGGCCTGGTTCCTGCGCCCCATGTGAGCGCGCGGCCTACGGCGATGTGTGCGGCGGATGTCCTGGGTGATGAAGACCTCTGCCAATCGCGTCTTACCTACACGAGTGGTTCCCAGCACCAGGGTGTGGCCAACGCGCTCGCCCAGGGGCAGGCTGACATTCTGCTCATCGGGCTCAATCCCATGCAGTCTGGGCAGGCCACCTACCGGAGGCAGAGGCCGGGCAGGGTTCCAGCTGGAATCCCAGCCAGTTAGCTTAGTGATCGCCTTCAAGGGGAAGGGTGCAAACTCCAAGCGTTCCTCCAGCCAGCGTGCTTGTATGTAAAGCTTCGTGGGCTCGACGTAACCGGCGTACTGGGGGAGGTAGGTGTCGGCCAAGCGCTGCGTGTGCTTCTGCGTCCAACGGAATCCCCGGCCAATGAACAGGCGCTCGTTGCTGATCGGCATTTCAGCACTGGTCATGGTGTAGTGGGGAAGCCGACGCAGGTTAGCCTGGTAGCGAAGAACTCGTCGGGCCTGTAACAGCCGCACAGTGCCGAGATAGATGAAGCCCAGGGCAGCGACAATTCCGAACAGTGGTGTCAGGGCGAATGCCCACGGCGCGCTCACGCAGAGCGCGGCCGCCACGTAGCAAACTGCGGTGGTGAACAGCTCCACCGGAGGCCGTAGCAGCGATTCAAGGGTGTAGGTCGCCATCACAGATCCTCGCGATTGGAATGCTGGCTTCTTCGCGCGCGGCGTCAACCTGGTCGGGAGTCAAGCGCTCGGCCAGGCGCTGCGCGAACGCATGTTCATTGATCTCGGAGATGCCCGTCACACGCCCACCGTAGAGCTCGCTCACATGCCGGACCTGCTCGATCATTTGCTCTCGGCCGGGACGGTGTAAGGGATGGCTGATGATCAACGTGAACACCGGCGATACAGGTCGTGGTGGGCGCATCCAGGTTCTCACTGCTGAAGGGTTGTGGCGGTGATCAGCACTGGATAGTGCTGCAGTCCCAGGCGACCGGCGATGTCGCTGGCTGGAACGGGCATTACCTGAAGACCTGGGGCCCATCGACGGATTTCCTCCAGTCGCGCGGCGCTGCTGACATTGACGGCGAGCCCCACGGCCTGCAGCCCCCGCAACTCCGGGAGTTTGTGCTTGAGCCAGGCCTGCGAGCCTGAGTCATCGCCGACGATGAACATCGGCTGCAGGCCCGCTGCATTGATCACGCGCCCCTGCACCTGGCCCGGGCTGAGCTCAGGAGTGATCACTGGAAATGCCCCACCGGTCCGCACGCCGGTTCCAACCGGAGGAGGGGCAGTAGGTTCTGGTTCGATGTCTTGGTAGTAGCGCAGTGCGGATGAGCCGCCGCGGTCCTCTACCACGGTGAGCTGGTCAGCACCGGCCTGTATGGCGAGGCTGCCCAGAGCTGAAAGCGTGAGGATCTGGATGGCCTTACGACGCCAGGCGTTGGAATGAATCATGGGTTCCGTACCTCGAAATTGATGCCAGTGACGCGGCTGAGATGTTTCGTGAAGTAGCTACGGTACTTCGCTGCCGGCGCACCCCCGGCAGGGCGGTGGTACCGTCCGGCAGCATCGATCCAGGTTCCGCCCTTGGCCTTCTGTTCAGCCAGGATCTGGGCGGTCACCGCCAGGTTTTTGTAGGGATCCAGGCCTTCGCAGGGGTAGCTGTAACGATGCCCGTTCGAGCGAATATTGGTTTGTCCCAGCCCCACGTCGACCCGAGCGGGCCCTGCCTTAACAATTGCGATCATCAGTGCTTGGCAAGCATCTGCTCGTGTGGCGAAGCGATAGCCGGTGCCGGCGACATTCAACGTCCACGGCCATGGCACCAGTTGCCCGCGCAGCCGCGTGCCGCTCTCCTGCAGCGCCACCGAGTAGAGGACAACGGGCGGAACCCCATGCCTGATGGCGATCGACTTATATGCGGGAGGCGGATCTTCTACACCCCATGCGCTGCCTGCGAGCAGCAGCACCTGCAGAAGGCAGAGCCGCCCCCAACTCATTGACGACGCCATGATCCGTTCACCTGCGTCACGGCGGCTGGCAGCGAGCCGCCGAGGCCGAGGCGAATCCAGCGGCCTTGGTCGTGGTTGAGCGTGACCAGACGGTTTTTTACGGTGGACGGGTCAATACCCGCGAGAATTGCCCAGCGGCGAATTCGCTCATCGTCGTTCTGGCTGCCGACGAAATAGAGGTCAAACGGAGTTTGGGACGCCTGCAGGCGTTTGACATGGTCAACGCAGGGCAGGCAATCGTCCTTGACGAAGAGCGCCAGACGCCCACTGCCTTCCAGAGCTGGCCCGCTCACGGAGGATCCCCCTTGGGCTGTAGGGGAGGACGAGATCTCAATGGCTTTAATGCCTGGGTATAAGCGCTGGTACGCCTCGTCGTAGGCGCGCTGATAGGCGAGCTCCCTGTCGACTCGCTGACGTTCTGCCTGGACCTGCAGCTCGGCAAACCGGCGCCGCTCGCTATCCGACCGGGCTTCGATTCCGAGCGCTGTGAGTGGGTCAAGCCCTGGCGAATACACCCCCCGGGGTCCCTGCATCACCTCTTGATAGCGCTCGTACTCCTTGGAGGTCAGGCCCCACTCCTGTGCTGCTTTATCCTGGAGCTTGTTCTGCGACAGGGTGCTTTCGCTGGTGAGCTGTTGAACAGTGGAGCTTCCTCCTCCTGTGGAAGGAAGCGATGCGGCCTCAATACCCGCTGCTGTAAAAGCGCAGACGCAGGCAATGGCACGAACGATCGGTAGATTCATGATGCTTATCTCATGGCTGAATGCTGAGGGTTCGGGTTGTGCCGCCGGCGTCGAAGGTCGCGGTTCGCTCATCCACAGCCTTGAGCCGCCAGGTGCTCCCGCTGACCACCTCGCCCGGACGGACCAGGTCTATCTGGCTCAGTCGTGTGCTACCTGTAGGAGCAACCGACAGGAAGCGTTCGCCGCCTCGGTATTCGAGCCCCAGCATCTGGAAGGGCGGTGGCTCTTGTGGGGTAGGTGGGGCCTTAACCGGTAGGGGCTTCGGCTTGGCTTTCGGAGGGGCGGTTTTTTGAACTGGAGCAGTTGCCTGACCCTGGGGCTTGCTCATTTTCTGCAGCTTGCCGCCAAGCGACTCGAGATCCGCTTTGAGAACCAGGAGATCACCTGCACTCGCGGATGAGCGGCTGGCTTCGACCGCGATGTCCTGGGCCTGTTTGGCCGTTGCCTGCACAGCATCGATGCGGTTAACGAGCACCTGCTGGCTTACACGGAAGTCCTCCATGGTGACCAGGGGGATGCCTGACACTGTGTCGAGCCGATCATCAATAGCGCTCACCCGATTCTGGAGTGCATCGATGGATGTCTGCTCTGCTGCTGCATTTAGGGCGTTTGACAGAGTCGAAAGCTGGTACTGCTGGAGCGCGATGATCGCGCCCAGGATGAACAGTCCTGCAGCATGGGGTAGGTACTTTCGGGTCGGCAGTTTCATGGGTGTCCTCTCGAAGCCGAGTACACCCTCGCGCAACCCTCATCCTGTTTCAGCAGAAAATACTTAGCCCGATTGTGTGGAATTTCTTGATCGATGCTGAAGGGGCAACCCTCGGCTGGCGAGCGCCGCGACTGAAAACCCACTTTTTGAAGACCAGCCCGCTCTGCGACCGCCGTGCACTCAGGAAGAGCGTGCTGGATAAACGGCTTCTTCGGCTGACGGCCAGTGAACGAATGCCCGAATGTTTAGGACCAGCCATCTGTGGGTTACACTGGATTCACTTTCCAGCAGGCAAAAAAACCGCCTTTAGGGGGGCGGTTTTTGTGCAATCCAGTCGGGTCCGCCAGGGCGGGGCTTTTTGCTTTCAGGCGATATTGACTGCTTGTGGAGAATGATATGGAAGACGATTACGAAGGCTGGCTCGCGTCACGACCAACGCTCGTAGAAGACAGGAGCCACCCCAATCACTGGCAGAACCGAGCCTCTGACTTGTTAGCCTCCGCAGGTGCGCTTTGGCACGCGATGGGATCGCAGGACGCAGCAATCGCTCAGGCGCTTGGCTACAGAAGTGGTTACAGCATGAAGGTGGCCTGCTGGCCGGTATATCACATGCTGTGTGGGCTCTCCTTGGAACTCATCATGAAAGCAGTACTGGTCCAGCGTGCCACACCACAGAAGGAAGTGGAGACTCACGTTCTGCACAGGCTTCATCGAATGCTTGACCTCGACCTGGACGAGGAGCGAAAGCAGATTCTTGATTTCTACGAAGCGTCAGTGATGTGGGCAGGGCGCTATCCCACCCCCCGCAATCCCACAGATGAGAAACTACTGAATTACTATGATCTCGCGAGCAAGGTTCTTACAAAGCCGGCGCCGATAGATTCTCCCGGCACGCTGAAATTCAGGGTGTCCAGTAATACTACCGATTGGGACCAGTTTTCGAGCCTATGGGGTGAATATGCAATCCTATTCACCCATACCTGAGGTTGTGTTCTGTTCACTTACAGTGAACTCGCCACAACTGATCGATTCTGGTTGTAAACGACTGGCTCATGAGCTCTCGGCGCATACCCCAGTCGGGATTACGGGGGACGGTGGCGGATCTCAGCGTGCCTCTGCCGTACCGCTGGTTCACTCCATCCATCACCGCCATCAGCCTGGCACAGGCAGCCGGCTGCGTAGCGGTGAACAGATCATCTGTGAACTCGCCAGGTTGGCGTAGGTCGAGGAGCAACACCTCGGCCTTGCTGTAGCGGTAGCCTGACTGGTAGACCTGCTCTACAGCCTCGGTTGCGGCCCGCGTTAACAGTAGAGTGTCGTTCGTGGGGTATGGCAGCTCTACCAGGGCACCCTTGGCAAAATGGGCTTCGTTCGGGTTGAACATCCCAGTACGGATCGCCACTCGCATGCGCTTGCAAACCGAACCCTGGGCACGCAGCTTTTCGGCGGCTCGCTCCGTGTAGGTGGCCACCGCCTGTTTAATCGGTGTCAGTTCTGTCAGCCGCTTGCCGAACATGCGACTGCAGCAGATTTCCTGCTTGGGCGGGTCAGCTTCGTCGAGGCCGAGGCACGGAATGCCGGCAAGCTCGCGCGCGGTCTTCTCCACCACCACGCTGAACTTTTCACGAAGCATCCGTGCGTCAGCCTTGGCCAGGTCCATTGCCATGCGGATACCCATGGTCTCGAGGTGTGCAGTCATCCGTCTACCGATGCCCCAGACCTCTTTTACCTCAGTGTTTCGCAGCACCCAGTCGCGCTTGAAGTCGTCAGTAATATCGACGACACCACCGGTCTGCTCCTGCAAGCGTTTTGCTGTGTGGTTGGCGAGCTTGGCCAGGGTCTTGGTGCGGGCGATGCCCACCCCCACCGGGATGCCGGTGCAGCGCAGCACCCGGGCGCGGATATCGCGGCCAAACTGGGTGAGGTTGCCCGGGATGCCGGTGAGATCGGCAAAGCATTCGTCGATCGAGTAGACCTCGGTCGCCGGCACCATCGACTCGATCAGCGACATAACCCGCTCACTCATGTCGCCGTACAGCGCGTAGTTCGAGGAGAACGCTACGATGCCGTGACGACGTAGTTTTTCCCGGCATTGGAAGTACGGTTCGCCCATTTTCACGAACGGTTTTGCGTCGTACGACCGGGCGATCACACACCCGTCGTTGTTGCTCAGCACGACGATGGGCGTGCGCGCCAAATCCGGCCGGAACACTCGCTCGCAGCTGGCGTAGAAGCTGTTGCAGTCGATCAGCGCATACACCTGATCACTGGGCATGATCGCGCACGCTGTAGCGAACCACACCCCAGATGACCAGGTCATCGCCCTCCATGACGTGGCGCGGTGGGTAGGCGGGATTCTCCGACTGCAGGATCAACACACCGTTGCGCCGGTAAAGCCGCTTGCAGACGGGCTCGGTGTTGATCGCGGCGATCACGATGTCGCCATGCTCGGCCTCATTGCTGCGATCTACGATGAGAAGATCACCCGAGAAGATGCCTGCGCCCTGCATGCTGTCGCCCTCGACCTGCACCAGGTAAACGTGAGGGGCGCGTAGCTCGAACAGCTCGTCGAGCGAGATGTGGCGTTCCAGGTGATCCGCTGCCGGCGATGGGAAGCCTGCCGGTACGCGGAACGAATATACGGGTAGTAGTGCAGGGCCGCCGCTGGGCGTACCGAGGAAAGTGATGTTCATCCGGATCTGTCCGAAGATTGCTGTATATTCATACAGTAAACTGTGAGATTGGTCCTACGTCAATGCGGTGCGATAGGCTGCTGTCCGGCGAGAGCTAGCTTTGGGCTTGGGGTGATCAATGGCCGTGCCCCTAAGCCGCTCAAAACCATCCTCGATCCGCTCCGAGGTCACTCGCAACTCATTGGGCACAGACGGACATGACCGTGGCTTGAGGAGTAAAATCTACAAATTGGCCGCCCAAAGGTGATCGTTAATTTTCGAACTGTGTTCGATGCTACTCCGCGTGGTCTTCAAAATACTTTCGCCGCTCAGGCCACTCATATTTCATTTCCCATCCCAGCACGAATATTGGTGCTTGAACTTGGTCGCACCGCCAGCGTGGTGCGGTTGTCGTGTTAAAGATGCTCCTGTCATCTGTACGGCTGGTCCAGCGCTGGAATATGCCCTGTCCGTACTGACTTTCTAAGAGAATGTGGATGGCGGATATTGCGTCAAGAAGGTGCTCGAGGTTGGCACTTTGGATGTTGTCGCTTCGGTTGTGTTTGACTGCATTGTAGGCGTTATACCAAGGCAATGTTTGAGTCGGTGATTTCTTGCACCATGAGGCGAATGGCTGAAATATTTTAAGGTCTCGATACGAGTTTAGTATTGTTTTGTACTCTCCGAGACCAAGGATTTCCTTGCATTTTATATAGTCATTGGTGCTGTATCTATCCTTCCTTGCATAGCCGTTGTCCGTTAGCATCTTTAGAAGTAGGTGCTCTACCTCTGTACAAGACAGAATCAAAAGCTCTCGAATTTTGTGTCCATACACGTTGAGGTTGTGTGCGGTCGGCTCTATGTAGTTGAACAGAGTGTCAAGACCTTCTTGGATAGTCCTGTAAGCTCTTATGTCTTGCTGAAATTCATTGGATACGTAATTGAAATGAATCTTTTCTCTAGCGATTCGTGGGTAATAAGCTCCCGGATTCTTGATTGCGTGCATTTCCACGATTTCAATATCTATAGTCTCTGCATGCCGTATGAGGTAGTAGCGGATCGCATCTGTGGTAATTTCAGCGGTGTCGCCATTTTTCTGAACAGCCTGACTGTATTCGGACCATGCTTGCCAGCTATTGGCTTCGCTAATTACGTGGAGTGAACCCTGTTGTCGAAGACTTAGATAGACGTGATTTCCGTCTTTTTGGAAGAATCCTAAATCGCCGGCGGCATTGCGAAAAGAAACTAGTTGCACCATCTTGAGATCGCTCACGGAAAGTCTTCAGTTGATCTTAGTCAGGTTGAGGCCGGGGAGCAAACGGTCCTCACTTGTGGTAACACATCGATGCTTTGGAGGCTTGAGTTATTTGAGGAAGCGAGCGTCCGCTGACCTACACAACTGAGACAGGGGCGCGCTCTGCGTCATCTCCACCGGCAATTCTCACCCGGGGTGCTGCCTCGACTGGAGCCTGGACGGGGTAGACTGACCATAGGTATCATTCTGATATCATAAATGTCCGCCCATCCGCCCCATGGCAACATTGAGGTAACTATGAAGTTGTACCACTTTACATCGGCAGCACTTGCCAAAGCAGTGTTGTCAGATAATTTGTCTAAAGGTCATTTGGACTTGCATACTGGGGATATTCTCCAGGGAGTTGTATGGTTTACAACTCTTCCGTTCCCAGAGGGCACTGGCGTCCCTATGGAAACAAGAAAATTGAGCGAGAGGGAAGTGGCGAAGGCTACGAAGGTAGAGGGCGAGCTGCGCAATGATATGACTGGGGATAAATCTAAAATCCGGTTGTCTGTGGAGGCGAGTAGTCTGACGCCCTTTAATCTTGTAAATGAAGAGGTCTCCGGCCTAATTTCATTTGTGGAGTGGTGCGAGTTAATTGGGGCCCCGAAAGAATGGGTTCGGTATATTGGACTGTCTGCTCTTCATGATCTTGACGCGTTGTCAGATGAGGAGCTTAGTAAGCTTCTCGGTGACAAAAATAGCTCTGAAGAGGACTCGTGGTATATCCATTTCGGCCCTATAGAGTCGCGCAATATTTCTGCGGTAGATTTTAAGGCTGATAGCGATTATATTCCTTACGATTTCGATCTGCATGGCCGAGAGGCTATGTCCGATCTGGGGATAGAATGCATCGACAACGAGGCTCATCAACGGCTGCTGGAAATTGTGAAGCCAGCGCACCAGCATGAGGTCGTCCATGCCGCTGTGATTTGTAGGGATCCGTCTGAAATTAAGCTGGTATTTGTTCGCGGTCTTGGGAATACTTGTTTCTTTAATATTGAGAGCAAGAAGGCTGTTGCAATGCTAAAAGACGACCCTGACTACCCTCTGGGAGAGGTTGCTGCATGGGTCGAAGAAAATAACCACGAAATAATGCGCTGCTGGAACAACGCTGTGGAAAACTACTACAGGTTCTATCCAGACAAGCGAGTTGCCGTACACTAGAAGTTAAGAGGCCACCGAAAGGTGGCCTTTTGTTATGCAGCAATAAGTTGTCGCGCAAGTGTCATCTCGACTGAATCACCGTCCTGGTTCAACGAGTCCAGCCCGGAATCAGGCACATCGCCCGAAGTGCTCTGCGCCACTGCGATCTTCTTGGCCATCAGCTGCAGGCAGGTGATCTGCGAGCTGCCGGCGTAGCCGAAGAAAACCACGCGGACCGGGTGTTTCTGCCCGATCCTCCATGACCGCCGCGCGGCTTGCTGTAGGGTGTACACGTTGTACCCCGTCTGCAGGAACGCGATGGTTGGGAAGTCCAGCAGGTCCAGCCCGGTCTTAACCAGCTCCGGGTTGGTCAGCAGCACATCGACACCGCGGTCGACCTGGTCGAGGATCCAGTCCTCGCGCCGAGCCGTTTCAACCGTGGCCCGCAGTACCGCGACGCGAAGGCCTGCCTGCTCGAGGACCTTCTTCAGCCTGGACGTGGTGTCGCGCGTCCCGCTGTAGACGGTATATGCAAGGACCTTGCGGCCTTTCGCTTTCTCTTCGAGGCACAGGTTCAGCAGGGCCTGCTCCTTGGGCATCAGTTCATGGTCGCCGAAGAGCGCCGGCACAAAGGCCAGTGTGTCTCGGGTGCGCGGATGTTTGACCATCTCCGATCGGAAGCAGCAGTCCGGCCAGGCCAGTAGCACATTGAGCACCACTCCCAGAAGGGTGGTGTCTCTCCGGGCCAGGGCCTGGCGGAGCTCAGCGGTCAACGTGGCCGCCAAGCGCTGGTAGGCCGAGGCCTGTTCCGGCGCCATGGGCACGTCGATGAACTCCTCCTGGTAGCTGGGCAGCACGTTGCCACCGATATCCTTGAGCTTCAGGAACACGGTGAATGGCAGCACGAACCGGTGGATGCCTTTAGGGCCGAAGCCGGGGGCCTTCACGGTGCGTACCGACAGCTTCTTGCCCTTGGCGGTCTTGTGAGAATCGCCATCGCGCTCGGTGTAGATGTCCTTGAGGACTCCGTGATCGCGCATGAACGACATGGCTGCAGGAGCCATACTGCCGCGTGCGTTGGGTCGGTAGCCGTCCTCGATCATGCGCTGGGTGAGGATGCGGAACAGGAGGTAGAACAGGTCGTCGGCGTAGCCACCCATCAAGGTCCCGGTGAGGAGCACGGTTTTACGCGCCTTCGCGGCCAACACCCCCATGGCCTGGCCCTGGGCCGACCCGCTGTTCTTATACTCATGCCCCTCGTCGACAACCAGCAGGTCGAAGAAGCCATCGGGTAGGTAGCGCTTGATGAACTCTGTCGGCTGGTAGCCGCCTTCGCCGAATCCGAACTCGATGTTGGCCATCGCCCGCTCCATGCGCTTTGCCTGGCGGTCACTGAAGACGAAGTCACCTTTCGCGTCCATCAGGTTGATGAACTCAGAAACGTTGTCGACCAGCATCGAGGCGAGGAAGTCCTCGCCGAAGTCGTTCAGCAGCCGTTCCGCCCGAACCGGGCCGATCGTCGGTATCCGGCACATCGATTTAAGGATTGTCGAGCGGCGGTCGCCACCATCGGCCTTGCCTGGGCGCATAAGTGTCCAGAGGGCAGCGTTACAGACGGTGCAGTTACGACGGCGATCACCGCGCTCGAACTCGTCCACGGTGACCAGGTTGCCTTCCAGGTCCTCGAGGACCTGGCCACAATCTGGACATGCCGCCAGCAGTTGGCCACCTGCAGTACGCCGCTTCCAGCAGGCGAGTCGCCAGTGGAAACCCATCCGCATCCTGACGCGGCCGAGGATGAAGAACTCCGGCCGGCCGTCATAGGTTTGCCCCGACTGGTCACGCAGCTTAAGCAGCTTGACCAACGTGTCGGGGCCGTTGAGCACCCAGACGCGGGCGCCTGGCGTGGTCTCCAGGATCTCGCGCCGCCACTTGTAGACCAGGTGGGGTGGTGAGATGACGAGGGTTCGACGGTAACCTGCCGCGTGGAGCACGGCAGCGACTGCGATGGCCATCATCGTCTTCCCGGTACCCATCTCGGCGTTGATGATCGCAGCTTGCTCGTTGCGATCGAGCAGAAGCGACGTGATGGCTTGGACAACCTCAGCTTGCGCCACGAATGGCGTGCGCTTGAGACTTGCCATCACGGCCTGGCGCTGTTCGTTAATGCTGCCGGTATAGACCGGAGGGTTGGAGCGGTTGAGTGACTCCAGGAGCTCGTCGCCGAACTCGTCGATGAAATCGGTCAGGTTGATGTTCAGTGGGGAGTTGGCCGAGGCGGCCGATTGGGTCAGTGCGTTCATGTGCATCTCCTGCAGGGAAAGCAGGGCATGCACAAACCCCGGCGGGTATGGGCATACCCTGCGGGTCGGTGTGGGGTTGTCGCCGTTGCGGCGTGGGTCAGTAGTCGCTGGGAAGCAGCAGGGTGGTGGAGCTGCGGTCGGCTTCGGTGATGATCCAGAGCCTGGACTCGTCGCCGGCGTCGATGTCGTAGCCTGAGAACAAACGGTCTCCGTGGGTAAGCGCAAGCTGATTGGAGGCTCGATCGTCATCGCATAGCTCACCCCAGTCGCCAACTAGATGGCGTTTCAGGGCGGGAGTAGGGTTGAGCTGCCCGGTTTCGGCCAGATGGCTGACAGCGGCGCTCATCCTGATCTGCCCCGGGTTGAACAGTGACGTTGCAACTGGCTCATCAGCTGCAGGCGCTTCGTCGATGCTCGCCGGCGAGGAGCTGATGGTCAGCACCTGGCCGTGGTTCACCGAGGAGGGCGTCATTTCCCAGGCGCGGATGATCGGGATGAAGCGATCTGTGAGGATCCTGACTTCTGAGACGTTGCCCTTCTCGTCCTCGGTGAATTCGGTCTTGCGCACCTTGTCCTTGTAGGTATCACCCTTCACGACCAAGACCCGCCCCGACTTCGAACGTACAACACCAGAAATTGCGCCGGCGGCCAGGGCCAGTGCGAGGTGCCAACGAGAAAGCTCGCGGACAGGGGCTCGGGGTTGAAGGCCGGCTTGCCCGAAGTGCAAGTTGAAGTCGGGCCAGAGACCTCGCAACCGCAGAATCTCGGCGGCGAATTGCTCCGGCTCCAGGGTAATGCGATAGAAGTGCTCCAGATCGCTAGCAACTGACGGGACGAGGTACGGCTCCCATGGCCAGATGGCCGGGATCTCCTCGGCCTGCTCCTGCCCGGCGCCGATCGCCTGCAGACGAGCCCTCACCTGGTTGGTGGAAGCCCGGGCCAGGTCCTGTCGGCGTACACGGATGCCGAAGATCACCACCTGTTTGAAGGTGGGGTCTGCAGCACCGTACACGCGTAGGACGGCGAAGTGATTGCTCAGCCATCCAGTCAACTCGTCATCCAGCACGTAGTGAGGGACGATGAGCACCATCACGCCGCCGTACTGCAGAAGCGGGAGGCAGCGCTGATAAAAGGCTTTCTCCAGGCGCCGGCGGCCGCTGCCTTGGTACTGGGATGCACCGGAGTGATCCGCGACCAGGTCACCGTAGGGTGGGTTGAGCCATAGCAAGCCGAACGACTGGCGGCTGATCAAGGTGTCGAACAGGTCGCTGTGCAGCACCCGATCGAGCAGACCACGCGCGTGATCCGCGCGTTCGCGATCGTACTCGACGGCGAACGCTTGGACCTGGTCGCGGCCCAGGAAGTGAGCCGCTTCAGCAAGGGCAACACCCTCACCGGCACAGGGGTCGCAGATCCTCATCCTGCCCGAAGCCGCGGGAGTGAGTACCTGCAGCGTGCGTTCAAGCGTGATTTCATCGGTGGGGTAGTAGCCGTTGCGGGCAAAGTTGCGCGCCAGGCGCGGAAACATGAGGGCCATAGGGCGTCCTTTGAGTTGGTGGATGAGCTCAGGCAGGCGCCTGAGCTTCAGTGGTGAGTACGCCCTGGCGAATCAGCTCTCCGAGAGCAGGCTCGAGTACCTCGAGCTTCATGGCGAGTCGCCAGGCGCAGACATTGCCGATCGCTCCAGGGAGGGCGATCAGCATCTGGTGCTGGGTGAGGACTTCCATCACGGGCTCGCGCCAGTGGGAGAGAAGGGGAAGCGGGCAGGTCTCGATCACCAGCGGCCAGAGCCGATGGTGTGGGGCTTCATTGCGCTCCAGGAGGGCGAAGGCGAAGTGATTGGCTTGGTCGGGCAACGAGGCGCGTCGATCGAACAGCCAGAGGTGCAACATGCTGCCGAACAAAGTCCCGCGGAACTGCCGTGTGGTGCGCTTTTCCAGCTGGTCCTGGTTGGGGAAGACGGGGATGCTCCGCCCGTCGACGAGAATGTGAAACTGCTCGAGGCCGTTATCTTCCCGGCCAAGCGTGAGCCTGGCCAGAAACTCCTGGAGTGCGGTATCACGGCCCCAGGCCGACATGAACACCAGGTTGCGCTGCTCGTCGCACACGCAGGCGTCGACGTACAGGTCTGGGCATTCCTCGATCTGGAACAGGGGGGATGGGTGCATGATGGCCTCCATTGTGGAGGCGTCCGTCCCAGAGGGCGGAAACGCCCCCCGGGGTGGTCTGGTGATTAGTTGAAGGTCTTGGCAACTGGATCGAAAGCCACACTGTCTTGTTGGTGCAGCGGCCCGTGACCCTCGAGGAATATTTGGATTCGGTACTGGTCGCGGAGACGTATAGCAGCCTCAGCCTGGTCCAGTGTGAGTTCCAACTCTTCGATGAAGAAGTCGACGAGCTCCTCGTCAGTCGACACTTCGTTGTTGGACAGCTGGTCCTCGATGTTGGCGAGGGTTTGTTTGCTCAAGTTGCTGAACATGGCGTTCATGGTGGTGCTCCAGGTAGAAAAATGGAGCCCCCGAGGAGGCCCCTCAGGGTGTGTGGTTCAGGTTGACTGCTGCCGTGGCTTGACTGGTCGCTCTAAGGCGAGGCCCTGGTCCAGGTTTGAGTTTTGAAGTCCATGGTGAAACCGAGCTGGTCCAGCCGCGTGCATTGGGCGCGCAGCCGTTGTCGGTCTACGGTGGTGTCGAGCCTCACGGTTTCGCTCAATGGCCACACCGTGCCAAACAGCTCGGCATCGATGTCGTTGGTGTTCGGTGGCACCGGTGGACTCATCCCGAAGGGCTCATCCGAGGCGAAGGCATCAGTTTGGGGCTGTCGCGCCGGCGTACTTGATATCCGACGTGGCGGTACCGGTGAGGATGGTGGCCCGTCCTCTTCAAGAGGGTCAGGGACGTTTGTTGGCAGGTGTTCTTCGTCCTCGCGACTGAGACCTGTGACATCCTCCAGGGTCATGCCCTCAAGTTCAGCCCTGATCTCAACAACGAGTCGACCGCCGTGCGAGTAGTACGAGGGTCGAATCTGCTTGATCGCGAAGTCACCTCGGTATTTACCCTCTTGGTACTGATCCAGGAGAGCATCCTTGATGGTGAACTCACCGATCGAGGTACTGAGGCGGCCGACATTGAAGAGCCCAAGTCGGCCGGAGATGGTGCGGATGGCCAGCTGGCCGGTGATGGAGATCATGTGCGCTCCCCGTAAAGCATGGGGAACACCTGCGGGTGTTCCCCGCGAGGGTGGAAGGTGATCAGCAGTCGAAAAGAGGCAGACCGTTGAGAACGTTGCTATTGGGGTCGATGACCAGGAACCTCACGTCAGCCTGAGCGGCAAGAGTGAGCACTCGAATGGTTTCCTCGCTGAAGCCCTCGGCGGCTTGCAGAGCTTGAAGTGTCGATAGGTCGTACCCCCAGTGCTGTCCCAGATGTTGGTCGGTCCAGGGCGCGCTGAGAATTTTGAAGCCGATGGCGTCACTGTCGGGCAGCGTGAAGCACTCGAAGTGAAGCAACGCTGTATCAGCATCCTCGGCGAGTGATTGCAGGTCCGCCCAGTCTTCCTCGGGAAGGTGCGCTGAGGCGATCTCGAAAGCTCGGCTGCAGCAGGGATGGGGTTGAGGGTAATCGCCGGCAGCGATGTGGAAGGGGTTGGGTAATTGTGCCATGTGGCATGCTCCTGGTTGAGAGACGCCACCCCAGAGGGTGACCCCTCTGGGTGAGTAAAAATGGCTGTGTCAGGCGGGAGCTGCAGCGGGCTGCAGCTGGATCTGGATGTAGGCAGGCTCGTTCTCGGGTGTGACGACTTGCAAAGCGAGAGCAACCCAGTCACGGTCGCGGCCAGTGTGGCGCTTCGTGTACACGCCGAAGGACAGAGCAGTGGCCTGAGGCTGCTGCTTGAGCTCCTGCCACGCCGTCTGAACGACAGTGGCAAGGCGTTGGCTCATCTCGGCTACCCGCATGGGGTTCTCGAGATAGACAGCCCGCATCCAAGCCGGGTTGTCCAGGACTACTGGGAGGGTGAGGTATGCCTCGCTCGAGGCGGAAGATAAGGACATGTGAGGTCTCCAGATAGACGAGGCCTCGTCCGCGAGGATGAGATCCCCGCAGGTAGGTAATGTAGAGGGCACTCCATCACTTGGTGATGCGATCGCGCTACCGAGTGCTCGGCGATCTTGGGTGGGTTGGCGCAACGCGCTGGAGCCTTAAACCCTGGCTCCGGGAGGCACTGTCAACGACAGTGAACCAATTCAGAATTCGTTGGCCTGGCGGCCGGGCCTTACTTAGCTGGTGCTCCTCCTGAAGGGCGAACCCTTCAGGCTGGAGGAGAGTGGTGGGGAGCCGCTTAGAACGGAATGCCTTCTGCAATCCGCTGTTGATCGGCAGCAGCAGCCGCTACCAGCGCCGCGCAGTAGTCCTTGCTGTTGAGCTTGTAGCCTTTCCGTTCCGCTTCACGCCTGAACAACTCATCGTGGGGGAACGAGAAACTTGCGGCTTTTGCTTGCAACTCGGTCAAGGTGTGGACGTACCGGTACCGATTGGCGGGATACGGGACGGTTGTCACGATGGTTATGATCATCTCCGCGAATAGCCGCTCGAGGACGTCGATCCGGAGAAAGGCGCGCGGGATGAGAGGGTGAGTGACGAACAGAACGCCGTGGAAAACTTGGGTCGCGTTGGACATGGTGATTCTCCGTTGAGGGGTCACCAACCCGCTCGGGTGATGTACCCGATAAGGTTTATAAGCTCAGCCGAATGGTGTTCGGCTGTTACAGTTCGATGGCATATGTCTGATCGATGGTTACAGCGATGCCGTCTGTGAGTGTGTCACGTAGTTCCCAGGCTAATACTCGGGCTTTATTCTCATTCAGCCACACAAACGCTGAAAGGACTGACGAGAAATGAACAGAGCCTTCCAGGTCGGGGAACTCAAGAGGTACGTAGAGGAGTTCGAAGTTACGCTCGAAGTTTAGAAGAAGCATGATGTCTCTCCATTGAAGGACATCAGCTCCCGCAGGGGATCGGTGTCCCCAGTCGGGTTGGAAGCAATTTGTTGTGATCAGTGGGTCAGCGCAACGTTGACCGAAGTGGTCTTGCGTTTGTTGGTCACGTACAGCCCGAAACCGCTCAGGCCGATGAGGGCGCATGCACCGAATACGATGTCGCCCAGGACGAGGGCGGCGATGAGGAGCAGCAGGTTCAGAACGAACAGGGTTTTCATGTTTGCCTCCTGGCAAAGAGCAAAAGCGCCCAGAGGGCGCTTTGAGGGGGGTTAAGCAGCCTGGTTGGCTTGTCCAGGAAGATCGTGACCGAGATCGGAGAGATCTTGGTCAGCGAACTGAGCAGCGTCAGCTTGGACTTGATCAGCGACCTGAACAGCGTCAGGTTGAACCTGGTCAGCGAATTGAACCGCATCAGGTTGAGCTTGATCAACAAGCGTGGTTGCAGCTGGTACGGTTTGGTCACTGACTTGGGCGGCGTCACCTTTCGGCTTGGCCTCGTAAACCAGTTTTTTGTCCACTTTGATCCAGCCGATGAAAAGAAGACGACCTTTGAGGCTAGCGCCGCTTTGGCCCTTCTTCTCGCCATTTTCGTAGGTAAACGCATCAGCCCAGATGTCGCCGATTCGGAAGGAAACCAGCACCTTCTTCTTGGCTTCGACGGCCTTCTGGCAGCGTTGAACCAGCAATTCTGCCTCGGCACCGACGATGTTGCAGTCGATGTACGAATACTCGGCTTTATCTGTCGAGCCGTGCAAAGCGGCAATGGTGACGCAGGTGAAGGGTTTTCCCTTGCGGGGAGTGACAGTGCGGATACGGTTGAGATAGCCGATGCCAGTGGTGTGCAGGTCGAAGAATTTTTCGTTGGATTGGTTGCTCATGGTGATTCTCCATCTTCAATAGCGAAAGCGGAGAAACACTTCGCCCATGGGGGAAAGTATTCCCCGCGTGGGTTGGGATGCAGCAAGTTGGGTAGGCTTCCATCAATCGAGAGATTGATCAATCGCGCTTCCGGAAGCTGGGCGATTTTGGGGAGATCAACACCGCAATGGGTGTAGCAGTCTTTCAGATCATGACTGCTCGGGCTTGGGTTACTGACAACGTCAGCAGCTCACGGTGACAAGGATGGAAACGGAGAAAGGTATTGTCAAGCCCTGGAAGAAAAAACCCTCCAGCAGGAGGGTTAAGGAGGGAAAATCGATGATCAATGTGCGCGAAGAATCTTCTGGCACCGACGTTTGATGTTAGGCCAATCAGCCCATACAGCCATGCCGCCGCAGATGAAAAGCAGGGCAGTGAGCATGAGGATGCCGAATGTGGTTTGGCTCATGTCATTCCTCCGGGGTGAGGTAGATGCCTGTGATCCAGATTACAACACCTACCACGAGGGCGAAAGCTGTCAGGAGACGGCTAGTGCTGAGGAAGATACCTACGAGGGCGGCGGCGACGGCAGTCGTCCCGATCTTGCGAAGGTCGTCCGCTACAGCGGCGCGTTTTTTTGATGCCATGGCGTTCCTTCAATCGCCAGGCCCTCACCTTGCCAGGTGGGGTGCCTGGCACGGGGTGAGGTGGGAGAAGGTTAGATCGATGCGATCGGAGCTATGAGCTCATCCAGCGGACCCATTCGCAGCGGTGCTTTGAGCGTGGGCTGCTTGGGCTGACGGGTGCGGCGCTTGGCCGGTGGTACCGGCTTGGTGTTGGCGTCGAACCACTGGTTCAGATCAGCGCCACGGCGAACAAACGTCGGGATCCGTGAGAGCTCATCCCAGTCATTGCGGGTGGGAGCTATGCTCGCAAACCGAACTGCAGGCTGGGCCTGAGCGGGGACAGAGGGAGATGGGCGTTTCAAGGCGCGCAGGAACTCTCGGGTGAGGGTGCCGAGCGCGTAGCCAAAACGAAAGCCGGTCGAAGGTGCGGACAGTGCGGTCATGGTGTTTCTCCTGCGATTATGAAATGCGGAGAAACACTGGCCCTGTCGGGGAAGTGGATTCCCCGCTGGGTTTGCGGAATGAGCTTCTATCGACGGAGGTCGATCGGTCGTGCTACCAGAAGCTAAACGACCTTGGGCTTGGCGGATCGCACAAACGGCGTGCTGCAGCATTACGGATCCGAGCTGCATGGGCATGTTGCTGACAACGTCAGCAGATCACGGCCTAATCATCGGAGCGGGGGGGGAGTTGTGTCAAGCGGGAGGGGGGATGGAAAGGAGATGGGGGAGGGAGAAAGCCGGCGAAAGCAGCGGTCTAAAGCCGCTTCCGCCGTGTTTTGAAAAAAAGTTGAAGGAGCCACCTGTGTCGAAATCGTCGATCCCTGGGCATTGATCGTCTCGATTTTCATCACCCGGCCATTCTCGTGGCTTGGCCAGCAAACATGAGGCACGCATCCGCGCACAAAAGGAGCCCGGCTTGTCGCCGGCGGGCCACCGGCAGGGGGGAGAGTACCCATTGGGTAGCCTGATGGACCTGCGACAAGTCCATCAGGCTACCCAAAGGGAGGGAAAAGAGAGGGGTCACATTACCAGGTGACCCTTGGAGCAAAGAAGCACCGAACCTCTTGAAACTCTATGTGCCTGTGGACTCGATCATCACGAGTTAGACGGCTGCGCGACTAGAGAGAGCAGGGAGACACAGGGAGAGTATTCAACCAGATCCGCACGCCCTTCCCGGAGCTATAGCGTGCTTACGGTTTGGTATTGAGGCGAACCACAACACCTGGGCGCTACTGATGACCGTCAGTAGCCAGCGGGGTTAAACCGAATACTGATGTCATTATGGGTCGTAGCAGGGCCGGGATGCAAGGCTCGCGGGTATTTTAGAGCGGCGGGGTCAGTAGACCGCAATGACCGCGCCTTCGGGCACCGGGGCTGGAATCGGGATGGCCATGTCCCCCCCTTTCGGTGAGTACAGATGGCCAGATCGTTTCACACCAACGGTCGTGGACTCGGTTCGCGCGGTCAGTGCAGCGGGCAAGCCAGCGGGGATCGGGCCGGTGATGTAGGTGTAGGACACCCCCGACGCAACATAGGCGGTGATCCCGCTCTGTTTGCTGTACCAGTCTGGCAGACTCAGGGCAGTCTCCGGAGGAACGCCAACAAAGCCGGGATTGGCCCACGCATACTCCGCTGCGGCCGAGCGATAGACCAACATGCTTCGACTGATCGCGTCGAGGGTGGCTTGCTCGGATACTGACTGTTCGTTGTACTGCGCCTGGGAAAAGAGTGCAGAAGCGCCGAGTAGCATCACCAGCACTAACCAATAAATATACATTTCGTCGGGCTCTGCGCAGTGGTCTTATAAATTGGCCCAGAGGCTCACAGCGATGGTCGCGACTGCCCCTAGAATCAAAATGTAGGCGACCATCTTTTTGACATTAAATGCCTGGTGGGGGTTGATAAGGCTGTTTGACTCAACTGCATGCAGCAAGTAGATGTCATTTTTGATGTGGGTGAATCGGTATGTGTAGTCGCCAACCTCAAAGACGGTTTCGCCTTTAAGTGCAGCCGGCCAAAGTTTGGTGCTGCAAATTCTGCTGCGTGCAGAGAACCAGGTCACCAGTTCGTCGAGGGTGTACTGCGTATTGTTTTCTAAATGGTCTTTCATTCGTGTTAGCCCCAATAGTTTTTGGTGTCTTATCGTTGGCACTGCCAGTAGAAGAGGCCTGCCCAAGACAAACGCGAAGTGATCAAGTACCAACCGTTTGATTGACGGATGACGCGGCCTACCTCGTCCTGGCCCACGGCATTTGCACCTGATAAGTTGCAGGTTACCCACGACAAATCGGCGAGGTAGCACTGGGTCGATGCCCAGCCACCAGGTGATTGACAGGACCCAGTTATATATTCCGGAAACTTAGCTTTGGCCGCTGTCCATTTATAGTTTTCGCAGGAAAGGAGCATTCCGGTTGTGGTCTTCGCCATGAGAGTCAGGTCGGTGCAAGCACCTCCTTCCGCACCTCGGCCACCGATTGAAAGGTATTCGTTGGTTGTCAGTCTTCCGGTGGAAGAGATGGTTCCGGGAGAAAAGAGCTTGCCAGCAGTGAGCCCCTTGTCGTTATAAACACGAACCCAATCTGCATCGGACTGATAAAGGCCGCCGCCCCATTTTTCGTTGATCCAGCCTGTATCATTCTGGCTCTTGAACCAACCATCTTTGCTAGTGATGTCTTTCGTGGCAGTGATGTTGCGCGCGTTGTTAATATCATTCCCGCCCATGTCGATGTCGGTGTTCATCCGGTTGTATTCCGGATGACCTGGCACCGCATTGCGGTAGAGGTAATCATTGGCCAGGTCACCGTCCATGAGGAACAGCGCGCTCGCGGTGTGGCCCGGCCCCGGGTTGATGCCGTAGTTGCTCAGGGCGACCTCCCAACCTCCACGTACACCCTGGATCACTCCGGGATTGAACACGGAAACGAAGCCACCCGGGGCGCCGAGGTGCTCAGCGATCGTTCGAATTCCGAGTTCGGGAATGACCTGCCCACCGGTTGTGACCGCGATTGCCTCCAGCTGGTTGGCGCTCAGGCGCCTGGCCAGGCCAACAACGGTCTGGCCGAAGCCATTGGTTGAGCTGAAGCCTGCCGGCAGATATTTGGTGTTCTGGAGCATGTCGACGGTGACCTGGACCGGTGTGGTCGGACCGGCGTTGGTGAGCACTACGGCGTAGTTGTCCTTCAGGTACTTTGAGAAGGCGTCGGCGACGGTCCTTTGGTGTTCGGCAGCGATCCGGTAGTCCTGCTGGTTGCCGTAGCTGATCATCCACCAGCCTGCGAGGGAGAGCAGGATGGCCAACGCGATCAGGCCGAACAGCGCGTCAATGGTGAAAAAGCCAGCTTGCCCGCGTTTACTGGCCATGCCAGAGACTCCTGTTCGATTGGGTGACGATGTCTTGCTCGATCATCTGAAGGTGCCCGCTGCGGATCTTTTCGCGGATGGATGGAGCGTCATCCTGGGTGAGCAGCAGGGTCTGGAGTGTGAGCCGCGGCTGGGCGTGATCCGGGCGCAGGAGGGTTTGGTGAATCACCGCCGTGAGCCCCTGTGAGAGCACCTCCATGGCATTCGGCATGATGGGCTCAGCGAGCACAGCCAGACGCTGGATGGCGCTTCCGATGCCGCCGCCGTGACCTGTGGAGAAGATGAGATGGCCGTTGATCGAGGCCTTAATGACTTCAGCGGCGGTGGCGGTGTCCCTCACCTCGCCGACCAGGATGAGATCGGCGCGGGTACGGAGCGCGCGTATCAGCGTTTCTGAGTAGCCGCCCTGGACGCGGGAAACCGGCAGCTGGATGCAGCGCCCAGCGCCATGTTCGCCCTGCAGTAGCGTTTCTGGCGGATCCTCTACCGTCAGGCCAAGGCCGCCGCGTGATGTCAGGCGTGCCTTGACTGCTGAGGCTGCACTGCTGGTCTTGCCGGTGCCCATCTCACCGACGAAGTACACCAACCCCCTGGTTTCTTCTGCGAGCAAGCACTCGTAGATATGGTCCGGCAACCCAAGATCCTCGAGAGGGATGATGGTCGCTCTGGAGCGGTTCAGAACAAAAAATGGCTTGGTGAAGACATCGAGGATGTACGTCACACGCAGGAGCACGCGCTCCTCCAACACCAGGGCGAACTCGGGCTCGCGTGTCGTCTCGAACTGATGCAGACAGCGTGCTCTGAGCTCCTCGATTTCGGTCAGCCATTCATGTGGGACGGCGGCTTTTCTGGGCTGGCCGGCCAGCCCCTTCACATCGGCAAAGTCGTGGCCAAGGTAGAGGTCCACGAAGTCAGCATCGGCAATCAAGCTCACACCGGCAGCCTTTAGTAGGTGGTCCAGGAAATCGAGTTCATGTCGTTGGAGCAGCTTGTTGTAGCGGAGGCGGGAAGTACCTCGCCGCTGGTTGCCGATCCACCGTTGATCGAGGTAGTGGTCTGCTTGTCTTTAGCGATCTTCGTCGTCAGCGTGATGCAGGAGGCCTTGGGCACATTGGATTCGGTGAGGGTGAAGGTCATGCCGTTGCTCACCAGGGTGACAGCACCGTTCCATTGGTTTGTCAGGGTGTTGCCCGAGACGCCCATGGAGCCGGTGCCGTCAATTGCGATCAGCGAAGGGACGAGGTTGGTCCCCGAAGAGCCGTAGCCAGTCGACCCCTTGAGCTTTTTGGCGTTGGTGATGATGGTCGTGATGTTGCTCTGCTCGACAGCGGCATCAGAGCTGCCGAGCATCTTGTAGCCGATCCAGGCGATGAAGCCCAAAGCGATGGTGATGAGCATGATCCACATCACGCCATCGATGGACAAAAAGCCGCGTTGGTTTTTAGGAGTAGAGAGTGTCATGGGTTGCCTCTGGGCTGAGTGCTTAGTGTTGGATGGAGTCCATCAGGCCGATGGCGAGCTGGAAGATGCCGACCATCACGAAGATCATGAGCAGGCCCATGATCACTGCGGATAGCGCTGTAAGTGACTTGGAGGCCGTTTCCACGCGCTTGAGCATCTGCTCGAGCCACCGGTTGGCGAAGCGCTCCATCGAGACGGCAAAGCTTTGGCGGGTGGCCAAGACCTGCAGGAAGTGAATGGCCATGGGGTCGGGGAACTGATGCCCGGCTAACTTGAGCGCGGTCCCGAAGTCCTTACCCGAACTGACGCCGTAGTTAATGGCGTCGATCCTCTCCCGAAGCCAGGGAGATGCGCTGCGGCTGAGAATGCTGAGGGCGTTCAGTTGGCCCACGCCGGCGCGGAGCATCACAGACATGTTCAGCAAGAAAATCGAGCCGTGGAGGACCTTGTAAATCGACCACGGGGGGATGCCTTCGAGCCGCATCCTCATAGTCTGCAGAAAGAGGCTGAGCTGGGTTTTCCATACCGGGCTATTCGGTCGTACCTGCAACCCACAGAAGTAGGGAAGAGTCACGAATGACACCACGACCAGGGTCAGCACGACAGCGACGATCAGCAGTCCGTAGTGCGTGACCAGGTTGGATAGCGCGTACAGGATGCCGGGGATGCCGGTCCACAACTCGGGGTCTTGGCGCTGAGCCATAGACGGCACCATCCAGGTTGCGATCACGTACAGCAGCGCCCCCATCAGGCTCCAGGTGATAGAGGGAAGCGCTACGACGGAAATGACTAGGCGGGCAATGCGTTGGCGCGCCTCGATGAGCCGGACACAATCACGGAACGCGTCTGTCAGGTTGCCGGTCTTCTCGCCGGTTTCGACCAGCGAGGCTTCGTCGTAAGGCAGGTGGCTCCGGCAGGCATCGGCTAGGGATTTACCACCGCGCACGAGCATGGCCACCTGACTGCAAATGACCGACACGGGATGCATTGTCTTGCCGTCGTTGCTGAACGCCTTGGCGACGGTTTCCAGTGCTACTTCGATCGCGATTCCGTCCTCGATCACGCCCATGAGGCTCTCGTAGAACTGGATCCGCTCGTTCTTCCCAAATTGCTTGGCATAAAAGGTCACCTCCCAGCCCTGGGCGGCCTCCCGAACGCCTGTCCAGAAGTCTCGGAGCAGCTCAAGCATCGCTTTGCTCCATTAGCTGCTTGTCGAAGTCGAGTGGACCGGCGAAGAGCTCGGCATCGCGCGGGTCCACCGCTCCCTCGGTGATCTTCATGATTGCGTGGGTGATCTTGGTGATGCCGCCCATCTCGTTGACCCAGTACCTGCGTGCCGCGCTTGCACCGCGTTTGCTGAACGTATCCATGAGCCTTACGTTGGTCAGCAGTGTCTCGGCGATGACGGTCCGATCGACCACGCCGAGGTTCTTGCAGTGGTTGCAGCCGTCACCGATCAGGTTGACCTGGTCGACGATCTGCAGTTGCTCCAGCCGGGCCAACAGATCGCTGCTGATGCCGTGGGTATGTTCCTTCAGCGGGATGCGGCAAGCGGGGCAGAGAACTGGCACTAACGACTGGTTCACGATGCCCGTAGTCAGCAGCGGGTCGGTGACCAGGTAATCAGCAACGCCCATATCGATCAGGCGTTGAATGGAAGCGATCGCGTTGTTGGTGTGCAGGGTTGACCAGCTCTGGTGACCGGTCATGGCACCGGTATATGCAGCCTGTGCCGACGCCAGGTCGCGCAGCTCGCCGTACATGAGGACATCGGGGTCAAGCCGTACTGCGTTGGTAATGCCATCCCCCCAGGTCTCACCGGCGTAGATAGGCGACTGGTTGGCTTTAAGCGGATACTCCGGAGGATGCTCGAGCGTAAGGATGTGCCTGGAACCCCCGGTCTCGTCATACAGCGCGTTGAGGTTGACCTGTAGGGTCTTCGATTTACCGGAACCTGTCGGGCCGGTGATGAGGTTCAGCCCGTAAGGAAAGCTGCGCAGCCTTCTGAAATGCTCGACCTGCTGAGGTAGGAACCCCAGCTCTTCGAAGCTTTGCTTGGACGTGTCGTCGTACAGCAGGCGCATGACCATGAGAGGCCCGTCAACGAGCGGTCGCGTTGCTACTCGAGCCCCATACAGGCCCAGCTGGTCGACGAACTTGCGACTAACACGGGCGTCCTGTGCGATGTGCGGTTGGTAGTAGTCGCCAGAGACATCGCACATGCTGTTGTACAGCGCCGCGCAGAATTCCCGCCCCACGTCGCTCTTCTCTTGGCGGACCTCCTGCAGGACACCGAATAACCGGTACTTGATGCGGGTTACATCGTGCGAAACGACGATGTGAATATCACTTGCACCGCGGCGGTGGGCGTCACCCATGAACTCCACGACCTGAGCTTGGCGCTGAGTCTCGACCAGTGCTTTCATGCCCGTGGTCGCTGAGGCCTGATACAGCGCCTTGATCTCGGTCATAGAGGCCGAGACGACCTGAAATTCGATGCCCTTGTGTTCCAGCTGGTCCAAGAAGGACATGACGTAATGATCGCTGACGTGCTGTGGAGAGACGTGCACCTTCCCATCGGCGGTCATGGCCAGGATCTGGCGCAGATCATCCTTGATTGGATGTGGGCCTCCTGGCGCGGTCAATACCGCTGCTGGCAATGCTGCCAGGGGGGATTCGGTGGGTTCGAGGCCCTCGGGCGCAATGGAAATATCGTTCATGGTCGACGCTCCTCAAAGTTGTCCAGGGTTCAGGCCTGGCAGGCTTGTTTGCGGTTGAAGCATTCCCGCCTGGCTACCGAAGCCCAGTGGAAATCGCTTTCCTCCCTTGCTCAGGACCACCCCGTCTAGCGTGATTTGCAGGACACGAAAATCATCCGGCAGCTCGCTACCGGGCTTCGCATCGATCTCGCCGCCACCGCTGTAAATCAGCCTTGCCCGTAACTTTTGTCCGGAGCCGCTGATTTCTTTCACCACCGGTAGTGCCGACTGGCGTGGCCCGGGCGCGGTTACGCCTATGGCGGATGGAAGAACGGCAGTTGGGAAGGGGTCTGTGGACTGCGGTGTGCTCGTAGCTTTGGTAGTCGCTTCGCGCTCGGCTTGAGCCCGCTCAGCCTTTGCCTTGAACAGGATGGTTTCGCTCTGCACCTTGCCGAGCTCGCCGACGTTGATACCGGCGAGGTCTGAAGCAACAGCCTGCGCACTGAGGATGGGCAGCCACAGCGACAGGAACATCAGGCGGAGGTTATTTGGCATACAGGACTCCTGTGACTGACCAAATGAGGTGGTCGGCCTTGATCTCGGTCTTGATCTCCTGCAGGCGCAGTCCCTGGGTCGGGGCCCCGTTGAAGGAGTCGTAAGGCAAAACGCCGGAGGTGTAGGACAGTTGGTACTGCTTCCACTGAGGAGGCGGCGGCGGCGGTGGTACGGCTTGGCCGGGTAGAACTGGCTCTTGAGGCATGACGACCTGCATCTGCTGCAGCTGTGGCTCCTGAGAGAAACCGTGGAACCAGCTGGTCAAAGCGTTGAGAGCGTCACTGGCATCGACCAGGGGATCATCGCCAGCTGCATTGAGAGAGATGTCGAACTTCAGCTTGCCGACGTTGCCTTGCTCGATGATTTCCGGGGTCGCAGTGGCACGGTTGGCGACAGCGCCGGCCAGGTCGTGCGCGGTGCTGTTGCCCGTACGCTGGTAGTTCGCGATGACCTGGTCCCAGTTGCACACTGCATGGTTGAAGGACCATCCTTTGATTTTCAGAGGCAACTGGTACATCACTTGGCTGCAGGCCTCGACGAAGTCGGTGACCGAGGGTTGTTTCGCCCAGGGGTGTTCCAGCGCCTGGAGAGGTTGCTCTGTCCCTGTCTGCTTCTGCAGCTCGGCCAACTCCTCGAGGCGCTTCTTCTCGGCAGCGATGGCAGCTTGGCGCGCGACCTCGGCCTCGTGAGCTTTCCATTGCGACCAGCCCAGTAAGCCACCTCCAATCAGCAAGGCCACGAGGAGCAGCTGAGCCAGTTCAGCTTTGGACATGCCGAGCACGAGCGGACGTAATCGATACTCACGCTTGAGCCGGGACGGCTGGAGCAGTTCGTCGATGTCGATGGGCTCGCCACCCATGGCGAACTCGGTCGGGAGAAATTCTTGTTCGAACTGGATCCCGCGACCACGCTGCTGTAACACTCGCTTGCGGACTTCTGCTGCAGTGCCGATCAGGTCGCAGCCCGGAATGATTCTGCCGTCGTGCACAGCGACGATGGCATAGCGGTCCTGGTCAGCATCAACGGCCCAGGCGGCGATCCACGAATCGCCTAGTTGGCCCGCCAAGGTAGCGGCCAGCGAGTACATGCCTTTGTGGACGTCAGAGGAGCGGGAAACGAAGCCCGCTTGGATCATGAGCGACGTCCTACGGATCGCGACGATGTCCAGGCCGTGCTCATGGCCGTACTGACGCGCTTCCTTCATGTAGCTGGTCATGTTGCCCAGCGGCGTCCAGAGCATGCCTGTCACAAAGACGCGCCCGCGGACCTGAATGGTCTGCACCCGGCTGGTGGGTTTCGGGGTTTCCGTGTTCATGTGTGTCGGCATCACAGGCTGTCCGGGAGGACGATCGGCGTCACCAGCACTACCAGGGCGCTGTGCGTGGTTGAGCGGGTCCGGCCGCCACCCAGACCGAAGAAGCTGGCACTCCCCACCCCGGACTTGCGGGCATCGTCCCCGTTCTCATCGAAACCGGTGAGGATCAGTGTTTCGCCGCTGCGCAGTCGAACCTTCGGCGCTACGTTCTTGGTGTCGTAGTCGGTGGTCTGGACCTTGGAATCATTGCTCTCGAAGTCTTTGAAAAGCGGTTTGCTGCTGATGCTGAGGGTGATCATCAGCAGCATGTTTTCTTTGTCCAAGAGCTTGGGCAGCAGCATCATGTTGAAGCCGCTGGTAATGGTCGCCGGAGTCAGCGACGTGCTTGAGCCCACCGATGCCGTGGTGGTGGTCGAGCTGGATGCAACGTAGCTCTGAACGTTGCCGATCTGGATCGGTGCCGGCTGCAGGTTCAGCGTCGTCACCGATGGCGAACGTACTTCGGATACGCGACCCTGCTCAGAGAGCGCCTGGACCACTGCCTTGGAACCAGCCCATGGGGAACTGGAGGTGTCGAGGATGCTGCCGCTTGCCGAGATTGCTTCAGTGCTGATGCCGGCCACGGTGTTGCTCAGGCCGAAGCCCCACTTCCCAGAGATGGACTTGTATACCGCGCTCCAGTTGACAGCGGTCTGGTCGCTGTCGGTGAAGTTCACCTCATAGACCTTGACGTTGAACAGCACCTGGCGGGTGATGCTGCGGTTGGTGTCTTTCAGGTAGGCAGAGATCCGGTTCAGGACTTCTGGCCGGTCGCTGACGGTGAGCGTACCGGTCGAGCGCGACAGATACAGGCGGCCCTGCGGCTGCACGCTGAGCATGGCCTTGACGTTGCTCTCAATGTCGCTCATCAGCGAGGTCTTGTAGGTCGACTTGGTGCTTTGGTTGCTGCCCGACTCGCCGGAGGCGCCCCCTGATGAGCTCGAAGAGCCCGAGTCACCACTACCGGTCGACGTGAGCAGTCCGGATTTGACGGTGCTCTCGATCTCCAGCTCATCACCGAACGTCCAGACGTCAAAGGTGCGGGTGTCAAAGTAGGTGATACGCACGCCCTGCAGGTCGCTGTCGTAGTGCCACGACAGCCCCAGTCGAGAAGTCACCTGGTTCAGCAGCCCTGAGGTTTTGCCGGTGTAGCTCAGACCCGAGATCAACCCGCCGCTGCTGAGACCCAGGTCAAATGAGCTTGCGCTGCCAGGCATTGCTCCTGCGATACCGTTTGGCAGAAGGCCAGCCAGGCTATCCGGATCGGGCATGGCCGGAGCTGGTCCCCGTGCAGCGCTTCCAGTTGGTTTTGATGAGAGGATCCCGGGATTCAGTGCATCAGGGGCGACGATGACCTGCAGGCCCGTTTCCTTGGTGATGAGCTGGGCCACATCTGAAATCGACACTGCGCCCGCTGGCCGGTAAGCAATGTCACGGTCCAGGCTAAACGGAAGCCCGCGCCGGGTAACCAGCGGCTCAGTGGATACCCATGGCTTGTTGCTGAACACGACCGTGTCGCGGTTCTGCTGCGGCTGTTGGTTCTGCAGGAACTTGTTGTATTGGCTGGCCGTTCGCCCATCCAGCTCAGCACGGTCGAAAGACTCGTTGACGCGTTGGACTGCGCAGCTGCTCAGCATGGCGAGGGCAATCGGGGTGAGCGCCCAGCGGGCCCAGGGAGACTTCATCATTTCTTCTTCCTCTCAGCGACGTACAAGACGCTCTGGGAGCCTTCGCTACCGTCGACCACGAAGGATCGAGGAGCGCTGTCGTAGAGCGGGAACAACTGCTTGACGGCGTCCTGGAACGAGCCTTCGAAGCGCAGCGGGGCCTCGATCGGGTAGTTGAGGTCCTCCTGGGCCCAGATCACACGCCACCGGGCTTTCTTGGCCCATGCCTCCACGCTTTCGCGCAGGGTTGATCCAGCTTCGGCCGTCCATATCTGGGGCAGCGGCCGGGGAGGCGGTACGGGCTTGACCTCGACCACAGGCACCGCAGGCGCTGCAACGGTTGCGACTGGTGCAGCGGACTTCGATTTCGAGAGCTGGCTGGGAGCGCTGGATGCGGGAGGTACGGGTGACGTTGGGGGTTTGGCTGCAGCACTGTGTGACGCAGCTGGAATAGAGCCATCCTTGGCAGGTGCCACTGGGGGGAGCGCGGGGGCCGCTGTTGCAGGTGTTGCTACAGCGGGTGAAGAGGTGGTGATCGGGGCCGAGGCTGGCACCGCGGCGACGACAACGCCTGTTGTCGAAGCGGGGGCTGCTGGGTGGGGTACGGCTGGAGCAGGCGACTTGTCGGCATAGAGCTGGTTGGCCGGCGCCGAAGGGGCTGGCAACTGATAGCCAGGGCGCAGCACGAAACACACCTGACGGTTTACCTCATCGACCTTCACCTGCCAGGCCGGACCGGCAAGGACTTGCAGGGTGTTGCGCAAAGTCATCGGGCCGAGCTTGTATTGGGCGGCGGGCAGAGGGCGGGTGTACAGGATGTTGACGTGCTGCGAGCTCGGTGGGCACAGGGCGTAGCCTGACCGGTCCACTACGTAGAGCATGGCGTCCCGCACGCTGGGGGTCATATTCGACGGAATCGTCACGTCGATGATCTGAGCCATGAGGTCGCGCTGGCTCGCATCCGGCTGGGTGCTCACCAGGGTGTAGCGGCCATACCGCACTACTGGCTCTTTCTCCGCACTCGCTCCGTTCGGGTAGAGGTCTGGTGCAAGCCATTCCGGATTACGGCTGCTATCGAACGCCGGCTTTGGCGGCTGCTCAGCCTTCTGGATCGCACAACCCGCAACGAGTGCGGCGAGCGAGAGAGTGGTCAACTGCCTGATCATGAGGCCCCCTTTAGTCATTGAGGGCAACGGTGACAGCCGGTAGCTTCCCACGCAGCAGAAAATCAATAACCCGCAGAGTCTGAATTTCTGGCGCGCTTGATCAATGTCTACAACTGATCAAATTTCCGGTATGGATGATGTATAGCCAGGTCGATAGCGGTCAGTGGTGACAGACTACTCTCGACCCTTGGTGGCGTTGCGTGTCGCACTCGGCCAATAGTCGCCAGACTTGGCATGGGGCGAGTTCATAGTAGTTAACTTAGGTGTGTCTATGGCCGATTTGTCATTTGACAAAAATATGTAATCATGCCTTGAGCTTGAAAGACTCCGTATCGAAAGACTCGATCAGGCAAACCGCCAAGTCGTGCATAACAAGTAGGGCTGCGTTTTCATATTTCTTATATTCCTGAATGTCTTTGATGATCATTTTTTGACCGTGCGCGATGTCGTTTCGCCGAGATACTAATGTTTTGATTTCGGTCGCATGCTGGTCGATTAATGTAGGAACGACCCCAAGGGCGTGGGCATTATCTCTGTATAAATTTGGCCATAAATTGGAATCTGTTTCTAGCTTTTCCTCAAATGTTGCAATTGAATTTTGCATCTCTAGGAATTTAGTGCTACCAAATTCCCAGAGGTCTTTGTCGCTTAAGGCGCCTCTCAATGACTTGAAATTTTTCCTAAGAGAGAGCGCTGCCATCTCGGAAGTCAACTCAGATCGCTTTACGCTTTTCTTCTCCAGCTCGTCAAGGTATGCGTCCCAAGCGAACTTACAAAAACCTTCATAGTGAGAGTACAGAATCGCCCATGCCCCTCGGAGCAAAGTTTTCTCACGAACCGTACCCTTAGGTGCTCCCATTATTGCAGCCGTAAAGGATGCCAATTCGGCTTCTCGCCAATTCAGATCTGCTTCCAAAATCTCAGAGAGATCAGGCATCATGGGCCTCTTTGAATGAGCGCATGATGGCACTGATCCGACCCTCCAGTTTCTCTTTAGAGTTTGCTCCAGGGCCGGTGTTATTTCGGAAAGCGTCAGTTTGGACCGTGTCAATAATGCATTGCTTAGCTACTTCGTGGGCGGGGGCGAACTGCTGATCTAGGCTGCGCCACGTTCCAATTGTAACTGCTTCATAGTATGCGGGGGCTAGAGCTCCAATTGGATTATTACCGCGATATTTTACAAATGCACCATCCCCGATCGACGTTGCTAGGAAACTGAAGACTTGTTCGAACTGTGACTTCTCTGACGCATAGTCGAAATCTTCACTTTCGAGCAATATGCTCTCCATGTAGCTATCCAGCCAGTCGCGAACGCTGCCTTTGAAGTGTGCAGAGTAATTCTTGGCGGCGAAAAAACGAAGAACCAACTCTTCATCGCCTTTTTTATCATAATCCGACTGAGATAAGGTCTCTGTGCATACTTTGAATTCTGGCAGATTTGCGCAGTCTTTAAGGAAGGCATAGAAGTTGTCGCCGGATTGTCCAATCATGCGTGCGGAGCAATTTCGAATTTCTTGAGGGGCGAGTATAGCGCCGCCAGTGTTCAAGCGTTTGAACATTTCGTACTTTAAAAAAGGCTTGCTTTGTCGCTTTATCATGATCGTGCGCACTGAGGAACGCTTGATTCTTAGGCGTATGGTCAGAGGTAGCTCGGAGAATAACTTTCCGTTGAGGCTGTCAATAAGGTCGCAACCGTCGAGCCTCAAAGGTTCTAGTCCGAGCTTTTCCGACTCAATGAATTGAATTACGCTGCTAACTCGTTGCAAACCATCAATGAGCTCCAGTACCCCGTCTTCGTTCTCGATAACGAAAATCTGTGGCACGGGAAGCTCAAGTATGATGGATTCTATCAGTCGCGACTTTTGATCATCAGTCCACCTAAATAGTCTCTGGTAGTCAGGGTGGATAATGAGCTCTTTGTTGGCATGAAGATTCACAATCTCGCCGAAACTTAGGTCGAGAGATTCGGTTCTGACCTCTCCGATACTTTGGTCAATGTCTTCTACGATATCCATCGTTAGCGTCCGTGATATGGTTTTTAGGTTGCGGCCTGTGGCCGCGTTGTTCGATTGCTCGAGAGGTTCGCAGAAATATTGAACTTGAGGCAAGACATGATTCTCGATTTTCCTCATGGCCAGCACCTTGAGTCACCTCCGGCCGGCTAGCGATTCGCAGATGAGGTTCGAGTTTACTGAGTCATAGTTGAGGCAATCATAGTCTTGGCGAGCGCGTCCTGCTGCTCTTCAGGCTCGATGAGCTCCAAGCTGACCTGACGCTTCGCCAGAAGCATCTGCCACAACTGCTGGTCGATGCTGTTCTCAACCAGTGGAATTTTCACGATCACCGTCCTGAGCTGGCCGTTCCGGTACGCTCGGTCTTCGGCCTGGTCCTGCTGTCCTGGTGTCCACGGCAGGCCCAGGAAGAAAACGTAGTTAGCGGCCGTGAGGTTGTTCCCGGTGCCGGCGGCTCGGGTGGTGCAGATGAATACCCGGCAGTCGGGATCACCCTGAAACTTGTCGATCGCTTTCTGACGTTTGGTGAGCGAGTCACTGCCGATCAGCGTGACATTTCCGATACCGGCCTCAACGCACAGCTCCTTGAGGCGCTCCACGGTAGGTTTAAACTCGCAGAACAGGATGACCTTGTCCTCGGGATCCAGCTCGCTGAGCAAGTCCATAGCGACACGCACCTTCACCTGCTCGAGGTAATGGCGAAGCGCGCCCAGCCTCGCAAAGATCGGCTTGTCTTCGAGGCGGATGCTGTCGTACTTCCGGCGCTCCTCACCCCGCAAGGCCACGGCCAGCAACTGCCGTTGCTTGCCTTTGAGGCCGGGCAGAACGTCTTTGCGGCGGCGGAGCATCCAGTCGCCCAGCTCCGCCCGCAGGTTTTGCCGGAACTCCGGGCTGCCGGCGAAGCGCTCGCAGAAGTCGCTGAGGGGCAGCTGGCCAACGGGGTGCCCTGAGAGACGCAGCAGGGTATGCAGCTCTGTCTCGCGGTTGAGCACGGGCGTGCCGGTGAGCAGGTAGCGATTTGGCACCTTCGCCGCGATATCGAAGCCATGGCGCGTACGCTCGGCGGTCGGCTCCTTCAGCTGGTGGGCCTCGTCGACCACGAGCACATGGTAGTGCTCAGCCAGTAGCACGTAGTCACCGAGGCGCTCGTAATTGATCAGCATCCATTGGGCGTGCGGGTCATGTTTCTGCAGTGCGATTGTCGCGTCGGGGTAGACCGCCAGCACCTCCCGCTGCCAGTTGATCAGCAACGAGGATAGGGTCACGACCAGAATCGGGCGTCCGGCGGCGCTGATGTGAGCGGCGATGACGGCCTGGCGTGTCTTGCCGAGGCCCATATCGTCAGCCAGCAGCGCACTGGTTCGCTGGAGCAGGTGGGCAATGCCTGCTGGTTGGTGATCGAGCAGGGAGTAGCCGAGCAGGGCCTGGGTGATTGCGTCATCGGAGAATTCGGTGCGCTCGATCGGCGAGACGGCAGCGAGGTAGATGTCGTTGGAGGTCTCCTCGCCACTAGCGGTTGCCGAGGGCTCCTGCGGGCCGCCGCCCAGGCTGATGCGCGGAATGTCTGCTGCCGGCACGACAGAACCATCGCCCAGGAGCTCCTGCACAACGTCCAGGATCTCGAACTGCTCCTCTACCAGGCCTAGTTCCAAGATCAGGTTGCTGCGCAGGATTTCGGCGGTGGCATTGATGCGCCATGAGCTGGATCGCCCAAGGAACACGCCGCGCATCCGGCGTGCGACGGCAACCACGCCAGGGTGGTAGTCACCTGACAGCAGGACACCGCCGTCGGCCAGCGGGGCGATGCGCAGCAGCATCCCCCAGGTAAAGGCGTCACGACGTGGAGTGGTCAGCGCTGCCTCGATCTTCTGACGGAATCCCTGCCACGTGTCACTGAACTTTCCATCGGTCAGCTCGAGCAGTTGGTGAAACACCAGATCCAGTTCGTCGATAAGCTTGGCTTTAGGCACTCGCCAATAGCGGCAGAATGGGTGGTCGCCGCGACGTATGAAGAACCCGCTGCGGGCGAACATGACCTTGTTTGCGCCCTCGATGTAGGGCATGAGGATGCCCATGTCGTAGCCGTCAAACACAGCGGCTTCGAGCAGAACTGGTTGGCTATTGAGGAGGCGTGGCCGTTTCAATTGGTGTCCGCGCTCTTGGACTTCATCGGCACCGTTTGGTCGATGTGGTAGGCAGGCACCCAGCGGGTTAAGAGCACTGAGCCGTGAAGCGATCCTCCCTGGCCACTGATGACGTAGGCCGCTGGCTCTGCGTCCTTCGGCACACGCCTGCGCTCCTGCTTCCAGTACCCGGCGGTCTTGATGTCGTCAGGTTGTAGCGGCCAGCACGACTCGCCTGGGCGGGACTCATAGTGGGGAATCTTCGGGTTGCCCGCCTGCTCGGCCTTCAGCCGATCAATGAGTTTTTTGGAACGAGCCACAAGCACCTCCTGGGGAATGAGTAGCCAACACGTCATCATTCGAGGTGCGCCTGCCCGCACCCGTACGAGCGAGCAGGTTGTCAGTTGGAGGAGGACGGCTACAGGAGAAATGGATTACCGCCCTCGAAGCATTTCGGCTACATGCCCCTGGGCTTGGACATATCAGGTTTGCCACTCACAGAGGGGTAGCTCACACGGCAGTTCTTCACCTTGTACCCGGTACACCCCCAGAAATCGTACCCCCCTTCACCACGCTTCTGGCGCCGCGCGAGTGGCATGCCGCATTTGCCACAGACGTGGTTGCTGTCTGCAGTGGATGAAGAGCCTAGCGAGCGTGGTGCCATCGGGACCGTGGGTGCCTGTCGGAGGCTTTCCAGTTCACCCTGGAGGTGCTGGTAGAACTTGGCGACAACCGGGCCGTACTTGTCTTCACCGCGGGCGATCCGATCCAGGTCCTTCTCCAGCGTGCTGGTGAAAGCCAGCTCCAGGAAGCTGAACCGGCCTTCCAATTGGGCGACGGTAGTCTCACCCAGCGGTCCCGGGACCAGCTTGCGTTTTTCCTCGACGACCAGGCCCTTGCTGGTGATGTTCTTCACGATCGCGGAGAACGTGCTGGGTCTGCCAATCCCACGACGTTCCAGTTCCTTGATCAAGCTGGCCTTGGTGAAGCGCCCCGGGGGCTTGGTCTTCTGGTTCAACACCTCGCCCTGGAGCACGTTGAGGATCTGCTTAGGCTGCAGCGCCGGCACTGGATTTTTGGGCAGGTCGGTCGACTCCTCATCCGTGTCATCTTGCTGCAGAAGCTTCATCCAGCCGAGATAGGCTACCGAGCTCCCCGTCGCTGCGAAGCGCAGCGGCCTTTGATCCGGCCCCCTAGCCAGCAGCTTTGCGGTACGCACGTCGTAGATGGCATCGGCGAGCTGGCTGGCAAGCGCCCGGATCCGAATGAGCTTGTACAGCGCCTGTTCATCGGAAGATTCTCCCGCGACCTCGTCATCCCAAGCGGTTGGCGCAATCGCAGGGTGACCTTCCTGGGCGCTGTCTGCTGCCTTGAACGTCCGGCGCTCGTCTACAACGTCGAGCCCCTGGCGCCGTGCGACAGCCTGGATGTCAGGCATGGCCTCATCAGCCAAGTTGGGGTTGTCCGTGCGGTGGTACGTGATGACACCCTGCTCGTACAGGCGTTGCGCGACCTGCATCGTCTTGTCGGGGTCCCACTTCAACGCCACGCTGGCGGCCTGCTGCAAGGTGGACGAAATGAACGGTGCCGGCGGCGGACGCCGCTTCTTGCCGTCTTCGCATGACTCCACGATAACTGCGCGGGTTGCACCGACCCGGGCGGCGAGCGTGCCGTCCTGGACGTAAGGGTTCTCTTTGCTGGCAAAGTCCGGTACCGGCTGCCATACGGCAGTCCAGGCCAAGCCGGACGCTTCGTCCCTGAAGGTCAGTTCTGCGCCGAAGTGGTGGATGACCTTGAAGTTGCGGATCTCCCGCTCGCGCATCACGACCAGGTAGAGCGCAGGGGACTGTACCCGGCCCGCTGACGTGGGTTGCCCCATGACTCGGCGCAGCTCCTGAGTGACGGGGTAGCCCACCAGGCGGTCGAGCACCCTACGGCATTGCTGTGAGGCAACGAGCTGGATGTCGATCTTGCGGGGGTTAGCCAAACCCTCGCGAACACGATTCTGCGTGATTTCATTGAAGGTGACGCGCTTGTACTCGCTGATGCCCAGCGCCTGCTGAATGTGCCAGGCGATGCTCTCGCCTTCGCGATCTGGGTCAGTGGCAATGTAAACCTCGGTGGCATCCTTCAGCGCCTTACGGATCGTGCTGACGTTGCGAGCGCTCTTGGGCAGCATCTCGTATACGGGCCGGAGGTTCTTGAGCACGCCCGTGGTGATCATCGTCTCATCCTGCCCCTTCTCGGGGAGGTCTCGGATGTGGCCACCAGTGGCTACCACTGTCCACTGCTCGCCAGGGCGGATTTTCTTCATCATGGGCCCCAGCTTCTTCAGCTTGCCCGGTGCCTCGATGATCATGAGTTTCATAGGGTGCCCCTGAACAGTTAAATCAGGGAGCACTCTTGCCGCCGACCGGAGACGGCACAACGCGAAATGGTCAACTGAAAGGAGGGGAATTCGTGGGCCAGGCCTACGGAGGAAGGGTCAAAAATTAAGGGTGAGCTGCTGGGCGCGCCTGTACCCTTTCAGCCAGGAGGCCAGCATGGCGGGGTGCTTGTAAGGGCAGGCATGCACGGGAAGCCCTTTCTCGGCGGCTTCCACCCCTGCTGCTTCTACCGCAGGATGGGGGTTATTGAAATGGCGCCTATCCGCTTTTCGCCCCTGGGCAACTTCATTCTGCATCGAATGCTCCTCATCAGCGCGCCTGTTCCTGCCGGGCAAGACACGCCTCAAACGTTCTTGAGACCGGAAATCCCACGTCGAGGCGTTTTTTTGCAGCCACAGCGGCTCAGTTCGATACAAGTTAGCAGCTGTAGGGCGGAGATGCCTTCAGGAAATGGTCATTTGCCAACGCGATGATTTCATACGGGCCCCTGACCTGGGCAAGCGCTGCTTGCAGCGCCCCTTCGGCTACGACTTCCCGTCCTGGTTGCGGGAGCTTCACGAAGCGCGCGCACCCAGACAGCAGGTCGTTGTCGCCCGGAGTTGCGTGGCAGCTGACGCTACGTCAAGAGCGGGCGGTTGCGACGACCTGTCCTTGGTCCCAGAAACTTCACGACTGGCGCCTGAAAATTAAGCCCCACGCCAATGCCCGAGTGCCACGGTTAGTGGGGAACCATGCTGGAGCGGTAGAGGGCCGACCAAGCCAGCAGTGTCCCGCTTGGGTTCTCCAATGCGGCACGCACCATCACTTCGGCGTCCTGATCTGCAATGTCCCAAACTGCCTGCCCAAGTCGAAGGAGCTGAGCCGCCACCCCAGCATCTCGGGCCTTGGTCGCAAACTCATACTCCTCGGCCTGCCCATACTGAAGGGTGGCCTTGAACCGGGAGCGAAGCATTTCGATTGCTTCCACTTCGGCTTCCGGCAGCAGGATCGATTCGCCGTCGAAAAAGACCTGACGGACACCCTTGAGCGCCTCGACGGCTTCCAGGTAGCGGTGAAGTTCCACCGTCGCTTTGACGGAAGGGTACTCAGGGAAATCATGGTTCATCGCACGTAGTCCTCGCAGCAAAGTGAGGTAACGAAGGTCCGTCCTCGCCACCAGAAGCTTCACGAATGGCGCCTGAAAAATCGCCTGCTAGCCAATGACCTGACTGCAAGGGAGATACTGCATCGAGGGGAGGGGAAGCTCGAAGTGACATCCTTGTCACCAGGAGCTTCACGATGTCGCGCGCCAAATTAAGGGAGGGGGTTAGAACGGTTCTTCATCAAAGCCGGGGTAGTCCTGCATGCCCTCTGGCATCGGCTGAGGTGGGCGTTGATCCGGGCCACGATTGTTTTGCGCCTGACCCTGACCCTGGCCCTGGCCTTGACCCTGGGACTGACCAGTCTGCTGTTGATTGGCAGGACGCTGGTCACCGCTCCTGGGCGGGGCGAGCCTGATCTGTTCGACCCGGTGCGGGAGGATTGCTACGCGGCTGGCTTCGACCTTGAGGGCGGACACTTCTTGGCCGCTCTGCTTATCCGTCCAGGTGTCCATGATCGCGCGGCCAATGACCACCACGCGCATGCCCTTCTGGAACAGAGCGGCAAACCGCTCGGCATCCTGGTGCCACCACTCGACGTTGGCCCAGAAGCCACCACGGTCCTTGTAGCTACCCTGGCCGTCAGGGATCGAGTTGTCGAACATCACGTTGAGCCGCAGCATGTGCCGCGGATCTTTGTTGCCGTTGGCGAACGACCGGTGCTCAGCAGCGTTGCCGACGTTGCCTTCCCAAACTACTGGTGTACCCATGGTGTATCTCCGTTCAGTGTTGAGGTGGGTTCATGACCTGCTGCAGTCGAGCCTGATATTCGGCCTCGGCCTGCCCCATCTTTTCTGCGCACTCGGCGGCCTGTTTGCCGATGGAGTGGATGAGGCTGATCTGCATGTTCAGGGTGATTCGGTGTTGCTCCAGGGCAAACAGGTCCTGCAGCAAGTGGGTTGGTGTTTTGGGGGCGTGGACCATCTGAGCCCATACGCCGACACCCATGCGCCGCTCTTGCACGCTTTGCCAGCGAAGAAAGGTTGTGCCAGCCGCTGTGTTTTGCTCGATGAGCCGGACTGGTAGCAGGGCGAATGGATGTTGACGGACCTGGGCCAGCACTTCCTGGGTAAGGGCGCGCAACCCTGCCTCCATCGCCGCACAATGCTCCGCCAACTGGACCAGCTCCCCCTTACCTTTAAAGGGCTTTAAAAGGCCTTTTAGTGAGGCACTCTGTTGCAGCCCCTGATAGGCACCCTGTTGCAGCGGTTTGAAGGCACCCTGTTGCAGCGTCTCCATTGGTTGGGTGTCCGAACGCATCAGGCTCAGGCCTCGTCTTCGTGATCGTCATCCATCTCTTCGCCTGGGCCTGCCGAGCCACGGCGGATAGGAGGAGCGAAGTTCGAGCGACGGGTGCCTTCCAGGATGTCCTGGGGAATATCGCCGTGGCGCCGGTACATCTCACGCGCGTTCTCGGCCCGGGCATTGTTGGCGGCGAAGTCGTCACGCGATGCGCCGGAGAAGCGATGGAGCTGGGCCAGCCCAAAGAGACTGCGCAGCAGGTGTGCGCCTTCATCGATCCAGATCTCGCCATCGCGGCGACCGATCATGGCGACGTGCTGAGCCAGCAAAATGCGGCGGACGACTTCGTCGTACTGAGTCAGCAGGTGGACGCCTTTGAACCCCAGCGGGTTGGCGATGTAGAGCGGCATTTTCAGTGGGTGGATCGAAAGGTTTTCACCGATCTCCAACGCCTTGGGCAGTTGAGCCATCACGGCATCGAGACGGCTGTCGATGGCCTTGAGAGCATCGTCTACCTCCTGGATCTTTTCCTCGATCCTGATCATCCACCAGTCCGAGTACGGGTCGTCTTGCGAGGCGGCGCGATCGATCTGGTTGATCTTGAGGCAGAAGCCGGCGAGGCCGAGGATGCTGTGCTTGTCCTCGCTCTTCTGGCGGCCAAGCCAAATTCGAGCAGCATGATGGGTGTGGAGAGTCAGCTGTACCTGGCTCCTGAGGGAGCCGATGTTGAGCTGATAGCTGTCAGCCATGGACATGGTTTCCTTATATAAGGTGGGTGAACGATGTCCATGCTGCTTTCCGGCCGGCAGGGGCGCAGCAATAAATGAAGAACCCAGGGTGCTGGATTTGTCGGGGGACAGTGATAGAGCCGGTGGAGGGGTGGTGCCAGCACCCCCATTGGGCTGGTTGCCACCGCCAGTGCTCAGATCGGTGAGTGGTGCGGCCCGCACCACTTCGAGGTGGTGGCAGCGCCACCACTGGGCTGATTGCCACCGCCGGTGCTCAGGCCGGTGAGTGGTGCGGGCCGCACCACTTCGAGGTGGTGGCAGCAGCGCCACTGGGCTGGTTGCCACCGCCGGTGCTCAGGCCGTTGAGTGGTGCGGGCCGCACCACTTCGAGGTGGTGGCAGCAGCGCCACTGGGCTGGTTGCCACCGCCGGTGCTCAGGCCGGTGAGTGGTGCGGGCCGCACCACTTCGAGGTGGTGGCAGCGACACCACTGGGCTTGGCCGACAGCGTCGGTGATGCCTGAGAGTGGTGTAGCTCACACCACTTCGAGCTGTTGCCAGTGGCAACACCTGGGTGGCCGTTGAGAAGCGATGAGCTTAGGGCGGCCGGTACGTCAGTGCTGAACGTGGTGACTGAGCGTCCCAGCAATAAAGACCGCCCAACCCGCGAGCGATAGAGATGGCCCAAAGGGCATGTTTACGCTGTTGGCTCCGTTTTCTACGAGACGCAGGTATACCGTGAGGCTGGCTGCGATCAGCAAAGAGCCAGCCACTGTGCAGGGAACTACTTGCCAGCCACCCCACGCACCGATCAGTGCCAGCAGCTTAAAGTCGCCCGCGCCCAGGCTCTCTTTGCCAGTTACAAACTTGACCAGGTGGTAAACCGACCAGAGGCTCACATAGCCAATGACAGCCCCCCAGAACGCCTCTAGAAGTGTCGTGAACACCCCGAAAGAGTTGAGCGCCAAACCTACCCAGAGACCGGGGATTACCAGGACATCCGGCAGTAGGTGGTGCTGCCTGTCGATCAAACTCAGAGTCAGCAAACACCACGTCAATAGCAGGGAAAACAATGTCTGGAGCGATGCCCCAAAGTCCAATGTCACCACGAGCGACAATCCTGCGCAGCCGATCTGTACGATCCAGACCTCCGTTCGGGATGCTCCGGTCAGTCGGAGATCGAGAGGCTTGCCGAGACCCAGCCCAAGCAATTCCCTGGCATCACGCTGCCACCGATACTCAAGGACTGCCGGCAACCAAGAGGCAACCCAGACGCACAGACGTCCGACCAGCATACCCAGCGCGATGGTACCGAGCGACAGGGTGACCTCAGCACCCATCCACTCACGCATCAGTGCCTCCCATTCGGCGACGGGGATCCAGCAACGCTTGTAGTGAGCTCAGCGCCGAGTTGGCTGTCTGCATAGCGGTTGCTGTCGGTGCAGGCCTCTGAGCAGAGGGCTGGGCTGGCTGTGCAGTCGCCTTCGTCTGGGGCATTGGCGTTGGAGAAGGAGCCGACGCTGAAGGGGTCCACTGGGCATTGAATTCACCCCGGATAGCCTTGCCAGCTAGGGTCGCCAGGTATGCAAGGGGCTTGGCCACGTTCCCAGTCGTGCATCGATGCTTCCACTGGTTCATCACTGCCTCTCGGACATGCTCCGGTACTGGCCCCATGATTTCTCGCGCCTTCACCCGGTCTTCGGGCTTGAGAAGATCCAGAGCAAGCAACCACGTCACACCTGCGCTCTCGCGAGGTTGTACAAAGCTTTTAGATACAGACTTGTCTGTATTTGTATACGTACTAGCTGAGTTCGGATTCCGAACTGAGGGTGTACTCAGTGGTTTTTGGCTGAGTTCGGATTCCGAACTCAGTGGCAGCGCGCCCTGTTTCGCTGAGTTCGCACTGAGTTCGGATTCCGAACTCAGCTCATCCGCGGGCAAGTCTGGCTGAGTTCGGATTCCGAACTCAGGGGCAGGTAGGGCATTCTGCTGGCTCTCGACGGCCCAGGTTTGAGCATTCAGACGATCGCTCAGCGTGTCCATGCGTGAAGGCAACCGGCGGCCTACATCGGGATCGCTGGTGAACTCTCGCCAGGTGACCGCGGCGATCTCCTTGATAGCTTTGTTCTGATGTTCCATGGACTGCATCAGCAGCGTCATGTAGTCCTTGTCAAACTCGAGGGCCTCGGCCGGAGTCACGGGTTCATCGTGCAAAAGGTAGACGTTGCCTTGAACTTGCCCGCTGATTTCGTTGCGCACAGTCCGTCCGAGACTCAACCATCGGGTCAAGCGCAGGACGGTCAAGGCTTTGGCCACTGTCTCTCTCGACGCATGCTTACCTGGGCTCATGCCAAGGTAAGGGCGAAGTTGGTCATAGGTTGGAAAGGCGGTGATGCCGTCTTCATTCACAAGCAGGCGGAAGACTTGCCAGCAGTTGCGTTCTAGAGGGGTCAGACGATTGTCGAGCAGGAGTCGGCGCGGGACCGTTTCATGTGGGTTGCCACTGAAAATAATCCCGGCGTATGGGGTTGCTGGTGCAGCAGTAGGGGCGGTGTCCTCAGCTCTCTTTTTTTGCACATGGGCCTCGAGTTGCCCCGAGGCCGAATCTAGGAGCGTGGAAATCGGGAACCGTGCGAATTTCATTGTCTGCGATCGCCTTCTCCAGGGTGAGCGGAGGAGGTTTCATCGACACGGCCTATGCTCCCGGTTTCCAACAAAAGGAGTTGTCGACGTTCGGGCGCTTTGGCTTTCTCCTGTCCCACTGGGTACAAGCCTTGCTCGATCCACCCGGTGATACGGGACCAAATCTGTGCCAGGGTTAGGCCGTCAGTGAGCAGTTCCTCGGCAACCAGCATGGCTACATCAAGCATGGCCATGCTGTCCTCGAGGTCGACCTCGTGCTCATCCATCAGCTTGGTCCAGCGATGCCAAATGTGGTGGTCCTGATCCTCGGACAGTTCTTGCCAGCGGCCGCGCGGCGCGCGGACACCGATGACGGTGCGCTGCAGCGCGATCTCCTGTGGAGTCAGCCCGAAGAATTTGTTCAGCAGATTTGTGGTGGCGCCAAGGCGAATGGCCCGCTCGGTCAGCCGCGCCTCTTCTTCAGTACGGGCTGCACCCGTCAGGAGTTTGAGGATCATCTCGCTATTGATAGACACATTTACCCAGCTGACAGACGTATTGCGAAGCAGGCTGAGAACCGTGGGATGCTGAATCTGGCCCAGCACCTCAGGTCCAACGCCCATCTCAAGGCAACGCTGAAGCTGCCCGTTGCGCATCAGATCAAGTAACTGCGACAGGACTGCTTCGTTAAGTGTTGACTTGGACATTGAGACTCCCTCCCATTCATCTCGTCTAGCGTTCAGGCGTCCTGCGAGGACTGTTTGAACTCTTCGATTTCCAAGTCGATTAGCCGGCGTGCCAGTCGGATAATGCGGAACAACTTGACCAGTGCGCCGTCGCTCAGACGGCCTTCGTCGCCAGGCACTTGTCCCACTCCCTGTGGCTGACCCAGCAGCAACTGGCCAAGGCCAGCGGCGAATTCAAACTCGCCCAATGCGCTGGCGGGGTCTGGTTGTTCATTCAACATATTGAGAGCGATGGCCATGGCACCGCTCAAGGACTGAAGCAGCGTCAGGGTATGTTGAGTTGTTGCAGTGATTTCAACGTCGGTATCCGGCTGTTTGTACTTGAACCCAATCCCACCTTCGATCGCCTGGATATCTCCTGGGCCGTTGACTGACTCGAGGATCTCCACTGCCAGTTGCGCTACCTGGTTGCGCAGCTCAGCAGGCTCGTCAATTTGGCGCTCGATGTACCAAAGGTCTGTGATGGGGTGCAGCCCACCGGCCTGGACAGGGATCGCGACTAAGCAGTTCGAGTTGAAGTCGGGCAGCGTCTCGCCACTGAGTGCGGCCAACTTCGCTTTTGTCTCAACCACACGCTGGCTGAGGTTCGCAGGGGAAGCAATATGTTCTGCAATCCTTGCCTGTTGTTCCTCAGGGGTGAGCGCGGTGCCCGGCGCCGGACCAGCTGCAGGGAGTGGTGCAGATGCGGGCTTCTGCGAGCCTCCGGTGTCCCCAGGCGCCTGGCGTGGTGGGGGAGGTGTTGAGTTTCCATCAGCACCTGGAGGAGGGGGGGTAGTAGCTGGAGCAACTGCAGGCAGATCAACCACCGGCGTTGAGCGACGAAGTCTGTCCTGCTGCTGAGTGATCTCCAGCAGAATGTCCTCATAGCCCAGCGGTAGCGATTTCTTCATCGTGCCGATGAGCTCGTCCTGGAAACGCTGGAACAGAAACTCTTCTGCTTCGCCTTCGAACTGAGCAAGGACGTCCTGGAACAGCATCTCAAAGTCTACGGCTTCACCGCTGTAATGCTTCTGCCAGCAGGCCAAGCTCGTTTTTCGAAGAGCAATGATCTTGCTGATCCGATCAATACCCAAGCCCGAGTACAACAGTCCAGGCACCGCAGGTAGCAGGTAGTGAAGGGTGTCCATCATTCTACTGATGTGTGAATGAGAGATTGGATACCCATCTTTGGTTAGGCGACGGGAGAGCTCGCGAACGCCAATCTCTTCGCCACCTTCGGCCTCGTATAGTGCTTTTGCCTTGCCAACACCCACGGCACGCTCGATGAATTTGAGCTCACCTTTCAGATCTTCGGCCAAGTGGCCGGTGAGCATTACGATCTCGCCCCGGACCTGGTCCCACGGACGGAACAGGACATTGATCCGCTGGAACTTTTCGTCGCCAGTTTCTTGAAACAGCTCCTTCAAGATTGTGATCCGCGTGTTGCCACCGTTACGGATACGGTATTTCTCCTCACCAGGCCGGCGGGTTACCGGCGGGGGGGTATCGAGGCCGCGGTTGCGGATCGACTCCTTGAGCTCGTCATACCGAGGGTTACGCGTGGTACGAGGGTTGTCCTCCCAAGGGAGGACCTCGTCCACGCCAAGCACCAGTGCGGTATCAGCGATTGGATCGCTCATGGCAGCAGTTGACCCTGTCGGGATGAAGCCAGGGGCCAAGAGCTTGGCTCTGAGGTCTGTAGCGGCCATATCAAGCTCCTACCGCAGCAATGTGGAGGGGAGCCAGAGGAGAGTGACGGACCAGGTGCAGCACTTCCTGGATGTCGTCCTGTGTCGGAACCGCGTTCTGCAGCAGACGATCGATGATCCGATATGCGCGGGTCAGCTCGGATTTCAACTCTTCTGTATTGGTGGCGTCTGCCTGGGCGGGCTCAAACTGGGGGTTGACCAACGATTGCTCAAGGCGATCGATAATCTCGCTGTTCATGGAGCGATGATTCTTGCGGGCCACTTCAGCCACTTGCTCACGCATGCCGTCGGGCAGGCGAACTACGAATTTGTCGGCGATGCGGGATTTGGTTGCGTTCATGGTGTTCTCCTTACTGGCGGCGCTTGAGTTGGTCGGTGAGCTGAGTGGGCAGGTTCTTGATCGTCAGGGAGCCGGTGTCGGCGTCGTAGGTGACGTTGGAACCGAGAAGGTGCGCTTCAAAGCTGATCGACAGGCCCTCGGCGCGGCCGGTGAAACGGCGGAATTGATTGAGCGTGCGCTTGTCGGCCGGTATCTCGGGTGACAAGCCGTAATCGCTGTTGCGGATGTGGTCGTAGAACGCCTGAGGGCGGTCATCATCGAGCGCCTCCGACAGCTCCTGCAGGGAGAGGGGCTGACCCAGCTTTGTCTGGGTGGTGGCGTAGTCGAGCAGCGCATGGGTTTTCTCCCGAGCGCTTTCTTCAGGGAGGTCCTCTTTCTCGACGAACTCGGTGAACGCCCTCAGCAGCGTACGGGTCTCGCTTGGGCCGTTCACGCCTTCCATGCAGCCGATGAAGTCGCGGAAGTAGTCGGAGCTCTTCCTACCTGTTTTGCCCTTGACGAAGGAGATGTACTGCTTCGAGTTTGGATTATTGCGCCACTCGCTCAGGTTGATCCGGGCAGCGCAGGTGAAGTTGCTGGTGTCCAGGTAGCGCGAGACCACCACATTCAGGTCGCCGTCCACAGCCACCGTCTCGACTTGCTGCAGGATGGCGATCATCAGATATTCCGTCATGCCCTGCTGGTAGTGGCTGAAGAGCACGTGGCCGCCGGTCGACAGGTTGACCTCTTCAAGGAGCTTCTGCAGATGTTCGATCGACACTCGGCTGAAACTGGTGAAGTCTTGCTGCTCGTCCAGGTACTCCCGCAGCCAGCCGCTGAAAGGGTAGGCGCCCGACTCTGGGTGGAAGAAGCCCCACGCTTTGCCCTGCTTGGCGTTGTAGCTGTCGTTCAGGTCACCCTGGAGATTCTCGATGGCATCGGTGGGTGGAAGCTCAGTGTCACGGGCGTGAAGGACGGCGGGGCTGCCATCCGGCTGCTTGTTGAGTTGGTGAACAATTGCATGTCGGATCGGCATTACAGAATCCCCCGGGAGGAGTTGTTTTGGACTTCCGCACGGCGAAGCAGCGCCCGAGTGTTGCGCTCGGAACGGTGGTCGCTTGGTGTGCAGGAAGTGAAGATCGGTGCGAAGCCGGCCTTGCTGAACTTCAGGTGACCGCTGTGGGATCGGCTGAGGGTCCAGCCCTCGGCGAGTGCAAACTCGGCAAGCCGGCGAACGCTGTCGTGCGCGCCGCGAAGGAGGTTACGCATTGGCGGTCTCCTCCGTGGCGAGTGCATTGCCCGCTTGGATGGCCACGATCTCCGGGTTGTTACCTGGGTACTGGGTGGCCAGGTCAGTGAGGAACTCACGAGCAACCTCACGCGCTCCAGGAATGCGAAACACCACGGTGCAGTGATGAGCCTCGTGCTGGGCGCAGGCCAGGTGGGGGGTCACTGCCACCTTCAGACCGCATCTCAGCAGGTGCCTGGGTACCCACACAGACCAGAAGTAGTTCGTCAGCAGGGCTGCTTGACCGACAAGGGTTGCGGCCAGCGTCCCAGCATCACTGCTCTCCAGCTCGATATATTGCAGCTCGGCTAACTCCTGCAGAGCCTCGTTCAGCTCAACAGGCACTGTGGTTTCACCGAACTGGGTGAGCCGTGAGACAACCTGGCCTAGAGCATCCAGCCAAACGGCGTTGACGCCAGACTGATGCGCGAAGGCTAGGGCTGACTGGTCAGTGTTTGCGATCGCAGGTATCGACGGATAGGTACGCTCAATTTGCACAGGGCACCTCTTCAAGACGCTCGATGTCGTAGCTACCGCAGACCGGGCATACCAGCACCTCTGCCTCACCTTCAGGGGTGTGCTCGGCAGGGTGCACCTGCCGAACCTGGTGCAGGGGAAAATGCCGACCACAGCCGCGGCAGTCATGGGTAATCAGTTGGGGTTGCGTCATGCGGCGGCTCCTTGCCAGTGGTCGGCAGTGAGGTTTGCGAAGCGGGTTTGATTGGCGATGAAGGCCGCACGAACGTGGCCGACTGGACCGTTGCGGTGCTTACCAATAATCAGCTCGGCGATGCCTTTGAGCTCGCTGTCCTCGTTGTAGACCTCATCCCGATAGACGAAGAGGATGAGGTCTGCGTCCTGTTCGATCGCACCGCTATCGCGCAGATCAGCATTCACGGGGCGCTTGTTCGGCCGGCGCTCCAGATCACGATTGAGTTGGGAGAGAGCCATGAAGGGGCAGTTAAACTCCTTCGCGATGCCCTTGAGCGAGCGTGAGATCTCGCTGATCTCATTGACCCTGTTTTCCTGCCCAGGGCTGCGCATCAGCTGCAGATAGTCCGCCATGATCAGGCACGGCTTACCGAAGCGCCGGCTTGCCCGCCGTACCTTCGCACGCATCGCGGCAGGGGTAAGGTTCGCGCTGTCATCGATGACCAGGCGGTTACCGTACTGGTTCATGCGATGAACGGCGGCGGACAACTTCGGCCAGTCTTCATCCTGCAGTTGGCCGGACAGGAGCCGACTCAAATCGATCTGACCAAGGATGGCCAACATGCGATAGATCAACGCATCGGTCGGCATCTCCATGCTGAACACCAGCACGATCTCGTCGGCGGTCTTGGCCAGAGCAGCATCGACGATGCTCAAGCAGAACGAGGTTTTACCCATCGATGGGCGAGCGCCCACGATGATCAGATCCGCCGGCTGCAAACCTCGGGTCATCTCATCAAGGTCGGTGATTCCAGTCGGAACGCCTGTCACGGTCACATGGCCGTTGAAGTTGGAGTCGATCTTGTCTACGACAGACAGCAGCGCCGCATTCATATCGGCGAACTCGCTGACAACACGGCCTTCGCCCAGATTGAATAGCTTCTGCTCGAGCGTGTCCTGTACCTCGGCGGCGTCAGCGGCCAACTCTGCAGCGTCCCGGGTACCCTGGAAGCACAAGGACATGATGCGGCGGAGATGCGCGCGGTTCCGCACGATCTCGGCATACGACTGGATGTTCGCTACTGACGGCGTGTTCTTCGCCAGTTCTGCCAAGTAAGCAAGGCCACCTACTTCCTCAGGGATGGCCATCGCTTCAAAGACAGTCACTATGTCGAACGGGCTATTCTTCTCGGACAAGTCATGGATGGCCTGGAAGATCGCCTTGTGCTCAGCACGGAAGAAGTCATCCGCCTGCAGTTGGTCCCCGACTAGATCCCAGGCTTCGTTGTCCAGCATCAGCCCGCCCAGAACGCCTTGCTCGGCCTCGATGGAGTGGGGAGGGGAGAGGTCCAGATTCATCATCTGCTACCTCCGTGGGCGATTGCCACCTGCTGGCTACGACCCAAACCACGGTGGAGCTGGGCTCTTTTCCCCTGCTTGAAACCAGCCTCCAACGAACCCTGGTCGTGACCCTTGGCCTCGGTCGGGGTGATGTTGAAGTGTCGTAGCCCTGGGTGATGCAGGGTGATGTAGGCGGTGATATCGGCCTGAGCGTCAGGTGCCAGGTCGTCCGCGAACTCTCTCACCTTGAGCGCTACTGCGTTAATCCAGCCTTCTGCGAATAACTGGCCACGACGCCGTTTTGTCTTGAGCTGGCAACGTGTCTGTTGCGCCACATGCTCGCGCCGTGCCTTCTGGAGTTGCAGTAAAAGGCTGCTGTAGGCATATGCCGCGACTTCCGGGCCAACACCTTTCCCCAGGAACTTGAAGCAGTAGCCCTTCGAGGGGTGGTAGTACGACAGATGGCTGCAGTCGAAAGCACTCGCGCAGACGGCTGCGAGCGAGTGCTGCCAGTCAGCAGGGGAGCGCCGGGTCTGCGTAGAAACACTGGCTTCTTCGACCTGACTAGCTCGAAGCTCATCGGACTCGATGTTGTACCGGACCATAAGTGCCCGGGCTTGGCGCAAGGCAGTTGCAGCCTCATTCGTGTTTGCCTCAGGTCTGTTGGCCAGGGCCATCAACTTGATGACTTTGTTGAGCACCTGCTGCTTGTCCATCAGGAGCCCTCCCCAAGTCGGTGAGGGCGGCCACGCATTGCAGATACGATCAAGGCCAGGAGATTCAGCAGCCCGGCGGTACCGAGGGCGTACGCCGAGTAGACCGCTCCCTGCAGAGCAAGCTCGGCATGGGGGGCTTTGAAGATCGAGCCCAAGCCGTAGGCGGTGGCCAACGCCACGGAGCAGTTCATGAGGTATAGGCAGAGCGAGCCTGCGAACTGGGAAATGGAGGCTGAGGTCATCGAGCACCTCCAGACTGCTGGTGGAGGGGATCGGCGCCGATGAACACCTCGGCGGGCACATCTGGCCACTCCGTACGGAGTGCCTCAAAATCGCCCTCGTTCCAGCAGCGCAGAAACTCCATGGGAGACTCACATGGGTGTTCTAGGACATACGCGATCGCCGCTACAGCGGCATCGGAAACACTCAGTTCAAGCGCAAAACTGCCTTCGTCAGTGACTGTGAAGTTTCCAGTATTGAGCTGAAACGGCATTCCATTCAGCTCCACTTTCACTGGCACCCAGGTGGGGACTTGGTGCTGCTGACGGATCGTAGCCAGGCGATCTTGGAGCATGCCCAACGTGAATGTTTTGGGGAGTTGACCTTTCATGAGGCTGCCCCCTCTCCATCATTCGGGAGGAGGGCCTCTTTCCACAGGTGCAGCGTTTCACGCTCCTCCGTCGTCAAGGGAGCCTGAGCAACCGCATTGGCGACTTCCTCCTGCAGGAGCCGCAAGCGGTCTTCGACTGAGGCGCCGTCGTCGTAGGCCAGATGGCTAATGACCTCGTCTATGAGGGAATGGCGTAGGGACCGTACGTTGCCCGAACGGTATTGTTCCACGGAAATCCCATAGAGCCGCTCTGGAACTTGGAGGTCATTTCGGAGGTAAAGATTGAATTCGTGGGGGCTGTATGAGGTGTAGAACTGCCGGGCGCGATTCAGGATGAGTGCGGCCTGGAGGATTTCAAGCAACTGCTCCTTAGTCTCGGCCAGCAATGGGTACGTTACGGCAACCAGCTGTTTTGACCGTGCCAAACGTGCATCTTGACGGCGCTTGGCATCCTTTTCGGAGCGAACGCGCTTTTCCTTCGCATGGGTCACGTTGTGGCCGATGGAATCAATGAGTTGTCCGGCATTGCGCAGTAACTCGCGCTGGTCATGGCTCAGGAGGTCGCCGAGCGAGCCGAGTAAGCCGCTACGCATTTTCCAACCGTTGGCCAGCTTGTGCAGGTCTCCAGACGTGGACGTCAGCTTTTTCTGGATGCCGCGTAACTCATTCGAGCTGTAGAGTTTCCCAATCCTGAGGACTTCATCAGCCGTGATCCCGGCAGCCTCGGTAATCGCGTGCTTACTCATCGCGACGGGCCTCCTTCGCAATCTCGGCGACACGTTCTTCCGTCATTGCCTCGAAGCGGTCTTTCCACTCTGGGAACGCCTCGATAGCCAGGTTGCGGATGACGCTCAGTGCCGACGGGGACTTTCGGTTCGATGGTTGGCGATATTCAAGCCGGTGCGCCGGCACGCCTTGGCTCGCAGCTTTCTTGAAGATGACAGCGTCTGGAATGATGGATTGCAGGACGGTGTAGTCGGGATTCCCGTCGAAAATTTCGCGGACGGTCCGATGGATCTCGCGGGCGTCAGCGGTTTCATCCAGGCCGTTGATGATGATGTTGATGTGGGGAATGGTGAGGCCGAGACGCGCGTATGTGCGAAGCCCATCCATCATGTGGATGGTTCCACGGCTGAACTCGCGCGCGGCCAACATGTTCGGGGGGAGGGGGGAGAGGATGACGTCGGAGGCAAGAACGACCATCTCCAGCATCGCAGAGCGGGCGCCCTGAGTGTCAAAGAGGATGAGGTCATAATCGGCATCGAAGGCCGACATCAGGTTGGCTAGTCGCAGTCTGCCATCCGGCGCCTGCAGTATGAGGTTGTTGAGCTGGTTGTTGGCGTCGTTCGAGATGATGACGTCGAGATTCTTGATCGAGGTGCGGGAGATGATCTTGTCCCGGTCGGTCTCGTTGTAGGACAGCAACTCGAAAATTCCGCCCGGGGCGGTGTATTCGAGAGGGTAGTAGGAGGATGCCGAGGGCTGGACGGGGTCCAGATCGATGAGGAGGGTACGCAGGCCTGCGTCAGCGATGAATGCGCCCAGGTTGGTGGAGCCGGTGGATTTGCCGGTGCCGCCTTTGGTGGAAACCTGACCTGCGCGTTTTGCTTTTTTCGGGTGTGTCATTGCCATGCCTCTAATGTGGATTTCATTAGAGGCTGCGTGCCTAGGCGCTGGAGTGGTGCTTAAAACCCCTCCCTAGGTGGACATTTCGGCCTAGATCCCAATTGTCTTTTAACCAATTGGTCGTAGGTTCGAATCCTACACGACCCACCATATTGCAGTACGAAAAGCCCGCCTTCATGGCGGGCTTTTTCGTTTCCGCTGCCGCGAGAATGTTCTCCCCATCGCCCTGGTTACAACAAAAAAGCCGATACCTGATTGTTCGGGTATCGGCTTTTTGATGGGCGTTGTTTCTGTCAGCCTTTGCCAGGCTTTACCTCGTCGCTGGATGCGGTGCTTTGCTCGTGTTGCGCCTTGCTGTCGGGCAGTTGGTCGAATTCGCGCAGGCCGTTCTTCACGTAAGGGTTGCCGATCCAGCGTGGGCTGGGGCTGAACTGCGTGCTCACCAGGCTCTTGGCGGGCTCGTAGCGGTCGTAGCTCAGCCCGGCCAGGTCGGACAGGGTGTGGATCAGGTGCGAGCTGCTGTAAGGGCGCGAGGCCATCGCCTGCAGGTCTCGTGGGTGGCTGGCTTGCCAGCTTGGCGAGGTCCAGAGCAGGAACGGGATGGTGTACATCGGTCGGGTCGGGTCGCCTTCGTTGCGCCCCAGGCGATCGTGCTGGCCGGAGCTGTAGACATCCTCGCCATGGTCGGAGAGGTACAGCAAGAAGCCGTTCGGCGTGGTGGCCGCGTACCGTTTGATCAGGCTCGATACCACGTAGTCGTTGTAGCGCACCGCGTTGTCATAGAAGTTGTAGGTTTGCACCTTGTCCGGCGACAGCGCCGCCGGGGCGCCGGCATTGTCCTTGAAATGCTCGTAATCTGCCGGATAGCGGTAGCGGTAATCCATGTGGGTGCCGAGCAGGTGGATGATGATGAACTTCTTCTGCGTCGGGTCCTGCAGCGCTTTTTCGAAGGGGGCGAGTACCACATCGTCGTACTGGCTGGCGTTCTGGTTGCGCTGGTTGTTCAGGTAGACCTGCTCGTCCGTCTGCTGGGAGAAGGTGGTGAGCATGGTGTTGCGCTTGGTCATGGTCTGCTGGTTGGTAATCCAGAAGGTCTTGTAGCCCGCCTGCTTCATCAGGTTGATCAGCGACGGATCGGTCAGGAAACGGTCCGGGTGCTGTTCGTCACCGAAGGTGAGGATCTGCTGCATCACTTCGATGGTGTAGGGGCGCGGCGACACCACGTTGCGGAACACCGTCAGGCCCTTGTCACTGGCGGCCAGGGCGTCGAGGTTCGGCGTGGTGTCGCGGTTGTAGCCATACAGGTGCATGTGCTCGCGGGTGGTGGACTCACCCAGCACCAGCACCAGGGTGCGCGGCGTGTCGCCGCTGCTGTCGGCAAGGTTCTGCAGCGGCGGCAGGGCGGCGTTCTGTTGCAGCAGCTCCTGCATGTTGTCGAGCTGCTGGCGGTATTGCCGGTAGCCCACCACCAACTGCCAGGGGACTGCCGGCTCCATGCGCTGTTCGACCTTCTCGCGGGCTTCGGCAAAGGTGCGTTGCTGGGTGACGAGCTGTTTGTAGAACGGCAGCACCAGCAGCGACACCAGCAGCAAGGCTACCACGGGGATGCGGCTGCGCAGAGGCAGGGTAACCGGGCGAATGCGGGTCCACAGCAGCACTGCAACCGCCGTGTACAGCAGCAGTGCCAGGCACAGCGAAACACTGAAGTACTGGCTGAAGTACTCACTGGCCTCGGCGGTGTTCGACTCGAACATCACGAAGATCACGCTCTGCGAGAACTCCTGATGGTAGATGCCGAAGTAACTCAGGCCCACCAGCGAGCTGGCCCACAACACCAGGCCGATGACGGCCGCAAGCCCGCGGGTCAGGCGTGGCAGCAACAGTACCGGTGCCAGCCACAGGCTGCTGAGGATGAAAGCGTCGCGAAACCCGGCGAAACCGGTGGTACCGCTGAACAGCAACAGCGCCTGGGTGACGCCGGAGAAATACCAGAAAAACAGCAGGAGCCAGCCGAGGCCTGCCCAGTCCATGGTTTTTTTAGCGGAGGGGGATGGGGTGGTCACGTGCGCCTCAGGAGCCAGATAGCCGCCATCAGGCTGGCGGCTGCTTAAAGGAGGCGACGCTAGAGCAGGTGAAGTGAAAAGATCGTCAACAGGAAATGAAAGCCTCGAGAAACGTCTGCTGGCACCTGTCTGGGCCGCTGAGCGGCCCTCAAAGTTTCAGTGCGCAGCCGTACCTAGACGCGGAACTGCTCCATCAAGCCCTGTTGCTGGTTGGCCAGCCGGTTGAGCGCCTGGCTGATCCGTGCCGATTCATCGGCCTGCCCGGCCAGCGATTCGGTCACATCTCGAATTCCCGCGACATTGCGATTCACTTCCTCGGCCACCGCGCTCTGCTGCTCGGCTGCGGAGGCGATCTGCAGGTTCATGTCGGTGATCACCGTTACCGCCTGGTCGATGCGTTGCAGGGCGGGCAGGGTCTGTTCCATCTGCGCGGCGCTCTCGCGGGCCTGGCGCTGGCCACCGTGCATGGCACCGACGACGTCCTGGGTGCCCTGTTGCAGGCCTTCGATCACCTGACGAATTTCCTCCACCGATACCTGGGTGCGCTGGGCCAGGCTGCGCACTTCGTCGGCGACCACCGCGAAGCCACGCCCGGCCTCGCCGGCGCGGGCGGCCTCGATCGCGGCATTGAGTGCCAGCAGGTTGGTCTGCTCGGCAATGGCGCGGATCACCTCGAGCACCGAGCCGATCTGCTCGCCACGGCTCTCCAGCGAGCGTGCCTGCTCCATGGCGGCATCCATGCCGCCGGCCAGCTGGTCGATGGCCTGGCGGGTGGCCGCGACCAGGGCCAGGCCTTCGCGGGTAGCCTGGTCGGCGCCGCGTGCGGCCTGGGCGGCTTGCGCGGCGTTGTGGGCGACGTCCTGGGCGGTGGCGCTCATTTCGTTGGCGGCGGTGGCCACCTGTTCGATTTCCCGGTGTTGCTGCTGCATGCCAGTGCTGGTCTGGCTGGCGATCAGCGATGACTGGTCGGCGGTGCCACGGGCCTCCTGCACCGAGCCTTTGAGCTGGGCGATCACCGGCTGCAGCTTGTCCAGGAAGCGGTTGAACCAGCCGGTCAATTGCCCCAGTTCGTCGTCGCGGGCGTAGTCCAGGCGCCGGGTCAGGTCGCCTTCGCCGCTGGCGATGTCTTTCAGGCGCGCGGCCACCGCCAGGATTGGCCGAGTCACGCCGCGGGCGGTCAGCCACACCAGCAGCAGGCCCAGTACGGCAGCGCCCAGGCCGATCAGCAGGCTGGTCAGGTTGGCGCGCTGGTTGTGATCGTCCAGGCGTTGGTTGAGGGCTACCGCCGGCGCTTGCAGCACGCTCTCCGGCAGCTCCAGCAGCACCTGCCAGGGCGCGGCGCCGGGGATCGGGGTGAAGGGGCGCGAGATGCGCATCATGCCGCCATCCAGGCGCTCGACCGGCTGGCTGGCGCGCAGGGGAGCGGCAAAGGCGCTGGCGGCGCTGCCGAAGGCCTGCTCCACGGTCTGGCTCAGTTGCCGGGCGTCCTGGCTATGGCCGGCCAACAGCCCGACCGGGCTGACGATGCTCACCTGGCCCTGGCCGTCGAACAGTTCCTGGCGCCCGGCCAGGGCCAACTGCTGCAGGTTGTCCAGGCCGATGTCCAGGCCGATCACGCCCACCACCTTGCCGCCTTCGAGCAACGGCAGGGCAATGCTGGTCATCAGCACCTTCTGGCCGTTGATCTCGTCGAAGTAGGGGTCGAGCACGCAGGCCTTGGCGGTTTCCAGTGGGCAGGTCAGCCAGCGGTTGTAGGGTGAGCCGTTGGCGCCAATGCTGGCGTCGGCGAGCATCGACTCGGGCATGGCCTCGGTTTCCAGCGCGCCTGGGCTGCTTTGCGACCAGTACAGCGAGAAGCGCCCGCTGTCGTTGCTGCCGGCATCGGCCTGGCCGACGAACTGGGCGTCGCGCTGGTCCAGGGCGTTGGGCTGGAACACCAGGTACAGGCCGATCAGGTCGGGGTTGCCGGCCAGTGCGGCGCGGGCTTCGTGGTTGAGCTGGTTGCGCAGGTCGGTGCCGCCCCGGGCCTTGAGCGCCTGCACCAGGCGGGCGAAACCGTTGCCGTACTGGTAGGCGTCCATGAAGTAGCGCTGGATGCGCAGCGCCTGGGTTTCGCCGTGGGCCTGCAGGCGCAGGCGGGCGCTGCGGTCGAGCAGCTCGGTGTTGGCCTGGAACACCTGCTCGGCGTTGCGCCGGGCCTGGGTGAGCGAGGTGGCCACCAGCAGGGCGACGATGGCCAGCAGGCACAGGCCGGCGAGCAGGGTGATCTTCCACTGGATGGAGAGGCGGCGCAGCGACATGGGCTTTTCCTTCTCGATCAAAACAGAACGCCCGCGGTCAGGCGGGCGTCGGGTGTGGTTCATTCAGCGATGTAGTTCGGTGGCGCAACCCGGAAGGCTTTGGTCAGCCAGCCCAGGTACAGCACGCCAAGTGCCGCCCAGACACCGCCGAACAGCAGCGAGTGTTCATTCAGGTCCAGCCACAGCGAAACGATGATGCAGAAGCCGATGGTCGGCAGCACCAGGTACTTCATCTTGTTGGCCAGCCCCTGGCGGTTGCCCTCGCGCAGGTAGCAGTGGTTGATCACCGAGAGGTTGACGAAGCTGAACGCCACCAGCGCGCCAAAGTTGATGATCGATGTGGCGGTGACCAGGTCGAAGAAGATCGCCGACAGCGCCACCAGGCCGACAATCGCGATGTTCAGCACCGGGGTCTTGTAGCGCGAGTGCAGGCGGGCGAACACGCTGGCCGGGATCACCTTGTCGCGGCCCATCACGTACAGCAGGCGCGACACGCTGGTCTGCGACGCCAGGCCCGAAGCGATGGTGTTGATCACCGTGCAGGCGATGAATACCGACTGGAACAGCTTGCCGCCGACATACAGGGCGATTTCCGGCAGCGCCGCTTCCTGGTCGTGGAAGCGCTGCATGGTCGGGAAGTAGGCCTGGATGAAGTACGACACGCCGATGAACACCACGCCGCCGATCAGCGCGGTGAGGAAGATCGCCAGCGGGATGGTCTTGCCTGGATTACGGGTTTCTTCCGACAGGCAGGTGACCGCGTCGAAGCCCAGGAACGAGAAGCACAGGATGGTCGCACCCGCGGCCAAGGCGGCGAACTGGGTCTGCTCGTCGCCGAACGGTACCAGGCTCCACGCGGTGCCCAGGCCCTCTCCTTGATCCAGGCCACGCACGCAGAGGTAGACGAACACGCTCATGATCGCCACCTGGACGAGCACGAACAGCAGGTTGAAATGCGCCACCAGGTTGATGCTGCGCATGTTGATCAGGCTGATCACGGTGACGAAGCCGGCCACCCACATCCATGCCGGTACCTCGGGGAACATCGCCGACAGGTACAGCTTGGCCAGCAGCGCGTTGACCATGGGCAGCAGCAGGTAGTCCAGCAGCGACGACCAGCCCACCAGGAAGCCCACGTGCGGGTTGATCGCGCGTTGGGTGTAGGTGTAGGCCGAACCGGACTGCGGGAAGCGCCGCACCAGGGTGCCATAACTCACAGCGGTGAACAGAATGCCCGCCAGCGCCAGGATATAGGCACTGGGCACGTGCCCGGCGGTGATGCCGGAGACGATGCCGAAGGTGTCGAACACGGTCATCGGGGTGAGGTAGGCCAGGCCGATGATCACTACGTGCCAGAGGCGCAGGGATTTACGGAACTGGCCGTTGCCGGTGGCGCGGTGGTCAGGCTGCATGCGCGTGGTACTCCTGGCGTTGGACGGCAGGCACGGCGTGCGGCGGGCACGGCAAGGTCGAGCGGGTGGGCTCCATGTTGTTCACCTTTTATGTTGGAGCTGCGAAGTGCGCGGAGAGGGCGCGGGTGTCAGGGCTTCAAGCGCCGGGACGAGGAAGGCGGCGCGTGCGGGCAGGGGCGTTTGGGCATGATGGCGGCGCGATTGTTCTTCTTCGTGGAATGGGCGCTTGCAAGGTGGGTGAAATAAAAAACGATGGTCATTAGGGTGTCAAGTTAAACATGACAGACTGACCGGTCATGTTGTTTTTTATCTACATTGAAAGGGGTTTTCGGCCTTTTCTTGGCGCTTTACCTGTTTTGTGCGGATTTTCGTGTCTATAAATATTTACGATTTGGCGGGCGGTGGTACGGTGCCTCGCCTGCGTGTGTGCTGCTGCTATGCCATGCGCTCACCCTGACAGTGGTATTCTGCGCGTCCTCGCGTACCTCCACGCGCAGCCCCTTATGGACAGCAATCGGTTCTATTCATGAAGAAATCAGTAAGCATCCTTTCCGGCCTGGCCGTCGCCATCGCCGTCGCAGCCACCGCTGGCGCCTGGTACACCGGCAAACAACTGCCGGCGGAGCTGGAGCGCTCCATCACCCAGGGTAACGAAGAGCTGAAGAAAGCCCTGGTCGGCACTGGCGGCAGCATGACCATCGAACTGGCTTCGCTGGAGCAGCATTTCTTCACCAGCACGGCGCACTACCGCCTCAAGGCCAAGGACATTCAACTGGGCGAGGTCGAGAAGCTGAACTTCGACGTCGGCGTGGTCGACCAGATCGAGCACGGCCCGTTCCCCTGGTCGCGGGTCAAGGCATTCAAGCTGATGCCGGTGATGGCCACCAGCAACAGCGCACTGGAAAAGGACGATTTCACCGCGTCGTGGTTCGCTGCGGCGGGTGACAAAGCGCCCGTCACCGGCCAATTCAGCCTGGGCTATGGCGGCACGGTCGAAAGCGATATCCGCCTGGCGCCGGTCAAGCTCGAGCAGGATGGCAAAAAGGTTCTGGACTTCTCCGGCATGCAATTGCTGGTGAGCGGTGACCGCGAGGGCAAGGCTGCCGAAATTCACGCCAATGCCGACCGTCTGGAACTGAATTTCGCCGATGCGCAAGAGACGCCGGTGAAGATCCTGCTCAGCGGCTTCAAGGTCGGTGGCAAGCTCAGTCAGTCCGCCCACGACATGATCTACCTCGGCAACATCGACCTGGCCCTGGCTGATACGCAGATCACCAGCGGTGCCGATCAGCAAGTGCTGGTGCTCAAGGGGCTGCAGCAGAACAACCTGTACAGCGCCGAAGGCGAAGCCAAGGACAAGCTGTCCGGGCGCCTGGAGTACAAGGTGGCCGACATCAGCTATGCCGGGCGCAAGGTGGGCAGCGGCGAGATGGTCTTCACCATGAAGTCCATCGACATCCAGGCCATGCAGGCACTGCTGGAGTGGTACCAGACCAAGATGCCGCAGGTTCAGCAGGCGGCCGCCGAAGGGCAGGCGCTGCCGTCGCTCGACATGACCCCTGAAGAACAGGCCAAGGTCCAGGGCGATCTGCAAAAGATGCTGGCCGGCAAGCCGCAGTTGGCGCTGGAAAAGCTGTCGTTCAAGACTGCCAACGGCGAGAGCCACTTCAGCCTGGCCATGGACTTCGCCAACCCGACCTCGTTCGACCTGCCGCCTGACCAGTTGGGCAAGCAGTTGGTCAGCAGCCTGCACAGCAAGCTGAGCGTGTCCAAGCCGATGGTCGGTGACCTGGCCACTTTGCAGGCACTGCTGGGCGGCGAGACCGACGCGCAGGCCATCGCCCAGCAATCCAGTCAGGCCGGTGAGATGGTCGGCATGATGGCGGTGCAGAGTGGCATGGCCACGGTGCAGGGCACTGACGTGGTTTCGAGCCTGAAGTATGCCGATGGCATGGTCGACTTCAACGGCAAGAAGATGACCGTCGAAGAGTTCGCCATGCTCATCAGTGGCCACCTGGCGGCCCTGCAGCCCCAGGGCTGATAGCAGGTTCCAGGCCCATTTCGCGGGGCAAGCCCGCTCCCACTGTGGGAGCGGGCTTGCCCCGCGATTGCATTCAGCCCCGCCACGCAAAAACCCCTTTTGCATCGCTGCGATTGCCTGTAGCCTTCGCCGTCCGATAATAATCCGCGCCCGCAGAGGGGCCGCGAGGGCCTGCCCAGCTGGCCGTCCGGCACCGCTAGCCGATCTGTCAGGGCCGGGTGATACACTCGATTGACGCGCGTACGCGCCCTGCAGGTCCTGCGATCATGACCCAGATTTCCGAACGCCTGTTGGTACAGGCTCACCTCGACGCCAAGCAGCCCCACCCGCTGACGCCCGCGCAGGAGGCCGAGTACCGTGCGGCCATCGCCGCCGAGCTGAAGAAGCAGAATGCCGTGCTGGTCGCCCACTACTATTGCGATCCGGTGATCCAGGCCCTGGCCGAGGAGACCGGCGGTTGCGTGTCCGACTCGCTGGAAATGGCCCGCTTCGGCAAGAACCACCCCGCTGACACGGTGATCGTGGCCGGGGTGCGCTTCATGGGCGAGACGGCGAAGATCCTCACCCCGGAAAAGCGCGTGCTGATGCCGACCCTGGAAGCCACCTGCTCGCTCGACCTGGGCTGCCCGGTCAAGGAGTTCTCGGACTTCTGCGACCAGCACCCCGAGCGCACCGTGGTGGTGTACGCCAACACTTCCGCCGCAGTGAAGGCACGGGCCGACTGGGTAGTGACCTCCAGCTGCGCACTGGAAATCGTCGAAAGCCTGATGGACAACGGCGAGACCATCATCTGGGGCCCGGACCAGCACCTGGGTCGCTACATCCAGAAGCAGACCGGCGCCGACATGCTGCTGTGGGACGGTGCCTGCATCGTCCACGAAGAATTCAAGTCGCGCCAATTGGCCGACATGAAGGCGCTGTACCCGGACGCGGCGATCCTGGTTCACCCGGAGTCGCCGGAAGCGGTGATCGAGCTGGCCGACGCGGTGGGTTCCACCAGCCAGCTGATCAAGGCTGCGCAGACCCTGCCGAACAAGACGTTCATTGTCGCGACCGACCGCGGCATCTTCTACAAGATGCAGCAGTTGTGCCCGGACAAGGAATTCGTCGAAGCCCCCACCGCCGGCAACGGCGCGGCCTGCCGCAGCTGCGCGCACTGCCCGTGGATGGCCATGAATACCCTGGAGCGTGTGCTGGATTGCCTGCGCACTGGCAGCAACGAAATCTTCGTCGAGCCGGCACTGATCCCCAAGGCGATCAAGCCGCTCAACCGCATGCTGGATTTCACCCAGGCGGCGCGCTTGAAGTTGTCGGGCAACGCCTGACCGAAGCTTGAAACCATCGCGGGGCAAGCCCGCTCCCACGTAGCCAGGGCTGATGAAGCATCATCAAACCAACCCTTGGCGGCGTGGGAGCGGGCTTGCCCCGCGATGCTTTCTGGCGGTAAATCAGCGCCCCATCATGTCCTTGACCATGCGCTGCTGCTCCATGACCTCGCGCTGGCGCTGGTCGATCTGCGAGGCCAGCGGGAAGTTGCTGCCCGAACGGCGTTTGGCATAGTCGAGCTGCTGAATGGCCTGGTCGAAGTCGCCAACCAGGGTGAAGTACTCGGCGCGGGCGCGGTGCAGGCCGATGGTGTTGCCGGAAAGGCCGCGCACTTCGGCAACGTCGTACCACACGTCCGGATCGTCCGGGCGGCTCTTGACCAGATCATCCAGCACTTTCTCCGCCTCGGCCGGCTTGCCCTGCTTGACCAGCAGGTCGGCGCGCACCTGTTTCAGCGGATAGTTGCCCGGGTAAAGCGCCTGCAGGCGTGTCGCGCGCTGCTGGGCGTCGGCCAGGCGGTTGTTGGTGATGTCCAGGTCGATTTGCGCCAGGTTGTAGGTGATGTCGTTGGGCGCCTTGGCCAGCAGCGGCTTAAGGCTCTCCCGCGCTTCGTTGAGCTGGCCGCCCTTGATCTGCGCCAAGGCCAGGCCATAGCGCGCGGCGTCCATTTGCGGGTTCTCTTCAAGCTGGGCGCGGAAGCGCTTGGCGGCCAGGCCCGGGGTGCCTTCGTAGGTGAGCTGCACGCGGGCGCGGATCAACTGGTAGCGCAGGCTGTCCTCGACGCCGCCCGCCGGCGCCTGCTCGGCGCGGTTGCGGGTGTCGGCCACCCGGGATTCGGTGACCGGGTGGGTCAGGAGGAATTCCGGCGGTTTGGCGTCGTAGCGGTACTGGCGCGCCAGGCGCTCGAACATGTTGGGCATGTTGCGCGGATCGTAACCGGCTTTTTCGAGGTTCTGGATGCCGATTCGGTCGGCCTCCTGCTCGTTCTGCCGGGAGAAGCGCCGCTGCTCCTGGATGGCCGCCGCCTGGGTACCGGCAATCACGCCAATGCCGGCGTCGCCACCGCCCCCCGCCGCCAGCACGATGCCCGCCAGCAGCGCTGCCATCATCGGCAACTGCATGCGCTGCTGGGCTTCGACGCCACGGGCGAAGTGGCGCTGCGACAAGTGCGCCAGTTCGTGGGCCAGTACCGAGGCATATTCGCCTTCGGTCTGGGCGTTGAGGAACAGCCCGCCGTTGACCCCGACGATGCCGCCGGGCGCGGCGAAGGCGTTGAGTTCCTTGCTGTCGATGAGGATGAATTCCAGGCGCCGGTCCTGCACCTGGCTGGTCTCGGCCAGCTTGTACACGCTGGTCTCGACGAAATCCTTGAGTTGCGGGTCGTTCAGCTGGTTGACGTTGCCACGCAGCAGGCTCAGCCAGGCGCGCCCGAGCTGGTGCTCCTGTTGTGGCGAAACGATCGCGGAACTGGCATCGCCCAGTGACGGCAGGTCGTCGGCGTGGCCGGGCAGGGCCATCAGGCAGGCCAGCGTCAGCAGGGTGGGGCGCAGTAGATTCATGCACAAGCTCGCGTCGGTCAAAAGCCTTACTGTAGCCGGGTCGCACGATGCCGACCAGTGGCGGTATCCTAGTGCCCTTTTTGCCTTGCCAGTGGAGACGCGCCCGATGAGTGACACCCTGACCTGCGACGCCGAACTCGACGCCAGCGGGCTGAACTGCCCGTTGCCGCTGCTCAAGGCGAAGATGGAGCTCAATCGCCTGGCCAGTGGCGCGGTGCTCAAGGTGATCGCCACCGACGCAGGCTCGCAACGCGACTTTCGCACTTTTGCCCGGCTTGCCGGTCATACGCTGCTGCACGAAACGGCCGAGGCCGGGGTGTACACGTACTGGCTGCGCAAGGCCTGAGTTTTCTTTCAAGGATCGGCAATGATCAAAGTGCTACGCGACTGGATGCAGCGCTACTTCTCCGATGAGGAGGCAGTGGTGCTGGCGGTCCTGCTGTTCCTGGCCTTCACCGTGGTGCTGACGTTGGGCGGGATGCTCGCGCCGGTGCTGGCGGGCATGGTCCTGGCCTTCCTGATGCAGGGGCTGGTCAACGCCCTGGAGCGCTTCAAGGTGCCGTCACGGCTGGCGGTGTGGCTGGTGTTCGCGCTGTTCATGGGCGCCCTGGCGGTGTTCATGCTGGTGCTGGTGCCGTTGCTCTGGCATCAGTTGATCACCCTGTTCAATGAGCTGCCCGGCATGCTGGGCAAGTGGCAGTCGCTGTTGCTGCTGCTGCCCGAGCGCTACCCGCACCTGGTGTCGGATGAGCAGGTGCTGCGTGCCATCGAATCGGTGCGCGGTGAAATCGGCAAGTTCGGCCAGTGGGCGCTGACCTTCTCGTTGTCGAGCCTGCCGCTGCTGGTCAACGCGATGATCTACCTGGTGCTGGTGCCGATCCTGGTGTTCTTCTTCCTCAAGGACCGCGAACTGATCGGCCGCTGGGTCAGTGGCTACCTGCCACGCGAGCGCGCCCTGCTCAACCGGGTGGGCGACGAGATGAACCGGCAGATCGCCAACTACATCCGTGGCAAGGGCATCGAGATCCTGATCTGTGGCGTCGCCACCTATATCGCCTTCATCAGCCTGGGGCTCAACTACGCCGCATTGTTGGCGCTGCTGGTGGGGCTGTCGGTGGTGGTGCCTTACGTGGGGGCGGTGGTGGTGACCGTGCCGGTGACCCTGATCGCGCTGTTCCAGTGGGGCTGGGGCGATCAGTTCATCTACCTGATGGCAGTGTACGCGATCATCCAGGCGCTCGATGGCAACGTGCTGGTGCCGCTGCTGTTCTCCGAGGCGGTGAGCCTGCACCCGGTGGCGATCATCTGCGCGGTGCTGTTGTTTGGCGGGTTATGGGGCTTCTGGGGGATCTTCTTCGCGATCCCGCTGGCGACGCTGTTCAAGGCGGTGCTGGATGCGTGGCCGCGGCAGGAGGCATCGGTCGCGCCGATGCTCTAGGGGCTACCCGTGGGAGCGTGCTTCGTGGGAGCGGGCTTGCCCCGCGATAGCGCCTGCCCAGGCAACACCTATGGCCTCGCTGGCGCCATCGCGGGGCAAGCCCGCTCCCACGGAGTACAGGTATCAAGCCTTGTTCAAGGCCTCGGCGACGCTGTTCAAGGCGGTGCTGGATGCCTGGCCACGGCGATGCTCTAGGGGTTACTCGTGGGAGCGGCGGTGCGCCGCTGCGACTTGCCCCGCGATAGCGTCTGTCCAGGCAACAGGTGTGGCCTCGCTGGCGCCATCGCGGGGCAAGCCCGCTCCCACAGAGGTATCAGGCTTTGTTCAAGGCCTCGGCTGCCGCGAGCACGGCATCCACATGCCCCGGTACCTTCACCCCACGCCATTCCTGGCGCAGCACACCGTCCTTGTCGATCAGGAAGGTGCTGCGGTCGACGCCCAGGTACTCCTTGCCGTACAGCTTCTTCAGCTTGATCACGTCGAACAACTGGCACAGCGCCTCGTCCTTGTCGCTGATCAGCTCGAAGGGGAAGGCTTGCTTGGCCTTGAAGTTCTCGTGCGACTTGATGCCGTCGCGCGATACGCCGAATACCACGGTATTGGCGGCCTGGAACGCCGCGTACTGGTCACGGAAACCCTGGCCTTCGGTGGTGCAGCCCGGGGTGCTGTCCTTGGGGTAGAAGTACAGCACTACCTGCTGGCCCTTGAGTTGGGCGAGGCTGACGGCCTGGCCGCTGGTGGCCTGGACCTGGAAATCGGCAACGGGTTGGTCGAGTGCTACGGCCATGAGGGCTTCCTTAGACAGGGTTCTGTGGGCGCCACGGTTCGATCAGCGCGTCCAGGTTGAGGGCGTCGGCAAAGTCCAGGAACTGGTCGCGCAGCCAGCTGATCTGGGTGCCGGCCGGCAGGATCACGGTGAACTGGGCATTGAGCATGCTGCTGCCGGTCTGCGGGGCCAGGTAGGTGTCGCAGGTCATCGCGTCCAGCTCGACGCGGTGGTCGAGGAAGAACTGGCACAGCTCGTTGATGATGTCCGGGCGATAGGCGGCGCTGACGTAGGCCACATAAGGCAGGGCCTGTGGGCGCACTTCCTGCTCGGCGCTGCGCACCACGTCCAGGGTCAGGCCGTGCTTCTTGGCCAGGCCCGGCAGCGTGGTCTCCAGGCGCGCCAGGGCATCCCAGCTGCCGCCGACCTGCAATACCAGGGCGCTGGTTTCGCCGTGGCGGCTCAGGCGCGAGGTGACGACCGCGCAGCGGTTTTCGAAAGCTGCGCGGCTCAGAACATTGGCCAGCTCCATCGGGTTGGGGCCCAGGGCGCTGATGACGAGGAATTGTTCGCGAACGGTGGGGGTGGACATGCAGCATTCCTAAAGCGATGAGCGGTCGGTACAGGACGGGACAAGCCTGCTGTTTGCGTGGGGGCACGGCCACGGTTTCATGGCGATGAACACAGGCCGGGAGCACTGTCGACGGCCCGGCGGGCCGCGCTGTACCGATCAAAGGATCAAGGGTAGCGAAAAGCGGCGCGAAGGGGAATGCTCCGCCCGCCTGCTTCGCTTGTGCAAGGCCGATGCCCCCAGTACCATTACCGCTCTCTTTTTCCGGCAGGAGCAGTTACATGATTGCGGGCAGTATGGTGGCATTGGTCACTCCCATGGATGCACAAGGGCGTCTTGATTGGGACAGCCTCGACAAACTTGTAGACTTCCACCTGGAAAATGGCACCCATGCGATCGTCGCTGTCGGCACCACCGGTGAGTCGGCCACCCTGGATGTGGAGGAACACATCCTGGTCATCAAGCACGTGGTCGAGCGTGTAAAGCACAGCAAGAAGCGCATCCCGGTCATCGCCGGCACCGGTGCCAACTCCACTGCCGAAGCCGTTCACCTCACGCAGAACGCCAAGAATGCTGGCGCCGACGCCTGCCTGCTGGTAGTCCCGTACTACAACAAGCCAACCCAGGAAGGCCTGTACCAGCACTTCAAGCACATTGCCGAAGCCGTCGACATCCCGCAGATCCTCTATAACGTACCCGGCCGCACCTCCTGCGACATGCAGGCCGATACCGTGATCCGCCTGTCGAAGGTCAAGAACATCATCGGCATCAAGGAAGCTACCGGCGACCTGGTGCGCGCCAAGGCCATCCTCGACGGCGTTGACAGCGACTTCGTCGTCCTGTCCGGCGACGACCCGACTGCCGTCGAGCTGATCCTGATGGGCGGCAAGGGCAACATCTCCGTTACCGCCAACGTCGCCCCGCGCGAAATGGCCGACCTGTGCGAGGCCGCCCTTGAGGGCAATGCCGAGAAGGCCCGCGCGATCAACGAAAAACTCATGCCGCTGCACAAAGACCTGTTCTGCGAAGCCAACCCGATCCCGGTGAAGTGGGCGCTCGTTGAAATGGGCCTGATGCACAAAGGTATCCGCCTGCCGCTGACCTGGCTGAGCGACAGCTGTCACGAAAAAGTCCGTACTGCCTTGCGCCAGTCCGGCGTACTGGTTTAATCGAGGAAGTACACCGCATGAAGCGACTGGCTGGTCTTTCCACCCTTGCCCTGATCATCTCCAGCACCAGCGGTTGTGGCTGGCTGTGGGGCGAGGATGGCTATTTCCGCGACCGCGGCAGCGATTACCTGCAGGCGCAGCCCACCGCGCCGATGCAGCTGCCGCCGGACGCCAGCAACGTCAAACGCATGGACCCGCTGCTGCCGATCCCGCGCAACGTTGCCGACGATCACGCCACTGGCGAGTTCGAAGTACCGCGCCCGCAACCGCTGTCGGCAACAGCCGACATCAGCGATTTCAGCCTGCAGCGCAGTGGCAGCAGCCGCTGGGTGCTGGCCCAGCGCTCGCCGGCCGAAGTCTGGCCGGTGACCCATCAGTTCTTCGAAGACAACGGCTTCCGCATTGCCGAAGAGCGTCCGCAGACTGGTGAGTTCAGCACCAGCTGGCAGCGTTTTGACGAGCTCTCCGCGTCGCTCGGCCAGCGTCTGGCCAGCGCCTCCAGCAGCCCCGACAGCGAAGTCCGGGTGCGGGTGCGCATGGAACCAGGCGTGCAGCGCAACACCTCGGAAGTCTATGTGGTCAGCGTCGAGCGCCCGGCAGGCAGCACCGCCGAGCCCGAGTTCTCGTCCACTTCGAGCAACACTGGCGCCGACGCGCTGCTGGTCGATGAAATGCTCGCCAGCATGAACCGCAACGCCGAGAAGGGCGGTTCGGTGTCGCTGCTGGCCGCGCGTGATTTTGATGCGCCGAGCCAGGTCAGCCTCAGTGAGGACGGCAGCGGCAACCCGGTGCTGTACCTGGGCTCCGACCTGGACCGTGCCTGGTCCGGCGTGGGCCGTGCCCTGGAGCAGGGTGAGTGGCGCGTCGAGGACATCAACCGCAGCCTGGGCCTGTACTACATCAACCTGTCGGAAAAACCGGACGACAAGCACAAGGAACCTGGCTTCCTCAGCCGTCTGTTCGGCAGCGAACCGAGCAAGGAAGAGCGTGAGGCCCGCGCCGAGCGTTACCAGGTACGCCTGAGCAAGGTCGGTGAAAACGTCCAGGTCACCGTCGAGAAGAACATCAATACCGTGGCCCCGGCCGATGTGGCCCGCCGCGTGCTGAGCGCAATCCAGGACCGTCTGGGCTAAGTGCGTTTCGCGGTTCTTGGAAGCGGTAGCCAGGGAAACGGCACGCTGATCGCCAGTGGTGACACGCTCATCCTGGTCGATTGCGGCTTCTCGTTGCGGGAGACCGAGCGGCGCCTGGCGCTGCTCGGGGTGTCGGCCACGCAACTGAGCGCGGTGCTGGTCACCCACGAACATGCCGACCATGTGCATGGGGTGGGTTTGCTGGCGCGCCGCTACAATGTACCGGTCTACATGAGCCAGGGCACTTTGCGTGGCCTGCGCAAGCCGGTGGAGGTAGCGGGGTTTCTCAGCTGTGGCGATACACTGCAGATCGGCGATCTGCAGGTCAGCGCCGCACGGGTCGAGCATGATGCCTACGAGCCACTGCAGTACGTGATCAGCGATGGTCGCCGGCGCTTCGGCATGCTGACCGACCTTGGCAGTTACGACATGTACCTGCTGGAGCGTTACCAGGCCCTCGACGCCCTGCTGATCGAGGCCAACCACTGCCGTGACCTGCTGGCACGCGGGCATTACCCGCAGTTCCTCAAGCGACGGGTCGGCGGCAGCCAAGGACATCTGAACAACCACCAGGCCGCAAGCCTGGTGGCCGAGTTGGGCTGGCAGAACCTTCAGCACCTGGTGCTGGCCCACCTCAGCAGCAAGAACAACCAGCCACACCTGGCCCGCCAGTGCTTCGTCGACGCCCTCGGGTGCGACCCGGACTGGCTCCAGGTGGCTAATCAAGACCATGGGCTCGACTGGCGCCTGATCGCCTAGCCCACCAACTCAAGCAAGCGGAGCCCATCATGGAAAAACGCGAAGAACTCTACCGTGGCAAGGCCAAATCGGTTTACAAGACCGATGACGCCGATCGCTTGATCCTGCTGTTCCGTAACGACACTTCGGCGTTCGACGGCAAGCGCATCGAGCAGCTCGACCGTAAAGGCATGGTGAACAACAAGTTCAACGCCTTCATCATGCAGAAGCTCGAAGAAGCCGGCGTGCCGACTCAGTTCGACAAACTGCTGGGTGATAACGAGTGCCTGGTCAAGAAGCTCGACATGATCCCGGTCGAGTGCGTGGTGCGCAACTACGCCGCCGGCAGCCTGGTCAAGCGCCTGGGCGTGGAGGAGGGCATCAAGCTCGAGCCGTCCACCTTCGAACTGTTCCTCAAGAACGACGAGAAGGGCGACCCCTTCATCAACGAATCCCACGTTGTCGCGTTCGGCTGGGGCACCGCCGAGCAGCTGGTCGAGATGAAGAAGCTGTCGTTGAAGGTCAACGAAGTGCTGACCAAGCTGTTCGATGACGCAGGCCTGCTGCTGGTCGACTTCAAGCTGGAGTTCGGCGTGTTCCACGGCCAGATCGTCCTGGGCGACGAGTTCAGCCCGGACGGCTGCCGCCTGTGGGACAAAGAGACCCGCAAGAAGATGGACAAGGACCGCTTCCGCCAGGGCCTGGGTGATGTGATCGAAGCCTACGAAGAAGTTGCAAAACGCCTGGGCGTGCCGCTGTAACCGGCACGTTCACGCAAGCGCCTGATACCACGCGATTTTTTTTCAAAAAAAGGTTTGCCAGAATCTAAATCGCTGGTATGATGCGCGCCATTGGAGAGATGCCGGAGTGGTCGAACGGGACGGATTCGAAATCCGTTGTACTGGCAACAGTACCTAGGGTTCAAATCCCTATCTCTCCGCCATACGCGAAGTAGTCGAAGCCCCCGAAAACCTTGAGTTTTCGGGGGCTTCGTCGTTTCTGGGTGCTATCAATACAACCTCCCTTCGCGATGCTTCGACGACAGATCTCTCGCTGAGCCAGTTAATGCACGGTTTGCCCTTGGAGGCGGGGCGGTGCATCAGCGATGTGGTGAATGCCAACTGGATATTGTTCACAATTTAATCGTGCTATTGGTCACAAATAGCATGGTGTTATGTTGTCGAAAATTTCTCTCAGATGTATATTTCTTCGCGAATGATGGCCTAGTGCTATGAATCGCGTCGTTTCAATCCTTCGAATCCCCTCAGGCTTTCCCTTAGTGTTTGCGAAGGCGCATGAATTGCGCGCATTCATCTTTTACGGGCCTTGCTCTATTTCTCTTGCGCCGTCACTTCAGCTGGACCTGACGGTATTCCCTACCTCCTTCAACCGCTGCAGGTTTGGCCGGCGATGGTTGTCTGAAGAACATAGATATAAGGGCTGTGCAGATGTTCGATGCAAGTGTGAAGGTGCTGGCCGATATGAGTGTGAGGTCGAAACTGACCTTGGGCTTTGCACTGGTTTTATTGCTGACCATCATTATCGCGGGCATTGGCTGGGGAGGGTTGAGCGGACTGGGCGAGCGCAGTGCCAAACTCAGCAGTATTGCCAAGGTCAATGAAGAGGCACGCGAGGTTCGCATTGCACGCCTGAACTACACAGTCTCTCCTGGTGCCGCGCAAGCAACGCTCTTGGTCAAGGCGCTTGATGAACTCAATCTTCGGGTGGATACGCTCGCCAAACTGCTCAGCGACCCGAACGACCTGCGCTGGACCAAGCAGGCAAGTAGCGCTGTCGAACTTTACCGCGCCCACTTCCAGGACTATGCCCGCGCCATCGACGCACACAACGATGCCCAGGCAGTCCAGGCCCTCGATGCCCTGGAGGCCAACCTGAAGAGCCTGCTCGAGGCGTTCGGGCAGTTATCGGATAGCCAGTCGAGCAAGCGTGACAACGAAGTGCAGTCCTTTATCCAGCGTTTGATCGTCGCAGCTGGGCTGGCGCTGTTGCTCGGAGCGCTGGCTGCCTGGTCGATCACCCGTCTGATCGTCGTGCCTTTGAAAGAGGTGCTGCAGAGCGTCGAGCGGGTCGCCAATGGCAATCTGAGCCAGGATATCCAGGTATCCCGGCGTGATGAGCTGGGTGAACTGCAAGCCAGCATGCAGCGCATGACCCTGAACCTGCGTGGTCTTATTGGTGGATTGCGTGACGGTGTGGTGCAGATCGCCAGTGCAGCCGAGGAACTGTCCACCGTGACCGAGCAGACCAGCGCAGGGGTCAGCAGCCAGAAGGTCGAGACCGATCAGGTGGCGACGGCCATGAACCAGATGGCGTCGACCGTGTAGGATGTGGCGCGCAGTGCCGAGCAGGCATCGACTGCGGCGGTCAATGCCAGCCAGGAGGCGCGCGAAAGCGACGTGGTGGTCAATCAGGCCATCGAGCAGATTACCCACCTGGATGCCGAGGTGGGGCACTCGACGCAAGCCATGGCCGAACTCAAGCGCGAGAGCGACAAGATCGGCACGGTGCTGGATGTGATCAAGTCGGTTGCCCAGCAGACCAACCTGCTGGCCTTGAACGCAGCCATCGAAGCCGCACGTGCCGGTGAGGCAGGCCGTGGCTTTGCGGTAGTTGCCGATGAAGTTCGCAGCCTCGCGCAACGCACACAGACTTCCACCGAAGAAATTGAAGGGCTGATTGGCGGCCTGCACCGTGGTACGCAGCAAGTGGGCGATATTCTGGAGCGCAGCCGCGAACTGACCAGCAACAGCGTAGAGTTGACGCGCCGAGCGGGCACTTCATTGATGAGTATCAGCCGTTCGGTGGCCACCATCGAATCGATGAACCTGCAAATTGCCACCGCTTCTGAGCAGCAAAGCGCTGTGGCCGAGGAAATCAATCGCAGCGTGCTCAATGTGCGCGAAGTCTCGGAACAGACTGCGGCGGCCAGCGAAGAAACAGCGGCGTCCAGCGTAAAATTGGCCCGCCTCGGTGCAGAACTGCAAACGTTGGTGGGCCAGTTCAAGCTCTGATCAGGTGATCGAAGGCCCCTACAACTGGCCGTTGTGCGGGCTTATCTTTCAAGGGGGCAGGTGGAGTACAGCAAAATCGGTAGAGCATTTACCTTGTTTTACCCAGGGCATTCGGGTCTTTACCGATTATCGCTAAATCATCGGCAGAGCATGCTCGAGTTCATTCCAATTGGTACTGAATTCATTGCATGCAGTGCGCTGTGCGTCCGCAATAATGCGCTGCTTGAACATGAGTTAGTCGCTGCCGAAAAACTTGCCGGGAGCAGGGCAGTTATTACGAATGCACTATCTGGCTTCTACTCGGGCAACTTTTCCCGTATCATCCGGCGGCCATCAGAATGATGGCGGATCATGGACTAAAGGATTTTTTATGAAAAAGCTGATCAAAGCTACTGTTGCCGTTGCTCTCGTTTCGGGCGTTGCCCTGCTGTCCGGCTGCACCGGCCAAGTCTACAACCAGCCTAAGAACTGCTCGTACGACTACCTGTTCCACCCATCGGTTTCCATCTCCAAGATCATCGGCGGCTGCGGCGCGATCGACAAACTGCCTCAGCAGTAATCTTGGTTGCACCCCGATCGGGTCGTTTGCGACCTGATCCAAGACCCCCGGCCATGGATGTGGCTGGGGGTTTTTGTTTTTGGCGCCCGCCATTGCCCACTGGGGCGTGGCACCTTGTCGCGTGACAACCCACCGCCTTGCGGGTTGCCCCGCAATTTGTTTGTGCTGGCAATTCAGATACAATCCGTAAATCGTTTCAGCCCTGTCGGTCAATCCGACCAAAGGCTGGCGCGTCCAATGCTCTCTGGCTGCTGAACAATGATCACAACAAGCCTGCGCTGAAGAACATGGAACACCTGGGCCAGCCACAGGCCCACCCTCCGTTCTACACACTGGAATTGATCAATGTTCAAGAAAGCTGGCAAGACCTTGCTGGGTCTGGCTGTTGCAGCGAGCTTCATGCAAGCGCACGCAGCAGAGACCAAAAAAGTTGACGTGCTGCTGGTTGGCGGCGGCATCATGAGCTCCACCCTGGCTGTCTGGCTCAACGAGCTGGAACCAAGCTGGTCGATGGAAATGGTCGAGCGCCTGGACGGCGTCGCCGAAGAAAGCTCCAACGGCTGGAACAACGCCGGTACCGGCCACTCCGCGCTGGCCGAGCTGAACTACACCCCGGAAGACAAAGACGGCAACGTCAACATCACCAAGGCCATCGAGATCAACGAGTCGTTCCAGATCTCCCGCCAGTTCTGGGCCTGGCAGGTGCGCCAGGGCGTGCTGAAGAACCCGCACTCGTTCATCAACACCACCCCGCACATGAGCTTCGTCTGGGGCGATGACAACATCAAGTTCCTGAAGAAGCGTTACGACGCGCTGCAGACCAGCCCGCTGTTCCGCCCGATGCAGTACTCCGAAGACCACGCGCAGATCGCCAAGTGGGTCCCGCTGATGATGGAAGGGCGTGACCCGAACCAGAAGCTGGCCGTGACCTGGACGCCGATCGGCACCGACGTCAACTTCGGTGAGATCACCCGCCAGTTCGTTGGCCATCTGAAGACCAAAGAGAACTTCGACCTCAAGCTGTCCACCGAAGTGCAGGACATCACCCGCAATGCGGACGGCTCCTGGCACGTCGAGTACAAGAACCTGAAGGACGGTACCGAATCGGCTACCGACGCCAAGTTCCTGTTCATCGGTGCCGGCGGCGGCGCGCTGAAGCTGCTGCAGAAGTCGGGCATCCCGGAAGCCAAGGAATACGCAGGCTTCCCGGTGGGCGGTTCGTTCCTGGTGACCGAGAACCCGACTGTTGCCATGCAGCACATGGCCAAGGCCTACGGCATCGCTTCGACCGGCGCGCCACCCATGTCGGTGCCGCACCTGGACACCCGCGTTCTGGACGGCAAGCGCGTCATCCTGTTCGGGCCATTCGCCACCTTCTCGACCAAGTTCCTGAAGAACGGCTCGTACCTGGACCTGTTGGGCAGCACCACGATGCACAACGTGTGGCCGATGACCAAGGTCGGTATCGAACAGTACCCACTGGTCGAGTACCTCGCCGGCCAGCTGATGCTGTCGGATGATGACCGATTCGAAGCCCTGCGCACCTACTTCCCGAACGCCAAGAAAGAAGACTGGCGCCTGTGGCAGGCCGGTCAGCGCGTGCAGATCATCAAGCGTGACGAAGAGAAGGGCGGCGTGCTGAAGCTGGGCACCGAAGTGGTTGCCTCCGAAGACCGCACCATCGCCGGCCTGCTGGGCGCCTCCCCAGGTGCATCGACTGCCGCGCCGATCATGCTCAACGTGCTGCAGACCGTGTTCAAGGAAAAGGTGGCTACCCCTGAGTGGCAGGCCAAGATCAAGGAGATCGTCCCGAGCTACGGTACCAAGCTGAACGATTCGGCAGCGGCTACCCAGAAAGAGTGGAACTACACCGCCGAAGTACTGCAGCTGGAGAAGCCGCCAGTGATCGACCAGAGCGTCGGCACCAGCGTTGCGCCAGCCGCAGCGGTCGAGAGCAAGCCTGCTAACGACATGGCCCTGTAAGGCCCTGCTGCTTGCCGGGGAAACCCGGCAACACCAACCACGAGCGTCGCCCCCGGCGGCCTCGTGGTTTTTTTGTGCCTGCAAATTTGTACACGGGCCTGGGAGCGGGCTTGCCCCGCGATGCTGTTAGCTCAGGCTGGCGTGTCGAGCGTGAGGTGTCATCGCGGGGCAAGCCCGCTCCCACGGAGTGCGCGCCTATCAGCGCTGCCCGAGAATGCTGCCCAGCAGCCCGGGGAAGCGCCCTTCGAGCTCATCGCTGCGCAGCGAATTCATGTGCGTGGTCCCCACATTGCGGGTAAACACCAGCCCCGCCTCGCGCAACACGCGAAAGTGATGGGACATGCTCGACTTCGGCCGCCCGCCATCCAGTTCACCGCAGCTGGCCTCGGCCACACCGGCCAGGTGGCGGACGATTTCCATGCGCACAGGGTCGCTGAGGGCGTAGAGCAGGCGCTCCAGGGTGAGGTTGTCGGGGGAGGGGTGGGTATAGGTTCGCATGGCCGACATGATAACGGGGGTTTCACAAATTGCCATAGTTCGAATATGATCGAACAATCGTAAGTTAACTCACCCCGGAGTAACCACATGTCCGCCCTGTTCGAACCCTATACCCTCAAGGACGTCACCCTGCGCAACCGCATCGCCATCCCGCCGATGTGCCAGTACATGGCCGAGGACGGCATGATCAACGACTGGCACCACGTCCACCTGGCCGGCCTGGCTCGGGGCGGTGCCGGCCTGGTGGTGGTCGAAGCCACTGCCGTGTCGCCGGAAGGCCGCATTACCCCCGGCTGCGCCGGTATCTGGAGCGATGCCCACGCCCAGGCCTTCGTGCCGGTGGTGCAGGCGATCAAGGCCGCAGGCTCGGTGCCGGGCATCCAGATCGCCCACGCCGGGCGCAAGGCCAGCGCCAATCGCCCATGGGAAGGTGACGACCATATCGCCGCCGACGACGCACGCGGCTGGGACACCATCGCCCCCTCGGCCATCGCTTTCGGTGCCCACCTGCCGAAAGTGCCAAAGGCCATGACCCTGGATGACATCGCCCGGGTCAAGCAGGACTTCGTCGACGGCGCCCGCCGTGCCCGTGATGCCGGTTTCGAGTGGATCGAGCTGCATTTCGCCCACGGCTACCTGGGGCAGAGCTTCTTCTCCGAGCATTCCAACCAGCGTACCGACGCCTATGGCGGCAGCTTCGACAACCGCAGCCGCTTCCTCCTGGAAACCCTGGCGGCCGTGCGTGAAGTGTGGCCTGAGCACCTGCCGCTGACGGCGCGCTTTGGTGTGCTGGAATACGACGGGCGTGACGAGCAGACCCTGCAGGAGTCCATCGAACTGGCGCGGCGTTTCAAGGCCGGTGGCCTGGACCTGCTGAGCGTCAGCGTCGGCTTCACCATCCCCGAGACCAACATTCCGTGGGGCCCGGCCTTCATGGGGCCGATTGCCGAGCGTGTACGCCGGGAAGCGAAACTGCCGGTGACTTCGGCGTGGGGCTTCGGTACGCCGGAGCTGGCCGAAGGGGCGCTGCAAGCCAACCAGCTGGACCTGGTCTCGGTGGGGCGTGCGCACCTGGCTGATCCGCACTGGCCGTATTTCGCGGCCAAGGCGCTGGGCGTGGACAAGGCGTCGTGGACGCTGCCTGCGCCTTACGCACACTGGCTTGAGCGTTATCGCTGAGTGAATGGGGGGCTGCTGCGCAGCCCTTCGCGGGTAAACCCGCTCCCACATTCAGGTCGGCGCAGAACCTGTGGGAGCGGGTTTACCCGCGAAGGGGCGCGCAGCGGCCCCCGCTATCAAAACCGATCCAACCGGTAAGCCTCGGGAATCCGCAAACCTTCAATCAACTGCCCCACCCACTGCGCCGTCACCGCCGCCTGGGTCAACCCCAAGTGCTGGTGCCCGAACGCCAGCAACACCTTGCCGTCCGCCACCCGATCGATCACCGGCAGTGAATCCGGCAACGACGGCCTGAACCCCATCCACGGCGTCGCCCCCTCAGCATCCAGCTCGCGCCGGAACAACCCCTTGCTCAACCGATGCAACTGCCACGCCCGCTGCATGCTCGGTGCGGCATCGAGCCCGGCGAACTCCACCGTGCCGGCCAGGCGCAAGCCACCGGCCATGGGCGTCATGATGAACTTGCGCTCCAGTGAGGTGACCGCGAACGGCAGCCGCTGCTGCTCGTTGGGCAGCATCAGGTGGTAGCCGCGTTCGGTGTCCAGCGGGACGCGTTTGCCGGTCAAGCTGTGCACCAGCCTTGCCGAATGCGCACCGCATGCGATCAGCACCTGGCGGGCCTGCAGCTCGCCCTGGTCACTGTGCAGGGTGACCCTGCCAGCGTGCAGCCGGCCACCGCTTACCTGGCGCCTGGCGAACCGCACACCGGCCGCCTGGGCGGCGTCGAACAGCGCGCCGACCACCCGGTACGGGTCGACGAAATGCCCGGTACGCGGGAAGAACAGGCCGCCCTGAAGCGACGGGCTCAACTGTGGCGCTGCGGCCTGTACGGCCTGCGCCGACCAGTAGTCCACCGGCACCGCCTGCTGCTGCAGGCGTGCGCGCAAGGCCTGCAGTGCCGGGCGCGATTCGGCGCGTTCGAATACCAGCAGCGAACCATCCTCATGCAGCAGGTCAGCACGCCCGATCGAGCCCAGCAAACGCTGCCAGGCGCCCAGGCTGGCCTCGTTGAGCGCGCGCAGGCCGGCCACGCTGCGCTGGAAAGGGGCCGGGCGCAGGTTGAGCAGCAGCCGGGTGAACCAGGGCAACGCCCTGGGCAGGTACTTCCAGTCCAGGCGCAGCGGGCCCATCGGGTCCAGCAGCATGGCCGGCAGGCGCTTGAGGATCGACAGGTCGGCGATGGGGAACACTTGCTCGGTGGCCAGGTGCCCGGCATTGCCCCAGGACGCGCCGTGGCCGGGGGCCTGGCGGTCGATCAGCAACACCCGCTTGCCCTGGCGGGCCAGTTGCAAGGCACAGGCGACGCCGACGATGCCGGCGCCGACCACGGCGATATCGGTTTCAGGGGTTTCGAGCATGCCTAGCCTTCCCGTTTGCCGTCGACCAGACGGCGCAGATGCAGCGGGTTGGCGTGTTGCAGCTCAGCGGGCAGCAGGGCATCGGGGAAATCCTGGTAACAGACCGGGCGCAGGAAGCGCAGGATTGCCGCCGTCCCCACCGAGGTGCTGCGGGTATCGGAAGTGGCGGGGAAGGGGCCACCGTGGACCATCGCATCGCACACCTCGACGCCGGTCGGCCAGCCGTTGAGCAGAATGCGCCCGGCCTTGCGCTCCAGGGTCGGCAGCAGTTGCCGGGCACTGTCGAAGTCGGCCTCGTCCAGGTGCAAGGTGGCCGTCAGTTGCCCTTCCAGGTGCTCGGCGACCTGGCGCACCTGCGCATCGCTGTCACAGGCCACCACCAATGAGGCCGCGCCAAACACTTCGGCCTGCAAGGCCGGGTCACCCAGGAAAGCCTTAGCCTCGGTCAGGAACAGCTGCGCCTGGCACTGGTTCGGCCCCTGCGGCGCCTGGCCGCTGGCGACCCGTTGGGCGTTGCGGTTTGCGGTCAGCGCGGCGACGCCGGCGGCATAGGCCGCGAAGATGCCAGGGGTGAGCATGGTCTGCGCGGCGGTGCGCTGCAGCTGTTCGCCGGCGGCGGCGATGAAGCGTTGCAGCGCCGGGCCCTGGCGGGCGATCAGCAGGCCGGGGTTAGTGCAGAACTGGCCGGCGCCCTGGGTCAGCGAAGCGACGAAACCCTGTGCCAGCACTTCGCCGCGGGTTTGCAGGGCGGCGTCGAACAGGAACACCGGGTTGATCGAACTCATTTCGGCGTACACCGGAATCGGTTCCGGGCGTGCCTGGGCGGCCTGGCACAGGGCAACGCCGCCACTGCGCGAACCGGTGAAACCGACCGCCTTGATGCGCGGGTCGTTGACCAGGCCCAGGCCGATGTCGCGGCCGGCGCCGTACAGCAGGGAGAACACGCCTTCGGGCAGTTCGCACAGCTGCACCGCCCGGGCCACGGCCTGGCCGACCAGCTCGCTGGTGCCGGGGTGGGCGCTGTGGGCCTTGACCACCACCGGGCAGCCAGCAGCCAGCGCCGAGGCGGTATCGCCACCGGCCACCGAAAAGGCCAGCGGGAAGTTGCTGGCGCCGAACACCGCCACCGGGCCCAGGGCCACCTGGCGCTGGCGCAGCTCGGCGCGTGGCAATGGTTGGCGCGCGGGCAGGGCGTGGTCGATGCGCACGTCCAGCCATTCGCCGGCACGCACTACTCGGGCGAAGGTGCGCAACTGGGTGCAGGTGCGTGCGCGTTCGCCCTGGATGCGGGCCGCGGGCAGGCCGGTTTCGGCGACGGCCCGGTGGATCAGTTCATCGCCCAGAGCTTCGATCTGCTCGGCGATGGTTTCAAGAAAGCGGGCGCGGTGCGCCAGCGAGGTTACGCGGTATTCATCGAACGCCGACCAGGCCAGGGCACAAGCTTGGGTCACTTGCTCGGCGCTGGCGCCGGCGTAGGGCGGATCGAGTGGTTTGTCGGTGGCCGGGTCGATGGCGCGGATCGCGGCCTGGGTGCCGGTTGCGGCGCGCTGGCCAATCAGCAGGTTGCCTGTGAGGGGCATGGGGGCGTCCTTGGGGCGGAGGATTCGGAGGATGGCACCGGCCAGGCCGGTGATCGCCGGCAAGCCGGCTCCCACAGGAGCCGTGCTTGCTGGCGAGCAGGGCTTCAGGCCAGGTTCTGTTCGGCCGACCAGTTGGCGTACCAGGTGCGGAACAGTGTGTACTGCTGCTCGGCGTAGTGGCGCTGGGCGTCGGTGAGGGCGTCGGTCTCGTTGAAGTGCAGGCTGTACTCGGTATCGCCGTTGAGCACCATCAGGTGCTTGTAGTACAGCACCAGGTCGCAGCCTTCATCGAACGACGACAGCACCGCCAGCGCGGCTTCCAGCTCCCGCGCCAGGCGCCGGGCCTTGGCGTCGCCCTTGGCCGCCTGCTTGCTCAGGCTCACCAGTTGCAGCACCTGGCGTGGCAGGGCGTTGCCGATGCCGGTGATGGCGCCGGTGGCGTTGCAGTTGACGAAGCCGTGCACCACTTGCGTGTCGACGCCGACCATCAGGGTCACGTCGTCATCCTGGGAGGTGATGTGTTCGGCGGCGTAGCGCAGGTCGGCGGCGCCGCCGAACTCCTTGAAGCCGATCAGGTTGGGGTACTCGCGGCGCAGTTCGAAGAACAGGTCGGCGCGGGTGGCAAAGCCGTAGTAGGGGCTGTTGTAGATCACCGCCGGCAGCTTGGGCGCGGCCGCCAGGATCGCCGAGAAGTGATGCTTCTGGGCAATCAGCGACGCGCCACGGGACAGCACGCGGGGGATGACCATCAGCCCGGCAGCGCCGACCTTGGCCGCGTGGGCGGCATGGGCTACCGCCTCGCGGGTGTTCACCGCGCCGGTGCCGACGATGGTCGGGATGCCAGCGGCCACCAGGCGCGCCACGCCTTCCTGGCGCTCGGCCTCGGTCAGCAGCGGCCAGTCGCCCATCGAGCCGCAGTACACCACGGCGCTCATGCCGGCCTCGATCAGTTCGCGGCCCTTGCGCACCAGGGCATCGAAGTCGGGGGTGCGCTGCGCGGTGCACGGGGTCATCAGGGCGGGCATGCAACCGGTGAAGATGTTGTCAGTCATTGTTGTCACTCCTTGCAGTGTTCGTTGGGAAGAAAGCGGGGTCAGATGCCCCAGGCAAACGGGTCTTGTTCGTCGATCAGCAGGGTGCTGTCGGCGGTCATGTGGGCGCGGCCGGTGATGAACGGGCGGATACGCTCGCCTTCACGTTCGAAGCGGCCCTGGAACTGGCTGCCGGTGATGCTCGCCTGCACCCAGGCCTGGCCCTCGGCGAGCTTGCCGTCGGCGGCCAGGCACGCCAGCTTGGCGCTGGTACCGGTGCCGCAGGGCGAGCGGTCATAGGCCTTGCCCGGGCACATCACGAAGTTGCGGCTGTCGGCGTGGGCGTCGTCGGCGAACAGCTCGATATGGTCGATCGGCGCGCCGTGCTCGCCGGTGATGCCCTGGGTTTCCAGGGCCTTGAGCATTTTCCAGGTGTAGTCGGTCAGGGCCTCGACGTTGTCCAGTTCGATGCGCTGGCCATGTTCGCTGACCAGGAAGAACCAGTTGCCGCCCCAGGCGATGTCGCCGCGCACCGGGCCAAAGCCCGGCACCTCGACCGCCACCTGCTGGCGGTAGCGCCAGGACGGCACGTTGCCGACGGTGACCGCGCCGTCCTCATGCAGGGTGGCGCTGACCTGGCCCACCGGGGTGTCGATCTTGTGCACGCCCGGTTCGATCAGCCCCAGGTGCTGCAAGGAGGCGACCAGGCCGATGGTGCCGTGGCCGCACATGTTCAGGTAGCCGGCGTTGTTGAAGAAGATCACCCCGCAGGTGGCGTCGCTGGAAACCGGCGGGCAGTACAGCGCCCCCACCAGCACATCGTTGCCGCGTGGCTCCAGCAGGCAGGCGCGGCGCCAGTGGTCGTGCAGCTCGCGCAGTTCGTCGCGCTGTTCGGCCATGCTGCGGCCGGTCAATTGCGGGAAGCCTTGCATGACCAGGCGGGTCGGTTCGCCGCCGGTGTGGGAGTCGATGACGTGGATCTGTTTCATGGGCTTGTCCGTCTTCCGATAAGCGAAGTGTTGTGCAGTTGCTGCGGGCCTCATCGCCGGCAAGCCGGCTCCCACAGGGACCGCGTTGAAACTGTGGGAGCCGGCTTGCCGGCGATAGGGCCAGTAGCCTTCACGGAGCCAGTGCAGCCGGACGGTGACCAACCAGGGGCTCATGGTTGGCTTCGCTCTCGTCCTCACCTTCCAGTCGCACCAGATGCGCCGGCACGCCGGTCGCCGCGCCCCAGTAATAGATACCCAGCGCCGCAGCAGCCACGACCGCCGTGTCGAACGGATGCCCGATCACCCCCAGCCCGCCGAAGCTGCCCAGCCAGGACAGCAGGATGGTCACGGCGTAAAAGCCGATCAGCCAGGCCGACGAGCGCACTTGCTGGCCAATGGAAAGATGTTCGGTGGGCACGAAGCGGCGGCACAGCAGGTACAGCACGAACATCACGATCTGCAGGGCCAGCAGCCACGACACGGTGTTCCAGCCCGACCAGTAGACGATCAGCGCAGCGATGATGAACGACAGCGGGCCGAGCACTCCCATGCCCTTGACCCGGAACGGGCGCGGCATGTCCGGGGCCGTGCGGCGCAGGGCGGCGACGGTCACCGGCGCCACCGCGTAGCTCAGCACCAGGGCGGCCGAGACCACGTTGATCAGCGCCTCCCAGGACGGGAACGGCAGGGTCCAGAACACCGACAGGGCGAAGGTCAGCCACAGTGCCGGGCGCGGGATACCGGACTGCTCGTCGATGCGGGTGAAGTACTTGAAGAAGGTGCCGGTCTGCGCCCAGCCATAGATCACCCGCGGGGTGGCGTTCATGTAGATGTTGCCGCAGCCGCTGGGCGAGACCACCGCATCGGCCACCACCAGGTAGGCCAGCCAGCCGACGCCCAGGGCCAGGGCGATGTCACGGTAGGGCAGGGCCAGTTCCTTGGTCACCCCGGCCCAGCCATTGGCCAGCATTTCGGTCGGCACGCTGCCGAGGAAGGCCAGTTGCAGCAGGGCGTAGATCGCGGTGGACAGCAGGACCGAGAGGATCAGCGCGATGGGGATGGTGCGCTGCGGGTTCTTCACCTCGCTGGCCACCGAGATGATCGGGGTAAGGCCCAGGTAGGCGAAGATGATGCCGCCGGCCGACACGGCCATTTCCACGCCGGACATGCCGAACGGGGCAAAGCCCTGCACCTCGAAGTTTTCCGGTTTGAAGAAGGTGAACAGCACGCCGATCACCAGCAACGGCACGATGAACTTGAACACGCTGACCAGATTGTTGGCCTTGGCGAAGGTCTTCACGCTGCGGTAGTTGAGCGCGAAGAACAGCCCGAGCAGGGCGAACTGCACCAGCCAGCCGAGCACGGTCGGGTCGCTGGAACCGGCCTTGGTCAGGCTGGGGAACCAGGCCGCGGCGTATTGGCGCGAGGCGACCACTTCGATGGCGATCAGGCTGGAGAAGGCAATCAAGGTAATGAAGCCCATCAGGTAGCCCAGCAACGGGCCGTGGGAATACACCGGGTAGCGCACCACGCCACCGGCGCGCGGCAGCGCAGCGCCGAGCTCGCAGTAGACGATGCCCAGCAGCAGTACGGCGAAACCGCCGAGGAACCAGGAGAGGATCCCGGCCGGGCCGGCGATGGCCGACACGTGGCTGGCGGCGAACAGCCAGCCGGAGCCGAAGATGGCGCCGAGGCCGATGAAGGTGAGGTCCAGCAATGACAGCTGTTTCTTGAATTTGCCTGACATGGGGTCGCCTTTTTGTAGGTTTTGGATAGGCAGGTCTGATGTCACGATGCGGCTTTGCGGGCCGCGTTCTTGTAGGTCATGGGGCGGCTTGCGTGGGGCATAGAGTGGACCGATCGGGGCGGGGGTTCTTGATGGTTTTCGGCAAGGGGGATGACGAAATCGGCACAGTTCTCGAAAGCGCTGGTGAAGGGCGATGTGGCTGGATAGGCTGCAGGCCTTGCCGTAACAGCTGTGCCGGCTGTGCGTGTGCAATCGCGGGGCAAGCCCGCTCCCACGAGCAATGCGTGGGAGCGGGCTTGCCCCGCGAGAGGCCGACAATCAAGAGCGAAGATACTGATGCCCCAGCAACCTCTCGCCACCCTGTACCAGCAGCTCGACCAGCACCGCCCCGAGTCCCTGGAGGCGCTGCTCACCGGGGTGGTCTGGCTGCTGCCGATGCTCGACGTCATCGCCAACGCGGCGATCTTCATCAAGGACGAGCAGGCGCGTTACGTGCTGGCCAACCGCACCCTGGTGCAGCGCTGCGGCCTGAAACAGTTGCAACCCCTGCTGGGCAAGACCAGCGCCGAAGTGTTCCCGGCCCGGCTCGGGCCCGGCTATACCGAACAGGACCGCCGTGTGCTGGAGCAAGGGTTGGTGCTGGAGGACCAGCTGGAACTGCACCTGTACGGCAGTCGCGAACCGGGCTGGTGCCTGACCCACAAGCGCCCGCTCTACGATCCCGCTGGCAGGATCATCGGCCTGGTGGGTATTTCCGTGGATCTGCAATCCGCCGCCGACACCCACCCCGCTTATCAGCGCCTGGCTGCGGTGGACGCGCATATCCGCGCGCATTTTCACCAGCCGATCAGCATGGGCGAGCTGACCCGTATCGCCGGGATTTCAGTGGCGCAGCTGGAGCGCTACTGCAAACGGGTGTTCCACCTGACGCCACGGCAGATGATCCACAAAGCCCGCCTGGAACACGCCCATCAGTTACTGCATTCGGACCTGCCGATCACCGAGGTCGCCCTGCGCTGCGGCTACACCGACCACAGCGCGTTCAGCCGCCAGTTCCGGCAGCTGACCGGGTTTACTCCGAGGCAGTATCGCCAGGCGACGGCTCAGGAGGGTTGAAACAGCACCTTGGCTTCAGCGAAACACTGTTCGGCAATGGCTGAACGCGGCTCGCTGCGGCGCAGCAGCAGGCCCACCGGGCTGTGGATGCTGGCGTCGGCCACGGGGATGATCCGCAGGTGCGTGCTCAGCTCTTCCAGGCCGCAATCCAGCGGCATGATCGCGCAGCACACGCCAACGTTGATGGCCTGGATCAGCTGGAAGGTCGAGTCGCTTTCCAGCACGGAGTTGGGTTCAAGGCCACGGCTGCGCAAACTCAGGTCAAGTGACTGGCGGTAGTGCATGCCCTTGCTCAGCAGGCCAAGTGGAATCTCGCCGAGTTCGTCCCAACGCAGGGTGTCGGCGTCGAACTGAAAGTGCCGGGTGTCGTGCAGCAGGCCCATGGTGGTGGTGCTCAGCTCGATCACTTCGAAGAAGCTGGCATTGACCTGGTCGAGGTAGCAGATGCCTAAGTCCAGCTGGTTGCGCGACAGGCCGTCGATGATCTGCTCGGAGCTCAGCGACGACAGCTGGAAGCTCAGCTCGGGATATTTCTCCCGCAGCGGCAGCAGCAGTTGCATGGGGTTGAAGCTGGCCAGCGGCACGGTGCCCAGGCGCAGGCTGCCGACCACCTGGCCACGGCAGCTGGCGGCCTCGGCCTGCAGGCCGTCGTGGGCGGCCAGCAGGGTGCGGGCCCAGGCCAGGATGCGCTCGCCGGCCTCGGTGAAACCCTCGAAGCGCTGGCCGCGCTTGACCAGCACCAGGTCCAGCTCGTCCTCCAGGTTGCGCAGGCGCATCGACAGGGTCGGCTGGGTGATATGGCACAGCGCTGCGGCCTGGCCGAAGTGACGGGTCTGGTCGAGGGCGATGAGGAACTTGAGCTGCTTGATGTCCATGGTGCGGCCTGGCGAGCGGGGTGGCGGGTTCGGCGACCTTAACCAACTCCGCGTGGGCTGGCCAATCTTTAATGGTGACCGCTTGATAGAGGCCCTTGATCGGTTGGTTCGCCCTATCGATTGGACGCGGTCCGAGGCTTGCCTCTAACGTGGCCGCAAGGCCAATCACGGAGCAGAACTTGATGAGTGTCAAACCGGATGCGGTGTTCGTGCCACTGAACATCGCCGTACTGACTGTCAGCGATACCCGCAGTTACGCCAACGACACCTCCGGCGAGCTGCTGGCCAGCCGCGCGGTGGAGGTCGGCCATCGGCTGATCGCACGGGAACTGCTCAAGGACGACCTGTACAAGATCCGCGCCCAGGTCGCCACCTGGATTGCCGATGAGCAGGTGCAGGTGGTGCTGATCACCGGCGGCACGGGCTTTACCGGCCGCGACAGTACACCCGAAGCGGTCGAGTGCCTGCTGGACAAGCGCATCGATGGTTTTGGCGAGTTGTTCCGCGCGCTGTCGATCCTCGACATCGGCACTTCGACCGTGCAGAGCCGGGCGCTGGCCGGGCTGGCCAACCGCACTCTGGTGTGCTGCCTGCCGGGCTCGACCGGGGCGTGCCGGACGGCGTGGGAGGGTATTCTGGCCGAGCAGTTGGATGCTCGGCACCGGCCGTGCAACTTTGTTGCGCATTTGAAGCCGATCGGGCAGTGCGAAAGCCGCGGTTGATGAGTAAGGCTGTTTACTTGAGATTGCTGGGGCCGCTTTGCGCCCCTTCGCGGGTAAACCCGCTCCCACAGGACAGGTACTGCCCTTGAAACTTGCGCGGGCCCTGTGGGAGCGGGTTTACCCGCGAAGGGTCGCGCAGCGACCCCAATTGGCTTGACTGACAGGCATCTTCAGGCCTTGCGCAATCGCAAACTGCGCCACAACGCCCCGACCATCAACACGCTGACCAGCGCCCAACCCAACGCTTGCCGGTTTGCCAACCCCTCCTGGTACAACTGCGGCGCCACGCCCGCACCAACGATGAACGCCAGCAACGCCACCTCGGCCCGAGACGCGCGCACCGGGCGCAGCAGGTAGACCACCGCCGGCAGCAGCAGTGCCGCACTGGGGAAGCTGCGATAGCGCGGGTCGAACACCATCGCCAGCATGCTCACCGCCGCCGCGAACCCCGCAGCCAGCAACCACTTGCCAGCATGCCCTTCAAGCCAGGCGAACAACCGCTGCCGCCAGCCGTCACGGCGGGCCAGGGCCAAGGCCGCCTGGGCCAGCACCAGCAGGTTGAGCCCCGCCAGCAACACGGCCCACAGCCACTCACCGGCAAACCGTGCATTGGTGCGCATCAGCTCGCCCCACAGCCCCAGGCTACCGGCGCCCAACGCCGCCAGTAGCGGCAATAGCAAGGCGGCGCGGGCATTCGCCGGGCGCCCGGCCAGGGCCAGGGTCGCCAGCAGCAACAGCAGCGAGGCCAGCAGCCACTGTGGCCACAGCGCCAGGTTGCTTACCGGCCCTTCGAGCACGCCCTTGTCCTGGCGGTCGGCGTCGTACAGCCCCCAGTAGCCGCCCACCGCGCCTTCGCTGGCGCGCTTCCACGGTTGGTCGAAGGCTTCGATCAGGTTGTAGTGCCAGCCATTGGCCTCGGCCAGGGCGACGAAACCACGGATGAAACGCGCTTCGTTGACCCGGCTCGGCACCGCCGTCTCGCGCTGGCGGCCCTCGCTTGGCCAGCCGGTTTCGCCGATCAGGATGTCCTTGGGCGCAAAGCGGTTGCCGAACACCTGGCGCACCTCGGCGACATGCGTCAGGGCCGCATCGATGCCACGCGGGTCATCCTCCCAGTACGGCAGCAGGTGGATGGTGAGGAAGTCCACGGCAGGGGCAATCTGCGGGTGCTGCAGCCAGAACTCCCAGACATCGGCGTAGGTCACCGGCACCTTGACCTGGCTTTTCACCTTGTTGATCAACTCGGCCAGGCGCTCGCCGGTGACTTCCTTGCGCAGCAGCGCCTCGTTGCCGACGATTACTGCGCTGACCACGTCGGGGTTGGCGTTGGCGGCGGCGATCAGCAGGTCGATTTCCTTGTCGGTGTCCAGCGGGTTGGCGTTGACCCAGGCCCCCAGCATCACCTTCAGGCCGTGCTTGCGGGCCAGTGCCGGGATGGCTTCAAGGCCGGTCATCGAGTAAGTGCGGATGCACTGGAAACGCTCGGCCAGCAAGGCCAGGTCGGCGTCCATGCGCGCCGGGCGCAGGCGAAACGGCTGGTCGAACGGCGACTGGTCCTTGTCGAATGGCGTGTAGGAGGCGCACTGCAACTTGTGTGTGGGGCTGGCGGCGTCTGGCAGCTGCACCGGCTTGCCGAGGCCGTACCAGAGGGCGCCCAGGCCGAGGACGGCGAGCAGGCAGGCGAGCAGGTAGGTCGTGCGGAACATCGGGCGGTCCATCGTCGGGTTCGTGAGCAGGGGCCGCTGCGCGGCCCATCGCCGGCAAGCCGGCTCCCACAGAAAATCGCATGAACCCTGTGGGAGCCGGCTTGCCGGCGATGGGCCCGGTGCGGGCGAACCTGTGATATTAGCCCGGCGCCAAGCGTTTGGCATGCAAGGATCGCGCAGTTCGGCGCGGGCTGCTGGCGCTAATGGCACAGTGCTGTCGCTGATCGTTCGCTAAAGGTCGCTGACAGAGCAGGTCGCCTGTTGTGTCAGGTTGATGATGCAATCTCCAAGACCTGACGAGGGGATGCTTTGATGGCGACTTTTACAAGAATGCGACGTTTCCTGGGCGTGGGCACTGCTGTGGTACTGGCCATGAGCACTGCGCAAGCCATGGCCAAGGAAGTCAGCATCGGTTACGTGGATGGTTGGTCCGATAGCGTGGCGACCACCAACGTGGCCGCCGAAGTGATCAGGCAGAAGCTCGGCTACGACGTGAAACTGCAGGCCGTGGCCACCGGCATCATGTGGCAGGGCGTGGCCACCGGCAAACTCGACGCCATGCTGTCGGCCTGGCTGCCGGTCACCCACGGCGAGTACTGGGCCAAGAACAAGGACAACGTGGTCGACTACGGCCCCAACTTCAAGGACGCCAAGATCGGCCTGATCGTCCCCGAGTACGTCAAGGCCAACAGCATCGAAGACCTCAAGACCGACCAGAGCTTCAAGCAGAAGATCGTCGGCATCGACGCAGGCTCCGGGGTCATGCTCAAGACCGAACAGGCCATCAAGGACTACGACCTGACCGGCTACAAACTGACCGCCAGCTCCGGCGCGGCAATGACCGCCGAGCTTGGGCGCTCCTATGCCAAGCAGCAATCCATCGCCGTCACCGGCTGGGTGCCGCACTGGATGTTCGCCAAGTGGAAGCTCAAGTTCCTTGAAGATCCGAAAGGCGTGTATGGCGCCGCGGAAACGGTCAACAGCATCGGCAGCAAGGAATTGGCCACCAAGGCCCCGGAAGTGGCCGAGTTCCTGAAGAAGTTCCAATGGCAGTCCAAGGATGAGATCGGTGAAGTGATGCTGGCGATCCAGGAAGGCGCCAAGCCGGAAGCGGCGGCCAAGGACTGGGTGGCCAAGCATCCGGAGCGGGTCAAGGAGTGGACCGGTAAGTAACCTGACATCAAGGGCCAATTAGGCCAAGGCCCCTTCGCGGGTAAACCCGCTCCCACAGGATCACCACGCACCCAAACATCGTGGCGACCTGTGGGAGCGGGTTTACCCGCGAATATGTCGTCACTTTGTTACGCAATCTGTAAAACACCCTTGCATCTAAGACTAAGGTCGTCTGGTTGGCGTCCAGCGGCAGCATAAAGTGGAGTCGGGTTCTCCCTACATCTGTGCTGCTAGGACAAAAACAATGAACGACAGCATTTACCAATCGATACAGAACAGTCCGCGCTTCAAGGAACTGGTCACCAAGCGCGAGCGTTTCGCCTGGATCCTCTCGGCAGTCATGCTCGGCCTCTACTGCGCCTTCATCCTCCTCATCGCCTACGGCCCGCACCTGCTTGGTGCCAAGCTCAGCCCCGGCTCGTCGATCACCTGGGGCATCCCCCTGGGCGTCGGCCTGATCGTTTCGGCGTTCGTGCTCACCGCCATCTACGTACGCCGCGCCAACGGCGAGTTCGACGAGTTGAACAAGGCAATCCTCGAGGAGGCCAAGCAATGATCCGTCATGCCAAAGCCCTGGCCGTCCTGGCCTGCGGCGCTTTCGCACCCGCCGTGTGGGCAGCTGATGCCCTGACTGGCGAGGTGCAGAAGCAACCGCTGAACGTTGCCGCGATCGCCATGTTCGTGGCCTTCGTCGCCTTTACCCTGGGCATCACCTACTGGGCCTCCAAGCGCAACAACTCTGCCGCCGACTACTATGCCGCCGGCGGCAAGATCACTGGCTTCCAGAACGGCCTGGCGATTGCCGGCGACTACATGTCGGCAGCCTCGTTCCTGGGTATTTCCGCCCTGGTGTTCACTTCGGGCTACGACGGCCTGATCTACTCCATCGGCTTTTTGGTCGGCTGGCCGATCATCCTGTTCCTGATCGCCGAACGCCTGCGCAACCTGGGCAAGTACACCTTCGCCGACGTTGCCTCCTACCGCCTCGGGCAGAAGGAAATCCGCACCCTGTCGGCCTCCGGCTCGCTGGTGGTGGTGGCGTTCTACCTGATCGCGCAGATGGTCGGTGCCGGCAAGCTGATCGAGCTGCTGTTCGGCCTTGACTACCATGTTGCGGTGATCCTGGTCGGCGTGCTGATGTGCCTGTACGTGCTGTTTGGCGGCATGCTCGCCACCACCTGGGTACAGATCATCAAGGCCGTGCTGCTGCTGTCCGGTGCCAGCTTCATGGCGCTGATGGTGATGAAGCACGTGGGCTTCGACTTCAACACCCTGTTCTCCGAGGCGATCAAGGTGCACGCCAAGGGCGAGGCGATCATGAGCCCGGGCGGCCTGGTCAAGGACCCGATCTCGGCGTTCTCGCTGGGCCTGGCGCTGATGTTCGGTACCGCCGGCCTGCCGCACATCCTGATGCGCTTCTTCACCGTCAGTGACGCCAAGGAAGCCCGCAAGAGCGTGCTCTACGCCACCGGCTTCATCGGTTACTTCTACATCCTGACCTTCATCATCGGCTTCGGCGCAATCCTGCTGGTCAGCACCAACCCGGACTTCAAGGACGCCGCCGGCGCCCTGCTGGGTGGCAACAACATGGCGGCGGTGCACCTGGCCGATGCCGTGGGTGGCAGCATCTTCCTCGGCTTCATCTCGGCCGTGGCCTTCGCCACCATCCTGGCGGTGGTTGCCGGCCTGACCCTGGCCGGTGCCTCGGCGGTGTCCCATGACCTGTACGCCAGCGTCTGGCGCAAGGGCAAGGCCAACGACAAGGACGAGATCCGCGTATCGAAGATCACCACCATCGCCCTGGGCGTGCTGGCGATCGGCCTGGGGATTCTGTTCGAGAAGCAGAACATCGCCTTCATGGTCGGCCTGGCGTTCTCCATTGCCGCCAGCTGCAACTTCCCGGTGCTGCTGCTCTCGATGTACTGGAAGAAGCTGACCACCCGCGGCGCCATGATCGGCGGCTGGCTGGGGCTGATCAGCGCGGTGGGCCTGATGATCCTCGGCCCGACCATCTGGGTACAGATCCTCGGCCACGAGAAAGCCATCTACCCCTACGAGTACCCGGCGCTGTTCTCGATGCTGATCGCCTTTGTCGGTATCTGGTTCTTCTCGGTCACCGACAAGTCCAAGGCTGCCGAAGACGAACGCGCGCTGTTCTACCCGCAGTTCGTCCGCTCGCAGACCGGCCTGGGGGCCAGTGGTGCGGTTTCGCACTGATCCAACCCTGGTGTGAAAAACGCCCCGCTTGCGGGGCGTTTTTTTTGTGCGGTGATAAGCAGGGAAGGTCGACTCGATCTTGGGAAAATTCTTGTTTTATTTAGGACGTATCGTGCATTCGGGGGCCTGGGGCAGGGTGAACAATGTGCCCCAAGGCCCGCAATGGCCGCCTCGCGCGTCTACTCGTACTGCGAGCCAAGAAACCGCTCAACGAAGAGGACAACGCCATGCAAAAAGCCCTCGTGGTGGACGATCACCCTTTTATCCGCGCCAGTGTGTGCCTGCAGTTGCGTCAGGAGCGCCTGGACATCATCGGCCAGGCCGACAACGGCGTCGATGCCGTGCAGCTGGCCCGCGAGCACACCCCTGACCTGGTCATCCTCGACATCATCATGCCTGGCCTGGATGGGCTGCAGGTCATGGCGCGGTTGCGGGCGCTGCCACAGCCACCGAAGATCCTGGTGCTCACCTCGCAGTTGGCCGAGTGCTTCTCGTTGCGCTGCATGAAGGCCGGGGCTGCCGGCTTCGTGTCGAAGTCCGATGACCTCTGCGAACTGAGCAAGGCGGTGCTGGCCCTGCGCTCGGGCTACAGCTATTTCCCCGAGGTGTCGCTGAGCTCGGTAAACCGCCAGGATATCCATGCCAGCGAAGCGCAGCGCCTTTCCGGCCTCAGCGACCGGGAAGTGATCATTCTCCAGCACCTGTCGCGGGGCCTGAGCAACAAGGCCATCGGCGAAACCATGCTGCTCAGCAACAAGACCATCAGCACCTACAAGTCCAGGCTGCTGGACAAGCTACGGGTCGGTTCGGTGATAGAACTGGCCGACGTTGCCCGTCGCAACCTGCTGATCTAGTGGTCATCGCGTGGGGCTGATACACAGGGGGTTGCTGGCTGTGTTGTTGTGTTACGCACCTCTTCTGCCTGCCGATCAACTGCCGCAGTTGCACGGCCGCTCGACCTTCTCTGGCCCCCGGCTGACCCCGGACGAAGCGCAGTTGCGCTGGCTGTGGGAGCGACAGCAGCTCAGGCTGGCAGTGGTGAGGCCGGACAACCCGCCGTTGGACGTCCTCGGTACCGGTCGCGACTACGAAGGGATCAGCGCCGACTATGCCGGGTTGCTGGCCGGGCAACTGCAGCTACCCGTGCAAATCCATGTGTATGCCTCGCTCAATGCCGCCATCGAGGCGTTGCGGGCGCGTGAAGTGGACCTGCTGGCCAGTGTCACTGCCCGGCAGGCCAGCGATGCCGGCCTGTGGTTGTCGCATGCCTATGCGCAAGACCTGCCAGTGGTGGTGCTGCGAGAGGATGAACCAGCGGCCGATGTGCCTTTGCGCGTGGCCATGCGCGAAGGTTACCGCAGGCTCGACAGCATACTGGCTCGATATCCTCAGGCGCAGGTCCAGGTATTCCCCTCCACCCGTGCAGCGCTGGGTGCCTTGGCCTTTGGCCAGGCCGACCTTTACCTGGGTGGTGCACTGGAAAGTCAGTACCTGATCGGCAAAGGGCTGGTCGGGCCGCTGGAAGCCTTCGATAGTCCCGACCTGGAAAGCCAGCCGCTGGGGTTTGCCATGCATCCGCACGACACGCCGTTGCACGGCCTGGTCGATTCGGTGCTGGCCAGCATCGAGCCGCAGGAGCATGCGCGCATCCGTCGTCGCTGGGGCGGGCAGGGGCTGGTTGAGCGCGGTCCGCTGCGACTGAGTGACAAGGAGCTGAGTTGGGTACAGGGCCAGGGGCCGTTGCGGGTGCTGCTCAACGATCAATACCCACCCATCAGCTACCGCGACGGCGAGGGGCGTCTGCGCGGGCTGGCGGTGGATGTGTTGCAACGCATAGGCCGGCGCACCGGCCTGACCTTCGACCTGGTGGCCGGCGGGACCCTGGAGCGCATGATCGAGCGTACCGCCAGGGGCGAGGCCGACCTGATCGCCGGCGTCACGCCCAGCAATGAACGTGAGCAGCACCTGACGTTCAGCCGCAGCTTTGCCAGTTCGGCGCGGGTGTTGGTCACTGCCGACAGCGGCACGGCGGCATCCACCCTGGAGCAACTGACCGGGCTGCGCCTGGCCGTGACCCGCAGCGGCTATCCCAAGGCGTATCTGCGCCAGCACTATCCGGACATCCACCTGGTCGAGTCCGACGGGCCGGTGGATGCGGTCTGGCGCGTGGCCAGCGGCCGCGCCGATGCTGCGCTGGTGCCCATGATCGGTGCCCGGGCGTTGACCGAGCGGCTGGCGCCGACACGCCTGAAGATCAGTGCCAGCCTAACCCTGGAGCCGGCCTATTTCGCGTTCGCCAGCCCACGGGGCGCGCTGGAACTGCAGGCGATCCTCAACAAGGCGCTGCTCAGCCTGTCACCCCAGGAAATGGACGCCTTGGCCCGCCGTTGGCGCAGCGAGGTGATCGTTGCCGACAGTTTCTGGCAACGCTATCGGCTGGCGGTGCTGCAAGGTTTTGCCGCGGTCGCCCTGTCGCTGCTGCTGGCACTGGCCTGGGTCCGCTACCTGCGCCGGCTGGTGCGGGTGCGCGAGCAGGCCGAGCGAGAACTGGCCGACCAGTTGGCGTTCATGCGCGTGATGATCGATGGCACACCGCATCCGATCTATGTCTGCGACCAGCACGGCCGCCTGCTGACCTGCAACAACAGCTACCTGCAGGCCTTGCAGGTCAGTCAGGCGGCGGTCATCGGTCAGCCTTTGGGCCAGAGCGAGGCCTTGGCCTGGCAGGGCGTCTGGCGCGAGGTGCTGGCCAGCGGCCAGGTGCATGTCGAAGACCTGCAGGTCAGCCTGGGCGAAGGTGTGCAACGCACCCTGTCACACTGGATGCTGCCTTACCGCGGTCTGCGCGATGGCCAGGCAGGGGTGATCGCCGGCTGGATCGATGTCACCGAACGCCAGCACCTGCAGGCGCAGTTGCAGGCGGCCAAGGACGAGGCCGACAGTGCCAACCAGGCCAAGACCCACTTCCTTGCCACCATGAGCCACGAGATACGCACACCGCTCAATGCCGTGCTGGGCATGCTCGAGCTGGCTTTGCGCAAGGCCGAGCAGGGCGTGCTCGACCGCTTGTCGATCGAAGTCGCCTCGGACGCGGCGCGCAGCCTGCTCGGGCTGATCGGCGACATCCTCGACGTTACCCGCATCGAAACTGGCCATCTGCAACTGGCACCGCAGCCGGGGTGTCTGCAACAGCATGTGGCCGAGGTGGTGCAGTTGTTCGAGCAGCAGGCACGCAGCAAAGGGTTGCAGCTGCTGCTGGAACTGGAGGGGCCGGCGGACGCGGAGGTGCTGCTCGACCCGCTGCGCTTCAAGCAGATCCTCGCCAACCTGCTGAGCAACGCAATCAAGTTCACCCACCGTGGCAGCGTCCGGGTAAGCCTGCGCAGCACCGTGCAGGCGCGTGCGGTGGCGGTCGAGCTGACCGTGGAGGACACCGGTATCGGCATTCCCGAGGCGGAGCTGTCACGGCTTGGCGGGCTTTTCTGGCAGGCCAGCAACAACCGTCAGTCGGCACGGCGCGGGGCGGGCCTGGGCTTGTCGATCAGCCGTACCTTGTGCGAGTTGATGGGCGGGCACATGCACTTGCGCAGCACCCTGGGCGTGGGCACGCGGATCGATCTGGCACTGCGGCTCGAGCGAGTCGACGCCCGCGAAACGATGGCGGCGCAGGAGGCGCCCGACGCCCTGCTGGCGAAGAGTGAGAGCTTGCGGGTACTGGTGGTCGATGACTATCCGGCCAATCGCCTGTTGCTGGTCAACCAGCTGGGCTACCTGGGCCATCGCGCCAGCGTTGCCGAAGATGGTGCCCAAGGCTTGCGCGCATGGTTGCAGGGCAATTTCGATGTGGTGATCAGCGACTGCAACATGCCCGTGCTCGATGGCTACACCCTGGCCCGGGCGATTCGCCTGCACGAGCGTCGGCAGGGGCGCCGGGCATGCCGGGTGCTGGGGCTGACTGCCAATGCACTGGTGGGCGAGCGTCAGCGCTGCGAGCGGGCCGGCATGGATGCCTGCCATTTCAAACCGTTGGGGCTCAAGGCCCTGGCCTTGGCTCTGGCGGGCATGCCGCGGGTGAGTGACGACGCGCCCGTCGCGGTGGACGACGGCTTCGACCTGAGCAGCCTGGAGCGCCTGACCGGGGGGGACCAGCAGGCGCTGGACGCGCTGCTCAATGACCTGCTGGCCAGCAACCGCAAAGACCTTGGCCAACTGCTCGGCCATGGTGAAGACGAGGATCTGGGGGCACTTGCTGCGCTGGCTCACCGGATCAAGGGTGGGGCGCGGATCATTCGCGCCCGCAAGGTGATCGAAGCCTGCGAGCAGGTCGAGCGCAGTTGCGCCGGCGGCACGCTCCCGCCCGGGCAACTGGAGGCCGTTTGCCAGGCGCTGAGTGAGCTCGAACGGGTGTTGCAGCGCTACAGCACACAGAACAGCGCCGCGCGTGACAGGCACGTCGGCCAGGATTGAGCAGCGAGAGGTGGAACATGGAGGTAGACGGGTTGCGGGTGCTGGTAGTCGAAGAGCACCGCTTCCAGCGGGTGATCGCGGTGAAGACCTTTGGTTACCTGGGGTGTGCCGAGGTGTTGCAGGCACAGGATATCAATGAAGCCCTGCTGTGCCTGCAGCAGGCAGGACGGGTCGATCTGGCGGTGTGTGCCCTGACGGGCGGGAGCGACGGCAGCATGGATACCCTGGAATTCCTCCATCGACTGGGCAAGGCCAGGTTGGCGGGGGCGGTGCTGTTGACCTGCAGCCTGAGCCCGAGCATGCGCCGCGGCGTACAGCAATTGGTGGAGCGGCTTGGCATGCGTTTCATCGCCGACCTGGAGCCACCCTTGTCGGTGGAGATGCTGCGCCAGTGCCTGCCGAATCCGCAGCCGGCGGATACGGCCTCACCTCGCCCAGCGGTTTTCTGGCCGGGTGAGGAAGGGGTGCGCGGCGGCATGCGCGACGGGCAGTTCACGGCGTTCTACCTACCCAGTTTCGACTTGCGCGACGGGCGCATCACTGGCGTTGACCTGATACCGTTCTGGCACCATCCGTTGATGGGGGTGCTGGCGCCGGAGATCTTCCTGCCTGCCGTGGAGCGTTGTGGCTTGCTCGATGAACTGGCGTTGTTACTGCTTGAGCAGGGCCTGGCGCTGCACAGCGAACTGCAGGCCGAGGGGCGCCGGTTACGCATCACCCTGCGCCTGAAGGGGCCGCAACTGCTGGATCGCTCGCTGGTGTTGCGTATTCGTACCTTGCTGCACCAGCAGCGCTTCGATGTGCGTCACCTGTGCTTCGAGCTGAGCGGGCGCAGCCTCTACCACATCACCGTGGTGGAGCTTGAGAACTTGCTGCGCCTGCGGGCGCTGGGTTGCGAGCTGAGCCTGGCCGAGTTCGGCAGCGACCAGGCCGGCAGCCAGCTGTTGTGCCAGCTGCCGTTCACCCGGATCAAACTGGCCGAGCGCTTCATTCGTGGCCTGCCCCATGAAGCCCGGTGCCGTGCTGTGGTGCAGCATTGCCTGAATTTGGCGCTGGCCCTCGAGCAGCACCTGACGGTGGTCGGGGTATCCAGCGCCGAACAGCATCTGGCCTTGCTGGGGATGGGCTGCGAGAGCGCCCAGGGCGACTACCTCGCACTGCCGCTGGACCGCGAGGCGCTGTTGCGGCGCCTGCGCGGTGACCTGCGCTTGGTGCCGCCTGGTTAGGTCAGATGTGCCCCAGCAACACCAGTATCAACAGCACCACCAGCACCACGCCGACGATGCCCGAAGGGCCATAGCCCCAGCTGCGCGAGTGGGGGAAGACCGGTAAGCCACCGATCAGCAGCAGGATCAGGATGATGATGAGGATCGTGGTCATGGCGGAGTCCTTGCGTGGTTGGGGGTCAAGGGCCGCGGAACAATGCTGGCCGCTCACAATTTCCGACCTGTGCACGCCGGTAATAATTCAATCGGCTGTCGGTACACGCAGGCCGGTCCCCCGGCGTCGCCCGATACCCCCACATTCAGCTGCCTGATGCCACACCGGCGCAGCCCTGCTTGTCGCTAGACTCCGGGCATTCCCACTGTTCAGTACAAGGCAGCGACCATGCACAAGCGAATGATGATCACCGGGGCCGGTTCCGGCCTGGGCCGTGAGATTGCCCTGCGCTGGGCCCGCGAGGGTTGGCAGCTGGCCTTGGCCGATGTCAACGAGGCAGGCCTGCGCGAGACACTGGAGCAAGTGCGCGCCGCCGGTGGCGACGGTTTTGTCCAGCGCTGCGACGTGCGCGACTACAGCCAGCTCACCGCCCTGGCCCAGGCCTGCGAACAGCGACTGGGTGGCTGCGACGTGATCGTCAACAACGCGGGGGTGGCCTCGGGCGGCTTCTTCAGCGAGCTGTCGCTGGAAGACTGGGACTGGCAGATCGCAGTCAACCTGATGGGCGTGGTCAAGGGTTGCAAGGCGTTCCTGCCGCTGCTCGAACGCAGCCGCGGACGGATCATCAACATTGCCTCCATGGCCGCGCTGATGCAGGGGCCGGGGATGAGCAACTACAACGTGGCCAAGGCCGGGGTGCTGGCGCTGTCGGAAAGCCTGCTGGTGGAGCTGCGCCAGGTCGGGGTGGCGGTGCACGTGGTCTGCCCGTCGTTCTTCCAGACCAACCTGCTTGATTCGTTCCGTGGGCCGACCCCGGCAATGAAAGCCCAGGTGGGCAAGTTGCTGGAAGGCTCGCCCATCAGCGCTGCCGATATTGCCGAGTACATTCATGCACAGGTGGCCGCCGGCGAGTTCCTCATCCTGCCCCACGAAACCGGGCGCCAGGCTTGGCAGCTCAAGTGCCAGGCGCCCCAGCGGCTGTATGACGAAATGGCCGATATGGCGGTCAAGATGCGCGCCAAGGCCGGCAAGAGTGCTGGTTGAGCCTGATGCCAGTCAGATAGCGCTTCAAAGCCACTAATGGGGCTGCCTTGCAGCCCTTCGCGGGTAAACCCGCTCCCACAGGTACAGCGCTAGCTTGAGATTTTGCGCAATCCTGTGGGAGCGGGTTTACCCGCGAAGGGCCGCAGAGCGGCCCCAATTGGCTTAACTGGCTGACATTATGGTTGAGCCGCATTTTTGTAGGACCTTTTACCTCTGTTGGTAGGCTAGGTCTCTTTCACCCTGGAGTGATTGAGTAGGATAAAGCCATCAAGGCAGTCTCCGGTTTTCCCTAAGGCTGGAGGATCGGAGCATGTTGGTAATCGGACGTGAAGTGGGTGAGGTGATTTTCATCGGAGACGACATCAGCATCCAGGTGGTGTCGGTCGAAAATGGCCAGGTTCGCTTCGGCATCAGCGCGCCGCGCAATGTCGATGTGCACCGGGTGGAGGTGTACAACCGGATCAAGGAGCAGCAGGCGAAAGCGCGGGCCTGAAACAGGCCTGAGGCCTAGGGTGCCAGCAGTTCCGGCGGCACATCATGCCGGGCCAGCAACTGGCATTGCTCGCTCTCGAAATCGAACAGGATGAATGCCTGCTTCCTGGCCAGCGCCTGGCGCACCCGCAGCACACGGGTTTCCAGGGGCGTGTCGTCGCCGTTGTCGGTGCCGTCGCGGGTGACGAAGTCCTCGATCAGGCGGGTGAGGGTGTCGGCTTCGAGTTGCTCGTAGGGGATCAGCATGGCGATGGGCAGTGGTGGTGGGTATGTGCGCATGCTACGTGAAATCGGTAGTGGCTGCCTGGGGCGCGGGGTGACCTTATCGTCGGCATGCCGGCGATAAGGTCTGTGGCCTCAACGGCGCAGTGCGGCGCTCAATGCCGATGTGGCGCCATCAGCGGTGGTGACGGTCGCGGTGAAGCTTTGCAGCCCTTCGCTTTGCTCAAGCGCCTGAGCAAACCGCGCCTGCCCCTGGGCATCGCTTTTCACCAGCACTTCACCCAGATACTGCTCGGCCTCGGTCGCCTCAGCCTGGGCATTACCGAACAGTTCGACCCGCAGCAGGCTTGATGCCGGCCCCTGCACCTCGCCGCGCAGTACATTGCCTTGCAGGGCGAGCAGTGTCGGTGGCTACTGGTTATGGTTTGGCAGCGGCTGGCAGGGTTTGGGTTCTCCTTTGCCGTCGCAGATGATGGCTTGGTCCTGCGTCGCCAACTGCGCGCCGATGCCGCGCGAGCCCACGTACAGCGCATGGGCCTGGGCCGGCACGCCGAACACGATGGCGCCGGTGCGCTGGTCGGCCACGCACGAGCCCCCGGCCTCGCAGCGGCGTATATCCTGGCTGTTGCCCCAGATGCGGTTGGCGGTGAGGCGAGTGGCGGTGATCTCCGGCTCCGGGCGCAGCGCCACGCCGATGCGGTTGCCGTGGATCAGGTTGCCGTCGAGGACATTGCCCTCGCCGGTGACACTGACGCCGATGGAGTTGCCGCTGAAGGTGTTGGCGGCCAGGTAGTTGCGCTTGCCCCAGTTGATCTGCAGGCCGTCGGAGTAGTTTTCGAAGCGGTTACGCACCACGCTGTTGTCGTTGCCCAGCAGGATCTCGATGCCCTGGGAGGGTTCCGGGTTGGCAGGGGTGGAGCGGAACAAGTTGTCGGCTACCAGGTTGAAGGCCGCGCCACGGGTCAGCTCCAGGCCATCGCCGTTGTCGATCAGCTGGTTGCGCAGGACCTTGTTGTTGTTCGTGGTGGTGGCGGTCGGGTTGCCGGCGCCGTCGTCGCCGGTCAGCATGATTCCGGCGCCGCCCTTGTTGGCGACGATCCGGTTGTCTTCGATGACGTTGTGGCTGGCGCGGTTGATCAGGATGCCGATGCAGAAGTTGCGCACTTCCAGGCCCTGCAGGTGCACGCCTTGGGTATCGCGCAGCACCAGGCCAGGGTTGGTGGTGGTGCGCACGTTGGTGCCGTACTGGCCGGGCAGGGCGCCAGGGCAGGTGTGTACGCCCTGGTCCTTGATATAACCCGAGCCATCGAGGGTGATGTACTGGCCGTCGCGGGCCCAGGCCAGGCCGGTGATGCTGACCGGCCCCTTGATTTCCGGTAGCGCTCGATTCGGGCGGATCACATGGGGCGGTTTACCCACGGCGGCGATATCGATGCGGTAGTGGCCGGGGTTCAGGTTGCTGGTTTCGATGGCCCAGCGCAGGGTGCCGGGTTGGCCGTCGTCGGCATAGCGGTTGACGGTCAGCGTCTGTATTTGGGCAGGCGCAACGGCGTGGGCGGACAAGGGGAGTAGTGGCAGCAGGGCTGCCAGCGCAGGCATCAAGCGCATGGTGCGGGATTCCACTGACTGTTTGTTGTTATGCGCCACGCCGTGATCGGGCGGGCTGTCTGGGGGCGATTCTAGGGCAGCCGTTCGGCTTCGCGGCGCCGTGGCAGGTGAATCGGTGCGGTATTCGCCCGCTGTTTACCGTTCGGCTGGCGGCAATCGAACCGATTGAAACTCTGGCAAAGGGGCGCGGGTCGACCCACTGTCGGCACGATTTCCCGTGTCTTTCGCGCAAGGAGAGATCCCATGAGTGGCACCAAAGACAAAGCCAAAGGCCTGGCCAACGAGGCCGTGGGCAACATCAAGCAAGGCGTCGGCAAGGTGACCGACAACGATCGGCTGCGCGCCGAAGGCAAGGCCCAGGAACTCAAGGGCGAGGCGCAGCAGGCGGTGGGCAAGGCCAAGGATGCGTTGAAGAAACCATGACCCTGAAGCGCTGATCGCGGGGCAAGCCCGCTCCCACGACGTGGGGGCGGGTGTGGCGTTTTTCTTAACCTGCGCACTGAGCAACCACAGCTGCGGCAGGGTCTATTAGACTTGTCTGCATTGACAGGCCTTCCCCTGTAGTAAGCCAGACCCTCAGATGATCAAGCGGCGAAAGGAGACGCTATGATTTTCCCCGACCTGCGCGGCCTGCCCCTGCACCGCGTGCTGGTGCGCACCGTCAAGGAGTTCCTTGACGACGAGATGTCCACCTACGCGTCTGCTATGGCCTACCAGATGCTGTTCTCGCTGTTCCCCTTCCTGCTGTTCCTGATCGCCCTGATCGGTTTCCTGCATTTGCCGGACTTCTTCTCCTGGCTGCGCCTGCAGTCGGAGCTGGTGCTGCCACCGCAGGCGCTGGAGCAGGTCAACCCGGTGATCGACCAGTTGCAGCAATCCAAAGGTGGCTTGCTCTCGGTGGGTATCGTGATTGCCCTGTGGACCGCGTCGGCGGGCGTGCGCCTGATGATGAGCGCGATGAACGCCGCGTATGACGTGCCCGAGGGGCGGCCGTTGTGGAAGCGGATTCCGTTGTCGGTGATCTACACCATCGGCATCGCCGGCATGTTGCTGGCCGCCGCTGCGCTGATGGTGCTCGGGCCGCAGGTCATGGAGTGGATCGCCGCCCAGGTAGGCCTGCAGGAGGCGGTGGTCATCGTCTGGACCGTGTTGCGCTGGCCGGCGATCATCATCCTGATGATGGTGGCGGTGGCGCTGATCTATTTTGTGATGCCCGACGTGAAGCAGAAATTTCGCTTCATCACCCCAGGCTCGGTGCTGGCGGTGGTGGTGTGGATCATCGCGTCATTGGGCTTTGCCTATTACGTGAAGACCTTCGCCGACTACAACGCCATGTACGGCAGCATTGGTGCGATCATCGTGCTCTTGCTGTATTTCTACATTTCTGCCGCCGTGCTGCTGCTGGGTGCGGAGATGAACGCGGTGATCGAGCATATGTCGAGCGAGGGCAAGAACCCTGGCGAGAAGGGCTTTGCCCATGACAATCCGCAGGAAACCATCACCGTGCTTGGCCATGAACACCCGGTGACACCCGAACCTCACCCCCACGAGTCGAGCCCCCGATGATCCGTGACATCCTCAAGATGGGCGACGAACGCCTGCTGCGCATCGCCCCGCCCGTGCCCGCAGCGATGATCGGCAGCGCCGAACTGCAACAGCTGATCGACGACATGTTCGAGACCATGCGTCATGTCGGCGGTGTGGGGCTCGCGGCGCCGCAGATTGGTATCGACCTGCAACTGGTGATCTTCGGTTTCGAGCGCAGCGAGCGCTACCCGGACGCCGAGCCGGTGCCCACGACCATTCTGCTGAACCCGGTGATCACGCCGCTGGCCACGGAGGTCGAGGACGGTTGGGAAGGCTGTCTGTCGGTGCCAGGGCTGCGGGGTGTGGTGCCACGTTACAAGCACATCAGCTATTCGGGCATCGACCCGCAGGGCAACCCGATCAACCGCTTCGCCGACGGCTTCCATGCCCGGGTGGTGCAGCATGAATGCGACCACCTGATCGGCCGGCTCTACCCCTCGCGCATCCAGGATTTCAGCAAATTCGGCTACACCGAGGTGCTATTCCCCGGGCTTGATGTGGCCGAGGACTGATTGCGCACCAGCGCCACCAATGGCTTGCTGCGCCGGTAGCGGGCCAGGCGCGAGGCCAGGGCTTCGGGCAACTGCTCGGAAACGCTGAAGCCCAGACGCTCATAGAAGGGTGCCAGTTGCGGCTCACAGAACAACCAGGTGGGGCCAGCACTGCTTTGCAGGCCTGCTTCGATCAGCCGGGCTGCCACCCGCTGGCCACGCCAGCCCGGCGCGACGAACAGCCCGGTCAGCCAGCGGCCGCCCGTCACGCTTATCAGGTTCATCCCTGCGATCATGTCGCCTGCGCGGGCCACCCACTGCTCGCCCTCGCCGGCGGCGCGCATGCGTGAACCGTGCTGGCGGTAGAAATGGTCCAGCAGGCGGCGTTGCAGGTGAGGGAGGTGAGTGAAGGTCAGGGTGGGCATGGTCAAACGCAATGCAATGGCGGCTAACAATCAGGGCCTGGCTTTGTCGCAGATTGTTGCAAAACCGGCAAGGGTGATTGTCCTACTTCGGGGTTCAACTATTCCAGGCGGGGAGTAGAATTTTCCTCATCCCCCCAGCAGTACGACACAGCGGGATCGGTACTTCGTGTCATCTGCATCGCCGATGACAACTTCTCCGCGCCATTGACGGCATCAGAAGTCACTCGATCAGCTTGAACACCATCAAGGTCGTTGCCCATGAAAGCCCTACTGATTCTTGCATTGGTCGGTATGTCCTCGTTCGCCCTGGCAGACGAGGCCAAGCCCGCCGCCAGCCAACCCGTGGTCGAGCAGTACGACTACTCCACCAACCTCGACATCAAGCGCGTGATCAACCTGTCGACCATCCCCAACGTCTGTGAAGTGGTACCCGCCACCATGACCTATGAGGATCATCAAGGGCAGGTGCACACGCTGCAGTACCGTGCCATGGGCGAGGGTTGCCAGCAGGGTTGAGCCTGGCCCTGTCATCGCCGACAAGCCGCTGCTTTCCCCTGTGGGAGCAACTGTCCTGTGTTGTCTGTGCGGGCCTCATCGCTGGCAAGCCAGCTCCCACCTCGACCGCGCTGACCTCGAGCCGTGCGCGATCAGAGTGGGAGCTGGCTTGCCAGCGATGAGGCCCCTACAGGCCTTGCAAACCGTTGGTCCTTTACGCCTGTTGCGCCATCACCCGGGCAACAATTTCCAGCCCCTGCTTCAACTGGGCGCGGCCAAGTGCCGCCGACAGGCTGATCCGCACCGCCTGCAGCGTTTGCGTACCAATCGCGAACACACTCGCCGGGACCACCTCGACACCCTGTGCGCGGCAGCGCCCCACCAGCGTTTCGGCATCGCCAGGCGTGGCGACCCAGGCATGCGGTGAAGGCACTGCACCGGCCACGAGGTGATCGCCCAATATCGCCCGCGCCAGGCGCCAGCGCTCGCCGATCTCCTGCCTTTGCCAGGCCAGCCGCCGTGCGGCGGTGCCGTCGGCAATCCACTGGCAGGCAATGTGCAAATTCAGCGGCGAAACCGGCCAGTGGGTGGCCTGGGCATGGGGGTCGATCTGTTCGAGCAAGCCCGGGCGGGCGGCGATCCAGCCCAGGCGTAGCCCGGCCGCGACCGTCTTGGACAGGCTGCTGATCAGGATGCCGCGGCCCTCCAGCAACGGATACAGCGGCGGGCTGTCTGCCAGCGCTCCATACACGTCATCTTCGATCACCAGCAGTTGGTGGCGCCTGACCACGTCGGCCAGGGCCTGGCGCCGTTCGTCGCTGGGGCAGGCAGCGGTGGGGTTGTGCAGGGTCGGGGTGGTCACCAGCATGCGCGCACCGCTGGCGCGGGCAACCCGGTCCAGTTGCTCTGGGCACAGGCCCTGCTCATCCAGCGCCACACCATGCACCGGCAGGCGCAGTTGGCGACAGGCGGCCTTGATGCCGGGGGCGGTCAGCGCCTCGACCATGACCGGCTCACCGGCCTGGCACAGCGACTGCAATATCGTCGTCAAGCCTTGCTGGGCACCGCCGCACAGCAGCAGTTCATCCGGCGCCAGGGTCAGGCCGCGATTGGCCAGCCAGCGGGCACCCTGCACACGGCCGAGCAGCAATTGCTCGGGGCCCAGGTAGTGTTCAAGCAGTGCGGTTTCACCCTGGCTGAGCAGGGCCTGCAAGCTGTGTTGCAGGTCCAGGTTATGCGGGTCGGCTACCGGCACGTTGGTCGACAGGTCGATGATCGCCTGCCGGTGGTCCGGTTGCTTGAGACGGAACAGCGTGGCCTCCTTGCTTCCCGCCAGCACATAGGTGCCACGCCCCACCTCGCCGGACACCAGGTGCCGCGCCGCCGCTTCACGGTAGGCCTGCTGCGTGGTGCTGGGGTTGAGGCCGAGGGTCCAGGCCAGCCGACGTTGCGGTGGCAGGCGCTCACCCACCTTGAGTTCACCGCGTTCGATGGCCTCGGCAATGGCTGCCACCAATGCCAGGTAACGCGGCTGGCCGTCATCGGCCAGGGTTGGAGTCCACACGATATTGCCACCCATGCAATATAACTTTGGACCCATACAATGCCCGGCGCTTAGGATCGGTTCAACCTCGTACCGATGAAGGATGATCGTCATGTTCGACCTGCCCGCGCTGCGTGAAGCGGCCACCTACGTCCATCAGCACGTCCCGCCGACCCCGCAGCACGCCTGGCCGCTGCTGGCCGAGCGGCTTGGCTGCCAGTTGTGGGTCAAGCATGAGAACCACGCGCCCACCGGCGCTTTCAAGGTGCGCGGCGGGCTGGTCTATGTGCGCTCGCTGCTGGCGCAGGCTGTGTTGCCGCGTGGTCTGGTCACCGCCACCCGTGGCAACCATGGCCAGAGCATGGCCTTGGCGGCACGCCAGGCTGGCCTGCCCCTGGTGATCGTGGTGCCTGAAGGCAACTCGCGGGAGAAGAACGCCGCCATGCGCGCCCTCGGCGCCGAACTGGTGGAGCACGGCGTCGATTTCGACGTGGCGCGTGAAGAGGCGGCCCGCCTGGCCGAAGTGCGTGGCTATGCCATGGTGCCGTCGTTCCATCCGGAACTGGTGAAGGGCGTTGCCACTTACGCCCTGGAGCTGTTCGAGGCGGTCGCCGACCTCGATTGTGTGTATGTGCCGATCGGCATGGGCTCGGGCATTTGCGGGCTGATCCAGGCGCGTAACCTGCTGGGGCTGCGCACCGAGATCGTCGGTGTGGTCTCCGGCGCGGCGGATGCCTACGCGCAAAGCTTCGAACAAGGCCGCGTCGTCACCACCGCCAGCGCCAACACTTTTGCCGACGGCATGGCCTGCCGGGTCCCCCATCCGCAGGCCTTTGCGCTGGTGCGCGAGCATGCCGCACGTATCGTGCGGGTGAGCGATGACGAGATCGCCGGCGCCATGCGCCTGTATCACGAAACTACCCACAACACCGCCGAAGGGGCAGGGGCTGCCGCGCTGGCTGCGCTCATGCAAGAGCGTGGGCGCCAGGCCGGCAAGCGGGTGGCGGTGGTGTTGAGCGGGGCGAATGTGGACCGTGAGCGTTATGCGCGGGTGTTGGCGGGTGATGAAAAATCCTGACTGAATGTTGTGGACGGAAGTGCTATCTTAATTTGATAGCATTTTCCGATGAACACAGGATATCGCAAGATCCTGGACAGTATTTTCCGAGCGCCGACCACGGCATCACTGTCTTTTGCCGAAATCGAGGCATTGGTGCTGTACCTCGGCGGCCAGGTACTTGAACGGCAGGGCTCCCGAGTAAAGATCCTGCTGGGTGAGCAGTGCTGGCGATGCCACCGCCCACATCCTGGCAAGGAGGCCAGGCGGTATCAGATTGAAGAAGCCCGCGAGTTTCTGCTGCGGGCAGGAGTCCGACCATGAGCTGCATGCGCTACAAGGGCTATGCCGCCCGCATCGATTACGACGCACGTGACGATATCTTCGTCGGCCGTGTACTTGGCCTGCGCGATATCATCAGCTTCCACGCAAGCTCCGTACCCGAGCTGCATGAAGCGTTTCGCGAGGCGCTGGACGATTACCTGGCCGATTGCGCCGAGCAGGGCATCACCCCTGAAAAACCAGCCTCTGGCAAAGTCATGCTGCGCATCCGCCCGGAAGTCCATGCGGCCGCCAGTATTGCCGCCCATGCTGCCGGCAAGAGCCTAAACCAATGGGCTGATGAGGTCTTCGAGCAGGCGGCGATGGCCTGAACAGGCGCAATTTTTTCCAATACCGGCGCCCCTCGCCGAGTGTTCAATTGGCCAACTTTCTCACTGCACCGAGTGCGCCATGCCTTTTTCCAACGGTTTCCTCCTCAGCCTGTCCCTGTGCCTGGACATCGGCGTGGCCAACATCGCCATGATCACCCTGGCCATGCAACGCGGTTTTCTCAAGGGCTTCTGGCTGGGCTTGGGTACCTGCGTCGGCGACCTGGTCTATGCCATCGCCGCCCTGGCCGGGATGACCGTGTTGCTGCAGTTCGAAAGCGTGCGCTGGACCCTGTGGCTGGGCGGTTCGGCGTTGCTGGTGTGGTTCGCCGTGAAGATGCTGCTGGCGGCCTGGCGTGGCGGGCACATGGAGGCCAGCCGCGAGGTGGTGATCGAGTCGGGCTGGCGCGAGTTCCTGCGCGGGATCTTCCTGGCCATGTCCTCGCCTACCGCGATCCTTTGGTTCGCCGCCGTTGGCGGTGTACTGATCTCCCGGTCCGGTGGCGGCAGCGCGTTGGATGCGGGCTTGTTCCTCGGTGGCTTCTTCGCTGCCGGGCTGTTCTGGTGCGTATCACTGTGCACCATCGCCAGCCACGGTGGGCGCCTGCTTGGCGACCGGCTGCTGACCTGGTCGTACCTGCTGTCGGCGGCGATCTTCTGTTACTTCGCGGTGTACGTGATCTTGTCTGGGTATCGCGAGTTCATTCTGGCTGTTCCCGTCTGAAACGGCCTGGTTGTGCCGGGCGCTGTTTATAAGTTTGTTTAAATATTTACTTAATTATTCGGATCCTTCCTATTCGCGTATAGGAAGCATCTGAATTGATAAATGCAGGGAAGTTAAAATTCTGCGTTATTTTTATAAGTAACGATTTGAAGTAATTTCGTAATTCTTCTTTTAAATCATTGATTTGTGTGCGGGTGCGCAGAAACTTGCGCATTTTCATTGCCTTATGATTCGGGTGCTTATTTATCGCTCTAGAGCGACCCCTTACTTGCACGGAATGCAAGCGGGGAGCTTTGGACGTACCTGTCATAAGGAATGCGAATGTCCGGCCCTGGCGATCAACCCCCTTTCAGTTTGCAGGTTCATGGTGTTCAAACGGACTTGCAGGTTTTGCGTTTCAAAGGGGCAGAGGCACTGAGTTGCCCCTATTCATTCCACCTCGAACTGGTCAGCGAAGACCCGTCGCTCGACCTCGAAAGCCTGCTGCACAAACTGGCCACGCTGCGGGTCGGCAACGATGAGCAGTGCTTCCACGGCCAGGTCGCCAGCGTCGCTCAGGCTGACAGCGGGCGGCGGTTGACCCATTACCGGCTGGAGCTGGTGCCGCGCCTGGCCAGCCTGGCGCACTGCCGCAACCTGCGGATCTTCCAGCAGCAGAACGTGCCGCAGATCATCGCCGGGGTGCTCAAGGCTCACGGTATTCTCGCCGACGCCTACGTGTTCCGCCTCGGCCCCACCCCATACCCAAAACGCGAGTACTGCACCCAGTACGACGAGACCGACCTCGCCTTCGTGCAGCGCCTGTGCGAGGAGGAGGGGCTGCACTACCACTTCGAGCATAGTGCCGACGCCCACCTGCTGGTGTTTGGCGACGAGCAGAGCGCCTTCCCGCGCCTGGCGCGGCCCACCCCCTTCGCGCCGGACAGCGGCCAGGTCGCGCAGCAGCCGGTGGTCAGCCAGTTCGGCGCGCGGGTGGCGGCGCGTACCGGGCGGGTCAGCCGGCGCGACTACGACCCGCTCAAGCCCAAGCTGCTGCTCGAAGCCCAGCATCAACCCGAACTGCCTGTGCCCCAGCCGGACCTGGAGGACTACGGCTACCCGGGGGATTTCACCGACCGCGAGCGTGGCCGCCAACTGAGCCAGCGGGCCCTGGAAGGCCACCGCGCCGACTACCTGCAAGCCGAAGGCAACAGTGACCAACCGGCCTTGCGCTGCGGTCATTTCTTCACCCTCGAAGCACATCCGCGCGCCGCCTGGAACGCGCTTTGGCTGTTGGGGGAGGTGACACACGAGGGCCACCAGCCCCAGGTGCTGGAGGAGGCCGCCGCCAGCACCGCCGGCGAGGCCTGGCAAGGCTACCGCAACACTTTCAAGGCTTTGCCCTGGGGCACCCCCTACCGGCCGCCCGCCCCCAGCCCCCGGCCTCGGGTACACGGCGCCCAGACCGCCCGGGTGACCGGCCCGCAAGGGGAGGAGATCCACTGCGACCGCCTTGGCCGGATCAAGGTGCAGTTCCACTGGGATCGCGATGGCCGGCTGGATGAAAAGTCCAGCTGCTGGCTGCGCGTCGCCAGCCAGTGGGCCGGTAACCAGTACGGCGGGCTGGTCATCCCGCGGGTGGGCATGGAAGTGCTGGTGAGCTTCCTCGACGGCAACCCCGACCGGCCGCTGGTCACCGGCTGCCTGTACCACGCCGAGCACCAGCCGCCCTATGAGCTGCCCGCCAACAAGACCCGCAGCGTGTTCAAGACCTGCAGCTCGCCCGCCGCCGAAGGCCACAACGAGCTGCGTATCGAGGACCGCGCCGGCCAGGAGCAGATCTACATCCACGCCCAGCGTGACTGGGAGCAGCGTATCGGCCACGACCAGCGCAGCCACGTTGGCCATGAGCGCCACGACACTGTGCTGGCCGATGTACACAGCGAGTACCACGCCCAGCAACACCGCACCGTGCACGGCGATCGCAAGACCGAGCTGCGCGGCGACGACCACCTGACCGTCGCCAACAGCCGGCATATCACCCTGGGCCAGGCCTTGCTGGTGGAGGCCGGGCAGGAAATCCACCTGTCGGCCGGCAAGCGCCTGGTGCTGGATGCCGGCAGCGAGGTGGTGCTACGGGCGGGCGGTGGTTTCGTGCGGATCGCGGCTGGCGGGGTAACCGTGGGTGGCTCGCTGTATGTCGACTCCAGTGGCCAGGTCGCCGCCGGCACCCCGGCCGCGCCAGTGCTGCCGGGTATCACGGCTGAGGCCGAACGCTCGGTTTCGGGCCTGCCGCTGACCCAGGCGCAGCTCGACACCTTCCGGCGCAATGCCGCGTTCTGCGAGGAATGCGAGCGGTGCAAGGAGGGTGCCTGTGAGCTTTGAATCCCTTGCCCCCCAAGACTGGCTGGCAGCCAGCCCGCTGGCTGATGGTGAGCGGCTTTACCTGGTGTTCGGCAGCCTTGCAAAGGCCGATACGCTGGCCGCCTACCGGCAGCGCGATGGCTCCCACGTGCCCCAGCCGCTGTGGAAAGGTACCCCCTATGCCGGCTGGCTGGAGGCCATGCCTTACCTGGTGGAGGCCGCGCCGCAAGGGGACTTCCTCACCTGGTGCGGCAACCAGCGCTGCCTTGACTGGGGCTGGCTGGCGGTGTCCTCGCATTCACCGACCCTGGTGTTCGACTACCTGCGCAGCCTGACCCAGGTGAAGCTGCCCGACGGCACCGCGGTGTTCCTGCGTCTGTGGGACGGCCATCAGTTGCTGGCCCTGCTCGATCACCACGCGCCAGGCGAGGCGCCGCTGCTGCCGGTATTCAGCCGCGTCTGGTGCAACGGCCAGGCCCGTCCGCTGCGCCAGGCGCAGCGCCTGAACATCGAACCCTTCCCTTGGTGGCAGGTGAGTGCCGCGCTACTCGAGCGCCTGCACCGCCACGACCCCGGCCCGGTGCTGGACAACCTCATGCAATGGCTGCGCGAGGCCCATGCCGACCTTTACTTCGCCCTCCCCGAGGCCAATCTGCGCTGCAAGGTCGCGCGCCTGGCCCTGGGTGCTCCGCTCGACCCGCCAGCCCTGGAACGGTTGCTGGCGCACGTGAACAAGGACATCACGCCATGAGCCTGATCATCTACGCCAAGTTCCTCCTCGACAATCTCGACGCCCACAAGCCCGATGGCCCGGCACGCATCGCCGCCTTCCGCCAGCACAGCCTCGCCACCTTCGAAGCGCTGCAGGACAGCTTCTTGCTGGGCTGGGCGCTGGACCTGGAGCAAGAGCTGCGCTTCACCGACAGTGTTGGCAACGAGGTGATGCGCCAGGCCAAGGGCCTTGGCGAACGGCGCATCACCGGCTACGCCAACTGCCCGGCCAATGGCGTGCTGAATATCGTGCACCGCTTCGAAAGCCTGGCCTTCGTGCCCATCGGCGGCACCCCCTACCAACTGGTCGAGCAGGTGGCGGCGGGCCAGACCCCGCAACGCTTCGAAGGGGTGCTCGATGCCAACGGCCAGGCAACCATCAGCGGTTGCCACGCCAACCGCCGCTATCGCCTGTACTTCCACCCCAAGGTCAGCCCGGCCGAGGTCCAGGCCCTGTACGCCTCGTACGACAGCCTGCTCGACCAGCTCAAGGGCTGGCTGGACGGCGAGTGGGCCGAACGTATCGCCCCACATTGGGACCGCATGCCGCCGGTGGGGTCGATGCAGCGCGTGAACGACATCCACAAGGCAATGGCCAAGGGTGTCGGCAGCGTGCTGATGAACCTGTTCGACGACCTCAAGGCCCTGGTCAAGCTGCTGTTCAACCTCGACGGCGCGCGCGACCAACTGTTGCAGTTCATCAGCGAGGCCGACTTCGACAAGCTCAAGGCCCAGGCCGGCAGCCTGCTGCACACCGCCTTCCTGATGCTCGACGACGAGCTGCTGATGTTCTACTACGCCACCGCGATCCTGCAGTGGCTGGCCCTGAGCCCGCCCGAGTGGCAAGCCCAGGCTTACGCCATGCTCAATGCCGGGCTGTTGCTGGATGTGCTGTTGGGGATCGTGCTGTCCGGCGGCCTGGGGCTGGCGTTCCGCCTCACCGCCAAGGGCCTCAAGTACGCCAGCAATACCGCCCGGGGGGCCGACGGCTTGCTGGACGGCCTGCAACGGCTGATCGACCTCAGCCGCCAGCATGCCCTGGCGACCCATACCAAACGCGCCCAGCCGCTCTTGACCGGCGGCAGTGTCGAGGTCAACAGCGCGGCCAAGGTACCGCTGGCAATCAAGAGCGCCGCGCAGGACCTCGACCTGGTCGTGGACGATGCCGTGTCGGTGGTGCGCGGCAAGCGCCACAGCACGCTGCGGGTGGAGCAGGAGCTCGACCTGCCCGATGCCCCCAGCCAGCCGCGCACCCCCAGCGACAAACCCGCCCAGCGCGCCGACGAGACCGCCACCCACCGCTGCCCGGTGTCGATGGTCACCGGCGAGGAACTGCTTACCCTCAAGGATGCCGAGCTGTTCGGCGTGCTGCCGGTAGAGTGGGTGCGCCTGTACCGCACCAGTGCGGCTGAAATCGACCACGGCCTGGGCCCCGGCTGGAGCCACAGCCTGTGCCACCGTTTGCAGGCCGACGGCCAGGGCGTGCTGTGGTGCGACCACGAAAACCGCCGCACCCACTTCCCGATGCCGGACAGCCAGCGCCCGGTGATCGGCAACAGCCTGTGCAGCGCGGCCATCTACCTGGGCCAGACCGACGGCGAGCTGGTGATCGCCGAGGCCGGCGCGCGCCCACGCTACCTGCACTTCATCGACGGCCGGCTGATGGCCCTGAGCGACGCCTACGGCAACCGCGTAAGCCTGGCGTACGATCACAGCGGCCGCTTGCAGCACATCGACAACGGCGCCGGCAACCGCCTGCTGCTGAGCTACCAGCAAGGCCGCCTGGTGACGGTGGAGCAGCAGTTCTGGCAGTCGATGTACGACAGCAAGGGGCGCGAGCAGGCGCCCTGGGTGCGGGTGGCGACCCTGGCCACCTACCACTACAACGACGCCGGGCAACTGACCGAAGCCGGCAATGGCCTGGACGAGCGCGAGCGCTACCGCTATGACGCCGCCAACGTCATCCTCGAGCGCCAGCTGGCGGGGGGCGCGGCGTTTTACTGGGAGTGGGAAGGCGAGGGCCGGCACGCCCGCTGCGTGCGCCACTGGTCCAGCGTGCCGGGCCTGGAGGCTCGCTACCAGTGGGACGGCCAGGGCGGCGTGACGGTGCACAACGCCGATGGCAGCCAGCAGTTCTATCAGCACGACGACAAGGCCCGGCTGGTGCGCCAGGTAGACGCCGACGGCGCCGAGCACCACAAGACCTATGACGCCAAGGGCCGGCTGATCGGCGAGCGTAACCCGCTGGGTGCCGAAACCTTCTACAGCTACGACGACGCCGGCTACTTGCTGTCGGTGCGCCCCGAGGACAGCGAGGCTACCCACTACCACTATCGCGACGGCCATGTGTGCGAGGTGCGCCGTGGCCAGGCGCGCTGGTTGTACCAGCGCAACGCCCAGGGCGATGTGCTCAGCCAGACCGACCCCTGCGGGCAGGTCACCGGCTACCGCTATGACGAACAGGGCCGCCTGGTCGCCATCCGCCAGGCCGACGGCGGCCTGCACGAGCTGGGCTGGAACGCCTCTGGGCAACTGGTCAGCGAAGCCCTGCCCGGCGGCGGTTCGCGGCGCTACCGCTACGACGCCCTCGGCCGCCTGGTGATGCGCCTGCGCGAGAATGCCTCGGCCACCCAGTACACCTGGGACCTGGCCGGGCGCCTGAGCGAAGTGTCGCTGCCTGGCGGCGGTGTGCGCCGCTATCAGTACAACGCCTATGGCCGGGTGACCGCGCAAAGCGACGAGCAGGGCCGGGTGACCCGCTTCGAATACGAAGGCGGCCTGCACCTGCCGTCGCGGCGCATCAACCCCGATGGCAGCTGCCTGCACTACCGCTACGACAACGGCCAGCTGCAACTGTCGCAAGTCATCAACGAGCGCGACGAATGCTACCGCCTGGCCTACCACGCCAACGGCCTGCTCGCCGAAGAAACCGGTTTCGACGGACGCGTCACCCGCTACGGCTACGACCTCAATGGCCAGCTACTGGAAAAGACCGAGCTGGGCGACGACGGCGAGCCCTGGTTGACCCGCTACACCCGCGACAAGCAAGGCCGGCTACTGGTCAAGACCCTGCCCGACGGCCAGCAGGTCAGCCACCAGTACGACGCCCTGGGCCGCCTGGTGCGGGTGGACGACGGCCACTGGCCGCTGGCCTACGAGTACGACCTGTGCGACCGCCTGGTTACCGAGCACCAGGGCTGGGCGACCCTGCACTACGGCTACGACGTGATGGGCCAGGTCAGCCATTGCCGCTTGCCCGACGGCAGCCGCCTCGACTACCGCTACCAGCCCGGTGGCCACCTGCAAACCATCGACCTCGACGGCCAGCGCCTCACCGCCCACCGCCATGGCCTCGGCCAGGAACTGGCCCGTGAGCAGGGCGAGCTGCTCAGCCAGTTCCAGCATGACGGCCAGGGCCGCCTGGTAAGCCAACGGGTCGATCGCAAGGAAGGCCCGGTGTTCATGCGCCGCTACCACTACGACGACAGCGGCAACCTGGCACGCCTGGAGGACACCCGCCGCGGCACCCGCAGCTACCACTACGACCCGCTCGACCGCTTGACCAGCGTGCGCGGCGAACTGGCCGAGTACTTCGTCCATGACCCCGCCGGCAACCTCCTGGCCCAGAGCGGCCTGCGCGGCGACCCCCGCGACGTGCAGGTGCAGGCCAACCGCCTGCTGATGCACGGCGACTGCCACTACAGCTACGACCGCTTCGGCAACCAGGCCAGCGAACGCCGCGGCCACGGCCAGCAGTTGGTCACCAATTACCAGTACGACAGCCAGCACCGCCTCGCCAGCGTCCAGCTGCCCGACGGCCGCCAGGCCCGCTACCGCTACGATGCCTTCGGCCGGCGCGTGTCCAAGGACGTCGACGGCACCGAGACCGCCTTCATCTGGCAAGGCGAGCGCCTGCTGGCCGAGCACTGCCAGGGCCGCTGGCGCAGCTACGTGTACGAACCCGGCAGCTTCCGCCCGATGGTGATGCTGCTACGCGACGGCGACACCCCCGTCGAGGCCCTGCACTACCACCTCGACCACCTCGGCACTCCCCAGGAGATGACCGCCGTCAATGGCCGCATCCGCTGGTCGGCGCGCTACCGCGCCTACGGCCACGTGCTGCGGCTGGACGTGGACCAGGTCGACAACCCCCTGCGCTTCCAGGGGCAGTACTACGATGAAGAAACCGGGCTGCATTACAACCGGCACCGTTATTACAACCCACAGACAGGGCGGTACCTGACGCCGGATCCGATTGGACTGGCGGGTGGGGTTAATGGGTATTTGTATGGTGTGAACCCGACGGGGTGGGTGGATCCGTTGGGGTTGGAGGCGTGTTGTCCGAACGGTGATTGGAAGTTCGATCCAGAAAAAGATTTGGACTATCGATCCCTGCCGGGCAACCCTTTTGAGCAAGTTAGAATGGCACTGGATGAAGCATTCAGGCGAACGGGCGTACCGAAGTCGGAATTTGAGGTGGTGAAATGGGGTAAAGACCGGTATGGGAAGTCACATCCCACCGAATGGAAGGTTAAAGAGGGGGTAAATACGGGGGCGGAAGTAAATATTGACGATCCAGAGTTGGTTGGTAGTACTAAGGGGCCTAAGGTGCCACATGTTGGGTATCAAACAGAAGGAAAGCGGGAGAGAGGGGGGAGAGTGCGAGGTCATATACTGCTGCAGGAGGTTCCAGTGAGTAGGGAAGGGCTGCGAGATAAAAAAAGGAGTGGCAATAGAAAATGAATTATTTGCAGAAAGAGATTGAAGGGGAGTTGTTGAGTAACTCCATTGAGGTTGTTCGTGTGCTCGGTGTGGAGCTTGATGACTTTCTGAACTACGTAGAGGATGTTTTTTATGTTTCGTATAGCGGGCTGGATCCTCGTTTTATTAGAGAGACCAGTGGTTGTTATGATGCTGATTTTTGGAAAAAGGTAGTTTATCAGCCGGAAAATTTTGTCTATTTGATGGTGCTGGATGATGAATGGCATGTTTGGAGGTTTCAGGCGCCGAAAGATTTGCAGTTGTTGCTAGGAAAAACTAGTGGGTTTATATATTGGCTGATTGATTCGAAGAAAAAAGTGTTGGTGTTTTGTGGTGATAGTGATGAGGTGGTTTGGTCACGAGCAGAGTGATGCTGGGGGCTGCGACTGGACGTGGACCAGGTCGACAACCCCCTGCGCTTCCAGGGGCAGTACTACGATGAAGAAACCTGGCTGCATTACAACCGGCACCGCTATTACAACCCGCAGACAGGGCGGTACCTGACGCCGGATCCGATTGGACTGGCGGGTGGGGTTAATGGGTATTTGTATGGTGTGAACCCGACGGGGTGGGTGGATCCGTTGGGGTTGGAGGCGTGTTGTCCGGAAATATTTACCTACCGGGGGATGCCTGTTAACAAAGGTATAAAGCAACATATGGAGAGGTATGATGGTTTTTCCAAAAAACATGGAGTTAAAGGGGCGCATAGTCGAAGTGAATTTGTGAGGGTAGTGGATGAAATGCAGTTGCATATTATTTCGGAAGCTCCAGGCGATGTGGATGGTATTACTCAGATTTTTTATGGGCGGGATGCGCTGAAGCGGGATGGGACTGTGATTGGTGTAAAGCAATTTGAAAGTCCGAAGACGGTTTACGATGATGTCAAGCACCCAACAGATAGAATGTGTTTTGGAGGGCTGAGGGCCGCGCGTCTTAAGTATGAAGAGGCTCTCAGGGATGGGAGGAATATTTATAGTGCTAGTTATAATGGAGTGAGGTATAGGGTGTATCTTGATAGGGATACCAAGGCGGTCACCAATTTTCATCCTTCTGTTGGTGGTGAGTATGCTAAGTAAAGTCGATAAAGAAGTAATTAATGCCTGTATGCTTGATTTCACACTTTCCGAGAGTTTTGATGGTGTGGGCTTGGTTGGAGTGCTGATTGAGAAGTTGCTTGATTTCGAAGGCGTTGGTACCGAAATGTCGGGAGTCTTCCTCGGGTGTGATGCCGACATACTCAGTATTCCTGATTATTTGGGCTCTGATGGCTTTGACATGTCGTTTGAGTATATGGATGAATATGTTGTCTGCTCAATGGCTGAAGGCGCAAAGTATATACAGGAATGGTGTATTAGAGAGGTGATTGCTGATAGAGAATCAGTAATTGAAGGTTGTAAGAGGCTGGTGGGGCTCTTTGGTGGTATGAGTGATCTCACTCGGACCGGAATACCTGAGAAGTGTTTGTTCGATATGCTTGTTGGCTCTGGTTTGAATAGGGGGGACTATATTGATCTCGTGCTTAAGTCCCTCTTGAAGTGCAAGGGGTTGGGTTTAGGTATGTCTGGAATATATCTGGGGTGCGATGGTGATTCGGAAGGTATTCCTGCGTATCTGGGATGTGACAAGCATCAGATGTCGTTTGATTTCGCGGGTGAATATGTTGTTTGTCATATGTTTGTAGGTGCTTGTTATATTCGAGACTGGTGTGAAAAAAATGTCTGCTGTAAGGGTTTTGGTTCTAGGAGGGGGGAGATAATGGCTGCCTGTAATAATCTGATGAAGCTCTACGAGGGTTTTGATGATGCACGGCAGTGATGATTGAAGAGGAGTTGCTGCGAAATTCTATCTCATCTGGCAAGGCGTGCGCCTGCTGGCCGAGCACTGCCAAAGCCGCTGGCGCAGCTATGTGTACGAACCCGGCAGCTTCCGCCCGATGGTTGGTGTGAGAGGTCACATACTTGTGCAGAGAGTCCATGTGAGTGGGGGTAAAATATCCACTGAGAAGGGACGGTGATATGGAGTATTTAAAGATTGAAATTGAGGAAGAGATTAAAGCCAATTCGATTAAGGTTGAGCGGGTTGAAGAGGTGGAGTTGCGAGGCTTGCTAGATTATTTAGATTTGAATTTTTATGGTGGTTGCGGAAATCTTGATTCGTTTTATATACAGAGGGCTTGTAGGTATTATGACGAAAATTTCTGGAGAGGCATATCCAAGCACCCTGAAGAGTTTGTGTACTTGTTGGTGGTGGATGAAAAGTGGCATGCCTGGAAGTTTGAGGGTAAGGAAGGGTTGCAGCTTTTGATAAACAAAACTACGGCGTTTAGATTTTGGCTGCTTGATGCTACAAGACGCGTGTTGGTCTACTTCGGGGATAGTGATTGCGTGCATTGGTCGCAGGTAGAGTGATGGGGTGCCACGATTTTTTATTGACTGCAAAAGGCTGGTGCTGCGTTGCCAGCTCACTCGGACCTAAATGCCTCAAGAATTGTACGTAGTCCTCTCCGGTTACCGCGAATTCATCCTGGCCGCGCCACCCTTGTAGTGGGTCGCGTAGTGCTGCGGGGTTACCCCGTGCACGCGGCGGAAGGCACCGATGAAATGGCTCTGGTCATAAAAGCCCAGGTCGAGCGCCACGTCCTGCGGGTGCTGGCCTGCGCGTAGGCGGCGGCGCGCTTCGATCAGGCGCAGTTGCATGTGGTACTGCAGCGGCCCAAGGCCGGTGGCTTTCTTGAAACAGCGCGCGTAGTGGTATTTGCTGAGCCCGGCCAGCTGCGCCAGTTGCTCAAGTTCCAGGCGGCTGTCGAGGCTCGCGTTCATCGCGGCCAGGCTGCGACTGACCGCGACCGACTGCTCGCCGGGCGTGGCCGTGGGTTGTTCGAGCAATTGCGCCACCAGCAACAGCAATGCCTGCTCGCGCTCGCCAGCGTCGGCCCGGGCCAGGTCGAGCAGGGCTGCAAACAGGCCGGGGTGCTCGAGGATGCCCTGCTCGAACGCCGGGGGCTGGTCGGTCGAGCGCAGATTGTTGTCACCGATCACCTGGCGCAGGGTGTCGGTCGCCAGGTGCAGGCTGATGTATTCAACGCCGTCCGGGCCGAAGGTCGAAGCCTGCACGGCCAATGGGTTGTACAAGGTTACACGCCGGGCGGGTACAGCTAGTTCACGACCGTCCAGCCATATCTGTTCAGCACCTCGCAAATTGGCACCCAGCACGTATTCGTCGTGGGTATGGCGAGCAAAACTGGCACTGCCCTGCGCGTGCACCCACGACAACTCCAGCTGTGCGCAGGCGAGCAGGGGTTGGCTGGTCAACGGCATGGGGCGCTTCTCTCTGGCGGATCTGGGCTACGCTATCGAACCAGCATGGCCCGGTGCAATGGCCGCCACGTCAATTCAGCGAGACCAATGATGATGAACCCGATCCCCGTTCGCTACGAAGATGGCCGGGCGCTGACCCTCGCCGGCTTCGCTGAGCGTTTCAGCATGGCCGATCTCAGTGGGCTGCCGCGCCTGTGGCAGCGCTTCGGGCCGCATATCGGGCATGTGCCCGGCGCCCATGGCCATGACAGTTATGGTGTGTGCTACAACCCCGACGGCCAGGGTGGCTTCGACTATCTGGCCGGCGTCGAGGTCGCTGCGACTGCCGGCTTGCCCGCCGGCTTCACTCACCTGACGCTCTCGCCGCAGCATTACGCAGTGTTCGAACACCACGGCAGCCTGCAGGGCATCAAGGCGACCTTCGATGGCATTTTCCAGCAGTGGCTGCCTGCCTCCGGCGAGCGCTCGGCCAACGCCGCGGTGTTCGAGCGTTACCCGGCCGGGTTCGACCCTGCCGACCCGCAGGCCGTCATGGAAATCTGGATTCCGCTCGAGCGCCGCTGAGGCGACGGGAAATTCTCCCAGGCGCTGTCGATTTGCCCGATCCCCGTTCGACCAAAGGTGAACGCAACATCAACACCGTCGCCCTAACGTCCGGAGGAACCATCGATGAACAGCGCAGCCGAACATGAAATCCGCCAACTGATCGAGCACTGGATCCAGGCCGTGCGCGACCGCGATGTCGACAAGATCGTCGCGCCCTACGCCGACGACATCCTCGCCTTCGATGCGATCCAGGCCCTGCAGTTCAAGGGCAAGGCCGCCTACCGCGCGCACTGGGAAATGTGCATGGGGTTTTGCACCGGCCCCATGGTATTCGAAGTGGCGCAACTGACCGTGCATGCCGACGGCGACCTGGGCCTGGCCCACTGGCTCAACCGCTGCGGGCCTTCCGACGATGAAAGCCAGTGCGGCTTCATGCGGGTCACGGTGGCGTACCGGCGCCAGGCGGGTCAATGGCAGGTCATCCATGAGCACTGGTCGGCACCCTTCGACATGGAAACGCAAAAAGCCCTGTTCGACTTCAAGCCCTGAAGCCTGTCGACCGCCCATCGCCACCTCACGCTGGAGACGATCATGAAATACCTGTGCCTGGTCTACTGTGATGAAGGGCTGTTGCACAGCCTGCCCGAGAGCCCCGAAGACGCCGAATGCATGGCCTACGCCCAGTCCATCCAGGGCTCCGGGCGCATGCTCGCCGCCGAGGCGCTCAAGCCGGTGCAGACGGCCACCACGGTACGCGTGCGCGGGGGGCACATGAGCCTCACCGACGGCCCGTTCGCCGAAACCAAGGAGCAGCTGGCGGGCTTCTACCTGGTCGATGCCCGCGACCTCAACGAGGCGCTGAACATCGCCAAGGGCATCCCGGCAGCACGGGTTGGCAGTGTTGAAGTGCGGCCCGTACGCGAACTGCAACCCTGAAGGAGAACAACCAGCATGACACTGGCGCAACCGCTACAGGCCCCGCACGAGCTGTCCATCAGCCGCCTGATCGATGCCCCGCCGGCCAAGGTGTTCCGGGCCTGGACCGAACCCCAATGGCTGATGCAGTGGTGGGGGCCGCACGGCATGACCACCCCCGAATGCGAGATGCAACTGTGGGCGGGCGGGCTGTTCCGCACCTTGATGCGTGCGCCTGACGGCAGCGAATACCCGCATCAGGGCGTGTTCCTGGAAATCCACCCACCGCACCGGCTGGTGTTCACCGACGCCTTCCGCCCTGGGTGGGTGCCGTCGGAGAAGGCCTTCATGACCGCCGTGGTCACATTCGACGAAGAGCATGGCAAGACCCGCTATACCGCGCGTGCCTGGCACTGGAATGCCGCCGACTGCCTCGCCCATGAAGAAATGGGCTTTCATCAGGGCTGGGGAGAAAGCCTGGACCGCCTGGTGGAGGTAGTGACCCAGCGGATGCCGGACTGATGCAAGCGCAGGCGCAGGTACGCGAGGAGGTCGAGGCGGTCTATCGCCGCGACTCGCGGCGCATCCTGGCTACCCTGATCCGCTTGCTGGGGGATTTCGACCTGGCCGAGGAGGCCATGCACGATGCCTTCTTCATTGCCGTCGAGCGTTGGCAGCGCGACGGCATCCCCGACAATCCGCGGGCCTGGCTGGTTTCGACCGGGCGTTTCAAGGCTATCGACGCCTTGCGCCGACGTGCCCGTTTCGACCGTTCCCAGGCCGAGCTGATCATGCTGCTCGAAGGCGAGGCGCACGATCCCGGCGATGAGGAGCTGCTGGCCGACGATCGTCTGCGTCTGATCTTCACCTGCTGCCACCCGTCGCTGGCCTTCGATGCCCAGGTGGCGCTGACCCTGCGCGAGGTGTGCGACCTCACCACCGAGCAGATCGCCCGTGCCTTCCTGCAGAGCCCGACGACCATAGCCCAGCGCATTGTGCGCGCCAAGGCGAAGATCCGTGATGCCAGGATTCCCTACCAGGTGCCCGCCCTGAACGAGTTGCCCGAGCGTCTGCAAAGTGTGTTGCGGGTGATCTACCTGGTGTTCAACGAGGGCTATTCGGCTTCGACGGGCGAAGACGTGGTGACCCAGGCGTTGACCGATGAGGCTATTCGCCTGGGCCGGCTGGTTGGGCAGTTGCTGCCGGATGCCGAAGTGCTCGGCCTGCTGGCGTTGATGTTGCTGCAGGCCTCGCGGCAACGAGCGCGCAGCGATGCCGAAGGCGAACTGGTGGTGCTCGATGAGCAGGACCGCAGCCTGTGGGATCGCGCGCAGATCGAGGAAGGTTGCCAGTTGGTGCAGCAGGCGCTGCGTAGCCGGGCGTTCGGGCCCTACAGCCTGCAGGCGGCGATTGCCGCCGTGCATGCCGAAGCGCCCAGTGCCGAAGCCACGGACTGGGGGGAGATTGTCGGTTTGTACGAGGTGCTGCAACGGCATTGGCCGTCACCGGTGGTCGAGCTCAACCGTGCGGCGGCGCTGGCCCGTCGGGACGGTGCGCAGGTGGGCTTGCAGGCGGTGGAGGCGATTCTGGCGCGTGGCGAGCTGGGTGATTATCACCTGGCCCATGCTGCGCGGGCCGAGCTGCATTGGCAGCTGGGTAATGAGGAGCAGGCGCGGGAGGCTTGGCAGCAGGCGCTTGCGCTGACCCGGCAGGGGCCGGAGCGGCGGCACATCGAGCGGCGCTTGAGCAGGTTGGGAGGACTCTTCGCGGGTAAACCCGCTCCCACAGGTTAAGCGTTGCTTTCAAAAGTGGCGCAGAACCTGTGGGAGCGGGTTTACCCGCGAAAAAGCCAGCACTGAAATCAGCTGGCAACGAAATTCGGCGGGCTCACCAGTTCGACGGTCTGCAGCTTGCGCGGCGCCAGGATCTCGGCCTCACCGGCGACCACCAGCTCGTCGTTCTGGTTGTACACGTTGGTGGCGATGCGCACCTTGAACTTGGGCAGCTTCTCGAGCACTTCCAGGCGCACGGTCAGGGTGTCGCCGATCTTTACCGGCTTCTGGAAGCTCATCTGCTGGCCCAGGTAGATGGTGCCGGGGCCGGGCAGGGTGCAGGCCACCGCGGCGCTGATCAGCGCACCGCTGAACATGCCGTGGGCGATGCGTTCGCGGAACATGCTCTTGGCGGCGAACTCGGCGTCAAGGTGCACCGGGTTGTGGTCACCGGACATCGCGGCGAACAGCTGGATGTCGCGTTCTTCCACGGACTTCTGGTACTCAGCTTTCTGGCCGACTTCGAGGGCTTCGTAAGGCGTGTTGCTAACCTGGGTCATCGGGGCTTCCTTGTGGGGCGGGCGAGGCTGCCTATCATTCACTGCGGACAGGGCGGCCAAGGGCCAGCGCCTGTTCCAGCCAGCCGATGATATCGGCGCAGACCTCGTCGCGATGGGTTTCGTTGAGCACTTCGTGCCGTGCGCCAGGATAGACGCGCAACTGCACGTGGCGGTTGCCGGTCGCGCGCAGGGCGTCGGCCAGAACCGTGAGACGCTTGCCGGCACTCACCGGATCACATTCACCGCCAATTACCAGCACTGGCAGGTTCGGATCGATCTGCGCGAGGTGCTTGGCCTGGCTGATCTGCGCCAGGCCCTGCAGCAGGTCGAGCCACAGTTGGTTGCTGCAGCGAAAGCCGCACAGCGGGTCGGAGATGTACTTGTCCACCTCGTCCGGGTCGCGGCTGAGCCAGTCGAAGGCGGTGCGGTTGGGCTTGAACGCCTTGTTGAACGCACCGAACGACAGCCAGTCGATCAGCGCGCTCTTGCCCAGCGGCCCCTGGCGCCAGGCTTCGAGCCGAGCGATCAGGCGCGCGCTGCGGTAGAGCGCTGCAGGCTGGAAGTTCGAACCGCTGAGGATCGCCCCCTGCAGGCTGGCGCTGTGGTGCAGCAGGTAGGCCTGGGCGATATAGCTGCCCATGCTGTGGCCGAACAGGAACAGCGGTGTGCCGGGAAACAGCTGGCCGATGTGCTGGGCCAGCAAGCCCAGGTCGTTGACCACGGCATTCCAGCCATTGTGGCTGGCGAACAGGCCGAGGTGACCCAGTTCGGCGGTACGCCCGTGGCCACGCAGGTCTGGCGCGAACAGGGCGTAACCGGCGTCATTCAGGGCATGCCCCAGGCGCTGGTAGCGCCCGGCATGCTCGGCCATGCCGTGGGCCAGCAACACCACGGCCTTGACCGGCGTGGCCGGCAGCCATTGGTGCACGTACAGGCTGCAATGCTCGCTGGCGGGCAGCCAGAAGGCGTCATGGGGCATGGCGGGTCCTTGCGCACGGAGTTCGAGGAACAGTGTATGCGCAAAGGCCACAATTGCAGGAAGGGCCTAAATAAGATTCACAATGTTAATGGCAGCACTTGGCGTATTTGCCACCTTGGGCCGAACTGCTAACGTCGGCAGAACGCCTTTTTGCCACCTGGCATCAAGGTCAGGGAAGGTCCCGGCAGAGGAACAACAATAAATGCAAGCCGATTTCTGGAACGACAAGCGCCCGGCGGGCGTGCCTTCCACACTGGATTTGACGGCCTATGCGTCCGTCGTCGATGTCTTCGAACGCTCCTGCAAGCGCTTCGCCGACCGCCCGGCATTCAGCAACCTGGGCGTGACGCTCAGCTATGCCGAGCTCGAACGCCACTCCGCGGCCTTCGCCGCCTGGCTGCAGCAGCATACCGACCTGGTCCCGGGCGACCGCATCGCGGTGCAGATGCCCAACGTGCTGCAGTACCCCATCGCCGTGTTCGGCGCCCTGCGCGCCGGGCTGGTGGTGGTCAACACCAACCCGCTGTACACCGCACGCGAGATGCGCCACCAGTTCAAGGACTCCGGGGCCCGCGCGCTGGTCTACCTGAACATGTTCGGCAGCCGCGTGCAGGAGGTGTTGCCCGACACCGGCATCGAGTACCTGATCGAGGCGAAGATGGGCGATCTGCTGCCTACCGCCAAGGGCTGGTTGATCAATACCGTGGTCGACAAACTGAAGAAGATGGTGCCCGCCTACCAGTTGCCCCAGGCCGTGTCGTTCAAGCAGGTGTTGCGCCTGGGGCGTGGGCTGACCCACAAAGCGGTGCCGCAATTGCACGAAGATATCGCCGTGCTGCAGTACACCGGCGGCACTACCGGCCTGGCCAAGGGCGCGATGCTCAGCCACGGCAACCTGGTGGCCAACATGCTGCAGGTATTGGCTTGCTTCGCCCAGCACGGCCCCGACGGCCAGCCGCTGATCAAGGAAGGCCAGGAGGTGATGATCGCGCCGCTGCCGCTGTATCACATCTATGCGTTCACCGCGAACTGCATGTGCATGATGGTCACCGGCAACCATAACGTGCTGATAACCAACCCCCGCGACATCTCGGGCTTCATCAAGGAGCTGGGCAAGTGGCGGTTCTCGGGGCTGCTGGGGCTGAACACACTGTTCGTCGCCTTGATGGACCACCCCGGCTTCAAATTCCTGGATTTTTCCGCACTCAAAGTCACCAACTCCGGCGGTACGGCGCTGGTCAAGGCCACCGCCGAGCGCTGGGAGGCCTTGACCGGCTGTCGCATCGTCGAAGGCTACGGCCTGACCGAGACGTCCCCGGTGGCCAGTACCAACCCTTACGGCCAACTGGCGCGGTTGGGGACCGTGGGCATCCCGGTGGTCGGCACGGCATTCAAGGTGATCGACGACGAGGGTAACGAGCAGCCGCTGGGTGAGCGCGGCGAGCTGTGCATCAAGGGGCCGCAGGTGATGAAGGGCTACTGGCAGCAACCGCAAGCCACGGCCCAGGCGCTGGATGCCGAAGGCTGGTTCAAGACCGGCGACATTGCAATCATCGACCCGGACGGCTTCACCCGTATCGTCGACCGCAAGAAGGACATGATCATCGTCTCGGGTTTCAACGTGTACCCCAACGAAATCGAGGACGTGGTGATGAACCACCCGCAGGTGGCCAGCTGTGCGGCCATCGGTGTACCGGACGAACGATCCGGCGAGGCGGTCAAGCTGTTCGTGGTGCCGCGCGCGGGGGGGCTGAGCGTTGACGAGCTCAAGGCTTACTGCAAGGCCAACTTCACCGGCTACAAGGTGCCCAAGCACATCGTGCTGCGTGATTCGTTGCCGATGACACCGGTGGGCAAGATCTTGCGTCGGGAGCTGCGCGATATCGCCTGAGGCTTTGCAGGTCCTGTGGGAGCGGGTTTACCCGCGAAAGCGTAGGCGGGGCCACTGCCAAGTTCGCGGGTGAACCCGCTCCCACAGCAGTAATGGCTCTATTTCGGCATTTTCAGCCGATATTGCGACACTTTGGATAAATACTCTAAAAATGACCTGTACATTTCTTTGAGTCATTTTTGTGACCGAGAGGCCCGTTTCGGCCTCTAGGCGACCCCTGGTAAAGCTGTTACTCTCGGCGCGCTTTCCCAGGATCCGGTTTGCAATGAGCCGGCTTCGCATATCAATAATAAGCGCATCGACGCGTACCGAATTCGCTGTTGCTGAAGGAGCGGGCTTCCATGATCGAACATTTTTGGAAGGATAAGTACCCAGCCGGGGTCACGGCGGACATCAATCCTGACGAATTCCCCAATATCCAGGCGGTTCTCAAGCAATCCTGCCAACGCTTTGCCGACAAACCTGCCTTTAGCAACCTGGGCAAGACCATCACCTACGGCGAACTGTATGCGCTGTCCGGCGCTTTTGCCGCCTGGCTGCAGCAGCATACCGACCTGAAGCCGGGCGATCGCATTGCCGTCCAGTTGCCCAACGTCCTGCAATACCCTGTCGCCGTGTTCGGCGCCATGCGTGCCGGGCTGATCGTGGTCAACACCAACCCGCTGTACACCGCGCGGGAGCTGGAGCACCAGTTCAACGATTCCGGCGCCAAGGCGCTGGTGTGCCTGGCCAACATGGCGCACCTGGCCGAAAAGGTCGTGCCGAAGACCCAGGTCAAGCACGTCATTGTCACCGAAGTGGCCGACCTGTTGCCACCGCTCAAGCGCTTGCTGGTCAACAGCGTCATCAAGTACGTGAAGAAAATGGTGCCAGCCTACAACCTGCCCAATGCCGTGCGCTTCAACGATGCGCTGGCCCTGGGCAAGGGCGGCGCGGTGACCGAGGCCAACCCGCAGGCCAACGATGTGGCAGTGCTGCAGTACACCGGCGGCACCACCGGCGTGGCCAAGGGCGCGATGCTCACCCACCGCAACCTGGTCGCCAACATGCTGCAGTGCCGCGCGCTGATGGGCTCTAACCTGCACGAAGGCTGCGAGATCCTCATCACCCCGCTGCCGCTGTACCACATCTACGCCTTCACCTTCCATTGCATGGCCATGATGCTGATCGGTAACCACAACATACTCATCAGCAACCCGCGCGACCTGCCGGCCATGGTCAAGGAGCTGGGCAAGTGGAAGTTCAGCGGCTTCGTCGGCCTGAACACCTTGTTCGTCGCCCTGTGCAACAACGAAACCTTCCGCAACCTGGATTTCTCGGGGCTGAAGATCACCTTGTCCGGTGGCATGGCGTTGCAGCAGAGCGTGGCCGAGCGCTGGAGGACGGTGACCGGCTGTGCCATCTGTGAAGGTTACGGCATGACCGAGACCAGCCCGGTGGCGACGGTCAACCCGTCCGAGGCCAACCAGGTCGGCACCATCGGCATCCCGGTACCCTCGACCCTGTGCAAGGTCATCGACGACAACGGTCAGGAACTGCCGCTGGGCGAAGTAGGCGAACTGTGCATCAAGGGCCCGCAGGTGATGAAGGGCTACTGGCAGCGTGAGGAGGCCACCGCCGAGATCCTCGACAGCAATGGCTGGCTGAAGACCGGCGACATCGCCGTGATCCAGCCGGACGGCTACATGCGCATCGTCGACCGCAAGAAGGACATGATCCTGGTCTCGGGTTTCAACGTGTACCCCAACGAGCTCGAAGACGTGCTCGCCGCCTTGCCGGGTGTGTTGCAGTGCGCCGCCATCGGCGTGCCGGACGAAAAATCCGGCGAGGTGATCAAGGTGTTCATCGTGGTCAAGCCGGGCATGACCGTCACCAAGGAGCAGGTGTTGGAGCACATGCGCGCCAACGTCACCGGCTACAAGGTGCCGCGCTACATCGAGTTCCGCGATGCACTGCCGACCACCAACGTCGGCAAGATCCTGCGCCGCGAGCTGCGTGATGAAGAGCTGAAGAAGCAGGGCCTGAAGAAGATCGCCTGATAGCCTTCACCGGCTTATTCGCGGGTAAACCCGCTCCCACAGGAGTCGCGCCGTTTTCAGAAGCGGCGATGAACCTGTGGGAGCGGGTTTACCCGCGAATGGGCCAGTGAAAATCAGCGCAGCTTTTCAAGCATCTGGTAGTACCACATCCCCGCCGCCAGCAGCGGATTCCCCAGCAGGTCCCCCATCGGCACCTTGATGTGCTTGCACGCCGCAAAGGTGTCGAATTTCTCCAGCGTCCCGGTCAATGCCTCGGCCATGATCTCGCCCATGATGTGGCTGGTGGCGATGCCATGCCCGGAATAGCCCTGGCAGTACCACACGTTGTCCGACAGCTTGCCCAACTGTGGGATGCGGTTGACCACGATGCCCATGGCGCAGCTCCACTGGAACTCGATCGGCACGCCCTTGAGCGCCGGGAAGGTGCGTTCGATGCACGGGCGCAGTTCGGCCTCGATATCCCGCGAATCACGCCCGGAATAGTTGGCGCCACCGCCGAACAGCAGGCGCTTGTCGGCGGTCAGGCGGTAGTAGTCGAGGACGAAGCGGCAGTCGTACACCGCCAGGTCCTGAGGGTTGATCTGCGCGGCCAGCTCGCCCAGTGGCGCGGTGGTGACGATGCCGCCCATGGCCGGGAAAATCTTGCCCTTGAGCTGGCGCTTTTCCAGCTTGTGGTAGACATCGCCGGCCAGCATCACCTGCCGCGCTTCGATCCGGCCGTGGGCGGTGACCACTGCCGGGCGCGGGCCGTGGATGATGTCCAGGACCTCGGAGTTTTCGAAGATCAGTGCGCCCAGGCTGTGGGCCGCGCGGGCCTCGCCCAGGCACAGGTTGAGCGGGTGCAGGTGCAGGTTGCGGCGGTTCTTCAGCGCGCCGATGTACAGCGGGCTTTGCAGGTGCTCGGCCATGGCGGCGCGGTCGAGCAATTGCACCTGGTCGCCCATGCCGCGGCGCTGGGCCTCGGCCTCGAAGACGCGCAGTTCGTTCAGGTGCGAGGGTTTCATCGCCGCATGCAGGTGGCCGCGCTTGAGGTCGCAGGCGATGCCATAGCGTTCCACCCGCTGCTCGATGATCTGGTGCCCGCGCCAGCGCAGGTGCCAGATGAAGTCATCCACCTCGGCACCGAGCCGTTCACGCATTTGCGTGCGCATGGCCTCGTCGCCCGACAGGCTGCCGGTCACCTGCCCGCCGTTGCGTCCGCTGGCGCCCCAGCCGATGCGGTTGGTCTCGACGATGGCGACCTTCAGGCCGCGTTCGGCCAGTTCCACTGCGGTGGCCACGCCGGTGAAACCGCCGCCGATGATCGCCACGTCGACCTGCACCGTGCCCTTGAGGGTGGGGTATTCGCTGTGGTCGTTGAGGGTGGCGCTGTAGTAGGACGGCGCGCGCTGGCCCGGCCCCTTGTTCACTGCTGCGTTCATGAGTGTTCCTTGTTGTAATTCGTCTGTCAGGCCTGGTGCAGGTACCAGCGCCAGTCCTGCTCGCCCACTTCGGCCATGAACTGGCGGTATTCGGCGCGCTTGACCTTCAGGTACACACCCAGGAAGGCCTCGCCGAAGGCTTCCCGGGCCCACGCCGAACGCTCGAGGGCATCGAGGGTGGTTAGCCAGTCGGTGGGCAGGTGCTCGGTGGCCTGGGCATAGCCGTTGCCTTGCACCGGTGCGCCCGGGTCGAGCTGCTCGCGAATGCCTTGGTGGCTGGCGGCCAGAATCGCCGCGGCGGCCAGGTAGGGGTTGGCGTCGGCGCCACAGATGCGGTGCTCCACATGCCGGCTGTTGGCCGGCCCGCCCGGCACGCGCAGGCTGACGGTGCGGTTGTCGACGCCCCAGGTCGGCGCCAGCGGCGCATAGCTGTTGGCCTGGAAGCGGCGGTACGAGTTGGCGTTGGGGCAGAACAGCAGCAGCGATTCGCGCAGGTGGCGCAGCATGCCGGCGACTGCCTGGCGCAGCAGCGGGGTGCCGGCCTTGTCCTCGCTGGCGAACAGGTTGTTGCCGTTGGCATCGGCCAGGCTCAGGTGCATGTGCATGCCGGTGCCCGCCAGCTGGGCGAACGGCTTGGCCATGAAGCAGGCCTGCATGCCGTGGGCGTGGGCGACGCCTTTGACCAGGCGTTTATAGCGCACGGCCTGATCCATCGCCTCCAGCGCATCGCCATGTTCCAGGGTGATTTCGACCTGGCCCGGGGCGTATTCGGAGATTGCCGTGCGTGCCGGGATGCCCTGGGCCTTGCAGGCGGCATAGAGGTCGGCGAGGAAGGGTTCGATCTGTTCCAGTTCGCGCAGGCCATAGACCTGTGTAGTGCGCGGTCGGCCGCCGTCGTTGTCCAGCGCCGGTTGCGGGCGGCCCTGGGCGTCAGGCTTCTGGTCGAGCAGGTAGAACTCCAGCTCGCAGGCCATCACCGGGTAGTAACCGTCGGCCTTGAGCGCATCGATGGTGCGCAGCAGTACGTGGCGCGGGTCGGCGATGCTGGCTGGCAGGCCTTCGCTGGGGTGCATGCTGACCTGCACCGCCGCGGTCGGCACCCGGCGCCAGGGCAGGCGCACCAGGCTGCCTTCCAGCGGGTAGGCGCGGCAATCGATGTCGCCGACATCCCAGACCAGGCCGGAGTTTTCCACGTCGTCGCCGTTGAGGGTAAGGCCGAGGATGGTGCTTGGCAGCGGGCGGCCGGTTTCGAACACCGCCAGCAGTTCATCGCGGTGCAGCAGCTTGCCGCGTGGCACGCCGTTGGCGTCGAGGATGAACAGTTCGATCAGGTCGATATCGGGGTTGTCGGCCAGGAAGCGTCTGGCTTGCTCTGCGGGTGCAAAGTGCATGGTGGAATTCGCTCGCGCCCATGGGCGCACAGGACCGCCGTAATGGTTCGGTCGGTCGTACTGAAAAGGTCGGCGTGATGCCGCAACGGGTCAGTGAGTGGCGAGCGAGGTGTCTGGTGGGCGCGCGTGGCGGCAGTGCCACAGGGCCCAGAAGGCGAGGATGACATGCACCAGCGGATTCTCGCCGGCACGGGCCCTGGCCTTCGGCAGCGAAGGGCGAGGCAGCGGGCGGGCGATGAGCGGGTCGGGGAGCATGCCTTGGATACTCACATGGTGCGTAAGGTTGATTAAAGCAGTGAATGGCGACGTTCATTCCGTGTTCGGCTAAACATTTGTGCTGGCTTCTTCGCGGGTAAACCCGCTCCCACAGGGCCCCGTGGGAGCGGGTTTACCCGCGAAAGGGCCAGCGCAGACAGCAAAAAAACGGCAAATCTGCGACAATCCCGCCCCTTCGAATGCCGATCATGAATAAGCAGCGCCCGCTGCATCATTAAAAAGCCCCATGACAGACCACGCCATCGACCAACTGCTGAACAACCTCGACCACGCCATGATCGCCGACCGCCATCGCCTGCGGCGGCAACTGCATGAGCTGCGCAAGCGCCCAGACGATGCCAAGCTTGCGCAGTGGGTGGAGAAGGTCCAGGCCTCCTTTGCCCAGGTCACCGCGCGCCAGCAGAGCGTGCCGAGCATCCGTTACGACGACAGCCTGCCGATTGCGGCCAAGCGTGACGAGATCAAGAAGGCCCTGGCCGAACACCAGGTGCTGGTGATCGCCGGCGAGACCGGTTCGGGCAAGACCACCCAGTTGCCGAAGATCTGCCTGGAGCTGGGGCGCGGCAGCCATGGCCTGATCGCCCACACCCAGCCCCGGCGGATCGCCGCGCGCAGCGTGGCGGCGCGGGTCGCCGAAGAACTCGGCACGCCGCTGGGCGCGCTGGTCGGTTACCAGGTGCGTTTCGAGGACCAGAGCGATTCGAACACCTTGGTCAAACTGATGACCGACGGCATCCTGCTGGCCGAGACCCAGCACGATCGCTTCCTCGAGCGCTACGACACGATCATCGTCGACGAGGCCCACGAGCGCAGCCTGAACATCGATTTCCTGCTGGGCTACCTCAAGACCCTGCTGCACCGTCGCCCGGAGCTGAAGCTGATCATCACTTCGGCGACCATCGACCTGGAGCGCTTCTCCAAGCACTTCGACGGCGCGCCGATCATCGAGGTTTCCGGGCGCACGTACCCGGTGGATACCTGGTATCGCCCGTTGACCAGCGAGCAGGACGAGGAGGGCAACCAGATCGAGGACGACCTCTCGGTCGACCAGGCGATCCTCGCCACCCTCGATGAGATTGCCCAGCACGAACGCAGCCAGGGCAAGGGCCCGGGTGATGTGCTGGTGTTCCTGCCCGGCGAGCGCGAGATCCGCGATGCCGCCGAAATACTGCGCAAGGCGCAACTGCGCCATACCGAGATCCTGCCGCTGTATGCGCGCCTGTCGCCGGCCGAGCAACAGCGGATCTTCCAGTCCCACAGCGGCCGCCGTGTGGTGTTGGCGACCAACGTCGCCGAAACCTCGCTGACGGTGCCGGGCATCCGCTATGTCATCGACAGCGGCACCGCGCGCATCAGCCGCTACAGCTACCGCGCCAAGGTCCAGCGCCTGCCCATCGAGGCGGTGTCCCAGGCCAGCGCCAACCAGCGTAAAGGCCGCTGCGGCCGGGTCGAGCCGGGTATCTGCATCCGCCTGTACAGCGAAGAGGACTTCAACGGCCGGCCGGCGTTCACCGACCCGGAGATCCTGCGTACCAACTTGGCGGCGGTGATCCTGCAGATGCTGCACCTGCGCCTGGGTGCCATCGACGCGTTCCCGTTCATCGAGCCACCGGATGGCAAGGCCATCAGCGACGGTTTCAACCTGCTGCAGGAGCTGTCGGCGGTCAATCGCGAGAACCAGCTCACGCCGCTGGGCCGCCAACTGGCGCGCTTGCCGATCGACCCGCGGCTGGGCCGCATGCTGCTTGAAGGCGCACGCCTGGGCAGCCTGCAAGAGGTGTTGATCGTTGCCAGTGCGTTGTCGGTGCAGGACCCGCGCGAGCGCCCGCCGGAGCGCCAGCAGGCGGCCGACCAGGCCCATGCCCAGTGGAAGGACGTCGACTCCGACTTCGCCGCCCTGGTCAACCTGTGGCGCGGTTTCGAGGAACAGCGCCAGGCGCTGACCGCCAACCCGCTGCGTAACTGGTGCCGGAAGAACTTCCTCAACTATCTGCGTTTGCGCGAGTGGCGCGATGCCCATCGTCAACTGGCGCTGATCTGCCGCGACCTGCAGCTTACGGTGAACAAAGACCCGTGCGATTACCCGCGCATGCACAAGGCGATCCTCAGCGGCCTGCTCAGCCAGATCGGCCACAAGGCCGAAGAGGGCGACTATCAGGGCGCGCGTCAGCGCCGCTTCTGGATTCATCCCTCGTCCGGCATCGGCCGCAAGCGCCCGCAATGGGTGATGGCCGCCGAACTGGTGGAAACCACCAAGCTGTATGCGCGCATGGTGGCCAAGATCGAGCCGGACTGGATCGAACCGCTGGCCACCCACCTGATCAAGAAGAATCACTTCGAGCCCCATTGGGAGAAGAAGCGCGGGCAGGTGGTGGCTTACGAGCAGATCACCCTGTACGGGCTGATCGTGGTCGGCCGCCGGCCGGTGCACTTCGGCCCGATCGACCCGGTCACGTCACGGGAGCTGTTCATCCGCGAGGGGCTGGTCGGCGGCGAGATCCAGTCGCGGGCCAAGTGCCTGGCGGCCAACAAACGCCTGCTCGAGCAGCTCGACGAGCTGGAAGCCAAGGCACGCCGGCGCGACATCCTTGCCGATGAAGAGACGCTGTACGCCTTCTACGAGGCGCGCCTGCCGCAAGAGATTCACCAGACCGCGACCTTCGACGCCTGGTACCGGATGACCAGCCAGAAGGATGCCAACCTGCTGATCATGCGCGAGGAAGATGTGCTGGCCCGCGAGGCCAGCGAGGTGACCGCCGCGCAGTACCCGGACCATCTGCAGGTGGGCGACCTGCGCCTGTCGCTGAGCTATCACTTCGAGCCCAACCACCCGCGCGATGGTGTCACCGTGCGGGTGCCGGCGCCGCTGCTGCCGAGCCTGCCGGGCGAACGCCTGGAATGGCTGGTGCCGGGGCTGCTGGAGGCCAAGTGCATTGCCCTGGTGCGCAACCTGCCCAAGGCCTTGCGCAAGAACTTCGTGCCGGTGCCGGACTTCGTCAAGGCGGCGCTGTCGCGCATGACCTTCGGCCAGGGCGGCCTGCCGCAGGCGCTGGGGCAGGAACTGCTGCGCATGACGGGGGCACGGGTGTCCGATGAAGCCTGGGCGGAAGCCGCCGGGCTGGTGGAAGGCCACCTGCGCATGAACATCGAAGTGGTCGACGCCGCAGGCAAGTTCCTCGGTGAGGGCCGTGACCTGGCCGAGCTGACCGCGCGCTTCGCCGCCGCCAGCCAGGCGGCGCTGGCCCTGCCGCGCAACGAGAAGGCCGAGCAGCCGGTGCAGGCCAAGGCCTTCACCCAGGTGGCGCAGACCGCCCAGCAGAAGATCGCCGGGCTGTCGATGACCGTCTACCCGGCGTTGGTCGAGGACAACGGCACGGTGCGCGAAGGGCGTTTCTCCACCCAGGCCGAAGCCGAGTTCCAGCACCGCCGCGCACTGCAGCGCCTGTTGCTGCAGCAGTTGGCCGAGCCGGCCAAGTTCCTGCGCGGCAAGCTGCCGGGGCTGACTGAACTGGGCTTGCTGTACCGCGAGCTGGGGCGGGTCGAGGCGTTGGTCGAGGACATCCTGCTGGCCAGCCTCGACAGTTGCATCCTCGAAGGCGAAGACCCTTTGCCCCGCGACGGTGCCGGCCTGGCGTCACTGGCCGAGCGCAAGCGCGGCAGCTGGACCGAGCATGCCGAGCGCCTGGCGCGCCTGACCCTCGACGTGCTGAAGCTGTGGCATGGCCTGCAGAAGCGCTTCAAGGGCAAGATTGACCTGAGCCAGGCGGTGGCGCTGAATGACATCAAGCAGCAACTGGCCAACCTGGTCTACCCGGGCTTCGTGCGTGAGACGCCGGGCGTCTGGCTCAAGGAACTGCCACGTTATCTCAAGGCGGTGGAACTGCGCCTGGAGAAGCTGGGGTCGCAGGTGCAGAAGGATCGGGTGTGGAGTGGCGAACTGGCCAATTGCTGGGCCCAGTACAAGGCCCGTGCCGACAAGCATGCCCAGGAGGGCAAGCGTGACGAGCAGTTGCTGATGTACCGCTGGCTGCTGGAGGAGTATCGGGTGTCGTTGTTCGCCCAGCAGTTGGGAACGAAAGTGCCGGTTTCCGACAAGCGACTGAGCAAGCAGTGGAGTCAGGTGGAAGCCTAACCGTTGCAACTTGTGGCAAACTTGCTGGAATTTGCGGCCGCTGTGCGGCCGTTCGCGGGTAAACCCGCTCCCACAGGGTAAAGCAGTCGCTGTGGGAGTGGATTTACCCGCTAACGAGGGCGCAGCCCTCGTCTGTAAATTGGTACCAAGGTGCCATTATGTTGCCCTTTTCCCGGCCTGCGCCGCATGGCGATGGCCTTTGACCAGAGGAACGACCGTGCACAACGTCGTGATCAGCGGCACCGGCCTGTATACCCCGGCCCAGAGCATTTCCAACGAAGAACTGGTGGAATCCTTCAACACCTGGTCGCAGCAGTTCAACCAGGACAACGCGGCAGCCATCGAGCGCGGCGAAATCGAGGCAGCGCCGCTGTCCGATGCCGCCTTCATCGAGAAGGCCTCGGGCATCAAGAGCCGCTTCGTGATGGACAAGGCCGGCATCCTTGACCCACAGCGCATGAAGCCGCGCCTGGCTGAGCGCAGCAACGACGAACCCTCGGTGCTTTGCGAAATGGCCGTGGCCGCCGCCCGCCAGGCACTGGAGCGCGCCGGTCGCACTGCCGCCGATGTCGACGGCGTGATCGTCGCCTGTTCCAACCTGCAGCGCCCGTACCCGGCCATCGCCATCGAAGTGCAGCAGGCGCTGGGCATCCAGGGCTTCGCCTTCGACATGAACGTGGCCTGTTCCTCGGCCACCTTCGGCATCCAGACCGCCGCCAACAGCGTGCAGCTGGGCCAGGCGCGTGCGGTGCTGATGGTCAACCCAGAGGTCTGCACCGGCCACCTGAACTTCCGTGACCGTGACAGCCACTTCATCTTCGGTGACGCCGCCACTGCCGTGCTGATCGAGCGTGCCGACCAGGCCACCTCGAAGCACCAGTTCGACATCGTCAGCAGCAAGCTGTGGACCGAGTTCTCCAACAACATCCGCAACAACTTCGGTTTCCTCAACCGTGCGGCAGAGGAGGGCGAGGGCGCCGCGGACAAACTGTTCATCCAGGAAGGCCGCAAGGTGTTCCGTGAGGTGTGCCCGAAGGTGGCCGAGATCGTCGGCCAGCACCTTGAAGAGAACGATCTGCAGCCCAACGACGTCAAGCGCTTCTGGCTGCACCAGGCCAACCTGAGCATGAACCACCTGATCGTCAAGAAGCTGTTGGGGCGTGAGGTGGCCGAGCAAGAGGCGCCGGTGATTCTGGACCGTTATGCCAACACCAGTTCGGCGGGCTCGGTGATCGCCTTCCATCTGTACCAGGATGACCTGGCTGCGGGCTCGCTGGGTGTGTTGAGTTCGTTTGGCGCGGGGTATTCGATCGGTAGCGTGATTCTGCGCAAGCGCTGATCTGCGGGTTCGCCTGTATCGGCCCTATCGCCGGCAAGCCGGCTCCCACAGGATAAATGTTTCCCCTGTGGGAGCCGGCTTGCCGGCGATAGGGCCGATACATTTCCAGCAGGCAAAAAAAGGCAGGAAATGCTGGATGGGGTCAGCATTTCCCGCCTGAGTGCGAAGCAGTGGAGCGTGTCGCTTAGAACTTGGCTTCCAGGTCCACCTGCAGCGTGTCTACGTCAGCATCGCTGTTCGGCAGGTTGGAGTAGTCGGTCTTGGCCATCATGTAGGCCGCGCCGAGGGCGAAGTTCTTGTCGATCTCGTAGCCAACCTTGAACTTGTGGCCACGCGAACCGGTGAAGCCGTTGCCGAAGTCGGAGTCGGTGAACAGGCTGACCACGGCGTTACGCTGCACGTCGCGGTAGTTGTAGTCCAGGCTCCAGGCACCCACTTTGGTTTTCAGACCAGCCAGCCAGGCCTTGTCCTTGCCGTCGGTGCTTTCGGTGTTCTTGACGAACTGGCCGTAGGCCGACAGCGGGATGGCGAAGCCGGTGAAGTCCAGCTGACCGAAACCTTCCACCAGGTTGAACTCGTTGGTGGTGTTGCCCAGCGAGCGCAGTGCCGCCGATTCCTTGTCGTTGTCGTAGCCGTAGATGCTGCCGCCCACGGTGACCTTGAGGGTGTCGGCGGCGTTGAACTTGGTGCCCAACTGGCCGTGGTACAGCTGTGCGTCGTGCTTGAACTGCACGCCGTCGCCGTCGACGTTGTCCTTCAGGTTGTAGTGACCGAGGCTGCCGAACACTTCGGCAGGGCCCAGGTTGGTCTTGTAGGTGACGGCCAGGCCTTCGGGGTTGATGTCGCTGTCCCAGATGATGTCGCCCATGCTGACCCAAGGCTGCATCATCTTGCCGCCGATCAGGTGCAGGTTCGGCACCGCGGTGGGGTGCCAGTCGAGGTAGGCCAGGTCGACCCACAGCGATTTCTTCTCGAAGTAGTTGTCCAGGCTCTGGTTGGTCGAGCGGGCATCGGCGCTGCTGCCGGTGGCCACACGCACGCCGGCGTCGACCTGCGGGTTGATCTCGCTGTAGAAGCCGACCCGGGCACGGACGCGCTCACGGTCCTGGTTGCCACTGCGGGCGATCGGGTTGTCGACGTTGACGTCTTCGTAACGCAGGCGCACATCACCCTTGATCTGGGTCTTGGCGGCCCATGCCACTTTTTGTTCAAAGGAGCTCATACGTTCGGACTGAGCTTTCTGGTCGGCCTTTTCCTTGGTTTCTTTTGCCAGGTCGCCCTGCAGTTCGTTGTACTGCGCCTGGTTGATCGAACCATTGGCGCGGAGCATTTCGAGCAGCTTGGCGTCGACAGCAGCACTGGCTGGAGTACTCAGAGCCAGCATCATGCCGGTGAGGCTCACTCCAGTAAGTGTAGAAACAAGACGCATAAGGTTCTCCCTGTTGAATAAAGTGGGGAGGCTCATGCGGCCGCCCCCGAGTTGGCATGCCTTCGGAAAAGCCCTGGCTAGACAGGTTCTTGGCTTCCGAAAAACAGGCGCCAGTATTGCGGGGGGGAATGACAGAATAATGTCCAATTGGTGGCACTGCTGTTAAGTGAACGGCAGTTCAATTGAGTGTCGCGGCTGCATTGGCAATACTGCCCACTTCAATTCAACGAGTCCCAATCGTGATCAGCCTTCACAGCCTTGCCCACCTGCGCGACCTGCCGGCGACCACCTGGGATGCACTGGTGCCCGCTGGCCAACCCTTCCTGTGCCACGCCTTTCTCAGTGCCATGGAAGACAGCGGCAGTGTCGCGCCTGACAACGGCTGGGCCGCCGAACACCTGGTGCTGGAGCGCGACGGTGAGGTGCGGGCGTTGCTGCCGGCCTACCGCAAGTGGCATTCGTTCGGCGAGTACGTGTTCGACCATGGTTGGGCCGACGCCTGCGAACGTGCCGGCATCGCCTACTACCCCAAGCTGCTCGGCGCTGTGCCGTTCAGCCCGGTCAGCGGGCCGCGCCTGTTGAGTACCGAGCCCGGCGACGCCCTGCTGATGTTGCAGGCACTGCCGGAATACCTGGGCAAGGGTGGGTTGTCCGGGGCGCATATCAACTTCACCGACAGTGCCTTGGACGAGATGGTGGTTGGCCTGCCGGGCTGGATGGAGCGCCTGGGCTGCCAATTCCACTGGCGCAACCGGGGTTACCGCGACTTCCAGGACTTCCTCGACACGCTCAGCTCGCGCAAGCGCAAGCAGATGCGCAAGGAGCGCGAGCAGGTGACGGCGCATGGCATCGAGTTCGAGTGGTACCGGGGCGACCAACTGAGCGAGGCGCAGTGGGACTTCGTCTACTTGTGCTACGCCAACACCTACACCGTGCGCCGCCGTTCACCCTACCTGACCCGCGATTTTTTCAGCCTGATTGCCGCGCGCATGCCTGAGGCGATCCGGGTGGTGATTGCCCGGCAGAATGGTCGCGAGGTGGCCATGGCTTTGAGCCTGGTGGGGGGCGACAGCCTCTACGGCCGTTACTGGGGCTGCCTGGACGAGTTCGACCGCCTGCATTTCGAGACCTGTTTCTACCAGGGCATGGACTTTGCCATTGCCGAAGGGCTGCAGCGTTTCGATGCCGGGGCACAGGGTGAGCACAAGCTGATTCGAGGGTTCGAGCCGGTGATTACCCGTTCGTGGCACTACCTGCTGCACCCGGGGTTGCGACGGGCGGTGGAGGATTTCCTGTTGCAGGAGCGGGCCGGGGTGCTGGGGTATGCCGAGCAGGCGAAGGCAGCGCTGCCTTATCGCAAGGCTTGAGATTGTCAGGGCCGCTTTGCGGCCCTTTCGCGGCACAAGGCCGCTCCTACAGGTACACGCGATCCCCTGCAGGAGCGGCCTTGTGTCGCGAAAGGGCTGCAAAGCAGCCCCATGGGCCCTCAAAGGGTAAAGCGCTTGACCAACCCATTGAGCCCGCTTGCCAGGCGCGACAGCTCCTGGCTCGAGGCATTGGTCTGCTGCGCACCCGTGGCGCTCTGCACCGACAGGTCGCGGATGTTGGTGAGGTTGCGGTCCACCTCTCGGGCCACCTGTGCCTGCTCTTCGGCGGCACTGGCGATCACCAGGTTGCGCTCGTACATCTCGCTGATCCCCGAGGTGATCTCCTGTAACGCGTGGCCAGCGCTCTGGGCCAGTTCGCGAGTATCGCGGGCGCGGGTGCTGCTGGTCTGCATGGCGGTCAGTGCCTGGCTGGCGCCGCTGCGCATCAGCGATACCATCTGCTCGATCTCCTGGGTCGAGTTCTGGGTGCGATGGGCCAGCGCGCGCACCTCGTCAGCTACCACGGCGAAGCCGCGGCCCGACTCACCGGCACGGGCGGCCTCGATGGCCGCGTTGAGCGCCAGCAGGTTGGTCTGCTCGGCGATGGCGCGGATCACATCCAACACCGTGCCCACTTTCTGGGACTGTTCGGCCAGTTGCCCCACCAGCGCAGCGGAGGCTGCCACTTCTTCGGCCAGGTCGCTGATCGCCTCGATGGTCTGCGACACCCGGGCCTGGCCCTGCTGCGCCGACTGGGTCGATTGTCGCGAGGCTTCGGAGGTGGACACGGCATTGCGCGCCACTTCTTCGACCGCTGTGCTCATTTCGTTGACGGCGGTGGCGGCCTGCTCGATTTCGTCGTGCTGGCGAGTGATGCCGCGTCCGGCTTCCTCGGTGACCGCGTGCAGCTCTTCGGACGCCGCCGCCAGTTGCGTGGAGGAGCCGGATATCTCGCCCAGGGTGTCGCGCAGGCGGTCGCGCATCTGTGCCAGTGAGTGCTGCAACTGGCTGACTTCGTCGTTGCCGCTGGCGGCGATGGCATTGCTCAGGTTGCCCTCGGCCACTTGCTTGGCTGCCAGTACCGCATCCTTGAGCGGCTGCACGATGCTGCGAGTGAGCAGCCAGGCCAGGGTGACTGTGAACAGTGCGGCCAGCAGGATCACGCCGATGACGATGGCTCGGGACTGGTCATAACGCTCGGCCGCCTGGTTACCCTCGCGTTCGATGCTCTTGGCATAAAGTTCGCCCAGCTCGGCCAATTGCGCGCCGGTGCCGTCGACGACCGGCTTCATGTCGACCAGCACCAGTTTGTGCAGGGCGACGATGTCGCCGCGCCGGGCCAGCGAGAAGGAGTCGGCCATGCCTTTCTGGTAAGTCGCGAAGTCGCGCTGGAACTGCTGGTAGATGCGGGATTCTTCAGGGGTGTCGACGAACGCCTCGTAGTCCTTGATGTTCTGCATCAGGACCTTGTTGCGGGCTTCGTACTGGCTGACATAGGTGTCGACGTTGGCCGGGTTCGGGTCGAGAGCAACGCGCAACGAGATGGTTCGTACCCGCAGCATGTTTTCGCGAATGGTGTCCACGGTGCGGATGCTGGGCACCCAGTTTTCTTCCATGGCCGTGGCCGAGTCACGGATGTCGTCCATCTTGGCAAGGGAGAACATGCCAAGTAAGGCAACCATCAGTGCAATGCAGGCGAACCCCGATGTTGCTCGGGGCGCGATGTTCCATTGGCGTAACAGCATTACCACCTCGCCGGCCCACCAGGGCCCTCATGTTGTTGTACGACAACATATGTCGGCAGGGTGGGCGCGAGCTTGAGGCGACATGCACGGTCAGTCGACGCCGACGAAGCCACCGGTCTGGTGATGCCACAGCCGCGCATACAGCCCGTGCTGGGCCAGCAGTTCACTGTGGCTGCCGCTTTCGACGATATGCCCTTTGTCCAGCACCACCAGGCGGTCCATGCGGGCGATGGTCGACAGGCGGTGGGCGATGGCGATCACTGTCTTGCCCTGCATCAGCGTCTCCAGGCTCTCCTGAATCGCTGCCTCGACCTCCGAGTCCAGCGCTGAGGTGGCTTCGTCCATGACCAGGATTGGTGCGTTCTTCAGCAGCACCCGGGCAATGGCGATGCGCTGGCGTTGACCGCCGGAGAGCTTGACCCCGCGCTCGCCGACATGGGCGTCAAAGCCGGTGCGGCCCTGGGCGTCGGACAACTGCGGGATGAACTCGTCGGCCTTTGCCCGTCGCACCGCTTCCCACACTTCTTCATCAGTGGCATCGGGGCGACCGTACAGCAGGTTGTCGCGGATCGAGCGGTGCAGCAGCGAGGTGTCCTGAGTGATCATGCCGATCTGTGCGCGCAGGCTGGCCTGGTTGACCTCGGCGATGTTCTGGCCGTCGATGAGAATGCGCCCGGCCTGCACGTCATACAGGCGCAGCAGCAGGTTGACCAGGGTCGACTTGCCGGCGCCGGACGGGCCGATCAGGCCGATCTTTTCGCCGGGGCGGATGTCCAGGTTGAGCGCATCGATGACCTGGCTGCCCTTGCCATAGTGAAAGCCCACGTGCTCGAAACGTACCGCGCCCTGGCTGACTTTCAGTGCCGGCGCATCGGGCTGGTCGCTGACCGTTACCGGCTGGGCGATGGTCTGCAGGCCGTCCTGGACCATGCCGATGTTTTCGAAGATGCCGTTGACCACCCACATGATCCAGCCCGACATGTTGACGATGCGGATCACCAGGCCCGTGGCCAGGGCAATGGCGCCGACGGTGATCAGCGACTGGCTCCACAACCACAGCGCCAGCCCTGTGGTGGCGACCACCAACAGGCCGTTGAGCGAGGTGATGACGACGTCCATGCTGGTGACGACCCGCGCGGCCAGTTGGGTTTTTTCGGTCTGCTCGCGGATCGCTTCACGGGCATACTGCTGTTCGTAGTCGGTGTGGGCGAACAGCTTGAGGGTGGCGATGTTGGTGTAGCCGTCGACGATGCGGCCCATCAGTTTGGAGCGGGCGTCGGAGGAGATCACCGAGCGCTCTTTCACCCGGGGCACGAAGTAGTACAACGCCGCGATGTAGCAGGCGATCCATACCAGCAGCGGCAGCATGAGCCGCCAGTCGGCTTCGGCGAACAGTACCAGCGAGCTTATGGCGTAGATCAGCACATGCCAGAGCGCGTCCACCGCCTGTACTGCCGAGTCGCGCAGGGAGTTGCCGGTTTGCATGATGCGTTGGGCGATGCGCCCGGCGAAGTCGCTCTGGAAGAAATTCAGGCTCTGCTTGAGCACATAGGTGTGGTTCTGCCAGCGGATCAGGCTGGTCATGCCCGGGCTGATGGTCTGGTGCACCAGCAGGTCGTGCAGGCCGAAGAACAGCGGCCGCAGCAGCAGGATGACCACCAGCATCCAGATCAGCTCAGCGCTGTGCGCGCTGAAGAAGTTGGCGTTGGGCGTGCCCTGGGCCAGGTCGATGATCCGGCTCAGGTAGCTGAACATCGCCACCTCGATCAGCGAGGCGAACAGGCCGACGATCAGCAGGGCGAGGAAGCTGGGCCACACCTGGCGCAGGTAATAGAGGTAGAAGGGCCAGACCTTGCCGGGCGGCGCCTCGCTCGGCGCCTCGCGGAAGATGTCGATCAATTGCTCGAAACGACGGTACAGCATGGGTGAGGTAACTCCTGTTCCATCCGACCCTCAGGCGGTCCACATCCTTGTGAAGCCTGCGGTCAGTCGATACGTTTGGCTGACTTGATGTACACCGGGTCGGCCGGCACGTCGCGCATGCCTTTCTTGACGGTGGTTGGCGAGTTGACGATCTGGTCGACCACTTCCATGCCCTTGGTGACCTTGCCGAACACCGCGTAACCACGGTCACGCCCGGGGTTGAGGAAATCGTTGTCGGCCACGTTGATGAAGAACTGGCTGGTGGCCGAATTCGGGTCGGAGGTACGGGCCATGGACAAGGTGCCACGGGTGTTCTGCAGGCCATTGCTGGCTTCGTTGCGGATCGGGTCTTTGGTGCTCTTCTGCACCATCTGGTCGGTGAAACCGCCGCCCTGGACCATGAAGCCCGGGATCACGCGGTGGAAGATCGTATTGTTATAGAAACCGCTGTCGACGTACTGCAGGAAATTCTTCGTACTGATAGGCGCTTTTTCAGCGTTCAGCTCGATCTCGACCTGGCCGAAGCTGGTATCCAGCAACACGTGTGGCGTCTTGTCGGAGGCCATGACGCTGGTGGCGAAGGCGACCGAGCAGGCGGTCAGCAGGAGTTTTTTCAGCATGGGCTCAAAGATCCTTGAGAGGTGGAAGCGGCTGCGAGGAAAGGCAGCAGGGTACGGTTGAAAACTGCGGGTTGGTCCAGGGGCGTAGCGTGCCGGGAATCCTCGATGACCGCCAGTCGGGCGTGCGGCATCAGGGCGACGTAACGCTCCTTGAGTTGTATCGGTGTGTAATCGTGGTCGGCGGCGATCACCAGGGTAGGACAGGCGATCTGCCCGATGCGTTCCTGCACGCCCCAGTCGACGATGGCGTCGAAGCTTTTGAGATACGCGCGTTTGTCGTTGCGTGCCCAGCGTTCGGCCATCTTGCGCCGCAGTTCGGCCTGCTGGGGTTTGGGAAAGAGTCTGGCGGCCAGGCCCTTGCCCACGGTTTCGACGCTGAGCAGACGCGCCAGGCCCCAGCGCTTGAGCCACCAGACCCAGTCGCTGCGGGTGCGGCGTTTGACTTCCGGCGCACTGTTGACGATGCACAGGCTGCGCAGCCAGGCGGGGTGGTCGACGGCGAACTGGAAGCCGACCATGCCGCCCATCGACAGGCCCACGAAGTGCACGGGGCCGGTGCCAAGGTGCTGGAGCAGGGCCAGCAGGTCTTCGCTGAAGGTCTTGATGTGGTAGCCGCGCCGCGGTTTTGAGGATTGGCCGTGGCCGCGGATGTCCATGAGGATGACCCGGTAATGGCGGCTGAACTCAGGTACCTGCAGCTCCCAGTCCTGGCTGCTCGAACCCAGCCCGTGCAGCAGCACCAGGGGCTCGCCCTGGCCATGTTCCTCGTAATGCAGCAGGCATCCGTCATGTTCGAAACAGGCCATGGGCGCGGTCCTCTCAGGCTTGCGGGGGGGCTGCGAAGGGCACGTCCAGCGGCGCGGTGTCGAAGTTGCGCAGCAACTCGATGAGAATCTGCGTGGCCGGGCCCAGGGTCTTTTCCTTGCTCGAATAAAGGTAGAACAGCGGGTGGCGGCTGCCACCCTGATCCAGTGGCAAAGGCTTGAGCACGCCATCGCGCAGCTCGCGTTCGATCATGTGCCGGGGCAGCCAGGCAAAGCCCAGGCCGCTGCTGACGAAGGTGGTGGCGGTGCCCAGGCTGCCCACCGTCCAGCGCTGCTCGGCGCCCAGCCAGCCGACGTCGCGCGGTTGGGCGCGGCCGGAGTCGCGGATCACCACCTGCAGCTGGCTTTCCAGGTCCTGGAAGGTGATCTCACGGCCCATGCGGTGCAGGGCGTGCTCGGGATGGGCGACGGCGACGAACTCCACCGGGCTGAGCTCGGTGCCCAGATAACCACCGATGTTGAAGCTGCTGATGGCAAGGTCGGCGATGCCTTCGTGCAGCACTTCCTCGACCCCGGACAACACTTCTTCACGCAGGCGCACCCGGCAGCCGCGGCTTTGCGGCATGAACGCACTGAGGGCGCGTACCAGGCGGGCACTGGGATAGGCGGCGTCCACCACCAGGCGCACTTCGGCCTCCCAGCCCTGTTCCATGTGGTGGGCCAGGTCTTCCAGTTGGCTGGCCTGCTTGACCAGCTGCCGCGAGCGGCGCAACAGCACGCTGCCGGCCTCGGTGAGCACGGCCTTGCGCCCGTCGATGCGCAGCAGCGGCACGCCCAGTTGCTCCTGCATGCGCGCCACGGTGTAGCTCACCGATGACTGCGAGCGGTGCAGCGCTTCGGCGGCCTGGGCGAAGCCGCCGTGATCGACCACCGCCTGCAGGGTCCGCCACTGATCCAGGGTTACGCGCGGCGCTTTCATCCAGGGCTCCTGTTGTCCTAAGCTGCGCTCTTCTCAAGGAGAGCGCCGGTATGAAGAAATGTTGTGCGGCTTTGCTGTTGTGCCTGCCCCTGGGGGCCATGGCCTACCCCATCGATGTGGAGAAACAGACCGACGGGGTCAAGGTCGACTACACCGCCTATGACACCACCTATGACATCGGTTCGATCAACCTCAACAACTATGGGCAGGTGCCGGCGGCGTGCAAGGTCACGTTCCGCAATGGCCCCGAGGCGCCGCGCGTGCGCCGGGTCAATGTGCCGGCGGGCAAGAGCGTCGATGTAACGGCGAAGTTCAACCGCGAGATTCTCAAGTTGCGCATCCAGGTGGACTGCAAAGCGGAATAAAACGGATTCATCGATAGATTGGTCCCACTTTTTACGCTTTTTTATCGATAGGTCAACCCTTAATCTCACCTCCATCGAATCGCCACCCTTTACCGCCGATGGAGGCACCCATGTCCCGCGTACTGATCATCGAAAGCAGCGCCCGCCAGCAGGATTCCGTTTCCCGTCAACTGACCCAGGATTTCATTGCGCAATGGCAAGCGGCGCACCCTGCTGACGAGATCAAGGTCCGTGACCTGGCCGTGGACCCGGTGCCACACCTGGATGCCAACCTGCTGGGCGGCTGGATGAAGCCTGAAGAACAGCGCAGCGCCGCTGAGCTCGAGGCCCTGGCTCGTTCCAACGCACTGACCGACGAACTGCTGGCAGCCGACGTGCTGGTGATGGCGGCACCGATGTACAACTTCACCATCCCCAGCACCCTCAAGGCCTGGCTCGACCACGTGCTGCGTGCCGGGATCACCTTCAAGTACACCCCGACCGGCCCGCAAGGCCTGCTGACCGGCAAACGCGCCATCGTCCTGACCGCCCGTGGCGGCATCCATGCCGGCGCCAGCAGCGATCACCAGGAACCTTACCTGCGCCAGGTGATGGCCTTCATCGGCATCCATGATGTGGACTTCATCCACGCCGAAGGCCTGAACATGAGCGGCGAGTTCCACGAGAAGGGCCTGAACCAGGCCAAGGCCAAGCTGGCCGCGGTGGCCTGAGGTTCAACGAATTCCCAACCCTGACACCTTGTTGCTCCTTTGGGTGTACCTGCCCGGTCATTGCGATGGCCGGGTTTTTTTTGCTCGCAGGAAGTTGGCAGGAAATGGCGCATGACCTGCGGTCGGCATGGGAGCAACTGTCCTGTATCGGGGCCGCTTTGCAGCCCTTTCGCCGGCAAGCCGGCTCCCACAGATACAGCACAGGTCTTGAGAACTGCACGGCCGGTGTGGGAGCCGGCTTGCCGGCGATGGGCTGCACAGCAGCCCCACAATCCCCATGGTTGAACTGGCCAGGCCCAACCCGCTAAGGTCGCCGCCTTGATCCACGAGAGGCCACCATGGGCTACCTGATAATCGTCGCGCTGATCCAGGCGTACTCTTTCAACCTGATCGGCGAATACCTGGCCGGCCACGTCGACAGCTACTTTGCCGTGCTGGCCCGGGTGCTGCTGGCCGGGCTGGTGTTCCTGCCGTTGACCCGCTGGCGCCAGGTCGAACCGCGCTTCATGCGTTCCATGTTGCTGATCGGCGCGCTGCAGTACGGTATTACCTACGTGTGCCTGTACCTGAGCTTCCGCGTGCTGACCGTGCCTGAAGTGCTGCTGTTCACCATCCTCACACCGCTGCACGTGACCTTGATCGAGGACGCCCTGAATCGGCGCTTCAACCCGTGGGCGCTGCTGGCTGCGCTGGTGGCCGTGGCCGGCGCGGCGGTGATCCGTTTCGACAGTGTCACGGGTGAGTTCTTCGTGGGCTTTTTGCTGTTGCAGCTGGCCAACTTCACCTATGCCGCCGGCCAGGTGCTGTACCGCCATCTGGTGGCCCGCCACCCCAGCGACCTGCCGCACTACCGACGTTTCGGCTATTTCTACCTTGGCGCGCTGCTGGTGGTGCTGCCGGCCTTCCTGCTGTTCGGCAACGCCCAGCACCTGCCGAGCACCGACACCCAGTGGCTGGTGCTGTTGTTCCTTGGGCTGTGCCCGACTGCGCTTGGCCTGTACTGGTGGAACAAGGGCGCCTGCCTGGTATCCGGCGGCACCCTGGCGGTGATGAACAACCTGCATGTGCCGGTGGGGCTGCTGCTGAACCTGCTGATCTGGAACCAGGACGAACCGCTGGGGCGGTTGGCCATCGGCGGCTCGATCATCCTGGCGTCGGTGTGGATGAGCCGGTTGGGCGGGCAACGTACTGTGCAGCCAGCATCGCGTTGATTGTCAGGCTTTAATGGCCTTATCGCGGGGCAAGCCCGCTCCCACGGTGTTTGTGGGAGCGGGCTTGCCCCGCGATGGCTTCAGGCCAGTTCCTGACGCGTAGCTCGCGTCGCAAGCCCCACGCGCATGTCATTGCCACTGGGCTGCTGATACAGGCTCAAGCCGAACTCCGGCAACACCGCCAGCAGGTAGTCGAAGATGTCGCCCTGGATGCGCTCGTACTCGGCCCATACCGTGGTGGTGGTGAAGCAGTAGATCTCCAGCGGCACGCCTTCGGCGGTGGTCTGCATCTGGCGCACCATGCAGGTCATGTTCGGGTGCACGTTGGGGTGGCTCTTCAGGTACGCCAGGGCGAAGGCGCGAAAGGTACCGATATTGGTCAGCTGTCGGCGGTTGGCCGACAACCCGGCATTGTGGCCCTGGGCCTCGTTCCATTCGCGCAGCTCCTGGCGCTTGCCAGCCAGGTAGTCGCCGAGCAGGCGCACCTGGCCCAGGCGCTGTTCTTCTTCCTGGGTCAGGAAGCGTACGCCCGCGGCGTCGATGAACAGGCTGCGCTTGATCCGACGCCCGCCGGACTGCTGCATGCCGCGGTAGTTGCGGAACGACTCGCTCATCAGGCGCCAGGTGGGGATGGAGACGATGGTCTTGTCGAAGTTCTGGACCTTGACCGTGTGCAGGGTGATATCCACCACATCGCCGTCGGCCCCGGCCTGGGGCATCTCGATCCAGTCGCCGACGTGGAGCATGTCGTTGCTGGTCAGCTGCACGCTGGCGACGAACGACAGCAGGGTGTCCTTGTACACCAACAGCAGCACCGCCGACATGGCACCCAGACCCGACAGCAGCAACAGCGGCGAGCGGTCGATCAGGGTGGCGACGATGACGATGGCGGCGAAGATCCACAGCATCATCTTGGCCAACTGCATGTAGCCCTTGATCGAGCGGGTGCGGGCATGTTCGGTGCGGGCGTAGATGTCCAGCAGCGCATCGAGCAGGCACGACAGCGCGCGGGTCATGAACAGCAGGGTGATGGCCAGGGCGAGGTTGCCGAGAAAATGCTGGGCGGTGGCCGAGAGTTCCGGCACCAGCTTCAGGCCGAACTGCACCACCAGCGAGGGTGTGGTCTGGGCCAGGCGGTGCAGCACCTTGTTGTGGCGCAGGTCGTCCAGCCATCTGAGCGCCGGTTGCCGGCCCAGCAGGCGGCTGGTGTGCAGGATCAGGAAGCGCGCCAGGCGGCCGATCAGCAGCGAGACGAGCAGCAGCACGGCCAGGCCGAGGGCGGCGTGCAGCAGCGGGTGTTGGTCGAGGGTGCCCCAGAGGTCGAGGGCATCGCGCCAGAATCGTTGGAGGTCCATAAGCGTAGGAAACGGTCTGTGTTGCGGTACGAAACGGCATTAGAGCGTGGATCGGCGCAAAGTTGCCAAAAGAAATTCGGTTCTGGCGGCGGAAAACGTTACCCTATGCAACTTGAATTTTTCGCACTTGCCCGAGGTTACCCCCGTGTTTTCCCAATTCGCCCTGCACGAACGCCTGCTCAAAGCCGTGGCCGAGCTGAAATTTGTCGAGCCGACTCCGGTGCAGGCAGCGGCCATTCCCCTGGCCCTGCAAGGGCGTGACCTGCGGGTGACGGCACAGACCGGCAGCGGCAAGACCGCTGCATTCGTCCTGCCACTGCTCAACCGCCTGGTCGACCGCAGCGGCCCGAGCGTGGAAATCCGTGCGCTGATCCTGCTGCCGACCCGCGAGCTGGCCCAGCAGACCCTCAAGCAGGTGCAGCTGTTCTCCCAGTTCACCTACATCAAGTCGGGCCTGGTCACCGGTGGTGAGGACTTCAAGGAACAGGCCGCCATGCTGCGCAAGGTGCCGGACGTGCTGATCGGCACCCCGGGCCGTCTGCTCGAGCAGCTCAACGCCGGCAACCTCGACCTGTCCCATGTGGACGTGCTGATCCTCGATGAAGCCGACCGCATGCTCGACATGGGCTTTGCCGAAGACATGGAGCGCCTGTGCAAGGAGTGCGAGAACCGCAAGCAGACCCTGCTGTTCTCCGCCACTACCGGCGGCGCGGCCCTGCGCGACATGATCGGCAAGGTCCTCAAAGACCCTGAGCACCTGATGCTCAACAGTGTCTCGCAGCTCGCCGAAGGTACCCGCCAGCAGATCATCACTGCTGACCACGACCAGCACAAAGAGCAGATCGTGCAGTGGCTGCTGGCCAACGAGACCTACCAGAAGGCAATCATCTTCACCAACACCCGTGCCCTGGCCGACCGCATCTATGGCCATCTGGTGGCCAAGGAAGTGAAGGCCTTCGTACTGCACGGCGAGAAGGACCAGAAGGACCGCAAGCTGGCCATCGACCGCTTCAAGGAAGGCGGCTCCAAGGTGCTGGTGGCCACTGATGTGGCGGCGCGCGGCCTGGACATCGACGGGCTGGACCTGGTGATCAACTTCGACATGCCACGCAGCGGCGACGAGTACGTGCACCGTATCGGCCGTACCGGTCGTGCCGGCGGCGAAGGCCTGGCGATCTCGCTGATCACCCACAACGACTGGAACCTGATGTCGAGCATCGAACGCTACCTCAAGCAGCAGTTCGAGCGCCGTGTCATCAAGGAGGTCAAGGGTACCTACAGCGGGCCGAAGAAGGTCAAGGCCTCGGGCAAGGCGGCTGGCACCAAGAAGAAAAAGACCGAGAAGAAGACCGGCGACAAGAAGGGCGCCGCCAAGCGCAAACCGACCGCCAAGCCGAAGGCCAATGCGCCATTGGCCAGTTCCGATGGCATGGCGCCGCTGAAGAAGCGCAAGCCGGCGGCCGAGTAAGCGCTTTTTGATGCAAGCCCGCCACTGCAAAGGTGGCGGGTGATTTCGCGCTTTCCCCAAGCGCGCGTAGCCCATTTCCCAAACTGCTCCTCGGCCCAGGCATTTTGCTGTCTGGCTTCCAGAATACCTCTGGCATGTTTTCGCTGGCAGGAGTAGCGTATGTACAACTGTAAATACGAAAGTCCCATGCGTTTTGAATGGGACGAGGAAAAGAACCAGCTGAACATCCGCAAGCACGGTATCGATTTCAATGAAGTGCCCGACATGTTCCGGCACCCGATGCTGGTGCTCAAGGATGAGCGGTTCGACTACGTAGAACCAAGCTGGATCAGCATGGGCTGGATCAACGCCTGGGTCAGCGTGGTCGCCTACACCGAACGGCAAGGGGATGTGATCCGAGTCATCTCCGCCAGAAGAGCCACCCGACGTGAGGAAATGCGCTATGTCGAAACCCTCCAGAAACAGTGATGAACACTCCGCTCGCGGGCCGATCGACACCTCGGATATCCCCGAGCTGGGCGACGACTTCTTCCGTCAGGCCGAGCTTCGCTTACCGGCCAAGCAAACCGTGACCATTCGCCTCGACGCAGACGTACTGGCTTGGTTCAAGGACCAAGGCAGCGGCTACCAGACCCGAATCAACCAGTTGCTGCGCCAATACATGCTGGCCCAGCAGCGCCGCTGAAGCAGGCGCTGCTCAGGTCTTTTTCTCGGCTTCCTTCAATTCCTTGATCCGCTTGTCGATCAGTTGGCACTTGTCCGGCAAGTCCTTGCTTGCCGTGCCGAGCTCCATGCCTTGCAGCTCGTCGTTTATCTCTTTGGCTTTCTGTGGGTTCTGCTCGGTCAGCCGGGCGACCAGCCCGGCCAGTTCCTCGCGTTTGTGCGTGGCTTCTTCTGGCGTGCAGGCCCAGGCGGGCAAGGCGCACACCAGGCTGGCAAGCATTGCGGCGCGGTAGAGGTTTTTCATCATCTTGGCCCCTGGTGATCCTGCTACGTGTGAGGGGTGGGGCAATTTGAAAGTTCAGATTGCCTGGGCTGCCATCGGCAGTTTGCCAATCTGAACGCCTGTCGGCTTCTGTCGGTCCCACCTTGTGTAACCCATCCGTTCATTGCAGGAGGCCATTCCATGAGCCGCTACGACTGGGACCTGATCGAGCGCTTGCTGCACGAGGTGCAGAACGGCGCCGGTCATAGCTTCACGCCACGCCCCTATGCCGAACAGCACGCCGCAGCGCTGGCTGCAAATGGCCAGGCACCGGGCGACCTGGACCATCTGAAAACCCGCGCCTGCGAGTACGAGAAGCTTCTGTTCGAACGTGGCTTCATCGCCAGCCGGCCTGAAGAGGACGGCGGCAATGGCGAGAACTTCGTGCTGACCGAGCGTGGCTCACGCCTGCTCAGCCTGATTGACAGCAGCATCCCGGGTTTCGGCCATCCGCGTGAAGTCCTTGACCGGCAGGAGGATGCGCTGGACGAAAACACCTTCGACCAGGTCTCGGCAAACGCGCAGATCGCCTGAGGTCGTTTTGAGGCTGGCAAGTGGCGGGCTGAACGGCTGATAATCGCCGTTCGTCTGCCACTGCCGAGCCCTTGATCATGTCTGTAGAAACCCAGTTGGCCCGCTTATGAGCGAGGTCCGCAAGAACCCTGACGCCTTTGCCCTGCAGGTGATGCTGGGGCTGTGCCTGATCTGGGGCTGCCAGCAGGTGCTGATCAAATCCGCTGCCGTCGACATTGCCCCGGTAATGCAGGCGGCGTTCCGTAACGGCATCGCCGCCGTGCTGGTAGGGCTGCTGGTCTGCTTCAAAGGCGGCTGGGGTCAGGTGGGTAGCACCTGGCGTGCCGGGGTGCTGGCCGGTGCGCTGTTCGGGCTGGAGTTCCTGTTCATCGCCGAGGGGCTGAAGCTGACCTCGGCGGCGCACATGTCGGTATTCCTCTACACCGCGCCGATCTTCACCGCCCTTGGGCTGCATATCATGATGCCCAGCGAGCGACTGCGCCTGTTGCAGTGGCTGGGCATCCTGCTGGCGTTTGCCGGCATCGCCCTGGCATTCGCCGGAGGCGTCTCGTTCGAGCAGCTCGATGGGCGCATGTTGCTGGGTGACGCCCTGGCTATCCTGGGCGGCTTGGCCTGGGGCGCGACCACGGTGGTGGTGCGTTGCTCGCGGTTGTCCGAGGCGCCGGCGACCCTGACGCTGTTCTACCAGCTGGCGGTGGGTTTCGCCGGGCTGCTGCTGATGGCTCTGGTGAGCGGGCAGATCGCTGATTTTGCACTGACCCCGCTGGCGGTTGGCAGCGTGCTGTTCCAGGGTATCGTGGTGTCATTCGTCAGCTATTTGACCTGGTTCTGGTTGCTGCGCAAATACCTGGCTTCGAACCTGGCGGTGTTCTCCTTCATCACGCCGCTGTTCGGGGTGACCTTTGGCGTTGTGCTGCTGGACGAACCGCTGAGCTTGAACTTCGTGCTCGGCGCGGTGCTGGTGCTGGTGGGGGTGATCATGGTCAGTGCCGAGGCTTGGGTGCGGCGGCAACTGCGCAGGATCGTGGGGTAGTTGGCGAGCGCCAGGGGCGCCAGGCTCAACCCGCCTGGCGCAGGCCGGTGCATGACGCGGATCGTGGCACGGCCCCTGTCAGCACCAGTACCCCGGCCAGCCCCAGCCCCGCAGCCGCCATCACCAGCGCTGGCTGCAAGCCACCACTGAAGTGGCTGCTCAAGGCCGCCAGTAGCGGCCCGCTCAACTGCCCCAGGGCAAAGCAGGCAGTCAGCAGCCCGGCATTACGCTGGGTCGCATGGGGCGCCAGTTCCCGCGAGCGCTGCATCACCAGTTGCATGCAGGCCAGGAACGGCCCACCGCAGAGCACTACCCCCAGGCCCAGCCCGATGCTGCCGCCTTGCAGGCAGGCCAGCACACCCAGGCCCTGCAGCCAGAGCGTGGCGGTCAGCCACGCCGAGGTGCGCCCAGGGCGGCGCAGGCTGACGACCACCACGCCCAGCGCCGCCGACAGACCGAACGCCGGCCAGAACAGATCGGCCATCCACTGCCCTTGGAACTGCTGGTTGGCCATCTGTGACAGGAAGGTGGCTGGCAAGATATAGCCAATGCCGTACAGCCCATACACCAGTGCCAGGCGGCCGATACCCTTGCCCTGTGTCGGGCCGCTGTTGCCGGTGGCCGCGACGGGCGCAGGCTCCAGGGCCCGTGGCAACCACCGCAGCACGGCCAGCAGCATCACCAGCGCCGCCATCGCGTAGATCAGCCACAGCGCCGCCGAGCCGAGCCCCAGCAGGTGCGCGCCGAGTGCCAGCAGGCCGGTGACGGCGATCCCGACACCGGGCCCGGCGAACACCAGGGCACCGAGGCGCTGTCGGCCATGGGCGTTGGCCAGTTGCTGGCTGAGGCTGGTGATCATCACCAATACCCAGGCACTGGCCACGCCCGTGCCGAAGCGCAGCAGCAGATGGCTCCAGAAGCCGTCGGCGGCCGCTGAGGCGAGGGTGAGCAACACGCAGAGCCACAGGCCGCCGTGCAGGCGCAGACGCACCTGGGCCGGCTGGCGGGCGAACATGCCGTCCACCGCACCGAGGAAGTAGCCCAGGTAGTTGGCGGCAGCCACCAGGCCACCTGCCGTCAGGTCGAACTGGCCCTCGGCGATCAGGCGGGGCAGTTGCGGGGTGAGGGCGAAACGGCCGATGCCCATGGCCATCATCAGGGCCACGGCGCTGGCCAGCAGTTGCACGAAGGGCGACATGAAGGCGTCTCCTGCTCGAAGGGTTGCGATGGATGGCAGGGTAGGGCGGATTGACTTTCAAGAAAATTGAATAATGATGATCAAGTTGTTCTGTTTTGGAGAAAGATATGGAGTTCAGCCAACTACGTATCTTCCTGGCCGTGGCCGAGGAAGGTTCGATCACCCGCGCGGCCGAGCGCCTGCACCGTGTACCGTCGAACCTGTCGACGCGCCTGCGCCAACTCGAGGAGCAACTGGGCGTGGAGCTGTTCGTGCGTGAGCGTCAGCGCCTGCAGCTGTCGCCTGCGGGCAAGGTACTGCTGGATTACGCCAACCGCCTGTCGGCCCTGCGTGACGAAGCGATGGCCGCCGTGCAAGGCGGGCAGCCGGCCGGTGATTTCGTGCTGGGTACCATGTACAGCACGGCGGCGATCCATTTGCCGGCGCTGCTGGCGCGCTATCACCAGGCCTACCCCGCAGTGAACCTGCAAGTCCAGGCCGGCCCCAGTGGCGATTTGCTGGAGGGGCTGCTCAGCCATCGGCTCGATGCCGCGCTGGTGGATGGGCCGCCAAGCCTGGCCGGGCTGGATGGCGTGCCCTTGTGTGAGGAAGAGCTGGTACTGATCACCAGCCCCGAGCATCCACCGGTCAGCAGCGCCCAGGATGTGGCTGGCAGGGCGGTGTTCACCTTCCGCCAGGGTTGCTCCTACCGTATGCGCCTGGAGGCCTGGTACGCCCATGCCCACACGCCCATGGGGCGAGTGATGGAGATCGAGTCGTACCAGAGCATGCTGGCCTGTGTGATCGCAGGCGCCGGGGTGGCGCTGATGGCGCAATCGATGCTCGACAGCCTGCCGGGGCGTGACCGGGTGCGTGCCCATCGCTTGCAAACGCCGTTCGATCAGGCGGTCACCTGGTTGATGTGGCGCCAAGGCATGCGTGGGGCCAATCTGCAGGCGTGGATCGAACTGCAACAAAGCGAAACGATTGACCGACCGTCGGAAGCTGTCGCCTGCGCTTGATCCGGGTCAAAATCGCCCATATCTGTAAGAACAGGCGCATGCGCAATGCAGGACATCGGACTATGATCTGTATGACGCATCGCAGGATTGATTGACCGTGAGGCTGAACCCGTCAAGGGGGCATTTATGAACGAACGCATGTATAACTGGCTCCACGACCTAGCCGTCGCCCTGGGCTTGCTCCCGCCACCTCTACAGCCGGTGCCGATCCCTACCGACGAAGAACAGCGCAAGCGCCAGCCGCGTCGTCGCTGATACACCAGGCAAAAGGCCGCCGCATCGACAAGATGCGGCGGCCTTTTGCATTGAGGGTACTGCGAATCGCGGGACAAGCCCGCTCCCACGGGGTCTGATGCGGGAGCGGGTTGGCCCTGGGGTTGGCGTCAGGCCAGGTTGACTGCCGCAGCCGGCTTGCGCGACGCCAGGCTGACCACCACGAAGCTCACCAGGCCGATCGCCAGGCTGTAGTAGATCGGCGAGTTGGCATCCAGGCCATCCTTGAACATGAAGAACAGCGCGGTGACGAAGCCCAGCGACATGCTGGCGATGGCCCCGGCGGTGGTCGCGCGCTTCCAGAAGATCGCCCCCATCAGCGGGATCAGCATGCCGCCTACCAGCAGGTTGTAGGCCAGGGTCAGGGCGCTGATCACATCGTTCACCGCCAAGGCGATGCCCAGTACCACCAGGCCAGTCAGCAGGGTGAACAGGCGGTTGATGCCCAGGCTCGACTGCTTGCCGCCGCGCAGCTTGGGCAGCAGGTCTTCGGTCAGGGTGGTCGAGGCGGCCAGCAGGCCGGCACTGGCGGTGGACATCATCGCGGCCAGGGCGGCGGCCATCAGCAGGCCACGGATACCTTCAGGCAACTGGCCCTTGATCATCTCGGCGAAGGCATTGTTCGGGTTGGCCAGGTCTGGCATCAGCACATGGGCGGACATGCCGATCAAGGCGCAGGCCAGGCCGTACAGTACGCAGTAGACACCAGCGGTGGTACCTGCGCGCTGGCAGACTTTCTCGTCACGGGCGGTGAACACCCGCTGCCAGATGTCCTGGCCGATCAGGATGCCGAAGAAGTAGATCAGGAAGTAGGTGATGATGGTGTCCCAGCCGATGGTGGTCCAGCTGAAGCTGGCCGCCGGCAGCTTGGCCACCAGGGTGTCCCAGCCACCGGCCTTGTACAGGCACACCGGCAGCAGGATGAACATCAGGCCCACGGTCTTGATCACGAACTGGACAATGTCGGTCAGGGTCAGCGACCACATGCCACCGATCGTGGAGTACACCACCACCACACCACCACCGAACAGCAGTGCCAGCCAGAACGGCACGTCGAGCAGTACCTGCAGCACGGTGCCCATGGCCAGGGTCGAGGTCACGCCGATCATCAGCGCATAGGCCAGCATGATCGCCGCACTGGCCTGGCGCGCCATGGGGTTGTAGCGGCGCTCCAGCACCTGGGTGACGGTGAAGATCTTCAGACGCAGCAGCGGTTTGGCGAGGAACAGGTTCAGCGCGATGATGCCCAGGCCCAGCGCGGCGCACAGCCAGAAACCGGAGATGCCATGCACGTAACCCAGGCGTACGGTGCCGACGGTGGACGCGCCACCGAGCACGGTGGTGGCCATGGTGCCCATGTACAGGGTCGGGCCGAGGTTGCGCCCGGCCACCAGGTAATCTTCGTGGGTCTTCGCACGTCGCATGCCGTACCAGCCAAGCGCGAGCATGCCGGCGGCATAGATCAGTACAACGATGATGTCCAAGGCCATTGGGGGTCTCCCGATTATCTTTATTATGGCGAGATCGGCCGTCCGGGCGGGTTCACGCGCCCAGCGGTCCTGTGATGTGTTGGCGGGCCTCTATGGCCCTCCCGAATGGCTCCTGCCGGGGTGTTTCCATGGCTCGACGGGCTGTTGTGGGAGCGGGCTTGCCCCGCGATTGCTAGCGCGGGGCAAGCCCGCTCCCACAAGCCTTCATTCCAATCAGCGGCGTACTACCCCTGGCAGCACGCAGAGCATTTCGAACAACAGGTTGGCGCCCAGCAGCGAGGTGTTGCCGGTGGTGTCGTAAGGTGGGGAGACTTCGACCAGGTCACAGCCGATCAGGTCCAGGCCGTGGCAGCCGCGGATGATCTCCATCGCCTGGATGGTGGTCAAGCCGCCGATTTCCGGAGTGCCGGTACCAGGAGCCCAGGCCGGGTCGATGCCGTCGATGTCGAAGGACAGGTAGACCGGGCCACCACCGACTTTCTCACGCACTTCGGCCATCAGCGGTTCCAGCGATTTGTGCCAGCACTCTTCGGCCTGGACTACGCGAAAGCCCTGGCGACGGCTCCAGTTGAAGTCGTCGGCGGTGTAGCCCTGAGCGCGCAGGCCGATCTGCACCACGCGGTCGCAATCGAGCAGGCCTTCTTCCACGGCGCGGCGGAAGGTGGTGCCGTGGGCGATCTTCTCGCCGAACATGTGGTCGTTGACGTCGGCGTGGGCGTCGATGTGCACCAGGCCGATCTTGCCGTGCTTCTTGTGCAGGGCGCGCAGGATCGGCAGGGTGATGGTGTGGTCGCCGCCCAGGGTCAGCGGGATGACATTGTGCTCGACGATCTCGTCGTAGGCTTCTTCGATGATGCGCACGGCGTCGAGCAGGTTGAAGGTGTTGATCGCCACGTCACCGATGTCGGCGACCGACAGCGAGTCGAACGGGGCGGCGCCGGTGGCCATGTTGTACGGGCGGATCATCACCGACTCGGCGCGGATCTGCCGTGGGCCGAAGCGGGTGCCCGAGCGCAGCGAGGTACCGATGTCCAGCGGTACGCCGATGAAGGCGGCGTCCAGGCCTTGGGCGCTTTGCAGGTGGGGCAGGCGCAGCATGGTGGCGATGCCGCCGAAACGCGGCATTTCGTTGCCGCCCAGTGGTTGGTGGAGAGTCTTGTCCACGGTGGGCCTCATCAGTCGGTCGATTGTTATGTTTGTTCGAACCTGTGCCGCCGCGCGCCTCGATGAACGATGGGGCCGGCGGGCAGGGACATTTCGCCGCAGTCTGCGCAAGGTAGTGCGGCGGAAGAATCGCTACCGACAAATACTTACTTCAGGAATTTCTGAACTATCCGCCTGAAGGCGCGTTAGACTCTGACGATTTCCAGCCCGCGGAACCCTCGCCCCATGGCCTCATCGCTGCCCGACCTGAAACTGCTGCGCATCTTCGCCAGCGTGGTGCGCCACCAGGGGTTCGCCAACGCCCAGCGCGACCTCAACCTGTCGACGTCGGCCATCAGCACCTACATGAGCCAGCTGGAGGGCGCCCTGGGTATCGTCCTTTGCCACCGTGGCCGTGGTGGTTTCAGCCTGACCAGCAAAGGCGAGCTGTTCCATCAGGAGACCCTGCGCCTGCTCGGCGAACTGGATGGTTTCGAACAGTATGCGGCGGCGCTCAAGGGCGAGCTGCGCGGCACCCTCAACCTCGGGGTGATCGACTCCACGGTGGGTGATCGCGCCCTGCCGCTGGCCGAGGCTATCGGTGCCTACAGCCAGGAGCACCCGGGAGTGCATCTGCACCTGTCGGTCTCCAGCCCCTACGAATTGCAGTTGGGCGTGCAGGACAACCGCCTGGACCTGGCCATCGGCGCCTTCTCTTCGCGCATGAGCGGCCTGGTGTACCAGCCGCTGTACCGCGAGCAGCACTGGCTGTACTGCAGCAGCCGCCACCCGCTGTTCGCCGAGCGGCGCATCCCGGAGCCGGTGATCACCCAGCAGCGCATGGTCGGGCGCGGTTACTGGAGCCAGGCCGAGTTGGCCCGCCATGGCTTCAAGCACAGCGCGGCGACAGTGGAGAGCATGGAGGCGCAGCTGATCCTGATTCTCTCCGGCGCCTACATCGGCTACCTGCCCGAGCACTACGCCCAGGCCTGGGTCGACAAGGGCGACTTGCGGGTATTGTCGCCAGCCACCTTTGGTTACCAGGCGCCGTTCTCGCTGATCATCCGCCGCGGCCGCAGCCGGGAACCCTTGATCCAGACGTTCCGCGACCTGCTCAAGAGCCAGCTCAACGTTGGCTGAACAATGTCGTTTTCAGCTCATTCCGTCAGGTCGGTAAAAATTCCTGCAAAACTTGACCACTGACATGATGGCCTTCTGCTAAACATCTACTTGCTTTGATGAATTTCCCACTCATCTGGATAAGCAAGGGATCGCCAACGATGCGCATGAATTTGCCCGTCACCGAACACGAAAGAACCTTTCCCAACCACCAGCGGCTGATTTCCACCACCGACCTCAACAGCCGCATCACCTACTGCAACGACGCTTTCGTGGCCATCAGCGGTTTCACCTACGACGAACTCGTCGGCCAGACACACAACCTGGTGCGTCACCCGGACATGCCGCCGTCAGTCTTCGGCCATATGTGGGACACCATCAAGCAAGGCAAGCCCTGGATGGGGGTGGTCAAGAACCGCGCCAAGAACGGCGATTTCTACTGGGTCAGCGCCTATGTCACGGCGGTGTACGAGAACGGCCGCATCAGCGGCTACGAGTCGGTGCGTTCGGTGCCCACCCGCGAGCAGATCCGCCGTGCCGAAGCGCTTTACGCGCGCCTGCGCGCCGGTCGCTCGCCGGTGGCGTTGGCCGCGCGCCTGGGCCATGGCATCGGTCACGGCTGGCCGTTGATCGGTGCCGGGCTGCTATCGGCCGCCGGCTACCTTTGGTTGCCCCAGTACGCCGCACTGGGGGTGCTGATGGCCAGCCTGTTGGCGGCCTGGTACCTGGTCGAGCACCGGCAGAACCAGGCCATCCGCCGCACCCTGCAGGAGCATCCCAAAGCGTTCACCAGCCCGCTGGTGGCCCTGACCTACAGCGACAACCCCGGCCTGCAGGGCCAGCTCGACCTGGCGATCCTCAGTGAAGAGGCACGTTTGCAGACCGCGCTGACCCGCCTGGTGGACGCCGGGGTCGGGGTCAAGTCGCGGGCCGCGCAGTCCGCCGACCTGTCCGACGCCCAGGCACAGATGCTCGACCGCCAGCGCAGCGAAACCGACCAGTCGGCCACCGCCATCGCGCAGATGGCGGCGACCATCCAGCAGGTCACCCACAACGTGCAGAGCACCGCCCATGCCGCCAGCGACGCCGACCAGCTGGCCCAGCAGGGCAGCGACCTGGCCCAGCAGAGCCTGCGCGCGATGGGCAGCATGAGCGAGGCGGTGAGCGATATCGGCCAGGCGGTCAATGCCCTGGCCGAGCAGACCCAATCGATCGGCAGCGTGGTGGACGTGATCACCTCGATTGCCGAGCAGACCAACCTGCTGGCGCTCAACGCCGCGATCGAAGCCGCCCGTGCCGGTGAACAGGGCAGGGGCTTTGCCGTGGTCGCCGACGAGGTCCGCTCGCTGGCCCAGCGTACCCGCGCCTCCACCGAGGAGATCCACCACATCATCGCCGGCCTGCGCACCGGCGCCGACCGTGCGGTGGCCAGTGCCAGCCGCGGCCAGCAGATCTCCAGCGACAGCGTGCACAGTGTCGAGGCGGTGCAGGAAGCGTTGTCCGGTATCGCCCAGGCGGTCAGCCGCATCACCGGCATGAGCCAGCAGATGGCCACGGCGTCCGAGCAGCAGAGCCACGTGGCCGAAGACATCAACCAGCAGATCGTGCGCATTGCCCAGCTGTGCGATGAAAGTGCCGGGCAGGCCAGGCAGGGGGCCGAGATCAGCCAGGACCTGGAGCGCATGGCGGAGTACCTGCATAGCCTGGCGGAGCGGTTCAACCGGTAGTGACAGACTGTCGGGCCAATCGCGGGGCAAGCCCGCTCCCACGAGGGCTCACTCGTGGGAGCGGGCTTGCCCCGCAATTGGCCCGTAGTCATACAACCAACCTGTGGCAAACTGCGCGCCCCCAAGGAGCCCGCCATGCCCAGACCCCGCTGCGATCGCTGTCAGCGCCCGATCGCCCACTGCCTCTGCCCGCTGATTCCCAGCCTCGACAGCCGTACCCGCGTGGTCGTGCTGCAGCACCCCAGCGAAACGTCGCATGCGCTCAATACCGCGCGCCTGGCAGCCCTCGGGCTGATCAATGCCGAGCTGCGGGTGGGGGAGGTATTCGATGACCTCAAAACGTTGCTGGCTTCGCCGGGGTATAGGCCGGTGCTGCTGTTCCCCGGTGACGGTGCCGAGGTTCTGCAAACCTATGGCGCAGGCATCGACGAGCTGCCGCTGCTGTTGATCGTCCCCGACGGCACCTGGCGCAAGGCGCGCAAGATGCTCTACCTGAACCCGCTGTTGGAGGCGCTGCCGCGGGTGACGCTCGGGCAGGTGACGCCCTCGCGCTATCGGCTGCGCAAGGCGCCGGAACCGGGCGCGTTGTCGACCATCGAGGCGGTGGTGCAGGCGTTGAATGTGCTGGAGGGGGCGGGCCGGTTCGATCCCGTGTTGCGACCTTTCGAGGCCCTGATCGAGGGGCAGATCAGGGCGATGGGGATGGACACATTCGAGCGTAATCACAACCTGGGATCAGACTAGTTCGAGTTTGATGCCTCGACTGGGCCGCATCGACCTTGGCGCGTGTTTGAAATCCCTTGGAACCACACGGGGCCACCCGAGGGCTTATCGGCTGATCCCATACCCATGCAGGTCGCGCATTTCGATCAGCGTTCGCGCAACGCTTCGGTCCGTGCCTTCAACACCGGCTTCAACAGGTAGTCCAGCACACTCTTCTGCCCGGTGATGATATCCACCGTGGCCACCATTCCCGGGATGATCAGCAACGGCTTGTTATCCCCACCCAGGTGGTTCTTGTCGGTGCGTACCTGGATCAGGTAGAACGCGTTGCCCTTGTCATCGGTGACGGTGTCCGCACCGATCAGCTCCAGCTTGGCCTTGAGCCCGCCGTAGATGGTGTAGTCATAGGCACTGAACTTGACCATCGCCGTCTGCCCCGGGTGCAGGAACGCCACATCCTGTGGCCTTACCTTGGCCTCGATCAGCAGGTTGTCCTCGATCGGCACGATCTCCACCAGATCGCTGCCGGGCTGTACCACGCCGCCGATGGTGTTGACCTTGAGCAGCTTGACGATGCCGTGCACCGGCGACACCACGGTGGTGCGGTTGACCCGGTCGTCGATGGCGATGCTGGTGGCTGTGATCTTCGAAAGCTCGGTGCGTTTGTCGTTGAGCTCCTTGGCCGCCTCGGAGCGGAAGGTAGCGTCGGACTCCTGGATCTTGCTGCGGATCTCGGCCACGGCAGCTTCGGCGCGGGGGATCGCCAGGCTGGTGGCATTGAGCTGGCCGCGGGCTTCGACGGTGCGCTGCTTGAGGCGCAGGATTTCCACCGGCGAGATGGCGCCCTTGCTGACCAGCGGCGCCGACATGTCCAGTTCCTGTTGCAGCAGGCCCAGCGCCGAGCGGTATTGGTCGACCTTGGAGCGGAATTCGGCGAGCTCCTGGGTCTTCTGCCGCAGTTGTTCGTTGAGGGTCTGCTTCTCGCTGGCCAGGCGGCGCTGACGTGAGTCGTACAAGGCCGCTTCGTCCTCGGCTACTTGCGGGGCTTTGTCGCGGACGTCCTGCGACAGCACGAAAGGGCGGCCTTCAGCTTCGGCCGACAAGCGCTCGACCTGGGCGGTGAGGGCGTAGCGGTCGGCTTCGCTTTCGCCCTTGTTCGACTTGAACCGGGTGTCGTCCAGGCGCAGCAGGGTGGCGCCCTTGTCGACCATCTGGCCTTCGCGCACGAAGAGCTCGGTGACGATGCCGCCTTCGAGGTTCTGCACTACCTGCACCTTGCTCGACGGGATGGCCTTGCCTTCGCCGACCGTGACTTCGTCGAGCACGGCGAAGTTGGCCCAGACCAGGGCCACCAGCAGCAGGATGGCGGCCAGCCACACGGTCAGGCGCGACAGGCTGGGTGAATCCTGCAGGGTGGCGCCGGCTAGCTCTGGCAGGTAATCGCGTTCAGCGTGCTTTTCGGTGCCTTGGAGGTAGCTGCGTACGCTGTGGAAAATGGACATCTGCTGCCTCCGATGGAGAGTGGAGAGCCTGTGGGAGCGGGTTTACCCGCGAATGCGGCAGTGGCCCTGCTGGCGCTTTCGCGGGTGAACCCGCTCCCACAGAGAGGGTGCTGCACTTGCAGACCTACAAAGCCGAACCGATACGACCCTTGCGCAGTGCATCGATCACCGCATCTTTCGGCCCGTCGGCGACGATCTTGCCGTTGTCCAGCACCAGCAGCCGGTCCACCAGGCTGAGCATCGAGGTGCGGTGCGTGACCAATAGCAGAGTCTTGCCCGGTACCCAGTTCGCCAGGCGCTGGCGCAGTTGTTCCTCACTGCTGTTGTCCATGTGGCTGGTGGGTTCGTCGAGGATCAGGATCGGTGGTTCCAGCAACAGTGCCCGGGCCAGCAGCACGGCCTGGCGCTGGCCGCCGGAGAGCAGTTGGCCGCGCTCGCCCACCGGGCGCTCGAAACCTTGCGGGTGCTGCCGGGCGAGGTCACTGACGCCGGTCAGCTCGGCCACTTCGAGCATGCGTGCATCGCTGACATGCCGCGCACCGAGGGTGAGGTTGTCGCGCAGGCTGCCGGCCAGCAGCGGCAGATCATGGGCGACGTAGCCGATCTGGTTGCGCAGGTCGGCAATGTCCAGTTGGCGCAGGTCGAGGTTGTCCAGCAGTACCTGGCCCTCGTCGGGGTGATGGAAGCCCATCAGCAGCCGCGCCAGGGTGCTCTTGCCCGAACCGCTGCGGCCAATGACGCCGATGCGCTCGCCCGCTTTGAGGGTGAAGCTCACGTCGTTGAGGGCAGGGGCAGCCTGGCCTGGGTAGCGGAAGGTGACGTGGCTGATGCTCACGCCGCCGTGCAGTGTGGTGTGTTCGAGTGCCAGGCGGTCCGCCTGGCGCTCCTGCGGCAGGCTCATCAGCGCATCGGTGCTTTGCATGGTCAACTGCGCCTGCTGGTAGCGGGTGATCAACCCGGCAATCTGGCCCAGCGGGGCAAGCACGCGACTGCCCAGCATGTAGCTGGCAACCAGGGCGCCTACGCTGAGGTTGCCAGCGATGATGCTGTAGACGCCGGCGACTATGGTGGCCATGCCGCAGAACTGCTGGATGAACAGCGTACCGTTGGTGGCCAGGGACGACAGGTTGCGGGCGTGGGCGTCGAGGCGAGTGATGGCGCCGTTGGTGTGCTCCCACTGGTACTGGCGCTCGCTTTCGGCGCCGCAGGCCTTGAGTGTTTCCAGGCCGCCGAGGGTTTCGATCAACAGGGCCTGGCGCACGGCGCCAAGGCTCAGGCTCTTTTGCACGGTGTCGCGCAGGCGCGCCTGGATGAACAGCGCCAGGGCCATGGCCACCGGGAAGGCGATCAGCGGGATCAGTACCAGCCAGCCGCCAAGCAGGCCGATCACTACCAGCATCAGCGCGACGAAGGGCAGGTCGATGATGCTGGTCAGCGTCACGGCGGTGAGGAATTCGCGCAGGCCCTGGAAATCGTGGATGCTCTGGGCAAAACCACCGATGGTGGCTGGGCGGGCTTTCATGCTCATGCCGGTGATGCGTTCGAACAAGGTCGCGGACAGGATCAGGTCGGTCTTCTTGCCGGCCTGGTCCAGCAGGTGGGCACGGACCATGCGCAGCACCAGCTCGAAGGCGGTGCCGATGAACAGGCCGGCGACCAGTACCCACAAGGTCGACAGCGCCTGGTTGGGGACCACGCGGTCGTAGGTCTGCATGACGAACAGCGGCACCATCAGCCCCAGCAGGTTGATCAGCAGGCTCGCCAGCAGTGCGTCGCCGTACAGCCAGCGGGAATGGCGCAAGGTGTCGCGGAACCAGGCGTTGACCCTCGGAATCAGCGGCGCGCGTACGTCTTCCAGGGTGTGGCGGGGGCGGGCGAACAGGGCCTGGCCGCTGTAGGCCTCGGCCAGTGCTTCGCGCTCGACCCATTGTTCACCGCCTTCGGCCTCGCACGGCAGCAGCAACGCCCGGCCGTCATCCGCCCAACGTTGCAGCACGGCGCTGCGGCCATCGTTGAGGATCAACAGCACGGGCAGGTTGAGCGGCGAGATGGCGTCCAGCGAGCGCTGCAGCACCCGCGCCTGTAACCCGGCACGGGCGGCAGCGCGCGGCAGCAGCGCCAACCCCAGGCGTTGCTCGGCCAGCGGCAGGCCGCTGCACAGGCTGGCGCGGCTGGCGGGGCAGCCATGCAGTTTGCACAGGATCAGCAAGCCATCGAGCAACGGATCATCCACATCCAGGCGCGGTTGGGTGCTTTGCATGCTGGTCACGATGGCCTACTCCTGCCGCGGTGGACGCAAAAGATCCCTGTTTTTTGAGGCCTAGCGCATGTCGGGCAGCCTGGCCTCGTTACGCACTTCGCTCTTGGCGATGGCCTCCGGCGGCAGCGAGATGCGTTGTTTGCCCAGCAGCTCACCCATGGTCGCCAGTACCCGGTACATCGAGAACTCCTCGGTGTAACGCACCTCGGTGTAGCGGCGGTTGGCGTTGTACAGCTCGTTTTCGCTGTCGAGCAGATCGAGCAGGGTGCGTTGGCCGAGGCCGAATTGGTCCTGGTAGGCGGCGCGCACGCGCTGGGTGGTTTCGGCGTACTCACGTGCGGTGGGGGTCTGCTTGCGCGCGTTGTTCATGGCGTTCCAGGCCAGGCCGAGGTTTTCGTTGAGCTCGCGCAGTGCGTTGTTGCGGATGTCCATGGCCTGGTTGATCTTGTGGGCGTCGGACTGCAGGCGGGCCTTGTCACTGCCCCCGCGGAAGAGGTTGTAGCTGAGCTCGACGCCAGCCTGCCAGTCGTTGTTGTCGTGGCCCTTCTGGCCGGCGATGTTGTTGTTGGCGCCGGTGGCCAATACAGCGTCCAGGCGCGGATAGAAGGGTGACTTGGCCACTTCGTACTGTTGCTCGGCGGACTTGATGTCCGCCTGTGCCGACTTGAGGTAGGGGTTGTTCTCGAGCATGCCCTGGCGGGCATCCTGCAGGGTGCCTGGCACTTCGCCCTTGATCGTGACCGGCGTTTCCAGCTCGTCGGGCACGCGCCCGACCACGCTGTAGAAGTTGGTTTCGGCGTCTGCCAGATCGACTTCGGCGGTGTCCAGGTTGTTCTCGGCCAAGGCGCGACGGGCGCTGGACTGATCGAGGTCGGCGTTGCTGCCCACGCCACGCTCGCTGCGCAGGCCGATCTGGTCATTGACCCGCAGGTGGGCCTGCAGGTTGTTCTTGGCCAGGGTCACCAGTTCGCGGCGCTTGAGCACTTCGAGGTAGACCTCGATGGCGCGCAACGCCACGGTCTCGGCGGTGGCCTGGGTGTAGTAGGCGCGGGAGTTGGCCACCGCTTCGGTGCGGCCGACCTCGTTGGCGGTGTTGAAGCCGTCGAACAGCATCTGCCGCAGGCGCAGTTCGGACTGGGTGTAGTTGAGGGTTTCCTTGTTGTGGTTGCGCGTACCGTCCGGGTTGAAGCCGCGGGTGTTGGTGTTGTCCGAGCGCTGGCGGCCATAGCCGCCCACCAGGTCGACGGTTGGGTAGTAACCCCCGCGGGCGAACTTCACATCCTCGTCGGCCGACAGCCGGCTGTTGCGGCTGGCGCTGATCTGGGGATGCTGGTCCACGGCACTCTGCACGGCCTCGGTGATGGACATCGCCTGCGTATTGGCACACGCCATAGCCAATACAATCGCACTGGTGAGGGGGGTTAATGTGCGCATGGGGTACTTCTCCCTGGTCTCTAAAAAGTCCTGCGATCGTCAATAAAATGACGAAATATTAGAATCAAACCGTTTCAGGTTTGTAACAACAGAGCTAAGAACATTTAACGCGCGAACTAAGAAGAATTTCTCATAAGGTATATGCGAAAAAAAACTTATGCGGTCTAAAGAAACCACGACATTGTTTTATTCAGGTGGCTCGGCGAACTGGCTGGGATAGGCAGTTTTCGGGCTTTGCAGAAAGTTCTAGATTTTTTGCGGATAAGCAGTACGGGGAGGACGGCGAAAGCGGAATTTGGCGACAATAAATTGGCATTTACTAATGGCCATTGCCTATCACCGCTATCGCAGCAGTAGTCACATGGAGGGTGATTCCCACGTATGTGACAGTGACGGTCCGGCAAACAGCCCATACGGAACGTTGCACGATTTACCCGGCATGCCTTGATCTGCGAAAAGCCCATCGGCAGGGGAGGCGTGCATTCATGGCCAGATTAGTCGGCGTGGTCAGCAAGGTGGTTGGCCAGGTTTTCGCGGTTGGGGACGACGGCCACCGGCGGTTGCTGGTGGAAGGCGACCGCCTGTTTGCCGGTGAGCAGCTCGAAACGGGGGATGCCAGTGCCGTGGCAGTGCGCCTGCAGAACGGTGCCGAACTCACACTGGGCCGCGACAGCAGCCTGCAGATGACCCCGGAGTTGCTGGCCAATCACGCACCCCATGTGCATACCCCCGACCTGCAACCGAGCGAGGCGCAACTCAGTGATGTCGAGCGCTTGCAAAAGGCCATCGCTGCGGGCGCCGACCCTACCGAGGACGCCGAGCCCACTGCGGCGGGTGGTAACCCCGGCGGCGTGGCAGGCGCGTTGGGTGGCGGGCACAGTTTCGTCATGTTGTCCGAGGTGGCAGGGCGCGTCGCCCCTACCATCGGTTTCCCCACGGCAGGTTTCAACGGTATCCCCGAGCTGGCCAACCGTTACCTGGGCGAGCGGGACATCGACGGCAACGACAGTGGGGCATTGAATCCGCTTGCGCCACCACCGCCAGTCAATCCGCCGGATCACCCGGTCACCCTCAATGGCCTGGAGGTCCAGCCCGGTGAGCTGACCGTGAATGAAGCCAACCTGCCCCAGGGCAGCGCGGACAACCCGGCGGCACTGACGCAGAGCGGCAGTTTCAACGTGGTGGCGCCGGATGGGGTATACAACCTCAGTGTCGGCGGCATCAACGTGGTTACCGCCGGTGTGGTGACCGGTGTGGGGCAGTCCATCGTCACCGGCCTTGGCAATATCCTCACCATCACCGGCTACAACCCGGCCACGGGCGTGGTCAGCTACAGCTACACGCTGCAGAGCAACGAAAGCCATCCCAATGGCGATGGCACCAACAGCCTGATGGAACATTTCCCGGTCAGTGTCACCGACAGCAACGGCAGCCATGCCAGCGGCAGCCTTGATGTGAACATCGTCGACGACGTGCCCAAGGCCAATGCCGACTTCGCCCAAATCACCGAGGGTGACAGCTTCAGCGGCAACGTGCTGAACAACGACGTCAAAGGCGCCGATGTACGCGGCGACGGCCAGTATGTGGTGGGGGTACGAGCAGGCGACGATACGTCGAGTTCCGCGCATGGTCATTTAGGCGACCCGATCTACGGCCAATATGGCTACCTGACCCTGGATGCCCAGGGCAACGCCACCTACCACGCCAACCCCAACCAGGACTTGCCGCCGTGGGCGACGGACACCTTCGTCTACACCATCCGTGATGCCGATGGTGACGAGAGCACCACGACCATCTCGGTCAAAGTACTGGACAGCAAGCTGATCGCCGGCACTGATAGTGAAGTGACGGTCTACGAGAAAGCCCTGGACCTGACCAAGGACGGCAATGACCTGGCCGGTGGCAACGTAGAGGGGAGCGACCCGCATTCCAGTGGCGAAACAGCATCCGGTTCGCTGGCCAATGCGGTCACCGGTGGTGTCGGTGCGTTGACCTTCACCCTGGTCGGCAATGCAGCTGGCCAATACGGCCAGATCCTGCTGAACGCCGATGGCAGCTACACCTATACCCTGACCTCGGCGCCGAACTCGCCAAACCACGTCAATGATGGCCCGAACGTGATCACTGAAAGCTTCACCTATCAGGTGAAGGACTCGGTGGGTAACACGACCACCAGTACCATCGTGATCAGCATCGTCGACGACGTGCCCAAGGCCAATGCCGACTTCGCCCAAATCACCGAGGGTGACAGCTTCAGCGGCAACGTGCTGAACAACGACGTCAAAGGCGCCGATGTACGCGGCGACGGCCAGTATGTGGTGGGGGTACGAGCAGGCGACGATACGTCGAGTTCCGCGCATGGTCATTTAGGCGACCCGATCTACGGCCAATATGGCTACCTGACCCTGGATGCCCAGGGCAACGCCACCTACCACGCCAACCCCAACCAGGACCTGCCGCCGTGGGCGACGGACACCTTCGTCTACACCATCCGTGATGCCGACGGTGACGAGAGCACCACGACCATTTCGGTGAAGGTGCTGGACAGCAAGCTGATCGCCGGCACCGACAGTGAAGTGACGGTCTACGAGAAAGCCCTGGACCTGACCAAGGACGGCAATGACCTGGCCGGTGGCAACGTAGTGGGGAGCGATCCGCATTCCAGTGGCGAAACAGCATCCGGTTCGCTGGCCAATGCGGTCACCGGTGGTGTGGGTGCATTGACTTTCACCCTGGTCGGCAATGCCGCTGGCCAATACGGCCAGATCCTGCTGAACGCCGATGGTAGCTACACCTATACCCTGACCTCGGCGCCCAACTCGCCGAACCACGTCAACGATGGCCCGAACGTGATCACCGAAAGCTTCACCTATCAGGTGAAGGACTCGGTGGGTAACACGACCACCAGTACCATCGTGGTCAGCATCGTCGACGACGTGCCCAAGGCTCAGGCCGACTTCGCCCATGTCAGCGAGGGCGACAGCATCAGCGGCAACGTATTGGCCAACGATGTGTTCGGCGCCGATGTACGCGGCGACGGCCAGTACGTGGTGGGTGTACGCGCCGGCAACGACACCTCCACCTCGGCCAGCGGCCATGTGGGCGACCCTATCAACGGGCTGTACGGCTACCTGACCCTGGATGCCCAGGGCAACGCCACCTACCACGCCAACCCCAACCAGGATCTGCCGCCATGGGCGACGGACACCTTCGTCTACACCATCCGTGATGCCGACGGCGACGAGAGCACCACGACCATCTCGGTCAAGGTGCTGGACAGCAAACTGATCGCCGGCACCGACAGTGAAGTGACGGTCTACGAGAAAGCCCTGGACCTGACCAAGGACGGCAATGACCTGGCCGGTGGCAACGTAGAGGGGAGCGACCCGCATTCCAGTGGCGAAACAGCATCCGGTTCGCTGACCGATGCGGTCACCGGTGGTGTGGGCGCATTGACCTTCACCTTGGTCGGCAATGCTGCTGGCCAATACGGCCAGATCCTGCTGAACGCCGATGGTAGCTACACCTATACCCTGACCTCGGCGCCCAACTCGCCGAACCATGTCAACGACGGTCCTAACGTGATCACCGACAGCTTCACCTATCAGGTGAAGGACTCGGTGGGTAACACGACCACCAGTACCATCGTGATCAGCATCGTCGACGACGTGCCCAAGGCCCATTGCGATTTCGCCCATGTCAGCGAGGGCGACAGCATCAGCGGCAACGTGCTGGACAATGACGTCAAAGGCGCCGATGTACGCGGCGACGGCCAGTATGTGGTCGGAGTGCGTGCAGGCGACGATACGTCGAGTTCCGCGCACGGTAATTTAGGCGACCCGATCTACGGCCAATATGGCTACCTGACCCTGGATGCCCAGGGCAATGCCACTTACCACGCCAATCCCAACCAGGACCTGCCGCCATGGGCGACGGACACCTTCGTCTACACCATCCGTGATGCCGACGGTGACGAGAGCACCACGACCATCTCGGTCAAGGTGCTGGACAGCAAACTGGTCGCCGGCACCGACAGTGAAGTGACGGTCTACGAGAAAGCCCTGGACCTGACCAAGGACGGCAATGACCTGGCCGGTGGCAACGTAGAGGGGAGCGACCCGCATTCCAGTGGCGAAACAGCATCCGGTTCGCTGACCGATGCGGTCACCGGTGGTGTGGGCGCATTGACCTTCACCTTGGTCGGCAATGCTGCTGGCCAATACGGCCAGATCCTGTTGAACGCCGATGGTAGCTACACCTACACCCTGACCTCGGCGCCTAACTCGCCGAACCATGTCAACGACGGTCCTAACGTGATCACCGACAGCTTCACTTACCAGGTGAAGGATTCGCTGGGCAACACCACCACCAGCACCATTGTGATCAGCATCGTCGACGACGTGCCCAAGGCCCATTGCGATTTCGCCCATGTCAGCGAGGGCGACAGCATCAGCGGCAACGTATTGGCCAACGATGTGTTCGGCGCCGATGTACGCGGCGACGGCCAGTACGTGGTGGGTGTACGCGCCGGCAATGACACCTCCACCTCGGCCAGCGGCCATGTGGGCGACCCTATCAACGGGCTGTACGGCTACCTGACCCTGGATGCCCAGGGCAACGCCACCTACCACGCCAACCCCAACCAGGATCTGCCGCCTTGGGCGACGGACACCTTCGTCTACACCATCCGTGATGCCGACGGTGACGAGAGCACCACGACCATCTCGGTCAAGGTGCTGGACAGCAAACTGACGGCGTCCGAGGACAACGACGTCACTGTGTATGAAAAAGCCCTGGACCTGCATAAGGATGGCAATGACCTCGCGGCCGGCAGCGTCGTGGGCAGCGACCCAGGGTCGACCGGCGAGACGGCGTCCGGCAGCCTGGTCGGGTCGGTCACCGGCGGCTCCGGTGCCTTGACCTACAGCCTGGAGGGCAATCCGGCAGGGCAGTACGGGCAGTTACTGCTCAAGGCTGACGGTTCCTACACCTACACCCTGACCTCTGCACCGAAAACCCCGGGCGGTGCCAACGATGGTGCCAACACGGTGGTGGAGCACTTCACTTACAAGGCCACCGACGCCCATGGCAACAGTGTCACCAACACCATTGCCATCAACATCGTCGACGACGTGCCCAAGGCCGAGTGCGCAGTGCGCAGCATCACCCCCGGCCAGGTGGACTCCAATATCCTGCTGGTGATCGATGTCTCCGGCAGCATGGCCTGGGACTCCGGCGTGAATGGCCTGAGCCGGCTGGACCTGGCCAAGCAAGCGATCAACACGCTATTGGACAAGTACGACGCGATGGGCGACATCAAGGTGCAGATTGTCACCTTCTCCAGCGGCGCCACCCAGCAAGCGCAGACGTGGGTATCGATCGGCGAGGCCAAGAACCTGATCGCCGGGCTCCACGCCGACGGCGCGACCTACTACGACTCGGCAGCCACCAAGGCCCAGCAGGCGTTCGCCACCAGCGGCAAGCTCGATGGTGCACAGAATGTCAGTTACTTCTTCTCCGACGGTGAGCCGAGCTCGGGCCACGGCATGACCTCCACCCGTGAAACCACGTGGGAGACGTTCCTCGACCAGAATGGCGTCAAGTCTTACGCCATCGGTATGGGCAATGGCGTCAACGAGGGCAATCTCGACCCGCTGGCCTACGATGGCAGCAGCCATGTCGATACCCAGTCGGTGGTGGTTACCGACCTCAACCAGCTCGGCGCGGTGCTCTCGGGCATGGTGCAGGGCGCACCGATCACCGGCAGCCTGATGAGTGGCGGCGACTTCGGTGCCGATGGTGGCTTCATCAAAGCCCTGATGGTGGACGGCACCACCTATGGCTTCGACCCGAAAGCCAACGGCGGGCAGGGCGGTTACACGGTCAGTGGCGGGGTGGACAAGGCGTCGTTCGATACTCTCAGCAACAGCCTCACCATCAAGACCAGCCTGGGCGGCACCCTGCTGGTGAACATGGACAACGGTGAATTCACCTACACACCACCCAAGGACAACGGCGGCCAGGTGGAGAAATTCACCTTCACGGCCAGCGACAACGACGGTGATACCAGCACTGCCACCCTGACGGTGAACATCAACGGCAACCATGCACCGATCGCCGGTGCAGACCACATCATCACCAATATCAGCGGTACCAGCGTCAGCGTGCCGGCCGAAGCGCTGCTGGCCAACGACAGCGATGCGGACCACGATCGGCTGAGCGCGGCGCCGATCACCTTCAACACCGGCTTCGCCGACAAAGGCGCAGGCTTCACCCCGGGCGTCCAGGCGCAGACCGTCTACATGGACGGCACCAAGGACCGTGCCGAAAACCAGTTCCGCACTCTGGCACGCAGCGAGTTCACCAGCCAGTCGGGCAGCATGACCGCGGCACTGGTGGTGGCGGGCTACCTCGGGCTGATCAGCAACAGCAACGCCAACGACGAGGACACCTTCACCGTCACCCTGCGCAAGGGCGAAACCCTCACCCTCGATCACGACCGCCCGGCCGGCAACCTGTTGATGGAGTGGAAGGACGCCACTGGCAGCTACCAGCCGATTGCCGATGGCAAGAGTTTCACGGCCAGCCATGACGGGGTGTACAGCATTCACCTGGTCAACACCGAGAACGCCCTGGGTAGCAGCAAGGCTGCCGAGAACTACAAGCTGAGCCTGCTGGTGGACTACAGCAACGCCAGTAACCCCGTGGTCCATGACACCTACAGCGTCAGCGACAACCATGGCGGCACGGCGACCGGCAACGTCGATATCACTTATCAGGCAGGTCATGTTCTCGAGGGCACGGGAGGGGACGATGTGCTGCTCGCCGGGGCTGGCGACAATACGCTTAACGGCGGGGCCGGCAATGACGTGCTGGTGGCCGGGGCCGGCAATGACAGCCTGTATGGCGGCGACGGCAATGACTTACTGATCGCAGGGCCCGGCAATGACTTGCTCGACGGCGGGCAGGGCATCGACACGGTCAGCTTTGCCAAGGCCGCTGCCGGGGTGGTGGTCGATCTGGGCAACGTCGGTGCGCAGAACACCGGGGGCGCCGGCGTGGATACCCTGACCAGCATCGAGAACCTGATCGGCTCAGATTACAACGATACCTTGATCGGCAATGGCGGCGACAACGTGCTCAACGGTGGCGCTGGCAATGATGTGCTCAAGGGCGGTGGCGGCAACGACACGCTCATTGGCGGCCCGGGTGATGACACCCTGACCGGCGGCAGTGGCAACGACACCTTCGTCTGGCAGAAGGGCGATAGCGGGCATGACACCGTGACCGATTTCACCCCGGGCTCCGATCGCCTCGATCTGTCCCAGTTGCTGCAGGGCGAGAACGCCACCAGCGCCTCGCTGGATGACTACCTGCACTTCAAGGTCAGCGGCACGGGCAGCAACGTGGTGTCGACCATCGAGGTGAGCAGCGTCGCGGGGGCGGCGCCGACCCAGACCATCGAGCTGGCCGGGGTCGACCTGGCCCAGCATTACGGGGTCACGGCAGGTGCCGGTGGGCTGATCGCGGCCGGTCATGATACGGCGACCATCATCAACGGCATGCTCAATGACCATTCGTTGAAGGTGGATACGGTGTAGATGGCCTTGACACCCTCACTGGGCAAGTCGCAGCGACTTGCCCAGTGAAGGTGTCAGCCTTGGCGGCGCAATGTTTTCTGCTTGAGAATCCAGGCACTGACCAGCACCGCGCTGGTCAGCATGAACGCCCGAGCCCAGAACAACGGCACCAGGTAGCACGACAAGCCGATGCTCGCCCACATCAGGCCGATCGCATACACCTTGCCTTTGAGCGGGATGCCCTCGCCGCTGAGGTAGTCGCGAATCCACGGCCCGAGTTTCGGGTGGTTCACCAACCAAGTGTGAAAGCGCGGCGAGCTACGGGCAAAACAGGCCGCCGCGAGCAGCAGGAAAGGGGTGGTGGGCAGGACCGGCAGGAAGATCCCCAGCACCCCCAGCGCGACGCTGAGCCAGCCGACGGCCAGCAGCAGGTAGCGCACCACGCCGATCAGTGGCGGCGTGGTTTGAGTACGGCAGGTTTTTCGTCCGGTGCGTGCTGCAGCAGGAACAGCGCGCTCAGCGCTTCGGGAATCTGCACGATCATGTCGTCCTGCAGGTTGGCATCGCTGGCGATGTCGGCGAACTCTGGCTGCTCGTCGAACAGGCCCGAACCGACCATGATCGGCAGGAGCATTTCGCTGACTTCATCCTCGGAGTTGTCGAACCAGGCCTCTTCACGCAGGAACACGCCCTCCATGAAACCGATGCACCAGCCGCGCAGGTCCGAGTCGTCCGGCTCGTCGGTCAGGTCGAGGTCGCACGGCAGGTCGAATTCCTCTTCGCTGGCCAACTGGCGAGCGATGTGGCCCTTGAGGGCTACCAGCGTCGCTTCGATCTCGGTGCGTTGGGCATCGCTGGTGTAATGGGGCTCTTCAGCGAACAGCGCGTCGATCCATTCGCGCTCGGGAACCTCTTCCGAGCAGATCGACAGTGCGGTCAGGTAGCCGTGTGCGGCGACGTAGTCCAGCGCTTCTTCGTGCAGCTCATCGGCATCGAGGAAGGCTTGCAGGCGGGTCAGTTGCTCGGCGAAGGACATTACAGGGCTACCTTGGGGAATAAACGATAACGAATTCTAGCACCTTGCGGCGTTCACGGGGCAAAGGGAACGTCTGTCACCGCAGCCTGCCGTGGGCTGAGCCAGTCGGGTATACTCCGCCACTTTTCGTGTTGGGTGGCCTGTGCGGCGATCCGGCAAAAACCGCTTACGCATTTGTACGGTGCCTGGCGGATTTATCGTCCAGCCTGTGTCCAGGATGGTACGGCGATTTTGGAGTGGCAAATGCTCGAACAGGCTCAGCGCGTCCTCAAGGATGTCTTCGGTTACGACAGTTTCCGTGGGCGCCAGGCCGCGATCATCGAATGCGTGGCCAACGGCGGCGATGCCCTGGTGCTGATGCCCACCGGCGGCGGCAAGTCGCTGTGCTTCCAGGTGCCGGGGCTGCTGCGCCCGGGCCTGACGGTAGTGGTGTCGCCATTGATCGCGTTGATGGCCGACCAGGTCGCTACCCTTGACGAACTGGGGGTGGCCGCCGCGGCGCTCAATTCCTCCCTCAGTGCCGAGCAGCAGCGCGAACTGGCAGGGCGCCTGCGCCGCGGCGAGGTGAAGATGCTGTATCTGGCGCCCGAGCGCCTGGTACAGCCGCGCATGCTGGATTTTCTGCGTGACCTCGACATCTCGCTGTTCGCCATCGATGAGGCCCACTGCGTATCGCAATGGGGCCACGACTTCCGCCCCGAATACCTGCAACTGGGCCAGCTCGCCGAGCTGTTCCCCCATGTGCCGCGCATTGCCCTCACCGCCACCGCCGATATGCGCACCCGCGAGGAAATCGTCCAGCGCCTGCACCTGCAGGGCGCCGAGCGCTTCCTGTCGAGCTTCGACCGGCCGAACATCTTCTACCGCATCGTGCCCAAGGAAGCGCCGCGCAAGCAGCTGATGGCCTTCCTCGCCGAGCGCCGTGGCAACGCCGGCATCGTCTACTGCCTGTCACGCAAGAAAGTCGACGAAACTGCAGCCTTCCTCTGCGAACAAGGCTTCCCGGCGCTGCCCTATCACGCAGGCCTGGCAGCCGAAACCCGCGCCGCCAACCAGCACCGCTTCCTCAACGAGGAAGGGCTGATCATGGTCGCCACCATCGCCTTCGGCATGGGCATCGACAAGCCCAACGTGCGCTTCGTCGCCCACCTCGACCTGCCCAAGTCGCTCGAGGCCTACTACCAGGAAACCGGCCGCGCCGGCCGTGATGGCCTGCCGTCGGACGCCTGGATGGCCTACGGCCTGCAGGACATGGTGATGCTCAAGCAGATGCTGCAGAACTCCGAAGGCGACGAGCGCCACAAGCGCATCGAGCAGCACAAGCTCGACGCCATGCTGGCGCTGTGCGAAGAGACCCGCTGCCGCCGCCAGTCGCTGCTGGCCTACTTTGACGAAGTGCTGGAGCAGCCTTGTGGACACTGCGACAACTGCGTAGACCAGATACAGACCTGGGACGCCACCGAGCCTGCCCGGCAGGCCCTGTCGGCGGTGTTCCGCACCGGCCAGCGTTACGGCGTCGGCCACCTGGTCGACGTGCTGCTGGGCAAGGACAACGAAAAGGTACGCAACTTCGGCCACGAAAAACTCTCGGTATACGGCGTCGGCAAGGCGTTGGCCGAGGCCGAATGGCGCTCGTTGTTCCGCCAGTTGGTGGCACGCGGTTTAGTGGATATCGACCTCGAAGGCTATGGCGGCCTGCGCCTGTCCGACAGCTGCCGCCCGCTGCTGCGTGGCGAGGTCAACCTGCAACTGCGCCGCGACCTCAAGCCGCAGACCGTGGCCAAGTCGTCCGGCAGCAGCGGTGGCAGCCCGGCCAGCCAGTTGGTGCGGGCCGAGGAGCGCGAGCTGTGGGAGGCGCTGCGCGCCCTACGGCGCAAACTGGCCGAAGAGCACAGCGTGCCGCCCTACGTCATCTTCCCCGACTCGACGCTGCTGGAAATGCTGCGCAGCATGCCCACCAGCCTCAGCGACATGGCCCAGGTCAGCGGCGTCGGCGCACGCAAGCTGGAGCGCTACGGCCAGGCCTTCCTCGAAGTGCTCAATGGCGCCGGCGGCACCGAAGAGGCGCCGAAAGTGGTACTCGACCTGCGCCACGAGCTGGTCAGCCTGGCCCGCGCCGGCATGACCCCGGCGCAGATCGCCGGCCAGCTCAACTGCAGCGAGAAGAACGTCTACAGCCTGTTGGCAGAAGCCATTGGCCGTCAGGAGCTGAGCCTGGAGCAGGCGCTCGACCTGCCCGAAGAGCTGATGATGGAGGTGCAGGATGCCTTCCTCGATGGCGAGGGTGAGCTGCCGCCGGTTTCGGCTGTCGCGCCGCTGTTCGGCGCGCGCGTCCCCGAAGGCGTGTTGTATTGCGTACGGGCGGCGCTGGCATCGGAGTTCGAACTGTGATCGCTGGCATTTGTGCCATTTGCTGACCTTTGTCAGGCGATTACAGGATTATCCGATGTTTCCCAAGCGCTGAACCTTGCCTCATGGGCTGGGGCATGGTTAGCTGACTAATAATTAGTTCTATTCATTGAGTTGCTTATGCCCCTGACCGACAACCAACACCGCTTCGGCATGCAGCTGGCCCAGATGTCCCGGGGTTGGCGTGCCGAACTGGACCGCCGCCTCGCCGGGCTCAATCTTTCCCAGGCGCGCTGGTTGGTGCTGTTGCACCTGGCGCGCTTTGACGATGCGCCAACCCAGCGTGAGCTGGCCCAGAGCGTCGGGGTTGAAGGCCCGACCCTGGCCCGCCTGCTCGACAGCCTGGAAACCCAGGGCCTGGTGCGGCGTCAGGCGGTAGTGGAAGATCGTCGGGCGAAGAAGATTGTGCTGTGCCCACCGGCCAAACCGCTGATCGAGCAGATCGAGACCATCGCCAATGCTTTGCGCGTCGAGCTGTTCAGCGGCGTTGATGAAGCCGACCTGGAAGTGTGCATGCGGGTGCATGCGAAGATCCTCGGCAATCTCGAGAAATCTTGACAGCAGCGGCAAGTGGCAAGCGGCAAGCCACAAGTGAAAGCGGATCTGCGTACTGACGCGATCCGCTTTTTTCTTGCAGCTTTACACTTGCCGCTTGCAACTTAGAAGGTGTGCCCCAGATTCAGGTACACCGCCTGCTCATTCGCATCGTTGGCCCCATAGCTCAGGTTAAGCGGGCCCAGCGGCGTCTCCAGCCCAAGGAAGATGCTCGCGGCATTGATGTAGCCACTGTCGAATTCATTGTCGTTGTTCCACGCCCGGCCCCGCTCCAGCGACCCTCCGATGTACAGCGGGAAGTCCAGCGGCAGGTAGGCGCGCGGTGTCAGGCGGCGGTAATAGACCATGCGCAGCAGGCTCATGTTCTGCCCGGAGATCGAGTCCTGGCGGAAGCCCGACAGCTGCCGGGCGCCGCCGAACACGAAGCTCGATGTCACCACTTCGGCCTCATCCAGCGTGCGCCCGTAGCGCCCACCCAGCACCAGGGTATTCGGCCCGCTGCTGAAAGCCTTGTCCAGGTTGAACAACCACTGCCGGTAGTTCTGGTCCGAATCCAGCGACTGGTCGTACTTGCGCGCAGTCAGGCCGATCTGCTCGCCGCCATGGGGGAAGTAGACATTGTCGAAGGTATCGTACGAGTACTTGAGCTCGTAGAAGCCCTCGTTGAAGCTGACCTTAGGCAGGCTCTGGTCGCCGATGCGCACCTCGGCCTGGCCCCAGGCCTTGCCCACGCCCAGGCGCACTTCGCCGTAGGTGCTGATCTGCCGCCCGACGTTCAGGCCAAAGCCGTAGCGCTCCAGGCGGTATTCGGCCACCGGGTCGTTGTCCAGCGTGGCCTCGACGTTCTGTGAGCCGAGGTCCAGATAAGGGGCGATGAAGTAGCGTGAGCCAACGTCCAGCGGCTGGTAGAACTCGCTGTACAGCTCCTGTTGGTCGCCGATCTGGGCACGGGTGAGCCATTCGGCGCCCAGGCGGTTGATGCCGTTGACCCGGTAGCTGGCCCCCAGGTTGAAGGCGCTATCGCCGCGCAGGTCGTCGGACAGGTTCAGGCCCAGGCGCAGGTAGTCGGTGCCGCCGCGCCGCCCGCGGGCCTTGATCACCAGGGTGTTGGCCTCGCCTTTGTGCACCACGCGGTATTGCACCTGGTCGAAATAATCCAGGCCGTACAGGGTGCCCATGTCGGTCTGCAGGCGATCGAGTTGCAGCGGCTCGCCGATCGGCTGGCGGATGTAGTAACGAATCACGTCGTCGCTGACCTTGGAGTCGTTTTCCACCTTGATCGCAGTGATCACCGGGGTGCGCTGGCCAGGTGACCGGGCCACCGCCAGGCCGGCATCACCGTCGGCCTGGCGCAGCGCCGCCAGCCGCGGGTCCAGGGCGCGAGTGGCGCGGTAGCCGGCGTCGATCATGTCGCTGGCGCGGCCGAAGTCGGTGACGCCGAAGCTGGCCAGCGGCGGCTGCACCAGGATGTCGTCGCGGGCCAGGCTGGCCAATTGTTCCTCGGAGTTGCGCCGGGTCATCAGGGTGATCGACTGGTTGAGCACGTCGACCACCGTGGCCAGCTGCTTGCGGTTGCGCAGCGGGGTGCCGATGTCGACCACGATGGCGATGTCGACGCCCATCTCGCGCACCACATCCAGCGGGATGTTGTCGGTCATGCCGCCGTCCACCAGCAGCCGGCCGTCCAGTTCCACCGGGGCGAACACCGCCGGGATCGACATGCTGGCGCGGACCACCTGGGGCAGGTGGCCGCGGCGGAACACCACTTTTTCACCCGTGGTGATGTCGGTGGCCACGGCGCGAAAGGGAATCGGCAGCTTGTCGAAGTCGCGGATGTCGGCGGTGTGCGCCAGCTTGCTCTCCAGCAGCAGCGAGAGGTTCTGGCCCTGGATCACCCCCAGCGGCAGGCCCAGGCTGCCATCGTCGCGAAAGCTCAGCTTCTGCTTGACCAGGAAGTCGCGGTCATCCTGCTTGCGGCGGAACGGGATGTCCTCGCGCGGCGGGGCATCGGACAACGCCTGCTGCCAGTCCAGGGTGGTCGCCAGTTTTTCCAGCTCCTCGACGCTGTAGCCCGAGGCATACAGCCCGCCGACCACCGCGCCCATGCTGGTGCCGGCGATGGCGTCGATGCGCACGCCTTGTTCCTCCAGGGCCTTGAGCACACCGATGTGCGCCAGGCCGCGGGCGGCGCCGCCCGACAGCACCAGGCCGACCTTCGGCCTGGCAGGCTCGGCGGCAAACAGGGTGAGGGAGGTGAGCGTCAGCAAAAGGCATAACAGCAGGCGGCGCATCGTGAGTCTCAAAAGCAGCGGTAAAGACCGCTAGTATAAGCGGCCCTTCCTCTGGAGATGCCCGACATGGCCGACAGCAAACCGCAGATCGTCATTACCTACTGCACCCAATGCCAATGGCTGCTGCGTGCCGCCTGGCTGGCCCAGGAACTGCTCAGCACCTTCGCCGACGAGCTTGGCCAGGTGGCGTTGGCGCCAGGTACCGGTGGCGTGTTCTGCATCACTTGCGACGGCGTGCAACTGTGGGAGCGCAAGGCTGATGGCGGCTTCCCCGAAGCCAAGGTGCTCAAGCAGCGGCTGCGCGACCTGATCGACCCCGAGCGCGACCTGGGCCACAACGATCGCTGATCAGGCGCTCTCCACCACGGCGCGCGGTTTCACCGGCTGCTCGGCGGCCATGCGGCTGGACAGCACGATGGCGAAGATGATCAGCGCGCCGCCGGCGAGCATGCGCAGAGTGGGGGTTTCGGCGAACACCACCCAGGCCACGGCGATGCCGTAGACCGGCTCCATGCCGAACACCACCGCCGCGGTGCGGGCCTTGATCACGGCCAGGCTGGCGACGAACAGGCTGTGGGCGACGCCGGTGCAGAACACCCCCAGCAGGGCGATCCACAGCCAGTCCATGGGCGCTACGCTGGCCAGCCCCGGGGCGGCGAAGGGCAGCAGGCACAGGCTGACTACCAGGTTCTGCCACAGCGCCGCCTGCACCGCCGGCAGGCGCCCGGAACCTGCGCGGTTGGTCAGTGACAGCAGCGAGAACAGCAGCCCCGAAAGCAGCGCCCAGAGCAGCCCACCGGTGGCCTCGCTGGCCAGGTCGAAAGCCGGGGTGACCAGCACCAGGCCGATGCTCACCAGCACCACCAGCACGGCCTCGTTGCGACGGATACGCTCACGGAACAACAGGCCTTCAAGGATGACGGTGAAGGCCGGGAAGCTGGCAAAGCCCAAGGTGGCAATGGCCACGCCCGCGACCTTGACCGCGACGAAGAAGCTCACCCAGTGCCCTGCCAGCAATACCCCGCCCAACAGCAGGCGGCGCAGGTCGCGCCCGCCCAAAGGCTGCCAGGCCTGACGCGCCAGGCTGGCGAACAGGCCCAGGGCGAGCACGGCGAAGGCGGCGCGGCCGAAGACGATGATCGACGGGCTGGCACTGGCGGCCAGTTTGCCGAACACGCCGGTCAGGCCAAAGAACAGCGCGCCGATGTGCAGGGCGCCGAGGGCGGTGCGGTGGTTCATGGTGGTCCTTGGGTTGTTTGCGCGATATTACCGGCCCTATCGCGGGGCAAGCCCGCTCCCACGGTTCCGCGATAGGGCTGGTACCGGTGCTCAGTGTAAAAGGCCGGTTCGCCGGTGTCTGTCGCCAGCCTCGCGTCAGTTATCGCCGGGCTCTCGCCGCAACGCCGAAGGTGTGCAGCCAAATGCCCGCAGCACCGCCGCACTGAAGGCACTCTGCGACTCGTATCCCACCCGCGCGGCGATCTCGCCCACTGGCAGCAGGGACTCGCGCAACAACTGCCGGGCCATTAGCAGCCGCCGCTGGCGAATGTAGTCCATCGGCGTGATGCCGCATTCCGCAGTGAAACGCGCATGCAGTCGAGCGCTGGACAGCCCGGCCAGCCGCGCCAGGTCAGCGACCTGCAGTGGGTAGGCGGCATGCTGTTGGATATGGGCGTCGAAGGCTGCGTAGGGCAGGCGGCTGCTGGCGACTATCGGTGCCGCCGCCTGCGGGTTGAGGCTGGCCAGCAACAGCACCGCACCCTGGCGGGCGATCAATGGGTCGTCCATCGGGCTGGTCGCCAGCCAGTCCACCAACTGCTGCTGGCGGTTGTCCAGGCCCAGCGCGCCGGGGCGGTCGAGCAGGCGGCGGCTGGCATCGGCATGCGCCCCCAGCTGTTCGCCGAGCCAATGCTCGCCCGGCACATCCAGCACCAGGCAGTGACTGCCGGCGGTGCTGCCGCAGGTATGGTGGGCACCGGCAGGCACCACCATCAAGGCCTGGCGATCGACCCGCGCACCCTGGCCCTGCACCTCGAAGTCCAGCCGCCCGCGCAGGCCGAACACCAGTTGCGGGTGCTCGTGGCTGTGGGCGATCAACTCGTCACGGTAGTGGCGCAGCGAAAGCAGCGGGCCGGTGGTCATGGTGGGTCCTCGTAGGGCAGGGAAAGAGTGTACACCCGGCAAGGCGCGATCAGTCGTCATCGGCCTGCCACCAACCTGTCACCTGTGCCTGCCAGTCTCCAGCAAACAGTGCCGGAGCCTGCCCATGACCCATGCCGAAACCGTCCGCCCGTCACGCAAGCAGCGTGTCCGTACCCTGTGGATCTCCGACGTGCACCTGGGCACTCGGGATTGCCAGGCCGAACACCTGTCGCACTTTCTCAAGGGGTATCAGGCCGGCCGCATCTACCTGGTCGGCGACATCATCGATGGCTGGAAGCTGCGCGGCGGCATCTATTGGCCCCAGGCGCACACCAACGTCATTCGCCGCCTGTTGACCATGAGCAAGCGCGGTACCGAAGTCATCTACGTCACCGGCAACCATGACGAGTTCCTGCGCCGCTATTCCAAACTGATCCTCGGCAATATCCAGCTGGTGGACGAAGCCGAACACCTCACCGCCGATGGCCGTCGCCTGCTGGTGATCCATGGCGACCAGTTCGACGTGATCACCCGTTATCACCGCTGGCTGGCGTTCCTGGGCGACCGCGCCTACGAATTCACCCTGGTGCTCAACCGCTGGCTCAACCACTGGCGCGCCCGCTATGGCTACGGTTACTGGTCGCTGTCTGCCTACCTCAAGCACAAGGTCAAGGGTGCGGTCAGCTTCATCAGCGATTTCGAGGATGCGATTGCCCACGAATGCACCCGGCGAGGCTTCCAGGGCGTGGTCTGCGGGCATATACACCATGCCGAAATACGCCGGGTTGGCGAGGTGGAATACCTCAACTGCGGTGACTGGGTGGAGTCGTGCACGGCGCTGATCGAGCATTGGGACGGGCAGATCGAGCTGTACCGCTTCGCCGATGCCCAGGCGCGCGAGGTGGCGCAGCGGTTGGCGGAGCTTGGCGAACCGGCGTGAATCCGTGCTGGCTTCATCGCTGGCAAGCCAGCTCCCACTTCGATCGCGCGCGCCTCAAGCCATACGCATTCCTGTGGGAGCCGGCTTGCCGGCGATGAGGTAGGGACTTGCGGCCTATGACTCAGGCAGATTCCTGCAAGGCCGCTTTGTAGATGGATTGCCTCGGCTGGGCGAATACCCGCTCAAGCATCGCCTCGAAGAACGACAACGGCAGGCTTTCATAGTCGGGGTCGAACGCGGCGGCATCGTAGCGTGCACAGAAATCGATGGTCTGCTGGTACTGCGGGTGTGCGCTGAATTGCTCGCGCAAGTGTCGGTCCATGCCCAGGTGGTGGAAGAAGTAGTAGCCCTGGAAGATCCCGTGGTGTTCCACCATCCACAGGTTCTCGGGGCTGACGAAGGGCTTGAGGATCGCCGCGGCGATGTCCGGGTGGTTGTAGCTGCCCAGGGTGTCGCCAATGTCGTGCAGCAGCGCGCAGACCACGTACTCCTCGTCGCGCCCGTCACGCCAGGCGCGGCTGGCGGTCTGCAGCGAATGGCTGAGGCGGTCGATGGGGAAACCGCCGAAGTCACCGTCGAGCAAGCGCAGGTGCGCCAGGATGCGGCGCGGCAGTTGGCGGGCATAGGCGCGAAAGTCATCGGCGATGATCGCCCAGTCCTGGGCGGTGCCATCGCGCATGTGGTTGAAACTGGCTTGCTGGTTCATTGCCTTTGGGCTACTCGAGGCGGGGACATGCCAACAGTGTTGGGCATGTCGGCGGGCCTGGCAGTGGCCGGCGGGGACGTGAACCTGGCCTTGCGGGCCGTTATTCAGAGGCTGAGCCGGCCCAGCAGAATGTCGCGAAACATGGCGAAGTCGCCGATCAGGCTGTACCAGGGGTGGGTGAAGGTGGCCGGGCGATTCTTCTCGAAGAAGAAGTGGCCGGCCCAGGCGAAACCGTAGCCGGCCAGAGGCACGGCGAGCAGCAGCAGCCACTTGCCGCTGGCGAGGGTGTAGGCGAGCAGGGCGATCACCAGGCTGGTACCGACGAAGTGCAGGCGGCGGCAGGTGGGGTTGCTGTGCTCGCCCAGGTAATAGGGATAGAACTCGGCAAAACTGCGGAACTGCGCTGTGCTGGTCATGGCTGTGCTCCCGAAGCTGCTGTTTGAAGACAGGATACACGGCGTGGAGCCTGAATCGAGTCTAGAGTCAGCTGATGCGCTGGCCAGTGACAATTGGCGCCAATTGAGTATCCTTTCGATTCACCGCAGGAGCGGTCAGCACAAGAAGCCTGTCATGAGTGAGAGAACCACTTCAGCCAGCTGGGCATCAGGGATCGTCAAGGCGCTTGAGCTGGAGGGGCTCGACTGCCCGGCCATGTTCAGGCAACTGGGACTGGATTTTGCCGCCCTCGAAGACCCCGATGCGCGTTTCCCCCAGGACGCCATGACCCGGCTGTGGCAACTGGCGGTCGAGCTGTCCGGCAATGAAGCCATCGGCCTGAACATGGCCCGGGTGGTGCGCCCGGCTTCGTTTCATGTGGTCGGTTATGCGCTGATGTCCAGCCGCACCCTGGCCGAAGGTTTCGAGCGCCTGGTGCGTTACCAGCGGATTATTGCCGAAAGCTCGGACCTGAGCTTTTGCCTCGGGCCGGAAGGCTATTCGCTGATCCTGACGGTGCATGGCGACCATCTGCCGCCCACCCGGCACAGCGCGGAAGCCTCGCTGGCGTGCGCCCTGGCGCTGTCGAGCTGGCTCAGCGGGCGGCCGATCCAGCTGCGGCGGGTGCTGATCCAGGGCCCGCAGCCGAAGAATATCGAGCCGTACAAGGTGGCGTTCCACGCACCACTGGTATTTGGCGCGGCCCATGATGCGCTGCTGTTCGAGCGCGCTGACATGGAGGCGCCATTGCCCACCGCCAACGAAGCCATGGCCATACTGCATGATCGTTTTGCCGGCGAGTACCTGGCGCGGTTCTCGGAGAGCCGGGTCACCCATCGGGTGCGCCAGGTGCTGTGCCGCATCCTGCCGCAAGGCGAGCCCAAGCGTGACACCGTGGCCCAGGCCCTGCACCTGTCGCAGCGCACCCTGCAGCGGCGCCTGCAGGACGAGGGCACCAGCTTCCAGACCCTGCTCGACGACACCCGCCGGGAACTGGCCGAGCAGTACCTCGCCCAGCCGGGTACCACCTTGCTGGAAACCGCCTACCTGCTGGGGTTTGCCGACCCGAGCAATTTCTACCGGGCGTTCCGCCGCTGGTTTGATGCCACCCCCAGCGAGTACCGCGCGCGCTTGACCCTCAGTGACGCCAGAACGCTGGCATGCACAACACCAGCACCGTGATGATCTCCAGCCGGCCCAGCAACATGCCGCCGGCCAGGATCCACTTGGCGGCATCCGGCAAGGTGGCGTAGTTGCCGGCCGGGCCGATCACCTCGCCCAGGCCCGGCCCGACCCCCGAGACGGTGCCTGCGGCGCCGGTCAGCGCGGTCATCCAGTCGACGCCCAGCAGCGACAGCAGCAGGGCGATGATGCAGATGGTGATGGCGAAGAAGAACGAGAAAGTCAGGATCGAACGCACGATCTCTTCGTCGAGACGGTGGCCGTTGTACTTCTGCTTGATCACCGCGCGCGGGTGGATCAGCTGGTTGAGGTTGGCCTTGAGCAGGATATAGGCCACCTGGAAACGGAAGATCTTGATGCCGCCGGCAGTCGAGCCCGAGCAGCCCCCGACGAAACCCAGATAGAAGAACAGCATCAGCGAGAAGTTGCCCCACAGGCTGTAGTCGCCCAGGGCGAAACCGGTAGTGGTGACCACCGAGGTGACGTTCAGCGCCACGTGGCGCAGGGCATCGAGCCAGTGCAGGTCGGTGGTGGCCCAGTACCAGGTGCCCAGCACCAGCCAGGTGGCCACCAGCATGCCGAGCAGGCCCTGGACCTGCTGGTCCTTGATCAGCGCCTTGCGGTGGCCGCGCAGGGTGGCCACGTAGAGGGTGAACGGCACGCTGCCGAGGATCATCACCACCACCGCGACCCAGTGCACCGCCGGGATGTCCCATTTGGCCAGCGACTGGTCGGAAGTGGAGAACCCGCCGGTGGAGATCGCCGACATGGCGTGGTTGATCGCATCGAACAGGCCCATGCCCGCCCACCAGAACGCCAGGCTGCCGAACACCGTGATGCCGACGTAGACCCCGACGATCGACTTGGCGACCATGTGCGAGCGCGGCATGACCTTCTCCGAACGGTCGGACGACTCGGTCTGGAACAGGCGCATGCCACCGATGCGCAGCAGCGGCAGGATCGCCACCGCCATGCCGATGAAGCCGATGCCACCCAGCCAGTGCAGCATCGAGCGCCACATCAGGATGCCGGGTGACATGCTGTCCAGCCCGCTGAGCACCGTGGCGCCGGTGGCGGTAATGCCCGACATGCTCTCGAAGAAGGCATCGGTGTAGCTGATGTGCTGGGTGAGCAGGAACGGCAGGGCGGCAAACACGCACACCACCAGCCAACTGCTGACGGTCAGCAGGTACATGTCGCGCGGGCGCAGGTGCACGTGTTCGGGGCGGCCGGGCACCACCAGGCCGAGGCCGGCGACGAAGGTGATCAGGCTCGACCAGAGGAACGATGGCATGTCGCCGGTGCGTTCGAAGACCACCAGGGTCGCCATGGGCACCACCATGCTCACCGCCAGGGTGATCAGGAAGATGCCGATGATGAAACCAATGATCCTTAAGGTCGGCAACGCCATGTGATCTGCCCTGACTCGCAACGGAAAGGGCGCCATTTTAAGCCGCAAGTTGCAAGCTGCAAGCTTCAAGTGCGAACGGGGCGGTATCGCGGCTGCTTTTTCTTGCGGCTTGCAGCTTGAAGCTTGCAGCTTGAGAATGGCGGCACTTTCAACTTGCCAGGAGGGAAGCCGATGGAGGCTCTCGACGCATTGCTCAACCGTGTTTCCGTGCCACGCCTGACGGAGCCCGCGCCCAACGCCGCGCAGCGCGAGGCGCTGTTCCAGGCGGCACTGCGTGCGCCGGACCATGGCCAGCTGCGGCCCTGGCGCTTCCTGACCATCGAAGGGCAGGGCCGCGATAAGCTCGGCGAGCTGTTCGCCGAAGCGGTACAGGCCAAGGGTGATGCCACCCAGGCTGCGTTGGACAAGGCCCGGGCCATGCCACTGCGCGCGCCGCTGCTGATCGTGGTGATCGCCAAACTGCAGGATCACTTCAAGGTGCCGAAGATCGAGCAGCGCCTGGCCGCCGGTTGTGCGGCCCACGGGATCCTGATTGCGGCGCATGCCCAGGGCATCGGCGCGGTATGGCGCACCGGCGACATGGCCTTCGATGCCCATGTGCACAAGGGTCTTGGGCTGGCCGAGAACGAAGAACTGATCGGCTACCTGTACGTCGGCACGCCAATGGCCGAGCCGCGCACCGCGCCGATCCTGGAAACCGCCGAGTACGTCAGCGCCTGGGGCGAGTGATGTGGCGGGGGCCGCTTTGCGGCCCTTCGCGGGTAAACCCGCTCCCACAGGATCGCGCGCGCCTTGAGAATGGCGCAGTCCTGTGGGAGCGGGTTTACCCGCGAAGAGCTGCATGGCAGCTCAGGGGAATGTCAGCCAGCACTGACTTCGCAGGGCAACGCCAGCGTCGCCACAAACCCACCCTGCGGATGATTCGCCAGCGTCAGGCTGCCGCCATGGCGCTCCGCCGCCTTGCGCGCGATCGCCAGCCCCAACCCATGCCCCGGTGCCTCCTGGCCCGGTGCGCGGTAGAACGGCTCGCCCAACTGCGCTAGATGTTCCTCTGCCACCCCCGGCCCATGGTCACGCACGCTCAGGACAATGCGCTCCTGTTCACGGTGGGCATCAATTTCGATCGGTTGCCCCAGCGGATTGAAGCGCAGGGCATTGCGCAGCAGGTTGTCCACCGCCCGCTCGATCAAGGTCGGCCAGCCTTGCAGGGTCAGCCCCGGCTGCATCTGCAGGCGCACTTCCTGATCCGGCGCCGCCAACTGAGCGTCTTTACGCACGCCACCCAGCACGGCATTGAGGTCCACGGGCTCGGCATGCGCCTGCTCGGCATCGACCCGGGCCAGTACCAGGATTTCACTGATCAGGTCTTCCAGGCGGTCGCACTCACGGGTCAGCCGTGGCCATAAGGCCTGGCGCTGTTCGGGCCCGGCGCGTTCGGCCAGGGCCAGGGCGACGCGCAGGCGCGCCAAGGGCGAGCGCAATTCGTGGGACACATCGCGTAGCAACTGGCGCTGGCTGCCGATCAGGCTTTGCAGGCGCGCGCCCATCTTGTTGAAGTCGTTGGCCAGCACGCCGAACTCGTCGCGGCGCACGGCCAGGCGCGCCAGGCTGTTCTGCTGATAGCTGGCCTGCCCCAGGTCGTGCACCGCGCCGCGCAGGCGGCTCAGCGGGCGGGTGATCGACAAGGTCACCAGCAGGCTGAACAGGGTCAGCACCACCAGCGCGATGCCCAGCGCGCTGAGCGGCCAGATCAGGCTTTCGCGGTGCCAGGCGGCCAGTTCCGGGTGGGGGATACGGTAGATCAGCAGGTAGGTTTCGCCGCTGGTGGGGCTGGTGTATTCCTCGGTCAGGCGGCGCCAGGGCAGGCGGCGTTCGTCGTTGTGCTGGCGCGCCTCGAACGCGGCAGCGCGGCGCGGGAAGGTGCCGGGAACCACGGCATCGCCACTGTCGTCGAGCACCTGCACGTCAATCTTGTAGCGTTGCTTGCGCCGTTCAAGGAAGCGTTGCGACGACTCCAGGCCTTCCTGTTCGTAATGCTGCACCCAGCGGCTGGCCAGGGTGTTCAGGCCGGGGTGGCGGCTGAGGATCCAGGTGTCCTGGTTGAGCATGTGGCCCAGCAGGATCGACAGGCCGGCGACCAGGGCGATGGCCAGCCAGAAGCTGGCCAGGATGCGCCAGAACAGTGAACGCAAGACGAGCACCTCCGTGAAATGGCAAAAGCCCGGCCCGCTGCTGAGCGGGCCGGGCATTGGGGGGACAGCTTACTGGGCCTTGCTGCCTTTTTCAGCCTTCCAGGCCTGGAACTCCTGCCACTCGGCCTTGCGCGCGGCGCGTTCCTTTTGCAGTTCGTCGAACTTCTTCTGCTGGTCCGGCTTGAGCAGGGCGCGGATCTGGCCTTCGGTCTTGTCGTGGCTGGCCTTGATTTCGTCCTTCATGGCCTTCTGCTCGGCTGCCGGCAGCTTGTTCATGTAGCGCTCGGTGATGTCGCGGCGTTGTTGCATCTGCTCGCCCATCAGCTTGCCGATCTGCTGGCGCTGGTCGCGGCTCAGGTCCAGTTGGGCGAAAGGCGCGTCACCGCGATGATGCGGGCCGTCGTGGCGCGGGCCGCCTTCAGGCATGGCCATGGCTACGGTCGGCAGGGCGGCGGCGAACATCAGGGCGATAAGGGTCTTGCGCATGGTGTCTCTCCTTTCAGGGGCCGGTGGTTACCGGATGAGCCCAGTCTAGGGAGATCAAGGTCAAGGGCGGTCAGGCGAGGGTAAAGGGAGGGTAAAGAGCTGCAAGCTTCAAGCTGCAAGCTTCAAGTAAAAGCGGGGGTGATCCTCGATTTGCTGTTTCTTGAAGCTTGAAGCTTGAAGCTTGTAGCTGCCTTCAAAGGCTGTAGTAGTAGCCTCGGCTACGCAACGCGACGATGCGTGGGCGGCCGTCGGCGTGCGGGCCGATCTTCTTGCGCAGGTTGCTGACATGCATGTCCAGGCTGCGGTCGTAGAGGGTGAGCTTGCGGCCCAGGCCGATCTGCGCCAGCTCCTGCTTGTCCAGCGGTTTACCGGGCTGGCGCAGCAGGGCTTCGAGGATGCGGCTCTCGGACAGCGTAAGGGTCATCTCGCGCTGGTCGATGCTGACCACGCCGCGTACCGGGCTGAAGACCATGTCGCCGACCTCGATCTGCGAGGTGGGCGCGCTGGGGTGGCTGCGGCGCAGCACAGCGCGCAGGCGAGCGGTGAGCTCGCGGGGGTCGCAGGGTTTGGCCAGGTAGTCGTCGGCGCCGAGCTCCAGGCCAAGGATACGGTCCAGCGGCTCGCCACGGGCCGAGAGCATCAGCACCGGCAGGTCGGCGTGTTCGCTGCGCAGCTGCTTGAGCAGTTCCAGGCCGCTGCCGTCGGGCAGCATCACATCCAGTACCACCGCTGCCGGTGCGTGGGCGGCCAGGGCCTGGCGCGCACTCAAGCCATCGTGGCAGGCGCGCACCTCGAAGCCTTCCTGGGTCAGCCAGCTGCCAAGCAGCTCACACAGCTCCTGGTCATCATCAATCAGTAACAGCTCGCTCATGTCTCACTCAATTCAACCATTGCCGGCGTCGTCTGTGACCGCCGCTGGCTAAGATACCGCAGACTACCGACAACAGTGCAACGGCCGAACCGATCAGGAACCATTGTTGCTGGTCGGTGAGCAGGCGTTGCACCGGATTGGCCCCGGCCTGCAGCTCCTTGATGGCCAGCTTCAGGCGCTGGTTGTCCTGGCGCAGGCGGCTCAGCTGGGCGCTCTCGCGTTCGCTGTCCTGGCTCTGCATTTGCTGGGCCAGCAGGGTGCGTTGTTTCTCGCTCTCTTCCAGGCGCTGCTGCAGCTCGGTGATTCGCGCCCCGGCTTCCAGCGACAACGGCTGTTCGGCCACGGCGAAAGGGGATAGCAGCAACAGGCAAAGCAGCACGGACATCGGACCTTGACGCATTGGGACTCCTGATTCTTGTCGGTTCAGGAGGTTGTCGGCCGGTCGTCGCAATTTATGAATAGTGCAGCGCGGGGGTGTAGCTGGGAGCAGTTGTGTGGGAGCGGGCTTGCCCCGCGATAGCGATAGCTTGGACTGGCGCAATCGCGGGGCAAGCCCGCTCCCACGAAGCTGCACCCACAACAACTACTCTTACGGCAGGACTTGCTTGAACGGCTTGACCACGACCTTGTCGTAGACACCTGCAGCGATGTACGGGTCGGCGTCGGCCCAGGCCTGGGCGGCGGCCAGCGACTCGAACTCGGCGACGATCAGGCTGCCGCTGAAGCCGGCGGCGCCGGGGTCGTTGCTGTCGATGGCCGGGTGCGGGCCGGCCAGCACCACGCGGCCTTCGGCCTTGAGCTGTTGCAGACGCTCGATGTGGGCAGGGCGGGCGGCCAGGCGTTTTTCCAGGGAGTTCGCGACGTCGCTGGCGATGATGGCGTAGAGCATGTCAGTCCTTGGGTTTGGAAGTGGAGGGGTCGGTGTCGTGCAGGTGACGCGAGAGGTATACACCCTGCGCCACCAGGAAGATCACGGTCATGCCCAGGCTGCCGAACACCTTGAAGTCGACCCAGAAGGCCTGGAAGGTGAAGGCAACGAACAGGTTGGCGGCGCCGCAGACCAGGAAGAAGACGATCCATGCCAGGTTCAGGCGGGTCCAGACTGTTTCTGGAAGTGTCAGAGCGTGGCCCATGATGCGTTTGATCAGCACCCGGTCACCGATGAAGTGGCTACCGGCGAAGGCCAGGGCAAACAGCCAGTTGACCACCGGCGCCTTCCACTTGAGGAAGGTTTCGCTGTGGAAGGCCAGGGTCAGGCCACCGAACACCAGGCAGGCGACCAGGGTCAGCAACTGGCCTTTTTCGAGCTTGCGGTGGCGCAGGAACAGCGCGCCGTAAACCACCAGCGAGCTGAGGATAAGCATCGCCGTGGCGCTGTAGATACCGCCGAATTCAAAGCTGTGGCCGGCGAATTCAACCGGGCGCGGGTCCAGTTTGTAGACGATGAAGAACAGCAGCAGCGGGATGAAATCGATGAATTGTTTCACAGTGGCAGCCAGAAGCGGGATGTGACGGCATAATAACAAACATCGATTCCGGCGAAAGCGCTCCACCATGAATGTTGATCTGCACTGTCACAGCACGGCCTCCGACGGCGCCCTGTCGCCCACGGCACTGGTCGCCCGGGCCCATGAGCATGGGGTGCGGACCTTGTCGCTCACCGATCACGACACTCTCGAGGGCCTGCCCGAGGCCCGCCAGGCCTGCCTCGACAACGGCATGCACTGGGTCAGTGGCGTGGAGCTGTCGTGCACCTGGGGCGGCGCAACCATCCATGTGCTGGGTTACGACTTCCCCCTCGATGCACCACCGTTGCTCGAAGCCATCGAAAACCTTCACCGTGGCCGCTGGCTGCGCGCCGAAGAGATCGATCGCAAGCTGGCCGCCAAAGGCATGCCCGGTGCGCTCGAAGGTGCGCGGGCGGTGCAGCAGGAGTTGGGCGACAGCGGCAACGCCCCGGCACGCCCGCATTTCGCCGAGTTCATGGTGCGCGCAGGCTTCGTCAAGGACCGCGGCGAAGCGTTTCGCAAGTGGCTGGGCGCCGGCAAGCTGGGCGACGTCAAGTTGCACTGGCCGACACTCGAGGAAACCGTCGCCACGCTGCGCCAGTCCAATGCGTGGGTGAGCCTGGCTCATCCCATGCACTACGAACTGACCCGCAGCAAGCGCAGACGGCTGATTGCCGACTATATTCAGGCAGGTGGGCAGGCACTGGAAGTGGTCAATGGGATGATGCCGCCCGAGCAGGTGGGGACGATGTCCATCCTCACCCGTGAGTTTGGCCTGCTGGCAAGCGCTGGCAGCGATTTCCACGGCCCTGGCACCTGGGGCGAGATCGGTGCCTACCGGCCATTGCCTGAGGACCTGCCACCCCTGTGGCGCCGATTCCGACATGAACAGCCTATGGCGGTATGAACAGGACGACTTCGTGAGCCAATTTTTCCAGATTCATGCGGAAAACCCGCAGGCGCGGCTGATCAAGCAGGCCGTCGAAATCATCCGCAAGGGTGGTGTGGTGGTCTATCCCACCGATTCGGCTTATGCGCTGGGCTGCCAGATCGGCGACAAGAACGCCATCGAGCGTGTCCGCCGCCTGCGTCAGCTGGACAAGAACCACAACTTCACCCTGCTGTGCTGCGATCTGTCGCAGATGGGCACCTTCGCCAAGATCGACACGGCGACGTTCCGCCTGCTCAAGGCCCATGTCCCAGGCCCTTACACCTTCATCCTCAATGCCACCCGCGAAGTGCCACGCCTGCTGCTGCACGAAAAGCGCCGTACCATCGGCCTGCGCGTGCCGTCCAACCCGATCGTCCTGGCGCTGCTTGAAGAGCTCGGCGAGCCCTTGATGAGCGTGAGCCTGATCCTGCCGGGCGATGAAGACCCCATGACCGATCCGTACGAGATTCGCCAGCGCCTGGAGCACCATGTCGACCTTATCGTCGACGGTGGCTTTGGCGATTTGAAGGCGTCCACGGTGATCGACCTGACCGGCGATGAACCCGAGCTGATCCGCGAAGGGTGCGGTGACCCTGCGCCGTTCCTGGCCAGCGCGTGAGCCAGGTGGAAGCGCCCGAGGCGCCGGCCAGCGAGGCCGAGACGCCTTTCCAGCTGCAATTGGCCCTGGTCTATGGCGAAGCCCTGACCGAGCTGCCGGTCGACCTGTACATCCCGCCGGACGCCCTGGAGGTCTTCCTCGAAGCCTTCGAGGGCCCGCTGGACCTGCTGCTGTACCTGATTCGCAAGCAGAACGTCGACATCCTCGATATCCCGGTGGCAGAAATCACCCGCCAGTACATGAGCTATGTCGAGCTGATGAAGAACGTGCGCCTGGAGCTGGCCGCCGAGTACCTGGTGATGGCTGCGATGCTCGCCGAGATCAAGTCGCGCATGCTGCTGCCGCGTTCCGCCGAGGTGGAGGAGGACGAGGGCGACCCACGCGCCGAGTTGATTCGCCGCCTGCAGGAATACGAGCGCTTCAAGGCCGCCGCCGAGGGCATCGACGCCTTGCCACGGGTTGGCCGCGAGGTAGTGGTGCCGCAGCTGGATGCGCCCCAGGCCAAGGTTCGCAAGCTGCTGCCCGATGTCGCCCTGGAAGAGATCCTGTTGTCCATGGCCGAGGTCATGCGCCGCAATGACCTGTTCGAAAGCCACCAGATCACCCGCGAGGCCCTGTCTACCCGCGAGCGCATGAGCCAGGTGCTCGAACGCCTCAAGGGAGGCGAGTTCGTGCCCTTCGTCGAGCTGTTCAGCGCCGAGGAAGGCAAGCTCGGGGTGGTGGTGACCTTCATGGCGATTCTTGAGCTGGTGAAGGAATCGCTGATCGAACTGGTGCAAAATGAGGCTTTCGCCCCGATCCACGTCCGCGCCCGGGCAGAGTGACCTGACAACCCCATGAACCTGAACGAACCCCGTGAACTCGCGTCGCTGATCGAGGCTTTCCTGCTCGCCTCGGGCAAGCCGCAATCCCTTGAGCGCCTGTACGAACTGTTCGAAGAGGCTGAGCGCCCGGCGCCGGCTGTCTTCAAGAAAGCCCTGGAGGTGCTTGGCAAGTCTTGCAATGGCCGCGCCTTCGAGCTCAAGGAGGTGGCCACCGGTTACCGCCTGCAGATTCGCGAAAGCTATGCGCCTTGGGTCGGCCGCCTGTGGGAAGAGCGCCCGCAGCGCTATTCCCGCGCCTTGCTTGAAACCATTGCGCTGATCGCCTATCGCCAACCCATTACCCGCGGCGAGATCGAGGATGTGCGGGGGGTGGCGGTGAACAGCAACATCATCAAGACCCTGATGGAGCGTGAGTGGATCCGTATCGTCGGTTACCGCGAGGTGCCCGGGCGGCCGGCCATGTTCGCCACCACCAAGGCATTCCTCGATCACTTCAACCTCAAGAGCCTCGATCAGCTCCCGGCACTGGCCGAGCTGCGTGAACTGGAGCCAGAGGCGCCACTCGACGACCCGGACGAGGCGCCGGTGCCCGCGCACTTGCAGGCCTTGGCCGATGCCAGCCTGGGCGAGGAGGGTGAAGCGCCAGCGCCGAAGGATGAAACCAGCTTCCGCTCGCTGCTGGTGGAGCTGGATGCGATGGAAGAGGGGCTCAAGACTGATTTCGATGATTTGCGCGAAGAGCCTGAAGCGCAAGCCAAGCTGGAACCCTGATGGCCATGTGTCTGCTGCGCCGGCCTCTTCGCGGGTAAATCGCAGCGGCGAACCGCCGCTCCCACAGGATTACTGCTGAACCTGTGGGAGCGGGTTTACCCGCGAAAGGGCTGCAGTGCCATCTGGCAGAAAGCCTACCCCGGCCTCAAAAAACAACCTACCCTCCAGTGCGTTCCCGCGCCGAACCGCGTATGATGCGCGCCCCTTTGGCGCATCCGTCGCCAAAAAACGCTTTCACTAATACACCGGGAGGTGCCCAGATGAGTGAGCAAGACCTGCAGGACCAACAACCTACCCCTCCGTCCGGCGAAAAGCTGCAGAAAGTGCTGGCACGCATTGGCGTGGGCTCGCGTCGTGACGTCGAGGCCTGGATCAGCCAGGGCCGTATCAAGGTCAACGGTGTCGAGGCCACCCTCGGCCTTCGCGTCGACCTGCACGACGCCATCACCGTTGACGGCAAGCTGATCAAGCGCGTCGAGGCCGCCGAGGCGACCCGCCGCGTGATCATGTACAACAAGCCCGACGGCGAAATCTGCACCCGTGACGACCCGGAAGGCCGCCCGACCGTGTTCGACCGCCTGCCGCGCCCGAAAGAGGGCCGCTGGATCAACATCGGCCGCCTGGACATCAACACCACCGGCCTGCTGCTGTTCACCACCGACGGTGAACTGGCCAACCGCCTGATGCACCCGTCCTACGAGATGGACCGCGAGTACGCCGTGCGCGTGCGCGGTGAGGTCGACGACGACATGGTCGAGCGCCTCAAGGCTGGCGTGATGCTCGAGGACGGCCCGGCCAAGTTCACCGACATCCAGAAGGCTCCGGGTGGTGAAGGCTTCAACCATTGGTACCACTGCGTGGTGATGGAAGGCCGTAACCGTGAAGTGCGTCGCCTGTGGGAGTCGCAAGGCGTGGTGGTCAGCCGCCTGAAGCGCGTGCGTTTCGGCCCGGTGTTCCTCAACTCCGACCTGCCGATGGGCCGCTGGCGCGAAATGAGCCAGGGCGAGATCGATATCCTGGCCGCCGAAGTGGGTCTGCAGCCGGTGGCACTGCCAACGCTGAACCTCAAGGCCAAGGACAAGATGGAGCGCATGCAGCGCAAGTCGACCCGTCCAATGGGCCGTGGCGAGCGTGTGCGCACCCTGCGCCCGGCCGGCGAAGGTCAGGCCGAGCGTCCGGCGCGCGCGCCGCGTGAAGAGGCTGCACCGCGCAAAGGCAACCGTGGCAGTGCGGTGGCTGAGCGTCCGAGTGACATGCGCAAGCGTCCCGCCCGCCCGGACGGTGACAAGCCGGCCGGCCGTGGTCGCGGCAAGCCGCGTGGCTGATCGGCCCGTATAGCGAAAGAGCCAGCCTTCGGGCTGGCTTTTTTGTGCCCGGCGAATTGACGCGATCCTACAGAGGCAAGGCCAGGCACGTGGCCGCAAGATAGCGGCAAATAGCTGATCTCAAAGAAATTTTCCTCGCAAGTGGAAAGTTTTTAGAACGCCTTGTAAGGATTTTTTTACAAATCGCGGCAAAATTCCCAGCCAAACTCGATTTTTCCTGTCTCTGTAAACAGAACTTGCCGCGCCCGCCATCCCAGGGCCTTCCAGCCTCGATCCGCCCCCTTGTCCAAACCCTGCCCACACGTTGATATAGCGCCATTGCCGTGTGCAACGCCTGGCCAAAGAGCCCGGTAACAGAACAACAAATGGAGGCGCCATGTACGCCGATCACTCCGCCTTTTCAGGCCTTCGCCCCAGGACCGCTGCGTTTTTTCCACAGGAAACGATGCAACGCGTTGACGCCTGCGCGTTTGCAGGGGTATACAATGCGCCGCGTTTTACCTGTGACCCCCTTGCGTACCGCGCACTCTTGCTGACACCCGGTTGATTCGCCCTGGGCCCCAGTGCCCACCGCGACAGACCCGTCCAAGAACCCAAGGTAACCACCTTGCCCATTCCGCTGCGCCACGAGCGCGGTGGGTCCGATTCCGTCACAGATAAAAACAAGCAGGTGACTTCGTTCATGAGTGGACATAACTCACAGTCTGGCGAGCTCAAGCGTGGCTTGAAGAACCGCCATATCCAGCTGATCGCCCTGGGCGGCGCCATCGGTACCGGATTGTTCCTCGGCTCGGCCGGCGTGATGAAATCCGCGGGTCCGTCGATGATCCTCGGCTACGCCATCTGCGGCTTCATTGCCTTCATGATCATGCGCCAACTGGGCGAGATGATCGTCGAGGAGCCGGTGGCCGGCTCCTTCAGCCACTTCGCGCACAAGTACTGGGGCGGTTTCGCCGGCTTCCTGTCGGGCTGGAACTGCTGGGTGCTGTACATCCTGGTCGGCATGTCGGAACTGTCGGCGGTGGGCAAGTACGTCCATTACTGGTGGCCGGAGATCCCGACCTGGGTCACCGCGGCAGGCTTCTTCCTGCTGATAAACGCCATCAACCTGATGAACGTGAAGTTCTTCGGCGAGGCCGAGTTCTGGTTCGCCATCATCAAGGTGGCCGCCATCGTCGGCATGATCGGCCTGGGTGCCTACCTGCTGACCAGCGGTAGCGGTGGTCCTGAGGCCACGGTCACCAACCTGTGGGCCCATGGCGGCTTCTTCCCCAATGGAGTCAGCGGCCTGGTGATGGCCCTGGCGTTCATCATGTTCTCCTTCGGTGGCCTGGAAATGCTCGGTTTCACCGCTGCCGAGGCCGACAAGCCGAAGACCGTGATCCCCAAGGCGATCAACCAGGTCATCTACCGCATCCTGATCTTCTATGTCGGTGCGTTGGTTGTACTGCTGTCGCTGACGCCGTGGGACACCCTGGTCGCCAGCATCGACGCCTCCGGTGGCAGCTATGGCAGCAGCCCGTTCGTCCAGGTGTTCTCGCTGCTGGGCAGTGACGTGGCCGCGCATCTGCTGAACTTCGTGGTCCTGACCGCGGCACTGTCGGTCTACAACAGCGGCACTTACTGCAACGCCCGTATGCTGCTGGGCATGGCCGAGCAGGGTGATGCCCCGGCGGCCCTGGCCAAGGTGGACAAGCGCGGTGTGCCGGTGCGTTCGATCCTGGTGTCGGCGGCCGTAACCCTGATCGCGGTGCTGCTCAACTACCTGATGCCGCAAAATGCCCTGGAGCTGCTGATGTCGCTGGTGGTGGCGACCCTGGTGATCAACTGGGCGATGATCAGCTACTCGCACCTGAAGTTCCGCCAGCACCTCGACCGTACCGGCCAGAAGCCGCTGTTCAAGGCGCTGTGGTACCCCTATGGCAACTATGTGGTGCTGGCGTTCGTGGTGTTGATCCTGGGCATCATGCTGCAGATCCCGGGCATCCAGGTGTCGGTGTATGCGATGCCGGTATGGCTGGTGGTGATGTATGTAGCCTATATGCTCAAGAGCAAGCGTGGCTCGCAGGCCAACGGTGCGGCTGGCACTGTTGCCAAGTAAGCGCTGAAGTGGCTTGAAACAAACCCGATGCCGGGCGACTGGCATCGGGTTTTTTGTTGCCTGTGCCGGCCTCATCGCCGGCAAGCCGGCTCCCACAGTGACTGCGATCGCCGTCAACTGTGGGAGCTGGCTTGCCAGCGATGAGGCCTTCAGATCTGTTCGAGCAGCCAACTGCGGAACGCCCGCAACGAAGGCAGCGCCTCATTCCTCGGCGGATAGATCAGGTAGTAACTGCGCTGGCTGGCAAATGCCTCTCCAGGGCTGAACAGCTCTCCATTGGCCAGCTCTTCCTGCACCAGAATGCGTGGCACCAGGCCGATGCCGATGCCGGCGCGCACGGCCTGGATCAGGTGCGAGGTCAGCTCGAAGCTAGGCCCCAGGCGCATCGCGCGGTGGGGCAGGGCGTGATAGGAGAACCATTCGCCCCAGGCATGTGGATTGTTGGCGACATTCAACAGCACTTGCCCGCTGATTCGCGCTGGGCTCCAGTCGGCCTCGTCGCCCGCAGCCCCGGGCGGCAGGATCACCACCAGTTCCTCGGCATGCAGGCGATGGCAGATCAGCCCCGGCAGGTCGTGGCTGGCCACGCCGATGGCCGCGTCGATCTCACTGGTGTCGAAATTGATCGCTTCGATACGTGAATGAATATGCACCAGCATCCCCGGGTGGGCGCTGTAGAACGCATGCAGGCGTGGCAGCAGCCATTTCGAGCCGAAGGTCGGCAGGGTGGCCAGGCGCAGGGTGCCGACCCCGGACTGATAGGCCAGGGCCTGCAAGGTGGCACTGCGGATGCGTCCCAGCGCCTCGCTCAGCTCGCGCTGGTACAGCCGGCCAACGTCGGTCAGTTGCACCTGGCGGCCCTCGCGGCGGAACAGGGTAAGCCCCAGCTGCTGTTCCAGTGCCTGCACCTGGCGACTCACCGCGCTTTGCGTAAGCGAAAGCTCCGCGGCGGCGCGGGTGTAGCTTTCATGTCGGGCGGCGGCCTCGAATGCCAGCAGCAGCGACATCGAAGGGGTGAGGTGGCGGTAATTCATTCATAAAGCTCATTGATAGCGGCAGGAATATCCGTTTGCCCCTGGCGCGAAACTACAGGAACATTGGCACATTCGTCATCCGCTTGAGATCCATTCATGCCGGATGAACAGGAAACGCCCATTTTCTTCGTGGGAGCGGCGCATCGCCGCTGCCAAGATTACAACTGCGCCGCGCCTGAAACCGTGAACAAGCCCATATCAAGAGGCCATCCAACGATGATCGCCCAGCTGCTGCCCCGTGCGCCCGCCGCCGACTACCCTGAATTCCTCGAAGCCCTGAAAAACAGCGGCTTCCGTGGCCAGATCAGCGCCGACTACGGCACCCGTACCGTGCTGGCCACCGACAACTCGATCTACCAGCGCCTGCCCCAGGCGGCGGTGTTCCCGCTGGACGCGGACGATGTGACGCGGGTCGCCACGCTGATGGCCGAACCGCGCTTTCATGGCATCAAGCTCACCCCGCGCGGTGGCGGTACCGGCACCAACGGCCAGTCGCTGACCGACGGTATCGTCGTCGACTTGTCGCGGCACATGAACAAGATCCTCGAAATCAACGTCGAGGAGCGCTGGGTGCGGGTGCAGGCCGGCACGGTCAAGGACCAGCTCAACGCGGCGCTCAAGCCCCACGGGCTGTTCTTCGCCCCCGAGCTGTCCACCTCCAACCGCGCCACCGTGGGCGGCATGATTAACACCGACGCCAGCGGCCAGGGTAGCTGCACCTACGGCAAGACCCGCGACCACGTGCTCGAACTGCACAGCGTGCTGCTCGGTGGCGAACGCCTGCACAGCCTGCCGATCGACGACGCCGCGCTGGAGCAAGCCTGCGCGGCGCCCGGCCGGGTGGGCGAGGTGTACCGCATGGCCCGCGAGATCCAGGAAACCCAGGGCGAGCTGATCGAAAGCACCTTCCCCAAGCTCAACCGCTGCCTGACCGGCTACGATCTGGCGCACCTGCGCGACGAGCAGGGCCGCTTCAACCTCAATAGCGTGCTGTGCGGCGCCGAGGGCTCGCTGGGCTATGTGGTCGAAGCCAAGCTCAATGTGCTGCCGATCCCCAAGTACGCCGTGCTGGTCAACGTGCGCTACACCAGCTTCATGGACGCCCTGCGCGACGCCAATGCGCTGATGGCGCACAAGCCGCTGTCGATCGAGACCGTCGACTCCAAGGTGCTGATGCTGGCGATGAAGGACATCGTCTGGCACAGCGTCGCCGAATACTTCCCGGCCGACCCCGAGCGCCCGACCCTGGGCATCAACCTGGTGGAGTTCTGCGGTGACGAGCCGGACGAGGTCAATGCCCGGGTCCAGGCCTTCGTCGCGCACCTGCAGGCCGACAAGGGTGTCGAGCGCCTGGGCCACACCCTGGCCGAAGGCGCCGAGGCGGTGACCCGCGTCTATGTCATGCGCAAGCGCTCGGTGGGGCTCTTGGGCAACGTCGAAGGCGAAGTGCGCCCGCAGCCGTTCGTCGAGGACACGGCCGTGCCCCCGGAGCAGTTGGCCGATTACATTGCCGACTTCCGCGCGCTGCTGGATGGCTATGGCCTGGCCTACGGCATGTTCGGCCATGTCGATGCCGGCGTGCTGCACGTACGCCCGGCGCTGGACATGAAAGACCCGGCCCAGGCCGCGCTGGTCAAGCCGATCTCCGATGCCGTGGCGGCACTGACCAAAAGCTATGGCGGCCTGCTGTGGGGCGAGCACGGCAAGGGCCTGCGCTCGGAGTACGTGCCGGAGTATTTCGGCGAGCTGTACCCGGCCTTGCAGCGCCTGAAGGGCGCGTTCGACCCGCACAACCAGCTCAACCCGGGCAAGATCTGCACCCCGCCGGACAGCGCCGAAGGCCTGACCCCGGTGGATGGCGTGACCCTGCGCGGCGACCTTGACCGGACCATCGACGAGCGCGTCTGGCAGAGCTTCGGCAGCGCCGTGCACTGCAACGGCAACGGCGCCTGCTACAACTACGACCCCAACGACGCCATGTGCCCGTCGTGGAAGGCCACTCGCGAACGCCAGCACTCGCCCAAGGGCCGCGCTTCGCTGATCCGCGAGTGGCTGCGCCTGCAGGGCGAGGCCAACATCGACGTGCTGGCCGCCGCCCAGCGCAAGGCCTCCTGGCTCAAGGGGCTGCCAGCGCGGCTGCGTAACCGCCGTGCGCAACAGCAGGGGCAGCAGGATTTCTCCCACGAGGTGTACGACGCCATGGCCGGCTGCCTGGCGTGCAAGTCCTGTGCGGGGCAGTGCCCGATCAAGGTCAACGTGCCGGACTTCCGCTCGCGCTTCCTCGAGCTGTACCACGGCCGCTATCAGCGCCCGCTGCGCGATTACCTGATCGGCTCGCTGGAGTTCAGCATTCCTTATCTGGCCCACGCTCCTGGCCTGTACAACGCGGTGATGGGCTCGAAGTGGGTGAGCAAGCTGCTGGCGGACCAGGTCGGCATGGTCGACAGCCCGCTGATCAGCCGCTTCAACTTCCAGTCCACCCTGACCCGCTGCCGCGTGCAGGTGGCCAGTGTGCCGGCCCTGCGCGAGCTGACCCCGGCCCAGCGCGAGCGCAGCGTCGTGCTGGTGCAGGATGCCTTTACCCGTTACTTCGAGACGCCGCTGCTGGCCTCGTTCATCGAGTTGGCCCATCGCCTGGGGCACAAGGTGTTCCTGGCACCGTACAGTGCCAACGGCAAGCCCCTGCACGTGCAGGGCTTCCTCGGCGCCTTCGCCAAGGCGGCCATCCGCAACGGTACTCAGCTCAAGGCCCTGGCCGACTGCGGTGTGCCGCTGGTGGGGCTGGACCCGGCGATGACCCTGGTGTATCGCCAGGAGTACCAGAAGGTCGACGGCCTGGAGGGCTGCCCGCAAGTGCTGCTGCCCCAGGAATGGCTGATGGACGTGCTGCCCGAGCAGGCGCCGGCCAAGGCTGGCAGCTTCCGCCTGATGGCCCACTGCACCGAAAAGACCAATGTGCCGGCCAGCACCAAGCAGTGGGAGCAGGTGTTCGCGCGGATGGGCCTGAAGCTGGTCACCGAGGCCACGGGGTGCTGTGGCATGTCGGGGACCTATGGGCATGAGGCGCGCAACCAGCAAACCTCGAAGACCATCTTCGAGCAGTCCTGGGCGACCAAGCTGGACAAGGACGGCGAGGCGCTGGCGACCGGTTATTCGTGCCGCAGCCAGGTCAAGCGCATGACCGAGAAGCAGTTGCGCCATCCGCTGGAGGTAGTGCTGCAGTTCGCGCAGCGCTGAGCGGCGGTAATCCTGCACCGGCCTCTTCGCGGGTAAACCCGCTCCCACAGGAATTCGCTTTTCTCAAGAAAGGCGCAGTCCCTGTGGGAGCGGGTTTACCCGCGAAGCGGCCGGTGCAGATTTATACCGTTCAGCTGCTCTGGCGCATCCGCCGCGCCTGGCGGTACAGATACAGGCTCAACACCAGCCCGCACGCCGAAGCCCCTGCCGCAAACAGGAACATCGATGCAAAGCCGAACCCCGCCGCCACCGCGCCCACCAATGGCCCGGTAATCCCCAGCGACAGGTCGATGAACAGCGAGTAAGCCCCCACCGCTGCGCCGCGGTTGGCCGCCGATACCTGGTTCACCGCCTCGACGCCCAGCGCCGGGAACACCAGCGAGAAGCCGAAACCACTGAGCGCCGCGCCGGCCAGGGCCATCTCGGCGCTCGGCGCCAGCCACAGCATCAGCAACCCCAGGGTCTCCACCGACAAGCAAACGATTGCCACGCGAAAACCACCCAGCCGGTTGATCATGTTGCCAAACAGCAGCCGCGCACTGATGAAGCTGGCGCCGAACAGGCTCAGGGTCAGCGCCGCGTTGGGCCAGTCACGGCTGGCGTAGTACAGGGTGATGAAGGTGGCGATGGTGCCAAAGCCGATCGAGCCCAGGGCCAGCCCCGAGCCATGGGGGAACACCTTGCCCAGTACTTGCAGGAAGGGCAGGCGCACCCCGCTGACCACCGGCGCTGCGCGCTTGGGCCAGGCCAGCAGCAGGCCGAGCACACCCAGCAGGATGATGCTCGCGCCCATGCTCCACAGCCCAAGGTGCTTGACCATCAGAACCCCCAGAGGAGCGCCGATGGCCAGTGCGCCATAGCTGGCGATGCCGTTCCAGGAAATGACCTTGGCGGTGTTCTGCGAGCCGACCCGGCCGATGCCCCAGCCAATCGAACCCGAGCCCACCAGGCTTTCCGCGCTGCCCAGCACCAGGCGGCCGATCAGCAGGCAGGACAGGCTCAGCCAGGGCCAGGGCGTGAGGAAGTGGCAGGCGAGCATGAATACGCCGCTCAGGCCGCAGCCGGCCAGGCCCCACATCACGGCTTTCTTGCTGCCGAGGTTGTCGATGATGCGGCTGGCGGTGGGGCGGCTGAGCAGGGTGGCCAGGTACTGCACACTGATCACCAGGCCGGCGATGACGGCGCTGAAACCCAGTTGGTTGTGCACATAGCCCGGCAACACGGCAAGGGGGATGCCGATGTTCAGGTAGCCGATGAAGGTGAAGAGGACGATCGAGACGACTTGCAGTGTGACCGCAAGGGGGCGCGGTGAATCGGGCATGGGGCCTTCGATGTATAGAGGTTCTGGACGGTGTGAAAACGCGATGGCGGGGAGTTTCCCACAGGCCAGCCGTTTTCACGCTGTCGGGGTCTGCGCGGTTATTCCTGGTCAGCGCTGGATTGATCGTCACCGTGCGGTTCGACGGCAGGCGTCGGTTCGGCGTGGGCGGCAACGGATTGCTCTTCGGGGTTCAGGCTTGGGAAGGGAAGATTCGGGATTTCATGCATCTCGTCGTTCCTCGCAAGTGTGAGTGAAAAGACTGCGCGTGGCGCGTGTGTGGCTTCGAAAAGCAGGGGCAGGATACAGCAGTGCGGATGACAGTTTGAGATTTTTCCGAGGCATCTGTCGGTTTTTGCGGGCGGATATCGGCCAGGATGGTGAAGCGCCGCCTAGTAAAGGCGGCGCTTCGGTGTAGCGGAGGATCAGGCGATCAATTTTCTGCGCAGGGCAAGAATGGTCTGTGATTCGAGGTTCAGGCCTATGGCCAAGTAGCGTTGCAGGTCGCCGTAGCGGGAATTGACTTCGTCAAGGCCTGTTTGCAGATAGCTGGCATCCACTGTCATGCCGGGTGCGTACAAGGCGGCCATGGCAGGGGGGAGTGTGGCCAGCTTGCGTGCCACTCGCTCGGCGGTATAGGCGTTGGTGGCCAAGTAGTCGCTCATGATCGTGGCATCGTCGGCGCCTGCAATGCTTTGCAGAAGGGCTGCAACCCACCCGGTCCTGTCCTTGCCGGAAGCGCAGTGAAAGATTGCCGGGCCTTCGCATTGGGCGAGTTCGGTGAGCAGTGTGCCGAGCTTCTCACGAACCTGCGGATTGGCAACGAATGCTTTGTTGGCGCCTTGCATCAGCGCTACCACATCGGCAGGGCTTTCGATTTTTACCTTTTCGGCTTCTGGGCCGGTCATGTGGCTCTTCAGCACGTCGATCTGCCTGTAGGCTGCGCCGTCCGGCAGCAGGTCGGGCTCGTTGGCGATCTCATTGGTGGTGCGCAGATCGAAAACATGGGAGATACCCAGGCTGCTCATGACCTGCCAGTCCTCGTCATTGGAGGTGAGAACATTGGCGCGATAGAACATGCCGGGCCTCATTGGCCCGTTGATGGTCTGGTAGGCGTGGTGGGTGCCGGCGACGTCGCGAAAGTTGTCTACGCTGGCAAGCCTCGGGGTACTCAGGTAACCGGCTTCGATGCCTTGGAGTGTTTGCGGCAGGGTGCTGTGCAAAAACATGTGTAGCCTCGTGTTCATTGGTTTGAAGAGGCTAGGTTGCCGGGCGCGGAGTGATCGGGAGAGAGGTAATAACGGCGCGCTTTGGTAGGAAAAGTCGACGCAGACGGAAGGAGGCGTCTTGAATGAGGGAGGTATTTCCCTGCTAAAAAGCAGGGGCACCACATCAGCGGTGCCCTCGTTTTCAGCTGCTGCTGCAGGCGTCGGCGATGGCTGCTGCCAGCTGCTCCAGGCGCTGGGCATCTGCGCCGGCGATATTTGCCCGGCCGGTGCCGACCATGTACACGCTGTGCTTTTCCCGCAGCAGGCGTACCTGCTCCGGATTCAGTCCGGTGTACGAGAACATCCCGCGTTGCGCGGCAATGTGCGCGAAGCGCTCGGCCAGGCCGTGCGGTTCCAGGGCCTTGACCAGCCCTTGGCGCAGCTCGGCGATGCGCTGGCGCATTGCGTCGACTTCTTCGATCCACAGCGCCTTGAGCGCCGGGTCGCCGAGAATCTCGGCCACCACCGCCGCGCCATGATCCGGCGGCGTCGACCACAGGTTGCGGGCGATGAACGCAAGTTGGCTGCGCACGTCCAACAGTTTCTCGGCGTCGTGGCTGCACACCAGCAGGGCGCCGGTACGGTCGCGATACAGGCCGAAGTTCTTCGAGCAGGAGCTGGTGATCAGCAGCTCCGGCAGCTCGGCGGCGAACAGTCGTACCGCCCAGGCATCTTCCTCCAGCCCGTCGCCGAAGCCCTGGTAGGCAAAGTCGATCAGCGGCAGCAGGTTGCGCCGCTTGACGATGTCGAGCACCGCTCGCCAGTCGTCCTGGCTCAGGTCAAAGCCGGTGGGGTTGTGGCAGCAGGCGTGCAACAGCACCACGTCGCCTTCGGGGGCCTGCTCCAGCGTGGCGAGCATGCCGGCGACGTCCAGGCGATTGTCCGTGCCCACGTAGGGGTAGTGGGACACCTTGAGCCCGGCGCCGCCGAAGATGGTCTCGTGGATCGGCCAGGTCGGGTCGCTCAGCCAGATGCCGCGGCCCGGCAGGCAGTGGGCGATGAACTCCGCCGCCAGGCGCAGCGCACCGGTGCCGCCCGGGGTCTGGGTGGCGCCGGCGCGCTGGCTGGTCAGCAGCGGCGAAGCGCTGCCCAGCACCAGTTCGCTGATCAAGCGGCCGAAGGCTGCGTCGCCGTGGCCGCCGATGTAGCTTTTGCTGGCTTGCTGGGCTATCAGGCGTTGTTCGGCCTGCTTGACCGCCGAAGGGATCGGCGTCAGGCCCTGGGCGTCCTTGAATACGCCTACGCCCAGGTCGAACTTGGCCGGATTGGTATCGCGCGCGTAGGCCTCCATCAGCCCGAGGATCGGGTCGCCGGGGACCCGTCCGATCGCCGCGAAATGCATCACTTACGCCCTTCGGCGGTCTCGGCGACCTTGTCGGTGCGGGCGCACATGATGAAATCGTTGCGGTGCAGGCCTTTGATCGAGTGGCTCCACCAGGTCACGGTGACCTTGCCCCACTCGGTCAGCAGGCCTGGGTGGTGGCCTTCGGCTTCGGCGATTTCACCCACGGCGTTGGTGAAGGCCAGGGCGTGCTTGAAGTTCTTGAACAGGAATACGCGCTCGAGCTCCATGTGGCCGTCGCGCACTTCGATGTTCCAGTCCGGGATCTCGCGGATCAGTACCGCCAGTTCTTCATCGGAGACTTTAGGTGCATCGGCGCGGCAGGCTTCGCAGTGGGCTTGGTTCAAGGCATTCATGGTGAGTATTTTCCGTTTTGAGTTGTTATCGACGAAGGTGGCTCAGGCGGCGACCTTGGGTGGAAACTTCGGTGCGTGCAGGCCCAGCTGCATGGCCTGGTGGACCATGGTCATGATGTCTTCGTGGGCCAAGTCGAACAGGCGCTTCATGTTCGGCAGGACGAAGTACAGGGGCTGCAGGATATCGATGCGGTACGGCGTGCGCATGGCTTCGATCGGGTCGAAGGCCTGGTGCTCGGGTTCGCCGGACAGGCTGTAGACGGTCTCTTTCGGCGAGGAGAGGATGCCGCCGCCGTAGATCTTGCGACCTTGCGGAGTTTCCATCAGGCCGAATTCGATGGTCATCCAGTACAGCCGCGCCAGGTAAACGCGTTGTTCCTTGGTGGCCGCCAGACCCAGCTTGCCGTAGGTGTGGGTGAACTCGGCGAAGAACGGGTTGGTCAGCAGCGGGCAGTGGCCGAAGATCTCGTGGAAGATGTCGGGCTCTTGCAGGTAGTCGAGTTCTTCCGGGGTGCGGATGAAAGTGGCGACCGGGAAACGCTTGCTGGCCAGCAGTTCGAAGAAGGTCTGGAAGGGGATCAGTGCCGGTACGCGGGCAACCTGCCAGCCAGTGGTGGCGCCGAGTACCTTGTTGACTTCGCCCAGTTGCGGGATGCGGTCATGGGGCAGCTTGAGCTGCTCGATGCCGTCCAGGTATTCCTGGCAGGCGCGGCCTTCGATGACTTTCAGCTGGCGGGTAATCAGGGTGTTCCACACCGCGTGCTCTTGCTGCGGGTAGTCGATAAACCCTTGCGCATCGGGCTCGCGGGCCACGTATTGCGTCTGTTTCATGCGGCGCTCCTGGTGAGGGCTTTCTTGTTATGTGCAGGACATGCATTAGGAATATCCCTACATCCTCCACTTTGCACGGGGTCGCGAGCCGCTATCGGGCGTCTGCTGTATCGGATTTTGTAACGATAATTTTACAAAAGCCCTGTCATCCCGGAAAATCACGGACATCGAGCTGGCCTTCAAGTGGATTTTGTCAGCTTATCTTTACGACTTTTCCGCGTGCCGAAGAAAAACTTCGGTCGCTTCGAGAGCTTTCATGCGTATCAAAGTGCACTGCCAGAACCGCATCGGGATCCTGCGCGACATCCTCAACCTGCTGGTGGAGTACGGCATCAACGTGCTGCGCGGCGAGGTGGGGGGCGATCATGGCAACGCCATCTACCTGCACTGCCCGAACCTGATCAATATCCAGTTCCAGGCCTTGCGGCCGAAGTTCGAAGCGATCGCCGGGGTGTTCGGGGTCAAGCGGGTCGGGCTGATGCCCAGCGAGCGCCGGCACATGGAGCTCAATGCCTTGCTCGGGGCGCTGGACTTCCCGGTGCTGTCCATCGACATGGGCGGCAGCATCGTGGCCGCCAACCGCAGCGCGGCGCAGCTGCTCGGGGTGCGGGTCGATGAGGTGCCGGGCCTGCCGCTTTCACGCTATGTCGAGGACTTCGACCTGCCGGAGCTGGTGCGCGCCAACAAGTCGCGCATCAACGGCCTGCGCATCAAGGTCAAGGGTGACGTGTTCCTGGCCGACATCGCGCCGCTGCAGTCGGAGCACGACGAAAGCGAGGCGCTGGCCGGCGCGGTATTGACCCTGCATCGCGCCGACCGCATCGGCGAGCGCATCTACAACGTGCGCAAGCAGGAGCTGCGCGGGTTCGACAGCATCTTCCAGAGCTCGCGAGTGATGGCGGCGGTGGTGCGCGAGGCCCGGCGCATGGCGCCGTTGGATGCGCCGCTGCTGATCGAGGGCGAAACCGGTACCGGCAAGGAGCTGCTGGCCCGCGCCTGCCACCTGGCCAGCCCGCGTGGCCAGGCGCCATTGATGGCGCTCAACTGCGCCGGCCTGCCGGAGTCGATGGCCGAAACCGAACTGTTCGGTTACGGGCCGGGGGCATTCGAGGGCGCGCGTGCCGAAGGCAAGCTCGGGCTTTTGGAGCTGACCGCAGGCGGCACCTTGTTCCTCGACGGGGTAGGGGAGATGAGCCCGCGCCTGCAGGTGAAGCTGCTGCGTTTCCTGCAGGACGGTTGCTTCCGCCGGGTGGGTAGCGATGAGGAGGTTTACCTGGACGTACGCGTGATCTGTGCCACTCAGGTCGACCTGTCCGAGCTGTGTGCCCGTGGGGAGTTCCGCCAGGACCTCTACCACCGGCTCAACGTGCTGTCGCTGCACATCCCGCCGCTGCGCGAGTGCATGGATGGGTTGGAGGGGTTGGTGCAGCACTTTCTCGACCAGGCCAGCCGGCAGATTGGTTGCCCGATGCCGCGGCTGGCGCCTGCAGCGATGGACAAACTCAGTCAGTACCATTGGCCAGGCAACGTTCGGCAACTGGAGAACGTGTTGTTCCAGGCCGTGTCGTTGTGCGAAGGCGGGATAGTGAAGAGCGAACATATCCGTTTGCCGGATTATGGTGCGCGCCAGCCGTTGGGCGAATTTTCGCTGGACGGTGATCTTGCGCAGATTGTCGGGCGTTTTGAAAAGGCGGTACTTGAAAGTTTGATGAGTGAATATTCAAGTAGCCGGGCGTTGGGCAAAAGACTGGGTGTTTCCCATACGACGATTGCCAACAAGTTGCGTGATTATTCACTTAACAAGTCGGCTGACTAATTTCAGAAAGTTGTGGCATTCAGTAATTTCGCGGCTAAAGCCGCTCCCGCAGGGATTAGGAGAACCTGTGGGAGCGGCTTTAGCCGCGAAAGGGCCCCGGTGGGGCCCCAATTCACGGGATCAGCCGTTGGAGCAACCGTTACCCATCACGCGGTATTCGAGAATGTGCTTCTGGCCCTGGGAGTCCTCGTAAGTCATACGGGCCGGCACCACTTCGCAGACATTGGGCACTTCGCTCATGGAAATAACGCGGGCGATGTCCAGGTGCTGCGAATAATTGTACTGTTCAACCGGAATCTGCTCGGCATCTTTTGCCTCGCCGGCCAGTGCCGCGCCGCAAAGACTGCCAAGTACCAATACCAGTAAAGCTTTCATTTTCTATTTACCTGTCTAAGGTCGTGAGGGGGCACGCGGCGCTTGTGGCGCCGCGAGTACAACGGTTGTTCAACTATCAGGATGAGGTGCGGATCAACTTTGCCTTCGTGGGGGCTGTAACCAGAAGTTAATCGCGTTGCCGTTGCTGGCGAGTTGAATTTTAGGAGCGTGGCCGCGGCCGAAACAGAGGGGGTTTTGATAAAGTCTTTTGACAGAATCTGTAACAATCCCTTGGCAGCATGCTCCGGTTTTTCTCGCGGATGGCTGTGTGCCATGAGTTAGAGCGGTCGAGCCTGATGGGGCGGGCATCGGTGGGGCGCGTTACTACCAACGTCGAATGGCTTTTGCCGCTCTGGTACAGTTACAAACGGTTCCATACAAAAACAACTATTACACCGAGGTAACACAGATGAGTGCGGCTCCACTGTATCCCGTTCGTCCCGAGGTTGCGGCCACTACCCTGACCGACGAGGCCACCTACAAGGCCATGTACCAGCAGTCTGTGATCAACCCGGACGGCTTCTGGCGCGAGCAGGCCCAGCGCCTGGACTGGATCAAGCCCTTCACCAAGGTCAAGCAGACCTCGTTCGACGACCACCATGTCGATATCAAGTGGTTCGCCGACGGCACTCTGAACGTTTCCTCCAACTGCCTGGACCGCCACCTCGAAGAGCGCGGCGACCAGTTGGCGATCATCTGGGAGGGCGACGACCCTTCCGAGCACCGCAACATTACCTACCGCGAGCTTCACGAGCAGGTCTGCAAGTTCGCCAACGCCCTGCGTGGCCAGGACGTGCACCGTGGTGACGTGGTCACCATCTATATGCCGATGATTCCCGAGGCGGTGGTGGCCATGCTGGCCTGTGCCCGTATCGGTGCGATCCACTCGGTGGTGTTCGGTGGCTTCTCGCCAGAGGCCCTGGCCGGGCGCATCATCGACTGCAAGTCGAAAGTGGTGATCACCGCCGACGAAGGTGTGCGCGGCGGCCGTCGTACCCCGCTCAAGGGCAACGTCGACCTGGCCCTGACCAACCCTGAAACCAGCAGCGTGCAGAAGATCATCGTGTGCAAGCGCACCGGCGGCGACATCGCCTGGCACCAGCACCGCGACATCTGGTACGAGGACCTGATGAAGGTCGCCTCCAGCCACTGCGCGCCGAAAGAGATGGGTGCCGAAGAGGCGCTGTTCATCCTTTATACCTCCGGCTCCACCGGCAAGCCGAAGGGTGTGCTGCACACTACCGGTGGCTACCTGGTGTATGCCGCGCTCACCCATGAGCGGGTGTTCGACTACCGCCCGGGCGAGGTGTACTGGTGCACCGCCGACGTGGGTTGGGTGACTGGCCACAGCTATATCGTCTATGGCCCGCTGGCCAATGGCGCCACCACGCTATTGTTCGAAGGTGTGCCGAACTACCCGGACATCACCCGCGTGTCGAAGATCGTCGACAAGCACAAGGTCAACATCCTCTACACCGCGCCGACCGCGATCCGCGCCATGATGGCTGAGGGCGAAGCCGCCGTGGCCGGCGCCGATGGTTCCAGCCTGCGTCTGTTGGGTTCGGTGGGCGAGCCGATCAACCCGGAGGCCTGGAACTGGTACTACAAGACCGTCGGCAAGCAGCGCTGCCCGATCGTCGACACCTGGTGGCAGACCGAGACCGGGGGGGTGCTGATCAGCCCGCTGCCGGGCGCTACCGCGCTCAAGCCGGGTTCGGCGACCCGCCCATTCTTCGGTGTGGTGCCGGCCCTGGTGGACAACCTGGGCAACCTGATCGATGGCGCGGCCGAAGGCAACCTGGTGATTCTCGATTCGTGGCCAGGCCAGTCGCGCTCGCTGTATGGCGACCACGACCGCTTTGTCGACACCTACTTCAAGACCTTCCGTGGCATGTACTTCACCGGTGACGGCGCCCGTCGCGACGAGGACGGCTACTACTGGATCACCGGCCGTGTGGATGACGTGCTGAACGTGTCCGGCCACCGCATGGGCACTGCCGAGATCGAAAGCGCCATGGTTGCCCACCCGAAAGTGGCCGAGGCCGCGGTGGTGGGTGTGCCGCACGACATCAAGGGGCAGGGCATCTATGTCTATGTCACCCTCAATGCCGGCGAGGAATCGAGCGAGCAACTGCGCCTGGAGCTGAAGAACTGGGTGCGCAAGGAGATCGGCCCGATCGCTTCGCCGGACGTGATCCAGTGGGCGCCGGGGCTGCCGAAAACCCGCTCGGGCAAGATCATGCGCCGCATCCTGCGCAAGATTGCCACGGCCGAGTACGACGCGCTGGGTGATATCTCCACCCTGGCCGACCCGGGTGTGGTGCAGCACCTGATCGATACCCACAAGGCGATGAGCCTGGCTTCGGCCTGATCTGCCTGATCGAGGGCTTGCCCCGCGACTGCCTCCCATCAAAGCAAACCCCGCCGGGCAACCGGCGGGGTTTTTGCTTTACTGGATGGACTGTTACCCGACATTCATCGGTAACCGTGCCTGTAGGTGGTTTCGCACAGAAATGGGGCTTGAGGAAACAATCTGTGGCCTATCGCGGTGCGATCTTTCAGCCATTTCATGCACCGTAGCACGCTGCACTTGCCGGAATACAAGGGTTTGCCAATAATAGGCGCGCTTATTGCTTTGGATATAGGTTATTTCTCTTTTGCTCTTGCATAATCAGCGAGAGCTGTCAATATCGCCCGCCGCGGTTTCAAGCGCTTCTGTAACTAGTTGTCGCTTTGAAGAAATATCGACTACCGGGCTGTCGCTAAAATGCCACTCACTCGCTCGTGGTCTGCGACCTTGGTCGAAACCTGCGCGGCTCGCGTTGTACCCATTCGCATATCGGGCAGCCGTTACACCTGCCTTGTATTGCCCCGTACCGATGGAGTTACCTGATGAAGAAGCTTGCACTGCTTGGCGCCCTGGCGCTTTCCGTGTTTTCCCTGGTATCGCAGGCCGATGAGAAGCCGTTGAAGATCGGTATCGAGGCCGCCTACCCACCCTTCGCCTTCAAGCAACCCGACGGCAGCATCGCCGGCTTCGACTACGACATCGGCAACGCCCTGTGCGAAGAGATGAAAGCCAAGTGCACCTGGGTCGAGCAGGAATTCGATGGTCTGATCCCGGCACTGAAAGTGCGCAAGATCGACGCCATCCTGTCGTCCATGTCGATCACTGACGATCGCAAGAAGTCGGTTGACTTCACCAAACGCTACTACCTCACCCCGGCTCGCCTGGTGATGAAGGAAGGTACTGCCGTCAGCGAAAGCCTGGACGAGCTCAAGGGCAAGAAAATCGGTGTGCAGCGCGGTTCGATTCACGACCGCTTCGCCAAGGAAGTCCTGGCTGCGAAAGGCGCCACCGTCGTGCCTTACGGCACTCAGAACGAAATCTACCTGGACGTCGCGGCCGGTCGCCTCGACGGCACCGTGGCCGATGCCACCCTGCTCGAAGACGGCTTCCTGAAAACCGACGCCGGCAAGGGCTTCGCCTTCGTCGGCCCGGCATTCACCGACTCCAAGTACTTCGGTGACGGCATTGGTATCGCCGTGCGCAAGGGCGACAAGGAAAACGCCGACCGCCTCAATGCGGCCATCGACGCTATCCGCAAGAACGGCAAGTACAAAGAGATCGAGAAGAAGTACTTCAACTTCGACATCTACGGCCCTGACGCTCAGTAAGACGTAGGGTTTCACCTGTGCAATGGTGCAAACAGCAGAATCTCTGAGGTTTGCACCATTTTTCATTCCCAAGCCCTGAGGAATTGCAATCATGTTGAAAGGCTATGGGGCAGTCATCCTCGATGGGGCGTGGCTGACGCTGCAGCTCGCCCTTTCGTCGATGGCCCTGGCCATCGTCCTCGGCCTGATCGGTGTGGCGCTGCGCTTGTCGCCGGTGCGCTGGTTGGCCTGGCTGGGTGACCTTTATTCCACGGTGATCCGTGGTATCCCTGACCTGGTGTTGATCCTGCTGATCTTCTACGGCGGCCAGGACCTGCTCAATCGGCTGGCACCGCTGCTGGGCTATGACGACTACATCGACCTGAACCCGCTGGTGGCCGGTATCGGCACCCTGGGCTTCATCTTCGGGGCCTACTTGTCGGAAACCTTCCGCGGCGCCTTCCTGGGCATCCCCAAGGGGCAGGCCGAGGCCGGTGCGGCGTATGGCATGAGCAACCTGCAGGTGTTCTTCCGCATCATGGTGCCGCAGATGATCCGCCTGGCGATCCCGGGTTTCACCAACAACTGGCTGGTGCTGACCAAGGCGACCGCGCTGATTTCGGTGGTCGGCCTGCAGGACATGATGTTCAAGGCCAAGCAGGCGGCCGATGCCACCCGCGAACCCTTCACCTTCTTCCTGGCGGTGGCGGCGCTGTACCTGGTATTGACCAGTGTCTCGCTGCTGGCGCTGAAGTACCTCGAGAAGCGCTACTCGGTTGGCGTCAAGGTGGTTGAACTATGATCTTTGACTACAACGTCATCTGGGAAGCCATGCCGCTGTACTTGGGCGGCCTGTTGACCACGCTGAAGCTGCTGGCGCTGTCGCTGCTGTTCGGCCTGCTGGCGGCCATCCCGCTGGGCTTGATGCGGGTTTCGAAACAACCGGTGGTGAACATGACCGCCTGGCTGTACACCTACGTCATTCGCGGCACGCCGATGCTGGTGCAGCTGTTCCTGATCTACTACGGCCTGGCCCAGTTCGAGGCGGTGCGCGAAAGCTTCCTGTGGCCATGGCTGTCCAGCGCGACCTTCTGCGCCTGCCTGGCGTTCGCCATCAACACCAGCGCCTACACCGCCGAGATCATCGCCGGCAGCCTCAAGGCCACGCCCCATGGCGAGATCGAGGCCGCCAAGGCGATCGGCATGTCGCGCTTCAAGATGTACCGTCGCATCCTGCTGCCGTCGGCGCTGCGCCGGGCGTTGCCGCAGTACAGCAACGAGGTGATCATGATGCTGCAGACCACCAGCCTGGCGTCGATCGTCACCCTGATCGACATCACCGGTGCTGCGCGCACGGTCAATGCCCAGTATTACCTGCCTTTCGAGGCCTACATCACGGCGGGCGTGTTCTACCTGTGCCTGACCTTCATCCTGGTGCGCCTGTTCAAGATGGCCGAACGCCGCTGGCTCGGCTACCTGGCGCCGCGCAAGCACTGACCGCTCTGTGAGAACCGACAGCATGTACAAACTTCAAATCCAAGACCTGCACAAGCGCTACGGCAGCCACGAGGTGCTCAAGGGCATCTCCCTCGAAGCCAAGGCAGGCGACGTGATCAGCATCATCGGCTCCAGTGGCTCGGGCAAATCGACCTTCCTGCGTTGCATCAACATGCTCGAGCAGCCCCATGCCGGGCGGATCCTGCTCAACAATGAAGAGCTCAAGCTGGTGGCCGGCAAGGACGGCGCGCTCAAGGCCGCCGACCCGAAACAGTTGCAGCGCATGCGTTCGCGGCTGTCGATGGTGTTCCAGCACTTCAACCTGTGGTCGCACATGACTGCGCTGGAGAACGTCATCGAGGCCCCGGTGCACGTGCTGGGGGTGAACAAGAAGGAAGCGCTTGAAAAGGCCGAGCACTACCTGAACAAGGTTGGTGTCGCTCATCGCAAGGATGCATTCCCCGGGCACATGTCCGGCGGCGAGCAGCAGCGTGTGGCCATCGCCCGCGCCCTGGCCATGGAACCCGAGGTCATGCTGTTCGACGAGCCGACCTCGGCATTGGACCCTGAGCTGGTGGGCGATGTGCTCAAGGTGATGCAGTCGCTGGCCCAGGAAGGCCGCACCATGGTGGTGGTCACCCACGAGATGGGCTTTGCCCGGGAAGTCTCCAACCAGCTGGTGTTCCTGCACAAAGGCCTGGTGGAAGAGCGCGGCTGCCCGCGTGAAGTGCTGGTCAATCCGCAGTCCGAGCGACTCAAGCAGTTCCTCTCCGGTAGCCTCAAGTAAAGGCTGCACTTTGCACCATAATGGGGCATGCTGCGCAACGCGCGCGGCATGCCTTGGCGCCACGAGCGCGAACCTTCCCCTCCAGGTTTCGGACCACGCCCTATGACCACCCAGCGAATCGGATTTCTCATCTGGCCCAGCACCAAGCCGCTGACCCTGGCGTTGGCCGACGAGGTGTTGCAGGTGGCCCAACGGGTGCATCCGGAGGTGGTCTACGAGCTGGTCTACTTGCAGGCCGAAGCCGGGCAGGAGGGCGCCTGGCGCCTGCCGGGCGAGGCCTGGAACGGCCGCCTGGAAGGTTGCCAGAAGTTGTTCCTGCTGGCCGACGAACCGCCGGCTGCGATCAGCTCGGCGCTTTCGGCTGCGCTCAAGCAGCTGGCGCGTAGTGGCTGCATGGTCGGTGGCCTGTCCGCCGGGGTCTATCCGCTGGCGGCGATGGGGCTGCTCGATGGTTACCGCGCTGCGGTGCACTGGCGCTGGCAGGACGATTTTGCCGAGCGGTTCCCCAAGGTGATCGCCACCAGCCACCTGTTCGACTGGGATCGGGACCGCCTGACCGCCTGTGGCGGCATGGCGGTGACCGACCTGTTGCTGGCGGTGCTGGCGCGTGACCACGGCGCCGAACTGGCCGGTGCGGTCTCCGAAGAGTTGGTGGTCGAACGCATTCGTGAAGGGGGGGAGCGCCAGCGTATTCCGCTGCAGAACCGCCTGGGTTCCAGCCATCCGAAGCTCACCCAGGCGGTGCTGCTGATGGAGGCCAATATCGAAGAGCCGCTGACCACCGACGAGATTGCCCAGCATGTGTGCGTGTCCCGTCGCCAGTTGGAGCGGATCTTCAAGCAGTACCTCAACCGGGTGCCCAGCCAGTATTACCTGGAGCTGCGCCTGAACAAGGCGCGGCAGATGCTGATGCAGACCAGCAAGTCGATCATCCAGATTGGCCTGTCATGCGGGTTCTCCTCCGGGCCGCATTTCTCCAGTGCGTACCGCAACTTCTTTGGCGCCACGCCGCGTGAAGACCGCAACCAGCGGCGCAGCAGCAGCCCGTTCGAACTCAGCTCGGCGCCGGCCGAAAAGGGCTGATTTCTCTATTGCCTGTGGCGGCCCTTTCGCGGGTAAACCCGCTCCCACAGGATCTGTGCAGCATTCGAAACCTGTGCGGTCCCTGTGGGAGCGGGTTTACCCGCGAAAGGGCCGGTACAGTTGTAATGTGAACACCCGTTCACCCAGCCCCTGTCTGCCATTACACTGCGCGATTGCGACAGTGTTTGTCGCATTGCCGAAAACCTGCTGAAAACAGGGTTTTGCGCTGTAACAAGTTGTCGCCTGGCAGCAAGGACAGGCGCCGATCAGTCCTTACAATCCCCCCATCGCTCGCCACTTCCAGGCCAGCGTTCCTCTTCAGGAGACTCAGATGTCCGTTGAGCAAGCCCCGGTGCAACGTGCCGATTTCGACCAGGTCATGGTTCCCAACTATTCTCCGGCGGCCTTCATTCCTGTGCGAGGCGAGGGCTCCCGAGTCTGGGACCAGTCGGGTCGCGAACTGATCGACTTCGCCGGCGGTATCGCCGTCAACGCCCTGGGCCACTGCCATCCGGCGCTGGTCAAGGCGCTGACCGAACAGGCCAACACCCTCTGGCACGTCTCCAACGTATTCACCAACGAGCCGGCCCTGCGCCTGGCGCACAAGCTGGTGGACGCGACCTTTGCCGAGCGTGCGTTCTTCTGCAACTCCGGCGCCGAAGCCAACGAGGCCGCCTTCAAGCTGGCCCGTCGCGTCGCCCATGACCGTTTTGGCCCGGACAAGCACGAAATCATCGCCACGGTTAACAGCTTCCACGGCCGCACCCTGTTCACTGTCAGCGTAGGTGGCCAGCCCAAGTACTCCGACGGCTTTGGCCCGAAGATCACCGGCATCAGCCACGTGGCCTACAACGACCTGGACGCGCTGAAGGCGCAGATTTCCGACAAGACCTGCGCCGTGGTGATCGAGCCGATCCAGGGCGAGAGCGGCGTGGTTCCGGCCGACAAGGCGTACCTGGAAGGCGCCCGCAAGCTGTGTGAAGAACACAATGCTCTGCTGATCTTCGACGAAGTGCAGACCGGCGTCGGCCGTACCGGCTCGCTGTATGCCTACCAGCATTACGGCGTCACCCCGGACATCCTCACCAGCGCCAAGAGCCTGGGCGGCGGCTTCCCGATCGGCGCCATGCTGACCACCAGCGAGATTGCCAAGCACCTGGCCGTCGGCACCCACGGCACCACCTACGGCGGCAACCCGCTGGGCTGCGCCGTCGCCTGTGCAGTGCTGGACGTGATCAACACCCCGCAAACGCTGGCGGGCATCAAGGCCAAGCACGAGCGCTTCAAGACCCGCCTGGAAAAGCTCGGCCAGCAATCCGGCCTGTTCACCCAGGTGCGTGGCGTCGGGCTGTTGCTCGGCTGCGTGCTCAGCGACGCCTGGAAAGGCAAGGCCAAGGACATCCTCAACGCTGCCGAGAAGGAAGGCCTGATGGTGCTGCAGGCGGGCCCCGACGTGGTGCGCTTCGCCCCGAGCCTAGTGGTCGAGGATGCCGACATCGACGAAGGCCTGGATCGCTTCGAGCGTGCCGTGGCCAAACTGGCTCAGGGCTGATCGCCCGGTAGTCCCTTCGCCCGCCCTGATCACGATCGGGGCGGGCGAATCCTGAATTTCAATGCGGGCACCTGCTTGCAGGTAGTGGCGCGTGCCCGCTGTTTTCCCGTGCCGATTGATCGGCGCGCTTTCCCGAAAGGAGTGACACCATGCTGGTGATGCGCCCCGCGCAAATGGCTGATCTGAACGAAGTGCAGCGCATGGCTGCCGACAGCCCCATTGGTGTCACCTCGCTGCCGGATGATGCCGGTCGCCTGGGCGACAAGATCGCCGCCTCGGAAACCTCCTTTGCCGCTGAAGTGAGCTTCAATGGCGAAGAGAGCTACTTCTTCGTGCTCGAAGACAGCGCCACCGGCAAGCTGGTCGGCTGCTCGGCTATCGTCGCTTCTGCCGGCTACTCCGAGCCGTTCTACAGCTTTCGCAACGAGACCTTCGTGCATGCCTCGCGCGAGCTGAAGATCCACAACAAGATCCACGTCCTGTCGCTGTGCCACGACCTCACCGGCAACAGCCTGCTGACCAGCTTCTATGTGCTGCCGGAGCTGGTCAACAGCGCCTTCGCCGAACTCAACTCCCGTGGTCGCCTGCTGTTCATGGCCGCACACCCGGAGCGCTTCGCCGAGTCGGTGGTGACCGAAATCGTCGGTTACAGCGACGAGCAGGGCGAGTCGCCGTTCTGGGATGCCATCGGGCGCAACTTCTTCGACCTCAACTACGCCGACGCCGAGCGCCTGTGCGGCCTGAAGAGCCGTACCTTCCTGGCCGAGCTGATGCCGCACTACCCGATCTATGTGCCGCTGCTCCACGATGAGGCCCAGGAAGCGATGGGCCAGGTGCATCCGCGTGCGCAGATCACCTTCGACATCCTCATGCGTGAGGGCTTCGAGACCGAGCATTACATCGACATCTTCGACGGCGGCCCGACCCTGCATGCCCGTGCTTCGGGTATCCGTTCGATCGCCCAGAGCCGTGTGGTGCCGGTCAAGCTTGACGAAGCGCCGGTCAAGGGCGGCCGCCCGTACCTGGTGTGCAACGGCCAGTTGCAGGATTACCGCGCGGTGCTGCTGGAGCTGGACTGGGTGCCGGGCAAGCCAGTCTGCCTGAACAGCGAAGCCGCCGATGCCCTGGGCGTCGGCGAGGGTGCCAGCGTGCGCCTGGTAGCGGTCTGATAAGCCGGAACAGAGAGTTTCGCGGCGGGCACAGACCGCCGCACAAGGAGATAGCATGATCGTTCGTCCTGTACGCAGCAGCGATTTACCCGCGCTGATCGAATTGGCCCGCAGCACTGGCACCACCGGGCTGACCACGCTCCCGGCCAACGAAGAGCGCCTCGGCCAGCGTGTCGGCTGGGCCGAGAAGAGCTTCCGCGGTGAAGCCGAGCGCGGCGACACCGACTACCTGTTCGTGCTGGAGAACGACGAAGGCCTGGTGGTCGGCATCAGTGCCATCGCCGGCGCCGTCGGTTTGCGTGAGCCCTGGTACAACTACCGGGTAGGGCTGACCGTCAGCGCCTCGCAGGAGCTGGGCATCTATCGCGAGATCCCCACGCTGTTCCTGGCCAACGACCTGACCGGCAACTCCGAACTGTGCTCGTTGTTCCTGCGCAGCGACTATCGCAGCGGCCTCAACGGCCGGCTGCTGTCCAAGGCGCGGATGCTGTTCATCGCCGAGTTCCCGCAGCTGTTCGGCAACAAGATCATCGCCGAGATGCGCGGCATGTCCGATGAGTCCGGGCGCTCGCCGTTCTGGGAAAGCCTGGGCCGGCACTTCTTCAAGATGGAGTTCAGCCAGGCCGACTACCTCACCGGGGTGGGCAACAAGTCGTTCATCGCCGAACTGATGCCCAAGTTCCCGCTGTACACCTGCTTCCTGTCGCAGGCTGCGCGCGACGTGATCGGCCGGGTGCACGCCGACACCGAGCCGGCGCTGGCCATGCTCAAGCGCGAAGGCTTCAACTACCAGGGTTATGTCGACATCTTCGACGCAGGCCCGGCCATCGAGTGCGAAACCTCGAAGATCCGTGCGGTGCGTGAAAGCGAAACCCTGGTGCTGGCTGTCGGCACGCCGGGTGACGACGCCACCCCTTACATCATTCACAACCGCAAGCGCGAAGACTGCCGCATCACTGCCGCGCCGGCGCGCCTTGCCGCAGGCACCCTGGTGGTCGATCCGCTGACCGCCAAGCGCCTGCGCCTGGGCGCCGGCGACAATGTGCGCGCGGTGCCGCTGTCCGCCGGCCGGGAGGCTCAGTAAATGACCACGCATTACATCGCAGGCAAATGGCAGGCTGGCCAGGGCGAAGCCTTGCAGTCGCTCAACCCCGTCACCCAGGCGGTGGTCTGGGCCGGACAGGGCGCCGATGCCGCACAAGTTGCAGCGGCAGTGGAGGCGGCGCGCCAAGCGTTCCCGAACTGGGCGCAGCTGAGCCTGGAAGCGCGTATCGCTGTGCTCGAGGCGTTCGCCGAAAAGCTCAAGGCCCGTGCCGATGAGCTGGCGCGGTGCATTGGTGAAGAAACCGGCAAGCCCTTGTGGGAGTCGGCCACCGAAGTCACCAGCATGGTCAACAAGGTGGCGATCTCGGTGCAGAGCTACCGCGAGCGTACCGGCGAAAAGAGCGGCCCGCTGGCCGATGCCACGGCCGTGCTGCGCCACAAGCCCCATGGTGTGGTGGCAGTGTTCGGCCCGTACAACTTCCCCGGCCACCTGCCCAACGGCCATATCGTCCCGGCCTTGCTGGCGGGCAACTGCGTGGTCTTCAAGCCAAGCGAACTGACCCCCAAGGTTGCCGAGTTGACCGTGCAGTGCTGGATTGAAGCCGGGCTGCCTGCCGGTGTGCTCAACCTGGTGCAAGGTGCCCGCGAAACTGGCGTGGCGCTGGCTGCCAACCCGGGTATCGATGGCCTGTTCTTCACCGGCTCCAGCCGCACCGGCAACCTGTTGCACCAGCAGTTCGCCGGGCGCCCGGACAAGATCCTGGCCCTGGAGATGGGCGGCAACAACCCGCTGGTGGTGGACGAGGTCAAGGACCTGGACGCAGCGGTCTACACCATCATCCAGTCGGCGTTCATTTCCGCCGGCCAGCGTTGCACCTGTGCCCGGCGCCTGCTGGTGCCCCAGGGCGCCTGGGGCGACCAACTGCTCGCGCGCCTGGTCGAGGTCAGCCGCAGCATCAGTGTCGGCGCTTTCGACCAGCAGCCTGCACCTTTCATGGGCTCGGTGATTTCGCTGCAGGCTGCCCGCGCGCTGGTCGCGGCCCAGGCTGATCTGCTCGACAAGGGCGCGGTGGCGCTGCTGGAGATGACCCAGCCACAGGCCAGTGCGGCATTGCTGACCCCGGGCATCATCGATGTCACTGCCGTGACCGGTCGCCCGGACGAAGAGTTCTTCGGCCCGCTGCTGCAAGTGATCCGCTACAGCGATTTCGACGCGGCGATCAATGAGGCCAACAACACCCAGTACGGCCTGGCCGCCGGGCTGCTGTCGGACTCCAATGCCCGTTACCAGCACTTCTGGCTGCGCAGCCGCGCCGGTATCGTCAACTGGAACAAGCAGCTGACCGGTGCCGCCAGCAGCGCGCCGTTCGGTGGTGTGGGTGCCAGCGGCAACCACCGCGCCAGCGCCTACTACGCGGCCGACTATTGCGCCTACCCCGTGGCTTCGCTGGAGACCGCGAGCCTTGTACTGCCGGCGACCCTGACGCCGGGCGTCACCCTATAACAACAGGTCTCGGAGCCTTGCCGATGAAATCCTACGAAGTGAATTTTGATGGCCTGGTGGGGCCGACCCACAACTACGGTGGCCTGTCCTACGGCAACGTGGCGTCACAAAGCAACAGCCAGCAGGGCTCCAACCCGCGCGAAGCGGCGCGCCAGGGCCTGGCCAAGATGAAGGCGCTGATGGAGATGGGCTTCCAGCAAGGCGTGCTGGCGCCGCAGGAGCGCCCGGATGTGGCGGCCCTGCGCAGCCTGGGTTTCACCGGCAGCGACGCTGAGGTGATCCGCCGCGCGGCGAAAGACGCCATGCCGTTGCTGGTCGCCAGTTGCTCGGCCTCGAGCATGTGGGTGGCCAACGCCGCCACGGTCAGCCCCAGCGCCGACACCGCCGACGGCCGCGTGCACTTCACTGCCGCCAACCTCAACTGCAAATACCACCGCAGCATCGAACACCCGACCACCAGCCGTGTGCTGGGGGCCATGTTCAATGACGACAAGCACTTCGCCCACCATGCCGCGCTGCCGGCGGTGGCGCAGTTCGGTGACGAAGGTGCTGCCAACCACACGCGCTTCTGCCGAGATTACGGCGATGCCGGCGTCGAGTTCTTCGTCTATGGCCGCAGCGCGTTCGACAGCCGCTATCCGGCGCCGCAGAAGTACCCGGCGCGCCAGACTCTGGAAGCTTCGCAGGCGGTCGCCCGGCTGCACGGCCTGCGTGACGATGGCGTGGTCTACGCTCAACAGAACCCGGCGGTGATCGACCAGGGCGTGTTCCACAACGATGTGATCTCGGTGGGCAACGGCGAGGTGCTGTTCTACCACGAGGACGCCTTCCTCGAGACCGACGCCGTGCTCGGCCAGCTGCAGGCTAAACTGGCCGGCAAGGGTGGCCAGTTCCAGGCCATCTGCGTGCCGCGCGCGGCGGTGACGGTGGAGGACGCGGTGCGTTCCTACCTGTTCAACAGCCAGCTGCTCAGCCGCGCCGACGGTTCCATGCTGCTGGTGGTGCCGGAAGAGTGCCGCAACAACGAACGCGTCTGGGCGTATCTGGGGCAACTGACCAGCCAGGGCGGCCCGGTGAAGGAGGTCAAGGTGTTCGACCTCAAGCAGAGCATGCAGAACGGTGGTGGCCCGGCTTGCTTGCGTTTGCGCGTGGCCTTGAAGGAAACGGAACTGGCGGCGGTCAATCCAGGCGTTATCATGACCGCCTCGCTGTACGACACCTTGGTGCAGTGGGTCGACAAGCACTACCGCGACCGCCTTGGCGAAGCGGACCTGGCCGACCCGCAACTGCTGATCGAGTGTCGCACGGCATTGGATGAGCTGACCCAGATCATGAAGCTGGGTTCGGTGTATCCGTTCCAACGCCAACCTTGATAGAGAGAAATTGCAATGTCCGATGCCCTGCGCCTGATCCTGGAAGATGAAGACGGCACCCAGCTGGAAACCTCCTGCACGCGCTTTGCCGTGGTCTGGCAAGGCAAGGAAGTGTGGATCCAGCAGGACGGCCGCGGCCAGCTGCTGATCGGTGTCGATGTCGACGAGAACGACACCGAGTACGCCAACCTGCTGTTGCGTCCGATGGCCACCAACCTGGTCAGCCTGCAACTGGAAATGGAACCGGCAGAGCTCGGTGACGACGACGATCACGTCCATGGCCCGGACTGCGGCCACCACCACTAAGGAAGTGCCTATGCTCGCCCTCGGTAAACTGCTTGAGCTGACCCTGACCGATCACGAACCGGCCGAGAAGACCCAAGTGACACCCAAGGGCGCGCGTTTGCGCTGGCTGGGGGAGGGCGCACTGGAAGTGCGTCCGCCCGAAGGCGATGACAGCGGGCTGGATCTGCTGCTCTCGGCCGGGATTCACGGCAACGAGACGGCGCCCATCGAACTGCTCGAGCGGCTGCTGCATGGCGTGGCCAATGGCAAGATCAAGCCCCGTGCGCGGGTGCTGTTCCTGTTCGGCAACCCGGCGGCGATCCGCAAGGGCGAGCGCTTCATCGAGCAGGACATCAACCGTCTGTTCAATGGCCGTCATGAGCTTTCCAGCGGCTTCGAGGCATTGCGTGCCGCTGAGCTCGAGCAGTTTGCCCGGGTGTTCTTCAGCAAGCCAGAGCGCACCCGCCTGCATTACGACCTGCATACCGCGATCCGCGGTTCCAAGATCGAGCAGTTCGCCTTGTATCCCTACAAGGAGGGCCGCACCCATTCTCGGCGTGAACTGGCGCGCCTGGCTGCGGCAGGGATGGAGGCAGTGCTGCTGCAGAGCAAGTCTTCGATTACCTTCAGTGCCTTCACCTATGAGCAGTTGGAGGCCGAGGCCTTCACCCTCGAACTGGGCAAGGCGCGGCCGTTTGGGCAGAACGAAGGCGTCAATCTCGACAAGCTCGAAGAGCGCCTCATCCAGATCATCGAAGGTACCGAGCCTGAGACCGGCGACTCGCTCGACGGCCTGAAGCTGTTCAGTGTCGCCCGCGAGATCATCAAGCACAGTGACAGCTTCCACCTGCATCTGCCGGCAGACATCGAGAACTTCTCCGAGTTGAGCAAGGGCTACCTGCTGGCCGAGGACCTGGCCGAAATGCGCTGGGTCGTCGAGGAGGAGGGCGCGCGGATCATCTTCCCCAACCCTAAGGTCAAGAATGGCCTGCGGGCGGGGATAGTGATCGTTCCGGACAATGGCCAGCGCCTGGCCTGATATCGCCATCAGTAATGCGTGCGGGCCGCCAAGCCCAGCTCCTGGCGCAAGGCGTTTTCGTTGAAGGGATAAGGGTTGCTGGCGGTCGCAGGTGTCTGTGGGTCGTCATCGAAGTCGAATGGCGGTTCGCCGCTGTCCAGCCCGACGGCCTGTTGCTCCGTGTCGCCCATCAGGGTACCGGTGGCGAAATTCCAGGCATGGCACAGCTCGTGATAGAGGATGATCAGCGAAGGGGCGCCGGTTATGTGGGTCAGCGGGTTGTAAAAGACATTGATATTCAGCGCTGGTGTGCCACGCATGCCGCTCGCGATTCTGGGGGCCGCCTGGCCGGGGCTGAATTCGGCCATGGCGTTGTCCAGGGCTGGATGATGGCTGATGACGATCCTGGCGTGCCTGGCCACCAGGTCCGCCATCAGCGTCGAACCTGTCAGCGTGGCCCGGAGCATCTTGAGCTGGCGGGTGACCTTCTCGACGTAGCGGTAATCGCCCCTGACCTGGAATGTCTGGGCGTGGTCTTCCGGCAGCGGGGTGTTCCATGCCTCGAACATCAGGGGGGCATCCCGGCCTCCCAGGGCAGTGATGCTCCCGGGGTGGCCATACATGCGATCGTCCAAGGGGCCGTTGCTCACGGCGTTGAGGCCGCTCATCGCCTCGATGATCGCCCGCCCTCCTTCTATCCATACGGTATCGTCGCCATCTCCGGCGTAGATTGAGCTGTGGGTTGCGTTGCTGCTGATGTTGTCGTTGCCCGTGCCGCCCTCGATCTCCACCTCCTTCAGGTCTTCGGCGACCACGAGGTCATCGCCGGGGCCTGCGTCGACAACGGCGATGCCTGCGCGGTCAGGCCCGCTCGATCCTTCGAGATGCACATCGTCATCGCCGCCCTGCGTTTCAATGACCACGTGAGTCTGCAGGCCGGTAAACGTCACCTTGTCATTGCCGTCGCCAGTGCGTACATGCAGCGGCCAATGCGCTGGAACGGCCAGCTCATAGAGCGTGTGGGCGATCTGCACGCTGATCCCGGTGGCGGTGCCGTGCACGTGCAGTTCGGCACCCCAGTGCAGTGTTTCGATCAGCAGCGACGCCTGGCGCGTTTCGATCGACAGTTGCGGATCGTGGTAGGGCAGGGGGTAGGATTGGCGTGGTAAAGAGGCGTGTGTAATCCAGACGTTTTGCACAGACATGGCCTGCTTCCGTGAGTTTGAAAGGGGCCACAGGCTAGTCTGCCGTCAGGGCGGGCAAGCGGTAAATCTTTAGTGTCTTCGACTCCGGGGCGCGTCTGCTCGATGGCGGTTTTTGGATCCCTTCTTGAATGAACGCGATTTAATGAATTTTCCCGGCGAAATTGCCAGGCTCGCGCAGCAATTGGCTTGCCATCAGCGAAACCCTGGCTTTAGCATCGCGGTCATGCCGTTTCCAACTGCTTTAGTCTGATAAACCGCCTTATCGACGGTTTCTATCGCACAAACACACTGCACCCAGACTGCAGGACCGATATAATGCGGCCCTTTGCCGTCGTTTCGTCGATTCGACGTGTGGCCGCCGTTTCCGTGGAAGAACCTATGAAAAGCGCAGAAATCCGTGAAGCCTTCCTCCGCTTCTTCGAAGAGCAGGGACATACTCGCGTTGCCTCCAGCTCGCTGATCCCGGGCAATGACCCGACCCTGCTGTTCACCAACGCCGGCATGAACCAGTTCAAGGACTGCTTCCTCGGCCAGGAAAAGCGCGCATACACCCGCGCTGTCAGCAGCCAGAAGTGCGTACGCGCCGGCGGCAAGCACAACGACCTGGAAAACGTCGGCTATACCGCCCGTCACCACACGTTCTTCGAGATGCTGGGCAACTTCAGCTTCGGCGACTATTTCAAGCGCGATGCAATCACCTTCGCCTGGACCTTCCTGACTTCGGACAAGTGGCTGAACCTGCCGAAGGAAAAACTGTGGGTCACCGTCTACGCCAGCGACGACGAGGCCTACGACATCTGGACCAAGGAAGTCGGCGTGCCCGCCGAGCGCATGGTGCGCATCGGTGACAACAAGGGCGCTCCGTACGCCTCCGACAACTTCTGGACCATGGGCGACACCGGCCCGTGCGGCCCGTGCACCGAGATTTTCTACGACCACGGCGCCGACATCTGGGGCGGCCCACCTGGCTCGCCGGAAGAAGACGGCGACCGTTACATCGAGATCTGGAACAACGTCTTCATGCAGTTCAACCGCACCGCCGATGGCGTCCTGCACCCGCTGCCAGCGCCGTCGGTGGACACCGGCATGGGCCTGGAGCGCATCAGTGCGGTGATGCAGCATGTGCACTCGAACTACCAGATCGACCTGTTCCAGAGCCTGTTGGCCGCGGCTGCCAAGGCCATCGGTTGCAGCAACGACGAGCAACCTTCGCTGAAAGTGGTCGCTGACCACATCCGTTCCTGCGGCTTCCTGATCGCCGACGGTGTGCTGCCGTCGAACGAAGGTCGTGGTTACGTGCTGCGCCGCATCATTCGTCGCGCCTGCCGCCACGGCAACAAGCTGGGCGCCACCGGCAGCTTCTTCCACAAGATCGTTGCCGCGCTGGTCGCCGAGATGGGCGAAGCCTTCCCTGAGCTGAAAAGCCAGCAGGCGCACATCGAGCGGGTGCTCAAGACCGAAGAAGAGCAGTTCGCCAAGACCCTGGAGCAGGGCCTGCGCATCCTCGAGCAGGACCTGGCCCAGTTGCAGGGCAAGGTTGTACCGGGCGACGTGGTGTTCAAGTTGTACGACACCTACGGCTTCCCCATGGACCTCACCGCCGACATCGCCCGCGAGCGCGAACTGACCATCGACGAGGCCGGCTTCGAGCGTGAAATGGAGGCCCAGCGTGAGCGTGCCCGCTCCGCCAGCGCCTTTGGCATGGACTACAACAGCCTGGTCAAGGTCGATACCGCCACTGACTTCCTCGGCTACGATGCCACCGAAGGCCAGGGCAAGGTCATTGCCCTGTACAAGGATGGCCAGGCGGTCGAGCAGTTGGGCGAAGGCGAAGAGGGCGTGGTGATCCTGGATCGCACCCCGTTCTACGCCGAGTCGGGCGGCCAGGTGGGTGACTGCGGTTACCTGCAGGCTGGCGCCGCGCGTTTTGATGTGCGCGACACCACCAAGACCGGTGGCGCCTTCCTGCACCACGGTGTGGTTGCCAGCGGTGCACTGACCGTTGGCGCCGCCGTCGACGCGCGTGTCGATGCCGATGTCCAGCACGCTACCTCGCTGAACCACTCCGCCACCCACCTGCTGCACGAAGCGCTGCGCCAGGTGCTGGGCGAACACGTACAGCAGAAGGGCTCGCTGGTCGACAGCCAGCGCCTGCGTTTCGACTTCAGCCACTTCGAGGCAGTCAAGCCTGAGCAGATCAAGGCGCTGGAAGATATCGTCAACCGTGAAGTGCGTCGTAACACCGAGGTGCAGACCGAGCTGACCGACATCGAGACCGCCAAGGCCAAGGGCGCCATGGCGTTGTTCGGTGAGAAGTATGGCGACACCGTGCGCGTGCTGAGCATGGGCGGTGACTTCTCCGTCGAACTGTGCGGTGGCATCCACGCCAAACGCACGGGCGACATCAGCCTGTTCAAGATCATCAGCGAAGGCGGCGTGGCCTCTGGCGTGCGCCGTATCGAAGCGGTCACCGGTGCCGCCGCGCTGGCTTACCTGAATGCTGCCGAAGAGCAGGTCAAGGAAGCTGCGCAACTGGTCAAGGGTAACCGCGACAACCTGATCGACAAGCTGTCGGCTGTGCTCGAGCGCAACCGTCAGCTGGAAAAGCAGCTTGAACAGCTGCAGGCCAAGGCCGCCAGCGCCGCCGGGGACGATCTCTCCAATGCGGCCGTTGAGGTCAAGGGCGCCAAGGTGCTCGCCGCTCGCCTGGATGGGCAGGATGGCAAGGCCTTGCTGGCGCTCGTCGATCAGCTGAAGAACAAGCTCGGCCATGCAGTGATCCTGCTGGGCAGCGAGCATGAGGGCAAGGTCGTGCTGGTGGCTGGCGTGACCAAGGACCTCTCCGGCCAACTCAAGGCTGGCGATCTGATGAAGCAAGCCGCTGCGGCGGTGGGTGGCAAGGGTGGTGGTCGCCCGGACATGGCCCAGGGTGGTGGCGTCGATGTCGCCGCGCTGGACAATGCCTTGGCCCTGGCTGTGCCGTTCGCCGAGCAGGGACTTTGAGATGAAGCGACCGCCGGTCTAGTCGGCGGTCGCTTCATGTTGGATTGTTTTTTGGGGCCCCTTGGGGCTGAGGCACCTTTGAAATGGCGTTGATCGTACAGAAATTTGGCGGCACCTCTGTCGGTTCCATCGAGCGGATCGAGCAGGTAGCCGACAAGGTCAAGAAATTCCGTGAGCAAGGCACTGACCTGGTGGTGGTGCTGTCGGCCATGAGCGGCGAAACCAATCGCCTGATCGACCTGGCCAAGCAGATTACCGACAAGCCAGAGCCTCGCGAGCTGGATGTGATTGTTTCGACCGGTGAGCAGGTCACCATCGGCCTGTTGACCATGGCGTTGATGAAGCGTGGCGTGCCTGCGGTGTCGTACACCGGCAACCAGGTGCGCATCCTCACCGACAGCGCGCACAACAAGGCGCGCATCCTGCAGATCGACGACCAGAAGATCCGCGCCGACCTCAAGGCCGGCCGCGTGGTCGTGGTTGCAGGTTTCCAGGGCGTTGACGAGCACGGCAACATCACCACGCTCGGCCGTGGTGGCTCCGACACCACCGGTGTGGCTCTCGCAGCGGCCCTGAAGGCCGACGAATGCCAGATCTACACCGATGTCGATGGCGTCTACACCACCGACCCGCGTGTCGTGCCCCAGGCCCAGCGCCTGGAGAAGATCACCTTCGAGGAGATGCTGGAAATGGCCAGCCTCGGCTCCAAGGTGCTGCAGATCCGTTCGGTGGAGTTCGCCGGCAAGTACAACGTCCCGCTGCGCGTGCTGCACAGCTTCAAGGAGGGTCCGGGTACCCTCATTACCATTGATGAAGAGGAATCCATGGAACAGCCAATCATTTCCGGTATCGCCTTCAACCGTGATGAGGCCAAGCTGACCATTCGTGGCGTCCCGGACACCCCAGGCGTTGCCTTCAAGATCCTCGGCCCGATCAGTGCGGCGAACATCGAAGTCGACATGATCGTGCAGAACGTTTCGCACGATAACACCACCGACTTCACCTTCACCGTGCACCGCAACGAGTACGAAAAGGCGTTGAGCGTGCTGGAGAACACCGCCCGTGAGATCGGTGCGCGTGAAGTGGTGGGTGATACCAAGATCGCCAAGGTATCGATCGTTGGCGTTGGCATGCGTTCGCACGCGGGTGTTGCCAGCCGCATGTTCGAAGCCCTGGCCAAGGAGAGCATCAACATCCAGATGATCTCCACCTCCGAGATCAAGGTCTCGGTAGTGATCGAAGAGAAGTACCTGGAGCTGGCCGTTCGCGCGCTGCACACCGCGTTCGAGCTCGATGCCCCTGCCCGACAGGGCGAGTAAGGCGTTGCCTGAGAGGGCGCGGCTTGCCGCGCCCTTCGTGTTTCTGGCTGCCGGTCGCACCCTTGTCCAGGTGCTGCTGGTAGTTGGTCCGGGCCAGTGCCGTCGTCCCCGGCCGGGCCCTGCTTAATCAAAGACTGTTGTCCCTGAAGTTACATGTGAGGAGAAAACTATGCTGATTCTGACTCGTCGGTGCGCCGAGAGCCTGATCATTGGTGACGGTGAGATCACCGTGACGGTCCTGGGTGTCAAAGGCAACCAGGTGCGTATCGGCGTGAGCGCGCCAAAAGAAGTGGCCGTTCACCGCGAGGAAATCTACCTGCGGATCAAGAAAGAGAAGGACGAGGAGCCAAGCCTTTAATTTTTTTGAAGTTTTTTTCAAAAAAAGGGTTGCAAACGAGGAAGGGTGTGTTTAATATTCGCCTCGTGTTGCGGTGAGGTGGCCGAGTGGCCGAAGGCGCTCCCCTGCTAAGGGAGTATACCTCATAAGGGTATCGGGGGTTCGAATCCCCCCTTCACCGCCATTATTTGCCTAGAGCGCTTCTGGCGATCTGGATGGCACAGCAAGACACGGACTCATAGCTCAGCTGGATAGAGTACTCGGCTACGAACCGAGCGGTCGCAGGTTCGAATCCTGCTGAGTCCGCCACTTTTGAAGTGGTTTTGTTTACAAAGCTGCTTCAAGTAACCAGTGGTAATCTGGTCTAAAACTACCAACCCGGACTCATAGCTCAGCTGGATAGAGTACTCGGCTACGAACCGAGCGGTCGCAGGTTCGAATCCTGCTGAGTCCGCCACTTTTGAAGTGGTTTTGCTTGCAAAGGCACTTCAACAAGCCAGTGGTAATCTGGCCTAAAACTACCAACCCGGACTCATAGCTCAGCTGGATAGAGTACTCGGCTACGAACCGAGCGGTCGCAGGTTCGAATCCTGCTGAGTCCGCCACTTTTGAAGTGGTTTTGCTTGCAAAGGCACTTCAACAAGCCAGTGGTAATCTGGCCTAAAACTACCAACCACGGACTCATAGCTCAGCTGGATAGAGTACTCGGCTACGAACCGAGCGGTCGCAGGTTCGAATCCTGCTGAGTCCGCCATACCTGAAAAGCCCGCTTATTCAAGCGGGCTTTTTCTTTTTCGGCATTCACTGATTCTGTCCACGCACGACTAGACTCACGTTGATAGCCCGATCCCGAACAGCCCTTATATGTATGTGATCTTTGTGAGCCTCAGGCCGTCGCACTGTTGGCTTCGAGTGTTGTCACAGCTTTATTGCGCAAACGATTGTTCTGGCCAAAATTTTAAGCGATCCGACAGCTGACACCGTGTATGATTGCGCCCGTCAGCCCCGCCGGGGCTTGTGGAATACCACCATGGACTTACCCAGTAGTTACTCCCTAACACGCTTCATGCAGCAAGATCTGATCGATTGATTCTCCCGGCGTGCTCCGCTGCTGGGGGTGGAGTTCGCCTATGACCGAAGTAGAAGTAAAGAAAGCTCAAGACAGCCTGCAGGATCGCCTTGCCCAGGTGATCGAACTGCTGCAGCGCCAGCGTGTGGTCGAGGACCTGACGCACCGTCAGGAAGGTCATCACCATGACCTCGTGGAAAACCTCGTCCACCGGCAGAACCTCGTCGAACTGCAGCGCAAGCTCGATGACCTGCACCTCGCCGACATTGCCTACATCCTCGAAGCCTTGCCGCTGGAAGACCGCCTGACGGTCTGGCAGCTGGTGCGCTCTGATCGTGATGGCGACATCCTGCTGGAGGTTTCCGACGCCGTCCGCCAGTCCCTGATCGCCGACATGGACGATCACGAACTGCTCGCCGCTGCCAAGGAAATGGACGCCGACGAACTCGCCGACCTGGCGCCGGAGCTGCCGCGTGACGTCGTCCATGAGTTGATGGAAAGCCTCGACGCCCAGCAACGTGAGCGCGTGCGTTCGGCGCTGAGCTATGACGAGGAGCAAGTTGGGGCACTGATGGACTTCGAGATGGTGACCATCCGCGAAGACGTCAGCCTGGAAGTGGTACTGCGCTACCTGCGTCGGCTCAAAGAGCTGCCGGGGCACACCGACAAGCTGTTCGTGGTCGACTACGACGGTATGCTCAAGGGTGTGCTCCCCATCAAGCGGCTGTTGGTCAACGACCCGGACAAGAAAGTCGCGGAAGTCATGGCCAATGACCCGGTGGTTTTCCACCCCGAGGAAGATGCCTATGACGCAGCCCTGGCATTCGAGCGTTACGACCTGGTGTCCGCGCCGGTGGTGGACAAGAACGAGCGCCTGATCGGCCGACTGACCATTGATGAAATGGTCGACCTGATCCGTGAGGAGAGCGAGAGCGAAGTGCTCAACATGGCAGGTCTGCGCGAAGAGGAAGACATCTTCGCCTCGGTCTGGCGCTCGCTGCGCAACCGTTGGGCCTGGCTGGCCATCAACCTGATTACGGCCTTCCTGGCGTCCCGGGTGATCGGGCTGTTCGAAGGCTCGATCGAGAAGCTGGTGGCCCTGGCCGCGCTGATGCCCATCGTTGCCGGTATCGGTGGTAACTCGGGTAACCAGACCATCACCATGATCGTGCGCGCAATGGCACTGGACCAGGTGTCGCCGGGCAACACCAGCCGCCTCATGCGCAAGGAGTTGGCGGTTTCACTGCTCAATGGCCTGATATGGGGTGGGGTGATCGGCGCAGTAGCATTCATGCTCTACGGCAGTTGGTCATTGGGCCTGGTGATGACGGCGGCCATGACCCTCAACTTGTTGCTGGCGGCCCTGATGGGGGTGTTGATCCCGATGACGCTGACCCGCCTGGGTCGCGATCCGGCCATGGGCTCCAGCGTGATGATCACTGCTGTGACTGACAGCGGCGGCTTCTTCATTTTCCTGGGATTGGCAACGCTGTTCCTGCTCTGAGTGGTGGGACAGCAGCAACAAAAAAGCCAGCTTGCGCTGGCTTTTTTGTGTGTCGATGCTTTGTGTCAGGACGCGTCAGCAGCCATTTCCACATCGTGTGCGATCAACGCAACCAGTGCGTTCTGCTGGCGATGGGACAGTTGGCGGAAGCGTTGCAGCAGTTCGCGCTCGTGCAGGCTGAGCTCTGGGCTGTCCAGGCGCATGCTCAGTTCGTCGCCCAGCGCGCCTTCCTGGATAAGGCTCTGTTCCAGGCGCGCGATGATCTCGGAGTTCATGCTGCGGTGATGGTTGCGCGCTACCTCGGCAATGCGCTCACGCATTCCGTCTGGCAGGCGGACGACGAACTTGTCAGCGGTGCGGCTCGAATAAATAGCCTGTTTCAATGGGCGCATATAAATTGACCGGTTGTTCTGGTTCAGGGGAAGCGGTTCGCAAATTGGCCGCACGGTGGAAGTACGACCGCGGCGACGACAAAATGTTCAACCGTAATGTGGTTTCGGGTTTTCATCTTGCCTCATGTCGCCGATTCCTTGGCGTCAATTCTGTGACAAATAGTGGCTCCGGTACAGGCTTTTTGCCAGTACCAATTATCAGAAATGAGTACTGGTTTGAAAAGATTCACATTGACGCAGAATGCAGTTGCGTCAGACCTTTGTCGTCAAAATCTGGTAACTGGCAGCAAAGGTTAGGGAAAAACCCTAGAATGCGCAGGTTCCCACACCTTGAGCATAGTGGCTATGCAATATGACGCAAGCGACGCACCGTCCTCAAGAGGGCGGTTGATATTCCTGATGGGACCATCGGGATCGGGCAAAGATTCCCTTATTGATGCCGCGCGAGAGCGGCTTGCCAAGTACGGTGTGGACGTTGCCCGAAGGGTCATAACCCGTTCCGCCGAGGCCAAAGGGGAGAGTGCGCTGGGAGTGACCCTCGAGCGCTTCGAGGCCATGCGTGCTGCGGGCGAGTTTGCCCTGTTCTGGTCAGCCAATGGCCTGTGCTATGGCATTCCTGCCCAGGTGGAGGGGCGCCTCGCCGCCGGCCGTTCGGTGCTGGTCAACGGCTCGCGTGGATACCTGAACGAAGCCCGGCAACGCTACCCGGATTTGCTGGCGGTCGGCCTGACCGTACTGCCTGGCGTACTGCGCCAGCGCTTGATTGCTCGCGGTCGGGAAAGCGCCGATGAAATCGAGCAGCGTCTGGCCCGTGGCGCCCGGCTGCAGGCCTACGATCCCTCGGTGCATGTGCTGGATAACTCGGCTGCGCTCGATGTCGCCGTCGAGGCGCTGTTCGGGGTGCTGCGTCAGGAGGGTGTCATCGGCCAGGCGCAGGGAAACGACTGACGTGCAAAATGCCCGATAGAAACATGACAAATGCCGATGCGCTGGGTAACATGCTCGCCGTCCCTGCCGTGCAACGTCCGTTGCCGGCCCCTGTGTCTCAGTAGCTCAATTGGATAGAGCATCCCCCTCCTAAGGGGAAGGTTGGCAGTTCGAACCTGCCCTGGGACGCCATACACACCCTCCATTACCAACCAACTCAACGTTGTTCGCCGACGCGCGCTCCTGTGTGGGCGGTGTGCGGTCTGGTGTAACCGAGTGCGAAGAAAGCGACCAGGCCGAAGATCAGCCCCCAGAACGCGGCGCCCAGGCCAAGGAAGCTCATGCCAGAGGCCGTGACCAGGAACGTGATCAACGCAGGCTCACGCTGCTTTTCATCGGCCATAGCACCGGTCAGCCCGGTTGCGATGGCGCCGAACAGCGCCAGGCCGGCGAGGGCGGCGATCATTTCCCGGGGCAGGGCGGCGAACACCGAGGCCAGGGTGGCGCCGAAGGTGCCCATCAGCAGATAGAAGGCGCCACAGGCAATGCCGGCGATATAGCGCTTGTCGGGGTTCTCGTGGGCCTCGCGGCCGGTGCAGATGGCTGCGGTGATCGCTGCCAGGTTGACCCCGTGGCAGGCGAAGGGTGCCAGCAGCAGCGAGCCGATGGCGGTCACCGAGACGATCGGGCGTGCGGCGGTCTGGTAACCGGCGGTACGCAGCACGGCGATACCCGGCACTGACTGGCCTGTGAGCGACACCAGCGCCAGCGGCAGGCCAATGTTGACGATGGCGTGCCAGCTCCACTGCGGCGCGGTCCACAGCGGGACGGCCAGCTCCAGCACCAGTGCGTCCGTATCGAGTTGGCCCATGCTGGTGGCGAGCCCGCAGCCAACCACCAGCACCGAGAGGATGGCGTAGCGGGGCGACAGGCGCTTGAACAGCAGGTACGCCGCGAGCATCGAGAGGACCAGCAAGGGTTGCAGGCGGATGGAGCTGAACAGCTCGGCACCGAAGCGGAACAGGATGCCGGCGAGCATGGCGGCGGCAATCGCCTTGGGCAGGCGGCGCATCAGTTTGTCGAACGCGCCGCTCAGTGCGATCACGGCGATCAGCAGCGAAGCAACGATGTAGGCCCCCACGGCCTGCGCCAGTGACACCGTCGGCAGCATCGATACCAGCAGCGCCGCGCCGGGTGTCGACCACGCGGTGATCACCGGCACTCGCAGTTTCCAGCTCAGCAGCAAGCCGGTCAGGCCACTGCCGATGGAGATCGCCCAGATCCACGAGGCGGTCGCCTCATTGCTGAGCTGGGCCTGATGGGCGGCCTGGAACACGATGATCAACGGGCCGGCGTAGGAGATGATCACTGCGATCAGGCCGGCGACCAGCGCCGAAAGCGAGAAATCTTGTCTGAGTCTGTCCATGACGAATTGCCGATTCCCTGTAGCAAGGCGATTGAGGAGGGCTGGATTGAATCCCGATACTTGCCCGCTGTCGAGTGCTGCGGGGCGCCAAGGGCAGCCTGCCCTGACTCGAGAGGCGTGGCCTTGGGAAGGCCACGCGCCTGGCTTAGAGCTCGATAGCCTTGAGCTCATCGCTTTGCTGCGCGCCCTGCGCCTGCTGGCCAAGCTTGGCCAAGGCCTTGGACTCGATATCATCCTGCATTCGCTGAGCGATCTGCTCATCGATCAGCGCTTTCTTCTCCGGTGGCAGCGCGTCGTACTCCTCCTCGGTCAGGCCTAGCTCCTGGAGGTATTTCTCCTTGATCTTCTCTGCTGGCGACTTGTCCATATAGTCGCGGAACTCCTGCAGGGCATCGCTGGGCTGCTGCTTGTCGACGCTGGCCTGCTGGCGTGCGGCAACGTCCGGGTTCTGCAGCATGACCATGAGCTTGGCAAAGGCCTCCTTGCGGTTGTCTTCGCTGTTCTGCTGCGAGGTGCTGCCCTGGCTGTTCTGCTGTGCGGTGGTGCCGCTGGCGGCGGCGATCGGCTGGAACGGCAGCGCCTGTGCGAGCGCCTGTTCGTTGCCGGTGCGGCTGGATGGCTGCACTGCGGGCTGCCAAGGCATCCCGTTGATTGAACTGAGCATGTCTCCTCCTTGAATGGGTCAATAAACGCGATCGAAGTGGCAAAAGCTGTGCCAGCGCGCCAACTCGTCGAAATAGCCCGCCCGGGCTATTCCGGCAGCGCTGTACTGGGCATATGCTTGCCCCCCAGAGGAACAGGATTGCCGACTGCGGCAATCACGTTGAACATCCGCAGCACCGTGACCGGGGCGCAGTTGCCGGATACCAAGGAGAGCGTCCATGAGTCAGGCACCAAGGCCGGTACCGGCCGGTTTCAGCGAGCAGCAACTTCACACTTTGTTCGACCTCATCAGCGATGGCATCTGGGACTGGGATGCCAACACCGGCTACGTCTACCGCAACCCAGGCTGGTACGCGATGCTGGGTTACGTCAGCCACTCGATGGCCAACTCGGTCCTGACCTGGGAGAGCGTGATTCACCCGGAAGACTTCCCCCGGGTGATGGCTCACTTCGAGGCCTACATCAACCAGCGCAATGAGCGCTACCGTATCGAGTACCGCTGCCGCTGCCAGGACGGCAGCTACCTGTGGATCGAGGACAGCGGCCACATCATCGCCCGTAACGAGGATGGCTCGGTGGCACGCATGCTCGGAGCCCATCGCAACATTGATGCCGGCAAGCGCCTGGTCGCCGAACTGGAGCAACGCAATCAGTCGCTGGAAAGCCAGGTGGCCGAGCGCACTCGCGAGCTGTCCTGGGTCAACCAGCAGTTGCAGCGTCAGCTCGACGAGAACCGTGAGCTGGCCGAGCGTGATGCGTTGACCCGTACCGCCAATCGCTATCGGCTGGAAAAGACCCTGGAGCAGGAATGCGAGCGCGCCCGTCGCTACCGCCAGCCCCTGGCGGTCATCGCCATGGACCTGGATGACTTCAAGCCGATCAATGACCTGCACGGTCACGCCCGTGGCGATGCTGCGCTGGTCGAGGTGACCAAGTGCATCCGCGAGTGCCTGCGCGCCCAGGACCTGCTGGCGCGTTGGGGCGGGGATGAGTTCGTGGTGGTCCTGCCGCAGACGACCCTGGAGGAAGCACGCGAAGCCGCGCGCCGGATACGCCAGGCCGTGGCGTCCATCGCACCGGTGGGCGATTGCCAGCTGACCATGAGCTACGGCGTGGTGCAATGGCAGGGCGGGGAGGATCAACGCGCCGTGCTGGCCCGTGCCGACAAGGCGCTGTACCGGGCCAAGGCGGCCGGCAAGAACGCCATCGTCGAATAAAAAAATGCCCGCAGCGCCTGGTAACGCTGCGGGCCAAATCGGCTATTGCCGCTTCAGTGTCTCTAGATGTGCAGTGCGTGGCCAAGGGCGCGCAGCGCCGCTTCCTGCACGGCTTCACCCAGTGTCGGGTGGGCGTGGATGGTGCCGGCGATATCTTCCAGGCGAGCGCCCATCTCCAGTGACTGGGCAAAGGCGGTGGACAGCTCGGACACCGCCACCCCCACTGCTTGCCAGCCGATGATCAGGTGATTGTCGCGGCGCGCCACCACCCGCACGAAGCCGCTCTTCGACTCCAGGCTCATGGCCCGGCCGTTGGCGGCAAACGGGAATTGCGCAACGATGCAGTCCACGCCCTGTTGGCTGGCTTGTTCCGGCGTAGTGCCGGCCACCACCACTTCCGGGTCGGTGAAACACACGGCGGCGATTGCGCTGGGCTCGAAGCGTCGCGCCTTGCCGGCGATGATTTCCGCCACCATCTCGCCCTGGGCCATGGCCCGGTGCGCCAGCATCGGCTCGCCGGCCACGTCGCCGATGGCCCAGACGTTGCGCATGCTGGTCTGGCAGCGCTCGTCGATGGCGATGGCCGCACCGTTCATCTTCAGGTCCAGGCTTTCCAGGCCAAAGCCCTGGGTACGCGGGCGACGACCCACGGCCACCAATACCTGATCGGCCTCCAGGCGCAGTTGTGCGCCCTGGCCATCGCGCGCCAGCAGGCAGCCGTCGGAATAGCCTTCGACGCTGTGGCCCAGGTGAAGCGCGATGCCCAGCTTCTTGAGCGAATCGGCCACCGGTGCGGTGAGCTCGGCGTCGTAGGTGGGCAGGATGCGTTCACGGGCTTCCACCACGCTGACCTTGGCGCCCAGCTTGCGGTAGGCGATGCCCAGCTCCAGGCCGATATAGCCGCCGCCGACCACCACCAGGTGCTGCGGCAGGGCCTTGGGCGCAAGGGCTTCGGTGGACGAGATGATCGGCCCGCCGATCGGCAGCATCGGCAGTTCCACGCTGTTCGAGCCGGTGGCCAGCAACAGGTGTTCGCACTGGATGCGTTGGCCGTCCACTTCGACGCTCTTGCCATCGAGGATCTTTGCCCAGCCGTGGATCACTTTCACGCCGTGTTTTTTCAGCAGGGCGGCGACGCCGCTGGTAAGGCGGTCGACGATGCCGTCCTTCCACTCGACGCTGCGGCTGATGTCCAGGCGTGGCGAAGATACGCTGATGCCCAGTGCCGACGGTTCGGTGTAGCGGCTGGTCTGGTGGAACTGCTCGGCCACATGGATCAGCGCCTTGGACGGGATGCAGCCGATGTTCAGGCAGGTGCCGCCCAGCGCCTGGCCTTCGACCAGCACGGTGGGGATGCCCAGTTGCCCGGCGCGGATGGCGGCCACATAGCCGCCAGGGCCGCCACCGATGATCAGCAGGGTGGTGTCGATGATCGGTTGCATGGTCACTCCACGAACAGGCAGGCAGGTTGTTCCAGCAGGCCGCGCACGGCCTGGATGAACAGTGCGGCATCCATGCCGTCGACCACGCGATGGTCGAACGAGCTGGACAGGTTCATCATCTTGCGCACGACGATCTGGCCATCGATCACCACCGGCCGTTCGACCATGCGGTTGACGCCGACGATCGCCACTTCCGGGGTGTTGACCACTGGCGTGCTGACGATGCCGCCCAGCGCGCCGAGGCTGGTCAGGGTAATGGTCGAGCCGGACAGTTCTTCACGGGTGGCTTTGTTGTTGCGTGCGGCATGGGCCACGCGGGCGATCTCGCTGGCATTGCTCCACAGGCTGCCGGCTTCGGCATGGCGCAGCACCGGTACCATCAGGCCGTTGTCGCCCTGGGTGGCGATGCCCACATGCACGGCGCCGTGGCGGGTGATGACTTGGGCCTCGTCGTCGTAGGTGGCGTTGATCTGCGGGAAGTCGCGAAGGGCGACGACCATGGCGCGCACCAGGAACGGCAGCAGGGTCAGCTTGCCACGGCTGTCGCCGTGCTTGGCGTTGAGTTGCTGGCGCAGGGCTTCGAGCGCAGTGACGTCGATTTCCTCGACGTAGCTGAAGTGGGCGACGCGACGCTTGGCGTCCTGCATGCGCTGGGCGATCTTGCGGCGCAGGCCGATCACCGGCACCTGTTCGCTGTCGGTGCGTTTGCCGTAACCGCCCGGTGCTTGCCCGCTGGTGCTCTGTGGCTTGCTGATGAAGGCGTCGAGGTCCTCATGCAGGATGCGCCCGGCAGGGCCGCTGCCATGCACGTAACGCAACTCGATACCGGCATCCAGCGCGCGTTTGCGCACGGCGGGCGAGGCCAGTGGTTTCTCGTGCGCTTCGCGCGGCACGATCGGTGCGGCGGTGTGGCTCGCTGCAAGCTGAGGCGCTGTTTCGACGCGGGGCTCGGGCTTGGCTTCGGCCTTCACTGGCGCGGCAGGCGCCTCCACCGGCTTGCTTTGTGGCGTATCGACATGGTTGCCGCTGCCTTCGACTTCGATGCGGATCAGCTCGCTGCCGACCGCCATCACTTCACCCGGCTGGCCGCCCAGGGCCAGCACCTTGCCGCTGACCGGCGAAGGGATTTCCACGGTGGCCTTGTCGGTCATGACATCGGCCACCACCTGGTCCTCGGCGATCATGTCGCCGACCTTGACGAACCACTCGACCAACTCGACCTGCGCGATGCCTTCACCGATATCCGGCATCTTGATGACGTGCGTGCCCATTCAGACCTCCATAACCCGTTTCAATGCCGCGCCTACCCGTGAAGGGCCAGGGAAGTAGGCCCATTCCTGTGCGTGGGGGTAGGGGGTGTCCCAACCGGTGACGCGCTCGATCGGCGCTTCGAGGTGATGGAAGCAGTGCTCCTGGACCAGCGATACCAGTTCGGCACCGAAGCCGCAGGTGCGGGTGGCTTCGTGCACGACCACGCAGCGGCCGGTCTTTTTCACCGACTCGACGATGGTCTCCAGGTCCAGCGGCCAGAGGCTGCGCAGGTCGATGACTTCGGCGTCGACGCCGGTTTCTTCAGCGGCCACTTGCGACACGTATACGGTGGTGCCGTAGGTCAGCACGGTGACGTCGTTGCCCGGGCGGGTGATCGCCGCCTTGTCCAGCGGCACGGTGTAATAGCCATCCGGTACGCTGCTGTGCGGGTGCTTGGCCCAAGGGGTAACCGGGCGGTCGTGGTGGCCGTCGAACGGGCCGTTGTACAGGCGCTTGGGCTCGAGGAAGATCACCGGGTCATCGCACTCGATCGAAGCGATCAGCAGGCCCTTGGCGTCATAGGGGTTGGACGGCATGACGGTGCGCAGGCCGCACACCTGGGTGAACATCGCTTCCGGGCTCTGGCTGTGGGTCTGACCGCCATAGATGCCGCCGCCGCAGGGCATGCGCAGGGTCAGCGGCGAAATGAACTCGCCGGCCGAGCGATAGCGCAGGCGCGCCATCTCCGAGACGATCTGGTCGGAGGCCGGGTAGAAGTAGTCGGCGAACTGGATCTCGACCACCGGGCGCAGGCCATAGGCGCCCATGCCCACGGCGGTGCCGACGATGCCGCTTTCGGAGATCGGCGCATCGAACACCCGCGACTTGCCGTACTTGGTCTGCAGGCCCTCGGTGCAGCGGAACACGCCGCCGAAGTAGCCAACGTCCTGGCCGTAGACCACCACGTTGTCGTCGCGCTCGAGCATGACATCCATGGCCGAGCGCAGGGCCTGGATCATGGTCATGGTGGTGGTGGACATGGCGTTTTCCAGGTCAATGCTGTTGTTGTGATCGTTCATCTCAGACCCCTAGTTCCTGGCGCTGACGGCGCAGGTGGTCGGGCATTTCCTTGTACACGTCCTCGAACATCGAGGCCGCGCTGGGGATATGGCCATTGCTCAGGGTGCCGAACTGCTCGGCGTCCTTCTGCGCCTTGATCACCTCGGCCTCCAGCTGTGCGCTGACCGCCTGGTGCTCTTCTTCGGACCAGTGCCCGGCCTTGATCAGGTGCTGCTTGAGGCGGGCGATCGGGTCGCCCAGCGGGAAGTGGCTCCAGTCGTCCGCAGGGCGGTACTTGGACGGGTCGTCCGACGTGGAGTGCGGGCCTGCGCGGTAGGTGACCCATTCGATCAGCGTTGGGCCCAGGCCGCGGCGGGCGCGTTCGGCGGCCCAGCGCGAGGCCGCGTAGACGGCGATGAAGTCGTTGCCATCGACCCGCAGCGAAGCGATGCCGCAACCGACGCCACGGCCGGCGAAGGTGGTCGACTCGCCACCGGCGATGGCCTGGAAGGTCGAGATCGCCCACTGGTTGTTGACCACGTTGAGGATGACCGGGGCGCGGTACACATGGGCGAAGGTCAGCGCGGTGTGGAAGTCGGACTCGGCGGTGGCGCCGTCGCCGATCCAGGCCGAGGCGATCTTGGTATCGCCCTTGATCGCCGAGGCCATGGCCCAGCCGACCGCCTGGACGAACTGGGTGGCGAGGTTGCCGCTGATGGTGAAGAAGCCGGCTTCGCGTACCGAGTACATGATCGGCAGCTGGCGGCCCTTGAGCGGGTCACGGGTGTTGGACAGCAATTGGCAGATCATCTCCACCAGCGACACGTCGCGGGCCATCAGGATGCTCTGCTGGCGGTAGGTGGGGAAGCACATGTCGGTGCGGTTCAGGGCCAGCGCCTGGCCGCTGCCGATGGCTTCCTCGCCCAGGCTCTGCATGTAGAAGGACATTTTCTTCTGGCGCTGGGCCACGACCATGCGGCTGTCGAAGATGCGCGTCTTGAGCATGGCGCGCATGCCTTGGCGCAGCACCTGCGCGTCGATGCCCTCGGCCCATGGGCCAACGGCGTCGCCGTGCTCGTTGAGCACGCGGACCAGGCTGCCGGAAAGGTCGGCAGTGTCGGCAGGTTCTACATCGATGGGCGGTTTACGGACTTGACCCGCGTCGTTCAGACGCAGGTAGGAGAAATCGGTCTGGCAGCCTGGCCGGCCTGTAGGCTCGGGCACATGCAGACGCAGGGGGGCGTACTCGTTCATGCTTTTTACGCTCGCTCGGCTGTTGTTTTTGTGAGCTTTGAAGCGGTCGCCGCTGAGTGCCGGCTTGTGACTGGCAGGTCAGCGTCTGTTACATCATAGGGGGACGGCAGGAGAATTTTTCTCTCATGTTCATTGCCTTTGTCCGACGGTGGAGATAAACATTCCGTACAAACACAAAAACCAGGTGAATTTGTCTCATGCGTAAACTGGATCGCACGGATATCGGCATTCTCAACAGCCTTCAGGAAAACGCGCGGATCACCAACGCCGAATTGGCGCGCTCGGTCAATCTGTCCCCCACCCCCTGTTTCAACCGGGTCAAGGCCATGGAAGAGCTGGGGGTGATCCGTCAGCAAGTCACCCTGTTGTCGCCCGAGGCGCTGGGGCTGGACGTCAACGTGTTCATCCACGTCAGCCTGGAGAAGCAGGTGGAGCAGTCGCTGCACCGTTTCGAAGAAGAGATCGCCGAGCGCCCCGAGGTGATGGAGTGCTACCTGATGACCGGCGACCCGGATTACCTGCTGCGGGTGCTGCTGCCCAGCATCCAGGCGCTGGAGCGTTTTCTCGATTACCTGACCCGCTTGCCGGGGGTGGCCAACATCCGCTCCAGCTTTGCCCTCAAGCAGGTGCGCTACAAGACTGCGCTGCCGTTGCCGGCCAATGGCATGACCTTGCGTGAACACTAGCGGCGCGCGCACTGCCCATCTGCTTGAAGTTTCCAACGGCCCAAGCCAATGTTGCGCCCGGCGCCATTCCCGGCACGCCCATACCCCAAGAAGGACAGCGTCATGACGACCGAAGGCCCGTACAACCAGGCAGAGCACCTGAAGGGTATCGACGAGATCGAGTGCGTTACCCCAGACTTCAACGGAGTGGCTCGCGGCAAGGTCATGACCGCCGAAGGCTTCCTCGAAGGCCGGCGCCTGCAGATGGCGCGCGGGGTGCTGCTGCAATGCATCATGGGTGGCTACCCGGCGGCGAAATACTATGGCAGCGACGACAGCGACCTGGCGCTGGTGGCCGACCCTGCGCAAATCCATCGCCTGCCCTGGAGTGACGAGCCTCGAGCGCTGGCCATCTGCGATGCGGTCGAACTCGACGGCACGCCGTCGCAGCTGTCGAGCCGCGGCCAGCTCAAGGCGGTGATTGCCCGTTACGCCGAGCATGGCCTGGCGCCGGTGGTGGCGACCGAGCTCGAATTCTTCGTGTTCGCCCCCAACAGCGACCCGCAGCAGCCGTTCCAGCCGCCGCTGGGCAAGGATGGCCGCCGGGAGATGGGCCATTCGGCATTCAGCGTCAGCTCCAACAACGGCCTGCGGCCGTTCTTCAGCGAGGTGTACCGGTGCATGGCGGCGCTGGGCCTGCCGCGCGACACCTTCATGCACGAGATGGGTGTCAGCCAGTTCGAGATCAACCTGTTGCATGGCGACCCGCTGCTGCTGGCCGATCAGACCTTCCTGTTCAAGCACCTGCTCAAGGAAGTGGCGCTGCGCCATGGCCTGACCGTGGTGTGCATGGCCAAGCCGCTGGCGCATACGCCCGGCAGTTCGATGCACATTCACCAGAGCCTGGTGGACATCGCCAATGGGCGAAACGTGTTCAGCGATGATCAGGGCAGGGCGACCGACACCTTCCATCATTTCATTGGTGGCCTGCAGGCCTGTCTGGCCGACTTCACCGCGCTGTTCGCGCCCAACGTCAATTCGTACCAGCGTTTGTGCCACCCCTACGCCTCGCCGAACAACGCCTGCTGGTCGCACGACAACCGCGCTGCGGGCCTGCGCATTCCGGCCAGCTCGCCAGTGGCGCGGCGGGTGGAAAATCGCTTGCCCGGCGCCGACGCCAACCCTTACCTGGCTATTGCCGCCAGCCTTGCCGCCGGCCTGCATGGCATCGAGCAGCAGATCGCCCCCACGCCCGCGATCCAGGGCGAATTCGAAGTGCCCGAGCACCTGAGCCTGCCCTGCACCCTGCATGCAGCGCTGCAACGCCTCAAGCACAGTGCGCTGGCCCATGAGCTGTTCGGCAACGAGTTCATCGAAGGCTATATCGCCACCAAGACCCTCGAACTGAGCGACTTCCTCGACGAGATCACGCCCTGGGAGCGGCGGGTGCTGGCGGCGCAGGCCTGAGCGCGACGCAAGCTGTAACGGGCCCGCCGTTGGCGATCTTTTTCGCCTGCGGGGGCCTGCGTCGCGGCGGATTTGCTTTTATGCTTGCCTGCAACCCACCGCCACCTGCGCCAGGAGCCCACGGGACGTATGCGAAATATCTGGAAGCCGTTTCAGTCGTTGTACTTCGCTGCCTTGATGATGCTGATCGGCTCGGGCCTGCTCAGTACCTACCTGGCCTTGCGCCTCGCCGCCGATCACGTCGACAGCCTGTGGATCGGCGCGCTGATGGCGGCCAACTATTTCGGCCTGGCGGTAGGCGGCAAGGTCGGCCACCGGCTGATTGGCCGGGTCGGGCATATTCGCGCCTATGCCACCTGTGCCGGTATCGTCTGTGCGGCGGTGCTCGGGCATGGCCTGACCAGCTGGCTACCGGCCTGGATCGGGCTGCGGATGATCGTCGGCCTGGGGATGATGTGTCAGTACATGGTCATCGAAAGTTGGCTCAACGAGCAGGCCGATGCCAAGCATCGAGGCGCGGTGTTCAGCGGCTACATGATCGCTTCTTATCTGGGGCTGGTGCTGGGCCAGCTGATTCTCGTGGTGCACCCGCAGTTGGGGCCGGAGCTGCTGATGCTGGTAGCCATGTGTTTTGCCCTGTGCCTGGTGCCAGTGGCCATGACCCGGCGCATCCACCCCGCACCCTTGCGCCCGGCACCGATGGAGCCGAAGTTCTTCATCAAACGGGTGCCGCAATCGCTCTCCACCGTGCTGGGCTCAGGGCTGATCGTTGGTTCGTTCTATGGCCTGGCACCGCTTTATGCCACCAGCCAGGGCATGTCCACCGAGCAGATCGGCCTGTTCATGGGTAGCTGCATCCTGGCCGGCCTGGTAGTGCAGTGGCCGCTGGGCTGGCTGTCCGACCGCTATGACCGCGCGGTGTTGATCCGCAGCGTGGCAATCGGCCTGGCGCTGGCCTCGGCGCCCCTGGCGATCCTGCCGGGTGTGCCGCTGGAGCTGTTGTTCGGTATCGGCTTCGTGATCTCGCTGCTGCAGTTCTGCCTGTATCCACTGGCCGTGGCGTTTTCCAACGACCATGTGGAAAGCGAACGGCGGGTATCGCTGACCGCCATGTTGCTGGTGACCTACGGGGTGGGTGCCTGTATCGGGCCGCTGGCGGCCGGGGTGCTGATGAAGCTGCTGGGCCCGCAGATGCTGTATGCGTTCTTCGTGTTCTTTGCGCTGGTGCTGGTCTGGCGTATCCGGCCCAAGGCGGTTACCGGGCTGCATCAGGTACAGGATGCGCCGCTAGGCCACGTGGCCATGCCGGCGGCTGGCTCGCCGTTGTCGGCGGCGCTCGATCCGCGGGTCGATGAGCAGACGGTGCAGGAGGTGATGCAGGCGCCGGTGGCTGCCGAGGATACCGAGGAAGAGGTGCTGGCGGCAGCGAATGCGGCCGGTGTCGAGGCCAACGTGCAGGTCGAACGACCCGTGTAGGGCGGGCGAAGGAGCCTGGCTCTGCACGTTGACTCGAGAGTTGTCGACGTCTGTGATTGTGCGTGCTCAGGTAACAGCCAGTCCTACACCCTCGCCGCTAGGTCGCGAATCTCGAATGGCCTATGAGAGTTTAATCTTACGAAGGTGAAACTTCAGGACTTCGCCTTCACGACCGTTCGCCTGTAGAAAAGGGAGGAAAGCTTGGCCCTTGACTACAAAATCGTCTATATCTTCTGCTAATTCGGTACGAATGGCTTGGTGCATTGTTTGTCCGACTCTGTGACCTTTGGCGTCACGCAGGTAGAATTCGACACCTTCAACTTTTTCGGCGGTGCCATCCCAATCCTGGAGTAATTCAATCTTCCAATAAGGTTGTGAGCGAAGCAGATTGGCAGGATTAAGTGCATGTAATATGCGCCCCACTGCATGGGTGGCATACATACCTAGCCAGCCGTTCTCGTTTTGTTCAAGCGTTGCTCCTATGTATTGCCAGGTATCTGCGGCATGGATCTGGTAGTGCAGGCGATTTTTTTTCTCTTCAAGGAAGGTGAACTCGAAGCGTAAAGGTATGCAGGTATTCTCTGTGCGCGTGCCTTTGGCGCAGAGCCAGCCATCATCTATCTCGAATCCAAAAACATCGCTGGTGGCGTTGTCGCAAACTATCTGGCCGTATTTACAGTGTAATTCGGCGGTGAATCGGGTACGCAGCATCGGATTCTCCTTTTGAACGGATCCCAATACGGGGTTCAGGAGTCGATAATGCTTTGAGTCTCAGGAGCGGGGAGCCTGGAAGAATTTCTGGGGTGCTCATGGTTTTTCACAAGCCAAGGCGTGCAGCTGGGCGTGTCAACAAAAACGCCACCCGAGGGGTGGCGTTGTCATGAGTCGAGGATGATTAGTAGTCGTCTTTGTCGAAGCGTCGTGCTTCGCGCTGCAACTGATACACGAAACTCTCGATCTTGCGCTGTGCCTGGCCGTTGAGGTTGTGGAAGCGTACGCCGGCGAAGGTGGTGTTGATGCGCTCTTCGAAGTGCAGGTGGCGCAGTTCGACCATGGTGTCGGCCAGGCCCAGGGGGGGGGCGGCCTTGAAGCGTTCGTACACCTGGCCCAGTTGCAGGCGCTCCTCGACGTTGCCTTCAAAGCGCAATTTGCAGCCGGTGGCAGAGATGTCCAGCAGCTTGCCGCGCAGTGCGCCGTTGCCTTTCAAGTGGGTGCCGTCGAGCACGATGTCGACCAGCTGCGACAGCTTGAGTGCAGCACGGAAGGCGCTGCGGCGCTGATGGTAAGTGACTTCGGCGGGCAGCGGGCCGCGGTAGCAGCGGTGGCCGTCGATCTCGGTGATGGTCAGTGGCGTGTCGCACTCCCAGGCGATGCGTACGCCGTCATGGAAGCCTTCGACGCGGAACGGTTCGCCGTTCTCGATGTACTTCTCGCCATCGCGGGGGATCATTTCATCCAGGGCCAGAACGCCGTTGTCGCGGTCGATGTGCACCACATAGCTCTGGAACCGCTGGCTGCGCTCATGGAAGCTGATGATCAGCGGGTCGTGGCTCTCCAGCAGCTGGCGCAGGTTGGCCGCGATTTCCAAAGGGGTAGTGAGCACCTTTGGTGGCTGGGGGGCATCGGTTTCATTGAACACGGGTTCTCAATCTCCAGGCAAAAACGACACACGCAAGTTACGGCATTTTGCCAGTATGCTCCGTGCCTTGAACAGGGAAAATCACACTTGGCTGAGCGCCCGGGGCTTGGCCATCGGCGAGGTGGTGCCACGGCTGTCGTACAGCGAAGGAGAATCGCCACCCATGAGGATGCTGACCTGGTTGGCCGTGGCACGCTGCTGTATCTGGATGACCTGGCCATTGGTCTCGTTGGCCGTCTGGCAGGCGTCCATCAATGCGCTGAGCGCATCGAGCCGTTGCAGCAGGGCCTCGCCATTGGGCGACTGTGCGGCCATGGCCTGCACACCTGCGCGATCGGCGCTGAGGCCGATGTCCTGGAGCAATTGGCTGCGTCGGCGACCCTGCTGCTCGAGCAAGATGATCAACGACTGCTTGCGGGCCAGAATCTGTTCCAGCAGCTGCATGTCGCGCCCATGCAGGGCGACCGTCTCGCTCTGGAGCAGGTCGAGCAATTCCTGCGTTGGCGCGATGTCGTTTTCGATCAGTTGCAGCAGAGTGATGTCGTGCATGGCTAACTCTTGGCGTGTTGCGTCCTTGAAGTCAGCGCACCTGGAGGTTAGCGCTGGGCTTCGAAATCAAGCAGTTTACTGGCGACACGGTCGGCGTCGACCTTGTAGCTGCCGTCCGCGATCGCTTGTTTCAACTCGGCCACGCGGGCGCTGTTGACGGTCGGCTGGTCGCGCAGGCTGTCGCTGATCTTCTGCAGCTGCTGGGCTTCTGGGCTGAAATGTACCGCTTCCCCGCTGGCATTGGCGCTGGGCGCTACGCTGCTGGCGTCGGTTTTGTCGACGTTGCCAGGCGCGGCATTGCCACGAACGCCACCCGTGCTGGGCGGAGAATTATTCACACGACTGAAGTCGATGACCATGATCAAAACCTCTGGGTATTTGTACGCATACCCTGTTTTCGGCCAGCCCGAAAAAAACTTTAGGCAGGAATGCAGTGCTGCCTGGCAGCACGCTTGCGCACCCGATTCCGACACAGTTTAGGGGGAGCGGTTCCCTGCCGCCAGCCTTCTGTCATGATCTGGCGGTGAATATTGCTACATGGCCACCTCTACCTGCCCAGGCCCTGTGACCCGCGCTTTCACCACGCGCTTGGAGTTCAGGTTGCGCACCCGGATCTGTTCCTGCAGGCCGCCTTTGCTCAGGGCTTCGCCTGGCATGCGCACGCTGAGGGTGCCGCTGCGCGCGACAATCACCACGTGATCGCCTTTGCGCACCACCTCCGCCTGTTCCAGGTGTTGCTGGGTCAGTACCTGGTCAACCACTGTGGGGCGCAGCAGCTTCATGCCCACTGCCTGGTCCATTTGCGTCAGGTAGCCAGGACCCAGCGTGCCGACATCGCGTTCGCGCAGGGCAATATCGCCTTCGCCGACCACGCTTTCGCGCTTGAGCGGCCGGGTCATCACCACCACATCGCGCAGCAGCCGTACCTGGGCGGGCACGAAGATCGTCCACGGAGCCGCGCTGTCGCAGCGCACCTTCACTGTGACCCGGCCCAGCGGGGTCGGGCTTTCCAGTGATGCGTCAAGTTGCTGGCTGCACAGCGGCATGCGCAGGCGCGGGTCGAGCCGGTTGACCTGGATCTCGTAGCGGCCACCGGTCTGGGTGGTCGCCAGATAATCTTCCACGGTGAATTCAAGAAACCCCTGGGTGACACCGATAAGCTGTTCAGGCAAGGTGAATGCCTGCGCCTGGGTGCGAACACTGGATGCCATGAGGCACAGGGCTGCCAGTGAACCGGTCAGCAGGCGCGTCAGTCGTCGGGAAAATGTCGTTTTCGTATACATGGCGCTCAAAAAAGCAAAGCCCGTGCCGATTCGGTATACAGGCAATCGTTGGAGGGGTCCGGCATGGCTGGAGTGATGGATTCGGTCAACCAGCGCACGCAGCTGGTGGGGCAGAATCGCCTGGAGCTGTTGTTGTTTCGCCTCAATGGCGACCAGCTCTACGGCATCAATGTGTTCAAGGTCCGGGAGGTGCTGCAGTGCCCGGAACTGACAGTGCTGCCCAAGTCTCATCCGGTGGTGCGTGGGGTGGCCAACATTCGCGGGGCGACCATCCCGATCCTGGACCTGTCGATGGCAACGGGGTTGCCGGGGCTGAAGGAAGACACGCGTAACAGCTTTGTGATCATCACCGAGTACAACACCAAGACCCAGGGTTTTTTGGTGCACTCGGTCGAGCGCATCGTCAACATGAACTGGGAAGAGATCCATCCGCCACCCAAGGGGACCGGGCGCGATCACTACCTGACCGCGGTCACCCGGGTCGATAACCGCATGGTCGAGATCATCGATGTGGAAAAGGTGCTGGCGGAAGTGGCGCCGTCGTCCGAGTCTGTGTCCGAGGGTGTGATCGATGCCGAGGTGCAGGACAAGGCCGTGCTGCTGCGGGTGCTGACCGTCGATGATTCGTCGGTGGCGCGCAAGCAGGTCAGCCGCTGTCTGCAGACTGTCGGGGTCGAGGTGGTGGCGCTCAACGATGGTCGCCAGGCGCTGGATTACCTGCGCAAGCTGGTTGATGAAGGTAAACGGCCGGAGGAGGAATTCCTCATGATGATCTCGGATATCGAGATGCCGGAAATGGACGGCTACACCCTGACGGCCGAGATCCGCAGCGACCCGCGCATGCAAAAGCTGCACATCGTCCTGCATACTTCGCTGTCCGGGGTCTTCAACCAGGCCATGGTCAAAAAGGTCGGGGCCGATGATTTCCTGGCCAAGTTCAGGCCGGACGACCTTGCCCAGCGGGTAGTCGACCGGATCAAGGCAACGCATTGAAACGGCCGGGGCCAGTCCCCGGCGCTAGCGATTTAGAAAGAGGCGGCACCATTGTCTACGGGTAATTTGGATTTCGAACAGTTCCGGGTCTTCCTGGAGAAAGCCTGTGGCATCCTGCTGGGCGAGAATAAGCAGTACCTGGTCTCCAGCCGTCTCAACAAGCTGATGGAGCAGCAGGGCATCAAGTCGTTGGGTGAGCTGGTGCAGCGTATCCAGGCACAGCCGCGGGGTGGTTTGCGCGAGCAGGTGGTCGATGCCATGACCACCAACGAAACCCTGTGGTTTCGTGATACCTACCCCTTCGAGGTGCTCAAGAACAAGGTCATCCCCGAGTTCATCAAGGGCAACCCGGGCCAGCGCCTGCGCATCTGGTCGGCGGCCTGCTCGTCGGGGCAGGAGCCTTACTCCATTTCCATGGCCATCGACGAATTCGAGCGCGGCAACCTTGGCCAGTTGAAGATGGGCGCGCAGATCGTTGCCACTGACCTGTCCGGCTCGATGCTCAATAACTGCAAGACCGGCGAATACGACAGCCTGGCCATTGCCCGCGGCCTGTCGCAGGAGCGCCTGCAGCGTTACTTCGACCCCAAGGGTCCGGGGCGCTGGGCGGTCAAGGCGCCGATCCGCAGCCGCGTCGAGTTCCGCTCGTACAACCTGCTGGACAGCTATGCGCCCTTGGGCAAGTTCGACATCGTGTTCTGCCGCAACGTGCTGATCTACTTCTCGGCCCAGGTCAAGAAGGACATCCTGCTGCGTATCCATGGCACGCTGAAGCCCGGTGGCTATCTGTTCCTTGGTGCCTCCGAGGCGCTCAACGGTTTGCCGGACCACTATCAGATGGTCCAGTGCAGCCCGGGCATCATCTATCAGGCCAAGTAACGCCTGAGGCTGCAAGCGAAGGCCGGTGTCGTGAGACGCCGGCCTTTTTCATGGGCGCTACAAATGACGTCAATTTTTTGGTTTGCCGCTTTTGCCGGGTGGCAATTGCCGCTTGCCTGCTGCGCGGCGGAAGCGATTTGCCGCTTTTCTGGCAATGGCGGCAGGTCGAAAAGCCCTGGGGCCCAGTGAATGCGGGGCTTTGCAAAGCTGGCACAGGCCTTGCTAAAGCTTAGCCAACGAAATTCTGGTCACCTATGAAGGTTTCCCTGATATGAGCATCAGCTTCGACAAGGCGCTTGGCATACACGAAAAGGCATTGGGCTTCCGCGCCCAGCGTGCCGAAGTGCTGGCCAACAACATCGCCAACGCCGATACGCCGAACTACAAGGCGCGTGACATGGACTTCTCGTCCGTGCTCGCCGCCGAGGCCGACAAGCAGCAGAAGGGGCGCATCGCCCTGGACCGCACCAACAATCGGCATATCGAGGCCGAAGGGTTGGCAATGGCCGACGACACCCTGCAGTACCGTACCCCGATGCAGCCGTCGATCGACCAGAACACCGTCGATGCCCAGATCGAACAATCGAACTACACAGAGAACGCGATCGGCTTCCAGGCCAGCTTCACGTTGCTCAACAGTAAATTCAAAGGGCTGGTTTCGGCCCTGCGCGGAGAGTGATCATGTCCCTTGCCAGTGTTTTCAATATCGCCGGTAGCGGCATGAGCGCGCAGAACACGCGCCTGAACACCGTTGCCTCGAACATCGCCAACGCCGAGACCGTCTCCTCGAGCATCGACCAGACCTACCGTGCGCGCCACCCGGTGTTCGCCACCACCTTCCAGAACGCGCAGGCCGGCACCAGCCAGTCGCTGTTCGAAGACCAGGGCGAGGCCGGGCAGGGCGTGCAGGTCAAGGGCATCATCGAGGACCAGAGTAACCTCGAGGCGCGCTACGAACCGAACCATCCGGCGGCCAACAAGGACGGCTACGTCTACTACCCGAATGTGAATGTGGTTGAGGAGATGGCCGACATGATCTCCGCCAGTCGTGCGTTCCAGACCAACGCCGAGCTGATGAACACCGCCAAGAACATGATGCAGAAGGTGCTGACCCTGGGTCAGTAAGCACGGAGCCGCCATGACCACAACCAATACCAGTAACGAAGTCGGTAGTTCCTACCTGAAATCGTTGCAGAAGCCCGACAGCAAGAACAGCAGCACCACCGGTCAGGCCGGCAGTGCGCTGGGCAAGGATGCGTTCCTGCAGCTGCTGGTCACGCAGATGAAAAACCAGAACCCGCTCGATCCGCAGGAGAACGGTGAGTTCGTCGCGCAGTTGGCGCAGTTCAGCAGCCTGGAAGGTATCCAGTCGCTGAACGATTCGGTCAACGGGATCCTGACCGGCATTGGCTCGTCTCAGGCGCTGCAGGCCACCTCGCTGGTCGGTCGCTCGGTGATCGTGCAGACCGACAAGGCCGTGGTGGACACCACCGCCAGCTTCAATGGCCAGGTCGTGGTGCCGCAGAGCATCAGCGATGGCAAGGTCAGCATCAAGGACAAGGACGGTAACGTCGTCAAGACCATCCAGCTGGGTTCGCAAAAAGCCGGTACCGCCGACTTCATCTGGGATGGCACCAATGAGAAGGGCGAGAAAGTCGCCCCGGGCACTTACACCTTCACGGCTGAGACCACGGTCGAGGGCAAGGCCAAGACGCTGTCCACCTTGCTCCCGGCAAGGGTCAACAGTGTCAGCTTCCAGAACGGCAGCGAGATGATGCTGGACCTGGCCGGCATCGGCAAGATCGGCATCTCCAAAGTCACCAGCATCGGAATCTAACGCCGCAGAATCGGCACAAGGAGCGAGTCAATGTCTTTCAATATCGGCCTTAGCGGTCTCTACGCGGCGAACAAGGCTCTGAACGTTACCGGCAACAACATTGCCAACGTCGCCACCACCGGTTTCAAATCGTCGCGCGCCGAGTTCGCCGACCAGTATTCGCAGTCCATCCGCGGTACCTCCGGCGGCAGGACCCAGGTCGGCAGCGGCGTGAAGACCATGGCCGTTTCGCAGATGTTCAACCCGGGCAACATCAATGGCACCGGTCAGGCGCTGGACATGGCCATCGACGGCAACGGCTTCTTCGCCCTGAGCGACAACGGTTCGCGCATCTATACCCGTGCCGGCGCGTTCTACAGCGACAAGGACGGCTACGTCGTCAACTCCAGTGGTGCCAACCTGCAGGGCTATGCGGTGGACGCCAACGGCAAGGTCGTCAAGGGTGTGCTGACCGATCTGAAAATCGACACTTCGAACCTGAAACCCAACCCGACCGGTCGTGTCTCCGAAACCGTCAACCTCAACTCCAGCGCCATCGCGCCGAGCGTGGCGCCGTTCGACCCGGCCAACGTCAACAGCTACAACTACACCTTCAACACCGATGTCTATGACAGCCAGGGCAACGCGCACCAGCTCAACCAGTACTTCGTCAAGGATGCCGGCACCAACTCCTGGACCATGTACACCACCATCGACGGTCGTAACCCGGCCGACCCGACCTTGACCACGCCGCTGGTCAACAAGCTGCCGTTCAATACCGACGGCACCTTGAATACCGGAGCTATGGCGGCAGGTCCGGTAGTCGGCGGCCTGACCATTGGTGCCGACAAGACCTTCCAGCTCACCGGTTGGGTGCCGGCGGAGAAGACTGCGGCGGGCGCCTGGGTTGCCAACGGCGCCACCGCGCGCCCGGGTGGCGTCACCCTCGATATGCTGGCTACCACCCAGTACAACTCGGCGTCGGCCACCACCGCCAAGAGCCAGGACGGCTATGCCACCGGTGAGCTCGCCGGCCTGACCGTCGACCAGAGCGGCAACCTGTTTGCCAACTTCACCAACGGCCAGGACAAGGTCATCGGCCAGGTGGCGATCGCCAACTTCGCCAACCTGCAAGGCCTGACTCCGGTGGGCGGTACGGCCTGGAAAGAGTCCTACGCTTCGGGCGTGCCGATCATCGGCGAGCCGGATACCGGCACCCTGGGCCGCATTGCCGGCAGCTCCCTGGAAGACTCCAACGTCGACCTGACCGGCGAGCTGGTCAACCTGATCAAGGCGCAGAGCAACTACCAGGCCAACGCCAAGACCATTTCCACTGAAAGCACCATCATGCAGACCATCATCCAGATGACCTGATGATCGTGGTTGGGCAAAGCCCCTGCTTGCAGGGGCTTTTTCACATCTGGCGGAGGGTGATGCCATGAGGACAGTGTCGAGGATTGTTGGGGTGCTGCTGGCGCTGCTGGTTGCGTCCTCGCTGCAGGCCGCGCCGGCGCCCTGGTACCAGTGGCAAAGCCTGGCGACCGGGCGCTACCTGTGTTCGGCAACCAACCCGGGCGATGGCTGGAAGCTGCACTCGGGGCCCTACAACAATGGGGCATGCCGTAATGACTGATTCGGCGCTTGCCGCCAGCGGCAAACATTCGCCGACAAACTGACGCTCAGCAGGCCTGAGCGGCCTTGAAAGCCCCGTATTGAAAGGCTTTGTCAGTGTGGTTCGATAATTGCTTAAGCCTTGCCAACGACAGCGCGGCAAGGTTCGCGCAGAGGAGATGCTGTGGACAAGATGCTTTATGTGGCCATGACCGGTGCCAGTCAGAACGCGCTGGCGCAGAAGGCCCATGCCAACAACCTGGCGAACGTTTCCACCAATGGTTTCCAGCGTGATCTGGAGCAGGCGCGTTCCATGCCGGTGTTCGGTGACAGCTTTCCGGCGCGAGCCTTCGCCATGAGCGAGCGCCCGGCCACCGACTTCAGCGGTGGTGCCCTGGTCGAGACCGGGCGTGACCTGGACGTGGCGGTCAGTGGCCAGGGTTTCATTGCCGTGCAGGCGCCCGATGGCAGCGAAGCCTATGTGCGTACCGGCAGCCTGAACATTGACGCCCTCGGTATCCTGCGTGCCGGCAATGGTATGCCGGTGATCGGCAACGGCGGCCCGATCGCGGTCCCGCCCGAGCAGAAGGTCGAAGTCGGTGATGACGGCACCATCAGCATTCGCGCCATGGGTGAAGACCCGCGGGCGCTGGCGCAGGTCGACCGGATCAAGCTGGTCAACCCGGACATCAAGGGCCTGACCAAGGGGCTCGACGGCATGATCCACACGGCCAACGGCCAGCCCGCCAATGCCGACGTCAACGTTCGCGTGGTTTCGGGGTTCCTTGAGTCGAGCAACGTCAATGCGGTCGAGGAAATGACCTCGGTGCTGGCGCTGTCCCGGCAGTTCGAACTGCACGTCAAGATGATGAACGCGGCCAAGGAAGGCGACGAAGCCATGGCTCGGGTTTTGCAAATCGGCTAATCACATTTGAACGGGTGCCGTAAAACAGGCGCACGAGGAGAACACTAGATGCTTCCGGCTCTTTGGGTCGCTAAAACCGGCCTGTCCGCCCAGGACACCAACCTCACGGTCATTTCCAACAACCTGGCCAACGTCTCGACCACGGGCTTCAAGCGCGACCGCGCCGAGTTCCAGGACCTGCTGTACCAGATCAAGCGCCAGCCTGGCGCGCAGTCCACCCAGGACAGCGAGCTGCCGTCGGGCCTGCAGGTCGGTACCGGTGTGCGCATCGTCGGCACCCAGAAGAGCTTCACAGCCGGCAGCCTGCAAACCACCGAGAACCCGCTGGACATGGCGGTCGACGGCCGTGGTTTCTTCCAGATCCTGCAGCCCGACGGCACCGTGTCGTACACCCGTGACGGCACCTTCCACCTGAACTCCGACGGCCAGATCGTCACCGCCAACGGTTTCGCTCTGGAACCGGCCATCGTCGTGCCGCCGGACGCCCAGACCTTCACCGTCGGCCGCGACGGCACCGTGTCGATCACCACGGTCGGCAACCCGGCAGCGCAGATCATCGGCAACATCCAGACCGCCGATTTCATCAACCCGGCTGGCCTGCAGGCGATCGGCGGCAACCTGTTCCTCGAGACCGCCGCCAGCGGCGCGCCGCAGGTCGGCACCCCGGGCCTGAACGGTTTCGGTACCACCCAGCAACAGACCCTGGAAAACTCCAACGTCAGCACCGTCGAGGAGTTGGTCAACATGATCACCACCCAGCGTGCTTACGAGATGAACTCCAAGGTCATCTCGACGGCCGACAAGATGCTGTCGTTCGTCACCCAGCAGCTGTAAGCCCTGATGGCCCGCCGGGTGCGGGCCATTGACCATTCGCTCGCTGTAGCAGCGCCCGTTACACCATGAGGTAAGCGTCATGAATCGTCTGTTGTCCGTTTTCGCCCTTGGGGGGGCGGTGTTGCTGGCCGGTTGCGTCGCGCCGACGCCCAAGCCAAACGACCCGTACTATGCGCCGGTGTTGCCGCGCACCCCGTTGCCGGCGGCGGCCAACAACGGCTCGATCTACCAGGCCGGCTTCGAGCAGGGCCTGTATACCGATCGCAAGGCGTTCCGGGTCGGTGACATCATCACCATCACCCTCAACGAGCGCACCTCGGCGAGCAAGAATGCCGGCTCGCAGATCCAGAAGAACAGCAAGGCCGATATCGGCCTGACCTCGTTGTTCGGCACCATCCCCAATACCAACAACCCGCTGGGCAGCGGCGACCTCACCCTCGAGGCCGGTTACAGCGGTGACCGCACCACCAAGGGTGACAGCAAGGCGACCCAGGGCAACACCCTGACCGGTTCGATCACCGTCACCGTCGCTGAAGTGCTGCCCAACGGCATCATCGCCGTGCGTGGCGAGAAGTGGATGACCCTGAACACCGGCGAAGAGCTGGTGCGCATCGCAGGCCTGGTGCGTGCCGATGACATCGCCACGGACAACACCGTGCCGTCCACTCGCGTGGCCGACGCGCGCATCACCTATTCGGGTACCGGCTCGTTCGCCGATGCCAGCCAGCCCGGTTGGCTGGACCGTTTCTTCATCAGCCCGCTCTGGCCCTTCTGAGTACGGATGACCATGTTCAACGCTAGGCGGTTGATTGCCGCGACACTTCTTCTGTCCTGTGCGTTCGGCGCCCACGCCGAGCGCTTGAAGGACATCGCCAGTATTTCCGGCGTGCGTGCCAACCAGCTGATCGGCTACGGTCTGGTGGTGGGGCTCAACGGTACGGGTGACCAGACCACCCAGACCCCGTTCACCCTGCAGACCTTCAACAACATGTTGTCGCAGTTCGGCATCAAGGTGCCGCCGGGTTCGGGCAACGTGCAGTTGAAGAACGTTGCCGCGGTGTCGGTGCATGCCGACCTGCCGGCCTTCGCCAAGCCCGGCCAGGTGGTCGACATCACCGTGTCGTCGATCGGTAACTCCAAGAGCCTGCGCGGCGGCAGCCTGCTGATGACCCCGCTCAAGGGTATCGACGGCAACGTCTACGCCATCGCCCAGGGCAACCTGGTGGTCGGTGGTTTCGACGCCGAAGGTCGCGATGGCTCGAAGATCACCGTCAACGTCCCGTCGGCTGGCCGCATTCCGGGCGGTGCGAGCGTCGAGCGCGCAGTGCCGAGCGGTTTCAACCAGGGCAACAGCCTTACGCTGAACCTCAACCGGCCCGACTTCACCACGGCCAAACGCATCGTCGACAAGGTCAACGAGCTGCTCGGCCCAGGGGTTGCCCAGGCCCTGGACGGTGGCTCGGTGCGGGTGACCGCGCCGATGGACCCGAGCCAGCGTGTCGACTACCTGTCGATCCTGGAAAACCTCGAGATCGACCCAGGCCAGGCCGTGGCCAAGGTCATCATCAACTCGCGTACCGGCACCATCGTGATTGGCCAGAACGTCAAGGTGTCGCCGGCGGCGGTTACCCACGGCAGCCTGACCGTGACCATCACCGAAGACCCGATCGTCAGCCAGCCGGGGCCGTTCTCCAATGGCGAGACGGCCGTCGTGCCACGCTCGCGGGTCAATGCCCAGCAGGAAGCCAAGCCGATGTTCAAGTTCGGCCCGGGCACCACCCTGGATGAAATCGTCCGTGCGGTTAACCAGGTCGGCGCAGCGCCGAGCGACCTGATGGCCATCCTTGAAGCCCTGAAGCAGGCCGGCGCGTTGCAGGCCGACCTGATCGTGATCTGAGGACGCCTGGGATGAATCCGAAAAGCCAGGTTTCCGGCCATGTCGACAGCGGTGCCTACACCGACCTCAATCGCCTGAGCTCGCTCAAGCGCGGTGATCGCGACAGCGAGGGCAACATCCGCAAGGTGGCCCAGGAATTCGAGTCGTTGTTCGTCAGCGAGATGCTCAAGGCCTCGCGCAAGGCCAGTGATGTACTGGCCGACGAAGAAAACCCGATGAACAGCGATACCACCAAGCAGTACCGTGACATGTACGACCAGCAGCTGGCCGTGAGCATGTCCCGCGAAGGGGGCGGCATCGGCCTGCAGGATGTGCTGGTGCGCCAGCTGAGCAAGCGCAAGGCCAGCACGGTCAATACCAGCCCGTTCCCGCGTATCGATGGGCCGGCCCCGGCGCTGTGGGGTGGCCGGGTGGGCGAGCCTGCGCGGGCCGAACAGCCGGCTGCCGGGCGCAACGATGTGGCGGCCCTCAACTCGCGGCGCCTGGCCTTGCCAGGCAAGCTCACCGACCGCCTGCTGGCCGGTATCGTGCCTTCCTCGGCCACTGGCGATGCGGCCCAGCATGCGCCGTCGCTGGCCGGTGTCGCCCGTGGCGACTGGCAGCCGGCGCGGACCTATGCCGCACCCGCCGAGGGCATGCGTATCGTCGGGCGTGCGGTGGCTCAGCCACCGTTGGCGCCCAACAAGGCCTTCGGCAACAGCGATGCCTTCGTCAGCACCATGCTGCCGATGGCCGAGCAGGCGGCCAAGCGCATTGGTATCGATCCGCGTTACCTGGTGGCCCAGGCGGCGCTGGAAACCGGTTGGGGCAAGTCGGTCATGCGCAACCCTGACGGCAGCAGCAGCCACAACTTGTTCGGCATCAAAGCCACCGGCAACTGGCAGGGTGGCGAGGCGCGGGCGATCACCAGCGAGTTCCGTGGCGGTCAGTTCGTCAAGGAGACTGCGGCATTCCGCTCGTACGACTCGTACCAGGACAGCTTCCACGACCTGGTCAGCCTGTTGCAGAACAACAGTCGCTATAAAGATGCGGTCGGTGCAGCCGATAACCCAGAACAGTTTGCAAGAGAGCTGCAGAAGGCCGGTTACGCAACCGACCCGGACTATGCCCGCAAGATCATCAGCATTGCCCGGCAACTGCAGCCCACCCAGCAATACGCCATGGCTGGCACTACCACGAATCTATAAGGATTAAACCATGTCTCTGATCTCGATCGGGCTGTCCGGCCTGAGTGCCAGCCAGGCGGCGCTGTCGGTCACCAGTAACAACATCGCCAACGCTGCGACCTCTGGCTACTCGCGCCAGCAGACCGTCCAGGTCTCGGGGCCTTCGCACAACATCGGCTCGGGTTTCATCGGTACCGGGACCCAGCTGGCGGATGTGCGCCGGGTCTACAACGCCTACCTGGACAACCAGCTGCGTACCGCGACCTCGCTGAGCACCGATGCGGCCACCTACCTTGATCAGATCGGCAGTGTCGACAAACTGCTGGGCGACAGCAGCACCGGTATCAGCTCGGTGCTGACGGCATTCTTCTCGGCCCTGCAGACCGCTGCGGGCAAGCCCGGCGACGTGGCCTCCCGCCAGTTGCTGCTGACCCAGGCGCAAACCCTGAGCAACCGTTTCAATTCCATCTCCAGCGAATTGAACAAACAGAACGAGAGCATCAACAGCCAGCTCGATACCCTTGCCGGCCAGGTCAACAAGCTCACCTCGAACATTGCCGACCTGAACAAGCAGATCACCCAGCTGTCGGCGTCCGGCGCCACGCCGAACACCCTGCTGGATGCGCGCAGCGAAGCGGTGCGTCAGCTCAACGAGCTGGTGGGTGTCACCGTGCAGGAGCGTGACGGCAACTACGACGTGTATCTGGGTACCGGCCAGTCGCTGGTCACCGGCAACCGGGCCAACACCCTGACCGCCGGGCCGAGCGCCGCCGACAAGAGCCAGTACAGCCTGCAGGTCAACTACCCGACCTTCTCGTCGGATGTCACCTCGGTCATCACCGGCGGGCAGATCGGCGGCCTGTTGCGCTATCGCCAGGACGTGCTCAACCCGTCGATGAACGAACTGGGGCGTGTGGCCCTGGTGGTGACCGACAGCATCAACAGCCAGCTGGGGCAGGGCCTGGATGCCAACGGCCAGTTCGGCAGCGCGCTGTTCTCCAGCATCAACAGCGCGGCGGCAATCAGCCAGCGCAGCCTGGGTGCCACCGGCAACAGCGCAGGTTCCGGCAACCTGGACGTGACCATTGCCGATAGCAGCCTGCTGACCAACCACGACTATCAGGTCACCTTCACCAGTGGCACCCAGTACAGCGTGCGTCGTTCCGACGGCACCGACATGGGTAGCTTCGATCTGGCCACCACGCCACCACCGGTCATTGATGGCTTCACCCTGAAGCTCAACGGTGGCGGCCTGGCGGCGGGTGACAGTTTCAAGGTGATCCCCACCCGCGCGGCGGCGGGCTCGATCAGCACCACCCTCACCGATGCCAACAAGCTGGCGTTCGCCGGGCCGATCAATGCCACCATCGGCAGCGGCAACGACGGTACCGGCACCATCAGCCAACCGAATCTGGGGGCCAAGCTGGATATCTACGGCGGTGCCGACACCGCGTTGATCCAGGATTCGATCAAGCACTCGATGCCGGTACGCATGGTGTTCAGTGCGGCCAGTGGCGGCACCCAGGGCTACACCCTGTTCGATGCCAAGGGCAACAGCATCGGTACCGGCACCATCGTGCCGGGCCAGGAGAACAAGCTGACCATCAACGTACCAATGGTCGATGCTGCCGGGGCGCCCATTCTCGATGGCAGCGGCAACCCGCGCTCGTTCAGCCTGGAGACCTCGGTCGGCGGCAGCCCGGCGGAGGATGACTCGTTCAGCATGGGCTTCAACGTCAACGGCAAGTCCGATAACCGCAATGCCCAATCGTTGCTCGACCTGCAGACCAAAGCCACGGTCGGTGTCGATTCCGGTGGCGGCAGCAGCTTCACCTCGGCCTATGCCTCGATGGTGGAACGGGTCGGTGCCAAGGCCAACCAGGCCGAAATCGATACCACGGCGACCAAGGCGGTGTACGACTCAGCCAAGGAAGCCCGCAACGGGGTTTCCGGTGTCAACCTGGACGATGAGGCGGCCAGCCTGATCAAGTTCCAGCACTACTACACCGCGTCTTCGCAAATCATCAAGGCGGCGCAGGAAACCTTCGCCACCCTGATCAACGCATTGTAAGGAGTAGCCATCGTGCGTATTTCCACCGCTCAGTTCTATGAGTCGAGCGCTACCAGCTACACCAGTAACTTTGCCAACCTGATGAAGGTCAAGCAGCAGATCGATACCGGCGTGCGCATCCAGTCCGCTGGTGACGACCCGGTCGGCGCCGCACGCCTGCTGCTGTTGCAGCAGCAACAGGCCCTGCTCAAGCAGTACGACGGCAACATGACCACGGTGAACAACTCGCTGCTGCAGGAAGAAAGCGTGCTGGCCACCATCAACGACGCCATGCAGCGTGCCAGCGACCTGGCCATTCGTGCAGGCGGCGCCGGGATCAGTGCGGCCGACCGCACGTCCATCAGCAGCGAGCTCAAGGAGATCGAGGCGAACATCTTCGGCCTGCTCAACTCGCGCGATGCCAACGGCGACTACATGTTCGGCGGCACCAAGACCTCGTCGCCGCCCTATGTGCGCAACGCCGACGGTAGCTACAGCTACCAGGGTGACCAGACCCAGCTGAGCCTGCAGGTGTCCGACACCCTGAAACTGGCGACCAACGACACCGGCTTCAGCATCTTCGATTCGGCCAAGAACAAGAGCCGTACCGAGTCCGCCCTGGTGGCGCCGCCGGTCGATGATGGCCGCGTCGCGGTCTCGCCGGGCCTGCTGACCTCGAGCAGTGCGTACAACAGCAACTTCAACGCCGGCCAGCCGTACAAGGTCACCTTCACCAGTGGCACCCAGTACACCGTGACCGATGCCCTGGGTAACGACATCACTGCCGAAACCCCGACCAACGGCACCTTCGACAGCAAGGCCGAGGGCGGTAACCGCATCGCGTTCCGGGGTGTCGAGTTCGAGATCAGCGTCACGCTGCAGGAAGGTGATGACCCCAATGCTGCCGTCGCCGGCCATGAGTTCTCCTTGCAGGCGCGTCCCGACACCCTGACCACCGTCCGTGGCGCCGGTAACCCTTCGAGCGCGCAGATCACCAGCGGTGCGGTGACCGACCCGACGGCCTACCGCAGCACGTTCCCCGACAGCGGTGCGGTCATCAAGTTTACCGGCGCCAACACTTACGAACTCTACGCGCAGCCCCTGACTGCCGACAGCAAGGTAGTGGCCAGCGGCACCTTCACCGCGCCGGCGCTGACGGTGGCGGGCGTTACCTACCAGGTGTCCGGCACGCCGCAGGCGGGTGACCAGTTTGCGGTCAATGCCAACACCCACCAGAACCAGAGCGTGCTGGAGACCATCAGCCAGCTGCGTACCGCGCTGGATGCGCCGGGCACAGGTGACGCGGCGAACACCGCGCTGAAGAACTCCATCGCTTCGGCGGTCGCCAACCTGGCCAGTGCCCGCGAGCAGGTCGATATCACCCGCGGTTCGATCGGTGCGCGTGGTAACTCGCTCGATATCCAGCGCCAGGAAAACACCAGCCTGACCACCGCCAACAAGGCGACCCAGGACGCCATCGGCAACACCGACATGGCCGATGCGTCGATCATGCTGGCGCTGCATCAGGCCATGCTGCAGGCTTCGCAGCTGAGCTTCACGCAGATCTCCAAGCTGAGCCTGTTCAATCAGATGTAACTGAGCGGGTAGCCAAAAGCCCCGGCCAGCCCCGTGCTGCCGGGGCTTTTTTGTGCCTGGCGCACGGCGCTGAGCGGCAGTTGGCAATAAATGAGTGTGACCAATGAGTCAAATCGCGCATCTTCCCTGTATTCTATGCGGCAGCTGCTGCAGCAATTTGTTACCGGTTCGCCAGTGACCTGCCCGATGTCGGTATGTCACGGACCCGGTAGTGGGCGCCCTCAATTCACCGAGTGGCGGTCTTTGCCTGTTTTCATTGGGAAGCCAGAATGATTGGCATCAAAAGCATCGCGAGTTACGTGCCCACCGCTGGCCTGGACAACTACGTCCAGGGTGCGAAGTTCGGCAAGGACGAAGAGTTCATGTTCGGCAAGATCGGCGCGTCGTTCCTGCCGCGCAAGGCCGAAGAGCAAGAAACCTCCGACCTGTGCGTCGAGGCCGCCCGTGCCTTGTTCGCCAGCAACCCCGAGCTCGATCCGCAGTCGATCGATGTGTTGATCGTGGTCACCCAGAACGGTGACGAAGAAGGGCTGCCGCACACCGCGGCCATCGTCCAGCACAAGCTGGGCCTGTCCACCCGGGTGGCGGCGTTCGACGTCTCGCTGGGCTGCTCCGGCTACGTCTACGGCCTGTATGCGATCAAGGGTTTCATGCAGGCGGCGGGGTTGAAGAACGGCCTGCTGATTACCGCCGACCCGTATTCGAAGATCGTCGACCCGGAAGACCGCAACACCACCATGCTGTTCGGCGATGCCGCCACCGCCACCTGGATGGGTGAGGAGGCGGTATGGCAGCTGGGTGAGGCGCGTTTCGGCACCGACGGTTCCGGTGCCGAGCACCTGAAGGTCACCAACGGCAATTTCTTCATGAACGGCCGCCAGGTGTTCAACTTCGCCCTGGTCAAGGTGCCGGCGCACCTGCATGAGCTGCTCGATGCCAGCGGCCTGCAGTCGGCCGATATCGATGCCTTCTGCATCCATCAGGGCAGTGCGGCGATCGTCGATGCGGTGGCGCGACGCTTTGAAGAGCAGCACCCGGAGAAGTTCGTCAAGGACATGCTCGAAACCGGCAATACCGTATCCTCCAGCGTGCCGCTGTTGCTGCAGAAGCACATGCTCGACAGCAGTTGGAAGCGCGTGGCCATCAGTGGCTTTGGCGTGGGCCTGTCGTGGGGCTCGGCGATTCTCTATCGCGGCTGATCCGGCACGGTCAAAAAAGCGCCTGGCGTATTCCGCCAGGCGCTTTTTTTTGCCTTCGAATACGTGTTGAAAAGCCATAAGCCCCTGATTTCGTGGGGGTGGCAGCGTGATGGCATTTTTTTTTTGCAAATGCCCTCAAGCAACCCCCGCAAACGACGATAAACATTACGAAGGTTCTCTAGGCCATACCCGGCGGATGCCAGGGCCGGAAGCCGCAGTACCCATCCAACGAGGATTTCGTCATGGCTTTAACTGTAAACACCAACATTGCTTCGGTTACTACTCAGGTTAACCTGAACAAGGCCAGCACCGCCCAGACCACTTCGATGCAGCGCCTGTCTTCCGGCCTGCGCATCAACAGCGCCAAAGACGACGCTGCCGGCCTGCAGATCGCCAACCGTCTGACCAGCCAGATCAACGGCCTGGGCCAGGCAGTGAAGAACGCCAACGACGGTATCTCGATCGCCCAGACCGCCGAAGGCGCAATGCAGGCTTCGACCGACATCCTGCAGAAAATGCGTACCCTGGCTCTGTCCTCGGCTACTGGCTCCCTGAGCGCCGACGACCGTAAGTCGAACAACGACGAATACCAGGCTCTGACTTCCGAGCTGAACCGTATCTCCGCTACCACCACCTTCGGTGGCCAGAAGCTGCTGGACGGCTCGTACGGCACCAAGGCCATCCAGGTCGGCGCCAACGCCAACGAAACCATCAACCTGAGCCTGGAAAACGTTGCTGCCAGCAACATCGGTTCGCAGCAGGTCAAGTCCACCGCCATCGCCCCGAGCGCGAGCGGCCTGGCTGCTGGCAGCCTCTCCGTTACCGGCAACGGCCAAACCGCCACTGTCGCCTACGCTGCTGGTGCCTCCGCCAAGCAGATCGCCAGCGATCTGAACGGCTCGATCGGTGGTCTGACCGCAACCGCCAGCACCGAACTGCAACTGGACGTAACCGGCGCTACTCCGGCCAACTTCAAGCTGTCTGTCGGTTCCAGCGGCACTGTTGACTTCGTGGGCGTGACTGACAAGGCCGGCCTGGCCGACCAGCTGAAATCCAACGCTGCCAAGCTGGGTATCAGCGTCAACTACGACGAAGTCAAGAAAACCCTGAGCATCAAGTCGGACACCGGTGAGAACATCAGCTTCTCGGGTGCTGACGCCAACGCCCAGGCCAACATCTCGATCGCTGCCAAAGACGGCTCCGGCGCTTACGCTACTCCTGCTGCTCTGGGTGCTGCCGCCGTTGTTGTCACTGGTCAGGTTTCGCTGGACTCGGCCAAAGGCTTCTCGCTGGGCGGCGCTACTGCTCTGTTCGGTGCTGCAACCGTTACCTCGGCCAAGACCACCATCTCGCAAACCGACGTCACCGACGCCACCAAGGCTCAGAACGCCCTGGCCGTTATCGACAAGGCCATCGGTTCGATCGACAGCGTCCGTTCGGGCCTGGGTGCTACCCAGAACCGTCTGACCACCACCGTCGACAACCTGCAGAACATCCAGAAGAACTCCACCGCTGCCCGTTCCACCGTGCAGGACGTGGACTTCGCTTCGGAAACTGCAGAGCTGACCAAGCAGCAGACCCTGCAGCAGGCTTCGACTGCGATCCTGTCGCAGGCTAACCAGCTGCCATCCTCGGTCCTGAAACTGCTCCAGTAATTCAGGCGCCTGAGTAAGAGGTGGAAGGGCGCGTTTACGTGCCCTTTCACCTTTTTGACATGAGGAGTTCGAAGCATGGACATGAGTGTCAAGTTGAACCAGATGTATCCATCGATGCCGCCCCAGGCAGCAGCGACGGCCAAGGACCCGCTGGTGGCACCTGCCAAGGTGCAGGAGGCTGCGCCTTCTGAAGACAAGCCGCACACCCGCGAGGACCTGGAGAAAGCGGTGGGCGATATCCGCGATTTCGTCCAGTCGAGCCAGCGCAAGCTGGACTTCTCCATCGATGATTCAACCGGCCAGGTAGTGGTCAAGGTCATCGCCACCGAGTCCGGTGACGTGATCCGCCAGCTCCCGTCGGAAACCGCGCTGAAGCTGGCACAAAGCCTCAGCGAAGCTGGCAGCCTGCTGTTCGACGGCAAGGCATAGGCTGGCATGATTTTTGTTGCTGTCGGGCATTTGATGGATTTATCCGCCAAGGATCCGGCAGCTACTGAACAAGGAGAGCAATGATGGCAGGTACAACAGTCAGCGGTATCGGATCGGGCATCGATACCCAGGCGATTGTGAAGTCTCTGGTGGACGCGCAAAAGGCGCCGAAGCAGACACAGATCAATACCCAGACACTGAAGGCAACCACCACGTTGTCCTCTATCGGCAAGATCCAGGCAGCGCTGGATGCCTTCCGTGGCGCCCTGACCAGCATGACCACCGGCAACAGCTTCGGTGGCCTGAGCTTGAAGTCCTCGGATGAAAAGGTTGCGACCATCACCGCAGGGGCGGGCGCGGCCAACGGCTCCTTCAACCTGGTGGTGACCCAGCTGGCGTCGGCTTCCAAGGTCTCCACCAAGGTGTACGCCGGTGGCGCGACCAGCGTGGTCAACGCCACGACCGGTACCACCAAGTTGACCATCACCCAGAACGGCAAGGCTCACGACGTGAGCATTCCCCCGGGGGCCACGCTGCAAGACGTGCGTGAGAACATCAACAGCCAGTACGGCACGGCGGGCTTCAGTGCCAACATCCTGACCGATGCCTCGGGTTCGCGCCTGGTGATTACGTCCACCAAGATGGGCGAGGGCTCCGAGATCACCCTGGGCGGGAACTCGGGTGTCGACCTCGGGTATACCGAGGTGGATAAGCCCAAGAACGCCGAATATACGCTCGATGGCATTGCTATGAAGTCCAAGAGCAATGACATCACCGATGCGGTGAGTGGGCTGAACATCAAGCTGGTAGGCACGTCGCCGGAAGATACCAAAGGCAATATCACGCCAACCACGCTTTCCCTGACCACCAGTTCGATTGCATTGAAGTCGGGTCTCAAGGGCTTCATCGACACCTACAACGCATTGATCAAAGTGGTCAACGCGGAGACCAGGGTCACCAAGAATGCCGACGGCACCGTGACTGCGGCAGCCCTTACCGGTGATGCATCCATGCGTGCGCTGATGACCTCCATCCGCGAAGAGATGAATGCACTGTCCGGCAACGGCACCCTGAAGTCGCTTGCTGCGTTTGGCGTCACGACCGCCCAGGACGGCGGTGCGCTGAGCCTGGATGACAAGAAGTGGGATAAAGCCGCTGCCACCAACGCCGCTGACCTTACCAGCATCTTCAACGGCAAGGACGGCTTGATCGCGCGCCTGCAGAGCGTCACCGAGCCCTACGCCAAGGCCGCCACCGGCACCCTGGCCGAGCGCAGCAAGACCCTGACCGAAAGCCTGACCAAGCTCAAGTCCGAACAAGACACCTTGGACACGCGCATGGAGGCCTTGCAAAAGAGCCTGCAGGACAAGTACAACAACATGGACACCCTGGTCACCCAGTTGCGCCAGCAGCAGAACAACGTGCTGGGCACGCTCAACGCCCTGAACAACGCCAAGAGCGACAAGTAATCAGTGATTGATGCGAATGGCCGGGCCTGATGCCCGGCCTTTTTGCACCGGCCGGTAAAGTTTTGACCATCCGGCCCGATACAGGGACTATCGAACCTTAAGTTTTTTGCCCGTTACGAGGTCGCAAGATGAATCCCATGAGAGCCCTTCGTCAGTACCAGAAGGTCAATTCCCATGCCCAGATTTCCGAAGCCACACCCCATCGCCTGGTGCAGATGTTGATGGAAGGTGGGCTCGATCGCATGGCTCAGGCCAAGGGCGCACTGGCCCGTGGCGACATCGCCGAGAAAGGCCTGATGCTGGGCAAGGCGATCGACATCATCATCGGCCTGAGCGACGGCCTGGATGCGCAGAAGAGCCACGATCCGGCCTATATCGAGCAGCTGTCCAGCCTGTACGCCTATATGACCAACCGCTTGATGCAGGCCAACATCGACAACGATCCGGCGATCATCGACGAAGTTGCGCAACTGCTGATCACCGTCAAGAGTGGTTGGGATGCCATCGCCGACGCACAGCAGGCCGGCTGAGCCGGTGGGAGAGAGCAAGGTGAATTGCGAGCTGCAACGATTCGACGAAACCCGTGAAGCGCTGCTCGCCGCGTTGGGCGCGCGGGACTGGGACGCGATCAGCAGGCTCGATGAGAGCTGCCGTGGCTGTATCGACGACATGCTCAAGGCGCCGGCACTGGACGAAGCGGTGGTCAAGGCGCGTCTTGAAGACTTGCTGCAGGTCTATCGCGAACTGCTCGACGTCACAATGGGCGAACGCCAGGCCATCGCCGATGAAATGACGCAGATCAATCAAGCAAAGAATGCGTCGAAGGTTTACCATTTGTTCAGTTAAGATGCACCGAACTGGGGAAAAGGCGCCATAAATTTGACTATGCAGGCCTTTTTGACTTAACTAGTGGCTGTTTTCGAAATTCAGACGTCCGAACACTGACCATTCAGTCGGGATGATGTCGCGCACGCCCGCCGGGCGCCGATATGACTAGGGAAGTTGCTATTGCATGTGGCGTGAAACCAAGATTCTCCTGATCGATGACGACAGCGCTCGCCGCCGCGATCTGGCGGTGGTCCTGAACTTTCTCGGCGAAGAAAACCTCCCGTGCTCCAGTGATGACTGGCAGCAGACGGTCGAGTCTCTTGCCTCCAGCCGCGAAGTGCTGTGCGTGCTGATCGGGGCAGTGAAGGCGCCGGCCAGTGTGCTGGGGCTCCTTAAGACAGTGGCGGCGTGGGATGAGTTCCTTCCGGTGCTGTTGCTGGGCGATATTTCTTCTGCCGAGTTCCCCGAGGAGCTGCGCCGTCGCGTGCTGTCCAACCTCGAGATGCCGCCGAGCTACAGCCAGGTGCTCGATTCGCTGCACCGCGCCCAGGTGTACCGCGAGATGTACGACCAGGCCCGCGAGCGCGGCCGGCAGCGCGAGCCCAACCTGTTCCGCAGCCTGGTAGGCACCAGCCGTGCCATCCAGCATGTGCGGCAGATGATGCAGCAGGTGGCCGACACCGACGCCAGCGTGCTCATCCTCGGCGAGTCCGGCACCGGCAAGGAGGTGGTGGCGCGCAACCTGCACTACCACTCCAAGCGCCGTGAAGCACCCTTCGTGCCGGTCAACTGCGGGGCGATTCCGGCAGAGCTGCTCGAAAGCGAACTGTTCGGCCACGAAAAGGGCGCCTTCACCGGGGCCATCACCAGCCGTGCCGGGCGTTTCGAACTGGCCAACGGCGGTACGCTGTTCCTCGACGAAATCGGCGACATGCCGCTGCCCATGCAGGTCAAGCTGTTGCGGGTATTGCAGGAGCGCACGTTCGAGCGCGTGGGCAGCAACAAGACGCAAAGCATCGATGTGCGCATCATTGCCGCCACCCACAAGAATCTCGAGAACATGATCGAGGACGGGACCTTCCGCGAGGACCTGTACTACCGACTCAACGTGTTCCCGATCGAGATGGCCCCGCTGCGTGAGCGCGTCGAAGACATCCCGCTGCTGATGAACGAGCTGATCTCGCGCATGGAGCACGAGAAGCGCGGTTCGATCCGTTTCAACTCCGCCTCGATCATGTCGCTGTGCCGACATGGCTGGCCGGGCAACGTGCGCGAGCTGGCCAACCTGGTGGAGCGCATGGCGATCATGCATCCATATGGGGTGATCGGCGTGTCGGAGCTGCCCAAGAAGTTCCGCTATGTCGACGACGAAGACGAGCAGTTGGTGGACAGCCTGCGCAGCGACCTCGAAGAGCGCGTGGCCATCAACGGCCATACGCCGAACTTCGCCAACCACGCCATGCTGCCGCCAGAAGGGCTGGACCTCAAGGACTACCTTGGCAGCCTGGAGCAGGGTCTGATCCAGCAGGCGCTGGACGATGCCAACGGTATCGTTGCGCGTGCGGCTGAACGTTTGCGTATTCGTCGTACCACCCTGGTCGAGAAAATGCGCAAGTACGGCATGAGCCGCCAGGGCGGCGAGGACCAGGCGGAGGATTGACGCCCGGTCTTGCGCCAGTACCAGTCACTTCACGGGCATGCCCGCGAAGTGACTGGTACTGGTAGCCTGCATCCCCATCTGTGCCACGGTTATCGCTTTACTGCTGGCAGCAATCGATTCTGCGACGGAAGGCCGTGCGAGAGAGCACGATGCCTCTGGCTATGCCACGCTCGCTGAGCTGCCGGAGTGGCGCTGGCATTCATCAAAAAGTCCGCCCAGACAAAACCGATTCCGCAGCGCCCGCCAGCTTAAAGCAGGCATGCGTTTTGCTTTGGCTAGCATAAAGGGCCAGGGGACAGTTTTTTGTCACCCCTCCGACCAATGCGGACCAACAGCACAATGAAAGCAGTCATTCTGGCCGGTGGGCTGGGCACACGCATCAGCGAAGAATCCCACCTGCGCCCCAAGCCGATGATCGAAATAGGCGGCAAACCGATCATCTGGCACATCATGAAGATCTACTCGCACTACGGTATCAACGACTTCGTCATTTGCCTGGGCTACAAGGGGTACGTGATCAAGGAGTATTTCGCCAACTACTTCCTGCACATGTCGGACGTGACCTTCGACATGGCGCAAAACCGCATGGACATCCACAACCGCCATGCCGAACCTTGGCGGGTGACGCTGGTGGATACCGGCGAAAACACCGCCACCGGTGGCCGCCTCAAGCGCGTCCGTGAGTACGTTGGCGATGAAACTTTTTGCCTGACTTACGGCGACGGTGTATCCGACGTCGACCTTCCCCGACTGATCGACTTCCACCGGCAGCACGGCAAGCTGGCCACGGTTACCGCCGTGCAGCCGCCGGGGCGTTACGGCGCGTTGGATGTGCAGGGCGAACAGGTACGCGGCTTCCAGGAAAAACCGCTGGGCGACGGTGGCTGGATCAATGGCGGCTTCTTCGTGCTCGAGCCGGCCGTGCTCGATTACATCGCCGGCGATGGCACCACCTGGGAAAACGAGCCCATGCGTCGTCTGGCCGAGGACGGCCAGCTGATGAGCCACCTGCACCGTGGCTTCTGGCAACCGATGGATACCCTGCGTGATCGCATGCTGCTCGAAGCACACTGGAAGAACGGCGAAGCCGCATGGCAGCTATGGCGCTGAATCCTGCATTCTGGGCGGGGCGCCGAGTTCTGCTGACCGGGCATACCGGCTTCAAGGGCGGTTGGCTGGCCGTATGGTTGCGTCAGTTGGGCGCCGAACTGCGCGGCTTCGCCTTGCCTGCCGCAACCACGCCATCGCTGTGGCAAGTTGCGCAGCTGCAGCAGCAGGTACCCGGCGATTTCGCCGATATCCGTGATGCCTCGGCCCTGGCCCGAGCGCTGCAGGATTTTCAGCCCGAACTGGTGCTGCATCTGGCCGCTCAGCCACTGGTGCGTGAATCCTATCGTGCCCCTGCGGATACCTACGCAACCAATGTCATGGGTACGCTCAACCTGCTCGAAGCGGTGCGGGCCACGCCGTCCGTGCGTGGCGTGCTGGTGGTGACCACGGACAAGTGCTACGAGAACCGCGAGTGGCCCTGGCCCTACCGGGAGCAGGATGCCCTGGGCGGCTTCGATCCCTATAGCAGCAGCAAGGCCTGTGTCGAGCTGCTGTGCGCGAGTTACCGCGACTCTTTCCTGCGTTCCTCTGGCGTTGCCCTGGGCACTGCGCGCGCAGGCAACGTGCTGGGGGGCGGGGACTGGTCTGCCGAACGCTTGTTGCCGGACATCTTTCGCGCCTGGCAGGCCGGCCAAGAGGTGACCTTGCGTTATCCCGATGCGACGCGGCCCTGGCAGCACGTGCTCGACCCGCTGATGGGCTACCTGCAACTGGCTCAGGGTTTGCTCACTGACGCCGAGCAGCATGCCGCAGCCTGGAACTTTGGCCCTGACAGCGCAGGGCTGGCCACCGTCGGCGAAATCGTCGAACGCCTTGCCAGCCTTTGGCCAGGCGAGGCTCGCTGGTCGGTTGCCAGCGATGCCCAGCCGCACGAAGCCGGTCTGCTGGCCCTGGACTCCAGCAAGGCCCGGCAGAGGCTTGGCTGGGCGCCGCGCTGGTCGCTGGATGACACCCTGAAACATACCCTGGACTGGCATCTGGCCTGGCGCGCAGGGCGTGATATGAACATCGTTACCCGCGAGCAGCTCGCGGTTCACCAAGGCGGAACCCATGAGTGACAGTACGGCGCAGCAGTTGCGCCAACAGATTGCCGAACTGGTCGGGCGCTACGCCGAGCTGCAGATGGCGCCCAAACCCTTCGTGGCCGGGCAGAGCAGCGTTCCGCCAGCCGGCAAGGTGATCGGTGCGGGCGAACTGCAGGCCATGACCGAGGCCGTGCTGGATGGCTGGCTGACCACCGGGCGCTTCAACGAGGCGTTCGAAAAGCGCTTGGGCAAGTACCTAGGGCGCCGCTGCGTACTCACCACCAACTCCGGCTCGTCGGCCAACCTGCTGGCGTTTTCCGCCCTGACCTCGCCACGTCTCGGCGACCGGGCGATCAAGCCTGGCGACGAGGTGATCGGCGTTGCCGCCGGTTTCCCGACCACCGTCAACCCTATCCTGCAGTTCGGCGCGGTACCGGTGTTCGTCGATGTCGAGATGGGCACCTACAACATCAACCCGGCGCTGATCGAAGCGGCCATCGGCCCGAAGACCAAGGCCATCATGCTGGCCCATACCTTGGGCAACCCCTTCGACCTGAGTGTGATCCGCGCCCTGTGCGACAAGTACGGCCTGTGGCTGATCGAAGACTGCTGCGATGCCCTGGGTTCCACTTACCAGGGGCGCATGGTCGGCACCTTTGGTGATATCGGCACCCTCAGCTTCTACCCTGCGCACCACATCACCATGGGCGAGGGCGGAGCGGTGTTCACCGACTCCCCGTTGCTCAAGCGCATCATTGAGTCGTTCCGCGACTGGGGCCGCGATTGCTACTGCCCCCCGGGCGAGGACAACACCTGTGGCAAGCGCTTCTGCTGGCAACTGGGTAGCTTGCCGGAAGGCTACGACCACAAGTACACCTACTCGCACCTGGGCTACAACCTGAAGATCACCGACATGCAGGCCGCATGCGCACTGGCGCAGATGGATCGGGTCGATGATTTCGTTGCCGCGCGCAAGCGCAACTTCGCCTGGCTCAGCGAGCGCCTGGCCGGTTGTGCGGACAAATTGATCCTGCCGCAGGCCACTCACGAAAGTGATCCTTCCTGGTTCGGCTATCCGCTCACCCTGCGCGACGGCTGTGGGGTAAAGCGCGTCGAGCTGTTGCGCTACCTGGACGAGCAGGGTGTGGGTACACGCCTGCTGTTCGCTGGCAATCTGACCCGCCAGCCCTACATGCAGGGGCAGCAATATCGGGTTGCCGGCGAGCTGCCGGTAACCGACAAAATCATGAGCGACACGTTCTGGATCGGCCTCTGGCCGGGCTTGAGCGATGACCATCTGGAGCATGCGGCGCGCAGTCTCGAAACCTTCCTGCAGAGGCTGTGCTGATGCGCGCCTATGTCCTGTGTGGTGGTTTCGGTACACGCCTGCGCAGCGTCACGGACGCGCAGAAGGCCCTGGTGCCCGTTCACGGTGAGCCCTTTCTGGCGCGCGTATTGAGCCAGTTGGCCCGTGCCGGCATCAGCGAAGGCGTACTGTGCGCGCATTACCGCGCCGAACAGGTGGCCGAGCAGCTTGCCGAGTTGTCTCGCCATGCGGGTCTGCCACTGTCGCTGGTGGTGGAGCAGAGCCCACTAGGCACGGGCGGCGCACTGCTCAACGCGTTGCGCGAACAACCTGCTCAGGGGCGGTATCTGGTACTCAACGCCGACACCTTTGTCGACGCGCAAGGTTATCGGCAGATGATGTTGAGCGAAGGCAATGCCGTGCTGGCAGCGCGGGTCGATGACCGCGGCCGTTATGGCAGCCTGGCGCTCAATGCCACGGGGCACCTGGCTGGCTTGCAGGAAAAGGGCCTGCAGGGGCCCGGCCTGATCAACGCGGGGGTTTATGCCTTCACCGCGCCGGCCTTCGCCGCCACGCCCGTTGGCGCCTGCTCCATGGAGCACGATCTGTTGCCCGAGTTGCTCCAGCGCGAGGCCGTTTCCGTTGTCGATTACAGCGGACGCTTCATTGATATCGGCACGCCAGAATCGCTCGCGCGCTACACCGACGAATTTTTTCCGGATACATCGCTATGAGCCTGCTGGTGCAGACCCTGAGCATAGGCGAACGCCAGAGCATTCTTGATGCGGTCAAGTGCATCGAGGCCGGCGCCTTGCAGATCGCTTTTGTGGTGGCCGACGATCAGCGTTTGCTGGGTGTGGTCACCAACGGTGACGTGCGTCGCCACTTGCTGCAGGGCGGCCAGACCGACCTGCCGGTAACCACCTGCATGAACAGCCATTACCGCGCCGTTCAGGCCGGTGCGTCGCGTGAGGAGTTGCTCAAGGCATTCGACCTTGGTTTCAACGCCATCCCGGCCGTGGATGAGCAGGGGCGCCTGGTCGAGGTCTACACCCGCCTGATGGCGGCCAGCCCGGAAGTGCCGGTGCTGGCACGGGCCCGTGCGCCGGTACGCATGAGCTTCTGCGGCGGCGGTGCCGACCTGACCTATTTCTTCATCGACCACCCGGCCGCGGTGCTCAGCTGTACCGTCGGCCTGTATGCCCATGCCACCCTGGTTCCCCGGGGCGACCGTGGCATCCGCATCTTCTCCGAGGACCTGGGGCGCGAGGAGGACTACGACTCCCTGGCCGACCTGCTGGCCGCCAGTGAAAAAAGCCTGTTGGCGACCATCGTTTCGGTGATCAAGCCGCAATACGGCTTCGACCTCTACCTGCGTTCGGACTTTCCGGTGGGCTCTGGGCTGGGCGGCTCCTCCGCGGCCACCACGGCCACCATCGCGGTATTCAACGAACTGCGCCAGGATCGCTGGAGCACCTACGAGATCGCCGAACTGGCGTTCCAGGCCGAGCGCCTGTGCTTCGGCATCGCCGGTGGCTGGCAGGACCAGTACGCCTCGGCCTTCGGCGGCTTCAACCTGATCGAATTCGAGAACCAGCGCAACCTGGTGCACCCGATTCGCCTGGAAGAGGCGATCCGCAATGAGCTGGAGTCCTGCCTGGTGTTGTGCGACACCGGCATCTCCCACGACTCCGGTCGCCTGCATGATCTGCAGCGCGAGGAGATGCAGGCCGAGGCCTCGCAAACCGACCTGCTCCATGCCAGCGTGGCGCTGTGCCGGCGCATGCACCGCTATCTGATTCGCGGCGAGCTGCGCGATTTCGGCCTGTGCCTGGACGAAGCCTGGCGCCTGAAAAAGCGTTTTTCCTCGGCCATCAGCCATGGGCGCCTCGATGAAATCTACGCCGCTGCACTGGCGGCCGGCGCGCTCGGCGGCAAGCTGCTCGGCGCCGGCGGCGGTGGCTTCTTCCTGTTCTACGTACAACCCCAGCATCGCCAGCGGGTGGTGCATGCGGTGCGCGTACTGGGCTGCCAGACTCAAGGCTTCCGCTTCGAGTCCTGCGGTGTTACTTCCTGGCGGACGAAAATCCAATGACCCCGATTATTCTCGACGGCATCGCCCTGGGTGGCGAGCGCGTCTATGTCATCGCCGAAGCCGGCAACAACCACAACGGCTCGCTGGCATTGGCCAAACAACTGGTGGATGCCGCCATCGCGGCGGGCGCCGACTGCGTCAAGTTCCAGTTGCGCAACCGCGAGGCGCTGTACCGGCGCAAGGCCGATGGCTCGCGCGCCGAAGACCTCGGCGTGGAGTACATCCAGGACCTGCTGGACAAAGTCGAGCTGAGCCTCGACGAGCACCGCCAGCTGCGTGCCTACTGCGCGCAACAGGGCATCACCTACCTGTGTACCCCCTGGGATGAACCCAGTGTCGATGCCCTGGCGGCGTTCGACGTAGCGGCGCTGAAAATCGCCTCGGCGGACCTGAGCAACCCCTACCTGATCGCCAAGGCCGCCAGCCTGGGCAAGCCGCTGATCCTGTCCACCGGCATGTCCTTCGAGCACGAAATCATCCGTGCCATCGAACAGCTCAATGCCCTGGGCACGCCCTTCGCGCTGCTGCACTGCAACAGCGCCTATCCGGCGCCGGAAGGGGATATCCAGCTTGGCTACCTGCGCCGCCTGCAGGAGTTGCACGGCCTGATCGGCTATTCCGGCCATGAGCGCGGTATCGCCATTACCCTCGGTGCCGTGGCCCTGGGTGCCAAGCTCGTGGAGCGCCACATTACCCTGGACCGCAACATGGAAGGCCCGGATCACCTGGCCAGCCTGGAGCCTACCGAATTCCGCCAACTGGTGGACGGCATTCGCCAACTGGAACTGGCGCTGCCATGGCAAGGCCCTGGCCGTCATGCCAGCCAGGGGGAGTTGCTGAACCGCGAGAACCTCGGCAAGAGCGTGATCGCCGCACGCGAGATCCCCCGTGGTGCAGTCCTGGAGCCGGGCATGCTGCGTATCGCCAGCCCCGGCCAGGGCTTGGCGCCGTACCGTCTGCCGGAGCTGCTGGGCAAGCCAGCCCAGCGCGACATTGCCCAGGGCGATTTCTTGTTCGAGAGCGACCTGCAGGAACAACCCGCCGAGCAGAAACTGGCGTTCGACATGCCGATTCGTTGGGGTGTGCCGGTGCGCTATCACGACTTCCTCGATTACCGTCGGCGCATCGAGCCGGATCTGTTCGAGTTCCACCTGTCCTACCGTGACCTCGGTCTGAAGCCGCAGCCCTTCCTGGCCCAGGTGGAATGCTCGCGCCTGGTGGTGCACGCCCCGGAGCTGTTCGAGAACAGCGAACTGCTGGACCTGGTGGCGGACGACCCGGCCTATCGTCGGCGCTCCATCGACAACCTGCAGCGCGTGGTCGATGCCACCCTGCAGATCGGCGAGTTCTTCCCCGCCGCCGATGCCCGGCTGATCGTCGCCAACATCGGTGGTTTTTCTGCCGATGCGCCACGCCCGCTGGCCATGCGCCCCGAGCTCTACGAGCGTTTCCATGAGGCCTGCCGCCAGGTGGATTTCGCCGGCACGGAGCTGATCCCGCAGAACATGGCGCCGTTCCCCTGGCACTTCGGCGGCCAGCGCCACCAGAACATTTTCATGATGCCCGACGAACTGGCGGCCCAGGCCCGCGAGCACCGCCTGCGCTTGTGCCTGGACCTGTCGCACCTGCAGATGACCTGCTTCCACTTCGGCCTCGACTTCCAGGCCGCACTGGCGCTGCTGCTGCCGCACTCGGCGCACCTGCACGTGGCCGACGCCAAGGGCACCAACGGCGAAGGCGTGCTGATGGGCACCGGCGACATCGACTGGCCGGCCAGCTGGGCACAGATTCGCCAACATCCCGAGGTCAGCTTCATTCCTGAAGTCTGGCAAGGGCACAAGGATCATGGTGCCGGCTTCTGGTCGGCACTGCAGTATTTGACGCGGCTTGCTTAAGCGCCGGTTTCGAGGGGGAATTCAAGGTGACACAGACTATCCGTGTAGCGGACTACATCATGGAGCGCCTGGCGCGTCTGGGCGTGGGGCAGGTCTACTTCCTGCCAGGCGGCGGTGCCATGCACCTCAACGACGCGTTGGGGCGCCACCCTGAACTCGAGCCGGTGCTGTGCCTGCACGAGCAGGCGGCGGCGATTGCCGCTGAAGCCGCCGGCAAGCTCACCGGTGGGCCGGCGGCGTGCATGACCACCTGTGGCCCGGGTGCGACCAATACGGTTACCGCAGTGCTCGGTGCCTGGCTGGACTCGACACCGGTGTTCTTCGTGTCCGGCCAGGTCAAAAGTGCTGACCTCAAAGCCGGCACTGGCCTGCGCATGCTTGGCGTGCAGGAAGCCGACATCGTTTCGATTGTCGAGCCGATTACCAAGGCGGCGGTCACCCTGACCGATCCCGAGGCGGTAGCCGAGGTCTTCGACCAGCTTGAACATGCCGCGCTCAGCGGCCGTCGTGGCCCGGTATGGCTGGATGTACCGCTGGACGTGCAGGCCGCCCGGATTGACCCGGCGACCTTGCGCCGGGCGCAGTTGCCTGCGGCCAGCGAGCAAGCGGACATCAGTGCGGCGGTTGCGCAAACCCTGAGTTTGCTGCGCCAAGCCAAACGCCCAGGCATCATCGCCGGAAGCGGCATTCGCATGGCAGGTGCGGTTGACGCATTCAACCAGTTGATCGAAGCCGCAGGCGTACCGGTCATGCCGACCTGGCTGGCCATGGACATCATCGAAGACGAGCATCCACTTTACGGTGGCCGTCCCGGCTCCATTGCACCGCGCTGGGCCAACTTTGCGCTGCAGAACTGCGACCTGCTGATTGTCCTTGGCTCGCGCCTGGACATGGCGTTGACCGCTTACAACCATGCTCACTTCGCGCCCTATGCGAAGAAAGTCGTGGTGGATATCGACCCTGCGGAAATCGCCAAGCTGCAGATGCCCATCGAGGTCTCGGTAGTCTCCGACGTCAAACCCTTCATCGAAGCCTTGGCTGCGCAAATCGGCCGTGATCGCCTGCCGTCCTACGCCGACTGGCTGGCGCGCATCGCGCAGTGGCGCGAACAGTACCCGCTGCTGCAGAGCGAGCACGCCGACGACAGCCAGGGCGTGAGCATGTACTACTTCACTGACCAGCTGTCCTCGCTGCTCAATGAAGGTGACGTGATCGCGCCGGGCAGTTCGGGCTTCGCTTCCGAATTGTTCCTGCTCAATCTGCGCCTCAAGAAGGGCCAGCGTTGCTTCCACAACCGTGGCACGGGCTCGATGGGCTTCGGCATTCCGTCGGCAATCGGCGCGTGCCTGGCCTCTGGGCGCCAGCCGACCGTCTGTGTTGAGGGTGACGGTGGCTTGCAGTTGAACATCCAGGAGCTGGCGACCCTGGCCGCGCACAAGCTGCCGGTCAAATGCTTTGTCATCAACAATCAGGGCTATGCCTCGATTCGTGCATCGCAAAGTGCGCACTTCAACCTGCTGGTCGGTGCCGATGCCACCAGCGGCCTGCAACTGCCGGACCTGGCCCAGCTGACCAGTGCGTATGGCGTGGGTTACGCGCGCATCGAGTCGCATGCCAACCTGCAGGCCAACCTGCAGGCTGTGCTGGAGCGCGATGGTCCGGTGATCATCGAGGTGCTGGTCCAGGTCGAAGAGCCACGGATTCCGCGGGTCATGACTCGCATGGATGAAAATGGCAAGCCGGTAACCGGTGCCCTGGAAGACCTGTATCCGTTCCTCAGCCGCGAAGAGCTGGCGCAGCAGATGGCCGTTTCGCTGGATGCCGGGGCATGAAAGTGTGGCTCAAGCGCCGCTTGACCGGGTTGTGCTACGGCTACCTGCGTAGCCAGCGCGATTGGGCGCATGAAAAATCGCCGCGGGTGCGTCATGCCCGCGTGCTGCCCATGGCCAGCCACGCGCCCTGGGTCAATGACAGCGCATTTCTGAACACGTACGAGAGCGTGCGTCAGCACACGCTGGTCGACATCATGCGCTTGTACGAGCTGTGGACGCTGGCGCGTCAGCTTGAGCGCGTCGAGGGTGATTTCCTCGAGGTTGGCGTGTGGCGCGGTGGCTCGGGGTGCTTGCTGGCAACGGCCGGTCAGCGTGAGGGGCGCAGGGTGTTCCTGGCTGATACGTTCACTGGCGTAGTCAAGGCCGGGGCGCGCGACACCCAGTACAGCGGCGGCGAGCATGCCGACACCGATGTTGATCTGGTCCTGGAGTTGGCCAAGCGTTGCCAAGTACAAGACAGCGTGCGCGTGCTGGTCGGCATGTTCCCAGAGCGCAATGCCGAGCAGGTCAGTGACAGGCTGGCGTTACTGCATATCGATGTGGACGTTTTCGAGTCCGCCCGCGATGTATTGCTTTGGGCTGCCCCCAGGCTCGTGCGCGGCGCCGTGGTGGTGTTCGACGATTACGGGTTCTACGGCTGCGAAGGGGTAACGCGCATGGTCGATGAGTTCGTCGCGCAGAACAGCGGGTATCGCTTCCTGCATAACCTCAACGGGCATGCCGTGCTGATCAAGGTAGCGGATCATGGCGAATGAGTTCGGCTACGACCACCTGCTGATCTACGGGGGCAGGCTCGCCGGGCGGCGTGTACGGGACTACCTGGCTGCTCGTGGGCAGCGCGTGGATGCTTTTCTCGATCGCGATGAAAGCCTGGGTGAAGTGGACGGTGTGCCGGTCTTCAGCGCTCAGGGCTGGGCTGCCAGGCATGACCCGGCCAAAGCCTGTGTGTTGATCGGTGTATTCAACGCCCATGTGGATACCAAGACCATTTTCGATGATCTGGAGGCGTTGGGGTTTGGCCGTCTGGTCAGCCTGGTCGAGTTCGTACGCCTTTATCCAGAAGACCAGCCATTTCGTTACTGGCTGGTTGCCCCCGCATTCTATGAACAGCATGCACCGCGTATTGCAGCGTTGCGCGCTGCGCTTGAGGATGAAGCCAGCAAGCAGTTGTTGGACGCAATAGTCGAGTACCGCACCCTGGGTGATCCGCGTTGCCTTCCTGCGGTTACCGGCCAGCAGTATTTCCCGGCAGACCTGCCGCGCTTGCCGGAACCACTGCGATTTATCGATTGCGGTGCCTACGTTGGCGACACCGTTGAGGAATTGCTGGCTGCCGGGTTTGCCTTCAGCAGCCTTGCGACATTTGAACCGGATCTGGATAACTACCGCCAGCTGACGGCGCAGCTTGGCAAGGTGCCGGGCGCGATCCACTTTCCTTGCGGCGTGTCCGACAGCAACCGCTTGAGCGGATATGACCCCAGCCTGGGGGCGGGTGGTCACCTGGTCGAGTCTGGCGGCAATCCGGTGTGCTGTGTGCGCCTGGATGATGCCTTGCCGGGATTTGCGCCGAACTTCCTCAAGATGGATATCGAAGGCGAAGAGCCGGCAGCGCTACGCGGCGCGCAGGCGCTGCTGCGTGCACATCGCCCGCACCTGGCCATCAGCATCTACCACCGTGCGGAGCACCTCTGGGAAATAGCCGAGCAGTTGCAAGGCTATGAGTTGGGCTACCGCTTCTACCTGCGCTGTCACTCGCCCAGTACCTTTGATGCAGTGCTCTACGCGGTACCTGGAAAACCGTGAGCAGCATCTCTGCTTTTTCATCAGCGAAATGCCTGGCGGTCGCTTTGCAAGGAAATTGGACGTGCGGTCAATGAATAAACCTTCGACGATAGACGAGCCAGTCGTTATCTACGGTGGCGGTCAGATAGGTGTTGGTTTTTGCCGGCGCTTGATGCAAAGCGGCGTGAATGTGCGCGCCATCATCGATCGCAACCCGCAAGGCGTAACGAATGCGCCGGTCCCGGTGATGACGGTGGAGGCGTGCATTCAAAGCACTGGCAATGCGCTGGTGTTCGTGGCGATAGGCAATGGCCTTGCCCACCCGGCCATTGCACGTGCCTTGCACAGCGTCGGCTACGACAGGGTATTGCACCTGCCCGTGTTTCTTCGTGGGGAAAGGGCGGCGGCCATGACGCAGGCATGGAACGCATTTTATTCGGGTGATTATGCAGTGCCGTTCTGCAGTTTTGACGAACTGTATACCGTACGTGCCGGCGACTACCTGTTGAGCGCGTTTTCAGATTATGTGACTGCCATCGTGCACAAGGACTATGTCTACACCGTAAGGCGATCCTACGAAGGCATCGAGCACGATTACGCTGATTACTTCAAATGGCAAGGCCAGGAGCAGGACGTTATCGACAAGGCGACCAATGTCCGGCTGGATGATCCGGCGGTCAAGGCGCTACTGCCTTGTGATGAACTGTTTACCCAAGAGCAATTGGACTTCTATCGCGCGAAAACCTTCTTCGATATGGGGCACTATTATCGCGAGGCTGCGTCGGTTGCGGTGTTTGATGGCGCCTTGCATCGCTTCAATATCCTCGATGGCTCTCATCGTGCTTTCTATCTGGAGCGTCAGGGCTTCGATGGCATTCCGCTGAAAATGAAGCGAGCGGAGTGGGACGCTTATTTCAGAGAGCACCAGGCGCAGGCGCTGATGGATTACTGCAGGCAGTTGCAGTCGCTCCCGGCTGTGGTCAAGCATCCGGCGTTCATGTCATTCCCGGTACTCGAGCGTGAGCCAGACGCTGAGTTCCTGCGCCTGCTCGAAGGGGTATGCCCGCTATGATGCTGACGTCTGATACGCCGGTAGTTCTGTACGGTGCCGCCCATCGTGGAACGATGGTCTCGCGCTACCTGAAGGGGCGCTGCAATGTTATCGGCTTTATTGACAAGCGTGCTGCCGAGATAACCCATCACGAGGGGTTGCCGGTCAGCCGTGTCGCCGATGCAGACAAGACGGCACTCGTTATCGTCTGCGTAAACAATATTTTCGAGCACGAAAGCATTGCACTGAGTTTGGCGGCAGAGGGGTTCGAGCGGGTTGTCTTTTGCCCGGTAAACGGCTCCAACATGGCTTGGCGATCCGCTGAAGAGCGGGCGCAGATGGCAAGTGTTCACAACGCCATCATCGACGAGCAACTGACCTTGCCCGTCGAAGTTCCCGCTTTGCATGGGCTGTTTCGTCCGGAGTACAAGGATGATGCGCTGATCAGTGCCGACGACGCTGAGGTGCTGGCGTGGATACCCGCCTGGTTGGTCTGTGCACGGCGAAACGGCAATGGGCTGTTCAAGGACAGCCCGGTGTTTACCCTGTTCCCCTACCTGGAGCTGTTCAAGTGGTTCGATGGCGAGGCTGACGCAACCCCGAACCATTACATGGACCTCTACTGTCGCAACGCGGCTGATCAATTCGGCATCGCGCAGACAGACGCGTGGGTGGAAAACGTGCTTAGAAGCCGTAGGCAGGTGTATGAGCGCATGCGGCAAACCGAGTCGGTCGATCCCTTGTTCTTCGTGAATCATGCGGTCAACGCGGATTGGAACAGTGATGAAAGCCACTTCAACATGGACAGCGGCAAGCACCGTGCGGCTTTCCTGATCCATCGCAAGCGCTCACTGGTTCCGCTCAAACTGGCTAATGCGGACTATGAGGCTTACCTCAATCGGCCTGCGTTGAAAGCACTGATCGATTGTATGCTGCGTTCAAACATCACCGAGCTGCCTTATCCGGTGATGCATTCGTACTTTCTGAGAGTTCCCTATCGGGCAGACAGCGCTTTTTATGAGACGTTGCTCAAGTCATGCCGCGCCCTCGTGCTGAAAAATTTCAGTGAGACCGGCAGGGTTAGCCTCAGCGGCGTTCGACTGCGGGCAGAAAGCGCTGATCTTGAGCCATTGGCACAAGCGTTTGCCGTGCTGGGGTGTTCAGTTCAGCACGGTTATCAAGAAAGCGAGTTTGACCGAGCTGTCAGGGATTTGTATCGCATTTCCGACCGCTTCGCACGGTCGGGCGATGTGCCGGATGCGTGTGATTTTGTACTGGATGAGTGGGTGGCTCGATAATGCGTGCGCAACTAATTGATGTGTGTGCGAAGCCTGATTTGCAGCAGCAGGTGGACGATGTCATTGAGCGAATGGAGCGGCACTGTCCAGTGCGCATTTTGTGCTACTCGCTGATGGGTTCCATTCCTCTTGGTATGGGCAATGCTTCGTCTGATTATGATTTGCTGGCATTTTATCAGCCACTGAAGGCCATAAGCTCAGATCAATACGACGTTATCAATAATAAAACCCCTCTGCTGGGGGCGGCGCATATTGCCGGGCAGGTGAATTTGCTGCTGGCTGATAGTGAGTTGTGTTCGTTGAAATTTGTGGATATGCCTGAGGCGGTTTTCGCTCAGGACTATCCTCATCACCTGAACTCACTGACAGTTCATGATCGTGCGTTTGATGTTTCTGTGGTGCCTGGTAACACCTCACCCAAGGTGGCCTCGATTTTTTCCGATATGTTTTATTACGGTGGCGGTGTGCTGACCGATCGGCTGGGTACCGTTCGAGATAATTTTTCGGAGATGAAGCACTTTCTGCGCGTCTATGATTTTTGCAAACGCCGGTTTGTAACAACGTATGGACGGCTTCAGTACTACCTTGTCGAGCCAGGCAATGTCAGGCTGCGTACCTATTTGCAAAGCATCAACGATATATTGGCGATTGAGTATGCGCTCGATCGTCTCGATGTGCCGCCGGCTGATGTTTCGGTGATGTTGAATTATCTTGATGATGCGCAGGTGCTGGATATTGCCCGGCGCTATGTCGAGATTAACAGTAGCGCCACGATTGCAAAGGAAAAGCTACTGCTCGATCCAAACCCGATCTTGAATCAATGGATTGCCGAGAGGCTGGAGCGTATAAGGCCGCGCTTGGTGGATTTGTACCCGCAACGCGCCCATGCACTTTTCAACGTCGTTATTGATTGACAAGGGCGAGCGCATTTTTTCAGGTGCTTGGTTTGATTTTTGTTGCAGGATGGCAGCCCCTGGCCGTTCTGATCTGTTAGGCAGGTAATAAGATGAATGCTGGCTTGTCCTTGTGCGGTGCCGATTTTTCCAGGATGCAGAAAGGTGGCATCTATTCCTTCGCACTTGCGTCAGGCCAGCGTGTGCCGGTTTGCTGGTCGGATGCGCTTCTGCGTGATGCTCAAGACCATATCGTGGTCAGGCAGCCATCAAGGCTGCAGGCGCTATCGCGCCTTGATGACTACCCCAATATCAAGCGCTTGCTGGACTCGCAGGCCGGCCTGGCCGATTTGGCGGCGTTCAAGCGCCAGGCATGCGACTGGCTGAATGAGGGGTTCTATATCTTTGGCGCCTTCAAGGTCGGTTTGCGCTTGGCACGCCACGCGCAATTGCTCAATCTTGAAGTCAAAGGATTTATCGACAATGACCGGGCCAAGGACGGTGGTTCATTGGAAGGGCTTTCGATCTCTCATCCTTCCAGTCTTTCGCTTGAGAACGCCGTCGTCGTTGTTGCCAGTGGCCGGCATGGCAACGCCATTTCCAGGCAATTGAGCCAGGTGCCGGGAATTCGTCTGGTCAACATGCACGAGTTTCTGTACGCACTTGATGGCCCGGGGCCGGGCTTGGGTTGCGAGCAATTTTCAAGTTTTGTCGAAGCGCCGTTGCGTGACCCTTGGCGCTTCATCTCTGCGTTCCTGTGCCTGGACGATGAGCCGTCACGCCAGGTTTTTGATGCGTTGATCGGCATGCGAATTCGCCTGTCGATCGCCTGTGCAGAACAGGCCAAGTCGCCTTGGGATGAAGAGTATTTCGACAAGGCATTTGTACGGCCTGATCAAGCGGCGCGCTTTGTCGACGCCGGTGCAGCAGCGGGCGATACCCTGCATCGCCTGGAGAAACATTTTGGGCCGGTCGAGCAGGCTTGGCTGTTCGAGCCCGAATTACCGGCGTACTACGAAGCGCTCAAGAGTGTCGCCAATCGTCCTGATGTCTGGCTGTTCAACATGGGGCTGGACGAAGTGCCCAGCCGAGCTGTCTATCAGCCTGAGTTGACCTATGACATTGCCGGCGAGTTGAGCAGTGATGTGCCCGCAAACATCACCTCTTTCATACAGGGCGTGCCGCTGGATGCCGTGGTGCCGGGCAAAGTTGGCTTGTTCAAGCTCGACATCGAGGGCATGGAAGCCTCTGCCTTGCGGGGGGCGCGTACGATCATCGAGCGCGACAAGCCCGTGTTGGCTGTCTGTGCCTACCATCGTTCCGACGATTATTGGTGCTTGATGGATGAAGTGCAGTCCATCCGCGGTGACTACAGAGTGGGCATGCGTCTATACGCGGACATCCTGGAAGACATCACCTTGTATTTCTATTAGGGCAGTGGGCTGCGGCGGCATTCCCATCCCTCGTTTCAGATATCCATGAGTCCCTGACGCCCATGCCTAGTTTCTCCTTGCATTCACCCATTATCAGCAGCGCGTTGCAGGCCATTCCCTCCACCTTGGGTTTGCACAAGGCGCTGGCTGGGCAGCATGTGTTGGTCACCGGCGGTACAGGCTTTTTTGGCTTGTGGTTGTTGGCGTTGTTTCAACAACTGAACCAGCAAGGCGCAGGGGTGACGGTCACGGTTCTGTCACGCAACCCATCGCGTTTTCTCGATGCACAGCCCGGTTACCGTGATTGCGCCTGGCTGCATTGGGTCAGTGGTGACGTGCGTGAGCTTCAGGCCGTTCCGGGGCAGCCTGTGAGCCTGATTATTCATGCGGCAACCGAAACGTCCTCGGCGGCTCATGGCAAGCCGTTGGAAATCTTCGACACCATCGTCACCGGCGCGCGCCGGGTATTCGACTTGGCGGTGCGTACTCAGGCCCGTGTGCTCCTGACCGGCTCGGGTGCACAGTATGGGGCTTTGCGGGCAGGGGCAGATCAGGGCGCCGGGATCGCCGAAGGCTTCGCTGGCGCTTGTGCCAGCAACAGCGCAGGGAGCGCCTATGCCGAAGGTAAACGGGCACAGGAAACCTTGGGCGCGATTTATGCACAGACTCACGGCATTGACGTAATCATGGCGCGTTGCTTTGCCTTTTCCGGGCCAGGCCTGCCGCTCGATGGCCATTTTGCCATTGGCAACTTTGTTCGTGATGCCCTGTGTGCGGATCAGGTCGTGATCCGCTCTTGTGGCACCGCAGTCCGCAGTTACTTGCACGGCGCAGATTTGGCCGCCTGGCTGCTGGCGTTGCTGGTGAGCGGCAAAGCCGGCGAAGCCTACAACGTGGGTTCCGATCAGGCGATCAGCATTGCGGATCTGGCACATCGCGTGGTCGCGCGAGTGGCACCAGGAAAACAGGTGTTGATCATGGGGCGTACCGAGGGTACGGCTCCTTCGTTTTATGTACCGGATATCAGCCAGGCCCGCGGGGTGGGGCTGGATGTCTGGACCACCCTGGATCAGTCGATCGACAGCATGGCTGTCTGGGCGAAATCCATGGGTTATGGCATTTGAATTTCAATGAGGCTGCGTGTGAGCGAGGCCGTGACAGAGGGGATGCGTGATGGATTGGGCCTCAATTGCAGGCGGTAGTTGCCAGGGTGCGCCTTGGCGAGTGGGTATCGCCGGGGTTCAGCTGGGGCAGGAGCAAAAGGCATTCCTCATCAGCGATGAGCAATGGCAGAAGCTGCAGGCCCTGTTTCCTCTCGGCCCGTTGCAGGCCTATGGCAACGGCAACGGCCTTGTCTTCGAACGAATCGCTGCATCGGACGTCGCCGGTCACCATGACAGTGTGCTGCTGATCGAGCTGGCTTATGCAGGCACGGGGGAGCTGACTTTATCCTCAGGTACGCGTCGCTATCTGATGCGGCTAGAGAGCTCGGTGGATGACGCGCAGTTGTGCGAGCAGTTCGACAGAGTCTTTTTACCTGCCAAAGAGGCTTTCACAGGCCAGCACCTGGTGCGACTCAATCAGCCGCTGGAACTGCCGCTTGCTGAATTGGACCCGCGCCCCGCTTTCAAAGGCAAGGCCTGTGTGCTTGGGCGCGACGATATCGAGTTGCAGCGGGCGCACTTCGCGCTTTGCGATCATGAGCCCGAATTAGCTGATTGGTTGTCCCCTCAGTGGCAGTCTTGCCTGTTGTCGGGCACCGTGCCTGTGCATACCGCAGCCACTTCGCTGCCAGAGTGGTTCCCGCGTGATTGCTATGTAGACGGCAGTGTATTTAGCAATAGAGCAGACTTGTTCGCCTTCCTTGATGGCATGGCATGGGCGGAATACGAGGCACTGGCGAGTCGCCTGCGCTCGTTTCTCATGCAGGGCAGTGCTCGGCCGGATGAGCGAATTTATCCTTACACCGTCGATTTCTGGATCAATGCGCTGACGTCGGGCATTGCGCTGGACGCCTCTGAGGTGCGTGGTGTTGCGCCGTTGCTGAGCGTCGTTATTCCGGCCTACAACTATGGTCGGTATTTGGGGCAGGCGGTACGGTCCGTATTGGATCAGGGTGTCGAGGGCATTGAAGTCCTGGTTGTGGACAATGCCTCGACGGACAACACGCAATCGGTCATGGCCGAGTTTTCGTCTGATATGCGGGTGCGCTATATGCGCAACCGACGAAATTTCGGGGCCGGCAACAGTTCTCAGAATGGCTTTTGGGTCGCCAAGGGCAAATACATAGTCTTGTTCATGGCCGACGATTATATGAATCCCGGTCATGTCATGCGCCTGCTCCCTATTCTGGAAAGCAATGCGAAGCATGCCCTGGGTTACAGCCCAATCTGTTGGGTTGATGAGCAGGGCGATCCTGTAGAAGGGCCTAGCCACCCCGGCCATCGCAGTGAAGATTACAGTGGCGGGCGTAATGAGGTTGCGGACCTTCTGATTTACGACAGCTATATCACCCCCTCTGCGGCGATCATTCGCCGGGACGCCTTTTTCAAGGCGTGGCGCCGTGATGTCAGAATTCGTGGGTCGGGTGACTGGCAGCTCATGGTCCAGCTTGGGGAGTTGTTCCCTGACTTCGTTTTCACCACCGTGCCGGGTGTGAGCTATCGCGTTCATGCGGCGCAGCACTCCCATGAGTTCTATGTTTCCTCGGCGCCGCTGGAAGGGCATACCTGTATTCTCGAGGGCGTATTCGAACGTGGCAACGAGGGGCACCTGAAAGGCTATGAGCGTGAGGTTGCTGCGCATCTCAAGCGCAGGCTGACGCTTTATCCGCACGAGCAGGGTACTGCGTTGGGCAAGCGGGTGCGGCAGCTGTGCGGGCGTCTGGAAGCCTTGGCTGAAGACGCTGAGCGAGCGATGTTCTCCATCATTGTCACCACCTTCAACCGTCCCGAACTGCTCAGGGATGCGCTGAACAGTATTGGCCGGCAGTCCTTCAAGGACTTCGAAGTCATCCTGGTCAATGACAACGGCACCCCGGTCGAATCGCTGCTGGCTGAGTACGATTTTCCTGTCACCTATATCCGCCAAGGCCGTAACCGCGGCCCAGCCGCTGCCCGCAATAGCGCCTTGCGACTAGCTCGTGGCCGGTATGTCGTCTATCTGGACGATGACGACCTGTATCTGCCTGACCACCTTGAAACATTGGCTACAGCGCTGGCTGAGCACCCCGACACCGTGGTTTATACGGATGCAGTGTTCGTTGAGGAAACGATAGCGGCGGGCAAGCGCAGCGAGGTGGCGCGTGAGCAACGCTATCCCCACGAGGCGTACTCCAGGGAGCGTTTGCTGGTTAACAACTACATCCCGGTCAACACCTTTGCCTGCCCACGTGCGCTTGCCCTTGCGGTGGGCGACTTCGACGAATCGCTGGCAGGTTTGGAGGATTGGGATTTCCTCATGCGCTTGAGCGCTCGCAGCGCATTCCACCATATTCATTGCGAGACAGTGGAAGTGCGCATGCGCCGGGATGTCAGTGCACCTGCACGGCGTTCGGAACAGGCACTCAAAGATTACCCCGCGCTTTACCGCGAGTTGTATGCACGCCATTGCGACTATGGCAGCGAAGCAATCAAGCGCGGGCGCCAGCAAATGCTCGAGCATCTGGGTGGAAAGCCCAAGGCAGCGACACTGCAGGACTGGCTGGACGAACGCGTTCCGGATGCCATGCAGAGCCGTCTGATCGAACAGCGTCTGCAAGCGCATCAGGGCGGTCCGGTGATCGGCGTCATCGTGCTGGACGCTGATGGCCGCATGGATGCATTGAATGCCTCCGTGCAAAGCTTGAGTCGCGATAACTGCCTCTATGCCACAGTGAAAATCATCGCGTTGACAGCAGGGGAGGCGCCCTCGACCGGGCTGCAGAACGAACTGCATTGCTTGCGACTGACTGATGCCAGCCTGAGCGACCAGCTCAACCAGGTGGTTCAGGCAGGTGAGTTCGACTGGTTCATGCTGGTAGAGGCGGGGAGTGAGTTCACTGCGAGCGGCTTGCTGATTGCCGCGCTTGATCTGTTGGCAGCGCCAGGTTGCCGGGCAGTTTACGGTGATGAAGCGCTGCGTGCCGGTGGCGCGGAAATTGGCGCTGCGCTGCGTCCTGATCTGAACCTTGATCTGCTGCTCAGTCTGCCGGCGAGCATGTCGCGCCACTGGCTGTTCAACCGCCAGGTGTGGCTCAAGATGGGTGGCTTCCGCCAGGAGGCGGGCCAGGCTATCGAACTGGATTACATCCTGCGCCTGATCGAGTCGGCCGGTTTCGAGGGGCTGGGGCATATCAGCGAACCGTTGTTGATCAGCAATGCCCCGTCGCTGCGCGACTGCCCGGATGAGCGCGGGGTGATCCTGCGTCATTTGCATGCGCGCGGTTTTGCCCAGGCTCGCGTCGAATCTCGTTTGCCCGGGCGTTATGACCTCGACTACGGCGCCTCCAGCGACGCATCGGTCAGCATCCTGATCCTGCTCCAGGGCAACAGCCCGGAGCGGGCGCAGCGTTGCATGGAAACCATTCTGGAGAAGAGCACCCATCGCAACCACGAGGTGCTTCTGCTGGCGTCGAACAATGCCGGCCCTGCGGTGAACAGCTGGCTCGACGGTGTTGCCCAGCTCGGTGTCGATACCATTCGTTGCATGCGTTTCCCTGCCGGGATGGCACCGGCGCGCATGCGCAACCAGGCCGCCGCGCAGGCACGTGGTGACTTCCTGCTGTGGCTGGACGAAGGCGCTGCCGTACTCGATAGCGATTGGTTGCAGCAGATGCTCAACCACGGCATGCGCCAAGAAGTCGGCGTAGTGGGGGCCAAGCTGGTAGCGGGGGAGGCAACCATCAGCCATGCCGGTTTCGTGCTCGGCCTGAACGGCCCGGTTGGTGAAGCCTTTGCCGGTCAGCCGATGGATGCCCCCGGTTACATGCAGCGCCTGCAGATCGACCAGAACTATGTGGCGGTGAGTGGCAAGTGCCTGCTGGTGAACAAAGGCCTGTTCCAGGAGCTGGGCGGTTTCGACGAGACGCCTGAGCTGCAGCGTTGGACCGATGTCGACCTGTGCCTGCGTTTGCACCGTGCCGGCTACCTGAACGTCTGGACGCCGCGTGTGCAGATGCTGCTCAGCGAGGATGCCGCAACGCCGGCCAGCACCGAGGAAGAAGACGCCTTGTATGCACGCTGGCTGCCTGCACTGGCGCGAGATCCGTTCTACAACCCGAACTTCTCGCTGTCGTGCGCCAATGGCTTCGGCCTGGAGTGCGCCGAGCTGAGCTGGCGACCGTTGTCGTCCTGGAAGCCGCTGCCGACGATCCTGGCCCATGCGGCGGATGAGGGCGGGTGTGGCAATTACCGGGTGATCCAGCCGCTCGATGCGCTCAAGCGCGAGGGGCTGGCCGAGGGGCAGCTGTCCTGGGCTCACCTGACGCCAGCTGAACTTGAGCGTTACCAGCCGGACAGCATCGTGCTGCAGCGCCAGATCGGCGACCAGCAGATTGAGCACATGCGCCGGATGCACGCGTTTTCACGGGCGTTCAAGGTCTTCGAGCTGGACGACTATTTGCCTAACCTGCCGCTGAAGAGCGTGCACAGGGCGGACATGCCCAAGGATATTTTGCGCGCCCTGCGCCGTGGCCTGGCGTATGTGGACCGCTTCGTCGTCTCTACGCAGCCGCTGGCCGAGGCCTTCGCTGGTCTGCATGGTGATATCCGGGTGGTGCACAACACCTTGGATGGCCGTTTCTGGAAAGGCCTCGAAGCTCAGCGCCGGCAGTCGCGCAAGCCGCGTGTCGGCTGGGCGGGTGGGGCGAGCCACTCCGGTGACCTGGAAGTGATCGCCGACGTAGTCAAGGAATTGGCCAACGAGGTGGAGTGGGTGTTCTTCGGCATGTGCCCGGACAAGCTGCGGCCCTATATCCATGAGTTCCACGAGGGTGTTTCGCTTGAGAATTACCCGCAGACGCTGGCCAGAATGAATCTGGACCTGGCCCTGGCGCCCGTGGAGCAGAACCTGTTCAACGAGTGCAAGAGCAACCTGCGCCTGCTGGAGTACGGCGCCTGCGGTTTCCCGGTGATCGCCAGCGACCTGCGTTGCTACCAGGGATACAACGACCTGCCGGTGACCTTGGTGAAGAACCGTTTCCGTAGCTGGGTTGAGGCCATCCGCATGCACATCAGCGATCTTGACGCCACGGCCAAGGCGGGCGATGCACTGCGCAATGCAGTGCTGAGTGGCTGGATGCTCGAAGGCGATAACCTGAGCAATTGGCACAAGGCCTGGCTGCCGGACTGAGCCCGGCTTGAGGCCCTCGCGCTTTACGGCGAGGGCCTGGCGGTGAGCCTGTTCCGGCCTCTTCGCGGGTAAATCGCATCGGCGCACCGCCGCTCCCACAAGGACAACGCAGTACTCACATGTGGGAGCGGGTTTACCCGCGAAGAGGCCGGCGCAGTCTCCGCAAATCCCTATCTCCGGCACGGCTATTGCTTTACCGCTGGCAACATACCGTTTTTATGACGGTTAGCCACGCGAGAGAGCACGATGCCCCAGGCCGCCCAAGTAACCCGAGCCCCCGATCAGCAGGGGCGGACCCCGGTCGAGCAGGACAGCCGCCAGGGTATCGAGCAAGCCTTTGCCCTGTTCAATCAGGTGTCCAGCCAGCTCAGCCAGTCCTACAGCATGCTTGAAGCCCGGGTCAGCGAACTCAAGGGCGAACTGGCCGTGGTCAGCGCCCAGCGCATCGATGAACTCAGTGAAAAGGAACGCCTGGCCAACCGCCTGCAGAACTTGCTGGACCTGTTGCCCGGCGGGGTGATCGTGATCGATGGCCAGGGCCTGGTGCGCGATGCCAACCCGGCCGCCTGCGAGCTGCTCGGCGAGCCGCTGATCGGCCAGTTGTGGCGCCAGGTGATCGCCCGCAGCTTTGCCCCGCGCAAGGACGACGGCCATGAAGTCTCGCTGCGCGATGGCCGCCGCCTGTCGATCGCTACCCGCTCGCTGGATGCCGAACCCGGCCAGTTGGTACTGCTCAATGACCTGACTGAAACCCGTCGACTGCAAGACCAGCTGGCCCGCCACGAACGCCTGTCGTCACTGGGGCGCATGGTCGCCTCGCTGGCCCATCAGATCCGTACGCCGCTGTCGGCGGCCATGCTTTACGCCAGCCACCTGGCCGATAGCGAGCAAGACCTCAGTGCGCAAACCCGCCAGCGCTTCGCGGGCAGCCTGAAGGAACGGCTGCACGAACTGGAGCACCAGGTGCGCGACATGCTGGTGTTTGCCCGTGGCGAACTGCCGCTGGGTGACAGGGTCACGCCAAAAGCGCTGTTCCAGGCCCTGCAGCAGGCGGCCCAGGTCCATGTGCAAGGGCATGCTGTGCGCTGGCAGTGCGACAGCCACCTGGGCGAGTTGCTGTGCAACCGCGACACCCTGGTCGGCGCCTTGCTCAACCTGATCGAAAACGCCCTGCAGGCCAGCCAGGAGCCGGCGCGTCTGAAGGTGCATCTGTACCGTCGCGAGCAGTCGCTGCACCTGTGCGTCAGTGATGCAGGCTGCGGTATCGACGCCGAGTTGCTGACGCGCCTGGGCGAGCCGTTCCTGACCACCAAGGCCGCTGGCACCGGGCTTGGGCTGGCGGTGGTCAAGGCCGTGGTGCGTGCCCATCAGGGGCGTTTGCAGCTGCGTTCGAAGGTGGGCCGTGGTACCTGCGTGCGGGTGGAGCTGCCGTTGATCGACGGGCAACTGGCGGAGGCCTTGTGATGGCAATCAAGGTGCTGCTGGTCGAGGATGATCGCGTCCTGCGACAAGCGCTGTGCGACACCCTGGAAATCGGCGGTTTCGCCTATCAGGCCGTGGGCAGTGGCGAAGAGGCGTTGGAAGCGGTGCTCAAAGAGGTGTTCAGCCTGGTTGTCAGCGATGTGAACATGCCGGGTATGGACGGGCACCAGTTGTTGGCCAGGCTGCGCCGCCAGCAACCACAGCTGCCCGTGTTGCTGATGACTGCGCACGCTGCCGTGGAGCGGGCCGTCGAAGCGATGCGCCAGGGCGCTGCCGATTACCTGGTCAAGCCGTTCGAGCCCAAGGCGTTGCTCACCCTGGTCGAGCGCCATGCTGCCGGGCGTGTGGCTGATGATGAGGGCCCGGTGGCCTGCGAGCTGGCCAGCCGACAGTTGCTGGAGCTGGCGGCGCGGGTTGCGCGCAGCGACTCGACCGTGCTGATCTCGGGCGAGTCCGGCACTGGCAAGGAAGTGCTGGCACGCTACATCCACCGGCAGTCGCCACGGGCACAGGCGCCGTTCGTGGCGATCAACTGCGCGGCCATCCCCGACAACATGCTCGAGGCCACGCTGTTCGGTCATGAAAAGGGCGCCTTCACCGGCGCCATCGCTGCCCAGGCCGGAAAGTTCGAGCAGGCCGAAGGCGGCACCTTGCTGCTGGATGAAGTTTCGGAAATGCCGCTGGGGCTGCAGGCCAAGCTGCTGCGCGTGTTGCAGGAGCGCGAGGTCGAACGCGTTGGCGGGCGCAAGCCCATCGCCCTGGATATCCGCATTCTCGCCACGACCAACCGTGATCTGGCAGGGGAAGTGGCGGCGGGGCGCTTCCGCGAAGACCTCTACTATCGCCTGTCGGTATTCCCCATGGCCTGGCAGGCCCTGCGCGAGCGCCCAGCCGATATCGTGCCGCTGGCCGAGCGCCTGCTGGCGCGCCATGCCCGCAAGATGTGCCATGCCCAGGTGCGCTTGTCCGCCCAGGCGCAGGCTAGCCTGCAGGCCTATGCCTGGCCGGGTAACGTGCGTGAGCTGGACAACGCGATTCAGCGCGCACTGATTCTGCAGCAGGGCGGCGTGATCGAGGCGGCGGATTTCTGTCTGGCTGGCGCCATTCCGTTGTCGCCTTCGAGTGAGGCCACTATTGCGCCATCATGCCTGGATTCAGGCGCCGAGGCGGGTGGACTGGAGGGCGACATGCGCCGTCACGAATTCCAGATGATCATCGACACCTTGCGCGCCGAGCGCGGGCGTCGCAAGGAGGCCGCCGAACGTCTGGGCATCAGCCCGCGTACGCTGCGCTACAAGCTGGCGCAGATGCGTGACGCCGGGTTCGATGTCGAGGCCAGCCTGTTCGGCTGAAGCGTTGTTTTGAATCGTTTGCGGGCTGGCTGGCACTGCTCTTGCTAGTTTCAGCCCATTCGCTGCATGAGTGTCAAAAAAATGCGGCCGCCGGAGAGAGAAGTCCATGACCCAAGGTGTTGAATTCAATCGTCTGATGCTGGACATGCGCGCCATGCAGGCCGATGCCATGTCCATGCCCAAAGCGGCTGCCGCCCCTGAGCTGGCGCCTGGGCAAAGCAGTTTTGCCGACATGCTCGGCCAGGCCATTGGCAAGGTGAGCGAGACCCAGCAGGCCTCCACTCAACTGTCCAACGCCTTCGAAATCGGCAAGAGCGGCGTCGACCTGACCGATGTGATGATCGCCTCGCAGAAGGCCTCCGTGTCGTTCCAGGCGCTGACCCAAGTGCGTAACAAGCTGGTGCAAGCGTACCAGGACATCATGCAGATGCCGGTTTAAGGCGAGAGTTGATTCATGGCCGAAGCAGTCGTCGATAACGCCCCCGCAAAAAGCGGCCCGCCAGCAGCCAAGCCGCCGCTGTTCGGCCTGTCGTTCCTGGAAAACATCTCGCAGATGCCCATGCTGCGTCAGATCGGCCTGCTGGTCGGCCTGGCCGCCAGCGTGGCCATCGGCTTCGCCGTGGTGCTTTGGTCGCAGCAGCCGGACTACCGGCCGCTGTACGGCAGCCTGGCGGGCATGGACACCAAGCAGGTCATGGACACCCTGGCCTCTGCCGATATCCCCTACACCGTGGAGCCGAATTCCGGCGCGCTGTTGGTCAAGGCCGACGATCTCTCCCGTGCGCGCCTGAAGCTTGCCGCCGCCGGCGTAGCGCCAAGCGACGGCAACGTCGGCTTCGAGCTGCTCGACAAGGACCAGGGCCTGGGTACCAGCCAGTTCATGGAGGCCACCCGCTACCGCCGTGGCCTTGAAGGCGAACTGGCGCGCACCGTGTCCAGCCTCAACAACGTCAAGGCTGCCCGCGTGCACCTGGCCATCCCGAAAAGCTCGGTGTTCGTGCGTGACGAGCGCAAGCCAAGCGCTTCGGTGCTGGTCGAACTGTATCCGGGGCGCGCCCTGGAGGCCGGCCAGGTAATGGCCATCGTCAACCTGGTGGCCACCAGCGTTCCGGAACTGGACAAGTCCCAGGTGACCGTGGTCGACCAGAAGGGCAACCTGCTCTCCGACCAGTTGCAGGACACCGCGCTGACCATGGCCGGCAAGCAGTTCGACTACAGCCGCCGCATGGAAGGCATGCTCACCCAGCGCGTGCACAACATCCTGCTGCCGGTACTGGGCAACGACCGCTACAAGGCCGAAGTGTCGGCCGACATCGACTTCAGCGCCGTCGAGTCCACCTCCGAGCAGTTCAACCCTGATCAACCAGCGCTGCGCAGCGAGCAATCGGTCAACGAACAGCGCGCCAGCAGCCAGGGCCCGCAAGGCGTGCCGGGTGCGCTGAGCAACCAGCCGCCGGCCGGAGCCAGCGCGCCTGAGAATGCCAAAACTGCTGCAACCCCCGCCGGTGCCGTCCAGCCCGGGCAGCCGCTGGTGGACTCCAACGGCCAGCAGATCATGGACCCGGCCACCGGCCAGCCGATGCTGGCGCCGTACCCGTCCGACAAGCGCCAGCAGTCGACCAAGAACTTCGAGCTGGACCGTTCCATCAGCCACACCCGTCAGCAGCAGGGTCGCCTGACCCGCCTGTCGGTGGCGGTGGTGGTGGACGACCAGGCCAAGATCGACGCCGCCAGCGGCGAGATGACCCGCACGCCCTGGGGCGCTGAAGACCTGGCGCGCTTCACCCGCCTGGTGCAGGACGCGGTGGGCTTCGATGCCAGCCGTGGCGACAGCGTCACCGTGATCAACGTGCCGTTCGCCGCCGACCGTGGCGACGAACTGGTCGACATTCCGTTCTACTCGCAGCCCTGGTTCTGGGACATCGTCAAGCAGGTGCTGGGCGTGGTGTTCATCCTGATCCTGGTGTTCGGCGTGCTGCGTCCGGTGCTCAACAACATTACCGGTGGCGGCAAGCAGGCTGCCACAGACAGCGACATGGAGCTGGGCGGTATGATCGGTCTGGATGGCGAACTGGCCAACGACCGCGTCAGCCTGGGTGGCCCGACAAGCATTCTGTTGCCGAGCCCGAGCGAGGGTTACGAGGCACAGCTCAACGCAATCAAAGGCCTGGTGGCCGAAGACCCGGGCCGTGTGGCCCAGGTCGTGAAAGAGTGGATCAACGCCGATGAGTGACAACCGAGCCGTTACCGCCAAGCTGAGCCGCGTCGACAAGGCGGCCATCCTCCTGCTGTCGCTCGGCGAGACCGACGCCGCACAGGTCCTGCGCCACATGGGGCCAAAGGAAGTGCAGCGGGTCGGTGTGGCCATGGCGCAAATGGGCAATGTGCACCGCGAGCAGGTCGAGCAGGTGATGAGCGAGTTCGTCGAGATCGTCGGCGACCAGACCAGCCTGGGCGTGGGCTCCGACGGCTACATTCGCAAGATGCTCAACCAGGCACTGGGCGAGGACAAGGCCAACGGCCTGATCGACCGCATCCTGCTCGGTGGCAACACCAGCGGCCTGGACAGCCTCAAGTGGATGGAGCCGCGTGCCGTGGCCGACGTCATCCGCTTCGAGCACCCGCAGATCCAGGCCATCGTGGTCGCCTACCTCGACCCCGACCAGGCCGGCGAGGTGCTGAGCAACTTCGACCACAAGGTGCGCCTCGACATCGTCCTGCGCGTATCGTCGCTCAACACCGTACAGCCTGCGGCGCTCAAAGAGCTCAACCAGATTCTCGAGAAGCAGTTCTCTGGCAACTCCAACGCTGCCCGCACCACCTTGGGCGGCATCAAGCGTGCCGCCGACATCATGAACTTCCTCGACAGTTCGGTGGAAGGTGCGCTGATGGATGCGATCCGCGAGATCGACAGCGACCTGTCGGAGCAGATCGAAGACCTGATGTTCGTCTTCAACAACCTGGCCGATGTCGACGACCGGGGTATCCAGGCGCTGTTGCGCGAGGTGTCCTCGGATGTGCTGGTGGTATCGCTCAAGGGCGCCGACGAGCGGGTCAAGGACAAGGTGTTCAAGAACATGTCCAAGCGCGCCTCGGAACTGCTGCGCGACGACCTGGAGGCCAAAGGGCCGGTACGGGTCAGCGACGTGGAGACCGCGCAGAAGGAAATCCTCACCATCGCCCGACGCATGGCCGAGGCCGGCGAGATCGTGCTTGGCGGCAAGGGTGCCGAGGAAATGATTTAAGTCTCAAGTTGCGAGCCTCAAGCTGCAAGCGCAGGCGGGCGTACGTCTCTGCCTTTTCTTGCAGCTTGCAGCTTGAAGCTTGTCGCTCGACCCCATTTCATCTGTAGGCGTTGCCATGTCCACCACCGAACACCCCAGCGAACTGATCCGCGCCCGCGACCTCGAGGGCGTCGACGTCTGGGCGCTGCCCAGCTTCGATCCTGAGCCCGAACCCGAGCCTGAACCCGAACCGGAAGTCATCGAGGAAGAAGTCGAGGAAGTGCCGCTGGAGGAAGTCCAGCCGCTCACTCTCGAAGAGCTCGAGGCCATCCGCCAGGAGGCCTACAACGAAGGCTTCGCCACCGGCGAGCGCGAAGGCTTCCACAGCACCCAGCTCAAGGTTCGCCAGGAAGCCGAAGTGGCCCTGGCCGCCAAGCTGGCCAGCCTGGAACAGGTCATGCTGCACCTGCTCGACCCGATCGCCGATCAGGACACCCAGATCGAAAAAGGCCTGGTGCAACTGGTCGCGAACATTACCCGCCAGGTCATCGGCCGTGAATTGCGCAGTGATTCCAGCCAGGTCACCCATGTCCTGCGTGAGGCCCTCAAGCTGTTGCCGATGGGCGCCGACAACATCCGTATCCACCTCAACCCCCAGGACTTCGAACTGGCCAAGGCCCTGCGTGAGCGCCACGAAGAAAACTGGAAGCTGCTGGAAGACGAGGCCCTGCTGCCTGGCGGCTGCCGCATCGAAACGGCGCACAGCCGCATCGATGCAACCATGGAAACGCGGATCGAGAAGGCCGTGGCGCAGTTGTTCGACCAGTCCCATGACCAGTTCCTGCACCCGGCGGCGCCGGACATCGCGGTCGAACTGGATATGTCGGCGGGTGGCAACGATGCGCCTTGATCGCACCAGCTTCGGCAAGCGCCTGGCCGGTTACAACGATGCGGTGCGGTTGCCCGACCAGCCGGTGGTCGAAGGCCGCCTGCTGCGTATGGTCGGCCTGACGCTCGAGGCGGAAGGCTTGCGCGCCGCCGTCGGTAGCCGCTGCCTGGTGATCAACGACGACAGCTATCACCCGGTGCGGGTGGAGGCTGAAGTCATGGGCTTTGCCGGTAGCAAGGTGTTCCTGATGCCGGTTGGCAGCATCGTCGGCCTCGCCCCCGGCGCGCGCGTGGTGCCGCTGGACGACGGCGGCCGCCTGCCCATGGGCATGAGCATGCTCGGGCGGGTGCTCGACGGCGCCGGGCGGGCGCTGGACGGCAAAGGCGGCATGAAGGCCGAAGACTGGGTGCCGATGGACGGGCCGGTGATCAACCCGCTCAATCGCGACCCCATCAGCCGGCCGCTGGATGTCGGCATTCGCAGTATCAATGGCCTGCTCACCGTCGGCCGCGGCCAGCGCCTGGGGCTGTTCGCCGGTACCGGTGTGGGTAAGTCGGTGCTGCTGGGGATGATGACCCGCTTCACCGAGGCCGAGATCATCGTGGTCGGGCTGATTGGTGAGCGGGGCCGCGAGGTGAAGGAGTTCATCGAGCACATCCTCGGCGAGGAGGGGCTCAAGCGCTCGGTGGTGGTGGCCTCGCCGGCGGACGATGCGCCCTTGATGCGTCTGCGCGCGGCGATGTACTGCACGCGTATCGCCGAGTACTTCCGCGACAAGGGCAAGAACGTCCTGCTGCTGATGGACTCGCTGACCCGTTTTGCCCAGGCACAGCGCGAAATCGCCCTGGCCATCGGCGAGCCGCCGGCCACCCGTGGTTATCCGCCGTCGGTGTTCGCCAAGCTGCCCAAGCTGGTGGAGCGTGCCGGTAATGGCGAAGCGGGCGGTGGTTCGATCACCGCGTTCTACACCGTGCTCTCCGAAGGTGACGACCAGCAGGACCCGATCGCCGACTCGGCGCGCGGTGTGCTCGACGGCCACTTTGTGCTGTCCCGGCGCCTGGCCGAGGAAGGTCACTACCCGGCCATCGACATCGAAGCTTCGATCAGCCGGGTCATGCCCCAGGTGGTCGACGCCGATCACCTGCGCCAGGCGCAGAAATTCAAGCAGCTGTGGTCGCGCCTGTCGCAGAGCCGTGACCTGATCAGCGTGGGGGCCTATGTCGCCGGTGGCGATCCGGAGACGGACCTGGCCATCGCGCTGCAGCCCAAACTGGTGGACTTCCTGCGCCAGGGCCTGCAGGAGAACGTCGGCATGGCGCAGAGCCGCGACCAGCTGGGCGCGATCTTCGTGCCGCCGGCAGGTTGATAGGCCATGGCTCAGCCCGGTCGAGCAGCGCGCCTGGCGCCCGTCGTGGATATGGCCGAGGAGGCCGAGCGCAAGGCTGCCCAGCGCCTGGGGCATTTCCAGCAGCAGGTGGTGCAGGCGCAGGCCAGGCTCGATGAGCTGGCGCAGTTTCGCGAGGGCTATCAGGCGCAGTGGATAACCCGGGGCGGGCAGGGGGTGGACGGCAACTGGCTGCTCAATTACCAGCGCTTTCTCGGCCAGCTGGAAACCGCCATGACCCAGCAGCGCCAGAGCCTGAATTGGCACCAGAACAACCTCAACAACGCCCGCAACATCTGGCAGCAGGCCTATGCGCGGGTCGAAGGGTTGCGCAAGTTGGTGCAGCGCTATATCGATGAGGCCCGTCGGGCGGAAGATAAGCGCGAACAGCGGTTGCTCGACGAGCTGTCCCAGCGCCTGCCGCGGCACGGGCCGCTTTAGCTGCAGGCTTCAAGCGCCATTGCCGGCCAGTGCCAGGCCCTGCGCGCCACGCTCTTTGTGGTTTGCAGCATAGGGCTGTGGCTGCTAAACCTTCAGGAGCCGCATTCGCCATCATCGAAGGAATCGCTCGCATGGCAGTCGAAACCGATTTTTCACAGGAAGGGAAAAAGCTGACGATCAAGGTCAAGGGTCGCTTCGATTTCGGTAAGCATCAGGAATTCAGAGATGCTTACGAGCGTCAGCGCCTGCGACCGGAGACAGTGGTCGTCGACTTGAAGGATGCCACCTATCTGGACAGTTCGGCGTTGGGCATGCTGCTGTTGCTGCGTGACCACGTGGGCGGGGACGACTCGGATATCCGAGTCGTCCATGCCAGCCCGGATGTGCGCAAGATTCTGGCCATCTCCAACTTCGACAAGCTGTTCGATATCGGTTGAGCGCGGCCATGCCTGCCGCACAGGCGTTGACCGTACTGGTCGCCGAGGACGGTGCCGCTGATCGCATGCTGCTGGCGCAGATCGTGCGGCGCCAGGGACATGAGGTGTTCACCGCCGAAAACGGTGAGCAGGCCGTGGCGCTGTTTGCCGAGCGCCGGCCGCAACTGGTATTGCTCGATGCCTTGATGCCGGTGATGGATGGCTTCGAGGCCGCGCGCCAGATCAAGGCACTGGCCGGTGAGGCACTGGTGCCGATCATCTTCCTGACCTCGCTCAACGAGGAGCAGGCGTTGGTGCGCTGCCTGGAAGCCGGCGGCGACGATTTCATGGCAAAGCCCTACAGCGCGGTGATCCTTGCCGCCAAGATACGTGCGATGGACCGCCTGCGTCGCCTGCAGGCCACGGTCCTGGCGCAGCGTGACGAAATAGCCCGGCATCACCATTACCTGCTCAACGAGCAGCGTGTGGCCAAGGCTGTGTTCGACAAGGTCGCCCATTCCGGTTGCCTCAGTGCATCGAACATCCGTTACCTGCAGTCTCCCTACGCGCTGTTCAATGGCGACCTGTTGCTGGCGGCGTTCACCCCGTCCGGCGACATGCATGTGCTGCTGGGCGACTTCACCGGCCATGGCCTGCCGGCGGCGGTCGGCGCCATGCCCCTGGCGGAGGTGTTCTACGGCATGACCGCCAAGGGCTACGGGCTGGTCGAGACGCTGCGGGAAATGAACGCCAAGCTCAAGCGTATCCTGCCGGTGGACATGTTCTGTTGTGCGCTGCTGCTAAACCTGAGTTTTCAGCGCGGTACCGTGGAAGTGTGGAATGGCGGCATGCCCGATGGCTACCAGCTGTCCGCCCGGGGCGAGGTGCTGGCGGTGCTGCCTTCACAGCATCTGCCGCTGGGGATCCTTGCCCCGGAGAAATTCGACGACAGCACCCAGGTGATGCCCTTGGCCGTTGGCGAACGCTTGTTGTTGCTGTCCGATGGCGTGGTCGACAGTGGTGACGGGCAGGAGCGCCTGTTCGGCGTGCAGCGGCTGCTCGAGGTGTTGGCGGCCAATCGGCAGCCGGCACACTTGCTCGATGAGGTCATGGGCGCGCTGCAGGCCTTCGGCGGGCAGTCGCGGGATGACATCAGCCTGTGCGACATTCGCATGCTGGCGCCAGACCAGGCTGTGCCGCAGGCCATGGTCTATTCGGATAGCGGGCGCTCGAGCCCGCTGGAATGGTCGTTGAACTTCGAGTTGCGCGGTGAAAGCCTGAGGCGCTTCAACCCGGTGCCTTACCTGGTGCAGCTCTTGCTGGAAATCCACGGCCTGAGGCCGAGCAGCGGCAAGCTGCACAGCGTGCTCAGCGAGTTGTACTCCAACGCGCTGGAGCACGGTGTGCTGGGGCTCGACTCGCGGCTCAAGTGCGACTCGCAGGGTTTTGCCGAGTACTATCGCCAGCGCAGTCAGCGCTTGGCCGAACAGTTGCAGGGTTTCGTCGGTATCAGCCTGCGGGTGGAACCGCGCAGTGAAGGTGGTCGTCTGATGATCGAGGTCCGCGACAGTGGCGCAGGGTTCGATGTGGCCAAAGTGCTTGCCCGTTCACCGCACGAGCAGGGCTTGAGTGGCCGTGGTCTGAGCCTGGTGACCCGCCTGGGGCACCGCGCCCGGTGGCTGGAAGGCGGGCGATTGGCGCGGGTGGAGTTCGATTGGTGAGCCCGGGATTCTCCCGGGCTTGGATGCGACAAGGCTTGATCAGGGAGTGAGCAAGTGGTGGACATGCATATCGATCACAAGGTGCTGCGTGACCTGCGTGAGGTCATGGAGGGGGGCTACCTGCAGTTGCTGGAAACCTTCCTTGAAGACTCCGAGCGGCGCCTGAGCCAGTTGCACAAGGCCAAGGATGCCGCCGAGCTGGGCTTGGCGGCGCACAGCTTCAAGGGCAGCAGCAGCAACATGGGGGCTGTCGAGTTGGCGCGGCTTTGCCAGCAACTGGAGGAGCGCGCACGGCAGGTTCCGTTGTATGGCATAGAAGACCTGATCAACCGTATCGACCAGGAGTATCAGGCCGTCGAGCTGTTCTATCGCAGTGAAAGCCAACGTATTTCAACTGACTGAGGGTGTCCTGGCGCGAGTTTTGCGTGTCTTTGCCCATTCGATTTTTTGAGTTTCGGCGCGGAGACCTTTTCTATGCCTGTCGCACCCAATCCATTGTTGCAAACCGGCCTTGCGAGCAGCGCCTCGCGCCCGTCCGCCAGTGTGGCGGACAAATCGCCCAAGGCGGCGGATAGCCGTGGTGCCGGCTTCGATCAGGTGATGTCCAGGCAGGGTCGCGACAGCGTGCCAGCCCGTGACGACAAGGCCAGCCAAGGCCCTGCGCAAGCAACCGCCAGCAATAAGCCGGGGGCGGTTGCCGGCGGCAAGAAAGAGGCTGGCGCCTCGAAAGACCTTGCCGATGACGGCAATAACTTGCCAGCGGCCCTGCCTGATGGCAGCGCGACAGCTGATAGCACTGCTACCGCCGATACGACGATCATCGATGCCAGCCTGGTCGCAGGCCAGGTCACCGATGCCCAGACGGGCGCCCAATTAATTCAGGCCCAGGCCGAGGTGGTCGCGCCGGTGTTGCAGGCAGCCATGCAGCCATCACCGCAGCCAGCGCCGCCCGTGACCGAGGCAAAGGTGTCGGCTCCGGTTGCCGAGTTCGACCCTGATGCCGACCCGCTCGCCGACATGCCGGCCCTGCGCCTGGCGCTGGAGCAGAGCGCCAAGGCCCAGGGGACGACCTCGGCCCATGCCAGCAGTGCACGCGCCGAGACGAGTCAGCAACCTGCCGAGCCTGACCCGATTGCCGTCAATACCTTGGCGAATGTGGTCGGCAAGGCGGAGGCCGAGCCTGGCCATGCCGAGCAGGGCGACAAGGCATTCGCCGGGCTGCTTGATAGCGGCCTCAAGGACCTCAAGGGTGCAAGCAGCGACACGCGGGTGGATGACTTTGCCGATCGCCTGGCCAACCTCACCCAGGCCGTCACCGCCAAGACCGCCAATGCCGTGCCGGTAACTCCCAGCCCGCTGCAACAGCCGCTGGCGATGAACCAGGGTGCCTGGACCGAGGGCCTGGTGAACCGCGTCATGTACCTGTCCAGCCAGAACCTCAAGTCGGCGGATATCCAGCTTGAGCCCGCCGAACTTGGCCGCCTCGACATCCGGGTCAATGTGGCGGCGGACCAGCCCACGCAGATCCACTTCGTCAGTGGCCATGCCGGCGTGCGCGAGGCCCTCGACAGCCAGGTCCACCGCCTGCGTGAACTGTTCACCCAGCAGGGCCTGGCCCAGCCCGACGTGAGTGTCGCCGACCAGTCCCGTGGCCAGCAGCAACAGCAGGCCCAGCAGGACGCTTCGAACCTGTCCGGCGTGGCGGCCCGCCGTGCCGCTGCCGCGGGTGAGGGTGGCGAGCTGGCTGATGCCGGCCAGCCGGTGGAGCAGCAGGTGGTGGTGGGCGACAGCGCGGTCGACTACTACGCCTGATGTTTCGCGCCCCCTGCAGGAGCGGCCTTTTCGCGACACAAGGCCGCTCCTTCAAGGGGCGTGCGGCATGCTCCTGACAAATCTGGCATAACACTTGCTCAAGCCACGTCATCCTTCTTTGAAACCTCGATGGACGACGGATTATTGGCATGGCGAAGAGCGACGCAGTGAAAGACCCCGCCACTAAAGGCAAACTCAAGCTGATCCTGCTGCTGGTGCTGGCCCTGCTGCTGGCAGTCGGCCTGTCGGTGGGCGCCACCTGGTTCTTCATGAACAAGGGCGAATCCGCTCCGGCGCCGGACCCAGCCCTGGCCAACGTCAAGCCGGCGGCTATCTACGAGCCGCTGGCGCCGGCCTTCGTGGTCAACTTCAACCAGAACGGTCGCCAGCGCTACATGCAGGTGAGCATCACCATGCAGGGCCGCAGCCAGGCCGACCTGGACGCGCTCAAGGTGCACATGCCGGTGATCCGCAACAACCTGGTCATGATGTTCTCCGGGCAGGGTTTCGATACCCTCGCCAGCAGCCCGGTAGGCCAGGAGATGCTGCGCCAGAAAGCCACCGCGGTGGTTCAGGAAGTGGCGCAGAAAGAAGTCGGCAGGCCGGTCGTCGACCAGCTGTTGTTCACCAATTTCGTATTGCAGTAGGAGCACATAGATGGCCGTGCAGGACCTGCTGTCCCAGGATGAAATCGACGCCCTGCTGCATGGGGTGGACGATGGTCTGGTACAAACCGAAAGTGCCGGCGAGCCCGGCAGCATCAAGAGCTACGACCTGACCAGTCAGGACCGTATCGTCCGGGGGCGCATGCCGACCCTGGAAATGATCAACGAACGTTTCGCCCGCTATACCCGCATCAGCATGTTCAACCTGCTGCGCCGCTCCGCCGACGTGGCGGTGGGTGGCGTGCAGGTCATGAAGTTCGGCGAGTACGTGCATTCGCTGTACGTGCCCACCAGCCTCAACCTGGTCAAGATCAAGCCGTTGCGCGGTACCGCGCTGTTCATCCTCGACGCCAAGCTGGTGTTCAAGCTGGTGGACAACTTCTTCGGCGGCGACGGCCGCCACGCCAAGATCGAGGGCCGTGAGTTCACCCCCACCGAGCTGCGCGTGGTGCGCATGGTGCTGGACCAGTGCTTCATCGACCTCAAGGAAGCCTGGCAGGCGATCATGCCGGTCAACTTCGAGTACATCAACTCCGAGGTCAACCCGGCCATGGCCAACATCGTCGGCCCCAGCGAGGCGGTGGTGGTATCGACCTTCCACATCGAACTGGACGGCGGCGGCGGCGACCTGCACGTGACCATGCCGTACTCGATGATCGAGCCGGTGCGCGAGATGCTCGACGCCGGTTTCCAGTCCGACCTGGACGACCAGGACGAACGCTGGGTCAAGGCCCTGCGCGAGGACGTACTGGACGTGGCCGTGCCAGTGTCGGCCACCGTTGCCCGGCGTCAGCTCAAGCTGCGCGACATCCTGCACATGCAGCCTGGCGATGTGATTCCGGTGGAGCTGCCGGAGCATCTGGTGTTGCGCGCCAATGGCGTGCCAGCGTTCAAGGCGCGGTTGGGTTCGCACAAGGGCACCCTGTCGCTGCAGATCATCGACCCGATCGAGCGCCGCTGACGGCGGGCCGGTCGCTTTAAACGTATTGAAAGGTTGTCGAGGAAATCATGGCTAACGAAAACGAGATCAACTCCCCAGAGGAACAGGCGCTGGCCGATGAGTGGGCTGCAGCGCTCGAGGAAACCGGCGATGCCGGCCAGGCGGACATCGATGCACTGCTCGGTGGCGACAGCGGCGCCAGCAACCGCCTGCCGATGGAAGAGTTCGCCAGCTCCCCCAAGCCCAACGAGCACGTCAGCCTCGAAGGCCCGAACCTGGACGTGATCCTGGATATCCCGGTGAGCATCTCCATGGAAGTGGGCAGCACCGAGATCAACATCCGCAACCTGCTGCAGCTCAACCAGGGTTCGGTAATCGAACTCGACCGCCTGGCTGGCGAGCCGCTGGACGTGCTGGTCAACGGCACCCTGATCGCCCATGGCGAGGTGGTGGTGGTCAACGAGAAGTTCGGCATCCGCCTGACCGACGTGATCAGCCCCAGCGAACGTATCAAGAAGCTGCGCTGAGTGAACGGCATGGTGCGGGGCGTTTCGGCCCTGGCGGCGCTGCTGGCCAGTGAAGCGGTGATCGCTGCCGGCGAAACGGCTGCGCCGCCCACTGCGGTACCGGGCGGCCTGGGGGCGCAATTGGCGCAGATGGTCTTCGGCCTGCTGCTGGTGGTGGGCCTGATCTTCTTCCTGGCCTGGCTGCTGCGGCGCATGCAAGGCAGCGCGCAGCGCGGTGCCCAGGTGATCGAGATCGTCGGCAGCCGCGCCATCGGCCCGCGCGACCGGTTGCTGCTGGTGCAGGTCGGCAAGGAGCAGATTCTCATCGGCCATACGCCGGGCAGCATCGAAGCCCTGCATGTCATGGCCGAGCCTGTCGAAGTGCCCGCAGCGGCACGCCAGGCCACGCCGGAGTTCGCCCAGCGGCTGCTCGAGCTGATGGGCAAGGATCAGAAGGACAAGAAGTGATGATGGGCGCCCTGCGCATGCTGTTCACCCTGGCGCTGCTGCTGGCTGCGCCATTGGCCCTGGCCGCCGACCCTTTGTCGATACCGGCCATCACCCTGTCCAGCGGGGCGGACGGGCAGCAGGAGTACTCGGTCAGCCTGCAGATCCTGCTGATCATGACGGCGCTGAGCTTCATCCCGGCGTTCGTCATCCTGATGACCAGCTTCACCCGCATCATCATCGTCTTCTCCATCCTGCGTCAGGCGCTGGGCTTGCAGCAGACTCCGTCCAACCAGGTGCTCACCGGCATGGCGCTGTTCCTGACCATGTTCATCATGGCGCCGGTGTTCGACCGGGTGAACAAGGACGCCCTGCAGCCGTACCTGGCCGAGCAGATGACCGCCCAGCAGGCGATCGACAAGGCCCAGGGGCCGCTGAAGGACTTCATGCTGGCGCAAACCCGGCAAAGCGACCTCGACCTGTTCATGCGCCTGTCCAAGCGCACCGATATCGCCGGCCCCGACCAGGTGCCGCTGACCATCCTGGTGCCGGCCTTCGTCACCTCGGAGCTCAAGACCGCGTTCCAGATCGGCTTCATGATCTTCATCCCGTTCCTGATCATCGACATGGTGGTCGCCAGTGTGCTGATGGCCATGGGTATGATGATGCTGTCGCCACTGATCATTTCGCTGCCGTTCAAGATCATGCTGTTCGTGCTGGTCGATGGCTGGGCGCTGATCATGGGTACCCTGGCCGGCAGTTTCGGCGGTGTCTGACACCCAAATGGAGAGCCTGACATGACGCCAGAAGTCGCAGTCGACCTGTTTCGTGACGCGTTGTGGCTGACCACGCTGATGGTGGCGGTGCTGGTGGTGCCGAGCTTGCTGGTCGGCCTGGTGGTGGCGATGTTCCAGGCCGCCACCCAGATCAACGAACAGACCCTGAGCTTCCTGCCCCGCCTGCTGGTGATGCTGATCACGCTGATCGTCGCCGGGCCCTGGCTGGTGCAGAAATTCATGGAATACATCACCGGGCTGTACACCAACATCCCGCACCTGATCGGTTGACGCCGCCATGCTGGAGTTGACCAACGCGCAGATCGGCACCTGGGTCGCCACCTTCATCCTGCCGCTGTTCAGGGTGACGGCGGTGCTGATGACCATGCCGATCTTCGGCACCAAGATGCTGCCGGCCCGGGTTCGCCTTTACGCGGCCGTGGCAATCACCGTGGTGATCGTGCCGGCCCTGCCGCCCATCCCCGAATTCGAACCGCTGAGCCTGCGCGGCCTGCTGCTGTGCGCCGAGCAGGTTATCGTCGGGGCGTTGTTCGGTTTCTCCTTGCAGCTGTTGTTCCAGGCCTTCGTGATTGCCGGGCAGATCGTCGCGGTGCAGATGGGCATGGCCTTCGCGTCGATGGTCGACCCGGCCAACGGCGTCAACGTCACGGTGATCAGCCAGTTCCTGACCATGCTGGTGAGCGTGCTGTTCTTGTTGATGAACGGGCATCTGGTGGTGTTCGAGGTGCTGACCGAGAGTTTCACCACGCTGCCGGTGGGCAGCGCCCTGGTGGTCAATCACTTCTGGGAGATGGCCGGGCGCCTGAGCTGGGTGATGGGCGCCGCATTGCTGCTGATCCTGCCGGCGATCGCCGCGTTGCTGGTGGTCAACATCGCCTTCGGCGTGATGACCCGTGCCGCACCCCAGTTGAACATCTTTTCCATCGGTTTCCCGCTCACCCTGGTGCTGGGCATGGGCATCTTCTGGGTCGGCCTGGCCGACATTCTTTCTCACTACCAGGCACTGGCCAGCGAAGCGCTGCAGTGGCTGCGTGAACTGGCACGGGCGCGCTGAGCATGGCCGAAAGCGAGAGCGGGCAGGACAAGACAGAGGAACCCACCGAAAAGCGCAAAAAAGACGCGCGGGAAAAAGGTGAGATCGCCCGTTCCAAGGAGCTGAACACGGTTGCCGTGACCCTGGCGGGAGCGGGCGGCATTCTGGCCTTCGGCGGCAGTCTGGCCGAAAGCCTGATGAACCTGATGCGCATGAACTTCACCCTGACCCGCGAAGTGATCGTGGATGAGCGCAGCATGGGGGCGTTCCTGCTGGCATCGGGCAAGATGGCCATCTGGTCGGTGCAGCCGATCCTGATCCTGCTGTTCGTCATTTCGTTCGTCGCGCCCATCGCCCTGGGCGGTTTCCTGTTCTCCGGCAGCCTGATGCAACCCAAATTCAGCCGCTTGAACCCGCTGTCGGGGATCAAGCGCATGTTCTCGATGAATTCGCTGACCGAGCTGCTCAAGGCCCTTGCCAAGTTCATCATGATCCTGGTGGTGGCGCTGGTGGTGCTGGTCAGTGATCGTGAGGCGCTGCTGGCCATCGGCAAGATGCCGATGGAGATGGCGATCATCCAGGCGCTCCAGGTGGTCGGTTGGAGTGCCTTGTGGATGGCCGCGGGGTTGCTGCTGATCGCCGGGCTCGACGTGCCGTACCAGCTTTGGCAGTCGCACAAGAAGCTGAAGATGACCAAGCAGGAAGTGACCGACGAGTACAAGAACTCCGAGGGCAAGCCCGAGGTCAAGCAGCGCATACGCCAGCTGCAGCGCGAGATGTCGCAGCGGCGCATGATGGCGGCGGTGCCCGATGCCGACGTGATCATCACCAACCCGACCCACTATGCCGTGGCCTTGCAGTACGACCCGGAAAAAGGCAGTGCGGCGCCGCTGCTGCTGGCCAAGGGCACAGACTTCATGGCCTTGAAGATTCGCGAGATCGGCGTCGAACACAAGGTGCAGATCCTCGAATCGCCGGCCCTGGCGCGGGCGATCTACTACTCCACGGAAATCGAGCAGGAAATCCCCGCCGGGTTGTACATGGCGGTGGCGCAGGTGCTGGCGTACGTGTTCCAGATTCGCCAGTACCGCGCCGGCAGGGGCAAGCCGCCGGAGCCGTTGAAGAAGGACCTGCCCATCCCCGACGACCTGCGGCGCGACAGCTGAGCCCGCTCAGTTCTTGGTGCGTGAGTGCCGCCAGCCTTGATCGAAGAAGGCGGCGACCACCACCAATGCACCGGCCACTGCAAGCATCAGCGCCACGCCATCCGTCGAGTGTGTGGCCGAGCTTGCCACCAGCGCCAGCCCGCCCAGTGGGGCCAGGCCACCCGCTACTGCGGTACCGACCTCACGCCCGGTGCCAAAACCCGAAGAGCGCGTCTGGGTCGGGAACTGGCGGCTGAGGAACGAGCCCTGGGGGGCGAACATCATCGGCGCCAGGATGCCGGTGCCGACGGCGATGGCCACATAGATCAGCATCGGCTCGCCGGTCGACAGCAAGCGCAGGAAGGGGTAGGCGAACAGCGCCGACAGCAGCCCGCCGAGCATCAGCACGGTCTTGCTGCTCCACTTGTCGCACAGCCAGCCGAAGAACGGCACGGCAAAGATCGCCACCAGGCTGGCCAGGGTCACCGACAGGGAAGTGACGTGCGCCTCGACGCCCTTGAACTGGGTGAGATAGGCCAGCGAGAACGTCTTGAAGATGTAGCTCAGCGCGTTGTAGCCGATAGCGACGAAGAACACCACGGCCAGGCCCTTGAGGTCGTTCTTGAACAGCAGTTTCAGGGGCGAGACTTTGGGTTTGTCATCGGCATGGTCGAGTTCCTTGAAGTCCGGGGTCTCGGGGATGCTCTTGCGCACCCACAGGCCTACCGCTACCAGGGCGATGCTGGCGATGAAGGGGATGCGCCAGCCACCGGCAAGCAGGAATTCATTGCCGTTCATGGTCAGCAGGTAGACGGTCAGCGACGACAGCAACAGGCCCAGGTTCAGCCCCAGCGCCGGCCAGGCGCCCTGGCTGCCGCGCTTGCCTTCGCTGGCATGTTCATAGGAGGTCACCGCCGCACCGGACAGTTCGGCGCCGGCGCCCAGGCCCTGGATGATGCGGATCACCACCAGCAGGATCGGTGCCCAGATACCGATGGTGGCGTAGCCGGGGATCAGGCCGATGAGCATGGTGCACACGCCCATCATGCAGAAGGTGATCACCAGCACGTGCTTGCGCCCGAAGCGGTCGCCCAGGTAGCCGAACAGCACGCCGCCGAAGGGGCGGGCGATGAAGCCGATGGCGAAGGTGGAGAACGCCAGCAGTGAGGCCACCGCCGGGTTGCTCGGGTCGAAGAAGATCTTCGAAAAGACGATCGCCGCCATGGTGGCGTAGAGATAAAAGTCGTACCACTCCAGCATCGAGCCGAAGATGGTCGCCGCTGCCACCTTGCGCAGGCGTTTGCGTTGCTGTGCGGGTGTCTCGCTTGCGGCCGGGGCCGCCTCGTGTACCGACATGGGGTTTCCTTATTGTCTTTGTAATAGGGGTGTAGCGGTGAATCAGCGGGCCTTGAGGATCTTCTCGGCGATCATCTGGCCAATCGGGATGGCCGAGGTGGCAGCCGGCGACGGGGCATTGCAGACATGCACCATGCGCGGGGTCTCGGCGAACAGGAAGTCATGCACCAGGGTGCCGTCGCGCATCACGGCCTGGGCGCGGATGCCGGCTTCATAGGGCAGCAGGTCTTCGACCTGCAGGGACGGGCAATACTTGCGGCACTGTTCCAGGTAGCCACGCTTGAACAGCGAGTTCTTCATCTCGGCGGTGCCGGAACCGAGGTTGTTCCAGATGGTTTTCCAGAACCCCGGGAAGCGCGCGTACTCCGCGACATCGCGCCAGTTCACCGAGAACTTTTGGTAGTTCTCCCGGCCAAAACCCAACACCGCGTTGGGGCCGACGGTGACGCTGCCATCGATCATTCGCGTCAGGTGCACCCCCAGGAACGGCAGCTCCGGGTCGGGGATCGGGTAGATCAGATGGTTGACGATCTGGTTCTTGCTCGCCGGCAAGCGGTAGTACTCGCCGCGGAAGGGGATGATCTGGTGATCGATCTTCACCCCGGCCAGGCGTGCCAGGCGGTCGGACTGCAGGCCGGCGCAGGCCACCAGTTGGCGGGCGTGCCAGGTATTGCCGTCGCTGCTGACGCTGACGTGCTCGGCATGCTCCTGGATCGCGCGCACCGGGGTGGACAGGTGCAGCTCGCCACCGGCCTGGCGAATGACCTTGGCCATGGCATTGCACACCTGCTTGTAATCGACGATGCCGGTGGCGTCGAGGAACAGCGCACCTTTGCCGACGATATTCGGCTCACGCTGGCGCAGCTCGGCGGCGTCCAGGCGTTCGACCTTCAAGCCGTTCTGTTGCGAACGCTCGTAGAGCGCCTGCATGCGCTGTATTTCCAGGTCGTTGGAGGCTACCAGCAGCTTGCCGCAGACTTCGAAGGCGATGCCGTGCTCGCGGCAAAAGTCTTTGGTGGCCTGGGCGCCGCGCTTGCACAGGTCAGCCTTGAGGCTGCCGGGTGCGTAGTAGATGCCTGCGTGGATCACGCCACTGTTGTGGCCTGTCTGGTGACGGCCGAGGCTGGCTTCCTTTTCCAGGATCAGCAGTGAGGCCCCTGGGCGCTGTTGCAGCAGGGCCATGGCGGTAGCGAGGCCGACGATGCCGCCGCCGATGATGCAGTAGTCGTAAGTCATGCAGGATTACCTTGGTGTTCTTGTCGGTGGATCTGCTTATCAGGTTGTCAGACTAAGTAGTGCGCGAGAAAACCTCGCGGGAATGCGATGAGGTTCTCCGGGTTCAGTCGAGGGTGGGAAGGTCGAGTTTCAGGCGCTTGGCCGAAGCCCGCAGGTGTGCTTCGGCACAAGCGGCGGCGGCTTGGCGGTCGCCAGCGCAGATGGCTTGGTACAGTGCCCGGTGCTCGCTTAGAGCATCGGCCGAACCGCCTATCGAGTGGGCGGCGGAGTTTTCCCAGGCGGTGCGACGCGCGGCGGCCAACTGGCCCCCGAGAAAATCATGGAATGCCACGAAGTAGTCATTCTTGCTGGCCTCGGCGATAGCGCGATGGAAGGCCACGTCGGCGGCAGAGGCGGTGGCGAAGTCGCTGCGCTGGTCTTCCATGGTGCCCAGGGCCAAGGCCATGCGATCGAGGTCATCGGCATCACGGCGGCGCGCGGCGATGGCGGCGGCCTGGGTTTCTATCCACAGGCGCATCTCGAACATCTGCACCAGGTCCGGTTTGCGCCCTTGGCTGTCGGGGAAGCGGAATACCGTGCCGTGGGGCGTCTGCGAGATATACGAGCCGAGCCCGCGGCGGGCGATCAGCACGCCATCGGCCTTGAGCTGTGCCACGGCCTCACGTACCACCGAGCGGCTGACGTTCAGCTGTTCAGCCAGTTGCTGTTCGGTGGGCAGGCGCGATTCGGCGGCCAGGCGGCCGGCATCGATCTCGCCGCGGATGGCGCTGACGACCCGTTCGACCAGGGTGTCGGGGCGCTGGAGTTCTAGCATGGAGGAGGAGCCAATTGATCAGGTTGTCAGACAATGCCCGTTCCGAGGGTCCCCTGTCAACGGCGGCGCTGCTGGCAAAGTCGCCTGTTGCAGCCTCTTCGCGGGTAAATCCGCTCCCACAGGTGCAGTGCCGCCCTCGGGGCTTGCAGTGAACCTGTGGGAGCGGGTTTACCCGCGAAGAGGCCGGCGGGCTACCTTAACAGTTCGTTGTTGAATGTCCCGGTACCTTCAAGGATGTTGCGCAATGTCAGCGCCACTTCCTCCATATCACTGCCTTGCGAAGTCAGGATGATCTCCAGCGCTTCATCGCCCTTGAGCGCATCGCGGTCTCCCGCAGCCACCTCGATCAGCAAGCGTTCGGCACTCAGCGTCACCTTCAGCCCGTCCAGGGTCGACGGCTCGTCATCCAGGGTCAGGTCGACCGTGTCCTCGTCCGGGTAACGGGTCAGCAGGAACATCTGGCCCTTGTCGCTGTGGCAGCACAGGGTCGCCATGTTGTCTTCCTCGTCGTCACAAGGGGTGGCGAAGAGCAGGGCGGTTTTCAATTGCATGGGCGGCTCGGGTCGGTAGTCAAAGGCGCAAGCTTCAGCTTCAAGGTTCGGCAGGTCAAGCGCGGCGGCGCAAATCTCGGATTTTGCTGATTGCGGCGCGAAGCTTGCAGCCCGAGGCTTGCTGCCGGTCATTGACCGAATATGTCGCAGCGCTGCAAGCCGGAGTGACCGTTCAGTCGTTAAGCTCCCCAGTCGATGGGTTCCCGTAAAGGCACAGCCACCGGGCAGTCGCTTTTGCAGGTACCCAACGCTTCCGTCTTGCCACGGGTTGGCTATGGTTGATCCGTACAAGGCGCACGCACGCGACGCTTCACCTATAAAAGCCCAAGCGGAGTACCACAGATGGCGTTCTTCACCGCAGCCAGCAAAGCCGACTTCCAGCATCAACTGCAAGCGGCCCTGGCGCAGCACATCAGCGAACAGTCCCTGCCACAAGTTGCACTGTTCGCCGACCAGTTCTTCGGCATCATCTCTCTGGACGAACTCACTCAGCGGCGGCTTTCCGACCTCGCCGGCTGCACGCTTTCCGCCTGGCGCATCATCGAGCGCTTCGACCCCGAACACCCGCAGGTGCGGGTCTACAACCCTGATTACGAACGCCACGGCTGGCAATCCACCCACACCGTGGTCGAGGTGCTGCACCACGACCTGCCGTTCCTGGTCGACTCGGTGCGTACCGAACTCAACCGCCGCGGCTACAGTATCCACACCCTGCAGACCACCGTGCTCAGCGCACGCCGGGGCAGCAAGGGCGAACTGCTCGAGCTGCTGCCCAAGGGCACCCAGGGCGAGGGCGTCAGCCACGAATCGCTGATGTACCTGGAGATCGACCGCTGCTCCAACAGCGCCGAGCTCACTACCTTGACCAAGGAACTGGAGCAGGTACTGGCCGAAGTGCGCGGCGTGGTCGCCGACTTCGAGCCGATGAAGGCCAAGATCCATGAACTGCTGGCTCTGGTCGAACAGAACGCCTTTGGCCCGGAGCAGAACGACAAGGCAGAGGTGAAGAGCTTCCTGTCGTGGCTGCTGGACAACCATTTCACCTTCCTCGGCTATGAAGAGTTCACCGTCCAGGCCGATGCCGACGGTGGCCATCTGGTCTACGACGATGCCTCCTTCCTCGGCCTGACCCGCCTGCTGCGCGCCGGCCTGGGTGCCGACGACCTGCGCATCGAGGACTACGCCGTCGCCTACCTGCGCGAGCCGCGCCTGCTGTCGTTCGCCAAGGCCTCCCAGCCAAGCCGCGTGCACCGCCCGGCCTACCCGGACTACGTGTCGATCCGCCAGATCGACGCAGACGGCAATGTGCTCAAGGAATGCCGCTTCATGGGCCTGTACACCTCGTCGGTGTACGGCGAGAGCGTGCATACCATCCCTTACATTCGCGGCAAGGTGGCCGAAGTCGAGCGCCGCTCGCACTTCGACCCCAAGGCCCACCTGGGCAAGGAGCTGGCGCAGGTACTCGAAGTGCTGCCGCGCGACGACCTGTTCCAGACCCCGGTCGACGAGCTGTTCAGCACCGCCATGTCGATCGTGCAGATCCAGGAGCGCAACAAGATCCGCGTGTTCCTGCGCAAGGACCCGTACGGCCGCTTCTGCTACTGCCTGGCCTACGTGCCTCGCGAGATCTACTCCACCGAAGTGCGGCAGAAGATCCAGCAGGTGCTGATGGAGCGCCTGAAGGCCACCGACTGCGAATTCTGGACCTTCTTCTCCGAATCGGTGCTGGCCCGCGTGCAGTTGATCCTGCGCGTCGACCCGAAGAACCGCATCGATATCGACCTGCAGCAGCTGGAAAACGAAGTGATCCAGGCTTGCCGCTCGTGGCATGACGATTACTCGGCGCTGGTGGTGGAAAACTTCGGCGAAGCCCAGGGCACCAACATCCTCGATGAGTTCCCGAAAGGCTTCCCGGCCGGCTACCGCGAGCGCTTCGCCGCCCATTCGGCGGTGGTCGACATGCAGCACGTGCTGAACCTGTCGGAACAAAAACCGCTGGCCATGAGCTTCTACCAGCCGCTCACGCAACTCGGCGAACGCACGCTGCACTGCAAGCTGTACCACGCCGATACGCCGCTGGCGCTGTCGGACGTGCTGCCGATCCTGGAAAACCTCGGCCTGCGCGTGCTCGGCGAGTTCCCTTACCGCCTGCGCCATGCCAGCGGCCGTGAGTTCTGGATTCACGACTTCGCCTTCACCTACAGCGAAGGCCTGAACCTGGATATCCAGCAGCTCAACGACACCTTCCAGGACGCCTTCGTCCACATCGTCAAGGGCGACGCCGAGAACGACGCCTTCAACCGCCTGGTGCTGACCGCCGGCCTGCCGTGGCGCGACGTGGCACTGCTGCGCGCCTATGCCCGCTACCTGAAGCAGATCCGCCTGGGCTTCGACCTGGGTTACATCGCCAGCACCCTGAACAACCACACCGACATCGCCCGCGAGTTGACCCGGTTGTTCAAGACCCGTTTCTACCTGGCGCGCAAGCTCACCCAGGAAGACCTCGACGACAAGCAGCTGCGCCTGGAGCAGGCGATCCTCACCGCCCTGGACGACGTGCAGGTGCTCAACGAGGACCGCATCCTGCGGCGCTACCTGGACCTGATCAAGGCCACCCTGCGCACCAACTTCTACCAGCCGGATGCCAACGGCCAGAACAAGTCGTACTTCAGCTTCAAGTTCAACCCCAAGCTGATCCCCGAGCTGCCCAAGCCGGTACCGAAATTCGAGATCTTCGTCTATTCGCCGCGAGTCGAGGGCGTGCACCTGCGCTTCGGCAACGTTGCCCGTGGCGGCCTGCGCTGGTCGGACCGCGAAGAAGACTTCCGCACCGAAGTGCTGGGCCTGGTCAAGGCCCAGCAGGTGAAGAACTCGGTGATCGTGCCGGTGGGCGCCAAGGGCGGCTTCCTGCCGCGCCGCCTGCCGCTGGGCGGCAGCCGTGACGAGATTGCCGCCGAGGGCGTGGCGTGCTACCGCATCTTCATCTCCGGCCTGCTCGACATCACCGACAACCTCAAGGACGGTGGCGTGGTGCCGCCTGCGAACGTGGTGCGTCACGATGACGACGACCCGTACCTGGTGGTCGCCGCGGACAAAGGCACCGCGACCTTCTCCGACATCGCCAACGGCATCGCCATCGACTACGGCTTCTGGCTGGGTGATGCGTTCGCCTCGGGCGGCTCGGCCGGTTATGACCACAAGAAGATGGGCATCACCGCCCGTGGCGCGTGGGTGGGCGTGCAGCGCCACTTCCGCGAGCGCGGCATCAACGTGCAGGAAGACCCGATCACCGTGGTGGGTGTGGGCGACATGGCCGGTGACGTGTTCGGCAACGGCCTGCTGATGTCGGAAAAACTGCAGCTGGTGGCCGCGTTCAACCACCTGCACATCTTCATCGACCCGAACCCGGACCCGGCCACCAGCTTCGTCGAGCGCAAGCGGCTGTTCGACCTGCCGCGCTCGGCCTGGAGCGACTACGACACCAGCATCATGTCCGAAGGCGGCGGGATCTTCCCGCGCAGTGCCAAGAGCATCGCCATCAGCCCGCAGATGAAGGAACGCTTCGCCATCGAAGCCGACCGCCTGACCCCGACCGAGCTGTTGCACGCCCTGCTGCAGGCGCCGGTCGACCTGCTGTGGAACGGCGGTATCGGCACCTACGTCAAGGCCAGCAGCGAAAGCCACGCCGATGTCGGCGACAAGGCCAACGATGCCCTGCGCGTCAACGGCAACGAGCTGCGCTGCAAGGTGGTGGGCGAGGGCGGCAACCTGGGCATGACCCAACTGGGCCGTGTCGAGTTCGGCCTCAATGGCGGCGCCACCAACACCGACTTCATCGACAACGCGGGTGGTGTGGACTGCTCCGACCACGAGGTCAACATCAAGATCCTGCTCAACGAAGTGGTGCAGGCCGGCGACATGACCGAAAAGCAGCGTAACCAGCTGCTGGGCAGCATGACCGACGAAGTGGCCGGGCTGGTGCTGGGCAACAACTACAAGCAGACGCAAGCGCTGTCGCTGGCCGCGCGCCGCGCCCGCGAGCGGATTGCCGAGTACAAGCGCCTGATGGCCGACCTCGAGGCCCGTGGCAAGCTGGATCGCGCCATCGAGTTCCTGCCCAGTGAAGAGCAACTGGCCGAGCGCCTGGCCGCAGGCCAGGGCCTGACCCGCGCCGAGCTGTCGGTGTTGATCTCGTACAGCAAGATCGACCTCAAGGAGCAACTGCTCAAGTCGCTGGTGCCGGACGACGACTACCTCACCCGCGACATGGAGACCGCCTTCCCACCATCGCTGGTGACCAAGTACGCCGACTCCATGCGCGGCCACCGCCTGAAACGCGAGATCGTCAGCACCCAGATCGCCAACGACCTGGTCAACAACATGGGCATCACCTTCGTGCAGCGCCTGAAGGAGTCCACCGGCATGAGCCCGGCCAACGTGGCCGGCGCCTATGTGATCGTGCGCGACATCTTCCACCTGCCGCACTGGTTCCGTCAGATCGAGGCCCTCGACTACCAGGTCCCGGCCGAGATCCAACTGACCCTGATGGACGAGCTGATGCGCCTGGGCCGCCGCGCTACCCGCTGGTTCCTGCGCAGCCGGCGCAACGAGCAGGACGCTGGCCGTGACGTCGCCCACTTCGGGCCGAAGATCGCCCAGCTTGGGCTCAAGCTCGACGAACTGCTCGAAGGCCCGACCCGCGAACGCTGGATGGTCCGCTACCAGGGCTTCGTCGAAGCCGGTGTGCCGGAGCTGCTGGCGCGTATGGTCGCTGGTACCACGCACCTGTACACCTTGCTGCCGATCATCGAAGCGTCCGACGTGACCGGGCATGATCCTGCACAGGTGGCCAAGGCGTTCTTTGCCGTGGGCAGCTCGCTGGACCTGACCTGGTACCTGCAGGAAATCAGCAACCTGCCGGTGGAAAACAACTGGCAGGCCCTGGCCCGCGAAGCGTTCCGCGATGACATCGACCTGCAGCAGCGGGCAATCACCATCTCGGTATTGCAGATGGCCGATGCGCCGGACGACATGGACGCCCGCGTGGCCCTGTGGTGCGAGCAGCACCGGGTGATGGTGGAGCGCTGGCGCGCCATGCTCGACGACCTGCGCAACGCCACCGGTACCGACTATGCGATGTACGCGGTGGCCAACCGCGAGCTGGTCGACCTGGCGATGAGCGGGCAGGCGGCGGTGATCCCGTCCTGAGCCGAGCGTTGAGGTAGTTGAGGTAAAAGAAAGCCCCGGCAGTGATGTCGGGGCTTTTCTTTACGCCTTGTGTTGAAAGTGTTGGCCTCTTCGCGGGTAAACCCGCTCCCACAGGGGCCTCGCTGGCTTTGAATCCTGTGCTGTGCCTGTGGGAGCGGGTTTACCCGCGAAACAGGCGACGCTGGCCTTACTTGAACCGCCGCTCCACGCCTTTTTCCACCAGGATTTTCGCCGAAATCTCTTCCACCGAAAAATGCGTGGAGTTGATGTTGGGAATGTTCTCCCGGCGGAACAGGCTTTCTACCTCGCGCACCTCGAACTCGCACTGGGCGAAGCTCGAATAGCGGCTGTTGGGCTTGCGTTCGTGGCGGATGGCGGTCAGGCGGTCGGGGTCGATGGTCAGGCCGAACAGCTTGTTGTGGTGCTTCTTCAGCACCGCCGGCAGCTGCAGGCGCTCCATGTCGTCCTCGGTCAACGGGTAGTTGGCGGCGCGAATACCGAACTGCATCGCCATGTACAGGCAGGTGGGGGTCTTGCCGCAGCGTGACACGCCCACCAGGATCAGGTCGGCCTTGTCGTAGTAATGGGTCCGCGCGCCGTCGTCGTTGTCGAGGGCGAAGTTGACCGCCTCGATACGCTCCATGTAGTTGGAATTGCCGCCGATCGAGTGGGATTTGCCCACGGAATACGACGAATGGGCGGTCAATTCCTGCTCTAGTGGGGATAAAAACGTCGAAAAGATGTCGATCATGAAGCCATTGGACGTGGCCATGACTTCGCGGATGTCCTGGTTGACGATGGTGTCGAAGATGATCGGGCGGACCCCGTCACGCTCGGCCGCCGCGTTGATTTGCTGGACCATGGCCCGGGCCTTGTCCAGCGTATCGATGTAGGGGCGGGTGAATTTATTGAACGGAATGCTCTCGAATTGTGCGAGCAGGCTCTGCCCCAACGTTTCTGCAGTGATGCCGGTACCGTCGGAGATGAAAAACGCGGTTCGTTTCATTTGCACCTGGGGGCCTTAAGCTGCCGAAGATTTCTGGATATGATAGGTTCGGTTTGCCGAACGCGGTTGCTCGGCATTCTCACTTATTTTCCAGGTCCAGGCCACAAGCGTCCCGGCCCAGTCGCAGAGCAGACAGGCGGGCGCCCTTGAGCTTTTCCAATACAGTTAGTGGAGAGATCACCTTGGTAGAGTACGTAGTTTCCCTCGATAAGCTCGGCGTCCATGATGTGGAGCATGTGGGGGGCAAGAACGCATCCCTGGGCGAGATGATCAGCAATCTTGCCGGTGCCGGCGTTTCGGTGCCGGGCGGCTTTGCCACTACGGCTCAGGCGTACCGCGACTTTCTCGAACAGAGTGGCCTGAACGACCGTATCCACGCCGCGCTCGACGCGCTGGACGTCGATGACATCAATGCCCTGACCAAGACCGGCGCCCAAATCCGCCAGTGGGTCATGGAAGCCGAATTCCCGGCACGCCTCGATTCGGAAATCCGTACGGCCTTCGCCGAAATGGCCGCCGGCAACGACAACATGGCGGTCGCCGTGCGTTCCTCGGCCACCGCCGAAGACCTGCCGGACGCCTCGTTCGCCGGCCAGCAGGAAACCTTCCTCAACATCCGTGGCGTCGACAACGTGATCCGCGCGGCCAAGGAAGTCTTCGCCTCGCTGTTCAACGACCGTGCCATCGCCTACCGCGTGCACCAGGGCTTCGACCACAAGCTGGTCGCCCTGTCCGCCGGCGTGCAGCGCATGGTTCGCTCCGAAACCGGCACCGCCGGCGTGATGTTCACCCTCGACACCGAGTCAGGCTTCCGTGACGTGGTGTTCATCACCGGCGCCTACGGCCTGGGTGAAACCGTCGTGCAGGGTGCGGTCAACCCGGACGAATTCTACGTACACAAGAACACCTTGCAGGCTGGTCGCCCGGCGATCCTGCGCCGCAACCTGGGCAGCAAGGCGATCAAGATGGTCTACGGCGACGAAGCCAAGGCCGGCCGTTCGGTCAAGACCGTCGAAGTCGACCGCGCCGAACGCGCACGCTTCTGCCTGAGCGACGCCGAAGTGGCTGAGCTGGCCAAGCAGGCGATGATCATCGAGCAGCACTACCAGCGCCCGATGGACATCGAGTGGGCCAAGGACGGTGACGACGGCAAGCTGTACATCGTTCAGGCCCGCCCTGAGACCGTGAAGAGCCGTGCCAGCGCCAACGTCATGGAACGTTACCTGCTCAAGGAGAAAGGCACCGTGCTGGTCGAAGGCCGTGCCATCGGCCAGCGCATCGGCGCCGGCAAGGTGCGGGTGATCAAGGACGTGTCGGAAATGGACAAGGTCCAGCCCGGCGACGTGCTGGTCTCGGACATGACCGACCCGGATTGGGAGCCGGTGATGAAGCGCGCCAGCGCCATCGTCACCAACCGCGGCGGGCGTACCTGCCACGCGGCGATCATTGCGCGTGAACTGGGTATCCCGGCTGTGGTCGGTTGCGGCAACGCCACCCAGGTGCTCAAAGACGGCCAGGGCGTGACCGTGTCCTGCGCCGAAGGCGACACCGGCTTCATCTTCGAAGGCGAGCTGGGCTTCGACGTCAAGCAGAACTCGGTGGACGCCATGCCGGAGCTGCCGTTCAAGATCATGATGAACGTGGGCAACCCGGACCGCGCGTTCGACTTCGCCCAGCTGCCCAACGAAGGTGTGGGCCTGGCGCGCCTGGAGTTCATCATCAACCGCATGATCGGCGTGCACCCCAAGGCGCTGCTGAACTACGCGGGCCTGCCGCCGGAGCTCAAAGAGAGCGTCGACAAGCGCATCGCCGGCTACAGCGACCCGGTCGGCTTCTATGTCGAGAAGCTGGTCGAGGGCATCAGCACCCTGGCTGCAGCCTTCTACCCGAAAAAGGTCATCGTGCGCCTGTCGGACTTCAAGTCCAACGAATACGCCAACCTGATCGGCGGCAAGCTGTACGAGCCGGAAGAAGAAAACCCGATGCTGGGCTTCCGCGGCGCCTCGCGCTACATCAGCGAGTCGTTCCGTGACTGCTTCGAGCTCGAATGCCGCGCCCTCAAGCGCGTGCGTAACGAGATGGGCCTGACCAACGTCGAGATCATGGTGCCGTTCGTGCGCACCCTGGGCGAAGCCAGCCAGGTCGTCGACCTGCTCGCCGAAAACGGCCTGGCCCGTGGCGACAACGGCCTTCGCGTGATCATGATGTGCGAGCTGCCGTCCAACGCCATCCTGGCCGAGGAGTTCCTCGAGTACTTCGACGGTTTCTCGATCGGTTCCAACGACCTGACCCAGCTCACCCTGGGCCTGGACCGCGACTCGGGGATCATCGCCCACCTGTTCGACGAGCGTAACCCTGCCGTCAAGAAGCTGCTGGCCAACGCCATCGCCGCGTGCAACAAGGCCGGCAAGTACATCGGCATCTGCGGCCAGGGCCCATCGGACCACCCGGACCTGGCCAAGTGGCTGATGGAGCAGGGCATCGAGAGCGTGTCGCTGAACCCGGACTCGGTGCTCGAGACCTGGTTCTTCCTGGCCGAAGGCCAGGGCGCAGCCTGATGTGATCGGCGAGGGCGCATGACGCCCTCGTGTTTATGCGTGGGAGCGGGCTTGCCCCGCGATGGCGTCAGCCAGGACACCTCTAGTAGCCTGTCCCGACGCCATCGCGGGGCAAGCCCGCTCCCACGTTGTCGTCTTTTATCTGTTCGTGAAGCCATGCAAAGCAGCAGCACCCAATTCCCCGTCGCGTTGCTCAGTGCCGAGCGCCGCGGCGACCTCAGCGAAGACGTCTACCGGATCAAGGCCGGCAACAGCCCCGATTCGAGCGTCGAGCTGGCCGTCACGCGTCTGGGCCTGGCCGACCAGGGCCCTGCTCAAGGCGTACCGGTCATTCTCCTGCACGGCAGTTTTTCCAATCGGCGCTTCTGGTACTCACCCAAGGGCATCGGCCTGGGTGCCTACCTCGCCCGTGCCGGTTTCGATGTATGGATCCCGGAGATGCGCGGCCATGGCCTGTCGCCACGCAACCGCGCCTGGCAGCACAACCGTGTGGCCGACTATGCCCGCTATGACCTGCCGGTGATTGGTGCTTTTGTCCAGGAGCAGGCCGGGCAGGCGCCGCACTGGCTAGGCCATTCCCTGGGCGGTACCACCCTGGCCGCTGCGCTGGGCGGTGGCTACCTGGCCAGCGCGCAGGTGGCCAGCGCAGCCTTCTTCGGCGCCCAGGTCAGCCGCGTGTACTGGCCGCTCAAGGTGCCGCCGGTGGCGTGGGGGGCGAAGCTGCTGCTCAAGCGCTTTGACCAGATCAGCGGTTCGCGGCTCAAGCGTGGCCCGGAAGACGAACCGATTGGCCTGGCGCTTGAAAGCCTGCGCTGGAATGGTCTGTTCGGCCGGTTCGGCGACAAGGACCGCGATTGGTGGGCGGGGCTGGCCGAGGTCGATGTGCCGGTATTGGCCGTGGCCGGGGCAGGGGATTTCCAGGACCCGGTGTGGGCTTGCCGCAAGCTGTTCGATCAGTTGGGCGGTGACAGCAAGCAGTTCCTGCGCCTGGGGCAGGAGCAGGGCTTCGATGCCTTCGGGCACGTCGACATGCTGGTCAGCAAGGCGGCGCAGGCCCAGGTGTGGCCGTTGGTGGAGCGCTGGCTGAGGGATCCGCAGGTGCCGGTGCATGCCTCGACGGTGGTGATGGAGCCGGTGCCTGCCAGTTGATTCTGCGTTGGCCTCTTCGCGGATAAACCCGCTCCCACAGGATTTCACACCTCTCCTGTGGGAGCGGGTTTACCCGCGAAGAGGCCGGGGCAGGCAAAAGCAAACTGACTGCTCGGTCCCGGATGACTGCCGTACCTTGCAAGGTGTAGCCTTGATCCCACTTTCGCTTTCGTTGTGACTGACAGGAGTTTCCCATGCAGCATTACGTAACGCCCGACCTGTGCGACGCCTACCCAGATCTCGTCCAGGTGCTAGAACCCATGTTCAGCAACTTCGGTGGCCGCGACTCGTTCGGCGGCCAGATCGTCACCATCAAGTGCTTCGAGGACAACTCGCTGGTCAAGGAGCAGGTCGAACTCGACGGCAAGGGCAAGGTGCTGGTGGTCGATGGCGGTGGTTCGCTGCGCCGTGCGCTGCTGGGCGACATGCTCGCCGAAAAAGCGGCGAAGAGCGGCTGGGAAGGCCTGGTGATCTACGGCTGTGTGCGCGACGTCGACGTGCTGGTGCAGACCGATGTGGGTGTGCAGGCCCTGGCCAGCCATCCTATGAAAACCGACAAACGCGGTATTGGCGACCTCAACGTCGCGGTGACCTTTGCCGGGGTGACCTTCCGCCCGGGCGAGTATGTGTACGCCGACAACAATGGCGTAATCGTCTCGCCAAGCCCGCTGAAGATGCCCGAGTGACGCGCGGCGCGCGCTGATGGAGCTTTGATGTTCGAGGAAGACAACGCGCAGTGGGGGCTGGTGCATGCCCTGGTGCTCGATGGCAAAGGCGGCGCGCGTTCGATAGCCCGTACCGAGCTGGACGATTTGCAGCTGCAGCCGCTGGAGAGCCTGTGGCTGCATTGGGATCGTAGCCATCCGCAAACCCGCACCTGGCTGCTGCACGACAGTGGCCTGAGCGAGTTCGCCTGCGACCTGCTGCTGGAAGAGAACACCCGCCCGCGCCTGCTGCAGCTGGCCAACGAGCAGATGCTGCTGTTCTTGCGCGGGGTCAACCTCAACCCGGGTGCCGAGCCTGAGGACATGGTTTCGGTGCGCATTTTCGCCGAAGCGCGGCGGGTCATCTCGCTGCGCCTGCGGCCGCTGCGCGCCAGCGACGAGGTGCTTCAGCAGTTGGACGAGGGCAGGGGGCCGAAATCGGCGTCCGAGCTGTTGCTGCTGATGGGCGAGTTGCTCACCGAGAAGGTCCAGGCGCTGGTCAGCGACCTGTCCGAGGCGGTCGATCTCGAAGAAGAGAAGGTGGAAGCCGACGAACGGTATGCGCCTGAGCAAGGCAGCCTGCAGCAGATCCGTCGACGCGCCGCCGGCCTGCGCCGTTTCCTTGCACCGCAGCGGGATATCTACGCGCAGTTGTCGCGTAACAAGTGCAGCTGGTTCGCCGACCCCGACAGCGACTACTGGAACGAGCTCAACAACAGCCTGATCCGTTATCTCGAAGAGCTGGAACTGGCCCGCGAGCGCGCTGCCCTGGTGCTGGAAAGCGAAGATCGGCGCCGCAGCGAGCGGATGAACCGGACCATGTACCGCTTCGGCATCATTACCTGCATCTTCCTGCCCATGAGCTTCGTCACCGGTTTGCTGGGCATCAATGTCGGCGGCATACCGGGCTCGAACAGCCCTTATGGTTTCCTGTTCGCCAGCCTGATCGTGCTGGGCCTGGCGGTGGGGCAGTGGCTGTTGTTCCGCAAGCTGCGGTGGGTCTAGATGGCGTGCGGCCTGTTCTGTTCTCATCCTGAAACATTCGTCCCACATCCCTGTGTGACCCATCGCTCGCAGATCTCGTCTTTGACTGACACTGCGCGAGGTGCCCATGCACGATCCGTTTGAAGAATCCCTGCGCGACCTGCTCAAGGCGTCACCCTCCGGCCAGGAGCGCGACGACGCCGCCTGCCTGGGTCGCGTGCTCAAGACTGCCAACCGCCAGGTCGGCGTGGGCGATCTGTTCAGCCTGCTGGGCCGCTGGAGCCAGGCACTGATGATCGCTGTCAACAATGGCTCGGCGCATGTCGCGCCAGTGCGTCGCAATGCCACCCGCAACCCTGCCTCCGGCAGAAACGTAGATAAGGCCGATTGAATATGGAACTCGATCTCTGGACCCAGAGTCTGGTCACCGCCATGACTGCCCTTTGGACCAAGGTGGCGAACTTCATCCCCAACCTGTTCGGGGCGCTGGTGGTAGTGCTGCTTGGTTTCGTCGTGGCGAAGCTGCTCGACACACTGCTGTCCAAGCTGCTGGCCAAACTTGGCCTGGATCGCTTGATGAGCGGTACTGGGCTGACCAAGATCCTTGCCCGGGCAGGGATCCAGGTGCCGATTTCGACGCTGGTCGGCAAGATCGTCTACTGGTTCGTGCTGTTGATCTTCCTGGTCTCTGCCGCGGAATCCCTGGGCCTGGAGCGGGTCTCGGCAACGCTGGACATGCTCGCCCTGTACCTGCCGAAGGTGTTTGGTGCGGCGCTGGTGCTGCTGGCCGGCGTGCTGCTGGCACAGCTGGTCAACGGCCTGGTGCGCGGCGCCGCCGAAGGCATTGGCCTGGAATACGCCGCCGGTGTCGGGCGGATTGCCCAGGGCCTGGTGATCATCATCAGCATCTCGGTGGCGATCAGCCAGTTGGAGGTCAAGACCGACCTGCTCAACCATGTGATCGTCATCGGTTTGATAACCGTTGGTCTGGCAATTGCGTTGGCAATGGGCCTCGGCAGCCGTGAAATCGCCGGGCAGATTCTTGCTGGAATCTACGTGCGCGAACTCTATCAGGTCGGCCAGCAGGTGCGGATTGGAGAGGTCGAAGGGCATATCGAAGAGATCGGCACGGTCAAGACGACGCTGCTGACCGATGATGGCGAACTGGTGTCGCTGTCGAATCGCGAACTGCTCGAGCAGCGCGTAAATAGCCGCTAACCGCACAAAAGCTGTTAATGTATGCCGCCGCGAAAATCGGCCCTTGGGGCTGAGCGGCGACATTGACCCGACTGTCGGCCAGATCCGCATTGAATAAAGTTCATTTGCCGCCCATGCGCTATGACCCCCGGGAGCTCACCGACGAGGAGTTGGTGGCGCGTTCGCATGAGGAGCTGTTTCACGTTACCCGCGCCTATGAGGAGCTCATGAGGCGCTACCAGCGCACGCTGTTCAATGTGTGTGCGCGGTATCTGGGGAACGACCGGGATGCTGACGATGTCTGTCAGGAGGTGATGCTCAAGGTGTTGTACGGGCTGAAGAACTTCGAGGGTAAATCCAAGTTCAAGACCTGGCTCTACAGCATCACCTACAACGAATGCATCACCCAGTACCGCAAGGAGCGCCGCAAGCGCAGGTTGATGGATGCCTTGAGCCTGGACCCTGTCGAAGAGGCGTCCGAGGACAAGGCTCCGAAACCGGAAGAGAAAGGCGGGCTGGATAAATGGCTGGTGCATGTGAACCCGATCGACCGGGAAATCCTGGTGCTGCGATTTGTCGCAGAGCTGGAATTCCAGGAGATCGCTGACATCATGCACATGGGCCTGAGCGCCACGAAAATGCGCTACAAGCGTGCGCTCGACAAGCTTAGAGAGAAATTTGCTGGGCTCACTGAAACTTAGTGGCGTTCAAATATCTCTAACCAACCGGCGAGTTCTGCTAGACTTGCCGTCGAGTTGTCCCCCGGATGTTGGTGGGACTGCTTAACTATCACCAGATGGGGATTTAACGGATGAAATTGAAAAACACCTTGGGCTTGGCCATTGGTTCGCTTGTAGCCGCCACTTCGTTTGGCGCTCTGGCACAAGGTCAAGGCGCCGTTGAGGTTGAAGGCTTCTACAAGAAAGAATTCTTCGACAGCCAGCGCGACTTCAAGAACGACGGCAACCTGTTCGGCGGTTCGGTTGGTTACTTCCTGACCGACGACGTTGAACTGCGTCTGGGCTACGACGAAGTTCACAACGCACGTGGCGAAGACGGCAAGAACATCAAGGGCTCGAACACCGCCCTGGACGCTCTGTACCACTTCAACAACCCGTACGATGCCATCCGTCCATACGTTTCGGCCGGTTTCTCCCACCAGTCGCTCGGCCAGACCGGCCGTGGTGGTCGTAACCAGTCCACCTTCGCCAACGTTGGCGCTGGCGCCAAGTGGTACATCACTGACATGTTCTACGCCCGTGCCGGCGTTGAAGCTCAGTACAACATCGACCAGGGCGACACCGAGTGGGCCCCGAGCGTTGGTATCGGCCTGAACTTCGGCGGTAGCCCGAAGCACGCCGAAGCCGCTCCAGCTCCAGTTGCTGAAGTCTGCTCCGACAGCGACAACGACGGCGTTTGCGACAACGTCGACAAGTGCCCTGACACCCCAGCCAACGTTACCGTTGACGCTGATGGCTGCCCGGCTGTTGCCGAAGTCGTTCGCGTTGAGCTGGACGTCAAGTTCGACTTCGACAAGTCGGTCGTCAAGCCTAACAGCTACGGCGACATCAAGAACCTGGCTGACTTCATGAAGCAGTACCCACAGACCACCACCACCGTGGAAGGTCACACTGACTCCGTCGGCCCAGACGCTTACAACCAGAAGCTGTCCGAGCGTCGTGCTGGCGCTGTCAAGCAGGTCCTGACCCAGCAGTACGGCATCGAATCCAGCCGTGTTGACTCGGTTGGCTACGGTGAGACCCGTCCGGTCGCCGACAACGCCACCGAAGCTGGCCGCGCCGTTAACCGTCGCGTAGAAGCTCAGGTAGAAGCCCAGGCCAAGTAATTGGTTTGAAGCTTCACGAAAAACCCGGCCTCGGCCGGGTTTTTCTTTGCCTGGGATATTTGCGGCGTGTCAGCCTGCCAAGGCACGAAAACGCTCGATACCCGCTTGCACTGCCCCCACCACCTCACCGATTACCAGAATTGCCGGGCTGCGCAAGCCAAAGGCCAAGGCGTCCTCCTCCAGTGCCGCCAGGTGGCTACGGCACTCGCGTTGCTGCGGCAATGAGGCATTCTCGATCATCGCCACCGGCGTGCCGGGCGCCATCCCGCCTTGCAGCAGGCCACGGCGAATCTGCTCCAGCCGCGCCACGCCCATATACAGCACCAGGGTCGTGCCGCCCTGGGCCAGTGCTTGCCAGTTCAGTTCGCTGTCGTCCTGGGTGTGCGCGGTCAACAGCGTCACGCCACGGCTGACGCCGCGCAGCGTCAGCGGAATGTCGCATTGGGTGGCCCCGGCCAGCCCGGCGGTGATGCCGTTGACCACCTCCACTTCGATGCCGTGGCCGCGCAGCCACAGCGCTTCTTCGCCCGCGCGGCCGAAGATGCACGGGTCGCCGCCCTTGAGCCGCACCACGCAGCGCCCCTGGCGGGCGTGGCGCAGCATCAGGCGCTGGATGAAGGCCTGTGGGGTGGAGCGGCAACCGCCGCGCTTGCCCACGGCAATCACCCGTGCCTGCGGGCAGTGCGCCAATATGGCCGGGTTGACCAGGTCGTCGATCATCACCACCTGGGCCTGGCCCAGCGCGCGGACAGCCTTGAGGGTGAGCAGTTCGGGGTCGCCAGGGCCGGCGCCAACCAACCAGACTTTCGCATTCATCGGGTGTTCCTCATCGACAGGTGCCACTCAACCCTTGAACAGGGCGAACAGCAGGATCAGGTTGAACAGCAAGGACAGCAGCGCCAGGCTGCGCCAGACCTTCAGTGGCTCACGCTCCAACAGGGGGCGCGGGCGGTCGGGCAGCACCTGGCGGTCGCCGCGTTCGAGCAGCAATAGCCACTGCTCGGCGGTCTCGAAACGTTGCGCAGGATCAGCGGCCAGCCCCTGCTCCAGGTTGCGTTGCAACCAATCGGGCAGGTCGGGGCGGTAGCGGCCGGGGTTGACCGGTACGGTGAAGCGCGGGCGCTGGAACGCCTCGACTTCGCCGTAGGGGTAGTGGCCCGTCAGCAGGTAGTAGAGCGTCACGCCCACGGCGTAGAGGTCCTGGCGCGGGCTCGGCGGTTGGCCATCGAACGCCTCTGGGGCGATGTAGGACGGGGTGCCGGGCAGGCTGTGCGGCTGGTCTTCGCAAAGGCCCGGGCAGTACGCCAGGCCAAAGTCCAGCAGGCGTAGCTGACCGTCACTGCCCAGGTGCAGGTTCTCAGGCTTGATATCGCGGTGTAGCAGGTTGCGCCGGTGCAGCACACCGACGGCCTGCAGCAACTGGCGCGCCATCTCCAGCCACTGGGGCAGGGGCAGCGGGCCGTGCTCTGCAAGCATTGCGGCCAGTGTGGTGCCTGGGTATTCGCGCATCAGGTAATACAGATGCTGGCGCTGGCCCGCCGGGTGCACCTCGGGGAAGTGGCGGCCGGCGACCCGGCGCAGGAACCATTCCTCCAGCAGCAGGGCCTGGGCGGCCCCCGCTTCATGATCACGGGTTTGCGGCAGGGTCTTGAGCAGCCAGGCCTGGCCAAGTGCGTCATGTACTCGGTACAGCAATGATTGCCGACTCTGTGCCAGCACCCCCTCGACCCGCCAACCATCGATCATCTGCCCGTCACGCAACGGGCCAGGCAAGGGCCACTGCTGCAATTGCGCCAGGGTGTCGCCAAGATTGGCGGCACCCAGCTCGTCGATACTGATCAGCAGTGCGCTGGCATTGTCCTGGCTGCCGCTGTGGTGGGCGGTGGCCACCAGGGTGTCGACGGCGTCCTGCAGGTCGGGGTGTTCGCGCAGGATGGCCTGGATCCGCTGGTCGCCCAGGCTGGCCCAGACACCATCGCTGAGCAGCAGGAAGCGTTCGCCGTGGTGCAACTCGCCGTCCAGATAGTCGACCAGCAGGTGCTGGTCCAGCCCCAGTGCGCGCTTGAGTACGTGCTGCATGCCGGGCTGGTCCCAGACATGGTCCTCGCTCAGGCAGTGCAACTGGCCCTCGTGCCAGCGGTAGACGCGGCAGTCGCCGACGTGGGCGAGGGTAAAGCGTCGCCCGCGCAGCACCAGGGCACTGAGGGTGGTCAGCAGCGGCTGGCCGTTGCCCTGGGCGCGCAGCCAGCGGTTCTGGGCCAGCAACAGCCGGTCCAGGGCCTGGGCCACGCCCCAGGTGGCAGGCGTGGCGTAGTAATCCAGGGCCAGGGCCTGCAGGCTGGCGCGTGCCGCCAGGCCGCCGTCGGCGCACTGGCTGACACCGTCGGCGAGGGCGAACAGATAGCCTTTGCTTGCGGCCAGTTCCGGTGCGGGCGTGACCAGGCGCAAAGCGTCCTGGTTCTCTGCGCGGGGCCCGGTGGCAGAGGCCTGGGCGAAGCTCAGTTGCAGGCTCATGGCGACCACTCAGACCCGCGCCGCAGTGACTGCTGCCGAGCCCCAGGTGGTGCGCCAGCGCTGCTTGACGCCGTGCAGGCCGAACCAGGCGAGCAGGCCCAGGCTGGCGAACAGCCACAGGCCCATCTGGTAGTCGCCGGTGTGTTGCTTGACGGTGCCCAGGCCTGCGGCCAGCAGGAAGCCACCGATACCGCCGGCCATGCCGATCAGCCCGGTCATCACCCCGATCTCCTGACGGAAGCGCTGCGGCACCAGCTGGAACACCGCGCCATTGCCGGCGCCCAACCCGAGCATGGCACTGACGAACAGGGCCAGTGCCGCTGCGGCGCTGGGCAGGTTGAAGCCGACTGCGGCAATGCAAACCGCCGCCACGCTGTACATGCCCAGCAGGGTGCGGATGCCACCGAAGCGGTCGGCCAGGGCGCCGCCCAGCGGGCGCATCAGGCTGCCGGCGAACACGCAGGCCGCGGTGTAGTAGCCGGCAGTCACCGGGTTCAGGCCGTACTGGTCGTTGAAGTAGCCGGGCAGGGTGCTGGCCAGGCCGATGAAGCCGCCGAAGGTGACGCTGTAGAAGAACATGAACCACCAGCTGTCGCGGTCACCCAGCGCTTTGAGGTAATCGGCCATGGCCTTGGGTTTTGGCCGTTCGGGGGCGTTGCGGGCCAGCAGCGCGAACAGCACCAGGGTCAGCAACAGCGGCAGCAGGGCGAAACCGAACACGTTGTTCCAGCCGTAGGCCGCCGCCAGCACCGGCGCCAGCAGCGCGGCGAACACGGTGCCGGAGTTGCCGGCACCGGCGATGCCCATGGCCTTGCCCTGGTGCTGGGGTGGGTACCACTGCGACGCCAGGGGCAGCGAAACGGCGAACGAGGCGCCGGCAACGCCAAGGAACACGCCCAACAGCAGCACCTGCTCGAAGCTGTGCACGCCCAGGTGCCAGGCGCAGGCCAGGGCGACGATCACCACCACCTGGCCGATCAGGCCGGCGGTCTTGGGCGACAGGCGATCGACCAGCAGGCCCATGGCGAAGCGCAGCAGCGCACCGGCAAGGATTGGCGTGGCGACCATCAGGCCGCGTTGCTGGGCGCTCAGTTGCAGGTCGGTGGCGATCTGCACCGCCATGGGGCCGAGCAGGTACCAGACCATGAAGCTCAGGTCGAAATACAGGAAGGCGGCGAACAGGGTGGGCACATGCCCGGATTTCCAGAAGCTCGTATTCATCGAACACCTCGTTCGGCGTGCAACACAGGGGCGGAAACGAAAAAGACGCCGCTGCCCGGTCCACTGGCGTGGAGGGGGAGCGACGTCTTTGTCGGGGTATGGGGGCAACCGCCGTTGGCTACCTGGGTTTGACTGAGCAAGAGGCGGGCCAATGTTGCCTGCCGGCTTTTTACAGGGGGCTGGGAGCAACTGTCTTGCTCGCCATTCAAACAACTGGGCGATCCCTGTGGGAGCGGCGGTTCGCCGCTGCGATTCACCCGCGAACACGGGCATAGCCCGTGCCAAGCACCGAGGTGTCATCTTCGCGGGTAAACCCGCTCCCACAGGCAGGGCTGGCCTTCAGCCGAGCATCTCCGACATGGCGATGATCTGTTCGGCCACCTGGATCAGCTTCTGCTGGCGGCTCATGGCCTGGCGCCGCATCAGGGTGTAGGCCTGCTCTTCATTGCAGTCTTTCATCTTCATCAGCAAGCCCTTGGCCTGCTCGATGCGCTTGCGCTCGGCCAACTGCAGGTCGCGGGCCAGCAACTGGGCCTTGAGCGCCTGGTCACTTTCGAAGCGGGCCATGGCCACGTCGAGGATCGGCTGCAGGCGCGCGGCGTGGATGCCTTCGACGATGTAGGCGCTGACCCCGGCCTGGATCGCCTGGCGCATCACCCCTGGGTCGTGTTCGTCAGTGAACAGCACGATGGGGCGGGGCCGGTCGCGGCTGACCAGCACCACCTGCTCCATCACATCACGGCCTGGTGACTCGGTATCGATCAGCACCACGTCGGGGTGCACCGTTTCGACGCAGGCCGGCAGGTCGATGGTCAGGCCAGGGGCTTCGATCACATCGAAGCCGGCCTCGACCAATGCGGCCTTGAGGCGGCCGACTTTCTTTTCGGTATCGTCGATCAGCAGGATGCGCAGCATGGTCGGCTCCTCACAGGCCAACGCGGGCGTCGGGCGCCGCGTCCAGGGCGTGCAGCCTGAAGCTGCGCGCGTAGCCGTACGGATCGCTGCCGTCCCAGCGGCTGCCGTCGATCAGCTGGCTGCTGCGCATCGGCAGGTCGGCGCAGGGCACGCCCAGTGCGTCGGCGGCCTCACGGTACAGCGCCAGTTGCTGGACCTGGCGCGCCACGGCGAGGTAGTCCGGGTCGTCGCGCAGGATGCCCCAGCGGCGGAACTGGGTCATGAACCACATGCCGTCGGACAGGTAGGGCAGGTTGGCACGCCCCTGGTCGAACAGGCGCAGGGCATGGCGGTCTTGCCAGCGGTTGCCCAGGCCGTCCTGGTAATCGCCCAGCAGGCGTGGCTCGATGCTGCTGGCCGAGGTGTCCAGGTAGGCGCTGCCACTGAGCAACTGAGCGGCGCCGCGACGGTTCTCGGTGCTGCTTTCGATGAAGCGGCTGGCGGCGAGGATCGCCTTGATCAGCGCGCGAGCGCTGTTTGGGTATTGCTCGGCGAAACTGCGCGCGCAGGCCAGGACCTTTTCCGGGTGGTCCGGCCAGATCGACTGGCTGGTGGCGAGGGTGAAACCCTGGCCTTGGGCGATGGCCTCGGCCGACCACGGCTCGCCGACGCAAAAGCCATCGATGCGCCCGGCCTGCAAGTGGGCGACCATCTGTGCCGGCGGCACCACCACGCTGTTGACGTCATGCAAGGGGTGGATGCCCTGGCTGGCCAGCCAGTAATACAGCCACATGGCGTGGGTGCCGGTGGGGAAGGTCTGGGCGAAGGTCAGGCGCGCACCGCCCTGGTGCGCCAGCCGCGCCAGTGCCTCGGGGTTGGTCACGCCCTTGCGCTGCAAGGCAGCGGACAGGTTGATGGCCTGGGCGTTCTGGTTCAGGCCCATGAGCACCGCCATGTCATTGGCCGGCCCGCCGCCCACGCCCAACTGCACGGCGTAGACCAGGCCGTACAGGCAGTGCGCAGCGTCCAGTTCGCCGCTGACCAGCCTGTCGCGCAGCCCGGCCCAGGAGGCCTGGCGCTGCAGGTTGAGGGTAAGGCCCTGTTGCTGGGCGAAGCCCTGGGTGGCAGCGACCACCACCGAAGCGCAATCACTCAGGGCCATGAAACCGATGTTCAGGCTGGGCTTTTCCGGTGCGTCGCTGCCGTTGACCCAGGCCAGTGGCGATGTCGGGGGAGCTGTATTCACGTGGATCCTCGGGCGTTCTGCGGGGGCTGCATGGGGTTGTTGAAGCAACCCATGTGCCATGGCCCTGTCGCCCCGGCGATGCGCTGGCTATAATCGCACCCCTCACTCACCGCGAGTCCGCCCGCCCATGTATACCCTGGCCCGCCAGCTGCTGTTCAAGCTCTCCCCGGAAACCTCCCACGACCTGTCGCTGGACCTGATCGGTGCCGGTGGCCGCCTTGGCCTCAACGGCCTGCTGTGCAAGCAGCCGGCGGCGTTGCCGGTGAGCGTCATGGGCTTGAACTTCGCCAACCCGGTGGGCCTGGCCGCTGGCCTGGACAAGAATGGCGCGGCCATCGACGGTTTCGCCCAGTTGGGCTTCGGTTTCGTCGAGATCGGCACCATCACCCCGCGCCCGCAGCCGGGCAACCCCAAGCCGCGCCTGTTCCGCCTGCCGGAAGCCACCGCAATCATCAACCGCATGGGCTTCAACAACATGGGCGTCGACCACCTGCTGGCGCGGGTGCGGGCCGCACGCTACACCGGCGTGCTGGGCATCAATATCGGCAAGAACTTCGACACCCCGGTCGAGCGGGCCCAGGACGATTACCTGATCTGCCTGGAGAAGGTCTACAACGACGCCAGCTACATCACCGTCAACGTCAGCTCACCGAACACCCCGGGCCTGCGCTCGCTGCAGTTCGGTGATTCGCTCAAGCAGTTGCTCGATGCCCTGGCCGAGCGCCGTGAGCAGTTGGCGGTGAGCAACGGCAAGCGCGTGCCACTGGCGATCAAGATCGCCCCGGACATGAGCGATGAAGAAACCGCGCTGGTGGCTGCCGCGCTGATGGAGTCGGGGATGGACGCGGTGATCGCCACCAACACCACCCTGGGCCGTGAGGGTGTCGAAGGGCTGCCGTTCGGTGGCGAGGCGGGCGGCCTGTCGGGCGCGCCGGTGCTGGAAAAGAGCACCCACACAGTGAAAGTGCTGGCGAGTGAGCTGGGTGGCAAGCTGCCGATCATCGCCGCCGGTGGCATCACCGAAGGCCGTCACGCGGCTGAGAAGATCGCCGCCGGTGCAAGCCTGGTGCAGATTTACTCGGGCTTCATCTACAAGGGCCCGGCGCTGATCCGCGAGGCGGTGGATGCCATCGCGGCCATGCCTCGGCAATAAGCGGCCATGAAAAAGGGGCCCCGCATGGGGCCCCCTGGGCCGTAGCCCGCCGCCCGGATGGGGCGCGCATGGTAACTCGAATTCAGTGTCCTCGATCAGCCAACGGCGTGATTTTCGTTGAGTCTATGGATGCCAGCGGTGCCGGTCATGCCGTCCCAGTTATCGCCGCGTCCTTCGCGCCAGCCGTTGATCCAGGCTTGGCGTACGGAAGGTAGAGTAAATGGGCAAAGTTCGCGGGATTTGCCGGTGACCCCATACTGGTAGCCACGTGAAAATGCTCTTTCCAACGGATCACGCTTAAGTCTTCTCATAGGGTGTTGCCCTCACTTGTTGACTGTAATGTCCCGTCGGCCTCTACGAGGCCGGGCAGAATCGTTCTGCCGGTGTGCGCCCGCTGCCGGCGTGGCGGGCTGAAGGTGTCGCCCCGTTGCGAGGCGACCTGAGATCAGTTCTAACGAATGCGAGTCACAGTGTGAATGATCGTTTTGTCATAAGGACGTAACCTTTCCGAGGGTGAAAGGATAAGTAAATAAATGCGACTCAACCTTGTTTGCCGTTGGGCCCGCTATGATCAGGGTTTAGTCAGCATTGACGTCAATTGGCCAGCGTGTCTGGTCGATGGCTTGTAATAATTGGTAATGCGACGAAGGGTCACATCAGGGCCCGCAGTGCGCGAATTTTCATACTGCTCGACGATCAAAGCCTTTTTCGCCACCCGGCGAGGGCAGGTTACGTCGGGCGGCCAGGCCTGGCGAGACCGCTCGCGGGCCACCTGGGCGCCTGCTGAAAGGGCGTGCGGGAAAACCTCGGCAGGCCGATGCGTCGGCTGCCATCTACTTAGCCAAAGGCTCTGGATTACCCATGTCGGACCGTATCGAACTTTATCTCACCTGCCCCAAGGGCCTCGAAGGCCTGCTCGTCGAAGAGGCCCGGGAGCTGGGCCTGACCGAGGTGCGTGAGCACACCTCGGCCATCCGCGGCGAGGCCGACATGGAAACCGCCTACCGCCTGTGCCTCTGGTCGCGCCTGGCCAACCGCGTGCTGCTGGTGCTCAAGCGCTTCCCGATGAAGAACGCCGATGACCTCTATGACGGGGTCAACGCGGTGGATTGGGCCGACCACCTGGCTGCCGATGGCACCTTGGCGGTGGAATTCAGCGGCCATGGCTCGGGCATCGACAACACCCACTTCGGCGCGCTGAAGGTCAAGGATGCGATCGTCGACAAGCTGCGCAACCGTGAAGGCCTGCGCCCGTCGGTGGAAAAAATCGACCCGGATGTGCGCGTGCACCTGCGCCTGGACCGTGGCGAGGCGATCCTTTCCCTGGACCTGTCCGGCCACAGCCTGCACCAGCGCGGCTACCGCCTGCAGCAAGGCGCGGCGCCGCTCAAGGAAAACCTGGCGGCGGCGGTGTTGATCCGCGCCGGCTGGCCGCGCATTGCCGCCCAGGGCGGCGCTCTGGCCGACCCGATGTGCGGTGTGGGCACCTTCCTGGTCGAGGCGGCCATGATCGCCGCCGACATGGCCCCTAACCTCAAGCGCGAGCGCTGGGGTTTCAGCGCCTGGCTCGGCCATGTGCCGGCGCTGTGGCGCAAGCTGCACGAAGAGGCCCAGGCCCGTGCCCAGGCCGGCCTGGCCAAGCCGCCGCTGTGGATTCGCGGCTACGAAGCCGACCCGCGGCTGATCCAGCCGGGGCGCAACAACGTCGAGCGCGCAGGCCTGGGTGACTGGGTGAAGATCTACCAGGGCGAGGTGGCCAGTTTCGAGCCGCGCCCGGACCAGAACCAGAAAGGCCTGGTAATCAGCAACCCGCCCTATGGCGAGCGGCTGGGTGATGAAGCCAGCCTGCTGTACCTCTACCAGAACCTTGGCGAGCGCCTGCGCCAGGCCTGCATGGGCTGGGAAGCGGCGGTGTTCACCGGCGCGCCCGAGCTGGGCAAGCGCATGGGTATCCGTAGCCACAAGCAATACGCGTTCTGGAACGGCGCCTTGCCTTGCAAACTGCTGCTGTTCAAGTTGCAGCCCGACCAGTTCGTCACCGGCGAGCGGCGCCAGGCCCAGGTTGAAGAGGGCCAGGAGCGTCGCCCGGCGCCGCAGGCCAGCGAGCCAGCGCGCCTGTCCGAAGGCGCGCAGATGTTCGCCAACCGCCTGCAGAAGAACTTCAAGCAGCTGGGCAAATGGGCCCGCCGTGAAAAAGTCGACTGCTACCGGGTCTACGATGCCGACATGCCTGAGTACGCCGTGGCCGTCGACCTGTACCACGACTGGGTGCATGTGCAGGAATACGCCGCCCCGCGTTCCATCGACCCGGACAAGGCCCAGGCGCGCCTGCTCGATGCCCTGGCGGCCATTCCCCAGGCGCTGGGTGTCGATCAGCAGCGCGTGGTGCTCAAGCGCCGCGAGCGCCAGAGCGGCACGCGCCAGTACGAGCGCCAGGCCACCGAAGGGCGCTTCCAGGAAGTCAGCGAAGGCGGCGTCAAGCTGCTGGTCAACCTCACCGACTACCTGGACACCGGCCTGTTCCTCGACCACCGCCCGATGCGCATGCGCATCCAGCGCGAGGCCGAAGGCAAGCGCTTCCTCAACCTGTTCTGCTACACCGCCACGGCCACCGTGCACGCGGCCAAGGGCGGCGCGCGCAGCACCACCAGCGTCGACCTGTCGAAAACCTACCTGGACTGGGCGCGGCGCAACCTGTCGCTGAACGGCTTCTCCGAGCGCAACCGCCTGGAGCAGGGCGATGTCATGGCCTGGCTGCAGAGCGCCACGGACAGCTACGACCTGATCTTCATCGACCCGCCGACCTTCTCCAACTCCAAGCGCATGGAAGGTGTGTTCGACGTGCAGCGTGACCATGTCGAGCTGCTGGACCTGGCCATGGCTCGCCTGGCACCGGGCGGCGTGCTGTATTTCTCCAACAACTTCCGCAAGTTCCAGCTCGACGAGCACCTGGCCACGCGTTATGCGGTGGAGGAAATCAGCGCCCAGACCCTGGACCCGGACTTCGCCCGCAACAACCGCATCCACCGCGCCTGGCAACTGCGTCTGCGCTAAGACGATGAGGTACATTGCGCGACTGCTGGCCAGTGGCTATAAAGCACTTAAGGGTTAATACATTCGCAGGACGCTGATGTTTTAGAGAGTCCTTTATGGCGAATGCGGGTGTACCTGCGAAGTGGTTTGGCCTGCTCGGTGACGAGCTGTCGGCCTGGGGCGTGGCCCTGGCGGCGCTGGTCGCCGGCGGCCTGCTCACGGCTGCATTGGCCATTGCCACCCAGAGCTTCTACAAGCAGCAGTTGCGCCAACGCTTCGAACTGCTGGCCGGCGAGCGCTACAGCCGCATCGCCGAGCGTTTCCAGGAACAGGAGCAGCGCCTTGATGGCCTGCGCCGGTTCTTCGACTTCTCCAACGAAATCACCCCCCGCGAGTTCGACGGCTATGCCCGCCCGCTGCTGCACCGCACCCAGGCCTATTCCTGGGCGCCGCGGGTGGAAGCAGGGCAGCGTGAAGCCTTCGAGCAGCGCGCCAGCGAATTGCTCGCGCAGCGCTACCAGATCCGTGACCAGGGCGCGCAAGGCGGCTGGCAGGCGGCACCCGCGCGCGACCACTACTACCCGGTGCTGTACAACCAGGCTTCCAGCCAGCAGGGGCAGCCCTATGGCCTGGACCTGCTCGGCCAGCCGAAACGCGCGGCGACCCTGGCCAGGGCCATGGCCCCCGGCAGCATGGCGGTGTCCGAGCCGCTGGACATGCTCAGCGTCGATCCGGCCTACAGCCGTGGCCTGCTGATGGTGGCGCCGGTGTTCGCCGAATCGGCGCCGGCCGGTAGCCCGCCCAGCGGCTATGTCATGGCGCTGCTCAGCCTGCGGCAGTTGATCGTCGAGAGCTTGCCGACGGTGGCGGACGACAACCTGGTGGTGCGGATCCTCGATCTGTCCACCGAGGCTGGCCACGAGGTGCTGTTCGACTCTGGCAACCAGATGGCGCGCATGGCCCTGGCCAGCACCCACCTGCTGCACCTGGCCGATCACCACTACCAGCTCGACATCCGCCCCAGCGTGGATTTCATGGCCGCCAACCGCTCGGCGGCGGTGCAGGTGGTAGGTCTGCTTGGCGGTTTGCTCAGCCTGCTGCTGGCGACCTTGCTCTACAGCCTGTTCAGCCAGCGCCAGCGTGCTCTTGATCTGGTGGCCCGGCGTACCACTGAGCTGCGCATCAGCGAGCAGTCGTTGCGTGAAACCCACAACCAGCTACGCAGTGTGCTCGACGCCGCGACTCAGGTGGCGATCATCGCCACCAGCCTCAAGGGCGTGATCGGTACTTTCAATGCCGGTGCCGAACGCCTGCTTGGCTATTCGGCGGAGGAAGCGCTGGGCGTGCTCACCCTCGAGGACCTGGTGCAGCCCGAAGAGCTGCATCGTCGTGCCCATGCCCTGAGCCTGCGTTATGGGCGCGAGGTTGGCGCGGGCCAGGCGATGTTCGCCGAGACCGTGCAGGAGGGCGGCGCGGAGCCCGGCGAATGGACCCTGGTGCGCAAGGATGGCAGCCACCTGCTGGCCAATATGCTGGTGACCGCGGTGCTCGATGAGCAGGGGTTGTGGGTGGGCTACCTGGCGATCTGCATCGACGTCACCGAGCGGCGTCGAGTGCACGAGGCGCTGGCAGCGCGCGATCGATTGCTGGAGAAGCTCAGTGCCGAGGTGCCCGGCGGCATCTACCAGTACCGCCTGGATGCCGACGGGCGCTCGTGTTTCCCTTATGCAAGCCAAGGCCTGCACGACATCTACGAAGTCGACCTGGCGCTGCTGCAGCAGGACGCCACGGTGGTGTTCGAGCGCATCCATCCTGATGATCTGGAGCGGGTGCGGCGTTCGGTGCGGTATTCCGCCGAGCACCTTACACCCTGGCGCGAGGAGTACCGGGTGTGCTTGCCCCGGGCCGGCCTGCGCTGGGTGCGCGGCGAGGCAACGCCGGAAATCGGTGACCACGGTTGCACCCTCTGGCATGGCTACCTGACCGATATCTCCGACCTTAAGCGGGTGGAGGAGGAGCTGCGCGCCTTGTCGATCACCGATTCCCTTACCGGTATCCACAACCGCCGCTATTTCCAGGAGCGCCTGCGCAATGAGCTCGACCGTGCCCAGCGGGACGGGCTGGATCTGGCGGTGATCATGCTCGATATCGATCATTTCAAACGGATCAACGACCAGTTCGGCCACGCGGTGGGCGACCTGGTGCTGCGCAGCCTGTGCCAGCGGATCAGCCAGCGTTTGCGGCGCACCGATGTGTTCTGCCGGTTGGGCGGCGAGGAGTTCATGGTGCTGTGCCCGGGCAGCAATGCCGAGCAGGCGCGCCTGCTGGCGCTGGAGCTGTGGCAGGGCGTGCGCAATGTGCCGATCGAAGGTGTCGGGCGAGTGACGGCGAGCTTTGGCGTGGCAGGCTGGCGCGACGGGGAGGGGGCCGATGCACTGTTGCTGCGGGCGGATGCGGGGGTGTATGCGGCCAAGCAGGGTGGCCGGGATCGGGTCGAGGCGGAGCTTGCATGACACCCCGGCCCGGCACCAGCGCCAGGCCAGGATGTCAGCGCTTTACAGGAACACGAACTTGGCGATGAAGATCACGCTGAGCACCCACAGGCTCGGCGAAACTTCCTTCAACTTGCCAGTACCTGCCTTCAGTGCCACATAGCTGATGAAGCCCAGGGCGATGCCGTCAGCGACCGAGAAGGTCAGCGGCATCATGATCACCGTGACGATTGCCGGGATGCTGTCGGTGGCTTCGTCCCATTCGATGTGCGCCATGCTGCCCATCATCAGCATCGCCACATAGATCAGCGCACCGGCGGTGGCATAGGCCGGGATCATGCCCGCCAGCGGCGCGAAGAACATCGCAGCGACGAACAGCAGGCCAACCACCACGGCTGTCAGGCCGGTGCGGCCACCGGCGGCGACGCCTGCGGCGCTTTCGACGTAACTGGTGACCGGTGGCACGCCCACCGCGGCACCGAACACGCTGGAGGCGCTGTCGGCCTTCAGCGCCCGCGACAGGTTCTCGATGCGCCCGTCGGCCGCCACCAGGCCGGCGCGCTGGGCGACGCCCATCAGGGTGCCGGCGGTGTCGAACATGTGCACGAACAGGAAGGCGAAGACCACGCTGATCATGCTGACGTTGAACACGCCCGCCACATCCATCGCCATCCAGGTCGGCGCCAGGCTCGGTGGCATCGACATCACCCCGCCGAACTTGACCAGCCCCAGGCCCCAGCCGGCCAGGGTGACGCTGATGATGCTGATGAGGATCGCACCGAACACCCGTTTGTAGCTGAGGATTGCGATCATCAGGAAGCACACGGCCGCCAGCAGCGGGCCGGGCTCATGCAGCGAGCCGAGCTTGATCAGGGTGGCCGGGCTGTCGACGACGATGCCTGCGGTTTTCAGGCCGATCAGCCCGAGGAACAATCCGACGCCGGCCCCCATGGCATGGCGCAGGCTCACCGGGATGCTGTTGAGCAGCCACTCGCGCACCCGTGACAGGGTGAGGAACATGAACAGCACGCCCGAGATGAACACCGCACCCAGCGCGGCCTGCCAGGTGTAGCCCATGGTGCCGACCACGGTGTAGGTGAAGAAGGCGTTGAGGCCCATGCCGGGCGCAAGGCCCACCGGCCAGTTGGCGTACAGGCCCATCAGCAGGCAGCCCAGCGCCGCGGCGATGCAGGTGGCGACGAAGGCCGCCCCGTGATCGATGCCGGCGTCGGCCATGATGTTGGGGTTGACGAAGATGATGTAGGCCATGGTGATGAAGGTGGTCACCCCGGCTATCAGTTCGGTGCGGACGGTTGTGCCATGTCGCTTGAGTTTGAAAATCCGCTCCAGCCAACCCGTTTCGGGCGGCGCAGCGATATCCAGCGTAGGGGCTTCGGATTTGCGGCTTTCCACAGCGAGTACTCCTCAAGTCTTTCTTGTTGTTCGAAGCCTGGTCCTGAGCAATGCACTTGGGGGCTCCGCGAGGGGGTGTGGCAGACGTCCGACCATTTTGTTGACTTGCGGGTCAGGAAGTTGCTCGCAGGATTATGCTTTTGTGTACAAAGAATGCAAATAATGTTTTATCTTTTGTGCGCACAAACTGCCGTACAACGGCTATATAGGTTAAAGGCCCCCTGCAGAATCGGGTCAGCCTGTGTACAATGGCGCCATACCTTGGTCCACCACCTACTTCCAGGACTTGCCCTCCACCCGCTGACAGGTAGTACAGTCACGGTCCGACTGGCAGATCCCTTGTGCTCGAGAGCCCATGAACGAACAGCTGCAACCTCTGAAAAAACCTGTGCGCACTGGCAAGGCCGGCCGCAGCGGTACCCAGGACGACATCGTCTACGCGCACATCTTCGAGGCGATCCTCGAGCAGCGCCTGGCGCCGGGCACCAAGTTGAGCGAGGAGGCACTGGGCGAGATCTTCGGCGTCAGCCGTACCATCATCCGCCGTGCGCTGTCGCGCCTGGCCCATGAAAGCGTGGTGCTGCTGCGGCCCAACCGCGGCGCGGTAGTGGCAAGCCCCACGGTGGAAGAAGCGCGCCAGGTGTTCTTCTCGCGGCGCATGGTCGAACGTGCAATCACCGAGCTGGCCGTGCAGCACGCCACCCTCGAGCAGCTCAACGAATTGCGTCAGATGGTGCGCGAAGAGCGTGACAGCTTCTCCCGTGGCGACCGTGGCGCCGGCATCCGCCTTTCCGGCGAATTCCACCTCAAGCTGGCCGAAGCCGCAGGCAATGCCCCGCTGGTGAGCTTCCAGCGCAGCCTGGTGTCGCAGACCTCGCTGATCATCGCCCAGTATGAAAGCGGCAACCGCTCGCACTGCTCCTACGACGAGCACATGCAACTGATCGACGCCATCGAGGCCCGTGATGCCCAGCAGGCGGTAAGCCTGATGATGCATCACATGGACCATATCGACAGCAAGCTCAACCTCGACGAGGAGAGCGCGTCGGACGACCTGCATGCAGTGTTCTCGCATCTGCTGAAAAAGCCCAAGGCCACCGCCAAGGGTTGATCGTTTGCCTGCATAGTCCAAGGCCCTTTCGCGGGTAAACCCGCTCCCACAGGAATGTCGTTGCCTTCGAGCAAGTCAGCGTACCTGGGGAGCGGGTTTGCCCGCGAATGGGCCTTTTTTCGTGACTGGCCTTCTGCCGGATCCCTGATAGATTTACTAGTTGCAAACCCCTTTTCAATGTGGTTGGGCTTGCGCAAAACGTTGCGTCCAATGGCTTGAGGAGAGGTTCATGACTACGTCCCTCGGTGTACGCATGGGTGCCGAACTGGTCGGCACTTTCTGGCTGGTGCTGGGTGGTTGCGGCAGCGCGGTACTGGCCGCCAGCTCACCTGTCGGCATCGGTGTTCTCGGTGTCGCCTTCGCGTTTGGCCTGACTGTCCTGACCATGGCGTTCGCCATTGGCCATATCTCTGGTTGTCACCTCAACCCGGCGGTGTCGTTCGGGTTGGTGGTGGGCGGGCGGTTCCCGGCAAAAGAGCTGCTGCCCTATGTGATCGCCCAGGTGATCGGCGCCATCCTGGCCGCAGCGGTGATCTATTTCATCGCCAGTGGCAAGGCCGGCTTCGAACTGGCCAGCGGCCTGGCCTCGAACGGCTATGGCGAGCATTCACCGGGCGGCTACACCCTGGCGGCAGGCTTCACCAGTGAGGTGGTGATGACCGCGATGTTCCTGGTGATCATCATGGGCGCCACCGATGCCCGGGCACCGGCCGGCTTTGCACCTATTGCCATTGGCCTGGCGCTGACCCTGATCCACCTGATCTCGATTCCCGTCACCAATACCTCGGTCAACCCGGCGCGCAGCACCGGGCCGGCCTTGTTCGTCGGCGGCTGGGCGCTGCAGCAGCTGTGGCTGTTCTGGTTGGCGCCGCTGATCGGGGCGGCGATCGGCGGCGCGCTGTACCGGGGGCTGGCAAAACAACCTTAGCGCCAGGCAAGGATTCATCGCGGGGCAAGCCCGCTCCCACGCAGTGGAACTGTGGGAGCGGCGGTGCGCCGATGCGACTTGCTCTGCGATGGCAGGCCGCTTGCCTCAGCGCTGGTGCACGCAACGCCCGGCGGCGTAGGTTTCACGCACGGTGCGGTCATCGCCCAGGGTGGTCAGCACGAACAGGGTTTCCTCGATGCTGTTGGACTGCTGGATGCGGTAGTCCAGCAGCGGCGTGGCCTTGTAGTCGAGCACCACGAAGTCGGCATCGTTGCCCGGGCGCAGGCTGCCGATCCGGTCGTCCAGGCGCAGTGCCCGGGCGCCGCCGAGGGTGGCCAGGTACAGCGACTTGAACGGGTGCAGGCGCGCGCCCTGTAGCTGCATCACCTTGTACGCCTCGTTTAGGGTGTTGAGCAGCGAGAAGCTGGTGCCGGCGCCGACGTCGGTGCCCAGGCCCACATTGACCTTGAAACGCTCGGCCTGTGGCAGGTTGAACAAGCCGCTGCCCAGGAACAGGTTGGAGGTCGGGCAGAAGGCGATGGCCGAGCCGGTTTCCGCCAGGCGCTTGCATTCGTCGTCGCACAGGTGCACGCCGTGGGCGAACACCGAGCGCTCGCCGAGCAGCTCGAAGTGGTCGTAGACATCCAGGTAGCCATTCTGCTCGGGGAACAGCGCCTTCACCCACTCGATTTCCTTGAGGTTCTCGGACAGGTGGGTGTGCATGTACACGCCCGGGTGCTCCTTGAGCAGTTGGCCGGCCAAGGCCAGTTGTTCGGGGGTGCTGGTGGGGGCGAAGCGCGGCGTGACCGCGTAGTGCAGGCGGCCCTTGCCATGCCAGCGCTCGATCAGCGCCTTGCTCTGGGTGTAGCTGGATTCGGCGGTGTCGGTCAGGTAATCGGGGGCGTTGCGGTCCATCATCACCTTGCCGGCGATCAGGCGCAGGTCCAGGCGCTCGGCTTCCTCGAACAGGGCGTTGACCGACTCGGGGTGCACGCTGCCGAACACCAGGGCGGTGGTGGTGCCGTTGCGCAGCAGCTCCTGCAGGAAGATCTTCGCCACCTTGTCGGCATGGGCCTTGTCGGCGAACTGCTTCTCGCAGGGGAAGGTGTAGGTGTTCAGCCAGTCCAGCAGCTGTTCGCCGTAGGAGCCGATCATGCCGGTCTGCGGGAAGTGGATATGGGTGTCGATGAAGCCCGGGGTGATCAGGGCATCCTGGTAGTGCACCACCTCGATGTCGGCCTCAAGCGTCGGCAGCAGCTCGCTGGCGTGGCCGAGGGCCTTGATGCGGCCGTTGTCGATTACCAGCAGGCCATCCTCGTAGTATTCCTGGGAGGCTTCCAGGCCGACCTCGGCGGGGTCGGCGATGCTGTGCAGGATGGCGGCTCGGTAGGCTTTGCGGGTTGCGGTCATGAATACGCTCGTCAAAGGGTCTGGCTGCGCCGGGAAGGCGGCAGCAACTGGGTGATTTGGCCTGCGTTGGCGGCACTGTCGTGCTGGCCGAAACAGGCGTTGTAGGTGGCAATGATTTCGGCGGCGATGGACACGGCGATCTCGATCGGCAGCTTGCCCTTCACTTCGGCCAGGCCCATCGGGCAGCGCATCCGCGCCATCAGTGCGTCTTCGTAGCCGCGTTCGCGCAGGCGGTGCTCGAACTTGGCCCGTTTGGTCTTCGAGCCGATCAGGCCGAACCAGGTGAAATCATTGCGTTTGAGAATGGCGGCGGTCAGTTCCAGATCCAACTGGTGGTTGTGGGTCATGACGATGCAGTAGCTGCCTGGCGGCAGGTCCGCGACTTCGTCGACCGGCTCCTCGCTGACGATCTTGCTCACCCCGTTGGGGATGTGCTCGGGGAATTCCTGTTCGCGCGAATCGATCCAGCGCACCCGGCAGGGCAGCGCGGCGAGCAAGGGTACCAGAGCCCGGCCGACATGGCCTGCGCCGAACACGGCGATTTGTGCCTGCACGCCGCTCATCGGTTCGAACAACAGCACCGTGGCGCCGCCGCAGCACTGGCCGAGGCTGGCACCCAGGCTGAAACGCTCCAGGTGTGGCGTGTAGCGGTGCTCCTCGAGCATCTGTCGGGCGATGTGCAGCGCCTTGAATTCCAGGTGGCCACCGCCAATGGTGTCGTACAGCGCGCTGGCGCTGACCACCATCTTCGAGCCTGCGTTGCGTGGGGTGGAGCCGCGTTCTTCGATGATGGTCACCAGCACGCAGGGTTCGCCGCGGGCTTGGTGATCGGCGAGGGCGTTGATCCATTGGTGCATGATCCGAATCCTCGGTAGTTCCTGTGGGAGCGGGTTCATCGAGCTGTCGAACCGCCGCGAACACCGGCGAAGCCGGTGCCATGCACCGCAGTGCCTGCTTCGCGGGTGAACCCGCTCCCACATGGGGCCTTGTTGTCAGTGAGTGACGGTTTCCAATGCGGGCTCCACAGGCTGCTGCGCAGCCACGGCCTTGCGCATCTGCTCGCAGCCCCACAGCACCCGCTCCGGCGTCGACGGCGCGTCGATGTTCGGCTGCACGCGGTAGTCGGCGATGCTCGCCACCGCGTCCTTGATCGCGCACCAGGCGGCGATGCCGAGCATGAAGGGTGGCTCGCCCACGGCCTTGGAATGGAACACCGTGTCCTCGGGGTTCTTGCGGTTTTCCACCAGCTTCACGCGCAGGTCGATCGGCATATCGGCAACCGCCGGGATCTTGTAGCTGGCCGGGCCATTGGTCATCAGCTTGCCCTTGGCGTTCCACACCAGTTCTTCGGTGGTCAGCCAGCCCATGCCCTGGACGAAGCCGCCCTCGACCTGGCCGATATCGATGGCCGGGTTCAGCGAGTCGCCCACGTCATGCAGGATGTCGGCGCGCAGCATCTTGTATTCGCCGGTCAGGGTGTCCACCACCACCTCGACGCAGGCGGCGCCGAAGGCGAAGTAGTAGAACGGCCGGCCGCGTGCCTGGCTGCGGTCGTAGAAAATCTTCGGCGTGCGGTAGAACCCGGTGGTCGACAGCGAAACCTGGGCGAAGTAAGCCTGCTGCACCAGTTGCTCGAAGCTGACGATCTGGTCGCGGGCGCGCACATGGCCGTTGCGGAACTCGATGTCTTCCTCGGTGACGTTGTAATGCCGCGCGGCGAACTCGGTCAGGCGCTTCTTGAGGATCTCGGCGGCGTTCTGCGCGGCCTTGCCGTTCAGGTCGGCGCCGCTGGATGCGGCGGTCGGCGAGGTGTTGGGCACCTTGTCGGTGTTGGTGGCGGTGATCTGGATGCGGTTGAAATCCACCTGGAACACTTCTGCCACCACCTGGGCAACCTTGGTGTTCAGGCCCTGGCCCATCTCGGTGCCGCCGTGGTTCAGGTGGATACTGCCGTCGGTGTAGATGTGGATCAGCGCGCCGGCCTGGTTGAGGAAGGTGGCGGTGAACGAAATGCCGAACTTGACCGGGGTCAGCGCCAGGCCTTTTTTCAGCACCGGGCTGTTGGCGTTGAAACGGCGGATCGACTCGCGGCGCTCATGGTAGTCGCTGCTGGCCTCGAGCTCTGCGGTCATCTCCTCGAGCATGTTGTGCTCAACGGTCTGGTAGTAGTGGGTGACGTTGCGTTCGGTCTTGCCGTAGTAGTTGGCCTTGCGCACCGCCAGCGGGTCGAGCGCCAGATGGCGGGCGATATGGTCCATCACCTGCTCGATGGCGACCATCCCCTGTGGGCCGCCGAAGCCGCGGTAGGCGGTGTTGGAGGCGGTGTTGGTCTTGCAGCGGTGGCCATGCACCGTGGCATCGCCCAGGTAGTAGGCGTTGTCGGAGTGGAACATGGCGCGGTCGACGATCGAACCGGACAGGTCCGGCGAGTAGCCGCAGTTGCCGGCCAGGTCGAAGTTGATGCCGTGCAGGCGGCCGCTGTCGTCGAAGCCCACGTCGTATTCGACGTAGAACGGGTGACGCTTGCCGGTCATGGTCATGTCTTCGACCCGTGGCAGGCGCATCTTGGTCGGCTGGCCGGTCAGGCGCGCGATCACCGCGCACAGGCACGCGGGGCTGGCGGCCTGGGTTTCCTTGCCGCCGAAGCCGCCACCCATGCGGCGCATGTCGACGACGATCTTGTGCATCGGCACGTCGAGCACTTCGGCCACCAGCTTCTGCACCTCGGTGGGGTTCTGGGTGGAGCAGAACACGATCATGCCGCCGTCTTCAGCGGGCATCACCGAGCTGATCTGGGTTTCCAGGTAGAAGTGCTCCTGGCCACCGATGTGCAGGGTGCCCTGGATGCGGTGCGGGGCGCTGGCCAGGGCGCTGGCCGAGTCGCCGCGCTGGTGGGTGTGGCTGTCGAGCACGAAGTGCTTCTTGCGCAGGGCCTCGACCACGTCGAGCACCGGCTCCAGGTCTTCGTATTCGATGATCGCGGCCATGGCCGCGCGGCGTGCGGTTTCCAGATCGCGGGCGGCGACGGCGAGCACTGGCTGGCCGAAGAACTCGACCTTGTCGATGGCCAGCAGCGGGTCGCCAGCCACCACCGGGCCGATGTCCTTCAGGCCCGGAATGTCTTCATGGGTGATGGCGATGCGCACGCCTTCGAACTGGTAGCACGGCGTGGTATCGATGCTCAGGATCCGCGCATGGGCACGGTCAGCGGTGCGCGCATAGACGTGCAGCTGGTTGGGGAACTCCAGGCGGTCGTCGATATACACCGCTTCGCCCGCCACATGCTTGTCGGCGCTGTCGTGCTTGAGGCTGCGGCCGACCCCGGTGGTCAGGTCCTGGCTGAACAGTGCGGCCATCTCGGCCTGGCTCTTGACGGCGTGATGGTTAGACATAGTCGGTCACCCGGGTTTCGATGTGCGGCGATTGCAGTTCGATGAAGTACTTGCGCAGCAGGTTCTGCGCGGTCAGCAGGCGATACTCGCGGCTGGCGCGGAAGTCGCTGAGCGGGGTGAAGTCTTCGGCCAGGGCCTGGCAGGCGCGCTCGACGGTGGCCTGGTTCCAGGGCTTGCCGCGCAGGGCGGCTTCGCAGGCGCGGGCGCGCTTGGGGATCGCGGCCATGCCGCCGAAAGCCACGCGTACGCCACTGACCACACCGTTCTCGATGCTCAGGTTGAACGCCGCGCACACCGCGGAAATGTCGTCATCCAGGCGCTTGGACACCTTGTAGGCGCGGAACGCCCAGTCGCTGGTGGCACGGGGGACGATGATCTTCTCGATGAACTCGCTGTCCTGACGGGCAGTGATGCGGTAGTCGATGAAGTAGTCTTCCAGGGCCAGGGTACGCTGGCGCTCGCCCTGGCGCAGGACGATCTGCGCATCGAGGGCGATCAGCAGGGGCGGCGAGTCGCCGATCGGCGAGGCGTTGCCGATGTTGCCGCCCAGGGTGCCCTGGTTGCGGATCTGCAGCGAAGCGAAGCGGTGCAGCAGCTCGCCGAAGTCGGAGTACTCCTCGTTCAGGGCGCCATAGCAGTCGGTCAGCGGGGTGGCGGCGCCGATTTCCAGGTGGGTGGCGGTCTTTTCGATGCGCTTGAGTTCGGCGACATGGCCGACGTAGATCATCACCGGCAGGGTGCGGTGGAACTGGGTGACTTCCAGGGCCAGGTCGGTACCACCGGCCAGCAGGCGCGCCTCGGGGTGCGAGCTGTAGAGGTCGGCCAGGTCGGCCACGGTCAGGGGGACCAGGCAGCGCTTGTCGCCGCTGTTGAGTTCACCGGTCTGTTGCGGGGCGATGGCCTTGAGGCGGGCGATGGTCTGCGCCTGCTGCGCGTCGAACTGGTCGCGGCAGGGGCGGGCGCAGCTCTGCTCGGCAGCGTCGAGGATCGGCCGGTAACCGGTGCAGCGGCAGAGGTTGCCGGCCAGGGCTTCCTGGGCCTGGTGCAGGTCGTGGCCTTCGCTGTTTTTCTGCAGGGCGAACAGCGACATGACGAAACCGGGGGTGCAGAAACCGCACTGCGAGCCATGGCAATCGGCCATGGCTTTCTGCACGCTGTGCAGTTCGCCCTGGTGTTTGAGGCCTTCTACGCTGATCAGCTGTTTACCGTGAAGGGAAGAGACAAACGTCAGGCACGAGTTGAGGCTGCGGTAGCGGATGCTGTCACTACCCAGTTCGTCGGCGACGAGTTCGCCGACGACCACGGTGCAGGCGCCGCAGTCGCCGCTGGCGCAGCCTTCCTTGGTGCCGGGTTTGCCCAGGTGCTCACGCAGGTACTGCAGCACCGTCATGTTCGGGTCCAGGGCATGCTCGTTGCGCAGCTCCTGGTTGACGAGAAACTGGATCACGGGGAGGGCCTCGCAATGGTTTTATTGTTGTTCGGGCGGACTCTAAGCAAGGGCTGACCTCTTGGTCAATAATTTTCTGACTCAAAGGTCAAGAAATTGCCTGCGCCACTACCGAACCGCCTCAAGGAACCTTTCCCAAGCATAGTTCGCGCCGGGCAACAGGGTTGACCGGGCAGTCGCACAAAGCACGCGATCCCCCCTGCGCGAGCGCCGGGCAAGTGCGCTACAATCGCGCGCTTGTGCACAGCGATCTGATTTCGAAGGAAAACCATGACGTTCAAGGCGCCGGACAGCCTCTCCGAGCAAATTGCCCACTACCTGGCCGAGCGGATCATCCGCGGCGAACTCGCGCCCGGCGAGCGCATCCAGGAGCAGAAGGTCACCCAGGCCCTCAACGTCAGCCGTGGTTCGGTGCGCGAGGCGCTGCTGATTCTCGAGCGTCGCCACCTGGTGGCGATCCTGCCGCGGCGCGGCGCCCATGTGACAGAGCTCGACGAAAACAGCGTGCGCAGCCTGTGCGCGCTGATGGGCGAGTTCTACATCCTGCTGGGCAATGCCGTTGCCCTGCATTGGCGCACCGAGGCCGACCTGCGCCCGTTCCTGGAAATCCAGCAGCGCCTGACCCAGGCTCACGCCAAGCAGGACATCAAAGCCTTCGTCGCCGACAGTTTCGCGGTAATGCGCGCCGCTTATTCGTTCGCCAACAACCCCTATCTGCAGGAAACCGTCGAGAACCTGCAGCCGGCCATGAGCCGCGCCTACTACCTGGCGCTCGACCAGCGCCAGGCCAACATGGTCGATTACCTCAACCTGTTCGCCCGCCTGCTCGAAGCCGTGGTCGCCCGTGACCAGCCACGCATCCGCGAGGTGCTCACCGCCTATTGCCAGCGCAGCTGCGAGCTGGTGCTGGCGGCCTTGGCGCGGATCTGACCGATGCGCCTGAAGTGCATTCGCCTGGCCGGTTTCAAGTCGTTCGTCGACCCGACCACGGTCAACTTCCCCAGCAACATGGCGGCCGTGGTCGGCCCCAACGGCTGCGGCAAGTCCAACATCATCGACGCGGTGCGCTGGGTGATGGGCGAGAGCTCGGCGAAGAACCTGCGCGGCGAGTCGATGACCGACGTCATCTTCAACGGCTCCACCAGCCGCAAGCCGGTCAGCCAGGCCAGCATCGAGCTGGTGTTCGACAACAGCGATAACACCCTGGTGGGTGAGTACGCCGCGTACGCCGAGATTTCGATCCGGCGCAAGGTCACCCGCGACGCGCAGAACACTTATTACCTGAACGGTACCAAGTGCCGCCGCCGCGATATCACCGACATTTTCCTCGGTACAGGCCTGGGCCCGCGCAGTTACTCGATTATCGAGCAGGGCATGATCTCCAAGCTGATCGAAGCCAAGCCTGAAGAACTGCGCAACTTCATCGAAGAAGCGGCCGGCATCTCCAAGTACAAGGAGCGCCGCCGCGAAACCGAGAACCGTATCCGTCGCACCCAGGAAAACCTGGCCCGCCTGACCGACCTGCGCGAAGAGCTGGAGCGCCAGCTCGAACGCCTGCACCGCCAGGCCCAGGCCGCCGAAAAATACCGTGAATACAAGGCCCAGGAGCGCCAGCTCAAGGCGCGCCTGGCGGCCCTGCGCTGGCGCGACCTGGATGATCGCGTGCGCCAGCGCGAAAGCGTCATCGGTGACCAGGAAATCGCCTTCGAGGCCCTGGTGGCCGAGCAGCGCAATGCCGATGCCAGCATCGAGCGCCTGCGCGATGGCCATCACGAATTGTCCGAACGCTTCAACCAGGTGCAGGGCCGCTTCTATTCGGTGGCCGGCGATATCGCCCGGGTCGAGCAGAGTATCCAGCACGGCCAGCAGCGCCTGCGCCAGTTGCAGGACGACCTGAAAGAGGCCGAGCGCACCCGCCTGGAAACCGAATCGCACCTGGGCCATGACCGCACGTTGCTGGCCACCCTCGGTGAAGAGTTGCAGATGCTCGAGCCCGAACAGGAGCTTACCCTGGCCGCCGCCGAAGAAGCCGCTGCGGCGCTGGAGGAGGCCGAGCTGGGCATGCACGGCTGGCAGGAACAGTGGGACAGCTTCAATGCCCGCTCCGCCGAGCCGCGTCGCCAGGCAGAAGTGCAGCAGGCGCGCCTGGCCCAGCTTGAAACCAGCCTGGAGCGCCTGGGCGAGCGTCAGCGCAAGCTGGGCGAGGAAGACGAGCAACTGGTCGCCGACCCGCAAGATGCTGAAATGCTCGACCTGGCTGAGCAGGTGCTCGGCAGCGAACTGTTGCTTGAAGAGCTGCAACTGCAGGAGCAGCAGGTGGTCGAGCGGCTCGAGGCGCTGCGTGAGCAGTTGCAGCAGTCCAGCCAGGCGCAGCAGCAACAGCAAGGCGACCTGCAGCGTCTCGGTGGCCGCCTGGCGTCCCTGGAAGCCTTGCAGCAAGCTGCGCTGGAGCCGGGCGCTGGCGCCGCCGACTGGTTGCGTGGGCAGGGCTTGCAGCAGCAGCCGCGCCTGGCCGAAGGCCTGAGGGTCGAGCCCGGCTGGGAACTGGCGGTCGAGACAGTGCTGGGTGCCGATCTGCAGGCCGTGCTGTTGGAAGGCTTCGACAACCTCGAATTTGCCGCGCTGGAGCAGGGCGAGCTGCGCTTGCTGCTGAGCGCGGGCAAGGGAACAAGTATTCCCGGCAGCCTGCTCGACAAGGTCGAAGGGCGCACCGATCTGTCGCCCTGGCTTGGCCTGGTCAAGCCGGTGGAAAGCCTGGAGCAGGCGCTGGCCCTGCGCCCGACCTTGGCCGAAGGCCACAGCCTGGTCAGTCGCGACGGCTACTGGGTTGGGCAGCACTTCCTGCGCATCAGCCGTGGCGGTGAGTCTCAGGGTGGTGTGCTGGCCCGAGGCCAGGAAATCGAGCGCCTGGGCCAGGAGCAACTGGAGCAGCAAGCGCAGCTGGAACAGTTGGATGAGCAGTTGCAGCGCCTGCGTGAGCAGCAGCTCGACCTGGAAGAGCAGCGCGAACAGCTGCGCCGCCGCAGCCAGGATGAGAGCCGCCAGCATGGCGAGCTCAAAGCGCGCCTGTCCGCCGGCCGCGCCCGCGCCGAGCAGCTCGAACTGCGCCGTAAGCGTCTGCACGAAGAACTGGCTGAGCTGCAGGAACAGCGCGCCCTGGAACACGAGCAGTTGGGCGAGTCGCGCCTGCTGCTGCAGGACGCCCTCGACCTGATGGCCCAGGACACCGAGCAGCGCGAGCAACTGATGGCCCGGCGCGACAGCCTGCGCGAAGGCCTCGACCGTATCCGCCAGGAAGCCCGCCAGCACAAGGACCATGCTCATCAACTGGCCGTGCGCCTGGGCTCGCTGCGCGCCCAGCACGACTCCACCCGCCAGGCCCTCGAACGCCTGGAGCAACAGGCCGCGCGCCTGGGCGAACGTCAGGAACAGCTGAGCCTGAACCTGGAGGAGGGTGAGGCGCCCCAGGAAGAGCTGCGCCTCAAGCTCGAAGAGCTGCTTGAGCGGCGCATGAGCGTCGACGAAGAGATGCGCCAGGCCCGCCTGCACATGGACGAAGCCGACCGCGAACTGCGCGATGCCGAGCGCCGCCGCACCCAGGCCGAGCAGCAATCGCAGTTGTTGCGTGGCCAGCTGGAGCAGCAGCGCCTGGAGTCCCAGGGCCTGGATGTACGGCGCAAGACCTTGCAGGAACAATTGCTGGCCGACGGCTACGATCTTCCGGGCGTGCTTGCCACACTCGATGAACACGCCAGCGAGCAGGGCACCGAACAGGAACTGGAGCAGCTCGATGGGCGCATCCAGCGCCTGGGCGCGATCAACCTGGCGGCCATCGAGGAGTACGAGCAGCAGTCCGAGCGCAAGCGTTACCTGGACGCCCAGAATGCCGACCTGGTCGAAGCGCTGGAGACCCTGGAAAACGTCATCCGCAAGATCGACAAGGAAACCCGCAACCGCTTCAAGGATACCTTTGATCAGATAAATGCCGGATTACAGGCACTTTTCCCAAAAGTTTTCGGTGGCGGCAGCGCTTATCTGGAACTGACGGGCGAAGATTTACTCGATACAGGGGTGACGATCATGGCGCGCCCGCCGGGCAAGAAAAACAGCACGATCCATTTGCTGTCCGGCGGCGAGAAGGCGTTGACCGCCCTCGCGCTGGTGTTCGCCATCTTCAAGCTGAACCCGGCGCCGTTCTGCATGCTCGACGAAGTCGATGCACCGCTGGACGACGCCAACGTCGGGCGCTATGCGCGCCTGGTGAAGGAAATGAGCGAGAGCGTGCAGTTCATCTATATCACCCACAACAAGATTGCCATGGAAATGGCCGATCAATTGATGGGGGTGACCATGCACGAGCCGGGCTGTTCACGTCTTGTGGCGGTGGATGTCGAGGAGGCCTTGGCCATGGTCGATGCATGACAAAGGAAGATTGGATGCGATCAAGCAGGTAAAATCCGCAGCAGGTGCGACAGACGGTGTAAAGTTGCCTTTGGTCGTGCTAGCTTTACGTCACTTGTTTTTGCGTGGGTAAAACGCCTGTCAGAACATAGAGTTGGCGCCACGTGTTAAAGGCCTTTGAAGCCTTTGTTTTCAAGCATATTTTTTATAGAGGCACGGGATTACATGGAAATCGGTCTGCGCGAGTGGCTGATCCTCATCGGCGTCATTGTCATTGCCGGGATTCTTTTCGACGGCTGGCGTCGCATGCGCGGCGGCAAGGGCAAGTTGAAATTCCGTCTGGACCGTAGCTACGCCAATGCCCAGGACGATGAGGGCAGTGCCGAAGTGCTCGGCCCTTCACGTGTGCTGGATACGCACAAAGAGCCCGAGCTGGACGAGACCGACCTGCCGTCGCTGACTGCGCCGGCGCGTGAGCGTGAGCGCGAGCGTGAAGCCAAACCGGCCAAGCAGCCCAAGCGCGGCAAGCGCAGCAACAGCGAGCCACAGCAGGGCGACCTCAATCTCGCCGCCGAGCGCGAGCCCGACCTGTTCGCCGAAAGCGACGATGAAGTGGTTGTCGACAACAGCAGCCGCAACAGCGCCCCAGCCAGCAGCGCCAGCACCCCAGCCAGGGAACTGCCGCCGATGGAAGAAGTGCTGGTGATCAGCGTCATCTCCCGCGATGAAGGCGGCTTCAAGGGCCCGGCCCTGTTGCAGAACATCCTGGAAAGCGGCCTGCGCTTCGGCGAGATGGACATCTTCCATCGCCACGAAAGCATGGCTGGCCACGGCGAGGTGCTGTTCTCCATGGCCAACGCGGTCAAGCCCGGCGTGTTCGACCTGGACGACATCGACCACTTCAGCACCCGTGCCGTGAGCTTCTTCCTTGGCTTGCCTGGCCCGCGCCACCCCAAGCAGGCCTTCGACGTGATGGTCGCCGCCGCGCGCAAGCTGTCCCACGAGCTCAACGGCGAGCTCAAGGACGACCAGCGCAGCGTGCTCACCGCCCAGACCATCGAGCACTACCGCCAGCGTATCGTCGAGTTCGAGCGCCGGGCGCTGACGCAGAAACGCTGACACACACCAGCGGGGCGGCCCTTGCCTCGGTCCGCACCGCGATGATTCAAGCAAAAGAGCAGCCTGGGGCTGCTCTTTTGCTTTGCACGAGAAGACGAAAACATGAACGCCGAAACCCGAATCCATGAACTGCGCGCCGAGCTCGACCAGCACAACCACCGCTACTACGTGCTCGACGAGCCCAGTGTGCCGGACGCCGAGTACGACCGGCTGTTCAATGAACTCAAGGCGCTGGAGGCCGAGCACCCGCACCTGGTGACCCCCGACTCGCCCACTCAGCGGGTAGGCGGTGCGGCGCTGGCGGCGTTCAGCCAGGTGCGCCACGAAGTGCCCATGCTCAGCCTGGGCAACGCCTTCGAAGAAGACGATTTGCGTGATTTCGACCGTCGCGTGGTCGAGGGCCTCGACCTTCCCGGCGGCGATCTGTTCGCTGCCCGCGCCGCTGTCGATTACAGCTGCGAACCCAAGCTCGACGGCCTGGCGGTCAGCTTGCTGTATCGCGACGGCCAGCTGGTGCAGGGGGCTACCCGCGGCGACGGCACCACCGGCGAAGACATCAGCGCCAACGTGCGTACCGTGCGCAACATTCCGCTCAAGCTGCAGGGCGAGGGCTGGCCGGCAGTGCTGGAGGTGCGTGGCGAGGTGTACATGAGCAAGGCTGGTTTCGACCGGCTCAACGCTGCCCAGGCCGAAGCCGGTGGCAAGACCTTCGCCAACCCGCGCAACGCTGCCGCCGGCAGCCTGCGCCAACTGGACTCGAAGATCACCGCCAGCCGCCCGCTGGAGTTCTGCTGCTATGGCGTCGGCCAGGTGTCGGAGCCTTTCGGTGACAGCCATATCGGCATTCTCGAGAAGCTCAGGGGCTGGGGCCTGCCCATCAGCCGCGAGCTGCGGCACGCGGCTGGCATCGAAGAGTGCCTGGCTTACTACCGGGATATCGGCGAGCGGCGCAATAGCCTGCCCTACGAGATCGACGGGGTGGTGTTCAAGGTCAACAGCCTGGCCGCGCAGCGCGAGCTGGGTTTCCGCGCCCGTGAACCGCGCTGGGCGATCGCCCACAAGTTCCCGGCCATGGAAGAGCTCACCGAGGTGCTCGACGTCGAGTTTCAGGTCGGCCGTACCGGCGCGGTAACGCCCGTGGCGCGGTTGAAACCGGTCAAGGTGGCCGGGGTTACCGTGTCCAATGCCACCCTGCACAACATGGATGAAGTCGCCCGTCTTGGCCTGTGCATCGGCGACACGGTCATCATCCGCCGTGCCGGCGACGTGATCCCGCAGGTGATGCAAGTGGTGGCCGAGCGTCGCCCGGCCGATGCTCGGCCGGTGCAGGTGCCCAGCGCCTGCCCGGTGTGCGGCTCGCAGGTCGAGCGCACGCAGCTGGTCAAGCGCAGCAAGGGCAAGGCGACCACCAGCGAAGGCGCGGTGTACCGCTGTGTCGGCCGCTTGAGCTGCGCAGCCCAGCTCAAGCAGGCGATCATCCACTATGTGTCGCGCCGGGCCATGGACATCGACGGCCTGGGCGAGAAGAGCGTCGAGCAACTGGTCGACGAAGGCCTGATCCGCTCGCCGGCCGACCTCTACAAGCTTGAGTTCGAGCAAGTGGTCGCGCTGGAAGGCTTCGCCGAGGTGTCCAGCCGCAAATTGCTCGAAGCCATCGAGGCCAGCAAGCGTCCGCCCCTGGCGCGCTTCATCTTTGCCCTGGGCATCCCCGATGTCGGCGAGGAGACCGCCAAGGTGTTGGCCCGTTCGCTGGGCAGCCTGGCGCGGGTACAGGTGGCGCTGCCCCAGGTGCTCACCTACCTGCCGGACATTGGCCTGGAAGTGGCCTACGAGATCCACAACTTCTTCGAGGCCGAGCACAACCGCGAAGTGATCGAGCAATTGCTGGTCAGTGGCATGCAGTTGCAGGACGAGGGCGAGCTCGCCGCCGAGTTCGCCGCCTGCACCACCCTGGCCGGGATGCTGGCCAAGCTCGACATCCCTTCGGTCGGCCCGACCGGTGCCGAGAAGTTGGTGGACAAGCTGGGCACGCTGGACAAGATCATCGCCGCCGACGGCATCGATTTGCGTCAGGCGTTGAATACCAAACAGGCCGAGGGTGTGCGCGAGTTCTTCAAGGTGGAAGCCAACCAGCAGTTGGCCCGGGCCATCGAAGCCCAGTTGCTCGAATTCGGCATGCACTGGTCCTGCGAGAAGAAAACCGCCGAGGGCCTGCCCCTGGCCGGCCAGACCTGGGTGCTGACCGGCACGCTGGAGCGCATGAGCCGGGATGTCGCCAAGGAGAAGCTGGAAAGCCTGGGGGCGAAAGTGTCGGGCTCGGTTTCTGGCAAGACCCACTGCGTGGTCGCCGGCCCCGGTGCCGGCTCGAAGCTGGCCAAGGCCGGTGAGCTGGGGGTCAAGGTGCTGGACGAGGAACAGTTCGTGGCCTTCATGGCCGGGCAGGGCATTAACCTCTAACCGCCCGTGGGAGCGGGCTTGCCCCGCGAACAAGCAACCACAAGTCCTTGAGAAATGATGGTTTTTTCTCAAGCAAAGGTTGTAACTTCAGCGCAGAACGGTACAATGGCGCGGCTCGTCACTTGGCGAGCCGTCGTGGTGGCCCCATCGGTCCCCCCGCATTGATTACCCGTTTACCTGGTCAGGTCCGGAAGGAAGCAGCCAAGGCGGGGACATTGAGTGCCGGGGTGTGGCTGGTGGGGCCGCCTCCATTTTGGGCGCAGGCATTTTCGCTTCGCGCACCTTTCGTACCCCGCCTGTACCCTCTCTTTACGCCCGCGCAAGCCTTTACCCCTGCACAATCGTGCGTGGCGCCTTATCATGCACCCAGCGTGTCAGTCCGTTCGGCCAGGAGATAGCGACCGTGGAACATGTCGACGACCTCACCCGTCACAAGATCCGGGAATGGCAAATGCGCCGCCTGGAAATCAAGGACCAGATGGCCGCCAGCCCCGAGCGGGTGCTGGAACTGTCGCAGGTGCTCGACCAGATGGAAGAGGAGCACGAGCGCATTCTCGCCGAGGCAACGCCGCCAGCGCCTGTTGCCGCGGCCCAGGCCCTGCTCGAACTGCATTTGAACCTATCGGCAGGCAGCGTGCGTGACCTGCGCAAGTTGCTGGAGCTGGCACTGCACGAACTCGATGGCGTGCTTGATGAGCCTCAGCCGGGTGCCCGTCACCCTGGCGGCATGGCGGGTTCACTGGGTGCTTACCAGTTCGAACTGTCGGTCGGTTCAGAGCCCAGCAGCACCACATCCTGAAGAATTCTCCGTGCCGGAGTTCGTATGCAGCCAGAACACTTCGATTTTTCCAGTCCGATCTATCTCCCGATTACAGCGGAAACCTGTGAGGGTGTGCTGCAAGGGCAGCTGACGCTGGATGCCCTGAGCAACCCGGAACTCGCGGCGCTGATGGTCATTCAGAACCTGCCGCTGAGCGGCGGCAAGGTCGATCACGTGAAGGCGGAAGTATTGTTGGGCAAACTGATCGACTGGGATGTCGACGGAAAACACACAAAAAATGTCAGCGTGCTGTCGGAAGCGCGCAGGTTGTTTGACGCGGGAAAACTGTACTTTGGCCTGGAGGCGCTCAAGGCCTCCAAAGTTCGTTTTCTCGAATCGGCCCAGGTTTCGGCGCGTGAGTATTTGTTGCCGGACGGGAAGTGGGATTTCTGCTTTAGGGTTAACAGGTTCCACGCGCTAAACCCATTCAGTCAGCAGGTCGTTACAGGGTTCAATCGAGAGCGTTGGCTGACTGCCGAGCAGGATAAGCTACTGCGAACTCTCCGAGCTAATCTGGATGAGCATCTGGATGTGCAAGGTTATGCAGGAATTGGCAAAAGTCATTTGTTAGGCGCTTTAAAAGACGTGTTGCCTAGGGGGCGAGTGCTCATTCTCGCGCGCACGAAGAGCAAGCTTGATGCCCTTCGAAAAAGAATAGGTGCCAGTGCATGGTTCCGGGAGCAGACATTTGGTGAGCTCGCACAGAGTCTCTTAGCGGGGCAGGGGGTGCTAGCTGAAAAATCACGCTGGCAAGGTAAGTCGGGGCTGGCGGCTGAGCTTGGTATTCTGGGTTTTCGTAAGTATGCGCCCGAGCGAGTAGTCGATATCTGCCTCGATATTTTGAAACGCTACTGCGAATCCCGTGATCATGCGATTTCGCGTCGACACTTGCCGCACTTTGCACGCCCCTTGAGCTCGATGGAGCAGCAGGTCCTGCTTGAGTACTCAAGCCGAGTTTGGAAGCGCCTGTATTTTGGCATGGACTGGGATCGATTCACCGGTTTCGAGGCGTTGCTAAAGGTCAAGCGGGCAAGTCTTGAGGGAGGCACAGTGGCGCGTCAGATTAGCCACATCCTTATCGACGAAAGCCAGGATGTACCTCAGTCTCTCATGCAGATAATTGAGCGTGGCAAACAGGCATTGATCACGTTGGGTGATGAGTACCAGAAACCCAAGGGGCCAGGGCTCCAATGGCAGCGTGAAGTGCGACGGCGGGAAGTGGTTTTTTCCGTTCGCTCCGGACCTAAGGTCGAGAAATTGATCAACCCGCTCATCAGCCAGCACAGCTACAAATCAAAAGTTGCCTTTGAGGGAGCGGGCAGCGCCGATGTGGTCATCGAGCGTTTTCCCGAAGGTTTTGTACCGCCTACGGGCTGCGTGATTCTGACCGCTTCCCCATGGGACACCATGAAGTGGGCGATGGAACTGGCATCGCAAGGGTGGATCAGTTTTGCCGAGGATACTGATGATTTGGCATTGGTCGATGAGCAGCGTTTTACCAACATGGCGCATTTTATGCGGTCTGTGGTTGGGCTGTTCAAATCTGAATACTATCCGCAGACTCAGGTCGATCAGGAGCCCATGCATCCGTACTTTTCACAGGTGCTGAGTTGGCAACAAGTCTGTGAGGAAAACCAATACGACGAATCGTTCAAGTGGGTGGAGGCAGTTCTTGAGAAAGGCTACTTTGTGGCCGACGTTCAGTCGCTGTGCTCGAGAGTGCGGAACCATCCCTCAAGTTTGAAGCTGATACAGGCCCAAGATGCTGGGGGCCAGGAGTTTGACCGGGTGCTGCTGACGCCAGAGTTGATGTCTACCAACCGCTTCAAGGATGCATATGCTTTCGATGCGCGAATTTGCGAGGTGTATATCGCTCTATCTCGCGCCCGTCGCCAGGTCTTTCTACCTTACGATGTGGATGAGTGGATCAACTACCATAAGGGACAATTCCGCGAACTGTATGGTTTTTGAGTTGAAATCGGTTAGTGGTTTAGATCGTGTTTTTTCCGTTTTCCCTGGCTGGCGGACACCTTCATCAAGCGCTGGAAGGTCGGGCACTGCAGGTGATGCTCCTCGGGGCACACCGCCGCATGCCGCAACCCCTTGCTCATCGCCTGCAGGCGCTTGATCCGCTGGTCGATCTCGTCGGCCTTGGCCAGCAGCAATTGCCGGTCGACCTGCTGCTCGGCCAGCATCGCCGCCACCTCATCCAGCGAAAACCCGGCCGCCTGGCCCAGGGCGATCAACGCCAGGCGCTCGGGCGTGTCGGCCGGGAACTGACGGCGCTGACCCCGGCCGGACAATGCCGTGAGCAGGCCCTTGTTGGCGTAGTAGCGCAAGGTCGAAGCCGGCACACCACTGCGCCTGGCGACATCGGCAATATCCATCTTGGGCCCCTTGACTTGAAGTTGACTTCAACTTGCATGCTGCTCGGCAAAGACCATTTCCGTCAATCTGCCCAGGGCCTTCGCCATGACCGTCTCCTCATTGATTTCCTCCGTCCTGTTCATCGGCATCGGCGCCACGCTGGTGATGGACCTGTGGACGCTGCTGCTCAGGCGCCTGGGCGTTACGACCCTGAACTACGCCATGGTCGGCCGCTGGGCGGGGCATCTGCTGGAGGGGCGCTGGCGGCACGCAGCGATCGGCAAGGCCGCACCGGTTCGCGGTGAGCTGGCGTGGGGTTGGGTGCTGCACTATGCCACCGGGCTGCTGTTTGCCGGCCTGCTGATCGCGCTGGCCGGGGAGGCGTGGCTGGGTCAGCCATCGCTGCTCCCAGCGTTGTCGTTCGGAGTTGTCTCGGTGCTGGTGCCGCTGTGCGTGATACAGCCGGCACTGGGCGCGGGGTACTTTGCCGCCAATACGCCAGCGCCGCTGAAGAGTTGCTTGCGCAGCCTGGCAACGCATTGTGTGTTTGGCAGCGGTCTGTACCTGGCCGCGCTCGGTGTGCTGTGGCTCGTAGGCTAGAGATCTTTGCTGTCGGCGACAGGTGGCGCGGGCAGCGCTTGGGTGTAACGCTCGATGATTCGCTCGACCTCTCCGGATTGCTTGAGCCTCACAAACGCCCTGAGCACCGCCTGTGTCGGTAGCGCCGGATCGTTGCGCACCATGCAGCTCAGCGCCTGTTCTTCCAGCACCGCCAGCCCACGCAGTTGTTTAGCCGCCGGCAGCCCACGGTTGAACCATTGCAGCGACAGCTGGTTGCTCACGGCATGCCGATAGCGCCCGGCCAGCAGCTTTTGCAGGGCCAGCTCCTGATTGCGGCTGTCTTCGCGCTGCAACTGGCCGCGGGCAAATAGTGGGGCGAGGGTGGGGTAGCTGTAGCCCAGCACGGTGCCCAGCGCCTGTGGGGGGAGGGCGTCGGCGCTAGTGGCGCTGTCGCCGGGGCGGCCGACCAGCAGGTCGCGCTGCTCGATGAGCGGGATGCTCCACAGGTAATCGCCGGGGCGGCTGGTCAGCCATTGGGTGGAGACATAACAGCGCACGTCGATGTCGCCGTTCTCCATGGCCTCCTGCAATCGCAGCCGGGCCATCACATGGTACTGCGCCCGTACCCCCGCTTCGCGGGCCGCAGCCTGCATCAGCTCGAACAGAATGCCCTCCACCGGCTGCCCCTGCTCGATGCGCATCAGCGGCATGCTCCAGCTCTCGGCCACGGAAAAGCGCAAAACTGGCGGCTCGGCCAGGCTGTATGCACTGCATAACCACAGGAGGACCAAGGCTCGCCGCACGTCTCATCCTCCCTGATCAGCCCGGAGCTATGCCTGCTGCTGAGCTTAGACGAGATCCGCAGGGTGCAATTTCCCCCTCGCTCCGCTAGCATTAGCGCTCTTTCCGCCCGCTCCGGTCACGATGGTTTTTTGATGAGTTATCAGGTTCTTGCACGTAAATGGCGTCCGCGCTCGTTCCGCGAAATGGTCGGCCAGACCCATGTGCTCAAGGCTTTGATCAACGCCCTGGACAACCAGCGCCTGCACCATGCGTACCTGTTCACCGGCACCCGTGGGGTGGGCAAGACCACCATCGCGCGGATCATCGCCAAGTGCCTGAACTGCGAAACCGGCATCACCTCCACGCCCTGCGGGACCTGCTCGGTGTGCCGCGAGATCGACGAAGGCCGCTTCGTCGACCTGATCGAGATCGACGCCGCCAGCCGCACCAAGGTCGAGGATACCCGCGAGCTGCTCGACAACGTGCAGTACGCCCCCAGCCGCGGGCGCTTCAAGGTCTACCTGATCGACGAAGTGCACATGCTCTCGACCCACTCCTTCAACGCCTTGTTGAAGACGCTGGAAGAGCCGCCGCCCTACGTCAAGTTCATCCTTGCCACCACCGACCCGCAGAAGCTGCCGGCAACCATCCTGTCGCGCTGCCTGCAGTTCTCGCTGAAGAACATGAGCCCGGAGCGGGTGGTCGAGCACCTCAGCCATGTGCTGGGTGCCGAGAACGTGCCGTTCGAAGACGACGCCCTGTGGTTGCTGGGCCGCGCTGCCGACGGCTCGATGCGCGACGCCATGAGCCTGACCGACCAGGCCATCGCCTTTGGCGAAGGCAAGGTGCTGGCGGCTGATGTGCGGGCCATGCTCGGCACGCTTGACCACGGCCAGGTGTACGGTGTGCTGCAGGCACTGCTCGACGGCGATGCCCGGGCATTGCTGGAAGCGGTGCGCCACCTCGCCGAGCAGGGGCCGGACTGGAACGGCGTGCTCTCGGAAATGCTCAACGTGCTGCACCGTGTGGCGATCGCCCAGGCGTTGCCCGAGGCGGTCGACAACGGCCAGGGCGACCGTGATCGGGTGCTGGCGCTGGCCCAGGCACTGCCCGCCGAGGACGTACAGTTCTACTACCAGATGGGCCTGATTGGCCGTCGCGACCTGCCGCTGGCGCCCGACCCGCGTGGCGGCTTCGAAATGGTCCTGCTGCGCATGCTGGCGTTCCGCCCGGCTGACAGCGACGATGCACCGAAACCGGTACTAAAGCCGGTGGGGATCAGCCAGGCCACAGCTGATCCGGCCCCACCGGTGGCAGCTGCGGCAGTTGCCGTCGCAGCGCCCGTTGAACCTGTTGTCGCGCCAGCCGCCGTTCAGGCCCCGGTAGAGGTGCCTGTCGTCGCCGAGGCCGTGGTTGAAGCGCCTGCCGCGCAGCCCGAGCCAGCCCCGGCACCCGAGCCTGAACCCGAGCCTGAACCGGTCGAGGCAGTGATCGACCTGCCCTGGGAAGAGCCCGCCGCACCGCCTGTGCCTGTCGTGGCCGCGCCGCAGCCCGAGCCTGTGGTGGTCGAGGCGCCCGTTGCTGAGACCGCCAGCAGCCAGCCGGACTACGACGAGCCACCCTTCGATCCGTCTGCGTACAACCCGGCGGGCATGGACCGCGACGATGAGCCACCGGCGGACGAAGACTACTATGTCGCGGACAGCGACCCGGCGGGCTTCAGTTACCTCGATGAACTGGCCGAGCATGTGCAGGAAGACCAGCCCGCAAAGGCGCCCGAACCTCTGCCGGCCGCTCGGCCTGCCACAGGTCTGGCCCTGCAATGGCTGGAATTATTCCCACAGTTGCCTGTCTCGGGTATGACAGGCAACATCGCCGCGAACTGTACCTTGATCGCCGCCGATGGCGACGACTGGCTGCTGCACCTGGACCCGGGCCAGGGGGCGTTGTTCAACAGCACGCAACAGCGCCGCCTCAACGATGCGCTCAACCAGCAGCTGGGGCGCGACATCCGGCTCAAGATCGAACTGATACGCCCGGAACAGGAAACCCCGGCCCAGGCCGCGTCCCGCAAGCGCGCCGAACGCCAGCATGACGCGGTGCTGTCGATCGAGCAGGATCCATTGATCCAGCAGATGATCCAGCAGTTCGGCGCGACGGTGCGCCAGGATACTATTGAGCCTGTGGATGCCCTGGCCAGCCAGGGCCAATAACGGATAACCATGCGGCCGGCCCTGTGCGCGGCCGCATTACATGAACCAATCGAGGTATACCCCCATGATGAAAGGTGGCATGGCCGGCCTGATGAAGCAGGCCCAGCAGATGCAGGAAAAGATGCAGAAGATGCAGGAAGAACTGGCTAACGCCGAAGTCACCGGCCAGTCCGGTGGTGGCCTGGTCAGCGTGGTGATGACCGGTCGCCACGACGTCAAGCGCGTCAGCATCGATGACAGCCTGATGTCGGCTGACGCCGACGACAAGGAAGTGCTCGAAGACCTGATCGCCGCCGCGCTCAACGATGCCGTGCGCAAGATCGAGCAGAGCAGCCAGGAGAAGATGGGTGGCATGACTGCCGGCATGCAGCTGCCGCCTGGCTTCAAGATGCCGTTCTGATCGGCGTCGCGTTACCCCGGGGGAGCAACGGCCAGGCGGTCGTTGCTCCCTTGTTCATTCTGTTTCCTGAACTGGCAGGCCCGCATACATGAGCTTCAGCCCCCTGATCCGCCAACTGATCGACGCCCTGCGCATTCTGCCCGGTGTCGGCCAGAAAACCGCCCAGCGCATGGCCCTGCAACTGCTCGAACGCGACCGCAGTGGCGGTACGCGCCTGGCCCAGGCCCTGAGCCAGGCCATGGACGGCGTTGGCCATTGCCGCCAGTGCCGGACCCTGACCGAGCAGGAGCTGTGCCCGCAGTGCGCCGACCCGCGCCGTGATGACAGCCAGCTGTGCGTGGTCGAAGGGCCGATGGATATGTTTGCAGTGGAGCAGGCCGGCTATCGCGGCCGTTACTTCGTGCTCAAGGGGCACCTGTCGCCGCTCGATGGCCTGGGGCCGGATGCGATCGGTATTCCGCAGCTCATGGCGCGCATCGAAGAGCAGGGCACTTTCAGTGAAGTGATCCTGGCGACCAACCCCACGGTGGAAGGGGAGGCGACGGCCCACTACATCGCCCAGCTGCTGGCCGAAAAGGGCTTGAGCACCACGCGTATCGCCCATGGCGTACCTCTGGGTGGCGAACTGGAGCTGGTGGATGGCGGGACCTTGGCCCATGCGTTTGCCGGGCGCAGGCCGATTTCGCTTTGAAGCTCCAAGCTCCAAGCTCCAAGCTCCAAGCGGCAAGCAAAATAGGTTCTGCATCGACTTGCTTTTACTTGCAGCTTGCAGCTTGCAGCTGCTTTCAGTATTCGCTGAGCGAGAACTCGGTCAGGCAGAAGGTCGGCACCCCGGCCGCCTGCAGCCGGCGCGAGCCTTCCAGCTCTGGCAAATCGATGATCGCTGCGGCCTCGAACACCTGTGCCCCGGTGCGGCGCACCAGGTTGGCTGCCGCCAGCAGGGTGCCACCGGTGGCGATCAGGTCATCGAAGATCAGCACCGAATCCCCTTCGCACAGGCTGTCGGCATGCACTTCCAGGAAGGCTTCGCCGTACTCGGTCTGGTAACCCTCCGACAGCACGTCGGCCGGCAGCTTGCCTTGCTTGCGGAACAGAATCAGCGGCTTGTTCAACTGGTGGGCGATGATCGAGCCGATCAGGAAGCCCCGCGCATCCATGGCACCGATATGGCTGAACTCGGCCTCGACATAGCGCTCGATGAACTGGTCAGCGACGTAGCGCAGCCCACGCGGCGATTGGAACAACGGGGTGATATCGCGGAAGATGACCCCGGGTTTAGGGAAGTCCACTACCGGGCGAATCAGGGCTTTGAGGTCGAAAGTGTCGCTGTGCATGGTGCGGGTATCCTGGAAAAACCAAGGCGCCAGTATACCCGCATCCGGCCTTTGTCAGGCCTCCATTGCACCACCGGCCAGCGCACACAGCTGGATCGGGTCGAGGATATGCACTTCCTTGCCCTCGGCCTTGAGCAGGCCGTTCTGCTGGAAGCGGGTGAACACCCGCGAGACGGTTTCCACGGCCAGGCCCAGGTAGTTGCCGATCTCGTTGCGCGACATGCTCAGGCGGAACTGGTTGGCCGAGTAACCACGGGCTCGGAAGCGCGCGGACAGGTTGACCAGGAAGGTGGCGATGCGCTCGTCGGCGGTTTTCTTCGACAGCAGCAGCATCATCTGCTGGTCGTCGCGGATCTCCCGGCTCATCACCCGCATCAGCTGGCGGCGCAGTTGCGGCAGTTGTACCGAAAGCTCATCCAGGCGTTCGAAGGGGATCTCGCACACCGAGGTGGTTTCCTGGGCCTGGGCCGACACCGGATAGGCCTCGGTGTCCATGCCGGACAGGCCGACCAGCTCGCTGGGCAGGTGGAAGCCGGTGATCTGTTCTTCGCCGGCGTCGCTGAGGCTGAAGGTCTTGAGGGCGCCGGAGCGGACTGCGTAAACCGAGCCGAAATTGTCACCTTGGCGGAACAGGAATTCGCCTTTTTTCAGTGGGCGGCCGCGTTTGACGATTTCATCCAGTGCATCCATGTCCTCGAGGTTGAGGGACAGGGGCAGGCACAGGGGGGCCAGGCTGCAATCCTTGCAGTGGGCCTGGTTGTGTGGGCGCAGTTTTACTGGCTCGGACATTTCTTCGATCCTTGTGGGAAAGCACACATAAGCCGTAAGGGTAACCCACGGCATAGGCTGGAGGCCAGCATGCACTCGTTTGGTGCGTGCTGGCGGCGGCCCGGAGTGGATGTTTCCGGTACCTTTCGACTGTCCATAGTGTGCCCCTGAAGGCGGGCTGTCCATGCGGTGAAACGCCTCAATCGCCTCAGATCACCCGTGAGAAACGCTGGCGATTCTGTTGCGCGAGGTAAGCGTCGAAGACCATGCACACCGAGCGCGCCAGCAGACGGCCGGCAGGCAGGATGCGGATGCCTTTACTGTCGAGGCTGATCAGGCCGTCGCGCTGCATGGCGTGCAATTGCGGCCAGATTTCGTTGAAGTAGCCGCGAAAATCGATGGTGAATTGCCGTTCGATCTGCTCGAAGTCCAGCTCGAAATGGCAGATCAGTTGCTGGATCACTGCCCGCCGCAGGCGGTCGTCCTGGTTGCACAGCAGGCCGCGCTGGGTGGCCAGTTGAGCGGTGGACAGAGTGTCCTGGTAGGTGTTGAGGTCGCTGCTGTTCTGGCAGTACAGGTCGCCGATCTGGCTGATGGCCGAGACTCCCAGGCCGATCAGGTCGCAATGGCCGTGGGTGGTGTAACCCTGGAAGTTGCGCTGCAGGGTGCCTTCTTCCTGGGCGATGGCCAGTTCGTCGTCGGGCAGGGCGAAATGGTCCATGCCGATGTAGCGGTAGCCGGCGGCGGTCAGTTGGTCGATGGTGGCGTGCAGCATCTCCAGTTTGGCCGCGGGGGCCGGCAGGTCGTTGCTGTCGATGCGCCGCTGCGGCATGAAACGCTCCGGCAGGTGGGCGTAGTTGAACACCGACAGGCGATCGGGTTGCAGGCGGATCACTTCTTCGACAGTGCGGGCGAACCCTTCCGGGGTCTGCTTGGGCAGGCCATAGATCAGGTCGAGGTTGATCGAGCGGAACTGCAGGGTGCGCGCCGCTTCGATCAGGGTGCGGGTCTGTTCCAGGCTCTGCAGGCGGTTGACCGCACGCTGCACCGCCGGGTCGAGATCCTGCACGCCGAGGCTGACGCGGTTGAAGCCCAGCTCGCGCAGCAGCCCCATGGTCGACCAGTCGGCCTCGCGCGGGTCGATCTCGATGCCGTAGTCACCGGAGTCATCGTCCAGCAGGTTGAAGTGCTGGCGCAGGGTCGCCATCAGCTGGCGCAGTTCCACATGGCTGAGGAAGGTCGGGGTGCCGCCGCCGAAGTGCAGCTGCTCGACGCGCTGCTTGGGGTCCAGGTGGCAGGCGACCAGCTGGATTTCCTGTTCCAGGCGCTGCAGGTAGGGCGCGGCGCGGCCGCGGTCTTTGGTGATGACCTTATTGCATGCGCAGTAGTAGCAGATGTTGGCGCAGAACGGCACGTGCACGTACAGCGACAGCGGGCGCGTGGCCCGACGGCTCTCGCGCAGGGCGTGGAGCAGGTCGAACGAGCCCACTTCGCCATGCAGTTGCACGGCGGTAGGGTAGGAGGTGTAGCGTGGCCCGGCCAGATCGTAACGACGGATCAGGTCGGCGTCCCAGCGTAGGTCGTCGAGCATGTGGGCAGTCCCCGGATAGAGCAGCAGTGTCCGGAGTCTAGGGACGTGAGCAAGAAGTCGTGTTGATTTGTATCAGCAGATCTTGCGGTCACCGCATGGGGCCGCTGTGCGGCCCTTTCGCTGGCAAGCCAGCTCCCACAGGCTTGAGCCGACGCGATCGGTGTGGGAGCCGGCTTGCCGGCGAAAAGGCTGCGCAGCAGCCTCTCAGTGCCCCATGAGCCAGTGCTGATGGGGCCCCGGCAGTGTCCAAAGCCCGAACAGAATCACCAGCAGCCCACCCGCCATGCGCACCCCGCGCTTGCGCAGCACGCTGCCCACACGCTCCGCCGCCAACCCCGTGGCCAGCAACACCGGCCAAGTGCCCAGCCCGAACGCCAGCATCAATGCCCCGCTGTGCAGCGCATCACCCTGGCTGGCCGCCCACAGCAGGGTGCTGTACACCAGCCCGCACGGCAGCCAGCCCCACAAGGCGCCGAGCAACAGGGCGCGGGGCAGGCTGGACACCGGCAGCAGCCGTGTGGCCAGCGGTTGTATATGGCGCCACAGGCCGCGCCCGAGCGCTTCGATGCGTGTCAGGCCACTCCACCATCCGGCCAGGTACAGGCCCATGGCAATCAGCAGCAGCGCCGCGACCACCCGCAGCCCGACCGCCAGCGGGCTGCTGGCCAGGGCCACGCCGGCCAGGCCCAGCAGCAGGCCGGCCGCGGCGTAGCTGAGGATGCGCCCGAGGTTGTAGGCCAGCAGCAGGCGCAGGCGCCGGTTGCGCTGCTGCGGCGGGATGGCCAGGGTCAGGGCGCCCATCAGGCCGCCGCACATCCCCAGGCAGTGGCCGCCACCGAGCAGGCCGAGGACCAGGGCCGAGCCGAGCAGGGGGATCAGTTCAGGCACTCGGTTTGGCGTCCTTGTCTTCAGGAGGTTGTTCGTCGTGTTTGACCGCAGCCTGGTGGCGCGGGTCCTGGTCGTCGAACAGGATGCTGTGGGCCGGGCCTTCAAGGTCGTCGTACTGGCCGCTGTCCACCGCCCAGAAGAAAATGTACACGGCCACCCCGACCAGCAGCAGGGCGGCGGGGATCATCACGTAGAGGGCGGGCATAGGGTTTTCCTTCCAAGTGACGGTGGCGCGTTCACCGGTACGCCCACTGCCGTTGGCAGCCGGGTCAGGCGCAAGGCGTTGAGCACGACGATCAGCGAGCTGACCGACATGCCGATCGCCGCCCAGACCGGGGTGATCCAGCCGAGTGCGGCGAACGGCAACATGAGGCTATTGTACAGGGTCGCCCAGAGCAGGTTCTCGACAATGTTGCGGCGGGTCCGCCGGGCCAGGGCAAAGGCTTGCACCAATGCGTGCAGGTTGTTGGACAGCAGCACGGCGTCGGCGCTGGTCTTGGCAAGGTCGGTGGCGCTGCCCATGGCGATGCTGATATCGGCAGCGGCCAGGACCGGCACATCGTTCACCCCGTCACCCAGCATCAGCACCTTGCGCCCTTCGGCCTGGAGCTGTTTCAGACGTGCGAGCTTGTCGTCCGGGCGCAGGCCGCCGACGGCCTGGTCGATGCCAAGCGTCGCGGCCACCTCGGCAACCATAGGCGAGCTGTCGCCGGACAGCAGCAGGGTCTGCCAGCCACGGGCCTTACAGGCGGCCACCAGGTCGGCGGCGTCGTCGCGCAGGCGGTCGTCCAGGCCGAACCAGGCCAGCGGGCCCTGGCGATCGCCCAGCAGCAGCCACTGGCCGCGTGGTTCGGGTACGCCAGGCACTTCGGCGCCACTCAGGGCGCAGACGAAGGTGGCCTGGCCGATGCGCAGGCGCTGGCCGTCCACCTCACCCTCCAGGCCCAGCCCAGGCACTGCGTTGACCGCCTCGGCCGGCCGGGCAGCGCGGCCGAAGGCGCGAGCGATGGGGTGTTCGGAGCGGTTCTCGAGGGCGGCGGCCAGCGCTAGGCAGCGGTCGGCATCCAGGCGCCCCAGCGGGCGGATGCTGCGCAGGGCCAGGCGGCCTTCGGTGAGGGTGCCGGTCTTGTCGAAGATCACCGTGTCGATCTGGTTGAGGCCCTCCAGCACATGGCCACGGGTCACCAGCAGGCCAAGCTTGTGCAGGGTGCCGGTGGCGGCGGTGAGGGCGGTCGGGGTGGCCAGCGACAGGGCGCAGGGACAGGTGGCGACCAGCATCGCCAGGACGATCCAGAACGCCCGCCCGGCATCGAGTTGCCACCAGACCAGGCCGATGATCGCCGCCGCCACCAGGGTGAACAGCAGGAACCATTGCGAGGCACGGTCGGCGATCTTGGCCAGGCGCGGTTTTTCGGTCTGCGCCCGCTCCAGCAGGCGCACGATGGCCGACAGCCGTGAGTCCTGGCCCAGGGCCTGGACCTCGATGGTAAGTGTGCTTTCGACGTTGAGGGTGCCGCCGGTGACCCGGTCGCCGGTGCGCCGCGCCAAGGGCAGGTATTCACCGGTGAGCAGCGATTCGTCGACGCTTGAGCGGCCTTCGATAATGCAGCCGTCGGCGGGGATCACCGCGCCGGGCAGCACTTGCACGCGGTCGCCGCACTGCAGTTCGCCGAGCAGGATGCGTTCGGCCTGGCCGTCGGCATCCAGGCGCAGGCACGAGGCCGGCAGCAGGTTGACCAGTTGCGCCGTGGCCGCCGCCGTGCGCTCGCGGGCGCGGCGCTCCAGGTAGCGGCCGGTCAGCAGGAACAGGGCGAACATGCCCACGGTGTCGAAATACAGCTCGCCACTGCCGGTGATCGCCGTCCAGATCCCGGCGCAGTAGGCCAGGGCGATGGCCAGCGACACCGAGACGTCCATGGTCAGGTGGCGGGTACGCAGGTCGCGGGCGGCGCCCTTGAAGAACGGCGCGCAGCTGTAGAACACGATTGGGGTGGTGAGGAACAGCGCGACCCAGCGCAGGATGGTGTGCAGCTCGGCGGACAGGTCGATGTTGAATTCCGGCCAGGTGGCCATGGTCGCCATCATTGCCTGGAACCACAGCAGCCCGGCCACGCCCAGGCGACGCAGGGCGCTGCGGTTTTCCCGGGCCAGTTGCTCGGCGGCCTGGTCCGGCTGGTAGGGGTGGGCGGCGTAGCCGATGCGGCGCAGCTCGGCCAGCAGCCTGGACAGCGGCAACTGGCTGTCGGCCCAGTTGACCAGCAGGCGGTGGTTGGACAGGTTCAGCCGTGCCTCGGCGACCCCGGGCAGGGTGCGCAGGTGTTTTTCGATCAGCCAGCCGCAGGCGGCGCAGCTGATGCCTTCGACCAGCAGGGTGGCTTCGGCCAGTTCGCCGGCATGGCGCACGAAGCCCTGTTGCACGTCGTCGCGGTCGTACAGCGCCAGTTCGTCCTGCAACTGGCGGGGCAGGGCTTCGGGGTTGGCGCTGGTGTCGCTGCGGTGCTGGTAATAGTGCTCAAGGCCCCCGGCGACGATGGACTCGGCCACTGCCTGGCAGCCCGGGCAACAGAATGCCCGAGGCTCGCCGAGCACCACGGCAGTGAAGCGGCTGCCGGCGGGGACGGGCAGGGCGCAGTGGTAGCAGGGGGTGGGTTGGGTCATTTACATCATTGCCTTACGCAAGTCGGCTGTCTGGACAGGGTACCTGTGGGAGCGGGTTCACCCGCGAACGCGTCAGAGCAGGCAGTGATGTCTTCAGGTTTGACGCATTCGCGGGTAAACCCGCTCCCACAAGGGGCGCGGTGTTCGGTCAGTGGTGCTCGGCGCCTTGAATGGCCTCATCCCCCAACTGCAAGGTCACGCCATGCTCGACCTTCTCCTCTTCGAACAGCCGCCACACATGGTCATCTTGGCTGCCGAGCAACTCGACGAAGCGCCGGCCGTCGACCTTGTCATCCAGCTGGCCGACATAGCGGCCCGGCTCGGTGCGTGCCAGTTGTACCTTGCGGTCCTTGTTGGGCTGGGTCGGTGAAATCAGGTTCAGTTCCAGCGCCTGCGGGGCGCTGTTGCCGGTCAGGCGCACGTCCACTTCACCGGTCAGTTCGTCCAGGTGGATGCTGGCCTTGATGTTGAGGGTCTGGGCCAGCAGTTCACGGTCCAGCGAGCGGTTGATGCCCTTGCCGGCTTCGTAATAGTTGTCGTTGACCAGGTTGTCCGGGTTGCGCACGGCAATGCTGACCATGGTCAGGCTCAGGCATACCGAGGTGGCCAGGATGCCGATGATGATCCAGGGCCAGAGGTGCTTGTACCAGGGGCTGGCGGCGGTGGCGGCAGGCATTGTCTGTGTTCTCTCTAGTCAGCGGATCTGTGGGCCGATGAAGCGGCTCTTGGCTTCAACCTGGCTGGCGCTGTCGTCGGCGTCCTTGAGGATGAAGGTGATTTCGTTGGTGGTCGAGGGCAGTTTCTCCGGGGCAACCGACAGTTGCACCGGCAGGCTGACGATATCGCCGGCGGCCACGCGGATTTCGCGGTGGCCTTCCAGGCGCAGGTCCGGCAGGCCGGCGGCATCCAGCACGTAGACGTGGTCGCGCTGGTCCTTGTTCATCACCTTCAGGCTGTACACGTTCTCGATCCGCCCCTGGGCGTTCTCGCGGTACAGCACCCGGTCCTTGGCCACGTCGAAGCCAACCAGCGAGCGGGTGGCGAAGGCGGTGGTCAGGGCGCCGATCATCACCAGCAGCACCAACGCGTAGCCGATCAGGCGCGGGCGCAGCATGTGGGTCTTCTGCCCGGACAGGTTGTGCTCGGTGGTGTAGCTGATCAGGCCCTTGGGGTAGTTCATCTTGTCCATGATGCTGTCGCAGGCGTCGATGCAGGCGGCGCAGCCGATACACTCGATCTGCAGGCCGTCGCGGATGTCGATGCCGGTGGGGCAGACCTGTACGCACATGGTGCAGTCGATGCAGTCGCCCAGGCCCTTGGCCTTGTAGTCGATGTCCTTCTTGCGCGGGCCACGGGTTTCGCCACGGCGCGGGTCGTAGGAGACGATCAGGGTGTCCTTGTCGAACATCACGCTCTGGAAGCGCGCGTAGGGGCACATGTATATGCACACCTGCTCGCGCAGCCAACCGGCGTTGCCGTAGGTGGCCAGGGTGAAGAAGCCGACCCAGAAGTAGGCCCAGCCGTCGGCCTGGCCGGTGAAGAACTCGATGGCCAGCTCGCGGATCGGCGAGAAGTAGCCGACGAAGGTCATGCCGGTGACGAAGCCGATCAGCAACCACAGGCTGTGCTTGGCGAACTTGCGCAGGAACTTGTTGCCGCTCATGGGCGCCTTGTCCAGCTTCATGCGTTGGTTGCGGTCACCCTCGGTGACTTTTTCGCACCACATGAACACCCAGGTCCACACGCTTTGCGGGCAGGTGTAGCCGCACCAGACGCGGCCGGCGTAGACGGTGATGAAGAACAGGCCGAAGGCCGCGACGATCAGAAGGCCCGAGAGCAGGATGAAGTCCTGCGGCCAGATCGTGGCGCCGAAGATGTAGAACTTGCGCTCGGGCAGGTTCCACCACACGGCTTGGTGGCCGCCCCAGTTCAACCAGACGGTGCCGAAATACAGCAGGAACAGCACCGCGCCGCCGACCATCCGCAGCCTGCGGAAAATGCCGGTAAAGGCGCGGGTGTAGATTTTTTCGCGTGATGCGTAGAGGTCGACGGAATCCTTCCCTTTGCTGGCAGGCGGGGTGACGTCATGTACCGGAATTTGCTTGCTCATCATCTAGTCCCACGGCAGTGGAGAAACGCCGCGGCCAGTGCTTGCCGGCCGCAGTCGCGCGCGTTCTGCTGGCGCTCTGCGGCCCATGATACGCCTGTGTTGGCGCGCCGGGGCCGTACTGCGACCTTTAGTCGCGTTGGGTGATGGTTTGAATCGTGATATGGCGAGTGTCAATTGATCCAGATCATGGGGCCTGCAGGAATTGTGGCGTCAGTGCCGGCCTCTTCGCGGGTGAACCCGCTCCCACAGGTACTGCACCGCATCAGAAACCGGTGAGAGTCCTGTGGGAGCGGGTTTACCCGCGAAGAGGCCAAACCTGCCTTACTCGGCCTTGGCCGGTGCTGGCTCCTGTTGCGACAGGCTGTACACATACGCCGCCAGCAGGTGCACCTTGTCGTTGCCCTGCAACTGTTCCTGGGCCGGCATCTGGCCCTGGCGACCGTAGCGGATGGTCTGTTGCAGCTGGGCGAAGCTCGAGCCGTAGATGAACGCCTGCGGGTGGGTCAGGTTCGGCGCACCCATGGCTGGGGTGCCCTTGCCCTCAGGCCCATGGCAGGCCACGCAGGTGGTGGCGAAGATCTGCTGGCCCTTGACCGGGTCGGCCTTGGCATCTTCGGGCAGTGTGCGGCCGTCGAGCTTGGTCAGCACGAACGCCGCCACATCGGCCACACCCTGTTCGCCGATCACCGTGGTCCAGCCCGGCATCACGCCGTGGCGCCCGCCCATGATGGTGGTCTTGATGGTTTCCGGTTCACCGCCCCAGCGCCAGTCGTTGTCGGTCAGGTTGGGGAAACCGTAGGCGCCCTTGGCGTCCGAGCCGTGGCACACCGAGCAGTTGGAGGCGAACAGGCGTGCGCCCATCTTCAGCGCCTGCGGGTCCTTGGCCACTTCCTCCAGCGGCATGGCGGCGAACTTGGCGAAGATCGGCCCGAAGCGGGCGTCGGCCTTGGCCATCTCCTTTTCCCACTCGTGCACGCCGGTCCAGCCTGGCTGGCCGTTGCTGAACTCGGTCTTTTTGTCGTTATCGACGTAGGCGTACCCCGGCAGGATGCCTTTCCAGTTGCCCAGGCCCGGGTACAGCACCAGATAGCCGAGGGCGAACACGACGGTGCCGACGAACAGCCAGAACCACCATTTGGGCAGCGGGTTGTCGTACTCCTCGATGCCATCGAAGGCGTGGCCGACGGTTTCGTCGGTGATCTCTTCGCGCTGGCCCTTGCGGGTCGACAGCAACAGCCAGCTCAAGGCGAAGATGGTGCCCAGGGTCAGGACGGTGACGTACAGACTCCAGAAGGTTGTCATTGTTGTTTGCTCCCAGAAGCTTTTTGCGCTTTCGCGTGCTCAACGTGGCGAGTGGCCTCGGGGTCGTCCGCAAATGGCAACTGCGTGGCCTCATCGAAGTCCTTTTTGCGCCGCGGGCTGAACACCCACAGCGCCAGGCCCACGAAAGCCACCAGCACCACGACGGTGCCCAGGCCGCGAATCATCCCGATATCCATCAGTGTCACCGTTTGCTTTTGATGAGGGTGCCAAGGCCTTGCAGGTACGCCACCAGGGCGTCCATCTCGGTCTTGCCCTTGACCGCGTCGCGGGCACCGGCGATGTCTTCGTCGGTGTACGGCGTGCCGAGGGTGCGCAGGACTTCCAGTTTCTTGGCGGTGTCCTTGCCATCGAGCTTGTTCTCGACCAGCCACGGGTAGGACGGCATCTTCGATTCCGGCACCACGTTGCGCGGGTTGTACAGGTGCGCGCGGTGCCAGTCATCGGAGTAGCGGCCACCCACGCGGGCGAGGTCCGGGCCGGTACGCTTGGAGCCCCACAGGAACGGGTGGTCCCACACGCTTTCGCCGGCCACCGAGTAGTGGCCGTAGCGCTCGGTCTCGGCGCGGAACGGGCGGATCATCTGCGAGTGGCAACCCACGCAGCCTTCGCGGATGTAGATATCGCGGCCTTCCACTTCCAGCGCGGTGCGCGGCTTCATGCCCTCGACCGGCTTGTTGGTGACGTCCTGGAAGAACAGCGGGACGATCTGGGTGAGGCCACCGACGCTGACGGCGATGACCATGAAGAAGGCCATCAGGCCAATGTTCTTCTCGACTGCTTCATGCTTCATCAGTGGGCTCCCACGACGACGATCTTGGCGGCTTCCTCAGCCTGTACCGGGTTGGCCGCGCGAACGGTGCGGAACACGTTGTAGGCCATCAGCAGCATGCCCGAGGCGAAGAACGCACCGCCCAGGGCGCGGACGATGTAGCCCGGGTGGCTGGCCTGCAGCGCTTCGACGAACGAATAGGTGAGGGTGCCGTCGTCGTTGATGGCGCGCCACATCAGGCCCTGGGTGATGCCGTTGACCCACATCGAGGCGATGTACAGCACGGTGCCGATGGTCGCCAGCCAGAAGTGCGCGTTGATCAGGCCGACGCTGTGCATCTGCTCGCGGCCGTACAGTTTGGGGATCATGTGGTAGACCGCGCCGATCGAGATCATCGCCACCCAGCCGAGGGCGCCGGCATGCACGTGGCCGATGGTCCAGTCGGTGTAGTGGGACAGCGAGTTGACCGTCTTGATGGCCATCATCGGGCCTTCGAAGGTGGACATGCCGTAGAACGCCAGCGACACCACCAGGAAACGCAGGATCGGGTCGGTGCGCAGCTTATGCCAGGCCCCCGACAGGGTCATCATGCCGTTGATCATGCCGCCCCAGCTCGGTGCCAGGAGGATGATCGACATCACCATGCCCAGCGACTGCGCCCAGTCCGGCAGGGCGGTGTAGTGCAGGTGGTGCGGGCCGGCCCAGATGTACAGGGTGATCAGCGCCCAGAAGTGCACGATGGACAGGCGATAGGAGTAGATCGGGCGCTCGGCCTGCTTGGGCACGAAGTAGTACATCATCCCGAGGAAGCCGGTGGTGAGGAAAAAGCCCACGGCGTTGTGGCCGTACCACCACTGGATCATCGCGTCGGTGGCGCCGGCGTAGGCCGAATACGACTTGAACAGGCTCACCGGCAACGACATGTGGTTGACGATGTGCAGCATCGCGGTGACCACGATGAAGGCACCGTAGAACCAGTTGCCGACATAGATGTGCTTGGTCTTGCGCTTGACGATGGTGCCGAAGAACACCAGCCCGTAGGTCACCCAGACGATGGCCAGCAGGATCGCCAGCGGCCACTCGAGCTCGGCGTATTCCTTGGTGGTGGTGAAGCCCATGGGCAGCGTGATCAGCGCGCCGACGATCACCGCCTGCCAGCCCCAGAAGGTGAAGGCGGCCATGCTGTCGGAGATCAGGCGGGTCTGGCAGGTACGCTGCACCACGTAGTAGCTGGTGCCGAACAGGGCACAGCCACCGAAGGCGAAGATCACCAGGTTGGTGTGCAGTGGGCGCAGGCGGCCGAAGCTCGTCCATGGCAGGTCCAGGTTGAGCTGGGGCCATACCAGTTGCGAGGCGATGAAGACGCCAAGCCCCATGCCAAGGATCCCCCAGACCACCGTCATGATGGCGAACTGGCGGACGACCTTATAGTTATAAGCAGTCGGACTGATTGCAGTGCTCATTCTAAGGTTCCACGGTTTGGGTATTCTTGTTGGTTGGTAAATCGGCGCCAGTATCAATAACCACCAGGGTTATTACAATGCAAGGCGACTGGTGCCGACCCGTGTCCAAACCCTGTTCGCCACCGTCCCGTGGCGTCGGGGTTCGAACGATTGTACACAAATAAATCTTTGTAATGTGTACCGTTTCCCATGTTTTTCTGATCGATCGGTCAAGCTTTTATTGCCGGGACGGGCACGCAAGGCATCATCCCAAAGCGCGGGCTCGCAAGGCTGGAATCGCTGCGTGGTGTCAGGCTGTGCACCACGTCTGCTCCGGCTGCTGCGAGCGGGGCCACTGTGGCAACAAGCTTAGTTGTGTTCGGAGGGGGTGCAAGGCGGGGAGGGGTGAGCTAGGGGATCGTGGGAGCGGGTCGTGGGAGCGGGCTTGCCCCGCGATAAGCGTCGGCCCCGGCGATGAGGTCGTCAGGCCTGGCGCTATCGCGGGGCAAGCCCGCTCCCACGAAGGGACTACTTGGCAGTTACGGTTTCTGGCACTTGATCCTGCGACAGGCTGTACACATACGCCGCCAGCAGATGCACCTTGTCATTGCCCTGGATGTCCTGCTGCGCCGGCATCTGGCCCTGACGGCCGTAACGGATGGTCTGCTGCAGCTGGGCGAAGCTCGAGCCGTAGATGAACGCCTGTGGATGGGTCAGGTCAGGTGCGCCCATCGCCGGGGTACCTTTGCCTTCCGGCCCGTGGCAGGCGACGCAGGTGGTGGCGAAGATCTCCTTGCCCTTGACCGGGTCGGCCTTGGCTTCCGCTGGCAGGCTGCGCCCGTCCAGGCCGGTCAGCACGTAAGCGGCCACATCGGCCACGCCCTGCTCGCCGATCACCGTGGCCCAACCCGGCATCACGCCGTGCCGGCCGTTCATGATCGAGGCCTTGATGGTTTCCGGCTCGCCGCCCCAGCGCCAGTCCTTGTCGGTCAGGTTGGGGAAGCCGTAGGAGCCCTTGGCGTCCGAACCGTGGCACACCGAGCAGTTGGAGGCGAACAGCCGGCTGCCCATCTTCAGCGCTTGCGGGTCCTTGGCCACTTCTTCCACTGGCATGGCGGCGTACTTGGCGAAGATCGGGCCGAACTTGGCGTCGGCCTTTTCCATCTCTCTTTTCCACTCGTCGACGCCGGTCCAGCCGTTCTCGTAGCCGGGCAGGATGCCTTTCCAGTTGCCCAGGCCCGGGTACAGGATCAGGTAGCCCACCGAGAACACCAGGGTGCCGACGAACAGCCAGAACCACCACTTGGGCAGCGGGTTGTCGTACTCCTCGATGCCATCGAAGCTGTGGCCCATGGTCTGGTCGGTGGTGTCGCTGCTCTGGCCCTTGCGGGTGCCGAGCAGCAGCCAGGTCAGGCCGATCAGGCTGCCGATGGTCAGTACGCTGATATACGTACTCCAGAAGGTGGTCATTGCCCATTACTCCTCATGGCGGGTTCCTGCCCGGCAGGGGGCAGGCGGTCGTCGACGAAGGGCAGCAGGCGCGCTTCGGCGAAATCACGGTCGCGGCGACGGTTGAACACCCAGAGCGACAGGCCGATGAAGGCGATCATCACCACCAGGGTGCCCAGGCCACGGATCATGCCGATGTCCATTTCCATCGCACTCACCTCTTGTTCTTGATCGAGGTGCCAAGCACCTGCAGGTAGGCGACCAGCGCGTCCATCTCGGTCTTGCCCTTGACTGCGTCGCGGGCCCCGGCGATGTCGTCGTCGGTGTACGGCACGCCGAGGGTGCGCAGGGTGCGCAGCTTGACGTCGGTGTGGCTGTTGTCGACCTGGGTCGCCACCAGCCAGGGATAGGACGGCATCTTCGACTCCGGTACCACGTTGCGCGGGTTGTACAGGTGCGCGCGGTGCCAGTCATCGGAGTAGCGGCCACCCACGCGGGCGAGGTCCGGGCCGGTGCGCTTGGAGCCCCACAGGAACGGGTGGTCCCACACGCTTTCGCCGGCCACCGAGTAGTGGCCGTAGCGCTCGGTTTCGGCGCGGAACGGGCGGATCATCTGCGAGTGGCAACCCACGCAGCCTTCGCGGATGTAAATGTCGCGACCTTCGAGCTGCAAGGCGGTGTAAGGCTTCATGCCCTCCACCGGCTTGTTGGTGACGTCCTGGAAGAACAGCGGGACGATCTGGGTCAGGCCGCCGATGCTGACGGCGAACACCATCAGCAGCGCCATCAGGCCTATGTTTTTCTCAACGACTTCATGTTTCATCAGGCTCTACTCCTCAAGCCAGCTGGGCGTTGGCAGGGGCTTCCACAACGCTTGGCGAACGCACCGTGCGCCAGGTGTTCCAGGCCATCAGGAACATGCCGCTGAGGAAGATCGCGCCACCGACGAAGCGCACGACGAAGCCTGGGTGGCTGGCCACCAGGGTTTCCACGAACGAGTAGGTGAGCGTGCCGTCGCTGTTGACCGCGCGCCACATCAGGCCCTGGGCGATGCCGTTGACCCACATCGAGGCGATGTACAGCACGGTGCCGATGGTCGCCAGCCAGAAGTGCGCGTTGATCAGCCCGAGGCTGTACATGCGCTCCTTGCCGAACACTTTGGGGATGGTGTGGTACAGCGCGCCGATGGAAATCATCGCCACCCAGCCGAGGGCGCCGGCGTGTACGTGGCCGATGGTCCAGTCGGTGTAGTGGGAGAGGGCGTTGACCGTCTTGATGGCCATCATCGGGCCTTCGAAGGTGGACATGCCGTAGAACGCCAGCGACACCACCAAAAAACGCAGGATCGGGTCGCTGCGCAGCTTATGCCAGGCCCCCGACAGGGTCATCATGCCGTTGATCATGCCGCCCCAGCTCGGCGCCAGCAGGATCAGCGACATGATCATGCCCAGCGACTGGGCCCAGTCCGGCAGCGCGGTGTAGTGCAGGTGGTGCGGGCCGGCCCAGATGTACAGGGTGATCAGCGCCCAGAAGTGCACGATCGACAGGCGATACGAATACACCGGGCGCTCGGCCTGCTTGGGCACGTAGTAGTACATCATCCCGAGGAAGCCGGCGGTGAGGAAGAAGCCCACGGCGTTGTGGCCGTACCACCATTGCACCATGGCGTCGGTGGCCCCGGCGTACACCGAGTACGACTTGGTCAGGCTGACCGGCAGCTCCAGGTTGTTGACGATGTGCAGCAGCGCCACGGTGAGGATGAACGCGCCGAAGAACCAGTTGCCCACATAGATGTGCTTGGTGTTGCGCTTCATCAGCGTGCCGAAGAACACCACGGCGTAGGCGACCCAGACGATGGTGATCAGGATGTCGATCGGCCATTCCAGTTCGGCGTACTCTTTCGAGCTGGTGTAGCCCAGCGGCAGGCTGATCGCCGCCAGCAGGATCACCAATTGCCAGCCCCAGAACGTGAACGCGGCCAGGCGCGGTGCGAACAGGGTGGTCTGGCAGGTGCGTTGCACCGAATAATACGAGGTGGCGAACAGGGCACAGCCGCCGAAGGCGAAGATCACCGCGTTGGTGTGCAAGGGTCGCAGGCGGCCGAAGCTGGTCCACGGCAGGTCAAGGTTAAGGGCGGGCCAGGCGAGCTGGGCGGCAATGAAGACGCCGAGCCCCATCCCGACGATGCCCCACACCACCGTCATGATGGCGAATTGGCGGACCACCTGATAGTTGTAGGCGGTACTGCTGGTTGTGTTCATGTATGGGTTCCCATCCACGGTTATAGGCAGGCTAGACAGCGAGGCAAGCATGATTAATGGGCAAAGTGCCGGTATTGACGGGGATCAATGGGCGCAGATTGCAAATGCCCCAGGCTTGCGCTGCGATCCTCCGCGAATCACCGGCGAAAGCGGGCAAACCAGCTGGCTGATCCTGGCCCACGGCGCGGGTGCACCGATGGACAGCGGGTTCATGGACGACATGGCGCAAAGGCTGGCAGGGCTTGGGGTAGGGGTGGTGCGCTTCGAGTTTCCGTACATGGCCCAGCGGCGTGTCGACGGTGGCCGGCGCCCGCCCAATCCGCAGAAAGTTCTGCTCGACTGCTGGCGCGATGTATACAGCCAGGTGCGACCTTTGGTCGCGGGGCCTCTGGCCGTCGGTGGCAAGTCCATGGGCGGGCGCATGGCCAGCCTGCTGGCGGACGAACTCGGTGCCGATGCGCTGGTGTGCCTGGGCTATCCGTTCTATGCCGTGGGCAAGCCGCAAAAGCCCCGCGTCGAGCACCTGGCCGGGCTGCGCACGCGCACGCTGATCGTCCAGGGGGAGCGCGATGCCCTGGGCAATCGGGAAGCGGTGCAGGGGTATGAACTATCGCCAGCGATCGAAGTGAGCTGGCTGGTGGCGGCGGACCATGACCTGAAGCCGCTGAAGGCTTCGGGGTTCAGCCATGAGCAGCATCTGCAGGCGGCGGCCCAGAAGGTGGCGGGGTTTTTGAAAAACTGAGTGGGTTAAGGCTCATCGCCGGCAAGCCGGCTCCCACAGGATATCGTGTGACCCTGTGGGAGCCGGCTTGCCGGCGATGGGGCCAAAGCAGGCTGGCGCTTAGTCGCGGTACTCGCACAGGTAGGCGGTATCGACCTTCACCTGCAGCTGGAACTTGCTGTCGGCGGCAACATTGAACTTGTCGCCGGCGTTGAAGGTTTCCCAGTTCTCGCTGCCTGGCAGCTTGACGATCAGCGCACCGGAAACCACATGCATGATTTCGCGCTTGGCGGTGCCGAACTCGTATTCGCCCGGGGCCATCACGCCAACGGTAGCCGGACCTTCGCTGCTTTCGAAGGCGATCGACTTGACGGTGCCATCGAAGTACTCATTGACCTTGAACATGGGCGACTCCTGAAAAAGGGGATGAAAAAAAGGGCTGGCCAGTATGCCCAAGGCCCGCCCTTGCGTCATCTGTTTCAGGCGCCGCCCAGCGGCAGGCTCAACGGCAGCAGCCGGGCAGTATTGCGCGCGTCTTCCAGCGCGCGATGCTGCTGGCCGCTGAACTGCAGCCCGGCCAGTTGCAGGGCGCTGTTGAGCCCCGCCGGCCGCTGCAGGTGGCGGGCCTTGGCGAAGCGCTGCTTGAGGTTGATGTGCGGCAGTTGCTCGAGCAGGCTGCGCTGGTGATGCAGTTGCCACTCCTGCAGCAGTTGCTTGCGGTCGTAGTCGCCCCAGCTGACCCAGGCCTGCAGCTGCGCCTGGTGATCGCCCAGCCAGCGCTCGAACGCGCCCCACACCGCGCTGAAGGGCTCGGCGCCGTCGACATCGGCCTGGCTTATATGGGTCAGCTCGCGGCAGAACGGCGTCAGCTGTGGCCGCCGCCGGGGCCGTACGAAGCGCTGGAAATGGTCGACCTCGCGCCCCTCACGGGTGACCAGGCTCGCGCCGATTTCTATGATTTCCATCTCCGTGACCGGCCAGCCGCCGTCGTCGGTGGTGGCTTCCAGGTCGATCACCAACCAGTGGCCCATGCCAGGCTCCCTATCAATACGCGGTAGCCCGCGTCCTCACGCGCGGGCCCCTAGAGGGTAGCCAATGTCCGCGCGCGCGACATCCCCTGGCACTTTGGCATATCCGGCGGTTGTGCCCGCCTGGGAAAACGCCTAGCTTAAGCGCATCCAGGCCACTACCCGTGACGAGTGTCTCGACTTGATCCCTCTGCCCAGCCTCAAGCTCTCCTGCTCTGTGCTGTTGTTCGCCGCACTGTCGCTGACGGCAGCAGCGTGGGCGGGCGAGGCGGTCGAGGTGAAGATCGGCGCGGCGCATTTCCCGCCTTACACCGTGCGCCCCGAGCAGGGCGCTGACACCGGCCTGCTGCCACAACTGGTGGAGGCTTTGAACGAGCTGCAGAACGACTACCGCTTCGTGCTCGTGCCCACCTCGATTCCCCGGCGCTTTGGCGATTTCCAGCAAGGCCGCACCGACATGGCGATTTTCGAAAACCCGCAGTGGGGGTGGCAGGGGATCGCGCACAGCACCGTGGACATGGGGCTGGAAGATGCCGAGATCTTCGTCACGCGCCAGCAGCCGGGGCGTGACCAGCAGTATTTCGATGATCTGCACGGCAAGCGCCTGGCGTTGTTCAATGGCTACCACTACGCCTTCGCCGACTTCGAGCCCGACCCGGTGCTGCTCAGGCAACGCTATCAGGCGACCCTGACCTACTCCCACGACAGCAACCTGTCCATGGTCGAGCGCGGTCGGGCCGACATCGCCCTGGTCACTCGCTCTTACCTGAGCGACTTCCTCAAGCGCAACCCGTCCAGCGTCAGCCAGCTGCTGGCCTCGCAGCGGGTCGACCAGGTCTACCACCACTACGCACTGCTGCGCCCGGATGCGCCGATAAGCCCGGAAAACTTTACCGGGCTGCTGCGCCGGCTGCGCGAGAACGGTGAGTTGTTGCGTATCTTCAAACCCTACAAGATCACGGTCGAAGCGCCCCACGACTAAATTGCCGGGGCATGAGGACGTTTTCAGGAGTGAGCCTTTCTTTCATTTCCTGTGAGCCCTGACATGCCGTTCGATGCCGCTACGCCCCCTTGCGCGCCCCGCTGGCGCAGCCTGCAGGCCGACGAAGGCGATTGCCGCCTGAGCCTGACCCTGGAAGGGCGCCCCCTCATCAGCCTGCGCCTGGTACCTGGCGAGCCCCTTGAAGCGCACCTGCAACAGATTTGCCCCGAGCGCCCCGAGCAGGCCCTGTGGGCCGCCTGCTACTGGCTGCTGTCACGCGACCCGGCCTGCCAGCGCCTGGCCTGGCACCTGCCGCAACCAATCCCGCAAGCCGTCGCCAGTGGCCTGTTGCTGCCCGACCAGGCGCCGGGGCGTTACCTGTGCGAACGCACGCTGTTCTGGCAACTGCCCCAGCCGTGGCTCGGCGAGTCGCTGGCCGGGGTCTATCCGCAGCAGATGCAGTTGAGCAATGGCAAGCGTCACCCGCGCCGGGCGCCCAAGCCACGGGGTGAGGTGTACCGGCGCTTCGATGCGCGTCTGGGGGCCTGGGTTTCGCTGCGCACCCTGGAAATCAGCCAGGACCTGGAACGCTTCAACCGCTGGCAGAACAATCCGCGCGTGGAGCAGTTCTGGCAGGAGGGCGGCTCGCTCGAGCAACACCGCGAGTACCTGACCAAGCTTGAACAGGACCCGCACACCCTGACCCTGATCGGTTGCTTCGATGACGAGCCGTTCGCCTATTTCGAGGCGTACTGGGCCAAGGAAGATCGCATCGCGCCGTTCTACCCGGCCGACGACTACGACCGTGGCATCCACATGCTGGTGGGCGAAGAGACGCATCGCGGCCCGCACAAGGTCGCCAGCTGGTTGTCGGCGCTGGTGCACTACCTGTTCCTCGACGACCCGCGCACCCAGCGGGTGGTGGCCGAGCCGCGTGCCGACAACGGCAAGATGATCGGCTACATGCACGACCAGTGCTTCCACTGCGAGAAAGAGTTCGATTTCCCGCACAAGCGGGCGGCGTTGATGATCCTGGGGCGGGAGCGGTTCTTCGAGCGCTGCAGGCTCGCCTAGCGGCTCAAGCCACAAGCCGCCTGCGGCTCAAGCTGCAAGCTGCAAGGGAAGAGCGGATCGACGTCCGGCTACTTCTTGCAGCTTGCAGCTTGCAGCTCGAAGCTTTCAGCTGCTTTTGAGGCTGCTCTTGCGGCAGTGGATCAGGGCATCGCGGATCATGAAGTTGACCAGCGTCGGCGACACCCCCAGTTCCTTGGCGATGTCCTTCTGCGGCACGCCATGCAAGCGGTACATCTCGAAGGCGTAACGGGTGCGCTGGGGCAGTTCGTTGAGCGCTTCGGCAATGTGCTCGAGGGTGGCCAGGTTGATGTGCGTGGCTTCGGGCGAGGCGTTCTGGATGACCACGTTCAGCCCTTCCTCCTCGCTGCCGGAGTACTTCAGCTCCATGGCCTGCTTGCGGTAGTGGTCGATGGCCAGGTTGCGCACGATCTGGAACAGGTAGCTGAGCTGGGCCTTGAACGAAGAGGTAATCTGCGGCGCGGCGCTGAGTCGGAAGAACGCGTCCTGCACCACATCCTCGGCGCGCGAACGGCAGCCAGTGATGCGCGCGGCGATCTTGACCAGGATGCTGCGGTTGTCGACGAACGCCTGGAGCAGCGGTGAATCGCACTTACTTGTGGACAGTTGTTCCGCCATGGAATTTTCACCTTGTCTCAGAGGGAAAGGGAGCACATCCCGTGGGGAGGCTTCCTACGACGTGCGACAAACTATTCAGAATGATAATGATTGTCAAATACGAAAGTTAATGATTAAGCATTCGATCTGGTTCTAAGCCGAACACTGTGAACTGCTTCAAACCGTCGCAGGCCCCAACGCCTCTACCCGCTGCCCGGCGGGGCTAATTTCTTCCCCTGTCCATCCGTTCCCCTGTGTACATCCGGCTGCCCAGCGCTGCCCGCCAGCTTGGCGCGGTACAGCATCGGCACGACTCAACCAGACACTGGCAGGAACATTCCATGACGGACGCCTTCGAACTCCCGCACTCGCTGGTCCAGGCCCTGGCGCAACGCGCCGAGCAGACCCCGGAGCGCATCGCCTTGCGCTTTCTGGCCGATGCGCCAGGCGAGCAGGCCGTGCTCAGCTACCGGGACCTCGACCAGCGCGCGCGCACCATTGCCGCCGCGTTGCAGGCCCGTGCCGGTTTCGGTGAGCGTGCCGTGCTGCTGTTCCCCAGTGGCCCGGACTACGTCGCGGCGTTCTTCGGCTGCCTGTATGCCGGGGTGATCGCGGTGCCGGCCTACCCGCCGGAGTCTGCCCGCCAGCACCACCAGGAACGGCTGCTGTCGATCATCGATGACGCGCAGCCGCGCCTGTTGCTGACGGTAGGGGCGCTGTGCGAGAGCTTGCAGGGCCTGGAAGCGCTGGTCGGGGAAAATGCCCCGGTGCTGCTGGCCGTGGACAGTCTTGACCCGCAGCTGGCCGAACAATGGCGTGAACCTGCGCTGGCCAATGACGATATCGCCTTCCTGCAGTACACCTCTGGCTCCACTGCGCTGCCCAAAGGCGTGCAGGTCAGCCACGGCAACCTGGTGGCCAACGAACAACTGATCCGCCAGGGCTTCGGCATCGACCTGAACCCCGACGACGTGATCGTCAGCTGGCTGCCGCTGTACCACGACATGGGCCTGATCGGCGGCCTGCTGCAACCGATCTTCAGCGGCGTGCCCTGCGTGCTGATGTCGCCCGGCTATTTCCTCGCCCGGCCACAGCGCTGGCTGCAGGCCATCAGCGAGTACGGTGGCACCATCAGCGGCGGCCCGGACTTCGCCTACCGCTTGTGCAGCGAGCGGGTCAGCGAGGCCGCCCTGGCCGGGCTCGACCTCAGCCGCTGGCGCGTGGCCTATTCCGGCTCCGAACCGATCCGCCAGGACAGCCTCGACACCTTCGCCGACAAATTCGCCCGCTGCGGCTTCCAGGCCAGCAGCTTCTTCGCCAGCTACGGCCTGGCCGAGGCCACCCTGTTCGTCAGCGGCAGCCGCCGTGGCCAGGGCATCGGCGCGCTGGAGCTGGACGCCGAGGCGTTTGCCGCCAACCGCGCCGAGCCGGGCCAGGGCAGTGTGCTGATGAGCTGCGGCTACCCGCAGCCGGGCCACGCCGTGCGCATCGTCGAACCGCAGCAGTTGCAGGTGCTGGGCGACAACCGGGTGGGCGAGATCTGGGCCGGCGGCCCGAGCATCGCCCTGGGCTACTGGCGCAACCCCGAAGCCAGCGCACGCACCTTCGTCGAAATGGATGGCCAGACCTGGCTGCGCACTGGCGACCTGGGTTTCATGCGTGACGGCGAAGTGTTCGTCACCGGGCGCCTGAAAGACATGCTCATCGTCCGTGGCCAGAACCTCTACCCGCAGGATCTGGAAAAGACCCTGGAGCGTGAAGTGGACGTGCTGCGCAAAGGCCGGGTGGCGGTGTTCGCCGTCGACGACCAGGGCGAGGAGGGCATCGGCGTGGCGGTGGAGATCAGCCGCAACGTACAGAAGGCGCACACCCCCGAAGCGCTGATCAACACCCTGCGTCGGGTGATCGCCGACGCCTGCCGCCAGGCCCCGGCGGCGGTGCTGCTGCTCAACCCCGGCGCGCTGCCCAAGACCTCCAGCGGCAAGCTGCAGCGCGCGGCCTGCCGCCTGCGCATGCATGACGGCAGCCTGGATTGCTACGCCCGCTTCCCGTTCGTCGCCGCGAAGGGCAGCACAGAGGTTGCCGGCAGCGACCTGCAAGCACGCATCGCCGGTATCTGGCGCGAGCTGCTCAAGGTCGAAGCCGTGGCGGCGGATGATCACTTCCTGCTGCTGGGCGGCAACTCCATCGCCGCCACCCAGGTCACCGCGCGCCTGGGTGACGAGCTGGGCATCCAGCTGAGCCTGCGTACCCTGTTCGAAGCACCGACCCTGGCCGAATACAGTGCCGCGGTGGCGGCCATCCTCGCCGAAGGGGGCAAGGCTGCCGGCGCTATCGACACCCAAGGTCGCGACCAGGCCCTGCCCCAGTCGCTGGCGCAGAACCGTCTGTGGCTGCTGTGGCAGCTGGAGCCTGCGTCCGCCGCCTACAACATCCCCGCCGGCCTGCACCTGCGCGGCGAGCTGGACCAGGCCGCGCTGCAGGCCAGCTTCCAGGCCCTGGTGGCCCGCCACGAATCCCTGCGCACGGTGTTCGACGAGGTCGACGGCCAGGCCGTGCAGCGCATCCTGCCGAGCCTTGCGTTCAACCTCCAGCACTGCGACCTCGAGGGCCTGGAGCCCGCCGAGGTGGCCGCGCGCCGCGAAGACGAAGCGCAGCGCCCGTTCGACCTGCGCCAGGGCCCGCTGCTGCGGGTGACCCTGGCCCGCCTGGATGACGAAGAGCACCAGCTGTGGGTGACCCTGCACCACATCGTCGCCGACGGTTGGTCGCTGAACATTCTGCTCGACGAGTTCGCCCGCCTGTACGCGGCGCAAGGGCAGGTACAGTTGCCCGAATTGCCACTGGGCTACGCCGACTACGGCACCTGGCAGCGCCAGTGGCTGGCCGACGGCGAAAGCGCCCGCCAGCTCGATTACTGGAAGCACGCCTTGGGCGATGAACTGCCGGTGCTCGACCTGTGCACCGACCAGCCCCGCGCCAGCCAGCAGCACAATCGCGCAGCGCGTCACAGCCTGAAGGTGCCGACCCGACTCGCCACAGCCCTCAAGGACCTGGCCCGCGACCAGCAGGCCAGCCTGTTCATGGTGCTGCTGGCCGGCTGGCAGGCGCTGCTGCACCGCTACAGCGGCCAAGGCGACATCCGCGTTGGCGTGCCCAACGCCAACCGCCCGCGCCTGGAAACCCAGGGCATGGTCGGCTTCTTCATCAACACCCAGGTGCTGCGCGCCGAGCTCGATGGCCGCCTGCCGTTCGCGCAACTGCTCGGCCAGGTGCGCCAAGCCACCCTCCAAGCCCAGGCCCACCAGGACCTGCCGTTCGAGCAGTTGGTCGAGGCGCTGCCGCAGGCCCGTGAGCAGGGCCTGTTCCAGGTCATGTTCAACCACCAGCAGCGCGACCTTTCGGCGCTGCGCCGTTTGCCCGGCCTGCTGGCCGAAGAGCTGCCCTGGCACAGCCGCGAGGCCAAGTTCGACCTGCAGCTGCACAGCGAGGAGGACCACCAGGGCCGCCTGACCCTGGCCTTCGACTACGCCGCCGGGTTGTTCGAGGCGGCCACCGTCAAGCGCCTGGCCAACCACCTGTTGGCGTTCTTCGAACAAGTGTGCGCCCAGCCGCAGCTGGCGTTGGCTGAGGTGCAACTGCTCGATGAACCGAGCCGTGCGCAACTGCTGCACTGGGGCCAGGCCCCGGCCGCGCAGCCACAACAGCTGCTGGTCGAGCAGCTCAACGAACAAGCCCGCCTGACCCCCGAGCGCACCGCGCTGGTATGGGACGGCGGCCAGCTCACTTATGGCGAGCTGCACCAGCAGGCCAACCGCCTGGCCCACTACCTGCGCGACAAGGGCGTCGGCCCGGACACCTGCGTAGCCATCGCCCTCGAGCGTTCGCCGCAGCTGCTGGTGGGCCTGCTGGCCATCCTCAAGGCCGGCGGCGCCTACGTGCCGCTGGACGTGGACTACCCGGCCGAACGCCTGGCCTACATGCTCAAGGATTGCAACGCCGGCCTGCTGCTCAGCCACAGCAGCCAGCTCGAAACCCTGCCGGAAGTTGACGGCGTCAGCGCCATCGCCCTCGACCAGCTGCACCTGGACAGCTGGCCAAGCCAGGCCCCGGGGCTGCACCTGCACGGCGACAACCTCGCCTACGTGATCTACACCTCCGGCTCTACCGGCCAGCCCAAGGGCGTGGGCAACACCCATGGGGCCCTGGCCGAGCGCCTGCAATGGATGCAGCAGGCCTATGCGCTGGACGACAACGACGTGCTGATGCAGAAAGCGCCGATCAGTTTCGACGTGTCGGTGTGGGAGTGCTTCTGGCCATTGATCACCGGCTGCAAGCTGGTCCTGGCCGGCCCCGGCGAGCACCGCGACCCGCAGCGCATTGCCCAGCTGATCCAGCAGCACGGCGTGACCACGCTGCACTTCGTGCCGCCGCTGCTGCAGGTGTTCGTGCAAGAGCCGTTGGCGGCTGGCTGCACCAGCCTGCGCCGGCTGTTCTCCGGGGGCGAGGCGCTGAGCGCGGCCCTGCGCGACCGCGTGCTGCAACTGCTGCCCCAGGTGCAGTTGCACAACCGCTACGGCCCGACCGAAACCGCTATCAACGTCACCCACTGGCACTGCCAGACCAGCGACGGTCAGCGCTCGCCGATCGGCCGCCCGCTGGGCAACGTGCTGTGCCGGGTGTTGGACGATGAATTCGAATTGACCCCGCCAGGCGTCCCGGGCGAGTTGTGCCTGGGCGGCGCCGGCCTGGCCCGTGGCTACCTTGGCCGTCCTGGCCTCACTGCCGAGCGCTTCGTGCCGCAGCCCGACGGCGAGGGCGCGCGCCTGTACCGCAGTGGCGACCGTGCCCGCTGGCACGTGCAGAGTGAATCCCTGGAGTACCTCGGGCGCCTGGACCAGCAGGTCAAGGTGCGCGGCTTCCGCGTCGAGCCTGAGGAAGTGCAGGCGGTATTGCTGGCGCAACCAGGTGTGCAGCAGGCACTGGTGCTGATCCACAAGGACGCCGTCGGCGCCCAGCTGGTCGGCTACTACAGCGGCATCGAACAGACCGACGCCGTGCTCGGGGCCCTGGCCGAGCGCCTGCCGGCCTACATGGTGCCGGCGCAACTGATCCACCTGGCGCAGATGCCCCTCGGCCCAAGCGGCAAGGTGGACCGCAAGGCACTGCCGGCGCCGGTGTGGCAGCAGCGTGATCACGTCGAGCCGCAAACCGAACTGCAACAGCAGGTGGCGGCGATCTGGCGCGAGGTGCTGAACCTGCCCCAGGTCGGCCTGCACGACGACTTCTTCGCCCTTGGCGGCCACTCGCTGCTGGCCACCCAGATCGTTTCGCGCAGCCGCCAGGCACTGGACGTCGAGCTGCCACTCAAGGCCTTGTTCGAGGCCAGCGAGCTGGGCGCGTTCTGCGCCGAGATCGCCCGCCTGCAGGGCAGCGGCGAGCGCAACCAGCAAGGCGCCATCGCCCGGGTCGACCGCCGTCAGGCGGTGCCGCTGTCGTACTCGCAGCAGCGCATGTGGTTCCTCTGGCAGATGGAGCCGGACAGCCCGGCCTACAACGTCGGCGGCATGGCCCGTTTCAAGGGCGTGCTGCACGTGGACGCCTTCGAGCGCGCCCTGCAGGCGCTGATCGTGCGCCACGAAACCCTGCGCACCACCTTCCCCAGCATCGACGGCAAGGCTTACCAGTGCGTGGACGACGACAGCCACCTGCAACTGCAATGGCATGACTTCAGTGCCTTGCCCGACGAGGCCCGCCAACAACGCCTGCAGCAACTGGCCGACGACCAGGCGCACCAGCCGTTCGACCTGGCGCGCGGCCCGCTGCTGCGCGCCTGTCTGGTCAAGGCCGGTGAGCGCGAGCATTACTTCGTGCTGACCCTGCACCACATCGTCACCGAAGGCTGGGCCATGGACATCTTCGCCCGCGAACTGGGCGAGCTGTACGAAGCCTTCGTCGACGAGCGCGAATCGCCGCTGGCGCCGCTGCCGGTGCAGTACCTCGACTACAGCGTCTGGCAGCGCCAGTGGCTGGAAAGCGGCGAGGGCGCGCGCCAGCTGGCGTACTGGCAAGACCGCCTGGGCGACGAGCACCCGGTGCTGGCCCTGCCGGCCGACCGCCCACGCCCGGCGGTGCAGAGCCACCGCGGCGAGCTGTACCGCTTCGACCTGGACCCTGCGCTGGTCAAGCGCGTGCATGCCTTCAATGGCCAGCGCGGGCTGACCCTGTTCATGACCATGACCGCCACCCTGGCCGCCTTGCTGCACCGCTACAGCGGCCAGCGCGACCTGCGCATCGGCGCGCCGGTGGCCAACCGCATTCGCCCGGAAAGCGAAGGGCTGATCGGCGCCTTCCTCAACACCCAGGTGCTGCGCTGCGAGGTGGACGGGCAGATGAGCGCCAGTGCGCTGCTCGAGCAGGTGCGTACTGCCATCATCGACGGCCAGTCGCACCAGGACCTGCCGTTCGAGCAGTTGGTCGAAGCGCTGCAGCCGCCGCGTTCGAGCGCCTACAACCCGCTGTTCCAGGTGATGTGCAACGTGCAGCGCTGGGCCTTCCAGCAAAGCCGCGAGCTGGTGGGCATGCAGGTGGACTACCTGGTCAACGACGCCAGCGCCACCAAGTTCGACCTGTACCTGGAGGTCACCGACCTCGATGGCCGCCTGGGCTGCTGTTTCACCTACAGCCGCGACCTGTTCGACGAACCGCGCATCGCGCGCATGGCCGAGCACTGGCAGCAGTTGCTCGAAGCGCTGCTGGACAACCCGGCGCAGCGCCTGTGCGAGTTGCCGATGCTGGCCGACGCCGAGCAGCAGGTGCTGGTGGGCCAGTTGCAGGGGCAGCAGGACTTCGAGCTGACCCAGACGCTCCACGGCCTGTTCGCCGCCCAGGCTGAACGCACCCCCGAGGCGCTGGCGCTGACCTTCGCAGGCCAACACCTGAGCTACGCCGAACTCGACCAGCAGGCCAACCGCCTGGCCCGCGCCCTGCGCGAGCGCGGTGTCGGCCCGCAGGTGCGGGTGGGCCTGGCGCTGGAGCGTTCGCTGGAGATGGTGGTCGGCCTGCTGGCCATCCTCAAGGCCGGTGGCGCCTATGTGCCGCTGGACCCGGAATACCCGCTCGACCGCCTGCGCTACATGATCGAAGACAGCCGCCTGGGCCTGCTGATCGGCCAGCGCAGCTTGCTCGAAACCCTGGGCGAGTTGCCCGCGGGGGTGGCCAGCTGGAACCTGGAGGACGATGCCGCACGCTTGTCCGCCTACAGCGACGCGCCGCTGGACAACCTCAACCTGCCGCAGCACCAGGCCTACCTGATCTACACCTCCGGCTCCACCGGCAAGCCCAAGGGCGTGGTGGTCAGCCACGGCGAGATCGCCATGCACTGCCAGGCGGTGATCGCCGAGTTCGGCATGCGCAGCGACGACTGCGAGCTGCACTTCTATTCGATCAACTTCGACGCCGCCAGCGAACGCCTGCTGACGCCGCTGCTGTGCGGTGCCCGCGTGGTGCTGCGCGCCCAGGGCCAATGGGGTGCCGAAGAGATCTGCCAGCTGGTGCGTGAGCAACAGGTGAGCATCCTTGGCTTCACCCCGAGCTATGGCAGCCAGTTGGCCCAGTACCTGGCCGGGCAGGGCGAGCAGTTGCCGGTACGCCTGGTGATCACCGGCGGCGAGGCCCTGACGGGCGAGCACCTGCAACGTATTCGCCAGGCGTTCGCCCCGCAGCAGTTCTACAACGCCTACGGCCCCACCGAAACCGTGGTCATGCCGCTGGCCTGCCTGGCCCCCGAGCAACTGCCCAGCGACGCTGGCAGCGTGCCGATCGGCCGGGTGATCGGTGCCCGCAGCGCCTACATCCTCGACGACGACCTGGCGCTGCTGCCGCAAGGTGGCATCGGCGAGCTGTACGTCGGCGGCGCCGGCCTGGCCCAGGGTTACCACGACCGCCCGGGCCTGAGCGCCGAGCGCTTCGTCGCCGACCCGTTCAGCCACCACGGCGGGCGCCTGTACCGCACTGGCGACCTGGTGCGCCTGCGCGCCGATGGTCTGGTGGAATACGTCGGCCGTGCCGACCAACAGGTGAAGATCCGCGGCTTCCGCATCGAGCTGGGCGAAATCGAAAGCCGTCTGCAGGAACATGCCGATGTCGACGAGGCTGTGGTCCTGGCCCTCGACCTGCCGGGCGGCAAGCAACTGGTGGGTTACCTGGTGTGCGCGCAAGCCAAGGCCGACAGCGATGCCCAGGCCCTGCTGCGCGAAGCGGTCAAGGCCGACGCCCGTCAGCACCTGCCGGACTACATGGTGCCGGCGCACCTGGTGCTGCTCGACAGCCTGCCGCTGATGGGCAACGGCAAGCTCGACCGCCGTGCGCTGCCGGCGCCGGACCTTGAGCAGGCGCGCCAGCACTACCAGGCCCCGGCCAACGAGCTGGAAACGCAACTGGCGCAGATCTGGCGCGACGTGCTCAACGTCTCGCGCATCGGCGTGCAGGACAACTTCTTCGAGCTGGGCGGCGACTCGATCCTGTCGATCCAGGTGGTCAGCCGCGCCCGCCAGCTGGGCTTGCAGTTCACCCCGCGCGACCTGTTCCAGCACCAGACCATCCAGACCCTGGCCGCCGTGGTGACCCGCAGCGCGGCATCGAGCGACATCGAGCAGGGCCCGCGCCAGGGGCGCAGCGGCCTGACGCCGATCCAGCACTGGTTCTTCGACAGCGAAGTGCCGCAACCCCAGCACTGGAACCAGGCCGTGCTGCTCGAAGCGCGCCAGCCGCTGCAGGCGGAGCAACTGGAACAGGCCCTGGCCGCGCTGGTGGCCCACCACGACAGCCTGCGCCTGCGCTTCAGCCAGGCCCAGGGCCGCTGGCAGGCCGAGTACACCCAGCCGCACACCCAGCCACTGCTGTGGACTGCCACCGTGGCCGACTTCAACGACTGCCAGGCACTGTACAGCGACGTGCAACGCAGCCTCGACCTTGCGCAGGGCCCGCTGCTGCGCGCCTTGCTGGTCAGCGACGGCCAGGGTGCCCAGCGCCTGCTGCTGGCGATCCATCACCTGGTGGTCGATGGCGTCTCCTGGCGTGTGCTGCTCGAAGACCTGCAAGCGCTGTATCGCGGTCAAACCCTGGCCGCCAAGACCCACGCCATGGGCGACTGGGCTGCACGCCTGGCCAGCTACGCGGGTTCCGATTCACTGCGTGACGAGCTGGGCTGGTGGGAACGCCAGCTGGGCAGCGCCCGCCATGAATTGCCGTGCGATCACCCCCAGGGCGGCAACCTGCATCGCCATGCCCAAAGCCTGGCCATCGAACTCGATGTCGAGCAGACCCGTCAGTTGCTGCAACAAGCGCCGGCGGCCTACCACACCCACGTCAACGACCTGCTGCTGACCGCATTGGCGCGCACCCTGTGCCGCTGGACCGGTGACGAGCAGGTGCTGGTGCAGCTGGAAGGCCATGGCCGCGACGGGCTGTTCGAAGACATGGACCTGACCCGCAGCGTCGGCTGGTTCACCAACGCCTATCCGCTGAGCCTGAGCCCGGACATGGCCGAAGGCGAGGTGGCCCGCGCGGCGTCGATCAAGCGCATCAAGGAGCAACTGCGCCAGGTGCCGCACAAAGGCCAGGGCTACGGCGTGCTGCGCTACCTGGCCGATGACGCCGGCCGTGAGCGCATGGCGGCGCTGCCCCAGGCGCGCATCACCTTCAACTACCTCGGCCAGTTCGACCAGCAGTTCGACCAGGCCGCGCTGTTCCAGCCACTGGATGCGCCGGCGGGCCTGGCCCATGACCTGGACGCGCCGCTGCCGAACTGGCTGAGCGTGGATGGCCAGGTGTACGGCGGCGCCCTGCAACTGCGCTGGAGCTTCAGCGCCGAGCGCTACGACGAGGCTACCATCGCCACCCTGGCCGAAGCCTATCGCCAGGAACTGCTGGCGCTGGTCGGCCATTGCCTGGCCGATGGCAACGGCAGCTTCACCCCATCGGACTTCCCCCTGGCGCAACTGACCCAGGAGCAGATCGATGCACTGCCGGTGCCCGCCGCGCAGATCGAGGACGTCTACCCGCTGACACCGATGCAGGAAGGCCTGCTGCTGCACACCCTGCTGGAGCCGGGCACCGGCCTGTACTACATGCAGGACCGCTACCGCATCAACAGCGCCCTCGACCCCGAGCGCTTCGCCCAGGCCTGGCAGGCCGTGGTCGCCCGCCACGAAGCACTGCGCGCTTCATTCAGCTGGAACGCCGGCGAGGCGATGCTGCAGATCATCCACAAGGCCGGCAACACGCCGGTGGACTACCAGGACTGGCGCGGCCTCGACGACGACGCCCAGGAACAGCGCCTGCAGGCCCTGCACAAGCAGGAACGCGAGGCCGGTTTCGAGCTCCTGCGCGAGGCGCCGTTCCACCTGCGCCTGGTGCGTGTGGCCGATGAGCGCTACTGGTTCATGATGAGCAACCACCACATCCTCATCGATGCTTGGTGCCGCTCGCTGCTGATGAACGACTTCTTCGAGCTCTACCAGGCCCTCGGCGAGGGCCGTCAGGCGCAGTTGCCGGTGCCGCCGCGCTACCGCGACTACATCGGCTGGCTGCAACGCCAGGACCTGGGCGAGGCGCGCCAGTGGTGGCAGGCCAATCTGGCCGGTTTCGAACGTGCCACGGCAATCCCCAGCGACCGCCCGCTGCGCCATGACCATGCCGGTGACGGCATGGTGGTCGGCGACTGCTACACCCGCCTGGACGTCACTGAAGGTGCCCGCCTGCGCGAACTGGCCCAGGCCCACCAGCTGACGGTCAACACCTTCGCCCAGGCGGCCTGGGCCCTGACCCTGGCCCGTTGCAGCGGCGAACGCGATGTGGTGTTCGGCGTCACCGTGGCCGGGCGCCCGGTGAGCCTGCCGCAGATGCAGCGCACGGTCGGGCTGTTCATCAACAGCATCGCCCTGCGCGTGCAGTTGCCGCAGCCGGGTGAACGGCGCAGCGTGCGCCAGTGGTTGCAGGGTTTGCTCGACCGCAACATGCAGCTGCGCGAGTACGAATACCTGCCGCTGGTGGCGATCCAGGAATGCAGCGAACTGCCCAAGGGCCAGCCGCTGTTCGACAGCCTGTTCGTGTTCGAGAACGCCCCGGTGGAAACCGCCGTGCTCGACCACGCCCAGCACCTGAACGCCAGCTCCGACTCGGGCCGTACCCATACCAACTTCCCGCTGACCGCGGTGTGCTACCCGGGCGACGACCTTGGCCTGCACCTGTCGTTCGACCAGCGCTACTTCGACTACCCGAGCGTCGAGCGTCTGCTGGGCGAGTTCAAGCGCCTGCTGCTGGCGCTGGTGGACGGCTTCGAAGGCGAGGTGGGCGAACTGCCGCTGCTGGGCGCGGATGAACAGCGCTTCCTGCTGGACGACTGCAACCGCACCGAGCACGCCTATCCGCTGGAACAGAGCTACATCGAACTGTTCGAAGCGCGGGTCGCCGCGCATCCGCAGCGCACCGTCGCCCGCTGCCTGGAGGCGTCGTTCGACTACGCCGGGCTTAACCTGGCGGCCAACCGCCTGGGCCATGCCCTGGTCGCGGCCGGGGTTGCCATCGACCAGCCGGTGGCACTGTTGGCCGAGCGTGGCCTGGCGCTGCTGGGCATGATCGTCGGCAGCTTCAAGGCGGGCGCCGGCTACTTACCGCTGGACCCAGGCCTGCCATCGGCACGCCTGCAACGCATCGTCGAACTGAGCCGCACCCCGGTGCTGGTGTGCAGCGCGGCCTGCGCCGAGCAGGCGCGCCAGTTGCTCGATGAAGTGGCGGGCGCGGTACGGCCGAAACTGCTGGTATGGGAAGAGGTGCAGGCGAGCAACGTGGCCAGCCACAACCCAGGCATCCATAGCGCACCGGACAACCTTGCCTATGTGATCTACACCTCCGGCTCCACCGGCCTGCCCAAGGGCGTGATGGTCGAGCAGCGCGGCATGCTCAACAACCAGTTGAGCAAGGTGCCGTACCTGGTGCTGGACGAGCAAGACGTGATCGCCCAGACCGCTTCGCAGAGCTTCGATATCTCGGTCTGGCAGTTCCTTGCCGCGCCGCTGTTCGGCGCCACGGTAGAGATCGTGCCGAATGCCATCGCCCATGATCCGCAAGGCTTGCTGGCCCATGTGCAGGCCACCGGCATCACCGTGCTGGAAAGCGTGCCGTCGCTGATCCAGGGCATGCTGGCCAACGATCACCAGGCGCTGGACGGCCTGCGCTGGATGCTGCCGACCGGCGAGGCGATGCCGCCGGAGCTGGCCGCGCAGTGGCTGCAGCGCTATCCGGCCATCGGCCTGGTCAACGCCTATGGCCCGGCGGAATGCTCGGACGACGTGGCGTTCTTCCGCGTCGATCTCGCATCGACCCAGGGCAGCTACCTGCCGATCGGCACGCCGACCGACAACAACCGCCTGTACCTGCTGGGCGAGGATCAGGCACTGGTGCCGCTGGGTGCGGTAGGCGAGCTGTGCGTCGCCGGTACCGGGGTGGGCCGCGGCTATGTCGGCGACCCGGTGCGTACCGCCCAGGCCTTTATTCCGCATCCGTTCGGTGCCCCGGGCGAACGCCTGTACCGCACCGGCGACCTGGCGCGTCGTCGCCCGGACGGGGTACTGGAGTATGTCGGGCGTATCGACCACCAGGTGAAGATCCGCGGTTACCGCATCGAGTTGGGCGAGATCGAGGCGCGCCTGCACGAACAGCCCGAGTTGCGCGATGCCGCCGTGGGTGTGCAGGAAGGCGTCAACGGCAAGCACCTGGTCGGCTACCTGGTGGCCCATCAAGGTGTCGAAGCCGATGCCGCGCTGCTCGACCAGCTCAAGCAACGCCTGCGTGCCGAGCTGCCGGAGTACATGGTGCCGCTGCACTGGGGTTGGTTCGACAGCCTGCCGCACAACGCCAACGGCAAACTCGACCGCAAACTGCTGCCGGCCATCGATATCGGCGGCCAGCACAGTCAGGACTACCTGGCGCCGCGCAGCGAGCTGGAAGAGACCCTGGCCGGCATCTGGGCCGACGTGCTCAAGGCCGAGCGGGTGGGCGTGCGCGACAACTTCTTCGAACTGGGCGGGCACTCGCTGCTGGCCACGCAGATCGCTTCGCGGGTGCAGAAGGCGTTGGCACTCAACGTGCCGCTGCGGGCGATGTTCGAGTGCAGCACGGTGGAGGAGCTGGCGGCGTACGTGCAGGGGCTGCAGGGCAGTGCGCTGGATGAGGACAAGGTGGATCGGTTGAGTGATCTGATGGCGGAGCTGGAGGCGCTCTGACTTAATCGGGAAATCCGCGTCGGTCTCTTCGCGGGTAAACCCGCTCCCACAGGTACACCGCAATCTTCAATCCAGCGGTGCACCTGTGGGAGCGGGTTTACCCGCGAAGGGGCCAGCACAGGACTGCGACTAATCAACGTTTGCCGAGTATTTTGCCCAGCAGCTCCGGCCGCGGCGCCCCTTGCTGGCTCTGCAACTGCCCATGCTCATCCTGGAAGAAGATCGCCGGCGTCGCCGCCAGCCCCAGCTCTTCCATCAGCGCCTGGTTGGCGTCGAGCTTCTTCTGCACCGCTTCCGGCACCTTCTCCAGTGGCTTGAGCGTGCTCGCCTTGCCCGCCGACTCATGGGCCAGCAAGGCCTTGCTCGGGTCCTTGGCGGCCAGCAGGGCGGCGGACTTGCCCGGGCTGTCCTCGCGAATGATACCGACCATGATATGGCGCAGTTGCACCTTGCCCGACTCGACCCACGGCCGGGCCTGCTGCCAGAACATGTTGCAGTACGGGCAGTTGGGGTCGCTGAACAGGTAGACGATGCGCGGTGCGTCGGCCTTGCCGTCGGCGATCCAGGCGGTCTTCTCCATCTTCGCCCAGATGGCCTTGCTCATCGGGGCGTACACCAGTTTCTCCAGGGGCTCGGCGCTGAGGTCCTTGCCTTGCTCGTCGAACAGGCTGCCCACCAGCACGTGCTTGCCGTCGGGGGTGAGGTACAGGGCGATGCCATTGTTCTGGTACTCGGCGGCGTAGCCGCGCAGGCCGTCGGGGGCATTGAAGCTGCCTTTGATCACCGCGCCCTTGGCTTGCAGTTGCTGGATCGCCTTGGGCAGTTCTTCGGCCTGCAGCGCGGGGGCGGCCAGCAGGGCGAGGGTGAGGGGCAGCAGGGCATTCAATCGCATGTCAGTTTCCTTGTGGGGCGGGCGCGTCGGCGCGGTCGAAGGGTTCCAGGGCGTGGCGCAGGCTGGCCCGCGACAACTCGCCCAGGTGGCTGCCGACCAGCCGCCCTTCGGCGTTGTAGAACAGGGTGGTGGGCAGGGCCATGGAGCCGACCTTGCGCGCCAGCTCGCCGCTGCCGTCGAACAGCACATGGGACAGCATCAGGCCGGTGGTGGCCATGAAGGTGCTGACGTTCTCCGGGGTTTCGCCCTGGTTGACGAACAGGAAGGTCACGTGGGGGTAGTCGTGCTGGGCCTGCTGCAACACCGGCATTTCCCGGCGGCAGGGCGGGCACCAGGTGGCCCAGATATTGATCACCAGCGGGCGCCCGCGGTAGTCGTGCAGCGCCACCGCCTGGCCGCGGTTATCGCGCAGGGTCAACTGCGGCAGCTCCGTGCCCTTGCTGTACAGGTGGCTACCCAGGCTGCCGAGCACCCAGAACAGCGCGCCACTGGCCAGCGCCCAGCCCAGTGGGCGGCGCAGGCCGGGGCGACTCCAGCCCTGCCAGAGCGTGCCCAGGACGATGCCGAACAGGCCGCCCCAGAGCAGGAAACCACCGTCGCGGATATCGATGACTTGCAGCGGCTCGTCGCGGTACATCGGCCAGTAGGCCAGAACGAAGCCCAAACGGGCACACAGCAAACCCAGCAGAAACACATTGAACAACGCCGACTCGGGGTTCTCGCCACCGCGCTTGGCCACGCGCCAGCCGACCAGGCAGGCGATGCCCAGCGCCGCGAGCAACAGCAGGTGGTTCAGGGCCATGGTCAATGGCCCGAGGGTGACGGTCAGCATCAGCCTTGGCTCCTGGTCTGGGCCCAGTGTTGCAGGAAACCGGCGGCGTCGATTTCGCCGGTGATACGCCGGGCGCGGCGTTCGTCGCCTTCCGGGCCGACCCAGATCAGGCTGGGCGGGCCTGGCACCTGGTAGCGCTGCAGCAGCTCGCGGCTGGCCGGCGAGTCGGCGGTGACGTCCAGGCGCAGCAGGTGCACGCCAGCGAGGCTGGCCTGTACATCGGCACGGCCAAACACCTGTTTTTCCATGACCTTGCACGACACACACCAGTCGGCATAGTAGTCCACCAGCACCCACTGGCCACGGGCCTTGGCGGCGTCGAGCTCGCGCTGCAGGTCGACGGGGTTGCTGACCGTGACGAAGGCGTCATGCGCGCTGGCCTGGGCGGCACTTTGGGTATTGCCCGCGAAGGGCTGCAACGGCTGCCACAGGTTGCTGCCACCCGCCGCCGCACCGACCAGCAGCAGGCCGCCCCACAGGGCCCCCAGCAGCGGCACCGCGCGCAGGGCAGGTAAACGATACAGGGCCGGCCAGGCGGCCCAGCCCAGGGCGATCAGCCAGGCGCCGGCCAGGGCCAGCAGCAAGGGCTCGGCCAGCAGGGTGCGCACGGTGTACAGGGCCATGGCCAGGAACACGAAGCCGAACAGGCCCTTGACCAGGTTCATCCAGGCGCCCGGGCGCGGCAGGTAGCGGTTGCCCAGGGTCACCAGCAACATCAGCGGCACGCCCATACCCAGCCCGAGGCTGAACAGCACCAGCGCCCCGTGCAGCACATCGCCGCTTTGCGCGATGTACAGCAGCGCGCCCGCCAGCGGCGCGGTCATGCACGGGCCCATCAGCAAGCCCGACAACGCGCCGAGCAATGCCGCGCCATACAGGTTGCCGCCGCGGGTGCCTTGCCCGGCGCGGTCCAGGCGATCACGCAGCGCCACTGGCAGCTGCAACTCGAAGGCCCCGAACATCGGCAGGGCCAGCAGCACGAACAGCGCCGCCAGGCTGCCCAGCAGCCACGGCTGCTGCAACCAGGCCTGCAGGCTGGCGCCCAGCAGCGCGGCGATCACCCCCAGCGCGGCATACACCAGCGCCATGCTCAGCACATACACGCCGGCCAGCACCCAGCCACGGCGGGCGCTGGCGCCATTGCCCATGACCAGCCCGGCGAGGATCGGCAGCATCGGCAGCGAACAGGGGGTGAAGGCCAACAGCAGGCCCAGGCCGAAGAATGCCAGCAGGCTCCAGGCCAGGGTGCTCTGCTGCAGCGTGCCGGCCAGGGCCTGGTCGCTGGCCTGCTCAGCGCCCGGCGTCGGCGCCTGCGTGCCACCCAGGGCGATCGGCGTGGTTTGCGGCGGGTAGCACAGCCCGGCGTCGGCGCAGCCCTGCCAGCCCAGGCGCAGCTCGCCACTGGCGTTGGCCGGCAACAGCAGCTCCAACTCGGTGCGGTACACCGCGCTGTCGCCGAAGAACTCGTCGTGATGGTTTTCAGCCTGGGGCAGTTGCGGGTGCTGCTCAGGCGGCAGGCCGTCGAACTTCAGGCGCTTCTGGTAGAGGTAATAGCCGTCCTGGATCTGGAAATGCAGGCGCACCTGGCCGTCGGCGAGGCGGTCGTGGGTCAGCACGAAGGCCTGGTTCACCGGCAGGAAGTCCGGTTTGGCGGCAAACGGGTTGGCCTGAAGCGGGCCGGCGAGCAGGAAGGTCAGGAAGAGCAGGAGCACACGCATGTCGAGGCCTTGGCAGAGCTTGGAGTGGGGCCATGCTGGCCGGGGGGTATTAACTGAAGGTTAAACGGGGGATAGGGCGGAGTAATAGCGGCGATCTATCTACTGCTGCCGCCGACATGAGCGATTCAGCTGTCACGCAGGAAGCGTCCTTCACTCTATCAGGAATTTCCTGACGCTCTCTCTGTGAGCCTCCCCGGTATCTTTTCCCTTCCTGTTTTGGCCTGGGTGGGATCACCGGGGCACAGTGTTCACGCATGGAGAGCTGCACATGGCAACACGCGCCACGATGGCCGCTATCTTTACAAAGCGGGCAGGGCAATGGCCCTCGCTGTTTTCGACCTCTAAACCGGCCAAGGGCCTGCCGAGCCGCGAGGCGCTGGCATGAGCGACGCCAAGCAGCGCGAACCGCAGGTCGCCGTCGCCCCGCTCAACACCATCGATGTCAAGGACGTTGGCCGTGGCGCCGCCGCTTTCGACGCCTGGTTGCAATCGGTCAGCGCTGGCTACGTCACCCTCGAACGGATCAAGACCGTGGCCGGCGCCCTGCCGGTGGTGGGCAACATCATGGCCCTGGTCGACGCCCTGGGCGACGTGGTGACCCTGGTCAAGAGCAAGAACCGCCAACTGCTCGACTGGGTGAGCCTGGGCATCAACCTGATCGGCGTGCTGCCGACGCCGCCGACCATGGCCGCCGCGCGCATGAGCCTGCGGCCAACGCTGTTCCTGGTGCGCCAGGAGCTGCGCAACAGCGCCAAGATGCTGCTGGGCGATTCGCTGATCACGGTGTTGAGCGGGCACCTGAATGCGACGATTGCCGGCACCATCGATGACTTCGTCCAACAGGCCCAGCCGAAGATTGCCGAGATCCTCGCCGACGCCGGTGCGCTCGGCACCAAGGTGACCGGCGAGATCGCCGATGGCCTGGAGAAGGTGGTGCTCGGCCAGCTGGATGCCAGGGGCGACAAAGCGGCGGTCAGCAGGCAGATGGCGGCGGCGAGCGATCAGTTGCTCTACGACCCCAAGACCGCGATCAGCAATTTCTTCGGTGCGGTGCACAGCGCCTACAAGGCGGCCGGCAAGGGCCTGGCCAACAGCGCGACCAGCAAGCTGCTGCCGGACGAAATCAAGACCAAAATGCTGGCCAACACCGGCCAGTTGCGCGCCCTGGGCCCGGAGATGGCCCAGCAGTTGAACAAGCTGGCCGACCCGGGCACACAGATGAGCATCGGCTGGATGCTCAACGTGCTGGACGGCGCGGTTAAGGGCTTTCGCAAGCGCAACAGGAACGGCCAGCCGGGGGTAGCCAAGCCGGATGCCGTGACCAAGGTGGAGCGTGAGCAAAGCAAGGGGCAGTTGGCGGTCAGTGGCAAGCAGGCGCCGGCTGAGCAGACGCCGAGTCCTATCCAGGCAAGTTGCCCACTACCGAGACCAACCCCCAAACCCACCACGGGTCGCAGCATCAGCTTTGCCCTAGGCTCGGAATTCATCATCCACACCGACTTCAGCTTGCCTGGGGCCTTCCCCATCGAATGGCAGCGCATCTACCACTCGCGTCTTGCCGAATTCGACCAAGGTTGCCTGGGTGCGCGTTGGGTCACACCGTTCACTACGCGTATCGATGTGGTGGGCATGGGGTTGCTGTTCCACGATTACGATGGGCGCAGCCACGCTTTTGAAACTCCCAAGGTGGAGAAAGCGTTGTACAACGCCATCGAAGACCTGCTGCTGGTGCGCAGCCGTGATAACGAGTTGGTGATCTGCCGCGGATTCGATCGCAAGGAGTACTACCTGCGGGTAGGGGATCGCTACTACCTGTACAAGATCCTGCTGCAGAACGACGCCGGCTGCATGCTGCATTACGAGCATCGCCACGAAGGCCGCCCGGTGCTGTCCGACATCATCACCTTCCAGGGCGACGTGAAGAATGTGCTGCGTCACCTCGGCACCCTGATCGACGACCACGGCCATATCACCGGCCTGTGGGAAATGCGCGACGGCCAGCCGCTGCGCCAGCTGTGCGCCTACCACTACGACGAACAGGGCGACCTGGTCGCCGCCCAGGATGAAAACGGCGCTGCCTGGCACTACCAGTACCAGCACCATTTGGTAACCCGCTACACCGACCGTACCGGTCGCGGCATGAACCTGGAATGGGACGGTAGCAGCGCCCACGCCAAGGCTATTCATGAGTGGGCCGACGACGGCAGCTACGACACCCGCCTGGAGTGGGACGAAAACATTCGCCTGACCTACGTCACCGACGCCCACGGCCAGGAGACTTGGTACTACTACGACATCCTCGGCCACCTTTACCGTGTACGGCATCCTGACGAGCGCTCGGAATGGATTTTCCGTGACGAGCGCAAGAACGTGGTACGCCATGTACACGCTGACGGCAGTGAGGACCGCTACGACTATGACGAACAGGGCAGTGTCGTTCGCCATATCCGCGCCGATCACAGCCAGGTCCATATCGCTCGGGATGCCAGGCGGCGCCCGATCAAGATCCGCGATGCTGAAGGCGGTCTGTGGCTGAGCGATTATGACCTCAAGGGCAACCTGATCGAAGCCACCGACCCGCTGGGCAACAGGACCGAATACACCTACACGCCCTCGGGCCTGATCAAGGCAATCAAGGATGCAGCGGGCAACGAAAAGAAGCTGGCTTACAACGCAGCCGATCAGTTGGTCGAGTTCACCGACTGCTCAGGCAAGACCAGCCAGTGGGCATACGACGATCTCGGCCGCCTAGCGCTGTTCACCGATGCCGCCGGCAGCAAGACCGCCTATGAATACAACGCCGGCCAGCTGGCGAAAGTCATTCATCCGGACAACACCGAAGAGCGCTTCGAACGTGATGCCGAAGGCCGCCTGCTGGCCCACGCCGATGCGCTGGACCGCTGCACCACTTGGTCTTACAACACGGCGGGGCTGCTTGCTGAACGCGTGGATGCTGCCGAGCACACCTTGCGTTACCGCTGGGACAAGCTGGGCCGCCTGATCGGGCTGGAGAACGAGAACGAAAGCAAGGCCACCTTCCTCCACGACCCGGTGGGTCGTTTGCTGGAAGAAAAGGGCTTCGATGGCCTGGTGACGCGCTACCGGTACGACCCGGACAGCGGCCGGCTGGCCAGCACGCAGGTCGGCCAACGCCGGATCGATATCACCTTCGATGCCGTGGGGCGTCTGGCCTCGCGGGTGGCGAGCCTGGGCGACCAGCGCCAGGAAGAAACCTTTGCCTACGACGGTAACGGCAAGCTGATCCAGGCCATCAACGCCGACAGCAAGCTGCAGTGGTTCTTTGATGAAGCCGGTAACCTGACCCGCGAGCACCAGTACTACTTCAAGACTGACGTGCCGATGGTCGCGGTGTGGCAGTACGCGTACGACGCCCTCAATCATCGTGTTTCGACGATTCGCCCGGACGGGCACAAGGTCAGCGTGCTCACCTACGGCAGCGGCCACGTGCTGGGCATGACCCTCGACCAGCACGAACTGCTGGCCTACGAGCGTGATGATCTGCACCGCGAAGTGGTCCGCCATCAAGGCAACCAACTGATGCAAACCCAGGCATGGGACCCGGCGGGCCGTTTGCAGGAACAACTGCTGGGCAGCCATGACGGCAAGTCCACTCTGCTCAAGCGCCAGTATCAATACGATGCAGTCGGCCAACTGACCGATATCCACGACACCCGCCGTGGCCATCTGGCCTATCAATACGATCCGGTGGGACGGTTGCTGCAAGCTGCAAGCTGCCAGCCGCCTGGGCGTCGAGACCTTTGCCTTCGACCCGGCCGGCAACCTGCTGGACGACAACGCCCAGCAACTCAACCGCCCGCTGGAACGCGACCCACGCCGCAACAAGCGGATGGACAACCTGCTGCGTGAGTACGCCGGCACCCATTACCAGTACGACGAGCGCGGCAACCTCGTCCACCGCCTGCATAACGGCGACAAGGCGCGCCTGACCTGGGACCTGTTCGACCGGCTGACTCGCTTTGACGACAGCAAGCTCAGCGTGGTCTACAGCTACGACGCCCTGGGCCGCCGCCTGCATAAACACTCGAGTGCACGCTATCAGGACGATCCCCGTTCGGGCAGCGGCTGGAACCGCATGCAGCGAGCCAAGCGCCAGCGTGAGCTGGGCTGCGGCTACACCCTTTACGGCTGGGATGGCGACACCCTCGCCTGGGAAAGCTCGCCGCCGCAAGACGAAGGCGAGACCGGACGGACCGTGCACTACCTGTACGAGCCGGGCAGTTTCGTGCCGGTGGTCCAGGCACTGCGCAAGGCGCCGATTCGCCTGCTGCGCCAGCCGGACTGGCGCGGTCGGGAATATGATTTCGATCAGGACCCGTTGTGGCACACCGAGGTCAAGGCGCAGCCGTTCGATTTGATTGTTTGGTACCAGTGCGATCACCTCGGTACACCGATGGAACTCACCGACCACAACGGTGAGGTGGCGTGGACGGCGCAGTACAAGGCTTGGGGTGAAGTACGCGAGGCGCGCTCGGCGTGGGCCAGGCAGGTCGGGATGACCAACCCGATTCGCTTCCAGGGGCAGTACCACGATCACGAGACCGGGCTGCATTACAACCGCTATCGGTACTATGATCCGAGGGTCGGGCGGTTCATCAACCAAGATCCGATCAGCTACTTTGGTGGATTGAACCTTTTTGCGTATACGCCGAACCCTGTTGACTGGATAGATCCACTTGGGTTGGCGAAACGGGGGCCGAAAACTAATGGTGAAGGGCCGCATAATCAGGTTATTGCGGCGTGGGGGCGAGAGGTGGAGGCTTCTGGTGGTGCGGTAATCGCGGGTGGAGGCATTCTTAAAGAGACGGCAGTGAACACGCCGGTAGGTAACAAAGGGAAAAGGCGGCCCGATATCATCTACGAAGACGCCGACGGTAAATTAGTTTACGGCAACGTAGGAAAAGTCAAGGCGGATGGTGTAACGCCAGTGGCTCGTGAGCAGAAGGCAATGGAGGATTTGAGGACGAAGACTCAAGGTAAAGATATTCCAGATGAGGTGCAGTTCCGTGCTTACAATAGGCCGTGTCCTTAAGGTGATCTGTGGAAAAGACAATATTTATTACTTTTGCAGAGTATGCTTCTCTCGTTAATAAGCTTAAAGAGGAGTCGGGGCTTGACTTGTTCATGTCTGCCAGTTCTGAAGAGCCCTTCGCGCTTATCGAGTCGTTGGGTGCTGGTAGCGAGTCTTTAATTAATTCATCTCGAAAGCCCCGAATTTTAATCGGGGCAAAGAAAGACTTTACGTTTTCAGATAAGCCTAGAGCAGAAGTCGGTCGTGCTGATATCGTGGGTTTTGTTGATGTGACTTATGGGCGCGATGATGAAAATGCTATTGGTGCGACCATTTTTAAAGGCGACTCATCTGAAAATGAAAAAATGGTTGGAAAAGCGTTGAGTAAGTTGCTCAGGAAGTGCGCGAATAAAGGGGTTGTCAGCTCTGAAGGTGGAGTAGGTGGGCTTTGGGATAATTATTATTGGACGGAAGGTGCGCTGGCGTCTGGTAAAAATTGGCATCTGTTTTTAGGCTTTGGGGTTAGGAAACCTCTAAATGCTAGTTCGGGCTATTTGCCGAAAATATTGCCCTGATATATAAAATTGGCCCACGAAGTTACTATCACTACGTGCTCTGTTCCGGAATAAAATGGTGCACCTGTATTTAGTGCGTCGAGAGATGTGCAACAGCGTCAAGATGCTGCTGGCCTATGAGTGCGATGAGCTTTACCGCTAAGTGGCCCACCAGCTGACCGATATCCACGACACTCGCCGTGGCTATCTGGTCTATCAATACGATCCCGTTGGTCGCCTGCTTCAATCCACCAGCCATCTTGGTGTTGAGACCATCGCCTTCGATCCGGCGGCAACCTGCTGGACGACAAAGCCCAGCAACTCAACCGCCCGCTGGAAAGCGACCCCCGCTATAACAAGCGCATGGACAACCTGCTGCGCGAGTACGCCGGTACCCACTATCAGTACGACGAGCGCGGCAACCTCGTCCACCGCCTGCATAACGGCGACAAGGCGCGCCTGACCTGGGACCTGTTCGACCGCCTGACTCGCTTTGACGACAGCAAACTCAGCGTGGTCTACAGCTACGACGCCCTGGGCCGCCGCCTGCATAAACACTCGAGTGCACGCTATCAGGACGATCCCCGTTCGGGCAGCGGCTGGAACCGGATGCAGCGGGCCAAACGCCAGCGCGAGCTGGGTTGTGGTATCACCCTCTATGGTTGAGAAGGCGACACGCTCGCCTGGGAAAGTTCGCCGCCGCAGGATGAAGGCGATACGATAATCCCCACTTAATCCCCCCCCTGTGCAATACCCGCTTCCCCACCCCAGGAGCCCCCACCATGCACGTTCTGCTCTGCGAGGACGACGACCTGATCGCCAGCGGCATCTGCGCCGGGCTCACGGCCCAGGGCTTCACCGTCGACCGGGTGGGCAATGCGTCGCAGGCGCGGCAGATGCTGCAGGCCGCGCAGTTCGATGTGATGATCCTCGACCTGGGCCTGCCCGACGAGGACGGCCTGAAGCTGCTGCGCCGCCTGCGCCAGCAGGGCGAGGCGCTGCCGGTGCTGGTGCTGACCGCGCGGGACGCGGTCAGCGACCGGGTCGACGGGCTGCAGGCCGGCGCCGACGACTACCTGCTCAAGCCGTTCGACCTGCGCGAGCTGGCGGCGCGCCTGCATACCCTGGTGCGGCGGGTGGCGGGGCGGGCGGTGAACGTGATCGAGCATGGCCCGCTGTGCTATGACCCGAGCAGTTGCATGGCCACCCTGGCCGGGCAGCCGGTCGACCTGTCGCGGCGCGAGCAGGCACTGTTGCAGGCGCTGTTGCAGAACCCCGGGCGGGTGCTGTCCAGCGAACAGCTCAAGGACTGCGTCTACGGCTTCAGCGACGAGGTCGAGAGCAATGCGTTGAACGTGCATATCCATCACCTGCGGCGCAAATTGGGCAATGGCATCGTCGAGACGGTGCGTGGGCTGGGCTATCGGCTGGGGCCGGCGCAGGCGCCCGAGGGGGCTTCGTCATGAGCCTGCGGGTGCGGCTGTCGCTGATCCTTGGCAGCGTGTTCATCGTCATCTGGGCGTTGGCGGCGGCGTGGATGCTGCGCGACCTGCGCCAGCAGATGATGTTCTCCCTCGACCAACGCCTGGTGGCCTCGGCACGCATGGTCGCCGGGCTCATCGACCAGTTGCCGCAGCCGTTGGCGGCCAAGGGCGAGGAGGCGCATTTTGCCGCCGACCAGCTGAGCGTGCCGGACGGCATGGCCTGCCAGGTCAGCTCGCTGCGCGGTGAGGTGCTGGCCAGCAACCACAAGCATGACGGGGCGATGGACGACCAGCGCAGCGGCTTCCGTGACCAGACCATCGAAGGCGCCTCCTGGCGCACCTTCACCTACAACCACGGCGATGTGCGGATCACCACGGCTGACCGCCACCAGGAGCGCGAAGCGCTGAACCAGTCGATACTGCTGGCCGCCTCGGCGCCGGTGCTGATGGCTTTGCTGGGTAGCCTGGGGTTGCTGTGGATCGGTCTGGGCAAGGGCCTGGAACCGCTCAACCGTATGCGCGACGCGTTGCGCAGGCGGCGCGCCGACAGTGTCGAGCCGTTGCAGGTGGCGGGCCTGCCCAGCGAACTGCAGCCGTTGCTCGACACCCAGAACCAGCTGTTCCTGCGCATCGCCCAGACCCTCGAGCGCGAGCGGCGCCTGACCGACGATGCCGCCCACGAGCTGCGCAGTCCGCTGACCGCGATCAAGACCCACCTGCAGGTGGCCCGCATGACCGACGGCGCGGTACGCGAGCAGGCGCTGGAGCACGCCGAGCAGGGCACCGACCGCATGCACCGCACGCTGGAACAACTGCTGATGCTGGCCCGGGTCGAGGGCAGCCTGTCGTTCGACGACGGCGTGCAGTGCAGCGCCGAGCAGGTGGCCTTGCAGGCGGTTCAGGACGCAGGCGGTGGTGATAACCGGCGCATCCTGCTGCGCTTGCCGGAAGAGGCGGCCAAGGTCTACCTCGGCATGCCGGCGCCCTTGGCGGTGGCGGCGCTGCGTAACCTGCTGGACAACGCCTTGCGCCACGGGGGCGATGCGGCGGTGGAGCTGGAAGTGCAGGCGCGGGACGGGCAGGTGGGTTTCATGGTGCGCGACCATGGCCCGGGCATCGCCCAGGAAGACCTCGAACACCTCACCGAACGCTTCTGGCGCAACAGCCAGAGCGGCGGTTGTGGCCTGGGCCTGGCGATCGTCCAGGCCATTGCCCAGCGTTGCGCGGGCAGCCTGCGTTTCGACAGCCAGGCCGATGGGTTGCGGGTGTGGTTGAACGTGCCGGCGCGCTCGGTCAAGTGATCGGCGTTGGCTTCATCGCCGGCAAGCCGGCTCCCACAATGAACTTGCATGTCCGCCTGTGGGAGCGGCACTGCCATAACAAATCCCACAGCAACCGCTAAATCCGTACCTCGCCCAAGCGTTTTCCAAGCGATAACAACCCGACACACATCCGGTTACAGGGGCGTGGCGGGCACATTCGCTTGCTTGCGAGGGTTTTTCCGATGTCGACCGCTTCCAGCCTTGCTCAGGTTCTGCCGGCCAGCGCGCCGCAGGCCTTGTATGAATTCACGGACTCACCGCTGCTGCTGCGCCAGCAGCAGCAGGAGTCCAACGCGCGCAGCTACCCGCGGCGCATTCCGCTGGCGCTCAAACGCGCCCGTGGCCTCTACGTCGAGGACGTCGAGGGCCGCCAGTTCATCGACTGCCTGGCCGGCGCCGGCACCCTGGCGCTGGGGCACAACCACCCGGTGGTGACCGAGGCGATCCAGCGGGTGCTGGCCGATGAGCTGCCGCTGCACACTCTGGACCTGACCACCCCGGTCAAGGACCGTTTCGTCCAGGATCTGTTCGGGGTGCTGCCCGAGGCGCTGCGCAACGAGGCGAAGATCCAGTTCTGCGGCCCGACCGGTACCGACGCGGTGGAAGCCGCACTGAAGCTGGTGCGCACCGCCACCGGGCGCAGCACGGTGCTGGCGTTCCAGGGGGCCTACCACGGCATGACCCAGGGCGCGCTGAGCCTGATGGGCAGCCTGGGCCCGAAAAAGCCGCTGGGCGCGCTGCTCAACAATGGCGTGCAGTTCCTGCCATACCCTTACGACTACCGTTGCCCGTTCGGCCTGGGCGGTGAGGCGGGCGTGCGCGCCAACCTGCATTACCTGGAAAACCTGCTGAACGATCCCGAGGCCGGCGTTGCACTGCCAGCGGCAGTGATCGTCGAGGTGGTGCAGGGCGAAGGCGGCGTGATCCCGGCGGACATCGAGTGGCTGCGCGGCCTGCGCCGGATCACCGAGCAGGCCGGGGTGGCGCTGATCGTCGATGAGATCCAGAGCGGCTTTGCCCGTACCGGGCGGATGTTCGCCTTCGAGCATGCCGGCATCGTCCCGGATGTGGTCACGCTATCGAAAGCCATCGGCGGCAGCCTGCCGCTGGCGGTGATGGTCTATCGCGACTGGCTCGACCAGTGGTCGCCGGGTGCCCATGCCGGCACCTTCCGTGGCAACCAGATGGCCATGGCCGCAGGCTCGGCGGTGATCAACTACCTGGTCGAGCACCGTCTGTGCGAGCACGCCGAAGCCATGGGTCAGCGCCTGCGTGGCCACCTGCAGCGCCTGCAGCAGGATTATCCGCAGCTGGGCGACATTCGTGGCCGTGGCTTGATGCTGGGGGTCGAGCTGGTGGATCCGGCCGGCAAACTCGACGCCCAAGGCCATCCGCCGGCCTGTCGCACCCTGGCGCCGAAGGTGCAGCGTGAATGCCTGCGCCGTGGCTTGATCCTCGAACTGGGCGGGCGGCATGGCGCGGTGGTGCGCTTCCTGCCGCCGTTGATCATCAGCGCCGAGCAGATCGACGAAGTGGCCGGGCGTTTTGCCGAAGCGGTGCGGGCGGCGGTTGCTGCACGTTGAAGCGAACCGTGACAAGCACTGGGGCCGCGTAATGCGGCCCCAGTGCTTTTCAGTCCAGTACCCGGCCGGCGCGCCAGTAGCCCATCAGGGTCAGGCTTTCGCGTGGCAGGCCGCGCGTCTTGATCAGGTGTCGGCGGATGTCCATCACCGCCCCTGATTCACCAGCGATCCAGGCATGGAATCCATTGCTCTCGCCGCTGGCCAGTTCCCACAGCAGCTGTGTGTCGATGTCCACGTCTTCCAGCGTGCCCGACGCTGTGCTGCGCGCAGCGGGCAGGCTGGCCAGCTCTTGTACGGCGTGACGCATGGCCTGGCCGTGCTCGCTGCGCAGCAGGTCACGGGGCAGCCAGTGCAGGCGGGTTGCCGGGCTGTGGCGCAGGGGCAGGCAGTCGTCTTCCAGGGGCACTTCGATAAAAGCTTCTACCGCCAGCTCAGGGGCCTGGTCGGCCAGCTGTTCGAGGATGCCGGCGATGGCCGGCAGGGCGGTTTCGTCGCCCACCAGCAGAATGTGCCGGGCGTCGTGCGGGGGCTTCCATTCATAGCCGCCCGGGTCGCCGGCATAGGCCAGGTTGGGGGCGACCATCTGCAGCCGGTCACCCATGCGGGCGCTGGTCGCCCAGGCCGATGCCGGGCCGTTCACCCCATGCAGGACGAAGTCCACATCCACTTCACAGGCTTTGCGGCGCAGGGCGCGAATGGTGTAGGTGCGCATCGGTGGCGTGTCCTGCGGCGCCAGGTGGCGGCGTGCCTGTTGCCACTGGCCGTCCTTGGGCAGGTTGGGCGCAGCGCCCGCAGGAGTGGGGAAGAACAGCTTGATGCGCTGGTCGGGAGCCAGGGTGGTCATCTGGGCCACGTCAGGGCCGCTGAAGACGAAGCGGCACAGCGAAGGGCTCAGGGCCACGATGGCCTTGAGCTCGATGTCGAAGATCCGGTAGGCGGTGGCCTTGCTGGGGCGGATCAGGCGGGCAAGCAGGGAGGTCATGGGGGTACCTCTGGCAACGGGAGATACTCAACAGACGAGCGCCTCGGCCGCTAAATTTACCCGGCCGACATCCGTCCTAGCTTGGATAGAAGCCGCGTCACGCGGAGACGGATTGAGGCGCAATGACAATTTCTCGACGAGGATTCATCGCAGGCCTGGCGGTAGCGGGCGCTGCCGGCACGGCGGCCTATTACGCGCACAAGGAACTGACCCACGACCCGCAGGACGATGTGGTCACGCCGGGCGAGGCCAGCGTGGAGCTGGCCGACGCCGCCGGGCAGGTGCTGGCGGACTTGCTGCGCGGGGTCTGGGACATCCGCTTTGCCGGCGCCGATGGTGGCCTTGACGGTCTGCCCAAGGAAGGCGTGGAGATGTTCCTCGATGTCGCCACCAAGGGCCGCGGGCTGCGGGGCTTCGTCGATACCGGCGAACGCCTGCGTGGCGACGGCGAGGCGGCCTACCGTGTGCTTGGCGACCTGGTGGGTGCCAGCAGCGGCCAGGTGCGCTGGCGCTTGGTCGGCCTGCACGGCGGCCCGGGCTATGAGTGCGTGGCCAGCCTCGATGAGGTATGGGGCACCTTTGCCAATGCCGGCCCAGGCACCCTCAGCGGCCGCATTCAACGCCTGGACCGCCCGCTGACGCTGCCGTTGCAGGACAGCCGCTTTGTCGCGGTCAAGCGGCCATTCCCCGAAGCGCGCGAGCGCCTGCCCTACACCGCGCAGATGCAGGACTGGGTGATCGGCGCCGAGCATCGGCTGTTCCACCAGCTCTGGCACGCGACCCGCGATCAGTGGCACAAGCTGCCCGTGGAGAAGCACAACGCGCTGCGTGGCCTGGGCTGGCAGCCCGGCCCGCGCGACCGCGAGCGCGATGCCCGTGGCCCACGCAAGCACCGCAATGGTTCAGGCATCGACTTCCTGTTCATGCATCGGCACATGCTGATGCATGCCCGCACCCTGCAGGACCTGCCGTCGTGGCAGCGCTTCCCGTTGCCGCAACCGAGCGTGGAGTTCGACCGCGCAGGCTTCGCTCGCTACCACGACAACCACGACGGCCACCGTGTGCCGCCCAGTTGGCAGGCGCCCGAGGACGAGGCCTACGGCCAGTGGGTGGCGGCGATCAAGGCGGGTGAGACGTTCTGCAGCAACTTCCAGGTGTGGGAGTCGCAGTATCAGGACCCGCAGTACCTGTCGAAGCTGTCGCTGGGGGCCTTTGGCTCCGAGCTTGAGATGAACCTGCACGACTGGTTGCACATGTGCTGGGCGTCGGTGCCGCGTGACCCGATCAACGGCGCGCCGGTGCCCTTTGCCCGTGACCCTGCGGACTTCGCCGCGCGCTGGTTCGAGCGTGAAAACGATTTTCTCGGCGACCCGTTCTCGTCCCACGTCAACCCGGTGTTCTGGGCCTTCCATGGCTGGATCGACGACCGCATCGAGGACTGGTTCCGCGCCCACGAGCGCTATCACCCTGGCCAGGTTCGGCGCCAGCAAGTCAATGGTGTGGCCTGGTTCGCCCCTGGCCGCTGGGTGGAGGTCGATGACCCGTGGCTGGGGCCCGATACCCATGGCTGCAGCACCGAGCCGGGCACGCGCCCGGGCAAATCGGTCGAGATGGACGTGGAGGTGATGAAACTGGCCTTGCGCATCACCTTCGGTGAAGACGACAAGATCGACGGGCTGCTGCGCAAGGTGCCGCAACGGCCCTGGTATGCGCGGCATCTGTCGATGAAGAACATCGCGACTTGATGGGGTAGCCCGCCCTCTTTAGGGGCGGCCTTGTGCCGCGAAAGGGATGCAGGGCAGCCCCAGGTTTCGGTGTAAAGGCAGAAATCGCTGGGGCCGCTGCACGGCCCTTTCGCGGGGCAAGCCCGCTCCCACAGGGATCGCGCTAGCTTTAGCAGTTGAGTAAGACAGTTGCTCCTACGAGGGGCGGCGGATTATGGCCGAGCCTCGGCCAACGCCTGCGGCGCCTGCCACCCCCCACCCAACGCCTTGTACAACGCCACGCTGCCTTGCAGTCGTGCCAGGTACAGTTGCGCCTGCTCATCCTGGGCCAGGTACAGGGTGCGTTGGGTTTCTAGCACGCTCAGCAAGGTCTCGGCACCGGCGGCATAACGCTGCTGGGCGAGGTCGAAGGCGATGCGCGCCTGCTGCACTTCCTGGTCTTGCCACTGGCGCTGGCGCTCCACGCCACTGATGGCGTTGAGGGCTTTCTCGACATCGGAAAAACCGGCCAGGATGCTGCTGCGGTATGCCTCCAGCAGTTCTTGCTGCTCGGCGCTGGCCAGCTCGCGCTGGGCGCGCAGGCGGCCATTGTTGAAGATCGGCGCGGTAAGGCCGGCGGTGAGGGTGTAGTAGGGGCTGTCGAAAATATTGGCAAAGGTCCTGGAGCCGCTGCCAAGGTTGGCGCCCAGGACCAGGCGCGGCAGCATGGCGGCCCTGGCGACCTGCACGTCGGCGCTGGCGGCGGCCAGGCGGGCTTCGGCGGCGGCGATGTCGGGGCGTCGGCTCAGCAGTTCGCTGGGCACGCCGCTACCGATCACTGGCCAGCGCAGCGCGCCGATCACCTCGTTGCCAGCGGGCAGTGCCTGCACTGGTTCACCTAGCAGGGTGGCCAGGGTGATGCGGTTGTCCTGGCGGCGCTGTTCGAGCAGCGGCAGCTGGCGCTCCTGGGCGGCCACCAGGCTGCGCTGCTGGGCCAGTTCCAGGCGGGTGGCGGAGCCCGCGCGTTCGCGGGCCTCGACCAGGCCGAGCACGTCGCGGGCGTTGTCGAGGTTGAGGCGGGCGATGCGCAATTGCTCCTCCAGGGCCAGGCCCTGCAGGTAACTGTCGGCCACGGCGCTGACCAAGGTCAGTTCGACGGTCTGGCGCTCGAAGCGGCTGGCGTCCAGGCTACGCAGGGCGCTGTCGCGAGCGGCGCGCAGGCCACCCCAGAAGTCGATCTCGTAGCTGGCGCTCAGGCGAGTACCGAACGAGGTGCTGGTGCGTTCGCTGCTGCTGGCGTCGAGTTGGTCGTTGCCGTCACCGCGCAGCAGGCGCTGGCGGCTGGCATCCAGGCCCAGCTGCAGTTCCGGCAGCAAGGGGGCGCCGGCGATCACCGCGCTGGCCTGGGCCTGGCGCACCCGGGCGGTGGCGGCGGCGAGGTCGTAGCTGTTTTGCCGGGCGCGTTCGATCAACTGGTCAAGCACTGGGCTGGCGAAGGCGCGCCACCAATGGCCGTCCGGCCAGGGTTGCGCCGTTTCGGCGGCGCCTTGCCAGGCGGCTGGGGCGTCGATGCCCGACGCCGGTGGCGGCGGGGTGCTGCAGGCGGCCAGGAACAGGCTCAGGGTCAACAGGCTGATGCGGCTGGGGATCGTCATGGATTATTCGCTGGTAAGGGCTTTGACCGGGTCTAGGCGGGCGGCCTTGCGGGCCGGCATGAAGCCGAACACCACGCCGGTGACCACGGCGCAGGCGAAGGCGCCGATGATCGCGGGCAGGGCGAAGGCCACGGCGATATCGGCCAGCAGCAGGCTGCCGCCGATGGCCAGGGCGAGGAGGATGCCGGTGACGCCGCCGACCATCGACAGCATCACCGCTTCGGTGAGGAACTGGCGCAGGATGTCGCGCTGGCGGGCACCGGTGGCCATGCGGATGCCGATCTCGCGGGTGCGTTCGCGCACGGTCATGAGCATGATGTTCATCACGCCGATGCCACCGACCAGCAGGGATATCGCAGCGATCGCCCCGAGCATCAGCGACAGGCTGTTCTGGGTGCGCGCCTCGGCCTGGATCAGCGCGGCGTCGTTGGTCAGCTCGAAATCATGCTTGCCCTGGTGACGCTGGCGCAGCAAGTGCTCGATCGCCTGTTCGGTCTGGTGCACCCGGCTGGAGTCCTGGGCGGCGATGGCGATGTATTCGGGGTCGCCGCTGCCGAACAGGCGGATGGCGGCGGCCGAGTAGGGCACCACGATGCGCTCATCGCTGTCCTCGCTGCCGGAGCTGGCGCCCTTGGCCTGCAGCACGCCGATCACCTGGAACGGCACGTTGCCGATCAGCAGGTATTGGCCGAGCGGGTTGCTCTGCTCGCCGAACATCTTGTTGCGGACCTTCTGGCCGATCACCGCCACGGCTGCGCCGCTGGCTTCGTCGGCCTCGCTGTAGAAGCTGCCTTCGACCACCGGCCAATTGAAGATCTCGGGGAACCAGGTGTTGTTGCCGCCTACATAGAACTGCTGGCTGTTGTTGCCCTGACGCACCATCAGCTTGTCGCCGATCACCGGCATGACGTGTTTCACCTGGGGCAGTTCGGCGATGGCGGCCACATCGTCGAGGGTGACAATGCCTGCGGGTTCGCGCTCGGTCGCGCGTTTGCCGTTGAGGTAGAGAATGTTCGAGCCGAAGGCGGCCATCTGCGCCATCACCTGGCGTTTGCTGCCTTCGCCGACCGCCAGCATGACCACCACCGAGGCCACGCCGATGACGATACCGAGCAGGGTGAGCGCGGTGCGAAAACGGTTGACCCACATCACCCGCCAGGCGGCTTGCAGTGACTCGATCATTTCGCCTTTCCAGGCACCTTTATGGCTGGCGCCGCTGTCCAGGCGTTGCCGCAGGTCGTCGGCCTGCAGGTGGCGGGTGGGTACGCTGGCCGCCTGCTCGGCGGCCGAATCGCTGACCACCTGGCCGTCGCGCACCTCGATCACCCGTTGGGCGCGGGCGGCGACTTCGCGGTCGTGGGTGATCAGGATGATCACGTGGCCCTGGCTGGCCAGCTCGTCGAGCAGGGCCATCACTTCGGCGCCGCTGTGGCTGTCGAGGGCGCCGGTGGGTTCGTCGGCGAGGATGATATGGCCGCCGTTCATCAATGCCCGGGCGATCGACACGCGCTGTTGCTGCCCGCCTGAAAGCTGGTGCGGGCGATTGCCGGTGCGGCTGGCCAGGCCCAGGCGTTCGAGCAGGGCATGGGCGCGTGCATGACGTTCGGCCGGTGGCGTGCCGGCATAGATGGCCGGCATCTCGACGTTTTCCTGGGCCGAGCCCGAAGGGATCAGGTGATAGCCCTGGAACACGAAGCCGAACGCCTCGCGGCGCAGCCAGGCCAGTTCGTCGCCGTCCAGCTCGGCCACGTCGCGGCCGGCGAAGCGGTAGCTGCCGGAAGTCGGGCGGTCGAGGCAGCCCAGGATGTTCATCAGGGTCGACTTGCCGGAGCCCGAAGCGCCGACGATGGCGACGAATTCTCCGGGGTGGATGCTCAGGCTGATGCCGCGCAGCACCTCGACTTTCGGTGAATCGATGCCTCCGTAGGCCTTGTAGATGTCGCTCAACTCGATCAGGGGCGTGCTCATCTCAACCCCCGCTGGTCGGCGAGCCGATCACCAGGCGTTCACCTTCGTGCAGGCCGTCGAGGATCTGTACGCGCAGGCGGTCGCTCAGGCCGATGCGTACCTGGCGTGCCTCGACCTTGCCGTCGGCCTTGAGTACCTGGGCCAGGCGCAGGCCGTCGTCCGGCGTGTCTTCCAGCGCGGCCAGAGGGGCGCTGAGCACCTGGCTGGCCTGGCCGGCGACGAAGAACACCTGGGTGGTCATCTCGGCCATCAGGGCGCCGTCGGGGTTGTCGACGTCGAGCAGTACGGTGTACTGCACCACTTTGCTGCCGGTGGTGCCGGCCGTGGCGCTGGCCGGGCTGCCGCCGCCCTGGGCGCTTTGATCCAGCGGTTTGGGCGGGATCGGCAGGATCTGGCGCACGGTGCTGGCCCAGCGGCGTTTGCCACCTGCAAGGGTGGTGAAGTAGGCGGTCATGCCGGGTTTGACCTTGCCGATGTCGGCTTCGGATACCTGGGCCCAGACGGTCATCGGTGACAGTTTGGCGATGCGCAGGATCAGCGGGGTCTGTTGCTGGGCATTGAGGGTCTGGCCTTCGCGGGCGTCCACGGCCACCACGGTGCCGCTCATGGGGGCATAGATGCGCGTGTAGCCAAGCTCCGCCTCGTCGCTGCGCAGGCTGGCCTGGGCCTGGAGGATCTGTGCCTGGTACATGTCGATGCGGGCCTGGGTCACTTTCAGCTGGGCCTGGGCGGTTTGCAGGTCTTCCTGGCGGCTGGCGCCAGCGGCGGCCAGGTCGCGCTGACGCTGGTGTTGCTGCTGGGCCAGGAGGTACTGGGCGCGTTGCTCGGCGAGTTGCGCCTTGAGGTTTTCGATGGAGTAGCGGCCGGCGTCGAGCTTGGCCTTTTGCGTGGAGGGGTCGATCTCCACCAGCAACTGGCCTTCGCGGACTTCATCGCCGGCCTCGACATGCAACTTGCGGATCTGCCCGGACGCCTGGGCACCGACGTCGACATAGCGACGCGGTTGCAGAGTGCCGAGGGCGGTGACGCTGCTTTCGATATCGGCGCGGGTCACCGGCACGGTGCTGACCGGCGCACCGCCCAGGGGCAAGGTGGTCCAGGCCAGCAGGCTGCCCAGGCCAAGCAGGCCCAAGGCTGCAATAAGCAGACGGCGACGGGGGGCGGTTGTGCGTGTCATGCGGGCTTCCAGCCGAAGGGAGTGGCCGGGCGCGGCCATGCACGGCGCGCTCGGGGGTGCCAGTTAAACGAACCTGCTGCGTGCCGATTTAACCGGGCGAAAGGCCAGTATCGATGTTGCTGAGAATAATTATAATTTGTAAGATCGTTCGCTTACTTCACTCCTATCCGCTGCCCATGCCATGTCAGCGTTTGCGCAGGGAAAGGCCAGGTACCGTCGTGGAACACTACTATCGCGAATTGGTGAGCTTTCTCTCTGCGCGCCTGGGCAATCGCCAGGCGGCGGAAGATGTGGCCCATGACGCTTACCTGCGGGTGCTGGAGCGTACCGAGGGCGAGCAGATCGAGCACCCGCGGGCGTTCCTGTACCGCACCGCGCTGAACCTGGTGGTCGATCGCCACCGGCGCCACCTGGTGCGCCAGGCCGAGCCGCTGGAGGTGCTCGATAGCGACGAGCGCTGGCATAGCCCGGCACTGACCCAAAGCATGCAGCAGGATCAGCGCCTGGCCTTGATGCAGCAAGCCCTGGATGAGTTGAGCGCGGTGTGCCGTGACTGCTTCCTGTTGCGCAAGCTCGATGGCCTGTCGCACCCGCAGATTGCCGAGCGCCTGGGCATTTCCCGCAGCCTGGTGGAGAAGCACATCGTCAATGCCATGAAGCACTGTCGCTTGCGCATGCGTCAGTGGGAGTCGTGAAGACGCCGTGAAGGGCAGGTGAAAATTTCCTGTGCTGGCAACTTGATTTCCACTTGTTTCAAGACAACTATCAATAAAGACCCGATCAGGCGGCCTGCCTGACGTTTGCCTGTTCTGGCGCAGTACGGTCATGGAGCCCATTCATTACCTTGCGGCCAGGTGCGGACGATGCCCAACAAATCCCTGCGCATCCTCATCGCTGACGAACACCCCGACCAGCGTCTGCAACTGGAGCGGCTGCTCAATGGCCTGGGGTATTACCGCATCGCCCCGGTGGAGAGCTTCGACGATCTGCAGCGTCTGGTGCACAGTGCCCTGCTGCCGTTCAACCTGTTGGTTGGCAACATCGAACTGGCCAGCCATGCGGGCGTCGACCTGGCGCGCTTCTGCCGGGTCAGTACGCAGATCCAGCACGCTTTGTTGTATCACTCGCAGCAACTGAAGGTGCCTGCCGTGCCGCAGAGCGAGCGACAGGCCGTGAGCGTCAGCCTGCCAAGCGTGCCTGATTGCGAAGCGTTAGGGTCGTTCATGGCGATTATCGACCTGCCGGTGGTGGTCGGGCAGGTACCCTTGCCGGCCAGCCTTTGCGGCGCAGCCGGCTATGGCAAGCGGCGAATGAATTTCGGCCAGACCGTTTTCAGCCGCAGTTCCTGACTCGGCCCCCGTTAACGGCATTTGCTATCCTCTTGGCCTTTTGCCGATCTGCGGACCTGCCATGACTGCCATCGATAACCCCCGCGCGCCCGGCTTCAGCCGCGGCGACCACCGGACCCTGGGCCTGGCGGCGCTGGGCGGCGCCCTGGAAATCTACGATTTCATCATCTTCGTGTTTTTTGCGCTGACCCTCAGCCAGCTGTTCTTCCCGCCCGAGATGCCAGAGTGGCTGCGGTTGCTGCAAAGCTTCGGGATTTTCGTCACCGGGTACCTGGCGCGGCCTTTGGGCGGCATCCTCATGGCCCATTTCGCCGACCACCTGGGGCGCAAGCGGGTGTTCAGCCTGAGCATCCTGATGATGGCATTGCCGTGCCTGTTGATCGGCGTGATGCCGACCTACGCCGACATCGGCTACGCCGCGCCGCTGATCCTGTTGGCCCTGCGCATCCTGCAAGGGGCTGCGGTGGGGGGCGAGGTGCCCAGTGCCTGGACCTTCGTCGCCGAGCATGCGCCGGCCGGGCGGCGAGGCTATGCGCTTGGCTTTCTGCAGGCGGGGCTGACCTTTGGCTATCTGCTGGGCGCGCTGACTGCGACGCTGCTGGCGCAGCTTTATACAGCGCAGGAGATACTCGATTACGCCTGGCGCTACCCGTTCCTGCTGGGCGGCGTGTTCGGCGTGATCGGTGTGTGGCTACGCCGCTGGCTGAGCGAGACACCGGTGTTTCTTGCCCTGCGTGAACAGCGGGAACAGCCGGTGGCCTTCCCGCTGCGCAGTGTGCTTGGCGAGCATCGCCGGGCACTGATTCCGGCGGTGTTGCTGACCTGTGTGCTGACCTCGGCAGTGGTGGTGCTGGTGGTGATCACGCCGACGGTGATGCAGCAGCGTTTCGGCATGACGGCCGGGCACACCTTTGCCTTGAGTAGCGTGGGTATCGTCTTTCTCAACATTGGTTGCGTGCTGGCCGGGTTGCTGGTCGACCGCATCGGCGCCTGGCGTGCATTGATGATCTACAGCCTGGTGCTGCCGCTGGGCATCGGCGCGTTGTACGCCAGCCTGGTCGGGCAGTGGGGCATGACCTGGCTGGCCTACGCGCTGGCCGGGCTGTCCTGTGGGGTGGTGGGGGTGGTGCCGTCGGTGATGGTCGGGCTGTTCCCGGCGCAGATCCGGGTGTCGGGGATTTCGTTCACCTACAACATCGCCTACGCCCTGTGGGCCAGTACCACACCGTTGGCGTTGATTGCGCTGATGCCGTGGAGCCCGTGGGTGTGTGTCGGCTTTTGTCTGATCATGGGCACGGTCGGGGCGCTGACGTCGTTGTATTTCGGGCGTCGTGAGCCGTTGGCATTCGGTGCGGACTCCATGCCGATCATGTGTGGTGACAAATGAAGTGGTAGTGGCTGTGGGGCGTTGAGGCAGACTTCCGGGCGGGGGTTATTGGAATAACCTATTAGCCAGATTTAACCTGAAAGGTTAATTTCTCATGGAAAAGAGAGTGCCTCACTGTCCACTTGATCGGGTAAAAGCGCTGCTTGCTGTAAAGCGGATCAGTCCGACCTTCGCTGCATTAAGAGGTGCCAGGTCTCTGGGCCTGGATTACCCAGGAATGCTCGATGTGATCAGCAGTCTGGAACGCACTGATTTTTACAAAAGCATGACCTGCTATACGGAACACGGCGTCTGGCAGGACATATACCGTCCGCTCACGGCAGTCGGCTACGTTTACCTGAAACTGTCAGTGGTCGATGACGTGCTCATCGTGTCCTTCAAGGAGCTGTAATCATGAGATGCCCGATCTGCGGTGGCGCGGAGCTTGCGCCAGATATTCAGGACATGCCCTACCGCTACAAAGGAGAGTCGACTCTGATCCAGGGCGTCAGCGGCGACTACTGCTCTGCCTGTGGTGAGGCGGTCCTGAGCCACGACGAAGCCATGCGTGTCAGTGAACAGATGTCGGCCTTTGAGCGTCGGGTCAATGCGGCCGCGGTTGATCCAGCTTTCATCAGCGCCGTGCGCAAGAAATTCGACCTGGACCAGCGCGAGGCGGGTGAGATTTTCGGTGGTGGGGTCAACGCCTTTTCCCGCTACGAAAATGGTAAAACCACGCCGCCAGTGGCGTTGATCAAGCTGTTCAAGCTGCTCGACCGCCACCCCGAGCTGTTCGAGGAAGTCAGGACCGCCTGATACGAAAAAGCCCCCTGGCCTTGCGGCCAGGGGGCTTTTCATTGCTGCGAGGGCAGGCCTTACATGTTCGGGTAGGTCGGCCCGCCGGCGCCTTCAGGAGTGACCCAGGTGATGTTCTGGGCCGGATCCTTGATGTCGCAGGTCTTGCAGTGCACGCAGTTCTGCGCGTTGATCTGGAAACGCTTGCTGCCGTCTTCCTGGGTAATCACTTCATACACGCCGGCCGGGCAGTAGCGCTGCGCCGGCTCGTCGTACAGCGGCAGGTTGCTGGCGATCGGGATGTTCGGGTCGGCCAGCTTCAGGTGGCAGGGTTGTTCCTCTTCATGGTTGGTGCTGGAGAGGAATACCGAGCTGAGCTTGTCGAAGCTGAGCTTGCCGTCCGGTTTCGGGTAGTCGATCTTCTGCGAGTCGGCGGCGAGCTTGAGGCAGGCGTAGTCCGGCTTGGTGTCGTGCAGGGTGAACGGCAGCTTGCCGCCGAACCAGTTCTGGTCCACATAGTTGAACGCGCCACCGAGCAACGGGCCGAACTTGTGCAGCGCCGGACCGAAGTTGCGGCTGGCGAACAGCTCTTCATGCAGCCAGCTGGCCTTGAACGCGCTGACATAGCCGTTGAGCTGGTCGCCGCCTTCGCTGCCGGCGATCAATGCGTCGGCTACCGCTTCAGCGGCGAGCATGCCGGACTTCATCGCGGTATGGCTGCCCTTGATCTTGGAGAAGTTCAGGGTGCCCAGGTCGCAGCCGATCAGCGCGCCACCGTTGAACACCATCTTCGGCAGCGAGTTCAGGCCGCCTTTGCAGATGGCGCGGGCGCCGTAGCTGATGCGCTTGCCGCCTTCGAGGTACTGGCTGATCACCGGGTGGTGCTTCAGGCGCTGGAACTCGTCGAAGGGCGAGAGGTACGGGTTGGCATACGACAGGTCAACGATCAGGCCGACCACCACCTGGTTGTTTTCCAGGTGATAGAGGAACGAGCCGCCGGTGTTCTCGGCGCTCATCACGTCCAGTGGCCAGCCAGCGGTGTGTACCACCAGGCCTTGCTCGTGCTTGGCCGGGTCGACTTCCCAGATTTCCTTGAGGCCGATGCCGTAGTGCTGCACGTCGGATTCGTTGTCCAGGTCGAAGCGCTTGATCAGTTGCTTGCCGATATGGCCACGGCAGCCTTCGGCGAACAAGGTGTACTTGGCGCGCAGCTCCATGCCTGGGGTGTACAGGCCTTCTTTCGGATTGCCTTCGCGGTCGACACCGAGGTCACCGGTGATGATGCCGCGGACCACGCCGTTCTCGTCGAACAGGGCTTCCTGGGCGGCGAAGCCCGGGTAGATCTCGACGCCCAGGTTCTCGGCCTGCTGGGCCAGCCAGCGGCACAGGTTGCCCAGGGAGATGATGTAGTTGCCCTGGTTGTGCATGGTCTTGGGCACGAACAGGTCGGGGACCTTGGTCGAGCTGTCGGCACTTTTCAGCACATAGATGTCGTCGCGCTTCACTTCGGTGTTCAGCGGCGCGCCGAGTTCTTTCCAGTCGGGGAACAGTTCGTTCAGGGCGCGAGGTTCGAATACCGCGCCGGAGAGGATGTGGGCGCCGACTTCGGAGCCTTTCTCGACCACGCAGACGCTGATCTCGCTACCGGCTTCGGCGGCCTTCTGCTTCAGGCGGCAGGCGGCGGACAGGCCCGCCGGGCCGGCGCCGACGATGACCACGTCGAATTCCATGTATTCGCGTTCCACTGGTTCTCTCCTACTCATCAAGGCTCGTGCTGTTGCTTGGTCTTATTGGGTGCTGGGGCGGTCATGGGTAGCGGCTGATGCTGTAGCTGCTGGAATGACGGACTACACCGTTTTGTCTTGGCCGCGCATTATATCTACACCACTTGGCGGGTCCAATACAAACGTTTGTTTGAATTTGCCGGAGCCCAGTAAAATCACTGGTACGCGGCTGAAGGCTGGCCAATTTGGCGTATTGACCGGATGGGGTGTTACGGTCAAGATACGAGCGCTTTTACGCTTGCCGTAGGCTGACCGTCGGGCGCAGGTGCACCCCTAAAGACCAGGCGTGGAGCAGGGTTTACGGGCCGAATCAGGTTTTGTAGTGGAGTCTACACGCCACGACAGAAAATGACCCGCGGGTTTTACCCCGAAGGGTCGAAACAGGACTGATCGGTCATCTGAATTCTGCCGGCTCCAGAACGTTTTTAGAGGTGCCCTTGTACCCACGCGCATTCGCCGGGCAGCCCCCAGGCGACATTCTTTTCACCGGAGAGTAACGAGGAATCCATGAAGGTTCTTGTAGCTGTCAAACGAGTGGTCGACTACAACGTCAAGGTTCGCGTCAAGGCGGACAACTCCGGCGTCGACCTTGCAAACGTCAAGATGTCCATGAACCCCTTCTGCGAAATCGCCGTGGAAGAAGCCGTCCGCCTGAAGGAAAAGGGCGTGGCGAGCGAGATCGTCGTCGTCTCCGTCGGCCCGAGCACGGCCCAGGAGCAACTGCGTACCGCCCTGGCCCTGGGTGCCGACCGCGCCATCCTGGTCGAAGTCGCCGATGAGCTGAACTCCCTGGCCGTGGCCAAGGCGCTCAAGGCCGTTGTCGATAAAGAGCAGCCACAGCTGGTCATCCTCGGCAAGCAGGCGATCGACAGCGACAACAACCAGACCGGCCAGATGCTGGCTGCGCTGACCGGCTACGCCCAAGGCACTTTCGCCTCCAAGGTGGAGCTGGCCGGCGACAAGGTCAACGTCACCCGTGAAATCGATGGCGGCCTGCAGACCGTTGCGCTGAACCTGCCAGCGATCGTCACCACCGACCTGCGCCTGAACGAGCCGCGCTACGCGTCGCTGCCGAACATCATGAAGGCCAAGAAGAAGCCGCTGGAGACCGTTACTCCAGACGCGCTGGGCGTGTCCATCGCCTCCACCACCAAAACCCTGAAAGTCGAAGCGCCTGCTGCCCGCAGCGCTGGCATCAAGGTCAAATCGGTGGCCGAACTGGTCGAGAAGCTGAAGAACGAAGCGAAGGTAATCTAAATGACTATCCTGGTTGTCGCTGAACACGAAAACGGTGCCGTAGCCCCGGCCACCCTGAACACTGTTGCCGCTGCTGCCAAGATCGGTGGTGATATCCACGTGCTGGTCTCTGGCGCAAACGTGGGTGGCGTTGCCGAAGCCGCCGCCAAGATCGCCGGTGTTGCCAAGGTGCTGGTTGCCGACAATGCCGCCTACGCCCACGCCCTGCCGGAAAACGTCGCGCCGCTGATCGTCGATCTGGCGAGCGGTTACAGCCACGTGCTGGCCCCGGCCACCACCAACGGCAAGAACATCCTGCCGCGAGTTGCCGCGCTGCTGGACGTCGATCAGATTTCCGAGATCATCTCGGTTGAATCCGCCGATACCTTCAAGCGCCCGATCTACGCCGGTAACGCCATTGCCACCGTGCAATCGAGCGCTGCGGTCAAGGTCATCACCGTGCGTACCACCGGCTTCGACGCCGTGGCCGCTGAAGGTGGTTCGGCTGCTGTCGAAGCTGTTGCTGCCGCGCACGACGCCGGCAAATCGGCCTTCGTCGGCGAAGAGCTGGCCAAGTCCGATCGCCCAGAGCTGACCGCTGCCAAGATCGTCGTTTCCGGCGGTCGTGGCATGGGCAACGGTGACAACTTCAAGCACCTGTACAGCCTGGCCGACAAGCTCGGCGCCGCCGTCGGCGCTTCGCGTGCTGCGGTTGACGCAGGCTTCGTGCCCAACGACATGCAGGTCGGCCAGACCGGCAAGATCGTCGCGCCACAGCTGTACATCGCCGTCGGTATCTCCGGCGCGATCCAGCATCTGGCCGGCATGAAGGACTCGAAAGTGATCGTTGCGATCAACAAGGACGAAGAGGCGCCGATCTTCCAGGTCGCCGACTACGGCCTGGTCGCCGACCTGTTCGAAGCGGTTCCGGAGCTGGAAAAGCTGGTCTGATCCGCCTGCTTCACCTATAAAGAAGCCCGGCCCTCCTTGGGGGTCGGGCTTTTTTTTGATTTTCAAGGCTGTAGGAGAGTTGGCATGGCGTTTCGCGCAAGCAAAGGGATCTTGGCCGGTGTGCTGGCGCTGTTGTCGGCACCGCTGCTGGCCGCCGGCAAGTGTGAGCGCCTGGTGGTCACCGGTAGCCCGGATGCGCCGCCTTACTCCTGGCAGGACCCAAGCGACCCCAAGCACCTGATCGGCGCCAATGTCGACCTGTTGCGCCAAGTGGCGGGAGAGTTGGGGGTCAAGGTCGAAGTGCTGTACGCCGGCAAGCGCGAACAGGCGCTTGAAGAAGTGCGCAGCGGGCGCATGGACCTGCTGCTCGACACGCCCATGCAGGTTACCCAGCTCACTGCGCTTGATTACATTCATCCCCCTTTGCAGCTCAACGAATACCTGGTGTGGACCCGGCACGACGCGGTGCTGGAGTTCAACGGCCCTGCAGACCTTGCCCGTTACCAGGGCGGCGTGTCGGAAAAGGCGCGCCTGACCCCGGCTTTCGAAGCCTTTACCAAGGCCCAGCTCAAGCTGGTGCCCGCGCAGAACCTCACCCAGGCGTTCCAGAGGCTGGTGCTCGGCCAGGTCGATTATGTGCTTGCAGGGCGTTACGCCGGCATGGCAATGGCTCAGAGCCTGGGAGTGGGCAACGACCTTATCGCCCGCGGCCTGCCAGTAGACCGCCCAGGCCTGTACCTGGCGGTGTCGCACAACTCGGCGTGCAACGACAGCTGGTTGCGCGGACAACTGGCGAAAAAGCTGACAGAATTACCGATCTCCGGGGCGAGTGAGGCGGTGCTGCAGCGCAATGTCGAGCGCTGGAAAGCGCAGATGCAGGCGCCGCTGGACGCCCCTAAACAGTAGGAAGAGTGTGTGAGAAGCCATCCCCTGATTCTTGCCTTGGCCGTGTTTGGCCTGGCCGGGTGTGCCAGTGATCCGGTGCCCCATGAACAACTGCGCCTCACCGAACAGGCGCTGCAGCAGGCCAAGGCGGTCGGCGCCACCGAGCAGGTGCCGGAGTTCAAGCTGGCCGAAGACAAGCTGGCCCGTGCCAAGGCCAACATGGCCAGCGAAAGCTACCGTGATGCGCGCATGCGTGCCGAGCAGGCCGAGCTTGATGCGCGCCTGGCCGAGGCCCTGGTGCTGACGCAAAAGAGCGAAGAGCAGCTGCAGCTGTTGCAGACGCGGGTCAAGCGCCTGCGCAAGCAACTGGAGGTGCAGCCATGAGCCGCCTCAAGCCAATGGCTGCGCTGGCCTTGCTGGCGCTGGTCGGGTTGCAGGGCTGTGCCAGCCAGCGCAGCGAATCGGCACTGGATGACGCCACCGTTGCGTTCCAGAAGGTCAAGGATGACTCCGATGTACTGCGCAGTGCGCCGCGTGACGTGATCCGTGCCGGTGAGTCGCTGGGCCGGGCAGAGCGCCTGGCCGGCTATATCGGTACTGGCAGCGATGTGCGTCATTACGCCTATCTGAGCCAGCGTTACAGTGAAATCGCTGCCGAGCACGCCAAGCTGGCGGTGAATCAGGAACGCTTGACCAAGCTCGACCTCGAACGCCAGCGCCTGCAGTTGGCCTTGCGTGAGGCCAAGCTGGCCAGCGTCCAGCAGCAGGGCAAGTTCGTCGAGGCGCAGATTGCCGCTTTGGCCTCTGAGCAGACCGACCGGGGGCTGGTGATGACCTTGGGCGATGTGCTGTTCGACACCGGCCAGGCGGAGCTCAAGAGCTCGGCCAGCCGCACCGTGCTCAAGCTGGTGCAGTTCCTCCAGCTCAATCCGCGCCGTGTGGTGCGGATCGAGGGTTACACCGACAGCACCGGCACGCCCGAGGACAACCTCAAGCTGTCGCGCGATCGTGCTCAGTCGGTGGCCGACATGCTGGTTGACCTGGGTATCGACGAGAAGCGCATCGAAGTCGAGGGTTATGGCGACCAGTATCCGGTCGAGGCTAACGCCTCGGAGCGGGGCAGGGCGCAGAATCGTCGGGTCGAGATCGTTTTCTCCGATGACAAGGGCAAGCTCGCTCCAGCGCGCTGAGCCAGCTCCTGCAGGGTCGCGACGCGGCCCTGTGCTCCCTGCGTTCGTCGGCGCACGGCCGTTGTTGTTCATCTTGTAGCTGTCACGCAACTGTATTGTTGACTATCCTGCGATCTGTCCCAGTACACTTTGCAACTGTTACGGTATTCTGGCTCAGCTGTGAGTCGCACAAGAACAACGATCCCGTCCGCGCTTCGAGAACACGCCATGACCAACCTGCTGTTGTACCAGCGCATCGCCCAGCAACTGGCCGATGACATCCGCCGTGGTGTCTATCAGCCTGGTGAGCGGGTGCCCTCGGTGCGCAAGATGAGCGCCCAGCTCAACGTCAGTCATGCCACCGTACTGCAGGCGTATGCCAATCTCGAGGACCAGGGCCTCATTCGTGCGCGGCCACAGTCGGGCTACTACGTACACCAGACGCCGGCCCTTACTGCGCAAACGCCGGATATCGCTCGGGTCGAACGCCCCGGCCTGGTTACCCGCGCCAGTATCATTCAGCAGGTCTTGACCGAAGCGCGGCGCGACGGCGTATTTCCCTTCGGTGCGGCGGTGCCTCATGTCGATTACCTGCCGGTGCGTGCCCTGCACCAGCAAATCGCCAAGGTGACCCGCTTCCACAGCCCGCGTGCCTTCAGTTACATGTTCAGCCCTGGCTTCGAGCCGCTGCGCAGGCAGATTGCCATTCGCATGCGCGATGCCGGTGTGTTGGTCGACCCGCGCGAAGTGGTGGTGACCCATGGTTGTGTCGATGCGCTGCAGATGTCGTTGCGGGTGCTGACGCGCCCGGGTGACCTGATCGCCGCCGAGTCGCCAACCTACTACGGTTTGCTGCAGCTGGCCGATCTGCTGGGGTTGAAGGTGATCGAGATTCCCAGCGACCCCTCCACCGGCATCAGCCTCGAAGCGCTGCAGCTGGCCGCCAATCAATGGGGGATCAAGGCGTTGGTGCTGACCGCGCGCTTGAGCAACCCGCTGGGTGGCACCATCCCCGAAGAGCGGCAAAAACAGCTGCTGCGCCTGGCCTCGGACTTCGATATTCAGATCGTCGAGGATGATATCTATGGCGAGCTGATGTTCGAGCAGGGTCGCACCAAGGCACTCAAGGCCTTCGATCGCCTCGATCGGGTGATCTACTGTTCGAGCTTCTCCAAGACGCTGTCGCCGGGGGTTCGTGTCGGCTGGATGGTCGCCGGCCGTTATCAGGACGAGATCCAGCGCTTGCAGACTTTCACCACGCACTCGGCCTGCAGCGTGACGCAGATGGGGGTGGCGGCCTATCTGGAAAACGGCGGCTACGACCGCCACCTGCGCTATATCCGTCAGGAGTATCGCAAGAACCTCAGTGCCTACCAGTTGGCGGTGCAGCAGCATTTCCCGGAGGGTACGCAGATGACCCGGCCGACAGGCGGTTTTATCCTGTGGGTCAGCCTGCCTGGACGGGTCAACACCCAAGAGTTGCACGTGCGTGCGCTGGAGCAGGGTATCAGCATCGCGCCGGGGCTGATCTTCAGCAATACCGAGCAATTCAACCACTGCATCCGTCTCAACTGCGGTATTCCATGGAACAAGGAAGCCGAACGGGCGGTAATGACCCTGGGCTTGCTGGCCCAGCAACTGTGCCGGGAGTCGGCTGGCTTGCTTATGTAGGCTTGTCAGAAGGGCAGGGAACAGGGAGCATACGCGTTTTCCCAGCCTGCTCCCGGTATTCATGAAAGCGCTTCGCCCTCTGGCACTGATTCTGTCCTTATCGCTACCTTGGTTTTCGGGGGGCTTGGTGCACGCCGCGCAACCGCCGGCCAAGGAGCAGGCGCAGCAGGGCAAGGCTGCCAAGCCTGTGAGCAAGGTGGCGGCGAAACCTGTGTCCAAAGCGCCCGCCAAGCCGGCGGTCAAGCCTAAGCCCAAGCAGAAACCTGTCACTCGCAGCAAGGGCGTGAGCAAGGTGGCCAGTCAGCCTGTACCTGCCGCGAAGCTCGACCTCAGTCTGCCCACCGACATGGTCAAGCACCTCAAGCCGGACGTTGGCAATGCGCCGTCGCCCCGCAAGCCATTGCTGCCTTCCATGTTCAGCGAAAAGCCGGTCACTGATGACAGCCCGTTCCAGCTCAATGGTCGGCTGATCAACAATGAAATGCAGCTGCAGCTGCGCAACGACAGCCGTCGCGATGTAGAGGGCGCGGCCATCGAATTCGAATTCCGCAACTGACTGCCGGGTCACTGGCGATTTCATCTGTCCGGCAATTTCAAACGTATGTTTGAGCGGTTAGTATCCAGGGACGTTCGTCCCGCTTTGCTCCTGGGAGTCCTGTTGTCATGAAATGCCGTGAGGGCTGTGGTGCCTGCTGCATCGCTCCGTCCATCAGCTCAGCCATTCCGGGGATGCCGCAAGGCAAGCCGGCCGGCGAGCGCTGCCTGCACCTGTCCATCGACAACCTTTGTGCCCTGTTCGGCAAGCCCGAACGGCCGAAGGTGTGTGGTGGCTTCAAGGCAGAGGTGGATGTCTGCGGCAATGATCGTGACGAGGCCATTCGCATCATTGGTTGGCTGGAGCAAATGACGGCGGCGTGACTGTGCGGATCTTCTACAACAAGGAACAAGATAATGAGATCGTTCAAGCGTGTTGCTGTGTTGTGTGGCCTGAGTGTGCTGTTGGCGCCGGCAGCCTGGGCTGAAAGCTGGCAGGTGGCCAAGGACGAGGACGGCATCAAGGTGTCGCTCAGCGAAGTGCCGGGCTCGAAGTACAAGGCTTACCGTGGTGTAACGCTGATCAAGGCGCCGCTGGCCAAGGTCAGGGCGTTGCAGGAAGACGTCGCCGGGGCCTGTGCCTGGGTGCATGAATGCAAGTCGCAGAAACTGCTGAAGCATGAAGGTGATCAGAGCTGGACCTACACCCAGTTCAATACACCCTGGCCGGTGACTCCGCGTGACTCGGTATTGCATATCACCACAGTCCAGGGCAGCGATGGCAGCTTGACCCGCACGCTCGAGGAGCAGCCAAAGTACCTGCCGGAAGAAAGCGGCTACGTGCGTGTTGCCCAGGTGCAGGGTTTCTGGAAGTTGGTACCCAAGGGTGACAGTACCGAAGTGACCTATCAGGTACACACCGAGCCGGGAGGCAGCGTGCCGTCGTGGCTGGCCAACAAGTTCGTGGTGGATGCGCCGTTCAATACCCTCAAAGGGCTGCGCGAAAAAGCTGAAAGGCCCTGAGCAGCTTTCAGCGCTCACCTGTTTAGCGCTGGATCGCAACGAAAAAGGCCGCCCCGAAGGGCGGCCTTTTTGCGTTCGGCTCAGAAGGCTTACTTGCGGTCCTTCAGCTCGACGATGTCGCGCTTTTCGTAGCCGGTGTACAGCTGGCGCGGGCGGCCGATCTTGTACGGGCTGGAGAGCATTTCCTTCCAGTGCGAGATCCAGCCCACGGTACGTGCCAGGGCGAAGATCACGGTGAACATGCTGGTCGGGATGCCGATGGCCTTGAGGATGATGCCCGAGTAGAAGTCCACGTTCGGGTACAGCGAGCGCTCGACGAAGTACGGATCGGTCAATGCGATCTCTTCCAGGCGCATGGCCAGTTCGAGTTGCGGATCGTTCTTGATGCCGAGTTCGCTGAGAACTTCGTCGCAGGTCTTCTTCATCACGGTGGCGCGCGGGTCGCGGTTCTTGTACACGCGGTGACCGAAGCCCATGAGCTTGAACGGATCGTTCTTGTCCTTGGCCTTGGCGATGTACTTGTCGATGTTCGAGACATCGCCAATTTCATCGAGCATGGTCAGTACGGCTTCGTTCGCACCGCCGTGGGCCGGGCCCCACAGTGCGGCGATACCGGCAGCGATACAGGCGAACGGGTTGGCGCCCGAAGAACCTGCCAGGCGCACGGTGGAGGTGGAGGCATTCTGCTCGTGGTCGGCGTGGAGGATGAAGATCCGGTCCATGGCCTTGGCCAGCGTCGGGCTGATCGGTTTGATCTCGCACGGCGTGTTGAACATCATGTGCAGGAAGTTTTCCGCGTACGACAGGTCGTTGCGCGGGTACATCATGGGCTGGCCCATGGAGTACTTGTAAACCATCGCGGCCAGGGTCGGCATCTTGGCGACCAGGCGCACCGCGGAGATTTCGCGGTGTTGCGGGTTATTGATATCCAGCGAGTCGTGATAGAACGCCGACAGGGCGCCGACCACGCCGCACATCACCGCCATCGGGTGGGCGTCGCGACGGAAACCGTTGAAGAACGACTTCAGCTGTTCGTGAACCATGGTGTGGTTCTTGACGGTGCTGACGAACTGGGCCTTCTGCTCGGCATTCGGCAGTTCGCCGTTGAGCAGCAGGTAGCAGGTTTCGAGGTAGTCCGACTGTTCGGCCAGTTGCTCGATCGGGTAGCCGCGGTGCAGCAGCACGCCCTTGTCACCATCAATGTAGGTGATCTTCGACTCGCACGAAGCGGTCGCCATGAAGCCGGGGTCGAAGGTGAAGTGGCCGGATGCCCCCAACCCGCGGACGTCGATAACATCAGGACCAACGGTGCCGGTTAAAATGGGCAGCTCGACGGGGGCATTGCCCTCGATGACCAACTGCGCTTTTTTGTCAGCCATGTGGCCTCCTATTAATGCTTGAAATCATCAGACAGACCCCCCACGCAGGGCCCGCACCACTATAGAGGGATAAATTCGAATGTCAATTTGCCTAAAGGCTGGTTGAAACGCCCTCTGAGGCCTGATTTTTCACGAAATTCTCGCCCGTTTACGCCTTTTGTTCACTAAAGGCAATGCGCTATTCGGGCGAGTCCCTTGCGTTGTCATAAGCAGCCTAACTGTCTATACTCGGCAGCCGACTCCCAGAGGCTTTCAAGCCTGCCCTGCTGGGTGTCGTGCTCTCCTGGGTGGTGGGTACCTGACCAGTACACTTACCAACAACTTTGCCCTGTTCGCTAGGGGCTCTTCAGTGTGAAAAAAGCCGTGAAAAGCCAACGACCTGTAAACCTAGACCTAAGGACCATCAAACTCCCGATCACCGCATACACGTCCATTCTTCACCGTATTTCCGGCGTCATCCTGTTCCTCGGCATTGCCATCATGCTCTACGCATTGGGCAATTCGCTGGGTTCCGAGGAAGGCTTTGCCGAGGTGAAGGCGTGTCTGACCAGTCCGCTGGCCAAACTGGTGACCTGGGGCCTGCTGTCCGGCCTGCTGTACCACCTCGTCGCAGGTGTGCGCCACCTGATCATGGACATGGGTGTCGGTGAGACGCTGGAAGGCGGCAAGCTGGGCTCGAAAATCGTGATCGTCATCTCCGTGGTGCTGATCGTTCTGGCAGGAGTTTGGGTATGGTAACTAACGTCACGAGCCTCTCGCGTTCGGGCCTCTACGACTGGATGGCGCAGCGCGTCTCGGCGGTCGTTCTCGCGGCTTATTTCATCTTCCTGATCGGCTACCTCGCCGTTCACCCAGGGATCGACTATGCCCAGTGGCACGGTCTGTTCACCAACAACGCGATGCGCATCTTCAGTCTGCTGGCACTCGTCGCTCTGGGCGCTCACGCCTGGGTCGGCATGTGGACCATTGCCACCGACTACCTGACGCCGATGGCGTTCGGCAAGTCGGCGACTGCGATCCGTTTCCTGTTCCAGGCTGTATGCGGCGTTGCGATGTTCGCGTACTTCGTCTGGGGTGTGCAGATTCTCTGGGGTATCTGATTCATGGCTAACATTCCAACCATTTCGTTCGACGCCATCATCATCGGTGGCGGCGGCGCAGGCATGCGCGCAGCGCTGCAACTGGCTCAAGGCGGCCACAAGACTGCCGTAGTCACCAAGGTGTTCCCGACCCGTTCGCACACCGTTTCCGCCCAGGGCGGCATCACCTGCGCCATCGCTTCGGCCGACCCGAACGACGACTGGCGCTGGCACATGTACGACACCGTCAAGGGCTCCGACTACATCGGTGACCAGGACGCGATCGAATACATGTGTCAGGAAGGCCCGGCTGCGGTCTTCGAGCTGGACCACATGGGTCTGCCGTTCTCGCGTACCGAAACCGGTCGTATCTACCAGCGTCCGTTCGGTGGCCAGTCCAAGGACTTCGGTAAAGGTGGCCAGGCCGCCCGTACCTGCGCAGCTTCCGACCGTACCGGTCACGCGCTGCTGCACACCCTGTACCAGGGCAACCTGAAAGCAGGCACCACCTTCCTTAATGAGTACTACGCCGTAGACCTGGTGAAGAACCAGGACGGCGCCTTCGTCGGTGTGATCGCGATCTGCATCGAAACCGGCGAAACCATGTACATCAAGTCCAAGGCCACCGTACTGGCCACGGGCGGTGCGGGCCGTATCTACGCCTCCACCACCAACGCCCTGATCAACACCGGTGACGGTATCGGCATGGCCCTGCGTGCCGGTGTTCCGGTGCAGGACATCGAGATGTGGCAGTTCCACCCGACCGGTATCGCCGGCGCCGGTGTACTGGTTACCGAAGGCTGCCGTGGTGAAGGTGGCTACCTGATCAACGCCCACGGCGAGCGCTTCATGGAGCGTTACGCGCCGAACGCGAAGGACCTGGCTGGCCGCGACGTGGTTGCCCGTTCCATGGTCAAAGAGATCATCGCCGGCAACGGCGTGGGCCCGAACAAGGACCACGTACTGCTGAAGCTGGACCACCTGGGTGAGGAAGTGCTGCACAGCCGCCTGCCAGGTATCTGCGAACTGTCCAAGACCTTCGCCCACGTCGACCCTGTGGTCGCGCCGGTGCCGGTCATCCCGACCTGCCACTACATGATGGGTGGCGTTGCCACCAACATTCATGGCCAGGCCATCACCATGGACGCCGAAGGCAAGGACCACATCATTCCGGGCCTGTTCGCCGTAGGCGAAGTGGCGTGCGTATCGGTTCACGGTGCCAACCGCCTGGGCGGCAACTCGTTGCTCGACCTGGTGGTGTTCGGCCGTGCTGCCGGCCTGCACCTGGAAAAAGCCCTGAGCGATGGCGTCGAGTACCGCGATGCCAGCGACACTGACGTCGACGTTGCCCTGAACCGCCTGAGCAAGCTCAACGAGCGCACCACCGGTGAAGACGTTGCCAGCCTGAAGCGCGAGCTGCAGAGCTGCATGCAGAACTACTTCGGTGTATTCCGTACCGGCGAATACATGCAGAAGGGTATCGAGCAGTTGGCCGGTCTGCGTGACCGTATCGCCAACGTCAAGATCAACGACAAGTCCCAGGCCTTCAACACCGCGCGTATCGAAGCGCTGGAGCTGCAGAACCTGCTGGAAGTTGCCGAAGCTACCGCCATTGCGGCCGAAGCCCGTAAAGAGTCCCGCGGCGCGCACGCCCGTGAAGACTTCGAAGACCGTGACGACGAGAACTGGCTGTGCCACACCCTGTACTACCCGGGTGAGAAGCGCGTTGCCAAGCGTGGCGTCAACTTTGCGCCGAAGACCGTTCCGGCCTTCGAGCCAAAAATCCGGACTTACTAAGGGTGGCTGCTATGTTGAAAGTCGAAGTTTACCGCTACAACCCCGACACCGACTCGGCGCCCAAGATGGAGTCGTTCGACGTCGATACCGGCGGCAAGGACCTGATGGTTCTGGACGTGCTGGCACTGATCAAGGAAAAGGACGAGGGCTTCTCGTACCGTCGCTCCTGCCGTGAAGGCGTGTGCGGTTCCGATGGCATGAACATGAACGGCAAGAACGGCCTGGCCTGCATCACCCCGCTGTCGGGCGTGGTCAAGGGCAACAAGCTGGTGCTGCGTCCGCTGCCAGGCCTGCCGGTCATTCGTGACCTGGTGGTCGATATGAGCATCTTCTACAAGCAGTACGAGAAGGTGAAGCCATTCCTGCAGAACGACACCCCGGCTCCGGCCATCGAGCGTCTGCAGTCGCCGGAAGAGCGTGACAAGCTGGACGGTCTGTACGAGTGCATTCTGTGCGCCTGCTGCTCGACCTCCTGCCCATCGTTCTGGTGGAACCCGGACAAGTTCCTGGGCCCCGCCGCACTGCTGCAGGCCTACCGTTTCCTGGCCGACAGCCGCGACACCAAGACTCAGGAGCGCCTGGCGTCCCTGGATGACCCGTTCAGCGTATTCCGCTGCCGCGGGATCATGAACTGCGTGAACGTTTGCCCCAAGGGTCTGAACCCGACCAAGGCAATCGGCCACGTACGTAACATGCTGCTGCAAAGCGGCACCTGATTCAAAGCGTTGTACCTGCAGTAAGCCGAGGTGCGGGTGGTGAGCCCGCACTGAGGTAAAACTCGGGCAAGGGCCCACAAAGCCCGCGCCCATTACCTATGAAGATATGAGACCAGCAGGGGCTTTCCGGGCTGGTACCCGGAAAATCAGCAAGATCCAAGTGGCGTGGTTCAGTCGCTGTGTTCGGACTTTTCCAGGTTTGCTGTGGCTCTCGCCGATCAGTCCCCTAACCGAGGGTGACCAAGCATGCAAGAAAGCGTGATGCAGCGCATGTGGGATAGCGCCCACCTTTCAGGTGGTAACGCTGCATATGTGGAAGAGCTTTATGAGCTCTACCTGCACGACCCTAACGCTGTGCCAGAAGAGTGGCGCACTTACTTCCAGAAGTTGCCCGCCGACGGCAGCACCGCTACCGATGTATCGCACTCGACAATCCGCGACCATTTCGTACTGCTGGCAAAGAACCAGCGCCGCGCCCAACCGGTTTCCGCCGGGAGCGTGAGCAGTGAACACGAGAAGAAGCAGGTTGAAGTGCTGCGACTGATCCAGGCCTATCGTATGCGCGGCCATCAGGCTGCCAAGCTCGACCCGTTGGGGTTGTGGCAGCGTCCTGCGCCCGTAGACCTGTCGATCAATCACTACGGCTTGACCAATGCCGATCTTGATACGACCTTCCGTGCCGGCGACCTGTTCTTCGGCAAAGAGGAAGCGAGCCTACGCGAAATCTTCGAAGCGCTGCAGAAGACATATTGTCGCACCATTGGCGCCGAGTTCACCCACATCGTCGATTCCGAGCAGCGCAGCTGGTTCCAGCAGCGTCTGGAAAGCGTGCGTGGCCGTCCTGAATTCTCCGCCGACGTGCAGGCACACCTGCTCGAGCGCGTCACGGCCGGTGAGGGCCTGGAGAAGTACCTGGGCACCAAGTACCCAGGCACCAAGCGCTTCGGCCTGGAAGGCGGCGAAAGCCTGATCCCGATGCTCGACGAGATGATCCAGCGTTCCGGCTCGTACGGCACCAAGGAAGTCGTGATCGGCATGGCCCACCGTGGCCGCCTGAACGTGCTCGTCAACACCTTCGGCAAGAACCCGCGCGAGCTGTTCGACGAGTTCGAAGGCAAGAAGATGAACGAGCTGGGCTCCGGTGACGTGAAGTATCACCAGGGCTTCTCCTCCAACGTGATGACCCCGGGTGGCGAAGTTCACCTGGCCATGGCGTTCAACCCTTCCCACCTGGAAATCGTCTCGCCAGTGGTGGAAGGTTCTGTGCGTGCCCGTCAGGACCGTCGCAACGACACGGTCGGTGACAAGGTACTGCCGATCTCGATCCACGGTGACGCCGCATTCGCCGGCCAAGGCGTGGTGCTGGAAACCTTCCAGATGTCGCAGACCCGCGGTTTCAAGACCGGCGGTACCGTGCACATCGTGATCAACAACCAGGTTGGTTTCACCATCAGCAACCCGCTGGACTCGCGTTCCACCGAGTACTGCACCGACGTCGCCAAGATGATCCAGGCGCCGATCCTGCACGTGAACGGTGATGACCCGGAAGCCGTGCTGTTCGTGACCCAGCTGGCCATCGACTACCGCATGCAGTTCAAGCGTGACGTGGTCATCGACCTGGTCTGCTACCGTCGTCGCGGCCACAACGAGGCTGACGAGCCGAACGGCACCCAGCCGCTGATGTACCAGCAGATCACCAAGCAGCGCACCACCCGCGAGCTGTATGCCGATCAGCTGATCAGCGCCGGCCGTATCGACGCCGAGCGTGCTCAGGCCAAGATCGACGAATACCGCAACGCCCTGGACAACGGCCTGCACGTGGTGAAAAGCCTGGTCAAGGAGCCGAACCGCGAGCTGTTCGTCGACTGGCGTCCGTACCTGGGCCACGCCTGGACTGCGCGTCACGACACCCGTTTCGACCTCAAGACCCTGCAGGACCTGTCGGCCAAGCTGCTTGAGCTGCCGGAAGGCTTCGTGGTTCAGCGTCAGGTGTCGAAGATCTACGAAGACCGTCAGAAGATGCAGGCCGGTGGCTTGCCGATCAACTGGGGTTATGCAGAGACCATGGCCTACGCCACCCTGCAGTTCGAAGGTCACCCGATCCGCATGACCGGCCAGGACATCGGCCGTGGCACCTTCTCGCACCGTCACGCGGTGCTGCACAACCAGAAGGACGCCAGCACCTACGTACCGCTGCAGAACCTGTTCCCGGGCCAGCCGAAGTTCGAGCTGTACGACTCCTTCCTGTCGGAAGAAGCGGTACTGGCCTTCGAATACGGCTACTCGACCACCACGCCGAACGCGCTGGTGATCTGGGAAGCCCAGTTCGGCGACTTCGCCAACGGTGCGCAAGTGGTGATCGACCAGTTCATCACCAGCGGCGAGCACAAGTGGGGCCGCCTGTGCGGTCTGACCATGCTGCTGCCGCACGGTTATGAAGGGCAGGGCCCGGAGCACTCCTCCGCGCGTCTGGAGCGTTACCTGCAGCTGTGCGCCGAGCACAACATCCAGGTCTGCGTACCGACCACCCCGGCACAGATCTACCACCTGCTGCGTCGCCAGGTCATCCGTCCGCTGCGCAAGCCGCTGATCGTCCTGACGCCAAAGTCGCTGCTGCGCCACAAGCTGGCCATCTCGACCTTGGAAGACCTGGCAGAAGGCTCGTTCCAGACCGTGATCCCGGAAATCGACACCCTCGATCCGGCCAAGGTCGAACGCCTGATCCTGTGCAGCGGCAAGGTCTACTACGACCTGCTGGAAAAACGCCGTGCCGAAGGCCGCGAAGACATCGCCATCGTGCGTATCGAGCAGTTGTATCCGTTCCCTGAGGACGACCTGATCGAAATCCTCGCGCCTTACACCAACCTCAAGCATGCAGTGTGGTGTCAGGAAGAGCCGATGAACCAGGGCGCCTGGTACAGCAGCCAGCACCACATGCGCCGTATCCTGGGCCGCCACAACAAGGCACTGGTCCTGGAATACGCCGGCCGCGACGCTTCTGCCGCGCCAGCCTGTGGTTACGCTTCGAAGCACGCCGAACAGCAGGAAAAACTGCTGCAAGACGCCTTCACTGTCTAACGCCTTCGCGCACCTGAAACCGAATTTAAGGAAACACAGATAATGGCTATCGAGATCAAAGCCCCAACCTTCCCGGAATCGGTTGCCGATGGCACCGTTGCCACCTGGCACAAGCAGCCGGGCGACGCCGTCAAGCGTGACGAGCTGATCGTCGACATCGAGACCGACAAGGTCGTCCTGGAAGTGCTGGCCACCGCCGACGGCGTGCTGGGCGCCATCGTCAAGGGCGAGGGCGACACCGTCCTGTCCGACGAAGTGCTGGGTTCGATCGTTGAAGGCGGCGCTGCTGCCGCTGCGCCTGCCGCCGCCGCTGCCCCGGCCGCTGCCCCGGCTGCCGCTGCCGCCGACGCTGGCGAAGACGACCCGGTCGCCGCTCCTGCCGCGCGCAAGCTGGCTGAAGAGAACGGCATCGACCTGGCTGCCGTTGCCGGCACCGGCAAAGGCGGTCGCATCACCAAGGAAGACGTGGTTGCAGCCGTTGCCAACAAGAAGTCGGCTCCTGCCGCAGCTCCTGCTGCCAAGCCTGCTGCCGCTGCCGCCGCTGTTGTAGTTGCCGCTGGCGACCGCACCGAGAAGCGCGTGCCGATGACCCGCCTGCGCGCCAAGATCGCCGAGCGTCTGGTCGAAGCCCAGTCGAACATGGCCATGCTGACCACCTTCAACGAAGTCGACATGACCGAAGTCATGGCCCTGCGTTCGAAGTACAAGGACCTGTTCGAGAAGACCCACAACGGCGTACGCCTGGGCTTCATGTCGTTCTTCGTCAAGGCGGCCACCGAAGCGCTGAAGCGCTTCCCGGCAGTCAACGCCTCGATCGACGGCAACGACATCGTCTACCACGGTTTTGCTGACGTCGGCGTTGCCGTCTCCAGCGACCGCGGCCTGGTGGTTCCGGTTCTGCGTAACGCCGAGTCGATGAGCCTGGCAGAAATCGAGAACGGCATCGCCACCTTCGGCAAGAAAGCCCGTGACGGCAAACTGTCGATCGAAGAGATGACCGGCGGTACCTTCACCATCACCAACGGTGGTACCTTCGGCTCGATGATGTCGACCCCGATCGTCAACCCGCCACAGGCTGCCATTCTCGGCATGCACAACATCATCCAGCGTCCGATGGCCATCAACGGCCAAGTGGTAATTCGCCCGATGATGTACCTGGCGCTGTCCTACGATCACCGCCTGATCGACGGCAAGGAAGCGGTAACCTTCCTGGTAACCATCAAGAACCTGCTGGAAGATCCGTCTCGCCTGCTGCTGGACATCTAATCGCGCAGCTGCAAGCCGCAAGCCGCACGCTTCAAGTAGAAGCCTGCCGGTCTTGCAGCTTGCAGCTTGCCGCTTGAAGCTAAAAAGGAATCTTTTATGACCCAGAAATTCGACGTAGTGGTGATTGGTGCAGGTCCTGGCGGCTATGTAGCTGCCATCAAGGCTGCCCAACTCGGTCTGAAGACTGCCTGTATCGAGAAGTACACCGACGCTGAGGGCAAGCTGGCCCTGGGTGGCACCTGCCTGAACGTAGGTTGCATTCCTTCCAAGGCGCTGCTGGACAGCTCCTGGAAATACAAGGAAGCCAAAGAGAGCTTCAACGTCCACGGTATCTCCACTGGCGAAGTGAAGATGGACGTCGCTGCGATGGTTGGCCGCAAGGCCGGTATCGTCAAGAACCTGACCGGCGGTGTTGCCACCCTGTTCAAGGCCAACGGCGTTACTTCGATCCAGGGCCACGGCAAGCTGCTGGCTGGCAAGAAAGTCGAAGTCACCAAGGCTGACGGCACCACCGAAGTCATCGAAGCCGAGAACGTGATCCTGGCTTCCGGCTCGCGTCCGATCGACATTCCGCCGGCTCCGGTCGACCAGAACGTCATCGTCGACTCCACCGGCGCCCTGGAATTCCAGACCGTTCCGAAACGCCTGGGCGTTATCGGTGCTGGCGTGATCGGCCTGGAGCTGGGTTCGGTCTGGGCTCGCCTGGGTGCTGAAGTCACCGTGCTGGAAGCCCTGGACACCTTCCTGATGGCTGCCGACACCGCCGTGTCGAAAGAAGCCCAGAAGACCCTGACCAAGCAAGGCCTGGACATCAAGCTGGGCGCTCGCGTGACCGGCTCGAAAGTCAACGGCAACGAAGTCGAAGTGACCTACACCAACGCCGAAGGCGAGCAGAAGATCACCTTCGACAAGCTGATCGTCGCGGTCGGCCGTCGTCCGGTGACCACCGACCTGCTGGCTGCCGACAGCGGCGTGACCATCGACGAGCGTGGCTACATCTTCGTCGACGATCACTGCGCCACCAGCGTACCGGGCGTATTCGCCATCGGTGACGTGGTTCGCGGCATGATGCTGGCACACAAGGCCTCGGAAGAGGGCATCATGGTCGTCGAGCGCATCAAGGGCCACAAAGCCCAGATGAACTACGACCTGATCCCGTCGGTTATCTACACCCACCCGGAAATCGCGTGGGTCGGCAAGACCGAACAGGCGTTGAAAGCCGAAGGCGTTGAGGTTAACGTGGGCACCTTCCCGTTCGCGGCCAGCGGCCGTGCGATGGCAGCCAACGACACCGGTGGTTTCGTCAAGGTCATCGCCGATGCCAAGACCGACCGTGTACTGGGTGTGCACGTGATCGGCCCGTCCGCTGCCGAGCTGGTTCAGCAGGGCGCGATCGCAATGGAATTCGGCACCAGTGCCGAGGATCTGGGCATGATGGTCTTCAGCCATCCAACCCTGTCCGAAGCGCTGCATGAAGCAGCGCTGGCAGTGAATGGCGGTGCCATTCACGTCGCCAACCGTAAGAAGCGTTAATTATAAGAAACCACGGCGGGCTGCCCGTCGTGGGTCTTGCGTGCAAGACTCACCGCGGAACGTCCGCCGGACCGGATCACACGGGAAAACCCGGGGTCAACGGTCACAGGTGGCGCGGCGCCAGTAATGGCGCAGCGCCGAAGCGCAGTACCTAACGAAGACGGTAAAAAGCATGAATCTTCACGAGTATCAGGGTAAGCAGCTGTTCGCTGAATACGGCCTGCCAGTTTCCAAGGGTTTCGCAGTCGACACCCCTGAAGCTGCAGCAGAAGCCTGCGACAAGATCGGCGGTTCCGAGTGGGTTGTTAAGGCCCAGGTTCACGCGGGTGGTCGCGGTAAAGCGGGCGGCGTCAAGCTGGTTCGCAGCAAGGAAGACGCCAAGGCGTTCGCTGCCCAGTGGCTGGGCAAGCGTCTGGTGACCTACCAGACCGACGCCAACGGTCAGCCAGTGACCAAGATCCTGGTCGAATCCTGCACTGACATCGCCAAAGAGCTGTACCTGGGCGCTGTAGTCGATCGCTCGAGCCGCCGCATCGTGTTCATGGCTTCCACCGAAGGTGGCGTGGACATCGAGAAGGTCGCTCACGAAACTCCTGAGAAGATCATCAAGGCGACTATCGATCCGCTGGTCGGCGCTCAGCCGTTCCAGGGTCGTGAACTGGCATTCCAGCTGGGTCTGGAAGGCAAGCAAGTTGCACAGTTCGCCAAGATTTTCGTAGGCCTGGCCAAGCTGTTCAAAGAACACGACCTGGCCCTGCTGGAAGTCAACCCGCTGGTCATCAAGGCCGACGGCGACCTGCACTGCCTGGATGCGAAGATCAATATCGACGCAAACGCCATGTACCGTCAGCCTAAGCTGAAAACCTTCCACGACCCGTCCCAGGACGATCCTCGTGAAGCCCACGCAGCCAGCTTCGAGCTGAACTACGTCGCGCTGGAAGGCAACATCGGCTGCATGGTCAACGGTGCCGGCCTGGCCATGGGTACCATGGACATCGTCAACCTGCACGGCGGCAAACCAGCCAACTTCCTCGACGTTGGCGGCGGTGCCACCAAAGAGCGCGTTACCGAAGCGTTCAAGATCATTCTGTCCGACAGCAATGTCGCGGCCGTTCTGGTCAACATCTTCGGCGGCATCGTTCGCTGCGACATGATTGCCGAAGGCATCATCGGTGCAGTGAAAGAAGTCGGCGTTAAAGTTCCGGTCGTCGTTCGCCTCGAAGGCAACAACGCTGAACTGGGCGCTAAAGTACTGGCAGAAAGCGGTTTGAACATCATTGCGGCAACCAGCCTGACCGACGCTGCTCAACAAGTTGTAAAAGCTGCGGAGGGCAAGTAATGAGCGTCCTGATCAATAAAGACACCAAAGTCATCTGCCAGGGCTTCACCGGCTCGCAGGGTACTTTCCACTCCGAACAGGCCATCGCCTACGGCACCAAGATGGTCGGCGGCGTAACCCCAGGCAAGGGTGGCACCACCCACCTGGGCCTGCCGGTGTTCAACACCGTCAAGGAAGCCGTACAAGCTACCGGCGCTGACGCTTCGGTGATCTACGTTCCGGCTCCGTTCTGCAAAGACTCGATCCTGGAAGCTGCCTTCGGCGGCATCAAGCTGATCGTCTGCATCACCGAGGGTATCCCTACCCTCGACATGCTGGACGCCAAGGTCAAGTGCGACGAGCTGGGCGTTACCCTGATCGGCCCTAACTGCCCAGGTGTCATCACTCCGGGCGAGTGCAAGATCGGCATCATGCCAGGCCACATCCACCTGCCAGGCAAGGTCGGTATCGTGTCGCGTTCCGGCACCCTGACCTACGAAGCTGTCAAGCAGACCACCGACGCCGGTTTCGGCCAGTCGACCTGCGTCGGCATCGGCGGTGACCCGATCCCAGGCTCCAACTTCATCGACATCCTGAAGCTGTTCCAGGAAGACCCGAAGACCGAAGCGATCGTCATGATCGGTGAGATCGGCGGTTCGGCTGAAGAAGAAGCCGCGGCCTACATCAAGGCTCACGTGACCAAGCCAGTGGTTTCCTACATCGCTGGTGTGACCGCTCCTGCGGGCAAGCGTATGGGTCACGCTGGCGCCATCATTTCCGGCGGCAAGGGCACTGCGGACGAGAAATTCGCCGCGCTGCAGGACGCTGGTGTGAAGACCGTGCGTTCCCTGGCTGACATCGGCAAGGCCCTGGCCGAGCTGACTGGCTGGGAAGCCAAGAAGTAAGTAACACGTAGTACCCCCCACGCGCACAAAGGCCACCTTCGGGTGGCCTTTGTCGCTTCTGGGTGGGACGTTTGCTCGGCATCCTGAAGACCCTCTGGTCGTATTACAGTCATTACCAAGGCGATGCCGATTGCGCTGATCAGTTTCATAGGTTTTTTCGCACAGACAACGCGCTAGATGCCTGACAAAATTTCTGCCGTCACAGAGTCATCCAGACGACAAACACATACGCACATCGGACAAGCAGCACCGTTGCAGTGCGTTTAGTGGGTAAAACGGTTACCCTACGCGTTCACTCTGTGCCCGTGCCCCAAAAGGGAACGACACGCTAAACGGGTCTGGCTCATCAAGCCGGGCAACATTTCCCTCATTCATGGGGAAATTCCCTCACGAACCCCGATTTCAGCAGTGTGGTACTACCTTAAATGAAAGTGTTAAAAGGCCAGGATATCCTGGCGCTTGGCTTTATGACGTTTGCGCTTTTTGTTGGCGCCGGCAATATCATCTTCCCGCCCATCGTTGGCTTGCAGTCCGGTCCACACGTGTGGATGGCGGCATTGGGCTTCCTCGTCACCGCGGTTGGCCTGCCGGTCATCACCGTGGTCGCCCTGGCCAAGGTCGGCGGCGGCATGGACGCCCTGAGCAGCCCGATCGGCAAGTTCTTCGGTGGCCTGCTGGCGGCCGTGTGCTACCTCTCGGTCGGCCCGCTGTTCGCCACACCGCGCACCGCGACCGTCTCGTTCGAGGTGGGCGTGGCCCCGCTGACCGGTGAAAGCCCGCTGGCGTTGTTCATCTACAGCCTGGTGTATTTCCTCGTGGTGCTGGCTGTGTCGATGTATCCGGGCAAGCTGCTCGATACCGTCGGCCGCTTCCTCGCCCCGCTGAAGATCATCGCCCTGGCCGCCCTCGGCATTGCCGCGTTCATGCTGCCGGCGGGCACCATCGGTGAAGCACAGCCGCAATACGTTGCCGCGCCGTTTTCCCAGGGCTTCATCAACGGCTACCTGACCATGGACACCCTCGGTGCGCTGGTCTTCGGCATCGTCATCGTCAATGCCATCCGTTCGCGCGGCGTGGACTCGCCGAAGCTGATCACCCGCTACGCCATCATCGCCGGCCTGATCGCCGGTGTGGGCCTGGCGCTGGTGTACATCAGCCTGTTCCGCCTGGGCGCGGGCAGCCATGAAATCGCCGCCGGCGCCACCAACGGTGCGGCCGTTCTGCATGCCTATGTGCAGCACACCTTCGGCTCCCTGGGCAGCGGCTTCCTCGCCGTGCTGATCGCCCTGGCCTGCCTGGTGACCGCGGTTGGCCTGACCTGCGCCTGCGCCGAGTACTTCAGCCAGATCCTGCCGCTGTCGTACCGCGCCCTGGTGGTTATCCTGGCCGGCTTCTCGCTGCTGATCTCCAACCTCGGCCTGACCAAGCTGATCATGTTCTCGATCCCGGTACTCACCGCGATCTATCCGCCGTGCATCGTGGTGGTGGGCCTGAGCTTCGTCAAAGAGCTGTGGAACTCGCCGGTGCGCATCCTGGCACCGGTGATGCTGGTGTCGCTGCTGTTCGGCATGGTCGATGCGATCAAGGGCAGCAGCCTCGCGCACATGCTGCCGGACGCCATGGCCCACCTGCCGCTGAGCGAGCAGGGCCTGGCCTGGCTGGTGCCATCGGTGGTCACCCTCGGCGTTGCCGTGGCCTGTGACCGCATGCTCGGCAAGCCGCGCGAAGTGCTGGCCTGATGCGTTGAAGCCTGAGGGCTGGCACCGGCCACAAGCCAACAGGGTGCCAGCCGCAGGTGAAAACCGAAAACCCCGCTGCCTGTGAAGGCGCGGGGTTTTTTATTGCCTGCCCCCACACTATCGCGGGGCAAGCCCGCTCCCACGTTTGCGTCACAGTCCCGGAGCGTGGGAGCGGGCTTGCCCGCGATTTTTTGCCTGCCGCGTGCCTTTTGCCGAATCCAGGCGTCGAAAGCCGGTCTACCTCTTTTCTGTGCGGGTATCTGCATGAGCTTCATCCAAAACAACCTCGGCAATCTGCTGGCCGTGTGCTGGTTCGCCATCTGTTGGGGCGGTTACACCCGCTATGCGCTATGGAAGGGCCGCGACACGGCATGCCTGGCCAGCGTGCTGCACTTGTACCGCGAAGACTGGATGCGCCGCATGCTGCTGCGCGACAACCGCATCGCCGACGCCAGCGTGATTGGCAACCTGGAGCGCAATGCATCGTTCTTTGCTTCCAGTACCCTGATCATTCTCGCCGGCATCCTCACCGTGCTCGGTGCCTCGGACCGGGCGCTGTCGTTGTTGGCCGACCTGCCGCTGGTACAGCAGGCCTCCCAGGGGATGTCGGAGATCAAGCTGTTGTGCCTGGCGATGGTGTTCGTCTACGCCTTCTTCACCTTCAGCTGGTGCATGCGCCAGTACAACTTCGCTGCGGTGCTGGTGGGGTCGGCACCGATGATCGGCGAGCGCCAGGTGAGTGAACTGGAGCGCAATGCCTTCGCGTCGCGAGCGGCGCGGGTGTTATCCCTGGCGGCCAACCAGTTCAACCTCGGACTGCGTTCGTACTACTTCGGCATGGCCATGTTGAGCTGGTTCATCAGCCCGTGGCTGTTCATGGTCATGAGTGTCGGGGTGGTGTTTATTCTGTATCGCCGCGAGTTCCACTCCCATGTGCTTGAAGTGATGGTGTTCACGCCCACGCAAAGTGCAGCGGTAGAGGCGGGCAAGGAAACTTTGGTAATCAACAACTGAAGCGTTTCATCTAGAATCAACAGGCACAAAAAAACCCGACATTGTCGGGTTTTTTTGTTTTGGCCAATTACTGCTTGGCAGGCTCGCTCGGCGCTGGGGCAGCCGGAGTAGCCGGGGCAGCTTCTTCGGCGGCTTTCTGTTGCGCTTCGGCCTGATCTTTGGCGGCTTCGGCGTTTTCCTTGGCGGCTTCGTTCATCTTATCCTGAGCTTCGCCCATCTTTTCCTGGGCTTGCTCGGCGTGTTGCTGTGCGTCCTGGGCTTTGTCTTCGCTCGCTTTATCGCAAGCAGCCAGGCCCATGGCAGCGGCCAGCATCAGAGCAAAAGCAAAAGGTTTACGCATGGGGTGTCTCTCCTGGGTGGAATAACTTTACTTGTTCCTAAGAGTTCACCGCGGGCGGATAAGTTCCACGAATGTTAAAGATATATAACTGCCTGGCCTATATAGACTTTTCACTGATTTTATGCAGCGAGGGTGTATGAACGATACGCCATTGATGGCCATGGCCGAGCGATTTCTCTCGGCCTTGAAACACTGCCAGCTATTGCAGATGCGCGTGCAGCATGCCGATGCCCAAGGCATGACCCTGGTGCTGCCCTGGTCGCCGGCGATTGTCGGCAACCCGCAGAACGGCGCGGTGCATGGCGGTGCGCTGACCACATTGATGGACACCACCTGCGGCATGGCGACTTTATGCGCGCTGCCGCGTTTCGAGGTGTGCCCAACGCTGGACCTGCGCATCGACTACATGCACCCGGCCGAAGCCGGCAAGGACATCTATGGCCATGCCCAGTGCTACCGAGTCACCCGCGACGTGATCTTTACCCGTGGCAGTGCCTACCAGGACGACCCGTCGCAGCCGATCTGCCAGGTGGTCGGCACCTTCATGCGCCTGGGCCAGGACATCAAGGGCGGCATCCGCTTCGGCAACAGCCTCAAGGAGCCACGCCAATGATCCCCGCAGGCACTCGCCAGCAGTTGAATGAAGCCCATGCCCGTGGCGATTACCGCCCGTTGCTGGCGTTGATTCCCTACGCCGGGCTGATCGGCATCGAGTGCGAGCGCCAGGGCGACGACCTGTTTTTCCGCCTGCCCGCCTGCGAGAACAACATCGGCAACCCGCTACTGCCGGCCATCCACGGTGGCGTCATCGCCGGCTTCATGGAGCTGTCTGCGGCGCTGTACCTGCTGATCTACAGCGAAAGTGCGAGCATCCCGAAAATCATCGATTTTTCCATCGACTACCTGCGTGCCGGGCACTACCGCGACACCTTCGCCCAGTGCCAGCTGTGGCGCCAGGGCCGGCGTGTGACCAACGTCGCCATCACCGCCTGGCAGGCCGACCGTGACACGCCCATCGCCACCGCCCGTGCGCACTTCAAGATCGAACCCGAGAAACCGCTCGAATAGCCCCTTGAAATGGTCGGGCAAGCCCCCATCTGCTGAACATCCGCCAAGAAATGCAGGCCCACGGGGTCGCCAGGCGTCACCTACCAACAGATTGGAGTTTGAAGACGATGAGTGTGGAGACTCAAAAAGAAACCCTGGGCTTCCAGACCGAGGTCAAGCAACTGCTGCACCTCATGATTCATTCCCTGTATTCGAACAAGGAAATCTTCCTCCGCGAGCTGATTTCCAACGCCTCCGACGCTGCCGACAAGCTGCGCTTCGAAGCCCTGGCCAAGCCTGAACTGCTCGAGGGCGACGCTGACCTTAAGATCCGCGTGAGCTTCGACAAGGCCGCCAACACCGTGACCCTCGAGGACAACGGTATCGGCATGAGCCGCGAAGACGTCATCGCGCACCTGGGTACCATCGCCAAGTCCGGCACTGCCGACTTCATGAAGAACCTCACCGGTGACCAGAAGAAAGACTCGCACCTGATCGGTCAGTTCGGCGTGGGCTTCTACTCGGCATTCATCGTCGCCGACAAAGTCGACGTATTCAGCCGCCGTGCCGGCCTGCCGGCCGCCGAAGGCGTGCACTGGTCGTCCAAGGGCGAGGGCGAGTTCGAAGTCGCCACTGTCGACAAGCCGCAGCGCGGCACCCGCATCGTCCTGCACCTGAAAAGTGGTGAAGACGAGTTCGCCGATGGCTGGCGCCTGCGCAACATCGTCAAGAAGTACTCCGACCATATCGCCCTGCCGATCGAGCTGCCCAAGGAGCAGGCCGAAGCCGCCGAGGGTGAAGAGCAACCGGCGCAGGAATGGGAAACCGTCAACCGCGCCAGCGCCCTGTGGACCCGTTCGCGCACCGAGGTGAAAGACGAGGAATACCAGGAGTTCTACAAGCACATCGGCCATGACTTCGAGAACCCGCTGGCCTGGAGCCACAACAAGGTCGAAGGCAAGCTCGAGTACAGCTCGCTGCTGTACGTGCCGGCCCGCGCACCGTTCGACCTGTACCAGCGCGAAGCGCCACGCGGCCTGAAGCTCTATGTACAGCGCGTGTTCATCATGGATCAGGCCGAGTCGTTCCTGCCGCTGTACCTGCGTTTCATCAAAGGCGTGGTCGATTCCAACGACCTGTCGCTGAACGTCTCCCGCGAGATCCTGCAGAAGGATCCGATCATCGATTCGATGAAGACCGCGCTGACCAAGCGCGTGCTGGACATGCTGGAGAAACTGGCCAAGAACGAACCCGAGCAGTACAAGGGCTTCTGGAAGAACTTCGGCCAGGTGCTGAAGGAAGGCCCGGCCGAAGACTTCGCCAACAAAGAGAAGATCGCCGGCCTGCTGCGCTTTGCCTCGACCCACGATGACAGTGGCGAGCAGAGCGTCGCCCTGGCTGACTACCTGGCTCGCGCCAAGGAAGGCCAGGACAAGATCTACTTCCTCACCGGCGAATCCTACGCCCAGGTCAAGAACAGCCCGCACCTGGAGGTCTTCCGCAAGAAAGGCATCGAAGTGCTGCTGCTCACCGACCGCATCGACGAGTGGCTGATGAGCTACCTCAGCGAGTTCGATGGCAAGGCCTTCGTCGATGTCGCCCGTGGCGACCTGGACCTGGGCAAGCTGGACTCCGAAGAGGACAAGAAAGCCCAGGAAGAAGTGGCCAAGGACAAAGAAGGCCTGGTCGAGCGCCTCAAGGGCGCGCTGGGTGACAGCGTTGCCGAAGTGCGTGTTTCGCACCGCCTGACCGACTCGCCGGCGATCCTCGCCATCGGCGAGCAGGACCTGGGCCTGCAGATGCGCCAGATCCTCGAGGCCAGCGGGCAGAAGGTGCCGGATTCCAAGCCGATCTTCGAGTTCAACCCAAGCCACCCGCTGATCGAGAAGCTCGATGGCGAGCAGAGCGAAGACCGCTTCGCCGAGCTGTCGCACATCCTGTTCGACCAGGCGGCACTGGCGGCCGGTGACAGCCTGAAGGACCCGGCGGCTTATGTCCGACGCCTCAACAAGCTGCTGGTCGAGCTGTCTGCTTGAGTTGATGCACAGAAAAGCCCGCTTCGGCGGGCTTTTTTATTCATGCCTAAATGCCCAACCGTGGGAGCGGCGGTGCGCCGATGCGACTTGCCCCGCGAAAAGAGTGAAAGAGTCTAGAATTCGCACAACCGTGAATGCCAAGGAGTGTTGAATGAGCAAGGTCATCGTCGAGTCGCTGGTTTATCACCTGTCGGGCAAGACCTATGAAAGCCGCCTGGTCTATGCCCCCGGCGCACTGCCGCAGCCGGGCCTGGTGATGGCGCCCAATTGGATGGGGATTGGCGAAGGTGCCGAGCGCATCGCCAAGGAAGTGGCGGAGCAGGGCTATGTGGTGTTGATTGCCGACCTTTACGGGCAATCGGTGCGGCCGTCCAATGCCGATGAAGCCGGGGCGGCGATGATGCCGCTGAAGAACGATCGCGCCGAGCTGCGCAAGCGCATGCAGGAAGCCCTGGCGCAGTTGGTGGGCCAGTCCAAGGCCCTGCTGGAACCGGGCAAGGTGGCTACCTTCGGCTTCTGCTTCGGTGGTTGCTGCGCCTTGGAACTGGCGCGCACCGGTGCCGATCTGAAGGCGGCCGTGTCGTTCCACGGCACGCTGGATACGCCGAACCCGGCGGATGCCAAGCTCATCAAAGGCGCTGTGCTGGTGCTGCACGGTGCATCCGACCCACTGGTGCCGAAAGAACAGTTGCCAGCCTTCGAAGACGAGATGAATGCCGCCAAGGTCGACTGGCAGTTGCTCAGCTACGGCGGTGCGGTGCACTCGTTCACCGACCCGAATGCCAATGTGCCGGGCAAGATGCAGTACGACCGACGCACGTCGGAGCGGGCATTCCGTTCGATGCATAACCTGCTTGCTGAAGTGTTCCGCGGTTGAATGCGAGAGGGGCTGCTGCGCAGCCCTTCGCGGGTAAACCCGCTCCCACAGAAGGTCACGCGATCCCTGTGGGAGCGGGTTTAGCCGCGAAGGCCGCAAAGCGGCCCCACATCAACGCGGCAATTCGATCCGTCCGTTTTCCCCTGGCACCACCGGCCAATCGCCCGCCGCCCAACGCGCTCGCGCTTGCTCGATCAGCTCCGGGTCACTGGCAACGAAATTCCAGTTCATCCGCCGCGGCCCATCCAGCGCCGCGCCACCGATCAGCACCAGCTGGCACGCTTCTTCGGCGTACAGAACCATGGTTTCGCCCTCCGGCAGCACGACCAGGCTGCAGACCTCCACGCGCTCGTCGTTGAGCGACAGTTCACCGTCCAGCACATACAAGGCCCGTTGCTCATGCTCGGCAGGGACTGTCAGAGTCGTGGCCGATTGCATGTGCACGTGGGCATACAGGGTAGGGGAGAGCACCGGCACTGGCGACTCCAGGCAAAAACCATTGCCGGCGATCATGCGGATCTGCACCCCAAGGCTGTCACTGACTGGCAGGCTCGCCGCCGGATGATGGCTGTAGCTCGGCATGCCCTGCTCGTGCTGGCGGGGCGATGCCAGCCACACCTGCAGCCCGTGTAGCCGTGAACCCTTGGCCAGCAGGTCGGCAGGGGTGCGCTCGACATGGGCCACGCCGCCTCGCGCGGTCATCCAGCTCACATCCCCTGGCCGCACACGTTGGTCCGAGCCAAGGCTGTCCTTGTGCTGAATCTCGCCCTCGAACAGGTAGGTAAGGGTCGACAGGCCGATATGCGGGTGCTGGCGGATATCCATGCCGCTGCCCGGGGCGTAGTCGGTCTCGAGCATATGGTCGAAGAACACGAATGGCCCGACGCTGCGGCATTGGGCCGAGGGCAGCGGGCGCAGGATCGGCTGGCCCTCGACCGATTCGGCGCGGGGGCGGATGACCAAGGGGCTGCTCATGGGGTTACTCCGGAGTGGGCAGGGGAACTGCCCCAAGCATAGCGGTTCGCGGGCTGGCGCTGAACCGCCGAAGCGGCCGGTCGGTCTACCCTTTCCATACCTTGCAAAGGAGGCGACGATGATCGCGCGCATCCTCGCCGGCCTGCTGCTCTACGGATGCCTGTATCCGTCGGCCCAGGCCCGCGACTATCGTTACAGCGATGCCCACCTGCACTACGTGGACTTCTTCCAGGAAACCGAGGGCATGCCGGCGCTGCTCAAGGCCATGGACGCGGCCGGGGTCGAGCAGTCGATGATTTCTGGTATCCCGGTGGCCAAGAAATGGCATGAGGATGAGCCCAAGCGCCCGCGTTACTACGCGGGCGATGATGCCGACGCCTATTGGTACAGCGCCACCGACCTGTACGTGGCCACGGCGCTGGCAAAGCTGCTGCCTGCGCAACGGCGGCGTTTCCACCCGTTCCTCACCGGTTTCAACCCGGTGGACAAGAACGCCGTCAGCCACATCGAACGCATGCTCGAGTTGTATCCGGGGCTGTGGCAGGGCATCGGCGAAGTGTTTACCCGCCACGATGACCTCACTGCGTTGACCAGCGGCGATACGCCACGGGCCAACAACGAGGCCATGACCCGCATCTACCACCTGGCCGCCGAGCGCGACCTGCCGGTACTGCTGCATTCCAACATCACGTCCAAGCGCGAGCGCAACCCACTGTACCTGGCCGAAATCGAGGAGCCTCTGCGTAACCACCCGCATACCCGGTTCATCTGGGCCCATGCGGGCAGCAGCCTGGAAATTCACCGGCACCAGACGCAGATGGATTTTCTTTTGCCGGTACTGACCCGGCTGCTCGAGGATTATCCCAATCTGTACGTCGACCTGTCCTGGAGCGTGCTCCAACCTTACTTGCTGGATGCCGAAGGCGTGCCTCGCCAAGCCTGGCTGCAGCTGGTAGAGCGCTTCCCTGAGCGGTTCATGCTTGGCTCTGACCTGGTGGGGCGCTTCGACAGCCTTGGCGAGCAGCTTCATGGTTTCAAGCCGTTTCTCGATGCCCTGCCGGAGGCGGTCGCGAACAAGGTGGCACGCGACAATTTCCTTGCCGTGCTACCCAAGGCGGCAAAGCAGGACAAGTAGCGTTTTGATATCGCGTTTTTGTCTTACGCAAATTTCGAGCCGCCCGATACCTTCTTTAAGCGACGGAACAATACCTTTGGGAGGGATCCTGAAATGAGCCTCAGACGCTTGAATATCGCCCCGCGCGCCGGGATCGGCTTCGGCATCATGGCCTTGCTGGTGGTGGCGCTGGGCAGTTTCGCCCTGCAACAGATGACCAACATGCGTCAGCAGGCCGAGCAGGTGGACGACAACTGGCTGCCCAGCATCATCTCGGTGGGCAGCATGACCCAGGACATGCTGCGCATTCGCGCGCTCACCCTGCGCCTGCTGGTCAACACCGACAGCACGGCGCAGCAGCAGAACCGTGCCCGCATCGAGGAGATCAAGGCAGGCCTGAGCAAGGCCCAGCAGCGCTATGACGCGCTGATCGTGCTGCCGGAGGAGCGCACCCTGTTCGACCGCTACCTGGGCCTCGAACGCCAGTACATGACCTTGCAGGGCCAGGTGGTGCAGTTGGCCAGCGATGGCCGCATCGAAGCGGCCGCGGCGCTGGTCAATGGCGAGATCAACCAGATCGCCGATCAGATGACGGCCAGCCTCAACGAATTGATCGCCCTGAACACTCACCATGCCGGGCTGGCCACCACCACGGCCGAGTCGGTCTACAGTGCCGCGCGGGTCTGGGTCATGGGGCTGCTGTTGGTGGCCCTGACGTTGACCGTGGTGCTGGCCATGGCCCTGACCCGCAGCATCGTGCGCCCGCTCGGGCAGTCGCTGAAAGTGGCTGAGACGGTTGCCACCGGCGACCTGACGCCGCAGATCGCCGTGCAGGGCGACGACGAGCCGGCGCGCTTGCTGGCGGCGCTCAAAATTATGCAGCAGAGCCTGCGCGAGACCATCGGGCGGATTTCCGACTCGGCCAGTCAGTTGGCGTCGGCCTCCGAAGAGCTCAGCGCGGTGACCGAGGATGCCACCCGCGGCCTGCAGCAGCAGAGCCTGGAGATCGAACAGGCGGCCACGGCGGTCAACCAGATGACCGCGGCGGTGGAGGAGGTGGCGAGTAATGCCGTGGCCACCTCGGAGGCTTCTGCCGAGTCCGACCGCATCGCCCGCCAGGGCCGCGAACAGGTGCAGGCCACGGTCACCGCCATTGAGGCGCTGGCCAGCGGCGTTGCCGGCAATGCCGAAGAGGTCGGCCAATTGGCCCAGCAGGTGCACGATATCAGCAAGGTGCTGGAGGTGATCGGGTCGATCGCCGAGCAGACCAACCTGCTGGCGCTCAACGCTGCCATCGAGGCGGCACGGGCCGGCGAGGCCGGGCGCGGGTTTGCCGTGGTGGCAGACGAAGTGCGGGCGCTGGCCCATCGCACCCAGGCCTCAACCCGCGAGATCGAACAGATGATCGTGGCTATCCAGGGCGGTGCCGAACGTGCCGTGCAGGGCATGCAGCAGAGCGATGCGCGGGCCCGCTCGACCCTCGATGGCGCCCATGCCGCCGGTGCGGCGCTGGAAGCGATTGCCGGGGCCATCGGCCAGATCAACGAGCGCAACCTGGTGATCGCCAGTGCGTCGGAACAGCAGGCCCAGGTGGCGCGGGAGGTGGACCGTAACCTCACCACCATTCGCGACCTGGCGCATCAGTCTTCAGCCGGCGCCGAGCAAACTTCGGCGGCGAGCCAGTCGCTGTCGCGGCTGGCGGTGGACTTGAATACCCTGGTGCAGCGGTTTTCGGTCTGAAGGCTGTGTTTGCCTCATCGCCGGCAAGCCGGCTCCCACATTGATCGCGCCATCCTCAAGGCCTGTGTCATGCCTGTGGGAGCTGGCTTGCCAGCGATGAGGGCGGTGCCGTTATGATGCTGAATACCGCACGGCACAAACAAAAACGCCCGGGCCAAGGCCCGGGCGTTCTCGTTCAGCAGATCAAGCGATCACTTGCCTTCCCAGCGTTTGAGCACCAGGGTAGCGTTGGTGCCGCCGAAGCCGAAGCTGTTGCTCATCACGGTGGTGAGCTTGGCGTCTTCGGTCTTGCGCACGATCGGCAGGTCGGCAACTTCCGGATCCAGCTCGTCGATGTTGGCGGAGCCGGCGATGAAGTCGTTCTCCATCATCAGCAGGCAGTAGATCGCCTCGTGCACGCCAGCGGCGCCCAGCGAGTGGCCGGACAGGCTCTTGGTCGAGCTGATCTTCGGAGCCTTGTCCTTGAACACTTCACGCACGCCCTTCATCTCGGCGACGTCGCCGACCGGGGTGGAGGTGCCGTGGGTGTTCAGGTAGTCGATCGGGGTGTCGACGGTGGACAGCGCCTGCTGCATGCAGCGGATTGCGCCTTCGCCGCTCGGGGCGACCATGTCGTAGCCGTCGGAGGTCGCGCCGTAGCCGACGATTTCGGCGTAGATCTTGGCGCCACGGGCCAGGGCGTGTTCCAGCTCCTCGACCACCACCATGCCGCCACCGCCAGCGATGACGAAGCCATCACGGTCGGCGTCGTAGGCGCGCGAGGCCAGCTCTGGGGTTTCGTTGCGCTTGGTCGACAGGGCGCCCATGGCATCGAACAGGAACGACTGGCTCCAGTGCTCTTCTTCACCGCCACCGGCGAAGACGATGTCCTGCTTGCCCCACTGGATCTGCTCCAGGGCGGTGCCGATGCAGTGTGCCGAGGTGGCGCAGGCCGACGAGATCGAGTAGTTGATGCCCTTGATCTTGAACGGGGTGGCCAGGCACGCCGACACGGTGCTGCCCATGGTGCGGGTGACACGGTATGGGCCAACGCGCTTGACGCCTTTCTCGCGCAGGGTGTCCAGGGCTTCCATCTGGTTCAGCGTGGAAGCGCCGCCGGAACCGGCAACCAGGCCGGTGCGCGGGTTCGACACTTGCTCTTCGGTCAGGCCCGCGTCCTTGATCGCATCCTGCATCGCCAGGTACGCGTAGGCAGCAGCGTGGCCAACGAAGCGATACACCTTGCGGTCGATCAGCTCTTCGAGGTTCAGGTCGATGGAGCCGGAAACCTGGCTACGCAGCCCCATTTCCTTGTATTCCGGGTTGTAACGAATGCCCGGACGGCTGTTGCGCAGGTTTTCGGTGACGGTAGCTTTGTCATTGCCCAGGCACGAAACGATGCCCAGACCAGTGATAACGACGCGGCGCATGCGAATAACCCTTAGAAATTGTCAGTGGAGGTGAACACGCCGACCCGCAGGCCTTCGGCGGTGTAGATCTCGCGACCGTCGACGCTGACCGAGCCATCGGCGATGGCCATGTTCAGCTTGCCCTTCAGGACGCGCTTGATGTGAATGTTGTAGGTGACTTTCTTGGCGGAGGGTAGTACCTGGCCGAAGAATTTCACTTCGCCCGAACCCAGCGCACGGCCGCGGCCCGGCAGGCCCTGCCAGCCGAGGAAGAAGCCGACCAGCTGCCACATGGCATCGAGGCCCAGGCAGCCTGGCATCACCGGGTCGCCTTCGAAATGGCAGGCGAAGAACCACAGGTCCGGGTTGATATCCAGCTCGGCGACCAATTCACCTTTGCCGAACTTGCCGCCTTCCTCGCTGATATGGACGATGCGATCGACCATCAGCATGTTCGGGGCGGGCAGTTGCGCATTACCGGGGCCGAACAGCTCACCGCGACTGCAGCGCAGCAGGTCTTCCCGGGTAAAGGCGTTTTGTTTGGTCATGCGAGCTCCTCAATAACCCCCTGTGGCAGGGGATGAATCTTCCCGGCCGGCCCGAAGCGTTGTGCGTTCGAGGCGGCAGCCTACAGGTAGACTATTGCGTTGTGGTGAAAGTCACAGCGCACCTGGCAAAAGAAGTACAGGTGTGCACTGAAATGTTATTTTCCGGGCCTGCGAAGGTCCTGTCCAGTCTTTAAGACTGCCGCACTTTAGCATTTATCGCCAGTCGCAGCTGTCCGAGCGGGTAACCAGCGGTGCAGGATGCGTTGCAGCTCGGTGCGTTTGAATGGCTTGCTCAGGTAATCGTTCATGCCGGCGGCCAGGCAACGCTCGCGGTCCCCCTCCAGCACACTGGCGGTGAGGGCGATGATCGGCAGCCCGTCGCCCTGCGCCAGCTGGCGGATGCGCCGGGTGGCCTCGAAACCGTCCACCTGCGGCAGGCGGCAGTCCATCAGCACGGCGGCGAAGCGTTGCTGCTGCACCAGGTCGACCGCCTGGGCGCCATCCATCGCCAGGCTGACCTCGAAGCCGAGGCTGCGCAGCATGGCCTCGATGACGCTCTGGTTGACCGGATTGTCCTCCACCAGCAGGATCCGCTCGCCATTGCCACCCAGCGCACCGGCCGCCGCCGTGCCCGCAGGCAGGGCCGCTGGGGCGTTGGCCAGGGCGAGCGGCATCTCCAGGGTGAAGGTCGAGCCCGCCCCTTCGCGGCTTTCGCCACGCAGATGGCCGCCCATGCGTTCGGCCAGGGTGCGGGCGATCGACAGGCCCAGCCCGGTACCGCCGTAGCGCCGGGAAATCGAGCTGTCGGCCTGCTGGAAGGCGACGAACATCATTTCCAGGCGGTTGCTGTCGATACCTATCCCTGTGTCGCGCACGGTGCAGGTCAGCCAGATCATCTGCTGATCGAGCACCTGCCAGCTCGCCTCTACCGCCACTTCGCCACGTTCGGTGAACTTCAGCGCATTGCCGATCAAATTGAGCAGGACCTGCCGAATCCGGGTCGGGTCGCCGACCACCTGCAGCAGCTCCATGCCGGGCGGCAACTGCAGGTGCAGCGCCAGACCGCGCTGCTGGGCGCTGTGCTGGAACGACTGGACACTGCTGGCGACCAGATCGCCAAGGTTGAAGTCGATGTGCTCCAGTTGCAGCGTGGTGCGTTCGATCCGCGAGAAATCGAGGATGTCGTTGATCACCTTGAGCAGGTGCCCGGTGGACTCGCTTGCCACTGCGGCGTATTCGGCCTGCTCGCTGGTCAACCGGGTGGTCTCCAGCAGCTGCAGCATGCCCAGGACACCGTTCATGGGGGTGCGCAGCTCATGGCTCATCATGGCCAGGAAGTCCGACTTGGCACGGTTGGCCTGCTCGGCCTCTTCGCGGGCCTGGATCAGCTGGCTCATGGCCTGCTGTTGTTCATGGGAGGCCTGGTCCAGGGCGCTGGCCAGGTTGTTGATGTGCCGCGCCAGGTGGCCCAGTTCGCTGTCATCGACCACCGGCAACGGGGCATCGAAATCACCTTGCTGGATGGCCTTGACCGCATGGCCCATGTCGCTGATCGGCTTGGACAGGCTCATGGCCAGGCGCCGGGCCAGCAGGAAGGTGAACAGCAGCGCGAACAGGGCGAGGATGCCGGCCTTGATCACGATCTCCTGCTGGCGCTGGCTGAAGGCGTCGTCAGACATGCCCACGATCACTCGCCCCAGGTAGTCGTCGCCGATGCTCGGCAACTGCGGCTTGCCCTGCAGGAAGTCATTGTCCAGGCGGATTTGCTGCAGGCGGATCGGCGCCTGGAACACTTCCACCCGTTGCGCTCGGCTGAGGCTTTCGTCCGGTTGTTCGACGTACACCAGGATGTGGTTGCGGCTGTCCTGCACCTCGAGGAAACGTACGTGAGGGATGCTCAGGGTCGCGCGCATCAGGCTTTCGAGCACTTCATTGTTGCCGGAGATCACGCCGTACTCGGAGGCGGGCGCCAGCTGGTTGGCGATCAATTGACCAGTGTGGTTGAGCTCCTGGCGCAAGTCCTGGATACGCACGAAGGTGAAGAAGCTGATCAGCAGCAAGGTCAGCAGCAGGGCAGGGCCGAGGCTGATCATCTGGGTGCGGGTGTGGATGTCCCAGCTCAGGCGTTTGCTCATGGGGTGGGTTCTCCTGCGGCCAACGCCAGCGCGGCGGCGTCCTGGTCGATGGCTTCCAGGCCCAGGGCACGTGCCACCTGCTGGTTGCCACTGACGGCGAAATGCTTGGGGTAAAGGCTGCGTGGCCAGCGTGCCGGGGGTTGCTCGAGCAGTTGGTCGAGCACTGCCAGCCAGTCGTCCTGGTCGCTGTAGGTGCTGGCCAGGGCACCGGCACGGACGAAACCGACGTTCGGCCCGATCAGCGCCATCTGCCGGCCGTAACTGCTGAGCAGCACGTTCTTGGCCGATTTGGAGTTGTACAGCTCGGGGTCGTCGAGCCCCAGCAGCACATCGCTGTTGGCCAGCAGGTTCTGCAGCGGGCGGCTGTCGCGCAAATCAGGCCAGCCTTCTGCGACGATCTCCAGCCCCATGGGCTGGGCGGCCTGGCGCAGTTCATCGAGCAGGAAGCGGCTGTGCTCACCGTACAGCACGCCAATGCGCCGGGCCTGCGGCAACAGGTAGCGGGCCAGGCGCAATTGCCGGGCCAGCGGCGGGTCACTCCACAGCAGGCTGAGGTACGCCGGCCGCGACTTTCCCAGGCGTTGCTCGGCCTGCACCCGGCTGACCCTCAGGGCCAGCGCCGGTGGGCCGGCAGTTTCGCCCAGGCGCCACTCCAGCGCCGGGCCGTCCAGCAGCACCAGGCGCGTATCGCTTTTCAGCTGCTCCGGGCGCGGCAGTTCGCTTACGGTCTGGAAATGCACATGGTCGTGCGGGCGGCGCTGCGCCAGGGCGGCGACGAAGCTGCGGATGCCCGGCTGGTCGTCGGCACCCACCAACAGGATTTCGCTGGCCGACAGCGAACCCAGTGGCAGGATGCACAGCAGCAGCAAGCGCAGCAGCACGACCATCAGAACGCCAGCTCCGCGCTCACGCTCAGGCGGTGGCGGCTGTCGTAGCGGTTCTGCACGGCAGTGGTCGGTTCGTCATCCAGGCGCTGCTGCCACAGGGCCGCCAGCTCAAGGTCACTGCCCTGCACCTTGAAGCGTTTGGCCACGCGCAGGTCGACGCGCTCGTAGCGGTACTGGTTGAGCGCATCGTCACCGTAATAGAAGAGGGCGCTCGACCAGCCCAGGCCCCACTCGCGCAGCCAGCCGGCCGAGCCGCTGTTGCGGGCGCTCAGGCGCCGGTCTGCGGGGTTGCTGGCCCAGGCGTCGACATAGGCGTAGGTGATGCGCAGGCGGTCGCGCTGGGTGGCGCGCCAGTCAAACTGCGCCTCGCTGCCGGTGAAGCGCGCCTTGTTGGCGTTGCTGGCGATGTACTGGTTGTTCTTCAGGGGCTCGCTGATCATCCCGGTGATCTCGTCGTAGAACAGCTTCACGTCCATGCTCAGGTCGATGTCGCTGAAGTAGCCGTTGTAGCCCAGCTCCCGCGAGCGCATGCGCTCCTGGTCGAGGTTGCCCGGGCCGCGGGTCTTGACGAAGTACTGGCCGTCCTGCAAGCCGTACCGGTTGGGGGACAGCCCCTTGACCGTGTAGCTCCAGTTGACGTTGTTCTCGAACATGTCGGGCGAGCGAACCGCTTCGGAGTACACCGCGCGCAAGCCGTGGCGCGGGGTGATCAGGTAGTTCACCGCCACGCGCGGGGTCAACGAATTGCCGGACAGCTGGGCGTTCTCGTACATCGCCCCGCCCTGGACGACCCAGTGTTCGTCGGCGCGCCACTCCAGTTGGCCGAACAGGCGCCAGGTCTGGTCGTCGAGGCTGCCGTTGAAGTAGGTCTGCGAGTCTGCGCGGTCGTAGCGGTAGTTCATGCCCGTGACCAGGCGCAGGCTCTCGTTCAGGCTCAAGGTGTCCTGGATCTCCAGGTCGTAGCGCGTTTCACGGGTGCTCTGGTCGACATCGCCGCACACCGTGTTGCGCCCGCCGGCATTCCATTGATCCTGCACTTGCTGCTTGAGCGAGGCGAGCAGCGGATCGCTGGTGGTCGGCAGGTTGCCGGTGAAGAGATTGCGTGCAACCCCTTCGGCAAAGTTCGGATTGAGTTGCCACAGCCGGGTCAGCTCCGGGCTGAAGGCAATGGAGGCGTCGCAGGCGCGCCAGACCTGCTGACGGTCGAAGTGCTGCGCCGAACCCTGCACATACAGGCTGTGATTGGGGTTGAGGTCGATGCTCCAGCGCACCGAGCCTGCGTAGTCCTTGGCGTTGACGTCGGCATCCGTGCCCGCGGCGTATCTGCCGAAAACTGGCTGGTAGGTATAGGGCCGCTGGTTGCTGCCCTCCTTGGCCGCCAGTTGCCATTCCAGGGTCTGGTCCGGCGCCAGGCTGTGGCTGGCATTGATATTGATGCGGTTGAGCCGGCGGCTGTCGCGGTAGTCGCGGCCGAACTGGTCCTTGTCGAAACCGTCGTCCTGCTGGCCCGACAGCGACAGGCGCAGGTCGCCGCCGTCCCAGCCGATGCCCTGGCTGGCGTAATAGTCGTTGATGCCGTCCTGGCCACGGGTCAGCTTCATTCGCGTGCCGTGGCTGTCGGCGGGGTTGCGGGTGAGGATGTTGACCACCGCCATCAGCGCGTTGGCGCCGTAGCTGACGGTGTTGGGGCCGCGGAACACTTCGATCCGCTCGATATCCTCGATGGCCACCGGGATGTCGCTCCAGTCCACCGTGGCCAGGCCTGCGCGGTACACCGAACGGCCGTCGATCAGCACCTGCATGCGCCGGGCATCGTTGACGTTGCTGCCGTGGTAGTTGACCGTCGGCTGGTTGCCGGCGCCATAGCCGATCATCATGCCCGGCACCAGGCGCAGCAGCTCGGGGATGTCCCGGGCGCCGCTGGCGTGGATCAGCTCGCTGTCGAGCACGGTCATGCTGCCCGGCACTGCGGCCGGGGATTGTTTCAGGCGTGTGGCGGTCAGAACCTGAGGCAGCTCCTGGGTGTCGGTGAACAGATCATCGGCCATGGCCGGGCCGCCGAGCAGGGCGGTCAGTATCAGCAGGCGTGGGTAAGGGGGCGTGCCAGGGAACACGGTACGGCCTTGTTTCAGAAATGAATCAGGCATGTTAACCGACCTTTCTCAAGCTGCAAGCTGCAAGCCTCAAGCTGCAAGCAAAAGCAAAAGCAGGCGACCATCGCGGTTTTCTTGTCGCTTGTAGCTTGACGCTTGCGGCTTGCCTTTATAATGCGCCAGTCGCCACTTATTTTATGGGTTAACGGATTGGATATGACTGAACAGCAACCTGTTGCAGTTCTTGGCGGTGGCAGCTTCGGCACCGCCGTGGCAAACCTGCTGGCGGAAAACGGCCACCCGGTGCGCCAATGGATGCGCGACCCGGCGCAGGCCGAGGCGATGCGCGTCAACCGCGAGAATCCGCGTTACCTCAAGGGCATTCGTCTGCATGACGGCGTCGAGCCGGTCAACGACCTGCTCGCCACCTTGCAGGCCAGCGACCTGATCTTCGTCGCGCTGCCGTCGAGCGCCCTGCGCAGCGTGCTGGCGCCCCACGCAGAGCTGCTGCGTGGCAAAGGCCTGGTCAGCCTGACCAAGGGCATCGAAGCGCAGAGCTTCAAGCTGATGAGCCAGATCCTCGAAGAGATCGCCCCCCAGGCGCGCATCGGCGTGCTGTCGGGGCCGAACCTAGCCCGCGAGATCGCCGAGCACGCGCTGACCGCCACCGTGGTCGCCAGCGAAGATGAAGCGCTGTGCCAGCAGGTGCAGGCCGTGCTGCACGGCCGCACCTTCCGCGTCTATGCCAGCAGCGATCGCTTCGGCGTCGAGCTGGGCGGCGCCCTGAAGAACGTCTACGCGATCATTGCCGGCATGGCGGTGGCACTGGGCATGGGCGAAAACACCAAGAGCATGCTGATCACCCGCGCCCTGGCCGAGATGACCCGTTTCGCCGTGAGCCAGGGTGCCAACCCCATGACTTTCCTTGGCCTGGCCGGGGTCGGCGACCTGATCGTCACCTGCTCCTCGCCCAAGAGCCGCAACTATCAGGTCGGCCATGCCCTGGGCCAGGGCCTGACCCTGGAGCAGGCCGTCAGCCGCCTGGGCGAGGTGGCCGAAGGGGTCAACACCATCAAGGTGCTCAAGGCCAAGGCCCAGGAGGTGCAGGTGTACATGCCCCTGGTAGCCGGCCTGCATGCGATCCTGTTCGAAGGCCGCACCCTCAACCAGGTGATCGAGCACCTGATGCGCGCCGAGCCCAAGACCGACATCGATTTCATTTCCACCAGCGGTTTCAACTGAACGAAGGAGCGACACATGAACGATACCCCGCAAAGCGCCGCGCGCGAGTCGATCATCCTGCGGGTGCTGTGGATGCTGGTGTTCCTGGTGGTCTGGCAGCTCGCCGAGCTGTTGCTGGGCGGCCTGGTCCTGGTGCAACTGATCTACCGGCTGATCTACGGCGCGCCCAGCGCCAGCCTGATGAACTTTGGCGACAGCCTCAGCCAGTACCTGGCACAGATCGGCCGCTTCGGCAGCTTCCACAGCGACCAGAAACCCTGGCCGTTCGCCGACTGGCCCACGCCCCGCGCCCCTGAAGGCGAGGCCGCCCACGCCGTGGCCCCGGCCCCGCACCCGGTGCGTGACGAGGAGCCCAAGCTGTGAAGCTGTGGGTGCTGCGCCACGGCGAGGCCCAGCCGCGCGCAAACACCGACGCCGAACGGCCCCTCACCGCCCACGGCCGCGAGCAGGTGCTGCGCAGTGCCGCGCACCTGCTGGGCCAGCCGCTGCAGGCGATCATCGCCAGCCCCTACGTGCGCGCCCAGCAAACCGCAGCGCTGGTGCACGATGCCCTGGGCTTCGCTGAGCCCGTGCGCACCGTGCCCTGGCTGACCCCCGAGAGCAATGTGCAACAAGTGATCGGCGAGCTCGAACGCCTGGGGCTGGAGCATGTGCTGCTGGTCAGCCACCAGCCACTGGTGGGTTCGCTGGTGGGCATGCTGGAGCATGGCCATGCCCAGCAACCGGCGCCCTTGAGCACCGCCAGCCTGGCCATGCTGGACGGCGACTGGCCGCTGGCCGGGCTGATGACCCTGCGGGCCCTTCATCATTCGGCGTGAAGGCGGCAACTGGTATTTTTGCCAGTTGTCGCGCCGCCGAGGCGCTTGCTAGCGTCGGCAACAGCAAGTGAATGTGCGGCAGGCCAAGGGAGCGTCGAATGAATAGCCGAAGGCTGGCGTTGGTAGGTTCGGTTGACCTGCAACCAACGCTGGAAAAAGTGCAGAAGGATGACGTGCTGGAATTTGCCGAGTACAGCATGTTGCGAGAGTCGGCCGACGCCAAGCTCTACCAGTTGATGAACAAGGTCCGTGCCGGGCAAGGCCTGGCCCCCGCCACGCTGTTCGACGGCGAAGAAGATCTGCGGCGCCTGCAGGAAGCCAGCATGCGCATGGCCCATCTGTTGCAAACCAGCTGCCTGGCCTTGCGCAGGCTTGGCCTGGAGCAGCAGGACAAACACCTGGCCCGTGAGGCGCTGGAGTATCAGTTGGCCTATATGCAGGCCTGCCTGCGGCGCTCGATGGCCAGCTTCGGCGAATTCTGAATGACCTGATCGCCCTTGGCGATGACCTTTCCGGACGTTGCCGCCACCCACCGGCTTGCCGACAATGGGCCATCCTTCCCCGTGCAGAGCAGGCGGCCATGTCGCAGCAGATCTTCTTCGCCCACGCCAATGGCTTCCCCTCGGCCACCTACGGCAAGCTGTTCGCCGCCCTGGCGCCGGATTACCAGGTGCGCCACCTGGCCCAGCATGCCCACGACCCGCGCTTCCCGGTGAACGACAACTGGCAAAGCCTGGTGGACGAGCTGCTGCATCACCTCGAACAGCAGGACGCCCCGGTGTGGGGTGTTGGCCATTCGCTGGGCGGGGTGCTGCACCTGCACGCGGCGTTGCGCCGCCCGGAACTCTACCGTGGCGTGGTGATGCTCGACTCGCCGGTGTTGACCCGGGTGGATGAATGGCTGATCCAGGCGGCCAAGCGCCTGGGCTTCATCGACCGCATCACCCCGGCCGGGCGCACCCTGGGCCGGCGTGAGGCATTCAGCGACCGCGACAGCGCGCGCAGTTACTTCGCCGGCAAGAGCCTGTTCCGCCACTTCGACCCGGACTGCCTCGAGGCCTATCTGGAGCATGGTCTGGAGCGCGCGCAAGACGGGCTGCGCCTGCGTTTCGACCCGGCCACCGAGATCAGCATCTACCGCAGCATCCCCCATGCCAGCCCGCTGCCGCCGCGCCAGTTGCAGGTGCCGCTGGCGGTGGTGCGCGGCGCCCAAAGCCGGGTGATCCGCCGGCACCATGCGCTGGGCGTGCGGGGCATGGCCCGGGGCGAATATCACAGCCTGCCGGGCGGGCACATGTTCCCGCTGGAGCGCCCCCTTGACACCGCCAGCCTGATCAAAGGCCTGTTCGACCGCTGGGGCCAGGCATGAGCGCCCAGGTTGAAGAAGTTCGCCTGACCCTGGGCCATATCGAACTGGCCGCCCACCTGTTCGGCCCCGACGACGGCCTGCCGGTGATCGCCCTGCACGGCTGGCTGGACAACGCCAACAGCTTCGCCCGCCTGGCGCCCCAGCTCGAAGGGCTGCGTATCGTCGCCCTCGACCTGGCCGGGCACGGCTATTCGCAGCACCGCCCGGTCGGGGCTGGTTACGCTTTGGCCGATTACGCCCACGACGTGCTGCGGGTCGCCGAGCAACTGGGCTGGCAGCGCTTCGGCCTGCTCGGTCATTCGCTGGGGGCGATCATCTCGGTGCAGCTGGCCGGCGCCTTGCCCGAGCGGGTCAGCCACCTGGCGCTGATCGACGGGGTGATCCCGCCCACCGTGACCGAACAGGATGCCGCCGAGCGCCTGGGGATGGCCCTGCAGGCCCAGCTGCGCCTGGACGGCAAGCGCAAGACGGTCTACGCAACGCTGGAGGAGGGAGTCGAGGCGCGCATGAAAGGCATGGTCGCGGTCAGCCGTGAAGCGGCCGAACTGCTGGCCCAGCGCGGCCTGATGCCGGTACCCGGCGGTTACAGCTGGCGCAGCGACAGCCGCCTCACGTTGCCTTCACCCACCCGCCTGAACCAGGCCCAGGCCATGGCCTTCGTCAAGCGCGTGGCCTGCCCGGCCTGCCTGGTGGTGGCGGCCGACGGCATGCTGGCGCGCCACACGGAGCTGCTGGAGCAGCTACCCTTCGAGCAGATCACGCTGCCGGGTGGCCATCACCTGCACTTGAACGATGAGCAGGGTGCGGCCCTTGTTGCAGACTGTTTCAATCGCTTCTTTGGCATTCCTTGACTTGCACCGGGCAAGTGTCGAGGCTTGGCGGGTTGAAAGGGAGACAACCATGTACATGCCAGACACTCACGTATTCCAAACCCGCGGCCACGAGGGCTGCCGATGAGCGTACCCGTTTACGCCCGCAGCGCCATTGCTGCCTGCCTCGCCTTCGCCAGCCCCTGGCTGTGGGCCGGTGAGCTGCCCGTTCCGGTTGACGCCAAAGTGGTCGATCAACGCCCCGCGGTGGAGCAGGAACGGGTCTACCCGATGGGGCCGCTGCGCAAGATCAGCGGTCGCCTGCGGGTCGATGACAAGGTCGAAAGCCGTGGCCAGGTCAGCTCGGTCACCTACGAACTGCCGCTGGAGCGCAGCGCCCGAGAGGCTTTCACCAGCGCCCGCGAAACCCTGCAAAAAGACGGCGGTTACCCGTTGTTCTGGTGCCAGGGCCGCGACTGCGGCGAAGCCAGCCTGTGGGCCAACGACGTGTTCGCCAACGCCCGCCTCAATGGCGGCGACGAGCAGCAGGCGTTCATCCTGTTGCGCCGTTCGGCCGAGGAGGCCGACACCCTGGTCGCGCTGTACAGCGTCACCCGAGGCAACCGTCGCGCCTACCTGCATGTGGAAGAGTTCGTCGCCGGCAGCCCGTTGGGAGAAATCCTGCCCACGGCCGCCACCGTCCTGCGCGAACTGCGCGACACCGGCAAGCTCGACTACCCCGACCTGGCCGAGCCCCAGGCCGCGTGGGTGTCGCTGCTGGCGCGCAGCCTGAACCTGGACAGCACCCTGCGCGCCAGCCTCAGTGGCAAGGGCGCCGAGGCCTGGCGCGAGCAGTTGACCAAGGCCGGCGTGCGCAGCGGCCGGCTCGAAGTCGGCGACGCACCCACCGATGGCCTGCACCTGGAGCTGATCCGTTGAGTGAGCGCCCCATGCCCAACACCGACCGCCTGCTGGTGCAGATCCTGCTGCTGGCGCTGCTCGGCGCTGCACTCTGGGTGATGGCGCCGTTCATCTCGGCACTGCTGTGGGGCGCCATCCTGGCCTTCGCCAGCTGGCCGTTGATGCGTTTGCTCACGCGTGTGCTGGGCGGGCGGGAAACCCTGGCCGCCAGCTTGCTGACCACGGCCTGGATCCTGATCGTGGCCTTGCCACTGGTGTGGCTGGGCTTCAACCTGGCCGACCATATCCGCGATGCCACCGCCTTTGTGCGCGACGTGCAGGTCGAAGGCCTGCCCGATGCGCCCGCCTGGGTGGCAGGTATTCCGTTGGTGGGTGCGCGCCTGGTCGGCTGGTGGGAGTCGTTCGACCAGCAAGGTGCGGCGCTGCTGGCGTCGGCCAAACCTTACCTCGGCCAGGTCGGCAACTGGTTGCTGGCGCGCAGCGCGCAGATCGGCAGCGGGGTGCTGGAGCTGACCCTGAGCCTGGTGTTCGTGTTCTTCTTCTACCGCGACGGGCCGCGCCTGGCGGCGTTCGTGCTCCGCCTGCTGCAACGGCTGGTGGGCGAGCGCGCCGAGTACTACGTCGAACTGGTGGCCGGTACCGTGCAACGGGTGGTCAACGGGGTGATCGGCACGGCGGCGGCGCAAGCCCTGCTGGCACTGATCGGCTTCCTGATTGCCGGCGTGCCGGGGGCAGTGGTGCTGGGCCTGGTGACTTTCATGCTCAGCCTGATCCCCATGGGCCCGCCGCTGGCCTGGATCCCTGCCACTGCCTGGCTGGTGTCGAAGGGCGATTACGGCATGGCGGTGTTCCTCGGCGTGTGGGGCACCTTCGTCATCAGTGGCGTGGACAACGTGCTCAAACCGTACCTGATCAGCCGCGGCGGCAACCTGCCATTGGTGATCGTGCTGCTCGGGGTGTTCGGCGGTTTGCTCGCCTTTGGCTTTATCGGCTTGTTCATCGGGCCGACCCTGTTGGCGGTGGGCTACAGCCTGCTGCTGGACTGGAGCCGCCACTCTGCGCAGAACACTTCGCAGCACTAGCGCCCATCGCGGGGCAAGCCCGCTCCCACGAGGTAACGGGCGTGGGAGCGGGCTTGCCCCGCGATGGTTGGTCGATCTTTACGCCTTCTTTATGCCCTGACCCCACCCCCCATCTCGCCCCTTTACGCCCCTCCCTCGGACAATTTCCCCAAAGCGGCCCTCATGCCGCATCAAGGGAGATGGGCTCATGTACATGCTCGATGGGCTGTCACTGCTGTTGGCAGTGGCGTTGGCGGTTTACCTGCTGGTGGCGCTGCTGCGCGCCGATCGCAGCTAAGGGGCGGCCATGCACAGTTACGATTACCTGCTACTGCTGGCGTTCTTCGCCATCGTGCTGCTACCGGCACCCTGGCTTGGTCGTTTCTACTTCAAGGTGATGGAAGGCCAGCGCACCTGGCTCACGCCGGTGCTCGGCCCGGTGGAGCGGGGCTGCTATCGCCTGGCTGGGGTCAACGCCGGGCAAGAGCACAACTGGAAGCAGTACACCTTGGCCCTGCTGGCCTTCAACCTGGCCGGCTTCGGGCTGCTGTTCGCCGTCCTGCTGCTGCAAGGCAGCCTGCCGCTCAACCCGCAGCACCTGCCGGGCCAGGAGTGGTCGTTGGCGTTCAACACAGCGGTCAGCTTCATGACCAACACCAACTGGCAGTCCTACAGCGGTGAGGCCTCGGTCAGCTACCTGAGCCAGATGCTCGGCCTGACCGTGCAGAACTTCGTCAGCGCCGCCACCGGCCTGGCCGTGCTGGTCGCCCTGTGCCGTGGTATCGCCCGCCGCTCGACCACCACCCTGGGCAACTTCTGGGTCGACCTGACCCGCGCCACCCTCTACGGCCTGCTGCCACTGTGCCTCGTGCTGGCGCTGCTGCTGGTGTGGCAGGGCGTGCCGCAGACCTTCGCCGACTACGCCCACGCCGTCACCCTGCAGGGGGCCGACCAGACCATCCCGCTCGGCCCGGCCGCCAGCCAGATCGCCATCAAGCAGCTGGGCACCAACGGCGGCGGCTTCTTCGGCGTCAACTCGGCGCACCCGTTCGAGAACCCCACGGCCTGGAGCAACCTGTTCGAGGTGGCCTCGATCATCCTGATCCCGGTGGCGCTGGTGTTCACCTTCGGCCACTACGTCAAGGACTTGCGCCAAAGCCGCGCGATCATCGCCTGCATGCTGGCGCTGTTCCTGATCGGCGGCGGCACCGCGCTGTGGTCGGAGTACCAGCCCAACCCGGCCTTGGAGAGTACCCAGGTGCAACAGAGCGCGCCGCTGGAAGGCAAGGAGAGCCGCTTCGGCACCACCGGCTCGGTGCTGTGGACGGTCACCACCACCGCCGCCTCCAACGGCTCGGTCAACGCCATGCACGACAGCCTCAACCCGCTGACCGGCATGGTGGCGATGGTCAACATGATGGTCGGCGAGGTGATCTTCGGCGGCGTCGGCGCAGGCCTGTACGGCATGCTGCTGTTCGTGCTGATCGCGGTGTTTTTGGCCGGCCTGATGATCGGCCGCACCCCGGAGTACCTGGGCAAGAAGCTGCAGGCCCGTGAAGTGCAACTGCTGGTGGCGACCCTGCTGGTGATGCCGGTCGGCGTGCTGGTGCTCGGCGCCATCGCCGCCAGCCTGCCAGGCCCGGCCGGCGCGGTGAGCAACCCCGGTGCCCACGGCTTCAGCCAGTTGCTGTACGCCTACACCTCCGGCACCGCCAACAACGGCTCGGCCTTCGCCGGCTTCGGCGCCAACACCCCCTACCACAACGTGATGATCGCCCTGGCCATGCTGATCGGCCGCTTCGGCTACATCCTGCCGGTGCTGGCCCTGGCCGGCAGCCTGGCGGCAAAGAAGAGCGCACCGCAGGGGCTGAACAGCTTCCCCACCCACGGCCCGCTGTTCACCACGCTGCTGCTGGTGACCATCCTGCTGGTCGGTGGCCTGACCTTCCTGCCGACCTTGGCCCTGGGGCCGATCGCCGAACACCTGAGCCTGGGTTTCTGAGGAATCATTGATGAACATGCCCATTCCTGACGTGAAGGCGCAACGCAGCGCCAAGGACCAGACCCGCTTCGCCGCGCTGTGGCGCCCGGCGCTGCTGCAGGCCTTCGTCAAGCTCGACCCGCGCCAGCTCAAACGCTCGCCGGTGATGCTGGTGGTGGCCCTCACTGCGCTGCTCACCACGGTGCTGTGCTTCGCCCCCGAAAGCGGCGTGAGCACCGGCGTGGCGGTGCAGATCAGCGTATGGCTGTGGTTCACCGTGCTGTTCGCCAACTTTGCCGAAGCCCTCGCCGAGGGCCGTGGCAAGGCCCGCGCCGACAGCCTCAAGGCCGGCAGCCAGGGCCTGACCGCGCAGCGGCGCAAGAGCGACGGCAGCTTTGAGACCGTCGCTGCCAGCCAGCTGCGCAAGGACGATGTGGTGCGCGTGGTGGCCGGCGAGATGATCCCCGGTGACGGCGAGGTGCTCGAAGGCATCGCCGCGGTCAACGAGGCCGCCATCACCGGCGAGTCCGCGCCGGTGATCCGCGAGTCCGGCGGCGACCGCTCGGCCGTCACCGGCAACACCCGGCTGGTCTCCGACTGGCTGCTGATCCGCATCTCCAGCAACCCTGGCGAATCGACCCTGGACCGCATGATCGCCCTGGTCGAAGGCGCCAAGCGCCAGAAAACCCCCAACGAGATCGCCCTGGACATCCTGCTGATCGGCCTCACCCTGATCTTCCTGATCGTGGTGGTGACCCTGCAGCCGTTTGCCCGCTTCGCCGGCGGCAGCCTGTCGCTGATCTTCCTCGCCGCCTTGCTGGTGACGCTGATCCCCACCACCATCGGTGGCCTGCTGTCGGCCATCGGCATCGCCGGCATGGACCGCCTGGTGCGCCTGAACGTGATCGCCCGCTCCGGCCGCGCAGTGGAGGCGGCCGGCGACGTGCACACGCTGATGCTCGACAAGACCGGCACCATCACCTTCGGCAACCGTCGCTGCAGCGCCCTGCACGCCGCCTCGGGCGTGACCGCCAAGGAACTGGGGGAGGGTGCCTTGCTCGCCTCGCTGGCCGACGACACTGCCGAAGGCAAATCCATCGTCGAGTACCTGCGCCAGTTGCATGATTTCGATGAACCCTCGAGCAGCCAGTACCAGGCCATTGCCTTCAGCGCCGAGACGCGCCTGTCGGGCATCGACTTCCAGCAGCACCGCTACCGCAAGGGCGCCGTCGATGCGGTGCTGGCCTTCGTCGGCATGCAGCGCCTGGAAATGCCGGTGCCCCTGGCCCGTGAAGTGGAGCGCATTGCCCAGAGCGGCGGCACACCGCTGCTGGTGTGCGTCGACAAGCGCCTGCTCGGCGTGATCCACCTCAAGGACGTGGTCAAGCCCGGCATCCGTGAGCGCTTCGCCGAGCTGCGCAAGCTGGGCATCCGTACCGTGATGGTCACCGGCGACAACCCGCTGACCGCCGCGGCCATTGCCGCCGAGGCCGGCGTGGATGACGTGCTCGCCGAAGCCACCCCGGAGAAGAAGCTGGCGCGCATTCGCCAGGAGCAGAACGACGGCCGCCTGGTGGCCATGTGCGGCGACGGCGCCAACGACGCGCCAGCCCTGGCCCAGGCTGACGTGGGCATGGCCATGAACGACGGCACCCAGGCCGCCCGCGAGGCCGCCAATATGGTCGACCTCGACAGCGACCCGACCAAGCTGCTGGACGTGGTGCAGGTGGGCAAGGAGCTGCTGGTCACCCGTGGCGCGCTGACCACCTTTTCCATTGCCAACGACGTGGCCAAGTATTTCGCCATCCTGCCGGCGCTGTTCGCCGCCATCTACCCGCAACTGGGCGTGCTCAACCTGATGCAGCTGGCCAGCCCGCAGAGCGCGATCCTCTCGGCCATCGTGTTCAACGCGCTGATCATCATCGTGCTGATCCCCCTGGCCCTGCGCGGGGTGCGTGTGCAGGCCGCCAGCGCCGCCCACCTGCTGCGGCGCAACCTGCTGATCTATGGCCTGGGCGGCATCCTCGTGCCGTTCGCCGGGATCAAGCTGATCGACCTGCTGCTCAACGCCTTGCACCTGGTTTGAAGGAGAGACTGACATGACTGCTTATGTACGCCCGGCCTTGAGCCTGATCCTGCTGATGACCGTGGTCACTGGCGCCTTGTACCCGCTGGCGGTGACCGGGATTGCCCAGGTGGCGTTCCCCGACCAGGCCAATGGCAGCCTGGTGCGCGATGACAAAGGTGAAGTGCGCGGCTCGGCGCTGATCGCCCAGGAGTTCAAGGGCGACGGCTGGTTCCAGTCGCGGCCTTCGGCGGGGGCGTATGCCACCGTGGCCAGCAGCGCGAGCAACCTGTCGCCAAGCAACCCGGCACTGGCCGAGCGGGTCAAGGGCGAGGCCGCCGCGCAATACCAGGCGCAGCAAGGGCCGGTGCCCTTGGCGCTGCTGACCACCTCCGGCAGCGGCCTGGACCCGCACCTGCCGCCGCAAGCCATCGCCTACCAGCTGGCGCGAGTGGCGGCGGCGCGGCAGGTGCCGGTGGAGCGCTTGCAAGTGCTGGTGAATGACGCCACCCTTCGCCCATTGGTCGGGCCGCCGGTGGTCAATGTGCTGGCGCTGAACCAGGCGCTTGAGCGTTTGGCACCTGTTAACCAGCACTGACAAAGGGGCCGCTTTGCGGCCCTTCGCGGGTAAACCTGCTCCCACAGGGATAGCGCCGCCTCCCCTGTGGGAGCGGGTTTACCCGCGAAGGCCTGCGCAGCAGGCCCACATTCGCAATTTGTGAAGGATCAAACATGAGCAACCCCACCCGCGCCGACGCGCTGTTGGCCGGCCTGCCCCGCGAAGGCCGGGGCAGGCTCAAGGTATTCCTCGGCGCCGCGCCTGGGGTCGGCAAGACCTTCGCCATGCTCCAGGCCGCCCACGCCCAGCAGCGCCAAGGCGTGCAGGTGGTGGCCGGGGTGGTCGAAACCCACGGTCGCGCCGAAACCGAGGCCCTGCTCGGCGGCCTGCTCCAGCAACCGTTGCTGCGCAGCGAATACCGTGGCGTGCTGCTCGAAGAAATGGACCTCGACGGCCTGCTCAAGGCCAAGCCCCCGCTGGTACTGGTCGACGAGCTGGCCCACAGCAACGCCCCCGGCAGCCGCCACGCCAAGCGCTGGCAGGACGTGCAGGAGCTGCTGGCCGCCGGTATCGACGTGTACACCACGGTCAACGTCCAGCACCTGGAAAGCCTCAACGACAAGGTTCGCGACATCACTGGCGTGCAGGTGCGCGAAACCCTGCCCGACTGGGTGCTGCAGGAAGCCTTCGAACTGGTGCTGATCGACCTGCCGCCGCGCGAACTGCTGGAGCGCCTGCGCGAGGGCAAGGTCTATGTGCCCGAGCAGGCTCGCGCTGCCATCGACGCCTATTTCTCCCAGACCAACCTCACCGCCCTGCGCGAGCTGGCGATGCAGACCGCCGCCGCCCAGGTAGATGCCGACCTGGCCAGCGGCTACCGCCAGCGCGGCCAGGAAGCGCCGGCCCTGCGCGGCCGGCTGCTGGTCGGCATCGACGGCGACGACCAGGCCGAACGCCTGGTGCGCCATGCCAGCCGCGTTGCGCAACGCCGCCATTTGCCGTGGAGCGTGGTGCACGTCGACAACGGCCGCCTGCGCGACGAAACCGCCCGTCATCGCCTGCAGGCCGCCCAGCAACTGGCCGAACGGTTGGGCGGTGAAGTGGTGCTGCTCAGGGCAGGGGAGGTGGCCCGCACGCTGATCCAGCACGCTGCCGAACGCCGCGCCAGCCTGGTGCTGGTGGGCCAGTCCCGCGACCTGCTGCGCCGCCGCTTCTTCGGTGCCGGCGTGGCGGCGCGCCTGCTGCGCGAAAGCCATGGTCTGGAAATCAACGTGCTCGACCGCGACGCCCAGCCACAACCGGCCAGCGCGGCGGCCAAGCGCGTGTGGGTGTGGCGCCACTACCTGCTGGCGCTGCTGGCCACGGTGCTGGCCGCCGGCCTGTCGTGGGCGGTGTCCAGCGTGCTGGCGCTGCCCAATATCTCGCTGGTGTTCCTCGCCGCCGTGCTGCTGGTGGCGGTGCGCAGCAGCCTCGGCCCGGCGTTGGCCTGCGCAGTGCTGTCGTTCCTCGCCTACGACTTCCTGTTCATCCCGCCGAACTTCTCGTTCAGCATCCAGCGCGAAGAAGACGTCCTGACCCTGGTGTTCTTCCTGTTGATGGCGGCGCTCACCGGCAACCTCGCCGCCCGCCAGCGCCGCCAGTTGCAGGCCCTGCGCGAAACCCAGGCGCAGACCAACCAGTTGCTCGACCTGTCGCGCCGGCTGACCGTGGCCACCGATCGCCAGGCCGTGTTCAGCGCCGCCGGCCAGCACCTGAACGGCTGGCAGGACGTACAGGTGTGCCTGCTCGAACGCAGCGTCGACGGCCTGCTGCAAGTCGCCAGCGGCGATGCCCCGGCCTTCACCGACAACGAACGCGCCGCTGCCGAATGGGCCTGGCAGCACGGCCAGGCCGCAGGTTTCGGCAGCGACACCTTGCCCCACGGCCGTTGGTGGTGGTGGCCGCTGGCCGTGGAGGAGCAACCCCTGGCCTTGCTCGGCGTGCGCCCGCGCAACGGCGAACCCATGGCTGCCCAGCGCCGCCGCCTGTTGATGGCCCTGGCGCAGCCCCTGGCCCAGGCCCTGGCCCGCGCCCGCCTGGGCGAGCAACTGGAGGCCGCGCGCCTGCACGGCGAAACCGAGCAACTGCGCAGCGCCTTGCTCGCCTCGGTGTCCCACGACCTGCGCACCCCGCTCACGTCCATGCGCGGCAGCATCGACAGCCTGCTGGCGCTGGGCGACGCCATCCCCCCGGACGACCGCCGCGAGTTGCTCGAAGGCACCCGCGACGAAGCCGAGCGCCTGGACCGCTATATCCAGAACCTGCTGGACATGACCCGCCTCGGCCACGGCAGCCTCAAGCTCGCCCGCGACTGGGTGGCCCCCGCCGATATCGTCGGCAGCGCCCTCAACCGCCTGCGCGTGGTGCTGGCGCCGCTGCGCGTGCACACCGATGTGCCCGGCGAGCTGCCGCTGCTGTTCGTGCATGCCGCGCTGATCGAGCAGGCGCTGGTGAACGTGCTGGAAAACGCCGCGCGTTTCTCGCCGCCACAAGGGCGGCTCGACTTGCAGGTGAAGGTGCAGGACGAGCAACTGTGCTTCGCCGTCAGCGACCAGGGCCCCGGCATCCCCGAGGACGAGCGCGAAAAGATCTTCGACATGTTCTACACCGCCGCCCGCGGCGACCGCGGCGGGCAGGGCACCGGGCTGGGCCTGGCGATCTGCCAGGGCATGATCGGCGCCCACGGCGGGCGCATCCTGGTGGGCGAGGGCCTCGATGGCCACGGCACCTGCATCACACTATGCTTGCCGCTGCCCACCCAACCCGATAGCGAAAGTGAAGCCCCATGAGCCAAGCCGCCACCCTGCTGGTGATCGACGACGAACCGCAGATCCGCAAGTTCCTGCGCATCAGCCTGGCGTCCCAGGGCTACAAGGTGATTGAAGCCGGTACCGGCAGTGAAGGCCTGGCCCAGGCCGCCTTGAGCAAGCCTGACCTGGTGGTGCTCGACCTCGGCCTGCCGGACATGGACGGCCAGCAAGTGCTGCGTGAGCTGCGCGAATGGAGCACGGTGCCGGTGATGGTACTGTCGGTGCGCGCCAGTGAAGTGCAGAAGGTCGATGCGCTGGATGGTGGTGCCAACGACTATGTGACCAAGCCGTTCGGCATCCAGGAATTCCTCGCCCGGGTGCGCGCGTTGCTGCGCCAGGCGCCGCAGGTGGGCAGTGCAACTTCGACGGCCAGCTTTGGGCCGCTGGTGGTGGATTTTGCCTTTCGCAAGGTGACGCTGGAGGGGCTGGAGGTGGCGCTGACGCGCAAGGAATACGCCTTGCTGGCGCAGTTGGCCGGGCACCCTGGGCGGGTGATTACCCAGCAGCAGCTGCTCAAGGATATCTGGGGGCCGACCCACACCGACGACACGCATTACCTGCGGATTGTGGTGGGGCACCTGCGCCAGAAGCTGGGGGATGATCCGACCGCGCCACGGTTCATCATTACCGAGGCGGGGGTGGGGTATCGGTTGGTGGCGCCAGCGCAGCCGTAGCGAGGACACGTGGGGGTAACTGTCTTGCTCGTCATTCAAACAGCTGCGCGTTCCCTGTGGGAGCGGGTTTACCCGCGAACACGGGCATAGCCCGTGCCAGGCACCGAGGTGTCATCTTCGCGGGTAAACCCGCTCCCACAGGAATCGCGTCGGTTTTTGGATAACCCACAAGACAGTTTCTCCCACGATGTTCATATCAGCACGTATCGCGCTACTGAGTGTTAGACACCCAGCTCCAGCGCCAGCAGTTCCTGCACAGTCTGCCGCCGGCGGATCATGCGCATCTGACCCTGCTCGATCAGAAGCTCCGGCAACAGCGGCCGGCTGTTGTAGTTCGACGACATGGACGCGCCGTAGGCCCCGGCATCGTGAATCACCAGCAGGTCACCGACCTTGGCTTGCGGCAGTACCTGGGGCGTCAGCTCCTGATCGTCCTGGGTAAACACATCCCCGGACTCGCACAGCGGCCCGGCCACCACGGTCGGTTGCAGCGGGCGATTGACGGGCCGCCCCACGGCATCGAACAGGCTCATGCGGTGATAAGCGCCATACATCGCAGGGCGCATCAGGTCGTTGAAGCCGGCGTCCACCAGGATGTAGTGGTTGTTGCCCATCTGCTTGACGGCGCGCACCTCGGCCACCAGGTAGCCCGACTCCGCCACCAGGAAGCGCCCCGGTTCGATCTCCATGCGTACGGGGTGGCCGAGCATCGCTTCGATCTCCGCCCGCGCCAGTGCCCAGGTGCGGGCATAGCACTGCAGGTCCACCGGCTGGTCGTCCTGGCGGTAAGGCGTGGACAGCCCGCCGCCGATGGAGAAGGCTTCGATGTCCATGCCCAGTTGGCCGATCAGCCCGACCATGGCCCCGGCCACCTGCTCCAGGTGCTGGTAATCCACCCCCGAGCCGATGTGCATGTGCACGCCCACCAGGTGCAGGCCGTGCTGCTTCACGCAGGCCAGCGCTTCGGGCAGTTGCTCGTGCCAGATACCGTGCTTGCTGTTTTCACCGCCGGTGTTGGTCTTGCGGCTGTGGCCGTGGCCGAAGCCTGGGTTGATGCGCAGCCACACCCGGTGCCCAGGGGAGCGTTCGCCCAGTTGGCGGAGCATGTCGATGGAACCGGCGTTCACTTCGATACCGGTCTCGACCACCCGCGCCAGGGTCGGCTGGTCCAGCACGTCGCAGGTCAGCACCACCCCGGCCGGTTCGCCAGTTACCTGCGCACCCGCAGCGAAGGCACGTTCCATTTCACCCAGCGAGACCGCATCGAGCACCAGGCCGCGTTCGCGGATCAGGCGCAGGACGTGCAGGTTGGGGTTGGCCTTTTGTGCGAAACGGACGGTGTCGAAGTGCTGCAGCAGCTGGTCGATGCGCTGGCCGATGGTTTGCGCGTCGTAGGCCCACAGGGGCGAGCCGTGTTGGCGGACGGCGTCGGCCAGGAGGGTGGAAGGGGTGCTCATGGTGGTGTTCCTTGTAATGGATGCACCGATCTTGAAGGAGTTGATTGATTCACAAAAATAGCTATTTTTATTTAGTCTATTCATATTTGATATGCATGTGCATGTGCATGTGCATGTGCATGTGCATGTGCATGTGCATGTGCGTGGGAGCGGGCTTGCCCCGCGATCACCGGCATGGCCGGTGCCATGCACCGCGTTGCTTGCATCGCGGGGCAAGCCCGCTCCCACGACGCCGCGTTCATACTTCAGGCTGTGTACCCCCATGAAACTCTCCGTCCGCCACATCGAAGTGTTCCGCGCCATCATGGCCGCCGGCAGCGTCACCGGCGCCGCCCGGCTGCTGTTCACTTCGCAGCCCACCGTCAGCCGTGAGCTGGCGCGCATGGAGCAGGTCACCGGCCTGAACCTGTTCGACCGCGAAGGCGGGCGCCTGGCGCCCACCGCCCAGGCCCTGCTGCTGATAGACGAGGTCGAGCGCGCCTTCGTCGGCCTGGAACGCATCGACCGCTTTGCCCAGGCCATCCGCAACTTCGAGCAAGGCCGGCTGGCCATTACCTGCCTGCCGCTGTTCTCGCAAACCCTGCTGCCCAGGGCCTGCCAGCGCTTCCATCAGCAACACCGGGGCGTGAGCGTGAGCATCACCGCCCAGGAGTCGCCGCTGTTGGAGGAATCGCTGGTCGCCCAGCAGCACGACCTTGGCCTGACCGAAGTCGAGCAGGTACCGCGTGGCGCGGTGGGCGAGTTGCTGTTCAGCGCCGACATGGTTTGCGTGCTGCCCCAGGGGCACCCATTGCAGGCCAAAGCCGTTCTCGAGCTGAGCGATTTCGACGAGGTCGACTTCATCAACCTGGCCAGCCTGGATACTTACCGCCAGCAGCTCGACCAGCACTTTCGCGCCGCCGGGGTGAACCGGCGCACGGTGATCGAAACCACCAGCGCGGCCTCGGTGTGTGCCATGGTCCGGCAGGGGCTGGGGGTGGCGATCATCAACCCTTTGAGTGGGCTGGAGGCGGGGCAGGGTGGGTTACCGATTCGGCGGTTGAGTATCTCGGTGCCGTATCGGGTGATGCTGATCCAACCTGAGCACCGGCCGACGTCGGCGGTTGTGGAGCCGTTTTGCCAGGCGTTGCGTGAGCAGGCAGGGGAAATGACAGCGGCGCTTGGCGGTAGCAGGGCTTAGGTGACGGTAGAATCCGGGGCAGCTTTGTCCATCCACAAGGAAGCGCAATGAACGGATCACAGCCCACGACGGCAAAATCCCTGGGGGATCTCGAACCCCTTCCAGATTCTGTGTCGACCCTCACCCGGTTATTGCTGGAGGAAACCCATGAGCGACACGAAGACATCGTGTTCGAACTCGGGCTGCTCGGCGATGCGACGGCGGTACCTGCCATTGCGCAGGCGGTGAACATTCCGTTCGCCAGCCTGGTGCGCTGGGGCAACCTGCAGGAGTTCCAGCGCAAGTGCGCGTATGCGCTGGCGCGGATCGGCACCCTGCAATCCCGCGCAGTGCTTGAACACATGGCGAGCAGTGCCGACCCGGACATCCAGGCTTATGGAGAAGAAGGGCTGGCTCGTTGGCCCCTCAAGTAGAGACGCCATCGAACCCTACTACCTGACCTTCCCGACCGGCGTGAAGCTGCCGACCAAATTCGGGCCAACCGTATTCTTCGGCTTGTATTCAGGCTCGTGCTTGAGCCGGTCCTCGACGCTTGGGTCGATGGCCTCCCGGCCAAACAGCGTTTGCCCGATATCCCGGTAGTAGGGCGGATTGAACTGGCTGTAGGCACCGCCGAGGAACTGCTTGTAGGAGTTGGTGATCGGCAGTGTCGTGGTGGGCAGGCTGGGGAGCTTGCTGGTGTCGACTGCGAGGCCACATTCGACCGCCTTGTTGATCATCCACGTCAGGGCGATATCCGAGAGGCTGTTGTCCGGGTAGCCACCGCCGATATTGGCGTGGGCACCGCAGAACCAGACTTGCTCCACACGCTGGTTGGGTTTGCTCTTCGGGTCCCACAGGGTGCACTGGTAGTTCTTGCGCCACTCATCAATGGCCAGCGCGTGGAAGGCGTTGTGGACGATCGAACTCAGTTCGGTGTCATGGAATTCGTAGTACGACTTGTTGAACCAGTCGAAGGACTCAAGCGGCACGCCCAGCGCGCCGACGGTATCCCATATACCCAGCATGTGGATGGTGATGGTGCGTGAGAAGTTGCTGCGAAACAGTTGCGCGCTATCCGAGTCGGCGCCTTCGTCGCGGGTGCGGTACAGGCCATAGGCCTCACGGGTCAGGTCGAGGTGTTCGGGCTTGAGCAGCCCTGCGTTACGGATCAGGCCCACCAGGCTGCGCGCCGTGTAGGCGCCCCGGCTGAAGCCGAAGATATGGACCAGGTCACCCGGTTCGTAGGTGCTTGCCAGGTGGCGATAGCCGTCGAGGATCTTTTCTGAAAGCCCCACCCCGAAGGCACCCCCGCTGATGCGGTCGTACCAGTCGGTACCAACACCTTGGTCGTACCATTTGTGCTGGACGGTGTTGTCCTTGTCGCGTGGGAGCAGGGCTGCGTGCAACTTCCACACGTTGGTGCTTTTACTGCCTTTGATTTCGGACTTCACATCCGGTGTGTTCCAGGTGCCGTCAAACGAGATGATGATTTTCTTGGGCATTGTCCGTTCTCCTTTGCCACTGTGCGGCCTGGGCTTTGAACCGCACTGGGCATGGGCGTGAGTAACGGGTATTTCGTGCAGGGTGCAGCGCAAGTTACAGCGGGTGGTGCGCTGACACATGCTCCCCGGGCCATTTGCAGGTGCTGTTCTCAGCGATCACTGTAGCCGTACATTTGTTGGGGTGCCGTGGAGGTTATGGCGTGGGAATGTCGCATGACACAAGACAGGCGCAGCGGCATCAGCGCGCACCGCGATACCGCGTCGTGCCAACAAGGCGGACAGCGGTGACCTCACAGGAGTGACTGGCCCGAAACAGATGGAGCGGCCTTGTGCCGCGATGCGCCGCGCGGGCGGCGCTCGATTTCATAGGCGCTGCAAACCTGCCGCCAAGCACCTAGTGGCCCACATGCGACCCCAAGACAGGCGCTTGGGAATTACACCGCTGGTTTTGTTGAGTCAGCATTCGGTAATGGCCGCTATGTGCATGTCAGGGTATTGGGGGGAGGGCCACCAGGTGCTTGCCGGGAATTTTGCAGCGCTCTCAAGATCGAGCGCCGCCCGCGCGGCGCATCGCTGGCAAGCCAGCTCCCACATCTATGGTTACCCCCATTTCTGCAATACTGTAGCGAGATGTGCGTGAGTTTGGTTTGCGTCAATCTATACGGCGTCGTGTGGGAGGTCAGTCCCGCGCCTCGATGAAAGTCGCGCCCGACGAGCCTTAATATTTGTTCGGCTTCTGAAGCCGAGTGGGAGCTCAGGTTGATCGCCAGGCCGGTGTACCGTTCACGTCATCTGTGTGCAGCATCGCAAAACCAGGTGGTTACAACTCGTGTGTCCGCAGGGTCAAGCGCTCATCGCGCTTGCCCCTGCATCAAATTCGCTGTGATGTGCGGTGATGGCCCAGGCGATGCGGGCCAGTTTGTTGGCGACAGCGCACACCACCAGGTTAGGGTGGTGAGCGCGTAGCAAACCACGCACCCAGTCCGCCAACTTGCCGGATTGGCGCTCCAGTCCCATCAAATAGACCCTCGCGCACTGGATCAGCAGTCGTCGTTGATTGCCATCTCCGCGCTTGCTGATTCGCCCCCAGGCAAGGCTTGCCACCCGTCGTATGTTGCCTGGGAACCAGGCCTACGGAAGCTGAGTAATCTCGCCCACAACGGAACTGCTTGCCGTCCCCCAGTTCCGCAGCCAGGGCGGTAGCGGTGATCGGGCCAATACAAGGTATCGACATCAAACGAGAAGCGAGATCATCGCTAGCGGCCTGGCCATGCACTTCTTTGTCCAGCGCTTTGACCCGATCGTCGAGGTAGCTGAAGTGGGTGTGCAGGTCCAGCAGCAGCTTTTTGATCAGCGGTGAGGAAAGTGCTGTCGTCCAGTACGATGGGGAGTTCACGGACCGCTTTGAAGCTGGGCGGCAAACTGATCCCGACCTCCAGCAAATACGCGTGGATGCGGTTCATGGTGGCGGTACGGTCCCTGATGAAGCTGTCACGCAGTGAGTTGAGCATCGCCAACGCCTGCTGGGCTTCCGTTTTGGGCTGCACGAAGCGCATTTGGTCACGAGTTGCCGCCTCGCCAATTGCGGCAGCATCGGCGAAGTCGTTCTTGTTGCTCTTCACGTAAGGGCGAACGAACTGGGCAGGAATGAGCTTGGGCGTATGGCCCAGCCTCGTGAGCTCTCGGGCCATGAAATGAGAGCCGCCGCAGGCCTCCATCGCCACGGTGCACGGTGCAAGATTGGCAAGGTGGCGCATGAGCGTTTCACGGTTGAACTTGCGGTGATAAAGCTCATGACCCCGATCATTCTGCGCGTGGACATGGAAGCTCAGCTTTCCCAAGTCGATGGCGACGATGGCGACAGTGTTCATGGCGTTGCACTCCGAATAGGCACCCTGTGAAAGCTTAGGGGCTCACACAGGGTGAGGCGGGGGTAGCCATTTCATTATTTGTTTCGGGCCAGTCATGCCTGTGAGGTCATCGCTGTCCGCCTTGTTGGCATGACGCGGTATCGTGGTGCGCGCGGATGCTGCTGCGCCTGTCTCACAGGAGTGCCGCAGCCTAAACAGATGTGGAATCCAGCCCAGGTAATCCACCCCTCAGTGCTTCATCCCCAACTCCGCATCATCCATCAGCGCCTTGGCCAGCGCGCTCAGGTAATACGACGCCCACAGCAGTTGCGGCTTCTCCTCCATGATCCCGGCAATGGTCAGGTCGCGCACGCAGCCCATCAGCTCCGAAGCCTGATCCCGCGCATGCTGGCAGGGGATGCCGGGCTCGATGCAGAACAGCGGGGCGGTCATCCCTTCGCCTTGGTAGAACTTGGTTTTGCCCGCAGTGGTGCGGGGCGTGGTGTCGTCTGTGTTCATTGCTCACTCTCCCTGAAATGATCGATGCCCGGACGACCCCTATCGCTGGCAACCCAACGCCACAGTTACGGCACCGGTGCTAGGGCAAAGCCAATCCCTGTGGGAGCCGGCTTGCCGGCGATGAGGCCAGTCCAGGCAAAACACGCCTACCGGCCTAGTGGAACGCCCGGCGCTCCAGCTGCGGCATCTGCACCTGAATCAACGCCGACTCGAGCAGCACCCGCAGCGCCTCGATCTCATGCATCAACGCCATGATCAGAAGCGACGCGGGGGACTTGGGCTGCTGGACCGAAATGGCCTGATGCGCCACGGCCTGTGCGCACAGGGCGTACTCTGTGGCCTGGACGAGGGTGTCTTCGAGGGAGTGATGGTTGTGGGGTGGGTCCGGAACAATCTTCAGCATGACTACGTCCTTTTAAAGATGCGGTCACCTGACTGCTGTCAAACAGAAGGGTGGCAGCTGTACGTGGGTTGACAGACCGGCGGACATAGCAAGTTCCGGCGCACGCAAGCGTGCCCGCACGTACAGCTGCCATAAAGGAGAGCTGTAGCCATGTACCGTCGCGACCTGTCAAAGTCGATCGCTAAACTCAGCGACTCGCCGAGACTAGGGGGCTGCCAAAGCGACCGCAACGGAAAAAAGGCGGCAGGAGTATGTTTGGGAAATGGACTACAAGTAAGGGCTTTAATCTGATTTTTCGTGACGGGTAGCAAAGTCAGCAGTTGCAGATATTGCACTGATATTGGCCGGCCCGGTTAACGCGATTTTTTGTGGGAGCGGCTTTAGCCGCGAAGCAAGCGACGCGGTGACTGGCACCGGCTACGCCGGTGTTCGCGGCTAAAGCCGCTCCCACAGGAATCGCGCGAGCTATTTGGATGAAAGGGGCCGGTTTCAGGCAATCGATGTTGTGCCCAAAAACGCCGCCTCCAACAACTGCCGCGTATACCCATGCTTGGGCTCATTAAAGATCGCCCCCGCATCCCCTTGTTCCACCACCTGCCCATGCTTGATCACCATCAACTGATGACTCAACGCCTTGACCACCGCCAAGTCGTGACTGATAAACAGGTACGTCAGGTTGTACTTAACCTGCAAATTCCGAAGTAATTCCACCACCTGCCGCTGCACCGTCCGATCCAGCGCCGAGGTCGGCTCATCCAGCAAAATCAGCGCCGGCTTCAACACCAACGCCCGAGCAATCGCAATCCGCTGCCGCTGCCCCCCAGAAAACTCATGGGGATACCGATGCCGCGTCCGCGGATCCAGCCCCACTTCCTCCAGCGCCGCCACAATCGCCGCTTCCTGCTCGGCTGGCGTGCCGATCTTGTGAATCCGTAACCCCTCGCCAACGATATCCGCCACGCACATGCGCGGGCTCAGGCTGCCAAAGGGGTCCTGGAACACCACCTGCATTTCCCGGCGCAGCGGCCGCACTTCCTTCTGGTTCAACCCTTCCAGGTTCTGCCCGTGGAAGCGAATACCGCCCTGGCTGGAGATCAACCGCAAGATGGCCAGGCCCAGTGTGGACTTGCCGGATCCACTCTCGCCAACAATCCCCAGGGTCTGCCCCTGGGGCAGGCTGAAGTTCACCCCATCCACGGCCTTCACATGGTCCACGGTGCGGCGCAGCAGCCCCTTCTTGATCGGGAACCACACCTTCAAGTCCTTCACCTCCAGCAACGGCGCCCCTTCGGCGTTCGCTGCCGGCGCGCCGCTGGGTTCGGCATTGATCAGCATCTGCGTATACGGGTGCTGCGGCTTGCTGAACAGTGTGGCGCAGTCGGCCTGCTCGACGATCTTGCCGCATTGCATCACGCACACGCGGTTGGCGATGCGGCGTACCAGGTTGAGGTCGTGGCTGATCAGCAGCAGGGCCATCCCTAAGCGCGCCTGCAGCTCCTTGAGCAGGTCGAGGATCTTCAACTGCACGGTCACGTCGAGCGCCGTGGTGGGCTCGTCGGCAATCAGCAGTTCGGGTTCGTTGGCCAGGGCCATGGCGATCATCACGCGCTGGCGCTGGCCGCCGGACAGCTCGTGGGGCAGGGCCTTCAAGCGCTTGCGCGGCTCGGGGATGCCGACCAGTTCCAGCAACTCCAGGGTGCGGGCGGTGGCTTGCTTGCCGGTGAGGCCTTTGTGCAGCAGGAGGATTTCGTTGATCTGCTTTTCGATGCTGTGCAGGGGGTTCAGCGAGGTCATCGGCTCCTGGAAGATCATCGCGATCCGGTCGCCGCGGATGCGCTGCATGGGCTTTTCGCCCAGGTGCAGCAGGTCCTTGCCGTCGTACTGGATGCTGCCGGACGGGTGCCGGGCCAGGGGGTAGGGCAGCAGGCGCAGGATCGAGTGGGCGGTGACGGACTTGCCCGAGCCGCTCTCGCCGACCAGGGCCAAGGTTTCGCCTTTGCGGATGTCGAAGCTGATGCCATCGACTACGCGGTTGACCTGGTCGCCGGTAACGAACTCCACGGCCAGGTCGCGCACTTCGATCAGGGTGTCTTGGCTCATGTCATTTCCTTGGGTCGAAGGCATCGCGGGCGGACTCGCCGATGAACACCAGCAGGCTCAGCATCACCGCCAGCACGGCGAAGGCGCTGATGCCCAGCCACGGCGCTTGCAGGTTGGACTTGCCCTGGGCCACCAGCTCGCCCAGCGACGGCGAGCCGGCGGGCAGGCCGAAGCCGAGGAAGTCCAGGGCAGTGAGGGTGCCGATGGCGCCGGTGAGGATGAACGGCATGAAGGTCATGGTCGAGATCATGGCGTTGGGCAGGATGTGCCGGTACATGATCGGGCCGTTGCGCATCCCTAAGGCGCGGGCGGCGCGGACGTACTCGAGGTTGCGGCCGCGCAGGAACTCGGCGCGCACCACGTCCACCAGGCTCATCCACGAGAACAGCAACATGATGCCCAGCAGCCACCAGAAGTTGGGCTGCACGAAGCTGGCGAGGATGATCAGCAGGTACAGCACCGGCAGGCCGGACCAGATCTCCAGGAAGCGCTGGCCGGCCAGGTCGACCCAGCCGCCATAGAAACCCTGCAGGGCGCCGGCGATGACGCCGACGACGGAGCTGGCCAGGGTCAGGGTCAGGGCGAACAGCACCGAGATGCGAAAGCCATAGATCACCCGGGCGAGCACGTCGCGGCCCTGGTCGTCGGTGCCCAGCAGGTTGTCGGCCGAGGGCGGCGCGGGGGCGGGCACCTTGAGGTCGTAGTTGATGCTCTGGTAGCTGAACGGGATCGGTGCCCACAGCACGAAGGCGTCTTTCTTGGCCAGCAGCTCGCGGATGTACGGGCTCTTGTAGTTGGCCTCCAGCGGGAACTCGCCGCCGAAGGTGGTCTCGGGGTAGCGCTTGAAGGCCGGGAAGTACCACTGCCCGTCGTAGCGCACCGCTACTGGTTTGTCGTTGGCGATCAGCTCGGCGCCCAGGCTCAGGCCGAACAGCACCACGAAGATCCACAGCGACCACCAGCCGCGGCGGTTGGCCTTGAAGCGCTCGAAGCGCCGACGATTGAGGGGGGAGAGGGCCATGTCAGTGCTCCCGGCTGGCGAAGTCGATACGCGGATCGACCAGGGTGTAGGTGAGGTCGCCGATCAGTTTCACCAACAGCCCCAGCAGGGTGAAGATGAACAGGGTGCCGAACACCACCGGGTAGTCGCGGTTGATGGCCGCCTCGAAGCTCATCAGGCCCAGGCCGTCGAGGCTGAAGATCACCTCGATCAACAGCGAGCCGGTGAAGAAGATGCCGATGAACGCCGAGGGGAAACCGGCGATCACCAGCAGCATGGCGTTGCGGAACACGTGGCCGTACAGCACGCGGGTGCGGCTCAGGCCTTTGGCCTTGGCGGTGACTACGTACTGCTTGTTGATCTCGTCGAGGAAGCTGTTCTTGGTCAGCAGGGTCATGGTGGCGAAGTTGCCGATCACCAGCGCGGTGATGGGCAGCACCAGGTGCCAGAAGTAGTCCAGGACCTTGCCAGTGGTGGACAGCTCGTCGAAGTTGTTGGAGGTAAGGCCGCGCAGCGGGAACCAGTCGAAGTAGCTGCCGCCGGCGAACAGCACGATCAGCAGGATGGCGAACAGGAACGCGGGAATGGCGTAGCCGACGACGATGGCCGAGCTGGTCCACACGTCGAAATGGCTGCCGTGGCGCACCGCCTTGGCGATCCCCAGCGGGATCGACACCAGGTACATGATCAGCGTGCTCCACAGGCCCAGGGAGATCGACACGGGCATCTTCTCGATGATCAGGTCGATGACCTTGGCGTCGCGGAAGAAGCTGTTGCCGAAGTCGAGCTGGGCGTAGTTCTTGACCATGATCCACAGCCGTTCGGGGGCGGACTTGTCGAAGCCGTACATGCGCTCGATCTCGGCGATCAGGGCCGGGTCCAGGCCTTGCGCGCCGCGGTAGTTGGAGCCGGCCACCGACACTTCGGCGCCGCCGCCGGCGATACGGCTGGTGGCGCCTTCGAAGCCTTCGAGCTTGGCGATCATCTGCTCGACCGGGCCGCCGGGGGCGGCCTGGACGATGATGAAGTTGATGATCAGGATGCCGAACAGGGTGGGGATGATCAGCAGCAGGCGACGCAGGATATAGGCCAGCATGTCAGTTGGCCTCATCCGCAGGGGCGTCGGTCACGGCGGGGGTGACGCCTGGCTTGATCCACCAGGTGTCGATGCCGATGTCGTACTTGGGCGGTACCTGCGGGTGGCCGATGTGGTTCCAGTAGGCCACGCGCCAGGTCTTGATGTGCCAGTTGGGGATCACGTAGTAGCCCCACAGCAACACGCGGTCGAGGGCGCGGGTGTGGTCGATCAGGCTCTGGCGCGAATCGGCGTTGATCAACTGCTCCACCAGCTGGTCGATGGCCGGGTCGCGCAGGCCGATGAAGTTGCGGCTGCCGGGGTTGTCGGCGGCGGCGCTGGACCAGTACTCGCGCTGCTCGTTGCCGGGCGAATTGGATTGCGAGAAGCCGCCGACGATCATGTCGTAGTCGCGCGAGCGCAGGCGGTTGATGTACTGCGAAACGTCGACGCGGCGGATGTTCAGCTCGATGCCGAGGTCGGCGAGGTTGCGCTTGAACGGCAGCAGGATGCGCTCGAACTGGGTCTGGGCCAGCAGGAACTCAATGACCAGCGGCTTGCCGTCCTTGTCGACCATCTTGTCGTCGACGATTTTCCAGCCGGCCTCCTGCAGCAGCTTGTAGGCCTGGCGCTGCTGCTCGCGGATCATGCCGCTGCCGTCGGTGACGGGGTTGTGGAAGACCTCGCTGAACACTTGTTCGGGGACTTTGCCGCGCAGCGGTTCGAGGATTTTCAGTTCGGCCGGGGAGGGCAGGCCCTGGGCGGCCATGTCCGAGTTCTCGAAATAGCTACCGGTGCGCAGGTAGGCGCCGTTGAACAGCTGCTTGTTGGTCCACTCGAAGTCCAGCAGCAGGCTCAGCGCCTGGCGCACCCGCACATCCTGGAACACCGGCTTGCGCAGGTTGAAGATAAAGCCTTGCATGCCGACGGGGGTGCCGTTGGGCAGCTCTTCCTTGATCAACCGGCCATCACGCACGGCGGGCACGTCGTAGGCGGTGGCCCAGTTCTTCGCACTGACTTCCAGGCCGTAGTCGAACTGGCCGGCCTTGAGCGCTTCGAGGGCGACGGTGTTGTCGCGGTAGGAGTCGAAGGTCATCACGTCGAAGTTGTAGAAGCCGCGGTTGATCGGCAGGTCCTTGGCCCAGTAGTCCTTGACCCGCTCGTAGCGGATCGAGCGGCCGGCCTTCACGTCGGCGACCTTGTAGGGGCCGCTGCCCAAGGGGATTTCCAGGTTGCCGCGGTTGAAGTCGCGGTTTTCATACCAGTGCTTGGGCAGCACCGGCAGCTGGCCGAGGATCAGCGGCAGCTCGCGGTTGTTGGTGTGCTTGAACTTGAACAGCACCTTGAGCGGGTCTTCGGCAACCACCTCGGCGACGTCGGCGTAGTACTGGCGGTACAGCGGCGCGCCGTCCTTGATCAGGGCGTTGAAGGTGAACACCACGTCCTCGGCGCGCATCGGGTGGCCGTCGTGGAAGCGTGCTTCGGGGCGCAGGTAGAAGCGTACCCAGCTGTTGTCTGGGGCTTTTTCGATCTTGCCGGCCACCAGGCCGTACTCGGTGAAGGGTTCGTCCAGGCTCTGGCGCATCAGGGTGTCGTAGATGCTGCCGACGTTGTCGGCGGGCACGCCCTTGTTGATGAACGGGTTGAGGCTGTCGAAGCCGCCGAAGCTGGACTGGCGGAACGTGCCGCCCTTGGGCGCATTCGGGTTGACGAAGTCGAAGTGCTTGAAGTTGGCCGGGTATTTCGGCGCTTCGTCATACAGGGTCAGGGCGTGTTGCGGGGCGGCCATGGCCGGGAGCGTGAGGCAGGCCAGCAGCAGGCTGCAGGCCAGGCGCAGGGTCGGGGTCATTTGGCTTTCTCCGAAGTCTTCTTGATCCACCAGCTGTTCAGCCCGAGGGTATAGGGCGGCGTGGTGACGAAGGCCAGCCGGTTGCGGTAGGCCAGGCGATGGTTGTCCAGGTACCAGTTGGGGATCATGTAGTACTGCCATGAGAGCACGCGGTCCAGGGCCCGGGCGGCGGCGATCTGGTCATCGCGGGTGCGGGCGGCGAGCAGGGTGTCGAGCAGGTGGTCGACCACCGGGTCCTTCACGCCAGCATAGTTCTTGCTGCCCTTGGTCGCGGCCTGGCTTGAATGGAAGTACAGCCACTGTTCGAGGCCGGGGCTCAAGGTCTGGTTCAGGGTCATCAGGATCATGTCGAAATCGAACTGGTCGAGCCGTTGTTTGTACTGGGCGCGGTCGACGGTGCGCAAGCGAGCATCGACGCCGATGCTGGCCAGATTTTCGACATAAGGTTGCAGGATACGTTCGAGGTTCGGGTTCACCAACAACAGTTCCATGCGCAACTGCTGGCCCTTGCTGTCCACCAGGCGCTGGCCGTTGAGCTTCCAGCCGGCCTGGGCGAACAAATCGAGGGCCTGGCGCAGGGTCTGGCGGCTGATGCCACGGCCATCGGTGTGGCTGACCTGGTAGGGCTCGGTGAACAGCTTTTCCGGCAGTTGGTCGCGGAACGGCTTGAGCAGCAGCCACTCCTTGCCGGTGGGCAGGCCGCTGGCGGCGAACTCGCTGTTGGGGTAGTAGCTGGTGGCGCGGCGGTAGGCGCTGCTGAACAGCGCGCGGTTGGTCCACTCGAAGTCCAGCATCAGGCCCAGCGCCTGGCGTACCCGAGGGTCGGCGAAGGTGGCGCGGCGGCTGTTCATGAACAGGCCCTGGGTTTGCGTGGGGATCTGGTGCGGGATCTGCGCCTTGATCACCTGGCCCCGGCGCACGGCGGGGAAGTTGTAGCCGTTGGCCCAGTTCTTGGCCTGGTGCTCGATATAGATGTCGAACTCGCCGGCCTTGAACGCTTCGAAGGCCACGGTGGCGTCGCGGTAGAACTCGTATTCGACGCGCTTGAAGTTGTACTTGCCGCGGTTGACCGCCAGGTCCTTGCCCCAGTAGTCCTTCACCCGCTCGAACACCAGGCGCCGGCCAGGCTGCACTTCGCTAATGCGGTACGGGCCGCTGCCCAGCGGTGGCTCGAAGGTGGTGGCCTTGAAATCACGCGTTTGCCAGTAATGCTTGGGCAGTACCGGCATCTCGCCCAGGCGCAGGATCAGCAGCGGGTTGCCGGCGCGCTTGAAGACGAAGCGGATGCGCAGGGGGCCGAGGATGTCGACGCGCTGCACTTCCTGCAGGTTGGTGCGATAGATCGGGTGGCCATCCTTGAGCAGGGTGCGGTAGCTGAAGGCGACGTCGGCCGAGGTGATCGGCGTGCCGTCGTGGAAACGTGCCTCGGGGCGCAGGTTGAACACCACCCAGCTGCGGTCCTCGCTGTACTCGACGCTGCGGGCGATCAGGCCATAGCTTGAAGTGGGCTCGTCGCCGGAGGGGTCGTACATGCCGGTGCCGACCATCAGTGGCTCGTTGAGCTCGCTGATGCCGTATTGCAGGAAGTTGGGCGTGGTGACCGGGCTCGAGCCCTTGAAGGTATAGGGGTTGAGCGTGTCGAAGGTGCCGAACGCCATGGCCCGCAAGGTGCCGCCTTTAGGGGCTTGCGGGTTGACCCAGTCGAAGTGGGTGAAGGTGGCCGGGTACTTGAGCGTGCCGAACTGCGCGTATCCGTGGCTTTCGCTCACCATCGCGACGGCGGGGAAGCTCAAGGCCAGGCTGAGGGACAGCAGGAGGGGACGTATCAAGTCGGCATCCGATCCAGAAGGCGTTGGGCTTTGGTCGGGGTACAGTAACAGCTTGTCTTGGCAGGAAAAAGGGCGCCCTTGGAGCAAATGAAGTCCCCTGTGGGAGCGGGTTTACCCGCGAACACCGGCCAAGCCGGTGCCACGCACCGCAGAGCCTGCTTCGCGGGTAAACCCGCTCCCACAGGGTGGGGCGCGGGCTTCGACGTTGTGGCTCAGCGCGCCAGGTAAACGGTCAGCGTTTGCCCTGGCTTGAGCGCATGGCCGCTGCGCGGGTTCCAGCGCTTGAGGTGCTGCATCTCGACATTGAAGCGCTTGGCCACCAGGTAATACGAGTCGCCCTTGCGCACCTTGTACTGGGTGGAGCGCTGCTTCGAGTCGGCGACCCGGTTGGCGGCGGCGCTCGGTGCGCTGCCACCACGCAGGGCCAGTACCTGGCCGACCTTGAGGCTGTTGCCGCGCAGCTTGTTCCAGCCCTGCAGCTGCTTGACCGACACCCGGTTGGCCTTGGCGATGCTGGCCAGGTTATCGCCGCGTTTGACCCGGTAGCTGCGCGCCGCCGGCGCCTTGGCCTCGGCCAGGGCAGCATTGAACACGGCCTTGTTCGGCTGCAGGCTGACCAGCTCCTCGGGCTTGAGGTTGGACATGCGATCGGTCAGCAACTGCGCTTTGGCGGTGGGCACCAGCAGTTGCTTGGGGCCGTCCACGGTCATGCGCTTCTTGAACGCCGGGTTGAGCTGGATCAGCTCGTCCTCGTCGATGTCGGCGAAGGCGGCGACCCGCGACAGGTCGAGGCGTTCGTTGATGGCGACGGCTTCGAAGTAGGGCTCGTTGGCGATCGGGTTGAGGTTGACGCCATAGGCTTGCGGGGTGTTGACCACCTGCGACAGGGCCAGCAGCTTGGGCACGTAGTCGCGGGTTTCCTGCGGCAGCGGCAGGTTCCAGTAGTCGGTGGGCAGGCCAAGGCGTTCGTTGCGCTCGATGGCGCGGCTGACGGTGCCTTCGCCGGCGTTGTAGGCAGCCAGGGCCAGCAGCCAGTCGCCGTTGAACATGTCGTGCAGGCGGTTCAGGTAATCCAGCGCGGCGTTGGTCGATGCGGTGATGTCGCGGCGGCCATCGTAGAAGTTGGTCTGGCGCAGGTTGAAGTGGCGCCCGGTGGACGGGATGAACTGCCACATGCCGGCGGCGTGCGCGCGGGAGTAGGCCATCGGGTTGTAGGCGCTCTCGATGGCCGGCAGCAGGGCCAGCTCCAGCGGCATGTCACGCTCTTCCAGGCGCTCGACGATGTAGTGCAGGTAGAGGCTGCCACGCTCGCCGGCGTTCTCGAGGAACGACGGGTTGCTGGCGAACCACAGGCGCTGCTGCTCGATGCGCGGGTTGACGTCGACGTTGTCCTGCAGGGCGAAGCCCTGGCGCATGCGCTCCCACACGTCCTGCGGGGCCTGCTCCTTCGGTTTGACCAGCAGCGGGGCGGGCTTGTGCTTGATCCGCGCCTGGTAATTGTGCGCGCGAACGCTGTCGGATTCGTCGAGCTGACGGGTGCTCTGGCAGCCGACCAGGGTGGCGGCCAGCGCCAGTGCACTGATCTGGGCCAGTCGCGTCAGGGCGACCGAATGAGAGGTTCTGCGGCTAGTGGAAGGCATCGGCTGGGACAGTTATCCGGGCAAAAAATTTCGGCGATTCTAGAAACCGGTCCCGGCCGGGTCAACCTTTGTACCTGTGTCGCGATATATCTTAGGGTTATCAGAACACGTCCTTCCAAGACCTCAAGGCAGCAAAAACAGTGGCTTGGGTGGGGTTTGAAAGACCCTTCCATTCGTCTGCTTTTTCTTTAACGGATGTTTCAGCAGTGCGCAAAAAAGGGTTGGTCTGACGTTCCAGGCCGATGGTCGAGGGCAAGCTGATGCGATTTTCGGCGCGCAGCCGGGTAACGTCTTCGAACCGCTGCAGAACGTGCGGGTTGTGCGGCTCTACGGCGCGGGCGAAGCGCAGGTTGCTCAGGGTGTATTCGTGGGTGCAGTACACCTGGGTTGCAGCGGGCAGGGCGGCCAGGCGCTGCAATGAATGGTGCATCTGCTCCGGGGTGCCTTCGAACAGGCGGCCGCAACCGGCGGCGAACAGGGTGTCGCCACAGAACAGTAGCGGCGTGGCCGGTTGCGCAGTGTAATAGGCGATGTGCCCAAGGGTATGGCCGGGCATGGCCAGCACCTCGAAGTCGAGCCCCAGCACCTGCACGCTGGCGTTGTCTTCCAGGGCCAGGTCGCGGGCCGGGATGCGTTCGTGGGCAGGGCCGCAGACGCGGGCGCCGGTAGCCTTTTTCAGCGCTTCGACGCCGCCGACGTGGTCGTGATGGTGGTGGGTGACGAGGATGTCCGTCAGTACCCAACCAGAGTGGGCGTCAAGCCAGGCCTGCACCGGCCCGGCATCACCGGGGTCGACCACCGCGCAGCGGCGATTGGCAGTATCCTGTAACAACCAGATGTAGTTGTCGGAGAAAGCGGGTAGGGCATCGATCTGTATCATGGTGCGGATCCGTATCGCCAAGCCGGGACATTGAAGGCATCTTAGCCGCGATGGCGCGGCCGGAGAACCTTCGAGGGAGAACGCAATGACCGACCAAGCCTTCGCCCAGGCCGACCCCGAGTGGGTTGAACTGATCAGCCTGGCCCGCGAGTGGTTCAACGGGCCGCTCGGGCAATTGATGCTCGAGGAAGAACAGAAACTGCTCGAACAAGAGCTCGGCCGCTTCTTCGGCGGTTATCTGGTGCATTACGGTCCCGGTGCCGACGCCCCGCCCAATGCCCCGCAGGTGCAGCGCAACGTGCGCTTGGGCGCGCCGCTGCCGGGGGTCGAGATCGTCTGCGAGGAGCAGGCCTGGCCGCTGTCAGAGCACGCCGCCGACGTGGTGGTGTTGCAACATGGCCTGGATTTCAGCCTGTCGCCCCATGGCCTGCTGCGCGAAGCGGCCAGTGCGGTGCGCCCAGGTGGCCATCTGCTTATCGTCGGTATCAACCCCTGGAGCAGCTGGGGCATGCGCCATTTCTTCAGCCACGGCGCCTTGCGCAAGGCGCGCTGCATCCCGCCGTCGCGGGTTGGCGACTGGCTCAACCTGCTGGGCTTCGCGCTGGAGAAACGCCGTTTCGGGTGCTATCGTCCGCCGCTTGCCTCGGCGGCCTGGCAGCAACGCCTGGCTGGCTGGGAGCGCATTGCCGGTGGCTGGCAGACGGCCGGTGGCGGTGTCTACCTGCTGGTGGCACGCAAGATCATGGTCGGCCTGCGGCCACTTCGTCAGGAGCGCCGCGAGCCCATGGGCAAGCTTTTGCCGCTGCCGCTGGCCAAGGTCAACCGCAACGCCAGCAACCCCGATATCGAAAAGCATTGAAGATGAGTAGTACATGAGCGAAAGCGAAATCGTCGAGATCTACACCGATGGTGCCTGCAAAGGCAACCCTGGCCCGGGCGGCTGGGGCGTGCTGATGGTGTTCAAGGGCGTCGAGAAGGAGTTGTGGGGCGGCGAGCGCGAAACCACCAACAACCGCATGGAGCTGATGGCCGCGATCGAAGGGTTGAAGGCGCTCAAGCGTGAATGCGCGGTGGTGCTGACCACCGACTCGCAATACGTGATGAAGGGCATCAACGAGTGGATGGTCAACTGGAAGAAGCGTGGCTGGAAGACTGCCGCGAAGGAACCGGTGAAGAACGCCGACCTGTGGATGGCCCTCGATGAGCAGGTCAACCGCCACAAGGTGACCTGGAAGTGGGTGCGCGGGCACATTGGCCACCCGGGCAACGAACGGGCTGATCAGTTGGCCAACCGCGGTGTCGAAGAGCTTCGCGCCAAGCGTTGATATCCATATGGGGCTGCTGCGCAGCCCTTCGCGGCTAAAGCCGCTCCCACAGGTTCCATGCGCTCCAGTGTGGGAGCGGCTTTAGCCGCGAAGGGCCGCAAAGCGGCCCCGAGTCCGGTATACTCCCGCCCTGAATTCAAGCACCGCATGTTGGAGTCCCCGCGTGGAGCAGCAGCAAGACAAACGGTTCATCATCCTCGACACCGAAACCACGGGTATGCCAGTGGCCGACGGCCACCGCATCATCGAGATCGGTTGTGTCGAGGTTGTGGGCCGACGCCTGACCGGGCGGCACTTCCACGTCTACCTGCAGCCCGACCGCGAGAGTGACGAGGGCGCCATCAACGTCCACGGCATCACCGATGCCTTCCTGGTCGGCAAGCCGCGGTTCGCCGATGTGGCCGAGGAGTTCTTCGAATTCATCCAGGGCGCCACCCTGGTCATCCACAACGCGGCGTTCGACGTAGGCTTCATCAACAACGAATTCGCCCTGCTGGGCCAGCACGACCGCGCCGATATCTCCCAGCACTGCCCGATCCTCGACACCCTGATGATGGCGCGCTCGCGCCACCCGGGGCAGCGCAACAGCCTCGATGCCCTGTGCAAACGCTACGGCATCGACAACTCCGGCCGTGATCTGCACGGCGCACTGCTCGACTCGGAACTGCTGGCCGACGTCTATCTGGCGATGACCGGTGGGCAGACCAGCCTGTCGCTGGCCGGTGATGCTGGGGGCGATGAAGACGGCCAAGGCAGCACCGGTAGCGAGATCCGCCGGATCGCCGGCCGTGCGCCGGGGCGAGTGATCATGGCCAGCGAGGAAGAGCTGCAAGCCCATGCCGAGCGCCTGGCGGCGGTAGCCAAGTCGGCCGGTGGGCCGGCCATGTGGCAGGCGTTGACCGAGCCGGCTGCCAACTGATTCGAAGGCAGGCTGGCCCCCATCGCTGGCAAGCCAGCTTCCACATAGACCGCATGCTGCGCCGCACCCTGTGGGAGCCGGCTTGCCGGCGATCAGGCCGGTACTGATAACACCACACTCGACTACCCTGAGGGAAAAAAGCCCCCGCAGAGGTAGCCGCCTGATGTACAAGGACCTCAAGTTCCCCATCCTCATCGTCCACCGGGCGATCAAGGCTGACAGCGTTGCCGGCGAGCGGGTGCGTGGCATCGCCGCCGAGCTGGCCCAGGACGGTTTCAGCATCCTCGCCGCCGGCGACTACACCGAAGCGCGTCTGGTCGCTGCCACCCACCACGGGCTGGCCTGCATGCTGATCGGCGCCGAAGGGGCCGGTGACAACAACCACCTGCTGCAGCACATGGCCGAGCTGATCCGCCTGGCCCGCCTGCGTGCGCCGCACCTGCCGATCTTCGCCCTGGGCGAGCAGGTCACCCTGGAAAACGCCCCCGCCGAGGCCATGAGCGAGCTCAACCAGCTGCGCGGCATCCTCTACCTGTTCGAGGACACCGTGCCCTTTCTCGCTCGCCAGGTGGCTCGGGCCGCGCACAATTACCTCGATGGCCTGCTGCCGCCGTTCTTCAAGGCGCTGGTGCAGCACACCGCGCAATCGAATTATTCCTGGCACACACCGGGCCATGGCGGTGGCGTGGCGTATCGCAAGAGCCCGGTGGGGCAGGCCTTCCACCAGTTCTTCGGCGAGAACACCCTGCGCTCGGACCTGTCGGTCTCGGTGCCCGAACTCGGCTCGCTGCTCGACCACACCGGCCCCCTGGCCGAAGCCGAGGCCCGCGCGGCGCGCAACTTCGGCGCCGACCACACTTTTTTCGTGATCAACGGCACCTCCACCGCCAACAAGATCGTCTGGCACGCCATGGTCGGTCGCGATGACCTGGTGCTGGTGGACCGCAACTGCCACAAGTCGGTGGTGCACGCGATCATCATGACCGGCGCCATCCCCATCTACCTGTGCCCGGAGCGCAACGAGCAGGGCATCATCGGGCCGATCCCGCTCAGCGAGTTCAGCGCCGAATCGATCCAGGCGAAGATCCAGGCCCATCCGCTGGCCCAGGGCCGGGCCGCGAAGATCAGGCTGGCGGTGGTGACCAACTCTACCTACGACGGGCTGTGCTACCACGCGGGCTTGATCAAGCAGGCCCTCGGCGCCAGTGTCGAGGTGCTGCATTTCGACGAGGCCTGGTTCGCCTACGCCGCCTTCCACGATTTCTTTACCGGCCGTTATGCCATGGGCACGCCCAAGGCCGACGATGGCCCGCTGCTGTTCAGCACCCATTCCACCCACAAGCTGCTGGCCGCCTTCAGCCAGGCGTCGATGATCCATGTGCAGGATGGCGCCACCCGTGCGCTTGACCGCGACCGCTTCAACGAAGCGTTCATGATGCATATCTCCACCTCACCGCAGTACAGCATCCTGGCCTCGCTGGACGTGGCCTCGGCGATGATGGAAGGCCCGGCCGGGCGTTCACTGCTGCAGGAGATGTTCGACGAGGCGCTGAGCTTTCGCCGGGCCCTGGCCAACCTGCGCGAGCACATCGCCGCCGACGACTGGTGGTTCGGTATCTGGCAGCCGCCGGCGACCGAGGGCACCCAGCGCCTGGCGGCCGCGGACTGGCTGTTGCAGCCGGGGTCCGAGTGGCATGGCTTTGGCGAGGTGGCGGACGACTACGTGCTGCTCGACCCGCTCAAGGTCACCCTGGTCATGCCCGGGCTCAATGCCGGTGGTGTGCTGGCCGAGCACGGCATACCGGCGGCTGTGGTCAGCAAGTTTCTCTGGGAGCGCGGGCTGGTGGTGGAGAAGACCGGGTTGTACAGCTTCCTGGTGCTGTTCTCGATGGGGATCACCAAGGGCAAGTGGAGCACCCTGCTTACCGAGCTGCTGGAGTTCAAGCGCCATTACGATGGCAATACGCCGTTGCTGCAATGCCTACCCAGTGTGGTTGGCGAACAGCCTGCGCGCTACCAGGGGCTGGGCCTGCGTGAGTTGTGTCAGCAGTTGCACGACTGCTACCGCGCCAACGCCACCGCCAAGCAGCTGAAACGGCTGTTCACCAAACTGCCGGAGGTGGCCATGAGCCCGGCCCAGGCCTATGACCGGATGGTGAAGGAAGAGGTGGAGGCGGTGCCGATCGAACAGCTGCTGGGGCGGGTTGCGGCGGTGATGCTGGTGCCGTACCCGCCGGGTATCCCGCTGATCATGCCGGGCGAGCGGTTCACCGAGGCGACCCGCTCGATCCTCGATTACCTGGCGTTCGCCCGGGCCTTCGACCAGGGCTTCCCCGGCTTCGTCGCCGATGTGCATGGCCTGCAGCACGAGCACGGCGCGTACACGGTCGACTGCATCAAGGAATGCGAATGATCTCGACGCCGGTCTGGGCCAGCTCGAAACGGTCCTCGCCCAGGTAGTTGACCCGGTCGCCAATGGCCAGGCGATAGGTGGTGATCGGTGCACCGAGGGTGCTGCCGTCGGCCTGGAGCGTCGACTCCTGGAATTCGTGCACGGGATAGATACGGCCTTCGGCGTCGCGGGCGTGGAACTGGCCGACCATTACTGCTGCCATTTTGGGTGAAACCCTCTGAAACGTTGGGGAAATGTCTGCAGCCATAGACCAGCGAAACGCCTGGGAGTTTTTGCCCGGGCGGAAAAAAATCCAGGGCCCGAGGAACGGTCATCTATAACTAGTACGTCCCATTTCCCACGCAGAGGATGCAAACGCCATGAGCCAGGTCTATTCGGTAGCGGTCGTTGTCGGCAGCTTGCGCAAGGACTCCTACAACCGCAAGGTCGCCCGCGCGCTGTCTGAGCTGGCGCCGTCCAGCCTTGCCCTGAGGATCGTCGAAATCGGCGATTTGCCGTTGTACAACGAGGATGTCGAGGCTGAGGCGCCGCCTGAGGCGTGGAAGTGTTTTCGTGACGAGATCCGGCGTAGCGACGCGGTGCTGTTCGTTACCCCCGAGTACAACCGTTCCGTGCCCGGAGGCTTGAAGAACGCCATCGACGTGGGTTCGCGCCCCTATGGGCAGAGCGCCTGGAGCGGCAAGCCGGCGGCGGTGGTCAGTGTGTCGCCAGGGGCCATCGGTGGCTTTGGCGCCAACCACGCTGTGCGCCAGTCGCTGGTGTTTCTCGACATGCCCTGCATGCAGATGCCCGAGGCTTACCTCGGCGGTGCGGCAACGCTGTTCGAGGACAGCGGTAAATTGAGCGACAAGACCCGGCCGTTCCTGCAAGGCTTCATCGACAAGTTCGCCTCGTGGGTGAAGCTCAACCGGGCAGTTTGATGGTTTTTGGTTGCCTGCGCTGACGCCTTCGCGGGTTCACCCGCGAAGAATGCGACACCGATCTGTCAGAACGCCTGCGGCATCTCGCCCTTGGCCAGCCGCCGGTTGATATCGGCAATCACCTCTGGCAACTCATTGATGGTGTCGATCAGGTAGTGCGGGCGCGAGCTGGCAAACAGCTGGTGAATTCGCTTGCGCTCGCTCTCCAGCTTATCCGCGCTCAGCGCCTGGTAGCCTTCCCAGGTCAAGCCCAGGGCATTGCCGGAGCACACCAGCGCCACGGTCCACATCCCGGCGCGGCGGCCTTCGAGGATGCCCGGCACGGTGTCGTCCACCTTCACGCACGCCGCCACATCGTCGATGCCCAAGGCAATCACGTTGGCCAGGGCCTGGGCCGGCCATGGGCGGCCGTTTGGGGTTTCGTCGGTGGCCACCACATGGTCGGCGACATAGCCGTTCTGCGCTGCCAGCTCGACCACCTTGTCCATCACCACCTTCGGGTAGCCCGAGCACGAACCGATCTTCAGCCCGCCTTTGCGCAGGCCGGTCAAGGTGTCCAACGCACCGGGGATCAGCGCCGAGTGCACGGCGATCTTCTCGATCTGCAGGGGCATGAAGCGTTCATAGATGGCGGTGACGTCATCATCGGTGGGCGTGCGGCCAAACACCTTGCGGTAGCGCTCGGCGATTTCCGGCACGTCGCACAGGGTGCGGATATGGTCCCACTTGCCCATGCCCATCGGGCCGCGAGCCTCTTCGATGGACACTTGCACGTCGAACTCGGCGAAGGCCTCGACGAAGATCTGGGTGGGGGCGAAGGAGCCGAAGTCGACCACGGTGCCGGCCCAGTCGAGGATGGCGGCTTGCAGCTGGGTAGGGTTGCTGTAGTTCATGTGCGCGGTTTCCTGAAGTTGGGTAGGCAGAGGGTCAGATGTCCAGCACTTCCATTTCCCGCAGCACCTCGGCCACGGCGTTGACGGCGGCCTGCATGCCGTCAGGGCCGACCACGCCGATGCAGCCGACGCGGAAGGTTTCGACCTGGGTCAGCTTGCCCGGGTAGAGGATGAAACCCTTGGCCTTGACCCGCTCGTAGAAGTCCTTGAACTGGTATCGAGCATCGCTGGGGGCGTGGAAAGTGACGATGATCGGCGCCTGGATCTCGGCGGGGAGGAAGCTCTGCAAGCCGATCTTCGCCATGCCGTCGAGCAGGGTCTTGCAGTTGTCGGCATAGCGCTGGTGCCGTGCCGGCAGGCCGCCTTCCTCGGCGTACTGCTGCAGTGCTTCGTGCAGCGCGGCGACCACGTGGGTCGGCGGGGTGAAGCGCCACTGGCCGGTCTTGGCCATGTAGGCGTGCTGGTCGTGCAGGTCCATGGCCAGCGAGTGGGCATTGCCTTCGGCGGCGGCCAGGGCGGTTTTCTCGGCGAACACGAAGCCCATCCCCGGTACGCCCTCGAGGCATTTGCCGGACGCTGCGATCAGCGCCTCGAACGGAATTTCGCGGGCATCGATGGGCAGCGCGCCGAACGAGCTCATGGCGTCGATGATCAGGCGTTTGCCGTGGCGCTTGATCACCTGGGCGATCTCGGCCAGCGGGTTGAGGATGCCGGTGCTGGTCTCGCAGTGGATCAGGGCCACGTGGCTAACGCTTGGGTCGGCGGCCAGCAGGCGGTCGACGTCTGCGGCGGTGGTCGGCTGGTCCTCGGCGGTTTCGAAGGTGCTGTACTGGCGGCCCAGTACCTTGCAGATCTTTGCCAGGCGCTGGCCATAAGCGCCGTTGATCAGCACCAGCACCTTGCCGTCACGCGGCACCAGGGTGCCGATGGCCGCTTCCACGGCGAAGGTACCGCTGCCTTGCAGGGGCACGCAGTGGTGGCTGGCGGCACCGTCGATGATCGCCAGCAGCTGCTCGCATACGCTGGCGGTCAGCTGGTTGAAGTCGCGGTCCCAGGAACCCCAGTCCACCAGCATGGCTTGGCGGGTGCGGATCGAGGTGGTCAGGGGGCCGGGGGTCAGCAGGATCGGGGCGTTGCTCATTCCGTGGTTCCTCACATGCGGTGGGCTGGAAACTTATGGGGGCTAGGTTGCAATTCGCCGGTCCATCATTCAAATTGTTTGTCGTTATGCCAGCCATAAGTCAGGCCGATAGATATGAACCTGTTCCAGCTCCGCGCCTTCGATGCCGTGGCCCGTGAGGGCAGCTTTACCCGCGCCGCCGAGCGCCTGTTCATCAGCCAGCCGGCGGTCACCGGGCACGTCAAGGCGCTGGAGGAGCACTACCAGATCACCTTGCTGCGGCGCACCGCGCGGCGGGTCGAACTGACCGAGGAGGGCACTCGGCTGGCGGCCATCACCCGGGCCATGTTCGGCCTTGCCGAGGAAGCCCAGGCGATGCTCGAGGCAAACCGCCAGTTGCTGACCGGGCGCCTGGAGGTGGCGGCCGACGGGCCGCACCGGGTGATGCCGATGCTGGCGCTGCTGCGCGAGCGCTACCCCGGTATCACCGTCAACCTGCGCCTGGGCAATGCCCAGGAGACGCTGGCCGCATTGTTGTCCGAACATGCCGATGTCGCGGTGCTGACCGAGATCGAACCGCGCAAGGGCCTGCACCTGCAGAGCCTGTGCGAGTCGCGCCTGTGCGCGCTGTTGCCGGCAGGGCATGCCTGGGCCAAGGCTGACGGCGACCTGCCGCTGTCCGAGCTGGACAAGCAGATCATGGTATTGCGCGAGCCAAGCTCAACCACCCGGCGCACGTTCGACAAGGCCTGTGCCGAGGGCCGTGTACTGCCACGGGTGCTGCTGGAGCTGGACAGCCGGGAGGCGGTCACCGAGGCAGTGGCGGCCGAGTTGGGCATCGGCGTGGTGTCGTCCACCGAGGTCGCCCATGACCCAAGGGTGGTGGCGCGCCCCTTGAGCGGCGCGGGGCTGGTCAACCAACACATGATCGGCTGCCTGGAGCGACGCCGCGAACTGCGCCTGATCCAGGCGTTCCTTGGTCTGGCTGCGAGCGTCTGACAAGCCTTAAGATGGCGGCCACAGAGCACAATGGATCGTCGATGAGCGAGAAAGACACCATCTCCATGCAACTGGTGCGCGAAGCGCTGTTGCAGACCTGCCCGGCGGGCGAGCCGGACGCGGCGTTGCTGGCCGGCGCCGGGATCGACGCGCAGCACCTCGACCTGCCCCAGGCACGGGTGAGCGCCGACGCCTATGCCCGGCTCTGGCGTCTGCTGGCGCGGCGCTGCAACGACGAATTCTTCGCCATGGACCCGCGCGGCCTGCGCAGCGGCAGCCTGGCGTTCCTGTGCCGCGCGGCGATGATGCAACCGACCCTGGCCGACGGCCTGCGCACTGCCCTGGACTTCCTCGGGCTGATGCTCGAAGACCTGCAGCCGGGCCTGGTGCGCCAGCAAAGCCTGGCCGAGATCGTCATCAATGAACCGCGCGATGAGCCGCGCCGGGCCTTCACCTATTTCACCTTCTGGATGATCGTGCACGGCGTCGCCTGCTGGCTGGCGGGCCGGCGCATCCCGATCCTGGCCATCGATCTGCGCTGCGCCGAACCGCCGTTCTGTGACGACTACCGGGTGATGTTCTCCGAAAACCTGCAATTCGAGCGCCCGCGCACGCGCATGATCATCGCCGCCGACTGCCTCGATCTGCCGCTCAAGCGCACGCCGGAGGAGCTGCAGCGTTTCCTCGCCGAGGCGCCGGGCAACATCCTGGTCAAATACCGCGACCCGGCCAGCCTGGCCCGGCGCATTCGCCACGACTTGCTGCAACTGGCGCCAGCACAATGGCCCGATGCCGAAAGCCTGGCCCGGCGTTTATGCCTGTCGCCGTCGACGTTCAGACGTCGCCTGGCGGACGAAGGGCAAAGTTACCAAGGCCTGAAGGACAGCGTGCGACGTGAATTGGCCGTGACCTGGCTGGGCGAGGTCGAGCCCGCCATGGGCGATATCGCCGAACGCCTGGGCTTTGCCGACAGCAGCTCGTTCTACAAGGCGTTTCGCAAGTGGTTCGGCTGCAATCCGGGGCACTACCGGCAACTGGTCATGCAGGGGTAGCGCTCGAACAGGTGACGGCGTTTCCCGCTGTGATCGAGCGTTGAGGCTGTAGAGGGTGGACGTCCCTTAATCATGCAGGTCGTCCACCCCATGGCAGTTACAACTCCAACCCCCACTCCCTTGACTCCCGAGCAGTTGACCGATGGCTTCATCGCGGCGAAGTTGCCGGCCTGGCTGCGCACAGGCTCGGCCGAGCAGGTCCGCACACTGTCTTCGCGCTTCAAAGCGCACGCCGACAGCGGCAAGGCACTGGCGGCACTCGAACGGTCGCTGATGTCGCCGCAACGCTTTGCCGAGCAGGCATTCGAACCTTTGATCGGCGAACTGCTGCCCGCTGGCCCGGCGCTCGCCAAACTCGACTGGCTGGAGGTAAGGCGCCGGTTTCGAGTGCCCTTGGGTGGCGGTCTGCCTGAGGACCAGATCCACTACTTGCGCTATCCGGCATTGCTGCGGCTGATGCAGGGGTTCGCCGCCGATGCCTCGTTCTACGAGGGGAGCGGGCTGACCGCCAGTGCTGATGAAAAGCTGCTGTTCGAGGACCTGGGCACGCTGGTCAAGCGGGTCAGGGCACTCAAGGTGGGAGATGGCTACCAAGCGTTGTTGCAGAAAGCCTTTACCAGCGAAGCTCGCGCGTTGCTTGCGACGCACCAGCGCACGGGCTTCGCCCTGAGTTGCGAGCTGGGGCTCATGCAGGGCTGGATAAGTGCCGAGGAGCACACAGCCCTGGGCCGCCTGCTGTCCTCGGCGCCGCACGCGTCCTCGGCGCCTCTGGCTGCCTACGCCGGTGAGTTGCAGTTGCTCGGGTGCAAGATCGCCAACGGCCTGAAGATCCAGCTGCGCAACGAGCAGGGAGAGGACAGTGGCGTGGTCCTGTACCTGCCCACTGACCGGCAATGCCCTCTGCGACGGTTCGATTCGCAGTTGCAGCTGCAAGCATTCCTGGCCATGGAGCTGAGTCGGGACGATGCGCGCCAGCAATTCTACCCGCTGGTCGGCCTCGATCAGCGCGCGGAATTCGTCACTACCCTCAACATGCGCTTGCAGGACGATGTGCCTGATCTCGAGGTGCAAGGGGTGGTGGCGGTTGGCGATATCTTCGCGGCGCTGGCGCTGTCCCAGGTCGAGCGTTTCGAGGCGGATGCGCGGGTACTGCTGGTTTCGAACGAGGCAGTCGACCATAAGGCCGCCGAGCAACGCCTGGAACGCTGGAAGTCTGTCGGTTGGGCGGCACTCGGCCTGGTCGGCCTGGCAGTGCCGGTTGTCGGGCTGGTGCTATTCGGCAAGCTGGTCGTCGATCTGCTCGGTGAGGTTTATACCGGTATCGAGGACTGGTCCGAAGGCCATCAGCATGAGGCCAGGGAGCACCTGCTGCATGTGGCGCAAACCGTGCTCGTCACCGGGGCGACGGTGGCCGGCGCCGGCGCAATGGCGCGCAGTTTCCAGGGCAGCGCGTTTGTCGACGCGCTGGAGCCGGTGCCGCTCTCGGCAGGCGGCGAACGCTTGTGGAACGACGACTTGAGTGTCTATGAGTCGGACCCGGGCCCGGCGACGCTTGGGCAGGATGGTCTGTACGCGCACGCGCAGCAGCGCTGGCTGCGCATCGGTACTCGCTACTACGAAGTGCATCAGCCTGCGCCGGGCCAGGCCTGGCGCTTGCGCCACCCCGATGCAGAGGGTGCCTACGAGCCGCCGCTGGAACACAATGGCGAGCGGGGCTGGCGCCTGCGCCAGGAGCGACCGCTGGAGTGGGATGACAGCACCGACATGCTCAACCGGCTCTGGCCCCATGAACCTCCGTTCGATGCCGTGCAGGCCGATCGCATCCTGAGGACGGCGGGCATGGACAAGGATGAGCTGCGGGGGGTGTGGGTGGAAAACCGTCCCACGCCGGTCAACCTGCGTGACACCCTTCGGCGTTTCGAGGCCGACGCCAGGCTGGCGAAACTCTTCGTTGCCCTGCGCTTGCCTGATCCGAGCCTGGAAGATGACCAGGTTCTGGCATGGTGCAAGAGCCGTGACGACATGCAAGGCCTGGACGATGCCGCCATTGCCAGGGAGCTTGCCGGACGGCAGGCCGAGTTGCAGGGGGCACTGCTTGAGCATCTGTCCACCCAGGCTGCGCCTTCGCAGGGCTTGGCGGCCCTTGTGCGGCGCGATTTCCCCGGGTTGCCGCAGGCGTATGTCGAGGAGGTCGCACGCGAGGTCGAACCTGAAGTGGAGGCACAGGCACTGGCCGAAGCGCGCCTGCCCTTCGCGTTGGGCAAGCGGGCCCGGGCCTTGCTTGAGCTGTCGCGCGCCAACCGCGCCGTGGAGGGCCTGTACCTGCGCAGTGCTTGTTCCAGTGCGACGGCCGAACTGGTCATCGCATTGCTCGGACGCCTGCCCGGTTGGCCCGAACGCCTCAACCTGGAGTTGCATGAAGGTTCCGAGAACGGTGCCACGCTGGCGATTCTCGATCCGCAAGGGCCGAGCGCCGAGCGCATCGTGCTGTTCACCCGTAACGGGCGTTTCTGGCTCTACGACAGTGCAGGCCGTCCACGGGAGGAGGATGTGGCAGAGCCCGGCGGCCTGTTCGAGGCGCTTGCGGCCTTGCTCAAAGAGTCGGACCGCAGGGCCCTGAAATTCGACGCCAGCGACCTTGCCGAGCAGTTGCGCAATGCGCTGATCGAGCAGTTGCCGGCGACACGCAGCAGTGTGCTGGCGCGCCTGGGTTGGCGCGTGTCCACGCCATGGTTCAACCCGGGCCGGCGCCTGGCCGATGGGCGTGTCGGTTACGAGCTCGGCGGGCGCTCCTCACGTCCGTCCACCGAGCGGTTGCGACAGCGAGTGCGCATGCTGTACCCCGCTTTTGATGCCGAGGAAGTGGAAGGTTATGTTCAGGGATTACAGCGTGACAATGAGCGGCCGTTCGAAGCGATCGCCCGGCAGGAGCGCAACTACAACGACCTTGACGAAGCACTACGGCGCTGGACCCACACCGATACGGAACCGCAGCTTCGTCGAGTGCGTGCGCAGTTCGCCAATCGCTTGCGCGCCATCTGGCGTTTCGAGGGAGAAGTTGCGCGTGGCGCGCAAAGGCGGGCTGACGGCATGCGTCTGGACATCAGCGGCTGGCGTATCGGCAGTCTGCCGGAGTTGCCGGCGGATATCGATCTGGGCCATGTCACCGAGTTGACGATGGTGCGCATGGGGCTGACGGCGGTGAATGGCAACTTCCTGCATGTCTTCGACTCCCTGAGCGTGCTGAACCTCAACAGCAATCGGATCGGCGCAATACCGCCTTCGCTTGCCCGGTTCACAGGCCTGCGCAGCCTGCTGCTGCTGTCGAACCAGATACGCATGACCGACAGTGACCAGCAGGTGCTGGCCGAGCTGGACAACTTGCAGGTCCTGGATCTGAGCTTCAATCCGATTCGCCGGTTGCCGTTGCGTTTCGACCGTCTGCCTGAGTTGACGACACTTCGGGCCAGAGGGTGCGAGTTGCTCGAAGTGCCTGACGGTATCGAGCACTGCGCGCTGCTGCGCACAGCTGACCTGAGCAACAACCGCATCCGCAGTGTGTCGGACGCACTGGCCGCTCAGCCATGGTCGTTCCGGCGACGCCTGAACCTTCTGGGCAATCCGCTGGACTACCAAGCGATGGAGCGTCTGTATCAGGTGGATCTGCAGCACGGATTTCTGCTGGACCAGGTGGATAACGAGGAAAACACCCCCGAGCCAGGAGCGGTGATGCAGCGCTGGCTGGCGCTGGACAAGGACAGGCGTAATGACCAGGCCCGTATGCAGTTGTGGACACGGCTGGAAGCACTGCCCGGCAGTGCTGGCCTGTTCGAGTTGCTGCGCAACCTGACGGCGACCCCGGATTTCGTGCGAGCGCCGGGTTACATGTCCGAGCAACTCTGGCCGTTGCTTGAGAGCATGGATCAGGATGCGCAACTGCGTGAGGAGATCTTCCTGCACGCCGATGAGGTGCGCGGCTGTCATGACAGCCATGTGGAGCGCTTCAGCCGCTTGATGATCCACGAACTGGTGTACAAGGCCAACGTCCTGGGTGCCCAGGGCGTTGGTGGTGACGGGCTGCTAGTGCTGGGGAGGCAATTGTTCCGATTGGAAAAGCTGGACGAGATCGCCGCTGAGGACGTTCGTCAGCAGGACGCGGCGCTACGCGCTGACGATCCGCAGTCGGCAGGCGTCGATGCGCTGCAGGTTATCCTCGGCTATCGCACCTCGCTGGCCAGCGAGTTGAACTTGCCGAACCAGCCGCGCAACTTGCGCTTCGAGAGTCTTTCGCATATCGATGCGACGAGGAAGGCCAAGGCGTTGGCTGAAGTGAAGGCGGCAGAGGCGTCCCCGGCGCTGGCGCAAAGCATCAGTGGGCGTGATTTCTGGCGCTCCTACCTGGAAAAGCGCCATGGCGCTGCATTTTCGGCATTGGCAGAGACGTTCTCGCGGTATGGCAGCGAGCTTGACGATGAAGCTTCGGCATTGGACAGCCAGGAATACAGAGAACGCTGGGATGCGCTGGTCGGTGGGCGTACTTCGGCAGAACAGACCTTGGCGCTTCGGCTTACCGAGGAGGCACTCGAGCGTGAGGCCAATGGCTCGCTCACCTAGCGTGCAACGCCCGACCGGGCGTATTTCCCGCTGATCCGCCGCACGTACAGCGGGCAGGGTTGTCGCTCTCATCCCTCAGGAAGCGACAACCATGTCCGGCACGCCCCTACCTTCCGCTACAGACGCGTTCATTGCGCAGCAACTGCCTGCATGGCTCAGATCCGCCAGTGTCGATCAGTTGCAAGCCCTGCGGGCGCGCTTCCAGGCACACCGAGCGACCCAGGACCGGCTTGCCGAGGCCTGGCGCCAGATCGAGTCGCCGATCGATTTCGCCCGGCCACTGTTCGAACGGATGCTGTCGCGCGGGCTGGGTATCGCGCAGCCCTTGGAGATACTGCGTTGGGAGGAGGCCTTCCAGGGCTTCAAGCGTGGTACTTCACCCTTCCTTCCCGAGATTGCCATGCCAGGCGGCACCATAAGCCGGGTTACGCTGCGAGAGCCGGCGTTGCAGCGATTGCTGCAGAACTTCGAGCAAGGCCAGGCGTTTTTCCCAGGCACCGGGCTGGCGCAAGGTGCCGCGCTGCAGGGGGAGGGCCCGGACCTGCCGTTGCCGGTGGCGCTGGACAAACTGGTGGAGCAGTGCCGTTCGCTGGATGTCGGCCAGCGCTACCAGGAACATCTGCAGGCCCGGCTCGATGCCGAACTACGGCGGCAGATAGCCGACGACGGGCGTCTGGGGCTGGGTGTCGCCGCTCAGATTGCAGCGATGAAGCAGGAAATAGACGAAGACGTATTGAGCCTGTTGCTCAAGGCCTGTGACGGGCAATTGATCACTCATCCGGACAGCGCGTTCATCAGCGTGCAGACACTGGACCTGCTGGATTGCCCGGTCGATGGGGCATTGCTGTTCGTCCTCAGCGATGACCTGGCGGGCAACGTGGTCAAGGGGCTGGTGTGCTATCTGCCAGGCGCCCCGCAGGCTGTGCTGAAAGGGTACGACTCCTGGGCGCAAATGAATGCCGGCCTGGGTACTCTGGTCAAGGACCCGGCATTCCAGGGGTATCTGTTGCAGCGCGTGGCGCTTGGCCAGCGAGCGCGATTCATCACGACGCTACGCACCCGAGTGCAGGACAGTTCCCCAGACATGCAACCTCGCGGCAAGGTGAGCCGCCACGACGTCTTCGCTGCCCTGGCCCAGCGACAGGTCGAGCGGATCCTGCAGGATGCGTGCTTGCTGGTGGTGCCCACTCGGCAGGTCGATGCCGCGGCGTCCAGGCGCCGACGCGAAGAGTTGGAAGAGGTGGGCCTGACGCTGCTCAATCTGGCAGCATTCTTCGTGCCGGGAGTGGGGGAGCTGTTACTGGCGAAGATGCTTCAGGAAACGCTGACGCAGGTATACGAAGGGGTTGCCGACTGGAGCAAGGGGCGGGATCACGAAGCCTTGGAGCACCTTCTCAATGTGGCGCAGACGGTGGTCGGCAACACCCTGGTGGCAGGCGGCGCCGTTGCGGCGCGACGCTTCGTCGGCAGCGCCTTCGTCGACGGCCTGAAGCCGGTCACGGTGATGCCGGGCAAGGAACGGTTATGGTCGGACGATCTGCAGCCCTATCGCACTGCGGGCCTGCCAGGCAGCGCCACACTCACCGAACGTGGCCTGTACGGCGATGGGCAACGCCACTGGTGGCGAGATGCGGATGACTACTACGAAGTTCAACAGGCCCGCCCCGGTGCCAACTGGTCCCTGCGTCACCCCGGCAATGATGCCGCCTATGGCCCCGAGCTGGTCAGCAATGGTGAACGCGCCTGGCGTCTTGCTCATGATGAGCCTCAGGCGTGGAGCGGCAGCAGGCGCATGCTGGGGGTGCTGTGGCCAGGGGCGCAGGCCCGTTCGCCAGAGCGGGTCGCGCAGATCCTCAAAGTTGCCGGTTTCGACGAGGACGGTCTGCGTGGATTGCTGGTGGAAAACCGCCCGTTGCCCGTGACCTTGCGCGACACCCTTGAACGGTTCGAGGTGAGTGACGCCATCGACGCCTTTTTCACCGCACTGGGCAGGGGCGAGGTGCCGTCCGGATCCCGCGAGTACTTCGCGTGGTGCTTGCACCAGCCCGAAATCGCAGGGCTGCAGGAGGTCGAGCAGCCTGATGCGATACTGCTGCACGCCCGAGCCTTGCGTGGCAGGCTGCTCGAGCACTTTGCGGTCCGCTACGTACACCCAGACGCGTTGCTGGGCCTGGTTCAGCGTGACTTTCCAGGTTTGCCCGACGCCTATGCCGCCGCCGTGCTGGGCGAAGCCACGACGGCTCAGCGCCAGCGCATGACCGAGGCGCGGCGAGTTCCGCTGGCACTGGCGGAAAAGGCCCGTGAACTGCTGCGCGAAGCGAGGCTGACCCGCGCGCTGGAAGGGTTCTACCTGCAGGACAGCCACTGCGACGAAACCTGCGCCCTGGTGCTTTCGCTGCTTTCGCGCCAGGCTGCATGGCCGCAAAGCATCAATCTGGAAGTACGCCAGGGCAGCGACAGCGGGCGCCGCCTGGGGCTCATCTTCCCTGAAGGACGGCCAGGGCTGCTGACCACCCTGGTGCGCAATGAAGGGCGCTACCGGTTGTACAACGACGGCCGTGCCTCGGAAGTCGAGGTCGACGAGCCCAGCGGCTGGGAGCAGGTGCTGCTGGCCATGCTGGCGCCGAGTGATCGGCAACGCCTGGGCTGGACCGGGGATGACGCCCCGGCCAAGGTTCGCCAGACGTTGCAACAATCGTTGCCTTCCTCGCGTCGAGACATTGCGCTATCCGCCGGCATTTCACCCGCCCGACCCTGGTTCAATCCTGGCAGGCGCATGCCTGATGGGCGCGTGGGCTATCCGCTCAGTGGGCGGGGTGACCCCAGGCAGGCAATGGAAAGCACTTTCCGCGCACGGGTACGCGCGCTGTACCCGGGCATCGAAGAGGCCGAACTGGAAGTATGGATGGCGGACTACCGGCAATCGCATACGCAGGCGTTCAGCCGTCTGCTGCGCCATGAGCAGCAGTACCGCGATCTGCATGAGAGCCTGCAGGCGTGGATCAGCGAACAGGCCGAACATCGAGCGGCGCGTCAGCGCGTCGCCCAGCAGATCAGCCGCGCGTGGCAGATGTGCGCAGAGCGATTGGTCGACGTCCGGGGCACCGGTTTCGGCATGCGCCTGAGCCTGGTCGGGGTGCCCGCCCATGGCTTGCCCGACATACCTGCGGGCGTGAGTTTCCCCCAGGTTACCGAACTGGTTCTGGTCCACCTGGAGCTTCAGTCGCTGCCGACACGCTTCTTGCAGTGCTTTCCCAATACCCGCTCGTGCAACCTCAGCAACAACCGCCTGAGCCGATTGCCAAACGGACTGGGTTCGATGACCCGCCTGCATGAGCTTCGGCTGAACAACAATCGTATTCGTCTGGACGAGCAGTCTTCGGTGGTGCTCCAGCCCCTTGGGCAGTTGCGGCTGCTGGATGTGAGCGACAATCCGCTGGGGCCTGTCGACCTGCCGCTGGATGAACTGCGCCGCCTGCGAGAGTTGCATGCGCGAAACTGCCGGCTGCAGCGCTTGCCTGCGGACTTGTTGTGGGCCGGCTATCTGGAACTGGCGGATCTGCGAGACAACCAGATCGCCACGTTGCAACCGATCGTTTTCCAGACACCGTACAGCTTCCGGCGGGCCTTGCTGCTGGCTGGCAACCCCTTGCCCGCCAGCGCCCATGCTCGGCTGATGCATCCAGGCAGCGCCATGCTTGAACCGGTCAACGAGGGGGCCGCTGGCACCACGCAGGAGGTCACCGTGGAACAGGCCCGGCAGATCTGGGTGGGTCGTGAGGATGGGTTGCTGCGTGAGCGGCGCGAGCAGCAATGGGATTTGCTGGCCGCCGAGCCCGAGAGTGAAGCGCTGTTGCAGTTGTTCGCCGAACTCACCGGCACCAGTGACTATCGTGAAGCCCGCGAAGACCTGGGCAACCGCTTGTGGGACATGATCGAGGCCGCGTCGGAGCAGAGCGCGTTGCGCGAGGAACTGTTCAACTGGGCCGGTTCGGGACGTACCTGCGCGGACAGTGTGATCGGCTGCTTCAGTGCCCTGGAGGTGCGTGTCCAGGTGGCGCAGATGTTGCGTCGCGCAGACGCCGGGCAGGCCGAGGGTCGGCGCCTGGAAATGGCGCGGCGGCTGTTCCGCCTGGAACAGGTCCAGGCTTACGCCCGCGCTGACCTGCCACGGGTGGAGCGTGCCTTGCGCAGGCAGTACCCGGACGAAAGTGTCGATGAGGTCGAAGTCGACCTGGCCTATCGGATCGGTCTTGCCGAGCGCCTGTCATTGCCGCGCCAACCCAGGACCATGCAGTTCAGATCCATGGCTCATGTCGGCGACGAGCAACTCGCGGATGCCGAGCGCAGCGTACGTGCCGCCGAGGCGAATGGTGAAGTACTGGCACGCTTCATCAGTCAGCGCGATTTCTGGCAGGCGTACCTGAAACAGCAGCATGCGACCAGCCTGGATGAGGTCCAGGAGCCTTTCTTCGCCGACCTGGAGCGGCTGGATGAGCGGCGCATAGCGGGTGAAATCAATGAAGGTGGATACCTTGCGCAGGCTGACGCCTTGCGTCAGGCGCTGCTGGAGGCCGAGCAGGCCTGGTACCTGCGCTTGACCCGGGAGGCCTTGGCCAGGGTGGCGCCCGGCGAGCGCTGAGGACGGTTTGATCGCCCCTGGCTCGTCAGCCTTGCGCAGCGGCCAAACCGGTCATCCAGATTGACGTCTTTGGCCATTGCTGCCGCCTGACAGCGGCGCGAACATCGTCGGACCGATGAAGCACTCCAACAATAACAATCCAGGAGTCCGACGATGCGCGATTACGCCGAGGCCGCCCGTTCCTTCGATCATGTCCAGGCCGTGGAAGCGGCCTTGCACGGCACCCTTGACGCTCTGAATGCCTGCGTCGAGTGCTGCGACCGGCATGTCGGTGGCGACCGTGCCGCCCTGATCTGGGAGGATCGTGACGGCAACAGCGGGCGCTACACATTCGAGCAGTTGCAGGGTTTGGCGGCACGCTTGGCCAATGTGCTCAAGGCCCAAGGTGTCGGGGCCGGTGATCGGGTGGCCGGGCTCATGCCGCGCACGCCTGAATTGCTGGTGACCATCCTTGCCACCTGGCGAGTGGGCGCGGTCTATCAGCCGCTGTTCACCGCCTTCGGCCCAAAAGCCATCGAGCACCGCCTCGAACAGTCCCAGGCCCGGCTGGTGGTCACTGACCGCAACAACCGCGCCAAGCTCGATGACGTCGCGGACTGCCCGGTGCTCATCACGGTCGGTGCGCGCGCCGGCGAGCTGGACTTCCACCAGGCCCTCGACGCGGCGGACAGCCACTGCGAGCCCGTGATGCGTACCGGTGACGATGCCTTCCTGCTGATGTTCACCTCCGGCACCACCGGCCCGGCCAAGCCGCTGGAAGTACCGCTGCGCGCCATCGTCGCCTTCCAGGGCTACATGCGCGATGCCATCGACTTGCGTGCGGACGACCGGTTCTGGAACCTGGCCGATCCGGGCTGGGCCTACGGTCTCTACTACGCCGTCACCGGCCCGTTGTCCCTGGGCCATGCCACCACCTTCTACGACGGCCCGTTCAGTGTCGACAGCTGTGCGCGGATCATCGACAAGCTGGGCATCACCAACCTGGCCGGCTCACCCACCGCCTACCGTCTGCTGATCGCCGCCGGGGAGCAGTTCTCGGCACCGATCAAGGGCCGCCTGCGGGTGGTCAGCAGCGCGGGCGAGCCGCTCAATCCCGAGGTGATCCGCTGGTTCGCCGACGAACTGGGGGTGACCATTCACGATCACTACGGCCAGACCGAACTGGGCATGGTGCTGTGCAACCACCACGGCCTGGCGCATCCGGTGCACCTGGGGTCGGCCGGTTTCGCCATTCCCGGTCACCGCATCGTGGTGGTGGACGAACAGGGCTTCGAGCTGCCGGCCGGACAGCCAGGCATTCTTGCCGTAGACCGCGAACGCTCGCCGCTGTGCTGGTTCGGCGGCTATCGCGGCCTGCCGACCAAGGCGTTCGTCGGCCGCTACTACCTGTCCGGTGACACCGTCGAGCTCAACCAGGACGGCAGCATCAGTTTCGTCGGCCGTAGCGACGATGTGATCACCACCTCCGGCTACCGTGTCGGCCCGTTCGACGTGGAGAGCGCGCTGATCGAGCACCCGGCGGTGATCGAGGCTGCGGTGATCGGCAAGCCCGACCCGGAGCGCACCGAGCTGATCAAGGCGTTCGTGGTGCTGGCCAAGGGGTACGCGGGCAGCCCCGAACTTGAGGAAACCCTGCGCCAGCACGTGCGCCAGCGTCTGTACGCCCACGCCTATCCGCGTGAAATCGACTTCGTCGCCGAGCTGCCAAAGACCCCGAGCGGCAAGCTGCAACGCTTCATCCTGCGCAACCAGGAAATCGCCAAACAACAAGCTGCGCAGCCGATCGCTGCGGGCGCCTGAAGGAAATCCGACATGCATATCCAGAACAAGCACTTCATCGTCAGCGGCGCGGCCTCGGGCCTGGGCGCCGCCACCGCGCAAATGCTCATCGAAGCTGGCGCCAAGGTCATGCTGGTCGACCTGAACGCCGCCGCCGTCGAGGCCAAGGCCCGTGAGCTGGGTGACAACGCCCGCTTCGCGGTGGCCGACATCAGCGACGAGCAGGCCGCCAAGGCAGCGGTCGATGCCGCCGTCAGCGCCTTCGGCAGCCTGCACGGGCTGGTCAACTGCGCGGGCATCGTCGGTGCCGAGAAAGTGCTGGGCAAGAACGGCCCGCACGCCCTGGGCAGCTTCGCCAAGGTCATCAACGTCAACCTGATCGGCAGCTTCAACCTGCTGCGCCTGGCTGCCGCTGCCATGGCCGAGGGTCAGGCCGACGAAGGCGGTGAGCGTGGGGTGATCATCAACACCGCCTCCATTGCCGCCTACGACGGCCAGATCGGCCAGGCCGCCTATGCCGCGTCCAAAGGCGCGATCGCCAGCCTGACCCTGCCGGCCGCCCGTGAACTGGCGCGCTTCGGCATCCGCGTGATGACCATCGCCCCGGGCATCTTCGAAACCCCGATGATGGCTGGCATGACCGAGGAAGTGCGCGCGTCCCTGGCTGCCGGGGTGCCATTCCCGCCGCGCCTGGGCCGCCCGCAGGAATACGCCGCGCTCGCCCGCCACATCATCGAGAACAGCATGCTCAACGGCGAGGTGATCCGCCTCGACGGCGCGCTGCGCATGGCTGCCAAATAAGGAGCAATGAACATGACTCTCGCCAATGATCCGATCGTTATCGTCAGCGCCGTGCGCACGCCCATGGGCGGCCTGCAGGGCGACCTCAAGAGCCTGACCGCGCCACAACTGGGCAGCGCGGCTATCCGCGCCGCCGTTGAGCGCGCCGGCATCGATGCCGCCAGTGTCCAGGAGGTGTTGTTCGGCTGCGTGCTGCCCGCGGGGCAGGGCCAGGCCCCGGCACGCCAGGCCGCCCTGGGCGCCGGCCTGGGCAAGCACACCACCTGCACCACCCTGAACAAGATGTGCGGCTCGGGCATGCAGGCGGCGATCCTGGCCCATGACCAACTGCTGGCCGGCAGCGCCGAGGTGATCGTCGCCGGTGGCATGGAGAGCATGACCAATGCGCCGTACCTGCTGGACAAGGCCCGTGGCGGCTACCGCATGGGCCACGGCAAGATCATCGACCACATGTTCATGGACGGCCTGGAAGACGCCTACGACAAGGGCCGGCTGATGGGCACCTTCGCCGAGGACTGCGCGCAGCATGGCGCATTCAGCCGTGAGGCCCAGGACAACTTCGCCATCGCCTCGCTGACCCGGGCCCAGGACGCCATCAAGAACGGCCGCTTCGCTGCCGAGATCGTTCCCGTGGAAGTCACCGAGGGCAGGGAAAAGCGCGTCATCAAGGATGACGAACAGCCGCCGAAAGCGCGCCTGGACAAGATCCCGCAGCTCAAGCCGGCCTTCCGCGAAGGCGGCACCGTGACCGCGGCCAACTCAAGCTCGATCTCCGACGGCGCTGCGGCACTGGTGCTGATGCGTCGCTCCGAGGCCCAGAAGCGCGGCCTCAAGCCGCTGGCGGTGATCCACGGTCACGCGGCTTTCGCCGACACCCCGGCGCTGTTCCCCACCGCCCCCATCGGCGCCATCGACAAGCTGATGAAACGCACCGGCTGGGACCTGGCAGAGGTCGACCTGTTCGAGATCAACGAGGCCTTCGCCGTGGTCACCCTGGCGGCCATGAAGCACCTCGACCTGCCCCACGACAAGGTCAACATCCATGGTGGCGCCTGCGCCCTGGGCCACCCGATCGGCGCCTCGGGCGCACGCATCCTGGTGACCCTGCTGTCGGCGTTGCGCCAGAACAACCTGCGCCGTGGCGTGGCGGCCATCTGCATTGGCGGTGGCGAGGCCACGGCCATGGCCGTCGAATGCCTGTACTGAGGTGAGCCATGCTGGTAACTGACGAGCAACAACAGATCGCCGACGCCGTGCGGGCTTTTGCCCAGGAGCGCTTGAAGCCGTTCGCCGAGCAATGGGACAAGGAGCACCGCTTCCCCAAAGAGGCCATCGAGGAAATGGCCGAACTTGGCCTGTTCGGCATGCTGGTGCCGGAGCAGTACGGTGGGAGCGATACGGGCTATGTGGCCTACGCCATGGCCCTGGAAGAAATCGCCGCGGGTGACGGTGCCTGCTCGACCATCATGAGCGTGCACAACTCGGTGGGCTGCGTGCCGATCCTCAAGTTCGGCAACGAGGCGCAAAAGCAGCAGTTCCTCACGCCGCTGGCCACGGGTGCGATGCTTGGCGCGTTTGCCTTGACCGAACCCCAGGCCGGCTCCGACGCCAGCAGCCTGAAGACCCGCGCGCGCCTGGACGGTGACCATTACGTGCTCAACGGCAGCAAGCAGTTCATCACCTCCGGGCAGAACGCCGGGGTGGTGATCGTCTTTGCCGTCACCGATCCGGACGCCGGCAAGCGTGGCATCAGCGCTTTCATCGTGCCGACCGACGCCCCCGGCTACCAGGTGGCACGGGTCGAGGACAAACTCGGCCAGCACGCCTCCGACACCTGCCAGATCGTCTTCGACAATGTGCGGGTGCCGGTGGCCAACCGCCTGGGCGAAGAAGGGCAGGGCTACAAGATTGCCCTGGCCAATCTCGAAGGCGGGCGCATCGGCATCGCCTCGCAGGCGGTGGGCATGGCCCGCGCCGCCTTTGAGGTGGCCCGCGACTACGCCAACGAACGCCAGAGCTTCGGCAAGGCGCTGATCGAGCACCAGGCCGTGGCCTTCCGCCTGGCCGACATGGCAACCAGGATTGCCGTGGCCCGGCAGATGGTGCTGCATGCCGCTGCCCTGCGCGATGCTGGGCGACCGGCTCTGGTGGAAGCTTCGATGGCCAAGCTTTTCGCCTCGGAAATGGCCGAAAAGGTCTGTTCGGATGCCTTGCAGACGCTCGGTGGTTATGGCTATCTGAGCGACTTCCCGCTGGAGCGCATCTACCGCGATGTGCGGGTCTGCCAGATCTACGAAGGCACCAGCGACATTCAGCGCATGGTCATTGCGCGCAATCTTTGAAGGAGCAGTCTGCATGGCATTCGAAACCATCCTGTTGGACATCCACGGCAAGGTCGGCCTGATCACCCTCAACCGCCCGCAGGCGCTCAACGCCCTGAACGCGCAGATCGTCGGCGAGATCAACCAGGCCCTGGATCAGCTCGAGCGTGACCCGAACATCGGCTGCGTGGTGCTCACCGGCTCCGCCAAGGCCTTCGCCGCTGGCGCCGACATCAAGGAAATGGCCGACCTGAAGTACCCGCAGATCTACGTCGAAGACCTGTTCAGCGACGCCGACCGCGTCGCCAACCGGCGCAAGCCAATCATCGCCGCGGTGTCCGGCTTCGCCCTGGGCGGTGGCTGCGAGCTGGCGATGATGTGTGATTTCATCCTGGCCGCCGACAACGCCAAGTTCGGCCAGCCGGAAATCAACCTCGGCGTGCTGCCGGGCATGGGCGGCACCCAGCGCCTGACCCGCGCAGTGGGCAAGGCCAAGGCCATGGAACTGTGCCTGACCGGCCGCCTGATGGGGGCCGAGGAAGCCGAACGGGCAGGCCTTGTGGCGCGCGTCGTGCCGCAGGCCGAGTTGCTTGAGGAGGCGCTGAAGGTGGCCGCGACCATTGCCAGCAAATCGATCCCGGTGAGCATGATGGTCAAGGAGAGCGTCAACCGCGCCTTCGAAGTGACCCTGAGCGAGGGCGTGCGTTTCGAGCGCCGGGTGTTCCATGCGGCGTTCGCCACCGAGGACCAGAAGGAAGGCATGGCGGCGTTCATCGCCAAGCGCGAGGCACAGTTCAAGGATCGCTGAGCACGGGAACGGGCGCCGCGGCCGGCGCCCGTCGCATCAGAGGCTGAAGAAGAATCGAGTCGCCGCGGCCAGGGTGATGGGTGAGCGGTAGACCTCGACCGGCCGACCCGTGGCGACGTCCACGGCAGTCTGGCCCTTGAGATGGCGTTGGTCGGCTGTTTTCAGGTGACCGGCGAGGAACTGGGGTTTGGCTGTGTCCTGCGCGGGGTAGTGGAAGTGCGCGTACCACAGGTCGCGGCCCTGATGGCGAATGACGTATTCGTCCAGGTAGTCGGCGGGCCGCCCCTTGACCTTTGCCAGCCGCGTGCGAGCCCCCAGGGCATGCACGGTCACTTCATGATTGTCGATGAGGTTCTGCAGCTCACCCATGCGCGGCTTCTGGCTCAGGGCAGCCTGGATGCGCAAGGCCTTGGCCTGGCTCTCCAGGATCATGGCCAGGTCACTCAGCGCTTTGCCGACCCGCGCTGCATCCTGGCCGCCGCTGGCCTCGTCACTGGCGTTGTCGGCAGTCAGCCTTCGTTCGATGGCATCGGCACGTTCCGTCAACCGTTGCCCATGCAGCATGAGTTCATCGTGGATCTCCACGGGCAGGTAGCGCTCACTGGGGCTGCCCTGCAGGTGATGGAGGGTTGCACGGGCGTTGTCCATGAGTGCCTGGCTACCCTTGAGCAGGCGTTTCAGGCTGTCATTGGCTCTCGCTCGTGCAACCGGGGCTGGCGGGACTTCGACCCAGTTGCCGTGGTCTTGGCGGTAGGTACGTGTGCGGCCCTCCGGCCCCGGCGCCTCGATGTCGACGGTCGTCTCATCGCCCGCACGCGGTACGCCCAGCAGCACCCCGTGTTCCTCGGTCTCGATCAGCCCGGGTGTCTGCTCGCGCAAGCGCGAGAGTGTCGTGGTGGGTGGGTAGTCCGGGTACTCGGCCAGTTCGCTGCTGACTGTCGCCTGGATGTACGCCAGGTCCTGTTCGATAGGGGCCAGCAAGGCCGTCGACGCCGTGTCCGTGGACAGTGTCTTGAAGTTGCCCAGTTGTCGGTCTGCCTGGGCAAGCCACTCTTTGGCGCTTTTTAGCAGGCGCGTGGCCAGCTCGTCGCTTGGCTTGGCCAGGGCCGCCAGTTGTCGGCGCTGGGCAATGACCAGGCTGATGTTGTCGTTGGCCAGCTTGAGCCAGAAACCGCCGTTCCTGGGCTCGCTGGATTTGAGCGGGTGGAAGGCGAACAGCCGGTTGAAGTGGTTTTCCAGGCGTATGTAGCGGCAGGTGATCGGGCGCTCGGCGCTGGGCCATCCGCGCTCGAGGCTGTCGAACATTGCCTGGATGCGGTCCTGGCCACGATTGGTCAGTTTCTTCAACTGGGCATGAATGTCGTGCATGGCATCGGCGTTGATCACCAGCTCGTCGAGCAGGGGCGAGATTTCGGCCAGGCGTCGGCTGTAGATGACCAGGTCCGCAGGGCTCATGCGGGTTTCGTTCTCACTGATGAAACGCATGAGCTGCGTGCGCTTGGGCGTATACAACTGATGCAGTGTGGCGTAGATCATCTGCTCGCTGAAAGCGCGCTGGGTGAGTGCGTTGGCACGCTCCAGCTTGAAGCCGTCACGGACCTCCAGCGCGTTGCGCTGGTTGAGGCGCTCCAGATAGGCCTTCCAGTGCAGCGAGGCGGCCTGGCAGGTGTGCAGGTGCTTGCGCAGGTCATCCTCGGGCATGTCGTCGTTGAAGCTCGACGCGTCTATGCGCATGCGCCGCAACTGTTCCAGCCCTTGCTCGAGATCTTGCGCAAGGGTGCGGTCGAGTTCGACCAATGCCTGTCTGTTCGCCTCGCGCAGCCGGGCAATGCGCGAGGTCATGGGCATGCCGCCCCGCAGGCGCAGGCGCAGGTCGATGCCCCATCGGTTTGCTTCGTCACGTCGCAGCCAGGGGCCGGGGAGCTGCTCCGGCGAATCGCCGACGATCCTGGGCTGGCCGCTGGGTTCGTCCAGCAGCACGCTATAGGCCTTGCCTTCGAGCAGCACGTAAAGGTTGTTGTCATGCAGGTGCAGTCCAGCCAGGGCGCCGTGGGGAATAGGCTCGCCAAGGCTTTGCGGCAGCGTACGGGAAGACAGGGCATTGAGTGCCTGTCGTTGCGCCTGGCTGAGCTTGCCGGCCGGCTGCGCCCAACTGAAGTCGAGCTCGCTGTCAGGCACCGTGGTTTCTACCTGCGGGAGGGCAGGGGGCAGGGGGGATGGCAACGGTGGAGGCGCAAGGTGGTCCTCCGCGCCTTCCTCCAGTTGCAGCTGTGCCGGCGAACTCGACAGCAGCAACAGGGCAAGGTTGAGCAACAAGTTGACCCAGGCGATGCGGTGTTCGGTTGGCGAGAGACTGTCGTCGGTATCGATGACCTGCGCCAGGGCGATCTCAATCTGGGCCAGCCAGGCAAGCCTGCCAGCCAGGCGTCCGGCGAACGGCAGCACGCTGTTGAACAGCAGCCAGCCGAACGTTATCCGGCTCTTCCAGGTGGCTTCGTGGGTGGTCACGGCGTGTGCCTGGAAGTGCTGGATGGTTTCCTCGATGCTGGCCTGGTAGATGGCCTTGCCGATGTCATCGACAGCGGGCTCGGTGCTGAGCGTCACCGGGGCGGGGGTGCCGAAGGGGACGGCGAAGCTGTCGTCCAGCGGGTGGAACAGGTGGGGTTCCTGGAATCCGCCGTGGGCGTAGACCTTGCGGTCCGGCGCAGGCAGGCGCTGCAGCAGATCGTCCTGCAGCGCTCCGGGCGTGCCGATGGCGACCAGCAGGGCCAGGCGGTCGTCATACTCCAGCAAGGGTTGCTCGTGCTGCGGGCGGTACAGCAGGCAGACGCCACTCGTGGGGTTGGCCGCTTCGATCAGCCAGGTGTTGAGCGGGTGATCGGGTTCGGCGTCCGCTCGCCGGAGCAGCCCCAATGGACGCATCACCCAGTGCGTCCGATCATCAGGGGTACGGGTGAAGATCTGCGCGATGCGCAGCGCACTGGCTTCGCTGATCCCCTCGCCGCGCAGGTGCAACTCCATGGCCTGCGCGGGCAGCTGACTGCGCAGTTGGGCATCAAGCAGCCGTTCGCGTGCGTGCCTCTGTTCTGGGTCATCGAGCAGCTTTGTGCGTAGCAGGCGTGGGTAGGAGGCGCCGATGTCCAGTTCGCTGACCAGGGTCTTCACATAGCCTTCGTTCAACCATGCGGGCAGCGGCTGGCCAGTGGACGAGGCCAGCGCCACCTTGCCGGGCTTGAGCAGTACGAGGTTGCCGATGGCCAGCTCGGCGAGGCTGAATGTGACGGTGTGGATCTCGCCACTGGTGAACGCCGTGTCCCCGATGGCGGTGCTGGAGGTGGTGATCTGGTAATTCAGAACCAGCACTTCTTCCGGCGCCAGGCTTTCGCCGGGATGGTCGACGGCCAGCCGGGCACGCAGTTGCTGATTGGCGAACGCCTCTGCGCTGACGATGCCGTCGAGCCAGAACTGGCCATTGGCATCTTCGTAGCTCTGTGCCACGTCCACCAGGTTGCGGGCATAGAGTGCCTGGGCGGTGTAGGGGGCGTGCCGCAGCCAGTCGGGAAGTTGTTCGGTCAGGCGCTGGCGCTGTGTGCGCTCGGCACGGTTGCACAGTTCCACCATCGATGTCAGATGGTCCGTGTTCCGACCCAGGGCCAGCGCCAGACCCTGGGTGTGATAGTTGTTCGCGACAGCTTGCACCACGTCGAGTTGCTGGCGAAGCAAGCCCAGGGCCTGTGCCGCGAATGGTTCCTCGGTCTGCGGCAGAATGCGCAGGACATGGGGCGCCGGGGTGGGCGTGACCGGCCACAGGCGCTCGAGGATATTGATCATCACCTGACGGGATGGAAACACCAGCAGCTTGCCGACCAGGGTGAACAGCAGCGTGACTGACGTGCCTGCAGTATCGCTGCTGTGCTCTATCAGCAAGGCGCTGCCCAGGTCGCGGTCGATCTTGCCGCTGGCGGACAGGTCGCTGGACAGCAGGCTGACTGAGGGCGAAGCGGTGGGCGTAACTGCAGTTTCGGGTATCACCAGCAGGCGGTTGGCGAGGTCGATCACCTGTGGTCGCAGGCGACTGGCCCGCTTGCCTGCGTCCAGTGCATTAATGAACTGTTGGCGAAGATGTTCGGTGTACCACTGCCAAGGGGTCTGGCCGGTGATGTCGAATCGGCTCCAGTAAGCCAGCAGTTCTTCCCGATAACGATCGAGCATGAACGGGCCGCAGTCGTTGATCAGCAACTCGACCGCGTGCAGGTCGATCGCCACGGCCCAGTCCGGGTTGTCTTCGGCGTGGGTGCTGATGAAGTCCTCGCCCTCGGTGAGGTTGAGGGTGACGCGGCGACAGAAACGCTCGATCAACAGTGTCGAGAGCGGGCGTATCCAGGCGCGGGCACCGGGCGGAGGGCGACTGATCAGGTAGAGGCTCAGCGGATCGTGTGAGTCGCCAAGGCGGCGTTGCCGCCACTGCTCGGCCAGCAGTCGGCCCGCCACCTCGGTCAGTACGGGACGATCCTGGAAGCGCCGGGCGACTGCGCAGTCCAGGTCACTGAGGGCGATGAGGCGTTGATGCAGGTTCATGGCAAGCTCCGTTGATGAAAGGCGTCATCAAACGGTACTGAGCGCAATCGTCGGTGTTAGCTAACTGCCACCTGTGCCTGCAGGAGGGGCTGGCAGTGGGGAGATGTGTTGCGGCATATTGCCCGCTGGCGCTTGGCAAGCGCGCCGGCGAGGGCTAACGCGGCACCAATGGGCGGATTCCTCGGTATTTCGGTCAAATCTGCCGTCATTTCTGTTGCCCCTTGCCGCTTGGCACCTTAGACTTCCGCCCCCTGTAAAAGAGTGCCGGTTGGCGCTTGAAGAATTCCGCTGCCGATGAGCCATCATCGGTGGCACTCGAATCGCCCAAATGCACATTTTTTCATAGAGAAATCGATGACCAAGGAACAGTTGCTGGCCATGTCGGCCGATGACTACATGAATGCCGACCAACTGGTGTTCTTTACCAAGCTGCTGCAAGCGATGAAAGTCGAGACGCATGAGCGCATCGAACTCAACCGCATTGCCATCGAAGGCCTGGATACCCCGTCGGATCCAGCTGACGTGACCTCGGTCGAGGAAGAGCGCACTTGGCTGGTCAACGCCATCGACCGCGATCAGCGCCTGCTGCCGCAGCTGGAGATGGCCCTGGACCGTATCGGTGACGACAGCTTCGGTTGGTGCGACGACAGCGGCGAGCCAATCGGCCTCAAGCGTCTGCTGATCAGCCCGACCACCAAGTACTGCATCGAAGCCCAGGAGCGTCACGAGCAGCTCGACCGCCACCAGCGGCAGATCTGATACTCGGCGCACTGCGCGAGGCCCCACGGAGCGATCCCTGGGGCCTTTGTGTTTTCTTGCCTTGCATCAAGTGTGATCGTCATACATCCAAGGGACTATGGATAGTGGCGTTATGGTGGCGTTTAATGGCGTCACAATAACGACACGCGGACGGACCACGAAGATGATGCGAGAAGGAACTCGGCTGGCTGTTGCCATCGCCTTGCTACAGGGTGGCATGCTGTGCGCGCTGCTGGCGGCCCAGGCTTATGCCGGCCTGGCGCTGTACCTGGCTCTGCCGTCGGCCCTGCTGGTGCTGTGGCTACCTCATCTGCGGCGCGCACCGGTAACGATGCCGGTGGAGACAGCTGCGCAGGACGATGACCTGATTGCGCAACTGGCCCGGGGCACCAGCCACAATGCGCTGTCGGCCGCGGCGGTGGCTTACGCGGTGCAGCAACTGGCTGCGCGGGTGCAGTCGCAGTTGGGCGCCGCCGAGGAGATCGTCGGCAGTGCCGAGATCATGATCGCCACTGAACAGGCCAGTGCCCAGCTCAGTCATCAGGCCCTGGAAGCCGCCCGCTCGGCCCATGGCAGCAGTGTCGCCGGCAGTGCGGTGTTGGCCGAGTCGATCCAGTGCATGCACGACCTTAGCCAGCGCGCCACCGCCAGCCGTGAGCTGATCGAGGCGCTGCACCTGCGCAGCGAGGACATTGCCCGGGTGACCCTGGTGATCCAGGCCATTGCCAGCCAGACCAACCTGTTGGCGCTCAACGCCGCCATCGAGGCGGCGCGGGCGGGTGAGCATGGCCGCGGCTTTGCCGTGGTAGCCGATGAAGTGCGCGGCCTGGCCGGGCGTACCGCCACCGCCACCCAGGAAGTGGGTCAGATGGTGGCCGATATCCAGGAACGTACCGCCCAGGTGGTCACGCAGATCCGCGCGTTGGCCGATGACCTGGGCAGCGGCGTGGCGCAGGTGGAGCAGACCGGCGGGCAACTGGCGCAGATCGCCTGCCTGGCCGCCAGCGTTGAAGGGCAGGTCGGCGCAATCGCCGCGGGCACCCAGACCAATCGTACTCAGCTTGATACCCTGTTCCAGGCGGTGGCGCAGGTGCGCAGCGACCTGGCGGTGAGCGAGCAGCAAACAAGGCGCCTGGCCCAGGCCGCGGTGCAGATGGAAGGGCAGGTCGAGCACCTCAGCGAGCGCCTGGCCGAGGTCGGGCTGGACGCCTATCACCAGCGGGTGTTCGAGCTGGCGCAGGGTGGGGCACGGCGTATTGCCGAACGTTTCGAGGCCGATATCGAGCAGGGGCGGGTGGCGCTGGAGGATCTGTTCGACCGCCAGTACCGGCCGATTGCCGGCATGCAGCCGCCACGTTTCACCACGCGCTTCGACCACTACACCGACACGGTGTTGCCGCAGATCCAGGAGCCACTGCTGCAACATGAGGGTTTGGTCTACGCCATCGCCTGTACCCAGCAGGGCTATGTGCCGACCCACAACAACGCCTTCAATCGGCCACTGACCGGTGACCCGGTAGAGGATACGGCGCATAACCGCAGCAAGCGTACCTTCGACGACCGCACCGGCATCCGCTGCGGCAGCCATCAGCAGCGGGTATTGCTGCAAACCTACACCCGCGATACCGGTGAGTTGATGCATGACCTGTCGGTGCCGATCTACGTCAAGGGGCGCCACTGGGGCGGCCTGCGGCTGGGCTACCGCCCCGAACCCGGGCTTGATTGAGGCGATTTGTTGCCTCAGGTGCAATACAGCTCTACCTGCCTGGGCTTTTTCCTGAAGCATGCAGCACGTATCATAGCCATATCGTTAGGTTGCTAATTAAATTCCGGAGGGAATGATGAATAGCCAAGTCGATGTGGCAGTGATGATTGGCACGGGTGTTCCTGCCTCTTTGCAGGCGTTGGGCAAGCGGGCGTGCTGGGTGGTGCTGGTCAATGGCGAACGGCGTGGCACCGCCTTTGCCAGCCGTGGCGAAGCGCTGGAGTGCCAGGCCGCCTGGTTGGCGCAGTTGGCGCGGGGCGAGGTGGCCTGAGGGCGTCAAGCTTCCAGCTGGCGGGCCAGCTCGCAGGCGTCCTGGTGGCGTTGGCGAAAGCCCCTGACCCTGCCTGTGGTGCGTTCGGTGATATGAAAGAACGCGACACCGGCAGGCACGACGATGAAGCGCGCTTGGTTTGGAGGGGCGAACTTGAAGGAAATGTGTTGCGCCTCTCGACGGATTTCAGTGTTTTCGGGCATATTCGTTCTCCTGTAATGCGCGACCGAAGGCCAGGCCTGTTCTTTGAGGGACCTGTTGCTGGCTGTCGCATCTTTTCTGGCAGTTTTGATGTCGGACATTACGGTTCCCTTTATGGAATCACGCCGAAGCCTACCCCGCGCGCCCGAACGATAGTTGAGTGAAGCATTTCCCGGTTATCGCTCGGCTTATCTCGCGGGGATACTCCGTGGCGTGATTGCGAAGTCCTGTGGACGTTGACTTGAAAAGGCTGGCACCTGGCGCGATACCGCGGCCGGGTGATGGCCTGTAGTAATTGATGTGAGGAGCTCTTCATTGGCAGTCAGTACTCTGGATACCCATGCGTTGTTTGCCCTGGGCGATTTGCGCGCCAAGCTGGTCAAGTTGTTCAACGGGCGGTTCATCTACGTTACCGAGCAAAACCCTGAAGGCCTGTACATGGCCGAGATCGACCCCGAGGGTGCCATGGTGGTCGACGACAAACAGCGCCTGGAGCTGAAAGTGGGCGACCACTTCCGCGCGGCGGTGCTGCCCAGCCGTGAAGGCGGAAAGCTGGAACTGCGTTTTCGCGAGATCAAGTTGAATGTCTACGGGCAAGGCGACTATGCCTTTGTTCGTGTGCCCGAGGGCGAGGGCATCGTGTTTCGCGAGGGGCAGGGCGTGATGTTGGTGTTTGCCGCAGAACAACAGGTACAGGAAGGCCTGGGCAAGCTGCTCAAGGCAGTGACCGGCAAGGTCGCCAAATGGCGCAAGGGCGAGCTGACCACCTTCAAGGCCAGCGAATGAGTGACCTGGCGGCGCCGGGCTCGCGTGCCGACTTCCACCGTCGTCACCAGGCCCAGGCCATTGCCCAGGCCGAGCAGTTGCTGGCGCGCCGTGAAGCGCTGCAGGGCGCCTGGCTGGCCTGGGTAGCCAGCGAGCTCTACCAGCTCAGCCCACCGCCTTATGCGGCGATGGTGCGGCGTGAGCTGCAGCGCCTGGCGGGCGGCTGAGCCCGCGATAGTTTCAGTTGCCCCGGTCGCGCCCGCTGCTGACCTCTTCCGGAACATCCTCGCCAGAGGTGCGCTTGCGAAACAGCGCCGCCCGGGCCAGCAACAGGGTGGTGACCGGCACGGTGATCGACAGCAGGATCGGGATCAGCCAGGCATGCAGCACCGGGCTCTGCTTGAGTTCTGAAAAGTACAGGATCGACGCCAGTGCCACGCACCAGGCACCGATGGTCGAGGCCAGCGCGGGCGGGTGCATGCGCTGGAAGTAATCTTTCAGCCGCACCAGGCCGATCGCGCCGATCAGGGCGAACAGGCTGCCGACAAGCAGCAGCGCCGAAACCGTGAGCTCCAGCCAGAACGGCAACACCAGGGTTTCGCTCATTCGATCACCTCGCCTCGCAGCAGGAATTTGGCCAGGGCGAACGAGCCGACGAAGCCGAACAGGGCGATCAGCAGGGCGCCTTCGAAGTAGGTGTCGCTGGCGTAGCGGATGCCCAGCACCAGCATCATCAGCATGGCCAGAATGTACAGGTAGTCCAGCGCCAGCACCCGGTCCTGGGCGGAGGGGCCGCGGAACAGTCGGATCAGTGCCAGGCCCATGGCCAAGGCAAAGATGAACAGGCTGGCGAGGACGGCGTTGGCAAGCAGGCCGCTCATTCGAAAATCTCCATCAGCGGGCGTTCGTAGGTGCGCTTGAAGTGCTCGATGAACGCCGCTTCGTCGTCCAGGTCAAACACGTGCAGCAACAGTACGCTGCGGTCCAGGGCCAGCTCCGACCAGACCGTGCCCGGTACCACCGTGGTGATCATCGACAGTGCCGCCAGGCCGTGGGCATCGCGCAGCGCCAGCGGGATATGGACGAAGGCCGAGCGTGGCGGGTTGCTGCCGGCACGCAGCACGCCACGGGCCACCAGGAGGTTGGAGACGATCACGTCGATGCCCACCCGGCCGATCAGCCGTGCGACCACCAACGGCCGGCGAATGTGGGCATGCTGCGGACGCAGGGGCGCCATCAGGATCGGTGCAAGGATGCCCAGCGCGGCCCCCAGTAGCAGGTTGCCCGGGCTGACCGACAGGTTCAGCAGCAGCCACAGGACAAACAGCGAAAGCGAAAGCAGCGGTGCAGGGAACAGTCGGTTCATGGCTGCACCTGCGCATTCAGGGTGGTTGGGCCAGGCACTGGCCGGGTGGCCATGACGGCCTGGATGTAGGCGTCGGGGGCCTGCAGGCTGGCTGCGGTGTCCTGGGTGTAGCGCAGCAGCGGTTCGGCCTTGAAGCTGAGGAAAATGCTCAGGCCCAGCAGGATGACGATGGGCAGGCATTCATAGCGGCGCAGCAAGGGTGACTGGCGCTCCTCGGGCTTCCAGAAACGCTGAATGCCGACCCGGCCAAAGGCGATCAGCGAAGCCATGCCGGACAGAATCAACAGGGTGACCAGCGTCCAGCCGGCGGTGCCCAACGGCTGCCCTGGTGCGATACCCAGCCCTTGCGGGTTGAACAGCGCGCTGATCAGGTTGAGTTTGCCGATGAACCCCGACAGCGGCGGCATGCCGATGATCAGCAGGGCGCAGGCGATGAAGCACAGGCCAAGGAAGGCCATGGTCCAGGGGATGATCTGGCCGATCACCGCCTTCTGTTCATCGTCCAGGTTGATGCCCTTGGGCGGGTGCAGCGACTCCAGCGGCGAAGGCATCGCATCCTCCTCTTCATCCAGCGGCGCCTCGTTGGCCGAACGCGAGCGCTCGACCAGTTCGGCCAGCAGGAACAGCGTGCACAGGGCCAGGGTGGAGCTGACCAGGTAGAACAGCGCGGCGCCGGTCAGTACCGGTTGACCGAAGCCGATGGCGGCCATCAGTGTGCCGGCCGACACCAGGATGCTCAGCGCCGCCAGCCGCTCCAGGCGCTGGGCGGCAAGGATCGACGCTGCAGCCACTGCCAGCGTCGCCAGGCCGCCATACACCAGCCACTCGCCGCCGAAGTTCGCCGAGGCGCCGGCCTGCCCGGAGAACAGCAGGCTCCACAGGCGCAGCACGGCATACAGCCCGACCTTGGTCATGATCGCGAACAGCGCCGCCACGGGGGCGCTGGCCGAGGAGTAGGCCGGTACCAGCCAGAAGTTCAACGGCCAGATCCCGGCCTTGGCCAGGAAGGCCATGGCGAGAATGGCAGCGCCCGCATGCAGCAGGCCGCGGTCAGCTTCTGGCACCAGCGGTACCTTGAGCGCCAGGTCGGCCATGTTCAGGGTGCCGGTGACGCCATAAAGCATGGCGGCGCCAACCAGGAACAGCGACGAGGCAAACAGGTTGATGGCGATGTAATGCAGCCCGGCCCGCACTCGCGCGCGCCCCGAGCCATGCAGCAGCAGGCCGTAGGAGGCTGCCAGCAGCACCTCGAAGAACACGAACAGGTTGAACAGGTCGGCGGTCAGGAAGGCACCGTACAGGCCCATCAGCTGGATCTGGAACAGGGCGTGGAAGCTGGCCCCGGCGCTGTCCCAGCGGGCCCGGGCGAACAACAGCGCGCTGCTGCCGACGATACCGGTCAATACCAGCAGCAACGCCGACAGGTGGTCCACCACCAGGGCGATGCCGAACGGCGCTGGCCAGTTGCCCGGCAGGTACACGCCGATGGACTCGGCCTGGCCCTGGGTGCGCACCCACATCAGCAGGGTGACGGCGATGGCAAGGCCAGTGAAGGTCGACAGCAGGTTCAGCCGCGCCTTCAGCCAGCGGTGCTTCTCGCCGATCAGCAGCATCAGCGCCGCGGTCACCAGCGGCAGCAGGATCGGCGCGATGATCAATTGGTTCATCCCACTCATTCGTCACGCTCCCGACCGTCGACATGGTCGGTGCCGGTCAGACCACGCGAGGCCAGCAGTACCACGAGGAACAGTGCGGTCATGGCGAAGCTGATGACGATGGCGGTGAGCACCAGCGCCTGGGGCAGCGGGTCGGTGTAGTGCAGCAGGTCCTGGGTGACGCCGTCCTTGATGATCGGCTCCTTGCCGATGAACAGGCTGCCCATGCTGAAGATGAACAGGTTGACCCCGTAGGACAGCAGGCACAGGCCCATGATCACCTGGTAGGTACGCGGGCGCAGGATCAACCACACCCCCGAGGCGGCCAGCACGCCGATGGCGACTGCAATGACTTCTTCCATCAGGCGGCTCCTGCTTGACTGGTTTTGCCGGGATTGCCCGGGCGATAGGCACGCACCGACTGGTGCGCCAGCGCGGTGAGGATGAGCAGTGTCGAGCCGACCACCACGGTGAATACGCCGATGTCGAAGAACAACGCGCTGGCCACGTGCACGTCACCCAGCAGCGGCAGGTGCAGATGGGCGGTGTGGGTGGTCAGGAACGGGTAGCCCAGGCCGATGGCGCCCGCCCCGGTGAGGGTGGCGCACAGCAGGCCGGTGCCCATCCAGCGCAGCGGACGCAGGCTCATCTGCGCCTCCACCCATTGGGTGCCGGCGACCATGTACTGCAGGATGAACGCCACGGACATGACCAGGCCGGCGACAAAACCGCCGCCCGGCTGGTTATGGCCACGCATGAACAGGTACATCGACACCAGCAGGGCGATCGGCAGCAGCAGACGCACCAGGGCGGCCGGCACCATCATGAAGCCCAGCGCGGTGTCGGTGGCGTGACGCGGGTTGACCAGGTCGGTGACCACGTCCGGCGCCAGCTGGCGCTGCTGGGCAGGCAGCTGCATGCTCTCCTTGGGCGGGCGGAAGCGGCGCAGCAGGGCGAACACGGTGAGTGCCACGGCCACCAGCACGGTGATCTCGCCGAGGGTGTCGAAGCCGCGGAAGTCCACCAGCATCACGTTGACCACATTGGTGCCACCGCCTTGTGGCAGGGCCCGGCTGAGGTAGAACGAGGAGATGTCGTTGGGCGTGGGGCGGGTGAGCATGGCGTACGACAACAGCGCCATGCCGCCACCGACCAGCACCGCCAGCACCAGGTCGCGCAGGCGACGCAGGCGTGCGCGGTCCTGGCTGCCGGGCAGTGGCGATACGCCTTCGATACGCCGGGGCAGCCAGCGCAGGCCGAGCAGCAGCAGGACGGTGGTCACTACTTCGACCGCCAACTGCGTGAGTGCAAGGTCGGGGGCAGAGAACCAGACGAAGGTGATGCAGGTCATCAGGCCGCAGACGCTGACCATGATCAGCGCCGCGAGGCGGTGGTACTTGGCTTGGTAGGCGGCGCCGATGGCGCAGGCGATGGCGATCAGCCACAGCGCGACGAACACCCCTGAGCCGGGGATTTTCGGCCGGTCGCCCCAGCTCAGGCCGTTGTACAGCAAGGGTATGAGGCCGGCGATGAAGGCCGCCAGCACCAGCATGAACAGTTGGGTCTGCAGGCGGCGGGTGGTCAGCAACCGCTCGATGTGCCGGGCCAGCAACATCAGGTGCACCAGGCCCTGCTCGAACAGGTGCTTGCCGTTGAAACGGCCGATCAGCGGTGGCTTGGCGAAGCGGCCACGTTGCAATTGCTTGCGCAGCAGCAGGTAGAGGAGGATGCCGCCGCACATAGCGATCAGGCTCATCATCAGCGGTGCGTTCCAGCCGTGCCAGACGGCCAGGCTGTATTCCGGCAGGGTGCCACCGACCACTGGCAGGGCGGCGGCGGCCAGCAGCGGGCCGACCGATTGCGCCGGGAAGATGCCGACCACCAGGCAGGTGAGTACCAGCAGCTCGACCGGTGCGCGCATCCAGCGCGGTGGCTCGTGGGGCGTGTGCGGCAAGTCCTCTGCCTTAGGCCCGAAGAACACGTCGACGGTGAAGCGCAGCGCATAGGCCACGCTGAAGGTGCCGGCCAGGGTGGCGATCACCGGCAGGGCGGCCTCGACCCAGGCGGTTGAACTGATGAACACGGTCTCGGCGAAGAACATTTCCTTGGACAGGAAGCCGTTCATCAACGGCACGCCGGCCATCGAGGCGCTGGCGACCATGGCCAGGGTGGCGGTGAACGGCACCATGCGGAACAAGCCGCTCAAGCGGCGGATGTCACGGGTGCCGCTTTCGTGGTCGATGATCCCGGCGGCCATGAACAGCGAGGCTTTGAAGGTGGCGTGGTTGAGAATGTGGAACACCGCGGCCACGGCGGCCAGCGGGCTGTTCAGGCCCAGCAGCAGGGTGATCAGGCCCAGGTGGCTGATGGTCGAGTAGGCCAGCAGGCCCTTGAGGTCGTTCTGGAACATCGCGGCGAATGCGCCGAGTAACAGGGTGGCGGCGCCGGCACCGCCGACGATCCAGAACCATTCTTCGCTGCCCGACAGCACCGGCCATAGCCGGGCCAACAGGAACACCCCGGCCTTGACCATGGTCGCCGAGTGCAGGTAAGCCGAGACCGGGGTGGGCGCCGCCATGGCGTGGGGCAGCCAGAACTGGAAGGGAAATTGCGCGCTCTTGCTCAGGGCGCCGATCAGGATCAGGGGCAGCAGCACCGGGTACAGCGCATGCTGGCGGATGGTGTCGCCGGCAGCCAGGACCTTGTCCAGGTCGTAGCTGCCGACCACATGGCCGAGCAGCAGGGCCCCGACCAGCAGGCACAAGCCGCCGGCACCGGTGACCATCAGCGCCATGTAGGCGCCGCGGCGGGCGTCGGCGCGGTGGTGCCAGTAGCCGATCAGCAGGAAGGAGAACAGGCTGGTGAGTTCCCAGAAGAACACCAGCTGGATCAGGTTGCCGGAAATCACCAGGCCGAGCATGGCGCCCATGAACGCCAGGAAGAAGGCGAAGAAGCGCGGCACAGGGTCCTGGGGAGACATGTAGTAGCGCGCGTAGAGCGACACCAGGGTGCCGATGCCCAGCACCAGCAAGCTGAACAGCCAGGCGAAGCCGTCCATGCGCAGCACCAGGTTCATGCCCAGGCTGGGCAGCCACAGCAGTTCCTCGCGAATGACGCCGCCGTCGGCGATCTGGGGGTACAGCAACGCCACCTGGACGGTGCCGACCAGGGCGACGAGCCCGGCGAGAATGGACTCTGCGTTGCGTGCGTTGTGCGGCAGGACAGCCGCCAGGCAACTGCCAACGAAGGGCAGAAGCAATAGCACAATCAATGACATAGCGTTCTGTTCTGAGAAGTTTGCCAAGGATCATACGTGCCGGGGTGTGTATCACCAACACGCAAGCGGTTGCAGGATCCTACAAATGTGCTGTGACAAGCTGTTTTTTTATAACAGTTCTTTACAAAGCATAGCGGGTGTTGGCCGCATCACAGCCCGGCTTCACGTTGACGCTCGTCGTCGTCCTGCAATGCGGCGGCCTCGTCACTGCGCCGGATCTTCAGCTCGCTTACCACCACCGCCAGCACGATCAGCAGCCCGCCGATCAGCGCTACCCCCGGCAGGCGCTCGCCGGCAATGCGCCCGACAACGCCGGCCCACACCGGCTCGCCGGCATAGATCAAGGTGGCGCGTGTGGGCGAAACCGACTGCTGCGCCCAGTTCATCGCCACCTGGATCACCGCGCTCATGGCACCCAGGCCTACGGCGCTGACCAGCAGCAACCAGGAGAAGTCGGGGAGCGGCTCCTGGGTCGGCACGATCATCAGGAATGCCAGCGCCGAGGCAGTCGCCAGTTGCACCACGGTGACCCGGCGCACATCGACCTTGCCGGCATAACGGCTGATCAGGATGATCTCGCCGGCAATCGCCACGGCGCTGACCAGCGTCACCAGCTCGCCTTCGCTGAAGTGCAAGCTGCCGCCTTCGGGGCCTGCCAGCAGCATCAGGCCGGCGAAGGCCAGGCAGATGCCCAGGCTCGGCATCAGCCCTGGGCGGCGCCCCAGCACCAGCCATTGCAGCAGTGGCACGAAGGGCACGTACAGCGCGGTGATGAACGCCGACTGGCTGCTGCTGATGGTCTGCAGGCCCATGGTCTGCAAGCCGTAGCCGAGCATGATCGACACGCCGATGAGCATGCCGGCCTTGAGTTCGGTGAAGGTCAGCCCGGGCAGCGAACGCGCCGACACCAGGCCGACGAACAACGCGGCGGCGGCGAAGCGCAGGCCGACGAAGAACATCGGCCCGCTGACGCTCATGACCGTATGCACGATCAGGAAGGTGCCACCCCAGAGCATGGTGATGAATACCAGCACCAACTCGGCCTTGCTCAGGCGGAAGGAGGCGGCGGGCTTGCTGTAGGTGGCTTGGTTCATGGGCTTGCGTGCTCGGCAGGGGCGGCGCACAATCCGCCGCAAAGTGGGCAGTATACTGCGCAACCCCTGTTAGTGAGCAATATAGTGCACAAAGAAACCGAACACCGTGCCTCGGTGTTGCAGCATGTCAGCCAGAATGTTCGCCGCCTGCGGGGCGACGCCGGCCTCAGCCAGGCGGCCCTGGCCGAGCGTTCCGGGGTCAGCCGGCGAATGCTGGTGGCTATCGAGGCCGGCGAGAAGAATGTCAGCCTGACCACCCTCGACCTGATTGCCGAGGCGTTGGGTGTGGCTTTCAGCACGCTGATCCAGGCGCCCGACCAACGCGACCCGAGCCGCATCGACGAGTTGGCCTGGGCCGGTGAACACCCCGGTAGCCGGGCGGTGCTGCTGGGCAGCAGCCCGGCCCGGCGCGAGGCAGAGCTGTGGGAGTGGACCCTGGCGCCCGGCGAGTGCTACACCAGCGAGGCCGACGCGGCGGGTTGGAGCGAACAGATCTACGTCGCCGAAGGGCAGCTGACGCTGGTCATTGAAGGCGTCGAGCACCACCTGATTACCGGCCAGTTCCATGTGTTCCCCAGCAACTGCCGCTATGCCTATCGCAACGATGGTCAACTGGCCGTGCGCTTCGTGCGCAATGTGGTGATCTGAGCGGTCAACCCTTGAGCAGTTCGTCGGTGCTGACCACCTTGGCGTAGGCGAAGGCCAGTGCGGCCATCGCCGAGGCGTGCACCTCGGCGGCTGGCACCTGCTTGCCGTCGAACGCCAGCGGCAGGGTGGCGCAGGCGTCATGGGCCACGGTGACGTCATAGCCGTAGTCTGCGGCCGCCCGGGTGGCGGCATCGACACACATATGGCTCATGCTGCCGGCGATGGTCAGCGCCTTGACATCATGCTGGTCGAGCAGCGCCTTCAGGTTGGTGTCACGGAAGCTGTTGACCTTGTGCTTGAGCACCACGGCCTCGTTGTTGGCAGCTTCGACCTTGTGGTGAATCCGTGCACCGGCCGAGCCTGGGGTGAAGAAGGGGGCGTCGCTGCTTTCGAACTCGTGACGCACGTGAACCACCAGGTCGCCCCGTTTACGCGCAGCGTCAAGCAGTCGTGCGGCGTTGTCGGCGGCAGCCTCGGCGCCGTCGAGGGTCCATTTACCACCCGGGAAGTAGTCGTTCTGGATGTCGATGATGATCAGTGCCTGCTTGCTCATGGTGCCTCCTTCGGCAGTAGTGATGAACTGCTGATAGTTATAGGCTTGAACGATCGGATCGAGGATTGGCGCGAGCGACACAATGACGGCAAAAACTGACAGCCTGGAAATTGGCGTGCTGGTGTACCCGGGTGCCCAGAGTGCGGCGGTGCATGGTTTGACCGACCTGTTCACGGTGGCCAACCGGGTGGCGGCCGAACTGGGTGAACACCAGTTGCCGCTGCTGCGTGTCAGCCACTGGCAGCTCGATGCCGCTGGGCAACTGCAGGTCATTCACGACAGCCTGCCGCAGGCCGGGCATGCACCACGGGCTATGTTGATTCCCCCCAGCCTTGCTGCGACGCCTTCCGGCGAACTGCTGGCCGCTCATCGCCCCGCACTCTGCGACTTGCATGGCCAGGGGACGGTGCTGGCTTCGGTGTGCATCGGGGTGTTCCTGATAGCGGGCAGCGGCCTGCTCGACGGGCGTTCGGCCTGCACCCACTGGAACTACGCCCAGGCCCTGAGCGAGCGCTTCCCCAAAGTGCGTGTGGCGACCAGCCAGCCACTGCTGGACGATGGCGATATCGTCACGTCCGCTGGCCTGATGGCCTGGACCGACCTGGGGCTGCACCTGATCGAGCGCTTCCTTGGCCACACCCTGGCCCGTGAGACCGCACGCTACCTGGCGGTGGAGCCGGCACCGGCGCCTGTGCCGGGGGCGCTGTTCACCCCGCGGCTGGAACATGGCGACGAGGCGGTGCTGCGGGTGCAGCATTGGTTGCAGGGTGAGCAGGCTCGCGTCGCCGGCCTGGCCGACATGGCCCGCTGTGCAGGGCTCGAACCGCGCACTTTCCTGCGGCGCTTTCGTGCCGCCACCGGCCTGCGTCCCACCGAGTATGCCCAGCAAGTGCGGGTTGGCCGGGCCTGCCGGCTGCTGGAGTTCACCCGGCGCAGTGTCGACCAGATCGCCTGGGGCGTCGGCTATCAGGACCCCGGCGCCTTTCGCAAGGTGTTCCAGCGCCTCACCGGCATGACCCCCAGTGACTACCGACGGCGTTTTGCGGTTGGCAGTGAGTGAGGCTCAGCCGATCCTGCTGGTTGCGCGGTGGCACACCATTCCGGGGGGGAGGGTGTCGTCAAGGAAAAAGTCCTTGACCTTGAGTTAACTGGAGGTTTTAACCTGCGTGCCAATAGGCTGATAGTGGCCCAAGCAAGGAGACAGTCCATGGTGCTAAATGCCCCTTCCCTGTGGTTCACCCAGATGATCGAGTACGACGTCCCACCTGGGCATCAGCAGATGCTGGCCCAGGCCCTGGTCGTGCGCAGCGAGCAATTGGCGCAACGCTGTGACGGTTTGCAGGGCGTCAGCATCCAGGCCAGTGATGACGGCTGTCGGGTGCTCCAATACCTGCAATGGCAGTCGCGGGTTGCTTGGGCGGCGGCCGCCAGTTGTTTCGTCGAGGAGCCGTTCCTCGAGCTGTTGCGTCAGCACCAGGCCCGAGGCGTCAACTTCGCGGCCTACCAGACCTTGCGTAGCCTGGTGCGGGGGGCGGATGGCGGCCTGCACTGCCAGGTCGGCGAGGCTCAGGCGTACCAGGGCGCGTAGTGTGGGTAGCGGTCCAGGCGTGCGCCGATGACCATCTCGCTGATCCATGCGTTCAGTATCGCGCTGTAGGCTTTCTGGCTCTCTTCGCTCGATAGCGCGTGATCGGCGCCATCGACGGTGCGGTGAGTCAGCGAATGTGCGCTGACGAACGCCGAGCGGTAGCTCATCAGGGTGCTGTGCGGTACATAGTCGTCCTGTTCGGACTCCACCAGCAGCACATCGCCGGCGAATTCCGCGCAGGCGGCAAGGGCGCTGTTGTCGGCCGGGCTCAAGGCGCGCAGGCGATAGGCGTTGAGGCGTTGACGGTCCAGTGCCTGCTTGGGGCTGTTCCATTCATCGTCCCAGTACAGTGCCGGCACCCTCAGCGCCAACCATTTCACCGCTCGGTGGCGGGTGAGCAGGGTAGCCAGGTAGCCGCCATAACTGCTGCCGATGACGGCCATGGCGGCGGGGTCGACTGCGGGGTGGTTGGCGAGGCGGTCGTAGGCGGCCAGCAGGTCGGCGAGGTTCTGCTCGCGGGTGACGGTCAGGCGCTGGCTTTGCGTCTTCTCGTGGCCGCGCAGGTCGAAGGTCATGCACACGCAACCCAGCCCGGTAATCTGTCGGGCCCGCGCCAGGTCGCGCTGCTGGCTGCCACCCCAGCCGTGGACGAAAAGGATGCCCGGCATCTTGCTGCCGGGGCTGACCAAGGTGCCGGCGATGCATTCACCTTCGACGGCCAGTTCGATGGTTTCACTTTCGATGGTCATGGTCGCGGATCCGTGCATATTTGCTGAGTTGTCCCAGTTCACTGTCATGCCCCTGATAGAAGAGCGTGGCGTCGGCCGGAAGTTGGGCTTCGCCGAACACTTCGTGGGTTGATGCGCGCACTTGTTGCAGGGCCGGGTCGTCGGCGAAAGCCTGCAACGCGAGAATCTCCGCGCTGCTGGCCCCGCCTGGGCGCCACGATTGCTCCAGCACGCCGCTGCGCAGGTGGCCGTGCGGGTCGGTGCCGCGGGCGATGTCGTAGTTGCGTCGCGAGGCGATGAAGCCAGGGAAGTGGCGTTCGGCAGCCTGCTCGTAGGCCATGGCCTGGTTGATGGCCAGCCGCAGATGGTCTTCCAGCGGCAACTGCAGCAGTTGCTGGTAGTCGCCGCGCACTACGTGCAGGTCGGAGCCACCGTACACCTCGGTGCCGGCGTGGTCGTGGGTGAGCTGCTGGGTGCCGTGGTAGCTCAGGGTGAGCCCGGCCACACGAACCTGGCCGACGCTGAAGGTCTCGACGTCGCTCAGGTCTTCTTCCAGCACCAGGCCCCATACGGCGAGCTGTTGCTCGTCCATCGGCTGCAGCAGTGTTTCCAATGCTTCAAGCCGGGTGATGACCTGTTGGCCACGACCGGCGCAGGCCAGCACTGGCTTGATGCGAATTCGGCCTTCGGCAAGTAGCAAGGCGGCGGCACGGCGCGCGTCGTTCTTGCTGAAGACTGTGTAGCCCCGCAGCAAGGCGTTGCCGGCATCCTGGGCGAACGCATTGGTCCAGCCCGGCGGGAAGCTTGCCCCGGCGGGCAGGGGATGGGAGATGGCCTTGGTGGCCATGTAGGGGTGGCTGACCAAACCGCCGAACAAGTCGCGTTCGCTGTGGATGCCCAGTGGTGCGTAGCGTGCCGGGTCGATCAGGGTGTCGGTGGCCAAGTAATAGTAGTGGGCATGCTCGGTTGGTGGCTGATCGAGTTGGGCTCGCGGCAGGTTCAGCAACTGTGCAAGGCAGTCGGCCAGCTTGAGCTGGACGGCGTGTTCGTGGTCCGAAGTGTGCTCGCGGGTGTCGAGCAGTGCGACAGCGGTTTTCGGCTCGCGGGAGTGGGGCATGAGGGCCTCGCGTGCACTGAAGTGTGTATGGGCTATGAAGGCATCTGCGGGGCAAAGTTCAGCGGGATTGATCGGCGGTTTGCACGGCGCATGGGGCAATCCTGGCCCTGTTCCGGTCTTGAAGATTGCGGGCGGTGGCCGCCTGTTCCATTATCGATGGCCTGGATCAGTCGAGATGTGTCCGCAGGAGTGCGCATGAACAGTCAGTCCCCCCTTCAGGAATCCGTACCGGCGCGTCTGGCCCGAGTGCGTCAGGTCATGGCCCGCGAGGGGGTCGATGCCCTTTTGGTACCTTCCGCCGACCCGCATTTGTCCGAATACCTGCCGGGCCATTGGCAGGGGCGGCAATGGTTGTCCGGTTTCTACGGTTCGGTGGGCACGCTGGTGGTGACTGCGGACTTCGCCGGGGTGTGGGCTGACAGCCGTTATTGGGAGCAGGCGGATAAAGAGCTGGCGGGTAGCGGTATCGAACTGATGAAGCTGCGGCCCGGGCAGCCGGGGGCGCTTGAGTGGTTGGGCGAGCATGTTCAAGGCACGGTTGCCGTGGACGGCGCGGTGATGGCTTTGGCTTCGGCGCGTCAACTGAACGAGCGCTTGCAGGCCCGAGGTGTGAGCCTGCGAACCGATCTTGATTTGTTTGAGCAGGTCTGGACTGACCGGCCGCCCTTGCCGGCTAATCCGGTGTACCAGCACTTGGCGCCGCACGCCACGGTCAATCGTGCGCAAAAGCTTGCCGAGCTGCGTCGCACGCTGCAGGACAAGGGTGCTGATTGGCATTTTATTGCCACGCTCGATGACATTGCCTGGCTGTTCAACTTGCGTGGCAGCGATGTTTCCTACAATCCGGTGTTTGTCTCATTTGCATTGATCGGTCAGGACAATACCTACCTGTTCGTAGGCAAGGACAAGGTCGATGAGCATCTGAGCCAGGTACTGAAGGCCGACCACATCGAAGTGTGCGACTACACCGAGGTGCGCAGCGCGCTGGCGGCAATCCCCGCTGAAAGCAGTTTGATGGTGGACCCGGCGCGTGTCACCTGTGGTTTGCTGGACCATCTTGCGAACGAGGTGAGGCTGATTGAAGCCATCAATCCCACGACCTTGAGCAAGTCGCGCAAGGGGGAGGGGGATCTTGTTCACATTCGCAAAGCCATGGAGCAGGACGGCGCGGCACTGTGCGAATTCTTTGCCTGGTTCGAAGCCCATCAGGGGCAGCAGGAGATTACCGAGCTGACCATCGACGAGAAACTGAGCGAGGCGCGTGCCCGGCGGCCTGGCTTCGTATCGTTGAGCTTCTCGACCATTGCGGCCTACAACGCCAACGGTGCAATGCCCCATTACCATGCCACTCATCAATCGCATGCGATTGTTGAAGGGAATGGCCTGCTGTTGATCGATTCCGGTGGCCAGTACCTGGGTGGCACCACAGACATCACGCGGATGGTGCCCATCGGTGAGCCCAACCATGAACAGAAGGCCGATTGCACGCGGGTGCTCAAGGGCATGATCGCGCTGTCGCGGGCGAAGTTCCCTCGCGGCATTCTTTCACCTTTGCTCGACGCCATCGCGCGGGCGCCGATCTGGGCCGACCAAGTCGATTATGGGCATGGCACCGGCCATGGTGTGGGCTACTTCATGAATGTGCACGAAGGGCCGCAGGTGATTGCCTACCAGGCGGCGGCCATGCCACAGACGGCGATGCAGCCGGGGATGATCAGCTCGATCGAGCCTGGCACTTATCGACCGGGACAGTGGGGGGTACGGATCGAGAACCTGGTGGTCAATCGCGAGGCAGGCAGCAGTGCGTTCGGTGATTTCCTCGAATTCGAAACCTTGACCTTGTGCCCGATCGATACTCGCTGCCTGTTGCGCGAAGGGCTGAGCAGCGAAGATATCGCCTGGCTCGATCGCTATCACGAGACCGTGCGGGAGCGGCTATCGCCGCTGCTCCAGGGTGATGCGCTGGAGTGGCTGAAGCGGCGCACCGCACCGATCTGACAGCAACGAAAAGGGCAGCCCGGAGGCTGCCCTTTCATATCTACTTGCAGATCACGATCATGCTGCGGCTGGTATAGCCGGCGGGGTTGATGCCGAAGATATAGTCGCCGGGCTCTTCATCGCTGTCGCCAGAGCGGGCGATGACTTTGTAGCCTTTGCTGCTACAGGCGCTAGCGGCTTTGCTGTAGCACTTGTCCCACGACGAAGAGAGCCCCGAGCAGTTGATGTGCATGCCCTTTTTCCCCCGCTTCACCTCGGTCTTGGCAGTCGCGGCACATCCAGCAATGGCCAAGATGGCCAGGATGAGAAAAATACGTTTCATTCCTGTCCTTATGCGGGCCCGGTTACATACCTGGGCCTGTCGTCAGCGCTTCGAGTCTTCCCTGAGATTCCCCTGCGTCCTTTTGCAGCCAAGTAGATAGCGTCTTGATTATGATTTTGTGACAGCTTAATCAGCAGACGGGAGCGGTACAAGGCCAGGCATGTTTTAAATGCAAATATTTCTCAAATCAGTCGGCGGCCACGACGGGTGCTGTTTCTCGTCTCATCGACAGTGTTGCACCGACCGATGCGGTGATGATGGCGAGGATCGCCAGCCATTGCCAGGTGGTGAGTTTCTCGCCCAGGAACAGCAAGCCTGAAAGGGCACCAAATGCCGGTTCAATGCTCATCAAGGTGCCGAATGTACGTGCGGGCATGCGGGTCAGAGCGACCATTTCCAGGCTATAGGGGAGCGCGGTCGACAAAATCGCGACGCCCAGCGCCACAGGTAGCAAAGCCGGTGTGAGCAGTGCGCTGCCGGCATGGACGATGCCGATGGGGGCAACGAACAGCGCGGCGATGACTACCCCCAGTGCGGCAGTCTGGATGCCATTTTCGGCGCCCGCGCGCTGGCCATATAGAATGTAGAGCGCCCAACATACGCCTGCCCCCAGTGCGTAGCCGGCACCCAACAGGTCGATGCTGGCGCCGGACTGGCCGACGGGGATCAGCAACAGCAGGCCAACTACCGCCAGGCCAATCCAGACAAAGTCCAGCGCCCGGCGCGAGGCCCATAGTGCTACGGCCAGTGGGCCGGTGAATTCGAGCGCCACGGCGATCCCCAAGGGCACGCTGCGCAGTGACATATAGAAGAGGAAATTCATTCCGCCCAAGGCCATGCCATAGATGATCACGCTGCGCAGAGTGCTGGCGTCCAATCGTGCTCGCCAGGGGCGCAGCAGCAATAGCATGATGATGCTGGCGAAGATCAGACGCAGGGTGGTGGTACCTTGTGCGCCTACGACAGGGAACATGCTTTTGGCCAGCGAGGCGCCGGATTGGATGGAAGCCATGGCGATCAGCAGCAGGCCGATGGGGAACAGGGTGGCGGCCAGGCTGCGTTGGGGGGTGTTCATTGTAGGGGGAGGGTCCATGGTTGTACGGCGGGGTGAGCAATATAGTGCGCAATTTGCGGTGGGATGTGCAAGGGAAGGTTATCTCTTGTGCGAGCAGGGGCGTTGCGGGCTTGGTGTTACCTCTTTATTTCAGTTTCATGAAATTAAAGGTTGACGGGGTTTCAGATCCCCTTATAATGCGCCCCACTTCCAGCGACAACGGAACGCAAAACTCCTTGAAATTCAATGAGTTAAGCGATTCGAAAGCTCCGGAAGCGTTTCGGTCTCACGATCGGCAGCGGTGAAAAAGGTGGTTGACAGCAGGTTGTAACGCTGTATGATTCGCCTCCCGCTACGAGAGATCGCAGCGAGTTAAGCGGTTGAAGCTAAACGAGTTTCTCGGAAATAACTTCAAATAAACGCTTGACAGTAAATGAGGAAAGCGTAGAATGCGCGCCTCGGTTGAGACGAAAAGCTCTTAACCAAACGCTCTTTAACAAATTGAATCAAGCAATTCGTGTGGGTGCTTGTGAGTACGGACTGATAGTCAAAAAGATTATCAGCATCACAAGTGGCCATGCGAGAAATCACATAGTCATTTGAGATTGCTGAGCCAAGTTTAGGGTTTCTTAAAAACCCAAGCAGTATTGAACTGAAGAGTTTGATCATGGCTCAGATTGAACGCTGGCGGCAGGCCTAACACATGCAAGTCGAGCGGATGAGAAGAGCTTGCTCTTCGATTCAGCGGCGGACGGGTGAGTAATGCCTAGGAATCTGCCTGGTAGTGGGGGACAACGTTTCGAAAGGAACGCTAATACCGCATACGTCCTACGGGAGAAAGCAGGGGACCTTCGGGCCTTGCGCTATCAGATGAGCCTAGGTCGGATTAGCTAGTTGGTGAGGTAATGGCTCACCAAGGCGACGATCCGTAACTGGTCTGAGAGGATGATCAGTCACACTGGAACTGAGACACGGTCCAGACTCCTACGGGAGGCAGCAGTGGGGAATATTGGACAATGGGCGAAAGCCTGATCCAGCCATGCCGCGTGTGTGAAGAAGGTCTTCGGATTGTAAAGCACTTTAAGTTGGGAGGAAGGGCAGTAAGTTAATACCTTGCTGTTTTGACGTTACCGACAGAATAAGCACCGGCTAACTCTGTGCCAGCAGCCGCGGTAATACAGAGGGTGCAAGCGTTAATCGGAATTACTGGGCGTAAAGCGCGCGTAGGTGGTTCGTTAAGTTGGATGTGAAAGCCCCGGGCTCAACCTGGGAACTGCATCCAAAACTGGCGAGCTAGAGTATGGTAGAGGGTGGTGGAATTTCCTGTGTAGCGGTGAAATGCGTAGATATAGGAAGGAACACCAGTGGCGAAGGCGACCACCTGGACTGATACTGACACTGAGGTGCGAAAGCGTGGGGAGCAAACAGGATTAGATACCCTGGTAGTCCACGCCGTAAACGATGTCAACTAGCCGTTGGAATCCTTGAGATTTTAGTGGCGCAGCTAACGCATTAAGTTGACCGCCTGGGGAGTACGGCCGCAAGGTTAAAACTCAAATGAATTGACGGGGGCCCGCACAAGCGGTGGAGCATGTGGTTTAATTCGAAGCAACGCGAAGAACCTTACCAGGCCTTGACATGCAGAGAACTTTCCAGAGATGGATTGGTGCCTTCGGGAACTCTGACACAGGTGCTGCATGGCTGTCGTCAGCTCGTGTCGTGAGATGTTGGGTTAAGTCCCGTAACGAGCGCAACCCTTGTCCTTAGTTACCAGCACGTTATGGTGGGCACTCTAAGGAGACTGCCGGTGACAAACCGGAGGAAGGTGGGGATGACGTCAAGTCATCATGGCCCTTACGGCCTGGGCTACACACGTGCTACAATGGTCGGTACAGAGGGTTGCCAAGCCGCGAGGTGGAGCTAATCTCACAAAACCGATCGTAGTCCGGATCGCAGTCTGCAACTCGACTGCGTGAAGTCGGAATCGCTAGTAATCGCAAATCAGAATGTTGCGGTGAATACGTTCCCGGGCCTTGTACACACCGCCCGTCACACCATGGGAGTGGGTTGCACCAGAAGTAGCTAGTCTAACCTTCGGGAGGACGGTTACCACGGTGTGATTCATGACTGGGGTGAAGTCGTAACAAGGTAGCCGTAGGGGAACCTGCGGCTGGATCACCTCCTTAATCGACGACATCAGCCTGCTGATGAGCTCCCACACGAATTGCTTGATTCATTGTGTAAAGACGATGCTGTAACGCAACCCTGTTATAGGTCTGTAGCTCAGTTGGTTAGAGCGCACCCCTGATAAGGGTGAGGTCGGCAGTTCAAATCTGCCCAGACCTACCAATTACTTGGTGCGGCTGGTCAAATGGGGCCATAGCTCAGCTGGGAGAGCGCCTGCCTTGCACGCAGGAGGTCAGCGGTTCGATCCCGCTTGGCTCCACCACTCTTTCAGGTTTCGCAGCACTGCTCAGAACTTAGAAATGAACATTCGGCAATGAATGTTGATTTCTGACTTTTGTCAGATCGTTCTTTAAAAATTCGGATATGTGATAGATAGACTGACACGCACTTTCACTGGTGTGTGATCAGGCTAAGGTAAAATTTGTGAGTTCTGCTCTTAATTGAGCGAAATGCGAATTTTCGGCGAATGTCGTCTTCACAGTATAACCAGATTGCTTGGGGTTATATGGTCAAGTGAAGAAGCGCATACGGTGGATGCCTTGGCAGTCAGAGGCGATGAAAGACGTGGTAGCCTGCGATAAGCTTTGGGGAGTCGGCAAACAGACTGTGATCCAGAGATCTCTGAATGGGGGAACCCAGCCAGCATAAGCTGGTTATCTTGTACTGAATACATAGGTGCAAGAGGCGAACCAGGGGAACTGAAACATCTAAGTACCCTGAGGAAAAGAAATCAACCGAGATTCCCTTAGTAGTGGCGAGCGAACGGGGACCAGCCCTTAAGTTGGTTTGAGATTAGTGGAACGCTCTGGAAAGTGCGGCCATAGTGGGTGATAGCCCCGTACACGAAAATCTCTTATCAATGAAATCGAGTAGGACGGAGCACGAGAAACTTTGTCTGAATATGGGGGGACCATCCTCCAAGGCTAAATACTACTGACTGACCGATAGTGAACCAGTACCGTGAGGGAAAGGCGAAAAGAACCCCGGAGAGGGGAGTGAAATAGAACCTGAAACCGTATGCGTACAAGCAGTGGGAGCCTACTTTGTTAGGTGACTGCGTACCTTTTGTATAATGGGTCAGCGACTTATATTCAGTGGCGAGCTTAACCGAATAGGGGAGGCGTAGCGAAAGCGAGTCTTAATAGGGCGCTTTAGTCGCTGGGTATAGACCCGAAACCGGGCGATCTATCCATGGGCAGGTTGAAGGTTAGGTAACACTGACTGGAGGACCGAACCGACTACCGTTGAAAAGTTAGCGGATGACCTGTGGATCGGAGTGAAAGGCTAATCAAGCTCGGAGATAGCTGGTTCTCCTCGAAAGCTATTTAGGTAGCGCCTCATGTATCACTGTAGGGGGTAGAGCACTGTTTCGGCTAGGGGGTCATCCCGACTTACCAAACCGATGCAAACTCCGAATACCTACAAGTGCCGAGCATGGGAGACACACGGCGGGTGCTAACGTCCGTCGTGAAAAGGGAAACAACCCAGACCGTCAGCTAAGGTCCCAAAGTCATGGTTAAGTGGGAAACGATGTGGGAAGGCTTAGACAGCTAGGAGGTTGGCTTAGAAGCAGCCACCCTTTAAAGAAAGCGTAATAGCTCACTAGTCGAGTCGGCCTGCGCGGAAGATGTAACGGGGCTCAAACCATGCACCGAAGCTACGGGTATCACCTTTTGGTGATGCGGTAGAGGAGCGTTCTGTAAGCCTGTGAAGGTGAGTTGAGAAGCTTGCTGGAGGTATCAGAAGTGCGAATGCTGACATGAGTAACGACAATGGGAGTGAAAAACTCCCACGCCGAAAGACCAAGGTTTCCTGCGCAACGTTAATCGACGCAGGGTTAGTCGGTCCCTAAGGCGAGGCTGAAAAGCGTAGTCGATGGAAAACAGGTTAATATTCCTGTACTTCCAGTTATTGCGATGGAGGGACGGAGAAGGCTAGGCCAGCTTGGCGTTGGTTGTCCAAGTTTAAGGTGGTAGGCTGAGATCTTAGGCAAATCCGGGATCTCAAGGCCGAGAGCTGATGACGAGTGCTCTTTAGAGCGCGAAGTGGTTGATGCCATGCTTCCAAGAAAAGCTCCTAAGCTTCAGATAACTGGGAACCGTACCCCAAACCGACACAGGTGGTTAGGTAGAGAATACCAAGGCGCTTGAGAGAACTCGGGTGAAGGAACTAGGCAAAATGGCACCGTAACTTCGGGAGAAGGTGCGCCGGCGAGGGTGAAGGACTTGCTCCGTAAGCCCATGCCGGTCGAAGATACCAGGCCGCTGCGACTGTTTATTAAAAACACAGCACTCTGCAAACACGAAAGTGGACGTATAGGGTGTGACGCCTGCCCGGTGCCGGAAGGTTAATTGATGGGGTTAGCGCAAGCGAAGCTCTTGATCGAAGCCCCGGTAAACGGCGGCCGTAACTATAACGGTCCTAAGGTAGCGAAATTCCTTGTCGGGTAAGTTCCGACCTGCACGAATGGCGTAACGATGGCGGCGCTGTCTCCACCCGAGACTCAGTGAAATTGAAATCGCTGTGAAGATGCAGTGTATCCGCGGCTAGACGGAAAGACCCCGTGAACCTTTACTATAGCTTTGCACTGGACTTTGAGCTTGCTTGTGTAGGATAGGTGGGAGGCTTTGAAGTGGGGACGCCAGTTCTCATGGAGCCATCCTTGAAATACCACCCTGGCAACCTTGAGGTTCTAACTCAGGTCCGTTATCCGGATCGAGGACAGTGTATGGTGGGTAGTTTGACTGGGGCGGTCTCCTCCCAAAGAGTAACGGAGGAGTACGAAGGTGCGCTCAGACCGGTCGGAAATCGGTCGTAGAGTATAAAGGCAAAAGCGCGCTTGACTGCGAGACAAACACGTCGAGCAGGTACGAAAGTAGGTCTTAGTGATCCGGTGGTTCTGTATGGAAGGGCCATCGCTCAACGGATAAAAGGTACTCCGGGGATAACAGGCTGATACCGCCCAAGAGTTCATATCGACGGCGGTGTTTGGCACCTCGATGTCGGCTCATCACATCCTGGGGCTGAAGCCGGTCCCAAGGGTATGGCTGTTCGCCATTTAAAGTGGTACGCGAGCTGGGTTTAGAACGTCGTGAGACAGTTCGGTCCCTATCTGCCGTGGACGTTTGAGATTTGAGAGGGGCTGCTCCTAGTACGAGAGGACCGGAGTGGACGAACCTCTGGTGTTCCGGTTGTCACGCCAGTGGCATTGCCGGGTAGCTATGTTCGGAAGAGATAACCGCTGAAAGCATCTAAGCGGGAAACTTGCCTCAAGATGAGATCTCACTGGGATCTTGAATCCCCTGAAGGGCCGTCGAAGACTACGACGTTGATAGGTTGGGTGTGTAAGCGCTGTGAGGCGTTGAGCTAACCAATACTAATTGCCCGTGAGGCTTGACCATATAACACCCAAGCAATTTGCGCGTAAGCCGAATTGTGGTGGTGAAGACGAAAGACCCGAAAGTTCGCAACATCACAAATCACATATCCGAATTAGCCAAGAGTGTTCACAAGACATTCTGGGCAACCGAATTTCTTGACGACCATAGAGCATTGGAACCACCTGATCCCATCCCGAACTCAGTAGTGAAACGATGCATCGCCGATGGTAGTGTGGGGTTTCCCCATGTGAGAGTAGGTCATCGTCAAGATTCATTTCGCAAAACCCCTATCTGCGCATGCAGGTAGGGGTTTTGTCTTTTCAGGGTTTTATAGCGCTTCAACCACGAGCCAATTCGGCAAGGTGCGCTGTCACTTCCTCGCTCTTGAGCACCAGTACATCGCCTTCGAGGGCGTCGAGCACCACTTCAGCGGTATTACCGATCAAAGCCCCGGAAATGCCTGTCCGCGCCACGGTACCGATGATGGTCACCACGGCGTCGTACTTCTTCTCGGTAAAGGGAATCAGTACATCAGCCGGCCCCTCCGCTACGTGCAGGCGCTCCTCGCTGATGTCGAACTCTGCCTGGAAGGCCTTGCAGGCATCGCGATACCGCTGTTCGATGGTCTCGGTAAGCTGGTAAACCGGGTCTGACGCCGACAGCATGGGCGAGGGGTGTGCGCTGATCACATGAAGCTCACCTTTGGCCAGGCTGGCAATCTCATAGCCATGGTCGATGATGCTCGCATGCAGCCTGCGGTGGTCTTCATCCTGGTTGCCCACATCCACCGCTGCCAGGATCACCCCGCCAGTCCACGGCCGCTCACTCTTGACCATCAGCACCGCACAAGGGCACTGACGCAGCAGTTTCCAGTCACTGGGCGTGAGCAGTGCCTTGCGTAGCGGGTTATCCGGCCGATGTTCCTTGATGACCAGATTGCAACCTTCGGCCTGCTGCACACTGATGATGGATTCATGCAGGGCGTCGTGCCAGGCCTGCTCGTGGGTGACATTGTCATACCCGTCATCATGCAACTGGCTGCTGAGCAGGCTCAGTAGCGCACTGTGGTCATGCTTCTTGTCGCACATAAGCAGGTGCAGGCGAGCGCCGGTCACGCCGGCGATCAGCTTGGCCCGGGTCAGGGCGCGGCTGTGGGCGTGCTCGGGGTCGAGAACGACAAGGATGCTGCGAACGGCTTGCATGGCGTGAACTCCCTTCTGGATGGCGACCAATGCCTGACTATAGTCGGCGCACCTCCTGCCGCCGCTTGATATGCGTCAAGAATAGCCACTGGCACTCGCCGCTGCCGCCGGTATAATCGCCGGTCCTGCAGATATCTTTCGTGATTGTGAGTGTTATGTCCCAGATTCCTGAAATCGACGCCTTCCTCGGCTGCCGTACCCCAGACGCCTGGATCGAGGCGGCGCTGGCCGACCAGGAAACCCTGCTGATCGATCACAAGAACTGTGAATTCAAGGCGGCCAGCACTGCACTGAGCCTGATCGCCAAGTACAACACCCACCTCGACCTGATCAACATGATGTCGCGCCTGGCCCGTGAAGAGCTGGTGCACCACGAGCAGGTGCTGCGGCTGATGAAGCGACGCGGTGTGCCTTTGCGGCCGGTGTCGGCCGGGCGTTACGCCTCGGGCCTGCGTCGCCTGGTGCGTGCCCACGAGCCGGTGAAGCTGGTGGACACGCTGGTTGTGGGGGCTTTTATCGAGGCGCGCAGCTGCGAGCGTTTTGCTGCTCTCGTACCGCACCTGGACGAAGAACTCGGTACCTTCTACCACGGCCTGCTCAAGAGCGAAGCCCGGCACTATCAGGGCTACCTCAAGTTGGCCCATGTGTACGGCGATGATGCCGAGATCGCCCGAGTGGTTGAGCAGGTACGGCAAGCGGAAGCCGAACTGATCAGCTCGCCCGACCAGGAGATGCGCTTCCACAGCGGCATCCCCATGGCCCACGCGGCCTGATCCGCCGCTATTGGCGGCGCCCCAGCAGCAGGCCCACCACCAACCCGAAGCCTGCGGAGATCGCCACCGTCTGCCATGGATGACCGCCGAGGTATTGCTCGGTGGCATCGACCACCGGTTGCGCCTTCTGGCCCAGGCGGCTGGTGGCGTCACGGGCCTGGCGCAGCTTGAGCCCCAGTTGGGCGCGCAGGCCGTCGGCCTCTTCGCCGACCAGTGATGCACTGTCGCTGAGCAGTTTCTCGGACTCCTCGATCAACGCCTGGAGTTCGCTGAACACCTGGTCCTTGATTTGTTCACCATTGTTTTTCGCGGCGGTATTCCTGGCCATGTACACGTCCTCGTGCAGAGTGGGGTTGAACAGTGGATGCCGTGGCGTCGGGAAAGTTGCAGCGGCTTACCGGCGCTCGGTCGCTACGGTGTAAGATAGCGCCCATTTTTCAGTGGCAGGTATTACCCATGAGTTTCAATCTGGCCAACATGAGCTTCGCGGAACGGGCGCAGATCGAGGCAGAAAAAGCGCGCTTGTTCCAATACTGGCAAGGCAACCTGGCCAAGGCCAAGGGTGAAGCAGGGCGGCTGATCGCAGAAAAACCGCGACGCAAGGGCAAGTGGGCGGAGTGGGTGCGTGCCGAACTGGACGGCATGTCGCCGCCCGAGTTCACCCAACTGGTGCGCAGCGAGGTCAACAAGCTGATGGCCGCTGCCAACGCCGGCCGCTGAGTCAGGCCACTTTCAACTGGCCCCTGCAGCACCGAGCTCGAGCCACTCCTGCCGAGTGATCTCCCACACTTCCTGTGCCAGGCAACCGCTTACGAAGTTGCCTTGCCCAGTGCGCAGCAGGCGCATGCCGCCGCGCTGGGAAACACGTCTGGACGCTTCGTTGGGCACCGCCTTGGGCACGCGCATGACCTCGCGCTGCAAGGTGTTGAACCAGAACCCATCGACCACCGCGCAGGCCTCTGTCATATAGCCCCGGCCCTGGTGAGCGGGTGCCAGCCAGAAACCACGGTTGTTGTCGGGCAGGTCCATCAGGCTGATGCTGCCGATCAGCTGCTGCGGGCGTTCGAGCAGGCGGATAGACCAGTGCCACTCACGCCCCGCAGCGATCGCCGGCAGGCAGATGTCGCGCAGGTAGCGCAAGGCACCATCCTCCGGGTAGGGCCACGGCACCAGGGCATTCAGGTAGCGCACCACTTCCCAGTGGGGGAATAGTTGCTGGATGGCCTCTGCGTCGCTCAGTTGCAAGGGGCGCAGCAGCAGCCGGGCGGTTTTCAGTTCAGGCGTAGAAGACATTGGTAGCTCCATTACCAATTCAGGATGTTTACCAGCCGGCTGCGGTGGCAGCAGGCAAGTCCAGTTTGCCTTTGTCGGTGAAACGCACAGTACCCAGCGGGCCGCCGGCCAGTTTGCCGCGCAGCACATAAGGCAGCCCTTGCAACGAATCCACCCGGCTCAGGCCGTAGGCCTGGCGCAGAAAGGCGAAGGCGGTGACGCTCACCGGCACCACGATCACGGCTTCGTCGTAACGGCCGATATGCCCACGCTGGTCACTCACGCCAGCCGCCAGGGGCTGGTCGTTGACCTCGAGATTGAGCGCGATGCCATTGAAGTCGACCGCTGTTTCGTTGGGGTTCTGCACGCGGATCTTCACCGCCATGCGGATCTCCAGATCCTGGCCGGGCAGGGGGTCTATGCCGATCACACTGATGTTCAGCGGGTCGCGGTTTTGCAACAGCGCGCAGGCATTGAGGCCCAGGGCCAACAGCAGGATCAGGCAGCAGCGGAAAAGCATGGCGTTCACGGCCTCGACTTACGGGCGAGCCTGCAGTGTGGCAAATGCACGGCGGCGTTGAAAGTACTGGCGCCCCCTCAAGCGAACACCGCGAGCACATCTTCGACAAAGGCCCGCTGCGCTTCCCCAGGCACCTGCCCGCGATGCCGCGCCAGGGTAAACGGCACGATGAAATCCAGCCCGGTATCCAGCGCCCGCAACAGCCCTTGCGCCTCCCACGGCGCGGCGCAATGGCAGGGCAGGTAACCGATATGCCGGCCCGACAGCACCAGCGTCAACGCGCTGTCGATCTGCTCCGCCACCGCCTTGCTGTAGCGGCTCTGGAACGGCTCGCCCTGCTTGAGAAAGCGATAGGGGTGGCGCACCTGGTCAACTTCCAGCAGTTGCTCCCGGCTGACATCGACAGCCTCGAACAGCGCGTGTCCCGCACCGCAGTACAAACGCTGGCGTTCATCGAACAGCGGTTGATAGTCAAACGCCGCCTGGTTACCCGAAAAATAGCTGATCGCACAATCCAGCCGCTGCTCCAGCAACAGCCGCTCGAGTTCTGCAGGCGGGGCGCTGATCAGTTCCAGCTGCACGGCCTCGTCACGCTGGCGAAAACGCGCAATGGCCTGGGCGATGCGCAGGGTGACGCTGCTGTCCTGGTTCTCGGCAAGGCCGATGCGCACACTGCCCAGCAGGCGCCCGGCCACGCCGTTGGCCTGTTGGCGAAACTGCTCGATCTGCAGCAGCAGGCCACGGCTCGCCTGCAGCAGCAGTTCACCTTTCTCTGTGAGGCGGAACCCACCCTTGCCGCGGCTGCACAGGCGATAGCCCAGGCGCGTCTCCAGCTTGGCCATCTGCTGGCTGATGCTCGGTTGGCTGAGCCCCAGCACCCCCTGTGCGGCACTGAAGCCGCCAGCCTCGGCTACAGTCACGAACAGCCGCAGCAGGTGCAGGTCCAGGTCATGGAGTTGTCCAAGCATTACATTGCTCCAGGTGAATGTCAGCTTTACACAGTTGCCATTTTTGCAATGTAACCCGGCAGGCATGCTGGCGGCATCCACCCATTTGCCGAGGTGTCCGCCATGCGTCGAACGCTGTGCTTGCTGTCCCTGCTGATCGCCTTGCCGCTGCAGGCCGAAGAGAAGGTCGTCAACCTCTACAGCTGGGCCGACTATGTCGCCCCGCAAACCCTGCAACGCTTCGAGCAAGAGACCGGTTACAAAGTCCGCTACGACACCTTCGACACCACCGAAGTGCTGGAAACCAAGCTGCTCACAGGCCGCAGCGGTTATGACGTGGTGGTGCCGTCGGCCACCGTGCTGGCCCGGGCGCTCAAGGCCGGCGCACTGCAACCGCTGGATGCGCAGTCGATGCCAGGCTACGCCAATCTCGACCCGGATCTTTTGGCCAAGCTGGCCGAAACCGACCCGGGCAACCGCCATGCCGTGCCCTACACCTGGGGCACGCTGGGCCTGGGGGTGAACGTCGAGGCGGTACGCCAGCGCCTGGGTGATGTCCCCCTCGACAGCCTCGACCTGCTGTTCAAACCCGAGTACGCCAGCCGCCTCAAGGACTGCGGGATCGCCATGCTCGACTCACCGCAGGAGGTGATTGGCCTCACCCTCAACTACCTGGGCAAGGACCCGTACAGCCAGGACAAGAACGACCTGGACGCCGCCCAAGCCCTGTTGCAGCAGTTGCAGCCGTCGGTCAGCTACGTGGCCAACGGCCGTCAGATCAACGACCTGGCCAACGGCAGCGTGTGCCTGGCACTTACCTACAACGGCGACGCCGCCACCGCCGCCGACCAGGCCCGCCGTGCCGGCAAGCCGTTCGAGCTGATCTACCGCATCCCCCGTGAAGGCACCCTGGTGTGGCAGGACAACCTGGTGATCCCCAAGGATGCCCCGCACCCCGAAGCCGCCCGGGCCTTCATCGCCTTCATGCTGCGCCCCGACTCTGTCGCCGCCCTGACCAACTCGCTGTTCTTCGCCAACGCCAACCAGGCTGCCACGCCGCTGGTGGATGAGGCGATCCGCACCGACCCGGACATCTACCCCCCGGCCGAAGTGCGCCAGCGCCTGTTCGCCGACCGCAGCATGGCGCTGTCCGACCTGCGCCAGCGCAACCGCCTGTGGACCGCCTTCCGCAGCCGCCAATAACAACCACAACACCAGGAGACAGACCGTGGATCTCGCCCAGGACAACGACCAGGCCATCACCCGTGACAGCCTCTACGGCACCGCCGCCGAGAGTACCTACGCCGGCATCACCAGTTTTTCCCGGCGCCGCTACAGCCGCGATCTGCGCGGGGTCGATGTGGTGGTCAGCGGCGTGCCGTTCGACACGGCCACCAGCAACCGCCCGGGGGCGCGCTTCGGCCCACGGGCGATCCGCGCCGCCTCGGTGCAGCAGGCCTGGGCCCGGCACTGGCCGTGGGCGTTCGACCCGTTCGATCACCTGGCAGTGATCGATTACGGCGACTGTGCGTTCGACAGCGGCACGCCGGCGTCGGTACCCGACAGCATCGAGGCCCATGCCGAGCGCATCCTCGAAGCCGGCTGCGCCATGCTCACCCTGGGCGGCGACCACTTCATCAGCTACCCGCTGCTCAAGGCCCACGCCCGCCGCCATGGCCCGCTGGCGCTGATCCACTTCGATGCCCACAGCGACACCTGGCCCGACGAGGAAGGCAAGCGCATCGACCACGGCACCATGTTCTGGCACGCCGCCCGCGAGGGCCTGGTAGACCCGGCGCGCTCGGTGCAGATCGGCCTGCGCACCACCAACGACGACAGCCAGGGCTTCGCCATCCTCGATGCCCGCCAGGTCCATCGCCAGGGCACCGAGGCGATCATCGCGGCGATTCGCCAGCGGGTGGGGGACATGCCTGTGTACCTGACCTTCGACATCGATTGCCTCGACCCGGCCTATGCGCCCGGTACCGGTACCCCGGTATGCGGCGGCCTGAGCACGGTGCAGGCGCTGGAGATCCTCGGCGGCCTGCGCGGCATCAACCTGGTGGGGATGGACCTGGTGGAAGTGGCCCCGGCCTATGACCATGCCGACATCACCGCCCTGGCCGGGGCGACGCTGGCAATGGAGATGCTGTGCTTGTATGCGGCGCGGCACAAAGTGAGTTGAATTCACGCAGACGATCGCGGGGCAAGCCCGCTCCCACGCTATGGACTGCCCTCAGGAAGTTGGACATCAATCCAACCCTTGGGGCAGTCATACCGTGGGAGCGGGCTTGCCCCGCGATGCGTGGAAAGACCCATACTGAAACATCACGAATCATCTCAATCCGCATTCTCGCTTTTGCGTCGAACCCTGCGCGTCTTAGGCTATCCAACCCTGGAGCGCGCCTTTTCGTACGGAGGTGAAGCATGAATCCCACACTGCCAGCCCTGGCCATTGGCCTGCTGCTGAGCCTGCCGTTGCAGGCCGCTGCCGTTGCGCCCATGCAATTGGCCGCCAGCGACAGTAACAACCCCTACAACAGCCCGATCCAGCGCGCCAACCCCAATAGCCGCCAGGGCAGCGTGCCCGCCACCCCTCCGGTGCGCGGCCCGTCCACCCAGCCCAACCCGCGCCCGCCGACCCTCGACAACCGTGGCATCGGTAACGGCGACAACCTGCGCCGCGAGCAGCGGGCGCCCAACCTGGAACCCACCCGGCCAGCGCGCGATTCGCTACGCGTGCCCTGACCCTATCGAAGGAACCGAGCATGACGCCACGCACCTGGTTGACCACCCTGGCCGCCGCCAGCCTGTTTCCCCTGCTGGCTCACGCCGCCTCCGAGCAACAGTTTCCCAGTGAACAAGGCCAGCTGACCGTCAGCACCGTTGCCGACGGCCTGCGCAACCCCTGGGCCCTGGCCTTCCTGCCAGGTGGCACGGACATGCTGGTGACCGAGCGCCCCGGCAACCTGCGTATCGTTAGTGCCGAAGGCAAGGTTGGCCCGCCGCTGTCCGGTATACCAAAGGTCTGGGCCGAAGGGCAGGGCGGGCTGCTCGATGTGGTGTTGTCGCCTGACTTCGCCAAGGACCATACGATCTACCTGTCGTTCGCCGAGGAAGGCGCCGACGGCAAGGCCGGCACGGCGGTGGGCCGTGGCCAGCTGTCACCGGACAGGGCCCGGCTGGAGAACTTCACGGTGATCTTCCGCCAGCAGCCCAAGCTGTCGGTGGGCAACCACTTCGGCTCGCGCCTGGTGTTCGATCGCGATGGTTATCTGTTCATTGCCCTGGGCGAGAACAACCAGCGCCCCACCGCGCAGGACCTGGACAAGCTGCAAGGCAAGATCGTGCGCATCTTCCCCGACGGCAAAGTACCCAAGGACAACCCCTTCGTCGGCCGCGACCAGGTGCGCCCGGAAATCTGGTCGTTGGGCCACCGCAACCAGCAAGGCGCCGCGCTCAACCCCTGGACCGGCAAGCTGTGGACCCACGAGCATGGCCCGCGCGGCGGCGACGAGATCAACATCCCTGAGCCCGGCAAGAACTATGGCTGGCCGCTCGCCACCCACGGCATCAACTACTCGTTGTTGCCGATCCCCGAGGCCAAGGGCAAGCATGTCGATGGCATGGTCGACCCGCACCATGTGTGGGAGAAGTCGCCCGGCATCAGCGGCATGGCCTTTTACGACAGCCCGAGGTTCAAAGCCTGGGACCACAACCTGTTCATCGGCGCGTTGGCCACCCAGGAGCTTATCCGCTTGCAGCTCAAGGGGGACAAGGTGGTGCATGAAGAACGCTTGCTGGGGGAGCTGAAGGCGCGCATCCGCGATGTGCGGGTGGGGCCGGATGGCTACCTGTATGTGCTGACCGATGACAAGGATGGCGCCTTGTTGAAGGTGGGGTTGAAGCAGGGTTGACTGAGCTGGCCCTATCGCTGGCAAGCCAGCTCCCACAGGATTGCCTATGCCATGAGCTCAGCGCGAACCCGGTGGGAGCTGGCTTGCCAGCGATAGGGCCGAAACTGTCGTAACATGCCCGGCATGACCCCCGAATCCCTCTACCACCAGGCCCTCAACGACCGTGGCTTCGTCCCCGACCCCGCCCAGGCCGCCGCTGTCGCCGCCCTGCAGGGCTGTTTCGACGCCCTGCACCAGCGCCAACCCAGCCAGGGCCTGTACCTCTGGGGCCCGGTCGGCCGTGGCAAGACCTGGCTGATGGACCTGTTCCACCGTTGCCTGAAGGTTCCGGCCAGGCGCCAGCACTTCCACCATTTCATGGCCTGGGTCCACCAGCGGCTGTTCCAGCTCAATGGCACGGCCGACCCACTCAGGGCCCTGGCCAGCGGCCTGGCCGAAGAAATCCGGGTGCTGTGCTTCGACGAACTGTTCGTCAGCGATATTGGCGATGCGATCATTCTCGGCCGGCTGTTCCAGGTGCTGTTCGACCATGGCGTGGTCATCGTCGCTACCTCCAACCAGCCGCCTGCGCAGCTCTACCGCGATGGTTTCAACCGCGAGCGCTTCCTCCCGGCCATCGCCGCCATCGAACGGCATATGGAGGTATTGGCGGTATCCGGCGAGCAGGACCATCGCCTGCATCCGGGCGCCCAGCGCCAGCGTTACTGGGTTGTCGAACCCGGGCAGCCGAGCGCTCTCGAATCCGTATTTCGCCAGTTGAGCCCAGAGGCGCCTGGCAGCGATCAGCCGTTGCAGGTCGGCTCCCGGCAGATCCGTACGCTGCGCCATAGCCAGCACGCGCTCTGGTGCCATTTCAGCGACCTGTGCGAGCAGCCCTTGGCGGCGATGGATTTCATGGCCCTGTGCGACCGCTTCCCGGCGATCCTGGTCAGTGGCATCCCGGCCCTCGGTGGCGAGCAGCAGGCAGGGCGCATTGCACGCGGCACCGAAGATGGCGCCGCGCGCGTCGAGGCCGGTGATCGTGTGCTGCCAACGCTGGCGCCCAAGGATGACAGCGTGCGCCGCTTCATCGCCCTGGTCGACGAATGCTATGACCGGCGGGTGGCGCTGTACCTGGAAGCTGAGGTTCCCCTGGATGCGCTCTACACTCAAGGGTATCTGGCGTTCCCGTACCAACGGACCCTGAGCCGGCTACGGGAGATGCAACTGCAACGCTTCGCCTGAAGGAGCCGACCATGCAGCCACTGTCGCAGCACTTGCTGACCCAGGCCTACAACAATGGCTGGGCCAACCACCGTTTGTACAAGGCCTGCCTGCAACTGAGCCACGATGAGTTCGTCGCCCCGCGGTGCAGTTTCTTTCCTTCGATCAAGGCCACCCTCAACCATTTGCTGACGGTGGACTGGTTCTACCTCGACGCGCTGGAGTGCGAGCAGCGCGGCGAGGCGCCCGACCCGGATGGCGAGCGCTTCTTCCAGCCCGAGCAACCCTTCGTCACCTGCAGCGACCTGCAGGCGCAACAGGCCCAGGCCGACCAGCGGTTGATCAGCTATTGCCGGCAGTTGAGCGATGACCAGTTGGCGCGTTATGTGAGCATCGTGCGCCCTGAGCGGGTGCAGCGCGAGCAGCGTCTTCGGGTGTTGGCGCACCTGTTCGAGCACCAGATCCATCATCGTGGGCAGGTGCATGCGATGCTCAGTGATACGACGGTGAAGCCACCGCAACTGGATGAGTTCTTCTGCGAGGAGGAGGCTGGCTTGCGGGCGGATGATTTCGCCGAGTTGGGTTGGAGCGAAGAGCTGGTCTGGCCCAAGTGAACTGGGGCGCTCTGTTCTGGATAGCGGTCAGTGAAAGGTGTTACCCGCTGTGAAACCAGCCCAGGGTAATCGTCGCCACCACGATGTAGCGCCCGCCCTTGGCCAGGGTGACCAGCAGCAGGAAACGCCAGAAGGGTTCGCGCATGATCCCGGCGATCAGCGTGAGCGGGTCGCCGATCACCGGCATCCAGCTCAGCAGCAGCGACCACTGCCCCCATCGCTGGTAGCGCTGCTGTGCGCGCTCGAGCTGGCTGGCGCTGAACGGGAACCAGCGCTTGTCGCGCAGGTGCTCGATGCCCCGGCCCAGCAGCCAGTTGACGACAGAGCCCAGCACGTTGCCCAGGGTTGCGATCAGCAGCAGGGTGGCCCAGGCCTCGGGCTCGCGCAGCAACAGGCCGACCAGCACGGCTTCCGATTGCAGCGGCAGCAGCGTGGCGGCGCCGAAGGCGCTGAAGAACAGCGCCCAGAGGCTGAGCATCAGTAGTTGGCGACCACGGTGTCCTGGCCGTCGCGGGTAACGCCGATGACCTGGTAGGCATCCTTGTGGTCACCCATTTCCATGCCCGGCGAGCCCATGGGCATGCCGGGGACGGCGAGGCCCTTGAGGTCGTCGCGCTTGGCCAGCAGGCGCACCTGTTCGGCCGGCACATGGCCTTCGACGAACTTGCCGTTGATCACGCCGGTATGGCACGACGCCAGGCGCGGCGCCACGCCCAGGCGCTGCTTGACCGCGCTCATGTTCGGTTCGACGTGGTCATTGACGGTGAAGCCGTTATCGCTCAGGTGCTTGATCCATTCCTTGCAGCAGCCGCAGTTGGGATCGCGGTACACGTCGATGGTTTCGCCAGCCTGGGCCAGGCCGGTGATGGCCAGCAGGCCGAGGGTGAGCAGGTGTTTGCGCAGCATGGTGAAACTCCTGTGAAACAAATACATCGTGTTGGTCGGTGCGCACTACTGACCCTGTGGGAGCGGGTTTACCCGCGAAAGCGTCAGTGAAGCCATTGCCGCTTTCGCGGGTAAACCCGCTCCCACATGGACCGCGCTAACCTCGAGGCAAGCATCGTACCTGTGGGAGCTGGCTTGCCAGCGATGAGGCCAGCATTGACAACATAAGACAGTTGCTCCCACAGGGCCGGCGTTCAGCCTCAAAAGCGTAATCGAACCCCGGCCACTAGTCTGGTCTGGCCAATGTCTTCGCCATCTTCCCGGGCCTGATCGGCGCGGTTGCCGTGCAGGCGGTTGAAGCTGACCCCGACGTAGGGCGCAAAGCCGCGGGTGATTTCGTAGCGCAGGCGCAGGCCCACTTCGCTTTCGGCCAGGCCCGAGCCCTGTTCGCGGCCAGCGTCGTTGCGCCCGAAGAAGTTGGCTTCGACGGTCGGTTCGAGGACCCAGCGATTGGTCAGCAGCATAGCGTAACCGGCCTCCAGGCGCAGCGCGGTCTGCTGTTGCTCGCCGGCGTAGGCGGTGGCCTCCAGTTCCAGGCCATACAGCGGCGTGCCCTGGATGCCGAAGGCCGCCCAGCTCTGGCCGCTGGCGGGTTTGAAGTCCTGGCGCACGCCGCCGACCAGCTCCCACCAGGGGCTGATGGCATGCCCCCAAAGGGCCTGCAGTTCGGCTTTGTGGGTCTTGCCTTGTTCACGCTCGCCTTCGGTGCGCAGCCATAGGCGGTCGATGTCGCCACCCACCCAGGCCGTGGCGTTCCAGTTCAGCGCGCTGCTGCTCTCGAAGTTCTGGTACTCCAGTTGATCGACGATCACTGCCCAGTTGATGGCGCGGTCGTGTACCTGGTGGCCGGGCAGCGGCGGGAAGGCGGCGCGGCGGTCGGCGTCGGTGATCACCGGCAACGGGGTGCGGGGTTGGGTGCTGGCGGGCGCGCCGTGATTCATCTGGCCATGGTCCATCTTGCCGTGGTCCATGGGCATGGCAGCATGGTTCATCTGCCCGTGGTCCATGGGCATGGCGCCATGGTTCATGTGTTCCATCCCGGCGGCCAGCGCCCGCTCGCTGGCCAGCAGGGCGAACAGGGCGACGCCGGTGGCAATGCGGCGGTTGGTCATCTCATTCATCGACGCGTACCTCGCGGAACATGCCGGTCTCCATGTGGTAGAGCAGGTGGCAGTGGTAGGCCCAGCGGCCCAGGGCATCGGCTGTGACGCGGTAGCTGCGCCGGCTGCCCGGCGGCATGTCGAGGGTGTGCTTGCGCACCAGGAAACGCCCCTGTTCATCCTCAAGGTCGCTCCACATGCCGTGCAGGTGGATGGGGTGGGTCATCATGGTGTCGTTGACCAGGGTGATGCGCACCCGCTCGCCGTACTTCAGGCGCAAGGGCTCGGCGTCGCTGAACTTGATGCCGTCGAACGACCAGGCGAAGCGCTCCATGTGCCCGGTCAGGTGCAGCTCGATGTCCCGAGAGGGTTCGCGGCCGTCCGGGTCGGGGTAGGGGCTGCGCAGGTCGGCGTAGGTCAGCACCCGGCGGCCGTTGTCGCGCAGGCCCAGGCCCGGGTCGGAAAGATTGGGCCGCGGGGCCATGGTCTGCATGTCCACCAGCGGGTTGTCGGTTTCGCTGGCAGGATGCTGCTGCATGCCCGACATGCCCGACATGCCCGACATGGCTGAATGCTCCATGCCTGCCATATTGCCGTGGTCCATGGTGGCCATGTTCGAATGATCCATGCCGGCCATGCTGCCGTGGTCCATCCCGGCCATGTTCGAATGATCCATTCCGCCCATCCCGCCATGGCCCATGTCATCCATGGTCAACACCGGGCGCGGGTCGGGCGCGGGCACCGGTGCCTGCAACCCGGCTGCGCGGGCCAGGGTGCCGCGGGCGTAGCCGGTGCGGTCCATGCTCTGGGCATACAGGGTGTAGGCCGGCAAGTCGCCTACGGTCACCAGCACGTCATAGGTCTCGGCCACGGCGATGCGCAGCTCGTCAACCGTCACCGGGGTGACCGGCAGGCCGTCGGCGGCAATCACCGTCAGTTTCAAACCAGGGATGCGGAAGTCGAAGTAGGTCATCGCCGAGGCGTTGATCAGGCGCAGGCGCACGGTTTCGCCGGGCTGGAACAGGCAGGTGAAGTTGCCGTCCGGCGGCTGGCCGTTGAGCAGGTAGGTGTAGCTGGCAGCGCTGATGTCGGCCAGGTCGGTCGGGCTCATGCGCATTTTGGCCCAGGCCCAGCGATTGTCTGCCGCATTGGCGAAACCCTTGTCTGCCACATCGTCGATGAAGTCGCCGACCGTGCGCTTGTTGTAGTTGAAGGCGTCGGACTGCTTCTTCAGCGTCGCCATCAGCGCTTGCGGCGCCTGGTCCGACCAGTCGCTGAGCAGCAGCACATGGTCGCGCTGGTACTGATGCGGCTCGGGTTCGCGCGGTTCGATGACGATGGCACCGTACACCCCGGCCTGCTCCTGCAGCCCGGAATGGCTGTGGTACCAGTAGGTGCCACTCTGCTTCAGGGTGAACTGGTACAGGTAGTCGCCGCCCGGTTCGATGCCGGCGAAGCTCAGGCCCGGCACGCCGTCCATGTTGGCCGGCAGGATGATGCCGTGCCAGTGGATCGAGGTGTCCTGGTCCAGGCGGTTGCGCACCCGCAGGGTCACGGTGTCGCCTTCGCGCCAGCGCAATTGCGGGCCGGGCAGGCTGCCATTGATGGTCAGCGCGGTGCGTGGTTTGCCGGTGATGTTGACCGGGGTCTGGCCGATGAACAGCTCGAACTGCTGGCCGCTCAGGTCGTGCAGCGGCAGGCGGCCCTCGGCGGCCTGGGCCAGCGGGCGCCACAGGCCGAGGCCGGCCAGGGCGGTGGCGGCGCCCAGGCCCTTGACGAAGGTGCGACGGGTGGGGGTAGGTGGCATGGCGTGGTCTCGGTGGTGGCCGTCGCCCCCCATCGCGGGGCAAGCCCGCTCCCACGTGGGAGCGGGCTTGCCCCGCGATGGCCTGCGAACAGCCCGAAGATGAGCCACGATCCTCGCCGCCAGCGCCTGTCAGTCACCTGAGGCGTGCATTACAGATTTGTCAGGCAGGCGCCTCGGCGTTGTCCAGGTCACGCATCAGCAGGCCGAACTCCAGCGACACCTGCTCGGGGATCGGCAGGTACACCACGTGGCCATCGCCGGGTGCCACTTCGATTGCCTGCTGCTGGCGGTCGTGCAGGCGGTGCAGGTCGAAGTGGTAGTTGCCACGCGGAGTCATCAGCTCCAGGTGGTCGCCCACGGCGAAGCGGTTCTTCACTTTCACTTCGGCCAGGCCGTCAACCCGCACGCCAGTCAGCTCGCCCACGAATTGCTGGCGCTCGGACACCGAATTGCCGCGCTGGTAGTTCTGGTACTCGTCGTGCACGTGGCGGCGCAGGAAACCCTCGGTGTAGCCGCGCTGGGCGAGGGATTCGAGGTTGCCCATCAGGCCTCGGTCGAACGGCCTTCCGGCCACCGCGTCGTCGATGGCCTGACGGTATGACTGCACCGCACGGGCACAGTAGAAGTGCGACTTGGTGCGGCCCTCGATCTTCAGCGAGTGCACGCCCATCTGCGCCAGCCGCTCGACATGCTGGATGGCGCGCAGGTCCTTGGCGTTCATGATGTAGGTGCCGTGCTCGTCCTCGAAGGCCGGCATCTCTTCGCCCGGGCGGTTGCTCTCCTGCAGCAGGAACACCTGGTCGGTTGGCGCACCCAGCCCCAGGGTCGGTTCGAATTCACGCACGATATCGCCGGTGGCGTTCTCGGTGGCCGGGGTGGCCTGGTACTTCCAGCGGCAGGCGTTGGTGCACGAGCCCTGGTTGGCGTCGCGCTTGTTCAGGTAGCCCGACAGCAGGCAGCGCCCGGAGTACGCCATGCACAACGCGCCGTGGACGAACACTTCCAGTTCCATCTGCGGCACCTGCTGGCGGATCTCTTCGATCTCTTCCAGCGACAGCTCCCGCGACAGGATCACCCGCGTCAGCCCCATCTGCTGCCAGAACTGCACGCTGGCCCAGTTCACCGTGTTGGCCTGCACCGAGAGGTGGATGGCCATCTGCGGGAAGTGCTGGCGCACCAGCATGATCAGCCCCGGGTCGGACATGATCAGCGCGTCCGGGCCCATTGCGATCACCGGTGCCAGGTCCCTGAGGAAGGTCTTGAGCTTGGCATTGTGCGGGGCGATGTTGACCACCACGTAGAAGCGCTTGCCCTGGGCCTGGGCCTCCTGGATGCCGCGTGCCAGGTTGGCGTGGTCGAATTCGTTGTTGCGCACCCGCAGGCTGTAGCGCGGCTGGCCGGCGTACACCGCGTCGGCGCCATAGGCGAAGGCATAGCGCATGGTCTTCAGGGTGCCGGCGGGGGCCAGCAGTTCGGGCTTGGCGGGTGAGGTCATGGGTGCGCACCAGGGGCAAAAGGCGCGGATGCTACGGCGGCGGCGCTGCGGCGGTATTGATCTGGGTCAACGGCACTTTTGCCGTTATGGCGCGCACTAAAGTGTTGAGCCCCTGAGGAATGCCCATGAACGAGACCGTGTTGCAGAACAAGGCCCTGACTGCGCTGCTGGCGCTGGTGACCATTGCCTTCATCTGGATTCTCTTGCCGTACTTCGGCGCAATCTTCTGGGCGGTGGTGCTGGGCATCCTCTTCGCGCCCTTGCAGCGTCGTCTGCTGCTGCGCCTGGGCGGGCGGCGCAACCTGGCGACGTCACTGGCCCTGGTGGTCTGCCTGCTGATCGCGGTGCTGCCGGTGATCATCATCAGCATGCTGCTGGTGCAGGAGGGCGCGGCGCTGTACCAGCGCGTGGAGAGCGGCCAACTGGACATTGCCGGCTATATCGAACGCGGCAAGGACATGCTCCCGAACTATGCCCAGCATGCCCTGGACCGCATGGGCATGGGCAACCTCGACGGTCTGCGCGACAAGATCACCAAGTGGGCCACCCAAGGCAGCCAGTTCCTTGCAGGGCAGGCATTCAGCTTCGGGCAGGGCACCTTCGAGTTCCTGGTGAGCTTCGGCATCATGCTCTACCTCTTGTACTTCTTCCTGCGCGAAGGCGCAGAGGTGGCGCGCAAGGTACGCCAGGCCGTACCGCTGCCCGAGCAGCAGAAGCGCCGTTTGCAGCTGAAGTTCAAGCGCGTGGTACGGGCCACGGTCAAGGGCAACCTGCTGGTGGCGATTACCCAGGGCGCATTGGGCGGGTTGATCTTCTGGGTGCTGGATATCCCCAGTGCGCTGATCTGGGCGGTGCTGATGGCGTTCCTGTCGCTGCTGCCGGCGGTGGGCGCGGGGATCGTCTGGGCGCCGGTGGCGGCCTATTTCATCCTGACCGGGGCGACCTGGCAGGGCATCGTGCTGACTGCCTTCGGGGTACTGGTGATCGGGCTGGTGGACAACCTGTTGCGGCCGATCCTGGTGGGCAAGGACACGCGCATGCCGGACTACCTGGTGCTGGTGTCCACCTTGGGCGGGCTGGCGGTATTCGGACTCAATGGCTTTGTGATCGGGCCGTTGATCGCGGCGTTGTTCGTGTCCAGCTGGGCGATCTTTGCCTCGACCAAGCCGCAGGTGCAGTTGCCGTGAGTCATCCGCCTTCCGCCAGGCGCAGACCACGCGGGCCAGGCAGTACCAGATTACCGCTGCGGACCAGATGGAAACGTTCCAGCCCTGGCACCAGGGCGTTGATCAGGCTGATTCCCTGGGCGCCCCGAAACACTTCGCAGATGCCCACCTGATGACCGTGCCGATTCAAGTCGTCCACCAGCGCCTCTAGTTGTTGGGTGACCGTCTGTGCGGGCAGCGGTTCCGGCAAGGCGCAGTCGCGGCTGTTATCCAGCAGGGCGGCAATATCGAGCTGCTGGCAGCGTTGCAGTCTTGGCCAGGTCGCCAGTGCACCCGCTGCCTGCTGCAACTGCTGACGGCCCTGTGGCAACCGGCTGTTGAGTTGCAGCTGTACCAGCTCGCTCAAGGCACGCTGTATACCGTGCCAGGTGTCGAATGAGGCGCCGCAGCCGACCACGTTGGCCTGCAAGGGCGAGGCCGGGCGAAGGCACAGGGCCAGGAAGCTGCGGCTGGCGAATTCGTTGCTGATGTCCAGCACGGCGATGGGGCTGTCCAGGCAGCGTTCGGCCTCGCCCCATAAGCGTGATAGCGCCGAGCTGGCCGCTGGGCGCAGCACCTGCAGCACGGCTTCGCGGCGCTGGTAGTAGAAGTGGCGCAGCATGAACAGCGATAGCGCATCGCGTTCGATGATCTGGTTCAGGGCGTGCAGCACAGCCTCGTCGCGGCTGGCGCCGATTGCTGCGCCATCGTTGCTGCTGTAACGCCTGAGCCCACGGTGGTCGAAGTCGTCACCTGGCAGGGCCTGGTCGGCGTAATCAGGGAGGGTGACGCCAAGCGGGTAGTCGAACAGCGGCTTGGCGTGGATGTCGGTGTAGCGTTGGCAAGCCAGGTATCGGTCGGGCTGGGCCTTCAGCCAGGGCAGCAGGAAGTCGCCTTGCAGGTGTGCCTGGCGGGCCAGGCTGACGGTGCTGCGCACGTGCAACGGGCGTGGCTGGTGCTCGTCGAGGTAGTGCTCTAGTGCCTCGAAGCGTGCGCCTACACGGGCTTCCTCGAGCCCCCCCTTGCCGCTGCCTTGAGCAATCCTGCCGGTCACCGCGTCGCTCAGGCTTATCAGTACCGAGCCGAGGCCCTTGCCCAGGACTGTTTCTTCAAGGTGCAAGCCAAGCAATGCCAGTTGCTCTTCGACGCGTACTTTGGCCACGTCCAGGCTGTATTCGCGTTCGGCAGGTCTGTTCATGAGGGCTTCTGTTCCAAGAGGGGCATAGGGCAGACCAGTTGGTAGAACTGGAACAACTGCAAGGAGCCGGGGACCTCGGCCAGGCTGCTGGCGACTTGCAGGCCAAGCCGGCGCGCCTGCCGCTCGACGTCGAACAACACACTCGATTGGCCGAACACCAGGGCCATGCCGCCGGGGCGGACTAGGCCGGTAAGATGCTCGAACAGTGCAAGGGCGCAAGCGCGCGTCATCATCTCGGCGTTCAGGAAGCGCAGGATCAGCACGTCGCAACTGCCCGCAGGCATGATTGGCGCATTGGCGTCGGCGACCTCGAAACTCAGGTTCGGCAACCGATGGCTGGCGGTCGCATGGTCGATCATTGCCGCAGAACGATCCGCGCCCACGCAATGAGTGGTTGGCAGTGCGCGTGCCAGCGCGGCGATGAAGGTGCCGGTAGAGCACGCCGGATCATGAATGATTGCGCCGGGGCGCAGGCGGCCTGCGAGCAGGGCGATGCTGGTGTCGCGAAAGTGCTGTTCCTGGCGGTCCAGGTGCTTGGCCAGATTTTGCGGGGCATCCCAGAAGCAGGGGGGCGCGACCTGCTCCCGGCATTGGCTGTCCAGTTCCGGAAACGGGAAATGGATCCTGTGGCTGGAAGACGTGAGTGCTCGCTGGAACAGCGCCTGGCATTGGCTGTCGGTCAGCGGCTGGTATCGGCAGTGCCAGCCCTGCTCGTCCCAGCGCGCTTGCAGCAGTGTGCCCAGCAGCATGTCGGGTGTCAGGCGGCTATCCAGCTCGCCGTTGGCGCCCGGTACCCTACGCCCGAGGTGCTCGATACCGTCGACCCGCAGCAGGAACAGGTTGTTGAGCCCGGGGCCGACTGGCTCGTCTATTCGGGCGCTCGATGTGATGCCGACTTGCTCCATGGCGGGCAAGGCAAGCACGCAGGCCAGGTGTCTGGCCTGGGCCTCGAACAATTCGCGGTTGATGGGCCTTTCGGTTGCTGATGGCATGGGGGCTCCCGGGCGCAAGGTGGCCTGTTGGCGCACCTTGCGCAAGCACGTTACTCGTCGTTCAGTTGCTGTTTCTCGTGCTCAGCCAGGTGCTGCGCATCGATCTGCTCAGGCTGGACCTGGGAGGGTGCCTGGGTGATGGCCTCGGACTGTTCTTCGTGTTGGGAGTTGAATCTGATACCCATGTAGGTGCCCATCTTTGATTCTCCGTACAAGTAGTGGTGCAACGACCATTTCGTTGCCGTTGGAATTCTTGCGAATCACCACCGCCTGTTTAAATGGGAGTTATTTCCCTCTGCCTTGGCGCCAGACAGGAATGCGGATGGGGTAGGGGAACGCAGGAGGGCGTAAACCGGTAGCGCACTGTGGGATAAGGCCTCGGCATGCGTGGCTTGTGTAACTGCCGAGGCTGCATTTGCAGATGAAAAAATACTTAGGATCAGGGAGTGCTGACGCAGGCGTGTAAGTTTTGTTCAGTGCCGAAGCGGGAATGGCCTCAAGCAGGCCGGTATTGTTTACCCAGGCCTGTAAGTCAAACCTTGCTCGATAGGCGTTACGCCGCGCCTAGGTGAAATAAATCCATCAAGGCGCGTTTTCAGCGCAGACCGATGGCCTAGCGGAAGCTGTATGAAACGCCCAGATAAGCGGCGAAACCTTCCCCCGGCGTCGAACGGGCGACATCCTTGCCGCCATCGTCATACCCCGGCGTCACTGTCGCTGCGTAGCGCTTGTTGGTCAGGTTGCGCAGGTCCAGCCAGGTCTGCCAGTCACGTTTCGGCGAATCCCAGCCCAGCCGCGCGCCGAGCAGGGCGTAGGCGTCGGCGGGGTAGCTGTTGGCATAGTCCACCTGCACCTTGGAGGCCATCTGCGTATTTACCCCGGCGTAGAAACCGCTCGGCCAGTCGTAGCGCAGTTCGGCCTGGTAGTAGTGCATGGGGATGCCGGGCAGGCGGTTGTCGCCGAACTTGTCGTCGTCGCGGTAGTGGAAGTCGCTGAAGGTATAGGCCTGGCGCAGGCTGAGCTTGCCAGTGCCAGGCTGCTCCCAGAGGGTGCTGTCCAGGCCGGCTTCGACGCCCTGATGCACCGTGGGGCTGGCGTTGAACTCCTTGGGCAGCGCCCCTTGCACGATCTCCACGGCCAGCAGTTCATGGCGAACCTGCGAGTAGTACCAGGCCAGGTCCCATCGGCCCAGCGCCGAATCGCCGCGTGCGCCCAGTTCCAGGGTGGTGGCGGTCTGGTTCTGCATCTCGATCGGCTGGGTCGTCGAGGTCGAGCTCCAGACCAGCGACCACGGGTGCGGCGGCTCCACCGAACGGCTGAGGTTGCCGTACACCTGCAGGTCCGGGCGGATGTCGTAGCGCAGGCCCACGCGCGGTGCGAAGTCCCAGTCGTGCTGGCTGACCTTGCCGCCCGTGGCGGGATAGCTGACGTCGCTCTCGCGACGGGTGTAGATCGCTGCAAGCCCGGTGGTGAGCCACAGGTCGGGGATCAGCTCGAGGTCGTTGCCCACATGCAGCACGGTGTCCGAGCCCTGGTAGCTGAAGTCGCGGCTGCGGGCGCCGAAATTGTCGCCGCCGCTGCGGGCGAACTGCGAGGCACCGCTGTTGGGCAGGTGCTTGGTGGTGCGCCAGCCGACCGTGGTCTTGCTCTCGTGGCCGAACAAGGTGTCGCGACGCATGTAGTTCAGGGTGCCGCTGACATCGGTGTAGGCGACCTTCAGGCGCATCGGGCCTTCGCGCAGGTCCATGGGGAAGTCGTGATAGACCAGCCCGGCCTCCAGGCGCGAATCGTCATCGAGGAAGAAGGTGGTCTTGTTGCCCACCCAGGTGCTGCCCGGCTGCGGGCGGCTGTCGTCGCGGGCCAGGTAGGCGGCGTTGGCCGCGCGCGGGTGGTGCTTGATCTGGTCTTTGGTCAGGCGCCCGGCCAGGTCGTTCTCGGTTTCCCGGTAGCGCAGGTAGAAGCGCGTTTCCAGGTTCGGGTTGAAGCGGTAGCCAAGGTTGGCGGCGATGCCCTTGGCGCTGCCGCTGCTGTGGGCCTGGTAACCGTCGTATTCCGAGTCGGTCAGGGCCACGTAGTAGTCGAGGTTGCCCAGCACCTGGCCGCTGCTGACATGCCGGTGCTGGTAGCCACGGCTGCCGACCTCGTAGCGCACCTGCAAGGGCGCGGCATCGTAGCCGGTATGGGTGACGTAGTTGATCGCCCCGCCGAGGGCCAGCGAGCCCTGGTCGAAGCCGTTGGCGCCGCGCAGCACTTCGGCGCGGCTCAGCCACAGCGGCTCGAACAGTTCATAGGGGGTGCCACCTGGGCCGGTCAGCGGCAGGCCGTCGAACATGGTGTAGACGCCGGAGCCGTGGGCGCCGGGCGCACGGTTGATGCCCGAGCCGCGGATCGACAGCTTGATGCCGTCGTTGCCGGCCGACTGGGCGAACACCCCAGGCTGGTAGGCGAGCACGTCCTGGTTGCTGGCCACCCGGCCCTGGCCCACCTTGTCCATGTCCACCAGGTTGCTGGCGCCGGGGATTTCGCGCAGACGCTCGGCGGCGGCTTCCAGTTCGGATTGCTGCTGGCCCTGGATCAGCACCTGGTCGAGTTCGACGCGGTTGGCGGCCTGGGTGGTGCTGGCGACGAACAGGGCCAGCAGGGAGTAGGGCAGGGTGGGGCGCATGGGGGGCGAGGTTCCAGATCGAGTGCGGGAGTCTGACGCTGCAAAAGGCAGACGAAGCACAGTGGTCGATCTGTAAACCGCAGTCGCTTCTTCGCGGGTAAACCCGCTCCCACAGGATCACCACTGATTGCAAGGTAAGTGGTGAACCTGTGGGAGCGGGTTTACCCGCGAAGAAGCCCGTGATTTCCTTCAGGCAAAAAGAAACCCCGCCGAGGCGGGGTTTCTTTCACATCGTCCAGCCGATCAACCGATCAGTTGCAGGCCAGCCTGTTGCACCATTTCCAGCAGTGGCTGCGGGTACACACCCAGCACGAAGGCGAGAATGGCGATGGCCAGCAGCATCACGCCGCCGGTGCGCTGTTCCCACTTCAGCGGGGCGTCGTGGCGACGCAGGTTCGGCTCGACCAGGTACAGGGTGACCATGACGCGCAGGTAGTAGTACACGCCGATGGCACTGCCCAGCACCAGGGCGCCGACCAGCCACCACAGCTGCGACTCGACACCGGTGGCAATGATGTAGAACTTGCCGATGAAGCCCGCAGTCAGCGGGATACCGGCCAGCGACAGCATCATCACGGTCAGTACCGCGGTCAGGTACGGACGGCGCCAGAACAGGCCGCGGTACTCGTACAGGGCGTCGGCGTCACGGCCGGCGTAGGGCGAGGACATCAGGGTGATCACGCCGAAGGCGCCGAGGCTGGTGATCACGTAGGTGACCAGGTACACACCCATGGCTTCCATGGCCAGGCCCTTGCTGGCAACCAGGGCGATGACCAGGTAGCCGAAGTGGGCGATGGACGAGTAACCGAGCAGGCGCTTGAGGTTGCTCTGGGTCAGCGCCAGCAGGTTGCCGATCAGGATCGAGGCCACGGCGATGACCGCCAGTACGGTGCTCAGCACGCCGCTGCTGGCGGCAGGGGAGAGCATGAACAGGCGCACGACCACGGCGAACACCGCGACCTTGCTGGCGGTGGCCAGGAACGCGGCCACCGGCGCCGGGGCGCCTTCGTACACGTCCGGGGTCCACAGGTGGAACGGCACCAGCGACAGCTTGAACGCCAGGCCGACCAGCATCATGCCCAGGCCCAGCTGGGCCAGCAGGCTTGGCATGCTGGTGGCGGCCAGGGCCTTGCCCAGCTGGTCGAAGGTCAGGCTGCCGGCGTCGGCGTACAGCAGGGCCATGCCGAACAGCAGGAAGGCGGAACCGGCGGCCGACAGCACCATGTACTTGATGCCGGCTTCCAGCGAGCGCTTGTTGAAGAACGCATACGCCACCAGGCCGTAGACCGGCACCGACAGCAGCTCCAGGCCGATGAACAGGCCGGCCAGGTGGTTGGCGCTGACCAGCACCAGGCCGCCCAGTGCCGACATCAGCAGCAGCAGGTAAAGCTCTTCACGGTTGCCCGGGAAGCCCTTGGAACCTTCGCCCAGATAAGCGTGGGCGAGGGTCACGCAGGCCAGCGTCGCCACCAGCACGATGGCCATGTACAGGCAGGCGAACTTGTCGATGGTGACCAGCGAGGTGACCGCCAGCGGTGCAACTTTGAGTGCCGGCAGGATCGACAGCAGGGCCAGGTTCAGGCCCACGGTGGACAGCAGGAACGTCTGCGAGTGGTTGCGCTTCCAGGCGATCGCCAGCATCACCACCACCGTGGTGATGGTGGTGATCAGCATCGGCGCCAATGCGATGAAGTGTTGAGTGGTGAATTCCATAGCGCTCTTACCGGGCCGAAGCGAGTTGAGTGAAAGCGGAACCGAGCCACTGCTGCACACCGCTCATGGTGGCGGCAGAGGTGTCGAGGAACGGCTGCGGATACACGCCCAGCAGGATCAGCAGGCCAGCCAGGCCCAGCACCATGATCATCTCGCGGGTGTCCATGCCGGCCAGTACGGTGTCGGCCTTGGCCGGGCCGAAGTAGGCGCGGTGGATCATGATCAGCGAGTAGACCGAACCGAACACCAGGCCAGTGGTGGCAATCACGGTGATCCACGGCACGTGGGCGAAGCTGCCGATCAGGATCAGGAACTCACCGACGAAGTTGCCGGTGCCTGGCAGGCCCAGCGACGCGGCGGCGAAGAACAGGCTGATGGCCGGCAGGTAGGCGATGCGGTGCCACAGGCCACCCATCTGGCGCATGTCACGGGTATGCAGGCGCTCGTACAGCTGGCCGGACAGGATGAACAGCGCGGCGGCCGACAGGCCGTGGGCCAGCATCTGGATCACCGCGCCTTGCAGGGCCTGCAGGCTGCCGGAGTAGATGCCGATCAGCACGAAGCCCATGTGCGAGACGCTGGAGAAGGCGATCAGGCGCTTGATGTCGGTTTGCGCGAAGGCCAGGAAGGCACCGTAGAAGATACCGATCAGGCCCAGGGTCATGGCGATCGGCGCAAACTCGGCCGAGGCATTCGGGAACAGCGGCAGGGCGAAGCGCAGCAGGCCGTAGGCCGCGGTCTTCAGCAGGATGCCCGCCAGGTCCACGGAACCTGCGGTCGGTGCCTGGGCGTGAGCGTCAGGCAGCCAGGAGTGGAACGGTACCACCGGCAGTTTCACCGCGAAGGCGATGAAGAAGCCCAGCATCAGCACGTATTCCACGCCAGCCGGCAGTTCGGCCTTGAGCAGGTCGCTGTAGTTGAAGGTCAGCACACCGGTGGTGTTGTAGTTGACCAGCACCAGGCCAAGGATCGCCACCAGCATGATCAGGCCGCTGGCCTGGGTGAAGATGAAGAACTTGGTCGCCGCGTAGATCCGGGTCTTCTTGCCGTCCGACGAACTGTGACCCCAGAGCGCGATGAGGAAGTACATCGGCACCAGCATCATTTCCCAGAAGAAGAAGAACAGGAACAGGTCCAGGGCCAGGAACACACCGACCACGCCGCCGAGGATCCACATCAGGTTGAGGTGGAAGAAGCCGACGTGGCGCTGGATCTCTTTCCACGAGCACAGTACCGACAGCACGCCGAGCAGGCCGGTCAGCAGGATCATCAGCAGCGACAGGCCGTCCAGGGCCAGGTGCACGCTGATGCCGAAGCGCTTGATCCACTCGAACTTGTATTCGAGGGCCCAGTGCGGTTCGGCGCCTGGCGCCGGGGCCAGGGTGTAGTCGCCGTTAGCCCACAGCCACAGGCCGATGCCGAGCAGCAGGGACATGGTCAGCAGCGCGATCCAGCGGGGCAGGGTGGCGCCGAAGCGCTCACCCAGCCAGCACAGGAGGCCGCCGATGAAGGGGATCAGGATCAGCCAAGGCAAAATCATGACGGGTTGGTTTCCTTTGGCAAAGTCGCAAGGTTCTTCATAGTCATACCGCAGCCACTACCACGGCGCCCAGCACCAGCACGGCGCCGACGGCGATCGAGGCGGTGTACCAACGCAGCTGGCCGGTCTCGGTCTTGCTCATGGCGACGTTGCCGCCGCGAGCCATCCGTGGGATCAGGCCGATGCTGCGGTCCACCGGGTCCTTGCGCAGGATGTGGCAGATCAGCAGGTAAGGTTTGACGAACAGCTTGTCGTAGATCCAGTCGAAGCCCCAGGCGGCGAACCACCAGGCCGACAGGACGCGACCGATACCACTGTTGGCGATGCTGCTGACAAAGCGACGCTTGCCCAGGAACAGCAGGGCCGACAACAGGATACCGGCGATGGCGATGGCGCCCGAGGCGATCTCCAGCGAGTGCTTGGCTTCGCCACCGGCGTGGCCGGCGCTCTCAGGCAGCACGCCTGCCAGCGGCGGGTGGATCCAGGCGCCGATGAAGGTCGACAGCACGATCAGCACACCCAGCGGCAGCCAGTGGCTGATGCCGTGGCCGGCGTGGGCTTCGGTCTTGGCTTCGCCGTGGAAGGCGATGAAGATCAGGCGGAAGGTGTACAGCGAGGTCATGAAAGCGCCGACCAGGCCGGCGTACAGCAGGCCGGTGTTGCCGCTGGCGAAGGCTTCCCAGAGGATCTCATCCTTGGAGTAGAAGCCCACGGTCAGGATCGGCAAGGCGGCCAGTGCAGCGCCACCGACCACGAAGCTGGCATAGGCCAACGGCAGCTTCTTCCACAGGCCGCCCATCTTGAAGATGTCCTGCTCGTGGTGGCAGGCAACGATCACCGCACCCGAGGCAAGGAACAGCAGGGCCTTGAAGAAGGCGTGGGTCATCAGGTGGAAGATCGCCGCGTCCCAGGCACCTACGCCCAGGGCCAGGAACATGTAGCCGATCTGGCTCATGGTCGAGTAAGCGAGGATACGCTTGATGTCGGTCTGCACCAGCGCGGCGAAGCCGGCCAGCACCAGGGTCACGCCACCGACCACGCCCACAAGATGCAGGACGTCCGGGGCCAGCAGGAACAGGCCGTTGGTACGGGCGATCAGGTACACGCCCGCGGTCACCATGGTTGCGGCGTGGATCAGTGCCGAAACCGGGGTCGGGCCCGCCATCGCGTCGGCCAGCCAGGTCTGCAGCGGCAGCTGGGCCGATTTACCGACCGCGCCACCCAGCAGCATCAGGGTGGCCAGGACCATCCAGGTGTCACCGGCCTGGAACTTCTGCGGTGCCAGCACCAGCAGTTCCTGCACGTTCAGCGTGCCCAGCTGGGCGAACAGGATGAACAGGCCGATGGCCATGAACACGTCGCCGATGCGGGTGACGATGAACGCCTTGAGCGCCGCGTTACCGTTGTTGCGGTTGCTGTAGTAGAAACCGATCAACAGGTACGAGCACAGGCCCACGCCTTCCCAGCCGAAGTAGATGAACAGCAGGTTATCGCCCAGCACCAGGAACAGCATGCTGGCGATGAACAGGTTGGTGTACGAGAAGAAGCGCGAGTAACCGGCTTCGCCACGCATGTACCAGGAGGCGAACAGGTGGATCAGGAAGCCGACACCGGTGACCACGCCCAGCATGGTGACCGACAGGCCATCCACGTACAGGGTGAAGTTCGGCGCGAAGCCGTCCACCGACATCCACTGCCACAGCAGCTGGCTGTACGCACCGCCCTCAGGCGGGGCGACGTTGAACTGCCAGATCACGTAGGCGGCGGTGGCCGCCGACAGACCGACCGAGCCGACGCCGATCAGTGCGGACAGGTTCTCCGAGAACCGTCCACGGGAGAACGACAGCAGCAGGAAGCCGATCAGGGGGAATACGAACGTCAGGAAGATAAGGTTCATCCGCGCATCTCACTGGCAGCATCGATGTCGAGAGTGTGGAAGCGGCGATACAGCTGCAGCAGGATCGCCAGGCCAATGCTGGCTTCGGCGGCTGCCAGGCTGATCACCAGAATGAACATCACCTGGCCGTCGGGCTGGACCCAACGGGCACCGGCGACGATGAACGCCAGGGCAGAGGCGTTCATCATGACTTCCAGGCTCATGAGCACGAAGAGGATGTTGCGGCGGACCATCAGGCCAACCAGACCTAAGCAGAACAGGATGCCGGCGACCGCCAGACCATGCTCGAGAGGGATAGCACCCATGATTTACTCCTTCGCCTCGTTGCGGCCCAGGTGGAAGGCGGTGACGGCTGCCGCGAGCAGCAGCATCGAAGCCAGTTCGACCACCAGCAGGTACGGCCCGAACAGGCTGATGCCGACTTCCTTGGCGCTGACGGTGGTACCGCTGATGGCGGCGCCCGACGGGCTGACGAACAGCACGTACAGCAGCTCCAGCAGCAGCAGGGCGGCGAGGATCACCGGCCCCGCCCAGATGCCGGGCTTGAGCCAGCCGCGTTCCTGGGCGACCGAGGCCGGCCCGAGGTTGAGCATCATCACCACGAACACGAACAGCACCATGATGGCGCCGGCGTAGGCGATCACTTCCAGGGCGCCGGCGAACGGCGCACCGAGGGAGAAGAAGATCATCGCCACGGAAATCAGCGAGATGATCAGGTAGAGCAGGGCGTGCACCGGGTTGGTGCCGGTCACCACGCGAAGCGTGGAAACAACGGCGACACCGGATGCGAAGTAGAAAGCGAATTCCATCTTTCTGTCCTTATGGGAGCAAGCTCTTCACGTTGATCGGCTCGGCTTCGTTCTGCGCAGAGCCTTTCGGCTTGCCAGCGATGGCCATACCGGCAACACGGTAGAAGTTGTAGTCAGGGTTCTTGCCGGGGCCGGAGATCAGCAGATCTTCTTTCTCGTACACCAGGTCCTGACGCTTGAACTCGGCCATTTCGAAATCCGGGGTGAGCTGGATCGCGGTGGTCGGGCACGCTTCTTCACACAGGCCGCAGAAGATGCAACGCGAGAAGTTGATGCGGAAGAACTCGGGGTACCAACGACCGTCCTCGGTCTCGGCCTTCTGCAGCGAAATGCAGCCGACCGGGCAGGCCACCGCGCAGAGGTTGCACGCTACGCAGCGCTCCTCGCCGTCGGGGTCGCGGGTGAGGACGATGCGGCCGCGGTAGCGCGGCGGCAGGTACACGGGTTCTTCGGGGTACTGCAGGGTGTCGCGCTTGCGGAACCCGTGGGAGAACACCATCACCAGGCTGCGCAGCTGGGTGCCGGTGCCCTTAACGATGTCGCCGATATACTTGAACATGGGTCAAATCCTCACTGGGCCGCGACGGCTGGCGTGTTGTAGAGCACGATCGCAGCGGTCACCAGCAAATTGATCAGGGTCAGCGGCAGGCAGAACTTCCAGCTGAAGTCCATCACCTGGTCATAGCGTGGGCGCGGGATCGAGGCGCGCAGCAGGATGAACAGCATGATGAAGAACGCGGTCTTCAGGGCGAACCAGAAGAACGGCAGCTGCGGCAGCAGGTCGAACGGACCGTGCCAGCCACCGAAGAACAGGGTGACCAGCAGCGCCGAGATCAGGATGATGCCGATGTATTCACCGACGAAGAACATGCCCCATTTCATGCCGGCGTATTCGATGTGGTAGCCGTCGGCCAGTTCCTGTTCCGCTTCCGGCTGGTCGAACGGGTGACGGTGAGTCACGGCGACGCCAGCGATGAAGAAGGTACAGAAGCCGAAGAACTGCGGAATGATGAACCACAGGTTCTGGGCCTGGTATTCAACGATGTCGCGCATGTTGAACGAGCCCACCTGCACCACCACGCCCATCAGCGCCAGGCCCAGGAACACCTCGTACGAGACGGTCTGCGCCGAAGCACGCAAGCTGCCCAGCAGGGCGTACTTGTTGTTCGACGACCAGCCGGCGAACAGCACGGCGTAGACCGAAAGGCCGGCCATGGCGAAGAAGAACAGCAGGCCGATGTTCAGGTCGGCGACGCCCCAGCCCGGGGTGATCGGGATGATCGAGAAGCCGATCAGCAGGGCACTCATGGCCACGACCGGCGCCAGGGTGAAGATCATCTTGTCGACGAAGGGCGGGTTCCAGTCTTCCTTGAAGAACATCTTCAGCATGTCGGCAGCGATCTGGAACATGCCGAACGGGCCGACGCGGTTCGGACCGTAGCGGTCCTGCCACCAGCCCAGCAGGCGACGCTCGACGAAGCTGAGCAGCGCGCCGCAGACCACCACGGCCAGCAGCACCACGATGGCCTTGACGACCTGAATGATCACGTCGATCACTTCGGGGGTGAACCAGCTCATTGTGCTGCCTCCTGCAGGCCTTCGACGGATGCACCGAAGATGGCGGGCGGAATGCCTGCCAGGCCTTTGGGCAACGCAACCAGGCCAGCGCCCAGCTCTTCATTGATACGCAGCGGCAGGCGCAGCGACACACCGGCCACGTTCAGGCTCAGCATCGCGCCGTCGTTGACGCCCAGGCGGTCGGCTTCGGACTTGGCCAGGCCGACGTAGGCGGCCGGGATGCGCTCCTGCACCGGGGCGGCGCGCGAGGAGCTCTCTTCGCTGCCGAACAGGTGGAAGAACGGTACGGCGGTCCAGGTGCCACGGGCCGGGTTGAACGCGCCAGGGATGGCGGTGAACCAGCTCAGGCGGTCGCCTTGGGATTCGATCAGGCGCACGCCCGGGTCACCGGCACGCAGGTGGCCACCGACCTCGTCCTGGAACTTGTTCCAGGCTTGTGGCGAGTTCCAGCCCGGCGACCAGGCGAACGGCACCTGCTGACGCGGTTCGGCCGAACCCGAGTAGCCTTCCATGGAGAAGGCGAACGCGGTGTCCTTGTCCTGCGGGGTGCGCGGCTCGTGCACGCTGATGTTGGCGCGCATGGCAGTACGGCCCGAGTAGCGCAGCGGCTCACGGGCCAGCTTCATGCCCTTGATGCGGAACGCGGCGCTTGGTGCGGCGTTGACGATGCCGGCCAGTTGCGGGGCGGCTTCGGCGCAGGCGCTGGTGACGTGATCCAGCTGGGTCCAGTCCACCGGCTTGTTGAGCAGGGTGGCACGCAGGGCGTGCATCCAGCGCCAGCCTTCGTGGATCTGGATGCTGCTGTCCAGGTATTGCGGGTCGAACACCTGGAAGAAGCGCTGGGCACGGCCTTCCTGGCTGACCAGGGTACCGTCGCCTTCGGCGAACGAGGCGGCTGGCAGTACCAGGTGGGCCCGGTCGCTGGTGGCGGTCTTGGAGTGGTCTGCGACGATTACCACTTTGGCCGCGGCCAGGGCGGCGTCGACCTTGGCGGCCGGTACGCGGGCGTACAGGTCGTTTTCCAGCACGACGATGGCGTCGGCCTTGCCGCTGATCACCGCGTCCAGCGCGGCGTCGATGGACTCACCGCCCATCATCGCCATGCCGAGGCTGTTGGCCTCAGGCACGACCAGGCTCAGCGAGCCGTTCTTCTCGCGCAGCTTGAGGGCCTTGGCGATGTTGGCGGCGGCTTCGATCAGCGCCGGGTCGGCCAGCGAAGTACCGGCGACGATCAGTGGGCGCTGGGCAGCGACCAGGGCGTCGGCGATACGCTGGGCCAGGGCCTTGGCGTCGCTGTCCAGGCCTTCGACGGCCGGGGCGCTCGGGTCGATGGCGTGGGCCACGGCGAAACCGATGCGGGCCAGGTCGGCGGGAGCGGCGTGTACACACTCTTCGGCAACGTCGTCCAGCTTGGTTTCAGCCAAGGATGCGATGAACAGCGGGTACAGCGCGTGCTGGCCGATGTTCTTCACCGCGGCGTCCAGCCAAGGCTGTACGCGCATGGCGTCGGCCATGGCTTCGGCCTTGCCCTTGGTGGCCTGGCGTACGGCCAGGGCGACACGGGCGGCAGTTTGGGTGAGGTCTTCACCGAGCACGAACACCGCGTCGTGGTCTTCGATGTCGCGCAGGGTCGGCACCGGCAGCGGGCTGTTGTTCAGCACGTTCAGCGCCAGGCGCACACGGGCCAGTTCACCGGCTTCCATACCCGAGTAGAAGTACTCGGCGCCGACCAGCTCACGCAGGCCGTAGTTGCTTTCGAGGCTGGCGCGTGGCGAGCCGATACCGACGATGGTGCGGCCGCGCAGCAGGTCGGCGGCCTTGTCCAGGGCGGCGTCCAGCGACAGCTTGGTGCCGTCTGCCAGCAGCGGCTGGCGTGGGCGGTCGCTGCGGTTGACGTAGCCATAGCCGAAGCGGCCACGGTCGCACAGGAAGTACTGGTTCACCGAGCCGTTGAAACGGTTCTCGATGCGGCGCAGTTCGCCGTAGCGCTCACCCGGGCTGATGTTGCAACCGCTGGAGCAGCCATGGCAGATGCTTGGAGCAAACTGCATGTCCCACTTGCGGTTGTAGCGCTCGGAGTGGGTCTTGTCGGTGAACACACCGGTCGGGCAGACCTCGGTGAGGTTGCCGGAGAACTCGCTTTCCAGCACGCCGTCTTCAACGCGACCGAAGTACACGTTGTCGTGGGCGCCGTACACACCCAGGTCGGTGCCGCCGGCGTAGTCCTTGTAGTAGCGCACGCAGCGGTAGCAGGCGATGCAGCGGTTCATCTCGTGGGCGATGAACGGGCCGAGGTCCTGGTTCTGGTGGGTACGCTTGGTGAAACGGTAGCGGCGCTCGTTGTGGCCGGTCATTACCGTCATGTCCTGCAGGTGGCAGTGACCGCCTTCCTCGCACACCGGGCAGTCGTGCGGGTGGTTGGTCATCAGCCATTCGACGACGCTGGCGCGGAACGCCTTGGACTCTTCATCGTCGATGGAGATCCAGGTGCCGTCGGAGGCAGGGGTCATGCAGGACATGACGATACGACCACGGGTGTCGTTCTCGTCGGTGTACTGCTTGACCGCGCACTGCCGGCAGGCGCCGACGCTACCGAGCGCCGGGTGCCAGCAGAAATAGGGGATGTCGAGGCCGAGTGACAGACACGCCTGTAACAGGTTGTCCGCACCGTTGACTTCGAGCGCTTTGCCGTCTACGTGGATAGTGGCCATTGTTCAAAGTTCTTCGTTGGCCCGCGTGAGCGGGCGTGGCTAATGGAAATCGGTGAGCCTGCGGCCAGCCACGAGTCGTTCGGGCCGGCCAGCGGGCTGGCGGATGGCACGGACCATCCGCTGTTTCATCTTGTTATGCGCCGACCACGATCGGCTTCGCCAGGTTCGGGCGCAGGGTGCCAGCGCTTTCTGGCGCCACACCGGCCTCGAACTCCGAGCGGAAGTATTTGATGGCACTGCCCAATGGCTCGACGGCACCTGGTGCGTGAGCACAGAAGGTACGGCCTGGGCCGAGGAAGTTGACCAGACCCAGCAGGGTCTCGATGTCTTCGGCGCGGCCCTGGCCTTTCTCCAGGGCGCGCAGCATCTTCACGCTCCACGGCAGGCCGTCACGGCACGGGGTGCACCAGCCGCACGATTCGCGGGCGAAGAACTCTTCCATGTTGCGCAGCAGCGAAACCATGTTGACGCTGTCGTCCACCGCCATGGCCAGGCCCGTACCCATACGGGTGCCGACCTTGGCGATGCCACCGGCGTACATCTGCGCATCGAGGTGCTCGGGCAGCAGGAAGCCGGTACCGGCGCCGCCTGGCTGCCAGCACTTGAGCTTGAAGCCGTCGCGCATGCCACCGGCGTAGTCTTCGAACAGCTCGCGGGCGGTGACGCCGAACGGCAGCTCCCACAGGCCAGGGTTCTTCACCTTGCCGGAGAAGCCCATCAGCTTGGTGCCGTGGTCTTCGCTGCCTTCACGGGCCAGCGACTTGTACCAGTCGTTGCCGTTGGCGACGATGGCCGGCACGTTGCACAGGGTCTCGACGTTGTTCACGCAAGTCGGCTTGCCCCACACGCCGACGGCGGCAGGGAAGGGCGGCTTGGAGCGCGGGTTGGCGCGGCGGCCTTCGAGGGAGTTGATCAGTGCGGTTTCTTCACCGCAGATGTAGCGCCCGGCACCGGTGTGCACGAACAGCTCGAAGTCGAAGCCCGAACCGAGGATGTTCTTGCCCAGAAGGCCTGCGGCCTTGGCTTCATCGATGGCGCGATTGAGGTTCTTCGCCGCGGTGGTGTATTCGCCACGCAGGAAGATGTAGCCGCGGTAGGCCTTGAGTGCGCGGGCGCTGATCAGCATGCCTTCGACCAGCAGATGGGGCTGTTGCTCCATCAGCATGCGGTCTTTCCAGGTGTTGGGCTCCATTTCATCCGCGTTGCACAGCAGGTAGCGGATGTTCATGGATTCGTCTTTGGGCATCAGGCCCCACTTCACGCCAGTGGGGAAGCCTGCGCCGCCACGGCCCTTGAGGCCGGAGTCCTTGACGCTCTGCACGATGTCGTCGGCGGACATGTCGGCCAGCGCCTTGCGCGCGGCGGCATAGCCGTTCTTGGACTCGTACTCGGCAAGCCACACCGGCTCGCCGTCGTCACGCAGGCGCCAGGTCAGCGGGTGGGTTTCGGCGCTGCGCGCAATGCGGTTGGCCGGGCCGAAGGAAGTGATGGTCATACGTAACCCTCCAGCAGCTTGCTGACGCCGGCAGGTTGCACGTCGCCAAAGGTGTCGTCGTCGATCATCAGCGCCGGGGCCTTGTCGCAGTTACCCAGGCAGCACACCGGCAGCAGGGTGAAACGCCCGTCGGCGGTGGTCTGGCCGAGGCCGATGCCCAGCTCGCTCTGGATCTGGCTGACCACGGACTCGTGGCCGCCGATGTAGCAGACCATGCTGTCGCATACACGGATGATGTGGCGGCCAACCGGCTGGCGGAAGATCTGGCTGTAGAAGGTGGCCACACCCTCGACGTCGCTGGCAGGGATGCCCAGCACTTCGCCGATGGCGTAGATGGCGCCGTCCGGCACCCAGCCGCGCTCTTTCTGCACGATCTTGAGGGCTTCGATGGACGCCGCGCGCGGGTCCTCGTAGTGGTGCATCTCGTGCTCGATGGCCGAGCGCTCGGTTTCGCTCAGGGCGAAACGGTCGGTTTGGATAAGCGTGCTGTTCATGCTTAGCGGTCCACGTCAGCCATAACGAAGTCGATACTGCCCAGGTACGCGATCAGGTCCGCGACCATGCTGCCTTTGATCACCGAAGGGATCTGCTGCAGGTGCGGGTAGCTCGGGGTACGGATCCGGGTGCGGTAGCTCATGGTGCCGCCATCGCTCGTCAGGTAGTAACTGTTGATGCCCTTGGTCGCCTCGATCATCTGGAACGACTCGTTGGCCGGCATGACCGGGCCCCACGAGACTTGCAGGAAGTGGGTGATCAGGGTCTCGATGTGCTGCAGGGTGCGCTCTTTCGGCGGCGGCGTGGTCAGCGGGTGATCCGCCTTGTACGGGCCTTCCGGCATGTTGCGCATGCACTGGTCGATGATGCGGATACTCTGGCGCATCTCCTCGACACGGACCATGCAGCGATCGTAGGCATCGCCGTTGTGGGCCAGCGGTACTTCGAACTCGAAGTTCTCGTAGCCGGAGTAGGGGCGGGCTTTACGCAGGTCGAAGTCGCAACCGGTGGCACGCAGGCCGGCACCGGTGGTGCCCCATTCCAGGGCCTCTTTGGTGTTGTAGGCGGCGACGCCGATGGTACGGCCTTTGAGGATGCTGTTCTGCAGGGCAGCCTTGGTGTATTCGTCCAGGCGCTTGGGCAGCCATTCGACGAAGTCCTTGACCAGCTTGTCCCAGCCGCGCGGCAGGTCGTGGGCTACGCCACCGATGCGGTACCAGGCCGGGTGCAGGCGGAAACCGGTGATCGCCTCGATCACGGTGTAGGCGCGCTGGCGGTCGGTGAAGGTGAAGAACACCGGGGTCATGGCGCCGACGTCCTGGATGTAGGTACCCAGGAACAGCAGGTGGCTGGTGATGCGGAAGAACTCGGCGAGCATGACGCGAATCACGTCGACTTTCTGCGGCACCTTGATGCCGGCCAGCTTCTCCACCGCCATCACGTACGGCAGGTTGTTCATCACCCCGCCGAGGTAGTCGATACGGTCGGTGTAGGGGATGAAGCTGTGCCAGGACTGGCGCTCGGCCATCTTCTCGGCGCCACGGTGGTGGTAGCCGATGTCAGGGACACAGTCGACGATCTCTTCTCCGTCCAGCTGCAGGACGATACGGAAGGCACCGTGGGCGGACGGGTGGTTCGGGCCAAGGTTGAGGAACATGTAGTCCTCGTTGGCGCCCGAACGCTTCATGCCCCAGGCTTCGGGGTTGAAGCGCGCCGACTCTTCTTCAAGCTGCTGCTTGGCGAGCGTGAGGCTGTAGGGGTCGAACTCGGTGGCACGGGCCGGGAAGTCCTTGCGCAGCGGGTGACCTTCCCAGGTCGGCGGCATCATGATGCGGGTCAGGTGCGGGTGGCCGGCGAAGTCGATGCCGAACATGTCCCACACTTCACGCTCGTACCAGTTGGCGTTGGGCCAGATACCGGTGACGGTGGGCAGGTTGAGGTCGCCTTCGCTCAGCGACACCTTGATCATCACGTCGCTGTTACGTTCGATCGACAGCAGGTGGTAGAACACGCTGAAGTCGGCAGCCGGCAGGCCGCGGCGCTGGGTGCGCAGGCGCTCGTCCACGCCGTGCAGGTCGTACAGCATGCTGTACGGCTTGGCGACGTTGCGCAGGAAGGTCAGGATTTCTTTGAGCTGGGCACGCTTGACCCACAGTACCGGCATGCCGGTGCGGGTTTCCTGGGCGACGAAAGCGTCGGCGCCGAATCGGTTGTGCAGTTCGACGACCACATCCTGGTCGTCAGCCTTGTAAGGCGGAATATAAATAGCGTTGTCCGCTGTCATGGTCTCGGTCGCTTTGGGTCAACGTTAAGAATGAAGCCAGGCCGCCGGCTCCTGGGGGAGCGGGCGGCAGGTCGCTGGATCAGACTTCGTCGGGGCTGCGCAGGTTGGTTACCGCGATACGCTGTTCGCGACGCAGGTCTTTCTGGGCAGGCATCTCGGCACGGTAAATGCCTTGATCGCCGACAACCCAGGAAAGCGGGCGTCGCTCCTGGCCGATCGACTCCTGCAGCAGCATCAAGCCTTGCAGGAATGCTTCGGGGCGCGGCGGGCAGCCAGGCACGTACACGTCCACGGGGAGGAACTTGTCGACCCCTTGAACGACCGAGTAGATGTCGTACATGCCGCCGGAGTTGGCGCACGAACCCATGGAGATGACCCACTTGGGCTCAAGCATCTGCTCGTACAGGCGCTGGATGATCGGCGCCATCTTCACGAAGCAGGTACCGGCGATGACCATGAAGTCGGCCTGACGCGGCGAGGCCCGGATGACTTCGGCGCCGAAGCGGGCGATGTCGTGGGGTGCCGTGAAGGCCGTGGTCATTTCCACGTAGCAGCAGGACAGGCCGAAGTTGTACGGCCAGAGGGAGTTCTTGCGACCCCAGTTGACCGCGCCACGCAGCACATCTTCGAGTTTCCCCATGTAGATGTTCTTGTGGACCTGGTCCTCTAGCAGCTGATCGGTGACGGTTTCCCGTTCACCGACCGGGTACTGCTCGTTGGGCGCATCCGGATCGATTCTGGTGAGATTGTATTGCATGCCAAAGCCTCATTGTTTCAGCTTCGCTTGCCGCTTGCGGCGACCTTCGGGAGCCCAATCGAGCGCCCCGACGCGCCATAGGTAGACAAGACCTGCCAACAGAATTGCTATGAAAACGAGTGCTTCGACGAATCCGGTCCAGCCGCTTTCGCGGACGGACACAGACCATGCATACAGGAAGAGGGCTTCGATATCGAAGATCACGAACAGCATCGCGACCAGATAGAATTTGGCGGACAGGCGCAGGCGAGCGCTGCCGACGGGCAGCATGCCGGATTCGAAGGGTTCGTTCTTGGCGCGGCCCCAGGCCTTGCTACCGAGCAGGCTGGACAGGCCGAGCATGAAGGCGCACAGGCCGACGACACCCAGGAGGAAGATGGCAAAGCCCCAGTTGTGGGCCATGAGTCCTGCCGAATCGGACATGCTAGAAATCCTTATACAGAGACCCAGCTCTGAAGTCTGAAATAAGTAGAGCGGCGACGCGGTGTCGCAGGCGCAGTGACCAAATGTCGCAGCTGAATCAATCGCGCTGATTTTATGGGTAAACCCGGTGCAAGTAAAATTTCCGTTGCAAATTTATTCGTAGGTTTAAGAACAAAAACCGTTCGTAACTGGCTGAAACCCTTGAGTTTCGGGCATTGCGTGCGGTTTTGTTAATTATGTTTCTTACCCGGCGTAATGACGACTTAGTTGTGTAATGATAATTAATATCATTTGGATTGAGCTGTATTGATTTAGCAGTTCTGAGCCTTGCAAAGTTCATTGGGCGGCCTCGCCACTTGCAAATGCGAAAAATGCTCGTTCTAACAGCTTCCAATCTCACGCGTACCGCTCTGGATCAATGGTTCGGAGCTTGGGGTGCGAATCACCGAGGCGGCGATCAGCCACTGGCCGAGCCAGTAGAGCAGGATGATCAGGTACTGTGCGGCGGCAAACGGGCTGACGAAGCGGTCGATGCCGATCAGGCTGTCGGAGAATACGAAGGCGCAGGCGCCCAGTGCTGCGACGCCACCACAGGCCAGGGCGCGCCAGAGCATGCAGCCGATCGCCAGGGCATACAGCGCCACTGGGATCAGCAGTGGGCCCAGGCCGTGGCTGGCGAGCAGGCCGAACAGCGAGCCGCCTACCAGCAGTGCGAGTGCCAGTGAGGGATAGGCTGGGCGCTGGGTCAGGTTGCAGTAACCGCGCAGGTAGGCGAGGTGGGCGCACAGGAACGCGGCCAGGCCGAACACGAACAGGTCGCGGGGGATGGCCAGGAGGATGTCGCCAAGTACCGAGAAGGCCAGGCCGATCATGATCCAGCGGCGGTAGGGGGTGGCGGGCGTGGTGCTCAGCCAGGCGATCAGGGCGAGCACGGGAATGGGTTTGACCAGCAGGCCGAGCAGGGCGTTACCGCTGGCCAGTGCATATAGATAGCAGGCGGCGGCTGCGATGGCGATCAGGATCAGGTGGCTTGGACGGGGCATGGGCGGTCCTTGCTGCTGGGTAGACACAAGCATAGACCTGAACGCGGAGAATGCTTGTGCCGGCCCTTTCGCGGGTAAACCCGCTCCCACAGGTGCTGTGCCGGGCTCAGGGGGAGTGCCGATCCTGTGGGGGCGGGTTTACCCGCGAAGAGGCCGGTGCAGACAAAAGAAAGCCCAGGCTCCTGACGGAGTCTGGGCTTCTTGTTCAGCTCACACCAATCAGTGGAACTGTTCTTCCTCGGTCGAACCAGTCAGTGCGGTCACCGACGAAGCGCCACCCTGAATCACGGTGGTCATGTCGTCGAAGTAGCCGGTGCCCACTTCCTGCTGGTGCGCCACGAAGGTGTAGCCTTTGCTGGCGTCGGCGAATTCCTGCTCCTGCAGCTTCACGTAGGCGGTCATGTCGTTGCGGGCGTAGTCGTGCGCCAGGTTGAACATGCCGTGCCACATGTTGTGGATGCCGGCCAGGGTGATGAACTGGTGCTTGTAGCCCATGGCCGACAGTTCGCGCTGGAACTTGGCGATGGTGGCGTCGTCCAGGTTCTTCTTCCAGTTGAAGGAAGGCGAGCAGTTGTACGACAGCAGCTGGTCCGGGTATTCCTTCTTGATCGCTTCGGCGAAGCGACGGGCCTCGTCCAGGTCCGGCTTGGCGGTTTCGCACCAGATCAGGTCGGCATACGGCGCGTAGGCCAGGCCGCGGGAGATGGCCTGGTCGAGGCCGGCGCGGACCTTGTAGAAGCCTTCACGGGTACGGTCGCCGATCACGAACGGCTGGTCGTACGGGTCGCAGTCGCTGGTCAGCAGGTCGGCGGCGTTGGCGTCGGTACGGGCCAGGATGATGGTCGGTACACCGGCAACGTCGGCGGCCAGGCGGGCAGCCACCAGCTTCTGTACGGCTTCCTGGGTCGGTACCAGTACCTTGCCGCCCATGTGGCCGCATTTTTTCACCGAGGCCAGCTGGTCTTCGAAGTGCACGCCGGCGGCGCCCGCTTCGATCATGTTCTTCATCAGTTCGTAGGCGTTCAGTACGCCGCCGAAACCGGCTTCGGCGTCAGCCACGATCGGCGCGAAGTAGTCGATGTAGCCTTCGTCGCCTGGGTTCTTGCCGGCTTTCCACTGGATCTGGTCGGCGCGACGGAACGAGTTGTTGATGCGCTTGACCACGGTCGGAACCGAGTCGACCGGGTACAGCGACTGGTCGGGGTACATCGATTCGGCCGAGTTGTTGTCGGCGGCAACCTGCCAGCCGGACAGGTAGATGGCCTGGATGCCGGCCTTGACCTGCTGCACTGCCTGGCCGCCGGTCAGGGCGCCCATGCAGTTGACGAAATCTTTTTCTGGGCGGAAGGACGGGTGGGCACCTTGGGTGACCAGCTTCCACAGTTTCTCTGCGCCCTGGCGAGCCAGGGTGTGCTCCGGTTGCAGCGAGCCACGCAGGCGAACGACATCAGCGGCGGTGTAGGTACGGGTCACGCCTTTCCAGCGCGGGTTTTCGGCCCAGTCTTTCTCGAGGGCTGCAATTTGCTGTTCGCGTGTCAGTGCCATGGAAATAAACCTCGTCGCATCGATCTTGAGTGTAATTGTGCTGATGCTCGACAAACGCGGGTCAGAGGGCCGGGCGGCTGTCCTGTTCGGGGGAGTGCGGCGGCGAACGCAGAAGGCTCGAAGGGGGAAGGGTGTGCAGGCCGGGCGAAGGCGTGCGCTGCAGGTTGGCTCGTGGATGCCGTGCTGCGGTGCTACGCGATTGCTGATGACTGCGGTGATGCGCTTCCGTCCCTCGGGACAACTTCTTCGTTGCAGTCGCAATCCCGTCGAACCGCCTTGTGGGCCGTATGGACACGAAGCGCCTGCGCTGGTGGTGTGCAGGGCGCTCCGAAGACCCTTGCCAGGGCCTCTGATTAGCGGGAGCGAGGCCATCATGCCTTTGCCAAAAAGTGCCTGTCAACGATTTTGTAGTGCTTTTTTCTGGTTACTACATCTTTGGTCTAATGCGACTTGCTGGTCAGTTTCAAGGCCTTTGGTCGAGGCCTTGAATTGCCTGGGATCAGTCAAGAAGGTCGACTTTGACACGCAAAGTCATATTTTCCCCGCGCTGGGTGCTGTAGCTGAGGCTTGACGCACTGCGCTCGGCCTGGCTGTCCTGGTTGTAGCCTGCCAGTGTGATCCACTCACCCAGCCTGCCGGTGACCGTCGTGTCGGTGCTTTGCACTTTCACTACATCGGCACGTTCCTGGCTCATTCGGTCATTATTGCTGCTGATTTGCAGGCGTACGGTGTCACCGGTCAGGCGTGGGGTGACGTAGAAACCCTGGGTGACATTGCGGTATTGCGTGTCGCTCTGGATGCGCCCGTAGCCGTCGGTGGAGGTGCTGGTGATGGGGATGCTCTGGCCCACCTGGATCAGCGCCGGTTGCCCTTCGCTGGCCTGGATCTGCTGCAGGCCGCCTTCGCGGTTGGCGGTGCCGTAGTGGATTACCCGCGCATTGCCGCGGTTGTCCTGGAAGTTGCTGTCGTTGTTGTCGACGCTGATCAGCAGGCGCTTGGGTGCGGTATCCAGTTGTTGCAGCAGGGTGCGCAGGTCGTCGATGCGCTCCTGGCTGGCATTGACGATCAGCTTGTCCTCGAAGGAGCTGACGCTACCGTCCTTGCCCAGGAACGACTGGGCGGCGGGCAGCAGCTCGGCGCTGCTGCGGTGTTGCAGGGGGATGACCTCGGTGGCGGCCTGGGCGGTCAGGCTGGCGGCCAGCAGCAGCGAGGCAAGGAGGGGGCGTAGCGGCATGTCCATGATCTCCGCGGGTGGAATGAACATGATGGCAAATTTGTCGGCATCTTGCCGGGCCTGGATCACAGGGGTGTGAAAGGTTGCGGCTGTTGCTGGCCGCTGTCAGTCAATTTACGTAACATCGCCCCCAAATTTCAGTCTCGCCCCTCAAGGCAACACATGTCCTGTGGGAGCGGGTTTACCCGCGAAAGCGTCAGGGAATGCCCCATCGCATTCGCGGGTAAACCCGCTCCCACAGGGCAGGGCGTGCTGCCTTAACTTCCTGTACAGGCCCCCCATGAAACCCGCTCGCCTACGCGCCGACCTGCTCGCCGGCCTCACCACCTCGTTCGCCCTGGTGCCCGAGTGCATCGCTTTTGCCCTGGTGGCCCACCTCAATCCGCTGATGGGCCTGTACGGTGCGTTCATCATCTGTACCCTGACCGCGCTGTTCGGCGGCCGCCCGGGGATGATCTCCGGCGCCGCCGGCTCGATGGCGGTGGTGATCGTCGCCCTGGTGGTGCAGCACGGCGCCCAATACCTGCTGGCCACGGTGCTGCTGGGCGGGGTGGTGATGATCCTGTTCGGCGTGCTGCGCCTGGGCAAGCTGGTGCGCCTGGTGCCGTACCCGGTCATGCTCGGTTTCGTCAATGGCCTGGCCATCGTCATCGCCCTGGCCCAGTTGGAGCACTTCAAAGAGGGTGAGCGCTGGCTCAGTGGCACGCCGCTGTACCTGATGATCGGCCTGGTGGCCCTGACCATGCTGGTGGTCTACATACTGCCCAAACTGACCCGTGCGGTGCCACCGGCGTTGGTGGCGATCCTCGGCGTCGGCCTGCTGGTGTACCTGGTCGGCTTGCCCACCCGCACCCTCGGCGACATGGCGCACATTGCCGGCGGCTTGCCGCAACTGGCCTTGCCGGACGTGCCGTGGAACCTCGAGACACTGAAGATCATCGCGCCCTATGCGCTGCTGATGGCCATGGTCGGCCTGCTGGAAACCCTGCTTACCCTCAACCTCACCGACGAAGTCACCGAGAGCCGTGGCTACCCGGACCGCGAGTGCGTGGCGTTGGGGGCGGCCAACATGGTCTCGGGCCTGTGCGGCGGCATGGGCGGCTGCGCGATGATCGGCCAGACCGTGATCAACCTCAGCTCCAACGGCCGTGGGCGGCTGTCGGGGGTGGTGGCCGGGGTGATGATCCTGCTGTTCGTGCTGTTCCTGTCGCCGTTGATCGAGCGTATTCCGCTGGCGGCTCTGGTCGGGGTGATGTTCGTGGTGGCCCAGCAGACCTTCGCCTGGGCCTCGTTGCGGGTGCTGCGCAAAGTGCCGGCGAGCGATGTGCTGGCGATCATTGCGGTAACGGTGGTGACGGTGTTCACCGACCTGGCCATGGCGGTGATGTTCGGTATCGTCATCGCCGCGATCAACTTCGCCTGGCAGCATGCGCGTGAACTGTACGCCGACAGCCATGTGGATGCGGCGGGCGACAAGCATTACCAAGTGCATGGGACGTTGTTCTTCGCCTCGACCACGCCGTTTCTCAATCAGTTCGACCCGGCCAATGATCCGGCCCAGGTGACCTTGGATTGCCAGCATTTGAGCTTTGTCGATTATTCGGCGATCGCGGCGCTCAAGACCTTGCGCGAGCGGTATGCCAAGGCAGGCAAGCAGTTGCGGGTGGTGCATCTGTCCGAGCGTTGCAAAAAGCTGCTGAAGCGGGCGGGTGAGCAGCACTGAATCATCGCGGGGCAAGTCGCAGCGGCGCACCGCCGCTCCCACGCATCAGCCACAGGCATTGCGTGGGAGCGGCGGTGCGCCGCTGCGACTTGCCCCGCGATGGGTTCATGACTCCCCGCGATTCTTCTTGACGATGGCATCGGCAATGCTCGCCGGTGCCTCGGCATAGCGGGTGAATTCCATGGTGTAGCTGGCCCGGCCCTGGGTCATCGAGCGCATCGAGGTGGCGTAGCCGAACATCTCGCCCAGTGGCACCTCGGCCCGGATGACCTTGCCGGCCGGGGTCTCGTCACCGTCCTGGATCATCCCGCGGCGCCGGCTCAGGTCGCCCATGATGTCGCCCTGATACTCCTCGGGCGTCACCACCTCGACCTTCATCACCGGCTCGAGCAACACCGCGCCGCCTTTCTGCGACAACTGCTTGGTGGCCATCGAGGCGGCGATCTTGTAGGCCATCTCGTTGGAGTCGACGTCGTGGTACGAGCCGTCGAACACCGCCGCTTTGAGGTTGATCAGCGGGTAGCCGGCCAGCACGCCGTTCTTCATCTGCTCCTCGATGCCTTTCTGGATCGCCGGGATGTATTCACGTGGCACCACGCCGCCGACGATCTCGTTGACGAACTCCAGCCCTTCCTTGCCCTCGTCGCCCGGGGCAAAGCGAATCCAGCAGTGGCCGTACTGGCCACGCCCACCGGACTGGCGCACGAAGCGGCCTTCGATCTCGCAGGTGTTGCGGATCTTCTCGCGGTAGGCCACCTGCGGCTTGCCGATGTTGGCCTCGACGTTGAACTCGCGGCGCATCCTGTCGATGATGATGTCCAGGTGCAGCTCACCCATGCCGGAGATGATGGTCTGCCCGGTTTCCTCATCGGTCTTGACCCGGAACGACGGGTCTTCCTGGGCCAGCTTGCTCAGGGCGATGCCCATTTTTTCCTGGTCGCCCTTGGTTTTGGGTTCGACCGCCTGGGAGATCACCGGGTCAGGGAAGTCCATGCGTTCGAGGATGATCGGCTTGTCCATGTCGCACAGGGTGTCGCCGGTGGTCACGTCCTTCATGCCGATCAGCGCGGCGATGTCGCCGGCGCACACATCCTTGATCTCGGCACGCTGGTTGGCGTGCATCTGCACCATGCGGCCGATGCGTTCCTTCTTGCCCTTGACCGAGTTGAGCACCGCATTGCCGGAGCTGAGCACCCCCGAATACACCCGGGCGAAGGTCAGGGTGCCGACGAACGGGTCGGTGGCGATCTTGAAGGCCAGGGCCGAGAACGGCTCCTTGTCGTCAGCGTGGCGTTCAAGGTGCTTCTCTTCATCGTCCGGGTCGGTGCCCTTGATCGCCGGGATTTCGGACGGGGCGGGCAGGTAGTCGATCACCGCGTCGAGCATCAATGGCACGCCCTTGTTCTTGAACGACGAGCCGAGGATGGTCGGCACGATTTCATTGGCGATGGTGCGTTGGCGCAGGGCTGCCTTGATTTCCTCGGTGGTGAACTCCTCGCCGTCGAGGAACTTCAGGGTCAGCTCTTCGCTGGCATCCGCCGCCGCCTCGATCATGTGGGCCCGCCATTCGTCGGCCAGGGCCTGCAGCTCCGCGGGGATCGCTTCTTCGCGGTAACTGGTGCCGTTGTCGGCGTCGTTCCAGTAGATGGCCTTCATCTTCACCAGGTCGATCTGGCCGATGAAGTTCTCCTCGCTGCCGATGGCCAACTGGATCGGCACGGGGTGGTGGCCCAGGCGCTGGTCGATCTGCTTCACCACGCGCAGAAAGTCGGCGCCTTGCCGGTCCATCTTGTTGATATAGGCCAGGCGCGGCACATGGTACTTGTTGGCCTGGCGCCAGACGGTCTCGGACTGCGGTTCCACGCCATCAGCGCCGCTGAACACCACCACTGCGCCATCGAGCACGCGCAACGAGCGCTCCACCTCGATGGTGAAGTCGACGTGGCCGGGAGTGTCGATGATGTTGAAGCGGTACTTGTGCTCGAACTGCTTGGTCGAGCCTTGCCAGAACGCGGTGGTGGCCGCCGAGGTGATGGTGATGCCACGCTCCTGCTCCTGGGCCATCCAGTCCATGGTCGCGGCGCCGTCGTGCACCTCACCCATCTTGTGGTTGACCCCGGTGTAGAACAGGATCCGCTCGGTGGTGGTGGTCTTGCCGGCATCGACGTGGGCGACGATGCCGATATTGCGGTACAGCTCGATGGGGGTCGTGCGGGCCATGGCGGGTCACCTGCGGGTGAAGGTTCTCCCAACTTAGCAGAGCGGGAGAATCCTGCCGTGGCAGGCCGTCAGTCGGCGAGCACTTGCAACTGCCACTGGCCGTCGACTTCCCGGGCCAGGCCGCTGGCCGGCAGCAGGGCCAGCAGACGGGCGTGCAGGTTGGCCTCGGTGAAGGACTTGAGGGTGGTCATGTCCAGAGTGCCGACGGTGACCAGGTCGTTCTTGGTGTAGGACAGCCAGGCTTTCTTCAGCACCAGCAGCACGTCACTGCCGGCGGTGTTGGCGAAGCGGCGATTCACCGTGCGGCCTTCCAGTTCGAAGGTGTGGCGGTGGCTGTAGCTGCTTTCGTCGCCGTTGCCCTCTACACAGCGATGGCAGCGGCAGGCGCCGTCGGCGAAGGCGTTGCGCAGGTAGCTGTTGAAGTCCACGACGGGCTTGAGGGTCAGGCGTTTGTCGACCTCGAACAGGTCGGCGATCAGGGGAAGTTCTGCGCTCACTCGGTATCCTCGCGTGGTGTGGCGTGCATCGGCGGGCACCCTAACAGATCGGGGCATCCAGATCACCTGTTGCAGGCCAGGCCTCTTCGCGGGGCAAGCCCGCTCCCACAGGGATATCGTCTCGTTGTGGGAGCGGGCTTGCCCCGCGATGAGGCCGGTAGAGACAATCGGGAAGGCCTGCCGTACTCTACGCGCCCATACGCCTAATACACCTGTTGAGGTAACCCCGCTTGAGCACCAAGTACCCCTACATCGCCACCGTGACCGTCAGCGCCGAAGACCGTGGGGGCGACACCGAGGCCTCGGAAAACACCAGCATGCGCGTGGGCCTCGAGGCGGTGACCGAGGTGCTGAAGAAAGTGCATTTCGTCGGCACGCTCGCGGCTCCCGAAAAAGGCGCCACGCACATCTGCGTCACCCTGGAGAACGGCCTGAGCTACTACGGCCTGATCGTCAACGGCCACGCCGAACTCGAAGGCGGCTGGATCGCCTTCGAATGCGACATGCCTACCCCCGAAGAACTCGGGCTGTAAGCCTCAGCCGAGTTCCGCCAGGCACTGCTCGAGGATATCCAGCCCTTCCTCGAGCACCTGTGGCTCGATGGTCAGCGGTGCCAGCAGGCGGATGATGTGCCGCGCCTTGCCGCTTGGCATCAGCAGCAGCCCCTTGCTACGCGCCGCTTCCAGCACCTTGGCCAGCGCCGCTGGCGCCGGGCTGCCGTCGGCATTGAGCAGTTCGATGCCACGCATGGCGCCGGTGCCGGTCAGGCGCCCGAGCGCAGCGCACACCCCTGAGGTTTTCCAGCGCGCATGGCGCGCGACGATGGCCTGTTCCTGACGTTCGCCCCAGGTGGCGAGGTTGGCATCGGTCATCTGCGCCAGGCTCGCCAGCGCCGCTGCACAGGCGATCGGGTTGCCCGAGTAGGTCCCGCCCAGTCCGCCCTTGGGCAGCGCATCGATGATTTCCCTGCGGCCGACCACTGCGCCCAGCGGCATGCCGCCGGCGATGCTCTTGGCCAGCAGCAGCAAGTCGGGCTCTATGCCCAGGCGGGGGAACGCAAAGCGTTGCCCGGTGCGGCCGAAGCCCGACTGGATCTCGTCGATGATGATCAGGATCCCGTGCTCGTCGCAGAAGCGCCGCAGCGCCTGGGCAAAGGCCGGGTCCAGGGCGAGGAAGCCGCCTTCGCCCTGCACCGGCTCGAAGATGAATGCCGCCACGTCCTCCACCGCCAGCTCAACGCTGAACAGCCGCTCCATGGCCTTGAGCGCCTGCTCGCAGGTGACCCCGGTGTCGGCACTGGGGTAGGGCAGGTGGTAGACCGGGCCGGGCAGCTCGCCCACGCGTTGCTTGTAGGGCGCGACCTTGCCGTTGAGGTTGAGGGTGGCCAGGGTGCGGCCATGGAAGCCGCCGTCGAAGGCGATGATGGCGCGCTTGCCGGTGGCGCCACGGGCCACCTTCAGGGCATTTTCCGCCGCCTCCGCGCCGCTGTTGGTGAGCATGCCTGCCAAGGGGTAGCTGACCGGCACGAACTGGCGCAAGCGCTCCATCAGCTCCAGGTACGGGCCATGGGGGGCGGCGTTGAACGCATAGTGGGTCAGGCGCGTGGCCTGCAACTGGATCGCCTCGACCACTGCCGGGTTGCAGTGGCCCAGGTTGAGCACGCCAATGCCGCCGACAAAGTCGATATAACGTTTGCCGTCGGTATCCCACACTTCGGCATTACGGCCATGGGAAAGTGTAATCGGGTGAACGATGGCGATGGACTGGCTGATACTTTCCTGATTCATGTGCACGCGGCCTGTTGTTCGAATTACTGACTATCGAAGCGTGCCGGGGATATATTCCGCAAACGAATTATCGGATTGCGATCATTCCATGAATTCGCGATCTTGCTGGAATTTGTGTTGCTGTTGCCGGCCTCTTCGCGGGTAAATCGCAGCGGCGAACCGCCGCTCCCACACTGAACTTGAAAGCAGTGCTGTACCTGTGGGAGCGGGTTTACCCGCGAAGAGGCCATTACAGGCGGCCTCAATCCCCCTCAGCCACCCGCTCGCGAATCCATTGCACAAAGGCCCGTACCTTCGGCACCTCGGCCGCATGCTCGGCATGAGCCATGAAGTGCCGGCCATTGCTGGGCACCGGGTGGTCCCAGGCCACCACCAGCTTGCCCTCGCTCAGCTCCTCGGCCACCAGGTAGCGCGGGATCAGGGCAATCCCGCAGCCGGCGATGGCGGCGCGAATGCAAAGGTAGAACGTGTCGAAACGTGGCCCGTGGTAGCTGTTCTGGCTGTGCAGCCCCAGCCCCAGGAACCACTCGTGCCAGGCTTCCGGGCGCGAGGCGCATTGCAGCAGGCGGTGCTCGGTTAGCGCCGTGGCGCAGGTGATGCGCTGCCGGGCCAGCAGCGCGGGCGCGCACACCGGCACCACGGCTTCGCTGAACAGCTCGATGCAGGTTGCCCCCGGCCAGGTGCCCTGGCCAAAGAAAAACGCCACGTCGGCCTTGGCCTGCACCAGGTCGAACGGCTCCAGTTCGTTGCGGATGTCCAGGTGGATGCGCGGATGCCGCTCACCAAAACCCTTGAGCCGGGGCACCAGCCAGCGTGCGCCGAAGGTCGGCTGGGTGGCGATGCGCAGCACCTCGGTCTCGTCGCCGTAGCTGAGGATGTAGCGGCTGGAGATGTCGATCTGGGTGAGGATCTTGTTCACCTCGGTGAGGTACAGCGCCCCCGCCGGGGTGAGGTGCAGGCGCCGGCGAATGCGCTGGAACAGCGGGTGGGCGAGCATGTCCTCGAGCTGCGCCACCTGCTTGCTGACCGCGCTCTGGGTCAGGTGCAGTTCCTGCGCGGCGCGGGTGAAACTCAGGTGGCGGGCGGCGGCCTCGAAACACTGCAGGGCGGTGGTGGACGGCATCAGGCGTTTGGACATGGCGAAGGCGCTACCCGGCAAAAAAGGAAGGAATTCATTCCTTAACAGAATGATGTGCTTCGAAAAGGTCGTTTGTTGACCCGTCCCTATAGATTAATACTGACCTGGATCAACGATGACAACCGGTAGTGCAAAGAGGAGGGCAAAACCACGACCGGCGTTTAACAAGAACAACAACGAGCACCTGCGACTTACTGAATTCTGCTCCAACTTTCAGCCGTCCTTGCAACGGCCGACCCATTCGAGGGTTCCCCATGGCATCGCCAGACAACAAGAAACAGCGTTCCCTGCAACACGGCCTGACCTCCCGTCAGGTCTCGATGATTTCCATCGCCGGCATCATCGGCGCCGGGCTGTTCATCGGCTCCTCCAACGCCATCGCCACCGCCGGCCCGGCCATCCTCATCTCCTATGCCATGACTGGCTTGCTGGTGCTGCTGGTGATGCGCATGCTCGGCGAAATGGCCATCGCCAACCCCAACAGCGGTTCGTTCTCCACCTATGCCAGCGAAGCCATCGGCCCTTGGGCCGGCTTTACCATCGGCTGGCTGTACTGGTGGTTCTGGGTGCTGATCATCCCGGTCGAGGCCATTGCCGGCGCCGACATCCTGCACGCCTACTTCCCTGGGGTGCCGTCCTGGCTGTTCGCCTTCCTGATCATGGTCGTGCTGTCGGGCACCAACCTGATCAGCGTGAAGAACTTCGGTGCCTTCGAGTACTGGTTCGCGCTGGTGAAAGTGGTTGCGATCATAGCCTTCATCGTGGTCTGCAGCCTGGCGGTGTTCGGCTTCTGGCCGCTGGCCGAAGTCTCCGGGGTGAGCCGCCTGTGGGACCACGGTGGTTTCATGCCCAACGGCTTCGGCACCGTGCTGGGTGGCGTGCTGATCACCATCTTCTCGTTCTTCGGCGCCGAGATCGTCACCATCGCCGCCGACGAGACCGCCAACCCGAAAGACAAGATCCGCCGTGCTACCAACCTGGTGGTGTACCGCATCGCCATCTTCTACCTGGCGTCGATCTTCCTGGTGGTATCGCTGGTGGCCTGGAACGACCCTGCCTTGAAATCCGTGGGTTCGTTCCAGCGTGTGCTCGAGGTGCTCAATGTGCCCGGGGCCAAGCTGCTGGTTGACCTGGTGGTGTTGGTGGCAGTGACCAGTTGCATGAACTCCGGCCTCTATACCGCTTCGCGGATGCTGTACTCCCTGGGTGCCCGTGGCCAGGCGCTGAGCATGACCAAGCGTATCTCGGGTGCTGGCGTGCCGACCGTGGCGGTGATCCTCTCGACCCTGGCAGGCTTCGCTGGCTGCCTGGTCAACTATGTGTTCCCCGGCAAGGTTTTCGGCTTCCTGCTCTCGACCACCGGCGCCATCGCTTTGCTGGTGTACCTGGTGATCGCCGTTTCGCAGCTGCGCATGCGTGCCCGTGCCGAGCGTGAAGGGCGGCCGCTGGAGCTGAAGATGTGGCTGTTCCCGTGGCTGACCTGGCTGGTGATCGGCACCATCGTGATGGTCCTGGGTTACATGCTGTTCAGCGATGCCTACCGCTATGAAACGCTGATGACCGCAGGGGTGACCTTGTTCATCCTGCTGGTTTCGCTGACCCAGAAGCGCGGCGGTGCAGTGGCGCAGACGGCCTGATGTTTCTGTTTTAATGGGGGTGTTTCGCGCCCCCATTCCAACAAGCACAGGCTGCGTATGAACGATCAGATGCTTTCCCTCCAGGCCCTCGCCGCACCCGACGGCACTTGCTACGGCTGCGGTAGCGCCCACCCCTCCGGCCTGCACCTGCAAAGCCACTGGGATGCCGACGGCATCCACCTGTTGTGCCGGCATGCACCGGATCAAACCTTCATCGGCTGGCCCGGCCTGGTCTACGGCGGCTTGCTGGCCATGCTGGTCGACTGCCACTCCAACTGGACCGCCATGGCCTACCACTACCGCGCCGAGGGCCGCGAGGCGGGCAGCCTGCCGCGTATCGATTGCGTCACCGGCAGCCTCGGGCTCAATTACCTGAAACCGACCCCAATGGGCGTGGAGCTGTTGCTCAAGGCCCGCGTGGAGGGCGAAGTCGGACGCAAGACGCGGGTCATCTGCGAGGTCTGGGCGGGTGATGTCCTGACTGTCACCGCCGACTCGGTGTTCGTGCGGGTGGACACCGAAAAACTCAAGCTCAAGGCACACGGCCAGGCCTGACAACAGGCCGTTCACCCAGCATTTTTGCCAGTAGACGCCTGAACGGCGCTCGCCCCAAACGTGGGCGTGCGCCGTTCAGGCGTTTTGCCGTCAGGCATAGGGCCTACGCCGAAGCAGTTGTTGAAAAAGCCGACAGGGTAGTTGGGAAAAGTCCTATTTGGCCGTCGGCTTCGTGGCAATAGTCTTGCGTCGCTTCCAGATCAGGCTGTCTGTTCATCAACTGCCTGTGGTCACCGACGCCGGTAGCCACAGATTCGCGAGCGCATCAAAGGAGCCTATTCCATGCGTTTCAACTGCAAGACTTTGCCGCTTGTCGGCCTGCTCATGATCATGAGCGGCTGCGCCAGTGTGACCGTTCCCAATGAGCAGATCGAACTGGCCCGCAATGCGGTCAACCGCGCCGTCGCCGCCGAAGCCACCCAATATGCCCCGGTGGAGATGCGCGCCGCCCAGGACAAGATGAGCGCCCTGGACCGGGCCTTGGGGGAGAAGAAGTTCGAACAGGCCCGCACCCTGGCCGAAGGGGCGAGGGCAGACGCGCGAGTAGCCGAGCGCAAGGCCCAGGCGCTCAAGGCCAAAGAGCAGTTGGAGGTCGCCCGCAAGGGGATCGAAGTGCTCAAGCAGGAGATCCTTGATGCTCCTGACAGCCCAACTGCCAAATCCGTTCATTGAAGGAAGTGACCATGTCCAAAGCCTACCTGCTGCCCGCTATGTCGCTCCTTGGTCTGATGCTGGCCGGCTGCGGCACCACGCCGGAAAATCCCGCATTGCTTGAAGCTCGTGAAGCCTATTCGGTGTTGCAAGGCAAACCCGAGGCAAGCCGTCTCGCCGCGCTGGAAACCCAGGACGCCTACACCGCCCTGGGCAAGGCCGAGTTGGCCTCGCTCAAGGACCGCAAGTCCACCGAGGTCGAGCGTCTGGCCACGCTGGCCGCTCGGCAGATCGAGTTTGCTCAACAGACCATCGACCTGCGCAACACCGACGCTGCGCTCAAACGTGTCGAGCTCGAGCGAACCCAGGCCCGCCTGGATGCACGCACCGCACAGCTCAACGCGCTCAAGGCCAAGCCGAGTGTACGCGGCGATGTGGTGACCTTCGGTGATGTGCTGTTCCAGACCGGCATGGCCGAGCTGAACGGCCGCAGCCAGCACAACATTCAGGAACTGGCTGCGTACCTGCAGGCAAACCCTGAGCGCAACGTGCTGGTAGAGGGATTCACCGACGCCACCGGCAGCGATGCCCTCAACCAGCGACTGTCCGAGCAGCGGGCTGACGCGGTGGCCAACGCGCTGCGCCGTCAGGGGGTAGCTGCGCAGCGCATCAAAAGCGCTGGTTATGGCAAGGACTACCCGGTGGCCAGTAACGCCACGGCGCAGTCACGCCAGCTCAACCGACGCGTCGAGGTGGTGATCTCCAGGGGCGCCGAGGCTGTCGCGCCACGCTTCTGATGTGCAGCCGGCGCAGCCCTTTGGCTGCGCCATCCGGCATGCTGCGATGGTCAAACCGCAGCGCTGTCCCTAAAGTGATCGTTTCGATGATTGCAGGGACCGAGCATGACCGATCTGAGCGCATTCCCCATCACCCGCAAGTGGCCGGCGCAACACCCCGAGCGCCTGCAGCTGTATTCGCTGCCCACGCCCAATGGCGTCAAGGTGTCGATCATGCTGGAGGAAATCGGCCTGGCCTACGAGCCGCACAAGGTCAGCTTCGACAGCGATGACCAACTGAGCCCCGAATTCATTTCGCTGAGCGCCAACAACAAGATCCCGGCGATTCTCGACCCCGACGGCCCGGGCGGCAAACCGCTGGCGTTGTTCGAATCCGGCGCGATCCTGCAGTACCTGGCGGAAAAGAGCGGTCAGTTGCTCAGCCAGGATCCGGCCCAGCGTTACCAGACGATCCAGTGGTTGATGTTCCAGATGGGCGGCATCGGGCCGATGTTCGGCCAGGTGGGGTTCTTCCATTTCTTTGCTGGCAAGGACTACGAGGACAAGCGCCCGCGTGATCGCTACGTCAACGAGTCGAAGCGTTTGCTGGGCGTGCTGGACCGGCACCTGCAAGGCCGTGAATGGATGGTCGACGAATACAGCATTGCCGACATTGCCATCTTCCCTTGGGTGCGCAACCTGGTGGAGCGCTACAACGCCCGTGACCTGGTGGGCTTCGAGGAGTTCAAGGAGGTACAGCGAGTGCTGGCCCGCTTCCTCGAACGGCCTGCCGTTCAGCGTGGCCTGAAAATCCCCGGTTGATTGGGCATCACTGAGCCTGTGGGAGCGGGTTTACCCGCGAAGGCTTTGGCGGGTTCGCCATCGCATTCGCGGGTAAACCCGCTCCCACAGGCTCACTCTTTCAACCTGAGAGAATCTGATTCAGAAGCCAGTACAGCGTCCCCGCCAGCACCATCGCCGCCGGCAGGGTCAGCACCCAGGCCATCAGCAGGTTGACCAGGGTGCGCTTCTGGATCCCCGAGCCATTGGCAACCATGGTCCCGGCCACCCCCGAGCTCAACACATGGGTGGTCGATACCGGCAGCCCGAACATGTCCGCCGCGCCAATGGTGCACATCGCCACCACTTCCGCCGACGCCCCCTGGGCATAGCTCAGGTGGGTCTTGCCGATCTTCTCACCCACCGTCACCACGATGCGCCGCCAGCCGACCATGGTGCCCAGGCCCAGGGCGATGGCCACCGCCACTTTGACCCACAGGGGGATGTAGCGGGTGGCATCGTCCAGCTGGCGCTTGAACAGTTGTACATGGCGGGCGGTGTCGGCGTCGAACGCCACCAGCGTGTTCTTGTCGATCAGGCGGATGGCTTCGCTGGTCAGGTACATGTCGTTGCGCACGTTGGCCATGGCCTCGGCCGGCACACGGTTGAGCGAGCCATAGCCCTTGACCTCTTCGCCGATCATGCCGGTCAGCGCGGCCAGGGCCGGTACCAGTTCGGGGCTGGCCTTGGGCTGGCCGATGAAAGTGGTCAGGGTCTGTCGAGGGTCGGCCGGGGCCGCCTGCGGGGCGCTGCGCACCAGCGCCTGGCGGGTCACCTCGGCCACCGCCGAGAACTGCAGGGCCTGTTCGCTGGGCATGGTCTTGTTCAGGGCGTAGGCCATCGGCAGGGTACCGACCAGGATCAGCATGATCAGACCCATGCCTTTCTGCCCGTCGTTGGAGCCGTGGGCGAACGATACACCGGTGCAGGTAAGGATGAGCACACCGCGGATCCACCAGGGTGGCGGGGTCTGGCCCTCGGGCGCCTGGTACAGCTCCTGGCGTTTGACCAGCGCGCGCAGGGTCAGCAGTAGCAGGGCAGCGCAGGCGAAACCGATCAACGGCGAAAACAGCAGGGCATAGCCGACCTTGCTGGCCTGGCCCCAGTCCACCCCGCTGGTGCCGTCGCGCCCGTGCATCAGTGCGTTGGCCACGCCCACGCCGATGATCGAGCCGATCAGCGTGTGCGAGGACGAGGCCGGCAGGCCCAGCCACCAGGTGCCGAGGTTCCAGATGATCGCCGCCAGCAGCAAAGCGAAGACCATGGCGAAGCCGGCGCCCGACCCCACCTGCAGGATCAGCTCGACCGGCAGCAGGGCGATGATGCCGAAAGCCACCGCGCCGCTGGAAAGCAGCACACCGAGAAAATTGCACAGCCCCGACCACACCACCGCCACCGGCGCCGGCAGCGAATGGGTGTAGATCACCGTGGCCACGGCGTTGGCGGTGTCATGGAAACCGTTGACGAATTCGAAGCCCAGGGCGATCAGCAAGGCCAGGCCCAGCAACAGGAACGGCGTGACCGTGGTGATCACGGTGCCACTGGCGCTGACATCTTGCTTGAGGCTCCAGAAGGTGTAGGCCAGGCCGGCCAGCAGCAGGCCGAAGAACAGCACCAGGGTGGCGCGGCCAGGCCGGTGGGACAGCTGCGGGCGGGAATCCAGCTTGATCAGCGCGTCCTGGCTGACCATCGACGGGGTTGTCATGGGTGGGCTCCGGTGTGCTTAGAGGCACGAGGCGAGGTATCCCATCCTAAAAACAATCTGTTACCGGGGAGTGACCTCGATCAAAGGAACTTCTAGTCTAGGAGGCATCGGCGAATTGCCAAGCGAGCCCTGAATGATCCGCTGCAAGCGTGTGTACGACCCAGTTGAAGCCTGCGATGGCCAGCGTGTGCTGGTCGACCGGCTGTGGCCGCGCAACAAGCGCAAGGAGGACCTGCAGGGTCAGTGGTTGCGCGAGGCGGCACCATCCGACGAACTGCGCAAGGCGTTCCATGCCGGTGAACTGGATTTCGCCGCGTTCACCCGGCGTTACCATCATGAGCTGGCCGCTCATCCCGAGCATTGGTACCCGTTGCTGGACTTGGCGGACAACGGCGACCTGACGCTGCTATACGCCGGCAAGGACACCGAACACAACAATGCCCGGGTGCTCGCTGACTGGCTGGAGGATGAACGGCAGCGGCGCGGGCCGGGCAGTTCGCCGGTGTGCTATGCCCCTTAGGGGCAGGCTTGCCGGCGATGGACCCAATGGCACAATGCGAACCTCGGAACTCGATCCAATCCCATCATGACTCTTGCACTGATTCCCGCCACTGATGAACACCTCACCTTTGCCCGCGACCTGACCCGCCGGGCGATGCTGCCTTACTACCGTGAATTCGACCTGCTGTGGATCGAGGAGGCCTTCGACCAGGCCTGGGGCTGGCGCGAGCAGTGGCTGGTGGTGGAGGGCGGGCAGGTGCTGGGTTTTTGCAGCCTCAGTCAGGATCGCCAGGCGTTGTACATACGCGAACTGCATCTGTTGCCCGAGCATCGCGGGCGTGGAGTGGGGGGGTGGGTGCTGGAGGCGTTGGCAGCCTGCGCCCAGCAGCGGCATTTGCCAATGTTGCGTTTGATGGTGTTCAAGGGCAACCCGGCGCAACAACTATATCGGCGCCGGGGATTCCTCGAAGCGGGGGAGGATGAGTGTTTTGTCAGAATGCAACGATTGATTATACGGTGACCGTGAAGGTGCCGTCGACTTCGTATTCTCCCGCTTTGAAGTTAAACTTCCCTGTGCGACTTGTTGCTGAGGCTTCATTGATGGTCAATGTCCCCTCGTGGGCGTTAAAGGGATTGTTTGCGCCAACTTGCAGTGCGCCTTGGTAGTCTTTATCTGGGCCCAATTCATAGGTGCCTGCGGCCATGTCCTTACTTTTGAGGTTCCAAAGCGCGACTATGCGCCGATCATCAGGGGGGCCAAAATAACCAAGAAGAGCAATGGGCAACATGTGGCCTTCTTTGAAAACTACCTTCTGGGGTGGTTTGGTCGTATGGCTTAAGTCCGCTTCAAAGGGTCCATCGAAATATTGCAGTTTTCTTCCTTTAACGCTTTCAAGAAGTGCTTCGATGTTTGGATATTTGTGCATTTTCATGTGACGGCTCCTGGTTGAGTTTGCCACTTTAATGTGCTGCGCATGTAGAAGGGTGGCAACTGGCAGATTTAATAGTTGACAGTGTGTTTATAGTGAGTTTGGTGCGTGTGCTGGGGCGCGTTTGAACATGCTGCAAATGATTGGCACAACCCTTTTCAGGGGCAATCTAGCTCCCTTTGCTTGCCAGAATTGGATCCAATTGGCATAGTGCCGGACGAATGCAAGCGCATTCACTCGGGTGCTGGACGCGCTCGAGCCGAACAGATGCAGAGGAGGCAAACAGATGAGTGGATTCGGCCCGCGCCTGAGAGAAGAACGCGAACGCTTGGGGCTGACCCAGCGCGTATTCGGTGACGTAGGGGGTGTCGAGCCCAATGCCCAGGGCAAATACGAGAGCGGCGAACGTACGCCACGGATGGACTACCTTGCCGCGGTCGCGGCCAAGGGAGTCGATGCGCTGTATGTGTTGACCGGTGTGCCGACCCCGGCGCCACTGGATTGTCTCACCGCCGACGAAGACCGTCTGCTCGGCGCCTTCCGCCGTTTGCCGCAAGCCGATCAGGCGGCTGTCTGGCACCTGCTGCACCGTCTGGCTGGAGAAGCTACAAGCGCTGAGGTAGTGCGGATGCGCCCACCAGAGCGTAACGCCTATTTTCATGACGCTTTACGCTAGGTTGCTTGTGAAAAATTTTGTTAAGGTGGCGGGATCCAATCGCCCCACTAATGAGGTGTCTGCTTGATTAGGGTCCTGGTGGTCGACGATCACGATCTGGTGCGTACCGGCATTACGCGCATGCTGGCCGACATCGATGGCCTGCAAGTGGTGGGGGAGGCGGACTCGGGTGAGTCCGCCCTCAAGCTTGCCCGCGAGCTCAAGCCGGACGTGGTTCTGATGGACGTGAAAATGCCAGGGATCGGCGGCCTTGAAGCAACCCGCAAATTGTTGCGCAGCCAGCCGGACACCAAAGTGGTGGCGGTAACCGTGTGCGAGGAAGACCCGTTCCCCACTCGCCTGATGCAGGCGGGTGCCGCCGGCTACCTGACCAAGGGCGCCGGGCTCGACGAAATGGTCCAGGCCATCCGCCTGGCGTTTGCCGGCCAGCGCTACATCAGCCCGCAGATTGCCCAGCAACTGGCGCTCAAGTCGTTCCAGCCCCAGGGCTCGCCGTTCGATACGCTGTCGGAGCGGGAAATCCAGATCGCGCTGATGATCGTCGGTTGCCAGAAAGTGCAGATCATCTCTGACAAGTTGTGTCTGTCCCCCAAGACCGTCAATACTTACCGTTATCGAATCTTCGAAAAACTCTCGGTTACCAGCGACGTCGAACTGACCTTGCTGGCCGTTCGCCACGGTATGGTCGACGCAAGTCTTTAAGCACACCCATGTCACAACCTTTTGATGCCAGCGCGTTCCTGGCGACCTGCAGTGGTCGCCCGGGCGTGTACCAGATGTTCGACAGCGAGGCGCGGCTGCTCTACGTGGGCAAGGCCAAGAACCTCAAGAAGCGTTTGGCCAGCTATTTCCGCAAGACCGGCCTGGCGCCCAAAACTGCCGCACTGGTGGGGCGCATCGCCCAGGTCGAGACCACCATCACCGCCAATGAGACCGAAGCGCTGCTGCTTGAACAGACGCTGATCAAGGAGTGGCGGCCGCCTTACAACATTCTGCTGCGCGACGATAAGTCCTACCCCTATGTGTTCCTCTCCGACGGTGAATTCCCGCGCCTGGGCATCCACCGTGGCGCCAAGAAAGCCAAGGGCCGCTACTTCGGCCCTTACCCCAGCGCCGGCGCCATTCGCGAAAGCCTGAGCCTGTTGCAGAAGGCCTTCTCGGTGCGCCAGTGCGAGGACAGCTATTACGCCAACCGCACCCGGCCCTGCCTGCAGTACCAGATCAAACGCTGCAAGGCGCCTTGCGTGGGCCTGGTCGAGCCGGCCGAGTATGCCGAGGACGTGCGGCACTCGGTGATGTTCCTCGAAGGGCGAAGCCAGCAACTGGGCAACGAGCTCAATGCCGAGATGGAAAAGGCCGCCATGGTCCTGAACTTCGAAAAGGCCGCCGAGCTGCGTGACCAGATCGCGCTGCTGCGCCGGGTCCAGGACCAGCAGTACATGGAAGGCGGCTCCGGCGACGTGGATGTGGTGGCGGCCTTCGTCAACCCCGGCGGCGCCTGCGTGCACCTGATCAGCGTGCGCGGCGGGCGGGTGCTGGGCAGCAAGAACTTCTTCCCCCAGGTGGGCATCGAGGAGGAGGTGGCCGAGGTCATGGCCGCGTTCCTTTCCCAGTACTACCTGGGCAATGCCGAGCGCGAACTGCCGGGCGAGCTGATCGTCAATGTGGTGCACGAGGATTTCGCCGCAATCAGTGAAGCCGTACAGACCCTGCGTGGCCGCGAGCTGAGCATCAGCCACCGGGTGCGCGGTACCCGCGCGCGCTGGCAGCAGCTGGCGGTGACCAACGCCGAACAAGCGCTCAACGCCCGCCTGGCCAACCGCCAGCACATGGCCGCGCGCTTCGAAGCACTGGCCCAGGTGCTGGACCTGGATGAAGTCCCGCAGCGCCTGGAGTGCTACGACATCAGCCACTCCAGCGGCGAGGCCACCGTGGCCTCCTGCGTGGTGTTCGGCCCCGAAGGCCCGCTCAAGTCCGACTACCGCCGCTTCAACATCGAAGGTGTCACCGCCGGCGACGACTACGCCGCCATGCACCAGGCCCTGTTGCGCCGCTACGGGCGCATCAAGGACGGCGAGGGCAAGCTGCCCGACGTGCTGCTGGTGGACGGCGGCAAGGGCCAGTTGAACATGGCCCGCGACGTGATGCAGGAACTGGGCTTCGCCGACCTCACCCTGCTCGGCGTGGCCAAGGGCGTGACCCGCAAGGCCGGTTTCGAAACCCTGTACCTGAACGACGTGGCCCACGAGTTCACCCTCAAGGGCGACAACCCGGCGCTGCACCTGATCCAGCAGATCCGCGACGAAGCCCACCGTTTCGCCATCACCGGCCACCGCGCCAGGCGCGGCAAGGCCCGCCGCACCTCCAGCCTTGAAGACGTGGCCGGGGTGGGGCCCAAGCGCCGGCGCGAGCTGCTGAAACATTTCGGCGGCCTGCAGGAGCTCAACCGCGCCAGTATCGACGAGATCGCCAAGGCCCCCGGCATCAGTAAAAAGCTTGCCGAGTCGATTTATGCCAGCCTGCATAGCGAGTAGAATGCCGGGCTCAACTCGCAGCCAGTCGTACCGATGAATATTCCAAACCTGCTCACCGTTCTACGCGTCCTGCTCATTCCGATCTTCATCCTGCTGTTCTATGTGCCCTATCACTGGAGCTACATGGCCGCCAGCACGGTGTTCGCCATCGCCGCCGCCACCGACTGGCTGGACGGCTACCTGGCCCGTCGGCTGCAGCAGAGCACACCGTTCGGCGCCTTCCTCGACCCAGTGGCGGACAAGCTGATGGTCGCCGTGGCGCTGGTGCTGCTGGTGCAGGTGCACGCCAACTTCTGGCTCACGCTGCCGGCGGCGGTGATCATCGGCCGCGAGATCGTGGTTTCGGCGCTGCGCGAGTGGATGGCCGAGCTGGGGGCGAGGGCGCATGTGGCGGTGTCGAGCCTGGGCAAATGGAAAACCGCCGCGCAGATGCTGGCGCTGGTGATCCTGCTGGCCAACCCGCCGGCCATGACCTTCTGGGTGGCACTGGGCTACGGCCTGCTGCTGGTGGCCGCCGGCCTGACCCTGTGGTCGATGGTGCACTACCTGGTCGCCGCCTGGCCGCACCTGCGCGAAGGTTCCGAGCAGAAATAAAACTTTTTTGAATCAAGGGGTTGACGCCGTTCTACAAAACGCTAGAATGGCCCCCATCACGACGCGGGAATAGCTCAGTTGGTAGAGCACGACCTTGCCAAGGTCGGGGTCGCGAGTTCGAGTCTCGTTTCCCGCTCCAAATATAGATCTACAGGGTTCCACGGAAATCTGTAAATCGTCGAAGAAAGGGCCGAAAGGCCCTTTTTTCGTTCCTGCGCAAAAGCACCGCAAACCTGCAGAATCCGGACCTTTCACGTCCGCGATCGAGCCCTGTCCGCAAATCAGAACCCTTCCAGCACTATCTTCCCGCGTGCCTTGCCACTTTCGATCATGGCGTGAGCGCGCTTGAGGTGCTCGGCGTTGATCGTGCCGTAATGCTCGCCCAGGGTCGTCTTGAGCACGCCATCGTCGATCAGCTGCGCAACGCGATCGAGCAACTGGTGCTGCTTGATCATGTCCTCGGTCTTGTACAACGAGCGGGTGAACATGAGCTCCCAGTGCAGCGAAAGCGACTTGCGCTTGAGCGCCATCACATCGAGCTGCATTGGGTCGTCGATCAACGCCAGCTTGCCTTGTGGGCGAAGCACTTCCACCAGTTGCGGCAGGTAGCTGTCGGTGTGGGTCAGGCTGATGACGTAGTCGATCTGGTTCAGCTTGAGCGCGTCCAGTTGAAGCGCGAGCGATGCGCTGTGATCGATGACATGGTGGGCGCCCAGGTCCTTGACCCACGCCTGGGTCTCAGGCCTGGACGCTGTGCCGATCACCGTCAACTGCGTGAGCTTGCTGGCGAGCTGGACCAGGATCGAGCCCACCCCGCCGGCAGCCCCGACCACCAGCAGGCACTGGCCCTTGCCACCGTTTTCCTCGACGCCCAGGCGGTCGAACAGCAGCTCCCAGGCGGTAATCGAAGTGAGGGGCAGGGCGGCGGCGCTGGCGTTGTCCAGGCTGCGGGGCTTGTGCCCGACGATGCGTTCGTCGACAACGTGGAATTCGCTGTAGCTGCCAGGGCGGTCGATGGCCCCGGCGTAGAACACTTCATCACCCGGCTGGAACAACGTTACTTGGTCGCCGACCTCGCGGACGACACCAACGGCATCCCAGCCCAGCACTTGCGGGTGTTCACCCCCGCGGCTGGCGCGGATCTTGGTATCGACCGGGTTGACGGCGATAGCCCGGACTTCGACCAGCAGGTCCCGTGCACCGGGTTTTGGCTTGGGCAGTTCCGCGTCGTACAGCGATTGCGGATCCTGGATCGGCAAAGCGGGTTGGGTGTAAACGACGGCCTTCATTGGCGCTTCCTCTAGGGTGTTGAAAAAGTGGGGGCAAGTGCTGGGAGTCGATTCAGACGCTAAACAGCCTGAAACGCGCAAGACGTAGTTACCCGGAGTGAAAATGGTTTGACGCGTCGTGGTCGGGCGCTTCACATGGCCACGCCTTGCCGGGCAGTACGAGCAGCGGCAGGGGCCTGGCCAAGAGGTGAGTCATGTAGCGCTCTTCTTCGAAGGGTTCACTTGGCACTGTAGCGCGGGGCGAGCCGGTTGCTGGACAGCTTGTCGAACAGGGCCTGGCGGCTGGCCTGGTACTGGTTGAAGGCTTGCAGGTCGTGCAGCGACGGCAGGGAGATCAGCACGCCGTTGTCGAAGTCCTGCAGCGCGCCGTCAACCAGGTCCTCGGCCGACATCACGATGGCGGGGTCGAGGTTCTCCAGCGGCAAGCCGCCGATCTGCCAGAAGTCGGTCGCGGTGGCCCCAGGCAATACCGCCTGGACCTGCACGCCCTTGCCCGCCAGCTCCTGGTTCAGCGCCTGGGTAAACGCCGTGACATAGGCCTTGCTGCCGCCGTACACGCCGTTGAGCAACTCTGGCGCCAGGCTGACGATGGACGAGATGTTGATGACGGCGCCTTGCTCGCGGGCGACGAAACCAGGCACGGCCGCGTAGGTGAGGCGGGTGAGGGCGGTGACGTTGAGGCTGATCATCTCGGCCATGCGCTCGACGTCGCTCTCCAGCAGGCTGGTGTGGGTGCCGATGCCCGCGTTGTTCACCAGCACGTTGATGCTGGCATCTTCGCGCAGCTTGCGCTCGACCCTGGCCAGGTCGTCGGGGGTGGCCAGGTCGGCCGGGAATACTTCGACGTTCTGCCGGGTTTCGCTGGTGAGCCGGTCGGCGAGGGCGTTCAGCCGCTCGCGGTTGCGCGCCACCAGTACCAGGTCGTAGCCGCGGCGGGCCAGGCGCTCTGCGTAGATCGAACCGATGCCGGAGGAAGCGCCTGTGATGAGCGCGGTGCCTTTGAATTGCTGCGTCATGGTGATGCTCCGTTGCTGGGGTGTGGTGCCATGATGCAGAATGCGGTCTGCGTCTTAAATGACGCATAGGGTAAGGTTTAAGGACATAAACCAGAGGAGCTTCACGATGCACCGGGTCGGCTACCTGATTACCGAAGGCTTCCAGGTCATGTCCCTGGCGACGCAAGCCGTGTTCGAGTTCGCCAACATCGTGGCGGGCGAAACGGTGTACCGGATCCAGAACTTCTCCATCGATGGCGGTACGGTGCGCTCCTCCCTGGGGATGTACATCGACACGCTGCCCCTCGGCGCGCCGGGCCTGGCCGACACCTGGATGGTCACCGGTACGCTGACGCCACTGACACCCCCCGAAGACGCGGTGCTGGCCAGCGTGCGTGGCTTCGTCGACGGTGCGCGCCGCACCGCCGGCCTGTGCACCGGCTGCTTCGTGCTGGCTCAGGCCGGCGTGCTGGACGGCCGGCGCGCAACCACCCACTGGGCTTATGCGCCCAAGCTGCGCGAGCTGTACCCACAGGTGGACGTGGAGGAAGACCGGATTTTCATCGTTGATGGCCCGATCTGGACCTCCGCCGGCATGACCGCTGCCCTGGACATGGCGTTGGGCATGGTCGAGAAGGACCTGGGGGCCGAGCTGGCCCGCTCGGTGGCGCACAAGCTGGTGATGCACCAGCGCCGTTCCGGCGGGCAATCCCAGCATTCCGAGCTGCTGTCGCTGTCGCCCAAATCGGACCGTATCCAGAGCGCGCTGGACTACGCCCGCAAGCACCTCAGCCGGCCGCTGAGCGTGGAAGAGCTTGCCGAGGTCGCGCACTTGAGCGCCCGCCAATTCACCCGTGTGTTTACCGCCGAAACCGGCCAATCACCGGCCAAGGCCGTGGAAAGCCTGCGCCTGGAAGCCGCGCGGGTGATGATCGAGCAGAGCCGGCACAGCCTGGATGTGGTGGCCAGGGAAACCGGCTTCCGGGACCGCCGACACATGCGCGAGGTGTTCATGCGCGGATTCGGCGTGCCGCCGCAGGCGGTACGCCGAGACGCGCGGCGCGTAGTGACCGGCTGACGCGTACCCGGCAGGTGGGCGCGGCGCTGTACCCTGGCGCACGGCCCCTCAGGCAGGCTTCGGCGCAAAGCGCAGAATCAGGCAGCCGATCACCGCCGACAGCAATGACCCCAACAGGATGCCGATTTTCGCCGCGTCGACTGTCTCCGGCTGGCCTGGGAACGCCAGTTCACCGATGAACAGGCTCATGGTGAAACCGATGCCGCAGAGCATGGCCACGCCGTAGATCTGCAGCCAGCTGGCGCCCTGGGGCTTGCTGGCCAGGCCGGTCCTGACCGCCAGCAGCACGCCGCCGAACACGCCGAGTTGTTTGCCCAGCAACAGGCCCAGGGCAATCGCCAGGGGCAGCGGGGCGAAGAGCTCGGCGAGCCCCAGGTTGCCGAAGGACACACCGGCATTGGCAAAGCCGAACGCCGGCACGATCAGGAACGCCACCCATGGCGCCAGCGCATGCTCGAGCCGCAGCAACGGGCTGGCCCCGAGCGGCTGGCCTGCGCCAGCGCTGTAGGGGATCAGCAACGCACCGACCACACCGGCGATGGTGGCATGCACCCCTGACAGCAGGGTGAAGTACCACAGCGCGACGATGGCCAGCAGGTACGGCCACAATGCGACCACGCGCAGGCGGTTCAAGGTCAGCAGCAAGGCCACCACAGCGCCGGCACCGGCCAGCGCCAGCAGGTCGATGGACGAGGTGTAGAACACCGCGATGATCGCCACCGCGCCCATGTCGTCGATGATCGCCACCGACACCAGCATCACTTTCAGCGAAAGCGGCGCATGGCGGCCGAGCAGCGCCAGGGCGCCGACGGCGAAGGCGATGTCGGTGGCGGCGGGGATCGCCCAGCCGCTGGCCAGCCCTGGCTGGCCGTTCGACACCGCCAGGTAGATCAGCGCTGGTGCCGCCATGCCCATCAGCGCCGGCAGGGCCGGCAGGCGGCGTTGCTCCCAGCTGGCCAGGCGACCGTCGACCAGTTCGCGCTTGATTTCCAGGCCCACCAGCAGGAAGAACACGGCCATCAGGCCGTCATTGACCCAGTGGTGGACGGTCATCGGGCCGAGCTTGTCGGTTAGGGTGGGGCCTACCTGCCAGTGCAGCAGGTGCTGGTAGGCATCGACGCCGGGGCTGTTGGCCAGAATGATCGCGAGGGCGGCGGTGATCATCAGCAGGACACCGCCGGCCGCTTCGCTGGTCAGCAGGCGGCGCAGCACGGAGCGCTGCTGGAGGGAGGTGAGAGGTGCATTCATGCGGGGTTCCTCGTTCATGGCGTCGCCCTCGCCCTCGCCAGGGCAGGGGCGCGGCGAACGACGGGCACGGCGAGGTGCTGGCTCCGAAGGTTACGGGCCACTGCGGCGATGGACGAGAAGAAGGATGGGTAAAACGGCGCGAAACCCCATACCGTGCAGGCACGGAACGGGAAAGGCCATGGGGAATGCTGGCATGCGTGCAACATGGACGAATCTCACGGAAAACAAATGAATGTTCTCCGTATTCGGGAAGGCTCCCGGGCGCACGCAGCACACGCCAGGCGCGCATTTTAACGATGCCGGAGGCGCTTTGCGTCATGCAGTTGCATCGAAATGTTGCAAGCAGCAGATGGCTGGCCAGGCTCATGTACGGCGTGGCGCCATGCAGCATTACCGCCAGCGTACGCTGCCTTGCTGATTGGCTGGCACCTGTTCTTCCCACCACAGGTGTCCCATGACCGATTTCCCAGACGATTCCATCGATACGCTGATCGCCCGGCAACTACCCGCCTGGTTGACCAGCGCCACGCCTGAGCAGCAGGCACGTTTGCGGGCCGCCCTGCTGGCCCAGGAGCAGGCCCAGGCCCGCTTGCGTCGGCGCTTGCAGGCTATCGAGCCACTTGAGGCATTTGCCGAGCGGTTGCTGATCGAGCGCCTGTATCAGCTGGTCGGCAAGCGCCTGGATGTGCGCCGCAGCCAGTTGCGGCGTGTGGCGCTGCTGCCTGAACCGCATCCGATACCCGGTCGTCAGCCCTTGCGCTATCACCGCCTGGAGTCGCGCCAGTCGCTCCTGAGTGCGGCGCTGCACAACTTTGCAGCGCGCGAGCAGTTCTCCGCACACAGTGATGTGCTCGATGCCACAGGCTCGCCATTGCCACTGAGCCCCGCCGAATTCGCACGGGTTTGCCGCGAGCTCGATCTTGGCGCGCAGTATCAGGCCCACCTGCACGCCGGCTTGGCGGACGGTCAGGCCAGTCCCTCGGCCCAAACGGTGTTCGCCGAGGTGCTCAAGGCCAATCTGCAGGCTGCGGTGTACCTTGAGCACCTGCGTGGACGGCTGGGTGACACCGCCCTGGCGCACTGGGCGTCATTGCACGAGCCAGGCGAACTTCAGCCTCGGCCGCACGAGCTGCGCCTGCTGGGCATGCGGGTGATTGGCCTGGCCATCGTGGAGGTGCGCCGGGCCGGCGAGTTCGAGGGTGTCCTCAGCTGGATCGCGGACGATCCGCTGAGCCCGTGCACCTGGCACCCCTCGTGGACCGCGCTGTATACCGCCTTGGCGGGACGCCTGGCCAACCCCGCTTACCGCTCGTTCTTCAAGCGCTTCATCGCCGAACGCGACCGGGTTGCCTTCGACCGTGCATTGCTCGCTGCCCTGGCCACCGCCGGCCCGCTCACGCCTGCCGAACTGGACGGGCGCCACACCGCGAGCGAAGGGGATCTGTTCGAGCATCTGGCGGCAGGCCAGCTTGCCAAGTTGCTCGATGATGCTCGGGTAATGGCGGTTCCTACAGGCGATGAAGACCGCGCCGCGCGTGATCGGCGGATACGCGAGTACGCCGAAGCGGGCCTGGACCTGCTGGGGGTGGTCAGCCTGTTCGTGCCAGCGCTGGGTGTCGTGATGCTGGGGGTGACTGCAGTGCAGCTCACCCAGGATATCTACCAAGGCTATGAGGACTGGCAGGTGGGCGACCGTGCTGGTGCACTGGAGCATCTGTTCGATGTTGCAGGGCTGATCGCGGGCGGCCTCGCCGTGGGGGCCGCCGGTCATGCGCTCGGCAAGCTGTTGCCGCGTCGCCCGTTCGTCGATGGCCTGTCGCCGGTACTGACGCCCTCGCAGGGGGTGAGGCTGTCGGGCTTGCAGCATGAGCTCGAAGCCGCACGCCATGGGCCGGCGCCGGGGCCACTGCTGCGTAGCCTGGGTGCCGAGCTGGGTTCGCTGACTGATGCAGAAGCGGATGCCGTGGCGCAGGACACGGGGCTGCGCACCGATCAACTGCGTCGGCTGGCCCTGGAAGGTTCTGCAGCGCCATCGCTGCTGCTCGATGCCTTGGCCCTTCTGCGTTTGCACCAGCGTTTCCCGGCGCTGCAAGGCGAGGCGTTCGAGCTGCAACTGCGGGCGCAGCAAGCCGAGCCGGACGCCATCGAACAGCTACTGCTGCGCGACTTCCCCGGGCTGACACAGCGGGCGGCGGCGGAGGTTGTGCGCAGTGCTTCTGGCGCGCAGCTGGCGAGCCTGCTCGAAACACAGCGGGTACCCCTGGCGCTTGCCGAGCAGGCGCGCTGGCTGCTGCGCGACGGGCGACTGAACCGAGCCTGCACGGCGTTGCGGGCTGGGGTGCCCGGTGTGGATGCTGAGCGGCTGGCTTTGACGATGCTCGAAGACCTGGCACCTGTGACCCCGTCAGTGCGCATCGAAATACGTGATGCGAGCGTTAGTGGAAACCTTCTGGCCCATACGGGAGCCCCCGAGGCTGGGCAACTCCGGTTGGTCGTGCGCGGTGAGCGCGGCTATCGCTGCTTTGATCAGCACGCTGCGCCGCTGCCGGCATCGCAAGAAACGGACGACCTTGGCAAGGCCCTCTGGCACTGGCTCGACAGCGACCAGCGGGAGCAATTGGGCAGCCACGGGGAGATGCTCGATGCGCTGGCGCGGCACGCCGCCAGGCATCGCGGGCTGGCGGCCCGGGGTATCGGCCTGGCGCCGGTCGGGGCCGGCCTGCGCCCGCCCATGAGGCTTGGCGACGGACGCCTTGGCTACCCGCTGAGCGGTCGCGGCGAAAGCGCCCGGCAAGCCTGGATGCGGGGTGTGCGGCAGGTATTCCCGACACTGGACGATGCCGAGCTGCAAGCGTATCGGGCCAGTCTGCGCCAGCAGGGTATCGACCTGTGGCAGCAAGTGGCCGAACTGCGGCGGCAGCTCGATGCCCTCAGGGCCGCGCTCGACGGCTGGAGCCGAGAGCCTGTGGGCGCTGCGCGAATGCTGCGCCGGCGCCGCGTCGGCGACATCATCCGCCGCTGCTGGCGGCGCAAGTCGTCGACAGCCGCGCAAGGCGGGCATCGCTTGTCGCTCGACGGCGAAGTGCTCGGTGGTCTGCCGCTGTTGCCAGAGGGCGTGGCCTTCGCGCACATCACCGAGCTGACGCTGCGAAACATGGCGCTGGACGCCTTGCCGGCAGGCTTCCTCGGGCATTTTCCGAACCTGCGCCTGCTGAACCTGCGGCATAACCAGTTGACGGCGTTCCCTGAAGGCCTGGGCGCGCTGCCAAAGCTGGAGGATCTGCGCCTGGGTGACAACCACATCGTCCTGGATGAGGCGGGCAATCGGCGTCTGCAGGGGCTGGCCAGCCTGCGTCGTCTGGACTTGAGTCGCAACCCCCTCGGGCGCCAGCCCGCGTTGGGTAGCATGCACAGGCTGCGGGAGTACTCGCTGCGCGGTTGCGCGTTGCCGGCGCTGCCCGGCCCGGCAGGTCGTCCAGCGTTGCTGGAAAGCGCCGATTACCGTGACAACCGCATCCAGAGCCTGAATGACGAGTTGCTCAGCTTGCCGCGCCAACGTCTGCAGCGTCTTGCCCTGCATGACAACCCGCTGCAGCCGGATAGCGCCCGGCGCCTGTCCGAGGCCTTGCAAGCACCCGAGTCAGCGCAACGGCCGCATGCCGAAGCCGACCCTGCCGTGCGCGATCACTGGCTGGGTGAGCTTTCCGGGGCCGAGCGGGCGGCGCGCCTGGGCCGCTGGGAGCGCCTGCGTGCCGCCCCTGGCTCGGATGACTTCTTTCGTCTGCTGGCGGACCTTGCTCACTCGCTGGAGTTTCGCCGCAGGCCCGTGCCCTTGAGGGCGCGGATCTGGCAGATCGTCAGGCGTTGCGAGCAGAACGGGCAGATCCGCCAGGCGGTCTTTCAGCAGGCCGCCGGCCCGCGCAGCTGTGCCGATCAGGTTTTGCTGATCCTCGCGGCCCTGGAAGTGCGCGTACGCATCACGGTGCGCACGGCCGGTCGAGACAGGGCAACTGTCGAGCGGGAGCTGTTGCAGGAGGGCAGGGCCTTGTTCCGTCTCGATCAGGTGCAACGCATCGCCAGCACGCATTACCAGGAGGCCGAGCGTGCCTGGGGCAACCTGCCGGGCGATGCCAGGCCAGCGGCACCGGATGACGTCGAGGTGTTCCTGGCCTATCGAACCCGTCTTGCACAACGACTCGGCTTGCCCGATCAGCCGCAGGCCGTGCGTTACGAACAGAGCCGCGCGGTCAGCGCCGCGCAGATCGACCAGGCGTTGCACACGGTGCTGGCGGCGGAAACTCCACAGGCACTGAGCGAGTCGTTGCAGGGCAGGGATTTCTGGACAGAACATTTGCGCACGCAGTACGCCGAGCGTTTCGACGAGGTCAGCGCGCCGTTCCACGTGCGTCTGGAGCAGCTTTGGCACGAGGCCGCAAACGGGCCGGAGCAGGCTTACCTGGAGGCGATCGAGCCGGTCGTGCGTGAGCATCAGGCCGCCCAGGCGGCATTGCGCCGGCAACTGACCGACGCGGCGGTTGCCAGCAGTATGTAGCGCACGGGATCGACGGTGGGGTGATGTTCTGCTGCCTGGTTGCAATCACGCAGAGGACATCATGCCCCACTTATTCCCGTCACCCGTTTCGAACGACGCGCTGCTCGCGCAGACATTGCCGGCGTGGTTGACCCGCGCCTCCACGACCCATCGGCGGGCGCTGCACCAGAGCCTGCAGGCTCAACAGCGCGCGCAGCATGCGCTTGACCAGCAATTGGGTGTGTTGCTGGCGATCGATGCATTCGCCGAACCGCTGCTGGTGGAGGCCTTGCGCGAGGCCAGCGGCCTGTCCCTGGACGTGCGTGCCTGCCGATTGCTGCGGGTCTGGACCGAAGTGCAACCCGTGGTGCCTGCCAGTCTTCCCTTGCCGATCAGTACCCACCAGCAAACCCTGAGTCTGCTGGCCGCCGCGCTACACAACTTCTCCCAGAGCGAGGCACAGGACGGAGGGCTTGGCACCGAGTCACGCGTGTTCAATGGCGCCGGTAAACCGGTGGCGCTGTCGGCCAGCTCGTTCGCCGCGCTCTGTCGCCGGCTGGATCTGGGAGGCCGCTACCAAACCTATCTCAAGCAGCGCCTGAGGCCTGCTGATGCGCCGGGCGCGCGGATCCTGGTCAATCGGCTGATGGAGGAGCAACTGCGCGCCGGTCTTGAGGTGGCGGTGCGCCTGGCCCACCTGAAGGGGGACATCGACGACACCGCTTACCTGCGCTGGCTGCCGTTGTTTTCGAAGCAGCCGGTCGTGGCGCCCATCGCCGAGGTGCTGGAGCTGCGTCAGTTGTACCTGCTGGGGCGCCCGCTTCACGGCGTGGCGGCATATGAGGTGCGCCGCGGTGTCGACACGCTGGGCGTCATCGCCTGGCTGCCGGATGACCCCCAAGGCGCGCTGCTGAGCGCCGATACCTGGGAGTCGCTCTACCAGATCCTCGGCCAGCGCCTGCGCGGCGCCGACTATGCACGCTTCATCCTGCGCTTCATCGATGAGCCCGAGCGCCTGGCATTCGAGCTGAGCCTTGGTGCACGCCGGCAGGCTGATCGCGACGCGCCTGTGCTGCGCCTGGATGGGCGGGCACGCGAGGTGCAAGGCACGCTGTTCGGCTACCTGCGCCAAGTGCAGGTGCGCAAGCTGCTGGACGATGCCCGCGTGCTGGCCGTGCCCACCGATGACGAGGATCGCCAGGCCCGTGATCGGCGCTTGCAGGGCTATCTGGGGGCCGGCCTCGACCTGCTGGGGCTGGCGGCATTGTTCGTGCCGGGGCTGGGCGAGGTGTTGCTGGGCATCGCCGCTTTGCAGGTGGTCCATGAAGCCTACGAAGGGTATGAGGCCTGGCAGCTGGGTGATCGCGAAGCGGCACTGGGCCATCTGTTCGGCGTCGCCGAGGGCTTGGCCATGGGAGCCCTGAATACCGGCTCCGAACAACTGCTGAGCTCGCTGCTGGTGCGCAGTACCTTCGTCGACGGGCTGCGCCCGGTGGTTACCGAGCACGGGCGTGTGAAGCTATGTGACGGTACCTTGAGCGACTATCGACTGCCCGATGAAGGCCATGTGCCCGGGCGTCTGGTGGGTGAGGGGGACCGGCGTTCACTGACCATGCAGCAGGGGCGCTACGCGGTCGTGCGCACAAGGCCTGGCGAGCCTTGGCGCATCAGGCATCCGCATCGCGCCGGGGCCCATGCGCCGTCACTCGAAAGCAATGGGGTGGAGGTGTGGTGGCATGCCCTCGAGGTGCCGCAAAGCTGGGATACGCCAGTTGAGTTGTGCAGGCGTCTGGGGGGCGAGCTGATCGAGATCACTGATGCCGAGGCACAGGCGCTGTTGCAGGTCACAGGCTTCGACGTCGCCCGACTGCGGCGCTTGCTGCTCGAGCAGGCCGAACCCCCTGCGCGCCTGCTCGACAGCCTGGAGCGCTTGCGCCTGCGTGCCCGCTGGCCAGCATTGAGCGCAGAGGCACTTCAGTACGGGCTGGCGCTCGATCTGCCTGCGCTGGCAGGCGAATCGGTGTTGCGACGTGACTTCCCCAGCCTCACACGGCGTGCCGCCCACGCCCTGCTTCGAGGGGCCACGGGTTCCGAGCTGCGTACCCTGCGCACTGAGCGCAAAGTGCCACTCGCCTTGGCTGAGCAGGCGCGCTGGCAACTGCGTGACAGTCGCCTGGATCAGGCCTGCGAAGGCATGTTGCAGGGTCGCTCGCTCAACCAGGACAGCGAACGATTGACCTTGGCGCTGCTCGACCATCTGGCGCCCTGGGCGGTCGATGTGCGAGTGGAAATTCGTGACGGTTTCAAGGGTGGCGCGTTACTGGCTCACTGTGGCGCAACGTCCGGGCAGATACGCTTGATCCTCAAGCGATCGGAGGGGTACCTGGCCGCCGATGCGACAGGCCAGGGGCTTGCCGAGGCCTCGCCCGGCGACAGCTTGCTTCAGGCATTGTCGAGGCACCTGCAAACGACGCAGAGCACCCAGCTTGGCGAGCATGCCGCCAGCGCGCAGGCGCTGGGTCAATACCTGCTCCACCAGGCCTCGATCCGTCGCGATCAAGCTGCTGGCTGGATCGGCCAGGCAGCGGTGGGTACCGGTGTGCGACCGCCACTGCGTTGGGGCGACGGGCGTCTCGGGTACCCGTTGAGCGGTCGCGGCGAGTCCAGTCGCCAGGCGCTGGCGCAGGGTATTCGGCAGGTGTTTCCGACGCTCGATGACGCCCAGTTGCAGGCTTACATCACCGAGCGCCTGCTCGCCGGCGACAACCTCTGGAGCCACATGAACGCGTTGCATCAGCAGGTACAGGGGCTGCGCTCGGCGCTGACGGATTGGCAGCGCACGGCAGCTGACGCGCAGCAGGCCCAGGCTCGTCATCGAATCGCCGCCCGGCTGTTGCGTTGTTGGCGCCGGCAAATACCGGTGGTGCAAGGCGGCTATGCGCTACTGCTCGAAGGCGAGTTGCTGCATTCGCTGCCGGCACTGCCCGAAGGGGTCGATTTCGCGCATGTACGGCACCTGGTCTTGCAGCACCTTGAACTTGCAGAAATCAGCGGTGATTGGCTGCGGCGATTTTCCGGCCTGCGTCGGCTCGATCTCAGCGGCAACCATCTGACCGCGCTGCCAGACGCCATTGGCGAGCTGAGCCAGCTGGCCGAACTCGACGTCTCTGGAAACCAGATTCGCTGGAACGATCAGGCCGATCTCGCGATCAGTCGGCTGAGCCAGCTCGAAGTACTCAACGTCAATCGCAATCCTATCGAGCAGATGCCGACGCTTGCCCCACTGAGCCGCTTGCGTCAGGTCCATCTGCGTGCCACCGGGCTCACCCTGGTGCCGCCAAGCCTGCCGAGGCTGGGTGGGCTTGAATATGCGGATCTGCGCGACAATCTGATCGTCGATCTGGACAGCGCGTTGTTCGAGCTGCCAAGGCGACGCCTGGAACGCATCGCGTTGCACGACAATCCCCTGTCGGCCGCCAGCCTCGCTCGCCTGGAAACCTTCCTGCAAGGTGAGCAGGGGCTCTTGCATCGGTTGTTTCGCCACTTCCAGCCCGAAACGGGCGCGCGCGACGTATGGCTGGAGGGACTGGAGCATTCGATTCGCGGCGTACGCCAGGGGCAATGGGACAACCTGGCCCAGCAACCTTTCAGTTCCGGATTGCTCAGGCTGCTCAGCGACCTGCGCGGCGCGGCCGATTTTCGCGATCAGCCGGTCGAGTTGCGTCAGCGTGTCTGGCGTGTGATCGAGGCCTGCGAACAGGACAGCCAGTTGCGCCAGGCGGTGTTCGAGCTGGCGGCACGGCCGCGCAGTTGCAGCGACAGCGTGGCGCTCAACTTCAGCCACCTGGAAGTGCTGGCGTTGGTGCACCAGCGCACCCAGGGCGTGACCGGCGCCAGGGCCGAACGGGACTTGCTGCGCCTGGGGCGTGACTTGTTCCGCCTGGATGAGGTGGAGCGCCTGGCAACGCTGGATATCGAGGACCGATGGCAGCGTGGCGCGTTCGTCGACGACGTCGAGGTGCGCATGGCCTATCGCGTCGGGCTGGCCGAACCCTTGAGCCTGCCCGCGCAACCAGAGGGCATGCGCTACGCCAGCAGCGCCGGGGTGACGGCACAGCAGCTCAGCCAGGTCCGCGCCCAGGTGCTGGTGGCCGAGCGAGGACCGCGCCTGGTCGAGTCCCTTACTCACCGCGAGTTCTGGCAGGTGCACCTGCGGGGCACCTATGGCGCGCAGTTCGAGGTGGTCGATCGACCCTTCCACGAGCGCCTGGAGGCGTTGCTCGAGGCCACTGACGACCTTACGGACGGTGAGTACCTGGCGGCCATCGATCAGGTCGCCCAGGCGCGTGAGCAGGCACAGCGGGCATTGATCTTCGAATTGACCTACTCGGCCTGGCAGCGTCATCCCGGCTGAGGACAGCCAAGCGTTATATAGGCCCTGTAGCCGTGGCAGGCATGGTGTCCTGCGGACCTCTAGCTCTCGGAGGACACCATGCACAATCCCTTCATTCCCCATGTCACCGTCGATACACTCATCGCCCAACGAATGCCGCCCTGGCTTGCCGGCTTGTCCCAGGAGCAACGCGTTGCGCTGCAGCAGGCCCTTGTGCTTCAGCAGCAAGTCCAACACCACCTGCAACAGCTGCTCGGGGTGATCACGCCGCTGGAGGACTTTGCCGAGAATCTGCTCGACGATGCCATGACGCTGATCGCCGATGAACAGATCGATGTGCGTGGCGCCAAGCTTCTCAGCGTCTGGCGCGAGGTGGTCGTTCCTGCTGTGGCCAGCTTGCCGCTGACCTGGCGGACACACCGTTCCGAGCAGACTCTGCTGGCCGCTGCACTGCACAATTTCAGCGAGGATGAACTGGATGCCAAGGCGTTCCATGCCGATACCCGGCTGACCGATGATCTGGGCGACGTGATCGAGGCGTTCAAGCCTGAGCAATACGCCTGGTTGTGCCGTCGGCTCGATGTCGGCGGCCAGTACCAGCGCTATCTCAAGACGCACTTCGAGCCGGAGGACGCCGCTGCCCGGCAACGTGTCGAGCAACAGCTCGAAGCGGTACAGCGCGCCAACTTCGATGCCGCCGTGCAACTGGCGCTGGGCAAAGGGCAACTGGATGCCTTGAGCGGCCGCCAACTGCGACCGCTGCTTGCGCAGACGCCGTTGGTACCCGCCGAGCCCACGGTCTTGATTGCCCGTCAGCTCTATCTTCTGGGCAAGCGGGTGATCGGCGTGGTCACCCTGGAAGTGCGCCGAAGCCCCGCGCCAGACGCGGCGCTGGACGGCGTGATCGCCTGGATCCCGGGCGACCCCCAGGGCGCAGTCAGCCGCCATTCCTCGTGGGGCGCCTTGTATCAGGCGCTTGCCCGACGGTTTCGCCAGCCCGGTTACCCGGCATTCTTTCAGCGCTTCCTCGCCCAGTCCGATCGAATTGCCTTCGAACGGGTGCTTGCGGGCTTGCTGGCCGACAAGGCTCCCCTCGAACTGGACGGGCGAAACCTGGAGGTCGAGGGTGAGCTGTTCGTCCGCCTGCGCCAGGACCAGGTAGGGAAGATCCTGGCCGATGCACGAGTGCTGGCGGTACCGACCGACGATGAGGACCGGCGCAGCCGCAGTGAGCGCCTTGAAGGCTATCGGAACGCAGGCCTGGGCCTGCTCAATCTGGCCGCGCTGTTCGTGCCCGGGCTTGGCCTTGCCATGCTGGGCGTGGCGGCGCTGGATATCGTCAAGGAGGTCTATGAGGGGTACGAGGACTGGCAGATCGGCGACCGGGAAGGTGCCTTGAACCACCTGTTTGGCGTGGCCGAAAATGTCGCGGCCAATGCGCTGTTGATGGCCGGCGGCGCCGCGCTGGGTAAAACGTTGCAGCGCGTGCGTCTGGTCGATGAGCTGGTGCCGGTGGTGGGAACCGACGGCGAGGCCCGGCTGTGTCATCCCGAGCTCGATGGCTACAAGGTCGAGCACAGCGATGACGATGCGCTGGGTGAAGTGATCGACAACTTAACCTGGAAACATGTGCGTACCCACGAGGGCAGTTTTGCCGTGCAACGGCATGCCGCCAGCGACACTTGGCAGTTGCGCCATCCGCAGCGGCCTGCAGCGTTGCCGGTGACCGTGCGCGACAATGGTGCCGGCGCCTGGTATCACGCGCTGGAGAGCCCCCAGCACTGGCAGGGGGCGCGGCTGCTGCGCCGATTGGGCAGTGATCTGGCCGAGATCCCGGAACCGACCATCGCTCAAGTGCTGGAGACCACGGGGTTCGACGAAGCACGGCTGCGCCGGCTGCATCTTGAAGACGCGCCTGCGCCGGCACGTCTGCTCGACGCCCTGGAGCGTCAGCGCCTGCATGAACAGCAGCCCGGTTTGCGCGGGGAGGCCTTCGAGGCCGTCCTGGCAGCGCGCCAGGCGCCAGTTGGCGATGCCGCGCAACTGCTGCGTCGGGACTTCCCCGGGCTGACCCCGCGATGCGCCGAAGAGATCGTCGAGCAGGCCAGCGGCCACCAATGCGAACAGATGATCAACACCTCGCGGGTTCCACTGGCGCTCGCCGAACAGGCGCGCTGGGCATTGCGTGACAGTCGTCTGGACCGTGCCTGTGCGGGCCTGCGCCAGGTCGCGGCGATCAATGCCGATGGCGAGCGCCTGGCGTTCGGGCTGCTCGACAGCCTGTCGCCCTGGGCCGACGGTGTTCGCGTGACGTTGCACGATGGGCAGGTCGATGGCCCGTTGTTGCAGTCGCTGGGCAAGGCGGATGCCACCGATGCGCGGCGCATCGTCAAAGGGGCAGAGGGTTACCTGGCGATTGCCGCGGACGGTCAGGCGCCCGTCACTGCCACGGCGCAGGACTCACTGATCAAGGCGCTACTGCTGCACATGGACCCGGTGCAGCAACTGAGCCTGGCGGGTGCCCCGCTCAGTGAAAGGCAATTGAGCGATTTGATGCTTGCCCGGGCCGTCAGCCAGCGTGAAGCCGCTGCTGGCCTGATAGGCCTGGCCCCCGTGGGCGGTGGGATTCGACCGCCGGTGCGTCTGGGCGACGGGCGCCTGGGCTATCCGCTGAGTGGTCGCGCCGAGGGCGGACGGCATGCCCTGCGCCATGCCTTGAGGCAGATCCACCCCGAATTCACCGATACCGACCTCAGCACCTACATCGCCGACCAGCTGCGGCGGCAGGTCAACCTCTGGGACCAAGTCACCGCGCTGCAACGCCAGCTTCCGCTGCTCGAGCAACACCTGACGACATGGCGCCAGGGGGCGCTGGGGCGCTCGCAGCAGCGGGCGCGCAAGCGGATGGCCAAATACCTGTTGCGCAACTGGCGTCGTCAGTCACTGGCGTTGTATGGCGAGCAGGTTCACCTGAGTATCGAGGGTGAGGCACTGGGCGGGCTGCCTGCGCTGCCGGCCAGTGTCCGTTTCGACAGCGTGACCCGTCTGGTGCTGCGCAACCTGGAACTGGATGATCTGAATCCGGCGTTCTTCGGACGCTTTGGCATGCTGCAACGCCTGGATCTGCGCGGTAACCGGCTTACAGGCCTGCCGGTCGTGCTGGAGCAGCTCGCCAACCTGGAGGAACTGGACCTGGCCGACAATCGCATTGTGCTCGGGCCTGAGAATATCCGGCGCCTGGAGCGACTGGGGCAGTTACGGCAGCTGAACCTGAACCGTAATCCGCTGGTTGCCGCGCCGCGTCTGGACGGGCTGACCCGGCTGCGCCACCTGAGCCTGCGCGGCACGAGGTTGACCGAGGTACCGCAGGCCTTGGCGCGCCTGCCGGTCCTGGAGTACGCCGACCTGCGCGACAATCGCATCGACAGCCTCGATGATGCCTTCTTCGGCATGCCGGCACGCAGCATCGAGCGGATCTTCCTGCATGACAATCCATTGGATCTGCGCAGTGAGGCGCGTCTGAGCGCTTTCCAGCAGGCCGAGTCGCATCGCATGCGGCGCCTGGTGCGCCACAGCAGCGGCGCAACCGAGAACCGCGAGGCCTGGGTGCGCTTGCTGGAGCCGGACGAGCGCCTGTTGCGCGGGTTGCAATGGGACAGCCTGGTGTACGAGCCTGGCGCCGCGGACTTTTTCCAGTTGCTCGCCGACCTGCGTGGCACGGAGGATTTCCTGACTCAGCGCGGTGACCTGACTGCGCGGGTCTGGATGGTGGTCGAGGGGTGCGCCGGCAATGCCCAGTTGCGTGCGCGGTTGTTCGAGCTGGCTGGCCATCCGCGTACCTGTTCCGACAGTGTGGCGATGAACTTCAGCCTGCTCGAGGTGCAGTCGTGGGTGCATCTGAACACTGCCGGGTTGACTGGGCAGGCCGCCGAACGCGGCCTGCAGCGCCTGGGGCGTTCGTTGTTCCGGCTCGACGAGGTCGATCGCGCGGCCTCTGCGGAAATCGCCTGGCGCACGGCCCAGGGTGCGGATTTCGATGAGGTCCAGGTGCGCTTGAGATACCGCGTGGGCCTGGCCCATGCACTGGATTTGCCGGGGCAGCCGCTGCACATGCGTTTCCCGAACAGTGCCGAGGTGTCGCCACGCGACCTGCTGAGGGTGCGCAGCCAGGTACTGACGGCGGAACGAACGCCGAGCCTGGCGACATCGGTGGCCCAGCGCGAGTTCTGGCAGGCACACCTGCGCGACACCCATGCACAACGTTTCGAGCAGGCCGACCAGCCGTTTCATGCGCAGTTGGAAGCGCTGAATGCGGCGGATCTGGCCGAGGGTGAATACCTGTCACGCGTGGAAGCCGTGGCCCGGGCGCGTGACGCCGCCATGCAGGCGCTGATCGAAACCCTGACCCAGGAAATCTTCACCCGCAACCCGTTGTAGTTCAGCGGCGCCTCGTTGCAGATGCCCCCGGCAGTGAGTGCCTTGGGGGCTTTTTGCCCGTGGGGCATCAGAAACCGAATTCACTCAGCCCGGGATGGTCATCCGGGCGCCGCCCCAAAGGCCAGCGGAACTTGCGCTCGGCTTCAGTGATGGGTTGCTCGTTGATGCTGGCGTGGCGGTTGCGCATCAGGCCGTCCTCGGCGAACTCCCAGTTCTCGTTGCCGTAGGCGCGGTACCACTGGCCGCTGTCGTCGTGGTACTCGTAGGCGTAGCGCACGGCGATGCGGTTGCCGGTGAAGGCCCACAGTTCCTTGATCAGGCGGTATTCCAGCTCGCGGTTCCACTTGCGGGTGAGGAAGGCCTGGGCCTCTTCACGGTTGTGGCAGAACTCGGCGCGATTGCGCCAATGGGTATCGAGGGTGTAGGCGAGAGCGACCTTGGCCGGGTCTCGGCTGTTCCAGCCATCCTCGGCCAGGCGGACTTTCTCGATGGCGCTTTCGTGGGTGAAGGGCGGAAGTGGAGGGCGGGACATTGGGCGATTCCTCAGCTTGAAGTGGTCAGCGGGATGCTGTGCACGGCTTGCAGGCTAGCCCTGCCGATTGCGCAGGGAAATCCGTGCCCGGCTCACTTCATAATTGCTGGCGGCGGAACAATTGCGGCATCAGCCGCGCGACCACCGTCCGCGCGGCTTTTTTTCAGAGGATCAGTCCCAGGTCGGCGCCAAGCCGTCGGGGCTGACTTCGCGACCATTGCGCTCCAGTGTCGCGATCAGCGCCATGTCGTCGGCATCCAGGTGCAGGCTGCGGGCAAGCAGGTTGCTGGCCAGGTTTTCGCGCTTGGTAGACGACGGAATCACCGCATAACCCAGCTGCAGGGCCCAGGCCAGGGCTACCTGGGCGACGGTGGCCTTGTGCTTGGCAGCGATCTGGGCGAGTACCGGGTCCTTCAGCACCTTGCCGTAGGCCAGGGTCATGTAGGAGGTGGTGGTGATGCCCTGCTCCTTGAGGAAGGTAGTCAGTTTGTCGTTCTGCAGGTAGGGGCTGAGCTCGATCTGGTTGGTGGCGATCTCGCCTTTGCCGACGGCTTCGATGGCCTGGCGGGTCAGCTCGATGTTGAAGTTGGAAACGCCGATCTGGCGGGCCAGGCCCAGTTTCTTGGCCTCAGCCAGGGCCTGCATGTACTCGGGCAGTTCGACACCGTTGCCGGGGGCCGGCCAGTGGATCAGCAGCAGGTCGACGTGGTCGGTACGCAGCTTGGCCAGGCTGTCGCGCAGGCTCGGCAGCAGCTTGTCGGCTGCGTAGTTGTCGACCCAGATCTTGGTGGTGATGAACAGTTCGCTGCGGGGCACGCCGCTTTCGGCGATAGCCTGGCCGACCTCGGCTTCGTTGTTGTAGATCTGCGCGGTGTCGATGGCGCGGTAACCCAGCTGCAGTGCCGACTTGACCGAGTCGATGACGGCTTGGCCAGTCAGGCGGAAAGTGCCGACGCCGAAGGATGGAATGCTCATGGGGCTGCTCCTGTGGTGGGATGCCGGGGCTGTGTGCGGTGGCATCGTTCGGATAGGCGGCAGTGTGCGGTACTCACAGGTTTTGATTAAGGTGTCGGGGGGCCAAAGTCCTTTGACCTGGAGTCATGAGTGAGCGGTTTTTTCATGCGCGCAAATGAGCAAGCGCCCTGAAAACCGGCGTGGGCTTGCGCCTTTGAACAGGTAGTTGGTCGCAATTCTCACGTTGCCTCGGAACTAACTACACTGAGATGTCTCTATGATGGCGTCGGCAGACAGCAGGGGGGGCATTGTAAGGTGACCTCCGCCTGATTAGACTGCGCCGAATTCGTACGCAAAGCCCTACGTTAAGGACGTATATGATCAAGAAATGCTTGTTCCCGGCAGCCGGTTACGGCACTCGTTTCCTGCCCGCTACCAAAGCCATGCCCAAGGAAATGCTGCCGGTGGTCAACAAGCCACTGATCCAGTATGGCGTTGAAGAAGCACTGGACGCCGGCCTGAATGAAATCTCCATCGTCACCGGCCGCGGCAAGCGCGCCCTGGAAGACCACTTCGACATCAGCTATGAGCTGGAAAACCAGATCAAGGGCACCGACAAGGAAAAGTACCTGGTCGGCATCCGTCGTCTGCTGGACGAGTGCTCGTTCGCCTATACCCGCCAGACCGAGATGAAAGGCCTGGGCCACGCCATCCTCACCGGCCGCCCGCTGATCGGTGACGAGCCGTTCGCCGTGGTACTGGCCGATGACCTGTGCGTCAACCTCGAAGGCGATGGCGTGCTCGCGCAAATGGTCGCGCTGTACAAGAAGTACCGCTGCTCGATCGTTGCCATCCAGGAAGTCGATCCGCAGGAAACCAACAAGTACGGCGTCATTGCCGGTGAAGAGATCAAGGACGGCATCTTCCGCGTGGATTCCATGGTCGAGAAGCCGAAGCCGGAAGACGCACCGTCGAACCTGGCCATCATCGGCCGTTACATCCTGACCCCGGACATCTTCGAGAAGATCGAACAGACCGAGCCAGGTAAAGGCGGCGAGATCCAGATCACCGACGCACTGATGAAGCAGGCCGCTGAAGGCAACGTGATTGCCTACAAGTTCAAGGGCAAGCGTTTCGACTGCGGTGGCGCCGAAGGCTACATCGAGGCGACCAACTTCTGCTTCGAAAACTTCTACAAGACCGGCAAGGCTTATTGAGCTACAAGCTACAAGCTACAAGCTACAAGCTACAAGCTACAAGCTACAAGCTACAAGCTACAAGCTACAAGCTGTGAGCAGTTTTCTTGCCGCTTGAAACTTGCAGCTCGCCGCAAAAAGAGCCACCCTCGGGTGGCTTTTTTTGTGGAGTCTGGAAAGTGGCCTACGATTTTGATCTGTTCGTGATTGGCGCCGGTTCCGGCGGTGTACGTGCGGCGCGTTTCGCCGCGGGCTTCGGCGCCAAGGTGGCCGTTGCCGAGAGCCGCTATCTGGGCGGTACTTGCGTCAACGTCGGCTGCGTACCGAAAAAACTGCTGGTGTACGGCGCCCATGTCGCCGACGAGCTGGAGCAGGCCGCCGGTTTCGGCTGGACCCTGGAAGAAGGCCACTTCGACTGGGGCACCCTGATCGCCAACAAGAACCGCGAGATCGAGCGCCTCAACGGCATCTACCGCAACCTGCTGGTCAACAGCGGCGTCACCTTGTTGACCGGCCACGCGCGTATCACCGCTGCCAACGAAGTGGAAGTGGAAGGCCAGCGCTACAGCGCTGCGAACATCCTGATCGCCACCGGCGGCTGGCCGCAGGTGCCGGACATTCCGGGCAAGGAACTGGCGATCACCTCCAACGAGGCGTTCTATCTCAAGGACCTGCCACGCCGGGTGCTGGTGGTCGGTGGTGGCTACATCGCCGTCGAGTTCGCCGGTATTTTCCAAGGCCTGGGCGCCGATACCACGCTGCTGTACCGTGGCGACCTGTTCCTGCGCGGCTTCGATGGCTCGGTGCGCACGCACCTCAAGGAAGAGCTGGAAAAGCGTGGCATGGACCTGCAGTTCAACGCCGATATCCAGCGCATCGACAAGCTCGACGACGGCAGCCTCAAGGCCACCCTCAAGGACGGCCGCGAGCTGGTCGCCGATTGCGTGTTCTACGCCACCGGGCGCCGGCCGATGCTGGACAACCTGGGCCTGGAGAACACTGGCGTGGAACTGGACGAGCGCGGCTTCATCCGTGTCGATGAGCAGTACCAGACCACCGCGCCGTCCATCCTGGCCATTGGCGATGTGATCGGCCGCGTGCAGCTCACCCCGGTGGCACTGGCCGAAGGCATGGCCGTGGCCCGTCGCCTGTTCAAGCCCGAGCAGTACCGCCCGGTGGATTACCAGAACATCCCCACCGCGGTGTTCAGCCAGCCGCCGATCGGTACCGTGGGCTTGACCGAAGAGCAGGCGCTGCAGGCCGGGCACAAGGTGCAGATCTTCGAGAGCCGCTTCCGGGCGATGAAACTGACCCTCACCGACATCCAGGAAAAAACCCTGATGAAGCTGGTGGTGGATGCCGAGACCGACAAGGTGCTGGGCTGCCACATGGTCGGGCCGGATGCCGGCGAGATCATCCAGGGCCTGGGCATCGCGCTGAAGGCCGGTGCCACCAAGCTGCAGTTCGACGAGACCATCGGCGTGCACCCGACGGCGGCCGAAGAATTCGTCACCATGCGTACCGTCACGCGCTGAGCCTGTCAGACGCCACAGGGTTGAGGCATCGGCTCTGTGGCGAAACCTCCTACATAGCGGGCGTGCAATGCGCCCCGCATCACCACGTCTTTCCTACGGTCATCACCTCGGCAGTCATAAATACTCGCTGGGTGCCACGTATGTGGCGTCGGCCTGGCGTTGCCAGGTCAACTTGACTTAGGAGTTATCAGATGAATGTCTTACGCAATATCATCCTGGGCACCTGCAGTGGGCTGTTGATGGCAGGGGTAGTACAAGCCGATCAAGGGCTGATCAGCTTCAGTGGCAGCGTGGCTGGCCCGACCTGCGTCATCAACGGCGGCGACAACGATGTGCAGGTCAACCTGCCGGAAGTCAGCACCTACGATCTGCGCCAAGCGGGGCAGACCGCTGGCGAGCGCACCTTCAGCCTGGTGCTGAGCCAGTGCTCGCATGTCGGCCAGGTGTCCACCTACTTCGAGCCGGGCCCCACCGTGAATCCTGAAGGCCGGCTGACGGTCGATGCTGGCTCGGGCGCCGCCACCAGTGTCGACGTGCAACTGCTCAACAGTGCCCGCGCGCCCATGAACCTGGCCGGTGGCAGAGGCAATCAGAGCTCCCAGCGGGTCGATATCGTCAACGGCAACGCCATCCTCAACTACACCGCTCGCTACTTCTCGCTGGGTGCGACCACCCCGGGTCTGGTCTCGACCAACGTCCGCTACTCGCTCGAGTACCTCTGAGTCTCCTTCCTGGTAGCCCCCTCGGGGGCTACACCTCAACGCTGTGCGCGAGCCTTGAACATGAAGACTTTCTCCACGGCCTGTCGGCGCGTCTTGCTGGCAGGTTGGCTGCTGGCCGTAGGCCACGCCCAGGCCAGTGTGGTCATCGCCACCACCCGAATCGTCTATCCCGCCGAGCAGGCCGAGGTTACCGTCAGCCTGCGCAATCTGGGGGAACGGCCAGCGCTGGTGCAGGCCTGGATCGACGACGGTGTGGCCCTGGCCGATAGCCAGGATCCGCAGGTGCCATTCAGCCTGATGCCGCCGCTGTTTCGCGTCGAGCCTGGCACCAGCCAGAGCCTGCGCCTGTTCCATAACGGCGCGTCGATGCCCACCGACCGTGAAACCTTGTATTGGCTCAATGTCCTCGAGATAGCGCCCAAGGGCGTCGGCAACCAGATCAATGTTGCGTTGCGTACGCGCATCAAGCTGTTCTTCCGTCCACCATCCCTGCCCGGGACGGTGGCCGATGCTCATCGCGCGCTCTCCTGGCGCTGGGTGCGCGAAGGTCGGCGCTGGCAGCTCGAGGCTGACAACCCTGGGGCCTATGTCGTCAATCTCGGGCGCGTCGCCGTTAGCTACCAGGGCCGATCCTGGCAGGCACAACCTAGGCATGTGCTGCCGTTTTCGCAGACTCGCTTCGCCATCGAGGGGTTGGCCGATGAGCGTCCTGTACCGAACCAGGTGGACTATTCCTACATCGATGACTATGGCGCCGAGCGACCGGCCACTGCGGTGGTGCGTCATTGAGCGCGCGGGTCACAGGCGTTGCATGCGCGCGCGTATTGCTGCCTGGCCTGCTGGTGCTTGCGGCCGGCAGCCTGGCCGCCCCGGTGGAGTTCGACTCACGCATGCTGCGCCAGGGGACTTCGAGCGACCTGCAGCGCTTCGAGGGGGCCAGCGTCATCCCGGAGGGTGAGGTGAGCCTGGACGTAACGCTCAACCAGCGGTGGATGGGCCGCTATCAGATAGCGCTGCGCACGCCGCCAGGCGCTATGCAGCCCACACCGTGCTATGGGCGCGAGCTGCTCGAAGCGCTGGGCGTTGATCTGCTGCGATTGCCGCCAGCGAAACGGGCACTGCTGGGGCAAGAAGGTGATTGCCTGGCGCTGTCCGCCTTGGGCCTGGAAGCCAGCGAGGCGCTTGCCTACGGCGAACTGCGGCTGACGCTGAGCATCGCCCGGCAGCATCTGAGCCGCCGCCCCGTCGACCACGTGGACTCGCGGCAGTGGGACAGCGGGGTTGGCGCGGGTTTCGTCAACTACGACCTGAACCTTCACCAGCAGCAAATGGCACATCGGCAGGGCACTGCCTATCGAGGTTTCCTCGGCCTGCGCGGCGGGCTCAACACCGGTGACTGGTACTGGCGGCACGACGGCATCCTGCAGGGGGCGGACGATGCCCCGACCCGTTACCAACGCGGCATGACCTCGGTACGACGCGACTTGCCGGCCCTGTCGGCGCAGCTGACCCTTGGCGATGCCGCGAGCAGTTCGGATGTCTTCGCGGCCAGTGCGTTCCGAGGTCTGCAACTAGGCAGTGACGAACGCATGCTGCCGCAATCGCGGCGGGGTTATGCCCCTACGGTGCGTGGCGTGGCCAATAGCACGGCGCTGGTGAGTATTCGTCACCGTGGGGTGCTGCTGCACGAATCGAGCGTGCCTCCCGGGCCGTTCGAAATCGACGACCTCTATCCCAGCGGCTTGAGTGACGACCTGGAGGTCACGCTCAAGGAGGCGGACGGCAGCGTGACAGTGTTCAGCGTGCCGTTCCAGGCGGCGCCCTTGGCATTGCGCCCAGGCGCCAGGCGCTTCGACTTCGCTGGCGGCCACTGGCTGGATGGCTTCGGTCGCACTGGTCCTGCGTTCGGCCAAGGCAGTTGGCAGCAAGGCCTGGATGATCGTTTGAGTGTCCATGGCGGGCTCTGGGTGGCCGAAGACTATCTGGGCGGCGCCTTGGGCGTTGCCCTGAACACCGCTGTTGGCGCAGTGGGGCTGACCGCTTATCACGCAGATGCGGCGCCCAGCCCCGAGGCCGATCGACGGGGGCAAGCCATGCGCTTGAACTGGCGACAGGACTTGACTGACACGGCGACACGCCTGGAGGCGTCCATCAGCCGCAGTCAGAGTACCGGCTATCTTGGTTTCGATCAGTTCGCCCAGGCGCGCCGCGGCCGGCATTCAGACCCGAACCACTGGCGCGCCAGCTTCTCTCTCGATCAGGCCCTGGGCCCTGGCGCCGGCCGGCTAAGCTTTGCCGTCAACGGCGCGCGCAGCTGGTCGGGGCAGGGCGGTACCGACTACCGGCTCGGCTACAACAACCATTTTGCTGCCATGGCCTATGGCCTGAACATCGGGCGCCAACGCAGCGAGCATGGCCAGCCGTTGCGGACCATCGCCCTGACCCTCAGCATGCCGCTCGGCGAGCGCCGCCGCGATCTGTTGAGCAGCGCCGTGAGCAGCGATTCGCGGCGGCATGCCAGTACCAGCCTGCGCTGGAGTTCCCGTGCCGGCGAGCAGGCGCAGTGGGGCTATGGGCTGGCGGCACAATACCAGGCAGCGGCAGCCGATCCGGTCGGCATCGATGGCAATCTGCGTTACCGAGGCAGTGCCGGCGACCTTGCCGTTGCGCTAGGCAGTCGCGGTGACCAGCGTCATCTGGCGTTGGGCGCACGCGGTGCAGTGGTGGCCCATGCCGGCGGGGTGACGGCAGCACCGACGCTGGGCGAAAGCTTTGCCATCATCCACGCGCCTGGTGCCACAGCCGCACGGGTGCGGCAACAGCCCCAGTCGCGGGTCGACCGTCGAGGTTATGCAGTGGTGCCATCGTTGGCACCCTACAGCGTGAACACCGTTGAGATCGACCCCAAGGGTATGCCGCGCACCACCGAACTCTTGGTTGCCGGGCACAACGTGGTGCCCAGGGCCGGGGCCGCACCGCTGCTGCGCTTTGCCACGCGCGCCGGAGATTTCCATGTGCTGCTTGCCGAGCGTACGGGGGGCGAGGCTTTGCCCTTCGGTGCCCAGGTATTCGATGAGACGGGTAACGAGGTGGGAGTTGTGGGCCAGGGGGGGCAGGTTCAGATACGCAGCCAGGCCAGGCGGGGGCGGCTGCGCATCAGTTGGGGCGGTGCCGAACATCAGACGTGCTGGGTGGATTTCGAGGTGGGGCGTGCGGCCTCTGCTGTAGCCGTATGTGGCCCGCGTAGTAATCAAAAGATCTATTGATCGAGCAACGTTATAGCCAAAACCAATCAGCAACATGAGGTTTGCCAATGAGCCATTGCGCCGTCGCTTGGATAGGATGGCCTCCATCAACTTACTCACCCCATGAAGGAGCACCACATGCCTATCATCAACAGCCAGGTCAAACCGTTCACCGCCACCGCCTACCACAAGGGCGAGTTCGTTCAGGTCAGCGAAGCCGACCTGAAAGGCAAATGGTCCGTCGTGTTCTTCTACCCAGCCGACTTCACCTTCGTCTGCCCGACCGAGCTGGGCGACCTCGCTGACAACTACGCCGAGTTCCAGAAGCTGGGCGTCGAGATCTACGGCGTGTCCACCGACACCCACTTCACCCACAAAGCCTGGCACGACACCTCGGACACCATCGGCAAGATCCAGTACCCGCTGATCGGTGACCCGACCCACATCATCTCGCGCAACTTCGACGTGCTGATCGAAGAAGCCGGCCTGGCCGATCGCGGTACCTTCGTGATCAACCCGCAAGGCCAGATCAAGATCGTCGAACTGAACGACGGTGGTGTAGGCCGTGACGCTGCCGAGCTGCTGCGCAAAGTCAAAGCTGCCCAGTACGTTGCCGCCCACCCGGGTGAAGTCTGCCCGGCCAAGTGGAAAGAAGGCGAGGCCACCCTGGCGCCGTCCCTGGACCTGGTTGGCAAGATCTAAGGCCATGTGCCAATCGCGGGCGGTGAGCAGCCGCCAAAGCTGAAGTACTCACTGCCCCGTCAAACGCCCGGGCGACCTCGCCTGGGCGTTTTTGTATCCGAAGTTTGAAAAAGGAATCGCCCGTATGTTGGACGCCACGCTTAAATCGCAACTGAAAACCTACCTGGAGCGGGTCACCCAGCCGATCGAGATCGTCGCTTCCCTCGATGACGGCGCGAAGTCCCGCGAATTGCACGACCTGCTGGTGGAAATCGCCGGCCTGTCGAACCTCATTACCTTCAGCGCGGACGGTAACGACGCCCGTCGTCCTTCGTTCTCGCTGAATCGCCCAGGGGCGGACATCAGCCTGCGCTTTGCCGGCATCCCCATGGGCCACGAATTCACCTCCCTGGTGCTGGCGCTGCTGCAGGTCGGCGGCCATCCCTCGAAAGCCAGTGCTGAAGTGATCGAGCAGATCCAGGCCCTGGAAGGCGAATTCACCTTCGAAACCTACTTCTCGCTGTCGTGCCAGAATTGCCCGGACGTGGTCCAGGCGCTGAACCTGATGGCGGTGCTCAACCCTAACGTGCGCCACGTCGCGATCGACGGCGCGCTGTTCCAGGATGAAGTGGAAAGCCGCAAGGTCATGGCGGTGCCGAGCATCTACCTGAACGGCGAAGTGTTCGGCCAGGGCCGCATGGGCCTGGAAGAGATTCTCGGCAAGATCGACACCGGCGCCGGCGCCCGCCAGGCCGAGAAGATCAACGCCAAGGACGCTTTCGACGTGCTGGTGGTCGGCGGTGGCCCAGCCGGCGCCGCGGCAGCCATCTACGCGGCACGCAAAGGCATCCGTACTGGTGTTGCCGCCGAGCGCTTCGGCGGCCAGGTACTCGACACCCTGGCCATCGAGAACTTCATCTCGGTGCAGGAAACCGAAGGGCCGAAACTGGCCACGGCGCTGGAAGAGCACGTCAAGCAGTACGACGTCGACATCATGAACCTGCAGCGCGGCGAAGCGCTGATCCCGGCCACCGATGGCGGCCTGCACGAAGTGCGTCTGGCCGGCGGTGCCTCGCTCAAGGCCAAGACCGTGATCCTGGCCACCGGTGCCCGTTGGCGCGAAATGAACGTGCCGGGCGAGCAGGAATACCGCGCCCGTGGCGTGGCCTACTGCCCGCACTGCGACGGCCCGCTGTTCAAGGGCAAGCGCGTGGCGGTGATCGGCGGCGGCAACTCCGGCGTGGAAGCGGCCATCGACCTGGCCGGTATCGTCGCCCAGGTGACCCTGATCGAGTTCGACAGCCAGCTGCGCGCCGACGCGGTGCTGCAGCGCAAGTTGCACAGCCTGCCGAACGTCACGGTGATCACCCGCGCGCTGACCACCGAAGTGATCGGCAATGGCGAGAAGGTGACCGGCCTGCGTTACAAGGACCGCAGCACCGACGAAGTGCATGACCTGGCGCTGGAAGGCATCTTCGTGCAGATCGGCCTGCTGCCGAACACCGATTGGCTCAAGGGCACGGTCGAGCTGTCGCCGCGTGGCGAGATCATCGTCGATGCCAAGGGCCAGACCAGCATCCCCGGCGTGTTCGCTGCCGGTGACGTGACCACGGTGCCGTACAAGCAGATCGTCATCGCCGTGGGCGAGGGCGCCAAGGCTTCGCTGGCGGCGTTCGATCACCTGATTCGGACTTCGGCGCCGGCGTAAGCCTGTTCCGGCCTCTTCGCGGGGCAAGCCCGCTCCCACGAGCCTAGACACACGCTCGTGGGAGCGGGCTTGCCCCGCGATTGCGTTGGTGTGGCAGTGGCTATCATGTAGGGCAGGCCTATTTCGGAACCTTACCCATGACCCTGATCAGCCGCGAACCCTGGTGGCTTGTGCCACCCCAGCCCGGGCAGAAAGAGCAGGACCTGCACTGGGGCTACCTGGAAATCTACGCCGATGGTCGTACCGTGTTTGTCGACCAGCGCCCCAGCGAGCGCGAAATGGCCGAGCGCAAGAGCTGTCGCAACTTCCCCGAAGCACTCAAGCCCTGACCTCAGCCTTCCAGCTGGGCCAGGCGTTCCTCCAGCGCGGCGATCCGCGCTTCCAACGCTTCGATGCGCTCCTGCGAGACACTGCCGGCACTGCTGCGTGCGCCACCTTCCTGCTGACGCGCGGCGAGGATAGCTTCGATTTCCGCTGGATCGCCCAGGGCGTGGGTGTAGCGGTCCTCACGCTGGCCGGCCTGGCGCGGCAGGTGCAGGGCCAGGCCACGGGAGATCAGGCGCTCCAGCTGGTGCTGGACCTGGTCGACGTCTTCGAAATCATGCAGGCGGTTGCTGCGGGTCAGCAGTTCGTTCAGGGTTTGCGGGCCGCGCAGGAACATCAGGCCCATCAGCACCAGTTGCGCCGGTACCAGCTCCAGCGCCTTGTCCACTCGCTGCTCCCAGCGGTCGGCACGGCTGCCCATCTGCAGGCGGGCCATGTTCTGCCCTTCGAGAGCGCGCAAAGCCTGGCCAACCTGGCCGGGGGAGAGGTTCATGACAGGTTCGCGGCTGGTTTTCTGGTTACAGGCCAGGACCAGGGCATTGAGGGTCAGGGGGTAGGTTTCCGGGTTGCTGGCCTGCTTTTCGATCAACGAACCGAGGACGCGGATTTCAGTGCTGTTGAAGCGGCCTTCGCCGGTGCTTTCGTGTTCAGACATGGCCCTGACTCATTGCGAGGAAAAGGCCACTAGCCTAGGTAAAGTGCCCGGCTTAAGCAATCGCCGAACACATCGCGGGGCAGGCCTGCTCCCACCGTGGGAGCGGGCTTGCCCCGCGATGGCCCTATCAGGAGCTGCGCTGCTCCATGGCCTGGCACGCGGCGGCGGTGAACAGTACATCGGTGGAGGAGTTCAGCGCCGTCTCGGCCGAGTCCTGCAGCACGCCGATGATGAAACCGACCGCCACCACCTGCATGGCGATCTCGCTGGGAATACCGAACAGGCTGCAGGCCAGCGGGATCAGCAGCAGCGAACCACCGGCCACACCCGAGGCGCCGCAGGCACAGACCGCCGCCACTACGCTGAGCAGCACGGCGGTGGGCAGGTCGACCGGGATGCCCAGGGTGTGCACGGCCGCCAGGGTCAGCACAGTGATGGTGATCGCCGCGCCGGCCATGTTGATGGTCGCGCCCAGGGGGATTGATACCGAGTAGGTGTCCTCGTGCAGGCCGAGCTTTTCCGACAATGCCAGGTTGACCGGGATGTTGGCCGCCGAGCTGCGGGTGAAGAACGCGGTGATGCCGCTTTCGCGCAGGCACAGCAGGGTCAGCGGGTACGGGTTGCGGCGGATTTTCCAGAATACGATGAGCGGGTTCATCACCAGTGCCACGAACAGCATGCAGCCCATCAGCACGCCCAAAAGGTGCAGGTAGCCCAGCAGCGCTTCCAGGCCGGATTGCGCCAGGGTCGAGCTGACCAGGCCGAAAATACCCAGCGGGGCGAAGCGAATGACCACGCGCACGATCAGGGTGACGCCGTTGGACAAGTCCTCGACCACGGTGCGGGTGGTGTCATTGGCATGGCGCAGGGCAATGCCCAGGCCGATGGCCCAGGTCAGTACGCCGATGAAGTTGGCATTGAGCAGGGCGTTGATTGGGTTGTCGACGGCGCTCAGCAGCAGGTTCTGCATTACTTCGGTGATGCCGCCAGGGGCGCTGAGCGTGGCTTCGCTGGTGTTCAGCACCAGCTGCGAGGGGAACAGCAGGCTGGCGGCCACGGCCACCACTGCAGCGGCAAAGGTGCCCAGCAGGTACAGCCAGAGGATCGGGCGGATATGGGTTTCCTGGCCGTGGCGGTGGTTGGCGATCGAGGCCATCACCAGGATGAACACCAGCACGGGGGCAACCGCTTTCAGGGCGCTGACGAACACCTTGCCAAGAAAGCCAAGGTCACGGGCCACGGAGGGCGCGAGCAGGGCCAGGGCGATGCCGGCCACCAGGCCGATGCAGATCTGCGTCACCAGGCCGGTGCGGTTGATGAGGCGAAGAACGGGGGTCATGTGCAGCGCAATCTCGGGACGAATGAACCGCGCACTTTACCACAGCCAGGTATGCCACTTATCGCGGGGCAAGCCCGCTCCCACGCAGGGCGTTCGGGCAATCCAGGTAGGGTGGGAGCGGGCTTGTCGGGACGCCGAACCGCCCGCGATGTGTTCACCAGTGAAACAACTCCCGCCGGGCCCCCTCTGTGATCGCCACGATGCCCGGGTGCTTGACCTTGCGTTCCACCGAGATGGCATAGAAGGACTCGTTCACCGCCTCGGTCTGGCCGATCAGCCGTACCCCGTACTGGCGGCACACTTCTTCGGCGATCACGCTGGGGGCGACGAAGATGCCGCTGCCGGACTGGCCGAAGGCCTGCATCAGTGCGCTGTCGTCGAACTCACCGACAATGCGCGGCTGCACCTGTTGCTCGGCCAGCCAGCGCAGCAGGCGGCTGCGCACTACGGTTTCCTGGCCGGGAATCAACAGCGGCGCATCGTCCAGGCAGGCGGGGAAGGGCTTGTCGAGCTGTGCGGCCAAGGTGTGCGTGGCAAAGAAGCTCAGGCCGCATTCTCCCAGTTTCTGGCTGTAACCCTTGATGTCCAGGTGGTTGGGCATGGGGCTGTCGGAAATCACCAGGTCCAGGCGCTGGATCGCCAGGTCTGCGAGCAGGCGCTCGAGCTTGTCTTCGCGGCAGCTGATGCGCAGCACCTCGTCCAGCTCCATGGTTGGCGCCAACAGGCGGTAGACGATGGACTTGGGCACCACGTCGGCCACCCCCACGCGGAACAGGATCTGTTCCTGAGGGCCGGCACGCAGCATGGCTTCCAGCTCGCCGCCGATCTGGAACATCTGCTCGGCATAGGTGAGTGCCTGGCGGCCGGTTTCGGTCAGCTCCAGCTGACGACCGACGCGCTGGAACAGCTCCAGGTTCCAGGTCTGCTCGAACAGGCTGATCTGCCCACTGATCGTCTGCGGCGTAAGATTCAGTTGCTCGCTGGCGCGGGCGATACTCCCGGTCTTTGCTACAGCCCAGAAGTAATGAAGCTGGCGGTAGTTGAGCATGGTGTTTCCGGATTCGTAAAAACCGAAGTATATCAGCTGAAAAAACGAATTTTCTGGATGTTTCAGCCCCTCTAGAATGCGACCCCATCAGGCGCCCCGCGCGCCGCACGGATATCGACAAGCGAGGACCCCATGTTGCAACTCAAATCCATCGGTACGCCCCTGGTGCTGGCCCTGGCGTTGTTCGCCATGAGCGGCTGCGACCAGGCCGAGAAGTCCGCCCAGCAGATGCTCGACCAGGCCGCCGAAACGGCCAAGCAGGCCATCGACAAGACCAACGATGCCGCCCAGCAGGCGCTGAGCGACGCCATCGGCAGCGATGGCGAGAAGGCCAAGGCCGAAGACGACAAGAAAAACACCCAAGACATCTGACCCACCGGACCCGAAGCAGGACTGACCAATGGAATATTTGCTGGAACTCGCCGCTAGCCCCACCGCCTGGGTTGCCCTTGCCACCCTGGTGGCCATGGAGGTCGTGCTCGGCATCGACAACCTGATCTTCATCTCGATCCTCACCAACAAGCTGCCTGAGCAATTCCGCTCGAAGGCGCGACGCATCGGTATCAGCATGGCCTTGGTCATGCGCCTGGCGCTGCTCAGCACCGTGGCCTGGATCGTCCAGTTGACCGAGCCGGTGATCGATGTGTTCGGCCATGCCTTCTCGTGGAAGGACATGATCCTCATCGCCGGTGGCTTGTTCCTGCTGTGGAAGGCGACCAAGGAGATCCATGAAAGTGTCGATCCCCACGGCGCCAAGGAAGAGTCCAAGCTCGGCAGCACCGTGACCATTGGTTTCACCGCGGCGATCTTCCAGATCCTGCTGCTGGACATCGTCTTCTCGATCGACAGCATCATCACCGCCGTGGGCATGACCGAGCACCTGCCGATCATGATCATCGCCGTGATCAGCGCCGTGATCGTGATGCTGGTGGCCGCCGACCCGCTGGCCAAGTTCATCAACGACAACCCGACCGTGGTAATGCTGGCCCTGGGCTTCCTGATCATGATCGGCATGACCCTGATCGCCGAAGGCTTCGGCGCCCATGTACCGAAAGGCTACGTGTATGCCGCCATGGCCTTCTCGACGGTGATCGAGATGCTCAACATCATGGCCCGCCGGGCGCGGTTGAAGCGCGAGGCTGCCGAGGGTTGAGGTAGTTTCGCCAACCTTTCGCGGGGCAAGTCGCATCGGCGCACCGCCGCTCCCACGTTATGAACTGCTCCTCAAGGGTTGGATGGGTGTCCAACTTCTTGGGGCAGTCCAAAGCGTGGGAGCGGCGGTGCGCCGATGCGACTTGCCCCGCGATGATTCATGACTTGCCGGCAGTCTTGCGCCGGCGCGGGGTTGTGGCTTTGGCCACTCCTGGTTCCGTCTTGCGCTTGCCGCCACTCCCACGCTTCTTCTTCCACGGCGCACCCTTGCCTCCCGGCGCGAGGGGCGGGCCGCTGATGTTCAGGCGCATCCCCGCGCAGCGCTGTACCAGCTTGCCCATCCAGGCCGACTGCCGGGCGACGAACTCCTCAAGGCTCATCTCACCGCTTTGCACCATATCCAGCGCCTGCTCCCAGATGGCCGTGGTGCCGGGGTCGGCGATGGCGCGGGGCACGGCATCGATCAGGCTGAACGCCGCGGGTGTCGCCGACAGCGCCTTGCCATGCTTGACCAGATAACCCCGATCGAGCAGGCCCTGGATGATGCTGGCGCGGGTGGCCTCGGTGCCGATACCGGTGGTTTCCTTGAGCTTCTGCTTGAGCAGCGGGTCATCCACCAGCTTGGCGACGTTCTTCATCGCCTTGATCAGGTCACCCTCGGTGAAGGGCTTGGGCGGCTGGGTCCACAGGTCTTTCAGTTGCAGATCATGCAGCGCGCAGTCCTGCCCTTCGCGCAGGGCGGGCAGCACCTGGGCCGGTGGTGCTTCGCGGCCTTTGGCCGGGGTGAGAGCCTCGGGCAGGGCGCGGCGCCAGCCCGGCTCGACGATCTGCTTGCCCACCGCGCGCAGCGCTTGCCCGGCGCAGTCGAACTCGGCCTGGGTGCGGTCGTATTCGTGGTTGGGCAGGAACTGCGCCAGGTAGCGGGCGCGGATCAGCGTGTAGACCGCCTTGTACTTGGGCGGCAGGCGCGCCGGGTCGCTGGCGGCGGCGGTGGGGATGATGCCGTGGTGAGCGCTGACCTTCTGGTCGTTCCACGCCCGTGAGCGGCGCTGGGGCTCAAGATGCGCCTGCAGCGGTGCGAGGCTGGCGTCGGCACGCTGCAGGGCGGCGAGGATCGCCGGTGCCTCGCCGTGCTGGCTGAGCGGCAGGTAGCCGCTGTCGCTGCGCGGGTAGGTGATCAGCTTGTGGGTTTCGTACAGGGCCTGGGCGATGTCCAGCGTCTCCTGGGCGCCCAGGCCGAACTTTTTCGAGCACAGCTCCTGCAGCGTGCCCAGGTCGAAGGGCAGCGGCGGCGCTTCGCGCACGCGCTCGGTGGCAACCTTGAGCACCCGCGCCGTGCCCGCGGCCTGCATGGCGGCGGCGGCCTGCTGCGCCAACGCTTGTTGCAGGCAGCGGCCCTGGTCGTCGCAGGCGTCTTCCGGCGCGCGCCACTGGGCATTGAACACCTGGCCTGCGCTTTCCAGCTGCACGTCGATTGCCCAGAACGGCACTGGCACGAAGTCGGCGATGCTGCGGTCGCGGTCCACCACCAGGCGCAACGTCGGGGTTTGCACCCGGCCCACCGGCAGCACGCCCTGGTAGCCGGACTGGCGGCCGAGCAGGGTGAACAGGCGGCTCATGTTCATGCCGATCAGCCAGTCGGCACGTGAGCGGCCCAGGGCCGAGTGGTACAGGCTGAAGGTTTCCTGGCCAGGCAGCAGGCGCCCCAGGGCCTTGCGGATCGAGGCATCGTCCAGTGCCGACAACCACAGGCGCTGGATGGGGCCGCGGTAGCGGCAGTGCTCGACCAGTTCGCGGGCGATCATCTCGCCCTCGCGGTCGGCGTCGGTGGCGATCACCAGCTCGCGGGCCTCGCCCAGCAGGCGCTTGACCGCCTTGAACTGGCTGGCGGTCTTGGGCTTGACCGTCATCTTCCATTTGTCGGGGATGATCGGCAGGTCATCGAGGGACCAGCGTTTGTAGCGTTCGTCGTAGCTGTCCGGTGGCGCGGTTTCCAGCAGGTGGCCGATGCACCAGGTGACGCACAGGTCGGTGCCTTGCCAGCAGCCATCGCCACGGCGCTGGGCGCCGAGCACCTTGGCGATGTCTTTTGCCTGGGAGGGTTTTTCGCAGAGAAAGAGGCGCATGGCCGGCAACGCTTCATCGTTGGAGATGGGGCACTAGGATGCGCAAGGCAGGGCGGGCAGGCAAGTTTTATCTGTATGAATGTACAGGTTTTATGCCCGCACCTTTGGCAGGGTAGCCCCAGGCACGGCGTTGGACCTGAGGTCGAGCCCCGTGCGAACTTGGCCCTTCGCCCGTCAGTCGTGTCAGTGGACGATGTCGCTGGGGCGTTTTTCCTACCTGCAACAAGGACGTCAACTAATGCCCGTATTCGATTACAAGCAGCTCGACAGCGCCGCCTCCGGCGCGCTTTACCAGGACGCCATGGCCCTGGCCATGTACGCCTACCATGGCATCGACGACGGCTTTGCCGCCGGCTACCAGCAACATGGCTTCGGCCTGGGCCTGCCGGCCACGCTGGTCAAGGCGTTGATCGGCGGCAGCGACAGCCAGGGGGTGATCCCCGGCATCCCGTGGAACCCCGATTCCGAAGCCAAGGCGCTGGCTCAGGTGAAGGCAGCCGGCTGGGCGCCGATCAGCGCCGCGCAGTTGGGCTACAACGGCCACACCGACGCCCGCGGTACCTTTCACGGGGAAACGCCGGGCTACACCAGTGCCCAGGTGGAAATCCTCGGGCGCTACGATTCCAATGGCCAGCTGAGCGCGATCGGCATTGCCTTCCGTGGCACCAGTGGGCCCCGCGAGAACCTGCTGGGGGACACCCTGGGCGATGCGGTGAACGACCTGTTGGCGGCGCTGGGGCCGGCCGGCTATGCCCGCGACTACGCGGCCAAGGCCTTCGATGGCCTGCTCGGTGACGTAGCGGCCTTCGCCAAGGCCAACGGCCTGAGCGGCGCCGACATTACCGTCAGCGGCCACAGCCTGGGTGGCCTGGCGGTCAACAGCCTGGCCGACCTGAGCGGTACGCGCTGGGGTGGCTTCTTTGAGGACGCGCGCTACGTTGCCTTCGCCTCGCCCACCCAGGCGGCAAACCCCGACAAGGTGCTCAACATCGGCTACGAAAACGACCCGGTGTTCCGTGCGCTCGACGGCACGTCGGTCACCTGGGGCACCCTGGGCGTGCATGACAGTGCCAAGGCTTCGGCCACCGACAACATCGTCAACTTCAACGACCACTACGCCTCGGACGCCTGGAACTTGCTGCCGTACTCCATCGGCAACATCGCCACCTGGCTGTCGCACCTGCCGGCGGCCTATACCGACGGCCTGGGCCGGGTGCTGGACTCCGGCTTCTATCAGTGGACCAGCCGCGACTCGACCATCGTGGTCAGCAACCTGTCCGACGTCACCCGGGGCTCGACCTGGGTGCAGGACCTCAACCGCAACGCCGAGACGCACAAGGGCAGCACTTTCATAATCGGCAGCGAGCAGGCCGACCTTATCCAGGGCGGGCGTGGCAACGACTACCTGGAAGGGCGCGGCGGCAATGATACGTTCCGTGACCAAGGCGGTTTCAACCTGATCGACGGTGGCAGCGGCCACGACACCTTGAAGCTCGGCGATGCGCTGGCCAACCTGAGCATTGCCCGTGACGGGCAAGGGACGCTTTACGTGCGCGACGCCGAGGGCGGCATCAGCCTGGTTCGCAACGTGGAGAGCCTGGTGAGCCAGGAGACGAGCCTGGTGTTCTTCAGCAAGGAGGTCAGCCACACGGTGGGCGTCGATGGCTTGCTCTCCAGCGGCAAGCTCAACCTCTACGCCGCCTCGCAAAGCGGCAGCCAGGCGGGCGACACCTTGGTGGCCGGCAAGCAGGGCCAGTGGTTGTTCGGCCTGGACGGCGACGACCGCCTGGTGGGCGGTGCGGGCAATGATGTGCTGGTGGGCGGGGCCGGCAACGACCTGCTCAGCGGCGGGGCAGGGCGCGACACCTTCCTGTTCGACGGCCATTTCGGCCAGGACCGGGTGCTGGACTTCAGCAGCCAGGACCGTCTGGTGTTCATGGGGGTGGACGGTGGCACGGCGTCGCGGGACTTCCGTGATCACCTGAGCCAGGTGGGTGATGACCTGGTGCTGACCTTCGGCAAGGACAGCGTGACTCTGGTGGGCATTGCCGGGCAGGGCCTGGCGGACGGCCAGATCGTCATCGCTTGATGGAGTGAACCCGTCGCGGCCGGGCGCCGCGCCGGGTTCAGGCCGGGATCAGTATTCCCAGAAGATACGTTGCAGTTCCTTGCTGTCCTGGGTCTTGGTCATGGCGACCATGGCCAGGATGCGGGCTTTCTGCGGGTTCAGGTCGTGGGCCACGACCCAGTCGTTCTTGTCATCAGGTTGTTCGGCGTTGCGCAGAACGAAACCACCCTGGTTGACGTGGGACGAACGAATGATCTGCACGCCGTTCTTGCGCAGTTCCTGCAGGGCAGGGACGACGCGCGACGATACCGAGCCGTTGCCGGTACCGGCGTGGATGATCGCCTTGGCGCCACCCTGGGCCAGGGCCTTGTAGGCGGTGTCGGTGACGTTGCCGTAGCCGTAGGCAATGTCCACGGCAGGCAGGCTGCTGATGGTCTTGATGTCGAACTCGGAGTTGACCGTGTGGCGCTTGGCCGGCAGGCGGAACCAGTAGGACTTGCCTTCCACTACCATGCCCATCGGGCCCCAGGCGCTCTTGAAGGCTTCGGTCTTGATGTTGACCGACTTGCTCACATCGCGGCCGGACTGGATCTCGTCGTTCATGGTCACCAGCACGCCTTTGCCACGGTTCTGCTTGTCGCTGGCCACGGCCACGGCGTTGTACAGGTTGAGCATGCCGTCGGCGGACATGGCGGTGCCCGGGCGCATGGAGCCGACCACCACGATCGGTTTGTCGGTCTTCTCCACCAGGTTGAGGAAGTAGGCGGTCTCTTCCAGGGTGTCGGTGCCGTGGGTGATGACGATGCCGTCGACGTCCTTGCTGTCGGCCAGTTCGGCAACACGCTTGCCCAGCTTGAGCAGGTCGTCGTTGCTGATGCTTTCGGAGGCGATCTGCATGACCTGCTCGCCGCGCACGTTGGCGATGTCGGCCAGTTCCGGCACGCCGGCGATCAGCTTGTCGATGCCGAGCTTGGCGGCCTGGTAGGTGGCGCTGTTGGCGGCGCTGGCACCGGCGCCGGCGATGGTGCCGCCAGTGGCGAGGATCACCACGTTGGCGAGCTTCTGTTGTTGCTCGGCTTCCTTGGCCGAAACGGAGGTCGGCAGGGCCAGCAGCAGGGCCAGGGTGGCCGGGGTGAAGGCCTTGAGTGCGATGTTGATCATAGTTCTTCTTCTCTCTTCCTAATGAGATGTTCGCTGTGTCGCACCACAGTCAGGCAGATTTCGTACCAGGCCTTACCGTTCGTCGTTTTTCATCTGTAAGCCGTTGATATTCATCATGTGTAACCTGAATGAGTGAGACTGCGCGGGTTGCCGTCGTTCGGCATCCCGAACAAGCGTAGGAAAAGTGTTCGGTTTTTCGGATAAATTGCGGATAATCTGGCGTGCGTGCTGGCGCTTTGCCTACGCACTGGATTTGACAAACGCGGGACCTGTTTCCATAGTGAGTCACCGCAAACGTTTGCATCCGATAAAAAACACAAAATTCGGAGTCATTTCCATGAAACTGCCGTTCTCCGGTCGTCCGCTGGCCGTCGCTGTGCTCTCTTCGCTGATGTTCGCCCTGCCACTGTCTGCCGCCCATGCCGAGGACGCGCCCAAGGTCGCCCTGGTGATGAAGTCTTTGGCCAACGAGTTCTTCCGCACCATGGAGGACGGCGCCAAGGACTACCAGAAAGCCCACCCCCAAGATTTCGAACTGATCGCCAACGGCATCAAGAATGAAACCGATACCGGCGAGCAGATCCGCATCGTCGAGCAGATGGTCAACTCAGGCGCCAAGGCCTTGGTGATCGCGCCGGCCGACTCCAAGGCGCTGGTCGCGGCGGTGAAGAAGGCCATGGACAAAGGCGTTGTGGTGATCAACATCGACAACCGCCTCGACCCCGAACTGCTCAAGAGCAAGGGCATCAGCGTGCCCTTTGTCGGCCCCGACAACCGCAAGGGCGCGCGCCTCGTCGGCGATTACCTGGCTAAAGAGAAGCTCAAGGCCGGCGATCAGGTCGGCATCATCGAGGGCGTGCCGACCACCACCAACGCCCAGCAGCGCACCGCCGGCTTCAAGGACGCCATGGAAGCCGCGCAGATGAAGATCGTCTCGGTGCAATCCGGCAATTGGGAGATCGACAAAGGCAACGCCGTGGCCGCCTCGATGCTCAACGAATACCCCGACCTCAAGGCGCTGCTGGCCGGCAACGACAGCATGGCGCTGGGCGCGGTCTCGGCCGTGCGCGCAGCGGGCAAGGCCGGCCAGGTGCAGGTGGTCGGCTACGACAACATCAAGGCCATCAAGCCGATGCTCAAGGATGGCCGCGTGCTCGCCACCCTCGACCAGGCCGCCAGCCAGCAGGCGGTGTTTGGCATCCAGGCGGCGTTGGCGGTGCTCAAGGGCGAGAAGCCTGCCGTGGATGCCGACAATGTGATCCAGACACCGGTGGAACTGATTACCCAGTGATTGACTTGTGGGAGCTGGCTTGCCAGCGATCACCGGCGAAGCCGGTGCCATGCACCGAGTTGCCGTCATCGCTGGCAAGCCAGCTCCCACAGGGGGGTGTGCTATTTGAACATGTTGGGAGAGATGGCCATGTCAGTACCGGCCAATGAAACCATGCTGGCCGTCAGCGGCCTGGGCAAGACCTACGCCCAGCCGGTGCTCGGCGACGTCACCCTCGAGCTGCGCGGCGGCGAGGTGCTGGCGCTGACCGGCGAAAACGGTGCGGGCAAGTCGACCCTGTCCAAGCTGATCGGCGGCCTGGAAATCCCCACCGCCGGGCAGATGCACTACCGCGGCCAGCCCTACAACCCCGGCAGCCGCGCCGAGGCCGAGCGCCTTGGGGTGCGCATGGTGATGCAGGAGCTCAACCTGCTGCCGACCCTGACCGTGGCCGAGAACCTGTTCCTCGACAACCTGCCCAGCCGCTTCGGCTGGATCAGCCAGAAGCGCCTGCGCCAGTTGGCCACGGCGGCCATGGCCCAGGTGGGCCTGGAGGCCATCGACCCGGACACCCCGGTTGGCGAGCTGGGGATCGGCCATCAGCAGATGGTCGAGATCGCCCGCAACCTGATTGGCGATTGTCATGTGCTGATCTTCGACGAGCCCACGGCCATGCTCACCAGCCGTGAGGTGGAACTGCTGTTCACCCAGATCGAGCGCCTGCGCCAGCGTGGCGTGGCCATCGTCTATATCTCGCACCGCCTCGAAGAGCTGCAGCGCGTAGCCCAGCGCATCGCCGTGCTGCGCGACGGCAAGCTGGTATGCGCCGAGCCGATCCAGCGCTACAGCAGCAACGAGCTGGTCAACCTGATGGTCGGCCGCGAGCTGGGTGAACACATCGACCTTGGCCGCCGCCAGATCGGCGCGCCGTTGCTCAAGGTCGACAAGCTCAGCCGTGGCGACAAGGTGCGTGAGGTGTCGTTCGAAGTAAGGGCAGGGGAGATCTTCGGCATCTCCGGGCTGATCGGTGCCGGGCGCACCGAGCTGCTGCGCCTGATCTACGGCGCCGACCGCGCCGACAGCGGGCAGATTGCCCTTGGTCTGCCGCCGCAGCCGGTGAGCATCGACTCGCCCAAGGCCGCCGTGGCCGCCGGCATCGCCCTGATCACCGAGGACCGCAAGGGCGAAGGCCTGCTGCTGACCCAGTCGATCAGCGCCAACATCGCCCTGGGCAACCTGGGCGCGGTGTCCCGTGCCGGTGTGCTCGATCGCGACGCCGAGCGCAGCCTGGCCGAACGGCAGATCAGCGCCATGCGCATTCGCAGCGCCGGCCCGGCGCAGGCGGTGGGCGAGCTGTCCGGCGGCAACCAGCAGAAGGTGGTGATCGGCCGTTGGCTCGAGCGTGACTGCCAGGTGCTGCTGTTCGACGAGCCCACCCGCGGGATCGACGTGGGTGCCAAGTTCGACATCTATGGCCTGCTCGCCGAGCTCGCTCGCCAGGGCAAGGCCCTGGTGGTGGTGTCCAGCGACCTGCGCGAGCTGATGCTGATCTGCGACCGCATCGCCGTGCTGTCCGCCGGGCGGCTGATCGACACCTTCGACCGTGACCGCTGGAGCCAGGACCAGTTGCTTGCCGCCGCCTTTGCCGGCTACCAGAAACGTGATGCCCTGCTGCACGACGCAGCTCCCAGGATGGACGCATGAAAACCTCCCCTCTCGACACCTCGGGCGCCGTGCCCGCCCGCCGCAGCGGCAACTATTATGGCCTGGGCACCTACCTGGGCCTGGCCGGCGCCTTGCTGGCGATGATCGTGCTGTTCTCGTTGCTCAGCAGCCACTTTCTCTCCTATGCCACCTTCAGCACCCTGGCCAACCAGATCCCCGACCTGATGGTGTTGGCGGTGGGCATGACCTTCGTGCTGATCATCGGCGGCATCGACCTGTCGGTGGGCTCGGTGCTGGCGCTGGCCGCCTCCACGGTCAGCGTGGCGATCCTCGGCTGGGGCTGGGGCGTGCTGCCCGCCGCCTTGCTCGGCATGGCCGTGGCGGCGCTGGCCGGCAGCATCACCGGCAGCATTACCGTGGCCTGGCGCATCCCGTCGTTCATCGTCTCGCTGGGCGTGCTGGAGATGGCTCGGGGCCTCGCTTACCAGTTCACCGACTCGCGCACCGCCTACATCGGCGATGCCTTCGCCTGGTTCTCCAACCCCATCGCCTTCGGCATTTCGCCGGCCTTCATCATTGGCCTGCTGGTGATCGTGCTGGCCCAGCTGGTGCTGACCCGCACGGTGTTCGGCCGTTATCTGATCGGCATTGGGACCAACGAAGAAGCCGTGCGCCTCGCCGGTATCGACCCGCGCCCTTACAAGATCCTGGTGTTCGCCCTGATGGGCGTGCTCGCAGGCCTGGCTGCGCTGTTCCAGATTTCCCGCCTGGAGGCCGCCGACCCCAACGCCGGTGCCGGCCTGGAGCTGCAGGTGATCGCCGCCGTGGTGATCGGCGGCACCAGCCTGATGGGTGGGCGTGGCTCGGTCATCAGTACGTTCTTCGGGGTGCTGATCATCTCGGTGCTGGCCGCAGGCCTTGCCCAGATCGGTGCTTCGGAGCCCACCAAACGCATCATCACCGGGGCGGTGATCGTCATCGCCGTGGTGCTCGACACTTACCGTAGCCGGCGTGCGAACCGGCGGAACTGATAAAACATGGCCACCATCAAAGATGTCGCGGCACTGGCGGGTATTTCCTACACCACCGTGTCCCATGTACTGAACAAGACCCGTCCGGTCAGCGAACACGTGCGCCTGAAGGTCGAGGCGGCGATCGCCGAGCTCGACTACGTGCCCAGCGCCGTGGCCCGCTCGCTGAAGGCCCGCAGCACCGCCACCATCGGCCTGCTGGTGCCCAACAGCGTCAACCCGTACTTCGCCGAGCTGGCCCGGGGCATCGAGGATGCCTGCGAGCGCAACGGCTACTGCGTGATCCTGTGCAACTCCGACGACGATCCGCAGAAGCAGCGCAGCTACCTGCGTGTGCTGCTGGAAAAACGCATCGACGGCCTGGTCGTCGCCTCGGTGGGCGAGGAGCGTGACCTGCTCGACAGCCTGGCCTGCGTGCGCACGCCCATGGTCATCGTCGACCGCGCGCTGGACGGCGTCGAGGCAGACCTTGTGCGGATCGATCACGAGCATGGCGCTTACCTGGCCACCCGCCATTTGCTGGAGCTGGGCCATCGCGACATCGCCACCATCGCAGGCCCCGTGGACACCGGCGTCAGCCAACTGCGCCTGGCCGGTTTCCGTCGGGCCATGGCCGAGGCCGGGCTGCGCATTGCCGCCGGCCATGTGTTGCACAGCGACTTCACCAGCCCTGGGGGCCATGCCGCCGCGGCGCGCCTGCTCGATGGCCAGCGGCCGACGGCGATCTTCGCTGGCAACGACATGATCGGCTTTGGCGTGCTGCGCGCCGCCGCCGAACGCAATATCAACGTGCCAGGCGAGCTGTCGGTGATCGGTTTCGACGACATCGAACTGAGCCGCTATGTGTACCCGGCGCTGACCACCGTCGGCCAGTCGATCCGCGAGCTGGGCGAGAGCGCGGCGGCGCTGCTGCTGTCGCGCATTGGCGCTCCGAGCTGTGGGGCGGTGGAGCAGCGCATCGTCGCGCCGCGCATCGTCCTGCGCGAATCCACCGGGCCGCGCCCGGACCTGTTCAACGATTACCGTTAAGGAATGCCCATGGATGCCAAGGTGGTAGTGGTCGGCAGCCTCAACATGGACCTGGTGGCCCGCGCCCAGCGCCTGCCACGGGGCGGTGAAACCCTGGCCGGTGACAGCTTCTTCACCGTGCCCGGCGGCAAGGGCGCCAACCAGGCCGTGGCCGTGGCCCGGTTGGGCGCCAGCGTGGCGATGGTCGGCAATGTGGGTGACGATGCCTATGGCCAGCAGCTGCGCAAGGCGCTGGAAGTGGAGGGTGTCGACTGCCGGGGCGTCGGCGTTTGCCCGGGGGTTTCCAGTGGCGTGGCGCTGATCGTGGTGGATGCCGCCAGCCAGAACGCCATCGTCATCATTGCGGGTGGCAATGGCTTGCTCAGCCCTGAGTCGGTGCAGCGCTTCGACGCGTTGCTGCAGCAGGCCGAGGTGATCATCTGCCAGCTTGAAGTGCCTGCCCAGACTGTGGCCTGGACCCTGGCGCGGGGGCGCGAGCTGGGCAAGACCGTGATCCTCAACCCGGCGCCGGCCACCGGCCCGCTGCCGGCGGGCTGGTACGCCCAGGTCGACTACCTGATCCCCAACGAAAGCGAGGCCGAGGCGCTGACCGGGGTGGCGGTGACCGACCTCGACAGTGCTCGCCGTGCCGGCGAGCAGTTGATAAAGCTGGGGGCAGGGACGGTGATCGTCACCCTGGGTGCCCAGGGGGCATTGTTTGTCGACGGGCAGGGCGACAGGCATTTCCCCGTCGCGCCGGTCAACGCGGTGGACACCACGGCGGCCGGTGACACCTTTGTCGGTGGCTTTGCCGCCGGCTTGGCCCGTGGCCTTTCGCTCAACGACGCAATCGTTTTCGGGCAGCGTGCAGCGGCGTTGTCGGTTACCCGCGCGGGTGCCCAGCCTTCGATTCCCTATCTGCGGGAGCTGGCGCCATGAAGAAGACGCCGCTGCTGAACATTGCCCTGTCACGGGTTATTGCCGGGTTGGGCCATGGCGACATTGTGGTGATCGGTGATGCCGGTTTGCCGGTGCCGCCCGGGGTCGAACTGATCGACCTGGCGCTGACGCCGGGGATTCCCGACTTCGCCAGCGTGCTGCGGGTGGTGTTGAGCGAGATGCAGGTTGAGCGGCATGTACTGGCCGAGGAAATCCTCCTGGCTGCGCCGCCGGCGTTGGTGGAGGTTGAACGTTTGCGTGGCGAGGGGCTGATCGGTCTGCGCCAATTACTGACCCACGCTGAGTTCAAGGTTTTGTGCCAGCAGGCCCGGGCCGTGGTGCGCACGGGGGAGTGCAAGCCTTACAGCAATATTGCCCTGGTGGCGGGCGTCACTTTCTGAAGCCTTGGTGGTAATGCCGCTGCCAAGCTATCTACAACCCTTGTGGGAGCGGGTTTACCCGCGAATCAGGCGCCGCCGATGCATGGCACCGGCTTCGCCGGTGTTCGCGGGTAAACCCGCTCCCACAGGGGGGCGATAAGGTCAACCAATTGGAGAAAGGAAAACCCAATGTTCAAACGCCTGCTGCAAGGAGCCGTGCTCATGTCCGCGCTAGCCACTACCGCCGTCATGGCCGCCCCACGCGACCTGATCATCGACACCGACCCCGGCGCCGACGACGTGGTCGCGCTACTGCTGGCCATGGCTTCGCCTGACGAGCTGGAAATCCGCGCCATCACCACGGTCGCCGGCAACGTGCGCCTGGACAAGACCTCGCGCAACGCCCGGCTGGCCCGTGAATGGGGTGGCCGTGAAGATATCCCAGTCTATGCCGGGGCAGGGCGGCCGTTGGTACGCGCGCCGATCTACGCTGCCAATGTGCACGGTGAAGAGGGGCTGACCGGTATCCAGGTGCATGAGCCGAAACAACCCTTGGCCAAAGGCAACGCCGTGCAATACCTGGTCGATACCCTGGGCGCCGCCGAGCCCCACAGCATCACCGTCGCCATGCTCGGCCCACAGACCAACCTGGCCCTGGCGCTGATCCAGCAGCCGGACATCGCCAAGGGCATCAAGGAAGTGGTGGTCATGGGCGGCGCTCACTTCAATGGCGGCAATATCACCCCGGCGGCCGAGTTCAACCTGTATGCCGACCCGCACGCCGCCGAGGTGGTGCTGGCCAGTGGCGTCAAACTCACTTACCTGCCGCTGGACGTCACCCACAAGCTGCTCACCAGCGATGCACGCCTCAAGCAACTGGCGGCGGTGAACAACAAGGCCAGCAAGCTGGTGGTGGATATCCTCAACGCCTACATCAAGTTCGACATGGACACCTACGGCATGCCTGGCGGCCCGGTGCACGATGCCAGCGTGATCGCCTACCTGCTCAAGCCCGAGCTGTTCAAGGGGCGGGACATTCACATGGTGGTCGACAGCCGTGAGGGCCCGACCTTTGGCCAGACCGTTGCCGACTGGTACGGCGTGCTCAAGCAGCCCGCCAATGTCACCTGGGTGGAGGAGGGTGACGCAAAAGGCTTCTTCGACCTGCTCAGCGCGCGCCTGGCTCGATTGCAATAGCAGCCTGAGGCGCGTGGCGTTCCAGTACCTGCTCGATGAAGCTGCGCGCCGCTTCACCACCGCGGTCGCGCACCAGCAGATCGATGGCGATCAGTACCAGTTCTTCGGGCGAACCCGGGCTATAGGCACTCTGGCCTTCGTCCCATTTGACCTTGATGTCGGCATCGATGCTGTGGTTGCTCATGAAGCGTTCTCGCTGGGGCCTGGGCTGAGGGGTCGAATACCGGGTCCTGGCGTTCGAGGGGGAGGCGTTGCGCACTCCACTGTTTGCAGTAAATCATGCCTTGGTCACCTTGGCCCTGCGACTTAGGCATAAGGGCGGCGCCAGGGTGAACCAGTGGTTCGGTGCAAAATCCCGTCACGATTGCCCTTCGCGTCTACGGCCGGGTTCAGGCAGAATCTTGCAGTTTTGCAACAATCAGTTTTAGGGGCTGTCGTATTGGCCAGTTCCCACGATCGATTAGGAGGATTCATGTTCCGTACCCGCGCTTCCCTGGCGACCCTGTTGCTGGCCACCGTTCTTGCAGGCTGCAGCACCGGCGGCACCTCGGGTGGCACCGCCGCACCTGCCGCCCCGGCCGGCAACGATGGCCGCTGCGAAGCCAGTGGCGCCGATTTCACCGTCGGCAAGCCGGCTACCGCGGAGTTGCTCGAGCAGGCGCGCAAAGCCAGTGGCTCGCAGATGGCGCGCATCCTCAAACCCCACGACATGATCACCCTGGAGTATCGCTCCGAGCGCCTGAACCTGAATGTCGATGACAAAGGTGTGGTCACCCGCGTCAACTGCGGCTGATGGTGCTCGCGGGGCAAGTCGCATCGCGATGAGACCTGCAAGGGCGATGGCGCCTTTTCGCAGCCAATAAAAAACCCGCCACAAGTGGCGGGTTTTTTACAGCTATCCGAATTACTCCGGACGAACCTGTGCAGCCTGCATGCCCTTCTGGCCTTTCTCGGCGACGAAGGAAACAGTCTGACCTTCTTTCAGGCTCTTGAAACCGTCGGTTTCGATGGCCTTGAAGTGTACGAACAGGTCGTCGCCGCCGCCTTGTGGGGTGATGAAGCCGAAGCCTTTTTCATCATTGAACCATTTGACGGTGCCGGTTTGGCGATTGGACATGGGATGAATCTCCAGAAACATGATTTTTTTTCGAGGTGCGATGTGGCCAAGGCTACAGGGGCACCGGCTACATCATAGTCTAATTCTGCGGATCAGGCGCCTATTACCTTCGCACTATGTCGATAAAGCGTAAATGAAGGGGGCCAAGGCCGCATAAAACGCAGCTATTTCGGCTATTTCGGCTGGCAGGCGTCCTGCACGGCGGCCTGAGCACGGTGCATCAGCTTGGCGTCGACACCGTCCGAGCTGTCGAGGTCCTTGATCTCCTCGTCGGTAAAGTTCTTTTTGATGATCTGGGCGCCGCAGGTGCAGTGCCTGGTCGCCGTCGCGGCGTCGACGCCTTGCGCCTTGGCTGTTTGCTGGCACTGGGCCATGTAGTTTTTCTCCTTGCCCGCCGGGAAGTCGCCCGCAGTGGCAGCCAAGGGCAGCAGCAGGGCGCTAACGGCGCAGGCGGCCAGAAGGGAGGGAAGTCGCATAACCGGATACTCCTTGGGTTAAGGTCTCATCAAGAGTAGGTTGCTTCAGAAGGTCTGATAGGAAATTTTCCGTACAAGTTCACCTGGCAGGCACGCTTACCAAAATTTTCTGCCGACCCCTCTAGCCCCGTGCTAGCATGCCTCCCTTGCGGTATGCCTGTGGCAGCCGCATTTCTTTTTATACCTCCAGTCACTCTGGTTCGCCCCTGACCGGCCGAAAGGTCTCTGCCACTGTGAGGCAGGCTTTCCCGCGGGAAAGGCAGGGCGGATCTTGTACTGGCTCATCCCAACCCACGTGACCTTTGGTAGGGGTCACCACTAGGAGAGGAGGCGCCATGCCCGTTATTACTCTTCCCGATGGCAGTCAACGCACGTTCGACCAGCCGGTATCCGTAGCCGAAGTCGCCGCCTCGATCGGCGCCGGCCTGGCCAAGGCCACCCTGGCCGGCAAGGTCGACGGCAAGCTCGTCGATGCCTGCGACAAGATCGATCACGACGCCACCCTGCAGATCATCACCCCCAAAGATGCAGAGGGACTGGAGATCATCCGTCACTCGTGCGCCCACCTGATCGGCCACGCAGTGAAGCAGCTGTACCCGACCGCCAAGATGGTGATCGGCCCGGTGATCGAGGAAGGCTTCTATTACGACATCGCCTACGAGCGTCCTTTCACCCCGGACGACCTCGCTGCGATCGAAAAGCGCATGCAGCAGCTGATCGACACCGACTACGACGTGGTCAAGAAGATGACCCCGCGTGCCGAAGTCATCGACGTGTTCACCAGCCGTGGCGAAGACTACAAGCTGCGCCTGGTCGAAGACATGCCGAATGAGCAGGCCATGGGCCTGTACTACCACGAAGAATACGTCGACATGTGCCGCGGCCCGCACGTGCCGAACACCCGCTTCCTCAAAGCCTTCAAGCTGACCAAGCTGAGCGGCGCCTACTGGCGCGGCGATGCCAAGAACGAGCAGCTGCAGCGCGTGTACGGCACCGCCTGGGCCGACAAGAAGCAGCTGGCGGCCTACATCCAGCGCATCGAAGAAGCCGAAAAACGCGACCACCGCAAGATCGGCAAGCAGCTCGACCTGTTCCACCTGCAGGAAGAAGCGCCGGGCATGGTGTTCTGGCACGCCAACGGTTGGACCATCTACCAGGTACTCGAGCAGTACATGCGTAAAGTCCAGCGCGAAAACGGCTACTCGGAAATCAAGACCCCGCAGGTCGTCGACCGCATCCTCTGGGAGCGTTCCGGCCACTGGACCAACTACGCCGAGAACATGTTCACCACTTCGTCGGAAAGCCGCGACTACGCGGTAAAACCGATGAACTGCCCATGCCACGTGCAGGTGTTCAACCAGGGCCTGAAGTCCTACCGCGACCTGCCGCTGCGCCTGGCCGAGTTCGGTGCCTGCCACCGCAACGAGCCGTCCGGCGCGCTGCACGGCATCATGCGCGTGCGTGGCTTCGTGCAGGACGACGCGCACATCTTCTGCACCGAAGAACAGGTGAAGAAAGAAGCCGCCGACTTCATCAAGCTGACCCTCGATGTGTACAAGGACTTCGGTTTCACCGACGTCGCCATGAAGCTCTCGACTCGCCCGGCCAAGCGCGTGGGTTCCGAAGAGCTGTGGGACCGCGCCGAAGGCGCCCTGGCCGAAGCGCTGAACGACTCCGGCCTGGAGTGGGAATACCAGCCGGGCGAGGGCGCGTTCTACGGCCCGAAGATCGAGTTCACCCTGCGCGACTGCCTGGGCCGTAACTGGCAGTGCGGCACCCTGCAGTACGACCCGAACCTGCCTGAGCGCCTCGACGCCAGCTACATTGCCGAAGACAACAGCCGCGTGCGCCCGGTGATGCTGCACCGCGCCATCCTCGGTTCGTTCGAGCGCTTCATCGGCATGCTCATCGAGCACTATGCCGGCGTGTTCCCGGCATGGCTGGCGCCGACGCAGGCAGTGGTCATGAATATCACCGACAAGCAGGCCGATTTCGCCCTCGAGGTCGAGAAATCTCTGAACGGTAGCGGTTTCCGTGCCAAGTCGGACTTGAGAAATGAGAAGATCGGCTTTAAAATCCGCGAGCATACTTTGCTCAAGGTCCCGTACCTTTTGGTTATAGGGGATCGTGAAGTCGAAACGCAAACCGTCGCAGTGCGTACTCGCGAAGGCGCTGACCTGGGCTCCATGCCCGTCGCCCAGTTCGCTGAGCTGCTGAATCAGGCGGTTTCCCGGCGTGGTCGCCAAGAATCGGAGTAATGACTATTAAGCGTGAAATGAGAAACGATAAGCGTGCTGTACCGAAAGCCCCGATCAACGAGAATATCTCGGCCCGCGAGGTTCGGTTAATTGGCGCTGATGGCGAGCAGGTTGGCATCGTCTCGATTGATGAAGCGCTTCGTATTGCTGATGAAGCGAAGCTGGATCTGGTAGAGATCTCTGCAGACGCGGTACCGCCTGTCTGCAAGGTCATGGACTACGGCAAGCACCTCTTCGAGAAGAAGAAGCAGGCCAACGAAGCCAAGAAAAACCAGAAGCAGATTCAGATTAAAGAAATCAAGTTTCGTCCAGGGACGGAGGATGGGGATTACCAGGTAAAACTACGCAACCTGGTACGTTTCCTTACCGATGGGGACAAGGCCAAGATCTCTCTGAGATTCCGTGGCCGTGAGATGGCCCACCAGGAGCTGGGCATGGAGCTGTTGAAGCGGGTTGAAGCTGACCTCGCCGAATACGGCACCGTTGAGCAGCATCCGAAGATGGAAGGACGCCAGCTTATGATGGTCATCGCCCCCAAGAAAAAGAAGTAATCTCCCGGGCACGGCAGGCCTGATGATTATGTGTAATTTTATCGAATGCGGAGTTCCAACATGCCAAAAATGAAAACCAAGAGCGGTGCTGCGAAGCGTTTCCTGAAAACCGCTTCCGGCTTCAAGCACAAGCACGCTTTCAAAAGCCACATCCTGACCAAAATGTCGACCAAGCGTAAGCGTCAACTGCGCGGTGCCAGCTTGCTGCACCCGTCTGACGTTGCAAAAGTCGAGCGCATGCTGCGCGTACGTTAATTTCGGTCAAAGATAGAGGAAGTTACTCATGGCTCGTGTAAAGCGTGGCGTCATCGCTCGTAAGCGTCACAAGAAAATTCTGAAACTGGCTAAAGGCTACTACGGTGCACGTTCGCGCGTATTCCGTGTTGCCAAGCAGGCTGTCATCAAGGCAGGCCAATACGCCTACCGCGACCGTCGCCAGAAGAAGCGTCAGTTCCGCGCTCTGTGGATCGCTCGTATCAACGCCGGTGCACGCACCAACGGCCTGTCTTACAGCCGTCTGATTGCTGGCCTGAAAAAAGCGTCGATCGAAATCGACCGCAAGGTTCTGGCTGACCTGGCAGTGAACGAAAAAGCGGCGTTTGCTGCAATTGTCGAGAAAGCTAAAGCCGTTCTGGCCTAAGTACCCACGACAATCATCCGTCGGCGCCCTGCGCCGTCGGGTGTAAAACGTCATCGATAGGGGAAGAGCCTTCAAAAGCTCTTCCCCTATTTTCGTATCTGGAGTCTGTACATGGAAAACCTGGACGCGCTGGTTGCCCAAGCCCTTGAGGCCGTGGAACGCGCTGAAGACATCACAACCCTGGAACAGATCCGGGTCCAATTCCTCGGCAAGAAAGGCGAGCTGACCCAGGTGATGAAGACCCTGGGCAACCTGCCAGCCGAAGAGCGCCCCAAGGTTGGCGCGCTGATCAACGACGCCAAGGAACGCGTCACCGACGTGCTCAACGCACGCAAGGCCGCCTTTGAAGAGGCCGAGCTCAACGCTCGCCTGGCCGCCGAATGCATCGACGTCACCCTGCCAGGCCGTGGCCAGACCACCGGCGGGCTGCACCCGATCACCCGTACTCTCGAGCGCATCGAGCAGTTCTTCACCCACATCGGCTACGGCATCGCCGAAGGCCCCGAGGTCGAAGACGACTACCACAACTTCGAAGCGCTCAACATCCCCGGCCACCACCCGGCCCGGGCGATGCACGACACCTTCTATTTCAATGCCAACATGTTGCTGCGTACCCACACCTCGCCGGTGCAGGTGCGTACCATGGAGTCGAGCCAGCCGCCGATTCGCATTGTCTGCCCGGGCCGCGTCTACCGCTGCGACTCGGATATCACCCATTCGCCGATGTTCCACCAGGTCGAAGGCCTGCTGATCGATCGCGATATCAACTTTGCCGACCTCAAGGGCACCATCGAAGAGTTCCTGCGGGTGTTCTTCGAGAAAGAACTGGCCGTGCGCTTCCGCCCGTCGTTCTTCCCCTTCACCGAGCCGAGCGCCGAAGTGGATATCCAGTGCGTGATGTGCTCCGGCAAAGGCTGCCGCGTGTGCAAGCAGACCGGCTGGCTGGAAGTGATGGGCTGCGGCATGGTCCACCCGAGCGTGCTGCGCATGTCCGGCATCGACCCGGAAGAGTTCCAGGGCTTCGCCTTCGGCATGGGCGCCGAGCGCCTGGCCATGCTGCGCTATGGCGTCAACGATTTGCGTCTGTTCTTCGACAACGACCTGCGGTTCCTGGCGCAATTCCGCTAGGCCCAATCGACGCAAATTCTAGGAGAACAGCATGAAATTCAGTGAACAGTGGCTGCGCGGTTGGGTAAACCCGCAAGTCTCCCGTGACGAACTGGTCGCTCGCCTGTCCATGGCCGGCCTCGAAGTCGACAGCGTAACCCCCGCTGCCGGCCAGTTCAGCGGCATCGTGGTGGGTGAGATCCTCGCCACCGAACAACACCCGGACGCCGACAAGCTGCGCGTGTGCCAGGTAAGCAACGGCGCAGAAACCTTCCAGGTGGTCTGCGGCGCCCCCAACGCCCGCCCAGGCATCAAGATCCCGTTCGCCATGATCGGCGCCGAGCTGCCGGGCGACTTCAAGATCAAGAAAGCCAAGCTGCGCGGCGTCGAGTCCTTCGGCATGCTGTGCTCGGCTGCCGAACTGCAGATCAGCGAAGAGAACGACGGCCTGCTGGAGCTGGCCGCTGACGCCCCGGTCGGCCAGGACATTCGCCAGTACCTGAACCTCGACGACGCCAGCATCGAGATCGGCCTGACCCCGAACCGCGGCGACTGCCTGTCCCTGGCCGGCCTGGCCCGCGACGTCAGCGCCCTGTACGACGTCCCGGTCACCCGCCCGGTTGTGCCGGCTGTCCCCGCTGCCCACGACGAAGTGCGCTCGGTGGAAGTCAGTGCCCCGGCTGCCTGCCCACGTTACCTGGGCCGTGTCATCCGTAACGTCGACTTGAGCAAGCCGACCCCACTGTGGATGGTTGAACGCCTGCGCCGCAGCGACGTGCGCAGCATCGACGCCGCCGTCGACATCACCAACTACGTGATGCTCGAACTCGGCCAGCCGATGCACGCCTTCGACCTCGCCGAAATCAACGGCGGCATCCGCGTGCGCATGGCCGAAGAGGGCGAGAAGCTGGTCCTGCTGGACGGCCAGGAAGTTGCCCTGCGCGCCGACACCCTGGTGATCGCCGACCACACCCGCGCCCTGGCCATTGCCGGCGTGATGGGTGGCGAGCACAGCGGCGTCAACACCGAGAAGACCCGCGACCTGTTCCTGGAAAGCGCCTTCTTCGAGCCGATCTCCGTCGCTGGCAAGGCCCGTTCCTACGGCCTGCACACCGACGCCTCGCACCGCTACGAGCGCGGTGTCGATTCGCAACTGGCCCGCGAAGCCATGGAGCGCGCCACCGCGCTGCTGCTGGAGATCGTCGGCGGTGAAGCCGGCCCGATCGTCGAAGCCGTCAGCCAACAGCACCTGCCGAAAATCGCGCCGATCACCCTGCGCGACGAACGCATCACCCAGATGCTCGGCCTGCAGATGGACGCCGCCCAGGTCGAGCAACTGCTCAATGCCCTGGAGCTGAAAACCAGCGCCAATGGGGCAGGGCAGTGGACTGTTACCGTGCCAAGCCATCGCTTCGACATCAGCCTGGAAGTCGACCTGATCGAAGAACTGGCCCGCCTGTACGGCTACAACAACCTGCCGGTCCGCTACCCGCAGGCGCGTCTGGCGCCCCAGGGCAAGCCAGAGACCCGCGGCGAGCTGCCGAACCTGCGTCGCCTGCTGGTCGCCCGCGGCTACCAGGAAGCCATCACCTACAGCTTCATCGATCCGAAACTGTTCGAGCTGTTCACCCCAGGCGTCGAGCCGCTGGTGCTGGCCAACCCGATCTCCAACGACATGGCCGCCATGCGCGCCTCGTTGTGGCCGGGCCTGGTCAAGGCGATGCAGCACAACCTCAACCGCCAGCAAGACCGCGTGCGCCTGTTCGAAAGCGGCCTGCGCTTCGTCGGCCAGCTGGGTGACCTCAAGCAGCAGCCGATGATCGCCGGCGTCGTCACCGGCAGCCGCCTGCCCGAAGGCTGGGCCAACGGCCGTGACGGCATCGACTTCTTCGACGTTAAAGCCGATGTGGAAGCCCTGCTGGGCTACTCGGGCGCCCTGAGCGACTTCAGCTTCGTCGCCGGCAAGCACCCAGCCCTGCACCCAGGCCAAACCGCCCGCATCGAGCGCGACGGCAAGGAAGTCGGCTACCTCGGCGCCATCCACCCGGAACTGGCCAAGACCCTCGGCCTCGACCGCCCGGTGTACGTCTTCGAGCTGGTGCTCGGCGATGTAGTGGAAGGTCGCCTGCCGAAGTTCAGCGAACTGTCCAAGTTCCCGGAAACCCGCCGTGACCTGGCTCTGATCGCAGGCCGCGATGTGGCTTCCAGTTCGGTGCTTGAAGTAATTCGTGACAATGCCGGCGAATGGCTCACAGACCTCAGGCTGTTTGACGTCTACCAAGGTAAAGGCATTGATCCTGATAGAAAAAGCCTGGCCGTCGGCTTGACCTGGCAACATCCATCGCGCACTCTTAACGACGATGAGGTGAACGAAACCCTGCAAAATATCCTCACCTCGCTCGAACAAAGGTTGAACACCACGTTAAGGAAATAACGGCATGGGTGCTCTGACGAAAGCTGAGATGGCCGAAAGGCTGTACGAGGAGCTGGGGCTCAACAAGCGAGAGGCCAAGGAGCTGGTCGAGCTGTTTTTCGAAGAAATTCGGCATGCGCTTGAAGATAACGAGCAGGTCAAGTTGTCCGGTTTCGGCAACTTCGACCTTCGCGACAAACGCCAGCGGCCGGGCCGCAACCCCAAGACAGGGGAAGAGATCCCGATCACCGCTCGCCGCGTCGTCACCTTTCGTCCAGGGCAGAAGCTGAAAGCCCGGGTAGAGGCCTATGCTGGAACCAAGCCATAACGACGAGCTGCCCCCCATCCCGGGCAAACGCTACTTCACCATCGGTGAAGTCAGCGAGCTCTGTGCGGTAAAACCGCACGTGCTGCGCTACTGGGAGCAGGAGTTTCCGCAGCTCAACCCAGTGAAGCGCCGTGGCAACCGGCGGTATTATCAGCGCCAAGACGTGCTGATGATCCGCCAGATCCGCGCTTTGCTGTATGACCAGGGCTTTACCATTGGCGGGGCGCGGTTGCGGCTCTCCAGTGATGAGGTCAAAGATGATTCCAGCCAGTACAAGCAGCTGATTCGGCAGATGATTGCCGAGTTGGAGGATGTGTTGGTGGTGTTGAAGAAGTGACCCGTTTGCCGATGAATGGAAATTTTTGAAAAAAAGCTTTCATTAATCAAAAGGTTAGGGTAGATTCATCAACGTTCTCAGCGGTATCGAGAATGATGTCGGGGCGTAGCGCAGCCCGGTAGCGCACTTGCATGGGGTGCAAGGGGTCGAGTGTTCGAATCACTCCGTCCCGACCAAAAAACTCCAAAGAATCCAGTCACTTAGCGGTGGCTGGATTTTTTTATGCTTGACCGCTTTTCACTGGTTAGCAATTTTGCCCCACTTTTTGCCCCACCGAGATGTCGATTGTATTTCGGGTGCTGGTTGGCACATCAAAATCCGTAAGTGAGCGCTTCTCAAGAGCGTCTAACTATATGAGTTAATGGGCACATGCTCGCACCAGTGAATCTTCAATGACCGTTTTCGCTCCAAGCTGTGTTAGCACCCCCTCTGCTGTCTAACCTTTCCGGTCGTCGTGGTCGTGGGGGTAATCATGAAACGATCCATCGAGGGTGAGGCTAGGACGCAGGTTACGTTGCTGCCTGGGAGCTTGGACGACTTCATCATCGATGAAAATCCATTGCGAGCGGTCGATGTCTTCTCCGGTGAACTCGACCCGGGTCTGCATGGTTTGCATGCTGGACTTGGATCGCCAAGCCTTTACCATGGGCTGTCCTAGTCAGCCTGCAAGGAAGCAAATGATCATCAACAAGGCATCTCGGCTTTCTGTCTCACTGCCCATTTATACAGCATCTGTATTTGTGTGGATTTACATTGCAACCACGACCTTCAAAACAGCGTTACCCGCATTTAAAGGATATTTAACTCCTTTCCAATTTGGTCAGGTACTGGGGAATTTGCTCATTTGCCTGGTCGTAGCTGCGTTATCTTTGGGCTGTGGCGGCTAGGAAGATATGTGCGTACCTCTAGCTTAAAAAGGGTGCTCAAGCAGGCAGCTATCAATCAGCCCTACTCTTTTCGTACCTGGCCCACGGGGGGAATGGCTGCTTTGAAGATAGCCCCATGAGATGAGCATCTGGGTGAGCGTGTGGGTAACCGGGCGTTTGCGGTTGAGTGCTTTAATCAGTACGAAAGCTGACAGCGCAACCACTGGCTGCCCGTGATGACGGGACAGCCATTTGGCACGACATGAGTATCGAAGTGTCAGCTTGACGAACAACTGCTTGTGAGTCAGGCAGTTGTGTCGACGGAGTTTTGCAGCGTGATCATTGTTGCCTGCATCGCCATCATGTTTGCCGTTACACTCGAAATCTGGGCTTGGATCGCTGCCGCCTGCGCATTTTTTTCCTCGCTGGATGCTTGACCAGATTGAGCTTGCTGCAGGTGTTGTTGCAGCTCCTGGATTCGCTTCGCCGCTTCGGTGATCTGCTTTTGCAGTTTTTCCAGTATGTCTTTTTTGGACGTGCCAGCTCCCGTCTCGGATCCGGCCCGTGTTTCTGCTTTTACGCTAATTGAACCGGTGGTTGTTGAGTCGTCTTTTGACGCAACGGGTTCAGGGCGCTCCGATACTGAATAAGGTGTGGACGTGTTCGTGATGCCGTTGAAGTTTGCATCGATTGCCATGATGGATGTCCTTGGTTTTGTTGCTGTTCGGTTCGATCGACTGGTCAAAATGTTAGCTGCTTGCGGTAGGCTTACGTAATCAACGGGATTCTTTGATGGGCGTTACCTAATCCGCCATGGAATGAGCCAGGTGCTAGTTGAAGGGGGGAGAGGCGAGGATTTACTTTGTGGTCATGGACACAAGCTCCATTTGCGAACCCCACGGCGTCAGAAAATAGAACCACTGCACACCGTCAGGATTGGTAATCGGCTCGTTCAGTACTTTCAAACCCTTGGATTTGACGAGGGCAAGGCTGCGCGCGATATCGTTAGTTTTGAGTGCAAAGTGGCTGGCGCCGCTATCGTCCTCGTGTGGGTGTTCAGGGTTGATGTCCGGGCCCCGATATTGGAACAACTCCACTTTCGCGCCGCCGTCGAGCTGCACCATGGCGAAGCGCTGCAGCTCGCTGGATGGGTGCCAGCGAAACTGTGTTTTCCATTCTGCCGGGATGGCACCAGGGCGAATGTCCGAGATGACTTTGGCGCCCGCGAGATCGGCGAAGAAGTGAATCGCAGCATCGACGTCTGGAACATTCATGCCCACATGGTCGATAACTGATACCTCCAGTGCGCCTGATGGCACTGAGATGGTGCTGGATGAAGCGGCTTGAGCCCAAGAGGTGAACGCTACGGATAGCGCGATAAGGGTGAGCTTTACAACGTTCATGAGAAGACCCTGGAACAGTAAGGGAAGGCCGCATTGCTCGCGGCCTTTGCGGGTTAGATTTGCGCTTGGCCGCCGTCGACGAACAGTTCGGCACCGTTGACGAAGCTGGCATCGCTGGACGCCAGGAAAAGAGCGGCTTTGGCAATCTCTTCAGGCTCTCCGACGCGTCCCAAGGGAATCTGCGAAGCCAGGTAATCCAGCAGGCCTTGCTGCTGAGCTGCGTCCGGGCCGGCAAGGTCTACCAGGCCCGGCGTGCGGGTAGCGCCGGGGCTGATGGTGTTGATCCGGATGTTGCGATCCTTCAGGTCGAGGATCCAGTTACGGGCGAAGGCACGTACTGCAGCCTTGGAGGCCGCGTACACACTGAATGCGGGCGTGCCCGAGCTGGCAGCAGTGGAACCGGTTAAAATCACCGAAGCGCCTTCAGCCAGAAGTGGCAGCGCTTTCTGAACAGTGAACAGCGTACCTTTGACGTTACGATCAAATGTGTCGTAGTAGTGTTCTTCAGAGATGTCTCCCAGCGGCAACATCGAGCCACCCCCTGCGTTTGCGAACAACACATCGATACGCCCGTGCGCTGCAGCGACTTGTTGGTACAAGGCATCGAGTTCGTCCGGCTTAGAGGAATCCACTCGAACCCCTACTGCGTTGCCAACCAGTGCGACGGCGTTGTCCAGCTCCGTCTGGCGGCGCCCAGTGATGAATACCCGCGCACCTTCCTGAGCGAAAAGCTTCGCGGTTGCCAGCCCGATGCCTGAGGTTCCGCCAGTCACGATTGCGATTTTGTTTACAAGCTTGCCAGTCATGAGCGTTCTCCAATGTTTGAAATGTTGCGGTGGGAGAAGCGTATCGACGACAAGAAGAAACCAAAATAGAATTGTCAGAAACTCATCGTTGCAGAAATGAAATGAGCAAACTTCCGGATTTTGAAGGTTTGGCGATGTTCGCCAAGGTAGCTGAAGAGGGCTCGTTCGCTGCCGCTGCCAGAGTCATGGGCGTTTCGGTGCCCACCGTGTCCAGGGCCGTAGCTCGACTGGAGGAGCGACTGGGGGGGCGTCTGTTCAACCGCACGTCTCGACAACTTTCATTGACCGAGTTCGGTCAGAGCATGGCCGGCAAGGCTGGCGAAATCTACCGGCAGGCCGAAGAGGTAGAAGGTGAGGCAATGGAGCTCTCCGTTCGACCACGCGGCCTGGTTCGCCTTGCGATCCCCATGTCGTTCGGCTTGAGATGGGTCGCGCCCTTGATGCCCAAACTTATCCGGCAATATCCAGAACTCTCGGTAGACCTGCATTTGTCCGATGCTTCGGTCGACCTGATCGCGGATGGTTTTGACGCTGCCTTGAGAATCGCGGCGCTGCCAGACTCATCACTGGTGGCTAGAAAGCTGTGTGCGGTAACCCAGTTTCTCGTCGCTTCACCGGCCTACCTCAACAAGCACGGAAGGCCACAACACCCCCGAGAGCTGGCAAGTGTGCCTTGCCTGAGCTACGCCTACCGCGCCCGGACGCAGGTATGGAGGTTCACGCATGCCTCTGGAGTTGAAGAGGATGTCGTGCCTACCGGGCCTCTGCGGGTCACGAATTCGGATGCAATGATCCCCTTGTTGCTAGAAGGGATGGCCATATCCGAACTGCCTGAGTTCATCGCGAGTGAATACCTGATGGATGGGCGCCTGGAAAGAATCCTCCCGGAGTGGAGCATGACGCGGGGTGGTTTGTACTTCGTGACGCCGTCTGCACGAACCCGGCCAGTGAAGATCAGAGCGGTTTCCGATTTCTTCTTTGAACACTTGTCCGAGCCGGCGTGGCGCTGGGCACCTGGGTATGACTCATTAGGCGATGTTCAAAAATGAAATGATGGCTTTCAATCTTTGATATTTTCGTGCGGCCAGGGCTTCAGTAACGTTGACTCACCCCAAGCGAATGACGTTGGAAATCAACTTACCAAAGGCCCCTGTCGATGAAAGACGCCGTACAACTTTTCCAGACCTACCTGGACACCATTCAGAATCCTCGCGCCGCCGCTCAGTTGTTTGCCGAGGAGGGTGCACTGGAAATTCCATACCTCAAATCTCTGGGCATCCCCCACCGAGTCCAAGGCCCGGAGCAGATTGAAGCCTTTATCGCTTCCCTGCTCGCAAAAGTCCCCGGCTTTAAATTCCGGAGTATCCGTTTCCTTATCGATACGCCGGAGCAAGCGTTCGCTGAATACGACGTCGAAGCGCTGGTGCCAGCGACAGGGCGAGTCTATCGACAATCCTACGCGGGCCGCCTGGTCGCGCGTGACGGGAAGATCCAGTTACTGCGTGAGTCGATGGACACCGTTGCTGCCGCCAATGCCTTCGCCCCCGTTACCAACGCCTGACCTGTTCTCTGAGGAGTATGGATATGCAAAACATTCATCCTGCAGCTGCATCCGACCACGACAAGACGCTGCCGACCAAGATTCTCGTAAGTGCGTACTACCGCGTTCATCCCGACGACCGCCAGACCTTCATCGACGCGGTGATCCCCGAGATGCTGGCGGCCCAGAAACTGTCAGGCTGCATTTACTACGCATTTGCGCAGGATCTGAGCAACCCGAACAATTTCCATTTGACTGAAGGTTGGGCGGATGAAGAAGCTTACGAGCGCCATGAAAACTCGGAGTCTTTCCTCACGGCGCTGGCCACGGTTGTGAAAAACGTCCGTATCCTGGATAGAGAGGGCATTCGTTACGATGTGGCTAAACAGCACATTGACGATCCTCGTGGGAAAATCACCGAGTAGGTGAAATCTGTTTTTCCAGGGGGACGGTTTCAAGGGGCTGATTAACTGGTCTGTGCTGGTAACTGCGCCATTGGCCCACGCGTCTGGGTCATGGAGCTGACCTCATTGCTGACTTGCTCAAAACCGGCTTGTTACCCCGTAAAGTCATCGCAGATCAGCGTGCCGTCTCAGGCTAGGAGAAAGTTATCCGGATATTATCCGGAGTTGGGGCACACACCTCAGCCTCCAGTGCCGTTAATGGCATCCTCTTATATGCCCAGATGGGGGCTGGGTGGGTTTCTTCTCGTCTCGCTTTTGCATGATATGGCTTTTGTGGACGCTACCGGTCTTTTTTCGCCTATTCTGGGCTGCTTGGATAATGTGTAATAGGGGCTGGAAGGCGACATGAGTGGCGGGTCTTAGCCGGTAGCTATGCTCCGCGAAGGACGGCAAAAGGGTCGATAGCGGACAATCGGCAGGGACAAATCAGGCGGTGTAATCGAAAGAGTTCGAATTCCTACGCTTCCGCCACTATTTTTAATCAAAGCCCTGATTTTTCAGGGCTTTTTTGTGTCTGGTCGTTTTTGGTCCCCCATCTGGTCCCCCATTTATAGTTTGGCTCCCTCTGGCCTTTAGCGGATTCTGGTGGGCGCGTTGTGTTCATGGAGCAACTCGCGCCATGAAGGGGACATTGTCCGTGCGGGTGCACGGGTAAGCGTGTCGGCAGCAGGCTGCTGACCTATTCGTCTTCTACAACCCACCACCTGGATCGAATGCGAGTGTCGCACAGCGCCGTAATGCGGGTTTCGCGGTAGCCTCGTACCGGGCCGCCTGCGCGCTCAACTGTTAGATGGCCTGGATGATACAGGGGCAAATGTAGAACACTGTCTTGGAGGGGAAGTAGCAGTAGGGGTCGAGGGTGACCCGACCCACCCCAGCACGACCGCTACACCACCCAAACCCTCGAAGACCTCCTGGTCCAAATCTCCGAATACCTAGTCTGCGCCCTGACCGTCAGCCAGCAGTCCATCCCGCTCCACACCAAACCCCCAGCCCAGGTCCTGACCCTCGCCGCCATCCACGAAATCGACAGCGCCCACACCCTGGTGGAAGTGGCGCTAAGCCGCGTGCAATCCCGACACTGACCCGGCGAACTCGTACTCGCCCTAGATGTTCACCGATCAGGCCCCGCGCCGTTCGCGGGGCCGCAGGAGGAGTGGTATGGACAAGGAATCGCAAACCTCACGCATCAAGCAACTCGCCACCACCGGCGTCGGCCATTTCGGCGAAGGCGGGGAGGCTGGTGTGCAAGCCCCACTGTTCCGCGTAGTGCCGGGCCATCCGCTGGACCATGCGGTGGAGCAGGCGACCGTGCTGATGTGTGCGGTGCACAAGATCAGTGACCTGGCGATGGTGGAAACGGATAACCTGCCCACGCTACTGACGGCGATGCACTACCTCAGCGGCATGGCCAAGGCGCTGGTCCAGGATGCGAACCACGGTTTGATGGCCCCGGCCTTGCGGGGCGAATAGAGCAGAAGCAACACGCCCGAAGGTGTCTTCGGGCGACATGACCCTCATGTGATGGCGCCCCGGAAATCGATAACTCGCTCAAGCGCCGCGTCGACTCTCCAGCTTGGCAAACAGATACATGCCAACCAGCATCGCCACCACGAACACAAGCACCTGCCACCGCCCAGTAGACAGCAACGCCACCGCCGGCCCTGGGCAGAAACCGGCAATCCCCCAACCCACGCCGAACACCAGACTGCCGCCAATCAAGCGGGCATCCAGTGTGCGCTTGACGGGCAACTGCATGGGCGCACCGAGCAAGGACTGTTTGCGCGTGCGCGCCCAGTTCAGCGGGGCGGCCGCCACCGCGATGGCGCCTGCCATCACCAACGCCAGGCTGGGGTCCCAGACCCCGGCCACATCGAGAAACGCCAGCACCTTCGCGGGGTTGGTCATGCCCCCCAGCAGCAGACCGAAGCCAAAGACCAACCCTGCGAGAAAGGCCGTGAACTTGCGCATGTTCAAGCCCCCAGCAGATGGCGGATGACAAACACCGTGGCAAACCCGGTCGCCATGAAGCACAAGGTGGCCAGCATCGACCTGGGTGACAACCGGGACACGCCACAGACGCCATGGCCACTGGTGCAACCTGCGGCGTAGCGGGTGCCCACACCTACCAGCAGGCCGGCAATCACCAACGCCGGCCACCCGGCGTGGATCTCGATCTTGGGCAATACGGCAAACAGCCCCCACAGCACCGGCGCCAGCACCAGGCCGAGCAGGAACAGCGCCTTCTCGCTGCGGCCCTCACCATCGCCCTGGATCAGGCTGCCAAGCAGGCCGCTGATGCCGGCGATACGGCCATTCGCCAGGATGAATAGGCTGGCGGCCAGGCCGATCAAGGCGCCTCCGGCCAATGACGCCCAAGGCGTGAAGTTGACCCAATCGATGTTCATGCTGCAGCTCCCGGCAACAGAGGTTCTGGTCAAAATATAGGCCTGCGCGGGTACAAGAGCCTGTGCCAAAAGGGCTAACCGTTCGCTGCCGAACTCGGGCATCCGCGGGCCGGGATTGTAGTACCGTTCTGAAACCTGTAACGATGGGCTTGCCCAAGGTTCGCATGGCTGCTTCTGCTGTATTATTGCCTTCGTCAGGCCGCATATGCGGTAGCTGTCGCAGGGGCGAGAACAGGAGCAGAACATGTCCAAGTCAAGGGTAAAGGTGGCTTTCCTGGCCGCCGAGCGCGAAGCGCAGGAGGCCAAAAAAGCCTTTCTTGAGCTTGTGCATGCTGACATATCAGAGCATCCGGAAAGGATCCAGCCCATCCCGTCAGCGTTGCTGAATCGTATGAGTCACCTTCGGGCCAAAGCGCAAGCGAATCGCGAGCGTACCGAGCTGCTTGAAGGTTGAGTGATGCAGCCAGGGATGATTACGCTAGTCAACGAATGGGCACTGTTTGGTCATCCGCTTTTTCTCAGCCGCTTTGAAGCATTGATTGTCGAAGCGGAATGTCTGGCAGCCGATGATCCAGACGGATTCCATAACCATCCCCATTACAAGCTTCTGGAAAAAGTCGATGCCTCTATCATGGAGCGCGTACCGGCAGATCCAGGTGCGAAGGCTTACGTTCAAGGCAACACTCTGGGTAAGGACTGTCGGCACTGGCGCAGGGTCAAAGCCGGGCTGCCCAACCGCTATCGCCTTTTCTTCCAGTACCGAGGCGACGTTCCCAAAAGCATCATCCACGCATGGCTGAATGACGAGGCGACCCTACGCAAGGCTGGCGCTCGCACTGATGTCTATACGGTTTTCAAGGCGATGCTCAAGAAAGGCGCAATGCCCGATGCTTTCGCCGACCTTCTCCAGGCTTCTTCCCCAGTACCTGAGTACAACTGATCCGTTCTGAATCTAACTTCAGAGCTGCAGAAGTAAGCAGAAGCTACGTGCAAAACTCACGGCTCGACAGCATTGGCCACAAACCGTTTCCACGGGGTGGCAAGCGGCTGTGCAAGAGGGCCAATACGCACAGTGATGCAAGCTGATCTCGTAGGTCCTACAGGATTTCTTCTGCTATTCATGTAGTCCATTTCCTGACAGCCCTTTTTCAGGCCTTAGCCTGTTGAGATAGTGAATCTGCAAGACTAGTCTCGCCCTGCTCGTCGTGTTTCACCGTCCGGGGTTGGCCGGGCCTTCAGATCAGCGCACTGCACAAGGATCGTGCGGTGAGGCACGGAGGCCCCGGAGGGGGACGCGCGGCGGGCTCTTTTTTTCCACTGGGCGGGTGGCCGGTTGCGGCCGTTGCCGTCGTTGACAGGGGGTAAGCGCATGGACAAGGACGAGCAATCGCAGGAGCGGCAGAAACTGAACGTCATCGCACTGGCCCAACGGGGCAAGCAGATGCCAACACGCCACTGGGTGCAGGCCACGCCGGGGCTGCAGACGCGCGAGGTACTGGAGGAGGCTTCAGTCATCCTGGGCTGCGTCACCGGGCTTACCCAGCAGGCACTTGCCAAACCACGCGAGGCGCAGACGCTGATGCGCGCGACCTTCTACCTCAGCGGCCTGGCCAGGGTAATGATCGAGGGGCAGTTGCCATCGATCAAAGAGCAAGGCGACAAATAAGCCTCGACCGTTAAACGACAAAGCCGCTTCCGGAGCACCGGGAGCGGCTTTTTCATGGGCGAAACCGGCCCGAGCGGATCAGGCCCCGCGCCGGCGCAATACCGTCGCCAACGCCACGGTCAACACAACCGCCACCACCACGGCCAGCCCCATGGTCGCAGCAATGCCGATGGGCTCCAGCAACCCGGCCACGATCAGATAAAACGCAATCACCCCCACCGCGCCAATCGCATTGCCGCGCACCATCATCGCCATTCCGGCGCGCCCGCTTTGCACATGGGCAAACACCACCAACGGCCAGGCGATCACCGGGATCGGCGCCAGCATCCCGCTGGCGGCGGGCCCGAGCCAGCTGGCCAAGCTGGTGGTGACCATCAGCAGGCCAGTGGCGGACACCATGCGCAGGGGGATTTCCCAATAGCGGTGGCGGGGTTGGGCGAGGCTGTCGGGCCTGGGTTCGCGGCCACTGGCGCGGATCAGCACGGCGATCAGCAGCAGGGCCACGGTAATCGACAGGGGCAGGCTGCCCCAATGGGTGAAGGCATAGGCCGCCACGCCATAACACAGCAGCGCCAGCGGCACGGCGCTGGCAATGCCGAAGCGGCGGGTGATGTACAGGTAGATGGCGTAGGTGGCCTGCACCGCCGCCAGGCCGCCGAGGGCGCCGGGCACCGCGCCCAGGACGAACGCCGTGCCTTGCTCCAGGCACAGGAAGGTCATCACCAGCGCCGAGGTGATCGGCAGGCCGGACAGCAAGCCACCGAGCAGGCCGCCCCAGCGCCGCGAGGCGAGGGACACGGCCCACATCAGTAGCGGCGTGACGATGAGTTTCAGGTAGAACAGGGTCATTGCCTGGGTATCCGCAGTTGCCATGGGTGCGCCCGCCGTCGGCATTGGGTGGGGCGCGGGTGAATCAGCCGCGGCTGGCCTCCAGCGCCTGGGCCAGGTCGGCAATGATGTCGTCGCTGTGCTCGATGCCGATCGACAAACGCACCATGTCCCGTGGCACGCCGGCCTTTTCCAGTTCTTCATCGTTGAGCTGGCGGTGGGTGGTGGAGGCGGGGTGGCAGGCCAGCGACTTGGCGTCACCGATGTTCACCAGGCGCACCACCAACTGCAGCGCGTCGATGAAGCGTGCACCTGCGGCCTGGCCGCCCTTGATGCCGAACGACAGGATCGAGGCCGGCTTGCCGCCGGTGTAGCGCTGGGCCAGGGCATGCTCGGGGTGGTCGGACAGGCCGGCGTACTTCACCCATGCCACTTGCTCGTGCCCTTGCAGGTAGTGGGCAACCTTGAGCGCGTTCTCGGTATGGCGCTCCATGCGCAGGGCCAGGGTTTCCAGGCCTTGCAGGATCAGGAAGGCATTGAACGGCGACAGCGCGGCACCGGTGTTGCGCAGCGGCACCACGCGGCAGCGGCCGATGAACGCGGCAGCGCCGAAGGCTTCGGTGTAGGTCACGCCGTGGTAGGAAGCATCGGGGGTGTTGAGCAGGGCGAAGCGTGCCTTGTGCTCGGCCCAGGGGAACTTGCCCGAGTCGATGACGATGCCGCCGATGCTGGTGCCGTGGCCGCCGATGTACTTGGTCAGCGAGTGCACCACGATGTCGGCGCCGTGCTCGAACGGGCGGCACAGAATCGGCGTGGCCACGGTGTTGTCGACGATCAGCGGCACGCCGTGGCGGTGGGCGGCGGCGGCCAGGGCGGCGATGTCGACGATGTTGCCGGCGGGGTTGCCGATGGACTCGCAGAACACCGCCTTGGTGCGTTCGTCGATCAGCGCTTCGAGGGCGGCGATGTCGTCATGGGCGGCGAAGCGGGTGGTGATGCCCATGCGCGGCAGGGTGTGGGCCAGCAGGTTGTAGGTGCCGCCGTAAAGCTTGGCCACCGAGACGATGTTGTCGCCGGCCTCGGCGACGGTCTGGATGGCGTAGGTGATGGCGGCCATGCCCGAAGCCACGGCCAGTGCGCCGACCCCGCCTTCGAGGGCGGCCATGCGCTGTTCGAGCACGTCGTTGGTGGGGTTCATGATGCGCGAGTAGATGTTGCCGGCCACCTTCAGGTCGAACAGGTCGGCGCCGTGCTGGGTGTCGTCGAAGGCGAACGAGGTGGTCTGGTAGATCGGCACGGCCACGGCCCGAGTGGTCGGGTCGGGGCTGAAGCCCGCGTGGATGGCGAGTGTTTCCAGCTTCATGCAGTCGTTCCTTGAGCGTGGGTGGAAGCGGCTGAGCATGGAGCGCGACGCGTGTGAGGGTCAAGCCGTTTGGCAGGCAGTTTTGCCGAGTAAGTGACTGAGTGCGTCCAGCATGTCTGACGTACTTGGTAACTTCTCAATCGCGTCTTTTCGGACGCGTCCGACATACAACTGCACCGAGCGCCATTAGATTGCGAGCCTTTTACAGGGAGTTCGTAACATGGCTTATCACGGATATATGTCGATCAAAGGTTCGCTGCAGGGTTTGATCTCGGCGGGCTGTTCCACCCAGGACTCCATTGGCAACAAATGCCAACTGGGGCATAGGGATGAAATCATGGTGCTGGCCTTCGACCATGGCCTCACCAATGCCGACAACACGCAGCGCGCGCTGCACCGTCCCGTCTACCTCACCAAGTTTGTCGACAAGGCCACCCCGCTTCTGGCCCAGGCGCTGGACAGCGGCGAGCGGGTCGAATGCGACATTCAGTTCTTCCGCACCAGCGCTGCGGGCCTCCAGGAAAAATACTACTCGGTGAGACTCGGCGGGGCGGTGATCGTCCAGCAGAACGTTGCCATGCCCCACGCGGTCCTGCTCAACGAGCAGGAGCCGCAGGAGTATCTGGCGCTGCGCTACCGGGATATCTCCTGGGTGCACCATGTGGCCGGAACAACCGGGTATGCAACCTGGGGCGAGGAATGAGCGGGCGCAGCGAGCATGACGTTCCGTGGGACGACGACTTCTGGGAGGTCAGCCATGCCGCGGCGCGGCTGACGCAATATGCCTGCGAAGTTGCCGCGCGGTGCCTGGATGACGGCATGTTGCGGCTGCAGTTTACGCAGGAGATGGCGTATGTCGGGAAGGGCATTGTGGAGGATGTTCGGACGGGGAGGAAAACGCCGGAGCAAGGGCTGGTTCAAATAAGGAAAGAACATGCCGAGTTGGCTGATCAGTTTGTTCAATATTCAAAACTGGTTGCAGGGTTGGCGGCTGGAGTATTACAGGTTGCAGGTGGTGTCGCTGTATGCAAGCTGACTGCAGGGGTTGCGTGTGCTTTGGGAGGGGGCGCACTCGTGCAGCATGGGATCAATGCAATTTATGAAAATGGCAAAAATATTTATCAGGGGAAAACCGATACGGTCGGTCCACTTAGAAAGGGTTATCAGGAAGTAGCCAAAGCGCTGGGAGGGAAGGCTTCGCATGGCAATGTTGTATACGGAATCACAGATATCCTCTTGTCTGGATTCGGTATGGGGCGATTAGTAATTAGTCCAGCGGCTCGAAAGCTATTTCGCTACATCAGATCTGACAAGGTTCGTGCTTACAAGGTTGCAGGTGAGGGTCTAATAATGTTCGAGTTGGGTGTAAATGTTATGACGGGTGAGTTTGTTTGGGTAGAGTGGAATAAGGAGTGAGTGTTTGGCTATTTGGAGCGTGTGTGTTGTCGGGGTTGGTGATTTCGTACTCTCTAAGGGGTAGGTTTTCGGGTAGGCGCTTCTCTACTTGGAAGTTCTGGTTTTTAGTTGTATTTAATTTGTTTTTTGTTACTTATTACATGAGGATAATGGAGCGGTCTTATTATTTATTTGTGGGTTACTATCCTGAGTATGTTAATGAAAATCCCGCGGCGGCTTGGCTGTGCTTGGCCGGAATGTGGCTCCATTGTTTCGCACTACCCGTTCCGTGGGAGCCAAAAAGGTGGTTCAGAAAAAAGTGAAGCGCTACTGCTAAGTCATGGGTAAGGAAGTTGGCACGCTGGATCTTGGTGTGGATGTTTTGATGGGGGAGTTGATCTGGGTGGAGTGGAATAAAGGATAGTCCTTTGCGTATGCCTTTTCGCCTGTTTTGGCGGAGACTAATTGATTGCGTTAAGAGTGAACTAGGGCTGTTGTAGGAGGGTTGATGTTTTTGTATGTTCTTCTTGGGGTATTGGGGCTTGGTGTGTCGAGAGCACTTCGGTGCCTCTTGACCCGGCCGAGTGAAGAGAGGCGGTTAAATTTCTATATTTGTATGTACAATTTTGCCCTCATGCTTTTGCATGAGGATATTGCTATGCGTGATACCTATTTGTTTTTCTACCAGTGGCCAGAAATTTCAGAAAGGTATCCCATGATCACTTGGTTGGCCTTCGTATTTATGTTCATTCATCTGTATGGCATCGTGGCAAAAAATAATGTTCGCTGTTTTGGGTTGTCCAGAGGTAAGGCTGAATCAACGCGGCTGGGATGATTGGCTGTAATTAGTGAAACTTGATGAGGGTGATGCAATGTTGTGGTTTTATATTGCTTTTTCTTTTGTGGCACTTGCCGGGTCACGGTTTCTAAGGTGCTGCGTAACCAAGCGAGGCGAGGAGGGCGGGAGGCATGGTGCTGTGATTTTCTACAATTTTATCCTGGCTTTCATGCATTGTTCCGTGAGTGCTCTGGATAAATATTTTTATGTATATCAACGCCCTGACATCATCGAGCGTCATCCCCATGTGTTCTGGTTTGCTTGCGCATTTGCCGTGCTTCATTTCGTTGCGCAATTCCGGAACAATAATGTGAATTGCTTCCGTTGGAAAAGAGACATGGATATTTTGAGGTAACGCCGTGGGGTGCTTATGACTGCCTTGACGTTTTTTCTTGTCGTGTGCTGGAGCCTGTCATCGTCAATGCTTATCTGGTTCTTTTTTTCCGGAATCAATCTGACCGAGGGCAAAGCGGTATTCGGTTCGTTCTACAACATTGGCTTTGCGGTTTTTTACTTCTTCCATGTCTTCCCTGGTGAATATGAACGATTCGGCCTCCCCGTCGAGACCGTACAGGAACACCCCTGGATCGTCTGGCTGTCGATCCCGATGATTCTCTACCATCTTTGGATCATCCCCGGGCTGATCCCTTCCCCCATCCGCTTACGCCGCAAATGGGACCCCACCTTCAAGCGCCACGGTGAACCCTGACCCTATCGCCCCACCACCCCCTGAACCCGTGTCGTCTCCTCCTCCAGATACGCCAGCAACGCCGTCACCTCCGTCTCCCCCAACCGCATATTGGGCATCGCCAGCTGGTTGTACTGCTGGTACAGCAACATGGCCAGCGGGTCTTTTTCGGCCAGCATCTGGTCCGGCACCATCAGCCAGCGTTTCAGCCAGGCTTCGTCGCGCTGGCGGGTCACCCCCAGCAGGTCCGGCCCGATCCCGCCGGTGGCACCGCGTTCGGCCTCGCCAACGGTGTGGCACGACGAACAGCGGGTGCGGAACAGCTGCTCGCCGGCACTGGGCGGGCGAATGGCCGGCGCCTGGGTGTAGTCGAGGTTCTGTGCGCTGGCGGTCTTCCAGTTGTGCAGGCTGTTGGCCAGGCGGTCGGCGAGGATGTACGGGCTTTCGAAGGGCGAGGCTTTCATCCAGCGGCCGGTGCTCTGGTTGCCAATGATCAGGCTCAGGTTGTGGTCTTTGCTGCGGCCGTTTTCCAGGCCTTCGATATACAGGCCGAGGCTGCGGCGCAGTTGTTCGATGTCGGCGGCCTCGCCGGTGAGCAGGGTCCAGCCGGGGCCTATGGCGAACTTTTCGGCGTAGCGCTTGAGGGTGGTGGGGGTGTCGTTGTAGGGGTCGATGCTGATCGAGTAGAAGAAGATGTCCTGGCCGACGCGTTCGCCCAGCAGCTTCTGCACCTGGCGCAGGCGCGCGGTTTCCACCGGGCAGGAGTCGCCGCAGCCGGTGAAGATGAAGTTGATGGCCACTACCTTGTCCTTGATCAGGTCGTCGAAGAAACGTACCTGTTTGCCGTCCTGGGTAAGCAGGGGGATGTTGGGGAAATAGTTGGCCCCCCAGGGGGTGTCGGGGTCAGCGCTGGCGCGGGTCGGGGGCAGGGCGCAGGGCAGGCTGAGGATGATCAGCAGGGGGAGCAGCAGGCGCCAGGTGCGGGGCATGGTTTTACCCTCTTGGGTGTGTGACAAGGCCTGGGCTCGTGGGAGCGGGCTTGCCCCGCGATGGGCCGAGCCTGGGCAACGGTGTTGCCTGGGCTGGCGTCATCGCGGGGCAAGCCCGCTCCCACGGTTTCTACTTCACTTGATGCTCAACGGTGCGGTCACGGTCTGCCCCAGCGCCGACTTCACGGTCACCGCCGGTGGCGAGGCCGGGCCGCTGCCGGTGGTGGTCACCGACAGCTTCCAGCGTGCCCCGGTACCACTGGCGGTCAGTGTCGCCAGGCCCAGGTCGAGCGGGCCACTGGTGGTGTTGGTGCTGACGCGGATGCTGTTGCCACTGGCCACGCTGGTGGTGCCGACGATTTCCCAGGTCCAGCGGCTGTTGCTGCGCAGTTGCACGCTGGCGCTGCTGACCACCACGGTGTCGGCCTGCACGGCGGGCGATACGGCGATGCTCACCGTGGCCGGGGCCAGCGACTCCAGGCCTTTGGCATCACGCGCCAGGTAGGTGAAGCTGGCGGTGAACGGGCTGGCCACCGTGGCCGGCGGGGTGTAGGTCACCTGGGTGCCGTTGCTGCTCACCGTGCCCATGCCCGAGTCGGGCTGGGCCAGGCCGCTGACCGTCAGCGGCAGGTTGCCGTCGGGGTCGGTGTCGTTGGCCAGCACGTTGAGCACGATCGGCTTGCCGGCACTGGTGGCGGCGCTGTCGTTCACCGCCACGGGCGGTTTGTTGCCGGGGTCTTCATTGCCACCACCGTCGCCGTCGGCCTTGCGGAAGGTCGGCAGGGCGGCGGAGTTGACGTACTGCACGCCATCCCAGCCGGGCAGGGGCGTTGGCATCAGCTGGAACTGGCCAGGGTGCTCGATGTCCCAGCGCAGCAGCATGGACGAGTCTTCATGCTGGGTGTTGTGGCAGTGCTCCATGTAGGTGCCGGCGAACTCGCGGAAGCGGATGGCCATTTCCACTTCCTCGGATGAGTCTTTGTCCGGGCCGATGCGATACACGTCCTTGCGCGCCCACTTCTCCCATTCCGGCGGCGCCTTGCCGTCGCGGCTGAGGATCACGCCTTCCTCGAAGTGCACGTGCACCGGGTGGCTCCAGCCGTTGCCGCCGTTCTTGATCTTCCACACCTCGAGCGTGCCGTCGCCGCTGAAGCCGGCGGCAGTCGCCTCGCTGGCCAGTTGCGGAGCAGCGCTGATACGCCGTGGGTCCATGCTGAAGCCGAAGCCACCGTCGGTCTTGATGGTCCAGGGCGCGCTGTCGGTGCCGTCCGAGCGGCCGAAGATGAACTCGCGGTGGCGCGCGGCCGCAAGCTTGGTCTGGTCGGCGGCGTTGCCGGGGTTGATGGTCAGCGGGATCATCACCAGGCCTTCGGCCTTGCCGGGTTTGGCCGGTTCATACAGGGCCGGGTCCATGCTCACGTCCTGGCCGCTGTAAGGCTGCACCAGCAGTTGCAGGAACTTGCCGACCGCCGGGTCGCCCTTGTCCCATTCCGGGCCGTTGTTGGTCTGCTTGATCACCGCCTTGTACTTCTCCGACAGGATGTCGGCCAGGGCTATGGGCTGTTTCGGGCCCTTGCCGGTCTCGTGCTCCATCAGGTTGACGAAGTACAGCTTGTCGCCGGCCTTGATCCCGTTCTTGGCGAAGTTGACGATGATGTCATAGCGCTCGGCGATGCCCTGCAGCGGCAGGATGCCGTTGTTGTCCTGGCGGTCGCCGTCGCCGTTGAGGTCCATGCTGCCGTCGAACGGCACCGCGTGTTCCATGATGTTGCCGTCGTTGCCGATCATGTGGAACGGCACGCGGTTGTACGACACATTGGAGCCGCTCGGGCCCTTGAACTCGCCGCTGCTGCCGGCCACCTCACGCACGATGGCGAACTTGAAGTAGCGCGACACCGAGCCGTTGAGGATGCGGAAGCGGTAGCTGCGCGCACGCACTTTCAGCTTTGGCTGGTACTGCCAGTTGACCAGGATCTGGTCACCGAGGAAGCCATCGGTGTTGAACGGGTTGAACCACAGTTGGCCATTGGCATCCCAGGCCTTGTCGGCGACCACCAGGTTGACGTCGTAGTCGCGGTTGCCCCAGGGCATTGCGCTGCCGCTGGGGAAGCGCAGGTTGACGCCGTCCTGCAGGGCTTCGTTGCCGCGGTCGATGGCCGAGTAGTAGTTCATCATCACCGCGTTGCCCTTGTAGACGTTCTGCGCGGTGAAATCGAGCATGTGGTCGTGGAACCAGTGGGTGCTCATGGTTTCGCGCCAGTCGCCGCGGATCTTGATGCTGCCGTTCTCGCAGGTCTTCAGGCCCGGTGAGCTGTCATTGACGTACAGGGTTTCGCCGGGCGAGCAGGGGAAGGCGGCCCGTGGGTCCTGGGCGCGGGTGTTGATGGTGTCGTAGCCGGCCAGCTGGATCGGCCAGCGATAGTCGTAGTACTGACCGGGGAAGAAGTAGGCGTTGGCGAAACCGTCGCTTTCCGCCGGCGAGTGGCCGTTGTGTTCGTGGGTGGAGATGGTGTGCAGGCCAAAGCCGTTGTTGGCCGACGGGTCGATCGGCAGCGCATTGTAATGGCGCATCAGCACCGGCTGGCCGTAGCGCACCATCAGCAGCTTGATCGGGAAGGTGCCGTCGAAGGTCCACAGCGCCTTGTGGTTCTGCAGCGGCATCTTCGGGTGGAAGCGTGTGTCGATGCCCTTGGTGGTACCCAGGGTGGTGGGGATGTCCGAGGTCTGGTAGTACAGGCCGCCGGGGCCGAACTCGCCCTTGCTGTAGCCGTGCAACTGCTTGCGGTCACGCAGGCCCTGGTTGATGCGCGCGCCGGCCTGCGCGGTCTTGAACGCGGCCTGCGGGTAGAACTCGTTCCAGCGCTGGTGCGACCAGCCCTTTCCTGGTGGGCGGCCTTCGGCGGGCGAGCCTACCGAATTGCGGTTGAGGAACATCTCGATCTGCGCCTTCCACGGGTTGCGGTCGAGCACGTTGGCATACTGCGACGGGAACGGCGTCAGCCCGGGTTGGGTGAGGAAGGCTTCCAGGGCGTTGCCGTTGGGGCTGCTGCGGGCAACGATGTCAGGGTCCTGGGCGGGGGCCGGGCCGAGGATGGGTGGCGGGAACGTCAGTTGGTAGGGCGGGGTGGCCGGGTCGAGTTTTTCCGGGCCGAACTCTTCGAGCAGCAGCAGTTGCTGGGTGAACGGCTCGGCGCCGAACAACGGGCTGGGCTTGCCGTTGGTGGGGTACTTGCGCGAGGTCTGCTGCGCTGGCTGCAGCACGTTGTCGGTGGTTACCGTGGAGCGGTCGCCGTAAACCCCATTGCTCAGTTCCAGCGAGCCTTCGTTGGCTTCTGGCATGCTTTTCAGCGCTTCGAGCGCCGCTGCCGCGGCCACCGGGTCGGCGGGTGGGTCGCTGTAGGCGGAAGGGTCGCCGGGCGGTGGCTGGCTGACGTCGTCCAATGATCCGGCTACCGCGCCCACCAGCCCGAAGCTGAGCAGTAGCGCCGTGACTGAGGACAACCTGAACACCTGTAGGGATGTTGCAGCTGGTTTCTTCATTGCGGTATGCCCCGTGTTGTGCAACGGGCATCTGTTGCCCACCCTCGGGGTGGCGCCGTGCCCTGTAGGTGGGATGAGCAACGGCTGTGCCAACGGCAATGTGGCCAAGGGCCAGATATTTCAAGATGTTACAAAAGATGCGAACGCGATACGCTCAGGCTTCGCCGCAAACCTGGGGATAGTCACCCATTGATGGGTGGGGAATGCTGCCCCACTGGCCACCTGTACGGAGTGTTCATGGACCCGCTGTTACTGATCGCCCTCGGCGCTGTCGTTGCCGGTTTCGTCCAAGGCTTGTCGGGCTTTGCCTTCGGCATGGTGGCCATGTCGTTCTGGGCCTGGGGCCTGGAACCCCAGGCGGCGGCGGTGCTGACCGTGTTCGGCAGCCTCAGCGGCCAGTTGATCGCCGTGTTCAGTGTGCGCCGAGGGTTCAGCTGGGCCCTGCTGTGGCCCTTCGTGCTCGGTGGCCTGGCTGGCATCCCGCTGGGGGTGTGGGTGCTGCCCTACCTGGACATGCTGTGGTTCAAGGCGGTGTTCGGCAGCCTGCTGGTGCTGTGGTGCCCGCTGATGCTGCTGGCGCCGCGCCTGCCCAGGTTGCGCGGCGGGCGCCTGGCCGATGGCGCGGTGGGCATGGTCGGGGGGGTACTGGGCGGTATTGGCGGTTTCACCGGCACCGTGCCGACACTGTGGTGCACCTTGCGCGGCTTCGAGCGCGACACCCAGCGCGCGGTGATCCAGAACTTCAACCTGTCGATGCTGGCGGTGACCCTGCTCACCTACATCGGCAGCGGGCTGGTGACGGCGGCGCTGCTGCCGTCGTTTGCCGTGGTGGCGCTGGCGATGCTGCTGCCAACCCTGTTCGGCACACGGTTGTACCTGGGCATCAGCGAGCTGGCGTTTCGCCGGATCGTGCTGGGGCTGCTGACCCTGTCGGGCGTGGCGATGCTGGTGGTGGCGGTGCCGGGGTTGCTGAGCAGAGGCTGAGCCGGCCTTGCGACCAAGGGGCCAGCCAAGGCAAAGATGCCTTGCCCCGGCCCCTGCTTCTTGGCACCCTTGCCCGCCATTGCCTGTCGCCAACCCTGCAGTACAAGGAACCCCAAGGTGAGCTGGGAAAAAGTCGGTAAAGCCCTCGCGGGCCTGCTGGTCATCGCGGTCATCGCCACCGCGCTTTACGCCCTGCTGCGTGACGACAACCGCCTCGAAGCGCGCCTGACCTACGCCCACCTTACCTACCCGGGCCAGTTCAGCGAACGTATCAGCACGGCCAACGCGTTGCTCAAGTACGAGCGCCTGCATGGGCTGGTCCGCGAGATCGGCAACGGCGCGCTCGCCGACCCGCAGGTCGACAAGCTGGTGGAGCTGGCCCAGGCGCCGTACCTGCAGCTGTTCGCCAAACCATTCGAGGCGGGGTTGGTGGACCACCGCACCGGGCTGCTGATCGAACTGTTCAACCACCGCCAGCGCCCGCTGCAGGCCGTGCAGATCCGCCTGCCGGCCAAGGGCCTGGTGCAGATTCGCGACGCCGCTGGCAACGATACCCTGCTGGAGGCGCCCACCAACCTTATCGAAATTCCCAGTATTGAAGCGGCGGGCGAGAGCTGGATATGGGTGTATTTCGACACTGACTACTCGCAGGTCCGTCAGGGCGGCATCAGCATCCGGCATGCCGACGGCAGCGCCGATATCCAGGTGTACCGCGAAGTGCTCGGCTTTTCGGCGCTGGTGGCACGCTACAGCGTTGAGCTGATGGTGCTGCTGGGCGTGTTGCTGTTGAGCGTGCTGTGGCTGGGCTATCGCAACCTGGTACCACGCGGGCGCGTCAGCGCCTGAGGCCAGCCAGTCATTTGTTGTTGATGCACTGCGACTGCATCACGTAGCGCACGGTGCGCAGGGCGCCCTGGCTGTCCTCGTAAGTCATCAGGCGGGGCACGACGTTGCAGTTGCGCGGGTCGGCTGACTGGCGCACCAGGCGGGCAACGTCCAGGCGCATGCCGTAGCGGTAGTCGACGATCTCCGGCATGGGCTTGGCGCGCTCTGCCGCGTAGGCGGCCACGGCTTGCTGGTGGTCCTCCAGCAGTTGCTCGTTTGCCCGGCTGGTAAAACCAGTGGCCTGGGCCGAGAGGGACAGCGCCAGCAACGCGGCGCTCAGGGTCAGTCGTAGCATGGTGGGCCTCCGAAAGGGGTGAGGTTTCGAAGCCCAGGCTAGCCAGCACCAGCCAACAGGGGCATGACGCCAGGGTTACAGATGCGCAAGGTATGGCCAGGCCCATGCCCGGCAAGGGCGTCACCCCGGCTCGACGGCACCCTGCAAGACCCCGCCCGGCGGCATGGGGATGACCTTGTAGCAGGCCTTGGCAGTCGCCAGCAGCGTACCGTCCTCGGCGTGCAGCTCACCGCTGGTGTAGTGCAGTTTGCCGATGCGCCGGGTGACCCTGGCCACGCCGGCCAGGTGGCCCGGTAGGGCCGGGGCCAGCAAGCGGGTTTCGAGCCTGGCGCTCAGCGCCACCTCTTCAGGGCCGAGGGCGGCCAGTACCGCCGCGCCCATGCAGTCATCCAGCATGGCCCCGAGCATGCCGCCGTGGATGCACTGCAGCGGCGTGGTCAACGAAGCCGAGGCATGAAAGCGCACCCGGACCTGGCGTTTGTCCGGCTCATAGAAGATGAACTCCCAGCCCAGCAGCGAAGACGCATGTGGGCAGGGGTGGTCGCCATTGGCAACCTTCCAGAACAACGTGGCGCTTTGCATGGCGGGCACTCCCTTCGGGCCGGCAGCTGGCATGTTTCGGGAGGGGCTGGCGCGTGTCTACTGGTAGAAATGCCAGGTGACGGGGGGGGAGGGACTGCGTCATTGTGGCGGGCCCGAAGTGTCGTTTGCTGATATTGGAAAGCGACCTGTACGACTTGAATGAGCCCTAAATAAAGACCAAAATCTAGCCCTTCATTGAGGGCTTGATCATGCAGAACATCTTCGCCGACATCACCGTCAGCGTCTCGGAATTGAAGAAGAATCCCACGGCTGTCATGGCAGGTGCACAGGGGCAGCCAGTGGCAGTGCTCAATCATAATCGCGTCATGGGCTACATGGTGCCCGCTGAACTCTATGAGGCGATGATGGAGCAACTGGAAGACATCGAGCTGGCGCAATTGGTCAAGGCACGTGCGCACGAGAAGGGCGTGCCGGTGAAGCTGGATGACCTATAAGCTCGAGTTTCTGCCCTCTGCGTTGAAGGAGTGGGAGAAACTTGGCCATACCGTGCGTGAGCAAGCCAAGAAGAAACTGCGTGAGCGGCTGGTACTGCCCAGGGGGCCAGCGGACGCGCTGCGCGACTTGCCCAACCACTACAAGATCAAACTCAAGTCCTCAGGTTATCGGCTGGTCTATCGGGTAGAGGATCAGCGAGTCGTTGTGCTGGTGGTGGCGGTAGGCAAGCGCGAAGGCGCGGCGGCCTATCGCTCTGCTCTGAAGCGCTGAAGCAAGCCCTCCTGTCCCGCAAGCCACACCCACCTCAAGTGCCTGTTAACCCAGCATCCCCAATGCCGGACGCAAGTGCGCGCATGACGCAATTGTAATCCGCCCATCACCTTGCCGTTATCCGCCAGCAGCGAGCATCAGCCTCGGCCGAAGGGGCTGGGTGCACGCGCATCTGGCCAGACCAGGGACGCTCCAGCGCCGAGGCCGTACAACTACAACAGCCGCAGCGAAGGAGCATCGCATGAGAAACGGTCCGACACTTTCCCTGGCCGCCCTGGTGGCAATGGCCGGCCCCGCCGCCTGGGCCGGCGACGCGCAGCAAGAGGGGTTCATCGAAGGCAGCCGCCTGAATGTGCTCAACCGCAACTTCTACTTCAACCGTGACCACCGCGACGGCCCGGCGCCGACCTACAACAGCGGCAAGGACAGCGCCAACGGCTACTCCGAGGCCTGGGCCCACGCCATCATCACCCGCTTCGAGTCCGGCTTTACCGAGGGCACCGTGGGCGTGGGGCTGGATGCCTTCGCCATGCTCGGGCTCAAACTCGACACCGGCGGTGGGCGCAATGGCGGGCGCAGCTCGTTCGATGTGTTGCCAGTGGACCGCGACGGCCAGGCCCGGGACGAGTACAGCAAGGTCGGCGGCGCCGCCAAATTGCGCCTGTACGACACCGTGCTGCGGGTGGGTGATGTGTTCCCGGCCAACCCGGTGGTGGCCGCCGGCGACTCGCGCCTGCTGCCGGAGAGTTTCCGTGGCGTGACCGTGGAAAACACCAGCCTCAAGGGCCTGACCCTGCAAGGCGGGCGCTTGCATGCCATGAGCCAGCCGGTGTCCAGCGACCTGCGCGACAACTTCGTGACCTTCTACGGCGGCCCGGTGGATTCGCCCTGGATCGCCTACGGCGGTGGCGACTACTCGATCAACGACTACGTCAGCGTCAGCCTGTTCGGCAGCCGCCTGAAGGATGTGTGGAACCAGTACTACGCCGGCACCAGTGTCACCTGGCCGCTCAGCGACGAGCTGGCGCTGATCGGCGGGTTCAATTTTTACAACGCCAAGGACGAAGGCCGTCAGCGCCTCGGCCAGTTCGACAACGATATCTGGAGCGCCAAGCTCGGCGTGCGCTACGGCGCCCACACCCTGGCGCTCAGCCACCAGCGCAACAACGGCGACGATGATTTCGACTACCTGCGCCAGTCCGATTCGATCTTCCTCGACAACTCCATCCAGTACAGCGACTTCAACTCGCCGAAGGAGCGTTCCTGGATGCTGCGCTACGACCTGAACATGGCCACCTACGGCGTGCCGGGGCTGACCTTCATGACCCGTTACGGGCGTGGCAGCGACGCCGACTACAGCAACGCCAACGCCTTCTACATGCGCCGCGACGGCAACGGCGACCCGCTCACCGACCAGAAACGCTGGGAGCGCGATATCGAGGTCAAGTACGTGGTGCAGACCGGCGCGGCCAAGGACCTGTCACTGCGGGTGCGCCAGGCCACCACCCGGGCCACGGCGTTCGAGTCTGACCTGGACGAGGTGCGGCTGATCGTCGAATACCCGCTGTCGATTCTGTGAACAATCGAATTCACCTTTAGAAGCCCACGCGCTCCTTTGGTTACAGGTGAATGTTTTGGCGCCTCCGTGAGGCGCTTTTTTTTTGCCTGTTCAGTGCCGGCGCGTCAGAGCAACCAGCGAGATGCTGCGAATGCTGGCGCATTCGCGCAGGGCGGTGCAGGCAGCCTCCAGCGAGGCACCGGTGTCGACCAGGTCGTCCAGCAGCAACACATCGGCGCTATGGCGCAGGGTGTCGTTGACGATGAAGCAGCCGGCCAGTGCCTCGGCCCGTTGTTCATAGTTGGCGAGGTCGGACATCAATGCGGTGGGCCAGGTCTTCAGCAAAAGCTGATCGCTGTAGGTGCTGCCCAGCAACACCGCCACTTGCCTGGCCACTTCGTGGACCGGCTGGCAGGGCCGCTGCCTGCTGGCGGGCATGGGGATGACCAGGTCGAAGCGTTGCCCGGCCAAGGCGGCGGCCACCGAACGAGCGAGGAAGGCGACCTGCCGGTAGTCGTCGCGATGTTTGAGCTGAAACAGCGCCTCGCCGATGTCGGTGCGCAGGATCTCAAACTGCATGTGGCCCTGTGCGTTCAGGCCGATGGGGGTGCTGAACACGGTATGTCGGTCAAGGCTGATGCCTTGGTCCCAAGGGCCGTGGGAGGGGAGGGGCTGGATCAGCATTGCGTGCTTCCTTGTACATGAGTCGATGAAGCGGGAGTTTTTCCGCTGTTCTTGTAGTTCGCGGAAACATTTTGAGTCCGACTTTGCCCGCGATCGACTTCATGCTTTCCGTTTTTCGTGTAGTCCTTTTCTGGGCGCGCATGAATTGCAGGTGATTTTTGCTACTGAAGGTGGCGATGGCCATCGGTGGGGAGCAACGATCTCGCCATGCAGTCCTTGCAGTTGACGATGGTCTCATTGACCTTCGTCTGCACATGAATGGCCAGGGAACCGCAGGCACTGCAGCAGATTTCGGCAGTGCCGGGGCCGTAGGCTGCGCTCGGTAGTGCCGTGATGTAATTGCCAATCCTGCGCTCGCGACCGTAGTCGTCATGCTTGAGCAGCAGGTCGTGGAGGGCCTTGCTGAATCCGGAGCGGGGAGACCTGACGCTGTGCTTGTGCCATTTTGTTGTCCATGCACCTTCCACGGCCTTTTGCCCCAGCGCCAGCATGCTGTTGGGGATGCCATTGCTGGCTTGGGTCTTGCTCACCGAGCCCTTGTTGAAATACACGACTGCATTGTTCACAGCCAGTTTGGCGAGGTACCAGACCTGGCATACCGGTAGCTCTTCCAGCAGCTGCGCGATGACTTCACGGCCTTTCTTCCACGCCTGGAAGGGCAGGCTGTGTTCAGCGCAGTAGCTTTCCAGATAGCCGTAGACCTCTTCTAAGGCGAGGGTGTGGATGGCCTCGGCAATCTCTTCGCGCCAGGCGGGCATGGGGCCGCGCGACAGTTCGCGATGGATGGCGCGGTACAAGTCGGCGAGGTTCGTGCGTTGCCCGTCGCCCAAGCTGACATTGACCCGCCAGTAGACCCTATCGAACCGGGGCGTGGGTGTAGGCCCCGAATCGAAGGCATCGAGCGGCGACGTCGGATCAACCATCAACACTTTTGCCTCGCGCAGCGACTGCAGAACTGCCTGCTCCATCGCTTCTGACGGGGCGATGCAGGCATCACCTTTCACCGCCCGTGCCGGTAGAAGGCAGTCGAGGCGCCAATCGCTGCGGGCTTCGAACAACGCCATCAGTTGCAGCTTGTGGGTCAGGCTCAAGCTGGAAAATGGCACAGGGGTAACAGCCTCCAGCCCATGGAACGCTTGCACGCGCTGGCGCAACTCAGCTTCACGCTGCAGTCGCGCCTGCTCCCGTGCCAGCTGGCAAGGGCTGCACTGGCACGCCTGAGGGGGGCGGTGATAGTAGGGGAAGTGGTGCTGGTGCTCGCAGCGCGAGCAGAACGCCGGTTGCTTTGCCCCACCCAGGGCGGACTTGGCGGGGCGGCGCTGAAACAGCGGCGTGTTGCAGTATGGGCAGATGAGGTCTTCGATCAGTCGGGGTGGCAGGGCCTTGATGAGCTGGGTGGGTTTCAGGTCGATGGCATAGCGATCGAGCAGCACGGAAACTTTTTCGCCAGCGAGATACTGCGCGTAGAGTACTTCGATCTGTTCTGCGGTCAGGTGCTGCAGTTTTTTTTCAAGTTCCGACAAGCTTGAATCTCCCCTGGACTACGGTACCTAGCGTCGTTGGGGAAATCATAGGGAAGCGAATTACGGTGTGAAGCCACAAACGCCTGAGTGCTTCCCAAATTGTTGTAGGGCATTTCTTGATGATGCAGTGGTCGCCTCAGCCCACCCGCAACCAGATCGCCGACGCATCGTCACTCATCTTGAAGCGCGGGTAGCGCACGCAGGCGGCGTCGTCCTGCTCGATGCCACGCAGGGTCTGGGCCAGGTCGGCCAGCCCGTGGCTCAGCAGGCGGGTGATGAATGCGCCCGGGTCGTAGGCCCGGTAGGTGTCGAACAGTGCGGCAAAGCCGTCGCTCATCAGCAGCACATCGTCGCCCCTGGCTACCGGGGTGCGGCTGTAGCCGGTGCCGGCGCGGGCCTGTTCGGGTTCGACACCCAGCACGGCCCGCGGCCGTTCGCGGGCGGCGCGGCGGTCGGCCAGCACCGCCGGTGTGCGCACACCGAAGGCGCCGGTGCCGGGGCCCAGGGCGGCGGCTTCGGCGCGTTCGGCCTCGCGGTCGGGGGCCGGGGTGAGGAAGGCAACGCCCTGGGCGCTACGGTGCAGCACCACGCAGTCGGCCAGGTGCGCGCAGACCAGCTCGTCGCCCTCCAGGGCCACGGCAGCGAAGGCCGCGCGGGGCAGCTCCCACGGGGCCAGCGGCACGCGTTGGCGGGCTTGCTCGTAGTCCTTGGCCAGGGTGTCGAATACCTGCTCGCAGATACCTTGCAAAGGCCCGCAAGCGCCAGCGAAGGCACGCTGCGCCGCGCCCGCCAGCCAGGCCGCACCACCACGCTCGCCGAGCAGGCCGGCTGGGCCGAGGTCGGTGGCACCGTCGATGACCCAGGCATGGCGCTCGGCGCAGCCGAGGCGGTCATCGTTGGGCACATCCGGCTTGCCGGCCAGGCTCAGGGTCTGGATCAGGTCGAAATGCATGGCGGTCTCCGCGTCAGGGAAAGGCTGGGTTGCTCTGTGCAGCACCGACCTTGAACGCTGCGGCGCCCGGCGTCAAACCTGGCGCCGGCCAGGTCATTTGGACGGTGGCTTGTCCCAGCAGTCGCTGTACAGCGCGCAGATCTTGTATTGCCGGTCCATCAGTGCCATGCGTTGCATGTGATTTTGCAGGGTAGTGACGGTGGCCTTGTTGTCATCCGCCATGTAGGTCAGCAGGCGATCGACCATGCGTTGGGTCCAGGCCCGGCTGCTGGCCTTGTCCAGGCTGTCGGGCGCAGTGGCGAGGCGTTGCAGGGTCTGGTCGTCGGCGCGGTTGAGCTGGTCGGTGTAGACAGCGATGTAGGCGGCGCGCCCGGTAACCTTCTGCTGTTGCATGTCGGCGCGCAGGGTGTCGAGGTTCTGTTTGTACAGTGCCCAATACTCATCCGGCACAGGCAGGTTGCGCTCTTTGCGCAGCTTGGCCACAGTCTCGTCGCTGTTCGGATAGACAGCCGGTTTGTCCTTGGGCTTGACGAGCGGGTCCTTGGCCAGGGTCTGTTCGATCCATTGGCTGCGTTGCGGTGTACTCGGCAGCACGGGGCCAAGCGGTGGAGCGGGGGGCTGCGGGGCTGTGGCACAGGCACCGAGCAGCAGTGTGGCGGCCAGTGTCAGGATGGCCGGGATGGAGCGCGACAACATGAATCCTCCTTGATAGGGGCAGGTGGCAAACGAGGCATTGTGCCACTATCGCTGCCCGCTGCCAGCCCTTGTCGCCTGGGGTGTTAACAGTGATGATCCGCAGCACATGGATTTCATCGACGAGGCCAGCATGCCCATTGCCCTGCTTGTGCGTTGTACCGACCTGAAAGGCACACGCGACTACTACCGCGACGTGCTCGGCTTCAGTGTCAGCGACAGTGCGCAGTCGACCCTCACCGCACGCCTGCATGACTGCACACTGGTGTTCACCCAAGAGGACCTGTGGCAGCAGCCGGTGGCCTGCTCCGGCACCTTTTACCTGATCATCGATGATGTCGAGGGCTACTTCGCCCAAGTCAAGCAGCGAGCCGACATCGCCTGGCCGTTGCAGGACATGGCGCACGGTTCGCGAGAGTTCGGGGTGCGTGACTGCAACGGTTACCACCTGGCCTTCAGTCAGCATCGAGCCGAAGGACAGGCTCGCTGAAACAGGTTGCGATGACTACGCGCAAGAACGATCAAGTCGTCCGCCAACACCCTTGGTAGTGTGGCGGCGCTGACTGAGGAGCAAGGGAATGCGAAGCATCGAACACATCCTGTGGTACATCGAGACGGCCCTGGACACCGACCTGGATCTGGGCCGTGTCGCTCGGCACTTCGGGCTTTCGCCGTTCGCCCTGGCACGCCAGTTCGCCGCCGCCACCGGCTGGCCGGTGATGCGCTATGTGCGGGCCCGGCGCCTGAGCCGTGCCGCGCAGGCCCTGCGCGGTGGCTGCCCGGACATCCTTGAAGTAGCGCTGGCGGCTGGCTACAGCTCTCACGAAGCGTTCACCCGGGCCTTCTGCGAGCTGTTCGGCATGCCGCCGAGCCAGCTGCGCGGCCAGGCCCACGACCCCTCTGCCTTGCTGGAGCCCCTGCGCATGAAAACCCTCGACTTCATCCCGCTTGCCGAACCGCGTTTCGAACACCGCGATGCCTTCATCATCGCCGGCCTCGGCGGGCGCTTCACCTTCGAGCGCAACGAAGGCATCCCTGGTCTGTGGCAGGCTTTCGACCCCTACGTCGGGCGTGTGCCCGGCCAGGTCGGCGACGCCACCTACGGGGTGTGCTGCAACCCCGGCGACGACGGCAGTTTCGAGTACATCGCCGGGGTCGAGGTGGCCCGCGCCGGCGACCTGCCGCCGAACTTCAGCCACTTCCGGCTGGCGGCGCGGGATTATGCGGTGTTCCGCCACCAGGGCCATGTGTCGATGATCCACCAGACGGTCTACACCGTGTTCAATCAGTGGTTGCCGGCGTCCGGCTACCAGGCGGCCGATGCGCCGGAGTTCGAGCTGTACAGCGCCGATTTCGACCCGATTCACGGTGGCGGTTACGTTGACCTGTGGATCCCCCTGGCCGGCCGCTGATCGCGCACCGCCAGTGCGGGCGGGCAGGGGGGCTAGACTCGTGGGACCTCGTGCCCCGGGAACCCCGACCATGACCCCGAAGAACAGCATCTGCCTCTGGTTCGACCACGACGCTGAAGAGGCCGCGAACTTCTATGCCCAAACCTTCCCCGACAGCCAGGTGATCGCCGTACACCTGGCCCCCGGCGACTACCCGTCAGGCAAGCAGGGCGATGTGATCACCGTCGAATTCACGGTAATGGGCGTCCCCTGCATCGGCCTCAACGGCGGCAAGGCGTTCAGCCACAGCGAGGCGTTCTCGTTCCAGGTGGCGACCGACAGCCAGGAGGAGACCGATCGTTACTGGAACGCCATCGTCGGCAACGGCGGTCAGGAGAGTGTGTGCGGCTGGTGCAAGGACAAATGGGGGCTGTCGTGGCAGATCAGCCCGCGCGTGCTGACCCAGGCCGTCGCTGGCAGCGACCGGGCGGCAGCCAAGCGGGCCTGGGAGGCGATGATGGACATGGGCAAGATCGACATCGCAACCATCGAGAAAGCCATCAAGGGATGAGCCGTGGACCATTGGTCCGAATCCAGCGCTTCGGCCAATAAAAACATATTTTGATGCTTAAATTACCCTTGTTGGGGGTCATCCACTTCGAGGGTGTCGTCATGAACATCAAGATTGCTGCACTGCTGTTGCTCGCCCTGTGCGCGCAGCCGCTTTTCAACCAGGCCTTGGCCAGCACCGATGCGCCCGCCGCCGAGCCTGCCGCACTGAGCACGCGCCTGGCGTTGCGCGATCTGTGGGTCGAGCATGTGTTCTGGGTGCGCAACTACGCCGTTGCCAACCAGGCCGGCAACAAGGCCCAGGCCGACACGGCGGCCAGGCAGGTGGTGAGCAATGCCACCACCATCGCCAACAGCCTGGCGCCGTTGTATGGCCAACCGGCGGCGGAGCAGATGCTCAAGCTGCTGGCCGGGCACTGGGGCGCGGTCAAGCATTACAGCGATGCCACGGTGGCCAAGGACAAGGCCGGGCAGCAGGCGGCGGTCAACGAGCTGTCGGGCAACGCCAAGGCCATCGCAGGGTTCCTGGCCAAGGCCAACCCCTACCTGCCCGAACCGACCTTGCTGACCCTGCTCAGCGCCCATGGCGGTCACCATGTGGCACAGATCGACCAGCTGGCGGCCCGTGACTACGCCGGTGAAGCACAGACCTGGCAGATGATGCGCCAACACATGCTGGTGTTGGCCGACGCCCTGGCCGGGGCGTTGGTCAAGCAGTTCCCCGACAAATTCTGAACAGGAGCCTGCGCCAATGCTGGAAGGATTGGGCCGTACCCAGCGTGACCTGCTGTATGCGCTGTTGCACCAGCCTGCGGGCATGAGCATCGATGACCTGGCCCAGGCGCTGGCGATCACCCGTACCGCGGTGCGCCAGCACCTGGCGGCGCTGGAGCGCGACGGCCTGGTGCAACGCGGTGCCACCCGGCCCACTGGGCGCCGGCCGGAGCAACTGCATCAGCTCACCGAGCAGGCCCGTGAGCTGTTCCCGCGGCAGTACCCCCTGCTGGCCAACCTGCTGATCGATGAGGTCGCCGGCCTGCTTGGCAGCGACGCCTTGCTGGCGCTGTTGCGTGGCCTGGGGCGCAAGCTGGCTGCCGACCTTGAGCATGAGGTGGTCGATGAGGCGCGGATCGTGCAGCACATGAACCAGGCCGGCTATGAAGCGGCGGTGTTCTTCCGCTCCTCCGGTGAGCCGGAGATCGTCGCCCACAATTGCGTGTTCCACCACCTGGCCAAGGCGCACCCGTCGGTGTGCGAACTGGACCTGGCGCTGATCGGCGCCCTGGGGGGCGGCGAGGCGCAGCACCTGGAATGCATGCTGCGCGGTGGGCAGGTGTGCCGCTTCGCCGTCAGGCGCCCGAGCGAGGTTGGCGGGTCGCCTGCCAGCACAGCAAAGAACCCAGGGTAACCAGCAACGCACCCTGCCAGAACTGCAGGGCCAGGTGCGCGCCGAGCCACAGCGCGGCGAACGCCGACGACAGCACCGGGGCAAAGTACGAGGCGGTGGCCAGCAGGGTCAGGTTGCCGCGCAGGATCCCTAAGTTCCACAACGCGTAGCCGCCGGCGATGGACAGGCCCGCCCCAAGCAGTTCCAGGCTGGCGCCGGTACTGAAGGCCGGCAGTGTTTCTGCGCTGATGGCGTACTTGAGCCACAGCACCGCCGCGGTGAGCAGGAAGAACAGCACTACATGGTTCTGCCCGTCGGCGTAGCGGCGGGTGATGTTGCAGTACAGCGCGAAGGTGATCGCGCAGCTGGCAGCCAGGCCATAGCCCAATGGGTTGGAGCGAATGTTGGCGAGCACGCTGGCCAGCGACAGGCCATCGCTGCTCACCACCCAGAGGATGCCGAGCAGTGCCAGCGCGGTGCCTGGCACGATATACCAGCGCGCCGCCTGGCGGTTCATCACGATCGCCAGCAGCACGGTCAGGCTCGGCCACAGGTAGTTGACCACCATCAGCTGGATCGCCTGGGTGCTGTCCAGGGCATAGCCCAGCGCCAGTGACAGGCAGATCTCGTAGGCGACGAACAGCGCCGAGCCGCCGAGCAGGTACCAGGGCGAGGCCTTGCGCAAACGTGGCTTGCCCAGCAATACCAGCAGCAACAGCGCGCCCAGCGTGTAGATCAGCGCCGCGCCGCCAATGGCGCCGAAATGCTGGCTGACGCTGCGGATCAGGCCCGAGGCGGTGCTCCACAGCAGGATCGCGGCGAGGCCGCAGAGGGTGGCGTTGCGTCCGGTAATCCTGGCCATGGGCGGGCTCGCTGGAAAAGGCGCGGAGTCTAACCGGGTAGAGAGTTTGTATCCACGCCTGGCGACAGAGCTGGGGAGCGGCGCATCCATGCGCCTGCGGATGTCAGAAGCTGTATTTGGCGGTCAGCATGAAGTTGCGTGGGTCGCCAAAGGTGTCGCCACCGTAGTCCACCGATTCGGAAATCGACGAGTAGTAATGCTTGTCGAACACGTTGTTGGCGTTGAGCTGCAGGTCCAGCTGCGGGCTGACCTGGTAGCCGGCCATCAGGTCGGTAACCGCATAGGCGCCCTGGATCAAGCGGTAGCTGCTGCCATCGGCCAGGGCGATGTCGTTGTACATGCGGCTCTGCCAGGTGACGCCGCCACCCACGCGCAGTTTTTCCAGCGGGCCCTGGAAGCGGTACGTGGTGTACAGCTTGAACTGATGCTCGGGGGTGTCGGAGTTGAGCGGTTTGTTGATGTTCTGCGGGTTGTTCTGGTCCTTGACGGTGTGGACGCGGGCATAGGTATAGCCACCACCGATTTGCCACTGCTCGGTCAGCGCCCCCTGCAGTTCGAAGTCGATGCCCTGGCTGCGCACCTCGCCGGAGGCCTGGTAGCAGCTCAGTTGCGGGCAGTCCGGCAGTTTCACCTCGACCTGGCGGTTTTCCTGGTCGATGCGGAACACGGCCAGGCTGGCGTTCAGTGCGCCGTCGAAGTACTCGCCCTTGATGCCGACCTCGTAGTTCTTGCCGACGATCGGCGTTACCGGTTTGCCGGAGCCGTCGCGCCCGTCCTGCGGGGTGAAGATGTCGGTGTAGCTGACGTAGACCGAGTGGTGGTCATCCAGGTCGTAGATCAGGCCGCCGTAGCGGGTGACCTTGCGGGTGACCTTGTAGTCGCCGGCGTCGTTGTCGCGCTGGTCGTAGTCGTACCAGTCCAGGCGCCCGCCGAGGATCAGCTTGAGCGGGTCGGCCAGGCTCAGGCGGGTGGTGCTGTAGACGCCTTCCTGATTGATCAGGTAGCGGTTGTTGCTGGTGTGTACGAAGCCGGGCTTGCCGCCCCCCAGGGGGTAGTCGGTGTTGTACGGGCTGTAGTTGTCCTGGTTCATGTCGTAGAGGCGCTTGCTGGCGCCGACCACCAGTTCGTGGGTACGGCCCAGAGCCTGGAACGGGCCGCTGGCGAAGGCATCCAGACCCAGCTGGTTCTCGTCGTGTTTCGACTGGTAGACCGTCCGGCTCAGGGTCTTGGCGGCGTTCCAGCGCGACTGGTACGAGCCGCGGAACAGCGCGTCCTGCTCGCTGTAGTTGGCGTTGACCTGCAGCTTCCAGTCGTTGGCCAGGCGGTGGCGCACTTCGGCGAACAGGGTGTTGATCTCCTGGTCCTTGTTCTCCCAGTCGGTGCCCGGGTTGTACGAGCGCGACACGTCCAGGTGATGGCCGCCGAGGTCGGTGGGGATGGCGCCCCAGAAGAAGTTGGTCTTGTCCTTCTGGTGGGAGAAACCGAGGGTGAGGGTGGTGTCTTCGCTCAGGTCGGCTTCGGTGATGGCGTAGAACAGGCCGTGATCTTCTTCCTGGCCATCGCGAAAGCCGTTGGCGTCGCGGTATGAGGTGACCACTCGGCCGCGCAGGGTGCCGCTGTCGTTGAGCGGGCTGGAGGCGTCGAGCTCGCCGCGGTAGTTGTCCCAGCTGCCGGCGGCACCGGTCAGGGTGACTTTCTGCTCGGCCAATGGGCGCTTGCGCACCAGGTTGATGGCGGCCGAGGGGGTGCCGGCGCCGGTGACCAGGCCGGTGGAGCCGCGCACCACTTCCACCCGGTCGAACATCGCCAGGTTAGGCTGGGCGCCGACCACCCAGCCGGTGTACGCGCTGGGGATGCCGTCGTACATGATGTTGTCGACGTCAAAGCCACGGGCGGTGTAGGTCTGGCGGCCCGGGCCGTTGGACTGGTTGAGGAACAGGCCCGGCGTGTACTTGGCCACATCGTTGATGCTGGTCATGGCCTGGTCGTCCATGCGCTGGCGCGTGATCACGGTCACCGACTGGGGTGTTTCGCGCATGGTCAGCGGCAGCTTTGTAGCCGTGGACATGGCTCCGGTGGTGTACGACTGCGAACCTTCGGTGGTGCTGCCCAGACGGCTGTCGTTGATGGCCGTGGCGCCCAGTTCGAGCACGGCCGGTGCATCGGTTTGCGGCGGTTCGGCGGCGACGGCGAGGGGCAGGGAGGCCATGCAGACAGCCATGGCCAGCAGGTTGCGCGTGGGCGTGAAGCGGCGGGGCAAGCGAAGCGGAGACATGCCGGGCTTTATCCTTACTGCTAGTACGTATGAGAATGATTAGCAATAAGTCTGTCAGGATTCCTCGCCTGGTCATAGCCCGGCCGGATATAAATTTGACGTATTTTTCACAATTGCCATTCGGGCGAATGGTTTTTGCAGGGCTAACGCACGCTGCTCAAGCCTCGGAGGTAGGCGACCTGACAGGCCGTGCGGGGCTGGCGCTGATCTGTTTGCCACGCTGTTGCGCCACTTCCCGTGCCTGGCCATCCCGCTGCTTGCCGTGGCGCGCCTGGCCCACCAGTTGCGGAATCAGCGGCCCTTCCGGCAGGTGGCGCCAGAACCGCCCGGGCAGATGCTGGCGCAAGGCGTCGGGGTTGAGCCGGGCCGGGTTGAAGGTGTGGCGGTAATAGGTCAGCCACAGCTCGGCGTCGGGGTCTTCGGCAGTGCGCGCCCACTGCTGCCAGGCTTCGGGGCAGCGCCGCTGGTATTCGAGCGACGCACCGTCGTAGCGCACGCCGTCGCGGGGCGTGGCGATCAGCCAGCGCTGGCGCCCCAGGCGCTCGGCAAAGTGGCCGCTGGCACTGTCGAGGATGTCGTGGGCCGGTTCGTGGTAGGCCACCAGGTCCAGCTGCAGGTGTTCGGCCAGCGCCGCAGGCAGTGGCACGAAGCGCACGAAGGCATGCAGGTGGTGGGCTTCGCGGCCGACCTGCTTGATGCGCCGTTGCAGCTCGCTGCCCAGGCGGTCGCCGGCGAGCATGGCGGTGCGGTCGCCGTGGGCGACGCGCCAGAGCACTTCGTACAGCAGGTTCCAGCGCTGTTCACCGCGGTAGCGCCCGGCCTGCTCCAATTGGGCCAGCAAGGCCGCCGGCACCCGGGCATGGAAGGGGCCTGGGCCTTCGGGCAGCGCCTCCGGGACGGCCAGCAGGTCGTCCATCGGGCCCTGGCTCCAAGTGACTTCGGCCGGGTCGATACCGTGGCCGAGCAGGCGCCTGGCCTGGTCGCGCCAGGTGGCGAAGCAGTCGTCGCAATCGAGCGCGATCACCCCCACAACCCCATCTGCACGGGGGCCTGGGGTTCGCGCAGGCGCTCGCGCAACAGCCCGCTGCGCAGTTCGGCCTGGGCCGGTCGGTAGTCGCTGGTGACAATGAACGGGCGGGCTTTTTCCAGCACGCAGCGCAGCTGAATCAGGTCGTCGTAGCGGATCCGCCGTTCGCGACGCAGGGCCACCATGCGTTGCACGCTGCGCAGGCCGATGCCGGGGATGCGCGCCAGCAGCGCCGGTTCTGCGCGGTTGACGTCGAGCGGAAACACCTCGCGGTTGGCCAGCGCCCAGGCCAGTTTCGGGTCGATGTCCAGCGCCAGGTTGCCACTTGCGCCCAGCAGCTCGCCGGCCTTGTAGCCATAGCCGCGCAACAGGAAGTCGGCCTGGTACAGGCGGTGCTCGCGCAGCAGTGGCGGGGCCGCCAGGGGCACGCTGGCGGGGCTGTCGGGGATCGGGCTGAAGGCCGAGTAGTACACGCGCTTGAGGCCGTAGCCCTGGTACAGCGATTCGGCGTTGCGCAGCAGGGTGCTGTCGTCGGTGGCGTCGGCGCCGACGATCACCTGGGTGCTCTGCCCGGCGGGGGTGAAGCGCGGCGCCCGAGGCTCGTTGGCCACCGCTTGCTGGCCCTGGTGGATCACGCCCATGGCCAGGCGGATGGTGCTGGCCTGCTTCTCCGGGGCCAGGCGCTGGAGGCTGGCATCGGTGGGCAGTTCGATATTGACGCTGAGCCGGTCGGCCAGGCGCCCGGCCTCCTCGATCAGCAGCGGGTCGGCATCCGGGATGGTCTTGAGGTGGATGTAGCCACGGAAGTTGTGCTCTTCGCGCAGCAGGCGCGCCACCCGGATCAATTGCTCCATGGTGTAGTCGGCCGAGCGGATGATCCCGGAGCTCAGGAACAGCCCGCTGATGCAGTTGCGCCGGTAAAAATCGAGGGTCAGGCGCACCACTTCCTCAGGGCTGAAGCGTGCCCGCGGCACGTTGCTGGAACGGCGGTTGACGCAGTATTGGCAGTCGTACAGGCAGAAGTTGGTCAGCAGCACCTTGAGCAGCGACACGCAGCGCCCGTCGGGGGTGAAGCTGTGGCAGATGCCTGTTCCGTCGGTGGCGCCCAGCCCATCACGGCCACGCGAACCGCGCTTGGGCGCGCCGCTGCTGGCGCAGGAAGCGTCGTATTTGGCGGCGTCGGCGAGGATGCCGAGTTTGGCGATCAGTTGCATGCACATGCCTTATGAGTGCTGTTCATGCATACAGTATTGATAGGGCGTCGAGAAGACAAGTGTCGTGAATACGCCGCGGTGTTTTCAGTGCAGTTCGCGCTGTACAACGCGCAGGAACGCCGTCGCCATTTCATCGATACTCAGCGCCGACGATGAGAATGCAACCTTGTCTGCCAGGCTGTGGCTGTAACGGGCAACTTCCGGGTGCTGCACGTCGTGCCAGATGGGCAAGACCACTTTCTCGCCGGACATGGAGCGGTTGACCAGGGCGTCAAGCTCGTACTGGGTCCATTGTTTGGCAAAGAACGAAGGAGAGAGCACCACGATGCCAAACCGCGAATTACCCAGGCCATGGTCGATGGACCGGCGCAGGCTGTCGCCGATCTCCAGCGTGAACTCGTCGTACCATACTCGCAGGCCCAGTGCCTGCAACGCGTTGACCAGGGGGCGGACGAAGGCTTCCTTGTCTTCGCTGGCGTGGGAAATGAAAAGATCGTAGGTGTCGGTTCTTGGCATTTGCTCGATTACCTGTGTCTGGTAGGAGATAGCATGGTTGTACACCGCCTGGAGCTTGGCCCATTCGACTTCGGCCAGGCGTTCGTTGGCGCTGTAGAAGACTTCGTGCATGGAAATATCCAGGTCGCAGAGGAAGAACACGAAGCGGTTCTCCCGTTTGGCGGCGTTCTGCTCGACCCATTTCCACTCAAAGTGCGAAATGATGCTGACCGGGCGTTGCATACACTGCGCTGTGCCGAAGTTACCGATGCGGATCGTGGCCTCAGACAGGTTGAATGCCAGGTACGTTTTGCCTTTGCCATTGAAGATGTACTCGAAACCTTGCTGGCGCAGGGCGAGCAACCCCTGCTTGCGTCGCCGATGATCGATCACCGAGGCCACCACCAGGAACGCAATCAGCACCATGAATAGCGGGATCCATAAAATGTCCATCAATGCATGTCCTTGTCCATGGCCTGTGCTGTGGTCTTCAAAGCCATCAAGCATCGTGGAAGCATCTCGTACTTTGCAACAGAACTTGCCTCAACATCGCGGCTTTCCCTACCCGAGCAGCCCAGTCAGCTAAGCTTGCTGCCGAATGCACTGGTCATGGGCCATGTTGGGCGCATGGGCAGGTGGGCACGGGTAGGCATCGGAGCGGGACGCACTGCGACTCGCGGGAGCGACCATGAAAATCACCAAGAGAAGCAGATGGGGGCTGGCCGGCCTCATCGTTGTACTGGGCCTGGCTAGCGCCCAGGCGGCGGACACGAAGAAGGTCGATGTGATGCTGGTGGGCGGCGGCATCATGAGTTCCACCCTCGCCGTGTGGCTCAACGAGCTGGAGCCTGGCTGGTCGATGGAAATGGTCGAGCGCCTGGACAAGGTAGCCGAAGAAAGCTCCAACGGCTGGAACAACGCCGGCACCGGGCACTCGGCCCTGGCCGAGCTCAACTACACGCCGGAGAAGGACGGCAAGATCGACATCAGCAAGGCGGTGGAGATCAACGAATCGTTCCAGATCACCCGGCAGTTCCTCGCCTGGCAGGTGAAGCAGGGGGTGCTGAAGAACCCACGCTCGTTCATCAACACCACCCCGCACATGAGTTTCGTCTGGGGCGATGACAACATCCGCTTCCTGCGCAAACGCTATGAGGCGCTGCAGGCCAGCCCGCTGTTCAAGCCCATGCAGTATTCCGAAGACCACGCGCAGATCGCCAAGTGGGTGCCGCTGATGATGGAAGGGCGCGACCCCAACCAGAAGCTCGCGGTGACCTGGACGCCGATCGGCACCGACGTCAACTTTGGCGAGATCACCCGCCAGTACGTGGGCTACCTGCAGACCCGGCCGAACTTCGACCTCAAGCTGTCCACCGAGGTCGAGAACATCACCCGTAACGACGATGGCAGCTGGCACGTCGAGTACAAGAGCCTCAAGGATGGCAGCACCGCCGCCACCGACGCCAAGTTCCTGTTCATCGGTGCCGGCGGCGCCGCGCTGCCGTTGCTGCAGAAGTCCGGCATCGACGAGGCCAAGGACTATGCCGGCTTCCCGGTGGGTGGCTCGTTCCTGGTCACCGACAACCCGGCCATCGCTCAACGCCACATGGCCAAGGCTTACGGCATCGCCGCCACCGGTGCGCCACCGATGTCGGTGCCGCACCTGGATACCCGGGTGCTCGATGGCAAGCGGATGATCCTGTTCGGGCCGTTCGCCACCTTCTCCACCAAATTCCTCAAGCAGGGTTCGCTGCTGGACCTGCTGGGCAGCACCACGATCCATAACACCTGGCCCATGGTGCGGGTCGGGGTGCGCGAGTTCGACCTGGTGCAGTACCTGGTCGGCCAGGTGCTGCAGTCCGACGATGATCGCTTTGCCGCGCTGCAGACCTATTTCCCCGAGGCCAAGCCTGCGGACTGGCGCCTGTGGCAGGCCGGGCAGCGGGTGCAGATCATCAAGAAGGACGAGAACCAGGGTGGCGTGCTCAAGTTGGGTACCGAGATCGTCACTTCCAAGGACGGCAGCATCGCCGGGCTGCTGGGCGCCTCGCCGGGGGCCTCGACCGCGCCACCGATCATGCTCGACCTGCTGGGCAAGGTGTTCAAGGACAAGCTGGCCACGCCCGAATGGCAGGCCAAGGTCAGGCAGATCATCCCGTCGTATGGCATCCGCCTGAACGAACACCCGGACAAGGTGCAGGAGGAGTGGGACTACACCAGTGCAGTGCTGCAGCTGGCGCCGGCCAGTGAGGTTGCCGCGCCCTGACTCAGCCTTGCGACCGCTTTGCGGTCTTTTCGCTGGCAAGCCAGCTCCCACCTCGACCGCGCTGAGCTCAAGCCATGCGCAATCGGAGTGGGAGCCGGCTTGCCGGCGATGGGCCGTAGCGCATCCAGCAGTATTACGCACCCACCTGCGCCGCCACCTCTCGCACCTGCTGACGGAACCAGCGCCGCAACGGATCGGCATGGGTTCGTTCATGCCAGATCTGCATCACCTCCACCTGTGGCAGCGTCAGCGGCAGCGGGTGGATGCACAGTTCGGCGTCGCGCTCCAGCGCATCGACGGCCAGGGAGCGCAGGCAAGTCAGCAACAGGTCGGTGCCACTGACCAGTCGCGTCGGGGCGATGAAACTGGACAGCCCGGCGACAATCCGCCGCTCATGGCCCAGGGCGCGCAAGGCGCGGTCGACACGGCCGTCGAGGTCGCCGGTCAGGGTGGTGATCAGGTGCTCGCAGGCCACGAAGGCCTCAAGGCTCAAGCCGTCGGTCAGCCTTGGGTTGCCCCGTGAAGCCAGCACCACGAAGTCTTCGCCATGCAACCGTTGCTGGTGAAAGGTGTCTGGCAGGCCGGTGTAGAAACCGGCGATGGCCAGGTCGCAGGTGCCTTTCTCCAGCGCCTCGCGGGGCAATTCGCCACGGGTGTTGTGGGTGACCAGGGTGAGGTTTGGTGCCTGGCTGCGCAGGATCGGCAGCAACCTGGGCAGCAGCGTCTGCTCGAGGTAGTCGGTGCTGTACAGGTGCAGGCGGGCAGGGCGGGCGAGGAAGTTTTCGCCATCGCAGCGCTCGAAGAAGCTTTGCAGTTGACCAATCAACACCTGCACCTGCGGCGCCAGTTCATGGGCTCGAGGCGTAGGCGTGAGCCCGCGTGGCGCGCGGACGAACAGCGGGTCGCCGAACTGGTGGCGCAACTTGTTCAGCTTGTGGCTCAGCGCCGGCTGGCTGAGGGCCATGCGCTCGGCGGCGCGGGAGGCGTTGCGTTCCTCGTAGAGCACCTGGAACAGGTGCAGCAGGTTGAGGTCTTTGTTGGTGATATTCATATTTTGAATCGCAGCAATAAAAGCTTTCGAATTATCGAATCCTAACGCGATGGCTAGCATGGGCCCAGTCAATTCGAACCTGCACGGAACATACCCATGTCCATCGCCATTTTCGCCACGATCCACCCCAGCCCCGAGCACTATCAGGCAGCCGCCCAGGCCCTGCAGCTGATGGTTGAACACAGCCGTGCCGAGCCCGGCAACCTGCGCTACGACCTGTTTGTCCGCGAGGGTGAGCCCTTGGCGTTCGAGCTGTTCGAGCTGTACGTCGATGAGGCTGCGGTCGAGGCGCATCGCAACAGCGCTCATTACCAGGCCTACCGCGCCGCCACTGGCGCGTGGCTGGCCGCGCCGACCCGGGTCCAACTGGCCCGCCCACTGAACCTCGCACCCTTCAACTGATCAGGACATCTGCATGAAAATCTTCACACCCATCGCCCTGGCCAGCGCACTGGTGGCCGGTGCTGCCGTCGCCGCGCCCAAGGGCGAAGTGCTGGTGCTGCTGTCCAGCGAACACCAGCTGGCGCTCCAGGATGGCAAGCAATACGCCACGGGCTATTACCTCAACGAATTCGGCGTGCCTGCCGACCAGTTGCTCAAGGCGGGCTACGCGCTGGTGCTGGTCACGCCCAAGGGCAATGCGCCGCAGGTGGATGAGCGCTCGATCGACCCGATGTATTTCGGCGGCGACAAGGCCGAGATGCAGCGCATCCAGCAGGTGGTCGAGGGCTTGCCGGGCATCCATGACACGCTGTCGGTCAAGGAAGTGCTGGCCGGTGACCTTGATCGCTACGCCGGGATCTTCATCCCGGGCGGCCATGCACCGCTGATCGACCTGGCCAACAACCCAGAGGTCGGTGCCTTGCTGCGCCATTTCCATCAGGCCGGCAAGCCCACTGCCGCCATCTGCCATGGCCCGATCACGCTGCTGTCGGCCCAGCAGGACCCGGCGGCCTATCGCGCCGCCCTGGCCCGTGGCGAAACCCCGGCGGCCAGCGACTGGAGCTATCAGGGCTACCGCATGACCATCTTCTCCGACCCCGAGGAGCAGGTGTTCGAAGGTTCACTCAAGGGTGAGCGCCTGCAGTTCTACCCGGCCAAGGCCATGGCCGGCGCGGGTGGCAGCATGAGCTATGCCGAGGCCTGGCAGCCGCATGTTGTGGTCGATCGCGAACTGATCACCGGGCAGAACCCGTTCTCCGACAAGGCCTTGGCCAAGGCGCTGCTGGAGCAGTTGGCGCGAGCCCGGAAGTAACGGTGCTCGAAGCGCTGAGGCCGGCGCACCGGTGGTTGCTCAGCGCTTGGCTGGCCTGGTCAGGGCATCCACCATCAGCACCGCTGCGCCGGCCATGATGGCGATATCCGCCAGGTTGAACACGCCGGTGTGCAGCGTGCCGATGTTGAGCACCAGGTAGTCGACCACATGCCCCTCGCGAAACACCCGGTCGATCAAGTTGGACAGCCCGCCCACGGCGATGAACCAGGCGGCGAAGGCCTTGATCGGCGCCGCCTGCCAGTGCCTGAACGCCCAGACGCTGGCCCAGCAGCACACCGCGCCCACGGCGACCACGAAGATCAGTTGCTTGAGCAGCGCCGGCATGCCGGCACCCAGGCTGAGGAAGGCGCCGGGGTTGAGGCTCAGGGCCAGATCGAGCCAGATGCTCTGGTTACCCAGGACATAACTGTGGTTATCGAGGGCTACCAGGGCGATCAGCTTCACCCACTGGTCAATGATGATGAAGGCAACGCCCAGGACAAGGACGAGGGTACGGCTGGAGAACATGGTGGCAATTCCTTTGCTGCACGGGTGCGGCCGTCCGGTAGTGGCGGGTGTGCCGGCAGCGCGGCGAAGATAGCGCAGGCGGGTCTAGACTTAAAGCCCGGGCCCGGTTCTGCTGTGGGCCTATCATCGATCCGACCACCGCCCCGGACCGGACTTCGTCGACGGTGGCCTTCTGAGCAGAGGAGGTCAGGTCATGGACGAGGCAAGGCTTCACGAATTCATGGGCAAGCTGGTGGGCGACATGGGCGCCGCGGCGACCCTGGCCAACGTGGTGCTGGGCGACGAGCTCGGCCTGTACCGGGCGATGGCCGACAGCCAGCCGGTCAGCCCCGAGGTGCTTGCCGAGCGCACCGGGTGCCAGCCCCGGCTGGTGCGCGAATGGCTCAATGGCCAGGCCGCGGCGGGTTACGTGGTGCACGATCAAGGCAATTTCACCCTGCCCGAAGAGCAGGCCATGACCCTGGCGCTGGAAGACTCGCCGGCCTACATGGCCGGCGGCGCGGCGGTGCTGGCGGCGCTGTTCCACGACAAGGACAAGCTGGTGAAGGCCATGCGCGGCGATGGCGCGCTGGCCTGGGGTGACCACCACCCGTGCATGTTCAGTGGCACCGAACGGTTTTTCCGCCCGGGCTATCGCACCTTCCTGGTGGCCGATTGGCTGCCGGCGCTGGAAGGCGTGGTCAGCAAGCTGCAGGCCGGCGCGCAGGTGGCGGATGTGGGCTGCGGTCACGGTGCCTCCACCATTGTCATGGCCCAGGCGTTTCCACAGTCGCATTTTGTCGGCTATGACTATCACGCGCCTTCGGTGGCCACCGCCACCGAACGGGCACGGGATGCCGGAGTGGGCGGGCAGGTGAGCTTCCAGCAGGCGTCGGCAAAGGACTACCCCGGCCACGATCTGGACCTGGTGTGCTTCTTCGATTGCCTGCATGACATGGGCGACCCGGTCGGTGCTGCGCGGCATGCCTACAGGGCGTTGAAGGATGACGGTACGGTGATGCTGGTCGAGCCGTTCGCCGAGGACAGCCTGGATGCCAATATCAACCCGGTGGGGCGCTTGTTCTATGCCGCGTCGACATTCATCTGCACGCCCAATTCACTGTCGCAGGAGGTTGGGCTGGGGCTGGGGGCGCAGGCGGGGGAGGCACGCTTGCGGGCGGTGTTCGAGGAAGCGGGGTTCAGCAGGTTCCGGCGGGCGACGCAGACACCGTTCAACCTGATTCTGGAGGCACGCAAATAGCCTGATGCATGAGGCCGGAGCACGGTGAGTCGGTATAGGCCGTCGTACTGTGCTCCGGAGAAATGCGAGGTGTATCAGTTGTTTATTGGCTGATAAAAATTACCAATATGTGGCATGAGATAGTGTTCGATGTTGCTGCTGAGGCGTTGTTGATCGAAATGTGATCGCGTGCGTCTGGCGCTCTCCAATTGCTGTTTCAAGGCGTATAGCCATGGACGCTCCGCACCTAGGTCTATGGTTGAGAAATTGTAGCGTCGTGAGAATGCTGTCAATACGGTGATTTGTTGCTCGTTGGGAAGAGAAAGAAGCGTTTCAGTGAAGGCGAGAGGGTTAATTGTTGTCAATGCCTGGGTGGGAACATGGTCGTCGCTATTGGCACTGGCAAAGGAGATTTTCCACACGTAGCGGTCGGAGTCCGTCCGCATATCTGTTAATAATGCCTCGGTGATCTGTTGATAGGAGTCGTTTATGATGCGTCCAGTCAAATCTTTATAGTAGTCAAAAAACGCCCTGCACTCTTTGGATTCCGCGTCATTCCGGGAATAGTTGTGGAAGCGGCCGTTGAAAAAGCTGTACTGCCGATCTGTCAGGTGGAACTCGCTCAAGGGCGATAGACGTCGTTTTTCGTATTGGTGGTCAAGGTATGCCTTGCCCTGCTCAATGACGTTATCGGGGGTGTCTTCGATAAATCGCTGCTTGGCTAGCCAGACGCGGGTGCTGAAACTGGACAGGATGTCGTCGATACTTGTGAAGGTGAATTTCTGATACTCGATGTTGAATTTGGCGAGGGCGATCTGGAATTTTTCCTCGCTTCGGCTGAATGCATTGGATAGGGTTTCAAGTGCTGTTTCGGAGTCTTCGCGGAAGAAGCGTGACTGAGTGATGGAATGTTCGATCTCTGCTGGCTTGAAGAGGCCCTTCGCTAGCGTGTTGGCAAGGTCCTGATTGCTGAGTATCCGGTCACGTAGATTAAAGCCGGCGTACTGCTTCTCTAGTTTTTCGAAACCGGTCAGTTCTTCTCCGTCAGCGAGTGCTCGGGCGAATTTTTTCAAAGGGGAGTCTTGTGGCCGTGACTGAATATCCTGCTCGCTCAAATGACCGGCCTTGAAGGCAAAGGAAAGCGGGAAGAAGAGCTCCAGGCAATGCTGCAGCACGCCGGAATGATTCTGGTGCGCCGGACTAAGCGTGTTGAATAGGCGTTCGAAATCCCAGAGGGATTGCTGCAGTATGCGCAAGCTACTGATGCCGGAAAGCTTATAAAGCTGCTTGATTTGTGCGGACTGCGGTGTGATGAAGTCTTTGAAATGCGGTGTCTCGTGATCTGAAATGAATGAGGCCAAGGCATCATTCAGGGGGGAGGACACAGAAAGTGTCTTGCCAATTAGTTTTTCCCGGTATCTGAGATATTTTTCGTTCTTGCCAAATTCCTGCTCATTGGCAATTATGATGACTCTCTTGTTTTCGTGTTCGACGAACTGGTTTATGTAGCCAAGCACTTTTTCCGGTGCGAGGCCGCAACGCTCCAAGTCATCAAATATGTAAATTGGCCTCTTGTATCTGTTGAACAGTAGCTTGCGGCCAAGGTCAGTCTGCAGATTGAAGTAAGCCAGCGTTGATTTTCCCAGGCTTTCGATAGCCTTTACAAGGCTGCCGTCGAGAACCGGGTGGACGTCGGTAATAATGAGTTCATCGATTTCGCTGAATGAGTTCAGCCCGTAAAGACTTACGTAGGCGTAGGTTTCGCTTGAGTGTTTGCTAAGGTAGGTGCGCAGTAGGTGAGTCTTGCCTATGCCCCAGTCGCCATTGAGCATGACAGCGAAGCGCGGATTGGAGTGTGCTAGATAGTAGTCTAGATATTCTGTGATGTGAGTGTTTATAGATTTCGTTGTGTTTTCCATGCGCAAGATACTCCTGTATGTCGAACACAAGAGTTTATATGCGGGTCAAACGGTATGGCAAACTGGCTGGTGTTTACCGATGGCGGGAGTATGGAAGTAGATGCGCCCCTGAAGGGCGCATCTGGTCTCGAATGATCAGGCGTCCCAGGGACGGTCGCCTTTCTCATCCTTGACGCGGGTCGGCAGGCCCATCACGTCCAGCGCCTTGAGGAACGGCTCGGCCGGCAGTTCCTCGACGTTGACCATGCGGCCGGCGTCCCACTCGCCACGGGCGACCAGCAGGGCAGCAGCCACTGGCGGCACGCCGGCGGTGTACGAGATGCCCTGGCTGTCGGTCTCGGCGTAGGCTTCTTCGTGGTCAGCCACGTTGTAGATGAACACTTCGCGCGGCTGGCCGTCCTTGGTGCCCTTGACCAGGTCACCGATGCAGGTCTTGCCGGTGTAGCCCGGGGCCAGCGAGGCCGGGTCGGGCAGCACGGCCTTGACCACTTTGAGCGGCACCACTTCCAGGCCTTCGGCGGTTTTCACCAGTTGCTCGCTGAGCAGGCCCAGGTTCTTCAGTACGGTGAACACATTGATGTAGTGCTCGCCGAAGCTCATCCAGAAGCGCACGTTCGGTACGTTCAGGTTCTTCGAGATCGAGTGCACTTCGTCGTGGCCGGTGAGGTACAGGTTCTGCGAACCCACCACCGGCAAGTCGTCGGTGCGCTTGACCTCGAACATGGTGTTGCTGGTCCACTGGCTGTTCTGCCAGCTCCATACTTGCCCGGTGAACTCGCGGAAGTTGATTTCCGGGTCGAAGTTGGTGGCGAAGTACTTGCCGTGGGAACCGGCATTGACGTCGAGGATGTCGATCGAATCAATGCGGTCGAAATACTGTTGCTGCGCAAGTTTTGCGTAGCTGTTCACCACACCCGGGTCGAAGCCGACACCAAGAATGGCGGTAATGTTCTTCTGCTGGCATTCCTCGAGGTGTTTCCACTCGTAGTTGCCATACCAGGGCGGGGTTTCGCAGATTTTGCCCGGTTCTTCGTGAATCGCGGTGTCCAGGTAGGCGACACCGGTATCGATGCAGGCACGCAGCACCGACATGTTGAGGAAGGCGGAACCGACGTTGATCACGATCTGCGATTCGGTCTCGCGGATCAGTGCCTTGGTCGCCTCGACATCGAGGGCGTTGAGCGAGAAGGCCTGGATGTCGGCGGGTACCTTGAGGCTACCCTTGGCCTTGACGCTGTCGATGATGGCCTGGCATTTGGAGATGTTCCGTGACGCAATCGCAATACGACCCAGTTCGTCGTTATGCTGTGCGCACTTGTGGGCCACCACCTTGGCGACACCTCCTGCACCAATGATAAGAACGTTCTTCTTCAATTCAGCTGCTCTCCTTCATGAAAGCCCGTCTTACGACAGGCTCGAAACGTAGTCTTCGAAACCGAACTCGCGCACTACCTCGACGCTGCCGTCGAGTTGCTTGACCGCGATGGACGGCATCTTCAAACCGTTGAACCAGTTTTTCTTGACCATGGTGTAGCCCGCCGTGTCGACGAACGACAGGCGATCGCCAATGGCCAGTGGCTTGTCGAATTGGTACTCGCCGAAGATGTCACCGGCCAGGCACGACTTGCCGCAGACCATGTAGGTGTGCGCGCCATCGTTGGGGGCCATCTTGGCGTTGAGGCGGTAGATCAGCAGGTCGAGCAGGTGCGCTTCGATCGAGCTGTCGACCACGGCCAGGTGCTTGCCGTTGTACAGGGTGTCGAGCACGGTCACTTCCAGCGAGGCGCTGTTGGTGATGGCCGCTTCGCCTGGCTCCAGGTACACCTGCACGCCGTAGGTTTGCGAGAACTGCTTCAGGCGCGCGCAGAAGGCGTCCACCGCGTAATCTTCGCCGGTGAAGTGGATGCCGCCACCGAGGCTGACCCATTCGACCTTGTGCAGCAGGTGGCCGAAGCGCTCCTCGATGTGGCTGAGCATCTTGTCGAACAGGCCGAAGTCGCCGTTCTCGCAGTTGTTGTGGAACATGAAGCCGGAGATCTTCTCGATCACCTTCTCGATCTTCTCAGGGTCCCACTCGCCCAGGCGGCTGAACGGGCGCGCCGGGTCGGCCAGCAGGTAGTCGGAGCTGCTCACCTGCGGGTTGACGCGCAGGCCGCGCACCTTGCCTTCGGATTGCTCGGCGAAGCGCTCGAGCTGGCCGATGGAGTTGAAGATGATCTTGTCGCAGTTTTCGAGCATCTCTTCGACTTCATCGTCGGCCCAGGCCACGCTGTAGGCGTGGGTTTCGCCGGCGAACTTCTGGCGGCCGAGCTTGAGCTCGAACAGCGAGGACGAAGTGGTACCGTCCATGTACTGCTGCATCAGGTCGAACACCGACCAGGTGGCGAAGCACTTGAGGGCAAGCAGGGCCTTGGCACCGGAGTGTTCGCGCACGTAGGCGATCTTCTCCATGTTGCTCAGCAGCTTGGTTTTATCGATGAGGTAGTACGGCGTCTTGATCATTTAAAGGCCCCCGGCCAGGCCGGCCAAAAAAAGGACACGCATTGTGCCTTCACTTGCCACAGTTCGAAAGGGCGCAAGGTGCTTTTCGTCCGAGTCGCCGCTCATTGCCTATACAAAGCGCCATCATGCGGTGGCCCGGGGCCCACTGCAGGGGAGCGCTTGGGGTGCAACGGCCCTATTGAAACAGACGAATATGACCATCCTGATCAAAGGCCGGTAGCGAGGCGCGGGCAATGAAAGTTGGCGTTATTTCCGATACCCATGGTTTGCTGCGCCCCGAAGCGCTGGCGGCGCTCGAGGGCTGCGCGCTGATCGTGCACGCCGGTGACATCGGCAAGCCACAGGTGCTTGAGGCGCTTGCGGCGCTGGCACCGCTACGCGTGGTGCGTGGCAACAATGACGTGGCGTTGCCCTGGGCCCAGGGTTTGCCGGACGTGGACAGGTTCGAGGTGCAAGGCTGGCAGGTACTGCTGGTACACGATCTGGCCGATGTGCCGGCGCACCTGGACGAGGGCGTGCAGTGGGTGATCACCGGACATTCGCACAAACCGCTGATCGAACAGCGGGACGGCTGTCTGTATCTCAACCCGGGCAGCGCCGGGCCGCGGCGGTTCAGCCTGCCGGTGACCCTCGCGCTGATCGAGGTCGGTGCGGATGGGGTGATGCCTGAGATAATCCCTTTGCTCACCCCGGCTTCGATCAAGGCAGGTCAGGCCAGCAAGTCCTCGTGAAACGCGCCGTAGGGCAACTCGGGGTGGGCGATCTGGACTTCCAGGATCCACAAGCCTGCGCCCGGCTGCCCGTCGAAAGCGCCCAGGTCACCGGCCCGGTAGATGGCATGGGGGAAGTCGCTGACGCGGTGGCCCTTGATTTCCAGGTTCAGCTTCCAGCCCATTTCCCGGGCGCGCTTGGCGGCAAAATCGTACAGCTCGATGCCCGTCACCCCCTGGCTGCGCCAGTGCGCCTGGACCTCGTCGAACAGGGTTTTCACCGCTGCGGCGCAGGCGATCTTCTGTGGGTCGTTGCCGGTGACGAAGGTGGTGCCGGCATCGCCCTCATGGCCTTCCCAGACCACGCCCATGTCGATGAAATAGATGTCGTCCGCGCCCAGCACAGGGTCACCCTCGGAGCGCTGCTTGAAGGTCTTCAGGGTGTTGGCGCCGAAACGGATGTGGGTGGGGTGCCAGATCCGCTGCATGCCCAAGGCTTCCAGCACTTGCTGGCCCAGTGCGCGGGCCTCGGATTCGCGCATGCCGGGGCGGATGCCCTGGGCGATGCGCTCGACGGCCTGCCAAGTCATGCGCTGGGCATGTTTCATCAGGTCCAGCTGATAGGGGGCACCCACAGCTTCCTTTGCAGTGTTGGTGGCAGTCATGCCGGTACTCCTCATCAGGGTGTATTTCGTTATGATTTTTTTATATAGCGATCAACTTCGGCACCTTAGCCTCCGGGCGCAGGCCGCGCAGGAACAGGTCGGCCAGCGCCTGGGTCGACGCCCGCGTCGGCTTGAGCTGCGCCGAGCTGCCGGGCGCCTCGCCGAAACGGAAACTGGCCAGGGGCGTGGACCAGAGGAACAGTAGCAGATGCTCCGGCGCGGTCCGGGCAATCAGGCCGCGCTCCATCCACTGCGCAAGGCAGGCGAGGTTCTGCCGGGCGCTGTGGCGCAGGGCCTCGCTGCGCTCGCCAGGCAGGCGCTGGCCGCCGTGGAGCATTTCCTTGAGCCAGACCCGCGTGGCATGGGGGTGCTGGCGGGCGACCTCGGCCTTGGCCTTGAAGTAGCGGGGCAGGGCGTGCTCTGGATGGGCCTCGGCCGCAAGGCTGCGCGAAGCGAGCAGCAAGGGCTCCATCACCAGGTCCAGCACGGCGGTGTAGAGCTGCTGCTTCTTGCGAAAGTAGTAGAAGACATTGGCCCTGGGCAGGCCGGCGCGGGTGGCGATGGCCTCGACCCGGGCGGCGGCGAAGCCGTGTTGGGCGAACTCTTCGCTGGCAGCTTCGAGGATCAGTTGCAGGTTGCGGTCACGGATACTGGACATGGCTGAGGCAGGACTTCTGAATCGCTATGTTGAAAAGTATATAGCGATACCCGGTTGGCCTGCCATGGGCTTGTACCCGCGAGCAGGGCCTAGGCCACCTGTTCCAGCCAGGCGCGGATCTGCTCCAGTGTTGCGGTCGCGCCACCGCAGACGATCACCAGCACATTGCCGTAGGCCTGGAACACCTCTGGCCGCTGCAGCAACGCCAGCGCCGCACCGCAGGCCGGTTCGACCAGCACCCGGTGATCGCGCAGCAGCCTTTCGCAGGCTTGCAAAGCTTCGCGGTCGCTGACCAGGTGGCTATTCACGGTGTGGCTACGGCTGCAGGCCAGCGCCTGCTCGGCAACCCGCTTGGCCCCCAGCGAGGTGGCCACCGACTGGATGCCCGGCAGCTCCACGGTATGCCCGGCAGCCATGGCCGCATGCAGCGATGCCGCGCCGTCGGTCTCCACCGCCAGCACCGGCACGTCGTGCCAGCCATTGCGTTGCAGGCCTTCGACCACACCGCTGAGCAGCCCGCCGCCACCGACCGAGAGCACCACGGCATCGGGCTTGAAGCCCGTCGCCGCCACTTCGTCGACCATGCTGGCATGGCCGGCCCACAGCAGCGGGTCGTCGAAGGGGTGGATGAATGCATCGTCCGGCCCCAGCAGCGTCTGGGCATGGGCGTTGGCCTCCTGCCACGAACTGCCGTGCACCACGACCTTGGCGTCTTCGAGCAGCAAAAGCTCCTTGGCCCGCTCGGTGGTGGTTTCGGGTACCACCACGGTCACCGGCAGCCCCAGCTTGCGCCCGGCATAGGCCACCGCCAGCCCGGCATTGCCGCCCGACGACGAGACGAAATGTTGCGCGCCACGGGCCCGGTGTATTTCACAGGCATGCCCGACCCCGCGCAGCTTGAACGAGCCGCAGGGTTGCAGGGCCTCGAGCTTGAGCCACACCGGGCGGCCGGCACTCAGCGAAAGGGGGCGGGATTCGATCAGCGGGGTTTGGATGTGCAGTGGCATGGGAACTCCAGATTGTTAGTCGCGGGCAGCCGGCGCGTGCTCGCCGCGCAGCTGCTCCAGGTAGTTGTAGATGGTGTAGCGGGTCACGCCGAGGGCCTCGGCGGCCTTCTCCACACCGCCCTTGACGATGAACAGCCCGCGTTCCTGCATCACCCGCACCGCCTCGACCTTGGCCTGCTTGTTCATCCGGCCCTGGCCGCTGCGCTGCAGCGAGTCGTGAATGATCTCGGCCATCAGCACGGCCATGTCGGCGGGCTCGCTGCTCATGGCCGGGGCGGGCGTGGCGCCCAGTGGCTGGAAGTGCTGCAGGAAGGCCATGGCGGCATCGAGGCCGGTGACATCGGTGTTCACGCACAGGCTGGCAAACGGGTGCCCGCCGCTGTCGCGAAAGATCGCCGTGGCGCTGCGCAGGTTGCGGCCTTTGAGTGTGGTGGGGTAGTCGGGCAGTACCACAGGCGTGCAGCCTGGCTGGCCATTGGCAGCCTGCATCAAGGCCTTGAAGCCTTGGTCCTGTTCGGGGGCAGCGAGGATCGGGCTGCCGACCTGGCGCCCGGAGAGTTGGCCGTTGACGATGGCCACCACCGAGTGTTCGGGGTGGTCGAGGTCATGCAGGAGGATTTCGACGTTGCGCGGGACAACACTGCCCAAGGCCTGAAGGGTGGCCTTGAGTACGGTGAGGGTGAGCTGGCGCTCTTGGGAAGGCGTCATGGTGGCATCGCATTATCAACAGTTAGTTGATTTTTGCATGCCTTGTTGAATTATTCCAGCGGGGTAGAAAGCATCGCGGGGCAAGCCCGCTCCCACGAAGGTAATCTCGTGGGAGCGGGCTTGCCCCGCGATGTCAGTCGGTCAGGACAGCTTGGGCGTACGCGGCGGGATCATGCGGCGCGAGCCGGTCGCCTCGAAGGCAGCGGCGAATTTCAACAGATTGTTGTCGCTGTAGGCCTTGCCGGCGAAGGTCAGGCCTACCGGCATGCCGATATCGGCCATCACGCCCATGGGCACGGTCACGGTTGGCACGCCCAGGTGACGGATCGCCAGGTTGCCGTTGGCCACCCAGATACCGTTGCTCCAGGCGATATCCGCCGAGGCAGGGTTTACATCGGCATCGGCCGGGCCGACATCGGCCACGGTGGGGAACAGCACCGCGTCCAGGCCCTTGGCGTCCATCCAGTCTTCCAGGTCCTGCTTGCGGGTCTGCTCCAGGCCGCGCAGGCCATCCGGCACGGTGGCGATCTGGTCCCAGGTCTTCAGGCCGCGCTTGGCCATGTTGACGTACTCGTCCATGCCGGCGGCCAGGTCATCCTCACGGTTGGGCAGGGTGCCTGGGTCGTGGGGGAAGATCTGCGGGCCGTCGACGTCGGCCAAGCGGTTGAGCTTGGGATCGTTGTTTGCCCGCAGGAAGTCGTCGAAGGCCCAGCCGGACAGTTCCCACAGCTCGTCATGGAGGAATTCCTTGCTGACGATGCCGCGGTTGTACACGGTGGGTGCGCCGGGGCGATCACCCTCGCAGTTGGACACCAGTGGGAAGTCGGTTTCGACCACTTCGGCACCGGCCGCTTCCAGGGCCTGGCGCGCCTGCTTCCACAGCTCGATCACGCTGGCACGGGTGTTGATGCGCTGGCCGGTGGGGCCACCGATGCCCGGTTTCTCGGACGTGCCGGCCTCGGCGTCGGCGTTGATGTACATGCGCGGCACGGCGAAGCGCTTGCCCTTGAGCGAGGCTGCATCGGCCGCCAGCGCCAGGTACGAGGCCGGGCGCACGCTGGAGGCGGCGGGGATCGGCACCCATGGCTGCAGGCGCCACAGGTCGCCGCGCTTGTCGGCGTCGTCGGCCACCACCACGTCGAGGATTTCCAGCAGGTCGGCCATGGTGCGGGCATAAGGCACGACCACGTCCATGGTCGGGGTCAGCGGCCAGTTGCCGCGCACCGAGATCACCCCGCGCGACGGGGTGTAGGCGCACAGGCCATTGTTCGAGGCAGGGCCACGGCCACTGGACCAGGTCTCTTCGGCCAGGCCGAAGGCGCTGTAACTGGCGGCGGTGGCGGTACCGGCGCCGTTGGACGAGCCGGAGGCGAACGGCGCGGTCAGGTAGGCGGCGTTGTACGGGCTTTCGGCGCGGCCATACACACCGCGCTGCATGCCGCCGTTGGCCATCGGTGGCATGTTGGTCTTGCCCAGGCAGATGGCGCCGCCGGCGCGCAGGCGCTCGACGGTGAAGGCATCGCGCTGGGCGACCAGGTCCTTGAAGGCAGGGCTGCCAGAGGCGGCGGTCAGGCCTTTGACCAGGTAGCTGTCCTTGGCGGTGTAGGGGATGCCGTCCAGCGGGCCGAGGACTTCGCCACGGGCCCGGCGGGCATCGGAGGCTTCGGCCTCTTTCAGCGCTTCAGGGTTGCGCACCACCACGGCGTTGAGTGCGGTGGCGGTGTCCTTGCCGTCATAGGCGTCGATGCGCGCCAGATAGGCCTTGACCAGCTCGACCGCTGTCGTGCGGCCAGACTCGAGCGCGTCGCGCAGCTCGGCAATGGAAACCTCGGTTACCTCGATCATGCTGTCACCACAGTTGTGCAGGTGGAAAAATCATGGCGGCGAGTGTAGCAAGAAGGCTTTGCCGGAGCAGGCATGCAGTGGGGAAATGCTTCGTTGCGTCGCAGCATTGTGCTGGGCGTGGGTATTGCGCTGGTGCCATTCGCCGACAAGGCCGGCGAATGGCTCACTTCAGTTGCCCGGTCGCTTACAGCAGCTTGCGTTGCACCGCTTCGTCCAGGGTGCTGCGCGCCAGCTCGCGGACCACGTCGCGGGTGTCGGCCTGGAACGGCAGGCCGACGATCAGCACCAGTTGCATCCAGGTGCGCACCGACTCGCTCTTGCTGATACGCCCGACTTCCTTGCCTTCCTTGTCCTTGAACACGGTCTGCAGGGTGAAGGTGTTCTTCGCCGTGGACGGAATGATGAAGAAGGTGAAGCCAGTGATGAACGCCGAGGCCATGACGAACTGCTCATGGTTGGTCAGGGTCGATTCGGCGTACAGGTCCGATTCGACCTTGCGCGTGCTGACTTGGGTGAAACGGCCGGATTCCTGGTAGGTCTCGCTGATGGCCTTCTCCCACATCTGCGCGTGGGCGCCGGCGGCGGCAGTGGCCGGATTGTCGTTGACCTGGTACAGCGCGGTGGTGCGCAGGTAGGCGCTGGGCTTGGCCGCTTCGCTGCTGGCCGCAGGCGGCCAGGTGCCGACCGGGGCCAGGTCGCCGGTGGAGTAGGAGACGCAGCCGCCGAGCAGCAATGCGCCGAGCAGCAATCCTTGTTTAAGCACGTTCATGTATCGATTCCTGATTTAACGTTTTGCCAATTGCACGGTGGCGCTGTCCAGCAACTCGCCGACCAGCAGCGACAGCTGTTTGCCGCCCATGATGGTCGGTGCCCAGTAGTCGCCGCCGTACAGGCCGACGTTGTGCTTGAAGGTGATCTGGTCCTTGCTACGGGCCAGCTCGACGCCGTCGCGGTCGACGATCACCAGGTCGCCGGCCAGGTCGAAACTGTCCACGTAGATCGGGCCGTTGACCCAGATCCACAGGGTCAGGGTCAGCAGCGCACCGGGGAAATAGCCAGGGTGCGGCGCGCGACGGCCCTTGAGCGAGGTCAAGTCGAACTTCAGCACCACGTCCTGTTCGCCCAGGCGGGTGGGGTACTCGCTGACCGACTTGAAATAGCCGGCCTTGTCCACGTAGCGGTCGAGGTCTTTGGTCAGCGAGCGGCTGATGGCCTCGCGGGTAGCCTGGTCGAGGCCGGGGGCGGACACCGTGACATCGGCGACCTGTGCGGTGCGCGGGCTGGTGACGGCGACGGGGTGGACAGGGGCGTTGATGGGGCCGGTGACCTGGAAGGACACGCAGCCGCCCATCGACAGCATGGCCGCGAGGACGGTGCATTTAAGGAATTGCTTCAAGCCGGTAAATCCTTGTGCGAGAGAAAGGCTGAACAAGGATTACGGCTGCAAGGCGAGGAACTTTAGGGCAAAGTGCCACCATTGTATCCAGGCCGCCCAGCGTGGCTGAGCGGCCCTTTGTGATCAGCCCAGGTCGGCCGCCGAATGGCGCTCGGGAACCTGGCTCGCTTCATCGCCCCAGGTCCGATTCACCCGGGTGCCACGCTGTACTGCCGGGCGTTGCGCGATGGCTTCGGCCCAGCGTTGCACGTTGGGGTATTCGTGCACCGCAAGAAACTCCGCGGCGCCATACAGGTTGCCGCGTACCAGCTGGCCATACCACGGCCATACGGCGATGTCGGCGATGCTGTACTGGTCGCCACCCAGGTAGCTGCTTTCGGCCAGGCGACGGTCGAGCACGTCGAGTTGGCGCTTGGCTTCCATGGTGAAGCGGTTGATGGCGTACTCGAACTTCTCGGGCGCGTACACATAGAAGTGGCCGAAACCACCGCCCAGGTAGGGCGCCGAGCCCATCTGCCAGAACAGCCAGTTCAGGCTTTCGGTGCGACTGGCCGGATCCTTGGGCAGCAGGGCGCCGAATTTTTCGGCCAGGTACAGCAGGATCGAGCCAGACTCGAACACCCGTACCGGCGGTTCGACGCTGCGGTCGAGCAGGGCGGGGATCTTCGAGTTCGGGTTGACCCCGACGAAGCCGCTGCCGAACTGGTCGCCTTCGCCGATGCGGATCAGCCAGGCGTCGTATTCGGCGCCGGTATGCCCCAGGGCCAGCAATTCTTCGAGCAGGATGGTCACCTTGACGCCATTGGGGGTGGCCAGGGAATAGAGCTGCAGCGGGTGCAAGCCCTGCGGCAGCTGTTTGTCATGCGTCGGGCCGGCGATCGGGCGGTTGATGCTGGCGAACTGGCCGCCGGAAGGTGCCTCGTGGGTCCAGACCTTGGGCGGGACGTAGGGGTGCTTGCTCATGCGCGGAAACTCCTGGAAGGCTTGATCGAGCATCTATGCCATGGGTTCGGCGCGAGGGGCAAATGCATTGGATGCATAGCTGATATCAATGACCAGTGATTGACGCTGCCCTTTTGTAGGAGCGGCCTTGTGCCGCGAAAGGGGCGCGCAGCGCCCCCGGGATCGTAGACTGAGCTCAAGATTGCTGGGGCTGCTCTGCAGCCCTTTCGCGACACAAGGCCGCTCCTACAGTGACCGCGCTGGCTTTGGCTAGGCCACCGGGATCAGCGGATCAGCCGCCGCCAGCGCCGCCGCACGATCATCCGCAGCTGGTGGGTAGATCCAGATCGAGTTGATCTGGTGCTTGAGCACCTTGGCCTCGGCCTTGTCGGTCGGCGGCGACACCGTGCGCTCCCAGCCTTCGGTGTACACCGCGCCCCAGGCGCCGAGGTCCAGGCAGGTGACGTACTTGGGCTGGCTGTAGGTCATCGGCGCCACGCCGATCAGTTCGGCGGCGGCGTTGTTGCCGGCATAGCGGCCCAGCGGGATGGCGTGCTGGCAGGACATCACCGCATGGTTGCCGACCTCGTCGCACGCTGCGTAGGCCACGTCGCCCGCGGCGTACACCGCCTCATTGCCGATGACTTTGAGGTTGCCGTCGACGTGCAGGCGGCCCTGGCGGTCGCGTTCACCGCTGATCTGTTCGGTGAGTGGGTTGGCCTTGAATCCGACGGTCCAGATCACCGTGCTGGCGTCGATGCGCTGGCCGTTGTCGAGCATCACGCCGCCATCATCCACCGAGGCCACCGTGGCACCGCAGATCCATTCGATGCCCAGGTGCGCGCTGGCCTGCTCGATGGCCGGGCGGATGCCGTCACCCATTGCGGCGCCGATTGTCCGGCCGCGGTCGACCACGATCACCCGTGGTTTCACGCGATCACCCAGGATCTTGTGCAGGCGCGACGGCAGTTCGGTGGCGGTCTCGATACCGGTGAAGCCGCCGCCGGCCACCACCACGGTATTGCGTGCCGGGCTGTCTGGCCGGCCGGCGAGGGATTTCAGGTGTTGTTCAAGGCGCGACGCCGAGTCGATCTTGTCGACATCGAAGGCATGCTCGATACCGGCCATGTCGGGGCGGTTCAGCAGGCTGCCGCACGCCATGATCAGGCGGTCGTAGCTCAGTTTCGACTCGATGCCGCCGGGCGCGCGGTAGGTCACTTGACGGTTTTTTTCGTCGATGTGGCTGGCGCTGCCTTTGACGAAGCGCACATTGACCGCATCGAACAGCGCCTGCAGCGGCGCGGCCATGGTGTGCACTTCGGGTTCGTAGAAGCGCGGGCGCACATGCAGCTCGGCCTGGGGGGCGAGCACGGTGATGGCGACGTCGTCGCGCCCGTGCAGGTCAAGCTGGCGCGCGGCGCCCAGGGCGCTCCACAGCCCGGCGAAGCCTGCGCCAATGATCAGGATCTGTTTCATGAGGGTGCTCCTGGAGGTTCCGAATACCGCGGATAGTTGGAATTGTCGGTTCGGGCACGGCAGTGGGAAAAGGGTACGCCTGGTGCTGCTGGGTGGGGCCTGGTCCGACCTGTGGCCCATCGCGGGGCAAGCCCGCTCCCACGGCACTGTGGGAGCGGGCTTGCCCCGCGATGAGGATGGTTGACGCAGCAAGGATGCTAAGCGTGGCCGGCGTTGCGCCCTAGGCCAAAGAACCCTGGATTTCGGCCAGCGGCACGCTGCGGGCGAAGCGCGCGCGGTAGTCGCGCGGGGTGACTGCCAGGTGGCGCTGGAACGCCTGGCGCATGCGTTCCTCGCTGGCAAAGCCGCAGTGGCGGGCAATCTGCTCGATGTGCTGGGTGGAGTTCTCCAGCAGGCGGCGGGCGGCTTCCAGGCGGAACAGTTCGATGGCCTTGGCCGGGGTGCGGCCAGTCTTCTGTTTGTACACCCGGGTGAAGTTGCGCAGGCTCATGCGCGCCTGCTCGGCCAGGCGTTCGACACTCAGGCGGGGGTCGCCCAGGTGGTCGTTGAGCCACAGGTGCAGGGCGTCGAAGACGGCGCTGTCCTCACCCTGGGCCTTGAGCAACTCGCTGAATTGCGCCTGCCCGCCGGGGCGCTTGAGGAACACCACCAGCTCGCGCGCCACCTGCATGGCCACCTCGCGGCCGCAATCGGCCTCGACCAGGGCCAGGGCCAGGTCGATGCCGGCGCTTACCCCGGCGGAGGTCCACACCTGGTCCTGCTGCACGAAGATCGATTCGGCATCCACCTCGATGGCCGGGAAGCGCTGGTGCAGGGCGTCGCACATGGCCCAGTGGGTGGCCGCCCGGCGGCCGTCGAGCAGGCCGGCGGCGGCCAGCAGGAAGGTGCCGCTGCACACCGAGGCGGTGCGCCGGGCGCGGGCGGCGACCAGGCGCAGCCAGTCGACCAGTTCGCCGTGTTCGGGGAGGGTGCGGACGATCTCCGGGGCGCCCGGCACCACCAGTGTGTGCAGCGGTTCGTGCAACCAGGGCGGCAAAGGTTCGGTACCGACCGCCAACCCTTCTGCGGTGGGCACCAGACCACCGGTTAGGCTGGCGGTGACCACCCGGTAGCCGGGCAAGCCGCGTTCGGCGCGGGCTTTGGTTGCGGCCCAGAACACCGTCTGGGCGCCCGTCAGGTCGAGCAGGCCCATTTGCGGATAGGCAAGGAACAGCACGGTATGCGGCTGGTCGAGCGAATGCACGGGCGGCTCGGGGATTTGCGGGATATCGGTCATGGCATGCTGCTTTGGGCGGGGGCTTGCCCTAGTCGATCAGCTTGCGCGGTGATGTACAAGCACCGGCGGCCTCATCGCGGGGCAAGTCGCATCGGCGCACCGCCGCTCTGTGGGAGCGGGTTTACCCGCGAACACGGGCATAGCCCGTGCCAGGCAGCGAGGTGTCATCTTCGCGGGTAAACCCGCTCCCACAGGGGCCGTGCATTCCCCCAGGATTGCACAGTACCCGCGAAGAGGCCCTTGGCTCAGAAGCGGTAATCGACCGTGGCGAAGTACGAACGCGGCGCGCCCAGCAGCCACTGCTCGCCGCTGTAGGCCGACATCGCGTATTCACGGTCGAACAGGTTGTTCACCTGCAGCCCCAGGCGCACGTCCGGCAGCACCTGCCAGCCGATGTTGCCATCGACCACGGTGTAGCCCGGCACCTGCTGGTCGTTGGCAGTGGTGGCATAGCGCTGGTCGACGTAGCGCAGGCCGATGCCGGCATCGACGGCCTGGCCGAAACCCTTGCTCAGCCACAGGTTGGCGGTGCGCCGTGGCACATCGGTGGGGCGGTTGCCCGAGCGGTCGTAGGCGATGCCGCCGCTCACTTCGTCGAACTCGTCGTACTTCGCCCGCACCAGCGCCGCATTGGCCGACAGCTGCCACTGATTGCCCAGCGCCAGTTCCAGGCTTGCCTCCAGGCCATCGGAGGTCTGCTGGCCGGCCTGCTGCTTGGTGTGGGTGAGCGGGTCACTGACCAGCAGCTTGTCCTTGACGATGTGATAGGCCGCCAGGGTCCATTCGCCACGGCCTTCCCAGAAGCGCTGCTTGAGGCCCAACTCGGTCTGCTTGGCTTCGGTCAGGTCCAGGCGCTGCTCGGGGCGCAGGGTGATCAGGTCGCCGACGCCGTCTTCGCTGGTGGAGTACTGGCCGTACAACGACAGGTCGTCGGTGACGGCGAACACCAACCCGGCGCGCCAGTTGCCGCCCTGCATGCTGCGGTCGCCGCGGGTGTCGTCGAGCAAGTTGCTGCGGTCGATGTGGTTCTGGTCGCGGCGAATGCCGGTGACCAGGGACAGGCGCTCGGTGAGCTGGGTGCGGTTTTCGGCGAACAGGGCGAAGGTGCTGGTTCTCGACAGCGACTGCGGCTGGGTCAGGCTGGCGCTATGGAAGGCACCGGGCGTGGGCTGCCAAGGATCGAGCGGGTCTGTGCTGCCGTCGTCGTAGGGCCAGTTGCTGTCGATGTTGAAGCGGATGCGGTTGTACTCGGCACCGACCACGGTCTTGCTGGCCAGGCCGAACAGTGTGTGATCGAAGGTGAACGTCTGGCGGTCGCCGATCTGCTCCTGGTTGTGCTTGATCTCGAGGAAGCTGCCGCGCTGCACCACCCCGTTGTCGGCGTCCCAGGCGTACTGCTCGGCGTTGCGCCAGTGGCGGCGGCTCTTGATGAAGTAGAGCTGGTTGCTGGCCGAGACGCTGTCGTTGATGGCCCAGTCGGTGGTGAAGCGTGTCCACTCATCATGGTAGCGCTGCACGTCGTTGCTGACGTTGTAGTTCTTCTTGGCCAGGCTGCTGCGCAGATGGCCGTCGATCAGCGGCGTGCCGTAGTAGTTGGCCGGCTGTGCATCGCCACGCTCGTGGGCGAGGGTGAAGCTGAGGTCGTCGCTGGCATCGAAGCGCAGCGCGGCACTCAGGGCCAGGCTGCGCGAGTCGGTGCGGTCGATGTAGCCGTTGCCGGCCTGCTGGTTGAGGGTGACGCGGTAGCTCAGGCGCTCGCTCAGGCTGCCGCCGCTGTCCAGGCCCAGTTGCTGACGGTCCCAGGAGCCATAGCCCAGGCGCAGGTGGTTGCTGATCTCGCCGGCGAAGGGCTTTTTCGGGATCACGTTGACCACCGCGCCGGTGGCGCCTTCACCGTACAGCACCGAGGCCGGGCCGCGGATTACATCAATGCGCTCGACCATCCACGGGTCGACCGGGAAGGTCTGGGTGCCGGCACCGGTATACAGGCGCGCGCCGTCGAACAGGGTCATCACCGAGTTCTGCCCGCTGAAGCCACGCGCCGACAGGCCGGTGCCGCCATCGCCGGGGGTGCCGATGAAGGTGATGCCCGGCGAGCGGGTTACCGCATCCTGCACGGTGAGGTTGTTGCGCTGCTGGATCTGCGCTTCGCCGAGGCTGCTGGTGCTGGCGGGGGTGTCCAGGGCGCTGAGGTTCAGGCGTGAACCGGCCTGGGTCGGGGTGGCCAGGTCGACGGTTTGCGCATCGCGGCTGTCGGTGATGGCCGTGGAGGGCAGGGTGAGGGTGGTCTGCTGTTCGGCCTGGGCCGGCAGGGCGACGGCCAGGCAGGCCGCCAGGGAGTAACGCTTGCTGATACGGGACATGTCGTTCCACTGCTGCAGGAATGAATGGATCCCGGTGGAAAACACGCAAAAGGCGAACCGCGCACGCAGGCACGCGCACGGATACCGGCCTGCGCCCGCCCACCGCGGGTTGCCAAGTGAAGCCTCAGGCCGGTCTCCGGGCTTGCGAGGGTCGTGAAGCCTTCACCTTCCCATGCTGGCGCACAGTGGTGTGTCGAAGGGTTCGCTCGCTTACCGTTGCGGGGGCAGCGCCGGACTTGTCGCATGGAGCGACGCACCGGCTTCCCGTTTCACCCTGCGCACGGCGGCGTAGGGCACCTGAAACTGGCGCGCATCTGACCATCGCGCGGAGAGTCAGTCAAGCGTTGGAGCGAAGGGAAAGATCATGTGGGTCAAGGGGTTGTGTGCTTGGCGTGCGGGCCTCATCGCCGGCAAGCCGGCTCCCACAGTAGTCCGGCATTACCCTGTGGGAGCCGGCTTGCCGGCGATAAGGCCTGACAGGTGTCGCAGCTAATCCATGCTTTCAGCGACCGCGCCGGCGTGACACCCGTGCTTCGATGTTCTTGCGGCCGATCAGCAGGGGTGGCTTTTCCACGACCGGTTCATCGGCCAGCCACTTGTACATCACCAGGCAGTCCACCAGCCCCAGCTGGGCGTGGCGGAAGGCCCGGGGCAGGCGCCCGACCGTCTCGAAGCCAAGCTTGTGCCACAGCGCCACGGCCACCTCGTTGGTCGCCACCACCGAATTGAACTGCAGGGCGAGCAAGCCTTCCTGGCGTGCCAGCTTCTGCGAGTGTTCGCACATCAGCCGCGCCACGCCGCGGCCCCGGGCGTTCTCGCAGACCATGTAGCCGCAGTTGCCAACATGAGCGCCGGGGCCGGCGGCATTGGCCTTGAGGTAGTAGGAGCCGAGCAGCTCGCCGTCTTCTTCGGCCACCAGGGTGCGCAGCGGTGCTTCAAGCCACAGCGCCAGGGCTTGCTCGTAACTCAGGGCGGGGTCGAAGGCGTAGGTCTGGCGGGCCTGGACGATGGCCTGGAAGGTCGGCCAGAAGCGCGGGAAGTCTTCCGGGGTCATGGGGCGGATGTGGATCATGGCGGTTCCTGCGCGGGCTGGGCCGCCAAGTCTGGGTGTCGCGGCGCCGGCGCGCAAGGGCGCTGGCGCCGTGAAGGGGCTAGTTGCTGGCTTTGCCGACCGCATCCAGGGCCCGGGCCGAGTACACCAGGGCGGCGCCGGCATTCATCGCCACCGCCACGCCGAGGGCCTCGGCGATTTCTTCGCGGGTGGCGCCGTGCTTGACCGCCTGCTGCGAATGCACGGCGATGCAGCCGTCGCAGCGGGTGGTCACCGCCACGGCCAGGGAGATCAGCTCGCGGGTCTTGGCGTCCAGGTGATTGGTCTTGGCCCCGGCACCACTGGCGGTCATGTAGCCGGCCACGGTGTCGGGAGACAGTTGCTTGAGATCGCCGATGCCGGCCATCAACTGCTTACGGTAGGCGTCCCAGTCCATCATGCTCATCGTCTTCACCTTGTCAGGTTGGTCGGGGGAGCTTTCAGGCTAGTCGATGATGGGGAGAGTGTTTTCATCTGGTGAAAACATCGCGGGGCAAGCCCGCTCCCACGTGCCCCATGCAATGAGGTCTGGCGTGGGAGCGGCGGTGCGCCGATGCGACTTGCCCCGCGATGGTGTACGTACGGCGCTGCCCGGTCAGATGTAGATGAACACCAGCACCAGTGCTGCGACCACGACCCACTTTTCCAGGTAGTAGCGCATGCGGTTGCGTTTCTTCAGCGCCTTGCCGCGTTCACGGATCTTGTAGATGCGGGTGAACAGGCGGTTGATGCCGCCAGTCTTGTCATTGGCATCGTTGGGCGCGGCGGCGGCGGCCATGACGTTGCGGCTGAACCAGCGGTTGAAGGCGCTCGCCCAGCGGTACTTGAGCGGGCGTTCGACGTCGCAGAACAGGATGATGCGGTTGTGCTCGGTGGTGTTGGCGGCGTAGTGGATGTAGGTCTCGTCGAACATCACCGCTTCGCCGTCGCGCCACGAATACTTCTCGCCGTCGACATCGATGTAGCAGCCGTCGTCGTTAGGGGTGTCCAGGCCCAGGTGGTAGCGGTAAGACCCGGCGTACGGGTCGCGGTGGCGTACCAGTTTGGCGCCCGGTGGCAGGGTGGCGAACATCGCCGCCTTGACCGTGCCGATACCCTGCAGCAGCTCGGTGGTGCGCGGGCACAGGCTCATCGCCGAGGGGTGGCTCTCGCCGTACCACTTAAGGTAAAAGCGCTTCCAGCCGGTCTTGAAGAATGAGTTGAAACCGACGTCGTCGTAATTGTCGGACTTCTTGATCTCGCCGGCATGCAGCAGTTGCTGGGCCTCGGCACGGATCTCCTGCCAGTGGTCCTTGAGCGGTTGCAGTTCGGGGAACGCCTCGACCGGCAGGTAGGGCTTGGCCGGGAGCCTGGAGAACAGGTAAAGGAAACTGTTGACCGGGGCGAGGAAACTGGAGTGGTCGCCCAACTGGCGGGTCAGCTTGTGACGAACCCGACCGCGCAGGTGAACATAGGCGATCGAGAGGACGAAGATCAGTACGAGTGCAATTTTCATGGACGGTTACTTGTCTAAAAAATGGCCATGCGCCATGGCATAAGCCCGCCAGCATAAACAAACATCGTCAGGGATTGTACTTATTGTTACGTAAATTCCGGGCGACTTAGGTGTAATGGCCTACAGCTTGCGCAAACGATTCAACTGGTTTTTTCCATGCACTTTGTGTTTTGGATTGCCCCAATCTTCTGACAAGGAACGCCCTATGGTCCAGGAATCCCGCCCCAGCGGCGCACCCTTCAAGCGCCTGTTCTTCGCCCTTTCGGTCAGTGATGGACAGCGCCGCGCCATCGCCCAGTGGCGCCGTTGCCTCAATCTGCGCAGCGGCAAGCCGGTGCCGGCGGACAACTTCCATGTGACCTTGTTGTTCCTGGGGGATGTGGATGCGGCCTTGGTGCCGGCGGTGTGCGCCGCCGTCGAGCCGTTGCAGCGCCCGGATGCGCCGCTGCGGGTGGTGCTTGACCGGTTGCAGGTGTGGCCGCGGGCGAGCGCCCTGGTGCTTGAGCCCGAGCAGGCGCCAGCGGCCCTGCGCCAGTTGGTCTATGCCCTGCAGCAGGCAGTGCTGCCGCTGGGTATCGAGGCGCAGGTGCGCGAGTACCGGCCGCACCTGACGCTGTCACGGGACTTTCGCGGGCCGCTGCCGGAGGCGGCGCAAGCGCCGGAGTTCTTCCTGGCGGCGCGCAGCTTCACCTTGTACGAGTCGCGCAAGGGCCAGTACTGGCCGCTGGCCGAGTGGCCCCTGGCGGATTGAGGCGGATCAGAACTGCGGCGTGTACTTGACCGTGAACATGAAGTTGCGTGGCTCACCGTAGTTGTTGCTGCCATTGAGCTGGTTGAAACCGGCCACCCAGTATTTCTTGTCGAACAGGTTGTTGGCATTGACCGCCAGGTTCACCTCGGGCGTCAGCTGGTAGGCCAGGCGTGCGCTCCAGACCGTGTAGCCTGCCACTTCATAGTTGCGCTCGTAGCCCAGGGTGTGGCTCTGGCTGGTGAAGCCCAGCCCGGTGCTCCAGCGCTGGCCGTCCAGCGGCAGGGTGTAGTCGGCCCAGGCGCGCAGCATGTGCTTGGGGGTCCACTGGCTGAACACACGGCCCTTGTTGTCCGGGTCTTCGAGGAACTTGGTGGTGTTGTAGGTATAGCCGGCGAACAGTTGCAGGCCGCTGAGCACTTCGCCGCTGACCTCGGCTTCGACGCCCTGGCTGCGCACCTTGCCTGCAGCGGTCGAGCAGTACCAGTCATCGCAGGCAAAACCCGAGGCGACGTCGGTGACGGCGCGGTTTTCCTGGTCATAGCGGAACACGGCCAGCGAGGCATTGACGCGGCCGTCGAGCAGTTCGCCTTTCAGGCCGGTCTCGTAGTTGCTGCCCACCACCGGCTTGAGCGGCGTGTTGCCCACGGCGCGCTCGGTCTGCGGCACGAACACATCGGTGTAGCTGGCGTACCAGGCCCATTCACGGGTCAGGTCGTAAACGAAGCCGGCATAAGGCGTGACCTGCCCGGTCTCGGTCATGCGGCTGGTCGGGTGTTGGTTGCCGGGCTCGTTCGGGCCGTTGAAGTCGGTCGAATCCCAGCGATAGTCGAACCAGCTGACCCGCGCGCCGAGCACCAGGGTCAGGTCCTCCACCGGCTTGACGCGCCAGGCGCCATACAGGCCTTTCTGGCGGATGTCGTAGCTGGCGCGGTTGGCGCGGCCCATGTCGCCGGCGAGCAGGCTGTCGCGGCTAGGTTCCGGGCGGTTGTGATCGATGGCGAAGATGTTGTCGTCGGGATCGTCGACGAAGTTGCGCCAATAGGCATCGTCGGACTTCAGCTTGGCGTAGTTGCCACCCAGGGTCACCTCGTGGGCCACGGAGCCGGTATCGAAATGCCCGACCAGGTTCATGTCCAGGCCGAGCTTGGTGTTGTGGAAGTCGGTGATCCAGTCGGCATAGCTGACGCCCGTGCCATCGGGGGCCAGGCCTTGGTCGATGGTCTGCACGCGCTGGTGGGTCGAGGTATTGGTTTCGTCCATGCGCACGGCGGCGGTCTTGAACGTCCAGTCGTCGTTGAAACGGTGCTCGAGGTCGAGGTAGTAGGTGGTGACGTCGGTCTCGGCGCGGCTCCAGCGCGCACCGGTGTAGGTGGAGCGGGGCAGGTCCACCGCCTTGCCGGTCGCATAGCGGGGGATGCCGCGCAGCATCGGGCGCGACTGCTGGCGGCTGTAGCTGATGCCGCCACCCACGGTAGTGGCGTCGTTCAGGTCGATGTCCAGGGCGCCGTACAGGGAGTGGTTCTTGCTCCACTGGTAATCGATGTAACTGTCGCTCTGGTCTTCGTCCAGCACCACGCGCCCACGTACCCGGCCATCACTGGTCAACGGGCCGCCGGCGTCCAGCTGCAGGCCGTAGTGATCCCAGGAGCCGGCCTTGCCGGTCAGGGCGACGGTCGGGGTGGCCTGGCCGCGCTTGCGCACCAGGTTGATCGCGCCACCTGGGCTGCCGGTACCTTGCAGCAGGCCGGAGGCGCCCCGCAGGATTTCCACGCGGTCGAAGAACACCAGGTCCTGGGTTGCCCAGTTGCCCAGCGAGTAGTTATTGCGCTGGATCGGCACCCCGTCGTACTGCCAGTCGTCGATCTGGAAGCCGCGCGAGGTGATGACCACGCCCGGGCCGATACCTTGGGCACCGACCAGGCCGGTGGTGTGGTTGACGGCGTCCTGCAGGTCGGTGATGCCCTGGTCGTCCAGCTGCTTGCGGGTGATGACGGTGACCGACTGCGGGATCTCCTTGAGCGTGTGCACGCCCTTGCCGAGGGTGACGGCGCGCGCTGCGTAGCTGCCGCTGCCTTCACTGGTGGCGTCCAGGTAGTTGTCGCTGATGCTGGTGCTGCCCAGTTCCAGCGCATTGCCCTCCAGGCTGGCCGGCGCCACGCTGAAGTGGCCGCTGGCGGTCACCCGCAGTTGCAGACCGCTACCGGCCAGGGCGGCCTGCATGGCTTGTTCGGCACTCATTTCACCGACCACGGCCGGGGCCTGCTTGCCGCGCACAAGGCCGGGTTCCAGGGCGATGATGTGCCCGCTCTGGCTGGCAATGCGGTTGAGCGTGGTGGCCAGGTCTGCCGCCGGCAGGTTGAACGACTGAGTCTGCGCCTGGGCAAAGCCGCTGAGGCTGCTCAGGGCGATGACGAGGGGCAGGGCGCGGGGCCATAGGTTGTGCACGGTGTTCTCCCGAGTTTGAAGTTGGCTGTCAGGAGTTAGGTGCAACGAGAAATGAAAACCGGACACCTTTGCGAATGATTTTCAAAAATATTTTCAACCCGCAGCCGCCGGCCTGATCAGGGTCAGCCACGGGCCGTAGTGTTCGATGCGGATCGGCAGGGTTTCGCCCAGGGCCTGCAGGGCCTCCCGGGGCTGATCCAGCGGGAACACGCCTTGTACGCGCAGGCTGCGCACTTCGGGAGCCAGGCGGATGAAACCGGGCTGGTAGTCGCGCAGGGCATCGATCACCTGATGCAGCGGCTCGTCGAGCACCTCCAGGCGGCCTTCAAGCCAGGCTGCGCGCTGGCGTTGTTCCTGCGCGAGCAGTTCGATACCGCTGCTGCGCAGCAATGCGGCCTGGCCTTCCTGCAGGTCGAGCTGGCGGCCGTCGGCGAGGCTGGCGCGCACGCTGTGCTGCAGCACCACCACACGGGTCGAGCTTGCCTCCTGGCTGACCAGGAAGCGCGTGCCCAGGGCCTGCACCTGGCCTTGCGCGGTGCGTACCCGCAGCGGGCGTTGCGGGTCGGCCGCGACCTGGATCAATAGCTCGCCGCGGCGTAATACCACTAAGCGTTGGCCGGCATCGAACAGCACGTCGACCGCACTGTGGCTGTTGAGGCTCAGGCGGCTGCCATCGTCGAGGGTGAAGCTGCGGCGCTGGCCACTGACGGTATGCAGGTCGGCCCGCCAGCCCAGGGCCGCGTCACTGCGCCAGCCGGCCCATAGCCCACCGCCCAGCAGGCCGAGCCCGGCCATGGTGCGCAGCACGTCGCGGCGGCTGCGGGTGGGTTGCAACAGGAGGCGGCGGGTCGCTTCGATCTGGCCGGGGGCGCGTGCATCGAGGCCGCGCAGTACCGCGCAGGGGCGGCCAAGGCGCTGTTGCAGCAAGTCCCACGCTTGTTGGTGCCGAGGGTCCTGGCCCAGCCAGTGCTGCAGGCGCGCGGGCAGGCTGGCGTCATGGCCGCCAGCGTTGAGTTCCACCATCCAGTCGATGGCTTGTTCGCTGATGCTGTCGAGCACTTGGCGGCTCATGGCTGCAGCTCGCACAGGTAGCATTGGCGCAGCGCCTGCTTCATGTAGCGGCTGACGGTGCGCTCGGACAGGTTCAGCTTGGCGGCAATGTCGACGTAGCTCAGGCCATCGAGCTGGCTATAGAGGAAGGCCGCCTTGACGATATCCGGCAGGCCATCGAGCACCTGGTCAATGGTGACCAGCGCCTCGAGCAGCAGCAGTTGTTCCTCGGCCGAAGGGGCCACTGGCTCCGGCAACAGGGCCAGGCGGTCCAGGTAGGCCTGTTCGAGTTGGCGGCGACGGTGACGGTCGAAGATCAGCCGGCGGGCGATGGTCGACAGGTAGGCGCGGGGCTGCTGGATGCTGTCTGGGTCGACCCGCGCGCCGAGCATCTGGCAGAACGCTTCGGCGGCAGTGTCCTCGGCGTCGGCACGGTTGCGCAGGCGCTTGTTGATGTGTTGCAGCAGCCAGCGATGGTGGTCGCTGAAGAAGAAGCCCAGCTTGCGGGTTGAAGTGCTGTCCAACGACCGGTTTCCAGAGTGTTAGTGAAAATCGTTCTCAATAGTAGCCGGGTCGCTCGGGTTGCTGCAATGGGGCGGTGGGCTGCCGCCCCCAGGCAGTGCGGCTCAGGCGAGGGCGAAATGGCCTTCGAACAGCCGCTCGCCCAGTTGCCGTGCGCGTTCGAGGTTGGCGCAGTTGTCCTGGATTTCGCTGTCGGTGAGCAGCGTGGTGCTGAGCACCTCGGCGCCGCAGTAGTCGAAGATGCCGTGTTCGATCTGCGTTGCCATGGCCTGGTTGTAGCCGTGGCGCTCGAAGGTGCCAGCGTCGGCCCCGGCCACGCCGACCAGGTGCACGGTCAGGCCATCGAGCTTTTTGATCAGCTTGCCGTCGGCGTGGTAGTCGAATGCCCAGCCATTGCTGAACACCCGCTCCACCCAGCCCTTGAGCAAGGCTGGCAGCGACCACCAGTAGATGGGGTAGACCAGCACCAGGGTGTCGGCCCGTGCGATGCGCGCCTGCTCGGCCAGCACGTCTGACGGGGCCGCAGCCTGGCGCCGGTGCACGGCGTGGTCGGCAAAGCCGAAGCGCGGATCGAACTGCTCGGCCCCCAGGTCGGCGAACTCGCTGGTATGGCCGACGGCGTGCAAACCGGCAGCGATCTGCCCGGCGAGCGTGTGGGTGAGGGATGCTGGGTCGTGGTGACCAATGACGATCAGGGCATGCATGGCGAAGACTCCATCAAGGTGTGCAGGAAAACCGTGAGCGCTATATACTCGCGGTAAGTTACTTTTGGTAAGTTACTTTTGGTAGGTAAGCGATGTCAAGCGATGACAAGACCCCCTCGCGCAAGCGCCTTTCACGTGAGCAGCGCCGCCGTCAGTTGCTCGATGTGGCCTGGCAGCTGGTGCGCGAAGAGGGTACCGAAGGTTTGAGTCTGGGTCGGCTGGCCGAACAGGCCGGGGTCACCAAGCCTGTGGTGTATGACCACTTCGAGACCCGCACCGGGCTGCTGGTGGCTTTGTATCAGGAGTACGACGCCCGCCAGACCGCCATGCTCGACAGCGCCCTGGCCGGCGGCCCGGCCGACCTGGCAGGGCGGGCGCAGGTGATCGCCGACGCCTATGTCAATTGCGTGATGAGCCAGGGGCGGGAGATTCCCGGGGTCAGCGCGGCGCTGGCGGGCTCACCGGAAATGGAGGCCCTCAAACGCGTCTATGAGGGGCCGTTTCTCGACAAGTGCCGGCAGGCGCTGGCGCCGTTTGCCGCAAGTGGCGACATCGATACCGCTGGTTTGCGGGCCTTGGTCGGGGCTGCCGAGGCACTGTCGCAGGCCGCCGCCTGCGGGGAGCTTGCGCCTGAAGCCGCCCGCCAGGAATTGCAGGCGACCATTGTCGCGATGGTCAGCCGGCGATGAGCCGGCGGTGGCGGGATAACCCCCGGACTCAAGCATTGGTCATGCTAGAATCCGCCCCTTCGAATCTGGAGGTACACGCGTGCGCAAACTGGCTGTGGTAATGGCGGTGTTGGCCCTGGCGGGCTGTAACAACGAGGTCGAAGGGGTACACAACCAGGTGGCTGAGCACCTGAAAAACCCCAAGACGGCCAAGTTCGCCAATGTGCGCTTCGACACCCAGGGCTCCATCTGCGGCCAAGTGCGTGGCAAGGACGATGCCGGGCAGTACGAGGCGTATCGCAGCTACGTGGCGATCAAGCGCGACGGCCAGTACCAGATCATCATCGATGAAACCGGCAACGACCTGCGCATCCGCGAAGTCTGCGGTGGCGCCGAGCTGCAGCGCCGCGCCGAGGCCCTGGCTGACCAGCCGGCGCCGGAAGGCTGGGATGTGGAAGTGATCCAAGGGCCGAACATGGGCGCCCTGACCGACATGACCGCGCGCCTGATCGAGAAGGGCATCCCGTCCTGGGTCGAATACCGCGAGGGCAAGCCGGTGGTGTTGATCGGGCCGTACCCGAGCAAGGCCGAGGCCGATGCGCGCAAGGCAGAGGTAATGGCCAAGCTTGGGACCGACTCGGTGGTCATCCAGCACGGTGTCGAGCGCTGACAGGAGCGTCAAGAAGCTGTCATGTTGCGTGTGGCTTACCCTTGGCAGGGCCTTGATGTCGAAGGACATTTTTACCGGCTATGCTGAGGGGGCGAACGCTGAGCAGGAGAGCCACATGGCAACGCTGGAACGTGCCATCGCGCTGGCCATAAAGGCCCATGAAGGGCAGTACGACAAGGGTGGGGCGGCCTATATCCTCCATCCGCTGCGGGTGATGGCGCGGGTGACCACGCCCGAGCAGCGGATCGTCGCGGTGCTGCACGATGTGCTGGAAGACACCCCGTTCACCCTCTCCGACCTTGCCCGCGAAGGCTTCCCGCTGAAGATACTCGCTGCGCTGCTGGCCCTGAGTCGGCGCGAAGGCGAAAGCTACGAAGCCTTCGTCATCCGCCTGGGCGTCGACCCGTTGGCCCGCGAAGTGAAGCTGGCCGACCTGGCCGACAACAGCGACCTGTCGCGCATCGCCTGCCCGGGCCCGGCGGATCTCGCCCGTCTGATCCGCTATCAGCAGGCCAGCGCCTACCTGCAAACACTGGGCTGAGCGCCGTCAGCCACAGGCCTTGAGGTTGACCGGCCCGACGAATGCGTTGCCATGGCCCATCACGCACGCAACCCGCTGGTTGCGCTGCTGTTCCCACGCCTGCGGCGGGTAGGTCTTGTTCCACGCCTCGAACAGCTGGCGATCCTGTTTCGACAGGCGCAGGTCGTACTGCTGGCTCATGTAGAAGTAAGTGCGCGCGATCATCCCGCGGATCGACGGGCGCGGCATGACTTTTTTCGCCTTGAAGTCGACCTGGGTCAGGCAGCTGCCGTACTGGCCATGCTGCACTGGCAGCCAGCCGAAGCTGTAGTTGCTGCGGTCGCCGTTCACTTCACCAATGCTGGGTACCAGGTTGTGCAGGTCGGCTTCGGCGCGCTGGTAGGCCACATCATTGCGCGCGCAGTTCTTGCGCCCGCCGCTCTGCCAGCACTGGCGCTGGTGGCCGATCTGCCAGGCCGGAACGATATGCTCCCATTCGATGCGCGCGGCGCGTTGGGCGTTCTTGCGCGGCGCGTAGCCACAGGACGCCAGGTCGACCTTGTTGCCGTTGTATTTGCAGCCGCAGTAGAACTCGGTGGATTGCGGCGCATACAGGCGCCAGGCGACCTGTTTGGCTTCCTGGAAGGTGCGCGGGGCGTCGGCGTGGGCAAGCGGGGTGGTCAGTAGCAGGCAGGTGGCCGTGTAAAGCAGAACTCTCATGGGCGGTCAGTCTTCCTGCGGTACGGTCCAGAAGATCTGCACGCCGCCGTCATCGCGGTGGGCGAGGGTGACGTTGTCGTTCTCGGCGATTTCTGCGAGCAGGGTGTCCCAGTCTTCGGGCGTTTCCTGTTCGAGGCGGAAGATCAAGGCGGCGCGGCTGCGCTGGGCGATTGGGCTGTTGATGATCTTCTGGATGCGCTGACCCAGTTGTTCATAACTGCTTGGCGTTGCTGCGGAGGTGCTGGCCACGGGCTGTTCCTTGTTTTGCTGTATGTGCATACAGTATTTCACTGTAGGCCATTTCGCAATAACAGGCAGGAAGAAAGCCGTGATCGAGGGGGTTGGGGCCGCAAGGCGGCCCCAGGCGTTACTCAGGCGGTTCAGCGCGAATCACGCACCATGTCGACGTGCGGGATACCGGCCTCGAGGAACTCCTCGCTGACCACGCGAAATCCCAGGCGCTCGTAGAAGGGGGTGGCGTGCACCTGGGCGCTGAGCATCTGCTGCTTGAGGTCGCGGTTCTGCGCCTCGCTGATGACCGCATGCATCAGCGCATCGCCCACGTGTAGGCCGCGCCAGTCCTTGAGCACCGACACCCGGCCAATGGTGCCGTCGGGCAATAGGCGCGCGGTGCCGATCGGGTATTCGCCTTCCATGGCCAGGAAATGCACGGCCGTAGGGTCTTCGGCGTCGAACTCGAGCTCTGGCGGCACGTGCTGTTCAGCGATGAACACGGCGCTGCGGATGCGGTGGATGTCGGCGTTGTCTTTGTGCCAGTCGGCCAGGCGAACGCTGATCTTATTCATCGGCGAACCCCAGGCTGCCTTGCATGACCAGTTGCTGAATCAGCATCAGGCCGTCTTCGTCCTGCAGCCACTGGCCAAGGTTGTCGATGTGCAGGGCATCGGCGGCGCACACCAGCTTGAGCAGTTCGCGCAGTTTGGCCGGCAGTGGGCAACTACGGCCGCTGGCGAACAGCATCAGGTCGTCGTTGAGCTCGGACCAGGCCATGCGCGCGCTTGGGTTGCGGATCAGCACGGCGCCCTGTTCGAGGTAGTTGACCAGGTCCTGCTCGCTCAGTTCTTCACCGGCAACCTGCTCAGGGTAGCGCGGCTCGGTCATGAACTGGCCGAACCAGGTCAGCAGCAGGTCCTTGTCGGACATGTGCTTGTCGATCAGGGCCTTGAGGCGGTCGAGGGCGTCGTGCTGGATCTCGTGCGGGTCGCTGACCGGTTGGGCGTCGGCGTCGCTGTAGCGCTCTTCTTCGGGCAGGAACTGGCCGAGGAAGTCGGTGAAGTGGGTCAGCACTTCGGCGGCGCTCGGCGCGCGGAAGCCTACCGAGTAGGTCAGGCATTCGTCTTCGGCTACGCCGTAGTGGGCCAGGCGCGGTGGCAGGTAGAGCATGTCGCCTGGCTCCAGGGTCCACTCGTCGCTCTGTTCGAAGTCAGCGAGGATGCGCAGGTCGGCGTGGTCGATCAGCGGGCTGTCGCTGTTGCACATCTGGCCGACTTTCCAGTTGCGCTTGCCGTCGCCTTGCAGCAGGAACACGTCGTAGTTGTCGAAGTGCGGGCCGACGCTGCCACCGGGGGCGGCGTAGCTGATCATCACGTCATCGATACGCCAGCTGGGCAGGAAGCGGAAGTTTTCCAGCAGCTCGGCCACTTCCGGCACGAACTGGTCCACGGCCTGGACCAGCAGGGTCCAGTCGCGCTCGGGCAGGTCGCTGAAGGAGTCTTCGGCGAACGGGCCGCGGCGCAGCTCCCACGGGCGCTCGCCGTGCTCGAGCACCAGGCGCGACTCGACTTCTTCTTCCAGGGCCAGGCCGGCCAGTTCGTCGGCGTCGATCGGGCTGATGAAGTCTGGGAAGGCCTGACGCACCAGCAGGGGCTTCTTCTGCCAGTAGTCGCGCAGGAATTCACGGGCCGTAAGGCCGCCCAGCAGTTGCAGTGGAGTATCAGAATTCATGTTCAACCTATTGATAAAACGTAATTTTTGTACGGGAATAAAAACGCCCGGCCAGGCCGGGCGTTGAACGCGACGGTCAGCTTAGACGCGTTTGGCCTGGGCCACGGCGTTACCGATGTAGGTCGCAGGCGTGAGCAGCTTGAGCTCGGCCTTGGCGTCGGCCGGCATGTCCAGGCCGTCGATGAAGGTCAGCAGCGCTTCAGGAGTGATGCCCTTGCCACGGGTCAGCTCTTTGAGCTTCTCGTAGGGGTTCTCGATGTTGAAGCGGCGCATCACGGTCTGGATCGGCTCGGCGAGGACTTCCCAGCAGGCGTCCAGGTCGGCGGCGATGCGGGCTTCGTTGACTTCCAGCTTGCCGATGCCCTTGAGGCTGGCTTCGTAGGCGATGACGCTGTGGGCGAAGCCCACGCCCAGGTTGCGCAGCACGGTGGAGTCGGTCAGGTCACGCTGCCAGCGCGAGATCGGCAGCTTGCTGGCCAGGTGCTGGAACAGTGCGTTGGCGATACCCAGGTTGCCTTCGGAGTTTTCGAAGTCGATCGGGTTGACCTTGTGCGGCATGGTCGAGGAGCCGATTTCGCCGGCGACGGTCTTCTGCTTGAAGTAGCCCAGCGAGATGTAGCCCCAGACGTCGCGGTCGAAGTCGATGAGGATGGTGTTGAAACGGGCGATGGCGTCGAACAGCTCGGCGATGTAGTCATGCGGTTCGATCTGGGTGGTGTAGGGGTTGAACACCAGGCCCAGCTCGTCTTCGATGAAGGCGCGGGCGTTCTGCTCCCAGTCGATCTGCGAGTAGGCCGACAGGTGGGCGTTGTAGTTGCCCACGGCGCCGTTGATCTTGCCCAGCAGCGGCACGGCGGCTACCTGGGCGATCTGGCGCTCCAGGCGGTAGACGACGTTGGCCAGCTCTTTGCCCAGGGTGGTCGGCGAAGCCGGCTGGCCGTGGGTGCGCGACAGCATCGGCACGGCAGCGTGGGTGTGGGCCAGGGTGCGGATCGCTTCGGCGATCTGACGCATCAGTGGCAGCAGCACTTCATCACGGCCAGCGCGCAGCATCAGGGCGTGGGACAGGTTGTTGATGTCCTCGCTGGTGCAGGCGAAGTGGATGAACTCGCTGACCTTGGCCAGCTCAGGCAGTTGAGCGGCCTGCTCCTTGAGCAGGTACTCGATGGCCTTGACGTCGTGGTTGGTGGTGCGCTCGATTTCCTTGACGCGTTCGGCGTGCTCGAGCTTGAAATCAGTGGCCAGGCTGTCCAGCACGGCGTTGGCTTCGGCGGAGAACGCCGGCACTTCGCCGATTTGCGGATGGGCGGCCAGGCGCTGGAGCCAGCGCACTTCGACCAGGGCGCGGAAACGGATCAGGCCGAATTCGCTGAAGATGGGGCGCAAGGCCTGGGTTTTGCCGGCGTAACGGCCGTCTACAGGGGAAACCGCAGTGAGCGAAGAGAGCTGCATGGGGTGTTCTCGGACAGTCAGGCTTTTGGGGGGCGCATATCATACATGAAAAAAGCAGTGGCGAGTTGCAAGCTACAAGCGGCAAGTAGAAGCAGTACGCTGTATCGCCTTTACTTGCCGCTTGAAGCTTAGAGCTTGCAGCTTATCCCTGCATCATGCCGTACAGCTCGTTGAGCAATTTGCGTCGGCTGAACACCAACTGCCAGCGGTGCCCGCCCAGCTGGCGCCACAGGCGCGCGGCGCGGATGCCGGCCAGCAGCAGGGCGCGAATCTTCGAGGCGTTGTTGGCTTGCTGCAGGAAGCGCATGTCGCCGTGCACCTGGATGCGCTGGCGCAGGGTGCTCAGGGTGTCCTGGTACAAGGCTCCGCTGGAAGCGATGACGTTATCGTGAACCAGGCCGAAATGCTCGGCCTGGGACTGGATCTGCGGCAGGCGGTTGCCGATGGTGTCGAGCAGGTCGCCACGCTTGGCCAGTTGGCGTTCCAGGCCGAGCATCGACAGCGCATAGCGCAGCGGTTCGCGCTGCAGGCTGCTGGGGTCGCGCTCCAGGGCGCCGACCAGCGCGCGGTAGCCGTCGCGCAGGTTGAGGTCGTCGCCGCCAAACACTTCCAGGGTGTCCTTGGGGTCGCGCACCAGCAGGCTGCCGAGCATGCAGCCCAGCGTGGCTTCGCTGGCCTGGCCGGTGCGGGCGATGCGGTCCACCAGCACGGCGGCCTGGAACACGCCGCCCAGGGCGATCAATTGCTCCTGCAGGTTGCTCATGCGCGCGGGCTCCACGGCTCGGCGATTTCGATCACGCCGCCGCCCAGGCACACTTCACCGTCGTAGAACACCACCGACTGGCCGGGGGTGACGGCGCGTTGCGGCTCGTCGAACACGGCGCGGTAGCCGTTTTCGCTCTGCTCGAGGGTGCAGTGCTGGTCACCCTGGCGGTAGCGCACCTTGGCGGTGAGGCGGCGCGGGCTGCTCAGGTCGATGGGGTTGACCCAGAAGATTTCCGAGGCCAGCAGGGCACGGGAGAACAGCCACGGGTGCTCGTTACCCTGGCCGACCACCAGTACGTTGCGGGTCAGGTCCTTGTGCAGCACGTACCATGGCTCGTCGCCGGCATCCTTGAGGCCGCCGATGCCCAGGCCCTGGCGCTGGCCGATGGTGTGGTACATCAGGCCGTGATGGCGGCCGATCACTTCACCGTCGGTGGTCTGGATTTCGCCGGGCTGGGCCGGCAGGTACTGCTTGAGGAAGTCGCTGAAGCGGCGCTCGCCGATAAAGCAGATGCCGGTGGAGTCCTTCTTCTTGGCCGTGGCCAGGCCGTGTTTCTCGGCAATGGCGCGCACTTCGGGTTTTTCCAGTTCGCCGACCGGGAACAGCGTGCGGGCGATTTCCTTGCCGCCGACGGCGTGCAGGAAGTAGCTCTGGTCCTTGTTCGGGTCCAGGCCCTTGAGCAGTTCGGTGATCGTGCCGGTGTCGCGGCGGCGCACGTAGTGGCCGGTGGCGATCAGGTCGGCGCCCAGCGACAGGGCGTAGTCGAGGAACGCCTTGAACTTGATTTCGCGGTTGCAGAGGATGTCCGGGTTGGGCGTGCGGCCGGCCTTGTATTCTTCGAGGAAGTGCTCGAACACGTGGTCCCAGTACTCGGCGGCGAAGTTGGCGGTGTGCAGCTTGATGCCGATGCGGTCGCACACGGCCTGGGCGTCGGCCAGGTCTTCGCGGGCGGTGCAGTATTCGGTGCCGTCGTCCTCTTCCCAGTTCTTCATGAACAGACCTTCCACCTGGTAGCCCTGCTCGATGAGCAGGAGGGCGGAAACGGAAGAGTCCACGCCGCCGGACATGCCGACGATGACGCGGGTCTTGGCGGGGTCTTTGAGTGCTGGGCTGGTCATGGCTACCGGTGTGTATCAGGGGGAAAAGCGCGGATTCTATCAAACCCGCGGCGTGGCGTCAGTCGCGGAGCAGTTCGAGACTGTGCAGCGGGCCTGCGAGGTAGTCGTCGAGGCAGCGCGGCACCAGCTCGCTGCGCCAGCGGGCGGGGTCGGCCAGCAACTCGTCGCGGGTCAGCCACACGGCGCGGACGATGTCAGTGTCCAGGGCGAGGTCTTCGTGGTGGCGCACAGGCCGGGCGGCGAAGCAGATGCGCTGGTAGGTGACGCCATTGCTCGGTGCGGTATAGAGGTAGATGCCGACCACGCCGGTGAGCTCGACTTCCCAGGCGGTTTCTTCCAGGGTTTCGCGCAGGGCAGCCTGGGGCAGGGTCTCGTTGGCTTCGAGATGGCCGGCGGGTTGGTTGAAGACGTGCTGGCCGGCCTTGAACTCCTCGACGAAGAGGAACTTGCCGTCGTGCTCGACGATGGTGGCGACGGTGATGTGGGGTTGCCAGGACACGGTCGATTCTCTCCCTAAGTGACAAGTTTCAAGCTGCAAGCCACCAGTCGAAGCGGTACGCGGACTGCTTTGACTGGTGGCTTGCAGCTTGAAACTTGTGGCTGAAAAAGCACAAACCCCGGTGCGTGGCCGGGGTTTGTGCTGTTACGTCAAGCGAGCCTTACAGGGCGGCAATGGCGCTGTTCAGGGTCTGGCTTGGGCGCATCACCTTGGCGGTCAGCTCGGCATCCGGGGCGTAGTAGCCACCAATGTCGGCCGGCTTGCCCTGAACGGCGTTGAGCTCGGCGACGATGGTCGCTTCGTTCTCGGCCAGGGTTTTTGCCAGTGGGGCGAAGCGCGCCTGCAGGGCAGCGTCGTCGCTCTGGGCGGCCAGGGCTTGCGCCCAGTACAGGGTCAGGTAGAAGTGGCTGCCACGGTTGTCGATACCGCCGACCTTGCGCGAAGGCGACTTGTTGGTGTCGAGGAACTTGCCGGTGGCCTGGTCCAGGGTGTTGGCCAGGACCTTGGCGCGCGGGTTGGCGTAGGTGTCGCCCAGGTGCTCGAGCGAGGCGGCCAGGGCCAGGAACTCACCCAGCGAATCCCAACGCAGGAAGTTCTCTTCGACCAGCTGCTGCACGTGCTTCGGTGCCGAACCGCCGGCGCCGGTTTCGAACAGGCCACCGCCGTTCATCAGCGGGACGATCGACAGCATCTTGGCGCTGGTGCCCAGCTCCATGATCGGGAACAGGTCGGTCAGGTAGTCGCGCAGCACGTTGCCGGTCACCGAGATGGTGTCCTTGCCTTCGCGGATGCGGGCCAGGGAGAACTTGATGGCGTCGACCGGGGCCAGGACGCGGATGTCCAGGCCAGTGGTGTCGTGATCCTTCAGGTACTTCTGCACCTTCTCGATCATCACGCCGTCGTGGGCACGGGCCGGGTCCAGCCAGAACACTGCCGGGGTGTTGCTCAGGCGGGCGCGGTTGACGGCCAGCTTGACCCAGTCCTGGATCGGCGCGTCTTTGGTCTGGCACATGCGGAAGATGTCACCGGCTTCGACTTCCTGCTGCAGAACGACCTGGCCCTTGCCGTCGACCACGCGCACGACGCCGTCGGCCTTGATCTGGAAGGTCTTGTCGTGGGAGCCGTATTCTTCGGCTTTCTGCGCCATCAGGCCAACGTTCGGTACGCTGCCCATGGTGGTCGGATCGAAGGCGCCGTTGACCTTGCAGTCTTCGATGGTGGCCTGGTAGATGCCGGCGTAGCAGCGGTCCGGGATCACGGCCTTGGCGTCTTGCAGCTCGCCGGCGGTGTTCCACATCTTGCCCGAGTCGCGGATCATCGCTGGCATCGAGGCGTCGACGATGACGTCGCTTGGTACGTGCAGGTTGGTGATGCCTTTGTCCGAGTTGACCATGGCCAGGGCCGGGCGAACGGCGTACAGGGCCTGGATGTCGGCTTCGATCTCGGCCTGCTTGTCAGCTGGCAGGTCCTTGATGCGGGCGTACAGGTCGCCGATACCGTTGTTGGCGTTGAAGCCCACTTCGGCCAGGGCTGCGGCGTGCTTGTTGAGCACGTCGCCGTAGAACTCTTCGACGATCACGCCGAACATGATCGGGTCGGAGACCTTCATCATGGTGGCTTTCAGGTGCACCGACAGCAGCACGCCGGAGGCTTTGGCATCGGCGATCTGCTCGGCGATGAAGGCCTTGAGCGCTTTGCGGCTCATGGTGGCGCAGTCGATGACTTCGGCGGCCTTGACCGCGGTCTTTTCTTTCAGGACGGTGGTGCTGCCGTCTTTGCCGACCAGCTCGATGCGCAGGCTGTCGTCAGCTTCGATCAGTGCGGCTTTCTCGCTGCCGTAGAAGTCGCCCTGGGTCATGTGGGCAACGTGCGACTTGGAGTCGGCGGCCCAGGCGCCCATCTTGTGCGGGTGCTTGCGGGCGTAGTTCTTGACCGACAGCGGCGCGCGGCGGTCGGAGTTGCCTTCGCGCAGTACCGGGTTCACAGCCGAACCTTTGATGCGGTCGTAGCGGGCGCGGGATTCTTTCTCTTCGGCGCTGGCCGGCTCGTCGGCGTAGTCAGGAATGTTGAAGCCCTTGGCTTGCAGTTCCTTGATGGCGGCCTTGAGCTGCGGAACCGAAGCGGAGATGTTCGGCAGCTTGATGATGTTGGCTTCAGGGGTGGTGGCCAGCTGGCCCAGTTCCGCCAGGTGATCGGCTACCTGCTTCTGGGCGCCCAGTTGCTCCGGGAATGCCGCGAGGATGCGGCCGGCCAGGGAGATGTCGCGGGTTTCGACGGCGATGTCGGCGCAAGCGGTGAACGCTTCGACGATCGGCAGCAGCGAATAGGTGGCGAGGGCGGGGGCTTCGTCGGTGAAGGTGTAGATGATCTTGGAACGGGTGGGCATGCGGGTTAACTCTCTATGTGCTGAGCGTACTCGAGTCTCGAGGTGCGCAGGGTAGGCGCTTCGCCCTGGCATCGCCATGAGCGGAAAGTCGAGAGGCTGCGAGCGGTGATGGTGGATGCATCAGTCGAGCGTCAAGTGCTGGGGTGCGGTAACAGCCCAGGCTTCGTGGCCATTCATGGCCAAGGGCGGTCCGCATTTTCCTGGGATTCGCCCCGATGACCCTGCGGTCGCGGCGCAGTATATCAAACCCTTTGGTCGATTCAGCAAGGTCAAGTGCGATCGCGCCATTTATAAGACCAAAGACGTAGGGGCAATGTGGCGCAATGCCGCAGGGCGGCAGCTTCGAGCTGTCAGCTGCAAGCTGCAAGAACAGCTCGTCTCTTGCCGCTTGAAACTTGCAGCTTGCAGCTCGGCAATCCTGGTTTAGGCTCAGTGCATCGCGCGTTTTTCAATCACACCAGCGAAAAGCGGAGTAGTGCAGCATGGGATACCAGAAAATCAAGGTTCCGACTGACGGCAGCAAGATCACCGTCAATGCAGACCATTCGCTCAATGTTCCCGACAACCCCATCATCCCCTACATCGAAGGCGACGGTATCGGCGTGGACGTTTCGCCGGTGATGATCAAGGTGGTGGACGCAGCCGTGCACAAGGCCTACGGCGGCAAGCGCAAGATCGCCTGGATGGAGGTGTATGCCGGCGAGAAGGCCACGCAAGTGTATGACCAGGACACCTGGCTGCCCCAGGAAACCCTGGATGCGGTGAAAGACTATGTAGTGTCGATCAAGGGGCCGCTGACCACGCCGGTCGGTGGTGGTATTCGCTCGCTCAACGTGGCGTTGCGTCAGCAGCTCGACCTCTACGTGTGCCTGCGGCCTGTCGTGTGGTTCCAGGGTGTGCCCAGCCCTGTGAAGAAGCCGGGTGACGTCGACATGGTGATCTTCCGCGAGAACTCCGAGGACATCTACGCCGGTATCGAGTGGAAGGCCGGCTCGCCCGAAGCGAACAAGGTGATCAAGTTCCTCAAGGAGGAAATGGGCGTTACCAAGATCCGTTTCGATCAGGATTGCGGTATCGGCGTCAAGCCGGTTTCCAGGGAGGGCACCAAGCGCCTGGTGCGCAAGGCCCTGCAGTATGTGGTGGACAACGATCGCAAGTCGCTGACCCTGGTGCACAAGGGCAACATCATGAAGTTCACCGAAGGTGCGTTCAAGGATTGGGGTTATGAAGTGGCCCGTGACGAGTTCGGCGCCGAACTGCTGGACGGCGGCCCGTGGATGAAGTTCAAGAACCCCAAGACCGGTCGTGAAGTGATCGTCAAGGACGCCATCGCCGATGCCATGCTCCAGCAGATCCTGCTGCGCCCGGCCGAATACGACGTGATCGCCACGCTCAACCTCAATGGTGACTACCTGTCTGACGCGCTGGCGGCGGAGGTGGGCGGCATCGGCATTGCGCCGGGGGCCAACCTGTCGGATACCGTGGCCATGTTCGAGGCTACCCATGGCACCGCGCCCAAGTACGCAGGCAAGGACCAGGTCAATCCGGGATCGGTGATCCTGTCTGCCGAAATGATGCTGCGGCACATGGGCTGGACCGAGGCCGCCGACCTGATCATCAAGGGCACTAACGGGGCGATTGCGGCTAAGACGGTGACCTATGACTTCGAGCGCCTGATGGACGGTGCGACGCTGGTCGGCAGCTCCGGTTTTGGCGAGGCAATGATCAAGCACATGTAAGGCGGGCAAAAAAATCGGCCGCCTCGTTATAAAGAAGCGGCCGGTTTTTTCGTATACCGGCAGTAAGCAGGGGTCAGGCTTGGAGCGGGACGGCCGGGGCAGCATTGCCTGTGCTGGTGCCTGCACTGCTGGCGGTGGCGTTGGCTATGTTCACCGCATGCAGGCCCTTGGGGCCCTGGATGATGTCGAAGGATACGGTTTGCCCGGCCTTGAGTGTCTTGTACCCATCCATCTGAATGGCGGAGTAATGGGCGAACAGATCATCGGTCTTGCCGTCCTCATTGATGAATCCGTAGCCCTTGGCATTGTTGAACCACTTGACTTTACCGCTTGCCATCCCTATGTCCCTCTGCAAAGGACTCCATCACTGGAGTATCATCCACGTCATCCGCATACGAACCTTGCGAAAAATCTGGTTGACTGCGCGGATCTTTATCGACCACGGTGGGTTCTTATTGGTTGTAACACCGTTTTGCCGATAGTCAAGGTCAGCCGGCGCCCGCGCCGACAGGGGCCTGCGCGGTCAACTCACAACCTTAACCTGTCGATCATGATGAAATTCTTTCCATGCATGTACCCAGTGAGATTCGACTAACATTCAATCAGGACCGCCCGCAGTCCCATGAGGACGGGCATGAGGATGACGGTGCCGGCCTTGCGGTGCAGGAGGCCAAACCTATCCTGCAGGCGCCACCGATGTACAAGGTGGTTTTGTTCAATGATGACTACACACCGATGGATTTCGTCGTCGAAGTGCTCGAGACGTTCTTCAATCTGAACCGCGAGCTGGCGACCAAGATCATGCTGACCGTCCATACCGAAGGGCGGGCAGTGTGCGGATTGTTTACCCGGGACATCGCCGAAACAAAGGCCATGCAGGTCAACCAATACGCCAGGGAAAGCCAGCATCCGCTACTCTGTGAAATCGAGAAGGACGGTTAATCGCCGACCACTTGGGTATGAGGTGAAGCTATGTTAAACCGCGAGCTCGAAGTCACCCTCAATCTGGCCTTCAAGGAGGCTCGTTCGAAGCGTCATGAGTTCATGACCGTCGAACATCTGCTGCTGGCACTCCTTGACAATGAGGCTGCCGCGACCGTTCTGCGCGCCTGTGGCGCCAATCTCGACAAGCTCAAGCATGACCTGCAGGAGTTCATCGATTCGACCACGCCGCTGATCCCCGTGCATGACGAGGACCGTGAAACGCAACCGACGCTGGGCTTCCAGCGGGTGCTGCAGCGCGCCGTGTTCCATGTGCAAAGTTCCGGTAAACGTGAAGTGACCGGCGCCAACGTGCTGGTGGCGATCTTCAGCGAACAGGAAAGCCAGGCGGTGTTCCTGCTCAAGCAACAGAGCGTGGCGCGCATCGATGTGGTCAACTATATCGCCCATGGCATCAGCAAGGTGCCGGGCCATGGCTCGCACACCGACAACGACCAGGACATGCAGGACGAGGAGGGTGGCGAAACCTCGTCGTCCAGTAATCCGCTGGACGCCTATGCCAGCAACCTGAACGAACTGGCCCGTGCCGGGCGTATCGATCCGCTGGTGGGGCGCGAGCAGGAGGTCGAGCGCGTTGCGCAGATCCTCGCTCGTCGCCGCAAGAACAACCCGCTGCTGGTCGGCGAGGCCGGGGTGGGCAAGACCGCCATCGCCGAAGGCCTGGCCAAGCGCATCGTCGATGGCCAGGTGCCCGACCTGCTGGCCCAGAGCGTGGTCTATTCGCTCGACCTGGGTGCGCTGCTGGCCGGTACCAAGTACCGCGGCGACTTCGAAAAGCGCTTCAAGGCGCTGCTCGGCGAGCTGAAAAAACGTCCGCAGGCCATTCTGTTCATTGACGAGATCCACACCATCATCGGTGCCGGTGCAGCTTCCGGCGGGGTGATGGATGCCTCCAACCTGCTCAAGCCATTGCTGTCGTCGGGAGATATCCGCTGCATCGGCTCGACCACCTTCCAGGAGTTTCGTGGCATCTTCGAGAAGGACCGCGCCCTGGCGCGGCGTTTCCAGAAGGTCGATGTCACCGAGCCTTCGGTGGAAGACACGGTTGGCATCCTGCGCGGCTTGAAGGGGCGTTTCGAGAGCCATCACAACATCGAGTACAGTGATGAGGCACTGCGTGCAGCTGCAGAGCTGGCTTCGCGCTACATCAATGACCGGCACATGCCGGACAAGGCCATCGACGTGATCGACGAGGCGGGTGCCTACCAGCGCCTGCAGCCGGAAGCCAGCCGGGTCAAGCGTATCGAGGTGCCGCAGGTCGAGGACATCGTTGCCAAGATCGCGCGGATTCCGCCGAAGCACGTCACCAGTTCCGACAAAGAGCTGCTGCGCAATCTGGAGCGCGACCTGAAGCTGACCGTATTTGGTCAGGATCCGGCCATTGATTCGCTGGCCACCGCGATCAAGCTGTCGCGAGCGGGCCTGAAAGCACCGGACAAGCCAGTCGGCTCGTTCCTGTTTGCCGGCCCCACTGGCGTGGGCAAGACCGAAGCCGCCCGCCAGCTGGCCAAGGCGCTGGGTGTAGAGCTGGTGCGCTTCGACATGTCCGAGTATATGGAGCGGCATACCGTGTCGCGCCTGATCGGTGCGCCGCCCGGCTACGTCGGTTTCGACCAGGGTGGCCTGCTGACCGAGGCGATCACCAAGCAACCGCACTGTGTGCTGCTGCTCGACGAAATCGAGAAGGCTCACCCGGAAGTCTTCAACCTGCTACTGCAGGTGATGGACCACGGCACCCTGACCGACAACAACGGGCGCAAGGCCGACTTCCGCAACGTGATCCTGATCATGACCACCAACGCTGGCGCCGAAACCGCCGCGCGGGCCTCGATCGGCTTCACCCACCAGGATCACTCGTCCGACGCGATGGAGGTCATCCGCAAGAGCTTCACGCCGGAGTTCCGCAACCGCCTGGACACCATCATCCAGTTTGGTCGTCTCTCCCACGAGACCATCAAGAGCATCGTCGACAAGTTCCTCATCGAGTTGCAGGCGCAGCTCGAGGACAAGCGCGTGCTGCTGGAAGTCACCGATGCCGCGCGCGGTTGGCTGGCGGCCTCGGGCTACGACGTGCAGATGGGTGCACGGCCTATGGCGCGGCTGATCCAGGACAAGATCAAGCGGCCGCTGGCCGAAGAGATCCTGTTTGGCGAGCTGGCCGAGCATGGCGGTGTGGTGCACATCGATCTGCGCGACGGTGAGTTGGTGTTCGATTACGAGACCACGGCAGAGGTGGCGTAAACGTCATCGCGGGGCAAGCCCGCTCCCACACTTGGTTCAATACCGAGCGTGGGAGTGGGCTTGCCCCGCGATGCTTTTCACGGCCCATAAAAAAGCCCGGCACATGGCCGGGCTTTTTTATGGCTGGAGCTTAGCGCGCACGGTAGGTGATGCGGCCCTTGCTCAGGTCGTACGGCGTCAGTTCGACGCGGACCTTGTCGCCAGTGAGAATACGGATGTAGTTCTTGCGCATCTTGCCAGAGATATGCGCGGTAACGACGTGCCCGTTTTCCAACTCCACGCGGAACATGGTGTTGGGCAGGGTGTCGACGACAGTGCCTTCCATTTCGAAGCTGTCTTCTTTCGACATGCAGTAAAGCCCTCGGTGTCCAGAGTTGGCCCGACGCGTAACTGCACCGGGCAAAAAAAGTGGCGTGGATTATGCCCGAAAATTGTGTTTCAAGCCAATGCTTTCAGTTGAGGCTGACCCAGCGCTGGTTGATCAGCAGTTCGATGGGGCGGTACTGGGTCTTGTAGTTCATTTTCTTGCAGTTCTTGATCCAGTAGCCAAGGTAGACGGCATCGAGGTTTTGCCGCAGGGCTTCGCCGATCTGCCAGAGAATGGCATAGCGGCCTAGGCTGCGACGTTCTTCCTCGGGCTCGTAGAAGGTGTACACCGCCGACAGGCCGTTGGGCAGCAGGTCGCAGACCGCGATGGCCAGCAGGCGGCCATCGAGGCGGAACTCGTAGAACCAGCAGAACGGCAGGTCGCGCACCAGGAAGGTGGCGAACTGGTCGCGGCTTGGCGGGTACATGTCGCCATCGGCGTGGCGCTGCTCGATGTAGCGCCGGTAGAGGTCGAAATACTCTTCCTTGAACGCCGGGCGTGCGGCCGTGACGGTCAGGTCGGCGTTGCGCTTGAGGATGCGCCGTTGCTGGCGATTGGGGATGAAGCGCGCAGCGGGAATGCGCGCCGGTACGCAGGCATTGCAGTGCTGGCAATGCGGGCGATAGAGATGGTCGCCGCTGCGCCGAAAGCCCATTTCCGACAGGTCGGCGTACACGTGCACGTCCATCGGCTGGCTCGGGTCGAGAAACAGCGTGGTGGCCTGTTCGTCCGGCAGGTAGCTGCAGGAGTGGGGTTGAGTGGCATAGAACTTCAACCGCGCCAGCTCTGTCATGATCAACCCCTTCGGTGAGACGTTGTTTCTAAGTGTAAGCCAGCTCCGGGAACTCGCCTAGCGAACCCAGGTGGCATGATTGGGGGCATCGAGGTGCCTGGCCAGATGTTCGGCGAAGTTCGCCCGGCTGATGGCGCGGGCGCCCAGGCTATGCAGGTGGTTGGTCGGCATCTGGCAGTCGATCAGGACGAAACCGGCCTCGCGCAAGTGCTCGACCAGGGCCACAAAGCCCACTTTCGACGCGTTGTCGGCACGGCTGAACATCGATTCACCAAAGAACAGCCGGCCCATGGCCAGCCCGTAGAGGCCGCCCACCAGCTCGCCGTCCTGGCGTACCTCCACCGAGTGGGCGATGCCGCGTCGGTGCAGTTCGCAGTAGGCGGCTCGCATGTTGTCGGTGATCCAGGTGCCGTCTGCGTAATCGCGTGGCGCGGCGCAGGCGGCAATTACGGCAGCAAAGTCGGTGTCAAAGCTGACCTGGTAGCGGCCTTGGCGGATCAGCTTGGCCAGCGAGCGCGAAACGTGCAGTTCGTCAGGGAACAGCACGGTGCGTGGATCGGGCGCCCACCAGAGGATTGGCTGGCCATCCTGGTACCAGGGGAAGCAGCCGTGGCGATAGGCTGCGACCAAACGCTCTGGGGTGAGGTCGCCGCCAGCGGCCAGCAGGCCGTTGGGGTCGTGCAAGGCTTTTTCCAGGGGCGGGAAGGTCAGCGAGTCGCGGGTCAGCCAGGTGAGCATCGTCGTCCTGAACGGCGGGAGAGGGGAGGGTGACAAGCATGGCGTGTGAGCTTGGCAGGGTCAATTGGCGGGGGCTGCTTCGCGGGTAAACCCGCTCCCACAGGCTATGAGTCGTCTGTGGGGGCAACTGTCTTCTTGCAGGAGCGCAATACATGTGGGAGCGGGTTCACCCGCGAATGCGTCTGGTCAGATGGCCTATATTTCGGTTGCTTGGCACCATCCGGCGTCTTTGTTGTCACACCTGTGCAAAAACACAGCATAAGCCTTTGTCACAAAAGAAAATGCATGCTCAAATTGCAAGCAAATGAAAGTAGCCCCCGTTCACGCCCGAAACGGCGTGCCGCCATGGCGGCTGGCGGGCAGTAATGTTAAAAGTAGTGATTTGTTGGCCAGTCACCGGCCAATCACTATTCGCGCAGGAATAGACGCGTTTTGAAGAAATCCACCGCAACTCCAGCCCCCTTGCCTGTGCCCCTGTGGCGGCAACAGCTGCATTACCGCCTCAAGGAAGGTGCGTTGATCGCCGTCGGTGCCCTGTGCCTGTACCTGTGGATGGCGCTGCTCACCTACGACACCTCCGACCCTGGCTTCAGCCACACCAGCAACGCCGACCAGGTGGTGAACGCCGCTGGCCGTGCCGGTGCCTACTTCGCCGACATCCTGTTCATGGTGCTCGGCTACTTCGCCTACATTTTCCCGCTGCTGCTGGCGATCAAAACCTGGCAGATCTTCCGCGAGCGTCACCAGCCCTGGCAGTGGAGTGGCTGGCTGTTTTCCTGGCGGTTGATCGGCCTGGTGTTCCTGGTGCTGTCGGGCGCGGCGCTGGCGCATATCCACTTCCACCCTTCGGAGAGCCTGCCGTTCTCCGCCGGCGGAGCCTTGGGCGAAAGCCTTGGGGATCTGGCGCGCAACCTGCTCAACGTGCAGGGCAGCACGCTGATGTTCATTGCGCTGTTCCTGTTCGGCCTGACCGTGTTCACCGACCTGTCGTGGTTCAAGGTGATGGACGTCACCGGCAAGATTACCCTCGACCTGTTCGAGCTGGTGCAAGGTGCCGCCAACCGCTGGTGGGAGGCGCGCAACGAGCGCAAGCGCCTGGTGGCGCAGTTGCGTGAAGTGGACGAGCAGGTCGATGAAGTGGTTGCCCCGGTAGTGCCGGACAAGCGCGAGCAGATCAAGGCCCGTGAGCGCATCATCGAGCGCGACGACGCCCTGACCAAGCATGTGGCCCAGCGCGAACAGCAGCCGGCCCCGGTGATCAACATGCCGCCACCACAGGTCAAAGCGCCCGAGCCGAGCAAGCGGGTGATGAAGGAGAAGCAGGCGCCGCTGTTCGTCGACAGCGCCGTGGAAGGCACGCTGCCTTCGATTTCCATCCTCGACCCGGCCGAGCAGAAGAAGATCGAGTACTCGCCGGAGTCCCTGGCTGGTGTCGGCCACTTGCTGGAAATCAAACTGAAAGAGTTCGGCGTCGAAGTCTCTGTCGATTCGATCCACCCGGGCCCGGTGATTACCCGTTACGAAATCCAGCCCGCCGCGGGCGTGAAAGTCAGCCGCATCGCCAACCTGGCCAAGGACCTGGCGCGTTCGCTGGCCGTGACCAGCGTGCGGGTGGTCGAAGTGATCCCCGGCAAGACCACCGTGGGTATCGAGATCCCCAACGAGAACCGCCAGATGGTGCGTTTCTCCGAAGTGCTGTCGTCGCCGCAGTTCGACGAGAACAAGTCGCCGGTCACTCTGGCCCTGGGCCACGATATCGGCGGCAAGCCGGTGATCACCGATCTGGCGAAGATGCCCCACCTGCTGGTGGCCGGTACCACCGGCTCCGGTAAGTCGGTGGGTGTGAACGCCATGATCCTGTCGATCCTGTTCAAGTCGGGCCCGGAAGACGCGCGATTGATCATGATCGACCCGAAAATGCTCGAACTGTCGATCTACGAAGGCATCCCGCATCTGCTGTGCCCGGTGGTCACCGACATGAAGGACGCCGCCAACGCCCTGCGCTGGAGCGTTGCCGAGATGGAGCGGCGCTACAAGCTGATGGCGGCCATGGGTGTGCGTAACCTGGCCGGCTTCAACCGCAAGATCAAGGACGCGCAAGAGGCCGGCGAGGTCATCCACGACCCGCTGTACCGTCGCGAGAGCATGGATGACGAACCGCCGACGCTGAAGACCCTGCCGACCATCGTGGTGGTGGTCGACGAATTCGCCGACATGATGATGATCGTCGGCAAGAAGGTTGAAGAACTGATCGCCCGTATCGCCCAGAAGGCCCGTGCCGCCGGTATCCACCTGATCCTGGCCACCCAGCGCCCATCGGTGGACGTGATCACCGGCCTGATCAAGGCCAACATCCCGACCCGCATGGCGTTCCAGGTGTCGAGCAAGATCGACTCGCGGACCATCATCGACCAGGGTGGCGCCGAGCAGCTGCTGGGCCACGGTGACATGCTGTACATGCCGCCGGGCACCAGCCTGCCGATCCGTGTGCATGGCGCGTTCGTTTCCGACGACGAGGTGCATCGCACGGTCGAGGCGTGGAAACTGCGCGGTGCGCCGGACTACAACGACGACATCCTCAATGGCGTCGAGGAGGCCGGCAGCGGCTTCGACGGCGGTGGCGGCGGCGGTGGCGACGGTGACGACCCGGAAGCCGACGCCCTCTACGACGAAGCCGTGCAGTTCGTGCTGGAAAGCCGCCGGGCATCGATTTCCGCGGTTCAGCGCAAGCTGAAGATCGGTTACAACCGCGCCGCGCGGATGATCGAGTCGATGGAGATGGCCGGTGTGGTCACCCCCATGAACAGCAACGGCTCGCGGGAAGTGATTGCCCCGGGCGGCCCACGCGATTGAAGATCACCCTGCCGGGCACACGAAGTGCCCGGCCCACCCACTGTTCTACGAGGATTTCCATGCGCGCGATTCGCATGCTGTTGGTTTCTGCCCTGGCTGCGGGCACTCTGTCGGCCCATGCCGGCGAGCAGGATGTGCAGCGCCTGACCCAGTTGCTGGAGAAGTCGCAGACCATTGAAGCCAACTTTTCCCAGCTGACCCTTGCCGCCGATGGTGCCAACCTGCAGGAAACCTCCGGCAAGATGACCGTCAAGCGCCCGGGCCTGTTCTACTGGCACACCAATGCACCGCAAGAGCAGGTGGTGGTGTCCGACGGCAAGAACGTCACCCTGTGGGACCCGGACCTGGAGCAGGCCACCATCAAGAAGCTCGACGTGCGTCTGAACCAGACCCCGGCGCTGCTGCTGTCCGGTGACGTGTCGAAGATCAGCCAGAGCTTCGACATCACCTCCAAGGAGCAGGGCGAAGTCATGAACTTCACCCTCAAGCCCAAGACCAAGGACACCTTGTTCGATTCGCTGCTCGTTTCGTTCCGCAAGGGCCTGATCAACGACATGCAACTGACCGACAGTGTCGGCCAGCGCACCAATATCCTGTTCAATGGCGTCAAGGCCAACCAGGCGGTGCCGGACAGCACCTTCAAGTTCGACATCCCCAAAGGCGCGGACGTCATCAAGGAGTAAGCGGAGCCCGTGATGGACCTGTTTCGAAGCGAACCCGTCGCCCAGCCCCTGGCCGCCCGGCTGCGCCCGTCCAATCTGGACGAGTACGTTGGCCAGGAGCATCTGCTGGCGCGCGGCAAGCCGCTGCGCGAGGCGCTGGAGCAGGGTGCGCTGCATTCGATGATCTTCTGGGGGCCGCCCGGGGTGGGCAAGACCACCCTGGCGCGGCTGCTGGCGCAGTTCTGCGATGCGCACTTCGAAACGGTCTCGGCGGTGCTGGCCGGGGTGAAGGAGATTCGCCAGGCGGTCGAGGTGGCCAAGCAGCAGGCCGGCCAGTACGGCCGGCGCACCATCCTGTTCGTCGACGAGGTGCACCGCTTCAACAAGTCGCAACAGGACGCTTTCCTGCCCTATGTGGAGGACGGCACGCTGATCTTCATCGGTGCCACTACCGAGAACCCCTCGTTCGAACTGAACAACGCTTTGTTGTCGCGGGCGCGGGTGTATGTGCTCAAGAGCCTGGACGAAGCGGCGCTGCGCAAACTGGTCGACCGTGCGCTGAGCGAGGAGCGCGGCCTGGGCAAGCGCAACCTGCGGGTTGGCGACGAGGCCTTCAAGATGCTCATGGCCGCCGCCGATGGCGATGGCCGGCGCATGCTCAACTTCCTCGAGAACGCCTCGGATTTGGCCGACGATGGCGGTGAAATTGGCGTCGAGCTGCTGCAAAGCCTGCTCGGCGACAGCCGTCGACGTTTCGACAAGGGCGGCGAGGCGTTCTACGACCAGATCTCGGCGCTGCACAAGTCGGTGCGTGGCTCCAACCCCGATGGCGCGCTGTACTGGTACGCGCGCATGCTCGACGGCGGCTGCGACCCGCTGTACATCGCCCGGCGCGTGGTGCGCATGGCCAGTGAAGACATCGGCAACGCCGACCCGCGTGCCCTGAGCCTGTGCCTGGCGGCCTGGGACGTGCAGGAACGCCTGGGCAGCCCGGAAGGCGAGCTGGCGGTGGCCCAGGCCATCACCTACATCGCCTGCGCACCGAAAAGCAATGCGGTGTACGTGGGCTTCAAGGCGGCCATGCGCGAAGCGGCCGAGCACGGTTCGCTGGAAGTGCCGCTGCACCTGCGCAATGCCCCGACCAAGCTGATGAAGCAGCTCGGCTACGGCGAGGAATACCGCTACGCCCACGACGAGCCGGATGCCTATGCCGCCGGTGAGGACTATTTCCCCGAACAACTGGAACCGCGCCAGTACTACCAGCCGGTGCCACGTGGGCTGGAGCTTAAGATCGGCGAAAAGCTGCGTCACCTGGCCGAGCTCGACCGTACCAGCCCCCGCCAACGGAGAAAACCGTGATCGCACTCATCGCCGCCGTCAGTGCCGGCGGCATCGCTGGCACCCTGCTGCGTTTTGCCACCTCCAACTGGGTCGCTGCCAACTGGCCGAAGCATTTCTACCTCGGTACGCTGGCTGTCAACCTGGTGGGCTGCCTGCTGATCGGCCTGCTGTACGGCCTGTTCCTGCACAAACCCATGGTGCCGGTGGAGCTGCGCGCTGGGCTGATCGTCGGTTTTCTCGGTGGCCTGACCACCTTTTCTTCCTTTTCCCTGGATACCGTGCGCCTGCTCGAAAGCGGGCAGGTTCCACTGGCCTTGGGCTATACCGGTATTAGTGTGGTGGGCGGGCTGCTTGCGACTTGGGCCGGCCTCACCCTTACCCGATTCTGAACCAACACCTACCTATAACGAGAGAACGATATGCTCGATTCCAAACTGTTACGCGGCCAACTTCAGGAAGTGGCGGACCGCCTGGCCTCCCGTGGCTTCAGCCTGGATGTCGCGCGCATCGAATCGCTGGAAGAGCGCCGCAAGGCGGTGCAGACCCGTACCGAGCAACTGCAGGCCGAGCGTAACGCTCGCTCCAAGTCCATCGGCCAGGCCAAGGCCAAGGGTGAAGACATCGCCCCGTTGATGGCAGACGTCGAGCGCATGGCCAACGAGCTGGCCGCCGGCAAGGTCGAGCTGGACGGCATCCAGGCGGAGCTCGACGGCATCCTGCTGACCATCCCCAACCTGCCGGACGCCAGCGTACCGGTCGGTGCCAGCGAAGACGACAACGTCGAAGTGCGCCGCTGGGGCACGCCGCAGGCCTTCGACTTCGAGATCAAGGACCATGTGGCCCTGGGCGAAGTCAGCGGTGGCCTGGACTTCGAGGCGGCGGCCAAGCTGTCCGGTGCCCGCTTCGCCGTGCTGCGTGGCCCGATCGCCCGCCTGCACCGCGCCCTGGCGCAGTTCATGATCAACCTGCACACCGGCGAGCATGGCTACCAAGAGCACTACACCCCGTACCTGGTCCAGGCCCCGGCCCTGCAGGGCACCGGCCAGCTGCCGAAGTTCGAGGAAGACCTGTTCAAGATCAGCCGCGAAGGCGAGGCCGATTTCTACCTGATCCCGACTGCCGAAGTGTCGCTGACCAACCTGGTGGCCGACCAGATCCTCGACGCCAAGCAGCTGCCGCTCAAGCTGGTTGCCCACACCCCATGCTTCCGCAGCGAGGCCGGCGCGTCGGGCCGTGACACCCGCGGCATGATCCGCCAGCACCAGTTCGACAAGGTCGAGATGGTCCAGGTGGTGGAGCCTGCAAAATCCATGGAAGCCCTGGAAGGCCTGACCGCCAACGCCGAGCGCGTGCTGCAGCTGCTGGAGCTGCCGTATCGCGTGCTGGCGCTGTGCACCGGCGACATGGGCTTCGGCGCGGTGAAAACCTACGACCTGGAAGTGTGGGTCCCGAGCCAGGACAAGTACCGTGAAATCAGCTCCTGCTCCAACTGCGGTGACTTCCAGGCCCGCCGCATGCAGGCGCGCTGGCGCAACCCGGAAACCGGCAAGCCGGAGCTGGTGCACACCCTCAACGGTTCCGGCCTGGCAGTAGGCCGTACCCTGGTGGCAGTGCTGGAGAACTACCAGCAGGCCGACGGCTCGATCCGTGTACCGGAGGTGCTCAAGCCGTACATGGGTGGCGTCGAGGTCATTCGCTGAGATGGATTACCTGCCGCTGTTCCATAAGCTGCAGGGCGGCCACGTACTGGTCGTCGGCGGTGGCGAGATCGCCCTGCGCAAGGCGCGCCTGCTGGCCGATGCCGGCGCCGCGCTGCGGGTGGTGGCGCCGGACGTAGACGGCCAGCTCGCCGCACTGGCCCGTGAGGGCGGTGGCGAGGTGCTGGTGCGCGGCTATCAGCCGTCGGACCTGGACGGCTGTCGGCTGGTGATCGCGGCCACCGATGACCCCGGGCTCAATGCCCAGGTCTCGGCGGATGCGCAGGCGCGCAGCCTGCCGGTCAATGTGGTTGACGCGCCGGCCTTGTGCACGGTGATTTTCCCCGCCATCGTCGATCGCTCACCCCTGGTGGTGGCGGTCTCCAGCGGTGGCGACGCCCCTGTGCTGGCGCGGTTGATTCGCGCCAAGCTCGAGGCCTGGATCCCGTCCGCCTATGGCGAGCTGGCTGGCCTGGCCGCGCGTTTCCGGCACAAGGTCAAGGCCTTGTACCCTGATGTCAACCAGCGCCGCGGCTTTTGGGAGAACGTGTTCCAGGGGCCGATCGCCGAGCGCCAGCTGGCCGGGCAGGGTGCCGAGGCCGAACGCCTGTTGCAGGCGATGGTCGACGGCGCACCGGTGCAGCAGGGGGGCGAGGTGTATCTGGTCGGTGCCGGCCCGGGTGACCCGGACCTGCTGACCTTCCGTGCCCTGCGCCTGATGCAGCAGGCCGACGTGGTGCTGTACGACCGGCTGGTGGCTCCCGCCATCATCGAGATGTGCCGACGCGATGCCGAGCGTATCTATGTCGGCAAGCGCCGCGCCGACCACAGTGTGCCGCAGGACCAGATCAACCGCCTGTTGGTCGATCTGGCCCGGCAGGGCAAGCGTGTGTTGCGGCTCAAAGGCGGTGATCCGTTCATCTTCGGCCGGGGCGGCGAAGAGATCGAGGAGCTGGCCGAGCAGGGTATCCCGTTCCAGGTGGTGCCTGGCATCACCGCAGCCAGCGGTTGTTCCGCCTACGGCGGTATTCCGCTGACCCACCGCGACTATGCCCAGTCGGTGCGCTTCGTGACCGGCCACCTGAAAGATGGCACCAGCAACCTGCCCTGGCACGATCTGGTGGCGCCTGCGCAAACCCTGGTGTTCTACATGGGGCTGGTGGGGCTGCCGACCATCTGTGCCGAGTTGATTCGCCATGGCCGTGCGGCCAGTACCCCTGCAGCGCTGGTGCAGCAGGGGACCACGCGCAACCAGCGGGTGTTCACCGGTACCTTGGCCGACTTGCCTGAACTGGTGGCCCGGCATGAAGTGCACGCGCCGACCCTGGTGATTGTCGGGGAAGTGGTGCAGTTGCGCGAGAAGCTGGCGTGGTTCGAAGGTTCGCAAAACGCCTGAGCACTCTGTAGCACCTCGTGGGAACGGGCTTGCCCCGCGATGGCGACAGCAGCGGCAACATTGCCCTGCGCTGTGATGCTATCGCGGGGCAAGCCCGCTCCCACGTGGGGTCTTTATTTGCTCTGCCAGATGCCTTTGCCCGGCAGCCGCTCCCGGTCATGGGGCTGACTGAAGTCCTGCAGTGGCCCCTTGGGCACGATGCCGTTCGGGTTGATGGTCTTGTGGCTCATGTAGTAGTGCTTCTGGATATGCTCCATGCTCACCGTATCCGCCACCCCCGGCCACTGGTACAGCTCGCGCAGCCAGTTGGACAGGTTCGGGTAGTCGCTCAGGCGGCGCAGGTTGCACTTGAAATGGCCGTGGTACACCGCATCGAAGCGCACCAGCGTGGTGAACAGGCGTACGTCGGCTTCGGTCAGGTATTCACCGGCCAGGTAGCGCTGGCGAGCCAGTAGCCCTTCCAGATAGTCCAGCTCATTGAACACCTCGTCGAACGCCGTTTCGTAGGCCTCCTGTGTGGTGGCGAAGCCTGCGCGGTAGACGCCGTTGTTCACTGCCGGGTAAATGCGCTCGTTGAGTGCATCGATAGTGCTGCGCAGCGGCGCTGGGTAGAGGTCCAGAGTATTGCCGGTCAGCTCGTCGAATGCCGAGTTGAAAAGGCGGATGATCTCGGCCGACTCATTGTTGACGATGCGTTTTTCCTGCTTGTCCCACAGCACAGGCACCGTCACGCGACCGGTGTAGTGCGGGTCGTCCTGGGTGTAACGCTGGTGCAGGTACTGCAGGGCATCGAGGTGGTCGCCGCTGGAGCCTTCCTGCTGGTCGAAGGTCCAGCCATGCTCGCCCATCAGCCAACTGACCACCGAAACGTCAATCAGCGGCTCCAGGCCTTTGATGGCGCGCACGATCAGGGTGCGGTGGGCCCAGGGGCAGGCGAGCGACACATACAGGTGGTAGCGGCCGGCTTCGGGGGCGGGCAGCGGGTTGCGTCGTTGCGAATTCTCGCGCTGGAAGGCGCCGTCCTTGCTGGTCTGGTACCACTGGTCATGCCAGCGGCCATCGATCAAAAGGCCCATGCTGGAGCTCCTCGGAACAAAGTGTTTGTCGTTGGAGCTCAGTCTAGAGCAAAGCGTTCGAACGAATAGCGCAAAGAGTGGGGTTAACAGATCTGTTTATTTGATGTTTCCACGGGCGGCCCAGTAGGCGCGGGCGGTACTGAACGCCAGCTCGCGGTCTTGGCCCAGGCCACGCAGGGCCAGGGCCATGGTCGCGACCACGGCCATTTCGCCGTAGCTGTCTTCGGCTTCGCCGCGCCAGACGGCAAGCAGGTGCTCCGGCTGCAGGCTGGCGGGCTTCACGTGGCGCTGGGCGCTCAGGGCAGGCCACTCCTCGTCCCAGGCAGCGCCGGCCGAAGCACCGTAGAGATGGCTGGTGACATCCGGGTTGATCTCGATCTCGCCACCGTCACCCTTGATCACCAGTGCGTGGTCGCCCAGCAGCCGGCTGGCCTCGCGGTGCACGGCCTGGTAACCGGGGTGGAAGATGCTCTGCAGGCCGCAGCGCGCGGCGAGGGGGTTGAGCACCCGGGCCAGCGAGTGGATCGGTGAGCGCAGGCCGAGGGTGTTGCGCAGGTCGATCATGCGCTGCAACTGCGGCGCCCAGTCCTGCAGCGGGAAGAAGGCCAGCTGGCGATTGTCCAGCGTTTGCGCAACGCCTGCCCAGTCACGGCACAGCGGGATGTCCAGCAGGCCGAGCAGTTGTTCGGTGTACAGGCGCCCGGCCGTGTGGGCGCCACCGCCGTGCATCAGGATGCGTACGCCATTACCGGCCAGGCACTTGGCCGCCAGCAGGTACCAGGGCAGGTGGCGCTTCTTGCCGGCGTAGCTCGGCCAGTCCAGGTCGACGTTGATGCGTGGCGCCTGCAGGTGGGCGCGCAACGCCTCGGTGAAGCCCGCAAGCTCCTCGGCGCTTTCCTCCTTGTGCCGCAGCAGCATCAGGAAGGCGCCGAGCTGGGTGTCTTCGACCTTGCCCTCAAGCAGCAGGGTCATGGCTGCGCGGGCCTCCTCGCGGGTCAGGCCGCGGGCGCCGCGCTTGCCTTTGCCCAGGATGCGCACGAATTCGGCGAAGGGGTGTTCGGTCGGTGTTTCCAGGGTGAGCGGGCGAGGTGCGTTCATATGCAGTTGGTCGGCTTGGGCAGGCCCGCCAGCTTGGCGGCAAGTTTGGCGGGAGTGCCATTGAACAGGCGGTTGAGGTGCGGGCTGTTGCCCTTCTCCGTGCCCAGTTTGAGCGCGGTGTACTTGATCAGCGGGCGGGTGGCTGGCGACAGCTGGTACTCGGCGTAGAACTGGCGCAACAGCTCGAGGATTTCCCAGTGGTCGGTGGTCAGGGCGATGTCTTCACGGGCAGCCAGTGATTCGGCGACCTCGTGGGACCAGTCCTGCAGGTCGACCAGAAAGCCGTCTTTGTCCAGGGCGATGGCGCGATCGCCGACAGTCAGGGTGCTCATAGCCAGCTGTTGACCTTGTCGTAGTGCAGGGTGAGTTCGACGAAGGCCGGGTAGTCCACGGCCTTGGCCAGTGGGCTGGTGAGGGCGCGGGCTTGCAGGTCTTCGCCAAGGGCGTACAGGCGCTGTTCGAGGTTGGCGGCTTGCAGGGCGCGCAGGGGCTCGCTACCGGCTTTGAGCGCATAGGTGGCGTCGCCACACAGCAATATTGCGTCTTGAGGGCCGAGCAGGCGCAGGCAGCTGGCCAGGCGCTCGTCCGCGAAAGGCGAGTGGGCAATTACGTGCAGGGTCGTCATCAGAGGGTTACCACCTGGTCGAAACGGGCGATCAGCGCCGCCAGTGCGGCATCGTCGAGAACCTCGACGGGCAAAGCCAGCGTGGTGCTGTCCAGGCCGCGGCGGGCCAGGCTGTGAGCGCAGGCGAACAGCTCCTCGACGCCGAACATCGGCAAGGCCTGGAGGTTGGCGGCCAGGTTTTTTTGCTGCAGGACGTCCGGGTGCTGGTCTTGAGCCAGCTGGAACACCCCGTCGTCTAGGAACAGCATGCCCAGCGGCAGTTCGAAGGCGCCGCCGGCCAGGGCGATATCCAGGGCTTCACGGGCGGACGGGCCGCTCCACGGCGCCTGGCGGCTGATGATAAGAAGCGATTTGGCCATTTCAATCACCCCCAAAGCAGATCAAGCGGTCGGCATCCTGCGCGGCCTCGTGCAACTGGCCCAGGCCGGACAGCTCCCAAGGTGCCGGCAGGTTCACGGCCGGGCGCTGGTAACGGTTGGCCTCTTCTTCATTGAGCACGCCCCTGCGCAGGGCTGCGGCAATGCACACCACAGCGTCGAGCTGGTGCTCGCTGATGAACGCGCGCCATTGCTTGGCCACGTCGAGTTCATCCTGCGGCGCGACGATATTGGCCGAGGCGCTGTGCACCCCGTCCTGGTAGAAGAACAGCCGAGCAATTTCATGCCCGCCGGCCAGCGCCGCCTCGGCAAAGCGCAGGGCGCGACGCGAGGAGGGCGCATGCGCCGGGGAAAAGACCGCAATGGCGAATTTCATGGAAAACCCGTGTAAAGGAATGCGGCCATGATAAAGCAAAAAGCCCGCGCTGGTGGGCGCGGGCTCGGTCTGCAAGGCCGTGATCGGTCAAGCCTGTTCCTTGCTCTCCGGCAGGAACCAGTTGAGCACCAGGGCGCAGATGCCGCCGGTGGCGACGCCCGACTCCAGCACGTTGCGCAGCGCCGCCGGCATGTGTGCGAGGAACTCCGGCACCTGAGCCACGCCAAGGCCCAGGGCCAGCGACACGGAAATGATCAGCAGGGCCCGGCGGTCGAGGCGAGTGCTGGCGAGGATGTTGATACCCGATGCGGCGACTGCACCGAACATCACCATGGCTGCGCCACCCAGGACCGGCTCCGGCACCGCCTGGATTACCCCGGCAACGCTGGGGAACAGGCCCAGCAGCACCAGCATGGCGGCGATCCAGATGCCGATATGGCGGCTGGCGATGCCGGTCAGCTGAATGACGCCATTGTTCTGGGCGAAGATCGAGCTGGGGAAAGTGTTGAACACGCCGGCCAGCAGCGAGTTGGCGCCGTTGACCAGCACCCCGCCCTTGATCCGCTGCATCCACACCGGGCCTTCGACCGGTTGGCGCGAGACCTTGCTGGTGGCGGTGACATCGCCGATGGCTTCCAGCGAGGTGACCAGGTAGATCACCAGCATCGGAATGAACAGCGCCCAGGAGAAGCTCACGCCAAAGTGCAGCGGCGTCGGCACCTGGAACAACGCGGCCTGGTGCATGCCGGTGAAGTCCAGGCGCCCCAGGTAGCCGGCCAGGGCATAGCCCACGGCCAGGGCGATGACGATGGCGCAGCTGCGCATCCATACCACCGGGATACGGTTGAGGATGACGATGATTGCCAGCACCACGCCCGACAGCAGCAGGTTTTCGCCGTTGGCGAAGGTGCCGTTGGCCATGGCGCCGAAACCGCCGCCCATGCTGATCAGGCCGACCTTGATCAGGGTCAGGCCGATCATCAGCACGACGATACCGGTGACCAGCGGGGTGATCAGGCGTTTGACGAAGGGCAGGATGCGCGAAACGCCCATCTCTACGAACGAACCGGCAATGACAACGCCAAAGATGGCCGCCATCACGCCTTCTACTGGCGTGCCCTGCTTGACCATCAGTGCGCCACCCGCGATCAGCGGGCCAACGAAGTTGAAGCTGGTGCCCTGCACGATCAGCAAACCGGCGCCGAACGGCCCAAAGCGCTTGCACTGCACGAAAGTGGCGATGCCGGAGATCACCAGCGACATGGACACGATCAGGTTGGTATCGCGAGGCGAGACCCCCAGCGCCTGGCAGATCAGCAGCCCTGGGGTAACGATCGGCACGATGATCGCCAGCAGGTGCTGCAGTGCCGCCAGCAGGCCGATCAACAGGCGAGGCTTGTCCTCAAGGCCCAGGACCAGTTCGTTGGCAGGCGCCGCCGCGCCCGGCCCGTGTTCGTGTGAACTCATGGGAAATGCTGCCCCGGAAGAAAAAAGGAGCGCATTCTACGGGCTGAATCCCGATAGGGGTAGAGGTTAGGAAGATAGCGTCACAATCGCAGATGAAGCTGACTTAAAGGTCAGTTTGTGCGGCGTTTTCATCGGCCACGAAAAAGCCCGCCGAAGCGGGCTTTTCCTGGCTGCTCGACGGGTTTGAATCAGTCGTCGCGGCCCATGATGCCGAACAGCTGCAGCAGGCTGATGAACAGGTTGTAGATCGATACGTACAGGCTGATGGTCGCCATGATGTAGTTGCGCTCGCCGCCATGGATGATGGCGCTGGTCTGGAACAGGATGCAGACCGACGAGAACAGTACGAAGCCGGCGCTGATGGCCAGTTGCAGGCCGCTGATCTGGAAGAAGAAGCTGGCCAGCACGGCGCCCAGCAGGACGAAGAAGCCAGCGGTGATGAAGCCACCGAGGAAGCTCATGTCCTTGCGGGTGATCAGCACATAGGCCGACAAGCCGCCGAAGACCAGCGCGGTCATGGCGAATGCCGAGCTGACGACTTCGGCGCCACCGCTCATGCCCAGGTAACGGTTGAGGATCGGGCCGAGGATGAAGCCCATGAAGCCGGTGAGGGCGAAGGTCGATACCAGGCCCCAGACCGAATCACGCAGCTTGGCGGTGAGGAAGAACAGGCCGTAGAAGCCGATCAGCACGACGAACACGTTGGGATAGCGAAAGCCCATCTGCTGCGAGACGAAGGCCATGATGCCGCTGAAGGCGAGGGTGAGCGCCAGCAGGCTGTACGTGTTGCGCAGGACCTTGCTGATCTCCTGCTGCTCGACCTGCTGGCCGTGGTGGACGGCGTAATCCTGTTCGCGCATGGCGACACTCCTTTGGTGTGTACCCAGGCGTTGAAGCCTGGCGAATGAAACGTATGGTTGCTGGAGCATACCAGAGCTGCCGCAACCCGCGACACAGAGAGTTTGACAGCTTGTTACATTAAGGTATTATTGCCGCCGCAAAACCAGCTGGAAGCGTGGCCGAGTGGTTTAAGGCAACGGTCTTGAAAACCGTCGATGGGCAACTATCCTAGAGTTCGAATCTCTACGCTTCCGCCACCATTTTTCATTAGAGCCCTGATTTTTCAGGGCTTTTTTGTGCCTGCGTGTTTTTGGTCCCCCAACTGGTCCCCCATTATCAGTGTGGCTTTTACTGGTTTGCTGCGGATTGAGATGGGCTTGCTGTTTTCATGGAGCCAAATAACTCATGTTAGGAAGCGGGCGTTTTTTCCAAGGCAGCTTTAGGTGTGCTTGGCTCTTGCCGGCAGCTATCGACCCGGCGCCTGAATATTAGGGCCGTTTCGCGACCCATCGCCGACACGCGCGGCTCCCACAGGTGCTGGTGCTGGTGCTGGTCTGGAGTTGGTGACACTCCGGTGGGAACCGGTTTGCCGCGATAAGGCCTGAACAGGTGAGCACAAAGCCTTGGGTCGATGCCTGTCATCACACCGTCGCTGTCGCTCTATAATGGCTTGACAGTGCAGAATGGGTAGCGCATGAAGCGAACCTTGGAAGGTATGGCCAAAGCCGGCGAGCCGCTACTGCGCGACGCCCTTGATGCGATAAGGGCGCATCAGGCTGCGCAAGATAGCGGGGCATCTCCAGAGACAATCGAGCGGCTTAGAGTGTTGGCCGATTCCCTTTATCACGCGGTAGTGGATTTCCAATTGCTTGAAGCCGGCAGTCTGTCCGAATCGATTAACTGACTTCGAGGTGCTGATGGAAAAGCTGCCCAAGATTTTGCCACCTGATCACCAAGCCTACACTGATGCAGTTGAGGCAATGCAGCAGTATCACGAAGCGTTGGATACTGGCGCGCCCGCAGTCGAGGTGGAGCGGTTACGTATGATTGCCGAGTCTCTGTTCCAGGCTGTGACTGACTACCAAATGAAAGCCTTTGGTAGGGGCGACGGAACGGTACACTGATCTGAAGTTACTCAGGAGCGAGAGCCCGTGTGGATCCTCCTCTGCCGCGCAGTCAGCTTGAGAGGCTAGGCGAAGATGCTAGATGCTCTATCTCATGCTGTAGCAAGCCAGTTTCCTCCGCGGTCTGCAACTGTCGAATGGCCTCATGCCCTTGCCGTATCAGCGGTGCCTCGGCTTCGGCTAAGCAAATGATGGTTCGCTTCACACTTTCACGCTCCGATCAGTTGAAGACCAATTATAGGATGTTAGGGCAGAAAATTCGGTTAGGTGAGGACCCGCGATGGATGAACGGATTTTGAAGCTGCTGGGTGACTCGCAGTTTGAGCGAGACCTGTATGAAGCAGCGATGTTTAACCTGGAAGACCGTCGCAACAAGCTGCGCTTCCATAATTTCGCCTTCGCCATGCGCGAACTGATGGGCCATACGCTTGCTCGCCTCGCCCCAGATGAGGACGTCCAAAAATGCATATGGTGGAAAGCGAAATCAAAAGAGGTGGTACATCAGGTCACGAGAGTGGAACGGTGCGTGTACGCCACCCAAGGCGGTCTATCAAACCATTATGTGGAAAGAAGACTTGGCCTGGATTTCAATCCCGAGCACGAAAATCTGCGAGACGCAGTGATCCGATTGAATGAGTACGTCCATATCACGCCAGAAGTCTTCCAGCTGGAGGATGACGATATAGATCGCCTTTCGGGGGAAACAATCGAAGCCGTGGCAGGATTGATGGGTTGCATTCAGGAGTGCAGAGCCGCAGTAGCCGAGCGTCTTTCAGACGTGATAATCAGCGAGGCAGCAGTCAATCAGGTCGTATCCGACAGCTTGGATGCAGTAGACGAACTGGCCACCCATTATTCTCTCGAAGAGGTCTACGTCGACTCGCATGAGGTATCGCACATCACCTGCGACGCTGTACACATTAAGGTAAGCGGCACCGTCGGCGTAACATTACAGTGGGGTTCAAACTCAGATCTTCGAAATGGGGATGGCGCAGAACTCGACCAATCCTTCGATTTCACTTGTGAGCTAACGTGCGAAACGCCCAATCCTGATCCTGAGAGGCTAGAGTTCGTCGAAAACTCCGTGATGGTAGATACAGGTGACTGGTACGATCAAGAGGATGAGTGGGATTACGCCCTTGAATCCGATGTTTCTGCAGACCAAGGGCCGCTCTCTGCAGAAGATATTCAATCTGACTTCTAGAGCCTGCCCTTCTGCCTTCAGGGTATTCGACTGAGCGGGCCAGCCCGTACTGGTACTCGGTCGGGAATCAACGCGGGGAAGCACTATGGCACCTCAGCTCGATCACCAGCATGAAGCTGTATTGGAGGGATGAACGCCAGTGTCTCTGATAGACGATGTAGACGCCTTGCAGTCGATATACATCAATCGTGCGACCGGGAACGGTAACAACGATGATGAGCGTGACTATCCACTCTATCGGCAGAGCGTCTTGGACGTTCCGCGGGCTGCTTCCCTCGTTCCTGCTTGGGTGAAGCGGTACCGTAATCTGGATCAGTTCTGGGGGTTCATTCAGCCGAAGTATCCATCATACGCCGAACGAAGAACTTTCATTTGGGATGAGTTCAGAGCACTCGTGGAGTACGCAGAGTCAGGCGATGTGCATCCGTCTGATGCTGCGGTATCGGATGCGATGAGCCGGTTTGACGCCGAGCATGTGCGGGTTGCCTGGACTAAAGCAATCGAGCGTCGGGCTTCAGATCCTGAGGGGGCTATCACCATGGCTCGCACGCTCTTGGAGTCTGTGTGCAAGCATATCCTGGACGAAGCGGGTGAGACGGAGCATGAAGCGAATCCTGATCTGAACAAGCTCTACAAGCAAACTGCAGTACTGCTAAACCTGACAAAAGCGCAGCATGAAGAGGTAATTTTCAAGCAGATCCTTGGCGGTTGCACTGCAGTGGTCGAGGGGCTGGGGGCATTGAGGAATCGCCTCAGCGATGCACATGGGAAGGGCAGAAGCAGTGCTAAAGCGGCGCCCCGGCACGCTGAGCTGGCTGTAAATCTGGCGGGCTCAATGGCTATGTTCCTGCTGGCCACCTGGGAGACCCGATCTGGGCGCTAGCTCATTGCTAAGCGGTTAAACCCGCTGGTCAGCTTTATATGGGGCAGCAGATACACACCTCTGCTTTCCAGCCAAGCATGTTTGATCAAACCGAGTAGACCGAGTTGGAATTGATGACTGGTGCGGCCTGAAATCGTTAGACTACTGCGAGGATTCCAGCCCCGAGTACACACTGTATGCCTGCACGTACCTTGCCGTCGCTGCTGTCGCTTCCTGAATTGATCTCCGCGAGAAACAGTGGCACTGATGTTCACGGGGTAGGGTCTGAGGCCGAAGCTGATCGACTGTTGATCAGTGGCCGGTTCACTGAGGCGGCTGAGGCTTACCGAGCACTTGAGTTCGGCAATGTGAATCGGCAGGAGAAGCTCGCATACAGTCTGTACTGCGGTGGCCAGAGGGATTTTCACTCCGTTCTAGATGACGATGTTGGACTCGCTACACCTTGGGGGTTGGCTTTGCATCTGTGGGCTTATGATCGCGGCCGATTCCCCTACACGACTCCCAATGAAGAGTTGTCAGAGCGACTTGCAAAAATCCTGCAGTGCGCTGTGGATATGGATTCCTGGCCCAAGCTCCGTGAAGGACTGATAGCTGGCTGCTGGTACCAATCCCTTCAGCGTGGCTGTGAGACACCGGCAATGATCGCTATCCAGTCGTCGGCTTCTGCAGTGCTCAAAAATATGGGTTCAGTTCTTCACGAAACTCTTGAGCTGTGTAGCCGGATGTACTGCTACTACAGAGATCGATCAGAGCTTCAAGTTCGGGCCCTCCGGGACATGGTTTCGGCTGTCTCTGCTAACAACACACCAGTGCTGTCTGTGCTTTTTTCCGCAGCCATGATCGTCCGGGACACTCAGAAGGCCAAATCAGTACTAGCCGAATTGTGCCGCCGTTATAGGGACGATCAGGACCTTGAGCCAACAGTATCTGCAGTGATGGTTGAGTCAGGCGACCCTGATTTGCTGGATTGCCTACCCGAAGATCTCCTGGCCGTCAGCCAGGCTCGGCCTGATGTTCGCTTGGCTGTTGCGTTAAAAAGACAGGATCAGCAAGTGGTATATGCCCTCGCTGAGACCATGCCCGCGGACGGGCCTTCTGATAGCGTCCTATACCTCCCACGCATAGCAGAGCCCTTTTTCAATTTTCTACTGTCAGGGCGAACGTCCCACATCGGTGGCTGGGGAAGCTCTGCCCCTTGGGAGGCTGTCTTGGGTGAGCGCTTGGTAAAGGCCATGCCCGTAGGCGCGCTGCGAAACTCGTTCCTCCAAAAATGCAGAGATTTCTTGAGCCAGGAGGAGCTTACAGCTCATTCCCAGGACCTATGTGATTTGTTTGAAGCGTCCCTCTCCGACGACGATTTCTATTGGATTGAGAGGGCTGACTGCCATCACCTTGTGAACGTCCATTCGTTTGCTAAGTACCTGGTGAAAAGGGCTTCCGAAGAGAGTGACTACCCTCCCTTTGACAGCGAAGAGTGTGTTGTCCCGTGGGATCGATTTGTGCCCACGATCAGGGAAGAGCTTCTGTCGCTTGAACCCAAGGTCAAAGCCACCATTGAGTCAGTGTTCAAGGATTGGGGCATCCCTCTGAACCTACCTTTGGACCGGAGGTTAGCCGGTGAAGGCTTGCCGGTGGCTGTCAGCGGCCCACTTGCCGGCGTCGAGGGTGCGATCTCTGAGTTGAGCGGAAGTGATCTGGCTTACTTGCAGCTGGCGCTGCTGAAAGTCACGGCGAAGGTCGCGGAACGGATATCGCCCGCAGCCGCACATGAGGTCGCTGTCCGAGCCTATAACGACTTCCTACATCCTCGTTATCTTACTGAGCTTGGCGAGGAGCGTGTTCGAGCGTTGGCGAATCGTTACGGCGCAGCCCGCTTTCTGCAGGGCTTGGATGCGTTGATGAGAAGCCCCGAATTCAATCCTGAAACAGACCACGAGCTGCCGGCACTGTCGAAGATGCTCGTCAAGCTTCAAGGTTCTCTATCAGGAAGGCGAGCGTATCTTGCCGGCGTGCTGCGCAAGCGGCTCAAAAACTTGAAATCTCATTGGCTTGATCAGCAGGTTTCAGAAGCCATGAACCGTGGGATCGACATAGAGCAGATGATTGACTTGGCCAAAGGCGTTACCACATGGGATGACTGGGCTGACGGCCTCGCCCGCCTAGTACCGTACTGATTTGGTGATGGCTATCTAGCATCGATGCGAGAAAACTGAAAATACGCTTGGTTAGGTGAGGCGAAATTATCAAGGTTCGAGCGCGGTTCTCAGGGAGAGGCGCTCGGACCCTGACGTCGATTTTCAGGTAATGGCTAACTGCCTCGAATGGACAGCAATAGAACAATTGGATAAGGTCGGTTTATGCAGATTTTTGGAGGGCGCCGAGATTGTAATTCGCACTAAATTTTATCGCCCTTAGTGTCGCAAAGATCTCAGCCATAAGCCACTCGACAACTATTAAGGTTGGGTGGCCTTTTGAGGCAGGCTCGAAGTTTTTCTCGGATCTTCAAAGAGAAGATTTGTCGTGGAGGATGTGTTCACGCAGTAGTCACGGTTCTGTGTTCGATCGCTTTCGCAGCAACGCCATCTTTGAAATGAAAAAAGCTTGCTAATGCGAACAGTCCAAGCTGTCCAAATCCAAGGCACAATGTAGGTTTAGCGATCATGCCAAAGTAGACCAACAGGGACATGGCTACCAAAAAGAAACGTTTGGATGAGTACCAGGAGAAGTGTCGATCATCTACTGTGCGGTTTTTAATGGCGGCGCGGGATGTCCTTACCGCGACTTGACCAAATATAATGCATGATACCAGCGACCAGTCTGCAGCTAGGAATATATCTTTCCATGAGTAAGCGTATAGTTTTATCGCTACCAAAAAAACGAATGGAGTTACGATAAAAAGGTATTCAGAGCACAGCTCTGCTAGGATTGCTTTCTGCTCTTTAGAGTAAGGGTATTGTTTCATGTTGCAATCCCACGTTTCGATGGATGTCAATAATTTTCACAATTTTGGCATTTGATATATACGGTTTGCCTTGGCCAGGAGGTGGGGTGTAGAGCTGAAACGAAACTTCAGCTTCCATGACATCCTTCGGTCCGATGGCTCGAACCAAGCCATTTTGATAGTCATCAAGCCACTTTACATCAATAATGTTGGCGTTGTACCGGCTGCCTGTTGTAACACTTACCATCGACCAAGCGCCTTTGCCTATGTTCACTGGGGCGCGCACGTAAAGCCGATCTGTGCCGTTAAAGCTTGTTGTAATCCCAAGAAACATATTCTTTGGGTTAGCGTTGAAACGCCAGTGTGTGTTGATGGGGGTGACATTCTCTGTATCCGCCAGGGACGTTAGGACGGTTTCGTCCGGCAGAAGCTTCTTGTTGGCCTCAGAGAACTTCTGGAGGGCGAACGCGAGCTCTTTCCTGTCGATTTTAGGGTGGATCATCTGCGGGTTATCAGTTTTGGTCAGCTCGTTCTCAAGTACGGATGCGATTGCATCGACCTCGCCTTCAGTGGCCGTACTCTCAACTCCTGAGAGGGTATCAGCGAGTGTGAAGCCCGACTCAATGATTGCGGAGGACATCCACTCTTTGAGCCGACCAGGCACAGCTTTGATGAAGCTAGCAACTGAACCCGCCTCAACGCACTCGAGTTGTAGCGCGAAGTCTTCCGGATCTCCTAGCGCATTGACCAACACTTGGCCGAGTGCTTGGTAGGCCTCAATGTAGCCGCTCATCGCCTGGAAGACCTCTGCCGGACGCTGACGCTTTTCGGCGAAGTCGATTTTGATTTTCAGCGTTTCGGACATGCCAGACTGCTTCCTTGAGAATGGTTGGTGCTGCCAGCTAAGACGTACGAGTTACAGCTGGCATGAGTGGATAGTGCCAACCGGAAATCGCGGCGAGGGAAGATTCTACAGCCGATGATGGCAAAATGTCCTCAGCCGAGTTGCTCAATCGTTTTTCCATCTTAGTGGAACTAGCCTAGCGGAGGATTGGCGCTGAGCTGCCGGCGTGTTGAAGGGCCCGCCGCTTCTCGGTCAGGCTATCTTGAATCGAGCCTCGGCGTACTGCCTAAATCGGCCCTGGAACGCCTTTCTGCTTTCACATATTTGGCCATCCAGGCCTGCGCGCTTCGCTTGACGGCACAAGGGCCCTTAACGCTAATCATCATGCCGTTTCGGACACTTATTTCAAAGCGCGTAAGGAGCTCAATTCATCAACGTTAAAAAAGGATTGTTGGCAGGAGGCTCTCCTGAAATTGTTCTGGGGTCGCTTAACAAGTAGCCATTCAACGAGCTTGCGCTCCGAGGGCCTCTAACTGTGCATGTCCAAATGTTCTGGCCATTGGGCATCTTCAAATGTACATGCAGCTTCTCAAATTGACGTTGTATGCGCCGCCAGGCATCGCTCTTAGAGTCTGCGTCAGCGAAGCCTGGGTGCTCTGCTGCGTAGCGTTGAAAAATGCCAGGCGTGACCAGGAAAAAAGTATCTTCCACGGTATGGACCTTGGCCTTGCTGTCGTTGATCACCAAGCGATGATTGAGAACTCCTTTGCGCAGCCATTCGAGGAAGGCCAGCCCCTCAGCATCTTTGGGTGGTGTAGTGGCGGATTGCAGGCTTTCCGCGCTTGGTCCAGTTTCGACCTCGCTCGGTTCTTGCAACATGCCCATCAAATCGTCGAGATAGTCAAAATCCTGGTTCGGGTACTCGGGTACGGGTTGTTTTTCTTCCAGCGTTGGTTGCGGTCGATCCAAAGCTGACTCGCAGGTTTCACCGGCCGGCAGAGGATGTTCCATCATCGGATCAACCGTTCCTTGAAAGCAGTCTGGCCTCGGTTCACTGGCCCAGATCAGACTCGGCTGCAGGCGAAGGAAGGTGAAGCGATGCTGCCAGTCACCGTCTGTCACCGCGGCGTTCCAAATCGCTTTGCCTTCCGGCGTCGCCTCCACCAATCCATGAGACTGCAGTTCATCGAACAAGGCGATGTTGGAGGTGGGTACACCGTCCACGGCCTGAGCCAGCAGATGCGCGCGCAGCTTGTCGGTCGTGGTCTTGCTGACCAACCACAGGTGTTCATCGGTCAGCCAGCCGGCCGCGCCGGGCTGGTTGAGCTTGAACTCGTTCTTGACCAAGTGACGCAGCCCCGTCAGCAAGTGGTGCTGCAGGGAGTGCTTGGGCGCCTGCAAAGCCTTCGCAGGATTGCCACCGATGTTTTGCGCGGTGGAGACACGGTCAGCCTGCAGCACCAATTCCCCGAGGGTCCCAGCGTGCTCGTAGTGGTCGGCGAGCAGGAACAGCAATTGGCTCCACAATTCGGGGTAATCGCTGAGCCAGTCGAGCAAGGCGGGCGATAGGATCTGCGTGTATAGCAGCCCTGCCGCGGCGCCGTGCAGCTTGTAATCGCGGCCTGGGTGGTAGCGGAAACGGTAGGGATGGCTCAGCGGTCCGTGCCATGGGTGCCAGCGTTCGGCATTCCGATACTCGACCTGCAGGTCGACGGCGATTTTGCCGACATCATGGAGCAGAGCGCCATAGGCAATCGCAGCGCTCCAGGCATCGGCCTGAGCGGCTTGGTCTTCCGGTGCAGCACCGCTGGGAAGCAGATAGGATTGGCGTAGCTTCAAGCTGCAGGCCACGAGCTCCAAACCGTGATCGAGCATGCCCCCGGGATAGGCGTGATGATGGCTTTCGCTGGCCGGAAGTTGCTGTACGTAGCGGGCGTAGCGGCGGATGGGCTCGTGGTAGAGCCGATCAAACTGCGCTTCGGAGAGGGCCGTGTACTGCCAGATGCGTTCGAGCAGCTTTCTCCGGTGATCGGCGGCGAGTAGAGATTCGGCCGACTGGGGGAGCATGAAGCCCTCGGCGATGGGCGTGGGGGTGGGCTCTGCCGCCTCACCTTTTTGAAATGTTAGCCACCAGCGTTTCATCGCATGACCTGCTGTTCGTTCGGGAGGTCCTTTTGCCTTTTCGGATAAAGCTCTTACCCTTGCGCTCCCTTCCATTGCCGCCGTTACCCTTTACCGCCTTGGCCCTTTTCACGCGTGTGATAATTCGAAGCCAGGTCCATCGGGATCGGTAGCCCATCGGAATAGCGGACCCTTTGTTCAGGGCGTAGACTGCCCGGCATGATTGCTAGAGCAGGGGCGCGGATGACGTTGAGTGATGCGGTATTGATCGTGTTACTGGCCGATCGAATTCACGGCACGGATGCGGCTATCCGATCTGCGGCCAAGCGCTGTGCGAAAAAGCTACCGCGCAGCCAGCGCGATATTGTGTTCAAGATCGGGAACAGCGCAAACCCGAGGCAACTTGTGGCGCACCTGTGTCAGCACTTGTCTGATTGAGCGACCAGGCGAGGTCGTTTTAACCGGCGCATCGCAAGAGCGCGTGCGCTATACGTAAACTCTCGGCTAAATCCGCAGTCTCAGTTATTATCCCAGCACTTGTCCCACACCTAGGAACATCATTCATGTCCAAACTTGCCGAGTTCAAAGCACTGGAAGCGCAACTGGCCGCGCAGCTGCAACAGCTGGATGCCATGAAAAACGACTCCGGTTTGAAGCAGGAAATCGAGTTTGAACAGAAACTCAAAGCCTTGCTGGAAGAGTACGGCATGGGCCTGCGCCAGGTGATCAGCATTCTGGATCCGGCCAAGGGCCTGAGCGTTGCGACCGCAAGTGCGTCCAGCAGCAGCCAGCGCAAGCCTCGCGAGGTGAAACGCTACAAGCATCCGCAGAGCGGTGAGGTTGTGGAAACCAAGGGCGGTAACCACAAGATCCTCAAACAGTGGAAGCAGGAGCACGGCTCGGACACCGTCGAGAGCTGGCTGCAATAATCATTGGCTTCCTGACGGCGGCGGCTGCCGCGCAGCAGATACAACAAAGGCCCCGGATAGGGGCCTTTTTGCTGGGTGAGTGGAATCACGCGGTGAGACGTGCGGGTGTATCCGTGGCTTGATCAGACTGCAAGGCCAACAGGTACTCAGAGGCTTCCCGAGCCTGACCACTGGCGCGGAAAATGGCTCGTTTGTCTTCCTTGAGTATCTTCAGCCAGGACGCCAGGTATTCCTCGTGACGCAACTCACCTGTGGTACCGGTGTGTGCGCAGAGAAACGCGGCACCCATTTCTGCGACCAGCTCCTCGAAGGCATACGCCGTAGAACCGAATGCATGCCCGCCGGTAATACCTTCACGGTTCAGACGCGTACGGTGGCCCGACCAGTGCGTCAGCTCATGCAGAGCCGTTGCGTAGTAGCTGCCGACGTCTTCGAACTGCGCTTTCATAGGCAATTGGATCAGATCACGAATCGGCTGATAGAACGCGTCATCGCTGTAGCGATGCTCGATGCGCGCCCCGCTGACGACCAGCAGTTGCTCGGCCGGTTTATGATCGATGAAGGTCGCGGGCTCGGTGTGCTCAGCGGAGGCTGGCTCCTCATCAGGCAAGCCGTCGGTCTGTTCGACGTTGAACAGGCAGTGCGTGCGCAGGAGTGCGAACTGCACCAATTTGATGTTGCCCTGTTCATCGCGAACGACCTGGCCGTCCTCGTCATGCGCCTCCTTGCTCATCGGTTTGTACAGTACCGCGAGGGTGGATTGCTCGCCCTTGCGTATATGGGCGCCAGCCTTACGTGCCTGATTGAAGGTCAGCCAGCGATCCTGGGTGAATCCTCGCAGGCGGGCCTCAGCCCACAACAGTGGAACGTTGATACCGGCGTAGGGCCGCCGGGTAATGGCGTTGATGGGAAATGGGGAGTCAGCGCTCGTACCTGTGGTGGTCCAAGGTTTGATCCAGGGGATCACGCCCTGGCTCAGAGCACTGACGATCTTGTTGGTGACGTCCAGGTAGATATCGGACATGGCGTTCTCCGGTCGTGAAGGGGGAACGCTGCCCGGCCGGGAAGGGTTCCCGGTGGGGGTAGAGGGGACAGTGACGGTGCTGAGTGGGTCAGAGGGCGGCGATGTCTACCGCGCTCTCATCAGGCAGTCGGATGAGCAAAAAAGCCGGGCCGCTGCGCGGTATGACACGAGCTAGCTGAAGCTGCGGCAGATGGGCAATTTCTGAAGTGCCGTTGCTCAGCAGGTCGAGTTGCAGTTCTATGGGACGGTGCAGGGCAAGCGGTGCAGAGGTCAGCGCGCTATTGAGTAGTTCTGCCAAGCGCAGTGCGGACTGTCCAACCGGCTCCTCGCCTGTGGCAGGTTCAATGAACTGCCGCCAGACACCTGGGCTCAGCACAATGGCAGTGGAGAGGTGGTTCATCCTGGACATGGTGGCCTCCGGTTAGCAGATTCCGCGTCCCCTTTCTGAGGTTTGGTGTGGATTGGCCCGATCCGATCAACCCGCTGAGCAGGGAGCGTCCGTCCATTAAAACGCGCCTGAACGTGGGGTCAATCTCCGATCCTGACCTCTTTTGAACGGGTCTATCCAGGGCGTTCCAAGGAAGACTATCGGCCTTGAATTCCTGACCAGCGGGGGTCTCCACTCAGTTTGAACGTAGTGTGTAGTGCCTCCCGAAAGGCCCGTTAGGTGCCTCTCGGGAAGCGCGAAGTGCTCGCTTTTACGTTCAAGCTTTTCCCGCAGGATCAACCTCGGCGGCCAGGTACAGGTGGGTGGAGGTGGCCTCCACCACTAGCGATCCTGCAGTGCCGCGAAGGCTGGCGAGAACGGGATCATTGATGTCAAAGTACTCGGCAAAATCATCGCCGCCAAATTCATCGCAGGCGCGATTCCACCAGGCGTCGAAGTCGTCGACGGCAGGGTTGCAACCGGTGGCGTAGGCCACGCGTTTACGCCCACCTCCATCCGGCTTGCTTTCGCCAACCTCTGACATGAGGTAGACGCCGTGGTCTTTGACCAATATCACTCTGCAACCGTTGATACCGGCCTCTGCTAACACGGCGTGAAGTTCAGTACCTGTGAAACGCAGCATGATGAGATCCTCCAAAATGTGCGGAGGAATGCCACCCATGCGGGAGAATTCCCAGCACTGGAATGGATTGGGTTAGGTGCGTCGAAGACGCGGGCTCAGAGAGCTAAGGGGATTAGAAGGCGTTCATCACCGGGGAACGGCGACCATGCGAGCTGCCGAACGCGAATCGCATTTGGGGATAACCATCACGTACGTGACGTAGCCTCAAAGGTTACGGCTACCTGGGATGCTGGAAAACCAGCGATTGCACAATTGGTTTAACAAGCGAACCGACATAGCGTCAAGGGTGCTTTTCGTATGAGTTTCAGGCGCAGGTCCACTGAGCGCCACCGGCGATAATCGGCGACACCCAGGTGATCAACGGTCATGGAAATCAGCGACAGAGGAGTAAGCTAAGGCTTGGATCCAAATTAGCTGTAGCGGCTCAGTTTCGAGCGAAGTGACGGCTAGGGAGGTGATCAAATGTCGACTCTAGCTCCTGCCAGTTCCGGACGGACCGGCATCGGCAAGCTTTGCATACGCGCTGCGGTTGGAACTGGCCGGATGGCGAAACGAATCGAAAGTATGGTGCTGCACTCCAGTGCATTAGCTGCAGTGCCTTTCAAGTATCGACAATTAGGGTTGCAGATTTTCAAGTTGCTCCTTGTCCTCGCGGTTGCGTCAGTTGCGCTCTTCCTCGCGATTGGGATGCTTGTTCTCTGGACAATCGCGGCACTGCCTATAAGTGCATCAGATGATGAGCCTGATATCTTTGAAGTCAGTCACCCTCGTCATCGTTTCAAGTATCCTGAAATGTATGACGACCACGGGTCACTACGTTGATTTTTACTTGAGCTTTCGAAGGCCCCCGATGACTTGAGATGATCCTTTCCCGGCTTGAAGCTTGGCGCTCTCCGCGCCCTGAGTGAGTAAGCTTTGAACGTTACTACCAACGTTGTAACCAGCCCAGCTCATCGCGCCCAGGAAAAACATCGGCAGCACCACGAACATTGCGCCCATCACGTACTCGATCACCTGCCCGGTGACCGTCCCATCCATGAATCCTGCTGTCGGCAACGACAACAGTGCCTGGTCTGTGGCTGAGACCTGGTTGTATAGCGTTTCCAGCATGCTTGAATCGATCCAGCGCGCAAGCTCCCACCAGAACGTCAGCATATGTAGGGTGAACAGCGCAAACGTGATCGTCATGAGCGCCTTCAACTGGTAGGTGCTGATCAGCAGCACCAGTGGCAAGCTGATGATCGTGCCCATGATCAGGAAGGCCTGAACCATCGGCAAGGCTGTTCGCAGCGCATTCATGGCCGGGAAATTGCTGAATGAGCCTAGGGCCAGACCAGTGTTGGTGGCCAAATTGTTGAGCCCTTGTGTCAGCGAGCCGCCCCGTGCACTGCTGCCGTAGTCTTGGAATACCTGTCCAGGTGCCATGCTCAACGATTGCTGCCGTGGGCTCACCAATTCGCGCAGGGTGGCGTCTTCAATCTCAGTAGAAGTGCGCCCGGTCAGCCAGCCTCGCAGCTGCGACATTAGCGAGGGATCGACCTCGGCCACCAGGCGATCGCGCAGTCCGACTGTGGCATCACTCCACCACTGCTTGCAGGTGGGATAACCAGCGCCGTTGTCGAGCTGGGGCAGGGAGGTATCTCTCGTCTCGTCGTATGGCCAATCGAGCCTGGGCATTCGTGAGCGATCGGTATCGTAGTAGCCGGGTGTGTTGAGTAGGTAGGTCGAGCCAATCCAGGACGCGTCGTAGCTCTGGGATTCGTCCAAATCGGGCCGATTGGTAAACAGCCGTGAGCGCGAAAAGCCGTAGCAGTCTCGGGTGAAGTCGGCGACCTCCTGCAGCAGTACCTGGTCGTTGAACCGCGAGCTGTTGATCTCCATGCGCATCGCACGGATGTCAGGTGCGCAGGGGATCGACGCGGTCGCGGCGGCGGTGATGCCTTTGCTCATGGCATGCACCAGGAACCACCACACCGGGACATTCGCTGACTTCTCTCCAATGGTGTTGAAGGTTGTGCCCCAAGCCGTGTCCGCGGGCTTGGCCATGGACACGCCACACCGCTGACTCGCAGCGTCGTCAAAGCTCACGGAGGACAGGTTGAGCGGAAAGAACGGCATGCAGCCAAACAATATGACCACGTAGCTCATCCACAGCCGGTTCTCGACGCGCGGGATCGACAACAGCCCCTTGTTGCCCTCGTCGGCGCCTTGCTGACGGGCCGACAGCCATTCCTGCAGGATGATCGCGCCGAACGGAGCGGCGAACAGCCCGGTGTCCGCCAGCGTATTCCAGATGCCGTTATTGATGATCCAGGCCAGCAGCGAAAGGTAATACTCGAGGTAGCTGTTGGTGCTCATGTTCATGGTTGCACCTCACACGCGAGACAGTTCGACCAGGATGATCGAGCTGAAGCCGATCAATCCCAGGCGCTTCAGTCGTTGTTGATCTGCTGGCGTGGGCCGCCTGCGCAACGCTGCCGCCCAACCGGCAAAAATCAGGGTGTACAAAAGCGCGCGCCAGCACGCGAAGTAAGGCGCTGACGCTCGCGCTGGTTCGAGCCACTTCAGCTGGGTCACGGACAGGTGCAGCGCCATCCAAGCAATCAACAAAATGCCCAGCATGGCACCGAGCATCAGCAGTACACGCGCGAGCGTGAACCTCACCGATAATGAAGTCATGGCGTGCTCTTCTCCTGTTCGGCTCGGCGCAAACGGTTTGGCTCCGGATCACGCTGATCGATGCTACGCGAGGCGTCGGCACCGCCGGCGTGGCGATCGAGGACCAGGCTGGCGGTGTTGGTGGCCAGCGACTGGCGTACCTGTAGCTCGGTTTGCAGCAGGCGGATCTCGCGCTCCAGCGTTTCGACGTTGCTGTTGAGGGCGTTGGTGGCGGGCTGCGCCGAAGCCACGTTGGGCTCGTGACTTCCGGCGAACAGCGTGCGCTGCAGCAGCATCGCCTTGTAGATCACGCTCGACAGCGCGGTTTCGCTGGCCAGGCGCCGGGCGAGCAAGTTTTGGTCGGGGTCGTCGCGTAGCCCCTCAATGACACCGCGAGAGACCTGCAGCAACGGGCTGGAGACTTTGCCGAGGTTCTCCGGGGTGGGTTGCTCGGCGCCTGAGACCATGCGTTGCAAACCTTCCAGGTTTTCCGTGTAGGTTTCCTGGATCAACGGCGACAGGCCGGTACCGGCGGTTACCCGCAGCGTCTCGCAGTTGTCGCAAGTCTCCACCTCAGTTTCCCCGAGCACACGCGTCGCCCAATCGGAGGCCTCCTCGGGACTCGACCAGGCTTGGCAGATGGCGCCATTCTGGCAACTCGAACCCAGAGCTGAGGTGTCCTCGACCGCCCGGTTGTGCAGCAGGTTGTAGCCGGCTTTGACCACGTCCGACGTCACCCGGATGGGTTGCTGGCCGTTGCCACCGGCTTTCTGCCCGCCGACCCAACTGACGCCGTTGTTGCCGTTGTTCGATTCGGTGTCCTTCACCGCCGTCACGGCGTCACCGCCGGACTGCTCGAGGTTGTGTTGCATCTCCTGGTTCTGTGCCAGCGCGCCCCAGCCGGCCTGGTCGACCTTGTCGGCCATCTTCGCCGCCATTGCCTGGCAGGTGAGCTTGGATCGGTCGAAGTCGATCCGTCCCTGCAGAACACCATTGCTCAGCAGCTCATACAGCCCGGGATTGGCCCGCTGGATGATCATCGCCGGCAGCGACATCACCGCCTGTGTGGCGTTCTGAATGACGTTGCCCATGATCTGCTGGAAGCCCTGGGTGGCGCCATTGAGCTGGTTCTGCAGGGTGTTCGAGAGGTTCATGTTTCCGCACATCATGTTGGCGCGCCAAGACATGCCCACGCCAAGGCCATTGGGTCGGTAGAGCGAGGAGGGCGCTCCTGCCGCTGAACCGCCGCCGATGGTGTACATCACCCGGTCGTCTAGGACCGGTGCCTGGTCACCAAGGTGGTAGCCGTTCTCGGCGGCGTGGCCCACGGCATAGACGAGGAAGCACAGCAGACCGAGCGAGAGGGTCTTCATCATTGGCCTCCGTCAAAATCGATGCTGAACAGGAAGGTCTGGCCCATGCGCTGGCAGCAGCGGTATGGCCGCCACAGCGACCAGGCATAGGCGCCGTCGGCGCTCTGGATCGTTGGGCTGGGGAAGATGGCGCAGGTGCTTTGGATCACGGGCGTGAGCAATTGCCAGCGGTGGTTGTTGACGTTGTTCTCCATTACCGGCTGCGGCGGCCAGTAGCCGGGAGCAGGCATTGGCTGCAGCGGTAGGTAGACATGCGGCTGGCCAGCGCGGGTGATGAAGTCGCTGGCGCGCTGGGCCATTACGGCAGCCGCCTTGAAATCGTCGGGCTGCACCAGAAAACCGTGGCGTGGGTAGACGCTACCCCACATGTCGCCGAGTGCCTGGTTGCCGATCTCGCGCATGCCCGGAACCAGTGCTTGCGGGTAGACAGATTCGGGAATGGCCTGGCGCCACGCCAGCGGGTCGAGCGTGCTGAGGTAATAGGGTGCAAACGGCACGGCACCGCTTGGGCAGGCATAGCCAAACGTGTGCGCCAAGGCCGTCAGGGCAGCTCCGCCAGGGTGCCCGATGGCGTCGACATTCTTGAACCGTGGCAGGTTATCGCGCTGCGGCGAAGGCGTGATCAGGTTGCCACCCCCTTGTGACGCTGGCGTCGGTGTCGAAAGTGCCGACATCTCGCTCCAAGGGTTGGCGCCGGTGTCGGCGTAACTCGACACCACCAGCTCGGGAATGAAGTGACGGATCTTCGGGGAGGTGCGCACTGTGCAGCCGAACGGCGTGCAGAGCAGCCAGTAGCAGATACCGACGACCCGGTACTCCAGGCACTGCAGCGAAGTGACCGAAGCGATAATGGTCGGGGTGGTCAGTGCCAGGCACTGCTCGGTGGCGATGAGCAGAACCGCCGCAGTGAGCGCACGACTTCGGCCGGTCTTCTTGGGCTTCGGTGATCTGCAGGCGGTAGAGGCGGTCACGTTCATGGGCAACGCTCGGCAGGTGGTAGCGGTGTGCGTCCATGCGCCAAGTTTCAGCATCCCGGATCCGGCACTGGAGAGGGACGGACAAACCGAGCCCGGGGTGATCGGTTTCGTCTGGCGCCTGGTTCAGCAGCGTGAGGTGAGTAAAATAGCGAAAGAGTACAAATGTACTCTTATCGATGTTTGCTAAGCAGACGGGCCACGAACGGCTCAGGCTGTGTCGTTCATGACATGCCGCGCAGGCGATCGATCTCCGCTGCGACCTGCAGGGCGGCCTCCAGCTCAGACTGCTGGTGCTCCTCCATCAATCGCCAGCGCTGAGCTTTTTCCTCGGGCTCGGTCATGGCCAGGGCGAGGTACAGGCTCGGCGGCACTGCGCGGAACAGTGTCTCCAGGTTCTTCGACAGGACCACGCCCTCGGTATACTTGCCCGAGGCCTTGCTCGCGGAGAGCAGCAGCGCCTTCTGAGCCGGCGTGAGTTTCTTGAAGCGAGCGATTTCCTCGATTTCCGCCGGCGGCATGTTCAGGCAGATCCACCACTCGATCATGTTGAGCATGGTCTGTGCCGCGTCGGGAAAGTCGGCCAGGTTCTGTGTGGCCAGCCAGAACCAGGCGCCCAGCTTGCGCCACATCTTCGTGCCCTTGACCACAAAGGGGGCCAACAGCGGGTTCTTGGTAATGATGTGACCCTCGTCGGTGACCATGATGATCGGCCGACCCAGGTACTGATCGCGTTCGGCAAGGTTGTTCACCGTATTCATCAGGCTGATGTAGCTGATCGACATCTGCGCCTCGTAACCCTCACGCGCATAGGTGGCGAGGTCGACGATCGTCACATCGCTCTCTGGCCAGGGCGTGCCGGGCCGGTCAAACAGGGAGCCCTCAAAACCCTGGCAGAACAGGTCAATGGACTCGGCCATCTCCTGGGCGCGCTCCCGGCGTTTGTCAGGCAAATGGGCGTCGCTGGCGACCTGGCGCAGTGCATCGCGGACATGTCTCGTCAGCACCTGTTGCTCGGTCGCTGCGCAGTGCTGGGCGGCATCAAGGATGCACTCGCGGATCAGGCTGCGGTCTGCGCGGGTCAGGCGTGCCTCTTCCTTCGCTTCACCACCTGTGATCATCAACCGCGCGGTGATCTCCAATTCGCCCAGCACATCGCGCTGCTCATCACTGTCCGGCGCCGTTTCATCCAGGTCTTCGGTCGACAGGCTGGCCACCTGGTCCGGATGCTCGATCAGCCGGCGAGCATCGGCAAACGGCGCCAGGCTCAGGCCACTGCCGGGTTTAAGTTGCACCTTGTTGACGGACAAACCGAGCGTGGCGAAGTAGTCGCCCTGCAGGCCAAAGGAGTTGCCCGCTTCGACGATGAACAGCCGCGGCCGGTACACAGCCATGACCTGCATCAGGATCGAGACCAGGGTAGCTGACTTGCCAGCGCCGGTCGGCCCAAACAAGAGCAGGTGGCCATTCATGGAGCGGTCGAAGCGCGACAGCGGGTCAAATGACAGCGGTGCACCTCCACGGTTGAAAAAGGTGATGCCTGGATTGCTGGTGCCGACGCTGCGCCCCCAGAGTGGCAGCAGGTTGGCGACATGCTGGGCAAACAACAGCCGGGTGTACCAATTGCGCGTGTCGCGGAGCGGGTTGTAGACCATCGGCAGCCAGCGCAGGTAGCTGTTGCACGCAGCCACTTCATCGCCCTCGCGCACTGGCTGCAGGCCGGCGCCGAGCAGGACATTGGCGGCCTGTACCGAGCGCTGGCGCAGCTGCTGTTCATCCGCACCGCGCAGATACAACGCCAAGGTGCCGCGATACAGCTTGTGCTGGCGCCCAATCAACGCGCGCGCTTCCTCTACGTCCTGGCGGGTCTGGGTCGAGGCAAGGTTCTCGCCGATGGCTTTACGTGCCAGGCGGTTCAGCTGTTCCTCGAGCACATCCTGGGGCGTGATCACCAAGGTCAGGCTCATCACCGCCTGCTCGGGCAATTGATCGAACAAGGCGTTCAAGGCTTCGCCCTTTCGCGTCTCGCCGGTCAGTTGGCCGATATGCGGCGGCCTGCGCAGCTTGTCGACCACCATCACGGCGTGTGGCTGTTGATCGAAGTACCATAAGCCCTGTTCGCTAACGGAGCGTGGCTCCTGGAAGAACAGCCGCTCAGCAAAGTCGTGGTCGAATGGCAGCTGCAGCTCCTCGCCGTAGTCCGTCTCCGGATAGGGCACGCGTCGATAGAACGACGAGGGAGATTCGTCGGTGAGGGTTGGGGAAGGGTTGAACCAGGGGAGCAACCAGGCGTAGAAGTCGCGGCCGTTCAACCGTCGAGAGTTGACCCCGCAGGCCTGCAGCGAGGCCAGCAGGCGGTCGCAGGTGCGGCTCAGCAGCTGAGTCGGGCTCTGCCCGTCTTCGTCACTCTGGTCCCCGAGCCAGCGGTAGACCACCAGGCGAATCCGCCGATTGCTGCCGCGCCAGGGCAGGTGTGACACGACATGGTCGTCGAACAGCCCTCCCGGTTTAGCAATGGCGTCGAGGTGACGCTGCATCGAAGCGAGGAAGGCTTGGGTAAACGGTGTGCCGCGAGCCCTTGGCGCGATGTAGCGCTCCAGGCGTTCGAGGAACGGGGCAAAGTCACTATCGTCCTGGCAGAAGAACTGCACCACCCAGGGCGCCTGGTCCAGTTCGTCGAAGCTGTCCTGCAGCGCATCCTCCAGCGCGTCGCGGGCCGCCATCAACCACTCGGGCTCACGACCTTCGGTCCCGATTGGCTGCAACTCGAACACCGCGCCCACCGAGCGGTTGTCGTCGAGCAGAAAGCACTGCTCGTCCTCGAGGTATTCGACCCAAGGCAGGTGATCGGCAAAGCTGGGACTGTGTGCGTACTGGGTGGCCTCGTCGGCAAGCCTCGCGCGTCGGCGCTGTGCAGCGCGCCAGGGCTTCCAGCGTGGCGGGTCGCGACTTGCGTCATCGGCCATCACAGATCGTCCAGGCGTTCGCCGGGCAGCGCGTACTGGACCTTTTCGTATAGCGGAAACACGGTCGAGTAGCCTGGCACCGGGCTCTGCTGGGTACCCGCCAGGTGCGGGTACACGTACATGACCAGGTCCGGGTTGGGCAGGCGCGGGAACTGGGCGCGGATTTCGTTGGCAGCCGTTCGCGTGTAAGCGCTTTGGTTGCCTATCAGGCGCTCAGGGTCGAGCACCGGACGGCGCAGTTCGCCACGCGCTTCCTGCAATTGCTGCTGGGAACCGACGGAGCCACCGCCGTTCCAGATGTCCAGCATGGTTTGATCGCCGTGGGGTAGCATTTCCTCCTTGCTGGTGGAGCAGCCGCTCAGGTGCAGGGCGAGCAGTAGACTAATCCAGATCCAGTACCGAAACGGATGGGCTTTCATGGTTCACTCTCCGGCCTTTCGGCTCGTAGTCGATGCTGATCTCGTGATCCAGATGCAGCGCTACCTTCGCCCCGGGCGGCACGTAGATGGCGGCAAAAGCTTCGCCATAGAGCTTGTTGATCCACTCACGGATATCGCCAATGCCACCGCTGATGACTGAGTTCAGCGCACTGTTGCCGCTGTTCTGGGTCAAGCCCAGGCTGCCGCCGGCCGAGTTGATGAACGAGGTGTTGGTCTGCTCGCTGCCCAGGGCCGCAGCGAAGCCGGCACCGGCCGCGGTGATCAGGCTCTGGCTGCCTAGGTATTGCTGGGCGTTGGAGCGGCGCTCCCCGGAGATGCAGGGAATGCCGTAGGGATCGGAGATGTAGCCCAGCCCACCGCGGATCTTCTCGGTGTCCGAGGTCTGGGCGCTGCTGCGATTTCGGCTAACGACCTTCTGCGGCTGTGGCACCGTGCGGACGGTCCCGTCGCTGAAGACAAAGGTGATCGACTCGACTTGGCCGCGCACGCAGGACAACGTCCAGTCGCCGGCAGCGGTGCCGCTCATGACCGCGCCGACCACGTCCGGCAGGTCGATGCCGTTGGCGGTGAGGTTGTCCGGGCCCACCAGCACCTTGAACGGATAAGGGTCGTTCACGGTGCCGTCTACCGGTACCCGGCCAATCAGCGCGGTCATGGCGATCGAGCCCATCAGCGTCGAGTTTTCAGGGAGGGTGTAGACGGGCTTGGCGCCCTCGGCGCGGTCCTGGATGTTCTCCAGATCACGCTCACCTTTGGCGACGGCACGCAAACGGTCCTGGCCACGATCGATGGCGTTGTTGTCCAGGCCGTGCAGGTCTTTGAACGTCGACGTTAGCGATGACAGTGGTCCGTCAGCTTTGCTGGCGTCGCCCTGGCCGGCGCGCGCATTCGACGGCTCGATCCACTGCATCGCGTCAGCTGGCTGCTGAGCCCCCGAAAACTGTTGCTCGTCGCCGGGCTCAAGGCCAAAGCCCGCGGGCACATCTGACTTCGCGGCCGGCTTGTTGGTGAGTTGGTCCTTGAGCCGGGACAGCAGGCCTTGGGTTTCGCGGTGCTGCTGCTCGGCCTTTTGCCGGGCATCGTTGGCCTGCTGGCGCTGTTCGGTGACTTGCTGGGTGACGTTGCTTAAGGTGCTCTGGATGCGCGTGTCGATATTGCCTTCGCGCGAGCGCAGCCGGTTGTTCTCAGTCTGCAGCGCATCGTTGCCTTTCTTCAGCGTCTGCATCTCACTGCGCATCGCTTTGACCTGGCCGATCAGCGTCGCTACGGTGTCGCGTGGGGTGTCGCCCGCGATGCCCAGGGCCTTGGCCTGTTCCGCGCTGAGCGTGGTCTTGTCTGGATCATGAGCGGGCTGGCCGTCCGGAGCAGCCATCCAAGATTTGAAGATGATCAGCACGATGCCCATCAGGACCCCGGGTACCAACCACTTCAGCAGGCTGTTAGCTTTCATGATCGGCAGCCTCCGGTTTTGGCGGGGGCAGCAACATGGCGTGCTTCAGGTCGCTTCCGCGGGTGATGAGGTAGGCCACGGTGGTGTCTTCAGGCGTGCCGGCGAGGCCAAGGTCTGCGTGCTGGAACGTCGCGGCGTACAGCGTAGCCTGAAGGTGACGCGGGTCCAGCGTGACCTTGCTGGGGCCGCGGTTCACGATCTTCACCGCCGTTACCCAGTAATCGCCCAACCGCCACGCAGCAAGTGCCTTGATCGAAACCCGCTCGGTGGGCAGCAAGGTGCTGAACGCGATGGAGTCGGTCAGCGGCACGCGCCGTACACCCGGCAATGGCGCCACGGTACGCAGAGGCGCATAGAGGTTCTGCGCGGCATAGCGAGTCAGCACTACCGGTACTGGCGTCGCCGAAGGTGCTGCATCTTTCTTGTTCTCCGCGTCCGGCACCTGAACCTGGGCCACGATCTTGACCGGTTCCAGCGTCTCGCTGCCCTCGAGCGCCTCGATATCGATCAGGATGATGTCGCCCGTCTTTACCGACTGCAGCTGCAGCCGGGTAGGGGGGAGTGCTTCGGCGGCGCGCAGATACACCGTACCCGCGACGGACTGCACGCGAAGCTTGCTGGTAATCGCATTGGGCATCCCGACGCGAACGTCTTCATCGAGCATCAAGACACGCTCTTGGCCCACCGTGAGCGGAACGGCCAATGGCAGGCGGTCCCAGTATTTGACCTCGACGGCTCCGACCGCTGAGCACCAGACACTGGCCGTCACCAATATCAGGATCAAGACACGCATCATCACGCACCTCCCGGCAGCGTCAGCTTCTGCGGTGTGCCTTCGTAGCAGTCCAGCGCCAGGCCCCACTTGTTGCGTTCAGGGTCGACGTCGAAGCGCACCACCCGCAGCGGATAGCGCACTACCACGCGCTTCACCGGCTCGGCGGCGTAGTACTCGTCGGCATTGAGGTCGAGCTTGACCAGCCAGCTGTGCTTATCCAGCTGCTTCACCCGCAGGTCGGGGTCGTCGCTGTAGCCGCGGCCCAGCACCTCGTATACGCCGCGGACCCGGCCACGCAGTTCGCCGGCAGCCTTGCGGTATTCGAAATCACCGTCGAAGAACGTCTTGCAGGCTGGTGTCAGGTAGGGCTGCAGGGCAAAGATCGCGCGGTGGTAATCGACCTCACCGTCGGTGGGCCAGCGGTTGAGCTGGCCAAAGATGTATAGGGCGAAGGCGTAGATGTTTTCTGGCGGTACATCCCACCACTTTCGCGTGCTGCCTGAGCGCAGATCAGGCGGTACGTGAATGGTGAGCTCGGAGGGCGCGGCCTGCCAGCCGTACCACAGCCCGCAGCACAGCAGTGCCAGGATTGCCGCGGCGAGGCGCAGGCTGAAAATATGCGCCTGCTGCGCATCCACCTTGTTGCGGAAGCGGCTCATGGGTTGGGCCTCCTATGCCGGCGGGTCCGGCGCACGGTCCACGGCCCCGAATGCAGGATTAGTTGGTGCGAACCGATGCCCCAGTGCACCTCCAGGTGCCACTGCAGGCGCCGGTACAACCAGGTTTCCGGGCGGGCGCGCTTGGCCCGTCGCAGCAGCTTGCCGCCGCCCAGCAACACCAACGCCATGCACAAGAACATGCAGGTGGGGAGGGTGGCGATGGAGGCGGTAGCCACCGCCAGCGGCGCACCAAGGATCATGCCCAGCGCGGCACCCATGATCAGGGCGACCCACATCTCGTCGTTGGTGAGGCCGCGTAGGACCGCTGGATCACGGTTAAGGCGCTCCGGAAGGAAGGTCAGCGTGCCGTCAGGCAGGGTGGCAGAAGTGTCGGACATGATGACCTCACAGAATCGTCGCGGCTTTGGTGAGGAACCACAGGATCACCACCACCAGCAGCGCGCCGACGCCGACCACGGCGCCGAGGTCCTTCCAGGTTTTGCGCTGGTTCTGCACGTCGGCGTAGACCGTGAGCGAATGCCAGGCCACGCCGAGAAAGGCGAGGGTGGCGATCAGCAGGCCGAGCAGGATGCCGCCGTCGTAGGCGTAGTTTTTGATGGTATCGATCAGGCCCGAACCTTCCCCCCGAGAAGGTGCCTCCATGGTCGGCAAGTCGGCCCAGGCGAACGTCGAGCTCAGCAAAACCAGGCCGCCGAACAGGGCTTTTGAACAGGAATCCCGCAGCAGGATGAGCGGGCGGTGGCAATGGTGGGAGAGTTTCATGGCACGGTCTCCGGGTTACGACAGCATGAAAAACATCAGCACGATCAGCGCGAGTGTCAGACGTAGCGTGCTACCGCCGAGTGCACCGAACGTGACGTTGCCAGCGGCCCAACCGCGGTAGCCGGTCCACAGCGCCCAGGCGCACCAGAGCAACGCGAGCACCAACACCGATGAGCGCCAAAGCACGGAGCTAAGCTGCGGGGTAAAACCGGCCACGGCGGAGAACGCTCTGAGTTGGGCGTCAGTCATGCTCATGGGAAGGGCCCGAGTCAGGTGTTTCAGTCCGGTAATCACCGGTCAGCTCGACCAGATCGGCCGGCTGTGCGCGTGAGGGGGACAGGTATTTGCTGATCCCGTGCCGGACGCGCTCCAAGTCTGCCGTTAACCTGGGATAGTCGAAGCGATAACGAACTCGGTCAGCACCGGTAGCGCTGCTACGAGCTCGATCGGCCAACAGCTCGATGGCATCGATCTGCCGCTGCATCAAGCCAAAATCCGAATTTTCACGAATGTCTTGAGCGAAGGCGCCAAGTGGTACTGAGCATATGAGCAATAGGCAGGGAGGTCTCATGGCAAAATCCTTCTGGGGATCTGGTATTTACCTTGAGTTGGCAGACTGCTTTCAGACATGCGTTAAATGAAAAACGGTCCCTTCATTTTTAAATGTGATGATGGTGATAGGCGAGGCACAGGACTCGTCTAGGTGGTTGTATACGATGCAGGAGTGGCTAGAAGCGCCTTGCGCGGCAGCAGAGGTAGTGAGTATTTTACTCAATTGACATCAATTATCATTTGCGAATAACATCTCGCGCACAAATAGCTGGTCGGTTTTTATAAGGAAGTATGAGCGCCGATGGACAATCTTGATGAAGCGTTGTTTGCCCTCCTGCAAAGCGATGTCCAGGCGCAGCCAGACCCGCTCGTATCGCGCGCCCATGACGGTCCGCAGCTCCTTTCCTTCGCGCAGCAACGCCTGTGGTTCCTGCAGCGCATGGCGCCGCTTTCCACTGCCTACAACCTTGCCCGTGCCTTCCTGTTCAACGGCGAGCTGAACGTCCAGGCCCTGCGCCAGGCGTTCAGCGCCCTGGTCGAGCGGCATGGGGTGCTGCGCACGCGCTTCATCGAGGTCGATGGCGAGCCGCGCCAGGAGTTGCTGGCCGAGGCCGTGTTCGTCCTGCACGAGCGGGCCATGCCAGGTGTGGCTGAAGCCGAGCGGCGCGAACATCTGCAGGGCTTGCTGAGCATCGAGGATGGCATTGCCTTCGACTTGTCCCAGGCGCCGCTGCTCAAGGTCGAGCTGATCCGCTATGACGCCGCCTGTCACGGGCTGTTGCTGAAGATGCACCACATCGTCAGCGACGCCTGGTCCAACCCGATCCTCGTGGCCGACCTGGCCAGCGCCTATGCCCAGGCGCTGCGCGGCGACACCCCGCGCCTGCCGCCGCTGGCGGTGCAATACATCGATTACGCGCTGTGGCAGCGCGAGCGCCTGGGGGGCGCCGGGCCCCAGGCCGACCTTGACTACTGGAAACACTACCTGGGCAGCCAGGTACCGGTGCTCGAACTGCCCACCGATTTCCCTCGCCCCGCGCAGCAGGGCTTGCGCGGGCAGCGCCTGCGCTGGCAACTGCCAGAGGCGCAGGCCGAGCAGGTCCAGGCCTTCTGCCGCAGCAGCGGCAGCAGCGCCCTGGTGATCCTGCTGGCGGCCTGGCAACTGCTGCTGGCTCGCCATAGCGGCCAGCAGGCCTTCGCGGTGGGCGTGCCCCATGGCGGGCGCAACCGTGAAGAGCTCGACGAGCTGCTGGGCTTCTTCGTCAACACCCTGGTCTACCGCGTTGACCTGGGCCCGCGGTTGACCGGCCGCATGCTGTGCGAGCGGCTGCGCCAGGAGTCCCTCGACGCCCTGCAGCACGCCGAGATGCCGTTCGAGCTGCTGCTCGAACACCTCGACGTCGAGCGCGACGCCAGCCGTACCCCGGTGTTCCAGGCCATGTTCAACCTCAGCAGCGGCGCGGCGGTGAACTTCAGCTTGCCGGGGCTGCAGATCGAGCGTGTCCTGCCGGCGCAGGACAGCGCCAAGTTCGACCTGACCCTAGATGCCGCGGTACGCCCCGACGGCATCTTCTGTGAGCTGGAATACAGCCTGGAGCTGTTCGCCCCGGCGACCATCGAACGCCTCGCGGCCGGCTACAGCCTGCTGCTCGACGGCCTGATGAACCAGCCCGACACCCCGGTGTGGCAGTTGCCGCTGCTCGATCCGGCCCAGCGCACCCGCCAGCTCGACGGCTGGAACGCCAGCGAGCAGGCACTGGTACCGGGCGAGGACATGCTGGCGCTGTTCGAGCGCCAGGTCGCGGCCGCGCCGCAGCGCTGTGCGCTGATCTGCGGCGAGCAGACCCTGAGCTACGCCGACCTCGATGCCCGGGCCAACCGCCTGGCCCATTGGCTGGTGGCCAATGGGGTGGGTTGCGACGAGCGGGTGGGGATCTGCCTGGAGCGCGAGCCCGACCTGCTGGTGGCGCTGCTGGCAGTGCACAAGGCCGGTGGCGCCTACCTGCCGATCGACCCCGGCCAACCGGCCGCGCGCAACAGCGACATCATTGGCCAGGCCCGTCCTCGGCTGGTGCTGACCCGGGCGAACCTGCGGCAGGTGGTGGGCAGCACGGCCCGGGTGGTACTGCTGGAAACCCTGGACAGCGAGCTTGCACGGCTGCCCCAGAGCGGCCTCGGGCTGCCGGTACACCCTCGGCAACTGGCCTACACCCTGTATACCTCCGGCTCCACCGGGCGCCCCAAGGGCGTCGACATCGAGCGCGAGGCGTTCGTCAACTTCCTCCATGGCATCCAGGCCCATGTGCAACTGAGCGCCGCCGACCGGCTACTGGCGGTGACCACCCTGGGCTTCGACATCGCCGGGCTGGAGCTGTTCCTGCCGCTGGTGCATGGCGCTGCCGTGGTGCTGGCCAGCCGCGCGGATAGCCTCGACCCGGGCGCATTGCTCGGCTTGATGCAGCGCCACGGCATCAGTGTCATGCAGGCCACGCCAGCCACCTGGCAGATGCTGGTCGAGCACGACTCGCCGGCCTGGGCCGGGCTGCGCCTGCTGTGCGGCGGCGAAGCGCTCAAGGCCGAGCTGGCCGAGCGCCTGCTGGCCCGCCAGGTACGCCTGCTGAACGTCTATGGCCCGACCGAGACCACTGTGTGGTCGGCGGTACAGGCCGTCGAAGCCGTCACCCGCGCGATCCTGCCCATCGGCCGACCGCTGGCCAACAACCGCTTGTATGTGCTCGACGACTACCTCGAGCCGCAGCCGGTGGGTGTGGCGGGCGACCTGTACATCGGTGGCGCCGGCGTGGCCCGTGGCTACGCCGACCGTCCGCAGCTTACCGCCGCCGCCTTCGTGCCCAACCCCTTCGTCCAGCCGTTGGCGCCGGGGTGCGGGGCCGGCAGCCGCCTGTACCGCACCGGCGACCGGGCGTGCCTGCGCGAAGATGGCAGCCTGGAGTTTCTCGGGCGCAGCGACTTCCAGGTCAAGCTGCGCGGTTTCCGAATCGAACTGGGTGAGATCGAAAGCGCGCTGGTGGCCCTGCCGGGTGTCTCCCAGGCGGTGGTCACCCTGTGCCGGGCGCCGGCAGGCCAGGAACTGCTGGTGGCCTATCTGTGCCACGGCGCGGGCGCGTTCGACAGCGCCTGGGCGCAGCAGCAGCTGCGCGAGCGCCTGCCGGCCTACATGGTGCCGAGCGCGTTCGTGATCCTGGGCAGCCTGCCCCTGAATGCCAATGGCAAGGTTGACCGCAAGGCCTTGCCCGAGCCCGAGTGGGAGGGTGCCGGCGAAGCTGATGACGAAGCCTTGGCCGGTCCATGGCAGGAAGGCCTGGCGCATATCTGGCGCGAGGTGCTCGGTATCTGGCCCATCGCCCCGCGCGCCGAGCTGTTCCGCCTGGGGGCGCAGTCCCTGCAACTGGTGAGGATCCAGGCGCGCATCCGCCAGCACTTCGCCTGTGAGGTCGCCCTGGCCCAGTTGTTCGCCAATCCGGTGCTGGCCGACATGGCCACGGTGATCGAGCAGGCCTGCGCCACGCCGGTCGTCGATGAGCTGGCCGAGATCGAAAAGCTGCTGCTCGCCTTCGAGTGAACCATTTGGGCCATTGCACAGGCCACCCCGAGGATTTCGCATGACCCTGTTTCTATCACTACTCAAGCGTCATCGCGCCCTGCTCAGCCTGGGCTTGCTGGCCAGCCTGATCAGCGCGGCGGCCGGCATCGGCCTGATCAACGAGATCAACCGGCTGATCGCCGGCAGCGTCAGCATGAACCCGGCCCTGGGGGCCAAGTTCTTCGGCCTGTTGGTGCTGCTGTTCGGTTGCGGTTTCGGTTCCCAGGCATTGCTCACGGCCCTGGGCCACCGGGTGGTCTACGAACTGCGCCTGCAGATGGTCAAGCGCCTGCTGGACACCTCCATCGAGCAACTGGAAAAGATCGGCGAAGCCAGCCTGTACGCGACCCTGAGCAAGGACATCGTCAGTATTGGCCAGGCCTTCAACCGCATGCCGTTCGTGTTCTACAACCTGGTCCTGATGCTGGGGGGCTGCCTGTACATGGCCTGGCTGTCCTGGCAGTTGCTGCTGATCTGCGCGGTTGGCCTGGGCCTGGGCACCTGGCTGGCCCATGGCTGGTTCGCCAAGATGCGCCAACTGATGACGCGCGTGCGGGAAACCGACGATCGCCTGTATGCCGCTTACCAGGGTGCCATCGAGGGGCGATTCGAGCTGGCCCTCAATGCCCAGCGCAAGGAGCGCTTCTACACCCTCGACCTGCAACCGGCGGCCGAATACGCGCGGCGCAACGAGGTGCACGCCGACCGCTACTGGACCTTGAGCCTGAACTGGACCGTGGCGCTGATCCTCGCCCTGGCCGGCGGGCTGTTCGCCACGGGCACCTGGCTGGGGGTGAGCAATGGGGTGATCGGCGCCTTCGTGCTGGTGCTGATGTTCCTGCGCATGCCGCTCAACGACCTGATCGGCAGCCTGCCGACCCTGGTGGCCGGCAACGTGTCCCTGGCCAAGATCCAGACCCTGGCCTTCGCCGACTACCGCGAGGCACCCTCGGCCAGCGGCGGCGAGGTCGATAGCGGCCAGCCGATGCTCGAGCTGCAGGCCCTGAGCTACGACTACCCGCACCAGGCCGACGAATATGGCTTCCGTCTGGGGCCGGTGAACCTGAGTATCGCCAAGGGCGAGATCCTGTTCATCGTCGGTGGCAACGGCAGCGGCAAGTCGACCTTGGCCAAGCTGCTCACCGGCCTCTACGAACCCAGTGCCGGCACCCTCAAGCTGCAAGGCGTGGCGATCACCCCGGCGTTGCGCGACTGGTACCGCGCGCATTTCTCCACGGTGTTCTCCACCTTCTACCTGTTCGAGCGCCTGGTCGGCCCCCAGGGCGATTTCGACCCGCAACTGGCCCAGGCCTGGCTTGAGCGCCTGCGCATGCAGCGCAAGGTCAGCATCGACGCCCAGGGCGGGTTGTCCACCACCCGCCTGTCCCAGGGCCAGCGCAAGCGCCTGGCCCTGCTGGTGGCGCTGGTCGAGGAGCGGCCGATCCTGCTGCTCGACGAGTGGGCCGCCGACCAGGACCCGGGCTTCCGGGCGTTCTTCTACCGCGAGCTGCTGCCCGAGCTCAAGGCGCAGGGCAAGACCATCATCGCCATCAGCCACGACGATCACTACTTCGCCATTGCCGACCGCGTGCTCAAGTGCGACGGCGGCCAGCTCTATCCCTATGACCCTGTTGCCCTCGGCAGCGGGGCAGGCGCGTCCAGCGAACTGCCGGCGCCGGTGTGACCGGCGCGCGATTTTCATAGCACAACACTTAAAAAAATAATGGCCCGAAAAAGGCCATGCACAGGAGCTTGCGATATGAGTCAAGTTGAAAAGGGGCGCCAGCCAGGCAAGGCGGGTAACTGGCTGCTGGTGCCGCTGGTGAGCAGCGGCATGCTGCTCGCCCCGGCGGTCTGGGCCGAGGAAAGCACCGAGGAAAAGGCGCCGCCGGCGTCCATCACACTGCCTGACCAGACCATCGTCGGCATGCAGACCGAAGCGCCGACGGTCTCGGTGGGCACCAAGGTGCCGCTGCGCCTGAAGGAAGTGCCGCAGACCATCAACGTCATCGGTCAGGAACGCATCCAGAAGCAGAACCTCTACACCCTCGAGGATGCCCTGGGCAAAGTGGGCGGTGTGACCGTGCAGCGCATCGACGCCAGCCGCCTGAGCTTCTTCTCGCGCGGTTTCGAGATCACCTCGCTGCAGTTGGACGGCACGCCGACCACCATGGACAACCGGATCTTCCTGTCGCCGGACCTGACCATGTACGACCGCGTCGAAGTGCTCAAGGGGCCGTCCGGCAGCCTGACCGGCGCCGGTGGTTCGGGTGGCAGCATCAACCTGGTGCGCAAGCGCCCGCAGGCTGACGCGGCGGTATCGGCAGAAATCAGCGCCGGCTCCTGGGACGCCTACCGTGGCATGGTCGATGTCACCGGGCCGTTGACCGAAGCCGGCAACATCCGTGGCCGCCTGGTGCTCAGCGAGAACAAGACAGCGTTCCCCTACGATGGCAGCGGCAAGCGTGAGACCAGCCAGGCCTACGGCATCGTCGACATCGACCTGACCCCGGACACCGTCTGGACCATCGGTGCCAGCAACCAGAACACCGACATCCGTGGCGCCCAGCGCTCGCTGCCGGCGTTCCGCTACACCAACGCCGCCGGCGAAGCGGCCATGTCGCTGCCGGACGTCTCGCGCAAGAATTTCTACGGCGCCAACTGGAACCGCGATTACTTCTGGAGCACCGCGGTGTTCACCGAGCTCGAGCATCAGCTCGGCGGCGACTGGAAGACCAAGCTGTCGGTGCGCCACGCCGACAACAACTACGACCTGACCCAGGCCTACGCCCGCAATGGCGGTGGCATCGACCCGGCCGACAACCTGGTGTCGATGAACTCGATCATGTTCGACTACCGCGAGAAACAGGACGAAGTCGACCTGTACGCCGACGGCCCGTTCAGCCTGTTCGGTCGTGAACACAAGCTGTTGGTGGGGACCAACTATTCGCGTTCGGAGTTCGCCTCCAACGGCGGCTACTTCTCCAGCTTCCTCGGTGACGTGGACCTCTACGACCCGCAGCCGAGCTTCGGCTACCCGGCGTTCCCGGATGCCGACCGCCTGCCGACCAACGTCGCCAACACCCGCTCCAAGGCGGTCTACGGCAACATGCGCATCAGCCTCGCCGACCCGCTGACCCTGGTCCTGGGCGGCCGTGTCACCTGGCTCGACATGCACCGCAGCCAGCACCAGCCAGAGGCCGGCTCGCCGTCGGAAAAGGCCAGCCAGAGCGAGTCGCAGAAGTTCACCCCGTTCTACGGGCTGATCTACGAGCTGAACGAAAACTACTCGCTGTACGCCAACTACGCCGAGGTGTTCAACCCGCAGCCGGTCAGCAACCTGGACATCAACAACAACATCATCGAGCCGATCGAAGGCAAGCAGCACGAGCTCGGCATCAAGGGTGAGTTCCTCGACGGCGCGGTGAATGCCTCGCTGGCGGCCTTCCAGATCGAGGAAGAGAACCGCGCCATCCCCGACATGAACGACCCGAACTCGCGGGCCGTGGTGGCCGGTGGCAAGGCGCGTACCCGTGGCTACGAGCTGGAAGTGACCGGGCAGATGACGCCTGACTGGTTCCTCACCGCCAACTTCACCCACACCTACAAGCGCTACGACAGCCCCAACGAGCAGCTGCAGACTTACCTGCCGAAAAACATGCTGCGGGTCTGGTCCCTGTACAAGCTGCCTGGCGAGCTCGAGAAGTGGAGCGTGCAGGGCGGCGTGAGCGTTGTCAGCGAAACCTACAACAAGCTGCACGTTCCCGGCATCGGCATGGAAGGCACCAAGCTGCAGCAGAGCGGCTACGCGTTGTACGACGCAGGTATCGGCTACCAGATCAACGAGAACCTGTCGGCTGACCTGCTCGGCACCAACCTGACCAACAAGAAGTACTACCAGCGCATCAACACCTTCCAGGATGGGAACATCTTCGGTGACCCTCGCGCGGTATCGCTGACCTTGCGCGCCAAGTTCTGACCCGCGACAGCAGCGGCGCCGCCCGGCATACTGCGTCGGCGCCGCTGCCGAGCATCAATGCTCGGCAAGCACGCCCCCGCCGGTGCCCAGCTGATCCAGCAGGGCACCGGCGGGGGCGTGTTTGTTGGGGCGTCGAAACACCGTGAAGCAACGAGGAGAACAGGGTGAAACGACCGGCGTCACACAAGGCAAGCGTCCGGGGCCGACAGCGCGGGTTGTGGCTGCTGCTGGCCTTGCTGCTGGCCTACCTGTTCATCTGGCCACTCAGCGCCCTGGCCGCGCTGGCCCTGGCCTGGCTTGGGCAAGCGCCCAGCGAGGCGGTGCTGAGCAGCTCTATCGCCGCCTTCGTGCTCTATCCGCCACTGGTGCTTTGGTTGTTGTGCGCGCGACGGCTGGTGCGCAACAGCCTGTGCCTGGCCGCTGTGTCGCTGGTGATGCTGGCGACGCTGCGCGCGCTGGCGGGGGCGAGCTGATGTTCGACAGTGTCCGCCAGGCCATGCTGTGGGCGCACCGGGTACTGGGCCTGGGGTTTTCCGCGCTGCTGCTGGTCGCGTTCTTCATGGGCAGCCTGGCGTTGTACGACCGCGAGCTGGACAGCTGGATGCTGCCGGCGCTGCGGGTGGCGCCGGCGCCCGCGCCGCTGTCGCTGGACCAGCAGGTGCTGCCACGGGTGGCTGCCCTGAGCGAGGGCAAGGCGCTGCTGCAGTGGTACGTCGAGTTGCCCGATGCGCGCCGCCCGCTGCTGCGCTTCCAGGCCTGGAGCGTCGAGCGCGAAGGCTTCAGCCGCTTTCTGCAGCCTGGCGGCGACGGCGTGCTGGCCGCCGCCGGTAGCCGTGGCGGCGACTTTTTCTACCGTCTTCATTACACCCTGAACATCCATGCCTGGAACCTCGGTGCCCGGCTGTTGGGCCTGGCCGCGATGGTCGGGCTGATCGCCCTGATCGCCGGCGTGTGCATCCATGCGCGGCTGTTCCAGGACTTGTTCACCTTGCGTGCCGACAAGGCTCCCCGCCGGTTGCTCGACCTGCACAACCTGACCGGCGTGTTCGCCTTGCCGTTTCATGCGCTGATCCTGCTGAGCGGCCTGCTGATCCTGTTCCCGCTGTACCTGCCGGCGGCCATCGATGCGCTGTATCCAGGCCAGGCCGGGCAGTTCGCGGTGCAGGCCAACGCCGCCTACAGCCGCCCGGCGACGGGCACCCCAGGGCCAATGGCCTCGCTCGACGGCATGCTGGCCCAGGCCCGCCAGCATTGGGGCGGTGGTGAGCCTGCGTTCGTCAGGGTCTGGCATCCCGGTGACGCCAATGCCTATGTCGAGGTCAGCCGCAGCCTGGCTGACCGCCTGAGCCTGGATGGGCAGACCCTGTACTTCGACGGCGCCAGCGCACGGTTGCTGCATGAATCGCGGCTGCCGCCAGCGGCCGCGACCCTGGATGTGCTGGCCGGGCTGCACGTGGCGCACTTCCACCAGCCCGCCTTGCGCGCCCTGTACTTCTTCGCAGGCCTGAGCGGTTGCGTGATGCTTGCCAGCGGCCTGCTGTACTGGCTGGCCAAGCGCCGCCTGCAGCAGCCTGCCCGGGAGCCGGGCGGGATGTCGGTGACCCTGTTGTGCAGCGTGCTGATCACCGGCATGCCCCTGGCCACCTTGGCCATGCTGGTGGCCAACCGCTGGCTGCCGTTGGCCTTGAGCGGGCGTGCCGAGTGGGAGGTGCGGGTGTTCTTCGCCGCCTGGCTGCTGGCCGGGCTGCACGCGCTGTGGGTGATTGGCCGTTGCGCGCAGGCCCGTGCGCCGTGGGCGACGCAGTGCATGGCGATCAGCGCGCTGGCGCTGCTGGCCGTGCTGTCGAACGCCTGGAGCACGGGTGATCATCCGTGGCGAGCGCTCAGCCAGGGCTTGTGGGCGGTGGCCGGTGTCGATCTGGCACTGCTGGCCTGCGCCCTGATTGCGGGCGGCCTGGGCTGGCGCCTGCGGCGGCGCGCCGCGGCTGTGCGCAGGTTGGCGGAGGTCAAGGATGCCTGAGTGGTTGGCGAGCGGGGTGGGGTTGGGTCTGCAGACGCTGGGCCTGGCGTTGCTGGCCCTGAGTCAGGCCGGCCATTGGCGGCAAGTGATGCAGCCGCAGGCGTTCCCCGGTACTCGGACGCTGCGCCTGTCAGCGTTGTTGGCATCGGGCCTGGCATGGCTGGTGGGGCAGGCCGGCCTGGGGCTGGCGATGGGGACGTTGTTCTGGGTGCTGGCCCTGGTGCCTTGTGGCCTGGGCGTGAGCCTGTTGTTGTGCTGGCGCAAGCCCTGGTTGCACCGGCTGGGCCGGTGCTTTTGCCGTTGAGCCCGCCCGCTGGCCCTGGCCAGCGGGCGGGTCAGGGTCAGGCGTGGCTGTAGCGGCTCAGCACGTTCAGCAGGTCGTCCAGGCGTGGGTTGAGGAACACCAGGTGGGCCGGTACCTGGGTGCCCCACAGTTGTTGTACGCGGGCACACAGCAGCACGGCCTTGAGTGAGCTGCCGCCTACCTCGAAGAAGTGCGCCTGCTCATCCAGCGTCTGCAGTTCCAGCACCTCGCGCACCAGCTGCGCCACTTGCTCCCGGGCCTCGGGCTGCTGCCCGGCGTGCGCCGCCGGCTGTGGCCGCAGGCGTTGCACCAGCGCTTCGAACGACGGCGCGGGTTGGCCGGGCAGGGCTTCGAGCAGGGCCTGCAGGTCCTCGCCAAGGGCCTCGATGCTGGCAGGTTCGAACAGGTCGGTGCTGTAGGTGAAGGTGGCGATCAGCCCTTGCTCACGCTCACTGACATCCAGCATCAGGTCGAACAGCGTGCTGCGCTTGCCGTGGTCTTCGCTCAGCGGCTCGATGCTCAGGTCGCCGAACGCCGACGAACGCAGGTTGCGCTCCTGGTGCAGGTCGAACATCACCTGGATCAGCGGCACGCTGTGCTGCTGGGCGCCGGGCAGGGCCTGCAACAGTTGCTCGAACGGCAGGTCCTGGTTGGCGTGGGCGTGCAGCAGGTTGTCGCGCACCTGGTGCAAGACGCTGTCGAAACGCGGGTTGCCGGCCAGGTCGGTGCGCAGCGCCAGGGTGTTGACGAAGAAGCCGACCAGCCCCTCCAGCTCCTGGTGATGGCGGTTGGCGATGGGGATGCCGATGCGGATCGCCGATTGCTGGCTATGGCCTGCCAGCAGCACGTTGAATGCCGCCAGCAATGTCATGAACAGCGTGCAGCCCTGTTCGCGGCTGTAGGCGTGCAGGGCCTGGGCCAGTTGCGGGCCCAGCATCAGGCTGTGCTCGGCGCCACGATGGCTGGGCAGGGCCGGGCGCGGCAGCATGCATGGCAACTGCAGCAGGCTGCGGTCCTCACCCAGGTGGCCCAGCCAGAAGTCCAGCTGCGGCTTGAGCGCCGCCTGGCTCAGCTCACGGCGCTGCCATTGGGCGAAGTCGGCGTACTGCAACTGTGGCTCTGCCAGCGGCGAGTCCTGGCCGTGGCTGAAGGCGCTGTACAGGGCGATCAGTTCGCGGGTGAAGACCCGCATCGACCAGCCATCGAAGGCGATGTGGTGCAGGGTCAGCCACAGCACGTGTTCGTCGTCCGCCAGGCGCACCAGGCCGGCACGCAACAGCGGCCCGTGCTCCAGGTCGAAACGGTGCGCGGCCTGGGCCTGGAGTTCCTGGCCCAGGCGCGCGCTGCGCTGCGCCTCGGGTAGCCGGCCCAGGTCGATCAGGCCCAGGGCGAAGTCCTCGGCCGCTCGCACCCGCTGCACCGGCAGGTCACCGTCCAGGGCGAAGGTGGTGCGCAGGCTTTCGTGGCGCTGCAGCAGCACGCTGAAGCAGCGCTCCAGGGCCGGCAGGTCGAGGGCACCGCGCAGGCGTACGGCCTCGGGCACGTTGTAGGTGGTGCTGCCTGGGTGCAGGCGGTCGAACAACCACAGGCGCTCCTGGGCATAGGACAGTGGCACTGGCGCTTCGCGGCGCTGCGCACGGATCGGTGGAAGTGTCGACGCCTCGGCCCGGGGCAGGGCCTGTTCGACGAACGCGCCCAGGGTCGGGTGCTGGAACAGCGCTCGCACCGGCACTTCAAGGCCCAGGCTGCTGCGCAGGCGCGAAACCAGGCGGGTGGCGGTCAGCGAGTGGCCGCCGAGCTCGAAGAAGTTGTCGTCCAGGCCCACCTGTTCAACGCCGAGTACCTCGGCCCACAGCGCCGCCAGCGTGGCTTCGCGCTCGGTAGCCGGTGCCCGGTAGCTGGCCCGGCGCTCACGCACCGGTGCCGGCAGGGCCTTGCGATCGAGCTTGCCGTTGGGGGTCAGGGGGAAGGCCGCCAGCATCACATAGGTTTTCGGCACCATGTGCTCCGGCATCTGCAGGCCCAGGTGCGCCTGCAGCGCGGTGGCGCCCGGGCAGGCATCGCGGGCGACCACGTAGGCGACCAGCTCGTTGTCACCGGTGTCGTTGGCGCGTGCCACCACGGCGGCCTCGCGCACGCCTGGGTGGTTGAGCAGGCGCGCCTCGATCTCGCCCAGCTCGATGCGGAAACCGCGGATCTTCACCTGGTCGTCGATGCGGCCGAGGAACTCGATGTCGCCCTGGGCGTTGACCCGGCCCAGGTCACCGCTGCGGTAAAGCAGGCTGCCGGCCGGGTTCAGCGGGTTGTCCAGGAAGCGCTCGGCGGTGAGGTCGGGGCGGCCCAGGTAGCCTTGGGTGATGCCGGCGCCGCTGAGGTAGATTTCGCCGCTGACGCCGGCGGCCACCGGGCGCAGCTGGGCGTCGAGCACATACATCTGCATGTTGGCGATCGCCTTGCCGATCGGCAGCACGCCCTGTTCGTCCCCCTGGGCGCGGTAGTAACTGCACCACACCGTGCCCTCGGTCGGCCCGTACTCGTTGTACAGCTGCGCCTGGGCGCACTGTTGGCGGTGCTGGCGGGCCAGGCTGGCCGGGCAGGCTTCACCGGCGACGATGGCGCAGCGCAGGCTGCCCAGCTGGTCGGCGGCCTGTTCCAGCACCTGCCCGTACAGCGACGGCAGCATCAGGGTGTGGCTGATCCGCCGGGCGCCGATCAGTCGGCCCAGGGCCAGGGCGTCCTGCACCTGGTCGTCCTGGGGCAGGCACAGTTCGCCGCCTTGGGCCAGGGTCCAGAACAGCCCGGCCACCGAGCTGTCGAAGGCCAGCCCCGACACCAGCAGGAAGGCTTGCAGCGGCTCCTGGTAGGCGAGCAGGCGTGCGGCGGTGGAGTGCACGGCATTGCGGTGCGACACCATCACGCCCTTGGGCCGGCCGGTGGAGCCGGAGGTGAAGATCAGGTAGGCCAGGCTGTCGCCGTCGTTCAGCGGTTGCGGACGCTGCGTGGGCAGGTCGTGCTCGGCGAGGCGGTCGAGCCACAGGGTGCGGTAGTCGCCCTTGGGCAGCTGTGTCTCCAGGCTGCTCAGGCTCAGCAGCAGGTTGGCGCGAGTCTGCTCGAGCACGTCGCTCAGGCGTTCGGCCGGGTAGCTTGGGTCCAGCGGCAGGTAGGCGCCGCCGGCCTTGAGGATGCCGAGGATGCCGACGATCGCGTCGAGGCCGCGGCCCATGAACAGGCCCACGGCCTGCCCCGGCGCCAGGCCGGCGTCGCGCAGCTGGTGCGCCAGCTGGTTGGCCCGCGCCTCCAGTGCCTGGTAGCTCAGTTGCGCATCACCGTGGCGCACGGCAATGGCCTCTGGCCGGGCGGCGACCTGTTGTTCGAACAGCTGGTGCAGCAGCGCCGGGGTCTGTTGCCGCACCTCGGTGCGGTTCAGCGCCGCGAGCCAGTCCTGGTGCGCGGCACTGATGCCCGAGGCCTCGCCCAGTGCGCGCTGGCTGGCGGCGCTGGCCTGCAGGGCGAGGGTGAGGAACTGGTCGAGTAGCAGCCCGGCGGCGTCGGCGTCCAGGCGGGCGGCATCGTAGTGCAGGTGGAAGGCAAAGCCTTCGGGCTGTTCCAGGACTTCCAGCAACAGGGCATGGGCACAGGTTTCACCGTGCACCGCCAGCACCGGCCAGGCCGAGGCCAGCGGCTGGCGCAGGCGGAAGCCGAAGGGCGTGTCCTGGGCCTGGGCCGGCCATTCTTCCTGCCAGGTGCGGGCCTGTTCGAGCAGCTGGGTGAAGCCGGCGAGGGCGTTGGCCAGGGTGTCCTGGTCGTCCGGCTGCAGGTGCAGCGGCAGGCGTTTGCCGTAGGGGCCCTGGGCGTTCGTGGTGGCGCTGTTGCGACCATCGTGGGCCCAGCCCAGAAGCACCTGTGGTTGGCCCAGGTGGCGCTTGAGCAGCAGTGCCCAGCACCAGCCGAACAGCGCCTCGGCCGGAGCGTCGAGCCCGGCCAGGGCGCTGCCGATGTGGTCCTGGAAGGCCGCGTCCGGGGTGCGCGCAAGGCAGGCTGGCTGTGCCGGCAGCGCGGCCTCGCCGCGCTGGAACGGGTGCTGCACCAGGTACTGGTCGGCGGCGTCGGCCTGCTGGCGCTGCCAGAAGGCCCGCCCGGCGTCGCTGTCGCTGCTGCCCAGGTGCTCGAACTGCCATTCGGCGAAATCGGCGAACTGCACCGCTTCCTCGTCCGCTGGCAGGCCCTGGTAAAGCGCCTGCCATTGCTGCAACAGCAGCTGCAGGGTGGTGTGGTCGGCGTTGGCCGCCGGCAGCGCCAGGCAGGCCCGTGGCGGCGTTGCCTGGGTCAGCGCGACGGCCAGGCTGGCCTCGGCCAATGCCGCGCCCAGCAAGCTGTGCAGGGCGTGCTGGGGCAGGTCGTCGGCGACCTCGCGCCAGTCGATCAGCAGTTGCTCGGCGATGACCTGTACCGGCAGTTGCATGCCGGGGCTGGCCACCAGGCGGGTGCGCAGGATCTCGTGCTGCTCCAGCACCTGCTCTAGGGTCGTGCGCAGGCGGCTGGGGTCGGTGCCCTCAGGCAGGCTGAAGGTCAGGAACAGGGTGGCGTCGCGCCCGCTGGCATGGGACCAGTGAGCGTTTTGTTGCAGGGCGGGGCGAAAGCCCTCGATGGCGATGCTGGACATGATGTGGAGGCCTTGAATAGGGGGCAGAGTCGAAAACCGTGAACCGTGTGGGGGCGCGTCAGGGCTTGAGCGCCACGTCCGTGCTGTTCAGGGCTTCGGCCATCGACACCAGGATGCGTCGGGGGCTGTCGTATTCGTTGCGTGCGTGCACCGAGAGCATGTTGTCCAGCAGCAGCACGTCGCCGTGGCGCCAGGGGAACTCGGTCATGTGCTGCAGGTAGATACCGCGCAGGTGTTCCAGCACCTGCGGCTCGATCGGGCTGCCGTCGCCATAGAAGGTGTTCTGCGGCAGGTCGTCATCGGCGAAGTCGGCCTGCAGCGCATCGCGCACGCTGGCCGGCAGGGTGCTGACGTGGAAGAAGGTGGCGTGGTTGAACCACAGCGTCTCGCCGGTGCGCGGGTGGCGCACCAGGGCCGGGCCTACCTGGCGGGTGCGCAGGCGGCCGTCGGCTTTCCACTCGGTCTGGATGCCGACGCTGGCGCAGTAGGCATCCACCTGGGCGCGGTCCTCGGTCTGGAACACGGTCTGCCAGGGCAGGCCGAAGCCGTCGCCATAGTTGCGCACGTACATGATGCCCAGGCGGGCGAAGCGCTCGCGCACCTCGGGGTCGATGGCCTGGCTGATCGCCCGGGTGTCGCCGATCGGCGTTTCGCCGCGGGACAGCGGCGCGATATCGCACCACAGGAAGATCTTCAGCGGGAACACCGGCGAGTAGGAGTGTTCGTTGTGCGGGAAGATCCGCTGGTCCTTGGGGTAGTCGGTGGAGGTGTAGATGTTCAGGCGCGGGTCCACCTGGGTGCGCGGCGAGGCGCGGAACTTGTATTCCAGGGCGCCGCCTGACAGTGCGCTGATGCAGTTGTCGAAGGCTTCGGCGTTGTCCACCTGGAAGTTGCGAAACAGCAGCGCACCGTGTTCGAGCAGTTTGCGCTCGATCAGCTCACGGTTGGCCTCGGCCCAGGCCACCAGGCTGATGCCGGGGCCGGCCGGTTCGCACACCGCGGTGTAGGTGCTGCCCGGGTTGAGCGGGGTGAAATGGACCAGTGCGTCTTCATCCACACGGATGGTTTTGCGGCGCATGCCGCCGAGTTTGGCAATCGCGGGGCCGTTCATGTCTTATCCCTCCATAGAGTCGGTGCTGATGCGGGCGCGGCGACGGCTGCTGCCCAGGCGGGCCAGGCTCTGTTCGCTGCGTGCGCTCACGTGCTGCATGCGTTGTTCCTGAAGCTGCCGGCGCAGCGGTTCGACCACTGTCTGCACGGGTACTTCAGGGGCTGCGACCAGCTGTTCGAGCAGGCTCACGAAGGCTGCGGCAAACGCTTCGGCGCTGTGGGCCTCGAACAGGTCGGTGCTGTATTTCAGGGTGCAGGCCAGGCTGCCCTGGCTTTCTTCCACGCTCAGGTGCAGGTCCAGCTGCGACTGGCCATGCTCGATGCGTTCGGGCGCGATCGTCAGGCCCGGCAGCTCAAGGGCGCCGTCCGGGTGGTTCTGCAGCACCAGCTTGGCCTGGAACAGCGGGTTGCAGGCCAGGCTGCGCGGCGGGTTGAGCACCTCCACCAAGGTGTTGAACGGCAACGCCTGATGGCTGAAGGCTTCCAGCACCTGAGGCCGCAGGCGTTGCAGCAGGGCGTTGAAGCTGGGGTTGCCGCCGACATCGACGCGCAGCGCCAGCTGGTTGATGAAGAAGCCCACCAGGCCCTCGGTCTCGCTGTGCTCGCGGTTGGCCACGTCGGTGCCGATCACCGCCTGGGCGCGTTCGCTGTGCAGGTACAGGTTCAGTTGCAGCACCCCCAAGAGGCCCATGAACAAGGTCGCGCCATGGCCCAGGCACAGCTGTTTCAGTGCCTGGGCCGGGGCCGCGGCGACCTGGAACGACAACCGTGCGCCCTGGCCGCTGAGCACCTGCGGGCGCGGGCGATAGCTGAACAGTTCGAGCGGCGGCAGGGGCTCGCCCAGGGCCTGTTGCCAGTAGCCCAGGTGGGCTTGCTGGGTGCTGGCCAGCTGCTGGCGTTGCCAGGCGGCGTAGTCGCTGTACTGTATCGGCAGTGGCGCCAGGGTCGTCGCGCTGCCGCTCAGGGCCGCGCTGTAGAGTTGGCTGAGCTCGCGCACCAGCACGCCCATCGACCAGCCGTCGGAGACGATGTGGTGCATCACCAGCAACAGCAGGTGCTGGCGCTCGTCCAGGCGGACCAGGTGCAGGCGCAGCAGCGGTGCCTGGCGCAGGTCGATGGGGCGCGTCGCCAGTTCGATCAGCAGGCGCTTGGCGCTGGCCTCGCGTTCGGCCTCGGGCACAGGGCCCAGATCATGCAGCTCGAACGGCAGTTCGAGGGTGTCCTGTACGCGCACATGCAGCGTACCGTCCTGTTCGTGGAAGCTGCTGCGCAACGCTTCGTGGCGCTGGCCGAGGTGCTGGAAGGCCTGGCGCAGGGCGGGCAGGTCGAGCTGGCCGAGCAGCCGCGCGGCACTGGGGATGTGATAGGCCGCGCTGTCCGGCTGCATCGCCTGTACCAGCCACATGCCCTGCTGGGCGTGGGACAGCACCCGGCGGCCATCGGCCGGCAGCGCGGCCACGGTGATCGGTGCCTGGCGGCTGGGCGCGGCGTTGTCCAGCAGCAACGCCAGCTGGGCGATGGTCGGCGCCTCGAACAGGCTGCGCAGGGGCAGTTCCAGGTTCAGCTCCAGGCGAATGCGCGCAACCAGTTGCGCGGCCAGCAGCGAGTGGCCACCAATGGCGAAGAAGTTGTCGTCCATGGCGATCGCCTGCTGCCCCAGCACGTTCTGCCAGAGCGCCAGCAACTGTTGCTCGCGCTCGCTCTGCGGCGCCCGCTGGCTGCTGCCCTGGGCGCTGTAGTCCGGTGCCGGCAGGGCGGCGCGGTTGAGCTTGCCACCGGGGGTCATGGGCATCTGCGCCAGGGTCACGAAGGCGGCGGGCACCATGTAGTCGGGCAACTGCGCGGCCAGATGCTGGCGCAGCTCGGCGGCTTGCGGGGCCTGCTCGTGGTACACCAGGTAAGCCACCAGGCGGCGGTCGCCGGGACGGTCCTCGCGTACCAGCGCCAGGGCCTGGCGCACCTGAGGGTGGCTGCGCAGGCGCGACTCGATCTCGCCCAGTTCGATACGGAAGCCGCGCAGCTTGACCTGCTGGTCGATGCGCCCGAGGTACTCGTAGGTGCCGTCGGCCAGGCGCCGGGCACGGTCGCCGGTGCGGTACATGCGGCTGCCGGGCGGGCCGTAGGGGTCGGGGCAGAAGCGCTCGGCGGTGAGGCCGGGCACGTCGTGGTAGCCGCGGGCGAGCAGCTCGCCGCCGACGCACAGCTCGCCAGGGACGCCCGGCGGGGTGAGGTTGTCGTCGCGGTCCAGCAGGTAGTAGGCGCGCCCGCGCAGCGGCGCACCAATCGGCAGTTGCAGTGGCAGTGGGTCGCGCTGCAGCAGCGCGTTGCAGTCCTGGATGCTGGAGACCACGGTGATTTCCGTGGGGCCGTAGATGTTCAGCAGGCGCACCGCGGCCAGGCCGGCCTTGCGCCAGGCATCCAGGCCGGCGCTGGGCATCGCTTCACCGCCGACGCTGACCAGGCGCAGCTCGCCGTAGGCCGCGTGCGGCTGCCGGGCGAAATCCTGGGCCAGCTGGAACCAGTATGCAGTGGTCAGGCAGGCTGCGACGGTGATCCGGTGGCGGTACAGGCGTGCATGGAACTCGGCGCTGTCCCACAGCTCCGGGCCGCGCACCACCAGGGCCGCGCCGCACACCAACGGCGGGAACAGCTGGTCGACGAAGCCGTCGAAGTTGAAGGTCGAGAACTGCAGCACCCGGTCGTCGGCAGCGACCCCGTAGTAGGCGCGCGCGACTTCGCTGTAGCCGGCCAGGGAGCGGTGGGTGACCGCCACGCCCTTGGGCTTGCCGGTGGAGCCGGACGTGTAGATGACATAGGCCAGTTGTTCGCGCTGCACCGGGCGTGTGCTCGGTACCCCGGCCAGTGCTGGCGCCGTGGCGTCCAGGGCGGTGACGTCCAGGCACGGGCGCTGGTAGGGCGCCATGACCGCCTGGGTCTCTGGGGTGACCAGCACCAGGCGGATATCGGCGTCGTCGATCATGTGCGCCAGGCGCTCGCCGGGGAACTGTGGGTCCAGTGGCACGAAGGTCAGCCCGGCATTGAGCGTGCCGAACACCGCGGCGACGATGTCCAGGCCGCGCGGCAGGCACAGGCCGATGCGCGCTTCGGCGGGCAGGCCCAGGGCCAGCAGGTGGCGGCTGATCAGCTCGACACGCTGTTGCAGGGTGGCGTAGCTCCAGGTGCTGTCGTCGTGGATCAGCGCGATGCGCTCGGGCTGCTCGGCCGCCTGCGCGGCCAGGCGCAGGTGCACCAGCTCCGGCAGTGGGCCGAGCGCCAGCGAAGCCTGGCAGTCGGCCAGCAGGCGCTGCTGTTGCTCGCCGTCGTACAGCGGCAATAGCGCGATACGAGCCGTGGGCGCCTGCACCAGGCTGTGCAGCAGGGTGGCATAGCTGTGGCCGTGGCCGACCAGGGTGGCGTGTTCGAACAGGTCGGCATTGCCGGTGAAGGTGACTTCCAGGGCGTCGCTGCGCTCGACGACGTTGAGCACCAGGTCGTAATGCGCGGTCAGCTGCTCGCGCTCGATCTCGTCGATCTCCAGGCCGGGCAGTTGCAGGCGGCGCGGGGTCTGGCCGTCGAGCAGGTTGAACATCACCTGGAACAGCGGCGAGTGCTGCAGCTGGCGCTCGGGTTCCAGGGCTTGGACCAGCCGCTCGAAGGGCAATTGCTGGTGGGCCAGGGCCTGGCGGCGGGTCTGCTCGATGCTGTCGAGCAGGGCGTTGAAGGGCTGGCGACCGTCGAGTTGGCAGCGCAGCACCAGGGTGTTGATGAAGCAGCCGATCAGGCCCTCGGTCTCGACCCGGGTACGGTTGGCCACAGGCACGCCGACGCGCAGGTCGGTCTGCCCGCTGAGGCGGTACAGCAGCACGTTAAAGGCGCCCAGCAGCACGCTGAACAAGGTGGTGCCACGGGCCTGGGCCAGCTCGCGCAGGGCCTGGCACAACGGCGCCTCGATGCGCAGCTGGTGACGCGTGCCGCGCCCGCTCGGCTGCCGGGGCCGTGGGTGGTCGGTGGGCAGCTCCAGGGTCGGCTGTTCGCTGCCCAGCTGCTCGCGCCAGTAGGCAAGGTCGGTCGCCAGCGCGCTGTCGCTCAGGCTGGTCTGCTGCCAGACTGCGTAGTCGTGGTACTGGATCGGCAAGCCCGGCAGGTCGCTGTCGCGGCCTTGCAGGGCGGCGCTGTAGAGGGCGGTCAGTTCTTTGACCAGGATGCCCAGCGACCAGCCGTCGGCGACGATGTGCTGGGCACACAGGATCAGCACGTGCTCATCGCTGTCCAGCCGCGCCAGCAGGCCGCGCAGCGGCCCCTGGCGCAGGTCGAAGGGGCGGTTGCTCTCGGCGTCGATCAGTTGTTGCAGGCGCACGGCCCGCTGCTCGGCGGGCAGCGCGCAAAAGTCCACCTGGGCCAGGGGCATCGGCAACTGCGGGTGGACGGTCTGGCGGGCCTGGCCGTCGACTTCGTCGAAGGTGCTGCGCAGGATCGCGTGGCGCTCGATCAGCTGGTCGAAGCTGCGTTGCAGCGCCGCGCTGTCCAGGTGACCGCGCAGGTGCAGGGCCGCCGGCATGTTGTAGGCACTGCTGGACGGCTCCAGGCGATGCAGGAACCACAGGCGCTGCTGCGCCCACGACAGTGGGTGCGGGCCAGGTTCGCTGGCCGCGACGATTGGCAGGCGGCTGAGGGCGAAGCCCTGGGCGGCCAGGGCCGCGGCGAAGGCCTGGCGTTTTTCCGGGGCGAGCCTGGCGATACGCTCGGCCAGTTGCTGGGGGTCGAGTTGCATGGCATCAGCTCCTTGGCGCAGCGGCGGATTGGGCGCGGGCCTGCAGGGCGGCGCGTTCCTCGGGCGACATCGCCGCCAGCATGCGACGCAGCTCGGCGATCTTCAGCAGCTTGCCTGGCTGGCTTTCCTGGGCGCGCAGGGCATCTGCCAGCGCCGCCACGCTGGGGTGGTCGAACACCAGCGCCGGGGCCACTTCCAGTTGCAGCAGGCTGCGCAGGCGGGTGCACAGCTTGATGACGATCAGCGAATGGCCGCCGAGGTCGAACAGGCTGTCGTCGATGCTCAGGGCCGCCCGTTCGAGCAGCTCCTTGTAGAGGTCGACGAGCAACGCATCGAGGGCGTCGCGCGGTGGCAGCTCGACCCGCTCGCTGGCCTGGCTGTCGGCGCTCGGCAGCGCGCCGAAGTCGACCTTGCCGTTGGCCAGGCGTGGCAGCTCGGCCAGGCACAGCAGTTGCGCCGGCACCAGGAAGTCGGGCAGCCGAGTGCGCAGTTCGCCGAGCAACGCGGCGCTGTCGCGCTGGCTGACGGCATAGGCCAGCAGCCTGGCGTTGTGGAACTGCACCACGGCCTGGCTGACCCCTTCGAGGGCGGCCAGGGCCGCTTCCAGTTCGCCGGGCTCGACGCGGAAACCGCGGATCTTGATCTGCTTGTCGCTGCGCCCGGCCAGTTGCAGCTGGCCACTGGCCGACAGGCGCGCCAGGTCGCCACTGCGGTACAGGCGCTGGCCGGGTTGCAGCGGGTCGTCGATGAAGGCATCGGAGCTGCGGTTCAGGTAGCCACGGCAGACCTGGGCGCCGCCGATGTACAGCTCGCCCAGGGCGCCGAGCGGGGCCGGTTGCAGGCCGGCCGGCGTGGCTTCGAGCAGGCGCACCCAGGTGTTGGCCAGGGCGTGTTCGAGGCCAAGCGGGGCGCGTGGGCTGTAGCCCTGGTCGAGGCTGTACAGCACGCCCACGGTGGTTTCGGTGGGGCCGTAGTGGTTGTGCACGCGGCTGCCCGGCGCCAGCTGTTCGATGCGCTGGCGCAGGCTGCCGGGGCAGGCCTCGCCGCCGAGGATCAGCACCTGGGGCAGGCTGCAGGCCTGCTGGCCTTCGAGCAGCGCCGCCAGGTGCGAAGGCACGATCTTCAGGCAGTCGACTTGCCCGGCTTCGAGATAGCGGGCGAAGGCGGCGGCATCGCGGCTGGCCTGGTCGTCGGCCAGCACCAGGCAACCACCGGTCCACAGCGCGGCGTAGAGGGTGGTGTTGCCAAGGTCGGCGGCCACCGAGGAAATCAGGGCGAAACGCCGGCACTGCGCCAGGCTGAGCGCTTCGCTGACCGCGGCAGTGTAGTTGAGCAGTTGGCCGTGCTCGATGAGCACGCCCTTGGGCTCGCCGCTGGTGCCGGAGGTGTACAGCAGGTAGGCGGCATCGGCCAGGCTGATGTCAGGGTCGGCCGGTGCGGCGGCGGGGGCTTGGAGCAGCTCGGCCAGGGCGTTGCCCTGCGGGCCGCCGATCAACAGCTGCGGCTGGGCGTCGGCGAGGATCCGCTCGACGCGCGCCTGTGGCCAGGCCGGGTCCAGTGGTACGTAGGCGGCGCCGGCGCGCAGCACGGCGAGCAGGCCGAGCAGCAGCTCGGCCGAGCGTGGCAGCAGCAGCGCGACGTTGGCGCCGCGACCGATGCCGCGCGCCTGCAGCACCCCGGCAAGGTGCTCGACCTGCGCATGCAGCTGGGCATAGCTCAAGGTCTGCCCCGCGGCCATCAGCGCCGGGGCGTCGGGGCTGTGCCGCGCCCAGTGGGCCAGGCGCTCGATCAGCGGGCGGCTGCCGAAGTCGCGCTGTGGGCCGCGCAGGCTTTGCTGCAGGCGCTGATGCGCCGCCGGGCTCAGTGGCAGTTCGCCGATGGCGCGCTGGCGTGGCTGTTCGACCAGTGCTTCGAGTAGCTGTGCATACTGCTCCAGCAGGCAGCGCAGGTCGGCCTCGGGGTACTGCGCGGTGGGTGACTGCAGGCTCAGTGGCTGCAGCTGGCCCTGGGCGTCGAGGGTTACCTGCAGCGCCAGTTCGAAGCCCGAATCGGCGCCGGGCAGGGTATCGACCGACCAACGCAGGCCGCCGCTGGCGAACGCCGCGCTGTGGCGCACCAGGTTGAAACCGACGGTGCGCTGCAGCGTCAGCGTGGTGTCGGCGACGTTCCAGTACTCCTGTTGCTGGGCATGGCTTTCGAGCTGTTCGGCCAGGCGTTGCAGCCAGGCGCTGAAGGGTTGGTCGAGCGCAGGTGCCAGGGCCAGGGGCAGGATCTTCTCGTAGACGCCGATGCCGTTGGCCAGGGTCTCATAGTCGAAGCGGCAGTCCTGTTGCCAGCCGGCGATGAACTCGGCGTTGCCGCCGATGCGCGCCAGCAGCGCCCACCAGGCTGCCTGCAGCACGGTATCCAGTGCTTGCCCGGCGCTTTCGGCCAGTTGTTGCAACTGTGCCTGCAGCGTTTCGGGCAGGGCCTGTTGCACGGCGTTGCCAGGGGCCTGCGGCGAGGCCTCGGCGAGGCTGCCCAGGCGTACCGGGGCCAGGTGTTCCAGGCGCAGGCCGGCCCAGTAGGCACGCCCGGCGGGGGCTTCCTCATCGGCGTCCAGGTCGTTGCGCCACTCGACGTACTGGCTGTACTGGAAGGCTTCCTCCAGTGGCGCATCGGGCTGGGCATACAGCGCGGCCAGCTCGCCGAGCAGGTTCTGCAGGCTCAGCCGGTCGCTGGCGCAGGTGGCGACGTACAGGTCCAGCCGCCACTGTTCGGGGCCCTGCTGGCGCAGGACAGCGCGCACCAGGGCACCCTGGTCGATGGCCAGCGGCTGGGCGGCCAGGGCCTGGGCCTCGGCGTGCTGCCCGGCGTCCAGCAGGTGCCAGTCGAGGGTGCTGGCGACCACGCTCTGGCGCAGGCTGCGGTAGAGGGTCGATGGGCGCAGCGCCACGCGCAGGCTGGTGTGGCGCTCGATCACCTGCAGCAAGGCTTCGTGCAGGCGGCCCGGCTGCAGGGGCCCGGCAAGGTTGACGCCCAGCTGCAGGGGCGCGCGGCCGTGCTGCACGGCCAGGGCCTGTTCGGCGCTGAGGGGTAGGTCGTGGCTCAAATCCAGGGTGTGGTTCATTGCGCGGTCTGATCCTGCAGTTCCATTGCGGTGTGTCGGGCGGCCAGCTGGGCCGGTTCATGCATGTCGCCCATGGCGACGGCGATCTTGCGCGGGCCTTCGTACGGGTCGCGGGCGTGGGCGGCGATCAGGTTGTCGAGCATCACCACGTCGCCGCGCTGCCAGTCGAAACGCACCGCGCAGGCTTCGTACAGGCGACCGATCAGGGCCATGCTGGCGTCGTCGATCGGGCTGCCGTCACCGAAGTACACCTGGCGCGGCATACGCTCCTGGCCGACCATGTTGAGCAGGTCTTCGCGTACCTGGGGCTCCAGGCACAAGGTGTGGTGCAGCTGCAACTGGTTGAAGAAGCTGCGCTCGCCGCTCAGCGGGTGGCGGATCACCGCCGGGCAACGGGTACGGGTTTGCAGTTCGTCGTTGGCCAGCCAGCGGAACTCGGTGTTGCTGGCCCGGCACAGGTCCTCGACCTGCTCGCGGCTGTCGGTCTTGAAGAACTCCCGCCAATTGACGTCCAGGCGCTCGGTGAAGGTGCGCACGTACAGCAGGCCCTTGCGTTCGAAGGCTTCGGCCAGCTCCGGCGGCAGTTGCCGGTACAGCTCGCGGCAGTCGACGATCGGCGTGGCGCCGCCGACCGGCGACGGTTGCTCACAGTAGAACCACTGCTTGCGCGGCGAGCGGGGCAGGTGCGAGCTCTCGTTGTGGAACAGGATCATTTCCCGCTCCGGGTAAGGCGTGGAGCGGTAGATGTTGCGCCCACCTTCCTTCTTCGGCAGGTCGCCGTAGCCGCCGAACAGGCCGGGGTGAATGGCTTCGGCGAAGGCTTCGAAGGCTTTCGGGTCGTCCAGGGCGAAACCGCGGAACAGCAGGCCACCGTGTTGGCACAGCAGGGTGTCGATCAGGTCGCGGGAGCTCTGCGCCCAACCCACCGGGTCCAGGTCCGGGGCCACGGGCTCGATCAGCAGCGGGAACTCGCGGCCGGGTTGCAGCGCCGAGGTGCGGATCAGTGGCCGGGGCGCGGCGGCGCGGGCCGGGAGTTTCTTCAGTTTGTCGAGCTTGCTGGACGATGGGGCTGGTTTTGCCAAGGCCGGTGTCTCCACGGTGGGCAGCGTGACGGTGAAATGGGCAAGGGCGGCGTGGGGCTGGTCGACCACCTGTTGCAGCAGGTTCAGCCAGGCGTCGATCAGTGCGTCGATGCGCTCGCCCTTGAACAGGGCGCGGGCGTAAACCCAGTCGCCGCGCATGACCTCGCCGTGGCGCTCGAGGAACAGCGCCATGTCGAACTTGCTGGTGCGTTCGGCGGCAGGCCGCATGCGCACCTCGAGCCCTGGGATCGAGAAGTCGCCCTCGGGGGTGTTCTGCAGCACGAACAGCGCCTGCACCAGTGGGTTGCGGCTACGCTCGCGCGGGACCTGCAGCGCCTCGACGATGCGGTCGAACGGCAGCGCCTGGTGCTCCAGGGCCTGCAGGCAGGTGTCGCGGGTGCGGCCGAGGAACGCGCGCAGGCTTTCGCCGGCCAGCCGGCGCGAGCGCAGCGGCAGGACATTGACGAAGAAGCCGATCAGGCCTTCGAGGTTGGCCTCCTCGCGGCCGGCGACGTCGGTGCCCAGCAGCAGGTCGTCGGCACCGGTGACCGCGTGCAGCAGCAGCTCGAAGCTGGCCAGCAGGAGCATGTACAGGCTCACCCCTTCGGCCAGGGCCAGGGCTTCCAGGCGGGCCAGCAGTGGCGCGGGAATTTCCAGCGCCCTGGCGGCGCCGCGGGCGTCGGCCTGGGCCGGGCGCGGCCAGTCGCTGGGCAGGGCCAGCACCTGGGGCGCGTCGTGCAACTGGCCCTGCCAGAAGTCGACCTCGCGCTCCAGTGCGGCGCCTTGCAGGCATTGGCGCTGCCAGGCCGCGTAGTCGGCGTACTGCACCGGCAGCGCCGGCAACGGTGCCTGGCGCCCCTCGCGCAGGTTGGCATACAGCTGGCTGAACTCGTTGACCAGCACGCCCACCGACCAGCCGTCGGCGACCATGTGGTGCAGGGCCAGCAACAGCAGATGCTGTTGCTCACCGAGCTTGAGCACCCGGGCCCTGATCAGCGGGGCCTGGCGCAGGTCGAATGGCAGGCGCAGGTTGTCCAGGCTTTCCTGTTCGGCCACCTGCTGGCGCTGGGCGTCGTCCAGCGCGCTGAGATCGCGCAGGGTGACGTCCAGTTCCAGCTGTTCGGCGATCAGGGTGATCGGCTCGCCGTCGATGTCCTGGTAGCTGCTGCGCAGCACTTCGTGGCGCGCCAGCAGGGCATTGAAGGTGGCGCGCAGCGCGGGCATTTCCAGCGGCCCGTCCAGGGTCAGGCTGGCGGCCATGTTGTAGGCCGCCGACGGGCCGTGCAGGCGATCGACCATCCACAGCCGTTGCTGGCTGAGCGACAGCGGCATGTGCGCCTGGCGCGCTACCGGCAGCAGTTGCGGGCCCGCCGTGGCCTGGGCCGGCTCGGCGGCCAGGGCATCCAGGCGGGCGGCCAGTTGCCACAGCAGCGGTGCCTCGAACACGCTGCGCAGCGGCAGCTCCAGGGCGCAGCGCTGGCGAACCCGGGCGATCAGCCGGGTGGCCAGCAGCGAGTGGCCGCCGGCCTCGAAGAAGTGGCTGTTGCGCCCCAGTGGCTGGGCGGGCAGCAGCGTCGCCCACAGCTCGCCCAGCAATCGCTCGTTTTCGCTGGCCAGGGGTTCGACCTCGGCCTGTTGCAGCGACGGTGGCGGCAGGGCCTTGCGATCGACCTTGCCGTTGGCGTTGGTCGGCCAGGTGTCCATGGCGACCCACAGCGACGGCACCATGTACGCCGGCAGGCTGTCGCGCACGTGCTGGGCCAGCAGGTTGTCATCGAGCTGATGGCCGCTGCGTCCCTGCCAGTAGCCAACCAGCATGTCGCTGCCGCCCAGGTGTTGCAGGCTGACCATGGCGCGCAGCACATCCGGGTGGCGCTCCAGGTGCGCCTCGATCTCGCCGGGCTCGATACGGAAGCCCCGCAGCTTGAGCTGGAAGTCCTTGCGGCCCAGGTACTGCAGGACGCCGTCGGCGTCCCAGCGGGCCAGGTCGCCGCTCAGGTACAGGCGGCTGCCCGGCGCGCCGAACGGGTTGGGGATGAAGCTGGCGGCAGTACGTGCCGGGTCGGCCAGGTAGCCGCGGCTGACACCGATACCGCCGATGGCCAGTTCGCCGACCACGCCGTCGGCCACCGGTTGCAGGTCGTGGCCCAGCACGTACAGCTCGCTGTTGGCGGTGGGCCGGCCGATGGCCACGTTGGCGCCTTGGCCAGGGGCCTGGTACAGCGGCTGGAAGGCTACGTCATCGGAGCATTCGGCCGGGCCGTAGGCGTTCATCAACGGGATCTGCGGGTAATGACGGAACCATTCCTGAGCGGTGGCGACCGGCAGCGCCTCGCCGGTGGGCAGTACCCAGCGCAGGTGCGGCAGTGGCAGCGGCTGGCCATCGAGGCTTTCGAGCATCGCCTGCAGCAGCGCCGGCACCGGTTCGAGCAGGCTGACCCGGCGCTCGCGCACCAGCTGCAGCAGCGCCTGCGGGTCGCGGACCAGATGATCGCCGATGATCTCCACGCAGGCGCCGAACAGCGGTGCGGTGAGGGTCTGCCAGACCGAGATGTCGAAACAGGCCGGGGCGGTCTGGGCGATCACGTCGTCGGCGTTCAGGCCCAGGGGCCGCAGCTTGGCCAGCATGTTGTTGAGCATGCCGGCGCGAGGCACCATCACGCCTTTGGGTTGACCGGTGGAGCCGGAGGTGAACAGCACGTAGGCCAGCTGGTCGGCGCGCGCCGGCTCGCTCGGCAGCATGCCGGTGGCGCTCATCTCCAGCAGGTCGGCAGGCAGTGCGCGGTGGCCCTGGTAGACCGAGGCCAGGGGTTCGGCGTAGGCCTGGCTGCAGACCACCAGTGGCGCTTCCAGGCGCGCCAGTACCTGTTGCCAGCGTGCCGGCGGCTGCGAGGGCTCCAGCGGCAGCCAGGCGCAGCCGGCACGCAGGGTCGCGACCATCAGGCAGAACCATTCGATGCCGCGCTCGGCCAGCAGTGCCACCGGCTGGTCGGGCCGCGCGCCGAGGGCCTGCAGGCCGCGGGCCAGGCGTTCGGAGTGCTGCCACAGTTGCGCGTAGGTCAGCGACTGCTCGGCACAGCGGGCGACAATGCGCTCGGGGTGGGCCGCGACCTGGGCGGCCACCCGCGCTTCCCAGCTGTGTTCGAGGCTGTAGTCGGCCGGGTTGAGCCCCCAGTCCAGCAGGCGTCGATGCTGTGCCGGGCTGAGCGTGGTGAGCTGCTCGAGGCGGGTGTCCGGCGGGCAGTCCAGCGCCTGCAGCAGGTTCAGCAGGTCATCGCCCAGGCGCTCCAGCGCGACGGCGGGCAGGCGCTGGGCGTCGGCGCTGAACAGCACTTCCAGGCAACGGCCTGGCAGCACTTCGACGGTCAGGCCGTAGCTGGTCTGCTCAAGGTTGTCGAGGACCTTGAAGGTCAGTTCGCCAGCCTGCAACTGCCGTTCGCTGAGCGCCGGCAGGTTCTGGAACACCAGCAGGGTATCGAACAGACCGGCACCGCGAGGGTGCTGCTGGAGGATCTGCGCCAGTGGCGTCTGCTCGTGCTCACGCATGGCCACGCTGACCGCCTGCACCTGTTGCAGGTAGTCGCACAGGGCCATGTCGGGGGCCGTGCGCAGGCGCAGCGGCAGGGTATTGATGAACACCCCGAGCATTTGCCCGGCATCGGCCAGTGCGTCCGGGCGGCCGCTGCTGGTGACGCCGAACATGACCTCGGTGTGGTTGTTGCCGCGGGCCAGTAGCAGGCCCCAGGCGGCTTGCATCAAGGTGTTGAGGGTGACCCGGCAGGCCTTGCCAAGGTCATTCAGGCGGCGGCTGTGGGCCTCGCTCAGGCGCAGGCTGTGGCTGTGGTAGCGCGGGGTGACGGGCTCGGCCGGGTTCAGGGCCGGCAGGCTGCCGACGCCCTCGAAGTTCGCCAGGTGCTGCTGCCAGTACTGCAGGCTGTGCTCGGCCGGTTGCGCCGCGAGCCAGGCGATATAGTCGCGGTAGGGCGGGCGGGATGGCACGGCGAGGCCGTTGTAGCGGGCCAGGATTTCCTCCATCAGCATCACCGAGCTCCAGCCGTCGGCAATCAGGTGGTGGCGGCTCCAGATCAGCCAGCTGTGCTGCGCGTCGAGGTAGATCAGCGCCACCCGCTGCAGCGGTGGGCGCTGTGGGTCGAAGCCTTGTGCGCGGTCGGCCTGGCAGTAAGCGTCCAGGGCCTGCTGGCGCTGCGTCGCGTCGAGGGCGCTCCAGTCCAGGCGTTGCACCGGCAGGGTCAGTTCACTGCACACGCCTTGCATCGGTTCGTCCAGCCCTTGCCACAGAATCGCCGTGCGCATCAGCGGGTGCGCGGCGAAGGTGGCGTGCCAGGCGGCCAGGTAGCGCTCGGCGTCCAGTGGGCCTTGCAGCTCGGCCTGCAGCTGGTTCACGTACACCCCGCTGGCGCCTTCGAGCAGGCTGTGGAACAGCAGGCCTTTCTGCAACGGCGAGAGCGGGTAGGCGTCTTCCAGGGCTGTGCCGACCAGCGGTTGCAAGGCTTGGCGCTGGTCGGCGCCGAGCGACACCGAGACGCTGGCTGGTGTTGCCGGCGCTGGCGTGACGGGGGCGGGCTGTGTCGGCTGGCGCTGGCTGACCAGCAGGGCCAGGGCGTCGATGCGCGGGTGGGCGAACAGTTCCTTCGGGCTGAATTTCACGCCCAGCTTGCGGGCCTTGGCGATCACCTGCAGGGCGATGATGGAGTCGCCGCCAACGCCGAAGAAGTCATCCTCGCGGCCGATGTCCGGGCGCTCCAGCACCTCGCGCCAGACCGCCAGCAATTGCGCCTCCAGGGCCTTGAGCGGCGAGTCCAGGGTGGCCGCGAGGCGGGCGATGGTGGGGTGGGCGAAGAAATGCTTGGGGGTGAACTTGAGCTGGGCCTTGCGTGCCTTGGCGATCAGTTGCAGCGCCATGATCGAGTCGCCGCCCTGGGCGAAGAAATCGTCATGGATCGACAGTGTCGGCTTGTCCAGAATTTCGCGCCACAGTGTCAGCAACACTGCTTCGACCGGGTCGCGTGGGGCGTCTTGCTGCTGCGCGGCGGGTTGGCCCGGGGTCGGCAGTGGCAGGTTGTGGCGGTCGACCTTGCCGTTGCCCAGGCGGGGCAGGCGGTCGAGCTCCAGGTACAGGCTGGGCACCAGCGGCTCGGGCAGTTGTTCGGCCAGTTGCCGGCGCAGTCGATCATGGTCCAGCCCGGGCTCGGCCACCAGGTAGGCGATCAGCCGTGGTGCTTCGCCTTCGTTGAGGGCACGGGCGAGCACCGCCGCTTCGCGCACCCCGGCACAGGCGCGCAGGCAGGCCTCGACCTCGCCGGGTTCGACACGGAAACCGCGGATCTTGACCTGGTCGTCCATCCGGCCGAGGAATTCGATGGCGCCGCTGGCCAGCATGCGCACGCGATCGCCGGTGCGGTAGAGGCGCTGGCCCAAGCCTGAGAACGGGTCGGGAATGAACTGGCGGGCCGTCAGGCCCGGTTGGCCCAGGTAGCCGTCGGCCACCCCGGCGCCGCCGATGTACAGCTCGCCGATGCTGCCCAGCGGCAGCAGCGTGAGGTGCTGGTCGAGCACCTGGGCCTGGACGTTGTCCAGCGGCTGGCCGACCGGGGCGAACCCGGACAGGCTCGGGGCGTCGTCCTGCACGGCGTGGGTCAGGCAGCCGACCGTGCTTTCCGTGGGACCGTAGTGGTTGACGATCCGGCAGCCCGGGGCCAGGGCCTGGATGCGCCTGATCAGGGCCAGGTCCAGGCCTTCGCCGCCGAGTACCAGGCACTGGCGGGGCAGCAGGCGTTGCGGTTCGGCCACGGCGAGCAGGGCACCGAGGTGCGAGGGCACGATCTTCAGGCAGTCGACCGGGTTGCTCGCCAGGAACTGGGCCAGTTCCTCCGGGGCGCTGGCCAGCTCGTCGCTGATCAACTGCAGGGTGCGGCCGCTGAGCAGTGCGCCGAACCAGGCGGTGTAGCCCAGGTCGGCGGCGACGCTGGCCAGCGCGGTCAGGCTGGCGTCAGGGCTCAGGGCCAATGGCTTGAGCACGGCCTCGGCGTAGTGGATCAAGTTGCCCTGGGTCACCCGCACCGCCTTGGGCGTGCCGGTGGAGCCGGAGGTGTAGATCAGGTAGGCCAGTTGCAGCGGGTGCGCATCAGCGCTTGCGACGCTGGCGTTGCGGGCCAGGCCGTGCAGCGTGTGGGTGGGGTCGATCAGCACGCTGGCGGCGCTGTCTTCGAGCAATTGCCGCTGCCGTGCGGTGGGCAGGGTTGGGTCCAGGCACAGGTAGGCCGCGCCGAGTTTCCAGCTGGCCAGCATGGCGGTGATCAGTGCGCGGCTGCGGGGCAGGGTGATGGCGATGATCTGACCGGCGCCGGCGCCCGCTTCACGCAAGCGCTCGGCCAGCGCGCTGGCGGCCTGGTCCAGTTCGGCGTAGCTCAGGCTGCCGTCGGCATCGCGCAGGGCGGTGCGCTGGCCGTGGTTGCGGACCTGGTGATCGAAGGCGGCCGTGGCAGTGGCGAAGGCCGGCGGTTGGCAGGCACCGGCGCGACGCGCGCTGTTGGCCGGTGGCGCTGCGGGCAACTGGTGAACGGGGGCGTCCAGGTGCGCCAGGGCGTTGCCGGCGAACCAGGCGAAGTCTTCAGCCAGGCGGGCGATACGTTCGGCATCGAACAGGTCACTGCGATAGCGCCACTGCGCCAGCAATTGTATGCCGTCGTCCTGCCAGCGCAGGTTCAGTTCATTGGCGGCGCCACGCTGGGTGAACAGGTGCTCGCGTACGCTGTAGTCGGCGAAGGCATCGTCACGCCGGCTTGGCATGTAGGTCATCATGCAGTGGAACAGGGGGCCGCTGGCGACCTCCTGTTGCAGGAGCGCCGCCGGGTAGCGGCGATGGCGCAGGGCTTCGCGCAGTTGCTGGGCGGTGTCGCGCAGGCAGTCGGCCAGGCTCGGGGCATGGCCGAAACGGGCGCGCAGCGGCAGGCTGTTGAGGGTGAAACCGATCAGTTCCTTGTAGCGGGCCTTGTGGCGGTCCATGGTCGGCGTGCCGATCAGGAAATCGTCCTGGCCGGTGTAGCGGTGCATGAATACCTGGAACAGGGTCGCCAGCACCACGTACAGGCTGACGCCATGCGCCTCGGCCAACTGGCGCAGCTGGTCGCTGCGGGCCTGGTCCAGCAGTAATTCGACTTCGCCGCCGGCAAAGCCGGGCGTGCGTGGGCGAGGGCGGTCGGCGGCCAGGGTCAGCGCCGTCGGGTTGCCCGTGAGCTGCTCGCGCCAGTAGGCGGCGGCCGCGCCGAGCTTGTGCTCGGCCTGCAGTTCGCGTTGCTCGTCCAGCCAGTCGAAGTACAGCCCGGCCTGGGGCAGCACCAGCGGCTCGCCGGTGAGTTCGGCATGGTAGGCGGCGAAGGTCAGCTTGAGCATCCATTCGACGCTGAGGAAGTCGCCGCTGATATGGTGGGCGGCCATGCACAGGTACAGACGCCCCTGGCACTGCAGCAGGCGCAGTCGGCAGATGTCCGCCGCGGCCAGGTCGAACGGCTGGTCGGCGTGTTGTTCGATCCAGTCGGCGACGCCTTTGCTGTCCAGGCTATCGTTGTGCTCGACGCTGGCGTTCACCCGGACCTGCCCGGGGTGGTACATGAACACAACGCCGTTCTGCTCGCGGTAGCCGCAGTGCAGGGTTTCACAGTGCTCGACCACCCGTGCGAACGCCCGGCACAGGGTGGCGGGGTCGAGGTCGGCGCGCAGTTCGCGGGCGGCGACCATGTTGTATGCCGGGCTGGTTGGGTTGAGCTGGTGGTACTGCCACAGCGCCTGCTGGCCGGTGCTGGCGGCGTGCTGCGAATGGGAGGTCGTCATCCTGGGTCACTCCTGAGCCGGTTCGGCCATGGCCACGATCACTTGCCGTGGCCCTTTGAAGCTGGCGCGGCCATGGGCCACCAGCATGTTGTCGAGCATCAGCACATCGCCTTGTTCCCAGGGGAAGCGCACGGTGCATTGCTCCAGTACACCGCGGATTTCTGCCAGCGCGCTTTCCTCCAGCTCGCTGCCATCGCCGTAATACACATTGCGCGGCAGGTCGAGCGGGTCGTCGACCACGGCCAGCAGGCTTTCACGCACCGCTGGCGGCAGGTTGGAGACGTGGAACAGGTGGGCCTGGTTGAACCATACCCAGTCTTGCGTGACAGGGTGGCGAGCGGTGGCTTGGCACACCTGTCGGGTGCGCAGCTCGCCGTCGTCCTTCCATTCGAAGGCGATCTGGTTGGCCCGGCAGTAAGCCTCGGCGACGGCGCGGTCCTCGGTGTTGAAGGCCTGTTCCCAGGGCAGGTCGAGGCCATTGCCGTAGTTGCGCACGTACATCAGGCGCTTGTCGCTGAAACGTTGGCGCAGGGTGGGGTCGAGCTGCTGGTAGATCTGCCGGCTGTCGGCGATCGGTGTTTCGCCACCCTCTGCACTGGGCTGGACACAGTGGAACCAGATCTTCATCGGCCACTGCAAGGTATACGACTGCTCGTTGTGCAGCGGGATGACCTGGTGCGCGGGGTATTCGGTGGAGGTGTACACCCCCTGCTCGATTGCCTTGCGCGGGGTGGAGCCGAATTCGTAGTTGAGCAACGGGTGGCCAAAGCTGCGTACCAGTGCCTGGAACGACTGTTCACCCAGCACATCGAAACCCCGCAGCAAGAGGGCGCCACTTTCATGTAGGCACTCGTCGGCCAGTGCATGCAATGCCTCGATGCTCCATGCGCCGGGCTGCTCCGGCTTGACCAGCAGCGGCAGATTGCGGTCTGGCATGAGCGCTTGCACCGACAGGCCATTGTTCTGCCCGACACCTCGTCCCATGAGCTTGCTCCTTTGTTCTCTTAGTTGTCACAGCCAAATGCCATCGTGGGTAGACCACCGGGCGCCGGCGAAATATATACGAAAGATATGGCAAGTGTTAATGCTATTTATTAGCATTCGCACGTTTCGTAGCGCGCCTCGACTGGGCCTTAATCGGGCAGCCGGGATCCATGAAAAAACTCTTGTCCAAGGAATAGAAAATGAGTTGGGAAAAGGCTGAAAGCGGGTTCGTAGTGGTGGTCAATCATGAGGAGCAATATTCGATCTGGCCGGATTACAAGGCCCTGCCTGAAGGCTGGCGCGCGGTTGGCCAGCAGGGGGACAAGGCCCAGTGCCTGGCCTGGATCGAGCAGCACTGGACGGACATGCGTCCGCTGAGTCTGCGCGTTGCCCTTCAATCCGGCGGCCAGCGCTGATTACATGCAGACGAGGAGTTCATCCATGGAAGATGTTCAGTTCCCTCTGTTCAGCCTGGCGCATTTTCGCCAGCAACCCGCCCGCAGTTTCGAGGCTGAGCCAATGCTGGAGCGGCAGGCTGCGCGCGAGTCGAATGCTCGCTCCTACCCGCGTCGCATTCCGCTGGCGCTCAAGGAGGCGCACGGTCTCTATGTTCTCGACAGCCGTGGGCAACTGTTCATGGACTGCCTGGCGGGCGCTGGAACCCTGGCGCTTGGCCACAACCATCCGTGCACCCTGGCGGCGATGCGCGAGACCCTGGACAGCGGTGTGCCGCTGCACACCCTCGACCTGACCACCGCAGTCAAGGACGAGTTTGTCGAGACCCTGTTCAATGCCTTGCCGCCGGCCTTCGCCGCCCAGGCACGCATCCAGTTCTGTGGGCCGACCGGCGCTGACGGCATCGAGGCGGCGATTAAGCTGGCGAAGATCGCCACTGGCCGCAAGGGGATCTTCTGCTTCTCTGGCGGCTACCATGGGATGACCCACGGCGCCCTGAGCCTGATGGGCAACCTGGGGCCAAAGCAACTGCCGGGTTCGCTGATGCCTGATGTGCAGGTGCTGCCTTACCCCTATGACTATCGCTGCCCGTTCAGTATTGGCGGTGAGGCTGGGGTGGACGCCGGCCTCAGCTACATCGAGCAACTGCTGACCGATCCGGAGTCCGGCGTATCGCTGCCGGCGGCGGTGGTGGTGGAAGTGGTGCAGGGCGAGGGCGGCGTCATTCCGGCGCCGACGCGCTGGCTCCAGGGCCTGCGCAAGCTGACCCAGGCGCACGGTGTCGCGCTGATCATCGACGAGGTGCAGAGCGGCATCGGGCGCACCGGGCGGATGTTCGCCTTCGAGTACGCCGGCATCGAGCCGGACATCCTGGTGATTTCCAAGGCTGTCGGCGGCGGCCTGCCGTTGGCGGTAGTGGTTTACCGCGACAGCCTCGATGTGTGGAAACCAGGGGCCCACGCCGGAACGTTCCGCGGAAACCAGCTGGCGATGGCCGCCGGTACCGCGACCTTGCGTTACATCCAGGCGCAGGGCCTGGTGGCCAATGCCGAGCGCCTGGGCGAGCATCTGATGGCGAGACTGCGCGAGGTGCAGCGCGACTTTGCCTGCATGGGCGATGTCCGTGGGCGCGGTCTGATGGTCGGTGTGGAGCTCGTTTGCACGGCGCCGGGCCAGGCACGGGTGCCGGCTGGAGATGGCGCACTGGCCAAGGCCCTGCAGCAGCAGTGTTTGCGCGAGGGCGTCATCCTCGAACTGGGCGGGCGGCATGGTGCGGTGGTTCGGTTCCTGCCGCCATTGACGATCAGTGCCGAGGAAATCGACGTGTTGGTGGAGAAGTTCCAGCACTGTCTTTCTAGCGTTGTGGCCAGCACACACTGAAGTGTGTTTTGTTAACGCTGGAATAGTAGGTATGCAAAGCACGTCCCACATTGAATGGATCATCGAACAGTGAGTGGAAAAATCCGAATTTGTGGGATAGTGCGAGCTCTGATACTGCAGTCCATTTATCAGAGATATTTTTTGAAGGTAGCAGCTGTGATCGCCACCATGCAGCCGAGCAGTGCTGCACAAGGCACTAAGACCCAGATGGGGTTGAGTGTCCAAGGTAGGGAAAGGTAGATCACCCATGGGCTAACCATCAATGGAAATAATGTCCGCTTCGCTCGGTGGTAGACAAAACTGCTCTCGCGATCGGCGCTGAATTTGCGAAGGTCTCGGCGCATCAAGCCATCGACAGCGCCGGTGATCACGGCGAGCAGGAATAGCGGCGTGGCTAGGGTGAGGACGGCGAGGCGCACGACGAAGGTGAATACGGTGAATAGGGCGGCCAATAGGTAGTCCTGCAGCACAACGTACGCTTGAGCAAACTGACCCTGCACCGAGACTTCATGACTTAGGAGTTTCAGTTGAGTGTCTGAATGCGCCCAGCCGGTGCGGACCACGACCCAATCGCTCAAGTGCTGAAGCACTTTAGCGGTGGCTTGCGCGGGTTCCTCCACGAGCAGCGAGTTTTTGAAGTGATCGCTTAGCCATCCCAGCTCACTCAGCCACATGGCATGGCTGTGATGCCAGCCCTGCTCGGGCCAGAACCAGACCATGCCCACGAACTCCAGGATGATGGAGAAAATCAGCGAAGCGAACAGCAGACCGAGCAGCCGCAGACAAAGCTCAAGCGTGCCGAAGATCAGCCCCGGACGTTTTTGCGCAGGAGGTTGGCTGACTGGAGTGGTCGGCATAGGGGCTCCGCAGTACTTGGTCGCTTACGGCGCGTGCCTGCGCCCTGGTGGAGGCATCTCGGGATCGAAATCTGCCGTGGGTGCGCCTCCCGCGTTACTCCACCAACTCCCCGCATTGGCGTTATAGGACTCTCGCATACGCGCCGCCAGGGTCTGCAGGTCTTCTGGCATAGCATCATCGCTGGCCGGTTTCGGTAGCGGCATGCGCACCTTCCACAGTTGCCCGCCTTCCTGAAACGAGAACATCTGGCCCTTGGGCAGGGCGATAATGTGCGCCGGTTCGATCAGTGGTACGGCAGTGGTGGTGACCCGGTCCTGCGAAGAGGAGGTGAAGTCGGTACGGGCATCCGGATCGGCGGTGTCCGTCGCTCCGGAGACCAAAGTGCGTGTCTGCACGTTGACCTTGGGCAGCTGGTTGGTCAGTAGTTCAGCGGTGGCGGTTTCCCGTACGCGCAGCATCTGCAGGGTGTTGAAGTTGCCGATGACCTGGCCGGCCTTGGCCCGGTTGCCGATACGTGCCTCGATGTCGCTCAAGGTCTGGGTGTAGGCCGTGACCTGGATACCGGCACCGCCGCCCTTGTTGATCAGCGGGATGAACTCGTCGCCCATCAACTCGTTGAACTCGTCAGCGTGCAGGTTGATGGGCACCTTGTCCGCTGCGCTTGAGGAGCCGGGCAGGCCGTGATCGATGCCGTGTTTGTAGATGTGGCCGGCGACGGAGACCAGGTCGGCGAACATCGAGTTACCGACTGCGGCGGCCACTTCGGCATCCGATAACGCGTCCAGGCCGACGTAGACGATGCCGCGTTTGCGGATGACCTGTAGCCAGTCGAAGATCGGTCGCGGATCATCCTGGTCGGAGTAATTCGGGGCCAGCAGTTGTGCAGTCTTGCCACTGGTGAGTTTTTCCAACAGTGGCAGCAGCGACGCCACGATCTTGTCGAAGTAGGTGCGGTCGTAGCGCACGGCAGAGCGCAGGCCGTCCATTACCGGGTCGAAGATGCGCTTGGCGGTCAGGTACTGCTCGATGGCAACGACGCGCTTTTCCCGGCCAACCATATGCCGCGGAATGTTCTTCTCGTTCAAGCGGCCTTCGATCTGCACGATCGCTTCCCAGGCCAGCGGATCATGGCGGGCGAAGAAATGCTGGGCATACTCGATAAACAGCGCATCGATGTTCACCACATGGCGCTGGATCTGCAGGTAGTCCGGGCGGCGACCGAGCTCAATCAGCGCCCTCGCGATGATGTTGACGAAGCGCCAAGCAAACTCGCGAAAAGCCGCCGAGTTGCCTTCACCGCTCAACTGGCCGGCGATCCGGGTAGCGACTTCCGAAATGCGCCCGAAGCGGCCGATGGCGTTGTAGCGTGCGGAGATCTCCGGCCAGCCCAGGTGGAAGACATAGAACTCGTGCTCGCGGCCAGCGCGCCGCGCCTCGACGTACATGCGCTTGAGCAGGTCGGCGTCGCCCTTGGGGTCGAAGACGATGACCACTTCCCGGCTCGGTCGATGGATGTCCTGGGTGATATACACCTCGGCCAGGCGAGTCTTGCCCACCCGTGTGGTGCCCAGCACCAGGGTATGTCCAACGCGCTCGCTGAGCGGCAGACTGGCTTCCTGCTCCTTCGGTTCGACGCCGTGCAGCAATGGCGAGCCGCCTACCGGAGGTAATGGACGCACCGGATTGAACGGGCTGTCCCACGCGGTCAGGCGAGGCAGCAGTGATAGTACCGGTGGGGCTTTCTCCAGTAGCTGTTCCATGCGTCGCGCCCACTGGTGGGCAGTCGACTGGTTGACATAGCGGGCCAGCGCCGGGTCCTGAGCTTCGAGCAGGCGCTGCGTGTGCAGGCGGGTCCAGCGGAAGCCGCGGCCCATGAAAAGGCGCTTGCTGCTCACCGGAATCTGCCGGCTGGTCAGCGAATAGCGCGGCAGGCGGCGGATATTGCGCCGGTAGCGCAGGACGATCCGCGCTTCGTTGAGCCGCTTCAGACCGAACGCGGTGTAGGCCAGGGCCATGCCAGCCCCTACCTCAGGCGACAGGGCCACGGCCCAGGGTGAATGCAGGCACAGCGCACCGGCACCGGCGCAGAGACCCACGGTGTACAGTTCCACCGCCGGTCGCAGCAGGGATTCCATCGCATGCTCGCCCATGAAGTACCCTCACTGTTGCAGGTTGGTGGGCGTGATCAGCACCGGGTAGTGGTCCAGCTCCAACCGTTCGGCAATGTCGTCACCACTGACTGGCCAGATGTTCAGCCCGGGCGCTGCCGTCTGGATGCGACGCAGCGCCTGCACATTGTCTACTTCGACCGCCAGCCCGTTGGCGCCCAAGTCTTGTAGCGCCTGGGCGTGTCGCGACAGCCACTCCAGGGAAGTGGTGTCCTGGCCAACCAGGAACAGCGGCGTCATGCCGGGCAGGCTCAACGCCCTGGGCGGCACGGTGCCTGGCGAAAGGAGAGCGCTGCGCACCGGCAGCACCCAGTTCAGCGTGGAGGGGGCGGGTAGGCTGCTGGACTCAGCGCTCGCGGCAAACGACAGCCAAGGGCAGAGGGCCAGGGCCACCAAGCGCAAGCAGCTCATGGCTGTGTCCGTCCGGGGGCCGTCGCGACGGGCTGGACGCGCTGCCAGTGACGGGTGAACTGACGGCGATAGTGCGCCGCAGGAGGACCACCGGCAGGCCGGTGATAGCGGCCGGCGGCGACAACCCAATCACCGGTATCGGCAAAGTGCGCGCGCAACAGCTCGGCGGTGACAGCGAGGTTGGTGCGGGGATCGAGGGCATCGCAAGCGCTCGGGTAGCGGTCCGGGTGATAACCCAGGTTGGTTTGTCCCAGCCCGACATCAATGCGCTTGGGGTCGTGGCGACTGAGCGCTTCCCTCAGTGCGGCACAGGCCTGGCCGCGTCGGGCAAACCGCAGTGGTGAACCCGCCACATTCAGGGTCCACGGCCAGGGCATAAGCTGTCCGCGCAGCGGTGTACCACTTTCCTGCAGGGCGATGGCGAACAGCACCGAGGCGGGGATACCGGCACGCGCGGCCGCCAATTGATAGGCCGGCGGCGGCAGAGTATCTGCGTGAACGCTGGCCGCCCCGACCATCGCCAGGGCGAGAATCAGTCGACGCGCTGCCATTTTCCATCCACCTGCTGATAGCGGGCTGGCAGGGGCCGGCTGGCGCCCAGGGCAAACCAGCGGCCGCGGTCATGGTTCAAGGTGACCTGGCCGCCGCTGACCTGTGTGGCGGTAATACCTGCACCCTGCGCCCATTGGCGCAACCGCGTATCGTTGCCTTGGCTGCCGACCAGGTACACATCCAGCCGCGCCCCGGCCCGCAGCCATTGCTGGAGGCTGGTCACGCAGGCGGCGCATTTGTCTTCCACGAAAAGCGCCGTACGGCTGCTGTTCGAGGGTTCGGCATCGTCGCTCATGCCCTGCATGGGCTGCAGACCTGGAAACAGCCGTGCCCAGGCCGCGGAGTAGGCCTTCTGGTAGGCAAGTTCGCGCTCGGCACGCTTGGCTTCCAGACGGACCTGCAGCTCGGCGTAGCGCTGCCGCTCCTGATCCGAGTTGGCCTCGACACCCAGGGTGGTGAGCGGGTCAAGTTGCGGCGACCAGTAATGGCGGGGGCCGGTCTGCAGGCGCTCAAACGTGGCCCATTCGTCATCTGTCAGGCCCCAGGCCTTGGCCTGGTCTGCTGCAGACGGCTGCCGTGCCAGCGGCGACTGCTCGCTAAACTGAACCTGAGCGTCAACATGCTTGGCGACACTCGAGCCTTGGTCGGCGAACACGTAAGCTGGCAACAAGATGAGCGCAACCGCGGAGTACCTATGCACGTTCACCTCCTCACGGGATGGGCAGGGTGCGATCGCCATGGCCCGGGACGTGGAACACGGCCTGGCCCTCGCCAATCGTTCGTAGCTGCCAGCCGTTCAAGCTGTCGCCGGGCTGGAGCAGGTGCACGGTGGACAGTGCGTGGGCGCCGGCAGGCAACGCGGTCACGAACCTGATGGTGCCGCGCGTCTCGATACTCTGCAGGATGAAGGGTGGCTGCGGCGCCTTGGCTTTTGATTTTTCGCGGATGGAGGCAGATTGGGATGCATCGGTAGCTTCTGGCACCTTAGGAGCGGTCGACAGCTTCTCGAGTGCCGCTTCTGCCGCACTCATGCGTTGCGTCAGGGCGGTCAGATCGGCGCTGCTCGGTCCTGGCGGTACCGATTGAAACACCTTGACGGAGGTCGCCAACTCGTCGAGTTGCTGGCCGAGCATTGCCTGCGCACTGGTCTGCTGGTGCTGGAGGTCTTCCAGGGCCGCGACTCGTGGCTGTAGGGTGGTGATTTTGGTGCGCAATTCCCCGATATCGCGACGCAGTGACGGGCCAGGGTCGGCCGGTACATTGCGTGCGGCGGTCTGCAGTTCAGCCAGTTGCTGGTGCTGGTTGTAGGTTTCGGCCGAGAGAACGGCAGCACCCAGGCACAGGGCGCCGATCACCAAAGCCTGAAAATGGTGAACCTTCATGGTGCGATCTCCAGTGTCGAAAACGGTGGTTCGGGCGTGGGCAGGCGCAGGGCGTAGCACACGCTCCGCTCGACCGGATCAATGTCCAGCTGCCAGGCGGGGCCGCCAATGATGGTCAAGGCATCCAGCAGCGAGATCGGTCCGAGGTCGTGATGGACGGCAGGCAAGGGGCGACGGAATAACCGCGCCACGGTAGGGTTGTCGGGACAGAGGGAGTAGCCTGAGTGCTGTAGCACGTGGTGCAACGCTTCACCGACCGTCGTGTGCAACGCGGGGGCGATCTGGACGTTGATCAGCTGATACAGCGGTTGGAGCTGCTCCAGCGTTGGCCTGGTGCTGGCCAGGGTGTAGCGGTCCTGTCGGACCCAGGCGGGTACCGGGGACTTTGGCTTGGCCACTGTGGCCGGGACTGTTGCGGGTGGTGCAGGGGCGGGCGCTGGTGGCGGCGTGCTGCAGCCCAGCAACGTGAGCATCAGTCCGAACGTGAAGAGCGTGGGGGTATGCATGACCAGGTCTCGACAAAAGATGCCGACACCTTGGCGGAAAGCCAGCGCGCGCCCCCACTGAAAAATCGAACTTCGCCGACCGAATTATGCTGGCGCAACCATGGAAAAGGCGCCCGGAGGCGCCTTGAGGTCAATCGTCGGTGAACATGGGTAACTCGGGAAGTGGCGTTGCGTCGGGGTCGAAGATCAGCAGGCGGGTGTCGGCCTCACCGGCCAGCAACAGCAGGCGCCGCAGCACCGGTGGTACATGATCTGCGTGCAGACGTGCAGTCACTTCCTCGGTACTGCAGTAGCTGCCGCCCGCAGCAATGTTTTTGAGCCAGGGCGTCGAGTACAGCTTGCAGCCCACCGCGTTGTTGCTGCTCAGCTCGAAGCACTCGAAGTAACCCGACGGTGAGCGACACCGGGCGCACACGTGCAGGAACTCGAACTCATCTGCTGGTAGGTGCGCACTGCTGATCTCCCAACTGCGGCTGTAGTGCCCGGTGGCGAATGACAGCCGCTCAATCAAGTGCTGTGCAGCTTCTTCGCTGGGGAGATCGCTGACGTGTTGCCGGCGGCCATGGTGCAGCCCTGTGACCTGATAGAGCACCTGGCTGACGGTGCCGTCGGCAGGGCACGGCATACGGACAAACTCGGGCACGCTTTCGCCGTCGGTGATCACCGCGAAGTCATCATCGAACAGGCACGGCTGGAAATTGATGCCGTCATCCGGCAGGTCATGCAGCGCAGGGTGAAGAGAGCGGTAGCAGGGTGGGCAATCGTCGGCGTAGCTGATCTGCACCACGCGTTCGTAGCTCAGGTCCAGGAAGCCGCGGAGGAAGGGATTGGGAAGAGTGGACATGATGGCGCTCCAAAATGCGAAGGTCACCACGTACAGGCGGTGACCCCTCAAGTGGTGGAAATCTTCAGATCCAGCCGTAATCGGCCAGAGATAGCGGCGTGCCTTCACCGACGATAATGTGGTCCAGCACACGCACTTCAACCAAGGCCAAGGCTTCAACCAGGCGATTGGTGAGCACCCGATCGGCGCCGCTCGGTTCCGAGCAACCGGAGGGGTGGTTGTGGCTGAAAATCACCGCAGCGGCGTTGTGCTCGAGTGCCTTGACGACGACCTGGCGCGGGTACACGGAGGCACCGTCGATGCTGCCAGTGAAGAGGATGTCGAAGCTCAGCACGCGGTGATGCGAGTCCAGGCAGAGCAGCGCAAACACCTCGTGGTGATAGGGTGCGAGCTGCAGTTTCAGATAGGACGCTGCATCGCTCGGTGAGATCAGTTGCTCGCCGCGCTGGAAATAACGTTGATCCAGCAACTCCAGCGCTTCGGTCAGCAGCGCATCCTCGCGGGCACGCTGGGCCAATGCAGGGTTGAGACGCTCGACCCGATTGTGGGCAGTGTTCATGGGCAATTCCTCGTGGGAGACGGAGCGACCCCTGGGGGAGTGCCCCAGGCTGGTGAGAGAGGTGAGTCACAGACGTGTAAAACGATGACGCGCACCGTGCAGCGGGCTGTGGCAGACCTCGCACGGGTGGGTGGAAAAGGCCTGAATGCCTGCGCCTGTGTGCGGATCGAAATCGGCGCTTAGGGGCAGCAAGGCCTGCAGTTCGGTACGCATATGGGTGATGCGTTGTTCAACCTCAGCCTCGCTGTAGTAGAGCGACAGCGCGCTGAAGTCGTCGTAGGCAACCGCCTGCAGGCAGTCCTCACAGAGCCAGAAGCTTTCCATGGCGACCTCCGACGTGAGTGAGCAACAGGCGCTCTTGGGAGCGCCTGTTGCTGATGGTCAAACTGCCTCAGGCAGACTGCCGAGCTGCGGTGGTTTTGCGCGCGGCGGTCGGGGTTGGCTGACCTTGATCGGAGTCACCGTCAGTGTCTGCCTTATCTCCATCCGTCTCCGCGTGCTCAGCTCCCTCAGCAGCGGCGGCAGCGGCGGTGCGAGCGGGCGCACGGTAGCTGAGCTGGCCATCGACCTTGATCCACTCGATGAAGATCAGGCGGCCTTTGAGGCTGGCGCCGGGTTGCCCCTTGCGCTCGCCTTTCTCGTACAGGAAGGGATCCACCCAGATGTCGCCGATGCGAAACGCGATCAGGACCTTGCGGTCTGCACGGACGTCTTCCAGGTGTTCACGGATCAGCCGGTCGGCTTCACCAGTGGCGACCTTGCAGTCGAAGCGGGTGTACTCGACGTCGTCCGAGGCACCGTGCAAGGCGGCGATGTCACACGCCATGAAGGCTTGGCCGCGGCGTACCGGGACTTCGCGAACACGGTTCAGGTAACCAATGCCTTGGGTGTGCAGGTTGAAGTAGGTGGTGGGGGCGTTATTGCTTGCAGTCGTCATGATAGAGCTCCTGTTTAGCAGAAACGCGGACAGCCACCGGCCCTGGCGGCGGGTGAGTGCCGCAAGGGGGACGTGCAAAAACGTGGTTCGGTGTAGAGAGCGCTCATCACCGAGGGGACGGTGACCGTGCGAGCTGCCGAGCGCGCATCGCACTTGGGGAGAACCACCCGAAATGGGCGTAGCCTCGAAGGTTCTGGCTACCTTAACGCTGTCAACGACAGCGGTGTGCAGCTCATCTATAAAACGCGGGTAAAGTCCCGTCAACCGTGGATTGCAGGCGATCTGGGCGGGTGGAAAGCGGTGGAGTTCAGTGGATTCGCGAAGGCGAAAAAATAGCCCGACGGTCATCAGGCTAGGAAGAATTGGACCACCCTTGATCCGGCAACCTACCAGCGAAGTTCGTCGCAAAACTTCCGCGGTTGATCCACCTGGATCACCCGACCCTTGTCGTGGTCTGGGTCGGAATCAACTGGCACGCATCCGCGCACAAAAGGTGCCCAGTGTTTCGCCGGCGGGCACCGGAGCTGAACATCGTCGCCGAAGCGGATGACCCCTGAGGCCTGGCACAAGCCGCACGGGTCATCCACCTGGACAACTTGGGAACGCGGTGAAGCCATCCGAAGATGCAGTGAAGTGTGGCTCCGAACTCTACGAGTCTGACCGAGCTGCCCGGAGCGAATCGGTCTTGGATCGCCTCGTGGCGAAGGGCACCTTCACTACACCAGCGCTATGATGCCTAGTCAAGTCACGGTTTTTCCCCCTGCTTGGGTTTCGCCACCGGCTTGGTGCCCTTGCATTCCGGGTAGCGGGTGCAGGACCAGAAGCTGCCGGTGCGACCCTTGCGCTGACGCATGGCACTGCGGCACACCGGACAGAAGGGCCCCTTGCTGGGAGGCGGGCGCAGGCTGAGCGAGGCGTGACTGCGCACCAGCCGGGTCAGCCACTCTGCCTGCTTGGCGAGGAAGGTCTCGACGCTCAGTTGCCCTGACTCGATGCGGTCCAGCGCCTGTTCCCAAAGCGCGGTCAGCACCGGGTCGGCGACCTCCGGTGGCACCGCTTCGATCAAGGTATGTGCCGCCGCCGAGGCGGCCAGACTACTTTTTTTCTTGATCAGGTAGCCGTGATCGATCAGGCCCTGGATGATGGCGGCGCGGGTGGCTTCGGTGCCGAGCCCGCAACTGTCCTTGAGCGTCTGCTTGAGCCGAGGGTCGTCTACCTGGTTGGCGATGGTTTTCATGGCCTTGACTAAGGTGCCTTCCGTGTAGGCCTTGGGCGGCTGGGTGCGCTGCGCGTTGACCGTCGCGTCAATCAATGTCAGCGCTCCCGCCTCACGCAGGGCGGGCAGGCGCTGGGCCTGCGCAACTGGTTCGTGACCATCACCTTCGTTGATCACCGCTTTCCAGCCAAGGTTCAAAATCTGCTTGCCGCGGGCGAGTAACTGATCAGCCTGGCTGTGCAACAGCGCCTGGGTTTTCAGGTACTCATGCTCGGGCAGAAACTGCGCCAGGTAGCGGGCGCGAATCAACGTGTACACCGCCCGTTCACGCTCGGAGAGCTGCGCCAGGTCCAGCGAAACAGCGGTGGGAATGATGCCGTGGTGCGCGGTGATTTTCCCGCTGTTCCAGGCCCGGGAGCGGCGGCAGGGGTCGACGTCTTTCAGCGTTTGTCCCAGTGAAGGCATGGCCGCCGCCAGGGCGTGAAGGACACGCGGTACCTCATTGAGCATGCTCTCGGGAAGATAGCCGCAGTCGGTCCGGGGGTAGGTGGTCGCCTTATGGGTCTCGTACAGCGCCTGGACGACCCCCAGGGTCTCCTGCGCACCGAGCCCGAGCTTGGCTGAACAGACCTCCTGCAGGGTGCCCAAATCAAAGGGCAACGGTGGGCCTTCACGAACGTGTTCGACCTCCACACTGTGGACCCTGACTGACCCCTGCTGGAGCAGACGTCGCGCTGCTGCCTGTGCGGCTACCTCGTCGATGCAGCGCCCAGCGTCGTCGCAGACAGTGGCGGGCGGCTGCCAGCGGGCCAGAAAGTTCGTGCCGTCGACTTCCAGCTGAGCGTCGACGGGCCAGAACGGTTGCGGCACGAAGCTCGCGATGGCTCGATCGCGCTCGACCATCAGACGCAGCGTCGGGGTCTGCACCCGGCCGACCGGTAGCAGGCCGTCGACACCGGCACGGCGACCGAGCACGGTGAACAACCGGCTCAGGTTGATGCCCACCAGCCAGTCCGCGCGGGAGCGGGCCAACGCGCAGTGATACAGCGGCAAGGTCTGCTCGCCCGGGCGCAAGCTACCCAGGCCCCGACGGATCGAGGCGTCATCCAGGGCCGAGAGCCACAGGCGCAGGACCGGCCCCTGGTACTGGCAGCGTTCGAGAATCTCCCGGGCGATCATCTCGCCCTCGCGGTCGGCGTCGGTGGCGATCACCACCTCGCTGCAGGTGCGTAGCAATTGGCTAATCACCTTCAGTTGGCTGGCGACCTTAGGTTTGACGACCAGTTGCCAACGCACTGGGATGATGGGCAGATCGTCCAGTGACCAGCGCTTGTAGTCCCCATAGGCCTCAGGGGGCGCCGTTTCCAACAGATGGCCAACGCACCAGGTGACGGTGACCCCCGCACCTTGCAGGCAGCCGTCGGCACGCCGACTGGCCTGCAGCACCCGGGCGATATCACGAGCTTGAGATGGTTTTTCGCAGATAAACAGGCGCATACGCAGGCCCTCTCGGTGGGTACCGACAGGGTGGCGGCGTGGGGAGGGAGCACCAGCGATAATCCGAAGCCGCCGTGCTCCTGTTGGTGTGCAGCGAGATCCGGCAGACGGTTACTTGCGCTGCGCCAGGTGGGTGGCCAGCGTTTGCAGAAACTCCAAGGCAAACTGCTTATCTGCTTCGCCCAGCGCCTTGATGATCGACGTGATCTGCACGTCCTGGTCCTGGGGGCGAGGGCTGATGGCCAGTAGCAGCTCATCGGCGGGGCAACCGTAAAGGTCGGCCAGTTGCAGCAGCTTACTCACGGAGAGCTCAACCTGGCCACGTTCGAGTCGCGACACAGCTTCACCGGAGATTTTCAGGTACTCGCCTACCTTCGCTTGGGTCAGACCACGGGCGAGACGATACTCCGCCAACTGGCGGCCAATGTGATGTGGGCTAGGCTCTTTGACTGGCAACGGGGACGCTCTCCAATTCGACCCATATGGTTGACCAACCACCCAAAGATATGAACGACCACAAAAATAGCTGTATGACCCGCCTGTCCACACGGAGGCTGTGATTTGCACGGATCAAACCAGAGTGAGGTGGATGCACTAGCGATCAAGGCCTATGAGCTGTTCATGGCCACCCACCTGGAACCGGACAGCCTCGAGGCGCGCGCCAGGTTGATCGACTGGGTCCAGGAAAGTCCGGCGCACTGGCGGGCGATCCTTGCCCTGGACCAGTACTTGGAGGAGGTGTCGCAGTTGTTGCAGGGGGCCCAACGGGGGAAAGCCTAGCGAGAGTAAAAGCCCAGCAGGCGTCGGGGTTGCCCGCCGGGCAGGTTGCACAGGTCCAGCGATATCGCGCTGCGGGCGGTGATTCCACTGAGTACCATGCGTTCAGCCGGCCTTGCGCGACGCCTTCTTGCCGGCCCCCTTGCGCCCGGAACCGGCGTTTTCCTGTGCCTTCTCGCGCATGGACACCGACGCCAGGCGGTGCGGCAGGATGCCAATACGCCGAGCCTCGACCTTGAAGGTCACCCGCGCATTGTCCTCGCTGTCTTCCCACTCGTCCTTGACCGTCCGGCCCTCGACCAGGATGCGCATGCCTTTCTGGAACAGGGTGCTCCAGTGTTCGGCGTCGCGGTGCCAGAGCTCGACTGGGGCCCAGTAGCCGCCACGATCTTCGTAGCCGCCTTCACGCGGCACCGGATTGTCGAAATACACGTTCAAGCGCAACAGGCGCCGTGGTTCCTCTGGGTTGTTGTTGAACTCCTGAAATTCCGGAACGCTGCCGATATTGCCTTCGCCAACAAAGAACGTACTCATGCGTGCTACTCCTCGGTGGGGGAACGGGAAAGAGCGAGTTCGGCGACCTCGAGCTTGCTGGCACCGGCGATGGCCTGGCGATACAGCGACTGCAGGCTGCTCATCTGCAGGTTCAGCACTACGCGGTTGGTCTCCAGCTGATACAGCGCCTGCCGCAGCTCGGTATGCAGCCGCGGATGAACTATCGCCTCCTGCCACACCGCCACGCCCATGCGCTGAAAGTCTGGGCTGCGCCAGCGCAAAAAATCGGTGCCGGTCGCGCTGTGCTGCACCACCAGTCGCAGGTCCAGCAGCGAGAAGGGGGGCTGCGCCATGATCGCCAGCATCACGCCCATCAATTCGGCGACCTGGGTGCGCAGGCGCAGGATCGTCCCGGCGAACTGCTGCAGCTCCCCCTTACCCTTAAAAGGCTTTAAAAGGCCTTTTAGGGAGGTACCTTGTGCAAACTCGCGATAGGCCTCTGCAGACAAACGTCGGGCAATTGCGTCAGCGAGGGTCATACGTCACCTCCGTCGACTGGCGCATCCGGTGTGGGCGGGGGCTCGGCCTCTGGCGCTTCGAGGGCTTCGGTCACCGCTGCAGCGGCGCTGCGGGCGATCGGTGGGGCGAATTGGGAACGACGGGACCCTTCCAGAATGTCCTGCGGCGGCAGGCCGAATTTGTCGATGGCCTCGCGCGCGCGGGCGTTGTTGGCAGCCATGTCATCCCGGCTGACGCCGGCCACGCGGTACTGCTGTGCCAGGCCCAACAGGCTGCGCAGGACATGCGCACCACCATCGATCCAGGATTCCATGTCCATGCGCCCGATCAGCGCGGTGTGGTGGGCGAGCAGTACCCGACGGACCAGGACGTCGTAGTCGGTCAGCAAATAGATCGCGAGAAAGCCCAGCTGGCTGCCGATGAACAGCGGCAGGGTGACGGGGTGGATGTTGAGGTTGTCGCCGACATCGACCTGAGGCGGCAGGGCGCGCTCGACGTGGCTGACCTGCTGGGTCAGTGTGCGTAGCTGGGCCTTGGCCTGTAGCAGCTTTTCTTCCAACTGCAGCATGAACCAGTCGGCGTACGGATCGTCCTGGCTACTCGCCTGTTTGAGCAGGTTAGTCACCGCGATGTAGCCGGGCATGCCCAGAATCGGGTGCACCCCGTCGCCGCGGCTACGGCCCTGCCACAGTCGCGCCGCGTGATGAGTGTGCAGGGTGAGGGTGATGCTGCTGCGCAAGGAGCCCAGGTTGAGCTGGTAGTGATCGGCCATCGCCAGTACCTCGCCGTCGAAGTGAGGCTGACGATGGGCTGAACGGTGAAGGCCGAGGGGGATTAACGTGAAGCTGGGCTGCTCGCATTACCGGTAGTGGACCTGTATGGATATGATGGCAGTGGCATCAAATCCACAGACGTCCAGCGCCTATGACGCAGAACCGAGGCCGCGACAGCGTTGCTTCAGTTCCTCCAGGCAGGAGAGGGCGAGTGGCGAGGCGGTGCGCGGATCGCTGCGGCGTGGCCGTTCGCTGGCCGGCGTCGACACTGACTCCGGCCTTGACGCGCGTGAGGGCGCAGCCGCAGGCGTTGTCGCGTCGGCGCGGGCTGCCCAGAGGGTGAATTCGCCCTGGCAGGCGCGCTTGATCAAACCCATCAAGTAGGCGACCGGTTTTCGGATCTCGCCGCGAGCGCAGCGCACCGCCGCTTCGTTGATCACCGCTTGTTGCTGTTCAGGCTCGAGCTGACGCATCGCCTGGGTGGCCATGCGCCGCTCGGTCGGGTTGAGCGGTAGATCCTCCGGCCATCGCGCTCGACCGAACTCCACCTGCGCCAGTACCGTACTTTTTTTGCTTTTGTCTTTCTGTACTGTACGGCCGGCGTCAGCATTCCGAACCCCAGCGGAAATCGGGGTATGGCTGCTGCGTTCGGATTCGATGGCTGCGTTGCCTGCATTCCGAACGGGGAGGTTTTGACTGCGTTCGGAATCCTCCGCGTCAATCAAAGGTAGCGCCTGTTGCTGCGCCGCGACGGAAGTCGAATGGACCTTGTCCTTGTCCGCCTGGGCGACCTGTGGGTCGGCCAGGATTTCTCCGATCACATGCTGCGCCACATCACGCACGCCCTTGGCGGCATGGGTGAGGTTCTGCTGCAGCAGTTGCGCATAGCCGGTGTCCAGCTCGAGCTGCTCGGCCGGGGTCAGCGGATCACCGTGCAGCACGTAGACGCAACCGCGCAGGCAACCTTGGGTATCGCGAGAGCGGTCGACTAGGCTGAGCCAGCGGGTGGTCCGCAAGACGTTCAGTGCACGGGCGATGGTTTCGCGCGATGCCTGGGTGCCACAGGGGCTGGTTGCGAGGTAGGGCTGCAGGTCTTGGTAGCGAGGTGTTTTAACCTGGCGCTCGGTGATCAACCAGCGCAATACCTGCCAGGTGTTGCGCTCCAAGGGCGTCAGCCGACGGTCGAGCAGCAAGGCCTGCGGCAACGGATTATTGTCGCCGTAGTAGATCGTGCGCAGCGGCGCCTCCTCGGTGGCAGCGGCCAATTTGGCTTGCGCGGCCTGCCACTCGTTACGCCGCCGGAGTGCTTCATAGCACTGGCGCACCACGTCCTGCCAATCGACCTCGTAGAAGCTCAGCATGGGGCACCTCCGTACAGTTCGACCTGTTGCCAGACCAGGGTCAGGCTAATCTGCTGCTCCTCGGCGAGCATCATCATCGTGTCCAGCGGATCGTTGTCCGGATCTTCCGCCCGGAGCTGGCTCCAGCGGTTCCACACCGCATGTTCCTGCGCCTCACTGAGCTGAACCGGGCGGCCGCGGTGGGTCCCGATCTTCAGCACGCGGCGCCGCAGTGCGGTTTCCGAATGGTCCAGGCCGAAGCAGCGGTACATGATGTTGGAGCTCGCACCCAGCTTGAGCGCGCGGTTTATCAAGCGCTCGTTCTGTTCATCGCGTTCAGCCTGGACAATCAAGCGGCGCAGCACGGTGGTGTCGACTTTGACCTCGACCCAGGCGATCGACGAATGCGCCAGGTGCGACAGGGTGGTCGGCGGCAGCGACTGCAACACTTCGATGTCCTCGTCGGCCAGGCCCAGGGCTTTGCAGCGTTGCAGGCGGCCATGGCGCAGCTCATGCAGCACCTGATTCAACATGGCATGGTTCAACAGATTGAAGGTCGTGCTCATGAGGCAGCTCCTCACGTTAACGAGTGGACGACAGCGTCAGCTCGATCAACTGCCGAGCGTGGCGGATCAGCGTGAACAGCTGCTCCAGCTGTGCATCGGGGAGTCGTTCGAGGCCCACGGTCAGGGCAGGGCGCTCGGCAAAGGGCAGGTCGTAGACGCCGATCAGCAGTTGACCAAACAACGCGGCTGGCAACTGCTGGCGTTGGCTCCAGCTCACATCATCCTGGAGGCGTAGCAAGGCCGAGAGGATCAGCTGAATGCCGGTGTGTCGCGGGCTAAGCCGATCGCTGTGTTCAGGTGACAACGTGAATCCGAGTCCATCAGGGTGCGGGCTGACCAAGGCCGCGGCATCAGCATAATCGGCCAGATTGGCCGCCAATTCGGCACAGCGTGCACGCAAGATGGGGATGTCATCCGGCGAAGCGGGGGACGATGGAGGTGAGCCCACCTGCGGCTGAACCACTTTCCCACCATCGGGTTGCTTCGCAGAGGGCGGCTCATCGCTCAACGCTTGGCGAATGTGGGGCAGGCGTGGTTCCACCACCAGCGAGGGATCACTGTCAGAATCTGCCGGATCTGGGCTGGGCAACTCAGTGGCTGTTCCAAACGCGACCTCAAGGGGAGGTGGCGACTCCACAGGCTTGCTTGCTAGATCCTGCGGCACCGGTTGAGGAGCGGGCGACATGATAGGCGAAAGGTGTTGCTCCTGGTGCATTTCCAAGGCCAGCAGACGGGGTGTCTGCTGTAGGGCCACCGCCATCTGGGCAATCAGTTCGTCCTGCAGCTCGCTCGCATCCAGCTCGGGTGTTTCACCGTCGAACGCTGAAAGCACTTCCAGCCACAGCAGCGTGAACTGTTGGTCGTCACCGAAGTACCGGTTCCAGCTCGATTCGGCGCGACGCCTTACCGTCATCAGACGATCGATAGCGGGTTTGCCGAGACCCGCATACAGTACCTGTGGAATGGCGGGTAGCAAGTGCTCCAGCGCGTCGAACATGCGACTGATATGGGATTGGGAAATGGGATAACCATCCTGGCTCAAGCGTGAGGAGAGCTCGCGCTGGCTAAGGGGGCTGTCCGATTCCTGAAACATGTCCTGAAGTTTCGCCACGGCCAATGCCCGCTCGATGAATGTGAGCTGGCCATGTAAATCACTTTCGGTCAGATGCCCGAGCAGGGCATGGGTTTCGGATTGCCAAGGCCGGAACAGGCAATGGATGCGAAAGAACCGCTCCTCGCGGGTTTCTTGCCAGAGTTCACCGAGGATGCTCAGCCGCGTGTTGCCACCGTTACGGATGATGAAGTGTGACTCCTCCGGGCGGCGGGTAATAGCAGGGGGCTGGTCTAGGCCGCGTTCCCGGATCGAAGCTTTGATCTCGTTATACAGCGGGTTGCGGACAATGCGTGGGTTGAGCTCGTAGGGGCGCAATTGCTCGAGACTGACCACCATCGGTGTGTCACCGATCGGCACTACCGTTGCCTCACGGTCGTGTTTTTGCGGGAAGTGCGCCTGCTGCAGTTGACGCGTGATGTCTTCGGAGGTCGGCGGTTTCATCACACATCCTCCGATCAGCCGCGACGGATCAGCCGGCATTCGGTTGCTGATGGTTGACCGGGCATTTGCGCGCCCGCTTCGACCAGCTGCTCGGTCCACTGTGGGAACAACTCACGGGCCAGGGCGCGCATCACCTCAGCGGCGCAAGGGCCGCGGCTACCGGATGGCGGGACGGGCTCGACTCGGTGAACGGGCAGTCCCAGCGAGGCGGCGTTGGGATAGGCCACGCGGTCGGGAATGACCGTGGTGCACACGCTGACATGGGGATCGCCCTCAAAGGATGCTTGCAGGCTCTGCATGATCAAGCGGGTATCGCGACGGTTGGCGTTGGCCTGGTTGAGCAACAGCTTCACCGATGGTAACGCCACCCCCAGGTAGCGGTAGGGCTCCAATTCGTCAAGCAGCCCCAGGGTGCCACGGCGCAGCTCGCGCGCGGCGAGCATCTCCGGTGGGACCGGACACAGGGCGCAATCGGAGGCGAGGATGACCATCTCGACCACGACGCTGCGTGCACCTTGAGTATCAACAATGAGCACATCGTATTGATCCTGTAAGGCCGGCAGCAGGTTGCGTAAACGCAAGCGGCCATCGGCGGCATTCAAGAGCAGGGTGCTGATGTGCCCGGCGCGGTCGTTGGACACAATCAGGTCCAGATGTTGAATGACAGTGGTGGAGATGACCTGCTCAGGCGCGGTGAGACCCTGGGCGATGAGCTCGTAGCTGCCGGCCTCACGAGGTGCGCACAAGGCGTAGTAGCTGGACAGCGTCGGTTGGCTGTCCAGGTCCAGCAGCAATACGCGAAAGCCTGCATCGGCGAGTACTCCGCCCAGGTTGGCGGCGACAGTGGTCTTGCCCGCGCCGCCCTTGGTCGAAATCAGTGAGAGGACGTGCATGGCGCTACTCCCTGACTGACAGTCGATCCTGAACCCACTGCTCGATTTCCAGCGAATCCCAACCGACGGCGCGGGTGCCAATGCGCCGGCATTGCGGGAACTGGCCGGCCTTCATCAGGTTGTAGATGTGCGAACGTTTGAAGCCGGTCTTCTGCTCCACTTCATCGCGGCGCATGATGTGGCGGTCTGCAGTCCGAGGGGCAGAGCTGGTCGGTTGCATGGTGTCACTCCGTAGCACCATGTGGTGCGCAGTGGGATGTGACAGTCAGTGAAGGTCTGCTCGGGCGGAAAGTCATTGCCAGGCAATGTGCGCTATTGCCTGGCAATTTGGTTCTAGGCCCGTATGGCCTGAGCCAAATGACGGCGCGCTTCTGCAAATTTCCGATCAAGGGTCCGTTTGCTTAGGCCTTGAACATTAGAAAAACGGTTGGTTACCGTTTCAACTAGAATCGTTTGAGTGCTATAAATAGATTGAACCTTTCCATCATCTGACTTGCCGATGCTAACATCTAGCAGAGCGCCAATAATGACATAAAGTATCGAGTTGGACTGCTCTAGGTATGATCCAGGTGTTCCCGTTTGAGGTTGGGGGGACTCGGGGTTTTCTCTTTGTTGCGCAGAATTAGCATGCAGATTTTCTAGATTTTTCCGGGTTTTTTGTAATTCGCGGTCTGAAGCTTCTAATTCTGCTTTTAAAGCTAAATGTGCACCGATGCTGATGCAGTGGGAGTGGTCGGTCTCGTTGCCAAATAAGAAAATCGGTTTGTCGTCTGGGTAATAACACTCTACCCATATTCTCAGGTCCGAGTGGCGAATGGAAAGATAGGCTTTTTCGAATTCCGTATCTGAAGTTATTGGGCGGTTCAAATATGTGGCAGGTAGCTGGTGGCAAGCGATGGCGTCATATATTCGTTCAGAGTAGGTTTGAAGAGATGGCCAGTGAGGAAATAATTTAAGAAGGTCATCAGGGCGCGTAAGGGTCTGTTTTAGGATTTCTTTTTCGTGGTCAGCGAGTCCAGACCAAAGTATTGCCACCTCAATTGGTCGATAGAAATTTTTGTGCGAGACCATGATGCAGCCTCCATATTGATCATCCAAGGGTGGGTTTCCAGTGAATTACTATCTGTCAGTCTTGATGGAGGGGAATGTGATGATAGATTGAAAGTTTTTAGGTTAGATTGTTCTTCGGATTGCGGAAATAGAAAGCCATGATCGCTGCGATAGTGGCGATCAATGCGTTTCTTGCTCGACGTCTTTGTGGGACATGGGGTGAGTAGCCAGTGGAGTTCTTCCATCGCCCCTGTTTTTTCACTTGGTGTGGAATCTCAAAATGCTCCTAGTGCTTTCGTTGCCATCTTATCAATGGGGTAGAGCACATGCCCAGAACAGGACACCCTCCAAAGCATTTGATCATCATGCAAGAAAACGTCGGAAGTGACTTCCCCACTTGGTCATCCGAAAGGTGCCTAGTAATGAACAAATGCGTATACGGATCGTTCTTGCATGGGCCGATGGATAGTGTGGAGCAAGCATTTTAGAGCTCCTGTGCACGACCGTTCAGATGGTTTCGAAAAGGTGCCTCCGATTTAAGGTGTACTCGTCTGACGACCTGATAGATGCCCCGCCCTCGGGCCGCCCACCCATGGTTTCGGATGAACCAGTGCAAAACAGGGTCAATCAAGCGCTTCAACGCCTGCCTGAGAATTTCACGCAGTGGAGCTTGCGCAGTTTGAGCTTTCCAGCAGATGTATCACCCGCTACCGTGCAAAGGATCTGGAGTGCTTTCGGTCTTAACATCTGCAATCGACTTTCAAACTGTTGAACGATAATTTTCGTCGACCAGATTCTCTTCTTATGATGCCAACGCTAAATAAATTCCTTATGTGGCGCCGGCGGATATCCATACGTTCCCATTATTAATAAATGTTGGCCCGCGGTTGATCTTCGCGAAAGGGAATCTTTCTAGTTAATCGTAGGTAGACCAATAATTAGTAACTTATCGTTCTGTCCAGCTTTCCGGTCGCGGCAAGGAAAAATATGCCTGTTCATACTGAGTCTAACAGGTGGCTTTATCTGCATGGATTGCAACGTCTGAAGAATTTTTGATCCTTGCAGGAATTATATAAGCCGGGTCTTCTGGGTGCTGTCAAGGTATGTGCTGGCAACGTTTCTTGCTGCAGAGCTTCTGCGTCAACTGAGAGGTTTGGAAGTATCTTATTGGTTGTCGTTAACGCAAGGATGGAAAACTAATACGGCCTCTGATCAATAGGCGCTAGATAATTAGCGGCGATAAGTGCGTCAAGTGGCCAGCTAAGTCAAGTCAGCTGACTTCAGGGCAGGTAATAAACTGTATGGGCTTGGCAGGCATGTTTGGTGGTTTCTTGGCAGCAGTGAGTGAGGGTTCTGATCATTTTGGCTGAAATCGTCAATGTTTTGTCCCTTGTTAGCTTAGGCGTTCAGTTACAGTGTTTTCGTAAGTTTATGCTTTGCTTGTCGCGTTGGTTTCTTGTTTGTGGGAAATAACTAGAGTGAAGTGTTGTCCTTGTTTTCTTGACTTTGACGAGTTCGGAGCTGACTAAAAATTGGTGTCCTAGCGGAAATTGATGGCGCTCATGGTACTGAAGTTATGAATTTTCTTGGCGTCCTGGTATGTAAATGCCAGAGCTCCGCGAGGGGGCTAGTTGAAGAGGGCAGGAGTTCCAAGTGGATGGCTTATTGTTTGTTGCTGGGGTAAGAGTCCATGAGTAATCATTTTCAATCGATACAATTACAGGGTTTATGAACCATGGGCCATTCACTCAAACTCTTGCGCTATCCACTCGCGGCCCTGGCTGTGTTGGTGATGAGCGCTTGCGGTAAAGCCCCAGAAACCGCCGCCAGCATGCCGGCTGCCAAAGTCAGTGTGGCCAAGGTGCTGGAGCAACCGGTCAATGAATGGGACGAATTCACCGGGCGCCTGGAAGCTCCGGAAACCGTTGAAATCCGCCCACGGGTTTCCGGCCAGATCGATCAAGTGGCCTTCACCGAAGGCGCCCTGGTGAAAAAGGGCGATTTGTTGTTCCAGATCGACCCGCGTCCATTCCAGGCTGAAGTGCGCCGCCTTGAAGCCCTGGTCACCCAAGGCCGAGCCAACGCCACTCGCAGTGAAAACGAAGCCCAGCGCGGTGAGCGCCTGCGCACCAGCAACGCGATCTCCGCCGAACTGGCTGATTCGCGCACCAGTGCGTCCCAGGAAGCCCGCGCCGCCGTTGGCGCAGTCCAGGCGCAACTGGACCTGGCCAAACTCAACCTAAGCTTCACCCGCGTCACCTCGCCTATCAGTGGCCGCGTCAGCCGTGCGGAAATCACCGCCGGCAACCTGGTCACGGCCGATACCACGGCCCTGACCAGCGTGGTCTCCACCGACAAGGTCTACGCCTACTTCGATGCCGACGAACGTGTGTTCCTCAAGTACACCCAACTCGCGCGCCAAGGCCAACGCGGTGCCACCACCCCAGTGTACCTGGGTCTATCCAATGAAGACGGCAACCCGCACCTGGGCCAGATGAACTTTGTCGACAATCAGGTCAACCCGAAAACCGGCACCATCCGTGGCCGTGCGGTGTTCGACAACAGCGACGGCGCCTACACCCCAGGCCTCTATGCCCGCCTGAAGCTGGTGGGCAGCGGCACCTACTCCGCCGTGCTGATCAACGACGAAGCTGTGGGCACCGACCTAGGCAAGAAGTTCGTACTGGTAATGGATGCCGACAACAACTCCGTGTACCGCTCCGTCGAGTTGGGGCCGAAGATCGAAGGTTTGCGCATCGTGCGCAGCGGCCTCAACAAGGATGACACCATCATCGTCAAGGGCTTGCAGCGGGTGCGTCCAGGTTCGCCGGTCACCCCTGAAGTCGTCCCCATGGCCAGCAAGGAAACCCTCGCCGCTCTGGCACGACAACGACAAGCACTGGAAGCCAGCAACCTGCCTCAGGTCAAACCCGGCAAAAGCGCGCCTGGTACAGCAGCGATACTGACCAGCACTGCGACTCCAAGCGGCTAAGAGACTACAACTCCGATGAATTTTTCCCAATTCTTCATTTCACGGCCGATTTTCGCCGCGGTGCTTTCGCTGCTGATTTTGATCGCCGGCGCAATTTCGCTGTTCCAACTGCCGATCAGCGAATACCCGGAAGTGGTTCCGCCAACTGTGGTGGTACGCGCTAACTTCCCAGGGGCCAACCCCAAAGTCATCGGTGAAACCGTGGCGGCGCCGCTGGAGCAGGCCATCACCGGCGTTGAGAACATGCTGTATATGTCATCGCAGTCGACCGCCGACGGCAAGCTGACCCTGACCATCACCTTTGCCTTGGGCACCGACCTGGACAACGCTCAGGTGCAGGTACAAAACCGTGTAACACGGACCCAGCCGAAACTGCCTGAGGAAGTGAGTCGCATCGGTATCACTGTGGACAAGGCCTCCCCGAACCTGACCATGGTGGTGCACTTGACCTCGCCGGACAAACGCTACGACATGCTCTACCTGTCCAACTACGCGATTCTCAACATCAAGGATGAGCTGGCCCGCCTTAGCGGTGTGGGTGATGTGCAGTTGTTTGGCATGGGCGACTACTCCCTGCGCGTCTGGCTGGATCCGAACAAGATCGCGTCGCGCGACCTGACCGCTACCGATGTGGTGACCGCAATTCGCGAGCAGAACCGTCAAGTGGCCGCTGGTGCCTTGGGCACGCAACCAGCCCCGAATGCGACCGCCTTCCAGTTGTCGGTGAACACCCAGGGCCGACTGGTCACTGAAGAAGAGTTTGAGAAGGTCATCATTCGTTCCGGCGATAACGGCGAAATCACACGACTGAAGGATATCGCGCGGGTGGAACTGGGATCCAACCAATACGCCCTGCGGTCTTTGCTCAATAACAATCCGGCGGTAGGATTGCCAATCTTCCAGCGTCCTGGCTCCAATGCGATCCAGATATCACACGACGTTCGTGAAAAAATGGCTGAGCTGAAGAAAAGCTTCCCGCAAGGTATGGATTTCGCCATCGCCTATGACCCGACCGTCTTCGTGCGTGGCTCTATCGAGGCGGTGGTACACACTCTGTTCGAAGCCTTGATTCTAGTCGTCCTTGTGGTGATCCTTTTCCTGCAAACCTGGCGAGCCTCAATCATTCCGCTGGTGGCCGTGCCAGTTTCGTTGATTGGTACGTTTGCGGTCATGCACATGTTCGGTTTCTCGCTTAACGCGCTGTCATTGTTCGGTTTGGTACTCGCTATCGGTATCGTGGTGGACGACGCCATCGTGGTAGTGGAGAACGTTGAACGCAACATTGAGCTGGGTCTAGAGCCCCTCCCAGCCACTCAAAAAGCCATGAGCGAAGTCACTGGCCCGATCATTGCCACGGCACTGGTGTTGTGTGCGGTGTTCATCCCAGCGGCCTTTATAAGCGGCTTGACCGGGCAGTTTTACAAACAGTTCGCCCTGACCATTGCGATTTCCACGGTGATTTCGGCGTTCAACTCCCTGACCTTGTCCCCTGCTCTGGCCGCCGTGTTGCTGCGTAGCCATAACGCGCCGAAGGATCGCGTCTCAAAAGCGCTCGACAAACTGTTCGGTGGCTGGTTATTCCGTCCGTTCAATCGCTTCTTTGAGAAAGCCAGCCACGGTTATGTTGGCACCGTAAGCCGAGTGATTCGCGGCAGTGGCATTGCACTGTTCCTGTATGCAGGACTGATGGTCCTGACCTGGTTCGGCTTCGCCCATACCCCAACCGGCTTCGTACCCGCCCAGGACAAACAATACCTGGTCGCCTTCGCGCAACTGCCGGACGCCGCGAGCCTGGACCGGACCGAAGACGTGATCAAACGCATGTCCGACATCGCCCTGAAACAGCCGGGAGTGGAAAGCACCGCGGCGCTCCCGGGCCTGTCGATCAACGGTTTCACCAACAGCACGAACAACGGCGTGATATTTGTCACCTTGAAGCCGTTCGACGAGCGTAAAGACCCAAGCATGTCCGCGGGTGCGATTGCCGGTGCGCTGAACGGCAAATTCGGCGAAATCCAGGAAGCCTACATGGCGATCTTCCCGCCGCCGCCGGTACAGGGCCTGGGCACCATTGGCGGGTTCCGCCTGCAGATCGAAGACCGGGGCAACCTGGGCTACGACGAGCTGTACAAAGAAACCATGAACATCATCAACAAAAGCCACGGCGTGCCCGAACTGGCTGGGCTGTTCACCAGCTACACGGTGAACGTGCCCCAGGTCGATGCGGCTATCGACCGCGAAAAAGCCAAGACCCACGGAGTGGCCGTCAGCGACATCTTCGACACTCTGCAGATCTACCTGGGTTCGCTGTATGCCAACGACTTCAACCGCTTCGGTCGCACCTATCAGGTCAACGTCCAGGCTGAGCAACAGTTCCGCCTTGAACCGGAGCAGATCGGCCAGCTCAAAGTGCGCAACAACAAAGGCGAAATGATCCCGCTGGCGACCTTTATCAAGGTCAACGACACCTCAGGCCCGGACCGCGTGATGCACTACAATGGCTTTATCACCGCAGAGATCAACGGTGCAGCGGCCCCAGGCTACAGCTCCGGCCAGGCCGAAAAAGCCATCGAGAAGCTGCTCAAGGAGGAACTGCCCAACGGCATGACCTACGAGTGGACCGACCTGACCTACCAGCAGATTCTCTCGGGCAATACCGCGCTGTTCGTGTTCCCGCTCTGCGTATTGCTGGCGTTCCTGGTGCTCGCCGCCCAGTACGAAAGCTGGAGCTTGCCACTGGCGGTGATCCTGATCGTGCCGATGACTTTGCTCTCGGCCATTGCCGGGGTGATCATGTCGGGGGGTGACAACAACATCTTCACCCAGATCGGCTTAATCGTACTGGTGGGCCTGGCGTGTAAGAACGCGATTCTGATCGTCGAGTTTGCCAAGGACAAACAAGAGGAAGGCTTAGACCCTCAGGCTGCGGTGCTGGAAGCCTGCCGCTTGCGTCTGCGGCCGATCCTGATGACCTCGTTCGCCTTCATCATGGGAGTGGTGCCCTTGGTGCTCTCCAGCGGTGCTGGTGCAGAAATGCGCCACGCCATGGGTGTTGCGGTGTTCTCCGGGATGCTGGGGGTGACCTTTTTCGGTCTGCTGCTGACCCCGGTGTTCTACGTCCTGATCCGCAACTATGTGGAACGCGGTGAGGCTCGCAAAGCCGCCCGCGCCCCGAAACTGGAGGCGCAGCAATGAGCTTGAGAGTCTTCCTGCCGAGCCTGTTGCCGTGGCGCTGAGCGCCTGCGCCGTGGGCCCGGACTACAAGACCCAGAACCGGGAAGCGGCCCATATCACGGCCGCCACCGATGGCGCCGCCGGGCAAAAGAATTTTGACCGGGCACACTTTGAAGGCATCTGGTGGCAGCAATTCGAGGAACCGATCCTCAACCAACTGGTGACCCAGTCGTTGCAGGGCAACCGCGAACTGCGGGTCGCCTTTGCCCGGCTGCGGGCGGCCCGGGCGATTCGCGATGACGCCAGCAATGACGCCATGCCAACCATCACCAGCAGTGACCAGGCCAAGGGCCAGATCCCTGGGCATACCACACGGCGCGTGAAAAGTGACTGTGGACTTCCTGGTGCTGCTCGACGCCCAGCGCGAACGCCTGGCGGCTGAAGACTCCCAGGCGCAGGCCGAAGTCGACCTGTACCGCGGCATCGTTGCCATGTGATATTCCATAGTTGGTAGCTTCAGGTGCGGATGCTTCGAGAGAGTGAGAGATCCCTTCATGTATCGTCCGCTATCGCGCGAGACAGGTGAAATCATGGAGGTGTTGATGAGGTTGCGGCTGGGGGGCAGCCCTATCTATTCCCAAGCCGCTTTCGGCTCCATGATTTGGGATGATTGTCAAGGATGCCAGTCGCCTGTACACGCGTGCACAGATGACTGGCCGACTTGCATTAACTGGCGTCGCTGTTGGCGCTGCCTTCCGAAGGTATTTCACTCTTCAGGGCGCGACGTACCGTATTGTCTTCGGTCATTTCGAACCACATACCATTCAGTACGGCGAACGCTGCCGCCAGAGGCAGACCGAGTAACCAAGCGAAGTACCACATGTGAAAACCTCTGTATTTAACAAGTGATCAGTAAGCGTGGCCCTTGCCACCTTCAATAGCCTTGGCGTCGACCTTGCCCCATAACACGCGGTACACCCAAGTGGTATAGGCCACGATGAGCGGCAGGAAAATCGCCGTGCTGACCAGCATGATAAACAGGGTCATGTGGCTGGATGAGGAGTCCCATACGGTCAGGCTGAAGCGAGGATCGACCGAAGACGGCAGGATGAAGGGAAACATCGACATGCCCACCGAGGTGATGATGCCGGCGATACCCAGGCTGCTGGCGAGCATCGCCAGATTGTCGCGGCGGGCACGCAGCAACAGACAGGCCAGCAGCGTGCCGGCGAAACCAAGAGCCGGTGCCAGTAATGTCCAGGGCTTGCTGTCGTAGTTGGTGAACCAAGCGTGCTGGCTGACAGCGGCGGTCTTGAACAGGGGGTTGGAAGGGCCGGTCGTGTTGATCACTGAGGTGATGCTGTAGCCTTCGATCCAATGCCAAAGCGCTACTCCGGCCAATGCATATAGAACGATGGTGGTCAGCATGGCGATACTGCCGATGGTGCGCGCTCGGTCAGCCAACACGCCGTCGGTCTTGATGCGCAGCCAGGCCGCACCATGGGCGACTAGCATACTCACCGAAACCAGGCCGCAGAGCACTGCGAAGGGATTGAGCAGCTCGAAGAAGCTGCCGTCGTAGTAGATGTACATTTCGGGTGTCAGGCGAAACGGTACGCCTTGTATAACGTTACCCACCGCTACACCGCAGATCAGGGCGGGCACGAAGCCTCCAACGAACAGCGCCCAGTCCCAACTGTTGCGCCAAGCCTTCGACTCGAGCTTGCTGCGGTACTTGAACGCCACCGGTCGAATGATCAGTGCCACCAGAATGATGAACATGGCCAGGTAGAAGCCGGAAAACGATACGGCGTAGAGCTGCGGCCAGGCGGCGAAAATGGCACCTCCACCGAGAACCAGCCATACCTGATTGCCTTCCCATGTAGGGCCGACGGCGTTGATCACCACGCGTCGCTCCAGATCGGTTTTTGCTATGAATGGCAGCAGGGTACCGGTGCCCAAATCGAACCCGCCCATCACTGCAAAGCCGATCAACAGGACGCCCAACAATACCCACCAGATGAGTCGCAGGGTGTCGTAGTTCAATAGTTCATGCAGGATCATGGAAGTACTCCGCAGACGAGTGGAGAGGTTGGTGAGTTGCGACTGAAGCCAGCGTTGGCTGCATGACCTCAGGCTGCTCTGCCTCGTCTTCTGGGCCGTGCTTGATGGCCTTGAGCATTAGCTTCATCTCGATGACCAGCAGCACGGTGTAGATCGCCACGAAGCCGGCGATGGTCAGCAGCAGCGTTTTTACACCGAGACTGGACACCGCCAGTGCGGTTGGCAGTACGCCTTCGATGACCCACGGTTGGCGACCGTATTCGGCAACCAGCCAGCCACACTCGATGGCGACCCATGGCAGCGGGATGGCGTATACCGCAACCTTCAGCAGCCAGCGGTGCTTATCCACGCGATGGCGTGTGGACAGCCAGAAGAATACGGCGGTGAGCACGATGAAAAACATGCCCAGGGCGACCATTATGCGGAACGTCCAGAACAACGGGGCCACCTGTGGCACGGTGTCCCACGCGGCTTTTCTGATCTGCTCGTCGGTCGCCTGACGCGGGTCATCGACATAGCGCTTGAGTAGTAGGGCGTAGCCCAGATCGACTCCAGTACTCTCGAACATCGCTTTGAGCACTGGCGAGATGCTGATTGTGGAACCCTCGGCACGGATCTGCTCCAGTGCATCGTAAGCCAGGATGCCGCGCCGAATGCGTTCCTCGGCGCTGATTACCAGGTCGATGATACCAGGCATCTCCGTTGTCAGTGAGCGGGTGCCGATCAAGCCCATGACGATGGGGATGTGCAGCGCATAGTGGGTCTCGCGCGCCTCTTGGTCGGGGAAGCCGAAGGCGGTAAAGGAGGCCGGTGCCGGCTGGGTTTCCCACATGGCCTCGATGGCTGCCAGCTTCATCTGCTGGTGTTCTCCAGACAGGTAACCGCTCTCGTCACCGAGCACCACTACCGACAGCGAGCCGGCCAGTCCGAAGGAAGCGGCAACCGCCATAGAGCGTTTGGCCAGGTCGACATGCCGCCCCTTGAGCAGGTACCACGCGGAGATGCCCATTACGAAGATCGCACCACAGACATACCCGGCCGACACAGTGTGTACGAATTTGGCCTGAGCTACAGGATTCATGAGTACGGCGAAGAAGTCGTTGACCTCCATGCGCATGGTCTGTGGGTTGAACTCGGAACCCACCGGGTTTTGCATCCAGCCGTTGGCGATCAGGATCCACAGCGCCGAGAAGTTGGTACCCAGCGCCATTAGCCAGGTAACGGCCAAGTGCTTTACCTGTGTGAGCTTGTCCCAGCCGAAGAAGAACAGGCCGACGAAGGTTGCTTCCAGAAAGAATGCCATCAACCCTTCTATGGCCAGCGGCGCACCAAAGATATCGCCGACGTAGTGGCTGTAGTAGCTCCAGTTCATGCCGAACTGGAACTCCATGACGATGCCGGTGGCCACACCCATGACGAAGTTGATACCGAACAGGGTGCCCCAGAACTTGGTCATCTGCCGCCAGATGACCCGCCCGCTCATTACATAGATGGTCTCCATGATGGCCAGCAGAATGGACAGCCCCAACGTCAAGGGTACGAATAGAAAATGATAGAGCGCAGTGAGCGCGAATTGCAGTCGCGACAGGCTGACTATGTCTAAGTCCATGGCTGTTTCCTTTGGTGTAGTGAATTCGTCGAGGGCATGTCAGTCGTCGCGCAAGCTGCGCAACAGCTCGTCATAATCCCGGCTACCACGTTGGTGATCGGCAGTAATGCGACCGTGCTCAATCTGTATGAGACGCTCGGCCAGCCGGGCTTCGCGGCGCAGGTGAGTGGCCAGCAACCAGGTGTGTTCGCGGCCGTATTCGTCCAGGCGATTCAGCACGTCGTTGGCGGTCAGCGCATCAAGGCCGTCGGTCGGCTCGTCCAGTAGCCATACCGAGGCTTTGCGCAATAACAAGCGTGCCAGGGCCAGGCGCCGGGCCTGGCCACCAGACAGGCCGATGCCGCCCTCACCCAGTAGTGTGTCCAGACCGTGCGGCCAATCGGCGATGCTATTGGCCAGGCCCGCAATTTCGAGGGCTTGCCAGAGTTGTTCGTCGCTTGCGGTGGCGTTGGCCAGGCGTAGGTTGTCACGCAAGCTGTCCTGAAACAGCTCGGTGCGCTGAGTCAGCCAGCCGTGCGTGGCAATCTGAAAACTGCCGCAGCGTGACGACAGCTCGCCAGTCAGCAGTGCTAACAATGATGACTTACCGGCGCCGCTTGCCCCGATCAGGGCGATGCGTTCACCGTGCTGCGACTGCATGTCGATTCCGTGCAAGCAGTCGTTGCTGCTGCCTTCATAGCGGGCGCTAATGTTGTCCAGGATGAACGCATTCGAGCCCTTTTCCGTGACTGACGGCAGTTTTCTCCAATCATCACGGTTACTCAGTTGCGGGCCAAGGCGGCTTGCCGCCAGCGTGGTGCGGCCCAGCTCCAATGCACCGCGTCGCAAGGCGGCCAGTGGCTCGCTCATGCCGAGGGTGACGAGAATAGCGAGCACAGCTACCGGCAAAGCGATCACCTGATTGACTACCAGCCAGCCGCAAACCAGTAGAGTGGTCGCCTGTAGCAAATGACTAAGCAGTCCAAACCCCAGCACTGCGCGGGTATCGATACGGTGCAGTTGATCATCGTAAGTAGCCAGTCGTGCATCGATGCGCTCTATATGTTGGCACTGGGCACCCAAGCGGTTGGCCAGCAGCAATTCGCTCTGCCCGGCTACCAAGTCAGCAGTGCCACTGCGCAATGACTCGACGGCGTGCGCGCGCAGGCGTGCCGGGCGCAGCGCTGCTGTACAGGTGCGCTGCAGAATCAGTAGGCTGGTCAGGGCCATGGCCAGTAAAACGGCGATGCCTAGCTCCACCTTTATCATCGCGAGGGTGATGACGGCAGCGAGCGTTGCTACCGATGCCGCGCCGAGGGGAATCAGTAGGCGTAGGTAAAGCGAATCGAGAGCGTCGATATCGCCGGTCAGGCGATACAACAAGCTGGAGGGGCGCAGGGCGAGCTTGCGCGCTGCTTGCGGTGCCGCCCAGCCACGGAAAAGGCGTACACGCAGATCGGCCAGTACCGCTAGGGTGGCGTCATGACTGACCAGGCGTTCGCCGAAGCGGGCGAAAGTGCGTAGCAAGGTAAACAGACGAATACCGGACGACGGCATGAACACATCGAAGGCAAAGGCAGTGACAGCACTTAGGCCAGCGATCGCTGTGGCGCTGATGAACCAGCCAGACAGCCCGAGCAGAGCCATGCCGGCCAGTACTGTCAGGCAGGCCAGCACTGCACCGCTCAGTAGCAAGCTACGGTGTTTCGTGTAGAACAATCTCACTAGCGGTTGCAGACTGCGCAGTGAGGAGGACAGACGAGGACTTAACATGGCTGCAGCTGCTCTTCAGTTCGCCGAGGGTTCTGGTGCGGCAGACAGAGCTCATCGAGGCTCATCTGCCTGTCGAGTGCTGCCGCCAGCGCCGGATCGTGGGTGGCAACGAGCAGCGTGCGACCGCGCCCCAGTTCGAGCAGTGCCTGAGTGATTTCGCGAGCCGTCTGACGGTCGAGATGGGCGGTGGGTTCATCCGCCAGAATCAGCTGGATCGAGGGGTCGGCAGCGATGCGTGCCAGAGCCAAGCGCAACGCTTCGCCTCCGGACAGGCCTACGCCGCCCTCACCAAGCATCTGCCGGGGGTGTGCCTGGTCTACCGCGTGCAGGCGAGCTAGCGTTAGAGCCTGTTGCACTGCAGCGTTGTCCACAGTAGGCCGGCCCAGCGAGATATTGGCTTGCACGGTGCCGGCGAATACATGTTGCCGCTGGCCGATCCAGCCGATTTCTCCGGGCTTGAGTGTGGTGCTCAGGTTGCCAGCGCTGACCGGCAGCAAACCGGCGATGGTTGCCAGTAGGGTGGATTTGCCGCAACCGCTGGTGCCAGTAACAGCCAGGTGCTCACCTGATTGCAGGATGAGCGACAGGCCCCTGAAGACCGGCTGCTGGTTGCCTGCGTGTTGTACGGCCAGCTCACTGAGGCTCAGCAGGGCGCTGCCTGGCGGCGCTGTTCTGCGCTCAGGCAATGAGACGCCGCGCTCAGTGAGGCGGACCATCGCGTCGATGGCCGAGGTGCCCGCAGCGCGGTCATGCCAGACCGCAGATAGCTCGCGCAGCGGCTCGAAGAAGGTCGGTGCCAGGAGCAGAATGAAAAGCCCTTCGCCAAGGCTCAAGCGAGCGCCCCATGCCCCGAAGTTCAAATAGCCAAGCAGGTGGAAACCCACATAAACCGCAACCAGTGCCACCCCGAGCGCTGAAAACAGCTCCAGTACGGCTGATGATAGAAAGGCGATACGCAGCACGCGCATGGTGCGTTTGCGCAACGATTGGGTCGAGTTTTGCAGGCGCTCGGCGGTATGTTCGACGGCGTCCAGGGCGCGCAGAGTTGTGAGGCCGCGCAGGCGGTCAAGGAGAAACCCGTTCATGGCCCCTGCCTCCACCCACTGCTTCTCGGCTGCAGCCTTGGCTTGCCAGCCGACCAGTGCCATGAACATCGGAATCAGCGGGGCTGCGAACAACAGCACCAGTGCGGCCATCCATGAGAACCAGGTGGTAACAGCGGCAATCAGCAGTGGCAGGATCATCACGCGTTGCTGCACGGGCAGGTAGCGCAGCAGATACGGCAGCAGTGCTTCTGCCTGCTCGGCCAGCACGCTGGCTGCCTCGCCAGAGCTGGCGCGCTGGGTATCCTGTGGTGAGCGGGTTGCCAGGCTGATGAGTGCATCGTGGCGCAGTGAGGAAATGTGGGCCCGCGCGCTGCGGTAGAGAACTCGCCCGCCCCAGGCTTCGACCAGGCTACGTATCACGCCGACCAACAGCACAGTTAACGCAGCCGGCCAGACTGCGGCCATACCACGATTTTCCAGCAGGCTTTGAACCGCCCAGGCGATAGCTGCTGCCTGAGCAAGCCAGAACAATGCCGCGAAGGTTTGCAGAATGGCTCCGAAGCGCGGTGCTTGGTGACCTAACATGGCTTTCTCGCTCTTGCTGCTACACATAGATTCGGCGAGTAAACACGAAGGTCCCGATAGATGACCGGATAAAACGAGCACTGACAATTCATTTCATATCTCATAGCAAGGCACGGCTGGCGTTTATCTAGAACGTTCGATGTATCTTCGGTTATCGAAAAACCAATAATCGGAAGCACTTTTTCTGGCTGCTTTCTATGGGGTGTTTTATTAACAGCTATTCTATTTTTTTTCGTTATTGCAGCTCAAGTGCGACGCAATGACGCACGTAGTGACTCTATAGACGCTACGTTGCCGTTCCAGTGCGCGTAGCCACTCGCGTTCCCTATTGTTCAGCTTGACAATAGAATGGTGTGGCTGATCGTCGCGGTTACGTATAATGGTTGTTATTGCTAGTTTATAAGCTAAAAGATGATTTTTATTGATGTGGGTCAATGGCATTTTTTGTGAAAATTGCGTTGCAGTTCACGGCGCACGTGAAAGTTGATGATTGCCGAGGTGGAGTGAGTTCACTATGCAAGAAAAATACGCGGGTCTGGCACGGCGCAAGGTTGGTCAGTGCTTTTATCTGGCGCCGACATATGACCTGAACTACAGCCGTGCTTAATGGGAGCACTATCGGAAGTTGTTATTGCGCTGCTGTCCGACGCTTCTTGAACTTGACGTGGTTGCTGGCAAGGAATTGATCCCGCAGTTGGTTGCCTGGGTTCAACAGTCGGTCCACGCCACGACTGGACATTTCCGATCAGTCTGTGCCGATAGTTGCTGCAGTCCCTTTACGCCGAGACAGTGACCGAGAACCAGTTGCGAGCAATGCTCGCCTGGGCCGCCACGCACTGGGCCGCCACCGATGCAAACCGGGTACAAGGGATCGTATTGGTCTGTTCCAGTTGCCCCTTCATGCTTTTACAGTGGAAGGGTGGCGCACCGGAGAACTCAGCAACGATCCCTCTTCAAGTACCTGAAAATCGGGATTTCGCCTGGTCACCAATCATGCAGTCCGGCCTTGTTGGTCTGCGCCGTTGGCTGGATATACCTGTGTGAGGGCTGCGGCAATTTGTCCGGTCGGCAGACTGCTGCACGGTGAGGAAAACGCAACGCTTTGTAAGAACGATACGCAAGATCGAGAGCGTAAAAGCGCAAATTCGCACCAAGATCAATGAATCGATCCGGGGGATCAAGCGCCAGTTTGGCTATGAAGAAATCCGCTTTCGGGACGTGGTCAGCGACGCGTTTTGCAGTGATCGATGGCCTGATAAATCGAAGCGGATTGATCTGGTTTTCACGTGCGTCGGTTTGAAGTGCTGACCGTTCTATAGACCAATATACCCAGCTATTTCAGATTATCCCTAACGCCTTCCATAGGTATGTGCATCAGGCGTTGCTCAAGTAACTCAAGCGATTGCCGTTGGATTACTTCCTGTTGTCGTATGTCCGCTACGATCTCAAGCTCACGTTTGTTGTGCGCCCATAACGGTGTAAGTACGCGCCAGGTGCTGGATTTAACGGTTCCCAGATGACGTTGATCTGGCGTGTAAAAGCCCAGTGAGAGTCGGGATGCCGGTTCCGACGAACGATTGTTGATAAGCCGAATTTTCATGTCCAATTTTACAACGAGAGGCAACCCGCTGCGTGAGGCATCTTCAAAGGTTTGAAAATTATATACTTCACCAAAGCGCTTTTTGAGAATTAACGTAACGCCGGCCAAGCTCAAGTCGGGGTCTGAAGTTTCGACGTATGCTTGGCGTATGGCTTGTGTGTACAGGTGTGCCGCCCAGCCTTTTTTGAAATGATCATGGTAGGTGGTCAATTCTCTGATCATTTCGGTTGCAGAGTCAGACATGACGAGGGCAATAGGACCGGACGGCAATTCACTAGGGGCCGAAGCTGTGTTGTAAGTGTCTTCATAAGATTGTGTTCTTGCGCAGCCTGCAACTATTAAAAGTAGCGCGGCAGTTAACATTGGCTTGAGTAGGATCGATATGTTTTTTGAGTTAAAGTTTAAGCGGGTGTGTGTGCGGAGCATTATTGGCCTCATCTTGGGTGGGCGGTTGATATCTGCATTGAATGAAATGTTTGCCTGTATACGGAGCGGTAATTTTTATTGGTTGAAGGTATAGGTGTGAGTAGGGCGGTCAGCCACATGGCGTGGTGGTCTATGCTGAGTGGGGCCATTACGCTACGGTGGTTGACGTATCTCCGAAAGGCAGCCTGGAACACCTAGGAACTAATAGCTTCAGAAGGATTTGCAGCGCACGGGAGGAAAAATGACGCTGCATGGAGGTCGCGTCACGCCAATTGAATGCAATGATCCAATTCCAAGGCTGTTGAGTTTTTTTGAGTGTACACCCAGCACAGTTGGGCGATACCTGTTGTATGTTCTTTAAGAGAAGCAGGATTTCGAGGGGCAAGCTCTCATCCATTTGTGCATCGAACTCAATGATATTGTGTGCAGACGTTGGCAGGGTGAAGCCACCTGAAGTTGCGTTGAACGCTAGGGTGTTTTTTATACTGTTCGACATGAAGCCAACCTCGAGTCTTGGCTGTAGGGAAGTCGTTAGATTTTCGCGCGTTGCGAAACGGTCTAGCAGCCCGAGTCAGCATCTGGGTAAGGCCTGTTCAGCACCTTCGTCAGGGGGCGGCATGCCTGGTGATTGGTCGGTCAACGTGACTTGTTGAGAAAGGGTAAATTAATCCTTGCTGCTGTGAATGACAAAACATTGACGATTTCAGTCAAAGTGATCAAGATTGCTAGCGTGCCAATGGGCGTTTTTTGGAGTGTCTATGAATGCAGATTAAGTCGATACAATTTTTTGTTTATTCTGGAATTAGTCTTCTTGACCTAGCAGGGCCGTTGGAGGTTTTCGTTGCAGCCAATTATTTGGCACGTTCTACACATCCGCCCTACTCGGCGTCGATAATTGCTCTACAGGATACTCCGGAGGTGTTTTCTGGATTTTCAATGAATGCTGAAATTTTAGATGCTCAAACACCACCTGCGCATACTCTGATTGTGCCGGGCGGCCCAGGGATACTGGAATTTTGCAAAGATTCAAGATTTTTCTCCCACTTTGTTGAGCATGCTAACACTGCCCAGCGTTTAGTCTCGGTGTGTACGGGCATTTTTGCGCTTGCGGCGGCCGGTAAGCTGGAGGGCCGTAACGTCACGACACATTGGTCAGCCTATGATGAATTGGAAAGTGCTTTTCCCTCCGTGCTGGTTAAACGAGGACCTATATTTATCAATGATGGTGATATATGGACGTCGGCAGGTGTGACCTCAGGGATTGACATGGCGCTTGCCATCGTCGAAAAAGATTTGGGGCACGCGGCGGCACTCGAAGTGGCGCGTCACTTGGTGGTCTTCTTGAAGCGCCCAGGGGGGCAGGAGCAGTTTAGTTCCTCCTTGGCACTGCAATCCAAGAGCAGTCATTTCTCAGATCTTCATGCATGGTTAAATAATAATATAAGTGGCGATCTTTCGGTGTCTGTACTGGCAAACTTCATGAACATGGGTGAGAGAACCTTTGCCCGACGTTATACTGAAAGCACAGGGTGCACACCCAGCAAGATGGTCGAGTTGCTGCGGTTGGACGCGGTTCGCGATTTGCTCGTTACTTCAAATAGCCCGTTAAAATCGATAGCCAAAAGCTGCGGGTTTGGCAACGAGTCAACGCTCATTCGACGGTTTGTCAAGCATGTCGGCGTCACCCCGGCGGAGTATCGTGCTCGCTTTAATTCGTATCAATAAAATTGAATTTAAGATAGTGTTGATCTGACATACTGCATTCAATGGCGTTACGCTGATTACAGCGACTCAAGAAACTTCAGTAGGGCTTCACGGTGCTTCTGGCCCATGGTGATAACGGCATCGCGCGCCTGGCTGGCTTCGCCGCCATGCCACAGAATGGCCTCGAGCACGCTGCGTGCACGTCCATCATGCAGCAGTTGTGTGTGACCGCTCACGGTTGCGGTCAGGCGCAAGCCCCACAGCGGTGTGGTACGCCATTGGCGACCATCGGCCCGGAATTCACTGCGGTGGTCGGCCAGCCCTTCGCCCAGGTCGTGGAGCAGTAGATCGGTATAGGGGAAGATACGTTGCTCGGACAGTTCAGGTGCCGGGTGTTCACCGGTAACGTATGACGGACGGTGGCACGCAGCGCAACCTACGGAATGGAATATTCCCTTGCCTGCGAGTATCTGGGGCTCATCCACGCCGCGCCTGGCGGGTACGCCCAGGGTACGCGTGTAGAACAGCACTTGCGCGCGAATCTTGTCGGTGACTTCCGGAGTACCGCCCTGTAACGCTTTGCGACAGGCTATCTGATGTTCGGTGCAGTCGTCTGATGGTAGCAGGTGGGTTGTCAGGCCCATGTCGCCTGCGAAAGCGTGTGCGTTCTGTTGGTCCAGGTTGGGTTGGCCCGCTTTCCAGCCAAATCGACCGATCGTGGTGCGCTGATGCAAGTCGTCCCAGACCTGGTTCAACTGCCCCCGCACAGGGCCACCCGTTTGCGCCTGCCGCACGGCATTATGTTCAATGTCGATCTCGCGGATAGCTTCCAGCAAGCCTAGGCCGATCATTGGCGGCGCTACTCGCAGCGACATCTGTGTCTGCGGGTGCAGTGGACCGTAACCAAGTTCGCGAATATCGATCAGCGGCTTGCGCAAGGTGATCCGTTCACCGTCCGCCAGGGTGATTGAATGTGGCTGATAACGCAGGTGGATGCGGCCTTCCGGGGCATGGCCATCGATTGCCCTGTCCTGCAGTTGCAGCCCGTAGGTGGGCTCGGGGATGGCGCCGAGGCGCTCGATTTGTTCGATCTGCCCGGTTGCCGGAATCGACAGGCGCACCAGCGACGACCGTGCGGGTTGGTTGCTGCCTTCGACGGGAGGAAAGCCTCGGCCATCCTTGATATGGCAGCTTTGGCAGGCGTCGGTGTTGAATAGCGGGCCCAGTCCGACACGGGCATTCTGATGTGCACCCTCTCGGGCAACGTGCCAGTTGTCCCGGAAGAATGCATTGCCAACGAAAAAATCCATGCGCCTTAGCGGCGTCAGGTTTGCTGAGGGCATGGAAAAGGCATCTTTGTCGAATCGTTGCACAGTGGTGCTGCCGCCTTGCATTTGCTCGCCCGGTTCTGGCTTGGCATCAGGGTCACCACAACCGGCGAGCAAGCCGAATAGCGTGAGAGCGAGGAGGGGAGATATGGGGGCTCGTAGCCAGTGCGGTGTGGCGGTATTCAACAGATGCAAGCAGATTGCTTTCACAGCTTTCCTCTCGAATGCCCAGCGGCTTTGCGGGTCTCAGAGAGTCTATTGGCAGTACGTAGCAAACCGCAGGCGCGACGGCGTGACGCAGGTCGTCGGTGGGCGTATTATTTCAGCGAGCGTATTCGGTGCCGGGCAGATGCATGCGACGGGGTGTCGCAGCGGCTGGAGCATGTGATCGCCGGCTGTTATGGCACTTTCTTCATGCTTTTGGATTCCTCTCACGAAAAAACATCCGCCGATACTCAGAAGGCGATGTGCCCAGATGAACGCTGAATTGTTGTCTCAAAGAGAGGGCCGTTCCAAAACCTGCTTCGCTCGCGATGCATTCGATCGGTAAGTCAGTCGTTTCCAGCAACTGCTGTGCCATTACCACTCGCTCAGCATTCAACCAGGCGGACACGGTACTCCCGGTTGCTTGCTTGAAACGGCGGGTAAACGTCCGCCTGCTCATCCTGGCGGCCTCTGCGAGTGAATCAAGCGACAAATTGCTGGAAAGATTGCCTCTCGCCCAGGTCAGTACATCCGACAAATGGGTCGCGCACGCCAACTTCGGCACAGGCCGCTCCACAAACTGTGCCTGTCCACCCTGTCTGTGAGGGGGGGTCACCAGTAATTTAGCTGTGCGGTTCGCAGCATCAGCACCGTGCCGCTGACGTATCAGATGCAGGCAACAGTCTATGGCCGCTATGGTGCCTGCAGAGGTCATGATGTTGTCAGCACTCACATACAGCACTTCGGGCCTGAAGCGAGCCTTTGGAAAGCGTTGTGCAAAGGCGTCACGGGCGATCCAATGAGTCGTCGCCTCTTTATCATCAAGCAGGCCGGCATCGCCGAGCACGAACGCACCTAAACACAAACCTACAATAAGTTTGCCTTCGGTGTTGGCGAGTTGGAGCGCTTTCACAAGCTGTGGGGATGCAGCAATGGCAGGATCGCTCCACGCTGGGATAACGATTACGTCAGAGGCGTGCATGAGTTCAAGCCCATGGGTTATTGCGATACCAAGCTCTTGGTCACTGGTCACCATCCCGGGTACTTCGGCACAGTAGCCGACTTCATAATGAGGCTCGTCGGGGGAAGTTTCGACTGTGCCTAGCACCATCCCTGGCACAGACAGGTGAAACAGGCTTACGCCATTGAACGCCAGGACAGCAACGCGTAGGGAGGGCATGGGCAAGCCTTTGTTTGTGGGATGTTGGCCCGATTATATCGAATTATGTCATTTAGGCCACTGTTGCCTCTTCGAGTATCCGGCAACAATAGGTTCACCCCAGAACCCAGAGGATTGTCTTATGAGATTGAAATCGCTCACCTTGGCCCTTTGTCTTGCTTGTGGTGTGATCAATACCCCTGCATTTGCTCAGGCAGCCGCTACCCCAGACTCTGGTGCATCTCATTCGGTAGAAATGCAGCAGATTCGTAACGCGACGGTAAAAATCACCTACGCGGGCACTACGTTCCTGATCGATCCCATGTTGGCCAAAAAGGGATCTTACCCAGGGTTTGAGCAGACCTATCGCAGCAACCTTCGCAATCCGCTGGTTGATCTGCCTGAGCCTGCTGACAAGGTTGTTTCTGGCGTTGATGCGGTCATCGTCACTCATACTCACCTTGATCACTGGGACGATGCTGCTCAAAAAACCTTGCCTAAAGATATCCCGTTGTTCACACAGCACGAAGAAGATGCGCAACTCATTCGTTCGCAAGGTTTCAAGAATGTGCGTGTGCTTGAGGGTGAAGTTGAATTTGGCGGGGTCAAAATCAGCAAGACAGGTGGCCAGCACGGCACCGACGAAATGTATGCTACGCCAGCGCTCGCAAAGGCGTTGGGCCAAGCGATGGGTGTAGTTTTCCAGGCGCCCGGCTATAAAACCCTTTACGTTGCCGGTGACACTATTTGGCGTAAAGAGGTAGATCACGCCATCGAGAAATATAACCCTGACATTATTGTGCTCAACGCCGGCAAGGCACTAATGACTGGGTATGAGGGGGCGATAATCATGGGCGAGGAAGATGTACTGCATGCGACTCGAGCTGCGAAAAATTCCCGTATTATTGCAGTGCATATGGACGCCGTGAATCATATGTCTTTAACCCGAGAAGCATTGCGTGCCTATGTCAGGAAGGAAGGGATCGCTTCCCGCGTAGAGATCCCAGCAGACGGGGAGTCGCTGAGCTTTTAATAGAATTTAGTGGTGGTGTTGGTTTTTGCAATGGCAGTTATGGTCCACTGTGCTGGTACAAGGATCTTTGCTTTTACTTCAAATCTACTTTGGAAATAATAAATGAAGACGGGTATTGTTGTAGTTGATCTTCAGAATGAATACTTGCCAGCTGGCAAGCTGCCTTTGTCCGGCATCGAAGCCGCTGTGGCGAGTGCCAGACGGGTAATTGATCACGCCCGAAGTACAGGTCTTCCTGTGTTTCATATTCGGCATGAGTCTGACGATAATGCTGCTGGGTTTTTTATTAAAGGCTCCCATGGCGTGGAGACGCAGCCTGCGGTTTCGCCGACTGGTGAAGAAGCGGTAATCGTTAAAAATCATATAAACGCGTTCAGGGAAACTGAACTAAAAAAACAACTGGATGCGAGGGGCATCCAGCGTCTTGTGATTGTAGGTGCAATGAGCCACATGTGCATTGATGCAGTTGTGCGTGCTGCGGTTGATATGGGTTACCCTGTAACCGTGTTGCATGATGCATGCGCTACGCTCGACGTTTCGTTCGGAGGGGTGAATGTACCTGCGGCTCACGTGCACGCTGCAATAATGGCGGCGTTTGAATTTGGCTATGCTGCTGTAAAGTCAGTTGATGATTATCTTCCGACCAAGTAGAAAGTTGTGAGCGGGCACCTGTGGTTTTGATTAAGGTAACGTGCCTTGTTACAAACGACGACTTTGCTGACGTCGCTTTTGGCCTTGATTTCAAAATAAATTTCGCCATTAGGGAAACTCTGAAAAGACTTCCAACTCTGGTGAAATACCCGTCTCACACGAATCGAACGGTTGAGCCCCGATGAAACAGATGTCCTTCGCCGATGCCGAGTACGCAGGCAAACGTAAGCAGACCCGCCGCGAGCGTTTCCTGATCGAAATGGATTAAGTGGTGCCCTGGAAGGGCTTGATTGCCTTGATCGAGCCGCATATCCCTAGGGTGAGGGTGGCCGTCCGACCTATCCGTTGATGGCGATGTTGCGCGTTCATCTGTTGCAAAATTGGTTCGGCTACAGCGATCCGGCGATGGAAGAGGCGCTCTATGAAACATCGATTCTGCGCCAGTTTTCGGGCTTGCTCCTGGATCGGATTCCCGATGAAACCACGATCCTCAACTTTCGTCGCTTGCTGGAAAAACATGAACTGGCGAACGGAATTCTCGGTGTGATCAACGGTTATCTGGGCGACCGTGGACTGATGTTGCGCCAGGGCACGGTGGTCGATGAGACGATCATTCACGCGCCGAGTTCTACAAAGAACAAGGACGGTAAACGCGACCCTGAGATGCATCAGACGAAGAAAGAAAACCAATATTTCTTCGGGATGAAAGCGCACATCGGCGTCGACGCCGAATCGGGCTTGGTGCATAGCTTGGTGGGCACGGCGGCGAATGTGGCCGACGTGACGCAGGTCGATCAATTACTGCACGGCGAGGAGACTTATGTGTGTGGCGATGCCGGTTACACCGGCGTGGACAAACGTCCCGAGCATCAGGACCGCAAGATGATCTGGTCGATTGCGGCTCGCCCAAGCAGCTGTAAAAAACACGGAAAAAAGAGTTTGATTGGGCACATGCGCCGCAAGATCGAATATGCGAAAGCGCAGGTGCGAGCCAAGGTTGAGCACCCGTTTCGCGTGATCAAGCAGCAGTTTGATTATACGAAAGTGCGCTTTCGTGGTCTGGCAAAAACATCGCGCAGCAGACAACGTTGTTCGCGTTGTCAAACTTGTGGATGGTGCGAAAACGGTTGATGGGTATGGGCGAGGTGCGCCTGTAATGCGGGCCAATAGCCCTGAAACAGCGCGACCAGAGGAAAGCCCTGTGAATTAAGGACAAAGAGGTCTGATTTTCGACCGATTTATGATTTTTTGAGCCTCAAGTAGTAAGCCCATCAAAAAATCGGTGGGTATTTCAGACCTTCCTTAGGGATTCTCCGATCAAGTCCCCAAATGTGCTGAAATACGCCTGACCACCTGATCCGAGCCACCCATGAGCCAGATGAGCTTTTCCGACTTCGAATATGCCGGCAAGCGCAAGCAGACACGCCGCGAACGCTTCCTCGCCGAGATGGATCAGGTCGTGCCCTGGACTGGGCTGCTGGGGCTGATCGAGCCGTTCTATCCCAAGGCCGGCGGCGGTAGAAAACCCTACCCGCTGGAAACCATGCTGCGCATCCATCTGTTGCAGAACTGGTTCTCCCTGAGCGATCCGGCCATGGAAGAAGCGCTCTACGAAATCACGCCTATGCGCCAGTTCGCACGCCTGACGCTGAGTGCGCCGATCCCCGAAGACACCACGATCATGAATTTCCGGCACTTGCTGGAGAAGCATCAACTCGCACCTGCGATCCTTGCGGTCATCAACGGTTACTTGCAGGAGAAAGGCCTGTCGTTGCGCCAGGGCACCATCGTTGATGCCACCATTATTCATGCCCCAAGTTCGACCAAGAACGAAGAAGGCAAGCGCGATCCCGAGATGCATCAGACCAAGAAAGGCAATCAGTATTTTTTCGGGATGAAGGCTCATATCGGCGTCGATGCTGAATCCGGCCTGGTTCATCACGTCCATGGCACCGCAGCCAATGTGGCCGATGTCACACAGGTCGCCGAGCTGTTGCATGGCGAAGAAAACGCGGTGTATGCAGACGCCGGGTACACCGGTGTCGAGAAGCGCGAAGAGCATGAAAATCGTGAGGTGATCTGGCAAGTCGCCGCGCGCCGCAGCACGTATTCCAAGCTGAACAAACGCAGCCTGCTTTACAAAGCCAAGCGCCAAATTGAGTACTGCAAAGCTCAGACACGGGCCAAGGTTGAGCAACCGTTTCGGGTGATCAAACGGCAATTTGGTTACGTGAAAGTGCGCTTTCGAGGGCTGCTGCTATCAATGATACCGGCGAACTCTTTAACTCCAGAGGCACCGTGATCATGGTGATGTTCATGGTTTTCAGTGGCAGCCACCACTGAAGCTGTCATGGCCACGGCAGCTGTCCCTACAACAGCCTTCAGAACGTCACGTCGTTGCATTGCTCATTCCCTTGAGTGGATTCGGTCTGACCGCAGACGAGGCTCCAACCGAGAGCCTCGACCGATCCAACCATAGCTCGCTTCAGTGAAAACCGAAAGCGCCCACCACTCAAAAATCGAAGGTCAGTCCGGCATAGACTGCACGGCCATCACCGGGTGAGTGCAGTGAGGCATCCGCCCCATCTGGGTCAAACCAGACATACTCGTAGTAACGGTTGGTCAGGTTTTTCAGCTGCAGGTCCACGCTCATCGTCTCGCTGAGCTTGTAGGTCGCACCAAGGTTCATCAGCACGTAGCCGCCATAGGTGCCCTGCGTGTTCTCGCGTTCCAGGTAGTAGTTGGTTTGCCCGTTCGCCCAGGCTGTCAGTTGCAGCGCCGGGGTGGCCTGGTAACTGATACCGGTATTCCAAAGGTGGTGCGGCACGTGGTCGATTTCCTTGCCCTTGCTGCCAGGCAGCGCGCTGCTGGGCTCAAGGATCTTCGAGTACTGCCAGGAGTACGACATCCACACCTCGGTACGCTCGTCAGGATGCAGATTTACCTGCAGGTCGTACCCCCAACGACGCGTTTCGCCGACGTTGTCAGACTCGCCGCTCGGGTCGTTCAGACGACGGCTCACTTCGCCAGTCGCGTCCTGACGCCAGTAAGCCACGCGACCATCGACCCAACTGGACGGGGTGAACTTGACGCCGGTTTCCCAGCCTTCGTTGATCGATGGGGCAAGGTCCTCGTTGCGCGGCGGCACTTTGTAGGCGGCAGCGCCTGTCCCGACCTGGAAGGTGCGTCCCCAGTTGGCGTACACGCTGGCGAACGTCCACGGCGAATAGACAATGCTGAGCTTGGGCTGCTTGATCAGCCCGTAGTCGTTGATGTCGTAGCCCTGCCCGGTCATCTTGTTGGTGAAATCACCGCTGATCTTGTCAACGCGATACGCCGGGACGATTTTCAACGACTCGATCGGCTCGATTTCGGCCTGCACGTAGGCCCCGACTGTATTGAAATCGAAGTCCTGATAGCGGGTCTGCGCTTGGCGCACACGACTGACGGTGCGATAGCGCTCGCTACGGTTTTCCTGCTTCTGCATATCGCTGCCGCCCTCTAGGGTAAACGCATGCAACCAGTCCACCTCTGGCCTCCAGGTCAGCGAGGTGATGGCGCCGTACTGATCCTCGTAGGTGTCGCGCTCCTGCTGTGAACTGGTGCGCCAGTACTGCGTCCAGCGACGGTCGTCATAGGTGTTGAGGTAGGTCTTGGCCGACCAGGACAGGGTCTCGGCCAGGTCGGTGTCGAAGTGCACGCTGACCTGGTTCATTCGCCGAGTACCTTTGTCCGTGGCGTTGTAGTCATTGGTCATGCGCGGATGGCGGCGGGCGTCATCCGCGGTCAGGTAACCGGCCTCCTGGGCTTCGGACTCGTAATGACGCGCGATCAGCCCGACGCGGTAGCTGCCATTGTCAGGGGTGTAGAACCACTTGCCGCCAAAGCTGTAGCGCTCGGTGTCGCCATGCTCGCGATAACCGTCGACCTGCTGCCGGCCGAAGAAGTAGTTCTGTGTCCAGTTGCTGGTCTCGATGCCCTTGGCCAGTTGCACTTCGCGGGTGTTGAAGCTGCCGTAGCGCAGACGCGCCTTGTTGTAGTTGCCACCCGTGCGGGTATTGATGTTGACGTTACCGGCGATGTTGTTTAGGCCATAACGCGGGTCGCTCGTACCGCGTACCACTTCGATGCTGTCGATGTCCAAGGGGAACACCGAATCGATGAAAGGCATGTTGCCGTCGTTGGTGTTGCTGGGGATGCCATCGATCAGCAGCTTCACCGCGTTCACTTCGCCTTCGCCATTGAAACCGCGGAACGACAACTTGCCCGAGGTGGTGCCCTGGTTGAACTCGGTCAACAGCACCCCTGGCGCACGACTGAACAGTTCCCAGCTGTAGGTCACGGGCATCTTTTCGAGGATATCGCCCCCCAGGATGTCCACCGAACTGAGCACGCTGCTGGTGGCCAGCGGGCCGCTCTGCGTGCCGGTCACGGAGACCGCTCCGAGGATCAAGGTCGCGTTTTGGCTGGGCAACGTCTCGGCCACAGCCATCGACAGAGGGGTCAGGGTTGTAACACAGGTAAGGGCAAACAGCGGGAATACCGCACGGGCGGTGCTATACAACGCAGGCATGAAAGGTTTCCTGGCTAGACAGTCGAGCAGGGCTACGCACCGCAGGTCACGGCGCAGCCGTTGGCAATCAGCGACGGGTCAGGCCAGGGGAGAGGCGCGGGGGTTCAGCTTTGGCCACTGCTCGCGTGGCAGTGGCAACCTGTGGCTGTCACCGAGCAGGAGTGCATCGGGCCAGAAGCGGGGGAACAGGTGACGATAGTAGTCGCTGGCCAGTAAGGCATGCCCGGCATGGCCACAGCAGCAGTCGCCAGCCTGGTGTTTCATTTCCGGCTGATCATCGAGTTGCGGCAGCCCGGCCTTGAGCTGGGCCAGCAGTGACTTGGGCAGGCTCTGCGCGCCGTGCAAGCTGCAGAAGCTGCCGAAAATCAGCGATTGGCTGTCGATACGGGGTGTTTGCAAGGCACGGTCGAGCGGCATCGCCAGCAGGTTGAACAGCACGGCGAAGCAGGCGAACAGACAAAGATGTGCACGTGCACGTGTAAGCATGAGTCACCCGAACGAATGTGGCGCGTATTAAGCCGCATCCGTTGCGGGCTGTACAAGTTCCGTGGTGCGCTTTTTTGTCGCAGGCGCACCACGGCGAGGGCTCAATGGCTGCGCATGCCGGCGGCCATCATGAACAGTCGGATCAGCCAAGCGAACAGACCCAGCGCTGCAACGCTGCCTGCCCAGATCAGCATCAGCCAGGCAAGGCGGCGCCACATCGGTTGCTTCACACTGGGTGTCATCACGTTGGGCTCCTAGTGATAGCCGTCTTCATGGGTCACCTTGCCGCGGAACACGTAATAGCTCCAGAACGTGTAGCCGAGGATGATAGGCAGGATGAACAGTGTGCCCACCAGCATGAAGCCTTGGCTCTGCGGCGGCGCTGCGGCCTCCCAGATGCTGATCGACGGCGGAATGATGTTTGGCCACAGGCTGACGCCAAGGCCGCTATAGCCCAGGAAGATCAGTGCCAGGGTCAGCAAGAACGGCGTGTAGTGCGCGTTGCGTGCCACGGCACGTAGCAGCCCGTAGAACGTCACCAGTACCAGGATCGGCACCGGCATGAACCAGAACAGGTTGGGCATGCTGAACCAGCGGGCGGCGATTTGCGGGTAGGCCAGCGGTGTCCACAGGCTGACCACGGCGATCACCACCAGCAGCACCAGCGCCAGGGGCCTGGCAACATCGTGCATGCGTTGCTGCAGCGGCCCTTCGGTCTTCATCACCAGCCAGGTGCAACCGAGCAGGGTGTAGGCGACCACCAGGCCAAGCCCGCAGAACAGGCTGAACGGTGTGAGCCAGTCGAGCGCACCTCCAGCGTATTTGCGCTCGACCACTTTGATGCCTTCGATGAAGGCGCCCAGGGCAACACCTTGGGAGAAGGTCGCGACCAGCGAGCCCCAGATGAAGGCTTTGTCCCAGAGGTGGCGCTTGGCGGGTTTGGCCTTGAAGCGGAATTCAAACGCCACGCCCCGGAAGATCAGGCCGATCAGCATCAGGATCAGCGGCAGGTAGAGTGCCTCCAGCACCACCGCGTAGGCCAGCGGAAAGGCGCCGAACAGGGCTGCACCGCCGAGGATCAGCCAGGTTTCGTTGCCGTCCCATACCGGGGCGACGGTATTCATCATCACATCCCGGTCACGCTCGTCCTTGACGAAGGGGAAGAGCATGCCGATCCCCAGGTCGAAGCCATCCATCACCACATACATCATCACGCCGAAGATGATGATCACCGCCCAGATCAGTGGAAGGTCGATGCCCATGTCAGTTCACCTCTGCCTGATAATCGTCGGCGGCGGACAGCGGCCGCGCCGGGGTATGTTGCTGGCCTGGGCCGCCTGGGGTGTGGTGGTCGCCCTCGCCAGGTTTCGGCCCTTTGCGCACTAGGCGCATCATGTAGCCAAGGCCGGTGCCGAACAGGGCGAAGTACACCACCACGAACGTCACCAAGGTGATGCTGAGCTGCGTGGCGTCATGGTTCGACACGCCATCGGCGGTGCGCTGCAAGCCATACACCACCCACGGCTGGCGGCCGATTTCGGTGGTGAACCAGCCGGCGAGGATCGCCACGAGCCCGGACGGGCCCATCCACAACGTCAGGTACAGGAACGGGCGCGAGGTGTAGAGCGTGCCGCGCTTGCGCAGCCACAGGCTCCACAGACCGACGAAGATCATCAGCAAGCCGAGGCCGACCATGACCCGGAACGACCAGAAGACAATGGTCGAGTTGGGCCGGTCCTCAGGCGGGAACTCCTTCATCGCCGGCACCTGCTTGTCCAGGCTATGGGTCAGGATCAGGCTGCCGAGCGCCGGGATCTCGACTTTGAAGCGAGTGGTTTCGGCCTTCATGTCGGGGATGCCGAACAGGATCAAAGGTGTCGGCTCACCCGGTTTGTTCTCCCAGTGGCCTTCGATCGCCGCGATTTTCACCGGCTGGTGCTTGAGGGTGTTAAGTCCATGGAAATCGCCAATGATCGCCTGCACCGGCGCCACGATCAGGGCCATCCACATGGCCATCGACAGCATCTTGCGGATGGCCGGGTTGTCACGCCCACGCAGCAGGTGCCAGGCCGCCGAGGCGCCGACGAAGAACGCTGTGGCAACGAACGCGGCCGTGGCCATGTGCATCAGGCGGTAGGGAAATGATGGGTTGAAGATGACGGCCAGCCAGTCCACCGGAATCACCCGGCCATCGACAATTTCATAGCCCTGGGGCGTTTGCATCCAGCTGTTGGAGGCCAGAATCCAGAAGGTTGAGACCAGCGTACCGATCGCCACCATCACCGTGGAGAAGAAGTGCAGGCCGCGGCCGACACGGTTCCAGCCAAACAGCATGACGCCAAGGAAGCCTGCCTCCAGGAAGAACGCGGTGAGCACTTCATAGGTCAGCAGCGGGCCGGTAATGGCGCCGGCGAAATCGGAGAAGCGGCTCCAGTTGGTGCCGAATTGGTAGGCCATGACCAGGCCGGACACCACGCCCATGCCGAAGTTGACGGCGAAGATCTTCGACCAGAAGTGGTAGAGGTCACGGTAGACCTGCTGGTTCGAACGCAGCCACAGCCCTTCGAGCACTGCCAGGTAACTGGCAAGGCCGATGGTGATGGCGGGGAACAGAATGTGGAAGGAAACAGTGAAGGCGAACTGGATTCGAGCCAGGTCTAGCGCATCGAGCACGTTCATGATGATGAGAAGCCTCACGGGGGCAGTGCGCAAGAGCGCCAGTTTCTGGATGCAGGGGCCGGGTCCTGATCGGTTCTGCGCGGGGGTGTAAGGAAGGTTCAGTTGTGCCATCGCCATGGCGGCGCCACTGTATTGACTGGGCCCCATGAGGCCAACTGCGACAATCTGTCCCGGCGACTGGCCTGTGGGTCTTTTACGGTGCTATTGGCTTGTGGTGTGGCGCTCTGTCGCACTGGGTGCAAGTCAAAGGTCGAGCTTCAAGCTGGCAGTGTTAGATGCTAGAGTCGCTGCCCATGAACCGTCCGCCTTCAAACCGACCCCTCATTGCCTTGGCACTCTACTTCTGTGTCCTGTTCAATGTGCTTGGCTGTGGCCTTGCCCACGGGCAGGCAGTGGGGCTGGCGCTGAATGGGTTCGGTGGTGCCTTCTGCAGCCTCGGTGGCGACATCGCCTCACTGAAGGCCAAGCAGGACAGCGCCCTGACGGGGGATTTGAGCATTCCGTTCAGTTGCCCGATGGGCTCGGCGGCTTTTCTCTCACTGGTATTCCTGATCGGTGTCGCTTGGCTACTGGCCAGTGCCCATAGCCGTCCGATCATTCGCGAGGTCCGCAGCCAAGCGCCTCCCCGCTATTGCTGGCCTTCGTCCAACCCCCGCGCTTCCCCTCTCTGACACTGCCTGCGCCCTGGCGCTGGGGCGGGCCTCTGCCCGCTTTCCGGTTGGCGGGTCCGTGGCGTATGCCTGCGGCATATCCCTCACGGACCTGGCGGCTGACATCACCGTCGTTTGAGAGAAACCATCATGCCTGATTGGATCTCCACGCCCTCGCAATCTGCCGAGGCGTGAATATGAACCGCTGCGGCCTGCGCCCGCGTACCTGGGATAACCTCTGGGTCGCGGCACTGCTGGCTATGTTGCTCAAAGTGCTGGCGTTGCCTATGGCCAGCACCTTGGGCGACTTGAGCCTGGCCCAACTGCTGGCGGGCAGCTACTGCTCGTCGGGTGGTGTGCAGCCAGCGCTTGCAGACAAGGATGGGAACCTCAGCCCGAAGGCATCCGATCCTGGACACTGCTGCTGCGCGCAGGGAGGCCCGGCGCCGTTGCCTGCCGCATTGGTCTTGCCCACGGCACCTGTCCAGGCATTGCCGACCGCGCTGGTGCGGGTCGCTCTGGCATGCTCGCCTCGGCACTGCTGGCCGTCGATAAACCCACGTGCCTCCCCGATGCTGATCGCCTGACCTGACAAGGAACCCATGCCGTGCCCCCTGAACGGGGACACCGGCATGTCAAAGGCTATCTGTATCCAGGAGTACACGATGACTCGTGTCATGACATCTTCCGCTCTGCTGGAGCCCGCTGTTCGCGCTTCGCGTAATGGCGATTTTCTTCTGCCGTTTCCCGACTATCCCTGCAATGCCCGCAGCTTCGTCACCCTTGATGCGCGCCTGTTACCTTATTGGCACACCTTGTTCGATGTCTGCCCGAGCCTGCTCAAGCTTGATCCACCAGAAGGCTTGGAGTTGTTCCGGCGCTTCATGACCTGGGCCTATCGGCACCATCCGACGCTGGATTGGACGTATTACATCAGTGTCTGCCGTTGGTTGCTGAGCTCGCCATACAAGTCCCGGGTGAGTGAGGAACATATCGAAGCGCTTATGGTGGCCGCCGCAGCGCTGTGGGTAACCACCGACGTGTCGCAGGCTCGTGGACTAGTCCTGGCGTGGCAGCCGATGGGCGAGCGAATAGTGGAGTGGAAGTCTGGCGCACGGCCGCTGATGTCGACGTGGGACGAGGTAGAGGACCTGCCACCACCACCTTGGGAGTTCTCCTGGAGTCCGCTTAGAGCCAAGGGAGGGAGCCGGTTTCGGCGCTGGCTACCAGTGCCCGGCTAAGCCTTGATCACGCTCGGGGCAGCCTTCAGCAGCCCCACTCTACCTGTGAACTCGAATTCAACCGAGATAGCGACTATGGATGTACTCCAAGCCATGCGGGTGTTCAGTTGCGTTGTCCAGGCAGGAAGCCTGACCAGTGCGGCTGAGCGCCTGGATACCAGCACTGCCAGCGTTTCCCGAATACTCTCCAGCCTTGAGGCTCACCTGACAACCCGGCTGCTGAATCGCACCACACGCCGGATTGCCTTGACGGAGGCTGGCATGCGATATCACAGGCGTTGCCTACTGATCCTCGAATTGGTGGAAACTGCAGAGACCGAAGTGCTACAGCAGCGGCTGGAGATGCCCATGTTGGGTCAGGCTCGCCAGCCCCCGGTGCATTTTGGCCACAAAGTGCACTTTTAGTGCGCCATGTCCTCTTCGCCGCTGGCTAGAGGACGTACCTTCGCATCGACCTTGACCGAGGTCTGCTTGCCACCACCGTCAACGACCGTTAGGGTCAGCGGCACTGTCGCGCCGGCTTCGATCGGCGCTTTCGGGTTGATCAACATGATGTGATAGCCGTGAGTATCGAGCGACACCGGTTTACCTGCCGGAAGGTCGATACTTGCGACTTGAGCCATGCTCATCACATCGCCCTTCATATGCATCTCGTGTATTTCTACGGTACCTGCCACTGGAGAACTCGCTGCCGTAAGTTTTGCGTCCTCGCTAGCGGTAAGACGCATGAAGGCACCAGTGGCAGCTTGACCGGGTACAGAGGCCCTGACCCAGGCGTGTTCTACCGTGACTTTGACATCGGCCAGCGCGACAGTGCCAAAACCGGCCAGCAATAGGCCGATTATCAGACGTTTGCTCTTTTCCAGACCGAAACTTGGGATCGATTTCATCGAAAACTCCTAAACGATTATCTATGACGGAATCCCGTCATTAATTTTGCCAAGGAGAAAGTATAGTGGCTGTTAATCCTGTGTAATGTCGGTCATTGCAAAGACCTGCTGTGCGACATTCTGCCGCATGCAGTGCTGTGCCAACGCACCGATACGCAAATCATTGGGTTTTTATCCAGGGTGCGGCGGCGCGTCGCAGTTGGGGGCGTCGCCGTCAACGCCTAGCATCTCCAAGTGCCTGATATGCCGTTTTCCCATCCACGGTGCAGTACAGGTACACGACAGCGGCCCGTCCATTGGCGGGCCGCTTTTTTTACGCTGGGGAGTCCAGCCATGGACTACGAACTGCTGAAATTTGTCTGGTGGCTATTGATCGGTGGTCTGCTGATTGGCTTTGCTTTGCTTGAAGGTCTGGACCTGGGGGCGCGTGTCCTGACGCCATTCATGGCAGCGCAGAGTGCTGCTATTTCGCAACAGACTCGACCGTTCAACTGGCCTCAGCACATTACTTTGTTCTGGCTGCTAGCCCTGTGTTCCGCGATTGTGGTGATTTGGCCATCGCTGGGCTTACTACCTTGCGTAGGGGGTGGCCTCATGGGTGTGCTCTTATTGTTGCGCCAATCCAACGGGTCGTCTTTGCGACCGTTCGGGGCTTGGAGTGCTCTGGTAATCGGTTTGATACCCGCCGCGCTGATCGGCGTCGTGTTGGGCAACCTTTTCCTCGGATTGCCATTCAGTCGCTGCGCGCTGGCAGCCAGTCAGTTTCACGGTACGTTCTCTGGTCTGCTCAGGCCTTTCGCACTGCTCCTCGGAGTCATCAGCCTAAGCATGTTCTGCCAGCTAGGCGCCACCTGGGTGATGCTGCGCGGTAGTAACGCCTTGCGCAAAGTGTCTCGCCGAATTGCATGGCGTGCGGGTGTCGTGTTCCTGGTCTGTTTCACTGCAGCTGCGCTGTGGCTAGCGGCGGATATACGCGGCTACAGGCTTGCAGCATCAGTCCACTCCCATACGCTGTGCAGCCCTGGCCAGAGCGTTGTACTGCCGGGCAATGCAGGCTGGCAGGGCAACTTCAGCGCCTGGCCCTTGGCTTGCCTGGCACCCTTGCTGGCCCTCAGCGGCACGGTCCTGAGCCTTTACAGTATTGTGCGAGGTCGAGCAGGTATGGCCTTGGTCGGCAGTGGGCTGACCATCGTCATGATGTTGTGCAGCATCGGCGTGGCATTGTTTCCCTTCATCATTCCGTCCAGTGTGCAGCTCTCGGCCAGTTTGACCGTTTGGAATGCCGCAAGCGGCGAAAAGACGTTGGGGCTAATGTTGATTTTGGCCAGCGTACTGATGCCGATGCTACTGGCCTATACGGTAGGCGCCGGCCTCAGGGACCGGAACCGTCCGATACAGTCGTCGCCCAAAGGCAAAACTTCACAGCGAATTCAGGAACGCCAGCAACGCCTCGCGTCGCCCGCGATCCATGGCGATCACCGCATCGCGTGACTTACGTGCTTCGCCGTCATGCCACAGGATCGCCTCCAGCACATCGCGGGCCCGGCCATCGTGCAGCAATTGTGTATGGCCACTGACTGTGGCGGTCAGCCCTAACCCCCATAGCGGCGGCGTTCGCCACTGCCGGCCATTGGCAAGGAACTCACCACGGTGATCGGCCAGCCCTTCACCCATGTCATGCAGCAACAGGTCGGTGTAGGGGAAGATCCGTTGCCCGGAAAGCTCCGGTAGCGCGTGTTCCCCGGTCACATAGGATGGACGATGGCAGGCCGCGCACCCTGCGGTATGGAACACGCTCTTGCCCTTGAGCACTTGGGGTGACTCGGCATCTCTGCGCGCAGGTACGCCTAGGGTCCGGGTGTAGAACAGCACTTGGTCGCGAATCTTGTCACTGACTTCCGGGGATCCCCCTTGGGGCGCCTCGCGGCATGCGGATTGACGCTCGGTACAGTCGTCGGTGGGCAGCAGGCTGCTGGTCAGCCCCATGTCTCCAGCAAAGGCGTGGGCATTCTGCTGGTCCAACGTAGGCTGGCCGGCTTTCCAGCCAAAGCGACCAATGCGTGTTTGCTGGTGCAAGTCGTCCCAGACTTTGTTGAGTTGGCCACGCACCGGGCCTCTGGCCTCAGACTGAAGCGCAGCGTTCTGCTCCAGGTCGCTGTCGTTGATAGCCTCCAGCAATCCAAGCCCGATCATTGGCGGTGCTACGCGCAATGACATTTGCGTCTGAGGATGCATCGGACCATAACCCAGTTGGACGATGGTGAAAGAAGGCTTGCGCAGTGTGACCGTTTGGCCGTCGGCAAGCTTGATGGCGTAGGGTTCATAGTGCAATTGGACTCGACCTTCCGGCGCGTGTCCGTCTATGGCTTCATCTTGTAGTTGCGCCCCGTAGGTGGGCTCGGGGACAACGCCAAGGCGCTCAATCAATGCGGCTTGCTCGGCGCTCGGTGGGATCGATAGGCGTACCAGCGAGGACAGCGCAGGTGTGCTGCTGGCCTCCCCAGGCGGGAAACCACGGCCATCCTTTATATGGCAACTCTGGCAGGCATCGGTGTTGAACAAAGGCCCCAGGCCTACTCGGCCGCCTTTTCGTTGATCATCGCGAGCCGTATGCCAGCTACCGCGAAAGAAGGCGTTGCCGACGAAGAAGTCCATCCGCCTGGTGGGCGAGAGGTTCGCGGCAGGCATCGAGAAGGCATCCTTGTCTGCACGTTGTACCGTGGTGGCGCCACCGGGCAAGTGTTCGCCAGGCTCAGGCCTGTCATGTGGATCGCCGCAGCCAGCCAGCAGGCTGGCCAGTGCTGCCGCGAAAAGGGGAAAGGTGCGCATGGGGTAGCTCGTAAATCTTCAGGTGTAAGGGGCGGGGCCAGCAGACAGAGCCCGCCGGCCCTGGGAGATGTGGATCAGTGGTTGCCGTGAGCGGCGCCCTTGTCGACCTTGACCACGCCCTGGAACAGCGCGAACTGCTTGACCCGCTCGATTGGCTGTTCACTCTCGGCCTGGCGTACTGCCTGGCTCAGCTGGGCCGAGTCCTGTTCATTGAGCCCGGCGCTGCGCAGGGTCGCCGGGTCGAGCAGTGAGTCGCCTGCGCACAACACCACGCGCCAGCCGTGAGGCCCTTTGCGCAACAGGGCACGACCGCCGCGCTGGTCCTGTAACCAACCGGCTACCGCATAGTCGTCCTGCACGGTAACCGGGCCCACGTCCAGCGGCGAATCTGGGCGTTCGAAGTTGTGTCGCATCAGTTGCTGGATACTCTGCTGCTCGCTGGCGGTATCGGCCACAGCCAGCAGCGGACTGCAGGCCAGCAGAAGGGCAAGGATCGGTGCTTTCATGTGCTTGTTCCTTGTAAGGCTGCCGACGGCTGTCGGCAGCGTCCGGTGGCGGGCCTCAGAAGCCCATCTTCACACCCAATTGCGCCGAAGTGCCGGGCATCGGGTAGTTGGTGCGGTAGGCGTAATCACGGTCAAACAGGTTCTCCACGGCGACGAACACTTCGCCGACCTTGCCCAGCGCCGGCACGGCATAGCCCACGCGCATGTTGACCACGGTGAAGCTATCGACTTTGGAGAAGTTGCTGGCGCCGGCGGTGCGTTCCTCGGCCAGCACGTACATGTCCTTCTGGTACTGCGCATCAGCCGACAGGCGCCAAGGCCCGGTCTCGTAGGTGGTGCCCAGCGACAGCGATTTCTGCGGCGCGTAGGGCAGGGTCTTGAGCGATGGATCGAGCCAGGTGAAACCGACGAAGCTGCTCCAGTTGCTGGTCCAGCGTTGCTGCCAGGTGGCTTCGGCGCCCTTGATGTTGTAGTCACCCAGGTTGATATACGACGGGCGTGACACCGATGGCGGGAAGGCGAACAGGTAGCGGTCCTGCAGCTTGTCCTTGAACACCGCCAGGTCCAGGGTGGCGCTGTCGATGGGGTTGAAGCGCACGCCCAGTTCTTGGTGGTCGACTTTCTCGGGCTTCAGGTCCTTCCAGGTTTCACCCAGCGCCGGGATCAGGCTCGACATCACCGAGGCTTCCAGGCCGGGGTAGTTGATGCCGCGCGAGGCGTTGGCGCGGAATTCGACATTATTCGATGACAGCAGCAGGCCTGCGTGCGGGGCGGTGGCGTTGTCGAACACGTTGTGCTCATACGTGCGTACGCCCGCCGACGGGGTCAGGGTCCAGGTATCGTTTAGGGCAAAGGCATGGCTGACTGCGACGTGCGGCGACGTCACGCGTAGAGTGGGCGCGTCGAACTTCGCTTGTGGCGCCGGGGCGATGCGTTTGAAGTGGACCTCGCCCTTGCTCTCGTCGATGTCCAGGCCCAAGGCCACTTCGCCGCCTTGCCACGGGCGCAATTGCTCTTCCCAGCGAATGCCCTGCAGGGTGAAATCACTGATGGTGTCGCCGTCCAGGCCGGTTTGGTCAAGGGCTGAGCCACGACCTTCGTTGTGGTAGACCTTGAGGCTGCCATCGCCCCATTCGTGATTGTGGGCCAAGGACAGTGAAGCGAGCGTGCCGCGGGTATTGAACTCACCATTCTTGGTTTCCGGCAGGCCCTTCTGGCCGGGGTCGGAGACCTGGTTGTTGGCATGCAGCAGCAGCAACCCGCTGCTCCAGTTCTCATTCAGCCGATAACCCAAGCGCGCCATGCCATTGTTCAGCCGGCCATCACCGTCACTGCGGTCACCGTCGGAGTGGGCTGCACCTTGGGCCAGCAGGTAATCGAAATCGCCTTCCCGGCCAATCAGGCTGGCTTGTTCGGTGGCCGTGCGGAAGCTGCCGCCGGTGAGTTGCAGCTCCCCATGGTGGTTGTCGCCCTGTTCGGCGACCTTGGGCGTCAGGTCGATGGCCGCGAAGGTGTTGCCGAACTTCTGCGGCTGAGGGCCTTTGTAAACGCTGATGCTCTGCATCGCGTTGATCGGCAGCAGGTCCAGCAGTGGGTGGCCCCAGACACTCATGTAAAACGGCACGCCGTCGATGTAGGTTTTGATCTCGCTGCCCGGGCGGCTGGCGCCCATGCCACGGATGTACACGGCTCCACCCTCGGCACCGCCGAACGAGCCGACCGGGTTGAAGCGCGATACGACCACACCAGGTGTGCGACGCAGGGCCGAGGACAGGTCCAAGGCATTGAGGTCGCGGATTTGCTCCTGGCCGACCACAGTGGTCAGGCTGCCGAAGCTGTCGACGTTGTTCTGATCGATGACCGAGGTGCCGACCACCGAGGTTTCGGCCAACTCCATCGTGTTGGTCTGAGCCAGCGTGGCTCCACTGGAAAAGGCGAGTGCGGCAGCGCAGCAAAGTGTTTTGTTATTCATGCTCTGGATATTCCTGTTGCGAAATACAGCCGTGACGGGCCTGTCTTGTGCGCATGACTATTCGCCATGGTCATCAAGCTCGGTGCACGATTGGGTATGAGCCTTGGTCAGGCTTCTGTAGGTGAGGCGCGTGGGTTGGCTGCAAGCCAAAGCTGGCGCGGCCAGGCCACGGGCAAGGTGAGGGGTAACGCGTTGTCTAGGTGGGCGACGGGAGGGACTGGAAGCCGAGATGTGAACGCAAGGCCGGTGGGGCTACACAGTGGACAGTCGATCGTGCTGCCGCTTGCCAAGGTGTCGCCAAGCCAAGGGGCGACACTGTTGGGATTGAGCGTCGCTACACCCTGGCCGCAGAACGTTCCGCCCATGCCATTTGGGATCAGGCCGATTACCTGGCCATGCCCGAGGCCGCAATGAAGCACGGCGAACAGAAGGCTGGCGTAGAGCGTCCAGGCTATTGAGCGGCGGCGTTCTGTTTGTCGATGCATATCCATTGCTCGATGGCCGCTGCTGTTGGGGGCGATGGGGCACTTTAGCAATGCTTCGCGTTTACGCCAGGTGCGACAGCCTGCCGCAGCTGAGTTGCTCCTAGTGCAGCTGACCGCCAGGGGGATACCGGTTCCGGGGTTATCTGGACATATAATCGATGACAGCCTTGTAGTCTTCTGCCGTACAGTCCACGCACAAACCGCGTGCCGGCATCGCGTTGAACCCCTCAGTCACGTGCTTGATCAGCACCTCGTCGCCCTTTGCCAGTCGAGGTTTCCAGGCTTCGTGGTCGCCTTTCTTTGGCGCCATGGGCAGCAGGCCGTTGTGGCACATCTGGCAGGAGCGGTTGAATACCGTCTCCGGATCTTGAGCCGCTTGGGCCAGGTTGGCGATTGCCAGGCAAACAAGCAGCGTCAGTGTTTTTTTCATGACCAATTTCTCAAGTTTTTTCGGAAATCCAGAATCTATGAGGGCAGTGGGATCTGTCAGGTGCGACCTCCAGCCGCACAGGTGCGGGGGGAACGTGGTCCGGCAGATTGTGATGAGCGGTGCGGCAGGGTGTCGCAGGCCTGCATCGCTCGGAAGCCGTGCTAAGTTGGACCTGATCCGGTGTTTTACTCTTGGCAGGGTTTTTCATCGGGTCAAACAAAAGCCGGGATGGCGTACCGCCCCGGCTTTTGTCTATCTGCGTCTCGAAAGGCGTCTTTCGTGAAAGGGCTACCTTTATCCTTTACTCGCTGCGGCGAGCGCTGCAGCTTTTGTGCTGAAGTCAGCCACCAGATCGATCATTGCCATTTGCACGCCTGCCGGGGCCGTCTTCATCGAGCCTGCGTTGAACGGCGGCTCGGGGTCGTCCTCGCTCATCAGTTGTGCGCACTCGGCGTAGGTCTGGTCCCGCAGTTCGGCCACCATGGAGAGGCCGAAGTCCAAACCAGCGGTAACCCCTGCACCGGTGATCCTGTTGCGGTCGCGAACGACGCGCGCATCAGTCGGGATTGCACCAAACCCGGCCAGCGCATCTCTACAGGACCAGTGCGAGGTAGCCTTGTAACTCTTGCGCAATCCGGCAGCCCCCAGGATCAGCGAACCCGAGCACACACTGGTGATGTATTTGGCACGGGCACCACGGTCGGCGAAGAACTCCAGGGTCGCTGGGTCTGATGCAGCGGCCAGGGTGCCGTCGGTGCCGCCGGGTGCAAACAGCACGGTCAGATCGCGCCGGCAGGTTTCAAAGGTCGTGTCTGGAATTACCGTCAATCCGGCATCACTGGTCACCGGGTCAAGTCATTTGGCGATGATGTAGATTTTCGCGCTCATGAGCGAGCCGAACATGCAGTGCGGGCCGATCAGATCCATTACCGTCATGCCGGGATACACCAGCATGCCGATCTGCTCATCGCCCATCCACTTCACCTTGTCCATCTCGGATCCCATGCTGGGAATGGCATGTGCATGGGGCATCGACCCGGATGCACTGGCGGCCAGGGTAGAATTGCTCATCAGCGGGGCCAGTAAGGCGCCAAGCAGCAGGTTGCGGCGTTGGTTGTCGATCATGTCGAGGTCCTTAAAAGCGAGCACTAAGGGTGACGTACGCCGAGCGAGGCTGCGTTCGCAGCACCAATGGCGAGCCCAAGTACTGGTAAGTTTCGAAGACTTTGCGTCCAGCCAGGTTCACACCCGACAGCGACACGCTGCAACGGTCGAAGTCGTAGGAGGCCTGAGCGTCGAGAAGCGCGTAACCAGACACTGATACGGTGTTGGGCAGGGTCAGTTCGCGGGCACTGAGCGCTGTGACGCCCACGCCGAAAGAAAGGCCTTTGGCGGCGCCATCGAGAATGCGGTAGCGAGCGGCCAGGCGACCACTGTGCTTCGGAACCCTTGGCAGGCCGTCACCCGCGGGAATGGAGTTGTCCTCGTGGACTTCGGCCTGGGTATAGGCGTAGTTGGCGAGAATCGACACGGCTGGCGTCGGCTCCCAGGTCAAATACGTTTCGAAGCCGCGGGCCCGTTGTTCTCCACTCTGCACGCTATAGCCCATCACCGCGTTGGCCGGGTCGGGGTCGAGGGTCGCAACGTTGCGTCTTGTCTGCTCGAAAAGCGCGAGGGTGCCAGACAGGCCAATATCGGTGAACGCGAGTTTCACACCAGCTTCGTAGTTGCGGGAAAGCTCGGGCTTGGGTGCCTCCAGCCCGGTGAAGTTGAACGCACCGCGAAAACCTTCCGCATAGGCAGCATACAGGGCCAGGCTGTCGGTCAAGTCATAGGTGACGCCAAACCGTGGCGTAGCACGGTGGTATCGCTTGTCGATATCGCCGACAACTCCTTCCTGTTTGAGATCGATACTTGTGAAACGCAAGGACGCCAGGAGGTGCCAGCGTCCATAGGTGGCCTGATCCTGCAGATAAAGCGCGCTGGCTCGGTAATCATTCGTCGTTGCGCTGCCCGCCGAAAGCAGCGGGGTCGTACCGTAGTCCAAGTCATAGATGGGATTGGTCAGATCCAGCTCACCGACATACTCGGCACCCGACATCGCTGACCAGAAGTGCGTGCTGTCGTAGGTTGCCCCTACCAATAGCTCATGCTTTCCACCGAGCGCGTCGACGTTGAACGCCAAGTTGGCGTCCAGGGTACTTTCACGAACACTGCCCGGCAGGTAGAGCTTGTAGATCGAGTAGGTCGTCGGAGCCGCTACCGATCAGTTGCACCCAAGGCCCAACTGCCATAGTCCCGTGCCTGCATTTCGTAAGACTGACCGGTGACGGTCAGGCGCGTGTCGTCGTTGAAGTGGTGGGTCAGTTCCGCAGCGCTCAGGCGGTTTTCGATGGTGGTATGCGGCTGACCACGGCCTGCACCAGGAAAAGCATTGCGGTCAATCTGCCCGCGCAGCGCTTGCTCTGCCGGCAGGCCTGAGTACTCCAACTGGCTGCGTTTGTCGTACTGGCCGCGCAGCAGCAGCTCTGTGTCAGGAGATAGCTTGAAGGCAATGCTCGGTTGGATAGACCAGCGCTCACCCTCGACTTGGTCAATCCAACTGCCGTTTTTCTGGTACTCGGCAGTCAGACGGGCAGCGCTGTTGTCGTTGATTGGTGTGTTTAGATCAATCGCCGGGTTGATGGTGTCGAAACTGCCGGTTCGCATTGACAGCAATGCGCTCGGCTTGGCTTCGGGGCGCTTGTTCACCACGTTGATCAGGCCACCCAGCGGGGCACCCAGGCCGCCGCCATACAGTGTCGAGGTTGGCCCTTTGAGCACTTCCACACGTTCGACACCCATCATGCTGGTGGGATCAATATAGGCGGCTGTCCCGCCGAAAGCGGGCATGCCATTCATGTAAATTTCTGCTGGAAAGCCCCTCACGATGGGCTGGGTGAACAGCGTTTCCTCCGGCTTGGTCGGACGGACGCCGGATACATTGAGCAGTGCATCACCCAGGGTGGCACTGGACTGCTCCTCGATCAGTGAGCGGGTAATAACCTGGACTGACTGCGGTACTTCCTTCACCGGTGTATCGGTGCGGGTGGCCGATGTCGAATTGGCTTCGCTATAACTCGTACGCTGTCCTTTAACGATCAGAGGCTCCAGCGTCCAGCTCGCCTTGCTCTCTTGTGCGGGAGTGGCTTGCGCAGCAGCGACAACGGCAGTGTCACTCGCCAGCGCAACGTTATGCAGCGTCAGGCCAGCAGTCAGGCATACGCATTTACCCCGCAACTGGAAAGCGTGCTGTACGCAGATGTCTTGCAAAGTCGCGCCAAGGTCCAGCCAAACCGTTGGACGAACAAATTCAAAGTGCCCAGCACGCTGCAGGGCACCATGCGGTCATCACCGCCGTGCGACCTGCTCCGGGCGCAGGCGATACCACTCGGGTGATGTTCACTGACGCCAGCCACGGGGCGTCGGAGAGCCGGGCGGTGTTCGTCGACCCGGTCACGGCAGAGGTGCTGGGAGAGCTGAATGTGTATGGCACCAGCGGTGTGTTGCCGCTGCGAACCGCGATAGATCAGTTCCACCGAAGCCTGTTGCTCGGCGATCCGGGGCGTCTTTATAGCGAACTGGCTGCTTCCTGGCTGTGGGTCGCCGCTCTCGGCGGCTTGGCGCTTTGGCTGGCCAACCCTGCGGCTACGGGGCGTCGCAAAAGCATCCGCAGTCTGCACAGAACCGCCGGCTTGTGGTTGCTGCTGGGGTTGTTGTTCTTCTCGGCGACTGGACTCACCTGGTCACGCTTTGCAGGTGGCAACATCGGCGTACTACGCGCGCAGTTTGGTTGGGGTACGCCTACTGTCAGTACTGTTCTTGGCCCTAAAACATCACCCGCAGTGGTCGACCAGCATGCTGAGCACAATCACCACGCGATGGACATGAACATGTCCATGTCACCTCAGCAGGCCAAGCAGTTCCTCGGTGTGCTCAACAGTGCACGCTCGGCGGGGATTAACGCCGGCAAGGTTGAGATCAAGCCGGGCCGGGATGATGCCAGTGCCTGGATTGTCAGGGAGATCGCGCCCGGCCTGCCGACCCAGGTCGACGCTGTATCGATCGACCCACACAATCTGCAAGTCGTGGACGACGCCAGATTCTTGGATTATCCCCTCGCAGCCAAATTGACGCGGTGGGGAATCGACGTGTACATGGGGCTGCTGTTCGGTCCGCTTAATCAGTTGATCCTGGTAGTGACAGGCCTGGGCTTGGCGCTCATGGTGATTCTCGGCTACCTGATGTGGTGGCGGCGCCGGCCGGTCATCGCACGTCAGCCAACACTCCTCACAGCGTGGTGCGAGATCCCCACGCCTGGTCGTTATGGGCTGATCGTGGTCGGTGCGCTGCTCGGTTATGCGTTGCCTGTGCTGGGGGGCAGCCTAGTGTTGCTGCTGGCCCTTGATCTGGTTCTGACCCAACGGGCAACCACCGCCAGGACGGCGGATGAAACCCCGTGATCTGATGCGTATGGCAGGACGCCAACCTGGAATCAGTTTGGCGATCTTCGCCATGCTCATAGTGGTGCTCGGGCCGCTGATCGGCCAGGGCAGCGCATGGGTGCAGCGTGTAACAGCCGCTGAGGTGCCTGATCACTGCATGGCCATGCCAGCCACAGAGCATGGTTATGGGCATTCAAAGGCCCATTTGCATGACCTGCTGGATGCTTGCGGGTATTGCTCACTGTTTTTCCACACCCCAGGCATCCCACAGAGTCAGACTGGGCTGTATCTTCGAGCCGTCGCTACCTGCTACGGCAATCCGTTTTCCCTGCGTCTCGCTGCGCGTGATGTCCCGGTATTCCCCGGAGCCATGAGTCACGCCCCACCTGCAGGCTCGATGTCGTAAAGGCCCGTTCGAGCAACTCACTCACCATCGGTGAGGCTACCGTGTATTCCGACCTTACATCGAGACGATCCATGAACTCTTTGCGACTTGCCGTGCAGATCGCTGCTGCCTGCCTGCTTCCCCTGGCCTGCAAAAGCGCACTTGCCGAACCTGCACCAACCATCAACCTTGAGCTTCCAGCGACCCAAGTGAGTGGTCAGCCGATCAATGAAGCTGACGACCGCCTGCACCTGGACACCCCGAATGCCGTGGGTAGCCGCCTGGGCCTGACCGCCCGTGAAACACCAGCATCCATCGAGACCAAGACCCAGGCCGATATGCAGTAGAAAGGGCTGCGTACCACCAAAGAGGCGTTCGCCGACGTGATAGGCGTGACCGTGGGTAACGTGCCAGGCAACCCGGCCGTCATCTCAATGCGCGGCTTCACCGGGAACACCGTGAACGTTATGCAATACGGCGTGCGGGTGGCTGCCTCAACCGTCACCACACGCGACATGGACACTTGGAAGTACGAAAAGATTGAGGTACTGAAAGGCCCCGCGTCTGTCCTGTATGGCGAGGGCTCTCTGGGCGGTGCGGTGAACCTGGTCACACGCAAGCCGACCCTGGACGAGCAGAAGCTCGAAGGATTGATCAGCACCGGGAGTTTCGGAACCAAGCGGGCTGCGATCGGCGTCAATCAGCCTCTCAACGACACCATGGCGCTGCGTGCTGATGTCAGTTACGTGAATTCGGACGGTTTCTACGACGTCGATGACCAGGAAACGACCACGCTCAACATCAGCGCAAGCTTGCTGTTCAAACCCAACGACGATCTGTCGATGATCTTCGCGTTTGATCATGACTATGACGAATACGACTCCACCTACAACGGCTCCCTACTGGTGCCGGCGTCTGTGGCTCGCAACCCTAGTGGCATCGTGAGCAGCAAGAATGGCCTGGTGATCGACAAGTCGCTGCGACGCAGCAACTACAACCCTGACGGTGCCAACTCCGGTGCGCGCAGCACGTCATGGCGCTGGACCACCGACTACCGCCTGAGCGAAGACTGGACCCTCAACAACATCATCAGCTACTACACCGCTCACAGGGAGTTCTTCGTTTCTTCCGAGCAGAACTACAACGCCGGCACCGGGATGTTCAACCGAACCGTGCAGCGGGTCAGCTACGACCACCAGTTCTGGAACGAACGCCTCTCGGCCAGCACTGATCAGCTTATTGGCGGATTCCGGAACCGGTTCAGTGTGGGAGCAGAGTATAGCTACACCGATCTGAACAATCCATGGCAGAACGGGACCACCACATCAGTAGACCCGTGGAATCCCGACGTGGGCAGCTTCCCCTCAAGCGCCGCGCAAAACTGGCCGGGCGCAGGGCGCAACGTGCTGTATCAGTCGAATATGGACAACACCGCCGTCTTTGCCGAGGACGCCTTCAACCTCACGGACGACTGGCTGCTGATTGGCGGAATGCGTTATGAGGACATCAATCTGCGCCGCACGGTGGAAGACGTAACTCTGGGCACAGCACAGAAATTTCGCCCCACGTATGACCCGTTCTCTTGGCGCCTAGGCACCGTCTACAACCTGACCCCTGACATCCAACTCCATGCGCAGTACAGCACCGCCGTAACGCCGGTCTCGTCGCTTTTGCTCATTTCCTCGGCCAACGGCGACTTCGACCTCTCCAAGGGCCGGTCCGTGGAAGTGGACTTCAAGGCGTCGATGTTTGACGGACGGACAAGCTTGACTGGTGCGCTGTACCAGATCGACCTCGAAGATATTCTGACGCGCAATCCCAACGACAGCACCTGGACCGTGCAGGGCGGCAAACAGCGCTCGCGCGCCGTTGAGCTGACGAGCTCGGCACAGCTCACCTCGCAACTGCGGGCCGACCTCGGGGGTTCGGTTGTCGATGCGCATTACGAAGAGCTTGTCGAGGCAGGCGGTGCTGACCGCTCCGGTAACCATCCGGTCAACGTCCCACGAACAACCGCCAATGCAGCACTGATCTATCGTTTCGAATCCGTTCCAATCACAGTCGGCGCATACGTCAGGCACTCAGGCGGCTTCTACACCGACACCGCCAACACCTATTTCGTTGAGGGCTACACGACGCTCGACGCGTCGATTGCCTATGAAATGAAGAATGCGACCCTGACGCTTCGCGGGCGCAACCTCACCGATAGGTTCTATGGCGAGTACTCAGGCTATTCAGCGACCCAGATCTACCTCGGTGCTCCACGAAGCGTTGAGCTGAGCCTCGCTTTCAAGTTCTAGGTCGGCGGGAGATCAGTTCCTGGCTGTGCCTGCCGGAGCAGCCATCATCCAACAGACAGCGATTGAGGGCTTGGTCTGTGCGTTAAGAGTTAGCTGTCTGAGTTGTAGATGTAATCCATGTCCTCTGCGCGGATATTCCATTTTTCAGCGGTTTCGCGGGCGGTGCCTGCGTTGAGTAATACCTCATGAGCAGGGTGAGCAGGCTTGAGTAGTGGTGGGCAAAATGCCCGATCTCCATCGCAACGTTCCATTGCCTTGAGTTAGGTCGGGCATGGACATCCAAGGAACAGGCCAACGATTACCGGTGAGCCACTGGCAAGCCCCCCACGCGAGCGACTGGTCAAGTCGATGCAAATGACTGGTCACGTCGGATGCAAACAGGTGGTCAAGTGACTGCAATTACGCACGAGAATCCAGAAAGCTGAAACCAGTGTGCCAATCGCCACCATCACCGTGGAAAAGAAGTGCAGGCCACGGCCCACGCGGTTCCAGCCGAACAGCATCACACCGAGGAAGCTCGCTTCAAGGAAGAACGCGGTCAGTACTTCATACGTCAGCAGCGGCCCGGTCACAGCACCCGCGAAGTCGCTGAAGCGGCTTCAGTTGGTGCCGAACTGGTAGGCCATGACCAGGCCCAAGACAACGCCCATGCCGAAGTTCACGGCAAAGATTTTCGACCAGAAGTGGTAGAGGTCGCGGTAAACGCTTTGCTGGGTCTTGAGCCAAAGGCCTTCAAGTACCGCTAGATAACTGGCCAGGCCAATGGTGATGGCAGGGAAAAGGATGTGAAATCAAATAGTGAATGCGAACTGGATTCGGGCCAGGTCCAACGCCTCGAACATGCTCATAATGTTTAAGCCTCACGGGACGGCACCTTTCGGCGCCGGTTGCTGGAATAAGCGCTCAGGTCCTGGGCGAGCTTGCTGGCAGTAAATTCTTGAATGGTGCAAAGTCGTCGATGCGACGGCGGCGTCACTTTAAAGACCGTGCCAGGCATCACCAACTGCGACAATCTGCCCCGCCATGCGCCATGCGCCATGCGCCACTCGGCATCTGGCCGCAGCGAAGACTGATGGCTGTGGCAGGGTGTCGCACCCAGGTTGCTCAGGAGGTGTGCTTCAACCTGAGCGCTTTCGGTGCTAGAGTCCGTGCCATGAATCGCAACCACTCCCACCGTCCTCTCACTACCTGGGCACTGTATTTCTGTGTCCTGTTCAATGTGTTTTCCTGTGGGCTGGGGCACGGTCAGGCGCTGGGCTTTGCCTTGATAGGGATCAGCGGTGTGTTCTGCAGTCTTGGTGGCGACACCTCGACGCTCCAGGCCGAGGAGGGTAGCGCGCTTGTAACCGAAGAATTGAGCAGCCCATTCGCTTGCCCGTTGTGTTCGGCATCCTTTTTTTGCCTGCTGTTTCTATTTGGCGTGTTCTGGTTATTGGCACGCGCCAATCGACGCCTGATCAATGCTGAGGTGCGCACTGAGGCGCCGCCTCGATATTGTTGGCCCTCGGCCAACCCACGCGCATCCCCTCTCTGAGACTATCTGCACTCGAGTGCTGGAGCGAGCTTTTGCTCATGCTCCAGGGCGCCTGATCGTCCATTTTCACGTCCGTCAGAACGTAGGTGGTGCGCCCAGGTGATCGTCAGCTGTCAAGGGCATGAGCCATGAACTATCTGATTATCTCGCCAGTACTGGCGGGTCTAGCGCTGCGCGTTGACTCCCGCCCGAGAGTGGTTTGACAGTGCAGCGCTGCGGCATGAGTAAAACCACCTGGGACAATTTATGGATAGCAGCGCTGATGGCGATGTTGTTCAAGGTGTTCGCCTTGTCCGTGGCCAGTGTTGCGGGTGAGCTGAGCTTGGTGCAACTGCTTTCCGGCAGTTACTGCGCTTCCGGTGGCGCGCAGTATCTGGCGGTAGACAAGGACCCGGTCAGTTCCTCGCAAGTGTCGGACTCGGGGCATTGCTGTTGTTCTCAGGCAAACGGTCCGGTGCCGATTACGGCTAGCCTGCTGCTCTCGCGCTGGCTGCCACAAATTTCTCCTGAGGTCCCTCAGGCCAGCGGTCAACACCGTTCGCCCCGTCATGACTGGCCATCGATCAACCCTCGCGCCTCGCCTGCATCAATCCTCTGATCCGAAGTGAATACAGGTTGTCGCCCTTCAGCGTTCTGCTGACGTGCGAGCCTGCCGATGGCTAATGATTTCAGGAGCACGCGATGTCTCGCGCCTTGACCTCTCCGGCGGTGCCGGTCCCCGGTAATGCAGCTCGCAACGGTGATTTTTTGTTGCCGTTTCCCGATTACCCCTGCAATGCCCGCAGTTTCGTGCATCTTGACGCACGCCTGCTGCCGTACTGGCATACGTTGTTCGATGTATGTCCGAGCTTGCTCAAACTGGACCCTCCTGAAGGTCTGGAGCTATTTCGTCGTTTCATGACCTGGGCCTATCGGAATCATCCGTCACTGGACTGGACCTATTACGTCAGCGTCTGCCGCTGGCTGCTGAGTTCGCCTTACAAGGCCCAGGTTACCGATAAGCACATCGAAGCTTTTCTAGTCGCAGCGGCGGCGTTGTGGGTTGCCAGTGATGTTTCCCAAGCCCGTGGCCTGGTACTGGCTTGGCAACCGATGGGCGAGGTGGTGGTGGAGTGGAAGCAGGGGGCGCGTGCTGGCGCATTTACGCTTGAAGACAGCAAGCAACTGCCGTCGCCACCGTGGGACTTCTCATGGAGCCCACTCAGTGGCAAAGGTGCGGTCAGCTTTCGGCGTTGGTTGCCAGTGCCCGGCTAGGGCTGTGTGTTTGCACGGGCGGACCGAGGGCTCGCCCGACAGCGACATGATATTCAACCCACTTCGAGGCTCTGACGATGGATGTACTGCAATTCATGCGCGCGTTTCGTTCCGTGGTCCAGGCGGGCAGCCTGACGGGCGCGGCTGAACGACTGCAAACCAGCACGGCGAACATCTCCCGTATGCTCACGCAACTGGAGGCACACCTGCGTATTCGCCTGCTCAATCGCACCACTCGCCGTGTCGCCCTGACAGAAGCAGGCAAACGGTATCTGGCACGCTGCGAGCAGATACTTACGTTGGTAGACACGGCCGAGAGCGAGGTGCAGCAACAGCACAACCGGCCGATGGGGGAGTTGCGTATCCACGCGATGCACGGGTTGGGACAGCACTACGTGGTGGACCTGATCACCCGATACCGTAAACGCTATCCCGAGGTCACGTTCAAGCTGACGCTATCCAACCGATTGCCAGACCTGTACAAGGATGGCTATGACATGTCGATCCTGTTGCAGAACTCACCGCCTCAGGTGGCGTACTGTGTGCAGGCACTGGGTAGCGTAGACGCGATTCTCTGCGCGTCGCCAGGCTACCTGGCGAGCCATGCTCCCTTGGAAGGTGCGCAGGATTTGCGTGCGCATGCCTGTCTCAGCTTTTGTGATGGTGCGCGGCACTCTGATGATTGGCAGCTTTACGGCCCTTCTGGGCCAGTCAAGGTGCCGCTGGCGCAGACGCCACTACGGGTTGATTCGGAAGACGCAATGCGATCGGCGATCGTGGCGGGGTTGGGAATAGGTTTGCTGCCGGCATATGCGGCAGCTGAGGGTTTGCGCAACGGCAGTCTGCTCCAGGTGTTGCCAAGTTACCATGCTCGGCCTGGTGCTATCTATGCGATCTATCCGAGCCGGCAGCAGACGGATGTGCGCACCAGCACCTGGATCCATCATCTGATGGATCACATGCCGGGTATGTTGGCTGGCGATGTGCAGACCCTCTGTGCTTGAGGGGCCGTGCCAGTTCTGGTATCAGATCCAGGGGATCAAGACGATCACAGCAATGGGCAGAACCACTGCTGCAAGTAACGTCTGGCTGGCAATGATTCCTGCCATCAGGGGCGCATCCCCGCCTAGCTGCCGCGCCATGATGTAGGATGATGAGGCGGTCGGCAGTGCCTGGAAAAGCAATGCCGCGATGGCGGCCTTGCCGCCCAGCCCCACCACATGACAAGCGCACAGCGTCATCAGCGGCATGATCAGAAACTTGACCACCGATGAATACGCGACGGGTCGAAACCAACTGCGTACAGAGCCCAGCTCAAGCGCAGCCCCCACACAAAGCAAGCCCAACGGCAACGACGCTTGCCCTAAAGCCTTGATCACCGGCTCGATGCCAACCGGCAGGCCCAACCCCAGCGCCTGAAGCGCTATACCTGCGAAGCAGGCCAGAACAAGTGGGTTAAGTGCCACTTGCCTGGCAACCTTGCACACAGACATTCCGCCCCCTGTGCCGTAGCGGGCGAACACCAGTACACACAGAATGTTCACTGTCGGCACTATGGCCGCATTGGCTACGGCAGCCAGCGCGATGCCCTGGGCGCCGAACAAGCCGGCCACCACTGAGACGCCTACATAATTGTTGAAGCGCACCGCGCCCTGGAAAATGGACGTGAACGCCGCGTCGTTGTCTTTGATCAACGGACGGGCACCGACCATCAGCACCGCGACCATGACCGTCGAAAGGACAAGCGCCATGATCATCCCTTGGACGGGTACATTGTCCAGCTTGGCGGTCGCCAGACCGTGCAGAAAAAGCGCCGGCAGCAGAACGTAGTAACCCAGGCGCTCGGCCTGTGCCCAGAAGCTGTCTTGCAAAAATCGACTGCGCTTGAGCCAGGTACCCATGACAATCAGCAATGCGATAGGAGCAAGTGCTATTAAAAGTTCGGCCGTCACGCGTACGCCTCCAGCGCACTAACCAAGCGCTTGCACCCTTCAACCAAGGTGGCTTCGTCTGTGGCAAAAGAAAGCCTCAGGTGCCCAGGCAGTCCAAAGGCACTTCCGGGAACCGTTGCGATGCCGGCTTCGAGTAGATCAAGCGCAAGAGCTTGGTCGTCAATGCTCGTTTTGAGCTGCGCAAGTAGATAGAACGCACCCTCCGGGCAGGGCACCTGCAGCTTGTTGCTCGAGCGCAGGACGTGAAGCGCAGCATCCCGGCGCTGCCGATAGATCGCGTTGCGCTCGGCCAGAAAGTCTCGTGGCCCTTCAAGCGCAGCCACTGCAGCACGTTGGCTCAAGGTGCTGGTCTGTGTACAGTTTTGTGATTGCACGGTAGTGATTGCCGAAATCAGTGATTTCGACCCGCACCCCCAGCCGACGCGCCAACCTGTCATGGCATAGGCTTTGGATACGCCGTCGACAATGAGGATGCGTTCTGCCAGATCTGGCGCTACTGACGCCAGTGTCAGATAAGGCTCCTGGGTGAAGCGGATTTCTGCGTAGATATCGTCGGACAACACCATCACCTTCGGGTACTGGCGCAGAACGTCAGCCAACGCGTGGAGGTCGCGCTTTGAGTAAAGTGCCCCTGAAGGATTGCCGGGCGCATTGAGCACCACCCACTTGGGCGATACTGCTCGGCGCAGACCCGCTGTCAGGTGCTCTGCAGTCAGCCTGAAGCCTTGCGAAGCGGTGGTCGGCAGGATGATCGGTTGCGCGCCGCACATCTTAATCATGGCGGGATAGCTGGCCCAGTAGGGCGCGGGGACGATAACCTCGTCAGCGGGCGTTAGGGTAGCCTGGAATGCGTTGAAAATAATCTGCTTTGCGCCACATCCCACCGCGATTTGATCATCGCCGAAGTCCAACCCGCGATCTTCCCAGGCCCGCATACGAATAGCACGGCGCAGGGGCTCAATGCCGTTTGACGGGGCATAGCTCAGGCGGCTGCCCAAGGCTTGATGCGCAGCTTCTATTACGTGCGCGGGGGCGTTGAAGTCAGGTTCACCGAGCGTCAGGTCAACGATGTCTCGACCCGCGGCGCGCATTGCGGCGGCACGTTTGGCCATGAGCAGAATCGGCGATTGGAAAGCGCTGTTTGGCGTTTCGATATTGTGCATGGTGCCCTTCGCAATACAGTGGGATGGGCACTACGATATGAACTCGAGACCTAAAGTAAAAACGATTTAAAATTCACGGTTCAACAAGTTTTAATCATGGGTCATCACGTAGGCGCGTGCTGTTTGACCGCTTGCGCCAGCGCTGCCGCCAGCCGTGCGAGTGGTCTTTCTTCTTGTTCCAGAAGCACAACGCGACGCGTGCTTTGCGGTGATCCGAACGGCTGCACGTCCAGGTGCTTGAGGTCTTCGAGGTTTTGGTTCGATAGCGGCACCACTGACACCCCCAAACCGCTGGCAACCATCTGGATGATTGCATCCTGGCTGTCCAGCTCCATGCTGGTTTTCACCCGCAGGCGCATCCGCCGAAGCTCTCGATCAATGGTGCGCCCGGCCCAGGCCCTGCGGTCAAAGCGGATGAAGGGGAGTTGTTGAAGTAGCTGTCGAAAATCCAGGCCTGCGCATGAGCTCGGCGCAATGATCCAAAAGCCTTCTTCATAGAGTGTCGTACTGACCAGGCCGTAGGGGTATGGTTTCACCGGCTCTGTAGTGATCGCGACATCCAACTCGCCCGCCTCTACGCGCGTGGCCAATTCGGCAGACATGCCCGAGGCTACGTTTATGCGCAGGTGAGGGTGTTCGGCGGCCAGTGCGGCGAGGGCAAGTGGCAAGGCACCGGCCAATGCCGTCTGGATGGCGCCGATTTTCAGTCGGCCGCGCAGCTCGTTATCAGCCCCAATGTCCGAAGCAATGCTGTCGTAAAGTGCAATGATCTCGTGCGCGCGCTCCACGGCCAGATGGCCAGCGTCGGTTAGCACGGGCAAGCGCCGCGAGCGGTCGAACAAAGCGGCATTGAACTCTTCTTCAAGCGACTTTACGTGCAGGCTCACTGCCGATTGGGTGAGATGGACGGTGTCTGCCGCTCGCGCAAACGAGCCGTGCTGAGCGATAGCGATCAAAGAACGAAGTGCACGCAATGACATAGTGTTTTCTCATGCTTTGCTGCCGGCAAGCAGGTACGGGGTTGGTTTTATACGTGCTGTCTTGACGAAACTGCAAGGCCCGCTTGCCCGTGCTTGGGACATGCCGACCCTTGAGTAGCAGGATTTCAGTGATTGCCGTGAGCGGCGTCCTTGACCACGCCGTGAAACAGCGCGAACTGCCTGATCCGTTCGGTTGGCTGGCTGCGTTCGGCCTCGCGCACCGCCTGGCTGAGTCGTTCGGCGCCCTGTTCACGCAGCCCGGCGCTGCGCAGGGAAGCCGGGTCCAGTAGCGAATCACCCGCGCACAACACCACGCCCCAGCCATGGCCCTTGCGCAGCAGGGCGCGGCCGCCGCGCTGGTCCTGCAGCCAGCCGGCCACGGCGTGGTCGCCCTCGAGGGTATCCGAGCAAAGCCGATATCGAGTTCGCCAACGAGCCACAGGTTCACTACCTGATCCTCTCTACCGTCTTGGGCTGCGAGCATCCTGTGCGGTGCTACCGCATCGCGTAGGGCAAGGTGATCAAAGAGAGCCTGCGCATCATCGACAGCGGCACCCGCGCGGCCTGAGCCGCGCCACCGTCCGATTCTTCCTGTTATCGGCCTTGTGGCCGAGGAGTACCCCATGCCGGTTTTTGTCAGTGTTCCCACCCTGTTGCGCAGCTACACCCACGGCAGCAAGCGTGTCCAGGCCCAAGGGCAGACGGTGCGCGAGGTCGTCGAAGACCTCGAGCGGTGCTACCCGGGCATTCGCCAGCGGCTGATGGACGAGCAGCAACTGCATCGCTTCATCAACCTGTACCTCAACGATGAGGACATCCGTTTTCTCGATAACCTTGACACTGCTGTGAGCGACCACGATGAACTCACCCTCCTACACGCCGTCGCCGGAGGCGCACGATGAGCGATGTTTCGCCGACCGTGCTGGGCGGCTGCCGGCTGCTCGGCCCCTTCGCCGACCCACATGATCCGCTGCAGCGCGCCTTGAGCGTCCAGGCGCGGGCGTTGGGGCTGGAGGTTCGCCATGCGTCAGGTGACGGGCGGCGGCGGATCTATCGGCTGGAAGGCGAGGGCATGCAACCGGTCCACTGCAGCATCTCCGGCTGGGTCAGCGATGCCCCGAGGGCTATCAGCGAATTCACCCTGCAGGCCGCCTGCGGCCTGATGGCGGTACATGGCCGGGCACGTGGACAGGCGGAGGCCATCGATCTGGATTACCTTACCAACGTGGCAGCCAGCCTGGTGTTGACCTGGCTGATGGCCTCGGCGTTGGGGCGCCTGCGCGTCAGCAAGGCTGTCGAGTGCAGCCTGTCACTGCCTGGGGCGGGGTTGTTGTGCATCAGCCAGTACCTCGCCGGGGCGACTGCCGAGGAGGGCGCCGAACAGTTGCCTGCCGGCTGTTCTTCTGCACGGCTGCGCCCGCCCTTCATCATGCTGCGTCACGGCAGTGAGGCGTTGCGCCATGAGGTACTCGTGCCAGTGCTCGCCGGGGAGGTTGTGGCCAGTTTCGGCATGTCGGAGCCCAACAGCATCGGCTCGATATCCGCAACCCTCAAGACCCGCGCTCATCGGTGCGGCGATCATTTGCGGCTGGACGGCGAGAAGTGGTTTATCTGCCGTGCCGAGCAGGCGGCATTCATCACCGTGGTGGCACGCACCGGTGATGGGCCGGTGGAGCAGGCGCTGACCTTGTTCGTGGTGCGTCGGCACGCCCGGCCTGGAAGTCGCCGGGAGGATGAGCGTACTGGGGCGCTATCAGGGGCAATCGGGGGTACGGCTTTGTGCCGTGCGGGTCGACCCGCAGCAGGTCCTGGGTGAAGTCGGTCAGGGCTTTGCGCTGATCCAGGAGCGTCTGGGCCTGGGGCGCCTGCTGCGCTCTGCGCACTTGCTGGGCATGGCGCAGCGCTGCTCTGACCTGATGGGCGCGCGTATTGTCTCGCCACGAGGCACCCTGGCGCGCCTTGCGGACAAGCAACTGGTGCGCTCACGCATGGTTGAGGCGTACCAGGCGATCTATGCCACCCGATCACTGCTGCGCGACGCCGCGACCCGGTTCGATCAGGGGCAGCCTCACGACGTGGAAGCCGACCTCGCCAAGCTGGCGGCATCCAGGGCCTTGAGCCTGAATGCGGATTCAGCGATCTAGGTCTACGGCGCCGAGGGGCTGGGCGACGCTACGCCTCTGTCGGGGATCTACCGACATGCCCGCGCCAGCCACTTCATGGATGGTACTGACGATGCGCTCGTCAGCGCCGTGGGACGGCAGATGATCGCTGCCCACTAAGCCGGGAGTGGGTTGAATTTCGCCGCGCCGTCGTCGTTATCTGTACACGGGATAACCGCAATGGACGACGACAAGGACGGCCAACATGCAGACTGATCACGCGTTTATGGCGCAGGTCCGACAACCCTCCGCGCTGTTGCTGCGCAGCTTGCTGGGTGCGGCCATGGCCTTGCCCATGCTGGTGTTCTACGCCATCGGTGCGTTGGGCCCGTACCAGGTCGCCGATTTGGGTGTTCCCGAGACCAGGCTGGATTACCTGACCATGAGTGCCTTCGCCCTGGCCGCGCTGCTCTCGTTGTGGGCCGGGGCCATCGTCGATCGACTCGGTGGGCGGCGGGCGTTGGGGCTGCTGTTTGGCGCCTACGCCCTGGCGTATGCGTTGGCCGGCCTTCTGCCAGGCTTCTACGGGCTGGTGATCGCCCTGGCCATCTGTGGCGCGGCCCAGGCATTGGCCAATCCTGCGACCAATCTGTTGATCGCCGAAAATCTGCCGGTTGCCGAGCGGGCCGCGACCGTTGGTTTCGAGCAGGCCAGGGTGCAGGTGTCGGCGCTGTTCGCGTGGTTACTGTTACCTGCCATCGCTCAGGGCCTGGGCTGGCGAACGGCACTTGTGCTGTTCGCCCCGATTGCCCTGCTGTTGGGGTGCATCGGCATGCGCTCTCTACCTGCACGGCAGGCGGGCAAGGCAGGCCTGCCGATCACCCTTCAACGCCCGTCGGCCTGCCTGGCCCTGTTGATGGCTGTGCAGTGTTGCGTGGCCATCACCTTGTCGTCGTTCGTCACTTATCTTGGGGTCTATGCCCGCGCCCAGGACATGCCTGCGGTGCTAGCGGGTTCGCTGGTAGCGGTATTTGGGTTGATGGGGATCCTGGCGCGTGTGCTGCTGACCCCACTGGCCGCACGCATGAAGGACGAAAGCCTGATGCTGGGCGTGCTATGCCTGCCTGCTTGCGGCGCTGGCGGTCTACAGTGTGAGCCCGGCTGGCCCGCAGTCCTGGTCGTGGCTCTGGGTCAGCAGTATGGGCATGGGGCTGACCGCGGTGGGGACCAATTCGGTGGCGATGAGCATGGTGCTGCGCGACCGCTCGTTTGGTGCGCCGGCTGCCTCTGCGAGTCTGTTGTCGGTGGGGTTCTTCGGTGGTTTCGCGTTGGGGCCGCCGTTGTTCGGTTTGCTGCTCGGGCGTAGTCAGGGTTACAGCCAGGTGAGGTGGGCGATGATCGCGGTGTTGCTGCTTGGTGCGTTTCTGTGCCTGTATTTGGGTGCTCGGCGGCGCGACAGCAGGGGATGAGCCAATACCCGCTATCCGCCGCGCTACGGTACGTGCGGCATTGGGCATTAATCACCTGGACATGTAGTCGATCACGGCCTTGTAGTCATCGGCGCTGCAGTCCATGCACAGGCCCCGAGGCGGCATTGCATTGAAGCCCTCGGTGACGTGCTTGACCAGCACGTCATTGCCTTGGGCAAGACGCGTTTTCCAGGCTTCGTGGTCACCTTTTTTCGGCGCCATGGGCAGTTGGCCGTTGTGGCACATCTGGCAGGCGCGCTTGAACACTGCCTCTGGGTCCTGGGCGGCGTGAGCCAGGCTTGCTGTTGCTATACAGGCTAGCATTGCGAGTGTTTTTTTCATGACCTACCTCTCAGGTTTTTATTGGAGACCTGAGTCTATGGAAGCGACGGTAGCTGTGAGGTGCGACGTTCTGACGCAGGGCTGGCGTAGTGGCCTCAGATGCAGATTGGGTGCCGAGGGTGCGGCGTGCTGTCGCAGCGCCGCGTTGCCAGAGTGCTATGCTAAGTTGCAGTCGATCCGGTGTTGTACTCTTGGCAGGGTTTTCATTGAATCAAACAAAAGTCGGGGAGGCGGATCGCCCCGGCTTTTGTTTTTTCATAGCGCCAACGGGCATCCATACTCCGAGGACTCAGGAACGCTCGATACCGCATGCAGTCGGTTGTTCCTTTGCGCTCGATGAAGCGCAAACCCAAGCCTGGGCTACCCCGCCTGTTCGATCGCCCAAAGTACCGTCAACGCAATGTGATCGAGCGCATGTTTGGCTGGCTGAAAGAGAATCGAAGGATCGTGACTCGCTTCGACAAGCTGACGAAAAGTTATGCAGCGATGGTCTCGCTGGCCTGCGCGATGCGGTGTTTGAGACACCTCTTTTCAGACAGAGCCTAGTATAGCGCGGTGCGCCAACTGACAGCGTTTCAAGTGGCTACGGTTCAATTAAGTGTGCCTGTCCTAGGCGGCGTGGCGTTGGTCTTGGGCAGCAGAGAGCAACACTAGCTGCAACAGGGGAAGATTCGATTAAATCAACAAGAACAATTGATTCGATCCGTCCGGTCATTTCTTTATGGCGGGCATTCCTACCTTGGCCAACGGCATCCCCGGCGCAGCAGGTGTTGCGCCGCTGATGGTGGTCAAGCTTGCGGAATTTTTAGTCTCGGCAGAATGGTGTCGCAAAAGAAATCTGCAGTGGAGTCGGGCATTACGGCCAACGAGTCTGATGTACAAAAGGTCTTCTCCTGGACGCCTGCGCTGAGGATTAATGACCAGAGCTTTTTATACTGACGGTGCAAGTTTAGCGGTTCGGCTGGCGTGCGCCGATGGCGGAATATATTTCACGGAACCACACAGTCACCTCGGCCAGATTTTCCCCGAGCGTGTGCATGACTATGGCGGAGAACTGCCGAAATTGTCCTCTGCAGGCAGATCGCGTTCTCACAACGGGGCACATTCAGCAATCACGATACGCAGATAGCGGCTGGTCATTTCGAATAGCAACTCTTCCTTTTGCCTAAGGATTCTCCGATCAAGTCCCCAAATGTGCTGAAATACGCCTGACCACCTGATCCGAGCCACCCATGAGCCAGATGAGCTTTTCCGACTTCGAATATGCCGGCAAGCGCAAGCAGACACGCCGCGAACGCTTCCTCGCCGAGATGGATCAGGTCGTGCCCTGGACTGGGCTGCTGGGGCTGATCGAGCCGTTCTATCCCAAGGCCGGCGGCGGTAGAAAACCCTACCCGCTGGAAACCATGCTGCGCATCCATCTGTTGCAGAACTGGTTCTCCCTGAGCGATCCGGCCATGGAAGAAGCGCTCTACGAAATCACGCCTATGCGCCAGTTCGCACGCCTGACGCTGAGCGCGCCGATCCCCGAAGACACCACGATCATGAATTTCCGGCACTTGCTGGAGAAGCATCAACTCGCACCTGCGATCCTTGCGGTCATCAACGGTTACTTGCAGGAGAAAGGCCTGTCGTTGCGCCAGGGCACCATCGTTGATGCCACCATTATTCATGCCCCAAGTTCGACCAAGAACGAAGAAGGCAAGCGCGATCCCGAGATGCATCAGACCAAGAAAGGCAATCAGTATTTTTTCGGGATGAAGGCTCATATCGGCGTCGATGCTGAATCCGGCCTGGTTCATCACGTCCATGGCACCGCAGCCAATGTGGCCGATGTCACACAGGTCGCCGAGCTGTTGCATGGCGAAGAAAACGCGGTGTATGCAGACGCCGGGTACACCGGTGTCGAGAAGCGCGAAGAGCATGAAAATCGTGAGGTGATCTGGCAAGTCGCCGCGCGCCGCAGCACGTATTCCAAGCTGAACAAACGCAGCCTGCTTTACAAAGCCAAGCGCCAAATTGAGTACTGCAAAGCTCAGACACGGGCCAAGGTTGAGCAACCGTTTCGGGTGATCAAACGGCAATTTGGTTACGTGAAAGTGCGCTTTCGAGGGCTGATGAAGAACACGGCTCAGTTGACCACTCTGTTCGCTCTGTCGAACCTATGGATGGCTCGAAAGCAGCTGATGGGTATGGGCAAGTTACGCGCGTAACACGGAAGACCGGGCGACAAAGCCCTCAAAACGCTGTGCATGGGACTTTCTTTCGGCAAGCAGCGGTACGCGCCGGAGAATGTTTGGCCTGCCGCCGCTTTTCGGCAAGTTGATCGGAGCATCCCTAAATGATATAGAGCGCCTCGATCCAGGACTGTAGCCTTCTCCTGCTCAGCAAGACCGGTTGTGTGAAGTCCCGCGTCGAAAAAGCGCTACAGCGATTTTCAGTATCCGTACCTTGGTACCATTTTCAGTGGCTTCGATGGCGGTGGCGGTATTTTTCTTCGCCTTGAATGAGCCCCAGCGTGTTAGTTCTAGTCATACACATACGGCTGAAGCGAAAGATAACGATCATCGCCCGGCAGCGCAGTCGTTACCAACCGCACTCAATTCTTGCGGATAGCACTCGCCAGATAGCATTGGGTCGGCTGGTGTTCCGATAGCCAGTTTGCTAGGGCTATGATATGCGTTGGCGACGCAACTCGGTGATGATCGTGGTTGTGTGCTCCAGCTTGATCTCGCTGACCGGCTGTTTGCGCGTAGCAGGCAAGATGAGGTTTCTCAGCCCCCTCCTCGAAACCCTGAGATTCGATACGTAATATTTGTCCCAGCATTTCCATGCGGATCAGCCTGTGTTTCCTGCTCGAAAAGTAAGTCGAAGCAGTTTAAACCCTCGGTCAGGTTTCGGTCAGCGGCAACATCCGGGGTTGCTCTGGGGTGATCATCCGTTGGAACGCAGAGAAGGCATTCCTCAGTGTTGATGTGATTTCCCTCAGAGTACCTCACCCGGCGGGAGCCTTCAGTCCGCGTGGTGCTGAATCTGAAGGAGGGGGGGCTGGATTCTTTGTTGCCCATATTATCTGTCCGGGGTCTGGTGGGTATGGTGGTTGATAAACTAGCTGGCTGATCCCTCTGATCCCTCTGATAGGCCTGGAGCAGCTCTCGTTCCAGATAACTCTAAAGTTCTTTGTAGAGTGTGGCGCAGATCTGTAAGCTTCCAAAGTTCAACGATAAGAAATCCCTTGAAGGTAAAAGTTTCCTCCAGTGATTGCACTGCGCTGGCTGTTTCCAAGGATGCAAATTTTCGATTGGTTTCCGCTAAGCGATGATGAGTGGTGAATGGCCGCACATTGGCGCAATACGTCACAGTGAATAGGGTCGCTAATAAAGCTCCAAGAGTTCTCGTAGTCAAAATTGCTTAAATATTTCTTATGTGAACTGTGGGCGCAGGGTAGCCCTGAGAATAACGAGCTAGGCCTGGAGCGCATCGAGGGCTAAATTATGAGTTAACCTTCGCATCCACTCAGGTCACAAGTCATACCTTGGTATGATAGACTGCTGGTGGCTGAAGAGTACATTTGCTCAAGACTCTGAGTAAATACCTCTACTGATTGCGCGCCCGATATAGTGCAGGTTTTGGCAAGTTGGAAAAGCGGGACCCCGCTTCCGAAGCTCTTGGCCGTAGACTCATCCTTAGTAATCAATCGAATTAATTCGCTATTGGTCCAAGCGTTTTTGACAAATTCTTTCGGGATGTCTAGTTTTGCCGCCTCCACCGCAATTGAATCGAGATCGTAGAGTGAGACTCCTCGCGTAATACTAGCTTCATAGAGATTTTCGATCAGTGCCTGGCTAACGTCAAGCCTGTCGGCAGCTTTAACTAAAGCATGAACAGCGGTCGTGTCACCAAATAATAGTGTGTCAAAATTATAGACTAGGCCTGTCGCCTCTGCGTGAGTTTGAATGCTATTTACAAAATCGTCCACTGAGCGATGGTTACCAAATTTTTTAAGCAGAACGTCTTTGATTGGCATTGGTCTTTGGCCTATCGCTAGGCGGTAAGCTCTATGATTAACCTTGATTTGGTCGCGATGCTTAAAGTTTGCGAGTGCCATTTCGAAGCGATGCTTTGCAATCCAGCACCACGGGCAGGCAAAATCAGACCAGACATCAACGGTGAGGCTTTGGATCGAGGTGGTCATGGTTAATTCCAAGTGGAAATGATAGGTTTAGTCTAATTCTACCATCTAGTAGGTAGCCCTGCAATGTCTCTCAGTGCTGGTGGGGAACGTGCCTCACGTGAAGCCTGTTCGCGGGTGGGTAGGCACTTGCCTCAAGTCAATTTTCAGGTTTTTCGCCTTGCTGTCTCCTGTGTTGTCAGCATCTCGGGTCATGTGCAAGGCCGGTTTACGTGGCTTCACTGCGAGCTATATTTAAGGGGGCCGTCCTAGGATAGGCGGTACCTTGATGGTGCGTGTAAAACGAGGTATTCTGTAAGCTTATTTTGTTAAGCGAGTTTGGAATGAGTACCCGTACTGACCTTCTTGCATCTGCAGAGTCTTTGTTGCGCACAAAAGGGTATGCAGCGTTCAGTTATGCTGACCTTGCACACATCATTGGTATTAGTAAAGCAAGCATCCATCACCACTTCCCAACAAAGGAAAAATTAGGTGTGGCGATTGTGGAGAACTATATCTTCAGATTCTGTAAGCGTCTTGAGCAAATCGATCAGGAGTCTGAAAGCGCGGTGCAGCGTCTAATTGCGTTCTCCGCCTTATTTCGTGAAAGTCGTGATGCGAGCCTTCTGCCGCTTTGTGGCGCTCTGGCCGCGGAAATCGCTGTACTACCGGATAGCCTGCGTAAGCTCACTAAAGGCTTTTTTGAGCTACATCTACGTTGGGTAGAGGATACGGTCAAGCTCGGGCAAGAGGAGGGCGAAATAAAGACTTCGCAAGGGCTCAAGCCACTTTCTCGAACGATTCTGAATTTCTTGGAGGGGGAGGCCTTTGTTTCTTGGGCTATCCAAGAAGACTCTAGTTCTGAGAATTCTTTTGAATGCTTCTTGAGTGGCTTTACAAAGCATTCGTGATTTGGTCGTCGCCGACGTCGGGCTAGCGCGCCGGCGAGACTGACACGGAAGTTACTTCAAATTTTTACTGAATTCATTAAGCGCTTCCTCTAGATCTCGAATAAGATCGTCAGCGTCTTCCAGGCCGACATGAAGTCGAATCAAATGCCCTGGCTCTTCCCATGGTTTTGCGGTTCTTATTGATTGTAGCGTTGCGGGGAGCACCAGGCTCTCAAAGCCTCCCCACGAGTATCCAATCGAGAACAACTTCAATGAATCAACAAGCTTGTCTACACACGCCTGTGGTGCCTCTCGTGTCACAAACGACAAGAGCCCAGAAGCACCTTTGAAATCTCGCTTCCAAAGGTTGTGCTGAGGATGGGATTCGAGAGCTGGGTAGAAAACCGATTTCACTTCGGATCGTTGCTCAAGCCATTTCCCTACAGCGATCGCATTTCTCTGGTGTCGCTCCAGGCGTACATGCAACGTGCGTAGCCCGCGGAGGGCAAGCGTAACGTCGTCGGGGCTGGCGAAAATGCCCGTCAGTGCGTGGAAGGATTTGATCTTATCCCACGCGCGCGGCGAAGCAGAAATGGTACCCAGCATCGCATCAGAATGACCTACGATATATTTGGTCGCGGCCATCACCGAAAGATCGATTCCATGCTCAATGGCGGGGAAGAAGAGAGGTGTACCCCACGTGTTATCGGTGATAGTGAATGCGCCGTGTGTCCGGGCGACTCTCACGATGGCAGGGATGTCCTGGACCTCCATGGTCAGGGAGCCGGGTGACTCGGTGTAGATGACCTTCGTGTTCGGTTTGACCAGGCTCTCGATGTCAGCACCAAGGGTGGGGTCGTAATAAGTCACTTCAAAATTGAAGCGGTTCTGCAGTGAATCGCACAGCGTGCGAACGGGTGAGTAGACGTTATCTGGGATCAAAATATGATCACCAGCTTCCATCAGAGCAAGGATCGCCGTTGAGCATGCGGCAAGGCCCGAAGGGCATAGCACCGTACCTTCTGCTCCTTCTAGCGCTTTGATTGCGCTTGTCAATGCATCGGTAGAGGGGTTCCCCCATCGACCGTACTGGTATTTTTGCCGTCCCTCACGAAATGCCTCGGCGCTAGGGAATACGACAGTCGACCCGCGATAAATCGGTGTATTCACGAACCCGTGATGCTGGTCGGGCTGTATTCCACCATGGGTCAAAAGCGTTTGCACATCATACTCTTGTTTTGCACTCATAACCGTTTCCATGACAAAGGCCATTATTTAAGGCGTCGGGTGCTGTGCATCCTAAACCCTTAGGCATCATATACGCAAACCGCTACCTAGTGGTAGAGGATGTAAAAATCCTTATAAATCAGCTATTTATACCAATATTATGATTTTTGTTGAATGTCTACCTACTAGGTGGTAGCGTTTTATCGTCTCTAACAAACCATTTGGCTTCGTCGCTTCCATGGAAAGCATTGGCATAAGCCAAGTCTGGTCGAGGAGCACCGCAGTAGCGTTGTTGATGAATCAGTGTTTCGTGGCGGAGCGGCACTGACACCCTATGAGTGATTAGGTGGACTATGACAAACACAAAAATAAAAGTTAAGCCAGATTCCGACGTTGATAAAAAGTCGTGGCTTGAATCCCATGAGCATGGCTATGCAAAAAATCTAAAAAATCGCCATGTTCAGATGATCGCACTTGGAGGCGCTATCGGGACCGGCCTTTTTCTGGGAGCTGGCAGCAGGTTGCACACAGCCGGGCCAGGGTTAGCAGTGGCGTATTTAGTATGTGGTTTATTTGCGTTCCTGATACTACGCGCACTGGGAGAGCTGATCATGCATCGGCCAAGTTCCGGTAGTTTCGTATCCTATACTCGTGAGTTCATGGGCGAAAAAGTCGCCTACGTTGCCGGCTGGATGTATTTTCTTGTATGGGCAACGACGGGTGTAGTAGATATTACGGCCATTGCAATTTATATGAAATACTGGAATATGTTCAGTGACGTGCCTCAATGGTTTTTTGCACTGAGTGCATTAGGGCTCGTCACGCTGCTTAATATGGTCGGCGTTAAGTGGTTCGGGGAAATGGAATTTTGGTTCGCAGTAATCAAGGTAGCTGCTATCGGTACCTTCCTGGCAGTAGGGACCTTCTTCTTCGCAACAGGCCATGAGATTGCAGGGCATCAGCCAGGGTTGGATCTAATTTTCAACAATGGCGGTATCTTCCCTAATGGTGTGCTCCCAGCAATCATTATCATGCAGGGGGTGGTGTTCGCTTATGCCAGTATTGAGTTGGTAGGTACGGCGGCAGGCGAGACTGAAAATCCGAAAAAAGTTCTTCCCAAGGCTATCAATGGCGTAATTTGGCGGATTGGGCTTTTCTATGTTGGCTCTGTGGTCTTGTTGGTTACGGTTTTACCGTGGACGATGTACGAAGCCAATGTTAGTCCGTTCGTGACGTTCTTTGGCGCTCTTGGCGTACCAGGTATCGGTACGGTAATGAACATCGTGGTATTGACGGCAGCATTGTCGAGTCTCAATTCAGGCTTGTACGCCACTGGCCGGGTGCTTCGCTCGCTTGCGATGGGTGGCTCTGCACCTAAGTCGTTGGCTGCCATGAATTCGCAGGGCGTTCCGTTCAAGGGCATTATCTTGACAGTGGCAATCAATGCTATTGGCGTACTTCTGAACTACTTGATCCCTTCTCAGATCTTTGAGTTGATGTTGAACGTAGCCGCCCTTGGGGTTCTGTCAACTTGGGGATTCATTGTTCTCTCGCAAATCTACTTCAGACGAGCTGTCAAGAGAGGAGAGGTAGAAGCGGTTGAGTTTAAGATGCCAGGCGCTCCATATACCTCTTGGTTGACCTTGGGCTTCTTACTTGTAGTGTTGGTCATGATCGGGTTCGATTATCCCAATGGGACGTATACGCTGCTGATGATTCCAGTTATTGCGATTGCGTTGATGTGGGGCTGGTCGCGTACAGCACATGTAAAAAATAAAAAGCCAGAAGGCCGGGTTGTCCCGGAAGTGACGGTTCTTAAGTGATTTGCCCCGTCATACGAAGCCGCGCCTAGCGCGGCTTTTCCGCAGATGCTTTTTCCTCAAGCCGGCTGCTTCATACGTGCTCTGGCTGGCGAGCTAGGGATTTAGCTAGGCAAGCTCACGGCTGTTGATCTATCGCCACCCTTGGCCTGAATCGCCCCGGGCTTCGTATGCGCTTACCGGAATATTCGAAAACGGAGAAGCTCATCGGGCTCATGGCAAAGCTTGCTGCGGTCGCTGAACGGAAGGCTATTTCAGCACAGGTCGGGTGGCCTGTGCTGACGTGATTGGAGAGCCACCTACGGGTGGCGAACGACAGCTCTTGTCAGCCTACCTACTAGATGGTAACATTATTTAAACCCGGCTCCTTGGGTGATAACTTACTTTCTGTGCCATAGCGAAACTGCGAGGATCACATGCAAGATTGGAAACAAGCCCGTCAAGATATCAACGCTCGACTCATGCAATTGGGCGCGCTTTCTCCGGACACCATCAAAGGTGTCATGGCTCTGGGTGGCGCAGGCGCCAAGACTAACCATCTGGATGCTAAGACTCGCGAGTTAATTTCCCTGGCAGTCGCCGTAACTACGCGCTGCGATGGCTGCATCGCATTCCACGTCGCCGAAGCCAAAAAGCTCGGCGTAACCGTTGAAGAGGTGTCTGAAGCCCTTGGTGTAGCGATCAACATGAACGCAGGTGCAGCACTCGTCTACAGTACCCACGTTCTGGATGCCTTCGATAAAGAGTAAACAGGTAAGCCTATCTGTTAGATACCAATACATATTGAGACAGTCAGTTTGTTGCTCAAGTGTGAATGACTGCACAATTTGATAGGTAGGCGCAATACGCGAAGCACGCTACAAGCCTGTGCAAAATATGTGTCGATCAAGAGCTTGTAATTGTACCAACTGGTTGATAGATTTATTGTGATTCATCTTAAGCCGTCCGGCGCTTAAGTGCACTTGAGAGGAAAAGCAGATGAGTAACAACCTGAATGGCATTGATGTAGCAGCCCTGCAGCAGTTCGCACAAAGTGTCACCGAATCGCCAGCGGTAGGCGAAGCTCGTTTTAATGTGAAGACCAAGTGGGAGCACCAGACTCGCACTGTCGCTACCGTCAACCACTACTCTCTAGGTGGCGAAAATTACCAGCGTCACTTCGAAATCGCTGCCGATGAGCCTGAGCAACTGCTGGGCGCTAACAGTGCTCCGAACCCACAAGAACTTCTGATGGCTGCTCTGAACGCATGCCTGTCTGTCGGCTATGTGGCCAACGCTGCAGCCATGGGTATCAAGGTCAACAGCCTTGAAATCGAAGCGGACGGCAAGCTGGATCTCAGGGGCTTCCTCGGCTTGAACGAGAGCGTCAACCCAGGTTACGACGAGGTAAGCTACACTGTTCGTATCGATACCGACGCCCCGAAAGAGCGCGTCGAAGAACTGCACAAAGTAGTAACTAAGACCTCGGTAAACTTGGCCAATTTCTCGAAGGCAATTCGGATGATTCCGACTTTGGAGGTACGTAATTCGTAATTAGTCTGCACCTACGCATGATAGGATCGTTGCCGCCGTCAGGCGGCAACTGCTTTGAATGCGTGAGCATGCAGGCATCTCAATTCGGACAAGCACTGGTTTGGGGCGCTCTATGCCACTCAACACGCGGGAGGACCTGCTTAGCTATGCGGAGCATCTGATTCGCACAAGGGGCTACACAGGTTTTAGTTACGCCGACCTCGCCATGGAGATCGGCATAAAAAAGGCGAGTATCCATTATCACTTTTCGGTGAAGGAAAAACTCGGCGAGGAAATTATCGAGCGCTACATGGCGAGATTCATAGTGAATTTGGAGCAGATCGAAGGCGCCGGGATGAGCCCTGCCGAGCAACTCAAAACGTTTGCCACAATTTTCCAAGCCAGCATTAGCCGCGGGCTCCTGCCATTGTGTGGTGCTTTAGCGGCCGAATTTCCTATTTTACCTGAATCCCTTCAACTTCTAATCACGAGCTTTTTCCACAAACAGCTCGCGTGGATTGAAGAAAAGCTCCGACAGTTGTTTGAAGTCTGCGGCCAAAAGCCGCAAAGCGACCTAAAGCTGTATGCTCATTTATTGCTCAGCACCCTGGAGGGAGCAAGCTTTATTGACTGGACACTTGGTTCATCTGAGTATCTACTGAAAGGCTTCGATCTCGTCTTATTATCGATCATTTCAAATAGTGGACTAGCTCATCTATCCACAAGCTCTGAATTAAGCGGAGTCTCCGTTTTGGTCCCTTAGCCGTAATGATGGTAAATTAGTCACTGAGGAGCTTGTTCAGAGGTCACATCAGTCAACAGGCTGATGGATCGCTCAGGATCCACTAAGTACCTTGCAAGCTCGTCGCGTAATGCTTTTCAAACGCTATTGGCTGCAGCTAATTGTTGAAATCTTACCGGCATTTTGCATTGTAGAATATTTTAATGTAATGGAGCACGTCACCACGAGTATCTTCCCGCATATTATAGGTTTTCCTCTTGATCTGCCTTCTACAACATCGAACTGGCGCTCCAGCCAATTGGATAAGGCGACCGCCGGCTTACTGTCGTACTTTCCGAGGCGACTCCGATACCTGCCTGATAGCGCTGCACCCCCACCCCATGACACACCAGCCTCTCCACACAATGCCGACCACCATCTTCACCGACATCATGCGGGTCGGCATGGATTTTGCGGTAGCCATAAACGCCGCCGCTCTCCTGCCACTCATGCTTAATCGAACCCAGTAATGTCTGGTCGTCTTCCTGATTGTGCCGCTGGCGGTAACCGCCGGAGCGGGCGATGGCGCTGTTATCCCTGTTGGAACGGTAAACCTCAAGGTTGGGGTAATCTAATCGCGCTATCCGTCGTAATGGTAGAAGGTATTGCGCAACTGGGTGTTGTCGTCCAGCTGGTAGTGATCGAGCCTATCCAGCGGGTACGCTGCTCGTAGCGACTGTTGTTGACGTAGTAGTTGTTGAAGCGGTTGCGCTTGTCGATGTGCAACCTGCCGGCCATTGGTTCTAGTACCGGCGTGCCCCAGTAGGGACTGTCTTTCTTCTCTTCCAGGTATTCGATCGCCAGCGTATGGGAGAGTCGGTCGTTGATGTCGCTGAGCAGCGAGTAGGCCAAGTTGCCCGCACCGTTGTCCTGGCGATCGATGTAGCCGTTGCCGCTGGTACGGCTGTAGTCGAGGCGCGCATAGTGGCGTGGACCCGCTCCGCTGTTGAGCGCTTTATTGAAGCCGACCGTGGTTTCCCAGATGTCGTAGTGACCGTAGCTCATCCGGCCCACGAAGGTATCTTCGTCGCGTTTGGGCAAGTTTGGTGATGACGTTCAGGCTGCCACCTAGGGCACCGCTGCCGTTGAGGAAGGAGGAGGGGCCGCCGAGCAATTCCACCCGATCATAACTCCAGGCACCGACCGGACGTGCTGCGCCGCCGTATTGCAGATTGATGCCGTTGAACAGCTGGCTGATCTGGGCATCGTTGAAGCCACAGTACGACACATAGCTGCCCCAGCCGGATGGCGCAGGAGCGTTAATCCCAGGCAGAGCGTTCACAGCGTCTTGAAATTTGCGTGCTCCGATACGTTCCATAGGCTTGCGATCAGCCAAGCTTACAGAGGCGGGATTTTCCCGGGCGCTGAGGTCCAGATGCAAGCCGCTTTCGATGGGGGTATCCAGGTCCAGGCTGGTGGCCGGTTTCGGCTGGTTGGTCGAGGCATTGACGTAACGGGGGGTAAGCTCGCGAGCAACGCCAAAGTAGTCAAGCGAAACATGAAAAGCTTCCTAGCTTAATATGAGCACACACCGGTCGCGCGTCATCCAGCGGTAGATGGTGATGATGTCAAGGCGAAGGAAGTAGGGCGGGGGAAGCACGAGGGTTGATCATGGGTCAGCGCTGTCTGGGTGACCAGGGCGTCGGTTGTGCGGGCAACGGCTTGGCTGGCTCACCGGCAAGCAGGGCGAGTAGCTCGAAAAACGCTGGCAGCAGGATGGCAGGGAACAGGCTTGCGATGATGCAATCAGCCTCGACGGACAATGGCAGGGGAGAGCACATCCTGCCGGCATTTCGAATGCCGCGCCGTCCAGCCTCATCAGCAAAGCTCGTTGAGAAGGACGGTCTTTCGAAGAGCGGATTTTACATTTTTTGATCCGTCAGTGAACTTTTAAACAGTTCGACACGCAGACAACCGCGTTGCTGTCCGGTCTGTCGTCGGTATAAAAACCGTCTCGATTTGGCATCTTTATCTTTGTTAAGATCGACGCATCCACGGTCGCGTTGGCGTCCAGCAGCTTGTTCATGTGCAGGATGTAGCCGGTCACTGCATAGACTTGTTCGTTGGACAATGACTGTGGCGCCTGGAAGGGCATGGCTCTTCGGATGTAGTCGAAAAGCGTCGTTGCGTAAGGCCAATAGCTGCCGACTGTCTTGAGCGGTTTGTCAGTAGTCAGGGTTCCTTCGCCTCCCGCCAACGCAGGTCCGACGCCGCCCTCGAGCTTCACGCCATGACAGCTGACGCAACTGTTCATGTAGACCTTTTCCCCATCCGCTACCGTCGCGCGCCCTTGAGGCAAGGCTTTGCCGTCGGGTGCCACATCGATGTTCCAACTGGCTATCTGCGCTTCGGTAGCCTTGGTGCCCAAACCGTATTGGGATTGTGCCGAGGCATGATTCAGCGCACAGGCGCAAAGCAGACCGATGAATAACGAACCACCTTTAAGCCCGTCCATTGGTCACCTCCCCATTGCTGGAAATACGCCACGGTTGCACCGAATTGTTGTGGTAGAAAGAGACCTTGCCACGTTCATCAATCAACTGTTCCAGCATCGGCTGAACATATCCGGTCTCATCGATGGCGCGGCTCATGATCATCAACTCTTGACCGTTCCATTCGAAAGGCGCCCTGAAGGCGGTCAGCGCCTTGGTCAGAATGGGCTCCTGTAACTTGGCTTGCGTCCAGGTATTGCCGCCATCAACGGAAACATCGACACGGGTGATTTTGCCGTGGCCGCTCCAGGCTATGCCACGCATCTCATGCAGACCCTTGCGCGTCAGTTTCTGGGTGCCGGAAGGGTAGGTCACCAGTGATTTGCATTCCATGACAAAGGAAAATTTCCGAGCTTTACCGTCGGCCATCAAGTCGGTGTATTTGGCGGTTTCTTCCCGGCTGTAGGCGGGCGCATCGGTGACATGAAGTCGGCGCAGCCATTTGATGTGGGTGTTGCCCTCGTAGCCGGGGACAAACAGACGCAACGGGTAGCCCTGTTCCGGCCTTAGACGCTCGCCGTTCTGGCTGTAGACAACCATCACATCGTCCAGGCATTTTTCGATGGGAATACTGCGTGTCATTGCCGCGCCGTCCGCCCCTTCGGCAATGATCCACTTGGCTTGCGGTTTGAGCCCGGCTTCATCCAGCAGGGTCTTCAAGGTAACGCCAGTCCACTCAGCACAACTGACCAGGCCACTGACTTCGGCGGCGGTTTTGCCCCACGGAGGTAGAAACGATGGATTGCCCGAACACTCCATGAAGTGCACTCTTGACACGGCGGGGAACTGGCGTATCTCGTCCACGGTAAAGATCAAGGCGTTTTCGGTGAAGCCGTGAATTACCAACCGGTGTTCAGCCGGATCGATTTGCGGGACGCCCGCATGATGGCGCTCATAGAACAGACCATTCGGGGTAATGATGCCGTCCAGTTCCTGAAGTGGAGAGGTGCTGTAGGCGGACATGGTCTCTTTCAGGCCGGGATATAGATTCCTAACTGCTTTGGTTTCGAACGTTGAAGGTTTGCCGTAAGGGCTTGCCGTGGGAGTGCCAAGACTGCGGGACCATTGCGGGACTTCAAGGGGCAGGTTCGGGTCAAGCGGGGCGATGTTGGTCGTCTCTGCATTGGCCAGAGCGCTATCACTCAGAGCAAAGGCGGCAGCGCCGATAACGGTTCCACTTTTTATCAGGAAGTCCCTGCGAGCCAAAGATGTCTCAGACGTGTCTTGCTTGGTGGGGACCATGGATTTCTTTGTCATTGTTGTTCCCTGGGGTTCTTTGTCGGGACGGACCCAACGGCAAGCTTGTAGACTGATCGGTCGGTCTGTGGCTAGAATAGAAGGAAAAACGCGCGTGGTCCAGTCGCAAGGACGACCATCGGTGATGGGACGTGAATGAGGAGGAGGTCGATGGAGGCGGCGCATTTGAAGCGCCGCTAATGACAGTCAAGCCAGGCGTGGCTCAACCTTAAGTCCGGGCAGGAGGGTGTCGCAGAAGAATGTCGCGATGGATTCCGGGGAACGCGGGCCTCCGGGCTTGATCCACAAGTAGCTGTAGTGGTGGATACCTAGGATAGCCTTCACGGCCAACGAGTCAGATGTACGGAAGGTCCCCTCGCTCACGCCAGCCTTGAGGATGTGCGACCAGAGCTTTTCATACCGGCGGTGCAGATCAAGCAGCTCGGTCTTGCGCTCGCCAATGACCGAATACACTTCCCGGAAACACACCGTCATTTCGGCCAGATGGGTGACAATCGTGCGCATCACGATGGCCGAAAACTGGCGAAATTTATCTTCCGAAGACAAATCGCTCCCGCACAAAGGTGTACCTTCCGCGATGAGCACCCGCAAGTACCTGCTGGTGATTTCGAACAGCAATTCTTCCTTGCTGCCGATATGGTAATACAGCGCGCCCCGAGCTAGGCCAGTTGCTTTTTCCAATTCAGCCATTCCAGTCGCATGAAACCCGCGCGTCGAAAACAACTGCGCAGCGATTTTCAGGATCCGCTCCTTGGTGCTTGTTTCAGCAGGTTCGGCAGCGACGATGGCGTTCTTTTTTCCCATGGGTCAGTTCCAACCAGTTGAGCGTCAATCATACCCAGCGTGCGCGTTGAAGGATACAAACGGGTCATGCTAAACCCCGTTGCTGGTAAGGGGGTGTATTGACCGATCGGTACAGGAGCGACTATAAGCCCACTTAAATCGAACGTGTTTCTAAGGGCGCGGTGGCGTCGAGAATTCTAAGAGCCTACCCAGGCATTCGGATTGACCATGACAATGAGCAAACCCTTAACTCGGGCGTCCAACTCATCAGCCTCGGCAAGATTGATAGCGATGACCTGTTTCGCCATGGTCGCCTTTGCCGCGAACTCGCTACTGTGCCGCCTGGCGCTCAAGCACACCGACATCGATGCTGCGAGTTTCAGCGTTGTCAGGCTGACCAGCGGCGCCTTGGTGTTATGGCTGATGTGTGCCTTGAGACTGTCCTCAACCAGGGTTAAAGGCAGCTGGAAGGGCGCCGCAGCCTTGTTCGTTTACGTCTTCGCTTTTTCCTTCGCGTACGTTCATTTGGAAACTGGGATGGGCGCGTTGCTGCTGTTTGGCGCAGTTCAACTGAGCATGGTTCTGTACGGCTTGTTCAAAGGCGAGCGGATGTCCACGCTGACAGTCGTTGGATTTGTGTTAGCGCTTACTGGCTTGGTCAGCTTGTTGCTTCCAGGCGCGGCATCCCCCGATGCCCTTAGTGCGCTCACGATGTTGCTATCGGGACTTGCGTGGGGAATTTACTCACTGTTTGGCAAAGGGGGCGTCGACCCTCTGGCGACTACTGCCGGCAACTTCATCCGCTCCATTCCCTTGGTTCTGATTGCTAGCTTGCCATTTCTGCCAGGGCTGCGCTGGGATTTGCTGGGGATGCTTTACGCCGTTCTTTCCGGGGCGCTGGCGTCAGGCGTCGGTTACGCGGTTTGGTACGTCGTCGTGCGTGATCTTGCAGCGTTTCAAGCGGCAACGGTGCAGTTGAGCGTGCCGATTCTAGCTTCGCTGGCAGGCATCGTTTTGCTTGATGAAAGCCTGAGTTTAAGGATGGTATTGGCATCCGTGGGTGTGCTGGGGGGCGTTGCGTTGGTGTTGGGCAGCAAGCGAGGCGCGTAATTCAGGCCTCTTGGGTGTGAGGTGTCCGTTTCATATGAATTACTGATGTTGACGAAGAAGGAGCAGGCGGCGCAATTACATTGCTTTAAATGCTGCCTTTTAGCTGAAGCAGTCAGCTGCTTTGGTAAAACCCACCCCATGACTTACTTGTCCGATCTCGACCAAATGACCCCGAACAACTGCGCACACTGGCTGCGCAGTTGATGTCTAAGGTCGACACCCAAAGCAGAAAGATCCATCGTGATGAAACGATCATCGAGCAGCTCGCTCACGAGATCGCCATCCTCAAACGACACAAGTTCGCCAAGCGCAGTGAGCAGATCAGCCCGGCGCAAGGCAGCTTGCTCGACGACCTGCTCAATACCGACCTTGAGGCCCTCGAGGCGGAGTTAAAAGCCCTCCATCCACCACCCGCAAAGACAGAACCACGCCAGCAACCCAAGCGTGCGTCGCTGGCGCCAGTTCCCGCGCACCGTGATCCATCACGAACCGGACGACACTCAGTGTGCTTGCAGCTACCAGCTTCAGCGCATTGTTGAAGACGTCAGCGAAAAGCTGGACTACACACCGGGCATGTTCACTGTCGAGCAGCACGTTCGCGGGAGATGGGCCTGCTGACGGTGCGAAACGCTGATCCAGGCCCCGGTGCCGCCGCAAGTAATCGAACAAGGCATCCCCACTGCCGGCCTGCTGACCCACGTGATGGTGGCCAAGTTTGCCGACCACTTGCCGCTCTATCGACAGGAAAAGATCTTCGGCCGTGCCGGCCTGGCCATCCCGCGCTCGACACTGGCGCAGTGGGTGGGTCAAACCGGCGTGCAGCTTCAGCCGCTGGTCGATGTGCTGCTCGAAGTGTTGCTGGCCCAGCGCGTGGTGCACGCCGATGAAACGCCGGTACAAATGCTGGCACCCCGGCGAGAAGAAAACCCGTCGCGCTTATGCCTGGGCCTACAGCGCTACGCCGTTCTCTGCCTTAAGGCCGTGATCTAGGACTTCAGCCCCAGCCGTGCTGGCGAACATGCGCGTAACTTCTTGGGCGCCTGGAACGGCAAGCTGGTCTGTGATGACTTTGCCGGCTACAAGCCAGCTTCGAACTGGGCATCACCGAGATCGGCTGCATAGCCCACGCACGCCGCAAGTTCTTTGACTTGCATGCAGCCAATAAAAGCTGCCCATCGCTGAAAAACTGCATGAGTGGATGCTGGCCCTGCGTGAACTGGTGGCCGAGGGCTCGACCACATCGAAGGCTCTGGATTACAGCCTCAAACGCTGGGTAGCGCTGACGCGCTACCTGGCAGATCGTGCTGTGCCCATTGACAACAACCTGATCGAGAACTTGATCCGGCCGTAAGCGCTTGGGCGCTCAACTGGTTGTTTGCGGGATCGCTGCGCAGCGGCAAGCGGGCGGCCGCGATCATGAGCCTGATCCAGTCAGAGCGTATCAACGGGCATGATCCGTATGCTTATCTCAAGGATGTACTGACGCGGCTGCCGACGCAGCGGGCCAGCGAGATCGAGCGACTGATGCCGCATCAGTGGACGCCTGCCTGATCTGTGCAAGGTGTGTTCGCTGGCCGCTTACCTTGGTACCGATCAGGTTCAGCCTTCAAGGTAGTTTCAATGGGCTTAACATACGGACGGCGTTTGCAGCACCTTGCCACTGTCAGGTTGTTTTGCAACCTGACAGTGCATAGCGAGCCCACTCCTCCATAAGCTGTTTTCGTTTTTCCAGCAGATCGCCTCGTCGATACGCTGCTTCAGTCGCATTACTAATTTTATGCGCCAAGGCCATTTCAGGAACGATGTTGGCGAAGTTAGTTGTCTCGGCAGCCCAGTCTCTGAAGCTTGATCGGAAACCATGCATGGTGATGACTTCGCCGGCTTCGTTGCGCCAGCCTGGTCCGTTGTTGGCTAAGGACTTCTCATCCATACCGCGTATTTTTTGTAGCATTGCCATGTTCGAGAGCGGTCGACCAATGCTACGACCAGGGAAAAGCAACCCGCTTTTGCTTACCGCCTTCAGGCACCTGAACGTATGAAGGGCGGCTTTAGATAACGGCACTCGATGCTGGCGCCCGGCTTTCATTCGGGAAGCCGGAATAGTCCAAATTTCTTCGTCCAGATCAACTTCTTCCCAATATCCACCTATCACTTCGCTTGTACGCAGAGCGCACAGCACGGTTAACTTTACCGCAGTTGAACTAAGGTCCCTGGAATGCTCTAGTTCTGCCATGAAGGCTGGCAATTGCTCCCAGGGTAGAGCGGGATGATTACCACGGTCTACCAGCCTTCTTCTAGGCAGAAGCTTGTCCAAGTGACCCCGCCAGCGAGCGGAGTTTTCACCGGTACGCAGCCGGCGTGCTTTGGCAGCATCGAGAACAAGCTCTAACCGGTTTCTGACCCTGGCCGCTGTCTCAGGCTTAGCGGTCCATATTGGATTCAGAATCTTCAAGATATCGTCTGTTTCAACTTCGTCGACTGGCTTTTCTCCGATAAAGGGGAATGCATAAGTAGTAAGTGTGTTGACCCATTGTTGCGCGTGTTTTGCGTTCTTCCAGCCAGCTCTGTGGGCTTCAATGTAGTCCACTGCACAAGCGCGGAAGGTGTTTTCAAGATTCAGCTCCCGAGCAACCCGCGCAGCCTCAGCCTGCTGAAGTGCATCAGCCTTGTGTGTCAGAGGGTCGATACCCTCACGAATCAATGCTCTGTGAGTGTCGGCGCGGGAGCGCGCTTCCTTCAATCCATAGTGAGGGTAAGGGCCCAAGCCGATTTCCTTGCGCTTGCCTGCAAGCTGGTAGCGCAGCACCCACGCTTTTCCAGACTTTCGAATGACAAGGCGCAGGCCATCGCCATCATCGTACTTGCCATAGTCCTTGAGGTTTTCTATCAATTTCACTGTGAGCTTGGGCATGGGGGTGACCTCCGAACGTTGAATCCGGTCCCCCATTTGGTCCCCCACTCGTAGGGTGGAAACAGACGGAACTGGGCGGAAGCCAGAACACTGCGGCAACATTCAAGCTACACCAAATATGCCGTTCTAGAGCGGCCGGGCGTCGGGTTTTGGATGCCGGTAGTCGGGAGTGGAAACACACTTCGAATGACTACGCTTCCGCCACTTTCAAAGCCCTGATTATTCAGGGCTTTTTGCGTTTTCGGGCATAGTCACCCCCGCCGAATTCCCCCATCAGGCACCCTGCCCGAACGTCGCATTCAAAAACCACAACTCCAGCACCGCAACCAGCACGCAGAAGGCCACGAAGCCACGGGTGAACACCCGGCGTGGCTTGTCGAAACTTGGCCAGTTGAGCAGTGCATTACAGAGATTGCCGATGGCTTCGAAAATGCTGCCAATCGCGCTTAGTAAACTATCGAGTGCGTCGTGCACGTGTCGGATCTTCCTGGTGCCTGAGGGTGAGCCCTAGGTTACCACCATCAAGGCCAAACGCTCGCCCAGCCCCTGTGTTCACTGCAGCGTCGGTGACCTGAAGGGTGAGGCCATGTCAGCCAGCGTCAGTTCGATATGCGCGATCAACCCGGCGAGGTGATCTGCCTTTTCCAGTTGGCCGTGTGCCTTGAGCCGCACCAGCTCCTGGCGCAGGTTCAGCAGATGTTTTTGCAGGGCGAGGGCGGAGGTGTGGTACTGATCCATGTCGATCTCATATGAAGGGCCTCCTTGCCGTTGTTAGTGCCAACGAAGGTATCAGCTCATTCCGCGTGCCAATACTGATCATTCATACACGCTTCCTGAATTGGCGATAACTCGGCTACAGAACATTCAGATTGGTCCTACGAATAGATCAGGGCTTGATTTTTGGGTGTCCCCCAACGGTCGCGCCAGAAGCCTTGGCATGGTTGGGCTTAAGCCATACACGCAGCGTCGATAATGAACCTGACGCCGTAGGACGTCTTCGAATGAGTTGAAACGATATGTTGCAATTGACTTGCGCGGGAAGTTGCCGGCCCCGGCGATCCCGCGTTGGCGGTTTCTGCTAGCATCGACGCTTTTCACCGCCAGGGAGAGGCATGTGAAGTACGTCGTGATAGAGCACCACCGCAGCGAATACCCCACCCCCATCACCTTCGCTGGCGGCACTTTGCTGGACATCGGTCAGCGCTACGAGGGCGAGGAACCTTGGCAGGACTGGTACCTGTGCAGTTGCAGCGGGCAGGCGCCGGGCTGGGTACCGGCGCAGGTGATCGAGCGGATCGGCGTCGACCGGGGCAGGGCGGTGGAGGCTTATTGCGCCCATGAACTGGACATCGACCCGGGCCAGCAGGTCGAGGGCCTGCGGCCACTGAACGGCTGGCTGTGGTGCCGCAACTTGCGCAACGGCGAACTGGGCTGGTTGCCCCAGGAGAAACTGCGCTTGCTGGGCTGCTGAAAGAACATCTGATCTGCTTTTTTTCCACGAACCTGAATCTGTAACCGTATCAGCGCCGAGCCGACAATACCTTCCAGGCCCGGCGCTTGCGAACCGGCAAATGCCGGGCCGGTTGTGCTGCTCTGCACCTGCATCGGCCGGCCCCGCTGTTCCGTCATCACACTGTAGAGGTTCCGATGGGCAAGCTTGCTCTGTTCCTGGGTGGTTTTCTGCTGCTGACTATCATGATCGGTTTGCTGGGTACCATTCCGCCAGGTTGAAAACCTGCGCTTCATCCCTCAGCCCGTCTGGCATCAAGGCGGGCTCGATTTTCTCCCTTCGGCCCTTGGCCATTTGCCGCAGTCGTCTAGACAGGCGGTAGCTGCAAGTCATTCTCAAGTGCAAGGTGCTCGTGTACTCTCCCGCCCCCGTAAAAAGGGCCCGGGAACACGGGCCGATCACTTGCCTTGGAGACAATACGCACTATGGAATGCAAGAAAGACACTGCAGCGATGCTGGAGTGGCGCAGTCGCTATCTCGCAGAGGGCATCCTGCATGAGGAGGACTACGATCAGGCGCTGCGCAGTGCCGAAGCGTTGGAGCATTCTGGAGTGATCAGTGCAAGTGAATGGATCGAAATGGTCAGGTTGGCCAATACGGCGTTGCTCAAGCTCAGATAAATCCTGCAAGCGTTGCTGAAACTGTCCACAAAAAACGTGGGTAGGTCTGTGGATAAAGTTCTCTGGGCCTTGTGGTCCGTGGCCTCTGTCAAATTGAGCAGAAAGTGAACAGCGTTTTCACCCTCTGTTTTTGTGCTCACGGACGCGCGGCGCGCAGGGCCTGCAGCAGCTCGCGTACCCGCGCCGGCACGTCGCCTGTCGGGTACAGCGCATGCATCTGCGGGTCCTGGCCGGTGCTGGAGGTCAGGTGGTAATCGGCGCAGACCCGCACCAGGCGCCCTGCGCGCACCTCGGGTTCGGCCAGCCAGTCGGCCAGCCGGGCGATGCCGGCGCCGGCCAGGGTGCTTTGCAGCACCGCGACACCTGAACCCAGGCGCAACCGTGGTTGTGGCCGCAGGCTGGTGATATGCCCCTCGCGGCAGAAGTGCCAGGCCTTGAGGATGCGTGGCGCGGTGTGCAGGATCAGCGCGTGCCGCTCCAGATCCTCCAGCCCCTGGGGTGTGCCTTCGCGAACCAGGTACTGCGGGCTGGCATACAGGTGTCGACGGTAGCTCCACAGCGGGTAGCCGATCAGCTCGCTGGACTGGGGGAATGCGCCGCGGATGACGAAGTCGAGCTTGCCAAGCAGTGGGTCGAGCGCCTGGTCGCTGAACTGCACATCGAGGGTCACCTGAGGATGACGCCTGGAGAACTCGGCCAATACCTGCGGAAGTACCTGCTGCGCCAGAACCTCGGGTGCGGCCAGGCGGATCCAACCCTGCGCGCTGCCCGCCAGCGCGGCCAGTTCGTCGGCGGCATCGCGTTGCACATCCAGCAAGCGCTCGGCGTGGGGCAGCAGGCGTTCGCCGGCTTCGGTGAGGGTCACGGTGCTGGTGCTGCGGTTGAACAACTTGGCGCCGCTGTTATCTTCCAGCGCCTGCACTGCGCGGGTAACGGCGCTGGGGGAGCGGCCCAGGGCGCGGGCTGCGCTGACGAAGCTGCGCTTGTGCGCAACGCTGACGAATGCTTGGATCTCACGCAGCATATCCAGGGCCATGGGCTTATCCTTGTTGCAGTTTTCGCAACGTGGCATTTCAACACAAGCGCGGCCCTTTGATTAGTCTGGCGGCCTGCTTATTGCCGCCTGGACTGCCGACATGATGGATATCGCCCTGCTTTCGCTGTTTGCCTTTGCCGCTGGCTTGATCGACGCCGCCGTGGGTGGCGGCGGGCTGATCCAGATCCCGGCCCTGTTCAACGTGTTGCCCACTGCACAGCCGGCCGCGTTGCTGGGTACCAACAAACTGGCGTCGGTCTGTGGCACCAGCTTTGCGGCGCGTTCGTTCATTCGCAAGGTGCAGCTGGACTGGGGGCTGATCGTCCCGGCGGCGCTGAGCGCCTTCGTCATGTCCTTCTGCGGCGCGGCCACGGTGTCGCTGGTGCCGGCCAGCGTGATGCGGCCGATGGTGCTGGCGATGATCGTGCTGATGGCCGTCTACACCTTCTGCAAGAAGGACTTCGGTACCTTGCACAAGCCCACCGTCATCGGCCGCAAGGAGCAATGCCTGGCGGTGTTGATCGGTGGCGCCATCGGTTTCTACGACGGCTTGTTCGGGCCGGGTACCGGCAGTTTCCTGATCTTCCTGTTCATTCGCTTCTTCGCCCTCGACTTCCTGCATGCCTCGGCCTCGGCGAAGCTGGTCAACATTGCCACCAACCTGGCGGCATTGGTGTTCTTCATTCCTTCGGGCAATGTGTTGTGGGCGATTGCACTGCCGATGGCGCTGTTCAATATCCTCGGCGCGCTGACGGGCACTTGGCTGGCGGTGCGCAAGGGGGCGGGGTTCGTGCGCGGGTTGTTCCTGATCCTGCTCTGTGTGCTGATCGCCAAGCTGAGCTGGGACCTGTTCAGCGGCTGAGTCAGACCACTATCTGGCGCTGGGTCTCGGCCAGCTCGATACGGTTGCGGCCGTGGGCCTTGGCGCGGTACAGCGCCTGATCAGCGCTGGCCAGCAGCACGTCGAGGCTGGGCGCGGCAACGTCACTGCTGCAACCGGCGATACCGATACTGACCGTGATCTGCAGGCGCTGCCCGGCCTGGGCGAACTGCAGGTCCTGAACGGCACGGCGCAGGCGTTCGGCAGTGAACCTGGCCAACTCCGGCGCCAGCCCCGGGACGACAATGGCGAACTCTTCGCCACCCAGGCGGGCGAACAGCTCGCCGTCATGCAACTGGTCCTGCAGGGTGTCGGCAAACTGGCGCAGTACCAGGTCACCCACCGCGTGGCCGTGGCGGTCATTGATGGTCTTGAAATGGTCGATGTCGAGCATCATCAGGGTCAACGGCAGGGCCGGAGCCTGCTGCTGACGGCTGTCGAGCAGGCCGTTGGCGCGGCGGGTGAAGGCGCTGCGGGTGAGGGTGCCGGTGAGGTGGTCGATGGTGGCCTGGTGCGCCATGCGCGCCATCAGGCTGCGGTTGGCATTGCTCACGCAGGCCACCACCAGCGGGCCGAGCACCAGCATGGCGATGCCCAGGCGTGCCGACATCAAGGTGGTCACGCCCGGCTCGCTCTGCGGCACGCTGAAGTGCATGAGGTTCTGCGCCACGGCAACGATCAAGGTGCTGCCGGCAGTGAGGGTCAGCAACGAAACGAGAAAAGGCGAGTAGCTCAAGGCGCACCACAGCAGGGCGGCGATCGGGAAGGCAATCGCCCCAGGCCCGCCGAAGAAGATGCTCAATGCCAGCGAGGCCAGCAACACCAGCAGAGGGGCCATGGAGATTGGCTGGCTGCCGCTGCGGGTGAAGGCGCGGGGCGAGGGGGCGGTGAGCAGTACCGGCAGGACTAATACGCTGGTGGAGAACTGCTCGCTGAACCAGGCCAGCCAGGTGGCGCGCAATGACTGCTCGAACCACGGCGCGGCCATGACGCAGGCCAGGCTGGCAGCCACCATGCCACCGACAGCGCAGGCGCCGAACAGGCACAGGGTGCCGTGGGGTGTGCGCAGGCGCCTGTGCACCCGTGGCAAACGGGCCATCAGGTACCAGATGCTGAGGATGGCGCCAAGGTTGCACAGGTTGAACCACAGGGCCGGTTGCCAGGCGGAGCCGGTGACCAGGTCGGCAGCGACCATCCCCAGGTAGATCAGGCCGAAGCCGAGCACTGTGGCCTGGCGCGGGTTGCGCAGCAAGACCCCGGCCAGCACGGCGTTGACCGGCCAGAATAGCGACAGGGATTCGATCGGCCTGGCCAGGATACCCGTAAGTGTCAGGGCGAGCGTCAAGCCGAACAGGATGGCTAAAGGCAGCAGGCGCGACGGAACTGGAGACACCATAAGCTCGACCGACAAGCGAAGACGGAATCCAGGAAAACGGCCGTAGGCACCTGGGGCAAAGTCGCGTCAGTTTGTTTCAAGTCGCCAATTGATGTCAATTCGCCGGGAATTTCCTGAATACTGTGTCAGATTACAAGCCAAAAACCCATGGCACCATCAGCACGGTCACCAGCATCACCAGCAAGGTGAACGGCACCCCGACCTTGACGAAATCGGCAAAGCGGTACTGCCCGGGGCCCAGCACCAGGGTGTTGACGGGCGACGATACCGGGGTCATGAACGCAGCCGATGCCGCGAGCGCGACCGTCATGGCAAACGGGTAGGGCGACATGCCCAGCTGTTGCGCGGTGCTGATGGCCACCGGCGCCATCAATACCGCCGTGGCGGTGTTGGAAATGAACAGGCCGATGACTGCGGTGACAGCGAACAGGCAGGCGAGAATCGCGCTTGGCCCGGCATCGCCGAGCAGGCTCACCAGGGCGCCCACCGCCAGGTCGATGCCGCCGGTCTTCTGCAGCGCCAGGGCGAACGGCAGCATGCCGACGATCAGCACCAGGCTCTGCCAGTGGATGGCGCGATAGGCGCTGTTCATATCGATGCAGCGCCCCGCGCCCATCAGCAGGCAGCCGATCAGCGCGGCGAGCACGTTGGGCACCAGGCCACTGACCATCAACCCGACCATCACCGCCAAACTCAGCAGGGCATAAGGCGCCCGGGCGCTTGCGGGTGCCACCTGGTCGATCTCGGCCGGCAGGCTCAGCACCAGGAAGTCGCGGGGCTTGGCCTGCAGCTGGCGCACCGCTTTCCACGGGCCGACTACCAGCAAGGTGTCGCCCAGGCGCAGCTTTTCTTCAACCAACTGTTCCTCGATGGCCAACTGGTCGCGCCGCAGCCCCACCACGTTGAGGTCGTAGCGGGTACGGAACGCAAGTTCGAGGATGCTCTTGCCGATCAGTTGCGAGCCTGGCGGCAGCGACACTTCCGCCATCCCCAGTTCCTGGGACTGGTCGATGAAGTAGGCCGCCTTGAAGTGCAGCGGCTCCAGTTGCATGGTCTGGCACAGGCTGCGCAGGTCGTCGCGGTTGGCGAACAGGTCGAGCAGCAGGATATCGCCCTGCTGCAGCACGGTGCCCGAGTCGGCGGCGATCACCCGGGTGGTGAACTTGTGCTGGCGTTCGATGCCGACCACGTTGGCGCCATGCCGAGTGCGCAGTTCCAGTTCGCCCAGGGTATGGCCGATCAGTGGCGAGTGCGGGCGAATGCGCAGGCGGCGTTCGCGGCCGTTGAGTTTGTAGTCCAGCACCAGGTCGAGCAGGGTGCGGCGGGTTTCCACCCGGCCATCCTTGCGCACTTCGCCATTGAGCCAGTGGCGGGTCAGCAGCATGTAGCCGATGCCCAGCACCAACACCACCAGGCCGAACGGGGTGAAGCTGAAAAAGCCGAAGCCGCTTTGCCCGTGGCGCATCAGCTCGCTATGCACGACCACGTTGGGTGGCGTGGCCACCAGGCTTAGCATGCCGCTGATCAGCCCGGCGAAGCTCAGCGGCATCATCAGCCGGCTGGGTGAGAGCTTCAGGCGCGCGGCAATGCTGAGCACCACCGGGATGAAAATCGCCACCACCCCGGTGGAACTCATCACCGAGCCCAGGCCGGCCACCGCGACCATCAGCAGGACCAGCAGGCGCGCCTCGCTGTTGCCAGCACGCTCGCTCATCCATTCGCCGATGCGGTAGGCGATGCCGGTGCGTACCAGGCCTTCGCCGATCACGAAAAGTGCAGCGATCAGTACCACGTTGGGGTCACTGAAACCGGCCAGGGCCTGGTCCACGGTAAGGATGCCGGTGAGCGGCAGGATGAGGATCACCAGCAACGCAACCACGTCCATGCGTGGGCGGTTGATGATGAACAGCACGACGACGACGGCCAGCAGGCCGAGGACCCAGAGCAACTCTTGGTTCATGGGGAGGGGGTGTTCCTTCACACAAGGGCGCGAAAAGCGATGGCCCTAGTGTGGCAGCTTGACGCGAATGCGTCGTTGACGTGCTGCAATGTTTTGCCGGGCGAAACGATCGCGGGCGGTGCGGCCATGTAACAAGCCTGCACCGCCCGCGAGGGTGTCAGCGTCGATCAGTGACGGTGCTTGTGCTTGCGGTTGCTGTCACCCATGTGGTTGCCGATGGCGCCACCGGCTGCGCCGCCAAGGCCTGCGCCGATGGTCGAACCGTTGGAGCCGCCGAGCTTGCCGCCGATCAGCGAGCCGCCTGCCGAACCCAGGCCGCCACCAATAGCCGCCTCGGTGCGGTTGCCCTTGCGTGCGCCGACGGCACTGCCTGCCGCGCCGCCCAGGCCTGCGCCGATGGCGGCGCCGGTGCTGCCGCCGATCTGTTTACCGACCACGTTACCCAAGGCGCCGCCCAGGCCGCCGCCGATGGCCGCGGTACCGTCACCGGCGAAAGCACCCTGGCAGAGCAGCAGGCCGAGGGCGAGGGAAGGCAGAGTCAGACGCATGTTGTGAACCTCAGAGGAATCATCAGGGTGGGGTGCCGCCTTGCGGGCGGCGAATCAAGGTTGGGAAGACGCTTCAGCGCTGGTAACGGTCACGGTACTGACGATCGTCGTCGTCATCGCGATCATGGCGGTGGTGATGGCGGTGGCCGCGATCACCGTCGCGCCAGCCATCATCATCGTCGTGGTAGTGGTGGCTGTAGCAGCCGCCAAGCAGTAGCACGGCGGTGATCAGCGAAAGGCTTGCGAGGCGAGTCATCACGATATAGGTCCTTGATCGGTAAAGGTTTACCGGGTACTCGCTGAGACCTTGGTCGATCGATTTGGTTTCTTTACCCCGCAAAATATTGGTGCCCTGGCGATAAGCGGCATCCAGGCCAGGGCGGATGGACGAAACGTCGTGCCCATGGTTGGTACTGAATCAGTTCGGGACAGACGCCGAACCCTGGTTTGCCGTGCTAGAGTCGCGTTCTTTTTTGTCCCGAGGATGGAACATGCGAGCGATTCTGCCGATGACTGTGGTGCTGCTGCTGGTGGGCTGTGCGTCGTCGACCATGGAGGCAGCGCGTAACGGCGCGCCGACCGCGCGCCTGGACTCGCACAAGACCCCGGATGTGGTCGCCCAGTGCATCCAGTTCAGCTGGCAGGAAGAGAAGACCTTTGGCGTGGATGCCAGCGGCTACCTTGAAGCGCGCAAGGCGGGCGGTTTCACCGTGTATACCCGCGAGGCGGAATCGTTCGTCGATGTCTACGCCCAGGCCGGCGGCACGCGGGTGGACTACTACGCCCAGCACAATGACGGCATGGCCCTGCAGCGCCGGGCGGCAGCGGCGACCTGCCTGTAAGGCTGCGCTCAGCGCAGTCGCGCCTCCAGCCCGGCAATATGCGCCTGCAAACGTTCATGCTCTTCGCGCTCGGCACCGATGTCCTCGAACACGCTGATCAGATGTTCCGGCTGGCCATCGGCATGCCGTTGCAGCGAAGTGCGCGCGCGCACCCAGATAAAGCGGCCATCCTTGTGCCGCACGCGTTTTTCCACTTCATAGCGCTCGATTTCGCCGGCCAGCATGCGCCCTAGCAGCACGAGGTTGCCCGGCAGGTCGTCGGGGTGGGTCAACTGCTGGAAGGTCATGGCATACAGCTCGGCCTCGCTGTAGCCCAGCAATTCGCAGAGGCCACCATTGACCCGTCGCCAGGTGCCGTCCGGGTCGATATAGGCCAATGCCCCCCACGCCAGTTCGAAGATCGCGCGAAAGCGTTCCTCGCTCTGGCGCAGGTGTTCTTCGGCGACCTTGCGCTCGGTGTTGTCCATGCTGATGCCGACCATTTTCACCGGGCGCCCGACGCTGTCCTGCAGCACCGTCGCGCGCGAGGCGATCCAGCGCTGGCTACCATCGGGCCGGGTGATGCGAAAATCACACTCGCAGCCAGTGCCTTGCGCGACCGCCTGGGCGTACATGCCCTGCATGTGGCGGGCGTCGTCGGCGTGGATATGGGCCCAGAAATCCTCGTTGCGCCGTACCGGCCAGCCATACACCGCCTCGACGTTGGGTGAGTAGGTGACCTCGTCGCTGACCAGATTCCACTCCCAGGTGACGATGCGCGCGCCTTCCTGGGCCAGCTTCATGCGCATTTCGCTCTCCATGATCTCGGCGGTGTAGCGTCGGCGCACATCGGTCATCGGCAGCTCGACCACCTCGGCCTGCTGCACGCTGTGCAGGGCTTCCTCGCCGTAACGCAGCCAGATCCAGTTGACCTTGAGAAAGTCCGCCAGCTTGCGCAGGTTGTCGTAGTCGATCTCGCCGCCGCGTGTCCATTTGTGCACTGCAGTGCGCGATATCCCCAGGGCCGTGCCAACCGCTTGCAGGGTCAGCTTGTGGTGTTCGAGCAGTTCCTTGAGGCGAAAGGCGAAGCTGTTTTCCGTCATGGGTGCTGGATCCTTGGGCGGGGGCCGAAGGCCGCAGTATACCTGAGCTGTCAACCTGAGGTTGACGGGTATTGCCGTGCCTGAGCAGGGGCGGTTAACGTGGCAGCCGACTCCATCAGGACAGGGATGTACTACCGCATGAGCCGATCACTGGAACTCAATCGCGCCAGTTGGGATGAGCGCGCGCCGCTGCACGCGGCCTCGAAGGATTATGAAGTCGAGACATTCGTCCGCGACCCCGGACACCTGTCCGAGGTCGTGCGTTTCGACCTGCCGAGGCTGGGCGAGCTTCGCGGTTTGCGCGCGGTGCACCTGCAATGCCATATCGGTACCGATACCCTGTCGTTGGCTCGGCTTGGCGCCCAGGCCTGGGGCCTGGATTTCTCGGCGGCGTCGCTGGCGCAGGCGCGCAGTTTGGCCGGGCGCTGTGGCGCGTGCATCGAGTATGTGCAGGCGGACGTTTATCGTGCCGAGCAGGTGCTGCCGGCAGGCAGCTTCGATCTGGTCTACACCGGCATCGGCGCCTTGTGCTGGTTGCCTGACATCGAGCGCTGGGCGCGCACGGTGGCGGCCTTGCTCAAGCCGGGCGGGCGCCTGTTCCTGCGCGATGGCCATCCGATGCTGATGGCCGTCAACGAGGACCATCAGGACCGGCTGCAACTGGACTACCCGTATTTCGAGCGTGAAGCGCCCACGGTGTGGCACAGCGACCAGACCTACGTGGACACCGACCAGGCGCTGGCCCAGACCGAGACCCATGAGTGGAACCACGGGCTGGGCGAGGTGATCAGCGCACTGCTGGGCAATGGCCTGCGGCTGACCGCCCTTGAGGAGCACCAGAGCATCCCCTGGGAGGCGTTGCCGGGGCAGATGGAAAAGGGCGCCGACGGTGAGTGGCGCCTGATCGAAGCCCCCTGGCGCCTGCCGCTGAGCTACACGCTGCAGGCGCTCAAGGGCTGAGCCTCAGGACAGGTAACCGCCATCGACATTCAGTGCGGTGCCGGTGGTGTAGCTGGACGCGCTGCTTGCCAGGTACAGCACGGCGCCGGCCATTTCGCTCGGGTCGGCCACGCGCTTGAGCGGGATATGTTGCAGGGCGGCGTTGAGGATGCTGTCGTTCTTTACCAGTGCCGAGGCGAACTTGGTGTCGGTGAGGCCCGGCAGCAGGGCGTTGCAGCGGATACCGAAAGGTGCGCACTCCTTGGCGAACACCTTGGTCATGTTGATCACCGCCGCCTTGGTCACCGAGTAGATGCCTTGGAACAGGCCGGGTGACACGCCGTTGATCGAGGCCACGTTGATGATGCTGCCGCCGCCGTGCTCGCGCATCAGCTTGCCGGCCTCCACCGACATGAAGAAGTAGCCGCGGATGTTCACGTCGACGGTCTTCTGGAAGGCGCCCAGATCGGTGTCCAGCACATTGCAGAACTGCGGGTTGGTGGCGGCGTTGTTGACCAGGATATCGAGGCGGCCGAACTGCTCGCGGATCCCGGCGAACACCTGCTGGATCTGCTCCATCTCGCCGATGTGGCAGGCCACCGCGGTGGCCTTGCCGCCAGCGGCGATGATCGCCTCGGCCACCTGCTGGCAGCCGTCGAGCTTGCGGCTGGAGACGATCACATGGGCGCCCTGTTGGGCCAGCAGGTGGGCGATGGCTTCACCGATGCCGCGGCTGGCGCCGGAGACGAATGCGATCTTGCCATCGAGGTCGAACAGCTGGGTCTTGGACATGCTTGTATTCCTTGTTGTCTGTCGCTGCCGGGTTTACAGGCGGGATTTGTCGATCAGTTGCAGGCTCATTTGCTCCAGCAGGCGGTTCATGTGGATGAACTGGGCGAAGCGTTTGTCCTGGGTCTGGCCGTGGAAGAAGCGGTAGTAGATCTGCTGCACGATGCCGGCCAGGCGGAACAGGCCATAGCAGTAATAGAAGTCGAAGTTGTCGAGGGTGATACCTGCGCGCTCGGCGTAGTAGTCGACGAACTGTTGGCGGGTCAGCATGCCTGGTGCGTTGCTGGGCTGGCGGCGCATCAGTTGCACCGGTGCCGGGTCGCTGGCCTCGATCCAGTAGGCCAGGCTGTTGCCCAGGTCCATGAGTGGGTCGCCAATGGTGGCCATCTCCCAGTCCAGCACGCCGATGATGCGCATGGGGTTGTTGCTGTCGAGGATGACGTTGTCGAAGCGGTAATCGTTGTGCACGATGCCAGGGCGCGGGTGGTCGGCCGGCATTTTTTCGCGCAGCCAGGCAATGACTTGCTCCCAGCGCGGCGCATCGGGCGTCAGGGCTTTTTCATAGCGGCTGGCCCAGCCTTCGATCTGGCGTTGCACATATCCTTCCGGCTTGCCCAGGTCGGCCAGCCCGCAGGCGTTGTAGTCCACTTGGTGCAGTTCGACCAAACGGTCGATGAAGCTCTTGCACAGGGCTTCGGTGCGGGCAGGGTCCAGGTTCAGTTCGACCGGGATATCCGAGCGCAGGATGATGCCGTTGACCCGCTCCATCACATAGAACTCACCGCCGACCAGCGATTCGTCGGTGCAGTGCACGTAGGCTTTGGGGCAGTAAGGGAAGCCTTCGTTGAGCCGGTTGAGGATGCGGAACTCACGGCCCATGTCATGGGCCGATTTGGCCTTGTGCCCGAACGGCGGGCGGCGCAGCACGAACTCCCGCTGCGGGTAGGCCAGCAGGTAGGTAAGGTTGGAGGCGCCACCAGGGAACTGGCTGATGGTCGGCAGGCCTTCAAGGCCGGGTATGTGATCCTTCAGATAGGGATCGATGACGGCGGCATCGAGTTCTTCGCCGGGGCGGACCTGGGTGGACTGATCGGTGATCGTCATGCGATTTCCTTATGATCAATAACAAGGACTATTGGCTAATCTAATTTCCCATGGCTGTTGGTACAAGCGTGCCAGGCGCTTATTGGTCGGGGTGTTGCCGGGCGATCAATGGCCTTGATGCTGGGCAGGCAAAAAAAAACCGAAGCGCAGGACGCTTCGGTTTTTTCATTCGCAGTTCGCGTTGCCGATCAGGCCGGGAACAGCTCGCTGAGCTTCATCGACAGCATCATGTCGCCTTCGACGCGCAGCTTGCCGCCCATGAAGGCCTGCATGCCATCGGTGTCACCGCTGACGATGTCCTTGAGGGTCTCGCTGTCCAGCACCAGGGTGCAGTTGGCATCGGCGTTCTCGCCTTCCTGGATCTCGCAGGTGCCATCCTTGACGAGCAGCGCGTAGTGCTTGTCTTCGTCGGTGATGTTGAAGCCGAACACCAGGTCCAGGCCGGCGGCAGCGGCGGGGTTGAATTTCGCTTTCATTGCCTCGACGGCTTTTGCTACATCGCTCATGGTGTTTTCCTTATTAAGTGATATTCAAGTCCGCAGGGACAAAACAGGCCGGGCTCATCGGTAGGTGATGAGCTCCGGCGCCCTCAGCAGCTGCACGTGGGCTTGGCTGTTGAAGGAGGCCAGTACCACGTCACGGCCACGGAACTTCAGGTGGCTGAGCGACGTGTTGATGATCTGCCAGTTCAGGGCGAAGGCCTGTGCCGGCGTGATTGCGCAAGTCAGGTGGAGCAGGGCGGCAATGGTGCCACCCGAGGTGAACAGGGCGATGTTTTCACCGCTGGCAGCGCTGTCGAGCAACCGCTGCAGCCCGTCACCCACCCGGCCAGTGAAGGCTTGCCAGGTTTCCAGGTTGTCGTCGTGGGCATGCTCGCCCGCGTGCCAGCGCTGTACCATCAAGGCGAACAGGCGCTGGAACTCACTGCGGTTCTGCGCAGCGTTGCGCAGTACGTGCAGCGCTTCGGGCTCATCGGCCAGCAGGCCGGGGAGCAGGGCGCGGATCACCCCGTCGGCATCGAATTCGTTGAAGGCCGGGTCGGTCTCGATGGCAGGGGCCTGGCTGCCGTTGGCGTGCAAGGCTTGCAGTGCCAGGCGGGCGGTATCCTGTTGGCGGCGCAGGCTGCCAGCGACGCAACGATCCAGGCGCAGCCCGAGTTGGCCGAGGTGCTCGCCCAGCGCCAGGCTCTGACGCTCGCCTACGGCCGAGAGGACGTCGTAGTCGGCGGCACCGAAAGAGGCTTGGCCATGTCGGATCAGGTAGAGGTTGCCCACGAAGTTGTCCGGCCCGGTTGGAGGTTGCAGCGAGGTTAGGATGCCCTGCCAAGGCTGTCAACGAAAAAACATACAAGCGTTTGAAAAGGTCGTTTGAACTGTGTTGCCGGCGTTGTCGATGGCTGGCAGCAGCCCAGGCAGCCCGGTATGCTGCAAGCATTTCGTGCCTGTCTGGCGCTGGTCTATCAAGGAGTCAACGTGGAGTTTCTTGCCGAATACGCAAGCTTTCTCGCCAAAACCGCAACGCTGGTGATCGCCATCCTGATGGTGTTGTCGGCCATCGCCGGTCTGCGCGGCAAGGGGCGGCGCAAGCCGGGTGGGCAATTGCAGGTCACCCGCCTCAACGAATTCTATAAAGAGCTGCGTGAGCGCCTGGAGTCGGGCCTGCTCGACAAAGGCGAGCTCAAGGCGCTGCGCAAGCAGCAGGCGAAGGACGAGAAGCAACAGAAGAAGAAAAAGCCCGAGCAGAAACGCCGGGTGTTCGTTCTCGACTTTGATGGCGACATCAAGGCCTCGGCCACCGAAAGCCTGCGCAACGAGATTACTGCGCTGTTGACCTTGGCCACACCACGTGACGAAGTGGTGCTGCGCCTGGAAAGCGGCGGCGGTCTGGTGCATAGCTACGGCCTGGCGGCTTCGCAGCTGGCGCGCATTCGTGAAGCCGGCATTCCCTTGACCATCTGCATCGACAAGGTCGCCGCCAGCGGCGGCTACATGATGGCCTGCATCGGCGAGAAGATCGTCAGCGCACCCTTCGCCGTGCTCGGTTCGATCGGCGTGGTGGCGCAATTGCCCAATATCAACCGCTTGCTGAAGAAACACGATATTGATTTCGAGGTGCTCACGGCAGGTGAATACAAGCGCACCCTGACGGTGTTCGGCGAGAACACCGAAAAGGGCCGGGAGAAGTTCCAGGAAGACCTCGACATCACCCATCAGCTGTTCAAGGATTTCGTTGCCCGCTACCGTCCGCAATTGCACATCGATGAAGTGGCGACCGGCGAAGTCTGGCTGGGCATTGCCGCTCTCAACCGCCAACTGGTCGATGAGCTTGGCACCAGCGACGAGTACCTGAGCCGCAGCGCCCGCGAGGCCAATGTATTCCACTTGCGTTTTGCCGAGCGCAAGAGCCTGCAGGAGCGTATTGGCGTGGCTGCCAGTGGCGCGATGGAGAACACGCTGGTAGGGCTGTGGAGCAAACTTGGGCGCCTTCGCTAACACCTTGAACCCCTTGAAGATTTTTTTCTTGAAGGGGGTTGCAAGGTCAATCGATTGCCGACATAATGGCCTCCATCGAAACGCAGCTGAACTTGAAAAAGCCCAGCAGTTTCAAGGAGATAGCGAAAGCTGACTCCGACTTTGAGGCCGAGTAGCAAAGTGGTTATGCTCCGGATTGCAAATCCGTCTACGCCGGTTCGATTCCGACCTCGGCCTCCATATTCGAAAGCCCCGCAGATTAACGTCTGCGGGGCTTTTCTTTGTGGGTCGAAAAAGACGATCATTTCCGCATAATCAGGCATCGTTTCCGCATCAGCGCATTACTTGGTGGGGCTGACGGCGTCGACACGGCGGTAAACCCGCTCGCTGATTCCTTCTTTCGAGTGCCCTAAGTCAGTCGCCCAGCCCCGCACAGGGCTTTTGATCTGGCGCTCACCCCTCACCGCGATGCTTCCAAGCGTGGTGCCTGCCCAGGTCACTGGCATGAAGTGCCCGCGTGAGATGCGCCTTCTTCAGCTCCTCAGCCCAGGCAATGGCCTCGGCACGTTCTCGCGCGCGGATCGCATCAACAGCCTCCGCCCAGTGCTCCAGCGCCTCGGCAAACCTTCGCTTCTCATTCTCGGGCATCTCGGCACCCTTCGCGTGAGTGGTTGGAAGGGGTAAGGGTAGACCAGATGGGCGTGATGCTTGTGGCGGTTGTTGGCAAGCGGCGAACGAAAAGCCCGGCGCTTGGCCGGGCTTGGGTTGCATGCAATGTCAAAGGGTTGACGCCTGCATCGTTGCGCGGAGCAGAGCTAGATCCTTGGTCGGTATGACATAGGTTCTAGAGAGCATGTCACCGACTCGTTGGCATCGTGCGGACTGCGCATAGATGAAGATCGTTATGATCCCTAGCGGAGCCTCGATGTGTCTGGTGAATCCTCGAATCAGGGCTTGTACAAGCGTAGGTGGGCCACCTGCTCCGTTGATGACGGTCAGCCCAAATACAAGCTTCCCCGGTGTCCTGCCTTTAAGAAGCCATTCCCATAGCGGATATAGGAATAGGTAGACAAAGACCAGTTCAAGCCCTGCGAACAACAGACGTTCTTGCTGGGTGAGCCATAGGCCGAGAAGAACAATTGTTCCGTAGTCGATGATGTACGCCCCTATGCGTTTCATCAGAAGGGACGTCCTTGAGACTTCCATCAGGTGCTCCGTGTTGTGGTAAATAGCGAATGAGTAGGGCCCAGGAGTTAACCGGCTTGGGGTTACTGAAATTGCGCTCGTTGAACAGTTCGTAGCAACGGCGCGCTACAGTCGCGAAGTACACTGGTAAAAATGAGTGGCGCAGGACCTGGCTTGGGCGTTCGTCGTGAGTGAGGCATTTCGAGCATGCACGTATTGAGGTGGGTCTTGCTGTATCGGCAGCGGCTGGCTGACGTTTATCCTTGAGTCGCGAGATTCTTGTGCTGTGGCGCTGCAATGCTAGATTGCCCTCATCAACAAGAAGGATGCCTGGAAATTGGAAATGGCCCAGGTGTGATAGATTCCCGCCATTAACAAGGAGGTGAAACATGGCAACCAGAGGCAAGGATCATCAGATCGACAATATCGAATTCAATGTCAGCGATATTGACCGCAGCAAGGCGTTCTACGGTGCGGTTTTCAACTGGCAGTTCGTGGACTATGGCCCGACCTATACCGAATTTACGGATGGGCGATTGACGGGCGGTTTCACCACGGGTGAGCCCGTCAGGCCTGGTGGCCCACTGGTGATCCTGTATGCGGATGATCTGGCAGAAACGCAACATCGGCTTGAGGCTGCAGGGGCAAGGATCAGCAGGGCGGTGTTCGCATTTCCCGGCGGCAAGAGGTTCCACTTCATCGATCCGGATGGTTACGAGCTCGCGGTCTGGACTTCTGTGGATTGAAGCGACCAGGCAGAAACAGCGAATAAAAGAAAACCCGCCATCTAGGCGGGTTAAACAGAACGTATCGAAGCAAGGCCAGTCTGCCGTTACAGATGTCAGAATTTTGTGAAGGCTCGGTAAGTCAGGTTTCAATAACCGTTACTGAATTTTTCATCAATCATGCGTCTTTCTACTGCGTAGCGCTTCAGGCCTATTGCGTCGGCGCGGCTTGTTTCTTCGATGGCGAGGCCATGCAATGCTGCGCCGATGGCCACGACTCTACTTTCATCCTGTTCTGCGGTGGTCGTCGGAAGCGGCCAAGCGCATCAGCACGGCTGGGCTCAGGCAAAAAAAGCCCGCCGGGGCCGGCGGGCTGGAACGTGCTTGAAGGGAGAGCCTTGAGGTTGCGCCTGGTCGGTTAAGTCAGGGTTAACTACCCGCTGCATTGACCGCTGGCGCCGAAGCGCCTATACAGGCGGCCTGTAGTGTGTGGAGTGTGTGATGTACGAAGAAGACGATTTGCCAGAGCCCGAGCACGACCATCTGCTTGACCACGAATTTCACGACAGCTTCGACCCTGAGGCGGATGCGCAGGGGGCGCTGGATGAAGTCGAGGAAGACGAGGAGCTGCAGGATGATTTCGATGACGAGGAGGATCACCCGGCCTGGCACGATGACTGCGACGATTGACGTCGCAGCAATCGCGTATTGATCCGGCGGTCAGTGGCGGTCGAGCGAAAAACGCCCGGGGCCGCTGACGGCCAGTGCCAGCAGGCCGCCGACGATGCTCAGGTTTTTCAGGAACTGAGTCATGTTGGCGCTGCGTTCAGGGTCGACCATGTTCCAGAACGGGTGGCCGAGCAGCGCTGTGCCCAGCACGAACAGGGCGAACAGCAGCGCCAGTGGCCGGGTATAGAAGCCGAGGATCAGCAGGATGGCGACCAGGAACTCCATGATCACCGCCACCCCGGCAGTCAGCATCGGGGCCGGTGCGCCGAGGGAGGTCATGTAGCCGACCGTGCCCTCGAAGCCGGTCAGCTTGCCCCAGCCCGCGAGTACGAACAGGATCATCAGGAAGATTCGGGCAAGCAGCAGAATGAAGTCGCGTTGGCCTTCGAGCAGTGCATAGCGCATGGCGGCGCTCCGATGGACGGGGACAGTTTCCACTCTAGCAGCTGCCAGGCGGAATTCCGCTGGGCATGAAAAAGGCGCCGCAAGGGCGCCTTCATCGAAAACAGATGGTGCGAGTGGCGGGACTCGAACCCGCAAGGCTCACGCCGACAGATTTTAAGTCTGCTGTGTATACCAATTCCACCACACTCGCACTGTTGATCGCCGCGCCTCATTGATAGATGGCCTTGGCAATCAAGCGCGCTTTATAACCCATTGTTATAGAAGCGTCAACCAGCCTGCAGGTTCAGGGCGTGATGGTGTGGGCGATTCCGCGCAGCTCACAGGCAGAATCACGCAAGTCGTGGACATGGTTGTCCATGGTCCGAGCATCAGTCTTATGGATTGAATGACGCAGATACAGGGCGTGGCCGTCCAGTGCCTGGCACAGTGTGTCGATTTCGGCAGCAGTGTGCAGCAGGTCGTCCTGAAGCAATTGCAGACGTTGATTCGAGCGCATGTGGTGCATCCTTGCAGGTAAGCGAGGTGCCACTATAGGCCAATTGACAGCAGGCTGTCATTGCGCCACCTTTGCGCCATTGGATCCAAGTGAGTAAGCCGTGATGCCCCCGTTTTCCTCAGGCCAGGCCAGCGCAGCAGGGCGTGTTGTGCGCCCGAAGCTGTTTTGGCGTGTGTTGTTGTTGCTGGTTTGCCTGCTGGCAGCCTTCCTCTTCGTCGGCCTGATGGGGCTGGGTAGCTATCTTGTGGTGCTGGGCCTGGATGAATTGCATTCGGCGTCTCAACGGCTCATGGCCGTGGGCGGCGGTGCCGTGATCTTACTGGTGGGCCTGTGGCTGCTCAAAGTGGCAATGCCACGCAGGCTGGTGCCGACATTGCGTGAGCCTGGAGTTGACGGTCGTCGCATGGAGTAGGGTGCTTGCAGGACTTTTGACTACGCTCAGTATGTCCTTATCGCGGTGCTTGGGGAGTTCGCATGCCAGCAACGGACCGGCCCGCCCAGTCAGTGATGCCCGAAGCGCGCTATGAACAGCTGGTTCAGGCGGTGGTGGACTATGCCATCTACATGCTCGACCCAGATGGCCATGTGGTGTCGTGGAATGCCGGTGCCCAACGGATCAAGGGCTATCGCGCCGACGAGGTGATAGGCAAGCATTTCTCTCTGTTCTTCACCGCCGAAGATTGTGCCGACGGCCGCCCCGAACGCCTGTTGCGCCAGGCCCTGGAGCAAGGAGTGGCGCAGGATGAGGGCTGGCGCGTACGCAAGGATGGCACGCAATTCTGGGCCCTGGCCGCGATGGACGTCATTCGCGACGAGCAGGGCCAGATCATCGGCCTGGCCAAGGTCACGCGCGACATCACCGATCGCCGGGATTCCGCGCTGCAACTGGACGCCATGCGCGCCCAGCTGTTCCAGGCACAGAAACTCGAGGCCCTCGGCCAACTGACCGGCGGCCTGGCCCACGACTTCAACAATCTGCTGACCATCATCCTCAGTTCCGCGCGCCTGGCTATCAACAGTCAGGACCCCGGCCGCACCCGGCGTATGCTCGAACACATTCTCGATGCCGGGCAGCGGGGCACCCAGCTGACCCAGCAACTGCTCAGCTTTGCCCGCTATCGGCAGCTGAGTGTCGCGCGGATTTCGCCTGCCCAGGTGGCCGGGTCCATTCGCGCACTGGCGGAACATGCGTTGCCTCCCGACATCGAGCTTGTCGAGCAGATCCAGGCAGAGCTGCCTGCCATTGAAGTGGATGCCGGGCAGTTGCAGATGGTGCTGCTGAACATGATGTTCAATGCCCGGGATGCGATCGGCACGGCGGGACGGATTGACCTGGTGGTCGACAGTGTGGAGCTGGCCGGTGAAGTGGAGGGCTTGCAAGGGCGCTACGTGCGTTTCGACGTGCGGGACGACGGCGAGGGAATCGATCCGCAGGTTTTGCCACGTATCTTCGAGCCGTTTTTCACCACCAAACCTTTCGGCAAAGGCACCGGTCTGGGGCTCAGCCAGGCCTATGGGTTCGCCAGGCAGAGCAATGGCGCCATCCGCGTTGCCAGCCGGCCCGGCAAGGGGACCTGCATGAGCCTGTATCTGCCGGCATGCCCCGATGACCAACCGCAGACAGGCGAGTAAAAAATCATGGTTGAACAGCTCAAGCGACTGGCCACCGGCATTGAAGGCCTCGATGCCCTGCTCAAGGGTGGGTTGGTGGTGGGGGCGTCCTATATCGTCCAGGGGCATCCGGGCTCGGGCAAGACCATCCTGGCCAACCAGCTTGCTTGCAACCATGTTCGCGAAGGCGGGCGGGTGCTGGTGGCCACGTTGCTCAGTGAATCCCATGAGCGGTTGTTCCAGTACCTGTCGACCCTGACGTTTTTCGATCAGACGCTGGTGGGCGACAGCATTCAGTTCGTCAGCGCTTTCGACACCCTTGAGCAGGATGGCCTCGATGCCGTAGTGCGGTTGCTGCGCCAGGAGATTGCCCGGCAGCAGGCCAGCCTGTTGATCGTCGATGGCCTGCTCAACGCCCGCTCGCGGGCGGAAACCAGCCTCGACACCAAAAAATTTGTTTCCGAATTGCAGGGGCATGCCGCTTTTGCCGGATGCACCGTCCTGCTGCTGACCAGCGCACGCCTGGAGGAGGGCAGCCCCGAGCACACCATGGTCGATGGCGTCATCGAGCTGGGCGAGCACATGGTTGGCAGCACGGCGGTACGTCATGTCCAATTGCGCAAGACCCGTGGCAGCGCGGCGTTGTCGGGGCGCCACGAATGCCTGATCAGCGAAGCAGGGTTGCAGGTCTTCCCGCGGCTGGAATCACTGTACAGCCACCCCAGCCAGCCTGGCGCGCAGGCGCTGAGCCGCGCCACTACCGGGGTGAGCGACCTGGATCGCATGCTTGGCGGCGGTTTGGCTGAAGGCTCCGTGAGCCTGCTGATGGGGCCGTCCGGGGTCGGCAAAAGTGCCTTGGGTATCGCGTTTCTGGCAGCGTCCGATGAGCACGCACCCGGGCTGCACTTTGGGTTCTACGAGACGCCCGCTCGCCTGCGTCTCAAGGCTCAAGCACTGGGTTTCGACATCGCCGGGCAGGAGCGCGACGGGGTCGTGCAGCTCAGTTGGCAACCCACCACTGAGGGGCTGCTGGATGAGGTAGGCGCACGTTTGCTGGAGCAGGTGCGAGCGCTGGGCGCCAAGCGCGTGGTGATCGACAGCCTCGGCGCGTTCGGGCGCCTGGCGCTGGAGCCTGGGCGCTTGAACGCGTTCTTCCGTGCCCTGACCGGTGAGCTGCGCGCGCGTGAAGTGACCGTCCTGCTCACGTGGGAGATGCGTGATATTTTCGGCGCCGAGATCACCGCGCCGGCACCGGACCTGTCGAGCATCGTCGACAATCTGGTGTTGATGCGCTTCGCCGAACTCGATGCCAAGCTGCACCGCATGCTGTCGATCATCAAGGTGCGCGACAGCGAGCACGACCCAACGCTGCAGGCGCTGCACCTGGGGCCGCAGGGGATCACCCTGGGGCGGGCTTTCGATGGCGCAAGTGGCGTGCTCAGCGGCACAGCGGTCGCGCAGGGCGATCGCTGATGGGATGACGCCATGAACACCATCCTGATCGTCGATGACGAGTACCTGATCGCCGATATCCTCGGTTTCGCCCTGGAGGACGAAGGCTATCAGGTGGAAAAGGCCAGCAACGGGCGCAAAGCCCTGGAGGCGTTGAATGGGATGCAAAAAGGCAGGCATGTGGAGTTGGTGATCACCGATTACATGATGCCGGTCATGAATGGTGTGGAGCTCGTGCGGGCTATCCGCACCGAACTGGACCTGCCGCACCTGCCGGTCATTCTCATGAGTGGTGCGCAGGCCGACAAAAAGCTGATCCGCCCCGAGCTGTTCGCCGCGGTGTTCGACAAGCCATTCGACATGGACAGAATGATCGCCAAGGTGCGCGAACTGCTGGGCACCTGAGGTTCAGGGTGGGCGCCCCGCGTGGGCGGGCAATCGATCAGACGCGTCCGTGCGGCTTGATGCTTGGGTGATCAGTGTTTCTCGTCGCCTTTCTCCGGGGCAGGGCTGCCTGCCTGGATTCGCTTGTAAATCTCTTCACGGTGCACCTGGACATCCTTCGGCGCATCGATGCCGATCCTCACTTGCATCCCCTTGACTCCCAGAATGGTGACTTTGATGTCGTCGTTGATGACGATGCTTTCGCCGACCTTACGGGTGAGTATCAGCATGTAGTTCTCCTTGGTGATGTAAAAACCGCCGGGCCATTTACCACAACGGTGGGAGCTTTGTCCCTCTTCCTTTCCATTAAAGACGCTTTCGGCGGATAGTAATTCCTCCGTCAGACAATTTATGCCTGTCTCTAGTTGCAGGTGCTGGTGGACATATGATGCTGGCCATCAGCGGAGGTGCTCGGTGGCAAGGATAGGGTGGTTGACGTCATATGGGAAATTTCCTTGTTTGATAAGTGAAATAGCCGAGCTCAATGATCGTTTGCGTCCAGTGCCTGCAGAAAAACCAGCAGCGCCGCTTCCTCGGGCTCCAGACCCTTGCGCCGGCGCGCTCGCGGCAACTGTGCCAGGCGCCCGAGCTGAAAATGCTCGAACAACGCAGGGTGGATATAGCAGCGGCGGCAAACGGCTGGGGTATTGCCCAGGCGGTTGGCCACCTGGCGCACGGTTGCCGCCACCTGGCGCCGGGCTTCGCTGTCGGGCTCCCAGGCCAGTGGCCTCAGCAGGCTCAGGGCCAGGCTGCTGCCGGCCCAGGTGCGGTAGTCCTTGGCGGTGAAGTCGGCGCCGGTCAACTGCTGGAGGAACTGGTTCACCTCGGTCGAACCGATGCTGTGGCGTTGCCCACCTTCGTCCAGGTACTGGAACAGCGCCTGGCCAGGCAGTTCCATGCAGCGCTTGAGCAGCGCCGCCAGGCGTCGGTCTTGCAGCGTGACGTCGTGTTCGACACCGCGCTTGCCGCGGAACTGAAAGCGGATGGTGCTGCCCCGAACCTTTACGTGACGGCAGTTCAGCGTGGTCAGCCCGTAGGAGCGATTGTCGCGAAGGTACTGCCGATTGCCGATGCGAATGAGCGTTGCGTCGAGCAGGCTGATCACCAGCGCCATCACTTTTTCCCGGTCCATCCCGCGGCGGGCCAGGTGTTCGTCCAGCCGCTTGCGCAAGGCGGGCAGGGCTTCGGCGAAGGCCAGCAGGCGGCCGTACTTGTACTGGTCACGCTGCTCTCGCCATTGCTGATGGTAGCGGTACTGTTTACGCCCCCGGGCATCGCGGCCGGTGGCCTGCAAATGGCCCAGCGGGTCGGCGCAGATCCACACCTCGGTATAAGCTGGCGGGATGACCAGCGCCGCGATGCGCGCCAGGGTCGCGGCATCGCGCACCTGCCGGCCCAAGGCATCGAAGTAGAGGAATCGTTCGCCTCGCCGGCGCCGGCTCAATCCGGGCTGGTTATCGTCGACATAGTGCAGGGCGGCGGGTGGCGGGCAGTCGGGCATCGGTGCAGTCCATCGAGCGGTCATGCAGCAATGGACAATCGCTACTGCGGCGTTGCTCAACCGAGCAGCGCCACCGACTTGATCTGCGCCCATAGGTGCTGGCCCGGCTGCACGCCGAGTTGCTCTGCCGAGTAGCGGGTGATGCGCGCCAGCAGGGGGCTGCCGCTGGCGTCCAGGCTTACCATCACATGGGCCGGGTTGTCTGCCGCGTGGCATTCGCGCACCTGCACCGGCAGGCGGTTGAGAATGCTCGAGGCGCCGTCGGCGCTCAGCGCCAGGCTTACATCGCGGGCCTGCACCTTGAGCCGCAGGGTGCTGCCCACATGCAAGTCAGGATGGGCGATGCGCAACAGCGGACCTTCGCCGCCGGGCAAGCGCAGGTCGAACAGCTCAAAGTGCGGGTCATGGCCGACCACCACGCCTTCGAGCACTACGCCGGCATCCTCGCCCTGGGCCAGCGACAAGTCCAGGCGTGCCAGGGTCTGGCCGATCGGGCCGCTGGCCAGGGCCTTGCCCTGCTCCAGCAGCACCAGGTGGTCGGCCAGGCGCGCAACTTCATCCTGGGCATGGCTGACGTAGATCAGCGGGATATCCAGCTCGTCATGCAGGCGCTCCAGATAGGGCAGGATTTCACGCTTGCGCGCACTGTCCAGGGCCGCCAGGGGCTCGTCCATCAGCAACAGGCGCGGGCTGCTGAGCAGCGCCCGGGCGATGCCGACACGTTGTGCCTCGCCGCCCGACAAGGTTGCAGGCTTGCGTTCGAGCAGATGACCGATGCCCAGCAACTGACACGCCTGCTCCAGCTTGATCTTGCGCTCACTGGGGGCGATGCGGCGCCAGCCGAACTCCAGGTTGCCGCGCACCGACAGGTGCGCAAAAAGGCTGGCTTCCTGGAACACATAACCCACAGGGCGTTTGTGCGGGGCAATGAAATGCCCACGCGCACTGTCTTCCCAGACCTCGCCGTTGACCTCGATGTAGGCACTGGTGGCACGTTCCAGGCCCGCCAGGCAACGCAGGCACGATGTCTTGCCCGAGCCGGAATGGCCAAACAGCGCGCTGATGCCACGCCCGGGCAAGTGCAGGTCGACATCCAGGGTGAAATCGTCGCGCGCAAGGGTGAGGCGCGCCTGTATCGAAGCACTCATTTCAGCTCCAGCCAGCCTTGCCACGCCGGCCGGCGTAAAGCATCAGCAGCACCAGGAAGGAGAACAGCAGCATGGCCCCGGCCAGCCAGTGGGCCTGGTCATAGGCCATGGCCTCGACATGATCGAAGATCTGCACCGAAACCACGCGGGTCTTGTCGGGGATATTGCCACCGATCATCAGCACCACGCCGAACTCGCCCACGGTATGGGCGAAGCCTAGAATGCTGGCGGTGATGAAACCGGGGCGTGCCAGCGGCAGCACCACATGGACGAAGGTATCCCAGGGGCTGGCGCGCAGGGTCGCGGCCACCTCCAGCGGGCGCTGGCCAATGGCGCTGAAGGCGTTTTGCAGAGGCTGGACCACGAACGGCATGGAGTACACCACCGAGCCGATCACCAGCCCGGCGAAGCTGAACACCACGCTGCCAAGGCCCAGCGCCTGTGTGGCCTGGCCGATCCAGCCATGGGGGCCAAGCATCAGCAGCAGGTAGAAGCCGATCACCGTCGGTGGCAGCACCAGGGGCAGCGCCACCACCGCGCCAATCGGCCCGCGCAGCCAGGAGCGGGTGCGTGCCAGCCACCAGGCGATGGGCGTGCCCACCACCAGCAGGATGGCAGTGGTCAGGCTGGCCAGCTTGATGGTCAGCCAGATCGCACCCAGGTCACTGGCGTCGAGCGGCATCAGATTTCATAGCCGTAGGACTTGATCACGGCGGCTGCTTTCGGGCCTTTGAGGTAGTCGACCAGCGCCTTGGCCGCCGGGTTGTCCTTGCCTTTGTTCAGGATCACCGCATCCTGGCGGATCGGTTCGTGCATCGAGGCCGGGACGATCCAGGCCGAGCCGGTCTCGACCTTGCCGTCTTTGTAGATCTGCGACAGGGCGACGAAGCCCAACTCGGCATTGCCGGTGGAAACGAACTGGAACGCCTGGGTAATGTTCTGCCCTTCGACGAGCTTGGCCTTGGTGGCCTCGGTCAGCTTGAGCTTGTCCAGCACCTGGGTGGCGGCCAGGCCATAAGGGGCGGTCTTGGGGTTGGCGATGGACAGGTGCTTGAAGTCGTTTTTCTTCAGCACCTCGCCCTTGCTGTCGACGTAGCCGGGCTTGGCCGACCACAGTGCCAGGGTGCCGATGGCGTAGGTGAAGCGCGAGCCGGCAACGGTCTCTTTTTCCTGCTCGAGCTTGGCCGGGGTGCTGTCGTCGGCGGCGAGGAACACTTCGAACGGCGCGCCGTTCTTGATCTGTGCGTAGAACTGGCCGGTGGCGCCGTACGCTGCGACCAGCTTATGGCCGGTATCCTTCTCGAAATCCTTGGCGATGGCCTGGATGGGCGCGGTGAAGTTGGCTGCCACGGCAACCTGGACCTCATCGGCCCAGGCGCTGTTGAGGGAGAACAGGCTGGCCAGGGTGGCGGCGGCCAGGTGGGACAGGCGAATACGCATCGAGAAGGCTCCTAGGGACGGATGGTTATCGTTATGGTGCTGACTATATAGCGATAAGCCATCCGTCGGGAAGAGCGGTGCGGCTAAAAAGCTGATCTACGGGTCAAGATATTAAGCGCCTCATTGGCAATATCAAGTGTCAGCTCGCCCGCGTCGAGGTGTTTACCCAAGCGCAGGGCCTGGCCTGACCAGAGGTTGCTGAAATCACTGTTGCCCTGTGGGTCGGTAATCGCCCGTAGCGGCATCAATGCGCCGCCTGCCAGGGGGAAATGCGGGGCCAGTGCGCTCATGGGCCCCAGCTCGCGCATGATGCGGTTGTTGATGCCGCGCGCAGGGCGCCCGGTGAACAGGTTGGTCAATGCGGTATCGCTGGCCGGGGCGTTGTCCAGTGCGCGGCGATGCGCCGGCGAAACCTTGGCCTGTGGGCAGAACAGGTAGGCGGTGCCGATCTGCACCGCCGAGGCGCCCAGGGCGAGGGCGGCGAGCAGGCCGCGGTGATCGGCAATGCCACCAGCGGCGATCACCGGTACGCCCACGGCATCCGCCACCTGGGGTACCAGGGCGAAGGTGCCGATCTGGCTGTTGATATCGTCGCTGAGGAACATGCCGCGGTGGCCGCCCGCTTCAAAGCCCATGGCGATGATCGCGTCGCAGCCATGCTGCTCAAGCCAGATGGCTTCCTCGACCGTGGTGGCGCTGGACAGCACCTTGGCCCCGGTTGCCTTGACCCGTTGCAGCAGTTCGGCGGCAGGCAGGCCGAAATGGAAGCTGACCACCTCCGGGCGCATCGCCTCCACCAGTTGGCAGCTCTGCTCGTCGAACGGCGCACGGTTGGACACCGGCGTGGGTGCGTCGAAGTCGGCGCCGGTCTCGTCGTAGTAGGGCTTGAGCGCCTGCTTCCAGCGCGCGTCACGCTCGGGGTCCGGTGCTGGCGGCTGGTGGCAGAAGAAGTTGAGGTTGAGCGGCCCGCTGCACGCGGCGCGGAAGGCCTCGATTTCCCCTCGTAGCTGGTCGTGGGTCAGCATGGCGCAGGGCAGGGCGCCCAGGCCGCCGGCGTTGCCGACGGCAATCGCCATCGCCGAGCCGCTGGCGCCGGCCATGGGCGCCTGGAGGATGGGCACCTCGATGTTCAACAGGTCGAGGATGCGGCGGTCTGGCCAGGTGCTCATGGGCGACTCCTAGAGTGCGGCGGGATCGGGGCGGTTTTACAGGGCCTTGCTGACCTGAATGTCGCTGATCTTCTCGGCGTCGTCGCCGTGGATCTTGCGCAGGGCCTGCTGCGCCTGCTCCAGGGAGGCATCGGGCATCAGGGCGAAATCCCAGCGGCGTTCGCCGTCGAGCTTGTACTTGATCACATACTTGATGGTCTGGGTCATGCGGGCGTTATCCGAGTTTCGACGAGGAGCGGCGAATGATCTTGATCTTGTGCGTCAGGGTCGGCTTGCGGGTCACCGAGATCGGGCGCGTGGTGACGGTATCGATGGTGATGTTCCAGAAACCGGTGCTGGGCACGGTGATTTTTGCCGGGAACTTCTCGAAGTGGCCGCCGTGGTAAGTGTGTCGCCCGCCATTCTTGAAGCTGCGGAAGTTGGCGTCGTTCATCAGGCGGATGTTGCAGCGCTGGGAGCATTCGATGACGACGATATCGTCCTCGTTCAGGTGCTCGCGCTGGTGTACGAATTTCATGGGGTGCTCCGCAAGGGTTGTTTCTGCAAAGGCGAAAGATACCACGATGTGGGGCTACACTTGCGTCCGGGCTCGAGCCGGCGGGGAGATTTCTGCCAGATCGGGGAGCAATTGCGCCTGGCTGCGGTCAGAGGGTGACCTTTGCAATTGGAGTAGCGTAAATGAAATGGCTGGTAGCGGCGGTGGCGCTGGCGCTGGGGGGCTGCGCAAGCGTGACGGAGCTGGAGCAGTCCCACGAAACCATGGATGTGATGTCTGGCAAGACGCCCCGTGAATACGCCGATTGCGTCAAGCGCAAGCTGGCGGACAGCCGTGACCCGTTGGGTGAAGAAGTGCGCGGCGACGGCCTGCGCCTGATCGTGCCGCAAAAACTCTCGGCCAGCGCAGGGCCGGCGGCGCTGCTGGACATCGACAAGCGTGGCAGCGGCAGTGCGATCAAGGTTCATGAGCGGTTGAGCAATTTCCCCCTGCGCCTGGGGGATGTACGCACGGCGGCGACAGCGTGCATCTCCGGTTCTTGATCCAGCGCAGTCATTGATCGATTAAAAGGCAGATTGCCCTTTTCCTTCCCGGTGACACGTTGTCGCATACCGGGGATAAGCCCTAGTATTTCTGGGCTTATGTCGTTTGAGCCTAAGCTTATAACAAGGAAAATGGAGTCTTCCGTGATGATATCCCTGAGTCGTGTCGTGATCGGCGGTTGGCTGATCCTGGCCTGGCCCTCGGCGTATGCCGCCGACGGGCAACAGGTCTTCAACCAGGGCGGGCAGAACCCCGCCGCCATGGCCTGCCTTGGCTGCCATGGGCCGGACGGCAAAGGCATTGCCGCAGCCGGCTTCCCCCGCCTTGCGGGTTTGCCTGCCGGCTACCTTGCCAAGCAACTGCGGGATTTTCGCCAGGGCAGCCGCAAGCAGGCGGTGATGGAGCCGCTGGCCAAGGCGCTGAGTGACGCGGAAATCGACGCCGTCAGCACCTACCTGGCGGCGCTCCCTGCCGATGGCGCTGCCGAGCTGCGTCGCCAGCAAATTGCCGGCGATGCGGTATCCCGTTTGGCCCTGTATGGCGACTGGGGCCGGCAGATCCCTGGCTGCGTGCAGTGCCATGGGCCTGGTGGCAGCGGGGTCGGCGAACACTTCCCGCCCCTGGCCGGGCAACCGGCCGGCTACCTGGTTGCCCAGCTCAATGCCTGGCGCGACGGCAGCCGCAGCAACGACCCCAACCAGTTGATGGTCAACGTGGCCAAGGCCATGACCGATGCCGAGGTCAAGGCGATAGCCGAGTATTTCGCCAACGCAGCAAGCCCGTCGCCCAGCCAGGAGGTCAAGCCATGAAAACCCTGATCCCCGCTGTGCTGTTGCTGGCCATGGGCATTGCCCAGGCCGCGCCGATTGCCATGGAAGATCAATCGCAGCTCAAGGTGCCGGGCGTGCAGGCCGCGCCGCAGTTCGTGGCGCCCGCCGAAAGCGCCATCCCCGACAACGCCTTTGGCAAGATGGTCCGCCAAGGCCATGCATTGTTCGTCGATACCCGCCGCTTGATGCCCGACGCCGTGGGCAATGGCCTGAATTGCAGCAATTGCCACCTTGATCAGGGGCGCATGGCCCACTCGGCGCCGTTGTGGGGCGCCTATCCGATGTACCCGGCCTACCGCAAGAAAAACGACAAGGTCAACACCTTCGCCGAACGCATCCAGGGTTGTTTCCAGTTCAGCATGAATGGCAAGCCACCGGCGGCCGACAGCCCGCAGATGACTGCGCTGAGTGTGTATGCCTACTGGCTGTCGACCCAGGCGCCGACCGGCGTCGAGATCGCCGGCCGTGGCTACCCCGACGTTGCGCAGCCCGCGGGCGGCTACGATTTCAAGCGTGGCCAGCAGGTGTACCGCGAGCAATGCGCGATCTGCCACGGTGACAACGGTGAAGGGCAGAAGGTCGCCGGGGAATACGTGATGCCGCCGTTGTGGGGCAAGGACTCGTACAACTGGGGGGCGGGCATGCACCGCATCAACACCGCGGCGTCGTTCATCAAATACAACATGCCGCTGGGCAAGCCTGGCAGCCTGAGCGACCAGCAGGCCTGGGACGTGGCTGCGTGGATCAACCGCCACGAGCGGCCACAGGATCCACGCTTGGTGGACGGCTCGATCGAGAAGACGCGATTGAAGTTCCATGCCAATGACGGGGTCAACCTGTACGGGCAAAAGGTCGACGGTGTGCTGGTCGGGCAGGGCACCGGCGGCTGAGCGTGGCAGCGGCCCACGGCCATGACGCCGTGGGCCGCCCCGCAAAGGCGGCCAGGTGTGTTCCAGCAGTGCCGCGCTAGATTCGCGCTGGGTCCGTCTGCAGCAACCACAGCTGGCTGTTGCTTGCCAGTTGCTGGTCCAGGGTTGATTCAAGCCCCTCTACGCGGGCCTTTTCCTGCTTGAACAGCTGGTCGAGCAGCGCCATCAGGTCACGGGACTTGCTTGCCGAGCGCGGTGTGCTGATATCGGATTGCACGGCCCCATCGCGCATGGTCAGCACGCGCTTGGTGCTGCTTGCTTGTTGGCTTACCCCTGCCTCGGTCAGTTCGCCGTCGAGTATCGACAGCCGGCTGATGCTGCTGGCCTGTTCGCGCAGCACACGGTAGTGGTAGTCACCGCCAACAACGCCGTCGGTAAGCCGTGCCGACGAGTCGAGGCTGCTGTGCCAGGCGGCGTCGAGGGTGGCCTGCTGCTGCTGTTGGCGAGTGACGTTGTTGCCCTTGCTCTGGGTCGAGGTGGACTGCGAGACCTGGTAGGCGAAGCGGTCCTCTTCATCCAGTCTTAGCGGGTTTGGTCGCGTGCTGGTCTGGCTGATCGAGGCGCTGAAGTCGGCCAGACCGCTGAGCAGCGAGCGGCTGAACGTGTGGTTTGGCATGCTGTGCTCGGCCGGGCGCGGGCTATTGTCGTCCACCTGGTTGAGTTGGCGGAAGGCGTCCTTGAACAGCGTCATCAAGTGCGCATCGCCCTTGCCGCGCTCCTGCGCAGCATCGAACTGGGCCAGGTAGTTGTTGAGCGCCGCCTGTCGCTGCGCCGTGCCACCAAGCAAGCTACCCCCCTGGGTGTCGAGGTTCAGTTGCAGGTCGCCGTTCGGCCCCTGCAGGCTGACACTGCGGGTGGTTTGATTCAGACGCAGATCGAAGGTCTGCTGCTCGCCGTCGACCAGATCGAGCCTGGCATTCATCTGCAGCCCGGTGAACAGGTTCTGATCGAGCTTGAGCATAGCGTCCAGCTTGAGGCGCGGCGGCTGCTGGTTCAGGCCGCTGATCACCGACTCGAAGCCATTGGCGAGGCTCGCCAGGCTCTTCAGTTCGGTGTCGCTGAGGGTGCCGTTCTGCACCTCGGCATCGACGGCCAGGCCTTTCTCGCTGCTGTAGAGGCCGAGGGTGACAGTTGCCCCGGAAGCGGTGGTCAGGTTCAAGGTCACGTGGTTGCTGGCGTACTTACGCAGCTCTGACTGCTGCTGGGCCAGCAGCACGGCGTCGGCTTGGCTGTTTGCGCCTGCCAGCAGCGCCGATTGGGACACGCGCTGGCCGCCGTTGGCGACCAGTTGTTCCATGAGGGTTGCGCCCAGGCCCTGGAAACTCCCGCTCAGCGTATTGCTCCTGAGGCTGCCCTGCATGTGCAGGCTGAGCGGGTCGGTGTTTTCCTGCTGCCAGAGGTAACGGCTTTGCGGTGTGCCCAGCGAGCCCCTGGCGGAGTATGTCTGGGCATCGGCAACGCGGGTATCCAGGCCGAGGTTGACCTGAGCGCTTGGGCTGTCGGCGGGGTGTGCGGCCTTGTGCAGGCTGACGGTCTGCTGGGGGGGGGAGCTGCTGTAGGCGAGGGGGAGCCGCAGCGCGGCGCTGATCGGGTTCATGTCGCTGTCCTTGCGCGGGAATGGGTCTACCGGTGATATCGGCATGCCATCGTCAAACCTGAGCGATATGTGCGAAACGAACCGGCCCGCCATAAGGCGGGCCGGTCGAAGCAGCAGCTGACGATCAGCGGCGGCGGAACAGCGGCAGCGGCTCGTCGGTGGCGCCCTGGTAGGTCACCGAGAAGTCCTTCAGGCTCTGCAGCGCGTCTTCCGGGTCCTTGTCGGCACGGATGGCGAACGCATCGAAGCCGCAGCGGGCCATGTAGAACAGCTGGTCGCGCAGCACGTCGCCGATGGCGCGCAGCTCACCCTTGAACTTGTAACGGTCACGCAGCAGGCGCGCATTGGAATAGTTGCGCCCGTCGGTGAAGGCCGGGAAGTTCAGGGCGATGACCTGGAAGTGCTGGACGTCTGCGCCGATCTCTTCCGCTTCCTCGTCGCTGTCCAGCCAGATGCCCAGGCCGCCGTCGCGGGCCTTGAGCATGCTCGGATGGTCACGCCACAGTTGCAGCGGCACGATGTAGTCGTCGCAGTTGGTCAGCTCGTCGATCGAGACGTCCTTGGGCAGCAGGTGCCAGGTTTCGTCGACGATCTGGTTGTTCTTAATGATTCGCTGCATAGACGCGTTCCTTGAAGGGGTCGATGCCGATCCGCTGGTAGGTGTCGATGAAGCGCTCGTCTTCGGTGCGTTGCTCGACATACACGTTGATCAGCTTCTCGATCACGTCGGCCATGTCATCCTGGGCGAACGAAGGGCCGAGGATCTTGCCCAGGCTGGCGTCGCGCGCGGCGTTGCCGCCCAGCGAAACCTGGTAGAACTCCTCGCCTTTCTTGTCCACCCCGAGGATGCCGATGTGGCCGACGTGGTGGTGGCCGCAGGCGTTCATGCAGCCGGAGATGTTCAGGTCGAGCTCGCCGATGTCGAACAGGTAGTCCAGGTCGTCGAAGCGGCGCTGGATGGACTCGGCGATCGGGATCGACTTGGCGTTGGCCAGCGAGCAGAAATCACCGCCCGGGCAGCAGATGATGTCGGTCAGCAGGCCGATGTTCGGCGTGGCGAAGCCTTGCTCGCGCAGTTCCAGCCACAGGGCGTGCAGCTGGCGCTGCTCGACGTCGGCGAGGATGATGTTCTGCTCGTGCGAGGTGCGCAGGTAGCCGAAGCTGTAGCGCTCGGCGAAGTCGGCGACGGCGTCCAGCTGCTTGTCGGTCAGATCGCCCGGGGCGACGCCGGTGGGCTTGAGCGACAGGGTGACAGCGACGTAGCCCGGCTTCTTGTGCGCGCGGGTGTTGCGCGAACGCCAGCGGGCGAAGCCTGGGTGCTCGGCATCCAGTGTGCTGAAGTCCTGGTTGTCGAGCGCCAGGTACTCAGGGTCGACGAAGTGGCGCGCCACGCGCTGCACTTCGGCCTCGGTCAGGGTGGTGTCGCCACCGCGCAGGTGGGCCATTTCGGCCTCGACCTTCTCGGCGAACACTTCCGGGGTGAGGGCCTTGACCAGGATCTTGATCCGCGCCTTGTACTTGTTGTCACGGCGGCCGTAACGGTTGTACACGCGCAGGATGGCGTCCAGGTAGCTGAGCAACTCCTGCCACGGCAGGAACTCGTTGATGAACGCGCCGATCACCGGGGTACGGCCCAGGCCGCCACCTACCAGCACGCGGAAGCCCAGCTCGCCGGCAGCGTTGCGCACCGGCTCAAGGCCGATGTCGTGCACTTCGATGGCGGCGCGGTCGTCGCTCGAACCGTTGACGGCAATCTTGAACTTGCGCGGCAGGTAGGCGAATTCCGGGTGGAAGGTGGTCCACTGGCGGACGATCTCGCACCATGGGCGCGGGTCCACCAGCTCGTCGGCGGCGACACCGGCGAACTGGTCGGTGGTCACGTTGCGCAGGCAGTTGCCGCTGGTCTGGATCGCGTGCATCTGCACGGTGGCCAGCTCGGCCAGGATGTCCGGGATGTCTTCCAGTGCCGGCCAGTTGTACTGCACGTTCTGGCGGGTGCTGATATGCGCGTAGCCCTTATCGTAGTCGCGGGCGATCTTCGCCAGCATACGGGCCTGCGTCGCGTTCAGCTGGCCATAGGGCACGGCGACGCGCAGCATCGGGGCGAAGCGTTGGACATAGAGCCCGTTCTGCAGGCGCAGCGGGCGGAATTCTTCTTCGCTCAGCTCACCGGCCAGGTAGCGGCGGGTCTGATCACGGAACTGCTTGACGCGGTCCTCGATGATCCGCTGATCGTACTCGTCGTATACGTACATAAAAGTCCTGTCTCAGGCTGCATGCAGCTAATCGCGCGCACGGCCGCGCACTCCGGAGCGGAGCGGGGGAACGATAGCAGAGTGGGTTTATGCGCTAAAGTGATGTTTTTGCATATGAAAAGAACCATTTGGACTAAGTGAGACTGACTGCCATTTGCCCGCTCTACACCGCGCTACGCGTATACTCCGCTGTTTGCTCCCCAGGGATGTAACCGCATGCTCAAGGCCTTGTGCCAGGGCCTGTGCCTGAGCCTGCCACTGGTGGCGGGCGCACAGGCCGCTTCGGTGGTATTTCTCAACCCAGGCTTGTCCAACGAGACGTTCTGGGTCGACTACTCACGCTTCATGCAGGCCGCCGCCACGGACCTGGGCATGCAACTGCGCGTGCAGTACAGCGAGCGCCGGGCCGACCTCGCCCTGACCCAGGCCCGCGCCGTGCTGCAGGGGCCGGAACGCCCGGATTACCTGGTGCTGGTCAACGAACAGTACGTCGCTCCCGAGATCATTCGCCTGTCCCGCGGCACCGGGGTCAAGCTGTTTTTGGTCAACAACGGCCTGACGGACAGCCAAGCGCGCAGCATCCAGGCCCAGCCCGACAAGTACCCCGAAGTGCTCGGCACCCTGACCAACAACGACGAAGCGGCCGGCTACCAAATGCTCAAGGCGATGGTGGCGAAACTGCCGCCCTCGTCCGAGCCGGTCGACCTGCTGGCCTTTGCCGGGGTCAAGACCACCCCGGCCTCGCAACTGCGCGAGCAGGGCATGCGCCGCGCGCTGGCGGACTTCCCGCAGGTGCGCTTGCGCCAGGTGGTGTATGGCGGCTGGAACCGCCAGCGCGCCTTCGAACAGGCGCAGGTGCTGCTGGAGCGCTATCCGCAGACGCGGCTGGTGTGGTCGGCCAACGATGAAATGGCCTTCGGCGCCATGCGGGCCTTCGAGCAGGCTGGCAAGGTGCCGGGGCGCGATGCTGTGTTCAGTGCGGTGAACAGCTCGCCGGAAGCCCTCCGTGCACTGATCGACGGGCGCCTGGGGGTGTTGATGGGCGGCCATTTCACCCTGGGCGGCTGGGCCATGGTCATGCTGCACGACGATGCCATGGGCCTGGCGGTGAATCGCGACGGATTGCGCGAGCATCAGGTGCCGGTCTTGCAGCTGATCGACCCGGCCAAGGCCCGACGCTGGCTGCAGTTGCTGGAGCAGGGTGGCCACGGCGTCGACTTTCATCACTACAGCGCCGAAGGGCGGCCGGCCAGCTACCGCTACCCGTTTCTCACGTCGCCCGTCGACTATTGAAAGTCCCTGCTTGAGCGAAGGACATTGCTGGACTTAACTGCTGCTTGTGAAGTGCATTCCCATAACCACTACAAGAGGCAATGCAATGGGAAACTCAACCAAGGTCCGCAAAGCTGACAGCAGTGTCGACGCCTGGGCGATCCTGTGCCTGATCGTGCTGGTGGTGGTCACCGCCGTGTATTGGGTCAGCCACCAGTAACGGGCCGCCATAAACCGTGAAACAAACCTGAACCGCCCGCGGAGTGGATACCCGCGGGCGGTTTGCGTTCAGCATCCATTTCATCGTGACCTGATGGCTTGCGGTCCTACAGGGATTGCATGTTTGTCTAGCGCGCAGTCAGATGCACCGCCAGTTGCACCAGCCCGATCAGCACGAAGATGAACACCAGGGTGAACAGCGTGCCCATTACGATGAAGTGGCTGGCCTTGCCGTAGGTGAAATCGCGGGCGCGATTCTTGCCGCTTTGCACGCCGAAGGCGGCGGCGAGGATGCTTTGCAGCATCTGCCAGAAGGTGGGCGGTTTGCCTTGGCTGGAATCGTCCATGGTTGGCTCCTTGGGTCAGAGGCAATCAGGGACAGTGTAGGTGAATGTTCCGAGCCCATCGCCGGCTTGCCGGCGATGGGCTCGGAGCGGGCTTAACTGTCGTAACCCAGGTTCGGCGCCAGCCAGCGCTCGCTCACGCTCAGGTCCTGGCCCTTGCGTTCGCTGTATTGCTCGACCTGGTCCTTGTCCACCTTGCCCACGGCAAAGTACTGCGCCTGCGGGTGGGCGAAGTACCAGCCGCTGACCGCCGCCGCCGGGAACATGGCGAAGTGCTCGGTAAGGAACACCCCACTTGGGCCGGTTTCGCCGATGGCGCTGCCGTCGAGCAGGCGGAACAGGGTTTCCTTCTCGGTGTGGTCCGGGCATGCCGGGTAGCCAGGGGCAGGGCGGATACCGCTGTACTGCTCCTTGATCAGCGCTTCGTTGTCCAGGTGCTCGTCCTTGGCATAACCCCAGTGCTCTTTACGCACCTGCTCGTGCAGCCATTCGGCGCAGGCCTCGGCCAGGCGGTCGGCCAGGGCCTTGACCATGATCGAGCTGTAGTCGTCGCCCTTGTCCTGGTAGGCCTTGGCCACTTCCTCGGCGCCGATGCCGGCGGTGGTGATGAAGCCACCCACGTAGTCGGTCACGCCACTGTCCTTCGGCGCGACGAAGTCGGCCAGCGACCAGTTCGGCTTGCCGTCAGGCTTGATGGTCTGCTGGCGCAGGTGGTGCAGGGTGGCCAGCGGTTTGCCGTCGTCGCCATACACCTCGATGTCGTCATGGTTGACCTGGTTGGCCGGCCAGAAGCCGAACACCGCGCGGGCACTGATCAGCTTTTCGTCGATGAGTTTGTCGAGCATCTCGCGGGCGTCCTGGTACAGCGAGGTGGCCGCCTCGCCGACCACTTCGTCGGTGAGGATGCGCGGGAACTTGCCGGCCAGGTCCCAGGAAATGAAGAACGGGGTCCAGTCGATGTACTCGGCCAGGGTGCGCAGGTCGATGTTGTCCAGTACTTTCACGCCAGTGAAGGACGGCACTGCGGCCTGGTAGCCGGCCCAATCGTATTGCGGCTTGGCGGCGATGGCCTGGGCATAGCTCAGGCGCTCGGTGCGGGCGCTGCGGTTGGCGGTGCGCTCGCGCACCTGCACGTACTCCTCGCGGGTCTTCTCGACGAAGCCGGCCTTGAGCTCCTTGGACAGCAGCTGGGTGGCCACGCCCACCGCGCGCGAGGCGTCGGTGACGTAGACCACGGCATCGTTCGAGTACTTGGGCTCGATCTTCACCGCGGTGTGCGCCTTGGAGGTGGTGGCGCCACCGATCATCAGCGGCAGATGGAAGCCCTGGCGCTGCATCTCGCGGGCGACGTGGACCATCTCGTCCAGTGACGGGGTAATCAGGCCGGACAGGCCGATGATGTCGCACTTCTGCTCGCGGGCGGTCTGCAGGATCTTCTCGGCCGGCACCATCACGCCCAGGTCGACGATGTCGTAGCCGTTGCAACCGAGCACCACGCCGACGATGTTCTTGCCGATGTCATGCACGTCGCCCTTGACCGTGGCCATGAGGATCTTGCCCTTGGCCTCGGGCTTGTCGCCTTTCTCTGCTTCGATGAACGGGATCAGGTGGGCCACGGCCTGCTTCATCACCCGGGCCGATTTCACCACCTGGGGCAGGAACATCTTGCCGGCGCCGAACAGGTCGCCGACCACGTTCATGCCGCTCATCAGCGGGCCTTCGATCACCTCGATCGGGCGCGCGCATTGCTGGCGGCACTCCTCGGTGTCTTCGACGATGTGCGCGGTGATGCCCTTGACCAAGGCGTGCTCCAGGCGCTTGTCGACCGGCAGCGAGCGCCAGGCTTCGTTCTCGACTTCCTTGGTGGCGCCGCCACCTTTGTAGTCGTCGGCGATGGCCAGCAGGGCGTCGGTGCCTTCGGGGGTGCGGTTGAGCACCACGTCCTCGACCTTCTCGCGCAGCGCGGCGGGGATTTCGTCGTAGATTTCCAGCTGGCCGGCGTTGACGATACCCATGGTCAGGCCGTTCTGGATGGCGTGATACAGGAACACCGAGTGGATCGCCTCGCGCACCGGGTTGTTGCCACGGAACGAGAACGACACGTTGGACACACCGCCCGAGGTCAGGGCGTAGGGCAGGTGGTCGCGGATATAGGCACACGCCTCGATGAAGTCGACGGCGTAGTTGTTGTGCTCCTCGATGCCGGTGGCGACGGCGAAGATGTTCGGGTCGAAGATGATGTCTTCCGGCGGGAAGCCCACTTCATTGACCAGGATGTCGTAGCTGCGCTGGCAGATTTCTTTCTTGCGCGCGGCGGTGTCGGCCTGGCCGACTTCGTCGAAGGCCATCACCACCACGGCGGCGCCGTAGCGCTTGCACAGGCGGGCGTGGTGCTTGAACTGCTCGACGCCTTCCTTCATCGAGATCGAGTTGACGATGCCCTTGCCCTGGATGCACTTGAGGCCCGCCTCGATCACCTCCCACTTGGAGGAGTCGATCATGATCGGCACGCGGGAGATGTCCGGCTCGCCGGCGATCAGGTTGAGGAAGCGGACCATGGCGGCCTGGGAGTCGAGCATCCCTTCGTCCATGTTGATGTCGATCACCTGGGCGCCGGCCTCGACCTGCTGCAGGGCGACCTCAAGCGCTTCGGTGTAGTTCTCTTCACGGATCAGCCGGGCGAACTTGGCGGAGCCGGTGATGTTGGTGCGCTCGCCGACGTTGACGAACAGCGACTGGCGATCGATGGTGAACGGTTCCAGGCCCGACAGGCGGCAGGCCTTGGGGATGTCCGGGATTTCACGCGGCTTGTACTTGGCCACGGCCTCGGCGATGGCCTGGATGTGCGGCGGGGTGGTGCCGCAGCAGCCGCCGATGATGTTGAGGAAGCCGCTGGCGGCGAACTCTTCGACCACGGCAGCCATTTCTGCCGGGGTTTCATCGTATTCGCCGAAGGCGTTCGGCAGGCCGGCGTTGGGGTGCGCCGAAACGAAGGTGTCGGCCTTGCCCGACAGCTCTTCCAGGTACGGGCGCAGGTCCTTGGCGCCCAGGGCGCAGTTCAGGCCGATGGAGATCGGCTTGGCGTGGCGCACCGAGTTCCAGAACGCTTCGGTGGTCTGCCCGGACAGGGTGCGGCCGGAGGCATCGGTGATGGTCCCGGAGATCATGATCGGCAGTTCGACAGCATCTTCCTCGAACACCTGCTGCACGGCGAAGATCGCCGCCTTGGCGTTGAGCGTGTCGAAGATGGTTTCGATCAGGATCAGGTCGGCGCCGCCCTCGATCAGGCCGCGGGTGGCCTCGATGTAGTTCACCACCAGTTCGTCGAAGGTGACGTTGCGATAGCCCGGGTCGTTGACGTCGGGGGAGATCGAGCAGGTGCGGCTGGTCGGGCCGAGCACGCCGGCGACGAAGCGCGGCTTGTCCGGGGTTTCCAGGGTTTTCGCGTCGGCCACCTGGCGGGCGATGCGTGCGCCTTCGACGTTGAGCTCGTACACCAGCGCTTCCATGCCGTAGTCGGCCTGGGAAATCTGCGTGGCGTTGAAGGTGTTGGTTTCGAGGATGTCGGCGCCGGCGTCCAGGTAGGCTTTCTCGATCGCCGCGATCACATCGGGGCGGCTGAGCAGCAGCAGGTCGTTGTTGCCCTTCACGTCGCTTGGCCAATCAGCGAAGCGCGTGCCACGATAGTCGTGTTCCTCGAGGCGGTAACTCTGGATCATAGTACCCATGCCGCCGTCGAGGATCAGGATGCGCTCTTTGAGTGCTTTCTGGAGTGCTTGGTAACGAGCGCTGCGGTCGGACATAGGACTACCTGGTCGGGCGAATATCAGAAGGTGCCGAATAATAACAAAGCTGCATGGATTTTAGGCGTTCTGCCCATTTGCATGAATTTCACTCATGTTGGGAGGCGCGCTACCCACACCTCAGGACCCGCCAGGCACATCGTGATGGCTTCAAGTAACCAGGACATTCGGCACATGCTGTTTCGCATTCTTGCCAGCGCCTTCGCACTGCTGATCAGTGGCGCGGCGTTCGCGCAGGCCCCGCAATCCAGCCCGGCGGTTTCATACACCCGGGACATTCAACCGATCTTCACCGAGAAGTGCGTGGCCTGCCACGCCTGCAACGATGCTGCCTGCCAGCTCAACCTGGGCAGTGCCGAAGGCGCCGAGCGCGGCGCCTCCAAGGTGCCGGTCTATCAGGGCGAGCGCAGCAAGGCGGTGCCCACCACCCGGCTGTTCTATGACGCCCGTGACGAGGCCGGCTGGCGCAAGCAGGGCTTCTATTCGGTGCTGGACAAGCAAGGCAGCCAGGCAGCGCTGATGGCACGCATGCTCGAGCTGGGCCACAAGACCCCGCTCACGCCCAACGCCAAGCTGCCCGAAGAGATCGTGCTGGGGCTCAACCGCAACAACATGTGCCCCATGCCCCACGAGTTCGACGCCTACGCCGGTGCCCATCCCAAGGAGGGCATGCCGTTGGCGGTGACCGGCCTGACCGACCAGGAGTACCAGACCTTGCAGCGCTGGCTGGCGGCCGGTGCCCCGGTGGAGAAGACCCCGATCCAGCCAAGTGCCGTCGAAGCGCAGCAGATCGCCGACTGGGAAGAGCTGCTCAACCGCCCGGGTTCGACCGAAGCGCTGGTCGGCCGCTGGCTGTACGAGCACCTGTTCCTCGCCCACATCTATTTCAAGGGCGGCGAGCAGGGCCACTTCTTCCAGTGGGTACGCTCGCGCACGCCCAGCGGCCAGCCGGTCGACCTGATCGCCACCCGCCGCCCCAACGACCCGCCCGGCACCGATTTCTACTACCGGCTGATCCCGGTGCAGGGTGTGATAGTGCACAAGACCCACATCACCTACCCGATGGGCCCGCAGAAGCTCAAACGCGTCAAGCAGCTGTTCTACAGCGGCGACTGGCACGCCGATGCGCTGCCCGGTTACGGCCCGCGCCACCGCGCCAACCCGTTCGAAACCTTCGAGGCGATCCCGGCGGTGGCGCGTTACCAGTTCATGCTGGATAACGCCGAATATTTCGTGCGTACCTTCATCCGTGGCCCGGTGTGCCGTGGGCAGATCGCCACTGACGTGATCCGTGACAACTTCTGGGCGCTGTTCCAGGAGCCGGCCCACGACCTCTACATCACCGATGCGCGCTACCGGGGCGAGGCCACGCCGTTGCTGGCCATGCCGGGCCAGATCGACGACGTGGGCAGCGTGCTGAGCCTGTGGCACGCCTATCGCGACAAGCGCAACGACTACGAGGCGCTGCGCCGCGAGGCCTATGCCGAGCAGCCCGCGCCGAGCTGGTCGACCCTGTGGGCGGGTAATGACAATGCCCTGCTGAGCATCTTCCGCCACTTCGACAGCGCCTCGGTCACCAAGGGCCTGATCGGCGATGTACCCTTGACCATGTGGCTGTTCGACTACCCGCTGTTCGAACGCACTTATTACCAGCTGGCGGTGAACTTCGACGTGTTCGGCAACGTCTCGCACCAGTTGCAGACTCGCCTGTACTTCGACCTGATCCGCAACGGCGCCGAGGTCAATTTCCTGCGCCTGATGCCGGCCAACAAGCGTGGCGAGATCCTCGGCGACTGGTACCAGAACAGCGGCAAGGTGAAGATGTGGATGGACTACACCGACATCGACACCGACACCCCCAGTGCCCTCAAGCTCGACAAGCACGACCCCAAGCGCGATTTCGGTCTCAAGTTGCTGCAGCGCACCGGCAGCCTGAATGCCGCGCCTGACCCGATCAACCGCTGTCAGGGGGCCTTCTGCTCGCGGCCGCAGATGAGCGAGGAGTTCCGTGATGTCGAGCAGTCGCTCAGTCGTCTGGTTTCACGCCCGGCCGCCGGCCTGAAGGTAATCGGCCAGTTGCCCGAGGCGACGATGCTGCGTATCGAAGGGCAGGGCGGCCAGCGCCAGGTCTACAGCCTGCTGCGCAACCGCGCCCACAGCAATGTGGCCTTCCTGCTTGGCGAGGCGTACCGCTACCAGCCTGGGCTGGACAGCCTCACGCTGTACCCCGGCGTGCTCAGCAGCTATCCCAACTTCATCTTCAATGTGCCGGCCAAGGATGTACCGGAGTTTGTCGAAGACCTGGAGGCCGCCCGTGACGACACGGCGAAGTTCGAGCGGGTGGTGATGCGTTGGGGCGTACGCCGCAGCCATCCCGAGTTCTGGCGCTACTTCCATGACCTGAGCCGCTACCTGCAGGAGACCGATCCGGTGGAAGAGGGCGTGCTGGACATGAACCGCTACGAGAACCTCTGATCGGTCAGCCGGGACATTCCCGGTATCCTGCGGTCGGAGTGGGTGAACAGGCTTTGGGGCTGCCTTGCAGCCCTTCGCGGGTAAACCCGCTCCCACAGGGATAGTGCAGACCTTGGGTTCAGCACAGTGCTTGTGGGAGCGGGTTTACCCGCGAACGAGCGCGACGCGCTCGCGAAGGCCTCAATGCACCGGCAATCGCAGGTATTTCATGCTGTATTCGCTTCAAGCTCTGCGCGCATTCGCCGCCTGGGTGGTGGTCTGCCACCACTTCCGGCAAATCTTCTTCGACTTCCACGCCAGCGGCCCGATCGGCCAACTGCTCGCCGAGCGCGGTGCGGTGGGGGTGGATATCTTCTTCGTGATCAGCGGGCTGGTGATTTACCTGTCCACCCGCGACAAGGACATAGCCCCCGGGCAGTTCCTGCTCAACCGCGCCCTGCGCATCGTCCCGGCCTACTGGTTCTACACACTGTTGATGGCCGTATTGATGCTGATCGCCAGCCGCTGGATGCCGCACCAGGTCTTCGAGTGGCAGCACCTTTTGTTGTCGCTGCTGTTCATCCCGGCCGAAAACCCTGGTGGCTATGGCCTGTACCCCACGCTCAACGTCGGCTGGACGCTGAACTTCGAGATGTTCTTCTACCTGCTGTTCGGCCTGGCCTTCCTGGTGCGCCAGCGCCATCACCTGTTGCTGGTGACGGCGGCGCTGTTGCTGGTCAGCGAAGTGCTCGGCCGCCTGGGTGTGCTCAGCCGTTTCTACAACAACGACATCGTCTATGAATTCCTGCTGGGCATCGGCCTGGGGGTGCTGTACCGGCGCGGGCTGATCCGCGAGGGGCTATGGCTGCCATTGGGGCTGCTGGCGCTGGCGGGCTTCGCGCTCTATCACCTGGACGCCTCGCAGCGCCTGCTGCACTGGGGCCTGCCCAGCGCGCTGGTGGTACTGGCGTTCATTGCCCTGGAGCCGTACTTCAAAGGCAACCGGCTGCTCAAGATGCTGGGCGACTGCTCCTATTCGGTGTACCTGATCCATGTGCTGGTGCTTTACGCTGGCCTGTTCGCCAGCCAGCGGCTGCGCCTGAACCCGTACCTGGTATTCGCCCTGTGCGTGCCGTCAATCGGACTAATGTCGTGGTTCAGCTATCACTGGCTGGAACGTGGCTTGTACGGGCGGCTCAAGGCCTGGTTTGCGGCTCCCGTGGCCGCGGAACCCGCGCTGGCGCTATCCCGAGTCAAATACTAGGACTTTGTTCGGGGCACGGGTTGGCGTACACTGCCGGCAAGTCTGTGAGGAACTTCCATGAGCGCTATAACTATTACCGACGCCGCCCATGATTACCTGGCCGATCTGCTCTCCAAGCAGAACACGCCGGGGATCGGCATCCGTATTTTCATCACCCAGCCGGGCACCCAGTACGCCGAAACCTGCATCGCCTACTGCAAGCCAGGCGAAGAAAAACCCGACGACGAGCCGGTGGGCCTGAAGAGCTTCACCGCTTACCTGGACGCCGTCAGCGTGCCGTTTCTCGAAGACGCGCTGGTCGACTATGCCACCGACCGCATGGGCGGCCAGCTGACCATCAAGGCCCCGAACGCCAAGGTGCCGATGGTCAACGAAGACAGCCCGATCAACGAGCGGATCAACTACTACCTGCAGACCGAGATCAACCCGGGCCTGGCCAGCCACGGCGGTGCCGTGAGCTTGGTCGACGTGGTCGATGACGGCATTGCCGTGCTGCAGTTCGGCGGTGGTTGCCAGGGTTGCGGCCAGGCCGACGTGACGCTCAAGGAAGGCATCGAGCGCACCCTGCTCGAGCGCATTCCGGAGCTCAAGGGCGTGCGTGACGTGACTGACCACAGTCAGAAAGAAAACGCCTACTACTAAGGTGATTCTTCCTATCGCGGGGCAAGCCCGCTCCCACGCACACAAACCTGCGTGGGAGCGGGCTTGCCCCGCGATGCTTTTAGACGATGCCTGCCTTGATCCCTAGCAACAAACTGTTACGGATTCAACCCCTGCGACAACCGGTCGCGCCCCGTATTCAAAGGGCTGCAGCCCGATCCACCCTAGGTCGGGTGGATGGCCAGGGGGTGGCATGACAGAATGCCCCGGTTTTCTGGCTGGCCCATCCCAAGGGCCGGCACCTTCCCTGTAAAGGATGGTTCCATGACTGATCTGTTGACCCGGCGCGCGGTAGTCGCCGGGATGGGCGTACTGGGGCTTGGCCTGTTGGCGGGTTGCAACCCGGCCCGCGGCCTGGACTTCAAGTACGGCAAGAACATGAGCAACGAGATCCTCGGGCGCAAATTCAAGCTCAAGGACACCCAGGGCAACGAACGCTCCCTGTCGAGCTTTTACGGCAGCATGCCGATGATCTTCTTCGGCTTCACCCAGTGCCCGGCGGTCTGCCCGACTGCGCTGGCGCGTGTGGCGCAGATCCGCAAGATGCTCCGGGGCCGTGACCTCGAGCTGTTCCAGCCAGTGCTCATCACCCTGGACCCGGAACGCGACACTCCCGAAGTGCTCGATGCCTACGTCAAGGCGTTCGACCCGTCGATCATCGCCCTCACCGGCACCCCCGAGGAAATCGCCGAAGTGGCCCGGGAGTTCAAGGTGTTCTACGAAAAAGTCCCGGTCGGCGACACCTATACCGTCTCTCACTCGTCCACCAGCTACGTCTACGATACCCGTGGCACCCTGCGCCTGAGCCTCGGCCATTCCCTCAATGCCAAGGAATGCACCGAAGACCTGCTCACCCTGATGGAGATTTGCTGAATGTCGATGCAACCGATCAAACGCACCCTGGCTGCCCTGGCGCTGTTCGGCCTGGCCCTGCCGGCCTTCGCCCAGACCACCGTGAGCGACGCCTGGGTGCGCGCCAGCGTGCCGCACCAGCAATCCACCGGTGCCTTCATGACCCTCACCGCCAGTAGCGACAGCAAACTGGTAAGCGTGGCATCGCCCGTAGCCAAGACCGTGCAGGTGCACGAAATGACCATGAACGGCGACGTGATGGGCATGCGTGAGGTCAAGGCGGTCGAACTGCCGGCCGGCAAGCCGGTCACCCTCGACCCGAATGGCCTGCACGTGATGCTGATGGGCCTGAACCAGCAGGTAAAGGATGGTGAGCAGGTGCCACTGACCCTGACCATCGAGGATGCCAAGGGCGCCAAGGAAACCCTGCAGGTGCAGGCAACGGTGCGTCCGCTCACTGCCGAGGCGGGCGGCGGGCATGATCATATGCACATGAAGCACTGATCCAGTTGGGGCCGCTTATGCGGCCCTCACTTTTTCAGCCCGGTGCACAGGCTCCCGCGATGTGCGTTCAGCTACGGAAGCGGGGCAGCGGGCGTTCGATGCTCAGTGACGTCAGCGTCTTGCGCACCTGCGCTTCGTCGGCTTCCAGCGCCTTGAGGCTTGCGCGGATCTTGCCGGCGGCGGGCACGTCGCCCTGGCGATCGATCCAGTCGGCGATTTCCTTGCAGGCGCTGCTCAAGTTGGCCTGGCGCTGGGTCATCAGCGACAGCAGATTGGTGATTTCACGTTCGGACATGGCGGGATCCTCCGTTCAGCCCCTTGAGTGTAGCAGTGGCCTGCCAGGCTGCCTGGGGTGGATTGCCGCACGCCGTCAGGGGCTCAGGCAGGCCTGGCGGTAAGCGCCTGGGGTGACGCCATAGGCCTGTTTGAACTGTCGGCTGAGGTGGCTCTGGTCGGCAAACCCCAGGTTGAAGGCGACTTCCAGGGCCGGCAGGCCGCTGCGCAGCAATTCCCGGGCACGGGTCAGGCGGCGTTGCTTGAGCCAAGCATGGGGCGGCAGGCCAGTGGCCTGGCGGAACACTCGGGCGAAGTGGAAGGGCGAGAGGTTCACCGCCGCCGCCAGGGTTTCCAGCGACGGTGGGTCGGCCAGCTGGCTTTCCAGCAACTCGCGGGCGCGGGCCACCGCCAGTGGCTCATGGCCGGGGGCGGCGGGTTCGGCGCAGTGGCCGTGGCGCTGCACCAGCGCCAATACCGCCTGGCGCCAGGCGGTCTGTTGTTCGAGGGCGCTGGCACCGGTTTCCGAACGCTGGTTCAGCTGGCTGAAGGCCGCGGCCAGTGCCGGGTCCTGGATCACACTGGCCTTGAACAGCGGCATGCCGTGGCGGCCCAGCTCCAGCTCGTCGAGCACCCCGGTGACCCGTGCGCATTCGGGGTAGAACCCACGGTAGCGCCAACCGGCCTCATGGGCGGTGGCACCGGTGTGCAGCTCGTCGGGGTTGATCAACACCATGCTGCCCACCGGCGCCAGGTGCTCGCTGCCACGGTGCCAGAAGCGCTGGGCGCCGGACTCGATCACCGTGAACACATAGCCTTCGTGCACATGCGGGGCAAAGCGCTGCTGGAAGTAACGGGCGTGCAGCATCTCGACGTCGCCCAGCGCCGGTGCTTGCCACAGGTGGGTCTGTTCGCGTTGGGGCGTGGTCATGCCAGCCAGCTGCGCAGCAGGAAGAAGATCAGCATGCTCGCCAGCATGCTCAGCAATACGCTGCGGGTCAACAGCACCAGGGTGATGGCCACCAGCGCGCCGAGCAGGTAGGGGTTGAGCGGATTCAGATCGAGCTGGTGGCCAGGCAGGAAGATGATCGGCCCGCAGATGGCCGTGAGCATGCCGGGCACGGCAAAGCCGAGGAACTGCCGGGCGTTGGAGCTCAGCCGCAAGGGCAGGCGCGGTTCCAGAAAGGCATAGCGGTTGAGGAACACCACCGCCCCCATGGCGAAGATCAGCAGCCAGATCATGGACGGCCTCCGGAGAATTTCTGACAGATGAAGCCCGCGGCCATGCCCAGCAGGCCGGCCGCCACCAGCGCGGTTTCCCAGTGCCAGAAGCTGAACAGCACCGAGCAGAACAGCGATACCGCCACGCACACCACCGTGGGCAGGTTGCGCACCAGCGGCGCGATCAGCGCGACAAAGGTGGCGACAATGGAGAAATCCAGGCCCAGCTGATCCAGGTGCGGGATGTTCTGGCCGAGGATGATGCCGGCCAGGGTGAACAGGTTCCACGCCACGTAGAAGGTCAGGCCCACCCCCAGGGCGTACCAGCGGTTGAACTGCTGCTGGTCGTGGTGGCTGGTCAGAGCGAAGAACTCATCGGTGAGCAGGAACCCCAACCCCAGCCGCCAGCGCGTCGGCAACCCCGACAGCACGGGCCGCATCGACAGCCCGTAAAGCAGGTGTTGCGAGGTCAGCAGCAGCGTGGTGAGCAGGATCGAGAACAGGTTGGCGCCGCCCTTGAGCATGCCGATCGCCACCAGTTGCGCGGCACCGGCGAAGACAATGGCCGATAACCCCTGGCCTTGCCAGGCACTGAGGTTGGCTTCGATGGCCATGGAACCGGCGAGCAGCCCCCAGGGGGCGACGGCCAGTGACAGCGGCAGGATGGCGATGGCGCCATGGACGAATGCCTGGCGGGCTAGGGTGGGGTTGGGCATGGGGCACGACAACGAATCGACAGGGTGGGCCAGCATGCCAGAGGTGTCGCCCGCTGGCTTGAACGTTCTTGCTGGTTTGCCGACGAGGGCTTAGCGATTGCTCAAGTGTTGTTGCGCCGTCGCGCAGCCATTGATTTCCACTGCCTTCTGTAGCAAGGCCTGGCGCCGCACCGGGTCGAGGTCACTGAGCAGGCGGAACACTTCGGCCTGGTAGTCGCGCTGGCGCCCCCACTGTAACGCCAGGCCTTGTGGCCGACTGCGGCTGCAGGCCAGGCGCGTGGCCGGCTGCGGGTAGTAGGGCGCATACAGGGTGGCCATACGGGGGATCGACTCCAGCGCCTCGCGGTAGGCAGGGCTGCTGTTGTACGGCCGACACCAACGGGCGATGGCCAGTGCAGGCGGGGCAAAACCTTGCTTGAGGCTGGCTTCCAGTAGTGGGCAGGCAGCGTCCGGAATCTGTGTGGTCGGCAGGAAGGTGATGTAGTACAGCGCCAGGCGGTACTGCGCGACCGGGTGATCGAGCGCCACTGATTTCTTCAATAGCGCCACCGCTGTGGGCAGGGTGCGGGCCATGGCCTGGCCCTGGCGGCTGAGTTCGGGGTCGCTTGCAACGGTACGCAACGGGCTGGCGCTGTCGTCTGCCACGTCCGCCTGCTCCAGTAACGGCAAGGCCTGGCGGTAGAGCAGGTCAGCATGCGGGTCGATGCTCACTTCCAACGCCTGGGCAGCGAACGTCGTCAGCAGCAGCGGCAGGCAGGCCGCGCGCAGGGTGCCAAGCCCCTGGCGTGGGTGGACGGCTTGAATGGTCATGGCAGGTGCGGGTGTGCCTCAGGCGAATCAGGTGCGACGACAGCGTATTCTAGCCATCCTCGTACGCTTGCCGGAAGTCCGGGAAACCCCTATCAGCCCTGCTTGGCCGGCGGCACCCTGCGTTGCGCGTGTTTTTCCTGGGCCAGGCCCAGCTTGGCGGTGATCACCTTGGCCAGGGCATTGTTGCCTTGATCGTTGAAGTGCAGGCGATCGACGAACAGGTCTTCGGCAAAAGCCGGTGAGCTGCTGAGCATGCAGTTCATGTCGTAGCAAGGGACCGGCTCGGCCTGGCTTCTGATGCGTCGAAAGAACGTCGAGTGCAGTTGGCGGTCGTAGCTGTCACCGAGCAGGCGATCGAAGTTCGTCGGTTGCTTCGCCAGGCTGGCCAGCATCGATTGTTCGCCGGTGGGCAGCGTCTCGCGGCACCAGGGCAGCAGCGGCTGGAGGATGAAGGTCAGGCTGGTATGGTCGTCTGCCAGCAGGCGCTCCCATTGGCGCAAGGTACGGCCGATGCTGTCGGCGGCGCGGGCCAGGCGTTTGTCTGCGGGCGACAATGCATCGAGCGTCGGCCATTGCGGCGCCTGGCGAGGGGCAACGGCATGCCGCAGCTGCTGCCACAATGATGCGCGGCGCGCCGGCGCGGTGTCCTGCACCCCCTCGTTGAAGCGATTGAGAAACGCCAGGTGGGCCTGCGAGTGCTGCGGGTCGTGGGCAGCGGCGAGTACCTCGACCAGTGCCTCCTGGGCGAGGGTGTTCAAGCCGCTGAGTACCACCACATGGCCGAGCTGGCCAAAGCGGTGCTGATGGGTGAGGAACAGCAGCAGTTCCTGTGTGGCGTTGAGCCCGCATCCGGCCAGGCTTAGCCAGGTCTCGCCGGTCAGCAGCGACAGATTGGACGCCACCGTATGTTCATCGGAGCTGGCACCGACTCCCAGTGCGGTGGAGCCCCCCACCAGCAGGTTGATGCGCCCTGCGCCTGCGCACTCGGCCACCGAAAAGCGCTTGCCGGCGCGATGGCTGTAGCGCATCCCCTGTGCGTCGGTGTTGATGGTGCTGGAGCGATAGCCCTGTTCGTGAACGTACAGTGTCTGCGGTGCGCGGCGGCTGCCCAGCTGCAGGAAGCGCTGATAGCTGTCTTGCAACGGCTGCGCAACACCTGTCGTGGGCCTGGCGATCAGGGTCATGGACGCTCCTTGGCGGCGTGCCGCACGGCAGGGCTCAGGCCGTCAGGGCCTTGAGGTTGTAGGCCAGGCCCACGCCGGCGATCAGTAGCAGGGCAACCCCCGAAGCCAGGCTGATCAGGCGGTTGCTGCGCTGCGAGGCGATCTTGCCGATGGCGAAGATGTACAGGCTGAGCACGGCGAAGTCGATGGCGATCCACAGCAGTGACAGCACCACCATGCTTTTGCCGAACGACTCGGTGATCTGGATGAACTGCGGGAAGAACGAGATGAAGAAGATGATGTCCTTGGGATTGGAGATGCCGACCATGAACCCCTGCAGCAGGCCGCCGCGGGTGGCCGCTGGCGCTTCGGCTGCGGCCTGCTGTGCTGGTGGGGCCTGCAGGGCTTCGCGCAGGGTGCCCACAGCGATATAGCCGATGAACAGGCAGCCCAGCAGGCTCATGCCGTTGAGCCAGGTTTTGTCGATGGCTGCGCTGGTCATGATGATCCAGGCCGCGACGCCGATCAGCACCAGTGAGGCCCAGTTGGTGCCGATGGCGGTGAACAGGGCCTTGCGCGAGCCGGCGGCGGCGGCGGTGTTGACGATCAGCGCCACCACCGGGCCGGGTGTGGCGATCAGCAGCAGGACGGTGAGGGCGTAGGTGGCGGTCAGTGCGGTATTCACGTTCAGTTCTCGATCAGAGGGTCGGGTGTTGCGTGGGCATGGAACGGGCAGCGGGCCGGGTTCAGCGAGCCGGGCTCCTGCAGTTGGTACTGTTGCCATTCGAAGTTGTCGTGCTGGCCGAAGAAGCCCAGCGAGGCTGGCATCACGCCATCGTTGTAGTGCTGCACCCGCTCGCGGATGCGTGCGCGAATCCGCTGGCCGCTGGCGGTGCTGGCACTGGCTACCTCGTCGAAGCTCTCCCGCGGGTTGATCACCCAGGCAATGTGCCGGCCCAGGTTGCGGCTTTTCATCAGGCGGTGGGCAGGGAAGTTCATGTTGATGAACAGCGGCATGCCGGCGAAGCAGAACGACCACTGGTTGTCGTGCGGGTCTTGTGGCACCTCGCGTGGCCAGGGGCTGGGATCACGGCTGTGCACCTGGCGCAGTACGTCCCAGGCCAGGGCCTGCTGCTGTTGCAGCGAGGTGTCGGCGGCGGTTTGCAGGAACACCAGCAACGGGTTGCCGATGCGCTGCTTGAGCGGTATGGGCTCGATGGTGGCGATGTAGTCGGCAAGGCCCCGGGCGATGTCGTCGGCCAGTTGCTCTGCACGGGCGAAGAGAATGTGGCAGGTGCGCGCATTGACCGCCTTGCGCCCGAACAGGCAAGGGAAGTCAGGGTTGGCGAGGGTTTCCTTGAAGTGTTCTATGGCCTTGTGTGTCCAGTGGTGTGGGTTCTGAACATGTTCATCGGCCAGCTCCAGCGCATCCAGGCGGTAGCAATTTCCATAACCCGTAAACATGATTTCCCCAGATAGTCGCAAATCGGCAGTTAAGGTGGTTTTACCGGCATATCCATACGGTTAACCGCTCTATATTTGTTGTTTCCGGCATTTTCCGAGAAGGGTCATAGGTTGTAAAACGCCTGGAACTATGACCAACTATTAGTCTCGCTCATGCTCTGGAAGCCTCTATGTCGGAACGGATTCAGGCCCTGCACGCCCTGCGTGCCTTCGAGGTTGCCTCGCGCTATGGCTCCTTCACCCGCGCCGCCCAGGAGCTGGCGCTGACCCAGGGCGCGGTCAGCCATCACATCAAGACACTCGAAGCCTTGTTCGGCTGCGACCTGTTCGAGCGGCGCGGCCCCAAGCTGCGCCTGACCGAGCATGGCCGGCTGCTGGCCGAGGAGCTCAAGGTCGGCTTCAAGATCATCGAAAACGCCTGTGCCCTGCTGCGCCAGGACCGCTACGGCCTGCGCCTGAAGGCGCCGTCCACGCTGACGGTACGCTGGCTGCTGCGCGCGCTGGACGGTTTCAAGAAGGTCGACAACAGCTGCGCGGTGCAGCTGTCGAGCGTGTGGATGGACATCGACGCCGTGGACTTCTACTCCGAGCCTTACGACTGCGCCATCCTGCTCGGCAACGGGCGTTTCCCGGCAGACGTCGAGAGCCTGAAGCTGTTCGATGAATGGCTGATCCCGGTCTGCCACCCCGACTACCTGCCCGGGCCGGCACCGGACCTGGCCGTGCTCGAAGGCTGCGAGCTGCTTCACCCCTCACCGGACCGGCGCGACTGGCGGCGCTGGCTGGCGCGGGTGGATGCGTCGCACATCAGCATCGACCAGGGCCAGGTGTTCGATACCCTCGACCAGGGCATTTCGGCGGCCCAGCAGGGCCTGGGCATTTCGGTGGTCGACCTGGTGCTGGCCAGCGCCGACCTGGCCGCCGGCAACCTGGTCACGCCCTTCCCGCAGGCAGTCGCGACCGGCGACGGTTATTACATGACCTGGCTCAAGTCCAGCCCCAAGGCCCGGCAGATGCACAAGCTGCGCGACTACCTGCTGGCCCGGGTGCCGGCCCTGGCGCACAAGGACATCAGTTACCTGTACGGCTGAGCGTGTTGCCGGGGAACACCCGTTCGAGCATGAAGTCGATGAACACCCGCAACCGGGGCGGCACCTGGCGCCCCGACGGCCACAGCAGGTAGAAGCTGCCGCGCCGTTCGATGAAGTCGTCGAGCACGCTCACCAGGCTGCCGCTGGCCAGCGCGGCGCGTACGCTGAAGTCGGGCAGGCAGGTAATGCCGCGGTGGTTGAGGGCAAAGCAGATGCGCGTCTCGACGTGGTTGCAGACCATCGAGATGGGAATCTCGTAGTCCTGCTCGGGGTGTTCGCGGCGCAGCGGCCAGGTTTCCAGCTTGCCACTGCTGGGGAAGCGGTAGTGCAGGCAGCGGTGCCCGGCCAGCTCGCGCGGATGCTCGGGCAGACCATGCTCGCGCAGGTAGTCGGGGGAGGCCACCAGGCGGTGCTGGAAATGGCCGAGGAACTTGGCGTTCAGGCGCGAATCCAGCGGTTGGCCACCGCGCATCACCACGTCAAAACCCTCGCCGATGATGTCGACCATGCGGTCGCTGAAGTCCAGGTCCAGCTCGATGTCCGGGTAGCGCGCCATGAACTCGGCCAGTGCCGGCATCACCAGCCCGGTCACCTGCGGCAGGCTTACCCGCAGCCGCCCGCGTGGGGCGCCGTTGGCCTGCGACAGTTCCTGCTCGGTGGCTTCGATCTCGGCGAGGATGCGCCGGCTGCGCTCGAGAAACAGCGCGCCCTCGGCGGTCAGGGTGATGCTTCGGGTGCTGCGGTGGAACAACCGCACGCCCAGGCGGCCCTCCAGGCGCGCCACGCGTTTGCCCACCGCCGAGGCACTGATGCCCAGCGACTGGCCGGCGGCGACGAAGCTGCGGGTTTCGGCAACCCGGTTGAAAACCACGAAACCGCTGAGGCTGTCCATGTCGTGCTCCGATTACGGACGTTGATGTCCTGGGTGAGCGGAATTCTACCCATCTTTTTCCGTAGTGCCTCGGCGCCGCAAGATGCCTGCCTTGATCATTGCCCAGGACACCCCCATGAACCCTGCCTTCACCGCCGTAGAGGCGCCCGCCACCGCCACGCGACTGCCCTTGAGCGGGCTGCTGGCCCTGGCCCTGACCGGCTTCATCGCCATCCTCAGCGAAACCCTGCCCGCCGGCCTGCTCGACCAGGTGGCCAACGGCATGCACATCAGCCAGGCCATGGCCGGGCAGTGGGTTACCGCCTACGCGCTGGGCTCGTTGCTCACCGCCATCCCGCTGGTCACCCTGACCCAAGGTTGGCGGCGGCGCCGGGCGCTGCTGCTGGCCATCATCGGTTTCATCCTGTTCAACGGCCTGACCGCACTGTCCAGCGACAATCAGCTGACCTTGTTGCTGCGCTTTCTCACCGGCGCCGCCGCCGGCCTGGCCTGGGGCCTGATCGCCGGGCATGCGCGGCGCATGGTGGCACCGGCACAACAAGGCAAGGCGATGGCACTGGCCATGCTCGGCCAGCCCATCGCCTTGTCGCTGGGCCTGCCCATCGGCACCTGGCTGGGCGCCTGGCTGGGGTGGCGCGCCGCCTTCGTGGTAGTCACCCTGGCGGCCTTGCTGCTGGTGGCCTGGGTACTGCGCGCGGTGCCGGACTTCCCCGGCCAGGCCGCCGGTAAGCGCCCTTCAGCGCTGGGCGTACTGCGTACCCCAGGGGTGGCGCGGGTGCTGCTGGTGATCCTGGCGTGGATCCTCGGCCACAACATTCTCTACACCTACATCGTGCCGCTGCTGGCGGCGGCTGGCATGGGCGCCGATGTCGGCCAGGTGCTGATGACCTTCGGCCTGGCTTCACTGGCCGGCATCGCCTTGGTCGGGCTTGGCGTCGACCGCCATCTGCGCGGCCTGGTGCTGCTGTGCCTGGCCGGTTTCGCCCTGGCCACGTTGGCCCTGGGGCACACCCAGGGTTCGGCCTGGCTGGTGCATGCCAGCGTGGCCTTGTGGGGGCTCACCTACGGCGGCGCCCCGACCCTGCTGCAGACCGCCTGCGCAGACGCGGCAGGCGAGGGCGGCGATGTGGCCCAGTCGATGCTGGTGACGGTGTGGAACAGTGCGATCGCCCTGGGCGGGATCATTGGCGGGCTGCTGTTGACCGGGGCCGGGGTCGGCGCGTTCGGTGGCGTGGTGCTGGCGCTCACCGGGCTGGCCTGGCTGCTGGTGTTTGCCGGGCGCCGCGCCGGATTCGTCGCTGGCGCACGCTGATCGGCCGCTGCAGGGTGTAGAATCGCCCTCCAGCAATCCAAGCAAGGACCACGCAGTGCAGCGCCAACAGGGCTTTGTCCTCACCCGCCATTGGCACGACACGCCCGAAGGCACCAGCGTCGAGTTCTGGCTGGCCACCGACCAGGGCCCGCGCCACTTGCGCCTGGCGCCGCAACCGTCGGTGGCGTTCATCCCCGTCGCCCAGGCCGAGCATGCCCGGGTGCTGCTGGCCGGTGAGCAGGGGGTCGAGCTCAAGCCGCTGCAACTGCGTGACTTCGACCAGCGCCCGGTGCTGGGCCTGTACTGCCGCCAGCACCGTCAGTTGATCGCCCTCGACAAGCGCCTGCGCGCTGCCGGCATCGAGGTGTTCGAAGCCGATATCCGTCCGCCCGAGCGCTATCTGATGGAGCGTTTCATCACCGCCCCGGTGCGTTTCGATGGCCGGCCCGATGCCAACGGCACGCTGATCGACGCCCAGCTCAAGCCCGACCCCGACTACCGCCCGCCGCTGCGCCTGGTCTCCCTCGATATCGAGACCAGCGAGCGTGGCGAGCTGTACAGCATCGGCCTGGAAGGCTGCGGCCAGCGCACGGTGTACATGCTGGGCCCGGCCAATGGCGATGCCAGCCAGATGGATTTCGACCTGCACTACTGCGACGACCGCGCCGGGCTGATCCACTGTCTCAACCAGTGGCTGGCGCGCCACGACCCCGACGCGATCATCGGCTGGAACCTGGTGCAGTTCGACCTGCGTCTGCTGCACGAACACGCCAAGCGGCTGAACGTGCCGCTGTGCCTGGGCCGTGACGGCGCGCCGCTGCACCTGCGCGAGCATGGCAGCCGCAGCCACTTCTTCGCCGAAGCCCCCGGGCGGCTGCTGATCGATGGCATCGAGGCGCTGCGTTCAGCCACCTGGAGTTTCCCCTCGTTCAGCCTGGAGAGCGTTGCCCAGCAGTTGCTCGGCGAGGGCAAGGCCATCAGCACCCCCTACCAGCGCATGGACGAAATCAACCGCCAGTTCGCCGAGGACAAGCCGGCGCTGGCCCGCTACAACCTCAAGGACTGTGAACTGGTCACGCGGATCTTCGCCCACACCCGGCTGCTCGACTTCCTGCTGGAACGCGCCAGCGTCACCGGCCTGCCGGTGGACCGCAGTGGCGGCTCGGTGGCCGCGTTCTGTCATTTGTACATCCCGCCCATGCATCGCCTGGGCTTTGTCGCGCCCAACCTGGGCAGCCGCCCCGACGAAGCCAGCCCTGGCGGCTTCGTCATGGATTCGCGCCCGGGGCTGTACGACTCGGTGCTGGTGCTCGACTACAAGAGCCTGTACCCGTCGATCATCCGCACCTTCCTGATCGACCCGGTGGGCCTGGTCGAGGGCCTGCGCCAGCCGGACGACGCGCACTCGGTCGAGGGCTTCCGGGGCGGGCGCTTCTCGCGCAGCGAGCACTGCCTGCCGGCCATCGTCGAGCGCGTGTGGCAAGGGCGCGAGGCCGCCAAGCGCGACGGCAATGCGCCGTTGTCCCAGGCGCTGAAGATCATCATGAACGCCTTCTATGGCGTGCTCGGTTCCAGTGGTTGCCGCTTCTTCGACCCGCGCCTGGCCTCGTCGATCACCATGCGCGGCCACCAGATCATGCGCCAGACCCGGGCCCTGGTGGAGGCGCGGGGCTACGACGTGATCTACGGCGACACCGACTCCACCTTCGTCTGGCTCAAGGGCGCCCATGGCGAGGAGGCCGCGGCGCGCATCGGCCGTGCGCTGGTGGCCGAGGTCAATCAATGGTGGCGCCAGCACCTGGGCGAAACCATGGGGCTGGACAGTGCCCTGGAACTGCAGTTCGAAACCCATTACCGGCGCTTCCTGATGCCCACCATCCGCGGCACCGAAGAGGGCAGCAAGAAGCGCTACGCCGGCCTGGTACAGCGCCAGGATGGCAGCGAGGACGTGGTCTACAAGGGCCTGGAGTCGGTGCGCACCGACTGGTCGCCGCTGGCCCGGCAGTTCCAGCAGACGCTCTACGGCCGGGTGTTCCGTGGCCAGCCGTATCGCGACTACGTGCGTGAAACCGTGCAGCGCCTGCTGGCGGGCGAGGATGACGAACTGCTGGTGTACCGCAAGCGCCTGCGCCGGCCCTTGGCCGACTACCAGCGCAACGTGCCGCCCCATGTGCGCGCCGCGCGCCTGGCCGATGAATACAACGCCCGGCTGGGGCGCCCCAAGCAGTACCAGAACGGCGGCTGGATCAGTTACCTGATCACCACCTCAGGCCCCGAACCGCTGGAGAACCGCCAGTCCCCGATTGATCACCAGCACTACCTGAGCCGTCAGTTGCAGCCGGTGGCCGACGCCATCCTGCCGTTCGTGGGCGATGACTTCGCGGCGCTGACCGGCCAGCAACTGCCGCTGTTCTAGCGCCGGGGAGGGCGACACCGTCGCGGCGCCGCCCTGGATGGCTCAGCCCTTGTTGGCGTTGAGCTTGCGCAGCTCTTCGTAGGTGGCCGACTGGACGAACCAGAAGCCCGAGACGATGCACCACACCAGGCTGCCGCCGACAAAAATACCCAGCCCTTGCAGGAACCCAACGCTGAACAGGGTGATCAGAGCTACCAGCCAGATCAAGCCCAGGGAAACGTACAGCACGATGTTGTTGACGCTGATGACGAAGTCTTTCACGGGCGTATTCCTTACTGAATGTGAACAAGCGATGCCTCTCCCGAGGCGCGCGCATGCTATCACAATGCCTCCAGCCATTGGCCCGCGGGCGGTTGGACTATGCTCAGGGTGTCGCACCCCGTTACCACTCAGACATCGCAAGTTACTTTTGCCCGCGTTGTCCGCCGGGTTCGGTGGTTTAGGCTCGCATGTCGGATCTTTCGCCAGGATCTGTAGTCATGAGAATTAACAAGGAGATGCCCATGCTCGTCAGGTCACTGACCCTCGCCACCCTGTTCGCCTTCGCCGTCCCCGCATTGGCCGCCGACAGCGATGCCCCCCTGGCCAAGGAGCAGGGCAAAGCGCGGCCGCTGGTGGTGATTGCGCCCAGCAGCGCCGACCCGACCTTGCGCGGCCTCAACGAGGCCTTGAAAGACCCGGCCGTGCAGGCCGGTTTCAAGGAGCGTGGGCTGGTGCTGTACAGCGTCGCCCAGATGATGGGTAAACGTGAGGACAAGAACCTCGAACAGCAGACCACCATGGCCCTGATTCGCGAGCTGCAGCTGGGCGCCAGCAAGGGCACCAAGGTGATCCTGGTGGGCAAGGATGGCGAACGCCACGTCCTCAAGGATGATGAAAGCGGTGAAAAAATCGACCCGCAGGTGATTTTCAAGGCCGTCGACGAACTGCCGGCCAGTGAAAAGGCGGTCACTGCGCCGGAGCCGGTGGCGGTGGCACCGGCCGAACCCAAGGCCAAGGACAGCAAGCCAGGCAAGCCCGCCAAACCGGCCAAGCCTGCCGAACCGCCCAAGCCTCTGGACGACTGACCGCTCTGCCACGGCCCTCTACGCCAGCAGGGGGCCTTTCCTGTATCACTGTGTATCTGCGCCTCATCACGACCGACTGGCTTACAAAACGCCGCTCATCGCGATACACCCACGACACACCGCGCCGTTTCAATGGCTCCACTTTCCAACCACAAGTGGAGCGACACCATGAAATCGACCCCCAAGACCCTCAGCCTGCTCGGCGCCACCCTGCTCGGTGGCCTGGTTCTGGGCAACAGTGCGTTTGCCGTTGAACCCTTGAGCCAGGGCTACCAGCTGGCAGCGGCCAAGGCCGCCGGTGAAGGCAAATGCGGCGAGGGCAAATGTGGCGGCAGCGGCAAGGCCAGCCAGGCCGAAGGCAAGTGTGGTGCCGACGCGAAGGCCGACAAGGCAGAGGGCAAGTGCGGCGAAGGCAAGTGCGGCGCTGAAGGCAAAGGTAAAGCCTGATCCCCTTGCTGTAGCGTGGCGCCTTGGGCGCCGCGCGCTTTTCTGGAGGCTGACCCATGAATTCGCAACCTTTGCACACAGGCCTCGGCCTGCGTCGCGGCCTGCTGCCTGAGTTACTGGCGATGCCGGCCGGCGCGGTCGATTTTCTCGAATGCGCCCCGGAGAACTGGATCGGGGTCGGCGGTGTTTACGGTCAGGGCCTGGCGCAGCTGGCCGAGCGCTTCGCCATTGCCTGCCACGGCCTGTCATTGTCGTTGGGCGGCACCGCGCCGCTGGACGTCGCCTTTCTCGCCCGCACCCGGCAGTTTCTCGACCGTTACCAGGTGCGCCTGTACAGCGAGCACCTGAGCTACTGCAGTGACGACGGCCATCTCTACGACCTGATGCCGATCCCGTTCACCGACGAGGCCGTGCGACACGTGGCGGCACGTATCCGCCAGGCCCAGGACCTGCTGGGCCGGCGCATTGCGGTCGAGAACATCAGCTATTACGCCGCCCCCTACCAGGCCATGAGCGAACTGCAGTTCATCCGCGCGGTGCTCGACGAGGCCGATTGCGACCTGCTGCTGGACGTCAACAACGTCTTCGTCAATGCCTGCAACCACCGCTATGACGCCCAGGCGTTCCTCGCCGGCATCCCCCGCGAGCGGGTGGTGGGCATGCATGTGGCGGGGCATTACGACGAAGCACCGGACCTCAAGGTCGATACCCATGGCGCCCCGGTCAAGGCGGATGTGTGGGCCTTGTTCGCCAGCGCCTGCCAGCGTTTCGGCGCCCACCCCACGGTGCTCGAGCGCGACTTCAACTACCCGCCGCTGGCCGAGCTGCTGGCCGAGACGGCGCAGATCCGCGCCCTGCAACAGCGCCACGGAGCACCTTGCCATGCCTGAAACCCTGCGCGAGCAACAGTTCACCCTGGCCCGGCACCTGCGCGACCCGGCCGCCAACCCGCCACCGCCGGGTATCGAGGCGCGGCGCCTGAAGGTCTATCGCGAGCTGTTCTACGGCGCTATCGAAAGCCTGCTGGCGGGCAGCTTCCCGGTGTTGCGGCAAACCCTCGGTGAGCAACGCTGGCATGCCCGGGTACACGACTTCTACGCCAACTACCGCAGCCAGACACCGCTGTTCACCGAAATCGCCGAGGCGTTCATCGATTACCTGCAAGGCATCGACCTCGATACGCCCTGGCAACTGGAACTGGCGCATTACGAATGGGTCGAGGCGCAGCTGTACCTGAGCGACGCGCAAGACCCGCCCCATCACCCCGACGGTGACCTGCTGGCCGGCGAGCCGTTGCTGTCCTGCGTGGCCCGCGTGTTGGCCTATCGTTGGCCGGTGGAGCGCATCGGCCCGGACTTCCAGCCGAGCGAAGCGCCCGAGACACCGACCCTGCTGCTGGTGTACCGCGATATCGACCTGCAGGTTCGCTTCGCCCGCCTGGCGCCATTGGCCTGGCAATTGCTGGTTGGTTTGCCGGGCACTGGAAGGCAACGTCTGCGTGCGCTGGGCAAGGATGAAGCGGATGGCCTGGCGCTACTGGAGCAGTTGCGCGGGCAGGGTGTCATCGTCGGGACCAGGCTTTGAGGCGGCTGCCGGCGCTGGGGCGCGTCTACACCTCGGCCTGCTTGCCCGGCGCCACGGCTTCGGCTTTTTTCGCAGGCTTCAAGCGCGACACCGCGAACAACACCACAGCCAGCCCGATCACCTGGTACAGCGAAACCGCCTCGCCCAGGATCGCCCATGACGCCAGCACCGTCAGTACCGGCCCCAGGTTGCCCACTGCCGCAGTGTGGGTAGGCCCCAGGCGCTGGATCGCCAAGGCCACCCAGTAGATTGGCAGCACCGTGGAGAACAGCGCCATCAGTGCCGCGTTCCCCCACACTGCCCCAGGCAGCTCGAACAGTGGCGCCACCTCGGCCACCGACAGGTAATGGGCCAGCACCATCAGCGATGAGGCCGTGCCACACAACCCGGCCAGGCGCATCGAGCCCATGCGTTTGAGCATCACCCCGGTGCCGGCGTAATACAGCGCATAGGTCACCGCGCTGGCAAACACCCACAACGCGCCAAGCACCACCTGGCTGCCCATCCCCGTGACGCTGATGTCGTGGACAAAGGCGATACCCAGCCCCAGGTAGCACAGGCCCATGGCCGCCAGGGTGCGCAGGGTGGGGCGCTCGCGTTGGGCAACGGCCTGGATCAGCAGCACCAGGGTTGGGTAGGTGAACAGGATCAGCCGCTCCAGCCCGGCGCTGATGTACTGCAGGCCGTAGAAGTCGAACAGGCTCGCCAGGTAATAACCGAACAGCCCGAGCAGCGCAACCCGCAGCCCGTCCCCAGGCGTGAGCGCGCTACCGCCTTGCTTGCGACTGAACCACACAAGCCAAGCGAACAACGGCAAGGACATGGCCATGCGCAGCGCCAGCAGGCTGATCGCATCCACAGGCCCCGCGGCGTAGGCGAGCTTGACGAAGATTGCCTTGAAGCTGAAACCCAGCGCCGCGAGCGCGGCGTAGAGGCTGCCATTGGCAAGGGCGCGGTGGAGCGGGGCGGGCAGGCGGGGCATGGCGGGTCCGTAGCGAAATGAGTACTGGCCAACGATGTGCCGGCCGACAAGCGTTTCGACCATAACCTGTCGCACTCCACAAATCACCCAGCGCCGCACTTAGCACAGCGAGCCAGTCTGCTGCGACCTGCGTTCGCATGCATGAATCGGATGAGTGCCATCATTTGAATGGCAATCCTCCTGCGAAAACCCCTACGAACGCATACAATCCTTCCTTTAAAAACGTAAGACACAGGCTACCCCGTTCATGGCGTTCGACGCTTCCACCATCCTCACGCTCACCATCGCCCTTGCGGCTGCCGCCGCCCTGTACCTGGCGGTGGAGTGGAGCAGCGTGCGCGAGTCTTCGCTGCTGTGCTGGAGCGCCAGCTTCGCGATCATCAGCGTCGGTTCTTCCCTGGCACTGCTGCGCAGCAGTGGCTACCTGTTCATTGGCGTGTGGTTTGCCAACGGCATGTTGATCAGCGCCCACTGGCTGTTCCTGCTGGGTGTGTCGCGTTTCACCGAAACGCGCCTGTCGCGGGCCTGGTACCTGATCATCCCGGCCTGGCTGGCCATGTTGCTGTTGCCGGACTGGCCGCAGTGGTCGAAGACCTTGCTGGTGGTCCAGTCAAGCATGATCGCGCTGCTCACCCTGCAGGCCAGCTGGCTGCTGCGTCCCCATGGCAAATCGTTCAGCGTCGGCGCGGTGCAGCTGCGTTACATCCTGCTGTTCCACGGCCTGTTCTACCTGGCCAAGACCCTGCCGGCACTGCTGCCGGGCACGCTGATCGACCTCAGTGCCTTCCGTGGCCAGATCATCCAGGTCTCCCTGGTGGAAGGCGCGATGGCGATCATGCTGATCGCCCTGTCGATGACCGGCACCGTGCGCTACCGCCGCGAAGAGCGCATCGAGCGCCTGGCCGCGCGCGACCCACTGACCGCGCTGTACAACCGCCGTGCCCTGGAAGTGCGGGCGCCGGCCCTGTTCAAGGACGTCGCGCCAGAGCGCCCCGGCGCCTTGCTGCTGATCGACATCGACCACTTCAAACTGGTCAACGACCTGCATGGGCATGGCGCCGGCGATCGCCTGTTGATCGCCCTGAGCGAGATGATCCGAAGCTTGCTGCCGGAGCGGGCGATTGCTGCGCGGTTGGGTGGCGACGAGTTCGTGATCCTGCTGGCCGATGCGTCACGGGGACGTATCGAGGCATTGGCCGAGGCCTTGCGCCAGCAGTTCCAGCACACGGCCGCGCACGCCTGCGCTACCCCCGAAGCGGTGACCCTGAGCATCGGCGCTCACCTGTTCGACCGCCCGCCGGCCAGCCTGGCGGCACTGATCGAGCAGGGCGACCGGTTGCTGTACGCGTCCAAGCGCGCCGGGCGCAACAGCTTGCAGTTGATGGATGGATCGCGCAGCACTGTCTGACCAGGCTCAGATCAGGCCATTTTGCAGTGCCTCGATGAAGGCGCTTTCCGCGCGGCTCAGCCGCTGCTCGCGGTTCCACAGCAGGTGAATATCCACATCGGCGATCCCCTCCAGCGGCGGCAGCTTCCACAAAAGCCCCGCCGCCACATCCGCCGCCACCACATGCTCGGGCAGGCAGCCGATGCCAAAACCGGCGATCACCAACCGGCGCACCTCTTCCAGGCTCGGCGATGAAGCGACGATGCGCCCGGCAAAGCCTTGCTGGTCACGGAAGATGGTCAGCGGCGAGAGCATCCCGCCGATCTGGTCGCTGGTGAAGCTGACGAAATTCTCCCGCTGCAGGTCGCTCTGATGCTGGCCGAACAGGGCGTGGTGCTTGCCGCAGAAGAACGCGTAGCGCTGGCGCAGAAACAGGCGCTGCTCCAGGCGCGGCTGTGGCCGGCGGTTGAGGCTGAGCCCGGCGGTGGCGGTCTTTTCCTGCAGCGCCGCGACGATGTCCGAGCTGCGCATCACGTCGATTTCCAGCTCCACCCGCGGGTGCTGGCGGTGGAAGTCTGCCAGGCAGTCGTCGAGGCGTTCGCTGACGACACGGCTGATCATCAGCAGGCGCACCTTGCCCACCAGTTCGTCCGCCGGTTGCTCCAGCAGCCCACCGATCTGCGACATCTGCCCGTACACCTCGCCGGCCAGTTCGAACAATTGCTCGCCCACCTCGGTGAGCACGAAGCGCGGCCCACGGCGGGCGATGAGCTGGCGCCCGAGTTGCTCTTCCAGGCGCTTGAGCGCCTGGCTTACTGCCGGTTGCGTCAGGTGCAGGCGGGCGGCGGCGCGGCTGATCGACAGCTCCTGGCCGATTACTCGGAAGGTACGCAGCAGGTTCCAGTCGAGTCGGTCGTTGAGCAGGCGGTCGGGCATGGTGGGCTCTTTATAAGCAGGGTTAATACTTCGAATAATAAATAGAAAATTGACTAATCATAGGGGCGGGCCGAAAAATCGCAGTCATTGAAGCGCAGGCCTGCCAGTTCGGTGTCGCTTGCTTCGCGGGTGAACCCGCTCCCACAGGGTAGGCGCAAGACCTGTGGGAGCGGGTTTACCCGCGAAGCAGGCAACTCGACCCTTCAGGTCCGCACTGCGAAGCGCCACAAGAGCGCAAACCGTGTCCCCAACTCCTGCCAGAACAACAAACAAAGGAGCCACCCCATGAAGCCCGCCGCTTCGCCCCAACCCCGCCGCGCCGCCGCCGCCGCGTTCATCGGCACCATGATCGAGTGGTACGACTTCTACATCTATGCCACCGCCGCCGCCTTGGTGTTCGGGGCCTTGTTCTTCCCCTCCGACAACAGCCTGTTCAGCACCATGGCCGCCTTCGGCACCTTCGCCGTGGGCTTTTTTGCCCGGCCTTTGGGCGGCATCGTCTTCGGCCATGTGGGCGACCGCATCGGCCGCAAGAAATCCCTGGTGATCACCCTGGTGATGATGGGCGTGGTCACCGTGTGCATCGGCCTGCTGCCGACCTACGCGCAGATTGGCGCCACCGCGCCGGTGCTGCTGATCGTGCTGCGGGTGGTCCAGGGCATCGCCGTGGGTGGCGAGTGGGGCGGGGCGGTGCTGATGGCCGGCGAGCATGCGCCCAAGGGCCGGCGCAATTTCTTCGCCTCGTTCGCCCAGCTGGGCAGCCCGGCCGGCCTGATCCTCTCGCTGCTGGCCTTCGGCGTGGTCACCCGCCTGCCGGAAGAGGATCTGATGAGCTGGGGCTGGCGCGTGCCGTTCCTGGCCAGCGCGGCCCTGTTGCTGGTGGGCCTGGCGATTCGCCTGGGGGTCAATGAGTCGCCCGAGTTCCTCGCCAGTCGCGAGCAGGCGCACAAGGCGCAGCGCAAGGAGCAGGCTCCGGTGCTGGAGGTGCTGCGCACTGCCTGGCGCCCGCTGCTGCTGTGCATTGGCGCCAATACCCTGGGCATCGCCGGGGTCTATTTCACCAACACCTTCATGATCAGCTACACCACCCAGCAACTGCACCTGGAGCGCTCGCTGATCCTCGAATGCCTGTTCTTTGTGGCGGTCATCCAGTTCTGCGTGCAGCCGCTGGCCGCCTGGTTGTCAGAGAAGCTCGGCGCCACGCGCTTCCTGGCCCTGGTGGCGCTGCTGGCGATGGCCTCGCCGTACCCGATGTTCGTGCTGGTCGGCAGCGGCCAGGCCTCGCTGATCGTGCTCGGCATCGCCCTGGCGGCGGCGTGCATGGCCTCGTTCTACGCGGTGATCGCCGGCTACGTCAGTGGCATGTTCGAAACCCGCGTGCGTTACACCGCGATCTCCCTGGCCTATCAGGTGTGCGGCGCCATCGCTGGAGGCCTGACCCCGCTGATCGGCGCCTGGATGGCCCACAGTTTCACCGGCCAGTGGTGGCCGATGGCGCTGTTCTACAGCCTGATCGCCTGTATTTCCCTGGTCTGTGTACTGGCCCTGGCACGCCAGTACAGCCGCAGCCAGCAGCTTGAACTGGCCTGATTCCCTGATTTGTCTGGAGTACCTGCAATGTTGAAAAGCAACGGCGAACGCCTGTGGGCGAGCCTGATGGCCATGGCCGAAGTCGGCGCCACCGCCCGTGGCGGTAGCTGCCGCCTGGCTTTGAGCGACGAGGACAAGGCCGGTCGCGAACTGTTCGGCCACTGGTGCCGCGAGGCCGGGCTGAGCCTGAGCGTGGACGCCATCGGCAACCTGTTCGCCCGCCGCGACGGCGTCGAGGCGGATGCCGCGCCGGTGATGATGGGCAGCCACCTCGACACCCAGCCTGAGGGCGGTCGCTTCGACGGTGTGTATGGCGTGCTGGCCGGGCTGGAAGTGGTGCGGCGCCTCAACGACCTCGGCATCCGCACCCGCAAGCCGCTGGAGATCGCGGTGTGGACCAACGAGGAGGGCGCCCGTTTCACCCCGGCCATGTTCGGCTCGGCGGTGTTCACCGGCAGCCTCGACCTGCAGCAGGCCCTGGCGATCCGCGATGCCGACGGCGTCAGCGTGGCCGATGAACTGGCGCGCACCGGTTACGCCGGCCAGCGCCCGCTGGGTGGCAAGGTGGACGCCTATTTCGAGGCCCATATCGAGCAGGGCCCGATCCTCGAGGACAACGCCAAGGCGATCGGCGTGGTCAGCGGCGGCCAGGCCATACGCTGGCTCGACGTGACCGTGGAAGGCATGGCCGCCCATGCCGGCACTACGCCGATGGCGCTGCGCAAGGACGCCCTGTACGGCGTGGCGCGGATGATCCAGGCTGTCGAGCAACTGGCCAGCGCCTTTGCCCCCGAGGGCCTGACCACCGTGGGCGAGCTGGACATCGCCAAGTCCTCGCGCAATACCATCCCCGGCCTGGTGCGTTTCACCCTCGACCTGCGTCACCACCGCGACGAGGCCATCGAGGCCATGGAGCGCGATATCGGCTTGCAGTTGCAGGCCATTGCCCGTCAGCGCGGCCTCAAGGTCACGGTCGAACGCCATTGGGTCAGCCCGGCCACGCCGTTCGACGCCGACTGCGTGGCGGCGGTGCAGCAAGCCGTGGACGGGTTGGGCTACAGCCAGCAAACCATCGTCAGCGGCGCCGGCCACGACGCCATCCTGCTGGCGCGCTACTGCCCGACGGCAATGGTGTTCATCCCTTGCGTCGGCGGCCTGAGCCACAACGAGGCCGAGGACGTGTTGCCCGAAGACGCCCGCCAGGGCGCCGACGTACTGCTCAATGCCGTGCTGGCCCGTGCCGGCCAGGTTGCCGAAGGAGACGCCTGATGCGCTGCTATTTCCACCCTGAACAGCTGCTGCACCACCCGCGCAGTTACTACTCCCGCGGTGCCATGCGCACCCCGCAGGAAGTCCCCGAGCGCGCTCAGCGCCTGCTGCAGGCCGCCAAGGGCCTGGGCTTTGACATTCGCCAGCCTGACGACGCAGGTCTTGCGCCACTGAAGGCCGTGCACGGCGAGGCGTACCTGCGCTTTCTCGAAGAAGCCCATGCACGCTGGAAGGAAGTGCCTGAGGATTGGGGCGACGAAGTCATGTCCAACATCTTCGTCCGCGAGCCCAACGCCCTGCGCGGCATCCTCGCCCAGGCCGGGCGCTACCTGGCCGACGGCAGTTGCCCGGTGGGCGAGTACACCTGGCGCTCGGCCTATTGGTCGGCGCAGAGTGCCGTTGCCGGGGCCAGGGCGATACTCGACGGCGAGCCCGCTGCCTACGCCTTGTGTCGCCCGCCAGGGCACCATGCGCGCTTCGATGCTGCGGGCGGCTTCTGCTACCTCAACAACGCCGCTGTCGCCGCCCAGGCCCTGCGCAGCCGTTACAGCCGGGTAGCGATCCTCGACACCGACATGCACCACGGCCAGGGCATCCAGGAGATCTTCTACGACCGCAGTGATGTGCTGTATGTCTCGGTGCATGGCGACCCGACCAATTTCTACCCGGGCGTCGCCGGTTTCGAGGACGAGCGCGGCAGTGGTGCTGGGGAGGGGTACAACCTCAACCTACCCATGGCCCACGGTGCCAGTGAGGCCGACTTCATGGGCCAATTGGAGGTGGCGCTGGATGCGGTGAAGGACTTTGGTGCCGAAGTGCTGGTGTTGTCGCTGGGGTTCGATATCTACGAGTTGGACCCGCAGAGCAAGGTGGCGGTGACCACTGAAGGTTTTGCCCGGTTGGGTGAGCAGATTCGTGGGTTGCGTTTGCCGTGTCTGATCGTGCAGGAGGGCGGGTATCACCTGGAGAGTCTGGAGGCGAATGCGCGGGCGTTTTTTGCGGCGAAGGAAGACTGGCGCTAGTGGCAGCCGAATTACCCAAGGGCAGCGGTGTGGCACCCAAGAGCCTGTCTTGAAATTGCATGTGGGCCACCAGGTGCATGGCGACAGTCTTGCAGCGTTCTTGAGATCGAGCGCCGCCCGCGCGGCGCTTCGCGGGTAAACCCGCTCCCACAGTTTGTTTCGGGCCAGTCTCTCCTGGGCCTTTACCTGGTCCGCCTTGTTGGTACGACGCGGTTTCAGTGTGGGCGTTGCCGCCGCCCCACATGACTCAAGGCATGCACCAAGGCAGGCGCCGGTACTTTCACAGGAGTAATTGGCCCGAAACAAACTGTGGGAGCGGGTTTACCCGCGAAGCGCCGCGCGGGCGGCGCTCGATCTCAAGGAGGGTGTCAGAAATTTTGTGTTCGGGCATACCATGAGTAAGAGGTGCATGCATGCCAACCAAAAAGAAACCGCTTCGAGAGTTACCGAAGGTCCCGAAAGAGCTGCTTGAACAGTTTTCCGCAATCCCACTGATGACCGCAGAGGCTATCGAAGAGGCCTCTGCCGCCTTCAAGAAAGCGCTGATCGAGCGGGCCCTGAACGCCGAACTTGGCCATCACCTGGGCTATCCTCCGGGCGCGCAGCGCCCAGAGGATGAGACCAACCAGCGCAATGGCACGAGTGGCAAGACAGTGCTGACAGGCGATGGCCCGCTACGGCTGGATATCCCTCGGGACCGTGACGGCAGCTTCTCGCCCATTCTGATCCCCAAGCATGAGCGCCGTTACACCGGATTCGATGACAAAATCATCGCCATGTACGCCCGTGGAATGACGGTCAGAGAGATCCGGGCCTTCCTGTCCGAGCAGTATGGAACCGACGTTTCACCCGATTTCATCAGCTCTGTGACAGACGAGGTCATGGAAGAGATTGGCGCGTGGCAACAGCGGCCACTGGAGCCGATGTACCCGGTCATTTTCTTCGATGCACTGCGGGTGAAGATCCGCGAAGAAGGCCTGGTTCGCAACAAGGCCATTTACTTGGCCCTGGGCGTTCTCCCCGACGGTACGCGCGATATCCTGGGCATCTGGATCGAGAACACCGAGGGTGCGAAGTTTTGGATGAAGGTCTTTAACGATCTCAAGACGCGCGGTGTTGAAGATGTGCTGATTGCCGTGACCGATGGCCTCAAAGGTATGCCAGAGGCTCTCAGTGCCGTGTTTCCAGAGACGACGTTGCAAACGTGCATCGTGCACCTGATCCGCAACAGCCTCGACTACGCGGCCTGGGACAAGCGGCGGGCTCTGGCCAAGGAGCTGAAGCCGATTTACCAAGCCATCAATGCCGAAGCGGCTGAGCAAGCACTCGATGAGTTTGAGAACGGGCCGTGGGGCGAGAAATATCCGACGGTGGTGGCTGCTTGGCGACGGGCTTGGGATCGCGTGATTCCATTCTTTGTTTTCCCGCCCGCCATCCGAAAGGTGATCTATACCACCAACGCCATCGAGAGCATCAATGCCCAGCTACGCAAGGTCATCAAGACTCGCGGACATTTCCCGAATGATGATGCAGCGACCAAACTGATTTGGCTGGGATTGCGCAACATCACAGCCAATTGGGGAAAACCGGCCCATGACTGGAAAAGCGCGATGAATCAATTTGCGATTCTGTATGGAGATCGGTTCATCAGGCCAACCTGGTGAGAATCAGGGCCTGCCTAGCGGCAGGCCATTACCGGCCCGCACACAAAAAATCTGACAGTCCCGTTGCCCGCCGCCCCACATGACTCAAGGCATGCACCAAGGCAGGCGCCGGTACTTTCACAGGAGTAATTGGCCCGAAACAAACTGTGGGAGCGGGTTTACCCGCGAAGCGCCGCGCGGGCGGCGCTCGATCTCAAGGGCGCTGCAAATCTGTCGCCTGGCACCTTGCCGCCCACATGCAATCTGCAGCCAGGCCCTTGCCAGCCCCAGACTAACAATCAGATTTCACACCTTCCCTGTAGTCCATTTCCCAAAGATAATGCCCGCGCACTTTTTCCGTTGCGGTGGCAATTTCCGCCTACTAGTCTCGCCGGGTCGCTGCACATCAGCGACATGGCTTTGACAGGCCGCTACGGGGTGATCGCATGGCTAGTCCTTCAACGGCGGCTGTGCGTAGGGCACGCTCGCGTGCGCCGGTTACTGATCAACTCCGCCGGTCTGTCAACCTACGTACAGCTGTCACCACCTGTTTGACAGCAGGTTGGTGGTAGCCCGACCCAAGGAGTAGATCAATGCTTAAAATTGTCCCCGACCCACCCCATCCCCACGCCTTCCTCGAAGACACCCTGGTCCAGATCAGCGAACACCTGCACTGCGCCCTGGCCATCCGTCCTGCTCTGCACCAAGTCCCCCGGCTCGATGCTGATGCTGGCCGCCGTGCACGAGATGGAAACGCTGTGCTCGCTGCTGGAATCGGCACTGGCGCAGGTGCAACGGGCGGCGATGCCGCAGCCCTTGCATTGAGGCCGAGCCCGTTCGCCAGCGAACGGGCCGCCACACCCAACGCAATGACTTCGAGGATTACGGCATGACCACGGACAACCCAACACCTCCCACCACTGCCGGCAAGACCCGCTTCTGCCAGGGGCAAGACAGTCCCCAGCCGCTGTTTCGCATCGAACCGGGCATACCCTGCAATCACGCCCGCGAACAGGCTTCTGAACTGCTGGACTGCGTGCGCCACCTGACCCTGCTCGGGGTCATGGAGGAAGACCCGCGCATGGTCTGGGCGGCGTATTACCTGAGCGCCATGGCCAAGGCGTTGCTCGATGACGCCGAGTTGGGTTTGGTGCATTGATTCGGTAACAGGGGCCGCTGATCGGCCCATCGCCGGCAAGCCGGCTCCCACCCCGACCGCACCAAACTCAAGCCATGCGCTGCTCTTGTGGGAGCCGGCTTGCCGGCGATGAAAGCGAGGCGGGTTTAAACCCCGCCTCGGCGCACATGTTTGACCAACACCTTCTCCAGCAACTCCCACATCGCCGGGTCGGTGCTGAACGCCACATTGAAGCGCATCCAGCCGGTGGCCTTGGCATCGACCATGAACAGCTGCCCAGGGCCGAGCATGATGCCTTTCTCCAGGGCATCATCCAGCAGCGCCGCGCTGTCCGGAATCGCCGGATGGCGGGTCCAGATATACATCCCTTCATCCGACTCGATGAACAGCTCGAACCCCAGCCGATGCAGGTGCCGGCCCACCTCCTGGTGGGCCTCGGCCAGGCGTTGGCGCAGGCGCTTGAGGTGCTTGCGCCAGCGGCCGTCGATGATCGCGGCGTACACCACGCGTTCCATCACCTGCGAGGTGGTCAGCCCCGAACGCATCTTCAAATGCAGCAACTGCTGCATCAGTTCGGGGTTGGCCAGCAGGTAGCCGACGCGCACGTTGGGCGAGATGCTCTTCGAATAACTACCGACGTACACCACCTGCTGCAGGTGGTCGAGGCTGGCCAGGCAGGGCAGCGGGTCGGTGATCATGTCGGCGTACAGGTTGTTTTCCACCAGCCGGAAACCGTGGCGGCTGGCCAGTTGCAGCAGGCGGTGCAGCTGGGCCAGCGGGGTGCGCGAGCAGGTCGGGCTGTGCAGGTGCGGCTGGGTGAAGAAGGCGGTGGGCTGGTGGTGCGCCAACAGCCGCTCCAGATGGTCGAGGTCGTAGCCGGCCGGGGTGCGGGGCACGCCCACCAGCGTTGCGCCCTGGGTGCGCAGGATGCTCATCAGGTTGGGGTAGCCGGGGTCGTCCACCAGCACCACATCGCCGGGGCGCACCAGGGTGCGCACGGCCAGGTCCAGGGCCTGGCTGGCGCCGTGGGTGAGCATCAGTTGCGCCGGGTTGGCGACGATCGACAGTTCCTGCTGCAGGTTCTGCGCGGTCAGGGCGCGCAGCTCCGGCAGGCCCATCGGGTCGCCGTAACCGGATAGTTCCAGCGGGCTGCCGGCCACTTGGCGCATGCCGCGGCGCAGGCCTTCCTCGTACATCCAGTCATTGGGCAGCCAGCCGCAGCCGGGCTTGAAGGGCAGTTGGCGGGTCTCGAAGATCTGCTGCAGGTACCACTCGGAATTGAACGTCGGGCGGGTGCTGTCCGTTTCGATGTTGGCTTTATCCACCAGCTCGTTCGCCGCACGATTGACGAAGAAGCCCGCATTGCCCTTGCTCACCAGCAGGCCCTGGGCCACCAGGCGGTCGTAGGCCTCGACCACGGTGAAGGTACTCACCGAGTAGGTGGCGGCAAAGGCACGGATGGACGGCACCTTCGCCCCCGGCTTGAGCGCCTGGCTGTCGATCAGCGCGCGCAGCCCGTCGATGATCTGATTGACCAGCGGGGTGGAGGAGTCCGGGTGTAGCTGGAGCATTCGGGGTGCCTTCGGGGGTGCGTAACGCCAAGCGCCGGCCGGGAATTCGGGGTGTATTGCATCGGCGGCCTGTACAGTGCAGTACAGATTTCGCACCGCTGTGCATGGCTCAAAGTGTTCGACATTTTTACATTACGTGTCAGAAATCGCCAACACAGCACGAACCAGCGTCATGAATAATCATAAATTCGCTGCTTTACCGTCGGGGTTCGCCTCGCACCTTCTTTCTGCCCGGCCGGCCGCCTTTGGTTCGGACCCAGCATGGTTCAGTTCGTTCAGAGGGCAACCTCTGGCCGCGTAAGCAGGCCGCCACGGATGGCCTGCGTGTGCTCGTGCACACCTCCCTGCCCGCATTTGCACTGATGTACAGGTGAGACCGATAACCATCGGGGTTTCACAGTTTTTCCTTGGATAAAAAGAAGCACGGGGTAAATAACTGATGGACGCAACATCCACATCCACCACCGCGAACGACGGGCACGAGAGCAAGCTCAGTGCCTCGCTCAAGTCGCGCCACCTGACGATGATGTCCATCGCCGGGGTGATCGGCGGCGCACTGTTCGTCGGTTCCGGCAGTGTCATCCACAGCGCCGGCCCGGCAGCCGTCCTGGCCTACCTGGCTGGCGGCATCCTGGTGGTGCTGATCATGCGCATGCTCGGCGAAATGGCGACTTCCTCGCCTGACACCGGCTCGTTCTCCACCTACGCCGACCGCGCCATCGGCCGCTGGGCCGGCTTCACCATCGGCTGGCTGTACTGGTGGTACTGGGTGATCCTGATGGCCTGGGAAGCCTACGTGGCGGGCAAGATCCTGCACGGCTTCTTCCCCGACGTGAGCGTCAACGTGTTCGTGCTGGCCACGACCTTGCTGCTGATCACCGTCAACTTCTTCAACGTCAAGCACTACGGCGAGTTCGAGTTCTGGTTCGCGCTGATCAAGGTGGTGGCGATCGTCTGCTTCCTGGTGGTGTGCACCGCGGCGGTGATGAACGTCTGGCAGTTCGGTGAAGTGCGCGGCATCAGCCACCTGACCGCCGAAGGCTTCATGCCCAACGGCATCACCACGGTGATCGGTGCGTTGCTGGGGGTGATGTTCGCCTTCCTGGGCGCCGAGATCGTCACCATCGCCGCCTCCGAAGCGAAGGATCCGGCCACCCAGATCGTCAAGGCCACCAACTCGGTGGTGTGGCGCGTGTGCCTGTTCTACGTTGGCTCGATCTTCCTGATCGTCTGCCTGGTACCGTGGAACGATCCGCAGCTTGGCGTCTCCGGCTATGGCGCTTACCGCCGTACCCTGGAGCTGCTGGGTGTGCCGTACGCTGAACTGCTGATGAACTTCGTGGTGCTGACCTCGGTGAGCAGCTGCCTGATCTCCGGCCACTACACCGCTTCGCGCATGTTGTTCTCCCTGGCCCAGCGTGGCGACGCGCCGCGTCTGTTCAAGTTCACCCGCACCGGCACCGGCGTACCGGTGAACGCGATCATCGGTTCGTGCCTGGTGGCAGTGTTCTGCGCACTGATCAACTTCAGCGACACCCTGCGCCCGAAAGACGTGCTGGAAACCCTGATGAACACCACCGGCATGATCGCCTTGCTGGTGTACCTGGTGATCGCCTTCTCGCAGCTGCGCATGCGCCGCAAGCTGATTGCCGAAGGCAAGGAAGTGCGCCTGAAGATGTGGCTGTTCCCTTGGCTGACCTACCTGGTCATCGCCTTCATCATTGCCGCCCTGGTGACCATGGCCTTCATGCCTGACTACCAGATCCTGGTGATCTCCACCGGCATCGCTGCCGCCGTGGTGGTGGCCATGGGCGTGGTGCACCAGATCCGTAGCGCCAAGCGCGCGTAAGCGCCGAGCGTTGCACAAGACGGCCGGGCCCTTTGCGGGGCCCGGCCGTTTTCGTTCAGTGCACCGGGCCTGCCTGGTCGAAGCGCAGCGCCTGGTTGGGGCCAAGGCGCACATGCTGCCCGCCGCTGTCGAGCTCGGCGCTGCCGGCTTGCAGTTCGACGTCGGATTGCCCGCCCTTGCGCACCAGCGCCAATTGCCCGTCCCGGGTGGCCAGGGTGCCGTGTTCGGTGGCCAGCAGGAAGGGCCGCGGGTCGTCATCGGCCACCTCGACGTAGAGCCCGCCTTGCAGCAGCGTCAGGCGCCGTTGCTGGGTGTCGTATTCCACGTCCACCGCGCTGTCGGGCTGCAGCACCAGCAGGCTGCCGTCCTCCAGATGACGGGTCAGTTGCTGGCTGGCGGTGGTGCGCAGGTCGGCCAGGTCGAAGCCTTGGCTCATCCATGGCGAGCCAAGCAGGGCGGAGGCGGCGACCAGTGCGAGCAAGATCAGGGATAGGGCGGTTTTCATCGATGTGCGCATGCAGGGACAGACTTGCAGCATAGTCACTCGGTTCCGTCGCTCCACTGGGCGAATGGCTTATGCTGCACACATCCGCCACGCAAGGAGCCACACAATGGCCTGGTCCGCCACCCAGTACTCGCTGTTCGAAGCCGAACGTACCCGCGCCGTGCGCGACTTGCTCGCTGCCGTGCCGCCACGCCCGGTACGCCATGCCACCGACCTGGGCTGCGGCCCGGGCAACTCCACCGAAGTGCTGTTGCAGCGCCACCCCGATGCGCAGGTGACCGCGCTGGACAGCGACCCCGACATGGTCGAGAAGGCCAGACAGCGGCCGCGCCTGAGCATCCCGCGGGTGCGCTGCGAGATAGCCGATATCGGCGGCTGGGCGGCCCCAGAACCCCAGGACCTGATCCTCGCCAACGCCTCGCTGCAGTGGGTGCCCGACCACGCCAGCCTGTACCCGCACCTGGTTCGCCAGCTCAGCGAGGGTGGCAGCCTGGCGGTGCAGACTCCGGACAATCTCGACGAACCCGCGCACCGGCAGTTGCGCGACATTGCCAGCCAGGGGCCATGGGCCGACAAGTTCGCCGACTTCAGCTTGCCGCCACGGCACAGCGCGGCGTTTTATTACGACCTGCTCAGCCCGCTGTGCGCGCGGGTGGATGTGTGGCGCACCACCTATCATCACCCGCTGCCCGGTGGCGCCGAGGCGGTGGTGGAGTGGTTCAAGGGCTCGGCGCTACGGCCTTATCTGGCGCGGTTGGACGAAGGGGAGCAGGCGGATTTCCTGCAGCTGTACCTGCAGGCGATGCAGCGCGATTACCCGCCGGCCACTGACGGCAAGGTGCTGCTGCCGTTCCCGCGGTTATTCGTGGTGGCGACGCGTTAGGCGCCAGAGCACGTAGCCGTATACGCCGAGGTTGAGCAGCAACACGACGGCGCCTAGCCAGAGCTGGATCTGTGGGGTGAGCCCGGCGGGGTAGATCAGGGGCCAGATGTAATGTTCGACGAAACCGCCCTGGTAGCCGGCGCTGCCGGCGCCGGCGCGCAGGCGGTTTTCCCAGTCGGTCAGTGGGCACTCCAGGTGCAGGCCTTCCACGGCCAGGCCCCAGGCGAGGGCGGGGAGGTGGAGGAGCAGGGCTTTGCGGCGCCAGAGCACCAGCAGGCCGCCGAGCAGGACCAGGAGGATGAAGGTCAAATGGAGCAGGACCAGGGTGTCGGCGGCCAGGCGGTAGAACATGGGGTGGGCTCGGGGGGGAGGGGGCTTAGCATAAATCAGATGTGTGTCTGGGAGGGTGCTGTTTTTAAGATGGGTGCGGTTTAAGTTTCTTAGTTTCTTAGTTTCTTAGTTTCTTGGTTTCTTGGTTTCTTGGTTTTTGGCTGGATATTCTGTTGTGTTGGTTTTGATAGTTGTATGTGCATTCATTTGTGATGTCGACGCTTAGTCACCTTTCCGCCCTTACGGCGGGTTACTTTTTTTCTTGGAAAAAAGTAACCAAAAACCGCTCGCTCCATTCATACGGCCCTCCGCTGCGCTCCGGGTCCCTTCGCTCCGGCGTCTTCCGGGCCCGCGCGGCCTCCGACTTGCTGCGCAAGTCTACATCTCGCGCCTTCGGCTAACGCCGAAGGGTGCTGCGCACCAAGGGCCCTCCCAGACCGCCTACGCTACTCCTGCAAGACGCGAAGTTAGGGGCGGCGCCTGGGCTGGCGTTAGCTGGCCGCTAGTTGGATTGGGGTGGGAACTCAGGATTGCAATCGCTGGCAAGCCAGCTCCCACAGGTTAGTGCGAATTTTCAGACTTGCGCTGTACCTGTGGGAGCCGGCTTGCCGGCGATAGGGCCCGAACAAACAACACATAAACAACAGTCAAACCTAGATAACCGCATTACTGCTCTTGATCTGCTCTTGATCTGCTCTTGATCTGCTCTTGATCTGCTCTTGATCTGCTCTTGATCTGCTCTTGATCTGTTTTTGCTTTTGCCTCTAAGCGCGCAATAGTCCAGGCAACACAAATTGCGACTTCAGGAGGCCGAGTGGAGGTGACTGGAGGGCCCTGGTGCGCAGCACCCTTCGGCGTAAGCCGAAGGCGCGAGATGTAGACTTGCGCAGCAAGTCGTAGGCCGCGCGGGCCCGGAAGGCACCGGAGCGAGGGGACCCCGGAGCGCAGCGCAGGGGCCGTATGATGGGAGCAGGCGGCTTTGCCTACTTTGGCCGCGGCCGGCGAGGTAAGACCAAAGTAGGCCGCCGTAAGGGCGGAAAGGTGACTAAAAGTCGCTATCGCCGCTGAATGAGCATACATCTATCAAAACCAACACTTTGAAAGCCGAACCCGAAACCCTCAAGCCGCCAACCGCCCCCCCGCAATCGCCTCCGAAGCCGCCAGCATCGCCCGCAACAACACCGCACACCCCGCCGCCAAATCCCCAGGCGTAGCATTCTCGATCTCGTTATGGCTGATCCCCCCCTCACACGGCACGAAGATCATCCCCGCCGGCCCCAGCTCCGCCAGGAAAATCGCGTCATGCCCGGCACCACTGACAATATCCATGTGCGCCAACCCCAGCCCCGCCGCCGAATGACGCACGGCATCAACACAGACAGGGTCGAAATACAGGGCCGGGAAGTCGGCAGTCGGCGTCAGCTCATAGCTCAGCCCATGCTTCGCCGTGGTCGCCTCGATCACCCCGCGTACCTCGGCGATCATCGCGTCCAGCTGCTCGCCCTCCAGGTGACGGAAGTCCAGGGTCATGCGCACTTCACCAGGGATCACGTTACGCGACCCCGGGTAGGCCTGCAGGCAGCCGACCGTGCCACAGGCATGGGGCTGGTGGGCGAGGGCGGTGCGGTTGACCGCCTCGACCACCGCGACGGCGCCGACCAGGGCGTCCTTGCGCAGGTGCATCGGGGTGGGGCCGGCATGAGCCTCGACGCCGCGCAAGGTCAGGTCGAACCACTTCTGCCCGAGCGCGCCGAGCACCACGCCGATGGTCTTGGCCTGGTCCTCGAGGATCGGCCCCTGCTCGATATGCGCTTCGAAGTAAGCACCCACCGGGTGCCCGAGCACCGCACGCGGGCCGGCATAGCCGATGGCGTTCAGCGCCTCGCCGACGCTGACGCCCTGGGCATCGCGCTTGGCCAGGGTTTCTTCCAGGGTGAACTTACCGGCGAACACCCCCGAGCCCATCATGCACGGGGCGAAGCGCGAGCCTTCCTCGTTGGTCCACACCACCACCTCCAGCGGCGCTTCGGTTTCCACGCCCAGGTCGTTGAGGGTGCGGATCACTTCCAGCCCAGCCATCACCCCGAAGCAGCCGTCGAACTTGCCGCCGGTGGGTTGGGTGTCGATATGGCTGCCGGTCATCACCGGTGGCAGTTTGGGGTTGCGCCCCGGGCGGCGGGCGAAGATATTGCCGACCCCGTCGACCGTCACCGTGCAGCCGGCGGCTTCGCACCATTGCACGAACAGGTCGCGGGCCTGGCGGTCGAGGTCGGTCAGCGCCAGGCGGCACACACCGCCTTTCTGGGTGGCGCCGAGACACGCGAGGTCCATCAGCGATTGCCACAGGCGTGCGCTGTCGATGTGGTGCTTGCTTGATTGCAGGACTTCCTTGGCGAGGGTAGTCATGGGTGTCTCCTCAGGCTTTTTTGTCGGGCTGTTGCGGTCCCATCGCAGGGAGCGGTGCGTTCAGGGCAACGGCTTGGCCAGCCGCGCCGGCCCGCGCACCGCCACGCCGCCCAGGGCGTAGTAGAGCCCGCCACCCAGCAACGAACCGGTGAACCAGCCGTAGTCGTAGAACCAGCTGAAACTGCTGTTGCCGATGGCCATCACGGTCAGCGCCACCGGCACGCCGAAGGCAGCGAAACCGGCCCAGTTCCACGCCGGGTACACGTCGTCGCGGTACAGTCCGGCCAGGTCCAGCTGTTGGCGCCGCACCAGGAAGTAATCCACCACCATGATCCCGGCGATCGGCCCGAGCAGGCTGGAGTAGCCCAGCAGCCAGTTGGAATACACGCTCTCAAGGCTCAGGTCGGAGACGATCCAGCCGAGCTTCTTGAGCAGCTCGTGGCCCATCAGCGCCAGGCCGATGAAGCCGGTCAGCCAGACCGCGCGGCTGCGCCCGATCAGGCGTGGGGCGATGTTCTGGAAGTCGTTGGTGGGCGAGACGATGTTGGCCGCCGTGTTGGTCGACAGCGTGGCGATGATGATCAGCGCCATGGCCAGCGCCACCCAACCCGGGCTCTGGATATGGCCGATCAGGCTGACCGGGTCGGACACCGTCTGGCCCACCAGCGAGGCCGAGGCCGCGGTCATGATCACCCCCAGGGAGGCGAACAGGAACATGGTCAGCGGCAGGCCGAAAATCTGCCCGAGGATCTGGTCCTTCTGGCTTTTCGCGTAGCGGCTGAAGTCGGGGATGTTCAGCGACAGGGTGGCCCAGAAGCCGACCATGGCGGTGAGCCCGGCGCAAAAATAGCTGACCACGCTGGCACCTTCCGGGCGCTTGGGCGGTTGTGCCAGCAACTCGGTCATGGACATGTGCGGCATCGCCCAGAACAGCAGGCCGATACCCACCGCCACCAGTAGCGGCGCCGACAAGGTCTCCAACCACTTGATCGACTCGGCGCCACGCAACACCACCCACAGGTTCAGCGCCCAGAACAGCATGAAGCCGATCACTTCGCCGGTGCCGCCCAGCGCCTTCCACTCGGGGAACAGCGAGCCGAGGAACAGGTGGATGGCCAGCCCGCCGAACATCGTCTGGATACCGAACCAGCCACAGGCCACCACGGCGCGGATCAGGCAGGGCACGTTGGAGCCGAAGATACCGAACGACGAGCGCAGCAGCACCGGGAAGGGGATGCCGTACTTGGTGCCGGGGAAGGCGTTGAGGGTGAGCGGGATCAGCACGATCAGGTTGGCCAGCAGGATCGCCAGCAGCGCCTCGCCCACGCTCAGGCCGAAGTAGGCGGTGAGCACGCCGCCGAGGGTGTAGGTGGGCACGCAGATGGACATGCCCACCCACAGCGCGGTGATGTGCCACTTGTTCCAGGTGCGTTGGTGCACTTTGGTGGGGGCGATGTCGTGGTTGTAACGGGGGCTGTCGAGCACGTCGCTGCCGGCGTCGAGCTCGAACAGGCCATGCTGCTCGACCACTTGTGATCTGCTTTGTTGCATGGGGCCTTCTCCAGGGGTTTTTTCTTGTTGTTTGCTCATCGGGCTAATGCGATGGCCGGAGTACACACACCACCAGTACTGCACCTGCGGTCCGGCCATGGCGGTTGTGGCCGGGGTTACAACAACCGTGCCGGGTTGGCCTTGGCCATTCCCGGTGGTCGCTGCTGACCGCAGGTAACTTACTGACTTGCAAAAGCATTCCTGATTGCGCCTGGCGCGTGCGAATAACGTTGACGCCGACACCGGCCAACACACCGTGATTCAAAGCGGTGCGGCCCGGCGTATCCGCTGCGCTGCCTGCGCCTGGCCAGCCGTTTTTAAACAGCTGAATTTGCGTAGAAAATCTTGACCAAATTTGCATCCTGTCAAGTGCGTCAAAATGGTGAAGGGCTGTTCCGTTTTGGTGATTCGTGCAATTAATTCATATAAATCAATAAGATAAAATTTTGAGTATTTGCATATATTTTTTCTTGATGAATGTCAGAACCGCAACTAGCCTCGATTCTTGTCAGGCCTGACAGGATTGACCGAAACCCGCAGGCACTGGCCCATGAAAATTCCAAGAGCCGGCCACAAAGACCGGTCAGCCTGCGAGGAAGACGGCATGTCCCTGTTGATCCGTGGCGCCACCGTGGTTACCCATGAAGAAAGCTATCGCGCCGATGTGTTGTGTGCCGACGGCGTGATCCGCGCCATCGGTGAAAACCTCGAAGCACCCACCGATTGCCAGGTGCTCGACGGCAGCGGCCAGTACCTGATGCCCGGCGGCATCGACCCGCACACCCATATGCAATTGCCATTCATGGGCACCGTGGCCAGCGAGGATTTTTTCAGCGGCACCGCCGCGGGCCTGGCCGGCGGCACCACCTCGATCATCGATTTCGTCATCCCCAACCCGCAGCAGTCGCTGCTCGAAGCCTTCCACACCTGGCGTGGCTGGGCGCAGAAGAGTGCGTCCGACTACGGCTTCCACGTCGCCATCACCTGGTGGAGCGAGCAGGTCGCCGAAGAAATGGGTGAGCTGGTGAGCCAGCATGGGGTCAACAGCTTCAAGCATTTCATGGCCTACAAGAACGCGATCATGGCCGCCGACGACACCTTGGTGGCCAGCTTCGAGCGCTGCCTGCAACTGGGCGCGGTGCCCACCGTGCATGCCGAAAACGGCGAGCTGGTCTATCACCTGCAGCGCAAGCTGCTGGCGCAAGGGCTGACCGGGCCCGAGGCGCACCCGCTGTCGCGCCCCTCGCAGGTTGAAGGGGAGGCCGCCAGCCGCGCCATCCGCATTGCCGAAACCCTCGGCACGCCGCTGTACCTGGTGCACGTGTCCAGCCGCGAGGCGCTCGACGAGATCACCTATGCCCGGGCCAAGGGCCAGCCGGTGTACGGCGAGGTACTGCCTGGCCACCTGCTGCTGGACGACAGCGTTTACCGCGACCCGGACTGGGCCACCGCCGCCGGCTACGTGATGAGCCCGCCGTTCCGCCCGCGCGAGCACCAGGACGCACTGTGGGGGGGCCTGCAGTCGGGCAACCTGCACACCACCGCCACGGACCACTGCTGCTTCTGTGCCGAGCAGAAGGCCATGGGCCGCGACGACTTCAGTCGCATCCCCAATGGCACGGCAGGCATCGAGGACCGTATGGCGGTGCTGTGGGACGCCGGGGTCAACAGCGGGCGCCTGTCGATGCACGAGTTCGTTGCGCTGACCTCTACCAACACCGCGAAGATCTTCAACCTGTTCCCGCGCAAGGGCGCCATCCGCGTCGGCGCCGACGCCGACCTGGTGCTGTGGGACCCACAGGGCACACGTACCATCAGCGCCCAGACCCACCACCAGCGCGTCGACTTCAACATCTTCGAAGGCCGCACCGTGCGCGGCATCCCCAGCCACACCATCAGCCAGGGCAATGTGCTGTGGGCCGACGGCGACCTGCGCGCCGAGCCGGGGGCAGGGCGCTATGTGGAACGCCCGGCGTACCCGTCGGTGTACGAGGTGCTGGAGCGCCGGGCCGAGCGGCAGAAGCCAACGCCGGTTCAGCGCTGAAGTAGTTGGGGCTGCTGCGCAGCCCTATCGCCGGCAAGCCGGCTCCCACAGACGTACCGCAGACCCTGTGGGAGCCGGCTTGCCGGCGATAGGGGCGCAAGGCAACCCCCGCAACCCAGATACCCCTGTTGACTGCCATCCCCAAAACGGAAGCGGTACCTGACCACCGCCGCCTCCAATAAAAACGAGAGAGGCTACAACCGTGATCGACGCCCTGAACCACTTGCCGCGCCCCCGGGCCGGCGCCGACCAGCTGGCCGAGGCCTTCAGCGACCTTGCGCCCCCGCTCACCGCCCGCCAGGCCGCCGTCGAAAGCGCACGCTGCCTGTACTGCTACGACGCGCCATGCGTCAACGCCTGCCCCAGCGAAATCGACATCCCCTCGTTCATCCACCGCATCAGTGACGAGAACCTGCAAGGCGCTGCCGAGCGTATCCTTTCGGCCAACATCCTCGGCGGCAGTTGCGCCCGGGTGTGCCCCACCGAGATCCTCTGCCAGCAGGCCTGTGTGCGCAACAACGCCCAGGAATGTGCGCCGGTGCTGATCGGCCAGTTACAGCGCTACGCCCTGGACAACGCGCACTTCACCGCTCACCCGTTCCAGCGCGCGCCGGCCACCGGCAAGCGCATCGCCGTGGTGGGGGCCGGCCCTGCCGGGCTGTCCTGCGCCCATCGCCTGGCCATGCACGGCCACGACGTGGTGATCTTCGAAGCGCGAGAGAAAGCCGGCGGCCTCAACGAATACGGCATCGCCCGCTACAAGCTGGTGGACGACTACGCCCAGCGCGAAGTGGAGTTCCTGCTGGGCATCGGTGGCATCGAGATCCGCCACGGCCAACGGCTGGGCAGCAACCTGTCGTTGACCGAGCTGCACGACCAGTTCCATGCCGTGTTCCTCGGCCTGGGGCTGGATGCCGTGCGTCAGCTGGGCCTGGCGGATGAAGAAGCCCCCGGCCTGCTGGCCGCCACCGAATACATCCGCGAACTGCGCCAGGCCGACGACCTCAGCCAACTGCCATTGGCCGACCGCTGCCTGGTGATCGGCGCCGGCAACACCGCCATCGACATGGCGGTGCAGATGAGCCGCCTGGGCGCGCGCGACGTCAACCTGGTGTATCGCCGGGGCGAGGCCGACATGAGCGCCACCGGCCATGAACAGGAGATCGCCAAGCACAATCAGGTGCGCCTGCACACCTGGGCACGGCCGGATGCCGTGTTGCTCGATGACTCAGGCCGGGTGCGCGGCATGCGCTTCGTGCGCACCCAACTGGTCGATGGGCGCCTCGACGACACCGGCGAGACCTTCGAGTTGGCCGCCGACGCAATCTTCAAGGCCATCGGCCAACGCTTCGACGACGCCAGCATCAGCGACCCGCTGGCCGCGCAACTGGCCCGCGATGGCGAGCGCATACGCGTCGATGGACACCTGCAGACCAGCCTGCCGGGCATCTATGCCGGCGGCGACTGCACCGCCCTGGGCCAGGACCTCACCGTCCAGGCCGTGCAGCACGGCAAGCTGGCCGCCGAAGCCATCCATGCCCAACTCATGCTCAATGTGGAGGCTGCGTAAATGGCCGACTTGTCCATCGTATTCGCCGGCATCAAGGCGCCCAACCCATTCTGGCTGGCCTCGGCGCCACCCACCGACAAGGCCTACAACGTGGTCCGCGCCTTCGAGGCGGGCTGGGGCGGGGTGGTGTGGAAGACCTTGGGCGAGGACCCGGCAGCGGTCAACGTGTCGTCGCGCTACTCGGCGCACTACGGCGCCAACCGCGTGGTGCAGGGCATCAACAACATCGAGCTGATCACCGACCGTTCGCTGGAGATCAACCTGCGTGAAATCACCCAGGTGAAGAAGGACTGGCCCGACCGGGCGCTGGTGGTGTCGCTGATGGTGCCGTGCGTCGAGGAGTCCTGGAAGTTCATCCTGCCGTTGGTGGAGGCTACCGGTGCCGACGGTATCGAACTCAACTTCGGCTGCCCCCACGGCATGCCCGAACGCGGCATGGGCGCTGCGGTCGGCCAGGTGCCTGAGTACGTGGAGCAGGTCACCCGTTGGTGCAAGATCCATTGCTCGTTGCCGGTGATCGTCAAGCTCACCCCCAACATCACCGACATTCGCCAGGCAGCGCGGGCGGCCCATCGTGGCGGTGCGGACGCGGTGTCGCTGATCAACACCATCAACTCGATCACCAGCGTCGACCTCGACCGCATGGTGGCCCACCCGATCGTTGGCGATCAGAGTACTCACGGTGGCTATTGCGGTTCGGCGGTCAAACCGATCGCCCTGAACATGGTCGCCGAGATCGCCCGCGACCCCGAGACTCGGGGCCTGCCGATATGCGGTATCGGCGGCATCGGCAACTGGCGCGATGCCGCCGAATTCATGGCCCTGGGCAGTGGCGCGGTACAGGTGTGCACGGCGGCGATGCTGCATGGTTTTCGCATCGTCGAGGACATGCAGGACGGCCTGGCGCGCTGGATGGACCAGCATGGCCACCGCAACCTGGACGCTTTCCGTGGCCAGGCGGTGGGGCACACCACCGACTGGAAGTACCTGGACATCAACTACAAGTCGGTGGCGCACATCGACCAGGCCGCCTGCATCGGCTGCGGGCGCTGCCACATCGCCTGCGAAGACACCTCGCACCAGGCCATCGCCAGCACGCTCAAGGCCGACGGCACCCATGCCTACAGCGTGATCGAGGAAGAGTGCGTGGGCTGCAACCTGTGCCAGATCACCTGCCCGGTGGAAAGCTGCATCGACATGCAGGCGCAGGACACCGGCAAGCCGTACATGAACTGGACCCAGGATCCGCGCAATCCCTACCGTGAGGTGGGTTGAACCGGGACTTTCACATGTCTGACGCCATGCACCAAGGCGGGCAGCGGTACCCTCACAGGCATAATTGGCCCGAAACAGATGTGGGAGCTGCGGTTCGCCGCTGCGACTTGCCAGCGATGCGCCGCGCGGGCGGCGCTCGATCTTGAGAGCGCTGCACCTCTATCGCCCTGCGTCTGGTAGCCCACATGCGATTTCAAGACAGGCCCTTGGGCGTCACACCGCTGGGCCTGGGTAATCAGGATTGGGTAATGGCCACCAAGTGCATGGCGGGATATTGGGTGAAGGCCACCAGGTGCCTGCCGGTGTTTTTGCAGCGCCTATGAGATCGAGCGCCGCCCGCGCGGCGCATCGCTGGCAAGTCGCAGCGGCGAACCGCAGCTCCCACATTTGTTTCGGGCCAGTCTTTCCTGTGCCATCACCTGGTCCGCCTTGTTGGTACGACGCGGTTTTGGCGTGGTCGCTAACGCTGCATCACATGACTCAAGACATGCACCAAGGCGGGCAGCGGTACTTTCACAGGACTCATTGGCCCGAAACAAATGTGGGAGCGGCGGTGCGCCGATGCGACTTGCCCCGCGATGCGCCGCGCGGGCGGCGCTCGATCTTGAGAGCGCTGCACCTCTATCGCCCTGCACCTGTTGGCCCACATACGATCCCAAGGCAGGCGCCGGGTGCCACTGCTCGAAGCAGGCCTATCGCGGCAGCAATGCCAGGGCGCAGTGGCAGGCACTGCGCAGGGCCGCCGCGGGTACGCCATCGCGTGCCTGCACCGAGATGCCATGGAGAAAGGTGGCGTAGAAATGCCCCAGGGCCTGCACATCGGCATCGGCCGGCAACTGGCCCTGCTCGCGGGCAAGGCTTAGCCGGGCAATGATCGATTCGCCGCGCTGGCGACGGTGATCCGCCAACCACTGCTGCACCGCGACGTTGTCCGGTGCAACGCCGCTGGCCGCGCTTACCACCAGGCATCCCTTGGGCTCGTCGGCACGGGTATAGGTAGCGACGGCGTCCTCGAGCATCTGCTCCAGCGCCTGGTGGATATCCGGCAGGGCCAGGGCACGGTCGGCAAAACCGCCTTCGGCCGATTCGTACAGTGCCACGGCCTCTTCGAACAGTTGCTGCTTGCTGCCGAAGGCTGCGTAGATCCGCGCCGAGGCGATCCCCAGCTCGGCGACCAGCGCTGCCATCGAAGTGCCTTCGTAACCGTGTTCCCAGAACAGCCGCAGCGCCTTGCGCAGTGCCTGTTGCTTGTCGAATTCCCGAGGTCGTCCTGCCATTGCCTGTCTGCCCGAATGCGCCAAACGGCCATTCTAGCCAATTCGCGATTGACGGGCAGCGTCGATCACGCCTATTGTTTGTCGATCGACAAACAATAGGATGGATTCCATGAAGACGCTCAAAGGCCCAAGCCTGCACCTGGCGCAATTCAGCAGTGACAACCCGCCGTTCGACTCGTTGGACAGCATCGCCGGTAGGGCCGCGCAGTTGGGTTTCAAGGCCCTGCAGGTCCCGGCCTGGGATGCTCGCCTGTTCGATGTGGCCCTGGCCGCGCAGAGCAAGGGGTACTGCGACGAGATCAAGGGGCAGTTGGCAGGGCACGGCCTGCAGATCAGCGAACTGACCACGCATATGTTCGGCCAACTGGTCGCGGTACACCCGGCCTATGACCCCCTGTGCGATGCGTTCGCGCCTGCTTCGCTGGCGGGGCGGCCGGCGGCCCGCACCGACTGGGCCATCGAACGGATGAAGCTGGCAGCGCGCGCCAGCCGCAATCTGGGCCTGGCCGACATGGGTACGTTTTCCGGGGCCTTGGCCTGGCCTTATCTGTTCCCCTTCCCGCAGCGCCCGCAAGGCCTGGTGGAGGCTGCCTTCGAAGAGCTGGCGCGGCGCTGGCGGCCGATTCTCGATGTCTGCGACGAGCAGGGCGTGAACCTGTGCTTCGAGATCCACCCGGCCGAGGACCTGCACGACGGCACCAGCTTCGAGCGCTTCCATGCCCTGGTGGGTGAGCACGAGCGCTGCCGTATCCTGTTCGACCCCAGCCATTTCGTGCTCCAGCAACTCGACTACCTGGCCTATCTGGACCTGTACCACCCGTTGATCCGCATGTTTCACGTCAAGGATGCCGAGTTCAATCCGAGCGGCCGGCAGGGTGTGTATGGCGGCTACAGCGACTGGGCCGAGCGCGCCGGGCGCTTCCGCTCATTGGGCGATGGGCAGGTCGACTTCAAGGCGATCTTTTCCAAGCTGGCGCAGTACGACTTCGATGGCTGGGCCACCCTTGAGTGGGAGTGCTGCCTCAAGGACCAGGAGGTCGGGGCCCGGGAGGGCGTCGAGTTCATCGACCGACACATCATCCAGGTCACCGGGCAGGTCTTCGACGACTTTGCCGGTGCACCGCTCGACCCTGGGCAGATCCAGCGCATGCTGGGGCTTGCGGCGGCTGGCAACGCAGTGGGAGCACGGGCATGAATGCAGTCAGCGCAACCCGGGACGACGCGTTCGCCCATGTCTATGTGCAGGTGGACGGGCTGCGCATCCACTGCGCCGTGGCGGGGGAGGGCGAGCCCGTGCTGCTGGTGCCCGGCTGGCCGCAGACCTGGTATGCCTGGCGCCATGTGCTGCCTGCGCTGGCCGCGCGAGGCTTCAAGGCCATTGCCGTCGACCCGCCCGGCCTGGGTGACTCGGACCGGCCCGAACAGGGCTACGACACAGGCAACGTCGCCCGCCTGTTGCATGCGCTCATGGCGCAGCTGGGGCATGAGCGCTATCACCTGGTCGGTCATGATGTGGGCATGTGGGTGGCCTACGCCTTGGCCAGCGATCAGCCGCAAGCGGTGCGCTCGCTGGCGGTGGCCGAGGCGGTGATACCAGGTTTGGCGGCGGCGCCGCCGATCTTCGTCGATCCGCAGGAGAACATCTTCCTCTGGCACTTCCTGTTCAACCAGGTCCGCGACCTGCCGGAGTTCCTGATTGCCGGGCGTGAGGAGGGTTACTTGAATTTCATGTTCGATCGCTGGGCGATCCAGCGCCATGCCGTGGCATCCGATGTCTATATTCGCGCCTATTCGTCACCCGGCGGGATGCGAGGTGGGTTTGCCTACTACCGGGCGATTCCTGAAACCATCCGGCAGAACCGCGAGCGTGCTGCCCGCCCGTTGCGCATGCCGGTGTTGGCGATCGGTGCCGAGCACGCCACCGGCGATGCGCCGTTGCAGACCCTGCAGGGGCATGCGCAGACGGTGCATGGCGTGATCCTGCCAGGCTGTGGGCATTTCGTGATGGAGGAGGCGCCAGACTTGTTCAACGAACACCTGCTGGCATTCCTGCAGGGCCCGGCGGCCAGTCGCTGAGCGCTGTGCTCAGGGTTCCAGCCCGATACCGCGCAGGATGACGCTGGTCACGGTCTGTACCGCGCTTTCGAAAGCCAGGTCGGACAGCGGTTCGCCGCGGTTGAGCAGCGTCACCTGGTAACCGAAATCCGCATAGTGCTGGGTCGCTGCCCAGATCATGTACAGCAGCGCCGAGGGCTCCACCGGCAGGATCCGTCGATCTTCCACCCAGCCACGGATCTTGGCTTGCTTGAGTTGCGCCCAGGGCACCAAGGTCTCGTCCAGGGTCGGGCCGAGCACCGGCGCGCCGTGCAGGATCTCTTCCGCCCAGAGCTTCGAGCCCAGTGGCCGAGAGCGCGAATGGCCCATCTTGGCGCGGATGTAGCTGGTCAGTACCACGCGTGGGTCGTCGAAACGCTCGAAACACAGCGCGTCCTGCTTCCACACATCCAGCAAGTCCTGCAGTACCGCGCGGTACAGCTCGTCCTTGGTACTGAAGTAGTAGTGCAGGTTGGAGCGCGGCAGCTGCGCCTGCTCGGCGATGTCGCCCATCGAGGTGGCGCCGTAGCCTTTGGCGGCGAACACCTGCTCGGCGGCCTGGAGGATCTTGTCGATGTTGCGCCGACGGATCTCGATCTTGTGGTTGGCCATGGGCTGTCCGTGGTGACCTGAACAGGGCAAGGCTAACAGCTTTGCAGGGCGTGTGGTGAAGGCTTCGCGGCCATCTGCTAACGTGCGCGCATTGCCCCGCCGAGTCCCGCGCCATGCCCTTCGCCGACAACCTGATTGCCTTCACCCTGGCCGCCACCTTGCTGACCCTGACACCCGGCCTGGACACCGCGCTGATCCTGCGCACCGCCGCCGTGGAAAGCCGCCAGCAGGCACTGCGCGCCGCGCTGGGCATCAATGCCGGCTGCCTGCTGTGGGGCGCGGCGGTGGCCTTCGGCCTGGGCGCGCTGATTGCGGTGTCGGAGCTGGCCTACAACCTGCTCAAGTACTGCGGCGCCGCCTACCTGGCCTGGCTGGGGGTGAACATGCTGCTGCGCCCGCGCCAGTCGATGGCACCGGCTGGCGAGCAGGCGCCCCCCACCGGCAACTGGTTCGTCAAGGGCATGCTGGGCAACCTGCTCAACCCCAAGGTCGGCATTTTTTATGTGTCCTTCCTGCCCCAGTTCATCCCCCAAGGCCAGCCGCTGGTGGCCTGGACGTTCGGCTTGGTGGGTATCCATGTGCTGCTGGGGCTGCTGTGGGCGACCGGCCTGATCGCCGCCACCCGGCCACTGGCCGAGGTGCTGCGCCGCGAGCGGGTGATTCGCTGGATGGACCGCTGCACCGGCCTGGTGTTCGTGCTGTTCGCGGCGCGGCTGGCGTTGAGCAGGCGCTAGACCAGCGGCAGATAGATGTCGGTCTGCCACTGCGCCTGCGGCGTCTGCGGGTACACGCTCAGGTAGTGGAAGAACAGCGGGTGGTCGCGCAGCTCTTCGCCGCTGGCCGGCAGCCAGTCACGGTAGAGCGGGTAGATGGTCTCGCCGATATGGTCCGGTGAGCCCACATGCCGCACCACGGCGCAGCGCCCGCCGGGGATGACCAGCGTTCGCACACCGAATGAATTGGCGGCCACTTCGGCATCGACCTCGCCGCAGATGGCGAAGCGAAAGTCCTCTGGTGCGGTGGTATCGGGATTGTTGTAGGGAATGCCGAAGGTGCGCTGGGTGGCCACCGGCGACTCATTGCCATGGGTGCGCCATTGGATGAAGCGGCCCACGGTGGCCGGCAGTTGCGCGGGTGGGCCAAGGTGTTCCAGGGCGGCCACCCGGGTTTGCGTGAAATCGACGATACGGACTTGCATGCTGATGCTCCTGGCAAAGTGGGGAATGCGAAATGCCGTGTTCCAGGCGCGCCAGTCCGGCGCCCGGCGAAAGGCGCTCGGCGACAGTGCGAAGTCACGCCGAAAGGCACGGGCGAATGCCTCCGGGCTGTCGAAACCGGCATCCAGCGCTACCTGCAGCACCGCCAGCGCCGGGTCGGCGGCCAGCGCGTGGCCGGCACGGCGCAGGCGCATCAGTTGCACGTAGCGCGCCACCGGCACACCGATATAGGCGCTGAACTGGCGGTGAAAGTGGTGCACCGAGAAGTTCGCCACCTGGCTCAGGCGCTCCAGCGACAGGTCGCCGTCGAGGTTGCCCTCGATATGCGCGAGCACGGCGGCGAAGCGTTGGTCGTAGGGGCGGCTGGGCGGGGGGCGGGACATCGGTGAAGACTCCTGGGGTCACGGGCAGGCACAGGATGCGATAGGCGGCGCGGGGTACGCCTAGCCGGGTTTGCTCAGCTGGCGCTGCTACGCGCCACAAGTATGGGTGAGCCTAGGATCCCGCCGGTAACGGCGGGCCCGGACTTTTGAGCAGGGCGAGCAATGCGCGATTGGCCTGTGTGTCGACGCCCGCACCAGGCGTCCAGGCTGTGACCGGCATGTTTGCGAGGAGGCCAAATAGCCCGCCTTATAACATCGAATCCCTCTGCTACCCTTGCCACTCAGCACCGAAGCTGAAATCAGTCGCTTGCGGTTCAAGCGTTCACCTCCCGGGCTTCGACTTACCTATTTCGAGCGGTATGACCCACCTGGGAGGTGTGAATGCGTACTCGATTTTCCTGCGTCCTGGCCGTAATGCTGGCGTTGCATGGTGTCCCTTCGCTCGCCGAGACGGCGGCCCCCGGCCCGGCGGCGCCCGAGCCCGCCGCCACCAAGCAGGCGGTGTTCACCCAGGAGCAACTGGACCAGATGCTCGCGCCTATCGCCCTGTACCCCGACCCGCTGCTGGCGCAGGTGCTGATGGCCAGCACCTACCCGGGCGAGGTGGCCGAAGCGGTCACCTGGTCGAAGGCTCACCCGGACGCCAAGGGTGATGACGCGGTCAAGCAGGTGGCCAGCCAGCCCTGGGACCCCAGCGTGCAGGCGCTGGTGGCCTTCCCCCAGGTGCTCGCCACGCTGGGCCAGGACCCGGTCTGGGTGCAGCGCCTGGGCGATGCGTTTCTGGCCCAGCCGGACGACCTGATGAACGGCGTACAGCGCCTGCGCCAGCAGGCCAAGGCCGCCGGCAACCTGCAGAGCAACCAGTACCAGAACGTCACCGTGCAGGCCGCGCCGGCCAGTCAGAGCGCCCCGGCCAGCAACCAGACCATCATCATCCAGCCCGCCGATCCGCAGACGATCTACGTGCCCACTTACAACCCCACGACCACCTACGGCACCTGGGCCTACCCGGCCTCGCCGCCGGTCTACTATCCGCCGCCGCCGGCCTATTACCCGGGCCAGGCGCTGGTTGCCGGGTTGGCCTTCGGCACCGGGGTGGCGATCGTCGCCTCGCTGTGGGGCGACTGCGACTGGAACAACCATGACGTAGACATCGACGTGAATCGCTACAACAGCATCAACCGCAATAACCAGATCAACAACATCAGCAACAACAAGTGGCAGCACAACCCCGTGCACCGCGACGGCGTGCCGTACCGCGATGCCCGCAACCGCGAGCAATACGGCCGCCAGCTGGACGGCGCGCGCGACCGCGCCGCCTACCGTGGCGACGATGCGCAGCGTGCAAGGGCGCGGCAGAACGCGCTCAGTTCGATGGACCGCCACGGCATCGAGCGGCCCGCCAGCAACAATGTGCAGGCCCGCGAGCGCATGCGCGAGGCACAGGCCGAACGCAACAACAATCCGCGCCTGGCCGAACGCCGCCAGGACGCGCCACGCGCCAACCAGGGCGGGCAGCTCAACCAGCGTCGCCAGAACGAAGGCCAGGCCCGCCAGCAGGTGGCGCAACGCCAGAACACTGGTCGTGCCCGCAACAATGCCTTCGATGGCGTGCGCGCGCCGTCGAGCAGCAGCGCCCAGGCCAGCCGCGGGCGCACCAGCCAGGCCTTCGCCCAGCGCGGCAGCGCGCCGCGCGCCAGCGGGCAGCAGGTTTCCCGTCCGAGCTTTTCCGGCGGGCGTCAACGGGGAGGAGGCCGCCGATGAACACGCGCATCTTGAGTGCCTGGTGGCTGGCCGCCAGCCTGGCCTGGCCCAGCCTGGCGACGGCCCAGGAAGTGTTCGCCACCCCGCAGGCGGCCGTCGACGCCTTCGTTGCCGCGCTGGGTACCCAGCCACCTGACGAAGCACGTTTCGGCAAGCTGCTCGGCGAGGACTGGCGCACCTACATACCGCGTGGCGGGGTGCAGCACCGCGACGTCGAGACCTTCCTCGAGCAGTACCGCGCCGAACACCGCATCGAACACACCGGCGAGCGTGGCGCGGTGCTGGCGGTGGGGCGCGACGGCTGGACCCTGCCGATCCCCCTGGCCAAGGGCGCCGAAGGTTGGCGCTTCGACCTCAAGGCAGGTAGCGCCGAGATCCGTGCCCGGCGCATCGGCCGCAACGAACTGGCGGCGTTGCAATCGATGCTGGCCTACCACGACGCGCAGATGGAGTACGCCAGCCAGGACCGCAACGGCAACGGCGCGCTGGAGTACGCACGCAAGATCTTCAGCACGCCCGGCGAGCACGATGGCCTGTACTGGGCCGACGAAAGCGATGGCCAGATCAGCCCGCTGGGCCCGTTGTTTGGCCAGGAGGAAGCCGGCGATGACTGGCATGGCTACCACTTCCGCATCCTCGACGCCCAAGGGCCATCGGCACCCGGTGGCGCCTACGACTACTTGATCGGCGACCGCATGATCCGCGGCTTTGCCCTGGTCGCCTGGCCAGCCCGTTACGACGACAGCGGGGTGATGAGCTTCATGATCAGCCACGACGGCGAGGTGTTCGAAAAGGACTTGGGGCCCGACGGCGAAAAAGTGGCCCGGGCGATGAAAGAGTTCGACCCGGACAGCAGTTGGACGGCGGTGGCGGTGCAGGGCAAGTAGTGGGCTCCCGGTAAGGGTGATCATCCAGCCCGCATCGCCGGCAAACCGGGTTTTGGGGTTCAGGGGAGGGCACACATGCCAAATGACGGCAGCCTGTTGCAGGCGACGGTGGTTTTCCTGCTGGCGGTGGTGCTTCTGGTACCACTGGCCCAGCGCCTGAAACTGGGGGCGGTGCCGGGCTACCTGCTGGCCGGCATTCTCATCGGCCCGTCGGTGATGGGGCTGATCGACAACCCGCACAACGTCGCACGGCTGTCGGAGATGGGCGTGGTCATGCTGTTGTTCGTCATCGGCCTGGAACTCTCGCCACGGCGCTTGTGGACCATGCGTCGGGCGCTGTTCGGCATCGGTTCGTTGCAGGTGGGGCTGACCGCGCTGGTGCTCGGGCTGCTGGCCTGGCTGCTGTTCGGCCAGGCCCCGGCCACCGCCGTGGTGCTGGGCCTGGGCTTGGCGCTGTCGTCCACCGCCTTTGGCCTGCAAGTGCTGGCCGAGCGTAAAGAGCTGGGCAAGCCCCATGGCCGCCTCGCGGTGGCCATTCTGCTGTTCCAGGACATCGCGGCCATCCCCCTGATCGCCGTGGTGCCATTGCTCGGTGGTGGCGTCGGGACCGCCGACGAAGGCAGCTGGCCGCTGCTGGCGGTACTGTTGGGTATCGGGGTGGTGGTGATCGCCGGGCGCTACCTGCTGCGCCCGGTGTTCCGCTGGACGGTGGGCAGTGGCCTGCATGAGCTGTCGACCGCCACCGCGCTGCTGCTGGTGCTGGGGACGGCCTGGCTGATGGAGCATGTCGGCGTGTCGATGGCGTTGGGCGCGTTCCTCGCCGGGGTGCTGGTGGCCGAGTCGGAGTTCCGCCACGAGCTGGAGTCGCAGATCGAGCCGCTCAAGGGCCTGTTGCTGGGGTTGTTCTTCGTGGGTGTGGGCATGACCGCCGACCTGCGCCTGCTGGCCGGCATGCCGCTGCAGGTGCTGGGGTTGACCGTGCTGCTGGTGGCCCTCAAGCTGCCGCTGCTGTGGGGCATCGGTCGCCTTTTCGGCGGCCTCGACCGGCCCCAGGCGCTGTGCCTGGCGGTGGTGCTGGCGTCCGGGGGCGAGTTCGCCTTCGTGGTGTTCAAGCTCGGCTTGCAGCACCAGGTGCTGGAGCAGCGGGTGCACGATCTGCTGGTGCTGGCCATCACCCTGTCGATGGCCCTGGTACCGCTGGTGATGATGGCCCTGGCCCGGCAGTTGCGCCCGGCCGATCAGGCCGACCTGACGCAGGAACCGCCGCAACTGGAAGACGCCCCGCAGGTGGTGATCGCCGGCTTTGGCCGCCTGGGGCGTGCCATCGGGCGCATGCTGCATGCCGAAGGCATTCGCGTGGTGGCCCTGGACGCCACGGCTGAAGCCCTCGCGCGCAAGGCCCGGCCACGCGGCGATGGCCCCACGGTGTTCTACGGCGACCCGTCGCGCTCGGAAATCCTGCGCGCGGCGAAGGTCGACCAGGCCGCGCTGGTGATCGTCGCCGCAGATGACGCGCAGAGCAACCAGAAGACCGTCGACGTGCTCGTGCACCTGTACCCCAAGGCCCAGGTGATCGCCGCCGCACGCAATCACCGCGATGTGCTGCGCCTGCTCGACCTGGGGGTCAACCCGGTGCGCGAGACGTTCCATTCCAGCCTCGAGATGGCCCGTCGCGCCTTCATTGCGCTGGGCCGCAGCGAGGCGCAGGCGGCCGCCTGGGTGCAGCGTTATCAGCAGCAGGAGGCGCACTGGCTGCTCGAGCAGCATCGCCAGGGCACGGCGCTGGATGAGGAGGGACCACCCGCCACCGACCGAGCCGAACCCCCGGCCGCCACCGTGATTCGACCAGGAGATGAAGGATGATGCCGAGTTTCAAGCTGGACAGAGAACTGTCGCGCGGGATGCTCGATGTGTTGATCAAGGCCGGGCTGGTGGCGGCGCTGGTGCTGTTCGCCTACCGGGTGTTCCAGCCGTTCCTCGACCTGATGCTCTGGGCGGTGATCCTGGCGGTCACCCTGTACCCGCTGCATGGCCGGATCAAACGCCTGACCGGGATGCGCGAGGGCTATGCCGCGACCCTGGTGGTGGTGTTGCTGCTGCTGGTGCTGCTGGTGCCGATCTATCTGGTGGTGGCGTCGATCATCGAGTCGATAGACAGCCTGACGAACCTGGTCAAGAGCGGCGCCTGGCAAGTACCCCCCCCCCCGGACTCGGTGGCCGGCTGGCCGCTGATCGGGCCACGGCTGCACGACGTCTGGCTGGCGGCGTCGCAGAGCCTGAGCAGCGTGCTCGCCAACCAGACGTCCAACCTCAAGAGCGCCGCCCTCGCGGTGCTGGGCGCCGCCGCCAGCGCGGGTGGGGCTTTGCTGATGTTCATCGGCGCGATCATCATCGGCGGGGTGATCATGGCGTTCGGCGAGAACGGCCAGCGCGCCGCGCTACGCATCGCCATGCGCGTGTCCGGCGAGGAGCGCGGCAAGCCCATCGCCAGGTTGTGCACGTCGACCATCCGCGCGGTGGCCCAGGGGGTGATCGGCATCGCCTTCATTCAGATGCTGCTGATCGGCGTCGGTTTCGTGGTCAAGGGGGTGCCGGCCGCCGGCATGCTGGCGATCGTCATCCTCATACTGGGCATCGCCCAGGCCCCGGCGACGCTGGTCACCCTGCCGGTGATCGGCTACGTGCTCTACAGCGAGGGCTTCAGCCTGGTGACCATCGTGTTCGCCGTGTACACCTTCGTCGCCGGCCTGGCCGACAACGTGCTCAAGCCGCTGCTGCTGGGCCGTGGGGTAGACGTGCCGATGCCGGTGGTGCTGATCGGCGCCCTGGGCGGGATGGTGGTGCAGGGCATCATCGGCCTGTTCCTCGGCCCGGTGATCCTGGCGGTGACCTACAACCTGTTCTGGCAGTGGGTGGACCAGCAGGTCCCCGCCCGGCCCGACGAGCCTGCGGTGTGAGCGGGGGCCAGCCATGCCCGGGTCACCACGTCGTTGCGCCTTGAGCCTGCTGGTGCTGCTGGCGGGCTGTACCCAGGTCGGGCCGGACTTCAGCCCGCCGCAGGATCCCTGGCTGGACCGCTGGAGCACACCCTTGCTGAGCCAGGTCACCGCCCCTGGGGGCGACCTGCGCCAGTGGTGGCAACTGTTCGCCGACCCCACCCTCGACGCATTGATCGCCGAAGCCGAGGCGCACAACACCAACCTGCAGGTGGCCGGCCTGCGTATCGCCGAGGCCCGGGCCCAGCTGGCCATCGTGCAGACCGGGCGCTACCCGCAGTTGCAGCAACTGCGCGCGCAGAGCCTGTACCTCAAGCAGGATCAGTCCGGCACCTCGACCGCGCGCGACTCGGTGTTCTGGCAGTCGAGCCTGGGTTTCGACATCGCCTGGGAGATCGACTTCTGGGGGCGCTTCAGCCGCGCCGTCGAGTCGGCCGACGCGGTGTACTTCGCCTCCCAGGCCAACTACACGGACGCCCTGGTGCTGCTGCGCGCGCAGGTGGCCGACAGCTACTTCGCCCTGCGCACCACCGAGGCGCGGCTGGACATCGCCCGGGACAACGCGCGGCGCCAGGCACGCAGCCTCGAAATCACCGAGCGGCTGTTCCGCCATGGCGAGAACGACGAACTCGACTGGCAGCAGGCACGTACCCAGCTGCTGGCCACCGAGGCCACCATTCCGGAGTTCGAGAACCAGCTCAATGCCTTGCGCAACGTGCTCTGCTCGCTGCTGGGCCGCCCCCCGGGCCTGCTGCCGGAGCTGGACGCCAGGCACGCTCAGCTGCCGCTGCCGGACCGCGCCGTGTTGCAGGCCGTGCCGGCCGAGCTGCTGCGCCGGCGCCCGGACATCCGCGCCGCCGAGCAGGCCGTGGCGGCGCAGTCGGCGCTGGTGGGGGTGGCCGAGGCCGACCTGTACCCACAGTTGAGCCTGCTCGGCAGCATCGGCTGGAGCCTGGCTTCGGCCAGCCATGTGCCTGACAGTTTCGACATCGCCGCCGGCCCCGGGCTGATCTGGAACCCGTTCGACTATGGGCGGCGCAAGAATGCCGTGCGTGTCGAGGACGCCCGCCTGCAACAGCTGATCACCCTTTACCACCAGCAGGTGCGCGAGGCGGCGCGCGAGGCGGACGACGCTGCCAGCGCCCTGGTGCGGGCGTTGCAGAGCGCGGCCATCCGCGACCGCGCCTCGGCGGCGGCGAGCCGCTCGCTGGACCTGGCCAGCGCGCAGTATCGCGAGGGTTTCGCCGACTTTCAGCGGGTGCTCGACGCCCAGCAACTGCTGTTGCAGCAACAGGATGGCTACCTGGTCAGCCGTGGCAATGCGGTGGGCAGCCTGGTGGCGCTGTACAAGGCGCTCGGCGGTGGCTGGGAGCGCCGTGTGCCGACCATCGACGCGCCGACCCGGCGGCAGATGGAACAACGCACCGATTGGGGCGACCTGCTCGATGAACAAGGTGACGCGCAATGACTGACACCACCACGCCAGCCCCCGACCGCAGCCTGCGCTGGGTCCTGCTGCTGATCGTCATGAGCCTGGCCTGGTACCTGCTCGCCGACCGCTTCACCCCCTACACCCAGCAGGCTCGCCTGCAAGCCTACGTGGTGCCGGTGAGCGCAGAGGTGGCCGGGCAGGTGCGGCGGGTGGCTGTGGGCAACAACCAGGAGGTGCGCCGCGGCGAGCTGCTGTTCGAGCTGGACCCGGAGCAGTACCGCATCGCCCTGAGCCGGGCCCAGGCCGATTATGATGCGGCGCGGCGCCAGGTCGGCGCCCACACCGCCGGCATCGATTCGGCCCAGGCCTCGCTGGCCGCGGCCCAGGCCAACGAGCGCAAGGCGCGCCAGGACGCCGAGCGCCTGCGGCGCCTGTACGAGGAAGACCAGGGCACGGTGTCGGTGCGCCGCCTCGAAGGCGCCCAGGCCACCTACGAGCAGGCGCGCAGCCAGGTGGCCGCGGCCCGTGCCGAAGTCGAGCGGGCCAGGGAACAGGAAGGCGGCAGCGACGACGATAACGCCCAGTTGCGCAGTGCCGCCGCCAACCTGGAAAAGGCCCGGCTCGACCTGGCGCGCACCCAGGTGCGCGCCGACTCCGACGGGCGTATCACCGACCTCAAGGTGGACGTGGGGCACTACGTGGGGGCCGGCAGCCCACTGATGACCCTGATCGCCACCCACGACCTGTGGATCAGCGCCGACATGACCGAGAACAACCTTGGCCGCCTGCGCAGCGGCACACCCGTGCTAGTGGTGCTCGACAGCCTGCCGGGCGAGGTGCTGCACGGACGCATCCGCAGCATCGGCCAGGGGGTCAGCAGCGGCCAGGCGCCGCCGCCGGGGCAACTGCCGACGGTGCAGAACAGCCGCGAGTGGCTGCGCTCGGCGCAACGCTTCCCGGTGATCGTCGGGCTCGACCCGGACCAGCAGGTGGACCCCATGCAACTGCGCGTCGGCGGCCAAGCCGAGGTGATGGCGCTGCCCGGGGAGGGCAACCCGCTGAACCTGCTCGGGCGGCTGTTCATGTGGTGCATGAGTTGGCTGTCGTATGCCTATTGAACTGCGCCGCCGCCGCGCGCTGCGCCTGGCCTGGGGCGCGGCCATGAGCCTGGCGGCGAGTTTCGGCATCGGCTTGCCGGTGCCGGTACTGGCACCCGTGCTGTGCGTGCTGCTGCTGGCGATGCGCAACACCGCGCTACCGCTGCGCATGGCCCCGGTGCTGGCGCTGCTGGTGCTGCTCAGCTGCGGCAGCGGCCTGCTGCTGATCCCGCTGCTGCGCCACGCGCCGCTGAGCGGCGTGCTGCTGGTGGCGGTCGGCCTGCTGCTGGTGTTCCGCTGGGCGCTGCGCGGGGGCAACGCTTTGCTGGCTAACTTGCTGGTGATCGGCCTGACCATGATCGCCGCCGCCGGTACCAGCGATTTCACCCTGGCGCTGTCGGTGGTCGAGGCAATGGCCAAGGGCATGTTGCTGGCGGTGCTGTGCACCCTGGTGGCCCACTGGCTGTTCCCGGAGCCGGCCGATGCGCCCGCCGCACCCGTCACGCCACGCCTCGACTCGCGCGAGGCCGGCTGGATCGCCCTGCGTGCCACGCTGATCGTGATGCCGGCGTTCCTGCTCGCACTGGTCGCCCCGGACCGTTTCATGCCACTGATCATGAAGTCGGTGAGCCTGGGCCAGCAGGCTGGCGAGACCGACGCGCGCCAGGCGGCCCGCGAGCTGGTGGGTTCGACCTTGCTGGCCGGGGTGCTGGCGATACTGGTGTGGGGCGCGTTGAGCCTGTTCGTGCACCTGTGGATGTTCTTTCTCTGGGTGCTGCTGGCCGCGCTGTGGCAGGCGCGGCGCCTGCAACGGCTGGTGGCGAGCCGGCATGCTCAGGCGTTCTGGGTCAGCTGCCTGACCACCATGCTGATCCTGCTTGGTCAGTCGGTGCAGGACAGTGTCGCCGGGCAGGACGTGTACCGGGCGTTCGCCGTGCGTCTGGCGCTGTTCCTGCTGGTATCGCTGTATGCCAGCGCCATGCTGGTGTGGATCGACCGGCGCCGGGTTGCGCTGTAGGCGCTACTCGACGATGGCGAGCCACGGCCAGCGCGCCCGGTAGCTTTCGGCCTTGGCGCGGAACATTTCCGTCTGGTGGTTGAGCGGATTGCTGCGCAGCAGGTCGTGCTGCAGGTCATCGAGGCCATGGGTGCTGTACAGCTCGCCACTGGCGATGCCCAGGCCCAGGCAGGTCGAGCTGACCAGGTAGCGGTCGATGCCGTCGGTGACTTTGGCAAGGCGCGGGTAGGGCACGCCGAAGCGCGTGGCGTACCACAGGTGCACCCGGGCCTGGTTGCGCGCCTCCAGGGTGACGCCGAGGTCGGCGCCCAGCGCCTGGACGGCTTGGATCACTCGGTCCTCGGCCTCCCAGGAGAGATCCTGGTCGAAGTAGATGATGTCGTAGTCCTTGACGCCCCAGCCCGGTTCGCGACCTGCGCGGTGGTTCCATAGGGCCTGGAACAGGCAGCCGGCGGTGAGCATGCCGCCGGGCAGGTCGAGTGCTGGCAGGCGCTCGAGCAGAGTACGGTTGATCGGGTTTTCCAGCGCCAGCGCGATCACGCGCTCGTGGGTGAGTGGCGGCATCGTCCAGTCCTTGGCAATGGCAGGGGGCTGCGAGAATAACCGGTTCGGTTGGCGGTGTTAACCGCGTGCCGAGGTGGAGCGGGTGGCCGTTTCGGTCACCACTTGCTGCTGGTCCGCACGCAGCACGGCAAGCCTGCGTTGTTCGTATTGCTCCTGGCTGAGCCCTTGGCGTTGCAGCGCTTCGAGCTGTAGCTGGTGCGCTTCGCTGGCAGTGAAGGGGCGTAGTTCGGGGTGGTTGGCGCAACCGCTCAATACGGCGATGGCCAAGGCGGCGAGCAACAGGCGGGGGGTGTTCATCGGGCGCATTCCATGATCGGTGGATCGATGGAGCGAGCATAGGGCGCACGCCCGATGAGGAGAAATTGCCGCGCTCGATAGTGACTATCGAGCGCGGCAACAGGCGGTCAGAACTTGTAGTTCACGCTGGCTTCGAGGGTACGCGGTGCGCCCGGGGTGGCCAGGTCGACCGAACCGTGGGCCGAGGCATAGTAGTCGCGGTCGAAGGCGTTCTTCAGGCGCAAGGCCGCATCCCAGTGCTGCACGCTGTACAGCAAGGCGGCGTCGAAGGTGGTGTAGGCCGGCATCACCACCTTGTTGTCCAGTGCGGTGTAGCGGTCGTCGACGTAGTTGGCGCCGGCGGCCACGCGCCACTCGGGGGTGAGGGTACGCACCAGCCAGACGTTGGCGCTGTTGCGTGGCGTCAGGGTGGGCACCTGGCCTTCGTTGGCCACGCCGTTGGTCTTGCTGTTGGACTTGGTGATCTCGGCGTCCAGGTAGGCGTAGCCGGCATACACCTGCCATTTGTCGCTGAGCTGGCCGCTGAGGGTCGCCTCGAAGCCGTCGGTGCGCTGTTCGCCGGCGAGGATGGTCAGGTTGGGGTTGGCCGGGTCGGCGGTCTTCATGTTGGTGCGCTCGAGGCGAAACACCGCCGCGGTCAGCGACAGGCGGCTGTCGAGCAGGTCCCACTTGGCGCCCACTTCATAGTTGGTGGTCTCTTCCGGCTCCAGGCCCGCGTTGGTCGGCGAGACCGCGAACACTTCGCCTGAAGGCTGGTAGCTGCGGCTGACCGACACGTAGTAGGACTGGATCTGGTCAGGCTGGAACACCAGGCCTGCACGTGGGCTCCAGGTCTTGTCGGTGCGGTCGAGGTCGACGTTCTGTACCCGGGCGTCGTTGTATTCCTGGCCGAAGATGTCGTAGCGCACGCCTAGCAGGGCCTTCCATTGCGAGGTCAGCTCGATCAGGTCCTGCACGTAGAAACCGCTGGTCTGCTGGTAGTTGGTGCCGTTGGACGACAGGTTGGCGGCGTGGTCCGGAACGCCCACCAGAGCGTCGCGGTACACCGGCACGCGGGCCACGTTGTTCTGGCTGTAGACGCGCTGGTACTTGTCCTGGAAGCCGACTTCCACGCCGTACAGCAGGTTGTGCTGCATGCCGGCCAGTTGCGCCTGCTGCTTGAGCTCGGTCTGGTTGAACACACCGCTTTCATCGCGCGCGACGTTGCCGCGGTTGAGCTTGACCAGCAGTTCGCCGTTGGGCGCAGTGACGAAGCGGGTCGGGCTGCTGTCGGCCAGGGTGTTGTTGCGGTCCAGGTCGTAGCGGTAGTAACGGCTGGTGTTGGTCAGGGTGAAGTCGTCGTTGATGCGGTAGTCGAGGCTGGCGGTGAACGAGAACACCTCGCTGCGGGCATAGTCCTGCGAGGCGTTGCCCGAGCCGAAGCGCTTGTCGCGGTCGACGTTGGCCGGGCGGTTGCCCACGGCCGGGATGCCGAAGTCGATCAGGCGCTTGTCGTACAGGTAGGTGGCGCCGAGGTTCAGTTCCAGGTCGTCGGACAGTTTGAACCAGGCCGACGGGGCGATGGCCTTGCGGTCGGTGTAGCCGTCGTCGCGGAAGGTGTCGCTGTCTTCGAAGGCACCGGTGACGCGGTAGGCCTGGTTACCCTCGGGGGCGGCCCAGCCGCTGTCGAACTGGGTGCGGCGCTTGCCCTCGGTGTCGAGGGTCATGCCCACTTCCTGCTTCGGCGCCAGGCCCGGCTTCTTGCTGATGCTGTTGATCAGGCCACCGGACGAGCCACGGCCGTAGAGCACGGCGGCAGGGCCCTTGATCACTTCGACGCGCTCGACGTTGGAGAGGTCGCGAAAGTACAGGGCATCGTCGCGAATGCCGTCGACGTACATGTCGCCGATGGCGCTGAAGCCGCGAATGGTCACCTGGTCGCGTTGACCGTCGCCGTTCGACAGGCCAACGCCGGGCACGTTCTTGAGCACGTCTTCCATGGACTGGGCGCCCTGGTCCTTGATCACGCTTTCGGGCACCACGTTGACGGTCTGCGGGATATCGCGCAGCGGTGCATCGATTTTCAGCGCGCTCTTGCTCTCGCTGGCCTTGTAGCTCTGCTGCTCGTAGGCGCTGGTCACCGAGGTGGCCGGCAGGGCCAGCGGGTCCTGGGTCTGCGCGTGGACAGCAGGGGTGACCAGCAGGCTCAGCATCGACAGGGATACTGGAGCAACAGACTTTTTCGCCATGGTAATACGACTCGTTGTTGTTTGAGGTGGCGAATGGTAATGGTTCGCAAATGTAAAGCAAGTGTAAAGATGAAATATTCGGAAAAATATTTACCTTGTGGGTAGCTATCCGTTCGGGTGTTTTTCTGTGTCGCGATGGGGGTTCCGGGCCCTCATCGGATTTGGGTAATCAGGATTGGGTAATGGCCACCAGGTGCCTGGCGGGATTTTGAGTGAGGGCCACCAGGTGCCTGCCGGTGTTTTTGCAGCGCCTATGAGATCGAGCGCCGCCCGCGCGGCGCTTCGCGGGTAAACCCGCTCCCACAGTTTGTTTCGGGCCAATTATGCCTGTGAAAGTACCGGCGCCTGCCTTGATGCATGCCTTGAGTCATGTGGGGCGGCTGTAACGCCCACACTGAAACCGCGTCGTACCAACAAGGCGGACCAGGTAATGGCACAGGAGAGACTGGCCCGAAACAGACTGTGGGAGCGGGTTTACCCGCGAAGCGCCGCGCGGGCGGCGCTCGATCTTGAGAGCGCTGCAGATCTATCGCCATGCACCTGGTGCCCCACCTACGATCCCAAGGCATGCCGCCCCCTGCTACCCCCTCAACGCGGCATATACCCCAACTGCCACGCACGCGGAATAAACCGGCTCACCAAGGCCAGCACGCAGGCCAGACCACAGCTTGCAAACAACGCCAGCAACCCCAGCCTTTGCTCCAGCCAGGCGCCAATGGCTGCCCCCAGCAGCATCCCGCTCCAGGGCACCAACTGCACCCGCCAGCCATGCCGCCGCTCGCCCAGCAACCAGCGCCCCAGCCCGCGGCCAAACCGCGAAAGCGCGCCGGTGACATAGGTCAGGCCGATCGGCAGGCCATTCACCTGTTCGACCACGGCATTGAGCATGCCCATGGCCAGGATCGCCGCGACCAGCGCCGGGAAGCTCGTTGCCAGCGGCCAGGCGGCGGCAAAGGCAAGCAGGCCGGCGACCACCAGCAACAAGGGTGAGGCTCGCCGGCGAAAGTGCCGGGCCAGCAGCACCCCCAGCGCATTGCCCAGCACGAAACTGAAGACCGCCAGGGCCAGGCGCAGCACCAACGCCAGGTCGGCCTGGCTGATGGCCACCGCCAGGCGCGTGGTATTGCCGCTCATGAACGAGACGAAATCACCCAGCGCCAGCAGGCCGATGGCGTCGGTCATGCCCGCCAGCACCGACAGCCCGGCCACCAGCCCCAGGCCGACGCGGCCGCGCAGCACTTGCAGCCTGGCGCGGCGGGCACTGTGCAGGGAAGAGGCGGTGGGCAGCATGAGGGTATGTCTCCGGCAGTGGGGCCCCGATCTTATACCGGCGCCAAGGCCTTGCGCATGGGTACGCAGGGGAGTTCCAGGCCGCTCGATTTCATAGGCGCTGGAAAACACCGGCAGGCTCCTGGTGGCCCCCACCCAATATCCCGCCATTCACCTGGTGGCCATTGCCCAATCCTGATTACCCAGGGCCGGCGGTGTGCCGCCCAAGGGCCTGTCTTGGGATCGCATGTGGGCCACCAGGTGAAGGGCGACAGATTTGCAGTGCTCTCAAGATCGAGCGCCGCCCGCGCGGCGCATCGCTGGCAAGCCAGCTCCCACATCTGTTTCGGGCCAGTTACTCCTGTTGTTTCATCGCTGTACGCCTTGTTGGTTCGACTCGGTATTGAGGTGGGCACTACTGGCGCCTCACCTGACTTGAGGCATGCACTAAGGCGGGCAGCGGCACCTTCACAGGCATAATTGGCCCGAAACAGATGTGGGAGCTGGCTTGCCAGCGATGCGCCGCGCGGGCGGCGCTCGATCTTGAGAGCGCTGCAAGCCTGTCGACATGCGCCTGGTCGCGCTCAAACGATCCCAAGGCAGGCACGGCTGTAGACGGTACGCGGCAATTGCAACAGCACCCAGGCAAACCACGCAGTGGGCCGGCGCAATCAGTCGCTGCTGGCGATCCCCGGACGGCAGGCCCATGCTGCGGGCTCCCCACGGCTGGCCGCGAGGCATGCGATGCAAAAGGATACGCCGGTAGTCCTGATCAACGGCCTGATTGGCTGCCTGGATCATCCCGCACTTCACGACACCCTGCCTACCCAGGTGATCGCCCCCGACCTGCTCGGCTATGGCACCTTGCAGGACACCGCGCCGAAACTGATCGATATTGCCGCCCAGGTCGAGCACCTGTACCGCCAATTGCAGGCGCGCAATGTGGCGCGGGCACACCTGGTCGGGCATTCGGTGGGCGGGGTGGTGGCGCTGATGTTCGCTTACCGCCACCCGCAGCAGGTGGCCAGCGTGACCAGTGTCGAAGGCAACTTCACCTTGAACGATGCGTTCTGGTCGGCAGCGGTGGCGCGCATGGAGCGCGAAGCGGTCGAAGAGCTGCTGGCAAGCTATCGGGCTGATCCCGGCACTTGGCTGGCGCGGGCCGGGGTCGGGCCCGATGCGCGGCGGCTGGCCCTGGCACAGCGCTGGCTGGCCCACCAGCCGGCAGCCACGTTGCAGGCCATGGCCGCTTCGGTGGTCGCGGTCACAGGCGCGGCCCGCTACCCGCAGCAGTTGCAGGCGGTGTTTGGCGCAACGCCGGTGCACCTGGTGGCCGGCGAGCACTCACGGGCCGGCTGGGACGTGCCCCACTGGGCCGAGCGGGCGGCGGCAAGCTTTACCGAGCTTGCGGGTGTGGGCCACCTGATGATGCTCGAAGACCCGCAAGGCTTTGCCAGTGCCATCGCCCGCCTGCTCGGCTGACCACCACCCTCAGAACGAGCCGGTGTGGACTTCGCCACTGCGCACGTAATGGGCGAGCAGCACGCCCTTGGGAGTGGTGGCTGATTCCACCAGCTCGAAGGCAGCCGCTTGCGCGTCATCACCGAACAGCCTTTTGCCACGGCCGAGCAGCAGTGGGTGGATCAGCAGCCTCAGCTCATCCACCAGGCCTGCGGCCAGTAGCTGGCGCACCAGTTCGCCGCTGCCCTGGGTCAGGAGCACGTCGCCGTCCTGTTGCTTGAGCGCGCGAACCGCGCCGATCACATCCGCGCCCAGGCCATGGCTGTTGTGCCAGTGGAGTGAGCCGGGATGGTGGGTGGCAACGTGCTTGGGCACGCGATTGAACAGGTCGGCCAGCGAGCGATCGTCCGCTTGATGCTCAACGTGCGGCCAGTACCCGGCGAAGATGTCGTAGGTGCGCCGTCCCAATAGCAGCTCGAACGGCTGGCTGAACAGTGTCTGCATGGCCTGGCCGAAGGCTTCGTCGGCCAGCGGCGGGATCCAGCCGCCGTGGGTGAAGCCGCCGCTGGTGTCTTCCTGCGGGCCGCCGGGGGCCTGCATGACGCCGTCGAGGGTGATGAAGGCGGCGACGATAAGCTTGCGCATGGGGGTGTTCCTCTTCAGGTTGCTGTTCGAGGGGTAGTCGAACGGGGCTGGCTGAAATCGACAGGAACGAAACAACATGGGCGACGCGTTGGCAGGTTCAATCGCCGGCAAGCCGGCGATTGCGCTGGTGTGGGCGGGCCTGGTCTACAGCCAGTACGTCACCGCCCACCAGCCCAGCCCACCCATGACCACGGTGTAGGGTAGCGCCATCCACACCATGCGCCCGTACGACAGGCGAATCAGCGGCGCGATCGCTGAAGTCAGCAGGAACAGGAACGCCGCCTGCCCGTTGGGTGTCGCCACGCTGGGCAGGTTGGTGCCGGTGTTGATCGCCACTGCCAGGGTCTCGAAGTGCTCGCGGCTCATGGCGCCGCTGACGAACGCCTGCTTGACCTCGGTGATGTAGATGGTGGCAACGAACACGTTGTCGCTGATGGCCGAGAGCAAGCCGTTGGCCAGGTACAGCATGCCCGGCTGCTGCTCGGTCGGCAGCGCCAGCACCCAGGCGATCAGCGGGCTGAACAGCTGCTGCTGGTGAATCACCGCCACCACCGCGAAGAACACCACCAGCAGCGCGGTGAACGGCATGGCGTCCTGGAACGCGCGGCCCAGGCGGTGCTCGTCGGTGATGCCGGTGAACGCAGTGATCAGCACGATCACCAGCAGGCCGATCAACCCCACCTCGGCGATGTGCAGGCCCAGGCAGACGATCAGGATCAGCGCCGCCAGCCCCTGCACCACCAGGGCGATGCGTTGCGCCGGGGTGCGTGCGGCGTCGTCTTCGGCGGCGTAGGCGGCCAGTACCTGGCGCACGCGCTCGGGCATCAGGGTGCCGTAGCCGAACAGGCGCAGCTTCTCCAGCAGCACGCAGGTGACCAGCCCTGCGGCCAGTACCGGCATCGACACCGGCGCGACCTTGAAGAAGAAGTCGGCGAAGTGCCAGCCCATCTCATGGCCGATCAGCAGGTTCTGCGGCTCGCCCACCAGGGTGCACACGCCGCCCAGCGCGGTGCCCACCGCGCCATGCATCAGCAGGCTGCGCAGGAAGGCGCGGAACTGGTTGAGGTCGTCGCGGTGCAGCTGTTCGACCTGGTGGTCGCTGTCCAGTGCCGACTCTTCGCGGGGGTTGGTGCCGGAGGCGACCCGGTGGTAGACCGCGTAGAAACCCACGGCGGCGCTGATGATCACCGCGGTCACGGTCAGCGCGTCGAGGAACGCCGAAAGGAACGCCGACAGCACGCAGAACAGCAGGGCCAGCACGGCCTTGCTGCGCACCCCCAGCAGGATCCTGGAGAACAGGTACAGCAGCAGCTCTTTCATGAAGTGGATGCCGGCGACCATGAACATCAGCAGCAGGATCACCGGAAAGTTGTGCTGCAACTCTTCATACAGCGCTTCGGGCGTGGCCATGCGCAGCAGCAGCGCTTCGACCAGCAGCAGGCCGCCGGGCATCAGCGGGTAGCACTTGAGCGCCATGCCCAGGGTGAAAATGAACTGCAGCACCAGCGCCCACCCCGTGACCACCGGGCCGAGGGTTGCCAGCAGCAGCGGGTTGAGCAGCAGGAACAGGCAGATGACCGCCTTGTACCAGCGCGGCGACTGGCCCAGGAAACTGTGGGCGAGGGCGCTGGGCAGGGATTGCGACATGAATTTGTATCCTTTTGATTCAGCAGTGGCGCACGGTGCCGGATTGGGCCCCGGGGTGCAAGGCGTGCAGTCCCGCTTTTGGCACATGTGCGGCCTTATGGGTGCGCTAAGATCCTGCGCGTGAACCCTTTCCCCACAGGAGTGCCGTCCGTGACCGAATACACCGCATTCAAGGTTGAACTGACCGACAACATCGCCCATGTGCAGATCAACCGCCCGGACAAGATCAACGCGATGAATGCCGCCTTCTGGGAGGAGATCGTCGACATCTTCCAGTGGATCGACGACACCGACGCGGTGCGCGCCGTGGTGATCAGCGGCGCTGGCAAGCATTTCTCCTCGGGCATCGACCTGATGATGCTGGCCTCGCTGGCCGGCCAGCTGGGCAAGGACGTCGGCCGCAACGCCCGCCTGCTGCGCCGCACCATCCTGCGCCTGCAAAGCTCGTTCAATGCCGTGGACAACTGCCGCAAGCCGGTGCTGGCGGCGATCCAGGGTTACTGCATCGGTGGCGCCATCGACCTGGTCTCGGCCTGCGACATGCGCTACTGCGCCAGCGACGCGCAGTTCTCGATCAAGGAAATCGACATGGGCATGGCCGCCGATGTCGGCACCCTGCAACGTTTGCCGCGTATCATCGGCGACGGCATCATGCGCGAGCTGGCCTTTACCGGGCGGATGGTCGATGCCGAGGAGGCGCTGCGCATCGGCCTGGTCAACCGGGTTTATGCCGACCAGGCGGCATTGCTCGACGGAGTCTTTGCCATTGCCCGCGAGATTGCCGCAAAATCGCCGATCGCGGTGGCCGGCACCAAGGAGCTGATCAGCTACATGCGTGACCATCGCGTCGACGATGGCCTGGAGTACATTGCCACCTGGAACGCCGCCATGCTGCAGTCCGAAGACCTGCGCGTGGCGGTGGCCGCCCACATGAGCAAACAGCAACCGACGTTCGCCGACTGACCCCGTTGGCGGGCGCCTTCAAGGGACCGCAACGATGTCAGCACGCTGGACAACCGCAGTACTCGACCCGCAGATCACCGGGGGGCTGGCCGTCGCCCGCAGCCCGGAAGGGTTCCTGGTGGACGCCAACGGCGCGCTGTTCCCCCGTGAGTGGCTCAAGCGTCAGGCACTGGACGTGCTGTGCGAGCACGGCATCGGCCACTTCGACGGCCAGCCGGTGTTCCTGCTCGAACTGCGCAGCGCCGGCGAGGTGCCGGGCTGCACCTGGCAGGGCCTGCGCCGGTTCATGCTCGAAGGCGACTTCGACACCTACAAGGTGCTGGGCTACGCCGCGCAGATCGGCACCTGGGCCCGCGAACACCGTTTCTGCGGCAGTTGCGGCCAGGCGATGACGCAGATCCACTGGGAGCGGGCGATGTACTGCCAGCCCTGCGACCTGCGCAGCTACCCGCGCATTTCACCGAGCATGATCGTGCTGGTCACCCGTGGCGACGAGGTGCTGCTGGCGCGTTCGCCGCGTTTCGTGACCGGCGTTTACAGCACCCTGGCCGGTTTTGCCGAGCCAGGCGAGTCGGCCGAGGACTGCCTGGTGCGCGAGGTGCGCGAAGAGGTGGCGGTGGAGGTGCAGAACATCCAGTACGTCGGCAGCCAGTGCTGGCCGTTCCCGCATTCGATGATGCTGGGTTTCCATGCCGAGTACGCCGGTGGCGAGATCGTCATGCAGCCGGACGAGATCGAGGATGCCCAGTGGTTCAGCGTGCATGACTTGCCGCCGCTGCCGGCGGGGCGTTCCATCGCCCGCTACCTGATCGACTTGTATGTGGCGCGGCGCTTAGGCCTGGCCGAACCAGTGCTGCCACGCTAGGCGTACGGTCAACGCCAGCACCACGGCGATGAACACCGGGCGGATGAACTTGCTGCCGCCGCTGATCGCCGTGCGTGCGCCGAAGAACGCGCCGACCATCACCGACAGGCCCATGCACAGGCCGACGATGTAGTCCACCTGCCCGGAAATGATGAACACCGTCAGCGCCGCGATGTTGCTGACGAAGTTCATGCTGCGCGCCACGCCGCTGGCACGGACCAGGTCGATGGGGTAGAGCAGCAGCGTACTGACGGTCCAGAACGCACCGGTGCCGGGGCCGGCGACGCCGTCGTAGAAGCCCAGGGTGAAGCCCTGGGGGAACTGCCATTTCTTCTTGATCGGCGCATCGGCGTCCAGCGGCGCCTTGGGCGTGCCGCCGAACAGCAGGTAGACGCCGCAGGCGAAGACGATCACCGGCAGCATCTTGTTCAGCCATTCGGCCGGCATGTAATGGGCCACCACCGCACCCAGCAGCGCGCCCGCCAGGGTACCCGCTATCGCTTGGCGCCACTGCGCCGGGTGGAACAGCTTGCGCCGGTAGTAGGTGATGCTGGCCGTGGCCGCGCCGAAGGTGGAACTGAGCTTGTTGGTGCCCAGCACCAGGTGCGGTGGCATGCCGGCGGTGAGCAGCGCGGGGGTGGTCAGCAGGCCGCCGCCACCGGCGATGGCATCGATGAAACCGGCGACGAAGGCGACCAGGGCGAGGATCAGTAGGGTGAGCGGTTCTACGGTGAGTTCGAAGGGCATGGGGGTCGGCAGGCTGGAAGGCAGGGGGTGCGGCAAACTGCCGCGCTAGGGGGGTGACATGGTAAGCCGCCAAGTATGTGTTGTCAGCACTTACGCCATCGCGGGGCAAGCCCGCTCCCACGTTGTGGACTGCCCCCAGGCGTTGGATTTATTTCCTACTTATGGGGGCCATCCATTTTCCTGGATCTCTGGATCTCTGGATCTCTGGATCTCTGGCAGCGTGGGAGCGGGCTTGCCCCGCGATTGTTTTTACAGGAACCAGCGATACTCCCGGGCACTCACCTCTTGCATGAACGCCAGATGGTCCTGGCGTTTGTTCTCGCAATACACCATCACGAACTCCGCCCCCAGCCCCTCATTCACCGCCGGATGCCCGCGCATGGCTGCCACCGCGCCGAGCATGTCCTTGGGGAAATCGATGCCGCTGTTGCGGTCGTCGTTCAGCGGCGCAATCGGCTCCTGCCCGGCATCGAGCCCGTGCTCCATACCGCACAGGATTGCCGCCAGCACCAGGTAGGGGTTGGCATCCGCCCCCGCCAGGCGATGCTCGATACGCAGGTTGCGCGGGTCCGACTCGGGGATGCGGATGCACGCGTCGCGGTCTTCGAAGCCCCAGCTGGCGCGGCTGGCGGCATTGACCATGGCGCCGTAGCGGCGGAACGCGTTGTGGTTGGCGGCAAAGATCGGCATGCAGTGCGGCAGCAGCTCCAGGCAGCCGGCCACGGCATGGCGCAAGGGGCGTTGGTCGTTGGCCGCGAGCAGGTTGTTGCCTTGCGGGTCGTACAGGCTGACGTGCACATGCATGCCGCTGCCCGGCGCCTGCAGGTACGGCTTGCTCATGAACGAGGCGCGCAGCCCGTGCTTGAGGGCCACGCCGCGGGTGCTGCGGCAGAACAGCGCCGCCCAGTCGGCGGCGCGCAGGCCGTCGTCGCAGTGGCCGAAGTTGATCTCGAACTGGCCAGGGCCCAGCTCGGCGGTGATGACGTTGGCGTCCACCCCTTGTGCGTTGGCGGTCTCGACCATGTCGCGCAGCACGTCGGAGAAACGCGAGAGGCGCTCGATATGCATGTTCGGCTGGTCGTCGGCGTCGGCGCTGAACGGGTCGTGGGGGAACTGCGGCAGGCCTTCCTTGAGGGCCCGGTCGAACAGGTAGAACTCCAGCTCGAACGCCACCACCGGGCGGATGCCGCGACGCTCCAGGCGCTGCAGCACGCGGGCGAGCACTTCGCGCGGTTCGAATTCGATGGGGGCGGCGGTGCCGTCGGAGGTGATCAGCATCTGCCCCAGCGGCTCACGCTCCCAGCTCACCGGCTTGAGGGTGCCGGGCACCAGGCGCCGTGCGGCGTCGGGGTCGCCGTCGTTGAAGCAGTAGTCGCCAATCGGGAACAGCCCGCCTTGCACGCCCAGCAGTACGCAGTTCTGCGGCAGCTTCAGCGGGCTGCCGGCGGCAACCTTTTCCAGCATGTCGATGGGGTAGCGCTTGCCGTAGAAGTGCCCGGGGATGTCCAGGCTGATCAGGTCGACGTAGCGCACCTGCGGGTGTTGGGCGCGGAAGGCGCGGACTTCGCTGAGCAGGTCGGGCATTGTTTTTGTAGTTGTCATGGTCATGCTCTTAACGGAAGACCCAGAGGACCCGGGTCGGCTCGGTGGTGAGGTTGGCGTAGCGGAATTGGCTGTGCGGCGGCAGCTGGAAGCTGTCGTTGGGGTACAGGGTGACGGCCTCGGCAACGCCTTCGAGCCACAGCGTCAGCTCGCCTTCGAGGACGAAGCCGCCCTGTTCCGAGCTGTCGTCCAGGTGCCCATCGCCACTGCTGGCGCCGGGCGCCAGGTGGCTTTCGAGCATGGCGAAGCGGCCATTGAGGGTGGGCGAGACCAGCACGTCGGTGACGCCGGCGGCGTAATACAGGGTGCGCCGCTCGCCGGGGCGGGTGACCCAGTCGATCTCCCGTGGCGGCACGGCTTGGTAGAAGTAGGTGGTCGGTACCTGCAGGGCTTCGCTGATGGCGGTGAGGTCGGCCACGGTCGGGCGCGACAGGCCGCGCTCCACTTGCGAGAGGAAGCCCAGCGAGCGGTTGACCCGCCCGGCCAGCTCGTCCAGCGTCAGGCCACGGTGCTTGCGCAGGTCGCGCACCAGCCGCGCCAGGGCTTGGCTGTCGTCGGTCAACTCAGACATGGTCGCGCATCCTGTACCAGGCCTTGGCCGCAGCCTCCAGTGGCGCAGCCAGGAGGTCGCCGCCGGGGAAGCGGCCGTTGTCGATGCCCTGGTACAGCGCCAGCAGATCGTCGTCGCCGAGGATCGCGTCGCTGACCGCCCGCGCCCCGGCCAGGGTCGGCAGCACGCCGTGCCCGGAGAAGCCTTGCAGCCAGTAGCGCTGGCCTTGGCGGCCGATGTCCGGGGTGCGCTGGATGCTGCAGTCGATGTGGCCGCCCCAGGCATGTTCGATGGCCACCCCGCGCAGTTGCGGGAACACCCGTTCCAGGTAGGGGCGGGTGGCGGCGGCGACATCCTTGGGGATGCCGCCCAGGTAGGTGCAGCCACCGCCGAACAGCAGGCGGTGGTCGGGGGTGAGGCGGAAGTAGTCGGGGACGAACTGGTTGTCGATCACGCAGCTGTTGCGCGGCAGCAGCGAGGCGGCGAAGTCGGCGTCCAGCGGCGCGGTGGCCACCTGGTAGGAGCCCACCGGCAGCAGGCGCCGCGCCAGATTGCGGTCGAGGCGGTCGATGTAGGCGTTGCAGGCCAGCACCAGCACACTGCTGCGCACTTCGCCCTTGTCGGTGCGAGCGACGAAGCCTTCGGCCGTTTCCTGATAATCGAGCACCTGGCTCTGTTCGAAGATGCGCCCGCCGGCCTGTTCAATCGTGGCGGCCAGGCCCTGGGCCAGTTTCAGCGGGTTGAGGTGGGCGCCGTTGGGGTCCAGCAGGGCGGCCTGGTAGCGTGGGCTGTCGATCCACTCGGGCAGCTCGTCGCGGCCGATCAGGCGCAGGCAGTCGTAGCCGAATTTCTGTGCCGCGTCGCGTTGCGCTTCCTCCAGCAGCTTTACCCGCCTCGGCAGCACGGCAGTCCACAGGCTGCCGAGGCGGTAATCGATGTCGAAGCCGTGGCGCGCCGGCAGCTCGCTCATCTCGCGGGCGGCCCAGCACATGCTGTCCCACAGGCGCCGGCTGCGCTCCAGGCCCAGGGCCTTTTCCAGCGGTGGCATGTCGCAGGACCAGCCCGGAAGGGCCTGGCCGCCATTGCGCCCCGAAGCGGCCCAGGCGACGCGGCTGGCTTCGAGCAGGGTTACGCGTTTGCCGGCCAGGGCCAGGCGCAGGGCGGTGTGCAGGCCGCTGAAACCGGCGCCGATGATGAGGATATCGGTGTCGTGCTGGCCTTGCAGGGTAGGGCGCAGGGGGATGGCGCTGGGGTAGGTCTGGGCGTAGTAGCTGGCGACGTGCTGGGCGGATTGCTTGAACATGCCGGTGCCTCGTGAAATTTGTTTTGATTATTTTCATGAAAAAATAGCAGATAAATTTCATTGCGCCAGCGGGGCGGTGTTGGCGATATGATCCGGGGACCACGTTGCGGTCCTTTCGTGGTACAGAGGAATGCGTATTCCTGTAGGAGCGGCCTTGTGCCGCGAAAGGGCTGCGCAGCAGCCCCAATGACAAATACAAGGCTTACGCCCATGCGCCGCCTGCCATCCCTCACCGCCCTGCGCACCTTCGAATGCGCCGCCCGCCATGGCCACTTCAGCCGCGCCGCCGCCGAGCTGTGCGTCACCGACAGCGCCGTCAGCCACCAGATCCGCCAACTGGAAGAACAACTCGGCGTCGCCCTGTTCGAGCGGGTCGGCCGTCAGGTGCGCCCGAGCGCCGAGGCCGAGCGCCTGCTGCACCACCTGCAGCAGGCCTTCGAATTGATCGGCAAGGCCTGCGACGAGCTGCGCGACCCGGCCTCCCAGGCCGTGCTGCGGGTGGCGGTAACGGCGGAGCTGGCGCAGAAATGGCTGGTGGCGCGGCTGGCCGATTTCAGCAGCCGCTACCCGCACATCACCCTGCACCTGCACGACCAGCCGATCGACGCCGGCGCCCCGGCGCTGGACGTCGACCTGGCGATCACCTACGGCACCAGCACCCTGGATGCCAGTACCCACTTCGTGCGGCCTTTGCCGCTGCTGCAGTTCTTCCCGGTGTGCAGCCCGGGCCTGTTCAACCAGGGCGGGCTCAAGCGCCCGCGCGACCTGGTGCGCCATTGCCTGTTGCACGACGATCAGGATGGCCGCACCTGGACCACCTGGCTGGCCACCCACGCCGAAGACGCCTTGCCCACCCGGCAGCTGTATTTCCCCCACGCCGCCCTGGCGCTGGAGGCGGCGTTGCTGGGGCAGGGCGTGGCCATGGGCGATAACCTTACCTGCCAGGCCGACCTGCAAAGTGGCCGCCTGGTGCGCCCGTTCAGCGCCAGCGTCACCGCCCAGGGGCAGTACGCGCTGGTGTGCGAGCGCCTGCGCCTGGAACGCGGCGCAGTGGCGCAATTCATCGAATGGTTCATCGAACAGTTGGGCGATAGCTGAATTAAATTCAGCTATCGCTGAGTTTTCATCGTTGGAAGGCAAAAGCGCCGCGGCGTAGCGTGCAGTCATCACTCACCGACACCGAGGTTGACCCATGGCACGTTCGCTCACCACCACCCCCAAGGCCGATGGTTTCCGCTTGCCCGGCGAATTCGAAGCCAAGGCCGGCTGCTGGCTCGGTTGGCCGGAGCGCCCGGATGTGTGGCGCAATGGCGGCAAACCGGCGCAGAAGGTCTGGGTCGAGATCGTCACCGCCATCGCCAGCAGCGAGCCGGTGACGGTCTGTGCCTCCGCCGCCCAGTACGCCAACGCCCGCAACCTGCTGCCGGCCCATGTGCGGGTGGTGGAGATGACGTGCAACGACACCTGGTTCCGCGACAGTGGGCCGTGTTTCGTGGTCAACGATCAAAGCGGCGAGGTGCGCGGCGTGGACTTCGAGTTCAATGCCTACGGCGGCCTCGACGGCGGCCTTTATTACCCTTGGGACAAGGATGACCAGATCGCCCGCAAGATCCTCGAGATCGAAAACCTCGACCGCTACCGCGCGCCTTTGATCGCCGAGCTGGGCGGTATCCAGAGCGACGGTGAAGGCAGCCTGCTGACCACCGAGCAGTGCCTGCTCAACCGCAACCGTAACGCCCACCTGGGCAAGGACGAGGTGACCCGCCGGCTGCAGGACTACCTCGGCGCCGAGCAGGTGATCTGGCTGCCGCGCGGGTGCAAGTTCGACGAAACCGATGGCCATGTCGACGATCTGGCCTGCTTCGTGCGCCCCGGCGAGGTGGTGCTGCAATGGACCGACAACCGCGACGACCCGCAGTGGGAGATCTACCAGGAGGCCTATGACGTCCTGCGCAGCACCCGCGACAGCCGTGGCCGCGCGCTCAAGGTGCACAAGCTGCCGCAGCCCGAAGTGCTGCGCTGGACGGCTGAAGAGGCGGCGGGCCTGGACCATGTGGAGGGCACCCATGTGCGCCAGGCGGGCACGCAGATCTGCGCTTCCTACATCAACTACTACGCCGGCAACTCGGCGATCGTCGTGCCGCTGTTCGGCGACCGCAACGACAGCATTGCCCAGGCCACCCTGGCCGAGCTGTTCCCCAACCACCGCATCATCGGCATCGACAACAGCCGCGAGATCCTGCTCGGTGGCGGCAACGTCGCCTGCATCACCATGCCGCAATACGCCGGGGGCCGCCGCTGATGAACCGCCTGGCCCTCGCACTCGCCTTGGGCTGCATGGTGTCGGCGGCCACGGCCGCCGATGCCGACAAGCCCACGGTCAACTTGTACATCTGGGGCGAGTACCTGGCCCCGGACACCTTGGCCAACTTCGAGAAGGAAACCGGCATCCGCGTGGTAGCCGACCATTTCGATTCGCTGGAAACCGCCGAGACCAAGCTGCTTACCGGCGGCAGCGGCTACGACCTGGTGCTCAGCGCCGGCCAGCACCTGAGCCGGGCCATCGCCAGCGGCGCGCTGCAGCCGCTGGACAAGTCGCGCTTGCCGCACCTGCAAGGGGTAGGGGAGGCGTTTCTCGAGCACATGGCGGTGTTCGACCCAGGTAATCGCTACGCCGGCACCTACGCCTGGGGCACCACCGGCGTGGGCTTCCAGCAGCAGGCAGTGGCCGCGCGGCTGGCCGACGCGCCCAAGGACAGCTGGGCGATGCTGTTCGACCCGCAGGTGGTGGCGAAATTCGCCGATTGCGGGGTCAGCCTGCTCAACGACCCCAACGAAGTGTTCGCCGCGGTGATGCGCTACATGGGCCTGGACATCAACCAGCAGCGGCTGGAGGACCTCAGGGCCGCCGAGGCGCAACTGCGCAAGGTGCGCCCGTACATTCGCTATTTCGACAACGACCGCAACATCAACGACCTGGCCAATGGCGAGACCTGCGTGGCGATGTCGTGGAACGGCAACGTGGCCATCGCCCAGGCCCAGGCGCAGCAGGCCGGCAAGCCGTTCGGCCTGGACTACAGCATCCCCCGCGAGGGCACGTTGATCTGGCTTGATGCCTTGGTGGTGCCCAAGGACGCACCGCATCCGCAAGCGGCCTGGGCCTTGATGGACTACCTGATGCGCCCGGAGGTGATTGCGCCGATCACCGATACCATCCACTACGCCAACGCCATCACGGCGGCCGACAACCTGGTGGATGCGCAGATCCGCAATGCCCCGGGTACTTACCCGCCGGCTGCGGTTCGGGCGCGGCTGTACAGCAAGAACGACAACGACAAGGCGTTCAACCGGGAGCTGACCCGGGCGTTCAGCCGTTTGAAGAGCGGCACCTGAACCTCAGTGCGCCCCCGCATGCCGCCGTGCACGGCGTGTTTGCCGGGGTTTGGCCAGGGGCGGCGTGGGCAGGTGGTGGGGATGGGAGTGCCGCCGCACGATGCGCAGCACGCCCCAGAGCATGGCCGCCGCAACGCTGAGCCACATGCCGACCAACATGAGGATTGCCATGGACAGGGTCATGAATGCCTCCTTCTTGATGACGGGCAGCGCGTCATCCCGGACACAGTTGATAGTCTAGCCCGGCGCTTGTGACGTTCCATTGACCGAAGGTCTAGTGCTTGGGCCGTTTGGTTCCAAGTACGGCCCGGGCTATACCCGGGCGCGGTGGCGGCCTATGATCGGTGGCCATGGCCGGGCGGCATCCGCCTGGCGTCGGAACAAGCGAGTGCCCCATGTTGCAAGACCTTCCCAAGTCCCGGGGTTCGAGCCCCCGTCGTCTGCTTGCCGCCTGCCTGGTGGCCGCTGCCTTGGCCGGCTGCTCCAGCACACCCCCGGCGGCGCTCAAGAGCCTGCCGCAGCGGGTCGAGATCAGCAGCGTGCCGTTCTACCGTGGCAATGCCAACCACAGCGGATCGATGGCCTTGGCGGCGGTGCTGTCGGCCAAGGGCGCGCCAATCACCCCGGGCTTGCTGGACAAGCCGCTGGGCCTGCCTGGGGCCGCCGAGTCGCTGGACAGCACGATCCCCAAGGTAGCGCGTGAATACGGCATGGTCGTGTACCCGCTGGACAAGCGGCTTGACGCCTTGCTGGCGCAAGTGGCCGCCGGTTACCCGGTGCTGCTGCGTTTTCAGGAAGGTTCGGCCTGGTGGAGCGAGCCACGCTACGCCGTGCTGATCGGTTATGACCGCTACAAGCAGCGGGTACTGCTGCGCGCAGGCATGCACCGGCGACAGTTGATGAGCTTCGACAGTTTCGAGTCGGCGTGGGCCAAGGAGGGCAGTTGGGCGGTGCTGGTGCAGTCGCCTCGGCAGTTGCCGGCCCAGGTGGATCGCCAGCGCTGGTTGCAGGCGGCGGATGAGCTGGCGCGCTCGGGGCAGGAGATTGCGGCGAAGCAGGCGGTGAATAGCCTGGGGCATTGAGGGGGAAAATCGCGGGGCAAGCCCGCTCCCACGTTGATGACGTGGGAGCGGGCTTGCCCCGCGATAGTTTGGTACTTTTGGTCTGTCAGAAGCCCAGACGGTCACGCAGGCTGTAGTACCAGGCGCCGAGGGCGCTGAACGGCACGCGCAGCATCTGGCCACCCGGGAACGGGTAGTGCGGCAGGCCGGCGAACGCGTCGAAGCGCTCGGCCTGGCCGCGCAGGGCCTCGGCCAGCACCTTGCCCGCCAGGTGGGTGTAGGTCACGCCGTGGCCCGAGCAGCCTTGCGAGTAGTAGATGTTGTCGCCAATGCGACCTACCTGCGGCAGACGCGACAGGGTCAGCAGGAAGTTGCCGGTCCAGGCGAAGTCGATCTTCACGTCCTTGAGCTGCGGGAAGGCCTTGAGCATTTTCGGGCGGATGATCGCCTCGATGTTGGCCGGGTCACGCGCGCCGTAGACCACGCCGCCGCCGAAAATCAGGCGCTTGTCGCCGGTCAGGCGATAGTAGTCGAGCAGGTAGTTGCAGTCCTCGACGCAGTAGTCCTGCGGCAGCAGGGTGCGGGCCAGTTCCTCGCCCAGCGGCTCGGTGGTGATCACCTGGGTGCCGCACGGCATGGACTTGGCGGCCAGTTCCGGCACCAGGTTGCCCAGGTAGGCGTTGCCGGCGACGATGATGAACTTGGCGCGGACCTTGCCCTGCGGGGTGTGCACCACCGGGTTGGCGCCACGCTCGATGCGAACGGCCGGGGTCTGCTCATAGATGATGCCGCCCAGCGACTCGACCGCCGCGGCTTCGCCCAGGGCCAGGTTGAGCGGGTGGATATGGCCGCCGCTCATGTCGAGCATGCCGCCGACATAGCTGTCGCAGGCCACCACTTCACGGATGCGCTTCTGGTCCATCAACTCCAGCTGGGTGTGGCCGAAGCGTTCCCACAGGCGTTTTTGCGATTCCAGGTGGCCCATCTGCTTGCTGGTCAACGCGGCGAACACGCCGCCGTCCTTCAGGTCGCACTGGATGTTGTACTTGGCCACGCGCTCACGGATGATGCGCCCGCCCTCGAAGGCCATCTTGCCCAGCAGTTGTGCTTCTTTAGGGCCGACGGTGCGTTCGATCACGTCGATGTCGCGGCTGTAGCTGTTGACGATCTGGCCGCCGTTGCGGCCCGAAGCGCCGAAACCGACCTTGGCGGCCTCGACGATGCTCACCTTGAAGCCGTTCTCCAGCAGGAACAGGGCGCTGGACAGGCCGGTGTAGCCGGCACCGATGATGCACACATCGGTTTCCACCTCACCCTGCAGCGCCGGACGTGGCGGCACCGGGTTAGCCGAGGCGGCGTAGTAGGACTGGGGGTAGGGGGTAGTGGCCATGCTCGAGGAACCTCGTGTTTTATATTTTTAACGAATGTACCGATGCTATCAATAATAATAAACACCCGCTAGTCGTCCGGTGAAAATCCTTTACGCCGACCCTGCCGGTATCCTTTTTCAAATATTTTTAAGATTCAGTAGCTTAGCGTGAAAAAAAGCGTTGACAGCGATTTTGTAACGCGTAGAATGCGCCCCACACGACAGGCACATAGCTCAGTTGGTTAGAGCACCACCTTGACATGGTGGGGGTCGTTGGTTCGAGTCCAATTGTGCCTACCAAACAAAAGCCCCGGTTTCCGGGCACTTGAAGGGCGATCCGAGAGGGTCGCCCTTTTTGTTTTTGCAAAACTTTTGCAAAACTTTTGCAAAACCACCCACCTCAATCTGGTCTATGCCGGTCCCACCGTTCATCAGATGGCCAGATCAGCCTTCACTTCGACGTACTGAATTTCTTTCGGTGCGTGCCCGTCTTGATACCGCTCGGTCATTTCAGCAGTGGCGTGCCCCATCAGCAACTGCACATATTCGGTCGAGAACTTCTGCTGCTCGTACAGCCAGGCACCCAGGGCTCGGATCTCATGGAAGGTTGGGCGCTCCTCGAGATCGAGGTGGTCGTATGCCTTCGCGGCGTCCCTGGCCTTCCTGAAGCTCTTGGACAGGTAATCAGGGGTGACCGCCGTCCAATGTTCTTTCGCCTCGATCTGGTCCTGTCGGCGCGCCTTCGGGCGGTAATGGATCAGGAGGGGCGAAATGATTGGCGACCGAAAGCACTCGTTCACCGTCTCGCGGAGTGCCTTACCCATGATGATCTGCAAGTGGATCGGCGTGTCGTAGTTGTCGGTCTTCCCAGGGGATACCTTGATGGTGTTCTTGATCAGGTCAACCGCCGACTTCTTCCATGTCACGATATCTTCGCGCCGCTGCAGGCTGGTCAGGCCCAACCGGATGGCGCGCTTGAGCCACCCCGGCGTGGTGTCTGCATCAAGGATCTTCTGCACACCTTCAATGGTGTGCCGCTGGCGCTTCTTCTTTGCCTCTTTCTTGAGCAGGGTCATGTCGGCGGCGTTGCGCTCGGTCATGCCTTTGGCGATCGCGAAGGTCAGCAGGCTGACTAGCAGGCTGCGGTGCTTCGTGTAGGCGTTGTTGCTGAACTGGTCCAGGTACTCAGCGGCGGCCAGAACGTCGAACTGGCCCACCAGCAGGTGTCCGATATCCGCCCGGTAGCGCTTGAGCTTGTAACCGATCTCGTCCAGCGACGACCGCGCATAGCCGCGCTCTGGCAGCCACTCGGTTTCGAAGCGATCGATCAGGCCGCCGATAGTCGGCAGGCGGTCGCCGGTGATGGTGGCCAGCATTTCGCCGTTGTCGGTCATAAGGAAAGCCAGCTTTGCGTTTGCGGCCTTTGCCAGGCGTACCGCTTCGTCGTACGGCTTGTTGATGCTGGTCATCTTCCCGGTGACTGGGTTTTTGTACCGCCAGTATTTCCCGTTTGGGTACAGGTTGGGCGGAAGCGTCTTGTTCTTTGGGCTACGCGGTCGTGGTGCCATTTCAGATATCCAGCATTTGAGCCAAGAGCGGGTCGTTCGAGCCGATCACGGCGGATTGAAGGTCGACGAAGTACATTCCGCCGCGGACTTCGCCCGCTAACTCTCCTTCATCAATCCATTTCTTAAGTTGCTGCAAGCTCGGCTTACCACCGGCGTAGCGCAGTTTTCGATACTCGCCCACCTCCATGAGCCTGGGCAGGCTGGCGGTGATATGAGCTATGACTTTAGCCATGACTGAGCCTCAATCGACATTGTGATTCGATGCCTGACGCATCAGGTTCTGGTTGTCACGCTGATCTGTCACGTCATCCCAATCCCAGGTCAGCTTCGGATCAATCGGCGGGTGAGCCTGCAGGGTATGCAGGTCCAGCAGCGTGAAGTGCCCATCCATCCAGCCGGCGGTGTCGATGTGGTAGACGTTACCCAGCACCGCCGGGCGCTTGACTGGGGTATGGCCTACCACCAACGCGCGGACGCCGCCTACACCGTGGGGCTGCTCGCTGGTTATCCTGCTGCGCGACCACTGCACGGCCTCCTCGACATTGCGCATACCCGGCATGCAGCCATCGGCCCAGGATTCAAGCATGGCCCAGGTCGGAAACGGACAATCGGCGTGAACGATCCCGATCAGGCCCTGGGGCGTCACCACTTCGATGATCAGCGGCAGGTCGGCCAGCAGTTCGACGTAGCACGCCTGCTCCACGGATGATCTGGCGTAGAGCCAGGCACCGCCGTTGGACAGATGCACGTCACCAATGCGGCCGGATGGGTCGAACCGGTACGCCTCGATCGCCATCTGCTCGTGATTGCCGCGCACCGCGTGGAACCATGGCTTGGCCAACCAGGTATCCACCTGGTCCGACTCAGGCCCGCGGTCGACCAGGTCGCCCACCGAGAACAAGCGATCAGCGGCAGGATCGAAGCCGACCTCATCCAGGGCCCGCTGCAGGCGGGTGAAGTGTCCGTGGATATCGCCCACGGCGAAGTCGCGTCCGGCTGTGTTGATTGGGAATCGCTGCAAGATGCTCATGCTCGGCCTCCCGCCAGCGCAGCCAGCTCAGCCACCAGCGCCTCAGTGCGTCCGTAGAACTTCCCGGCGTCCTCGTTCACGAACCGTTCGAGCACGCTGGCCACCGCCGCGTGGTTGGTCAGGCCGCGCAGGTCCACCTCGGTGACGGGTGACTCGGTCGGCGGTGCATGCACGAAAGCTTCCTGGCTGATCAGAAGCGTGCGCACCGGGCGGATGCCCTTGCACTTGCTGGACCAGTTAGTGTCGGGCACGCACCAAGGCAGCATGTGCAGGCACCAGGAGCTCCCGGCGGTGGGCTTCTGTGTGCTGGACCAGTACTCCCGTAGCGCAAAGGCCTGCGCAGGCCCGCCAGCACCATCCGCCGGCCAATGCTTACCCCAGTCTGGAAGCTGCAGGAGGTTGGCCCTCATCACCTGCAGCTGCTCGATGCTGGGAAGGTGCCAGTCGCGATGGCCGCGGATTGTCATGCCCAGGATCTTCTTGGCAATCGAGCTTCCAGCCTCGGCCATGGCCTGAGTGTTCGCCCGGCCATCGAAGTAAGACTTTGCACCACGGACATTCAGGCGCGGGCCAGGCAGGTCCCACCACTGAGCCTCGGTCTCGAACTCCCGGCCTGCATCGATCACCGCATGCTCGGCGCCGTCGAAGAAGATCCGGCCGGCGAAGAACCCGCCGGCCAGTGGCTGGCCGACTGCGGGCAGGGTGGCAGGGCTGATTGCTCGGCGTTTCATTGCAAGGCCTCCTTCAGCTCCTTGATCACCGACTGGATGCCAGCCGCATAACTGCCGGGCCGATCCACGGCGGCACCAGCCAGGCGCTCGATCACCACGGCAACCGGGGAGGCGCGGAGCGATGCGACCAGGTCGATTGCCCAGTTTCGCCCCTCCAGGAACATGAAGTGGTTGATGGGGCCGGTGACGACTACCTCCAGGCTGCGCGGCTTGGCTGCCGGCGCCGGCGCGCTAATTTTCGGCGTCTTCGATGTAGGCGTTTTAGCTGTCTTCCCGCTGATCCGCTGGCGGGCGTGTTCCAGCGCCATTTCAGCGAGACTGCCCATGGGTGGCGCCCTCCATTTCGGCAACGGCGCGCAGGCGCAGCGTGATGCCGCACTCCCGGGCCAACTGGTTAAGTCGACCCACGCTGGTGGTGCTGTCCTGCAGGGCCTTGCCGAAACGCACCAGACGCTCGCCCAGGTCTTCGAACTCGTTCAGGGTTGGCTTGGGCTGCGTCATGGCTGTTCCTCCAGCAGGGCCTGGTCTTGGCGCTGCGCGTGATCGATTAATCGATCAAGATCGTTACCGGATAGCGGGCGCAAGCCGCGGGCCGCCAGCAGGTCATGGGAAGTGGAGCTGATGCAGTGCCGACTTCGCAGCCATCGGTACCGGCGAGCATCAGCAGCCATGCGGACGTGCTCGTCGATATCGAACTCTTCGCGCTCAAGCGCTGGCGACACCAAGTCGCCCTGGCTGGCGGCGGCGATCACGGCCAGGCCGCGACCGATTGAGACGTGGGCGCCGAGTAGAGCGAATGGCAGCACCTGCTCCAGGGTTGCGCCTTCGGGGGCGCGCAGCGCCAGGGTGATGCGGTCAGGCAGCATCATGGCTGACTCCCTTCGCTTGGGCGGCAAGCGTCAGTGCATCGAGCAATGCATTGGCTCGCGCAGCGCGGTCCAGATGCTCGCGGATCGCGATGACAATCAAGCCATTCATGCTGCGCTCATTCGCAGCAGCAACAGCTGCAACTTGATCGCGCATACCATCGGGCAGACGGACGACAAACTTGTCAGCTTCCCGGGAGCCGGATTCAAAGGCCATGACGCACCTCCTGCGATTCGTCAGCCTGGATGCGCTCGTAGACCTCCTGGCGGTGAACTACTACCTCTTCGGGCGCCTCGACACCCAGGCGCACCTGCATACCTTGGACACCCAGCACTTTGACGGTGATGTCGTTGTTGATGCGGATGGATTCGCCGACGCGGCGGGTCAAGATCAACATGGTGAAGCTCCTTTTTCAGGGCAAGCCGAGGGCCCGCCGCGATTGTTGGCTTTCGCAAAATCAAGGGTTGGTCAGATCAGGCGGGCGGCGTCATGCCTCCGCCATGGCGCACTCAGCGCGCCTGTGGATACGGGTTTCGGCAACCTTGCGCTCGCCGGATCGGCGAATGCGAGTGAACTCGTCGTCAGCTGACGCGATCGTGTGACCGACCAGCACGGCGCACATGGCAACGACTGCCGGCTGGATCAGCCCGCGGCGAAATGCTTCAAGCACTAAACCGCGCATGGTCTTGGCGCCTAGCTTGAAGCGGGCATCGTCTATGCGCTTCTCGACCGTGCGCGGACTAATACCCATGATCTTGGCGATTTCCTTCTGAGTTCGCTCGTTCGCAGCGTGAAGCGTCGCCTCAAGCTCGCGCGGGGCCAAGCCCATTCCGAGAAAGCCCTTCCAAGATCCGGCGGTGATAGTTTCGGTGGTCATTACGGTTCGCTCCATGCGGGCTGATGGAGGAAAAAGTACAAGCGGATTTATTTCATGTCAACACCGGCGGTTATAAAATATTGTGAGAATGTGGTCCATCGATGCTGAGGTGGCATTTTAGGGTCGAAAAAAAACCGCCCGAGAGCGGTCTTTTGACCCTGTGTACGCTACCTGGAGAACATGCCCCACCAGAAAATGTGACCAACCAGCCTGATGTTTTGATCGGTTATATCTGAAAACGAATAATCCTCGTCAGGGTACTCGTCTCGATTGAAGCTCCTAAGGCGAATCCCAGTGGGCAGTCGGTACACCTGCTTCACCCTGAGGTGGCCGTTGTGGTCGATTGCGTATAGATCGCCATCTACCACATCGCCGATGCTGGCTCTGCCAGTATTCACGCCAACGGTCGCCCCATCTTTCAAGACTGGGATCATGCTGCGCCCTCTGACGGTGACGCATCTTGCCTTGTCGAACTGGACGCCGTTTTCCCGCAGGTCACGCTTGGCAAAACGAAGTAGTTTCTCCCCGCTCTCTTCAATCGCGTACCGTCCGTGGCCGGCATCGAGCTCGATTTCCTTGAGGAAAGGGACGTGTACCTCATCATCCCCAAGCGGTGTGTTTTCGTCCCAGGCAGTTATCGGCGGGAGTACAACCTCGGTTGAACGGTCCTCAGGGACTGCATCAGTTCCAACGGAAATTGTCGCAAGCCGTTCGATCAAGCCCGCGATGCGCGGGCTGAACGTGGAGACGGGCTCATTCAATATGCTGGAGAACCTGGCGGCACTCATGACGTTCAGTGCGTTCTGCCCGTTGAGGTACATGCTCACTCCGGTCTGAGACATGTTGAAAGCCTCTGCGAGCTTTTCCTGAGTGAGGCCAAGCTCTTTTCGCTTTGCCATGTAGATTTTCTTGAGCGCAGCGCATTCGGCCTGCTCGGTAGCGGTGAGCTGTCTTTTCTTCATGGCGAAAGCCTAAAACCTTCGGTGTTAAATCTCAAAGGACCTGCGGTGTTTACATTTCGAACACCGCAGGTTATTTTTTCCGGCAATAGTCCGTCTCAGGTGAGTCATGATCACAACCACCCTTAGCGATTTCGTGCACCCGCTGGGTCAAGCTGAAGCAGCAAGAATGCTTGGCTCTAGCCAGGTTGCAATCAGCAAAGCACTCAAGTCTGAGCGCTTGATCGTTGTTTCTGCGCTCCCTGATGGCAGCGTTTCTTCTTTCGAGATCAAGCCATTCCCGTGCGGCGGTGATCGAGATAAAGCTCGCCTCAATCTGGACGAAATAATCGCCCAGGTTTGCCGTCTCATCGAGTCGGTTGATCACCCTGTTAATCCATCCAGTACCTCGCAGGCCTCGCCGTGATCGAGAGATTCCGCATGCAGAATCTCTTCGGGGCCGGCGAGCATTCTTTAAATCCGATTAAAAGCATTTCCGCGTCCGGACGGCAGAAAATTGCCACACAGAACACGATGTAGGGGAACCGCATTTCCACTATTTAGGGCATGACTTGCAGTTTTGGGGGATGTGATATGCGCACACGAGCATCAATTCGGCAGGCCCGACCAGGGTAGCCAACGACCCTCTCAGAGGGGGGGTTGCATATTTTGTGTTCCGTGGAAGATGGGGCTTACCCAAATCCAGGGCACAAAAAACCCGCCGTAGGAAGCGGGTTCTTTTAACTGACCTCTTGCAGGAGGTCTTTGAAACACATCGCTATGCAAATAGGAGATGCGCTATGTCGCACCCGGAAATTAGCACTGAGCACCCGGACCCGCAAGCCCGGGTTGATATTTTCAACTTGAATCGACTCCACCGCGGGTCGCTGGGAGCCTACTCAATCGCTCGTGTGTTGCGCGAGAACCACGGCCTCGATGAACAACCACTGGAGGCTCGAGATCAGTACGGCCTTCTGCTGGCTCTCGAGTTCATCTGCTACGACCTCTATGCCCATCACGAAGCCGAGCTGGAGCCTGGCGAGAGAGGCGCCCAATGAACAGTCGCCTCGTAACCACCTCGCACCAATTCAACCAGAACGGCGAAGAGTTCTTCTTCGCAACGGTTCCGGGCGTCAGATGCTCCGATGCATTCAACTTCGCAAGTGCCGGCCTGGCCGCAGCCGAAGACTTGCTCGGTCAGCTAGTTCAGATCGACGAAACCTGCCACTTGGCGTTTGCGGTTCGCGCTTTGGTGAGCCAGGCGAAGGCACTGATCGACTCCGGAATTGTGGCTGTCGAGCAGGTAGGAGATCCGATACCTCGATTTAGTGGTGAGGAGGTTGCCGCATGAACAAGCAACCCCAGACCCTTGCTAGTCCGTTCGCTACCTACGGCCTCCACGATGTGCTGGAGGCATCCGGAGAGATTCCGCTACAAGAAGCCTTGGACGCTGCCACCGATCGCCTGGAAGCAGTGGTCGCTGGACTTCGCACGCTGATGCAGGAGCCAGTCGTCACTCACCATGCGACCTTGGTGTTCTACGCCGCCGAATCGGCGCTGGCGCTGGTTTATGCCGCCCATGCCGGGCTCGACCCTGAACAGGGGGTGCAGCATGACCTGCCAGCTCAGTGATGCCCGCGACGTTGTTGCGCGTGAAGCGATCGACCAATTGGCCGCGGCCGTGCAGACCATCCTGCAACTGGAAGAGCTGTTGAGGGCAGCCCGACCTGGCCTGGGCGAGCACACCGCGCCGGCGCGCTTGATTGAGCTCGGGATCTACGCAGCAGGCGACCAGGCCAATGGCTTCGACTGCGCGCGGGAGGATCTGCATCGTCGCTTGCAGGATTGCGCGCCACAAAACGCCGTCGACCCAGTTCGTGGCGCGGGAGGTGCGGCATGAGCCTTGTCCCGTTTAGCTTCAAGGGCGCCCCTGTTCGTGTTGTGACCGACGAGAACGGCGAGCCATGGTTCGTCGCCAAGGATGCGTGCGACTTGCTGGGGTATGCCAATCCCAGTGACGCGGTCGGCCGCCATTGCAAGGGGGTCGTGAAACGCTACCCCCTTCAAACCGCCGGCGGGATGCAAGAGGTTCGCGTCTTGTCCGAAGGCGACACGCTGCGCCTGATCGTCAACAGCACGATGCCTGCCGCACAGGAGTTTGAGTCTTGGGTGTTCGACGAGGTGCTGCCGACCATCCGCAAGACAGGCTCCTACCAGCGCCCGCTGACCCCTGCTGAGCAAGCGCTTGCCCACGCCCAGGTGATGGTTGATCTGGAGCGTCGCCAGCACCTACAGCAGGTGGCTCTGGAGCGCGTCGAGCACCGGGTAGATGAGCTCAGCCAGACCATGGTCTGGGACCACTGCCCGCAGAACTGCCTGTCGCTCACCGGGGTGAAGGCCGCAATGCTGGCACGCTACGGCCTGTCCGGGGCGGTCGTGGATTACGTGCTCAAGGAATGGCCGCACGCCCCGAACTCCGCCGGCATGGTCCGCAACGGGCATGAGGATGCCAAGGGCTCGCAGTACCTGGTCTGGACGAAGAGTCTCGTCACCGCGGCATTCAAGCGCTTCGTCGACGAGTGCGAGATGGTCAACGCCAGCCAAGCCTCCCACCCCTACTTCAATGGTCGGTTCCGGCTGATCGGGAAGGTGCACCCATGAAACGGAACCTGAGCAAGGTGCAGGTGATTCAGCTGGTGGCCGACAGGGCGGCCGAGTTCTATCGGGCGCAGTCACTGGCGCGGCGCTTGAAGATGAGGCTTAGCCGTGAGTACGGCGCGTTCTTCCAGGCCCGGGGCGAGCCCGATCCGAAGAGTCGTCGTATCGACCCCTCGAACCCGATGTACGACGCAGTGATCGCCTACACGGCGGACACCTACGAACTTTACCAGAAGGCGCTGCGGGCCAAGCACAACGCCAAGCGAGCAATGGAATCAGCCATCAGGGCGATGATCGGCCCCGCCGTCGATCTCGAACCACCGCTTGCCCCTTCGCCATTGCCACCTATGCCGCTGAGGCGCACCACCGCCACCGGGGAGACCTTGCAATGACCACGATCCCGAACCCCGCCCAGGGACACCAGCAGCGCACAGGCGCAACGATCATCAGCGGCCCATGGCCGAGCTATGCCGCGTTTCGAGATCTGCCTGAGCGAGAGCGCTGGGTGCTCTATGGGAGTGCGAAGGCTTACCGGGCCGCGCTGGAGGAGCAGGGCCTGGTCATGAGCGAGGGCTACGACGAATTCATCAAGCGGGTGACCGCTGAGCTGGAGATTTGACCCTATGAGCATGGAATTGATGGTCAAGGCCATGAAGACCAAGGTCGGCAATCCGCTGCGCAAGCTGGTGCTGATCAAGTTGGCGGACAACGCCAGCGACCAGGGCGAATGCTGGCCGTCGTATCAGCACATCGCCGATCAATGCGAGATCGCGCGCTCGACCGTGAAAACACACATCCGCGAGCTGGAGAAGGCCGGCCTGGTGCGCCGGGAGTTCCGACGCAACGGTGAATTGAACCAGTCGAACGTCTTCCACTTGAACCTCTGGGGTGGGGCTGTAGCTGCCCTAGGGGGTGGGGCGGCAGAAAACCCACCTGGGGCGACAGAAAACCCAGGGGGTGGGGCGGCAGCTGCCCCCAGAACCAGTCACCTTTCTGAACCAGTCAATGAACCAAAACCTACGTGCACTTCGGTGGCGGATGGGTTCGATCAGTTCTGGAAGCTGTACCCGAAGAAGAAGAGCCGCAAAGACGCCCTCAAGGCTTGGAACAAGCTCAATCCAGGCGCAGGCCAGCAAGCCACCATGATCGCCGCCCTGGCCAACCACTGCGTTTCCCGCGACTGGGCCAAGGACGGTGGCCAGTACATCCCGAACGCCGCCACCTGGCTGAATGGCGAACGCTGGCTCGACGTTCTACAGCCTGCCGCTGGCACCGCCCGCCCCGGGTCGTTCAACGACCTGCCGCAACACACACCCGACATGTACCAGGAGAGCCACGATGGCCGCTCGAATTTCTGATCTGTTCCACCGCGCCCCGGCCAAACGTATTTTCGCTGGCCAGTGCCAAGTCCACGGCGAAGTCGACAAGACCGAGGTCGAGCAGTTGGACGGCTCGATGCTGGCGCGCGGCTGCAAGCGCTGCCAGTGGGAGGCGCTGCACAACTCCCCGCGGGACTCCGAGGTTTATGGCATGGCCCGGGCCCAAGCCGATGCCGAGCGGACCACCAGCGCGCTGATCGGCGCCGGGATCACGCCGCGCTTCGCCGAGGCGACCTTTGACGGCTATGTCGCGGACACCGACCAGCAGCGCAAGGCCTTGGCCAAGTGCCGGGGCTACGCCGAGCAGTTCCCGAGCCACTTCCGCGCCGGCCGCTCGCTGCTGCTGACCGGTAACGTCGGCTGCGGCAAGACGCACCTGGCCAGCGCGATCGTGCGCACAGTGGTGGCCGACCGCTGCCGGGCGCTGATCATCCCAGCGAGCGACATCATCAGCATTGCCCGCGCCTCCATGGTGCCGGAGTCGGGCTACACCGACCGCGACGTGGTCGTGCACCTGGGCGGTCTGGACCTGTTGGTGATCGATGAGGTTGGTTGCCAGAAAGGCTCTGAGTACGAGCTGGGCCTGCTGCACGCCATCATCGATCGCCGGTACCAGGCGGTGCTGCCGACGGTGCTGATCAGCAACCTGAGCCCAGAAAGCCTGAAGGCCTACATCGGCGATCGTGCCCTGGACCGCCTGCGTCAGAACGGCGGCATGGCGGTAGGCTTCACCTGGTCTTCGATGAGGGCGGCAGCATGAGGGAGCTGTTCAGCGACGAAGCCGAGCATGGTGTGCTCGGCGCCGTGCTGCAGGCTGGGCTGCAGCAGGACGCAGGCTTGGTCGAGGACATACTCGGCCAGATGAGCTCCAGCGATTTCTACCATGATGACAACGCAGCCTTGTTCGAGATCATGCTCGAGTGTCGCGACCGAAGCATGCCCATTGACCCGGTTACCGTGGGAACGATTCGCCGTGCCTTGCCCAGCGGCGATCAGGTCATGGCCTACGCCGCGGAACTGGCCAGCAAGGTGCCCTCGGTCGCCAACTGGAAGGCCTACGCCAAGCACGTCAAGGAATGGGGCGTGATTCGCCACATCCTTGGCATTGCGGCCCAGGCCGAGGGCATGGTCCAGGCCGGCGATCCTACCGCCGAGGTGATCGCTGCCGCCCAGCAGGCCATGGCAGACCTGCGGGACCTCGACGGCGAGACCAAGGGCTTCAAGCGCCTGGATGAGTGGATGGGGGCAGCCGCACAGCTGATCGACGACAAGTTCAACGGGAACGCGCCGGCATGGCCGGCCACCGGTCTCGACAAACTGGACGAACTGGTCCAGGGCATTCGTCCGAAGAAAGTCACGGTGATCGCCGGCCTGCCGGGCAGTGGCAAGACCACGCTGGCGCTACAGATCGCCCAGCACAACGCCATCAGGGCGCGGAAGCCGTGGCTGGTGTTTTCCATCGAAATGCCGGGCGAGGAGTTGGGCCTGCGCGCGATTGCCTCGCTGGGCGGGGTTTCACTGCACCACCTGGACAACCCGTCGAAGATGAAGGACGACGACTGGACCAGGATGGTTGGCGCCGTTGCCCAGGCCCAGGAAGCCCCGCTCTTCGTCTGCGATGACCCCGTGCAGACCCCGTCGAGCATCCGGGCCACGGCGCGGCAGTGCCAGCGCGAGCACGGCCTGGCCGGGATCGTGGTGGACTACCTCACGCTGGTGCGCGGCGACAGTACCGGCCGCAGCCGCAGCGAGGAGGTGGGGAAGATCAGCAAGGCCCTGTTGCAGCTGGCCAAGGAAATGGCCATTCCGGTCATTGAGCTGGCGCAGCTGAACCGCGAGTCGACCAAGCGGGTGAGCAAGAAGCCACAGTCCAGCGACTTGCGCGACTCGGGCGAGATCGAGGCGGACGCCAGCTGCATCCTCATGGTGCACCGCGACATGGACAGCGAGGAGGGGCAGAACGGCCTGACCGAGATCCTGATGACCAAGTGCCGACACGCCCGTGTGGGCAGCTGCATCGTCCAGCAGGAGGGTCAGTATGGGCGGTTTGCCAACTTCGCCGGCTCGCTGCCCAGCGACGACGAGGTTGAAGCGGGGCGGGGCAGCTATGCCCAGCGCTACAAGGGGGGCGGCCTGTGAGCGAGCCAATCAAGCTGACGCCCTGTCCGTTCTGCGAGGGGCCGCCCTGTGTGGAAGCCCGCGATGAGCACGGAAACGAAATTGACGAAGGCCACCAGTTCGATGCCGACGACGATCATCCGTGCTTCTCGGCGCACGTCTGGTGCCATGACTGCGGGGCGCGGGGGCCGAACATCGAGACCCTGGCTCTGGGTACGTTCGAGCACTTGTATGACCTGCAGGTCGTGGATGTGATGCGTATTGCCGTGGAGCGGTGGAATGACCGCCACGCCAAGGCCCGCGCATGCTACGACGTTGGCGAGCGGCAGGGCCTGAACCTGTGGCCAAGGAGGGATGCATGAGCGCCCCCAGAACCCTGACGGTCACCATCAGCGACGCCGAGATCCGCCGGCAGGCCGCTGGCGAGGTGTTCCAGCTGCGCGACCCGCGCCACCGAGAGCTGCGGTTCCGGTTCTCGACCGTGGATCGCTCCCGAGGCGCCTGGCACGTCGTCGTGCGCGGCCGCTGGGGCAAGGCGGGTGATTACCCGGGGATCAACGCCAAGGTCATGCTGGCCACGCTGCCGGAGATCCTGGCCCGCCGGGCGACGGACGCCAAGTCGAAGTCCACCACCACCAGCTGGTTCACCGTGGGCGATGTGTTGGCCTGGTACCGCGACCGCATGACCCGAGACCGTGGACTATCGGCCAAGCGTAAGGCCAGCGCCAAGTCGGCCTTGGATCGCCACTTGGTGCCCTGCCTGGGCGATTTGCTGCTGGCCGAGACCAACAAGCAGGCGATCGACCAGCGCCTAATGTGGCCTATGCAGGAGCGCTATGCATTGTCCTTCGTGCGCTCGGTCTATGGGGTGCTGTCGGTGGCGTTCCGCCAGGCACTGCGCCTGGACATGCTGCCGACCAACCCCATGGCGGCGCTCAAGTTCACCGACTTCGTGCGGACCCGGATTAGGCCGCGGCCGGCGCGCCTGCGCGGGGATGATGTGCCGGGACTGCTGGTGGTGGTGGCCGAGCGCTTCGACGTGGAGCCGGCGGGCTGCATGCTGGCCCTGATGATGCTGTGCCATGGCTCTCGACTGGGTGAGACCCGGCTCGCGCGCTGGCGCAACGTCAACCTCGACACCGGGCGCTGGTTCATCCCGGCCGGTGACACGAAGACTAAGGCTGAGCACACGCTGCCGCTGACCACCCAGGCCTGCGCGCTGCTGCGCCGCTACCAGCGCTTGCAGGCCGCCCAGGGCTACACCGGCCCGCTGCTGTTCCCTGGCAGCCATGGGGCCGCACTGGGGCCGAGCAAGGCCAACACCTTGTTCGCCGACCTGGCCAAGGGTGAGTGGTCCAGCCATGACCTGCGGAAAGTCGCACGTACCGCGTGGACCGACCTCGGGGTGGACTACATGGTGGGCGAACTGCTGCTGAACCATGCCATGAAGGACCTCGACGCGACCTACATCCACACCACGGCCGAGGCCTTGAAGCGCCGCGCCCTGGAGACCTGGCACAACCACCTAGACCCGCTGGGGTTTGCCGCCATCCACACCGGGACATTGCCGGGACACGAAACCAACCCTAACGCAGGCGCGCCCATGAGCGGCAGGTCTTGCAGCACTTTTCAGCATCCATCCCAAGGGAGGATGCGCAATCAAGATTCAGAGCCAGGAGGTGGCCATGAATAACGTAACGGCGGCCCTGCCGCGCAAAAGCTTGACCCCGGTAGAGCGGGAGTTCCTGAAACAGGGCAATCGCATGCTGCTCGATCAAACCAATGGCCGGATCGCCGCCGCCGCCCTGATGGACATCGTGGCCGACTGGCATGGCTCCCGGGCTGCCCAGGGCTTCGAGCAATTCGCCAAGGCCTGGATCATCCAGGGCGGCGCCAAGAACAAACACGCCTACCAGCTCCTGTGCGAGCTGTTCGGCCTGGACACCGACCCAACGCCCCGGAGGGCCGCATGAAGAAACGCACCTACATGGACAAGCCCCTGGGTGACACAGAATGGTTGCTCGAGCAGTGGGGAAGTTGGCGGATGGATGGCATGGGAGTGCCGCGGTACGTATCGCCGTCGATCACTGCGGCAGCTGCCGGGGGTGGTTGCCAGTACTCCCTGACCGACGACGAAGCGCTGGCCATTGATTCAGCGGTGGCCAAGCTGACGAAGCGCAACCAGCAGATGGGCGACTTCATCTGGCTCTACTTCGGATCAAAGTGGACCATGGTGCGGCTTGGCGAGTCAGCCGGGATCTCCGAGCGAACAGCAAGGGAGATCGTCAAGGGTGGCGTTGGCTTCGTCGATGGCTACCTGCATGGAATTAGCGAGGCTGCGTAAAAAGTTCTTTCATGCCGGATAAACACCTGTTTTCATAGCAGCGTGTCCAGCTTGCAACGTCACGCGACACAGGAAAACCCCGGCCATTGCGTCGGGGTTTTGCGTTTCTGATAAGGGGCTTTGTACGTCGTCTGGCCGGGTGTAACATCAATTTGATGTCATCCAACAAGGACCGAACGATGCAAGACCATTTCCTCGAAGGGCTAATTTCGCTTGTCCATAACAGCCCAATCACTTTCGACATCACGCTGACGACTCCAGGCGGAGTCATCCGGGGCACCCTGATCTCGACGAAGGAGTACTTCGATCGGTTTGCTGAGTCTTTCGCAAGCGCTTGGCCAGGCGAAGGCGGTGATGTGTTGCGTAAGAGCTTCAACCAGTGGGGCGATCAACGATCAGTGGAAGGTGGATTTGATGCATTTGTCCATCTGAAAAACGCCCACTATCTGGATGGAACCGGGATGTTCCCGGTCGGTCCAGGAGTTCTCTGGCGTGGTCGTGTAGCGGAGGTTTCTGGCTATACGCTTGGCCAAGGCTGATCGACCATTACAGTTATTTGAGCCCCGCCATCGTGCGGGGCTTTTCATTTATGGAGCATCACCTATGGCCGAGCCAAGCACCGGCGCCCTTGCAGTGACCGGCGTACTTGCCAGCGTCGGCCTGGGTGCTGTCTTTCCTCAGCTGGACCTGGCCACTCTGGTGGGCGCGTTCGGCGGAGCTTTCTTCTACGTCGTGTATGCCAGAGACATCGGCATGCTTCGCCGCATCGGCTACCTGCTGGCTGGTTGGATCGGCGGCTACCTCGGTGCTGCTGAGTTGATGGGGCGAGCCTGGACGCAGACGGCGGGCTTCGCTGCCTTCGTCTGCGGTGTCCTGTGTGTGGTCACGTTCTCCGGCTTGCTGGAGTGGATGCAGACTGGCCAGATGCCGCGCTGGCTGCAATGGGTCTTCCGCATGAGAGCCAGGAAGGAGGGTTGAATGGTTGCCGTTATCCAGGCCGCCCTGTGCGCCGTCATCTTCGTGATGATCGGCCTGCGCTATCGGCCTTATCCCGATGCCCGCTACAAGCTGGGTGTCTCTCTGATGGCCTGGGCCGCCTGTGCGATCACAGGGATGCAGTTCATGAGCCTGATTGGCCGCATGGTGATGCATGACGAGTTCGCCGATGCGTCTTGGTTCAACACCGCGTTCTACCTGTTGGCCGCCGTTCTGGTGTGCCGGGCCAAGGGCAACGTGGCCAAGATCCTGCGGGTGGACTGATGGCCTGCAGTGGATGCGCCGCCCGGCGCGAATGGATCAACAAATGGATGAAGGTGGCCCGTGAACGAGCAAGCAATCTCTTTGCTCCAGCAGATCCTGAACCAGCAGCAGAAACAGACCAGCCTGCTCGAACAGATCGCGACCCAGAACCTGGCACTGATCGAAGCGCTGGCGGATGACCAGGGCGTGGACCCTGATGCCGCTCCCGGGTTCTACCTGAGTGGGGCGCCCGTCCTGGGCGGCCGCTGATGGCCAGGCTCACGTCCCTCAAACCACCGATGCAGGCGCAGCCATCAAGGCTGGCGACGGTCAACCCAGATTCATGGCGAACGGCGAAGGGGACAGCTGCCCAGCGTGGCTATGGATACAAGTGGCAAGTGGCGCGGGCCGAATGGCTCCAGGCCAACCCGCTGTGCGTGTACTGCCAGCGTCAGGGGCGGGTGACCGCAGGCACTGTCGTCGATCACATCGTCCCGCACAGGGGCGACATGAAGCTGTTCTGGAGCCGAGGCAACTGGCAGACCCTGTGCCGGCATTGTCACGACGTGGTGAAGGCTGCCGAGGAGGCCGCTGGCCAAATCGGTTGATGCACGTCAATGGCGTGCCTCACTGAATTGAAGCACGTCATTCCCCCGATTCTAAGGGGAGGGGTGGGTCGAAAGTTCATGGCTTTTCGCTTCCAGACCACCCGTCCCCGCACGCGTGAAATTTTTCCCCGTTTCAGAGGTTTTTGTTAATGGCGTTAACATCGAAAAAGCGCCGTTTTGTCGAGTCAAAGGCTGCTGGTGCCTCGAATCGCGAAGCGGCGGAAGCCGCAGGCTATGCGGCGGGCAGCGCTTCGGCCGCAGGTTCTCGACTCGCCAAAGACCCTGACGTTGTTGCTGCCCTGGAAAAGTTAAAGGCGCCCCGAAATGTTAAGCCGGAGCCAGAGCGAGAGGCCTTCGAGGCCGACCCAGCGGGTGACGAGTCGGGCGACCTGGTCGACCTGCCCAATACCGATGACCCACTCGTTTGGTTGCTGGCTCTGATGAACGACCCCCAGGCCAAGATCTTTGATCGGCGAAATGCCGCCCAGTCGGCGCTCCCGTACTTTCACGGCAAGAAGTCCGGCATGGGCAAAAAGGAACAGAAGCTCGAAGAAGCGGCGAAAGTGGGAGCCAGCGGCAACCGCTTCGGGCTACGTGATCGCCACTTGAAGGCCGTCAAATGAAGAAGTGGACTACCGCGTGCCCCGACTGGGAGAGCAGGATTGTCCGTGGCCAGGCGCTCGTGCCGGTGAAGCCCATCTTCCCCGAGCAGGCAGAAGATGCTCTCGACGTGTTCTGCAACCTTCGAATGGTTGATGCGGATGGTAGCCCCCTGATGGGGGATACCTGCCGTAGCTGGGTGCTCGATGTAGTGGCCGCGCTCTTCGGCGCGTATGACGCGGAAGCCGGCCGCAGGCTGATCACCAACTACTTCTTGATGGTCAGCAAGAAGAACGGCAAGTCGACGATCGCCGCGGGCATCATGCTCACGGCCCTGATCCTGAACACCCGGCCTTCTGGCGAGTTCCTGATCCTGGCGCCGACTAAGGAGGCGGCTGACAACGCATTCAAGCCGATTCGGGACATGATCGATGCAGACGAGGATCTGCAGGCCAGGTTCCATGTGCAGGAATACAACCGGATCGTCACCGACAACCTGAACAAGGCAACCCTGAAGGTGGTGGCGGCCGACTCGGCCACTGTCACAGGCAAGAAAGCAACTGGTGTGTTCATCGACGAGCTCTGGGAGTTCGGCAAGCAGGCCAAGTCGGCGAAAATGCTGGTCGAGGCCACTGGCGGCTTGGTGTCACGCCCAGAGGGGTTCGTTTTCTACTGCACCACCCAGTCCGATGAGCCGCCGGCCGGCGCCTTCAAGGCCAAGCTGGACTATGCACGCAAAGTGCGTGACGGGGAGATCGAGGACCGGCGCTTCCTGCCGGTGATCTACGAGTTCCCGAAAGAGATGATCAAGCGAAACGATCATCGTGACCTGGCAAACGCCCATGTGACCAATCCCAACTGGGGGCTTTCTGTCGATCAGGAGGTGATCGAGCAGAAGTATCAGGAGGCGCAGGCAGAGGGCGAGGGGGCAATACGCGGTTTCTTGGCGAAACACCTCAACGTCGAGATCGGTCTGGATCTGCGCTCGGACCGCTGGGCGGGCGCTGACCATTGGGAAGCTGGAGCCGAGGCTGGCCTGGCTCTGGAGAGCCTGCTGCAGCGCTCTGAAGTGGTCACGGTGGGGATCGACGGAGGCGGCCTTGACGACTTGCTCGGTCTGACTGTGCTCGGGCGCGAGCCCTTCACTCGTCAATGGCTCCACTGGGCGCACGCCTGGGCGCACAACATCGTGTTCGAACGGCGGAAGGATATCGCCAGTGCGCTGAGGGACTTCGAGACGGCGGGCGATCTGACCGTCGTCGATCGACCAGGTGATGATGTCCAGCAGGTAGCCGACATCATCTGCGATATCAGGGATCGCGGCCTGCTGCCGGAGAAGCTGGCAATCGGTGTTGACTCGGCCGGTATCGGCGACATCGTCGACGAGCTGACCACCCACGAGCGCGGGATCACCATGGAGCAGATCGTGGCCATCTCGCAGGGCTGGAAGCTCAACGGCGCGATCAAGACGACCGAGCGCAAAGTGGCCGGGGGTGAACTGGTCCACTGCGGCAGCGCGCTGATGAACTGGTGTGTCGGTAATGCCCGCGTCGTCCCGCAAGGTAATGCCATCACGATTACCAAGCAGGCCAGCGGCTCGGCAAAGATCGACCCGTTGATGTCGACATTCGATGCTGTTTCGCTGATGGCGCTGAACCCGGAAGGCTCTGGTGATCTCCAGGGCTTCTTTGATAACCCGATCATGGTAGGAATCTGATGGCCGACAAGAAACCGGGCCGGGTGAAGGCTGCGCTGCAAAACTGGCTCGGGGTGCCCATCGGCCTGAAGGATGGCGCATTTTGGCAAGAGTGGTTCGGCAGCTCTGCATCTGGGAAGCACGTATCGGTCGACAAAGCCATGCAGCTGTCCACGGTGTGGGCATGCGTGAGGCTGCTGTCCGAGTCCGTCTCCACGCTGCCGCTCAAACTGTATCGGCGCCTCCCAGACGGATCTCGCGAGGTTGCCAGAGACCATCCGCTGTACCGCGTGCTGTGCCGAATCCCAAACGCCGAGATGACGCCGCAGCGCTTCATGCTGCTGGTGGTGGCGAGCATTTGCCTGCGAGGCAATGCATTCGTCGAGAAGAAGATGATCGGCAGCAGGATCATTGCCCTGGTACCGCTTCTGCCCCAGTGCATGAGGGTGAAGCGGCAGGACAACGGGCGTCTGAAGTACACGTACAGCGAGAATGGCGTGGATCGCGACATTCCCGAGAAGAACCTGATGCACATCCGCGGCTTTGGCCTAGACGGGGTGTGCGGGATGCTTCCGGTCACCACCGGGCGCGAGATCTTCGGTTCGGCGATGGCGATCGAGGAAGCCGCGGCGAAGGTGTTCGCACAGGGCATGCAGGCGTCCGGCATCCTGAGCAGCGACGCCAAGATCACGCCGCAGCAGCGCGAGCAGCTTCGGGCCAGCATGCAGGCGTTCATGGGCTCGAAGAACGCCGGCAAGATCATGGTGGCGGAGGCGGGCTTCAAGTACCAGGGCATCACGATGAACCCTGAGGCAGCGCAGATGCTGGAATCGAGGTCTTTCGGGATCGAGGAAATGTGCCGTTGGTTCCGCGTGCCGCCCTTCATGGTCGGCCACATGGACAAGCAGTCCAGCTGGGCTGCCTCGGTTGAGGCGCAGAACCTGCACTTCCTCACCAACAGCCTGCGGCCGCTCCTGGTCAACATCGAGCAGGAGATCACTCGTTGCCTCATCGGCGATGCCGATGCCGACGACTACTTCGCCGAGTTCGCAGTGGAAGGTCTGCTGAGAGCGGACAGTGCCGGCCGCGGCGCCTGGTACAACACGGCCCTGCAAAATGGCTGGATGTCCCGCAACGAGGTGCGCCGGCTGGAGAACTTGCCGCCGATCCCGGGCGGCGACACATACACGGTCCAGTCTGCACTGGTGCCTCTGGATCAACTCGGCAAGCCGAGCGCAGGCGTATCGCCGGCAGCCTCGGCCTTCATGCTTCGACTGGTCTCGGCACGCAACAACGACGACCGAGAGGCCATCAACAAGGCGGTAGAGCTGGCGTCCCAGGCCTTGGAGTCCGGCAACCCAGACGGCCCCATGATGGCCCACGCGCTGATATCGATGCCGCTGCTCAAAGCGGCCTGACCTGGAGTAACCCATGACTCTCAAGACACTACCGGCAGCGCCGGCGGTGCGGCCGCACGCGCGCGTCGAATCCGATCTCCTGCCAAAGGCCATGGAGCGCTGGAACCCAGCAATCAAGGCGGCAGCCGGTGACGACTCCACCACCATCACCATGTACGACCCGATTGGCATGGATTGGTGGACGGGCGAGGGCGTCACCGCCAAGCGCGTCAGTGCTGCACTTCGCAGCATCGGCGACAAAGACATCACCGTGAAGATCAACAGTCCAGGCGGCGATGTCTTCGAAGGTTTGGCGATCTACAACCTGCTGCGCGAGCACAAGGGCAAGGTAACCGTGCAGGTGCTTGGTCTTGCCGCCTCGGCTGCGTCGTTTATCGCCATGGCCGGTGATGAAATCCAGATCGCCCGAGCCGGCTTCATGATGATCCACAACGCCTGGACCATCGCGGCTGGCGACCGAAACGACTTCACCGAGGTGGCCGACTTCCTCGACCAGATCGACGCAACCCTGGCCGACATTTACGCGGTCAGGACGGGAGATGAAGCCGCAGCGATGCGCACCCTGATGGATGTAGAAACCTGGATGGGTGGCAGCGCGGCAGTCGAGGCCGGCTTCGCTGACGGCCTGCTCCCATCCGATGCCGCCCAGGAAGATCCGCAGGCTATCGCGCCCCAGCAAGTCGCGGCGAGGCGCCTGGACACCATCCTGGCCAAGCAGGGCATGCCCCGCTCCGAGCGACGGTCCCTGATTCAAGAACTCAAAGGGGGTACGCCTGGCGCTGCCCCCTCCGGTACGCGCAGCGCTGCCGAAACCCCGGCCGACCTGGCCAACCACTTTGCCGAGCTACAGGCCGCCATGTCGCGGTTCTCGGCAGCAGCCCTCAAGTAATCGGAGAAGATCCCATGGCAGATAACACCGCTGACCTGCTGAAGCAGGTTTCCGCCGAGCTCAAGCAGGCGACCAGCGATTTCAGCAAGCAGGCCGAAAACGCCCTGGCCGAAGCCAAGAAGGCCGGCGGCCTGTCCGAGCAAACCAAGGCCGCAGTCGACGAACTGGCGACTAAGTTCAACAGCCTGACCGAGGCCGAGAAGCAGCTGAAAGCTCAGCTTGGCGAGCTGGAGCAGGAGTTCGCACGCCTGCCTTCGGCTGGCACTCCGCAACCCCAGGACAGCCTTGGCGGCGTGGTGATCAAGAGCGAAGCGCTCAAGCAGTTCGCGGCCAGCATCGAAGGCGGCAAGCGCGTCAACATTCCGGTCAGCGCGGCCCTGCTGTCCACCGATGTTCCCGCGGGCATCGTCGAGCCTCAGCGCCTGCCCGGCATCGACACCGCGCCGAAGCAGCGCCTGTTCATCCGCGACCTGATCGCCCCAGGCCGAACCACCGCCCCGGCGATTTTCTGGGTGCAGCAGACCGGCTTCACCAACGCCGCCAAGGTCGTGGCCGAGGGCACCTCCAAGCCGTACTCGAGCATCGAATTCGCGTCGAAGCTCACCGCGGTGTCGACCATCGCCCACATGTTCAAAGCCTCCAAGCAGATCCTGGACGACTTCGCCCAACTGGGTTCGACCATCGATGTCGAAATGCGCTACGGCCTCAAGTACGTCGAGGAGCAGGAGATCCTGTTCGGTGACGGCACTGGCGTGCATCTGCACGGCATCGTCCCTCAGGCCTCGAAATATGTCCCGGCATTCGAGGTGGAGAACCGGTCGGGCATCGATGATCTTCGCCTGGCGATGTTGCAAGCCCAGCTGGCGCGCTTGCCGGCCTCCGGTCACGTCCTGCACTTCATGGACTGGGCCAAGATCGAGCTGACCAAGGACACCCTGGGCCGCTACATCCTCGCCAACCCTCTGGGTCTCGCGGGCCCTGTGCTGTGGGGGTTGCCTGTCGTGGCCACCGAGGTCGCCGCCTTCCTGGGCAAGTTCCTGACTGGCGCATTCCAGACCGGTGCTCAGCTGTTCGACCGTGAAGACGCCAACGTGGTGATCTCGACCGAAAACGCCGACGACTTCGAGAAGAACCTGATCTCGATCCGCTGTGAAGAGCGTGCGGCGCTGGCGGTCAAGCGTCCGGAAGCGTTCATCTTCGGCGAGTTCGCCGCCCCGGTCGCTCCGTAACCCAATGCGATGGCCGCACAAGTTGCGGCCCCTGGAGGCATTCATGAAACTGAAGACCCTGAAACCTCTTTACCTGGGCGGCCAAACGCTGGTGGAGGGTACGCCTTTCGAGACCATCGAGCAGCACGGACGCCAACTGATCCAGAAGGGCTATGCCGAACTGGACACCTCCGAAGCCGAGGTGGTGGTAACCATCTCGCAGGAAGATGCAGTTGGCGCGGGCGTGCTGACCACCAGCAGCTCGGGCGCCGTCACCTTGCCGATTGCTCAGCCAGTCGCCGCTTTCAAGGCGAAGCACAAGGGCGCAGGCAAGTACATTGTGGTGGACGCTGAAGGCAACCAGGTTGGCGAGTTCTCCGGAAACCAGGAAGAAGCCGCGGCTGAAGCTGAGCGACTGATCGCCGGTGGCGATCCAGAGCAGGCCGAGGAGTAAGCCATGTCCGTGATCGCCATCGACTTGGCCATGCATCACCTGCTGGCCGAGCCAGAGGACCAGGTGCTGGTGCAGGCGCAGCTTGATGCGGCGGAAGAGGCGGCGATGATGTTCCTGAATCGCCGCTTTTACCTGGATCAGGTCGCGCTCGACGCCGCTCGCGCTGGCGTCCACGACGCGCTTCAGGCCGCCAAAAGCACGAATGGCGCGGCGGTAGAGGCTGCCAAGACGGAGCAGGATCATTCCTTGCGTTGCCGCCTGCTCGAACACGCCCGGCAGGCGCTGGCAGACGCCTACGACCAGGCAGACGCCATCGCCTACGGCATGGTGCTCAATTCTGCGATCCAGGCTGCCTGCCTGCTCAAGTTGGGCCACCTGTTCGCCAACCGCGAGGAGGTAGTCACCGGAACGACCGCAGCTGAGCTGCCGCTGGCGTCCCAGCACTTGCTGATGCCCTACCGCATCCGGATGGGTGTGTGATGCAGGCCGGCAAGCTGCGACACCGGATCGACATCGAGGAGAAGACTACTCCCCGTGACCTGGCCACTGGAGAATATGGAGAGCCGGAATGGGTGGCGCGCTGGGAGAAATGCCCGGCGCGCATCGAGCCGCTGTCAGCGCGCGACCTAGTGGCCGCGCAAGCTGCTCAATCGCAGGCCACCACCCGCATCGTGATCCGGTACCGGGCCGGTGTTCTGCCAACCATGCGAGCCATCTATCGTGGCGAGGTATACAGCTTCGAGGGGCCTCCCCTCGAGGACCCGAAGTCCGGCCTGGAGTACCTGACGATTCTGGCCTCCAAGGGGGTGAAGGATGGCTGACGAGATTAGCGTGCGGCTGCAGGGGTTGAAGGCCACCACCGACAAGATGGTTGGGCTCACCCCGAAGCTACGCCGCTCTGGGCTGCGCAAGGCTGCCCGGCAGGCCATGAACATCGTCCGCGACGACGCGAGGGCGCGCGCCAAAGCGCTGGATGACCCCGACACCGCCGAGAAGATCTTCCGCAATATCATCACCCAGGAATCTGGTCGCCAGGGGCGGCGGGAGGGCGGCGTGGTTATGAAGGTGGGGGTTCGGGGCGGTGCCGGTTCGAACCAGCACAGCAAGGATGCCAGCGGTAACCCGGGTGGCGACACCCGGCACTGGCGCTACCTCGAGTTCGGCACGCAGCACAATCCGCCGGTCCCGTTCATGCGCCCGGCATTCTCCAGCAACGTCAACGCCGTGACCGACCGCTTCGTGCAGGTGTTCGGCCAGGAAATCGACGCAGCACTCTGAGGGCATCGATGGAAGCGCCAATTTTCGCCGTTTGCTCGGCTGATCCGGGAGTCGCCGCGCTGCTCGGGTCGGGCATCGACTGCAGGCTGTACTCGTTCGGTGAGGCCCCGCAGAAACCCGCGAGGCCGTACGTAGTTTGGAGCCTGATCACTGGCTCCCCCGAGAACTACCTGGCAGGCCGGCCCGACGTCGACAGCTTCACCCTGCAAGTGGACGTGTATGCGGCCACCGCCGGGCCGGTTCGTGCCGTGACCGAAGCGCTATGCGCAGCGATCGAGCCGCGAGCCTATGTCGTTCGCTGGGGAGCCACTGATCGCGACTCAGGAACGAAGGACTACCATCGAAGTTTTGATGTGGACTGGATAGTCCGCAGGTAGCCCGAGCGCCGGCCAGCGCTACATGCGCTTGTACATGTCGGCCCAGTCCTCAAGGGCTTCCAAGTAGTCGTCGATCTGCTCGCTTCGAATCTCTTCGGGGGTTTTTGGCTCAGGCTTCCCGAGCAGTTTGCGTACCAGATTTTTCAAGTAGTTCATTCTTCATTTCCATGTTTTGCCGGATTGGCAAGCACATGGTAGGGCCCCGCAACAGCGTCCTTTACCCGGGGTTTGCATGCTTTTCAGTCGGCCCGCCTCGAGCGGGCTTTTCTTTGCCCGACAGGAGATCACCATGTCGATTTTGACCCAAGGCACCCAGGTCTACGTCCTGGACCGGCCGTTCACTGGCACTGGCCCAAGCTCCGTGATGGAGGTCGAATGTGCTACAGCGTTCAACCCCGGCGGCTCTCCAAAGGAGCAGATCGAGGACACCTGCCTCAGCTCCAAGGAGCGTACTTACAAGCCGGGGCTGCGCACGCCTGGCCAGGCGTCCCTGACCATCAACGCCGACCCGAACAATGCGAGCCACATCCGCTTGCACCAGATGTCGGAGGCCGACGGTGATACCACCACCAAGTGGGCTGTGGGCTGGTCCGACGGCACCGCGGCCCCCACTGTGGCGGCCTCCGGCAGTCTGGATCAGATCGCAGTGACCAACGGCGGCAGTGGCTACACCAGCGCGCCAACCGTCAACCTCACTGGTGGCGGCGGCAGCGGCGCCACGGCGGTGGCGGTCCTGGATGGCGATGAAGTTGTGGCCATCAACGTCACCAGTGCGGGCGCGGGCTACACCAGCGCGCCGACGGTCGCATTCACCGGCGGGGCCGGCTCCGGTGCTACTGCAACTGCATCGGTGAACCTCGAGGCCGACTTCGTGCTTCCGCCGTCCCGCACCTGGTTCGTTTACGAAGGCTATGTCGCCGACTTCCCGTTCGACTTCGCAGCCAACGCCGTGGTCAGCACCGCGGTCTCCATCCAACGCTCGGGCGGCTCCGCCTGGATCAAAAAGACCGCCTAAGGGGTAACCATGGATCTCGCGCAACTGAAGAAAAAAGGGGGCGTCATTGCTGACGCCCTGGTGCCGAAGGAAGTCGAGTGGAAGCACGCCGACAAGAACGGCAAACCCATCACCGACAAGTTCACCGTGCACGTCCGCCGGCACGCCTTTGGTGTCATGGAGGCCATGTTCGCCGGTGGCGAAGCCGAGCGCTTCAAGAACGCTCGCTACCTGGCTGCCTCGATCATGCTGGGCAAGGACGGCACCGAAGAACTGCCGTTCGACGATGCCGTCAACCTCGACTCGGCCCTGGGCATCGTACTGCTCAACGCCGTCAACGAGGTGAACAACCCCCCAGCAAAGAGCTGACCCTGGCCGACGAACTGTGGCATGAACTGGTGCTGAATGGGATCGGCGGCAATTCAATTGCAGAGGCCAAGGCCACGCTTTCCTACGCGGAGGTGCTGGCCTGGGTCGCCTATCGGGACAAGCATGGGTCGCTGAATTTGGCCCGCCGGATCGAGCTGGCCACGGCGCTGATTGCGCTGCAGGTCAACCATCGAGGCGGGGGCAAGGCCGAGCTCTACGACTTCATGCCGCACTTTGCAAGGCCGGGGACTGCGCTGGAGCAAGCCATGGCGGAATGGTCATGACATGGTAGAGTCCCAGCTTTTCGGGAGGGACTCCATGCAACTCGCCATCCTTGTAGTGCTCATACTCATCTTGGTTTGCATTTCTCCATGGGTGCTAGCGCTCGCCGCTGCAGCTGTTGTTGCTTACGGCGTGTGGGTCGTAGCTATAGGTGTTGTTTTTTTCGTCATCGCTGTTGGTATGGCTTGGCACCACGGCTATTGGGCGAGGAAGCCGGTGATATCGAGTGAATCCGAGAGAGCAATAGAGCGCGTGAATGAGGAGTTCCGGCGGAAGGAGGCCGAACAAGCCAGCGCCACGGCTTCCGCTCCCAGCGAGCCGGCTCAGGCCAAGTCAATAAGGTTGATCATCTGCCGCTCTTGTTCTGCAGAGGTCGAAAAATTCAGCATGTTCTGCCCCGTCTGCGGCAAAAAGCCCATATAGACGAGAATCATACGAAACCCGCGAGAGCGGGTTTTTTTATGCCCGGAGAAAACCTATGGCAAGCAGGTCGCTTGGCACGCTCACCCTCGATCTGATAGCCAGAATTGGCGGGTTTCAGCAAGGGATGGATCAGGCTGCGCGCTCTACGCAAAGAAGCATGGGTCAGGTTGCCCGGCATGCCGAGTCGGCCTCGGAGAGTGTTACTGGCTCGTTCAAGACCATCGCTGGGGCTGCTGCTGCGTTTCTTAGCGTTCAGCAGGTTGTCGAGTACTCGCAGACCTGGGTAGGGGTGCAGAACCGCATAAAGCAGGTTTCTGAGACCTTTGAAGAATTTTCCAAGCAGTCGTCTGCGGTATTCTCGATCGCGCAGAACTCGCAATCCTCCCTTGAGGCAACCGCCGAGCTCTATCAACGGATTGCAGCTTCATCGGGACAGCTTGGCGCAACCCAGGAGAAGGTCGCCCAAGTCACGCAGAACATCAGCAAGGCTATGTCTGCCAGCGGGGTGTCCGCTGAGTCAGCCCAGGCCGCTCTAGTCCAGCTCGGCCAGGCTTTTGCGTCGGGTGTGCTTCGCGGGGAAGAGCTCAACTCTGTACTCGAGCAAGCTCCCGGGCTGGCTCAGGCTATTGCTGACGGATTGGGGGTGGCCCGAGAGTCACTTCGCTCGATGGGTGAAGCTGGGAAGCTGACCTCGAAAGAAGTGTTTTCCGCCATTCTGAGCCAGACCAGGTCGATTGATGATGCTTTCGCGAGGTCGCAGACAACGGTGTCGGGCGCCTTCCAGGTGATGGAAAACAGCGCTGCCAAGTTCTTTGGCACGCTGGACGAGACGCTTGGAATCACCAAGAGCTTCGTTCAAGCCGCGCTATCAGTCTCTGCGGCCTGGGATGCCTCTGGCGTCGAGGCCTTCACCCAGGTACTGAAAACCGGACTGTACGTTGCGCTTGCGCGCGTCGCAGCTGGATTCGTGAGCGCTACCGGTGCCAAGTATCTCGACATCAAGGCTACGCAGGAGCAGCTTTATGCGAATTCCCTTGCGACGGCCGGCGAGCTAAGAAGAGCGGAAGCAGTTAAAGCTGGCGCAGCTGCGGATGTCGAGTCAGCGGCCAGGGCAGTTGCCAGCGCCAAGGCCAAAGTAACTGCTGATCGACAGGTGATCACTTCTGAGGTTGCCCGGCTCGAATCTGTTCAGGCAGCACTGGCATCGGAGAAGCTGCTTGAAACGCAGCGCCTGCAGGCACAGATATCAGATGTTGGCCGGCAGCAATCTATTGCGCGCATGGCGGAGTTGCGCCTTGCTGAGGTGGCGATCACCAACCAGCTGACAGCTGCCGAAGCAAAGCTGGCGACAACTACGCTTGCAACGTCCGCCCAGGTCACTGCGGCAATTAACCAGCAGACCGTCGCCAAGGAGGCGCTGGCGGTCGCCAACACCCAAGTAAACGCTACACAGATTGCAGCCACTGCATCCATGGGGGCGTGGTTCTCCGCGAGCACCGCCATGGGCGCCTCAATGCTCGCGCTGCGTAATGCGGCAAGCGGTGTGCTGCGAATGGCCGCAGGCTGGCCAGGCTTGATCCTGACCGTCGGCGCGTTGGCGTTGTCCTTCATCGACTTCGGCGACAAGGCGGAGGAGGGTGCAGGCAAGGCAGCGAACGCGTTCGAGGACGCCTCGACGCGCATCCGCCAGGCCTCCAGGTCGATGCTTCCGGAGAACCTGAGCACCCAGTCCTACGACCAGTTGCAGGATCGGCTGAAGGGGCTCCAGGCCGAGCTCAAGGAAACCGAAAAGCTTCAGGAGCGATTCCAGAAGGGCGTCGACGACAAAAACGATGTGCCGTTCGAAACATCGCTCGACGCCTCGAAGGAGAAGGCTGACGCGCTCAAGCTGGCCATCCAGTCGGTGCAGAAGGAGCTGAACAGCTCCCGCTTGGCGTCTGATAAGGAGGGCAGCACCTATCTCAAGAATCTCGAAAAGCAAGCCGTCGTCGCGGGCAAGCTGACCGAGGTCGAGAAGCTGCGGGCGCAGATCGCTGCCGGCGCGGTGAAGTTCTCCCCGGACGATGAGAGGAAGGCCCTGAGTGCCGCCGCGGCGATCGACAAAGCGAGCAAGGCCCTGAAAGAGTCGAAGGCTGGCGACAAGGACAGCAAGGCGCTCGGCCGGCGCTTCGAGGAGATGGAGGAGGGGTATCAGCGGCAGATCGAGTTGATCAACACCTCGACCGACAAGCGCAAGAACGCCACTGAGGTCGAGAAGCTGGCCTTTGAGGTTTCAACTGGAAAGCTTGAAGGGGTCAACGCCCAGCAGCGCAAGCGCCTGGAAGGGCTGGCGGCTGAGCTTGATGTGCTGAAGAAGCTGAAGCAGGCCGAGGAAGATGCCAAGAAACTGGCTTCCTTCCGGTCCAGCGTAAACGAGGACTATCAGACCGCGAAAAGTGGTTTCGATCAGGAGCTTGCTGGTGCCGGCCGCGGTGACAAGTACAAAGACCGACTGAAAGAGCGCCTGGCAATCGAGGAAGACTTCAACCGCCAGCAGCGTGAACTGGTGCTGCAGCGCAACAGCGGTGATATCAGCCAGGATCTGTACGACCAGGAAACGCAAGTGCTGAGCGATGCCCTGGCCGAGCGCCTGGAGTTGCAAAACGACTACTACAGCCAGCTCGACGAAGCGCAGAACAACTGGATGGATGGCGTTACCAGCGCTTGGGAGAACTTCGCCGACGCAGCGACAAACTACTCAGGCATGGCCGCCGACGCTACAACATCCGTTCTCGGCAGCGCCCGCAGCGAGCTCAGCACGTTCATGTCCGACGTTGCCACCGGCTCGGCCGATGCTGGCGATGCGCTGATGGACATGGTCACCGGTTTCGCGAAGGCCGGCGTCCAGGCGCTGGCCGACATGGCTGCCCAATGGCTGGTTTACCAGGCCGTGCAGTTGCTGGTCGGCAAGAGCACGCAGTCGATGGCGGGCATGGGCATGGTGGCCAACGCCCAATCGATGGCGTTCCAAGCCCAGCTCAATGCCTACGCGTCGACCGCGGCTATCCCAATGGTTGGCCCGGCGATGGCGCCTGCAGCGGCAATGACCGCAGCAATGGCCACTGCGCCGATGGTGGCCGGTGTGGCATCCACATCCCTCATGGGTATGGCCCACGACGGCATCGACAGCATTCCCCGGGAGGGCACCTGGCTGCTCGATGGCGGCGAGCGGGTGCTGAACCCCGGCCAGAACCGCGACCTGACCCAGTACCTGCGCAATGCGAACGATGCTGGCGGCGGCCTTGGCGGTGGCGGCATCACGATCAACGCGCCGGTGAACGTCCAGGCCCAGCCAGGGATGAGCGATGAAGCTGCCCGCCGGCAGGGCGAAATGATGGGCGAGGGCTTACGACAAACCATCCGCCAGGTGGTTAACGAGGAGTTCGGCCAGGGCGGCAGCATGTGGAGAAAATAATGGCAGAGACATTCAGCTTCTGCACACGGGTGGGGGCGACCGGAGAGATCAAGCAGCGTGTATGGGAGAACGACTTTGGCGACGGCTACGTCCAGTCGGGCGGCACCGGGATAAATGGCAAGTCACAGGAGTGGTCGCACCAGGCTGTAGGCAGCCTCGACACCGGCCAAGAGCTACGCCTGATGCGTGACTTCCTGGACCAGCACGAGGGCTACAAGTCGTTCTTCTGGACTCCGCCCGGCGGCAGCCAGGGCCGCTACAAGGTCAATGGCTACAAGCTCGACCCCCAGGGCGCCGGCCAGTTCAAGATCAGCTTCACCATGAAGCAGGTATTCACCCCCTACTGACCCCGCCCTTGCGGGGTTTCTTCTTTCTGAGGCCTCATGACTTTCGAATCCGATATCCAGAAGCTTGAGCCCGGTAATCTGATCAGGCTCTACGAGGTGGACGCCACGCGCCTAGGCGGCAACATGATGCGCTTCCACGGTCACGCCCAGGACGGCGACATCATCTGGCAGGGCCAGCTGTATGAGCCAATCCAGATCGAGGCCAAGGGTTTCGACATCCGCGGCGATGGTCGCCCCGCAACGCCAACCCTGCAGCTGGCCAACGAGATTTCCGGCGTGCGCGGTGCAGTCTCGGCCCTGTGCCTGGCCCTCAAGGATCTGGCGGGCGCCAAGGTGAAGGTCATCGAGACCTTCCGGCACTTTCTGGACGCCGCCAACTTCCCCGAGGGCAACCCCAGCGCATCCAACCAGGCGCGGGAAAACCTCTGGTTCATCGAGCAGAAGACCGAGGAAGACCGCGAGCAGGTGACCTTCCAGCTGTCGAGCCCGCTCGATCTCGGCGGGGTGCAGCTGCCCAGCCAGCAGATCACCAAGCTGTGCCGCTGGGCCACGCGCAACGGATACCGGGGCGAGGCCTGCGCTTACACCGGCGCGGCGATGTTCACCAAGCAGAACGAGCCCACCGACAACCCGGCGCTTGATCGGTGCGCGGGCCGCTGGAACAGCTGCAAGCTGCGCGGCAACACCCGCCGCTTCGGCGGCTCGATGGGCGCAAGCCTGATCGCAAGTTCGAGGTAACTCATGCGTATCAACCAACAGCTGCAGGCCGCGATTCGCGAGCATGCCGAACGCGCGCACCCGGCAGAGGCCTGCGGGGTGCTGATCAAGACCGCCGGTGGCCGCGAGTACGTGCCTTGCCGAAACTTGGCCAGGACGCCGCGGGACCAGTTCACGCTCCACCATGAAGACCTGGCCGACGCCGAAGAGCGCGGTGAGCTGCTGGCAATCATCCACAGCCACCCTGACGCCACGCCGCGCCCGAGCATGGCCGATCGCGTCAGCTGCGAGCTGCATGAGGTGCCGTGGGGCATCGTCGCCTGGCCCGGCGGCGATATGGAGTGGTTCAAGCCCTCCGGCTACTCGGCGCCGCTGCTGGGTCGCGAATTTTCCCACGGCCTGCTCGATTGCTGGGGCGCTTGCCGAGACTGGTACGCCCGCGAGGCCGGCCTGCAGCTGCCGAACTTCGAGCGCAAGGACCTCTGGTGGGAAGAGGCTGACGGCCCGAGCCTCTACGAGGACAACTTCAGGGGCGCCGGTTTCTACCAGGTAGACGAGCCGCGCCGCGGCGACATGCTCGTTTTCATGGTGCCGTCACCGGGCCGCCCGTGCTTCCACCCGAACCATGCGGCGATCTACCTGGGCGACGAGCCGGCGCTGGCGAGCGAAGACGCTGCGGCGCTGGGTGGCACCGGCCCATTCATCTACCACCACATGGCCGGCCGCGCTTCGACGCGCGATATCTACGGCTGGTCGATGGCCAGCCGCTGCCGGCTGATCCTGCGGCACAAGGACTACCAGCCATGAAGCGAACCGTGAAGCTCTACGGTGTCCTGCGCAAGCACTTCGGTCGCGAGTACCTGCTGGACGTGCACAGCCCTCGCGAAGCCGTGCAAGCGCTCTGCGTGATGGTGCCTGGCTTCGAGAAGTTCCTTGCCACGGGGGAGGAGCGCGGACTGGTGTTCACGGTGTTCTCCGGCCGCCGCAATCTGGCGCCGGAAGAGCTAGACCTGCAGGGCAGCGATGCCGAAGAGATCCGCATCGCGCCGATCATCCAGGGCAGCAAGCAAGGTGGTCTGTTCCAGGTCGTTCTCGGAGCTGTGCTGGTAGTTGCTGGCGTTTTCACCGGCGGCCTGTCCTCGGGCATAGGTCTCGCACTGATCGCGGGCGGCGCTGCCATGGCTCTCGGCGGCGTGGTGCAGATGCTGTCGCCGACGGCGAAGACCGGCAGCCTCGATCGAAACGAAGACGGCAACAACCCCAGCTACGGCTTCGGCTCAGCCGTGACCACCATCGCCCAGGGCAATCCCTATCCAGTGCTTTACGGGGAAAGGGAGATAGGGGGCGCCGTCGAGTCTGGCGGGATCTACACGCAAGACCGGCTGTGACGGCCCAAATCAACGGACCCGCTCAGGCGGGTTTTCGCGTTTCTGGAGGATTGAATGGGTGAAGCACTGACGCGGAAACCGAGGCAGGCACCTGCTGCGCCCCGCCGGAAGGTAAGTGGCAGCAAGGGCGGTTCGAAGAAGCCAGTCCAGCCAAGCATCGCCTCAAACAGCGTGCCTTCGATCGCCACGGCGCGGATGGTCTACCTGTGGAGCTGGGGGCCCATCGTCGGGCCGGTGAACGGCCTGCGCTCGGTGAAGCTGGGCGGGACGCCGATCATGGCCAACGATGGCACGATCAACTATCCAGGAGTGAAGTGGCAGTTTCGGTCGGGTGAGCTGCACCAGGATCGGCTCGCTGGCGTAACCGAGTCCAGCAACGAGATTCAGGTAGGGCAGGAGCTGCGCAGCGCCATTCCATGGGTGCACTCCATCAACAACGCGATGATCGACGCGGTTCGCGTCCGCTTCTCCTGGCCGCAATTGCAAGCTCAAGATAGCGGCGGAAACATCGGCGGGGTCTACATAGCCTATGCCATCGATGTGTCCACCGATGGCGGGGCATACCAGCAGGTTCTTAGCTCTGCGGTCGAGCGCAAGAACGTCACCAAATATGAGCGCTCGCATCGCATCGAGCTGCCAGAAGGTAGCCGATGGACTATTCGCGCACGCCGCCTGACATCGGAGGCCAATAGCTCGCTGGTGCAAGATGCCATGTACGTCGAAGCTATCGCCGAGGTTGTCGATAGCGATCAAGAGTACCCGCTGACAGCCGTCGGCTGCATCGAGTACGACGCCCAGCAGTTCGGCGGGGACATTGCCAAAATCGCCGTCCTGATGCGCGGGCGCATCATCCGCGTGCCAATGAACTACGACCCAGCGACGCGCACCTACGCCACCTCCGGCGCCGGCACCACCAACGGCGTCTGGGATGGCTCCTTCAAAGAGGCCTACACCAACAACCCGGCATGGGTGTTCTACGACCTGGCGCTGCACCCGTACTACGGCCTGGGCGACCGCATCGACGCCTCGATGATCAACCGCTGGTCGCTGTACCGGATCGCCCAGTGGTGCGACCAGATGGTGCCGGACGGGCAGGGTGGTCAGGAGCCGCGCTTCACATGCAACCTGTATTTGCAGAAGCAGGCCGAGGCTTGGGCGGTGCTCCAGGACCTGGCCGCCATCTTTCACGGCCTGGCCTACTGGGATGGCAGCCAGATCGCCGTGAACGCCGATATGCCACAGGATCCGGCGTACACCTACACACTGTCGCAGATCCTCGGCGATGGCGTGGTCAAGTACACCGGCAGCAAATGGCGCGACCGACACAGCCTGGCCATGGTCTCGTTCGATGACCCTGATCAGGGGTTTGAGACCGACAAGGAGCCGGTGTTCGACGAAGACGCCATGGCCGAGTATGGCGTGCGTGACGTTTCCGTTGAGGCCGTCGGCTGCACCAGTCGTGGCCAGGCCCAGCGCGCCGGCAAGTGGGCGCTGCTGACTGAGCAGCTGCAGATCCGCGGCGCGACAATCAACGTCGGCCTCGACGGCTACATTCCGAAGCCCGGCACGGTGATCGCGCTGTCCGACCCGATGCTGGCCGGCAGGGCAAACGGTGGCCGGATCGCTGCAGTTGCTGGGCGCGTCGTGACACTCGATCGTGACGCCGACGTGCCAACCGGCGCCCGCCTGCTGATCAACCTGCCAAGCGGGAAGGCCGAAGCACGCCAGGTGCGTTCAGTATCCGGCCGGCGGATCACCGTTATGGCCGACTACAGCGAGGCCCCGCAGCCTGAGTGCGGCTGGGCGATCGACTACGACGACCTCAAGTTGATGCAGTTCTATGTCCGCAACGTGACGCGGCCGGAGTGGACTCGGTTCCAGCTGGAGCTGATCCAGCACGAGCCGAGCAAGTTCGACGCCATCGATCACGGCACCATGATCGACGACAGGCCGATCAGCGTGCTGCCACCCGGCGTGCAAGATGCGCCGGCCCGCGTGCTGATCAGCAGCCACTCAGCAGTCGAGCAGGGCATTGCTGTTACCACGATGACCATAGGCTGGGACGCAGCGCCCGGCGCCGTAGCCTATGACGTGGAATGGCGATGGGGTTCGCGTGACTGGATCAAAGTGCCGCGTACCGGTGAGCTGGCCGTGGATGTGCGCGGGGTGTATGCCGGCCAGTACCTGGCCCGTGTGCGTGCGGTCAACGCAATGGATGTGACCTCGATCCCGACCAACTCCGTACTGACGGATGTCGAGGGGAAGACCACGCCGCCCCCGGAGGTGGCGTTTCTCCAAACCGAATCCGAGGTGCTGGGCATCAAGCTGCGCTGGGGCTTCCCAGAGGGCGCCGAGGACACCGCATTTACACAGGTCGAGATGGCCTCGGAGAGCATGGGGCAGAATCCGATCGCGCTGGGCATGTTCGCCTACCCGACCTCTCTCTACGTTAACTCCGGCATGGCCGCTGCGGTGGTGCGGTTCTTCCGCGCGCGCCTGGTGGACCGCACGGGCAATATCGGACCCTGGTCGACCTGGGTCTACGGGCAGTCCAGCGCGGATGCCTCTGCGCTCCTCGAGTACCTGGACGGCAAGATCACGGAGAGCCAGCTTGGGCAAGACCTACTGACCGAGATCGGCAAAGTCAGCGGCGATGGTCCCGGATCGGTCAACGAGCGCTTCCAGGCCGGTGACGCGGCGCTGCAGGCGCAGATCAACAGCTTGTCCGCGCAGCTCGCCGACCTCGCGGGCGCCCCTGATTGGGACCCTGGCGAGGCCTACCTGTCCGGCAGCCTGGTCAAGCACGAGGGCAAGCTGTACCGCGCCCGTGTCGATGTGCCGGCCGGTACGCCGGTTACGAACGCCGCCTACTGGGAGTACCTGGGCGACTACGCGAGCCTCGGCGATATGGTCGCGGCCTTGGCCGTGCGCCTTGACGGCGTCGAAACCAGCGTCGAGGAGATCAACGGCGAGCTGACGGCCATGGCCAGCCGGATCCTCGGCGTCGAAGCGGCGGTGGCCCCTCACATGGCCGGCGCCACCGAAGGCTGGTACCCGGGCGAAACTGGCTCCTACGCCGGGGCCTGGTCCGTCTACTCGGCCTTCGCCGCTGGTGACATGGCGATTGCCAAGCAGGTGGACGAGGTCAAGGCCCAGGTCGGCAACAACCTGGCGCGGGTCGTGCGCACCGTTGAAACGCTCACCGACGACGTGTCGGCGCTTGCCAGGGACAGCGAAACCCTGACGGCCCAGGTCGGCGAGACGAAGGCCATGGCGGAGGACACGGCCGAGGTTGTGGTCGGCCTCGATGGCGATCTGCGGGCTACCCGAAACATCAAGGTGGGCGTGGACGACAACGGCACCTACTACGGCGCCGGCATGGGCCTGAGCGTGGAGAACACGCCGGAAGGCATGCAATCCATGATCGTGTTCCTGGCCGACCTGTTCGCAGTCATGCACCAGCCCGGCGGCGTGCCGAAGTCGGTCTTCGCGATCAACAACGGCCAGGTGTTCATGAACAGCGCGATCATCAACCAGGCCGACATCATTCAGCTGATCATCACCGGGGAGTTGAAGAGTGCGAATTACATCGCAGGCCAGCAGGGTATCCGCATCAACTTCGTGACAAACGAGTTTGAGATCAACGGGTATCAGCCAGACCAGGGGCGGATGAACATCACCAACCAGGTTGTCAGGGTCTACGACCCCGCTGGGACTATGCGGGTTCGGCTGGGGATTTGGGCATGACGGCAGGATTGCAGGTGTGGGATGCCAATGGGGTCCTGGTGCTTGATATCACTACGAGGCTTACTCGACTTGTAGGGAGCCTCGATACAGGCACATCCAACGGCTCCTATACGCTGCCCGACCATTCGGGCACTCCTTTCATCATGGTGGAAGGCGAGGTGCGGATATTCAACAGGTCAGGTCCTGGCATATGGCTTGATGGCAGGGTCGTCCGTTGGGCATTTGACGACACGTTCGCAGTTCCTCGCACTTCCTATAAAGTCAGGTACGGGTACTACTGATGCCGGCAGGATTTGAGGTGGTTAATAATGATGGGGTGCTGCAAGTTACGGAAAACTACAGCAACTATATCTACGCGGGCAAACAGACGATAACAGGGGTGTGGATTAATGCATGGCCCGAGCAGGCGTACTTCTACACTGTAACCATCCCCGTTGGCTGGGTCGTAGCCTTTAGAGGCATCGGTGTGGATGTCGGCCTGTACAGCGCGTCGGTGTCCGGCAACAACATTGTCTATCGCTTCTTCACCCCGCAGTCAGGGCTCGGCACGCCGGGCTCGGCGTCTCCTCAGTGCGTGTTTTATAAATTCTCGGTGAACATCCAGCCAGACCCGGCTACATATGGACTTGAGGTATATACCGCGTCAGGCGTCCTAGCGTTCTCGTCAAACGGGAAGTACATGAAGCCAGTAGGGGCGTGGAGCGGTCAAAACTTCTTAGCTGAAGCTCAGCAGGCCCCAAACAGGAGACGGGTGCTTGAATCGTATAGCGCGAACCGGGCCGTGTTTGTTGGAGGCCCAGTTGGCTATCAGCTAAACGAGCCCTTCACTTTTAATGGCCTCCAGTGGTGGTCCAGGCAATGGGTGTATTACTTGGTGATTGGCAATTATGGAGGCAACCTAACTTTCACCGATGGGTTTTCGGGGATGAGAGAACTTGGGCCATCCAACGTACAGATCCCGTATCGATACGCTGCATTCAACCAGTATTACATCATGACCATCGACGTAACTAACTATTAGGAGAGCTGTCATGACAATGCAGCTTGTAAATCTGGGTACGCCACCATCCGGCTCAGACGGTGACGATCCACGCACCGCGTTCACGCGCATCAACAGCAACTTCAAGCAGCTGGATGACACGGGCCTGACCGGCCCTATTGCCGCAGCCCGCGAGGTTGCCAACCTCAACGACGCCAGCAGCCCAGGTAAATGGATCGGTACCGCTGCGGCCGCGAACCGGCCCGCAGGCTTCACGCGCTCGAGCATCGACGTCGTCGAAGAAGTCTCCGGCGACCTGATGCAGCAGGCGACCGACAAGTCCACGGGCCGGGTGGCGAACCGCGTGTACACGGCATCCACCGATACCTGGTCGGCGTGGGTCATTATCGGTAGCGGCGCTGCCCCGGGCGAACCCTTGCCTGTCGACGCAGGCGGCACCGGGGGATCCACTGCCGAGCAGGCTCGCGCCAACCTCGGCCTGAAGTCCCTTGCGACTCTTGATAAGGCGCCTATCGACCAAGGCGGCACCGGCGGGGCAACTGCAGCGGAGGCGAGGCATAACCTCGGCTTGGAGGCTGCAGCAGCAAGCTTCACTGGGGCCAACGCCGCAGCGCCGGGGGCGCCTGGCCTGGTTCCAGCACCAGCTGCCGGCGATCAAGACAAGGTGTTGCGTGGGGATGGTACATGGGGCGTGGCCCCCAGCGCTGCAGATGTAGCTGCGCTGGCCGACAGCTACGCAAGCCAGCAGGCTGCTATTACCAACCTTCAAACTAAGCGAAGGACTTATGCAGCAGGCGCCCCGGCGAGCGTTGTCGGGCTGAACTCCATTACCATTGAGGGCATTCCAAGCTGGGTAACGAAAATCACCATCATCCTTAAAGATCACGCTGCCGCCACAGGTGCCCAAGCTATACGTCTTCGGACAGCAGCTGGAGCGGTAACTACTGGCTATAAGGGCGCATTAATAAACCACGCTGCCTCTTCTTTGGCAGGTTTTTTGACCCAAACCGACGCTTGGTTTCTGACGCCAACTAACGTAGGTGCTCCAGCGCACGGCACCATAACGCTTACTAAGACTGTCAATGCACCTGGCTCTGGCGGTTGGGTCATGGAATTCAATGGTTGTGCTGACGCATCTATCAACGTCTACGATGCCCGTGGGGCTATCACAATTAGCTCTGACGTAACAGGTATTGATATGTACAGATTCACAGCAGGACAAAACTGGACGGCCGGCACAGTTAGTGTTGCATGGGAGTAAAATATGAAAAGGCTTATTGTTAACGCATTAACAGGTGAGCAACTAGAGGTAGATTGCAAATGCTACCGAGATGAAAATTGGGTGGTGTTGTCGCTCGCCGACTTCGAAGATGTTCCGGATGGGTTCTTCGAGTTCGATCCCTCTGTCGATATCAGGCCAGATCCACAGGGCGAACTGGACTGGGCAGCGGCCGAGATCGCTGACGCCAAGGACAAGCTGGAGGCCATCACCTTCGACGACCCTAATGTGCCAGGCACTGCGGACGACTGGAAGGCCTATGGTCGAGCCTTGCGCGCCTGGAAGGAGGGCGCCGCGGGCTTCCCGCAGGTCGAGCAACGGCCCAGTCGCCCCGCCTGATCACTCCTGAATCGAAACCAGCCGGCTAATGCCGGTATTTTTTTGCCTGGAGAAAACCATGGCTCGACTGACAGAGGTCCAGGTGGGCGGCGCGAATATGCTCCGCTTCCTGGACTTGATCGCCTTTTCGGAAGGCACCACGACCGTCAAGGGCAGCGATGACGGATACAACGTCCTATACGGTGGCGGCCTGTTCACCGGCTATCTGGATCATCCCCGCCTTAAGCTTACCTTCCCCATCAATGGCAAGCCGGTGACCAGCACGGCGGCAGGCCGATACCAGCTGTTGGCTCGTTACTGGGACGCCTACCGCGTGAGCCTGCGCCTGCAGGGTGGATTCACGCCGGAGAACCAGGACCGTGTCGCGCTGCAGCAGATCCGTGAGCGTGGCGCCCTGGCCGACATCAGGGCCGGTCGCATTGCCGAAGCGATCGCCAAGTGCTCGAACATCTGGGCCAGCTTACCTGGCAACAGCTACGGGCAGAACCCGCACCGCCTGGACAAGCTGCTGGCGCAGTGGGCGAAGATTGGCGGGGTGTTGGCGTGAAGGCCTGGGCGCTGCGCCTCACCGGCTCCGGCCTGCTGATGCTGCTGGGTATGGCTGTTGGTGTCTGGGCGACCACCACCCACTTCCGGCCGCTGCTGGACGACCAGCAGGTCCAGGTGGCCACCTGCGCGTCCGCCCGAGAGAACCTTGCAGGCCTGGCGACGGAGCAGGGCAAGGCCTTGGGCGACCTGACCCTGGCCGCGCAGGTACGTCAGGCCGGGGCAGAGAAGGCCGTGGACGAAGCGGCGGACAGCGCCAAAGTCGACTATGCCGCGGCGAACCGACTGCAGCAGGAGCGCACTGGCGGCGACCAGTGCGAGGCCGCTACCTCGATCATTGATACGGAGCTTGGGCTATGACGCTGGTGCTGAGCTTGCGGAGCTGTGGGATCGGAGCGAGCATTTTCTTGGCTGCACGCCGCGCAATCCGTGGCCTTGCCTGTAGGAGCGGGCTGGTGCTGACCCTTGGCCTTGTCGGGTGCGCTGGTAAGATTGAACCGCTGGTCCAGTACGTGCGCGTTGAGGTGCCGGTGCAGGTGCCGTGCCGGGCGCCGGAGGTTGCGGTGCCGCCGTGGGCGGCTGCCGGACTACGCAAGACCGACAGCCTGGAGGTGAAGGTGCGGGCGCTGCTGGCAGAGAGGCGGCAGAGGATTGGTTACGAGCGTCAGATAAAGGCTGCAATCCATGCATGCAGGTGAGGCCATACAGCGGCAATGAGCTGGCAGAAAAAGCCGGAAAACATCAAGCCCAAGGCTACCCACGCAATTGTTTTCGCTAGCGCCTTTTGACGTTTGGCTTCTTCTCTCCACTGCCCAACAGTTTTTCCGTTGATCACTGTCCCATCCTCTAAGCCGCGGCCGGTTTCGGCATCAGCGAAGCTTTGAGGTAGAGCCCAGAAGAAAATGAGAATGACGCCAATCATGTTCAGGCAAAGCCCGACAATGTTGAGGATGTCCATTGCTTCCTGCAATTTTTAGAAGGGGGAGTAGTTCCGGCCGCCCGAATCGCACGCGTCAGGCGGCCTAGCTTTACACCTTCGCTAAAACGATAGCAGCGATGAGACCCAGTACAACAGCGGTCACCGGGTCGAGCCCGTAGGTGCAAAGACCCCAGACTACGCCACCAAACGCCGTGAGACGTTTAGGTAAAGCTGCTGAACCAGCCTGATTCAAAACACCCATGGGGCGCCCTCCTCTAGCTGTTTCTCCCGGTCTCATGTAGCAGTTGGCGGGGAGGTTCAGACTTCGCCGTAATTTCCCGATTTCCCAGCTACGATGGGTTTTTCCAGCGAGGGGTGGCACGGCGGCCCAACTGGCTTGTTGTGGCCAGTAACTGGCCAGCATCTCGAAGTGGCCGAACAATAGCACCATTCTCGGCTGCTATGCCAGGGGAAACGCGTGGAGAATTTTTGGGGGATAGGTTTACGATGGTTTCGTGAAGTCTTGCGCCACAGAATTGCGAGCATCGGTTTCATGGCGCGGACGAGGTGTGAAATATTCTTTACGCAGTTCTATTTGCAAAACCCCTCGCTAAGTTATTGATTGTTATAGGCGGGTTTTCGCGCTTTTCAGGTCATCGGAAGTCTAAATAATTTCAATTAAATCAATAACTTATGCGGTGTGCGGCCACCACCTTGACATGGTGGGGGTCGTTGGTTCGAGTCCAATTGTGCCTACCAAACAAAGTCCCGGGTAACCGGGCATCGAAAAGGGCGATCCGAGAGGGTCGTCCTTTTTGCATTTTCAGGATTTTTTGCAGCCCTGCCACTAACGGGCAGCTCAAGTCGGCATTGTTAGCCATTGGATCGCGAAATCTGCGCGCACACCCCGAGGCGCTGATCGTGCCTGCCCATATCTGAGCGGCGGTGTACCTACATCCTTTATTGGTGCGGCAACGGCCAATTCATTACCGCGTTCCGAGCTAGCACCAGCCATCGGCCTTGGCTTGCTCTCCATCCTTCCTAGGATTAGATTGGTTATTGCCGAAAGCGGTAATATCTATCATCAGGGAGTTCGCCATGGCAGAGCCTGCAGAGGTCATCAAGATCAGCCGCTCCGTCGTGCTGTTCGATGAACTGGATCAGTATCACGGCCTCGAGGCGTTGGAAGGGGGCGCTGAAGTCCATCACATAGAAGAGCTGGAAGGGGAGACGCAATCCTTCCATATCGTCATAGCCGTAAACAGCAACTCGAAGACATCGGCGCAGGCGTATCTATATACCCTGGACATGGTGAACCAGCAGTTCCAGCGGCGTGCGCGTTCGGTGAGCTGTGAGTCCATACAACGCCTCGTGGAGGTCATGGTTCCCCTGGAGCCGATCTCCTCGACAAAGCTCCACCAAGCCCAGATGCTGATGAAGGCCAAGACCGCTGTTCTGGAAAGCGGTGATTGGGTCACGGCGTCCGAGATTGCGGGCCTGGCCAAGCTCAGCGCCAGCAATCCATCCTCGCAGCCAAGTAAATGGAAGCGGGAGAAGCGCATTTTTGCCATCACCCACAATGGCGCGGATTATTTCCCCCTGTACGGGCTGGATGAGGCGCGTAGCTACAGGCCCCTGTCTCAGCTGAAGGATGTGATCATGGTGCTTGAGTCAGCCAAGGACGCTTGGCAGATGGCCTACTGGTTCATGTCCGAAAACAGCTGGCTGGCCTCCAAGCGCCCGCAGGATCTGCTGCGCACTGACCCGGACCGTGTGCTCGAAGCCGCCCGGGAGGAAGTGTCGGAGATTTCGCATGGCTGATCAGTGCAAACCTGATAAGCCACCGACCACACTCCACGTATCCCGTTTCATCCTTCCCGCTGGCACCTTGCTGCACCGGGTACACCAAGGACGCTTCGGTGCGACTGAACACAACGCCACTGGGGGCGGCAATGCTCGATTCAGCCCGATCTCCACTGCCGCAGGAGCGATAGTCCCGACCCTCTACGCCGGCAGCACGTTCCATTGCGCGGTGATGGAGACGACATTCCATGACGTGAGCTACTCGGCTGGCCTGAAGACTTTTCAGCAGAAGCGACTCAATGGTCTGAAGCACTCTGTCATTTGTACCGCCCGGGACCTGACACTCGTCGACCTTTCGACCAAGGCACTCCGCCGGCTGGGCATCGAGCGCCAGCACCTGATAGATACGCCTGCATCGGAGTATGGCTACACCAGGTCCTGGGCGAAGGCGCTTCATCAGTTCATGCTCGAGGCGCAAGGATTGCGCTGGATTTCTCGCCAGGATGACCAAGCCGAGGCTTATGTCCTGTTTGGCGATCGTCTTGGTGAGGGGGCGCTCGTAGAGCACGATGTGGGGCGGGACCTGCAACACGACCCGGACACCTTCGGCCAGCTGCTGGCGCTGGCGGACATGATTGGCGTCCTGATACTCCCAGAGGAGGAGCCCTGACCGGGCTGCAAACCTGTAACCCGGCCTTCCCGCCGGGCTTCATAGCGCCGAACTCGGGAAGAGTCGTCCTTCTTGTTTTGCGCAAGATCCTTGGCTGGTCACTTCAGTACGGGGCGCCAGCCCCGCCGCTAACCCCTGCTGCCTTTACCGCCAGGCACATGCAGATAGGCCATCACGCTCTCGGTCAGTTCGGTCGCCAGTTTCACCGCCTCCTTGTTACGTGCCATCACCCCGGCCACCAACCCTTCGATCAACGCCAGCACGGCGATGTTGGAGCTGGTCAGCACCGGATGGTCGGCGGGCGCGAACAGCACATGGTGGGCAATGGCGGTCAGCGGCGAGGCCGGCGAGTCGGTGATCGCCAGCACCGTGGCGTTGCGCTCGCGGGCATAGCGCGACAGTTGCAGCGTGTCCTGGGAGTAGCGCGGCAGGGCAATCGCCAGCAGTACGTCCTGCTCGTCGATCACCGCCAGTCTATAAGCGGCGTTCTCGTTGCCACCTTCCATGCTGATGGCCAGGGCGTCGTTGCAGAACGGCACCAGCGTCGAGGCTGCCAGGCTGGCCAGGTAGGCGCTGTTGCCAAACCCCAGCACATAGACCTTGCGTGCCGCGAGCAGACGCTTGACGAAGGTTTCGAAGGTGTCGGCCTGGTTGTTGCTGGCGGTGGTCGCCAGGTTGCTGCTGGCGCTCTGGATCTGCTCGTGCAGGCCAAAATCGCCATCGGGGCGCTGGGCCAGCTCGTTGCGCAGCTTGTCCACCGGCGAGACCATCTGCTGCAGGGTGGTCACCAGCTCTGCTTTCATGCCGCTGTAGCCGCCCAGGTCCAGGGCTTTGGCCAGGCGATTGACCGCCGCCGGCGAGGTCGCGGTGGCCTGGGCCATCTCTTCGATGGTCAGGGTCGCGGCCTTCAAGGGGTGGCGCAGAATGTAGTCGGCGACCTTGCGCAGCGAAGGCGGCAGCTCGGGCAGGCTTTCCGACAGTTTGCGCATGACCGGCGAGGCATACACGGTGGTGTTCTTCGAATGGCTCGGCATCCGGCGCGAAGCTCCCTGAAAAGTTGGGCCGTAGTGTATCCCAAGGCGCCCCGCGGCGGATGGCCGCAGAGCGCCGGGGGGCTTACTTGAGGCTGCCGGCAAGGAACTGGCGCAGCCGCTCGGACTGCGGCCGTGCCAGCACTTCGCGCGGGGCGCCGCGTTCTTCGGCAAGGCCCTGGTGGAGGAACAGCAGCTGGTTCGACACCTCGCGGGCAAAGCCCATCTCGTGGGTGACCACGACCATGGTGCGGCCCTCCTGGGCCAGGTCCTGCATCACCTTGAGCACTTCGCCGACCAGCTCCGGATCGAGCGCCGATGTGGGCTCGTCGAACAGCATCACCTCGGGCTCCATGGCCAGTGCCCGGGCGATAGCCACCCGTTGCTGTTCGCCACCGGACATGTGCGCAGGGTAAGCGTCGCGCCGGTGGCTGACGCCCACCTTGTTCAGGTAGTGCTCGGCCTTTTCGCGTGCCTCCTTGCGGTTGATGCCCAGCACCTGCACCGGCGCCTCCATCACGTTGTCCAGTGCGCTCATGTGCGACCACAGGTTGAAGTGCTGGAAGACCATGCTCAGCCGTGAACGCAGGCGCTGCAATTGCCGCGGATCGGCCGCCCGCAAACCGCCACGCGGGCATTCGCGTAACGTGAGTTGCTCGCCGTTGACCACGATCTCCCCGGCATTGGGTTGTTCGAGCAGGTTGATGCAGCGCAGGAAGGTGCTCTTGCCCGAGCCGCTGGAGCCAATGATGCTGATCACGTCGCCGGCGTTGGCCGCAAGCGACACGCCCTTGAGCACCTGGTGGCTGCCGTAGCTTTTATGCAGGTCCTGGATGTGCAGTTTGTTCATCGGTCGGTACTCGTAGGTATCAGTCGCTGAGCAAGCGACCCTGGCGGATGGGGGTATTGCCGGCGATCTTGGCCAGCCACAGGCCCGGTTGGGCAAAGCGCAGGCGTTCGCGGGCGTAGAGAATGCCGTCGGTGCTGGCCCGGACCACGCTGTGGCGGTCACTGAGCGGGTCGATCACTTCGAACAGCGGGTCGCCGACCCGCACCTGCGCCCCCAGGGGTTGCAGGTAGCTGACCACGCCGGGGTGCTCGGCGTAGGCGTACTGGGCGCCAGCGAATGGCGTGGCCTGGCAGCCAAGCGCCGGTGCGCTCGGCCAGTGGCCGCTGATCAGGCCTTGCTCGGCCAGGTAGCCGAGGATCTGCTCGGCGCTGGCCTGGCACTGCTCGCGGCCGGTGTCGGCCATGCCGCGCAGTTCGATGGTGGTGGCCACGCAGGCCAGGGGGATCTCGGCCTGGGGGAAGTGCGCGCGCAGTTGCAACCACGGCGCCGCACAGGCTTCATCGAACGCGTCGCCGCCGGCACCTTCGGCCAGCAGCACCGCTTCGGCGCCCAGGCGCGCGGCCAGCGAGCGCAGCTGCGGCCAGTGCTGTGGCATGGCGTAGAGCAGCATCACCGATTCGAAATCACAGTGCAGGTCCAGCACCAGGTCGGCGTCGCAGGCGTGGCGCAAGAGCAGCCGGCGCAAGCCGTCCAGCTCCGACTGCGGCGGCGGCAGGGCGTCGATGAGCTCGACCATGGCCTGGCGAATCGTTGCCACGTTGCCGGCCTCGTCGTCGCCCAGGCGACCCTCCAGGCGCGTGACCAGCGCCTGGGTCAGTGCCGGGAAGTCGCGGTTGAAATTCTTGCCGCTGTTGAATTCGAAACGGCCCTGATGGGTGGCCTGGAACATCTGGCCGATGCCGATCGGATTGGCCAGGGGCACCAGTTCGATGGTCCCGCTGAGCCGGCCTTGGGCCTCGAGCTCGAGCAGGCGCCGCTTGAGCTCGACGGCAACGCGCATGCCCGGCAATTCGTCGGCGTGCAGCGCAGCCTGGATGTAGGCCTTGCGCGGCCCGCTGCCAAAACGCAACACGCGCAGGCTCCGCTGGGTGCCGCAGGCGCTCCAGGGCAAGGTATGGTCAATGTGCTGCATGCAGGCTCCTTAGTGCTTGCGTGGGGCCAGGTAGGCCAGCCAGTGGCGCTCGGCCAGTTTGAACAGGCGCACCAGCAGGAAGGTCAGGGCCAGGTAGATCAGCCCGGCGGTGATGAACGCCTCGAAGGGCAGGTAATAGCGCGCGTTGAAGGTTTTTGCAGCGCCCGTGATGTCCACCAGGGTGACGATCGAGGCCAGGCTGGTGGTCTGCAGCATCATCAGCACCTCGTTGCTGTACTGCGGCAGGGCCCGGCGCAAGGCCGAGGGCAGCAGGATGCGCCGGTACAGGGTCAGGGGTGACATGCCCATGGCGCGGGCCGCTTCCAGCTCGCCGCGCGGGGTTGCCCGCAGGCTGCCGGCCAGCAGCTCGGCGCTGTAGGCACTGGTGTTGAGGGCGAACGCCAGGCAGGTGCAGAAGGTTGCGCTGGACAGGTACGGCCACAGCGGGCTTTGGCGCACGGCTTCGAACTGGGCCAGGCCGTAGTAGATCAGGAACAGCTGCACCAGCATCGGCGTGCCGCGGATCACGTAGGTGTAAAGCCAGGCGGGGTAGCGCAGCAGGCACCTGCGCGAAACCCGCATCAGCCCCAGGGGGATTGCCAGCGCCAGGCCGCAGGCCAATGAAATCAGCAGCACCTTGAGGGTCAGGGCAATGCCGTTCAGGTACAGCGGCAGGTTCTGCCAGATCAACTGGTAGTCGAGCATCATCGCAGCGGCTCCCTTACAGCTCGGCGGCTTTGTAGCCGACCGAGTAACGTTGTCCCACGCCGCGCAGCAGCACCAGCGACACACTGGTCAGCAGCAGGTACAGCGCCGCCACGGCGAGGAAAAAGGTGAATGGCTGGTGGGTGGCGTCGGCCGCGTTCTTGGCCTTGAACATCATGTCCTGCAGGCCGATCACCGAGATCAGCGCGGTGGACTTGGTCAGCACCAGCCAGTTGTTGGTGAACCCCGGCAGCGCCAGGCGCACCATCTGCGGCAGGCTGATCCGCCAGAACACCTGCAGGCCGCTCATGCCATAGGCCGCGCCAGCCTCGGCCTGGCCCTTGGGTATGCCCAGGAAGGCGCCGCGGAAGGTTTCCGACAGGTACGCGCCGAAAATGAAACCCATGGTGCAGACCCCAGCGATGAAGGGGTTGATGTCGATGTACTGCGAGTAACCCAAGGCCAGCGCCAGGCGGTTGACCAGGTCCTGGCCGCCGTAGAACACCAGCAGGATCAGCACCAGGTCAGGGATGCCGCGCACCACCGTGGTGTAGACCTCGCCCAGCGCCGCCAGCCACTTGAGGGGGGAAAGCCGGCAGGCGGCGCCGAACAGGCCCAGGCCGATGGCCAGTGCCATGGCCAGCAGGGCCAGTTCGATGCTCAGCCAGGCACCCTCGAGAATGCTCGATCCATAGCCGTGAAGCATGATGAAAACCCTCGCAAGCCAGCGTTACTGGCCGTAGATATCGAACGGGAAGTACTTGCTCTGCACCTGCTGGTAGGTGCCGTTGGCGCGGATCGCGGCGATGGCGGCGTTGAGCCGCGCCAGGTTGGCAGTGTCGCCTTTGCGCACGGCGATACCGGCGCCACGGCCGAAGTACTGAGGGTCGCTGATGTCCGGCCCGACCAGGGCAAAGCCTTGGCCGGCGGGGGTCTTGATGAAGCTCTCCTCGGTGTTGACGATGTCGGCGAGAGTGGCATCCAGGCGCCCGGACACCAGGTCGAGGAAGGCTTCGTTCTGCGAGGCATAGCGCACCACTTCGACGCCCGCAGGCTCCAGTTGCTCGGTGGCGAAACGGTCATAGGTGGAAGCGCGCTGCACACCCACCTTGCGGCCCTTCAGGTCCACGGCAGGTACGTTGAGCTGGCTGCCAGCCTTCATCGCGAACTTGCCCGGCGTGTGGTAGTAGCGGTCGGTGAAATCGACCGACTTGAGGCGGTCTTCGGTGATCGACATGGACGACAGCACGGCGTCGATCTTGCGCACCTTCAGCGACGGAATCATCCCGTCGAACTCCTGGATCACCCACTGGCACTTGACCTGCATCTGCGCGCACAGGGCATTGCCGATGTCGTAGTCGAAGCCGGCAAGCTCGCCTTCGGGCGTGCGGTAGGAGAAGGGCGGGTAGGCCGCCTCGATGCCGATCCGCAGGCTTGCTTCATCGGCGTGGGCGAGGGCGCTGCAGGCACAGAAGGCCAGTGCGCCAAGAAGTCCGGTCTTGTTCATTTTATCGACTCCGGTGGGTGGGCAATGCCGCCCGGCGCTGCATGGGCGAGGGGGCGGCGGAACTGAAATTGACACAATTAATTTCATAAATCAATGCAGTGAAAATAAACATGTCAAAAAGGCGATGCCCGGTTCACCCTGGCGGTCGAGCGGGCACCGGTACCCACCTCGACCCGAGGATGTATCGCTTTGTATCCGCCCCCGGCCTTTGCAACCTCGCTTACAAATACCGCTGCCGATGGATACGCCCCGGATACACGCCTGGGGCCAAATGCGTCAGCCCGAACGAAAAGCCTGCCGGCGATGTTCCGGGCCCTCATGGCACAACCCAACCGCTATCGGAGCAACACATGTCCAACACCAAGACTCGTATCGGCCTGCTCACCATCGCCCTGGTGGGCGGTATCAATCTCAGCGCCTCGGCCTTCGCCGTGGAGGCGCTGCCCCAGGGCTACCAAGTCGCTGCCGGCAAGGCTGCGGAAGGCAAGTGCGGCGCCGGCGCAGCCCAGGCCAAGGGCGCCCAGGCGGAAGGCAAGTGCGGTGAAGGCAAGTGCGGCGATGCCTCCTTCGCCCGTACCGACACCGACCACGATGGCCGTGTCTCGCGCGCCGAACTGCTGGCGGTGGCGCCCAAGGCCAATGCCGAGTTCGACGCCATCGACGCCAACCACGACGGCTACCTGTCGGAAGGCGAGGTGTACCAGTTCCGCAAGGGCCAGTTCGACGCCAATGGCAAGCCATTCCCGGCCGACCTGTACAGCAAGCTGAGCCAGGCCAAGAACTGAACCTCGGCAATACCCAAGGCACGGCGCCGGGCCACTGGCCCGGCCAAGCCTTCCCTTACCTTTGTGAAGGAGCAGCAGCATGACCCAGCAGACCACCATCCTCTACACCGCCCGCACCCACACCAGCGGTGGCCGCGACGGACGCGGCCAGGCCATCGACGGCGAGCTTGACCTGGCATTGAGCCCGCCCGGCTCCGGCCGCCCTGGTACCAACCCTGAACAGCTGCTGGCCATTGGCTGGTCGGCCTGCTTCATCGGCGCCTTGCGCCGGGCGGGGCAGAAGCTCGAATTACGCCTACCGGAAGGTGTGGCGGTGGATGCCGAAGTCTCCCTGGGCAACAGCGCCGACGGCGGTTTCATCCTGGCCGCCCAACTGACCGTGCACCTGCCAGGCCTGGCGCAAGTGGACAAGAAGAGCCTGGTGGACGAAGCCCATCAGATCTGCCCGTACTCCAAGGCGACGCGTGGGAACATCGAGGTGAACTTCGTCATTCCTTGAAGGGCACGCCCTGTGCACCTTGTCCGGGCGCGGGGTATCAATGCGCGTCGGCTGATGGCTGTGGCGGCGGCTGGACCTTGCGCATCAGGGGCACCAGCAGGGTGGCGACGGCAAAGCACAGCATGATCACCAGGAACGCATCGGCAAAGGTCAGCGTCTGCGCTTCGCGCCAGGTCAGGCCCCACAGCTGGTGCAACGCCGCCTGGCCGGCGTCGAGGCTGTTCTGGCCCAGTGCCTGGGCGTTGTCGCGCCATTGCTCGAGCCAGCGGTTCATGCCCTCGTTACTGGCGTTCAGGTGTTCGGCCAGGCGCAGGAAGTGCAGGTTGGTGCGATCGTTGAGCACGGTCGCACAGGCCGCGATGCCGATCGCGCCACCGAGGTTTCGCATCAGGTTGAACAGTCCCGAGGCCAGTTTCAGGCGCGCCGGCGACAGTGCGCCCAGGGTCAGGGTGACGGTCGGCGGCACCGCCATCTGCTGGGCGAACCCGCGTATGGCCTGGGGCAGCAGCAGTTCCTTGGCGCCCCAGTCATGGGTGATCGACGAGAAGTCCCACATCGAAATGCCGAACAGCGCCAACCCCAGCATCAGGATCCAGCGCAGGTCCACGCGGTTGGCCAGAAAGGCGTAGACCGGGATGGCCAGCAACTGGAACACCCCGGTGGAGAACACCGCCAGGCCGATATCCAGTGCGCCGTAGCCGCGAACCCGGCCGAGGAACAGTGGTGTGAGGTAGATCGTGGCGAAAATCCCGATCCTGGTAATGAAGGAAAACAGGCAGCCCAGGGCAAAGTTGCGCTCGCGCAGGGCGCGCAGATCAACAATGGGGTCGTCGATCTTCAGGCTGCGCCAGACGAACAACACACCGCAGATGGCGGCCACCCAGGCCGTGGTGGCGATGATGCTGTCACTGAACCAGTTCCAGCGCGGGCCTTCTTCCAGGGTGTATTCCAGGCAGCCCAGAAACAGCGCCATCAAGCCCATGCCCAGGTAGTCGGCGCCCTTGAGCAAGGCCAGGTTGGGGCGGTCGACCTTGACCAGAAGCGGCACGGCGACGGTGACGAACAGGCCGGGCACCAGGTTGATGTAGAACAGCCAGTGCCAGGACGAGATATCGGTGATCAAACCACCCACCGCCGGGCCCAGGGTGGGGGCAAGCGAAGCGATGGCGCCGATCACCGAGGCGGCGATCACCCGTTGCTTGCCACTGAAGTAGATGAACGCTGTGGTGAATACCAGCGGGATCATCGACCCGCCGAGAAACCCTTGCAGTGCGCGAAAGGCGATCATGCTCTGGATGTTCCAGGCCAATGCGCACAGCAGGCTGGTCAGGGTGAAGCCGGCGGCCGAGGCGGCGAACAGCCAGCGTGTGCTCATCACCCGCGACAGCCAGCCCGACAATGGGATGACGATGATCTCCGCGATCAAGTAGGCCGTCTGCACCCAGGCGGTGTCGTCGGCGCCGGCAGAGAGCCCGCCTCCGATGTCCTTCAGTGACGCCGAGACAATCTGGATATCGATCAGGGCAATGAACATCCCGACGCACATGCAGGCAAAGGCCGTGACCTTTTGCGCGGGGCTGAGGGCGGGCAGTTCGCTGATCACGGCCGGCCTGCCGACGCAACCTCAGGCTGCGGCAGGGGCTGGGGCCTGGTATCGACTTCGGCAACCACCGACAGGCCCGGGCGCAGCGCGCCGAATTCGGCATCGCTGCCTTGCAGGCGAACGCGTACCGGCACCCGTTGCACGATCTTGGTGAAGTTGCCCGTGGCGTTCTCGGCGGGCAGCACGCTGAACTGTGCGCCCGTAGCCGGCGCGATGCTCTCGACGTGGCCCTGGAAGGTGCGGCCCGGCAGGATGTCGGCGGTAACCTTGACGGCCTGGCCCACCTGCATGCGGGAGAGCTGATCCTCCTTGAAATTGGCGTCCACCCACAGGCCGTGGGCGGGTACCACCGAAATCAACTGGCTACCGGCGGCGGCATAAGCCCCCACCTTGGCCCGGCGGTTGCCCACATAACCGTCCACCGGAGCGCGCAGTTCGGTGTAGCCGATGTTCAGTTGCGCCTGCTGGCGGTCCGCTTCGGTTTGGGCCAGGGCCGCAAGGGCCTGCTCACGCTGGGTGCCGATCACCGCCAGTTGCTGGCGCGCCGCCAGTAACCCTGCATCGGCGTGGGCGCGGTCGGCCAGCGCGGTTTTCCAGGTGGCTTCGACCTGCTGGGCACTTTGCACCGACACCGCCTGGCTGTTCACCAGGGTCTGGTAACGGGCGCGGTCGTGCTGGGCCCTTTGCGCCTCAGCGCTGCGCGCGTCGATCTGGGCCTTGGCCTGGCTGATGATGGCCTGCTGCAGCAGCTCGACTGCATCCAGGTTGGCCAGGCGAGCCCGTTGCGCGGCCACGGCGCCGTCGGCTTTGGCCAGTGCCGCCTGGTAGTCGCGCACATCGATGCGCGCCAGCAGGTCACCGGCTTTGACGAACTGGTTGTCCAGCACCGCGACTTCGCTGATATACCCCGGCACTTTGGCGCTGATCACGGTGACGTCGGCGCCCACGTAGGCATCGTCGGTGTCTTCGATGAAACGCGCGCTCGACCACCAGTGGCCGGCATAGCCCACGGCGCCGACCACCGCGAGTGCCAGCGCGGCCAGGCGCAAGGCCGCTTTTTTCCTGCCCGGCTTGTTAGTCGTGGGCGGGGCGGACTGCTCGGGGGTGGGGGCAACGTGAGCGTTCATGGCGTTCAGTCCTCTGCAGAGGCTTGGCTGGGGAGGGGGCTGGCCAGGGCATCGCCCTGGCGGTGGGCCCGCCCGGTTTCGGCGCGCCAATGGGTCAGCGGGTCGGCATCGGGCGAAATGCGCAGCCGGTGGTCGTCCGCAGTGATGGGGCGGCCGGTGTTGGTATCCACCAGCGCCAGGGCAACCGGCTCGCCGGTGTGCTCGTCGGCGAGGTAGACCTTCTTCGAGCCCTCGGCATGCTTCGCTCCCCAGGCCATCAGGGTCAGGATCACCGGGCGCAGGTCTCGGCCGGCCTCGGTGAGGTGGTATTCGAACCGGGGTGGGTTGTGCTGGTAGGGCTGGCGCACGAGCAGGTTTGATGCGGTCAGGTCGTTGAGCCGGCGGGTGAGGGTGTTGCTGGCGATGCCCAGGCTGTGCTGGAACTCATCGAAGCGGCGCAGGCCGTAGAAGGCGTCGCGCAGGATCAGCAGGCTCCAGCCGTCGCCGATGTGTTCGAGGGCGCGGGCCACCGGGCAGGGCATGGGTTGGAAGCTGGCTTTCTTCATGGTCTTGACCTTGGATGTCATGCCTTGGATGGAGTGACTATCCTCTAGTAACTTTCATTATGCAAGTTACTGTGTCGACCGTTGTACCTTCCACCCGACCGGACGCCACCGACAGCATGTCGCTGGTCTGCAGCAACCACAGGTTGGCCATTTGCCGGCCAATCTGGCTTGTTTCGCAAAGTTTTTGATTTTTTTGAAAAAAACGCTTTACAGGTAGGGCTTCGATCACTAATATGCGCACCACACGACAGGCACATAGCTCAGTTGGTTAGAGCACCACCTTGACATGGTGGGGGTCGTTGGTTCGAGTCCAATTGTGCCTACCAAACAAAGTCCCGGTTTACGGGCATCAAGAAGGGCGATCCGAAAGGGTCGCCCTTCTTGCTTTTGCGCGTCTGGTGCCCGGGCGGTCTGCCAGCATTACACCGGCAAGCTCTGGTACGGCTGCTCTTCCCCTGGGCTGCGGGCGAACTCGCGCTTGTACTCGCGGCTGAACTGCGAGGTGCTCTGGTAGCCGACCCGGTGCGCCGCCTGGGCCACACCCAGGCCTTCGCCGATCAGCATCTGCTGGGCCTTGAGCAGGCGCAGGCGCTTGAGGTACTGCATCGGCGCCAGGTCGGTGCTGCGCTTGAAGTGCTCGTGGAAGGTCGACACGCTCATGTTGGCCCGGCTGGCCAGCTCTTCCACGCTCAGGGCTTGGGCGTAATGCTCGCGCAGGAAGGCCAGGGCGGCGCCGATGCGGGCGAAGTGCCCCTGCTGTTCGACCAGCGCCCGCAGCACCCCGGCCTGTGGCCCGCGCAAGGCGCAATAGAGCACCTCGCGCACCCGTGCCGGGCCCAGCACCTTGGCGTCCAGTGGGTCCTGCAGGCACTGCAGCAGGCGTTCGACGCTGTCGCGCATGGCCGCGTCCAACGCCGCCGAGCTCATCGACTGCGGGGTTTGCACCTGCACCGCCGGATCCGGTGCCAGGTTCATGCTTTGCACCAGCTCACCCAGCTGCGCCCGGTCGATGTCCACCGCTACACCCAGTAGCGGCGCGTCCGGGGTGGCGAAGGTTTCGCACATGAAGGGGACCGACAGCGCCTGGATCAGGTAATGCCCGGCTCCGTACTCCAGGGTGCGCGGGCCCAGGCGAGCCAGTTTGCTGCCCTGGGCCAGGATGATCAGGCTGGGCTCGTAGATCTGCGGGCTGCTGGCCACGTAGTGGTCCCAGGTCAGCACCTTTACCTGAGACAGCATGGTTGGGACGAAGCCTGGGCGCGTGGCGAGGCCGCGTATCAATGAGCAAAGCGTGGCGTTGGCATCCACATGGCGGGTGAGGTGCATGGTCAACCTGGGCAGAGAATCGGACAGTGGCATCTTCGCAGAATCGCAGTTCAGCGCCAGAGGTGGCCTGGCGATTCCGGAGAATCAGGCATGCATGCCGGAGAATCGGCGATGGGCGAGGGCGGTTTGGGCGCCCAAAATGCGCCGCCTGAATCGTTTCACTCCTGCGAGGTTCCCCATGTACAACGCCATCGGCTACGCCGCCCAGACCCCTAGCAGCCCCCTGGCTCCCATGACCTTCCAGCGCCGCAGCCCGCGCGCCGATGACGTTGCCATCGAAATCCTCTACTGCGGCGTGTGCCACTCCGACATTCACCAGGCGCGCAACGAGTGGGGCATTGCCGTGTACCCGCTGATGCCGGGCCACGAGATCGTTGGCCGGGTCACGGCGGTGGGCGAAAAAGTCAGCCGCTATCAGGTCGGTGACCTGGTCGGCGTGGGCTGCATGGTCGACTCCTGCCGGCACTGCGAGGCCTGCCGTCAGGACGTCGAGCAGTACTGCCTGCAAGGCCCGACCATGACTTATGCCACCCCTGATCGTGTGGACGGCAGCAACACCATGGGCGGCTACTCCAACAGCATCGTGGTCAGCGAACACTTCGTGCTGCGCATTCCCCAGGGCCTGGACCTGGCCAGCGCAGCGCCGATTCTGTGCGCCGGCATCACCACCTACTCGCCACTCAAGCACCATGGCGTCGGCCCTGGCCACAAGGTCGGGGTGCTGGGCATGGGCGGCCTGGGCCACATGGGCATCAAGTTCGCCAAGGCGCTGGGCGCCGAAGTGACCCTGTTCACCCGCTCGGCGAGCAAGGCCGAAGAAGCCCGCCGCCAGGGCGCCGACCATGTGATCGTGTCCACCGATGCCGAGCAGATGCGCGCCGCTGCCGGGCGTTTCGATTTCCTGCTCGACACTATTCCGGTGCAGCATGACCTCAACCCTTACCTGGAAACCCTGGCGTTCGGTGGCGTGCATATTCTGGTCGGGCTGATCGAACCGGTCGATCCGCCGGTGCATGCCGCCAACCTGGTGATGAAGCGCCGGGTGCTGGCCGGTTCGTTGATCGGCGGAATTGCTGAAACCCAGGAGGTGCTTGAGTTCTGTGCCGAGCACGGGATCAGCTGTGATATCGAGATGCTCGATATCCGCAACATCAACCAGGCGTATGAGCGGATGATCGTCGGGGATGTGAAGTATCGGTTCGTGATCGACATGGCGACGTTGCAGGGCTGAAGGTTTGCCTGCTTTGAGGGTGCATGAGGGCGACCAGGTGCAGGGCGATAGAGGTGCAGCGCCCTCAAGATCGAGCGCCGCCCGCGCGGCGCTCGATCTCACAGGCGCTGCAAAAACACCGGCGAACATCTGTTCGGTTGTGACACCCGGCCTCGATGCGTACCATGCCTGGCATCCTTCCAATAACAACACGTGCGTCAACGGCCCTGATCCCCGGCCGCCGGCGCGCGCCCTGTTGCCTTGCCCGCGGAGAATCACCCCTTCACATGAATGGCCCCGTACCTACCACAATGCCGCCCACCGCCGGCACCGGCAGCTGGCTGAGCGTCATCGCCCTGGCGCTGGCGGCGTTCATCTTCAACACCACCGAGTTCGTCCCGGTGGCGCTGCTCAGCGACATCGGCCGCAGCTTTGACATGACCACCGCGCAGGTCGGCCTGATGCTGACCATCTACGCCTGGGTGGTGGCGCTGGCCTCGCTGCCGATGATGCTGATGACCCGCAACATCGAGCGCCGCCGCCTGCTGTTGCTGGTGTTCCTGGTGTTCATCGTCAGCCATGTGCTGTCGTGGCAGGCGCAAAGCTTCGCCATGCTGCTGGTCAGCCGCATCGGCATCGCCCTGGCCCACGCGGTGTTCTGGGCAATCACCGCGTCGCTGGCGGTGCGGGTGGCGCCGCCGGGGCAACAGGCCAAGGCGCTCGGGCTGCTGGCCACCGGCACCACCCTGGCCATGGTCATGGGTATTCCGCTGGGGCGGGTGGTGGGTGAGGCGCTGGGCTGGCGGGTGACCTTCCTGGGCATCGCCGGGGTGGCGCTGGCGACCATGCTCTGCCTGATGAAATCGCTGCCGCTGCTGCCCAGCCAGAACTCGGGCTCGCTGCGCAGCCTGCCGATCCTGTTCAAGCGCCCGGCGCTGGTGATCACCTATGTGCTGGTGACGCTGGTGATCACCGCGCAGTTCACGGCCTATAGCTACATCGAACCCTTCGCCCTGCACGTGGCGCAGATCGGCGGCGAGCGCACCACGCTGCTGCTGTTGCTGTTCGGTGGCGCGGGCGTGTTCGGTTCGCTGCTGTTCAGTCGCTACAGCGATCGCTTCCCCCATGGCTTCCTGGTCGGTTCGATCGGTGCGCTGGCGGCGTGCCTGCTGTTGCTGTTGCCGCTGTCGGGCAACTTCTACCTGTTCGCTGGCCTGAGCATGGTCTGGGGCATCGCGATCCTCAGCTTCAGCCTGTCGCTGCAATCCAAGACCCTCAAGCTCGCCTCGGATGCAACCGATGTGGCCATGGCGCTGTTCTCGGGCATCTACAACATCGGCATCGGCGGTGGTGCGCTGCTGGGCAGTATCGTCAGCAGTCAAACGGGTGTGGCGAATATCGGCATGGTTGGCGGGGGCGTGGCGGTGGTCGGGCTGCTGCTGGCTGCGGCCAGCACCCGGCGCTTCCGTGAGGCGCTGGGCGGGGCTTAGCCCCCCAGGTTCAGCGCGGCCTCTTTCAGCCAGACCCGCGCGCCCTCGCTGCCGGCCTTGAGTTCGACGGCCTGCCCCGCCGGCAGACGCATCCAGCTCCAGGTCGGCAGGCTGCCCGCCGAGCCGTGCAACTGGCCGGCCAGTACCAGCAGCTCCAGCCCACGGCCACTGTCCCAGCGGCATGTATCAGCGGGCTGCAGCACCTGCAGCCAGACCCGTTCATGGTCGTTTTCGAACAGCATGCCGCCCTGCGCGGGTAACTGCATCACCAGCGCCTGGCGATCCTGCGGATGGAACTGGCGCAGGCGCACGAAGATCACACAACCCTCGCTGGCGCCCGGGGCATGGGCGCTGCCCGGTGGGTTGCGCACGTAGCTGCCGACCGGGTAACGGCCGTGCTCATCCTCGAACACCCCTTCCAGCACCACGAACTCCTCGCCGGCACCGTGCACATGGGCACTGAAACGGCTGCCCGGCGCATAGCGCACCAGCGAGGTGGCCCGCGCCTGCTCGCCGCCGACCCGGTACAGCATGCGCCGCTCGACGCCCGGCAGTGGGCTGGGCAGCCACGGCAATGCGGCGCCGTGCACGGTCACGGGGCGGGACAGGTCGGCGTTCAGTTGCAGGTCGTGCATGCTGGCTCCAGTCAGCGCAGGAAGGGGTTGCGCAGACGCACCCAGACGATCGCCGGCAGGGCCATCAGCAACCATTTGAGGTAGCGGTTCACGTCGTACTGTTCGCAGGCCACGCCGATGACGGTGCACACCACCACCACCGCGAGGAACTCGATCATCTTGTGCATCGGTTGCTTTCCATCATTGGCGCAAAGGAGGGCGCGCACTTTACCAGTTGGCAGGCCAGCATAGCGCCGTTGCATTTCGCCGTAACATTTTCACGCTTTACAGTTGAGCATGCCCAGCTACCGTCCTGGCGTTTTCATCAGCCAAGGACGCGCCCCCATGCCTACTCACAACGGCGGCTGCCTGTGCGGCCGTATCCGCTTCAGCGCTCGCGGTACGCCGCGGTTTCCACACACCTGCTCCTGCCACATGTGCCAGCGTCACTCCGGCAGCCTTACCCTGTGCTGGGTGGAATTCGACAAGGCCGACGTGTCGTGGACCGGGGAGGGCGGGGCGCCGAGCCTGTATCGCTCATCCGAAGGCTCCAGCCGCGCTTTCTGCCCGACCTGCGGCAGCTCGCTCGGGGCCATCGACGATGCGCCCACGGTGGCCTTGCTGCTGGGGTGTTTTGACGCGAAAGGGGCCGATGCCTTTCGGCCGACCGCGCATTCGTTCAGCACCTCGCGGCCACGTTGGTGGACGCCCGGCGTTCGCACTGACACCCTGTGAGGGGCTAGCCCAACCAACACGTCATGGAAGATCGCAATGCTCAAGCGCAACAGCCTGGTCCCCGAACTGATCGTCAGCGACCTCGAGGCCAGCCTCGGTTTCTGGGTTTCACTGCTGGGTTTCGACATCGCCTATCAACGCCCGGAACAGCGTTTCGCCTACCTGGACCTGAACGGCTCGCAGGTCATGCTCGAACAGCTCGATCCCGATGACAACTGGCTTACCGGCCCGATGGAAAAACCCCTGGGGCGGGGCATGCACCTGCAGATCGACGTGGTGGCGGTCGAGCCACTGATCGAACGTCTTGAGCAGCAACGCTGGCCCCTGTTCAGGCCCTGCGAGGAGGTGTGGTACCGGGTGGGCGAGGCTGAAGTGGGGCTGCGCCAGTTCCTGGTGCAGGACCCCGACGGCTACCTGATCAGGCCGGCACAGTGGCTGGGTGAAAGGCCCGTTCAAGTGACGTCGTGCTGTTCCCATGAGTGACTGGGGCCGCCTTGCGGCCCTTCGCGGGCAAGCCCGCTCCCACAGGATGTGCGCATTGCTTGAATCATGCGCTGTACCTGTGGGAGCGGGCTTGCCCGCGAAGGGCTGCAACGCAGCCCCGGTTGACGCGATGGCAGTGCCTGGCTTGCCGAGGTTGTGGGGCCTGCGGCCAACCTCATGAAAGGCGCTATCCTTGCCCCATGACCAACCAACCTCCACTACGTCACCCATGCCCCCCAGGCGCCTGTGACTGCGGCCGCGAGCAGCTGCTCGACGGCCCGGCCGAAGGGCGGCGCATCCTGCTGCTTACCCGCGAGGAAGAAAAGCGCCTGGTCGAACGCCTGGAAAACCTCAAGGACCTCGACGACCTCCACCATCTGCAAGGGCGCCTGTACCAGAACCTCGGTATCCGTGTGCACATCGCCCCCGGCTACAACGAGGTACGCACTATGCGCGGCATCGTCATCGAGCTGGAGGCGCTGCCTGGCCTGTGCCGCAAGACCCGCCAGGCGATCCCCGCCGCCATCCGCCGTGGCCTGGAGCGCAATCCGCAGGTGGCATATCGCCTGCTGGATGCCCATGACCTGCTGGGTGGTGCCTAGCGCATCGCCGCCAGCTTGATCCCGAACCCTACCAGGCAGGCACCCGCCAACCGCTCCAGCAGGTTGCTGACCCGTGGGCTGGCACGCATGCGCTCGGCCAGGTGGTGGGTGAGCAGCACGGCCACCAGCCCGTAGAGCAGGGTCAGCGCTGCCACGGTCACTGCCATGAAGCCGAAGGTCAACATGCCCTGGTGTTTTACCGGGTCGATGAACAGTGGGAAGAACGCCATGTAGAACATGATCGCCTTGGGGTTGAGCAGGGTGATCATCATGGTCTGACGCAGGTAGCGGCCGCCGGCCATGCCGCTGTCGCGCGGCGCCGCGCCGGGCTTGCTCAGTACCATGCGCAAACCGAGCCAGGCCAGGTAGGCGGCGCCGGCCCACTGCACCACGTGGAAGGCTGCCGGGTACGCGGCCAGCAAGGTGGCCACGCCGGCCACCGCCAGCCACATCAGCACCTGGTCACCAAGGATCACCCCGAAGGTGGCGGCCAGCCCGCCCTTGATGCCGCCCTTGCCGGTGGCGGTGATCAGGGCGAAGTTGCCGGGGCCGGGGATCGCCAGCAGGATCAGGAACGCAATCACGAAAGCGCCGTAGTCGGTCACGCCGAGCATGGGGGAGTTCTCCAGGTGCGGGGTTGGCGGGCAGAAGACGATATATGCCATCATCCGCGGCGCTTGCAAAGCCGCAACATCACAAGGAGGTGAGGATGGCGTTTTCAACCGATGAACGTGAGCAACTGCTGGCGGTCAAGGGCGTTGGCCCGACCGTGCTGCAGCGCCTGGAACAGCTGGGCTACAGCTCGCTGGCACAACTGGCCCAGGCCGACGCCCGGCAGATTGTCGAAGCCGCCGCCAGCCTGGTCGGCTCCAGTTGCTGGAAGAACAGCCCCCAGGCCCGCAGCGCGATCCAGGCCGCCATTGCCCAGGCCAGGTCATCGACCGGCGTACCCGGCTAATTTTCCCCAGGCGCTTTTCGTTTCCTTGAGAGCCACGCTGCGCCCCGCGCATTCGGCCCTCATCATCCAAGGAGACAGGCAATGACTTCCGTTTTCGACCGCGACGACATCGTGTTCCAGGTAGTGATCAACCACGAAGAGCAATATTCCATCTGGCCAGACTACAAGGCCATCCCCAATGGCTGGCGCGCGGCCGGCAAAAGCGGCCTGAAGCAGGACTGCCTGGCCTGGATCGACGAAGTCTGGACCGACATGCGCCCGCTGAGCCTGCGCCAGCAGATGGCCGCAGCCGCCGCGCAGTGAGCACCGTGAACCTGCTGTGCCTGCCGTACTCCGGGGCCAGCGCCATGGTCTACAGCCGCTGGCGGCGCAAGCTGCCGGCCTGGCTGCAGGTGCGCCCGGTGGAGCTGCCGGGCCGTGGCGCGCGGCTGGGCGAGGCGCTGCACACCGACATGCAGGCCCTGGCCCGGCAACTGGCCAGCGAGCAACGCCTGGCGGCCAACGCCCCTTACGCCTTGCTCGGGCACAGCCTGGGGGCGCTGGTGGCCTTCGAGCTGGCCCACGAGCTGCAGGCACTGGGCTGCCCGCCACCCTTGGCGCTGTTCGCCTGCGGCACGGCGGCCCCGACCCGGCGCGAGGACTACGACGGCGCGAACTGGCGCGAGCCGAAGAGCGACGAAGCGCTGCTGGCCGAGCTGCGCAAGCTGGGCGGCACGCCCGAGGAAGTGCTGGCCAACGAAGAGCTGATGAGCCTGACGCTGCCGGTGGTGCGCGCCGACTTCCTGCTGTGCGGCCGCTATGCCTACCGTCAGCGGGCGCCGTTGCACTGCCCGCTGCATGTGCTCGGCGGCGACACCGACCGCGCCAACGCCGAACAGCTGCAGGCCTGGCGCCGCGAATCTCAGGGCGAGTTCAGCCTCGAGATGTTCCCCGGCGGGCACTTCTTCATCCACGAACATGAAGACCGTGTGCTGGGTGCGCTCACCGGCGCACTCGAACCGTTGCGGCTCACCGCCTGATTGACGTTACCCCTTGACTGGGCGAGGCTTGTCGCCTGCGTGGCGTCACGGCCACGGTTTTCCAGGCAAGGGGCTGACAATGCTGATCGATTCAACACGCGCCACGCTGCTGGTGGTCGACATCCAGGAAAAACTCATCGGCGCCATGAGCGACCCCGCAGGCACAGAGGCCCGGGCGCGCTGGTTGCTGGCAGCCACCGCCGACCTGGAGCTGCCTACGGTGATTTCCGAGCAGTACCCAAAAGGCCTTGGCCACACCCTCGAATCCCTCAAGGCCGTTGCGCCAAGCGCCGTCATCGTCGAGAAGACCCACTTTTCCTGCGTCGCCGCCGACTGCCTGCCGGCCAGCCTGCTGGGCCGTGAGCAGGTGATCGTGTGCGGCATGGAAACCCACGTCTGCGTGCTGCAGACCGTGCTCGGCCTGCTCGCCCTGGGCAAACAGGTGTTCGTGGTAGAGGACGCCTGCGACAGCCGTACCGCCGCCAGCAAGGCCGCAGGCCTGGCACGCATGCGCGCCGCCGGGGCACAGATCGTCACCCGCGAGATGGTGCTGTTCGAACTGATGGGCAGCGCCAGCCACCCGCTGTTCCGCCATATCAGCAAGACCTACCTGGTGGGTGAACAGCCCTGACGGTTGCCCTCGGTACGACGCGGCCAAGAGCCCGCCGGCATAGCCCTCGTTGCAGGCGTTGTCGGTGGCGGCTGTTTGTCTGCTGATGATGTTTGTAAGAACTCCACTACAGCCAAATGGGAAAGCGCCCTCATTCCGCCGGGGTGGTTCCTGACTCCTTCAAGTGCCAGCGCCTGAGTATCGTCTCTCGCCTCGATTCAGGCTGACTGATGGCTGGCTCAACTGAGTAAACCGTTGCGTGCCCGGCGCGCCGGGCACCATGGCTGCGGCCTGGTATGCAACTTGTCTGTGCTGCGCAATCGATCTGCCTGGATGCCCTTGATGATCAGGTACCAGGAGCAGCGATTCCATGCCCGGAAGGTCTTGCGACACCCATGTGAAGCCCTGCGCCTTGCAGGTGGCGATCACACCACTCGCCGAAATCCAGGCCGAGGACGTCGGCCGTGGCGCCGCAGTGTTCGACACCTGGCTGCGGGAAGTCAGTGCCGGCCATGCCACCCTCGAGCGCCTCAAGGCCGTCGCCGGCAATGTGCCGGTGGCGGGCAACAGCATCGCCCTGATCGAAGTACTGGGCGCTATCGCTACCCTGGCTCGCAGCAAGGGGCCCGACCCGCTCGACTGCGCCACCTTTGCCCTCAACTTGATCGGCCTGGTCACCTCGCCCGCCAGTGAGGCGCCGGCGCGCATGAGCTTGCGGCCGATGCTGTTGTTCGTGCGCCAGGAGGGCAAGCAGGTGCTCGGCGATGCCTCGGTCGAACTGCTGGCCGGCCACCTCAACGCCGATATCGTCGGCAGCCTTGATAATTTCGTCACCCAGGCCGCCGGCAAACTCAAGGGCATCCTCGCCGAGGCCGCCACACTCGGCGAGCGGATCATCCTCGACATTGCCAGCGGCCTAGCCACCCTGGCCGAAGGCGCCGGCCCAAGAAACGCCCGCCCGGCATCCGCCACGAACAGCGCGCTGATGCACAACCCGCTGGCCACGCTCGACAACTACCTGGCCGGTGCCTTCAGTGCCTACAAGCACGCTGGCAAGGGTATGACCAGTGTCGGCCTTACGTTCAGCGCAGCGGCCAAAACCGAACTGCTCACCCACAGCGCGCACCTGCGCACCTTGGCCCCACTGATACGCGGCATGATCCTCAAGCTGGGCGATGCCAGCAGCCCCGGCTCCATCGAGGCCCTGAGTCAGACCCTGGCCAGCAGCGTCAAACAGTGGCGCCAACGCAACCCCCAGGTGGTGGTGGCCAACATCAAGCCCGGCGGCACCAGCAAGGCTCGCCACCAGCTGGCTGAAGGCAAGCTGGAAACCCAAAAAGAGCAGGCGCCCGCGTCCCAGGCCGCCAACCCGTGCAAGAACGGCGCCCCGGCCAACACCTGCAACAGCATCAACTTCGCCCTGGGCAGCGAGACCCTGCAGCACACCGACTTCAGCCTGCCCGGCCCGTTCCCGATCACCTGGACCCGCACCTACCACTCGCGCCTTTTCGCCCTCGACAGCGGCAGCCTCGGCGCCCGCTGGATCACCGCCTTCACCACCTGCATCGATGTGCAGGACGACGGGCTGCTGCTGCACGATATCGACGGCCGCAGCCACGCCTACCCGCTGCCCAAGGTCGGCAAAACCCATTACGACGCGGTCGAGTACCGTGGCCTGACCCGCACCACCGACACCCAGCTCATCCTGTCGCGCGGGCAGGAGCGCCACGAGACCTACGAGCGCGTCGGCGAGCGCTTCCACCTGGTGCATATCGTCATGCGCAATGGCGTCGGCGCGATGCTGCACTACGAGCACAACCACAACGGCCGCCCGGTGCTGTCGGACATCAACACCTACGCCGACAACGACCTGAGCAAGGTGCACCTGCAACTGGGCACGCTGCTCGATGACCACGGCCATATCCAGGGCCTGTGGCAGGTGGTCGACGGCAAGCCGCTGCGCCAATTGTGCGCCTACCACTACGACGACCAGGGCGACCTGATCGCCGCCCAGGACGAACACGGCGCCGCCTGGCGCTACCAGTACCAGCACCACCTGATCACCCGCTACACCGACCGCACCGAGCGCGGCCTCAACCTGGAATGGGACGTCAGCGGCCCGCACGCCCGAGCAATCCGAGAGTGGGCCGACGACGGCAGCTTCGAAACCCGCCTGGCGTGGGATGAACACATCCGCCTGACCACCGTGACCGACGCCCACGGCGGCCAGACCCGCCACTACTACGACGCCGAGGGCTACACCTACCGCATCCAGCACGCCGACCAGCGCTCGGAGTGGCTGTTCCGCGACGCCCGCAAGAACGTGATCCGCCACCTGCACGCCGACGGCAGCCAGGATCGCTACACCTACGATGAGCGCAGCAACCGCCTGCAGCACATCCGTGCCGACCACAGCGTGGTGCACTACGCCTACGACGACAAGGACCAGCTGATCAAGATCAGCGATGCCGAAGACGGCCTGTGGCTGCGCGGCTACGACGATGCCGGCAACCTGGTCGAAACGGTCGACCCGCTGGGCAACAAGACCGAGTTCGCCTACACCCCGGCCGGGCTGGTCAAGGCGATCAAGGATGCGCTGGGCAACGAAAAGACACTCGCCTACAACGCCGCCGGGCAGTTGCTTGAGTACACCGACTGCTCGGGTAAGCGCAGCCAGTGGACATACAACGCCTTCGGCCAGCTGAGCGACTTCACCGATGCGGCCGGCCACACCACCGCCTACGAATACCAGGCCGGACAACTGGCGAAGGTCACCCATCGCGACAACACCGAGGAACGCTTCAACTACGACGCCGAAGGGCGTCTGCTGGCGCATGTCGATGCCCTCGACCGCTGCACCACCTGGGCCTACAGTGCCGCAGGCCTGCTGAGCGAACGCGTCGACGCCAATGAACATACCCTGCGTTATCGCTGGGACAAGCTTGGCCGTTTGATCGGCCTGGAAAACGAGAACGCGAGCAAGGCCACTTTCCTCTACGACCCGATGGGCCGGCTGCTGCAGGAGACTGGCTTCGATGGCCTGGTCACCCGTTACCAGTACGACCCGCACAACGGTCGCCTCGCCTCGACCCAGGTTGGCCAGCGCCGTATCGACTTGACCTTCGACCCCATGGGCCGATTGAGTGAGCGTACGGCCCGCCTGGGCAACCAGAGCCAGTGCGAAACCTTCGCCTACGACGGTAACGGCCAGTTGATCCAGGCCGTGAACGCCGCCAGCAAGCTGCAATGGTTCTTTGATGACGCCGGCAACCTGAGCCGCGAGCATCAGTACTACCAGGCCACCGGCACGCCGATGGTTGCGGTGTGGCAGCACCAGTACGACGCGCTCAACCAGCGCACCGCGACGATTCGCCCGGACGGCCACAAGGTCAGCTGGCTGACTTACGGCAGCGGCCACCTGCTCGGCATGACCCTCGACCAGCACGAAATGCTGGCCTACGAGCGCGATGACCTGCACCGCGAAGTCGTGCGGCATCAGGGCAATAAGTTGATGCAGACCCAGGCCTGGGACCCTGCAGGGCGTTTGCAGGAACAGCTGCTGGGCAGCCATGACGGCCAATCCACGTTGCTCAAGCGTCAGTACCGCTACGACGTCGCCGGCCAGCTGACCAACATCCACGACAGCCGTCGTGGTCCGTTGGAGTACCAGTACGACCCGGTGGGCCGCCTGCTTAAGGCCACCAGCCGCCTGGGCGTGGAAACCTTTGCCTTCGACCCGGCCGGTAACCTGCTGGACCAGAAGACTCAGGAGCTGAATCGCCCGCTGGAAGCCGATGCACGCCATAACAAACTGATGGACAACCTGTTGCGCGAGTACGCCGGGACCCACTACAAGTACGACGAACGCGGCAACCTGATCCACCGGTTGCACAACGGGTCCCATGCCCACTTCACCTGGGACCTGTTCGACCGGCTGGCCGGTTACAACGACGACAAGCTCAAGGTCGATTACAGCTACGACGCCCTGGGTCGTCGCCTGCACAAGCATTCGGTGGCGCACTTCTGGGATCGCCCCGAGGCGGGCACCGGCTGGAACCAGCTGCAACGGGCCAAACGCCAGCGCGAGTTGGGCTGCGGCTTTACCTTGTTCGGTTGGGATGGCGACACGCTGGCCTGGGAAAGCTCACCGCCTCTCGATGAAGGCGATTCCGGGCGTACGGTGCATTACCTGTATGAACCGGACAGCTTCGTGCCGGTGGCTCAGGCCCTGCGCAAGAGCCCGATCCGGCTGCACAAGGTGCCGGACTGGAGCCAGCGCGAGTACGACTTCGATCAGGATCCGCTGTGGCACACAGACGTGAAGCCCGTGCCGTTCGATGCCATGACCTGGTACCACTGCGATCACCTCGGCACACCGATGGAACTGACCGATGAGCAAGGCAATGTCGCTTGGGCCGGACAGTACAAGGCCTGGGGTGAGGTGCGCGAAGAGCGCTCGGCGTGGGCCAAGCAGCACGGCCTAGGCAACCCGCTTCGCTTCCAGGGGCAGTACCATGACTATGAGAACGGACTGAGCTACAACCGGTTTAGATACCAGGACCCGAAGACCGGTCGATTTGTGTCGAGGGATCCTTCCGGACTGAAGGGGGGGCTTAATACTTATAGCTACGCTTCCTTGAATCCGTTGCGTTATGTCGACCCCTTGGGATTGAATCCAGTGGTCGGATGTGCAGCAGGTTCTTGGGCCGGACCACTTGGGTGTGGTGCAGGAGCATTGATAGGAACGCTTGCAGGTGCTGTTGCGGTCGGGGCAGTTCTTAGCACTTCTGGAGACACCGCCAAGTCAGAGGATGCAGACCGTGACCTGATTGGGCGCAAAATCAGCCCGTTGAGTATTGATATGCCACCACCAGGAAACTGTCAGCCTGGAGAGCATAGAAAACTGCAAGATGAGGTAAACGCTTCGTGCAAAGGAGGCAAGCGGAGTTGCAGGTCGGTTACTGATCCTGTTCTGGCGTCAGAGTTGCGAGAGGTCAATTTGCAGTGCGCGATGGCCCGTGAGGCTGTCAATAATCGTTGTTTCGCCGGTGGTGATGCGACACATAGAGAGCAAGCTATCAGGGCATGGGAGGGAGTAGCATTATGCGAGTCCAAGATACGTTAAATGCTAGACAGGGAAGTATCCGAAAAATGGTTGAGGCAGCTTTCAAGAAAGAGAATCCACCTGACGCAAGTGAAATTATATCCTCATTACATTTGGAACCTTTGCAAGTCAAGGATTACTTTGCCGGCAAAAGATGGTGGGATATTACTTTGCAAGGGCTTTTTGATGATTATATAGGTGATTCGTCTGCTTGCCTGACATTTATGACTTCAGCTGGTGTTGAATACTACCTGCCAGCCTACCTGCTGATGGCAGCTGAGCATTATTATGATGGAGGCATTGTTACGGAAGACTTTGCTTATGGGTTAAAGAGGTCGATAATGAGAGATGACTTATATCGTATGAGCCTTTATGGCACTGAAAAAAAGAAAGCAATTGTTGAGGTTTTGGTTTTTCTTTGGAAGGAGTACGGTGACGAGGAGGCGTTGGAAGCGATGAGGGCGATTGCTGTGCGCTGGGGGGATGAATATATAAACTCGGGTGGGCAAGAATAAGTAAGCTCCTACAAAGCCTAGCTCAGATTTTCAGCGGTATTTCTGAAGCACCACACTAGCGTAAGAAACAAGATGAATATTGGGATGCCCTGGCGCCAGCCCCGGTGGGACGCCGAGCGTACGCCGAAACAATTGCAGCGCGGTGACTTGGGATATCGTAATGAATCAATTAAGGCGTGGGAGGCGGCAGCTAGATGCGAGAGCATAATTCACTAAGTGATGCGCAATTAGAGGTCCGCTTTGACGTGGAGCATGCTTTCGGTAAGAAAAACCCACCAAGGTCTGACGAGATAATCAATACTGAATTTATTGAGCCTATAAGAATCAGGGATTTTTTTAATGGTAGGGCTTGGTGGGATATTACACTCGAAATCCTGTGCTCTGACTATTCTGGGGACAGCTCAGCATGTCTTTCGTTTATGTCACCAAAAGGCAGAAACTATTATATCCCGCTGTATTTGTTGCTTGCTGTAGAGCGTTATTATGAGGGTGATGTTGTGACCTTGGAGTTTGCTTCAAGGTTGCTTATGTATGCTAAGGATGATCATTACTATAAAATCTCCACCTTGAGTGACGATGAGAAGAGAGCGGTTGCAAAAGTGCTGCGATTTCTGGCGTCTGAATTTGATGATGAAGATGCGCAAGAGGCCTTGAATTATATGTGGGCGGATTATTTGTAAAAGGTCTATGCACTGAAGTGAATATCTATAGGCCAGTTACCTGCTGGGCATCATGCTTGATCATCACGAAATGCTGGCCTACGAACGCGATAACCTGCACCGCAAAATCGTCCCCCACCAGGGGTAATCAGCTGAGACAGACCCAGAAGCCTGAGAAGGGGTCAATATGCGAGAAGAAGATTCGCTGAGCTCAAGAAAGAAAGCGATTAGGAATATGATTGAAGCTGCCTTTGGAAGGGAAGATGCGCCTAATGCAAGTAGTATAGTGGATTCCGTGTGCCCCGAGCCGTTACAGATCCGAGAGTATTTTTCGGGAAGGAGTTGGTGGGTTCTTACTTTAAAGGGCTTCCATGATGACTACGTAGGGGACTCGTCGGCGTGTCTTACGTTTATGACGCCTCTTGGCATTGATTACTATCTTCCGGCGTATTTGCTAATGGCGACCGAGCGATACGAGGAAGGTGATGTTTTGACGCAGTCCCTGGCTTATAGATTAAGCTTATATATCAGCAAGGATGCTACATATAGGCTAAGCCTTTTGAGTGTTGAGAAGCAAAAAGCGATAGCAAGCGTCTTGCAGTTTTTGTGGGATGAGTACGAAGATGAAGGCGCGGCAGAAGCGATTGAGATTTTTTGGGGGAAATTTCTTGAGAACTAAATAATGACCATCTGCAACGAGAAGTCGTGCGCCCCCAAGGCAACAAGTTCATGCAGATGCAGCGCTGAGGCAGGTTAGGTGTTGATTTTTCTTTTGATGGTGCGGGTCGTGAGGCCAAGGGCGAAAGCTGAGTGCAACACCTGAGCTCAGTATTTTTCTACCTCCCTTCTTTTGGGGTTTGCAATGAGCCTATGCTTGCCAGCCACAGAACCGGAGAGCATGACCGATGACAAAACGGTTGCTACTGATGAGCGCATCCTTCCTGGTACTGCTTCAGGGCTGCGCCGGTCGCCCGGAGCAGGCCGCTGAAAGCGACCCGGCCAAGGTCCGTGCCCAGCTGCTGCGCCTGCTGCCGGCGCAGCTCAAGGACCGCCAGGGCTGGGCCGAGGACATCCAGGTGGCGTTCCAGGCCCAGGGTATCGCGCCGAGCAAGGGCAACCTGTGCGCCGTGCTGGCGGTGACCGAGCAGGAGTCGACCTTCAACGCCGACCCGCAGGTGCCCAACCTGGGCCGTATCGCCCGTGAGGAAATCGACCGCCGCGCCGCGCGCCTGCATATCCCCAAGCTGCTGGTCGACGGCGCGCTGCAAACAACCTCCAGCAACGGCAAGACCTACCAGCAGCGGCTGCTCGCCGTGCGCAGCGAAAAACAGCTCAGCGCCCTGTATGACGAAGTGATCGGCCGCCTGCCCCTCGGGCGCACCCTGCTCGACGGGCTCAACCCGGTGCACACCGGTGGGCCGATGCAGGTCAGCATCGACTTTGCCGAGCAGCATGCCAAGGGCTACCCCTACGCCTATCAAGGCACGATTCGCCAGGAAGTGTTCAGCAGGCGCGGCGGCATGTACTTCGGCATCGCTCACCTGCTGGGTTACCCCACCCACTACGAGCGCCCGCTGTACCGCTTCGCCGACTTCAACGCCGGCTGGTACGCCAGCCGCAACGCGGCGTTCCAGGCGGCGTTGGGCCGCGCCAGCGTAACCACCCTGGCACTGGACGGCGACCTGATTGCCCCCGGTGCAATCCTGCCCGGCAAGACCGAGCAGGCGGCGCGCAAGCTGGGGCCGAAACTCGGGCTGCGCAACCCGCAGATCCGTGCGCAGCTGGAGCAGGAGGGTAGCCTGGAGCTTGAAGAAACCGAGCTGTACCAGGGCGTGTTCCGGCTGGCCGAAACCAAGGCAGGCAAGCCGCTGCCGCGCGCGGTACTGCCGGGGATCGAGCTGAAAAGCCCGAAGATCACCCGCAAGCTGACCACGGCCTGGTTCGCAGGCCGAGTGGACGAGCGCTATCAGCGCTGCATGCAGCGCTGATGCCCCCGATTAAGGGTCTCAATTGGGTGATCTTCCCCGATTGTTAACCAGTGCCAATCTCAAGCTATTGAAATAAAAAGAAAATTTTAGTGGCATGAGCCTTGCTCACCTCCTCGCAGAGTCCTTGCGCCCCACGGAGGTGACCCATGACGACCCCTCGCAAAGGCCCCGCCCTGACCACCTTGGTGCTGGCCCTGCTGGGCTGGCAGGAAAGCGGCGAAGCGGCCGTGCAATGCCAACGCACCCTGACCGCCAACGTGGTGGCCCTCGACCAGCCGCTGATGTACAACCGCCTCGGCGCGCAGAATGCCAACGGCATGCTGTTCGCCCTGCGCCAGGATGTGGTGGACGAGCACCTGGTGCCGCTGAGCAAAGGCGGCGCGGCCGTCCCCGGCAAGGTCACCCTGCGCCCGGACAAACGCCCGCGGCCGATCGTGCTGCGGGTGGCCGCCGGTGACTGCCTGACGGTCAACCTGACCAACCTGCTGGCCTACCAGGCCAACCCCAACAAGCACGGCATCGAACCCGAGGAGCCCGAAGGCGAGGAGGGTGAAGAAGTCGAGTTGCCGGACGCTGAAGGCGGCGAGCACTTCATCGCCGACGAGCAGGTCAGCGACCGTCACGTCGGCTTCCAGGTCAACGGCATGCAGGCGGTCACCAGCATCGCCGACATCGCCGCCAACACCGGGCGCAACGGCAACTTCCTGGTCGCCCCCGGTGGCACCCGCAGCTACACCCTGTACGCCGAGCGCGAAGGCGCCTTCGCCGTCACCAGCCAGGGCGCCACCTTCGGCGGCCAGGGCGGTGCCGGCAACGTCGCCAACGGTCTGTTTGGCCAAGTGGCGGTAGTGCCCAAAGGTGGGCGCACCTACCGCAACACCCTCACCGAAGAAGAAATGCGCCTGGCCACCACCGGCCGCACCGCCACCGGCCAGCCGGTGATCAACTACGAAGCACGCTACCCGCAGCTGGAACCCTGGATCGCCGAAGGCAAGGCCGGCAAGCCGATCATCGCCATGGTCGACGGCAACGAGATCCTCAACAGCGAGACCGACGCCATCGTCATGGGCCCCAACCCCGACGGCAGCTTCCCCAAGAACACCTACCCGCTGGAAAGCGTCGGCAAGCGCAACCCGGCGCTGCCCAACCGCCTGGAAGCGTTCCGCGACTTCGCCGCGCAGTTCGCCGACGAAGTGGCCGGCACCCAGGCCTTCCCCGGCTACTGGGCAGACCCGGTGATGGGCCATGTGCTGGAGCCGACCCGCGACTCGTTCATGATCAACTACGGCTCCGGCGGCATGGGCGCCGAGGTGGTGGCCAACCGGCTCGGCGTAGGGCCGATGCACGACTGCCTGTCGTGCGCCTACGAGGAGTTCTTCCTCAGTGCCCATACGGTCGGCGATATCGGCACCCTGGTGGACATCCCGGCCAACGTCGGCCTGGAGCGCATCCGCCCGGGCGAAGTACCGCCGGCCAGCGCCACCGGGGTCAAGGCCACCATGGCCCTGTACCCGGCGGAGCCGGCCAACGTGCACCACAGCTACATCGGTGACTTCACCAAGTTCCGCAACACCCACAATGGCCACGAGCAGCACATCTTCCACCTGCACGGGCACCAGTGGCTGTTCAACCCCAACGACGACAACTCCGACTACATCGACGCCCAGGGCATCGGCCCGGGCGTGGGCTACACCTACGAAATCGCCAACGGCGGTTCGGGCAACCGCAACCGGGTCGCGGGCGATGCCATCTACCACTGCCACTTCTACCCGCACTTCGCCCAGGGCATGTGGGCCATGTGGCGGGTGCACGATGTGTTCGAGCCAGGCACCCGGCTCGAGGTCAGCGGCGAGGGCGAGAACGGCTTCCACAGCACGCCGTTCGCCCTGCGCAGCGGCAAGCCGGCCAATGGCGCGCGGGCCTTGCCCGACGGCGAGATCATCGCCGGCACGCCGATCCCGGCCATCGTGCCGCTGCCGGGCAAGGCCATGGCGCCGATGCCGGGCAAGGTCACCGTGGTGCCCAAGCTCGGCGAGACGCAGGTAGCCCAGCATGACGACGATGACCAGGAGGAGGGCGACGACGATCATTCGAATCAGCCTGCCACCCCACGCGCCGTAGGCTCCCTGGCCCTGGTCGATCGCAGCGAAAGCAACCGCAACGCCGACGGCAGCCTGAAAAACCCCGGCTATCCGTTCTGGATCGGCGGCATGGAAAGCAGCGTCGGCCAGCGCCCGCCAACTCCGCCACTGGACATGCTCGACCCGGCCCTGGCGCGCCAGCTCAAGGACAGCGGCAAGGCACTGTGGGCCAACCTCGACGCCAACCAGGTCGATGGCTGGGACGGTGGCCTCGGTCGCCACGCCCTGGACGGCGTGTCCGCCGGTGGCGAGGCGGTCACCACCACCACCCGGCTGGACTTCTCCAAGGTGCTGCACAAGGCCAAGCCGATCTACCTGCCCGAAGAGGGCACCGAGGTCGAACAGGCGGCCATGCAGTTCCATGCCAAGGCCGAACACCCAAGCTTCGCCCTGGTCCCCGGCGGCGCGCCGGTGGCCAAGGCGTTCCGCACCAACGGCGCCTTGCCCACCGCCGGCGCGCCGTTCTACGAGCCCTGCATGGATGACCGTGGCAAGCGCCTGACCCAGTCGTCCGGGGTGGGCGAGTTCAACAGTGGCGAGACCCTGACCGGCATGAGCTTCCGCGGCTCGTCCGCCTTCACCGCCGACCGCCCACGTATCTACAAGGCCGCCAACATCCAGTTCGACGCGGTATACAACAAGGTCGGCTACCACTTCCCGCAGGCGCGCATCCTCGCCCTGTGGGAGGACGCCTGGCCGGTGATCACCAAGCAACGCCCGCCGGAGCCGCTGGTGATGCGCATGAACACCTTCGACTGCACCCAGTACGTGCACACCAACCTGATCCCGTCGTTCTATGAAATGGACGACTACCAGGTGCGCACTCCCACGGACGTGATCGGCCAGCACATCCACCTGCCCAAGTGGGACCTGACCGCCGCCGACGGCTCGGCCAACGGCTGGAACTACGAGGACGGCATCCTCTCGCCCGGCAGCGTGGTCGAGCGCGTGCAGGCCATCCGCAGCTTCAACAACTGCACCGAGGGCGATGCCCGCGAAGGCACCGCCGCCTGCCCGAAAGCCAAGCAGCACCCGTTCTTCGGCCGCTTCGGCCGGGCCGACTGGCTGGGTGCGCGCACCGCCATGCAACGCTGGTTCGCCGACCCCCTGGTCAACGTGCATAACGTCGACCGTGGCCTGGGCACCATCTTCACCCACGACCACCTTGGCCCATCGACCCACCAGCAGCTTGGGCTGTACGCCACCGTGCTGGCGGAGCCTGCCGGGTCTACCTGGTACCACGCCGAAACCGGCGAGCAGCTGTACAACCCGGCGACTCGCCAGGACGGCGGGCCGACCTCGTGGCAGGCGGTAATCCAGACCGGCGACCACGACGGCGACGGCAAGAACGACAGCTACCGCGAGTTCTTCCTCGAATACAGCGACTTCCAGCACGCCTATGAAGCCGGTGTGTACGTGGGCGCCGGCCCCAACGGCATCCCCGACGGGCAGAGCTACCCGGCCACCGCCGACAGCTTCCGCTACGCCATCAACCCACCGGTGCGCCAGGCCGCCTCCAACCTGCTGGAGTCGGTGGTCGAGTCCCGTGGCGGGCTGAACCCCGGTTGCCCGAGCCGGCCATGCCCGCAGGCGATCTCGGTGGATGACCCCGGCATGTTCGTCGTCAACTACCGCAACGAGCCCCTGGCCCTGCGCGTGTTCGACCCGAACAAGGTCGGCCCGGACGGCAAGCGCGGCATGCAGGCCGACGGCCTCGGCGGCGACCTGGCCTACGCCCTGCAGTCACGCACCGACCGCGCCATCCCGGCGATGAACCTGGCGCCCTCGGCGATCACCCAGGCGGTCGGCCCCACCGGCGGCACCACGCAGTTCCCGCCGCACATCAACAAGGCCGGCAGCGAGCCGGGCGACCCGTTCACGCCGATGCTGCGCACCTACAGCGGCGACAACGTGCGCCTGCGCCTGCATGCCGGCGGCCATGAAGAGGAGCACAACGTCACCCTGCACGGCGTGAAGTGGCTGCAGAACGGCTCAGGCTTCGGCAACAGTTCCAACTCCGGGTGGAAGTCGTCGCAGATGATCGGTATCTCCGAGCAGATGGGCTTCATGGCGCCGGTGTCGATGATCTCCAGCTCCGCCGCCACCAACGGCGATTACCTGTACTCCATGGATGCCGCCCTGGAAGGCTACTGGAACGGTATCTGGGGCGTGATGCGCAACTACACCGCCCAGCGCGCCGACCTGTTCGCGCTGCCCAACAACCCGCAGCCGGTGGCCATGCGCAATACCGTCAACTTCGACGGCATCTGCCCGAAAACCACGGCCAACGCCAATGGCGTGGGTACCCGGCCGACGGTCAAGCGCAGCTACGAGATCGTTGCGGCCCTGGCCAACGACATCCTCGAGAACCGTCACGGCGTGAGCATCAACGACCCGGCCGGCATCGGCCAGCATGTCGGCGGCGCGCTCAAGGCCAACGGAGGCACCCTGGTGTTCAACAGCCGCCGTACCAGCATCCCGCTGGTCAGTGGGGTCGACCCTGAGGATGGCGAGCCCTTCACCATCGGCGGCCACAGCGCGCCGCTGCACGACCCGACCGCGGTGCTGTACGTGCGCAAGGCCGACCTCGACCCGGGCACCGGCAAGCTCAAGGCCGGGGTGCCGGTGGAGCCGCTGGTGCTGCGGGCCAACGCCGGCGACTGCATCAGCATCACCCTGGAGAACCGCCTGCCGCTGGTGATGCCCGACTTGCCGAGCACCGCCGTGATGCAGAACGTGGTCAAGCGCGACCGCTTCGACGGTGAAGGCTCCACCGCCTTCAACAACAACCTGATGCGCCCCTCCAGCCACGTGGGCCTGCACGCCCAGCTGCTGGCCTACGACATCACCAAGTCCGACGGCGCCAACGTCGGCGCCAACCCGGTGCAGACCGTACCGCCCCGGGCCGGCAACAGTGGTGCCTACCCAAGCCGGGTGTACCAGTACTACGCCGGGCACCTGGAGCGCGAAGGCAAACCCACCCTGCAGCTGGGGCGCACGGTGGACAACATCAACACCACCGCCATCGAGTTCGGCGGCCTCAACCTGGCCCCGGCGGACTTCATCAAGCAGCCGCAGAAGGGCCTGGTCGGTGCAATGAGCGTCCTGCCGCAGACCGCCACCTGGACCGAAGACGCGGCCAGTCGCGCCCAGGCCACGGTCAAGGTCAGCGGCCAGCCGGACTACCGCGACTTCGTCACGGTGTGGCAGCGCTCGCTGAACATGCGCTGGGCCGATGGCCGCCCGGTGGAGGGCATCGCCACCGAAGGCAACGGCGTGCCGGGGGATCCGAAGGACAACGGCAACATGGCCATGAACTACAAGACCGAGCCGCTGTGGTTGCGCTTCGGCCTGGCGCCGGACGCGCCGTTCGGTCATGCCGACGGCCTGGGTTTCGCCGACGTGCCCAACGCGCACATGGCCTACAGCAATGCCCTGGTTGGCGGCGACCCACAGACCCCGGTGCTGTACGCCAAGCCTGGGCAGCCGCTGCGCAAGCACGTGCTGATGCCCAGCGGTGGCAGCCGCGGTATTACCTACCAGCTCGACGGGCACCTGTGGCCGCTGCACAACTACCAGGCCGAGAAGAGCGATATCGACGGTTACCCCATGGGCTTGCCGGGTATTGGTTCGGTGCGCTTCGGCTACAACCCCATGGCGATGTACATCGGCGCGCAGGAGAGCGTGCTGCCGGCGGCGCATTTCAGCTTCATGCTGTCCAGCGCCGGGGGCGGGAATGCGGTGCCGGGGGATTACCTGTTCCGCGACTATGCGGCGTACGGGAACATGTCGGGGTTGTGGGGGATCTTGCGGGTGACCAATGAGCCACCGCCGGCGACGGCACCGGCGCAGTAAAGGGGGAGAGGTGTTGGAGGGCCGCCGCGGGGGATCGCGGTGGCCTTTTGTTTTTTGGGGGGGCTGGGGGCATGGCGGGAGATTGGGTGAGGGCCACCAGGTGGCTGCCGGTGTTTTTGCAGCGCCTATGAGATCGAGCGCCGCCCGCGCGGCGCTCGATCTTGAGAGCGCTGCAGATCTGTCGCCATGCACTTGGTAGCCCTCATGCGATTTCAAGACAGGCCCTTGGGCGTCACACCGCCGGCCCCGGCTTCGGGGAATCGCCTTGGGGGAACCTCCCCAATCCTCTCGGGTTGTCATCCCAACTAACTGATAAATAACAATATTATTCCTGGCATAGCGCTTGCTACAGCCTCCGCAGACCCTTGTCTTTCCTGGAGGTGCAGCATGGTTATCCCGCTTTCTGTCATAGCCCCGTGCGTGCACGCCTGCCTCTTGGTCGACAAGGGTACCTGCCCATGAACCGCAAACTGCGCCCCGCCTACATGGGGCTTGTGCTGGGCTGGGCATTGATCGGCCTGGGCGTCGCCTACGAAAAACTCTGGTGCGACCCGCGCGAGCTGCTGCAGGAGCCCGCCGACCCGCAAGCCCTGCACCGCCTCAGCCGCGACGGGGTGACGGTGGAGTTCGAGGCGCGGCCATTGGCCGGTGCCCAGTTGCGCGAAGGCGACTTCGCCAGTATCCGCTTCAAGGTCAGCGACCAGGCCAGCGGCCAACCGCTGTCGGGGATGGCCCCGGGGGCCTGGCTGGATCCGGCGCAGTCGGCGCCGGTGGGTGACCGTGACAGCAGCTGCAAGGCGCGGGTGGCGCTGTTCCTCAAAAGCAGCATCGGCGCCCGGCCATTGCTGGACCTGAACAGCTACTTCCTGCTGGTGCTGAACAAGGACGCCAGCCTCACGGTGATCGACCCGACTGTGTCGGTGGGTGGCGTGACCAGCACCCTGGCGCGCATCGACCTGCCGGGCCGGCCCATGGACTGGGTCGCCACCCGCGACGACCGCCATGTGTTCGTGTCCATGCCCGAACGCAACCAGGTGGCCTTGATCGACACCGAAACCTTCCGCCACGTGGCCACCCTCGATGCCGGGGAACAGCCCCTTCGCGTGGCCCTGCAGCCGGACCAGCGCCTGCTGTGGGTGGGCAACAACAGCAGCGATCCGGGCAAGGGCGGGGTGACGGTGATCGACGTGCCCAGCCGCACCATGCTCAAGACCTTCATCACCGGCTCCGGCCACCACGAGATCGCCTTCAGCGCCGACTCGCGCTACGCCTTCGTCAGCAACCGTGACGGCGGCACCCTGAGCGTGATCGATACCGCCGCCATGCGCCTGGTGCAAACCCTCAAGGTGGGCCCGCACCCGCTGTCGGTGGCCTACTCGGCGCTGTCCCAGGCGGTGTACGTGGTCGATGGACAGGAGGGCACGGTGCGGGTGATCGACGCCCGCAGCCACCATGTGCGCCACACGGTCCAGGCCGAACCGGGGCTGGGGCCGATGCGTTTCAGCACTGACGGGCGTTTTGGCGTGGTGCTCAACACCCTGGAGAACCAGGCGCTGGTGATCGACGTCAGCAACGACCAACTGATCCACCGCATCCCGGTGGCCGCCGAGCCCTACCAACTGACCTTCACCAAGGGCTATGCCTACGTGCGCGGCCTGGCCTCGCCGAAAGTCAGCATGATCAACCTGGCCAGCCTCGGCCAGGGCCGCACGCCGATCGTCCAGGGTTTCGAGGCCGGCCCCGCGGCGCCGCGACAGGCTGGCGACCTGCCGCTGGCCCAGGGGGTGAGCGTGTCGCGCGACGACAATTCGGTGTTCGTGGTCAACCCGGTGGACAACACCACCTACTTCTATGCCGAAGGCATGAACGCGCCGATGTCGGGCTACAACAACCGCGGCCACCAGGCCCGCGCGGCCATCGTCATCGACCGCAGCCTGCGCGAGGTGGCGCCGGGGGTGTACGGCTCCACGGTCAAGCTGCCGGCGGCCGGCACCTTCGATGTGGCCTTCCTGCTCAACCAGCCGCAGATCATCCACTGCTTCAGCACCGACGTGGCGGCCTTGCCGGACGCCGGCTTGCGCAAGGTGGTGCACGCCGAGTTCCTCGGCACCGAACAGCCCTTGCTGCAGCACAGCCCGTTCGTGGCCCAGGTGCGCATCCTCGGCGAGGACGGCAAGCCACGCCCGGGCCTGCGCGACCTGAGCCTGCGCTACTTCCTCGCACCGTCGTCGCTGCCGCGCAGCCTGCCGCTGACCGAAGTGGGCGAGGGCGTCTACCAGGCCTCGCTGGAGCTGGCCGAAGCCGGCGCCTGGTACCTGCATGTGCAGTCGCCCAGCCTGGGGCGCAAGTTTGCCGAAGACAACTACACCAGCCTGCGCGTGCTGCCGGCCGCCACGGCGCCTACCGCTTCCCAAGGGGAACCCAGGAGTCTGCGATGAACCCTGTCGATGTCGGAAAACTGTTTGCCCTGAGCCTGCTGCTGGCCAGCGACCTGGCCCTGGCCCACGCCGGCCATGATCACGGCGGCGCGCCCCAGGCACCGCCCGCCGTCCACCAGGAAAAAGCCAGCGTGCGCTTTGCCGATGTCGCGCTGCTGGACCAGAACGGCATGCCGGTGCGCCTGGAAAAAGACCTGGTGGGCGACCACCTGGTGGTGATGGGCTTCATCTACACCAGCTGCACCACGGTGTGCCCGGTGGTCTCGTCGATCATGGGCAAGGTCCAGCAGCAGCTGGGCGGGCGGGTGGGCGAGGAAATCCGCCTGGTGTCGATCAGCGTCGACCCCCAGCGCGACGACGCCAAACGCCTGGCCGACTACGCCAAGGCGTTCCAGCGCGGCCCGGGCTGGAGCTGGCTGACCGGGTCACCCTACGCCATCACCGAGACGCTCAAAGGGCTGGGCAGTTTCAGCGCCAACCTCAGCGAGCACCCGCCACTGATCCTGGTGGGTGACGGGCGCAGCGGGCACTGGACGCGCTTCTACGGTTTCACCGACCCCAACGTGCTGATCACCGAGGTCAACCGCCTGAGCGCGCGGCGGGTACATGCCAAGAGCACGGCAATCGCCGGCAAAGAGGTGCAGCCATGAGCAGCTTGAGCACACGCCGCGCCAGCATGCGCGGCTTCGACTGGGTGGTGCTGGGGGCCTGCCTGTGGATCCTCGCTTCGGTGGCGTTCGCCCACGAGGGCCATGCGCCAGCGCCGGCGCCGCAGCCGGCACCGCAGGCCATGGCGAGCGGTGGCGGCACCCGTGATGCGCAGACCTGGTTCACCGACACCGTGCTCAAGGACCAGAACGGCCGCGAGCTGCGCTTCTACAGCGATGTGCTGAAGGACAAGGTGGTGATGCTCAACGTGATCTTCACCCACTGCAACGACGCCTGCCCGCTGATCACCCGCAAGCTGCGCGAAGTGCGCGAGGCCATGGGGCCCGAGTTGGCGGGGCAGGTGACCTTCGTTTCGGTCAGCAGCGACCCGCTCAACGACACCCCGCAAGTGCTCAAGGCCTTTGCCGAGAAGCAGGGAGTGGACGGGCCGAACTGGCTGTTTCTCACCGGTGACAAGGCCAGCGTCGACCTGGTGCTGGGGCGCCTGGGGCAGTTTTTGCCCAGCCCCGAGCAGCACTCCACGCAGCTGATCGCCGGTGACGTGGCCGGCAAGCGCTGGAGCAAGATCCGCCCCGACGCACCGCCCGCCGCCATCGCCCAGCGCATGCAGCTGCTGGCCCAACCGTTGGCGGGGCGGTGAACGCCATGTTCGGCGCAGGGGCGCTCTACTTGCACTGGCTTTGCTGGCCCTATCGCTGGCAAGCCAGCTCCCACAGATATAAGGCACCTCCTGTGGGAGCTGGCTTGCCAGCGATGGGGCCGGAACAGGTGAAGCAAATCTCTGCGCGAATCATGGGGCTGGCACTGTGGATGGCCCTGTGCACCCCAGCCCTGGCCCTGGACCTCAGCGAACACGAACAAGCCGGCAAGCGTCTGTACCGCGAAGGCATCTCCAGCAGCGACGCCCAGCTGCAGGCCAGGGTCGGCGCCAGCGACATCAGCGTGCCGGCCAGCGTGCTGCCCTGCGCCAGTTGCCACGGCAACGATGGCCGCGGCCGCGCCGAGGGCGGCGTGCGCCCGCCCAGCCTGGACTGGCAGCGCCTGGCCCTGGCGCAGGGCGAGCGCGAAACCAACAGCCGGCGTTACCCGGCCTACAGCGACGCCAGCCTGGCGCGGGTGATCCGCACCGGCATCGACCCGGCCGGCAATCGCCTGGACCCGGCCATGCCGCGCTTCGAGCTGAGCCTGGCCGACCAGCGCAACCTCACCGCGTACCTCAAGCGCCTGGCCGATGAACGCGACCCGGGCGTGGAGGAGGGCGTGCTGCGCCTGGGCACCCTGCTGCCGGAAAGCGGGCCCCTGGCCGAGGCCGGGCGGGTGGTGCGGGCGGTGCTCGAAGATGGCATCGCGCAGCTCAACCAGCAGGGCGGCCTGCATGGTCGGCGCCTGCAATTGATAACGGCCGACCCCGGCTTTGACGCACCCGGCACTGCCCGGGCGCTGGATACACTGCTGGTACAAGAGCGGGTGTTCGCCCTGATCGCGCCGCTGGCGCCCTGGCTCGACAGCCGCGCGCTGGCGCAGGCCGGCGTGCCGCTGATCGGCGCCACGCCACGCGATGGCGGCAGCGCCCAGGTATTCGACCCATTGCCGGGCCTGCCCGAGCAGTTGCTCAGTGTGGCGTTGCATGCCCGCGAGGCCCTGGGCCTGGCGCCCGATGCGCTGCAGGTGGTGTATGCCGGCGACGATCAAGCCGCTGCCGCCACGGCCCTGCAGCAACGCCTGAGCCAGCTGGGCATGCAGCCACCGCCAGTACAGGCCTTCGATGGCCAGGCGGTGACGGGCGAGGGCATCCTCTACCTCGGCCGCGCCCAGGGCTTCAGTGAATTGGCCGCCGCGCTGCTGGCCCAAGGCCGCCAGCCCTATCTGCTGGCCGCCTCGGCCCAGGTGGCCGGCAGCCTGCCGGGCCTGCCGGCGCAATGGTCGCAACGGCTGTTGTTGGCCTATCCCTTCGTCCCCGGCGACTGGACCGCCGAGGGCCGCGCGGCCTTGACAGGTGTGCAGCAACGCCAGGGCCTGGATGCGCGTCAGGCCGCGTTGCAGGTCAACACGTTGTGCGCCTGGCGGCTGCTGGTCGAAGCGCTCAGGCAGGTGGGCCGCGATGCCAGCCGCGAGCAACTGGTCAACGCCCTGGAACAACTGCATGGCGTGAATACCGGCCTGACCCCGGCATTGGGTTTCGGCCCGGGGCGGCGCCAGGGCCTGGCCGGTGCCCATGTGGTGGCGGTAAGCCTGCCGGGCCCAGGCTTCAAAGAAGTGGCGGCGTACCGCGCCGTACCCGACACCCCTTGAACGGAGGTTGCCATGCGCGTGCTGATGATGTGGCTGCTGTTGCTGCTGGCCTCGACCAGCCAGGCCGATGCGCCGGCGGCGCGGGTCAATGGCGTGGAGATCGGTGTGTTGCGCCTGGAGCGTTACTTCAGCGAGTACCTGGTCGCCCACGGCCGGGCGGTGGCCAGCATCCGCAACCCCAACCTGTACCAGCGCCTGCGCGAGCAGGCGCTGGACGAGCTGATCGACAAAGAACTGCTGTGGCAGGAAGCGGGGCGCCTGGGTATCGTCATCGACGACCAGCAGGTAGACGCGCACATTGCCGGGCTGCAGGCGGCATTCGGCAGCCCGGCGCTGTTCGAGCGGCGCCTGCAGGAGGCCGGCTTCGATCGCCCAGGCTTCGCTGACTACACTCGACATGAACTGGCCGCCCAGCTGGCGTTCGCCCAGCTGACCGCGGTCGAGGAACCCACAGCTGCCGAAGTCGCGGCCTTCCACCAGGCCAATCGGCACTTGCTGCAAGGAATGCAGAACCAAAGTGATAATACGTCTGTCTTACCCGAACAAGACCAACGCCTGGCCAGGGACGCGCTCGTCGCGCAATTGCAGGCCCAGGCACGGCAATCGGTGCGCCAACGTTTGCGCGAATCCGCTACAGTGGAGCGCCCCGACTGAGGCCGTGACGGGCAATTCCCCACTAGTGGGGGAACCCCGCAAGGCAAAGTGCCATCAGCGTCCCCGGTTGTGGGGAAGCGCCTGCACGCACGCCCCAACTACGTAAAAGATATTCAGCAAAATCAATGCTTTATTAGATTCGCGCAACAGCCCTTCATGCCTGGCACGAAGCCTGCTCAAGCCTCTACAAGGCCGCACTTCGCAGACCGGGAAACCGGGCAGTTCATGGGAGTGGACCTTGGTGAACAGAGTATTGGTAGTCGATGACGAACAGACCCTTGCGCAGAACCTGCAGGCGTATTTGCAGGCGCAAGGCCTGGAGGTCCATCTCGCCCATGACGGTACCAGTGGTATCGAACAGGCCGAGAAGCTGGCGCCGGATGTGATTGTGCTGGATTACCGCTTGCCCGACATGGAGGGGTTTCAGGTTCTGGAGACCGTGCGCAGCCACAGGCAATGCCACTTTGTGCTGATTACCGCCCACCCTACCGTCGAGGTACGTGAGCGGGCCGCCGAACTGGGTGTGAGCCATGTGCTGTTCAAGCCGTTCCCGCTGATGGAACTGGCCCGCGTGATCTTCGACCTGATGGGCATCGAGCGCCAGCGCAGGGCCACGGATTCTCCCGCCGAGGGGTTCGTCGAACGACGCCAGAACAGGAACGATGCGTTCCCCCTGCAGTTGTACGATGGCAGCTGGGTGCTGGCCGACCGCCGACGTAATGGCGCAAGGCCCCCTGAATCTGACGACGAGCAACTGCTGACCGGGGAATAGCGGCGCCCAAGGCCCACCCGCCTGCGGCGCCGCCCCTGAGCGGAGTTGCAGGCCATGTCCCAGGCATTCGATGTATGCAGTACCGGCCCCATCGCCGGCAAGCCGGCTCCCACAGGGAGCGTGGCGGACATGGCCTCTGTGGGAGCTGGCTCGCCAGCGATGAGGCCGGAACAGGCAACGCACACCACCCCATACCCCCGCGACCTGCTGGCCCAGGCCCGCACCCAGTCCGGCGAAGAGCGCCTGCTGGCCTGCCTGGAACGCCTGGCCGGCGATACCCCCGCCACCTTCACTCAACGCCTGGCCACCACCCTGCATTACCCGCTGCTGGGCACCCAGGCGCTGTTCGCCTGCACCCCGGCCTTCCAGCGGGTCAGCCTGGCCCAGTGCCTGAAACGCGAATTCGCCCTGGTCGAACACCAGGGTGAGCTGATCGGTGTCTTCGCCGACCCCTTCGACAGTGCCCGCCTGGCCTGGATCGATGACTGCCTGCAGGGCGCGCCGCTGTACCTGGTGCACGCCGCCGACTTGGCCGCATTCCTCGCCCGCCACGAAGAGAGCTTCCACGCCGTCGACTCGCTCGAGCACGAGGTCGAGGTCGGCGGCGAGGCCGACACCCTGCAACGGCTGTCGCTGACCAGCATCAGCGAGGACCAGAGCCGGGTGGTCAAGCTGGTCAACTCGACCCTCTACGATGCCCTCAAGCAGCATGCCAGCGACATTCACCTGGGCATGACCGGCCAGGGCCTGACCATCAAGTACCGCATCGACGGCGTGCTCAACGGCGCCGGCAAGGCCAGTGGCAATGCCTTCGCCGAGCAGGTGATTTCGCGCATCAAGGTGATGGCCGAGCTGGACATCGGCGAGAAGCGCGTGCCCCAGGACGGCCGCTTCAAGGTGGCCATCGGCGAGCGCCAGATCGACTTCCGGGTGTCGATCATGCCGAGCATCTTCGGTGAGGACGCGGTGCTGCGGGTGCTCGACAAGCAGGACCTGTCCGACAAGGTCAGTGGCGTGCAACTGCAGGCCCTGGGCTTCGAGGAGCACACCCTGCGCGCCCTGCGCCGGCTGGCCGCCGAGCCCTACGGGATGATCCTGGTCACCGGCCCCACCGGCAGCGGCAAGACCACCACGCTGTACGCCATGCTCAGCGAGATCAACCATGGCGTGGACAAGATCATCACCATCGAGGACCCGGTCGAGTACCAGCTGCCAGGGGTGCTGCAGATCCCGGTCAACGAGAAGAAAGGCCTGACCTTCGCCCGCGGCCTGCGCTCGATCCTGCGCCACGACCCGGACAAGATCCTGGTGGGCGAGATCCGCGACCCGGACACCGCGCAGATCGCCGTGCAGTCGGCGCTCACCGGCCACCTGGTGTTCACCACCATCCACGCCAACAACGTGTTCGACGTGATCGGCCGCTTCAGCCAGATGCAGGTCGACCCCTACAGCTTCGTCTCGGCGCTCAACGCAGTGCTGGCCCAGCGCCTGGTGCGCCTGGCCTGCACCCACTGCGCGGTGCCTTGCGAGGCCGACGACGAATTGCTCGCCGCCTCCGGGCTGAGCCGTGAAGGCGTGGCCGGCTGGCAGTTCGTTCGCGCCCAGGGCTGCGGCCAGTGCCGCGGCAGTGGCTACCGCGGGCGCAGCGCCATCGCTGAACTGCTGCACCTGGACGACGACCTGCGCCAGCTGATCGTCGAACGCCGCCCGCTCTCGCAGATCAAGCAGCTGGCCTGCCAGCGCGGCCTGCGCTTGCTGCGCGCTTCGGCCCTGGACCTGGTCCGCACTGGCCGTACCACCCTCGAGGAGATCAACCGTGTCACATTCGTCAGCTGATCGGTATTGCGCCGTGCTCGGCGCAGAAGGTGTCGGCCTGGGTTGCTGGCACGGTAATCAACAGCCTTGGCTGGGCAGTCGCGCCTTCAGCTGCGACGCCGCGCAGCCGGCCTGGGCCGCCGCGCTGCATGCGCTCGGCGAGCTGCTGGGCGAACACCAGGTGCGCAGTGCGCCGCTGCGGGTGCTGCTGTCGGCCCGCTTCAGCCGCTTCTGCCTGGTGCCCTGGAGCGCAGCCATCGGCAGCCCGCGCGAGCTGGACGCCTACGCCCGGGCGTGCTTCGAGAACCTCTACGGCCAGGTGCTGGATGACTGGCGCATCGTGCTGTCGCCCGAGCCTGCCGGTGCCGCGCGCATTGCCACGGCACTGCCCGAGGCGCTGCTGCAAGGCCTGCAGGACCTCGGCCGGGACTACCGCCTGAGCCTGCGCTCGGTGCAGCCGTACCTGATGGCCGCCTACAACCGCTGCTCGGCGCAACTGGCCCAGGGCGACTTCCTGTTCGTCCTCGCCGAACCGCGCCGCAGCGTGCTGCTGCTGGCCGCCGACGGTGCCTGGCAGCAGGTGCTGGCGCAAGGCTGCGCCGACACCGACCAGGCCTTGCAGGCGCTGATCGAGCGCACCTGCGAGCTGTATGGCGCGCAACCCCCCCAGGTGTACCTGCATGCGCCGGGGCGCCAGGTGGCCTCGACCCTCGCCGCGGTGCAGCTGTGCACGGTGGCCGGCGAGGCCGACCCGCTGTGCGCCATGTGGCGGGCGGTGGCCTGACATGCGCCGCCTCGAACTGGAATTCCAACCCCGCCACAGTGGCCCGCTGGCCTGGTCGCTGCTGGCCCTGGCCGGCGCCGTGCTGGCGCTACTGGTACTGGCCCAGCAGCAACTGGTGGGCGAACAGGCCGAACTGGAGGCTCGCGTGCACCAGCTGGAGCTCAAGCTCGGCCGTCGCCCGGCCACTGCCGCAGTGCAGAGCAGCGCGGTGATCCGCGAGCAGGCCGAGCGCCTGGCGCAGATGCGCAGCGTTTCGCAGCAACTGCAACGGCCCTGGCAGCAGCTGTTCGCCATGCTCGAGGCCATGCCCCAGGAAGACGTGGCGCTGCTCAGCCTCACCCCCGACGCCCGCAAGGGCCAGGTGCGCATCAGCGCCGAGGCTCGCAACCTCGAAGCCATGCTGCAGTACCACCAGCGCCTGGAGCGCAGCGACGAGCTGAGCGACGTGTCGTTGCTCAACCACGAAGTGGTGGCGGGGCAGGCCGAGCACCCGGTGCGTTTCAACCTCACTGCCACTTGGGAGACCGGCCATGCGCGTCCCTAGCCTGATCCTTCATGAAGCGGTGCTGCGCCTGGGCCGGGTCGGCATGGCGGCGGTCCTGGTGGCGGTGCTGGCGTTGGCTGTGGCCCTGGCGATTGTGCTGCCGCAGTGGCAAATGGTGCGCGAACTGCGCGCCAGCGAGGCCGACGCCAGCGTCCAGGTCAAACGCCTGGAGCGCGGCGAGCTGAAAGTGCAGGCCAAGCCCGAACAACAGGTGCTCGACGACCTGCGTCAGCAACTGCCCGGCCAACCCCAGGCCAGTGAGCTGATCGAGCGCCTGTATCACCTGGCCAGCGCCGAACGCATCAGCCTGGCACGCGGTGAGTACGCCCTGGGGGTGGACCCGAAAACCCAGCTGGCGCGCTACCAGATCGTCCTGCCGGTGCGCGGCAGCTACCCGCAGATCCGTGGCTTCCTCAAAGCGCTGCTGGCCCAGTTGCCGACCGTGGTGCTGGAAGACCTGGAGCTGCAACGCAAGCGTATCGGCGACCGTGAGCTCAACGGCCGGGTCCGCATGACCCTTTACCTGTCGAGGTCGTGATGAACATTCAGCGTGCGGTGATGTGGGCTGGGTTTCTGGGGCTTAGCGCCGCGCTGGCGTGGGCGCCGGGGCATTGGTTCGGCCAGGAGGCCGAGGTGGCCCCGATCGCCGGCAAGCCGGCTCCCACAGAGGGCGCGGCGGCTACACAACCCGTGGGAGCTGGCTTGCCAGCGATGGCGTCGGCACAGGCTTCCAGAGATCTGTTCCCGGCCCAGCAATGGACCGCCCCGCAAACCCTGGCCACCGTCACCGAACAACCCGTGGTCGCCACCCCCGTGGTGGTCGCCCCCAGCGCCCCGGAGCTGCCGTTCCAGTTCGTCGGCCGGCTGGGTGACCGCGACGACCTGCAGGTGTTCCTGCAGAACGGCGAGAAGCTCTACGTCGTGCGCCAGGGCGACGTGATCGAAGACACCTACCGCCTCGACCGGGTCTCGGCCACCGAGCTGAGCCTGGTCTACCTGCCACTGCACCAGCCACAGACCCTGTCTGTCGGGAGCGCACCATGAAGCCTTCGAAGTTGTGCAAGCCTGCTCCGTTCATGCTGCTGGCCCTGTGCGTGGCCATCGCTGGATGTGGCTCCAGTGCGGTGCGCAAGGACAGCGCCGAGCTGATGAAAGAGGGGCAGTACGAGGCCGGCATCGCCCGCCTGGAGGAGGCCCTGCGCGATGACCCGCGCGACACCGAGCTGAACATCGCCCTGGCCCATGGCCGCCAGGCGGCGGTCGAGGCGCTGCTGACCCAGGCCGACAGCGACCGCATCCGTCATGACTTCGCCAGCGCCCGCATGGGCTATGGCCGGGTGCTGACCATCGAGCCGAACAACCGCCGCGCCCAGGAAGGCATCCGCCAGCTGGAGCTGATCCGCACCCTCGACGAGCGCGTGGCCCTGGGCCAGGCCGCGCTGCGCCAGGGCGACCTGTTCGGCGCCGAGCGCTACATGCGCGAAGTGCTGCGCCTGGACCCGCAGAACCAGAAGGGCATGACCCTGCGCAGCGACATCGAGAATGTCCAGGCACGCACCGCCACGCCTTACCCGCAACTGCGCAGCAAGCTGGAGCGCCCGGTCACCCTGGAATTTCGCGATGCCAACCTGAAGACCATCTTCGAGGTGCTGGCCCAGGTGGCCGGGATCAACTTCATCTTCGACAAGGACCTGCCTCCTGGCATGAAGGCCACCATCTTTGTGCGCGACGTGCGCATCGAGGATGCCGTGGCCCTGCTGCTGGAGCAGAACCAGCTGCGCCAGAAGATCGTCAACGACAACACCTTGCTGCTGTACCCCGACTCGCCGCAGAAGACCAAGGATTACCAGGAACTGGTGATGCGCACCTTCTACCTCACCAGCATCGACGCCAACACCGCGCTGAACATGGTCAAGACCATGCTCAAGACCCGCGACGTGTTCGTCGATGAGCGCCTCAACACCCTGACCATGCGCGATACCTCGGATGCCATACGCATGGCCGAAAAACTGCTGCAGTCGCAGGATCAGTCCAACCCCGAGGTGGTGCTGGAAGTGGAGGTGATGGAAGTGGCCACCTCGCGCATCCTCGACCTCGGCCTGCAATGGCCCAATACCTTCGGCGTGCTGAGCAACGACGGCAAGCCGGTCAGCGTGCTCGACCAGCTCAAGGGCATCGACTCCAGCCGCATCAGCATCTCGCCGGCGCCGCAGGCCAAGATCAACGCCCAGGACAAGGACATCAACACCCTGGCCAGCCCGGTGATCCGGGTCAGCAACCGTGAGCAGGCACGTATCCACATCGGTCAGCGGGTGCCGATCATCAGCGCCACCTCGGTGCCGTCCACCCAGGGGCCGGTGATCACCGAGAGCGTCACCTACCTCGATGTCGGCCTTAAGCTTGAAGTGCAGCCCACCGTGCACCTGAACAACGAGGTGGCGATCAAGGTGGCCCTGGAGGTGAGCAACGCGACCCCACTGGAGGCTACCCGCCAGGGCACCATCCCGGTCCAGGTCGACACCCGCAACGCCCAGACCAGCCTGCGCCTGCACGACGGCGAAACCCAGGTGCTGGCCGGCCTGGTGCGCAACGACCACAACGCCAGCGGCAACAAGATCCCCGGCCTTGGCGACATCCCCGGCCTGGGCAGGCTGTTCGGCAGCAACAAGGACGACATGAGCAAGTCCGAGCTGGTGCTGGCGATCACCCCGCGCATCGTGCGCAACCTGCCGTACCAGAGCCCGTCGGACATGGAGTTCGGCACCGGCACCGAGTCCAGCCTGCAGGTGCGCCAGATGGCGCTGCCGGTACCGAGCGAGGCGCTGCCGACCGATACGGACGCCGAACCCGCCGCCCAGGGCCAGGTGGCCGTGGTCCCGGCCCGCGTGGTGCCACGGCCATGAAACGCCGCCAGCAGGGCTTCAGCCTGATCGAGGTGGTGCTGACCCTGGCGCTGCTCGGGCTGCTCGCCAGCATGGCCGCGCCATTGGCCGAGACCATGGTGCGCCGTGGCAAGGAGCAGCAACTGCGCGAGGCGCTGTACCAGATCCGCGACGCGATCGACGCCTACAAGCGCGCCTTCGACGCTGGCTACATCGAGAAGCGCCTGGATGGCAGCGGCTACCCGCCGAACCTGCAGGTGCTGGTGGAAGGCGTGCGCGATGTGCGCAGTGCCAAGGGCGCCAAGTTCTACTTCCTGCGGCGCATCCCGCACGACCCGCTGCTGGCGGCCAAGGCCGACGACGGCGGCGCCTGGGGCCTGCGCGCCTACGACAGCAGCGCGGACAACCCCCGGGAAGGCCAGGACGTCTTCGATGTGTACTCCAAGGCCCGTGGCAAAGGCCTCAACAACATCCCGTACGGGCAATGGTGACGCCGATGAAACCCAGCAAAGGCTTCACCCTGATCGAACTGCTGGTGGTGATGGCGATCATCGCCACCCTGATGACCATCGCCATGCCGCGCTATTTCAACAGCCTCGACGCCTCGCGCGAGGCCACCCTGCGCCAGAGCCTGGCGGTACTGCGCGAGGCCCTGGACCACTATTACGGCGACACCGGGCACTACCCCGACTCGCTCGACCAACTGGTGGAGCAGCGTTACCTGCGCAACACCCCGCTGGACCCGATCAGCGAACGCCGCGACAGCTGGCAGCTGGTGCCGCCGCCCGAAGGGGTGGCTGGCGGGGTGGCGGATATCAAGAGCGGGGCCACAGGGAGGGCGCGCGATGGCAGCCTCTATGCCGAATGGTGAAGCCGGCTTCACCTACCTGGGCGTGCTGTTGCTGATTGCCGTCAGCAGCATCGCCCTGGCCGCCACCGGCACCCTGTGGGCCACCAGTGCCCAACGCGAACGCGAGCGCCAGTTGCTGTGGGTGGGCGGGCAGTACGCCCAGGCGCTGCGCAGCTACTACCGTGCCTCGCCGGGGCTGGCCCAGTACCCGCAGGAACTGGCCGACCTGCTCGAAGACAATCGCTTCCCGGCACCGCAGCGGCATATCCGCAGGCTCTACCCCGACCCGGTCGGTGGGGGCGAGGACTGGGGTGTGATGCGCTCTGTCGACGGGCGCATCACCGGGGTGTACAGCCGCTCCCAGGCCATGCCCCTCAAACGCAGCGGTTTCGATGCGCTGTGGAGTGCCTTCGAGGGCCTGGAGCACTACAGCGACTGGCAGTTCGTCGCCGAGCAGGCCTTTGCCGAAAGCGCCGCTGGTGCCCGTCAGCATGCCGGCCAGGGAGACGCGCCATGAACCGTGCGCTGCTGATGGTCGGCCTGTGCCTGGCGCTGCTGCAGGCACCGGCCTGGGCCAACGAAGAGGACGAGATGAAGGGCTTCATCGTCGACAACACCATCTCGCACATCGGCCACGACTTTTACTACTACTTTGCCGACCGCCTGCGCGCCACCAGCCGCCTGGACTTCAACCTGGTGGTGCGCGAACGCCCGGATGCCCGCTGGGGCAGCCTGGTGACCGTGGAGTTCGAACGCGAAGTGGTGTACCGGCGCTTCCTGCCACCCAACACCACGCAACTCACCGAAGAGGCCAAAGAGGCCGCCGACCTGGTCAGGCAGCAGATTGTCCAGCGCAAATTGCAACGGCTGCTGCAGGACACCACCGATCTGGAGAGGGACGAGCTATGAGCAAGTACACATCGCAACGCGTCGCGGCCTGCCTGCTGGCCGCCGGCATCGGTTGCCAGGCGCTGGCCACGGAACTGGTGTACACCCCGGTCAACCCGGCCTTCGGTGGCAACCCGTTGAACGGCACCTGGCTGCTCAACAACGCCCAGGCCCAGAACGACTATGACGACCCGGACCTGAAGGAGCGCACCAACGCCTTCAACGGCACCTCGTCACTGGAGCGTTTCACCAACCAGCTGGAGTCGCGACTGCTTGGCCAGTTGCTGGACAACATCAGCAACGGCAACACCGGCAGCATGTCCACCAATGCCTTCCTGATCGACGTCATCGACAACGCCGGGGCCCTGAGCATCAGGGTCACCGACCGTGCCACTGGCGAAGTTTCGATCATCCAGGTGAGCGGCCTGAACCCCTGAGAGGGACGGGTCTTTATTGTGGGGAGAGCACAATCATGAAACGTCTGCTGAGCACGCTGCTGTTGATCACCGCTCTGTCTGGCCTGCAAGGCTGCGGCCTGCGCGAACCGATGCCGGCCGAACAGGATTCCGAAACCCCGACCCTGACCCCTCGGGCCTCGACCTACTACGACCTGGTCAACATGCCGCGCCCACGGGGGCGGTTGATGGCCGTGGTGTATGGCTTCCGTGACCAGACCGGGCAGTACAAGCCGACCCCGGCCAGCTCGTTCTCCACCAGCGTGACCCAGGGTGCCGCGAGCATGCTGATGGACGCGCTCAATGCCAGTGGCTGGTTCGTGGTGCTGGAGCGTGAGGGGCTGCAGAACCTGCTGACCGAGCGCAAGATCATCCGTGCCTCGCAGAAGAAGGCCGACGTGCCGGAGAACATCCAGGCCGAGCTGCCGCCGTTGCAGGCGGCCAATCTGATGCTCGAGGGCGGCATCATCGCCTATGACACCAACGTGCGCAGTGGGGGCGAGGGGGCGCGGTACCTCGGTATCGATATCTCGCGTGAGTACCGGGTGGACCAGGTGACCGTGAACCTGCGGGCGGTGGATGTGCGTTCGGGGCAGGTGCTGGCGAACGTGATGACCAGCAAGACCATTTACTCGGTCGGGCGTAGTGCCGGGGTGTTCAAGTTCATCGAGTTCAAGAAGTTGCTGGAGGCGGAGGTGGGGTACACCACCAATGAGCCGGCGCAGTTGTGCGTGCTGTCGGCGATCGAGGCGGCGGTGGGGCACTTGCTGGCGCAGGGGATCGAGCGGCGGTTGTGGCAGGTAGCGGAGGCGGGGGATTCGGCGGTGGTGGATAAGTATCTGAGTCAGTATCAGCAGCCTTGAGGGGAGTTTGGTTTTTGCCTGCGGTATGTCTCTGTTGTCGTCGCCTGTATGAGTAGGTGTTGTTGGAATAGGTTGCTGCTTATGGAGGAGCGCCAGAAGTTAATGTGAGTTTCTGGCGTTTCTTGATTCTGGTGGTTTATGTGTAATTGTTTGTTGTTTGTTGTTTGTTTTGAAGGTTGTATGCGCATTCATGAGGGTGTCAGAAATTTTGTGTTCGGGCATACCATGAGTAAGAGGTGCATGCATGCCAACCAAAAAGAAACCGCTTCGAGAGTTACCGAAGGTCCCGAAAGAGCTGCTTGAACAGTTTTCCGCAATCCCACTGATGACCGCAGAGGCTATCGAAGAGGCCTCTGCCGCCTTCAAGAAAGCGCTGATCGAGCGGGCCCTGAACGCCGAACTTGGCCATCACCTGGGCTATCCTCCGGGCGCGCAGCGCCCAGAGGATGAGACCAACCAGCGCAATGGCACGAGTGGCAAGACAGTGCTGACAGGCGATGGCCCGCTACGGCTGGATATCCCTCGGGACCGTGACGGCAGCTTCTCGCCCATTCTGATCCCCAAGCATGAGCGCCGTTACACCGGATTCGATGACAAAATCATCGCCATGTACGCCCGTGGAATGACGGTCAGAGAGATCCGGGCCTTCCTGTCCGAGCAGTATGGAACCGACGTTTCACCCGATTTCATCAGCTCTGTGACAGACGAGGTCATGGAAGAGATTGGCGCGTGGCAACAGCGGCCACTGGAGCCGATGTACCCGGTCATTTTCTTCGATGCACTGCGGGTGAAGATCCGCGAAGAAGGCCTGGTTCGCAACAAGGCCATTTACTTGGCCCTGGGCGTTCTCCCCGACGGTACGCGCGATATCCTGGGCATCTGGATCGAGAACACCGAGGGTGCGAAGTTTTGGATGAAGGTCTTTAACGATCTCAAGACGCGCGGTGTTGAAGATGTGCTGATTGCCGTGACCGATGGCCTCAAAGGTATGCCAGAGGCTCTCAGTGCCGTGTTTCCAGAGACGACGTTGCAAACGTGCATCGTGCACCTGATCCGCAACAGCCTCGACTACGCGGCCTGGGACAAGCGGCGGGCTCTGGCCAAGGAGCTGAAGCCGATTTACCAAGCCATCAATGCCGAAGCGGCTGAGCAAGCACTCGATGAGTTTGAGAACGGGCCGTGGGGCGAGAAATATCCGACGGTGGTGGCTGCTTGGCGACGGGCTTGGGATCGCGTGATTCCATTCTTTGTTTTCCCGCCCGCCATCCGAAAGGTGATCTATACCACCAACGCCATCGAGAGCATCAATGCCCAGCTACGCAAGGTCATCAAGACTCGCGGACATTTCCCGAATGATGATGCAGCGACCAAACTGATTTGGCTGGGATTGCGCAACATCACAGCCAATTGGGGAAAACCGGCCCATGACTGGAAAAGCGCGATGAATCAATTTGCGATTCTGTATGGAGATCGGTTCATCAGGCCAACCTGGTGAGAATCAGGGCCTGCCTAGCGGCAGGCCATTACCGGCCCGCACACAAAAAATCTGACAGTCCCGCATTCATTTGTGATGTCGACGCGAAGTCACCTTTCCGCCCTTACGGCGGCCTACTTTGGTCTTGGCCAAAGTAGGCAAAGCCGCTCGCTCCCATCATACGGCCCCTACGCTGCGCTTCGGGGTCCCTTCGCTCCGGCGTCCTCCGGGCCCGCGCGGCCTCCGACTTGCTGCGCAAGTCTACATCTCGCGCCTTCGGCTACGCCGAAGGGTGCTGCGCACCAGGGCCCTCCAGACGCCTACGCTCAGCCTCCTGAAGTCGCGAAGTTAGGGGCGGCGCCTGGGCTGGCGTTAGCTGCCGCTAGTTGGATTGGCTGGGAACTCAGGATTGCAATCGCTGGCAAGCCAGCTCCCACAGGTTAGAGCGAAGCTTTCAGACTTGCACTGTACCTGTGGGAGCCGGCTTGCCGGCGATAGGGCCCGAACAAACAACAAATAAGAAACAGCCAAAACTAGATAGCCGCATTACTGCTCTTGATCTGCTCTTGATCTGCTCTTGATCTGCTCTTGATCTGCTCTTGATCTGCTCTTGATCTGCTCTTGATCTGCTCTTGATCTGCTCTTGATCTGCTCTTGATCTGCTCTTGATCTGCTCTTGATCTGCTCTTGATCTGCTCTTGATCTGCTCTTGATCTGCTCTTGATCTGCTCTTGATCTGCTCTTGATCTGCTCTTGATCTGCTCTTGATCTGCTCTTGATCTGCTCTTGATCTGCTCTTGATCTGTTTTTGCTTTTGCTTCTAAGCGCGCGATAGTCCAGGCAACACAAATTGCGACTTCAGGAGGCCGAGTGGAGGTGACTGTAGGGCCCTGGTGCGCAGCACCCTTCGGCGTAAGCCGAAGGCGCGAGATGTAGACTTGCGCAGCAAGTCGTAGGCCGCGCGGGCCCGGAAGGCACCGGAGCGAGGGGACCCCGGAGCGCAGCGCAGGGGCCGTATGATGGGAGCGAGCGGCTTTGCCTACTTTGGCCAAGACCAAAGTAGGCCGCCGTAAGGGCGGAAAGGTGACTAAAAGTCGACATCGCCGCTGAATGCGCATACATCTACAAAAACCAACACCCTGAAACCCGAACCCGAACCCGAACCCGAACCCGAACCCGAACCCGAACCCGAACCCGAACCCCACTCAACGAATGAAATGCACCTTCCCGCTATCATCATTCCCCATATAAATCCCATACACCCCCGCCTGCCGCTCAAGAATGTACCGCTCCAAGATCTGCCGAATCGCCGGGTAATAGATCTGGTCCCAAGGAATCTCGTCAGGCTCGAAGAACTTGTAGGCCAGAGTCTCAGCCCCATACTCCCCGGTCTCTTCAGTCGCAATGGCGCGGAAGATGATGTACACCTCGCTGATCTGCGGCACGCTGAAAATCGAGTAAGGCGAGACGATCTCGCCCCGCACGCCACTCTCTTCCCATACCTCGCGCAACGCCGCCTGCTCGGTGGTCTCGCCAGCCTCCATGAACCCGGCCGGCAGTGTCCAGGTCCCTGGCCGCGGCGCAATGGCCCGCTGGCACAGCAGGTACTTGCCATCACGCTCGATGATGCAGCCGGCAATGATCTTCGGGTTGATGTAGTGGATGTAGCCGCAGTTGCTGCAGTGCAGACGTTCGTGGGTGTCGCCGTTGGGGACGCCCCGGGCCAGTTCCGTGGTGCAGTGCGGGCAGTAGCGCGGGGCGGTGGGCATGGTCAGCGGCCTATGCGAGGGTCCTTGAGGGGCAGGGGAGCGACGATTTCGCGGACCTTGGCGTTGTCGTCCTGTTTCTGGCGCAGATAGTCCAGTGCCACTTTTGCGGCGGCGCGTACATGGTCGACCGAGGCCTGGTGCGCGACTTGCGGGTCGCCGCTCTTGATCGCCTCGACGATCTTTTCCATTTCACGGTTGCTGGCGCTGCGGCGGTTCTCTTGCGACACCGACGTGGCGCGCAGGTAGCTGATGCGCGCCTGCAACTGGCGCAACTGCTGGGCGGCCACCTGGTTGCCCGAACCTTCGAGCAGCACGTCGTAGAAACCTTGCACCGAGTCGAGCACCTGCTGCAGCTCGCCGTCTTCCAGCGCCTCGCGGTTGACTTCCAGGGCGCGCTCCAAGGCGCGGATGTCCTTGGTCTTGGCGTTGAGGGTGAACAACTGGACGATCAGGCCTTCGAGTACGCAACGCAGCTCGTAGATGTCGCGGGCGTCTTCCAGGGTGATGATGGCCACGCGCGGGCCCTTGGCGTCGGCGAACTCGACCAGGCCTTCGGATTCGAGGTGGCGCAGGGCTTCGCGGACCGAGGTGCGGCTGACGCCGAGGCGATCGCAGAGGTCGCGCTCGACCAGGCGATCGCCCGGCAGCAGGTGGAAGTTCATGATCGCGCTGCGCAGTTTGTCCAGCACGATTTCACGCAGGGTAACGGGGTTGCGGTTGACCTTGAAGCTGTCGTCGAGTGGCTGGCGTTTCATCAGGGGCGCTCTTTTATGAGGCTGTTGCGCCAACATCGCGAAGGGCCACGAACCGTGGCGCTCCTTGCAGTGGTTCGAAACAGCCCGTTGTTAACGGGTTGACTCTGCGTCGGCTTCGGCGAAGGCCTCGCGGGCCAGGCGGAAACTGTCCACCGCCGCAGGTACGCCGCAATAAATGCCGACTTGGAGCAGGATCTCGCGAATCTGTTCACGGCTCAGGCCATTGCGCAAGGCGCCACGGATGTGCAGCTTGAGCTCGTGGGGCCGGTTGAGCGCGGAAATCATGGCCAAGTTTATCATGCTGCGCTCTTTGAGCGACAAGCCATCGCGGCCCCAGACATGGCCCCAGCAGTACTCGGTAACCAGCTCCTGGAGCGGCTTGGTGAACTCGTCGGCGTTCTGGATCGAGCGGTTGACGTAGTCCTCGCCCAGTACCTGGGTGCGGATCTGCAGGCCTTTCTCGTACTTTTCGTTGCTCATCTGCCGAGGTCCTTGAACGTTGAATGAAAAGGGGGGCCGCAACCGAAGGTGAGGGGGTATGCGCGGCCCCCGGAAACTGTGGGGCAGCATCGCGGGGCAAGCCCGCTCCCACGCAGGCGAGTTCGTGGGAGCGGGCTTGCCCCGCGATGGGGTATCAGCCCAGCGGCGGCAAGGCGCCGAGCTTGCCCTTGTGGTACACCATCGGCGTCACCGGCTGCTCGGGCAGCACCAGGTTCTTCACGGCGCCGACGATGATCGCGTGGTCACCGCCGTCATACTCGCGCCACAGTTCGCACTCGATGATCGCCGTGGCCTTGGTGAGCAACGGGTTGCCCAGTTCGCTCAACTGCCAGTCGATGCCCTTGGCCTTGTCCTTGCCCTTGCCGGCGAAGGCATAGGCCTCGGCGGTCTGGTCGGCGGACAACAGGTGGATGGCGAACTGCTTGCTGTCGCGCAGGATCGGGTAGGTGTCCGAGGCGTAGTTGGGGCAGAACAGCACCAGCGCCGGCTCGATCGACAGCGCGCTGAAGGCGCTGGCGGTGATGCCGACGATGGCGCCGTCGGCATCCAGGGTAGTGACCACGGTGACACCGGACGGGAACGAGCCCATCACGTCTTTGTAGATGCCGGGTTCGATCATCTCGTGTTCCTCCTAGCGCATCACGAACGGGTCGGGCATGGGCGCGGTGGAGAGGTTGATCCACACCGTCTTCAGCTCGGTATAGGCAAGCACCGAATCGATGCCGCTCTCACGGCCATAGCCGCTGTTCTTGAAACCGCCGATGGGGGCCATGGCCGATACCGCGCGGTAGGTGTTGACCCAGATGATCCCGGAACGCACGTCGCGGGCCAGGCGGTGGGCGCGGCCCAGGTCGCGGGTCCAGATGCCGGCGGCCAGGCCGAACTGCGAGTCGTTGGCCATCGCCAGGGCCTGTTCCTCGGTCTTGAAGCGGATCACCGCTGCGACCGGGCCGAACACTTCTTCCTGCATGATGGTCATCGAGTTGCTGTCGCACTCGAACAGAGTCGGCTCGTAGAACCAGCCGTCACCTTCGACCTCGGCACGCTTGCCACCCATGCGCAGCGTGGCGCCTTCGGCCTTGGCCGCGGCCACCAGGCCTTCGATCACGGCCAGTTGCTGGGCGGTGGCGATGGGGCCCATCTCGCTGCGTTCGTCCTGCGGGTTGCCGATGCGGATGCTTTTGGCGCGGGCGATCAGGCGTTCGACGAACTCGTCGAAGATCTCGTCCTGCACCAGCAGCCGCGAACCGGCCACGCAGCTTTGCCCGGAGGCGGCATAGATGCCGGCCACGGCGCCGTTGATGGCGCTGTCCAGGTCCGCGTCGGCGAAGATGATGTTCGGCGACTTGCCGCCCAGCTCCAGCGACAGCTTGGCGAAGTTCTCGGCGCTGCTGCGCACCACATGGCGGGCGGTGGCGGCGCCGCCGGTGAAGGCGATCTTGCGCACCAGCGGGTGGCGGGTGAGGGCGGCGCCGGTGCTTGGGCCGTAGCCGGTCACCACGTTGACCACGCCGGCCGGGAAGCCGGCTTCGAGGGCCAGGCGGGCCAGCTCGAGGATGGTCGCCGAGGCGTGCTCGGAGGGCTTGAGCACGATGGTGTTGCCGGCGGCCAGGGCCGGGGCCAGCTTGATCGCGGTCAGGTACAGCGGGCTGTTCCAGGGGATGATCCCGGCCACCACGCCAATCGGCTCGTGCACGGTGTAGGCGAACAGGTCCGGCTTATCCAGCGGCAGGGTGCCGCCTTCGAGCTTGTCGGCCAGCCCCGCGGTGTAGTGGAAGAACTCCGGCAGGTAGCCGACCTGGCCGCGGGTTTCGCGGATCAGCTTGCCGTTGTCACGGCTCTCGAGCTGGGCCAGGTGTTCCTTGTTCTCGGCGATCAGATCACCCAGGCGGCGCAGCAGTTTGCCCCGGGCGGTGGCGGTGAGGCCGCGCCAGGCAGAGCCTTCGAAGGCGCGCTGGGCGGCCTGCACGGCCAGCTCGACGTCGGCTTCGGCGGCGTCTGGCAGTTGCGCCCAGGCCTGGGCGGTGGCCGGGTCGAGGCTGTCGAAGGTCTTGCCGCTCTGGGCATCGAGCCACTGGCCGTCGATGCACATCTGGAAACGAACGAGGGTCATGCAACAATCCCCTTGGCGGATTCGGTGAGGGTGCGGGCTTGCTTGAGGAAGTCCAGCAGCATCTTGTTGACTTCGCGCGGCGCTTCCACCGGCATCATATGCCGTTGCTCGGCGAGGACCACGCTCTGCGCACCGGGGATACGCGCGGCGAGCTGGCGGGTCATGGCCGGGGTGGAGCCGCTGTCGAGTTCGCCGGTGGCGATCAGCGTCGGTACCTGGATGCTGCCCAGGTCGCCTTCGCGGTACATGTCCTGGGTGGCGAACAGCGAATAGGTGGTGTGGTAGCCCTGCGGGTCGTTGCTGGCCAGCACCTGGCGGATGGCGGCGACCTGGGCCGGGTTGGCGGCCTTGTATTCGCGGCTGAACCAGCGGTCGAGCGCTGCGTCGACGTTGGCGTCGGGGCCCTGTTCAAAGGCTTGCGCGGCACGGGCGATCACCCCGGCGCTCTGCTCGGGGGTGCGGTTGAACACGCTGTTGAGCACTACCAGTGCGGCCAGGCGCTGCGGGTAATTGAGCGCGAAGGCGCGGGCCACCAGGCCACCCATGGAGAAGCCGATCACGGTGGCCTGGGCGATCTGCAGGTGGTCGAGCAATTCGGCGAGCTGTTCGGCGTAGCCTTCGAGCGGCGTGTCGCTGGCGGGCACGCGGCTCTGGCCATGGCCGAGCATGTCGTAGGTGATGACGCGGTAGTCGTTGGCCAGGCCGACGATCTGCCCGCCCCACATTTCCTTGTTCAGGCCCACGCCGTGGATCAGTACCACGGGCTGGCCCTGGCCTAGATCCAGGTAACTGGTCCCGGCCGGTGTACGTTCAGCGACAGGCTGAATCATGGAGGGCGCTCCTTGAAGGTCGGGCGCGGCGGGTATGCTCGCCACGCCCAGGCCCGTCTTGGTTGTTGTTATTGAGCGTTGGCTTTTTCGGCAGCCAGTTCTTCCAGGTCGATGTAGCGGTTACCGATGCGTGGGTGCAGGCGGCCACCGTCGGCGGCGCCCAGCACCACGACGATTTCGTCGGCGCGCGGGGCGTCTTCGATCTGCATTTCCAGGGTGATGTAGTGCGAGCGCAGGCCTTCGTCGTCCTTCTGCATCATCGGGATCTGGATCGAGGTGCCCGGGCCGCCGCGCTTGTTGGTGAAGCTCAGGTAGCTTTTGGCCTGTACGGCTTCGCGGTAGTGGTTGCCGAAGCGCAGGGTGTGGATCACCGCCGAAGCGTGCTCGATTTCGCCGTCGGCGCCGACCACGGCGGCTTTGCCGTAAGCCTCGATCTTGTCGGCACCGCCGATGGCGGCGGTCAGGCGCTCGACCATCAGTGCGCCCAGCTCGGAGCAGTTGGCGCGGATCTCCGGCTTGAGGTCTTCAACGAAACCGCGGCCGGCCCATGGGTTCTTGATCACCACGGCCAGGCCGACCATGGTCACTGGCTTGTCGGTGGCCTTGCCGCCTTCGATGCGGGTTTCTTCGGAGTAGGTGACGATCTTGCGGATTTCGAAACTCATGGGGGGCTCCTGGTGAGGGTTATCAGCTCTTGTTGTCTGATGGTATACCATAATATTTGATGTGCAAGAGGGGGCTGAAAATTTCGTTGGGAAGGGGACGAAAGGTCGGCTGATGCCTTGATATCTCTGCTGTCTGTACTGGGCTCTTCGCGGGTAAACCCGCTCCCACAGGTACCGCGCAATCTTCAAGGCAGCGCAAGTCGTGTGGGAGCGGGTTTACCCGCGAAGAGGCCAGATGCCGTTGCGAAAAAAAGCCCGCTCACGCAGGCCGCAAGGGCACACGGGAGCGGGCATGTCCCGCAATGTTTCAGGCAAAGGGAATTCAGGCGAAGGCCGGCACCACTTCCTTGATGAACAGCTCCAGCGACTTTTTCTTTTCGGCATGGGGCAGGCTGTTGTCGCACCAGAAGCTGAACTCGTCGACGCCGAGTTCCTGGTAGTACTTGATGCGCGCAATGATCTCTTCGGGGGTGCCGATCATGGTGTTCTTGCGGATGTTGTTCAGCTCGAACGCTGGCACTTCGGCGAACTTCGATTCCGGGCTGGGCTCCAGGAAACCATTGACCGGGGTGGTCTTGTTGCCGAACCAGGCGTCGAAGGTGCGGTAGAAGCGCGAGATGGCCTGGGCGCCGATTTTCCAGCCTTCAGGCTCCGACGGGCTGTGCACGTGGGTGTGGCGCAGCACCATCAGTTGCGGGCGCGGCACATCCGGGTTGTTGTCCAGGGCGGCCTGGAACTTGTTCTTCAGGTCCAGTACTTCTTCGTCGCCCTTCATCAGCGGGGTGACCATGACATTGCAGCCATTGGCCACGGCGAAGTTGTGCGAGTCCGGGTCGCGGGCGGCGATCCACATCGGCGGCGTGGCGTTGAACGGCTTGGGTACGCTGGTGGAGGTGGGGAACTTGTAGACTTCGCCGTCATGGGCGTAGTCGCCTTCCCACAGTTTGCGCACCACCGGCACCATTTCGCGCAGGGCCTTGCCACCGTCGGTGGCCGGCATGCCGTTGGCCATGCGGTCGAATTCGAACTGGTAGGCGCCGCGGGCCAGGCCCACTTCCATGCGACCGTTGCTGATCACATCGAGCAGGGCGCATTCGCCGGCCACGCGGATCGGGTTCCAGAACGGCGCGATGATGGTGCCGGCGCCCAGGCGAATCTTCTCGGTGCGCGCGGCGAGGTAGGCCAGCAGCGGCATCGGGCTTGGCGAGATGGTGTATTCCATGGCGTGGTGTTCGCCGATCCACACGGTGCTGAAACCGCCGTCTTCGGCCATCAAGGTCAGTTCGGTCAGGTCTTCGAACAGCTGGCGGTGGCTGACCTGTTCATCCCAACGTTCCATGTGCACGAACAACGAAAATTTCATGGGGCTTTCCTCGGAGCTTGTTGTTGTCGCCTGCCGGGGCAGGTTTTCAGATGGGTTGCATCAGGCGAAGGCTGGCAGGCTGGCCATCTTGCCGCGGCAGTAGATCATCGGCCGTGGAGCCTCTTGCGGCACGATCAGGTTGTGCACCTTGCCGACCATGATGGCGTGGTCGCCACCTTCGTATTCGCGCCACAGTTCGCATTCGATGACGGCGGTGGCGCCGGCCAGGATCGGGTTGCCGAGGTCGCTCAGGGTCCATTCGATACCGCTGGCCTTGTCCTTGCCCTTTTTCGCGAATGCATAGGCCTCGGCTTGCTGCTCACCGGACAACAGGTGAATGGCGAAGCGCTTGTTCTTCATCAAGACAGGGTAGGAGTCGGAGCTGTAGTTGGGGCAGAACAGCACCAGTGGCGGGTCCATCGACAGCGAGGAGAAGGCGCTGGCGGTGAGGCCGACGATCGAGCCGTCGTCGTCCAGGGTGGTGATGACGGTAACGCCGGACGGGAAGGAGCCCAGGACGTTCTTGTAGACAGTTGCGTCGATCATCTTGTGTACCTCGGAAGGGCTGCGGTGGTCCGCGGTTTTTATCGTTGATGTGTCTGATGGTATACCGTAATACCTATTTTGCAAGCGGAATTTTCTGGTGCGCGGATAACGCGATGAACGGTTAAGGCCCCGTATTCATTGGGTTTGGCAGTGAAAAGGCTGCGCCAAGGCGGGGCGCCAGGCAGATCAGATGCGCTGAAAAAGCGCGGCGCAGTGTTGTCAAAAGTTTGGAATACCATAATATGGTCCGCAGCTGAGAGGCCGCCTTGAGCGGTTTCCATACAAAGATAAAAAACGACCTTTCGAGCTGAAAACCTATGTCCCAACCGTCGTCGCAACACCAGTTTGTCGAAAATCACACGGTCGATTACGTTCCACCTGCCGAGCGCCATGGGAAGGCGCGCGACCTGTTCACCCTGTGGTTCAGCACCAACATCGCGCCACTGCCCATCGTCACCGGGGCCATGGTGGTGCAGGTGTTCCACCTGAACCTGTTGTGGGGCCTGATCGCCATCGCGCTGGGCCATCTGCTGGGCGGTGTGGTACTCGCCCTGGCCTCTGCGCAGGGACCGCAGCTGGGCATTCCGCAGATGGTGCAGAGCCGTGGCCAGTTCGGCCGCTACGGCGCGCTGCTGATCGTGTTCTTCACCGCGCTGATCTACGTCGGGTTCTTCATTTCCAACATCGTCCTGGCGGGCAAGTCGATCCACGGCATCGCCCCCAGCGTGCCGATGCCCAGCGCCATCGTCATCGGCGCCCTGAGCGCCACCGCCATCGGCGTGATCGGCTACCGCTTCATCCACATCCTCAACCGCATCGGTACCTGGGTGATGGGTTCGGCGCTGCTGGCCGGTTTCATCATGATGTTCGCCCAGGACCTGCCGGCTGACTTCTTCAGCCGGGGCGCGTTCAACCTGTCGGGCTTCATCGCCACGGTGTCGCTGGGTACCATCTGGCAGATCAGCTTCTCGCCATATACCTCCGACTACTCGCGTTACCTGCCGCGTGAGATCGGCATTGCCAAGCCGTTCTGGGCCACCTACTTCGGCGCCACCCTGGGCACCATCCTGTGCTTCAGCTTCGGTGCGGTGGCGGTGCTGTGCGTACCGCAAGGCACGGACGCCATGGCTGCGGTCAAGCAGGCCACCGGCTGGCTGGGGCCGATCCTGATGGTGCTGTTCCTGCTCAACATCATCAGCCACAACGCCCTCAACCTGTACGGCGCGGTGCTGTCGATCGTCACCGCGATCCAGACGTTCGCCGCCCAGTGGACGCCGAGCATCAAGGTGCGCGTGGTGCTGGCGACGGTGATCCTGATGGCTTGCGGCATGGTCGCGCTTAACGCTTCGGCCGACTTCATCGGTGAGTTCATCGGCCTGATCCTGGCCCTGCTGCTGGTGCTGGTGCCGTGGGCGTCGATCAACCTGGTGGACTTCTACCTGATCAAGAAGGGCGAGTACGACATCGCCTCGATCTTCAGCGCCGACGGTGGGATTTACGGCCGCTTCAACCACCACGCGATCATTGCCTACGCCTGCGGCATCCTGGTACAGCTGCCGTTCGCCAACACCGCGCTGTATGTGGGGCCGTACTCGAACATCGTCGAAGGGGCCGACCTGTCGTGGCTGTTCGGCTTGATCGTGACCGTGCCGCTGTATTACTGCCTGGCGACGCGCAACACGCCGGTGAAGGCGGGCAGGGTGATTTGCGCGAACGACTGATTCATCGCGCAGATGCATCGCGGGGCAAGCCCGCTCCCACGCTGCCCCTGAGCAGGTAGCGTGGGAGCGGCGGTGCACCGCTGCGACTTGCCCCGCGATGTTTTCAAGCCAAGTGCAGCCCTCGGATCAAACCTTGAACTGCGCCACCATGGCGTTCAATTCCACCGCCAGGCGCGACAGGTCTTGCGCCGCCGCGCTGGTCTGGTTGGCGCCGGCGGAAGTCTGCATGGCCAGGTCGCGAATGTTCACCAGGTTACGATCCACTTCCCGTGCCACCTGCGCCTGTTGCTCCGAGGCACTGGCGATCACCAGGTTGCGCTGGTTGATCGAGGCGATGGCCTCGGCGATCAGCTCCAGCGCCTGGCCGGCCGACTGCGCCACTTCCAGCGTACCGTTGGCGCGGCCCTGGCTGCTGTGCATGGCGCTGACCGCGCGCCCGGTGCCGTCCTGAATGCCGCCAATCATCTGCTCGATCTCGGCGGTGGACTGCTGGGTGCGGTGGGCCAGTGCCCGTACTTCGTCAGCGACCACTGCAAAGCCGCGCCCGGCCTCGCCGGCGCGGGCTGCCTCGATGGCCGCGTTGAGCGCCAGAAGGTTGGTCTGCCCGGCAATCGAACCGATCACGTCCAGGACCCGGCTGATTTCGTTGGCGCTGCTGGCCAGTTGTTCGATTTCCTGGGAAGTGCCGGTGACGTCGTCGACCAGATGCTGGATCGAGCTCAAGGCCTGGTTGACCTGGTCGCGGCCGTCGCGGGTGGTCTGGTCGGCGCCCTTCGACGCATCGGCAGTACTCACCGCGTTGTTGGCCACTTCCTCGACCGCCGCGGTCATCTGGTTGACTGCCGTGGCGGCCTGGTCGATCTCGGCGCTCTGCTGATGCAGGCCGCGGCTGGTGTCTTCGGTGACCGTGTGCAGTTCTTCGGAGGCCGAGGCCAGTTGGTCGGAGGAGGCGGCGATCTTGCGCAGGGTGTCGCGCAGGCTCTGTTGCATCTGGCTCAGGGCACGCAGCAGCAGTGCCGGTTCGTCACGACCGCTGACCTGAATGTCGCGGGTGAGGTCGCCGGTGGCCACACGCTCGGCCACGGCCACGGCGTCGGCCAGCGGGACGACGATGCTGCGGGTAAGCAGGATGGCGATGGCGATGAGGGCGATGATGATGACCAGCAGTGAGCTGACGATCACGCTGAAGGCTTCGTCGGCGACGTCGCTGCTGCGCTGCGAAGCATCTTCGGCGCCCTTGCCGTTGTAGGCGATCAGGGCCGCCATGGTTTTCATCATGCTGTCGGCATGTTGGGTGAGCGGGCCGCTGATCTTGCGTTTGGCATCGGCCGCGCGGCCGGCGTTGATGTCCTTCAGTACTTCCTGCTGCAGGCTGTAGTACTGCTGGTGGGCAGCGTTGAAGGCATTGAACAGGGCACGGTCATCGGCGGCGATGATGGTGTCTTCGTAGTCTTTGAGGGCGGCTTGCAACTGATCGTTGACGGTCTGGAGCAGGGCAGTATTTCGGGCTCGCTCGTTGCTGTCGTCGTCCAGGGCGGTGCGCAGGGTGAGCGCGCGGACGCGGCCGAGGTTGCTGCCGATGTCGTTGAGGGCAACGACGGCGGGGATCCAGGTGATGCGAATTTCGTCGGTGGCGCTGTCCATTTGCCGGGTTTCGTAGAGAGAAAGCAGGCCCATTGCCAGGACCAGTGCACCTAAAAGCGCGAACACGCTGGCGGCGCGTTTGCCGATCTTCATATTCCGTAACTGCATGGCATGCTCCTTGACGTTGGCGTGCAGGCGTCAAGAGCATGGTTTGAGGGCCGTGATGACGGGTGCCAGGCTCTCGATGCGCTGCGGGTTAGGTGTGTTCCTCACCTTCGTGATGTTTTTTTGGCGCCAATGATGCCATATGGCCATTATTATTGACCAGTCATTCAATGTAACAGCACGTACAGGCTGATCCGTCATAATCTGACGGATAAGTCAGTTTTGGTTCGCTTATACGATGGCAATCGCCGGGTCTGCGGCTGCCAGCGCCTGTTCACGGTCGGCTGCTGGTGGGTAGATCCACAGGGTGTTGATCTGGCGCTTGAGGTTCTTGCCTTCCTGGCCTTGCAGGACCAGTTCGCGTTCCCAGCCCTCGCTGTAGGCCGCGCCCCATTCGCCCAGGTCCAGGCAGGTGACGTACTTCGGCTGGCGGTACACCACGGGCGCCAGGCCCAGCAGGTCGGCCATGGCGTTGTTGCCCGAATGGCGGCCCATGGGGATGGCGTGCTGGCAGGTCATCAGCGCGTGGTTGCCGATGTCGTCCACCGCGGCCCAGGCGACGTCGCCGGTGGCGTAGATATGCTCCTGGCCGACAACTTTAAGGTGCGGGTCGACCCGCAGCCGGCCCAGGGCGTCACGCTCGCCTGCGACCTGCGCGGTCAGCGGGCTGGCCTTGACGCCAGCAGTCCAGATCACGGTATTGCTGGCGATGTGTTCGCCATTGTCGAGGGTCACGCCGCCTGCCTCTACGGCCACTACCGAAGCACCGGTCAGCCACTCGACACCGGCGTGTTCCGAGGCGGCGACGATGGCCGGGGTGATACCGGCGCCAAGGGCGGCACCGATGCTGTCGGCCCGGTCCACCAGCACCACGCGGACATTGCCTTCACCGAGGATGGCACGCAGACGGGGCGTCATTTCGGTGGCGGTCTCGATGCCGGTGAAGCCACCGCCGCACACCACCACGGTGTTGCGTGCCGGCGAGGTGGGCAGCTTGGCCAGGCCAACCAGGTGCTGCTCCAGGCGCACAGCCGATTCCATCTGGTCGACATCGAAGCTGTGCTCGGCCAGGCCTGGCACGGCGGGGCGAGCGACCTGGCTGCCGGCGGCGAGGATCAGGCGGTCGTAGCCCAACTGCTGGCGCTGGCCGTTGGCGTCGATGTAGCCGACCTGGCGCGCGGTGCTGTCGATGCTTTCGGCGTTGCCGTGGATGAACTGCACGCCAACCACATCGAACAAGTCGCTCAGCGGGGCCTGCAAGGTGTGGGCGTCGGCTTCGTAGAAGCGTGGGCGGATGCGCAGCTCTGGCTGCGGAGCCAGCACGCTGATGCGCACGTCGCCGGCCTGGGCCTGGTCGAGCAGGCGAGCGGCGCTGAGGGCGCTCCATACACCGGCAAAGCCGGCACCGATGATCAGGATATGTGGGGTCATGTGAGTGCTCCGCTAGATGGGGAAAGGGCTTCGGTGGTGCGTTGGCTGCCTGCCGAATAACTGCGACTGTATTGATCGGAGTTTGTCTCGACAAGTATTTTTTTCAGCCAGCCCCCGTCCGGGCCTTCGCAAGTTCGGTCTAAACCTGCGGTTTTGCTGGTTTGCAGGGGCTTTTTGTGCTGATGGGCTGGCGACGGGCGGCAAGCTGAGGCTTTGCCAGTTGCCGTTGATGGGCGTAGTATTTGCGACAAATTCAGTCGGAGATTGACATGTCGCTCTACAGTGCCGGCGTCGAGTACGGTATCCATTGCCTGTTGTTCCTGGTGGACGAGCGTGGCGACAGCCGCGAGTCCAGCGTGCGCGACCTGGCCGAGTTGCAGGGTGTACCGCAGGAGTACCTGGCGAAGGTGTTCACCAAGCTCGCTCGGGCCGGGCTGGTTGCGGCCACCGAGGGGGTGCGGGGTGGTTTCCGTCTGGCGCGGCCGTCGGATGAAATAACGGTGCTGGATATCGTCACGGCCATCGATGGGCACAAGAAGATTTTCGACTGCCGCGAGATTCGGGAGCGTTGTGCGGTGTTCGAGGGCTCGGCACCGGCCTGGGCGGTCGAGGGGACGTGTGCGATCAATGCGGTGATGCTGGGGGCGCAGAAGCGCATGGAGGAGGCTTTGGCGCAGCAGACGATCCTGGACTTGGCGCGGCGGTTCGGGCGCAAGGCGCCGGCGGCGTTTGGGCAGCAGGTCAATGAGTGGATGGGGGAGCGGCGGGACGGGAAGGGGAGTGGTAGCGGGGATATACCGGTGGTGGCTGTTTAAGTTGTTCTAGGGCTGCTGTTTCTTTTCTTGATTTTATTCAGTGAGCGCGTTTTTGTTTTGATAGGTTTATACGCATTCATTTGCGATGTCGACGCATAGTCACCTTTCCGCCCTTACGGCGGGTTACTTTTTTTCTTGGAAAAAAGTAACCAAAAACCGCTCGCTCCATTCATACGGCCCTCCGCTGCGCTGCGGGTCCCTTCGCTCCGGCGTCTTCCGGGCCCGCGCGGCCTCCGACTTGCTGCGCAAGTCTACATCTCGCGCCTTCGGCTAACGCCGAAGGGTGCTGCGCACCAGGGCCCTCCAGACGCCTACGCTCAGCCTCCTGAAGTCGCGAAGTTAGGGGCGGCGCCTGGGCTGGCGTTAGCTGTCGCTAGTTGGATTGGGTGGGAACTCAGGATTGCAATCGCTGGCAAGCCAGCTCCCACAGGTTAGTGCGAATTTTCAGACTTGCGCTGTACCTGTGGGAGCCGGCTTGCCGGCGATAGGGCCCGAAAAAAAATACATACACAACAGCCAAACCTAGATAACCGCATTACTGCTCTTGATCTGCTCTTGATCTGCTCTTGATCTGCTCTTGATCTGCTCTTGATCTGCTCTTGATCTGCTCTTGATCTGCTCTTGATCTGCTCTTGATCTGTTTTTGCTTTTGCTTCTAAGCGCGCGATAGTTCAGGCAACACAAATTGCGACTTCAGGAGGCCGAGTGGAGGTGACTGGAGGGCCCTGGTGCGCAGCACCCTTCGGCGTAAGCCGAAGGCGCGAGATGTAGACTTGCGCAGCAAGTCGGAGGCCGCGCGGGCCCGGAAGGCTCCGGAGCGAGGGGACCCCGGAGCGCAGCGCAGGGGCCGTATGATGGGAGCAGGCGGTTTTGCCTACTTTTTCCAAGAAAAAAGTAGGCCGCCGTAAGGGCGGAAAGGTGACTAAAAGTCGCTATCGCCGCTGAATGCGCATACATCTATCAAAGCCAACACTTTGAAAGCCGAAGCCGAAGCCGAAGCCGAAGCCGAAGCCGAAGCCGAAGCCAAACACCAAAAAGCCAAAAAACCAAAAAACCTACCCCTCCCGCCCCTCATGCTGCTTGCGATAAGCCCCCGGCTGCACCCCCACCGCCTTGGCAAACGCCCGAGTAAACGCCGCCACCGACTGATACCCCACCCGCCCGCCAACCTGCTCGACCGTATTCCCCGCCTTGAGCAACTGACAAGCCTGACGCATGCGCAGCGCCAGCAGCACCTGCCCAGGCGACTGCCCAGCCAGTTCATTGAAACGCTTGAAGAACGCCGAGCGCGACAGCCCCGCACACCCCGCCATGCTCTCTAGCGTCCAAGCCTGCCCCGGCTCCTCTATCAGCCGCTCCAGCAGCCCGGCAAAAGCCGGCTGGCGGGCGAGGGCGACCAATCCACCCAGTGGCTGAGCCGTGTGCACCTGCTGGCGCAGCACATACAGGAACAGCAAGTGCGTGAGCCGCTCGAGCACCGTCTGCGACGGCTGCGGCGCCCGCCGGCATTCCTCGAGAATCAAGCCAAACAGCGCACGTGCCGCACTGCCGGCCGGATCATTGGCGCGCAGCAGGATCCAGTCCGCCAGCCCCTCGACGATCAGCGACGACAAGCCCGTCTGGAAATGAAAGAAGCCACAGACCAGCCCCACGCCATCGTCGGCCTGCAGGTCCAGCGCCTGCATGGCCCGGCGCGGCTGGGCGCAGGCGTCAGCGACGTCCTCGTCACCCGATAAGCGATACCCAAGGTCACGCAGCAGAAACACCGCATCACCACTCTCAAGCCGCACAGGCTCGGCATGGCCATCGACGTGCAGCCAGCAATGCCCCTGCACCACCAGGTGAAAGCTGGCCCGGCCCATGCCCTGGGTGCTGGCGTGCCAGCCACCGCAATAGCGCCCGACATGGAACAGGCTTGCGTCAAGCTCGAGGCCTTCTAATAACCAATCGACAAGGTGGCTGGATGAAATCATCTAATGCAAGGACTCAGGAGCAAGGAAAGGCGACTGATGAATATGGATGCTACTTCTTATAACCAACAGACTGTAGCGACCTACATCAAAGGAGACCACTCCATGTCCGCGCGCATCACTCTACACAGCCTGCAGACCGCCCCGGAAGCCGCACGTCCGTTCCTCGAAAACGCACAGAAGAACTCCGGTTTCATCCCCAACCTGCTGGGTGTGCTGGCCAATGCCCCAGCCGCGCTGGAAACCTACGTCACCGTCTCGGCGCTCAACGGCAAGGCCGAGCTGACCCTGGCCGAGCGCGAAGTGGTGCAGTTGATTGCCGCTACCCAGCACGGTTGCGACTTCTGCGTTGCCGGCCACACCGCCGTGGCGCTGAACAAGGCCAAGCTACCGCAGGCGGTGGTCGATGCCCTGCGCGCCCGTGGCGAGCTGCCCGATGCACGTTACGAGACCCTGGCCGAGTTCGCCCGTGAAGTCATCGCCACCCGCGGCAACGTCAGCGACACCACCTACCAAGCCTTCCGCGAGGCCGGTTTCACCGAGGGCAACGCCCTGGAAGTGATTCTGGGCGTGAGCCTCGCAACCCTGTGCAACTTTGCTAATGTGTTCGCCCAGACGCCGCTCAATGACGAGCTGAGCAAATACCGCTGGCAGCCTTCGGCCTAAACCGCCCGATGCCGGCGTGTCCGGCGCACCAAAGGAGTAGGGACATGCTTGATAGCGCTTTTCGCCAATGGCTGGATGCCAACGCCGAGACCATCGACCAGGGCCAGTGCGACCCGCACCTGGTACTGGCGCACATCGCCGAATCGCAACTGCTGCGCATAGGCGTCGACCCGGCCCTCGGCGGCGCGGGCGGTGATGTCACCGAGGCGGTCGAAGCCATTGCCGCCATCGCCAGCCGCTCACTGGCGGCGGCTTTCGTCTGCTGGGGTCAGCGCGCCTTCATTGAATACCTGCTGCAAAGCCCTAACCAGGGGTTGCGCGAACGCCTGCTGCCAGCGCTGCTCAAAGGTGAGCTGGCCGGCGCCACGGGGCTTTCCAATGCCATGAAGTTCCTCTCCGGCATTGAGGCACTGCAGGTGCGCGGGCGCCCCGCAGCCGATGGCTGGAACCTGGAAGGCCGGCTGCACTGGGTGACCAACCTGCGCAAGAGTGGTTTCGTGGTGGCTGCGGCCATCGAAGACGATGCCGGCGGCGCGCCGTTCGTGCTGGCCATCCCCTCCGACGCACCAGGGCTGGAGCGCTCCGACGACCTTCAGCTGATGGGCTTGCAGTCGAGTAACACCGCTGCGCTGGCTTTCCACCAGGTACCGCTGGCCCGCGACTGGCTGCTGCACGACAACGCCCGCGAGTTCCTGCCCAAGGTGCGCCCGGCCTTCCTCGCCCTGCAGTGCGGCATGGCCATCGGCCTGGCGCGGCGTGCCCTGGACGAAGTGCAGGAACACCTGCAAGGCCGTGCTTCGTTCCTCGAAGAGGCGCGCCAGGTGCTCAAGGAACGCCTGGAGAACACCGTGGGCGAACTCAAGCAGGGACTGCTCGACGGCCGCTTCCTCAAGCAACCGGCCGCGTTGTTCAAACTGCGCATCACCCTCGCTGAAAGCGCTGCCGATGCCGTGCAACTGGAGTTGCAGGCCAGTGGTGGCAAGGCTTACCTCACCGCCTATGGCGAAGGCTTCGCGCGCCGCTGGCGCGAGTCGGCGTTCGTGCCGATCGTCACGCCGAGCCTGGTGCAGCTGCGCGCCGAACTGCAACGCCAGGCGAGTGCGGCATGACCGACGTGCTACTCGACGCCCGCGACATCAGCCTGGGCTACCCCCGCGAGGGCGGCTGGCAGCCGGTGCTGGAGCAGTTCGACCTGGCGCTGGCGCCGGGCGAAGTGGTGACCATCCTCGGCCCCAGCGGGGTCGGTAAATCGAGCCTGCTGCGGGTGCTGGCCGGCCTGCAGCAGCCCCGTGGCGGCAGCGTGAGCTTGCATGGCGAGGCGCTGCAGGGCCCGCACCCGCGCCTGGCGGTGGCGTTCCAGGACCCCAGCCTGCTGCCCTGGCTGAGCCTGGAGAAGAACGTCGCCTTCGGCCTCGACTTCGCCCGCCAGCCCAAGCTGGCCGCCAGCGAGCGCCGCGCACGCATCGACCACGCCATCGCCGCGGTGGGCTTGAGCCATGCCCGCAGCCAGTACCCGGCGCAGTTGTCTGGCGGCATGGCCCAGCGCACCGCGCTGGCCCGCTGCCTGGCGCGCCAACCCGAAGTGCTGCTGCTGGACGAGCCGTTCGGCGCGCTGGACGAAGTGACCCGCGCCGATATGCAGCAACTGCTGCTGCAACTGATCGCTACCCACAACACCGCTGCGGTACTGATCACCCACGACATCGACGAAGCCTTGCTGCTGTCCGATCGCGTGCTGCTACTGGGCAACCACCCGGCGCGCACCCTCGGCCAATGGCACATCGACCTGCCGCAGCCCCGGGCGCAGCGGGTCGAGGAACTGGGCGCGCTGCGCATCGAAATCCTCAAAACCCTACGGCGGGCAAGCCGCACAGCCGAACCCACCCCATCCCCCTTGCCCTCGGAGGCTGTCCATGTGCATGGATGACTGCTGCTCCACCACGTCCCGTCGCGATTTTCTCAAACTCAGCGCCATGCTCACCGCCGCCGGTGCCGTGCCGCTGCTGGCCAGCCTGCAGGCGCGCGCCGCCGCCGAGCCCGACGCGCCGGTGCGCATCGGCTACCTGCCGATCACCGACGCCACGCCTTTACTGGTGGCGCACAACAACGGCCTGTTCGAGGCCGAAGGCATCAAGGCCGAGCGCCCGGTGCTGCTGCGCAGCTGGGCCCAGGTGATCGAGGCGTTCATTTCCGGCCAGGTCAACGTGATCCACCTGCTGTCGCCAATGACCGTGTGGGCCCGCTATGGCAGCAAGGTGCCGGCCAAGGTGGTGGCCTGGAACCATGTCGGTGGCTCAGGCCTGACCGTGGCCCCGGACATCACCGAGATGAAGCAGCTCGGCGGCAAGACCGTGGCCATCCCGTTCTGGTACTCCATCCACAACGTGGTGCTGCAGCAGATGCTCAACGACAACGGCCTCACGCCGGTGTCGAAACCGGCCAACGCACAGCTGGCTGCAAACGAAGTCAACCTGCTGGTGCTGCCGCCGTCGGACATGCCGCCAGCCCTGGCCAGCAAACGCATCGCCGGCTACATCGTCGCCGAGCCGTTCAACGCCCTGGCCGAGAACCTCAAGGTCGGCCGCGTGCAGCGTTTCACCGGTGACGTATGGCGCAACCACGCCTGCTGCGTGGTGTTCATGCACGAACACGACCTCAACAACCGCCCGGAATGGTCGCAGAAGGTGGTCAACGCCATCGTCAAGGCCCAGCAATGGACCCGCGAGCACCGCGCCGAAGCGGCCGCGCTGCTGTCCAAGGCCGGCCCCAACAAGTACACCCCACACGAGCCTGCGGTGCTGACCAAGGTGCTGGCGCCTGCCGCCGAGGACCGTGCCGGCTACATCGCCAGTGGCGCGATCCAGCACCAGCTTTGGGATGAAAAACGCATCGACTTCCAGCCGTACCCGTACCCCAGCTACACCGAGGAACTGGTCAAGCGCCTCAAAGGCACCCTGATCGAAGGCGAGAACGGCTTCCTCGCCGGCCTCGACCCCGCGCACGTCGCCCGCGACCTGGTCGATGACCGCTTCGTGCGCAACGCCATCGCTGCGGTGGGCGGCCCGGCAACCTTCGGCATTGCCGAGAACTTCCAGCGCAGCGAGGAGTTCGCGGTCTGATGCAAAGGCATGTCGTACATGGCGCTCTGGGCCTTGCCGGCCTGGCGCTGCTGCTGTTGCTGTGGTGGGCGGGGGTGCAGGTGTTCGGTGCGGCCGACGGCCTGTCGGCGCGCTTCTCGCCCCAGGCCACCTTGGCGAGCCTGGTGGAGTTGCTGGGGCAGGGCGAGGTGTACGGGCATATCTGGGTGAGCCTCAAGCGCATCCTGATCGGCCTGTTGCTGGCGCTGTTGATCGGCGTGCCGTTGGGCTTGCTGGTGGGCAGCTACCGGCACCTGGAGGCGGCAACCACGCCGGCGTTCCAGTTTTTGCGGATGATCTCGCCGCTGTCGTGGATGCCGGTGGTGGTGATGCTGATGGGCGTGGGCGACCAGCCGATCTACTTCCTGCTGGCCTTCGCCGCGCTGTGGCCGATCCTGCTCAACACCGCCGCCGGGGTGCGCCAGCTCGATCCGCGCTGGTTGCAGCTCTCGCGCAGCCTCAGCGCCACGCGCAGGGAGACCTTGTGCAAGGTGATCGTGCCGGGGGTGATTGGCCATGTACTGACCGGCGTGCGCCTGGCCATCGGCATCCTGTGGATCGTGCTGGTGCCGTGCGAGATGCTGGGGGTCAGTGCGGGGTTGGGGTATTTCATCCTCGATACCCGTGACCGGCTGGCGTATTCCGAGCTGATGGCGATGGTGCTGTTGATCGGGGTGCTGGGGTTCATGCTCGATGCGCTGGCCCGCGGGTTGCACCGGCGCTGGGTGCATGGCTGAAGATTGCCGGGGGCGCTTTGCGCGCCCCTTCGCCGGCAAGCCGGCTCCCACAGGTACAGCGCAAGTCTTGAAAACGGCGTGGTCGGTGTGGGAGCCGGCTTGCCGGCGATGGGCTGCAAGGCAGCCCCAGCGGTCTACATCAATGCCGCGTCAGCCGCTGCCTGACACACGCTTTGGCCTGCTCCGCCAACTCATCCAACCGCTCATCGCGCGATTGCTCCGCCTCCATCATCGCCTCCTCACCCTGCTGGTTGAGCAGATAGGTATGGATCTGCATCACCTCGACCGTCTGGTAGATCGGCGCAATATCCAGCCGCCCGATCAGCGCCCCGCTGGCACGCCCGGTACTGCTCATCAGCACCTGTGGCCCGGCGCTGGCAATCACCTGCAAACCCATGGCTTCGAACCACGGCACCTGCTCGGCGAAGGCGCTCAGCTCGACGCAGGCGTAGCGGCTGCGCAGGTCATCCAGCAACGCGCGGGCGATGCCCTGGCGGCGATGGTCCTGATGCACGGCAAGGAACGCCAGGCTGCAGGCCTGCGCATCGTCCTGGGCCGGCAGCGCCAGGGCAAAGCCGAGCAACTGGTCCGGGGCGTCGGCATCCAGCGCCAGGGTCAGCTGCACGGCCAGGCCGCGGGTGCCGTCCAGGGCCATCAGGTACTGGTGCACCTCCATACCCACGCCGTACTGGTACAACGGGTACAGAGGGTTGGCCGGGCTGATGGCGACGCTGCTGAGCTGGCCGACATGGTCGATCACCAGCTGGCGGATCTGGTTCTGGAAGGATTCGGGCGGCACGCCGTCGAGGCGGCGGAGGATGAACATCGCGGGTAGGGCTCCGGGTGGGCTGAAACGCCCGCTTCGAACGAGGCGGGCGCCCAGTTTACCCGGTGTGGCTAGCGCAGCCCAGCCAGCAGCAGGTCGAGGTTCTGCACTGCAGCGCCCGAGGCCCCCTTGCCGAGGTTGTCGAACACCGCGGTCAGCAATACCTGGCCGTGCTCGGGGTTGGCGTACAGCGCCAGGCGCAGGTCATTGCTGTCGTTCAGCGCCTGCGGGTCAAGCGCCGGGGCCGGGCCTTGCTGATGCAAGGGCAGCACCTGCACATGGCGGGCGCCCTGGTAGTGCTGCTCCAGGCAGGCCTGCAGTTGTTGCGCGGTGACGCCGGGCAACAGCCGCAGTTGCAGGGGAATGCTCAGGACGATGCCCTGGCGATAGGCGCCGTAGCCGGGCACGAACAGCGGGCGGGCGCTGAGCCCGGCGTGCTGCTGGATTTCCGGCACATGCTTGTGCGCCAGCTCCAGGCCATACAGCTGCAAGGTCGGCAGATAGCCTTCGGCGGGCTGCTCATGGCGCTCGACCGCCGCCCGGCCACCGCCGCTGTAGCCGGAAATGGCATGGATGCTCAGCGGATAGTCCGCTGGCAGCAGCCCGGCCTTGACCAGCGGATGCAGCAGGGCGATGGCGCCGGTGGGGTAGCAGCCCGGGTTGCTGATGCGGCTGCTGGCGGCGATGCGCTCGGCCTGGTGCTGGTCGAGCTCCGGCAGGCCGTATACCCAGCCTGGCGCGGTACGGTGCGCGGAGCTGGCATCGATCACCCGCACCGCCGGGTTGCGGATGGTTGCCACGGCGTCACGGGCAGCGTCATCGGGCAGGCACAGCAGGGCGATGTTGGCGCTGTTGATCGCCTCGCTGCGCCGCGCTGGGTCCTTGCGTTCGGCCTCGGGCAGGGTGAGCAGGCGCAGGTCCTGGCGGCCGTGCAGGCGCGCGTGGATCTGCAGGCCAGTGGTGCCTTGGTCGCCGTCGATGAAAACGAGTGGCTGGTGCATGAGGAGTATCCGAATGAAAGGGGAGTGGGCCTATGCTCGCCTGCGGCTGGACGAAAGAAAATTTGAATATCATGATCGGTACGTTCATTAATTCTGAATCAGTTACCCAGCAGGCGACACTTCTCCTGTGGGAGCTGGCTTGCCAGCGATGAGGTCAGTCGCAACAGTGATGTCAGTCCAGACTGACGCTTTCGCTGGCAAGCCAGCTCCCACAGAAGGGCGATGTCGTCTGTAAATGCTCATCCACCTGTCAGAGTCCCCATGCGAGAAATCAGCCTCGACCGCCTGCGCACCCTGGTGGTGATTGCCGAACACGGCTCCTTCGCCGACGCCGCCCGCCAGCTCAACCTTGCGCCGCCGACCATCAGCCTGCACGTGGCCGAGCTTGAGGCGCGCATCGGCGCGCCCTTGCTCACCCGCACCCGGGGCCAGGTGCGCCCGACCCCTATCGGCGAGACCCTGCTGCTACGTGCACGGCGCTTGCTGGCCGATGCCGACCAGGCGCTGGACGAGGTGCGCCGGCAGGTCGAGGGCCTGACCGGCCGCGTGCGCTTGGGCGCTTCCACGGGCGCTATCGCCCATCTGTTGCCCCAGGCGCTCGACGCCCTGCGCGTGGACCACCCAGGTATCGATGTCCAGGTGCAGGTGCTGACCTCGCAGGCCTCACTGGCCCGTCTGCGCGAAGGCACCCTGGACATCGGCCTGGTGGCGTTGCCACAGGTGGCAGGCAAGGGGCTGAAACTGACGCCCTGGCGCCGCGACCCGATCCTGGCCTACGTGCCCGCCGACTGGCGCCCGCCGGCGCGGGTCACGCCGGCCTGGCTGGCCGGGCGAGCGTTGATCCTCAACGACAGCACCACGCAGTTGTCGCGGGTGACTTCGGAATGGTTCGCCGCCGCCGGGCTCTACCCCGAGCCACGCATCGAACTGAACTTCAACGACGCGATCAAGAGCCTGGTGGGCGCGGGGTACGGCGCGACCCTGTTGCCCCAGGAGGGTGAAGGCCCGCAGCACGATCCGCGTGTGCTCCGGCGGCCTTTGCGCCCGGGGCTGTGGCGCCAGCTCGGTATCGCCTGTCGCGAGGGCGAGCCGGAGCGCGCCATCGGACACGTGCTGGAGGCGCTGGAGCGCCTGCGCCAATGATGCCGCCGCCTCAGCGTGCGTAGATACGCTTGCCGGCAAACCAGGTCTGCAGCACCTGGGTATCGCGCAGCGCCTCCGGGGCTAGGCTCAGCACATCGCGGTCGAGCACGATCATGTCCGCCTGCTTGCCCACTTCCAGCGAGCCGACCTGCCGCTCCAGGCGCATGGCCCGGGCGGCGTTGAGGGTATAGGCCTGCAGCATGGTCTGCAGGTCGATGGCTTCGCCGGGGTTGAGCACGCCCTTGGGACCCTTGCGGGTGATGGCCTGGTAGATGGCCTTCCATGGCTCCGGGGTGCTGATCGGCCAGTCGCTGGCGCCGGCGATGGTTGCGCCGTTGTTCAGCAGCGAATGGGCCGGGAAGGTGTGCATGAAGGCCATTGCGCTGACGTAGGGCTTGACCAGGTCGAGGTTGGCCTCGTCGGCACTGGCCCAGTACAGCTGCATCGAGGCGATCACGTCGAGCTGGCGGAAACGCGCGTACTCCTTGGGGCTGACCATCTGCAGGTGGGTGATCGAATGGGCAATGCCGCTGTGACGCGCGCGCCGCGCCTGTTCGATGCCATCGAGCGCCACGCGCACCGCGCGGTCACCGATGGCGTGCACGTGCACCAGCCAGCCACGGGCATCGGCGGCGCTGACCAGCTCGCCGAAATGCGCCGGGTCCAGCAGCAGCTCGCCGCGTTGCCCGGAGTTGCGGTAGGGCTCGAGCATCGCCGCGCTCTGCGCCGGCATCTCGGCCACGCCGTCGGCGAACACCTTGATGCCCGGCAGGGTGAGGTTGGGTACGTCGATGAACTGCTGGCGCACCTTGTCCAGTTCGTCCAGGTCGGCGGGGCCGGCCTTGCTGTCGGCCATCAGCAGCGCGGCGACGTGGGCGGTGAGCTCGCCGTTTTCGGCCAGGGCCTTGTACACCGGCAGCACGCCCAGGGAATCGTTGTTCACGTCGGCGCCCGGCAGCTCGTTGGCCAGTGGGTCCATCCAGCCGGTTATACCCAGCTGCTTGTAGTAGTCCAGGGCCATGCGCCCGGCGGTCAGCAAAGTGTCCTGGCTCAGCGGTGGCAGCAGATCAGTGACCGGGTAGAGGCTGGCGTCGACCAGGAAACCATTGGGCGTGCCGTCCGGGTGACGGCCGATGGTATTGCGGGCGTCCTCGGGCAGGGCGGCGATGCTGGCGGCATTTACCCCGGCGCGCTGGAGCATGGCTTGGTTGGCCCAGCCGGTGTGCATGTCGTTGGCGGCTAACAGGATCGGTTGCGTGGCCCACTCGCCATGATTGAAGCGCTGTTCCAGGGCCGGTAGATCGTCCCAGTAGGTCGGTGGCAGGCCGCCGACGCTGAGGAACTCGCCACGCCGGGCCTTGCCGTCGTCGCGCCACTGGCGCAGGCGCCGCTCCAGCTCATCGAGGGGCAGTTGCTCGCCGGCCAGGTTGGCCAGCTCCAGTTGCAGGCCGCCCTTGATGGCGTGGGAATGGGAGTCGAGCATGCCCGGCATCAGCACCTTGCCGCCCAGGTCGATGACTTGCGTGCCGGCGGTTTTCAGGCGCAGCACGGCCTGGTCCGAGCCCACCGCGACGATCTTCTCGCCGTCCACCGCCACGGCCTGCTGCAACGGCTGGCCGGGGGCGGCGGTGTAGACCTTGGCGTTGTGCAGGATCAGGTCCACGGCGGCGAGGCCGGGCAGGGCGGTACAGGCCAGGCCTGCGCCGAGGGCAAGTGTGAGCAGCGACTTCATCGGGTGCCTCGTTGTTGTTTTGATCAGGCCGCAGGCTAGCCAAGCTGGGGGATCGGTTAAACGCAGTCTTGGGCACAACTCTTTTTGCGTTGGGGAAAGAGCGCGACGTGGCCCTTTCGCCGGCAAGCCGGCTCCCACAGGTACACCACTAGGCATGAGGCCGGCGCGGTCGGTGTGGGAGCCGGCTTGCCGGCGATAGGGGCGCGAAGCGGCCCGCTGTTTGCCCACACCTCGGCTCTGGATGGATACTGCTTCGCACCCCCACTTGTGCCTCACAGGAACCAACCATGGACAAAATGACGGCCCTGACCATCTTCGTCGCCGCCGCCGAGCACGGCAGTTTCAGCCGCGCCGCCGAGCAGTTGGGCAAGACGCCGTCGGCGATCACCAAGGCCGTTGCCCACCTGGAGGCGGAGTTGGGTGTGCGCCTGTTCGAACGCACCACCCGGCGCATGGCCCTGACCGAGGCCGGCAGCCTGTACCTGGACGGCGCGCGCCAGGCGTTGATGCATTTGCAGTTGGTCACCGAGGAGGTCGAGCAGTTGCAGCATGAACTGCGCGGCACCCTGCGCATCACCGCGCCACCCTCGTTCGGCCCGGCGTTTCTCAGCCAGGTGTGCTGCCGCTTCATGGGCGAACACCCGCAGGTGCGCCTGGAGGTGAACCTCAACGACGCCAACGAGGACCTGATCGACGGCGGTTACGACCTGTCGCTGCGCGACGGCCCCACCGACCAGCCCGAGCTGATCGCTCAGCCGCTGATCGAGAACCGGGTGATCCTCTGTGCCAGCCCGGCCTACCTGCAGCGGCGCGGCGCGGACATCACCCTGGACAACTACGCCCAGCACGACTGGCTGCTGCTGCGCCACCCGTTGCTCAACCGCAGCTTCTGGTGGATCGAGCGCGACGGCCAGGCCCTGCGGGTACGCCAGCCCACCGCGCGATTGCTCAGTGACAACTTCGATTTCCTGCTGGCCTGTCTGCTCGACGGCCAGGGCCTGCAATTCGTGCCCACCTGGTGCGCGGCGCCGTACCTGGCCCGCGGCGAGCTGGTCGAGGTGCTGCCAGACTACTGGCGCGCCCTGAGCGCCTTCGGCCCCTGGGTGCACGTGCTGTACCTGCCGCACCGGCGCAATACGCGAAAGCTGCAGGCTTTCATCGCCCTGCTGCATGAGCACTTGCGTGAGCAAGGTTTGCACCCCTGAGTTTTTCCGCCTGGGCACAAAAGTTGTGCGGGGCAGGGCGATGATCGGCTGCGGCGGCGTGGTTAGGCTTGTCTGAACATCGAGCCTGCCGTACCAGGAGTTCCCCGCAGTGAAGATACACACCTTCGTCACCGACATCCGCGACCCGCTGGCACGCGGTGCGCAGCTCGGCGCGCTGTTCGCCGAGCAGATCCGCCACACCACCGAGCTGTACCTGGGCTTCTTCCCCAGGGTCGGCGTGAGCTTGGGCGAGGCCCAGCGCATCGGCGAAAACAGTCTGGCCGCGCTGGAGGCCTGGAGCCCGGAGCTGGCCGCCGAGGTGATCGGCATGGCCAAGGGCGTCGACCTGCCGCTGTGGCAACTGGCCGCCCTCAACGCCCGTACCGAAGTCCTGGCCGCCCGTACCCGCCACCACGAATGCTCGACCAGCGTGCACGCCCCGCGCGGTGCGCGAGCGCCGCAGACCCTGCAGACCTGGGACTGGCATGACAGCCTGTGCCCGCACGGCCTGATGCTCGGGCTGCACACAGCGCGCGGCATGCAGGTCAAGCTGTTCTGCGAGTTCGGCATGCTGGCCAAGCTGGGGGTGAACAGCGCAGGCCTAGGCCTGCATTTCAACATCCTCCACCACGCCAGCGACAACGCCAGCGGTGGCGTGCCGGTGCATGCCATCGCCCGGCGCCTGCTGGAAGACGCCCGCAGCGTCGACGAGGCCGTGGAGCTGGCGCGCTCGGCGCGGGTCAGTGCGTCTACCGTGCTCACCGTGTTTTCCCGCGAGGACCGCAGCCCGCGCGCGGTGAGCATCGAACTGAGCCCCGAGCGCACGGCGTTGGTGTTGCCCCGCGAGGATGGCTGGCTGCTGCACACCAACCATTTCCTCGACCCCCAGCTGAGCCAGGGCGAGCAGGTCGCCGACCGCGCCGACACCCTCGGACGCCTGGGCCATCTGCAGCAGGTGATCGGCCAGATGACCGACGCCGACCTGCGCGCCCGTGCCGAGGCGATGTGCGGCGCGGCCGGCGACAGCGCGCCGATCTGCTTCCATCCGGACATGGCCATGCCCGACACCGAGCGCTGGGAGACCCTGCTCAGCGTCGGCATCGACACCGAACATTGCGCGCTGGACTACGTGGCGGGCACCCCGCTGCAACTGGCCAAGGCCGGCTTCCAGCGCTTCTGAGCCCACCTGCATTCCGAGAATAAAAACAATGCATGCGCACACCGCTTCATCCCGCTCCGCCTTGCGGACCTTTTGCGTCTCCGGCCTGGGCACCGCGCTGGAGTTCTACGACTTCATCATCTACGGCACCGCCGCCGCGCTGGTCTTCCCCCAGGTGTTCTTCCCCGGGCTCGACCACCTGACGGCGACCCTGGTGGCGTTCAGCGCCTTCGGTGCCGGCTTCTTCGCCCGGCCTCTGGGCGGCTTGGTGTTCGGCCACTACGGCGACCGCATCGGCCGGCAGAAGGTGTTGGTCGCCACCTTGCTGCTGATGGGCCTGAGTACCTTCCTGATCGGCTGCCTGCCCAGCCACGCCAGCATCGGTGTGACCGCGCCGGTGCTGCTGGTGCTGTTGCGCCTGGTCCAGGGTTTCGCCGCCGGCGGCGAGTGGGGCGGCGCGGCGCTGTTCGGCATCGAGTCGGCGCCGCCCGGACGGCGCGGGCTGTGGGGCAGCTTCACGAGCATGGGCATCGGCGTCGGCGGGATTCTCGGCGCCGGGGTATTCGCCATCGTCAGCGCCGCGGCCAACGACAACTTGGTGGATTTCGCCTGGCGGATTCCGTTCTGGCTCGGCGGCAGCCTGGTGCTGATCGGCCTGTATGCGCGGCTCAAGACACCCACGCCGCTTGCCGCGCCTGCGGCCAAGCCGGTGCAGGCTCCATTGGCCGAAGCGCTGCGCCAGCGGCCACGGCAACTGCTGCTGTGTACCGGCATCGCCTTTGGCTACTGCACCATCGCCTACATCGGCAGCACCTTCTTTCTCACCTATGCCACCCAGGCCGGGTTCGGCAGCACCCAGGCACTGATGTTCGACCTGACCCTGTCGGTGGCCATCGTCTTGTCGGCGCCGCTGTTCGGGCACCTGTCCGACCGCCTCGGGCGGCGCCCGGTGATGGTGTTCGGTGCCTTGGTGATGGCGCTGGGGTTGTTTGCCTTCTTTGCCTTGGTCGACATGAAGAGTTTTGCCATTGCGCTGTGCGCCTACAGCCTGGTCGGCCTGCTGATGGGCGCGACCCAGGGGCCGATCCCGGCGTTCCTCGGCGAGCAGTTCCCGCGTGAGATGCGTTATTCGGGGATTTCCGCCAGCTACCAGATCGGCGCGGCGTTGGGCGGGGGCACGGCATCCAGCGTTGCCACGGCGATCCTCATCCTCACCGACCACAACCCGTTGGGTGTGGCGTTGTACGGGGCAGCGGCGCTGGCGCTGGTGGCGGTGTGTTCGTTGATGCTCAGGGAGACGGCGTGGTTGAGCACGGCGCAGATCGACGAGGCGCCCGCGCCGGGCGCTGACGGGGCGGTGTTCGTCAGGCATTGATTGGGCGTCTGCGTCGACGCTTCGCCGGCTTGCCGGCGAAAGGTCTCAACCCCGCTCGCGCTGGCGCAACGCTGTCACCGTCTCGCCGCCCACCCCCCAATTGTCGGTGGGCACCTCTTCGATCACCACGAACGTGCTGGCCGGTGGTTTGCCCAGCACCTCCTGCAACAGTCGCGTGGTGCCTTCGATCAACTGGCGCTTTTGCTCGGCGCTGACGCCTTCATCGGTGACGCGGATATGGACATAAGGCATGGTTCGATCCTCTGCTTGTTCAGTGCCAGGTGCCGGCGGTGCTGCCACCGTCGACGGGCAGGATGACGCCGCTGACGAAGCGTGCGTCGGTCAGGTACAGCACGGCGTCCACCACATCCTGCGGCTGGCCGGTACGGCCGCTCGGCGACAGCGCGCCCAGCCCTTCGGCCTGGCCGCCGTGCAGCGGGGTGTCGATGATCCCCGGGGCCACGGCGTTGACCTGCACGCCGCTGCCCGCCAGCTCCAGGGCCAGGCCCTTGACCGCCTGGTTCAGGCCGCCCTTGACCAGCACCGGCAGCAGCGCCGGTACCCGGGTATCGGGTTGCAGGGCGATCGAGGCCGTGATGGCGATGATGTGCCCGTGCCCCTGTTGCTGCATCACCTGCGCGGCGGCCTGGGCGGGGTAGAAGAAGCCCTTGAGGTTGGTACCGACCAACGCATCGACGTCGGCCTCGCTGTAGTCCACCACCGGTTTCGGGATGAAGATGCCGGCATTGTTGACCAGGATATCCACCCGGCCAAAGGTCTTGAGCGCGGTGGCGAACAGGCGCTCGGCGGTGGCTTTTTCGGCGATGTCGCCGGCCACGCCGACGAACCCGGCCGGGTTGCCCAACTGCGCGGCGGCGGCGTCCAGGCGCGCCTGGCTGCGGGCGTTGCCGACCACGTTGTCGCCGCGTTCGAGGAAGGCCTGGGCGAGGGCGAAGCCCAGGCCGCTGGATGCGCCGGTGATGATGACGGTGCGTGGGGTGCGCATGGGGATGATCTCCAGTGGATGAGCCTTGGCTCGGGGTGGAATCACTGTAAGTTGCAACGCTCGCTTGAAAAATGAGGTGCATGGCATTTCAATCGATACACCGTGTAATTAATCGAGCCGCCATGACCCGCCATTTCGATGACCTGCAACTGGGCAGCCTGGAGCTGTTCTGCCTTGCCGCCGATGCCGGCAGCTTCACCGAGGCGGCCACCTTGGCCGGTGTCACGCCTGCCGCCGTGAGCCGGTCGGTGGCCCGCCTGGAAGAGCGCCTGGGCGTGCGCCTGTTCGTGCGTACCACCCGGCAGATGCGCCTGTCCGAGGCCGGGCAAGCCTACTACCAGCAATGCCGCCAGGCCTTGGGGCAACTGGTGGAGGCCGAGCGGCAGGTGACGGGCGGGCAGCTCGAGCCCAGCGGCCGGCTGCGCATCAGCGCGCCGACGCCCTATGCCCACCACCGCCTGCTGCCGTTGTTGCCGCGCTTTCGCGAACGCTATCCGCAGGTGTTGGTGGATGTGCACGTCAGCAACCGCAATGTCGATTTCGCCGAGGAGCAGTTCGACCTGGCCATCCGCGGCCGCGCCCCGGCTGACTCGCGGCTGGTGGCGCGGCGCCTGGAGGATGCCGAGCTGGTGATCGTCGCCACCCCGGGCTACCTGGCCCGGGCGGGTGTGCCGCAGACACCGGATGACCTGGCCGGGCACGACTGCATCCAGTTCGAGATGCCCAGCAGTGGGCGCCGCCCGCCCTGGAGCTTCCAGCGCGACGGGCAACTGATCGAGCTGGAAACCCAGGGCGCCTTCACCTGTCTGGGCGACTTCCTCGCCACCAGCACGCTGGTGCGCCACGGCGGCGGCCTGATGCAGGCCTACCGCTTCACTGTGCAGGATGCCCTGGACAGCGGTGAACTGGTGGAGGTACTGGCGGATTTTGGCGGCACCTCGCGGCCCTTCATGCTGGTTTACCCGCAGGCCAGGCACATGCCGTTGAAGGTGCGTGTGTTCATTGACTTCCTGGTCAGTGAACGGCCTCTGCCGTTTGGCTGAAGCCCGCGCAGGGCGTGTGCTGGAGCACTATTCTTGTCGCTGCGTCGGCGCGTTGTGCCGCCGACCTTTCAGCAGTCCGGCTATTTCCAAGGAGAACGCTCCATGAAATCCATGACACTGCTAGTGATTGCCTCGGTACTGAGTTTTGCCGCACAGGCCGAGGACAGCGCGGCGACCAACTGTGATGCCAAGATCAATGACCTGGAGTACATCAGCAAAACCGATGGCCAGGCGCTGCATGGCGGCATGGCGCACGACTACCATGAGCTGCTCAAGGAAGCCAAGGACGCCAAGGCCAGCGGTGACATGGCCAAGTGTCAGGCCTCGGCCGACCGTGCCAAGACCATCTACAACAAAGCGCGCGGCAAGTAGCCAGGAGCCTTTGGGAGGGCGCGGGGTCTCGTGTAAGCTCGCTTGGGTCATCTCACGAGAGCTTCCCATGATCCCGTCCAGCCCGCGCCTCGACAGCCTGCTCACCGGTATCGCCCGGCCCTTCACCCGCCCAGGCTCGCACAGCGCTATCGGCAAGCAGCCGCGCCAGGGTGCCTTGCAGGTGACCGCGCTCGGTATCGCGGGTGACGAACAAGGGGACCTACGCGTACACGGCGGGGTCGAGAAAGCCATCCATCACTACCCCCGTGAGCACTACGCCGCTTGGGCTGCCGAGCTGGGCGAGCACCCGCTGTTGGCGCAGCCCGGCGCTTTTGGCGAAAACTTCAGCAGCACCGGCTGGACCGAGGCCGATGTCTGCCTGGGCGACCGCATCCGGGTAGGCACCGCCTTGCTGGAGATCTCCCAGGGGCGCATGCCGTGCTGGAAACTCAACGAGCGTTTCGACATGGCGCAGATGGCCCTGCGGGTGCAGCAGAGCGGGCGCACCGGCTGGTACTACCGGGTCGTGGAGGAAGGCGAGGTGCAGGCGGGCGACAGCCTGCAACTGGTCGAACGCCCCCATGGGTTGTGGTCGGTGGCGCGGCTGTCGGCGGTGCTGTTCGACAAATGCCTGGAGCCTGAACTGCTGCAGGAATGCCTGGCGCTGCCGCTGGTACCGAACTGGCGGCGAACCCTGGAAAAGCGCCTGGCGCAACGCCAGGTCGAAGACTGGTCGTCGCGCCTGCAGGGGCGCAGCGACACCTGAACATCTGCCCTACAAGACAAGGATCCCAGCATGCCCTTCGAACTGGACGACCGCCTGGTGATTGGCGTCGCGTCAAGCGCGGTGTTCGACCTCAGCGAAGCCGATGCGGTGTTCCGCCGCGACGGCGAGGCACAGTACCGCAAGTACCAGGAGCAGCACCTGGACGTGCCGCTGGGCAAGGGCATCGCCTACCCGTTCATCAAGCGCCTGCTGGCGCTCAATGACCTGCGCGAAGACCCGGAGGACCCGCTGGTGGAGGTGGTGCTGCTGTCGCAGAACGACCCCGACACCGGTTTGCGGGTGATGAAGACCATCGGCCATTACGGGCTGAACATGACCCGGGCGATCTTCACCCAGGGCCGCTCGCCTTATGAATACATTCCGGCATTGAACATCGCGCTGTTCCTGTCCGCCGACAAGCAGCATGTGGACGCGGCGATCCAGGCCGGTTACCCGGCCGGGCAGGTGCTCGACTCGCAGTTCGATGACGACGAAAGCGACGACAACCTGCGCATCGCCTTCGACTTCGATGGCGTGCTGGCCGGGGATGAGTCGGAGGCGGTGATGCAGTCCGGCGGACTGGGCAGCTTCCATGCCCACGAAGTGCTGAACAAGGCCCAGCCGCACAACCCCGGCCCGCTGAAGGAGTTCTTCGTGCGCATTGCGCGGATACAGGCGGCGGAGGAACAGTTCAAACTCGACCACCCCGGCTACGAGAACCGCCTGCGGGTGTCGATCGTCACCGCGCGCAACGCGCCATCCCACGAGCGGGCGTTGAACACCTTGAAGAGCTGGGGGGTGATGGCCAACGATGCGTTCTTCCTCGGCGGTATCGAGAAGCGCCGGGTGCTGCAGGTGCTCAAGCCGCACATCTTCTTCGACGACCAGTCCGGGCATTTGAAAAGCACCAGTACGGTGGTGCCGTCGGTGCATGTGCCGTTCGGGGTGACCAACCGTTCGGCGTGACATGATCGACCCTCATCGCGGGGCAAGCCCGCTCCCACGTGGGCTGAGTTCCAGCTCCTTGGGGCATGCAAATGCGTGGGAGCGGGCTTGCCCCGCGATGGGGCGTCAAGAAGATCGCCTCAGAACCACCGGTCGTTACGCTTTCGCCCCCGGGTCAGCGCCGGCAGGATCAACCCCAGCAGCAACCCGGCACCGGCAATGCTGCCGCCGTAGACCATGTAGCGCATCATCACCTGCTTGTTTTCATCCCCCAACCGCGCCTGGGTATCGCGCAGGTTCGACTGGGCCTCGGCGAGCTGCTCGTTGAGCGCCTTGTTGCGGGTTTCCAATTCGTCGATCAGCGCCTTGCGCGAGTCCAAGGTCTCCTGCATGCCTTGCACGCGGCTCTTCCAGCTGTCGTCGATGGTTTTCAACTGGCCGGACAGGTCGGCCACCTGCTGGTCGAGCTGCGGCAGGCGTTCGCTCTGGCCCGGCAGCGCCTGCAGGTCGCTGCTGAGGATCCACACCAGGTCGCCGCTCTGGCCGCGCACCTGGCTGTAGTTGCCCTGGCTGGTCACCAGGCTGACTTTCTGCCCCGATTTCAGTGAGCCGACGATCCGGTGGCCATCGGTGGGGCCACTGCGCACGTAGGTGCTCAGGCTGTCGCTGACCCAGCGCGCATCGCTGGCCGGCTCTTCGGCATGGGCCGGGGCGGCGAGGGCGATCAGGGCGGCGATCAGGCTGCCACGCAGGGCGGGGAGGGCGGAGTTGGCGGGCTGCTTGTCTGGCATGGTGGTCTTCGCTGAAACGGGGCAAATGAAGGCCCGATGACTGGGCCGGCGATCCGGTCGGGTGAATTGACCGTCAGCCAAAGACCGCTTTTTTGTAGGCAGGTTCACTGCTTAGTGCAGGAAATGCCTACAGAGTGTTGCCGGATGTACACATAAACGAAAACGGGGCAGGCCATCGCTGGCCTGCCCCGTTCATGTCAACGCGCCGGATCAGGCGACCTTGACGATCCAGCCCGCCGGTGCCTCGACGTCACCGCTCTGAATGCCGGTCAGCTCGTTGTAGAGCTTCTGGGTGACCGGGCCGACCTTTTCCAGGTCGTGGAACACGTGCAGCTTGCCGTTGTACTCGATGCCGCCGATCGGCGTGATCACCGCGGCAGTGCCGCAGGCGCCGGCTTCGATGAAGCGGTCGAGCTTGTTGATCTCGACATCGCCTTCGATCACGGTCAGGCCCAGACGCGATTGCGCCAGTTCCATCAGCGACAGGCGGGTGATACCCGGCAGTACCGAAGCCGATTTCGGGGTGACGAACTCGTTGTTGGCGGTGATGCCGAAGAAGTTGGCCGAGCCGACCTCTTCGATCTTGGTGTGGGTCAGCGGGTCCAGGTAGATGGCGTCGGCGAAGTTGGCTTTCTTCGCTTCGGCACCCGGCTGCAGGCTGGCGGCATAGTTGCCACCGACCTTGGCCGCGCCGGTGCCCTGGGGGGCGGCACGGTCGAAGCTGGAAATCTGGAAGTTGTGCGGCTTCATGCCGCCCTTGAAGTACGAACCTACCGGGATGGCGAAGATCGAGAAGATGAACTCGGGCGCGGTGCGCACGCCGATGTTGTCACCGGTGCCGATCACGAACGGGCGCAGGTACAGGGCACCCTTGCCGTGCGGCGGAACGAAGTGCTCGTTGGCCTTGACCACTTGCTTGCAGGCCTCGATGAACACGTCGGTGGGCACGTGCGGCATCAGCAGGCGGGCGCAGCTGCGCTGCATGCGCGCGGCGTTCTGGTCGGGGCGGAACAGGTTGATCGAGCCGTCCTTGCAACGGTAGGCCTTCAGGCCCTCGAAGCACTGCTGACCATAGTGCAGGGCGGTGGAGCCTTCACTGATGTGCAGCACGTTGTCGTCGGTCAGGGTGCCCTTGTCCCACTCGCCGTTACGCCATACGGACAGGTAACGCTTGTCGGTCTTGATGTAGTCGAAGCCCAGCTTGTCCCAGTTAATGCTTGCGTTGCTCATGACACCCTCATAGCTCAAAGCCCGAACACGGCGGGCTGCTGTTATATGCGCACCACGCCACCTTAATACATCCGGCGCGGATCGGAAACGGCCAGTCACGAATTGGCTGGGGGGGCTGGGTTGTTGGTTGATTCAGGGTTTGAGTTGGACCATCGGGTGCATGGCGGGATATTGGGTGAGGGCCACTAGGTGCCTGCCGGTGTTTCTGCAGCGCCTGTGAGATCGAGCGCCGCGCGGGCGGCGCTCGATCTCATAGGCGCTGTAAAAACACCGACGATCACCTGGTGGCTTTCACTCTGTATCCCGGCGAGCACCTTCCAGCCCTCACACGATCCAAAATGGTCACAAACTCAGCGCAGCCGCCGATTCCAGTCCCCGCCATGATCGCGCCAGCACGCCTCTTCACTGTCATAGCGCACATGCCAGGCCACATGGTCCAGCTGCACACCGGCCTCATCCAGTGCCTGGCTGGTCAGCGCCAGTATCCGCGCCTTGGCCGCACCGGCCAGGGCATCGGCCTTGGCCGTGTCATCAGTGAACACCCAGGTGATGCGCAGGCTGGCGGGGAAGTCGTCGAGGTCGACCTGGTGGGTGAGCCAGGCAAAGCCGACGATCTCGGCCTGGGCAGTGGCGCAGGCCTCGGTGAGGCAGGCGACCATCTCCCGCTCCAGGCGCGCCAGTGCGCGTTTATTGCTGGCCATCGGGTTCGTCGATCTGCTGGCAGAAGCGCAGGCGGTTGCCGAACGGGTCGGCGATCTGCATTTCCAGGCCCCAGTCGACCTTCTCTGCGTGCGGGCGGGAGTAGCCGTACTGCTTGGCCTGCAGTTCCCGTTCCAGGGCCTTGAGGTCTTCGACCCGGGCGAAAATCGCCGACCCCGGAGTGGCATCGCCGTGGTGTTCGGACAGGTGCAGGATCAGCCCGTCGCGATGGACCTGCATATACAGCGGCAGGTCGGCGGCGAAACGGTGCTCCCAGTCGAGGGTGAAACCGAGGAAATCAAGGTAGAACTCCCGGGCCTTGTCGACCGAGAAGATCCGCAGGATGGGGATGGCAGCGGCGAATTGCATCGGAGTTCCTTGTGCTGTGCATTTTCCTGGGGCGTGAGTGTAACGCCGTCGGCACCGCTTGAGGGCGCGCTTTTGCCCCGCATTTGCGCAGTGCGAGGCCCGTGGCAGCGTCGATTGAATACATCGTAGGAAAATTCATTCGGATTCATCTGATTACTTGGCCTGCAACCTGCAACATCCCGTTCATGAATTTTGATCGATTGGTCAGGCAGCCCCGCTGGCATGGTATTCAAGACGCCACGCCAGAGCGGCCCAGGCCACGGATGACGGGGGTTTTGGATGTCCTTGCCGGAGCCGCACACGGCACACGATGAGCAGGCGGGCTGGAGCGCGCACCTGCAGCTGCGTTTCGTCCAGCGCGAGGGCGTGACCCGGCTTGGTGCGCGCCGCCATGTCGGACCTCTTTTGGTGCAGCGGCCGTTCTACCCCGAGGGCGCCCCATGCCACGTTTATGTGCTGCACCCGCCCGGCGGCATCGTCGCCGGTGACCGCCTGGAGCTGGACATTCACCTTGAAGCGGGCAGCCACGCGCTGCTGACCATGCCCGGCGCCAGCAAGTTCTACCGCAGTATCGGCCCGACCGCACGGTTGGCGCAGCGTTTCCACCTGGAGGCCGGCAGCACCCTGGAGTGGCTGCCCCAGGACAGCATCTTCTTCAATGGTGCCCGCGCCAGCCTCGACAGCCGTTTCACCCTGGCGCCCGGTGCCCGCCTGCTGGCCTGGGAAACCCTGTGCCTGGGCCGCCCGGTGATGAATGAACGGTTCGAGCAGGGCGCCCTCGACAGCCGCCTGTGCATCGAACTGCCCGACGACCCCGGCTTGCACGAGCGCCTGCGCATCGACGGCGGGCGCCTGGACAAGCTTGGCGGCCACCCATTGCTCGCCACCTTCTGTGCAGCGCCCGCGGACGCACAGGTGCTGGAGCAGGTGCGCGCACTGCTGGATGAACTGCCCACGCCAGCCGGCGCAACCCTGCTCGGGCAACTGCTGGTGATTCGCCTGCTCGACCATGACAACCAACACCTGCAACACCACCTGCAGCGCCTCTGGCACTTGCTGCGCCCGGCCGTGCTCGGCCTGGCGCCGTGCCCGCCGCGCATCTGGGCCACCTGAAGAGAGCCTCCATGGAGCTGACCCCAAGAGAGAAAGACAAACTGCTGCTGTTCACCGCCGCCTTGCTGGCCGAACGGCGCCTGGCCCGTGGCCTGAAGCTGAACTACCCGGAGGCCGTGGCGCTGATCAGCGCGGCGGTGCTCGAAGGCGCCCGCGATGGCCGCACGGTGGCCGAGCTGATGAGCCTGGGCCGCGAAGTGCTGGTGCGCGAACAGGTGATGGACGGCGTGCCGGAGATGCTCCACGACGTCCAGGTCGAAGCCACATTCCCCGACGGCACCAAGCTGGTGACCGTGCATGACCCTATCGTCTGAGGTGCTGCCCATGATCCCCGGAGAAATCCAGGTCGCCGCCGGCGACATCGAACTCAACGTCGGCCGCGCCACGGTCAGCGTCAGTGTGGCCAACCATGGCGACCGGCCGGTGCAAGTCGGCTCGCACTACCACTTTTATGAAGTCAACGATTGCCTGGTGTTCGAGCGCGAGCCGGCCCTGGGCTTTCGCCTGGACATCCCGGCCGGCACCGCCGTGCGTTTCGAGCCGGGCCAGGCGCGCACCGTGCAGTTGGTGGCCTACGCCGGCAAGCGTGAAGTGTATGGCTTCCAGGGCAAGGTAATGGGCGCGCTGGAGAGCAAGGTATGAGCCGTATTTCCCGTCGGGCCTATGCCGACATGTTCGGCCCCACCGTCGGCGATCGCGTGCGCCTGGCCGACACCGCGCTGTGGGTGGAGGTGGAGAAAGACTTCACGGTCTATGGCGAAGAGGTCAAGTTCGGCGGCGGCAAGGTGATCCGCGACGGCATGGGCCAGGGCCAGATGCTGGCGGCCGAGGCCATGGACCTGGTGCTGACCAACGCGCTGATCATCGACCACTGGGGCATCGTCAAGGCCGATATCGGCGTCAAGCACGGGCGCATCGCCGCAATCGGCAAGGCCGGCAACCCCGACGTGCAGCCCGGTGTGACGGTGGCGGTCGGGCCGGGCACCGAGGTGATCGCCGCCGAGGGCAAGATCGTCACCGCCGGTGGCATCGACTCGCACATTCATTTCATCTGCCCGCAGCAGGTCGAAGAAGCGCTGACCAGCGGCGTCACCACCTTCATCGGTGGCGGCACCGGGCCGGCCACCGGCACCAACGCCACCACCTGCACCCCCGGGCCCTGGTACCTGGCGCGCATGCTCCAGGCCGCCGACAGCCTGCCGATCAATATCGGCCTGCTGGGCAAGGGCAACGCCTCGCGCCCCGAGGCGCTGCGTGAGCAGATCGCCGCTGGTGCGGTGGGCCTCAAGCTGCACGAGGACTGGGGCTCGACCCCGGCGGCAATCGACTGCTGCCTGAGCGTGGCCGAAGAAATGGATATCCAGGTGGCGATCCACACCGACACCTTGAACGAGTCCGGTTGCATCGAAGACACCCTGGCCGCCATAGGCGACCGTACCATCCACACCTTCCACACCGAGGGTGCCGGCGGTGGCCATGCCCCGGACATCATCCGCGCGGCGGGGCAGGCCAACGTGCTGCCGTCATCGACCAACCCGACCCTGCCGTACACCGTCAACACGGTCGATGAGCACCTGGACATGCTGATGGTCTGCCACCACCTGGACCCGAGCATCGCCGAGGACGTGGCCTTCGCCGAGTCGCGCATCCGCCGCGAGACCATCGCCGCCGAGGACATCCTCCACGACATGGGCGCCTTCGCCATGACCTCGTCCGACTCCCAGGCCATGGGCCGGGTCGGCGAGGTGGTGCTGCGCACCTGGCAGGTGGCGCACCAGATGAAGCTGCGCCGCGGCCCGCTGGCGCCGGACAGCAGCTACAGCGACAACTTCCGGGTCAAGCGCTACATCGCCAAGTACACCATCAACCCGGCGCTGACCCATGGCATCGGCCACGAGGTTGGCTCGGTGGAAGTGGGCAAGCTGGCCGACCTGGTGCTGTGGGCACCGGCGTTCTTCGCGGTCAAGCCGGCGCTGGTGATCAAGGGCGGCATGATCGTCACCGCGCCCATGGGCGATATCAACGGCTCGATCCCCACGCCACAGCCGGTGCACTACCGTCCGATGTTCGGTGCCCTGGGCGCGGCGCGGCATGCCACGCGCATGACCTTCCTGTCCCAGGCCGCCATGGACCGTGGCCTGCCCGAGGAGCTGAAGCTGCAAAGCCTGATCGGCGTGGCCCGCGGCTGCCGACAGGTGCGCAAGGCAGACATGCTGCACAACACCCTGCAGCCAGTGATCGAGGTCGACTCACAGACCTACCAGGTGCGCGCCGACGGCGAGCTGCTGGTGTGCGAGCCGGCCAGCGAACTGCCGCTTGCCCAGCGTTATTTCCTGTTTTGAATGGTTTGGCTGGACGGGTATCTGTGGGAGCGGGCTTGCCCCGCGATGGATGGCACCGCCGTTCCCACGTCCCCAGGCCCGCAAGACCGATTTGATTGAAAGGAGTGAACATGATCGTACTTACCCGCAGGGTCGCCGACGCCGAAACGGTGACCGGCAGCGTCACCCTGACTGTCGACAGCCGCATCAAGAGCCGCCTGCGCGTGACCCTGGACGACGGCCGTGATGCCGGCTTGATGCTCGAACGCGGCCACCTGCTGCGCGGTGGCGAGCTGCTCGCCGATGCCGAAGGCGGCCAGGTGATTCGTGTGCTCGCCGCGCCCGAAGCGGTATCCACCGTGCGTTGCAGCGACCCGCACCTGCTGGCGCGCGCCGCCTACCACCTGGGCAACCGCCATGTGCCGTTGCAGATCGAACCGGGCTTGCTGCGTTACCAGCACGACCATGTGCTCGACGACATGCTGCGTGGCCTGGGGCTGACGGTGGCGGCCGAACAGGCGCCGTTCGAGCCCGAGGCCGGCGCTTACCAGAGCGCACCGCACAGCCACAGCCATAGCCACGCTCACGACCATCCCTTCGTGCGCCTGCAAGCCCATTCCTGAACACCTCCTGGAGCCGACCATGAAAAAGACTTTCGCCCTGATGCTGCTGATGGTGGCCCTGCCGGCCTTCGCCCACCCCGGCCACGACACCAACCCCTTGCAGGATGGCCTGCTGCACCCGTTGACCGGCCTCGATCATTTGCTGATGCTGCTCGGCACCGGCGTGCTCGCCGCGCTGACCGGCCGCACCCTGGCCCTGCCGCTGGCCACCTTGGCGGCCATGTTCGGCGGCGCGGTGTGCGGCCATCTGTTCGGTGATGTGGTCGGCATGGAGCAGATGATCCTCGGCTCCCTGCTGGTGGCCGGCGCGGCCATGCTGCTGCCCAGCCGCCAACTGCTGCTGTCGCTGATCATGCCGGTGTTCGCCCTGTTCCATGGCTGGGCCCATGGCGTCGAGGCCACGCCAAGCGCGTTCTGGCAGTTCAGCGCCGGCTTCGTCACCGTCAGCGGCCTGCTGCTGGCCGCAGGCTTTGCCGTCGGTTGCCTGCTGCGCCGCCATGCCGGCCTGCAGAAGGCCTTCGGCGGCGGCCTGCTGGCCGGTGCCGCGCTGGTGCTGGCAGGCTGATGAACAGCGACCTGGCGCTGCTGCGCCTGCTGCAGCTGGCCAGCCCCGGCCTGCCGGTGGGGGGCTTTACCTACTCGCAGGGCCTGGAGTGGGCGGTCGAAGCCGGCTGGGTACGAGATACCGCCAGCTTCGCCGCCTGGCAGCGTGAACAACTGCACGACACCCTCGGCTACCTCGACTGGCCGCTGCTGGCGCGCCTGTACCGTGCCTGCCAGTCGGGCGACGCCCAAGCCTTTGCGCATTGGAGCCGCTTTCTGCTGGCCAACCGCGAAACCGCCGAGCTGCGCCTCGAAGAGCAGCAGCGCGGCAGCGCCCTGGCGCGCCTGCTCGATGGCTGGCAACTGGGCCAGGCGCCGGCCTGGCGGCCCAGCCTTGAACTCAGCCAGCTTGGCGGCATGGCCTGGCTTGGCGCGCACTGGTCGATCCCGCTGCGCCAGCTCGCCCTCGGCCTTGGCTTTGCCTGGCTGGAGGGGGCGGTGATGGCCGGGGTCAAGCTGGTGCCGTTCGGCCAGCAAGCGGCGCAGAGCCTGCTGCGTGATCTGGGCGATGAATTGCCCGCAGTACTCGATCAAGCCCTGGCGCTGGAAGACGACCAGCTCGGCGGTGGCCTGCCGCTGCTGGCCATCGCGTCGTCACGCCATGAAACCCAATACACCCGTTTGTTCCGTTCCTGAGGACTGCCTAGATGGAAAACTACCAGCAACCCCTGCGTGTCGGTGTCGGTGGACCGGTCGGCTCCGGTAAGACCGCGCTGCTCGAATGCCTGTGCAAGGCCATGCGTGATCACTATCACATCGCTGTGGTGACCAACGACATCTACACCAAGGAGGACCAGCGCATCCTCACCGAAGCCGGTGCCCTGGAGCCTGAGCGTATTGTCGGCGTGGAAACCGGTGGCTGCCCGCATACTGCGATCCGCGAGGATGCCTCGATGAACCTTGCGGCTGTGGAAGGGCTGGCGCGCAAGTTCGGTAACCTTGAAGTGATCTTTGTCGAGAGCGGCGGCGACAACCTCAGCGCCACCTTCAGCCCGGAGCTGGCCGACCTGACCATCTACGTGATCGACGTCGCCGAAGGCGAGAAGATCCCGCGCAAGGGCGGGCCAGGCATCACCAAATCGGACTTCCTGGTGATCAACAAGACAGACCTGGCGCCCTATGTGGGCGCCTCGCTGGAGGTGATGGAGCGCGATACCAATCGTATGCGCCCCGAGCGGCCCTGGACCTTCAGCAACCTGAAGAAGGGAGAAGGGTTGCAGGCCGTGATCGATTTCATCGTCGAGCGCGGCATGTTGGGGGGAAGTGCCAAGTTGCGCTGATTCCGGGCCTGTAGGTTGGTGAAAGGCTCACTCAAATTCGGCGATAGGCTCGCAGTCGTCACCAACCAGCTTGAAGCCTGGCTCGCATGGCAGGCCAGCCGAGGTCCCGACCGACATCGGCGGGCCATCGGTCTGCCCTGGCGCAAACAGGGCAAGTTGGTTGTGCAACCCGGCCTGTGCCAGGCAGGTGGTGGTTAGCAGGATAATCATCATCAGAGGTTTCAGCATGCAGATCTCCTTGGGTAAGCGCTGTTCGACGCACGAGGTGGCTTTTTGACGTTATTGGTCACAGACGCTTCTGCGACCGAGGCAAATCTATTCGGCCATGGCTTGATTGGGGATGAGGGGGTTCTTCTGGTGTCGTAGGAAAATGCACTGGTGTGGTCGACTGGGGCGGTGCTGTTGCAGGTGCCGATCTGCACTGCGAACAGGGTGTGGCCTGTGCTACGGACGCTGCGTTGTGGCTGACGCGCTTTTCCTACTGGGCGGCGGATGGTTTCCAGGAGGCGTGTAGGGTTTTACCTATCTTCACTGACTGGGCTGATGGGTAAAGTCTGCCGGGCTTTCGGCGGAGGGATTAAGACGATTCGCCCGCCGTAGGTAATTCCCGGTAATCCCATTCAAGGAAACAGGTATGAAGAAGATCGCTTTGATCGCCCTGTTGGCAGCGGTCGGCACGGCCCAGGCTGCGCACAGCAATGAGTCGACGCAAGTCGACTCACCGTTCGCTCAGGTTGAAACCACCAGCAGAACCGTTCAGTTGGCACTGTTTCGACCGCCACCACCAATTCCATGTCCGGAAGGAACGCACAGGACTCCGTTTGGGCACTGTCAACCTGAGTTTGATTTCGATTGACCTTGTCGATCGATTGCACTCACTCGCGATGCAGTCACGTGGGCCAAGATGGACTCCGTACTGCCTCGGGAGACTTCGAAAACAATTCAAGGAAACTGCATGAGAAGAGCGGTATTGATCGGGCTAATGACTTGCGCAGGCATGGCGCAGGCCGCTGGCAACGACGGGACGCCTGACATGTGGCGGGTCGATGAGGTAAGCCGCTCGCCATTTGCCCAGCCGGACAGCCGAGTCGAAAGCAGTCAGCTGGCGCGAATTGGCCATTTGCCGAAGCTGCCATGCCCGGAAGGTACCAAGGAAGTGGGCGACGATTGCGAGCCGCTCGCTGAGTTCGAGTAACCCCTATCTGCTGAACCCATCCTGCCGCGCCTGCGGCGGGATGGCATGGGAAAATGTACTCAAGCCCCAGGCAAATCCTTGCCTGGCCGCCCCGCACACATATCCGCCGCCAAGGTAAGCTGACAGGAAAATTCCGCGCGCCCTCCACGGCGCCAAGAGAGGTGCCTGTGGCTTCCTACACCTTGCGTCAACTCAAGTATTTCGTCACCACCGTAGAGGCCGGCAGTGTCGCCGAGGCCTCACGCCAGCTGTACATCGCCCAACCGTCCATCTCCACGGCGATCAAGAGTCTGGAAGAAAGTTTTGGCGTGCAGCTGTTCATTCGCCATCACGCCCAAGGCGTGTCGCTGACCCCCAGCGGCAAGCGTTTCTACGCCAAGACCCGCGCCCTGCTGCAGATGGCCCACGAGTTCGAACAGAATGCCTTGGCCGACAACGACACGGTGGCCGGGCATATCGATATCGGCTGTTTCGAGACCGTGGCGCCGCTGTACCTGCCACGGCTGATCGCCGGTTTTCGCGCACGTTACCCCGGGGTAGACATCCGCCTGCGCGACGGTGAGCAACAGGAGCTGATCCAGGGCCTGACCGCCGGTACCTTCGACCTGGCGTTCCTCTACGACCATGACCTGGATGGCACCATCGAAGCCGAGCCGCTGATGCCGCCGCAGAAGCCCTACGTGCTGTTGCCGGAGAAACACCGCTTTGCCGGCCAGGCCCAGGTGTCGCTGCGCGACCTGTGCCCGGAGCCGATGATCCTGCTCGATGTGGCGCCCAGCCGTACCTATTTCGTCAGCCTGTTCAACGAACTGGGGCTCACGCCGAATATCGTCTTCAGTTCGCCGTCAATCGAAATGGTGCGCGGGATGGTGGGGCAGGGCTTCGGCTTTTCGCTGTTGGTGACCCGGCCGCATACGGAGTTCACCTATGACGGCCAGCGCCTGGTGATGCTGGATATTGCCGAGCCGGTGACGCTGTCGGGGCTGGCCGCGGCGCACCTGAAACGGGTGCAGTTGACCAAGCCGGCACAGCTGTTCGTGGAGTTCTGTCGGGAAGAGTTGGCCAAGTTCTAAAGAGCATCGCGGGGCGAGCCCGCTCCCACGCCAGTCTCAGCGTGGGAGCGGGCTTGCCCCGCGATTGCATTCCATCGATTTACTGCTGATCCGGCACCACCGCGATCACATCGATTTCCATCAGCCATTCAGCCTGGGCCAGGCCCGCGACCACCAGCCCGGTGGAAATCGGGAACACGCCCTTGAGCCACTTGCCCACTTCCTTGTAAACCGGCTCGCGGAATCGTGGGTCGGTGATGTAGGTGGTGGTTTTGACGATGTGCGACAGGTCCGAGCCGGCCTCTTCAAGCAGTTGCTTGACGTTCTTCATCGCCTGCTCGGCCTGGGCCTGTGGGTCGCCCAGGCCGACCAGACGGCCTTCGAAGTCGGTACCGACCTGGCCGCGTACATAAATGGTATTGCCGGCGCGGACCGCCTGGCACAGGTCATTGTCCAGGGCCTGGTTGGGGTAGGTGGCCTTGGTGTTGAACATGCGAATACGGGTATGGGTTGGCATCAGTGGGCTCCGAGGGTGCTGACGTTGCTGATCGAGGTGTTCTGCCCATCCGCGTTGCGTTGGTCGCGGTCGCGGTAGGCCAGGTAGGTGCGTTGGGTGGCGATATGGCCGGCGACGTGCTTGGCGTCGTGCCATACGCCCCAGATGAACGACGAGCCACGGCGCGACAGCCAGGGCAGGCCGAGGAAGTACACGCCCGGCTCTTTCGACACGCCGCGCTGGTGCTGTGGCTTGCCGTTGGCATCGAAGGCGTCGACCTGCAGCCAGCTGAAGTCCACGCCGTAACCGGTGGCCCAGATGATGCTGGTGACATTGGCCTTGGCCAGGTCCAGTTCGCGCAGCGGGTTGCTGACGCAGTCCGGGTCGGGCAGGCGCTTGCGCGCATCAGGTTCTGCCGGCAGGTCGAGGCCGTTGCGCTCGATGTAGGCGTCGGCGGCATCCAGCAGGGCCAGGTAGTTTTCGTCGCCACGCTGGATGTTGTCGGCCAGGTTGTCCTGGAACCGCGCCACGCCGCCTTCGAACGACTGGGTCAGGCCGACCAGGGTCATGCCCTGGTGGGCGAGGGCGCGGAAGTCCACGGTGTGGCCGCCGCGGGCGCCGGACACGGCGATGGTCACGTGTTCGCGGCCGGGCTTGGCGATTTCCGCGTCCCACTCACCGAGTACGCCCAGCCACCAGCAGAAGTCGCGGTTGCGGTAGCTGCGCGGTGGGCGGTCGTGGGCGCCCACCGACAGGTACACCTGGCGCCCGGCACGCATCAGCTCTTCGGCGATCTGCACGCCGGACGAGCCGGCGCCGACCACCAGCACCGCGCCTGCGGGCAGTTGCTCGGGGTTGAAGTAGGCGGCCGAGTGGATCTGGTGCAGGCGTTCATCTTTTGGCGCGATGGCCGGAATGACCGGCTTCTGGAACGGGCCGGTGGCGGCCACCACGCGGTTGGCGTGGATCACGCCCTGGTTTGTTTCGATGGTGAAGCCCGGGCGGTCGGGGTTGCGCGCCACTTTCTTCACTTCCACGCCGGTGCGCACCGGCAGGTTGTATTTGCGTACGTACTGTTCGAAGTAGTCGGCAACCTGGTCCTTGCCGGCGAAGGCATCGGCGTCCAGGTCGAATTCCAGGCCCGGGAAGCGGTCGTGCCAGACTGGCCCGTTGGCCACCAGCGAGTCCCAGCGGCCGGTGCGCCAGGCCTCGGCGATGCGGTTGCGCTCCAGTACCAGGTGCGGCACGCCGAGCTTGCTCAGGTGTTCGCTCATGGCCACGCCGGCCTGGCCGGCGCCGACCACGAGGGTGTCGATTTGGTAATTGTTCAGTGTCATGTCCGAGCCCTTGTTCAGGCGGTTGTTGTTGAGGTCGGTTGGGAGGACCGCCGTTGCCTGGGGCCAGACTAGGGATGGCTGGTAAATCGCGAAAATAGTATTTAGCTGGGCCTTGCCGATAAATTGGCGAAGGGGGTGTGTGCTGTGGGAGCGGGCTTGCCCCGCGATGCGGCAATCGCGGGGCAAGCCCGCTCCCACGGAGTTTTGCCAACAGGTCCATTAGTTTTTTCCTGTGCAATAGCCATGAAAATGCTCGTTTCGCACCTGCCAGGGCTTGCCGAGAATGCAGGCAAACCCAGACAGGAGCTGCACCCATGACCTTTTCCATCATCGGCCGCTGCCAGGACACCGGCCAGGTCGGCATCGCCATCAGTTCGTCGAGCATCGCCGTGGGCGCCCGCTGCCCCTGGGTGCGGGCCGGTGTGGGCGCAGTCGCGACCCAGAACATCACCTTGCCGGCGCTTGGCCCGCAGATCCTCGATGCCCTCGAACAGGGCCAGCTGCCGCCTGCCGCGGTGCTGGATCAGGTGCTCAGCGCCAACGGTTGGAGCGAGTACCGCCAGGTCACGGTGATCGACAGCCGTGGCCAGGTGGCGCTGTTCACCGGCAAGGAGGCCCTGGGCGTGCACAACGCGGTGGCCGGCGAGCAATGCGCGGCGGCGGGCAACCTGTTGTCGTCCCAGGCCGTGATCGAGGCGATGGTCGGCGCCTTTGAACAGGCCGGCGGCCACCTGGCCGATCGCCTGTTGGCAGCGATGCATGCAGCCATGGCCGCCGGCGGTGAGGCGGGGCCGGTGCATTCGGCGGCGTTGAAGATTGCCGGCGAGCTGACCTGGCCACTGGTTGACCTGCGCGTGGACTGGGCCGAGCAGGACCCGATCGGCGAGCTGGACCAGCTGTGGCAGGCCTATCGCCCGCAGATGCAGGACTACGTGACCCGTGCGCTCAACCCCACCGTCGCGCCGAGCTACGGAGTGCCGGGCGATGAGTGAGCTGTCCAGCCAGACGTTGCTGGCGCGGCTGGTGGGGTTTGCCACCGTCAGCCGTGATTCCAACCTGGAGCTGATCGGCTTCATCCGTGACTACCTGGCCGGGCTTGGGGTCGACAGCGAGCTGTTCCTCAATGAAGAGGGGACCAAGGCCAACTTGTTCGCCACCATCGGCCCGACCGATCGCGGCGGCGTGGTGTTGTCCGGGCACACCGACGTGGTGCCGGTGGACGGCCAGGCGTGGACCGTCGAGCCCTTTGCGCTGACAGAGCGTGATGGCCGGCTGTATGGTCGCGGCACTGCCGACATGAAGGGTTACATCGCCTCGGTGCTGGCAGCCGTGCCGGCGTTCCTGGCGCAACCCTTGAAGCTGCCGGTGCACCTGGCGTTCTCCTATGACGAGGAAGTCGGTTGCCTGGGCGTGCGCTCGATGCTCGAGGCACTGCAGCAGCGGCCACACAAACCAAGGCTGTGCCTGATCGGCGAGCCCACCGAGCTCAAGCCGGTGCTTGGCCACAAGGGCAAGCTGGCCATGCGTTGCCAGGTGCATGGTGCGGCCTGCCATTCGGCGTATGCGCCCTATGGGGTCAACGCGATCGAGTATGCCGCACGGCTGATCGGCAAGCTGGGTGAGATCGGTGACGAGCTGGCGCGGCCCGAGCAGCATGACGAGCGCTTCGATCCGCCGTTCTCCACGGTACAGACCGGGGTGATCAAGGGCGGACGGGCGTTGAACATCGTGCCCGAGGAGTGCGAGTTCGATTTCGAGGTGCGGGCCTTGCCGGGGTTCGAGGCGCAGGCAGTGGCTGACCGTTTGCAGACCTATGCCGAGGCCGAGTTGCTTCCGCGCATGCGGGCGGTGAATGCCGGCAGTGACATCCGCCTGAAGCCGTTGAGCGCGTATCCGGGCTTGGCGACGCCGGCCGACAGTGAGGCGGCGCGGCTGGTGGCGCTGCTCAGTGGGTCTGATGACTTCGGCACGGTGGCGTTCGGCACCGAGGGTGGGCTGTTCGACCAGGCTGGTATCCCCACCGTGGTGTGTGGGCCAGGGAGCATGGACCAGGGGCACAAGCCGGATGAGTTTGTCAGCGTGGCGCAGTTGCGTGGGTGTGATGCGATGTTGATCAGGTTGGCGGAGTACCTGCACACGGCTTGATGGACAGATCGCGGGGCAAGCCCGCTCCCACGGGTTGGGCTGCTCCCAAGGGTTGGATTGGTGTCCAACTTCTTGGGGGCTGTCCAACCCGTGGGAGCGGGCTTGCCCCGCGAATGAGGCCTGGAAGTCAGAAGGTGGCCTTGACCTGCAGGCCCACCACCAGCGCGTTATCGATAGCTTTCCCGGAAAACGCCCCCGGCTCGACGATGTACTGCACATCCGGGCGCAGGTTTAGCCAAGGCGTGGCCTGGTAGCCATAGCTCAGTTCGATCAACTGCTCGGCACTGTCCAGGTTGGGGAAGTCCTGCCCGGCATTGAACGCGGCGTCTTCCAGCACATCCCGGCTACGCGGGTTCGGCACCGCACGGCCATAGCCCAGCGCCACGGTGTCCCGTGGGCGGCCTTCGAACGGTTTGTACAACACCACGCCGGTGCCATACCACTTGGTGAACGGCGAGGCCGCCTTGCTCGATGCCGAGTACTGGCCGAAGGCATGCAGGCTGCGGCCCGGTGAATCGGGGTCGTTCCATACCGCCTGGTCGATCAGCAGGTAATGGCCGCCGCGCCCGGACACCTCCTTGCTGCTGCCGATGCGTTTCACATCGGAGCTGTCGTAGTAGTAGCCCAGCTTGTACTCGCCCGGCAGCTCGCCCTGCAGCTTGTACACCAGCTCCACCGGCACCACCGTGCCGGTGGTGTGCTTGGGCCCGAGGTGCCAGGCGCGGCTGGAATTGCCGTTGCTCTCGGGGTCGACGTTGAACGCCGCCACCCGCAGCTGCCAGGCCGGCGAGAGGTCGTACTTGACCCGCGCACCCAGGTGGGCGTTGGGGTAGTTGGTCCAGCCGCTGCCGCCGGACATGTTCAGCGGGTGGCCGCAGAAACCGGCGTTCATGAAGTTGCACAGGATGCCGCTGTCCAGGCCGCCCAAGTCGTTGCCCATGGCCATGTAGCCGAGCTTGACGTTGAGCGCCGGGGTGAAATTGCGCTCGTAGCTCAGTTCGGTCAGGCGGGTATACAGGCCACCGTAGTTTTCCTGGATGGGCAGGCGGTTGCCCACCAGGTCCTCCGAGGCGCTTTTGCCGCGGCGGTCGTTGATGGTCAGCTGGACTTTGCCGTCCAGGCTGTACAGCTTCGCCAGGTCGAATTGCACGCCGAGCTTGAGATTCTGCGAGTAGCGCGCCGAGCGGTGCAGGCCGCCGTGGGCGTTGTAGGCGGTTTCGCCGCTGTAGTCGCCGGTGAACTTGACGCCGTCTTCTTCCAGCTGGTGGCGCAGGCCGCCCCAGTCGCCGGTCAGGGTGTTGCGGGTGAGCAGGTCGCTGTCGGCGAGGGCCGAGGTGCTGGCGACTGCCAGAAGCAGCGCAGGGGTGATGCGAATTGCGGATGGCATTGCTGGGTCTCGGGTTGTATTTCAGGGCCTCATCGCCGGCAAGCCGGCTCCCACAGGTACATTGCTGACCCCTGTGGGAGCCGGCTTGCCGGCGATGGGGGCGACGCGGTTTATGGCAGTGCGTACGCCATCACATAGTCGCCACGGTCGGTCGACTGACGCGCGCCGCCAGCGGTGACCACCACGTACTGCTTGCCGGTCTTGGGCGAAACGTAGGTCATCGGGCCGCCCTGGCTGCCCACTGGCAGGCGGGCTTTCCAGACTTCGTTGCCGTTGCTGCTGTCATAGGCGCGCAGGTAGAAGTCCTGGGTGCCGGCAATGAACAGCAGGCCACCTTGAGTCGACAGGGTGCCGCCCAGGGTCGGCAGGCCGATCTTGATCGGCAGGTGCATGCGGATACCCAGGGGGCCGGTGTCCTCGACGGTGCCCACCGGCACTTGCCAGGCAATTTGCCGGGTCTTCATGTCGATGGCGGTCAGGGTGCCGAACGGCGGCGCCTGGCACGGGATGCCGGCTACCGACAGGAAGCGGTTCTTGTTCACCGCATACGGCGTGCCCTTGAGCGGCACGGCGCCCATGCCGGTGTTCAGCGCTTCGCCACCGCCTGCAGCAGCGCCCTTGTTCTGCGAAGGGATCATCTGGATCCACAGGCCCAGGCGCATGTCGTTGACGAAGATGAAACCGTGCACCGGGTCAGTCGAGAGGCTGCCCCAGTTCATGCCACCGAGCGAACCCGGGAAGCTCAGCGACAGGTCGGTGCCTGGCGCGGTGTACAGGCCGTCGTAGCGCATCTTCTTGAAGTCGATGCGGCACAGCAGCTGGTCGAACGGGGTGGCGCCCCACATGTCCGATTCGGTCAGGGTCTGCGCGCCGATCTGCGGCATGCCGACGGATTTCGGCTGGGTGGGGGAGTACGGCTCGTTGGGGATGTTGCTCGGCTTGACCGGTACTTCATCGACTTGGGTCAACGGCTTGCCGGTAGCGCGGTCGAGCACGAAGATCTGCCCGGCCTTGGTGCCGATCACCACTGCTGGCACGGTCTGGCCGTCGTCCTTGGTGAAATCGATCAGGCTCGGCTGCATCGGTAGGTCGAAGTCCCAGAGGTCGTTGTGCACGGTCTGGTACACCCATTTCTGGTCGCCAGTGGTGGCGTCCAGGGCCAGCACCGAAGCGCCGTAGGTGTGGTCCAGCTGGTTGCGCTCGACACCGTAGATGTCGGTGGACGAGGAACCCATCGGCAGGAACAGGGTGTTCATGGCCGGATCGTAAGACATCGGTGCCCAGCTGTTGGGGGTGCTGCGCACGTAGGTGCTGTCGCCTTCAGGGGCTTTACGGTCTTGCGGGTTGCCCGGGTCGAAGGCCCAGCGCATTTCCCCGGTGATCACGTCGAAGCCGCGGATCACGCCGCCGGGCATGTCGGTCTGGACGTTGTCGGCCACCCGACCGCCGACCACCACGGTGGTACCGGCCATCAAGGGGGCGGACGACAGCTGGTAGTACGAGTCGGGCACATTGCCCAGGCCCGTCATCAGGTTGACCTGGCCGTTATTGCCGAAGCCTTGGCAGAACTCGCCGGTGTCGGCGTCCACGGCGATCAGGCGGCCGTCGATGGTGTTGGTGAGCAGGCGACGCTGGCAGTTGGCAGCGGCGGGCACGCTGGCGACCGTGATCGGCGAGCTGCCTGGCTGGGAAGGCTGGGCGATCGGCGCGCTGGCGTCGAAGTAGGCCATGCCACGGCAACGCTGCCAGACCTTGGACTGGGCGTTGATGGCGTTCTTCCACAGCTCCTTGCCGGTGTCTGCGTCGAGGGCGATCAGGTTGTTGTGCGGGGTGCAGATGAACACTTTGTTGCCAACCTGCAGCGGGGTGAGCTGGTCTTCGGCGCCGTTGCCGTCGCTGATGGCCACGTCACCGGTGTGGTAGGTCCAGGCCACTTGCAGTTTGTCGACGTTGCCACGGTTGATCTGGTCCAGGGCTGCGAAGCGGCTGCCGCCTTCGGTGTTGCCGTAGTGGGCCCAGTTCTTCTGCTCCTTGCCAGCTTCGACCGGGGTCAGGCCTGGGCCTTTGCCGGTGGGGGCGACGCTGGGGTGGGCGACGAACATGTTGCCGGCGGCAATCGCCAGCACCACGGCCAGCACACCGGCGATGCCATAGGCGCCACGGCCAGTGCTGCCGCCTTGGGCGCGTACCAGCAGCGGATAGACCAGTGCCACCAGCATGCCGATCGCGCCGAACATGAACAGGCGCGAGAACAGCGGCCAGAAGACCAGGCCAGCATCGGCCACGGCCCAGATCAGCGTACCGAACAGGAATACGGCGTACAGCCAGGCGCCGGCGGGTTTGCGGCGAGCGATGAGCAGGCCGGCGATGGCCATGGCCAGGCCACCGACCAGGAAGTACCAGGAGCCGCCGAGGCCGGCGAGCTTGATGCCGCCGGCGGCCAGCAGCAGGCCGAGCAGGGCGACGATCACGCCCAAGCCGACCAGGATGATTGTGGGGGCGCCAGTGGCGCGGGGGTTGTCTTTCATGCCAGGGATCTCGCAGGTGGAATGCGGCGCAGTTTAAGCCCTTAGCAAGCTAATTAACAAGTTAGTACATTTGTTGCTGGGGCTGATTGTCGCAGGGGTTGGAGCGGGAATGTGTGGCTAAAAGACTAGATCATGAAGGGAAAATAGGGCTGGGGTTCGAGATCTTCGGGGGGAATGTGGTGGTGCGACGATGGTCGTAGGGGATTTTGTGTATTGATGGGCATGGCTGTTATCGCGTTAGGGCTGACAGGTGTTCGTCGGTCTTTTTGCAGCGCCCTCAAGATCGAGCGCCGCCCGCGCGGCGCATCGCTGGCAAGCCAGCTCCCACATCTGTTTCGGGCCAATTATGCCTTTGAAGGTACCGCTGCCCGCCTTGGCGCATGTCTTGAGACAGGCGCAGCGTCATCAGCGCCCGCCTCGGAATCGAGTCGAACCAACAAGGCGGACAGTGATGACCTTGCAGGAGTAACTGGCCCGAAACAGATGTGGGAGCTGGCTTGCCAGCGATGCGCCGCGCGGGCGGCGCTCGATCTCATAGGCGCTGCAAAAACACCGGCAGGCACCTGGTGGCCCTCACCCAGTCTCCCGCCATACACCTGGCAGCCCCAACTCACCCCTTCAACACTGCAACCCCTCCAGCAAACACCGCAGCGCCCCCTTGACCCGCTCCGCCGCCGCCTGCGGATCATCCTGGGCCACCACCCAGATACCGGTATCGCCCATTGCCCCATTGATCAGATGCGCCATGGCCACCGCGTCAAACGCCCGTAACCGCCCAGCCTCCTGCAACTCCACCAGCCCCTGGGCCATGGGCCCGATATAGCTGGCCTCTTCCAGCTCGCGCAAGCGCAGGCCCAGCACCCCCGGCGCATCCTGCAGCAGGATGCGTCGCAGGGCCGGGTCGCGCAGCAGGTCGTAGTAGTGCAGGCAGGTGTCGATGTACCCCTCCCAGGGGTCTTCATGGGTGGCGTAGCGCACATCCAGCGCCTGGTTGATCTCATCGAGCAAGCTCTGCACCACCGCGGTGAACAGCCCGGCCTTGCCACCGAAATGGTGATGCAGGGCACCACGGGTCAGGTCGGCTTCGGCGCACAGGTCGTCCATGACCACGGCACTGAAGCCTTTCTCGGTGAACTGGCGACGGGCGACGGCGATCAGCCGTTCGGTGGTGTCCGCGCTCATGGCGGCACGGCTGCGGCGAGAGGTGGGCATGGCTGGCTCCAACTGAAAGCGATGCCGTGCAAATTAGCATACGTTGCGTATGTCAATAAATGGCATTAGCATACGCGGCGTATGTCAACTCGAGGTATTCACCGTGACTGCTTCTGTAAAGCACAGCGCCGTTTCCTGGCTTGCCGAGCTGCCAGGCTTGCTGCGCCTGGCCCTGCCATTGGTGCTGGGCCTGTCCGCTGCCGAGCTGATCAGCCTGACCGACACCGTGCTGCTGGCCTCGCTCGGCACCGTGGTGCTGGCCTGCGTGGCACTGACCAGCAGCGCCGGGCTGATTTTCCATGCGGGGCTCTATGGCATGCTCGCCACCCTCAGTGTGCGCGTCGGCCATGCCTTCGGCGCCGATGACCCGTCGGCGGTTACGCGCACCCTGTGCGCAGGCCTCGGTTACGGGCTGCTGATCGGTACCCTGGGCTGCCTGGCGATGCTGGCCGCTTTGCCGCTGCTGCAGTGGCTGGGCGTGCCTTTGCCGGACATGACGCTGCTGACCCCCTATTGGCAGGCCATGGCGGTGTTCCTGATCCCCTACTGCCTGATCGTGGTGTTCAAGGACGTGCTGGAAGCCATTGGCCGCCCGTGGGTGGCGGTATGGCTGGTGATGAGCGCGGTGTTGTTCAACATCCCGCTGAGCTACGGCCTGATCCATGGCCATTTCGGCCTGCCGACGCTGGGGCTGGTGGGGGCGGGGATCGCCGGGGTGCTCGCCGAGTCGCTGGCGCTGCTGCTGGCCCTGGCTTACTGGTGCCTGGCACCGTCGCTGGCGCGCTATCGCCAGCTGCCGCACGGGCACAAGTTGCGCTGGCGCACGCTGCTCGGCGAGGGCTGGCCGTTGGGCATGGGTTACCTGGCCGAAGCCGGCGCGGTGGTGATCGCCGCCTGGATGCTCGGCTGGCTGGGCAACGCCGCACTGGCGGCCAACCAGGTGGTGCACTCGATCGGCGCGCTGCTGTACATGCTGCCGCTGGGCATGGCGGCGGCAGTGAGCATCCGCATCAGCCAGGCCCAGGGCCGTGGTGAGACCGCCCGCATCCGGGCCATCGGCAGCGCCACCTTCGTCAGCGTTAGCGCATGGATGCTGCTGGCCACCGTGCTGCTGGTGCTGTTTGGCCGGCGCATCGCCGAGGCCATGAGCGACGACCCGCAGGTGGTCGCCATCGCGGTGCCGATGTTCGTGGTGGTGGCGGCGATGCAGGTGGCCGACGGCCTGCAGTCCACCGCGCTGGGGGCCTTGCGTGGGCTGCAGGACTACCGCTGGCCGGTGGGGGTGACCATGGTCAGCTACTGGTTGCTGGCGCTGCCGCTCAGTTACTGGCTGGCCTTCCATTCCGCCTTGGGTGCGGTGGGGGTGTGGGTCGGTTTCGCCAGCGGCCTGGCCGTGGCCGCCGTGTTGCTGCCGTGGCGCTTCTATCGGCTGCAGGCCGCGCCAGCCCCGATGGCCTTGGTTCAGCCGCGATAGAACACCGCCAGCCACACGGTGGCCACGCCGGCCTCGGTCCATTCGACCCGGTGCCGGCAGTGCGGCGGGATGTCCAGGTGGTCGCCTGGGCGCAATACACGGGTCTCGGTCTCGTGCTCAAGGCGCAACCCGGCGCTGCCGCTGAGCACCACCACCCACTCGCCTTCGTCCTGGTCGTACCAGAAGCCTGGCGGGCTGGCCTGGCCGCTGGAGACGATGCGCTCGATGCGCAGGCCCGGGCGTTGCAGCAGGTCGTCGAACTGCTCGCTGGCCTGTGGGTCGAGTGCGGGCAGGGCGGTGAACAGGTTGTCCGGCATGAGGGGCGCGTCCGTGGTTGATTCCAGGGCCTGATTGTAGGAAGGTTCCTGGCTTTGCCCCAGGGAAAACTGCCATGGACAAGCTGCTGGCGCTCAAGGTGTTCATGGCGACCGTCGAGGCCCAGGGGTTTTCCGCCGCAGCACGCAGGCTTGGGGTGGCGACCTCGTCGGTGACGCGCCTGGTCGATGCGCTGGAAAGCGAACTGGGCGCCACCTTGCTCAACCGCTCGACCCGCCAGGTCAGCCTGACCGAGGCCGGTGCCGCCTACTACCAGCGTGCCCGTGACATTCTCGAAGCCCTGGCCGAGGCCGATGCCAGCGTCGCCGACCGTGGCGAGGAGCCCGTCGGCGTGCTGCGCCTGTGCCTGCCGGTGGAGTTCGGCCGGCGGGTGATCGCCCCGCACCTGGGCGCCTTCCTGGCCCGCCATCCAGGCCTGGAACTGGACATCGACCTCAGCGACCGCTTCGATGACCTGCTCGATGGCCGCTATGACCTGACCATCCGTCTCGGCGAACCCGCACCCAGCGACGAGCTGGTGTGTCGTCGGCTGGGCCAGTTCGAGCGCTGGCTGGTGGCCAGCCCGGCCTATGTGGCACAAGGCCCCGCGCTGGACGACCCACGGCAACTGAGCACCCGCGCCTGCCTGCGCTTTCGCTATGGCCAGTCGGCCCGGCCCTGGCGTCTGCAGCAAGGTGAACAGCGCCTGGAGCTGGACGTTACCGGCCCGTTGCGCAGCGCCAACGCCGACCTGCTGCGCGAGGCCGCCATCGCCGGCAGCGGCGTGGCGCTGCTGGCCGACTGGCTGGTGCGCGAGGATGTTGCGGCCGGGCGCCTGCAACGGCTGTTCGCCGACTGGCAGGTGAGCCCGGGCGCTGCCAGCGCCACCATCAACGCGCTATACCTGCCCAACCACCGCGGGTCGCGGCGGGTGAATGCGTTCGTTGCGTTCTGTGAGACATTGCTGGCGCCCTAGCCGTTGTACGCAAAGTAAGTTCATCCATCGTTGTGGGAGCGGGCTTGCCCCGCGATTTGCTGCAACGCGGCAGCGATGTCTCAAGTCCATACATATTGGGTAAAGGAGCGCTTCGCACTCCATCGCGGGGCAAGCCCGCTCCCACAAAACTGTTCGTACAGAGCCCAGCCGTTGCGCGGGGCGCAAAGCCTTGTTGCGTTGCCGACGGATTCTGCCGCGCGCTGCTTCCCGGCACCATGCCCGCACTTCTCCATCGCTTAGCGAGGCTACCCCCATGAATCTTTCCGTCGCTGCCGCCCAGCCGTCAGCGCCCGGCCTGAGCCGCGCCCTGGTGACGCTGCTGGCCTTCTGTTGCGGCGCCATCGTCGCCAACATCTACTACGCCCAGCCCATCGTCGGGCTGATCGCGCCTGACCTGGGCCTGTCCGCCGCGCACGCCAGCTGGATCGTCTCGCTGACCCAGCTGGGCTACGCCCTCGGGCTGCTGTTGCTGGTGCCGCTGGCTGACCTGGTGGAAAACCGCAAGCTGATGATCGCCACCGCAGTGCTGGCGACCGTCAGCCTGCTGCTGGCCGGCAACAGCGGCCATGGCCAGGGCCAGCTGTTCCTGGCCTATGCCTTGCTCATCGGCTTCAGTTCGGTGGCGGTGCAGATGCTGGTGCCGCTGGCCGCGCACCTGGCGCCCGAGCACCAGCGCGGGCGGGTGGTGGGTAACATCATGGGTGGCCTGTTGCTGGGCATCCTGCTGGCCCGGCCGTTGTCGAGCCTGGTGGCCGATCATTTCGGCTGGCGCATGGTGTTCATCGGCGCGGCGGGAGTGATGCTGGCGATCATCCTGTTGCTGGCCCTGACCCTGCCGCGCCGGGAGCCCGAGCACAAGGCCAGCTATGCCGGGCTGATGGCCTCGCTGCTGGTACTGTTGCGCCGCTACCCTTTGCTGCGCCAGCGCTCGCTGTACCAGGCGCTGATGTTCGCCGCCTTCAGCCTGTACTGGACAGCGGTGCCGCTGGCCCTGGCCGCAGAGCATGGCCTGTCGCAAAGCCAGATCGCGTTGTTCGCCCTGGTCGGTGCCATAGGTGCGGTGGCCGCGCCGCTGGCCGGACGCCTGGCGGATGCCGGGCATGGCCGACAGGCTTCGTTGCTGGCAATGGGGCTGGCGCCGCTGGCCTTGCTGCTGGGCCTGACCACGCCGGGCATGAGCGTGATCGGCCTGGGGTTGACCGGGGTGCTGCTGGACTTTGCGGTGCAGATGAACATGGTGATCGGCCAGCGCGAGGTCTATGCGCTCGACCCCGCCAGCCGCGGGCGCCTCAATGCGCTGTACATGACCAGCATCTTCCTGGGCGGGGCCGTGGGTTCGGCGCTGGCCAGCGGGGTGTATGCGCACTTCGGCTGGGCGGGCGTGGCGTTGCTGGGCGCGGCTTTGCCGATGCTGGGGCTGGGTGCCTTCCTGTTGGCGCGCCAGCGCTAGGCTTTGTACGAAAAGTGCCTGCGCGACGATCTTGCTGCGTTGAAAACAGGCTCGGAATGCCCATTTGCAACCAGCAAAGTCGAGCGCGACCCCGGCCGTTCCTCGCCTGTTTTCGCCTTGCCTGATCGCCGCTCGGCGACTTTTCGTACAAACCCTAGCACAGGCGGGCGGCGATCATCCCGGCCAGCCCCAGCAGGCAGCCCAGGCCAACCGCAAACGCCAGTGTGCGCCAGGGTTGCCAGGCCGCCAGGTAGGCCAGGGTATGGGCCAGCCGGGCAGCGGTGAACAATGCGCACAACCACAGGGTCGGCAGCTCAGGTGTGTGCAGGGTGATTGCCAGGCCGCCGAGCACGAAGAACAGCGGGATGTTCTCCAGGTCGTTGGCCCAGGCCTGGGCGGCGCGGCGTACTTCGGGGCGCTCCTGGGCCGCGGCCGTGCGGCCCAGCACGGCGGCATCCTCGGCGTTGACGAAGGTCAGGTGACGCAAGCGGTAATACCCCTGGTAGCAGGAGATCGCCAGCATCTTGAGGAACAGCAGCAACACACTGGCGGCGAACACCGTGATCATGGCCGATGGCCTCTGAACCCGTGCACGACCAGGTACAGCAGCGGGCCGATCGAAACGAACACCAGGGTCAGCAGGCAGTAGGGCAGCACACTGCGCCCCGGGCGCCCATGGCGCTGGGCATCGCGCCACATCCACAGGCAGGCCAGCGCCGCCATCAGGTACAGGTCGATGACCACCTGCAGAGTGTCCGGGCTGCTGATCAGTTGCAGCCCGAAGGCCAGCAACGACTGTTCGGCATGGGCCATGGTCCAGCAGGTATAGAGGGTCAAGGCGATCAGGGTGGCGAGTGCCAGCCAGGGTTTGCGCATGGTGGGAGCTCCGAGGTGGTTTCGATGCCCGAACACTAGTGATAGGGTCCCAGCCCAGCAATGACCTCAGAGGTCATGGACGACTCACCTGAACATTCGCAGGCTCAGCCCATGGACATTTCCACCTTTCACCCCACCCGGCCAACGTCCACCGCAGGTTCGCCGTTGCGCCAGTTGCGCCGCCAGGCCGGGCTCAGCCAGATGCAGCTGGCCCTGCGTGCCGGCGTTTCGCAGCGCCACCTCAGTTGCATCGAAACCGGTCGGGCGCGGCCAGGCATTGCCACCCTGCATGCCCTGCTGAGCGCGCTGGATGCGCCACTGGAGCGCTGCAACGAGGTGTTCCTCGCCGCAGGCTTGGCGCCGCGCTACCAGGCCTCGCCGTTGGATGCCCCGGCGCTGGCGGCCGTGCGCGATGCCATGGAGCACCTGTTGCAGGCCAACAACCCCGCACCGGCAATCGTTATCGACGGTAACTGGGACGTGCTGGCGGCCAATAGTGCGACGGCCGCGCTGTTTGCCTTGCTTGGGCTGCCGCCGTCGCAGGTGGAGGGGTTGAACATGCTGGCCATGCTGTTTGCGCCCGGCGGGCTGGGTGACTATTTGCTCAATGCCGAAGAGATTCGTGCGGTGGGTTGGCACCGTGCCCGTCAGGAGTCGCTGAGCAATCCGGTATTGGCAAAGCGCCTGGCGCAGATGGCGCTGCCAGGCGAGCTTGAACCTGCGCAGGGCGTATTGCCGCCGCTGCTGTTGACGCGCCTGGCGTCGCCACAGGGCGAGCTGACCTTCATGTCGACTTTCACCACCTTTGGCATGCCCCAGGACATTACGGTCGAGTCATTGCGCATCGAGCACCTGGTGCCGGCGGATGCGCGCACCTGGCAAGTCATGCGCGAGGCCTGTTCAGCGTTTTCCTGAAGGCCCAATCGCCGGCAAGCCGGCTCCCACAGGGGGATTGAGATGCCAGTGTAAGCCGGCTCCCACAGGGGGATTGAGATACCTGTGGGAGCCGGCTTGCCGGCGATTGGGCCGCAGAGCGGCACCTTTGCAGGCGCAGGTCAGTGATGCGCGACCGGGTCATCCTGCGACAGCAGCGCCCTGGCCAGTTCCTCGTCGCTGGCCTGCAGGCCAGGGTTGGCCTGGCGTGCCTGCGCCAACGCCGACTCCAGGTAGGCGCCACGGATGGCACCGCCGCTGGCGATGAAGGCGGTCAGTTCGTCCTGGGCGGGGATGATCCGTTTGTCGTCCTTGAAGGTCGAGTAGAGCGACGCGGAGATCCCCGCGGAGGTGGCGACATCACCGGCATCGACCTTGGCCAGGGCGGCACCGGCAGGCAGCAGAAGCAGCAGCGAGGGAACAAGCAGTAAGTGGCGCATGGTGAATCCTCCGCGAAGGTAAAGCCCAGGGGTATTACTGCATGATGTTAAGAGCGCCAAGGGTGGGAGGAGTTCCGTTCACAGATCCAGCACGATGCGCGCCGATTTCGCCCGCGACACACACAGCATCATGGTCTGCTGCGCGGCCTTTTCCTCATCGCTCAGGTACTGGTCGAAGTGCTCGGCCTCGCCTTCGAGAATCGCCGTTTCACAGGTGCCGCACACACCTTCGCGGCACAGGCACTCGACCTTGGCGGCCTTGGACTTTTCGATGGCCTGGAGGATGGTCATGCCTTCCTCGACTTGCAACTCGGTCCCGGAGCGGGCCAGCACCACGGTGAAGGCGGCGCCTGCGGCCGGTGCTGCTGCGGCAAACTGTTCCCAGTGCACCCGTGACTCGGCGATGCCGGCGGCGGCGGCGGTGGCGATCACTGCGTCGATCAGCGGCTTGGGCCCGCATACGTAAAGGTGGGCATCGTCGGCAAGGCCGGCGCACAGGGCGGCCAGGTCGAGCTTGCGGTCGAGGCTGTCGATGTAGAACCGCGTGTTGTCGGCATGCGGGCCGCTTTGCAGGTCAGCCTGGAAGGCGCCGTGCTCGGGCGCGCGGAAGGCATAGTGCAGCTCGTAGGGGGTGCTGCTGCCTTCGAGCTCATGCAGCTGCGCCAGGAACGGCGTGATGCCGATGCCGCCGGCGATCAGCACATGGCGGCCGGCGCCGGGGTCGAGGGCGAACAGGTTGTTGGGGGTGGAGATGGTCAGCTCGCTGCCCACCTCGACCTGCTGGTGCATGAACGCCGAGCCGCCCTTGGACTGCTCTTCCAGGCGCACGCCAATCTGATAGCTGGACAGTGCGCGCGGGTCGCTCATCAGCGAATAGGCATTGCTGAACTGGCCGCCGCAGGCCGACTGCATCTGCACGATGACGTGGCTGCCGCCGGTGAAAGCGGGCAGGGCGGCACCGTCGCTGCGGGCCAGGGTGAAGCGCTTGATCTGCGGCGTGGCCTGTTCCACCTCGGTCACGCGCACCTTGAACATTTCGTATTGTTTGGCCATGGCATACCTCGACAACGAAGCCCCGCGCCAGGCCCTGGCGCGGGGCGGGACAGCTAACGGGGGTGGTTCAGTCGTCCAGGTGGGCGACGGCGATCAGGTTGTGGAAGTGGGCAATGCCGTGCTCGCTGACGCCGCTGCGCTGGGCATCGACCATGATCCGGCCCTGGCCACGGTAGCCGCGGGATTTCAGGCCCTTCTGCACGCTCTCGACCAGGCGCAGGTCTTCCGGGCGGAACACTTCGCGGTACCAGTCGATCAGCTTCTGCTGCTCTTCGGTGATGTCCTTGTTGAGGAAGTACACGTCGTAGTGCTGCAGGGTGGTTTCGGCATCGACCGGGAACTCGTAGATCACGGTCATGAAGTTGGCCCCTGGCGGCACGTTGAACATGGTGCACGGCCAGGCCCAGAAGCCGGCGAAGGAGGGGTCTTTGACCGATTCATCGAACTTGAACGACTGCTCCGAAGGTTTGGCCAGGCCGTACTGCAGGGTCCAGTTGCCGTGCAGGCTGTGGCTGTACTGGCCAACGTCCACCGAGTCGGAGAAACCAGGGTGGGCCGGGGCGCAGTGGTAGCACTCCAGGTAGTTGTCGACGATCGACTTCCAGTTGGCCGGGGTGTCGCTGACGAAGCGTGCCGCCAGGTGCAGGTCGTCGATCACCGCGCAGGCCTCGCGCATACGCTTTTGCAGGCCTGGCAGTTGGTCTTCCACGGGCGCGGCGTCGTTGTCCATGTTGATGAACAGGAAGCCTGCGTACTCTTCGACACGCAGCTGCACCAGGCTGGAGTTGTCCTTGTCGAAGCTGGCGACGTTCTCGCAGTTGCGGGCGTGGGCCAGCTCGCCGTCGAGCTTGAAGGCCCAGGCGTGGTACGGGCAGGTGATGACGTTCTTGGCCTTGCCGCTGCCTTCGAGCAACTGGTGGCCACGGTGCGGGCAGACGTTGTAGAACGCGCGCAGCACGTCGTCGCGACCACGCACGATGATGATGCTTTCGCCGATCACCTGACGGGTGATGTAGGCGTTCTTCTCGGCGACTTCGCTGCGGTGGCCGACGCAGATCCAGCTGCGGGCGAAGATCGCTTCCTTCTCGTGCTCGAACACCGCGGCCTGGGTGTAGAACTTGGCCGGCAAGGTGAAGGCCACTTCGGGGTTGGCACAGAAATCGGCGGGCAGGCGTTTGAAATCGTTCATGGCTCTATCTCGGTTCTTATTGGTTAACGCGTATCTGTTGGTTAACAAGCTGGGCAAAAAAATTTGAATGGAGCTGAATTCAAGGTTGCTGATTGCGGCTCTATCGCCGGCAAGCCGGCTCCCACAGGGTCATGTAGTGCTGCGGACATTGTGGGAGCCGGCTTGCCGGCGATAGGGCGACACAGGTTTTCGTTTCAGTGCACCGCCGCTGCGCTGCGTGGCGCTTGCTGTTGCGGCTCCTCACCCGCCAGGCGGGTGGCCTCTTCCTCGATGCGGTACGCCGGTACCTGGCCGTAGTCGGCCGCCAGCCACTTGAAGAAGCCGTAGATCTTCACCAGCAGGATCACCATGAACGGGATCGCGGTGAGCACCACGGCGGTCTTCATGGTCGACAGCGACGCCTTGGCGAACAGCATGGCCAGCGGCACCAGGGTCAGCACCACGCACCAGAACAGGCGCAGGGTGGGGCTCGGGTCTTCGCCTTCACGCAGGTTGCGGGTGCTGGTGGCGGCCACGGCGTAGGCGGCGGCGTCCATGTGCGAGGCGCAGAACACCGCCATGATGAACAGGTACGCCGCCAGGAACAGCGTGCCCCACGGCAGGGCCAGCAGCAGGTCGGTCACCGCCGCTTCACCACCGGCGGTGCTGAGCAGCTTGGGTACGTCGATCTGGCCGTTGATGAACTGGTGCATGCTGTAGCTTTCCAGCGCGCCGAAGAAGAACCAGCAACCGAAACTGCCGCCCAGCAGCAGGGCGAACACCACTTCCTTGATCAACCGGCCGCGCGACACGCGCGCGACGAACATGGCCACCCCCGGCGCGTAGGACACCCACCACAGCCAGTAGAACACCGTCCAGTTGCGGGTAAAGGCACCGTCGCCGGCCGGGTCGGTGAACAGGCTCATCTGCACGTAGTGCTGCAGCATCAGGCCGATGGAGTTGGCCGTGTTGTTCAGGGTGAACTGGGTCGGGCCGACCAGCAGCACCACGGCGGCGAACAGCAGGGCGCCGACGCAGACCATCTTCGACAGGCGCTGCAGGCCGCCGTCGATGCCGATGTACGAGCTCAGCGAGAACAGCAGCGCCACCGCGCCGATCACCAGCAGTTGCACGGTGAAGGTGTTGGGGGTGCCGGCCAGGTCCGCCAGGCCACGGGTCAGGGTCGAGGCGGTGAGCGCCAGGGATACGGTCAGCGCGCCCATCATGGTCAGCAGGAAGATCAGGTCGACAGCGCGGCCGACCGGGCCGGTGGCCTTGAAGCCGGTGACTGCTTCGATCACCGATGCCAGGTTAAGGCCGCTCTTCTTGCGCACATGGAAGTGGTAGGCCATGGCCAGCGAGGCCAGGGCGTAGATCGACCAGGCACTGATACCCCAGTGGAAGAACGAGTAGCTGACGCTGTATTCCAGCGCCTGGGCCGACATCGGCGCGATGTTCAGGCCGGGGGTCTGGTAGTAGTAGGCCCACTCCATCACGCCCCAGTACAGGGTCGAGGAACCCATGCCGGCGCAGATGAACATGAACACCCAGGTGGTGGTGGAGTATTCCGGCTTGCCGGCACCCAGGCGAATGTTGCCGTACTTGCTGAAGGCCAGATACAGCACCGCCAGCGAGCTGCCGAACACCAGGACCTGAACGCTGGTACCGAAGGTGCGGGTGGCCACTTCGAACAATTGGTTGGCGAGGCTTTCCGCTTGCGCGGGGAAGACAGCAAGGCCGATCACGGTGAGCAGCACGGCAACCAGGCTCACGGCAATCAGGAACACATCAATCTTTTTATTGTTGGGGGACATCAATTGTCTCCAGGGGCATTTTTTTTGTAGTTGGAGTCAGGCGTTGGGAAGTCCGTATCGGGTTTTGTTTTTCCTTTCCGTTAACTATCAGATAACAAATATCTTTTGGTTAACAGATTCTGCATTGAATCTGGGCGAGTGGCAATAGAATCGTCGGACAATCCGGATGATTGGCTTCGCCTGTCTCGCGGGTGAAACCCGCTCCCACAAGGCCTGCAGTAGACCTGTGGGAGCAACTGTCTTCCTGTAGGAGCGGCCTTGTGCCGCGAAAGGGCTGCTTAGCAGCCCCGGGATCTGAGTGACACTGCAAGACCGCCGGGGCCGCTGCGCAGCCCTTTCGCGGCACAAGGCCGCACCTACAACGGTCGTGCAAGCCTTGTGGGAGCGGGTTTACCCGCGAAGGGGCCGAAAGGTCAGGCGCCGAGCAACTCGGCAATCGCCTTGCCCACGTCCTGGGTCGAACGGCTGCCGCCCATGTCACGGGTGGTGTCGCCATTGGCAATCACGGTTTCGATGGCCTTGAGGATGTCGTCGTGGGCGGCCTGGTAGCGGGCGTCGTCGCCGTCCTTGCCGAGGAACTCGAGCATCAGTGCACCCGACCAGATCATCGCGATCGGGTTGGCGATGTTCTGCCCGTAGATGTCCGGCGCCGAGCCATGCACCGGTTCGAACAGCGACGGGAACTTGCGCTCAGGGTTGAGGTTGGCCGACGGCGCGATGCCGATGGTGCCGGCGCAGGCCGGGCCCAGGTCGGAGAGGATGTCGCCGAACAGGTTGGAAGCCACCACCACGTCGAAGCGCTCCGGCTGCAGCACGAAGCGCGCGCAGAGGATGTCGATGTGCTGCTTGTCCCAGCTGATCTCGGGATAGTGCGCGGCCATGGCGGCGGTGCGCTCGTCCCAGTAGGGCATGCTCACGGCCATGCCGTTGGACTTGGTGGCCGAGGTGACATGCTTGCGCTCGCGGGTCTGGGCGACTTCGAAGGCGTACTTGAGGATGCGGTCGACGCCACGGCGGGTGAACACCGACTCCTGCAGGACGAATTCATTCTCGGTGTTCTCGAACATGCGCCCACCCAGCGACGAGTATTCGCCTTCGGTGTTCTCGCGGATCACCACGAAGTCGATGTCGCCTGGCTGCTTGTTGGCCAACGGGCAGGGAACGCCGGGGAACAGGCGCACCGGGCGGATGTTGACGTACTGGTCGAAGTCGCGGCGGAACTTGAGCAACGAGCCCCACAGCGAGATGTGGTCCGGGACCTTGTCCGGCCAGCCGACGGCGCCGAAATACAGGGCATCGAAGCCCTTGAGCTGCTCGAACCAGTCGTCCGGCATCATCTTGCCGTGGGCCAGGTAGTAGTCGCAGCTGGCCCATTCGAAGAATTCGATCTCAAGGTTCAGGCCGTGCTTGCGGGCGGCGGCCTCGACCACGCGGATGCCTTCCGGGAGGACTTCGTTGCCGATGCCGTCACCGGGGATGGCGGCGATTTTGAAGGTCTTGGTCATGGGGGCGCATCTCGTGTTCAGGGAGGATGCACTCATGCTATAAGGGCGCGCTGCGGAGATAATCCGCTATTCGATCAATTCTTGGTGCACGAATCGTGAATAATCTGCCGAACCTCGACGACCTCGATATCTTCCTGCAGGTAGCGCGCCGCGCCAGCTTTGCCGCCGTGGCGGACGAGCGCGGCATGTCGGCGGCGTTCGTCAGCAAGCGCATCCGCCTGCTCGAAGAGAGCCTGGGGGTGCGCCTGCTGCACCGCACCACCCGGCGGGTGACGGTGAGCGAAGAGGGCGAGCGGGTCTACCAGTGGGCGCAGCAGATCTTCGAGACCCTGCAACGCATGGGCGACGACCTCAACGCCGGCCAGCGCGAGCCCGCCGGGCAATTGCGCATCGCCAGCAGCCTGGGCCTGGGCCGGCGCTTCGTGGCGCCGGCCTTGTCGGAGCTGGCGGCACGCTACCCACGGCTGGACATCCGCCTGGACGTGCACGACCGCCTGGTGGACCTGATCGCCGAAGGGGTGGACCTGGACATCCGCGTCGGCAACGTCATCGCCCCGCACCTGATCGCCAAGCCGCTGGCGCGCAACCGCCGGGTGCTGTGCGCAGCGCCCGGCTACCTGGCCGAGCGAGGGACGCCCAAGGTGTTGGCGGACCTGGCCAGCCATGACTGCCTGGTGATCAAGGAGCGCGACCACCCGTTCGGGCTGTGGCACCTTGAAGGCCCGCAAGGCGAGGAGAGCGTGCGGGTGACCGGCGCCCTGTCGAGCAACCATGGCGAGGTGGCGCACCAGTGGTGCCTGGACGGGCGGGGCATCCTGCTGCGCTCATGGTGGGATGTTCACGACAGCATCGAAGACGGGCGGCTGGTGCAGGTGCTGCCCGACTACCAGCAGGCGGCGGACATCTGGGCGGTGTACACCGCGCCGCTGGCCGGCTCGGCCAAGGTGCGGGTGGCGGTGGAGTTCTTCCGCCAGTACTTTGCCGAGCGCTATCGCTTGCCGGACTGAGGGCTGGTGAGGCTAGGCACTGTACGAAAAGTTTTGTGGGAGCGGGCTTGCCCCGCGATGGAGTGCGAAGCGCTCCTATACCCGATATCAAATAGTGTCAAAGACGCCGCGAATCCAGGTTTTGCTGCCGCGTTGCGGCAGATCGCGGGGCAAGCCCGCTCCCACAACGATGGATGACCATACTTTTCGTACAGAGCCTAGAGAGCTTTTTCATAGGTCTGGAGAACATTTTTACTAATTTTCCCGCCGTCCAGAGTGGCGCACCATCGGCTCACATTAATAACAACTGACCGCGAACGCGGTCGATGTGGGAGCGCAGCGTGTTCGACCTTTCCTTCTGGCAGCAGCGGGCCAACCGCCAAACATTCATCGACACCGCCCTGATTGGCGGCCACTCGGTGAAGGCCTCCTCGGGGGCGACTTTCGACGCCATCAACCCGGCCACCAACCAGTTGCTCGCCCGGGTGGCGGCCTGCGCTGAAGTCGAAGTCGACCTGGCCGTGCGCAGCGCCCGCCGCGCATTCGAGCATGGGCCCTGGGCACGCATGGCCCCCACCCAGCGCAAGAAAATCCTCATCAAGCTGGCTGACCTGCTGCTGGCGCACCGCGAAGAACTGGCGCTGCTGGACTCGCTGAACATGGGCAAGCCGGTGATGGATGCCTACAACATCGACGTGCCCGGCGCGGCCGGGGTGTTCGCCTGGTACGGCGAGGCGCTGGACAAGGTCTACGACCAGGTCGCGCCCACCGCCGCCAATGCGCTGGCCACCATCACCCGCGAACCCCTGGGCGTGATTGCCGCCGTGGTGCCGTGGAACTTCCCGCTGGACATGGCCGCCTGGAAGCTGGCGCCGGCGCTGGCCGCCGGCAACAGCGTGGTGCTCAAGCCCGCCGAGCAGTCGCCGTTCTCGGCCCTGCGCCTCGGCCAGTTGGCACTGGAGGCGGGCATCCCCGAGGGCGTGCTGAACGTGGTGCCGGGCTTGGGTGAGCAGGCCGGTAAGGCCCTGGGGCTGCACCCGGACGTCGATTGCCTGGTGTTTACCGGCTCCACCCAGGTGGGCAAGTACTTCATGCAGTACTCGGCCCAGTCGAACCTTAAGCAGGTGTGGCTGGAGTGCGGCGGCAAGAGCCCGAACCTGGTGTTCGCCGATTGCCAGAACCTTGACCTGGCCGCCGAGAAGGCCGCGTTCGGCATCTTCTTCAACCAGGGTGAGGTGTGCTCGGCCAACTCGCGGCTGTACGTGCAGCGCTCGATCCACGACGAGTTCGTTGAACGGGTAATCGCCAAGGCCCAGGCCTGGCTGCCGGGCGACCCGCTCGATCCGGCCAGTGCCGCCGGCGCGATCGTCGACAGCGAGCAGACCGCGCGCATTGTGCGGGCGATCGGCCAGGCGCATGAGGAGGGCGCGACGTTGCTCAGCGGTGGCGAGCAACTGACTTTCAATGGTTCGTCCAACTTCATCACGCCGACGATTTTCGGCAACGTCAGCAGTGATAGCCGCCTTGCCCGCGATGAAATTTTCGGGCCGGTGCTGGCCGTCAGCGCGTTCGACAGCGAAGAGCAGGCGGTGCAGTTGGCCAATGACAGCATCTACGGGCTGGCTGCGTCGGTGTGGAGCGACGATCTCAACCGCGCCCACCGTGTGGCCAAGGCGCTGAAGGCCGGTACGGTTTCGGTGAATACCATGGATGCGCTGGATACCACGGTGCCGTTTGGTGGCGGCAAGCAATCCGGGTTCGGCCGCGATCTGTCGCTGCACTCGTTCGACAAGTACACGCAGTTGAAGACCACCTGGTTCCAGTTGCGGTAAGGGGTTGGGGCTGGGAGGTGTTGGCCTTTGGATGTGTTGCGCCTGTGAGATCGAGCGCCGCCCGCGCGGCGCTTCGCGGGTAAACCCGCTCCCACAGTTTGTTTCGGGCCAATCTTTCCTGTGCCATCACCTGGTCCGCCGTGTTGGTACGACGCGGTTTCATCATGGGCGTTGCCGCCGCCCCACATGACTCAAGGCATGCACCAAGGCGGGCAGCGGTACTTTCACAGGACTCACTGGCCCGAAACAGATGTGGGAGCGGGTTTACCCGCGAAGCGCCGCGCGGGCGGCGCTCGATCTTGAGGGCGCTACCGCTGTCTTGTCATGCACCAGGAACCACCCATAACAAAAAATCCCCCCGCATCCCCCCGGGCACTGCGGGCTCGGGCCGACTGGCCCAACTGCCTCGATACACACAACCATAAATCGTGAGGGAGTTTCCATGCGTACCATCACCGCGTCACTCAGCCTTGCAGTGCTCGCCGCTGCCAGTCTTCCCGCCCTTGCCGGCACCTCCAGCCTCACCGTCATCTCCTTTGGCGGCGCCACCAAGGCCGCGCAGCAGGCCGCCTACTTCCAGCCCTTCGAGCAGAGTGGGGCAGGTAAGGTGGTGGCCGGCGAATACAACGGCGAACTTTCCAAGGTCAAGGCCATGGTCGATGTCGGCCATGTGTCCTGGGACGTGGTGGAGGTCGAAAGCCCCGAGCTGATCCGCGGCTGCGAGGCGGGCCTGTTCGAGCGCATCGACCCGGCCCTGCTGGGCGACCAGGCCAACTACCTGCCCGGTACCGTGAGCGAGTGCGGCGTGGCCAGTTATGTCTGGTCCATGGTGCTGGCCTACAACACCCAGAAGCTCGCCAATGGGCCGACCTCCTGGGCAGACTTCTGGGACACCCAGCGCTTCCCGGGCAAGCGCGGGCTGCGCAAGGGCGCCAAGTACACCCTCGAGGTCGCGCTGCTGGCCGATGGCGTTCCACGCCAGGACCTGTACACCGTGCTGGGCACGCCAGAGGGGGTCAACCGGGCCTTCAAAAAGCTCGACCAGATCAAGCAGAACATCCAGTGGTGGGAGGCCGGCGCGCAACCGCCGCAATGGCTGGTGGCCGGTGATGTGGTGATGTCCGCCGCCTACAACGGGCGCATCGCCTCGGCGCAGAAGGACGGCTCGAAGCTTGGCATCGTCTGGCAAGGCAGCCTGTACGATCCGGACCACTGGGCCATCGTGCGCGGCTCCAAGAGCAAGGAGCTGGCGCAGCAGTTCATCACCTTCGCAAGCCAAGCCGCCACGCAGAAAACCTTCTCCAGCCACATTCCCTACGGCCCGGTGCGTACCGATGCGGTCAATGCATTGCCGGCCGACATCCAGCAGCAACTGCCAACGGCCCCGGCCAACCTGGCCGAGGCTCAACTGGTGAACGCCGAGTTCTGGGTCGACCACGGCGAAGAGCTGGAAGAGCGCTTCAATGCCTGGGCGGCACGCTGACCCCCGCGTAACTGCACGCTGGTGAGCCCGCCCCGGGCATGGAAAGATGGGAAACGCCGTTGCAGCGATGCAACGGCTTTTTCCGATTCAAGAGGCAAGCAGATGAGCAGAGACCGCCTTCAATCCGCAGAGTGGTTCGAGCAGATCGCCCACGTGGTCGATTGCATCGGCACGTCGGCGTTCGTCGAGTCGCTGTTCGCCGCGCTGAACTACCTGGCGCCTTCCCACGCCATCACCGTGTTCCTGTTCCCCCATCAAGGGCTGCCTTCGGCCTTGTTCGAGCGGGACGAGGAGGGGCCGTGGATGCCCGAGGGCAGCATCGGCAAGTACCTGGAAGGCTTCTACCTGCTGTGCCCGTTCTACCGGGCCTGCATCGAGGGCATTGCCCCAGGCTGCTACCGACTGAGCGATGTGGCACCGGACCACTTCAAGCGCAGCGAATACTACGTGTCGTTCTACCAGCATGCGCGGCTCGAGGATGAGCTGAACTACATCGTGCCCCTGGGGCCCAAGCTGACCATCGCCGTGGCCTTGGCCAGCACCCGCCGCCTGGGCCGGCAGCAGGTCGACGAACTCAAGCGCATCGCCCCCTGGGTGCTGGCCGTGGTGCGCCGGCATTGGGGGGACCTGGATGCGGATGCGCTGGGAGGGCGCTTCGAAAGTGCGCTGGGGCGCCAGATCAACGCCGCGCTGACCCAGTTCGGCTCGTCGCTGTTGACCGAGCGCGAGTGCCTGGTGGCCCAGTACATGCTGCGCGGGCATTCCATCCGCTCGCTGGCCGAACGGCTGGGGATCAGCGAGGACACGGTCAAGACCCACCGCAAGCATGTGTACAGCAAGCTGGACATCGCCAAGCAGTCGGAGCTGTTCTCGCTGTTCATCGCCTCGGTGGCCCAGGCCCAGGAAGGGTTGAGCAAGGATCCGTTGGAGAGCTATCTGCGGCGCAGGCGGTGAGGTTCGCTGAGGTTCGCCGGTGTTTTTGCAGCGCCTATGAGATCGAGCGCCGCCCGCGCGGCGCTTCGCGGGTAAACCCGCTCCCACAGTTTGTTTCGGGCCAATTATTCCTGTGAAAGTACCGGCGCCTGCCTTGGTGCATGCCATGAGTCCTGTGGGGCGGCGGCAACGCCCACACTGAAACCGCGTCGTACCAACAAGGCGGACCAGGTAATGGCACAGGAAAGACTGGCCCGAAACAAACTGTGGGAGCGGGTTTACCCGCGAAGCGCCGCGCGGGCGGCGCTCGATCTTGAGGGCGCTGCACATCTGTCGCCCTGCACTTGGTGGCCCACATACGGTCGTCAAAGGGCCCTCAGAACCCCCCGCTGATCGGCCACTCCACCGCCACCCTGACCTGATCCCCATCCAACTCCGCCTGCGCCGTATCCCCCCGGTGCACGTTATGCCTTACCGAAACCGCCACCCCCTTGGCCGCCCCACTCTGCACCACATAGCGCGCCTCCAGGTCCCGCTCCCAGTGCTTGCCATCCTTGCCATACCCCAGATACGCATACCCCCCACGCGGATCGACATGGGTGCCATCGATATCGAACCCACGCACATACAAGGCCGTCAGGCTCAACCCCGGCACGCCATAGGCCCCCATGTTCAGGTCATACCTGGCCTGCCACGACTTCTCGTTCGGCGCATTGAAGTCCGACAACTGCACGGCGTTACCCAGGTAGATCGCCCCGCGGCTGACGTAGTCGAACGGCGTGTTGCCGTCCACCTGCTGCCAGCCCAGGCTGAACGCGTGCGGGCCCTGGGCGTAGCGCGAGACCAGGCTCCAGGTGGTGTTGTCGATGCGCCCGGACAGGGCCTTGCCAGTGTCGGTGGTGCGGTACAGGTTGAGGTCAAGGCTCAGGCTGCGCTGGTCGTCGAAGGCGTGGCTGAGGGTGCTGCCGAGGTAGTGCTGGTTCCAGGTGTCCTGGTAGCGGGAACTGTACAGGCTGGCGCTGACGTTGGCGGTCGGGTTCCACACGGCGCCTGCCAGGTCGAAGCTGTTGCCCTGGCGGCCGTTGGAGTAGTTCACCACGAAGCCTTGATCGTGGCTGGAGGCATTGCGGTCGGTACCTTCGTTGAAGTGCCCGGCCACCAGCTTGAGCCGGTCGATCTCGTTGCTGGTGAGGAACCAGCCGGTGAAGGTCTCGGGCAACAGGCGGCTGTCTGATGAGCTGAACACCGGGGTCTTGACCCGTTGCTCGCCGTAGGCCAGCACGGTGTTGGAGGCGCGCAGCTTGACCGCCGCGCCACCCCGGCTGTATTCGCTCTTGGGGTGGCCGTCGTTGTCGATGGCCAGCAGGCGCGCCTTGCCGGCGCGGCCGCCGCCGCTGTCGAGCTGCACGCCAAGGTAGGCATGGGCATCGACGCCCACGCCGATGAGGCCTTGAGTGAAGCCGGAACTGAATGTACCCATCAGGCCGTAGGCCCATTCCTCGGCCTTGCCGCTGCGTTCGGCGCGGGGTTTGTAGGCGTTGCGCGCGGCACTGTTGCGCCCGCCGTTGCGGTAGTCGCGCTGGTCGTAGACGGTGCGGTTGAGCAGGCTCCAGCTGCTGTCTTCGACGATGCCATTGGCCTTGGACTGGGCAGATTCGCCCAGGGCCAGCGGGCTGAGGCCAAGCAGCGGCAGGGCGATGAACAGCGGTTTCATTGCGCGGCCTCCAGCTTTTGCAGCTGCGCGGCGAGGCGGCTGGCCGCGCGGGCGGGCAGGGCGCCTGGCAACTGCGCCGGCGTGGGTTCGCCCACCTGCACCAGCATCACCATGCCCATCGCCAGATGCGGGATGCACTGGATGCCATACAGCCCGGGCTGGCTGAAGGTGTATTCGTACGGCTGGTTGAGCTTGCTTTTGAACGCTTCGGCGCCTGCCGGCAGCAGGCCAGGAATGCTCGCCGCGTTGTGCCCGGCCTGGGTCGGCAGAAAGCGCACGGTGTCGCCCGGGGCAATGCGCAGGTGGTCCGGCTCGTAGACCATCGCCCCCTCGGCGCCGCGGTTGAGCATCTTCACTTCGAACACCTCGGCCTGGGTGGCGGTGGTGGTCAGCAAGGCGGCAAGCAGCAGGGCGGCGGAGCGGGGCGGCATGGGCGGAACTTCCTGGTTCAGGGGGCGCGAAAACGCAGGATGCGCGCGCCGTCGAAGGGATCGGTTAGGTAGTGGGCGTGTACGCCGAAAGTGCTCAGCAGGCGCTCTGGGGTGAGTACGGCTTCGGGCTTGCCGAGGGCCACCAGGCGGCCCTGGTCGAGCACGGCCAGGCGGTCGCAGGTGAGCGCCTGGTTGAGGTCGTGCAGGGCCACCAGGGTGGTCACCGGCAGCGCCTGGACCTGTTGCAGCAGGCTCAGCTGGTGCTGGATATCCAGGTGGTTGGTCGGCTCGTCGAGCAGCAGCAGTTGCGGGCGCTGGGCCAGGGCGCGGGCGATGTGCACGCGCTGGCGTTCGCCACCGGACAGCTCGCGCCAGATGCGCTGGCTGAGGTGGCTGGCGTCGACATCGGCCAGGGCTTGCTCGACGATGGCGCGGTCGGCCTTGCCGAAGGGCGCCAATGCCGAGAGCCAGGGTGTGCGGCCCAGTGCCACGGCTTCGAAGACACTGATGGCGTCCTGGGTGTCGGCCTGTTGCTCGACCAGTGCCAGCTGCTGGGCGATGCGCCGGCGTGGCAGTGTCGCCAAGGGTTCCCCGAGCAAGTGCACCTTGCCCGTGGTGGGCGTGCGCAGGCCGGCGAGCAGCTTGAGCAAGGTGGATTTGCCCGAGCCGTTGGGGCCGACGATACCGAGGGTTTCACCGGGGCGCACGGCCAGGTCGATACCTTGCAGCACCTCGCGGTCACCCAGGCGCAGGCTCAAACCTTGGCAGGCGAGCGGGGCGACTTCCAGCGAGTTCATCACGGTCATGGGCGCCCCCGGCGGCTGACCAGGATCAGCGCGAACACCGGTGCACCGATCAGCGCGGTGACCACGCCCACGGGGATCACCTGGCCGGCGATCAGGGTGCGCGAAAGGATGTCGGCGACGATCAGGAACAGCGCGCCCCCGAGGGCGCTGGCCGGCAGCAGGCGGCTGTGGCCGGGGCCGAGCAGCAGGCGCAGGGCGTGGGGGATGACCAGGCCGACGAAACCGATGGCGCCGACGATCGACACCATCACCGCGGTCACCAGCGCCGTGCAACTGATCAGCAGCAACTGGGTGCGGCGTACCGGCACGCCCAGCGAGGCGGCGGAATCGGCGCCGAAGGTGAAGGCGTCCAGTGCACGGCGGTGCCACAGGCACACCGCCAGGCCAAGCACGGCCACCGGCAGTGCCAGCCACACCGACGGCCAGCGCACGCCGCTGAGGTTGCCCAGCAGCCAGAACAGGATGCCGCGCGCCTGCTCGGCGGTGGCCGACTTGGTGATCAGGAAGGCGGTCAGGGCGTTGAACAGTTGCGACCCGGCAATGCCTGCCAGGATCACCTGGGCGTTGTTGTGGCTGCTGGCACTGGCGCGCGACAGCAAGAGCACCAGGCCGAACGCCGCCAGCGCGCCGATGAAGGCGCCGCCGGACAGCGACAGCGCTGCGCCGCCCAGGCCAAGCAGGCCGACCGCCACGGCGCCGGTCGAGGCGCCTGCGGACAGGCCCAGCAAGTAGGGCTCGGCCAGCGGGTTGCGCAGCAACGCCTGCAGCACCACGCCGCAAGTGGCCAGGCCCGCGCCGCAGGCGGCGGCGACCAGAGTGCGCGGCAGCCGGTAGTTCCAGACGATGCCGGCGTCGATCGGGTCGAGGGCGTGGCCGGCCTGCCACAGCTGGTTGGCCAGCACCTGCCAGACCAGGTCGATGCTCAGGCGGGTTTCGCCGATGGCGATGCCGGCGAGCATGGCCAGCAGCAGGGCGGCCAGCGCGGCAATGGCGAGGGGCAGCAGGCGGCTCATGGTTGTGGCGCTTGGCCGTTGGCGAAGGCTGCGGACAACCGCTCAAGGCCACGGAACAGGCGAATGCCGGCCTGCATGGCGTCGGCATCGAGGACTATGATGCGGCCGTTTTTCACGGCGTCCATGTTCTTGGTTACCGGGTCGCTGCGCAGGAATTCGAGCTTCTTCTGGAAGTCGTCGGCGGGGAAGCGGCGGCGGTCCATGCGGGCGATGATCAGCCAGGTGGGGTTGGCTTTGGCCAGGGTTTCCCAACCCACGGTGGGCCATTCTTCGCTGGACTCGACCACGTTGCGCACGCCCAGGGTCTGCAGCATGAAGTCGGCCACGCCCTGGCGGCCGGCGACGTAGGGGTCGATCTCAAGGTCGGCGCTGGAGAACCAGAACAGTGCGCTGGTGCCGGCAAGGTCCTTGCCGGCCAGTTGCTGTCTGGCATGCTCCAGCTGGCCCTTGAGTTGCGCGTTCAGCGCCGTGCCACGGTCCTGCACGTCGAAGATCTCGGCCAGCTGGCTGACGCTCTTGTAGATGGTCTCGACCTTGAACGGCTGCAGGCGGGTGCCGTCGGCGCCGACCAGGTTGTCCTTGCCTTCGCAGTCGGACGGCAGCAGGTAGGTGGGGATCTTCAGCTCGGCGAACTGCTCGCGGGTGCCGACCACGCCCTGGGCGCCGACCATCCATTCGAACTGTACGGCCACCAGTTGCGGGCGTTTGCCCACCACCGCTTCGAAGCTGGGGTCGTTGTCGGCCAGGCGCTCGACCTTGTCATTCTGCGTCTTGAACTCGGGCAGCACGTTGTTGAACCACAGCGAGGTGCCGGCCAGTTTGTCGCCCAGGCCCAGCGCATAGAGCATCTCGGTGCCGGCCTGGCCGATGGTCACGGCGCGCGCGGGCGCCTGGGCGAAGGTTTGCGGCACGCCGCAGTTTTCGACGGTGAGCGGGTAGTGCGTGGCGGCGGCCTGGGCCAGGCCGGTCAGCGACATGGCGGCGAGCAGGGTGGCGATACGGGGCAGCATGGTCGGGCGATCTCCTGTCGAAGGGTGCACGGAATGAGCACGGACAGGCATCGCCAGGCTTCGGGCAGGGCGCCCGAGGCAACTAACGGATGGCCATCCCGGACACCCCGCCGGTTGGTGAACATGTGCCGGCAGGTCTCCTGACTGGTGCGTCCTGGCCCTGCGCCAGCCTTCCCGGACACAAGGTCCAGTGGCATCGATGGCGCGGGCTCGGCACCTACAGTTGCGGGGGCAGTTCCCTTTGGCGCGCGTGTGGCGGCCTGGGGATTCCCTATTAATTCCGAGTGGAAACCGGCGGGCGGCATGGTAGACCATCACCCGCCGGGTGAAAACGCCTTTACAGGTATTTGAGCCAGGCGATGTCGCGCCGGCGTGCCTTAAGGCGGGCGAACCCACGCACCGGCAGGTACAGCGCCGCAGCCAGCAGCACGGCACTCAGCCACACCGCGGCAATGCCGTCGAAGCCGAAATAGTCGCCGTGGTTGAGGCCCAGCAGCGCCACGCAGGCCAGGTAAAGCAGCTTGAGCACGTACAGGTGCAGCAGGTAGAAGAACATCGGTGCGGCGCCGAACACCGCCAGCATGCTGATCCAGCGGGCGGACCCTGCGCGCTCGAAGCCGCGCAGCAGCAACAGGCCGGTGCCCAGGGTAAGGGCGAGGAACAGCAGTGACGGCGGGTATTTGGTGATGTTGAAGAAGCTCATCAGGGTTTGCGTGACACTTGGGTAGCTGTTCCACGGCGCTTCGCCGTAGCCGTTGAGCAGGCGCAGCACGGCGAAACCGAGCAGTGCGGCGGTGCCGGCCAACAGCAAACGGTTCTGGCGCTCGGCGGCATTGCTGGTGCGGGCGAACCACGGGCCCAGGCCATAACCCAGGGCGATCACGCCAATCCACGGCAGCACCGGGTAGGAGGTGCGCAGGCGCAGGCTGTCGGTCGCTTGCAGCCAGCCACGGTCATGCAGGATCGCCCAGGGCACGTGCAGCGCCGACTCCGGGCCGAAATGCAGGCCATCGAGCAGGTTGTGCCCGGCCACGATCAGCGCACCCAGCGCCAGCAGTGCCGGGCGCGGCAGCCACACCAGCAGCGACAGGGCGATCATGCTGATACCGATGGCCCAGATCACCTGCAGGTAGATCACGCTCGGCGGCAGTTGGAAGGTCCAGGCGAAGTTGACCAGGGTGAACTCCAGCGCCACCAGGAACAGCCCGCGCTTGAACAGGAACGCCGAGACGTCGCTGCGGCCTTGGTACTTCTCGCCGTACAGCCAGGCCGACAGCCCGGTCAGCAGCACGAACACCGGCGCGCACAGGTGGGCCAGGGTGCGGCTGGCGAACAGGCTGGGGTCGGTGGCGTCGATGCTCATCGGGTCGCTGACCTGGCGGTGCAGGAAAAAGGTTTCGCGCACGTGGTCGAGCAGCATGAACAGGATCACCAGGCCGCGCAGGGCATCGATGCTCTGCAGGCGCTGGGTGATCAGGGTGGGGGAGGCGGTGGCGCTGGTCATCGGCAAGGGGTCGCAGGCAGGAATGAATGTCAAATGAAACGTTATCTTATAACTATTTGGCTTGAGCTGAACAGAGGCTTGGGTGGGTAAATCTGCATGCCCGCCTGGAGCGAGTGCCATCTAGTGGCGATTGGCCTGCTCGAGACACTTGTGCTTTAGCGAGCATTGGTGGATACATGCAGGCCGCGTGATGCTGAATGTAATTTGCCGACAAGGACTGCCATGAAACCCACCCATCTGCTACTGGCCTCATTGCTGACGTTGCCGTGCGCCTCGGCCCTGGCCGACAGCTGCCGCAAGAACATCCAGGGCGGCGAGGATTGCCGCTACAGCGACGGCACTACCTCAACCAGCCGCGCCAATATCATGGGCGGCTTCGATACCACCTACAGCGACGGGCGCCGCTCCAGCAGCCGCTCGAATATTCAGGGTGGGTTGGATACGCGCTACAGCGACGGCAGTTCTTCCAGTAGTCGCTCGAACATCCAGGGTGGGCAGGACACGCGCTACAGCGATGGCCGCTCTTCCAGCAGCCGGGCGAATATTCAGGGTGGGCAGGATACGCGCTACAGCGATGGCAGCTCTTCCAGTAGTCGGTCGAATATTCAGGGCGGGCAGGACACGCGTTACAGCGGTGGTAGCGGTGAGCGTGATCAGGGGCGGCGGTGGTAGGGGCTGCTGTGTGTTCGGCTGGGTATCTTCAGCGCCTATGAGATCGAGCGCCGCCCGCGCGGCGCTTCGCGGGTAAACCCGCTCCCACAGTTTGTTTCGGGCCAGTCTTTCCTGTGCCATTACCTGGTCCGCCTTGTTGGTACGACGCGGTTTCAGTGTGGGCGTTGCCGCCGCCCCACATGACTCAAGGCATGCACCAAGGCAGGCACCGGTACTTTCACAGGAATAATTGGCCCGAAATAAACTGTGGGAGCGGGTTTACCCGCGAAGCGCCGCGCGGGCGGCGCTCGATCTTGAGAGCGCTGCAAAATTACCACCCTACGCCTGCCCGCCCACACGCGCGACTAAGTCGGCCACTTGAACCCCCACACCCCCCTCACGCCGCCCGCTCCAGCACATCCAGCAACTCGACAAACTCCTGCGCCAGCCTGTGGCGCGGCGCCAGGTGCACCAGGGGCACGGCCGCTTCATGGGACTCGCGCATCTTGATCGAGTTGCTCAGGTACACCGGCAGCACCGGCAGCCCTTCGCCGCGCAACTGGTCGACCAGGGTCTGGTGCAGGGCGGTGCGCCCGGCGAACTGGTTGACCACCACACCTTCAACCTGCAACGCGGCATTGTGGTCCTGGCGCAGTTCGTCGACCTCGGCCATAACGTTAAGCAGCGCCTGGCGCGAGAAGCTGTCGCAGTCGTAGGGGATCAGCAGGCGCTCGGCGGCCACCAGGGCGCTGAAGGTGTAGAAGTTCAGCGCCGGTGGCGTGTCGATGTAGATCCGCTCGTAGTCCGCCGACAGCTCCACCAGCAGCTTGCGCAGCTTGTTGATCTTGAACTTGCTCTCCAGCTTGCCTTGCAGGTCGGCTAGGTCGGGGCTGGCGGTGATCAGGTGCAGGTTGGCGTAGCGGGTTTCGGTGATGGCCACGCGGTGCTTCTTGCCGGTGGCCGGCGCGGGGGCAAGGGTCTGGCGGAAGAAATCGGCGATGCCCGCCGGGATGTCGTGGTTGACCAGGCCGGTCAGGTAAAAGGTGGCGTTGGCCTGAGGGTCGAGGTCCACCAGCAGGGTGCGATAGCCCTCGGCGGCACTGGCAGCGGCCAGGTTACAGGCAATGCTGGACTTGCCTACACCGCCTTTCTGGTTGAACACGACACGACGCATGGCTGAATCATCCTTGAGGGGAAATGGCAGATCGGGGTCAATCCTATGACCGAAAGGTGACAGTTTTAAGACAAGGCTTGTTACATGTCCCGCCTGCGTCGTGCATCAGGGCGTAAAGCGCCACTGTCATGGAGCGGCTTGCTGCAACGCCTGGAGTTCGTCCTCGACCTCTTGCATGCGCGCTTCGACCAAGGCCTGCACTTTCGGGTCCCTGGCGCTCTCGCGCATCAGCGCGGTCAGTTTTTCGCTCAGCCGCTTGCCTTCATCGGTTTCGCCCAGCGCCTTGGCCTTGGCCGGGTCGCGGGTGGCGGCGACGATGGTGTCGAATTCGCCATCGTCGAAGTTCTTTTCGCTGTAGAGCCGATACAGGTCCTGGCGCTGGTCCTCGACGGTCAGGTGCTTGCGCAGTACCGTCTTGATCTGTTCTTCGGGCAGCTTGGGGTGGGTTACGGCCAACAGCTGCGCCATGCGCCCGATGTTGTGCTCGTAGGCTTCCTGCAGGGGCAGGCTGGAGCGGATCTTTTCGTCGCGGCTGGGTGCCTGGTCGCAGGCAGCGAGGGCGGTGAGCAGCAGCAGGGGCAACAGCAGTCTTGGCAAGCGGGGCATGGGGCAGGGGCCTTGGGTACGGTCAGGCTGGCGAGTGTACTGCAAGCAGGCCCGCCGCCAGCAGGGGCCTGCATGAAATAGGTGTCAGACCAGCAGCGCCGACCAGGTCGACACCAGCAACAACCCCGCCAGGCTCTGGTTGAACCGGCGCAATGCCCGGGGCGAATTCAGCCAGCGCGCGCTGCCAGCACCCAGCAGCGCCCAGGCGGTCATGCTCGGCAGGGCGATCAGCAGAAACACCAGGGTCAACCACCACAGCGGCAGGGCCGGGGTGGCGAACAGGCTGATCATCGCCAGCGCCATCAGCCAGACCTTGGGGTTGACCAGCTGCAGGGTGGCCGCCTGCAATGGGCCGAAGCCTGCGTTGCCACCGGCCTGCAGCGGCGCACCGGCGCTACGCAGCATGCGCCAGGCCAGCCAGCTCAGCCACAGCGCACCCGCCCAGCCAAGTAGCTGTTGCGCCAGCGGGTGACCAAGCAGCAGTTCGCCCAGGCCCAGGCCAACCAGCAACACCACCGCGGTCGCCGCGCCACAGGCCGCCACGGTGGGCGCCAGGCTGGCGCGCACGCCGCGCTGGGCGCCCTGGGCGAGGATCAGCAGGTTGGTCGGCCCCGGGCTGATGCTGGAGGCCAGGGCGAAGAGGGCGAAGGGCAAGAGGCTGTTGGACATGGTCGAGGCTCCGATTGATCGTGGCCTCATGTTCGCAACCGCCCTGGCTTCAGTCTGGAAGGTTTGAGCAGCGTTTGCGGTAGTCCGCCGGCGTGAGCCGGTAGGCGCGGCGGAACCAGCGGCCCAGGTGGCTCTGGTCGGCGAAACCGAGTGCCGTGGCGACCTCGGCTGGGCTCTGGCCACGGGCCAGCAGCTGCCGCGCACGGGCCAGGCGCAGTTGGATCAGGTAGGCATGCGGGGCCAGGCCGTAGGCGGCCTTGAAGGCGCGGGTCAGGCGGAATCGATCGACGCCGCAGACCCGCGCCAGGTCGTCCAGGCCGATGTCCTGGTCGAGGTGCGCATGCAGGTAGTCGCGGGCCACTTGCGCGGTCAGCGGCAGGCGCGGGTCAGGGTCGAGGCGCCGGCGCCACTGCAGATGGCCGGTGAGGCAGGCCAGCAGGTCGTCGATGGCGGTCTGGCGGACGATGCGCAGGTCCTGCTGGTGCAAGGCGTTGAATGCGCGGCTGGTGGCGCCGGCCAGCCGCGTATCGCAGTGCAGGGTGGCGGCGAAACTGGGGAGGGCGTCGCTGGGTGCCTGCTCGAACAGCGTGCGCAGTTGGTTTTCCAGCCAGCGGCTGTCGAGGTACAGGGTGGAGTAGGTGAAGCCTTCGGCGGTGGGCGCCAGGCCGTCATGCAGGTCGCCGGGCTCGAGCAGGAACACCTGGCCGGGTGTGCTTTGGTGGCGCACCCGGCGGCAGTTGAACTGCTGTACGCCCTGTTCGGTGACGCCGACCAGGAAGCTGTCGTGCCAGTGCGGGTCGTAGGCATGGCCGGTGAAATGGGCGCGGACCGACTCGATGCCGGTGTCGGCGTCCTGTTTGAGGTCGATCCAGTGGCTCATGGCGAGGGCCGGTTACGGTGGGTGCTCGACCATAACGCAGAACCGGCCCCGGGGTTTAGAACGATTGTGCAGCGCTTAACGCTGGGCGAATGCCAGGTGGATGCCAAGGCCTGCGAACGAGGCGGCAAAGCCCCGGCGCAGCCAGGCCTGCACTTTGGGCGAGTCGATCACCGCGCGGCGGAACAGGTGGGCGAGCAGGCCATAGAGCACGAACACGACGAAGGTCATCAGCATGAACACCGCGCTCAGGCCGAGCATCTGCACCACGGCGGAGCCGGCGTGGGGGTCGATGAACTGCGGCAGGAAGGCGAGGAAGAACAGGGTCAGCTTGGGGTTGAGGATGTTCAGCAGGCAGGCCTTGAGCACCAGTTGAGTGGCAGCGGCCGGCGGGGCCTTTTCATCCACGGCGAAGGCCGCGCGATCACGCCAGGTGGCGTAGGCCAGGTACAGCAGATATGCCACCCCGGCGAACTTCAGTCCCTGGAAGGCCAGGGCGCTGGCGTGCAGCAGCGCCGACAGGCCGAGCACCGAGGCCAGCAGGTGGGGCACGATCCCCAGGGTGCAGCCCAGGGCAGTCCACAAACAGGCGCGACGCCCGGCCACCAGGGCGCTGGAAACGGTGAGAATCACCCCGCTGCCGGGGATCAGCACGATGATCAGGGCGGTGAGCAGAAATTCCAGGCTCGGCATGGGTGACAGCTCCTTGCAGTCGGGGGAAGCGCCACTATACGCCGGGGCCGACCGGCTGCAATACACCCTCCGGGCGCAGCGTGGCGAAGCGGTCGCGCAGCCAGCCGTGCAGCTGAGCCACTGCGGGGGTGAGCTGCTTGCGGTGCGGGCATACCAGGGTGACCGGGGTCGGCTCGCCGGGGTGTTCGGGCAGCAGGATCTCCAGGGCGCCGGCGGCGATGTCGGCGCTGACGTCCAGCCACGACTTGTAGACGATGCCTTCGCCTTCCAGGGCCCAGCGCCGCACCACGTCGGCGTCGTCGCTGAACAGCGGCCCGCGGACCTGCACGGTGCGGTTGCCCAGGCGCCATTTGTCGTACACCCGGCTCTGTTGCGAGTACAAAAGGCAGTCGTGCTGTTGCAGTGCTTCGGGCGTTTGCGGCCGGCCGTGGCGGGCCAGGTAGGCGGGGGCGGCCACCACCACCCGGCGGTTCCACGGCGCCAGGGGTAGGGCGATGTAGTTGGCGTCTTCGTTGAGGCCGTAACGGATGGCGACGTCCACCGGATCGCGGTAGAAGTCGGCCATCTGGTCGGAGAGCAAAAAGCGCAGGCTCAAGCCCGGGTGCTCGCGGCGAAACGCACTCAGCCAGGGCCGCAGCAGGTTGCGCCCCAGGTCCGAGGGGGCGGCCACTTGCAGCACGCCACGCAGGCTGCTGTGGTTGCCGTGGAGGTCTTCGCGGCCCTGGCGCAGGGTGTCGAGCACGCGTTGGGCGGTGGGCAGGTACAGCTCGCCCTCGGCGGTGAGGCGCAGGCTGCGGGTGGTGCGGGCGAACAGGCGCACATCGAGCTCGCGCTCCAGGCGCTTGATCGCCGCCGCCACCTGGCCGGGCAGCAGGTCGGCCTCGTGGGCGGCGGCGGTGAAGCTGCCCAGGGCGCTGGCACGGGCGAACAGTTCCAGGTCGGTGATGCGCAGCATTTTCACTCCAGGGATGAAAGTGTTGCTGCATTGTGCTGGTTTTTCTTTGCAGCCGGGAAGATAAGATGCGCCTCAATCCCGATCATCCAAGGAGTCACCGTAGATGGACACCGTTGCCCTGGCCAAGCGCCGCTACACCACCAAAGCCTACGACGCCAGCCGTCGCATCCCCCAGGCCACCATCGATGCGCTGCTCGAGCAATTGCGCCACAGCCCGTCCTCGGTCAACTCGCAGCCTTGGCACTTCATCGTTGCCGACACCGACGAAGGCAAGGCGCGCCTGGCCAAGAGCACCGAGGTGGGCTTTGCCTACAACACGCCGAAGATCCTCAATGCCTCCCATGTGATCCTGTTCGCTACGCGCACCGACATGACCGAGGCGCACCTGCAGGCGGTGCTTGAGCAGGAAGGCAAGGACGGTCGTTTCCGCAGCGACGAGGCCAAGGCCGGGCAGGACCAGAGCCGCCGCTTCTATGTCAACCTGCACCGCCACGACAACAAGGACCTGCAGCACTGGATGGAGAAGCAGACCTACCTGGCACTGGGCACCGCGCTGCTGGGCGCCGCCGCCTACGGGCTGGATGCCACGCCGATCGAAGGGTTCGATCCGAAGGTGATGGATGCCGAGCTGGGCCTGCGCGAACGTGGCTTTACCAGCGTGGTGGTGTTGAGCCTGGGGTACCACAGCGAAGAAGACTTTAATGCCGGGTTGGGCAAGTCGCGGTTGCCGGCGGCCGAGGTGTTCACTTTCCTCTGAAGTAGAGGCGCCGCCGTGCGGCGCTTTCGCCGGCAAGCCGGCTCCCACGGGTTCAGCATCAGCCTTCAGGGCCGCGCGGTCGTTGTGGGAGCCGGCTTGCCGGCGAATGGGCCGCATCGCGGCCCCAGTGACGCCTTCTCGCTCGTCCTGTTCATTCCCCCTCCATATCATCGATCAGCGCCTTGGCCAGGGCGCTGAAGGCGTCCGGGTCGCAGACGCCTGGGCCTAATGCGATGACCCGGTGAAGCCATCCCTGAGGTTTTTCCCCGACAATGCAGCAACTTCCAGCAGGCGCGTGGGATCGTTCCTAGGCTGGCCGGGCTGAAGCAATTAGTTTCAAACTCGGACATGTCTTACGGATGCGGGGCGTTCACAGGCAAGACGGTTCTGAAAAAGTGCGGCTGCGGGCCGAAAGAATTGCAGGGTATGGTAAATACTCATGCCCTCACTGTTGGAGGATCTTTCCTTGTCCAACCCCACCGCCTCGCAGCTGATCGATGCCCGTATTGCCGCCTTGACCGACTGGCGAGGCCACCGCCTTGCGCAAGTGCGCGCCTTGATCCGTCGGGCCGACCCGATCGTGCGCGAGGAAGTGAAATGGCGCGGCACGCCCGTCTGGTTCCATGCCGGTGTCATCTGCACTGGCGAATGCTACAAGGACAAGCTGAAGCTGACATTCCTCAAAGGCGCGGAACTTGCGGACCCGACCGGATTGTTCAATGCCAGTTTCGAAGGCGGCACGCGACGCGCCATCGATCTGTTCGAAGGCGACCGCCTCAATGAGCGGGCGTTCATGGCGCTGATTCGGGCAGCGGTGTTATTCAATCTGGGCTGAATATTCACGCCGTCTCGGGTGTACAGCGGATCAATGAACAGTGTTCTGGCAATACGTCTGGGCAGGAGGTGGCTAAATCTGCTTCCTGACCAGCGCTATTTAAATTGAAGTTCTCACCATGCAGTATCGGTAGCCATAGAGCAGCCTAGGCTTTGTACGAAAAGTGCCTGCGCGACGATCATGCTGCGTTGAAAACAGGCTAGTGCGCCAGCCCGGTCGAAAATGCTCATTTACAACACGTAAATTCGAACGCGACCCCGGCCGTTCCTCGCCTGTTTTCGCCTTGCCTGTTCTCCGCTCGGCGACTTTTCGTACAAGCCCTAGTCCAGGCACTTAAAACATGAAATGACCTTCAGAAAGCTTGAATGTCAACATCTCGCCAGGGGAGGGGTTCTTCCCCCATTCCGCCATCAGGTCCTTGTTCTGGATCTTACTGAACTCGAGTTTGAAGGCGACCTCAATCATATAGATCTCAAGGTTTCCGGCGTTGTGACGAAACCCGACTTTCCCTGTTACTTCTTTGGATGGTAAGCCTTCATAAATGATACCCATGGCCACATCGCCAGCTGGCAAACTGGTCACAGGGTAGACGTTGTCTTTGCTATCTTTGCGAATGGATACGACGACGCGATCAAGGGGGGCGTCAAGAATGGCGCCCGCCAGGACATAGTCCTTTAAGCTCTCACTGTCTTTCAGGTAGACGCTTACTGGTTTGAGGGTCACCATTCGCCCTGATGGCCAGATCATCTTGCCTTTGAATATTGCGCTTGCGCTGCTTTTTTGCGCTACCCCACCATACTCCGGGTTTTCCCGGATCAGGGTCTCCAAATCTGTCTTTGACATGTTGCACGCTCCGCTTGCAAGGGGATGTCGATACAGCTGCCGACAGGTTATGAGGCCCTCGAAACCCACGTCTACTGGCATTTTTATCAGGTCTTGGACAGCGCCTGTCTCGATAATCGCCGCATTGCACCAGGCAGACGATCAACGCCGTGTTCAGGTACATCGCCGCGAACTGGCTGAAAATCGGCCACCCGGGCTCGAGGAACTGCGGCAGGAAGGCGCAGAAGAACACCAGGGTCTTGGGGGGGCTGGCCAGCACCAGCAACGCGCCGCCCCCCATGGCTACGCAGCTGAACGGAAGCAGCTGCGTGGTGAGGTTGCCGAGTAGGCAGGCCTGCGAGAAGGTCAGCCAGAGGGGCAGCGCCATGGGGCACGTCCTGTGCGGGGCAAAGGTGTCGCGATGCCAGTTGGGCGCAGACCGCCGGCGGTGGCTGCGTGTGCCTGTTCGCCGGCTTGCCGGCGAACCGCGCTCACTGATTACCAGAGCGCCGCAGCGGCCGCCCCAATCACCCGCCCGAACACCGCGATCGCCTGGTCCACCTCGGCCTCGCTGGTGTAGCGGCCGATACTCAGGCGCACACTGTTGCGCGCCCGGCGCTCATCCAGCCCGAGGGCCAGCAGCACATGGGAGGCCGCATTACTCGCCGAGTTGCACGCCGAGGTAGTGGACAGCGCAAGTTCGTTGGCCAGCAGGCGGCTGTTGAAGCCGCTGGCGTCGATACACAGGTTGAGGGTATGGGGAATGCGTTGTACGGCGCAGCCATTGAGCGACACGCCCGGCAGCGCCAGCAGACCGTCGCGCAGGCGCCGGGCCAGTTGCTCAAGGCGCTGGTGCTCGCTGTCCCCTGGCTGCCCGGCCAGGGCGAAGGCGCTGCCCATGCCGACGATCTGGTGGGTGGCCAGGGTGCCGGAGCGCAGCCCGCGCTCATGGCCACCGCCATGCATCTGCGCGCGCAGGCCATTGCGGGCGCGGGGGCCGACATAAAGCGCGCCGATGCCCTTGGGGCCATACACCTTGTGCGCCGAGAACGACATCAGGTCTACCGCTTGGTTGGCCAGGTCGATCAGCACCTTGCCCACCGCCTGGGCCGCGTCCACATGCAGCAGGGCGCCGTGTTCGCGTACCCGCGCGCCGATGGCGGCGAAGTCGGTGAGGGTGCCCAGTTCGTTGTTCACCGCCATCAGCGACACCAGCCGGGTGTCCGCCCGCAGCGCTGCCTGCACGGCGTCGGGCTGGATCAGGCCCTGGGCGTCAGGTGCCAGGCGGGTTACCGCCCAGCCCTGGCGCTCCAGCTCGGCCGCGGTGTCGAGCACGGCTTTGTGCTCCAACTGGCTGGTGATCAGGTGCCCGGGCTGTGGGTAGCTTTGGGCGACGCCCTTGAGGGCAAGGTTGTTGGATTCGGTGGCGCCCGAGGTCCACACCAGGTCGTCGGGCTGTGCGCCGACCCGTTCGGCCACCTGGCGGCGGGCCTGCTCGACCACTTCGCGGGCGGCCTGGCCGAAGCTGTGGCCGCTGGAGGCGGGGTTGCCGAAGTTGGCGGCACGGCCCAGGCAACCAAGCATGGCCTCGATGACTCGGTCATCGACAGGGGTGGTGGCGGCGTAATCGAAATAGAGGGGGGCGTTGTGCATAGCGAGGGCTTGTCCGTGCGGGACGCCGCCAGTCGGCATCCATGTACGGCATGTTACGAGGCCTGATGGGCAAAGGTTTTTCCTAATGCTCGTCCGCTAGGTTGTTTCAGAATAATTCCTTCTACGCTTCGCAGTGTTGCGAGAAAAAAATTCTCCTCTTGTTGCTTATAGGGTCACAGCCATTGCCACGGTGCCTGTTTTTTCACCATTACCAGCACCATCAGGAACATCCCGGCGAATCCGATCACACCCATCCACATCCAGTAACGGTAGAGCCGGTGATAGCGCGGGCAAAGCGGGGAGTGCGCCTCGGCGGCCTGGGCGGCGAGGGCCTGCAGGCGGGTTTGCAACAACAGCACCGGCAGCCATAGCGCACCCACACCGAAGAAGATCGCCAGCGCGGCGCGCAGCCAGTCCATCGACCAGTCCATGCCAGCCATGCGCACCATGGCGTAGCCGGTCAGCAGTTGCAGGACGCCGGCCGGGGTGGTGATCCAGGCGTCAAAGCGCACCACCATCCTGGCCACGGCGGCGATCACCCGCGCATCGCCTGTGCGGTGGGCGGCGATCAGGTACAGGTAGGAGCCCATGCCGAAGCCGAACAGGAACACGGCGGCGATCACATGCAGGTATTTCAGCAGCAAGTAATCCATCTCAGTCGCGCCCCTGCTGGAAACTGACGCTGTAGCGGATCTTGTCCGGCGCGTCGATGGCTGCCAGGTACTGCGCAACGCTGATCTCGCCCACGCAGGGGCGGGCACCTGCTGCTGGTTGATAGCCTTCGGTCAGCCTGGCCATCAGCGCGACTGCGGCACAGCTGGGGATCTCGGGGCCTTTGTCATTGGTTGCGCTGACCTGGGCACGCAGGCGCAGGGGCTGGCCATTTTCGTCCAGGCCGCGCACGTCCAGGTACATCGCGCTCTTGCCATCGCCCCAGCGTTCGAAACGCAGGCCCAGCCGATGCAGGCGCCGCGCCCAGGGCAATGGGTCGCGTACCAGCCCGCACTTCACCAGCAGCGCCAGTGTCGCGTTGGCCAGGCCGCCGGCCATCAGCCCGGCACCGGCCTTGAACGCCAAGGTGCGCGCGCCGTAACGGCTGGCGAAGATGTCCATGTCCGGCACGTCGACATTGCTCAGCAAGCGCCAGCCCAGGCCTGGCAGGTGGCGCAGCTGCAGGCCGAGCCAGCCGTCGACCTCGCAGGGCTGGCCATCGCGCCACTGGCGGATCGGCCGCCCGGCATAGGCGAGCACGCCTTCGATGGTGGACAAGCCGGGCATCTTGGCAGAGGAGGAAATGCCGTGCTCGATCGACTCGATGTGGCTGAAGCGCTGGCGTTGTTCGTCGAGGATCGCCGACGACAGGCTGGGCACCGAGCTGCAGCCACTGAGCAGCGCCACACCCGCCTGGCGGGCGCGGGCGTCGAGCTGGGCGATGCCGTTGACGAACAGCCGGCAGTCGGCCAGGTCGCAATAGCTGGCGCCGGCCTCGATGCAGGCCTCGGCGACGCGGTAAGGCTGGCCCTGGAATGGCCCGCCGGTGTGGATCACCCAGTCGATGCCCAGTTCGCGTAGGGCCTCGGCGAAACCGGGGGCCATGGCATCACCGCACCAGCTGCCGTGCAGCGATGCGCCAGTACTGCTCAGCTGTGCGTCGAGCTGGGCGAGCTGCCGAGCGTTGCGCCCGGCGATGACCAGTTGCACGTCCGGCATCTGGTTCAAGTGGCGGCTGATGATGCGCCCGAAGTTGCCGTAGGCGCCGATCACCAGGGTCCTGATAGCCATGCTGCGTTCCTTGTGCCGTGAATCTGGAATGCCCGGGGCAGGGCGGCGCAAGGTTTACCGAAAGGTCGGGGCATTGCAAGCGCGGCGGGGCCGTTGCCGCAGTGCTCAGGCGTTTTCCAGCGCCTTCTGCTCCTGGCTGGCGACCCGCTCGCACAGTTCGATGATCTGCTCGCGCATCCAGCGGTTGGCCGGGTCCTGGTCGGTGCTTTCGTGCCAGTACAGGTGGGTTTCCAGGGCCGGCACTTCCACCGGCAGCGGCTGGTGGCGCAACTGGTGACGGCGGGCGAAGCGCTCGGGCACGGTCATGACCATGTCGGTCTGCTGCAGCACCTGCGAAGCCATCAGGTAGTGTTGCGAACGCAGTGCCACGCGGCGCTGCACGCCCATCTTGCCCAGGGCCAGGTCAACGTAGCCCAGGCCGTTGCGGCGGCTGGAAATATGGATGTGGGTCATGCCCAGGTAACTGTCGAGGGTCAGCGCGCTGTCGGCCAGCGGGTGGCCGGGGCGCATGGCGCAGACGTAGCGGTCCTGCATCAGCTTGACGTGGCGCACCTGCGGGTCGGTGTTCAGCGGTGCGTCGACGGCGAAGTCAAGGCGCCCGGCGGCCAGCTCCTTGGTGGTTTCGCGGCGCTTGCACGGGAAACTCTCGATCACCAGCGCCGGGGCCAGGCGGCGCAGGCGCTGGAACAGCGGTGGCAAGATCACCGCCTCGGTGAGGTCGGTCATGCTGATGCGGAAGGTCTTGCTGGCCTGCAGCGGGTTGAAGATGCGGCTCTCTTGCACCGAGGTGCGCAGCAGCGACAGGGCGTTGCGCACCGGGCCGATGATGTTCTGCGCCATGGGCGTGGGCACCATGCCCTGGGCGGTGCGCACGAACAGCGGGTCGTTGAAGGTCTCGCGCAGGCGCGACAGGGCGTTGGACACCGCCGGCTGGGTGATGCCGACAATCTGCCCGGCGCGGGTCAGGTTGGCTTCGGTGTAGATGGCGTCGAAGACGATGAACAGGTTGAGGTCGACCTTGCTGAGGTTCATGGCGCCGCTCTTCATTGGAATTATCAGCCGATCATATATCGGTTATGAATGTTAATACACAGTGAAAATAGACTAGGTGGATGAAGGGCGGCTGTTCTAGGCTGCGTCCATGTTCTTCATTGACTGAAGGTAGCCCCGATGGATTTCGCCTATTCGCCCAAGGTCCAGGCACTGCGCGAGCGTGTCAGCGCATTCATGGACGCCTATGTGTACCCGGCCGAGCCGGTGTTCGAGCGCCAGGTTGCCGAAGGCGACCGCTGGCAGCCCACCGCGATCATGGAGGAACTCAAGGCCAAGGCCCGCGCCGAGGGCCTGTGGAACCTGTTCCTGCCCGAGTCGCAATACGGCGCGGGGCTGACCAACCTCGAATACGCGCCGCTGGCCGAGATCATGGGCCGCTCGCTGCTGGGGCCGGAGCCGTTCAACTGCTCGGCGCCGGACACCGGCAACATGGAAGTGCTGGTGCGCTACGCCAGCGAGGCGCAGAAGCGCCAGTGGCTGGAGCCGCTGCTGCGCGGAGAGATCCGTTCGGCGTTTGCCATGACCGAGCCGGACGTGGCCTCGTCGGATGCCACCAACATGGCCGCCACGGCCGTGCGCGACGGTGACGAGTGGGTGATCAACGGCCGCAAGTGGTGGACTTCCGGCGCCTGCGACCCGCGCTGCAAGGTGATGATCTTCATGGGCCTGTCCAACCCCGACGGCCCGCGCCATCAGCAGCACTCGATGATCCTGGTGCCCACGGACGCGCCGGGGGTGAAGATCGTCCGCCCGCTGCCGGTGTTCGGCTACGACGACGCGCCCCACGGCCACGCCGAGGTGCTGTTCGAGAATGTGCGCGTGCCCTATGACAACGTGCTGCTCGGCGAGGGTCGTGGCTTCGAGATCGCCCAGGGCCGCCTTGGCCCAGGCCGTATCCACCACTGCATGCGTTCGATCGGCATGGCCGAGCGCGCCCTGGAGCTGATGTGCAAGCGCTCGGTTGAGCGCACAGCCTTTGGCAAGCCACTGGCGCGGCTGGGCGGCAACATCGACAAGATCGCCGACTCGCGGATGGAGATCGACATGGCCCGGCTGCTGACGCTCAAGGCCGCGTACATGATGGACACCGTGGGCAACAAGGTGGCGCGCAGCGAGATCGCGCAGATCAAGGTGGTGGCGCCTAACGTGGCGTTGAAGGTGATCGACCGGGCCATCCAGATCCATGGTGGCGCGGGGGTCAGTGGCGACTTCCCGCTGGCCTACATGTATGCGATGCAGCGCACCCTGCGCCTGGCCGATGGCCCGGATGAGGTACACCGGGCGGCGATCGGCAAGTATGAGGTTGGCAAGTACGTGCCCAAGGAGATGTTGCGCAGCGGGCAGTGAAAATATCAGCCGTGTAGTTCGTTTTCGCATTATGTGTAGGGCATTTCCCAAGCGCCGGACTGCCCCCGTGTTTTCGCCCTGAGTGCTGCTAGTTTCCGCTGCTTTGCATCTGCAGAGGGAAACATGAACAGGGTCAATATCGGTGGTAAAGGGCAGGCGCTGGACGGGGATGTCACGACCACTGGGGCGATATGCATTGCTGATAATCCGAACCATCGTTGTGACGGTATCGAGGTGCTGCGCAGAGGTGATGCCACCACCGAGTGCCCGGTTTGCGGCCAGCGCGGCACGGTAGTCGAAGGTATTTCGTGGTTCATGTCTAACGGTCGGGAGGTGGCGGTCGACGGTTCGCTGGTGGCGTGCGGATGCCCCAGTGGCAGTAACCGAGTGGTGGCGCCTTTGGGCATGGCGACGCGTGCACGCTCGGCGCCGGCTGGCGCTGGTGCTGCCCCAAGAGCCGACTCGGTCGCAGCATCGCGCTTCCAGCCACAGATGGCCACGGCATCGGCTACGCCGCGTGCGCTGCTGGAGCCGGGGTTTTATGTCGTACCCCGCAGAATGTCCGGGCCGCGGCTGTTGGCGCAGCTGCTGGAGCAGGATCGCACGCTGCCGATCGCTCGGGTTAAACGCCTGAATCCCACTTTCGATCAAGGTTTCAAGGCTGGCGAGATCTTCGTCCTCGGCGACCTCGATAACCACCATGCCTGCACCCGGCAAGAGGCCGAGCTGATGGCAGCGGCGCAATTGACGCGCGACGCCCTGGCCGAACTCGACGCACAGGAAGCCAACTTCATGATGGAGCACATCGGCGAGATCGCCGGGGTGCTCAGTGGCGCGAGCCTGTCGATGGGCGTGGGCAAGGACATGCTGTCGCGCGGGCTGGGGCAGGTGAGCGATACGCTCAAGGGGATCGAACAGTTGCATCAGCGGGAGTTCGGTTTGCATGGGCACTTGAAGAGCCCGCAGTTCTTTGCCTCACGCCAGGCTTTGTATCAGCAGCTGAATGCGCAATTGCGCAGTGCGTTTCTGGGTAAGTACCTGAACCTGGGCGGGCATGAAAGTCTGCGCAAGGGCTTGGGGATTTCGACCAGGAGCCTCGTGCATCACTGGTCCAAGGCCGGGGCGCCGGGTGCGATACCGGGGTATGCGACGCACCTGGATGAAGTGGCGAAGATGGCGAAGTTTTTGAAAACTGGCGCGTATGTAGCGATAGGGTTGGGGGCGACGTCGTCTTACCTGAAAGTACAGGAAGTTTGTCGGGCCGGCGAAACCGAGGCATGCAAGAAGATCCGATTTACTGAAACGGGTAGTTTTGTCGGAAGCGTTGCAGGCGGTGGCTTGGCAGGAGTAATGGGGAAAACGGCTGTGAAGGTTATCTGTAATTTGGGACCATGGGGCCGCGCTACTTGCGGTATTGCAACCATAGGCATCAGCTCTTTTGCGGGAACTAAGGTTGGCGAGTTTCTTGGCGCTGAGTCCGGAGAGATGTTGTATGAGGTCACATATGATTGATGTCAGCGAGTGGCCTTCCAGCATAAAGCTGGCCCTGCTTCTTGTACCTTTCGCTGTCGGTTTGACCGGGCTTGCGATCATGCTGCAAATCGCCGCAACGCGGCACTTCAATGTGATGTGCGAAGCGCTTCACAGAAGCAGCGGGCTCCACGAAGAGCTGAGGAACGGGGGAGCCTTTACCCTGAAACTCAGATTGTCGACCGTGAGTGCGATGACGGCGGGCATCATCTGGCCAAGATTGGGTATCCGTCAGGGGTGGTTGGATGCAGAGGACAGTCGCTTGTTCCCTCCCTATCTGAAAAAACGCATGAAACTTAGTTTTTACTGCATATCGGTCAGTCTGGCATGCATGGCCTTCCTGTATCTGTTCGTCAATTTCGACCGCGCATGAACTGACGGATTTGCTGTGGGCCAGATGCAGCACAATGGGCCGCCAGGCGGCCCATCGGGTTTCACGCGTTTACTGCAAGTGCACCTTCAACTCCCCAGCCGGCTGGCGCATCGCGGCCTTCACCGCCGGTATCTGGCTCAGCGGGTTGAGCAGCCCGTAGTCGTGGATCATGCCGTTGTAGCGCACCGCAGTCACCGTCACGCCAGCCGCAGGCAGTTTCACCGCCGCCGAGCGCCTTGGCCTGTCCAAACAGTTCGTCAGCCGGCGCCTGATGCAACTGGAAGAACGCCTGGGCGTGCGCCTGCTCAACCGCTCGACCTGGCGCCTGGATGCCACGCCCCTGGGCGAGCGCTACTACCAGAACGCCCTGCGCCTGCTCGATGAAGTGCAGTTGCTCGAGCAGGCCATCAGCGGGCAGACCGTCGAGCTGCGCGGCACTTTGCGCCTGAGCGCGCCGCTGTCGTTCGCCATCGCCCATCTGGGTTGCCGGTTGACCAAGTTCCTGCAACTGCACCCCCGGCGTGGATGTGGAGGTGGACCTGAGCGACCGCGCCGTGGACCTGATCGGCGAGGGCTACGACCTGGCCCTGCGCATCGGCATCCTGGAAGACTCAAGCCTGGTGGCCCGGCGTATCGGGGCGGTGGAGCGGGTGTACTGCGCCAGTCCCGCTTACCTGGCGGCACATGGCACGTCGCTGGCGCCGGAGCAGATGCGCGGGCACGACTGCCTGCCCTACGGGCATGCGCGGCAGGTGCAGTGGCAGTTTAAGGGGGAGGGCAAGGGCACCAGCATCGCCGTGAGCGGGCGCATGCGCGCCAACAATGGCGAGATGCTCAGGGATGCGGCGGTGGCGGGGATGGGCATCACCTACCTGCCGACCTTCATCGTCGGCAAGGCCCTGGATGACGGGCGCCTAGTGCAGGTGCTGGAGGACTGGACGCTGTCGGCGCTGCAGCTGTCGGCGGTGTACTCGCAGCGCCGGCAAGTGGCCCGGCCGGTGCAGGTGTTCGTGGAGTTTCTGCGGGAGCGGCTGGTGGCGTTGTAAGGATTGAAGCCAAGCCACCCTGTGCTGGCCTCATTGCAGGCTATCGCCAGCTCCCACAAGGCTGTGCATCGTGTGACCGAAATGCATTACCTGTGGGAGCTGGCGAAGCCTGCGATGGGCCCTCGCATGAAGCGCTGCCAATGACTTTGGTCAGGCCGCAGCCGCCAGCTTGGCGCTCGTCTGGCGACGACGGTAAGCGCTGTCGCGGCTGGCCAGCCACCCGTACAGCGGCGTGGTCACCGCCAGGCCCACCAGCCAGGACAGGTCGGCGCCGTTGATGTAGGCGGACACCTGGCCGACATACAGCGGGGTGTTCATGAACGGGATCTGCACCACGATGCCAATGGCGTAGGCCAGCAGCGCTTGCGGGTTATAGCGGCCGTAGATGCCACCATCGACCTTGAAGATCGACTGGATGTCGTAGTCGCCTTTATGGATGACATAGAAGTCGATCAGGTTGATCGCGGTCCACGGCACCAGCACCACCAGCAGCACCAGCACCATGTCGACGAAGTGGCCGATGAAGTCCGCCGAGGCGAACACCGCCACCACGCAGCAGGCGGCCAGTACCAGCAGCGACAGCACGGCGCGGCTCTTGGCGGTGGGGATCCAGCGGTGGGCGAAGGTCTGCACCAGGGTGATGATCGACAGCACCGCGCCATACAGGTTGAGGGCGTTGTGGCTGATCACGCTGAGCAGGAACAACACCAGCATCACCGGGCCGAGGGTGCCGGTGGCGAGCTTGACGGCGTCCATGGTGTCCATGCCCGCAGGGATCGCCAGCACGGCGACGGCGCCGAAGATGAACGACAGGCTCGAGCCCAGCGCCGAACCCAGGTAAGTGGTCCAGAAGGTCGACGACACTTTCACGTCGGCCGGCAGGTAGCGCGAGTAGTCCGACACATAGGGGGCGAAGGCGATCTGCCACAGCGCCGCCAGCGACACGGTGGCCAGCCAGCCGGCCAGGTTGAAGCCGCCGCGGGTGAGGAAGTCGTCGCTCTGCACATGGCTGAAGATGTAGCCGAAACCGACCACGATGCCGATGCCCAGCACCCAGGTGCCGATGCGGTTGAGCACGTGGATGAAGCGGTAGCCGATGATGCCGATGATGCCCGAGCCCAGCGCGCCGACGACGATGCCCACCGGTACCGGCACGCTGTCGACCACGCCGTGCAGCGACTTGCCGGCCAGGACGATGTTGGAGGCGAAGAAGCCGATGTACATCACCCCGGCGATCACCACCACCAGCAGCGCGCCGAGCGAACCGAACTGGGCACGGCTCTGGATCATCTGCGGGATGCCCATCTGCGGGCCCTGGGCCGAATGCAGCGCCATCAGCACGCCGCCAAGCAGGTGGCCGACCAGGATGGCGACGATGCCCCATACCAGGTTGAGGTGGAACAGCTGCACGCCCAAGGCGCCGGTGACGATCGGCAGCGGCGCGATGTTGCCGCCGAACCACAGTGTGAACAGATCCCTTACCTTTCCATGGCGGTCTTGCGGCGGCACGTAGCCGATCGTGTGTTTCTCGATGAGGGGTGCCGAATTGGCTGCACTGGTCATGAATGACTCCAAGGCAAGGAGGGCGCAACCGAAGTTGCCGGGCGCGTGCCGACAAGGGGCGACGCGTTCTTGTTGGAGCGATGATGGCGGCGGGGCAGGCAAGGGGAAATTAGTAAATTTGTGCTCATGAACCTTAAAAAAGCTAAGGCTGGCAAAAGGTTAAGCGGGGGACGGTAGCAAGGTGGGTGCCAGGTGGGCGGAGGCAGCGGGAGGCGGCGCGATAGGGTTGGATACTGAGGCCGGCATGGCCGTTGTTGGTGCGGCATGCCCATGAATGGAGCATGAGTTTTGAGTGGCCATGTCGGCCTCTTCGCGGGTAAACCCGCTCCCACAGTGATGGCGGTGCACCTGTGGGAGCGGCGGTTCGCCGCTGCGATTTACCCGCGAAGAGGCCGGCACAGGCAACCGAAAAACTGAAAAAACTACATCGGCAACAACCGATCCTGGATCACCTCTTTCATCACCAACGTCGAACTCAACCGCTTCACATTGGGAATGCTGGTCAGCTGCTCGTCATACAGCTTCTGGAACGCCGGCAGGTCCTTGGCCACCACATGCAGCAGGTAATCCGGGTCGCCGAACAGCCGCTGCGCCTCGACGATCTGCGGTATCTGCGAAACCGCCGCTTCGAAGTCCGCCACCGGCTGGCGGGTAACCTCGCGCAGGGTGACGAACACCAGCGCGGCGAAGTTCAGGCCCAGGGCGCTGGGGGCCAGGCGGGCGTGGTAGCCGAGGATGGCGCCGGACTCTTCCAGCGCCTTGAGCCGGCGGTGGCAGGGCGACAGGCTCAAGCCCACGCGTTCGGCCAGTTCGGTTACCGACAGGCGCCCGTCTTTTTGCAGTTCGGCAAGGATCTTTCGATCGGTTCGGTCCATGAGGGAAGAATCTTCCAGGTTGCTGACTGGGATGGGGAATATACGAAAGAAAATCCCCGGGCGATATCCGTAATCTTGCTTCCAACGAAACCCCTGTGGAAGGAAGATTCAAAGTGGCCATGAGTGTATTGGCGGCGTTCTGGGCCGTGTCCTTGCTGTTCGTGATCACCCCCGGTGCCGACTGGGCCTATGCCATTTCCGCCGGGATGCGTGGGCGCTGGGTGATGCCGGCGGTGGCGGGGATGCTCTCGGGGCATTTTCTGGTGACGCTGGTCGTCGCGGCCGGGGTCGGTAGCCTTATCGCCGGGCACCCGCTGGCGCTGACCCTGCTGACCCTGGCGGGCTGCGTTTACCTGCTGTGGCTGGGCGGCAACCTGCTGCTGCGCCCGGCGGTGCCCGAGGCCGGGGAAGGTGGCGAGACGGATTCCGGGTCGCGCTGGGCGTTCAAGGGTTTCTGCGTGAGCGGCCTCAACCCCAAGGTGTTCCTGCTGTTCCTGGCGCTGTTGCCGCAGTTCACCGACCCGCAGGCGAGCTGGCCGGTGTGGTTGCAGATCCTGCTGCTGGGGCTGGTGCACCTGGCCAGTTCGCTGGTGGTGTACCTGATGGTGGGGTATGGCGCCAAGGCGGTGCTGCGGACCCGGCCGGCGGCGGCGCAGGTGGTCGGGCGGGTGTCGGGGATGGTGATGATCGTGATCGCGCTGGGGTTGATTGCGGGGCAGGTGCGTTGAGCGTCGGGAGGCGGCTGGCTACCAGGCTCTTTACGAAAAGTATGGTCATCCAACGTTGTGGGAGCGGCGGTGCGCCGATGCGACTTGCCCCGCGATCTGCCGCAACGCGGCAGCAAAGCCTGAGTTTGCGGCATCTTTGACACTGTTTGATATCGGGTACAGGAGTGCTTCGCACTCCATCGCGGGGCAAGCCCGCTCCCACGAAACTCTTCGTACAAGGCCTAGTGCCTACAAGCAGGCGATGCCGCGCGCCATCACTTGGCTTTCAACACCTTCGGGTTCGAGTTGCCCCAGATCGTGTAGAGGTCGGCCAGCAACGCCCCGTTGATGGTCTCGAGCTCTGCCTGGGTGATCTCGTCAGCCCCTTGCTTGCCGTACAGCACCACTTCATCGCCCGCCTTGACCCCCGGGATGTCGGTGACGTCGACCATCAGGGTATTCATGGTGACCTTGCCAATCACCGGCGCGCGCTTGCCATTGATCAGCACCGAAGCCTTGTTGGAGAAAGCGCGACGATAGCCGTCCGAATAGCCTGCGGGAATGTTGGCCACCCGCGAGTCACGGCTCAGGGTATAGGTGTGGTCGTAGCTGATGCCACTGCCGGCCGGGTAGCTGTTGACCGCTGCCACCTGCGACTTGAACTGCATGACACGCTCGAACCCCTTGTGGCCGCCCACGGGGTAGCCGTATAGCGCAGCGCCCGGGCGCACCATGTCCAACCAGCCTTCAGGCACCTCCAGGGTGGTGAAGGTGTTGGCGCAGTGCAGCAGCAGTCTGCTGCGATCGAGCTTGGCCTGGCGGATCAGCAGCGCCGACTGTTCCTTGAATCGGGCAAGGCCCTTGAGCACATCCTCACGCTCCTCCACTGGGAAGTGGGTCATGATGCCGACCACCTCCAGATGCCCGAGGGTAGCCATGGCAACCGCGTCCTTGAGCCCTTGGGGCGTACCCATTTCCACGCCGTTGCGGCCCATGCCGGCGGAGTTGAGTGCCAGGTGCACCTTCAGCCGCTGGCCACTGCGCTTGGCCAGGGCATCCAGTTGCTGCGCCACTTCCAGGTTGCCGACCAACTCGTCCATGGCATAGGGCAGCGCATCCTGCACCTCGCCCAGGCTGGCGATGCGCAGCCGCATGAGCCGCCCCTTGAAGCCTTTTTCGCGGACCACGCGTGCCTCTTCGTTGCTGGTAACGCCAATGCAGCTGACGCCCATGCGCATGGCCGCTGGCACCAGCAGCGCAATGCCGTTGCCATAGGCGTCGGCCTTCATGACCGCGCAGATCTGGCTTTTGCCGGCGACCAGTTTCTGGATACGCGCGATGTTGTGCTCGAAGGCAAGCGGGTCGATTTCCAGCCATGCGTTGCTGTGTGCCAGGGTCGCAGCAGCGGGCGCGTCGTTGCGGCCGGTGTCGAGCAAGGGGGCGGCGTGGGCGAAACTTGCGCCGCTGGCGAGCAGCAGGGCGATGGCGATGCGGCTAAGGGCGTGTCGAGTCATGTCGGGGTTTCCGTTCTTGTTGGTAGGGCGGGCTGGCGGCGCTCTCGGCACCGCAACCCGCCCTCGGAAGTGTCCCGGATAGGCCGCAATGAAACCTGTCGTGATGGGGCTGGGCTGCGACCGATCGAGTCGTTGCAGACGCAGTCACGACAGCTCGCGCTGGGCCCTATTGGCGAGGGGAAAGATGAATGCCCGCGATCATGCAGCGCACCGAGCCACCCGCCATTTCGATCGTCGGCACGTCCAGCGGTACCAGCCGCGCCGAGCGCTCTATGCGCTGGCGCTGCTCGGCCGTGAGGCTGTTGAATGCTCGGCGCGACAGCGCAAGAAGCCGCCCATCCCGCCCGGACAGCTCGATGGCGTTGCCCGCGAACTCGTTGATCTGCTGGTTGGTCAGGTCAATCACATCTCGGCCGGATTCGATCAGGCGCATGCGTACCTCTTCGGCCCGCGCCTTGTTGGTGAAGGTGTCGAACCCCACCAGGGCGAACTCGGTCGCCACGCACATCAGCACGTTGGTGTGGTAGATCGGCGAGCCTTTTTCATCCGCCGTATCGAACACCATGGGCTCGAAATTGAAGTGGGTGCTGAACCGCTCTAGGGCTATCGGGTCGGCGCGGTTCGAGCGCGCGGTGTAGGCGACCCTGGACAAGTGGTCGAACACCATCGCCCCCGTGCCCTCCAGGAACAGCTCGTCTTGCTCCAGGCCCGAGTAGTCGATCACGTCCTGCACCCGGTACTCGTGCTTGAGCATCTCGATGACATCGGCCCGGCGCTCGCGGCGACGGTTCTTCGAGTACATCGAGTAGATGGCGACATGGCCACCCGGGTGGGTGGAGAACCAGTTGTTGGGGAACACCGAGTCAGGCGTGTCGTGTTCGCCCAGGTCATCGAACAGGTGAACCCGCACACCCTCGGTCATGAGCCGCTGCGCCGCCTGGGTGACTTCGTCACGGGCCACTTCGGCGAGGGTTGCCGTGGCGATGTCAGGGTTGGCGCTCTGGAAGGCGTTGTCTGCTGCGGTTTCCGGGTTGGGGGTGAAGGCATGTGGGCGGACCATGACCACTGCCGCAGGTGCCTGAATCGAACGTGTTGGAAATGCCATCTTGTTATTACCGGGGTTGAGTGCGTGCAGCAACATCGGCTGCGCGTCGGGTTTGTTTTAATGGAAATGCACCCCAGGCACGAATCAAGTCCGAGCGTGTCGGGGGTGTCAATTAAACAGTGCACTTGGCAAGCGCGTTTTAATCGCCGGGCGTGCAATATCAACTGCCGGAAAATTGTGATGAAAGAAGGCGTCAATATGAAGCGTGCAGGTTGCCAGTTTTGAAAGACTTCTACACAATCTGCGCCCCTCAAATGACAATCTGAACAGCCTGGTATTCAACATGGATAATATTGATCGGGCGCTGGTCGCGCTGCTGCGGGACAATGCGCGCACGCCAGTCCTGACGCTCGCGAAAAAACTGGGGGTCGCCAGGGCAACGGTGCAGAACAGGATCACCAAGCTGGAAGAACAGGGCGTGATTCTGGGCTACACCATCCGCCTGCGCGCGGATGCTCCCGAGCAAGGGGTAAGGGCCATCACCAGTATCGCCATCAGTGGTCACCATGCTGCCGAGGTCAAGCGTGCGCTGCGCGGGCACCCCAATGTGGTCGCCATCCACACCACCAACGGCCGCTGGGACCTGATGGCGGAACTGCGTGCCGACACGCTGGAAGGCTTTGACCGGGTGTTGAACTCCATTCGCTCGATCCCCCATATCGAGAACACCGAAACCAGCATTTTGCTGTCCACGTTCAAAATGTGATCACCCGGCCTGCCGGTTTCGGCCGTGTCACTGGGCACTGTGTCAGCCGTGGCTGGCACTTTGTATGAACCGGGGTGCGGTGTGCGCAGTTTGTTATGTTCCGCTTGGCCAGGTCGACTGGCAGAATAAGTCGGCTCAATAGTTCCGAGTTTCGAAAAGCTAGCCAGTCCGGTGAAATTACGTCACTGGATTTTTATTGTCGTCTGTGTGGTTTCCCATCCCTGTCTTGCAACTTTCAAGTACTCAAGAGAACTGTACGTGCGTGCCAGTTTTACAAGGGTGTGGTTAAAGACCAGGTTTACCAAAAAGAATAAGAGGTTAATGATGCAACACACCTGTGACGCGCCTGACGCGACAGCAGAAAATGGTCGTGTGCTCAAGCGGCGGCTCGAAAATCGCCACATCCAACTCATCTCGATCAGTGGCGCCATAGGCACCGGCCTGTTCATGGGCTCAGGCAAGATCATCGCGCTGTCGGGCACCTCGATCATCCTGGTGTACGCGATCATCGGCTTCTTCGTTTTCTGCATCATGCGGGCGATGGGCGAGATGCTCCTCGCCAACTTCGAAATGGGCTCGTTCGCCGACCTCGTGCACCACTATCTGGGGCCACGCGCCGGATACATCCTCAGCTGGTCCTACTGGCTCAGCTGGGTGGTGGCGGCCGTGGGGGACGTGGTTGTGGTGGCGGGCTTCATGCAGTACTGGTACCCCGATCTGCCCACCTGGCTGCCGGCCTTTGCCACGATGTTCCTGCTGCTGGGCCTGAACATGCTCGCGGTCAAGGCGTTCGGCGAGGTCGAGTTCTGGTTCGGGCTGATCAAGGTCGTTGCCATCGTGCTGTTGGTGATCACCGGGCTGGTAATGGTTGCCACTGCCTACACATCGCCAGCGGGGGTGACGGCGTCCTTCAGCCACCTGGTTGCCCCGGGCGTGGTCATGCCCCACGGCATCCTGGGCTTCCTGGCGGGCTTTCAGATCGCGATTTTTTCGTTCGTCGGCACTGAACTGGTCGGCACTGCCGCCGCCGAGGCAAAGAACCCGGAGAAAACCCTGCCCAAGGCCATCAACACCATCCCGGTGCGTATCCTGCTTTTCTATGTCGCGGCGCTGGCGTGCATCATCAGTGTGGTGTCATGGGCCAACGTCCCCGCCAATCGCAGCCCGTTCGTCGAGCTGTTCTTGCTGGGCGGGCTTCCGGCCGCTGCCGGCATCATCAACTTTGTCGTGCTCACGTCGGCGGCGTCATCGGCCAACAGTGGCGTGTATTCGGGATCGCGGATGCTCTACGGCCTGTCCCATCAGCGCCAGGCACCCTTGGCATTCGGGCGCCTGTCGGGCACGGGCACGCCCGTCCGTGCGCTGATGTTCTCGGGTGTATGCATGGCCCTGGCCTTGACGCTGCTGTTCGTGATCCCGGAAGTCATGACGGTGTTTACCTTGGTGTCGACCATTTCGGCAGTGATGATCATCGTCACCTGGTCACTGATCCTGATGGCTTACTTTGCCTACCGCCGGCAGAACCCGCAGGCGCACCAGCGATCCACCTTCAAGCTCCCGGGCGGCAAGGCCTGCGCAGCGCTGTCGCAGGTGTTTTTGTTGTTCGTCCTGTGTTTGCTGGCCCTGGAGCCGGATACCCGCACTGCGCTGTACGTCATGCCGTTCTGGTACGCCGGCTTGCTGCTGGCCTACCAGCGTCGCGAAAAAACCAATGCTCGCCAGATGGCGACCCACTAACGACGGCTATTGGCCGGGTGAACGTTGCGCGGGTTCAAGGGGGATGAATGAACATGAAGCACAAGCTGATGTGGACCTTTGCCGGGATCGCAGTGATACCGATAGGCCTGGTTGCCTTGCTGGTTGTCCTCAACCTGCGCGGTGAGGCGCGAGAGAATTTCGTCGACAACAGCACGCGGGAAATTCGCCAGGTAGGCAATGCGATGAGCCTGTTCTTCCAGGGCATCGAGCAGAACGTCAACTACCTGGCCGCGCAACCTTTGGTCACGGCCACGGGCAGTGAGGTCAACAAGTACCTGGGCGCCAGCACCGGCAATGAGCTTGGCGCCCGGGACCAGCAGATTTTCCAGTTCATGACCCATCTGGCGGACGCCCACCCCAGCTATGCCTACGTTTCCTATGGGCTAGCAGACGGTGGTTACGTGGGCTGGCCCGCCACGAAAGACTTCGCCGACTACGATCCGCGCCAGCGCCCCTGGTATCAGCTGGCGATCGCCAACCCCGGCAAGACCTTGCGCACGGCGCCCTATTACTGGGCCGCCGATGACACCGTGCAGGTCAGCATCGTGCGCGCCGTCGCCAACCCACTGGGCAACCCGGGCGGCGTGGTCAGCATCGACGTGTCGCTCAAAGGGCTGACCGAGATCCTCAAGCAGATCAAGCTGGGCGACAGTGGCTACGTGATGCTGGTGGAGAACAACGGCAACGTGATGGTCGACCCCCGTGATGCCAGCCACAACTTCAAACAGCTTGCCAGTTTCGGCGATGGCTACGCCGACCTGGCCAAGGCCGGCAAAGGCCTGCTTGAGGTCGAGATCAATGGCGAGCGCTTCATGGCCAACATCTACCCTGACGAGCAATTGGGCTGGACCTTCATCGGCCTGATCCGCCACGACGAAGTGATGCGCAGCACCTCGCGCCTGAGCTGGCTGATCGGCGCTATCGCGCTGCTGCTGGCTGCGCTGTTCGCCGTTGTCGGTACCGCGTTCGCCAACCTGATCGTGCGCCCGATCAACAATGTCAGCCGCGGCCTGGAGGACATCGCCCAGGGCGAGGGCGACCTGACCCGCAACCTGGACATCCGTGGCCGTGACGAAACGGCGCAACTGGCCAACTGGTTCAACCAGTTCCTCGGTGCCATCCGCAGCCTGATCCAGCACATCGGTGCGGCCGCCGGCAAGATTCTCAGCACCTCCAACAGTTCGACACGTGTTGCCCATGACATGGCCGAGGCTGCCGGGCGCCAGCGTGAAGCGGTGGACATGGTGTCCACTGCCTTCCATGAGATGGTCGCCACCGCCAATGAGGTCGCCCGCTCCTGCAGCCAGGCCGCGCAATCGGCCGACAGTGGCCAGCAACAGGCCCGTGACGGCCAGCAGCAGATCGACGCCGCGGTGCACAGCGTCGATCGGCTGAGCCAGGAGATCGAGCAGTCGGCCCAGTCGATCCAGCAACTGGAGCGCGACAGCAATGCCATCCAGTCGATCCTCGGCACGATCCGTTCAATTGCCGAACAGACCAACCTGCTGGCCCTCAATGCGGCGATCGAAGCGGCCCGTGCCGGTGAGCAGGGCAGGGGCTTTGCGGTGGTTGCCGACGAAGTGCGGGCGCTGGCCAAGCGCACCGCCGACTCCACCGCAGAGATCGACGGCCTGCTGGGCAACCTGGCCAGCCGTACCGCGCAGGTCGCCGAGCAGATGCACGCCAGCCTGGAAGTTTCGCAGCAGTCGGTCAGCCGCATCGGCCTGGCCCGCGACAGCTTTGGCCAGATCCGCGAGTCGGTGGACGTCATCCGCGACATGAACACGCAAATTGCCACGGCGGCCGAAGAGCAGCACCAGGTTGCCGAGGACATCAATCGGCATATCAGCCAGATACACGGTGACGCGCAGTTGGTGGCCGAACTGGCCCAGGCGGCGCGGCAGGATTCGCAGAGCCTGGCGGGCTTGTCGAATGAGCTGGATACGCTGGTGCGACGGTTCCGCACCTGATTGACCGGTGGGGGGCAACGCAGCCCCCCGCCAGGCCTACTCCACGCTCTCGACCACCCCTTGGTCCTCACCCAGGAACCCACCGCTCTGGTGCTGCCACAGCCGTGCATAGGTGCCGTTCTTGCCCAGCAGTTCGGCATGGGTGCCTTGCTCGACAATGCGCCCCTCGTCCATGACGATCAGCCGATCCATGGCCGCGATGGTGGACAGCCGATGGGCGATGGCGATGACGGTCTTGCCTTGCATCATCTCGTCGAGGCTTTCCTGGATGGCCACTTCGACCTCCGAATCCAGCGCGCTGGTGGCCTCGTCCAGTAGCAGGATCGGGGCGTTCTTGAGCATCACCCGGGCAATGGCCACGCGCTGGCGCTGGCCGCCGGACAGCTTGATGCCGCGCTCGCCCACCAGGGTGTCGTAGCCGCTGTTGCCTTGCTTGTCGCTGAGCTGGCTGATGAAACCATCGGCCTGGGCATTGACCGCGGCGCTGCGAATCTGCGCATCGCTCGCGTCGGGGCGGCCATAGGCGATGTTGTCGCGGATGGAGCGGTGCAGCAGCGAGGTGTCCTGGGTAACCATGCCGATGGCGCTGCGCAGGCTGTCCTGAGTGACCTCGGCGATGTCCTGCCCGTCGATGCGGATCGTGCCGCTGTTGACGTCGTAGAAGCGCAGCAGCAGGTTGATCAGCGTGGACTTGCCGGCACCCGAGCGGCCCACCAGCCCGACTTTTTCGCCGGGGCGAATGTGCAGGGTGAGGTCGTCGAGCACCTGGCGTTCGCCGCCATAGTTGAAGCTCACCTTGTCGAAGGTCACCGCGCCGCCGCGGGTCTGCAGCACGCCGGCGTTTGGCGCATCTTGCACCTTGGGGCCGCGGGTGAGGGTGGCCATGCCGTCCTGCACGGTGCCGATGTTCTCGAACAGCGAGGTCATCTGCCACATGATCCAGTGCGACATGCCATTGATGCGCAGCGCCATGGCGGTGATCGCCGCCACGGCGCCGGCGCCGACCTGGCCCTGGTGCCACAGCCACAGGGCATAGCCGCCGGCACCGAGAATCAGGGCGACCACCAGCGCCTGGTTGACGATCTCGAACTGGCTGACCAGGCGCATCTGGCGAAAACCGGTGAGCTTGAAGTCTTCCATGGCCGCGCGGGCGAAGTGCGCTTCGCGCTTGGAATGGGAGAACAGCTTCACGGTGGTGATGTTGGTGTAGGCATCGGAGATGCGCCCGGTCATCGACGAGCGCGCATGGGCCTGCTCCTGGCCGACTTTGCCCAGGCGCGGCACGAAGTACAGCATCGCCAGCCCGAACAGCACCAGCCAGGCCATGAACGGCAGCATCAGTTGCAGGGCGAAACCGCCGGCCAGGGCGATGATCGCGATGAAGTATACGCCGATGCCGGGAATGATCTCGATGAAGGTGAACAGCACTTCGCGCACCGCCAGCGCGGTCTGCATCACCTTGGTGGTGACCCGGCCCGAGAACTCATCGGAGAAGAACGACAGGCTCTGGCGCAGCATCAGGCGGTGGAAGTCCCAGCGCAGACGCAGCGGCAGGTTGATCGCCAGCACCTGGTGCTGCATCAGGGTGCGCAGCGCCACCAGCCCGATACTGGCCAGCAGCACCAGGCCGATGCCCCACAGCACGCGGCTTTCTTCACCGCTTGCGGCGGTGCCTGCCTGCCAGGCCGGGAGCAGGTCGACCACCTGGCCGAGGAAGGAAAACAACCAGGCTTCGTAGATCGATACGCCGGCACTGAACAGCGCAAGGGCGAGGATGTAGCCGCGGGCGCCGCGGGTGCAGGCCCACAGGAAACGCAGCAGCCCCACCGGTGGCGGCGGGACTTCATCGGGTGGGAAGGGGTCTAGCCATCGCTCGAACACACGCAGCATTCAGGTCTCCGTAAAGGTACGTCTGGTTTGTTTTTTGACGCCGGGGCTGCCATGCCGCCCTTGCTTGCATTGCTTGAGGTCAGCGTGGCCAGGTGGCGGCAACTGTCTTGCTCGCCACTCCAACAACTGCGCGATCCCTGTGGGAGCGGGTTCACCCGCGAACACGGGCGTAGCCCGTGCCAGGCACCGAGGTGTCATCTTCGCGGGTAAACCGCAGCGGCGAACCGCCGCTCCCACAGGCAGAGTGTAGGTCTTGAGTTCGGCGCGATCAGGTGGGAAGCCGGCTTGCCGGCGAAAGGGCCGCAAAGCGTTTGTGGTCATCCCTTGACCATCGCCCGCAGCGCCGCTTTCGCCTCGGGCGTCTGCAGGCGGGCGATGAACGCCAGGCCTTCACGCTCAACCGTCGCCGCCAGCTCCTGGCGATGGGCATCCTTGAGCAATTGCTTGCTGATGCGCAGGGCATCGCTGGGCAGGCGCTGCAGGCGTCGGGCCAGTTTCACTGCAGCGGCCTGGCATTGTGCGCCATCCTCCAGCAGCTCGGTCGCCAGCCCCCATAGCACGGCCTGCTCGCCACTGAGCAACTGGCTGCACAGCAACACCTGCGCGGCCCGCGCGTGCCCCAGCAGGCGTGGCAGCAACAGGCTGGCGCCGAACTCCGGGCACACGCCCAACGGCACGAACGGCGTGCGCAGCTTGGTATCGCGGGTGACCAACACCTGGTCGCAATGCAGCAGCAGGGTGGTGCCGATACCGATCGCCGGGCCCGCAACCGCCGCGATCAGCGGCTTGTCCAGCGCCAGCACCGCCCACATCATGCGGAACACCGGGCTGTTCAGGTCGGTGGGCGGCTGGTCGAGAAAGTCCGGCAGGTCGTTGCCGGCGGTGAAGCACTCGGCGCTGCCAGTCAATACGATCACTTCGACCTGCGGGTCGTCATTGGCCGCCTCGAACAACTCGGCCAACCGGGTGTACATGGCGTTGGTCAGCGCATTGAGCTTGTCCGGGCGGTTCAGGCGCAGGGTCAGCAGGCCTTCGTCGAGTTCGTGCAGGATCAGATCGGTCATGGGGCGGCACCTTGTGTTGTTCTTGTGCTGGGCTCAGAAGGTCGGCGGGGTGATCACCCAGATCACCACCGCATCGACGTCGCCAGGGTTGCCGTAACGGTGCGGCTCCTGGCTGGAAAAACTGAAGCTGTCGCCTTCGCTCAGCTGGAAGTGACGTTCGCCTACCCAAAGCTCGAAGGTCCCGCACAGCAGGTAACCGGCCTCTTCGCCGTCATGGCTGTAGCTTTGCTCGCTGTAGGTGCCCGGGGGGAAGCGCGAATGCAGCATTTCCAGCTCGCGGCTGGGCTGCGGGGTGAGCAGCTGGTCGACGATGCCGTCTTCGTAATGCACGCTCAGCCGGCTGTTCCTGCGCACCACATAGCCCTCGTCTTCCGGGGCGGTGATCGCTTCGCTGGCAAAGAACCACTGGATGGTCACGCCCAGGGTGCGGGCGATGTTGAACAGCGCCGGGATCGACGGGTAGGACAGGTTGCGCTCCAGCTGGCTGATGTAGCCGGCGGTCAGCCCGCTCTGTTCGGCCAGCTCGGCCAGGGTCATGCCGCGGCGCTTGCGCAGGCCGCGGATGCGGGTGCCGAGAAACTGCGGCGCGGGGCTGCCGTCCTCGGCAGGTGGCGGCGCTTTGGCAATGTGGCGATTCATGGCGGTTTCCAGTCGGCCCTGCAAAGTCCCGGAGTATAAACAGGCTCACAAGGCGGCGGCGACCTTCAAGCCTTCATGGATCGCTTCCTCGGCGGTGCGCGGGGCCAGGCAGTCGCCGATGCGCTGCACCTGGGTGAGGTCCTTGATCTGCTCGGCCAGGGTGTCGACCGGCTGATGGCCCTGGCACAGCACCAGGGTGTCGATGCCTTCGAAGATCATCGCCTCGCCGCTGGCGGTGTGCTGCAGGTAGACACTGTTGTCGTCGCAGCCATACAAGCGGGCATAGGGCGTGATCGGGATGCCCAGCTTGTGCAGCTCGCCGGCCAGTTGGTCGCGCACATACAACGGCAGGCTCTCGCCGCAATGGGTGCCGTTGACCGCCAGCTGCACCTGGTGCCCGGCGCGCACCAGGCGCTCGGCGATACCGGGGCCGATCCAGTCGCAGCGCCAGTCCACCACCAGCACCGAACGGCCGAGCTTCACCTGGTCGCGCAGTACTTGCCAGGCATCGACCACCTGCAGCTCGCCGCCACGCTCGAACGCCGGCCAGTAGGGCTCGGCACCGGTGGCGACGATCACCGCGTCCGGGCGTTCGCGCTCGACCAGGGCGCGGTCGACGCGGGTATTGCGCACTACCTCGACCCCAGCCAGCTGCATCTCCCGTTGCAGGTTGGTGCTGGCGCCGCCGAACTCGCTGCGCCGGGGCAGCAACTGCGCCAGCAGCACCTGGCCGCCCAGTTGCGCGCTGGCCTCATACAGCGTCACCTGGTGCCCGCGTGCCGCCGCCACGGCGGCGGCCTTCATGCCGGCGGGGCCGCCACCGATCACCATGACCCGCTTGCGCACGCTGGCAGCGGGCAGGTTGCCGTACTGCTGTTCGCGCCCGGTTTCCGGGTGCTGGATGCAGGAAATCGGCAGCCCGCGATGGAAATGGCCGATGCAGGCCTGGTTGCAGGCGATGCAGGCGCGCACATCCTCGGCGCGGCCGCTGTCGGTCTTGTTCGGCATCTGCGGGTCGCAGATCAGCGCGCGGGTCATGCCGCATACATCGGCCTGGCCACGGGCGAGGATCAGTTCGGCTTCCTGGGGCTGGTTGATCCGGCCGGTGACGAACAGCGGTATCTGCAGGCGCGACTTGAAGGTACCGGCTTCGCGGGCCAGGTACGCCGCCTCGATGGCCATCGGCGGGACGATATGGATGGCGCCGCCCAGCGAGGCGGAGCTGCCGGCGACGATGTGCACGTAATCCAGGCTCGCTTGCAGGGCCTGCACGGCGGCCAGCGATTCGTCCTCGGTAAGGCCCTCGGCATCGCGTTCGTCGGCGCTGATGCGCAGGCCGACGATGAACTGCTCGTCGGTGGCGGCGCGTACGGCGGCAAGGATCTCGCGCAAAAAGCGCAGGCGCTGTTCCAGGCCGCCGTTGTAACCGTCGCTGCGGCGGTTGACCCGTGGGTTGATGAACTGCGCGGGCAGGTAGCCGTGGCTGGCGACCACTTCGACACCGTCGATGCCAGCCTGGTGCAGGCGCCGCGCCGCAGCCGCGTAGCCGGCGACGATCTCGTCGATCATCAACTGGTCGAGCTCGCGCGGCATCACCCGGAAGCGCTCGTTGGGCACGGCGGAGGCGCTATAGGCGACCGCCAGCAGGCCGTCGGCGGACTCCATGATTTCGCGGCCCGGGTGGAAGATCTGCGACAGCACCACGGTGCCCTGGGCGTGGCACACCTCGGCCAGGCGTCGGTAGCCGTCGATGCAGGCATCGTCGGTGGCCATCAGCACATGGGAGGTATAGCGGGCGCTGTCATGCACCCCGGCCACCTGCAGCACGATCAGTCCGACACCGCCCTCGGCACGGGCTTTGTGATAGGCGATCAGCCGCTCGTTGACCAAATTGTCGGTGGGCATGGAGGTGTCGTGGCCGCTGGACATGATGCGGTTTTTCAGGCGCTTGCCGCGGAGCTGCAGCGGTTCGAACAGGTGCGTGAAGGCGGTCGACATACGGGCAGGCTCCAGCGGGGGTGTTGTTGTTTTTTCTTATAAAAGTGTACCCATAGTAAAAAATCAACTTGTTTTTTTACTGGTCGTTGTCTAGTTTCGACAGCACCCCGCCTCAGGGGCGAACCTCACAAAAACAACAAAGAGGGTCCATCGATGAGCGCTTTTGCACGAAAACCCGGGTTGTACGCGGTGCTGTTGTGGCTTGGCCTGGGCAGCGCCCAGGCGGGGTCGGACATGGTCGTGGTGGGCTATGGCGGTGCCGGGCAGAAGGCCCAGGACGTGGCGTTGTTCCAGCCGTTCAGCGCCCAGGACAAGAGCAAGCTGATCCAGACCGAGTACAACGGCGAGATGGCGCGGATCAAAGTCATGGTCGACACCGGCAGTGTCGACTGGGACGTGGTGCAGATCGAAGGACCCGACCTGCTGCGCGGTTGTGATGAAGGCATGTACGAGCGGCTGGACTGGAACAAGCTGGGCCACAAGGACCAGCTGATTGCCGACGCCGCGCAGGAATGCGGTTCGGCGGCGCTGGTGTGGAGCGTGGCGATCGCCTACGACCGCGACAAGCTGGCCCAGGCGCCGACCTCCTGGGCCGACTTCTGGGATGTGAAGAAGTACCCGGGCAAGCGCGGCCTGCGCAAGCGCGCGGTGTACAACCTGGAGTTCGCCCTGCTGGCCGATGGGGTCAAGGTAGAGGACGTGTACAAGGTGCTGGCCACCCCGGCAGGCGTTGACCGCGCGTTCGCCAAGCTGAGCCAGCTCAAGCCCAGCATCCAGTGGTGGGAGGCGGGCGCCCAGCCGCCGCAATGGCTGACCGCCGGCGACGTGGTGATGACCTCGACCTACAGCGGCCGCATCGCCGCCGCCGCACAGAACGGCAGCCCGCTGGCGCTGGTGTGGCCCGGCAGTCTGTACGGCATGGACTATTGGGCGATCATCAAGGGCTCGAAACATGTGCAGCAGGCCGAGCGGCTGATCGCCTACACCAACCAGCCCGAAGCGCAGGTGCGTTACGTCGAACAGATCCCCTACGGCCCGACCAACACCCAGGCGGCTGCCGCGCTGGCGCCGGAGCTGGCCAAGTGGGTGCCGACCTCGAAGCAGAACCTCGAGGGCGCCCTGGCCATGAACGTCGAGTTCTGGGTCGATCATGGCGAAGAGCTGGAGGAGCGCTTCAACGCCTGGGCGGCCAGCAAGTAACCCATCGCGGCTGGACAGTCTTCTACTCTCCAGCCACCCCTCATAAACCTGGAACCCGTGACCATGCCTACCGAACAACACCTGCGCGAGGAGCTGGCGGCCTGCTACCGGCTGATCGCGCACTTTCGCATGACCGACCTGATCTTCACCCATATCTCGGTGCGCCTGCCGGGCCCCGAACATCATTTCCTGATCAACCCCTACGGCTTGATGTTCGATGAAATCACCGCTTCCAACCTGGTGAAGATCGACCTGCACGGCCATGCCGTCGAGCCTTCGCCTTATCCGGTGAACCCGGCGGGTTTTGTGATCCACAGCGCCATCCATGGTGCCCGGGAAGATGCGCAGTGCGTGCTGCACACCCATACCCGCGCCGGTTGCGCGGTAGCGGCGCTGGAGTGCGGGTTGCTGCCGGTGAACCAGATCTCGATGGAGTTCTACGGCAAGGTCGCCTACCACGACTATGAGGGCGTGGCGCTGGACCTGAGCGAACAGCAGCGGCTGGTGGCCGACCTGGGGCAGCAGCCGGTGATGATCCTGCGCAACCACGGCCTGCTGACCGTAGGGCGCAGCGTGAGTGAGGCGTTCATGCGCATGTACTACCTGGAGAAAGCCTGCGAGATCCAGCTCGCCGCCCAGGCCAGCGGCAAGCTGGTGTTGCCGCCCCATGCGGTGTGCGCGCATACCGAGCGGCAGTTCAATGACCCCGGGCGGCCGTTGGAGGAGGGGCAGTTGACCGATCCGGACGCGATGCAGTTGGCCTGGGCGGCGTTGTTGCGCTTGCTGGACAAGGTGGCGCCTGGCTATCGCGATTGAAGGCATGGCGGGTGGACGTCGTTGTCAGGGCCGTCCTGATAAGCGCAAAAAATTGACGTCAACAAGTCGACTGGTAGAATCGCGCGCCCAATGATGTCGTAGTGACATCATGCGCACGTGACCATTAAATGTTTTCCAGGACGAACCACTTCTTACGAACCACAGGGATCCTTGGCGCCTTGTTGTTCCCAAGCACTGTATCGGCGGCGACCCCTGGCGATACGGATCTTATCCGCGAGCGCCAGGACCGCTTGCTCGAGGAGCAGAGCCGTCGCCTGGAGGATCTCAAGAACCTGCCGGGGCAGTCCGGCAACCCGGTAACCCCTTCAGCGTCCAACGATGAGCGTTGCTTCCCGATCAGTTCCATCGACCTGGAAGGGGCTGACAGTCTGTCGAGTGCCGAGCGCCAACGCCTGCTCACTCCCTTCACTGGCCAGTGCCTGGGGGTGGCGCAGCTCGATCTGTTGCTCAAGACAATCACCGATCATTACCTCGGCAAGGGGCTGGTCACCAGCCGTGCCTATCTGCCGCAACAGGATCTGTCCAGCGGCGCTTTGCAGGTGCTTGTCGTCGAGGGGCGCCTTGAGCGTGTTCGTAGCGCCGAGGACAGTGGGTTGTCCGAACGCGAATTGGCCATGAGCTTTCCCGGTAAGCCCGGTGACCTGCTGAACCTGCGCGAAATCGAGCAGATGGTTGACCAGCTCAATCGCCTGCCGTCGAACAACGCGAAGATGGAACTGGCGCCCGGCGAGCGTATTGGCGGCAGTGAGGTGCTGGTCAGGAATACCCGACAGAAACCATGGCGGGTGGGTTTGTCACGGCATAACGATGGGCAGGCGAGTACCGGTGAGCAGCAGTGGGGGGCCTCATTCGATTGGGACAGCCCCCTGGGCTTGTCCGATCAACTGCTGTTGCGCGGCGGACATGACGCGGTCAGCGATCGCCAGAAAACCTCGAACAACGCGATGCTTCGCTACAGTGTGCCGTTTGGTTGGTGGAACCTCAGTTACACCTACAGCCAAAGTGAATACCGCTCGCAGATTCAGGCCCTGGGTTTCGACTTCAAGCAGAGCGGTGAAAGTCGGAATCATCAGCTGTACCTGGAGCGGGTGATCTTTCGCGATGCTGTCAGCAAGACCTCGGTAAGCACAGGGCTTGCGCACCTGCGCACCAACAATTTCATCGAAGACAGCAAGCTCAGGAACAGCAGCAATCGCATCAGCGAGGCACAGTTCGGCATCAACCATGGCCGACGGGTCGGCAATGCCTATATCAACCTTGACCTGGGCATGCAGAACGGTATCGGCGCCCTGGACGCCCAGGGCAATCACGCCCCCCGCCCTGGGCAGCAAGATGCCCGCTATCGCAAGTACACCGCTACGTTGAGCTACCTGCAGCCCTTCCAGTTGTGGGGTGAGTCCTTCAGCCTGAGCAGTCTGGTGACCGGCCAGCGTAGCGAGGATGTGCTGTTCAGCCCGCAGTGTATGAGCCTGGGCGGCCAGTCGTCGATTCGTGGTTACAAGGACCAGAGCCTGTCAGGTGACAGTGGCGGTTACTGGCGCAGCGACCTGCGCTGGAATCGCCCGGTCAGCATCGACTGGCTGCGCCCGGTGCTGGCTGAGTACGGCATCGGCCTTGGCTACGACCAGGGTGTCATTCGCCATGACCGCTACAACGCCGAAATGCACGGGCGTATGTCGAGTCACTCGCTGGAGTTGTTCGCCCGAGGGCAGAACATGGCCGCCAGCGTGACGTTCGCGCACTCACTGGAGCGCCCTGGGCCGATCGAAGCCCGGGAGACACCCACTTATTTCCGCCTCGACTTCTTCCTCTAGCCATTGCGCCTTCTGCTTAGACCGATACGAGATTCTCGACCATGGACGTTCGCCAGCTCGCCTTCCTTGCACGCCAGCCTTCCGCTGCCCTGACACGCTGTGAGCACTTCCTTGGCCTGCCCAAGCGTGGGCTGGCGTTCATTCTGGCGAATGCCATGTTCTGGCAGCCGTTGCTGGTGCAGGCCGAGGGGCTGGTAGTCAGCGCTCCAGGCACGACGCTTGGGCAGGCGGGTAATGGCGTGCCCATCGTCAACATTGCCGCGCCCAATGGCAGCGGGCTGTCACACAACCAGTTCCAGGACTACAACGTCGGCAGTCAGGGACTGATCCTCAACAATGCCCCTAACCGAACCCAGCCCACCGAGTTGGGCGGGATCATCCTGGGCAACCCCAACCTGAAAGGCGGGGCTGCGTCGGTCATTCTCAACGAAGTCACCGGTAACAGCCCCAGCCAACTGCGTGGCTATACCGAAGTGGCGGGGCAGTCGGCGCATGTGATCGTCGCCAACCCTTATGGCATCACGTGCAACGGCTGCGGTTTCATCAACACCCCGCGGGTGACGCTCACTACGGGCAAGCCTGTGATCGAGAAAGGCCGTGTCGAGCGCTACCAGGTCGACGGTGGCAGCGTCAACTTCGAGGGCAATGGGTTCCGGGCGGGCAAGGTCGAGCAGTTCGACGTGATTACCCGCAGCGCCCGGATCAACGCAGAGATCCACGCCAAGAAGCTGAACGTCATCACCGGGCGCAATGATGTCAAGGCCGATGACCTCACTGCTGTCGCCCGAGCCGCTGACGGCAGCCAGGCGCCGGAGCTGGCCATCGACAGCTCGGCGCTGGGCGGGATGTATGCCGGCGCCATTCGCCTGGTGGGTACGGAAAAGGGTGTAGGCGTGCGTCTGGCGGGCAACATGGCCACCAGCGCCGGGAACATCCAGATCGATGCCAACGGCAAGCTCACAATGGCTCAGGTGGTTTCCAGCGGCGCGGTCAAGGTCAACGCCGATAGCGTTCAGCTCGATGGCCCGGTCTATGCGGGCCGCGACCTGACGATCAAGGCTCAGGGGGATCTCGACAGCCAAAAGAGCCTGGCGGCCCATGACAGCATTCGCCTCGAAAGCGGTGGCCGGTTGAACAACGGCGGTAGCATCGATGCCGGCGTCAACCTCGATGGCAGCCGCAATGCCGCCGGGGATGTAACGCTAACCGCTGATCAGGTGACCAACCGCGGCAGCGTGATTGCCAGCCGCAAGATCGGCGTCGGTGCCACACAAACCCTGGATAACCAGGGTGCCAGCCTAGTGGCCAGCGAAGTCGACGTTTCGGCCGCGCGCATCGACAACCGCAAGGGGGCGATCACTGCCAGCGGCGGTACTGCGACCGTGCATGCGAAGGAGCAGTTGGATAACCGCGAAGGCAAGGTACTGGCCGGTACCTCACTGCTGCTGACTGGCGGTGAAGTGCTCAACCAGGGCGGTGCGCTCATTGCTGACAACCTGACCGCGCACCTGACCAGCCTGGACAACAGCCTGCAGGGTCGAGTCAGTGCCGAAAATGGCAAGCTCGAAATAATCGCCAGCGATGACCTGAACAACCAGGGAGGGCGCCTGCAGTCCACCACTGGCGCCATCGCGATAGAGGCGGCCAACATCGACAACCGCGGCGGCGTGGTTGTGGGCAAGCAGGTGCAACTGGCCGCCGAACAGGGGCAAATCGACAATCGTGGCGGCCAGGTACTGGGCACCCAGGTGAAACTGCAGGCGGCCGATATCGATAACCGCGAGCAGGGCAAGGTGCTGGCCGGTAGCGAGGGGCTCGAAGTGGTTGCAGCAGCCGTGCAGAACCAGCAGGGCGCCTTGCTTGCCGAAGACGCTGCGCTGGTACTGCGCATGGGGGATGAGGGCGAGCTGCACAACCAGGGCGGCAGCATCAAAGGTGCCAACGTAGAGATAACCGCTGCATCGTTGGACAACAGCGCGCTGGAGGGCACGCTCGGGCTGATTGCTAGCCTCAAGGGCAACCTTCAACTGATCGTGAAGCGAATCGACAACCGCGCAGGCCTGGTGGAGTCCGCCACTGGTCTGGTGGTCGAAGGCGAGCGGTTGGACAACAGTGTCGAGGGACAACTACGAGCGCTAGGCGGTGACTCCAGCCGAATTGTCCTGAGCGATGAGCTGGACAACCGCAGCGGCAAGGTGGCGATCGGCAGCCACGGCTTCACACTCGATACCGCGAGCCTGCTCAACAACGATGGCCATATCGAGCATGCCGGCCAAGGCGTGTTCGCCCTCGATCTGGCGGCATTGCAGGGTAGTCGCGGGCAGTTGCTGGGGCATGGCATGGGCGACTGGCGTGTTGGCCAGGTAGAGGGTGTGGGCAATTGGCAGCTCAACGGTGGTTTGGCCTATACCAGCCATCAGGGCCTGGCGTTGGCCGTGGGCGAGCGTATCGCCAGTGCGGGCAGCTTGACCTTCGACATGGCCAGCCTGGACAACGCTGGCGAGCTGATCACCGACGGTGACTTGACCCTCAAGCTTGCTGGCGACCTGACCAACACCGGTACCCTCTCGTCGCTGAAACTCATCGACATTGGCGCCACCAATCTCACCCAGGACAACGGGCGCCTGGCCAGTGGCGGCGATATCCGACTGACCCTGCAAGGCACGCTGGACAACCTTGGCCGCCTGGTAGCCGACCAGGCTTTGACCATCGAAGCTGCACGCATCAACAACCGCGGCAGCCTCGGCGCCTTGAAGTCGGCCCACCTGACAGCTGCGGATGGTGTCTACAACGACCAGGACAGCGTGCTGTTCAGCGGTACCGGGCTCAGTGTGCGCGGCGATACCCTGAGCAACTACTACGGCGATATCTACAGTGGCGGCGACCTCAGCTTCGCCGGCCTGGATGGCGACAAGGGCAGCCTGTTCAGCAACCTGTCCGGCAGCGTCGAAAGCGCAGGTAACATCGACATCAAGGCCATCGAGCTGACCAACGCCAAAGCCGAGTTCAAGCTGGGCAAGGGGCTGGTGTCCGGGAGCCTGTCCTGGGTGTGTGGGCAGCACTGCGGCGGTGGCGATTCGTTCAAGCGCGGCACCATCACCATCACCAAGGTGCTCGACGAGACACCGACCAAGAACTCGCCGTCGGCGCGGCTGGTGGCAGGTAAAGGCCTGACGGTAGATGCCCAGCACATCGAAAACCGCTACAGCCTGATGGCGGCCAACGGCGACATGACCCTGGTCGCCGACAGCCTGCTCAACCAGGGGGCCGTTTCCCGTTCAGGCATCCAGATCATCCAGCGCGGCACACCGGGAAGGATTGCTACCGGGTACTGGGACCAGATGGAGTTCGTCGACGTCCCCGCGTTCAACGCCGCAGTAGCGGGCGGTCATTTCGACGAGGCGGGTTTCAACGAGCTGATCAGTCGCTCTGCCGATGACCGCTTCAGCAGCATGAGCGACGTCACCACCTGGAGCCCGAACGGCAATACCGTTTACGCCGCGACCATCCAGGCCGGTGGCCAGGTCAAACTGACTGTTGCCAACAACATTCAGAACGGCAGCCTGGTCGATAACACCCTGGCGCAATTGACCGGGAGCCTGGGCGATGACCAGACCACCGCCTCCAGAGTCGGCGGTATCGAGATCGCGATCAACCCGAGCAGCCCAGCCCCACAGCCCACGAAGGATGTGACGCGGGTCGAGCAGATCGGCGCCGATGGCAGTGTGGAGGTCAGCTTCGTGCCGGCTGATTTCAGCGGCTCGCCGTTCGTTGCGGTGGACCCGACGGCACTGCCGACGTTCCGCCTGCCGCAGGGCGACTACGGCATGTTCACCCAGGCGCGCAACCCGCAGGGCCGTTACCTGATCGAGACCAACCCGCAGTTGACCAACCTGAAGAACTTCTTCAGTTCGGACTACCTGCTGGATCAATTGGGCGGCTTTGACACGCAGCAGGCCTGGCGGCGCCTGGGCGATGGTGGTTACGAGACGCGCCTGGTGAGCGATGCCGTTCTGGCGCAGACCGGGCAGCGCTTTCTGGCCAATGGCCTGACCAGCGAGTACGAACAGTTCCGCTACCTGATGGACAACGCCATTGCCTCGAAGGACCAGCTTGGGCTGACCATGGGGGTGAAGCTGAGTGCTGCGCAGGTGGCGGCGCTCACCCATGACATCGTCTGGATGGAGGAACGCGAGGTCGAGGGCGAGAAGGTCCTGGCCCCGGTGCTCTACCTGGCCAAGGTCGACTCGCGTGATATTCGTGGTGGCAGCCTGGTGCAAGGCCGCGATGTGAATGTGCTGAGCGGCAACAACCTGGTCAGCGTCGGCGTTCTGCGGGCCAGCAACGACCTGAGCGTGGTGGCGGGTAGCAGCATCTATCAAGGCGGCCTGGTCGAGGCTGGCAGAAACCTGTCGATGCTGGCCCAGGACAGCATTCGCAACGCAATGGCCGGTGATATTCGTGGCCAGAACGTCAGCCTGACCGCGCTGAGCGGCGATATCGTCAACGATCGTACGGCGATTCTGGTCGGGGAAGGCTCCGGCCATAGAACCGTGCTCGACGATGGCGCCGGCATCAGCGCGACCGGCAAGTTGAGCCTGAACGCTGGCCGGGACCTGACCAACAAGAGCCAGATCAGCAGTGTGGGCGATGCCACGCTCAAGGCAGGGCGTGACATCAACCTGCTGTCGGTGGCCGACAGCAGCGAGATCCATGTCAGCCGCAACGGTGGTCACAAGTACAGCGTGAACACCCAGGTCAAGAACCTTGGCTCCAGCGTGACCAGTGGGGGTGGCCTGACGATCGAGTCGGGGCGTGACATCAACGTTGTCGCCAGCACGGCAAGGGCAGGCGAGGACCTGACCGTCAGCGCCGGTCGTGACCTGTACCTGGGCTCGGCCACCGATGAAGACAGCGTCGAGACCCGCACCAAGCGGGGCAAGAAACGCATCAACGAGGAAGACAACCATACCCGTCAGGCAGCCAGCGAGTTCAGTGCCGGCGGCAAACTTACCGTCGACGCCAAGCGCGATGTGACCGTGGTCTCCAGCAACCTCACCGCTGGCGACGACCTGGCGCTGAAGGCGGGCAAGAACCTGCAGTTTCTGGCGCAGCAGAACACCGACCACACCCTATACGACATGCAGGAGAAGGGTGGCTTCGGTGCCTTGAAGCTCAAGCGCGACGAAGTCACCCAGGTGACCCATGTTGGCAGCCAGGTCAAGGCGGGGGGCGATGTCTCGCTGACCAGTGGCGGTGACCAGCGTTATCAGGTGGCGCAGCTCAAAAGCGGTGGCGACCTGACCTTGGACAGCGGTGGTGAAATTGTCTTTGAAGGCGTGAAAGACCTGCATGACGAAAGCCACACCAAGACCAACAACAACGCGCTTTGGAGTTCAGCCAGCGGCAAAGGCCGCACGGACGAAACGTTGCGCCAGACGCAGATGCAGGCGGCCGGTAGCATCACCATCAAGGCGGTCGAAGGGCTACGCATCGATCTCAGGCAGGTAGACCAGCAGACGGTAAGCCAGACCATCGATGCAATGGTCGCGGCCGATCCGCAGCTGGCCTGGATCAAGGCTGCAGAACAGCGTGGGGATGTGGATTGGCGGCAGGTGAAGGAAGTTCACGACTCCTTCAAGTACAGCAATTCGGGGCTGGGTGCTGCGTCGGCGATGATCATCGCCATCGTGGTGGCGTACTTCACCGCAGGCGCGGTGAGTGGTTTGGCCACCAGTGTCGGGTCTTCCGCCACCAGTGTTGCCAGTGCCGCCGGCATCAGCACCACGACAGCCACCACGATCGGTACGGCCGCCAGTGCCGCGACTACCGCTGTGGCCAGTTCGGCGGCCAGCAGCGCAGCGATCAGCACCATCAACAACAAGGGCGACCTGGGCGCGGTATTCAAGGACCTGACATCGAGCGATGCCCTGCGCGGTTACCTTGTTTCCGGGATTACGGCCGGTCTTACCGCTGGGCTGTTCGACGATTGGATGGGGACTAAAACAGGTCCGGCCGGGGCACTGGAGAACGGCGGAAAAGTAGTCACTACCGAAAGCCTCTCCAAACTGGAAGGCATAGGCCGCTTCGCGGGCAATCAGTTGCTGCAGAACGGCACCTCTACCGTGCTCGATCGCGCCTTGGGCGGTGACAGCTCGTTCAGTGATGCCTTGCGCAGCAGCCTTGCCAACACATTTGCCGCCGCAGGCTTCAACTGGGTGGGTGACCAGACCAGTCCTGACAAGTGGAACCTGAAGGAGGGCAGCGTCGCCAAGATCGGCCTGCACGCCATCATGGGAGGCTTGGCGGCAGAAGCGGCGGGCGGTGATTTCAAGACAGGGGCGCTGGCCGCTGGGGTGAACGAAGCGTTGGTTGGCAGCCTGTCGCAGTGGTACGGCACGATGGACCCCGAGCAGAAGAAACGCTTGCTGACGATGAACTCGCAGGTGATCGGGGTGCTGGCGGCCGCTGCTCAAGGTGGGGACGAGGCGGCGCTGCAGACTGGGGCTTGGGTGGCGGGGACGGCTACGCAGTACAACTATCTGCTCCACGAGGAAGTGGAGGAGATGCTGAAGCGCCAGGACGAGTGCCTGGATCAGAAATGCAAAGAGGGTATCAGGGAGGAGTACGCTCAGCTCGATGAAGAGCGCAATAAGAGGTTGCGAGACACCTGCAGGCAATCGCCTGAGCTGTGTGACGTGTTGCTCACGAAATTGCTTGCAGACCAACCCTTGTTGCAGGAAAAAGTCAAAGCATTAAAGAAGGAGGGCAAGGTCGAGGTTGCCGTTGTCATTGGCTTTGTCGTTGGACAGAGCAATGAAACTGCGATGCAGGAGATTGCGTCTGCATTGAGCCAAGAGTCCCAGTTTAAGCAAGGGCTCGGCCAGGTGTTGCTGGGTGTGGCGACGGGTGGTGGTGGGCGAACGCCGAAGCCTTCAGTCAGCCAGGGTGGTGGAAAGACGGGGCCCGCGGGGGGAACAGGCGTTGGTAGTGGGGCGAAGTTTGCCGACCAAGCCAAGCTTGATGACCATTTTGCTCGTCATGGCAGCGACTTTGGAGCTAAAAGTTCGCTTGAATATCAAGCACAAGCTGATAAATTTTTAACAGCCTCTAAGTCCGCTGGCGTGCTTGAAAAAACACGACCTAATGGAGATATCGTACGCTACAACCCAGGCACCGATGAGTTTGGCGTCGTATCCAGTGGGGGAAGTATTAGGACCTACTACAAACCTGATCCTGCAGTGCACGGCAAGGGTTCAAATTTGGATTATTTTAATGCCCAGTAATGATCAAATACATATTTGTCCAGTGTGCTTTTACCCTGGTCTCGATGAGCCAGCGTATGATGGTTTTGGATGCGCTTCGTATAATATCTGCCCGTGTTGCGGGACAGAGTTTGGGTACGATGATTCGACAGTCGCTCATTCTGAATTACGAGAAAAGTGGATTTTTGAGGGGATGCAATGGTGGAGTAAGCATCAGCTCAAACCTGATGGTTGGGATCCGGTAAAGCAGATAGAAAATAATTGAGATTTCAGGGGGAAGTTAAAGAATTAAAAGCGGATGGTAAGGTCCAGGTCGGAGCCGTCATTAGCTTTGTCGATGGACAGAGCAATGAAGATACAATGTAGGATGTTACGTCTGCATTGAGCCAAGAGTCCGAGTTTAAGCAAGGGCTCGGCCAGGTGTTGCTGGCTGTGGTGACGGCTGGTGGCGGGCGAACTCCGAAGCCTTCAGTCAGCCAGGGTGGTGGAAGGACAGTGCCTGCACCGGCTGGCGGATCAATTTACGCTGGGCGCCGAACACTAGGCTCTGTCTGAAAAAAGCCGTCGCATACACCGCATGACGCAAGCCAGCGAGACCATTGCGGCATAACTTTTTGCGAGCTTGTCGAAGCGCGTGACGATTCGGCGGTTCTCTTTTAGCCAGCCGAACATGCGTTCGATGATGTTGCGCTGTCGATATTTGGGGCGATCAAACAGTCTCGGCAAGCCGGGTTTGGGCTTGCGTTTCATTGAGCGCAGCGGAATGACCGGCTGCATCCGATATCGATCGCAGTAACGGCGCAAGGCCTCGGCGTCGTAGCCTTTGTCAGCCAGCAACCATTTGCATCGTTTGCGTGGACGACCACGCTGGTTTGTCGGGATGCTGACATCATCAAGCAACGGCTGGGCATAGCTGATGTCGCTGGCTTGGCCGCCAGAGAGAAGGAAGCGCAACGGTATCCCGTTGGCGTCGCAGAGCATATGGATTTTGGTTGTCAGGCCGCCGCGACTGCGGCCTAGAGCGTGATCGGCAGGCTCGTCAGGCCCCCTTTTTTCCGCGCTCCAGATGAAGCACGGGTTGCTCGAACAGCGGTCGAATCGATCATCCAGGTGTGGGGATCGATCAAGCCTTTGTCATTGAGTCTGAGGTGCAATCGTCTGAGCATCTGATCGAATGTTCCGCGGTTTCGCCAGAGTCGGAAGCGGTGATAGACCGTTGCCCAAGACCCGAAGCGCTCGGGCATATCTCGCCAGGCTGCTCCTGAGCAGAGCACCCAGAGCACACCATCGAGCATCAAACGATCACTGCTGCGGGGCCTGCCCCTGACGTGGGCCGCCGTAAAGAGGTCGGCGACCACTGCCCACGCTTCATCCGAGAGTTCATAACGCTTTGCCATCACAGAATTCCTTTCCGTAGATGGCCGGCGACTGTACAGAACCCAGGCTGTTCCGAGGCCACATTTCAGTTTCTTGGGATTTCAGACAGAGCCTAGGTCAGATCAAGACTGGAGATCTTCATGGATTCCCGGAAAGCGTTACGACGTTCCAAAGTGCCGGACAGGTGACGAAGATTACAGGGGGAGATGGTGTGGTAAGAGATATGCTGAAAATCCCTGGTGAGTATCGTGGAAAACAAGGCGTTTTTGAGTTTATAAAAGAGCCGGATGGCTCAATTAATCATCGTCTATTCAGGCCGACGTCGGCGGAGTGATCCATGAGTACTATATGGTCGGAGCAAGTTGACCCTATTCTAAGTAGGGGCGTGTCGCTAGATGGTTTGGGGGTGCGGAATTGGGCCTTGGGTCGTGATGATGCTTTGCATGCTATTTATGAACTCGAAGCTCTTGGTGTCGCAATTCTTGGGGGAGATGTATATAAATTGGTTGGTGATAAAGCGGAGCTAACGTACGACAGTTGGTACTGCGATCAAGGTCCCGGTGAGTCGGATTCTGATTTTACTAAGCGTAGTTCAGGCAAAGCGGCTAGTTATATTCTTAGCTGTTTAATGCCTGATGGTCTTTTTTCGCTAGTGCCTAAAGTCTAATGGTGCAAAGGCACAGGTGCCCATTGTTAATGCAGAGAGAGGGAGATTAACGGAGGCATAACCGCCAGGGGCTTTCGTCGTCTGCTGATTTAGTTCGTCCAGAGTGTGCATGACGGGTCGAATGCCCATGTCGGGTCTGCTTTGGGTGGGCTTGGATCGAGCCGGGCGCAGACCGCGCCACATCTAGCGTTGCGCGCCTAGATAACGAAGAATCCTCTTACAGGGCCGTCGGGTAAGGCCGAAAACTTCAAGAGCACATTCATTCTCTTTGTCGTTGGACAGAGCAATGAAGCTGCAATGCAGGAGATTGTGTCTGCATTGAGCCAGTAGTCCGAGTTTAAGCAAGGGCTCGGCCAGGTGTTGCTGGGTGTGGCGACGGCGGATGGTGGGCGAACGCCGAAGCCCTCAGTCGGCCAGGGTGGTGGAAAGACGGGGCCCACGGGGGGAGCAGGTGACGGGGGTATGGTTGTTGGTGCAAAAGCACCTGGAAAAGATTACGTTGATATCCTTTCTCCTGAAGCAAAGCAGCATATTCTTTATGGAGATAAACCTGGAAGCGGCGGCCACATGTGGCCAGGACAGCAAGGGAAGACCGTTTTCCCTGAAAGTTGGTCAGGAGAGAAAATTGTTCATGCGGTCGGCGATATTACGACCTCTCCGAACACTAAGTGGTACGCACAGACAGGAATCGGGGGGCTTATACGGCTAAAGGGGACCCTGCCAAGTGGGTTGCTTATGAAGCTCGTGATGGAGTGCGTATGCGAGTTGTATACCAGCCAGCTACAGGGAAAGTGGTTACCGCATTTCCTGATGATGCTCCGGTTCCACCTTATAAGCCGATTAGGTAAATTTTATGTTTGCAGACCGTATTATTAAATTTGGGAATAAATTCTACGGCCGGTTGGACGCGGGTCTGCTCCAAGGGGCATTGGACTATGTCGCGTACAATGAGGAAAGTCTGGCCTTCGAGATATTATGCGATCATATTTGTGAGTTTGATATTTCTATCACGGACGAAGAATATCAGGAGGCAGTTCGATTAATTACGGATATGGGGCTTGATTTAGATGATGGACCATTTAAGCATCTGGTGGGGTTGCGGAAGTAAAAAGCTAGAAATAAGTTGGTGAAAAAGCGACTTCAGGAGTCGGCCCTCTTATCAGCTTGGCAAGTAATCAAAGGGTGCGGAATATTTTTCTGGAGGATGTTGCTGGCGGAAAATCTGAGTATTTCGTATGGGCAATTATGGTGTCTAGATTTGCCTCTATTTCGAGAAAAAAGTGGGCGGTAAGTGACCTAAGGGTGCAGGTAGATGCGGACAAAAGCGGCTGGAGATTACCTCCAGCCGTTTTGTGAAAGAAAGTGTAGTGAACCACCTGTGTTGGAATCGTCGATCCCTGGGCATTGATCGTCTCGATTCTCATCACCTGGCCATTCTCGTGGCTTTGGCCAGCAAACATGAGGCACGCATCCGCGCACAAAAGGAGCCCGGCTTGTCGCCGGCGGGCCACCGGCAGGGGGGTAGTACCCATTGGGTAGCCTGATCGACCTCTGGCAAGTGCATCGACCTCAGGCAGGTTGACCAGCAGACGGTCAGCCAGACCATTGATGCACTGGTCGCGGCCGATCCGCAGTTGGCCTGGATCAAGGCCGCCGAACAGCGTGGGGATGTGGATTGGCGGCAGGTGAAGGAAGTGCACGACTCCTTCAAGTACTGCAATTCGGGGCTGGGTGCTGCGTCGGCGATGATCATCGCCATCCTGGTGGCGTGGTGGCTGTCGTGGTGCTGATCCCGGCAGCACCGGCAACACTGGTGGCGGAAGACCCGACACTGGTGGCCAAACCACTCACCGCGCCTGCGGTGAACCACCATTGGTACGGCAGCCAGCGCCGCGACTACCGCTGTGGTCAGTTCGGCGGCCAGCAGCGCGGCGATCAGCACCATCAACAACCAGGGCGACCTGGGGGCGGTATTCAAAGACCTGGCATCGAGCGATGCCCTGCGCGGTTATCTTGTTTCCGGGATTACAGCCGGCCTTACCGCTGGGCTGTTCGACGATTGGATGGGGACTAAAACAGGTCCGGCCGGGGCACTGGAGAACGGCGGAAAAGTAGTCACTACCGAAAGCCTCTCCAAACTGGAAGGCATAGGCCGCTTCGCGGGCAACCAGTTGCTGCAGAACGGCACCTCTACCGTGCTAGATCGTGCCTTGGGGGGCGACAGTTCGTTCAGTGATGCCTTGCGCAGCAGTCTTGCCAACACCTTCGCCGCCGCAGGCTTCAACTGGGTGGGTGACCAGACCAGTCCTGACAGGTTGGACCTGAAGGAGGGCAGCGTCGCCAAGATCGGCCTGCACGCCATCATGGGAGGCTTGGCGGCAGAAGCGGCGGGCGGTGATTTCAAGACAGGGGCGCTGGCCGCTGGGGTGAACGAAGCGTTGGTTGGCAGCCTGTCGCAGTGGTACGGCACGATGGACCCCGAGCAGAAGAAACGCTTGCTGACGATGAACTCGCAGGTGATCGGGGTGCTGGCGGCCGCTGCTCAAGGTGGGGACGAGGCGGCGCTGCAGACTGGGGCTTGGGTGGCGGGGACGGCTACGCAGTACAACTATCTGCTCCACGAGGAAGTGGAGGAGATGCTGAAGCGCCAGGACGAGTGCCTGGATCAGAAATGCAAAGAGGGTATCAGGGAGGAGTACGCTCAGCTCGATGAAGAGCGCAATAAGAGGTTGCGAGACACCTGCAGGCAATCGCCTGAGCTGTGTGACGTGTTGCTCACGAAATTGCTTGCAGACCAACCCTTGTTGCAGGAAAAAGTCAAAGCATTAAAGAAGGAGGGCAAGGTCGAGGTTGCCGTTGTCATTGGCTTTGTCGTTGGACAGAGCAATGAAACTGCGATGCAGGAGATTGCGTCTGCATTGAGCCAAGAGTCCGAGTTTAAGCAAGGGCTCGGCCAGGTGTTGCTGGGTGTGGCGACGGGTGGTGGTGGGCGAACGCCGAAGCCTTCAGTCAGCCAGGGTGGTGGAAGGACAGGGTCTGCGGGGGGAGTAGGTGACGGGGGCGTGGTTGTTGGTGCAAAAGAAGTGCCTGCAGTTAAATGGAGTGCTCAGGAGAAACATTTTCCTGGTCATAACTCTTACACTCCAGGCCGCAGCATCTTGACAGCTGACCCTCGCAAGCTTGCTGAAAGCGCCGGAACTGGGCAGCAAGTCGGAAATATTCCAGTCGGTATGCCAGGCTCGAAAGAAAGGGTTGATTTTGGTGGGGCGATAGGGACATATATAGACGGTGCCGGCGTGTCGATGCCGACTACCAATGGGATAATCCATTACTCTAAAGATGGCATTCACATTGTGCCAGCGAGGCCTTAAAAAATGGGAACAGTTATTGATAACCCCGTTGTGATGGCTCGCCTCAGTTTGCAAAGAGCTCTTCTGGGTGAAGTCTCAAAAAAACTACGAGCTGTTGTTTTTTCCGTGTCGGGCGAAGCATTGGATATTAGGTTTTACTTTGATGGGGAAGTTGAGGAGCGTGATATCGAGTCGGCGTCTTGTGTTGAGACTGAGGTGCTTGCTGATTATGAAGAAAGCTTTAAGGTGTGCGCTCGAACTTTCAGGCTGGATGCTCCTGAGCCAATTGATGATGATGGTATATGGGTATTCAGGCGATACGAAAAGTAAATAGTTAAATGGTGCGAAAGCCGCCACTCGTTTCATCGATGGTATTAAGGTCGTTGATCAAAAAGCTGGACAAATTTTTCAAGGTGCAGTAGATCTTGGTCCAACCTTAGATCGAATAAAATCAGGTGGATCTTTCCCGCATCGAAACGATGGTTCTATATTCCAGAGTCGTGCATCGGATTTGCCGCAGAAGCCAGCCGGTTACTACACTGAATATGTTCATCCTACGCCGGGTATTGCAGGGCCCGGGCCTCAGCGAGTCGTCGTAGGAAAAGGTGGCGAAATGTATTACACAGCCGATCATTAAAAAACCTTCATCCAGATAAAAATTGAGGCCGCTCGAAGATGTTGCCATTCACATTTGTGGATATCCCGCCTTCATATGACGCGGCTGAGGTCTTTTATGTGCGGATTGATCCTGCCATTGGGAATGCAGATGAATTGATAAAGGCGCTGTATTATTTGCTTTGGTTGCCAGGGTATTTTGGATTTAACTGGAATGCCTTATATGACTGCTTGAGAGATCTCAGCTGGATTCCATGCCAAAAAATCGTCCTTGTGCATGCGGCTCTTCCAGGATTGCCAAGAAAGGATCTCCAGGTATATCTTGAGGTTTTGCGCGACTCCGTACTTGATTGGGTTGATGACGAAGGGCGCGAAATAGAAGTGGTCTTCAGGGAGGTCGACAGGTTTATGGTCGAAGAACTGCTAAAAATAGCTTAAGCCGTCCGTCGTGCACGACTATGCTGGGCACCAGAGATGCGGAAAAAGTTCTGCAATCTCACTCGTCCACTGCATCAATAGGATTTATAGGGCAGACTGTAGCTGCGGAAACCCTGAATATTTCGTTGAGGCAATTATGGTGTAAAACCTTGCCTCTATTGCGAAAAGAAAGTGGGCAGTAAGTGACCTTAGGGTACAGGTAGATGCGGACAAAAGCGGCTGGAGATTGCCTCCAGCCGTCTTGTGAAAGAAAGTGTAGTGAACCACCTGTGTTGGAATCGTCGATCCCTGGGCATTGATCGTCTCGATTCTCATCACCTGGCCATTCTCGTGGCTTTGGCCAGCAAACATGAGGCACGCATCCGCGCACAAGCGGAGCCCGGCTCATCGTTGGCGGGTCGCCGACAGGGGGAGAGTACCCATTGGGTAGCCTGATAGACCTCTGACAAGTGCATCGACCTCAGGCAGGTTGAGCAGTAGACGGTCAGCCAGACCATCTGTTCCACAGCGCAGACGGCACGAGGGAATTTCGTATCGACTCAGGATCTCTATCGGGAGCACATGCTCCAGGAGTTCCGCATGTGCATTTTGGAGTTAAAGACCCTGTGACTGGACGTTATGTATCTAACAATCATGTGCCCTACACGGAATAGGATGTAGATATGGCTGTAATTCGAGAGGGTGTTATTGTTGGTGGCGAGTATTTTGGCTGGAAAGTACTTATTGATGATGATCGCTGTGGCGATACCGGTGGATACTATATGTATTTAAAAAAAAGTGACGATGAAGGATTCGATTATTGGTTTGAGTGTGAGGCGGGACTTGCAGCTCAACTAGCCGATTTTGACGTTGATTGGATGAGTTGATCAATCAGCGTCATTGTTAGTTATTCTTTGGTGCACAAGGCGCGTTGAACACATCTTTTCTTGATGAGTTAACTGCTAAGGATTCTCCGAACAAGCCAGCACAGGCCACTCGATCTGTGCTGAAATAGCCTTCCGTTCAACTACCGTAGCAAGCCTTGCCCATGAGCCAGATGAACTTCTCCGATTTCGAATGTGCCGGTAAGCGCAAGCAAACCGCCGTGAGCGTTTCCTATCAGGGAAGGAACAGGTCGATCCGCGGAGCGGATAGGTCGCGTTGATTGAGTCGCACTACCCGAAGGTCGGTAGCGATCGTAAGCCGTATCCCTTGAAAACGATGCTGCGCATTCACTTGCGGCAGAACTAGTTTTTCCAGAGAAAGGAAGGCTTTTCACACTTCGTGGTGGGGATGGAAAGTCGTACAACCTTACCGAGATGGAAGGAACTGTGGATGGAAAACAAGGAATGTTTGAGTGGCTCGTCAACTCGAAGGGTGAGTTGACTCATCAGGGATTTATCCCGGCAGGAAGAATTACGGGTACGCCCAACCAAGTTCCATCTAGGTTGCCAAGGTAAGAGGTCAGGTATGCATAGAGTCTTAGATGGTGGGTTTTGCTTCTCAGAAGCGCCTTGGTTGAGCTGGGGGGAGATTAAGTACGGATTGGATCGTGGTTATTTAACTCCGGCAGGGGTTGTTGAATATTCTCTCAAAAGGCTTTCTGCTGAGTCCTCTGCGGATCACTATGAATTGGCTTGCCTGGCTGGTGACGAAGTTAGTAATATTCGAGGGTGCGTTATTCGTCTTGCGGCTAAGGATCTGCGAGATGACAGGGGGTTAGAGACAGTCTGGGTGTTTCTGATTTTTTTGTGGGTTTTCATAAATAGAGATAAATATCAAGATCCATTGGGGGTTGTTGAAGAGATGTATGCGGATTTCGACTATCCGGAGTCTGTTGCTCCTATTGTCAGATATATGCCGGCGGCAGATCCTTCCTTAGAGGGCGAAGATCAGCTTTTGAGAAATTGGTCCAATATATTGGACTCGTATAGGCGAGAGCTTGAGGGCGGTCGCTCATAAAAAGTTGGTGTAAAGGCACAGGTGGAATTGCTGGTTCCGCAAAAAATCTCGATTGCTGAACCGGTATTCGCCAAGCTCAACGATCCTCGAATGGGTCACCTAGTAGGAAAGCTTGATGCCGATGCGTTGCAAACTAGTCAATAATCCAAGTGCTCCAGGTAGCTCATATATCCGGTTGATGCCTCCAGGTTCAACGCCTGTTCCCGGCTTGGAGAATGGTTACTGGATATTCGTGAAAAATGGACAACCTGTTAACCCAGCCACGGGTGGAGCGGGTACAAGGGGAGACACGCACGTTCCTCTGCCACCCAACACTGTACCGCCTAGGGGGTAAGAGGAAGTTATGATTGATGAATTAGATTTGAAAGAGCTGACCTCGGCCATGCTGGTCGGTGTAACTGTCGGCGTGGGTTCTCAGGTTCTGATTTTCGGGAATGGAGTGACCGTATTAATGCAGTGTCCTTTTAGGTGCAATAAGGGGGGTGAGCAATGGGGGCACGGTGAAGAACCTGCCACCGGTGCTCTGGTTTTTGATTTCTTGAATCATAAAATTGAGCGTGCCTGTTTTGAAGTGGAAGGTGAGTTAGCGCTTGATTTTGGGGAAGTAGGGTCTCTGGTGATTGTTCCTGATTCAAATGGCTTGGAGTCTTATGTTCTGACCACGAGATTCGGGATAACTCCAGTTTCAGTGATTTGAGGGTGATTTCTCATGGGCGCAATTGGGCTGGCTTATTGGTGTGTTGAGGTTTGCCTATGGCTTCACTCGGCCATACTCGTGGCTTTGGTCGGTAAGAAAAAGGCACACGGATACTCCTGTTAAATAGAGAGGTTTTATCTGTTGTGTCCAAGATGTGAGCAGGGAGATGTTGTCAAGGCTAGAGTTATAGATGTCGACACTTGTTTGTTCGTATGTCAAGAGTGCGAGGCCTCATGGCTTTTGTACGATAACATTGGGGTTAAGGCCTTTGTCGACGTTGAGGCCCATATGGAGAGCCTAGGGTTGAAGCCACTATGGAGTGAGTTGCAAATCATTCCTGAATAGGTGCAAAAGACACCGCTCAATCTTTAGGGGTTTGGCTGGGTTGAAAGTATGCCTGTAGCTATAGTTGTCCCTGGGAAGGGAGTGATATATACAGCCAAGACTGGCGTCGGACCTCGAATATTCCTTCGAGATTTTTCCACTTCCTCGCAGCAGACAGGGGCTTCTTGGACGATAGATGTTATGGATAGGTCCACTAATGGCGTAAGAACGGTGAGGGTAAATTTTAAATGATTGAGGTGCTCTATAAGTCGGTGTTGCGAAGCGCGTTTGGGCTCTCAATGGGCGTTATATGGCAGCATATGTCGGTTGAACTTTTCGGTTCGACTGTTGATTGCGCGCGCCGAGTCAGTCTGTTCTTCTCCCTGATGGAGCGTTTGATGTTGGAGGGGAACATAAGACTTGCGCATGATGGCCTTTTCCTTGTTGGTACCATCCAGGATCAGCTAGACGTGCTCAAGGAAGCGTGGCCTAAAGATCCCGGTGAAGACGATCTTGATGGCTTCGGACTTTGGTTTATCACAGAAGCCCCAGCTGGGGTTGTATGGATAGACTCGGATGGGAAGGAGTTTTGGGCGTAGTTCGTAAATTAAGATTGTTGCAAAAGATACGCTTAACAAATCTTTGCTTGGTGAGTTAACTGCTAATGCTGTGATGCTTATCCGAGAGAATGTAATTGTAATTACTCGCAATTCTAGAGGAAAGTTATATTCCGAGAGACAGGAAACCCAAAATCCGGGTTGCAGCACATTATTGAGGAGTATGGTAGCCAACTGACCGTAGGGCGCAGCGTGAGCGAGGCGTTCATGCGCATGTATTACCTGGAGAAAGCCTGCGAGATCCAGCTCGCCGCCCAGGCCAGCGGCAAGCTGGTGTTGCCGCCCCATGAGGTGTGCGCGCACACCGAGCGGCAGTTCAATGACCCCGGGCGGCCGTTGGAAGAGGGGCAGTTGGCCGATCCGGACGCGATGCAGTTGGCCTGGGCGGCGTTGTTGCGGTTGCTGGACAAGGTGGCGCCGGAGTATCGCGATTGATTTGGTGAGCCTGCTCGATCCCCTGTAGGAGCGGCCTTGCGTCGCGAAAGGGCTGCGCAGCGGCCCCAGGATCTATGGTTCCCACAAGATTGCCGGGGCTGCTTCGCAGCCCTTTCGCGACACAAGGCCGCTCCTACAGTCAGCGTCAGGGTATCGCCAGTTGTCGGACTTGCTATACAGTCGTTCAACTGCACCCGCCACGAGACCCACCGATGTCCCAGGAAGCCCGCTTCAGCCGCATGCTGCCCGAACTGCGCAAGGCCAATCTGGTCGAGGCCACCCTGGCCTGCCTGAAACGCCATGGCTTCCAGGGCGCCTCGATCCGCAAGATCTCCGCCGAGGCCGGCGTGTCGGTCGGCCTGATCAGCCATCACTATTCCGGCAAGGACGAACTGGTCGCCGAAGCCTACATGGCCGTCACCGGCCGGGTGATGCAGCTGCTGCGCGAGGCCATGGACCAGGTCGCGCCCAACGCCCGCGAGCGCCTGTCGGCGTTCTTTCGTGGCTCGTTCAGCGCCGAACTGCTCGACCCGCAACTGCTCGACGCCTGGCTGGCCTTCTGGGGCGCGGTGAAAACCGCCGAGGCGATCAACCAGGTGCACGACCACTCCTACGGCGAATACCGCCGCGAACTGCGCAGCCTGCTCAGCGAACTGGCACGGGAGGAGGGGTGGGAGCGCTTCGACGCCGACCTCGCCGCCATCAGCCTGAGCGCGTTGCTGGACGGCCTGTGGCTGGAGTCGGGCCTGAACCCCGGCACCTTCACCCCGGCCCAGGGCGTGCAGATCTGCGAAGCCTGGGTCGATGGCCTGCAAGCCGGCGGTCGGCAACGCTTCACCCTGCCGGCCGAGGGCTGTTGATCGACCGTTCAGCAATCGCTAGTCTTGGCCCACTCTAATAAGAAACACGCCCACGGGCGACTCAGGACCAAACGCAATGACCTCTCGGGTACTGATCGTCGACGACGATCCGCTGATTCGTGATTTGCTCCAGGCCTACCTGTCCCAGGAAGGCTATACCGTCCACTGCGCCGCTACTGCGGAACAGGCCGAGGCCCTGTTGGCCGAGCAGCCGGTGGAGCTGGTGATGCTGGATATCCGCCTGCCCGGCAAGGACGGCCTGACCCTGACCCGCGAACTGCGGGTGCGTTCGGAGGTGGGGATCATCCTGATCACCGGCCGCAACGACGACATCGACCGCATTGTCGGCCTGGAATGCGGCGCCGACGACTACGTAAGCAAGCCGCTCAACCCCCGCGAGCTGGTGTCGCGGGCCAAGAACCTGATCCGCCGTGTGCGCCACGCCCAGGGCACCCGGCCCGCCACCCAGGCATCTGCCGCCCTCAAGCAGTTCGGGGATTGGGCGCTGGACTGCGACCGCCGCCGCCTGATCGATGCGCAAGGTGGCGAAACCCTGCTGACCCACGGTGAGTTCCAACTGCTCAGCGTGTTCCTGCGCAACAGCGGCCACACCCTGAGCCGCGACCAGTTGATGGACCAGATCCGCAACCGCGAGTGGGTGCCCAACGACCGTTCCATCGACGTGCTGGTCGGGCGCCTGCGGCGCAAGCTGCACGACGACCCTGCCGAACCCGAGCTGATCATCACCATCCACGGCGCCGGCTACCTGTTCACCGCAAGCGTGGCCGCGTGATCCGGCGCCTGTTCGGCCTGCTGGTGTTGCTGCTGAGCGGCGCGTTGCAGGCCGCCGAGGTCGTCCGTTACTGCGATTACCCGGTCTACCCGCCGGTGTCCTGGAGCGATGGCAAGCAACCGCGCGGCCTGGCGCCGACGGTGGTGCGCGAGCTGTTCGGGCGGCTGGGCTACCGGGTCGAGATGGTGGTGCTGGGCAACTGGCAGCGGTGCCTGCTGGACGCCGCCGAAGGGCGGGTGGATGTGGTGCTGGCTTACGCCTCGGAGCAACGCGCCCAGGCCATGCGCTTTTCCACGGTGCCGGTGCTGCGCGAAGAGGTGGCGGTGTTTGCCAATCGCCAGCGGCCGCTGAAGTTTGCAACCCTCGAAGACTTGGCCCGGTACCGTGGCGGGCTGTTGTTCGGCGAAAGCTACGGCGCCGACTTCGACCGTTTCGTGGCGCGGCACCAGAACATCGAGTGGGTGTCGGACAGCGGGCAGAACTTCGGCAAGCTGATCCGCGGGCGCATCGATTTCGTGATCCAGGAGCGGCGCACCGGCCAGCTGTTCGTCGAGCACCTGCCCGGTGCCCGGGACATCGTCGCGCTGGGGCCTGCGTTGAGTGTCGACTACCTGCGCGTGGCGGTGTCGCGCCACTCGCCCTTGAGTGAGCACATGAACGAGATCGACGTGCAGTTGCAGAAAATGACCGATGCCGGCGAGCTGGAGCGCTGGTTGCATGAAAGCGAGGTCACCTACCGCGACATGGTCAGGCAGCCATGACCCGCCTGCAACCGGGTGGCCTGCTGCGTCGGCTGCTGCTGTTCATCCTGCTGTTCAGCCTGTGCTTCACGGTGCTGGCCAGCAGTGTGCAACTGTACTTCGAGTACCGCCGCGAAATGCGCGACATCGATGGGCGCATGGAGCTGATTCGTGCCGGTTACCTGGCCAGCCTCGAGCGCAGCCTGTGGGACCTGAACCAAGAGCAGTTGAACGTGCAGTTGCGTGGGCTGGTGGACTTCTCCGATGTGGCGCGGGTGCGCCTGAACAGCGACGATTTCACCTTGCAGCAAGGGGATCCGGCGCCAACGGGGCCGCTGCGGGTCGAGCGCTTTGCCCTGGATTTCCAGCCGCCTTCCGGGCCGGTGCGCCATCTGGGCGAGCTTGAGGTGAGCATCGACCTTGGCGCGGTGCACCGCCGTCTGTTCGCCACCGGCCTGACCAGCCTGCTGTGGATGAGTGTGTTCCTGTGCGGGCTGGCGCTGGCGCTGTCGGGGCTGTTCTATCGCCTGGTGACCCGCCACTTGCAGGTGATGGCCGACTTCGCCCGACGCATCGGTGCCGGGCAGTGGCATGAACCGCTGCGCCTGAACAAGCGCCGCTCAGCGTACCCGGACGAGATCGACAGCGTGGCACTGGCACTGGACGACATGCGCCGGGCAATCCTCAGCGATATCGAGCGCCGCGAGACCGATCGCCTGGCCCTGCAGGACAACCGCGACGAACTGCAGAAGCAGGTCGAGCGCCGCACCGCCAGCCTGCTGCGCGCCAAGGACGACGCCGAGGCGGCCAACCTGGCCAAGTCGCGCTTCCTCGCCACCATGAGCCACGAATTGCGCACGCCGCTCAACGGCATCCTCGGCATGGCCGAACTGCTGCGCGACGCCGGGTTGGCGACGCAGGACCGCAAGCGCCTGGAGGCGCTGTACAAGGCCGGCGAAGGGCTGCTGGGCATCCTCAACGAAGTGCTCTATTTCGCCAGGCTCGAAGAAGGCGAAAGCCACCCGGAAACCGTCGGCTTCTCCCTGCGCCAGTTGTGCGACGAAGTACTGACGCTGCTCGAACCCCGAGCCCTGGCCAACGACAGCCTGGTACTGTGCCGCATCGACCCACGATTGGCCACGCACCAGCGCGGTGCCGAGCAGTACCTGCGCCAGGTGCTGAGCAACCTGCTGGCCAATGCGATCAAGTTCACCGAGGGCGGCGAGATCCTGGTCGAGGTGGAGGTGCTGCGGGAGGAGGCCGGGCGCCAGCACCTGCGACTGAGTGTCAGCGACGATGGCATCGGTATCTGCGAAGCGATGCAGCCGAAGATCTTCGACCGCTTCGTCCAGGCCAGCGAGGCGGTGGCGCGGCGTTATGGCGGCACGGGCCTGGGGCTGGCGATCAGCAAGCACCTGGTCGAACAGATGGGCGGGCAGATCGGCGTGCGTAGCCGCGAGGGGGAGGGCAGTTGCTTCTGGTTCGAGCTCGACCTTGAGGCCGTGCAGCAGGCCGAGGCGCTGCCGGCTGCCGTTGCAAGCACGGCGCCCCTGGACATTCTGGTGGTGGAGGACGTGGCGCTTAACCGTGAGGTGGTGCGCGGGTTGCTGGAGCGCGACGGCCACCGGGTGTGGCTGGCCGAGGATGCCGAGCAGGGGCTTGAACTGTGCGCACAGCGGCGCTTCGACCTGCTGCTGCTGGATGTGCACCTGCCGGGCATCAGCGGCGTGGCGCTGTGCCGACAGGTGCGTGCGGGCGATACCGCCAATCGGGACACGCGCATTCTGGCACTGACCGCCAGTGTCCAACCGGGGCTGGTGCGCGCTTACCTGGATGCCGGCATGCAGGGCGTGCTGGGCAAGCCGCTCAAGCTTGCCAACCTGCGCCAGGCGCTGGCAGACCAGCAACAGCAACCGGCACCGGCTACCTGGCTGGACCACGACTTGCTGGATACCCACCGCACCCTGCTCGGCGCGCAGAAGTTGCAAGGCCTGCTGGCCGGTCTGCGTGACGCGCTGCACCAGCAGCGCCAGGCACTGCTTGAAGCGGTCGCGGCGGGTGACTGTACCGAGGTGACTCACCTGGCCCATCGGCTGGCTGGCAGCAGTGATTCCTTGGGATTTTGCGGGCTGGCCGCCACGTTGCGCAGCCTCGAAACGCACGCCCTGGCGCGGGATAAAACCGCGGTGCAGGCCATGGCCGCGTCGCTGAGTGAGCAGCTGCTGCGCGCCGAACACAGCCTGGCGGAACTGTTGGCCGCCTGAGCGACAAAAAACTTACGACTTTTTACATCTTCGATCTTTACGGTCAATCGGGCCTTACATCGCTTTCCAATAATCGGGGCAGCCGCTGCACACGCGGCCCTCAAGGCTTATTGGAGATAACAATAATGAAAGGCCGTAAAGCTGAAGGTATCCAACTCACACGGGCATTGAAGAGCCGGCACATCTTCATGCTCTCGCTCGGTGGCGTGATCGGTACCGGGCTGTTCATGGGCTCGGGCGTGACCATCAACCAGGGCGGGCCGGTGGGCGCGATCCTGGCTTACCTGGTGGCCGGTTTGCTGATGTACCTGGTGATGGTCTGCCTGGGCGAGCTATCGGTGCAGATGCCGGTGTCCGGCTCGTTCCAGGCCCATGCGACGAAATTCATCGGCCCCGCCACCGGCTTCATGATCGGCTGGGTGTACTGGATGAGCTGGGCCACCACCGTGGGCCTGGAGTTCACCGCCGCCGGCATGCTGATGGAACGCTGGTTCCCGGGGGTGCCGATCTGGTACTGGTCGGCGCTGTTCGTGGCGGTGCTGTTCGGCATCAACGCGCTGGCGACCCGTGCCTTCGGCGAGGCGGAATACTGGTTTGCCGGCATCAAGGTGGCGGCGATTCTCGGTTTCATCGTCGTCGGGGTGCTGGTGATCTTCGGCGCCATCCCGCTGACCAGCGGGGCACCGGCGCCAATGATGAGCAACCTGATCGGTGAATCGCTGTTCCCCAACGGCCTGTCGGCGGTGTTCGCGGTGATGATGACCGTGGTCTACGCCTTCCAGGGCTGCGAGATCATGGGCGTGGCGGCGGGTGAAACCGACCAGCCGGAAAAGAGCATTCCGCGGGCGGTGCGCAACGTGGTGTTCCGCGTGCTGATCTTCTATGTGCTGGCCATCGTGGTGCTGTCGGCGATCGTGCCCTGGCAGCAGGCCGGGCTGATGGAAAGCCCGTTCGTGCAGGTGTTCGACATGGTCGGCATTCCCTATGCGGCGGACCTGATGAACTTCGTGATCCTCACCGCGATCCTGTCGGTGGGCAACTCGGGACTGTATGCCTCCACCCGTATCCTCTGGGCGATGTCCAAGACCGGCATGGCGCCCAAGAGCCTGTCGCCGCTGAGCAGCCGAGGTGTGCCGCTGCGCGCGCTGTTCATCACCCTGTGCTTCGCGCTGGTCTCGCTGATGACCAGCTTCGTCGCGGCGGACACCTTGTTCATGGTGCTGATGGCGGTAAGCGGCATGTCGGGGACGGTGACCTGGATCGTGATTGCCCTGGCGCAGTACCGCTTCCGCCAGCAGTTCCTGCGCGAGGGCGGGCAGGTGAGCGAGCTCAAGTACCGTGCGCCGCTGTACCCGCTGGTGCCGTTGCTGTGCATCACCTTGTGCAGTTCGCTGTTTGTGTTTTTGGCGATGGATGAGACCCAGCGGCCTTCGTTGTATTGGGGCTTTGGGTTTATTGCGCTGTGTTATGCGGCGTATTTCGTGGTGCAGCGCAGGCGCCAGGGGGTGGCGGTGGAAGTTCCGGTGGTTTGAGGGGGATTTGGTAGGTGTTTGCCGGCGAATTGGGTGAGGGCCACCAGGTGCCCGCCGGTGATTTTGCAGCGCCTATCAGATCGAGCGCCGCCCGCGCGGCGCTTCGCGGGTAAACCCGCTCCCACAGTCTGTTTCGGGCCAGTCTCTCCTGGACCATCTCCTGGTCCGCCTTGTTGGTAAGACGCGGTTTCAGCGTGGGCGTTGCCGCCGCCCCACATGACTCAAGGCATGCACCAAGGCAGGCACCGGTACTTTCACAGGAGTAATTGGCCCGAAACAAACTGTGGGAGCGGGTTTACCCGCGAAGCGCCGCGCGGGCGGCGCTCGATCTCATAGGCGCCGCAACCCTGTCGCCATGCACCTTGTAGCCAAAACGCGATCCTGTTCTCCCCCCTGATTCCCCACCACTTGTTCGAAGTTGTAACACCGCCTTCTCCCCCAATTGCCTCCTTGTTGAACACTCGTTTAGCATGAGCCTCAAGTCACCCACCCTCAGCACAATCACAACAATCCGAGGCCCGTCATGACTGCTCCGTCGTCCCTACTCATCCAGGTTGAAGCCGGCGTCGCCTGGATCACCTTGAACCGCCCCGACCAGCGCAACGCCCTGGACATCCCAACCCTCAAACACCTGCACGCCACCCTGGATGCCTGCAACAGCGACCCGGCCGTGCGCGTGGTGGTGCTGACCGGCACCGGCCGCAGCTTCTGCGCCGGTGCCGACCTTGCCGAATGGGCCGAGGCCGAAGCCCGCGGCGCACTGGAAACCTACGGCTGGACCGAAACCGCCCACGCCCTGATGCAGTGCCTGCACAGCCTCGATAAACCCACCATCGCCGCCATCAACGGCACCGCCGTTGGCGCCGGCATGGACCTGTCGCTGTGCTGCGACCTGCGCCTGGCCGCGCAATCGGCCCGCTTCAAGGCCGGCTACACCAGCATGGCCTACTCGCCGGACGCCGGCGCCAGCTGGCACCTGCCTCGGCTGATCGGCACCGAACAGGCCAAGCGCCTGCTGTTCCTCGACGAACTGTGGGGCGCCGAGCGTGCCCTGGCCGCCGGCCTGGTAGGTGAAGTGGTCGCCGACGAGCAACTGGCCACGGCGGCCGCCGAATTGGCTGCGCGCCTGGCCCAGGGTCCGACCTTCGCCCATGCCCAGACCAAGCGCCTGATCCGTGACGGCGCCCAGCGCAGCCTGGCCGAACAGCTCAGCGCAGAACTGGCCGCCGGCCTGCTCTGCGGGCGTAGCGAAGACGGTGCCGAGGCCTTGCGCGCCGCCAGCGAAAAACGCGCGCCACGCTTCATCGGCAAATAAGTACTCCCTCTTTCCCCCGGTTACCCAGGAACAGGCCATGAATTTCCAACTGACCCAAGAACAAGAAATGTTGGTGGATGCCGTACGCAGCTTCGTCGCCAAGGAGCTGCTGCCCCATGAAGAGGCCGTGGACCGCGCCGATGAAGTCTCCCCCGAACTCGCTGCGCAGATCCGCGGCAAGGCCATCGCCGCCGGCTTTTACGCCTTCAACATGCCCGAGGAAGTGGGCGGCGGCGGCCTCGACTACCTGTCCCAGGCGCTGATCGAGCGCGAGCTGTCGAAAGTCTCCTGGGCGCTGCACGTGTTCGTCGCCCGGCCCTCGAAGATCCTCATGGCCTGCACCGGCCAGCAGATCGACGACTACCTGCTGCCGTGCATCCAGGGCGAGAAGATCGACTGCTTCGCCCTGACCGAACCGGGCGCCGGCTCCGACGCCAACGCCATCAAGACCCGCGCCCTGCGCGAGGGCGACGACTTCGTGCTCAACGGCAGCAAGCACTTCATCAGCCATGCCGGGCACGCCGACTTCGCCATCGTCTTCGCCGTCACCGACACCTATGAGCACAACGGCCGCAAGCGCAACGCGGTGACCGCCTTCCTGGTCGACCGCGACACCCCGGGCATGACCATCCGCCGCGGCCCGAAATGCGTGAGCAACCGCGGCTACCACACCTTCGAGATGTTCTTCGACGACTGCCGGGTGCCGGCCAGCAAGGTGCTCGGTGAAGTCGGCAAGGGCTGGGAGGTGGCCAACGCCTGGCTGACCGCAGGCCGGGTGATGGTCGCCGCCAACTGCGTCGGCCAGGCCCAGCGTGCGCTGGATGCGTCGCTGCAATGGGCAGCCGACCGCAAACAGTTCGGCCAGGCGATCGGCAGCTACCAGGGGGTGTCGTTCAAGCTGGCCGACATGGCCACGCAGATCCGCGCCGCCGAGCTGTTGACCCTGCACACCGCCTGGAAGATGGACCAGGGCAGCATGACCGACGGCGAGGCCGGCATGGCCAAACTGTTCGCCAGCGAAGTGCTGGGCAAGGTGGCCGACGAGGCCGTGCAGATCTACGGCGGCATGGGCCTGATGGACGAAGGCCCGGTGGAGCGGATCTGGCGCAACGCGCGGATCGAACGGATCTGGGAAGGCACCTCGGAGATCCAGCGCCACATCATCTCCCGCGAACTGCTGCGCCCGCTGCTGCGCTGACCGGAGCCTCGCCATGTCCAACGCCATTCGTGACAACCTCAAGCGCCTGCTGGCGCCCCGGCACCTGGCCTTCATCGGCGGGCGCAGCATGGCCCGCGCACTCAAGCGCTGCGCCGACGGCGGCTACCAGGGCCAGCTGTGGCTGGTAAATCCGCAGCACGACAGCATCGACGGCGTGCCGTGCGTGCGCAGTGTGGCCGAGCTGCCCTGCGCGCCGGACGCAGTGTTCATCGCCACCAACCGCGAACTGACCCTGGCCTGCGTCGCCGAGCTGGCCGCCAAGGGCGCGGGTGGGGCGATCTGCTATGCCTCGGGCTTCGCCGAAAGCGGCGCCGAAGGCCTGGCCCTGCAACAGCAATTGCTGGCCGCCGCCGGCGACATGGCCCTGCTCGGGCCCAACTGCTACGGCCTGCTCGACTACCTGCACAGCGCCGCCCTGTGGCCCGTGGCCCACGGCGGCAAGGCGGTGGACAAGGGCGTGGCGGTGCTGACCCAGAGCGGCAACTTTGCCTACAACCTGTCCATGAGCGATCGTTCGCTGCCGGTGGCCTACATGGCCTCGGTGGGCAACCAGGCCCAGCTGGGCATCGCCGAACTGATGGACGTGCTGCTCGACGAGCCACGGGTCACGGCCATCGGCCTGCACCTGGAAGGCTTGAAGAACGTGCCGGGCTTTGCCCGCGCCGCGCACAAGGCGCTGGAGAAGGGCATCCCGATCATCGCGCTGAAGACCGGCGTGTCGCAGATCGGCGCCGAACTGGCGTTGAGTCATACCAGCTCGCTGTCCGGCTCCGACGCCCTGTACGACAGCTTGTTCGAGCGCCTTGGGGTGATCCGTGTCAGTGGCCCGGTGAGCTTCGTCGAAACCCTCAAGGCCGCCGCCTGCGGCAACCTGCCCAAGGGCGACAGCCTGATCGCCCTGGCCTGCTCAGGGGGGGACGCCGGGCTGATCGCCGACTACAGCGAAGGCAACCAACTGCGCCTGCCTGCCCTGGACAGCAGCCAGGTCGACGAGCTGGCCCAGGTGCTACCGGCCTACGCCAACCTGGTCAACCCGCTGGACTTCACCACGGCAATCTGGGGCGACGGCGAGGCCAAGCAGCGCATGCTCGACAGCGCCCTGCGCAGCGACGCCGACGCGGCCATGCTGGTGCTGGATTACCCCGCCGAGTTCACCGGCGAACGCAAGGAGTGCGACCTGCTGCTGGGGCTGTTCTGCGAGGCGCTGCAGCGCCATGGCAAGACCGGCTTCGTCACCTCGGCCTTCCCCGAACTGCTGCCGGCCAGCGCCCGCGAGCGATTGCACGCGGCCGGTGTACCGGCCCTGCAAGGGGTGGAAGACGGCCTGGCGGCCTGGGGGCGGGTGGCCCGCTATGGGCAAAAACGCGAGGCGCTGCTGGCCCTGGGCGAATCGGCGCTGGTGCCGCTGTGCCCACAGGCACTTGGCGGTGACAACCATCTGCTCAATGAGTGGGAGTCCAAGCAGGCCCTGCGTGGCTTTGGCTTGCCCGTGCCGAATGGCGTGTTGAGCAGCCCGCAGCAGGCGCTGGCCGATGCGCGCACGGTAGGCTTCCCGCTGGTGCTCAAGGCCGTCAGTGCGCAGTTGCCGCACAAGACCGAGGCCGGCGCCGTGGCGCTGAACCTGGGCGATGAAGCGGCCCTGAGCCGGGCGCTGGAACAAATGCGCGCACGCATCGCCGCCTACGCCCCCGGCGTCGTCTTCGACCAGGTGCTGCTCGAGCCCATGGCCAGCGCACCGCTGGCCGAGTTGATCGTCGGCATCAAGCGCGAGCCGGACTTCGGCCTGGCGATGGTCATCGGTGCCGGCGGCATCCTCGTCGAGCTGCTCAAGGACAGCAAGAGCCTGCTGTTGCCGACCACCGACGGCGCCATTCGCAACGCCGTGCTCGGCCTGCGCAGCGCCGCTTTGTTGCAGGGCTTTCGCGGTAAGCCCGACGCAGACCTGGACGCGCTGGTCGCCGCCATCCGCGCGGTGGCCGACTACGCCTGCGAGAACGCCAGCCAGTTGCTGGAGCTGGATGTGAACCCATTGATGGTCGGTGCCACCGGCACCACCGCGGTCGATGCCTTGATCCGCCTCGGCCAGGTGTAAGGACATGAACATGACGAACAACACATTGACCGGTGGCCAGGCGCTGGTGCGCCTGCTGGCCAACTACGGCGTCGACACCGTCTTCGGCATCCCCGGCGTGCACACCCTGGAGCTGTACCGCGGCCTGCCCGGCAGCGGCATCCGCCATGTGCTCACCCGCCACGAGCAGGGCGCCGGCTTCATGGCCGACGGCTATGCGCGGGTCAGCGGCAAGCCGGGGGTGTGCTTCATCATCACCGGCCCCGGCGTGACCAATGCCGCCACCGCCATTGGCCAGGCTTACGCCGACTCGATACCGATGCTGGTGATCTCCAGCGTCAACCACACGGCCAGCCTGGGCAAAGGCTGGGGCTGCCTGCACGAGACCCAGGACCAGCGCGCCATGACCGCGCCGATCACCGCGTTCTCGGCGGTGGCCCTCAAGGCCGAGGACCTGCCGGAGCTGATCGCCCGCGCCTATGCGGTATTCGACAGCGACCGGCCGCGCCCGGTGCATATCTCGGTGCCGCTGGATGTGCTGGCGGCGCCCGTGGCGCGGGACTGGAGCTTTGATGTGGTGCGCCGCCCCGGGCGCGGCCCGGCGAACCTTGCAAGCGTGGAGCTGGCGGCCAGCAAACTGGCGGCAGCCAAACGCCCGATGATCATTGCCGGGGGTGGCGCGCTGGGCGCTGCGGCCGAGCTGCAACTGCTGAGCAAGCGCCTGGCCGCACCGTTCTTCACCAGCGTGGCCGGCAAGGGCCTGGCGCCATTGGACTCACCGCTCAACGCCGGCTCCAGCCTGTGCGTCGAGCCCGGTTGGGACCTGATCACCCAGGCCGACGTGGTGCTGGCGGTCGGTACCGAAATGGCCGACACCGACTTCTGGCGCGAGCGCCTGCCATTGAACGGCGAGCTGCTGCGGGTGGATATCGACCCGCGCAAGTTCAACGACTTCTACCCCTGCGCGGTAGCGCTGCACGGCGATGCCCGGCAGACCGTGGCTGCGCTGCTGGAACAACTGCCGGACAGCGTGCGCGATGCCACAACGGCCAGCGCCTCGGTGGCCACGTTGCGCAGCGCGGTGCAGGCCAGCCACGGCCCGTTGCAGGCGCTGCACCAGTCCATCCTCGAGCGCATCGCCGCCGAGTTGCCGGACAACGCCTTCATCAGTACCGACATGACTCAGTTGGCCTACACCGGCAATTACGTGTTCAACAGCCGGGCGCCGCGCAGCTGGCTGCACCCGACCGGCTACGGCACCCTGGGCTACGGCCTGCCTGCGGGTATCGGCGGCATGTTCGGCAGCAGCGAGCGCCCAGGCCTGGTGTTGGTGGGGGACGGCGGCTTCCTCTATACCGCCCAGGAACTGGCCACTGCCGTCGAAGAGCTGGACCGCCCGCTGGTGGTGCTGCTGTGGAACAACGACGCGCTGGGGCAGATCCGCGACGACATGCTCAACCTGGACATCGAGCCCATCGGCGTGCTGCCGCGCAACCCGGACTTCGCAGGCCTGGCCCGCGCGTTCGGCTGCACGGTCGCCCAGCCGCAAAGCCTCGACGAACTGCAACGGGACCTGCGCGGCGGCTTCTCCCGCAACGGCGTGACCCTGATCGAGCTCAAGCACGCCTGCGCGCGCTGAGCCCATCCCGCACAACAGGATATTTGCCATGCGTTTTTCTTCCCTGACCCAACGGATCGCCGGTGACGGCGCTGCCGCCTGGGAGATCCACTACCGCGCCCTGGCCATGCTCGAACAGGGTCGCGACGTGCTGCTGCTGTCGGTGGGCGACCCGGATTTCGACACCCCGGCGCCTATCGTCCAGGCCGCGATGGACAGCCTGCAGGCCGGCAACACCCATTACGCCGACGTGCGTGGCAAGCGCAGCCTGCGCGAGGCCATCGCCCGGCGGCACCAGCAGCGCAGCGGCCAGGCGGTCACGGCCGACCAGGTGACGGTGCTGGCGGGGGCGCAGTGCGCACTGTTCTGCGTGGCCCAGTGCGTGCTGGAGCCGGGCGATGAAGTGATCGTCGCCGAACCGATGTATGTCACCTACGAAGCGGTCTTCGGCGCCTGTGGGGCGAAAGTGGTACCTGTGCCCGTACGCCCGGAGCATGGCTTCCGTGTGCAGCCCGAGGATGTGGCAGCGCGAATCACTCCGCGTACCCGCGCCCTGGCGCTGAACAGCCCGCACAACCCCTCCGGCGCCAGTTTGCCGCGCAGCACCTGGGAAGCCCTTGCCGAGCTGTGCATCGCCCACGACCTGTGGCTGATCAGCGATGAGGTGTACAGCGAGCTGCTGTTCGACGGCGAGCACATCAGCCCCGGCAGCCTGCCGGGCATGGCCGAACGTACGGCGACGCTCAACAGCCTGTCCAAGTCCCATGCCATGACCGGCTGGCGGATGGGCTGGGTGGTGGGTTCGCCGGCCCTGGCCGGGCACCTGGAGAACCTGGCGCTGTGCATGCTGTACGGCTCGCCGGACTTCATCCAGGACGCCGCGGTGGCTGCGCTCGAGCAGCCACTGCCGGAGCTCGAAGCGATGCGTGAAGCCTACCGCCAGCGCCGCGACCTGGTCTGCGCGTGCCTGGCGGATTGCCCGGGTGTGCGCGCACTCAAGCCCGATGGCGGGATGTTCGTGATGGTCGATATCCGCGAAACCGGGCTCAGTGCGCAGGAATTTTCCAACCGCCTGCTCGACCTGCATGGGGTTTCGGTGCTGGCCGGTGAGGCCTTCGGCCCGAGCGCGGCCGGGCATATTCGCCTGGGCCTGGTGCTGGGGGCAGAGCCTTTGCGCGAAGCCTGCCGGCGTATCGTGCTGTGTGCCGGCGAGCTGATGGAGGCGCAACGCAATGCGTGAGTACAGCCGTTTGTTCATCGATGGCCGCTGGCAGCAGCCGCTGGGGCAGGGCATGGCCGAGGTGATAGACCCGGCCAGCGAAGCGGTCGCCGGCAAGGTGCCGCTGGGTAACGAAGCGGACGTGGAGCGGGCGGTGCAGGCGGCACGCCGGGCGTTTGCCGACTGGTCGCGAACGCCCTCCAGCGTGCGCGCCGGGTTCATTCGTGCCCTGGCCGACCAGCTCAAGGCCCGCGCCGACGAGATGGCTGCGGTGATCACCAGCGAGCTGGGCATGCCGGTGCAGTGGTGCCGGCCAGTGCAGGTGGACGGGCCGATCGTCGGGCTTGAGCAGTACATCGCGCTGGCCGGGTTGATGGACGAAGTGCGCGAGGTCGGCAACTCGCTGGTGTACCGCGAGGCAGTGGGCGTGTGCGCGTTCATCAACCCGTGGAACTACCCGCTGCACCAGCTGATCGGCAAGCTGGCGCCGGCTTTGGCGGCCGGTTGTACCGTGGTGGTCAAGCCCAGCCAGGAAACGCCGCTGCATGCCTTTGTGCTGGCCGAGATGATCGAGGCCATCGGCTTGCCGGCCGGGGTGTTCAACCTGGTCAGTGGGCCGGGGTCGAAAGTGGGCGAGGCCTTGGCCCGGCACCCGCAGGTGGACATGGTCTCGTTCACCGGCTCCACCGGCGCGGGTGTACGTGTCTCCCAGGCGGCGGCGCCGTCGGTGAAGCGGGTGTGCCTGGAGCTGGGCGGCAAGTCGCCGCTGCTGATCGGCGCCGATGCCGACCTGGACGCGGCCGTGCGTTATGGCGTGCAGGACGTGATGATCAACTCGGGACAGACCTGCACCGCGCTGACCCGCATGCTGTTGCCGGCGTCGCGCTATGCCGAGGCGTTGGACATCGCGGTGGACGAGGTGCGTGGGCTGGTGATGGGCGACCCGCAGGATCCGCGCAGCTTCCTTGGGCCGATGTGTTCGGCGGGGCAGCGGCGCACGGTGCAGGATTACATCCGTGTCGGGCAAGAGGAGGGCGCACGCCTGCTGTGCGGTGGTGAAACGGCGCCGGGCTTCGAGCGCGGGTTCTACGTGCCGCCGACGCTCTTTGCCGATGTCGACAACCGTATGCGCATCGCCCAGGAGGAGATCTTCGGGCCGGTGCTGTGCCTGATTCCCTATGCCGATGAGGCCGAGGCGATTGCCCTGGCCAATGATTCGCCGTTCGGGTTGTCCAGCGCGGTGTGGGCCGGCAGCCGGGACAAGGCGCTGCAACTGGCACGGCAACTGCGCGCGGGGCAGTGCTTCGTCAATGGTGGGGCGTTCAATTACCAGGCGCCGTTTGGGGGGTACAAGCAGTCGGGCAATGGGCGCGAATGGGGGGAGGAGGGGTTGGGTGAGTTCGTAGAAACCAAGGCGATTCAGTTTTAGACGCCCAATACCTGCATGGCTCAAGTCATGCACCAAGGCGGGCAGCGGTACCCTCACAGGCATAACTGGCCCGAAACAGATGTGGGAGCTGGCTTGCCAGCGATGCGCCGCGCGGGCGGCGCTCGATCTCAAGAGCGCTGCAAATCTGTCGCCTGGCACCTGGTGGCCCACATGCGATTTCAAGACAGCTCCTTGGGCGCCACACCACTGGCCCTGGGAAATCAAGATTCGATAGTGGCCGGCAGGTGCATGGCGGGATATTGGGTGAGGGCTACTATCTGCCTGCCGGTGGTTTTGCAGCGCCTGTGAGATCGAGCGCCGGCCGCGCGGCGCATCGCTGGCAAGCCAGCTCCCACATCTGTTTCGGGCCAGTTACTCCTGTGATTTCATCTCTGTCCGCCTTGTTTGCCTGGCGTGATTGCTGGGTGGGCTTTGAAGCCTGCTGCTACACAACCTGCTCCTGCGGGGTATCAAACGCCACAAATAGCTGATCCGCGGTGATCGCCCCCAAGTCCAACCGCATGTTCTGCTCCAGCATCGCAAACAACCGGGTGAACACCTCGAACACCTTGCAGTGATCCTCCAGCCCGGCGAACGGGTTGTCGATCTTCTCGGCGATCAGCGAGCTTTCCTGCACCGCGTCATACACCTCGCGCAGGGTGATCTGCTGCGGTGGGCGGGCCAGGGTCACGCCGCCCTGGGCGCCGCGGTACGAGGTGAGGATATCGGCCTTGACCATCTGCGACACCAGCCCGCGCACGCGGGTGGGGTGCACTTTCACCCACTTGGCGATGGTCTCGGTGCGCAGCTTCTGCGGGGCATTGGCCGCCACGAACGAGAGAATGTACGAAGCCGTGATCAGGCGGGTCGACTGGCTCATGGAGGAAGTGGCTCCCTGCGAAAACGCTCATGTTACACGATGAAAATTGCCCTGCTCGGGCCCTTTGGAAAACAGCTTGTCGTGCCGCTAATGTATTTGTTACGGTAACAATTACAAATAATACACAGCTTCTACGCACTCCGCTTTGACCGAACAACAATTCCTTGCGGTTCAACAGGGGCACATGCATGAGCGATAACAACAAGAACAGTCCTCAGGCCATTCTCGACGGCGGTTTGCCGCGCCGGGACTTCCTGAAATACAGCGCCGCCGCCGCGGCCATCGCCGGGGCGTTTTCCCTCGGCCTGCCACTGGGCGGTCATGCCGCCGAGGCCACGCCAAAACCCGGTGGCACCCTGCGCCTTGGCCTGGCGGGGGGCAGCACCACCGACTCCAAGGACCCGGGCTCCTGGGTCGACACCTTCACCTTCATCGGCTTCTCGGCGGTGTACAACACCCTCACCGAAATCGCCGTGGACGGCACCGCCATCCCTGAGCTGGCCGAGCGCTGGGTCTCGAGCCCGGACGCGAAAACCTGGACCTTCACCCTGCGCCAGGGCGTGACCTTCCACAACGGCAAGACCCTCACCGCCGACGACGTGGTCGCCTCGATCCAGCACCACCTGGGCGAGAAATCCACCTCCGCCGCCAAGACCGTACTGGGCGATGTCGCCCAGGTTCATGCCAGCGCCCCCGACACCGTGGTGTTCGAACTGCACTCGGGCAACGCCGACTTCGCCTACGTGGTCGCCGACTACCACCTGGTGATCATGCCTGCCAAAGATGGCCTGGCCGACTGGCAGGCTGGCATCGGTACCGGCGGCTACCGCATCAAGGGCTTCGAGCCTGGCGTGCGCATGGACCTGGAGCGCAGCCCCGACTACTGGAAGCCGGGCAGGGCGCACTTCGCCAGCGCCGAACTGCTCGCCATCGCCGACGGCGCCGCGCGGGTCAACGCCCTGGTCACCGGCAAGGTCGATGTGATCAACAAGGTCGACCTCAAGACCGTGGCCTTGCTCAAGCGCAACCCGAAACTGGTGATCGAGGAAACCAAGGGCGCCCAGCACTACACCTTCCCGATGCTCACCGACAGCGCACAGTTCAAGGACAACAACGTGCGGCTGGCCCTCAAGCACGCGGTCAACCGCGAGGCGCTGCTGGCCTCGGTGCTGTATGGCTACGGTCAGGTCGGCAACGACCACCCGCTGCAGCCGGCCAACCGCTTCATCAACCCGGCCCTGGAACAGCGCGCCTACGACCCGGACAAGGCGCGTTTCTATCTGCGCCAGGCCGGCATGGACAGCCTCAAGGTGCGCCTGCAGGCCTCCGATGCCGCCTACAGCGGCGCGGTGGATGCCTCGGTGCTGTTCAAGGAGCAGGCGCGCCAGGCCGGGATCGACATCGACGTGGTCCGCGAGCCGGCCGATGGTTTCTTCTCCAATGTCTGGATGAAACAACCTTTCACCACCTCGTTCTGGTACTCCAGCCTGACCGCCGACCGCATGTTCAGCATCGGCTACGCCAAGGGCGCGGCGTGGAACGAGACCCACTGGGACAACCCGCGCTTCAACCAGCTGCTCAACGCCGCCCGCGGCGAAATGAACGAGACGCTGCGCCGCGAGATGTACAACGAGATGCAGGCGCTGTGCCGCGACGATGGCGGGGCGATCGTGCCGCTGTTCGCCAGCTCCGTGGCCGCACGCTCGACCCGGGTGGTGCATGGCGGGCAGACCGCACCCTACGGCGAACTCGATGGCCTGCGGGTGATCGAGCGCTGGTGGCAGGCCTGAACTTCGCGCGCGTTGAAGGAGTGCAATGGTGAATACCCTTGGCAAATTACTGATGCAGCGCCTGGCCCTGGGCCTGTTGTCGCTGTTCGCGGTGTCGGTGGTGATCTTCCTGGCCGTCGGCATGCTCCCGGGCGATATCGCCCAGGCCATGCTCGGCCAGTCGGCCACCCCGGAAACCGTGGCGGCGTTCCGCGCCCAACTGGGGCTCGACCTGTCGCCCGTGCAGCGTTTCGTGCAGTGGGCCTGGCGCCTGCTGCACGGCGACCTGGGCGTGTCCCTGGCCAACCAGCGGCCGATCGTCGAGCTGGTCGGCGCGCGGCTGGGCAACACCTTCAGCCTGGCCCTGCTGGCGGCGCTGTTCTCGGTGCCCACCGCGTTGCTGCTGGGCATGCTCGCGGCGCTTTACCGCAACAGCTGGTTCGACCGGTTGCTGAACACCGGTGCGCTGAGCGCGGTGTCGTTCCCCGAGTTCTTCGTCGCCTACATCCTGATCCTGGTGTTCGCGGTCAAGCTCGAATGGCTGCCGGGCATCTCCAGCCTGGCGCCGGGGGCATCGCTGGGTGAGGTGCTGCAGGTGTCGCTGCTGCCGGTGGCGACCCTGAGCCTGGTGGTGATCGCGCAGATGATGCGCATGACCCGCGCCTCGCTGATCAACCTGCTGGCCAGCCCCTACATCGAGATGGCCCGGCTAAAGGGCGTATCGCCTGCACGGATCATTTTCAGGCACGCCTTGCCCAACGCCCTGGCGCCGATCGTCAACGTGGTGGCGCTGAACCTGGCGTACTTGGTAGTGGGCGTGGTGGTGGTGGAGGTGGTGTTCGTCTACCCGGGCCTGGGCCAGTTGCTGGTGGACTCGGTGGCCAAGCGCGACATCCCGGTGGTGCAGGCCTGCAGCCTGATCTTCGCCGGCACCTACATCCTGCTCAATACCGGCGCCGACGTGCTGTCGATCGCCAGCAACCCACGCCTGATGCACCCGAAGGGGTAGACCATGAGCCTGATCACACCTTTACTGCGCGCGCCCCTGAGCGCCAAGTTCGGCCTGCTGGTGATAGTCGCCTACCTGCTGGTGGCGGTGTTCGCGCCACTGCTGGCGCCCTACGGCGAAACCCAGGTGGTGGGCGAGGGTTTCGCGCCCTGGGGCCCGGAGTTCCTGCTGGGCACCGATAACCTCGGCCGCGACATGTTCAGCCGCCTGCTGTATGGCGCCCGCAATACCTTGGGCATCGCCTTTTTGACCACCACCCTGGCGTTTCTGCTGGGTGGCCTGTGCGGGCTGGTCGCGGCCATCAAGGGCGGCTGGATCGACCAGGGCCTGTCACGGGTGGTGGACATCCTGATGGCCATCCCGCAACTGATCTTCGCCTTGCTGATCCTCAGCGTAGTCGGCACCACGGCCACCTCGCTGGTGCTGGTGATCGCGCTGCTGGACGCCACCCGGGTGTTCCGCCTGGCGCGGGCGGTGGCCATGAACGTGGTGGTGCAGGACTTCGTCGAGGCCGCGCGGTTGCGCGGGGAGGGGCTGTGGTGGTTGGTCAGCCGGGAAGTGCTGCCCAACGCCGCGGCGCCCTTGATCGCCGAGTTTGGCCTGCGCTTCTGCTTCGTCTTCCTGTTCATCAGCGCCTTGTCGTTCCTCGGCCTGGGTATCCAGCCGCCGACTGCCGACTGGGGCAGCATGGTGCGCGACAACGCGGTGCTGATCACCTTTGGTGACGTCAGCCCGCTGCTGCCGGCGCTGGCGGTGGCGTTGATCACCGTGAGCGTGAACTTTGTCGTCGACTGGGTGCTGCATCTGTCCAGTGGCCTGAAGGAGTGCTGAACATGAGCCAAGACACCTTGTTGACGATCCGTGACCTGCGTATCGAAGGCCACTACGAAAACGCCTGGCACCCGCTGATCAAAGGCATCGACCTGACCCTCAAGCGCGGTGAGGTACTGGGCCTTATCGGCGAGTCCGGGGCCGGCAAGTCCACGCTGGGCCTGGCCGCCATGGGCTATGTGCGCGACGGTTGCCGGATCACCGGCGGCAGCGTGTGCTTCGATGGCATCGAGTTGCTCCAGGCCAGCGCCGACACCCTGCGCAAGCTGCGCGGCCTGCGCATCGCCTACGTGGCGCAGAGCGCGGCGGCCTCGTTCAACCCGGCGCACCGGCTGATCGACCAGCATGTGGAAACCGCCGTGATCAACGGCAGCATCGACCGCGCCCAGGCCGAGGCCGAGGCGGTCGAGCTGTACCGCATCCTGCGCCTGCCCGACCCCGAGCGCATCGGCCAGCGCTACCCGCACCAGTTGTCCGGCGGCCAGCTGCAGCGGGTGATGACGGCGATGGCCATGGCCTGCCACCCGGACCTGATCATTTTCGACGAGCCGACCACGGCGCTGGACGTCACCACCCAGATCGAGGTGCTGGCGGCGATCCGCGATGCGGTGAAGACTTTCGGCAGTGCCGCGCTGTACATCAGCCACGACCTGGCGGTGGTGGCGCAGATGGCCGACCGGATCATGGTGCTGCGCCATGGCAGCCTGGTGGAAGAGGCGCAGACCCGCATCATGCTCAGTGCGCCGCAGCAGGCCTACACCCAATCGCTGTGGGCGGTGCGCAATTTCCATACCTCTGCCAAGGCATGCCCCAGCCATGAACAACCGCTGCTGGAAGTGCGCCAGGTCGATGCTAGTTATGGCCATCAGCCGGTGCTGCACGATGTCTCGCTGAAGCTGTATCGCGGCCAGACGCTGGCGGTGATCGGCGAGTCCGGCAGTGGCAAGAGCACCACGGCACGCTTGATCAGCGGCCTGCTGCAGCCGACCTCGGGCCAGGTGCTGTATGAGGGGCAAGCGCTGCCGGCGGACTATCGCCAGCGCAGCAAGGAGCAGCTGCGGCGTATCCAGATGATCTATCAGATCCCCGACACCGCGCTCAATCCACGCCAGCGCATCGTCGACATCATTGGCCGGCCGCTGAGTTTCTATCTGGGTTTGAAGGGCAAGGCGCTGCGCGAGCGGGTCGCCGAGCTGCTGCGCATGATCGACCTGGAACCGACCAAGTACATGGATCGCCTGCCACGCGAACTGTCCGGCGGGCAGAAGCAGCGGATCTGCATCGCCCGGGCGCTGGCGGCCGAGCCGCAACTGATCATCTGCGACGAAGTGACCTCGGCCCTTGACCAGCTGGTGGCCGAGGGCGTGCTGAAGCTGCTCGACCGCATCCAGCGCGAGCTGGGCGTGGCCTACCTGTTCATTACCCACGACGTCGCCACCGTGCGCGCCATCGCCGACGAGGTGCTGGTGATACAGCGGGGCAGGGTGGTCGACCACGGCAGCCGCGAAGCGATCTTCCGGCCGCCGTACCGCGACTACACCGGCTTGCTGTTCTCCTGCGAGCCGGAGATGGACCCCGACTGGCTCGACCGTTTGCTGGCGGCCCGCAAAACCGAATCCCCCCTGGAAACCGTTTAAGGAACATCCATGAAAGTACTGATCGTTCACGCTCATCCCGAGCCGCAATCCTTCACTGCCGCGCTGCGTGACCAGGCGGCCGAGACCTTCCGCGCCCAGGGCCATGAGGTGCAGGTGAGTGACCTGTACGCGATGGGCTGGAACCCGGTGGCCAGCGCCGAAGACTTCAGCCACCGGGAAAACCCGGAGTACCTGGTGTATGCGCTGGAGCAACGGCTGGGGGTGAAGAGCGGGTCCATCGCGGCGGATATCCAGCAGGAGCTGGACAAGCTGCTGTGGGCCGACCTGCTGGTGCTGAACTTCCCGATCTTCTGGTTCTCGGCGCCGGCAATGCTCAAGGGCTGGATCGACCGGGTGCTGGTGTCGGGGGTGTGCTACGGCGGCAAGCGTTTCTATGACCAGGGCGGGTTGGCGGGCAAGCGGGCGCTGGTCACCGTGACCCTGGGCGGGCGTGAGCACATGTTTGGCGAAGGGGCGATCCATGGGCCGCTGCAAGACATGCTGCGGCCGATTCTGCGCGGCACCTTGGCCTATGTCGGTTTCGAGGTGCTGGAGCCGTTCGTGGCGTGGCATGTGCCGTATATCAGTGATGAAGCGCGCAAGGATTTCCTGCGCAGTTACCAGCAGCGCCTGGAGCAGCTTTCGGATGATCTGCCGATGGTGTTCCCGCGCCTGGAGCAATTTGACGACGCGCTGTATCCCTTGGCGCAGCAATAGCCGCGCCCACCGAGAAATCGCGCCATGCCAACAGGGCAGGCAGTGGTGAAACAACAGGAGTAATTGGCCCGAAACAAACTGTGGGAGCGGGTTTACCCGCGAAGCGCCGCGCGGGCGGCGCTCGATCTTGAGAGCGCTGCAAGACTGCCGGCATGCACCTGGCGGCCCTCATACGGACTCAAGACTGGCGATTGGGTTTCACACTATCGACCTTGGAAAATCGGGATTCGGTGATGGCCTCCAAGTGCATGGCGGGATATCGAGTGAGGGCCACCAGGTGTCCGCCGGTGTTCTTGCAGCGCCCATGAGATCGAGCGCCGCCCGCGCGGCGCTTCGCGGGTAAACCCGCTCCCACAGTTTGTTTCGGGCCAGTCATGCCTGTGGCATCTCCGCTGTCCGCCTTGTTGGCCCGACACAAAATCGCATCGCCCCCCACCCATTCGGGTTATAGCCCCCACCCGCAATCCCCCCGATAGTTACCCCATCCGCTCACCCGAGCCGATCCTGATCACATGATGGAGTTGCTATGCGCAAGGCATTCAAGGTGATTTCCAGTCTGTTGCTGTGCTGTACCGCCACCGCCACCCTGGCCGGCGAAGCGGACAACGGCAACACACTCAGGTTGTACAACTGGACCGACTACATCGGCGAAAACACCCTCGCCGATTTCGAGAAGCAAACCGGCATCAAGGTGATCTACGACACCTTCGACGGCTACGAAACGGTGCAGACCAAACTGCTCACCGGCCGCTCCGGCTACGACCTGGTGATGCTCAACGCCTCCCTGGTACCGCCGCTGATCAAGGCCAAGGTGTTCCAGCCGCTGGACAAGGCCAAGCTGCCCAGCTGGGCCAACCTCGACCCGCATGTGCTGCAGAGCATGCAAGCCTACGACCCCGGCATGATCTATTCGGCGCCCTACACCTGGGGCAGCTCGGGCATCACCTACAACGTCGACAAGATCAAGCAGCGCATGCCCGACGCGCCCATCGGCTCGCTGGCCATGCTGTTCGACCCCAAGATCGTCTCGCGCTTCGCCGACTGCGGCGTGACCCTGATGGACGCCCCCAGCGAAGTCATTCCGCTGGCCCTCAAGTACCTCGGCAAAGACCCGAAAAGCGCCGCCCCCGCCGACCTGAAGGCGGCCCAGGACGTCCTGCTGGGCATCCGCCCGTTCATCAAGAAGTTCGACTCGGTGAACTACCTCACCAGCCTGCCCAACGGTGACGTGTGCATGGCCCTGACCTGGTCCGGCGACTACGCCACCGCCCAGGCCCGCGCGGTGGAAGCGAAGAAGGACATCAACCTGGCGTTCTTCATCCCCAAGGAAGGCTCGCTGATCTGGTTCGACAGCCTCTACCTGCCCAGCGATGCCCCGCATGCGGCCAATGCCCATCGCTTCATCGAATACTTGTTGCAACCCAAGACCATGGCCGAGGTGACCAACTACATCCACTACGCCAACAGCAATGCTGCCGCCACGCCTTTGGTGCAGGCCGATATCCGCAATGACCCGGCGATTTACCCGGACGACCAGACCCGCGAACGCCTGTTCACCCAGAAAGCCCAGGACCCGCAGGCCATGCGCGCCATCACCCGGGTCTGGAGCACGGTCAAGACCGGCATCTGACACCTTTCACCGTATCGCTTCGACAAGGAACCGCTCATGGCTACCCCCATTCGCAAGCTGGCCGCCACCGTTGACAACGACCGCCTGGTGCAGGCCGACAAGGCTCATTACATGCACGGCTACCATGTGTTCGACGAGCACGCCGAGCAGGGCGCGCTGAACATCCAGGCCGGCGAAGGCGCCTACATCCAGGACACCGAGGGCAACCGCTTCCTCGATGCCGTCGGCGGCATGTGGTGCACCAACATCGGCCTGGGCCGCGAGGAAATGGCCCTGGCCATCGCCGACCAGGTGCGCCAACTGGCCTATTCCAACCCGTTCTCCGACATGGCCAACCCCAAGGCCATTGAACTGTGCGAGAAACTTGCCAGCCTGGCGCCGGGCGACCTCAACCATGTGTTCCTCACCACCGGCGGCTCCACCGCGGTAGACACCGCCTACCGGCTGATCCAGTACTACCAGAACTGCCGCGGCAAGCCGCACAAGAAACACGTGATCGCTCGCTACAACGCCTACCACGGCTCCACCTGCCTGACCATGTCGATCGGCAACAAGGCCGCCGACCGGGTGCCGGAGTTCGACTACGCCCACGAGCTGATTCACCACGTGTCCAACCCCAACTTCTACCGGGCCGCCGACGACATGGACGAGGCCGAGTTCCTCGACTTCCTGGTGGCCGAGTTCGAGGACAAGATCCTCTCGCTGGGCGCCGACAACGTCGCCGCCTTCTTCGCCGAGCCGATCATGGGCTCGGGCGGGGTGATCATCCCGCCCGAAGGGTACTTCCAGCGCATGTGGCAGGTGTGCCAGACCTACGACATCCTGTTCGTCGCCGACGAAGTGGTGACCTCGTTCGGCCGGCTGGGTACTTTCTTCGCGTCCGAGGCCTTGTTCGGCGTCACGCCCGATATCATCACCACCGCCAAGGGCCTGACCTCGGCCTACCTGCCGCTGGGCGCCTGCATCTTCTCCGAGCGCCTGTGGAAGGTGATCGCCGAACCCGGCAAGGGCCGCTGCTTCACCCACGGTTTCACCTACAGCGGGCACCCGGTGTGCTGCGTGGCGGCGCTGAAGAACATCGAGATCATCGAGCGGGAAAACCTGCTGGCCCATGTGAACGATGTCGGCAGCTACCTGGAGCAGCAGTTGCAGACCCTGGCCGACCTGCCGCTGGTGGGCCAGGTGCGCTGCATGAAGCTGATGGCCTGCGTCGAGTTCGTGAGCAACAAGCAGACCAAGGCGCTGTTCCCCGATGCAGTGAACATCGGCGAGCGTATCCATGTGCGGGCCCAGGCCAAGGGCTTGCTGGTGCGGCCGATCATGCACCTGAACGTGATGTCGCCGCCGCTGATCATCACCCACGCCCAGGTGGACCAGATCGTCGACACCCTGCGCAGCTGCATCCTCGATGCCGCGCGGGAGCTGGCCGAACAGGGCCTGTACCACGGCCAATGACCCACCTGCCGCCACAGGTGCGCGCCCATGCCCCGGCCGGTAGACTGCGGGGCATGAGCCGAGCACACGAAAACACCACAATAAGCCTGCCGTTTCATGCCTTGCAGCAATGGCACGCTGCCCTGCAACAGGCCTTCGCCCACAGCGAGGGCCCGGACGCGTTGGCTTGGCTGGCGGCCGCCATCAGCCAGCTGGTGGGCGCCGAGTCGATGCTGATCAGCCTGGAGCGCAAGGCCCAGGCGCCGCAGCTGCTGTACCAGCAGGGTATTCCGGACCGTTACCACGAGGCGGTGCTGGAACGCTATTTCGCCGCCGGCTACCTGCTCGATCCCTTTTGCCTGGCGGTGCAGAAGGGCCTGGCCCAGGGGTTCTACCACCTTGAGGACATCGCCCCGGACAACTTCTTCGACAGTGACTACTACAAGGCCTACTACCTGGGCACCGGTTGCAGCGAGGACAGCTACTTCATCGTCGACCTGGAGAATGACAGCAAGATTTCCCTCAGCCTGTTTCAAGGCTGCAGCGGTGCCCGGCTGGGTATCGAGCAACTGCACCTGCTGCAGGCGGTCGAGCCGATGGTGCGCGAACTGCTGCTGCGCTTTGCCCGGCACGGGCTGGCGCAGCAACCGGAGGCCAAGGGCAGCGTGCAGGCGGCGTTCGACAGCTTTGGTTGTGGGGTGCTGACCGAGCGTGAGCGGGAAGTGGCGCAGATGGTGTTGCAGGGGCATTCGGTGAAGTCCACCGCCCATGAACTGGGGATCTCACCGGAGACGGTGCGCATGCACCGCAAGAACCTGTATCTGAAGCTGGAGGTCAATTCGCAGTCGGAGTTGTTTGCGCAGTTTATCGAGTGGTTGCGGCGGGGGTGAGCGGCGCGCATTGACGTGGAATCTCGGCAGGCACCTCTGCCGCCCCACCTGACTCAAGCCTTGCGCCAAGGCTGGCGCCGGTACTTTCACAGGAATATTTGGCCCGAAACAAATGTGGGAGCTGCGGTTCGCCGCTGCGACTTGCCAGCGATGCGCCGCGCGGGCGGCGCTCGATTTTCTAGGCGCTGCAATTGTGTCGACGTACGCTTGGCGGCCTACTAGGCTCTGTGTGAAAAGCCTTGATACTCGGTGATGCTGCGTTGAAAACAGCCTCGGAATGCTCATTTACAACCCGTAAACTCCGCTTCCTCGGCTGTTTTCGCCTTGCCTGACCTTCGTCTCAAGACTTTTCACACAGACCCTAGGGCTGGCGTCAGGGCATCCAGTGTTACAGCCTTTAATTGCCGGCGTACCATCCAGAGATTCGACAGGGCAAATAGAGTGGTCAGTTGGACGAAGGGCTATTTCAGCACAGGTGAGATGGCCTGTGCTGACTTGATCGGAGAAACCCTAGATTTGACTTCAGCGGCTTCGCGCCAGGATCTAGCACTCCGCCCTCTCTTAACGATATCGATTAGACCACCTTAATCAATTAGACCCTTGCGAATAAATCTTACAAATGCGAACAAAGCCAACAATTCAACAAGCTGAACCCCCCAATAATGAAGTCCATCGCGATGCGCGGAGACTGCGAAAAGAAAAACATGATACATCGTTATCAAAATGGCAAAAATAAACGATTTTACAATCGTAGCTGAAGTGCTCTTGAATATCACCAGTAGCCACGAGCAGAGAGGCACGAGCCCGGTAACAAGAATCACATGCCTTAATATTTGAAGCAAAGTGAGCTCTCCTCCCCGTGTCGCTAAATAACAGAAAAGCACATAAACCAGAATCGGCGGAATCGCAAGGAAAAACCTTAATGCCTTCAACACAACAAACCACCTTCAGAGATCTCTAGAAAATTATTTCTTAGCACAGCCTGGCGACTCTGAGTCACTAGCGCCAGGCATCAATCGTCGCAGATCATATTTGAGCTTACCGTCAGCATCAAAGAAATAGGATTGGGAGGTACACCTTGAAACCATATATTCCTCCATAAACCGGGATGGACTGTTTTTCTCTACTCTAATTTCCGCCTACCCTGCTTCATCTGCACGATACATTTTCCGGTGATTCGCATAGGATCGCCCACGAAACGACTGTTGCAGGTCAGTTTTCTCGTTGGATGGCCTATCGAATCGTACTGAGCTCTTCAGCCGTCATCGCCTGAGTTTCGTGTCCCCTTCGGCTCCGCGCAGGCAGCAATTAGAGCGAAAAAAATGAATCTGTCCTTTTCTCTGTTCGCCCCCAAAAAGAGCACACAAATAAACCCACTAGGCACCATTAGTTATCGCCCCGCAAACACAAATAGGCGCCACCCTTTAATCAAACAAACCAACAACCACATAGCTGCCATTTCAGCAAGTTGAAGCCGCCAATAAAGAAAATGCCCATGCGCACCAAAAACAGCAACAACGTAATGAAATGCAGTAATAGCAATAGAAAAATAAGTAGCCTTACAAAAGCAGTGCTGCTCGATGCAAAAATCAAAGCCAGCCACGAAATAAAAGGAATAAGCCCATTTATCAAAAACACATAAAACACGACATCAACAAAACTCGAAGGTCGCCCCCCACAAGCCCAACATAGCAAAGAAACATATAAGCCAACACAAATGGGATCGCCACAACCACCTTGACAACGCTAAGCAACCACATAATTTTCAATTCGGTCATTCAATTTTTCGAACAACCTACCGACTTACTTTCGCTTGTCTCAGACAACAGTCTGCGAGGATCAAAACGTAGCTTACCGTCTGGGTCAAACGGGACAGGGTTAGGTGCTATATTTTGTGGCCATATATTCCCACCATAGAACCCCGCGCCAATCCCTGCCGCATCAAATGCTTAATCATGGTATGTATCAATCATAGTCCCCGTTACGCCATTGGAGCCATGGGTGCTCGCCTTTGCTTTGTCACTAGCAATCAGACTATTCCTGATGACATCATACACATCGGCTTTTGATGCTGATGCAACTCCACGAATCCAGGCACTAGCAAGACCGACTGCAATAGCCCTATTAACAACAAAATCATTCCCGCGACAGATCTCTCTCACCCTCTTGTAATGCTCACATAAATCACCCTTAAATACTGAGCTCAGGTGTTTCGCTCAGCTTCCGCCCTCGCTCTCACGACTCGCACCATCAAAAGGAAAATCAACACCTCACCCAATTGAACACTCCAATAATAAAGCCCATCATAATGTGCCGATACCGCAAATAGGAAATAGTGGTATACCATCAACACTACAACAAAAATGACCAGCCTGATAAAAATCGGAGGAACTGCAAAAAAAATCAAAATCAGCCACGCAAGCAAAGGCACCAATCCAGTGACCAGCACTACATGCCGAATAAAGCTGAGAACATCAGCCCCGCCACCAACCTTCAGGGAGATATAGCAAAACAAAAAATAAATAAGAAGCAATAAGGCAAAAAAAGCCAACTTCAACAGCAACAAGCAATTGATCCATTTCATAAACTCAATCCTTTTAAATTCAATCCTTTAAACAACCCAAAGACTCACGGCTATCTCCAGCAGGAAGTAAACGCCGTGGATCGAACCTGAATTTCCCCTCCGAATCAAAAGGAACCGGGTTAGGTGAAATGCCTTGAAACCAGATATTACCTCCATAAAAACGAGTTCCCAGTCCCGCCTCACCGAATGCCTTGTCATGATAAGCATCGATGGCATTTCCTGTCACGCCATTTACCCCATGCACTGCCACCTCTGCTTTATCACTGGCTATCAAACTACGTCTGATCTTGTCGGAAATTTCAGCACTCGAATCCTGCCCACCCCAAATCCATGCATTTAATACACCTGCTCCTAGCACGAAATTCACATCTGTTCGTCCCCCACGGCATATCTTCGCAGCGGTTTGGTAGTAACTACTTAGATCACCTGTAGTCTCACAAGACCGAAAATCGTAATACGTGCATATGCTGGTGTCGCCATCCCCATTCAATTCCCACGGCGCCAGCCCCAACGGATCATTACCGCTTACGGGATCTCCACCGATATACTCGTATGCATTCAGTCCACCCATGAACCCGACCGGATCCTCCGATACGTAACGAGCACTCCTCGGATCGTAATAGCGGAACCGGTTGTAATGCAGCCCTGTCTCGTGATCTTGATACTGTCCCTGGAAGCGTATCGGGTTCCTCACTGCGCCAATAGCATCTTGACCATCCTGCAAATCGGCAAGATCTCCCCAAGCCGTGTAACGTGCCGCCCACACCACACGCCCTTCCTCATCCGTCAACTCCATCGGCGTACCCAGATGATCACATTGGTACCAGTACATGCTGTCGAACGTTTGAGGCTTCACTTCGGTGTGCCACAGAGGGTCTTGGTCAAAATCATATTCACGGCCATTCCAGTCTGGTTGCTTGTGCAGGCGAACCGGACCATTGCGCACCGCTTGGGCCACCGGCACAAAACTGCCTGGCAGATATAGGTAGTGCACGGTCCTGCCGGTATCACTGTCGTCACGTGGCGGGGAACTCTCCCAGGCAAGCGCGTTGCCATCCCAGCCGAACAGCGTGAAGCCGCATTTCAACTCGCGCTGTCGTTTGGCTCGCTGCATCTGGTTCCAGCCAGTACCGGCTTCAGGCCTATCCCAGTAATGGGCAACGGAATGCTTGTGCAACCTGCGCCCCAGCGCGTCATAGCTGTAGTCGACCTTGAGCCGGTCATCGTTGTAGTGCGTCAGGCGATCGAACAAGTCCCAGGTCAGATGAGCATGCTTGCCCTCTTGCAGCCGGTGAATCAGGTTGCCGCGCTCGTCATATTTGAAATGGACACCGCCGTATTCGCGCAAGCGGTTGTCCATCAGCTTCCCATGGCTGGCCTTTTCTTCCAGAGGGCGATTGAGTTGTTGGGCTTCGTCAATGAGGTTGCCCGCGGGATCGAACGCGAAAGTTTCAACGCCTAAACGGCTGGCGGCCTGCAGCAGCCGGCCAAGCGGGTCGTATTGGTAAGCCAATTGCCCACGACGCGTATCGCGGATACCGGTCAGTTGGCCGACCGTGTCGTACTGATACTCCCGTTTGAGCAGGACAGATTCGCCATCGGCACCGCCAATCAATTGCTCTTGCGGCCTTCCCCGCAGAGTCCACTGCTGTTTGTGCATGAGTTTGTTGCCTTGGTGACGGACAATTTCGCGGTGCAAGTCGTCACGCTCGAAGGCGAGCATTTCGTGATGATCGAGCGTCATGCCAGCGACATGGCCGCTACCGTAAGTCAACCAACTGACCTTGTGGCCATCGGGCCGGATGGTTGCCACACGCTGGTTCAACGCATCGTATTCATGCTGCCAGACGGCAACCATGGGTGTGCCGATACCCAGATAATGCTGGTGCTCGCGGACCATGTTGCCGGCTTCGTCATGGAACCATTGCAACATGCTGACGGCATTGCGGGCCTGGAGCAGTTGGCCATTGCCGTCGTAGGCATAATGCTCCGATTCCACCTGTTCACCCAGGCCGGCAGTACGTTCGATCAGTCGGCCCATACGATCGAAACGCATGGTTACGCGACGCTGGCCAACCTGCGTGAACGCCAGCCGCCCGGTATGCACGTCATACCGATAGTGCCTAGCCAAACCGTCGAAACCGGTTTCCTGCGACAAGCGTCCGACCAGGTCATAGCAGAATGTCGCTCTACTTCCGTTCTGGTTGTCCAGGCAGACCAATCGACCTAGCTTGTCCCAGTGGTAGCGCAACGTGTACCCCGCTGCATCAACACGCTCACTTGGCAACCCAGCATGGGTATAGCTCCAGGTAGTAGACCGGTCCAGCGCATCGACATGGGCCAGCAGCCGGCCTTCGGCATCGCGCTCGAAGCGCTCTTCGGTCATGTCCGCATGGGTGACCTTGCTCAACTGCCCTGCCTTGTAGGCGTACTGGATGCTCTCCCCCAGCGCATTGCTGGTCTGCACCAGACGCCCCAGTTCGTCGTACGCCCATTGACTGGTCTTGCCGGAGCAGTCGGTGTATTCGAGCAGTTGCCCGGCGTCGTTGTACGCCAGCTTCTTCTCGTTGCCGTTGGCGTCCTTGATCGCCTTCAACAATCCCGTCGAGGTATAGGCAAATTCGGTCTTGTTGCCCAGCGGGTCGACCGTTTCGACCAGGTTGCCGGCATCGTCGTAGCCGCGCAGCCACAGGCCGTCTTCGGCATCGCTGATCTTGATCAGCTGGTCCTTGTCGTCGTAGGCGTAGTGCACCACGCTGTGGTCGGCACGGATGTGCTGCAGGCGGTTGCTGCGCTCATCGTAGGTGTAGCGATCCTGGCTGCCGTCGGCGTGCAGGTGGCGGATCACGTTCTTGCGGGCGTCGCGGAACAGCCACTCCGAGCGCTCGTCGGCGTGCTGGATGCGGTAGGTGTAGCCTTCGGCGTCGTAGTAGTGGCGGGTCTGGCCGCCGTGGGCGTCGGTCACGGTGGTCAGGCGGATGTGCTCGTCCCACGTAAGGCGGGTTTCGAAGCTGCCGTCGTCGGCCCATTCGCGAATCGCCCGGGCGTGCGGGCCGCTGCCGTCCCATTCCAGGTTCAGGCCGCGCTCGGTGCGGTCGGTGTAGCGGGTGATCAGGTGGTGCTGGTACTGGTAGCGCCAGGCGGCGCCGTGTTCATCCTGGGCGGCGATCAGGTCGCCCTGGTCGTCGTAGTGGTAGGCGCACAGCTGGCGCAGCGGCTTGCCGTCGACCACCTGCCACAGGCCCTGGATATGGCCGTGGTCATCGAGCAGCGTGCCCAGTTGCAGGTGGACTTTGGACGGGTCGTTGTCGGCGTAGGTGTTGATGTCCGACAGCACCGGGCGGCCGTTGTGGCTGTGCTCGTAGTGCAACATCGCGCCGACGCCGTTGCGCATGACGATATGCACCAGGTGGAAGCGCTCGCCGACGCGCTCGTAGGTCTCGTGGCGTTCCTGCCCGCGCGAGAGGATGAGCTGGGTGTCGGTGGTGCGGGTCAGGCCACGGTACTCGACCGCGTCGTAATGGGTTTTGCCGACCTTGGGCAGTGGGTAGGCGTGGCTGCGGCCGTCGATATCGTGCAGCAGCAGGCCATCGTCCTGCACATCGATGCAGGTGGTGAAGGCGGTGATCCAGCGGGCGCCGAGGCTGCCGCTGTCGAGGGCGGCCAGGCGCGAGTGGTATGTGCGGGTCCAGGTGATGGGGAACGGGCCGGGCAGGCTGAAATCGGTGTGCTGCAGGGTCTCGCTGCCCAGGGCGAAGTTGATGCTGTTGCAGGTGTTGGCCGGGGCGCCGTTCTTGCACGGGTTGGCGGCCTGGGACGCGGGCGCCTGCTCTTTCTGGGTTTCCAGCTTGCCTTCGGCCAGCTGGTGGCGGGCCTTGCTGGTGCCGCCTGGCTTGATGTTGGCCACCACCACCTGGGGGTTGCGTTGGCGCCACTGTTTGACGCTGCTGGCCAGGGTCTGACTCAGGGCCTCGATGGAGCCGGGGCTGCTGGCATCGCCCAGCTTGAGGATCATGCCGCGCACCAGAGGCGCCAAGGTGCGCAGGTGCGCGCTGTGGGCCAGCAGTTCGGCCTTGGCCGTAGCGCTGAGGGTGGGGCTGACATTGGCGCTGGTCATACCCTTGCCAGCGTGCTTGTAGGCGCTGAAAGCACCGGCCAGGTAGTTGTCGAGCGTGGCCAGCGGGTTGTGCATCAGCGCGCTGTTCGTGGCGGATGCCGGGCGGGCGTGTTTTGGGCCGGCGCCTTCGGCCAGGGTGGCTAGGCCGCTGGCAATGTCGAGGATGATCTGCTCGCCGAGTGTGGCGGCCTCGGCGAGGATGCCCTTGAGTTTGCCGGCGGCCTGGGTGACGAAATTATCAAGGCTGCCGACGATATCGGCGTTGAGGTGGCCGGCCAGCAGTTCGACCGAGGCATCGCCGAGCACCTGCTTGCCCTCCTGGCGCACGAACAACAGCATCGGCCGCAAGCTCATGCGCGCCGGCGCCTCACTGGCGGGCGAGGTGACCAGGCCGATCAAGTTGAGGGCAAAGGTGGCGCAGTCGAGCGGGTCGGGCCCCTTGCTGCGAGCCAGGGTAGCGATAGCGCCCAGTACTTCGATCAGGGCGATGCTGTTGCCCGCCACCGGCACATTGCCGGCGACGGCTTTGAGGCGCTCAAGGGTGGCATGGCCGGCACTGACTTCCCGCAGCCAGGCGTCGAACACGGCGGCGCCACGGCCGACGTCCTTGGCCTGGATTTCGGCGAGTGGTGTGATCGCTACTTGTAAAATGCCCTTGCCTGAAGGGCTGGCCTTGCCGGGGGTGGTTGCCATTTGGTTTGGCGCTCCTTGCTGGAAAGGAGGTCGCCTGGTGGCTACGCATCGCGGGGCAAGCCCGCTCCCACAAGGTGGGTGGTGCAGTGCAATGGCCTCGGTCGGGCGACCTGAAAATGCAGGAGGGAAACCATACCGAGGCGGTATTCAGGAAGAAGTCAGAAGGTGTCTCGCATGCAGGAAGGAGCATTCCTGTTCGAGTGTGGAAAAACGGCTACACGCCCCTGGCGGGCATAAACACTCTGTAGTTAATGATTGTTTGAGGCTGTATTCATCGGCTTTCGGGAGCGCCCTCTGATCCTAGGGCATCACGCCCCAACTCCTGTCACATCCCCCAATATTTCAGCGCCCACAACACCCCCATCCCAACCCCCAGCGTCAACAGAGTACTGCGAGTGCGCCAGGCCACCACGCTCTTACCGCTGCCGGGATCAATGCAGCACCGCACGCAACGCACCGGTGACAACGATGGCGAACAGCACCACCGGCAGGATCGAGTAACGCGTGGCGGCCAACAGGGTCAGGGCCAGTGCGATCGAGTCGGCGGGGTCGCCGCTGACGAATTTGGGCGCGATCACCGCGATCAGCACACAGCCAGGTGCGGCGCTGAGCACTTGAGTGAATTGCGGCCCCATGACGCGATTGCGCAACAGCAAAAAGCCCAGTGCGCGTGTCAGGTAAGTGACCAGGGCCATGCCGAGGATCGTGGCCAGGGTAGTGATGTCGATCATGGCTTGGCCCACAGGTAGGCGCTGACCAGGCCTGCCACGGTGCCCGCGAGGACGTACCAGCCGCCGGGGATCAACAGGTGGAACAGCGCGGCGGTTACCAGGCTGAACAGCCAGGGCAGGGCGGCGTGCACGCCTTTCCACATGCCCTTGAGCAGTACCAGGAAAACGGCGGCGAAAGCCATGTCGAAGCCATAGCTGCGCAGGTCGCCCAGCAGCGGCCCGACCAGCGCCCCCAGGGTAGTGAAGGTTACCCAGGTGGCCCACAGGCACAGCGACACGCCCATGTAGTAGCGCAGGCTGAAGCCATTGCGCCGACGGGCATCGGCCAAGCCCATGGCCCAGCTCTCGTCACACATGAAAAACACGGCGCCAAGCGCTTGCTTCAGGGGCAGGTGGCGCAGGTAGGGCGCCAGGGTAGCGCCCATCAGCAGGTGGCGGCTGTTGACCAGCAGGGTCATGGCGACGATCACCAGTATCGCCGGGGGCGAGGTCCACAGTTCGATGGCGGCGAACTCCGAACCACCACCGAAGTTCAGGCCGGTCATCAACGCAACCTCACCAGCATTGAGCTGGTGTTGCGACGCCTGCGCACCGAGTACCAGGGCGAATGGGATGAAACCCAGCAGCATCGGCAGGGCGGCCACGGCGCCACGCCGCAGTTCGCTGTCGGGGGCGGTGGGATCGTTCAGGGTGGGTTCAAGGGTATTCATGGTCACCTCCAGTGGAGGAGAATTATTCCAATGTAAGGTTGAAATAGGCTTGCGTAATTGCAATACCTCGCTGAGGATTTGGCATCTGCTACCAACAACACTCGATTTGAGGTTTTCAATGCCAATCAAGCTTGATGCCATCGACCGCCGTATACTGCGTGCCCTGCAGCGGGACGGGCGCCTGCAGAACCAGGAGCTGGCCAAGCAAGTGGGGTTGTCCCCGTCGCCGTGCCTGCGAAGGGTACGGCTGCTGGAGGACGCGGGGGTAATCGAGCGCTACGTGGCGCTGGTGGACCCGGCCAAGGTGGCATTGGGCCTGACCCTGTTCGTGCGGGTGTGGCTCAAGCGCCAGGACCAGGAAACCACCGATACCTTCATCAACGCGGTGCGCCAGCTGCCCGAGGTGGTGGAGTGCCATGTGATGGCGGGCGACTGCGACCTGTTGCTACGGGTGGTGGCGGCGGACCTGGAAGCCTACCGGCGGTTCCAGGTGGCCCATCTGACCAGCCTGGATGTGGTGCAGAACGTCAAGACCGAAGTGCCCATGGAGAAGGTCAAGCTGACGACCGAGTTACCGGTTTAGTGCGCGGCAAAGCAATCCCTGCGAGATGTCCTCGGATATAAATCTGGAATGGGACGTTGTTATTAAATAGAATCAATCGCATTAACTGATGTGCAGAGCCTCACGACATGGTTGAAGCCGCTACGCCACCCGATCACCGCCTGAGTGCCCTGTACCGCGACCATCGCAGCTGGCTGGAGCACTGGTTGCGCCGCCGTGTCGGCAATAGCTGGGATGCCGCCGACCTGAGCCAGGACACCTTCCTGCGGGTACTGTCCAGCGCGCAGAAGCTCGAGGAACTGCGTGAGCCACGTGCCTACCTGCTGACCGTGGGCAAGCGCCTGTTGAGCAATTTCTACAGCCGCCGCAGCCTGGAACAGGCCTATCTGGAGGCGTTGGCGCAGCTGCCGGAAGCGTGTGTGCCGTCGCCAGAGCAGCGCTGGCTGCTGTTGGAAACGCTGCAGGCACTGGATGAGCTGCTGGACGGGTTGCCTCGTCTGGTACGCCGGGCATTCCTGTGGAGCCAGTTGCACGGCCTGGGCTATCGCGAGATCGCCGAGCGCCTGGAGGTGTCGGAGCGCACGGTAAAACGCTACATGGCGCAGGCCTACGAGCATTGCCTGCTGGTGGACCTGTGATGCGTGCGGCGTCCAGCGGCGAGGCAATCGAGGTGGCACGCGCGGCGGCTCGGTGGCTGGCGTTGCTGGAGTCAGGCACGGCCACTGAACAAGACCATGCCCGCCTTGAACACTGGCGCAACAGCAGCATCAGCCATGAAGCCACCTGGCAGAAGGCGCAGCTGCTGCGCCAGCGCTTTTCCGGGCTGCCGCCAACCTTGGCGATGGCCTCGCTGGATCGTCCGGACCTGGCGCGGCGCACCGCCATCAAGTGCGCATTGGGCATTACCGCACTGTTGCCAGCTACCTGGCTGATCGGGCGGCAGTTGCCGGTGCAGGTGTGGATGGCCGATGTGTACACCGCCATCGGCGAGCAGAAAAAACTGCAACTGGCCGACGGCAGCCTGCTGCAGTTGAATACCGACAGCGCGGTCAATGTCGACCTGGGCAAGCGTGAGCTGACCCTGGTGCGCGGCGAGATGGCGCTCAAGGTGGCTGGCAGCGCAGGGCTGACCCTGCACCTGCCTTACGGTCGGGTGATTGTCAGCCGCAGTGAAGTTTGTGTGCGGCTCAATGACAGTGACTGCCAGATCGCAGTGGCCAGCGGTGCGGTGCAACTGCAACCGTTGCACGGCCCTGCGCTGCTCTTGCGCGAAGGTGAGCAGGTCCGTTTGAAGGTTGGCGGCGCAGGCCAGGTCGGCAGCTTCGACGCTTCGCTGCCGGGGTGGCGAGAGGGCGTTCTGATCGCCCAGAACCAACCGCTGGGCGATTTCCTGCGCGAGCTGCGGCGCTTTCGCCCGGGGTTGTTGCGCTGGGACCCGGTGCTGGAAAACCTGCGGGTAATGGGTAGCTTCCGCCTCGACGACACCGACCGCGTGCTGTCGCTGTTGGCGGCGAGCCTGCCGCTGGAGGTGCATTCGCGCACGCGGTATTGGGTCACCCTGGTGCCGCGCAATAATCAGGTGTGAGGCATGTCCCTTTTTTTCACCTCACCGGTCATTCCAGGCAAGTGAACTGAAAACGAGAGCTTGCCCCAATGTCCGTAGTAATGCCTTGCCGTTCAGGCCGTCAGTCTTTGCAGCGTGTAGGCCTGGTGCTGAGCCTGAGCGCCACCACGCTTTTTACCCCTGTCAGTTGGGCCGATGACGCCGCTCGGCGCAGCTATGCAGTCGCGGCCGGTAGCCTGGGCAGCACGTTGACGCGTTTCGCCACGCAGTCGGGCGTCAACCTGTCGGTGAGCCCTGCCTTGGTGAATGGCCGCGACAGTGCCGGGCTGTCGGGCACCTACAGTGTCGAGGAAGGCTTTGCCCGCCTGCTGCAGGGCAGCGGTTTGCGCCTGCAGTCGGCAGGCGCCGACGCCTACATCCTGGCGCCGGAAAGCCAGGGCTCCAGCGCCCTGGAAATTGCGCCAACCACCATCAACAGCGGGCACCTGGGGGACGATGGCGAGCCGTATGCCGGTGGCCAGGTCGCTCGCCGTGGCGCGCTAGGCCTGCTCGGTTCGCGTGACTTCATGGAAGCGCCGTTCAGCATGACCACCTACACCAGCCAGACGGTGAAGAACCTGCAGGCGCGAACCCTGAATGACCTGGTTGCCAGCGACCCTTCGGTGCGCGCCACCAACCCGGCAGGCGGGCGCTTCGAGCAGTTCACCATCCGTGGCCTGAGCCTGTTCAACAGCGATGTGTCCTATAACGGGCTGTATGGCGTGTTGCCGACCTATTCCATCGACATGGAAATGGCCGACCGCGTCGATATCCTCAAAGGGCCGAGCCAGCTGATTAACGGCATCTCACCGCGTGGCAGCGTGGGTGGCGGTATCAACGTGGTGCCCAAGCGCGCGGGCGACAAGCCGCTGACCGAGTTCACCGGTAGCTATGCCTCCGACAGCCAGGTGGGCGGTGCCGTGGATGTTGGCCGGCGCTTTGGTGAGGGCGACCAGTTCGGCCTGCGTTTCAACGCGGTGAAGCAGGCCGGCGACACCAACTGGGATCACCAGAGCGTCAAGCGCGAAATGGCCGTGCTGGGCCTGGATTTTCGCGGTGAGCGGCTGCGCCTGTCCACCGACATCGGCCACACCCAGCGCGACACCGATGCCCCCCAGGAGCGGGTGCTGATCGGCGCAAACGCCAAGGTGCCAGACGCCAAGGATGTGCGCCGTAACTATGCCCAGGCCTGGAGCAAGGCACGCACCGAGGACACCTTCGGCGCGGTGAACGCCGAGTACGACCTGAGCGATTCGCTGATGGCCTATGCCGCGTTCGGTGCACGCGAGAGCAACCATGATTTTCTGCGCCACAACGTGCCGGTCAGCAACGACGCCGGCGACTTCAGCGTCTTGCCCCGGGACTTTACCCGCGACGAGTCGGTGCGCACGGCCATGGCCGGGCTGCGTAACTGGTTCACCACCGGCCCGGTCAGCCATGAGCTGAACCTGTCGGCGAGTTACTTCTACATGGACTTCACCAACGGCGGGGCGCGCTACGCGGCAGCGCCCAGCAATCTGTACAACCCGGTAGCCACCCCCACGCCCGGCAGGCCAACGCGCCAGGATGCCGAGGTGTACACCGAGAACCGTTTCACCGGCGTGGCGCTGGCCGATACCCTGGGCTTTTTCGACGACCGCCTGCTGCTGACCCTGGGTGCACGCTGGCAACGGGTCAAGGTCGACGACTGGAGCAACGACGTCAAAGGCGTCACCGCCTACGACGAGGAAAAAGTCTCGCCCTCGGGTGGCGTGGTGTTCAAGGTCAGTGAGCAGTTCTCGCTCTACGCCAGCTACATGGAGGGCTTGAGCCAGGGCAAGATCGCGCCATCGACCTCGATCAACTCCGACCAGATCTTCGCACCCTTCATCAGCCGCCAGGTCGAGGTGGGCGCCAAGTACGACCTGGGCACCTTCGGGCTGACCGCCAGCGCCTTTCGCATCAAGCAACCAGCCTACGAAACCAATGCCGCCACGCGGGTGTTCGGGCCTAACGGCAAGCGTGAGAACAAGGGTATCGAGTTGAATGTGTTCGGCGAGCCGCTCAAAGGCGTGCGCCTGCTCGGTGGGGTTATGTTCATCGACAGCGAGCTGACCGGCACCGTGGGCGGCATTGCCGACGGCAACCGCGCCCCGGCCACGCCCGAATACAACGTCAGCCTGGGTGCTGAATGGGATGTGCCGAAGGTGCCGGGGCTGACCCTGACCACGCGAGGCATTCATTCCAGCTCGCAGTACCTGGACCAGGCCAACAGCAAGAAGATCGATGGCTGGGAGCGCTTCGACCTGGGTGCGCGTTATGCCTTCAAGGTCTCGGACAAGGACGTCACCCTGCGTGCCAGTGTCGAGAACGTGTTGGATGACCAGTATTGGATTTCGGCGGGGGCGTCCGATGACAGTGAGCCGGGGTTGAGCTTGTCTACGCCACGGACGTATCTGGTTTCGGCCACTGTCGGGTTTTGATCGCAGGCGTTTGTTGGCATTGCAACCGAGCAGCCGCATACGCGTTGCGAATGCTCGGTTTACGCGACCAGTTGCGACCGTCTCCATCGCTCATGGTAATGCGGGTACCTGGAGGTGGCTCGGCGAAAGCCACCGTCCGAGTTCGCTTATAGCGTTATCGACGGCAGGACTGACCGGAGCCGTTCCATGGCCAGTGTGCTGCAGGGTTGCATGGGCTCACGAAGTTCATTGGCGATGAGCCCTTGAACAGAAAGTGCTGCCTTCACCATGGCGGGGTTCGGTTCCGCAAATGCCGATTGAATCCAGGGCAGAAGCCGATAGAAGACCGAGCGAGCTGCACCAACGTCGCCTTCGTCCATGTGGCGCACCAGTTGCACGTAGAGATCAGCATGGATGTGAGCTGATGCCGAGATGGCGCCGGCACCTCCCAGGGCGAGATTGGTGAATATCTGGATATCCTCTCCAGTTAACACTTGAACATGGCCGTCGTTGATCAGTGCCATCGTTGTTTCGATATCGCCACCGCAGTCTTTCACCGCGGCAATGTTCGAGTGACGCACGATCCGTCGGAGTGTCTCGCGCTCGATCCTCACACCTGTCCGATACGGAATGTCGTAGACCACTACGGGCACTGACGATGCATCAGCCACGGCCTGGAAGAAGGATTCGATGCCTTGTTGTGAAGGGCGGATGTAGTAGGGCGCGGGGACAAGCACGCCAGCGATGTCGCGGCGCTGGATTTTCTGCTGGAACGCCAGGACTTCCTGCAGGTTGTTGCCCGAGAGCCCCATGATCACTTGGCCTCGCTGGGCGACTTCAAGCACGGCATCCAGCGTCTCGAGCTGTTCATCCTTGCTCATCGCCGCAGCTTCACCCGTGGTACCGCATACCACCAGGCCTCTCACACCTTCATTGAGGAGCTTCTTGGCCAAGCCTTGAAGGGCGTCGAAATCGACCTGCCCCGAACGGAAAGGTGTGACCAGTGCAACCCAGATACCGCGCAAATTAGACATGCATTACTCCTCAGGCAGACCGATTAGTCGACGTCAGAGGAGGGGATGGGAATCAAGCGGGGAAGACCTGGCGCTATCTGTCCTGTCAGCTCATCTGACGGGACAGCGCCCCGGTCAAATGAGCGACTGTTTCTTGGATTTCTTGGCAACGGACACGCATGCGCATGCCTGGGCGTAGAGGCCCATGGCAGTCAGCATGTGGTCAGTGTTGGGAATCATGGTTGATCCGTTGCCAAGAGGTGCATCGGGATAGTGCGCAAGGCGACTGTGTTTAGTCAACAGGCATTTGGGGTCGATGGGATTATTGCGCTAGTGATGCAGGCTCATGTGCAGCAAAGGGAAGGGGCGCCCCTCGCCATCCAGCGGCGAACGACCTGTTTGCGCAAACCCGTAATGCAAATAGAACCCTACCGCTTCGGGGTTCTGCTCGTTCACGTCAACACTCAGCTGATTGCGCGAACTGCGGGCATGATCCAGCAGCGCGCGGCCAATACCTGTCCCGCGCAGATCGGGTTCGATGAAGAGCATCTCTACGTGGTTTTCATTGAGCCCGATAAAGCCCAGCGGATAGTCCTCGGCATTTACAGCGACCCATAATTCAACAGCGGGCAGGTAGACATCCCGAAGCTGAGGTAGCAATGCCTCGATATCGGACGCTTGCAGGAAGTGATGAGTGGCGCGGACAGAGCGTAGCCAGAGGTTGAGCAGTTGTGGATGGTCGGCATGGGTAGCCTGACGAATGATCATGGAATCAGCCTTAACACTTGATAGCGGAAATGAGGCGCGCTCGTCGACAGCGCCCGTATAAGTGTCGGCAACCTGTATGACCGCTTCGCGAGTCAACGCCTGGGCGGTGCACGGCAGAGGTAGCCGCAAAGGAGGGAGGAAGGACTCTACCGAGAGGTATTCGGAGTATCAATAGAAAATTGCGGATGGACTTTGGCTGCGCTCGGGAACATTCATGACGCAGTGGCCATTTATTTTCGAGGTGAGATCATGGCGGCGCAAACCGACGTTCTTATTGTTGGGGCCGGCCCGACCGGGCTGGTGCTTGCTCTTTGGCTCACCAGGCAAGGCGTCGGCGTAACGATCGTCGACAAGAACAGTGGGCCCGGCGAGGCTTCTCGTGCCATGGCTGTTCAAGCCCGCACGCTAGAGCTCTATCGCCAGCTCGATATAGCCGATGCAGTGATAGATGCCGGCTATAAAACACCTGCCATGAACATGTGGGCCCGAGGCAGCCACAGAGCGCGCATTCCCTTGGTCGATGCCGGCAGAGCGGTTTCTGCATACCCCTTCGTGTTGATCTATCCCCAGGATCGCCATGAGCGCCTGCTGGTGCAGCAACTCCATGCCCTCGGCGTGGACGTGCACTGGCAGACCGAACTGCTGCGCTTCGAAGAGGGTGAAAGCCACGTCACGGCCATGCTGAAACAGGCCGATGGGCAGGAAGTGGTCCTGACCGCGGCTTACCTGGCGGGCTGCGACGGCGCTCGGTCGCTCGTTCGACATCAGATCGGCAGCGCTTTCGAGGGCGGCACTTATAAGCAGCTTTTCTATGTCGCGGATGTCAGGGTAACGGGCATCGAGCCTGCGGGTGAGGCGCACATCGCTTTTGACCAGTCCGACTTTGTGCTGCTCCTGTGCTATGGCGAAAAGGACCAATACCGCCTGATTGGCACCGTGCGAGACGAGCGTGCCGAGCATCCCGAGCAACTGACGTTCGCGGACGTTGGCCACGATGCCATCAACGGCTTGAACCTCAAGATCAGCGAAGTGAACTGGTTTTCCAGCTACCGCGTTCATCATCGTGTCACGGACCATTTCCGCCGGGGCAGAGCGTTTCTGCTCGGCGATGCCGCGCATGTCCACAGCCCGGCAGGCGGGCAGGGCATGAACACCGGCATTCTGGACGCGATCAACCTGGCGTGGAAGTTGTCTGCGGTGGTCAAAGGCAAGGCGCCCGAGACCTTGCTCGACAGCTACCAGATCGAACGCCAGGCATTTGCCCGCACGCTGGTAGAGACCACTGACAAGCTGTTCACCTTCGTTACCGCCCAGGGCGGGTTGGCTGACTTTGTGCGCACGCGCATCGCACCGATCTTCGCCAGCGTTGCGTACAAGCGTGCGAGCGTGCGTGAGTACCTGTTCCGCGTGGTTTCGCAAACCACCCTTGATTACCGCGACAGCCCGCTGAGCCAAGGCAAGGCAGGCGAGGTCCAGGGGGGTGATCGCCTGCCTTGGCTGCCTGGGGGCACGGCGGACAACTACGATTCGTTGGCAGCCATCGAGTGGCAAGTGCATGTTTACGGTGAGGCCAAGGCAGACCTGGCCCAATGGTGCGCGCAGCACGGCATTGCATTGCATGTTTTCCCTTGGGGGCCGGCGTACGAGAAAGCCGGCGTTGCCAGAAATGCTGCTTATCTGTTGCGGCCTGACACCTATGTCGCGCTGGCTGATCCTGAGGCGGATGCGTCCACATTGAACCGATATTTCGAGGCGCGCGGTGTTGTGCTGCCCGCTTGAGCAATGAGTTGCATTGCGGACGATCAGGCGATCGGCGAATCGGTACGGGTCAGCATATGGCGTTGCCCAGTGGTAGTGCTGGATCTCTTCTCACGCCAAGTAAGTGTTAGCGCTCTCGATGTGCACTTTTTTCGGGCGCCCAATCTGGAACTACCGTGCTGTTTCAAGCCATTGATTTTGTCAATTTACACTTCCTGTGCAAACACCATTGAAGTGCTTAAACCAAGGGTTTAAGGGCTCGTCGGGATTTCTCTTAAAAGCAATGATGGCAAGTTGACTCTCCCCTTAAGGGGAGACTTTAGACTCCCGGCCCTCGACAGATCTGGCCTGAAAACAGCTTTTCTGGCCCGATGACTTCATTCATTCAATGCGGCTTTTGTAGGGAAACAGTCAATGAACAATCCATTGGAATTGGACAGCGTTATCAACAGTACACGGGAGATCCTTGCGCAGTTGTTGGTGATGGAAATGGGCGACGTGGCAGAGCACAGCAGTATCGTTGACGACCTCAGCGCCGACTCGCTGGACATCGTCGACCTGAGCTTCCAACTGGGCCGTCAGTACGGTTGCACCTTGCCGAAAACCAGCGTGCTGGATCACGCAGTAGCGGTGTTCGGCGACGCCACCCGGTTTGTCGAAAATTCACTTATCGAACAACACATCATGATGTTCGAGAACGGTGGTGGCACCGACTTGCAGAACGTGCTCAATGCCGATTAATCGAAGGCGGTGACGTTGTTCACCATGACGTCCTCCGTGGCGGGCGATTACCAGGCGATGCTCGACAAACTGGACGCCTGGCTGCTCATCAACAAACCGGCCAACCTGCAAGTCACCCATGCCGGCACGCCGTACATCTGGACCGGAGTGTTGCAGGAAATCACCCAGGGTCAGGTGTTGAGCTTCTCGCTGGCGTTGCTGGCGGTGACCTTGATGATGATGTTCTGGCTCAAGTCAGTCCGCCTGGGCATCCTCGGCATGCTGACGTTGCTGACCACGTCGGTGACGGTGTACGGCTGAGGGCGTGCCAGGCTAAATCGCCGGGGCGCCTGCGTGCTGCAAAGGGCACGGGGCGCCATGGCCGTTCAGGGGCGGCGGTGCGGATTCAGCGGGCTTTTTCCAGGTGCTCGAACTGGCATTGCATCTGCGCATCCTTGAGGCTCAGCTCAAACTCGACCAGGCCGTCATGCACTTGCTGCAAGGCCTGGATCTGCCCCATCAATTCCTGCTTTTTGTTATCGATGGCCTGCATGGCCAGATCCCAGGGCAGCTCCTGGCCGCGATGATCCTGCAGAATGGCCTGCATTTCCTTGAGTTTGAAACCGAGTTGCTGGGCGCATTTGATGAAGGTCAGCAGCTCGACGCTTTGCTGGCTGTAGATGCGGTATTTGCCTTCGCGTTGCGGGGGCGGCAACAGGCCGATTTCTTCGTAATGTCGAATGCTTTTGACGGTGGTGCCCGACAGCTGGGCGGCTTTGCCGATGTACATGAAAGTCCCTTTTTTGACGCATCAGAAGCGAAAAGATGTCGTGCGCTCGTACAGGCGCGCGACATCTTTGCACAAGCGTCAGGGGGCGGGAAGCGTGGTTGGACAAGGTGTCACAGGAGGGAGACTTGGCTGGGCAGCGCAGGGGCACGGCCCAACCGGGGGCGATCAGCGGCTGGCGACCGCCTGGACTTGCTTGAGCCAGGCTTCGCGCTGTTCCGGCTTGGAGCCCAGTACCGGACCGAAGGTCAAGGTTTTCAGCGGTTTTATGCCGCAGAACTCCAGGGTGGTCTTGCGCATTTGGTGCAGGCCCGGCATGCGATACACCCAGCGGTAGTACCACGGCGGCGTGTCCATGGTCACCAGAAGGTGAGCCGTGCGGCCCTTGAGCAGCTTGTCCGGGAAGGGCGAGCCCTTGCGGTACTTGAAGGCAAAACCGGGCAGAAACACGCGGTCGAAGAACCCCTTGAGCAACGCCGGAATGCCGCCCCACCAGATCGGGTACACCAATGTCAGGTGTTCGGCCCAGGTAATGTCGTTTTGTGCGTCGATCAAATCGGGCTCAAGCAACTGGATCTGGTTATAGCCATCGTGCAAGACCGGATCGAACTCCAGGGTGTCCAGGCGCAGCAGACGTACCTCATGGCCTGCTTGCGTGGCGGCCTCGACATAACGTTCGGTCACCGCTCCGCAAAAGCTGTCGTTCGAAGGGTGGCCGAGGATTACGAGCATGCGTTTGCTCTTCATGACGAACTCCAGACAATGAAGTGCCAAGGGTAAAGTCTGCCCCTAACGGTAGAGTCAAGCCTTGCCGGTTACCGGTGGAACTGCTGGTCACCCAAGAGTCGAGTTAGATCACCGGCGAAGTGTTCGGCGTGACCGGTGGCAACTCGTTGCCCTGAGTAATCCGGATAAACCTTCGCGGCGCCGTGCAGTCAGTTTCAATAAGGGCCTGGACGTCCCAGGGCCAGGGAGGTGGCTGATGAAACTTGTCTGCCTGCTGCGTGGCTGCCAGTGGCGCAGCCTGCTGGCGTGTGAAGTCGCCGGGCTTCACTGCCAGTGTTGCGATCGCTGTGGCGCGTTGCGCTACAGCCAGACCGGTCAACCCTTCGATACGTAGGAGCCGACCATGGCCCGGGCAATTTGGAAAGGCGCGATCAGCTTTGGCCTCGTGCACATCCCCGTCTCGCTCAACACCGCCGTGCGCAGCGAGCGTGTGGATTTCGACTGGCTGGACAAGCGCAGCATGGAGCCGGTCGGCTACAAGCGGGTGAACAAGATCACCGGCAAGGACATCGACAAAGACAACATCGTCAAGGGCGTGGAGTACGAAAAGGGCCGCTACGTGGTGATCAGCGAGGAGGAAATTCGCAAGGCCAGGCCCGAGGCGACCCAGACCATCGATATCTTTTCGTTCGTCGACGCCAGCGACATCCCGCTGCAGCAGTTCGACACGCCTTACTACCTGAGCCCCGACCGCCGTGGCGGCAAGGTCTATGCCTTGCTGCGCGAGACCCTGCACAGCACCGGCAAGGTGGCCCTGGCCACCGTGGTGCTGCACACCCGCCAGCACCTGGCGCTGCTGCGCCCGCTGGAAGATGCACTGGTGTTGATCACCCTGCGCTGGCCCGAGGAGGTGCGTGGGCTCCAGACGCTGGAGCTGGACAACAGCGTGACCCAAAGCAAGGTCGACAAGCGTGAGCTGGACATGGCCCGGCGCCTGGTGGAAGACATGAGCGGAGCCTGGACGCCTGACGAATACCATGATGCGTTTCGCCAGACCATCCTCGACCTGGTGGAGGAGAAGGCCAGCAAGGGCAAGATCGCGACCGTGGACAAAGGCGAGGGCACGACGGCCGAGAAGGGGGCGGACATCATCGACCTCACCGAGCTGCTCAAGCGCAGCCTCGGCGGCAAGACCAAGGCGAAGAAACCGGCGGCCAAGCGACCGCGCAAAGCGTCATAGCCAATTGCACAATCGCTACGGTAGCTGGCCTTCCAGTCCCCTCAGGTAATCACCGAAGCCCTGGCGTGCGCGGCTGTCCCGCCGGCTGCTGGTGGCCACGCTATGCGCCGCTGTCCAGACGATCTGCGCACCGCTGGCCTCGAGGGCCAGCACCAGCTGCACATCCTCGTGGGCCGGCAAGGGCTGGAAACCGCCGACGCGTTCATAGGCCTTGGCGCATACCCCCAGGTTGGCGCCGTGGATATGCCGGTGCCCATCCCGGGCCTGGTAACGGCTGAGGTAGAGCTGGCGCAAAGCGGTATTCTGCCAGGGCTGCCAGCGCTCGATATGCACCGTGCCGCATACCGCATCCGCATGCCATTGCAGCTGTGACACCAGCCAGTGCCCTGGCACACGGCTGTCGGCATCGGTGAAGGCCAGCCACTGGGCGCCGCGCTCGATCATCCATGCCGCGCCCAGGCGCCGGGCGATGCCGACGTTGCCGGCCTCCAACGCCAGGGTATGCACCCCATGGTGACGGGCGATGCGCGCACTGGCGTCGACGCAGCGATCGAGCACTACCAGCACCTCCACCTCCAGGCCCGCCGCCTCGGCCTGCACCACCGCCCGTTTGACGGCGGCCAGGCAGTGCCCAAGGCGACGGGCTTCGTTGTGGGCAGGAATGATGACGGCGATCATGGGCAGGTCTCGTCGAGGCTCACGACGCTGGGCTGACACGACCAGTATTCGAGCAGGAAGTCAGCCTCCTCGTGGCGCAGCAGCGGGTAAAGCGGCAGGTGCCTGGCCAGCAGGGCATGCACCTCGCGGCCATCCTGCGGGCAGCCGGCGATGGGATGACGCCAGTGACAGGCCAGCAGACCGCCGTCATGGGCCAGGCTGGCCACCGATTGTTCGATCACCTGCAGCCAGTCGGTGGGGCCAAGGTAGTAGCCGATCTCGCTGAGCACGATCAGGTCGAACTGACCACCCGGCCAGTCGCCTGGCAGGTGACCCTGTTCGACGCGGGCGTGGCCTACGCCCGCAAGACGCTGGCGGGCCAAGGCCACGGCCGTTGCGTCGAGGTCCTGGCACAGCAGGTCGGCACAGCGCTCGGCCAGCAGGACGCTCAGCTCGCCGTTGGCGCAGGCCGGCTCGAATACGCGTTCATAGCATTGCCGCGGCAGGCAGGCCAAGGCCAGGTCGCGCTTGCGGCGTTCGTACCAGCGGGTACGAAAGGCCCACGGGTCATCGCTGTCGGCATACAAGTCAGCGAAGTACTGTGCGTCGAGGCTCATGGCGACTCCATTGACAGGAAGACCAGTTCGAAGGGTTGCAGCAGGCAGGCTTGCAGCTGCTCGGGCACTACCGGCGGATGATCGCCATCGGGTTGCAACTGGCTGGCATGGGCGGCCAAGGCCTCGCGTTTGCGCGCCAGGCGCGCTTCGTCGAGCTGCAGGCGGTGTGCTTGGGGCCAGGGCAGGCGCGGATCGTCGGGTGCGGCCCAATGCCAGGCCCACACCGGTACCTCGGCCAGTTGCACACGGCGCGCTTGGGCCGCCCGGACACAGGCACGTCCTGCCGCCTCATGATCGCAGTGCCCGTCGCCGCGCCAGGTGGTCAGCAGCAGGTCGTCGGGCTGGAGCAATTGCGCCAGGTGGGTGACCAGGAAGGCTTCATCATGGGGCAGGGCGCCATCTTTGAGGTTGAGCCGTCGCCAATCGAGGCGGTTGAGGTCCAGGCCCAGCAGCTGCAAGGCATGCCGGCTTTCCAGCGGACGCTGATGACGCAGGCGACGCTCGGTCCACTGCGAGGAATGCGGATGGCTGCCCTCGCCATTGCTGGCAGAAATCAGCAGCACGTCCTGTTCACGGCCTTGGAAGCTGGCCAACAGGCCGCCGGCCATGAGGATCTCGTCGTCCGGATGCGGCGCCAGCAGCACCAGCCTTCTGCCGGGCGGGCATAGCCGGTCGGGCTTCAGCCAGGTTGCGCGGGCGAGCTGAGTGGACTGCTGCCAGGCGCTCCATGGCGTGCCGGTGGCGGTCTGTATCAGGTTCTGGCTCATAGTTGCCATACGCTTGCCGGCGAGCCGGTCAGTTGCTGGCCCAGCTCGGCCAGGTCGCGCTCTGCGTGGCTTTGGCGCAGGTATACCGGCAGGTCGGCACTGAGCCGGGCGAAATGGCTGCTGCGACAGAACGGTGTGGCGCCGAGCGCACGGCCGACATGCCGGATGACCTGCTCGACCGCTTGCTCGACCTGGGCGCGGGTGCGGCGCACTTGCAAGCTGGCGTCGTCCCGAGGGTGCTGGTCGATCCAGGCGGCGCATTCGCGCAGGGCGGCGCGGGCCCCGAACAACGCAGCATCGACCGCGCCCAGGTGGGCATCGGCGTGTGGGTCGGGCCGGGGCTTGCGACAGTGTTCGCGCAGGTATTGCGCCAGGGCTTGCGCTGCGCCATACCAACAGGCGGCGATGCCCGCGCCGCCCTGCCAGAATCCCGGGCGGGCCAGGTATTGGCCGGGCGTGCCGATGGCCAGCCCCGGCGAATTGTCGAACTCGAGGGTGACACTGGTGGTGCTGGCCATGCCAACGGCCTGCCAGTTATCGACCTCGATACGCTGGCTGGGATGGGACAGTTCGATGGCCACCAACTGCGGCTGGTCGCCTTCCCAGGCGGTCACGAGCGCGCGGTCGATCTGCAACGCCCCCGAACACCAGGCTTTGCGGCCTCGCAGGCGAACCCGCTCGCCGTCCTGGGCGACGATGTGGGTGCGGGCATCCGGTGGCTCCGCAGCCCACACGCCCCAGATCCCTTTGCCGGCATGATGAGCGGCACCGCACTCGGCGAGAATCGCCAAGGCGTCGGTATGGCCCTCATAAAGCTTGGCCAGGCTGAGATCGCAACCGGCGACCCGTGCCAGAGCCCGCCAGCGGTCGAGAGTCCGCCCTTGGCCCGGCAGGGGGAGCAGGTCGAGGTGATCGGCTTGCAGCGCATGCAGTAGCTCCAGCAGCAGGGTATCGAGGTCAGTGGCCCGCGGTCGCCCACTGAAACGGCGCAACAGGTGATCGAGGTTGCTCAGGTCGAAGTCCTGGATGTTGCTCATGGGCTCGGCGCTCCTTGGGTGTTCTTCTTCCCGTCACGCAGGTTCGGCCATCGTTCCATCAGTCGATCCCCAGTTGCTTGCGCATACGTACGGTAATCGACTGACGAGTCCTGGCCATTTCGGCCCACGGATCGTCCACCTCGGCAAGCCGTGCCTGCAGGTTGCCGATGTGCCATTGGTTGGCGCCCTTGAGCTGGCTCAGCTCTTCGCGCCAGATCGGCACCGATACCGGCAGGCCCTCGCGGGCCCGCAGCGAGTAGGCGGCGACGGTGGTGGCACCCTTGCCGTTGCGCAGGTAGTCGATGAATATCCGTCCGATCCGGTTCTTCGGGCCGGACACCGCGCTGAGGCGATCGGGGAACAGCCCGGCCATGTGTTCGACCAGGGCATGGCTGAAGTCCTTCACCTCGTCCCACCCCGCGCGCCGGGTCAGTGGCACGACGAGGTGCATGCCCTTGCCGCCGCTGGTCTTGAGAAAGACCTTAAGGCCCAGCTCATCGAGCAGGGTAAGGGTCAGCTGGGTGGCCTCCAGCATGGCTTTCCAGGGCAGCGCGGGATCAGGGTCCAGGTCGAGGACGAAGCGGTCGGGCTTGTCGAAGTCCTTGGTGGTGGCATTCCAGGTGTGCAGTTCCAGCGTGTTCATCTGCACCGCGCCCAACAGGCTGTCGGCGCGGTTGAGCACCATGGCCGTCTGGCCGGCCTGGGCCTTGCTGTAGCTGAGCACGTGGGGGATATGCAGCTGGCCGGGGTTTTTCTGGAAGAACAGCTCGCCGGCCAGGCCATCCGGTGCCCGAACCAGGGCTACAGGCCGATCCTTCAGCTGTGGCAGCAGCCAGTCGGCGACCTGGGCGTAGTACTGTGCGACCTGGCGCTTGGTGGCGCCGGTGGTTGCGTCGACCACGCGGTCGGAGTGGGTCAGGCGCAGGGTACCCAGAGCCTCGGGTTTAGTTTGTGCTGCGCGCTTGGCGGGCATGGCCTGCTCCAGGTCGATGGCGGTGGCGGGTTTGTCGTCGCGCAGGCCGTGGAACACCGCGTGACGCACGATGCCTTCGCGGGTCATCTGGGCATAGGCGACTTCGGCCAGCAGCTGTGGCTTGAGCCAATGCACGGCGCGGGTTTCGGCGCCAGTGGGAGGGTTGGGCAGGGGTGGTTTGGCGGTCTGCAGCGGTTTCAGCCGGGCGAGGATGCTGTCCAGGGTGGCGGCGCTGAAGCCGGTGCCGACCTTGCCGGCGTAGCGCAACTGGCCGCTGTCGTGATCGTGCAGGGCCAGCAGCAGGGCGCCGAAGCCGTGGCGGCTGCCCTTGGGGTCGGTGTAGCCGACGATCACGAACTCCTGGCGCTGCTTGCACTTGAGTTTGATCCAGTCACTGCTGCGCCGACACCCATAAGGGCTGTCGGCACGCTTGCCAATCAGCCCCTCGAGTTCCAGCCGGCAAGCGCTGTCGAGCAGCGAGTCGACAGATTCCTTGAAATCGGCGGAATACCTCAGCAGCGGCGAAGCATTGCCTTCCAGCAGCTTGGCCAGGGTGGCGCGTCGCGCCTGTAGCGGTAAGTCGCGCAGGTCTTCGCTTCCCAGCCAGGGCAAGTCGAACAGGTAATAGGTGATGCGTTCGTCGTGCTCGGTGTCGAATGCGTTCTGCAGGGCCTGGAAGTCGGCCGCACCGTTGTCGCCGACCACTACCATCTCGCCGTCCAGCCATGCTGCGTCGAGCCCCAGGGCGCGGAGTGCCTCGATCTGACGGGGCATCTTGGTGCTCCAGTCGTGGCCATTGCGGGTGAACAGGCGTACGTCGTCACCGTCGATGCGCGCCAGAATCCGGTAGCCATCGAACTTGACTTCATAGTGCCAGTCGCCGCTGGGTGGGGAATCGACCAAGGTAGCCAGTTGCGGCTGCAGCACGTTCGGCAGGGCTTTGCGGCCGGCCTTGGGCTTGCGTGTAGAGGTGCTCGCCTTGGCGGGGCGCCGCGGCGGCAGGGTGCGCTCGCTCAGTACGCTGTCTGGCATGGCTTCGACGATGCTGTAGTCGGTTTCGCTGCGCGCCTGCCCGTCATGGGACTTGACCAGCATCCACTGTTCTTTCTTGCCGGCCAGGTGGGCGCGGAACAGATTCCACACCCCCGACAGCTTCTCGCCCTGCAGGCGAAAGCGCAGCTTGCCCTTGGCATAGGCTTCGCGCGGGTCGCCTTCGGGTTGCCAGACACCTCGGTCCCAGACAATCACGTCGCCCGCGCCGTAGTGCCCTTCGGGGATGCGTCCTTCGAAATCGGCGTAGTCCAGCGGGTGATCCTCCACATGCACCGCCAAGCGCCGGACCTTGGGGTCGAGGGAGGGCCCCTTGGGGATCGCCCAGCTCTTGAGGGTGCCGTCGAGCTCCAGGCGGAAGTCGTAGTGCAGGTGGCTGGCGTCGTGCTTCTGGATGCAGTACTGCAGCGCATGGGCCGGGCGGGGGCGGGCGCGTTGGCCCGCTGGCTCGGGTGTGGCGTCGAAGTCGCGCTTGCGCTGGTACTCCTGCAGGGGCTTGGCCATGACGTGCTCCGGGACGGTTCGCGGGTCTCAAGATTGGGAGATGGCGGCGCGGTGCGGAGTTCAAAAAAAGCGCGGGGCGGTGGCTTGGAAGAAACTCTGAATCATTTCTTCGTGGGGGCAGTCGACCGTGTGAAACCCACTGACGGAGAACGTTCATGTCTAGACCCGATGACCCAAGACCGCAGATTGAGATCGACGACACCGAGGACCGCATGGGTAGTGTCCACGAGCTGGATTTCAGCGAACGCATGACCGGAGGCGAGACCCTGAGCGGGAGCCTGCTCGAGGACAATGTCCGTCTTGATGACCTGGGCCCCGAGACGCTGTTTGATGAAACCGATGCCTGGGACGCGGATGAGCCCGGGACGGCAGGCGGCCCGGCAGATATGACCCTGCGCCAGGTGGAGGCCCACGAGATCGGTGGCGGCATCGGCCTGGACGAGGCCGAATTGGCCCGCTCCGCGCCGCTGGACGGCGAGCCGTGGAGTGATGACGTGGTGCCCGATGACGACAGGAGAGAACCCTGATGAACGAGCAACGCTGTTCTTGCAACCACTGTTCCTGCACTGTGGATGCCAATGCCGTGGTCCAGGATGGCAAGGCCTATTGCTGCGAGGCCTGCGCGAGGGGCCATCGTGATGGGGAGCCTTGTCGTATGGCTGACTGTAAATGTGGTGAGCTGACCCAGCCGAAGGAAAGTTCTGTTGATAATGCGCTGGATGAAACATTCCCGGCGAGTGATCCTATTTCACCGTAAGTTCCCTTTCTCTCCATGGCCCTTTCGCTGGTATCTTCGGCGAAGGGCCAATCAATATATCGCTGTGCCCACGGTTCAATAGCAACTCTGCTGATCTTGATCTTGATCTTGATCTTGATCTTGATCTTGATCTTGATCTGCTTTTGATCTTGCTTCTAAGCGCGCAATAGTCCAGGCAACACAAATTGCGACTTCAGGAGGCCGAGTGGAGGTGACTGTAGGGCCCTGGTGCGCAGCACCCTTCGGCGTAAGCCGAAGGCGCGAGATGTAGACTTGCGCAGCAAGTCGTAGGCCGCGCGGGCCCGGAAGGCACCGGAGCGAGGGGACCCCGGAGCGTAGCGCAGGGGCCGTATGATGGGAGCGGGCGGCTTTGGTTACTTTGGCCAAGACCAAAGTAACCCGCCGTAAGGGCGGAAAGGTGACTCTGTGTCTTCATCGTAAATGAATGCGCATATAGTTTTCAAAACACACTCTCTCAAAGTCAAAGTCAAAGTCAAAGTCAAAGTCAAAGTCAAAGTCAAAGTCAAAGTCAAAGTCAAAGTCGGTCGGCGTCGGTTTTAATAGATTTAAGTGCATTCATTTGCGATGAAGACGCAGAGTCACCTTTCCGCCCTTACGGCGGGTTACTTTTTTTCTTGGAAAAAAGTAACCAAAAACCGCTCGCTCCATTCATACGGCCCTCCGCTGCGCTCCGGGTCCCTTCGCTCCGGCGTCCTCCGGGCCCGCGCGGCCTCCGACTTGCTGCGCAAGTCTACATCTCGCGCCTTCGGCTAACGCCGAAGGGTGCTGCGCACCAGGGCCCTCCAGACGCCTACGCTCAGCCTCCTGAAGTCGCGAAGTTAGGGGCGGCGCCTGGGCTGGCTTTAGCTGTCGCTAGCGGCTATGGCGCTAAACTCTTGATCGGCAACGGCAACGGCAACGGCAACGGCAACGGCAAGGGCAAGGGCAAGGGCAAGGGCAAGGGCAAGGGCACAGCGCTGGGCTTGCCTCGTGTGGACGCTCGCAATCGCTACGCGCCTGGCTCAGGCTTGGGGTGTTGTAGTAGTAGGTGATGATCCGCGCATCCTTGGGCCCATCAGCGCTTGTCTAGGGCCGGCCCGGCCTGTCGGCGCAAGGCCTTGGCGCGCTTCTCGAGGACCAGGTACGTCACCACCGCCAACAACAGTGGGATCAGGTAGTACAACGTTCGATAGCCCAGCAGCGCGGCAACCAGCGTGCCCTGGCCGAGTTGGCCGTGGAGCAGTGCGAGGAACACGGCCTCGAGCACGCCGAGCCCTGCGGGAATATGGGCGACCACGCCCGCCACGCAACTGATCAGCAACACACCCAGCACCGAGGGATAGAACAGCTCCGGCGGCAGCAGCAGGTGGATCAAGGCCGCCATCAGCGCCCAGTTGCTTGCGCCCAGGGCCACCTGGCACAACGCCAGACGCAGGCTCGGCAGGGTGACTTCGTGCCCGCGCATGTCCCATGTGCGCCGCCTGGCGAAGGCGCAGGCGAACAGGTAGGCCAATGCGATCGCTACCATCAGCACGCCGATCAGGCGCAGGCCGCCGGCGCCCACCGCCCAGCTTTCCGGCAGCTTGACCATACCGAGGGCGAACACCGTGCCGGCCAGCAGCAGATAGCCCATCCAGTTGGTCAACAGACCCAGGGTCAGAATGCGGGTGATGGTCGGGGTATCCAGACCCAGCCTGCTGTACAGGCGATAACGCAGGGCCACGCCGCCGACCCAAGTAGTGAAGTTGAGGTTGAATGCGTAGCACACGAACGCCACCGGTAACACCTGGCGCGCTGGTAGTTGATGGCCTGTGTAGGCGCGGGCGAGCAGGTCGTAGCTGGCGAATACCAGGTAGCTGCACAGTGCCAGCAGCAACCCCATGGCCAGGGTCGAGGGGCGGTAGGCCAGCAGCGAGTGGCGGACTTCGTTCCAGTCCAGGTTACGCGCCAGGGTAAACAGCAGTAGCGGGATCAGTACCAGAAACAGCACGGTCAGCAGACGTTTGCCCCAGGTCTTCCAGCGTGGCGTGGCCATCAGGTCTTGCCCCCGTGGTAGTCGGCCGAGGCCTCGCTGTCGGCTTGCAGCGACTGCAGGCGCTGCCGGTGCGCCGGGAACCAGCCGGCGATACGCGGGAAGTAGCGGGTGATGTGGAAACCCAGGAAGATCAACGGTGCGCGCCACCAGTAGCCGCGCACCATGCGCTCCAGCGTCACGCTCTTGCAGTGATCGCGGCTCAGTTCGCTCAAGTGCTGGTACAGGTGTTCGTTGAACGCACGGTCGCGGATCAGCAGGTTGGCCTCGAGGTTGAACGACAGGCTCAGCGGGTCGAGGTTGCTCGAGCCTACGGTGGACCAATGGTTGTCCACCAACGCCACCTTGCCGTGCAGCGGGCGCTGGCAGTACTCGTGGATGCGCACGTCGTCGCGCAACAGGTAGTTGTAGAGCAGCCGCGAGAGCGTGCGCACCCAGCGCATGTCCGGTTGCCCCTGGAGGATCAGCGTCACCTCGACCCCGCGCCGGGCGGCGTTGCGCAGTTCGCGCAGCAGGCGGTAGCCGGGGAAGAAGTAGGCGTTGGCGACGACGATGCGTTGCCTGGCCTCGCGAAACGCTTGCAGGTAACAGACCTCGATATCGTTACGATGGCGAAGGTTGTCGCGCTCCACCAGCAGGGCACTGGCCGAGCCGGCGGCGCTGCCCGGTTCGACCTGGTTGGCATTTTCCAGCACCGGCGCGAGCATCCGGCAGGTGGAGGCGTGCACTTGGGCCACCACCGGGCCGACGACCTCCACGGCATAGTCCTGCTTGGCCTGCGGGCCGAAGTCGCCAAGGTGGTCGGCGCTGTAGTTGATGCCGCCGATGAAGGCGCGTTTTCCGTCGATCACCAGGATCTTGCGGTGCAAACGGCGGAACAGGTTGGTGCGCATGCCGGCCAGCCGTGGTTGTGGATCGAATGAATGGAAACGCACCCCGGCCTCGGTCATCGAGGAGATGAAATTCTCGGGCAGGTCGGCGGTGCCGTAGCCGTCCGCCACCACCTCGACCCGTACCCCGCGCCGCGCGGCGTCGATCAGGGCTTGGCGCAAGGGTTGGCCGACCTTGTCGTCGTAGATGATGAAGGTTTCCAGAAGGATCTCCTCGCATGCCTGGGCCATGGCCTCGAACACGCGCGGGTAGTACTGCTCGCCGTTTATCAGCAACTCGATGTGGTTGCCGTCGCACCAGGGCTGCTTCATAGCGTCACCTGCGCCACGAGTGGGGCATGGTCGGAGAGGTGTGACCAGGGGTATCTGGACAACACGCGTGCCTGGCAAGCGTGTGCATTACGCAGGTAGATGCGGTCCAGGCGCAGCAGCGGCAGGCGGGCGGGAAAGCTGCGTGCCGGCTTGCCGAAGGCCTCGAGCAGGTGGCCCGAAAGCCGCGCATCCGCTTTCAGACGCCAGTCGTTGAAATCGCCGGCGACGATGACCGGCTCGTCCGGCGGCAGGCTGTCAAGCAACGCCAGCAGCAGATCGACCTGCTGGTGACGATGACCTTCACGCAGGCCTAGGTGCACGCAGATTGCGTGCACCTGCTCATGACCGGGTACTTCGAGCCGGCAGTGCAGCAGGCCACGCTCCTCGTTGCCACGGATCGTGACGTCGAGGTTGTCGTGGGCGCGGATCGGAAACTTGGACAGCAACGCGTTGCCATGGTCGCCATGGGGGTAGACCGCATTGCGACCGTAGGCGAACTGCGGCCACATGCTGTCGGCGAGGAACTCGTACTGAGGTGCAGTCGGCCAGGTCGGATGGCGCTCGGCATGCTGTTGGTGGCTGCCGTGCACCTCTTGCAGGAAGACCAGATCGGCCCCAGTAGTGCGGACCGCCTCGCGCAGCTCCGGCAGGATGAAACGGCGGTTGAACAGGGTGAAGCCCTTGTGCACATTGAGGGTCAGTACCGTCAGGTGATGTACGGCGGTCTCCTTGTCGATGATGCAGCGGGGGGCGGGCAGGGTTCCGTTCATAGCGGCACCTGCGGCTCGACCCCTGGCTCGGTCACCAACTCGTCGTCCTGGCGTAGCCCCTCGGGGTCGAAGTCCTTGCGCCAAGAGCCACAGCGCCAACCGGCAATACCAATACGGATCTCGCTCACCATAGCCCCCTGTGTTCAAGTACTCATCAGTAGCGACTGGCAGGGGAGCGAGAGGGTTCAGCAGGATTGACGAGTGGCGCTGGGGTGGGTTTTGTCATCCGTCGGATTGTTCCTCTGGTGGCACCTGGCCCTCCGGCCAGTCGGGTGCCTCTTGTTCTGGGGCAGGCGTGGTTAGTTGTTCGCCGGGATCGAGCGGCACCTCATCGACATAAGGATCTGGATGATTGGGGTCGATCATGTTCTGACACCTCGTAAAGGGCTTTAGCTGCCTTCCAATCCACCGGTACAGGGGCTGTTCAATGCGATCCCCAGGGCGAACGTTTGTCGCCCTGGTTGGACCGCTTCGGAATCAGCGCTCCTTGTCTATGCCCGGGCCTTGGTCGCGCTGCTGGCCACCGGCTTTTCCAGTGTCGGAAAGGTTTTCCCTTTCGTCAGGCTGCTCAACCGATTGCCCGCCTTGTCGCCCGGTATCCTGGGACTGCGTCCAATCCTTGTTGGTCTTGTCTTCAGGCCGCTGGCCGCCTTTCTGCCGGTCGGTCATGTCGCCAGCCGAGCCCTGTCCCCCTTGCTGACCTGCGTTGGTGTCGGTGCTACGGGTTTGATCGCCGCCCTTGTCTTGATTGTTAGCCATGATGGCTTACCTCTGGTCGAACACAGGAAGGTCTGTGTGCAGTTGTGACTGGGCAGGCACTCATCGCACTGCAAATATTCGCGGCTTTTCGGACCAGGTGCCTGAAGGGCCGCAGGACAAACATTTAGCGGGTGAACAACAGCAGGGCATGGGTGCGAGAAAAGCGGAACTTCGCCGGCGTTGCGGGCTTCCACCGCATGCGGGAGCGCCGAGGTGACATGGTTCGTTCGAGCAGGCTTGCACGTGATGGATCGCCATTGAGTGGCGTCAACCTGCTCTACTCGAATACGCCCATGTTGTCTTTACATGTTCTCGTCGCTGCCGAAAAACATCTGTATCCGCGACCTGAGCCAGCGCTCCGCCGGGTCATTGTCCTGCGCCCCGCGCCAAGCCATGTGCAACTCGAAACTGCGCACCTCCAGTGGCAGGTCCTCAGCCCGCAACCCGCCGGCGGCGGTGAGCGCATCTGCGGTGTAGTCCGGCACCGTGGCGACGATATCGGTCCCGGCCAGCAAACTCCCCAGCCCGTTGAACTGCGGTACCGCCAGCACCACATGGCGCTTGCGGCCGATTTCGTCCAGCGCTTCATCGATGAAGCCGGACAAGTCGCCGGCAAACGACACCAACGCATGGGGCCGGGCGCAGAAATCGTCGAGGCTGATGCTGCCGGGCATGCTGTCGGCGCGCAGCAACTTGGGCATGCTGCGGCGCAGCACCTTGCGCTTGGCGTTGGCGGGCAGGTCGCTGGTGTAGCTCACGCCCACCGAGATTTCACCCGATGCCAGCAGCGTTGGCATGAGCAGGTAATTGACCCTGCGAACAACCAGCACAATGCCGGGGGCCTCGGCGCGGATACGCTTGAGCAGTTGCGGCAGCAGGGCGAACTCAGCGTCGTCGGAAAGGCCGATGCGGAACACTGCATTGCTGGTGGCCGGGTCGAATTCGGCGGCGCGGCTGACTGCAGTGGAGATCGAGTCCAGGGCTGGCGAGAGCAGGGCGAAGATCTCGTGGGCGCGGGCCGACGGCTCCATGCTGCGGCCGGTGCGCACGAACAGCGGGTCGTCGAACAGGCTGCGCAGGCGCGACAGCGCGGCGCTGATGGCCGGCTGGCCGAGGAACAGCTTTTCGGCGGCGCGGGTCACGCTGCGTTCGTGCATCAGGGTTTCGAACACGATCAGCAGGTTGAGGTCTACGCGACGCAAGTCGTTACGATTCATTCGATGCGGCTCGCCAGTCAGTGGGGCAGGGGTGAATCTTAAGGCCAAAGGCTGTTACCCTGCACCGATTTGTGGGAGCCAATGCGCAGATTTGCCTGGGGCCCAATCAATGACAGGCATGTCGACTATTAACGGCCACTGATGGCCCAAAGCGCAAAGCCCGGATAAAGTCCGTGGTAATACGAGATTCACACAGGCGAGGTATGCGATGTCCCGCATGATCCGTTTCCACAAGTTCGGTCAGGCCGATGTGCTCCGTTGCGAGGAGCAGGCCGAACCGTCCCCGGCGGCCGGCGAGGTGCAGGTGCGCGTCGAGGCGATCGGCATCAGCTGGTACGACGTGCTCTGGCGGCAGAACCTGGCACCTTCCCAGGCACGTCTGCCTGCAGGCATCGGCCATGAAATGGCCGGTGTGGTCATGGCGGTTGGCGAAGGGGTGGACGACATTGCGGTGGGCGACCGGGTCGCCAGCTTCCCGGCCACCAGCCCCAATGATCACCCTGTCTATGGCGATGTGATCGTGCTGCCGCGCAGCGCCATCACCCGTTACCCCGATGTGCTGACCCCGATCGAAGCCAGCGTGCATTACACGCCGCTGCTGATCGCGTATTTCGCCTATGTCGATCTGGCCCGGGCCAAGGCCGGCCAGACTGCGCTGGTCACCGATGCCAGCCACTGTGCAGGGCCGGCTTTCGTGCAGTTGGGCAAGGCCCTGGGGCTGAAGGTGTTCGCCGCCACCAAGGAGCCGGAGCAGCGTGAATACCTGCTCGGCCTGGGCGCGGACAAGGTGATCGTTACCGAAGAGCAGGACCTGGTCCTGCAGGTCGGCAAGTACACCAACGGCCGTGGCGTGGACATGGTCCTCGATGGCATGGGCGGGCCGCAGATGTCGCTGCTCGGCGACGTGCTGGCGCCGCGCGGCAGCTTGGTGCTGTATGGCCTGCAGGGTGGCAACCAGACGCCGTTCCCGGCTTGCGCGGCGTTCCAGAAGAACATCCAGTTCCATGTGCACTGCATCGGCAACTTCACCGGCAAGCCGGAGCTGGGCATCGCCCAGGACCAGGTTGCCCTGCAGCGTGCGTTGCGTGACATCAACCAGTTCACCGCCGACCAACTGCTGACCCCGCAGATCATCAAGGTGTATCCGTTCGACCAGGTGGTCGCGGCCCATCGCCATATGGACGAATGTCCGTGTGGGGGGCGTGTGGTGTTGGACATGGCGGTGAGTTGATCGCCAGCGACTGTTGCCATCATGAAAAAGCCCGAGCAATGTCTCGGGCTTTTTTTCGGATGTATCCTACGGCGATTTAAGATTACTTGCTGAGGCTGTAGTGGAAATGTCTAGTTAACCCACTGCAACTTCAATAAATTGTTCTTTGTCCGGGCTATTCATCATTTTTATGTTTCGACTCTTCAGAATGTGTGTGCCAGGCCGATGAACGCCACCACGGGCGCAGTGGCGCTGGGTTGTAGCTTGTTCGGCGACAGTCACCGAAGTATTAATCCTCTTTTGTCTTTCTTGGTTTTGGGAAATTTCCTTCAAGATCGGGGTTTAATTCATCTGCCAAACTCTGCTTTTGGATCTGATCCGATCAGAAAGATGGAGTGACTACATGAACAATACCCATGACCAGGCCATGCACTATGTTTATCAACAAGTATTGCAACGAATCTTCGAACATCTGAACCAGGCGCAGCGCGCTTCCATTCAACTGTTGATGCAACGGTTGCTGGTGATCGCTGGCGGCCATGCGCAGATCGCTGATCTGCGTCTGGTGCTGTTGCACGGTGGCGACCAGCGCAGCGCCCATTTGCTCGCCTACCTGCGCGCGGCGCAATTGAGCATCGCCCTTCGCCATCATGCAACCTTCCGCCTGCGTGTGCTCATTGCCAGGTCGCCTGGGCTGGATCGCGCGACGCTGGCCAGCCATGAGCGCTGCTTCAGTGCCTTGTTCCTGCATGACGACCCAAGGGTGGAACTGCTGCTCAGCGACGGTGAGAGACTGGAACCATTCATTGCCGGTGAAACCAGTGGCTGCGGGCAGCTGGGCGATGCCGGCAAGGCCTGGCTGCTGTTCGGCCATCTGAGTGGCGGGCAGCCTGATGCACTGCTCGGCGGGCAAGCTTATTTGATGCTGGCGGAGGGGCTGAGCCAGGCACTGGCCGGCGCGGACCCAGAGGGTGGCGTGGATGCCTTGGTCACGGTGGCGCCGGCCGTGCAGCGCCGTCGTCTGCTGGCTTGGGCCCGGCGCTGCCTGAGCCAGGCCTGCGATGCCGCACCACCGGCCTTGCCACAGTGTGTACGTGTATTGACGCAGCAACTGGCACAACTGCGCTACCGGCTGGACGACCCCGCGCCGTCAGTGCAGGTGGCACTGCCAGCCCAGGCTGCACGCCCCCTGCGTGTGGTCGCGGTGGATGACCTGCTGCAACTGGACGATGGGGCCTCGCTGGAACACATGCTGGGCCGCCGCGAGGTGCTGCCGTGTCAACTGCAGGGGCTGGCTGGGCTGTTTGACCCGCTGGCGCTGGCGCATCTGCATGGGTTGCATGGGCAGTACGTGAGCCTGCTTGGCTATCGCGAGGGCGTGCAGGGGTTGTTGCAGCGTCTGGGCCAGAGCCAGTTGGCCTGGCCGGAGGAATACAGCTTGCAGGCGCAAGCCAGCTTTGCGCAGGCCTATGGGGTGAGCGAAGAGCAACTGGTCTGCCTGCTGCTCACGCCGTTCGAGGCGCGGGGGCGCAACCTTGAGCGTTATGTGCAACGTTGTCACCCACGCATGCGGGTGGCGTTGCCTTACCTGCACCGGGCGTTGCAGGGGCGCCCTTGCCCGGCGTTGGTAAGCCAATGGCTGGTGGATGTCAGCGGGTTGGAGCTGGTGCACCTGCGGGCGCTGTACGCCGGTACGCTGCCTGCGCAGGTGAGCCTGCAGGCCCAGGTGCTGGCACGGCGTGACCTGTGGTTGCGGCTGCTGCCGCTTCCTGCGCAGGAGCAGGTTGACCCACAGCGCCTGCGTCGTGGCTGAACGCGGTGCTCAGGGCCTGGGTGAGAGCTTGTGCAGCATGAACTGATGGGCCGGCGAGAACAGTCGATTGAATGTCAGCAGTACCGCGCAAACCGTACCGAGCGCCGATGCCGCGGCGATCAGGAACATGATCACGATCTGGTAGCGCACGGCCTCGGCGGGGCTTTGCCCGGCGAGGATCTGGCCGGTCATCATGCCCGGGAGGCTGACGATGCCAACCACCGTCATCTGGTTCAGGGTTGGCATCATGCCGGCCTTCACCGCCTGTGCGGCGGCGGCCCGGGCTGCCTCCCAGCGGGTCCCGCCCAAGGCCAGGATCATCTCCACCACGGCGCGGGTGCTGCCGAGTTCACGGGTCATGCGGTCGATGCCCAGGGACACCGCTGTCAGGGTGTTGCCGAGGATCATGCCGAGGATCGGAATGGCGTACTGAGGTTCGTACCAGGGGCGGATCCGCAGCACCACGAACAGGCCGACAGCCGTGACCAGCCAGGAGCTCAGCCAGACCGAAACGACGCTGTCAGTGAGCAGGCCCTGATGGCGGTGTTTGCCTCGCCCGGCGGCCGCGTGCCCTGCGACCAGGGTCATGGCCAGGACCAAGGGCAGTACCACATACCACTGGGCAAAGTGAAATACCCAACCCAGCACGTAGCCAATGGCCAGGAGCTGGACCACGGTGCGCACGGCAGCCAGAAGCAACTGGCGCTCCAGCTGTAGCTTCAACAACAGCGACAGCACGCCGTTGATCAGTATCAGCGTCGAGGCGATCGCCAGATCGGCATAGGACAGGCTCTGGTAGTTCATGTGCGGTACTCGGCAAGCAGGGTGCCGTGCTGCAGGGTCAGCTGGCGGCTACTCATTCTTTGCGCCTGCGCGTGATCATGCGAGACCCAGACGTAGGCACGCTGCTGGTTCGCGGCATTGAACCAGTTCATCACCAAGGTTTCCACGGCCGCCGCCGACTGCGGATCGAGGGCTGACGTGGGTTCATCGAACAGGATGACTTGCGGCTGCAGGAGCAGCACGCGGATCAAGGCAACGATCTGCGCTTCTCCGCCCGACAGGTCGCTGGCCGCTTTGTCGACGAAAGCTTTCGGCTTGCCAGCCAGGCCCAGCAGCTGATTCGCCGCGTCAATGTCGAAGGTGCGCGGGCGCAGGGCTTTCAAGGTGAAAGGCAACTGCAGATTGTCCCTGACGCTGCCGTCCACCAAGGCAGGGCGTTGGGCGAGGTAGCACACGCATGAACGGTAGCGGGTGATCGCCTGGGCCGTGACGGGGCTGCCCATCCAGATGATCTCGCCGCTGCTGGGCGAGTCGAGCAGCGCCAGCAAGCGCAGGAACACGCTTTTGCCCGCGCCGGATTGGCCGCTGATCGCCACGCGGTCACCGGCGCACAGGCTGAAGTCGGCAGGTGCAAGCAAGGGCGCCTGCCCGCTGGCATTGGTTCGCCCCAGCTGCCTGGCTTCTACCAGCGCGGGCATGCGCTCGGAGGGGGATGGGCGTGACGACACCAGGCGGCCTCGCGAGAGTGTTGGGTGAGCGAGGCAGTGTGTCAGAGCCCGCTATCGACAACCAGCGTCGCTGCTCAGGCCCACCTAAGTTTTCATCCGTAAGGTCCCTCCCTGAAACCACAACCGGATCCGAGGAGGGAGCCGCGATGAACGCAACGAGCTCAAGTTGGCTCAACAAAGTCCCGGAAGTGACCCTGTCCTTCTGGATCATCAAGATCTTCCAAGCGGGTTGCAAGGCAATGAGAGCGTTGTCGCTAATGCACTGATATGCGGCGCCAAGTGTAACTAAATGTATGTGGCTAAACTTATGTAACTTAATATGTGAAATATAAAGTTACTTGGCGTAAATTTTGTAAATGCACTTTGTTCAATAAATTATCGCAAATAGGATTGCGCATCATTTCATAGGTGATGGCAATCAAATGGCAAGCACTCCAACAACCCGCCGCGCGGAATCCCCACATCTTTACACGGCCCTCGGCCTGGCCCTGGCATCCTGTTCGACCGCGAGCCTGGCGCAAACCGCCGATGCCGGCAAAACCAAGCCGGGCTCGATCCTTGAACTGGATGCTACCGATGTAAAAGGTGTCCATCAGGCCGAGACGTTCAAAGTGGATGAAATGTCTTCGCCGAAGTTCACCGCGCCGCTGCGCGAAGTGCCCAAGTCGATCACCATCATCAACGAAGCCTTGATCAAGGAGCGCGGCGCCACCTCGCTTACCGACGTGCTGCGTACCACCCCAGGCATTACCCTGGGCGCAGGCGAGGGCGGCACGCCACTGGGCGACCGGCCGTTCATCCGCGGCTTCGAAGCCAGTACCGATATCCAGATCGACGGCCTGCGCGACCTTGGCCGCATGTCCCACGAGGCGTTCAACGTGGAGTCGGTCGAGATCGTCAAAGGGCCGGGTTCGGCCTACAACGGCCGGGGCTCCACGGGCGGCTCGATCAACCTCGTGAGCAAGGCCGCCAAGGCCGAGGACTTCATCGCCGGCAGCGTCACGATGGGTACCGACCAACTCTGGCGCAATACCCTGGACATCAACCAGTACTTGCCCGAGCAGGACCTGGCGTTTCGCCTGAACGCCATGAAGCACGAAGCCGATACCCCCGGCCGCGATGACGTCGAGGTCAAGCGCTGGGGCATCGCCCCGACCATTACCTGGGGCCTGCAGGGCCCGACGCGGGTGACGGCCAGCTACTACCACCTGGAAACAGATGACATTCCCGATCAGGGCCATCCGATCTCGTTGATCACCAACAAGCCTGCGGATGTCGACCGGGACAACTTCTACGGGCTGGTTGACCGAGATTTTCGCAAGACTTCCGCCGACCTGGCCACGCTGCTGATCGAACATGAGTTCACCCCGCAGCTGACCGTGCGCAACACCCTGCGCGGCGGGCGCAGCATGCAGAACTACGTGATGAGCCGCCCGGTGTTCGCCAACGTCGCGCAGGAACAGAACGGCCTGGTAGGCCGGGGTTTCCGGCCACGCAACGTGGTCAACACCTCGGTGCTCAACCAGACCGATCTGTTCGGCACCTTCCACACCGGTGGCATCAAGCACAGCTATTCCGCCGGCCTGGAAGTCAGCCGCGAGACCATTACCGACAAGGACAAGCACGCTGGCAACAACGGTCGCCCGGGTAACCTGTACAACCCCAACCCGCACGACGGTGGCTGGACTTTGCTGCCGGGGACCGGGGAGGTCACCAGCAAATACCAGACCGAGGTCAAGTCGCTGTACGCCTTCGACACCCTCGCGCTGCATGAACAGTGGGACCTGAACCTGGGGCTGCGCTACGACGATTACGACGTCAAGAACCGGGTCGAGGGCGGCGCCTCGTCGTCGAGCGAGCTGTGGAACTACCAGGTGGGCGTGGTGTTCAAGCCAATGCCCAACGGCAGCATCTACCTGTCCTACGGCACCTCGTCCAACCCCTCGGGCGAGAACACCCAGTCCGGCGGCGCCGACGGTGCCGGGGCAGGCAACCTCAATGGCAACAAGGCCAACCTCGACCCGGAAAAGTCACGCAGCGTCGAGCTGGGGACCAAGTGGGATGTGTTCAACGAACAGCTGTCGCTGACCGCCGCGGTGTTCCGCACCGAGAAAACCAATGCGCGGGTGACCGACCCGATCACCGGCCTGGTGGCCCTGGACGGCGACCAGCGCGTGACCGGCATCGAGTTCGGCGTCACCGGCCGCATCACCGACGACTGGGCGGTCTGGGGCGGCTACACCTACCTGGATGCCGAAGTGGTGAAGTCGGGCGGCGATGGCAGCAACGACGGCAACCGCTCCAAGTTCATTGCGCCGAACAGCTTCAGCCTGTGGTCGTCCTATGACCTGACCGACCGCTGGACCGTGGGCGCCGGGGCCAACTACATGGACCAGCGTTACATGAACGATGCCAACACCGTCAGCATCGACGACTACTGGCGCTACGACGCGATGGTGGCCTACAAGGTCAACAAGAACCTCGACCTGCAGTTGAACGTGCTCAACCTGACCGACGAGACCATCTATGATGCCTCGCACGTTGGCCTGTTCGCCACGGTCGCACCGGGGCGCTCGGCGGAGCTGACGGCCAACTTCAGGTTCTGACCGCTGCTGCGTCGGTAGCTATCAGCCCAAGGCGCCCGGTTGCAATCAACCTGGCGCCTTTTGTTTAGGGGCCTTGCTTTGCGGTCGGGGTGTAACTTAGCATTGCTAACAATTCTCAGTTACACAAAAAGAATCGCCCCATGAGCGAAGCCCAGCCTGTGCAAACCCCTCGACTGTCTGCTGTCGAAGCGCTCTACAGCGCCCATCACGGCTGGTTGTACAACCGCTTGCGGCGGCGCCTGGGCAATGCGATGGATGCGGCTGATCTGGCGCATGACACCTTCGCGCGCATCCTCGCGTCGAAGGTCACGGTGTTCAACGAGCCCCGTGCCTATCTGAATTGCGTCGCCGGTGGCATCCTCGCCAACTGGTGCAAGCGCAAGTCGCTTGAACGTGCCTACCTGGCGGCGCTGGAGCAGCTGCCAGCCCCCGAGGCGCCGTCGCCGGAAACGCGCCTGCTGATCCTCGAAACCCTGCATGAAATCGATGCGATGCTCGACAGCTTGCCGGCACTGGTCAGGCGGGCGTTCCTGCTGTCGCAGCTGGCCGGGATGAAGTACGAGGACATCGCCGAGCAGCTCGGCGTTTCGCTGATCACCGTCAAGCGCTACATGAAGCAGGCGTTTCTCCAGTGCCTGAAGCTGGTTGACTGAGTGAGCGTCGATCACCCCCACATCGAGCTTGACCCCGAAGCACTGGCGGAGGCCGCCGAGTGGCTGATGTGCTTGAGCGACAGCGAGGTCACGCCAGAGCAGCAGGCCCAATGGGCGGCCTGGCGCAACAGCAGCGCCGAGCGTGCCCAGGCCTGGGCGCGTGCCGAACTGCTGATGGGCAAGCTCGGTGGCTTGCCGCCGGCACTGTCGCTGTCGGCGCTGGATCGCCCCAGTGATCCGGGCCGGCGCCAGGCGATCACCCGCCTGGCAGTCCTGCTGGCCCTGGCTCCCGCAAGCTGGGCAGGTTGGCAGATGTACGGGCAAGGGTGGGCAGCGGACTATCGCTCGGCGGTTGGCCAGCGCCGCGATGTCACGCTTGCCGACGGTACCCAGCTGATCCTCAACACCGACACTGCGATTGACGTGTGCTTCGGTGCCAACGAGCGTTTCATCCGTCTGTACCGCGGCGAGATCCTGGTGCAGACCGCGCCGGATATCGTCGTCCCGGCGCGCCCACTGCGGGTAGGGACCGGGGAAGGGGTGATGCAGGCTCTGGGCACACGGTTCAGCGTGCGTGAACGGCAAGGGCGCACTTATCTTGCGGTGCTTGAAGGGGCAGTGCGGGTGCAGCCCGCCAGCGCCGGGCAGGCGCAGGGCCGGGTCGTGGCGGCTGGCGAGCAGGCCGATTTCGATGGCCAGGGCGTCGGCCCTAACCAGGCGCTGGACAGCGCCGGCACGCTCTGGACCCAAGGCATGCTGCTGGCGGACAACATGCGGCTGGACGAGCTGCTGGGTGAGTTGGCGCGCTACCAGCGCGGGTTCATCCGCTGTGACCGGCAGAGCGCAGGCTTGCGGGTGTCGGGGGCGTTTCCTATCAGCGACAGGCGCCGCACGTTGGGGATGTTGCAGGCGACTTATGGGCTGGCGGTCGAGGAGCGCATGGGTGGGTATTGGACGTTGGTTTCTGCGCGGTAGGGCGGTGGGGTTGCAAGGTGTTCGCCTTGAGATGTTCTGCGCCTAGGAGATCGAGCGCCGCCCGCGCGGCGCATCGCTGGCAAGCCAGCTCCCACATTTGTTTCGGGCCAGTCACTCCTGTGATTTCATCGCTGTCCGCCTTGTTTGTACGACTCGCTATTGAGGTGGGCACTACTGGCGCCTCACCCGACTTGAGACATGCACCAAGGCGTGCAGCGGTACCTTCACAGGAGTAATTGGCCCGAAACAGATGTGGGAGCTGGCTTGCCAGCGATGCGCCGCGCGGGCGGCGCTCGATCTTATAGGCGCTGCAAACCTCCGGTCATGCCCAGGGGCCTCCAACACACAAAGGAATGTGCTTCAAAACCACCCCGCAAAATTTATTCAACCCAAGCTGATACTTTTCCCCATCTCGATTGGCAACAGGAGTGAACCCTCTCCTTATCCGGTCACAAGGACCCTCCTGTCATGCCTGTTGCAAGCCGTCCCCACGGCGAGCGTGCGCTCGCCACCGCAGTCCGTAACGCCCTGATGAGCCTGGCCCTGGTGGCCGGCGTCGCAGGCACCCAGGTGGCACTCGCGGAACCTGAAAGCGTCGTGGCCACCCAGGCCTACGCCATCAGCCCCGGCCCGCTGGGCCGCGTGCTGTCCAGCTTTGCCGTGGCCTCGCAGATCGCCTTGTCGTTCGAGCCGGCGCTGACCGATGGCTTGCACAGCGCAGGCCTCAACGGCAGCTACTCGCTACAGGACGGTGCCGCCCGCTTGCTGGCCGGCAGCGGCCTTGAGCTGGTGGCCCTGGGCAACGGCAACTACACCCTGGTCAAGCTGGCGCAGCAAGGCGATGGCCTGACGCTCGCCGCCACCAACATCGAAGCCGACAGCCTGCGCCACGACAGCTTGCCGGAGGCCTTTGCCGGCGGCCAGGTGGCCCGCGGCGGGCGGCTGGGGATGCTGGGCAACAAGGACGTGATGGACACCCCCTTCAGCGTTACCAGCTACACCGCCAAGACCCTGGCCGACCTGCAAACGGTGACCGTGGCCGATGCGCTGGAGCGCGACCCGTCGGTGCGCTCCACCGGGCAGACCGGCGGCATTGTCGACTCGTTCTTCATCCGTGGCTTTCCGGTGGGCGAGGGCAACCTGGGTGAGCTGGCCTTTGATGGTGTCTACGGCGTTGCGCCCAACTACCGGGTATTCACCGAGTACGCCGAGCGCGTCGAGGTGCTCAAGGGGCCCGGCGCCCTGATGTATGGCATCTCGCCCAACAGCGGTGTCGGCGGCGTGATCAACATCGTGCCCAAGCGCGCCCTGGCCGAGGACCTGACGCGCGTCACCGCCAGCTACAGCTCGGACAGCCAGGCCGGTGGCCACCTCGACATCAGCCGCCGCTTCGGCGAGGACAAACAGTGGGGCGTGCGTTTCAACGGCAGCCTTGCCCAAGGCGACACCGCCATCGACAACCAGCAGCGCGCCCTGGATATCGGCGCCATTGCCCTGGACTACAAAGGCGAGCGCCTGCGCCTGAACCTCGATTTCATCAGCCAGAAAGAAAAATGGGATGCCGCCTCGCGGCCCTTCACCGTGGCACCGGGCATCGACGTACCGTCGGCCGCCAATGGCCGTACCAACCTGCCCCAGGACTGGGGCTGGTCCAACACCCGTGAGCAATCCGCATTGCTCGGCGGCGAGTACGACCTGAATGACTCCTTGACCGTGTTTGCCCATGCCGGCGGCGGCAAGGCTGATGTGAAACGCATGTCCGACCAGGTGCCGAGAATCCTCAATGCGGCCGGCGATACCAGCAATATCCCCGGTTACTACAAGTTCAACGTCGACCGCTCCACCGCTGATGTGGGACTGCGCAGCCTGTTTGAAACGGGCCCGGTCAACCACACCGTGACGGTCATGGCCACCCGTTATCAGGACGAGATGTCCCGCGGCATCAACAACGGCACGGCGATCCTGTCGAACATCTACCACCCGGTCGATGTGCCCAAGCAGCACATCAATGCACCGAAGGTCTTGCGCATCTCCGAGTCCGAACTGAGCGGCCTGGCCGTGACCGACACCCTGGCCGTGCTCGATGACCGGCTGCAGCTGACCCTGGGCGTGCGTCGGCAGGACATCGAATCACGCAATTACAACGCGGCCGGCGCGGTGTCGTCGCGCTACGACGACAGCGCCACCACGCCGGTGGTCGGGGTGGTGGTCAAGCCGTGGGACAACGTCTCGCTCTACTACAACTACGTCGAGGGGCTGAGCAAGGGTGACATCGCGCCGGCCACGGCCGCCAACGCCGGTGAAGCCTTCGCGCCCTACACCAGCAAGCAGCATGAGCTGGGCGTGAAGTTCGAACGCGACAGCTTCATGACCACCTTGGCGCTGTTCCAGATCGAGAAGCCCAGCGGCGAGCTGGGTGCCGGCAACCAGTTCTCGGTACAGGCAGAGCAGCGTAACCGTGGCGTCGAGCTGAGCATGTTCGGCGAAGTCAGCCCGGGCGTGCGCCTGATGGGCGGCGTGACCGCGATGGACGGCAAGCTGACCGACTCGGCCACTGCCGCCAACAAAGGCAACAAGCCGGTGGGCGTGCCTGAACTGCAGGCCAACCTGTGGGGCGAGTGGGATACACCGTGGCTGGCAGGCTTCACCCTGACCGGTGGCACCATCTACACCGCCAGCCAGTACATCAACCAGGCCAACACCCAGGAGCTCGACGCCTGGACCCGCTTCGATGTCGGTGGCCGCTACACCACCCATATCGACGGGCGCCCGACGACGTTCCGGGCGACGGTACAGAACGTGTTCGACCGTGAATACTGGTCTGGCGTCGCGTCCTATGGCGCGATCTCGCCCGGTTATCCGCGCACCCTGCAGCTATCCGCCACGGTGGATTTCTAACCCTGTTGTGGGCCGGTCTAGGGGCATGGCGCCCCAGGCAAATTGGTAGACCTGTTTGGGCGGGGCCGGCTGGCATTGGCCGGTGTCGGCATCGGCACCCACCACATACCACTCGGCGCGCGAGGTATCGCCCAGCTTGCGCGCCTTGTCGGCACTGAAGCAGCGGCCCAGCTCGGTCGCCGGCAGCAGGGCGAACGCGGCGGGGTGCTGGCGCAACCAATAGACGGCCGTGTCCGCGGAGGAGTGGCTGCCGAAACCGAAGTGCACGATCGGCTGGCGGGCGAACAGCCAGTGCCCTTCGCGCCAGTTGACCAGCACCAGTTCGGCGCCGCCGGTGGCACGGGCGGCATCGACCATCAGGGTTTCGTGGGGGTTGCGGCCCTCCTTGATCGGCTCGACCAGGCCGCGCACAAACCACAGGCAGAACCACACCACGGCGACCAGGGTAAACACCTTGCGCCAGCCCGGCCGGCGCTGGAACCAGCGCTTGAGCAACCAGGGCAGCAATGGCGCGATGGCCAGCACCAGGCCGGGCAGCGCCGGGAAGATGTAGAGCTTGCGCTTGCCGCTGCTGAGGCTGAAGAACAACAGCACCAGTGCCACCCAGCCGAGCAGCACCAGCAAGCGCCCGTCATGCTTGAGCAGTTGCCGGCGCCAGGCCGGTACCAGCCAGGGCAGGGCCAGCACCAGCGGCAGCCAGTACTTGGGGATGACCTTGGCGAAGAAGTACCAGAACGGCTCGCGGTGGTCCCAGGCATTGGCATAGCGGTTGGCGGTCTGGCGCAGCAGGATCTCTTTCAGGTAAGCCAGCTCTGCCGCGCCGCCGCCATGGGCGATGGTCAGCAGCAGTGGCAGCAGCCACACCGCGCAACCGGCCAGCAGCCACAGCAGCCCCAGGCTCCAGCGCCAGCCCTGGCCAGGCATGGCCACCACGCCCCGCCAGCGCCGGTGCACGGCCCAGGCATAGGGCAGCAGCATCAGCGCCGGGACAAAGCCCACACCTTTGCTGATGATGCCCAGGCCCATGGCCGCGCAGCCGGCATAGAACCAGCCCCAGGCCGGGCCCAGCAGCAGGTGGCGAAGCAAACCGTAGAAACCCAGCGCAACCCACAAGGCGAGGAAACTGTCGATCTGCCCGGTACGCAGGATGCTGTAGCTCTGGTAGGTCGCCAGGAACAGCAAGGCGGCGATGCAACCGATGCGCTTGTTCCACAGGCGTCGGCCCAGGTCGTACAGCACCGCAGTGGTGGTGGCTGCCGAGAGCAGGCCGGGGAGGTACAGGGCGACCTTGGGCAAGCCGGTCAAGGCGCTGAACAAGGCCACGGTCCACATGAACAAGGGCGGTTTGTCGCCGTAGATTTCGGCGGCGCGGTGTGGGATGAACCAGTTGCCGCTCTGCAGCATTTCCAGGGCGACACCGAGGAAGCGTTCTTCGTCGACGTTCATCGGCTGGCGCCAGCCGATGCCGGCACCGACCAGCAGCAACGCCAGGGCGACCAGCGCCAGGCATTGGGCGCTTGGGGTTGTGAACCTGGGCAAGGGCTATTCCTTCTGCTCTTTGAACCGGGCGATCAACTGCAGGTTGCGCAGGTAGACCAGAAAACCGAAGGCCTGGCCGATGATGAACACCGGGTCCTGGCGGTAGATGGCATAGATCAGCAGCAAGGCGCTGCCGAGCATGCTCAGGTACCAGAAGCCCACCGGGATCACGCTGCGACGTTTGTACTCGCTGTACAGCCACTGCAGCACGAAACGGCCGGTGAACACGGCCTGGCCGGTGAAGCCGATGATCAGCCAGAGGGTTTCGCGGGTCATCCTTCGAGCTCCTGCGGGCGGGTGTCCAGGCGGGTGCGACGGATCAGCCACCAGACCCCGAACAGGTCGAGAATGCCAACCAGGGCGCGGTCCAGGTTGCCGTACTTGGAGGTGCCGGCGTGACGTGGCCGGTGGTTCACCGGGTGCACCAGCATGCGGCCGTTGTGGCGCAGGATCAGCGCCGGGATGAAGCGGTGCATATGGTCGAAGTAGGGCAGGCGCAGAAACGCCGCGCGCTCGATCAGCTTCAGCCCGCAACCGGTGTCCGGGGTGGCATCCTTGAGCAGGCGGCTGCGCAGGCCGTTGGCGAAGCGCGAAGCCCAGCGTTTGCTGGCGGTGTCGCGGCGGTTGACCCGGTGCCCGGCCACCAGCTTGATGCCACCGGCCAGGTCTTCGCTGGCACGTACCAGCGCGAGCATCCCAGGGATATCCGCCGGGTCGTTCTGGCCGTCGCCATCCAGGGTCGCCAGCCAGCGACCACGGGCCGCCTGGGCGGCGTGCCAGAGCGAAGTGCTCTGGCCCAGGGAGCGTTCATGGTGGAGGATGCGCAGCTGTTCAAAGCCCTGGGTACGCAGTTGCTGCAGCACGACCAGGGTCGGGTCGCTGCTGCCGTCATCCACCACCAGCACCTCGTAGCGCTCGCCTTGCAGCGCGTTGCGGATTTCCGCCAGCAGCGCCGGCAGGTTTTCAGCTTCGTTCTTTGCCGGAATCAGTAGCGAAAGGTCGATCTGTTCAGTCATCGGGCCTACCTGTGTTCTTGTTGTGAATGCGGGGTTCAGATCCGGTAGAAGTCCCGGTACCAACTGACGAATTGGCCGACGCCGTGTTCCAGCGAGACCCTGGGGGTGTAGTCGATCCAGTGCGCCAGTGAGCTGATGTCCGCCCAGGTCTCCAGCACGTCGCCGTCCTGGAAGGGCAGGTAATCACGCGTTGCCGGGATGCCCAGGGCCTGTTCCAGGCACTCGACGAATTGCAGCAGCCTGACCGGCTGGCCGCGGCCGATGTTGAACAGCTGGCAGGGCGGTTGCCCTGCGGCCGGCTGTGGTGGTTTGCCGCGCAGGCGCTGGATGCTTTCGACGATGTCGTCGATGTAGGTGAAGTCCCGTGCCATCCGGCCGTGGTTGTAGACCTCGATGGGCCGGCCTTCGAGCATGGCCTGGGTGAACTTGAACAGCGCCATGTCCGGGCGGCCCCAGGGGCCGTAGACGGTGAAGAAGCGCAGGCCGGTGGCGGGGATACGGTACAGGTGCGCGTAGGTGTGCGCCATGAGCTCATTGGCGCGCTTGCTCGCGGCATACAGCGAGACCGGTTGTTCCACCGGGTCGTCGACGCTGAACGGCAGCTTGGCGTTGGCGCCATACACCGAACTGCTGGAGGCATAGATCAGGTGACTGGTGGGGTGTCGGCGGCAGGCTTCGAGGACGTTGAGAAAACCGATCAGGTTCGCCTGGCCATAGGCCCCTGGGTTGTCCAGCGAATAGCGCACCCCGGCCTGGGCCGCCAGGTGGATGACCTCACTGAAGGGCTGCCTGGCGAACAGCTGGAGCAGGGCGTCCGGCTCGGCGATGTCCAGCCGCTGGAAGCGGAAGTTCGGCCAGCGGGCCAGCTGTTGCAGGCGCGCCTGCTTGAGCTCGACGCTGTAATAGCTGTTGAGGTTGTCGATGCCGACCACCTCCAGGCCTTCCTGGCACAGGCGCTGGGCGAGGTGAAAGCCGATGAAGCCGGCGACGCCGGTGATCAGTACGGGCATGGCTGCGGCATCTGGCCACGGCCGATGCCGTAGTAAGTCAGGCCGGCGGCGGCCATGTGCTCGGGCTCGAACAGGTTGCGCCCATCGAACACCACCCGGTCGGCCAAAAGCTGCGGCACCTGGTCCAGGTTCAGCACCCGGTAGTCCTGCCACTCGGTGACGATCACCAGCGCATCGGCACCCTGCAGCGCATCGTCCTTGCACGGCACCAGCTGCAGGTCGGCACGCGCGCCGTAATGCCGCTGGATCTCCTCCATGGCCTGCGGGTCGTGGGCCTGCACCCGGGCGCCGGCAGCCCACAGAGCTTCGAGCAGGACCCGGCTGGAGGCCTCGCGAATGTCATTGGTATTGGGTTTGAACGACAGCCCCCACAGCGCGAAGACCTTGCCGCGCAGGCCATCGGGGTAGTGCCGGGCGATCTTGGCGTACAGCCGGTTCTTCTGGCGCGCGTTCACCGACTCGACCGCGCGCAGCAGTTGCGGTTCGAAGCCTTCGGCTTCGGCGCATTTGCTCAGGGCCTGCAGGTCTTTGGGGAAGCACGAGCCGCCAAAACCGCAGCCGGGGTAGATGAAGTCGTAGCCGATGCGCGGGTCCGAGCCGATGCCGCGGCGGACCATCTCGATATCCGCGCCCAGGTGCTCGGCCAGGTTGGCCATTTCATTGATGAAGGAGATCTTCGTCGCCAGCATGCAGTTGGCGGCGTACTTGGTCAGCTCGGCGCTGCGCGCATCCATGACCATGAGCTTTTCCCGGTTGCGGCTGAACGGCAGGTACAGTTCGCGCAGCAGCTCAAGCTCGGACGGCCCGGCGCCACCGATGATGATGCGCTCCGGGCGCATGCAATCGTCGACCGCCGAACCTTCCTTGAGAAATTCCGGGTTGCTGATCACCCGATAGTGCTCGGCATTGGCGACCGCCTGGCGGATGCGCGCCTTGATGCGGTCCACCGTGCCGACCGGCGCGGTGGACTTGTTGACGATGATCTTGGGGTGATCGGCATGTTCAAGAATGTTGTCGACCACCGCGAACACGTGCTTGAGGTCGGCGCTGCCGTCGGCCTGGGGCGGGGTGCCGACCGCGATGAACAGCAACGGGGCGAAATGGGTCGCCCTGGCGGCGTCGGTGGTGAAACTCAGGCGGCCACAGGCCAGGTTCCGTTTCAACAGTGACGCAAGGCCCGGCTCGTAGAGCGGGCAATGGCCCTGGCTCAAGGTGGCGATCCGCTCGGCGTCAACGTCCATGCACAGCACTGAATGCCCCACCTGGGCCAGGCATGCCGCCTGGACGAGGCCCACATAACCCGTACCGAAAACCGTAACCTTCATCTCGCAGCTCCATGACCGAATCCGGGCAGGCCGTTACCCATGCCGAGGTACCTGGTAAGCAGGCTGAAAAAAAATGTCACAGTCTTGTTTAAGGTTTGTTAACGCATCCGGCGTACGGCGGGTTACCAAGCGCGCGACCCACGGCACTTGCTTAGCCTTGGGGTCTGTATGTATAACCAGTGTCCATTTCCCGCGCCCGATCCCGCACCGTGATTGCCCATTCCGTCGATGACCCGTTCTACTACCTGCACAACTTCCGCCAGGTGCTGAACTGGGTCGAACAGCGTTACGCCGACCTGCTCGATGCCCACGAGCACGGGTTCATCCGCGCCTTCGCCGGCTTGCCGGCGCCTGCCCAGGCCCTATTGGTGCGCATGGTCATGCGCAAGGGCGAGCTGTTTCGCAGCGACAAACTCAATTACGACGAGATCGGCGATACCGACAGCGCCCTGGCTCCCTTGCTGGGCCTGGGCTGGGTCGATGTCGAGGCGCCGCTGACGCTGGAGCAGCTGTGGCCGCTGCTGCGCAAGGACGAGGCGCTGCACTGTTTTGCCGGGCAACTCAGCCGGCCCAAGGCGGGCAAGGCCGAACTGCTGGCGCAGTTGCAGGCGTTGCAACTGGCGCCGCGTTCGCTCGCCGCGTGGTACCCCGATTTCCCCGCACAGATCATCCACTGGCGTTTGCAGCCGCTGTGCGACCGCCTGCGCCTGCTGTTTTTCGGCAACCTCTACCAGGGCTGGTCGGAGTTCGTCCTCGCCGACCTCGGGCTGTTGCGCTACGAGCAGGTGGCCTTCGCAGAAGACTCACGGGCCCTGAGCCAGCGCAGCGAGGTCGAGCTGGCCATGGCCTTGCACCAGTGCGCCGAACGCCTGGAGCAGGGTGAGGCGCCCGCCATGCTGCTGGCGACGCTCGACGGGCTGGGCAGCGACAACCCCTGGCTCGCCCGGCGGCGTGCGCGGCTGCTGTTCAATCTCGGGCAGCACTGCGAGCGTTTGGGCGAATGGGACCTGGCACTGCAGGTGTATGGCGATTGCATCCATCCCGAGGCACGTATCCGCCAGGTGCGGGTGTTCGAGCGCAGTGAGCAGTGGCCCCAGGCGCACGCGCTGGCGGCCGACATGGCGGCGGCGCCGGCCAACCCGCTCGAGCGTCAGGCCCTGGAGCGCATGCTGCCGCGCCTGGCGCGCAAGCTTGGCGGGCCGGCGCAACCCCGTCGGCGCAGCGATGCGGTGCAGGTGATCGAGCTGGAGCTGCCGGCCGAGCTTGCGGTTTTCGGGGTGGAGGAGGCGGTACGCCGGCACCTGGAGCAGGACGGCGGCGTGGCCCACTACGTCGAGAACACCCTGTTCAACAGCCTGTTCGGCTTGCTCTGCTGGGACGCCATCTTCGCCCCGTTGCCAGGGGCGTTCTTCCACCCGTTCCAGAGCGGGCCGCAAGACCTGCACGATGGCGACTTCCAGCAGCGCCGCGCAGCGCTGTTCGAACAGTGCCTGGGGCGGCTCGACGATGGCAGCCATGGGCAGGCGATCCGCGCCTGCTTCAGCGCCAAGCAGGGCCTGCAGTCACCCTTCGTGTTCTGGCAGATGCTCGATGAACCGCTGCTCGAACAGGCCCTGGCGTGCCTGCCCGCCGCGCACTTGAAAGCGTGCTTTGTGCGCCTGTTGCAGGATATCCGCAACAACCGCGCCGGCATGCCCGACCTGATCCAGTTCTGGCCCGACGAGGGGCGCTATCGCATGGTCGAGGTCAAGGGGCCGGGTGACCGCCTGCAGGACAACCAACTGCGCTGGCTGGCGTTCTGCAAAGAGCACGGGCTGCCGGTGGTGGTCTGCCATGTGCGCTGGCAGTCGGCGCCATGAGCTATACGGTAGCGGTACGCGCCCTGTGCGAGTTCAGCGCCAAGGTGGGCGACCTCGACCTGCGCTTCACCCCGTCCCCGACCGCCCAGGAGGGCATCGCCGGCCATCGCCGGGTGGTGGCGCGGCGTGCTGCCGGCTACGAGGCCGAAGTGGCGCTGGAGGGCGAATACCAGGGCCTGCGTGTGCGCGGCCGTGCCGATGGCTATGACCCGGAGGGCAACCGCCTGGAGGAGATCAAGACCCACCGTGGCGACCTGGCCCGCCAGCCCGACAACCACCGCCAGCTGCACTGGGCTCAGGCCAAGGTGTATGGCTGGTTGCTGTGCCAGGCGCAGCAACTGACAGACATCGAGGTGGCGCTGGTGTACCTGGATATCGACAGCGACAGCCAGACGGTTATCAGCGAGCGCCACAGCGCCGCCGATCTGCAGCAGTTCTTCCATACCCAGTGCCAGCGCTTTCTCGCCTGGGCAAGGGCCCAGGAGCAGCGCCTGGCCGAGCGCGACCGAGGCTTGCAGGCATTGGCGTTCCCCTATCCAGCGCTGCGCCATGGCCAGCGCCAGTTGGCCGAAACCCTGTACAAGGCGGTGAGCACTGGCCGCTGCCTGATGGCCCAGGCCAGCACCGGCATCGGCAAGACCCTCGGCACCCTGTTCCCGCTGCTCAAGGCCGTGGTGCCCCAGCAGTTGGACAAGCTGTATTTCCTCACCGCCAAGACCCCGGGCCGTGCGCTGGCCCTGGATGCCTTGCGCCAGCTCACCCGTGACGGCACCCAGCCGGCCCTGCGCACCCTGGAGCTGATTGCCCGCGACAAGGCGTGCGAGTACCCCGAGAACGCTTGCCATGGTGAGTCCTGCCCGTTGGCCAAGGGGTTCTACGACCGCTTGCCGACGGCGCGTGAGGCGGCAGCGGCAGTGCCGTTGCTCGACCGTGCGGCCCTGCGCGAGGTGGCCTTGGCACACCAGGTATGCCCGTATTACCTCGGCCAGGAAATGGCGCGCTGGGTCGACCTGCTGGTGGCCGACTACAACTACTACTTCGACGCCCATGCCCTGTTGTTCGGCCTGGCCCAGGCCAACCAGTGGCGCACGGCCGTGCTGGTGGACGAGGCGCACAACCTGGTCGAGCGCGGCCGGCAGATGTACAGCGCCAGCCTCGACCAAGGCCAGTTGCAGGCGCTGCGCCAGGCCAAGCCGATGGGCCTTGGCAGTGCGCTGGACCGGCTGAACCGCCAGTGGAATGCGCTGTACAAGGCGCAGGTGGCGCCGTATCAGGCCGGCGAGCAGTTGCCCGAGGCGTTTCTGCGCGCGCTGGCGCAGTGCATCGGGCTGATCCAGGAGCGCATGAACCAGGCGCCCGCCGAAGTGGAGCCCAAGGTGCTGGAGTTCTTCTACCAGGCGTTGCAGTTCAGCCGTATCGCCGAGCTGTTCGATGAACACTTCCTGTTCGATATCAGCCAGCGCAATGGCTTACGCGGCCGGCGCCTGGCCACCCTGTGCCTGCGTAACGTGGTGCCGGCGCGCCTGCTCGGGCCACGGATGAGCGCCGCGCGCAGCGTCACGCTGTTCTCCGCCACGCTCAACCCCCGGCACTACTACAGCGACCTGCTGGGCATGCCGGCCGACACCGCCTGGCTGGAAGTGGCCGCACCCTTTCGGGCCGAGCAGTTGGAGGTGCGCATCGTCAGTGAAGTGTCCACCCGTTATCAGCAGCGTCAGGCCTCGCTGGCGCCGATCGTCGAGCTGATCGCCGCGCAGTATGCACGTCAACCCGGCAATTACCTGGCGTTCTTCAGCAGTTTCGAATACCTCGAGCAGGTCGCTCGGCTATTGGCCGAACGCCACCCCGGGCTGCCCCAGTGGCGCCAGGCGCCGGGCATGGACGAGGCCGGGCGCGAGGCCTTCCTGGCGCGGTTTGTGGCGGACGGGCAGGGCATCGGTTTCGCCGTGCTCGGCGGTGCCTTCGGCGAGGGCGTCGACCTGCCGGGTACACGGCTGATCGGCGCCTTCGTCGCCACCCTGGGCCTGCCCCAGGTCAACCCGGTCAACGAGCAGTTCAAGCAGCGCCTGGGGCGGCAGTTCGGTGCCGGTTTCGACTACGCCTACCTGTACCCGGGGGTACGCAAGGTGATCCAGGCCGCCGGCCGGGTGATCCGTGGCGACCAGGACCGTGGCGTGCTGCTGCTGATCGACGAGCGCTTCGCCGAACCCCGGGTGCGGCAGATGTTTCCCAGCTGGTGGCGATACGCCTGAACGCGCCCATCGCCTGGCGTTGAAACTCCCAGTACACTTCGCGTTCCAACCCCAACATTCGTTGCTTTCGAGGTTTCGCATGACGCTCAGTCCTTTGGCAGGCAAGCCGGCTCCGGCCAGCGTGCTGGTCGATATCCCCCGGCTGTTGACCGCCTACTACACCGGCCGCCCCGACGCCGCCGTGGCGGCCCAGCGCGTGGCCTTCGGCACCTCGGGGCACCGGGGCAGTTCGTTCGAGCTGAGCTTCAACGAGCATCACGTGCTGGCCATCACCCAGGCCATCTGCCTGTACCGCCAGGAAAAGGGCATCGACGGCCCGCTGTTCATCGGCGCCGACACCCACGCGCTGTCCGCCCCGGCCGCTGCCAGCGCGCTGGAAGTGCTGGCCGCCAACGGCGTTCAGGTGCGGTTGAGCAAGGACGACGAGTACACCCCCACGCCCGCGGTGTCCCACGCCATCCTCTGCCACAACCGTGGCCGTACAGCGCAACTGGCTGACGGCATCGTCATCACGCCGTCGCACAACCCGCCGCAGAGCGGCGGTTTCAAGTACAACCCACCCAATGGCGGCCCGGCCGACAGCGACGTGACCAAGTGGATCGAGGCCAAGGCCAACGAACTGCTGGCGGCCAACCTGGCCGGGGTCAAGCGCATGGATTACCAGCAGGCGCTCGAGGCTGCGACCACCCAGCGCCATGACTACGTCAACAGCTATGTCGCTGACCTGGAAAACGTCATCGACTTCGACGTGATCCGCGGCGCCAACCTGCGCCTGGGCGTCGACCCGCTGGGCGGCGCCGGGGTGCGCTACTGGTCGGCCATCGCCGAGCGCTACCAGCTGAACCTGGAAGTGGTGAACACCGAGGTCGACCCGACCTTCCGCTTCATGTGCGTCGACTGGGACGGCCAGATCCGCATGGACCCGTCCTCGCCGTACGCCATGCAGGGCCTGATCGGCCTGCGCGAGCGTTTCGACGTGGCCTTCGCCTGCGACCCGGACCACGACCGCCACGGCATCGTTACCGCCGACGGCCTGCTGCAACCGAACAACTACCTGGCCGTGGCCATCGACTACCTGTACCGCCACCGCCCGCAGTGGCGCAAAGACGCCGCCGTCGGCAAGACCGTGGTGTCCAGCGGCCTGATCGACCGCGTCACTGCCGCACTGGGCCGTGAGCTGTACGAAGTGCCGGTAGGCTTCAAGTTCTTTGCGCCGGGCCTGTTCGACGGCTCTTTGGGCTTCGGTGGCGAAGAAAGCGCCGGCGCCTCGTTCCTGCGCAAGGACGGCTCGGTCTGGGCCACCGACAAGGACGGCCTGATCCCGGCCCTGCTGGCCGCCGAGATGACCGCCCGTACCGGTCGTAACCCGAGCCAGATCTACGCCGATCTCACCGCCAAACTGGGCAAACCCTACGCGACCCGCGTCGAGGCCAAGGCCGACCTGCGGCAGAAGGCGGCGCTGAGCAAGCTGGCGCCGGAGCAGGTCAAGTCCACCGAGTTGGCCGGTGAGCCGATCGAGCAGATCCTCAGTCATGCCCCGGGCAACAACCAGGCCATCGGCGGCCTGAAAGTGATGACCGCCAACGGCTGGTTCGCCGCGCGGCCGTCCGGCACCGAGGACATCTACAAGATCTACGCCGAAAGCTTCATCGACGAGGCGCACCTCAAGCGCCTGGTAGAGGAAGCCCAGGTGCTGGTGGACGCGGCGATCGCCTGATCGGCAAAGCTGCTAGACCTAAACCAATGGGGCTGCTCCGCAGCCCTTCGCGGGTAAACCCGCTCCCACAGGATTTGCGTTCGCAGTACCTGTGGGAGCGGGTTTACCCGCGAAGGGCCGCAGAGCGGCCCCATTTGACTCATAGGTATTGCATCCAGCGGATCAGATCGCCGCGTCGCTCCACTGGCCATTGACCAGGCGGCGCAGCCCCAGCGGGTTGCCGTCGCGCAGTGCTGCCGGCAGCAGCGCCTGCGGGTAGTTCTGGTAGCACACCGGGCGCAGGAAGCGGTCGATGGCCAGGGTGCCGACCGAAGTGCCACGGGCATCGGAGGTGGCCGGGTAGGGGCCGCCGTGGACCATCGCATCGCACACCTCGACACCGGTCGGGTAACCGTTGACCAGGATGCGACCGACTTTCTCCTCCAGCAGCGGCACCAGCCAGGCGAAGGCTTCGAAGTCCTCCGGCTCGCCAATCAGCGTGGCGGTGAGCTGGCCACGCAGGCCGAGCAGGGCGGCGCGCAGTTGCTCGTTGCCGCTGACTTCCACGGCCACGGTGGTCGGGCCGAACACTTCTTCCTGCAGCAGCGGGTCGGACTCCACCAGCAGGCGGGCATCGGCCTTGAACAGCTGGGCGCGGGCCTGGTTGCCCTCCTGGGCCTGACCGGCCAGGTGCTGGATGCCGGCGTGGGCGTGCAGGTGCTCCAGGCCGCCAACGTAGCTGCGCAGGCCGCCCGCGTTGAGCAGGGTCTGGCCGGCTTGGGCATCAAGGTGCTGGCCGAGGTCAGCAAGCAGTTGGCTGAACTGCGGCGATTGCAGGCCGATGACCATGCCCGGGTTGGTGCAGAACTGCCCCGCGCCCATGCACACGGAACCAGCCAGTTCACGGGCGATGGCCTCGCCACGCTTGGCCAGCGCGCCCGGCAGGATGATCACCGGGTTAATGCTGGACATCTCGGCGAACACCGGGATTGGCTGCGGGCGCTCGGCGGCTATGCGGCACAGGGCATCACCGCCTTTGAGCGAGCCGGTGAAGCCAACGGCCTGGATCGCCGGGTGCTTGACCAGCCACTCGCCGACACCGCCACCGAAGACCATGTTGAACACGCCCTTGGGCATGCCAGTGCGGGTGGCGGCGCGCTCGATGGCGCAGCCGACCAGGTCGGCGGTGGCCATGTGGCCGCTGTGGGCCTTGAACACCACCGGGCAGCCGGCGGCCAGGGCGGCGGCGGTGTCGCCACCCGCGGTGGAGAACGCCAGCGGGAAGTTGCTGGCACCGAACACTGCCACCGGGCCGACGCCGATGCGCATCTGGCGCAGGTCCACCCGTGGCAGCGGCTGGCGCTCGGGCAGGGCCAGGTCGATGCGTGCGCCAAGGTAGTCGCCGCGGCGCAGCACCTGGGCGAACAGGCGCATCTGGCCGCTGGTACGGCCACGTTCGCCCTGGATGCGGGCAGCGGGCAGAGCGGTTTCACGGCAGACGATGGCGACGAAGCTGTCGTCCAGCTCGTCAAGTTCGGCGGCGATGGCGTCGAGGAACTCGGCGCGGCGTGCCGGGGGCAACTGGCGGAACTCGGCGAAAGCGGCGGCGGCGGCTTGGGCGGCCTGGTCGACTTCGCCTTCAGTGGCTTGGGCGAAGCTGTAGGGCAGGGCTTCGCCGGTGGTGGCGTCCAGGCTCTGCAGGCGCTGGGTGCCGGCGGCGCTGCGCTGGCCTGCGATGAAGTTGTGGCCGAGGATCTCAGGCATGGGGTGCTCCTGTAGTCGCTGAAGGAAGAATGCTATTTGGGCAGGTTCGCTTGGCCTCTGTGGGAGCGGGTTCACCCGCGAACACCGGCGAAGCCGGTGCCATGCACCGTGCCGCCTGTTTCGCGGGTAAACCCGCTCCCACAGGGATCGCGAGAGTCTGGGAAATCGAGTCAGCCCTTGGCATCAGGTAATGGGTGCCGGGTTGAACAGGGTAATGTCGTTGTGCAGCCCGTGCCGCTCGGCCCAGGTCTGCTTGCGGCCGCTGGCCACGTCCAGGTAATAGTGGAACAGCTCCCAGCCCAGCTCCTCGATGCTCGAGCGGCCGGTGGCGATGCGCCCGGCGTCGATGTCGATCAGGTCGGGCCAGCGCTGGGCCAGCTCGGTGCGGGTGCACACCTTGACCACCGGCGCCATGGCCAGGCCGTACGGCGTGCCGCGCCCGGTGGTGAACACGTGCAGGTTCATGCCGGCGGCCAGTTGCAGGGTGCCGCAGACGAAATCGCTGGCCGGGGTGGCGCAGAAAATCAGGCCTTTGCGCGTCACCCGCTCGCCTGGGCCAAGCACGCCCTGGATGGCGCCGCTGCCGGACTTGACGATCGAGCCCAGGGACTTCTCGACGATGTTCGACAAGCCGCCTTTCTTGTTGCCTGGCGTGGTATTGGCGCTGCGGTCGGCGGCGCCCTGTTGCAGGTAGCGGTCGTACCAGTCCATCTCGCGCACCAGCGCTTCGGCCACCTCCGGCGTTTCGGCGCGGGAGGTGAGCATGTAGATGGCGTCACGCACTTCGGTGACTTCCGAGAACAGTACCGTGGCCCCGGCGCGCACCAGCAAGTCGGCGGCATAGCCCAGCGCCGGGTTGGCGGTGATGCCGGAGAACGCATCGCTGCCGCCGCACTGCATGCCGAGGATCAGCTCGCTGGCCGGTACGCTCTGGCGGCGGCGCTGGTCGAGTTTTTTCAGGCGGGTTTCGGCCAGTTGCATGATCTGCTCGATCATCTCGACGAAGCCCAGCGAGGCATCCTGCAAGCGGTACAGCCACGGCTCGCTGAGGTCTACCGACGGGTCGCCGTCGTGCATCACCTGGCCGGCCTGGAGTTTTTCGCAGCCCAGGCTGATCACCAGCGCTTCGCCGCCCAGGTTGGGGTTGCGCGCCAGGTTGCGCACGGTGCGGATCGGGATGTAGGCGTCGCGGGCGTTGATCGCCACGCCGCAGCCGTAGCTGTGGGTGAGGGCGACCACGTCATCGACGTTGGGGTATTTGGGCAGCAGTTCGGCGCGGATGCGTTTGACCGCGTGATCGAGCACGCCGGTCACGCATTGCACAGTGGTGGTGATGCCGAGGATGTTGCGGGTGCCGACGGTGCCGTCGGCGTTGCGGTAGCCTTCGAAGGTGAAGCCTTCGAGCGGCGGCAGGGCGGCGGGTACGGCGTCGCAGCGCGGCAGGCTGTCGAGCTCGGGCGCGGCCGGCATGTCCAGCTGATCTTCCTTGACCCAGCTGCCTTGTTGCAGCCGTTCGCGGGCATAGCCGATGACCTGGCCATAGCGGCGTACAGGGTCGCCGGGTTGGATATCGACGGTGGCCACCTTGTGGCTCTGCGGCACGCCTTCGACCAAGGTCAGGCCGTCGGCGAAACGGGCGCCTTCGCCCAGGCCGCCGTCGTTCACCACCACCACGACGTTGTCGTCATCGTGCAGGCGGACGTAGCGGGGCGACTCGGAATGTTCGATCAACTGCATGGTCAGGCCCTTCTGGTTATTTCTCTCAGGCGTTCATACGGCCGCCGGCGCCGCGTGCACGGGCGCCGGGGGCTTTCACTCAGTGGCGCGAACCTGCCAGTTCAGCGGTTGGCGCGGGTTCTTGCTTTGGGTCGTCCTTGAGCTCGATGCGCTTGATCGGGCCGACGATCACCAGGTAGCTGAACACCGCCACCAGGGCGTTGGCGCCGACGTACACCAGCGCCCACTTGAACGAACCGGTGGCACTGATGATGTAGCCGATGACGATCGGTGTGGTGATCGAAGCGATGTTGCCGAAGGTGTTGAACAAACCACCCGACAGTCCTGCGATCTGCTTGGGCGAGGTGTCGGCCACCACGGCCCAGCCCAGCGCACCGATGCCTTTGCCGAAGAAGGCCAGGGTCATGAAGCCTACTACCATCCATTCGGCGTCGACGTAGTTGCAGAACACCATGGTGGTCGACAGCAACAGGCCGCAGACGATCGGCAGCTTTCGCGAGAAGGTCAGCGAGTTGCCACGGCGTAGCAGCCAGTCCGACAGCACACCGCCGAGCACACCACCGATGAAGCCGCAGATCGCCGGCAACGAGGCGATGAAACCGGCCTTGAGGATGGTCATGCCGCGTTCCTGCACCAGGTACACCGGGAACCAGGTGAGGAAGAAGTAGGTGATGGCGTTGATGCAGTACTGGCCCAGGTAAACGCCCAGCAGCATGCGGCTGGTCAGCAGCTGCTTGATGTAGCCCCATTTCGGGCCGTCGTTGCCGCGTTTCTGGTCCATGTCCACCAGGCCGCCGTTCTGCTCGATGTGGTCGAGCTCGCTGGGGCTGATGCGCGGGTGCTGGCGCGGGTTGTAGATCGTCTTCATCCACACCCCGCTGAACACGATGCCCAGTACACCCATCACCACGAACACGTGCTCCCAGCCGAAGCTGAAGACGATCCAGCCCATGATCGGGGCGAACAGGGCAGTGGCAAAGTACTGCGCCGAGTTGAAGATTGCCGAGGCGGTGCCGCGCTCCTGGGTGGGGAACCAGGCCGCGACGATCCGGGCGTTGCCGGGGAACGACGGGGCTTCGGCGAAACCGACCAGAAAGCGCAGGGTGAACAGCGTGACCACGGCCCAGGCCACCGGCAGGCCACCGACGAAGCCCTGCAGCAGGGTGAACAGCGACCAGGTGAAGATGCTGAAGGCATAGACCTTCTTCGAACCGAAGCGGTCGAGCAGCCAGCCGCCGGGGATTTGCCCGGCCACGTAGGCCCAGCCGAAGGCGGAGAAGATGTAGCCGAGGGTGACTGCGTCGATGCCAAGGTCCTTCTGCAGGCTGGAGCCGGCAATGGCGATGGTGGCGCGGTCGGCGTAGTTGATGGTGGTCACCAGGAACAGCATCAACAGAATCAGGTAGCGCACATGCGTCTTTTTCGTCGCTTGCATGCTGCTTACTCCCACTAGTTATTTTTGTGCGGGCTATCAGATTGTCTTTTGGCGCCAGGGCAGGGCGCTGGACCGCGTTGCGGCCCATTGCCGGCAAGCCTGCTCCTGTGGGAACCGGCTTGCCGGCGATCGGGGCTTACAGTGTTTGTGGCCCCATCTTGTCCATCAGTGCGGCGAGCATCTCGTATTCCTGCGCGGTCAGGTCGGTCAGCGGCGTGCGCACCGGGCCTGCGTCGTAACCGGCGATACGCGCGCCGGCCTTGACGATGCTCACGGCGTAGCCGGCCTTGCGGTTGCGGATGTCCAGGTACGGCAGGAAGAAGTCGTCGATCAGCTTGCCGACGGTGGCGTGATCGTCACGGGCGATGGCGTGGTAGAAGTCCATCGCGGTCTTGGGCACGAAGTTGAACACCGCCGAGGAGTACACCGGCACACCGAGGGCTTTATACGCGGCAGCATACACCTCGGCGGTGGGCAGGCCACCCAGGTAGCTGAAACGATCACCCAGGCGGCGACGGATCGACACCATCAGCTCGATATCGCCCAGGCCATCTTTGTAGCCGATCAAGTTCGGGCAGCGCTCGGCGAGCTTTTCCAGCAGGTCGGCATTCAGGCGGCAGACGTTGCGGTTGTAGACCACAACACCGATGTTGACGGCCTTGCACACCGCCTCGACATGGGCGGCAACGCCGTCCTGGCTGGCTTCGGTGAGGTAGTGCGGCAGCAGCAGCAGGCCCTTGGCGCCCAGGCGCTCGGCTTCCTTGGCGTATTCGATGGCCTGGCGGGTCGAGCCGCCGACACCGGCGAGGATCGGTACCGAGGTGGCGCAGGTGTCGACTGCGGTCTTGATCACCTGGCTGTACTCGCTGGCGGCCAGGGAGAAGAACTCACCGGTGCCGCCGGCGGCGAACAGCGCGCTGGCGCCATAGGGGGCCAGCCATTCCAGACGCTTGACGTAGCCGGCAGGGTTGAAGTCGCCCTGGGCGTCGAAGTCGGTGACCGGGAAAGACAGCAGGCCGTGGGAGAGGATGGATTTCAGTTCTTGTGGAGTCATTGTTGTAGGCATCCTGTGGCGCTTGGGGTGAAGGGTGTTGTTCTGCGTTAGAGGTAAGTTATCGTACAACTTGTACGATGACTAGTCCCCTTGGGTAGATTTTTTGATTTGGGGTGTTCGCCGTCAGGTGTTTGTTGGCGGGGAGATCGAGCGCCGCCGGCGCGGCGCATCGCTGGCAAGCCAGCTCCCACATTTGTTTCGGGCCAATTATGCCTGTGAGGGTACCGCTGCCCGCCTTGGTGCATGCCTCAAGTCAGGCGAGGCGCCAGCAGTGCCCACCTCACTACCGCGTCGTACCAACAAGGCGGACAGCGATGAAGCCACAGGAGTGACTGGCCCGAAACAGATGTGGGAGCTGGCTTGCCAGCGATGCGCCGCGCGGGCGGCGCTCGATCTCACAGGCGCAGAAGATCTTACGACAACCACTTGGCAGTCATCGTATCTCTAGGCGGGGAGAAGGAAAAAAAGATCGCGGAGACAGGCACAAGCCCGCCGCCCGCTTCCACGGGAAGTGTTCTGGGACCAGCAGAGGGTGACCGTAGGAAACGGGGGCGACCTTGCGCCGCCCCGCGATCAAAGCTAACGAAGCTTTGCTGGATCAGGCTGCCTGATGGCGCTTGACCTGTGACTTGCGGACCTGGGCGCGGCAAGCGTCGCCGAAGGCCTGGAACATCTTGATCGAGTCAGGGTTCTTCGCCGCCTGCCATTCCGGGTGCCACTGCACCGCGAACAGGAAGGGCGAAATGCTCGGCGCGTGGATCGCCTCGACCAGGCCGTCTTCGGCATGGGCAATCGGCTCGATACCGGCGCCCAGCTTGCGCAGGCCCTGGCCGTGCAGCGAGTTGACGCGGATCTCGTCGGTGCCCAGGGTGTCGCGCAGCCAGCTACCCGGCTTGATCTTCACCCCATGCACCTGGGCGTATTGCACTTCGACCGGATCTTCCGGGTTTTCCCGGTGGTCGTTGAAGCCAGGCTCGGCGTAGACCTTCTGGTAGATGTCGCCGCCCAGGGCCACGTTGATTTCCTGCATGCCACGGCAGATGCCGAAGATCGGCAGGCCACGCTTGATCGCCGCCTTGACCAGCGGGATGTCGAACAGGTCGCGGTTCTGGTCCTGGCCCTTGCCGGGGGTCTGGTTCTCCTGGCCGTACAGGGCCGGGTCGATATTGCTGCCGGCACCGGTCAGGTACACGCCGTCGGCCATGTCCAGGTACGTCTCGAGGTCGTCGCTGCCGCAGCAGGTGGGGACCAGCACCGGGACGCAACCGGAGAACTCGACCAGCGGGGTGATGTATTTGTGGGTCATGACCTGATAGTCATGGCCTTTGCGCTCTTGGCTGCCCATGGTCATCAGGACGACGGGTTTGCGCAGGGAAGGTTGCTTGTTGCCAATGTTGCTGTTGGACATATGTCACCTTGGGACAGGTCTTGCCTGTCGTTGTTGTGCAGGCGCACGGCCGGGGCCATGGGTGCAGCCTGTAGCCCCGAGCACTGCCGGCTCGCCTCAGGGGCGATGCCGGTCGGGGCCTGACTGATAGCTTGCCAGAGCCGTTCGATATGTCAAACGAGTGGCAGGGCGCTGAGGCGCCGTTTTTCGGGGGCTTGAAGGTCTCGGAGCCTTGGGTGACAAGGGTTTGGCGGGGGTTTTGGTCAATAATATTTAACGACGCAGTTGGCTCTTTGCGTGGCTGCAATGATTATTCACTTTGCGTGGCGCGGCGGTAGGCGTTGGGCGTCTGGCCGCTCAAGCGCTTGAAGAAACGGGCGAAGTAGGTGGGGTCGCTGAACCCGAGGCTGTCGGACAGCTGGCCGATGCTCATGCGTGTGTATGACAGGTTGCGCCGGGCTTCGAGCAGCAGGCGCTGGTGCGCCACCTGCAGTGCGGTCTGGCTGGCCAGGGCGCGGCACAGCTGATTGAGCTGCAGGCTGCTGATGCCCAGGCGTGCCGCATAGGTTTCCACGGCCAGGTGCTCGCGGTAGTGCGCCTCGACCAGGCGCAGATAGCGGCCAAGCAATTGTTGGTCGCGCTCGCCGCGGGTGCGCGGGGCGCGGTCGTGCTGCTGGCGGCTGATCCACACCATCAGCGCGGTGACCAGTGCCTGCAGCAACGCCGCCCGTGCCGGGGCGTTGCCCTGATATTCCTGTTGCAACGTGTCGATCAGCGTGTGCAGGCGCATGCGGTCCTGGCCCAGCGGGTAGCAGCCGGGCGCGGCCAGTACGCTCAATGGCGCGCCCAGGCGTTGCTCGAGGTCGGCCACCAGCGCCGTGCCGAAGGTCAGCACATGGCCCTGGATATCGGCACTGAAACGAAAGCCATGCACGGTCAGCGGCGGCACCACCTGGATCGCCGCCTGGCGGATCACGCTGCGCGCGCCCTCGATCTCCACCTGCGCCTCGCCGCGCTGCACGTACAGCAGCTGGAACAGTTCGGCATGGCGGTGCGCCTTGATCTCCCAGTGGTGCAGGCGGCTGCGTGCCGGGATCGACTCGCAGTGCAGCAGGTCGGTGTCGGGCCAGGCGTGGTTTTCGCCGTAGAGCTGGAACAGCGGAATGCCGGAGAGGGGGCTGGGCATGGGGATGGCCTTGTCCGTTAATCGAACGTTTTTTGTAAAAGTGCAGTTTTTACAGTGGATAGCACACTTTTTCGGGCTGAATCGCTCGTAAAAATGCAGAGGAGAACCGTAACAGCACAAAGAGACAACAACAATGAAGACTCAGGTTGCAATCATCGGCGCAGGTCCGTCCGGCCTGCTGCTGGGCCAGTTGCTGCACAAGGCCGGCATCGACACGCTGATCGTCGAGCGCCAGACCCCCGACTACGTACTTGGGCGCATTCGCGCCGGGGTGCTCGAACAGGGCACCGTCGATCTGCTGCGCGAGGCCGGGGTTGGCGAGCGCATGGACCGCGAAGGGCTGGTCCACGAAGGCGTCGAGTTGCTGGTCGGTGGCCGCCGCCAGCGCCTGGACCTCAAGGCGCTGACCGGTGGCAAGACGGTGATGGTCTACGGCCAGACCGAGGTCACCCGCGACTTGATGCAGGCCCGTGAGCAGAGCGGGGCACCGATCATCTATTCAGCCAGCAAGGTACAGCCCCATGACATCGACGGCGCGCAGCCATACCTGACGTTCGAGAAGGATGGCCAGTTGCACCGCGTCGACTGCGACTACATCGCCGGCTGCGACGGCTTCCACGGGGTCGCCCGGCAAAGCATTCCCGACGGTGTGCTCAAGGCCTACGAGCGGGTCTACCCGTTCGGCTGGTTGGGGCTGCTGGCCGATACCCCGCCGGTGAACCACGAACTGATCTACGCCCACCACGAGCGCGGTTTCGTGCTGTGCAGCCAGCGTTCGCAGACCCGCAGCCGCTACTACCTGCAGGTGCCGCTGCAGGAGCGGGTGGAGGACTGGCCGGATGCGCGTTTCTGGGGTGAGCTCAAGGCTCGGCTGCCCGAGGAGGTGGGCGAACGGCTGGTCACCGGCCCGGCCCTGGAAAAGAGCATCGCGCCGCTGCGCAGCCTGGTGGTCGAGCCCATGCAGCATGGCCGGTTGTTCCTGGTCGGTGATGCCGCGCACATCGTCCCGCCCACGGGTGCCAAAGGTCTCAACCTTGCGGCCTCGGACGTGAACTACCTGTACCGGATCCTGCTCAAGGTGTACCGCGAAGGCCGGACCGACCTGCTTGCCCAGTACTCACCCATGGCCTTGCGCCGGGTGTGGAAGGGCGAGCGTTTCAGCTGGTTCATGACCCAGTTGCTGCATGATTTTGGTGAGCATCACGATGACTGGGACCGCAAGATGCAGGAGGCTGATCGCGAGTACTTCCTCAGTTCGCAGGCGGGGTTGGTGAATATTGCCGAGAACTATGTGGGGTTGCCGTTCGAGGTGGTGGAGTAAAGGGGCGGTAGTTTTGTAGGCGCGGCACAAGGCCGCTCCTGCAGATGTCGTGCATTACCTGTGGGAGCCGGCTTGCCGGCGATTGGCCCCTCCAAGAAATCAACGTGCCAGCAGCGCGACCATCTCCCCATACCCGCGCTGGCGCGCATGCTCCAGCGCCGTCACCCCGTCCTTGTCGGCAATCGCCGGGTCGGCCCCGGCCGCCAGCAGCCGGCGCACGATCTCCACATGGCGCGGCCCGCCATCGCCGAGGATCACCGCCTCCAGCAGCGCGGTCCAGTGCAGGCGGTTGAGGTGGTTCACATCGACCCCGGCATCGATCAGCAACTGCACGGTCTGCACATGCCCGCGCTCGGCCGCCGGGATCAGTGCGGTACCGCCATAGCGATTAGTACTGCTCAGGTCGGCGCCATGGGCGAGGGTAAGGCGCAGCATCTCGTCGAGCCCACGGGCACCGGCGTACAGGTAAGGGCTGTCGTGGATGTTGTCCTTGGCGTTGACGTCGGCACCCGCTTCGATCAGTACCTGCGCAGCGGCGACCTGGTTGGCGTGGGTGGCCACCAGCAGCGCGGTATGGCCTTGCTTGTCACGGGCGTCGAGGGTGGCGCCCTGGGCGAGCGCCTGGCGGATGGCGGGCAGGTCGCCGAGGCGGGCGGCATCGAACAGGCGGTTATTCATGGACAGGCTCTCGGCGTGGGCAGCAAGGCTGGTGAGCAGGGCCAGCAGCAGGGTGGCAATCGGCAGGCGCATGGTCCGGGGTTCCTGGCAGGGCGAGCGTTCATCCTAGGTAACTGCGCGCGGCGCCAGAAGTGAATTTTCTGGATGCCAGGCAGTGGTTTTGCACATGGTTGCCGGGCGTGGAGGGGGCGTGATAGAAGTCAGCCTTGTCATTCAGAAGTCGAATACCAAGATGTCCATCAGCGTTAAATCGAATAGAGCCCTGTTCGACCTCGACCTGCTGCGCGCCATTGTCGTGGTGGCCGATTGCGGCAGTTTCACCACGGCGGCAGCACGCCTGCATTCCACCCAATCGACCATCAGCCAGAAGGTCCGACGCCTCGAAGAGATGGTCGGCCACCGCCTGCTGGTGCGCGGTAACCGCGACGTGCTGCCTACCGACGCCGGCCAGACCCTGCTGGGTTACGCCCGGCACATGTTGGCGCTTAACGACCAGATGCTCGAAGCCTTGGCCGGGGCCATGGTCGGCATGACCGTGCGCCTGGGCGTGCCGGAGGACTTCGTGGGCGGGCGCACCACCAATGCGCTGTCGGCCTTCAGCCGGCGCCACCCGCAGGTCAAGCTGGAGGTCACCAGCGGGCTGTGCCGCGACCTCAGCCAGGCCTACGACAACGGCGAGCTCGATCTGGTGCTGCTCAAGCAACGGCGCAACAGCCGCGAAGGGGTGGCCTGCTGGCCGGAGCGCCTGCAATGGATCGACAGCGCGCGAATGCCAGCCTTCGAACTCGACCCGGTGCCGCTGGTGACCTTCCCGCCAAGGGGCCTGTACCGCGACGACATGATCAGCGCCATCGAGGGCATGGGCCGGCGCTGGCGCATCAGTTTCACCAGCTCCAGCCTCAGCGGCATCCAGGCGGCGGTGGCAGACGGCATGGGTATCAGCCTGCTGCCTCCGCGGGCGGCGACCCGCGAGCACCGGGTGCTGGGGGGGGAGCAGGGGCTGCCGGAGGTGGACAGCTACGAGATCGTGATCGTGCACCGGCCCACGGCCGATGTGATGGTCAAGGCGTTGGCCGAGGTGCTCACCGAGCTGCTGGCGGTGCAGGCGATCTGAAGGGGATGTTCAGCTGTTCCACTGTGGTGCGAAATCCGGGCTGACCAGGCGCCGGTCCTTCGCCAGCGCCGCGATCCGTGCGCGGTCCTCATCATCCAGGCGCAGGTCCAGCGCTGCCAGGTTGGCCAGTTGGTTTTCACGGCTGCTGGCTTTCGGGATCACTGCCACGGCGGATTGCTCCAGCAACCATGCCAAGGCCACTTGGCTGGGCAGCGCGCCGTGTTTGTCGGCGATGGTGCGTATGGCCGGTTGTTCGGCAGCCTGGCCGCGTGCCAGTGGGGTGTAGGCGGTGAAGGCCAGGCCATGCTGGCGAGCGAAGTCGAGCAGCGGCGTCTGGTCGAGCAGCACGTGGTACTCGACCTGGATCGCCGACAGCGGGGCGCCCAGTTGTTCGATCACCTGGCGCAGCAGCCCGAGCGGGAAGTTGGCCACGCCGATGCAGCGCGCCTTGCCTTCATCGCGCAGGGCCACCAGGGTTTCGATGCTGCGCGCCAGGTCCCAATCCTTGCCCGGCCAGTGGATATGGAACAGATCGACCTGTTCGGTGCCCAGGGCGCGTAGGCTGTCTTCCAGGGACTGGCGCATGGCCTGGGGGGCGAGGCGGTCCCACCAGACCTTGGTGGTCAGGTGAATGGCTTCGCGCGGCACGCTGCTGTCACGCAGGGCCTGGCCGACTGCGGCTTCGTTGTTGTAGGCGGTGGCAGTGTCGATATGCCGGTAGCCCAGCTCCAGCGCCTGGTGCACGGCGCGGGTACAGTCGGCGCCGGTCATTGGCCAGGTGCCCAGGCCGATGGCAGGCATGTCGAGGCCGTGGCGGGTGGTGAGCCTGTGCATGGAGGTACTCCTTGTACGGATGGAAAGGTGGATGGACATGATCGGCCATCGGCAAATGGCTGGCAGTGGGCGCAGGGGGAAAGTGGTCGATCAGCGAACGAAATGTACCGGACAGTACAGATGCCTCGGCCCAGGCAATGTTCATCGCCGTGGATCTCTTCTAGAATCCGCGGATGCCCGGGCGCAAGGCCGGGGCCACCGCCCGAGAGCCCCATGAGTTCCAGTACGCCGCTGTCCGGAGTCAACCAGCCGCTGCGCGGTATCATCCTGGTGGTGTTGGCGACCTTCCTGTTCGCTGGCCACGACGCGTTGTCGAAATTCCTCGGTGGCATCTACCCGATCATCATGGTGGTGTGGGCCCGATACCTGGTGCACACCTTGCTGATGGCCGGGATCTTCCTGCCCAAGGCCGGCATGGCGGTGCTGCGTACCCGGCGCCCGTTGTTGCAAACCCTGCGCGCCTTGAGCCTGCTCAGCACCAGCCTGTTGTTCACTGCCGGCTTGCAGTATTTGCCGTTGGCCGAGGCGACGTCGGTCAACTTCCTGGCCCCGGTGCTGGTCACCGCTTTGTCGGTGCCGCTGCTCAAGGAGCGGGTCACGGCGGGGCAGTGGGCGGCGGTGGTGATGGGGTTTGTCGGGGTGCTGGTGGTGGTGCATCCCGGCGGGGCGATGTTTACCCCGGCGATCCTGTTTCCGCTGGGGTCGGCGCTGGGGTTCTGTTCTTACCAGTTGCTGACGCGGGTGCTGGCGGCCCATGACAGCCCGACCACCAGCAACTTCTATGCGGGGTTGTGCAATACCTTGGTGCTGAGTGCGATGGTGCCGTTTTTCTGGCAGGTGCCGGAGTGGACGCATGCGTTGTTGATGCTGGCGCTGGGGGGGTGTGGGATGACGGCGCATTTGCTGCTGACGCAGGCGTTCAGGTTTGCGGCGCCGGCGTTGTTGGCGCCGTTCAGTTATTGCCAGATTGTGTTTGCGGGGTTGTTGGGGTTGGTGATTTTTGGGCAGGTGCCGGATGGTATGAGTTTGGTTGGGATTTCGGTGATTTGTTTGAGTGGGTTGGGGGCGGCTTGGATGCAGCGGCGCAAGTAGGGGGTTGAGTTTGGAGGTTGTTGCAGTTATTGCTTAACGGTTTCAAGTTTCTTGGGTCTTGTTGTGTGTTGGTTTTGATAGTTGTATGCGCATTCATTTGTGATGTCGACGCGTAGTCACCTTTCCGCCCTTACGGCGGCCTACTTTGGTCTTGGCCAAAGTAGGCAAAGCCGCTCGCTCCCATCATACGGCCCCTACGCTGCGCTTCGGGGTCCCTTCGCTCCGGCGTCCTCCGGGCCCGCGCGGCCTCCGACTTGCTGCGCAAGTCTACATCTCGCGCCTTCGGCTAACGCCGAAGGGTGCTGCGCACCAGGGCCCTCCAGACGCCTGCGCTCAGCCTCCTGAAGTCGCGAAGTTAGGGGCGGCGCCTGGGCTGGCGTTAGCTGTCGCTAGTTGGATGGGTTGGGAACTCAGGATCGCAATCGCTGGTAAGTCGCAGCGGCGAATCGCAGCTCCCACAGGTTAGTGCGAAACTTTCAGGCTTGCGCAGTACCTGTAGGAGCGGCCTTGTGTCGCGAAAGGGCCGCAAAGCGGCCCCAGCGTTGCAACATAGATTGCCGGGGCCGCTGCGCAGCCCTTTCGCGACACAAGGCCGCTCCTACAGTGAACGCGCAAGTTCATTGGGCCCAAACAAACAACACATAAACAACAGCCAAATATATATAGCCGTATTACTGCTCTTGCTCTTGCTCTTGCTCTTGCTCTTGCTCTTGCTCTTGCTCTTGCTCTTGCTTCTAAGCGCGCGATAGTCCAGGCAACACAAATTGCGACTTCAGGAGGCCGAGTGGAGGTGACTGTAGGGCCCTGGTGCGCAGCACCCTTCGGCGTAAGCCGAAGGCGCGAGATGTAGACTTGCGCAGCAAGTCGGAGGCCGCGCGGGCCCGGAAGGCACCGGAGCGAGGGGACCCCGAAGCGCAGCGTAGGGGCCGTATGATGGGAGCAGGCGGCTTTGCCTACTTTGGCCAAGACCAAAGTAGGCCGCCGTAAGGGCGGAAAGGTGACTAAAAGTCGCCATCGCCGCTGAATGCGCATACATCTATCAAAACAAACACACTGAGTCCCGAACCCGAACCCGAACCCGAACCCGAACCCGAACCCTCACCCCAACTCAAGCCAAATCGGCGCATGATCCGAAGGCTTCTCCATCCCCCGCAACTCATAGTCAATCCCCGCCGCCTTGACCCGAGGCAGCAATCCCTGCGAAGCCATGATCAGGTCAATCCGCAGCCCACGCTTGGGCTCATCCTCGAACCCCCGGCTGCGATAGTCGAACCAGCTGAACTGATCAGCCACCTCCGGGTGCAGATGGCGGAACGTATCGACCAGCCCCCAGCCCTTGAGGCGCTCCATCCACTCGCGCTCTTCAGGCAGGAAACTGCACTTGCCGGTCTTCAACCAGCGCTTGGCGTTGTCCGCCCCGATACCGATGTCGCAATCCTGCGGCGAAATGTTCACATCACCCATCACCAGCAGCGGCTGGTCATTCTTGAACTGGCTCTCCAGCAATACTTGCAGGTCGCTGTAGAAACGCTGTTTGGCCGGGAATTTGGTGGGGTGGTCGCGGCTCTCGCCCTGGGGGAAGTAGCCGTTCATCACCGTGATCGGCGTGCCGTTACGGTCGGCGAAAGTGCCCCAGATGAAGCGGCGCTGGGCATCCTCTTCATCACTGGCGAAACCCTTGGACAGCGACAGCGGCTTTTCCCGAGACAGCAGCGCCACGCCGTAGTGGCCTTTCTGGCCGTGGTAATGCACGTGGTAGCCGAGCGCCTCGACTTCAGCAAGCGGGAACTGTTCGTCGCTGACCTTGGTTTCCTGCAGGCCGATCACGTCCGGCTGGTGCTTGTCGATCAGCGCCGCCAGCTGGTGCGGGCGGGCGCGCAGGCCATTGATGTTGAACGAGACGACTTTCATGGAAAGACAATCCTGATAAAAGCCTCGAATGCTAGCCGACATCGCCGGCGGCGGCCAGCGTGGCGACCCAGGGTTGGCGCTGCTAACGTGCTGTGGGTGGTGAACGATACGCGGTGCAGTAACTCCAAGGCACTGCACGCCCATTCCAGGAGGACCGCCCGCGATGCCCGACGCCCCAGCCGCACCAGCCAGTATTTGCCTGCTCGACGAAGGCTACGCCCGCGAGGCTCGCTCGCTGCTGTACCACGCCTATCGCCATGAACCGACCTTTGCCTGGTTGTTCGAAGCCCAGCGCTCTGGCTATGAACAGCGTCTGCGGGTGCTGGTGCGCGAATGGCTGCGCCAGCACTTCTACCTACAGTTGCCGGCGATCGGTCTGCTGGTGGATGACCGCCTGGTCGGGATCGCACTGATCGTGCCGCCACAACGTCGACTGGGTGTGGCTGACAGCTGGGCATGGCGCCTGCGCATGATGCTCGGCACCGGTCTGCGCTGCACGCGACGCTACCTGGACTACCAGGCTGCGCTCGCGGGTTGCCTGCCGAGCGGGCAGGTGCATGTACTGCCGCTGCTGGGTGTGCATCCGCAGTTCCAGGGTAAGCACTACGGCGAACAGTTGCTGCAAGCGGTGCACGACTGGTGTGCTGATGACCCGGCCACCCAGGGCGTGGTGCTGGATACCGGCAATCCACACTACCTGGCCTTCTATGAGCGCCAGGGCTATCAAGAGATTGGTGAGGTCGCTGTAGGGCCAATCCGAGAAAGGGTGTTCTTTCATCCCAATCCGGCGTCGTCCAATGCGACAGTTGTGTGACCGGTATTGACAGGCGGCACCCTTGACCGGCTCGCTCTGGTAGCATGCGCCGCATGACGTATTCAGGAAGACTTTGCTGGGGCCTGCTGCTGCTGGCCGCCAGCTCCATGGCATGGGCGCAGAGCGAGTTGCTGGTCCGGGTGAAACCCGCCAACAAGCCGCTCAAGGCCAATATCGAAGGTTATATCGGCAGCCTCGGCGAGCGCGATGAAGAAGCGCTGCTGCGTTTCAGTCGCGGCGCCGAGGAGCAGACACGCAAGGCGGCGCAGGCGCTGGGTTATTACCAGGCGCGCATCGACAGCGAAGTAAAGGCGCCGAGTGACAAGGACAAACCCCCGCAACTGATCATCCGGGTCGACCCGGGTGAGCCAGTGCGCCTGCGCAACGTGACGGTGCGCATCGAAGGGCCGGCCAGCGAAATGAAGGCATTTCGCATCCCCGACAGCAAGGCGCTGCGTCCCGGTGAGCAACTCAATCATGGGCATTACGAAGATGCCAAGCGCCTGATCCTCAACCAGGCGTCGCGCTATGGCTTTTTCAGTGGCCGCTTCACCCGCCAGCGCCTGGCAGTCGACCCCCAGGCCGGTGTCGCCGACATCGAACTGGTCTACCAGAGCGGCCCACGCTATCGCCTGGGTGCGGTGCACTTCGGCGGTGACACGCCCCTGGACCAGGACCTGCTGCAGCGCATGGTGCAGTTCCAGCCCGGCACCCCTTACGACTCGGAGTTGATCGCCGAGCTCAACAACGATCTGCAATCGAGCGGCTATTTCGAAGGCGTACGGGTGGATGCCGCGCCGACCGCCGCCGTGGGCGAAGATATTCCCGTCGAAGTTCGCCTCGACACCCGTAAACCACGCACCATGGGCCTGGGCCTGGGCTTTTCGACCGACGTCGGTCCGCGTGCCAAGGCCAACTGGACCCGCCACTGGGTCAACCCGCAAGGCCATAGCTACGGTTGGGAGACCGAACTGTCGGCGCCCCGGCAGAACGTCGGCCTGTGGTACGACATCCCGCTCGACCCACCGCTCACCGACAAGTTGCGCTTTGCCGGCGGCTACCAGAACGAGGATATCGCCGGCACCGATACGCTGAGCAAGCTGCTGACCGTCGGCCCGGAATGGCACAGCAAGCTGCCCAGCGGCTGGCAGCGGGTGATCTCGCTCAAGTACCAGCGCGAAGAGTACCGCCTGGGTGACGACTCGGGCCTGAGCAACCTGCTGATGCCGGGGATCAGTTTCGCCTACCTGCGCAGCGACAACCGGATCGATCCGCACCAGGGCTATCGGCTGCAGTTCGACCTGCAGGCGGCCAAGGAAGGGTTGGGTTCGGATACCAACCTGGTGCACGGCAACGTGCTGCTCAAAGGCCTGACCACCCTCGGCCACAACCACCGTTTCCTCGGCCGCGTGCAGTTCGGCGGCAGCGCCACCAACGGCTACCAGCAGAACATCCCACCGTCGCTGCGCTTCTTCGCCGGTGGCGACCAGAGCGTGCGAGGCTACGACTACCAGTCGTTGTCGCCAGAGAACAACAAGGGCGACCGTATCGGCGGTCGCTACCTGGTGGCCGGCAGTGCCGAATACCAGTACTCGATCGCCGAAAAATGGCGCCTGGCAACCTTCATCGACCAAGGCAACTCGTTCAACAGCCTGGAACTGCCTAGCCTCAAGACCGGTGTCGGCATCGGCGTGCGCTGGGTCTCGCCGGTAGGGCCGCTGCGCCTGGACCTGGCCCACGCGCTGGACGACGACGGTGGTTTTCGTTTGCACTTTTCCATGGGGCCCGAGCTGTGATGCGTGTGTTCAAATCCCTCTTGCTCGTTATTGGCGCCTTGTTGCTGCTGATCGCCTTGGCGCTGGGCCTGGTGCTGGGTAGCCAGGCGGGCAGCCGCTGGGTAATGGAGCTGGTGCCGGGGCTTGAGGTCAGCGACTTCGCAGGAAAGCTGGGTGGCAGTTGGCAAGCCAGCCAACTGCGCTGGGTTGACGGCCAGAGCCGGATCGAACTGCAAGCCCCGCAGCTGGACTGGTCCCCTGCCTGCCTGTTGCGCGCCACCCTGTGCATCGAGCGTCTGCAGGCCGAGCGTATCGACATGGCCTTCGCCCCGGGTGAAAGCGAGCCTGACAGCGGCCCGCTGCAACTGCCGGCGCTGAATCTGCCGCTGGCCATCGAACTGGGCGAGGTGAAGGTCGGCCAGCTGCGGCTTGATGGCAGTGAGCTGCTGGGTAATCTGCAGCTGGCTGCGCACTGGACCGCGGCCGGCCTGCGGATCGACAGCCTGCAACTGCAGCGCGACGACCTGCACCTTGACCTGCAGGGCGAGTTGCAACCGCAAGGCAACTGGCCGTTGCAACTGCAAGGCACCTTGCAACTGCCGGCCGTGGACGGCCAACCCTGGCAGTTGGCGTTGAGCGCCAAGGGCGATCTGCAACAGACACTGACGCTGGACGCCAGCAGCAGTGGCTACCTCGATGCCCGCTTGAACGGCGAGTTGCAGGCCCTGGCCGAGCACCTGCCGGCGAAACTGAGCCTGCGCGCCGAGGCGTTCAAGCCCGCCGCCAGCCTCCCCGACACCCTGCAACTCAACCAGCTCAGGCTCGACGCCCAGGGCGACCTGCTCAAGGGCTACCAGCTGTCCGGTGCGGCCACGCTGCCGGCGGAGCAGGGCCCGGTGGGCCTGGTGCTGGCCGGCAAGGTGGACGCCAAGGGCGCCCGGCTCGATGCCCTGGACCTCAATGCCAGTGATACCCAGCGGGTCAAGCTGCAGGCCAGTGCCGACTGGCAGCAGGGTTTGAGCGCCGATGCCAGCATCGACTGGCTTGATTTCCCCTGGTTGCGCCTGTACCCCCTCGAACAGCCACCGCAGGTGACCCTCAAACGCTTCAATGCGCAGGTGCAGTACCGCGATGGCAACTATAAGGGCGCGTTCAACGGTGACCTGGATGGCCCGGCAGGCGCTTTCACCGTCGCCAGCCCATTCGACGGTGACCTCGGCCAGGTGCGGCTGCCGCAATTGGCGCTGAGTGCAGGGCAGGGCAAGGCAGCCGGCAGCGTCGCCTTGCGCTTTGCCGACAGCCTGGCCTGGGATGTCGACCTGCAGCTGGCAGCGCTCGACCCGGCCTACTGGCTGGCCGAGCTGCCCGGTACCCTGGCCGGGCCATTGCGCAGCCAGGGCGAGCTGAAGAACCAGCAATTGCAGCTCAAGGCGCAGCTCGACCTCAAGGGTCGCCTGCGTGGCCAGCCAGCCGTGCTCAAGGTGGATGCCGACGGCAAGGGCGAGCATTGGACCCTGGGCAGCCTGGCGGTGCAGTTGGGCGACAACCGCATCAACGGCAGTGGCAGCCTGCAGCAGCGCCTGGCCGGGCGCGTTGACCTCGACCTGCCGCGCCTTGGCCAGCTCTGGCCGCAACTGCAGGGCCAGGTCAAGGGCCGCCTGGATCTGGCTGGCACCCTCGCTGCGCCCCAGGGCAGCCTCACGCTGCACGGCCAGCAACTGGCGCAGGCCGACAACCGTGTCCAGCGGCTGGACCTCGACGCGCGCCTGGACAATGCCCAGCGTGGGCAGCTCACGCTCAAGGCCGGCGCTATCCGCCTGGGCGATACCCCGTTGGGCAACCTGGATGTGCAGGGCAAGGGCGATATCCGCCAGCAGTCTGCCACCCTGGCGCTCGATGGCCCGCAGCTCAAGCTCGACCTGGCGCTCGACGGCACCCTCGGCAAGGGCGACTGGCGCGGTCGCCTGGCCAGCGGGCGTATCCAGGCCGGTGGCCAGGACTGGCAACTGCAAGCCCCGGCGCGCCTGCAGCGCCTGGCCACCGGCCAGCTGGACTTCGGTGCCCATTGCTGGCGTGCTGGCCTTGCCAGCCTGTGTGGCGAGGACCAGCGCCTGGCGCCAGAGCCGCGCCTGCGCTATCACCTCAAGCAGTTCCCGCTGGACAGCCTGGCGCAATGGCTGCCCAAGGACTTCGCCTGGCAGGGGCTGCTCAATGCCGACATCAACCTCGATATCCCGGCCAGCGGCCCAAAGGGCAGTATTCGTGTCGATGCCGGTGGCGGCACCCTGCGCGTGCGCGACAAGGGGCGCTGGGTTGATTTCCCCTATCAGGTGTTGCGCCTGGACAGCACCCTGGCACCACGTCGGGTGGACACCCGCCTGGACTTTCGTGGCGAGCGCCTGGGGGAGCTGACCCTCGATACCCGCCTTGACCCGCTTGGGCGCAACAAGCCGCTGACCGGTGAGTTCCGCCTGGCCGGCCTGGAGCTGTCGGTGGCCCGGCCGTTCCTGCCGATGGTCGAGCGCCTGGCCGGCCAGCTCAATGGCAGTGGGCGCTTGTCGGGGAGCCTGTTGGCACCGCAGGTCAACGGCAACCTGGCATTGAGCGGTGGTGAGGTCAGCGGCGCGGAATTGCCGGTGAGCCTGCAGGCTCTTTCACTGCAGGCGCTGATCGCCGGCGAGCAGGTGCAGCTCAAGGGCGACTGGCGCAGTGGCGAGGCTGGGCGTGGCGAGCTGGCCGGGCAGATGACCTGGGGCCAGGCGCTGGCCATGGAGCTGCGCCTGAGCGGCCAGCAGCTGCCCGTCACCGTCGAGCCCTACGCGGTGCTCGAGGTTGCGCCCGACCTGGTCATCCGCCTGGTCGACGACAAGCTGGCGGTGACCGGCAAGGTGCTGGTGCCCAAGGGCAAGATCACCGTGCGTGAACTGCCGCCGTCGACGGTGCAGGTATCCGACGACACGGTGATCGTTGGCCACCAGACGCAGGAGGGCAAACCGCCCATGGCGGTGGCGATGGACATTGACGTCGAGGTCGGCCGCGACAAGCTGTCGTTCAGTGGTTTCGGCTTCACTGCCAACCTGCTGGGCCACGTGCACATTGGTGACAACCTCGATACCCGCGGGGAACTGAGCCTTTCCGATGGTCGCTACCGTGCCTATGGCCAGCGCCTCACCATCCGCCGGGCGCGCCTGCTGTTCGCGGGCCCCATCGACCAGCCGTACCTGGATATCGAAGCGATTCGTCAGGTGGATGACGTGATTGCCGGTATTCGCCTGAGCGGCAGCGCCGAACAACCCACCACCAAGGTGTTTTCCGAGCCGGCGATGAGCCAGGAGCAGGCGTTGTCCTACCTGGTGCTGGGGCGGCCACTGGGTGCTTCAGGCGAAGACAGCAACATGTTGGCCGAGGCGGCGTTGGGCTTGGGTTTGGCGGGCAGTGCCGGGATCACTGGCAGCCTGGCGTCAAACCTGGGGATCGAAGATTTCCAGCTCGACACCGAGGGCTCGGGCACAAGCACCAGTGTGGTCGCCAGCGGCAACCTCAGCGAACGGCTGAGCCTGCGTTACGGTGTGGGGGTGTTCGAGCCTGCCAATACCATTGCCCTGCGCTACAAGCTGAGCAAGAAAGTCTACCTGGAGGCCGCCAGCGGCCTGGCCAGCTCGCTGGACATCTTCTACAAGCGCGACTTCTGACTGTTCGCGCTCGTCCGCGCCGGCTACCAGTGGCCGGGCGCGGACGCCTCTGGTCGTCTCATTCATCCGTTCAACGCTTAGCGAGCCTGGCAGTCCTGGCGCCGAATATTGCCGATCTGTCGCAGGCTAAGCCCGTATTTGTCGGCCAACAGGCTGCGTGACAGGCCGTTGGCGCTTTCCTTCTGAATCTGCTGGTTGCGCAGTTGGCGCTGAAAGTGGTCGGCTTTGGGGATCTCCAGTGCCAGGCCGGCAAAGCGCTTGATCAGCGCGTCGAGCGCTTCGGGCGGCAAGACATCTGCCAGTTTGGTACGTGAGCGGTGTTTGGGGATGTACTTGGGGCGCCCGCCGAACTCACAGGTGAGCCGATAGGCATTTTCGAGGCCGATGCATTCGATCAGCACCTGCAGCGACTGAGGCAGTTGGGTTACTTCGATGTTGTTCAGATCTGGCATGTCCACGCAAGGCATCCTTGAGCTGTGGGATCGTTTGACACGTGGCCTTTGCGTAGACCACGCGCCGAGGGTTGCCATGGCGCGGCTGGGCGCTTGGCTTGCCTCGATTTTCAAACAGCATCAGAAAGGGTCGCTAGGCGCGAATCGGACCGGCGCTTGTAGCCTTGTCGGCACGACGTTTGAAAGCAATCGCGATAATTGATGTATGAAAATTCTTCACCCTTACGCTACAGGCCCCAAAAGTCCTAGAGAAGACCTTCCATGGTGGCAATTTGGGTGTATCACCCCACGCAGTTGCAGGGGAACAATATTCCCAGGTATCCGGGCGTCGACCGGCTAAGTGATTTTGCGTCAGGCAAGCAGCGAATCTGATCCTGCAGGGAGGCGTGCGTCGTAGGTCGGCAGGAATATCAGCGTGGGAAATGGCAGCGAGGTATCATGGCGCCGGCTCCAAGGGAGCCTCATGTCCCCGATGTCGCAAGGAACTCCCGATGACACATGTGCAGCGCCTGAAATATTCGATCCTGATCATCCTGGTGGTATTGGGGATCATGCTCGGCCTGAGTCACCTGCAAAAGCAGGGCACCATCAGCGAGCAGACATTCCAGTTCATCGCCATCGCCGTTGCGGTGGTCGTGGTGGTGATCAACGGGATCCTGCGGCGCAAGGTCAAGCCCTGAGGCGGGCCGGCCGGCGGATCATGGCCGGCCGTACGCTCAACGCAAGGTGGGCTGCTCGAGTACGGCGCGGGCCTGGGGCTCGAGGCTGTAGCACTTGTCGTTGCCCAGGCTGATGACACCTTCGGTGCACAGCCGCTTGAGCACCTCGCGCACGCTGAGGAACGACAACGGAATGTCCAGCTGCTCTAGGTGCGCGTGAACACCACGCACGCCAATGCTGCGGCCGTTTCGATCGGCGCTGTGCAGGGCGTCGATGACTTTGAGGCGGATCAGGCTGGTACGCAGCCCGTAGACGCGCAGCAGCTCGCGAATCTGCTCGTTGCCGGTGCGCACTTCCTGTGCGCAGGGCGTGCCGACCGGGCTGCGCGCCGCCGGTAGCGAAGGTTGTGGGTTGTGCATGCGAATGCTCCTTTTCATCGACCGCAGCGGATTCATCGTTGTTGCCTCTCTCACCTATTAAGACGAACGAGAACGGCAAAACTGCAGTCCCTCGGTAAAAAAATCTGACCTGCCTTGTTGAAGACGTTGCAGCAGGCAAGAGGGCGTAAAATTTTCATCCGGCCATTCGTCTGATCGGGATAACCCCCCCGATTGCACGAGGAGTGCCTGTGATCCCTCTTTCGCGTCCTACCCTGCGCCTTGGCCTCGCCGCCGTCCTGGTTGCCTCCAGCCTGCTGGCGCAGGCGCGCGAGGCTAGCGGCGAAGCCTCTGCGCAGATCCGCCGCACCAGCTTTGGTGTGCCGCACATCCTGGCCAACGACGAGCGTGGCCTGGGCTATGGCATCGGCTATGCCTACGCCCAGGACAACCTGTGCCTGCTGGCCAACGAGGTGTTGACGGTCAACGGCGAACGCTCCCGCTACTTCGGTGGCGACGGCAAGACCGTGGAACAGCGCGACAACCTCGCCAGCGACCTGTTCTTCACCTGGCTCAACAACCCCGTCGCGGTCAGCGGCTTCCTGCAGGCCCAACCGGCAGCGGTGCGCGATCTGCTGGACGGCTATGCCCGCGGCTATAACCGCGCCCTGGGCGAGCGTCGGGCCCAGGGCCTGCCCGCCGAGTGCGGGGCGGGCGACTGGGTGCGGCCGATCACCAGCCTGGACCTGGTCAAGTTGACCCGACGCTTGTTGGCCGAAGGTGGCGTAGGCCAGTTCGCCGAGGCCGTGGTGGCGGCGACCCCGCCCAACCTTGCGGCGCAGCGGCCGACGGTCGACTACAGCGTGGCCCTGGCCCGGCAGCAGCAGTTCGCCATGAGCCGTGGCAGCAACGCCGTTGCGGTGGGTGCGCAGCGCTCGGCCAATGGTCGTGGCCTGTTGTTGGCCAACCCGCATTTCCCCTGGGTAGGCGGGATGCGCTTCTACCAGATGCAACTGACCATTCCCGGGCAACTGGATGTCATGGGGGCGGCGTTGCCGGGCCTGCCGGTGGTCAACATCGGTTTCAACAAGCACCTGGCCTGGACCCACACCGTAGACACGTCGAAGCACTTCACTGTTTACCGCCTGCAACTCGACCCGAAAGACCCGACCCGTTACCTGGTCGATGGGCAGTCGCTGCCGCTTGAGCAGCAGAAGGTCAGCGTCACGGTGAAAGGCGAGGGCGGCGCGCTGCAGCAGGTCGAACGGCCCATCTATCTGTCGAAGTTCGGCCCGGTGGTGCAATGGCCCGGCCGGCTGGACTGGGACAACAAGGCGGCCTATGCGCTGCGTGACGCCAACCTGGAAAACACCCGGGTGCTGCAACAGTGGTATCGGATCAACCGCGCCGACAGCCTGGGCGCGCTGCAAGCGTCGATTGCGCAGTTGCAGGGCATCCCCTGGGTCAACACCCTGGCGGTCGACGCAGCGGGGCAGGCGCTGTACCTGAATCAGTCAGTGGTGCCCTATGTCGATGAAGAGTTGCTGGCTCGTTGTGGCAACCCTGGCGTCACCGAGCCGGTGGTGGTGCTGGACGGCTCGCGCAGTGCCTGCCAGTGGAAGGTAGACGCCCAGGCCGCACAACCAGGGATCTTCCCGGCGCGCCTGCAACCGAGCCTGGTGCGCAGCGACTTTGTGCAGCATTCCAATGACTCGGCCTGGCTGGCCAACCCCGTTCAGCCATTGGCCGGTTTCTCGCCGCTGCAAAGCCGTGCCGAACAACCGCTGGGCATGCGCAGCCGCTTCGCCCTGCAGCGCCTGCAAGGTAGCGCCAAGCTGGACGGCGATGCCCTGAAGCGCATGGTGTTCGATGACGAGGTATACCTGGCCAGCCTGCTGTTGCCCGACCTGCTGCAATGGTGCAAAGGCGCGCCGACGGATGTCGCGGCGGTATGCGCCAGCCTGCAGGCCTGGAATGGCAAGGCTGATCTGGAGGCTGGGATCGGCCTGGTGCACTTCGAGAACATCGCCGGCGCGCTGGCCGAACATCGCGAAAGCTGGCGAGTGGCGTTCGATCCGGTCGACCCGCTGCATACGCCTCGTGGCCTGGCGGTGGAGCAGGCGGCGGTGGGCAAACTGTTGCACCAGGCTGCGCTGGCCTCGTTGGCCCAGGTTGGCAAAGCCGGCATCGCTGCCGAGCAGCGCTGGGGGCAGATCCAGCAGGCCAGCGACGGCACGCCGGTGCCTGGCGGTCCGCAGGAGTTGGGGGTGTATAACGCCATGCTCAGTGTGCCGGTCGCACCGGGCAAGCGCCTGGTGGTCAGCGGTTCCAGCTACCTGCAGGTGGTCAGTTTCACCGAGCAGGGGCCCCAGGCTCAGGGCTTGTTGGCGTTTTCACTGTCCAGCGAGGCGGCTTCGGCCCATGCCGGTGACCAGACCCGCGCCTTTGCCGCCAAGCAGCTGTCAGTGATCCCGTTCACCGAGGTGCAGATCAAGGCGGATCCGCAGTATCGGCAGTATGTGATCAGCGAGAAGGACAGGGCGGCGGTGGTGAGCGCTCAGTAGCTCGGTGAGTCTCATCACCGACCAGCTCCCACAGGATGGACGCTACTCTGTGGGAGCAACCGTTTTGCACTGTCTGGGCTGGCCTCATCGCCGGCAAGCCGGCTCCCACACCGACCGGATGAACGCAAGCCATACATCATCCCTGTGGGAGCCGGCTTGCCGGCGATAGGGGTTCAGGCGAAATCGAACGGGGCCAACTGAAAGCCCTGTTCATCCACCTGCAGCGTCCAGCCACGCCGATCCCAATCGCCCAGCACGATCCGCCGCGCCGGTTGCCCATCGACCACCAGCTTGTGGATCGCCGGGCGGTGCGTGTGGCCATGCACCAGGGTGCGTACGCCATGGGCGGCCATCACCTTGGGCACTTCCTCCGGGGTCACGTCGACGATCTCGGTGGCCTTCATACGTGTCTGCGAGCGGCTTTCACTACGCAGCTTGCGCGCCAGTTTGTGCCGCGTGGACAGCGGCAGGTGCCGCAGGATCCACAGCGTCAGCGGATTGCGCAGGTAGCGGCGCAGCTTCATGTATGCCAGGTCGCGGGTACACAGGGTATCGCCATGCATCAGCAATACCTGCTCGCCACCCAGCTCGACCACGCTGGGGTCGGCCAGCAGGGTGCAGCCGGCGGCTTCGCAGAAAGCCTGGCCGATCAGGAAGTCGCGGTTGCCGTGCATCAGGTACACCGCCGTGCCGCTGTCGCTCAGTTGGCGCAGGGCCTGGCAGATCGACTGCTGGAACGGGGTCATGGCATCGTCGCCGATCCATGCCTCGAAGAAGTCGCCAAGGATGTACAGCGCCTTGGCGTGACGGGCGCGGCCGTCGAGCAGATCAAGAAACGCCCGGACAATGTCCGGGCGTTCTTCTTGCAGGTGCAGATCGGAGATCAGCAGAATCACTCAATGATCTCGGCTTTCTTGATGATCACGTCTTCTTTCGGTACGTCCTGGTGGCCCGATTTGGAACCGGTGTCGACTTTTTCGATGGCGTCGACAACCTCGGTGCCTTCGGTCACTTTACCGAACACGGCGTAGCCCCAGCCCTGGACATTCTTGCCGCTGTGGTTGAGGAAGTCGTTGTTGGAGGCGTTGATGAAGAACTGCGCGGAGGCCGAGTGCGGCTCCATGGTGCGGGCCATGGCGATGGTGTACTTGTCGTTCTTCAGGCCGTTGTCGGCTTCGTTCTGGATGCTGGCGCGGGTCTTCTTCTGGTTCATGCCAGGCTCGAAGCCACCGCCCTGGATCATGAAGCCCTTGATCACACGGTGGAACACGGTGTTTTCGAAGTGACCTTCTTTTACGTATTGAACGAAGTTCTCAACAGTTTTCGGGGCTTTTTCGGCGTTCAGCTCGATGACGATGTCGCCGTGGTTGGTGATCAGTTTGACTTTGGACATGCTTAAGTTCGCTCTCAAGGCATCGGGAATAGGGGGCGCAGGGCGCTCGGGTTAGCTGACGCAGGATCAGCAGGCCGCGGCACATGCCACAAGGTGCGCGGCGGCCATTCTGCCGGTTTAGACCGGCGGCTGCGACAAATAGCTGCGCAAATCGCGTCAGTTTGTCTGCGCCCGGCTGTCAGCAGCTTGACTGCTTCGGCTATGATAGGCCCTTTGTTTCAATCGGCCTACCCAGGCCAGCTACCTGCATTCAAGGACACTATGAGCAAGCCCACTGCCGACAACGCGCCCAACGCCGCTGCCAAAGGCGCCCCCGCCGTCCCTGTGAACTTCCTGCGGCCGATCATCCAGGCCGACCTAGACGCGGGCAAGCACAGCAGCATCGTCACCCGTTTTCCGCCAGAGCCCAACGGCTACCTGCACATCGGTCATGCCAAGTCGATCTGTGTCAACTTCGGCCTGGCCAAGGAATTCGGCGGTGTCTGCCACCTGCGCTTCGACGACACCAACCCGGCCAAGGAAGACCAGGAATACATCGACGCCATCATGAGCGACGTGAAATGGCTGGGCTTCGACTGGGCCGGCGAGGTGCGCTATGCCTCCAACTACTTCGACCAGCTGCACGACTGGGCCGTTGAACTGATCAAGCGTGGCAAGGCCTATGTCTGCGACCTGACCCCTGATCAGGCCAAGGAATACCGTGGCAGCCTGACCGAGCCGGGCAAGAACAGCCCGTTCCGTGAGCGCAGCGTCGAAGAGAACCTCGACCTGTTCGCCCGTATGAAGGCCGGCGAGTTCAAGGACGGCGAGCGCGTGCTGCGGGCCAAGATCGACATGGCCTCGCCGAACATGAACCTGCGCGACCCGATCCTGTACCGCATCCGCCATGCACACCATCACCAGACCGGTGACAAGTGGTGCATCTACCCGAACTACGACTTCACCCACGGGCAGTCCGATGCCATCGAAGGCATCACCCACTCGATCTGCACCCTGGAGTTCGAAGGCCACCGCCCGCTGTACGACTGGTTCCTCGACAACCTGCCGGTACCGGCGCACCCGCGCCAGTACGAGTTCAGCCGCCTGAACCTGAACTACACCATCACCTCCAAGCGCAAGCTCAAGCAGCTGGTCGACGAGCAGCACGTCAGCGCCTGGGATGACCCGCGCATGTCGACCCTGTCGGGCTTCCGCCGCCGTGGTTACACCCCGGCATCGATCCGCAACTTCTGCGAAATGATCGGCACCAACCGTTCCGACGGCGTGGTCGACATGGCGATGCTCGAGTTCAGCATCCGTGACGACCTCGACCGCACCGCGCCGCGCGCCATGTGCGTGCTGCGCCCGCTGAAAGTGGTCATCACCAACTATCCAGAGGGCCAGGTCGAGCAGCTCGAACTGCCGCGTCACCCCAAGGAAGACATGGGCGTACGCGTATTGCCGTTCGCCCGCGAACTGTACATCGACCGCGACGACTTCATGGAAGAGCCGCCGAAGGGCTACAAGCGCCTGGAGCCGGCCGGTGAAGTGCGCCTGCGCGGCAGCTACGTGATCCGCGCCGACGAGGCGATCAAGGACGCCGACGGCAACATCGTCGAGCTGCGCTGCTCGTACGATCCGGACACCCTGGGCAAGAACCCCGAAGGCCGCAAGGTCAAGGGCGTGATCCATTGGGTGCCGGCCGCTGGTAGCGTCGAGTGCGAAGTGCGCCTGTACGACCGCCTGTTCCGCTCCGCCAACCCGGAAAAGACCGAAGACGGCGGCAGCTTCCTCGACAACATCAACCCCGATTCGCTGCAGGTGCTGACCGGCTGCCGCGCCGAGCCATCGCTGGGCCAGGCTCAGCCTGAAGACCGTTTCCAGTTCGAACGCGAAGGCTACTTCTGCGCCGACCTGAAAGACAGCCAGCCGGGTCGCCCGGTGTTCAACCGCACCGTCACCCTGCGTGACTCCTGGGGTAGCTGAGGAACCGCCGTGCTCAACATCTACAACACGCTGACCAAGACCAAGGAAGCCTTCAAGCCGCTCGATGGCAACAAGGTGCGCATGTACGTGTGCGGCATGACCGTGTACGACTATTGCCACCTGGGCCACGGCCGCAGCATGGTGGCCTTCGACCTGGTCACCCGCTGGCTGCGCAAGAGCGGCTATGAGCTGACCTATGTGCGCAACATCACCGACATCGACGACAAGATCATCAACCGCGCCAACGAGAACGGCGAGTCGTTCGATGCCCTGACCGCGCGCATGATCGACGCGATGCACGAGGACGAGCGCCGCCTGAGCATCCTCAAGCCCGACCTGGAGCCCCGTGCCACCGACCATATCCCCGGCATGCACGCGATGATCCAGACCCTGATCGACAAGGGTTACGCCTACGCTCCGGGCAATGGCGACGTGTACTACCGTGTCGGCAAGTTCGTCGGATACGGCAAGCTGTCGCGCAAGAAGATCGAAGACCTGCGCATCGGCGCACGCATCGAAGTCGACGAAGCCAAGCAGGACCCGCTGGACTTCGTGCTGTGGAAGGGCGTCAAGCCGGGCGAACCCTACTGGGATTCGCCCTGGGGCCCTGGCCGTCCGGGCTGGCATATCGAGTGCTCGGTGATGTCCACCTGCTGCCTGGGCGAGAGCTTCGACATCCACGGCGGCGGCAGTGACCTGGAGTTTCCGCACCACGAGAACGAGATCGCCCAGAGCGAGGCGGCCACCGGCAAGCAGTACGCCAACGCCTGGATGCACTGCGGCATGATCCGTATCAATGGCGAGAAGATGTCCAAGTCATTGAACAACTTCTTCACCATCCGCGACGTGCTCGACAAGTACCACCCGGAGGTGGTGCGTTACCTGCTGGTGGCCAGCCACTACCGCAGCGCGATCAACTACTCCGAAGACAGCCTGCGCGACTCCAAAGGCGCACTGGAGCGCTTCTACCACGCCCTGCGCGGTCTGCCGCGGGTGGCGGCCAAAGGCGGTGATGAGTTCGTCGAGCGCTTCAGCGCCGCGATGAACGACGACTTCGGCACACCCGAAGCCTGCGCCGTGCTGTTCGACCTGGTGCGCGAGATCAACCGTCTGCGTGAAAGCGACCCGGAGGCCGCTGCCGGCCTGGCTGGTCGTCTGCGTGAGCTGGGCGATGTGCTGGGTGTGCTGCAACTGGACGCCGACGACTTCCTGCGCGCAGGGGCCGAAGGCAAGGTCGACGCTGCCGAAGTGGAAGCCTTGATCCAGGCGCGCCTGCAGGCGCGAGCCGACAAGAACTGGGCCGAGTCGGACCGCATCCGTGACCAGATCACTGCCATGGGTGTGGTGCTGGAAGACAGCAAAGGCGCCACTACCTGGCGTTTGGCTGACTGACCAACGGATCACCCCAAGGTCTGCTTCGTGACTGATCGCGGGGCAAGCCCGCTCCCACGCCAACATCAACGTTTGGCGTGGGAGCGGGCTTGCCCCGCGATGCTTTCATGGACCCTTGAATTGGTCCCGCGCTCAACGCTGCCGTTCGGCCACCGCACGCAACGTGCGCAGCGTCACCACTGGCGCATCCACCACGAATCGGTTGGCCAGCCAGCCCGGTACATCCCCGGCCGGATCAGCCTGCAGTTGATAGGTCACCTCGGTCCGCTTTGCACCCACCGGCTTCATGATCCATTCCCCGTTGATGCGCTTTACGCGGATCAGCCCCGGTTCTTCCGGCACCCTGCCAGGGTCGGCGCTGAGGTGGCGTACCAGCGTACCGTCGTCCAGCCGCTCGGTGCTGACCTTGAGCACCATGTCACGTGGCAGCGTGGGCCACGGCAGGTTGGTGGTGAGGTACACCCAGGTGCTGTCACCTTCCACGTCCAGCAGGCGCATCTGCTCGCACGCATACAGCCATTTGCACGCCACCCGCAGGTTTTCCTGCAGGTCGGTGAGTGTGCGCACGCTGGCATTCATGGTGCTGACACCACGGAACTGCTGGTAGGGGGAGCCGGCGACGCTGCTCAGGTAGACGCGGATACCTTCGCGGTCATAGGCCAGCTGCCAGTCGTCGGCGGCCAGCAGCGGGGCCGGTAGCGACAGCAGCAGGGCAAGCAGCAGGCGGGAGAGGGGCATGATCGGTGGCCGCAGCAAAGGCAAGCTGCAAGTATGGCCACAAAAACAAAGCCCGCCATTAAGGCGGGCTTTGCAAACATCAACCTGAACTCAACGCTGCGGGTTGAGGGTCAGGTGCACGTGGCGGTTGACGTCTTTGTACAGCAGGTAGCTGAACGGGCCCGGGCCGCCGGAGTAGCAGGCCTGCGGGCAGAAGGCGCGCAGCCACATGAAGTCGCCGGCCTCGACCTCGACCCAGTCCTGGTTCAGGCGGTACACCGCTTTACCTTCCAGGACATACAGGCCGTGTTCCATAACGTGGGTTTCAGCGAACGGGATCACGCCGCCCGGCTGGAAGGTCACGATGTTGACGTGCATGTCGTGGCGCATGTCGGCCATGTCGACGAAGCGGGTGGTCTTCCAGGCGCCTTCGGTGCCCGGCATCTCGATGACGGTGGCGTTGTCGCGATGGGTGACGAACGACTCCGGCACCGGCAGGCCTTCGACTTTCTGGTAGTGCTTGCGCAGCCAGTGGAAGGTGACGTTGGCCTGGCTGTTGTTGCGCAGGCTCCACTCGGCGCCCGGGGCCAGGAAGGCGTAGCCGCCTGGGACCAGGGTGTGGTGCTTGCCTTCGACGGTGATGTCGATCTGGCCTTCGACCACGAACAGTACCGCTTCGGCGTTCGGGTCCAGCTCAGGGCGCTCGCTGCCGCCTTCCGGGGCGACTTCGACGATGTACTGCGAGAAGGTTTCGGCAAAACCGGTCAGCGGGCGAGCGATGACCCACATGCGCATCTTGTCCCAGAACGGCAGGTGGCTGGTGACGATGTCACGCATCACGCCTTTGGGGATGACGGCATAGGCTTCGGTGAACATGGCACGGTCAGTCAGCAGCTCGGTCTGAGCCGGGTGCCCACCGTGGGGGGCGAAGTAGGATGGTTTCGACATGAACGGTCTCGACTTGTTGTTCTCTCCCCATGCCTTTGACCACACCGGCCGGTGCGTGCAGGGGATGCCGGGACAGCATAAGAGCCTGTCCGCGCCATCCACAAATTAAATGTTGAAATACCGGGTATTTGCTTACTGAATGCGTACCTGGCGGCCGACATGCTCCGCCGGCAAGCGGTCGCCGTTGCCGAACAGCTTGTGGCGCAAGGTGCCATCGTTGTAGGCGGTGGGGTAGCGGCCGCGGCGTTGCAGTTCGGGCACCAACAGCTCGACCACATGGGCCAGATCGTCCGGTTGCACCGCATAGGTGAGGTTGAAACCGTCGATGCCGGTCTGGTCCAGCCACTGCTCCAGCTGGTCGGCCACTTCGCTGGCGCTGCCCACCAGCACTGGGCCGCGCCCACCCAGGCCGACGAACTCAGCGGCTTCGCGCACGGTCCAGCGGCGGTTCGGGTCGGCGGCGGTGAACGCCGCCAGGGCGGCGCGGCCGGCGTCATTCTCTACATACTCAATGGGCGCGTCGGGGTCCAGGCCTGCGAAGTCGATGCCGGTCCAGCCCGACAGCAGCGCCAGGGCGGCGTCGAGGTCTACGTAGCGGCGGTATTCGGCGAAGCGCGCTTCGGCCTGCTCGCGGGTAGCGCCAACGATCAGCAGTGCCTGCGCATAGATCAGCACCTCGTCACGCCCGCGCCCGGCTACCTCGCTGGCCTGGCGAATGCCGTCGGCATAGCGGCGCAGCACTGCGGGCGTCGGGCCACTGATGAACACGCACTCGGCGTGCCGTGCGGCGAACTGCTGGCCGCGTGCCGAGGCGCCGGCCTGGAACAGCACCGGGGTGCGCTGTGGCGAGGGTTGGCACAGGTGCATGCCGGGCACCTGGAAGTGCTCGCCGTGGTGGTTGATCGGGTGTACCCGGCTGGGCTCGATATAGCGCCCGGTTACGCGCTCCAGCAGCACCGCATCGTCTTCCCAGCTTTGCTCCCAGAGTTTGTACAGCACCTGCAGGTATTCTTCGGCCAGGTCATAGCGCTGGTCGTGGCCGAGCTGCCGGGGCAGGCCCAGGTTGCGCGCGGCGCTGTCGAGGTAGCCGGTGACGATGTTCCAGCCGACCCGGCCATTGCTCAGGTGATCGAGGGTAGACATGCGCCGGGCGAAGGGATACGGGTGCTCATAGGTCAACGAAAAGGTCACGCCGAAGCCCAGATGCTGCGTGACCCCGGCCATGGCCGGCACCAGCAGCAGCGGGTCATTGACCGGTACCTGCACGCCGCCGCGCAGGGCTGCCTCGGGGCCGCCCTGGTAGACGTCGTAGATGCCCAGCACGTCGGCGATGAACAGCGCGTCGAATAGGCCGCGCTCCAGCAGCCGGGCCAGGTCGGTCCAGTAGTCCAGGCGGTTGAACGCGACACTGGTGTTGTGTGGATGGCGCCAGAGGCCGGGCGATTGGTGGCTGGCGGCGTTCATGCTGAAGGCGTTGAAGCGGATCGGGCGGGGCATCGTTACCTCCTTGTCAGGGCCATGCCCTGCAAGGTCTTTGAATGAGATTGTGTGAGGGCTGCGAGGGTTCGGCGAAAGGGTTGCAGCGCCTGTGAGATCGAGCGCCGCCCGCGCGGCGCATCGCTGGCAAGTCGCAGCGGCGAACCGCAGCTCCCACATCTGTTTCGGGCCAGTTACTCCTGTAAGTTCTTCGCTATCCGCCTTGTTGGTACGACGCGGTTTCAGTGTGGGCGTTGCCGCCGCCCCATATGACTCAAGGCATGCACCAAAGCAGGCGCCGGTACTTTCACAGGCATAATTGGCCCGAAACAAACTGTGGGAGCTGGCTTGCCAGCGATGCGCCGCGCGGGCGGCGCTCGATCTCACAGGCGCAGAAAGCCTCTCGTCGAACACTTGGAGGTCCCACCCCAATCACCTCGCAAGGCATCCCTGTCAGGGCAGCACAGAGGCCGGATAAACCGCCTCGGCGACATTCAACTTGCGCGGGATCAGCCCCAGCCCCTGGAAGGTGTCGGCCAGCTTCTGCTGTTCGGCGACGATCTGCGGGGTGATGGCCACGGCGTTGTAGTTACGCCGCTCGCTGGCGGTCTTGAGCACGTCGGCACCGATCCCCAGTTGCGGCGCCAGCAGGCTGGCGACCTCGCCAGGCTGGGCGTTGGCCCATTGGCTGACCTTGGCCAGTTCGCCGAAGAAGGTCTTGAGCAGCGCGCGGTGCTGGTCGGCGAAGTCGGCGGTGGACAGGTAGAAGGTGCGATTGTTGGACAGCCCGCTGCCGTCGCGCAGGTTCTTCAGGCCCGGCTGCGCTTCGGCGGCAGCCAGGAACGGGTCCCACAGCGTCACTGCCTGCACGCTGCCCGACTGCAGCGCGGCGACGGCATCGGCGGCGTTGTTGACGTAGGCCGGGGTGATGTCCTGGTAGCTCAGGCCGGCCTGCTCCAGGGCCACGGCCAGCAGGTACTGGGCGTTCCAGCCGCGGCCAGTGGCCACGCGCTGGCCCTTGAGCTGGGCGACCGAGGTGATCTGGTCCTGCTCGCGCACCACCAGGCCGATGCCGCGCGGGTAGGGCTGCTCGGCGGCCAGGTAGACCACCGGCTTGCCGGCGGCCTGGGCGAACACCGAAGGCGCGTCGGCGGCGTGGCCCAGGTCGATGGCGCCGGTGCTCAGCGCTTCGAGCAGCTGTGGGCCGGCGGCGAACTCATGCCAGCTGACCTTCACCCCCTGGGGCGCCAGGGCTTTTTCCAGGGCACCGCTGCCCTTGAGAATGTTGATGCTGTTGAACTTCTGGTAGCCGATACGCAGGGTCTTGCCATCGTCGGCAACCGCGTTGGACCAAGGCAGGAGGGCGCTGGCAACGCTGGCCAGCAGGCCGCCGATCAGCAGGCGGCGCAGGGGGGAGAAGGCACGGGAAGGCACGGTGAGGGCTCCTTGAATAGGCGGAAAAGCGTGGCTCCAGCCTACGGAGCTGGCAGGGGCTATTTCAATTTGTTTATTCCATTCAGTTAGATTGTTTTGTTATTTTTATATCCATTTATTTTGTCGTGACCGACCGGTCACTGAGCCATGACATTTTTTTCACATCCCCTTGCTACGATCGCGCCACTTTCAGGAGCTCGATCAATGATGCATGTTCTGCGCAAGCGCAGTGCCCGCCTGGCCCTGGCCGTCGGTGCAGGGCTGGTGGCCAGCACCCTGGGTTTTTTCGCCTGGCAAAGTTTCTACCCGGTGCAGGCCGCTGATGGCTGGCGTGTGCAGTTGCTGCACGGCGAGGTCGACAAGGCTGCCTCGTTGTTGCCGCAGTTGGATGGCAGCCTGCTGGTGAGCCGTGAGCTCAACGGTGGCAAAGGCAGCATCATCAAGATCACCGCCGACGGCGACCGTGTGGTGCTGGTCGAAGGCTTGTCCAAACCCGATGGCATGGTCGCCGTGGAAGGCGGCTGGGTGTTCAGCCAGGAGGTGGGCGAGGCGCCGGTCAGCCTGTCGCGCAATGGCCAGGTCATGCCCTTGTTCCAAGGCAACAATGTGCAGGGCTTGTACAACGATGGCGAACACCTTTACGCGATCGAAGACCGCAAGGGTGATGGCCGGCTGATGCGCTACGACTGGCGCAGCGGCCAGCTGGATGTGCTGCGCTCGGGCCTGACCGAAACCGAAGGGCTGACCCGTTGCAACGACGGGCGCCTGCTCTACACCGAAAAGGCCAGCGGCAAGATTCGGGCGCTCAGCGACGATGGCCAGGACCCCGTGGTGGTCGAAGGCTTGCGCAACCCGACGTTCCTGCTCTGCGATGCACGCGGCCTGTGGATCAGCGAGGACTCCACCCACCGTGCCCGGCTGCTGCGCGTCGACGGCGATGGATCGCGCCATACCGTGCTCAGTTTTCTCAAGGCACCGCAGGCGATCGTGCCCGACGGCAGCGGCGGTTACCTGCTTGCCGAGGGTGGTCGCGACCGTGTGCTGCGTCTGACGCCGCCGCAAGACCCAGCCGTGCAGGCCGTTTCCGCCCGGGAGTAACCTGGCGGCCGAGTCAACTGGGCAGGCGTGGGCCCTTGCCGGGCAACAGGCCAAGCACCAGCATGCAGCCGAACATGATCACCAGGCCACCGAAGGCTTGCAGCCAGCTCAGCGCCTCGCCGAGGAACAGCGCCCCGACCAGCACGGCGACCAAGGTCACCACGAACTCGACGCTGATGGTGCGGGTGGCGCCGATGCGGGCCACCAGACCGAAATACAGGACGTAGGTGGTGGCGCTCATCACCGCGCCACTGATGCCCAGGTAAAGCCAGTCCGCGGCCTGCGGAACGCTCGGCACCGGGACCAGCACCAGCAACGGCAAGGTCAGCAGGCCGCCCGCGAGGAATGCGCCGCCAGTCACTGTCCACGGATCCTGGCCGCGCAAGTGCAGGCTGGCGTAGTTGCTGCCGAACGCCGCGCACAGGCAGCCGCCCAACGAGGCGATACAGCCGTGGACGAAGTCTTCGTTGACCTCCTGTGCCGGGAAGCCTACCAGCAGGATGATGCCGAGCAGGCCCAGCAGCAGCCCGGCCAGCCCTTGCAGGCTGATCTTCTCCAGCCCCCAGAGGCGGCCGATGATCATCGAGAACAGCGGAATGGTCGCGACGATAATCGCCGCCATGGCGGTGCCGATACGCGGTGTGGCATAGGACAGGCCGATCAGTTGCCCGGCCACGGTGGTAGCGCCCACCACCAGCAGCGGCCTGAGCAGTGGCCGCAGGCGCAGCGTACGGCCAAGCAGGGCGGCCAGCGCGGCCAGGGTGCCTGCGGCGATCAGTGCGCGCAGGCTGACCGCACCCACCCAGCCAAAGGCATGCACCACCTTGAGGATGACCAGGAAAGAAAAGCCCCAGGCGATGGCCAGGAACAGGTAGGCGGCAAGGTCGCGGGGTTGCATGGGCAGCAGGGTCCGTCCGGGGCAGGGCTGCGCAGGCTAGCGGCAGGCACGGGGGTGGAGCAAGACGCCGGGGCGCTTGCTGTCGCAAACGGAACGCCCTGGCGCCTTGTCAGGTGCGTTGCGCAACCAGCAGCAGCGACTGCGGCAGCCGCTGCTGCGGATGTTGCGGTTCCTGCAGTTCGAGCAGGCTGAAGCCGGCCATCTGCAGCGCCTTCAACCAGCTGGCCAGGGTACGGAAATACCAGGGCATCGGTTGCCAGTCGCCATCGAGCCCGCAGAACGTTTCTTCGCGCCAGCCATCCTGATAGTCGCCGGCGGCGGCTGTCCACGGATGCAGGGTCTGGATCACCAGCGTTCCCTGCGCTTGCAGCAGTCCGTGCAGGGCTGTCAGCAATGGAATGATGTCCTGGTGCAGCAGGGCGAAGTTGGCGCAGACCAGCGAGTAGTCGTGGCCGATGTCCACCTGCCTCGCGGCCAGTTGCTCGTAGGTGGCCAGGTGTACCGCGGGCGAACCCGCCGCATGCGCGGCAGCCACCAGGGTTGCGTCGCCATCCACCCCGACTGCTTCGACACCCCGGTTTTCCAGTGCCCGCAACAGCCAACCTTCGCCACAGCCCAGGTCGAGCACCCGCGCCGGCTGCCGGCCGAGCACGGCGAGGAGCATGGCCTGGTCGGTAACCTGGCGACGGGACTCGATGGCGCCGCCGCGCACGGCGTCGATCCAGGCCTGGGCGTTGTGCTGCCAACTGCGCAGCAGCGGGTCTTGTGGGGCTGGCATGCAAGGGCTCCGATGGGCGCGGGTGGCACAAGGATAGGCCAGATCCGCCTTGTGTCAGGGGGCCGTTGCTCGGCACACTGGCACGTCCTCGCTAAGGAGCATGGCATGGCACTTGCGAAAGCGGATTTCACCACGCGGTTGTTGCTCGACGCCGGAATCGGCCCTGGCATGCGTGTGCTGGATGTCGGTTGCGGCAGCGGCGATGTGAGCCTGCTGTTGGCCCGCCTGGTGGATGGCGATGGCGCGGTGGTGGGCGTTGACCAGGCGACCGGGGCGCTGGAGATCGCCCGGCAACGCGAGGTGCCGAAGGGCGCTGCGCCACCTGAGTTCATCCACGCCGATCTGCACGCGCTGCCTGCTTCGCTGGGGCTGTTCGACGCCATCGTCGGGCGCCGGGTGCTGATGTACCAGGCGGATGCGCTCAAGGCCGTGCGGGGGCTGGCCCGGCACCTGCTGCCAGGTGGCGTGATGGTGTTCCAGGAGCACGACGCCAGCCTGACGCCGGCCAGCCTCGAACCTTTCCCCTTGCACCGCAAGGCCCAGCAGTGGCTGCAGCGCATGCTGGCGCAAGAGGGCGCCGACCTGCACATCGGCTTCAACCTGCACCGTATCTTCAGCCAGGCCGGGCTTGCGGTGGAGGACCTGCGCGCCGAATGCCTGGTGCAGACGCCCGACAGCCGCTACGCCCTGGCTGATATCGTGCGCGCCTGCCTGCCGCGGATTATCGAACAGGGCGTGGCCAGTGCCCGCCAGGTAGGGATCGAAACCCTGCAGTCACGGCTGGATGCTGAGCGCCAGGCCAGTACCGGAATCTATATCGGCGACATGCTGTACGGCGTGGTGGCGCGCAAGCGCTGATCGCTCGGCCGTGGTCAGCGCCACTGCGGCGATCACCGGCACGCTCATTCGAGCGATTACTGTTTCAAGTGCACGAATCATCTGCACCAGGCCTCATTGTTCGATCCATTGCAGCACTCTAGCCTGAGCCTGACTTTGCAATCACCCAAGGAAACGAACATGGCCAAGCGAATAGTCCTGCAGCAGACCGGCGGCACCGAAGTCCTGCACCTGCAGGACCTGCCGGTACAACAACCCGGCCCCGGCGAGGTATGGCTGGAACAGACCGCAATCGGGGTCAACCCGCTGGACGTCCTACAGCGCAAGGGCGGCGCGCCGTTGCCGCTGCCCTGCGGCCTGGGCCTGGAGGGCGCCGGGCGGGTGGCCGCAGTAGGCGCAGGCGTCACCAATGTGAAGGTGGGCGACTCTGTGGGCTATGCCACCGGCCCGCTTGGCGGCTACGCCAGCGCACGCTTGTACCCGGCCGAGCGGTTGGTGAAGCTGCCGGCGGGCCTGGGCGAGGAGGAGGCCGCCGCGACCCTGTTCAAGGGCATCACCGCCCAGTACCTGCTGACCAGCACCTACCCGGTCGGCCCCGGGACGCGGGTACTGATCTATGGCGCCGCCGGAGCGCTTGGCCAGTTGATGGTGCCTTGGGCCAAACACCTGGGGGCGACCGTCATTGGTGTGGTATCGCGGCCACAGAGCGTGGCCCGGGCCAAGGCCGCAGGGTGTGACCACGTGCTGCGGTTCAATGCCGCCACCCTGGCCGCCGAGGTGCGCGAGCTGACCGCCGGGGAGGGCGTGGACGTGGTCTACGACAGCGTTGGGCGCCTTTCGCTCGAAGCTTCGCTGGACAGCCTGCGCCCGCGCGGTCTGCTGGTGTCGTTCGGCGGCAGTTCCGGCGCGCCGGCAGCCATCGAGGTCGCCACGCTCAATGCCAAGGGCTCGTTGTTCGTCACCCGGCCGTCACTGGCCGCCCACACCCGCACCGCCGAGGAGTACCAGGCCCGCGCGGCAAGCGTGCTGGCTGCGCTGGCCGCGGGTATCATCCAGCCGCGGATCTGGCGCCGCTACCCGTTGGCCGATGTGGCCAAGGCCCATGAAGACCTGGAACTGGGCCGGTCGGAGGGAGCGCTGATCCTTACCCCCTGACCCCGGATGAGCCTTGCCATGGACCCCTTCGACAGCCGTCGCGCCGACGAACTCGCCACCTTGCTGGCCCTGCACGAACAGGGTTCGTTCGCCGCCGCCGGGCGCCAGCTGGAGCGCCACCCTTCGGTGCTGTCCCGGCGCCTGGGTGCGCTGGAGCAGCGTCTGGGCATCCGCCTGGTGGAACGCACCACCCGCCAGTTGCGTTTCACCGACGAAGGCGAGCGCCTGGTGGAGCGCCTGCGCCATGCCAGCCGCTTGATCGACGAGGCCGAGCAGGAGGCTGCACTGGGCGCCGCACAGGTGCGCGGCCGTCTGCGCCTGGCGCTGCCGGCGGCCATGGGCCGGCGCTGGCTGAGCGGGTTGCTGGCGGACTTCGTGCTGGCCCACCCGCAGGTCACGATTGACGCTGAGTACGCCGACCGTTTCGTCGACCTGGTGGGTGAGGGTTTCGATGCGGCCATCCGTATTGGCGAGCTGGCCGACAACCGCCTGGTGGCCAGCAAGCTGTGCGAGCACTTGCGCATCCTCTGCGCCGCGCCTGGCTACCTGGCGCGGCATGGCACGCCGCAGTTGCCGGGCGACCTGTCCAGCCACAACTGCCTGGGCTTCAGTGGGCTGCGTTCGTTCCCCGAATGGCACCTCACCGCCAGCGGTCGCCAGGCGAGCGTCAAGGTCGCTGGCAGCCTGCGCGGCAACGACAACGAGGCGCTGCTCGAGGCGGCGCGGCGGGGCGTGGGGATTATCGCCGGTGGCGACTGGTTGATGGTCGAGGACCTGCGGGCCGGCCGGCTGGTGCGGGTACTGCCGGAGTGGCAACTGGATGTGGCCGCGGGGATCTACCTGGTGCGGCCTTCGGCGCGGCTGAACACGGCGGTGATGCGGGCGTTCAAGGCGTGGCTCGAGGCCTGTTTCAAGGATGGAGCGCCATGGCGGCACGATCCTCGATATTAAATTGTATTTACTCTGTAAATAATTGATTTTTAAAGGATTTATCCAGATTGACACTGAGCGTGGAGAATCTGGATAAATCGCTTTCAGATATCCTTATAACTTATTGATTTATAAGCATTTATCTCTTCGCAAGCGCATGCTGAGCACACTGCTCAAAGTAGGTCTGTTTGATCGCCGCCGGCTTGAGTTGCGAGCGGCTGTTGTAGGTCTGCTCGGTGATGCCGAAGGCGGTCATGCGCATCCAGGGTTTGGCGAACTTGCGGGCCTGCAGCTTCTTGCGCGTGGCGTACAAGGTGACTCCGGAAAGCTTGGCCTGCTGGGCCTCGGCGGCGATCTGCGCGCCCCAGCCGCATACCTGGCGATCGTTCTGGCTCAGTGCCCGGGCCTGGGCGCCGAAGGTGGCGACGGCCAACAGGCAGCCGGCTACGCTTGCTAGAAATACCCGCATGTTGCTGTCCTAAGCGTCTGAAGGAAAACGGAGTTTGCCCGTACTTCAACCGCCTGGGGGCCAGCAATTTGCCGTCAGACGATGGCCATGCGCAGTGGGTTGTGGCGGCTGGCTCGCAGCGACACCAGGGCCAGGGCCGCCAGCCACAGCAGCGAGACCCCGTAGTTCAGGCGCTGGTACAGACCGAACAGTTCCCCGCTCTCGGCCGCCCGCGCCATCAGCAGCACCGTGACCACCGCCAGCACGGCGCACAGCAATGACCACCAGGCCAGGCCGCGCGATCGGGCCAGGCGCTGGCCGAGGCCGATCCACAGCACGCAGGCCAGGGTCAGGGAGAGGAACATCAGCAAGCCGCTGAGGTTGTGCAGTTGTTGCGACAGCGAAGGTGCCACCGGCGCACAGCCCGCATCACAGGCAAACCAACCGGTGCCCAGGCTGCCCACGCCGTGCAGCAGGATCAGCAGCGCGCTCAGCTGCGCCAGCCTGGATTGTCGCCAACGTCGCGCCAGGCCCCAGGCAAACAGGGCGAACAGCAATGCCAGGGGGAAGTTGTTGATCCATGGCGAGAGCGTGTGGGTGGGGGCGTCCACCGCGCCGAGCTGGCTCATGGCCTGTTGCAGGTGGCTGTATCCGGGGTAGGCCTTGGCGGTCAGGGTGACGCCGATCAGCAGCCAGAACGGGATCAGCAAGCCGCTGGCGAGCAACAGGCGATCGAATGTCTTCATGCAGGTTCCTTCCTTGGTGGGCATGGGCAAACGCGCAGCCTAGCGCCATGGCAGGGCATTTCGCCAGCATTCGATAACATCCCATTGCTTACCAGCAGGTGATGAGAGGTGAAATCCCCAGTGGACGTATGTGATCGTACAACCGCATGCGCTATCATCACGCCTGTCTTTCACCACAAGATGTACAGGGCATGACAGAGCAGCAGGTACAGCCACGCACCCGGCGCAAGCCGCGCAGTCTCGCGCAGGAACTGGTCACGGTGCTGACCGAGCGCATTCGCAGTGGCCAGCTTAAACCCGGCGACAAGCTTCCCACCGAATCGCAGATCATGGTCGAGGAAGGCGTCAGCCGTACCGTGGTGCGTGAAGCCATTTCGCGGCTGCAGGCTGCCGGCCAGGTCGAGACCCGCCACGGCATTGGCACATTCGTCCTGGACGCGCCGACTGCCGGCGGTTTCCGTATCGATCCGGCCACCGTTGTCACCCTGCGCGAAGTGCTGGCGGTGCTGGAACTGCGTATCGCCCTGGAGATCGAGTCGGCCGGGCTTGCCGCGCAGCGGCGCAACGACGAGCAGCTGGCCGGCATGCGCGCCGCTCTCGACGAGCTCAACGAAGGCGCGGCCCACGCCTCGGACGCGGTCTCGGCGGACTTCCAGTTCCACCTGCGCATCGCCCAGGCCAGCGGCAATCACTACTTCGCCGATATCATCAATCACCTGGGCACCAGCATCATCCCGCGCACCCGCCTCAACTCCGCGCGCCTGGCCCATGACGACCAGGCCCATTACATGGGCCGGCTGATGCACGAGCACGAAGCCATCTACGAGGCCATTGCCCGGCGCGACAGCGAAGGCGCGAAAATGGCCATGCGCCTGCACCTGAGCAACAGTCGCGAGCGCTTGCGCCAGGCCCATGAGCAGGCCGAGGCACAGGGGGTCTGATACCTCTGCCGGCTGTACCGGCCAGTTCGCCGGCGCGGTCGGATTGTTCCATTTGTAGAACGATGCATGCCAATTTGGCCGTCTAGTGCACGATTAACCTCATCTGTAAGGTGGTGTTCATCCACGAGAGGAGGTTTCTCATGAAAAAGATCCAGGGTATCCACCGCAGCCCCCACGCCCACTGGGTGGGTGACGGTTTCCCGGTACGCAGCCTGTTCACCTACGATCATCTGGCCCGGCATATCAGCCCGTTCCTGCTGCTGGACTACGCCGGTCCCCATGATTTCGCCCCCACCAGTGCCCGCCGTGGCGTCGGCCAGCACCCGCACCGCGGTTTCGAAACGGTGACCATCGTCTATCAGGGCGAGCTGGAGCACCGCGATTCCACCGGCGCCGGTGGCCTGATCGGACCGGGTGACGTGCAGTGGATGACCGCCGCGGGCGGCATCATTCACGAGGAGTTCCACTCGCCGGCCTTTGCCAAGCGTGGCGGCACCCTGGAGATGGTGCAGTTGTGGGTCAACCTGCCGGCCAAGGACAAGCGCGCCGCCGCCGGCTACCAGACCCTGCTGGCCAGCGACATCCCGGTGGTGGCGCTGAAGGGCGAGGCGGGCAGCCTGCGGGTGATCGCCGGCCGCTACCTCGAGCACCAGGGCCCGGCCCGCACCTTCACCGACATGGATGTGTGGGACCTGCGCCTGAAGGCCGGCGCCAGCCTGCAGTTGCCGGTTGCCAGCGGGCGCAACGCGGCACTGGTGGTGTTGCGCGGCACGCTGCGGGTCAACGGCGAGCGCGAGGCCGGCCCGGCCAGCCTGGTGTTGTTCGAGCGTGACGGCGAAGGGCTGCGCATCGACGCGCTGGAGGACGTCAGCGTGCTGCTGCTCAGCGGCGAGCCGATCGACGAGCCGATCGTAGGTTACGGCCCGTTCGTGATGAACAGCCAGGCCCAGATCGCCGAGTCGTTCGACGACTTCCAGGCCGGGCGCTTCGGCCAGATGGGCGGGGTCGAAGCTGGTCCCGTCAGGTAACGTTTCATCGTCGGTGATGGGGCTGCTTTGCAGCCCTTCGCGGGTAAACCCGCTCCCACAGGTTTCGCGCCAGCTTGAGGCTTTGCGCAATCCTGTGGGAGCGGGTTTACCCGCGAAGGGCCGCAAAGCGGCCCCAATTGGCTTGACTGACCGGCATCAGGGCCCACGCTCACCGAGCGTGGGCCCTTTTTTGTGAGTTCAGGCCTGACGCCACAGCCAGTGGTCCAGGCTCAGGCGCCCCGAACCTTTGAGCAGCAACGGCAGCAGTGCCACCAGGTAGATCAGCGGCAACTTGAAGTTGCCATGCCCCTGGTCGCTGATTGCATAGCCCTGGGCCAGCTCGGCAAGGCTTGACCACTCGGTCGGCCAATGCACGGCGGCAATCGCCACCAGCGTCACCACCGCCAGCACCGCGCTGGCCAGTCGCGTGCCCAGGCCCAACAGCAGAAGCAGCGGGCAAAGCAGCTCGGCCCACATCGACAATTGCCAGTTCAGGCTCGCCGGCAGCAGGTCGAAGGGGAACGGGAAGCTCCCTTGCAAGTCGGCGAACCAGTTGGCGCCGTTGAATTTTTCCAGCCCCGATTCGAAGAACTCCCAGGCCAGGAATAGCCGAAGCGGCACGTCGGCGCCCCAGCTGCCGATGCGATCGAGGGCGGTGAACGGGCGGGTCAGGGTGTGCGTCAACATGGCAGGACTCCTTGGGATCAGTGGGACGTGGCCGGGCGGCGCAGTGGCAGGGCTGCCTTGGCGATGAGCTTGAGGGGGACGGCGGCGAACATCAGGGCGAATGCCAGCGGCAAGGCTTTCATCGATGGGTTTCCCGGGGTGTGCGACGACGGCGGGGTGCCGTCGCTCTGTGGTGGCCGGGAGTGTGTGCGGGTGGGGTATCTGCAGTGTGTCGGCGGGTTGGGGGTTGTGTATCGGTTTGTAGATCCGCTTTGCCTTTATGGCCTCATCGCCGGCAAGCCGGCTCCCACGCCGACCGCATCAGCCCGCGCCATGCGTTAACCCTGTGGGAGCTGGCTTGCCAGCGATGAGGCCAGTGCAAGCAATCCAAGGTAGTTGTGCCCCGAGGCCGGGCGAACCGCTCAGCGCAGCTCGATCTGCGCGCACAGCCCGCCTTCTGCGCGGTTGCGCAAGGTCAGGCTGCCGCCCATGGCCTGGGTCAGCTGATGGGCGATGGCCAGGCCCAGTCCGGTGCCGCCGGTGCTGCGATTGCGCGACCCCTCGACCCGGTAGAACGGCTTGAGCACTTCATCGAGCTCCGCCGCAGGGATGCCCGGGCCGTCGTCGAGTACCCGGATCAGCGTCACGCCGCCCTCATGGTCGACTTCAAGCTGGGCGGCACCGGCAAATTTCAGGGCGTTGTCCACCAGGTTGACCAGCACCCGGCGCAGGGCGTGGGGCCGCGCCTGCAGGGTGGCCTGGGTGCTGCCACGGCGCTCAACCCGGGCGCCGCTGTCCTGGTAGTCGAACACCAGGCTGTCGAGGAAGGCATCCAGGTTGACCTTGCACGGTGCCTCAGTGCCGCTGTCCATGCTGCGGGCGTAGGCCACGCCTTCGCGCACCAGATGCTCCATGGCATCGAGGTCGTGCCACAATTTGTCCTTTTCCAGCCCGTCGTCCATCTGTTCGACCCGCAATTTCATGCGGGTGATCGGCGTTTGCAGGTCGTGGGAGATCGCCGCAAGCAGCTGCATGCGTTCCTTGAGGTAGGCCGCGATACGCGCCTGCAGGGCATTGAAGGCGACGGCGGCGTAGCGCACCTCGCGCGGGCCGCTTTCGTCCAGCAGCGGGCCGGGGTGGTTCGGGTCGAGGTTGTCCACCGCCTGCACCAGGCGGGTCAGCGGGCCGATGGCCAGGCGTACGGCCAGCCAGGTGCAGAGCAGCAGCACCAGCAGCTGGATCAGCAGCACCACCGGCAGCCAGGTGGCCACCGGCACCGGCGCCGGGGTCACGTCGATGGTCAATGGCGCGCCGTCGGCCAGGCGCAGGTGGGCCTGGAAGTGCGCGTTGGGGCCGGGGATCTCGAGGAAGGTCAACTGATAGCGATCACCGATGGCCTTGACGATCGACTCGGCGGCCATGGGCGCTTCGGCACTGGGCATGGCCTCGCCGGGCAGCCCGCCGTCGAGGCGGTAGCGGTAGGTGCGCCGCTCCAGGCGCGGCAACCAGGCCGGGCGCTCGGCGGCGGGCAGGCGGTCGAGGATGGCCACCGAGGTGGACACGTCCAGCTCCAGGTTGCTGAGCATCATCGAGCGGCTGCTGACGTAGCGCTCATACGCCTGCAGGCTGAACGACAGGCCGTAGGCCAGCACCAGCCCGGTGAAGAAGATCAGCGCCAGGCGCGAGGCGAGGGTGCGCGGCCATTTCATGCAGGCGACTCCAGCAGTTGCACCGGCAGCGAGAACACATAGCCCTCGCTGCGCACGGTCTTGATGCAGGTAGGCTCGCGGGCGTCGTCGCCCAGGCGCTGGCGCAGGCGGCTGACCAGCAGGTCGATGGAGCGGTCGAAGATGTCGGCCTCGCGGCCTTGGGTGAGGTTGAGCAGTTGTTCGCGGCTGAGCACCCGTTGCGGGTGGTCGAGGAATACCCGCAGCAGCCGGTATTCGGCGCCGGACAGCGCCACCAGGGTCCCTTCGGCGTCCAGCAGGTGACGCGAGGTGGTGTCCAGGCGCCAGGGGCCGAAAGCGATCAGTCGGCTGCTTTCGCTGATGGTCAGGTTGGGCGGCAGCATGCGCGTGCGGCGCAGCACGGCGTTGATCCGCGCCAGCAACTCGCGGGCGGAGAAGGGCTTGGTCAGGTAGTCGTCGGCGCCCATTTCCAGGCCGATGATGCGATCGGTTTCATCGTTGCGCGCGGTCAGCATCAGCACCGGCGTGTTGCGGTGCTTGCCGGCGCGCAGCTCGCGGCACAGCAGCAGGCCGTCGTCCCCGGGCATCATGATGTCGAGGACGATCAGGTCGACGGCGTTGTTCTCCAGGAAGGCGCGCATCTGCCGGCCATCGGCGACGATGCTGGTGCGCAGGCCGTTCTTCTTCAGGTAGTTGCCGACCAGCTCGCGGATCTCGCGGTCGTCGTCAACGACCAGGATGTGATCGACGTGTTCCATCGGAGGTGTCCTTGTGTTGGGTGTGGGCGCAGTGTACAGAGCGCGTTCGGCCTTGCCTGCGGCGGTTTGTATTGCAGTGTATCTGGCGCGGCTGCAGATACATGCGCAGGCACTTCGGTGCCTCGCAGGACACAAGCGCGATACCTGGCAGCGTTGAAATGGCTCTCGACCGGGGAGCAACGCCTCCCCACCCAAGAAGCTGCACCAGGAGAGATGCCATGACCCTCAAGACTTTTACCAGCGCTGCCCTGTTCGCCATCCTTGGCCTGGGTGCCATCACCGCCCAGGCCAGCAGCACCTCGATGAACGACAGCAGCGTGATGCAGTATCGCTACGGGGACCATCTGGACATCAAGAAAGTCCTGTCGGTAAAAGATGACCAGCGCACTGGCTGTGGCCTGGTCAACACCCGCATGGACTACCTCGATTCCCACGGCAAGCCGCAAAGCGTCGAGTACCGCACCTATGCCACCAGCAGCTGCCATGACAACTGATCCGCGCGGTAAAGGGAGCAAACGTCGCCTGCTCAAGGCCGGCGGCGTGGCCCTGGCCCTGGTCGGGCTGGGGCTGGCTGGCCACCTGCTGGCACGCGACAACTACGGCCCGATGCCGTCGCTGGCCGGCGCCGAGCAGTGGCTGAACTCACCACCGCTGGAGGGGCAACAGCTCAAGGGCAAGGTGGTGCTGGTGGATTTCTGGACCTACGACTGCATCAACTGCCGGCGCAGCCTGCCCCACGTCAACGACTGGGCGCGGCGCTATGCCGACCAGGGGCTGGTGGTGGTCGGGGTGCACACGCCGGAGTACGACTACGAGCACGATCTCGCCAGCCTGCGCGAGCAGGTCAAGCGGTTGGATATCGGCTATCCGGTGGCGGTGGACAATGACTATCGGATCTGGAATGCCTGGGGTAACCAGTTCTGGCCCGCGCACTACTTTGTCGATCGCAAGGGGCAGGTGCGGCATGTGCATTTCGGCGAGGGCGATTACGACGGGCAGGAGCGTGTCATAAGGCAACTGCTCGATGAGCCGGGCTAGCGGCTTACTCGCCCAAGCGCTGCTCGCGTGATGGTGGGTAGCCAAAGTACGCCGCATAGCACTTGCTGAAGTGCGACACCGAGACAAACCCGCAAGCCACCGCCACTTCCATCACCGAAAGGTCGGAATATTGCAGCAAGCGCCGGCTCTTGGTGATGCGCAGCTCCATGTAGTAGCGCCGTGGCGAGGTGCCGAGCTGGGCCTGGAACAACCGGTCGATCTGCCGCCGGGAGCGCCCGGAGTAGGCCGCAAGTTGGTCGAGGCTCAGGGTTTCCTCGAGGTTGTTTTCCATCAGCTCGACGATGGTGCGCAGGTGCAGGCTCATGGACTTTTTCGCCCCCGGGCCAACCTGGCGATAGCGCGCCCCGGAGAACGACAGGATCTCTTCCACGCCCTCGGCCAGGGCATCGCCGTACAGCCGGCGGACCAGGCCGAGCATCAGTTCCATGGCGCCGTTGGGGCTGGCGGCGCTGAGGCGGTCACGGTCGAGGGTGAAGCTGGCCGGGGTGATGCGGGTTTGCGGGCTGCATTCGCTGAGGCTGGCGCGCTGCTCGGGGTGAACACTGCAACCGTAGTCGTCGAGCACCCCGGCGCGGCCGAGGAACCAGGCGCCGTTCCACAGCCCGCCCAGGGTCATGCCGTGGGCGGCGCAGTCGCCGAGCAGGCGGTCGAGGGTCGGGTATTTGAGCGGGGTGCGCAGGCCGCCGCAGATCACCAGCAGGTCGAGGTCGTGCAGGTCGGTCGGTACCAGCGGGCTGGCCACCAGCTCCAGGCCCAGGTCGCTGAGCACCCGGTCGCCGCCGCCCAGCGACAGGGGGGTGAAGGCAAAACTGTCGGCCCGCAGCAGGTTGGCGGTGACCAGCACGTCCATGGCCACGGTGAAGCTGGCCATGGAGAAATGTTCGAGCAGGACAAAGTCGACTCGGTAAGGCCGCTGGGCGCTGCCGTCGCTGGTCTTGAGCCGCAGCATGTTGCTGGTGCTGGTTTTCTTGCTGAACTGGCGTGGCGTGGGCACTGCGGACTCCGCTTCCTGGCTGGCGGCAGTGAGTGTGCGGGGTGTGGCGGGTAAAGACAACTGGGGGTGGGCGCGGGGTGTATGTCATGGAATGGTGGGTGGGCAGCCAGGTGCATGTCTTGGAATGGTGTTTGGGCAGCCAGGTGTAAGGCGACAGGTTTGCAGCGCCTATCAGATCGAGCGCCGCCCGCGCGGCGCTTCGCGGGTGAACCCGCTCCCACAGTTTGTTTCGGGCCAATTATTCCTGTGAAAGTACCGGCGCCTGCCCTGGTGCCTGCCTCGAGTCATGCGGGGCGGCGGCAACGCCCACACTGAAACCGCGTCGTACCAACAAGGCAGACCAGGTGATGGCACAGGAAAGACTGGCCCGAAACAAACTGTGGGAGCGGGTTTACCCGCGAAGCGCCGCGCGGGCGGCGCTCGATCTCATAGGCGCTGCAAAACCTCCGCCGGACACCTCGCAGCCTTCACTGTCCATAAACAGAGTCGCGCCCCTGCTTGACCTCAACCAAACCTGAGGTCTGATACTCGCCCGCTCTTCCCACGATGGAGCGTGCCCATGCCCCAACCAAAGGCTTTTACCCTGTCCAACCCCGAAGGCCTCTACGACCCCAGCGCCAACGCCTATTCCCATGTCGCCGAAGTACGCGCCGGCAGTCGCCTGGTGTATGTGGCCGGGCAGGGCGGCGAGGGCCTGGATGGCGCGCTGTCGCCACAGTTCGACGCGCAGGTGCGTCAGGCGCTGATCAACCTGAAGATCGCCCTGGCCTCCAAAGGTGCCAGCCTGCAGGACGTGTTCAAACTCACCCTGCTGGTGGTGGACCACAGCGAAACCCGGTTGCAGCAATGGGTGGCCGCAGCGACCCGCGCCTGGGATGGCAGCATGACCCCGACCTGCACCTTGATCCCGGTACCGCGGCTGGCGCTGGACGGCATGCTGGTGGAAATCGATGCGGTGGCGGCGCTGAGTTAGTGGCTCACTGGCCTCATCGCCGGCAAGCCGGCTCCCACAGGTGCAGCGCTGGCCTTGAGGATGGCGCGATTGATGTGGGAGCCGGCTTGCCGGCGATGAGGCCGACGCGAGCAACACAAGAAAGTTGCTGCCACAGGGTACTGTGCAGTTGCCAGCTTGGCGCTAGAATCGCGCTTCCTCACTGCCCGAGCGCCCTTGATGCCCACCCCCATCGAACTGCTCCAGACCGGCCCCGAGCAGGCCGATCTGGTGCGCAACCTCTACCAGTTCTATGCCTACGAATCGTCCGATTGGGAGCAGGAGGATGTCGAGGTGGACGGGCGCTTCTACCTCCACGAACCGCACTTCGAGCGCTATTGGCAGTCCCCCGACTGGGCCGCCCACCTGGTCCTGGTGGATGGCTTCATCGCCGGCTTCGTGCTGGTCGAGCGCAGCGAGCTGCCGGGCATCGATGCACTGGAGCTGGCCGACCTGTTCATCCTCAAGCGCTATCGGCGCCAGGGCGTAGGCCGCGCCGTGGCCCTGCAGTTGCTGAGCGACGGCCGGGTCGACTGGCTGCTGCGTTGCTATGCCGGGGATGCCCCGGCCATGAGCTTCTGCCAGGCCGTGCTGGCCGACCTGTCGCGCCCGGTACGCGAGATCGCGTTGGACGATGACCCGCAGCTGCGCAATTTTCTGGTCACACCGTACCGCCATTGAATACGCGCGATTTTTTTGTGACGCACTTCACAAAAACCGTTCGTCTGGCGGCATAATGCCAGTAATTCGTATTTTCGGACTGGTCTGACGCGAAGTCCGGAAGCTTCCTTGCTCAGGTAAATCCCATGCCGCTAGCTGCAAGCCCAGAGACCCTGTCCCGCCTGTTGATCCAGAGCGTGGTCGACTACGCCATCTACCTGCTGACCCCCGAGGGTGTCGTCGCCAGTTGGAATCCGGGGGCGCAGCGGGCCAAGGGCTACCATGCCGAGGAAATCGTTGGCCAGCATTTCTCGGTGTTCTACACCGACGCCGACCGCGATGCCGGCCTGCCGGCCCTGAGCCTGGCAACCGCCCTGGAAGCCGGGCGCTTCCAGGCAGACGGCTTGCGCCAGCGCAAGGACGGTTCGCACTTCTGGACCAGCGTGGTGATCGAGCCGATCGTCGACGAAGGCAGCGGCCAGTTGATCGGTTTTGCCAAGATCACCCGCGATATGTCCGAGCGCCGCCAGCAGGAGCTGGAACTGCTCAAGGCCAAGGAGCTGGCCGAGCAATACAGCCAGGAGATGACCACCCTGTCGCAGTTCCTCGACTCGGTGATCGGCAATATCCCGGCCAGTGTCATCGTGCAGGACTTGGCAAGCGAGCAGATCCTGCTGGCCAACCCCCAGGCCGAGCGCCTGTTCGGTGGCCAGGGCGTCAGCCTGGTCGGCCAGTTGCCCGGGCAGGGCCTGGCCCCGGAGGCGGCGGAGTACCTGGAGCAGCAACTGGCCCGCGGCGCGCGCAGCAGCAAGGGCTATGTCGCCGAAACCCGCGTCGACACCGCCAGTGGCCCGCGTACCCTGCGCAGCCGCACCCTGCGCTGCGAGGGCCGCGCCGGGCAGGGCGACTACGTGCTGTACGTGGCCGAGGATGCCACCGAGGAACTGGCCGCCCACGCCCAGATTCACCACATGGCCCACCATGACGCGCTGACCGGGCTGCCCAACCGCACGCTGTTCCATGAACGGCTCAAGCAGGCCCTGCTGCGCGGCGAGGACAGCGGCAAGCTGACCGCCACCCTGTGCCTGGACCTGGACAACTTCAAGAACATCAACGACACCCTCGGCCACGCCTTCGGCGACAAGTTACTGCGTGCCCTCGGCAAGCGCCTGCGCCGCGAGCTGCGCGAGCACGACACCCTGGCGCGCCTCGGCGGTGACGAGTTTGCCGTGGTGCTGGTCGGCCTGGATAACCGCGAGGCCGCGCGCAACACCGCGCAGCGCCTGATCGATGCAATCAGCCCGCCGTTCCATATCGAAGGCCACCAGTTCAGCGTGGGGGTGAGCATCGGCGTGGCGATCGCGCCGGACGATCACGACAACGCCGAACAACTGCTCGGTTACGCCGACATGGCCCTGTACGAAGCCAAGCGCAACGGCCGCAACCGTTTCGAGAGCTTCCATGTCGAGCTGGACGTGGCTGCCCGCCAGCGGCGCCTGGTGGAGACCGACCTGCGCACGGCCCTGCACCTGGGCCAGCTGCAACTGCACTACCAGGCCGTGGTCGACCAGCAGAGCAACAGCGTCACCGGCTACGAGGCGCTGCTGCGCTGGGAGCACCCGGTGCGCGGCATGATCATGCCCATGGACTTCATTCCGATTGCCGAAGAGACCGGGTTGATCCACGAACTCGGTGTTCGCGCGCTCAACCTGGCCTGCCAGGAAGCGGCAAGCTGGGGCACCGAGCAGACGGTTTCGGTCAACCTGTCGCCGGTGCAGTTCAAGAATGCCAACCTGGTCCACACCGTGGCCCTGGCCCTGGCCGACTCGGGGCTGCCGGCCACGCGCCTGGAGCTGGAGATCACCGAGTCGGTGCTGCTGGGCAACAGCGAGGAAAACGTGCGCACCTTAAGGGCACTGAAGGACCTGGGGGTGTCGATCTCCCTCGACGACTTCGGCACCGGCTACTCGTCGCTGGGTTACCTGCGCTCGTTCCCGTTCGACCGGATCAAGATCGACAAGTCGTTCGTCCACGACATGTGCGACAGCCGCGAGGCGATGTCGATCATCCGCGCCATCACCGAGCTGTCCAACAGCCTGATGATCAAGACCACGGCCGAAGGGGTGGAGTCGGAGGAACAGATGCAGCGGCTGATGGCCGAAGGTTGCTCGCACTTCCAGGGCTACCTGTACGGGCGCCCGGCGCCGGCCAGCGAGCGCCTCAAACAACTCACGCCGGCCGGCCAGTAAGCGGCGCGGGCTTGCCCCGCGCCAACGGGCTCAGTGCAGGATCTGCTTGAGGAACGCCTGCGCCCGGGCCGTGCGTGGCTGGCCGAAGAACAGCTCGGGCGGGCTGTCCTCGATGATCTGCCCGCCTTCAAGGAACAGCACGCGCTCGGCCACCTGGCGGGCGAAGCCCATTTCGTGGGTGACGCAGAGCATGGTCATGCCGGTGCCGGCCAGCTGCACCAGCACGTCCAGCACCTCGGCGACCATCTCTGGGTCGAGCGCCGAGGTGGGTTCGTCGAACAGTATGATCCGCGGCTTCATGCACAGCGCCCGGGCGATGGCCACGCGCTGTTGCTGGCCGCCGGAGAGCTGGCTGGGGTACTTGTGCGCCTGGTTTTCGATGCCGACCTTGGCCAGGTACATGCGCGCCCGTTCCTCGGCGTCCTTGCGCGACAGGCCGCGCACGCTGGTGGGCGCCAGCAGGCAGTTGTCGAGCACGCTCATGTGCGGGAACAGGTTGAAGTGCTGGAACACCATGCCGATTTCGCTGCGGATCTGGGTGGCTTTGCGGTCGGTGCCGGCCACGTCGATGCCGGCCACCTGGATACTGCCCTGCTGGGCGATCTCCAGGCGGTTGATGCAGCGGATCAGCGTCGATTTACCCGAGCCCGACGGGCCGCACAGCACGATGCGCTCGCCTTCGCGCACCGACAGGTCGATATCGTGCAGCACGTGAAACGCGCCGTAGTGCTTGTTCAATCCCTCGATGCGGATCAGCTCCGGGCGCAGGTCGGGCGTGGGTTGTGGAGTGGCAAGGCTGGCAAGACTGGAAGGTGCGGACATCGTTATTGTTCTCCCGCTCAGGGTTCAGTCGAAGCGTGCGGCGCTATAGGGCGCAGGGTCGGTGAAAGGGCGTTCGCCGGTCATCAGCTCGGCCAGCAGGCGGCCGCTGACCGGGCCCAGGGTGAGGCCGTGGTGGGCGTGGCCGAAGTTGAACCACAGGCCCTGGTGCCGAGGTGCCGGGCCGATCACCGGGCGCATGTCCGGCAGGCACGGGCGGCGGCCCAGCCAGGGCTTGTCGTCCAGGCGTTCACCCAGGGCCGGGAACAGTTTGCGCGCCAGGGCTTCGCAGCGGCGCAGCTGGATCTCGTTGCCGGGGGCGTCGCTGGCGGCGAACTCGATGCCGGTGGTCAGGCGCACGCCGCGGGCCATCGGCGCCAGTACGTAGCCGCCCTGGGTGTCGCAGACCGAATGCTGTAGTTCGGCGCCGTCGCGGGTGCCGTAGTGCATGTGGTAGCCGCGCTTGATCCCCAGCGGGAAGTGGTAACCCAGGCGCTCATAGAGCTCTGCGGATTGCGGGCCGAGGCAGGCCACTACTTCGTCGGCAGTGACCGCGCCGCGCTGGGTATCGACCTGCCAGCCGCCTTCGCTGCGTTGCAGGGTGCGGGCGTCGCCATGCAGGAACTGGCCGCCACGTTGGACGAACAGGGCGGCATAGCCACGGGTGAGGCCGCCGGGGTTGCTCACGGTCTTCGGGTCGAGCCAGTGGATGCCGCCGACCACGCCGCCGTCGAGCCCCTGCTCGCGGGCTTGCAGTTGCCCACGGTCGAGGAATTCGTATTTCAGGCCATAGCGCGCCAGGCCCAGCACATCCTGCTTGGCCTGCTCGAACAGCGCGCTGTCGCGGTATACCTCGATCCAGCCCTTGGCCTGCACCAGGCCTTGCAGCCCGGCGGCCTCGATCAGGGCGTCGTGTTCCTCGACGCAGCGTTGCACCAGCGGCAGCATGTCCGCCGCGGCTTCGGCCACGCGGCCCGGCGCCGATTGCTGCCAGTAGCGCAGCAGCCAGGGCGCGGCCTTGGGCAGGTGCAGCAGGCTGTAGCGCACGTCGGGCTGGCGATTGAGGCCGTAGCGCAGCAGCGCGCCGAACTGCCGGGGGAAGGCATAGGGGATCACGCTGGAGCGCTCGATCAGCCCGGCGTTGCCGTGGCTGGTGCCGCTGCCCGGCTCGTCGCGGTCGATGAGGATCACCTGGCGGCCGCGCGCCTGCAGGTGCAGCGCGGTGCTGACGCCGACGATACCGGCGCCCAGAACGATGGTTTGGCAATGCATGGAACGTATCCTTCAATCAGTTCAGGTGGCGGCCCAGGCGGGCCTCCAGGTGTTTCAGGGTGCGCCGGACGATCTCGACGATCAGCAGGTAGAGCACCGCCGCCCACAGGTAGATCTGGAAGTCGAAGCTGCGCGAGAAGGCCAGCTTGGTCACCCCCATCAGGTCGAAGATGGTCACCAGCGAGGCGATGGCGCTGGCCTTGATCATCATGATCAGCTCGTTGCCCAGCGGGCCGATGGCCACCAGCAGCGATTGCGGCAGGATCACCTTGAAGAAGGTGGTCGAGCGCTTGAGGTTGAGCGCCTTGGCCGCCTCGTACTGCCCCGGGGCGATGGCCAGCAGGCTGGCGCGGAAGATCTCCGCCTGGTAGGCCGCGGTGTTCAGGGTGAAGGCGAGCAGGGCGCAGTACCATGCCTCGCGGAAGAACCACCACAGCCCGACGTCCTGCCAGAAACCCTTGAGCGAGCCCAGCCCGTAGTACAGCAGGAACAGCTGGGCCAGCAGTGGCGAGCCGCGGAAGAAGTACACGTAGCCGGCGGCCAGGCGCTGCAGCACGAGGTTGCGCGACATCCGCGCCAGGGCCAGCAGCATACCCAGCAGTGCGCCCAGGGTGAACGAGATGGCCACCAGCTTGGCGGTGACCAGCAGGCCGTCGACGAAGCGAGGGCCGTAGCGCTCCAGCAGGTCTGGGTCGAGCACGTAGGCCAGCAGTTGTTCGAGGCTCATGTGCGGGCTCCTTGCAGGTGGCGGTTGCTGCGTTTTTCAAGCAAGGCGAAGACCCGGCCCGAGACTGCCGAGAACAGCAGGTAGATCAAGCAGGCCACGCCGTAGAAGAACATCGGCTCCTTGGTCACGCTGACCGCCAGGTTGGTCTGGCGCATCAGGTCGATCAGCGAGATGGTCGACACCAGCGAGGTGTCCTTGAGCAGGCTCAGCCAGTTGTTCGAAAGCCCCGGCAGGGCGATGCGCGTGAGCTGCGGCAGCACCACCTTGAAGAACCCGGTGCGCTTGCTCAGGCCCAGGGCCGAGCAGGCCTCCAGCTGGCCCTTGGGCAGGGTCTTGAAGGCCATCAGCCAGATTTCGCTGGAAAACGCGGCGAACACCAGGCTGAAGGCGACCATGGCGGCGAGGAAGGTGTTGATCAGCACCTCGCCCGGGTAGCCCAGGGCGGCGAGGATCTTCTGCGCGGCGATCTGGCAGCCGTAGTAGATGATCAGCAGGGTGAGCAGTTCGGGCAGGCCGCGGAACACCGTGGAGAAGGTGGTGGCCCAGGCCCGTGGCAGGCGTTTGCGCGAACGTGCGGCCAGGGCCACCAGCAGCCCCAGCGGCAGGCCGACGGGCAGGCAGGCGAGGGCCAGCGACACGGTCACCAGGGCGCCGGCCAGCAGCGCCTGACCCCAGCCGCCGCTGGCGAAGGACAGTAGAGACAGTTGATCGAGCATGGGTGGAGTCCCCAGTTCGGTTGGGTTTGGCTTGCGGGGCATCCTCGACTGTGGAGTTGCTCCGGCTGGCCCTATCGCTGGCAAGCCAGCTCCCACAGAGTGTGTGCTTATCCCTGTGGGAGCTGGCTTGCCAGCGATAGGGCCGGGGCAGTCAGCAGATGCATGAACCGCCCCAAGCTGCTCTCAACGCCACATCAGTTATAGATATCGAAGGCAAAGTACTTGCTGGCGATCTTCTGGTACGTGCCATTGGCCACGATCGCCGCCAGGGCCGCATTCAACCGTGTGCGCAGCGCCTCGTCGTCCTTGCGCACGGCAATTGCCGCATCGGCCTTGGTGTCCTTGACGTCGCCGAGGATCTTGCAGCAGTCCTGGCCGTTCTTGTCCAGCCACTCGTGCAGCGGGAACTTGTCGGCGATCACCCCGTCCAGGCGCCCGGCGGCAAGGTCGGCGTTGGCTTCGTCCATGGTCGGGTACAGCTTCACGTCGGCGCCGGCCTTGCCGTACACGTCTTCGGCGTAGATCGCCTGGGTGGAGGAGGACTGGGCGCCGACGGTGTAGCCGACGAAGTCGGTCTGCGCGTCGGTGATCTTGCTGTCCTTGGCCACGGCCACGGTCAGCGGGGTGCGGTAGTAGTGGTCGGTGAAGGCGATCTTCTTGCGTCGTTCTTCGGTGTCGATCATCGACGCCACCACGGCGTCGTACTTGCGTGCCATCAGGGCCGGGATGATGCCTTCCCAGTCCTGTGCCACCAGGGTGCACTCGACCTTCATCTGCTCGCACAGGGCGTGGGTGATGTCGATATCGAAGCCATGCAGCTTGTTATCGGCATCGACATAGTTGAAGGGCGGGTAGGCGCCTTCGGTGGCAAAGCGCAGGGTTTCGGCGCTGGCGGCACCCGCCAGCAGCAGGGCGCACGCACCCACCACAGCCATGGATCTTTTCATCTCGCACCTCTGTACCAACACTCTTGCTATTGTTGTTTGCCCGCCGGCCACGAGGTGTAGCCGACGAACTCGTTATGTAGAGCGGCAGTTGCTTCCAAGCGTTTTTCAACATCCGGCCCGAGCTTCTTGCAGACCTCGTTGACCATCAGGTGCACCCACGACAGCATCGCCGCCGTGGAGTCCCAGAACAGATTGAATTCGGTGGGGATGCGGAACACCTCGTCGGCGTTGGCATCGGCCCAGTCACAGAAGGTGTCGGTGACCAGCGTCACTGGGATGCCCAGGGCGCGGGCCTTTTGGCACAACTGCAGGGCGTGACGCGAGTAGCGGCGGGCTTCGAACACCACCAGGGTGAGGTCCTCGGGCTTGCCCAGCAGCACCTCGCCGAAGTGGCCGGCGCTGCCATCCACGCAGTGCACGCCATTGCGCAGGTACTGCAGCAGGTGGGTCATGCACAGGGCAATGCCGCGTTCGGTCTGGAAGCCGGCGATGAACACCTGGGGTTTATTGGCCAGGCGGCGGGCTACCTGGCGCCAGGCCTCGCTGCGGCTGTATTCGTGCACACGGACCAGGGCGGCCATTTCCAGCTCCAGGCTGCCGGCGTGTTCGCGGCCGTCTTCGGGTTGCTGGCGAAACTCCTGCAGGCGATCACCCACCAGCCAGGGGCCATCACCGAGGTCGTTCTGCAAGTCCTGCTTGAGCGCCTTGAGGTGGGCGTAGCCCAGCGCACGACAGAAGCGGCCGACACTCGATTCGCTGACGTCGAGCTTGGCGGCGATGCTCGCCGAAGTCTGGAACGGCAGCTCGTGCAGGTTGGCGAGCATGTAGCTGGCGATCTTGCGGCCAGAGGCGGCAGCGCTGTCGAGGCTGCTTTCCAGGCGTTGCTTGATCGATTGGCTCATGTAGCGCTCCGGCTGATTTCTGGCGTGGAGAAGAAAATGGCTGTTTTCTGTCATCAAGTCAATATTTGACAGATAGCTGTCATTCACGGGAAAGTCAGGGCGTTGCGCTGTAGCCATTCCAATACCAAGAAAGGAGCTTCAGATGTCCGCACCGTCCACCAGCCCTGCCGTGCGCGTGCCCTTTGCCGAGCTGCAGGCGCTGTTGCAAACGATCCTCCAACGCCATGGCTGCAGCGCAGCGGTGGCTGCCGTGCTGGCCCATAACTGCGCCAGCGCCCAGCGCGATGGCGCCCACAGCCATGGTGTGTTCCGTATTCCCGGTTACGTCTCGACCCTGGCCAGCGGCTGGGTGGATGGCACGGCCGTGCCGCAGGTGACCGACGTGGCGTCGGGCTATGTGCGGGTCGATGCCGGCGGCGGTTTTGCCCAGCCGGCCCTGGCGGCGGCGCGCGCGCTGCTGGTGGAGAAGGCCCGCAGCGCCGGTATCGCCGTGCTGGCGATCCACAATTCGCACCACTTCGCCGCCCTGTGGCCGGATGTCGAGCCGTTCGCCGATGAAGGCCTGGTGGCCCTGAGCGTGGTCAACAGCATGACCTGCGTGGTGCCCCACGGTGCGCGCAAGCCGTTGTTCGGCACTAACCCCATCGCTTTTGCCGCGCCGTGCGCCGGGCACGATCCGATCGTGTTCGACATGGCCACCAGCGCCATGGCCCACGGTGACGTGCAGATCGCCGCCCGTGCCGGCCAGCAATTGCCTGAAGGCATGGGCGTGGATGCCGGCGGGCAGCCCACCACCGATCCGAAGGCCATTCTCGAAGGTGGCGCGCTGCTGCCATTCGGCGGGCACAAGGGCTCGGCGCTGTCGATGATGGTCGAGTTGCTGGCGGCGGCGCTGACCGGCGGCCACTTCTCCTGGGAGTTCGACTGGTCCGGGCACCCGGGGGCGAAGACGCCGTGGACCGGGCAACTGATCATCGTGATCGACCCGAGCAAGGCCGAAGGGGAGCGTTTTGCCCAGCGAAGCCGTGAGCTGGTGGAGCAGATGCAGGCGGTGGGGCTGTCGCGCATGCCGGGGGAGCGTCGCTATCGCGAGCGTGAAGTGGCGGGCAGGGAAGGGGTGGCGTTGACCGAGCAGGAGTTGGCCGGTTTGAAGGAACTGGCTGGCTGAAACGGAATTTTCCAAGCTGGCGCGATCCCTGTGGGAGCGGGCTTGCCCGCGATCACGGGCGTAGCCCGTGCCATGCATCGCGGTGTCATCTTCGCGGGTAAACCCGCTCCCACAGGGGCCAGTGTGTGCAACGGCGCATCCAGCCCCTTGCACATCAGTGATGTTCCTGACGCCTGTCTGCGGGTATCCTCGCTGCAGCCTTTTCTGAACTGTCCTGATTTCCAAGGAGCTGCACGCTGTGTTCAAACATGTCGATGCCTATGCCGGCGACCCGATCCTCTCGCTGATGGAAACCTTCAAGGCCGACCCGCGCGCCGACAAGGTCAACCTGAGTATCGGCCTGTACTACGACGAAGCCGGCGTGGTGCCGCAGCTGGCGGCGGTGGGTGAAGTCGAGAAACGCCTGGCCGGCCAGCCCCATGAAGCGTCGCTGTACCTGCCGATGGAAGGTCTGGCTGCCTATCGCCAGGCGATCCAGGCGCTGCTGTTCGGCAGCGATCACCCGGCTGTGACCGATGGCCGTGTGGCCACCGTGCAGACCGTGGGCGGTTCCGGCGCGCTGAAAGTCGGCGCCGACTTCCTCAAGCGCTACTTCCCAGGCTCGGAAGTCTGGGTCAGCAACCCGACCTGGGACAACCACCGGGCGATCTTCGAAGGCGCGGGCTTCAAGGTGCATACCTACCCGTACTTCGATTCGGCCAGCCGTGGCGTCGACTTCGCCGGCATGCTCGCGACCCTGCAGACCCTGCCGGCCAACAGCGTGGTGCTGCTGCACCCGTGCTGCCACAACCCCACCGGCGTCGACCTGGACCAGCACCAGTGGCAGCAAGTGGTCGAAGTGGTCAAGGCACGCCAGCTGATCCCGTTCCTCGACATCGCCTACCAGGGCTTCGGCGAAGGCCTGGTCGAGGATGCCTACGCCATCCGCGAAATGGCCCGTGCCGGCGTGCCGTGCCTGGTCAGTAACTCGTTCTCGAAAATCTTCTCGCTGTACGGCGAGCGGGTAGGGGGCCTGTCGGTGGTCTGTGACGACGCCGCCACCGCGGTCAGCGTGCTCGGCCAGCTCAAGGCCACGGTGCGCCGCAACTACTCCAGCCCGCCTGCGTTCGGCGCCCAGCTGGTGGCCGGCGTGCTCGGCGATGACGCGCTCAATGCCCAGTGGGTGGCGGAAGTGGAAGTGATGCGCAAGCGTATCCTCGACATGCGCCAAGGCCTGGTCGACCTGCTCGGCAAGCTGCTGCCGGGCCAGGACTTCCAGTTCTTCCTGCGCCAGCGCGGCATGTTCAGCTACACCGGCTTCAGCGTCGAGCAGGTGCGTCGCCTGCGTGACGAGTTCGGCGTGTATCTGATCGACAGCGGTCGGGTGTGCATGTCCGGGCTGCGTCCGGCCAACCTGCGCCAGGTGGCTGAGGCGTTTGCGGCGGTGCACAAGGGCTGAGCGAATCGGCCTAATCGCGGGGCAAGCCCGCTCCCACGCCAAACCTCGTTGCAAGGGGTGGCGTGGGAGCGGGCTTGCCCCGCGATGCTTTCACCCTCGCAAAACCGGGCCTCTTGTACAGACAAGTGCAACCGTCCCTCGGACGGGGCTTCCCCAAGTGCAACCTTTGCATGCACAATCGCGCCCCTCTTCCCCGGTTGAGTTGGGCGAAACGTCTATTTCGCCATTCTCAGCCTGTTGCAGTCTTGCGAGTGGAGCTTCACCCGGAATGAATGAGCAGGCCCCAAGCGTTGAACAACGCTTTGCAGAATCGACCCCCGCCACCCTTGGCAGCTGGTCGCGTCACGACACCACCTGGATGCTGGGCCTGTTCGGCACAGCCATCGGCGCCGGAACCCTGTTCTTGCCGATCAACGCCGGCCTCGGCGGCTTCTGGCCGCTGCTGATCCTCGCGGCGCTGGCGTTCCCCATGACTTACTTCGCCCACCGCGGCCTGACCCGTTTCGTGCTGTCCGGGCGTAGCGGCGGCGACATCACCCAGGTCGTGGAAGAGCACTTCGGCATCAAGGCCGGTGCGCTGATCACCGTGCTGTACTTCTTCGCCATCTTCCCGATCCTGCTGATCTACAGCGTGGCCCTGACCAACACCGTCAGCAGCTTCATGGAGCACCAGCTGCACATCGCGCCGCCGCCGCGGGCGATCCTGTCGTTCGTGCTGATCCTCGGCCTGCTGGCGATCGTGCGTTGCGGTGAACAGGCCACGGTCAAGGTCATGAGCCTGCTGGTCTACCCGTTCATCGTCGCCCTGGCGCTGCTGGCCCTGTACCTGGTGCCGCACTGGACCGGCGGTATCCTGGACACCGCGTCGCAAGTACCGTCGGGTTCTGCCTTCCTGCACACCGTGTGGCTGGCCATTCCGGTGATGGTGTTCTCGTTCAACCACTCGCCGATCATCTCGGCCTTCGCCGTCGACCAGAAGCGCCGCTACGGTGACCATGCCGACGAGCGCAGCGGCCAGATCCTGCGCCGCGCCCACCTGCTGATGGTGCTGATGGTGCTGTTCTTCGTGTTCAGCTGCGTGCTGACCCTGAGCAGCGCCCAGCTGGCCGAAGCCAAGGCGCAGAACCTGTCGATCCTGTCGTACCTGGCCAACCACTTCGACCAGCCGACCATCGCCTTTGCCGCGCCGCTGATCGCGTTCATCGCCATCGCCAAGTCGTTCCTGGGCCACTACATCGGTGCCAGCGAAGGCCTCAAGGGCATGATCGTCAAGACCGGCCTGCGCCCGGGCGCCAAGGCCCTGGACCGCATGGTCGCCGCTCTGATGCTGGTGGTGTGCTGGATCGTCGCCACCCTCAACCCGAGCATCCTCGGCATGATCGAGTCCCTCGGTGGCCCGATCATCGCCGTGCTGCTGTTCCTGATGCCGATGTACGCCATCCGTCGCGTGCCGTCGATGCGCAAGTACAGCGGCGCGCTGTCGAACCTGTTCGTGGTTGTCATCGGCCTGGTGGCCCTGACCTCGGTGGTGTATGGCCTGATCGGCTGAATCGACCGCTTGCAATAAGAAATGTCCGGGTTGGTTGTCGCCACCCGGACATTTTTTTGTCCACAGAAATTGTCTGGCAATAGAACAGTTTCATGTTTGCTTATAGGCACTTGCGCGGCTTCATGCTTAACTCGGGGTCTTTTACCAACCCCGTACTAAGGATGATTTCCCCATGGCTCAAGTGACTCTCAAAGGCGGCCCGGTTCAGGTCAGCGGTAATCTGCCGCAAGTCGGCGCCCAGGCGCCTGCCTTCTCGCTGGTTGCCGGCAACCTGGCTGACACTTCGCTGAAAGACTTCGCCGGCAAGCGCAAGGTGCTGAACATCTTCCCAAGCGTCGACACCCCGACCTGCGCCACCTCGGTGCGCAAGTTCAACGCCCAGGCCAACGACGTGGCCAACACCGTGGTGCTGTGCATCTCCGCCGACCTGCCATTCGCCCAGGCCCGCTTCTGCGGCGCCGAAGGCCTGGAGAACGTGAAGAACCTGTCGACCCTGCGTGGCCGCGAGTTCCTGGAAAACTACGGCGTGGCCATCGCCGACGGCCCGCTGGCCGGCCTGGCCGCCCGCGCCGTGGTGGTGCTGGATGAAAACGACAAGGTGCTGCACTCCGAGCTGGTTGGCGAGATCGCCGACGAGCCGAACTACGACGCGGCGCTGGCTGTACTGAAGTAAGTGTTGTTGGGGCTGCTGCGCTGCCCATCGCCGGCAAGCCGGCTCCCACAGGCGATCACATAACCCTGTGGGCGCCGGCTTGCCGGCGAAAGGGCCGCAAAGCGGCCCCTGCGGGTTACACCCGGTAACGGCCTGGACAACGTTCCAGGCCGTTTTCATTTAAAGTGCACTCCCTGACCAACGTCAGCCGAAGGTAAAGCACGGGTAAAGCTCCTTTGCTAATCCGATGCCAGTGCTTATCGTTCACGCTCTTCCCGCCGTCATTCTCTGAACAAGGTTCGTTCGTCCCATGCAAGTGTCCAATTCCCGTTCCCCCCGTCGCTGGCTGTTCGGCCTGCTGATCCTGCTGCTGGTGGCCCTGCTGGCCTGGTGGCTGTGGCCTGCAGCGCCCGTCCACAAGGACGCGACGGGCGCTGGCCGGCCGGGCAAAGGCATGGGCATGGGCGGGCGCCCGGGCTTCGGCGCCTCGAGCGACCCGGTGCCGGTGCGCGTGGAGCCGGTGCGCGTCGGCGACTTCCCGCTGTACTACAAGGCCCTGGGTACCGTCACCGCGACTAACACCGTCAACGTGCGCAGCCGGGTGGCCGGCGAGCTGGTCAAGATCCACTTCCAGGAAGGCCAGCAGGTCAAGGCCGGCGACCTGCTCGCCGAGATCGACCCGCGCCCGTACCGCATTGCCCTGCAGCAGGCCGAAGGCACCCTGGCGCAGAACCAGGCGCAATTGAAGAACGCCCAGGTCGACCTGGCCCGCTATAAAGGCTTGTACGCCGAAGACAGCATCGCCAAGCAGACCCTCGACACCGCTGAAGCCCAGGTGGCGCAGTTCCAGGGGCTGGTCAAGACCAACCAGGCCGCTGTCAACGATGCCCGCCTGAACCTCGATTTCACCCAGATCCGTGCACCGATCAACGGCCGCCTGGGCCTGCGCCAACTGGACCTGGGCAACCTGGTCGCCGCCAACGACACCACCGCGCTGGTGGTGATCACCCAGACCGAGCCGATCAACGTCGCCTTCACCCTGCCGGAAACCGAACTGGACACCGTGCTTGCCCGCTACCGCAGCGGTGCCAGCCTGCCGGTCGAAGCCTGGGACCGTGGCGATCGCAAGCTCCAGGCCACCGGCGTATTGGGCAGCCTCGACAACCAGATCGACACCACCACCGGCACCCTGAAGTTCAAGGGCACGTTCCAGAACAAGGACCACGCGCTGTTCCCCAACCAGTTCGTCAACGTGCGCCTGCTGGCCGACACCCTCAAACAGGTGGTGCTGGCCCCGGCCGCGGCGATTCAGTTCGGCAACGACGGCACCTTCGCCTACGTGGTCAACCAGGACAGCAAGGTCAACATCCGCAAGCTCAAGGTAGGGGCCAGCGATGGCCAGCACAGCGTGATCCTCGAAGGCCTGTCCGCCGGCGACCGCCTGGTGCTGGAAGGCACCGACCGCTTGCGCGAAGGCACCAAGGTCGATGTGGTCGAAGACAGCTCGCAAGTGCCCACCACCCCCGGCCAGCACCTGCAGGGCCAGGACGCCAAGGGCGCGGCACAGACCACCGGTAAATCGAGCTCCAAGGCGGGCGCATGAACCTTTCCCGCCTGTTCATCCTGCGGCCGGTCGCCACCACGCTGAGCATGCTGGCCATCGTCCTGGCCGGCCTGATCGCCTACAAGATGCTGCCGGTGGCGGCCTTGCCCCAGGTCGACTATCCGACCATCCGGGTCATGACCCTGTACCCCGGCGCCAGCCCGCAGGTGATGACCAGTGCCGTCACCGCTCCGCTGGAGCGCCAGTTCGGGCAGATGCCGGGCCTGGAACAGATGGCCTCGACCAGCTCCGGTGGCGCTTCGGTCCTCACGCTGCGCTTCAACCTGGACATGAACATGGACGTTGCCGAGCAACAGGTGCAGGCCGCGATCAACGCCGCCAGCAACCTGCTGCCCAGCGACCTGCCGGCACCGCCGGTGTACAACAAGGTCAACCCGGCCGACACCCCGGTGCTGACCCTGGCGATTTCGTCGAAAACCATGCCGTTGCCCAAGCTCAACGACCTGGTCGACACCCGCGTGGCGCAGAAGATCGCCCAGATCAGCGGCGTGGGCATGGTCAGTATTGCCGGCGGCCAGCGCCAGGCCGTACGGATCAAGGTCAACGTCGATGCCCTGGCCGCCAACGGCCTGAACCTGGATGACGTGCGTACCTTGATCGGCGCTTCCAACGTCAACCAGCCCAAGGGCAACTTCGACGGCCCCACCCGGGTGTCGATGCTCGACGCCAACGACCAGCTGCGCTCGCCCGAGGAATACGCCAACCTCATCCTCAAGTACGCCAACGGTGCGCCGTTGCGCCTCAAGGACGTCGCCGAGATCGTCGATGGCGCCGAAAACGAACGCCTGGCCGCCTGGGCCAACCAGAACGAGGCGGTGCTGCTGAACATCCAGCGCCAGCCCGGGGCCAACGTCATCGAAGTGGTCGACCGGATCAAGGAACTGCTGCCGTCGATCACCGACAACCTGCCCGCCGGCCTCGACGTCATGGTGCTCACCGATCGCACCCAAACCATCCGCGCCGCCGTGCGCGACGTGCAGCACGAACTGCTGTTCGCCATCGCCCTGGTGGTGATGGTCACGTTCCTGTTCCTGCGCCGGGTCAGCGCCACGATCATTCCGTCCATCGCCGTGCCGCTGTCGCTGATCGGCACCTTCGGGGTGATGTACCTGGCCGGGTTCTCGGTCAACAACCTCACGCTGATGGCCCTGACCATCGCCACCGGTTTCGTGGTGGACGACGCCATCGTCATGCTGGAGAACATCTCCCGGCATATCGAAGAGGGCGAGACACCCTTCCAGGCTGCGCTCAAGGGCGCCAAACAGATCGGCTTCACCCTGATCTCGCTGACGTTTTCCTTGATCGCGGTATTGATCCCGCTGCTGTTCATGGCCGATGTGGTCGGGCGATTGTTCCGCGAGTTCGCCATCACCCTGGCGGTGGCGATCCTGATTTCCCTGGTGGTATCGCTGACCCTGACGCCGATGATGTGCGCGCGCCTGCTCAAGCGCGAGCCCAAGGAAGAAGAGCAGGGCCGCTTCTACCGTGCCAGCGGCGCGTGGATCGACTGGCTGATCAAGCACTACGGCAGCGCCCTGACCTGGGTGCTCAAGCATCAGCCACTGACGTTGCTGGTGGCGGTGGCCACCCTTGCGCTGACCGTGGTGCTTTACCTGGCGGTGCCCAAAGGCTTCTTCCCGGCCCAGGACACCGGCGTGATCCAGGGCATCTCCGAAGCCCCGCAATCCACCTCATTCGCCGCCATGAGCGAGCGCCAGCAGGCGCTGGCCGGCGTGATCCTCAAGGACCCGGCGGTGCAGAGCCTGTCCTCGTACATCGGCGTGGACGGCGATAACGCCACCCTCAACAGCGGCCGTCTGCTGATCAACCTCAAACCCCACGGCGAGCGCGACGTCACCGCCAGTCAGGTGATCAACCGTCTGCAGCCACAGCTCGACCGGCTGGTGGGGATCCGCCTGTTCATGCAGCCAGTGCAGGACTTGAGCATCGAGGACCGGGTCAGCCGCACCCAGTACCAGTTCAGCCTCAGTTCGCCCGACGCCGAGCTGCTCGCGCAGTGGAGCGGCAAGCTGGTGCAGGCCCTGCAGCAGCGCCCCGAATTGCAGGACGTGGCCAGCGACCTGCAGGACAAGGGCCTGCAGGTGTACCTGGTGATCGACCGTGACATGGCCAGCCGCCTGGGCATCAGCGTGTCGCAGATCACCAACGCCCTGTATGACGCCTTCGGCCAGCGGCAGATCTCGACCATCTACACCCAGGCCAGCCAGTACCGCGTGGTGCTGCAGTCGCAGGCCGCGGCCAGCCTTGGCCCGCAGGCCCTGGAGTCGATCCACGTCAAGGCCGCCGACGGCGGCCAGGTGCGCCTGTCGGCGCTGGCGCGCATCGAACAGCGCCAGGCCCAGCTGGCCATCTCGCACATCGGCCAGTTCCCGGCGGTGATGATGTCGTTCAACCTCGGCCATGGCGCGTCCCTGGGCGAGGCGGTGCAGGTGATCGAACAGGTGCAACAAGAGATCGGCATGCCGATCGGCGTGCAGACCCGCTTCCAGGGTGCCGCCGAGGCGTTCCAGGCTTCGTTGTCGAGCACCTTGCTGTTGATCCTGGCCGCGGTGGTGACCATGTACATCGTGCTGGGGGTGCTCTATGAGAGCTATATCCACCCGGTGACCATCCTCTCGACGCTGCCCTCGGCGGCGGTAGGCGCCTTGCTGGCATTGTTGCTCAGCGGCAATGACCTGGGGATGATCGCGATCATCGGCATCATCCTGTTGATCGGCATCGTCAAGAAGAACGCGATCATGATGATCGACTTCGCCTTGGAGGCCGAGCGCCACCAGGGCATGAGCCCGCGCGATGCGATCTACCAGGCGGCGTTGCTGCGTTTCCGGCCGATCCTGATGACCACCCTGGCCGCGCTGTTCGGCGCCGTGCCCTTGATGCTCGCCACCGGTTCCGGTGCCGAACTGCGCCAGCCGCTGGGCCTGGTGATGGTCGGCGGGCTGCTGGTGAGCCAGGTGCTGACCCTGTTCACCACCCCGGTCATCTACCTGTACTTCGACCGCCTGGCCCGCCGTTGGCGCCCAGCGGCTGACGCACAGCAGGCCGACGCATGAACCTGTCCGGTCCTTTCATCCGCCGGCCAGTGGCGACCATGCTGCTGAGCCTGGCGATCATGCTGCTGGGTGGGGTGAGCTTCGGCCTGTTGCCGGTGTCGCCATTGCCGCAGATGGACTTCCCGGTGATCGTGGTCCAGGCCAGCCTGCCTGGTGCAAGCCCGGAGGTCATGGCGTCCACCGTGGCCACGCCGCTGGAGCGCAAGCTCGGTGCGATTGCCGGTGTCACCACCCTGACCAGCAGCTCCAACCAGGGCTCGACCCGGGTGATCATCGGCTTTGACCTGGGCCGTGACATCGACGGCGCCGCGCGTGAAGTGCAGGCGGCGATCAACGCCACCCGCAACCTGTTGCCCAGTGGCATGCGCAGCATGCCCACGTACAAGAAGATCAACCCTTCACAAGCGCCGATCATGGTGCTGTCGCTGACCTCCTCAGTGCTGTCCAAAGGGCAGTTGTACGACCTGGCCGACACCATCCTGTCCCAGAGCCTGTCCCAGGTCAGCGGGGTAGGGGAGGTGCAGATCGGCGGCAGTTCGCTGCCCGCCGTGCGCATCGAGCTGGAGCCACAGCTGCTCAACCAGTACAACCTGGCCCTGGACGATGTGCGCACCGCCGTGGCCAACGCCAACCAGCGCCGGCCCATGGGTTTTGTCGAGGACAAGGAACGCAACTGGCAGGTGCGCGCCAACGATCAGCTGGAGAAAGCCGAAGACTACAAACCGATCGTGATCCGCCAGCAGAACGGCGCGATCCTGCGCCTGTCCGACGTGGCCAAGGTCACCGATGGCGTGGAGAACCGCTACAACAGCGGCTTCTTCAACGACGAAAGCGCGGTGCTGCTGGTGGTCAACCGCCAGTCCGGCGCCAACATCATCCAGACCGTCGAGCAGATCAAGGCCGAGCTGCCGGCATTGCAGTCGCTGCTGCCGGCCAGCGTCAAGCTGGACGTGGCCATGGACCGCTCGCCGGTGATCAAGGCCACCCTCAAGGAGGCCGAGCACACCCTGCTGATCGCCGTGGCGCTGGTGATACTGGTGGTGTACCTGTTCCTCGGCAACTTCCGCGCCTCGCTGATTCCAAGCCTGGCCGTGCCGGTGTCGCTGGTGGGCACCTTTGCGGTGATGTACCTGTGCGGCTTCTCGCTGAACAACCTGTCGCTGATGGCGCTGATCCTGGCCACCGGCCTGGTGGTGGACGATGCCATCGTGGTGCTGGAGAACATCTCCCGGCATATCGAGAACGGTGAGAACCCCATGCGCGCCGCCTACAAGGGGGCGCAGGAGGTCGGCTTCACCCTGCTGTCGATGAACGTCTCGCTGGTGGCGGTGTTCGTGTCGATCCTGTTCATGGGCGGCATCGTGCGTGGCTTGTTCAAGGAGTTCTCGATTACCCTGGCGGCGGCGATCATCGTCTCGTTGGTGGTGTCGCTGACGCTTACGCCGATGCTCTGTTCGCGCTGGTTGAAGGTGCATGGCCCGCAGCAGCAGACCCGCCTGCAGCGCCTGAGCGACCGCATCCACCAGCGCATGGTCGCCGGTTACGATCGCAGCCTGGGCTGGGCGCTGCGCCACAAGCGCCTGACGCTGTTCAGCCTGCTGGCCACCATCGCCCTCAACGTTGCCTTGTATGTGGTGGTGCCCAAGACCCTGATGCCGCAACAGGACACCGGCCAGCTGCAGGGCTTCGTACGTGGCGACGACGGCCTGTCGTTCAGCGTGATGCAGCCGAAGATGGAGATCTACCGCCGGGCGCTGCTCAAGGACCCGGCCGTGGAGAGCGTCGCCGGCTTCATCGGTGGCAACAGCGGCACCAACAACGCCTTCATGCTGGTGCGGCTCAAGCCCATCACCCAGCGCAAGGAGAATGCGCAAAAGGTCATCGAGCGCCTGCGCAAGGAAATGCCCAAGGTGCCCGGCGGCCGCTTGTTCCTGATGGCCGACCAGGACTTGCAACTGGGCGGCGGTGGCCGCGACCAGAGTACTTCGCAGTACCTCTACACCCTGCAGAGCGGTGACCTGGCCGCCTTGCGCGAGTGGTTCCCGAAGGTGGCCGCCGAGCTGCGCAAGCTGCCCGAACTGACCGCCATCGATGCCCGCGACGGCGCCGGCACCCAGCAAGTGACCCTGGTGGTGGACCGTGACCAGGCCAAGCGCCTGGGCATCGACATGAACATGGTCACCTCGGTGCTCAACAACGCCTACAGCCAGCGGCAGATCTCGACCATCTACGACAGCCTCAACCAGTACCAGGTGGTGCTGGAGATCAACCCCAAATACGCCTGGGACCCGAGCACCCTGGAGCAGGTGCAGGTGATCACCGCCGACGGTGCCCGTGTGCCGCTATCGAGCTTCGCCCGTTACGAGAACAGCCTGGCCAACGACCGCGTCAGCCACGAAGGCCAGTTCGCCTCCGAAGACATCTCGTTCGATGTGGCCGAAGGCTACAGCACCGACCAGGCCCTGGCTGCGCTGGAACGCGCGGTGGCCAGGCTGGGTTTGCCGGAGTCGGTGATCGCCAAGCTGGGCGGTACTGCCAATGCCTTTACCAAGACCGCCGAAGGCCAGCCGCTGATGATCCTCGGCGCCCTGGTGCTGGTGTACCTGGTGCTGGGCATCCTCTATGAGAGCTACATCCACCCGCTGACCATTCTGTCCACGCTGCCTTCGGCCGGCGTCGGCGGGTTGCTCGCGTTGTACCTGACCGGCGGCGAGTTCAGCCTGATCTCGCTGCTGGGGCTGTTCCTGCTGATCGGCGTGGTGAAGAAGAACGCCATCCTGATGATCGACCTGGCCCTGCAACTGGAGCGCAACGAAGGCCTGTCGCCCGAAGAATCTATCCGCCGCGCCTGCCTGCTGCGCCTGCGGCCGATCCTGATGACCACCCTGGCCGCCATCCTCGGCGCGCTGCCGCTGCTGCTCAGCCAGGCCGAAGGCGCCGAAATGCGCCAGCCGCTGGGCCTGACCATCATCGGCGGGCTGGTCTTCAGCCAGATGCTCACCCTGTACACGACGCCTGTGGTCTACCTCTACCTCGACCGCCTGCGCCACCGTTTCAACCGTTGGCGCGGCGTGCGCACCGACGCTGCCCTGGATACTCCGCTATGAACTTTGCCCATACCCGCCTGCACCGTGCCCTCATGCGCCTGACCCAGGGGCGCGGCTCGCGCCTGGTTGGCGCCGGGCTGTGCGTGGCGATGCTCAGCGCCTGTACCCTGAGCCCCGACTACCATCGCCCTGAATTGAGCACCCCGGCGCAGTTCAAGCAGGCCGAAGGCTGGACCCAGGCCAAACCGTCCGACGCCATCGCCCGCGGCGCCTGGTGGGAGATCTACGGCGACGCGCAGCTCAATACGCTGGTCGAGGAACTCAATCGCAGCAACCAGACCGTTGCGCAATCCGCGGCCCAGTACCGCCAGGCCCAGGCCCTGGTGCGCAGCAGCCGCGCTTCGCTGTTCCCCTCGCTGGACCTGTCCGTTGGCAAGACTCGCTCGGCCCAGGGCACCGGCAGCTCCAGTTCCAGCCTGTCGAACAACAGCAGTGGTATCCGCGACACCTATAACGCCCAGCTTGGTGTCAGCTGGGAGATCGACCTGTGGGGCAAGCTGCGCGAAACCCTGAATGCCAACGAGGCCAGCGCCCAGGCCAGCCTCGCCGACCTGGCCGCGATTCGCCTCAGCCAGCAGTCGGAGCTGGTGCAGAACTACCTGCAGTTGCGGGTGATCGATGCGCAGAAACGCCTGCTCGAAGCTACCGTCGCCGCCTATGAGCGTTCATTGAAGATGAACGAAAACCAGTACCGCGCTGGCGTGGTCGGGCCGGACGCCGTGGCCCAGGCCCGCACCCAGCTCAAGAGCACCCAGGCTGACCTGATCGACCTGGCCTGGCAGCGGGCCCAGTACGAGAACGCCATCGCGGTGCTGATGGGCAAGGCGCCGGCCGACTTTGCCCTGGCCGCGACCGAGGAAATTCCGGCATTGCCCGATATTCCGGTAGCGCTGCCGTCGCAGTTGCTGGAGCGCCGCCCGGACATCGCCTCGGCCGAGCGCAAGGTCATGGCTGCCAACTCGAACATCGGCGTGTCCCGCGCGGCCTACTTCCCCGACCTGTCGCTGAGCATGAGCGGTGGCTATTCCAGCAGCAGCTTCAACAACTGGATCGAATTGCCCAACCGCTACTGGTCCGTGGGGCCGCAGTTGGCGTTGACACTGTTTGATGCCGGCAAGCGCAGCGCCGAGGTGGACCGCACCGTGGCTGTCTATGACCAGACCGTGGCCCAGTACCGGCAGACCGTGTTGGATGGGTTCAAGGAGGTCGAGAATTTCCTGGTGCAGCTCAAGGTGTACGGCGACGAGGCCGTGGTGCGCCAGGAAGCACTGGATGCGGCACGTGAGTCGCTGCGCCTTACCGAGAACCAGTACAAGGCCGGGTTGATCGGCTACCTGGATGTGGTGAGCGTGCAGACTACGGCGCTGAGCAATGAGCGTAGCGTGCTGACGCTGCTGCAGGGGCGGTTGTTGGCGAGTGTGCAGTTGATTGCGGCGTTGGGTGGGGGCTGGGATGAGCAGCAGGCGCTGGCGGATCAAGGGGACTGAGCTGATCGCATTAAAGGGACTGCTTCCTGGTGCATGACGGGCGAGCGGCAGCGACTTCGAGATCGAGCGCCGCCCGCGCGGCGCTCGATCTCATAGGCGCCAAACCTCTAAAGGCGAACACCTCGCAGCCCCCCAGACCCACCAAATGCAGAAACCCCCGCCAATCCAAATGAGTGCGTGGCGATCTGCCATTTCTGGTGCACACTGTATCGGGCCCGTTTGACTTACTGCTACTGCAGTTTGGGCACTTTGACCAGGTCGGAGCATGGAGCGCCCCAGGCCATTTCTGTCAGGCACGCAGGAGCGAGAGGGTCGCGATGAGCGCACAGCGTCGGTACCGGTCGGTGTTATGGCTCGCCTTGGCCTTGCTGCCGACCCTCACCCTTGCACATGAGCCGTGCCGGCAACTGACCGCCACCGGCAACCCGGAATACCCACCTTACCTCTGGCGCGACCCACACAACCCCCAGCAACTGATCGGTGCCAATGCCGACCTGCTCAAGCACGTGGCCAGTGAGCTCGGGCTTGCGGTGCAGGTCCTCTACACCGGCCCCTGGTCGCGGGCCCAGGAAGAGCTGAACACCGGGCGTATCGACCTGATGGCCGGCTACTTTCATACCCAGGCCCGGGAGCAGTGGGTCGATTTCGTCAGCCCGCCGTTCCTGTTCAACTCCAGTGTGGTCTGGGTTCGCAAGGGCGAAGGCTTTGCCTATAGCGACTGGTCCGACCTGAAGGGGCGGCGCGGTGGGACCCTGGTCAACAACAGCCATGGCCAGGCCTTCGACGACTATGCCCGCGCGCAACTCAGCCTCGAAGCGGTGCCCAGCGCCACCCAGGCCTTCGAAAAGCTGCTGCGCAAACGCAATGACTACGTGATTTTCGAGCGCTATCCGGGCTTGGCCCTGGCCCGTACGCTGGACCAGGAGCAGCAGCTGGAGGTACTGGAGCCGCCGGTCTCCAGCGAAGGGCTGTACCTGGCGCTGTCGCACAAGTCCTCCTGCAACACGCCCGAACTGCGTGAGCAACTGGCGCTCAAGCTCAAAGCGCTGGTCGCAGGGCCGCTGCCCGAGCAACTGATGAGCGAGAACCTGGAACGCTGGAAGCGCCAGCAATCAGGGGAATGAAGCAGCGCTTTGGTCATGAGCAGGGCTGGCGCCTGCCACCTTTCATCTAAAGCGTGGCTGACGGTCGCCTATGCTGTTTCAGCGACATCCATGTCCCTCGATCACCCAGCGAAGAGGCAAGCCCATGAGCAAAAAGCCTACAGTCGTTCTCGTCCACGGTTTCTGGGGCGGCGCCGCCCATTGGGGCCGAGTGATCGTCGAACTGTCACGTAAAGGGATCAGTGAATTGCGGGCAGTGGAGCTGCCGTTGACCTCCCTGGCCGATGACGCCGAGCGCACGCGCAAGATGGTCGCGCAGGTACAGGGGCCGGTGCTGTTGGTGGGGCATTCCTACGGCGGCGCGGTGATTACCGAGGCGGGTAATGCGGCAAACGTGATGGGGCTGGTCTATATCGCAGCCTTCGCGCCCGATGCCGGGGAGAGCCCCGGCGGCCTGACGCAACAGCACCTGCCGGTGGCGGCGCCGAACCTTGAGCCGGACAGCGACGGCTACCTGTGGATCAAGGCCGACAAGTTCCACGAGAGCTTCTGCCAGGACCTGTCGGCTGACGATGCCCTGGTGATGGCGGTGACGCAGAAGGCGCCGCTGGCCAGTACCTTTGGCGACAACATCAGCGACCCGGCGTGGAAGCACAAGCCCTCGTGGTACCAGATTTCCAGCAAAGACCACATGATCGCACCGGCCAACCAGCAGATGATGTCGGCGCGGCTGAACGCGCGCAAAGTCATCACCCTGGACGCCAGCCATGCCTCGCTGGCGTCCCACGCACGGGAGGTGGCGGCACTGATCGAGGAAGCGCTCGGTTAGCTGTTCAGCTCTTGCACTTGGCCAGCACTACCTGGCAGGTCTTCGGTGCACCGCCGGAGCGGCCGGCATAGCGCATGCAGCTGTCCAGCGACTTGCGGCTGGCCGTGGCCAGGGTCGGGCCGAAGGCCAGGCCGCCTTCGCCGCTGCTGGGCATGGCCTTGGCGTAACAGTTGGAGCCTTGGGCGGCGTAGCGGGTACTGGCATGTTTGCTCGAGCAGCCGGCTGTGAGCGCCAGGCTCAGGGCGAGCAGGGGGAGGGCGAGCAAGGGCATGGGCCCGGACCGGGTGGCCATCGTGAGCTCCTGAAACAGTGGTAAAAGGTTGTGGCGGCTTGTACAGACTAGCTGGAGTCGCTTCGCTTGGCGCGTGAGGGTGCCCGACCAGCGCCGCCAAGTGCAAGCCCTGCAATGGCGGATGGCTTTGGCAGTGGTGCAACAGACGACAAGTGGCAATCTGCCTGTATCCGCTATCCCAGAGGCTCTAGCGCAGCTATTACGTCGCTTTCGGCTAGTCATTGGATCCATTCTCGCTCGCGAAAACCCCGTGCGTTTCGTCAAAGCTTGAGTACAATCATCGGCTTTTCCGGGCACCCCTTCGCCCCGCTCCTGGAAGTGCAAATGCTGATCGGTAGTTACTCCTCCTCGCTGGTGTTGATCTCGCTGTGCGTGGCCATTCTTGCCTCTTATACGGCCCTCGATCTGACCGGGCGCATCGCCACGGCCAAAGGGCGCGCGGTGCATCTGTGGATGGGGGGCGGGGCACTGGCCATGGGCATCGGCATCTGGTCGATGCACTTCATCGGCATGCTCGCCTTCAGCCTGCCGATCAGCCTGGGTTATGACACCACGCTGACGGCGCTGTCCCTGCTGATCGCGGTGCTGTCGTCGGGCTTTGCCCTGTGGCTGGTGAGCCAGCCGAAGCTGCCGTGGCTGCAGCTGGGCTTCGGTGCGCTGATCATGGGCACCGGCATCGCCTGCATGCACTACATGGGCATGGCCGCGCTGCGCATGCAGCCTGGGATCGACTATGACCCGACCCTGTTTGGCGCCTCCCTGGCCATCGCGGTAGGCGCATCGGCTGCGGCACTGTGGATCGCCTTCCGCCTACGCCAGCACACCCCGTATGTACGGCAGGTGCGTGGTGTGGCGGCGGTGGTGATGGGTATCGCCATCGTCGGCATGCACTACACCGGCATGGCGGCGGCGAACTTCCCCGAGGGCAGCTTCTGCGGCGCGCTGGCCGATGGCCTGGCCGGCGATGGCCTTGATTACCTGGTGCTGATCACCACCCTGGCGGTACTGGCCGTGGCACTGCTCACCTCGGTGCTGGATGCGCGCCTGGAAGCGCGCACGGCGGAGCTGGCGCGTTCGCTGACGCTGGCCAACCAGGAACTGACTCAACTGGCCCTGCATGACACCCTCACCGGGCTGCCCAACCGCACACTGCTGGCCGACCGCATCGAGCAGGCCATGGGCCGGGTGGCGGAGCAGGGCGGCTGCTTCGCCCTGATGTTCATCGACTTGGACGGTTTCAAGCCGGTCAACGATGCTTTTGGTCACCATATCGGCGACCTGCTGCTCAAGGCGGTGGCGGCGCGCTTGCGCGGCCACCTGCACAGCCAGGACACCCTGGCGCGTATCGGCGGTGACGAGTTCGTGCTGTTGGTCGAGCTTGGCGAGCCGGACGATGCCATGAACGTCGCGGCCAAGCAGGTCAACCTGATGGCCAAGCCGTTCCGGGTGGCCGAGCATGACCTGATGCTGTCGGCCAGCCTGGGCATCGTGCTCTATCCGGGCAACGGCCTGGATCAGCATGAGCTGCTGCGCAACGCCGACGCGGCGATGTACCACGCCAAGAGCGCCGGCAAGAACGGCTACAGCTTCTTCGACGCGTCGATGAACAGCAACGCACGCCAGCAGCTGCAATTGCTGCAGGACCTGCGCACGGCGCTGGAGCATGGCCAGTTCCGCCTGCATTACCAGCCCAAGTTCGACGCCGTCGCGCGCCAACCCATCGGCGCCGAGGCGCTGCTGCGCTGGGAGCATCCGCAACATGGCCTGATGCTGCCGGACCGCTTCATCGGCCTTGCCGAGAAGACCGGGCTGATCATCCCCATCGGCGAGTGGGTGCTGGGCGAGGCCTGCCGGCAGATGCGCCAATGGCTGGGCGAGGGGCGGGAGGACTGGCGTATCGCGGTCAACCTGTCGGCGATCCAGTTCTGCCATGCCGGGCTGGTCGACAGCGTCGCCCAGGCCCTCGCCGATAACGGCCTGCCGGCCAACCGGCTGACCCTGGAGATCACCGAAACCACCGCCATGCGTGACGCCGATGCCAGCCTGATGGTGCTGCAGCGCCTGTCGGACATGGGGGTGGACCTGTCCATCGATGATTTCGGCACCGGCTATTCCAGCCTCATGTACCTCAAGCGCCTGCCGGCCAACGAGCTGAAGATCGACCGAGGTTTCGTCCGCGACCTGGAGCAGGACAGCGATGATGCGGCGATCGTCTCGGCCATCGTTGCGCTGGGCCAGGCGCTGGGGCTGCGGATCGTCGCCGAGGGGGTGGAGACGGACCGTCAGCAGGATTTCCTGACCCGGTTGGGCTGTGACTCGCTGCAGGGTTACCTGCTGGGCCAGCCGGTACCGCCCGAGCAGTTCATGAATGGGCTGGACGCACGGCGGGAGACGGTAGGCTAGACCGCGTCGCGTAGCGGGTTGACGCTCAGGTCGAAGGTCTCCATCTCGGCCTCTACCGCTTCGATGATGCGCTCGACATCGGTGGCGGCCATGATGGCCGCGCAGGGGATGCCGGCGATGGCCAGCAGGGTTTCACCGCTGGCACGGTCGAAAAGACGGGCGACCATGCTGCGTGGCGCATCCATGCTGGCTTCGAAACCCAGAGGATGGAAATGCCAGCGCATCACCTGGCAGGCGTTGGGGAACGTCATCTTGTTCATGCCAGCCTCCTTGTTCGTTGCTGAACGGGGTGATGTCGACGCTAGAGGTCAGACGAGCCTTATCTGGCCGTCGGAATCTAACCATAGCAGTCGCCACGGCAACCTTCCGCGCAAAACATGACAAATGTGTTAATGCATGACGGCCGTCACAGTGGCCTGTTGGCGACCGGCTGGCGGCCGCCTGCCCGGGCAAACGTTTTCCCGCGGGGGCGGGGGCTGACGCCGGTGCTTGCTCTGCTATGTTTACCGACAGCGCGTTTCGGACCAGCGGCGCTGCCGGGCAGACAGGGAGACAGTCATGCGTTACGCCACGCTCACCCAACGTATTGCCGGCGACGCGGCTGCCGCCTGGGACATCCACTACCAGGCCCAGGCCCTGCGCAAGCAAGGCCGTGAGGTTTTCCTGCTGTCAGTGGGCGACCCGGATTTCGATACCCCCGCAGCGGTGGTTGAAGCCGCCGTGAGCAGCCTGCGCCGGGGCGACACCCATTACAGCGATGTGCGCGGCAGCCTGGCCCTGCGCGAGGCGATCGTGCGCCAGCGCCGGCTGGCGCTGCACCCGGACCAGGTGGTGGTCACCGCTGGCGCCCAATGCGCCTTGTATGCAACCTTCCAGTGCCTGTTCGAGGCGGGTGACGAAGTGATTGTCGCCGAGCCCATGTATGTCACTTATCACGGCGTGCTCGGTGCCTGCGGGGCGCAGGCGGTGCAGGTGGCCGTGCAGCCGGAGCAGGGCTTTCGCCTCGATCCCGAAGCGGTGGCCCGAGCCATCACCCCGCGCACCCGCGGGCTGCTGCTCAACAGCCCGCACAACCCCACCGGTGCGGTTATCCCTCCGGCAGACCTGCGCCGTCTGGCGCAATTGTGCCGCAAGCATGACCTTTGGCTGGTGTGCGACGAGGTCTATCGGGGCCTGCTGTATGAAGGCGAGGCGACCAGCCCGCTGGGCCTGCCGGGCATGGCCGAGCGCTGCGTGGTGATCGACAGCCTGTCCAAGACCCATGCCATGAGCGGCTGGCGGATTGGCTGGGTGATCGGGCCGCCGGCGCTGGCCGAGCACCTGACCAACCTGGCGATGGCGATGCTGTTCGGCCTGCCGGAGTTCGTGATGCAGGCCGCCTGCGTGGCGCTGCAACAGCAACTGCCGGAAGTGGCGTGCATGCGCGAGGCTTACCGCCAGCGGCGCGATCGGGTGTGCGCGGTGCTCGAAGGCTGCCCTGGGGTGCAGGCCCACCGGCCGGCCGGGGGCATGTTCGTGATGCTGGACATTCGCGCCACCGGGCTCAGCGCCCAGGCCTTCGCCCAGCGCCTGCTCGACGAGCAAGGCGTGGCGCTGCTGCCGGGGGATGCCTTCGGGCCGAGCGCTGCCGGGCATGTACGCCTGGGCCTGGTGCTGGAAGCCGAGGTGCTGGAGCAGGTATGCCGACGGATCGCCGCCTGTGCGCGGCGCCTGCTAGGCGAGCAGGCCAGCGGCGATGTTGATGGTGAAACCGAGGATCGCCGTGTTGAACACGAAGCCTACCAGTGAGTGGGCCAGCACCACCCGGCGCATGGCGCGCCCGCCGACCCCCACGTCCGAGGTCTGCACGGCGACGCTGATGGTGAACGAGAAATAGTGGAAGTCCCAGTAGTCCGGGTTGCGCTCGCCATCGGCGAAGCGCAGCGGTGGTTCGTGGCGGTTGCCGGTGTAGAACAGCCGGGCGTAGTGCAGGCTGAAGATGCAGCCGATCATCAGCCACGAGCCGGCGACGGTGAGGCCGGTGTACAGGTAGTGCAGGGCCAGGGCGTTGCCCGCAAGGCCCCGGCTTGAAACCAGTTGCAGGGTCACCGCGGCGAGGCTGGCGATGGCGGCGACGCTCACGGTGATCAGCACCAGGCCGGCGTTTTCGTCCTCGATGCGGGCCACCCTGCGCACCCTGTCGGGCGTGGCCCGCAGGCTGAGCCAGAGGACCATCAGCAGGTACAGCCAGACCCCGAGGTTCCAGCCGGCGAGGATGTGCTGCACGATGTCGTCGGCCGGGATCAGCCAGGCGCCGGCAAGGCCGGCCAAGGTGGCGAGGGTGAGACGGGGGTGGGTGCGGGTCAGGTGGTGGAGGGCCATGCGGTCTCGTTGTTGAAGAAGAGTGCCGTTCAACTGTAGCCCAGTCTGCCTCCCTTCGCGGCGCTTCGGCGCTCCCACAGGAGGCGTATTTCCTGACCTGTACGCTGTACCTGTGGGAGCGGGCTTGCCCGCGAAGGGCTGCGAAGCAGCCCCAATCCGGCTTGACCAACCAGCAGCAGGACTAACCCGGCATCCCATCTACACGGGGCCGCATCAGAATCGGCAGGTAGTGCCAAACGAACAGCAGCAACGCCGCGCAGCCAAACATCACCGAAAGCCCCAGCCCCAGTGACGAGAAGGGCGTCACCAGCACCCGTGCAACCGCGGCCAGCTGGATCAGGGCAAACGCCCAGCCGATGCTGCGCGGCACCTGCAAAGGCCGCCCGGTATGCCCCAGGCTGACCCGCGCCATCATCGCCACGATCAGCCCGGTCATCGCCCCTACCGTCAGCGCGTGGGCTGGCAGGCTGGGGTTGAGCGCAACGCCCGCATGCCACATGGCCAGGCCCAGGCAGGCCGGGATCAGCCAGGCATAGGCCAGGTGCAGCGACCACAACAGCGGCAGCCGCCACAGGCCACGGTCGTGCCACAGCACCAGGCGCACCGCGTGCAGCACGGCGAGGGCAGCGAACAGCACCGCCATGGCGGGTTGTGGGGTGTCGTTGAGGCCGAGCACATAACTGATCGGCAGGGCCACGCTGCCCAGCAGGCAGGCGCGGTCAAGCCAGGGCCGGGCCGGGGCGGGGCTCATGTTGCCCAAGCCGCGGCGGGTGAAGAACGGGATGACCCGCCCGCCGATCACGCTCATCATCGCCGCCACCAGCCACAACCCGGCGAGCGCGCCACGCCGTTGCCACGCCTCGTCCTGGTTCAGCCAGCCGAGCAGGGTGAGCCACTGGCAGCTGGCGAGCAGCAGCACCAGCGCCACGATCGGGTAGTTGTTGCGCAAACGCCGCTGGATGATCGGCCGCGCCAGGGCCAGCGCCACCAGCGGCAGGAATGCGCCATGCACGGCCACCAGCAGTGCTGGCGGCAGCGCCAGGAACCAACTGGCGCGCCCCAGCAGCCAGAGCAGGAACAGGCCCTGCAGCCAGCGCCCGCTGAGGCCAGGCAGGCCGCTCCAGTTCTGCACTGCCGTGAGCAGGAAGCCGGCGACGATCGCCACGGCAAAGCCGAACAGCATTTCGTGTCGGTGCCAGGCGAGCATGCCGCCAGGGGCGGTGGTGTGCAGGGCGCCACTGAGCACGCCGGCCCATAGCAACAGGGCGAGCAGGGCGAACAGGCTGCCGCCGAGGAAGAATGGTCGAAAACCCAGGGCCCAGAGGGCCTGGCGCGGACGGGCGGCAATCGGCTGGACAAGCATGGCAGGACCCTTGGTTCGATCACAGAGGTTGAATGGGGTAACATCACGAACCGTGCCAGCGCTCAAACCCTTGAATATCAAGGTGATGGCACATCACTGAGTCATATTGACCAGATTATTTTGTTGTCGTTTTGACATCTTCGTGTGTCATAACGACTCGCTTTACGCTTTGCTTCACCACGAGCAAGGCTTCGCTACAGGATCCCCGTTGTGATTGACCTCGCGCGCAACCCGCTGCTGCAGTACCTGGCCCGCCTGGCCCCGTCCAGTCAGCTGACCATGCGCTATATCCTCCAGGACGCTGCTGACCGCCTGGGTTTTGTCGATGCCGACATCGCCGATGTGCCGTGGCACCACCTCGAGCCCGGCCATGTGATCGCCCTGGTTGCCGCCCTGCGTGCCGACGGCTATGCCCCAAACACCTCTTCGCTGTACGTCAATGCCGTGCGCGGGGTGATGAACGAGGCCTGGCGGCTGGGGCTGATCGAGCATGAACAACTGCTGAAGATCCGCGAGATCAAGCCAGCCAGCGGCAGCCGCCTGCCCCCGGGGCGCAACCTGCGGCGTAGCCTGATTCGTGAGCTGATGGAGGTCTGCGCCGCCGACCCGCGGCCCCAGGGCGTGCGCGATGCGGCGATCCTCGCGCTGCTGTATGGCACCGGCATGCGCAAGTCGGAGTCGGTGGACATCGACCTGGCCCAGGTGGACTTCCAGGAGCGCTGCGTGCAGGTGCTGGGCAAGGGCAACCGCCAGTTGCTCAAGTACGCCCCGGCCTGGGCCTTCGACAAGCTCTCGGCCTGGCTCGAGCTGCGCCGCCAGCACCTGCCGGCCGGCGAGCGTGACGACAGTTTCCTGTTCAACCGCATCCGCCGCGGCAGCCACATCACCCGCGCGCGCATCACCAAGCACGCCATCTACTACATCGCCCGCCAGCGCGGGGCGCAGGTGGGGGCGAAGATTATGCCCCACGACTTCCGTCGGGCGTTCATCACCCGGGTGATCGAGGAACATGACCTGTCGATCGCCCAGAAGCTGGCGCACCACGCCAATATCCAGACCACGGCGATTTATGACCGGCGCGATGACAACGAGCGGCGACGGGCGGTGGAGCGCTTCGACTATTGAGCAGTGCCGGTCGGCGCAACTGCTGGCCCCATCGCTGGCAAGCCAGCTCCCACCTGGACCGTGCTGACCACCCCTTATGCGCTCCTACAGTGGGCGTGCAAGTTGATTGTGTGGGAGCCGGCTTGCCGGCGATGAGGCCAGTGCAGGCAAGCCAAGACCGTCGCCTGCACAGGATCATCTTGCGCAGGGGGCGCTCAAGCCCCGGCGTATTGCAACACCCGGCTGCGCCCCTGTTGCTTGGCCGCATACAGCGCATGGTCGGCCATCGACAGCAGCCGTGACAGATCGCATTCCGGTGCCAGCCGGCTGACGATGCCGATGCTCACCCCCAGCCTCCCGCAGTCCAGCATCGGCAGCCCGGCAAACCCGGCGCAGATCCGTTGCGCCACGGCGACCAGCATCAGGGGTGGCAGGCTAAGCGGCACGTGGCGGGGCTCTGGGGATAAGCCGCGAATGCCAAGCCAGGTGTGTGGCCATTTGCTACTGCGCTCAGTGAATGCTCGAAGCCAGTTCGAAGATCGGCATGTACATCAGGATCACGATCAGGCCGATCAACAAGCCGATGAAGGTCATCAGCAGCGGCTCGAACAGCTTGACGAACCACTCGACCCAACGCCCGATCTCCTGGTCGTGGAAGTCGGCGCAGCGCTCCAGCATCTCGCCGAGGTTGCCCGACTGCTCGCCGGCCCGCAGCAGGCGCAGCGACACCGGTGTCACCAGTTGCCCGGCTTCCAGTGCATCGGACAGCGGCAAGCCTTCGGCCACGCGACGGCTGGCCTGTTCCAGGCCCTCGGCGGCGGCGCTGCCCAGCAGCCCCCGGGCCATGCCCAGGGCGGTGAGGATGGGGATACCACCCTGCAGCAGAATCCCCAGCGAGCGGTAGAAGCGCGCCAGTTCGTACATCACCAGGCGCTGGTGCAGGGCCGGGACACGGCGCAGCTGGCGACTGGCCCAGCGGCGCACGGCCGGGTGGCGGCGCAGGGTGACCAGCAGCGTGATGGCGCCCAGCGTACCGAGCCCCAGGGGCAGTTGCTGGGCGTGCAGGAACAAGCCGATCTGCATCAGCACCCGTGACAGCCATGGCAACTCGGTGCCCATGCCCTCGAACACCAGGCTGAAACGCGGCACCACGTAGCCGAGCAGGAACAGCACCACGCCACCGCCCACCAGCAACAGCAGCAGCGGGTAGACCGAGGCGCCCACCAGCTTCTGGCGCACCAGGTCCAGGCGCTGGCGGTAGCCGATGTAGCGCGTCAGCGCATCGCCCAGCGCCCCGGTGCGTTCACTGGACTGCACCAGCGCCACATACAGCGTGGGGAATACCCGTGGCTGCTGGGCCAGGGCCTGGGACAACGAGCGCCCTTCATAGAGCTGGCGCACCAGCTGTTCCAGGGTCTTGCGTGCGCCGCCTGCTGGCGATTTCTCGGCCAGGCTTTCCAGCGCGTCGATCAGCGGCAGGCCAGCATTGAGCAGGGTGGTCAGCTCCTGGCTGAACAGCACCAGGTCGAACGCTGGCGCGCGACGCCAGGGCAGGGCACGCAGGCCAAGGCCCATGCTGCGCGCGCTGAGTACCCGCAGGCCCTGGTCCTCGGCCTGGCGCCGCGCCTGTTCGAGGTCTTCGGCCTCCACCTGCAGTTGCACCACGCCCTGGCTGCCCAGGGCCTTGAGCTGATAGCGCATGGCCGGGCTCCTTATTGCCAGCTGGTGATCTCGGCGTTCTCGCCATCGCCGCCGGGCTGGCCGTCTTTGCCCATCGACAGCAGGTCGTACTCGCCGCCGTTCTCGCCGGGTTGCCGGTAGATGTAGGGGCGGCCCCAGGGGTCCTGGGGCACGGCTTTCTGCAGGTAGGGCCCGGACCAGCGCGCCTCGCCGCTGGGGGCTACGGTCAGCGCCTGCAGGCCCTGTTCGCTGCTGGGGTAATGGCCGACTTCCAGGCGGTACAGGTCCAGGGCCTTGCCCAGGCCTTCGATCTGCGCTCGCGCCACCTTGGCCTCGGAACGGCCGAGCTGGCTGAAGTACTTGGGCGCGACGATACCGGCCAGCAGGCCAAGTACCACCAGCACCACCAGCAGTTCGAGCAGGGTGAAGCCCTGTTGGGCATTGATTCTGCGCTGCATGGGGAAACCCTCCGTTGCGTGTGCACAGCTGCCATGCAACAGCCGTGCACGTCTGCGCCGGGGCCTTGCGCCATGCGGGATGGCAAGCGGCACGCTGCTTGCGTCGTGCTCCGTACATCCGGGTTTTCCGGGGCATTTCCCCCACATCGGGGGCCACGGTGGGAGGCGAACGACATGCGTGGACTGAGTTTTCTTTGCCTGGCAGCAGGATTGATGTCGGCAGTGGTGATGCCGGAGGCAATAGCCGACGTGTACATCGCCAGCGACGGCAAGGGCGGCTTCATCCTGTCCAACGTGCACCGCCCAGGCCGGCAGTACGAGCGGGTGATCAGTGAGTCTACGGCGGACGGCGGGCCGGCCAACGCCCAACTGGTCACCGGCCGGCCCTACGCCGATCTGGTGGCCGCCGCCGCCCTGGCCAATGATGTGCCCCAGGCACTGCTGCATGCGCTGATCAAGGCCGAGTCGGGCTACAACCCCAAGGCGCGTTCGCCCAAGGGCGCGGCGGGGCTGATGCAGTTGATGCCGGATACGGCCAAGGAAATGGGGGTCAAGGACGTACTCGACCCGAAATCCAATGTGCAGGGCGGGGCACGCTATCTCAAACGCATGCTGACCCTGTTCGACAACGACATCACCCTGGCCGTCGCCGCCTACAACGCCGGGCCCGAAGCGGTGCTCAGCCGCGGCAAGGTGGTGCCGCCGTTTGCCGAGACGCGGCGTTATGTGCCCAACGTGCTGCGTGATTACCGCCTGTTGCGGGGTTTGGCCGAAGATTCGCCGCTGTAGCCAGGTGGGCTGACGGGTCCCTTGGTCGCGAAAGTACCGGGCAGTGGCGTAAAACCATCATGGTTTCCCCAACACTGGGCTATAACCTTCAAACAGGTGCCCAGCCGCGGAGCCCGCCATGGACCTCGCCCCCCGTTCCGAGACACTCATGCCTGCCGCCGAGGCCAGCACGGCGCGCCGGCCATTCAACCTGCTGCGCTGGTATGCCTGGGTCAGCTTGGCATTCATCGTTTCGGTGGCCGTGGGGCTGGGGTTGATCTCCAGCCGCTACATCATCGACGAGAGCGTCCAGCGCGATGCGTTGCTGACCGCCCAGTTCATCACCTCGATAGCGGACGCAGAGGTGCGCCATGTGTCGATCCCCAATGTGCGCACCATGGGCGAGCTGCTCGACCCGCGTACCGATCACGGCATGCCGGATGTCGACCCCGAGGCCCGGCGTAGGGCCCGAGGCGAGTTTCTCGACCATATCGCCCACCTGCCGGACATGCTCCTGGCCAACATCTATGCCCCCGACCGCACGGTGATCTGGTCGAGCAACCCGGCGCTGGTGGGCAAGCTGATCGAGGGCGACGACGACCTCGACCGGGCCTTCGAGTACAAGATGCGGGTGTCGGCGAGTTACCACGACTTCGATAAAGCGCGCAGTGAACAGAAGTTCGTCACCCCGCCTGAACAGCTGTTCATCGAGAACTACATTCCGCTGTTCGATGCCGATAACGATCAAGTCACCGCCATGGTGGAGATCTACAAGGAGCCCCACGACCTGATCGTGCGCATCGAGCATGGCCTGCTGTTGATCTGGCTGGCCGTGGTGGTGGGCGCCGGGCTGGTCTATGCCGGGCTGTACGGCATCATGCGCCGGGCCGCGCGCTTGCTGGCCGTGCAGCAGAAGCGGCTGATCGGCAACGAGACTTTCGTTGCCCTGGGCGAGGTGTCTTCGGCGGTGGCCCACAGCCTGCGCAACCCGCTGGCCAGCATCCGCTCCAGCGCCGAGCTGGCCCAGGCCTTCGACGAGGGCCCGGCGCAAAAGCATGTGAATGACATCATCAACCAGGTCGACCGAATGTCGCACTGGGTGCGTGAGCTGTTGCAGTCGCTGCGCCCGTTGAGTGAAGAGGCGGTGCCGGTGGACCTGGGCCAGGCCCTGCAGACCAGCCTGCAAGCCTATGACACGGCGCTGCGGCGCAACAGCGTGCAGGTGCGCCTGGCCGAATTGCCAGCGGTGCAGGTGCTTGGGCAGCCGGTGTTGCTCGGGCAGATTTTCAACAGTTTGATCGCCAATGCCCTGGAGTCGATGGAGCAGGGCGGCGAGCTGCGGGTGGAGCTGGTGCGCCACGATCGACGCAGCCTGACGCTGCGCCTTTCGGACACCGGCCGGGGGATGAGCGAGCAGCAACAGCGCCTGGCCTTCCGGCCGTTCTTCTCCACCAAACAGGGAGGCCTGGGGGTGGGGTTGATGCTGGTCAAGCGGATCATGGAGCGCTTTGGCGGCTCGGTGCGGTTGAGCAGTTATGAAGGCGTCGGTACCCGGGTGTCGCTCAACTTCCGCCTGGCCCAGTCATGACATGGATACCGGTGGCATTGCGCAGGCACATGGTTTCATTGGGGTTGCAAATGATGGGTGAAGATTACCCAAATGTGGGGAACATTTCTCTAACTTACTTTATGAATATTCGCTAACTACCTGATTATCAATGAATATTTAAATGAGACAAGTGCTGGCCAAAATCTTGCTTTCCATCATCTAACCTTCGGCCAAGGCCGGCATCATGGTCGGCAGCCATCAATGTGCTACTGCGCGTAGCGCAGGCCATCCTCGGCAGTATCCAGGCGGGAATCAGGCGATGCAGACACTGCAGGACGAAGCCCCCGACAAATCCGCTGCGCCCTCGACCGGGCAGGCTGCGCCGCTACGCGACTTCAACCTGCTGCGCTGGTTTTCACTGGTCAGCCTGCTGATCATCGCTTCAGTGGCCATTGGCCTTGGCTATGCGTCGACACGCTTTGTAGTGCGTGACAGCGTCGAGCGCGATGCCATGCTCACCGCCCAGTTCATCCAGGCCATGGCCCAGGCCGAGGTACGCCATTCGCAATTGCCGCCGGGCGTCACCATGGGCGAGCTGCTCGACCCTCGGCTCGACCAGCAGCACCTGCAGTTCACTCCGCAACTCGCCGAGTCGACCCGGGTGGAGTTCCTCGACCATGTCGAGCACCTGCCCGACACGCTGTTGGCCAACGTCTATGCCCGTGACCGTACGGTGATCTGGTCGACCAATGTGCAACTGATCGGCAAGCGCATCGATGAAGATGACGACCTCGAGCATGCCTTCCGCTCGCGCAAATCGGTCTCGGCCAGTTACCACAAGGCAGACGAGGATCGCGAGGAGCAGAAGTTCGAGCACGAGCCGCGCCACCTGTTCATCGAGAACTACATTCCCTTGTTCGACAGCCAGGGCGAGCAAGTGCTGGCCATGGTCGAGATCTACAAGGAGCCTCAGGACCTGGTGCGACGCATCCAGCGTGGCTATGTGCTGATCTGGGGTTCGACCCTGGCAGGTGGTGGGCTGATCTACTTCGGGCTGTTCTGGATCGTGCGCCGGGCTGCGGGCATGCTGCACCACCAGCAGGATCGCCTGGTGGCGAGCGAAACCTATGCCGCCCTTGGCGAGATGTCCTCGGCGTTGGCCCACAGCCTGCGCAATCCGCTGGCCAACATACGCTCGAGCGCCGAGCTGGCCCAGGAGATCGCCAACCCGGCGGCGCAGAAGAATATCGGTGACATCGTTACCCAGGTCGACCGCATGTCACGTTGGGTACGCGACCTGCTGGTGTCGCTGCGCCCGGTCAGTGACGAGCCCGAGGCCGTCGACCTGGTCGCCGCCATCGAGGATGCGCGGCAGATGTTCACCCCACAGATCCAGCGTAACGCTGTGCGCTTCAGCTTCAGCGGGCCCGCCGAGCAGTGGGTGGCCAGCCAGCCGTTGCAGCTGACGCAGATCCTCAACAGCCTGTTCGCCAACGCGCTGGAAGCGATGCCCCAGGGCGGCGAGTTGCGTGCCGAGGTGCTGACGCTGGATGGGCAGCAGGCCCAGCTGTTGCTCAGCGACACCGGCAAAGGCATGACCGAGCAGCAGAAACGCATGGTGTTCAAACCCTTTTTCACCACCAAGCAGGGCGGCCTGGGTGTCGGCCTTGCGTTGGTCAAACGCATCATGGAGCGCTTTGGCGGTTCGGTCGAGCTGAGCAGCCGCGAAGAGGAAGGAACCCGCGTCAGCCTTACTTTCAATCTTGCAGCGGGAGGGGACCATGGATCACAGCATCCTGGTGGTAGAGGATGACGAAATCCTCGCCGACAACATTTGCACCTACCTGAAACTCAAAGGCTTCGAGGTGACGGTGTGCCACAGCGCCGAGCTGGCCCTGGAGCAGATCAAGCGGGCCCAGCCTGACGCGGTCCTCACCGACAACTCGCTGCCCGGCATGAGTGGCCATGACCTGTTGCGCACCCTGGTGGCCCAGGCCCCGGAGCTCAAAGTGATCATGATGACCGGCTACGGCAACGTCGAGGACGCCGTGCTGGCCATGAAGGAGGGCGCCTTCCACTACCTCACCAAGCCGGTGGTGCTGGCCGAGCTCAAGCTGATGCTGGACAAGGCCCTGGCCACCGAGCGCATGGAACGTACGCTGTCGTTCTACCAGGAGCGCGAGGCACAAAAGTCCGGTTTGCAGGCGCTGATCGGCGAGTCACCCGTCATGCTCGAGCTCAAGCACACCCTGCGCCAGCTGCTCGATGCCGAACGGCGCATGGCCAGCGACGACCTGCCGCCTGTGCTGGTTGAAGGCGAAACCGGCACCGGCAAGGAGCTGGTGGCGCGCGCCCTGCATTTCGACGGCAGCCGCGCCAAGGGGCCTTTCATCGAGTTCAACTGCGCGTCGATCCCGGCCAACTTGTTGGAAGCCGAACTGTTTGGCCATGAGAAGGGCGCCTTCACCGATGCCAAGGAGCGCCGCGTGGGCCTGGTCGAGGCGGCCGATGGCGGCACCCTGTTCCTCGACGAGATCGGCGAGATGGACCTGGTGCTGCAGGCCAAGCTGCTCAAGCTGCTCGAAGATCGCAGCATTCGCCGCATTGGCGCGGTGAAGGAGCGCAAGGTCGATTTGCGGGTGATCAGCGCCACCAACTGCAACCTCGAGCAGATGGTGCAGCAGGGCAAGTTCCGTCGCGACCTGTTCTTCCGCCTGCGCATCATCGCCCTCAAGGTGCCCCGGCTGTATGCCCGTGGCCAGGACATCCTGCGCCTGGCGCGGCACTTCCTCGCCCATCACGGGCGACGCTACGGCAAGCCTGGGCTGCGTTTCTCCGCCGAGGCCGAGGCGATGATGCTCGGCTACAGCTGGCCGGGCAATGTCCGCGAACTGCGCAACATGCTTGAGCAGACCGTATTGCTGGCACCCAGCGAGGTGATCGGTGCGCACCAGTTGAACCTGTGCCTGACCCTGGTTGATGAACCCGTAGCCCAATCGGCGCCGGCGGCCATCTTCGAACTGCCTCGGCATGAACCGGAAACCGCTGGCAGCCTGCCGGACATGGAGCGCGACATGGTGTGCCGCACCCTCGACCGCACCGACTGGAATGTCACCAAGTCGGCACGCCTGCTGGGGCTGTCGCGGGACATGCTGCGCTACAAGATCGAAAAACTGGGGTTGACGCGGCCGGACAAGCGGCAGTGGTGAGGCGCCGTATGGGCCCTGACAGAGTTCGTGGGAGCGGGCTTGCCCCGCGATTTGGGCCTTACCGGTTGGCTCAGGGCCATGCCAAGCAAGCCGCGGGGCAGGCTATTGCCTCAGGGCTTGCCGCTGGCGCCTTCACCTTGGCGCCCCATGCCTTCTGAGCCACTTTCCCCCAGCCCGGGCAGATCCTGATCAACATTCTGCCGGGCCGCAGGGCTGTCAGGGTCATAGCCCTTGATCCGCGGATCGGTGTCCCGAGGCATGGGCTTCTCGATCGGGTTGAGGGTGCTGTCCACGCCCGGCTGTGGTGCCGGGTTGTGCGGATCGTCGGGGTAGGTGGCGCCGGTGCCGGCGGCGAACGCCAGGGGCGATGCAAGCAGGGCGGCGAACAGGAAGGATCGGTTCATCGGGCAAGCTCCTCGCGACAGAAAGAGATCGGCCCCGCTTGCGCGGGGCCGCTGTCTCACTTGGGCCACGTCCTCGTCAGCAAGTTGCCATGGCCCTGATCAACGGTCACACCACCTGGGCCAGCAACATGATGAAGATGATGCCGACCACCGACAGGATGGTCTCCATCATGCTCCAGGTCTTGAAGGTCTCGGCCACGGTCATGTTGAAGTACTGTTTGACCAGCCAGAAACCGGCGTCGTTGACGTGGGAGAGGATCAGCGAACCCGCGCCGGTGGCCAGCACCAGCAGTTCGCGGTTGACGCCCGGCACCAGGTCGATCACCGGCGCGACGATGCCCGCGCCGGTGATGGTGGCGACTGTCGCAGAACCGGTGGCAATGCGGATCACCGCCGCCACCAGCCAGGCCAGCATGATCGGTGAAATCTCGGCCTGCACGGCCATTTGCCCGATGACGTTGCCCACGCCGGTATCCACCAGCATCTGTTTGAAGCCGCCGCCGGCGCCGACGATCAGCACGATCGCAGCAGTGGGGGCCAGGCTCTGGTCGAGCATCTTCATGATCTGCTGGCGGCTGAAACCGCGCGCCGAGCCGAAGGTATAGAAGGCCAGCAGCAGGGCGGCGAGCAGGGCGGTGATCGGGTGGCCGATCAGGTCCATCCACTGGCGCACGATGTGCTCGGCCGGCAGGACCACGTCGGCGAAGGTCTTGAGCAGCATCAGCACCACCGGCAGCAGCACGGTGATCAAGGTCACGCTGAAGCTGGGCAGGTTCTTCTGGTCGGACTCACGGGCGATCTGGTCCATCAGCTCCTGGGAAGGGTTGCCGGGGATGTAGCGCGAGATGAAGTTACCGAACAGCGGGCCGGCGATGACGGCGGTGGGCAGGGCCACCAGCAGGCCGTAAAAGATGGTCTTGCCGATGTCGGCATGGAAGATGCCGATCGCCAGCAATGGCCCCGGGTGCGGCGGCACCAGGCCGTGCACCACCGACAGGCCGGCCAGAAGCGGGATGCCGATCTTCACCAGCGACACCCCGGAGCGGCGGGCGACGATGAACACCAAGGGAATCAGCAGCACGAAGCCGATTTCAAAGAACAGCGGGATGCCCACCAGGAAGGCGGCGAACATCATTGCCCAGTGCACTTTCTGCTTGCCGAACGCGCGGATCAGCGTCTGGGCGATCTGGTCGGCACCGCCGGAGTCGGCCATCAGCTTGCCGAGCATGGTGCCCAGCGCAAGGACGATGCCGACAAAGCCCAGCACGCCGCCAAAGCCGTCCTGGAACGATTTCATCACCTTGGCCACCGGCATGCCGGAGGTCAGGCCTAGAAAGCCTGCGGCCAGGGTGAGGGCAACGAAGGGGTGGACCTTGAAATGGGTGATCAGCAGGATGAGCCCGATGATGGTGACCATCGCGTCGAGCAACAGGAAGGTATCAGTAGCCAGTCCGAACATGGTTCGTATGCCTCGGTCTTGTCGTTGTTGTTTTGGCGTAGCTTGGTTTTGAGCGTTCGCCACTTTCAGGTGGCGAGATAGCGCTATCTTTGGTGAGCCGGAAAACCGCCGGGTCAGGCAGTCCGCGCCAGGGGCCGCTCACCGCAGGGCTTTAGCCAGTCATGCACGGTCTCGGCGAGGGTCTCGATCGGGCGGGTGGCATCCAGCGCCAGGGTGAGTGGCTCGCCCAGTGGTGATTCCAGGGCGGCGAACTGGCTGTCGATCAGGCTGGCCGGCATGAAGTGGCCGGGGCGGGCGAGTACGCGCTTTTCGGCTTCCTGCGGGGTCAGTTCGAGGAATACGAAGCCCAGCTCGGGCACGGCCTGGCGCAAGGTTTCGCGGTAGCGGCGCTTGAGTGCCGAGCAGGTGAGGATCGGGCGTTCGCCGGCTTTGATGATGGCCTGCAGCTCTTCGCCGAGGCGCACCAGCCAGCCGGCGCGGTCGTCATCGTCCAGGGGGATGCCGGCGCTCATCTTGGCAATGTTGCTGGCGGGGTGGAAAGCATCGCCTTCGACCAGGCGACCGCCGCTGCGCGCAGCGATGGCGGCGCCGATGCTGCTTTTGCCGCATCCAGCCACACCCATCACCACTATCGCGGACAGGGGAAAGTTCATCGGTACCTCCTGCTGGGTGAGATAGCGCTGTCTCGACCAGGGCGAAACGAGAGTGCAAGCGCCACCCTCCCGGGTGTTATTGATTTTGTCTTAGGCAGTATGGACGCTGCATGCATGGCTGCTACCAAGATTGCATTGCCTGCATCCAGAGACAGCGCTACCTTAGTGACCGTTCCCCATTCCTGCAAGTAGTAAAATTACAACATTCATGTCTCGCATCGGCTCGCGTACCACAGGTCGTCCCACTCTGGCGGAAGTCGCCAGGCTTTCCGGGGTATCCCCTATTACTGCTTCTCGCGCCTTGCGCGGGGTGAGCACTGTCGCCCCGGAATTGGTGGCCAAGGTCGTGGCGGCAGCAGGCAGCCTGGGCTACGTCGCCAACCCAGCGGCGCGGGCCTTGGCCTCGGCGCGCAGCCAATCGGTGGTGGTGCTGATTCCGTCATTGTCGAACCAGCTGTTCATCGACACCCTCGAAGCCATTCACGAGGTGATGCGCCCGCGTGGCCTGGAAGTGCTGATCGGCAACTATCACTACGATATTGCCGAGGAAGAGAACCTGATTCGCAACTATCTCGCCTATCAACCTTGCGGCATGTTGCTCACTGGTTTCGAGCGCAGTGAGGGGGCGCGGCAGTTGCTTGCGGCCAGCCATGTGCCCTGCGTGCACATGATGGAGCTGGGCGGTGATGCGGGGGCCTTGTCGGTGGGGTTCTCCCAGCACCAGGCCGGCCGTGCGGCGGCGCAGCATCTGATTGCGCGTGGGCGGCGGCGGCTGGGGTTCATCGCGGCGCAACTGGACCCGAGGGTGATGCAGCGTGCCGAGGGCTTCCGTCAGGCCCTGGCGGAGGCTGGGTTGCAGGCGCCGGAGCTGGAGATGCTTGACCCGCAGCCTTCGTCGATTGGTTTGGGCGGTGAGTTGTTCAGCCGTTTGCTGGCGCAGGCGCCGGATGTGGATGGGATTTTCTTCTGTAACGATGACCTGGCGCAGGGGGCGGTGCTGCAGGCGCTGCGTGAGGGGGTTGCGGTGCCTGGGCGGGTGGCGATGATCGGGTTCAACGATCTGCCGGCTTCGGCGCATATGGTGCCGCCGTTGACGTCGATTCGTACGCCGCGGGCGGCGGTTGGGCGGGGGGCGGCGCAGGCGTTGCTGGCGATGCTTGATGGTAAGCGGGTGGTGACTGAGCAGCAGGATCTGGGGTTTGAGTTGATGCAGCGGGAGAGTTCTTGATCGTTGGTGTGGTTTTGACTTGGGCCGAGAATATTGAATATTGAATATTGAATATTGAATTGTTTGTTTGGTAATTGGTTTGTTTTTATAAGGTATGCGCATTCATTAGATTTATCGACGCATAGTCACCTTTCCGCCCTTACGGCGGGTTACTTTTTTTCTTGGAAAAAAGTAACCAAAAACCGCTCGCTCCATTCATACGGCCCTCCGCTGCGCTCCGGGTCCCTTCGCTCCGGCGTCCTCCGGGCCCGCGCGGCCTCCGACTTGCTGCGCAAGTCTACATCTCGCGCCTTCGGCTACGCCGAAGGGTGCTGCGCACCAGGGCCCTCCAGACGCCTACGCTCAGCCTCCTGAAGTCGCGAAGTTAGGGGCGGCGCCTGGGCTGGCGTTAGCTGTCGCTAGTTGGATGGGTTGGGAGCTCAGGATTGCAATCGCTGGCAAGCCAGCTCCCACAGGTTAGTGCGAACTTTTAAACTTGCGCTGTACCTGTGGGAGCCGGCTTGCCGGCGATAGGGCCCGAATAAACAACACATAAACAACAGCCAAACCTAGATAGCCGCATTACTGCTCTTGATCTGCTCTTGATTTTGCTTCTAAGCGCGCGATAGTCCAGGCAACACAAATTGCGACTTCAGGAGGCCGAGTGGAGGTGACTGTAGGGCCCTGGTGCGCAGCACCCTTCGGCGTAAGCCGAAGGCGCGAGATGTAGACTTGCGCAGCAAGTCGTAGGCCGCGCGGGCCCGGAAGGCACCGGAGCGAGGGGACCCCGGAGCGCAGCGCAGGGGCCGTATGATGGGAGCAGGCGGCTTTGCCTACTTTGGCCAAGACCAAAGTAGGCCGCCGTAAGGGCGGAAAGGTGACTAAGCGTCGACATCACAAATGAATGCGCCTACATCCATCAAAACAAACACACTGAGTCCCGAACCCGAACCCGAACCCGAACCCGAACCCGAACCCGAACCCGAACCCGAACCCGACCAACGGCTCAAATACCTAATCCAAAAGTGATATCAAAGCGCTTGCACGCCGATAACGCCCATCTATGCTCAGGACATCCCGGGGGGGCACAGGAGTCCCAGCGCATGTTCGAGTACCACCGCAAGTCCGACCTCGTCGAAATCCAGCGCTGCCGCCAGGCCCTGGCATCCATGGAAGCGAAGCTCGCCGCCATCAGCCGCTCCATGGCCATGATCGAGTTCGCCCCCGATGGCACCATCCTCGAAGCCAACGACCATTTCTGCACGACGATGGGCTACAGCGCTGACGAGATCCGCGGCAAGCACCATCGAATGTTCTGTGACCCCACCTACGCCAAAAGCGCCGAGTACCAGCAACTGTGGCGTGAGCTGGGGCAGGGCAAGGCCATCAGCGGCACCTTCGAACGCTTGGACAAGGCCGGCCGCGAAGTCTGGCTCGAAGCCAGCTACATGCCAGTGATCGACGACCGCCAACAGGTCACCAGCGTCATCAAGGTGGCATCCGACATCACCCGCCATGTGATCGAAGAACACGAGAGCGAGAGCCTGCTCAAGGCCATCGGCCGCTCCATGGCGGTGGTCGAGTTCACCCCGGCCGGCAGAGTGATCAAGGCCAACCAGAACTTCCTCGACACCATGGGTTATCGCCTGGAGGAAGTGGTGGGCCGCCACCACGGCCTGTTTTGCCTGGCCCACGAACGTGAATCGGCCCAGTACCGCGAGTTCTGGGCTTCGCTGAACCGCGGCGAATACCACTCGCACCGCTTCGAACGGGTCAACAAGCAAGGCCAGACCGTGTACCTGGAGGCCTCGTACAACCCGATCTTCGACAACAAGGGGCGATTGACCAAAGTGGTGAAGTTCGCCAGCGACATCACCAACCAGGTCAGCACCCAACAGACCGCTGCCGATGCTGCCCACGCAAGCTCGGTACAAACCGACGCCTGCGCGCGCAAGGGCACCCAGGTAGTGCAGCAGACGGTCGAGGTGATCGAGCAGATTTCTGCCGAGCTCAACCAGGCCGCGCTCAGCCTCGATGCGGTGAGCAAGCAGTCCGAGCTGATCGGCCAGATTGTCCTGACCATCCGTGGCATTGCCGATCAGACCAACCTGCTGGCACTCAACGCAGCGATTGAAGCCGCCCGGGCTGGCGAGCACGGGCGTGGCTTTGCCGTGGTCGCCGATGAAGTGCGCAGCCTGGCCGCGCGCACCAGCAAGGCAACGCTGGAAATCGTCGAAGTGGTGCGGCAGAACCATGACCTGTCATTGAATGCCGTGGCCAGCATGCAGTCGAGCCTGACCCGCACCGGGCTTGGGGTGGAGCTGGCCAATGAAGCAGGCACGGTGATCATGGAGATCCAGCAGGGCTCACGGCACGTGGTGGACGCGATCAGCCAGATCAGTTCGACCCTTCAATTGCATTGATACCCTGGCGCAGCTCTTGCTCCAGGCTCTGCAGGCTGGCCAGCAGGCGGGCAAGCAATTGCTCGGTTGGCTGGCCCAGGGCCATGGCCCGCTCAATGGCCTCGCAGTCCTTCACCACGCCCCGCACCTTGAGCATCTTGGCGCCGCCCTTGATGCGGTGAACGGCCATGGCGAGCGGATCAGGTGGCGGCGAGGCTCCCAGTTCGTGCAGCGCTTGCAGGTCCTCTCGAGTGCTCTCGGCCAGTTGCCGCAGCAGGCGCAGGGTCAGTTGCTCGTCATCCTGGGTGAGATGGCGCAATTGCTCCAGCGCAAAACCGCTGTGGCCAGGCAACTGCGTGGCAACCGTGGCGACAGCCGCCGGGAGCACGCTCGCCGACGCCAGGGCTGAACGCAGAGCTTGCAGGTCAATGGGCTTGAACAGGCACTCGTCCATGCCATCGTCCAGGCAGCGTTGACGTTCTTGCGCCTGGGCATTGGCGGTGACGCCGATGATCACGCAGGCGGGCAGGCCCTGGTCACGTTCCAGCGCGCGGATGCTTCGGGTCAGTTCGTGGCCGTCCATGATCGGCATGTTGCAATCGGTGATCAGCACATCGAAAGGGTGCTTTCGCCACAATGCCAACGCGTCCTGGCCCTGTTCGGCGAGCACTACCTTGTGGCCCAGCGTGCGCAACTGCTTGTCGAGCAGCAACAGGTTGGCAGGGTAGTCATCGACCACCAGCACTCTCAATGCGGGGCTGTCGGCCGGGGGCGCAGGAGGCTTGGGTGATTGGCCCGCGGGCGCAACGGCGACCGGCAGATCGAGGTGGACATCCACCTGGGTGCCCAGACCCTCGAGGCTTTGCAGGGTCAGGGTGCCGCCCATCAGCTCGCACAGGTCGCGGCAGATCACCAGGCCTAGCCCTGCGCCTTGGCGGGCCTGGCGTCCGTCCATCTGGGCAAAGGTGTGGAACAGTCGCGCCTGGTCAGCGCTGCTGATACCCACGCCGCTGTCCTTCACCTGCAGCATGACGCCCATCGATTGCTCGCCGTGCGCAGCCACTTCCAGTGCAACGTCTATCCGCCCCTCCTCAGTGAATTTGATCGCGTTGCTCAACAGATTGGACAACACCTGCTTGAGCCGCAGTGGGTCGCCCAGCACCCAGCAGTGTTCGGTGGGCAGCGCGGCACGCAGGTGAATGCCCTTGGTCCGGGCATTGCCCTCGAATACCCGCAGTGTGGCGCGCACCAGGCCGACCAGTTCGACGGCCACCGGTTGCAGGGTCATGTGCCCGGCTTCAATGCGCGAAATATCGAGAATGTCGCCAATCAGCTCTAGCAGTCCGGTTGCCGAACCATGAGCGGTTTCCAGCGCCTGGCCATCGATGCGGCCATGACGGCTGTCCTCCAGGGCCAGTTCGAGCAAGCCGATGACCGCGTTCATCGGCGTGCGGATTTCATGGCTCATGACCGCGAGAAACGTGCTTTTGGCCTGGTTGGCCTGCTCGGCATCCTCTTTCGCCTGGCGCAACTGCTCCAACAGCCCGCGGCTGAGCTGCAGTTGATCCTGCAGCGCATGCTGGGCCTCGGTGCGCTGACTGATGAGTTTGCGCAGGTAGCTGTTCCAGAACACCACGCCCGCCAGCAAGACGCTGGCCAGCACCAGCACCTGGAGTGCCAGGGTCCGGTAGTTGCGCCAGGGGCTGTCGCTGACCACCGCACTGGTACGCCAGCGATTGACCAGTTGTTCAAGCTCGTCAGGCGCAATGCTCAATAACGCCTTGTCGAGGATGGCTTGCAATTGAGGCTGTGCAGGGTCGACGGCGAAGGCCGCGAGTGCGGGCTCATCACCCAGTTGCGCCGCGACCCGCAGGTCGCCCTTGAACACCTGGCTGATGAAGTAGCTGGCGTTGATATAGGGGCTGAGCGCGACATCGGCATTGCGTTGGAGCACCGACTCCATCAGTTGCAGTGGATTGTCCACCTCGACCGGGCGCACTCGAGGTGCCTGCTGCAGGAGCCCGTCGAGCAGCGGAGAGCCGCGCAACAGCGCCACCCGCTGGTCGCTCAGCGGTTGTGCCGGGTCCAATGGCGGTGAGCTGGCGCGCATCACCAGAACCTGCGGGCTGGCCAGGTAGGGGCGGCTGTAACGCAAGCGAGTGGCCAGCCGCGGGTCATAGCCAATGGCGCCGAGCATGTCGACCTTGCCCTGCGTCGCGGCATCGACCATCTCGCCGAACGACTGTGCCCCGACCACGTCGAAACGCAAGCCGGTGCGCAGGCTGATCTGCTCCAGCACGTCCATGGTCAGGCCCCGTGGTTGCTGCTGGCTGTCGGTGAATGTCAGCGGTGCGAGGGCAGTATTGATCATCACCTTCACCGTGCGGTGCTGGGTGATCCAGGCGCGTTCTTCGGCGGTGAGGGCGTCCAGCCGGCGATCAAGCAGGATGCTGGTGCTGCCACTGGTCCAGCGCCGCAGGATGTTCAGCCGTTCGCTGTCGGCGATGCGCTCCAAGGCCCGGTCGATCAGTGCGCGCAGGCGCTGGTTGTCGCGGTCCAGGGCAAACGCGAAAGTGCCGGCCGGCAGTTTGACCAGGTGATCGATCTTGACTGCACCCTGGTAGCTTCTGCTGATCACGTAGTCGCTGCTGATGGCGTCGCCCAGGTAGGTATCTGCCTGGCCCAGCGCGACCGCCGCGACCCCAGCCAGGGTAGAGCGGTACAGGGTTATCTGGGCGTTGGGGTAGAGCTGCTGGACGGCCTGCAGGGGCAGGTAGTGATCGACCAGGGCCAGGCGCTGGCCGGCCAGGTCGCTGCCCTCCAGCAGGGCGCCGCCCTGTCGGCTGACGAGTACTGGCAGGTCATCGGCATAGGGCAGGCTCAGGGCGAGTTCGGCGTCGGCGGCTTCGAAAGCGTTGGAAGTGCCCAGCAGGTCGATCTCGCCTCGGTGCAGGGCCGCGATGGCCTGCGCGCGGGTAGGGTAACGCCGTACCTTGATGGGTATCCCCAGTTGCTCGGCGATCAGGCCGGCGTAATCGGCGCTCAGGCCCTCGTAGTCGTCCTGGCTGGTGTTGATATCGAAAGGCGGGTAGTCGGGGCGCGAGCCCCCCAAGGTCAGTACCTGGCGTTCGCGCAGCCATTGCCGGTCATTGTCGTCAAGGGGCAGTGGCGCGGCGGCGCTCTGGGCGCGGGCCAGCAGGTGACGGTCCTCGCTGGTGGTCTGGGACAGTCCCTGCACGGGCACCAGCAAGGTCAGCACCAGGCACAGCAGTGTGCCCTTGCTCATGCTTCAGCCCGCGTTGTTGCGTTTGGCCAGGTCGACCATTTCCACCAGTGATTCGACCTTGAGCTTCTCCATGATCCGGCCGCGGTAGGTACTGATGGTCTTGGCGCTGAGGTGCATCTGCTCGCCGATCAGCTTGTTGCTCTGCCCCGCGCAGAGGCGGCGCAGCACCTCCATTTCACGGTTCGACAGGCTGCCCAGTCGGTCACCCTCGCTTTCCAGGGTGTTGCTGTTGACTGCCATCTGCGGGAAGGTCGAATAGCCTTTGACCAGTGCCTTGAGGGCAAAGACCAGGGCGTCGAGGTCTTCGTCCTTGTTGACGAAGGCCGAGATGCCGGCGTCCATGCACCGGCGTACGTACAAGTCGGCCGGCTGGCCGGTCAACGCCATGATCCTGGGGGAGGGGGTGAGCAGCTTGAGGCGTTTGATCACTTCCATGCCATCGAGGTCGGGCAGGCCGATATCGAGGATGACCACATCTGCCTTGGTCTGCTCGGCCAGGCGTGCGGCATCCTTGCCTTTACCGGTTTCGCCGACGACGGTGAAGCGCTCCCCCTCGAGCAGCATGCGTACAGCAAGGCGAACAATGTGATGGTCATCGACCAACAGCACGGATGTCATGTGAAACTCCTGTCGGATTGAGCCCATGTCCTGTCTTCCGTCGGGCTCACGCCTGCGGATCAATTGGGCAGCGCGCACATTACGGTGATTCCGAACCCTTGGTAATAGGCGAGTATAGGCGCGTTGAAAAGACAACAAGGAATTGTAGAAAAGGACTACAAAAGGGGCGCGGGAACGCCCCGGGACAGGTACTGAGGCAGGCGGGTCAACTGCAGGCGGGATGTGCCTTGAGGATGCGCTCGCTGGAGGCGGGGTTGTTCTTCAGGGCCTGGCCCACCCGGGGCGGGCGGCTGAGTAGCGGGCCGCCACAGTTGGGGCAGCGGCCGTGCAAGTGCTGGTCATTGCAGCTGCGACAGAAGGTGCATTCGAACGAGCAGATCAAGGCGTCCGGGCTGTCGCCCGGCAGGTCGCTGTTGCAGCACTCGCAGTTGGGGCGTAGTTCGAGCATGGGCGTGGCTCCGTGACGTGGAAGGGCAGTGTGCGCCGTCGCCACGTCTGGCGGCAATCGCTTCAGTTGCCCGGGCGGTACAGGTGGGCGTGGCCGGCGCGGTACAGCGCCGATTCGGCGAACGGTGCATCACCCAGCACATGGCCGACCAGGATCAGCGCCGTGCGCCGGAAGCCCTTGCTGGCCACGCGCTCGACGATGTCCGCCAGGGTGCCCCTGGCCCAGTCCTGATCGGGCCAGGTGGCGCGATGGACCACGGCGATCGGGCAGTCGGCGCCGTAATGGGGCAGGAGTTCCTCGACGATCCGCGCCAGGTTCTTGATGCCCAGATGGATGGCCAGGGTGCTGCCATGCCGGGCCAAGTCGGCCAGTTGTTCGCCGGCCGGCATCGGTGAGCTGTCGCCGTAACGGGTCAGGATCACCGTTTGCGACACCTCTGGCAGGGTCAGCTCGCAACCCAGCAGCGCGGCGCTGGCGGCGGTGGCCGTCACGCCGGGGATGATCTGGTAGTCGATGCCCAGTTCGCGCAGTTGGCGGATCTGCTCACCGATGGCGCCATACAGGCTGGGGTCGCCGCTATGTACCCGGGCCACGTCCTGGCCGTTGGCGTGGGCCTGGCGCATGGCCTCGACGATCTGCTGCAGGTGCAGTTCGGCACTGTTGATCACTGTCTCGGCACGGTGCCCTTCGAGCACGGCAGCGGGTACCAGCGAGCCGGCATAGATGATCACCGGGCACTGGCGGATCAAACGCTGGCCCTTGACCGTGATCAGTTCCGGATCGCCGGGGCCGGCGCCGATGAAGTAGACCGTCATGGGGAGTCCTTGCAGGTAAAAGGGCGGATTATCCGCCGATGGCCAGCGCCAGGGTAGCGCCGCCGAGTCGCTGGCGCGGTACGCGCAGGCCAGGCTGCAGCGATTCGCGGCCAGCCAGGGCCAATGCGGCGCTTTCGGCCACACCCCAGCAGCCGGTCTGGGCGAAGGCGATGGCCGAGCGCTGGCTGAGCAGCGGCTCGAAGCCGAGCAGTTGCCCGGCATCGAAACAGATGAACGGCAGCCCGAGGCGCTCGGCCAAGGCCAGCAGGCCTGGCTCCCGGGCCTTTGGCGCGATGCTGGCGATGCCGCGCAGCGCGCTGAGCGGCAGGGCATGCTCGGCCAGGGTCTGGCGCAGCAGGACCGCCAGGGTCTCCACCGGGCAACCCCGGCGGCACCCAAAGCCGGCATACAGCGCCGGCGGCTTTGCAGATTCCAGCATCAGGCTTGACTGTAGCGACGGTACAGCCAGGCGCTGAGCAGGCCCAGGGCCACCCAGAAGGCGGCATTGGTCAGCCAGGAAGCGATCTTGAACTGGGTTTCCAGTGCCTCGGGTGCCAGGCTTTCATGCACCGCTGGCTGTGGCGCGCCGATCACGTGGGGCACAATCAGCAGCGCCGCGCCAAGTACCTTCAACAGCCAGTGGCGACCGAACACCAGCAATGCCAGGCCAGTGGCGGTGGCGGCGGCGGTGCCGATCCACCAGGTCTGGCGTTGGCCCAGGTCGGCAGCGGCGGTGCCCGGCAGCTCCGGCGGCAGGCCCAGGGTCGGCGCCAGGCAGAACACCGCAAAGCCGGCCAGGCCCCACAGCGCGCCGGTGCTGACCCGGCCCGGCTCACGCAGGCTATACAGCGCGACGAGGATCAGCGCAAAGCCGACGGCTACCACCAGGTTGCCACCGGTGGTGGACAGCACGCGCTGCCAGCCGTCTTCCGGCGCCCAGGCTTCGGCGCTGTGCTCATGCTCGTGGGGGGCGGCGGCTTCGCCATGTTCATGGTGCTCGGCTGCCGGGGCGGCGCTTTCATAGGTCTCCGCCTGCAGAATCAGCGGTGCGACCCAGAAGCTTTGCAGCAGTGTCAGCAGCAGGGCGGCGAGCAGCCCACTGAAGCCCGCGGTGCGGGCAATACGGGTAATCATGCGGGGCTACTCAGTGGCAGGGGAAGGCGGCGCTGTGGCGGGTGTCGTGGGCAGCGTTGTGCACCGCCTCGATGTGCGAGAAGCCGGCGAAGTAAACCAGGCACAGGCCCAGCAGGCTGGCGCCGATGGCGATGACCATGCGCTGGCTGAGTGTGGCGGGGGTGGAGATGCTGTGTTTTGTGCTGGTAATCGGCATGACGCGTTCCTCTGCTGCTTTTATTGGGGCAACGGGCAGGCGCGGCGCTCCCGGGCAGGACAGCCCAGGGAATACGACAGCGCCCGCCCACCGCGGGGTGTTGATGTGGTGTCAGGCCGGTCTCCGGGCTGGCGAGGTGGAGCGGTGCTCCATCTATTGGCGTCACCTTCCCATGCCTGTTGAACCGGCACAGTGGTCAAGACGCTTCACTCGCTTACCGTTGCGGGGGCAGCACCGGCCTTGTCCGCTGTCTATTAAAGACGCTGGACGCACCGGTTTCCCGTTTCACCCCCAATGGGGGCACCTGAACGCAGTGCGCTAGCAAATCATGGGGCGTGGCTTGCGTCAATCGCCCCAGCGGTTGACCGGTGTCGGGCGGATGCGTAGCCTTGCCGCTTCGAGGTTCTCCGGCCCAGGCCGGAGCTAAGACGGGAACGCGGTCCAAGCCGCGGCTGCCCCCGCAACTGTAAGCACTCAAAAGGATCGGCACAGCCACTGCGCAAGCGCGGGAAGGCGCCGTCCCCCCGGCACCGCTGCCGGAACAGTGCAAGCCAGGAGACCTGCCTCGCAACGTTTTCGACTATCAACCGGGCGGGGTGATCCGGTGGCGAACGCGCCCGGCCGGCAACGCCCGAGGCTGTCGTCCCGCATGCCCGCGCCATTGCTGCCAAGGGCATCGCGACATGAAAACACTGGCCAAGCTCCCCGTCACCATCGTCACCGGCTTCCTCGGCTCGGGCAAGACCACCTTACTGCGCCACATGCTCGACAACGCCCAGGGCCGCCGCATCGCGGTGATCGTCAACGAGTTCGGCGAGCTGGGCATCGATGGCGAAATCCTCAAGCAGTGCAGCATTGGTTGCACTGAAGAAGAAGCCAACGGCCGCGTCTACGAGCTGGCCAATGGCTGCCTGTGCTGCACCGTGCAGGAAGAGTTCTTCCCGGTGATGCGCGAACTGGTGGCGCGCCGCGGCGACCTCGACCACATCCTTATCGAAACCAGCGGCCTGGCCCTGCCCAAGCCCCTGGTGCAAGCCTTCCAGTGGCCAGAAATCCGCAACGCCTGCACCGTCGATGCGGTTATCACCGTGGTCGACAGCCCGGCAGTGGCCGCCGGCACCTTCGCCGCCTACCCGGACCAGGTCGACGCCCAGCGCAAGCTCGACCCCAACCTGGACCACGAGTCGCCGCTGCATGAACTGTTCGCCGACCAGCTGGCCAGCGCCGACCTGGTGGTGTTGAACAAGGCCGACCTGATCGACGCCGAAGGCCTGGCCAAGGTTCGTGCCGAAGTCGCCGAAGAGCTGCCGCCAGCGGTGAAAGTGATCGAAGCCAGCAGTGGCCGCCTGCCGCTGGAAGTGCTGCTGGGCGTCGGTGCCGAATCCGAGGCGCACATCGACGGCCGTCGCACCCACCACGATTCGCACCACGACGGCGATGACCACGACGATCACGACCATGACGCCTTCGACTCGATCTCCATCGACCTGCCAGAGGCCGACGAAAGCCTGCTGCTCGATGCCCTGACGCAACTGGTCACCGAGTTCGGCATCCTGCGCGCCAAAGGCTTCGCCGCCATTCCCGGCAAGCCGATGCGCCTGCTGATCCAGGGCGTGGGCACGCGCTTCGACAAGCACTTCGACCGCGCCTGGCGCACTGACGAGCCGCGCATCACCCGCCTGGTGCTGATCGGCCAGGACCTCGATGCCGTGCACCTGGAAGCGCGCCTGCGCCAGGCCCTGGGCGCCTGACCCATGCACCTGCTGAGGACCCAGCCCGGCGGCTTCGTGCCGGACGACAGCATTGCCGACCTCGGCCAGACTCCCGCCGAGCTGGTGATCCTCTGCAGCGGCGATTCGCACCTGGCGCTGCTCGCCGAAACCGCCGAGCAGTTGCCGGACGACTTCCCCAGCGTGCGCCTGGCCAACCCCATGCAGGTGCAGAACCACGCCTCGGTCGACCTGTATGTAGACGAGGTGCTGCGCCACGCCAAGGTGATCCTGGTGTCGCTGCACGGCGGCGTCGGTTACTGGCGCTATGGCGTCGAGCAACTGGTGGAACTCAGCCAGCGCGGCGTGCAACTGATCCTGGTGCCCGGCGATGACCGCCCCGACCCGGAACTGACCGACCTGGGCACGGTGCGTGGCGAGCAGGCCGAACGCCTCTGGCACTACCTGCGCCAGGGTGGCAAGGCCAACGCGGTCAGCCTGTTCAATTGCCTGGCCAGCCAGTGGTTGGGGCGTGACTACGCCTGGGATGAACCGCAGCCGTTGCCGCGTACTGCGGTTTACCACCCGGCCAAGGCCAGCGCCCAGTTGCAGAACTGGTACGCCGACTGGCATCCCGAGCAGCCGGTGGCGCCACTGTTGTTTTATCGCTCGCACCTGCAGGCGGCCAACACCGCCTTCATCGACGTGTTTTGCCAACGCCTGCAAGCCTGTGGCCTGAACCCGCTGCCCATTGCCGTGGCCAGCCTCAAGGAGCGCGCCTGCCTCGACCAGGTCGAGGCCTGGCTCGATGAAGTGCAGGCTGAAGTGGTGATCAACACCACCGGCTTTGCCTTGTCCAGCCCCGAACAGCCCAACCTGCGCCCATTGCGCCGCGATGTGCCGGTGCTGCAGGCGATCTGCGCCCAGGACAACCAACCGGCCTGGGAGCAGAGCGAACAGGGCCTGGGTGCTCGCGACCTGGCCATGCACATCGCCTTGCCGGAACTGGACGGGCGCATCATCACCCGCCCCGTGAGCTTCAAGGACCTGGCCTGGCGCAGCGAGCGCAGCCAGTCCGATGTGGTCTGCTACCGGGCCCACCCCGAGCGCATGGACTTCGTCGCCGAACTGGCGCGGCGCTGGGTCGAGCTGGCGCGCCTGGACAACCAGGAGAAACGCGTGGCGCTGGTGTTGGCCAACTACCCGACCCGCGACGGGCGCATCGGCAATGGCGTCGGCCTGGATACGCCCGGCGCCGCACTCAACATTCTCAAGGCCTTGCAGGCGCAGGGTTACCCGGTGGCCGGCCTGCCCGACAGCGGCACCGAACTGATCCACCAGTTGCTCGGCGGGGTGACCAACGACCTCGACCACCTCGACCAGCGCCCCTGTGCCCAGAGCCTGAGCCTGGCCGATTACCACAGCGCCTTCGCCGCCTTGCCCGAAGCCAACCAGCGCGCCGTGCTGGAACGTTGGGGCCCGCCCGAACAGGACCCGATGTACCGCAGCGGGCGTTTGATGGTGGCTGGCCTGCGCTACGGCCTGACCTTCGTCGGCATCCAGCCCGCGCGCGGCTACCAGGTCGACCACAGCGCGGTGTACCACGACCCCGACCTGGTGCCGCCCCACGGCTACCTGGCGTTCCACTTCTGGCTGCGCAACGGCTATGCCGCCGATGCGCTGATTCACGTCGGCAAGCACGGCAACCTGGAGTGGCTGCCGGGCAAGGGGGTCGGGCTGTCCAATGAATGCTGGCCAGACGCCTTGCTCGGCCCGCTGCCGAACATCTACCCGTTCATCGTCAACGACCCGGGCGAGGGCGCCCAGGCCAAACGGCGCACCCAGGCGGTGATCATCGACCACCTGATGCCGCCGCTGACCCGTGCCGAAACCTATGGCCCGCTGCGCCAGTTGGAGCAGCTGGCTGACGAATACTACGAAGCGCAGCTGCTTGACCCGCGCCGTGCCCAGGAGCTGCAGCGCGACATCCTCGAACTGCTCAAGGCCAACCACATCGACCGCGACCTGCAGCTCGAAGGCCAGCTGGACGACGCGGCGGTGTGGCTGCCGCGGCTCGACACCTACCTGTGCGACCTCAAGGAATCGCAGATCCGCGATGGCCTGCATGTGTTCGGCCAGTCGCCCCAGGGCCGGCTGCGCAGCGACACGCTGTTGGCGCTGCTGCGGGTGGAACGCGGTGACGGCAAGGGCGGCAATGCCAGCCTGATCCGCGCCCTGGCCCGGGCGCTGGGGCTGGGCTTCGACCCGCTCGATTGCGACCTCGGCCAGGCCTGGGAGGGTCCACGCCCGGCGCTGCTACAGCAGCTGGACGCGGCGCTGTGGCGCACGGCCGGGGATACCCGTGAACGGCTCGAACTGCTGGCGTTGACATTGATCGAACAGGCGCTGGAAGGCGACTGCCCACTTGATGGGCAGGCTGACTGGCAACCGGTGCGCGAGGTGCTGCAAGCGCTGGTCGAGCAGGTCGCCCCCAACCTGGACGCCTGCGGCGCTGCCGAAATCGACGGCCTGCTGGCGGCCCTGGCCGGGCGTTTCGTCCCCGCCGGGCCCAGCGGCGCGCCGAGCCGTGGCCGCCTGGACGTGCTGCCCACCGGGCGCAACTTCTATACCGTCGACGTACGCAACCTGCCCACCACCACCGCCTGGCGCCTGGGCTTCGCCTCGGCCAACCTGATTCTTGAACGCCACCTGCAGGACCACGGCGACCACCTGCGCCAGTTGGGCCTGTCGGTGTGGGGCACGGCCACCATGCGCACCGGCGGCGACGATATTGCCCAGGCCATGGCGCTGATGGGCGTACGCCCGGTATGGGCAACCGGCAGCCAGCGCGTCGACGACTTCGAGATCTTGCCGCTGAGCCTGCTCGATCGCCCACGGGTCGATGTCACGCTGCGGGTCTCGGGCTTCTTCCGCGATGCCTTCGGTAACCTGATCCGCCTGTTCGACGCGGCGGTGCAGGCGGTGGCCGCGCTCAACGAGCCGGATGACCTCAACCCGCTGGCCGCCCGCGTGCGTGCCGAGCGTCAGGCGCTGCTCGATGACGGCCTGGATGAAGAGCTGGCGGCACGCCAGGCCGGCTGGCGCGTGTTCGGCGCCAAGCCCTGCGCCTATGGCGCTGGGGTGCAGAACGCCATCGACGGTCGCCTGTGGCACAGCCGCGACGATTTGGCCGAGGTCTACCTCAACCACGGCGGCTACGCATACGGCGCCAGCGACGAAGGCACCCCGGCCCGCGCACGTTTCGCCCAGCGCCTGAGCCAGGTGCAGGCGGTGCTGCAGAACCAGGACAACCACGAGCACGACCTGCTCGATTCCAACGACTACTACCAGTTCCAGGGCGGCATGCTGGCCGCCGCCGAGACCCTGGCTGGCACCACCCGGGCCAGCTACCACGGTGACCACAGCCAGGCCGACCGGCCGCGTATCCGTACCTTGAAGGAAGAGCTCAACCGGGTGATCCGCGCCCGCGCGCTCAACCCCAAGTGGATCGACGGCGCCAAGCGCCATGGCTATAAAGGTGCCTTCGAGCTGGCGGCGACGGTCGATAACCTGTTTGCCTTCGACGCCACCACCGGGCTGATCGACGACCATCATTACCAAGGCCTGGCCGACGCCTACGTGCTCGACCCGGCGACCCGTGATTTCATGCGCGAGCACAACCCCGAAGCCCTGCGCGACCTCACCGAGCGCCTGCTGGAAGCCCAGCAGCGCGGCCTGTGGCAGGACCCGGGCGACTACCGCGAGAGCCTCGAGCAACAGTTGCTCGAAGGCGAGGAAGACTGCTGAACATGAACGAACCTGTGCAATTCCCCCTGGCCGCCGTGGTGGGGGCCGACGAACTGAAGCTGGCCCTGTGCCTGACCGCCATCGACCCGAAGATCGGCGGTGTGCTGATCGAAGGCCCGCGCGGCATGGCCAAGAGCACCCTGGCTCGAGGCCTGGCCGACCTGCTGGGCGATGGGCCGTTCGTCACCTTGCCGCTCGGCGCCACCGAGGAACGACTGGTTGGCACCCTCGACCTGGACGCCGCGCTGGGCCAGGGCCAGGCGCGCTTCGCCCCGGGCGTGCTGGCTCACGCCGATGGCGGCGTGCTGTATGTGGACGAGGTCAACCTGCTGCCCGACCCGTTGGTGGACTTGCTGCTGGATGTGGCCGCCAGCGGCACCAACCGCATCGAGCGCGATGGCATTTCCCATCGTCACGCCGCGCGTTTCGTGCTGATCGGCACCATGAACCCGGAGGAGGGCGAGCTGCGCCCGCAATTGCTCGACCGCTTTGGCCTGAACGTCGCCCTCGACGGCTTGCCGGCACCCGAGGCGCGCCAGCAGATCATTCGCCGGCGCCTGGCGTTCGACAGCGACCCTGAAGCCTTCTGCGCCCAGTGGGCCACTGCCCAGACAGAGTTGCGCGAGCGCTGCCGGGCCGCCCGCGAGCGCCTGGCGGCGATCGCCCTGGACGACCAGGCGCTGGCCTGGATCACTGAACGCTGTTTCGCCGCCGGGGTCGATGGTCTGCGCGCCGACTTGGTGTGGCTGCGCGCCGCCCGCGCCCATGCGGCCTGGCGTGGCCACACTGCCATCGAAGAGCAGGATGTGGATGCCGTCGCCGAATTTGCCCTGCGTCACCGTCGTCGGCAGGACTCTGCGCAGCCGCAGGCCACCCCGTCCGGTACCGCCGAGCAGTCGCAGGCCCAGGGGCAGGGGCAGGGCGACTGGGGCGCCTTGCCGCCGCAGCCAGTGGCCAGCGGTGCTCGGCGCGAGGTGCCGAACTGGGCAAAAAAGCCCTGAGCATCCGCCGCCACGACGCCCAGGCGGCAGATGCCAGACCCCGCGTCGGCCAATTGAACGGTGTTTCCCGTGGCCGCGCCCGGGCAGCCGAAGATGGCCGCATCGCCTGGCTGCCAACCCTGCTCAAAGGCCGCCCCCGCCAGCGCCGCGACCTGTGCTGGCAGCAGCGCCAGGCCCAGGCGCCGGAACTGTGGCTGGTGATCGTCGATGCCTCGGCCTCCACCCGTCGCCACCAGGCGCTGGCCCAGGCCAAGGGCCTGCTGGCCGGGGTGTTCGACCAGGCCTACCGGCAGCGTGCGCGGTTGGCGCTGTTGACCGCCAGTGGCAGCAAACCGCAGTGGCAACGCCACGGGCTCAAGGCTTCGCAGGCGCTCCAGCCCTGGCTGCAGCAGCTGGGCGCCGGCGGTGGCACACCGCTGTTGGCGGCCCTGGAAGAGGCACGGCGCTGGTTGCTGGCGCGGGGCAAACAGCTGCCCCACGAGGTGCAGCGCTGCCTGTTGCTGACCGATGGTCGGCTGCAGGGGTGGCAAACTGCGCAACCGCTACCCTGCAGTACTTTGCTGGTGGATATCGAATTGGCTGCGGTACGTGTGGGTCGCGCACGGCAACTTGCCGAACAACTTCATGCCGATTATCGGCATATCGAGCAGTTCGATACCATCAATTGAATGGAATAACTGCGACGGGATGTCGCATGAAAGAAAGTTGTCGCGAGGGGAACTTTGAAGTTGCACCTGTGCGTGCCGGGCACGCACAGGAATCACCGTGGTTTGCTTATTCAGGCATCGACCAGGGTTGCAGGTCATAGCCCTTCTGGCACAGTTCGGCACGCACTTCCTCGATCAGGCTGGCCCACTGCGCAGGGTCCGAATAGACCCGCGAAGAGACTTGCTTGGCGCCGATGCGGGCGCTGGTCCGGTCGATCACTGCCAGGCTTAGTTCGCCGGTACCGTTGGGTGCATCCCAGGCGACGCACTGGAAGGGTTCGAAGGCGTGGTCGGCAATCAGCAGTGCTTCGTTGACACGGAGCGGGGCGTTCATGGGTTCGGTCTCTCTATGGTCCCAAACAGCGAAAAGTGTTTCCGCGGTGTTATTCCGGTACAGGTTACAGCGCGGTGTTAATCGTACTGATGCTCCAGATCAGGGGATGAGTCACACAATCCAAGAATTTTTTTATCTGGACGCATTGCAAGGTGTTTCTGCGTGCCGTCTGTGACGTCAATAAAATACGAAAATTCCCGGGCGGCTCAAATACGGTCGAATCGGGCTGACCAACGGTAGTGGGGGCTGTCAAGTTCATTGCTACTGTTACTTTTGGCGTCGCAACTTACTGTTTATAGATAAAAAACCCTATTCCGGCGCCAAGGAATGGTCATGCTCGAGCCTGCCGCCCAACGTCGCTTGCTGATCGTCGACCCCTGCGACGATTGTCATCGATTGTTACCGGGCCTGCGCGGCGTCGGCTGGGATGTGCGTAGTTGCAGCCTGGACGTTGCCCTGGAGCACCCCTGCGATGTCGGCCTGCTGCGCCTGCAGGCCTCGCACCTGCGTCACCCCGACGCGGTCAAGGACATGATCAAACGCAGCAATACCGAATGGATCGCCGTGCTCAGCGCCGAAGAACTGCGCATGCAGAATGTTGGCGATTTCGTTTGCGAATGGTTTTTCGACTTCCACACCTTGCCGTTCGACGTATCGCGGGTGCAGGTCACCCTCGGCCGGGCCTTCGGCATGGCGCGCCTGCGTGGCCGAGGCGCGGTGCGCGATGGCGAGGCCGAGCCCGAGCACGAACTGCTGGGCGAGAGCCGGCCGATACGCGAACTGCGCAAACTGCTCGGCAAACTGGCACCCACCGAATCGCCGGTGCTGATCCGTGGCGAGAGTGGTACCGGCAAGGAATTGGTGGCGCGCACCCTGCATCGCTTGTCGCAGCGCCATGACCAGCCGTTCGTCGCCATCAACTGCGGCGCGATTCCCGAACACCTGATCCAGTCCGAGCTGTTCGGCCACGAGAAGGGTGCATTCACCGGCGCCCACCAGCGCAAGGTCGGGCGTATCGAGGCGGCCAATGGCGGCACCCTTTTCCTCGACGAGATCGGCGACCTGCCGCTGGAACTGCAGGCCAACCTGCTGCGCTTTCTGCAGGAACGGCACATCGAACGGGTGGGCAGCACCCAGCCGATCGGCGTGGATGTGCGGGTGCTGGCGGCGACCCACGTCGACCTGGAAAAGGCCATCGCCCTCGGCCGTTTCCGTGAAGACCTGTATTACCGGCTCAACGTGCTGCAGGTGGTGACCGCGCCGCTGCGCGACCGGCATGGCGACCTGTCGATGCTGGCCAGCCATTTCGCCCGTTTCTACAGCCTGGAGACCGGCCGCCGGCCGCGCTCCTTCAGCGACAGCGCGCTGGCGGCCATGGGCCGCCACGACTGGCCGGGCAACGTGCGTGAACTGGCCAACCGTGTGCGCCGGGGCCTGGTGCTGGCCGAAGGGCGGCAGATCGAAGCCCCGGACCTGGGCCTGCACGACCAGGTGGAACAGGAAGCGCTGTTGGGCACCTTGGAGGACTACAAGCACCGCGCCGAGCGCCAGGCCCTGTGCGACGTACTCAACCGGCACAGCGACAACCTCAGCATCGCGGCCAAGGTGCTGGGGATCTCCCGGCCGACCTTCTATCGGCTGCTGCACAAGCATCAGATCCGCTGAGGCCCGTTCCCGCGCCCCCATTGCCCTGGATCAACACCCGGTCACTGCTGCAGGCGGATGCTCAAGCCCTACCGACAGCTTGAGAGGACCCGGCCATGAGCAGCACCTTCTTCATCCCCGCCGTGAACATCATGGGCATCGACTGCCTGGACGAAGCCATGGCCGCCATCGCCGGCTACGGCCTGCGCAAGGCGCTGATCGTGACCGACCAGGGCCTGGCCCGCGCTGGCGTGGCCGAACGCATCGCCGGGCTGCTGGCCATGCGCGATATCGACTCGGTGGTGTTCGATGGCGCCAAGCCCAACCCGAGCATCGCCAACGTCGAGGCTGGCCTGGCCATACTGCAGCGCGAGCGTTGCGACTGTGTGGTCTCGCTCGGTGGTGGCTCGCCCCATGACTGCGCCAAGGGCATTGCGCTGTGCGCCACCAACGGCGGGCATATCAGTGACTACGAAGGGGTGGACCGCTCGAGCAAGCCGCAACTGCCGCTGATCGCCATCAACACCACCGCCGGCACCGCCAGCGAGATGACCCGTTTCTGCATCATCACCGACGAGGCGCGCCACGTGAAAATGGCCATCGTCGACCGCAACGTCACGCCTATCCTGTCGGTCAACGACCCGGCGCTGATGGTCGGCATGCCCAAGTCGCTGACCGCTGCCACTGGCATGGATGCGCTGACCCACGCCATCGAAGCCTATGTGTCGACTGCCGCCACGCCGATTACCGACGCCTGCGCCCTCAAGGCCATCAGCCTGATCAGCGACAACCTGCGCCAGGCGGTGGCCGACGGCAGCGACCTGCAGGCCCGGGAGAACATGGCTTACGCGCAGTTCCTTGCCGGCATGGCCTTCAACAACGCCTCCCTGGGGTACGTGCATGCCATGGCGCACCAGTTGGGCGGCTACTACGACCTGCCCCATGGGGTGTGCAATGCGGTGCTGCTGCCTCATGTGCAGCGCTTCAATGCCAAGGTCAGCGCTGCGCGCCTGCGCGATGTAGCCAAGGCCATGGGCGTGAAAGTGTGTGGGTTGGAGGCGGAGCAGGGGGCTGGGGCGGCGATTTCTGCCATCGAGCACCTGGCGGCGGCGATCGGCATCCCGGCGGGGCTCGCCGAGCTAGGGGCCAAGGTTGAGGATGTGCCGGTGTTGGCGGCCAATGCGCTGAAGGATGCCTGTGGGTTGACCAATCCGCGGGTGGCCAGCCAGGCGGAGATCGAGGCGATCTTCAAGGCGGCGTTTTAGGCGCAGGGGGGGTCGCGTGAGGGCCACCAGGTGTTTGCCGGTGTTTTTGCAGCGCCTATCAGATCGAGCGCCGCCCGCGCGGCGCTTCGCGGGTAAACCCGCTCCCACAGTTTATTTCGGGCCAATTATTCCTGTGAAAGTACCGGCGCCTGCCTTGGTGCATGCCTTGAGCCATGTGGGGCGGCGGCAACGCCCGCACTGAAACCGCGTCGTACCAACAAGGCTGACCAGGTGATGGCACAGGAGAGACTGGCCCGAAACAAACTGTGGGAGCGGCGGTTCGCCGCTGCGATTTACCCGCGAAGCGCCGCGCGGGCGGCGCTCGATCTTGAGAGCGCTGCAAACCTGTCGCCCTGCACCTCGTGGCCCACATGCGATCCCCCTTGAGAGCGCCACAAACTAGCCGCCCCACACCCCCTTTTTGCCTGCCCCCCTGATGACGGCTGAAGAATTCTGACGCACACTGCCGAAAATTCCGATGCCCGATGCCCCGTATTGCCGGGGCACAGCTGGAGCACGCAATGGCGCGACAAACACTCACAACAAACGCCCATGACCCGCTGCAGCAATCCCGCCTGGTCCGCCTGAAGCTGGCCAACGAGGGCGAACTGCCCTCGGGGATGCTGCGCGACGAAATCGACGCCTCCTGGCGGCGCAGCCTCAGCCATGGCCTGGACTGCCTGCAGGGCGAGCAGGTAGGCCTGGGCATTCGTCACGGCCTCGACCTGCGCACGCTGCTTGAGCACAACCGGCTGCTGATCGACGCGGTCACCCCCGAGCTGGACTACCTGGTGCGCCGCCAGGGCCAGAGCGGCATCGTCATCCTTGGCGATGCCCAGGCCAACGTGCTGGCCATCGAAGGGCACAAGCATGCGCTGGAACGCGAGGGCCTGCGCGACCTGCACCCCGGCAGTTGCTGGAGCGAGGCGCTGCGCGGGACCAACGCCATCGGCACGGCCGTGGTCGAAGGCCAGCCCACCCTGATCAACTGCGGCGAGCATTACCTCGACCGCCTCAGCCCGTTTTCCTGTACCTCGGTACCGCTGCGCGACCCCCATGGCGAAGTGATTGGCGTGCTCGACGTGACCCGCGAAGGGGTCATGGCCCAGCCCCAGGACAGCCTCACCGCGCTGATGCTGGCCGCCGGCAACATCGAGTGCCGCCTGTTCGGGCTGTGCCACCCCGAGCACCTGGTGCTGGCGTTTCACAGCCGCCCACAATACCTGGCCAGTGCCTGGCAGGGCCTGCTGGCCCTGAGCCTGGATGGCGAAGTGCTGGCCGCCAATGACAACGCCTGCCAATTGCTCCAGCTGAGCCGGCAAGCGCTGCTCGGCAGGCGCTGCAGCGACTTGCTCGGCGAACGTTCGCCAGCCTTCATCTCTCGCCTGTGGCAAGGCGGCGTCAGCAGCGTGCAGACCGCCAAGGGCGACTTCTTCTTCCGCGCCGTGCAGCTACCGCGCCACGCCAAGCTCAACGGCGCCACGGCGAACGCCAGGGCCGCAGAACCGGCCAGGGCCCAGGCCCTGGAAGCGCTGGCCGGCGCTGATGCGCGCCTGGCCCGTGGCCTGCGCATGGCCCGCCAGGGCCTGGCCAATGGCTTGCCGGTGCTGTTGCTGGGCGAAACCGGCACCGGCAAGGAAGTCATCGCCCGGGCTCTGCACCAGGCCAGCCCGCGTGGCGACAAAGCCTTCATCGCGGTCAACTGTGCGGCGATCCCCGAGGGGCTGATCGAGTCGGAGCTGTTCGGCTACCGCGAAGGCGCCTTCACGGGTTCGCGCCGTGGCGGCATGGTCGGGCGCCTGATGCAGGCTCACGGCGGCACGCTGTTCCTCGACGAGATCGGCGACATGCCGCTGGCCCTGCAGGCGCGCCTGTTGCGCGTGCTGCAGGAACGCCGGGTGGCGCCGTTGGGCGCGGGCGACGAGCAGGAGATCGACGTGGCGTTGATCTGCGCCACCCACCGCGACCTCAAGCGCCTGGTCAGCGAACAGCATTTTCGCGAAGACCTGTACTACCGGGTCAATGGCGTGTCCCTGCGCCTGCCGGCGCTGCGCGAGCGCGACGACCTGGCCAGCATCATCGAAACCCTGCTGGGCAAGTTCGGCGCCCGTGGCGTAAGCCTCGACCCGGCGCTGGCCGGCCTGCTCGAAGGCTTCGACTGGCCGGGCAACATCCGCCAGCTGGAGATGGTGCTGCGCACCGCCCTGGCCATGCGCGAGGACGGCGAGCAGGTGCTGACCCTCGACCATCTCACCGACTGTCTGCTCGACGAGCTGGCCAGCGGCACGACGCCCTCCGGCAGCCTGCGCGACAACGAACTGGAACTGATCCGCGGCGCCCTGGCACGCCACCAGGGCAATGTCTCGGCGGCGGCCGAGGCGCTGGGCATCAGCCGCGCCACCCTGTACCGCAAACTCAAACAGTTGCGCGGCTGAACCATGGGCGGACTGTTCTCACGCTTGATCGAATCGAGCGACCCGCTGCTGATGCGCCAGGCCCTGGCCTGGCTGTACGGTTTCGTGCGCCCGCAACGGCGCGCCATCGGCGTATTGCTGGGGTTGTCGCTGGGCGCTTCGTTGCTGGCCCTGGCGCAACCCTGGCTGGTCAAGACCCTGATCGACGAAGGCCTGCTGGCCAAGGATTACCAGACCCTCTGGCACATGGCTGCGATCATGATCGGCGCCGGCCTGCTCGGCACCGTGCTGGCGGGGGTGAACCGCTACCTGCACACGCGGCTGTCCGGGCGCATCCTGTTCGCCCTGCGCGATGACCTGTACCGGCATCTGCAGCAGCTGTCGCCGACCTTCTACGGGCGCCGGCGCACCGGCGATATCCTTTCGCGGCTGGACGGTGACGTCGCCGAGATCCAGCGCTTTGCCGTGGACTCGCTGTTCTCGGCGGTGTCGGCGGTGATCGGCCTGGTCGGCGCGCTGGCCCTGATGTTGCTGCTGTCCTGGCAACTGTCGTTGCTGTTGGCGCTGCTCATCCCGCTGGAAGTGCTGTGGCTGCGCTGGATGCGCCGCAAGGTGGAGCGCGAGGTGCGCAGCCTGCGCGAGCGCTCGGCGGACGTGTCGTCGTTCCTGGTCGAAACACTGCCGGCGATGAAGTTCATCCAGGCCGCCGGCCAGCAGGGCCGCGAGGCCGAGCGCCTGGAGGGCCTGGGGCAGGGCTACATGAGCCAGTTGCTGAAGGTACAGCTCACCGAATTCTTCACCCAGGCGGTGCCCGGCACCCTGACCTCGTGGTGCCGTGCCTGCGCCTTCCTGGTCGGCGGCTGGTGGGTGATCCAAGGCACCTGGCAGCTCGGCGCACTGATCGCGTTTTCCACGTACCTGGGCATGGCGGTCGGGCCAGTGCAGAGCCTGCTGGGGCTGTACGTGGCAGTGCAGCGCATGGCCGTGAGCCTGGGGCGGGTGATGGAGCTCAAGCGTGAGCCGGTCGCGGTTCAGCCTGCCGAAGCGCCGCTGCCCATCGCCGACGGCCCCGGCGAACTGCGCCTGGAGGCGGTGCACTTTGCCCACGATGAGCGCCAGGGCGGCGTGCTGCGCGGCGTCGATGCCAGCCTGCCGGGCGGGCTCAAGGTCGCCATCAGCGGCGCCTCGGGCGTCGGCAAATCGACCCTGATCGACCTGCTGCAGCGGTTCTACGACCCCGATGCCGGGCGCATCCTGCTCGACGGCATCGACTTGCGCCAACTCGACTTGCAGGCCTTGCGCCGGCGCATCGCGGTGGTCAGCCAGGACATCGTGCTGTTTCGTGGCACCCTGGCGCAGAACCTCGCCTACAGCACGCCCGAAGCAACCCGTGAACAGCTCGAAGCAGTGGTGCGCCTGACCCGCCTGGAAAGCTTGGTCGGCAATCTGCCGCTGGGCCTGGACGGGATGCTCGGCGAGCGTGGCCAGCAGTTGTCCGGTGGCCAGAAACAACGCATCGCCATCGCTCGGGCGCTGCTGCAGCAACCGGCGATCCTGGTGCTCGACGAAGCCACCTCGGCGGTGGACGAAGCCACCGAGCGCGAAGTGATCGCCGCCATCGACCAGCTGTTTGCCGGGCGCACGCGCATTTTGATCAGCCACCGCGCCTCGACCTTGGCCGATGCCGATGTGCACCTGCACTTGAGCGACGGGCTGCTGCGCAGCAAGGAGCCGGCCGGGCATGACCAGTGAACTGCGCGTTGGCCTGATCGACAGCGGCTGCTCGCCCGGGCAGGCCGCCATGCTGCTCGATGCCCGGCGCTTCTGGCTGGCCGACGGCGTGTTGCAGGAAGGCGAAGCGCTGCCCGATGCCCTTGGCCATGGCAGCGCCGTGCTCGAGCGTATTTGCGCTGAGGCCGGTGCCATGCCGCTGCTGCTGGCCCAGGTGTTCGACCGCCAATGGAGCACCAGCGCCCTGCAAGTGGCCGCCGCGCTGTTGTGGCTGGTGGAGCAGGGCGCCGCGGTGATCAACCTGAGCCTGGGCCTGCACCAGGACCGCCCGGTGCTGCGCCAGGCCTGCGCCGAAGCCCAGGCCGCCGGGGTGCTGCTGTGTGCCTCAAGCCCGGCGCGGGGCGAACCGGTGTATCCGGCAAGCTACCCAGGGGTGATTCGGGTAACGGGTGATGCCCGCTGCGCGCCGGGTGAATGGTCATGGCTGGGAACCGCCCAGGCCGATTTCGGCGCCCATGTCGGCACCACCGGCGGGGCGGGTGCCAGCCTTGCCTGTGGCGCGTTCAGCGGCCTGGTTGCTGGCGTATTGCGCAACCGGCCCGAGTTGGAACACCTGGCGTTGGTCCACTGGTTAAAGCACCACGCGGCGTTCACCGGCCCGGAGCGCAAGGGGCAGGCTGATGGCTGACGCGCGCATTGTGGTACTCGGCGCGGGCCCTGCCGGCGCCGCCACGGCCCTGGGGCTGCGACGCCTGGGTTATGCCGTGACCGTGGTCAGCGACTGGCGCCGCTTCGCCGCCATCGAAGGGGTTTCCCAGCGCGTGCTCGACGGGTTGCGGCATGCCGGGCTTGGGGCAGCACTCGCGCAGGCCACCACCCCCGCTGAACGGCAGGTGCACTGGAATGGTGAACAGCTGCGCCTGAACCAGGAGTGCTTGCTCGATCGCCAGCGTTTCGACGGGGCCTTGCGTGACGACCTGCGTCGGGCCGGGGTCGAGTTGATCGAAGGCCGGGTGCGGGAGGTGCTGCGCGATGCCGGCCATCGGGTGCGCCTGGACGATGGCCAGGTGGTGCATGGCGATTTTCTGGTCGAGGCCCGTGGCCGCCAGGCGCCGCTGGCCGAAGGGCGCCTGCGCGGGCCGGAGACCGTCAGCCTGCTGAACCTCTGGCAGGGCACGCCAGGGGCAGCGGCCTCGGCCGTGGAGAGCCTGGACGATGGCTGGGCGTGGATGGCGCGGCTGGACGATGGCCGTTGCTACTGGCAAGTGACATTGGATGCAGGTACGGCCAGCCTGCCGGGCAAGGCACAGCTGGCGGCGTATTGCGCCGAACGCCGGGGTAGTTCGGCGCAGGTACGGGCAATCTTCGATCAACAGGCCTTCGCCCCTGCCCAGGTTCATGCCCGCAGCAGCACGGCGATCCTGGCTGGCAGTTGCGCAGGCGACGATTGGCTGCGGGTGGGGGATGCGGCGATGGCGGTAGACCCGCTGTCGGGTAACGGGATTTTCCAGTCGTTGTCGTCGGCGTTGCAGGCGCCGGTGGTGATCAACACCTTGTTGCGGCGGCCTGAGAGCGCCGCGCTGGCGCAGCGTTTTCATCAGGAGCGTATCGAGCAGCTGTTCCTGCGCTTTGCCCGCATTGGCCGGGATTTCTACGCCCAGGAGCAGGCACGGGCGACGGGCGCGTTCTGGGCTGCGCGCCGCAGGTGGCCGGATGCGCAGCCGATCCATGCCCAGGCCGCCTGGAGCGCGGTGACGGTGGAGCGTCGGCCGGTGTTGCGTGATGGTTTCGTGGAGGAGGCCGAGGTGGTAGTGACGGCAGACCAGCCGTTGGGGGTGTGGCACCTGCAAGGGGTTGAGCTGGCGCCTGTGGTCCGCGGCCTGCAGGCGGGGCTCGCGCTGGAACAGGTGCTGGCCGGGGAGTCGCAGGCCATGGTGCGGCGGTGGCTGGGCGAGCAAGGTTATCGCGGATAACCAGGGGCCGCTTTGCGCCCCATCGCCGGCAAGCCGGCTCCCACCCCAACCGCATCGACCCAAGCCATGCGCAATCGTGGGAGCAACTGTCTTGTACCGCAGCGCTCACAGAGTTAACGCATGGCCCAGGACTCCGCGGTCGGGGTGGGAGCCGGCTTGCCGGCGATGGCGAGGGCATAGGCAACGCCGAAGTATCGTCAGAAGAAGGTTCCGACCACCAACTGCAGGTAGGTCCCGGTATCCCGGCTGCCCAGTTGCACGCCGCCGTTGTCGGCATTGCGTTCAGGTTTGTAGAGCCCCACCAGCGGGCTGATCAGCCAGTGCTCGTTGACCATCCATTCCAGGTACAGGTCCAGCTCGCGCCCCCCAAGATTGCTCTTGTCGGTGCTCAGCGGGTCAAAGTCGAAATACAGCGCACCCACGGTCAGCCCCTCGCGGGGCGTGGCCTTGAGCGCCACATGGTGGACCTGGCTGTTGCTGTTGAACGGCCCGGCATAGTTGGCCGCCACTTCGCCCTGGAACCAGGTGCCGTAGCCGCGGCTCAGGCCATAGAACAACGGGTCGAAGTGTTCCGAGAAGCGGCTGTAGCGGTAGGTGGCGGTGGGTGACCAGGGCAGGCCGGAGAAGGTCCAGTTGCCCTCCAGGTACCACGCATCCTCACGCCCGCCGGTGCGGTCCTGGGTGACATATTCCGCTGCCAGCTCCAGGTCCTTCACCCCCAGGTCCTTCACCCCCAGGTTGCCGCGCCCGCGCAGGCTCACGGTGTCCATGCCATCGCGGTGCTCGAGGCCGAGGATCTCGGCGTAGCGCCGGTCCACGTCCAGGCCGTGGATCCAGCTCAGGCCGACGGTGCCGGCGTCGGCCACATGCTCAAGGTTGGCCACGGCCATGGAACTGTCGGCCTGGAAGTGGTTGTCGGACTTGAGCCACATCAGGTCGCCGCGCCAGCCCTGCTTGCCGCCCAGGCGCAGCACGGCGGTGCGGTCGAAGGCCTTGCGCGCGGCCAGGTAGTAGGCGCCGCCTCGGTCGAAGTTGGCGCCCAGGTCGACGTTGCCGGCGTTGACCGGGTCGCCCTGAATCAGGAAACCATCGCCCAGGGTAACCAACTGGCGGCCGCCGGAGATATCGATGCCGTCTTCGCCCAGCGCCGGGAACAGGGTGCCGGAGCGCCAGCCCAGGTACAGGTCTTCGACGGCGGTGCGGCGTTCGTCGCCCAGGGTGAAACCGGCGGCGTCGCCATCGCCCCAGGTGGCGGAACTGAGCAGGCTGAACGCGCCGTAGAGCGCGCCGCTGTCGGCGATGGCCTGGCTGCCGCTAAGGCCGTACTTGACGTAGCCCTCGCGCCAGTTGCTGCTGCCGGGCTGGCGGTTGCCGAACTGGTTGTAGCTCTCGTCGCTGTGGAAGATGCCGAACAGCGCTTCGAGGTTGGCATTCAGGGTGCTGCCGTTGTGGTTGTACAGCTCGTAGGCTTGGGTGGCCGGTGCGCTCAACAGCAGGGCCAATGTGCAGGCGAGTGTATGCCTCATGGTGTGCTCCATGTTTTTGTTGTTGTTTTTGGGGTGGCATGCGCCGGCCCTTTCGCGGGTGAACCCGCTCCCACAAGACCCCCAGGGTTTTCAGGCCTGTGATGATCCTGTGGGAGCGGGTTTACCCGCGAAGAGGCCGGTGCTGGTAAACGATCAGAGCTTGATCAGCACCGACTTGAGCTCGGTGTAATGCTCGATCGCCGCCGCGCCCATCTCGCGGCCAACGCCCGAGAGCTTGTAGCCGCCGAACGGCAGCGCCGGGTCCAGGGCGCTGTGGCAGTTGACCCAGACCGAGCCGGACTTGATGCGCGGGATCATCCGGTGCACCGCGGCCAGGTCGTTGGACCAGATGCTCGCGCCCAACCCGTAGGGGTTGTCGTTGGCCATGTGCAGCACTTCATCGAGGTCATCGAACGGCATGGCCACCAGCACCGGGCCGAAGATTTCCTCCTGCACCAGGCGGTGGCGCTGGTCTACATCGACGATCACCGTCGGCTTGACGAAGTAGCCCGGGCCGAAGCCTTCGCCGCCGCAGGCGATGGTGGCGCCCAGTTCACGCCCCAGTTCGATGTAGCCGGTGACCCGGTCCTGCTGCTTGGCCGAGATCAACGGGCCCATCTGCACCGACGGGTCCAGGCCGTTGCCGAGCTTCATGCCATTGGCGATGCCGGCGATGTCGGCCACCACGTTGTCGAAATGCTTGCGGTGCACGTACAGCCGGGAGCCGGCGCAGCACACCTGGCCCTGGTTGAAGAAGATCGCCGTGGCAGCACCGGCGGCGGCCTCCTGCAGGTTGGCGTCGGGCAGCACAATGGTCGGCGATTTGCCGCCCAGCTCCAGGGTGACGCGGGTCATGTTGTCCATGGCCGCCTTGCCGATCAGCTTGCCGACCTCGGTGGAGCCGGTGAAGGTCAACTTGTCCACGCCCGGGTGGCGGCTAAGCGCGGCGCCGGCGTTCAGGCCGGTGCCGGTGACCACGTTGAATACCCCGGCCGGGTAGCCGGCTTCGTCCACCAGTTCGGCGAGCTTGAGCGCGGTCAGCGGGGTTTCGTCGGCGGGCTTCAATACCATGGTGCAGCCGGTGGCCAGGGCCGGGCCGAGCTTCCAGCAGGCCAGCAGCAGCGGGAAGTTCCAGGCGACGATGGCGCCGACCACGCCCACGGCTTCGCGGCGCACGAAGCCATGGAACTGGTCGTTGGGCATCAGCGGCAGTGAAGGCTCGACCGTGCTGCCTTCGATCTTGGTGGCCCAGCCGGCCATGTAGCGCAGGAAGTCGATGGCCAGTTGCACGTCCATCACCTGCGCCACGGCGGCGCTCTTGCCGTTGTTCAGGCATTCCAGTTCGGCCAGCTGCTGGGCATCGCGCTGCATCAGGTCGGCCAGGCGCCACAGCAGGTTCTGCCGTTCACGCGGGCGTGTGCGGCTCCAGGCCGAATCGTCGAAGGCCTGGCGCGCGGCGCGCACGGCGCGGTCGACATCCTCCGGGTCGGCCGCGGGCACCTCGCCAAGGACTTCGCCGCTGGCCGGGTTGCGAAAGGTCAAGGTGCGACCGCTGACGGCGTCCTGCCAGTCGGCGCCGATGCGCATCCTGAGCTTGCGTGCAAGGAAGTCGCGTGTGGCGGGGAGGATCGGCAGTTCGGAATGCATGGGGCGGTGCCTCTTGTCATGGTTGTGAGCAGGGCTGGGGCAATGGGCGTGCCAATGGACTCAGATGCTGGGTGAGGCCTAGCCAGCGGTGGCTTTTGCCTTATTGGGAGTTAAAGGAACCAGGGTTGATCTGTTGCATATTGAGATCGAGTGAGACGACATGTGACACAGATTCACGGGCGCTTGGGGTCGCTTTGCGGCCCTTTCGCGACACAAGGCCGCTCCAACAGGAGACCGCGATCCTCTGTAGGAGCGGCCTTGTGCCGCGAAAGGGCCGCACGGCGGCCCCGGCATTGCCAGCCCCCGGCGGGTGTCTCAAGGTGAAACACCCAGTCGCGAAATGGGACGTTCACCTACAATTTCAATCGCTGGCCCATACTCGCAAAACCCAGGCAACTCACTGATCCAAAACATTTTTGCTGCAACTGGCACACTTCCTGTATCGCAACTGTCACATGCACACCGCAGTACCCAAGCGTGCAATAACGATAAGAACAACACCGTGGAGGTCTGACCTTGAAGACGACTCGACTCCGGCGGCAGGCGGGCACACTGGCGCTGGTCGCCACCGCACTGCTGTCCGCCCAGGCCATGGCGGCCGAGCAGGGCCCGAGCCTGTTGCAGAACAAGTGCATGGGGTGCCATATCCCCGAGGGCAACGACAGCTACAGCCGTATCAGCCACCAGCGCAAGACCCCCGAAGGCTGGCTGATGAGCATCGCCCGCATGCAGGTGATGCACGGCCTTTCGATCAGCGACGACGACCGCCGAACCCTGGTCAAGTACCTGGCCGACAAGCAGGGCCTGGCACCCAGCGAGACCGACGGCGTGCGCTACGCCATGGAGCGCAGGCTCAACACCGTCGAGCACTTCGACGATCAGCTCAGCCAGATGTGCGGGCGTTGCCACTCCGGTGCCCGGGTTGCGTTGCAGCGGCGCCCGGCCCAGGAATGGGAGCATCTGGTCAACTTCCACCTGAGCCAGTGGCCGTCCCTCGAATACCAGGCCCAGGCCCGCGACCGCGACTGGCTGGACATCGCCCTCAAGCAGATGGTGCCGGACCTGGCCAAGCGCTTCCCCCTCGACAACCCGGCCTGGGCCGAATGGCTCAAGGCCCGGCCCAAGGCCGACGCGCTGGTGGGGCAGTGGGCATTCAGCGGGCATATGCTCGCCAAGGGCGATGTGCGCGGGGTGATGAGTGTCAGCGCAGGCGAGGGCGACACTTTCAAGGTCGAGGTCAAGGGGGCTTATGCCGACGGCACGCCGTTCAACGGCAGCGGTTCGGCGATCCTCTACAACGGCTACGAGTGGCGCGGCAACGTCAAGGTCGGCGAGGCCAACCTGCGCCAGGTGTTCGCCGCCATCGACGGGCAGATGAAGGGCCGCATGTTCGAGGCCGAACATGACGAGCGCGGTCTGGACTTCAGCGCCGCCAAGGCTGGCCAAGGGCGTTTGCTGGCGGTGCAGCCGGCCTTCATCAAGGCCGGCAGCGACAGCGAAATCACCCTGGTGGGCAGCGACCTGACCGGCAAGCCGGACCTGGGCGCGGGTGTGGCCGTGACCGAAGTGCTGGAGTCGACACCGACGCTGATCCGGGTCAAGGCGCGTGCCGCCAAGGATGCCGCCGCCGGCCAGCGCGAGGTGTCGGTGGGCGCGCTCAAGGGCCTGCAACTGGCGGTGTATGACAAGGTCGACGAGGTCAAGGTGGTGCCGGCGTTCTCCATCGCCCGCATCGGCGAAAACGGCGCTTCGGTGCCCAAGGTCCAGGGCCGTTTCGAGGCCGAGGCCTGGGGCAAGGACGCCAGCGGCCAGCCGCTGCGCATCGGCTACCTGCCGGCCACCTGGAAAGTCGAGCCGTTCAACGAACGGGCGGTCGAGGACGAAGACGTCAAGTTCGCCGGACAGATGCAGGCCGACGGCGTGTTCGTACCTGGCGGTGCAGGGCCCAACCCTGAACGCAAGATGATGACCAACAACGCCGGCAACTTGAAGGTTATCGCCACCCTGGCGGACGGCGGCCAGACCGGCGAGGGCCACATGATCGTCACCGTGCAGCGCTGGAACAACCCGCCGTTGCCTTGAGGGCAGGGGCACAGCGCGTAAACACCTGACGAATCGATTATCGGGAGGTCGCCATGGGCGCACTACTGAACCTGGTCGAACGCAACCTGCACGAAGTGCAGGTGGATGCCGACCGCATGCTGTTCCATATCCCCAGCAGTTCGCTGTTCGCCACCGATGCAGTGACCGGCGGCATCATCGACACCCTGCGCCGCCAAGGCTGCTCTGCCGAGGAGCTGATGCAGCAGCTCGGCCAGCAGTTCGACGGGCAGGACATCCAGGAAACCCTGCGCGAGCTGATCGCCCTGGAAGTGGTCAGCGACGGCTCGCCGCTGACCCCGGAAATCGCCCTCAAGCAGGTCGAGCGCACGGCGCTCAACACCGTGGTGCTCAACGTCAACACCGGTTGCAACCTCAGCTGCACCTATTGCTACAAGGAAGACCTCGACAAGCCTTCGGCCGGCAAGAAGATGAGCACCGCCACCGCCGAGGCGTCGGTGGAGATGCTGCTCAAGGAGTCGCCCGACGAAACCCGCTACAGCGTGGTGTTCTTCGGCGGCGAGCCGTTGTCCAACCGTCCGCTGATCGAACACATGGTGGCGTACTGCGAGCGGCGTTTCGCCGAGGCCGGCAAACAGGTGGAGTTCATCATGACCACCAACGCCACGCTGCTCACCGAAGAGATCGTCGACTGGCTCAACGCTCACCGTTTCGGGCTGTCCATCAGCATCGACGGGCCCAAGACCGTGCACGACCGCAACCGCATCACCGTGGGCGGGCAGGGCACCTACGACGTGGTGCGGCGCAAGGCCGACATGCTGCTGTCGCGCTATGACAGCCGACCGGTGGGGGCCCGCGTGACCTTGACCCGGGGCATCACCGATGTGGAGACCATCTGGAACCACCTGTTCAACGAGATGGGCTTTGCCGAGGTGGGCTTCGCCCCGGTGACCTCCGGTGACATGGCCGACTTCAACCTCAGCAGCGAAGAGCTGGTGCAGGTGTTCGCCAACATGAAGGCCCTCGGCCGGCGCTACCTGGAGGCGGCGCTGGAGCACCGCAACATCGGCTTCTCCAACTTGCACCAGTTGATCACCGACATCCACGAGGGCCACAAGAAGGCCCTGCCGTGCGGTGCCGGGCTGAAGATGCTGGCGGTGGACCACGAGGGCGAGCTGAACCTGTGCCACCGCTTCACCGGCTCCAGCCTGCCGACCTTCGGCAACGTGCACCAGGGCGTGAAGCAGGCACAGCTCAATGACTTCCTGTCGCAGCGCCTGGACCGCAGTGGCACCGGCTGCGACAGCTGCCGCATCCGCAACCTGTGCTCCGGCGGCTGCTACCACGAAAGCTACGCCCGCTACGGCGACCCGCAGCACCCGACCTACCACTATTGCGAGCTGATGCGCGACTGGGTCGACTTCGGCATCGAAGTCTACAGCCGCATCATGGCCGCCAACCCGGCCTTCATCGATCGCTACATCACTCCCAGGAAGGCGCACTGACATGAAGCACCTCAAACCGCTGAACAACAAGGCGCGCATCCTTGAACAGGCCGCCGCCGAGGACCGCGTCGAAGAAGTGCTGGCGATGAGCGCCGTGGCCGGCTGCACCGCCACCACCGACCCGGGCTGGGAGGTGGACGCCTTTGGTGGCGTCAGCTCGCTGTGCCAGCCGATGGAGGCCGACCTGTATGGCTGTTCCGACCCTTGCTGGTGGCCGGCCCAGGTGCCGGACATGATGAGCACCTACCAGGACTGGAACGCCCAGGCGACCAACTCCGCCGAAGACTGGCGCAACCTCGGCACCGTATTCCCGAAAGACAAATAGAACGACAAGGGGAAACCGCATGAAACCTGGATTCTGCGCGCAACTCGCGCTTAGCGTCGCCGCCACGGCCTGTGCCTGGGCGGCCCAGGCCGACGACGCAGGCAAAGCCCTGCAGGCCGGCCACGAATACCTGATCGCCACCAACTACCCGAACAACCTGCATGTGGTCGAGGTGGCCAGCGACACCCTGTACAAGACCTGCCGCATGCCCGATTCGTTTGGCCCGGGCACGGCGATGATGGCGCCGGACAACCGCACCGCCTACGTGCTCAACAACCACTTTGCCGATATCTATGGCATCGACCTGGACAGCTGCAAGACCACCTTCCACGCCAACCTGTCCAGCGTGCCGGGCGAGGTGGGCAAGGCCATGTACTCCTTCGCCATCAGCCCCGACGGCAAGGAAGTCTATGCCACGGTCAACCCCAGCCAGCGCCTGAACGACCATTACGTGGTCAAGCCGCCGCGCCTGGAGGTGTTCCGCACCGGCGACGGGCTGGACGCCAAGCCGGTGCGAACCTTCCCGATGCCGCGCCAGGTGTACCTGATGCGCGCCGCCGACGACGGCAGCCTGTACGTGGCCGGGCCGGACATCTACAAGATGGACGTGAAGACCGGCAAATACACCGTCGCCTTGCCGCTGCGCAACTGGAACCGCCCCGGCTACAGCGCACCCGACGTGCTGTACTTCTGGCCGCACCAGAGCTCGCGGCATGAGTTCTCGATGCTCTACACCATTGCCAAGTTCAAGGATGCCAAGCAGGACCCGGCCACCGCCGAGCCGCTGTACGGTTACCTGAGCATCGACCTGAAGACCGGCAAGGCCCACACCGAGGAGTTCGCCGAGCTGACCGAGCTGTACTTCACCGGCCTGCGCTCGCCGAAGGATGGCAACCAGATGTACGGCGTGCTCAACCGCCTGGCGCGCTACGACATCAAGCAGAAGAAGCTGGTCAAGGCCGCCAATCTGGAACATACCTACTACTGCGTGACCTTCGACAAGGCGGGCGACAAGCTGTACCTGGGCGGCACCTTCAATGACCTGGCGGTGTTCGACCCGAATACCCTGGAGAAGGTGAAGAACATCAAGCTGCCAGGCGGTGACATGTCGACCACCACGCCGCAGGTGTTCGTCCGGTAGAGCGGTGTCGGCGCCATCGCCGGCAAGCCGGCTCCCACAGGTACGGCGCTGGCCTTGAGGTTGGCGCGATCCCTGTGGGAGCCGGCTTGCCGGCGATGGCGCCGGATCAACCACTACAAGAACAACAAGAGATACCCCATGACCCAGCCAAGTTACTCCCAGGGCGACCCGGCCAAATCTCTGCTGTCCCAGTGCATCGGCGACGCCTTCGACGCCACCGTCACCCGTTTCCCCGACCGCGAGGCCCTGGTCGTCCGCCACCAGCAGCTGCGCTACACCTGGCGGCAACTGGCCGAAGCGGTCGACCAGCATGCCCGGGCGTTGATGGCCCTTGGCGTGCAGGCCGGCGACCGCCTGGGCATCTGGGCGCCCAACTGCGCCGAGTGGTGCATCACCCAATTCGCCAGCGCCAAGGTCGGCGCGATCCTGGTCAACATCAACCCGGCCTACCGCAGCAGCGAGCTGGACTACGCCCTGGGCCAGTCCGGTTGCCAGTGGGTGATCTGCGCCGATGCCTTCAAGACCTCCGATTACCACGCGATGCTGCTCGGGCTGGTGCCCGGCCTGGGCGAAAGCCAGCCTGGTGCTCTGGCCTGCGAGCGCTTGCCCGAGCTGCGTGGCGTGATCAGTCTGGCCAGCGCGCCGCCAGCAGGCTTCCTGCCGTGGCCGGCCTTGCAGGCCAGGGCCGGGGAGGTCGGCAGCGAGCAGCTGGCCGCCCGTCAGGCCAGCCTGCGCCCGGACGACGCCATCAACATCCAGTACACCTCCGGCACTACCGGCTTCCCCAAGGGCGCCACCCTCAGCCACCACAACATCCTCAACAACGGCTACATGGTCGGCGAAAGCCTCGGCCTCACCGAGCACGACCGCCTGGTGGTGCCGGTGCCGCTGTACCACTGCTTCGGCATGGTCATGGCCAACCTCGGCTGCATGACCCACGGCAGCACGCTGATCTACCCCAACGACGCCTTCGACCCGCTGTTGACGCTGCAGGCCGTGGCCGAGGAGCGCGCCACCGCGCTGTACGGCGTGCCGACCATGTTCATCGCCGAGCTGGATCACCCACGCCGGGGCGAGTTCGACCTGTCCAGCCTGCGCACCGGGATCATGGCCGGCGCCACCTGCCCGATCGAGGTGATGCGCCGGGTGATCGGCGAGATGCACATGGGTGAAGTGCAGATTGCCTACGGCATGACCGAGACCAGCCCGGTGTCGCTGCAGACCGGCGCCGATGATGACCTTGAGCGCCGGGTGACCAGTGTCGGCCGCACCCAGCCACGGCTGGAGAACAAGATCGTCGACGCTGAGGGCAACACGCTGCCGCGCGGCGAGATCGGCGAGCTGTGCACCCGTGGCTACAGCGTGATGCTCGGCTACTGGAACAACCCCAAGGCCAGTGCCGAAAGCATTGATGGCGAGGGCTGGATGCACACCGGCGATCTGGCGGTGATGGATGAGCAGGGTTATGTGCGCATCGTCGGGCGCAGCAAGGACATGATCATCAGGGGCGGCGAGAACATCTACCCGCGCGAGCTGGAGGAGTTCTTCTTTACCCACCCGGCGGTGGCTGATGTGCAGGTGATCGGTGTTCCGTGCAGCAAGTATGGCGAGGAGATCGTGGCCTGGGTTCGTTTCCACCCTGGGCACAGCGCCAGCGAGGAGGAACTGCGCGAGTGGGCGAGGGCGCGCATTGCGCATTTCAAGGTGCCAAGGCACTTCCGGTTTGTTGATGAGTTCCCGATGACGGTGACGGGGAAGGTGCAGAAGTTCAGGATGCGTGAGATCAGTATCGGGGAACTGTCCGGGCGTTGAGCATTGCTTTCATTGGCCTCTTCGCGGGTAAACCCGCTCCCACAGGGGGCGGCGCTGTACCTGTGGGAGCGGGTTTACCCGCGAAGAGGCTGGCACTGGCAGCAGATGATTCGGGACTGTCAGATTTTTTGTGTGCGGGCCGGTAATGGCCTGCCGCTAGGCAGGCCCTGATTCTCACCAGGTTGGCCTGATGAACCGATCTCCATACAGAATCGCAAATTGATTCATCGCGCTTTTCCAGTCATGGGCCGGTTTTCCCCAATTGGCTGTGATGTTGCGCAATCCCAGCCAAATCAGTTTGGTCGCTGCATCATCATTCGGGAAATGTCCGCGAGTCTTGATGACCTTGCGTAGCTGGGCATTGATGCTCTCGATGGCGTTGGTGGTATAGATCACCTTTCGGATGGCGGGCGGGAAAACAAAGAATGGAATCACGCGATCCCAAGCCCGTCGCCAAGCAGCCACCACCGTCGGATATTTCTCGCCCCACGGCCCGTTCTCAAACTCATCGAGTGCTTGCTCAGCCGCTTCGGCATTGATGGCTTGGTAAATCGGCTTCAGCTCCTTGGCCAGAGCCCGCCGCTTGTCCCAGGCCGCGTAGTCGAGGCTGTTGCGGATCAGGTGCACGATGCACGTCTGCAGCGTCGTTTCTGGAAACACTGCGCTGAGGGCCTCTGGCATGCCTTTGAGGCCATCGGTCACGGCAATCAGCACATCTTCGACGCCACGCTTCTTGAGGTCGTTAAAGACCTTCATCCAGAACTTCGCACCCTCGGTGTTCTCGATCCAGATGCCCAGGATATCGCGCGTCCCGTCGGGGAGAACGCCCAGGGCCAAGTAAATGGCCTTGTTGCGAACCAGACCTTCTTCGCGGATCTTCACCCGCAGCGCATCGAAGAAAATGACCGGGTACATCGGCTCCAGTGGCCGCTGTTGCCACGCGCCAATCTCTTCCATGACCTCGTCTGTCACAGAGCTGATGAAATCGGGTGAAACGTCGGTTCCATACTGCTCGGACAGGAAGGCCCGGATCTCTCTGACCGTCATTCCACGGGCGTACATGGCGATGATTTTGTCATCGAATCCGGTGTAACGGCGCTCATGCTTGGGGATCAGAATGGGCGAGAAGCTGCCGTCACGGTCCCGAGGGATATCCAGCCGTAGCGGGCCATCGCCTGTCAGCACTGTCTTGCCACTCGTGCCATTGCGCTGGTTGGTCTCATCCTCTGGGCGCTGCGCGCCCGGAGGATAGCCCAGGTGATGGCCAAGTTCGGCGTTCAGGGCCCGCTCGATCAACGCTTTCTTGAAGGCGGCAGAAGCCTCTTCGATAGCCTCTGCGGTCATCAGTGGGGTTGCGGAAAACTGTTCAAGCAGCTCTTTCGGGACCTTCGGTAACTCTCGAAGCGGTTTCTTTTTGGTTGGCATGCATGCACCTCTTACTCATGGTATGCCCGAACACAAAATTTCTGACACCCTCGATGATTCAGTCCTGCAGCAGTTCCGGGCTGTTGAAGTTGCTCAGCCGCTGATCATCCTGCGCACACTCCAGCCCCTGCACAGCTTCAACCAACAGCGCCTTCTGCAAACTCCGCTCACCCGCCGCCCAAGCCAGCTCCAGCACCGGCAGCACACGCCGCGGCAGCGCACTGAACATCGGCTGCCAATAGCCCCCCTGACGGACCATCGCCGCACTGTCGTGCTCTACAGCCAGCTTCAGCAGGTCCTCTATCAGCACCTGATCAACCAACGGCGCATCGCACGCCAGCAGCACCACCCATTCATGCCTGGCCACCGTCAACCCGGCAATCACCCCGGCCAGCGGCCCAGGGAAGTCGGCCTCGGCATCGCCAACCAGTTGGTCGGCATAGGGCCGATACAGCTCCTGGTTGCGATTGCAGGAAATCACCACATCGTCGGACAACCCTCGCACCACACGCTGCACATGGGCCACCAGCGGCTCGCCGCGCCACGGCAGCAGGCCTTTGTCACGGCCGCCCATGCGCTGGCCACGGCCACCGGCGAGGATGAGGATCGAGCAGGGGGGCAGGGCAGCGGGCATGAAAAAGGGTTCCGGGCAGTCAATGCCGGGAACCCTCTCATTCAACCCAGGGGCTTGTCCAGTCAGCTTTCGCTGCTCACTGGCTTGCCCACCCTGGCCCGGTCACGCCCGGCCAGGCGCATCACCACCACGAAGAACACCGGCACGAACACCACGGCAAAGGTGGCGCTGAGCATGCCGCCGATCACCCCGGTGCCGATCGCCTGCTGGCTGGCCGAGCTGGCGCCGCTGGCGATGGCCAAGGGCACCACGCCGAGGATGAACGCCAACGAGGTCATCACGATCGGCCGCAGGCGCAGGCGGGCGGCCTGGATCGCGGCCTGGGTGGCATCGACGCCCTGATCGACCAGTTCCTTGGCGAACTCGATGATCAGGATGGCGTTCTTCGCCGACAGGCCGATCAGGGTGATCAGGCCGACCTTGAAGAACACGTCGTTGGGCAGGCCGCGCAGGGTCACCGCCAGTACTGCGCCGAGCACGCCCAGCGGCACCACCAGCAGCACCGCGGTGGGGATCGACCAGCTTTCGTACAGCGCCGCCAGGCACAGGAACACCACCAGCAGCGACAGCGCCATCAGCAGCGGTGCCTGGCTGCCGGACAGCCGCTCCTGCAGCGACAGGCCGGTCCACTCAAGGCCTGCGCCGGCAGGCAGTTGCGCCACCAGGCGCTCGATCTCGGCCATGGCGTCGCCCGAGCTGTAGCCAGGCGCCGGTTCACCGGAGATCGACACCGCCGGGTAGCCGTTGTAGCGGGTCAGCTGCACCGGGCCGCTCTGCCAGTGGGCGGTGACGAAGGCGCCCAAGGGCACCATCTTGTCGCTGTTGTTGCGCACATGGATCTTCAGCAGGTCCTCGACCTGGCTGCGCTGGTCGCCTTCGGCCTGCACCACCACCCGCTGCATGCGGCCCTGGTTGGGGAAGTCGTTGACGTAGTTGGAGCCCACTGCGGTGTTGAGTACCTCGCCGATGGCGGCGAACGATACGCCCAGCGCGTTGGCCTGGCGGCGGTCCACTTCCAGCGCCACCTGCGGGCTTTCGGCCAGCGAGGCTTCGCGCACGTTGACCAGCAGCTTGCTCTTGCGCGCCTGTTCCAGCAGCTGGTCGCGGGCCTGCATCAGTTCGCTGTAGCCCATGCCGCCGCGATCCTGCAGGCGGAACTCGAAGCCGCTCGACTCGCCCAGGCCGTCGACCGGCGGCGGCAGCACCGAGTAGGCGATGGCGTCCTTGAGCTGGGTGAAGGCCATGGTCGCGCGGTCGGCGATGGACTGAGCGCTGTCGTCGCTGCCGCGCTCGGACCAGTCCTTGAGCGTGGTGAAGGCCAGCGCCGCGTTCTGCCCGCTACCCGAAAAACTGAAGCCCAGGATCAGCGTGGTGTTGGCCACGCCCGGCTCTTCGGCGTTGTGCGCCTCGATCTGCCGCGCCACTTCGATGGTGCGTGCCTGGCTGGCGCCCGGCGGCAGTTGGATATCGGTGATGGTGTAGCCCTGGTCTTCGGTGGGCAGGAACGCGCTGGGCAACTGACTGAAGCCATACACCAGCACTCCCACCAGCGCGACATACACCAGCAGGTAGCGGCCGCTGCGCGCCAGGGCGTGGGTGACCCAGCGCTGGTAGCCGTTGCTCATGCCGTCGAAACGGCGGTTGAACCAGCCGAAGAAGCCTTTGCGTTGGTGATGCTCGCCTTTGCCGATGGGCTTGAGCAGGGTGGCGCAAAGCGCCGGGGTGAGGCTCAGGGCGAGGAACGCCGAGAACAGGATCGACACCGCCATCGACACCGAGAACTGCTGGTAGATGACCCCCACCGAGCCTTTCATGAAGGCCATCGGCAGGAACACCGCCACCAGCACCAGGGTGATGCCGACGATGGCGCCGCTGATCTGGCCCATGGCCTTGCGCGTGGCCTCCCTGGGCGGCAGGCCTTCCTCGGCCATGATCCGCTCGACGTTCTCCACCACCACGATGGCGTCGTCCACCAGGATGCCGATGGCCAGCACCATGCCGAACAGGGTCAGCACGTTGACCGAGAAGCCCAGTGCGTTCATCACCGCGAAGGTGCCCATCAGCGCCACTGGCACCACCAGTGTCGGGATCAGGGTGTAACGGAAGTTCTGCAGGAACAGGAACATCACCGCGAACACCAGCACCATGGCTTCGACCAGGGTGTTGATCACTTGCTTGATCGACACTTTGACGAACGGCGAGGTGTCGTAGGGGATGTCGTATTTCACCCCGGCCGGGAAGTAGCGCGACAGCTCATCGAGCTTCTGCTTGACCAGGGTGGCGGTTTCCATGGCGTTGGCGCCTGGCGCCAGCTTGACGCTGAAGGCGCTGGTGGCCTTGCCATTGAGGCGGGTGCCGTACTGGTATTCCTGGGCGCCGATCTCGACCCGGGCGACATCGCCGACGGTCACCGCCGAGCCATCGCGGTTGGCCCGCAGCACGATGGCGGCGAACTCTTCGGGGGTGCTCAGCTGGCCCTTGACCAGCACGTTGGCGGTGATTTCCTGGGTCGGCCGGGCGGGCAGGTCGCCGATGCTGCCCGGCGCCACCTGGGCGTTCTGCGCGGCAATGGCTTCGGCCACATCGTTGGGCGTGAGGCTGAAACCGACCAGCTTGGCCGGGTCGATCCAGATCCGCATGGCCCGTTCCGAGCCATACAGCTGCGCCTTGCCCACGCCCTTGACCCGGCGAATCTCGTTCATCACGTTGCGCGCGAGGATGTCCGACAGGGCGATCTCGTCGAGGCTGCCGTCCTCGGAGGTCAGGGTGGCCAGCAGCAGGAAACCGGTGGACACCTTTTCCACCTGCAGGCCCTGCTGGGTGACCGGGCGCGGCAGGCGCGACTCGATCACCTTGAGGCGGTTCTGCACGTCCACCTGGGCCAGGTCCGGGTTGGTGCCGGGCTGGAAGCTGGCGGTGATGGTGGCGCTGCCCAGGCTGCTTTGCGAGGCGAAATACAGCAGGTTGTCGGCGCCATTGAGCTCCTGCTCGATGATGCTGACCACGCTTTCGTCCATGGTCGCCGCTGAGGCGCCCGGGTACACGGCGTAGATTTCCACCTGCGGCGGCGCCACATCGGGGTACTGGGCTACCGGCAACTGCGGTAGGGCCAGGCCGCCGAGCAGCAGGATGAACAGCGCGACCACCCAGGCGAAGACCGGGCGGTCAATGAAGAACTGCGGCATGGATCAGGCCCTCACTGGCCGTTGTGCTGGACGATGGGGAGTGCGTCCGGTTGTTCGTCGACCTGCACCTGGTCACCGGCCTTGACGTGCTGCAGGCCTTCGACCACGACGCGTTCGCCCGGCTTGAGGCCGTCGTTGACGATCCAGCGGTCGCCCTGGGCGCTGCCCAGTTGCACCTGGCGCTCGCTGATACGGTCCTGTTGGTCGACCACCAGCACCTTGGGTACACCGGCGCTGTCACGCAGGATCGCCCGTTGCGGCACGCTGATGCCCTGGGGTTGCACGGCCTGGTCCAGGCGCACGCGCACGTAGCTGCCAGGCAACAGGTCGAGGTCGGGGTTGGGGAACTCGCTGCGCAGGGTGATCTGGTTGGTGCTTGGGTCCACGCTGAGGTCGGAGAACAGCAGCTTGCCGGGCAGCGGGTAGGCGCTGCCGTCGTCCTGGATCAAGGTGGCCTTGACCTGGCCCTGGCCGACCTGTTGCAGCTCGCCGGCCCGCAGCGCGCGGCGCAGGGCATTGAGCTCGCGGGTCGATTGGGTGACGTCGGCGTGGATCGGGTTCAGCTGCTGGATGGTCGCCAGTGGCGTGGTCTCGTTCTGGCCGACCAGTGCGCCTTCGGTCACCAGCGCCCGGCCAATGCGCCCGGAGATCGGCGCGGTGACGGTGGCGTAGCCGAGGTTGAGGCGGGCGCGCTCAAGGGCGGCCTTGGCTTCGGCCACCGCGGCGTCGGCCTGCAGGAAGCTGGCGCGGGCATTGTCGTACTCCTGGCGGCTGACCGCTTTGTCGTCGACCAACTGGCGATAGCGCTGCTCTTGCAGGCGGGCCTGGTAAACCGTGGCCTCGGCCTTGGCCAGGGTGGCGCGGGCACTGTCGAGGTCGGCCTTGAACGGCGCCGGGTCGATCAGGAACAGCACATCGCCCTGCTTGACGTCGCTGCCTTCGCGGTACACCCGCTTGAGCACCACCCCGGCTACCCGGGCGCGGACCTCGGCGGTGCGCGGGGCGAGGATGCGCCCGCTGAGTTCGCTGCTGATGGCCAGCGCCTGCAACTGCAGGGTTTCGACCCGCACCTGCGACACAGGCGCCTGGTCTTCCTGCTCGGCAGCGTCATCGCAACCGGCAAGCGAGAGGGTTAACAGCGCCAATAGCGCCAAGGGGCGCAGGCGCGAAGTGCTCAGAATGGACATACGGATCTTCCAGGGTTGATCGGGCCTATGCTAAGGCAAGCGTTCGCGGGGGCGCTGTTAAGCTCTGTAGGGGGTATGTGAAAAAGTGTGAAGCAGCGGCGGCACCCGGCGCAGGATTCGATATCCTGCCTCCCTTCACTCCTTCGTCAAAGCCCTTTATGCCGAACCTTCTCTTGGTCGAGGACGACAGCGCACTGTCCGAGCTGATCGCCAGCTACCTGCAACGCAACGACTTCCATGTCCGGGTGATCGCCCGTGGCGACCATGTGCTGGATGCGTTCCGCCAGCTCAAGCCGGACCTGGTGATCCTCGACCTGATGCTGCCGGGCCTCGACGGCTTGCAGGTGTGCCGCCTGCTGCGCCAGGAGTCGCAGAGCCTGCCGATCCTGATGCTGACCGCCCGCGACGACAGCCACGACCAGGTGCTGGGCCTGGAGATGGGCGCCGACGATTACGTGACAAAACCCTGCGAGCCCCGCGTGCTGCTGGCCCGGGTGCGCACCCTGCTGCGCCGCAGCAGCATCCACGAACCACGCCTGGACAGCGAGCAGATCCTCATCGGCGGCCTGCACATCGACCTGGCCGAGCGCACGGTCAGCTGGCGTGGCGAAGAGGTGGAGCTGTCCAGCGGCGAGTACAACCTGCTGGTGGTGCTGGCGCGCAACGCCGGCGAGGTGCTCAGCCGCGACCGCATCCTGCAGCAGCTGCGCGGTATCGAGTTCAACGGCACCGACCGATCGGTGGACGTGGCCATCTCCAAGCTGCGCCGCAAGTTCGACGACAGCGCTGGCGAAGCGCGCAAGATCAAGACCGTGTGGGGCAAGGGCTACCTGTTCAGCCGCGTCGAGTGGGAGTGCTGATACGCCATGCTGAAGATCCTGGTGCGCCTGTACCTGGTGATCATCGTCGCCTATGCCGGCGCCTTGCTGCTGATCCCCGATGCCATCGTCGGCGCCTTCCACGGGCGCTTCATGGCTTACAACCTGGACCAGACCAAGGGCGTGCAGTCGTTGATCGTGCGCCAGTTCCAGCAGGCGCCGCGCGAGCTGTGGCCAGCGGTGGAGCAGGAGCTGGCCAAAGCCTTTGCGCCGTTGGAGGTGCAGTTGCTGACGATGGACCAGGCCGACCTCGACCAGGAAGAGCGGGGCCGCCTGGAGCACGGCCAGCATGCGGTGCGGATCGCCGACTGGGGTTACTACGAAACGGTGCTGGCCCCCTTGGACAAACAGTGGCTGGTGCGCCTGCACTCACCGCCCGACCCGCTGGACATCAACGTGCTGTCGTGGGGCGTGACGGTGCTGATCGGCGCCGCCATGCTCGGTTGCCTGCTGCTGTGGGTATGGCCGCACTGGCGCGACCTGGAGCGGCTGAAGGAGACCGCGAGGCGCCTGGGCCAGGGTGACCTGGCCGAGCGCACGCACATCCCGCCGCGTTCGAACATCGGCGAGCTGGCCGGGGTGTTCGACACCATGGCCGGCGACCTGGAGCGCCACCTCAACCAGCAGCGCGAGCTGCTCAATGCCGTGTCCCATGAGTTGCGCACGCCGCTGACGCGGCTGGATTTCGGCCTGGTGCTGTTGTACGACGAAGTGCCGCCGGCCAGCCGCAAGCGCCTGCTGGAGCTGGTCGGCCATGTGCGCGAGCTGGATGAACTGGTGCTGGAACTGCTGTCCTACAGCCGCCTGGAGAATGCCAATCAGGCCCGCGAGCGGGTCGAGGTGTCGCTGCTGGAGCTGGTCGACAGCGTGCTCGGCAGTTTTGCCGAAGAGCTCGATGGCCGGGGTATCCAGTGGGAAGTGCGCAGCGAGGGCGACTTGCCGCGCTTCGTGCTCGACCCCAGGCTGACCGCCCGCGCGGTACAGAACCTGGTGCGCAATGCCATGCGCTACTGCGACGAGAGCCTGCTGCTGCGCCTGCGCCTGGAAGACGACGGCGCCTGCCTGCTGACGGTGGAGGATGACGGCATTGGCATCCCGGTGGAGGAGCGCGAGCGGATCTTCCAACCGTTCTACCGCCTGGACCGTAGTCGTGATCGCAATACCGGCGGGTTCGGGCTGGGGCTGGCGATCAGCCGGCGAGCCATCGAGGGGCAGGGCGGGACCTTGACCGTGGCGCAGTCGGCGCTGGGTGGGGCGCAGTTCAGGATTCGATTGCCGGCGGGGTGATGGGTTACCCGGACCGGCCCTATCGCCGGCAAGCCAGCTCTCACAAGGATCATTGTTTCCCTGTGGGAGCTGGCTTGCCAGCGATAGGGCCGGTACAGGTTGTCATTGCCCTGCCAAGGGCGCGCTCCACAATACGAACCTATCCTTGCCGCTGTGCTTGGCCGCGTACAACGCCTGGTCCGCGCGGATCAGCGCCATGGTCAGGGTGTCGCCACTGGCCACCGCGGTCAGGCCGATGCTGATGGTCACTGGGTACTCGGCGCTGTCTTCGCGCACCCGGCGGCACAGGCCGACCACCTGTTGCTCGGCGGCCTGCTGGTCCAGCCCCTGGAAGAAGATGGCGAATTCCTCGCCACCCAGGCGGGCGAACTCGAAGGCACCCATCGAGGCGCGGATATGCCTGGCCACGCGTTTGAGCACCTCGTCGCCGATGTCATGGCCGAACTGGTCGTTGACCTTCTTGAAGTTGTCGATGTCGATCATCGCCAGGTACTGCCCGGGGCCGGCCATTTGCAGCTGGCGTTCGGCCTTGGCCATGAACGAGCGGCGGTTGGGGATTTCGGTGAGCACATCCACATAGGCCTGGTCGAGCAGCACCTTGGACAGGTAGAAGTTGTGCAGCTTGGCCTGGCGGATGCGCAGGTAGCTGTAGATCACCAGGCCGCTGAGGCATACCGCGTAGCTCAGCAGCATGGCGCCTTCGAGCTCCAGGACCTGGATGTGGGTGTGGTAGAAGGGGTTGAGTATCAGCCAGGTGATGGCCATGGCGGTGAAGAACGACCAGCGCCGTATTGGCAGGATCGACACGGTATAGAGCACGGTGGCCACCACCAGGATCAGCCAGACCGGACGCAGGGCGATGGGGATGCCGTCGATCACCAGGCGCATGCCCAAGGTGAGCACGCCGAGAAACAGCAGGTGCAGCACGTCGAAATGGCGGCTCCGGCGGGTGAAGCCGAGCACCACGGTGAGGCTGCACAGCACGGCGATGAAGGCGCCGGAAATCCAGGTGAAGCCCTGGCCGCCGAGGTAGCTGATGATCAGGTCGAAGACCAGCCAGATGGCGATACCGACGCAGAAGATCAGCAGGCAGAAGCGGTGCATGGCCTCGTATTCGTGCTGGCGGAACTCGGCGCGCAGGGCGGCCGGGGCGACCTGCTGGCGGATGTGGGCTTCGAGGGTTTTGTACATGATGGCTCTTGGTTGGTTGTTACTTCCCGGGCCTCATCGCTGGCAAGCCAGCTCCCACAGGGTGTGCGCCTTAACCTGTGGGAGCTGGCTTGCCAGCGATGAGGCCGTAAAGGGCGTGTGGCTCAATTCGGTGACAGCACGCCTTTTGCCCACGGCCTGTAACGCAAGGCAAACACCGCTTCGGCATGGCATCCCCCGGTCAGCATGGGCTGCGCGGGCTCGGCGCGAAACGGCTGGCCCGGCGCACTGACCTGGCGGAAGGCCTCGCGCACGATACCTACCCGACAAGGCAGGGCCTGTTCGTACCCTTGGCGCACCAGTGACGGCAAGCGCCCGGTGCCGGCGCCATCCTGCCACCACACACTCAGTCCAAGGCCGGCGAGCTCCTCCAGCCAGGCGCCGTTGACCCCTGGCGACAACTGCCCGGCACTGAACGTGCTGATGTGCAGCGGCTTGTCCAGTTGCCGGTTGAATGCCTGCAGCTGAGCATGCAGCGCCGCGCGGCGCTCGGCATCGCGAAAGTGCAGGTCGTCCAGCTCCAGCGGCAGGTACCAGCCTTCCACAGGCAGCGCCCAGTCATTGCGCAGCTTCTGGTATTGGCTGAGCGAACGGCCCAGCTGGGCCTTGAAGTAGTTGTTCAGGCCCTCGTTGTCGAGCTCTTCCAGGCGCTGATAGTAGGCCGGGTCCATGTACAGGCCCAGCACCAGTTGCAGGCCCTGGGCCCGGGCTTCACGCAGGCTGTTGGCGAGCCAGCCGTCGGTGCCGCCGAAGTCGCTGTCGCCATAGGCGCTCCATTGCACGATCAGGGTCTTGCCGCCTTGGGCCACGGTGGCGTGCCACAGCTGCTGCCATTGGGCTGGCGTGACCGTGGCATCGCGGTTGAGCGGCTGGTAGAACAGGCGCTGGTCGGCCTGCGCGGGCAGGCACAGGGCAAGCAGGCAGGCCAGTAGCAGCGTACGCATCAGAAGTTCATCTCCACGCCCACCAGCACGCCATTGGCACGCTCATAGAGGTTGCCACCCAGCGCCTGCTGGTACTCGGCGCGTACTTTCAGCGAGCCCCGGTAGGCGTTGTAGCGGTCGTCGTCGAACCACCACTGCCAGCGCACGCCGACCCCGGCGCGAGCGTCCTGGCGCCAGTCGTTGCTTGGGTCCTGGCTGGAGAACTCGAAAAAGCCGTAGGGCATGATCGTCTGCGGCGACTGGCTGGGCAGTTTCCAGGCGTGGCCCTGTTGGAAGCGCGACAACCAGGCATGGTCGCCAGCACGGGTCCACCAGGCGGCGTCGAGGTAGAGGAAGCGCTCGTCCCAGTCGTCCTCGTCGATACGCCAGTCGTTGCGGTAGCGGCCCTGGTCGAGGAACGAGGCAGTGGCACGCAGCAGCAGGTCGTTGCTTGACTCGGCGTGGTGGCGCAGGTCGCCCCAGTTGCCGCCGACCTTGGCCGGGCTGATCAGCTCGCCCAGGCTCAGGCCGTTGTAGTGGTCGCTGTCGATCTGGCGCTGGTGATAGAGCTCGGCGTACAGGTTGAGGTTGGCCTGGCCGATGGGTTTGTAGCGCAGGCCCACGCCGGTGCCCATGCTTTGCGCGTAGTCGGTGCGGCTCTGGCCGCCGAACAGTACCCGGCCGTATACCGACAGGGTGCTGCCGTTGCGGCTGGGCTCCTCGCCCAGGGCGTGGTCCCACATGGCCAGTTGCACGTTCTGCGACTGGGCGCGACGCGAACTGCCGCTGCGCTGGCCGTTGTCGAGGAACTTGTCGTTGGTCGAGGTGCCGGCGGGCGACCAGGTACTGGCCAGGGTGATGCTGTCGCGCCGTGACAGGGTTTCGTGGGCGCGGCGCTGGCGGTACTTGCGCGCCTCCAGGCTGCCGTACTCGTCGTCGCCGTCGACCAGGTTCTGCTCGACGTCCAACACCCGGCGCAGTTCGCGGCGGGCCGAGGCGCTGTCCTCGGCTTCGTCGTAGCGCAGGGCCAGGGTTTCGCCCAGGCGGTAGTCCTCGGGGAAATCGCGGGTGGCGCGTTCCAGGTAGGGGATCGCCTGGCGGCGTTGTTGTTTGTCTGCGGAACCGGCCAGGCGCATGCCGTAGTCGGCGCGGTAGCGCGGTTGGTCCGGGGCCAGGCGCACGGCTTCGGCGAGCCAGGCGATGCTCTGGGCGTTGTCGCCGGCCTGCTGGGCAGTGTTGGCGGCGGCGTAGTAGTGGTCGGCGCGTGGCGCGTGGCGCGGGGCTTCGCGTTGCAACGCCAGCGCTTGCGAGGTGTCGCCCTGGCGCTGGGCGATGGCAGCACCCAGTGCCCAGTCGTCGGCGCTGTTGTGCGCTGCGGCGTCCCAATGGCGGCGTGCGGCGTTGGCGTCGCCGGCATTCAAGGCGCTGCGGGCGGCGGTGAGGCGGGCGTTGTCGGTCCAGGCACTGGCCGGCAGGCTGTTCCAGATCGCCAGGGCCGCCTGGGAATCCCCCGAGGCCTCCAGGGCGTAGGCCAGGGGCAGCCGGCTGCTGGTGTCGCCCAGGCGCTCGGCGGCCTGGTAGTAGACCACCGCTTCACCGGGCCGGTCGGGCATGGCGCAGCGGCCCAGGGCGCGGTACTGGCCGGCCTCGCTGGGGTTGGCCGGGATCGCCCGGCGCACGGCATCGCACTGGTCGTTCTCGGCCAGGCGGCCGAGCAGTTGCGCGCGTGTGGCGGCATCCACCCGTGGCACCAGGGCCAGCATGCGTTGGCTGTTCAGCGGGCCGTCGTTGCGGGCGTAGAGGTTGCCCAGGCGTTGCAGCAGTGCAGGTGTGAGGCGGCCCTGGCGGCGGTCGTAGGCCTGCTCGAGCAGTTGTCGGGCGCGCTCTACCCGGCCTTGTTCCAGCCACATGAAACTGGCTTGTTCCAGCGCGGCAAGGTCGCCGGTCTGGCGGTAACGCTGCTCCCATTGCGCAGGCGTGTGTGGTTGCGGTGGGCGAGGCGGGTCGCCATACAAGCGCTGTTTGAGGATGGCGTAAGCACGTTCATCGTCATTGGCCTGGCATTGGCCCAGCTGCTCGCGGGCCAGCGCCGGGTCCTTGCGCGACAGCCAATCGACGGTTTCCAGGCAGGGGCGCTGCAACTGATTGCTGAGGCTGCGTACCAGTGCGGCGTCGTTGCCTGCGCGGGCCAGCTCCCACAATTGCTGGCGCTGTTCGGGCTGCTGCAATTGTTCGGCGGGCAGGCTCTGCAACCAGCGCTGGGCTTGCTGGTTATGGCCCATGGCGATAGCTCGTTCGGCCATGGCCAGGCGTGCCTGGGTGGCAGCCTGGGGTGATGGGGCGCTGGCCAGCAGCTTGGTCAGGCCCTGTTCGTCGACCTGCTGGATGTAGGCATTGGCCAGCCGTTGCCAGTCTGCCGGTGGCAGTTGGCCCTTGGCGGCCAAGGGTTGCAACTGTTCGATGGTTTCCCCCCAGTTGCGCAACTGTTCGGCGAACGAGCCCCGGGCCAGGCGCAGCACTGCGCCGTCGTCCCGTGGCGGCAACTGGTTGAGCCAGTCCAGGGCCCGGCGTGCGCCACCGAACTTGGCCAGGCTCAGGCTGTAGGCCTGCCACAGGCGGATGCGCTGGTTGGCGTCGCTGCTGGCCAGCCAGCCCTCCACCTGGCTGGCGGGCGGCGGGTCCTGCTCGATCCAGGTCAGGCGCAGCTCCAGCAGGGCGTTGGCATGTTCGGGGTTGTCGTCGAGGTCATCGGCGATGGCCTCGGCTTCCTTGTAGCGGCGCTGGTGGGCGAGGGCCTCGGCCAGCAGGGCGCGGGCCTCGTTGTTGTTGGGCACGCGCTTGAGCACGTGGCGGGTAAGCCGCTCGACCTCGGCCCAGTTGTCCCGTTGCGCTTCACGGTAGCCACGCTCCATGAACGGGTAGCTGGTGAACCGCTGGAAGTCGCTCATGGGGGCCGTGGGGGCGGCCAGGGCAGAGGTGCACAGCAACAGGCTGGCCACACTCAGGGAAAAACGCGGCGTCATGCCACCTCCCGGGTCAGTTCATAGGCGGCCTGCTGTTCGCTGGCCTGTTCGTCGAGCGCCTGCTGCAACACCGCCTCGGTGATGATCCCGCGTTCGATCAGGTGCTCGCCAAGGCTCTGCCGTTCGGGGTCGAAGTCGATCAGTGCCTGGTTGAACAGGGTGGTTGGGACCATGCCACGTACTTGCAGCAGGGTGCCGAGCATGACCTGGTGGGTGCAGACCTTCTCGATCAGCTCGGCATCGTCCTGGTGGCGCTCCAGCACCTTGAGCATCTGGCGGGTCTCAGGCTGCTGCCAGGGGCTCGGGTAGTGGTAGCGCAGGCCGAGCGTGACCCGGCCCTGGGGGGCCAGGCGGGCACGCACCGGGCGCTTGAGTTGGCGGCTGATCACCCCCAGCGAGACCTGGCTGACCGGGCTTTCGCTGGCCAGCACCAGGGTGTCGCCGTCTTCCTCTACCGGTAACACGCCGTAGTGGGTGGCGAGCTTGCGCGGCAGCTTGTCGATCAGTTGCGGGTTGATCTTGAAGGGGTTGAGGGGCGCCCACGGCAGGTCGAGCTGCTCGGCCAGGGTCTCGACCAACTGTTCGCTGGTCAGCCAGCCGCGCAACAACAGTTCGCGGCCCAGGCGCCGGCGCACCGGGCTGGTAATCGCCTGCTCCAGCTGCTGTTCGGTGATCAGACCCTTTTCCATCAGGCGATGCCCCAGCGGCGTGCGTGCGGGGGTGGCGATGGCAGGGAACTCGTGGGTGGTCTTGTCCCAGGCCACGCGCCGCGAATCGCCCATCTCCATGACCTGGCGCAGGGCGCGCAGGTTGGCGAAGAAGTTGACGAAGTTGCTCCACATCATCCGTGGCGCCGACAGCAGCCCTTCGAAGATGCCGTAGTAGCGGGTGACGAACCAGAACCGCTGGAACAGCCGGTTGACCAGCAGCAGGCCATTGAGCCAAAGCAGCAGGCTGAGCAGCTTGCTGTCGCTGAGGATCGACATGAAACGCCACGACTCCGGGGCGATCACCGTGACCAGCCACATGGCCAGCAGCACCAGCAGCAACAGGTTGACCAAAAAACTCAGCAGGTAGGCGAACAGCCCGCGGCGATCGCGCCAGAGGAAGTAGTTGAGCGCGCCGGTGCGGCTCCAGCCGAGGTTGCTGGTGCCCTGGAACACGATGCCGACGATCCACCGAGACTTCTGCCGGATGGCATGCTGCCAGTCGCGGGGAAAGTGCTCGCGGACGCAGATCACCTGGGCGAACGCGCGGCTCATGCCGGGGCGCCACTCCTGCTTGAGGGCCAGGGCCGGGTCGGTGATGGAGTAGCGGGCGAAGATGCATTTCATGCCCTTTTGCTTGAGCCGGAAACCGATGTCGTAGTCCTCGGTCAGCGATTGCACGTCGAAGGCGATGCCGTCGCCGTCTTCGAGCAGGGCGCTGATTGCCCGCCGGCTGAAGCAGGTGCCCACGCCGGCGCTGGGCACCTGGCCGGTGAGCGCCTCGCGCACGATCACGTCCTTGCCGTGGTTCTCGGCGAACTCGTCGACATAGTGCCCGGCGGTGAAGCCTTTCCATTCCGGGGCATAGGGGTACACCGGGATCTGGATCATGTCCTTGTTCGGCAGCAGGTAGTTGAACAGGCGCAGTTCCATGGGCGAGATGACGTCTTCGGCGTCATGCAGGATGAAGCCGGCGAACTCGATGCGCGCGTCCTGCTGGAAGCGCAGGATGGCGTCGATGATGTTGTTCAGGCAGTCGGCCTTGCTGGTGGGGCCGGGGCGGGCGCATACCACCTTGTGCACGTTGGGGTAGTGCAGGCACACGGCATCGACGTCGGCCTGGGTTTGCGGATCGTTGGGGTAGGTGCCGACGAAGATCTGGTAGTTCTCGTAGTCGATGGTCGACGCCGCCAGGCGGGCCATCTCGCCGACCACGCCGACTTCGTTCCACGCCGGGACCATGATCGCCAGGGGTTTCTCCGGCACCTCGAACAGGCGTTTTTCGTCGGCCTTGTCGTGCTTGTCGTAGATGCGAAAGCGCCGGATCAGCGTGCGGCCCCAGTAGCACAGGTCGATGAACAGGTCGTCCAGGCCCAGCAGGAACATCAGCGTGGCCAGGATGATGGCAACGATCTTCAGGCCGAACAGCACGTAGGTAAGGAAGTCGACGAAGGCCAGGCTCATGCGTTGTCCCGTGCGGCATGTTGTTCGGCGAACCAGCGGCTCAGGCGCTCGGCAATACGCTCGCTGGCATGGCCGTCACCGAACGGGGTGTAGACCCGGGCCATGCGCGCGTAGGCGTCGGGGTCGTCGAGCAGTTGGCTGGTTTCGTGGACGATGCGTTCGGTCAGGGTGCCGACCAGCTTCACCGTGCCGCCCTTGAGCACGGCGGGGCGCTCGGTGACCTTGCGCAGTACCAGCACCGGCTTGCCCAGGGCGGGGGCTTCTTCCTGCACACCGCCGGAGTCGGTAAGGATCAGGTGGGCGCGGTTCATCAGCCAGACGAAGTGCGGATAGTCCTGGGGGGCGACCAGGTGGATGTTCTCGCGGCCGGACAGCACGCTGTACACGGCATGCTGCACCTGCGGATTGAGGTGCACCGGGTACAGGAACTGTACGTCCGGGTAGCGCAGGGCGAGTTCGGCCAGTGCCAGGCAGATGCGCTCGAAACCGCTGCCGAAGTTTTCTCGACGATGGCCGGTGATCAGCACCATGCGCTGGTCATCGCGCAGCACGTTCAGCGGCGATTCGGCGGCCGGGCGCCAGTTTTGCTGCTGCAGTTTGTCGCGCATCCACAGCAGGGCGTCGATCACCGTGTTGCCGGTGACCTTGATGTGCTCCGGCGGCACGCCCTCACGGATCAGGTTGGCGTCGGAGTCGCGGGTGGGGGTGAAGTGCAGGTCGGCGAGCACTCCGGTCAGGCGCCGGTTGGCTTCCTCGGGCCAGGGTTGCTGCAGGTTGCCGGTGCGCAGGCCGGCCTCGACGTGGCCGATGGGGATGTGCCGGTGGAAGGCGGCCAGGGAGGCGATGAAACTGGTGGTGGTGTCGCCATGCACCAGCACGATGTCGGGCCTGGTCTGCTCATAGGCCCTGTCGAGCTTGTCCAGCAGGTCGCGGGCCAGGCCGTTGAGGGTCTGGTTCTGGGTCATCACCTTGAGGTCCTGGTCGACCCGCAGGCCGAAGGCGGTGAGCACTTGCTCGAGCATTTCGCGGTGCTGGCCGGTGGAGCAGATATGCAGGTCGACTTCGGGCCAGTTGCGCAGCACACGGGCCAGTGGGGCCATCTTGATTGCTTCAGGGCGGGTACCGAATACCATCATGACGGTGTAGGCCATGGTCTAACTCCTCGTTCGATTCCCTGGACGAAGTTGTAGGACAAAGCGCTCCTTGCGAATGATTGATAGAAGCAGCCGGACGCGTGGTTGTCCAATGGATGAGTGGGTGCAAGCGATCCAGGTCAATGCCATGGGTTTGCACGGCAACCTGTGGAGGCGTGCGGGCCGCAGAGGGTTCAAAATTTATTGCAGGCTTTTTCCAAGGCCCCATATTTTGTTATGTTGTAGCTCTTTGATTTCGGGAGCGGCACATGCAAGGCAAGGCCCGCAAGATCGTCCAGGCCATCCTCTACGAGGCCATCGCCGTGGCCTGCGTGGCGCCGGCGCTGGAGCTGGCGTTCGGCGCTGGCATGGCCGAATCGGCGGTGTTGTCGATGCTCATGTCGGCGATCGCCATGAGCTGGAACATGGCCTTCAACTGGGCCTTCGAGCGCTGGGAAGCACGCCAGCCCCAGCGAAGCCGCACCTTCCTGCGCCGGCTGCTGCATGCCTTGGGTTTCGAGGGCGGGCTGGTACTGATCCTGCTGCCGCTGGTGGCGTACTGGCTGGGCATCAGCTTGTGGGCGGCGCTGGTCACCAACCTGGCGTTGTTCGCCTTCTTTTTTGTGTATGCCTTTGTCTTCCAGTGGGGGTTCGACAAGGTGTTCGATGTGCCGCTATCGGCGCAGGACGCCGCGAAAGGGTGTTGACTTGCGAGAACTGCGCAGGATAAGTTTCCGACCCATGAACACATTCCCGCACCTGCGCACCGCGAGCATTATTATTACCGCCATTATCGGATTGGCGGGCTAGCGCGTACGTGCACCGAACCCGCCCTGGAGGCGGGTTTCTTCTCTCTGACTCCTGGGCAACATCAAGAAAACCAGGAGTCATCGATGACCAATCTGAGCGTCAGCCCCCGTACCACGCCCCAGCAACTGCTGTCCGAGCAGGTGCGCCGCATTCTTGGCGCGCCGGTATACGACCTGGCCATCGAGACCCCGCTGCAACCGGCCCCGGCGCTGTCGGCCGCGCTTGGCAACTCGGTACTGCTCAAGCGTGAAGACCTGCAGCCGACGTTCTCGTTCAAGATCCGCGGCGCCTACACCCGCCTGTCACGCCTGACCGACGCCCAGCGTGCGCGCGGAGTGATCACCGCGTCAGCGGGCAACCACGCCCAGGGCGTGGCCATGGCGGCCTCGCACCTGGGCATCAAGGCCACCATCGTCATGCCCACCACCACGCCTTCGCTGAAGGTCGAGGGCGTGCGCTCGCGGGGCGGCCATGTGGTGCTGCACGGCGAAAGCTTCCCCCATGCACTGGCCCATGCGCTGGCCCTGGCCGACCAGGACGGCGCCACCTTCGTGCCGCCGTTCGACGACCCGGACGTGATCGCCGGCCAAGGCACCGTGGCCATGGAAATCCTGCGCCAGCACCCAGGCCCGTTGCACGCGATCTTCGTGCCGGTGGGCGGCGGCGGGCTGATCGCCGGCATTGCCGCCTATGTGAAGTACCTGCGCCCGGAGGTGAAGGTGATCGGTGTGGAACCGGCCGACTCCAACTGCCTGCAGGCCGCCCTGGCGGCCGGTGAGCGGGTGATCCTGCCGCAGGTGGGGACCTTTGCCGACGGCGTCGCGGTGGCGCAGATCGGTGCCCACTGCTTCGAACTGTGCCGGCACTTCGTCGATGAGGTGGTGACGGTGGGCAACGATGAGCTGTGCGCGGCCATCAAGGACATCTACGACGATACCCGCTCGATCACCGAGCCCTCCGGTGCCCTGGCGGTCGCCGGGATCAAGAAATACGTGGCCCGCGAAGGGCTGCAGGGGCAAGTGCTGGTGGCCATCGACTCGGGTGCCAACGTCAATTTCGATCGTCTGCGCCATGTGGCCGAGCGGGCTGAGCTGGGTGAGCAGCGCGAGGCGGTGATCGCCGTGACCATCCCCGAGCAGCCAGGCAGTTTCCGGGCATTCTGCCAGGCCCTGGGCAAGCGCCAGATCACCGAGTTCAACTACCGCTATTACCCGGGCAAGGAGGCGCGGCTGTTCGTTGGCGTACAGACCCACCCGCAGCACGACCCGCGCGAGCAACTGCTGGCGAGCCTGGCCGGGCAGGGCTACCAGGTGCTCGACCTGACCGACAACGAACTGGCCAAGTTGCACGTGCGCCACACCGTTGGCGGGCATGCCGCGCCAGGGGTGAACGAGCGGGTGCTGCGCTTCGAGTTCCCCGAACGGCCGGGGGCGTTGCTGGGCTTCCTCGAGCGCCTGGGCAAGCGCTGGAACATCAGCCTGTTCCATTACCGCAATCACGGCGCGGCCGAAGCGCGGGTGTTTGCCGCGCTGGAGGTACCGGATGACGAGTTGCAGGGGCTGCCGGCGGCGCTCGACGCGATGGGCTACCGCTACTGGGACGAAACCGACAACCCGGCCTACCGCCTGTTCCTGGGGTAAGGCCCAGGCGGTTGCGGCTCAGCTGGAATGGGCGATATGCCCTTCGACCAGTTCGTCCGCAGGTTCTTCCTCACCCGGCAGGGCGGTGATGACACTGAAGTCGCTGACTTCGACTTCACCACCGCCGTACCCCAGCAAGTGGAAGGAAAACGCCTTGCGCTGGGTCGGGTTGTCGAAGTCGAACTCCATCTCCAGCGGCTGGCCTGCGGTCACCAGCACTTCTTCGGGCAGGCCAAGCTGCACGTCCTGCTCGCTTTCCTTGGCCTTGAGGCGAATGTAGGCGTCGTGCTGCGGGTCGAGTGCGCGGACCTTGATACGCACCTTGGTGCGCGAACCCTCGGGCATCTCCAGGTATTGGGCGCCGATCAGGTTGTCGGCCCAGTCGTCGCGGATACGCTCATGCAGGGCGATGGGTGCCGGCCCGCCAAACTGGTAGCGCAGGTTGAGCGGGGTTTGCAGCAGCGACTGGTCGAGGGTCGTTGCCAGCAGATTGATCTGCGGCCCGAGGCTGTCCTCGCCACGGCCAAGGAACCTGGCCTGCTCGGCGATGAAGCCTGCGCTGGCGTAACGCCGGCAGCGTTGCTGGAAGTCGCACTCGCTGAGGGTGCCCTGGCCATCGTGGTAACGCAGCACGCCGTTGGTGTAGGCGATCATCTCGCGGCCGGTGTCGTAGTCGCGGTACAGCGAGCGCCCGGCCAGGGCCGCGGGGATCGGCAGGGCATAGTAGTCGAGCAGCGAGGTGGCCAGGTCGATATGGCCGTAGGTGCCGCGCTTGAGCCGTGGCAGCTGTGCCTGTTCGGGGGCGAGGGTCAGGTTGAAGCCCCAGGATGACGCCAGGCGCACGCCATCGATGCCGTGGGATTCGTCCGAGGTGATCACCACCAGGGTGTCCTTGAGCACACCCTGGCGTTCCAGGTTGTCGAGGAAGCTGCCCAGGGCATCGTCGAGGTAGGCAACTGCGGCCTGCTTGGCGGTGTCGTAGCGTTGCAGGTAGTCCTCCGGCGCCGAATAAGGCTGGTGCGTGCCGACGGTGAGCAGGGTGAGCATCCAGGGTTGGCGTTGCTTGCGCAGTTCGCCGACATAACCCAGGGCCCCTTCGAAGAAGGCGCGGTCGTCCTTGCCCCAGGGGAATTCCAGGTAGTTGTCGTTCTTGAACCATTCCAGGCCGTGCACCGCGTCGAAGCCGATGTGCGGCATGATCCGGTCCTTGGCCATGAAACGCAGCCCGGCACCCTGCAGGTAGTGGGTGGAGAAGCCGGCCTGGCGCAGTTGGGCCGGCAGGCAGGCCTGGTTGCGCAGGTCCTGGGTCAGCAGCTCGACGCCTTTGGGCGTGCCGTTGGCCAGCTTGTCGTAGTCGCCGCAGAGCATGGCGTACAGGCCGCGAATGGTCTGGTGGGTGTGCAGCACGTAGTCCGGCGTGTTCATGCCGCGCTCGGCCCAGCGGCTGAGGTTGGGCATCAGGTCTTGGTCGAAGTGGCTGCCGATGGCCTCACGGTTGGCGCGGATGTAGGCGCCGGGGATGCCTTCCAGGGTGATGACCAGCAGGTTGCGGGCGCTGCCAGGGCCGGCCAGCAGCTTCTGGCCGTTGAGGTCGGCCTGGGTCAGCCCGGCGCTGGGCAGTGGCGTTACCGGGGTTTCGCCCATGGCCAGTACCCGTGCGCGATGCTGCAGGTTGCCAGTGGCAGCCGACAGCAACTGGTGCGGCAGGTTGTACTGGCGCCACTGATCGGCGTCGGAGGGGAACAGCTGCTCGCTGCCCCAATGGCTTGCCAGCAGCACCACGGGCAGCGCCCAGGCTGCCCGTGGCAGTGGCGTGCCGCGCTGGCCACGGCTGTACCAGCTGCTGGCCAACAGCACCAGCAAGGTACTGGCCAGCAGCCAGGGCAGCCAGGGGTGGGCGAGGGCGCCGCCGGTGGAGTTCTCCATGAACTGCGGGTCGAACAGGTAGTGCAGGTCGGTCTGGTTGGGCAGGCGGCCGACGGCGCTGACCAGCTCGGCCGAAGCGATCAGCAGGGCGCCCCAGGCCAGCAGTACGGGCAGGGCCAGCCAGGTTGGCCAGCGGCGCAGCAACATCACCAGCAAGCTGCCGATGGCCAGGTCCGAGAGGTAGCCCAGGGGGTCGGACCAGCCCAGCAGGGCACGGACCGCCAGGGGGATGACCAGCACCAGTGTCACCAGGGCAAACAGCCGGGCGCGGGGGTGGCCGAGCAGGTTTCTCACGTAAGCGTTCCTCTTGCCATGAAACCGTCACACAAATGTGCGTGATGATATCAGGCCGGAGGTAGGAAGGTGCCGTAAGACAAGGCTGGTTACCAAAACGCGGGCTCGTCAGGCGAGCCCTGTTCTGCTGGCAAGCTCAGAAGTAGTACGGGAATTTCAGGCTGAACGAGAAGTCCGGCGCATCTTCGGTCAGGCCAATGGCCAGGTTCGGCACGATGGTCAGGTTGTCGGTGGCGGCGAAGGTCAGGCCGACGTTGAAGTTGGCCGCGTTGTAGTCGCTGTTGGAGATCGACTGCCAGTCGCCACCGTCGGGTCTGATCTTGCTTTTGCTGGCGAACTGGTCAGTGACCGAGAACGACATGCTCATACGCTCGTTCAGGGCGAAGGCGATACCGCCGCCGATTTGCCAGGAGTCGCCGAGTTTTACGTCACCTTTGACCTTGCTGTTGACCTGGGGGCTGATGTCACTGAACGAATCCTGCACGTTATAGGTGTAGGACAGGCTGCCGAACAGCACGGCCGGGTCGAAGGTCTTGACCAGCGAGATACCCGGGGTGATCGACCACACGCCATTGCCGGTCGGCAGGTCTTCGGGGATCGCCAGGTTGTCGTTGCCGGGGTCCTGCCGGAGCTTGATCCCGTAAGGGTCCTTGCCGGTCGGTGCCTTGATGCGCAGCGTGGCGACCGCGTCAGGCCAGTTTTCCGACTCATCGATGAACTTGTAGGCCACCCCGACGTTGACGTCGCCGAGGGTGGGGTCGCGCGTGACAGTGCCTTCGGAGTTTGCCGCGGCGGCCCCACCCGCGCCCCCGGAGGAATAGGTGGATTCGCGATACACGATGGGTGCGTTGATGTCGAACTGCCAACGCTGGTCGACGTTGTAGCGTGCCGTCAGGTCCAGGGTCCAGTTGTCCGCCTTGATGCGGTCGATGTTGATGTTGCCAAGGAAAATCGCGTCCAGCGCCAGAAAGCCGTTGAGGGTCAGCGCACGGGTATCGTAGTGGGTGTAGGTCAGGCCGGTTTCGACGCTGAACTTGCCGCCACCGAAGAAACCACTGGCTTCGTCGTACAGGTTGGAGACGCTTTGCGCGGGTTGGGAGTCGTCCTGCAGCGACTGGCCGTAGGAGCTCCCGGTCGTACCTGGCGCGCCAGTGGCCACGGTTTTAGCGCCCTTGACCCCTTCGGCGGGCGACTTGACCAGGCGTTTCGGAGCAGGTGCTGGCGGGGCTTCCTCGACTTGCCGCAGGCGTTGTTCCAGCACCATCAGGGCATTTTGTTGCGCTTCATAGCGTTGCTTCAGTTGGACCAGCTCCTGTTTCAGTGCTTCGACTTGTGGGTCCGATGCTGCCAGCAAGGTGGCCGGGGCCAAGGTACTCAAACAGACGATAGTTCTGAACGTCAACAAACGATGCATGGATTAGCCGTCCCTTCTGACTGCAAACGATGAGACTGAGCGTAGATCAGTATCCGAGATTGCGAAGGCCTTTGAGTTGGTCCAGGTTGGCGTTCATCGGCCCGGCCGTGGCGTTGTCGCGCAGCACCACATTGAGCGAGGTGATATTGCGCACCTGGTTGCTGGAGCCGAGCAGGGTGGTGCTCTGCATCAGCCCGCCCTGGCCCAGGCGCTGCAGGGTATTGCCCTGGTTGTTGCCGGCGATGATGTTCATCTGCACGCCGTTGCCGGCCGCAGAAACACTCAGCGAGCCTGCACCGTTGGCCCCGGTCAGCGGCGAGCCTGCAGCCAGCGCCTGGCCTTGCGGTTGGCTGGCCTGTGGCTGGTCGCCCCTGGCAACGGTGATCTGGACATCGTTGTAGGCGCTGTTGTAGTCGCCTGCCGCGCGTACCACTTGGGTTACCCCCTGGGTGGTATTGAGGCCAGCACCCCCGCTGACGATACCGGTACCGGCGCTTTGGGCCTGCGACGAGCCGCTGCCTTTTTCATTGATGATCGACACATAGAACTGTGGCTTGATGGTCGATTGTTGAATCTGCATCGAGGAGGTGGCGCCGATCACTTCACCGTTGGCGTTCTGCCAGGTGCTGGACATGACGATGCCGAAACTGACGATCCGCCCCGGCATCACGTAACGCCCGCGTAGATTCGCCAGTTCCTGGTCCTTGAGTTCGATGGGTTTGAACGTTTCTGCCTGGGTTGGCAGGCTGGCGGCCAGGCAGGCCGCAATCAGCCAGATCGGAGTCTTCATGGGAGGTTCCCCTGGGCGTCATGCCCGATTGGTTAGAAGAAGTCGCTTCTGATGAAACCGAAATCCAGCAACTCCGCGTCCTTTACCGGGGTGAATTGGTTGAGGCGGTTCTTGGCGCTGAGCGGAAGGGGTGGCGCGAGCAGCGCATTGCCCTTGTCGTAGCCTTGGCCGATGACGGCGAAGATGATGCCGTTCCAGCCCTTGACGAAATCGTCGATCTTGAAGCGTTTGTGGCCCAGCACCGGGTCACCGATGTAGACCCAGCCCCTGTCGACCCGCTGCATGACCACGAAATGCTTGTAGCCACGGATATCCATCAGCACCACTACCGGGATGCGGATGTCATGCAGGGACTCGGGGGCTACCCGGTAGCCACGGGCACGCATGCCCAGGCTTTCCACGTAGCGCTTCATGTCGAGCATCGAGAAACCCTGGGTGCGGACCAGGTCCTGGTCGGCATTGGCCAGCATGCCCTCGATCACATGTTGTTCATCCACGTCCAGCCAATAGGCTTGGCGCAGGATGGTTGCCAGCGATGCGGCGCCGCAACTGAAGTCGGTCTTCTGCTGCACAAGGTCGGCGAACTTGCGTTCGCGGATGCTCTGGATCGGTTTGTAGATGACCGCGCCACCCGGCAGGACGGACAATGGCATCTGGGCGGCTTCGATCACACTGGCCAGGCACAGCAGTAACGCCAAGGCAAAAATTCGCATGTTCGATGCCCCCATCGGTCCAGTTCGAAGGAAGGCCCCCCGAAGGGGGCCTCCTGGCTACAGCGATCAGAACGAGGTGTTGGAGATGGCCAGCGAGTTGCTTTGCTGGTTGCCCACACCGGCGGCCACGTTGACGCCCAGGTTGCCACTGCCACCGTTCAACGAACCACTCATGGTGGCGTTGTTGGTTACAGGGTTGGCCCAGCCGGTCGGGGTCAGCACTTGGAAGGACACAGTGTTGCTCAGCGAGTACTCGCTAGCTTCGCTCCAGCTCTTCGAGATGCTGTCCGACGATTGCGAAGCTTTTTCGCCGGATTTCTCGTAGGCCGAGGCGTTGGCTTTTTCCCATGCCGACTCGTGTGCCTTCTCGTATGCGTTGTTGCGAGACTTGTCATACGACGAGTCATGGTTGCTGGCATACGCGGAGTCATACGCCTTCTCGAACGACGAGTTGCGCGTCTTGTCGAAGGCCGAGTCGCTGGACGAGCTGTGCGCCTTGTCGATCGACGCGTCGAGCGAGGCGGTCAGCGAAGCATCGAACTCACCACTGCTGGAGCGGGTGTGGTTGCCGAAGGTCTGCGACTGCGAGGCACTGCCCGCAGCGCTGGCATCCAGCGAAGCAGTCACCGAAGCGCTCGAGGTCGAGTTGTGGTTGCTGCTGGCGGTGCCGTTGACATTCGAGCTGTGGGAGCCGCTGGCATTCATGCTGTTGGAGCCGCTGGAGCTGTTGCTGTTCGAACCGCTGGCAGTCATGCTGCTCGAACCGCTCGAGCTGCTGCTGTTGGAGCCGCTGGCGCTGCTGCTTTGCGAGCCAGACGCGCTATAGCTGGAGCTGGAGCTCTTGTCGATGCTGGCATCGAACGAACCGCTGCTAGAGGACGAACCACTCTTGGTGGTGGTGAGCGTGATCGTATCGATGGTGTAGCTGCGATCGGCTCTGTTTTCGACGGTCAGGCCAGGTCCATTCTGGTTGGCCGAAGCAGTGGCGGTTGAATTGCCGACGGGCGCACTGTTGTTGGCAATGGCCATGGTGTTTTTCTGCTGGTTCAGATCGCCGGCCGCGACGTTGATACCCACGTTGCCGCTGGTGTTGTCAGCCGAGCCGCTCATGACTGCGGAGTTCTGGGTTGACCAGTTGTACACGCGGTTGCCGTTGCTGTACTGGTCGACCTTGGCGGTGGCGGTTGCGGTGCCGAACACGAAGTCGTTGTCGGACGCGGTGTTGGCGATGGCCGCTGCGTTGTCCTGCTGGTTGCCATTACCGGCCGCCACGTTGATGCCGACGTTACCGCTGGCGCCACCGGCGGAACTGCTCATCTCGGCATTGTTGATGGTGCCTTCGTTGAGGATCTTGTTACCAGTGCTTCTTTGCACATCGGTCGCTTTGGCCGTGGCGTTGGTGTAGACCGTTCTGTCGTGATTGTGACCACGCCGGTTGTTCTGATCCGCTTGTGCAGCAACAGCCATGACCGCAGCAATTGCGAAAACCAGAGGCTTGATTGCCATCGAGGGTTTCATGGTGTTTCTCCGTCTTTTTAGGTTAAGTGTTGTGCTTACCTTTTTGGGTCATTCCGCGACCCGGACGCTTAGGGTGTTGGCCATGCGGTTTCCCACCCCGGCGCTCTGATTCAACTGAATCACCCCACGGCTACCGGTGAATGCCTGGTCGCTGGTGTTGACCTGGCGATAGCCGGGTATGGAGTCAGTTGCATCGGAGGTGTTGCGCAGCGCCACGTTCTGTTGCAACAGGACGCTGTCATCGAGACTTTGCGGTTGGGCACTGATGCTGATGCGCAGTGCGTTGGCTTGCTGGGTACCGGCGCCGGCGCTCTGGTTCACGCCCAGTACGCCGCTGCCACGGCTGAAAGCATCGCCCTGGATACTGGCGCGGCTGTCCCTGGCAGGGTCGACCGTGGTCTGCAGGCGCTGGCGGATCTGCGTCGTCGCGTTGGCCGAATGGCCGTTGGCCAGGGCACGGGCGTTGGCTTGTTGCTGGAAGTCGCCGGCCGCCTGGTTGACCGCCATGTTGCCCAGGTACTGGCTGGCGGAACTGTCGATGATGGCAGTGTCGACTACTGGGGATTGGGCGAACGCCGGTGCACTGCAAAGGGTGGCCAGAATCAGCAGCGAATGCCTCATGTCATTGGCCTCGGGTTAGGGCTTGCAGAGGCGCAAGGCCGCGCTGCACGCTGGAGTTGACCATGTTGCCGATGCCGCTGCCGGAGCCGCTGCCACGCCCGGCGGAGAGGTTGGGCAACTGGCTCTGGGTACTGATGTTGCCGCCCATGTTGTTGGTCTGTTGGTTGACCAGGGATGAGATGCCCGCGCCACTGCTGATACTGGCGAAGTCACCATCACTGAGCTCATGGGTCTGTCTGATGATCTGTGCTGACGGGTTGGCATTGGCCGTGGTCGGGGACGGGTCTGGTATCACCGGGAGGCGCGTTGCGTTGCGCACCTGCACATCACGGGTGATGACGATGAGGCCGTTATCGGCTTGGGCCTCGAGGCTCAGGCTTGCCCCCAGGGTGAAACCGACCAGCAGCAGGCAAGACACGCCTCTGTCGAATTTCCTCACGATGGCTACTCCCTCAATCGGGCGCTGGTCGTTCAGCGTTGCGAGTACAGAGAGCAGAAGCTGTGCCGCTTTTTGTTTTCCTTTGTGAATCAGAGGCTTGCTCGAGCTAGCTCGAAAAGCACCACGAATACTGTGTCAGCGCTGAAACAGCGCCCTCTGCACAGGTGCCGCAGGCCGCGTAGTACGGGGGATGTGAAGAGATTGTCGGGCAGTGTCTCAGTGCTGACACACTTCCCTCACTTCTGGGCGGCGGCCCCCATTTGCGGGGGCTGCGGGGTGGTGGGGTGTATCAGTGCATTAACATTCGGTAGCACAGGCTGGCACCTTGCCATCGAGCAGCCGCGCCACGGCGGCGAGGGCGGCAGCACTGCGCTGGGGCCAATCGCCCTCGATCACTTGATAGGGTCGTTGCTGTGCCTGTAGCCAATCCAGGCTGTCGGCAAAGAACTGCTGGCGCTGGGCAAGCTCAGGCTGGCAGCGCATGCCATCGCCCACCCAGGCCACACCCTCGGGCCTCAGCAGCAGGTGCAGGTCGTAGTGGCGTGCGTTGAGCGCCTGCTCTATCCAGGGCGGGCAATCTGCGAACAGCGCGCGGCTCCAGAGGATGTTGCTGAGCAGGTGGGTGTCGAGAATCAGCAGGGACGGCGCCAGCTGGCGCGCCTGATCCTCCCACTGCAACTGGCCGCGGGCGATGGCGGGGATGTCGGCATAGCAGGTGTCGCGCTGCTCCTGCTCGATGAAATGGCGCACGTACTCACCCACCAGCACGCCACCGAAGTGCGCCTGGATCTCACCGCCGAGCCAACTCTTGCCGCTGGATTCCGGGCCACACAGCACCAGCGTCTTCATGCGGCCGCCAGTGCCGGGTCGCGGCGCCACTCAAGCCAGCCACGCACGGCAATCAGGGTGAACAGGGCGTACAGTGCGGCAGTGAGGTACAGGCCCTTGTACAGGAACAGGCCAACGAAGATTACGTCCAGCACCATCCACAGCACCCAGCATTGCAGGCGCTTCTGTGCCATCCACAGCTGCGCTACCAGGCTGAAGCCGGTGAGCGCCGCATCGAGCCAAGGCTGGGCAGCATCGGTGTAGTGGGCCATGGTCGCACCGAGCACAAGGCTGGCGACTAGGCCGGTGCCAAGGCCTTTGAGCATTGGCGCCAGGCCCAGACTCGACACCTGGCGCGCGTCTTCCACGCGGTCCGGACGGGTCCATTGCCACCAGCCGTAGAGTTGCAGGACCGCATAGACCAGTTGCAGCAGCATGTCCGAGTAGAGCTTCACTTCATAGAAGATCCAGCTGTACAGCACCACCATGACCAGGCCGATCGGCCAGCACCAGGGGTTCTGCCGGACAGTGAGCCAGACGGCGATGACGCCGAGCGCGGCGGCGAAGAGTTCGAGGCCGGACATCGGCGATCCTTGACGGGAATTGAAGGCGGCGATTGTAACCTGCAATAGGGGGGCAATTGGGAACGATGCAGCGACCTGTCATTTTTGCCAGTTTTCTGCACAGGTGGCGCACGCCAAGATGCAGTCACGCACCGGGCCAAGGTTGTGCCAGGCCAGGCGACAGACTTTCCTTGGAGCGACGATCATGCTTGGGCGTCCCATACTCGTTTTGACAACCCTTGTGCTCGCAGCCTTTGATTCTGCACAACCAGTGGCATTGGCTGCCACCTGCGAACAGACGGCAGAAAACCTGCAACGACGATATGCACAGACTCCAGCCTATTGCAGCAGTGATTCGGCGCCAGGCTTTCTCTGCTCGGGCGTGGTGCTCAGAGGCACGGAGCCCGCCGCCAGGGATGGTCTCTACAACACTTGGGACGCCGACGCACCCACACGCTTGAACGATGCGGTGTCATACGCATTCCTGCGCAGTGACGCCAACTTCAAGCGTTTGACCAAGGACCATCAGAGCGGCTACATCCTGTACCCGATCATGGAGCTCCAGGCACCCAAACATCGATACGAAGTGCTGTGCGCATACCCGGTCGACGGCGGCACGGCTGAGCGCAGCGAAGCGGGCTGCGGCACCTTCGCCCAGGCGGCGGACCCTTCGATTGGTCGGTCGTGCCATACACAAGGCATCCTGGATGGGCGTGCCTGGGTTACACACTATGAACAAAGCACCCAGGGCGATAATCGCAACGCCTGTGGGTTTGCCGTGAATGACGCCCTCAACCAGCAGGCGGTGAGCAACTTCAACGCCGCGCTCCAGGCCATGAGAAACAAGCGCAGCCTGTTCTTCCGTGAGAACGAACTGCGTATCAAGGATTGGAGTGCCTCGACCCCTGTGGCGCAGTTGCCCATCGAGTCGTTCTTCTACATTGCGGGTAACGAGCGAGGCCTGGCCAACGCCAGGCTCGAGCAACATCGCTACTTCAGGCAGAGCAATATCTGGGTGCCGATCATCGCCGTGACGCTGCCGCAGTCTCGCAGTGCCAAGGCCCAATTCGTTTGCCAAAGCAGCGACCAGGCCATCGCCGAGGGCACGCCGACTCCGATCAACGAGTACGTCCAGCTAGGTGAATGGATCAGGCGCAACGATGTCGGCAGTGAGGGTGTGGAGTGGTCCCTGTCGCTCGAACCGACGCCGTTGGGGCGGGAGCAGAGCACGCCGCAAGGGTACGCCAGGATGTATGCCGAAATACGCCGCAAATATGGCAACGATTACCAGTGGCTGCAGAATGATGGCGGCGGCATGTACCGCCAACTGGTCTGCCACTTGAACATCGCCAGAGACAAGGACCGCTACAACCTCGAACCGTTCAGGCACGATCTGAGCCAAGAGGACTCCGACAATGCGGGCTGCAATCCGGTACGGATCCTGGAGCAGGGCAAAGGCTAGGCTCTGTCTGAAAAAAGCCGTCGCATACACCGCATGACGCAAGCCAGCGAGACCATTGCGGCATAACTTTTTGCGAGCTTGTCGAAGCGCGTGACGATTCGGCGGTTCTCTTTTAGCCAGCCGAACATGCGTTCGATGATGTTGCGCTGTCGATATTTGGGGCGATCAAACAGTCTCGGCAAGCCGGGTTTGGGCTTGCGTTTCATTGAGCGCAGCGGAATGACCGGCTGCATCCGATATCGATCGCAGTAACGGCGCAAGGCCTCGGCGTCGTAGCCTTTGTCAGCCAGCAACCATTTGCATCGTTTGCGTGGACGACCACGCTGGTTTGTCGGGATGCTGACATCATCAAGCAACGGCTGGGCATAGCTGATGTCGCTGGCTTGGCCGCCAGAGAGAAGGAAGCGCAACGGTATCCCGTTGGCGTCGCAGAGCATATGGATTTTGGTTGTCAGGCCGCCGCGACTGCGGCCTAGAGCGTGATCGGCAGGCTCGTCAGGCCCCCTTTTTTCCGCGCTCCAGATGAAGCACGGGTTGCTCGAACAGCGGTCGAATCGATCATCCAGGTGTGGGGATCGATCAAGCCTTTGTCATTGAGTCTGAGGTGCAATCGTCTGAGCATCTGATCGAATGTTCCGCGGTTTCGCCAGAGTCGGAAGCGGTGATAGACCGTTGCCCAAGACCCGAAGCGCTCGGGCATATCTCGCCAGGCTGCTCCTGAGCAGAGCACCCAGAGCACACCATCGAGCATCAAACGATCACTGCTGCGGGGCCTGCCCCTGACGTGGGCCGCCGTAAAGAGGTCGGCGACCACTGCCCACGCTTCATCCGAGAGTTCATAACGCTTTGCCATCACAGAATTCCTTTCCGTAGATGGCCGGCGACTGTACAGAACCCAGGCTGTTCCGAGGCCACATTTCAGTTTCTTAGGATTTCAGACAGAGCCTAGGTTCTGTACGAAAAGAGATGTCGCAAACACCGCATGGAACAAGCCAGTGAGACCATTGCGGCATAGCTTTTCGCGAGCTTGTCGAAGCGTATCACGATGCGGCGGTTCTCTTTCAGCCAACCAAACATGCGCGCGATAATGTTGCGCTGTCGGTACTTGGGCCGGTCAAACAGTCTGGGTAAGCCAGGCTTGGGTTTGCGTTTCATTGAGCGCAATGGGATCACGGGTTGCATTCGGTACTGGTCGCAGTAGCGGCGCAGCGCTTCAGCGTCGTAGCCCTTGTCGGCGAGCAGCCACTTGCAGCGCTTGCGCGGGCGGCCACGTTGGCTCGATGGAATGCTGACTTCGTCCAGCAGATGCGGCCTAGAGCGTGATCGGCAGGCTCGTCAGGCCCCCCTTTTTCCGAGCGCCGGATGAGGCTCGGGTTGCACGTACCGCGGTTGAGTCGATCATCCAAGTTTGCAGATCGATCAAGCCTTGCTCATTCAATCTCAGGTGTAAGCGTTTGAGCATCTGATCGAATGTCCCCTGATTTCGCCAGCCGCGAAACAGTTGATACACCGTTGACCATGGGCCGAAGCGGTCCGGCATATCTCGCCACGCAGCGCCCGAGCAGAGCACCCAGAGCACGCCATCGAGCATCAGGCGGTCGTTCAGGCGTGGCCGCCCTCGGCTTTGAGTTTCGATGAAGAGATCGGAGACAACATCTCAGGCCTCGTCCGAGAGTTCGTAACGCTTTGCCATCACAGAATTCCTTTGCGTAGATGGCCGGGAACCCTACAGAATTTCAGCTTCTGAGGGGCGTCGATTCAGTTTCTCGGGATTTCGTACAGAGCCTAGGGTTCGTATGAAAAGTCGCCGAGCGGCGATCAGGCAAGGCGAAAACAGGCGAGGAACGGCCGGGGTCGCGCTCGACTTGACTGTAGTCAATGAGCATTCTGAGCCTGTTTTCAACGCAGCATGGTCGTCGCGCAGGCACTTTTCCTACAAAGCCTAGCGTGGGCGGGAGGGCCTCCCCGGGTAGGGAGGCCCTGGCGTGTTCAGACTCTGAACTGGCGCAGCAGTTGTTCCAGATCGCTGCTCAGGCGTGCCAGTGCGACGCCGGAATCGCTGGACTGGCGTGCCGCCTCGGCGGTCTGCTGGGACAGCCCGGCGGTTTCGGTGACGTTGCGGTTGATCTCTTCCACCACATGGGACTGCTGCAGGGTGGCGCTGGCGATCGAGGCGTTGAGTGCGCCCAGGTTGTTCAGTGCCTGGCTGATGGCATCCAGGCTGGTGCCCGCCTCGCGGGCCTGGTCGACGGTCTGGCGCGAGGCCTCGCTGCTGGTGTCGATGGCCCTGACCGCGGCCTCGGACTGCCCCTGCAGGTGCTCGATCATGGTCTGGATTTCGGCGGTCGACTGGGCGGTGCGTTGGGCCAGCAGGCGCACTTCGTCGGCGACCACGGCGAAACCACGGCCCTGCTCGCCGGCACGGGCGGCCTCGATGGCGGCGTTGAGGGCAAGCAGGTTGGTCTGCTCGGCGATGGCGCGGATCACTTCCAGCACGCCGCCGATCTTGGTGCTGTGGCTGGCCAGCTCGCGGATCACCTGGACCGCCTGCTCGATGGTCGCCGAGAGCCGGTCGATCTGCTGCAGGCTGCCGTGGATCGCCTGCTGGCCATGGCCGACCTGCTGCTGCGCGTCGCGCATCTCGCTGGCAGCCTGTTCGGCGTGCTTGGCCACGTCGTGCACGGCGTAGCTGACTTCGTTGATCGCCGTGGCCACCTGGTCCATCTGCAGCGACTGCTGGGTGCTGCGCGCCTGGGCGGCACCTGCGTTGTCGCCGACATGCCCCGCCGACTCGGCGAGGGCGTGGGCGGCGCCCTGCAATTGGCCGATCACGCCCTGCAGCTTGCCGTTGAAACGGTTGAAGTGCTCGCCCAGATGGGTGATCTCGTCGCGGCCGTGGGTGTCCAGGCGCCGGGTCAGGTCGCTTTCGCCGCTGGCGATGTTGCCCATGGCCTGCACCGCCTCCTGCAGCGGGCGGGCGATGCTGCGGGCAATCAGCATTACCACCAGGGCCATCAACAGGGCGATGCCCAGGCCAACCAGGGACGCGTCGCGCAGCTGGCGGGCGAATTCGGCCTGCACGTCGTCGATGTAGACGCCCGAGCCGATGACCCAGCCCCACGGCTCGAACAGTTGTATATAGGAGGTCTTGGCCACCGGCTCGCTGGCGCCGGGCTTGGGCCAGCGGTAGTCGACCGGGCCGGCGCCCTGGGCACGGGCCAGCTTGACCATTTCGTTGAACACGGCAAACCCGTCGGGATCGCGGATGGCCGAGAGGTCCTGGCCGTCGAGCTTGGGGTTGGCCGGGTGCATGATCATCTTCGGTTGCAGGTCGTTGATCCAGAAATAGTCGCTCTGGTCGTAACGCAGCCCGCGCACCACTTGCAGGGCCTGCTGCTGGGCGGCTTCGCGGCTGAGTGTGCCGGCGGCCTCCAGGCCCTGGTAGTGCGCCAGCACCCCTGCGGCGGTCTGCACCACATGGCGGGTCTTCTCGGCCTTGGCCTGGTACAGGTCGCCATGGATCTGGCGCAGCATCAGCAACCCCAGCACCAACAGCATGGCCACGGCCACCAACAGGATCAGCCACAGGCGGCGGCTGATCGACATCGACCTCAGGGTCTTCATGATGCGTTACTCCGGTCTTGTTCTTTTTATCGAAAGCATCCAAGCATGCTTTGCCGCCAGGCCCCACACGACCAACGGCTAAGTGCGCAGTGCGCGCGATCCGTGTTGCAGGTAACGCAAGCCTTGAACCAAGGGCTCTGCTAGGATTTCGGCCGTGCCAGATGAAACCTTTAGGCCGCTGGGCATTTATGCTGGCGTTGCCACTGCTGTCGCTGTAAAACAGCCGCGCCGCGTGCGGCAACTACGTGCAAATCACTACAAGCGGCCCGCCAGGAGCGGTGCTGCATCGGGGGAATGATGGATTTTTGGAGTGCCTTGCAGGCAATCATCTTGGGCGTTGTCGAGGGCCTGACGGAGTTCTTGCCGATTTCAAGCACCGGGCACCAGATCATTGTCGCCGACCTGATCGGTTTTGGCGGTGAGCGGGCCATGGCGTTCAACATCATCATCCAGTTGGGCGCAATCCTTGCGGTGGTCTGGGAATTCCGGCGCAAGATCTTCGACGTGGTGCTGGGCCTGCCCACTAAAGCACCGGCGCGGCGCTTCACCGCCAACCTGCTGATCGCCTTCATGCCGGCGGTAGTGCTGGGGGTGCTGTTCGCCGACTTGATCCACGAGTACCTGTTCAACCCCATTACCGTGGCTGCGGCCCTGGTGGTCGGTGGGGTGATCATGCTCTGGGCCGAACGTCGCCAGCACCGTATCGAGGTGGACCATGTCGATGACATGAGCTGGCACCATGCCCTTAAGATCGGTTTCGTCCAGTGCCTGGCGATGATCCCAGGCACCTCGCGTTCCGGCTCGACCATCATCGGCGGCCTGCTGTTCGGCCTGTCGCGCAAGGCGGCCACCGAGTTCTCGTTCTTCCTGGCCATGCCGACCATGGTCGGTGCGGCGGTGTATTCGGGCTACAAGTACCGCGAGCTGTTCCAGCCCGGCGACCTGCCGGTGTTTGCCCTGGGCTTCGTGGTGTCGTTCATCTTCGCCATGATCGCGGTGCGCGCGCTGCTCAAGTTCATCGCCAATCACAGCTACGCCGCGTTCGCCTGGTACCGCATCGTCTTTGGTCTGCTGATCCTGGCCACCTGGGAGTTCGGCTGGGTCGACTGGTCGACGGCGCACGGCTGATGGCGCGCCCGCAAACCGCTGCCCGTGGCGAGGCCCAGGGCGTACGCAATCCACGCCTGAAGCTGCTCGCTCTGGCCATGCTTTGTTTGCTGCCGATATTGGGCGGCCTGCAGATGGGCTTGAGCGGGCAGTCGTGGCTGCCATTGGCACTGTACCCGCTGGTGAGCCTGGTGAGCCTGCTGCTGTACTGGCAGGACAAGCAGCAGGCGCGCAACCAGGCCTGGCGCACCCCGGAGAAAGTGCTGCATGCCAGCGAGCTGCTCGGTGGCTGGCCCGGGGCGCTGCTGGCCCAGCAGCTGTTTCGGCACAAGACCCGCAAGCTGTCCTACCAGCTGGTGTTCTGGGGCATCGTCGCGCTGCACCAGGTGTTCTGGTTCGATCACCTGCTGCGGGCTGGCCGCGGGCTGGGGCAGTTGCTGTAGGTAGCCATCGCTGCGACTTGCCCCGCGCTGCAGAATCAATCCAGCAACAACCCCACCTGCGTGCGCTTGGGCAAGCGCCGCACCACCAACTGGTGCGAGCGGCGCAGCAGGTCGCACAACTCGTCACGGCCCACGGGGTAGGGCGCAACCATGCTGACCCACTTCGCCCGTGCCAGATAAGGCGCCGGGCGAATGCCCGGGCGGTCGCAGTAGCCCAGGAACAGGTCGTCGGCCACCTTGAACGACAAGCCGGCACCGCCCAGGTCGGCGACGGCAAACATCTTGTTGCCGGCCACCGAAAACACCCGGATCCCGCCCCACTTGTAATCCTCGCGCGCCCCGGGCAATGCCAGGCAGAACTGCGCGATCTGTTCCTCTGTCATCCTTTTCTCAGACATAGCGCTCTCCACAGGCCTCGAACGAAATCGCCAGGTGATCGATCCACGCCCGCACCGCCGGCAGCAGGCCGCGTCGGTGCGGATACACCGCCTGCAGGAAGCCGCCGGGCAGCGACCAGTCCGGCAGCAGGCGCACCAGTTCTCCACGTGCCAGCTCTTCCTCGCAGAACATGCTCGGCAGCGCGGTGAAGCCCAGGCCGGCACGCACGGCGGCGTTGCGCACGACGAAGTCATCGATGGCCAGGCGTGGCTCCAGGGCCACCTCCTCCTGGCGGCCGTCCGGCCCGTGCAGGCGCAGGTGCACCAGCCGGTCCGCCTCGGCGGCGCCCAGCACTGGCAGGCTGGCAAGCTCGGCGGGCTCGCGGATATGGTCGGCAAAACCCGGTGCGGCCACCAATTGCATCTGCGCCTGGCGCAGGCGACGGGTGACCAGGGCCGGGTCTTCGTCACCCAGGTCACGCACACGCAAGGCCACGTCGATGCCTTCGGAAATCAGGTCGACCCGGCGGTTGAGCAGCACCATGTCCAGCTGCACCAGCGGGTACTGGGCCAGGAAACGGCTGATCACCTCGGGCAGGAAGGCATGGGCCAGGGCCACCGGGCAGGACACCCGCAGCCGCCCACGGGGTTCGCTGGACATGCTGGCCACCACTTCATCGGCCATCTCCGCCTCCAGCAGCATTGCCTGGCAATGGTGCAGGTAGCGTTCACCCACAGCGGTCAGCTTCAATTGCCGTGTGGTGCGTTGCAGCAGACGGGTGCCCAGGCGTTCTTCCAGTTCGGCGATACGCCGTGACAGGCGCGACTTGGGGATGCCCAGCTGGCGACCGGCCGCGGCGAAACCGCCGGCTTCGACCACCTGGGCGAAATAGAAGAGGTCGTTGAGGTCTTGCATGGGCATTCTCACTGTTCTACCAGTGGGACAAACTAACGCATTTTTGCTGCCTTATCAGCCATTCACTGCTTCGATAGGATTCTCCCCATCGTGATCGCCCACCACCGCGGTCTTCATTCACAGGAGAGTCCCATGAAACTGTTGCACATCGATTCGAGCATTCTGGGCGACAATTCCGCCTCCCGTCAGCTGAGCCGCGAAGTGGTCGACGCCTGGAAAGCCGCCGACCCGAGCATCGAAGTGGTCTACCGTGACCTGGCTGCCGACGCCATCAGCCACTTCTCCGCCGCCACCCTGGTGGCTGCCGGTACCCCGCAGGACCTGCGCGATGCCGCCCAGGCCCACGAAGCCCAACTCAGCGCCGAAACCCTGGAAGAGTTCCTTGCCGCCGACGCGGTGGTGATCGGTGCACCGATGTACAACTTCAGCGTGCCGACCCAGCTCAAGGCCTGGATCGACCGCATCGCCGTGGCCGGCAAGACCTTCCGCTACACCGAAGCCGGCCCTGAAGGCCTGTGCGGCGACAAGAAAGTGATCCTGGTGTCCACCGCCGGCGGCCTGCACCAGGGCCAGCCAACCGGTGTTGGCCATGAAGATTTCCTCAACGTCTTCCTTGGCTTCATCGGCATCACCGATGTCGAGACCGTCCGTGCCCACGGCCTGGCCTACGGCCCTGAGCACCGTGCCAAGGCCATCGATGCGGCCCAGGCGCAAATCGCCGGCGAGCTGTTCGCTGCCGCCTGATCAGCCGAGTCACGACAAAGCCGATCGTCGCCTTGAGCGCCGATCGGCTTTTTTTCATTCAGTTTTCATGTAGCTGTGCTTGGCCGGGTTCTATGCTGACGAAATACGTCTGCCCGGCCACGGGAGCGCCCCTGCATGACTCCGTTTCGTACCCTGTTGGCCATCGCCCTGTTCGCTGGCCTGCTGGCCCAGGCCAACGCGGCAACCTGGGTCGCCGGCCTGCACCGGCTCACCCTGGCCGACCCAGTGGACCGCAGGCCCATGCAGGCGCTGGTGTTCTACCCCTCCAACGGCGAGGCGCGGCCTGTGCGTATCGAGGGCTATCAGACCCGCGTTGCCCAGGACGCACCTGTGGCCATGGGGCGCTTCCCGTTGTTGGTGATCTCCCACGGTAATACCGGCAGCCCCATGGCCCTGCATGACCTGGCCAACGGCCTGGCACGCCAAGGCTTCGTGGTGGTGGCGGTCATCCACCCCGGCGACAACAGCCGCGATCGTAGCCGTCTCGGGACGCTCAGTAATCTCTATGGCCGGCCGCTGCAGGTCAGCGCTGCGATTACGGCCGCACGCGCCGATGCACTGGTCGGCCCCTATCTGAATGACGGCAAAGTTGGGGTGATCGGCTATTCGGCCGGCGGCGAGACGGCGTTGATCCTGTCTGGCGCGCAACCCGACCTTGATCGCCTGCGCCGTTACTGCCAGCAACGCCCCAACGACGCCGACGCCTGCAAGACCCATGGTGTGCTGATTGCCGACCACAGCGAACTGGAGCCACGGGCCGATGCGCGGGTAGGCGCGGTGATGCTGATGGCGCCCCTGAGCCTGATGTTCGGCCGCCACGCCCTGGCCGGGGTGCATGTGCCGGCGCTGATCTACAGCGGCGACTCAGACCAGTTGCTGGCCCTGGAGCACAATGCCGATGCCCTGGCGCGCAAGCTGCCGCAGACGCCGGACTACCGGTTGCTGGCCGGGGCCGGGCATTTCGTATTCATGGCGCCGTGCGACGACGAGCAACACCTGCGCATGCCGGTGCTGTGCAAGGATGCCGACGGTGTCGACCGCCGGCATATCCACCGCTCGCTGCGCAGCGAAACCACGGCCTTCTTCAGCCAGGCACTGGGGGCGCCCGAGCCTGCAGAGCGATCAGCCGCGCTGGGCGCGTCGGGCCAGCAGCAGGGTCAGGCCAACCCCTGACAAGGCGAGCAGGGCGGCGACGGCGAAGATCGAGGCGTAGCCCAGTTGTATCGCCACCGCGCCCATCAGCGGGCCGGCAATGGCCAGCGCCAGGTCGAAGAACACCGCATAGGCACCCAGCCCGGCACCTCGGCTGCTGCTGGGCACCTGCCTGATCGCCTCGACGCCCAGCGCCGGGTACACCAGCGACAGGCCGAAGCCGGTCAGCCCTGCGCCGACCATCGCCCACAGCGGCGACGGCGCCTGCCACAGCAAGGCCAGCCCCAGCACCTCGGTGGCCATGCAGGCAATCGCCACGTTGTAGCCACCGAAGCGGTTGACCGCGTTGACGAACAGCAGCCGCGAAACGATGAAGCACAGGCCGAACGCGCTCAGGCACAACGCAGCACCCGTCCAGCCGCGCTCCAGGTAATAAAGGGTGACGAAGGTGGTCAGGGTGCCGTAGCCGATCGACGCCAGGGTCAAGCCCAGGCCGCAGGGCGCCACACGGCCGAACGCCGACCAGAAGGGCAGGCGCTCGCCGCGCACCACCACCACGTCCGGGCGCTTGCGCAGCGCCAGCAACGCGCTCAGTGCCAGCACCAGCAGCGCCGGCCCCAATATCCAGAACCCCTGCATATCCACCAGCAGCACACCGACCGGCGCACCGATGGCGATGGCGCCGTAGGAGGCGATGCCGTTCCACGAGATCACCCGCGCGGTATGCTCCGGCCCCACCTGGCCAATCCCCCAGCTCAAGGTCGCCACCCCGATCAAGCCTTGGGCGATGCCCAGCAGCAGGCGCCCGCCGAGCAACAACAGCAGGCTCAGCCAGGGCAGGGAGAGGGTCCAGGCCGAGAGCAGGGTGAGCACGCCGCAGCCGGCAATGCCATACAACCCGAAGCGAATCGCCCGCTTGCCGCCCAGGGTGTCGGCGACCCGCCCGGCAAAGGGCCGGCTGAGCAGGGTGGCGAGGTATTGCAGGCCGATGGTCAGGCCGGCGACCACTGCGCCGTAGCCAAGTTGGTCGTGGACATGGCTGGGCAGCACCGCGATCGGCAGGCCGATGCAGAGGAAGGCGATGAAGGTATAGAAGACGATGGCGAGGATTTGCAGGGTGATGCTTGAGGTGTCGCCGGGGGCGGGCTGTTGCGCGGTCATGGGCACGTTCGCGGGTAGGCGGTTGGGCGTACCGGCATCATGGCCGTTGTGCGGGGGAAAAGAAAGCAGGCTAACGAATTATTCGTTGAGCGATGCGCACAGGAACATCGCGGGGCAAGTCGCAGCGGCGCACCGCCGCTCCCACGTGCTACCAACGTGGGAGCGGCGGTGCGCCGCTGCGACTTGCCCCGCGATGATTCAGCTGACGGTGTTCAGCTCAGACCACCACTCCCTGGCTACGCAGGTAGTCGTCGTAGGTGCCGCTGAAGTCCACGGTACCTTCGGGCGTCAGCTCGATGATACGGGTGGCCAGCGACGACACGAACTCACGGTCGTGGCTGACGAACAGCAGGGTGCCCGGGTAGTTTTCCAGCGCCAGGTTCAGCGCCTCGATCGATTCCATGTCCAGGTGGTTGGTCGGCTCGTCCATCACCAGCACGTTGGGCTTTTGCAGGATCAGCTTGCCGAACAGCATGCGGCCCTGTTCACCACCGGAAATCACCTTCACCGACTTGAGGATCTCGTCGTTGGAGAACAGCATGCGGCCGAGGGTGCCGCGGATCACCTGTTCACCGCTGGTCCACTGGCCCATCCAGTCGAACAGGCTCACGTCCTCTTCGAAGTCGTGGGCGTGGTCCTGGGCGTAGTAGCCCACTTCGGCGCTGTCGGTCCACTTCACTTCGCCCTTGTCCGGGGTCAACTCACCGACCAGGGTGCGCAGCAGGGTGGTCTTGCCGATACCGTTGGGGCCGATGATCGCCACGCGCTCGCCGGCTTCGATGGTGAAGCTGAAGTCTTTGAACAGCACCTTGTCGTCGAAGGCCTTGGCCATTTTCTCGACGATCACCGCCTGGCGGTGCAGTTTCTTCGTTTGATCGAAGCGGATGAACGGGCTCACGCGGCTCGACGGCTTGACCTCGGCCAGCTGGATCTTGTCGATCTGCTTGGCCCGCGAGGTGGCCTGCTTGGCTTTCGAGGCGTTGGCCGAGAAGCGGCTGACGAAGCTCTGCAGTTCGGCGATCTGGGCTTTCTTCTTGGCGTTGTCCGACAGCAGCTGCTCGCGCGACTGAGTGGCGGCAGTCATGTACTCGTCGTAGTTGCCCGGGAACAGGCGCAGCTCACCGTAGTCCAGGTCGGCCATGTGGGTGCAGACGCTGTTGAGGAAGTGACGGTCGTGGGAAATGATGATCATGGTGCTGTTACGCGCCGTGAGGATCGTTTCCAGCCAGCGGATGGTGTTGATGTCCAGGTGGTTGGTCGGTTCGTCCAGCAGCAGTACGTCCGGGTCCGAGAACAGCGCCTGGGCCAGCAGCACGCGCAGCTTCCAGCCCGGCGCCACTTCGCTCATCGGGCCGAAGTGCTGTTCCAGCGGGATACCCAGGCCCAGCAGCAGCTCGCCTGCGCGGGATTCGGCAGTGTAGCCGTCCATCTCGGCGAATTCGGTTTCCAGCTCGGCGACGGCCATGCCGTCTTCTTCGGTCATTTCTGCCAGCGAGTAGATGCGATCGCGCTCGGCCTTGACCTTCCACAGCTGCTCGTGGCCCATGATCACGGTGTCGATCACGGTGAATTCTTCGTAGGCGAACTGGTCCTGGCGCAGTTTACCCAGGCGCGTGTTTGGCTCGAGCATCACCTGGCCGCCGGACGGATCCAGGTCACCGCCGAGGATCTTCATGAAGGTCGACTTGCCGCAGCCGTTGGCGCCGATCAGGCCGTAGCGGTTGCCGTTGTTGAATTTGACCGAGACGTTTTCGAACAGCGGCTTGGCGCCGAATTGCATGGTGATGTTAGCGGTGGAGATCAAGGAGCTTACCTATCAGTAACTTACGTGGCTTCGTCGCAGCTACGGACCAATTTCGGACCAATCTGGAGCTTTTGCAGCTCCTGCCAGTCGTTGGACGAGTTGATCCAACGTGCATACGTCGATAAGAGCATCTGCACGCTGTGCCCGAGCTGTTGGGCGATAAATGCGGGGTTGAGACCAGACATTAAGCATATTGTCGCATAGGTGTGGCGGCAGTTATACGGGGGACGATATCTGACCCCCAAACCCTTGAGGATTGGGCGCCACTGGTGGTGCAGATCCGAGGTCTGCTTGACGTGCTCCCCATTTTTACCCGGCGGGAAGACGAACGGCGACTCGGTGAACTGCCCTTTGCCCTGTTTCCGGCGCTCCGCATACTGCTTAGCGAATTCCAGCGCGTGCAGTGCTCGTTCGTTGAGCAGTACGAAGCGATCCCTTCCGGTCTTCGTCCGCTCCTCTACCACCCCTAGCGCAATCGTCCGCCGCACGTGAACGGTCTTCTTCACCGTGTCGACGGTGTCCCAGCGCAATGCCAGACCTTCGGACAACCGCAGGCCGGTGAAGAACATGAACTCGAAGAACGCAGCATAGATCTGGCTAGGCCAGTGCTTGTGCTTGTACAGCTCGGCAATGATCGTGTTTGCTTCTTCCAGGGTGAACGGGTCAACCTCTTTTCGTGAGCGCGCTGGCAGTTGGATGGCTTCCGCCGGGTTTCGGGCGATCAATCCGTCTAGCACCGCAGAGCGGAGGATGGTCGACAGCTTGATCATCGCGTTGCGCTTCACTGAGGGCGAGGCCCATTCGGTCGAGGCGACGATCCGGCGGAGAAGTGTGGAGGTGATCAGGTCGATGCGCACCAAGGCGAGATGCGGAACCCAATAAAGGTTGAGGGTGCCCTTGTAGTTCAACCTGGTACCCGCGGCGATCTCCCGGCTGTCCAGCCACAGCTGCGCGTATTCACCGAACGTAGGAACACCCCCCACGACAGCGGCGGAGCTAGGGAACAGTTCCGCATACTTGTCGTGGTCGAGTAGGTTGAGCTTGATCAGGCTGTTTACTTTATCGCGAAGCTGGGATGCAGCCTTGATGCCTTTTTGTGTCGGGGGGTAGGGAAGGGTTTCACTTCGGCGAGTACCTTCCCACATGAACCTGAGCCGGAGCGAGCCATAGTGGACGTCGATGCCAGGGGGTAAATCCATTGGCTTTCCAGCCATTCGTCGTACCTCTTTTTGCTGTAGATGATCCGGCCGCCGTGCTTCATCCAAACGCCTTCGGGAATCGCTCCGCGCAGGCGCCGGCCTTCCAGGGCGCGCTTGGTGCAGCCGAGCAGGTCGGCCATTCGTTTTTCGGTGACCTTGTCGACGTCACCGGTGCTTTCGGTTTCCATGGGATGGTCTCCACGCCGCCGGTGGCGGCAATAGCTCTCCACGCCCGCGCATGTTGGCGGGCTTGAGTTGTAGGGGGAGGGGTTAGGCGCGCGCTTCGAACAGCTCGATCTGCGCTGCCTGGGTGTCGCGGATGCTGATTGCCTCGGCGATACGCTGCCGGGCAACATCGATGTAACCAAGCGGATTGCCATCCTCGTCGGTGTCTCTCTCGATGCCGATGAAACGTCGGCCCAGCTGGATGCAGGCAACGCCAGTGGTGCCGCTACCCATGGTGTTGTCGAGCACCACATGGCCGGGGTTGGTGTAGGTGGCAATCAGAAATTGCATCCATGCCACGGGCTTCTGGGTCGGGTGAAAGCTGGCCTTCTGCTTGTCGCTCGAAAAGAATTGCACCGAGCGCGGGTATCGGTCTGTTGAGTCGTACTCGGTGAGCGACAGGGCTTTCCCGTAGCACTCCGAGCTGACCGTCTTCCGCTTAGCCGTGCGCCGCTCATGGCCTGAGGTCATCTGTGGGTTGTACACCGGCTGGCGTCGGTAGAAGACCTGGGCGCTTTCGTGTGCCCGCAGCGGCTGCTTCTTGGCGTTAAGGAAACCGGTGGCGTTGCCTTTCTCCCAGATCCACTCGTAGCGGTAGTCACGGGGGTTGCTGGCCACCACCAGCGAACTGAACGGCTGTGCCGCACAGAGCACGATCGCGGCCTCAGGTTTGGCGATCCGCAGGTACTGCTCCCACAGAGATTCAAAGGGGATGACCACGTCCCAGGTGCACTGAGTTGTGCCGTACGGCAGGTCGGCCAGGATTAGGTCGACGCTTGCATCCGGGATCGATTTCATCACCTCCAGGCAGTCGCCGTGATACAGGCTGACGTCGTTCATCGCGGCCCCCTGTAGATCAGGTAGGCCATGTAGGCGAGGGCGATCATTGTGCACCGCCTGCGGCCAAGGCCTCAGCCTTCAGCGATGCATACGCCACTCCATCCAGCGCGCTGTCCTCGTGGAACTTGTCGGGGTTCTGCCACTGGCGCACGTCCTTGACGATCTGCATCAGGAGCCAGCCTTCGGCCTCGGTGAGGTGATGGCCGGTTATCGCGTTGAAGGCCTGGACTGTCTTCGCCATGCTGCGGGTGCCGTCCGGTGCGTCGTACTGCTTGCCGCGCTCGGCCTGCACGTCGATGGCGGCCTGCAGGAAGTCGGTGGATTTCTTCACTTCGATCAGGTCGGTCATCCCAGCACCTCGTCAGGCACATCAAAGAACCCCAGGCGCCCCTTCATCGAGACGAACGGCAGCGGCTTCGGATCGCGCAGTACGAACCCTTTCTCACTCATGTACCAAGGCGATTCGCTGTAATCGACGCTGTCAACAAGCTCAACTGAGCCAATGATCCCGCCTCGCAACAGGTTGTCAGGTGGCACCGGGAAGGGGGGCTTGACACCCCTTTGCGCCATGAAATCGAACGCTGAAAGAAACTCGCGACGGGTCATGCCGGCCGCGGCGTGCACCAAGAAGCGCCCCCGAAACTTTGTGTGCCAGGATCGATTCTCGATGTCCTTCCCGCCACTGATGATCAGCCAGGCCCAAGGCTGGCGAATTGAAAGTGCCTTCACAGCGAATACCTCTCTTCATTCCATGGCGCAGGCGCACCTGCAGGTGTTGGTCCGTTCTGCTGTTCGTGCGGGGAGAGCTGGCGCTCGTTGCTGGCCTGCAGCTGGCAAACCTTGGTCTCGCGACCGACGAACATGCCCAAGACGAAGACCTCCGTCAGGACCAGCACCCCGATCACGACCTTGTAGCTCTTCATGGTTTCACCTCGCGGCGACCCCACCAGCACACCGGGCCGTCATCGGTGTCGTGGATGGCCAGGCAGAACCAGCCATCGCCCTCTGGCTTGCTGGGCTCCCAGTAGCCGCAATGCGGCTCATCAGATGCGAAGTACCGATCAGCGATCTCTTCTGGGGCGTCGGTCTCTAGGAAGACCATGGCGACCTGCAGGCCTTGTTGGGCAAACCAGGCTTTGCACCTCTCGCCGTCGCCCTCGTCGAAGTCGGGCAGGTCCGGGTGTTCGAACATTCCGTATTCGTCGCGCACAACCGGCGCGGACTGGATCAGCTTGATTTCTTCAGGCATGACGATTCCTTGGCCGCCTTATCGCGGCAGTGAATAGAGGGGAGAGGGGCGGGACGCTAAATGGGGTTGAGAAAATATTCTCTGGTTTCCCCCTATCCCGTCTTTTGAAGCTCTCGGTGTCCCCACAAGAGGAGACACCCCATGAAAAAGCTGATCGAAGAACTCATTTACCAAGTCTTGCTGGATCTGGTCATGAAAGCGTTGTACCGGCTGGCCGAGTGGCTGACCGCATTGCCTTGGGAGAACTGGCTTGTCTGAGTCAGGGGGGGAAGCCCGCTCGCCAGTGGGATTCGCCCGAGCCAGTGCGGCCTTAGTCGGTGGGGGAGACGAGGACAGCCGCAACTACCAAGTTTTCGCCTGCCCCCATGTCGCCGCATGGGCCTCTTCCGCGCCGAGGCTCACGCCGCTCCGCATGGAGGGGAGAGGGGTTACAGCTGGATTGAGTGCAAATGTGCTCCAGATAAAAACCCTCACGTAATCACGGAGGAAATGGTTCCTCTGGATTTATGTGGAGGCCTTTTATGGAAGATCTGATTCAACTAATCGCACTGGCGGATGCGATTGTTCAACTCATCACGGGCATAATTTCATTGGCTCAGGCGATCAAGCTGTTGCTGGATCCGCCGGCCAATCCACCGCACGACGAAGACCGCCTTGCTGTTGCCGATCGCCTTGTAGCGCGGGCCGTCCGGGCATTCGGCTGCGGGCTTGTCGCGATAGGGGATCAAGGTGTGGTTGTCAGGGAATCCCTGGCAGCGCTCCCATTCGAGAGGGCTTGTCCTGCGAACCCCGCCGGGCTCCAGTACGTATGCCTCTCGGTCATCGAGAGCCCCCCCCCCTTGAGCCGTGAGAGTAGGATGAAGTGCGAACTTCTCTGGCCGTCCCGGCGGGCAATCCCTGCGAGGGCCTTCGCGCTCAAAAAGTACTTCGAGGGGATCGAACCCTGCTCGAGCACTTGCGACAACGAACACACGGCGGCGTCGTTGGGCCAGGCCGAAATATTGGGCATCCAGAACCCGCCATGCGACTGTTCGCGTGGGTCCATACACACAACCAGCGTCCTTCCATTTTCCCCCTGGCGGTTGGAGTTCTTCGGATTCGCCCACCAGGGCGCCGAGGAAGCAGCCAAACGCGTTGCCTTTGTCGGAGAGGACACCGGGGACGTTTTCCCAGAGGCAGGCAGCCTCGGGCTCGCCACGCTTTGTTCGAACATGGTCAATTGCATCGAGCAGCTCCACGTATTTGATTGTGAGGGCGCCCCGGGGATCGGCTAGGCCTTCGCGCATACCTGCCACGCTGAAGGCTTGGCAGGGCGTGCCGCCGACCAGCACCTCGGGTGCCGGGATCTTGCCGGACAGCACCATGGCAGCCAGGCGGGTCATGTCGCCGTGGTTCGGCGTTTCGGGGTAGTGGTGAGCCAGCACCGCAGCGGGGAATGGCTCGATCTCGGCGTACCAAGCGGCACGCCAGCCCAGCGGGTGCCAGGCTACGGTCGCAGCTTCAATACCGCTGCAGACGCTACCGTAGGTTATTGGCATAATGGCCTCAGGCCGGTATGGGCGTGATTTTTCTGTCTGGCGCCCTATCGTTCGAACTTTGCCTATCATGATGTTTTGATGGATCACCTTGTTATGGTTGACTTTCTAGGCTTGGCTAAAGTCGCCATACATAAATTAATTTGCCATTGAGGGTGCAGTAAAGATGGGTGTTTCTGAAGTTCTTGAAAATAAAAATGAAAAGTATTTTCAGGATGAAGGGTTTCGAAATTTATTATTGGAGTTGTCCGAACGATCCGAGATGGTGAAGATAAGGATTCTTTATTTTTTGATAGGTCTGTTGCGCGATTTATATATGTGTCGCTGAGTGTGATGGCTAAAAATGATGCTAGATTTGATAAGGCGTGCATTTTTAATATTGCTATAAATGGCAATAAGTTCAGAAGCTTAGTAAGACAGGCAGCTTCCGTAGAGAACTTATCTGTGCGCGATGTGGAAGTGATCGCTGCCTATGCGTATGGGTTTTCTGTTGAATACCAAGTTGTAGATAGCGCTGACCTCCCGTCCGACCTTGCGATTGCAATGCAGGAATTTATAAAATCAGAACTCGGAGCGGAAGCTAAAGGTCATGTTGAGTATGTTCAATATTCAATGTTGATTGGCGTGATGAGATATTACTTGCAAGGTAGTGATTTTGTTTCTATAAAAAACCTGCCAGGCCTGATGAAGAAGGCACAAGATGCAAACAAGCTTGTGAGCCAGAATGTTGACTCTAAGCTGAAGGAGGTTAAGGAGTTAGAGGATGCGTTGACGAAGTTGAAGACTAAGTTTAATTTCGTCGGGCTCAGTCAAGCTTTTGGGCAGATGAGGAATTACAAGCGGTGGGAGAGGCTCTATAATTTTATTGGGCTTATACTGCTTGGTGGGGCAATGATCAGTCCTGCGATCGCGAAGATTTATTGCTACTATTTTGAGGTTCCTCTACCTCCTATGGATATTTATACTGCTGTTTCGGTAGCGGCGCTAGAGTTATTGTTGGTGTTCTTTTTTAGGGTTGCCTTGCATAATTTTAGGGCCGTTAAGGCGCAGATTCTACAGCTCGATTTACGCGTGGCTCTGGTTCAGTTTATTCAAGATTATGCAAAATATGTCAAAGGCCAAAAAAATGAAGGGGGAGTTTCTTTGGAGAAATTTGAGCAAGTTGTTTTCAGTGGGCTTGTTAGTGGAGAAAGCGACCTCCCATCAACATTCGACGGGCTGGATGGCTTGGCGAAGATTATTAAAAATTTAAAAAAATGAGCTTTTAATAACGTCTCGCCCGCTGGAGTGGAGTAATTTTTGAAAATTAGTATGTTAGCGGGGAGGCTGGATATTAGTTTGATACATGACTAAATCGGACGTCGTAGGTGTTGAATTCTTCGAAGTCAGTCCCCCCGAGCAAGATGGCCAATTGGTTTGGGAAGGGGTATTACGAGTGACCGGCATGGGGCTGGATCAAAAGGAGTTGGTAGTGGCGTTCAAGACAAAGCAGCAGCACGAACTGGTCGCAATACTCTCGGCTGGAGCAGGGCTGGACCTAGAAGTGAAGACCAAGATGCAGCATGAGATCGTCGCGCTGGCCCAAGCTGCAAAACTGGGTGGCGGACACCTGATTCTCAACGGACTGTCAACGAAGCAGCAGCACGAACTCGTCGCTATTGCTACTGCTGGCAAGGGGCATGTCACGTTGAAGGACTGACAATCTCGTCGCCAGGCTCGCGCTTAATTTCTGCCAAGCTGGCATCTTCGAACTGACGCGCTAGTTTTGGCGAGATGTAAAAAGCTGGCGCGTCAGGTCGTTCCAGTCGACGCGCCCGCTCTTCATGTTCCTGCGCAATCCACGACAAGGCCAGGTCCTGCCAGAGCTCCTGCACCTGGTCGTAGCCATGGCGCTCGATCTCGGCTGCCATGGCAATCTTGATCCCTTCCGGCATGTTGAAGTGCACCTTCTCGATGCCAAGCTTCGTGGCTTTCTTCTTCTGCCGGTCTCGGTAGTCCGCTGAGTGTTTCGCGGCTCCAGTCTTCTCCTCGGCCACGCCCGATACCTCCCAAGCCGCTGGGCGGCAGATTGATGTGTTGTTGACGCCGGCCGTGCCGGACGCGTGCGGTGATGCGGCTCATGCTGCTTTCTTCTCGTCTCAGGCTTGTAAGGTGGCCATTACCTTCTGCAATTGGGTCTTGTAGAACTGGCTTACGGCAATCCCCATTGCATGGCCTCCAGCGCGGCATGGGAAAGGTGCGGTCGTAATCAGTCGAACAGGTGCTCGCGCTGCCCTGTCGCTCGGTAGTGCAGGTCCTGAATGGCCCACTGCTGATCAATGGTGAACAGCGGGTTGCAGGTGGTGCAGTGACCCGCGATCTTGATGGCCTGGGACGACAGCGAGATCGGTGGGTAGTCGCGAAGGCAAGACGGGCATTGAACTGCGTGAGCGCCGCAGCAACTGATGGCGGCGTCCTCGTCGTCATGTATGGATTTGCACGTCGGACACTCATAAAGCTCATAGATATCCGGCTGGCAGCATTCCCGTGCTCCGTCTTCGTCGTCGTGGATTTCGTCGCAGGAGCTGCACTTGTAGAGCGTCCTGATCTGAATCTTCATGAGGCCTCCATGCAGGCGCCGCCCTCGCCGGGGTGGCGTGATTCGTTAGAGTGGTTGTGGGATCTGCGATTCGGCCGGGATTAGTACCGTGGGTGCCAGGCTACGGTCGCAGCTTCAATGCCGCTGCAGACGTTTCCGTAGATGATGGGCATGGTGGCTCCTGGCCTGTATGATTGGCAAAGGATTAGCGTAGGAACGACGAATGACTGGTGATTGTTTTAAGTTGCTATTCAGCATGGAAGGCGCGTCAGCGTTGATGGCGCAAGTTTTCGGTGTTGTTGGTCTTCTTTGGATGCTTATATTCAGCTTTATACACCGAGATATTGTGTCTTCAACCAAGCTGATTGGTAGCGCACTTGTTTTAGGTATGGCTTTTGCGGCAAATCACGTTGTTACATACGGATTGTCGATCTTTATAGTTGCTACATTGGTGACTGAGTTGCACTTTCTAGAAAAAATAGCAGCGCTATTTTGGAATCGAGACAAATACTGGGAACATCTTCAAAAGCAAAGCCCATCGGCAGTCGAGGAGAAAGCTGAGGCCGAGGCTCTAGAAATGCAAGGCGAGTCTATCCCGGTTGGCAATGCACCGTCGCAGGGCGCTACGCTCGGCGAAGTTGGAACAGGTGGAAAAAATGAAACACCTGTTACTTCTCGATCCAGTACTGAAAAAAGCAACCTTGTTGAGAGGTTGCTTGATACTGAGGATCGAGTGCTTCTGAATCTTGTTCAGCCCGGCGGCTACTTCGAAGGTGGGAAGTTGCTGAGAAGTTATGCGGTCCGGTATGAAGGTAAATATGCACAGTTTGATGGGATTATAAAGTTTGCTGATTCTCATTATGTTGTGGAAGTTAAGCATGGCACTAATGTGAGTCTCGCTAATGCTGCTATTTCGAAAACAAAAAATCTTGCGGGAACTTACAGAAAGGTTCTTCTCATGCAAGGGGAGGAGGTTAGCGTTAGGCCTGTTGTACTCTTCCCTGACACGATTGAGAAGCAAGGAATTGACACATCTAAGGTCATGCTGTTCGTCTTCAATAGTGAGAATTATGGCGTGACTAGATGGGCGAATCATCGATAACGTATGCGTGCAGGCGCCGCCCTCGCCGGGGCGGCGTTATTCGTTATCGCTTGAGATGGGAAGGCGCTAGCGGGCAGCGCCCGAGGGTCAGGCGGCAGCGGCCTGCTCTTTGATCGCCATGATGGCGTTGGCAGCGTGGCGAACGTAGTACAGGCGCGCCATCAGGTTCGGGCATGGCTTGCTGATCTTCGTCTCCCAGAGGTCGCTGCCGCCGATCAGCGACTCATTGCTCTGGAGGAAGTCGTAGGCAAGCACCAGTTCGGTATCCCGGCCTTCGGCGAAGGTCTCAACCTCCTCGATAACATCGGCCAGGTCGCTGAACGGTAGCCGCAGGTCACCGGCGTCTTCCTGGTCGCGCAACCATCCGACCAGCAGCTCTGCCTGATCGAGCGTGGCTCCTTGGTCCGGGATGGCGCTGATCCCCCCAGGGATCTGATCGGCATCAAACTCCTCATCAATGCGGCCAACGATGCAGCTGCAAACCGTATCGCGAATGCTGTCGAAGTCGATGACCTCGCGCTTGCAGGTACTCTCCAGTTTTTCGTGCCGATACCCGTCGCTTTGGTGGCGCAGGAAGTTGATGCCGTAGTCGGCGCCGACATGCCATAGCAGCCCTTCGATATCGCCGAACATCGACATGCCGTAGGCGGTGACGCAGATATCGAAGTGGTAGACCCGGGTGCCAGGCTGCTGGCAGCGCCAAACCTCGACGCCGTTCTCATTCACCAGCTGGGTGTATTGGTGCTGGGCCAGGTCTTCAGCGACGCGGGCGGCGAGTTCGGAGCGTTCTTGGTCTTTCATGGCTTTCTCCATGCATGCGCCGCCCTCCGTGGCCGGATGCGGCATGGTGGCTTAGTAGTGGCTTGTGATTTATGATCCGGCGCATCGTTACGACCAGACCAAGAAGGGATGCTTATGAAGCTGCGAATCGCTGCGCTCGGCCTGCTGGCCGTACTTGCTGGCTGCACCACTGCTGGCCCCTATGTGACCAGCATCTCGAGTGATGGCCGCAATGGCCTGAACATCGAGAAGTGCTCTGTGAAGCTAAACGCCTTCATGGGTACCGTCAGCAATACCGAGTGCACATCCCAGAACGTTCGCCTCAGCCGGACTGAGTGATAGGGGCTGTACGAGCCTGGCGTCATGGGGTATTACGGGTGACCGGCAGGGAGCCGGGAAAAGGAGTCAGTTGTGGCAATCGAGAAGAAAAGAGAAAGTCGTAGTACCACTTATGGCCGAAGCTTGATTAGCGAGATCTCAGGTCCGCACACGCGCAAAGCGAAGGGCAATACGCCGGAGTACAAGTACTTCAAAATCAGGAGCTCCGTTTACAATCGCGACGGGAAAGAATTGTCGCTTAGCGTAGATAGTCGAGACCTGAAAACAGAGTGTTCCAGCACTGCGCTCGAGTCGGGGTTCACTACTGCTGCTGAATGGGCCAACTCGCACTTCTGAGTAGCGGGGGCTCTATTTCGTCACCGGGGTCTCGCCTCAGTTCCGTCATGCTCGCCGCCTCGAACTTACGCGCTAGTTTTGGCGAGACGTAAAAAACTGGCGCGTCAGGTCGTTCAAGTCGACGCGCCCGCTCTTCAGGTTCCTGCGCAATCCACGACAAGGCTAGGTCCTGCCAAAGCTCCTGCACTTGCTTGTAGCCGTGGCGCTTGATCTCTGCAGCGAGCGCTTTCTTGATCCCGACAGGCATCTTGATGGCGACTTCCTCGATGCCCAGCTTCTCGGCCTTGTCCTTCTCGCGTGCCCGGTAGTCCGCTGAGTGCTTCGCTGCCCCGGTCTTCTGCTTGGCCATGGCCGATACCTCCCAAGCCGCTGGGCGGCAGATTAATGTGTTGCTGACGCCGGCCGTGCCGGACGCGTGCGGTGATGCGGTTCATGCTTTTCGTTGTGCTCGTTTTTCGGCGGTGGTCGGGAAGTCGATCGCGAACTCGCGAAGGATCCGGCCGAGTTGCTTGTAGGAGATGGCCAAGTGTCGGACCACATCGACATGCCTCATGCCGACATTGCGGAAGGCGATGATCTGCTCGGCCTTGGCCCTGTCCGCCGCGGGATTGCTGAGCTTCTTGCCCAGGTTGCCCTTGCCGCGTCGCGGATCGGGCTGGAATTTGAACTGGCCGGCGAAGGCGTACCGAACGAGGCATGCCTGCGACAGGCCGGTGTTGGCCATTGCCTCGGCATAGGTCATGCGCCTGGCCAGCTCGCGAACCTCTTCGATCTGCTGCAGCCTCTTTTCCGACCTCTTATTCACCGGCGGCGCTTTCACGCGCCCCGGCTCAAGATCGCGGTGCACGCGCCGCGGAACGTACTCGCTGGCTGGCAGGCTCTGCACTTGGCCGCCATCAAGGAAGAAGCTATTGATGCTCGCATTGAGCTGGGCCAGCACGGCAGCGCGCTGGTCCTGGTTCGTGGCAGTGTTCATTGCAGGGCCCTCTGCTTGCTTGCCGCCCCGGCCTCCATCGCGTCCACGAACCGCATCGCAGCCTGATGGCTGAAGCAGAAGCCCTTGGTCAGCCCGGTGGCTATCTCGATGACGTGCCAGGCCTTGCCTTTGGCTACAGCCTGGAATCGCGGGCCAGGCGGCGGAGCAGGGCGCCCGATCTTCTCGTAGAACTCAGCGGTTGCCATGAGGGTGCGGCTACGCATGTCGGCCAGGCCGCTCACGCGCTCTTGTAGGCGAGGGTGCATGGGGTGTTCCTCTGGTCGGGAATCAGGCGTGGTATTCGAAGGCCTCGGCCTTGCGAACGATGCGGACTTGGGCAGTGCGCCGCTCGGGCGCCCGGCGATCACGGCGAAGCGGGTCGCTGTCGTCGATCACCGCATGCATTGCGATCAGGCCGGCGAGGGCGATGCACAGCGGGCTGATGATCTGCTGCCGCATGGCCTTGGTGACGGCCTCGATGCGCCTGCCGGCCTCCAACTTGAAGAGCGCGGCCTCGATGCGGTTCGCCACGGTGCCGGGGCTGACCGCCATCTGACGGGCGATTTCCTTTGTCGTGAGGCCTTGGGCCACCCACAGCAATGCTTCGAGCTCACGAGGAGCCAGCGCTTTACCGAGCTGGCCAATCCATGAGCCGCAGGTGATCGTGTCCATGACTTATCTCGGTATGGCGCCGTCCAGGGCTTTGCGCAGCTCAAGGACAAGCGCGGTAGGGATGGTGAGGGATCTGCTGTCCTCGTCGATGGCATCGAGCGATGCAATCAAATTGCGCGAGGCGGCGTGCACAGCTTCGAGACGGGGCTTCGGAATGGAAGGGCCTTTCATGCTGCCTGCGGTGACCTTCTTCTTGCCGTTGGCCTGGGCCTTCTCCAGCTCAGCGCCGAGCACCTTGCCTGCGCCGTCGCCGTGCTCGCGGACAACCTGAGCGGCGGTCGTGGCTGATACATGGCCTGCCGCGACCAGGTTCTGCACGTCGGTGTTCGCGTTGCCAACCGTGAGCACCTGCTCGACGTGCTGTCGGGTTCTGCCAACCTTCTTTGCGATCTGCTCGGGCACCCACCCGAAGGCCCGTAACCGTTTGTAGCCCTCGGCCAGCTCAAGAGGGGAGAGCTTTTCGTTCTCCTGGCTTGAGATGATCCGAGCCACGCGGTCGGCATCGCTGCCTTCGAATGCCACAACGGGCACCCAGGCCTCGAGGATGTTCGGGGTTTCCTTGTTGGGTGTGCGTGGCAGGCGACCTGCTTTGTCGAGCTTGAGCATGGCCCGGCGACGACGGTGGCCGTCAACGACCCACACACCACCCTCAGCTCGTGGGCGAACTTCAAGGGCTGGGATCTGGCCTCCATTGGCGATGAATTCGGCCAGGGCGTCGATGCTGGCTTCGAGAGCCTCACCCTCGGTGCGCAGGTTGAAGCCGGGTTCCTCGTGGAGGTCCTCGAGCTTCACCTTCATGGCGTCTGCGCGGCGCACATCGCCATCCTTGATCATTTGCTTGAATGACTTCATCGCAATTCACTTCCGTTGGGGCTGCATTGGAGAGCCGATCCCGCCTGTCTCCCTGAACACGCTTGTGTAGGGTCGGGAAGGCTCTCCGATGCAGCCTGGTGCTGGGGAAGACCATGTCATCGGGCCGCTATGCGGCTGCCAAGCCTTACGCGTGGGTGAGGGAGAGTTTGCTCAGGATGCAGACTGAGCCATCGCTTGCTGGAGTCGTGTCGGTGTAGTCGATCTGGTTGTACACGCCGCCATGGAAGTTCAGCAGCGACGAGCGCCAGGAGCTATCCAGCTTCAGTCGGCCGGACGACTCTGCGTCGCCATCACACTCGGCGGTTATGGTCAAAGCGCCCGAGGCCAGTACCCGAATGGTGACCTTGAACCTTGATCCGAGCGGCACACCCTTGAGGAGCGTGGTGTTCACCGGGCTCGCCTGATTGAACGTCTTGCGGAAACCGAGTGTGATGTTTCCTTTGCTCCAGAAGACTTTCACCGGCGGGCTGTCGTCATCCCTCACATGAAGCTGCGCGATAACCGCCTTCTGCGCGGAGTTGACCTTCGTCAGCGTCATCTCCTGCAGGCTGATGTGCTCATCGGCGCTTGCGAGCGACCAATACACCGGTTCCTTCCACTCGCACCGCGTGCGGTGAGTGCTTTTGCTCGAGGCGCCCTTGGTCGGCGCCGTGAGCTGGACCGAGCCATCGGACAGAACAGTCACGACGTTCGGAAGCTGTGCGATCGCTTGCGCTCCGCTGAGCTCAAGGGCTATAGGATTTGTGGAGGAAGTAGCTACGGGGGTGGTGATTGTCAGGATGTTGATGTTTACGGTCATGGGCACTTCTCCTGCTGGTGGGAGGGGTGAAGGTGGCAGTCCAGGCCGGACTGCGGCTCAGTGGCCGTCTAACCGTGCAGCTTCTTCGGTTGCGAGATAGGTAGTTCGCAACCAGGTGACTTCCCGTCTGGCCCTGTCGCCAAGGCCAGCCAGTGAAATCGGTTTCTCGGGGGATCTGTGATCCCGACAGCTGACCGCGAAGTAGTCCATGGCATGGCATCCCACCCGTCAGCACTCTTTGATCAAGGGCCATCTACGCTGCTGGCCACGGGGTGAGGCGCCCCTGTACCGAACTTGAAGGCGTTCGGCTCGCTGCCTTGTTGCTGGCCGGTGTCGATCCGGCGATTAGGCAAAATTACCCGCGGGTAACATATTCAGTCAATACCTATGGGTAATCTTTTTTTTGAGTGGACGAAAAAAAGCCCGCTCGTGCGGGCTTCATATCATTCTTTAGTGCAGAGCTAGAGCAGCACGGAGTACCAGAACACTCGCCCGATCACCAGGATATGCTTGGTGATCAGGTCATCCGCCGAGTACTCCTCGTCCGGATGTTCGTCTCGGTTGAAACTGCGGAGCCTAATCCCGCCTCCCGGAAGTCGGTATAGCGTTTTGACGCGCAATTGCCCGCCGTGATTGATGGCGTACATCTTGCCGTCGACGATGGCGGTTCGGCCTTGGTCAACGCCAACAGTGCTGCCGTCCGGCAGGACTGGCTCCATGCTGTTGCCGCTGACTGTCACGCAGACAGCATCACTTGGCTGAACCCCCTGGCGCCGAAGAGTCAGCTTTCCAAAGCGGAGTTTCCGTCCGCTGGACTGCTCGACAGCGGTTCGCCCTTGGCCTGCTGATAGTTCTACTTCCTTGAGAAACGGCACATAGACCTCGTCATCAGTCAGTGGCGTGTCGTCATCCCAGACGTCGAAGGAGCCGACGATCTCGGCATTCGACTGAATATCCGGTGAAGCCTTGGCCGAGAGTCCCGGCTGATCCATTGCATAGCGAGGAAGGCCGAGGGTGTCCTCGATCTCACGAGCAAGGTCTTCCCCGATCTTCTTTGCGCCAGAGCTATCTGGGCGAGCAAGGCATCGGGATATGTAATTCGCGCTCTTTCCCAGGGCATCGGCGATACGAGCCTGCTTGCCTTCGAAGCGCGAGTTCATGAGGAGCCGCAGATTGGAGCGGCGGATATCTGAAATTTCCATCGAGCAATGATCTGAAAACGTTACCAAAAGGTAAATTCCCTGCGGGTATTGTTTAATCATTACCCGGCGGTAATAATTCGGGTAACCATGAAGGAGGCCCGAACATGCGGACCAGAAAACACGGGCTACTGGAGTGGCTCAAAACAGCGACCGATGAGCAGGTCGCACGAACAGGAACCTCCCGGGCGTACCTGCGGCTCATTGCTTATGGGCACAAAACCGCATCAGCAGAGATGGCTGTGAAAACCGAGCTGGCCAGTGCGGGCGCAGTAACTCGAAAGCAGCTCCGGCCAGATGACTGGTCTGTGCTCTGGCCTGAGTTGGTAGCAGCCTGACGAAGTGAATTCTGCATGACCTGGCCTTGCGCCAGTAGATGACTGAAACACCTGTGAATTTAAACAGTATGGAGAATGGCAATGCTTGATCCGAAAGCGCGAGAAATCGCACTCCATTTCGTCGCTGCAAGAGCAGTCGGCACTCCAGCTGAGGCGGCCGCGCAGATTCTCGCCGGTTTCGCCGCCTTAGAAGCTAGGGGCGGCCCTCTCATTGTTTGGCCTGCAAGCCTCTCCCCGAAGGAGAAAGAAGCCGCTCTTGAGGCAGAACTAACAAGAATCCGCCAGGCCCGCATGGGCGCGGCGGAATTCTGGGGGCGCGCTACTCAGCCGGGTTCAGGTGGAGATCCTGAATACCCAGGTACTGGAAGTCCTGAGTCAGCTTCTGATGCGCTCGAGCGGGAAGCTGAAGGCCTGCCAGCTCTTCGTGGAGAAGCAGCACAAGCTGATCTTCATTCAGGGCCGCAACCTGATCGGGCAACCAATGATGCTTCTCTATGAGGCGGAGATGGGCAGGGGTCAAACCTTTAAATTCCTGCCAGCGGGTTGCGTGCTGTCGTCTGAATTTCTCGCAAAAGCAGAACAGAAGGTATCGGGAGAAAACTGCATAGGCGGCGTCTCGATAGTCACGATCAGTAACGGTTTGCCCCTCTGGAAGTTGCGAGAGGACAAAGCCTTCAAGCTGTTCTCGCCATACGTCTTCGTAACTCAACTGCTTCATTTGTCCGGCCTCCGATGGCCTTTTCGTGTGGAAGTAAAAAGCTACCACGGATGCGCCGGACGCCCATAACGCCTGAATCGCAGGCATAAAAAAACCGCCTGGCAGGGCGGTCTTCTGAAACAACATCGAGGTCGATTATGCACCGCACAGACGATGCAGGCAATACCGCGCATTCCACGTCAGTTTCCACGCTCTCGCTGAATCTGATGCGTCAGGACTTCAGTCATGGAGGGCGTCTGTAATGGCTCGTATCCGCACCATCAAGCCGGAGTTCTGGACCAGCGAACAGGTCATGGAATGCTCGGCGATGGCTCGACTCCTCTTCATCGGTATCTGGAACTTCTGCGACGACGCAGGCAACCACCCGATGTCTCCTAAGACCATCAAGGCGCTCGTTTTCCCCGGCGACGATATTACCGCGCAGGCAGTGGATGGGCTTCTCGCCGAGCTGGTGGCGAACCGCCTGATCACCCCCTATGAGGCGGCATCGAAGCAGTACCTACACGTCAATGGCTGGCACCACCAGAAGATCGACAGGCCTACCGTAAAGCACCCTGATTTCGTCGAGCCCTCGCCGACTGATCGTATAGACACAGGCGAAGGCTCGTCTAGCGATGGTCGAGCCCTCACCCCCGGAAAGGAAGGGAAGGGAAGTAATACACACTCTCCGCGTGAGCCGTTCGCGATGTTCCTCGAGTGGGTCCCTGACCAGGGTCAGCTTGAGGCTTACGCCAAGCGATCGGGCGTCCCAATCGCGGAGTTCTCGGAAAAGGCCACCGCGCAGTTCGTTGTCCATCACGACGCCAAGGGCCTGGCCAAGACCGAGAGCCAGTGGATTGCCGAACTGGTCGGCTGGATCAAACGTGATCTCGCGAACGCGGCCAAGGTTGTACCGCTGCGCACCGCCACTGGCGGGCCCCCGCTTGATGACGAAGACACGGCATGGATCGAGAGCGGGGGTGTCCAGTGAATCCGGTTGCCGTCGTTACGCATGGTTTGTGGGCCAAGGTGCAGGCCGGCCAGCACATATCGGCTGGTTGCGAGTTGCCGGCTGACGTGAAAGCCGAGCTCAACCGGAAGACTGCGGCAGTGATCAACGACCTGTTCCGCGATCTGCGTTCGATCTGCACCGCCTGGAAGCAAGCGTGGCCAGACCAGGCCACCTACACCGCCTCCAAGCAGCAATGGCTGACCGCTTTCCTCGAGGCCGGCATCAGCAGTCCCGAGCAGCTGCAATTCGGCCTCATGCGGTGCAGGCAGTCGGGCGCCGCGTTCATCCCGCCGCCCGGCGAGTTCATCCAGTGGTGCCAGCCTTCGCCGGAAATGCTGGGCCTCCCAACGCTGGCCGTGGCGTTCCGCGAGGCATGCCGTAATGCCCACCCAGCCATGGCGGGGAAGGGCAAGTGGAGCCATGACGCGGTATGGCATGCGGCGAAGGAGTGCGGTTTCGAGAACCTGAACAGGCTGGCCACCGACCTCAGCTCGAAGCTGTTCGAGCGCAACTACACGATCACTGTTCGGCGCCTCGTCGCTGGTGAGGCGCTGCAGCGCATGCCGCTTGCTCTTCCGGCTGAGGTGGCTGCCCGGCGCACCCCGAAAGTGGGCAACGACGCACTGGCGGCCATTCGAGCCGCAAGGAGAAAGGCATGACCGATCCGATGCAACTGCCACCCACCGTACCCGAGTACCGCTACGCGCTGTATTGCCGAAGCGACTTGCTCGACCTTTCCAGCAATCCGCAACCGCCCACGGCGCTTTATCGCTGTGAGCGACTGGCGATCGCCCACGGCCAACTCATGTGGCCGAGCACCTATCGCGTCATCGATCTTCATGGAGAAGACAGCCCATGCGGCAGACCAAACTGACCAAGGCCGCGCGCGGCCGGGAGTGCCAAGTGCGTATCCCGGGTGTCTGCAACGGCAATTCTGAAACCACCGTCCTCGCTCACTACCGCTTGGCCGGCACCTGTGGCGTCGGCAATAAGCCGCACGATCTGCAGGGCGCTTGGTCCTGCAGCGCCTGCCATGACGCCTGCGACGGCCGTAGTCGGGTCATCGACCGCGACACCGCACGCCAGTATCACGCTGAGGGTGTGATGCGCACCCAGGCCATCCTGCTGAGCGAGGGGGTGTTGGTTGCATGAACGATCAGAAGCCACCATTTCGTAATCCGGCGATTCGAAAGCCCCGCCTGACTCGCGCTAAGCCAGTCGACCGGGAAGGGCTGGAGCAGGCTGCGCTGATGACCGAGATTTGCCTGAAACATCCTGATGTGCACGAGCTGATCTACCACGTCCCGAATGGCGGTCATCGGGTCAAGGCCGTGGCGGCCAAGCTCAAGGCCCAGGGCGTGAAAGCCGGGATTCCAGACCTGGTCCTACCCATGGCCCGCGGCGGTTACTTCGGCCTGTACATCGAGTTCAAGGCGACGGTCGAGCCTGCCGCCGTGTCAGCCAGCCAGCGTGATTGCCTGCGTCGTCTGAACGAGCAGGGCTACCTCGCCATCGTGTGCCGCGGGCACTTCGACGCCATGGAGCAGCTGCGGGCCTACCTGATACTGCCGGCCACGGTGGCGGCATGAGTGCAACGCGGGAAGTGAAATTCAGCGAGGCCGAGGTGCGTCGGCAGGCGGCCGACACGTCAGTGCGTGACCTGCGCGACCCGCGCCACCCTGGCCTGTACCTGCGGTTCTGGAGCAATCGCGAGCGGGCTAGCTGGCACCTGGTGCGCGGCAAGCAGTGGGTGCCCGTTGCGCGCTGGCCAGAGCTGAGTGTGTCGGCGGTGCTGGCCGAGCTGCCTGCACTGCGTCGACGCCTGCTGCGCAGTCCGGCCACCGCGGCGATTGCCTCGGGGATGGTAACCGTGGGGCAGCTGCTCGACTGGTACGGCGACCGCATGGCCCGTGACCGCTCACTGTCGACCAAGCGCAAGGCCGGCGCCCGCTCGGCCATCGCTCAGCACCTGAAACCACGCCTGGATGTCCTGGCCCTGGCTGACGTGAACGCCGACACCTTGGACAAGCACCTGATGTGGCCGTGCCAGGCGGAGGTGTCGCTGTCGTACCTGCGGCAGATGTTCGTGCTGCTGCTGACCGCCTTCCGCCAGGCCCGGCAGCTCGGCCTGATCGACCACAACCCCATGGCCGGGATGCGCTTCAGCGACTTCACCAAGGCCAAGATCCTGCCCAAGGCGGCGCGCCTGCGTGACTTGCAGCTGCCCGAGCTGGTGCAGCAGCTGGCCGAGTCCTTCAAGGCGACCCCGGGTGACGCCATGCTGGCCCTGATGATGCTCGCTCACGGCACGCGAATCGGTGAGACCCGCATGGCGCGCTGGGCGGATATCTCGCTGGCCGCGGCCGAGTGGTTTATCCCGGCGGCGAACACCAAGACCCGCACCGAGCACCGCCTGCCACTGACGGCCCAGCTCAAGGCGCTGCTGGTCCGGTACCGGGCCATTCAGCAGGCCCAGGGCTACGAGGGCGTGTACCTGTTCCCTAATCGCCGCGGCCTGTCGCTGAGCGAGACTCAGGCCAGTGCCGTGTTCACCCGGCTGGGGCAGGGCGCCTGGACCAGTCATGACCTGCGCAAGGTGTCGCGCAGTACCTGGACTGACCTCGGCATCGACGGCCACATCGGCGAGATGCTGCTCAACCACTCGTTGGGCAAGATCGCCGCCACCTACATCAACACCCAAGCGATGCAGCAGCGCAGAGCGGCGTTGGACAAGTGGCACGCCTGGTTAGACGGCATTGGCTTTGGTGCGATTCACGGCCTTACCGAGGCCTTATTTGAAATTTCACAGAATTGCACGCAGCCCGCTGATGGCGTGGCTTTGAGCAGCCTTAGTGAATTTGTTACTGGCGAGGATTCGAAATGAAGAATGAAGACAAGGTCCGCGCCCAGTTCGAGGAGCGCTACGAGGTGCCGAGTGGGATGCGATGGGACCCACAGGTCGGCCTGGCGGGCTATTACGTCCCGGACTGCACCAGCTGCTGCTCCGGTGATCGGGTCGCTCTATACGTTGCCCGCTGGGAAGCGTGGCAGGCCTCTCGCGAACGCCTTTGCGTCACCAATCCGTTTCCCGCCCAGATGGGCGACCCCGATGGGGATTGGGCGCGAGAGGTGGCTGAAAAGTCGTTGCGAGCCCAAGGGCTGAAGGTGGTCGATTGATGAAGAAGCACGGCCCAGCCTTCAAGAAGGCCGTGATCGAACTGGACAAGTGCCCTTTGTGCCTTGGGAGAGCGGTCATCAAGGGCGTGTTTCACGATCTGCCATGCGACCACTGCAATGCCTCGGGCTGGGTAGTGGCTGCAACCGGCGAGGCGCTGGCCCTGGATGAACTGGTGACCCAGCTCAGCATGAGGCTGCAGGTCGCGACACGGCAGATCGAGCAGTTGAAAAGACCTCAGGCCGGCGGGCCGGAGGCGGGATATCAGGGAAGCAACCGGCGCGGCGCCGGCGGCACCAACTACACCGGGGATTGAGGGGAAGGACATGATCTATAACAGCGTATCGGGGGCAGTAGTGGCGGCATTGGCGGCGGGCGAGAAGGGCGCCGCGAAGGGGCAGGCCTGGCAGAAGCTGTACAAATCGGCCGAAGAGGAGGGCGGCTGTTTGGCCTCACTGGGTGGTCGATCGGGAGGCATCGATCGCACCCAGGTCGATTACTGGCTGTCGGCCCGCCTGCACCACATGCTCAAGGGGCGGCACTGGCATGCCTTGGTCGCCAAGTACAGCACCAACAAGGTGAAGAAGGTGCAGGCCATCACGCTGGTAAGGCCGCTCATCGCGAGCCCGGCGACTGCGTTGTTCATCTACAAGGCAGTGACCGCTTGGGCAATCCCGAAGCTGAAGGGCGAACGCCGCAAAGCTCCTCGCTCTGTATCGGTCGACATTCCGCTGGATGCGTCATCGTGGCGCCGCGAAGCTACCGTGAATGCGGCGGTCGCCGCCGGCCATGCAGCAAAGAAGCGCATCGAAGCCCTGGAAGAGGATGTGATTATCCTGCCGGACAGCTTCTACGACATGAACACCTGGGATTTGGATGCTACGCCGGAGTCTACGCGCCGACGCTGGAGGTTCGAAATCTACGAGAAGCTTGACGGTATGATTGATGACGCACTGAAGGAGGTTGAGGTGATTCTGGCAGCTGAAGGCCTTCTCGTTAGAGAGGTCGCTTGACGCGTACCTTCCAATTGCCATCATCATCCCTGTTCCGTCTTGCTTTTCAAGGTGTTATAGTCTTGCCGCCACACACATATATATACACACATGCATCCGAAAGGCGGTGAGCCATGGCAGGAAAACGGTGCCCAAATCCGCTTTGCGGTGAGCTGACGTTCCACAAAACGTCGACGGGACGGGAATGCTCGAAATGCTTCACGGTTATGACCACTCCGCCGAACAATGGGAAGGGCGGAAAAGGGAAGTTATGCCCAAATTGCGATAAGCACACACTCTTCAACGGCAGCTGCCGAAACGAGAGTTGCGGAGCTAAGGTGACGATCCCAAAACCAAAAGCACCGCGCCCTGCACCTCAAAAATGATCCTTTGAAGGTGGATTAGGCGACGGTATTTACCATTCACTTGACTTGAATGATCATCTGAGCGAAATTATCTACATCCTGTCATTCCTGCGCGTGTTGAGGAGTGACCACCGAAAGCCCGGCCACTGTGTCGGGCTTTTTCGTTTTCGGGCCTCGCGAATCAAGCAAAGGCTGATAGCATTCCGATCTCACTTATTCACCAGAGAGCAAAAAGGAATGTTTGCGCGAACTGCTGCAATTGGCCTGTTGATGGTCCCGCTCGTTGCGAGCGCCGCACAAAAAACGGAGTACCTGATCCCAGAAAACTGGGAGGCGAATAAGTCTACAGCTGCAACGGAAACCTCTTTGGACCTGACGCCGAAGTCGTTCCAGTCCGGGATGAGCAAGCATCTCAAGGAGATCCCGCAGTGTGCCGACGCTAAGCTTGGCAAGGGCGAGCTGATCAAGGATGGAACGGTGGTTTACCAGACGCTCAAATTGAACGGCGCCGGCCTTGATATCATCCTTGACGTGAACTCGAAGGGCAAAATCTCCAATGCCAAGTTCACAGGGCCGGAAGGCCCACAGAATGACCCCCAGTTGCGAGTGATGATGTGCTCGACTTACGCCGTCATGCGTACTCTCCAGCCTCAGTACGAAACGCCTGAGCAGGCTCAGCGAAACATGAGTCATTTGTGGAAGTCTGCGGTTTCCAAGCCCTTCACCAAGGCGTTTTACTTCAACACCATCAAGGCCCAGTCCGTTCCGTTCGAGATGAACGTTTACTGAGGCAGAAAGTCACCACAAACCCCGCTTCGGCGGGGTTTTTCATTTTGCGCTCCCCGCAACGGGAGGAATCGAGATGCCGAACATGCCCGAGAAGGATCCTGGCCTGTGGGCCGCTGCGCTTGCGTGGTTGATTGCGCATCAGCCGCAGCTGGCCACCGGCGGCATCGCCGCTGCCGTGGCCATGTGTCGTGTGGTTTACGGCGGAGGCCGAGGTCGGAAGGTAGTCCTTGAGGCCGCCATCTGCAGCCTTATCGCAATCAGCTTGCTGCCCGTTTTGGAGTACTTTGCGCTGCCGCCAAACCTGTCGGTCTTCGCCGGCTGCATGGTTGGCTTCATGGGTGTCGATAAGCTGCGTGAGTATTCGGACCGCTTTATGAGCAAAAAGGCGGAGGGCTGACGCATGGCCCTCGTCGGTCAAGGCAAGACCCCGAGCCCCTATGGCTACCGCTGGCAGCAGGCCCGCGAAGGATGGCTGCGCAAGCACCCGCTCTGCATTCGTTGCAAGCAGACAGGCATCAATAAACCAGCCAACGTCGTCGACCACATCCAGCCGCACCGAGGCGACATGACTCTGTTCTGGGATCGGACCAACTGGCAGTCGCTGTGCATCAACTGCCACAACTCCTACAAGCAGCGCCTGGAGAAGTCAGGGCGCGAGGCAGGGTGCGACGTAGGCGGGAGACCGCTGGACCCCCGGCACCACTGGAATCGGCCTTCCTGAAAGCCTCCGGGCGCTACGGGGCCCCATCATCTGGGGCAGGGGGGGTAAAAATGTTTTTTGCGAAACCTTTCCTGACCGATCGCCCTCCTCTTTACACAAAACCGCGAAATGAAATGATTTTTTTTGAGAGCAAAAAATGGCCGGGAGAAGACCCACCCCGACAGAGCTGAAGCTTGTCAGAGGGAACCCCGGCAAGCGCGCTATCAACAAGAAAGAACCCCAACCAGCGAGGCGCATTCCCAGCGCTCCGGCACATTTGACGTGTGAAGGGCAGGTGGCCTGGGGTCGCCTGACGGTGCTGCTTGACCGTATGGGTGTGCTCACCGAGGCAGATGGCTTTGCCTTGGAGCGACTCTGCGACTGCTACGCCGAAATCCTCGCTCTGCGTGAAACGGTCGACGCTCAGGGGCGCACCTACGAGACGACCAGCACACAAGGTGAGCTTGTGCTCAAGGCAAACCCTGCCGTTGCCATGCTCGCCGACGTTGATCGCCGCTTCAAAAGCTACCTGGTCGAGTTCGGCCTGACCCCAGCCGCCCGATCCAAAGTCCAGGTGAAAGAGAATGACGACAAGGAAGACCCGCTCGCGGAGCACTTCGGTTGACGATCCAGCAACCCAGTACGCCAGGGAGGTGCATTCGGGTGAGCGGATCGCAGGGCCGGACATCCGCAATGCGTGCGCTCGGCATCTTCGGGACTTGGAAGAGGGTCCAAAGCGGGGGTTGTTCTGGGATCTTGATGAGGCCAACAAGGCCATACGGTTCTATCGCGCAGTCCTGAAACTCAATGGTGGCGAGTTCGAAGGGCAGCCGTTCGAACTTTTGCCTTGGCAGAAATTCATTGTTGGTAGCATTTTTGGCTGGAAGGGCAGTGACGGTTACCGCCGGTTTCGAGTGGTATACGTCGAAAGCGGCAAAGGGTCAGGCAAATCCCCTTTGGCCGCCGGGGTTGGGTTGAGGGGTTTGGTTGGGGACAACGAGGCCCGTGCCGAAATCTACGCCGCTGCAACCAAAAAGGATCAGGCCATGATCCTGTTCCGCGACGCTGTCGCCATGGTGCAGCAGTCGCCGGAGCTGACCAAGCGCCTCGCCTGCAGCGGTACCGGTCAGAACATCTGGAACCTGGCCTACCTCAAGGCGGGATCGTTCTTCCGCCCGATCAGTTCGGATGACGGTCAGTCCGGCCCACGGCCGCACATGGCGCTGATCGACGAGGTGCATGAGCACAAGACCAACCTGGTCGTGGAGATGATGCGCGCCGGCACCAAGAGCCGGAAACAGGCGCTGATCTTCATGATTACTAACAGTGGCTCCAACAAGCGCGGCCCCTGCTGGGAATACCATGAGTATGGCTCTCGGGTGGCTTCGGGTGCGCTCACCGATGACGGATTTTTCGCCTACATCTGCTCGCTGGATGAAGGTGATGACCCCATTCAGGACGAAAGCTGCTGGTTCAAATCCAACCCATCTCTACAGGACGCCGACCTGCCTGGCATGAAGTACCTGCGTGAGCAGGTGACAGAGGCTCGTGGCATGCCGAGTAAAGAGGCGATGGTGCGCCGGCTCAACTTCTGTGAGTGGACCGGCGCCGAATCGCCGTGGATTTCGTGGGATGTCTGGAGCCAAGCCGAAGAGCGCGTGCCGATGTCGCTTTTGCGCAGTCGCCCCTGCGTTGGAGGCCTCGACCTGTCCAGCACCACGGACCTCACGTCCTTCGTCCTGCTGTTCTATCCGACCTTCGAGGATCCGCACTGGCGGCTGTTGCCGTACTTCTGGATCCCTGACCACGAACTGGACAAGCGCGAGGCGCGCGACAAAGTGCCTTACGCGGCATGGATCAAGTCGGGGGATCTTGAAACGACACCTGGGCGCGCCATCAGCAAGCTGCATGTGCTGCGCCGGATGCAAACCATTTGCGACTACTTTCAGGTAGACAAAATCGCTTACGACCGTTGGCGCATCGAGGACATGCGTCAGTTGATGAGCGAGTACGACATCACACTGCCGGAGCTGGTGGAGTTCGGACAGGGCTTCAAGGACATGGGGCCTGCAGTCGACGAGTTTGAGCGTCGACTGCTTGGCATCATCGAGTTGCGGTCAGAGGAAGAGGGTAGCACCGAAGAGTTCTTCGACACTGAGGCGGTGGAGTCGCTGCGCCACGACGGCAACCCGGTAATGACCTGGTGCGCCGGCAACGCAGTGATCGTTTCCGATCCGGCAGGCAATCGCAAGGCAGACAAGGCAAAAGCGACGGGCCGCATCGATGGGATCATTGCCTCGATCATGGCTACCGGCATCAGTGGCGCAGTGTCCTCGGGAAGTAGCGGTAGTTCCATTTACGACGAAGGAGTAGGGGTTTGAAAACCATTGCAATCGCTGCGTGGATTGCCGGCCTGGCTGGCTTTGCACTGCTGATCAGCGGCATCGCCCTTATTCACGTGCCGGCGGCTCTGATGGCCGCCGGGCTCGGTTTGATTGGTTGGGCGTGGCTGGCAGATAAAGCGGCCGCCCGCATGCAGCTCAAACGTAGCCCGGAGGGAGGTTGATCATGTTCTTCAGCAATCTTCTTGGCGGTAATGAGGCGCTGGTTTCGGAAGCGGGCGGTGGCGCTTGGCGCGGAGGGGGTGGGTCTGGGCGGACTGCAGCAGGCGTCACCGTCACCCCCGAGACCGCTCTTGCTATTACTGTCTTGCAGACCTGCGTCACGCTGCTGGCTGAGAGCGTGGGTCAGCTGCCGCTTGAGCTCTATCGTCGTTTAGGCGATGGCAAGCGTGAGTCAGCGATAGCTCACCCGCTCTACGATGTTCTGCGCTACCAGCCGAACCCCTGGCAGACGCCGTACGAGTACCGCGAGTCTGGCCAGCTTTCCCTGGGGCTGCGGGGGAACTGCTACAGCTTCATCGACCGCAACGATGACGGGTCGGTGAAGGGCCTTTACCCGCTGCGAAACGACAAGGTAACGGTACTCAAGGGCGGCGATCTACGCCCCGTGTATCGCGTTGGTGGGCATGAGCCATTGCCCATGCGCCTGATTCACCATGTACGTTGGCACACAAAGAACCACTACATCGGAATGTCTCCCGTTGAGCTGCATGCCGATGCCGTCGGCCTTGCGCATGCGGTCAGGCAGTATGCGGGCAAGTCATTTGCCAATGGTACTGCCGTCAGCGGCGTTATCGAGCGCCCACGAGAGGCTCCGCCGATCAAGGAGCAGGGCAGTATCGACCGCATCCTCGATCAGTGGGGCAACAAGTTCTCGGGCATCGATAACGCGAAGAAGGTCGCGATGCTGCAGGAAGGCATGACCTTTAAGCCGGTGTCGATGAACAACGTCGACGCCGAGCTGCTGGGCATCCTCAAGGCAACAGGGCTCGATATCGCACGGATCTACAAGATACCTCCGCACATGATCAACGAGCTTGAGAAGGCCAGCTATAACAGCCTTGAGCAGTTGTTGATCCAATACGTGATCTTCGCCTTGATGCCCTGGGTGAAGCGCCACGAGCAGGCCATGATGCGCGACTTCCTGCTGCCATCTGAGCGTCGGGATTACTTCATCGAGTTCAATCTCTCCGGCCTGCTGCGCGGTGACCAGAAGAGCCGTTATGACGCCTACGCAATCGGCAGGCAGTGGGGGTGGCTGTCGATCAACGACATCCGGCGACTGGAAAACATGCCCCCCGTCGCTAACGGTGATAGCTACTTGCAGCCGCTAAACATGACGGATGTAGCGCACGGCCTGCCCGACATGAACAACCCCAACGTCCGCGCTCAGCTGGAGCAGCAGCGCGACGATATCCTAAGGATGCTTGCCGCATGAAACGACATCTGCGTGCTGCCAGCTTGCTGTTCAATCAGCCGCTGCTGACGACGCCCGACATGCTGGACCTGGCGGTACGCTGGGCCAACCAGACCATGAGCCTCAACATCGTCAATTTGAGCATGGGGGGCGCGGCAGCCAATCCCTCAATGTACTACGACGATGACGATTACCAGGCGGAGCAGGACCGCCGTGAAGAGCAGCGGCGTGCTGCCATCGCGCTAACCGGCGTGGAAGTGATCGCGGTGCATGGCGTTCTCGTCAGCCGCGGCAGTCACCTGAATGCCTGCGAGACGATGACCAGCTATGAAGGGCTGCGTGCCGCCCTTAACCAGGCCGTCGCCGACCCGATGGTCGAACACATCGTGCTCGACATCGACAGCCCAGGCGGCAGCGCGGTTGGCGCCTTCGAGCTGGCAGCGGACATCCGCGCCGCGACCAAGATCAAGCCCATCACCGGGCTGGTCAACTTCATGGCGTACTCCGGGGGCTACTTGATTGCGTCGGCCTGCACCGAGGTCGTCGTCAGCCTGACCTCGGGCGTGGGCTCCATCGGCGTGGTGGCCAGTCACATGGACCGCTCGAAGATGATCGAAGGCATGGGGGTCAAGGTCACCACGGTCTTCGCCGGGGCGCACAAGAACGACCTGAGCCCAAACGAGCCGCTTACCGAACAATCCCTGCAGGTGCTCAACGATGTCGTGCAGGAGAGCTATCAGCTCTTCACCACCCATGTCGCCGAGTACCGCGGCCGCGATGTTGCCGAGATCATCGCCACCGAAGCCGCCTGTTACCGCGGCGCATCCGCCATCGCCATCGGCCTGGCTGATCGCCTGGAGTCGCCGCAGCTTGCGGTAGACAACCTTTCGCGGGCAGTCGCTCTCAGCCGTGCGCAGCGCCAAGGCGCACAGCCACAGCAGCGCATCAGCGTGAGGGCCTCGGCCTTCGCCATTCAGTCTCAACTCTGACCGCGTTCGCGGCAGTGACCACAACCGCCTGATGGCGGTTTTTTTATGCCCAGGAGGCAGCATGTCCCTCGTAACTCAATTGCGTAGCGAACGCGCCACTATCAATGGTCAGATCCAGGCGCTGGCCCAGCTCGAAGCGGCGGGCACCGCCCTCAGCGCCGAGCAACTGGCCCAGTTCGAGCAGCTCAGCACTCAGTTCAACGCCCTGACGGAAAAGCTCGCGCGCGCGGAGGCCGCTGAGCGCATCGCCGCAGCCAACGCCGTGCCGGTCAATGAAAGCGCTCAGGGCATCAATGGCCCGCCCAGCCACATCAGCGGGCCATTCGCCGCCAAACCTGTGCCAGGTGCCAACATGGCCCAGATGGTTCGTGTGCTGGCCGCATCTCGCGGCGACCAGCACGCTGCCGCGAAGATGGCCACCGACTCCGGCTATAACCCCGAAATCGCCATGGCGCTCAGCACCGTGACGCCGGGCGCTGGCGGCGTACTGGTGCCGCAGAGCTTCTCCAGCGAAGTCATCGAGCTGCTCCGCCCGAAGTCGGTGGTGCGCAGCCTCGGCGCCGTGTCCTTGCCCCTGGGCAATGGCAACCTCACCGTGCCACGCATCAAGGGTGGAGCAATCGTCGGCTACATCGGCTCTGAGGAAGACATGCCGACCACCGACATGCAGTTCGATGACCTGAAGCTGTCGTCGAAAAAGCTCGCGGCCCTGGTCCCAATCAGCAATGACCTGCTGGCTTACTCTGGCACCAATCCCAGCGTCGACCGCCTCGTCGTGAACGACCTGGTGGCCTCGGTAGCGACGGCAGAAGACCTGTCGTTCCTGCGCGGAGCCGGTACCGGCAATCTGCCCAAAGGCCTGCGTTTCTGGGCGCCGGCCTTCAACGTGTTCTCGGCACCCGCCGCCGTGACGCTGGAGTCCGTGGAATTTGCGCTGTCCGCGCTGATCCTGCGCTTGGAGAACGCCAACTCCAACATGACCGCCCCAGGCTTCGCCATGGCCCCGCGCACCAAGCGCTGGCTGTCCGCACTGCGTGATGGCAATGGCAACAAGGCTTACCCCGAGCTGGATCAGAACATGCTGAAAGGGTTCCCGGTCGGCTCCACCACCCAGATCCCGATCAACCTGGGCGCTGAGGGTAATGCCTCGGAAATCCACTTCGCTGACTTCGCGGACTGCTTCATCGGCGAAGACGACGCCATGGTCATCGACTTCAGCAAAGAGGCCACCTACAAGGACGCCGGCGGCAACGTCATCAGCGCATTCCAGCGTGACCAGACCCTGGTGCGCGTGATCGCCAAGCACGACTTCGGCCCGCGCCATGTCGAGTCGGTCGCGGTGATGACCGACGTCAAATGGGGTAGCTCCCTGTAATCCACCGCGCCCGGTACGCCGGGCACTTCATCACACGATTCGAGGAGCACCCCATGTCCAAGGTTATCGTTACCTTCGAAAAAAACTGGCGCGGCTATGCCGCAGGTGAGACTGCTGGCTTCGATGCTGCTTTAGCCGAGAGCCTGGTCGAGGCTGGCTATGCCATCGAAGCAGACAAGTCAGGCGCGAAAAAGGGCAAGGGCGGCGCCGGCAACGCAGCTCCTGCTGCCAAAAAGACCGATGCCGATACTGACGGGACGGCTAAGTCGGAGGCTCAGGCAGGCGCTGAAGGTAAGCCGTAATCATGGCGCGCCGCATCGCCTACACGGGGGCGCCCGTGCTGACGTTGGAACAGGTGGCCATTCAATGCCGTGCTGAGCCAGAGGACCTGCAGCCTGAGCTGATCGATCAGATCATCATCCCGGGGGTAACTGCGCAGGGCGAATCCAAGACCGGTGCGGCGATCCGTGAAGCGATCTACGAAGAGGACTGGCCGCGGCACTATCCGTCCGGCCATCCGCTGGATGTCGGTCAAGCGGTGGCTGTTGAGTCCGTTCAGGTGGTTTGCCATTCAGGGGAAGCGCTGGAGTTCAGTGGGCGTAGGGAGTTGATTCAGGGCGGCAAGGAAAGCCGCCTTTGCTTCCCTGATGGCCGCCCGGAGGGCGCGTTGCGAATCCGCTACCGTGCTGGTGTCGACCTGCAGGCGCACCCTGGCGTGCTGAGCTGGCTGCTGATGGCCGCGGAAACGGCGTTCACCCACCGCGGGCTTTTGGTTGCGGGTCAATCCCTCGCCGAAGTCCCGTCGAGCTTTGTTGACCACCTGCTGGCGGATATCACCGTCCCTCCGAGGTTCTAGCCATGGCCTCGGGAGGAGTGAGGGGTATGCGTGAGCCAGCTTCGGGCGAGCTGATCCATCGCATGGAGGTAAGGATTCGCGTTGATCGACCCGATGGCGCGGGGCTGACCCCCGAATACACCCCGGTCTGCAAGCGCTGGGTGAAGGTGGAGCCGCTGGGCACCGCTGCGTACACCAATGCCCAGCAGACCGAAAGCAAGGCTACCCACCGCCTGTACTGCCGCCATATTGAGGGGTTGAGTGCCGCGCATGAGTTTGTGGCGCGTGGTCGGATCTACCGGGTGCGACGGCCAACGGAGCTGGGTGGCCGTACCGTCTGGTCGGTGGTGGAGGTGGAAGAACTGGGGCCGGATGCTCCGGCGCTGAGCACAGGAGGCGGCGACGATGGCCAACTCGGTTTCGGTTGACGGTTACCTGCACTTCGAGGGCTTTGATGCCTTCGACCGGGAAACTTTCAACATGCGCAAAGTGCGCGCCGGCATGCGCAAGGTCGGCGTGCTGATCACCGGCCGCGCGCAGATGAACCTGGCCCTCGGCCGGGGGCAGGCGGGATACCCCGTCAACCGCACCGGCGAGACGGTCGACTCGATCAAGTACCGGGTGTCCCGTGCGGGCTTTCTGGTTCGGATCTCGCCGACCAAAACCGCAGGCATGCAGCAGTTCTACCCGGCGTACCTGCACTACGGCGTGCGGCTCGGCTCTCGAGTCACTGGTCGGGGCGCGGGTAAGGGGCGGCGGGCAAGGGGCGAGCGACAGGCCCTAGTGGCAGCCCGGGCACAAAACGGGTGGCGCATCGCGCCGCGCGACAACTACATGACCGACGCCCTGCAGGATTCGCGGGCCGAGGTGCAGCAGATCCTGACGCGCGCCTTTGCCGCCGCGTTCCTGGACAACTGAGGGTGACATGCGAATCACACCAATCATTGAGCACCTGAAAGCAGAGTGCCCGCAGTTCGAGGGGCGCATCGCCGGCGGCCTAGACTGGGACCCGGTGAAGGGGAGCCAGCAACTCAAGGCGCCGGCAGCCTTTGTGATCCCGGTGGGTGATCAGGCCGACGAGCCCATGGCGCAGAACGCCGCCGCCCAGGTGGTACGCGACTCGTTCGACGTCTGCGTGGTGCTGGACAACAAGGACGAGCGCGGCCAGGCGGTGGCGGACCTGGTTCACCACATCCGCACCACGCTGTGCCGGGCGTTGATGGGGTTCCCGCTGGATGACGCCGAGCCGATCTGCTACGACCGCGGCGACCTGATCCTGCTGGACCGGGCCAAGGTGGTCTACGGCTACCGCTTCTACGCGGACAGCCAGCTGGGCGGTTTCGGTAGCGATGCCACCGACGACCCGCAGACCTGGCCGGAGCTGGAGCACAGCCGCCTGCCGCCGCTGGAAGGCATCGACACCCGCGTCGACTTCATCGACCCCATGGTCGACCACAACCTAAGCCCGACCGGCCCCGATGGCCGGGTCGAGATCGCGTTACGCGAGGATCTCCCGCAATGAAAATGGTTCAGCTGAAACCGGCGCCGGGGCGTGCGTGCCCGATGCCGGAGAAGGGCGGCGAGCTGCTGCCCGAGGCGGGGGATACGGTCCCCCATGATGCGTACTGGCAGCGCCGTATTGAAGACGGTGACGCGCTGCTGGTGAAACAGAAACCGGCCGCCAAAGCCGTGAAGGAGCCCAAGGCATGAGTGTCCCGTTTAGCTTCATCCCCAGCGACCTCAAGGTGCCGCTGTTCTATGCCGAGGTCGACAACAGCATGGCCAGCAGCGGCGCCGCCGGCGCGTTGCGCCGACTGATCGTCGGCCAGGTCAACGACGACGCCGACAGCCCTGAAATCGGCTCCCTGGTGCTGGTGTCGCGCCAGGCCGAGGCGGTGGCCATCGGCGGCGCCGGCTCGATGCTGGCGACCATGTTCGCCGCCCACCGCGCCATCGACGTGGCTGGCGAGGTCTGGTGTCTGCCGGTGAAGGTGGCCGAGGGCGCTGCCGCCAAGGCCAGCGTTACCGTAACGGGCACCGTCTCGGCGGCCGGCCTGGTCAACCTGTACGTCGGTGGTTCGCGCGTGCGCACCACCGTTACCGCGACCATGAGCGCGGAAGCCGTGGCCACCGCTGTGGCGGCCAGCGTCAACGCCCTGCCGGATCTGCCGGTCAAGGCGACCGCCGCCGGCGCTGTGGTGACCCTGGACGTCAAGTTTAAGGGCGAGCTGGGCAACGACCTGCGTGTCGAAGTGAATCGCCTGGGCCGCGCCAATGGCGAGGAAACCCCGGCCGGCCTGCAGCTGGCCATCACGGCGATGGCCGGCGGTGTCGGCAGCCCCGACATGGCGGTGCTGCTGGCCGCCCTGGGCGATGAGCCGTTCGAGTTCTGCGCGCAGCCCTGGACCGACAGCGACAGCCTGGACGCCTGGAAAGCCACCATGGACGAAAACAGCGGCCGCTGGTCCTGGGCGAAGCAGCTGTGGGGGCACGTCTACAGCGCGAAGCGCGGCACGCTCGGCCAGCTGGTCGCCTTCGGCCGGCAGCGCAACGACCCGCACATGTCGGTGATCGGCTTCGAAGTGGGCGTGCCGCAGCCGGTGTGGGTGATGGCAGCCCAGGTCGCGGCGCGCACGGCGGTGTTTATCAGCGCCGACCCGGCGCGGCCGACGCAGACCGGCACTTTGCCGAGCATCGCCCCGGCGAAGTCGAGCGAGCGTTTCATGCTGACCGAGCGCCAATCGCTGCTGAGCAACGGCGTCGGCACGGCGTACTTCGAAGGCGGTTACATGCGCATTCAGCGCGCTGTGACTACTTACCAGAAGAACGCCTACGGCCAGCCAGATGATTCCTACCTGGACAGCGAGCCGCTGCACCAGAGCGCCTACGTGCTGCGTTACCTGGCCGGCATCGTCACCAGCAAGTACGGCCGGCACAAGCTGGCCAAAGATGGGACGTCGTTCGGGCCGGGCCAGCCCATCGTCACGCCGCTGGTGATCCGGGGCGAGTTGATCGCGGGTTACCGTTACCTGGAAACGCTGGGCATCGCGGAGAACGCCGAGGCGTTCAAGGCGAACCTGGTCGTGGAGATCGACGCGACCAACCCGAACCGCCTCAACGTGCTGTACCCGCCGGACCTGGTGAACCAGCTGCGCGTGTTCGCACTGCTCTACCAGTTCCGCCTGCAGTACGCCACCGACGCGGCCGCTTAAGTCGCGGACCATTCCACCCAAGCCCGCCAAGTGCGGGCTTTTTTGTGAGGGCCTTTTATGGGTCAGAAAGTCGCGGGCACCTGTTACATCAAGGTGGACGGTGCCCAGCTGGTTATCACCGGCGGCGTGGAAGCGCCACTGTCCAAGACCAAGCGCGAAACCATCGTGGCCGGTTACTTCAAGGAAGAAGACCGCACGCCGTTCCTCAAGGTCGACGCGGTGAAGGTCCCGGGTTTCCCGTTCGAGAAAATCACCAACGGTACCAACATGACCGTTACCGCTGAGTTCAAGGACGGTAGCAACTACGTGCTGTCCGGCGCTTACACGGTGGATGACGTCAATGTCACCGCCGATGACGGCAAGGTTTCGCTTAATTTCGAAGGCAGTTCAGGAGACTGGCAGTAATGACCACCATCGCACTCAGCACCCCCATTCAGGCCCATGGCGAGCAGAAAACTGAACTGACCCTGCGCCGCCCGACCTCGCGCGAATGCCGGCAGATTGGCCAACTGCCGTACCGCATCGAGAAAGACGAGTCGGTCGGACTGAATCTCGATATCGCGGCCAAGTACATCGTCGTCTGCGCCGGCATCCCCAGCAGCTCGGTCGACCAGCTGGACGTTACCGACCTCAACGGCCTGGCCTGGGCGCTGGCCGGTTTTTTCATGGTGTCCCCGCAGAAGACGGAAGCGAAGGCGGAAGCCTCGGCGGACTGACGCAGCTGGTCTATGACCTCGCCTGGTACTGGAAGCTCAGCCCCGAGCACGTCAAGGACTGGGCGCTGGATGACCTGCTAGAGGGCTACGCCAATGCCAGCCGTATTCAAGCAATCGTAGGGGCAGGGGATGGCGGATAAATTCCAGCTCAAGGCGCTGATTACCGGCGTCGACAAGCTGTCGCCGGTGCTGACCGGCGTGCGCAAGAACGTGGCCACACTGCGCAAGCAGCTGAACTCGTCGGGCCTCGGCAAGATCACCTTCGCCGACGCGCTGCAGGGCGGCGCGCTGGCCGCGCCGTTCGTGATGGGCGTCAAGGCGGCCATCAACTACGAAAGCGCCATGGCGGATGTGAAGAAGGTCGTCAACTTCAAAACGCCCGAACAGTTCCAGGCAATGAGCAAGGACGTGCTCGACCTGTCCGAACGCTTGCCGATGGCGGCCGATGGGATCGCCAAGATCGTAGCGGCGGGTGGTCAATCCGGTATTGCCCGGGAAGAACTGACCAAGTTCGCCGAGGACGCGGTGAAAATGGGCGTTGCCTTCGATCAGACCGCCGACGAGTCCGGCAGCATGATGGCGACGTGGCGCACGGCATTCCGCATGACACAGGATGGTGTTGTCGAGCTGGCCGACCAGATCAACTACCTGGGCAACACGGGGCCGGTCAATACCAAGCAGCTTTCCTCAATCGTGACTGAGGTGGGCGCGCTGGGCGAGGTGGCGGGCCTGTCTTCGGCACAGATCGCGGCGATTGGCTCCACCATGGTCGGTGTTAAGTCTGATGTTGCGGCCACCGGCATCAAGAACTTCATGTTGGCAATGACCAAGGGTACGGCAGCCACGAAGTCGCAGGCACAGGCCTTCAAGTCGCTGCGCCTGGACTCCAAAACAGTCGCGGAGGGTATGCAGAAAGATTCGAAGGGCACCATGCTGGACCTGCTCAAGCGGATTTCTGAGGTCGACGCGGCCAAGCGCCCGGCGTTACTGACCAACCTGTTCGGCAGCGAGTCGGTCGCGGCGATCACGCCGCTGCTGACCAACCTGAAACTGTTGGAAAGCAACTTGGATAGCGTGGGCGACTCGACGAAGTATGCCGGCTCGATGCAAGGGGAGTACGCGTCTCGGGCGGCGACGACGGAAAACGCCATGCTGCTGCTGAATAATCGGGTGACCCGCCTGGGGATCTCGGTAGGCTCGATCCTGCTACCGCCGTTCAATGACTTCTTGGCATTCGTGGGGCCACTGGTGAGCGACGTGGCCGCACTGGCGGCGGCGCACCCGGGCCTGATCAAAGGCATCTTGGGCGCCGCCGTAGGCTTCACCGCGCTGCGCTTGGCAACGGCCGCTGCCACGGTGGCGCTCGCGGTAATGAACGGCGTCGCCACCATGAGCCCGATCGGCATGATTGTGCGCGTGATCGCGCTGGCGGCGGGCTTCCTGATCGCCAACTGGGAGACGGTCGGACCGTTCTTCGAAGCGTTGTGGGAGTTGATCAAGGCCTACACGGTGCCGGCCTGGGAACTGTTCAAGACGGTTGCCGCCTGGACGCCGCTCGGCCTCATCATCAAGAACTGGGAACCCGTTGTGGGGTTCTTCAAAGACCTGTGGGAGGAGGTCAGCGGCTTCATCGAACCCATCATGAAATTCATGGGGCTGGATGGTGACGGTGACGGCGAAGGCATCACGGCCAAGGTACAGCGCGCCGCCTATGCGCAGAACGTGCGCAACGGCGAGGCCATGGGCGCCGGCGACGGGGCGCTATTGGCCGCCGGTGCTGGCAAGCAAGCGGCAGCCAACGCTGCAGCGGCGCAACAGGCGATGAATGCCCAGCTCGGTATCCCGGCCACTGCCAGCCTGCTCAAGGCGCCGGCGCCGGGCAGCCTGGTAACGGGCGGCTCGAACAGCCTGTTGCGTGCGCCTGGCCCTGTGCCGGGGTCGCTGGTGCAGCAGGCCGCGCAAGGCCAGCGGCAGAACCTGGAAGGCTCCATTGCGGTGCGCTTCGAGAACGCCCCGCCTGGCATGCGGGTGGAGGAAGCCAAGACCAACCAGCCCGGCGTGTCGGTGTCGCCGAACGTTGGCCGTCGCTCGTTAGGGAGTTAATCCATGGCTGATAGAACATGGCGCGACCGCCTGCTGCCCGCGTCATTTCGCGGGGTGGGCTTCTGGGTCGACAGTGAAACAACGCCGGCAGGCCGGCGGGTGCAGGTGCACGAGTACCCGCAGCGCGACAAGCCCCTGGTGGAGGACATGGGCGCGAAGACCCGCGCGCCCAAGATGACCGCCTTTGTCATTGGCGATGACTGTTTCGTGCAGCGCGACAACCTGCTGCACGCGCTCAATCAGCCCGGCCCGGGGGAGCTGGTACACCCCTGGTACGGGCGCATGACGGTCACCGCCGGCGATGGCTGCGACGTGTCGCACGACCGCCGCGAAGGCGGCATGGTGCGGTTTCAGCTGGAGTTCATCGAAGACGGCGAAAAGGGTTATCCGGTGGGCGTGCCGCACACGGCGCGGCAACTCGAAGACCAGTCGGAAAGCTGGCTGGACTCGGCGATAGCCCGGTACCGCGCCGCCATGGCCGTGGTCAACCGCGTGCGCATCGCGGCGGTGCAGCTGCAGAACGGCATCGCCGGCGTGCAGATGGCCATCCAGGGCGAGTTCAGCCAGATCGCCGGCGCGATCAGCTCGACCCGGGCGCTGGCGGACATGCTGAGCAACAGCCCCGACAACCTGGCCACCCTGGTGCAGGCGCAGTTTTCCGGCTTTTCGGACGGCTCGCGCTGGGGCGATGAGGACGACGAGCAGCGTGGCTATGCGCTGTTGGCGGGGCTGGCCAGTAATGCGGCCCAGGCGGCGGTGGGCCTGACCGCTGCCGCTGCCCCAGCTGGCGGCCAGGCGACGGTGGCCACGGTCACCGCCACCCGCGACCTGGTGCGCGATGCGCTGCTGATCAAGGCGGTGCAGCTGGCCGCGCAGATGCCGGTGGTGCAAGCGCCGGCGACGCTGCCCGGGGTGCCGACCCTGGATCAGCAGGTGGCCACGCCAGTCAGTCGGCCGGAGGTGCCGACCACGGACGACGTTCTGGCGCTGCGTGACGCGCTTAGCGACGCGATCTGGCAGGCGGGCCTATCAGCCCCGCATGCGCACTTTGTCGCGCTGCAGGACGCGCAGAAGAAGCTACGCGCCCACCTGACCAAGGTGGCCATGGCCGGTGTGCGCCTGGTCGACGTGACCCCCAAGGAAAGCGTGCCGGCCGTGGTGCTGGCTTACCGACTGTACGGTGACGCCACGCGCGCCGATGAAATCGTTACGCGTAACAAGGTGATTCACCCCGGGTTCTTGCCGGCGGACACCTTGCGCTGCGCCCAGGAGTAACCCATGGACCCCTTGAACGCTGTCACGCTGCGCGTGAACGGCATGGATTATGGCGGCTGGAAGAAAGTGCGCATCAGTGCCGGCATCGAGCGGCAGGCGCGGGATTTCAGCCTGGACGTGACGTGGCGCTGGCCCGGCCAGGCGCATGAAATCCCGCTGCGCCCGGGTGACCGCTGCGAAGTGCTGATTGGCGACGACCTGGTGCTGACCGGCTGGATTGATTCCACGCCGGCGCGCTACGACGCCACTCAGGTCAACCGCTCGATCAATGGCCGCTCGCTGACCGCCGACCTGGTGGACTGCTCGGCGATCAATCAGCCGGGGCAGTGGCAGCAGCAAAGCGTGCAGCAGATCGTCACCGCCCTGGCGGGCGAGTACGGCGTCAGTGTGCGTAGCCAGGTCGCCGAAACCGGCAAGCTGGCCGACCACAGCATCGAGCCCGGGGAAAGCGTGTTTGAGTCGATCGACCGCCTGCTGACCCTCTCGCGCCTGCTCTCGACCGACGACACGCGCGGGCGGCTGGTGATCATCCAGCCGGGCAGCGCGGGCCGCGCCGTCGACAGCCTGGTGCTGGGTGAAAACCTGCTCACCGGTGACGCCGGCCTCGACTTCGCGGGGGTGTTTTCCGAGTACCGCGTCACCGGCCAGCGCTCGGGCAGCGACGCCGAGCACGGGACCAAGGCTAGCGAGGTCAAGGCCTCGGTCACCGATCCGCGCTCGGCGCGCCGGCGCGTGCTGCTGATTCATGAAAGCGGGCAGATGACCCCGGAGCTGGCCGCCGCGCGAGCCAACTGGGAGCGCGGTAACCGCATGGGCAAGGCCCTGACGATCAAGTACACGATCCAGGGGTGGCGGCAATCCAACGGCGCGCTGTGGCTGCCCAACATGCTCGTGCGGATTGTTGACCCGGTGATCGGCATCGACCGCGACATGCTCATCAGCGAAATCGAATACAGCCTCGACGCCGGTACCACTTGCAACATCACCGTCGCGCCGCCGGATGCCTTCGACCCCGAGCCGAAAGACCCGCACAAGTCGCGCAAGCTCAAGAAGGGCGGTAAAGCCGACAACTTCGAATTCCTCATCCCTGCCGACTGGAAGCCCGGACCATGATGCGCCGACTCAACAACATGATTGCCCGTTGCGTGGTGTCCCTGGTCAATCCCGGGGCGCTGATGCAGGCAGTGCAAGTTCGGCTGACCGCCGACGAAGTGAAAAGCAACATGGAGCACTTCGAGCCGTATGGCTTCACCGCCAACCCGCACCCCGGGGCCGAGGGCCTGGCGCTGTTCTTCGGCGGCGACCGCTCGCACGGCGTGGTGATCAACATCGCCGACCGCCAGTATCGGCTCACGGTGCTCAAGTCGGGCGAGGTGGCCATGTACACCGACGAAGGGGATTACATCCACTTCAAGCGCGGCCGGGTGATCGAGGTCAAGACGCTGACGCTCAAGGTCGACGCGGCCGACGCGGTGGAGTTCGCCACCAAGGCATTTTCCGTCTCGGCGAGCGAGCGTTTCAGCATCGAAACCAAGGCGTTTTCCGCGGTGGCCAGCGAGGCGGCGAGCTTCGACACCCCGACGATTCAGGCCACGGGCGAAATCGTCTCGGACGGCGATCAGATCGCCGGCGGCGTCAGCCAGATCAATCACCCGCACGATGGCGTGGCCAAAGGGCTGGAGCAGTCGGGCAAGCCTGTACCGCAGGGGGCTGAATGATGCTGCTCGAGGACGACAGCGAACGCGCCTGGCAGCGTGCCGCCGAAATCAGCCTGATGACCTGGCGGCGCGCCGATCCGGGCGACGTGCTCGATGACGACGAGCGTTACGGCTGGTGGGGCGACAGCTTCCCGGGCATGACCGACGACCGTATCGGTTCGCGCCTGTATCTGCTGCGCCGGCGCAAGCTGGACGCCGACACGGTGCGCGATGCCGAGGCGTTCGCCCGCGAGTCGCTGGACTGGATGCTGGACGACGGCCGGGTCAGCGCCGTGGCCGTTACGGTAACGCGCGGCACCGACCGGCTCGACATGGCCGTTGCTATCACCCTGCGCGATGGCCGCCAGGTGGATTTCACATTGGACAAACTGTGGCAGGTGATCAATGCCGTTTAACACTCCCACGCTGCCCGAGCTGATCAGCCAGGAGCGCTCGGCGCTGGCTGGCTCCAGCGCCCTGCAGCGCAGCGATGCCGAGGTGCTGGCCCGCGTGTTCGCCGCCGCCTCCTACGGCCGCTACGGGCATCAGCAATACATCGCCGACCAGATCCTGCCGGACACTGCCGACGAAGACACGCTGCGCCGCATGGCCCGGGCCAGGCTCAAGCGCGACCGTCTGCCGGCGGTGGCGGCCGATGGGGCGGTGCTCTTCACCGGTGCCGCCAATGCGCCGATTGATGCCGGTGTGCTGCTGCAGCGCGGCGATGGCGTGCAATTCAAGGTGGCCACGGGCGGCCCGGTCGGCGCCCTGGAGGTGGTGGCCGTGGACGCCGGGCAGCTGGGCAACACCCCAGCCGGCACGGTGTTGCGCCTGGTGTCGCCGGTGCTCGGGGTCAACGACACGGCCACGGTCGCCGCCCCGGGGATCGAGGGCGGCACCGAGCAGGAAAGTATCGAGGCCCTGCGCGCGCGGGTGATCCGCTCTTACCGCGTGATTCCCCATGGCGGCAGCAAGAGCGATTACGAGACCTGGGCGATTGAGGTGCCGGGGGTTACCCGAGCGTGGATCGTGCGCCACTGGATGGGGCCGGGCACCGTGGGGGTGTTCTTCGTCCGCGACAACGACGTCGACCCGATCCCCTCGGAAGAGGCCTGCGCCGACGTGAAGGCGTACATCGAGCAGGAGCGGCCGGTCACCGCAGAGCTGTACGTGCTGCCCCCGGTCGAAAAGCCGGTGCAGTACGAAATCAAGGTCAGCCCCGACAGCTCGGCCGTGAGGCGCGCGGTGGAAGCTGAGCTGGTGGAGCTGCATCAGCGTGAATCGGAACTGGGCGCCGGCCTGCTGCTGACGCATATCGGCGAAGCGATTAGCAGCGCCGCCGGCGAGCGCGACCATGAGGTACTGAGCCCGCCCGGCAACGTCACGGCGGCGGCCAATGAGCTGCTGACCTATGGGGGTGTGCTGTGGCGGTGAGAACTGCGAGCGACTACCACGCCCAGCTGCGCAGCCTGCTGCCGCCGGGGCCGGCCTGGGAACTGGAGTTCAACCCGGGGCTGGATCAGCTGCTGCAGCGCGGCGGCATGGTCCTGGCCGCCGAGGATCTGCGCGCCGCCGACCTGCTGGCCGAATCGAACCCGGACATGGTGCGCGAGCTGGTACCGGACTGGGAGCGGGTCATGCAGCTGCCGGACCCGTGCATGGGTGAATCGCCCAAGTTCGAGGACCGCCAGCTGGCGGTGCGCCGGCGCCTGGTCGAGGTGGGCGGGCAGTCGCCGGCCTACTTCGTCGAGCTGGCCATCGCCCAGGGCTACCCGAATGCCAAGGTGATCGAGCACCGCGCCCCGCGCTTCGGCCGCTCGCGCTTTGGCTCAGCCCGCTTCGGCACCTGGGCCGCGCAATTTATGTGGACGCTGGACACCGGCCCGCGCCGACGGATCGGTCGGCGCTTCGGCGCCGCCTACTTCGGCGAGACGTTCGGCGGCAGCCCTAGCGGCGCACTGGAATGTTTGTTGAGGCGTAGCGCGCCTGCGCACGCCCTGGAATTTATCAAGTACGGGGATTGATCGGATGGAGTATCCAAAGAGTACGCCCGGCATTGGCCTGGTGGACGGGCTGTTCGTGGACGAAAACCCGGCCACGGGCCAGCCTGGGTCGTTGATCCCGGCCGCGTGGGCGAATGCCCTGATGACCGAACTGCTGGGGGTGATCAAGGCCGCAGGCATCGTGCCCAGCGAAGAAGACAACGCCCAGCTGCTGCGCGCCATCCAGACCATGGCGGCGTCGGACTACAAAACGTCGGTGCGCTGCGCCACTACCGGGCCTATCGCGCTGAGTGGTCTGCAGACTATTGACGGCGTGGCGCTCGCCGCCGGCGATCGGGTGTTGGTGAAGGATCAGGCTGCTGCTTCGCAGAACTGGATCTACACCGTGGCTGCTGGTCCCTGGGTGCGTGCCCAGGACGCCAACGAAAGCGCGGAGTGCACGCCGGGCCACCTGATCCCGGTGCAGGCTGGTACGGCCAACAAACTGACCGTGTGGCAGCTGACCAACACCGAAGCCCCAGTGATCGGCGCCACGGCACTGGGGTTTCGCCTGGTGATCGGCAAGCAGGGCACCACCCTTGCCGACTATGGCATCACCAACGCGTATACCAAGGAGCAGACGTATAGCCAGACTGAGGTTAACGAGCTGCTGAGCGGCGTTGTGAAACCCCAAGGAAGTCGCGCAGCACCTTCAAACCTACGGGTTTCAACGACCGGTTCCAGCTCGCTGGTGTTGGTGACTGCAGATGAGGTCACCGTAGCCAGTGCTGCAGGCGACTATCGGACGCTGACCGGGGTCAATGTCACGATCAACTGCGCAAATGCCGGTGCTAACGGCCTCGACTCCGGCGCGCTGCAGGCACTGACCTGGTACCCGGTCTGGATCATCTGGGGGCCCGCGGGAACCGCTGGGGTTATCTCGCTCAGCTATGCCGCGCCGACGCTTCCTGCGGGCTACACGCACCGTGCGCGGGTTGGCGCCGTGCCGACGGACGGGACGGCGAACAAATACCCGTTGAACCTGATTCAGGTGGGGCGAAACGCACAGTACAAAATCGGCGGCAATGTGTCCCAGTTGCCAAAAATGGCCTCTGGCATTCAAGGAAACCCAGTGACTCCGGTGTGGGCTCCTGTTTCCACGGCCGCCTTCTTCCCGCCGGCGGCGGCGGCGGTGCATGTAAGTCTTTATTGCTCGGGGGCTGCGACCAGTACGATTCTTGCACCCAGCAATACCTACGGCGCAGTGAATGCGACGTCTAACATGCCGCTGGTCAACATCAGCAATAGCTCACAGAACGCCAACCTCAACAACTACATGGCCCGCATCGTTCCCGAGGGGGCAAATCTTTACTATGCGTCAAACGCCGGCGTCTCGCACCTGAGTGCCGTTGGCTGGGAGGACAATCTATGAGCTATGCCGTGCGTAATGACGGCCGCGGTTATCGCGCGGTGCCGTCAGAAGCCGCCATCGGAGCGGATGAGTGGTTTTCCCTTGAGCTGCCCCCGGACCCCGTGGTGCCGCTTGAGCAGCGAGTGGATGCGGCGCGGGTGTTGCGCGATGGCTATCTGACGACTGCCGCTGTGCGGATCGCACCACTGCAGGATGCCGTAGACCTGGGGTCAGCCTCGGCTGAGGATCAGGCACTGTTAGCACTTTGGAAGCGCTACCGCGTGGACCTCGGGCGCATCGAGCAGCAGGCTGGTTTTCCTGACGACATCGACTGGCCGAGCGAGCCGGTAACCAATCTTTGAAGCCCCGCACAGTCGGGGCTTTTTCTTGCCTGGAGAAAGCATGACGCCTCTTACCGAGCAGCAATTGCTGCAGATTCTTCCCAAGGCCCGCCCAGTTGCGGGCATTTTTTTACCTGCACTGAACCGCGCCGCGCTGCGCTGGAAGATCGATAGCCGGGTGCGCATGGCCGCATTTCTGGCCCAGATCGGTCACGAATCCGGCCAACTGCGCAGCCTCGTCGAGAACCTGAACTACAGCGCCGAGGCCCTGGTACGCACCTGGCCAAGCCGGTTCACCCCAAAGAACGCCGGCACCTACGCCCGCCAGCCCGAGAAAATCGCCAACATGGTGTATGGCGGTCGGATGGGCAACCGCGCGGAGGCCTCAGGCGATGGATGGCGATTCAAGGGGCGCGGCCTGATCCAGCTTACCGGCCGCTCGAACTACCGCGCCGCTGGCGCCGGCCTGGGCCTTCCACTGGAGGATCAGCCTGAACTGCTCGAGCAGCCCGAGCATGCCGCCCAGTCCGCCGCCTGGTGGTGGGCAAAGCACGGTCTGAACGAGCTGGCCGACGCTGGACGCATCCAGGACATCGGCAGTGTGATCAACACCGGTCAGCCGGGCCGGGTGCCGCATGGCGCTGCCGAGCGGAAGGCGCTGTATGACATCGCGCTGCGGGTGCTCGCGTGAACGGCTGGGGCATGCGTGTCATCGCGCTGCTGGTGGCGGCGTCCTACTGGGGCGCCTACGAGCATGGCCGGTCTGTCGAGCGTGCAGAGGCTGGGCGGGCTTCGGCCGAGCGCGACAGCGGCGATCGCCTGGCGGAGGTCCTGGGCGAACGTGAAGCCCGGCAGGAAGAACAACGACGCGCCAAGGCGCAGGAAGAGGTGAGGGCGCATGCACAGGAACAACGAACGATTGCTGATGCTGGTGCTGCCAGCGCTGATGCTGCTGGCCAGCGGCTGCGCGACGAAGCCGGCAAGCTCGCCGCCACCATCAGTTGCCCCGCCACGGATCCCGCCGCTGTCGCCAGAGGCCAGGCAGCCACCCGCGCCGCCATGGTGCTCTCCGACCTGCTCGCACGAGCTGATGCTCGAGCGGGAGAACTGGCGAAAGCTTATGACCAAGCCCGCATAGCCGGTCTTGCCTGCGAGGCGTCCTATACTTCCCTGGTGAAGTCGCCAGGGTAGTGCCGTGAAACGAACAATTGAGGGGCTGGCTGAAGCTGGTGAAGAGCTGATCCAGAAAGCGATAGATGCGCAGCGCCGCCTCCGACAAGCTGAGGCGGACGGTGCGTCGCCCAGAGAAATCGAGCTCTTCAGGGCGGTCGCGGATTTGCGCTATCGGTTGGTGACCGACCACCAACTCATCACCCGCGGTAAAGCTCCGCACATCCTGCATTGATGCCTGGGGAGTGATTCGTGAAGCGAGATGTGACGAAAGTTCTTCCTCCGGATCACCACGCCTTTTCCGATGCGATAGAGGCCATGAAGCGTTATCAGGAAGCGAAGGATGCTGGGGCGCCACCTGAAGAGGTTGAGCGCTTAAAGACCCTTGCAGAGTCGCGGTTTCAGGCCATCAACGACTACCAACTGCAGGCGCTCGGCGGACCAGGTTACACCAGCCACTGACTGAGAGCCGCTGATCGGGAGTTGCCTCGGCGGCCGCTGGCCTGTGAGTACTGCCGTTTTCGCCCAAGGGTGGGCCGCCTGCCGTGTCACTATGGTGCTATCCGACCTGATCGCCAGGTATATCGATACGAATCCAGAGCTGGCGGAAGCGCTTGACCAAGCCCGAATAGTCGGGCCGCAATGTGGGGGCGAATATGCCCCCTTATCCAGTTGGTTGGATAGCAAGAGTTAGTTTACTGCATCAGCTATTTTTAATGAGCTTTTTGCGGGCCATTGATTCTTGATTGCTCGACGGGCGGGTTCCTCAATTAGATAGTATCCCGCAGCTGATAGAGCTGTCAGAAAAATAAATGCTGCTAATGTAAGGGCCTTTCCATTCTCCAGGATCGGGAATGAGCTTGTTATTTGTGTGTGGTAGGTGGCCAAAAGCATAAGCGTCAAGGCCTGGAAGGAGTAGAAGCAGTAGCTGATTTTTCCGAGCCAGACAAATGGTGATCTTGAAAGCACCCACACCAGAGGGCCGCGATCTGTGGATAGCGTGTAGATGGTTAATGCGACTACCGGTATTACCAGCCAATTGTGGCCAATATAAAGCGGCATCCAGCCGCCAATAATGCCTAAGTAGGATGCTAATCCCAGCGCGGCAAATAGCTGAAAAATCCATGCCCGCTTGATGGTTGGCCAATTTTTCACGATTAAATAGGTGCAGGCCCCAATCAGAAACTCTGGGAGTCTAAATATTGGCATGGCGTAGAATATGGGTGTTCCATAGCCGTCATAAAGCTTTGCTGAAAGCCCGGTCATAAATGAGAAAAAATAGAGGCCGACAATGAGAAGTATAATGCCGCGTCTCGATAGTTTGTTGAGGGCGGGTATTGCAAGCGGAAGGATTGCGTAGCAAAAAACCTCAACGGATATGGACCAGCTTGCGCCATTGTTCCAATAGCTGAACAGCTGAGGGAACCATGCCTGAATGACAAAAATGTTTGAAATAAAAATAAATATGGCTTTTGCGGATCCTGTGATCATTTCCAATCCGGTATCGCCAAGCCCAATCTTAAGCCATGGGAGAGTCACAAGTCCGGCTACAAAATAGACTGGATATATTCTTGCTAGTCTGTTAATGAAGTAATCTTTCAGGTTGCTCTCGGAGTTGCAGTAGTTCAGCATTAACAAATATCCGGAAAGCATAAAAAATATGCTCATCCCTACGGCGCCTTGCTCGATTATTTTTCTTATGAATGGGGTGTCAAAAACTGAGTACTGCAATTGAATATGGAAGAGGAAAACAATAAGCGCTGCAGCAAATCTCAGGCCGGTTAATGGTAGGATTTCACGGTGCTTATTCACAGGACGTCCTTTAAGAAAAGCATAAATCTCCAGGGTGGCAGGTATTCGTTAAAATGAGGGATTTTAAACGAAGCCATCAATCTGTGCCAACTGGCTGATTGAGCATGAAGCGGCATGACTCCTGGGCATCTTCCAGGTGTGTCCGCCGGATGAAATTTTGTTGAGGATTGTTCGCTGGCCAGGAAGGCAGGGGGGGGCGGCAAAGCGCCGGAGGATGCCGCATAGGCATAAGAGATAACTGCGCCATTCGGACCAATTTTCGGACCAACCTATGTGTTTCGGTGGGTGGCTAAGGGATATTTCACCCAGCAAAATCAACGTATTGGCGCGCCTCAACCCCCACCGCATAGCGCATGGTGATGTTGGCGGTAAAAATCGAGTGCTTTCACTGCGGGATTGCAGAGGTGTATTTAGGCCCTTTCGTCAGTTCTGCTCCGTTATAGGTCAACTTGGCGCGGGGCGGCAACTTCTCCAGCTCTCTCAAGCCTGAGCAGGACCTGATCAATTTCGCGTAGGTTGCGGGCAACTTCTCACGCTGGCCGAGCCTACCCAGCTCGCTGCCAGCGAGCTTTTCTTCGACTGGAGAAACACGACGCGAGCATGCCCTACTATTGACGTGCAGGGCCTTTGCGCACCAGCACAAGTAGCAGGAGGCCAGGCACTGCTCGCTACGATTAATTCGGGCCAAGGGCCTGCCGCCATTCATGGCGCCCGTTGGCGGCCCCCCCGAGCACGTCGATCAATGGCCACTGCGGTACCCGCCAGCAGGATGGCCAGCGTGTAAGCGACAAGGCCCAGATTGACCCCCATGATCATCTTCTCGGAGCCGTCGCTGAGCACCATCGACCCGCCGTAGCCGTCCCGCAACCAATAGGCCAGCAGGAAACCGCCCGTGACGAACAAGGTCAGCAAGCTCGCCAGCCGCAGATCGTTCCTGCCCCAGACCAGCCACACGCTGAAGGCACCCAGCGCGGTATTGGTGACAGCTGCCAGGTCTCGTGCAGCCGGGCGTGTGGCGCCCAGGCCTGGTTGAACACGTGGGTATCGTTGATTTCAAGAATCGGCACCACGACCGCGTAGAAGACGATACCCACCGTCACCAAAAGCTTCGACAACATCGGCAACCTCCTTGTCAGTGATCTGGCCGCTGCCAGCGTCCCGCACTGTAGCGGCCAGGTACCGGGGCATCCAGCTACGATCTGGCCAAAGTCGCGGTACGCAAGGTCATGACGCCGGTGTGCGGCGGCGTCCTCGGCTGAATTTCGGTGTCCAGGCTTGGCAACCATCGCGCGCATACGCTGACCGCAGGTGTAAAAGGGGTGGCTTCCAGTCCACTCGGCGGCAGGTGCACGTGCAGTTGATGACGGCGCTGCTGGATGAGCTTGTTGATGCGCTTCATGGCGGCACACCTCGATTGGCGTGTTCAACGTCGGGTGACAAGGCCCGAGCACCAGTAGGCGCCTGTTTGCGCACAGTGTGGTCCATGCCCGACCAGCGGGTTTAGCCGCGTCGGCGACATGCACGCAGCGTCTGGCGCCCATAGCAAACCGGCATAACAGCCCGGTAGGGGCGGGGCTAACCTTTCCAATCGTAAGCTGACTATTAAAAAGGGTGGTTGCTGTCCGTCACTGTCCAGGGTTTCCTGATGGGGTGATCGGAGGTTGTATGAAGCGCTCGATGAAACCGCTGGTGGCGCTGGCCGCCGGGTTGCTGCTGGCAGGTTGTGCCCATGACCCTGACCTGCGCGCCAGTCACGACAATACCTTTGGCTCGACCGCGAAAAGCCCGCCGGACTACCTGCGCTGCGTGAAATCCGAACTGCCCGACACGGCGAAAACCTATACGGTGCAGAACCAGGACGCCCTCGAGCTGTTCGTCGAGAGCACCGACCCGAGCAAGGCCGATGGCCTGGTCAAGGTCACAGGCTCCGGCGGGCAGCATCAATACTCCGCCTACCAGCGTGATGCCTGGTATGACCATGGGCGTTTGCTCGATGCCGCCCAGATGTGCGCGCGGACCTAGGGCCGGGCTGGCCCAGGGGCATGGCAAGAAAGCGGATGCGCACAAGCGGTGCGGTGGGTAGAGTGCGCAGACTGTGACCTGACCGGAGCCTGCCATGCCCTGCGCCTTTACCTTGATGCACTCGCCCGTCGGCACGCTGACGCTGGTGGCCCGTGGTGCGTGCCTGGCCGCAGTGCTGTGGGAGCAGGAACGGGCCAACCGGGTGCGCCTGGGCGAACTGCAGCGCGACGACCAGCACCCGGTGTTGCGCGAAACGGCCCGCCAGCTCGGTGAATACTTCGCAGGCAACCGCCGTACCTTCGACCTGGCGCTGGATTTTGCCGGCACCGAATTCCAGCGCCAGGTGTGGGCGGCGTTGCTGAGCATCCCCTTCGGCGAGACCCGCAGTTACAGCGATATCGCCCGGCAGATCGGCAACCCCGACGCAGTGCGGGCGGTGGGGGCGGCCAACGGGCGTAACCCGATCTCGATCATCGCCCCGTGCCACCGGGTAATTGGTGCTTCGGGGTGCCTGACTGGCTTCGCCGGCGGCTTGCCGGCCAAGCAGTACCTGCTGGCACTGGAAGGGCGCCAGAGCCTGGCGCTGGATTTCCAGTAACCGGCGTCAACTCAGCCAGGCACACAGCAATGCCAGCAACAGGGCCAACAGGCTGCCGCTGAGCAGGGCGTAGTGGCGGTGGGCGCGCCGGGCATGCTGCTCTACTTCGCGCAGGTACTGGCCTGGCGGCGGTGCGTCCGGGCGATGACGCAGGTCTTCGGCGATGTTTGCCAGCCCGCCCTGGATCAGCAGCCCCACCAGGTAGTAGCTGGTGGCATAGCTGGCCAGCGTCAGTAACAGGTATTTCATGCCGCGGGTATTTCGGGCGTGGCGTAGGTGTTCACGAATGCATCCATCCTTGGCGTCGGTTCGGGCGCGCAGGATACTATCGGGCAGATCGCCTTCGCCAGCACGAAGGTGCTGATTCCAAGGACGGAAGACTCTGATGACTTACACCGCGACCATTCCAAGTGACTCGTTGATCAGCGCCCACGCCGCCCAGGCTGGGTTCCGCCATTGCCGGGCGATCAGCCTGGCGCAACCGGCACAACCAGCCATGGCGCTGTTCCTGCGGCTGATGGCCGGCATGCCCGGCTGGATCGATGCGCTGATGGTGCTGCGCAACCGCCTGGTGGCGCTGGTCGGCCTCAAGGACCTGGGCCGGCTCACGGCCATCGACCCCGCACGCCCGGCCGCCAGCTACCAGCCCGGCGAGCGCGTGGGCATCTTCACCTTGCTGGCCAATACCGAGGACGAAGTGCTGCTGGTTGACCGCGACCGCCACCTGGATGTGTACATTGCGCTGAGCCGCCGCCCGGCCGCCGACGGTCAGTGCCAGGTGCTGGTGAGCACCGTAGTGCGCACCCACAACCTGCTGGGCCGGCTGTACATGTTGCCGGTGGCGCCGTTTCACCGGCTGATTGCACCGATCGCCCTGCGCCGCCTGCGCGGCTGAGGCTCAGGCGTGCGGCGGCGGGGCAAAGCGTTGGCGGAACCAGTCGCTGAGCATGGCCTTCTCGGCAAACAGGCGGTCGCTGCTGCCTTGGCGCCCCGGGCGGCTTAGGTACATCTTGTCGCTGAGGTGCTCCGCCGCCTGGCGCGCAGGCTGGCCGGGCTGGCTCAGGGTGTAGCTGAGGTCGATGCTCGGCCAGGTGATCTCACGCATGAAGCGCACATCGTAGGCCTGGCTGTGCCAGGGCTCGTAACGCCCGGCCAGGTCGATGTCGCGGATGTCGATCACCAGTTGCTGGCCAGGTTGCAGGTAACGCTGGCCGAGTTTGCGCAAATGTTCGGTCAACGCCTTGATCACTTGCGGGTCGGCGCCACGCTCATAACCTTGGCTGTCGAGGCTGGCATCGCGGAAGTTTTCCGGGTGATCGAAACGCACCTCGACCTGGGCGGTCGGGGAGCCCTGTGCCATGCTGTCAAATGCCAGCACCATCAGTACGGCACAGGCCAGGGTGGTACGCATGATGCACCTCCGGGTGTGGGTAGCTTGCCTGACCATTTTACGCCGGTGCCGAGGCCGTAGCAGAGGAACGATGCAATGAGCCGCTTCAGGCGGATAGCCGTCAACACCCGCGGGCGCGACCTGGCCGTGGGGGATATCCACGGGCACTTCCAGCGCTTGCAACAGTGCCTGGATGGCGTGGGCTTCAACCCGGCGGTCGACCGCCTGTTCAGTGTCGGCGACCTGGTCGACCGCGGGCCGCACAGTGCGCAGGCACTCGACTGGCTGAGCCAGCCCTGGTTCCACGCGGTGCAGGGCAACCACGAAAGCCTGGCGATCAATCACCTGCGCGGTGGCCGGCTTGACCTGGACATGTACCGCGCGGCGGGCGGTGGCTGGTTCCTCGACTTGCCAGAGGATCAGCAGCGGCCTTTTGTCGATGCCTTCCTTGAAATGCCTATCGCCCTGGAAGTGCAGAGCCATGACGGACCGATCGGCCTGCTGCACGCCGACAGCCCCTTCGCGCACTGGGATGATTTACGCGCGAGCCTGTTGGATGACGACGATCCGCGCATACGTGAAGTGTGCCAATGGTCACGGCGGCGCCTGAAGGAAGGCGACGATGCCAGGGTCGAAGGGCTGCGCGCGCTGCTGGTCGGGCATACGCCGGTGCTCAAGGTCAAGGTGCTGGGCAATGTCTGGCACCTGGATACCGGCGGTTGGAGCAGTGGCTGCTTCAGCTTGCTGGACCTCGCCACGCTTGAGGTGGTCAGCCCCACGCCAGATGAACCAGCACACCGACGGCAAGGGCCATCAGCATCACCCCAGAGGCCCGCTCCAGCCAGGGCAGGGCTTGGGCAAAGCGGCGCAGTACCCGACGATTGCCAATAGCCAGCGCCACCAGCAGGTCCCAGGCCAGCACCGCAGTGAACATCCAGCCGGCGTACAGCCCTTTCAGCACGACGCTGCTGCTGCCGATCATGCTCGCCAGGCTGGCGTAGAACAGCGCGTTCTTCGGGTTGAGGATGCCTGAGGCGAAGCCCATACCCAAACTGCCCAGCCAACCCCTGGCCGCCTGCCCGGTGGTGGTTGCGGCAGGTGTCAAACTGCTGTGCCCGGCATGGCGCAAGAACAAAACACCGATGTACAGCAGGTAGGCGCAACCGGCCAGTTGCAGGGCCACGAATATCGCGCTGCCCGCGTGCAGCACCGCCACCCCGGCGAACGCTGCGCCGATGAACACGCCGTTGGCCAGGGCGATGCCCAGGCAGGCGCCACTGGCTACCCGCCAACCTGCGTTGGCCGAGGTGCGGGCCACCAGGAAAAAGTCCGGGCCAGGCGAGAGCAGGGCAAGAAAATGGGCGGTGGCGACGAGCAGGAACTGTTCCATCAAGCGGGTTTCCGTGTGGGAAAACCACAGTCTGTGCAGGTGCCGGCCGGGCGTATTGAAGATTATTGCAAGCCGCCGCGGTAGGCCCCGGGCGTCACCCCGGCGTGGGCCTTGAACACCCGCTGGAAGTGGCTCTGGTCGGCGAACCCCAGCCGATAGGCGACCTCCGCCAGCGCACAGCCCTGGCGCAGCAGTAACCGCGCCTGGTTGACCCGGGCATTGAGCAGGTAGCTGTGCGGGGTCATCCCGGTGGCCGCGGCGAACGCGCGGATCAGTTGATAGCGACCCAGCCCGGCCTGCCGGGCCAGGCGGTCGAGGCTGAGTTCGGCCAAACCCTGCTCGTCGAGGCAGGCGACCAGCTCACCCAGCATCGAAGGGGCCAGCGCCGGAGCCGGTGGCAAGGTGGGCAGGGTGCTGAAGTCATGGTCACCGATGAATGCCACCAGCGCCGCTTCCTTCTCCAGTGGCGAAACCTTCGAGAACAGCAGGTCGTTCAACGCGCAGAACTGCCGGTACAGCGCTGGCGAGCGGGTGATGCGCGCCGGCGCCAGCGGCTCACCTGCCGCCACACCGGACTCCAGGCGCAGGCAGCGCAGCCAGTCGGCGTCCAGGTGCAGCATCTGGTAGCTCCAGGCCTTGCCGGGTTCGGGGTTGCAGGCATGCACCCGTTGCGCCGGCACCAGCACCAGAGTGCCGGGCGTCAGCCGCACCACACCTTGGCCGGCGCCGGTGAAGTGGCTGTAGCCGACATCCACCGCGCCGATGGAGAAGCTCGGGTGGCTGTGTGCTTTGTAACAGGCGCGGCTATGGCAGGCGCGACGGCTTTCGACGAAGGGCAGCGCCGGGTCATGCCAGATTTCACTGCGGGGGAAGGGCATGGCAGGGCACCTGGTTGTCACATGGAAGCAACTGTCTTGCGCAGCTTTTCTGTAGGAGCGGGCGTGCAAGTTCATTGTGTGGGAGCAGGCAGTCTACTCACTGCTGACTGTTCCGGCCATTCGCCGTATCACTGTGCTTGACGTGCGGGCAGGCCGGGCGCGACCCTGCTGCGGTCCTTGAAGGAGAACAAGAATGGACCTGTCGAGCCTGCTGCTGTTTATCCCCGCCTGTTTCGCCCTGAACATGGCGCCGGGGCCCAACAACCTGTTGTCTCTGCACAATGCCAGCCGCTATGGCCTGCGCATTGCCTGCGTGGCCGGGGCCGGCCGGCTGCTGGCGTTCAGCGGCATGATCGCGCTGGCGGCCATGGGCCTGGCGGTGGTGCTGCATACCAGTGAATACCTGTTCCTGGCGATCAAGGTGCTCGGCGCCGGTTACCTGTTCTATATCGCCTGGCAGCTTTGGCGCGCGCCGGTGGGCGAGGCGCGGGTGGCGGGCGAGCAGCCGCATGGCACCTGGAAGCTGGCGCGCCAGGAGTTTTGGGTGGCTGCCGGCAATCCTAAGGCGATTCTTATCTTCACCGCCTTCCTGCCGCAGTTCGTGACGGTGGGCGGCAACATGCCGGTCAGCGAGCAGTTCCTGCAGCTGGGTGTGCTGTTCCTGCTGCTTGAGTGGGCGGCCATCGCCATCTATGCCGGGCTCGGCGCTTACCTGCAGCGCTGGTTCGAACGCCCAGGGCCACGGCGCGTGTTCAACCGGGTCAGTGCTTCGCTGCTGGGTTGCGCGGGGCTTGGGTTGCTGGCGGCGCGGCGTTAGAACTGCCAGCGCAGGCCCAGGTTCACACCGCTGGCCTGCTGCTGGCGGCTGTCCAGGTTGGTGCTGTATTGCAGGCCTGCATGCAGGCTCAGCGCCGAACCCAGGCGTGCCGCCAGCCCGCCTTCGAGTTGTAGCGCGGTGTAGCGGTAGTCGGTGTCTATGCGGTCCACGCCGTTGAAGGTCAAGGTGTCGGCGCCGCCGTCGGCATGCCACAGGCTGACCTGGGCAAAGGGCTGCAGCAGCACCTTCTCGGTGGCAGGAAACATCCCCTCCAGGCGCAAGCCAAGGCGCCCGAGCCATTCCACCTGGGCGTCATGGCTGACCCGCGACGCCCGGTCGCGGGCGCTGTCCAGGCTCACCCGCTGGGCGATCAGCTGAGCTTGGGGCTCCAGGGTCCACTGCGCGGTCAGCGCCAAGGGGTAGCCGCCTTCTAGTGAGGCGGCCCAGGCGTGGCCATCGAGGTCGAGACTGTCGCCACGGTCGGAGCGGGCACGGCCATCGAAGTGGGTGTACTGCAGCACCACGTCCACATAGCCCTGGGCCGGCCCCACCCAGGTCAAGTAGGCGCCCAGGCTGTTGCCCTGCAGTTCAAGGTTGCCCACCGGGCTGTCTTCGCGGCCCAGGGCGAAACCGCGGACATCGCCGTCCAGGCGAGCATGGCCCAGGTACAGGCCGGCGTGCTGGCGGTGGCCGTCGTCCGTGGCCCGGGCATAGAGGTCCTGGCCCACCTTGAAGCCGTAAAGGTCAGCGTCCAGGGTCGGGCTCACAGTGCCGCTCCATTGCTGGCGAAGGGCGCTGCCGTAGGCCTGGCCCCAGCTCGCAGGCGGCGTGGCCGCGGCGTCGAGCCACCGCTGATCACCCTGGCGCTGATGGAAGGTGCCCAGGGCCTGGCGCACGATGATCGCGGCGCCGCGCGGTGCGGCTGCGTAAACCGCCACTTCCGGGCGGTACAGGGGGATGACCCGCCCGGCCACCGGGGCGGGCAACTCGGCCTGGCCAGGGGCGGGCGCGGCTACCGGCGGCGTGCTTAGCGGCTCCACGCCAGGCGCCGGGGCGGGGGGCGCGACCAGGGTCGAGCGCAGGTACCAGTTGTTCTCGCTGCCGGCGCTGATGCCGCCCTTGAACAGGCGATAGTCGTAGGCGCCGGCCGACAGGGTCTGGGTCTGGATGAAGGCATTGGCATTGCCGCTGGCGCCTTCGCGTGCCTCGATCACCTGGATGCCATTGCCCTGGGTGGCCGCGCCCGTGCCACCGAGGTTGCTGACCAAAAGCCCGGTCGAGCCACTGATGCCACCCTGGCTGATCACCAGCCGGTCCGAGGCGGCGCCGTCCTGGCCGAGCACGCTGTTCAGGCGCAGTACACCGTTGTCGCCGTTGTAGTCGCCGATCACCAGTAGCCGGCCTGCGCCGTCGTTGCCTGTGCTCAAGTCAATCGTGCCGGCGTTGTTCAGCCCCACGCGCTGGCTGCTGGCGAAGGCCGAGACCGTGCCTTGGCGCGAGGCCAGGGTGCTGCCGGCAGCAATTTGCAGGGTACCGGTGGCACTGCCGGCATCCCCGAGCAGCAGCGTGTCGTCGAGCTCGAGGCGGCTGCCGTCGGCAAGCTCGATCCGCTCCCAGTTGAGGTAGCGGGCGCCACCTTTGGCCTGGCTGGCGAGCAAGGTCAAGGTATCGCTGCCATTGCCGCCGTCGAGCGGGATGACCAGGGCGTCACTGGCCAGTCCCTGGAGCTGCGCCGTGTCGTTGCCAGGCCCCATGTCCACCCGCGTGCCGATCCGCCCGCCGGTCCAGCTGAACCGGTCGTTGCCGGTGCTCATCAGCACGCTGCCCGCAATCTGGCCGCCGTGGATCAGCACCTGGTCATCGCCCCCGCTGACGCTGATATTGCCGCCCACGCTGCCGCCGAAAACCTCCACATGGTCCTTGTCGAAGCCGGTGACGATATTCCGGTCGATGCTGCCAGCGCGCAGGATGAAGGTGTTCTCGTCCAGGCGCATGTTGACATTGCCGATACGCCCGCCGTCCATCTGGGCGAAGTCACCGCTGTCGAAACTGCCCTTGATCCAGCCGCCGGTCATCTGGAAGCGGTCCAGGCCATCGCCCTGATTGAGGTCGCCCTCGATGATGCCGCCGCTCATGGTGAAGGTATCGATGCCGGCGCCCTGATTGACGTCGCCGCCGATTACGCCCGAGGCCATGTCGATGGCGTCCTGGCCGGCACCGAAGGTCACGTTGCCGCTGATGGTGCCGCTGCCGCCGGCGGGTAGCAGCAGGCTGTTGTTGCCACCGGTGTCGAGCAGCGAAGCGGCGCTGCCGCTGTCGCAGACATAGCTGTCATTGCCTGGCCCAGGGTTGAAGCTGCAGGCTGCCTGGGCCTGGGCAAGCAGCAACAGGGGCAAGGGCGCCAGTGCCAGCAACAGCCGCATGTGCATCGCCTGGGCCTCCGTTGTGCACAGAGCCCGCACGGCGCAAGCGCGATGTGCGGGATTACCCGCGATGTACTGCGTTCAGGAGGAGGGACGCAACTGGCAAAACTGTCAGGTGGCCAAGGGCCGCCATCGGCTCAGTCGCGGTAGAACGTCTGCACCAGGTGGTAGCCGAACTTGCTTTTGATCGGCCCGTGCACCACCCGCAAGGGCTTCTTGAAGATCACCTGGTCGATGGCGCCGACCAGTTGCCCGGGGCGTATTTCGCCCAGATCGCCGCCACGCTTGCCGGAAGGGCAGGTGGAGAATTTTTTCGCAAGCACGTCGAAGGCTTCGCCATTGGCGATGCGCTGCTTGAGCTTCTCGGCTTCGTCAGCGGTCTTAACCAGGATATGGCGGGCTTGGGCTTTCATGGGGATACCTGTGCTTCGGGGCGAAAAAGGCCGCCATTATGCCTGATCGCGCAGTTCAGCGCGGTCACGGAACTGCGCCAGTGCCTCGGGGTTGGCCAGGGCATCGGTGTTGTTGACAGGCAGCCCATGCACCACATTGCGGATCGCCAGTTCCACCAGCTTGCCGCTGAGGGTACGCGGGATGTCGCTCACCTGGGCGATCACCGCCGGGACGTGGCGCGGGCTGGTGTACCGGCGGATGACCTCGCGGATGTGCTGGCGCAAGGCGTCGTCCAGCTGCAGGCCATCGCGCAGGCGCACGAACAGCACCACGCGCACATCGTTGTGCCAGTCCTGGCCGATGGCCACGCATTCCAGCACCTGCTCGACCTTGTCCACTTGCCGATAGATCTCGGCCGTGCCAATGCGCACGCCACCGGGGTTGAGCACCGCATCCGAGCGGCCGTGGATCACCAGGCCGCCGCCGGCGCGCTGCTCGGCGTAATCGCCCTGGCACCAGGCCCCGTCGAACTGGCTGAAGTAGGCGTCGTGGTAGCGGCTGCCATCGTCGTCACCCCAGAACCCCAGGGGCATCGACGGGAATGCCTGGGTACACACCAGCTCGCCTTTCTCGTCGATCACCGGCTGCCTCTGCGCATTCCACACCTGCACCGCCATGCCCAGGCCGGGACCGGCGATCAGGCCACGGCGTACCGGCAGCAGCGGGTTGCCGAGAACGAAGCAGGAGACGATGTCGGTGCCGCCGGACATCGAGGCCAGGCACACATCGGCCTTGAACTTGGCATAGACGAAGTCGTAACTGTGCGGCGACAGCGCCGAGCCGGTGGACAACAGGAGCCTCAGGGTATCGAGGCGGTGGCTTTTCATCGGCTCGACACCGGCCTGCTCCAGGGTTGCGAGGTACTTGGGGCTGGTGCCGAAGGCGTGGATGCCTTCACTGTCGATCAGGTCGAGCAGCCGCTCCGGGCCCGGGTGCAAGGGCGATCCGTCATACAGCACCAGAGTGGCGCCCACCGCGAGGCCCGAGACCAGCCAGTTCCACATCATCCAGCCACAGGTGGTGTAGTAGAACAGCACGTCGTCGGCTTTCAGGTCATTGTGCAGGCCGTGCTCCTTGAGGTGTTGCAGCAGTACGCCGCCGGCCCGGTGGACGATGCACTTGGGCACACCGGTGGTGCCGCTGGAGTAGAGGATGTACAGCGGGTGATCGAAGGGCAGGGCGACGAAGGTGGGGCTGCCGCCGGGCTGGAAGAAATCATCCCACAGGGTGACCTGGGGCCCGCTGAACTCTTCGCTGCGGGTCTGCGCCCGGGTGTAGGGCACCACCAGCAGGTGTTGAAGTTGCGGCAGTTGGGCGACGACCTGGTTGATCTTGTCGACCTGGTCCACGGTTTTGCCGGCGTAGGTATAGCCCGCGCAGGCAATCAGCAGTTTCGGCGCAATCTGCCCGAAGCGGTCGATGATGCCGTGGGTACCGAACTCCGGAGAGCAACTGGACCACACCGCCCCAAGGCTGCTGGCGGCGAGCATGGCTATCAGGGTTTCCCAGGTATTGGGCATTACCGCGCCAATACGGTCGCCCGGCACGATTCCGGCCTGGCGCAAGGCCCGTTGCATCCCGGCCACCTGGGCGGCCAACTGGTTGTGGGTCAGGCTGTGGCGACTGCCGTCCTCACGCACGGCGACCACGGCGGGGCGGTCATCGCGGCGTTGCAACAGGTGTTCGGCGAAGTTCAGAGTGGCGCCGGTGAACCAGCGGGCATCGCGCAGGTGCGGGCCCTCGATCAGCACCTGGCTAGCGGGTGTATGCCAGCGCACGTGGAAGTATTCACTGAGCGCCTGCCAGAACGCTGCGCGGTGCTCGATGCTCCAGCGGTGCAAGGCGGCATAGTCGTCGAGCTGGAGGTTGAAGCGCAGGTTGACCCTGCGGCGAAAGGCCTCCATGCGGCTGGCTTCGATCTGCGAGGTGGAGGGGCGCCAGAGTATGTCGTTCATGCCGCAACCCTCGCTGCAGTGATGGCTTTGTCGTGGGGCAAGCCCGCCGCGAAAGCGGGCTTGCCGACGCTGGCGGTTACTCCACTTTAGCCGTTTGTACGTCCGGCGAGGCCGACCATACCCGGTAGCGCACTTCGACACCCTTGGGCACGTAGACCACCACCGGTAGCTTGCTGTTGTAGCGCAGCATGAAGCCTTCACCGACAACGGGTACGAAGGCGTCGGTTTTTTTGTTGTCCGGGCAGGCCATCAAGGTGCTGGCCGGGCCGCTGACCTTGTCCAGGCGGTAGTAGTTGTAGCCCCAGCCTTGCAGGGTGTGCTCTTCGAGCTTGCCGCCAAGGCGCTGGCGGTTGCAGTCCACCTTCAGCGTTTTGCCGGCGAGGATTTCCAGCTGGTAGGCCGATTCATCGGCCTGGGCCGGCAGGTGGATCACCTGCCGGGTAAAGCCTTTTTCCGCCTCGGGGTAGGGCGCGACGTCCTTCAGGCTGGCTGCCATCGCCGGGGCGGCGGCAGCCAGGGTCAGGGACAGTAACGCGGTGAGTCGAGCTTGGCGCATAAGGCCTCCTTGCAGATAAACGAATGCAAGACCGTGCCAGGCTCAACGCCCGCCCTCACTGGGCGAGCCAGCCGCCATCGACGTTCCAGGCGGCGCCGCGAACCTGGCTGCCGGCCTCGCTGCACAGGAACAATACCAGCTCACCAAGGTGACGGGGTGTGACGAAGGCCAGCGAAGGCTGTTTCTCGGCCAACAGATCGTGCTGCGCCTGCTGTGGATCGCCGCCATTGGCGGCACGCTCGTCGATCTGTTTCTGTACCAGCGGGGTCAGCACCCAGCCGGGGCAGATGGCATTGCAGGTGACGTTGCTGGTGGCGGTTTCCAGGCCGATCACCTTGGTCAGCCCGACCACACCGTGCTTGGCGGCCACATAGGCAGCCTTGCCGGTGGAACCCACCAGGCCGTGCACCGAGGCAATGTTGATGATCCGCCCCCAACCCCGCGCGCGCATGCCCGGCAGCACCAGGCGGCTGCCATGGAACACCGCCGACAGGTTCAGCGCGATGATCTTGTCCCAGGCCTCGACCGGGAACTGCTCCACCGGCGCCACGTGCTGGATGCCGGCGTTGTTGACCAGGATGTCGAGCGCACCGAACTCGCGCTCGGCGAAGGCGAACATCTGCTCGATCTGTGCCACATCGGACAGGTCGGCCGGGTGGTGGGCAACCTTCACCCCGTGCTGCCTGATTTGGGCGATGGCCGCTGCCGGGTCGCCAAAGCCGTTGAGCAGGATATTCGCGCCGGCCTCTGCCAGTACCTGGGCGATGCCCAGCCCGATACCGCTGGTGGAGCCGGTGACCAGTGCGGTCTTGCCTTTGAGCGTCATGCAGTTCTCCTTAGACGATGCCGGTGGCGTAGAACGTGGCGATGACCACGAACACGGCCAGGGTCTTGATCAGGGTAATACCGAAAATGTCCTTGTACGCTTCGCGGTGGGTCAGCCCGGTCACCGCCAGCAGGGTGATCACCGCGCCGTTGTGCGGCAGGGTGTCCATGCCGCCGCTGGCCATGGCAGCCACCCGGTGCAGCACTTCCAGCGGGATATTGGCGGCGTTGGCGGCGGCGATGAAGCTGTCGCTCATGGCCGCCAGGGCGATGCTCATGCCACCCGACGCAGAGCCGGTGATGCCGGCCAGCAGGGTCACGGTGATGGCTTCGTTGACCAGCGGGTTGGGGATCCCGCGCAGGGCGTCGGCCAGCACCAAAAAGCCCGGCAGCGATGCGATCACCGCGCCAAAACCGTATTCCGAGGCGGTGTTCATGGCCGCCAGCAGGGCACCGCCGACCGCGCTTTTAGTGCCATCGGCCAGGCGTTGGCGAATGGTGCCGAAGGCGCACACCAGCACCATCAGGATGCCCACCAGCAAGGCCGCCTGCACGGCCCAGATCGCCGTGAGCTTGGCCACGTCGCTCTGCACCGGTGCGGCCATGCCCGGCAGTTGCAGGGTATGGCTGGCGCCGTACCACTGCGGGATCCAGTGGGTGAACAGCAGGTTCATCACCCCCACCAGCAGCAACGGCGACAACGCCAGCCACGGGTTGGGCAGGCTGATGTCGTCGGCGGTCTCCGGTTCGTTGCGCAGGTTGCTGCCATAGCCTTCACCCTTGCGCTGGGCCCTGTTGCGCTGGCGTTGCAGGTAGAGCATGCCGGCGCTGAACACGAACAGCGTGCCGATCAGGCCCAGCCATGGCGCGGCCCAGGCGGTGGTGTTGAAGAAGGTGCTGGGGATGATGTTCTGGATCTGCGGGGTGCCGGGCAGGGCGTCCATGGTGAACGAGAACGCACCCAGGGCAATGGTTGCCGGGATCAGTCGCTTGGGGATGTCGCTTTGCCTGAACATCTCGGCGGCGAACGGGTACACCGCGAACACCACCACGAACAGCGACACGCCGCCGTAGGTGAGCAGGGCGCAGACCAGCACGATCACCAGCATCGCCTGGCGCGTGCCGAGCAGGCGGATGGCAGCGGCGACGATCGAGCGCGAGAACCCTGACAGCTCGATCAGTTTGCCGAACACCGCGCCCAGCAGGAACACCGGGAAATACAGCTTGATGAAGCCGACCATCTTCTCCATGAACACTCCGGTGAAGGCGGGCGCCACGGCGGCAGGGTCGGTGAGCAGCACGGCGCCAAGGGCGGCGATGGGCGCGAACAGGATCACGCTGTAACCGCGATAGGCGGCCACCATCAGCAGGGCCAGGGCAGCGAGGGCGATGAGCACGGTCATCGTGGGGGGATCTCCAACTGTTGTTTTTATGGTTGGAAATGCGGATAGCGGGAATCGTGCCAGTTTATTAAGTCATTGATTTATATGAATAAAGTTAAAGCAATTAAATCACCAGTCTCTATCTTGAGACACGGCCGCGTGGGAGCGGGCTTGCCCCGCGATGTCCCTCACAGGAAATAGCCGATTTAATGCGGCTGACGCCATCGCGGGGCAAGCCCGCTCCCGCGATCTCTGTTTTGAGATATTGGTCTCATTGTTGAGATTCTATACCCAGCGCCACCATCTTCTTGTACAAGGTAGACCGCCCCAACCCCAGAGCCCGCGCTGCCTCCGGCACATTCCAGGCGCTGCGGGCCAAGGCATCGACAATCAACCCGCGCTCGAACTGCGCGCACGCCTGGCGATAGTCCAGCACCGGCGCGGCCGTGGCCACCGGGCTCAACGGCCCCAACGCTCCGATCAAGTCCTGCACACTCAAGCGCGGCTGGTCCGCCAGCAAGGTTGCGCGTTCCAGCACGTTACGCAATTCACGAATGTTCCCCGGCCAGCCATGGCGCCCCAGCAGCGCCTGGGCCTCGGGCTCCAGCTCGTACTGGCTGCCCAGCTCGGCCAGGATCGCCTCGCACAGTGCCGGCAGGTCCTCCAGCCGCTCGCGCAACGGCGGCACCTCGATCGGCAGCACGTTCAGCCGGTAGTACAGGTCGGCACGGAATGCCCCACGGGCCATGGCCGCCTGCAGGTCGATGGAGGTGGCGGCGATGATGCGCACGTCGCTGCGCAGCATCTGGTTGGAGCCCACCGGCTCGTATTCCTTCTCTTGCAGTACCCGCAGCAGCTTGCTTTGCAGCGCCAGTGGCATGTCGCCGATTTCGTCGAGGAACAGCGTCCCGCCTTCGGCCAGTTGCAGCTTGCCGCTGCGGCCCTTGCGCTCGGCGCCGGTGAAGGCACCGGGGGCGGTGCCGAAGAACTCGGCCTCCAGCAGGGTCTCGGGGATGGCCGCGCTGTTGATGCTGACGAATGCCTTGTGCGCCCGCGCCGAGGCGGCGTGGATGGCGTGAGCCAGCAGCTCCTTGCCGGTGCCGGTTTCGCCCAGCAGCAGCACCGGCGAGTCACTGGTCGCGCCGCGCCGCCCGCGGCGCTTGGCCTCAAGGCACGCGGCGCTGCTGCCGACGAACTGGGCGAAGCTGTAGCGCGCCTGGCGCGCGCGCAGTTGCGAGCGGGTGCTGGCCAGCTCTTGCTGCATGCTCGAATAACGCTTGAGCAAGGGTGACAGGCTGCGCAACTCGTCGAACAGGGCAAAGCCGATGGCGCCGATCAGCGCGCCCTGGTCGTCGTGGATCGGCAGGCGCATCACCACCAGCGGCTCGTTGGGGGTGTCGAGCATGTCCAGCAGGATCGGCTTGCCGTTGCTCACCACCTCGCGCATCAAGCTGCCGGGGATCACCGCCTCGCAAGGCTGGCCGATGGCGCTGGCGGCGTCGGCCAGTCCGAAACGTCGGGCATAGCGCTCGTTCATCCAGACGATGCGCGCCTGGCGGTCGACGATCACCGTGCCTTCGCTGGACTGCTCGATGATCTCGAACAGCGAACGGATGGCCAGTTGGCGGACCTGGGGGTAGTCCTTGAGGTTGTCGTGCATGTTTGCAGTATCCGCTTGAATCAGAAGGCCCTATCGCGGGGCAAGCCCGCTCCCACGTTGGAGCATCTTAAATACCTGGCGCTATCCCTGTGGGAGCGGGCTTGCCCCGCGATAGAGCTGGTACAGGCATATCTACCTGCGTGGATCGAACGCCTCGCGCAGCGCATCGCCGATGAACACCAGCAACGACAGGATCAGCGCCAGGGCGAAGAACGCGGTAAAGCCCAGCCACGGCGCCTCCAGGTGCTGCTTGCCCTGGGTCACCAGCTCGCCCAGTGACGCACTGCCCGCAGGCATGCCAAAACCGAGGAAATCCAGCGCGGTAAGGGTAGTGATCGCCCCGGTGAGCATGAAGGGTACGTAGGTGAGGGTGGCGTTCATGGCGTTGGGCAGGATATGCCGCAGCATCACCTGGCTGTCCGGCAGCCCCAGCGCGCGGGCTGCCTTGACGTACTCCAGGTTGCGCCCGCGCAGGAACTCGGCGCGCACCACATCGACCAGCGCCAGCCACGAAAACAGCGCCATGATCCCCAGCAGCCACCAGAAGTCCGGCTCGACGAAACCCGAGAGGATGATCAGCAGGTAAAGCACCGGCAACCCCGACCACACCTCCAGCAAGCGCTGCCCGAGCAGGTCGACCCAGCCCCCGTGATACCCCTGCAAGGCGCCTGCAGTGACGCCGATCAGCACGCTGAGCACGGTCAGGGCAAAGGCGAACAGCAGCGACACCCGCGTGCCGTACAGCACCCGCGCCAGCACGTCGCGCCCTTGATCATCGGTGCCCAGCCAATTGACCGCGCTGGGCGGGCTGGGGGTGGGTACCTGCAGGTCGTAGTTAGGGGTGTCGGCGCTGAACGGGATGGGCGCGAACAGCATCCAGCCGCCTTGGCCCTCGATCAGTTGGCGCACGTACTGGCTGCGGTAGTCGGGCTGGAACGGCAACTGGCCGCCGAATTGCTGCTCGGTATAGCGCTTGAGCGCGGGGGTATACAGCTGGCCCTTGTAGGACAGCAGCAGTGGCTTGTCGTTGGCCACCAGCTCCGCGCCGAGGCTGAGTATCAACAGGCCGGCGAACAGCCACAGCGAGACCCAGCCTAGGCGGTTGGCGCGAAAGCGCTTCAGGCGGCGTCGAGCGATGGGCGAGAGCATCAGCGGCCCCTCGCGTCGAAGTCGATGCGCGGGTCGAGCGCCGTGTAGCAGAGGTCGCCGATCAAGCGGATCAGTAGCCCGGCCAGGGTGAAGATGAACAGCGTGCCGAACACCACCGGGTAGTCTCGCGACACCGCCGCCTCGTAGCTCATGCGGCCCAGGCCATCGAGGGAAAAGATCACCTCGATCAGCAGGGAGCCGGCGAAGAACACCGTGATCAGCGCCTGCGGCAGCCCGGCCACCACCAGCAGCATGGCGTTGCGCAGCACATGGCCGTACAGCACCCGGCGTTCGCTTAGGCCCTTGGCCCGGGCGGTGACCACGTACTGCCGGGAGATTTCGTCGAGGAAGGCGTTCTTGGTCAGCAGGGTCAAGGTGGCGAAACCGCCGATCACCAGGGCGCCGACCGGCAGCACCAGGTGCCAGAAGTAATCGGCCAGCTTGCCCAGCAGGCTGAGCTGGTCGAAGTCATCCGACACCAGCCCGCGCACCGGGAACCAGTTGAGCGAAGTGCCACCGGCAAACAGCACGATCAGCAGCAGGGCGAACAGGAACGAGGGCAGGGCATAGCCGACCACGATCAGCGCGCTGCTCCAGGCATCGAAGCGGCTGCCATGGCGCACCGCCTTGCGGATGCCCAGCGGGATCGACACCAGGTAGGTGATCAGCGTCGCCCAGAAACCCAGCGAGAGCGTCACCGGCAGTTTCTCCAGGATCAGGTCGGTGACCTTGGCGCCGCGGAAGAAGCTCTGGCCGAAGTCCAGCCGGGCGTACTGGCCGAGCATCAGCCACAGTCGTTCGGGGGCGGACTTGTCGAAGCCGTACTGGCGCTTGATCTCCTCGATCAGCTTGGGGTCCAGGCCACGGGTGGCGCGGGACTCGCCGTGCACTGCCTCGGCCCGTGCACCGGGGGCGCCGCCGCCGAGGCCCTGGAGTCGCGCCACGGCCTGCTCCACCGGGCCGCCGGGGGCGGCCTGGACGATGGCGAAGTTGACCAGCAGGATCGCCAGCAACGTGGGGATGATCAGCAGCAGGCGGCGCAGGATGTAGCTGGTCATGGCTGTTTCCCGAGCCGTTCGGCCATCTGTTCGCTGGTCAGCGCCGTCGGGCTGACCTCCCACCAGGTGTCCAGGCCTTCGTCATAGGTGGCTTGCACCTTGGGCAGGCCGAAGCGATTCCACCAGACCGTCGAGCTGCCCGGCGGGTAGTAGTTGGGGATCCAGTAGTAGTTCCATTGCAGCACCCGGTCCAGGGCATGGGCGTGGCGCAGCATGTCGGGCTGGCTGCTGGCGCGCACCAGCCCGTCGAGCAGGTGGTCCACCGCCGGGTCCTTGAGCACCATCAGGTTGTTCGAACCGGGGTCGTTGGCCGCGGCGGAGCCGAAATAGTTGTACAGCTCGCTGCCCGGCGACAGGGTCACCGGATAGCCGGTGACGACCATGTCGTAGTCGCGGGCCATCAGGCGGTTGACGTACTGCGCGGCGTCGACGTTGCGGATGTTCAGCTCGATGCCGATCTGCGCCAGGTTGCGCTTCCACGGCAGCAGCAGGCGCTCCATGCCCGACTGGCCGTTGAGGAAGGTGAAGCTCAGCGGTTCGCCCTGGGCGTTGACCAGGCGATCGCCTTCGGGGCGCCAGCCGGCGGCCTGGAGCAGGGCCAGGGCTTGCAACTGCTGCGGGCGGATGATCCCGGTGCCGTCGGTGACCGGGGCGCTGAACACCTGGCTGAACACTTCGTCGGGCACTTGGCCGCGCAGCGGCTCAAGCAGCTTGAGTTCGTCCGCGTCCGGCAGCGCGCGGGCTGCCAGCACGGTGTTGGAGAACAGGCTCTGCTGGCGGATGTACAGATTGCGCATCATCTGCCGGTTGCTCCACTCGAAGTCCCAGAGCATGCCCAGGGCCTGGCGCACCCGGCGATCCTGGAACTGCGGCCTGGCCAGGTTGAACACGAAACCCTGGGCCACTTGCGGCTTGGCCGGGCCCAGGTGGGCGCGTTGCAGGCGGCCGTCGTCGAGCTGGGCGCCGTTGTAGCCGAGGGTGAAGGCGGTGGCGGAGAACTCGCGATTGTAGTCGTAGCCGCCGCCCTTGAGCACCTGGCGCGCCACCTCGGTGTCGCCGAAGTACTCGATGCGCAGGCGCTGGAAGTTGTACAGGCCACGGGCCACCGGCAGGTCTTTGGCCCACCAGTCGGCATTGCGTTCGAAGGTGATGCTGCGGCCGTTGTCGATCCGGCTGATGCGGTACGGGCCGCTGCCCACGGGCTTGTCGAAACCGGCACCATTGGCGAAGTCGCGCTGCTGCCAGTCATGTTCGGGCAGCACGGGCAGGCTGGCCAGGTCCAGCGCCAGGGTGCGTCCGTGCGGCTGCTTGAAGTCGAAGCGTATCTGCCGCGGGCCTTCGACTGTCACCCCGGCCACTTCGGCGAAACGCGTGCGGTAATTGAGGCTGCCCTTGCTCATCAGCAGATCGAAGGTGAAACGCACATCCTCGGCGCGCACCGGCTTGCCGTCGGCGAAGGTGGCGCGGGGGTCGAGGTACAGGCGCAGCCAGGCGTCGTCGGGGCCGCGCTCCAGGCGCTGGGCGATCAGGCCATAGACCGTGTAGGGCTCGTCGAAGGCGCGCATGGCCAGTGGCGCGTATAGCCAGCCTTCGACCTGGCTCACGCCAATGCCCTTGTCGATGAACGGCAGGATGTGGTCGAACTGGCCGATCTCCAGGGCCGAACGGCGCAGGCTGCCGCCTTTGGGGGCGTCCGGGTTTACGTAGGCGAAGTGCTGGAAACTGGCGGGGTAGCGGGGGGCTTCACCGTAGACGGTGAGGGCGTGGGTGGGGGCGGCCTGGGCGAAACAGGCCATGCACGCCAGGGCGATGCAACACAGTACCTGTGGGAGCCGGCTTGCCCGCGAATGCGTCCGTTCGAGCAACGTCGTTGTCTGGGCGGACGCATTCGCGGGCAAGCCCGCTCCCACAGGTTCAGCGCAGGGGCGGGCGATCAAGAACGCCTCAGTCCTGGCGGCTGGTCACTTCCAGCAGGTGGTAGCCGAACTGGGTCTTCACCGGGCCTTGCACAGTGTTAACCGGGGCGCTGAACACCACGGTGTCGAATTCCTTGACCATCTGGCCTGGGCCGAACGAGCCCAGGTCACCGCCCTGGCGGCTCGACGGACAGGTGGAGTTGGCCTTGGCGATTTCGGCGAAGTCGGCGCCGGCTTCGATCTGTGCTTTGAGTTCGTTGCACTTGTCTTCAGAGGCAACCAGGATGTGGCGGGCGGTGGCTCGGGCCATGGGGAACTGCTCCTAGGGGGGTGGAAGAGGGCAAGCCTAGCGCACTTGTCTAGGCCCTGTCTCGCAAGGCTTGCCGACTGTTTCCTACAAACGTTTGGCCGCTTCGCGCAGCATGCTCTCGGTCGCGCTCCAGCCCAGGCAGCCGTCGGTGATCGATACGCCGTACTTCAGGGCGCCGGCACCCAAAGCCTGGCAACCGTCGAACAGGTGGCCCTCGATCATCACCCCGACCAACGAGCGGTCGCCGGCCAGGCGTTGCTGCAGCACATCTTCGAATACCGCGGGCTGACGCATCGGGTCCTTGCCGCTGTTGGCATGGCTGCAATCGACCATGATACGTGGCGCCAGGCCCGCCTTGGCCAGGCCCTGGCGCGCCTGGGCCACGCTGTGGGCATCGTAGTTCGGGCCCTTGTGGCCACCGCGCAGCACCAGGTGGGTGTCCGGGTTGCCGAGGCTCTCGATGATCGCCGGGTAGCCCTGGGCGTCCATGCCGAAGTGGCGGTGCGGATGCGCGGCGCTGCGCATGGCGTCGCAGGCAATGGCGATGCCGCCATCGGTGCCGTTCTTGAAGCCCACCGGCAGCTCCAGGCCACTGACCATCTCACGGTGGATCTGCGACTCGGTGGTACGCGCGCCAATGGCCGCCCAGCCCAGCAGGTCGTCGAAGTAGCCAGCGGCCATGGGTTGCAGCAGCTCGGTGGCGATCGGCAGGCCGCGTTCGATCATGCTCAGCATCAAGCCACGGGACAGGGCGATGCCGGCGTGCATGTCGTCGCTGCCATCGAGGTGCGGATCGTACGCCAGGCCTTTCCAGCCCACCGTGGTGCGGGGTTTTTCAACGTAGGCGCGCATCACCAGCAGCAGCTTGTCGCCGACTTCATGGTTGAGCGCCGCCAGGCGGTCGGCGTATTCCAGCGCCGAGCGCGGGTCATGGATCGAGCACGGGCCGACGATCACCAGCAGGCGTTCGTCGCGGCCTTCGAGGATGGCGCGGATTGCCTGGCGATGGGCATGGACTTGCTGGGTAAGTTCGGTCGACAGCGGCATCTGCTGCTTGAGCAGGTGCGGGCTGGGCAGGCGCTTGCTGACAGTGGCGTTGGCCGCTTGCGGTTGGGTCAGGGGCAGGGCGAGGTTCGAGGCGTGCATGGCTTTTTTTCCCTGGGCGGACGGCGGGTTCTGGCCCGCGCGGTCGGCCCTATAGAGGTGTTCGACTGGTCGTCAAATTAGGTAGTTGTGCGGCATTGCCACCGGAAATCGACCGAACGGAGGCGGCAGGCTGGCCCGAACGGGATTGGCTAAATCGCCATGCATAGGTGCTTGGGTAGTAGTAAGTGGCGTAGTTCATGAATCTGTCCTCAAGATGAAGCGTTGAAAGTGAAGGCCCGGAAAAACAAAACCCCCGGTCGGGGAGCCGACCGGGGGTTTGAGTATTCTCGTGTTCGGCGGCCCCTCGAAAGTGGGCGCCGGGTGGGTTATCGGCGCCTAGTAGCTAAACCAATAACCAAAATAAAAGGGTGCAACGGCGTTACGACCGGCAACGGCCAGCACGCGGTGCGCTGGGCGACCGGTGTGGTTGGCGTGGTTGCAGGAATGTTTCGACATGTTGCTCTCCAGTGAATGAGCCCGAGCTTACTGCACCTTTGCCTAGCGATTCAATGGGTTTTCGCTATGGCGGTGATGAGCCCATGGATGCCCCCGACTACCGTTGGGTTGAGACTATCAATTTTGTCAGTTGTCGATGGCCGAGCGCGTTGTTGGAATGGAGGCAACCCCCACCGGGAGATCGAACATGAAATGGACAGAACTTGCAGCGCTGAGGCCGACCCTAGATAGATTCAACGCTTACCTCGACGAGCGCTACCCCAATCAGGAGAACAGTGAACTGCGCCCCCCCTTCATCAAGGGCGCGCGTTTTCCCTACAAGGATGTCGACTTCGGCATCGATGACCAGTGGGCGATGGTCAATGGCGTCATGATGGTGGCCATTGTCCAGCCTTACAAAAACATGCGAGCAGGGGACCGTCTTCGGGTCAGGTGCAATGGGTTACCTGTGAATCACACGGTGACCGAAGACGAGATCGGGCAATGCATCGAATTCGAGGTCAGCGAGTCGTCCCTCGATAGCAAAGGCGGTCTGTTTGCGTCGCACTTGCAGCGCGTTGGCGAGGCAACGGAGCATCAATCGATTACCCTCAGAGCATCAGCTTGGCTCTCGCACCCGGGTGATGACGTATTCAAAGCCTATGTCGAAGATGGCAAGCGAATAACGCCCCACGCATTGGCCGCGCCGATCGTCAGTCTGCCTGCTGAGGGGGGCATCCGCCTCGAACAGGCCACCAGTAATGTGCAGGTGACCATCCCGGCTTGGGCCAATACCTCTCCGGGTGACAAAGTGTGCCTGTTCGTGGGTGTCCAGCGAATCGATGCGTTGGCAGAGGGCGGATGGTACATCCCAGAGATCAAGATAGGTGTGGATGCGCTGACGCTCATCGCTGCACAAGATGACGAGCTGAAGGTGTCTTACTGTGCGATCAATGGAATGGGCAATGTCTCTCGCGGTTTGTCACCTGTAGTGACGGTGCAGGTCAAGCTTGGCCTTGACCTACTGGTGGCGCCTGAGTTCGTCGACCCAGAGAATGACGTCAACGAAGGATGGGTTACGGTGCCGCGCGAAAAGCTGAAAGAGGGCGACAAAGTCAGTGTCATGTTGAAGGTCAACGGATTGGCGACCGACATGGTGGCAACCACCATCAGGTCCCTTGGATCCCAGACCGTGACAGCAGAGGCAGCGGAATTGACCTTCAGACTGGGCCCGGATTTGCGCAAGCCGCCGTCTGGTAGCCTGCTGCAGGCGATGTATATCATTGAACGCGATGGGGTAAAAACGTCTTATTCCGAAGTCGCCGAAAAGAGAATTTCTTATGAAATGGTAATGAAAGCGCCAATAGTGCATGAGGCACAATTTGAGCATCCTTCATTTGATACGTTGCTGCAGAAGAAAGCTGAGTTGGAGCAAAAGGTAGAAAACGTGACGGCGCTGCAGGGGACAGCTAAAAAACAATTAGAAGACTTGACCTCAGCCTGCAACCTCATCGAATGGAAAATCGCTTCAGATATCGACAGTTTGCATGTGACCATCCCGCCGGACCGAAGCCATCAACCCGGCGAAACAGTGTATGTGCTCTTGCATGCTCGCACGAAAGAAGGGAAAAATTTAAAGATTGGCTTTACCTACCCGGTCAAGTGGTCAATCCGGCAGAGCCAATGACATTTGTTTTTAACGATGAAGATAAAAAAATAGGGGAGAAGTTTAAGGATTTTGATGGTGGCTACTTGGATGTCAAGTTGAAATCCCACCACTATGACACAGAACAAGGTGGGGAAATTCGCCTGAATGTCGGCGAACGCCATCAGATCCTTTCCGCTCCGACAGTGAGTCCACTCTCGAAGGATAACGTTGTTGATCTGCGTGGCAGTAACGCTACGCGTCAAGTCGTGATTACCCTCGACGAGCCCAAAGAGAAAGTCAAAGTCAAAGATAAAGACACAGGCAAAGACATAGACATAGTCATAGACATCGCGCGGCCTTACAGATACAAGGTAGAAGTCATCACTCCGAACGGCCCTCCCATGCTCTTTCATAAAGAAACAGTGGCCGACAAGGCTCCCGGGGATACGGCTGTGTGCATATCTGACCAGTTCAATAACTATCAGTTTCCGGCGACATTCACTGTCAGATACATCTATTATATAGATCATCGCCCTGGGAAAGCCTCCATGCCCTTGACATTCACCGTCATCAAATAGCCACTTCGTCATCACCCGGTATGGTTCCGATTGTTGAACTCCGCGGTCGCAAGCAGGACTGGCGACCGCGGAGCATTCGTAGACAACCTACAAAAAGCGAGCGTGAGTTCACTGGCCCGATGCGGCTCGACAAAAAAGGTACCCCGCAACAGGCTTTGCACAAAACGGATAGCATTTTGCACGATCTGGATATCTGCACCCCCACCCAGGGCATAACCTGACCCGGCCTGAACAATAACAATGGAGGCCCTGGCCATGTCCCTGGGATTCGACTACCTCAATGCCATGCTCGAAGATGACCGGGAGAAGGGCGTCTATCGTTGCAAGCGTGAAATGTTCACCGACCCACGCCTGTTCGACCTGGAGATGAAGCACATCTTCGAGGGCAACTGGATCTACCTGGCCCACGAAAGCCAGATCCCTGAAAACAACGACTTCCTCACCCTGACCATGGGGCGCCAGCCGATCTTCATCGCGCGCAACAAGGACGGGGTGCTCAACGCCTTCCTCAATGCTTGCAGTCACCGCGGCGCCATGCTCTGCCGGCACAAGCGCGGTAACCGGTCCAGCTACACCTGCCCGTTCCACGGCTGGACCTTCAACAACAGCGGCAAGCTGCTCAAGGTCAAGGACCCGAGCAACGCCGGCTACCCCGACAACTTCAACTGCGACGGCTCCCACGACCTGACCAAGGTGGCGCGTTTCGAATCGTACCGCGGCTTCCTGTTCGGCAGCCTGAACGCCGACGTGAAACCCTTGGTCGAGCACCTGGGCGAGTCGGCGAAGATCATCGACATGATCGTCGACCAGTCCCCTGAGGGCCTGGAAGTGCTGCGCGGCGCCAGCTCCTACATCTACGAAGGCAACTGGAAGCTCACCGCCGAAAACGGCGCCGACGGCTACCACGTCAGCTCCGTGCACTGGAACTACGCCGCCACCCAGAACCAGCGCAAGCAGCGCGAAGCGGGCGACGAGATCAAGACCATGAGCGCCGGCGCCTGGGCCAAGCAGGGTGGCGGCTTCTACTCATTCGACCACGGCCACCTGCTGCTGTGGACCCGTTGGGCCAACCCCGAGGATCGCCCGGCTTACGAGCGCCGCGACCAGCTGGCCGCCGATTTCGGCCAGGCCCGCGCCGACTGGATGATCGAGAATTCGCGCAACCTGTGCCTGTACCCGAACGTGTACCTGATGGACCAGTTCAGCTCGCAGATCCGTATCGCCCGGCCAATTTCGGTGAACAAGACCGAGATCACCATCTACTGCATCGCGCCGAAGGGCGAGAGCGCCGATGCTCGGGCCAAGCGCATCCGCCAGTACGAGGACTTCTTCAACGTCAGTGGCATGGCCACCCCGGATGACCTGGAAGAGTTCCGCTCCTGCCAGACCGGCTACGGCGGCGGCACCGGCTGGAACGACATGTCGCGCGGCGCGCAGCACTGGGTCGAAGGTGCCGACGAAGCGGCGAAGGAGATCGAACTCAAACCGCTGCTGTCGGGTGTGCGCACCGAGGACGAAGGCTTGTTCGTACTGCAGCACAAGTACTGGCAGGACACCATGATCCAGGCGTTGAAAGACGAACAGCAACTGATCCCCGTGGAGGCCGTGCAATGAGCCTGCATGACACCGTGCGCGACTTCCTCTACCGCGAAGCGCGCTACCTGGACGATGCCCAGTGGGACCAATGGCTGGAGCTGTACAGCAGCGATGCGACGTTCTGGATGCCGTCCTGGGACGATGACGACAGCCTGACCGAAGACCCGCAGAGCGAGATCTCGCTGATCTGGTACGGCAACCGTGGCGGCCTCGAGGACCGGGTATTCCGCATCAAGACCGAGCGCTCCAGCGCCACCGTGCCGGACACCCGCACCTCGCACAACATCAGCAACATCGAGATCGTCGAGCAGGGCGAGGGCAACTGCCAGGTGCGCTTCAACTGGCACACCCTGAGCTTTCGCTACAAGACCACCGACAGCTACTTCGGCACCAGCTTCTACACCCTCGACCTGCGCGGCGAGCAGCCGCTGATCAGGCACAAGAAGGTGGTGCTGAAGAACGACTACGTCCGTCAGGTCATCGACATCTACCACATCTGATCCACCAGGCCGAGCCTGTCGGTGTGCCTCTCGGCGCGCCGCGGCCAGGCTCGCCCGTGAGGTGCACCATGAGCTACCAGATCGCACTGAATTTCGAAGACGGGGTCACCCGCTTCATCGAGGCCGACGGCCATGAGACCGTGGCCGATGCCGCCTACCGCCAGGGCATCAACATTCCGCTGGATTGCCGTGACGGCGCCTGCGGCACCTGTAAATGCAAGGCCGAATCGGGCCGTTACGACCTGGGCGACAACTTCATCGAGGACGCCCTGAGCGCGGAAGAAATCGCCCAGGGCTACGTGCTCACCTGCCAGATGCGCGCCGAAAGCGACTGCGTGGTGCGCATCCCGGCCTCGTCGCAGCTGTGCAAGACCGAGCAGGCCAGCTTCGAGGCGGCCATCAGCGCTGTGCGCCAGCTGTCGGCCAGCACCATCGCCTTGTCGATCAAGGGCGAGGCACTGAACCGCCTGGCGTTCCTGCCGGGGCAGTACGTCAACCTCAAGGTGCCGGGCAGCGAGCAGAGCCGCGCCTATTCGTTCAGCTCGCTGCCCAAGGACGGCGAAGTCAGCTTCCTGATCCGCAACGTGCCGGGCGGGCTGATGAGCAGCTTCCTCACCGGTTTGGCCAAGGCTGGCGACAGCATGAGCCTGGCCGGGCCGCTGGGTAGTTTCTACCTGCGGCCGATCCAGCGCCCCTTGCTGCTGCTGGCCGGCGGCACGGGCCTCGCGCCATTCACCGCCATGCTGGAGAAGATCGCCGAGCAGGGCAGCGAGCACCCACTGCACCTGATCTACGGCGTGACCAACGACTTCGACCTAGTCGAGCTGGACCGCCTGCAGGCCCTGGCCGCGCGCATCCCCAACTTCACCTACAGCGCCTGCGTGGCCAACCCCGACAGCCAGTACCCGCAGAAGGGCTACGTGACCCAGCACATCGAGCCACGCCACCTCAACGAAGGCGATGTGGATGTGTACCTGTGCGGCCCGCCGCCGATGGTCGAGGCGGTCAGCCAGTACATCCGCGAACAGGGCATTACCCCGGCCAACTTCTACTACGAGAAGTTCGCCGCGGCAGCCTGAGGCTTTTACGGGGCTGCCCGCATCGTGCGGGTGAGGGTGGCCTCTTTTTATTGCGATGGCGGGCAGAGCCGATGTGGGAGCTGGCTTGCCAGCGATCGAGGGCGAAGCCCTCGCCCAGCAATCTTGGCTGGCTGTTCCGGCCTCATCGCTGGCAAGCCAGCTCCCACAAGGAGATCGACATGAACAACCGATTCCACAACAAAGTCGCCCTGGTCACCGGCGCCGCCCAAGGCATCGGCCGCGCCGTGTGCTGGCGGCTCAAGGCCGAAGGCGCGCAGGTGGTGGCGGTGGACCGCTCCGAGCTGGTCCATGAGCTGGCCGGCGAGGGCATGCTGACCCTCACCGCGGACCTCGAGCAACACGCCGACTGTGCCACGGTCATGGCCCGCGCCGTGGAAACCTTCGGCCGCCTCGACATCCTCATCAACAACGTCGGCGGCACCATCTGGGCCAAGCCGTTCGAACACTACGAGGTGCAGCAGATCGAGGCCGAAGTGCGGCGCTCGCTGTTCCCCACCCTGTGGTGCTGCCACGCCGCCTTGCCCTACATGCTCGAACGCGGCAGCGGCGCCATCGTCAACGTTTCGTCCATCGCCACCCGTGGCGTCAACCGCGTGCCCTACGGCGCGGCCAAGGGCGGCGTCAACGCGCTCACCGCGTGCCTGGCCTTCGAAACCGCCGAGCGCGGCATCCGCGTCAATGCCACTGCCCCCGGCGGCACCGAGGCACCGCCCCGGCGCATCCCGCGCAACCAGGCCGAGCAGAGCACGCAGGAGAAAGGCTGGTACCAGCAGATCGTCGACCAGACCGTATCCAGCAGCTTGATGAAGCGCTACGGCAGCCTCGACGAACAGGTCGGCGCAATCCTCTTCCTGGCCTCTGACGAGGCCTCGTACATCACCGGCGTAACCCTGCCGGTGGGCGGTGGCGACCTCGGCTGACGGCCGCCCCGGCAAGGTTTTCTCTTCACACAACAAAAACAAAAGAGACAGATGCCATGCGAACACTCGACGTGCACCCGATCATCGACAACGCCCGCTTCAGCCCCTTCCACTGGATGGTCATGGCCTGGTGCGGCCTGCTGCTGATCTTCGACGGCTACGACCTGTTCATCTACGGCGTGGTCCTGCCGACCCTCATGAAAGAATGGGGCCTGACCCCGCTGCAGGCCGGCGCCCTGGGCAGCTACGCGCTGTTCGGCATGATGTTCGGCGCCTTGCTGTTTGGCAGCCTGGCCGACCGCATCGGGCGCAAGAAGGGCATCGCCATCTGCTTCGCGCTGTTCTCCGGGGCCACCATCCTCAACGGCTTCGCCAGCAGCCCCAGCGAGTTCGGCCTGTATCGCTTCTTTGCCGGGCTAGGTTGCGGTGGGCTGATGCCCAACGCCGTGGCGCTGATGAACGAATACGCCCCCAAGCGCCTGCGCAGCACCCTGGTGGCGATCATGTTCAGTGGCTACTCGCTGGGTGGCATGCTTTCGGCCGGGGTCGGCATCTTCCTGTTGCCGCGTTTCGGTTGGGAGTCGATGTTCTTCGCCGCCGCCGTGCCGCTGCTGTTGCTGCCGGTGATCCTCTACTACCTGCCCGAGTCCATCGGCTTCCTGGTGCGCCAGGGCCGCATGGCAGAGGCACGCAAACTGCTCAAACGCCTTGACCCGCAGTGCGACGTGCAAGCCGATGATCAACTGCAGGCCGTGGACAAGAAAGGGCAGGGCGCCTCGGTGCTGGAACTGTTCCGCAACGGCCTGGCCATCCGCACCCTGGCCCTGTGGCTGGCGTTCTTCTGCTGCCTGCTGATGGTCTACGCACTGAGCTCATGGCTGCCGAAACTCATGGCCAACGCCGGCTACAGCCTGGGTTCGAGCCTGTCGTTCCTGCTGGTGCTCAACTTCGGCGGCATGGCCGGGGCGATCCTCGGCGGCTGGCTGGGCGACCGCTACAACCTGGTCAAGGTCAAGGTGGCGTTCTTCATCGCCGCCGCGCTGTCGATCAGCCTGCTGGGGGTCAACAGCCCGATGCCGGTGCTGTACCTGCTGATCTTCATCGCCGGCGCCACCACCATCGGCACGCAGATCCTGCTGTACGCCGGCGCCGCCCAGTTGTACGGCCTGTCGGTGCGTTCCACCGGCCTGGGCTGGGCCTCCGGCATCGGCCGCAACGGCGCCATCGTCGGCCCGCTGCTCGGTGGCGCGCTGATGGGCATCAACCTGCCGCTGCAACTCAATTTCATCGCCTTCGCCATCCCCGGCGCGATCGCCGCCCTGGCCATGGCCGTGCACCTGGCCAGTGGCCGGCGCCAGGCCCTGGCGGCGACGGCCTGACCCTTTACTGACTGAACTGGAGCCTTGGCATGACAAGCCCGACCATCGACCGGCTGGAGGCGATCATCGTCGACCTGCCGACCATCCGCCCGCACAAGCTGGCCATGCACACCCTGCAGCAGCAGACCCTGGTGATCCTGCGCCTGCGCTGCAGCGACGGTGTGCAAGGCATCGGCGAAGCCACCACCATCGGTGGCCTGGCCTACGGCTACGAAAGCCCGGAAGGCATCAAGGCCAATATCGACGCCTACCTGGCGCCGGCGCTGGTCGGCATGGCCGCCGACAACATCAACGCGGCCATGCTCAAGCTGGACAAGCTGGCCAAGGGCAACACCTTCGCCAAGTCCGGTATCGAGAGCGCCTTGCTCGACGCTCAGGGCAAGCGCCTGGGCCTGCCGGTCAGCGAGCTGCTCGGTGGCCGCGTGCGCGACAGCCTGGAAGTGGCCTGGACCCTGGCCAGTGGCGACACCGCCCGCGATATCGCCGAGGCCGAGCACATGCTGGAAATTCGCCGGCACCGGGTGTTCAAGCTGAAGATCGGCGCCAACCCGCTGGCCCAGGACCTCAAGCACGTGGTGGCGATCAAGCGCGAGCTGGGCGAGCGCGCCAGCGTGCGTGTCGACGTCAACCAGTACTGGGACGAGTCCCAGGCCATCCGCGCCTGCCAGGTGCTGGGCGACAACGGCATCGACCTGATCGAACAGCCGATCTCGCGCATCAACCGTGGCGGGCAGGTCCGCCTGAACCAGCGCAGCCCGGCGCCGATCATGGCCGACGAGTCCATCGAAAGCGTCGAGGACGCCTTCAGCCTGGCCGCCGACGGCGCGGCGAGCATCTTCGCCCTGAAAATCGCCAAGAACGGTGGCCCGCGCGCCGTGCTGCGCACCGCGCAGATCGCCGAAGCGGCCGGTATCGCCCTGTACGGCGGGACCATGCTCGAAGGCAGCGTGGGCACCCTGGCCTCGGCCCATGCCTTCCTGACCATTCGCCAGCTGACCTGGGGCACCGAGTTGTTCGGTCCGCTGCTGCTGACCGAAGAGATCGTCAACCAGCCGCCGGTGTACCGCGACTTCCAGTTGCACGTCCCAAGCACCCCAGGCCTGGGCCTGACCCTGGACGAGGCGCAGCTCGCACGCTTCGCCCGCCGTAGCTGAAGCAACACCCAATCCCTGTGGGAGCGGGCTTGCCCCGCGAAGCAGGCACCGCGGTGGATGGCACGGGCTTCGCCCGTGTTCGCGGGGCAAGCCCGCTCCCACAGCAGCAACGACTGACGTAAGGAGAACACCATGCTGTTCCACGTAAAGATGACCGTAAAGCTGCCGGTCGACATGGACCCGGCCAAGGCCGCGCAACTCAAGGCCGACGAAAAGCAGCTGGCCCAGCGCCTGCAGCGCGACGGCACCTGGCGCCACCTGTGGCGCATCGCCGGGCACTACGCCAACTACAGCGTGTTCGACGTGCCCAGCGTCGAGGCGCTGCACGACACCCTGATGCAGCTGCCGCTGTTCCCCTACATGGACATCGAGGTCGCCGGCCTGTGCCGCCACCCCTCGTCGGTCCACAGCGACGACCGCTGAAACCCCCAACGACAAGAACAACACGAGGTACCTGAGCATGACCGTGAAGATCGCCCACACCCCTGATGTGCAGAAATTCTTCGAACAAGCCGCAGGCTTTGGCAATGACGAGGGCAGCCCGCGCCTCAAGCGCATCGTCCAGCGCGTGTTGCAGGACACCGCGCGGCTGATCGAGGACCTGGAGGTCAGCGAGGACGAATTCTGGCTCGCCGTCGACTACCTCAACCGCCTGGGCGGTCGCGGCGAAGCCGGGCTGCTGGTGGCCGGGCTTGGCATCGAGCACTTCCTCGACCTGCTGCAGGACGCCAAGGATGCCGAGGTCGGCCTGACCGGCGGCACCCCGCGCACCATCGAAGGCCCGCTGTACGTGGCCGGTGCACCGCTGGCCCAGGCCGTGGTGCGCATGGACGATGGCAGCGAGGAGGGCGAGGCCACGGTGATGTACCTCGAAGGCCAGGTGCGCGGCCCCGATGGCCAGCCGCTGGCCGGGGCCACGGTGGACCTGTGGCATGCCAACACCCGCGGCACCTATTCGTTCTTCGATCAGAGCCAGTCCGAATACAACCTGCGCCGACGCATCGTCACCGACGCCGAGGGCCGCTACCGCGCGCGCTCCATCGTGCCGTCCGGCTATGGCTGCGACCCCCAGGGGCCGACCCAGGAGTGCCTGGACCTGCTCGGCCGCCACGGCCAGCGCCCGGCGCACATCCACTTCTTCATCTCGGCGCCGGGCCATCGGCACCTGACCACGCAGATCAACCTGGCCGGCGACAAGTACCTGTGGGACGACTTCGCCTATGCCACCCGGGATGGGTTGGTGGGGGAGATCACCTTCCGCGAGGACGGGGCGCGGGGAGGGGCGGGGCGTTATGCCGAAATGCAGTTCGATTTCCAGCTGCAGAAGGCCCATGACAGCGACGCCGAACAGCGCAGCGGGCGGCCGCGGGCGTTGCAAGAGGGCTGAGGGCCAATCGCCGGCAAGCCGGCTCCCACAGGGGGCGCTGATCTCTGTGGGAGCTGGCTTGCCAGCGATCAAGGGCGAAGCCCTTGCCATCCGTTGCCGATGCGAGAGGTGTCATGAAAACCCTGTTCAAGGATTGCTCCCTGTCCGCCGTCGTGGCCGGCTGCATCGCCACGCTGATTTCCTATGCCGGCCCGCTGGTGATCATTTTCCACGCCGCCGAAGCCGCCGGCCTGTCCCACGGCCAGCTGTCCTCCTGGGTGTGGGCGGTATCCATGGGCAGCGCTGTGCTGGGCGGCCTGCTAAGCCTGCGCTACCGGGTACCGGTGGTGATCGCCTGGTCGATACCGGGCTCGGCGTTACTGGTCACCGCCTTGCCGCACATTGGCCTGGAGCAGGCGATCGGCGCCTACCTGATGGCCAATACGGTGCTGCTGCTGATCGGCATCAGTGGCGCCTTCGACCGCCTGATCGCCCGGCTGCCCGGTTCCATCGCCGCCGGCATGCAGGCCGGGATCCTGTTCAGCTTCGGCATCGAGGTGTTCCGCGCCTTGCCGGTGCAGCCGGTATTGCTGCTGGCGATGTTCGTCAGCTACGTGCTGATGCGCCGGGTGCAACCGCGTTATGCGGTGGCGGCGGTACTGACCGTGGGCGCCCTGGTGACCGTGGCCAGTGGCGAATTTCGCGGCAGCGAACTGGTGCTGGCCCTGGCCACGCCGCAATGGACCACGCCGCAATTCAGCCTGGCCGCGACCTTCAGCCTGGCGTTGCCGCTGGTGCTGGTGGCGCTGACCGGGCAGTTCATGCCGGGCATGGCGGTGCTGCGCAATGCCGGCTACCGCACAGAGGCCAGCCCACTGATCAGTGCCAGTGCCCTGGGCGGCCTGCTGTTGGCGCCGTTCGGTTGCCACGGGCTGAACCTGGCGGCGGTCACCGCCAGCCTGTGCACCGGCCGCGAGGCCCACGAAGACCCGCGCAGACGCTATGTGGCGGCTGTGGCGGGCAGTGCGCTGTATCTGCTGCTGGGCATTGCCGGGGCCACCTTGATGTCGTTGTTCGCCGCGTTTCCCGCCGCGCTGATCGCCGTGCTTGCAGGCCTGGCCCTGTACGGCGCGATCAGCGAGGCCCTGGCGCGCAGCCTGGCCGAGCCCGGCGAGCGCGATGCCGGGCTGTTCACCTTCCTGGTCAGCGCTTCGGGCGTGACTTTCCTTGGGCTGTCGGCGGCGTTCTGGGGGCTGCTGTTCGGCCTGCTCGCCCACGCGCTGGTCAGCCTGCGCCGGCCACGGCTGCGCGCCGCCACTGCTGAACAGGAGTCCTGAGCCACCCATCACGTTCTGGTTCTGCGCTTTATCACATAACAACAAGATCAGAGAGCTTCGGAATGAACCACACCCCTTGCGTCGCCATCGGCCTGAGCCTGCTCAGCCAACCACTGTGGGCTGCCGACGGCGGCTTTTTCGAGGACGCCAAGGCCAGCCTCAGCGCCCGCAACTATTACTTCAGCCGTGATTACTCGGACATCGTCGGCGCCAACCCGCAGTCCAGGGCCGAGGAGTGGGCCCAAGGCTTCATCCTCGATTTCAAGTCCGGCTATACGCCGGGCACCGTCGGTTTTGGCGTGGATGCTCTGGGCCTGCTCGGCATCCGCCTGGACAGCAGCCCCGACCGGGTCAACACCGGCCTGCTGCCGGTGCACGACGATGGTCGCGCCGCCAGTGAGTACAGCCGCATCGCGCCCACGTTCAAGGCGCGGCTGTCAAAGACCGAACTGCGTGCAGGCGAACTGCAGCCCAACCTGCCGGTGCTGACCTTCAGCGATATCCGGCTGCTGCCGCCGACCTACCAGGGCCTGAGCCTGAGCTCCAGTGAAATCGACGGGTTGACCGTGCAGGCCGGCCACCTCAGTTCCACCCACCTGCGCAATGAAGCTGGCGACGGCAAGCTCAACGCCATGCTCGGCCATGTGCCCATGCGCCAGGCCGAGAGCGATGCGTTCAACTATGTCGGTGGCGACTACGCGTTCAATGCCAACCTGAGCAGCCTGAGCCTGTGGCACGGGCAGCTGGAAGATATCTACCAGCAGAGTTTCGTCGGCTTCAAGCACAGCAAACCGGTGGGGGACTGGGTACTCAGTGCCAACCTGGGCTACTTCACGGCCCGCGAGGATGGCGATGCGCTGCTGGGTGATATCGACAACCAGGCATTCTTTTCGATGTTCACCGCCAAGCGTGGGGGGCATAGCTTCGGCGCCGGTTACCAGGCCATGTACGGCGACAGCCCGTTCCCGCGGGTGTTCGCCAACATCAGCCCGCTGGGCAACGAAGTGCCGACCTACGAGTTCGCCTATACCGACGAGCGCTCGTATCAGCTGCGCTACGACTACAACTTCGCGGCCATGGGTATCCCGGGGTTGACGGCCACGGTGCGCTATATCACCGGCGACAACGTCGATACTGGCAAGGGCTTCGAGGGGCGCGACCGCGAGCGGGATATCGACCTGGGGTATGCGGTGCAGAGCGGGGTGCTCAAGGGGTTGGGGATTAGGGTGCGCAATGCCATGGCGCGGTCCAATTATCGCAGTGATATCGATGAGAACCGGTTGATCCTGGTGTACACCTGGCAGTTGTTCTGAGATTGGGGTTTGCCGAACCGTGGCATTTTTGCGATGTGACGGCCAGGCGCCTGTCTTGGGATCGCATGTGAGCGGCCAGGTGCATGGCGATGGATGTGCAGCGCCTGTGAGATCGAGCGCCGCCCGCGCGGCGCTTCGCGGGTAAACCCGCTCCCACAGTTTGTTTCGGGCCAATTATTCCTGTGAAAGTACCGGCGCCTGCCTTGGTGCATGCCTTGAGTCATGTGGGGCGGCGGCAACGCCCACGCTGAAACCGCGTCGTACCAACAAGGCGGACCAGGTGATAGCACAGGAGAGACTGGCCCGAAACAGACTGTGGGAGCGGGTTTACCCGCGAAGCGCCGCGCGGGCGGCGCTCGATCTCATAGGCGCTGCACATCCATCGCCATGCACCTGGTGGCCATAACCCAATCCTGATCAACCAGTCATCCGCCCAAACACCCACCCCCCACTTTTGTGCATCCGACAGAGGCCCCCCCATCACACAACTGTCAGCATGCGAGGCATCAGCACAGGAGTAGCCCCATGAAAGTCGTCATCGCCCCCGATTCGTTCAAGGACAGCCTCGACGCTGCCGGTGTCGCCCGCGCCATCGCCAGCGGCCTGGCCCAGGTGTGGCCGCAGGCTACCCTGGTCGAGTGCCCAATGGCGGATGGCGGCGAAGGCACCATGGAGGCCATCGTCGCCGCCAGCCATGGCGAACAGCGCCGCCAGCAGGTGCGTGGGCCATTGGGGGCGAGCGTGGAAGCTGCCTGGGGCTGGCTGCCCGAGAGCCGTACTGCCGTGATCGAGATGGCCCAGGCCAGCGGTATCCAGCTGATTCCCAGCGCCCAGCGCGATGCCTGCCGCAGCAGCACCTGGGGCACTGGCGAGCTGGTCGCCGCTGCCTTGGCGGCCGGCGCCCGGCGCATTGTCCTGGCCATCGGCGGCAGCGCCACCAACGACGGCGGCAGTGGCATGCTGCGCGCCCTTGGCCTGCGCCTGCTGGATGCACAAGGCCAAGCGCTGGCCGAAGGCGGCCTGGCCCTGGCGCAACTGGCCCGCATCGACGCCAGCGGCCTCGACCCGCGCCTGGCGCAAGTACAGGTAGAGGTCGCTGCCGATGTCGACAACCCGCTGTGCGGCGCCAATGGCGCTTCGGCGATCTTCGGCCCGCAGAAGGGCGCCAGCCCCGAACAGGTGCAGGCGCTGGACCAGGCACTGGGCCATTTCGCCGACCATTGCGCGCAGTTGCTGGGCAAGGATGTACGCGATCAGCCGGGCAGCGGCGCGGCCGGTGGCATGGGCTTTGCGGCCAAGGCCTTCATGGGCGCGCAGTTTCGCCCTGGGGTCGAGGTGGTGGCTGAGTTGGCACAGCTGGATACGCTGGTGCAGGGCGCCGACCTGGTGATCACCGGCGAGGGGCGTTTCGATGCGCAGACCCTGCGCGGCAAGACCCCCATGGGCGTCGCGCGGGTCGCCAAACGCCATGGCGTGCCCGTTGTGGTGCTGGCTGGTACCTTGGGCGCGGGCTATGAGCAGCTGTATGCGCACGGCATCGACGCCGCATTTGCCCTGGCCAGTGGGCCGATGAGCCTGGAGCAGGCCTGTGCCGACGCGGGCAATCTGCTCAAGGCACGGGCAGGGGACGTTGCACGGTTGTGGCAGGTGGCGCGGCGCTGAGCCGCGCCACCCAGGCAGCACTCAGGCGCGCGGCAGGCGCCCGCTGACAAAGTGCGCCACATCGTTGAAGCCGGGCGTGGAGGCATGGCCCGGGGTTACCAGCGAGTCGATGAAGGCTTCGTCTTCGGCGGTGACCTTCACCTCCAGGGCACCGGCGTAGGTGTCCCACTGCGCCTCGGTGCGCGGGCCGACGATGGCCGAGCTGACCAGGCGGTTGTTCAGCACCCAGGCAATCGCGAACTCGACGATGCCCACGCCCTTGGCCTCGGTGTAGGCGTGGATCTTCTGCGCGATGCCCAGCGACTCCTGGCGCCATTCCACTTCCATGATCCGCTTGTCCTGGCGCCCGGCGCGGCTGCCGGCGTCCGGCACCGAGCCCGGGGCATACTTGCCGCTGAGCACGCCACGGGCCAGCGGACTGAACGGCACCACGCCCAGGCCATGGTAGGCCGCTGCGGTCAGCTGCTCAGGCTCGGCCTGGCGGTTGACGATGTTGTACAGCGGCTGGCTGACCACCGGCTTGGCCACGCCGAGCTGGTCGGCGACGTTGCAGATCTCGGCGATGCGCCAGCCGCGGAAGTTGGACACGCCCCAGTAGCGGATCTTGCCTTGCGCCAGCAGGTCGCCAATCGCCCGCACGGTCTCTTCCAATGGCACGCTGTGGTCTTCGCGGTGCAGGTAGTAGATGTCCAGGTAGTCGGTGCCCATGCGCGTGAGCGTGGCTTCGATGGCGTTGAACAGGTGCTTGCGCGACAGCCCGCTGCGGTTGGGCAGGCCATCCACCGGGCCGTAGCCGGCCTTGGAGGCGACGATCCACTCCTGGCGGTTGCGCGCCACCGCCTCGCCGACGATCTCCTCGGAACGCCCGCCGTTGTACACATCGGCGGTGTCGACGAAGTTGATGCCCTGGTCCCAGGCCTTGTCGATGATGCGCAGGGCGTCTTCGGTGCTGGTCTGCTCACCGAACATCATGCTGCCGAGGGTGAGGGCCGAGACTTGCAGGCCACTGTGGCCGAGGGGGCGGTAGATCATTGCCGGGAATCCTTTGCGTGCGATGAGGGTCAGGTGTTTTTACACAGAACCCGGGCACTTTGAAAGGTGCAGGTGCCAGCCTTGCCCTGGTGCGCCGGTTGATCGATGCTTGACCGTGCGCCAATCGATTACCAGGGAGCAGGCCCATGAAGTCGCAGCAGATCATCGCCATCGTCACCAGCCTCGCCATGCTCGGCACTTCGCCGCTGCTGCTGGCGGACCCCGGCAATGGCCAGGGCAAGGGCAACGCCCATGGCCAGCAGCACGATAAAGCAGGCAAGGGCAAGCCCGACAAAGCTGGCAATGCCTACCACGGCGGTCCCCAGGTGGATGTCGGCGGGGTGCGGATCACCCTTGACCGCTACCATGACTACTGGGCACCTGCGGCGCCTTTGCCGCCAGGCATCCAGAAAAACCTCGCCCGCGGCAAGCCGCTGCCCCCGGGCATAGCCAAGAAACTTGACGGCAGGCTGCTGGGCCAACTACCCCATTACGATGGCTATGACTGGCTCCAGGCGGGGACCGACCTGATCCTGGTGGCGGCTGCCACTGGCCTTATCTATGAGGTGCTGCACGGCGCGCTGGACTGAGTCAGTCTGGCCAGGCATCTATCAGCTCCCGCGCCTCGCGGCTGGACAACGGCCGTTTCATCCGTTGCGACAGCACCGCCATGGCCCGCGCATAGCCCTTGGCGATCACCGCCTCGACCTGGTCGTCGATGCATTGCAGGGCGATGAAATCGCCGTGCTCGGGCTCACCGACATACTCGATGCGGTTCCACTGGCGGCCATGCCCGAGCACCTCGAGGGTGCGCCCATGCTGGTAGGTCCAGAAGAACGGCACATCATCGTAGCGGCGCCGCTCGCCGAGCATGTTGGCGGCAGCGATCACCCCCTGTTGCTGGGCCAGGCGCCAGTGCTCGATGCGCACCGGGCGCCCGGCGAGGGGGAAGGTGGCGATATCGCCGGCCGCCCACAGGCCTTCGGCGGCCTGCAGATGGGCGTCGACCTGCACCGAGCGGTCTTCGCCCAGTTGCAGGCCCTGGAGGCACCCGGTAGCCGGCGTGATGCCCGTGCCCAGCAGCACCAGTGGTGTGGCCAGGCGCTCGCCGTTGGCGAGGAGCACTGCCTCGACCCGCTCACCGCCTTCGAAGGCGGCCACTTCGGTGGGGCCATGGAACACCACACCCTTGCGCTCGTGCAGCTCGCGCAGGCTGAGGCCAATGCGTTCGCCCAGCTGTTTCGCCAGCGGCACCGCATGGCGGGTCACCACATGCACCTGCAGGCCGTACTTGCGCAGTGCCGAAGCCGCTTCCAGGCCGATGAAGCCATCGCCGACGATCACCACCGGCTGGCCGGGTTCGGCCAGGTCGAGCAGGCGCGCGGCGTCCTCGCGCGAGCGCAGCACGCAGATGCCGGGCAATTGCACGCCGGGCAGTTCGGGGCGCTTGGGCTTGCCGCCGGTGGCCAGCAGGGCCGCGTCGTACTTCAGGCGCTGGCCATCGGCGAGGACGATTTCACGGCCGGCCACGTTCAGGCTGCGCACCTTGGCGTGCAGGCGCTGCAACGGCTTCTGGCGCAGCACGTCGGGCTCCAGCAGCGTCGGTACCTCGTCCGGCGGCATCTGCCCGGCGATGACGAATTTGCTCAGGGCGGTGCGATCGTAGGCGCTGGGCTGTTCCTGATCGACCCAGACCAGGCGCCCGCCGAAGCCATGGTCGAGCAGAGTGGCCACGGCCGCTGAACCGGCAGCGCCGGCACCGACCACCACGAACACCCGTGCATCGCTGTGGCGGGGCGTTGCCGCCAGGGGCAGGGCTTGATCATCGACCCAGACCTGCTCGCCCTTGATCTGCACGGGGTAGCGGCGCAGGCCCGTCAGCGCGGGCGGTTCGCACACCGCGCCTTCATCCACGGCGAATGCAGCCTTGTGCCAAGGGCAAACCAGCAGGCCGCCGCATACCACGCCTTCATCGAGCGGCGCGCCTTCATGGGGGCAGTTGCCCTGGTAGGCGCGCACCTGGTCGCCATGGCGAACCAGGATCACCTCTTCGGCCCCGGCCTGAACGCGCAGGGGGCGCTGTTGATCGAGTTGGGCGAGGGTGGCCACGGGGTGCAGGGGCATGGGCGTTCTCCGCAGGGCTTGGTAATCATTTGACGCCTTGCTTGGGTGGGGTATGCGGCAAGCCGACGACCGGGCAGGTGCTTACAATTATTCACACGAATATCAAATGAGACTAAATTGACTCATTCAGTATGCCTGAGTACCATTCGCGCCGTTTTCAATCAAAAGCTCGGGTGATGTGATGAGCAACTTGCGTGCAATTGGGGTGGCCAGTTGGCTGGCGGTGGCCGTGGCGCTGGCCGGGTGTGACTCGGCGGGTGAACCGCAGGCCGCTGCGCCTGCAGCATTCCCGGTGGAACTGGTGACAGTGGCCAGCGAGCCGCTGAGCCTGGCTTCGACCCTGCCGGGCCGGGTCGAACCGATGCGGGTGGCGCAAGTGCGGGCCCGGGTGGCCGGTATCGTGCTGCACAAGCGATTCGAAGAGGGTGCCGACGTCAAGGCCGGCGATGTGCTGTTCCAGATTGACCCGGCGCCGTTCCAGGCTGCCCTGGCTCGCGCCAATGGCGATCTCGCGCGGGCCCAGGCGGTGCAGCAGGAAGCCCAGGCACGGGTCAAGCGCTATGAGCCGCTGGTGAAGATCGAAGCCGTCAGCCGCCAGGACTTCGACAGCGCCAACGCCACGTTGCGCAGCGCCCAAGCCGCGGTACGTTCAGCTCAGGCAGATGTCCAGACGGCGCGGCTGAACCTCGGCTATGCCACGGTCACGGCGCCGATCTCCGGCCGTATCGGTCGCGCACTGGCCACCGAAGGTGCGCTGGTGGGGCAGGGCGACGCCACGCTGATGGCGCGGATCCAGCAGCTCGACCCGATCTACGTCGACTTCACCCAGTCCGCCGCCGATGCCCTGCGCCTGCGCCAGGCACTGCAGGACGGCGCGCTGGCCGGTGGCGACGACACGGCGCTTATGGCCCAGGTCGAAGGCACCGACTACCAGCGCCAGGGCACCCTGATGTTCACCGACGTCGAAGTCGACCGGAGCACCGGCCAGGTCACCCTGCGCGGGCGCTTCGATAACGCCGACGGGACGCTCCTGCCAGGCATGTACGTGCGGGTGCGCACCCCACAGGGCACCGACCGGCAGGCCATCCTGGTGCCGCAACGCGCCGTGCAGCGCGGCAGCGACGGCGAAGCACGGGTGATGGTGGTGGGCACCGGCAACCTGGCCGAAGCCCGCGCCGTGCGCACCGGGGTGATGCAGGGCGCACGTTGGCAGATCACCGAAGGGTTGCGCGAAGGCGACCAGGTGATCGTCGGCAGCCCGGCAGGCCTGGCCCCTGGCATGCCGGTCAGCCCGGCCCAGGCACAGCAAGCCGCAGCGCATTGAGGCGAGGGTAGCGAAATGTCCAAGTTCTTCATCAATCGGCCGAACTTCGCCTGGGTCGTGGCGCTGTTCATCTCCCTGGCCGGGCTGCTGGTGATCCCGCTGTTGCCGGTGGCCCAGTACCCCAACGTCGCCCCGCCGCAGATCACGGTCACCGCCACCTATCCGGGCGCATCGGCCAAGGTGCTGGTGGAGTCGGTGACCAGCGTCATCGAAGAGTCCCTCAACGGTGCCAAGAACCTGTTGTACTTCGAGTCCACCAACAACTCCAACGGCGTGGCCGAGGTGGTGGTGACCTTCGAGCCTGGGACCAATCCCGAGCTGGCCCAGGTCGATGTGCAGAACCGCCTGAAGAAGGCCGAGGCACGTATGCCCCAGGCGGTGCTGACCCAAGGGCTGCAGGTGGAGCAGAGCAGCGCGGGCTTTCTGCTGATCTATGCGCTCAACTACCAGCAAGGCTTCGAAAAGGCCGACACCACCGCCCTGGGCGATTACGCCGCACGCAACATCAACAACGAACTGCGCCGGGTGCCGGGCGTGGGCAAGCTGCAGTTCTTCTCCTCGGAAGCGGCCATGCGCGTGTGGGTCGACCCACAGAAGCTGGTGGGCTACGGCCTGAGCATCGACGATGTCGGCAACGCCATCCGTGGCCAGAACGTGCAAGTGCCGGCCGGCAGCTTCGGCAGCGCGCCAGGCGCCAGCGAGCAGGAACTGACCGCGACCCTGGCCGTGCAAGGCACCTTGGACAACCCTGAGGCGTTCGGCCAGGTGGTTCTGCGCGCTAACCCGGACGGCTCGCTGGTGCGCCTGGCCGACGTGGCGCGCCTGGAAGTCGGCATGGAAAGCTACAACTTCGGTTCGCGCCTGGACGGCAAGCCGGCAGTGGCCGGCGCGGTGCAGCTGGCGCCGGGCGCCAACGCCCTGAAAACCGCCGAGCTGGTCAAGGCGCGGCTGGCCGAACTGTCCGCGTTCTTCCCTGAAGGCGTCGAGTACTCGGTGCCTTACGACACCTCGCGGTTCGTCGACGTGGCCATCGAGAAAGTCATCCATACCTTGATCGAAGCCATGGTGCTGGTGTTCCTGGTGATGTTCCTGTTCCTGCAGAACATCCGCTATACCCTGATCCCCTCGATCGTGGTGCCCGTGTGCCTGCTGGGCACGCTGATGGTGATGAAGCTGCTCGGCTTCTCGGTGAACATGATGACCATGTTCGGCATGGTGCTGGCCATCGGCATCCTGGTGGACGACGCCATCGTGGTGGTGGAGAACGTCGAGCGGTTGATGGCCGAAGAGGGGCTGTCGCCCGTGCAGGCGACCATCAAGGCCATGGGGCAGGTGTCCGGTGCGATCATCGGTATCACCCTGGTGCTGTCGGCAGTGTTCATGCCGCTGGCGTTCATGTCCGGCTCGGTGGGGGTGATCTACCAGCAGTTCTCGCTGTCGCTGGCGGTGTCGATCCTGTTCTCGGGCTTCCTGGCCCTGACCTTCACCCCGGCGCTGTGCGCCACGCTGCTCAAGCCGGTGCCCCAGGGCCACCATGAAAAACGCGGCTTCTTCGGCGCCTTCAACCGCAGCTTCGCGCGTCTTACCGATCGCTACTCGGCGCTGAACAGCGCGCTGGTTCAGCGTGCCGGGCGCTACATGCTGGTGTACGCCGGCATCCTGGCCATGCTCGGTTATTTTTACCTGCGCCTGCCGGAGTCCTTCGTGCCAGTCGAAGACCAAGGCTATGCCATTGTCGACGTGCAACTGCCGCCGGGCGCCAGCCGGGTACGTACGGATGCCACCGGCCAAGCCCTGGAGCAGTTCCTGATGTCCCGCGAGGCGGTGGCCTCGGCGTTCGTGGTCAGCGGTTTCAGCTTTTCGGGCATGGGGGACAATGCCGCACTGGCCTTCCCGACCTTCAAGGACTGGTCGTTGCGCGGCGCGGACCAATCCGCGGCGGCCGAGATCGACGCCATCAACGCGCGCTTCGCCGCCCATGGCGACGGCACCCTCACCGCCGTGAACCCACCGCCGATCGACGGCCTGGGCAATGCCGGTGGCTTCGCCCTGCGCCTGATGGACCGGGGCGGCCTGGGCCGTGAAGCGCTGCTGGCCGCCCGCGACCAGCTGCTGGCCGGTGCCAACGGCAACCCGGTGATTCTGTACGCGATGATGGAGGGCCTGGCGGAGTCGCCGCAGCTGCGGGTGCAGATCGACCGTGAGCAGGCCCGCGCCCTGGGCGTGAGCTTCGAGACCATCAACAGTACCCTGGCCACCGCCTTCGGTTCGGCGGTGATCAACGACTTCACCAATGCCGGGCGCCAGCAGCGCGTGGTGGTGCAGGCCGAACAAGGCGAGCGCATGACCCCGGAAAGCGTGCTGCGCCTGTATGCACCCAACGCCAGCGGTGAGCAGGTGCCGTTCAGCGCCTTCGTCACCACGCGCTGGGAAGAAGGACCGGTGCAACTGGTGCGCTACAACGGCTACCCATCGATCCGTATCGCCGGTGACGCGGCGCCGGGCCACAGCACCGGTCAGGCCATGGCTGAAATGGAGCGCTTGGTCAGTGAGCTGCCGCCCGGCATCGGCTATGCCTGGACGGGGCTTTCGTACCAGGAAAAAGTCTCCAGCGGCCAGGCCGGCAGCCTGTTCGCCCTGGCCATCCTGGTGGTGTTCCTGTTGCTGGTGGCGCTGTACGAAAGCTGGGCGATTCCGCTGACGGTGATGCTGATCGTGCCGATCGGCGCCCTCGGTGCGGTGCTGGCGGTGATGGTCACCGGCATGCCCAACGACGTGTACTTCAAGGTCGGCCTGATCACCATCATCGGCCTGGCGGCGAAGAACGCCATCCTCATCGTCGAGTTCGCCAAGGAGCTGTGGGAGAAAGGTTATAGCCTGCGTGACGCCGCCATCGAGGCCGCGCGCCTGCGTTTCCGCCCGATCGTGATGACCTCCATGGCTTTCATCCTCGGCGTGGTGCCGCTGGCCATCGCCACCGGTGCCGGTGCGGCCAGCCAGCGGGCCATTGGCACCGGGGTGATCGGCGGCATGCTCAGCGCGACGCTGCTGGGGGTGGTGTTCGTGCCGATCTGTTTCGTCTGGGTGCTGTCGTTGCTCAAGCGCAAGCCTGCGGCTGTGCCACAGGCTGTCGAGGTGGCCAAGTGATGTTCATGGGTACTCGTGTTCTTCCGTTGGTCCTGGCCTTGACCCTGGCGGGCTGCTCCCTGGCGCCGACCTATGAGCGCCCCGAGGCGCCGGTGCCGGCGCAGTGGGGCGAAGCTGCCGGGCATCAAGGCCCGGTGGTGGATCAGCTTGACTGGCAGGCATTCATCGTCGACCCGGTGCTGCGTCAGCTGGTGGGCGCCGCATTGGGCAACAACCGTTCGTTGCGTCAGACCCTGCTCGACATCGAGCAGGCCCGCGCGCAATACCGTATCCAGCGCGCCGACCGGGTGCCCGGCTTGAATGCCGCTGCATCGGGCAATCGCCAGCATCTGCCGGCGGGGCTGTCGAGCAATGGCCGTGAGGGCGTCAGCAGCACCTATCAGGTGGGGCTGGCGCTGCCGGAGTACGAGCTGGACCTGTTCGGCCGGGTCAAGAGCCTGAGCGATGCGGCGCTGGAGCAGTACCTGGCCAGCGAGGAGGTCGGCCGTGCCGCGCACATTGCCTTGATCGCCGAAGTCAGCCAGGCCTACCTGACCCTGGATGGTGCCGAGCGCAGCCTGGCGCTGACTCGCCAGACCCTCGCCAGCCGCGAGGATTCGCTGGCCCTGGTCGGCCAGCGCCGCGCCGCCGGCACCGCCACCGCGCTGGACCACCAGGAGGCATTGGGGCTGGTCGAGCAGTCCCGGGCCGACCTCGAAGCCACGCTGCGTCAGCAACGCCAGGCCTATAACGCCCTGGTGCTGCTGCTGGGCGACGCGCAGGCGGCCAAGCTGATCCCAGGTGAGCGCCCGAACCAGCCGATGGTGCTGCAGGACATCACCCCTGGCCTGCCGTCGGCGCTGATCGAGCGCCGCCCGGACATCCTCGCCGCCGAGCACCGCTTGCTTTCACGCAACGCCGATATCGGTGCGGCGCGGGCGGCGTTCTTCCCGCGCATCAGCCTGACCGGCAGCTTCGGCACCTCCAGCGCGCAGATGTCCGGGTTGTTCGACGGCGGTTCGCGCAGCTGGAGCTTCATGCCGCAGCTGTCGCTGCCATTGTTCGATGCCGGCCGCAACCGCGCCGGCCTGAGCCTGGCCGAGGCGCGCAAGGATTCGGCGGTGGCGGCCTACGAGGGCACGATCCAGGCCGCATTCCGCGAGGTGGCCGATGCACTGGCCGCCACCGACACGCTACGCCGCGAGGAAGCCGCGCGTCGGGCGCTGGTCGATACCAGCCGGGCGAGCGAGGCCTTGGCCAAGGCGCGTTATGAGGGTGGGGTGGATAACCATCTGCGCTACCTGGACGCGCAGCGTAACAACTTCGTCAACGAGGCGGCCTATATCCAGGCCAGCACCCAGCGCCAGCTGGCCCTGGTCGACCTGTTCCGCGCCCTCGGTGGCGGGTGGCCGATGAAGGGCTAGGCAATGACTCCTTTGGTTGGGTTATCCAACCCTCTGGCCCCTGGGACCCGTGCCCAGGGGCCTTATTTTTGCAGTGGATGGGATGGCCCTTTCGCCGGCAAGCCGACTCCCACAAGGCCCATCGCTCCCCTGTGGGAGCCGGCTTGCCGGCGATGAAGGCGTTGCGGTCTTCAGGCCGGCGCCTGGGCCCCGTGGATGAACAACTGCTCCAGGGTCAGCGCCGAGGTGGCACTGGCCGCCCGACCGCGGCGCTCGGCGTCGACCATGCTGAAGATCATGCTCAGGAACATCTCGGTGAACACCGCCGCGCTGATATCGATGCGCAGCGCCCCCAATTGCTGGGCGCGCAGGAAGAACGCGTCCATGGCCTGGGTATAGGCATGCCAGCGACGATCTTCGCTGTCGCCCAGCAAGGTATCGGGGCGGTATTGGAACATCAGGAAGGCCAGCATCTCGCGGTGCTTGAGGTGCTCGGCGATCAGGTGGCGCAGCCCAGGCAGCGGCTCGACCTGCGTGAGGTCGGCGTCGCGGATGACCTGGTTGAGCACCTGCTCGCCATGGTTCTCCAGCATCTCGATCAGGTTGTCGCGGGTGCCGCAGAAACGGTGCAGGGTGGCCTTGCTGACGCCGGCGGTTTCGGCCAGCTCTTTCAGGGTCGCCCGGGGGTGGACCACCATGGCGTTGGCCAAGGCCTTGAGCAGGCGTTCGTCGTGAGGGGTGGGTTGCATCGGGTTGCCTCGCGTGGTTCGCATGCTTGGCATTGTGCAGAAAACAAAAGAAGGATCAAGAATAAAGGTCTCTTTTGAGACTTTTATGGATCTTTGCGACCACTTCGCGGGGGAAACCCGCGAAGTGGTCGCAACGCAGAACGATCAGTGCGGTGCGCGCGGGATGGTCTTGAGCAGGTCTTCCGGGCTGATATGCCCGACAACCTGGGCCACGGCGCTGCCTGGGGTGGGCAGGTCGATGATATGGCTCTTCATCTTGCCGATCACATGCATCTCGCACGGCTTGCAGTCGAACTTCAGGGTGAGTACTTCATCGCCCTGAATCAGTTGCATCGGTGCGACCTTGGTGCGCACGCCGGTGACGCCCTTGGCCTGCTTGGGGCACAGGTTGAAGGAGAAGCGCAGGCAGTGCTTGGTGATCATCACCGGCACTTCGCCGTGCTCTTCATGGGCCTCGTAGGCGGCGTCGATCAGTTGCACGCCATGGCGGTGGTAGAAGTCGCGGGCCTTCTGGTTGTAGACGTTGGCCAGGAACGACAGGTGCGACTCGGGGTACACCGGCGCTGGCGTGGTCTCGGCCTTGCGAGCGCCACGGGGGTGGGCCTTGACCCGCGCCTCGGTCAGCGCCTCGATGGCTTCGCGGCGCAGGGCCTTGAGCTGCGAGTTGGGGATGAAGTACGCCTGCGGCGCGTCCAGCTCGATGGCGTTGGCGTGGTACATGGTGGTGCCGAGCTGGCCGAGCAGGTCGTGCAACTGGTCAAGCGCCTGTTGCGGCTTGTTGGCGGCGCCGAACGGGCCATCCAGGGCCACCTGCACGCTCACGCCTTCCTCGCTGCTGAGGGTCAGCATCAGGCGCTGCTCGCGCAGCACCGCGTGCCACTCGACGCCCACCCGGCGCTCGGCCGAGGTGCGCTGCAGGGCTTGCTGCCAGTTGTGGTCGAGGTTGCGCGACAGGGGGTGGTTGGGGCGCAGCTTGTACAGGCCCTCGGGCATCTCGTTGGGCTCGACGCGGTAGCGGTAGCGCTTCTGGCCGTCGTCTTCGGACTCGCTCTTGAGTTCGGCGATATTGGCGCGGAAACCCACCACCTCACGCTTGACCAGCACATTGAGGCCGTCGCCGTTGCTAAGCGGGACCTCGGTCACTACCTGCAGGTCGCGCTTGCCGACTTTCTCCACCACGCCCACTGGCAGGCCGGTGAAGGTCGGCGAGTCGAAGGCGCCGATGTCGATCTTGCGGTCGCTGACGAAGTAGTCGGTGCTGCCACGGTGGAAGGTCTTGTCCGGGTCGGGCACGAAGAAGTGCTCGGTACGCCCGCTGGAGGCGCGGGCCAGCTGCGGGCGGCCTTCGAGGATGGCGTCCAGCTCTTTGCGGTAGTGGGCGGTGATGTTCTTCACATAACCCACGTCCTTGTAGCGGCCCTCGATCTTGAACGAGCGCACGCCGGCATCCACCAGGTCGGCCAGGTTGGCGGTCTGGTTGTTGTCCTTCATCGACAGCAGGTGCTTCTCGAAGGCGACCACGCGGCCCTGGTCGTCCTTGAGGGTGTACGGCAGGCGGCAGGCCTGGGAGCAGTCGCCACGGTTGGCGCTGCGCCCGGTCTGGGCGTGGGAGATGTTGCACTGGCCGGAGAAGGCCACGCACAGCGCGCCGTGGATGAAGAACTCGATGGCCGCGTCGGTTTCGGCGGCGATGGCGCGGATTTCCTGCAGGTTCAGCTCACGGGCCAGTACCAGCTGCGAGAAACCGGCCTGGTCGAGGAACTTGGCCCGGGCCAGGGTGCGGATGTCGGTCTGGGTGCTGGCGTGCAGCTCGATCGGCGGGATATCCAGCTCCATCACCCCCAGGTCCTGCACGATCAGCGCATCGACCCCGGCGTCATACAGCTGGTGGATCAGCTTGCGCGCCGGCTCCAGCTCGTTGTCGTGGAGGATGGTGTTGATGGTGGTGAACACCCGCGCGTGGTAGCGCCGGGCGAACTCCACCAGCTCGGCGATCTCGCTGACCTCGTTGCAGGCGTTGTGGCGCGCGCCGAAGCTCGGGCCGCCGATATAGATGGCGTCTGCGCCGTGCAGGATCGCCTCGCGGGCGATGCTCACGTCACGGGCAGGGCTGAGCAGTTCCAGGTGGTGCTTTGGAAGGGACATGTCGTTATAGGTTCGGGCTGTCACGGTAAGGCGGGCATTGTAGCGGTGAAATGGGGTGGTGGCATCCCCGGGCTGCTGGATGGGGCGGGGAGGGTGGCTGCACAGCCTCTCGCTCGCTGGGTTTGCACGTTCGTTGTAGGAGCGGCCTCGTCTCGCGAACGGGCTGCGCAGCGGCCCCAGGATCTGAGTGACACCTCAAGATTGCCGGGGCTGCTGTGCAGCCCGTTCGCGAGACGAGGCCGCTCCTACAGAGGGCGTGCGACAGGGGGTCAGGCCTTGGCTGCCATCGCCGTCACTTCTACTTTCATGCCTTCTACCGCCAGCGAGGCCACGCCAACCGCCGCACGCACCGGCCACGGCTTGCTGAAGAAGCGCTGGTACACCTCGTTGAACGCCGGGCGGTCGGCCATGTCGGTGAGGTAGATGGTCAGGTGCAGTACCCGGTCCATCGAGCTGCCGGCGCGCTCCAGGGCCACTTTCAGCGCCTGCAGGGTGCATTCGCTTTGAGTGGTGATGTCGCCCAGCTCAAGGCTGCCGTCGGCGCGGGTAGGGATCTGGGTGCTGACCAGCACGCCGTTGTACTCGGCCACGTCGGACGAGATGGAGTCGGCGTCCGGGTCCGGGGTAAAGATGATGCCGTCGTTTGCCATGGAATGTTCTGCCTTGCACGGGAGGAAAGCCCGCAAGCCTACGCGAGCGCCAAGGGCGGGTCGAGCCGTGGCCGCGGTCGCACGGATTTGATTAGCGCGGCGGCCCACGGCAGAATCGCGCCCCGACCCGGCCGCAGGCGCCGGGCCCTGGGTGATCAAAGAGGCAACCGTTGAACCAACACACTTTGTCCACGCGCCTTGAGCGGGTGGCGGCGCATATCCCGGCCGGGGCACGGCTGGCTGACATCGGCTCGGACCATGGCTACCTGCCGGTGGCGCTGCTGCGCCGTGGCGCGATTGCCGCGGCAGTGGCCGGTGAAGTGGCGCTGACGCCATTCCTGGCCGCGCAGCGCACCGTGCGCGAGAACAGCCTGGAGGCACAGGCCACCGTGCGCCTCGCCAGCGGCCTGGCGGCCATCGAACCGGAAGATGGGATCACTGCCGTGAGCATCTGCGGCATGGGCGGCGAGACCATCCGCGACATCCTCGAGGCCGGCAAGCAACGCTTGAGCGGCAAGGAACGCCTGGTGCTGCAGCCCAACGGCGGCGAGCAGCCGCTGCGCCAGTGGCTGATGGACAACGACTACCGCATCCGCTGCGAAGAAGTGTTGCGCGAGAACCGCTTCGACTACGAAATCATCGTTGCCGAGCGCTGCGAGGCGGTCGTCTACAGCGCCGAACAGCTGTACTTCGGCCCGCTGCTGATGGAGCAGCGCAGCCCGGCGTTCCTGTTCAAGTGGCAGCGCATGCTGCGCCAGAAGCAGCAGACGCTCGATAACTTCGAGCGTGCCCGCCAGCCGGTGCCCGAGGACAAGGTGCAGGACATCGCCCGTCAGGCCCGCTGGATCAGCGAGATGCTCGCCGCTGCCTAGCGCGGGTTGGCCACGCTGGCCGGCACCTTCAGCACCAGCAGCCCCCCGAGCACAATGGCCACCGCCAGCACCTGCAGCGCCAGGCCAGGGCTGTTGGCGGTGTCGCGCATCCAGCCGATCAGGTAGGGCGCGAGGAACGAGGCGATGCTGCCGAACGAACTGATCATGGCGATCCCCGCCGCTTGGGTGTTGCCCGCCAGGAACGCCGGGGGCAGTTGCCAGAACATCGGCAGCGCGGCACTGGCGCCCATCCCGGCCACGACCAGGCCGCTCATCACCAGCAGCGCATTGCCCGGTGCCAGGCCGGCCACGGCGATACCGGCGGCGGCCATCAGCAGCGGCACGCACAGGTGCCAGCGGCGCTCCCGGTGGCGGTCCGACGAGCGCCCGCAACCGAGCATGAACAGACAGCCGGCCAGGTAGGGCACGGCGCTGAGCAGGCCGACCTGGCCATCGCTGCCGATCCCGGCGCCATGGATCAGGCTAGGCATCCAGAACGCCAGGGTGTTCACCGCCAGCATCACCGCGAAGTACACCGCCACCAGCAGCCACATCTGGGCGTTACCCAGCAGGCCGGTCAGCGAACTGACCGGTTTGCGCTGTTCTTCGCCGTCCAGTTCCGCGCGCAGGGCGCGTTTCTGTTCGGCGCTGAGCCAGCTGACCTGCTCGAAGCTGTCCGGCAGCCACTTGAGCACCACCAGCCCCAGCAGCACCACCGGCAAACCTTCGATCAGGAACATCCACTGCCAGCCGCGCAGGCCGCCGTGGTCATGGAAGGCTTGCAGGATGCCGCCGGACAGCGGCCCGCCGACCACCCCGGCCAAGGGTACGGCGATGGCGAACAGCGCGGTCACCTGGGCCCGGCGCCTGGCCGGGTACCAGCGGTTGAGCACCACCAGGATGCCGGGGAAGAAGCCCGCTTCGGCCACGCCGAGCAAAAAGCGCAAGGTATAGAAGCCGGCTGCGTCCTGCACCCACAGCATGCCGGTGGACAGCAGGCCCCAGACCACCATCAGCGTGGCGATCCAGCGCCGTGGCCCGACCCGGTCCAAAGCCAGGTTGCTGGGCACGCCGAACAGCGCGTAGGCCACGAAGAACAGGCCGGCGCCCAGGCCGTACACCGTGTCGGAAAAGCCCAGGTCTGCGCTCATCTGCATCTTGGCGAAGCCGATGTTGATGCGGTCCAGGTGGGCGAACAGGTAGCACACCAGCAGCAGCGGCATCAGCCGCCAGGTGATGCGCGCATGGGTGGCGGCCGGCGAATGGGCGGGCAGGGCAGCAGCGGTTTCGATCATGATCGGCTTCCGGAACGTTCTTGTAGTTGTTCCGGACGATCATGGGGCGGCAAGGCAGGTGGGCAAATGCACTTTGGGCAAGACGGCTGGTATTTTTCCCGGCCGTTTGCGCAGGCGTCACTGCTGCGAGCAATTGCCCATTTCGCGGTAGTCGACCTGGTGCGTCTGGCCCTGGTGGTCGAGGTAGACCATGTGCGCGGTGCCCACCTGGCAATCGGCGGCGTTGCTGGCCGGGGTGATCGAGATGACCTTGGCCACGTCCATCGGCATGCCGTATTCGTAGCTGCTGCTCACGGGCTGCTGGGTGGCGCTGTCGGCGAAGGCGCCGAACGAGGCGAGGGTGGCGGACAGGGCGACAACAGCGATCGAACGTTTCATGACAGGCTCCTCGTTTTCGGGATGTGTCCATGATCCATTCATTGGTGTTTCACAATAAATGGGCTAACCCGTGATAGATTCCTGCCTTTCATGTATGAATGAGAGCCCACTTCATGGACATGCTGCATGCGATGCGCACCTTTGCCCGGGTAGTGGAGTGCGGCAGTTTCGCAGCCGCCGCCAACGCCCTGGACATCTCGGCGGCGCAGGTGTCGCGGATCGTCGCGGAGCTGGAGAACCAGCTGCAGACCCGCCTGCTGCACCGCACCACCCGGCGCCTGCGCATGAGCGAGGCGGGCGAGCGTTTTCTCGAGCGCTCGCGGCAGATCATGCTGCTCACCGAAGAGGCCATGGACGAGGCCCGTGGCGCCCACCTCACGCCCCGCGGCCGGCTGCGCTTGCACTGCACCCATGGCCTGGGCCTGTTGATGATGCCGCTGGTGGCGCGCTACAACGCCTCCTGCCCGGAAGTGGTGATGGAGTTGACCTTGTCGCAGCGCAACCCCGACCCGCTGGCCGAGGGGCACGATGTGGTGATCGCCATTGGCCAGGGCTTGCCCGATTCGCAGTTGATCGCCATCCCGCTGGGCAGTATCCACAGCATTCTCTGCGCCTCGCCGGATTACCTGGCCCGGCAAGGCGTGCCCAAACAGCCGCAGGACTTGCACGCGCACACCTGCCTGCGCACCGTCGACCCGCTGTTCGAAGAAGACTGGACCTTCGGCAAAGCACCGGAAAGCTGCGTCATCGCGCCCCAGGATACCTTCCTCACCAATGTCGCCGACGCGATGGTCAAGGCCACCGAGCTGGGCATGGGGGTGGGGTTGCTGCCGTACTACTCGGCCAGCCAGGCCATGCAGGAAGGGCGCCTGTGCCGGTTGCTGGCGCCGTACCGGCTGCGCCAGCGTGAGATCTATGCGATCTACCCGTCGCGGCATTACCTGGATGCCAAGGTGCGGACCTGGATCGATTACCTCAAGGAGCAACTGCCGTTGCTGTTCGCCGAGCACCAACGGGTGGTGGATGAGGCGCAGTATTGGCGGTAGGCGGAGGGCCATCGCGGGGCAAGCCCGCTCCCACGCAATCCGTGGGAGCGGGCTTGCCCCGCGATGACTGCGTCAGATCAATGCCCGTAACGCCCCACCAGGCTCTGCGCCCCCAGCGCATGGCCTTGCAGCGCCTTCAGCAACCCTCGATGGTTCAGCTCCCCGGGCAGGCTGCCAGGGGCAAGATCAGTGGCGATCAGGGTCAGCACATAGTGATGGGGATTGTCGCCCGCCGGTGGGCAAGGCCCGCGATAGGCCATGGCACCACGGGAGTTGAGGCCCAGCGCGGCCACCGGGCTACTCTGGCCACCAGCACCTTCCTCCAGGCCACCGGAGGCCGGGTCGATGTTGTAGGCCAGCCAGTGCACCACCCCCAGCCCCTTGCCACCATCGGGGTCGAACATCACCAGTACCAGCGAGCGGGTGCCCTGCGGCAGGTTGGTCCAGCTCACCTGCGGTGACTTTTCTTCGCCACTGCCACAGGCAGGGTCCGCGCCCACCAGCTGCAGCGCGATCACCCCACCGTCGGTGAACGACGCCGAACTGATGTCCAGGGCGGGGCTGTAGTTGACCGAGGCGGCGAATGCCCCCGTGGGCAGCAAGGCAAGCAGCATCCAGTACCTGAGGTTCATGCCAGGTCTCCAGGGCAGGGGCGTCGTTCAGCAGTGTAGCCAAGGCCTGTCAATGGCTGTCCTGGTCCTCGGCGGTACCGCCGGTGTGTCCGGCACCGCTGCCGGTAGCCTCGCCGGTACTGTTCGAACCACCGGCAGCACCGTCGGCCGCATCGGCGTTGGTACCGGTGTCGCTGCTGTCGTTGCCCTTGCCGCCACCGGGGTTGTTGACACTGCTGCCATCACCGGCGGTGGAGCCTCTGGGCTGATCGCCTGTGGAGTGCTCGACCTTCTGTGGCTCGGTTCCGCTGCCGTAGGTAGTGGAAGCGGCGAAACTGGAAGCAGAGGCGATCGCTAAAGAAAAGGCCAGCATGAGAGTGAGCGAGCGAGTGCGAGCCATGGTGATTCTCCTATCGGCTAGGTTGTAGATGCTTTGGCTTTTTCGATTTCAAGAAGTGCATCGAGGTCGACGAACGGCCGTGTAACGGTCGCTCATCAGTCTCCGGCCATCATCGGGGTGAAAAGGGGCACCATCGAATTGACAGTTTTGTGAAATCGTAACTACATTATTTTTCCTTGCCATGATGCGAGCCACAGTGGCATGGTTCAGCAAGGAATATTAATTACAGGGAAAGAGGTGGTTATGAGTTTTGTTTACGGTCGAAAAAGCTTTGTCGAAGTTGCTGAAGATTTCGCTCGACTGCTTGACGAATTTCAGAGGCTGCTTGTCAAGCACGGGTCCAATACAAATGTGCGCAATACGAAGTTGGGTTTTTATGAGCGGCAGCTCAAAGAGATATCCAGCTTGCCAAACCAGGATGCAGCCATGCTGGCGTCCATTGTAACGCGCTATAATCTGTTAAATCGACTGTTTCCGCGGCCTGAAAATATAAAGATAAAGGATGCGGATCTGATGAAGTTGCTTGAAGGGGCAAGTGACCTTCAGGAGAAAGGACAAGAGTACAACGACACGTTCTTCGAGCTTTCAATGGCGCTTAGATTTCTGCCGTCCGAAAAGGCCACCGTAAACCTGGATATGACAACTATCTGCGACGTAATCGTTAATGAAGAACTAGCGGTGGAGTGTAAGTATCTGCATGGAATAAAAGGGTTGCGACCGAACTTGAGCAAAGGACTAAAGCAGCTCGATGAGCGTGTCGAAAAAAAGCTGGCATCCTACGGATTTGTTGCGCTTGATTTATCTGCCTTGGTGGACCATCAAAAGATTTGGAATTTTGCCCAGTCCGTATTTTCTGAATTTTTAGGGGTCTATGCAAAGCTGGAGGAGAGAAATAAGTTGGCTGCAGGTGGTATTTTGCAGCACGCAACTAAGGATAAGAACTTCGAGAAAATTATTTCTTCGTTTGTCTCATTGCAGATTGAGTCAATCTTTTATGGCGAGCTGGGGGATCACGAAGTTGAAAAAATGTCGAAGCATTGCCTAGGGGTGTTATTTCAGTGCTCTGTCGATTTGGTGTTTGAGCACGACGAAGAGCTGCTGCCTGTTTCGATCAGGGCGATGAATTACTTCATCAATCCGTCTATTCCTGCGTCGCAACATGACGAAATTCGCCACGCCATAAAAAATTTGGCTTCCGGTATCTGATGAGGGTCTAATGCTGAGATTGCATTGGTGTTATCACTGCAACAGTCACTAGACGCTCATCAGTGGCATAACACACTAAATCATCTCGGCGTTATCATTCTTCAATGGCGGGTGCTCCTGGGCGGCATGCATCAGGTCCTCGGTCACCCGCAGTTCGGCGCCGGTCGGCGAGAAGGTAGTGGCCGCCGTGAACGGCGCCGGGTGCTCAGGTTTCGGACGCTTGCCGCGGCGCCAGAGGAAGAAGCCGACCATCGCCAGGTTGATTGCGGCGAATGCCCAGAACAGCCCGACTTCGCCGTACGAGGTCATCATCGGCGAAATGGTCAGCGGCGCCATGGCCGAGCCCAGCGAGTTGATCAGCAGCAGGCCCTGGATCATCGGCACCAGGGCATCAGCCGGCGCGCGGTCGGCAGCGCTGCTGACCGCCACCGGGTAGAGCGCGAACACCCCGCCACCGAGCAGGAACAGCAGGGCGGGCAGCAGCACGGTGTCCACCGGCAGCACCACGATCAGCAGCGACAGCACGGTGCACATCGCCGCCAGGGCGATCAGCACATCCTGACGGTCCTTGCGGTCGGACCAGCGCCCCACCGGGTATTGCAGCAACATGGCGCCGAGAATCACCCAGGCCATCATTTCGCCGACCTCGCCCACGTCCAGCCCGACCCGCTGCAGGTACAGCGGCAGCAGGGCATAGATGCCGGCAATCGCCACGCCGGAGCCGAAGCAACCGACCAACCCGGTAGGCGCCACGCCCAGCAGCTGGCGTGGTTTGAGCGGCTCGACCTGGTCGAGCAACGGCGACACCCGCGGCAGGATCACGATCGGCAGCACCGACAGGGTGGCGAGCATGCCGGCCAGCATGAACGGCGCGGTGTCGCCCCAACTGGTGATCTCGCCCAGGGCCGCCTGGGCGATCACCCCGGCGCCATAGAAGGCGATCATGTACAGCGCCAGCAGGCGGCCACGGATCTTGGCGTCACCGGCCAGCAGCAGCCAGCTTTCGATCACCAGGAATACCCCCACCGCAGCCCAGCCGTTGAGCAGGCGCAGGATCGACCACCAGGTGGTGTCGTAGAACAGGCCCTGCAGCAGGATGGTCGCGCCGATCAGCGCGGCGAAGCTGCTGTAGGCGCGGATATGGCCGATGCGCAGGATCAACCGGTCGTTGACGATTGCGCCGAGGGTCAGGCCGATGAAGTAGGCCGAGGACACCACGCCAATGGTGGTCGCCGATTCGCCGGCGGCGTCCAGGCGCAGGGTGGTCAGGGAAGACATGAAGCCATTGCCCAGGGCAATGATGAACAGGCCGAGCAGGGGTGCCAGCGCCATCGCCAGCAAACGCGGAGACATACGTACCTCAAGGTTGGAATAAGCCAAGCTGCGCCTTTTGCGCTGCGTGCACGGAATGCGACCTGGGCAAGGGTCAACCGCTGGACCTCAAGGGGAGGCCGGGCGGGGGCGGTTGAGCCTGTGGCACATGCGCGATGTGGCGAGAGGCGCGGACGCTGTCCTTGCGGGCGGTTGCCACCGAATGGGCGACGGGCGAAAAGGAGGCGGGATTTTACGGGCTGTGGCGGATTTGCCAAGAGGGCGTTGGCTGCGACGAGAGGCCGCAGGCCGACGAGTATCTGCACAGTACCCGTCTGCCTCAGAAAACATATCGGACAATCAGCATTAATAACCATTGTTAAATATCTGAATCTAAACAAATATTTATTCTAGAATTTACTTTAACTATTGATGATCACGCTCAATTTTCGCCCCGACGATGAATTTAAGGCGAGCACCAGGAGGTGCTGATGCGATCTCCGGTGGACCCCGAGGCGTACGCCGGCAGGGCTGCAGCGCCTATGAGATCGAGCGCCGCCCGCGGCGCTTCGCGGGTAAACCCGCTCCCACATGAACCGCGCCGCATCGTACCTGCGGGAGCTGGCTTGCCAGCGATGAGGCCAGCACTGACAACATAAGACAGTTGCTCCCACACGAACCGGTCAGGCCAAGGTTGCCAGCCGTGGCGCACGGCGATGCCACTTGGAGGCATAAATACGCATAATGCGCGGCAGGTTTTCAGGGAGATCCTACACAATGCTGGCCTCGTTGTTCGCCGTCCTGGCCCCCGTGTTCATCGTCGCCGGTATCGGCTACACCTGGGCCCGCCGTGGGCTGGACTACCCGACCGAGTTCATTGCGCGGGTGGTCATGACCGTCGGCACGCCCGCGCTGGTGCTGTCCACGCTCAACCGCACCCAACTCGATCCCGCCGCCTTCACCAGCATGGCCCTGGCCTGCGTGCTGTGCATGCTGGGCATGGCGCTGACCGGCTACCTGGTATGCCGCCTCAGTGGCCGGCACTGGCGCGTGCTGATGCCGGCTTTCATGTTCCCCAACACCGGCAACATGGGCCTGCCAATCAGCCTGTACGCCTTCGGCGAGCACGGCCTGGCCCTGGCGGTGGCGTTCTTCCTCACCTTGTCGATCTTCCAGTTCACCCTGGGCATCGCCATTTCCGGTGGCGCCGCCTCATTCAAGGCGCTGCTGCGCAACCCAATCGTGATCAGCCTGGCCGGCGCCATGCCGCTGATCTTCTTCGATGTCGAACTGCCGCGCTGGCTGGCCAACACCGCCGACCTGCTGGGCGGCATGACCATCCCGTTGATGCTGCTGACCCTCGGCGTTTCCCTGGCCAGCATTCGCCCGCAGCACATCGGCAGCGGCCTGGTGCTGGGTGGGTTGCGTATCGTGCTGGGGGCGGTAGTGGGCTGGGCGGTGGGTACCGCGCTGGGGCTTCAGAGCCTGGAGCGGGCGGTGCTGGTGGTGCAGTCGTCGATGCCGGTGGCGGTGTTCAACTACCTGTTGGCAGTGCGGGCCAACCGCGAACCCGAGCAGGTGGCCAACCTGGTGATGTGCTCGACGCTGTTGTCGTTCGTGTGGTTGCCTGCAGTGCTGGCCTGGTGGTTGTGAGGGCCGGGCATTGCCGGCCCTCGCGGGCATCAGCTGCAAGGCTTGCTATTGAGTGCATCGCCCTGGCGCGGCGCTTGCGCCTGCGACTGGACATGGGCATCGCGTTTGGCGACTGCCTCGGCCTGCTGCTGACGTTGTTGCGCCAACTGCTCGTTGCGCGCTTGCAGACGCTCGGCGCCGCCTTCGGCGAAGGCTGAAGTGGCCGAGGTCGCGGCCAGCAGGGCGAGGGCGAAAGACAGGGATTTCATGGTGTGACTCCATCGTTGAACCGGAAAACCGGCCGCGCAGCGGCCGGGGCGGGGCAAGGATGGCGACTGCGGATTTTCTCAGGATTAACACAAGGCTCAAGCGCGCGGCCGTTCGCGGCGGCCCTCAATTGGGCAACTGCTGTTGCACCCAGCCTTGCTCGGTCAAAGCCATGCTGGCAGTTGCCTCAAGCGGCTGGCGACTGCTGTTGAACGCCTTGCCCAGGCCTTTCACGCTGGCTTGCACCGACGCATCGCCAGCCCATTCAGGAAGCTCGCTGACCCTGTAGCGGTAGGTCACCCTCGATACCGTCCTGCCAGCCTGTTCGGTCGGCTCAGTGAACTGCTCGATGGTGGTGACCTGGGCCTTGCCGAAGCACAACCCGCCGATCTTGCTGTCACCTGCGTCGGCCTTGTAGTACTTGCGGCCTTCATCGGTCAGCGCGTAGGCGTAATAGATGTCGGTGCGTGCCGGTTGCCACAGGCGGGCAGGCACTTCAGTGCGGGCAATCTCTTTCTCGCTGACCACACCGACCTGAGCCAGGGCATGCAACGCTTTGTTGTTGCCGTCCACGTCGAAATCGCGGGTGCGGGTAGGGAAGCTGCTGATCACGAAACAATGCGGGTACTGGCTGTCGAGCCAGGTTTGCGCGGCCTGACGCAGGCTGGCCTCGGTGGCTTGCCGGTCGTCCGAGCAGCCGAGCAGGGTCGCCAGCAGGGCCAGCGGTACGAGCTTCCTGTCCATCGTGGGGGCTTCCTTGAATTGCCAAAATGCAGGTCTAGCGCCGGCCAGGGCCAGCGGCGACAGGATTAAAACCCGCGGGCCAGAGCGGCCGCAATCGTGGCAAGTGGACATGCCGGCAGCCCGCCCGGCAAATCGCCGAGGCTCATCCATACTGCTCTGATCCGCCACGGCAGCGCCGCGGCACTCAGGGGTTGGCACAGGGGAGCAGACGATGGCCAAGGTTGCGGGCAAGAAAAACAAAGGTAACGACACCGGGAAGCTCGGGCGCAAAGACTATGAGAGCGAACTGAAGAAGCTGCACGTGGAGCTGGTCAAACTGCAGCAGTGGGTGGTGGAGAAGGGCCTCAAGGTGTGCATCATCTTCGAAGGCCGCGATGGCGCCGGCAAGGGCGGCACCATCAAGGCCATCACCGAGCGCGTCAGCCCCCGGGTGTTCCGCGTAGTGGCGCTGCCGGCGCCGACCGAACGCGAGAAGACCCAGATCTACGCCCAGCGCTACCTCACCCATTTGCCGGCCGCCGGTGAAGTGGTGATCTTCGACCGCAGCTGGTACAACCGCGCCGGTGTCGAGCGGGTAATGGGCTTTTGCACGGATGAACAGTCACACAAGTTCCTGACCGTGGTGCCGATGTTCGAGCGGATGATGGTCGAGTCGGGGATCATCCTGCTCAAGTACTGGCTGGAGGTCAGCGCCGAAGAGCAGACCCGCCGCCTGCAGGACCGCATCGACGACGGGCGCAAGCTGTGGAAGCTGTCACCCATGGACCTCAAGTCGTACAACCGTTGGGACGAGTACACCCGCGCCCGCGACGACATGTTCGCCGCCTCCGACTCGTCCTGGGCACCGTGGTTCATGGCGCACTCCGAGGACAAGCGCAAGGTGCGGCTGAACATCATCAGTCACCTGCTGCAGCAGGTCCCGTACAAGGACCTCAGCCACAAGCAGAAGATCGAGCTGCCCAAGCGCGGCAAGATCGGCAAGTACAAGTCGCAGCCTTACCCGTTCAAGATGGTCGGCGAGCGCTACTGAAGCAGGGGCCTGGGCTGGCCTCAGGCCTTGTCCAGCGCTTCGAGCCGGCCGTCACGCCCGAGGTGATAGCGCTGCAGGTCCTGCGCCAGGGTCAGGTGGCCGCTGTAATGCGCCATTGCTTCCTCGCGCACTTCGGCGATCGAGTTGCCACGGCCGTTGGCCGTGGGCTGGTAACGGGCACTGAAGTGGGTCAGCACCAGGTTCTTCACACCCGCGGCGTTGGCAAAACGCGCCACCTGCGCTGCGGTGCTGTGGCCGAAAGTGGTCTGGCTGCGCTCGACCACCGGCTGGGTGAAGGTGGCTTCGTGTACCAGCACATCGACGCCCTGGGCCAGTTCGGCAAGCAGTTCGGGGCGGTCGTTGTCACCGCAGACGATGATCCGTTGCGGGGCGCGCGTGGGTTGCAGGTAATCACGAGGCTCGAGGGTGCGGCCCTCATGGGTGACGGCCAGGCCATGGGCCAGTTGCCCCCAAAGCGGCCCGGCCGGGATACCGTCGGCCTTCAGGCGGGCGGTATCCAGCCGCGGTGCGGGGTCGCGCTCATCGAACACGTAGCCCCAGGAGGGCACGCGGTGCGACAGCTCGATCGTGCTCACCTCGACATTACCGGCGCTGAAACCTTTGAAGGTTTCCAGCGCCTGCAGCTGCAATTCGAACGGCAGGAAGGTCTCGCTCACCGCCAGGCTCTGGCGCACCCAGCCAAGCAGGGCGTCGGGCAGGACCAGCGGCAATGGCTCCTGGCGCCCGCTCATGCCGGCGCTGGCCAGCAGGCCGGGCAGGCCGAAGCAGTGGTCGCCATGCACGTGGGTGATGAAAATCCCGCGCAGGTCCCGCATGGAAAGCGGGCTGTGCAGCAACTGGTGCTGGGTACCCTCGCCGCAATCGACCAGATACCAACCGTGGCCGGTGGATTCGATGACAGCGGTGGCGCTGACGTTGCGGGCCTTGGTGGGCACACCGGAGGAGGTGCCCAGAAACTGCAGGTCCATTGCCTGACTCCTTGACATGACGGCTTTCCTTCCCCGCAGGCGCGGGGCGCGGGGAGGCTAGCATGCCAGGCTTGGCGGGAGAAGCCGCACAGGTGCCGGACAGACACCTGTGCGGAGAGTGCCAGGCGTCAGGTGCCGCCGCGGTCGTCACCGACATCGTGATTGGCGCCGTCGTCGGCGCCGTGGCCGACACCATGGGCTTCGCCGGCATCATGGTTGGCCCCGTCATCGGCACCGTGGCCGACACCATGCAGGCCTCCGGCATCGTGGTTACCGCCATCGTCGGCGCCATGGCCGCCTGCCGAGCCGCCATGGCCTGAGCCACCGCTGCCACCGCCACTGCCGCCATGCCCACCGCCGCCGCTACCCCCTCCGCCGTGGCCGCCTCCGCCTCCGCCTCCGCCACCTCCATGGCCTCCACCGCCACCACCCCCGCCATGGCCGCCACCACCTCCGCCTCCGCCTCCGCCTCCACCGTCCTTCGCCATGGCGCTGGAAAATGCGCCCAGGTTGTCCGGCAGCAGCACGGACGATGCCGAGAGCACGCCGCCGATGGCCAGCATCCACACGATTTTTTTCAACTGCATAGTGATCTCCGCTCAGCGTTGCCTGCGTTTGCTTGCAGGGAAGGCCACAGCCGGTGGACCTCGGCCGCCGGGGTGGCGGCCCGCCAGTCGTCTGGCAGGGTCCTGGAGCACGATCCTTCGAAGGCCGATGGCCCGTGGCGCGGCGATTGCCGCTTTGATAGTTGAGCGTAGTTTGTAATACGCAGTTACAAGTACCGGTTGTCAGGGATGGTGGTTCGAGGGTTTCTGACTGATACCGAGTGGGGGCCGGCAGGTGCTTGGCGACAGCTTTGCAGCGCTCTCAAGATCGAGCGCCGCCCGCGCGGCGCATCGCTGGCAAGCCAGCTCCCACATTTATTTCGGGCCAGTTATGTCTGTGGAAGTACCGCTGCCCGCCTTGGTGCATGTCTCAAGTCGGGCGAGGCGCCAGTGGTGCCCACTTCTAATACCGAGTCGAACCAACAAGGCGGACAGTGGTGAAATCACAGGAGTGACTGGCCCGAAACAGATGTGGGAGCTGGCTTGCCAGCGATGCGCCGCGCGGGCGGCGCTCGATCTGATAGGCGCTGCAACTCTTGCGGCGGACACCTGCTCGCCCAACCGCAAAGCTCTTAGAAGGTGTAAGCAACCCCAGCCTGCACCGTGCGCGGCGCACCTGGATACGCATAGGTATTGAACGCCCCTTCGTCATACCCCTTGTTGAACACGTTCTTCACATCCAGGTTCAGGCGCACATGCTCGTTGACCTTGTAGTAGCTCAACAGGTCAACCACGCTGTACTGCTCCATGGTGTAAGTCACCGCCTCGGTCTGGCCATTGCGGTCATCCACATACTTGAGCCCCACACCGAGCCCCAGTCCTTTGGCCAGTCCGTCCTGGAACTCGTAGGTATTGAGCAGGCTGAAACTGTTGCGCGGGATGTTGGCCAGGCGCGTGCCGCTGGGCAGGCGGTTGTCCTTGGTCACTTCGGCATCGACATAGGCATAACCGCCGATCACCCGCCACTCAGGGGTGATGTTGCCGGCCACGTTGAGGTCCAGGCCGCGGCTGCGCACTTCGCCGGCGGCCAGGCTGTAGTTGGGGTCGGCCGGGTCGCGGGTCAGCACGTTCTCCTTGACGATGTGGTAGATCGCCGCGTCGACGCTCAACTGGCGCTCCAATGCCTCCCACTTCATCCCCAGTTCGTACGACTTGCCTTTTTCCGGATCGAAGCCGTCGCCCTGGCGGCTGGCACCGGTATTGGGCTTGAACGAGCGCGCCGTGTTGGCGTAGACGGCAACCGTGTCGGTCAGGTCGTAGAGCAGGCCGAAACGCGGGGTGACGGCATTGTCGGCCGCCTGCCAGCCCTTGGCGCCCGGCAGGTAATTGTCGTAGTCATGCTCGAAGCGCTCCAGGCGCACACCCGCCAGTGCCTTCAGGCGCTCGGTCAGGGCCACCTGGTCCTGGACGAACCAGGCCCAGGTCTTGAGGTTTTCCTGGTCGTGGGTGGTGGTGCGGGTCAGGGCAGGGCGCGGCTGGCCCAGCACCGGGTGGTAGATATCGATCGGGTAGGTGCCGTCGGTGGCCGACGAGCGCTGGATGATCGAGCGGTAGTCATAGTCTTCGTACTCGATGCCGGTCAGCAGGGTGTGGCTGAACGCGCCGGTGTCGAAGTGGCCGGTGAGGTTGAGCTGGTAGTCGCGGTCGGTCCACTCCAGCTTGCGGTAGTTGAAGTTGCGCTGCAGGGTGTGGCCGTCAGCCGGTGCCTTGTTGGCTTCCACGGCGTTGCCCTGCAGGATGCCGTCGAGCCACTGCATGCCGCCGGCCAGGGTCCAGTTGTCGTTGAGCAGGTGCTCGAAGCGCAGTTGGGCCATGTTGTTGTCGTTGTGCAGCAGGTTGTCGCTGCCTTTTTCCCAGATGTAGGTGTCGCGCGAGGCGCTGCCGGTCTGGGTGCCGTAGCGGGTCAGGCCACGGTCGAGGGGGTGGTTGTTACGCATGAAATCGCCCTCGAAGACGATTTTGGTGCTGTCGTTGACCTGCCAGCTGAGTACCGGGGCGACGTCGTAACGCTCGCTCTGGACGTCGTCACGGAAGCTCTCGCCGCCCTCGCCAAGCACATTCAGGCGGTAGGCCAGGCTACCGTCCTGGCTCAACGGGCCGGTGGCGTCGAGGGTTGCGCGGTGCATGCCTTGGTCATCGAACTGGCTGCCCAGGGTGACCTTGGATTCGGGCAAGGGTTGCTTGCTGACCACGTTGAAGGTGCCGCCGGGGTCGCCACGGCCGTACAGGGCGGTGGCGGGGCCGCGCAGCACTTCCAGGCGCTCGACGGTGTTGGCGTCCGGGGCATTGGGGTAGCCGCGGTTGATCGGGAAGCCGTTGCGGTAGAACTCTCCTGTGGTGAAGCCGCGCACGGTGAAGGTGGTCAGGCCCTGGCCGCCGAAGTTGTTGGCCCGGCCAATGCCGCCGGCGTAGTCGAGGGCGTCCTGCAGGCGGGTGGCGCCGGTGTCTTCCAGCACATCCTTGGGCACCACGCTGACCGACTGTGGGGTTTCGTGCAGGGCAGTGTCGGTGCGGGTGGCGCTGGCCGAACGGGTGGCGCGGTAACCTTCGACCGGGCCGTCGGCCCGCTCGTAGTCGGCGGCATCGGCATTGATGTTCACGGCTTCAAGCTGAATGCCGGTGCTGGTTTCGAGCGGCGCTGGCGCGGCCCAGCTGAACATCGGAGCGGCGTGGAGCAGGCACAGCGACACAATCCTGTAACGCATGGGTTCAGGTCCTGGAAAGGGGCACGGGAGGGGTGTTAAAGCGTCGCGATATTATCTGGTAACAATTCCCATTACCAGAAATTTTGGCATACCGAATGCCAGTTGTGACGAGCGTGCCAGGTCCATGGGCGTCGGCTGCAACAGCCGAGGCCTTCAGCGAAAACGTCACGTGACTGTCATGTGACGTTACCTAATATGACCCTCTCTGAATCGGGACTCGCCGAGGTCGCCCCGCCGCATGCTCCCCGCCAATCCGCAAAACCCCGAAACCGACCTGCACGGCTTGCTCTATGCGTACCTGTTCCGCCCGGGCCAGCCCGGCCGCGAGCTCGACTCGGCACAGGCCATGGCACATTTGCAGGCGCCAGCCGACGAGCAGTTCCTCTGGCTGCACCTGAACCTTGCCCACGCCGCCTGCGAGCGCTGGATGAAGAGCCACCTGGACCTGCCCGAAACCTTTTTCGAAACCCTGCGCGAAGGGTCGCGCTCCACGCGTATCGAGCACACCGACAGTGCCTTGCTGGCGGTGGTCAACGACCTGGTGTTCAGCTATGGCGTGATGTCGTCCGACGTTTCCACCTTGTGGGCCTGTGCACGCAGCCGCTTGCTGGTCAGCGCACGCTTGCAGCCGCTGCACTCGGTGGACGAGCTGCGCTCATCGGTAAAGCGCGGCGAGGGGTTCGGTTCGACGGTGGAGTTGCTGGTGCACCTGGTGCGCGATCAGGGCGACCTGCTGACCCGGGTGCTGCGCGAAACCACCTTGAAGATCGACCGCATCGAGGACCAGTTGCTGTCGCTGCGCCTGAGCGACAACCGCGCCGAGCTGGGCAGCCTGCGCCGCGTGCTGGTACGCCTGCAGCGCCTGCTGGCACTGGAGCCGGGCTCGCTGCTGCGGCTGCTGAACCGCCCGCCCGAATGGTTGCACGAAGAGGATATCCGCCAGTTGCGGGCCTCTACTGAAGAGTTTTCGGTGATCATCAGCGACCTCACCAGCCTGGTCGAGCGGATCAAGCTGCTGCAGGAAGAGATTGCCGCCAAGCTCACCGAAGAGAACAACCGCACCCTGTTCACCCTTACCGTGGTCACCGTGCTGGCACTGCCGATCAATATCATCGCCGGCTTTTTCGGCATGAACGTCGGGGGCGTGCCGCTGTCGGACGACCCCCACGGCTTCTGGGTACTGGTGGCGCTGGTGGTGACCTTTACGTTGATTGCAGGGCGCTGGGCGTTTCGCAAGCGGGGCGATTACTGAGCCTTGCCTGCGGCGCTGCCTGCAAGGCCGGGCGGCCATAGAACAGCAGCGCGGTGCTCCAACTGGTCAGCCAGACGAAAATGCCGGCCCAGAAGGTATGTGACATGTAGTGCCAGCCCTGCAGCACCCGGGTGGTGCCGTAGAACATGCCCACCAGCAGGATCGCCACCAGCAACTTGCGCGCATGCACCCAGCGATGGCGCAGGGCGATGAAGTACAGCGCCAGCAGGGTGAAGCCGCTGGAGGCGTGCCCGCCGGGCCAGCAACGGCCGGGGCCGGCGCGGTCCAGCCCGTTGAACTGGTCGAACCATTCGTAGCGCGCCTCGGTGCCGCCATACAGCGTGGTTTCCACCGGGCAGTACACCCCGGTGTGGCTCTTGAGGTAGTGGATGACCATGGTGCACAGGCCGAACGCGACCACCACGAACCACAGGTCGCGGCGATAGCGGGTGCTCCAGCGCATCACCGGGGCGATGCGCACCGCCTCCAGCAAGCCGGTGGCACGGGCCGAGCGCGAGGCCAGCGGCCACAGCAGCGACAGCAGCACCCCGATCACCGCCAGTTCACCCGTCCAGTCCGGCAGGATTCGCGGCCACTTGTGGGTGAGTTTCTCGAACAGCGCGTTGTGCGCGAAGACGAACTGCCCGTTGGCATCCAGCAGCAGGTTGCTGATCCAGCGGTCCAGCTCGGTCAGGTCGAACAGCACGAACACCAGCACCGCCAGCAACAGCGGGAAGGCCAGGTTGTTGAGGTAGAAGCGCGTGCGCATGGAAAGCTGCATGGTCACACCCCTTTGCCAGGGGCCAGGTTGCGCCACTGGGTGGCGTTCATCTGGCCAAGAAGCTGTGGTTTGCCGGCACTGTCGAGCGACAGGAACAAGGCACTTGCATAACCGCTGCTGCGTTCGCCGCCAGCTACGCCCAGTTGCCGCTCGAGCTGCTCGATGCAGCCACTGTGGGTCACCAGCACCAGGTTATGGCCGGGCCGCTTGTGGTCGAACACCGCGCTGGCGAAGGTCGTATCGCAACGAGCCAGCCAGTCCTGGGTGGTGATGTTCTTGCCGAACATGAAGCCTGCCGTCTGCCGGGTACGCACCTCGGGGCTGGCCAGGATATCGCTGTCCTGCAGCCCCAGCCGCTCGAGGCCAAGGCCCACACCGACAGCGGCGCGGCTGCCGTCCTCGGTGATGCCGGCGGGGTCGCTCAGGCAGGCGGCATGGGAGCGGTCGCAGCGTTCGGCGTGACGCACCAGGATGATGGTCGAGCCCTTGGCCCAGGCTGCATAGGTACCGCTGCGGCTCATTTGTCGCTCGCTGCCGAGGTCGCGTACCTGGGTGCGAGAGGCAAAAGACACGCCCGCAGTCAGGGTCAACGCCACGCACAGACCGGCAAGCAATGCCCTGGGGGAGAGCCGAAAGCGCCGGGGCGGCTTCAGGGATGAGGGTTTGACGAGGGTGCCTTGCAGCATGCAGTCACTCCGAGGGTGAGCAATGTTGGATGCAGCGGCACTGGGCCACAGGCATCGCGAGTGGCGGCACTTTATGCAGGCGAATGTCGGGAGACGGTGAGGCGGATGTGAAAAAAATGCGAGGGGCGCTCTGCTCGATGAAATCGATGAAATATTTCCTCACAATTTTTTCACTGGCGTTGCTATAACATAACGAAATTAACCATGCCTCGAATCTGCCACAGCATGCCGGGCGGGTGACCACCTTGCGGCCATGCACCCTTGAGTCTTTGGAGTCTTCATGAGCGTCAACCTGGATAGCCCTGGCCTGGACCTGCAGGGGATTGCGCGCTTCCAGCAAGCACTCACGCAGGCACGCCGCCTGAGGCTGCTGGTTTACAGCGCGGCGGTGGCGGCTGTCTTGCTGGGCGGGCTGGCATTCTTCGTCGGGTTGTTCGCGCCCGCTTCATATTGGGCGCCCTTGCTGAGCATCAATGCCGCCGCCTGGTTGCTGGTGGCCGCCAGCAGCCAGGCGGCCTGGGACGTTGCCGGCTGGCGTGCCGCCGCCATCGGCCAGCCCTGCGCGCAGCTGGCGTTCTGGCGCAAAGCCGGCCAGGAGGAGGGCGACCCGGAACTGCTCAGCCCTTACGAGCGCTGGCTCGAGCGGCTGGGCGCGCTGTGCCTTAGGCAGTTGCAGCGCATTGGCGGCGACGCACTGTGGCTGTTCGGCCTGGCACTGCTGGCGTTGCTGCTGGTGCAGGCGCATTGGCGGTTCGATCTTCCGGCTGCCACCCTGGCCAGCCAGGCGAGCTGGGTGACGGTGGGTACATGGGCGTTGCTGGCTTTCGGGCTGGTAGTCGTCGAGCGCCATCTGGCCAGCAGCGACGGCAATGCATGGCCCGAAGCTGCGGCGCTGGCGGCACAGTTGCGGCTGCTGATCGCTGTGCTGGTGCTGTCTATTGCTTGCCTGGCGTTCGCCGACGGCGAGCGGCTGTGGCCGGCACGCCTGGCGGTGCTGATCGGCCTGCTGCCTGGCCTGCTGGCCATCGAGTTGATGTTGCGGGCCGTCCTGGCGGTGTTCAGCCCGCGCCATCCACGCCGCGAACCACAGTGGCTGGCGCGCAGTCTGGTGGCCGGAGCGTTGCAATGGCCGCCACGACCGCTGGCCTACCTGCAGGGCGAGTTGCACCAGCGCCTGGGCATCGACCTGCAGCAAATTTGGGCCTTCGGCTTCATGCGTCGCGCCTTGTTGCCGGTGCTGGCACTGGTCGGCCTGGCCGGCTGGCTGCTCACCGGGGTGGTCGAAGTGCCCATGGACGGGCGCGGCGTGTATGAACGCTTCGGCAACCCGGTGCAGGTCTATCAACCCGGGTTGCACCTGGGGCTGCCCTGGCCGCTCGGCAAGGTCGTGCGGGTGGACAACGGTACGCTGCACGAGTTGGCCAGCACCGGCGACGCTGCCGCCGCCGAGCCTCTGGCCGCTGCCGAGGGGCCTGCGCCCGTGGGCGCCAACCGCTTGTGGGATGCCACCCACCTCAGCGAGAACGCCCAGGTGATCGCGGGCAGCGATGGCGGCGCGCAGAGCTTCCAGATCGTCAACATGGACGTGCGCTTCATCTATCGCATCGGCCTGAGTGACGCTGCGGCGCTGGCCGCCACCTACCACAGCAGCGATATCGAGCAGTTGCTGCGCAGCGTCGCCAACCGGGTGCTGGTACACGACTTTGCCGGGCGCTCGCTCGACGGCGTGCTGGGCGAAGCGCGCGAAGCCCTGGGCCAGGATATCGGCAGGGCGGTGCAGGCCGATCTCGATCGGCTCGACAGCGGGGTGGAGATCCTGGCCACGGCGATCGAGGCGATCCATCCGCCTGCCGGTGCGGCCAATGCCTACCACGGCGTGCAGGCCGCGCAGATCAATGCCGATGCCTTGATCGCCCGTGATCGTGGCCAGGCCGCACAGCAGGCCAGCCTTGCCCGCCAAGCCGCCAGCCTGGCCGCCGATTCGGCCAGCGCCGGCGCCCATGAAACCCGCGCCAAGGCCCAGGCCGCGGCGCTGGTGTTCGATGCCGAACAGGCGGCCTGGGCCGGTGCTGGCCAGGCCTTCGTCCTGGAACAGTACTTGAGCCGACTGAGCCAAGGGCTGGCCGGTGCCCACAGCCTGATCATCGACCACCGCCTGGGCGCAGCCCAGGCGCCGACCCTGGACCTGCGCAGCTATGCACTGCCGGTGGACCCAGCGGTATCAACCTCCAGTAGCCGCAACCAGGAGCACGCCAAGTGAGCCAGAGCACCCATGCCGCCCACGACCACCATGGCTGCGACCATGACCATGACCATGACCATTCACCTGCTGACCAGGCGCCGGTCGGCCCCGTCCGGCGCCGAATGTTGAGCGCCGCGCTGCTGGTGCTGCTGCTCGCCGCGACTGCCAGCCTGGTGCAGGTACGAGTCGGCGAGGCCACCGTCATCACCCGTTTCGGCAACCCCTCGCGGGTGCTGCTGGAACCGGGCCTTGCCTGGCGCTGGCCGGTGCCGTTCGAAGCGGCGGTGCCGGTCGACCTGCGCCTGCGCACCACCTCCAGCGGCCTGCAGGACGTCGGTACCCGCGATGGCCTGCGGATCATCGTGCAGGCCTATATCGCCTGGCAGGTGGCGGCCGACCCGCAGAGCATCCAGCGCTTCATGCGCGCCGTGCAGAACCAGCCCGACGAAGCGGCGCGGCAGATCCGCACCCTGGTGGGCTCGGCACTGGAAACCAGTGCCAGTGGCTTCGAGCTGGCCGACCTGGTGAACGTGGACGCCAGCCGCGTACGTATCGATGCCTTCGAACAGCGTTTGCAGCAGCAGATCGCCGACCAACTGGCGCACACCTACGGCATCAAGGTGGTGCAGGTGGGCATCGAGCGGCTGACCCTGCCCAAGGTGACCCTCGAGGCCACCGTCGACCGCATGCGTGCCGAGCGCGAGACCATCGCCACCGAGCGCACCGCCGAAGGCAAGCGCAAGGCGGCCGAAATTCGCTCGGCGGCCGAGCGCGACGCCCGCATCCTCGAGGCCGACGCCAGCGTCAAGGCCGCGCAAATCCAGGCCCAGGCCCAGGTCGAGGCGGCACAGACCTACGCCAAGGCCTATGCCGGTGCCCCTGAGCTGTACCGGCTGCTGCGCTCGCTCGACACCCTCGGCACGTTGGTGACGCCCAACACTCGCCTGGTGCTGCGCACCGACGCGGCGCCGTTCCGCGTGCTGGTGGACGGCCCGGCACTGCCGGCGGGGCATGCCCATGACTAACCCGCGAGGTAGCGCCTGGCTGCAGGCCGGCGGCGTCGGTTTTATCGCACTGTATGCGGTCACCCTGCTGGCGGCGCTGGGCTGGCTGTTCGGCAATGTTCGCGAAATAGGCCCGGAGAACCGTGCGGTGGTGCTGCGCCTGGGCGCCGAGTCACGGGTCCAGAACGCCGGTTTGCTGCTGGCCTGGCCGCGGCCGTTCGAGCAGGTGCTGATGCTGCCGTCGGCCGACCGGATAAGCGAGCGCCGGATCGAGCTGCTGCTGCGCTCGGAGCTGGCGCGCAAGGCCGACCTGGACGGCAAGCTGGCCGGCGATGCCACGGCGGGCTCGGGCTACCTGCTCAGCGGTGACGCGGGCATGGTGCAACTGGACGTGCGGGTGTTCTACACAGTCAACGAGCCTTATGCCTTCACCCGTCAGGGCGAGCATGTGCTGCCAGCGCTGGAGCGCCTGGTCGAGCGCAGCGCGGTGCAGGTCTGCGCCTCTCGCGACATGGACGCGATCCTGGTGGCCCGCCCCGAACTGGTCGGCGCCGACAGCGGCGTTGCCGAGCGCCGTGAGCGCTTGCGGGGCGACCTGCAGCAGGGCATCAACCAGCGCCTGGCGGCGCTCAAGGCGGCCGGCGGCGAGCTGGGCATCGAGGTGGTGCGGGTGGATGTGCAGTCCTCACTGCCCTTGGCGGCGGTTAACGCCTTCAATGCCGTGCTCACCGCCAGCCAGCAGGCGGAGCAGGCGATCGCCAGCGCGCGCAACGACGCCGCGCGGCAGTTGCAGCAGGCCACCCAGGCTGCTGACCACACCCAGCAGGTGGCCGAGGCCGAGGGGCGTGAGCGCGTGTCCGGCGCCCAGGCCAGCACGGCGACCATCGTCGGCCTGGGCGGTCAGCAGAGCCCGGACCTGCTGCTGCGCCTGTACCGCGAGCGCGTTCCCGCCATTCTGTCCCACGCGGGCAGCGTGACCACCGTCGACCCCGGCGATGCCGGGCGCATGATCCTGGAAGGCCCGAAACCATGAGTACTCACCACCACGGCCATCACCATCACCACCACGGCCATGTACATCTAACGGCAGGGCTGTTGTCCAGCGACGAGCGTCGCCAGGCCGCCCGCCAGCTGACCCTGGCCATGCTCGCCCTCGGCCTGCTCGGGTTGGGCCTGGCCTGGCGTTGGCTGGCCCCGGCCCAGGAGACCGTGGCGCAGCTATTGCTGGGCTGCGCCTCGCTGCTGGTGGCGGTGCCGGTGCTGCGCTCGGCCTGGTTCAGCCTGCGCCAGCCGAGCCTGCATGGCATCACCGACCAACTGATCGGCCTGGCCATGCTCGGCGCCTGGGCCACCGGAGACCTAGCCACTGCCGCGCTGCTGCCGGTCATCATGATCTTCGGCCATGTGCTGGAAGAGCGCAGCGTGCTCGGCTCGCAAGAGGCGATCGAGGCCCTGGGGCGGCTGACCCGCAGCCAGGCGCGTCTGATCGGCGCCGATGGCCAGGTTCGCGAGGTCGACAATGCCAGCCTGGTGCCGGGCGATCAGGTCGAAGTGCGTGCCGGCGACAGGATACCGGCCGATGGCCGGGTGCTGGAGGGCCATGCCAGCCTGGACACCGCGCCGATCACCGGTGAGGGCGTCCCTCAGGATGTGCAGGCTGGCGCGGCGGTGCATGGTGGTGCGATCAACCTCGATGGCCTGTTGCGCATCGAAGTCACCCGCGTCGGCGACGATTCCACACTGGGCAAGGTCATCGCCCTGATGCAGCGCGCCGAGCAGGCCAAACCGCCAATCACCCGTTTGCTGGAACGTTATGCCGGGCGTTATCTGCTGCTGGTATTGCTGATCGCCGCTGCCACCTGGTTCATCACCGCCGATGCCCAGGCCATGCTCGCCGTTCTGGTGGCCGCCTGCCCCTGTGCGCTGGTGCTGTCGGCGCCGGCCACCGCCGTGGCCGGGATTGCCGTTGCCGCGCGGCACGGCATCCTGATCCGCGGCTCGGCGTTTCTTGAGGAGCTTGCCGACCTGACCTCGCTGGTGATCGACAAGACCGGCACGCTCACCCACGGCAGCCTGCATCTGCAGCGGATACTGTGCAGTGCATCGGCGTGGCCTGAGGATAAGGTCAAACGCCTGGCGGCGAGCCTCGGCACTGCCAGCAGCCACCCGGTCAGCCGCGCCTTGGCCGGGCTGGTCAGCCATGATCGGCTGCTGGCCCTGAGCGATCTGCGCGAACGCCAGGGGTTCGGCGTATTGGCCCGCACCGCTGATGGCGACGCCGCGTTGGGGCGCCCGGAGCTGTTCCAGCAACTGGGTATCGCCATGCCCGCAGTGCCGGCCCATGACGGGCCGATTGCCGGGTTGGCCCTGGATGGCCACTTCGTGGCCTGGCTGCTGCTGGCCGACAACCTGCGCGCCGAAGCCGCCGAGGCCATGACGCAACTGCGCGAGTTGGGGTTGGGGCGGCAACTGCTGCTGACCGGCGACCGGCAGAGCGTGGCCGACGCAGTCGCTGCGCAAACCGGGATCGGCAGTGTGGTCGCCCAGGCGTTGCCGCATGACAAGCTGAAGCACGTCAATCAGGAGTTGCAGGCCGGTTTCCGGCCGCTGGTGGTGGGCGATGGCATCAACGATTCTTTGGCGCTGAAGGCGGGCGTGGTTGGTGTGGCCATGGGCGTGGGCGGCAGCGATATCGCCATGGCTGCGGCCGATATCGTGCTGATCAATCCCGACCTGCGCCGGCTGGGTACCTGTGTTCGCCTGAGCCGCTTGTGCCGCCGTACCCTGCAATGGAATGTGCTGATTGGGCTGGGTTGGACCTTGGGGATCATCGCGGCGGCCGCGTTTGGGCTGTTGGGGGCGGCTGGGGCGATGATTGCGGCGGTGTTGCACAACTTCAGTACTTTGTTGGTGCTGGGGAATGCAGGGCGGTTGTTGCGGTATGACGAGAGGGGGGTGGAGTGAAGATTGGGTGGAGGCCGCCAGGTGTTCGCCGGTAGTTTTGCAGCGCCTTCGAGATCGAGCGCCGCCCGCGCGGCGCATCGCTGGCAAGCCAGCTCCCACATTTGTTGGGACTGTCAGATTTTTTGTGTGCGGGCCGGTAACGGCCTGCCGTTAGGCAGGCCCTGATTTTCACCAGGCTGGCCTGATGAACCGATCTCCGTACAGAATCGCAAATTGATTCATCGCGCTTTTCCAGTCATGGGCCGGTTTTCCCCAATTGGCTGTGATGTTGCGCAATCCCAGCCAAATCAGTTTGGTCGCTGCATCATCATTCGGGAAATGTCCGCGAGTCTTGATGACCTTGCGTAGCTGGGCATTGATGCTCTCGATGGCGTTGGTGGTATAGATCACCTTTCGGATGGCGGGCGGGAAAACAAAGAATGGAATCACGCGATCCAAGCCCGTCGCCAAGCAGCCACCACCGTCGGATATTTCTCGCCCACGGCCCGTTCTCAAACTCATCGAGTGCTTGCTCAGCCGCTTCGGCATTGATGGCTTGGTAAATCGGCTTCAGCTCCTTGGCCAGAGCCCGCCGCTTGTCCCAGGCCGCGTAGTCGAGGCTGTTGCGGATCAGGTGCACGATGCACGTTTGCAACGTCGTCTCTGGAAACACGGCACTGAGAGCCTCTGGCATACCTTTGAGGCCATCGGTCACGGCAATCAGCACATCTTCAACACCGCGCGTCTTGAGATCGTTAAAGACCTTCATCCAAAACTTCGCACCCTCGGTGTTCTCGATCCAGATGCCCAGGATATCGCGCGTACCGTCGGGGAGAACGCCCAGGGCCAAGTAAATGGCCTTGTTGCGAACCAGGCCTTCTTCGCGGATCTTCACCCGCAGTGCATCGAAGAAAATGACCGGGTACATCGGCTCCAGTGGCCGCTGTTGCCACGCGCCAATCTCTTCCATGACCTCGTCTGTCACAGAGCTGATGAAATCGGGTGAAACGTCGGTTCCATACTGCTCGGACAGGAAGGCCCGGATCTCTCTGACCGTCATTCCACGGGCGTACATGGCGATGATTTTGTCATCGAATCCGGTGTAACGGCGCTCATGCTTGGGGATCAGAATGGGCGAGAAGCTGCCGTCACGGTCCCGAGGGATATCCAGCCGTAGCGGGCCATCGCCTGTCAGCACTGTCTTGCCACTCGTGCCATTGCGCTGGTTGGTCTCATCCTCTGGGCGCTGCGCGCCCGGAGGATAGCCCAGGTGATGGCCAAGTTCGGCGTTCAGGGCCCGCTCGATCAGCGCTTTCTTGAAGGCGGCAGAGGCCTCTTCGATAGCCTCTGCGGTCATCAGTGGGGTTGCGGAAAACTGTTCAAGCAGCTCTTTCGGGACCTTCGGTAACTCTCGAAGCGGTTTCTTTTTGGTTGGCATACATGCACCTCTTACTCATGTTATGCCCGAACACAAAATTTCTGACACCCTCCATTTGTTTCGGGCCAGTCACTCCTGTGGCTTCATCGCTGTCCGCCTTGTTGGTACGACGCGGTATTGAGGTGGGCACCACTGGCGCTTCACCCGACTTGAGACATGCACCAAGGCGTGCAGCGGTACCTTCACAGGAGTAATTGGCCCGAAACAGATGTGGGAGCTGGCTTGCCAGCGATGCGCCGCGCGGGCGGCGCTCGATCTCATAGGCGCTGCAAAACTATCGGCGAACTCCTGGTGGCCTCCCCCCAACCCCAAGCCCATAAAAAAGCCCGGAGCAGGTTCAACCCTGGCCCGGGCAAGCGCGTGTGACGGAGCAGAATGACGGGTTACTTGAAATCCGCCTGCATCTGGGTGGCAATGCTCACCCCATTGGACGACCTGACGCACACGTCCAGGTAATCAGTGAAACGCGGCGGCACAGCGATGCCTTCTTCCAGCAACCGGCTGTTGTCGAACAGGTAGTTCAGATCAGCGAAACCGCTGTACAAGCGCAGCGCGCGCAGCACCAGGCGCGGGTTGGCCGGGCCGATACGCGTGGCGAAGCTGCCAGCCAGGGACTTGAGGTCATCCACATCGACCTTGCGATAACGCTCGCCAACCGGTTCGGCACCGTTGGCCTGGGCAAACGCCTGGTCGATCTCGGCGAAGGTGCAGGCCGAGCTGTGGCCGGCGGAGATGTGGTACAGGTCGTGGTTGAGCTGGGGCTTGCGTGCCAGGCCGATCAGCGCCTCGGCGCAGTAGTCCACCGGGACCACGTCGATCTGCTCGTCGAGCCCGCAGGTGAAACTCTCCAGGGCAAAGCCCATGCGGAACACCCAGAAGATGCTGCCCGACGCCTGGCAGCCGAGGCTGCTGTGGCCGACCACGATGGACGGGCGCGCCACCACCAGCGGCAGGCCTGGCAGCTCTTCGCGCATGCGCCGCTCGATCTCGGCCTTCGAGGCGGTGTAGTCCACCAGTTGCTGCTCGGCCTCGGGGAACTCCCACGACTCGCTGATCGGCGACTCGCGCTGCGGGCCGCAGCTCATCGCCGTGCCTACATGCAGGAAGCGTTTCAGGCGCGCGGAGCGGCTGAGCACGTCGGCGAAGGCGTAGGTGCCCTCGACATTGACCGGCCAGATGGTCGGGTTCTTCGAGAACGAGGCCACGGCGGCGCAGTTGATCACCCGGTCGAACTGCATCAGGCGCGGGGTTTGCCTGGCCAGCCAGGAGGTGTCGAGCAAGTCGCCACAAAGGATCTGCGATTCTTCCAGGGCCAGGCAGTCGGCCTGGCTGACGCCATGCTGGCGCAGGTTGGCGCGCAGGCGTTCGAGGCCTTGCGCGGGTGTGTCACCGCGTACCAGGAAGGCGAGGGTGGGGCCCTGGCCGTCGGCAATCAGTTGGGCGGCGACCGACCCACCGAGGAAACCCGTGGCGCCGGTCAACAGGATGTGCTCGCCCGAATCGGCGGCGGTGAAAACTTCACCGTGGTTAATTGCGTTCATGGTTTACCTCGGGGGATAGGGTGACGCGCATTTGAAGTGATGCAATGTCAACGTAATGTGAATACGGTGTAGGTAATAAGTTGGTGCGTCAGTTTGGCGGGCTGTTCGGTCAACTTTAAAAGCGGGCCTGAATAATCGGCGAAAAAAGAGCAGGCTGCCGAAAGGCTTGCAGGGCATGGCGCGCAGCGTGCTGGCGGCTATTGTCCATGCCGAGGTTTGACTTTTCAATCACGCAGATGAGAGTGATGTGCGTGTTTGTGTGAAACAATTTTAATAAGTGTGAAAGACCGTAAGCTTTCATGAATGAACATGTAATTTTGTTTAAGTTTGAAAGGCTTCAGGTTTTGTTCAGGTAGTTAATTTGTATATGTGCTAATGCAGTGGTCCGGGTATTGGCAGTTTGGCGAAATCGACGACCGCTCACGCGTAGGGAGTACAAATGTGCTCTGCGCGGGATGACGCCACACCGTGGCTGTTCAATCACGCAAACCCGCACAAGCGCATAGACGTCTTGACCCGCATCACAGCGCCAGCCATCGGTGACGATTTAAGGTAGGCTGCTGCGTTCCAGCACCACGTTACGAAAAGGACCTCACCATTTCCGCTCCCACCCTCAGCCGCCGCAGCCTGCTGTGCCTGCTGGCCACCGCACCCATCCTCGCCAGCCTGCCGGGCTGCACACGCTCCAGCGGCCTGCAGGGCAGCTTCCTGCAACTGTGGAAGAGCCACGCCGACCTCAACCCGCAGCAATGGCGCCAGCGCCTGGCGGCCATGGCCGACATGGGCTGCCGCACGGTGACGCTGCAGTGGGTCGGGCTGATCGGCGGGCAATCGCCGTGGATGATCCCCGAGGACATGCTGCGCAACGTCTTCGACATCGCCCATGACGAGGGCATGCAGGTACAAGTCGGGCTGCCGTTCGACAACGCCTGGTGGCAGGCGCTGTCGGCAGACGAGCAGGGGCAGGCGCAGTTCTTCGCCAAGGCCCTGGGCGAGGCGCAGGGCTACATGGCTGCTGCGCCCTGGCCGCAGCACCGCGCCTTTGCCGGCTGGTACATCCCCTACGAGCTGGAGCAGTACCACTGGGCCAGCGCCGACAGCCAGCAGCGCCTGGCCGGCTGGTTGGCTGCGATGTCTGCCAGCACCCGGCAGCACAGCGACCGTATCCCGTCGATTTCCACCTACCACAGCGTGCTGCCCACCGAGGGTTCGCTGCTGCAGCTATGGCGCACGCTGCTCGATACCACCGCGCTGCGGCCGGTGGTGCAGGATGGTGTCGGTGTGGCCGGCTGGGCCAACCTGCAGGCCATCGAGCCACTGCTGCTGGAGCTGCGCCGGCGCAAGGTGCCATTCGATGTGGTCGTGGAGTTGTTCGAGCAGTTGCCGTCGGAAAAGAACGACGGCACCGACTTCAAGGCCCGCTCGGCGGATTACGCCCGGGTACAGCGGCAGTTGGAGTGGGCCCGTACCACGGGCGCCGAGCAGGTCGTGGCGTTTGCCCTCGACCCGTGGGCGCTGGGGGATGACCCGCGCGCCCGCAGGCTGCGTGAGGATTGGCTGCGCGGCTGAATCAGAGGCTGCGCCCGATGATCTCGCGCATGATTTCGCTGGTGCCACCGAAGATACGCAACGCCCGGGCATCGGCCCAGGCACGGCCGATGCCGTACTCGCTGCTGTAGCCATAGCCACCGTGCAGCTGCAGCAGCTGGTCGAGGATCTGCCCCTGGATTTCGCTGGCATTGAGCTTGGCCATGGCCGCCACCACCGGGTCCAGGCTGCCCTCGATCAGCTGCCGTGCGCAGTCGTCGAGGAACACCCGCAGCATGGTCAGCCGCGAACGGGCATCGGCCAGAATGAAGCGGTTGTGCTGGTGGTCGCTGACCCGCTTGCCGAATACCTTGCGTTCGCGGGTGTAGGCCAGGGTCTGCTCGAGCATGCCCTCGGCATGGGCGGCGGCGCGCAGGGCAATGGCCAGGCGCTCGCGGGCAAGCTCGCGGCCCAGGTACTCGAAGCCTGCGTTTTCCTCGCCCAGCAGGCAGTCGGCGGGTACGCGCAGCTCGTCGAAGAACAGCTCGCAGGTGTCCTGGGCATGCTGGCCGATCTTGGCCATGGCCGGGCCCTTGCTCAGGCCAGCCAGGCCCGCCTCGACACAGAACAGCGACAGGCCGCGGGCGCCCAGGTCGGGCTCGGTGCTGGCGACCACGATGATCAGGCCGGCGTTGACGCCGTTGGTGATGAAGGTCTTCTGGCCATTGAGCACATAGTGCTCGCCGTCACGCCGGGCGCGACAGCGTATGGCCTTGAGGTCGCTGCCGGCGCCGGGTTCGGTCATGGCGATGGCGCCGATCAGTTCGCCGGCGGCCATGGCCGGCAACCAGCGGTCTTGCTGTGCCGGGGTGCCGAGGTTGTACAGGTAGGGCGCGACCATGTCGGAATGGATCGAAAAGCCGATACCCAGGCAGTTGGCCCGGGCCAGCTCCTCGATCACCACCACGGCATGGCCGAAGTCGCCACCGGCGCCATAGGGGTCGGGCAGCGCCGGGCACAGCAGGCCTTGGGCACCGGCGTCGCGCCAGAGCGCGGTGGGCGTTATGCCCTCACGTTCCCAGTCGGCGTAGTGGGGCAGTATGCGTTCCTCGACAAACCGCCGGACCTGGTCGCGAAACAGCAGGTGATCGTCACGAAAGAGTGGGCGCATGGCGGTTTACCGGGTGTAGGGGGCGGTGCTACTGAGCTCGCCGCGCAGCACCGGTTGTGCGGCGCTGCCGGTGAGGAACAGCGCGTAGTGGTCGCCTGGCTGCAGCTGCGGCAAGGGCAGAGGCTTGGCCTGGGCCGCGCCGCAGCCGGCGGTCAAGGTGGCGCTCACCGGGTTGATCGCCCGCGCCTGGCTGGTCTGCCGAGGCACGTCGGCGAACAGGGTAGGGCCGGCCTGCACCTGCAACTGGCCGGCAGGGCAGTCGCTGGCCAGGTTGTAGAAACGCAACTCGGCCTTCAGGGCATCGTCGCTGGCGGCGCTGTCGTCCAGCACCAGCAGCTTGCCATCGTGCAGCACCAGGCTCTGGTAGCTGTCGGCGGCCACGCTGAGGGTGCCGGCGCTCTTGCCGGCAATCAGCACGGTGAACGGCTCGCCGCCCTTGACCACGTTGTAGCTGCTGGCCAGCTGGCCGGCCGCCAGTTGCTGCGCCGGGTTATGCCCGACTTGCACCTGCACGCCGCCAGCCGCGGGCTGCAGCACGCGAACGAACGCCGAGCCAGCCGGTGGACGCGGCGCATACAGCTGCGCCAGCTTGCCCTCGGCCTGGGCGACGGTGGGCAGTGCGCTGCTCAGCAGCAGGGCGCCTGTGAGCACGGCGAGGGCTTTCATACAGTCTCCTTGGGGCGTTTTACCCGGGCTTGCTGGTACAGCTCGGCCAGGCGCTTGCGGTCGACCTTGTCGGACAGGGTGCCGGGGAAGCGGCCGCAGGCCAGCAGTTCGGACGGGATCATATAGGACGGCAGGCTGCCTGCCAGCCGCTGTTTCCAGTCGGCCAGGGCCTCGGGCAACGGGCCCAGGGTGGCCGCCGGCAGGTGCCCGGGGGTTTCGATGAAACCAACCATGCGCACCAGCGCACCGTCGGGGCGGCGCAGGGCAATGGTGGCGGCGCTGTCGACCCCAGGCAGGCTGGCCAGCCCGGCGTCCACTTCGCCCAGCTCGATGCGGTAGCCATTGAGCTTGATCTGGTCGTCGCGCCGACCATGGAAGAACACCCGGCCTTGCGCGTCGATCTCGGCCAGGTCGCCGCTGCGGTAGGCGCGCTTGCCGTTGTGCTGGAACAGCACCGCCTCGCTCAGGTCCGGGCGATTGAGGTAGCCACGCATCACGTGGTCACCGGCAATGCACAGCTCGCCGTCGTCGAGGAACAGCTCGGCATAGGGCTTGGCCCGGCCGATGGACAGCGGCTGGCCAGTGTTTTCCAGCGGCGGCAGGATTTCGATCCAGGTGGTCGAGCAGGTGGCTTCGGTCGGCCCGTAGGAGTTGATGATCCGCGCCTCTGGGAAGCGCTCCCACAGCTGGTTGGCCAGGGTTGGGGTCAGCGACTCGGCACCGAACACGAACACCTGCAAGGCGGGCAGGTGGCGGGTGTCGAAGGCGTCGTTGAGCAACTGCTGACGGACGAAGGACGGCGTCGAGGCCCATACCTGTACCTGGCTGTCGGCCAGGTAGTCGACGAAACGCTCGGGGTCGCCGATCACCTCGCGCGGGCACAGCACGCACTGGCCACCCAGGGCCAGCGCTCCGCACAGGTCGAACAACGAGAAGTCGAAGCTGAACAGCATCTGGTTCATGAACCGCGGTCGTTCGCCCAGGGCCAGGCAGTCGCGGATCCAGCCGGCGAACAGCGCCAGGCTGTCGCGGCCGATCTGCACGCCCTTAGGGTCGCCGGTGCTGCCGGAGGTGAACATAACGTAGGCCAGGCCCGTCTCGGCCAGCGGTGCGGCGCAGGCAACGCCAGCGCGGAACTGGTCCTGTTCGGCGTCGTAGCAATACCCGGCGCCCACCAGCTCGATGATGCGCTGCAGGCGCTGCGGTGGGTTGATGCTGTCCAGCGGCACATAGGTCACGCCCAGGCGCAGGCAGCCGAGCATGGCCACGACGAATTCGATCTGCTTGTGGCCGCTGAGTACCAGCGCGGTGCCGGGCAGTACGCCCTGCGCGCGGGCACGCAGGGCCCAGGCCTCGACGGCCAGCTGCAGGCCGGCCCAGTCCATTACCCGATGGGCGTCGCGCAGGGCAGGGGCGTCGGCGCCCTGGTGGCAGTCGGCGAACTCACAGCGGTCGAAATCGAAGTGCATCCGGCACTCTCCTGGGCAGTGGCCTGTGCAGGCTCAGCGGTTGTTCTGAACGAAGGCGGCGAGGGCGTCGAGCGACTCCAGGTGCTCGTCGATCTCGGTGGCCGGCACTTTGACGCCGAACGCATTCTTCACCGCCATGACGATGTCCACCGCGGTCATCGAATCGACCAGGCCGGACTCGATCAGCAGGTCGTCGTGGGCCACCGGGGTGCCGACCACGTTTTCGATGATTTCGGCCAGTTGTTGCTTGAGGGCTTGTTCGCTCATGTCAATCACTCCATGGATTCAGAATTGGAAGTACAGGAAGCGTGCTTCCTTGTGCAGGTTCATCAGGCACAGCGCCAGCAGCAGCGCCATGATCAGCAGCCATTTGAGGGTCGGCGCCCAGCGCAGCGCGGCCGGGCCGTCGAGCTGCGCGCGAGCCAGCGACGGCGAGAAGCCGCCCATGATCTGTTGCGAATTGGGCAGGAACCAGGCCACGGCCAGCACTGCCAGTACGTGCAGCGTCTCCAGGTGGCGGCCCACCAGCAGGCGCCAGGCGTCACCCCAGGCGATACCGGCCGGGTACAGTACCTCGGGCAGGCTGCCCAGGCCACGCAGGCCGAACATGCCCTCGATCAGCAGCACGGCATCATGGGTGGACTCGGCGCGGAAGAAAGCCTGGGCAACGATCACCGCAGCGAAGGTCAGCAGCACGTAGCCCGCCACTTTCAGCGGGTGCTGCGTGGCCTTGTTGTTGCGCCCGACCACGAAGATGCGCCAGGCATGGTTGATCGACAGGTAGGCGGCATGCAGCAGGCCGAAGATCAAGAATTGCAGGCCAGCACCGTGCCAGATACCGGCCAGGCCCATGGTGAAGGTGGTCGGCAGGATGATCGCCGCGGCGAAGCCGCCTGGCGTTGCCGCGCCCTGGGTGCCGACCGGCAGCCCGCGCTTGCCGCGCCACTCCGACACCGCCATGGCCACCGGGTAATACAGGTAGGCGGTCAGGTAGCGGGTCAGGGTCATGTGCCAGCGGGCCCAGAAATCGATGATGTTGCTGGCCTTGTACGGCGAGTTGAAGTTCAGCGGGAAGCGAATGCCGAACATCTTGGCCAGGCCCAGGGCCATGTCCGAGTAGCCGGAAAAGTCGAAGTACAGCTGCAGTGCGTAGGCAATGCCGGTGCCCCACGCCGCCCAGAATCCGAGGCTGCCAGGGTCGGCGAAGCCGGCGTCGGCATAGGGGGCGATCGGGTCGGCCAGCAGCACCTTCTTGGCCAGGCCGATGACGAACAGCATGCCGCCAACGCTCAAGTTTTCGGCGCGGAATCGGTAGTTATCCGGCTGGGCGAACTGCGGCATCATTTCCTTGTGGTGCAGGATCGGCCCGGCGATCAGGTGCGGGAAGAAGGTCACGAACAGCACGTAGCTGAGCAGGCTGCGTTCCTTGACGATGCCGGCGCGGCAGTCGAGCAAGAAGCCGATCTGGGTGAAGGTGAAGAACGAAATGCCCAGGGGCAGGATGATGTCGTCCAGGCGGGTGCCGGCCAGGCCCCAGTCCTGGGCGAAGTTCACCAGGATGACGAAGTACTTGTAGTGGAACAGCAGCGCAATGTCGGCGCCGACCCCGGCCGTGGTGATCAGCAATTGCAGGCGTGAGCGCCCGGCCGTGCCGAGGATGGCCAGGCTGACCAGATAGTTGAAGGCGATCGAGCCGATCAGCAGCAGCACGAACTGCGGGTTCCACCAGCCGTAGAACACGATCGAGGTCACGCACAGCCACAGCGCGGCGCCGCGCAGGCTGCGGGCGGCGATCAGGTAATGGGCGGCCAGGGTCAGCGGCAGGAACAGCAGCAGGAACAGATAGGAGTTAAAGAGCATGGTCGGCCTGCGGTTCAGGTAGCGTTGCCAGCACGGCGCGCTCGTCGGCGGTCAATGGCAGCGACAGGGCGCTTTCGGAGAATTCCCAGATCACCAGCTTGAGGCTGGCCGGCCAGCGCTCACGCTTGCCCAGCGCGGCCAGCAGCGCACCGCTGAACTGGCCGCCGTCCAGGCTCTGGTTCCACACCTGTTGGCCAAGGTTGCGGCCCAGGCGTTCGGCAAAGGCGCTGCGCCGGCCGTTGGAACTGCCCGCCAGCAGCACCTGCACCGGCGGGGTGTCGTCGAGCAGGCCGCCACCGCGCTGCACCTGGATCTGCTGCGGGTGTTCGTCTTCCACGGCCGGGCGCCAGGCGCTGGCGGCGTGCTCAAGGCCCGCCAGTACGATCAGGTCACCCATGCGCGGTTGCGCCGCGCCAACCTGGGAGCTGGTGAACAGCTGGTCGCGCTTGCCATCGAGCAGCGCCAGGGCGCTGGCGGCCACGGCATCGGCGGCGCGCTGGGCACCGTCGGCATTGAGATGCACATCGGTGCGGAAGAATTGTGGCGGGGTTTGCGGGCCGTGGGCCAAGGCCGCCCCGAGGTCGGCATAGGGCACGCCCTGGCTGGCCAGGCTGGCTTGCCACTGGCCCAGGCGCGCCTGCAGTTGCGGCGACTGTTGCAGGCCGCAGAGGGCCTGGCTTTCGATACGGGATTTGTCCGGCACGGCCACCAACAGCACCTGCAGGCCCTGGCTGCGCAGTTGCCCGACCCAGTGCTGCATCAGCCGCAGGCGCGCTTCATAGGCACCTTTTACACCGGCCTGGGCGCGCAGGCCGTCGCGGTAGAACAGCCAGCCCGGGCAACCCTGTACCACTTGGTCGCCCAGGTCGCCGAGCAGGCGATAGCGCACCGCCGCGCTCAGGGTGTCGGCGTTTTTTTGCAGTTCGGGTTGCAACGCATCACCCAGGGCCTTGCCGGCCTCGCCGTCGAACCAGGCCGCCGGCTGCAGCTGCGCGGCATCGAGCTTGCTGTTGAACAGCAGCCACAGGCCACAGGCCTGGGCCAGCAGCAACAGGCCGATCACCGCGGCGGTGTAGCCACGGTGCGAAGGGGTGACGGGGGTCGCCTGTTCAGCCATGGCTCACTTTCCGGCAGCGGCGCGCAGGCGCTGGCGCCAGCTGTCGGCGCTCATGATCGAGGCGTTGTCCCACAGGCCGCTGGCCTGGGGGCCCTGGGCGTAGGTGGGCTCGAACATCTGCCACACCAGAACTTGCGGCGGGTTGCGCTTGAAGTCGGCCGACTCCAGGTACTCCAGCAGCATGATCCACTGGCCGACGTTGCCGGGCTTCCAGTTCACCGACACTGGGCGGTCGATGCTGTTGGACAGTTTTTGCGGGAAGCCGAAGTACGGCTGCACCATGCTGTGGCCGGTCACGTGCAGCGGCGCCGGGGCGTCGTCGAGCAGGCCGTTGGCCGCGGCCTGACGGCGTACGGTGAAGGTTTCGCGGCCGGTCTGCTTGCGTTGCTCGGGGGTGAGGAAGCGCTCGGCCAGGTCGCCGTAGCGGCGCTCCTTGAACTCGCTGCCCAACTGCATGCCACTGCCGGCGGTGCCCTTGAGCGCCGGCACATCGCGGCGGGCCTGCTCGGCGGTGGCTTGCGCCGTGGCGTCGGCGGCGGCCTGGGTCCAGTGCTGGTCGGTGCGGTAGAACACGTCCTTGCCGCCGTCCTTGAGCTGGCGCAGCACGGCCTCGTCGTCGATGGCGCTGATGCCGGCCTTGCGCAGGCTGGCCAGGATGGTCTGGTAGCGCTGCTGCACGGCAGGGCTCAGGGCTTTGCCGGCGGGCAGCTTGTCCTGGTAGAAGCGGGTCTTGTCGGGCAGCACCAGCACCTGCAACTGCACGCCGCGCGCGGCCAGGGCCTGCTGGGCGTCCTTGATCAGCGCGGTGGAGGCTTCGATGCCGCGGCTGTCGACCTCGGTGAGGCTGCCCCAGCCGGGGAACAGCCAGCCGTCGTTGCCACGCAGCACGATCGACGAGTCATCGGCCTGGGCGGCGGGCACGGCAAAGCCGATGCTGGCGGCCAGCAGGCTGGCGGCGAGGCCTTTGAAAGAGCGGGTGAGCACAGAAGACGGCAGCATGGCGGGGGTCCTCAATACGACAGAGTCAGGTTCATGAACAGGCCCTCGGCCCGGTCGGAGGCACCGCCGCCGATGGCGAAGCGGTATTGGGCCGTCCAGTCCAGGTAGGAGCGGGGCGTATGGTAATGGTCTTCACGGAAGTAGTAGCGCAGGGCGACGCCAGGGCCGGCGGCCATGGACCAGGAGCTCTGGTCGCGGGTCATGGAGTATTTGCCGCTGTCGATATCGGCCAGCAGGCCGCTTTTGCCCTTGAGGTCGGTCACTTCGTCTTTCTGCCAGATCCAGTCGGCAGCGCCAACCACATGCGGGAAGAGCACCAGGTTTGGCGAAATTTCGGTCAGCCGGAAGCTGCGCCCCAGGCGAACCTCGTTGCTGAGGAACAGCTGTTTGCGCAGTAGTTGGCCATCGGCCGTGCCCAGTGCTCGGGTACGCGAGCCTTCGTTGTCAACGTCGTACAGCGTGTACTTCGCGGCGTTGTCTTCCAGCGAATAACCCAGTTGCGAATAAGCATCCACGGTCCACCAACTGCGCTCCATGCGCAGTTCGGTGCCACGGTAGAAACCGTAGGTTGCATAGGCTAGCCAGCCGCCGGCGCTGTCGTCCTTGAGTTTGTAAGTCATCAAGGCACCGTTGATACGTGCTGCCGGGTCCTGGTTCAGTGTGTTGGCTTCCTGAACGGTTTGTTGAAATTCACAGCGCACGCTGTTCTTGCCGGGGTTCGCTGTGCCTTCGCGGGTCGCCGAGCCGATCAGGAAGCGCCGTTCGAGGCCGAACGTGAAGCCGGTATCGGAAAGCGAATAACGCATGCCCAGGGACGCAATGGTGCTGGGGAAGCCACTGACCGACTTCGAATCGGTCGAGCCGTTGTCGTCCAGCGCCTGGTGGCTGCAAGGGTCGATTGCACCTGCCGATTTGAAGCGGCCACCTTCATCCCACAGGGTATTGCTCATCCGCCCATACAGCTCCAGCACGCCGTTCTGGTCATTGAACTGGCTGGGCCGCCAGTACAGTTCGGCGGTGCTGAAGATCGAGTCGCCGGCCGAGCTTTGCCCGGCGTTGGCGATGGTGGTGCTCGGGCGCGCGCCGCGGTAGCTGGCGGTCACGGTGGCACCCCATTCGCGGTCATAGGCGGTGATGGCGCTGCGGGTGTTGTGGCGCTGCTGTTCATCCAGCTGCAGGGTGCCGGCATCGTCCATGTCGATGGCGTGCTTGAGCTGGCGAACGGCGGCCGGTTTTTCACCCATGGCCGACAGCGCATAGGCCTCGTCGAGCACCACGGTCTTCGGCGCCTTGCCGGTGTCGCGGGCGGCGCGGAAGTCCTCACGGGCGCGGGCGGGCTGGGCCGTGCGCATGCGCAGGTAGCCGCGCTGCATCAGCAGCTCGGCGTCGCTTGGGGTACGGGCGATGGCGTCGCTCAGGCGCTGCTCGGCTTCGGCGGCCTGCTGCGGGTTGCCAGCGGCCAGGGCGGTGGTGAGCAGGCGCTGGAACTCGAGGTTGTCCGGGTCCTGTTCGACGGCCTTGCGCGCCTGCTCGATCGCTACCTGGTAGTCCTGGCGCGCATAGGCGGCGTAGGCCTCGCTGGCCGGGCCGGCGGCGCCGCCGGCATCGGCGGGCAGCAGTTCGCACTGGGTGCCGTAGGGGGTGTCCTGGCACGACTGGCGCGGCGCCGGGTAGGTGCTCAGGTTCAGCGCGGTGGCCGGGGTGCGCGCGTCGGCCAGGGTCTGCTGGCGTTTGGCTACGGCCTCGTCAGTGGCGTCCATGGGCGCCAGCAGGGCCGTGGCGCGGGCCTTGTCACCGCCGGCCAGGGCCGCGTCGATGGCGATCAGGCGCACGTTGCGCAGTTGTTCCTCGTCGAGCCAGTCCTGGGCCAGGGCGCTGTCGAAGTCGCTGTCGGCCGCCTGGGCGTTGCCCTGGTACTGGCGCAGGTAGCCGCGCATCACCAGCATCACGGTGCTTTCGTCATCGGCTTCGAGGGCTTGGTTGGCGGCCTGCTCGGCGGCGGCGGGCTGGTTGTCCAGCAGCAGCACGGTCACCAGCAGCAGGCGGTGGCTGGCGATGTCCGGCGCCAGGCGCACGGCTTCACGGGCCAGCGGCACGGCATCGCCGGGGCGGTTGGCGATCAGCGCCTGATAGGCCTGCTCGGCCGGGCGCACGGCCATGCGCCGGTTCAAGGTCTGGCGGCGGGCTTCCAGGTCGCTGGTGTTGGGTGCGCCCAGGCTGATCGCGGTGCCGGCGGCGGTGGCGGCCTCGGCCCAGCGTTGCTGCGCCTCCAGGCTGTCGAGCCAGAGCAGGGCCCAGGCACCTTGGCTTGGGTCGGTACGGAACGCCCGCTCGCCATCGCGCTCGGCGGCGGCCATGTCGCCGGCGTTGTAGGCCGCATAGGCCTTGGTCGCCAGCGGGAAGCCACGCTGGTAAGCCGCCGAAGGGGCCGGGCCGCTGGCGGCCGGGGCATTTTGTTGCAGGTTGGTCACCGCCGCCTGCAGGCCGGGGTCGCGTACGCCGCGCTTGAGCGCGCTTTGCGCGGCCTGGCGGGCTTCGTTACGGCGGCCGAGCTTCTGCAGGGTGTAGACCTTGAGCAGGTTCAGCCGGGCCACGTCCGGGCGCAGCTTGAGGGCGGCATCCACCTGTTGCAGGGCATCGCGGTAGCGCCCCGACTGGTAGCTGCGAAAGGCCTGGTCGGCCTGTTCCCAGGCCACGCCTTCAAGCGGCACCTCGGCGGCCAGGGCGGTGGGCAGGTTGGCGCAGGCAAGCCAGGCACCGAACAACAGGATGGCAGGGCGAGCGGGGGTCATGTCAGTGCGGCAGCCTGGGTCTTGTTCGCCGCCGTAGCGGGTTTGGTTTCGGGGAAGGACGCTGCGGGCTCGCCGTTTTCCTGCTGGAACAGGATGGCTTCGTTGAGCGTGTCCGCATCCAGGTAGCCGTGTTCGAGCAGGATCTGCCCCAGCGGCTTGTGTTCTTCGGCCTGGGCCTTGAGGGCCTGGGCCAGGATGTCGTCGTCGATGGCGCGCCACGACAGCAGCAGTTCGCCAAGGCGCAGACGCTGCTGGTGCAACTGGTCGGCCGAGGGGAAGTCGTGCATGGTCTTGTCCCAGACCAGCTTCTTGCCCAGGAACAGGTAGCCCAGGTACAGGCGCCAGGCGCGTGCCGCGGCCATGGCATTGATGAAGTTGCCGATGATCATCCGCGGCCCCGACAGCAGGGCGTGTTCCCAGCCATACAGGCGGCCGACGAAGTACGCGCGCTGCAGGATACGCAGGCTCAGGGCCAGGGTGTTGGCCCACATCAGGTCGAGCAGCAGGCTGTTGGGCGAGAACACCGACGGGAAGAACACCTTCCAGTGGCCTGTGGCGCTGATCCCCAGGAAGATCAGGTGCTGGAACAGCAACACGTAGGCGAGGATGGCGACGAACGAGGTGATCAGGCCCTTGCGGTCGCGGAACAGCAGGTACTTGGTCGCCAGCGAGCCTTCCCAGCCCACCTGGCTCCAGCCTTGCAGGCCGATGCCCAGGGTCCAGCGGGCCTTTTGCCGGTAGGCGGTGCGGAAGGTGTCGGGGAAATACTCACGCACGCCCAGGGGCATGTGCACGGCCACCAGCTTTTCCTTGCCGTTGCCGAACCAGGTGGTGCGCTTGGCCACGTAGTCCACCGGGAACTTGCCGAAGATCTGCTTCATGCCGCGCCGCGCCAGGCGTGCGCCGATGTCGTAGTCCTCGGTGAGGGTATCGGTGTTGAACGGCTGGTTGTTGGTCTCGGCCGACAGCTCCAGCAGCGCCTTGCGCGAGAAGCAGGTGCCGACACCGGCCGACGGCACCATGCGCGACATGCTCTCGCGCACCACCAGGTCCTTGGTGTGCCATTCGGCGAACTCGTCCATGTAGGTGCCGGCCACCAGTTCGTACCAGTCACGCTCCAGGGAGGTGACCGGCAACTGGATGAAGTCGATGCGCGGCAGCAGGTAGTTGAAGTAGTGCAGCTCCAGGCGGTGCAGCACGTCTTCGCTGTCGTGCAGGATCATCCCGGCGAAGGGCTCGGGCATGCGCGCGTCCTGGGCGAAGATCGCCTGGATGATCCAGTTCAGGCAGTCGGCCTTGCAGGTCGGGCCGTCATGGGGCACTTCGACCCGGATCAACTGCTTGTAACGCCGGCGCATGCGCTCCACCTCGTCGATGGTGCGCTGGTCGTTGCAGTAGGTGCCGACGAAGATGTAGTAGTTCTTGTAGTCCAGCGAGCCGACCATGTTCTCCAGCATCGGCGCGATCACGTCGTACTCCAGCCACGCCGGGATCATGATCGCCAGCGGCTGCTCGGGCTTGGCGCGCAGTTGCTCCACCGTCAGCGCCTGGTAGCGCTTGCGACGGATCAGCAGCTTGCGGTACGTCTGGCGCACCCAGTACCAGGTATCGATGAACAGGTCATCGAGGCTGGACAGCAGGATCAGCACACCGACGACGGCGGTGACGATCTCCAGCCCCCGGTAATACTCCGCCAGCAGGTACGGCCAATAGAGTGAGAACATGCGTGCTTACCCCGGCCTACTTGCCTTTGTGCTTCAGACGCAGCCGGCGGGCGATTACACCCAGCAGCACCAGCAAGAGGACGATGCCGGACAGGGTGGGCAACGCCCACACCAGTTGCTTGCGCCACTGGTGGAACGGCGTGCCGGCCAGGTTGAGTTCCGGGTCGGTGGTGTCGACCCAGGTCAACGGGCCTTGCTCGCCAATCACCACGGCATTGCCCTGGGTCAGCAGGAAGGGTACCTGCGGCACCATGGCCGGGTTGCCCAGGCTGTTCCAGAGCACGCCGTGCTGGCCGCTGGAGTCGACCACCGACAAGGTGCCCAGGCCTTGCGGCCCCTGCAGGTCGAGGGCCAGTTGCTGGTTGCCCTGGGCCTGCAGGCGCTGCAGCTCGGCGACGCCCAGCAGCGGCTTGGCGCCGGGCAGTTGCACGTCCACGGCCAGGAACGGCCGCGACGGCGCGACCTCTGCCTTGCCGTCGGCCAGCACCAGCTCGGCGTTGACCGGCGACAGCGAGGCAGCGCTGGCCAGACGGATCAGTTTGCCCAGGCTGGCCACCGGCGTTTGCAGGACGGTCTGGTCGACGATCACCTGGGGTTTGCCGGCCAGCAGCGGCAGCAGGCCGATGAAGGTCCCGTCGGGTTCGGCGTCGGCCGAGCTCAGGTAGCTGCTGGGCAGCACGTTGACCGGGTAGGCCTGTGGGATCTCGGCGCAATTTGGCGAGCTTGGCTGACGCTGGAAGCGCACCTGCACGGTGTTGGTGACGCCCAGGGCGTAGCCCGGGATGCGCGCCTTCAACCGCTCGGGGCTGCCATCGGCATCCAGTTGCGCGGCGTTGAGCAGCACGTTGTTCCAGATCACCGAGGCGACCGGCGGGGTAGGCGAGGCGCCCGGCGCGGCGGCGAGGTCGAGGTTGAGTTCCCCCGGCATGCGGCCGTTGGTCGACACGGCGCTGAGCGGGAAGGTGGCAGTCCACTCGCCACGGCTGACCACATCGAAGGTGCCGAAGTTACCGCCCAGGGCGCTCAGGCGCAGATGCCCGTGTTCGTTGCGCAGCGCGTCACCCACTTCCTTGACCTGCGCCTCGCGCGACACCAGCACATTGCGCCAGTTTGCGTCGAACACGCCGGCGGCCTTGGCGCCGCCATCGGCAGCCACGGCCACCAAGGCCTGGCGGCCCAGGCTGAGCAGTTGCAGTTGCTGGCTGGGCAGGGCGCCTGTGGCCAGGCTGGCCTTCTGCTTGCGCCATTGCGCCAGGGCGGCGAGGGCGGCCTGGTCGTCCTGCAGCTGTTGCGCCAGGGCGTCCAGGGCAGCGTTGAGCTGTGCCACCAGCGCGCTGTCGGCGATGGCCAGGTCGGCGCGGATCGCCGGGGCATCGAGCAGCAGCAGGGCACCCAGCTCGGCCGGGCTGGCCAGGGTGTGGCTGGCCTGGCCGGTCAGGGCGGCGAAGGCCGGGACTTTAGCCAGGGCTGCCGGTACCTCGATGCCGGCCAGCGACAGGCTGTCGCCGACTTGCGGCAAGGCACGTACCTGGGCGCGGCGGGCGCTGCGCTCCAGGGCCACGCCCAGGCGCCAGGCGCTGTCGAAGCTGTTGCGTTCGAGCGCACCGCCCGCGACCAGAATCACCGGCTCACCCGGCAGGCTGCTCCAGGCTTCAGCCAGGCTGCCCAGGGCCGACATCGAATAGCGGTAGCTCAGGCGGGTCTGTGGCGACAGGGTCAGCACGTTGGCGGTGGCCCGTGGCGGGGCGCAGAAGTCCTCCGAAACCGGCGAGCTCCAGTCCAGGGTGAAATTGACGAAGCCACTGACGTGCTTGCCGCTGTCCACTGCCAGGCTGCGGCTGAGGTCGCCTTCGGCGCGGTTGACGCGCTCGGCCACGCGGGGCTGGCCATCGACGGCCAGGCGCAGGGTGGCTGGCTGCTCTTCACCCTTGATGAACTGGCCCTTGAGCTCGATCTGCGCATCGCTGATCGCCACGCCCTTGGGAACCGGCAGGAAGAACGCCTGGCGGTTGTCGGCCTGGTCGAGCACCACTGGATTGGTGATGCCCAGGTCCTTGAGCGAAACGCTGCGGGACACCCAATCCTGGGCCATCAGCGCTTGCAAGGCATCGCTGGCAGGGGTGGCATGGGCGAGGATCGGGGAGGTAAGGGCAGTGCCCAGAACGGCGAACTGCAAGCGGCGAGTCGTGTTACTCAACGATCTAGTCCTTGAAGGTTCAGTGGCGTTGGCAGCGCACAGCGGGCGTGCAAACGTGTGCGCCGACAGGCGTTTTAAGGCGCAGGTCTTCGCGTGGCTATTCGGGTAATCAGTGACGATTGGGGAAGCTAACGCTGTCAAACGGTCGTTCGAGGGCGATGCCACTTCGTCAAGACATCGGGGTCGTACTCTCTAATATCAAAGTGCCCATGTCAATATTTTGATGCTTTTTTGTAAGAAATTTCGACCGGCGACGTCAGAGCAAATGACGTCGCCGTTTTATTGACGCTTATGCGCCTTCAGCGCACCTGGAAGGGCGTGAACGGGCGCCCCAGCAGGGCATTGACGATGCGCTCGCTGGCGTTGCCGTCGCCATACGGGTTGACGCTGCGCGCCACCTGGGCATAAAGCGCGTGATCATCCAGCATGGCCTGCACCGCCTGGACGATCCGCGCACTGTCGGTGCCCACCAGCTTGACGGTGCCGGCGGCCACGGCTTCCGGGCGCTCGGTGGTGTTGCGCATGACCAGCACCGGCTTGCCCAGGTGCGGGGCTTCTTCCTGCACGCCGCCGGAGTCGGTCAGCACCAGGTGGGCGCGCTGCATGAACCAGACGAACTCCAGGTAGTCCAGCGGGTCGATCAGCTGCACGTTGGGGTTGTTGCCCAGCACCGTCATGACCACATCGCGCACCTGCGGGTTGAGGTGCACCGGGTAGACGATCTGCACATCGTCGCGCTTGGCCAACTCGCCCAGGGCCTGGCAGATCTGCCGGAAACCGTCGCCGAAGTTCTCCCGACGGTGGCCGGTAACCAGGATCAGCCGGCGGCTGGCGTCGAGCCACGGATAGCGGCTGGCGAAGCCTTCGCCGATCTCGGGTTCGCGGTCGAGCTTCTGCAGGATCAGGTCCAGCGCGTCGATCACGGTGTTGCCGGTAATGTGGATCTGCCCCTGCAGGTTCTCCTGCAACAGGTTGTTGCGCGAAGTGACGGTGGGGGCGAACAGCCAGCGGGCCATCACGTCCACCACGCGGCGGTTCATTTCCTCGGGGAAGGGTTGGGCCAGGTCGCCGGTGCGCAGGCCGGCCTCGACATGGCCGATGGCGATGCCGCGGTGGAACGCCGCCATGCTGCAGGCGGCGGCGGTGGTGGTGTCGCCGTGCACCAGCACGCAATCAGGCTTGAGTTCGTCGAGCAGGGCGTCGATGCGGGTCATCAGGCGGGCGAACAGGCCATTGAGGGTTTGCCCCGGGACCATCACATCGAGGTCGTGGTCGACCGGCACGGCAAACAGCTGCAGTACCTGGTCGAGCATCTGCCGGTGCTGGCCGGTGCTGCAGACGATGCTTTCGACACCCTCGGTCCGGGCCAGGACCTTGACCAAAGGCGCCATCTTGATGGCTTCTGGGCGGGTGCCGAACAACGTCAGAACTTTCATCACGCACGACTCCACTGTTAAACGAACGGTTGAATGGCGCGGATGATACCGGATTGATATTGCAGTGCATTGATCTGACGCCACGGGGCGCAATTTTTCCTTTGGCGTGTCGCCGTTTGCGACTTGCCGGTGCCGTACTAGGCTGCTGGATACCCGTGGCGGGCGTTGCCCCGCCACTGACCAGGAGGTGGCCGATGTTGCCTTTGCCTAACGAGCTCAAGCTGTCCCGGGCGTTGCTGGACGTGCTGATACGCGCAGGCCTGGTGGCTGCGCTGGTGGTCACCTGCTTCGCGGTGTTCCGTCCGTTCCTGAGCCTGATGCTCTGGGCGGTGATCCTGGCCATCACCTTCTACCCGCTGCATGGGCGTTTGCGCGCCAGGCTTGGCTTGAAAAGCGGGCATGCGGCCAGCCTGATCATCCTGGTCACGCTGCTGATCCTGATGGTGCCGATCTACCTGCTGGGCGACTCCATCGCAGCGTCAGTGTCCGCGGCGATGGAGCTGTTCAAGAGCGGGGCCTGGCATGTGCCGCAGGCCAACCCGGTGGTGGCCACCTGGCCGCTGGTGGGGCCGCCGCTGTACGGCTTCTGGCAACAGGCGGCCACCGATGCCACCAGCCTGATCCAGAGCGTCACCCCGCACCTCAAAGGCATCGGCATGGTGGTGCTGGGCAAGCTGGCCGGGGTCGGCACCGGCTTCTTGCTGTTCATCGGCGCGTTGATCCTGTCGGGCGTGGTCATGGCCTTTGGCGACAACGGTGAGCGCAGCGCGGTGCAAATCGCCACGCGCATCTCCGGCGCCGAACGCGGCCCGCTGATTGCCGAGCTGTGCACCGCGACCATTCGCGCGGTGGCCCAGGGCGTGGTCGGCATCGCCTTCATCCAGATGCTGCTGGTGGGGCTCGGTTTCGTGTTCATGGGCATCCCCGGCGCCGGCCTGCTGGCCATTCTGGTGTTGCTGCTGGGGATCATGCAGCTACCGGTATTGCTGATCACGCTGCCGGTGGTGGCCTTTGTGTTCTTCACCGAAGGCGCCAGTGTCGGCGCCGTGGTGTTTGCCGTGTACAGCGTGCTGGCCGGCATGGTCGACAACGTGCTCAAGCCCCTGTTGCTGGGGCGCGGGGTCAATGTGCCGATGCCGGTGGTGCTGATCGGAGCGCTGGGGGGCATGGTCGCCGAAGGCATCATCGGCTTGTTCATCGGCCCGGTGATCCTGGCCATCGGCTACATGCTGTTCTGGCAGTGGGTGGAGCAGGGGCCGGCCGTTGGCAACGCGTGATCGAGCGAGGGAGCCCATGGCTAAGCGAATCGTCGCAGGGTGCTGCCTGCTCGCGCTGCTGCTGATCAGCCTGGCCAGCCAGGCCAGCGAGCAGGCCAGCGTGGCGGCGGCCGAGCCCGCCGAACTCAAGGTCGCCAACCGCAGCATCATGGTGTTCCATGCCACCGTGCTCGGTGAAGCGCCTGCCGCCCGGGCCCGGCGTGCCGAGGCGGTGATCAATGAACGGCTGGATGAAGGCGTGGACAGCAGGGTCAGCCTGGACACCGTCCAAGACAGCTTCCTGGTGCTGCTGGGTGACCGCCGCGCCTTCATCGTCTCGCCCAGGGACCTGGTCGGCACCGACCTCGACACCCGGCAGGGCGCCGAGGCCGCCGCGCAACGCCTGCGCCAGGTGGTCGACGAGGCGCAGCAGGCCCGCAGCCCGCGTTTTCTGCTGACCGCCGCCGGGCTCAGTGCCGCCGCCACGCTGGTGTACATCCTGCTGGTCAAGCTCTGCGCATGGCTGCACCACAAGGCCTTGTCATGGCTGCCCAAACGCGTGCGCAAACACGCCAGTGCCTTGCGCATCGGCCACACGCAGCTGGTCGATTCCAGCAACCTGTACCCGCTGTTGCGGCGCCTGCTGGCCCTGGTGCGCTGGACCCTGGTGCTGTTGCTGACCTACGAATGGCTGAGCTTCGTCCTGCAGCGCTTCCCCTACACCCGGCCCTGGGGCGAAAGCCTGAACCTGTACCTGCTGGGGCTGCTGCGGCATGTGCTGACCGGCATCATCGACGCCATCCCGGGGTTGCTGATCGCTTTGCTGATCTTCTTCATCGCCCGTGGCATCAGCGCCTTCAGCAAGCGCCTGCTCGAGCGCCTGGCCCGGCCGGGCTCGATCAGCTGGCTGACCCAGGAAACCCTGCAACCCACCACCCGGCTGACTTCGCTGGCGATCTGGCTGTTCGCCCTGGCCATGGCCTACCCGTACCTGCCGGGCGCCGACACCGAAGCGTTCAAGGGCTTGTCGGTGCTGATCGGCCTGATGATCTCGCTGGGCGCCACCAGTGTGGTCGGCCAGGCCGCCGCCGGGCTCATCCTCACCTATACCCGCACCCTGCGGCCCGGCGAGTACGTGCGCATTGGCGAGCACGAGGGCACGGTGACCGAGCTGGGCATGTTCACCACCACCATTCGCACTGGGCTGGGCGAGGTGCTGACACTGCCCAACTCGATGATTACCGGCGCGGTGACCAAGAACTACTCGCGGGTGGTGCAAGGGCAGGGCTATGTGGTCGATACCACGGTGACGATTGGCTACGACACGCCCTGGCGCCAGGTCGAGGCGATGCTGCTGGAGGCGGCGCGGCGCACCGAAGGGGTGCTCGACCCACCCCGCCCGCAAGTGTTCCAGACCGCTTTGTCGGACTTCTATCCCGAATACCGCCTGGTGGCCCAGGCTGTGCCCAGCGAGCCACGGCCGCGGGCCGAGCTGCTGACCCTGTTGCACGCCAATATCCAGGATGTGTTCAACGAGTTCGGCGTGCAGATCATGTCGCCGCACTACCTGGGGGACCCCGCGCAGGAGAAGGTGGTGCCCAAGGAGCAGTGGTACAGCGCGCCGGCGGCCAGGCCCAACGAGGCGAACGAGTGACGCAAGCGGTTTGCCGACGCCCGCAAAGGGTGACTGGACCTGATCATGGAGCTGGGCGATGGGATGGCTGGCAGAAGGACTGAGAAGGGGCGTGCTGATACTTGCACTGCTTGCCACAGGCAGCGCCGCAGGTGACCCGTTGCCGACAGCGGCCAAGGACCGCGAAGGCTACGCCAAGCCTGAGAGTTGCCAGGGCTGCCATGCCGAACAGGCCGGGCAGTGGCAGCATTCGGACCATGCCTGGGCGCTGCGCGAGGCCAAGGCGGGCAATGTACTGGGCAACTTCGACGACACGCGCTTCGACCAGGATGGCGTCAAAGCGCGGTTTTTCCGCAAGGGTGATGGCTATTACGTCAACATCGAGGGCGAGGACGGCAAGCCTGCGGACCTGCGCATCCTCTATACCTTTGGCCACCAGCCATTGCAGCAGTATCTGGTGGCGCTGTCCCGTGGGCGCTTGCAGGCCCTGACCATCGCCTGGGACAGCCGAACCCAGGCCCAGGGCGGGCAACGCTGGTTCTCCCTGTACCCCGGCCAGCGCTTCAGCCCCGACGACCCGCTGCACTGGACCGGCCGCTACCAGAACTGGAACGCCATGTGCGCCGACTGCCATTCCACCCGGCTGCTCAAGCACTACAACGACCAGCAGGACAGCTTCGCCAGCACCTGGCAGGAGCCGACCGTGGGCTGCCAGGGCTGCCATGGCCCCGGCCAGGCGCATGTCGACTGGGCCAGTGCAACGCCCGCCGGCAATCAGCCGGGTAAAGGGCTGGTGGTCGATTACAAGGCGCTCGGCAGCAAGGGCCAGGTCGAGCAGTGCGCGTTTTGCCACAGCCGTCGGCAAACCCTGGGCAACGGCCAGACGCCCGGCCATCCGCAACTTGACCAGAGCCTGCCCGCCACCCTGCGCAGCGGCCTTTATCATGCTGACGGGCAGATCGACGGCGAGGTCTACGAGTTCGGCTCGTTCAGCCAGAGCCGGATGTACGCCGCCGGTGTCGGCTGTACCGATTGCCACAACCCGCACACCAGCAAAGTGCGCATAGAAGGCAACGGCCTGTGCCTGCAGTGCCACAACACCCAGCCCAACACCGCGCGCTTCGCCGGTTTGCAGGCCAAGGACTACGACAGCCCGGCGCACCACCATCACACTGCAGGTTCGCCCGGCGCGCAGTGCGTGAGCTGCCATATGCCGAGCAAGACCTACATGGTGGTCGACCCGCGCCGCGACCACAGCCTGCGCATACCGCGCCCGGACCTCGCCGCCCAGACCGGCAGCCCGGACGCCTGCACGGCCTGCCACACGGACCGCGCGGCTGCCTGGGCCGCCAGCGCCATCGACCAGTGGTACGGCACGCCGCAACGACCGGCCCATTACGGGCAGGCGCTGCAAGGCGTGCGTGAAGACCCGGGCACAGCCATGAGCCGCCTGGGCTACCTGCTGGCCGACAAGGCCAACCCGGCCATCGTCCGCGCCACCGCCGCCGACCAGCTGGCGGACCTGGGGCCAGGCGCCGTCAGCAACCTGCGCTGGGCCCTGCAGGACGCCGACCCGTTGATCCGCGCCTATGCCGTGGCAGGGTTCAGCAGCCTGCCCGCCGAGGAGCGGCTCAAGCCTTTGCTGCCGTTACTGGCAGATCCGCGCCTGGCGGTGCGCGATGAAACCGTACGGGCCATGGCCGATATCGCGCCGGCGCAGTTGCCCGAGGCCCAGCAGGCCAGTTTCAAGGCCCAGCTTGGCGACTATGAGCAGCGCCTGCGCGGCAATGCCGACCTGCCGGGCGGGCGCTTGAACCTGGCGGTGCTGCTATCGCGCCAGGGGCGTGACGAGGAGGCGATGGCGCACTACCGGCAAGCCCTGCGCATGGACCCGTATTTCGTCCCGGCGCGGGTCAACCTGGTGACCCTGGCCAGCGCTGCCAACCGCCCCGCAGAAGCCGAAGCGCTGCTACGCGAGGGTGCGGCATTGGACAAGATGCCGCCGACCGACCGTGGCAACCTGGCGTACATGCTGGCCCTGCTGCTGGTCGAGCATGGCCGCAACGAGGAGGGCCTGGAATGGATGGGCCAAGCCGCCACAGCGCTGCCGGGCAATGCGCGTATCCGCTACAACCAGGGCCTGCTGCTGTCGCGCCTGAACCGCCGCGACGAAGCCTTGCAGGCATTGCGCAGCGGCCTTACGCAGTCGCCGGACGACGCCGACCTGCTGTACTCGTTGATCTACCTGCATGCCCTGGCCGGCGAACGCGAAGCCGCCTTCGGCTACGTGCAGCGCATGCGCGAGGCGGCGCCGGACGATCCGCGCCTGCAGGCCATCGAGCCTTACTGGCGGCAAACGCAGTAAATGTTTCGGGATCTTGCGTCAACCGGCACGGCAACTACAGTTGCTTGACCGCAAACGAGGACAGGGAGCGGGCATGTGGACACTCATGAGCAGGTCAAAGCACTGCAAGCGTCGGTCGCCGAGCAGGTACTCGGCCAGGCCGACACCATTCACCAGGTGATCCTGGCGCTGCTCGCCAACGGCCATGTGCTGCTGGAAAGCCTGCCGGGGTTGGCCAAGACCCGTACGGTCAAGGCCCTGGCCAGCCACCTGGACGCGCAGATGCGGCGCATCCAGTTCACCCCCGACCTGCTGCCCTCGGACATCACCGGTGGCGAGATCCTGCAGCAGACCGCCGAGGGCAACCGCATCAGCTTCCAGCCCGGGCCGCTGTTCGGCAACGTGATCCTCGCCGACGAGATCAACCGTGCGCCGGCCAAGGTGCAGGCGGCGTTGCTAGAAGCCATGGAAGAGCGGCAGATCACCGTGGCCGGCCAGTGTTACCCGATGCCCGGCCTGTTCATGGTGCTGGCGACCCAGAACCCCATCGAGCAAGAGGGCACCTACCCCTTGCCCGAAGCGCAGATGGACCGCTTCCTGATGAAGCTGCAGCTCGATTACCCCGCGCCCGCCGACGAGGCCCAGGTGTTGCGGCTGGTGCGCGCCGAGGACCAGGCCAGTACGGGCGAACCGCTGCGCCTGGCCCAGGAGGTGATTTTCGCGGCGCGCCGCGAAGTGGCCAAGGTGCACGTGGCACCGGCGATCGACAACTACCTGGTCGCCCTGGTCAACGCCACGCGCCACCCGGCAGAACGCGATGCCGAACTGGGGCGCTGGATCAGCATCGGCGCCAGCCCCCGTGGCGGCATCAGCCTGGACCGGGTGGCGCGGGCACATGCCTGGCTCAACGGGCAGGATTTCGTCTCGCCGGACGATGTGCGCGCCGCCGTGCACCCGGTGTTGCGCCATCGCCTGCAACTGTCCTATGACGCCATCACCGATGGGGTAGGGGCCGACCAGGTGCTCGACCGGCTGTTGGACAAGGTCGCCATACCGGCCTGAGGGTGCCGCCATGCCCACCGCCCGCCGCACGCCTGATGGCTTCGTTTACGCCTCGCTGGCCGAGCTGATGGCCCTGGAGCCGCGTGCCCGGGGCCTGAGTTTCGTGGCCCGGCAGCCGCTGTCGAGCATCTTGTCGGGCAACCACGCCTCACGCCTGCGCGGGCGCGGGTTGAGCTTCGACGAGCTGCGCCACTACGTGCCCGGCGACGACCTGCGCCACCTCGACTGGCGCGCCTCGCTGCGCTACGGCAAACCTTTCGTGCGGACCTTCAGCGAGGAGCGCGATCGGCCGACCTTGTTGCTGGTGGACCAGCGCATGAGCATGTTCTTCGGCTCGCAGCGCTACTTCAAGTCGGTGACCGCCGCCCAGCTGGCGGCCGTGTGTGCGTGGATGGCGCTGCAGGCCGGCGACCGCGTCGGTGCCATGGTGCTGGGCGAGGCCGGTGTCGAACACCTGCGCCCGCTGCGCAGCCGCGCCCGGGTGCAGGCCTTGTGCGCGGCGGTGGTACGGGCCAATCACCGGTTGTCGGCGCACGGCGAGGCGCTGGCGGATGACGGGCGCCTGGACGCGTTGCTGCGTACTTGCATCGGCGCCGCCGGGCACGATCACCTGGTGTGCGTGATCAGCGACTTTGCCGGGGTCGGCGAACAGACCCTGGCGCTGCTGCGCCAGTTACGCCAGCACAACGATGTGATCGCGCTGCAGGTGTATGACCCCATCGCCCTGCAACTGCCGGACAAGGGCCGGCTCACCGTGACCCAGGGCGCCATGCAGGTGGCTATGGACATAGGCCGCAACCAGGTTCGCCGGCCACTGGGCGATTACCTGGCCGGGCGCCTGCGCGAGGTCGCGGAACTGCTACGCCGCAGCCAGGTGCCGTTGCTGATGATCAGCACCGGCGATGACAGCCTGGAGCAACTGCGCAAGGAGCTCGGGCGGCTGGCGGAGCGGGCGCGATGAGCGGGCCGGCAGTCGACCAATTACAAGAGCTGGCGCCGGGGGCGCCGCCGTTCAGCTACCTGCCGCAGACCTGGGGCTGGGGGCTGTTGCTGGGGCTGCTGCTGGCTGGCCTGCTGAGCTGGGCGGTGCTGCGCTGCTGGCGCTGGCGACGTGATCGCTACCGGCGCGAGGCATTGCTGCGCCTGGACCAGCTGGCGGCGGCTGCGGCAGAGCAGCGACTGATGGCCTTGCGCGAACTGCCCGAGCTGCTCAAACGGGTGGCCCTGTCGATGCCCGGGGCACCTGCCGTTGGCACGCTCGGCGGCCAGGCCTGGCAGCATTTTTTGGCCACTCACGCCCGGCAACCGCTGCCGGCGACCTTCGCGGCGCAACTGCAACTGCTGGCCTACGCCCCGGATGCACAGCTTGCCGCGCTGGACGACGCCAGCGTGCAACGCCTGTTTGATGTCACCCGGCAGTGGATCGAGGCGCACCATGTGGCGCTTTGACTACCCCTGGGTATTCCTGCTGTTGCCGCTGGCATGGCTGGCCTACCGCTGGCTCAGGCCCTACCACGAAGCCCGCAGCGCGCTGCGCGTGCCGTTCTTCAGCGCCCTGCGCCAGGCCCTCGGCCAAGGCCCCGGCAGCAGCACCGTCAACGCCGGTGACTGGCAACTGCTGCTCAATGGGCTGGCCTGGGTGTTGCTGCTGGTCGCCTGTGCGCGCCCGGTGCTGGTCGAGCAGCCGATCCGCCATGTGCAACCCAGCCGCGACCTGATGCTGGCCATCGATATCTCCCAATCCATGCAGGCCAAGGACTACAGCAGCGCCGACGGCCAGCGCAGTGACCGTTTGACCGCTGTGAAGGCCGTGGTCCGCGACTTCATCGCCCAGCGCGAGGGCGACCGCATCGGCCTGATCCTGTTCGGCAGCGGCGCCTACCCCCAGGCGCCGCTGACCCTTGACCATGGCAGCCTGCAGTTGTTGCTGGACGAGGCCGGGGTCGGCATGGCCGGGCCCAACACCGCCCTGGGCGACGCCATCGGCCTGACCATCAAGTTGTTGGCTCCTGCCAAGGAGCAGGAAAAGGTGCTGATCCTGCTTACCGACGGCAACGACACCGGCAGCGCCATCACCCCCGAGCATGCCGCGCGGCTGGCCCGCGAGCACGGCATCGTGGTGCATGCCATCGGCATCGGCGACCCGGCTGCCACAGGCGAGGACAAGGTCGACCTGCGCACCTTGCAGGTGATCGCACAGACCACCGGCGGGCGGTTCTTCCGCGCCGATGACCGCGCGGCGCTGCAGCAGGTGTATGCCACGCTTGACCAGATCACCCCGCATGACGTCACCACCCTCAGCCACCAACCGCGGCGCGACCTGTTCGTCTGGCCCCTGGGCGCAGCCCTGGCCGTGCTGCTGCTCGGCCAGGGCCTGGCGCTACTGGGCGCCCGAGCCGCCGCAGCCAAGGAGCCCTGAGCATGGACATCGACCTCGGCGCCTTGCACTTCTTGCGCCCCTGGTGGCTGTTGCTGGTGCTGCCAGGCCTCGGCCTGCCGCTGCTGTGGCGGCGCCGGCGCGACCTCAAGCGGCAACTGCGCGGCATCATCGCCCCGCACCTGGTCGAGCACTTGCTGATCCGCCCGCGCGACGACCGGCGCCTGCGCCCGGTGCACCTGCTGGCGGCGTTGCTGGTAGTCGGCGCGCTGGCGGCGGCCGGGCCCACCTGGCAGCAGGACATCCCGGCGTTTCTCGACAATCGCGCGCCGCTGATCCTGGCCGTGGACCTGTCGCCCTCGATGGACGCCGACGATGTGCCCCCCAGCCGCCTGGGCGCCGCGCGCCACACCTTGCATGATCTGGTGCAACGCCGGGCCGGGGCCCGGACCGCGCTGATCGGCTATGCCGGCAGCGCCCACCTGGTACTGCCGGCCACCGACGACCCGGCCTTGCTCGACAGCTTCATCCAGGCCCTGGCCAGCGACCTGATCGCTAAGCCCGGCAAGGACGTGCTGGGTGTGGTGAACATCGCCCTAAGGCTGCTCGACGCCGAACATAGCCCCGGCACCCTGGTGCTGCTGACCGATGGCGCCGACCCCGCACAGTTCGAGGCACTCGGCCAGCGCCTGGGCGACAGCGACCTGCAGGTGCTGGTGCTGGCAGTGGGCAGCCAGGACAGCGGGGTGCTGCACGATGCCAAGGGCATGCCGCGCCTCGATGCCGTGGGCAATGCCGTGCAGGGTCGTTTCGACAAGCAGGGCCTGCAAGGCCTGGCCAAGGCCGCCGATGCGCCGCTGGGCAGCCTGACCTTGAACGACGACGACCTGGACTGGATCGAACTGCACGCCCGCCAGCACTACCAGGCCGTGACGGGCGACAGTGCCACGCTGCACTGGAAGGATGCCGGCTACTGGCTGTGCTGGCCGTTGCTGTTGCTGGCCCTGGGCGGCCTGCGCAAAGGCTGGCGGGTGAATTGGCTGGCCGGCCTTGCCGTGCTCTGTGTGTTGGGCGCCGCACCCGGGCAGGTGTGGGCGGGCGAACTGGCCGACGCCTTTTTCAGCGCTGACCAGCAGGGCCGCTGGGCCTATGAACAGGGGCACTATGCCCAGGCTGCCGAGCATTTCCATGACCCTTACTGGAAAGGTGTGGCGGCCTATGAAGCGTCGGACTACAAGGCTGCGCTGGCCAGCCTGGCGCCGCTGGACAGCGCGCCGGCGTATTTCTACCAGGGCAACAGCCATGTGCGGCTGTTCCAGTTTGCCCAGGCGATTGCTGCCTACCAGCAGGCGCTGCGCTTGCAACCGGCATTCCCCGAAGCGGCCGCCAACCTGGCGCTGGCCCAGGCCCTGCTCAAGGACTACCAGGACCAACAACAGAAGAGCACCGGCGCTAAGCCCGACAAGGTGATCGAAGACCAGACTCCGCTGCAGGGCGGCAAGGCGCAACAGCAGCACACCGCCAAGGCCGCCTCCGACCAGCTGTGGCTGGACAACCTGGCTACCTCGCCGGGGCGATTCCTCAAGCGCAAGTTCCAGATCCAGCAGGCCGCGCGCCGGCCGGGCGAGGAGGGCACGCCATGAAGCTCCTGCTGACCCTGTGGCTACTGTATCTGCCTGCGCTGGCGGCCGACCCCGAGGTGCGCGTGGCGCAGCGCCTGGTGCCGGAGGGCGCGATCATGACCGGCGGCACGGTCAGCCTGGAGATCGACCTGCTGGTCGATACCTGGTTCACCGATGCACCGGTACTGCCGTCGCTCGACCTGCCGGGCGCCGTGGTCAGCCCGCCCACTGGCGAGGCCCAGCACCTGAACCAGGACATCGACGGCAAGCGTTTCTTCGGCCTGCGCTACAGCTATCGCATCACCCCGCAGGCGGCCCGGCACTTCGACATTCCGGCCCTGGCGTTCCAGGTGCAGCCCGGGCCAGCCAGCGGGCCGGTCACGGTCAGCAGCCAGCCACTGGCGTTCGAGGCCAAGGGCGGCAGTGGCAACCCCGACAGCGCGCAGCCGGTGGCGGCGCAATTGACCTTTACCCAGCAGATGGAGCGCTCGCATACGCCACTGCGGGCGGGTGACAGTGTGACCCGGCGCTTGCGTATCGTTGCCCCAGGGGCACAGGCAATGCTGTTGCACGCCCCCGTGCTGGCCGAGGTCGCCGGGCTCAAGCGCTACGTGCAGACGCCCGGGGTCAGACCGTTGAGCGACGGCCGCGGCGGGACCTTGGGTGGCGAACGCGAGGATACGGTGACTTATGTGATCGGCGCCGCCGGGCGCTACCAGTTGCCTGAAATCACCTACCAGTGGCGCGATGCGACGAGCGGTGAGGTACACCAGACGAAGGTGCCGGCTGTAGCCTTGGAGGCTACCGCAGGTGCGTATCAGGCGCCGTTCTCCATCAACGACGACCTGCGGGCCATGGGGCATCAGGCCCGGCTTCGGCTCGGTGGGCACTGGCTGCTGGTGGTGGCCGTGGTGCTTGGCGCAGGCGCTCTGGGCTGGGGCCTGCGCGCCCGCTGGCAGGCGCTGTGGCAGCGCTTGCGGCGTTGGCAAGCCCGACGCCAGCAGGCCTGGCTCGACTCACCGGGCTATGCCTGGCGCCAGGCTCGCGCACAATGCGCGGCGCAGCCGCCGAAGCTGGATGCGCTGTATCTGTGGGTGCGCCGCAGCAGTGGCCAGCCCGGATTGCTGTGTGGTCGGGCGCAAATTCCCGACGCGATAAAGAATCGTTTGCTAGCCTCTTTCAGGTCCCGTTTCGGGGTGTCGGCGGCGCCTGAACAAGCGCCGATTGCCTTGCCGCGCACACCACCTGCGCAGCATCCGAGCGAACCACAGCGCAGCGGTCTGAAGCCTCTGAACCGCTGAACCGGACTCACCGCGTCATCCGCCCATGGCAAGGAGCCCCACATGCAGCCGCGCCCAGCCGCCCATGCCCTGCGCAGCGTGCTTTGCCTGTTGCTGTTGCTGCCATGCCTGGTGCTGGCGGCAGAGCCTTTGCCGTCCTGGCGCGACGGCCCCTCGCGCCAGGCCATCGTGGCGTTCGTCGAGGCCGTCACCGATCAAGGCAGCAAGGATTATGTGGTGCCCGCCGAGCGGATTGCCGTGTTCGACAACGACGGCACCCTTTGGAGCGAGCAACCGCTGTACTTCGAAGTGCTGTTTTCCATGGACGAAGTACGGCGCCTGGCACCCGAGCATCCGCAATGGAAAACCCAGCAGCCGTTCAAGGCGGTGCTGGACAACGACCACAAGGCGCTGGCGGAGCAGGGCATGGACGGGCTGCTGAAGATTGTCGCGGCCACCCACTCGGGCATCAGCACCGAGCAGTTCCTGGCCCGCAGCCGCAGCTGGCTGGCCAGTGCCAAACACCCCAAGACCGGCAAGCCTTATACCGAGATGGTGTTCCAGCCGATGCTGGAACTGCTCGGTTACCTGCGTGACAAAGGTTTTCGCACCTACATCGTCTCGGGCGGCGAAGTGGCGTTCATGCGCGCTTTCGCCGAAGAGGTCTACGGCATTCCCCCCGAACAGGTGATCGGCACCACCCTGGCCGCCGAGTACCAGGACAAGGACGGCCAACTCAGCATCCAGCGCCTGCCCAAGTTGCTGCATAACGACGATGGCCCGGGCAAGCCGGTGAGCATCGAGGCGGTGATCGGCCGGCGGCCGGTACTGGCCTTCGGCAACTCTGACGGCGACCTGCAGATGCTGCAATGGACCCTGGCCGGGCCGGGCCGGCGTTTTGCCGGGCTGGTGCACCATACCGACGCCAAACGCGAATGGGCGTATGACCGGCAAAGCAGTGTAGGGCGCCTGGACAAGGCGCTGGATATCGCCAACCGGCAGGGTTGGACCGTGGTGGACGTGGCCCGCGACTGGCGCCGTGTCTATCCCTTCGACAAGGAGTGAATGCCACACCGGAACCGCAGGGCACTGGGACCCAGCCAGCAGTCGGAATCCTTCGTGCACGCAGTCGCGGACTTGCGACAGCAACGTGAACGGAGAGCAACGTCATGAAGTCCAGTACAACCTGGTGGTCCGCTGTCGCCCTGGCGACGACAGCCACCTTGGCCGGGGCGGCGGAAAAGCCGAACATCCTGGTGATCTTCGGCGATGACATCGGCCAGACCAACATCAGTGCCTATTCCAAGGGCGTGGTCGGCTATCAGACGCCCAACATCGACCGCATCGCCAAGGAGGGCATGCTGTTCACCGACTACTACGCCGAGAACAGCTGCACCGCCGGGCGCTCGACCTTCATCACCGGGCAGGTGGCCAAGCGCACCGGCCTGTCCAAGGTGGGCATGCCGGGGGTGCCGGTGGGCCTGCAGGCGCGCGATGTGACCATCGCCCAGGCGCTCAAGGCGCAAGGCTACGCCACCGGCCAGTTCGGCAAGAACCACCTGGGCGATCGCGATGAGTACCTGCCCACCAACCATGGTTTCGACGAGTTCTTCGGTAACCTGTACCACCTCAACGCCGAAGAGGAGCCGGAACGGCCTTACTGGCCCAAGGACGACCCGGAATTCCTCAAGGCCACCACCCCGCGCGGGGTGATCAAGTCCAGTGCCGACGGCAAGATCGAGGACACCGGCGCGCTGACCAGCAAACGCATGGAGACCATCGACGACGAGACCACCCAGGCCGCGATCAATTTCATCGAGAAGCAGGCCAAGGCCGACAAGCCGTTCTTCGTGTGGATGAACACCACGCGCATGCATGCCTTCACTCATGTGCGCGAGTCGATGCGTAACCAGAGCGGCATGATCGGCAACGAATACGCCGACGGCATGCTTGAGCACGACGGCGACGTCGGCAAGCTGCTCAAGGCCCTGGACGACCTGAAGATCGCCGACAACACCATTGTCGTCTACACCACCGACAACGGCCCGAACCAGTGGTCGTGGCCGGATGCGGCGACCACGCCGTTCCGCAACGAGAAGAACTCCAACTGGGAGGGCGCCTACCGTGTGCCGGCCATGGTGCGCTGGCCGGGCAAGATCAAGGCCGACTCGGTGAGCACCCAGATGTTCTCCGGGCTCGACTGGTTCCCGACCTTGCTGGCGGTTGCCGGTGACGTCGATATCAAGGACCGCCTGCTCAAGGGCGCCGACGTGGGCGGCAAGAACTTCAAGGTGCACCTGGACGGTTACAACCAGCTCGATTACCTGACCGGCAAGACCGACAAGAGCGCACGCACCGAGTTCTACTATTTCAACGACGACGCGCAACTGGTGGCCATGCGCTTCAACGACTGGAAGGTTGTCTACTGCGAGCAGCGCGCGCCGGGTGGTTTCCCGGTGTGGAGCGAGCCGTTCACCTGTTTGCGGGCGCCCAAGCTGTTCAACCTGCGCATGGACCCCTACGAGCGGGCCGATATCGTGTCTGACCAGTATTACGACTGGCTGACGAAGAACGACTACCTGTTCTTCCAGGGCACGCAGAAAGCCGCGCGGTTCCTGCAGACCTTCGTCGACTACCCGCCCAGCCAGCGCCCGGCGAGCTTCAGCATCGACCAGATCCAGGACGATGTGAACAAGAAGATCGAAGAGAAGATGAAAGGCAAATGACCCTGTGAACCGCGAGGCGCGACCTCGCTAAGGCAGCGATGATGGTTTCACCCGCAAGGCCAAGCCTGCCCACGGCTGGCTGCGATCGTGTGGCAGCGGTGGGTTTGGCCCTGCGTTTGCCTGCTGCCTTGTTGCTGCTGTCTGGCGGCGCGGCGCTGGTTTACCAGGTGCTATGGATCAAGCAGCTGTCACTGGTGGTCGGCGTGGAGGTGCACGCCGTGACCACCGGTATCAGCGCCTTTTTCGCAGGCTTGGCCCTGGGCGGCTGGTTGTTCGGGCGCTGGGCCGACCAGCTGGCCCGGCCGGTGCGCTTGTATGCGCTGCTGGAGGTGGCGGTCGCGGTGCTCGGGGTGGCCAGCACGCAGGCCCTTGGAGCTTCGGCCGGGTGGTTCGCGCGGATGGAAGCCAGTATCGGCTGGCTGGCCTGGTGGCTGCCGTTTGCCCTGGTGGGGGTGCCTGCACTGTTGATGGGCGGCACCCTGCCGGTACTGGTGCGCGCCATGGCCCCCGCGCCCGGCCAGCAGGCCCAGGCCAGCGGGCGGCTGTACGCCGCCAATACCGCCGGGGCCATTGCCGGTACCTTGCTTGGCGCCTTTGTATTGCTACCGCACCTCGGAGTGACCGGCAGTGCCCTGGCCGCAGCTTCGATGAACCTGTTGGCTGGGCTGGGCGCCTGGGTCCTTCGGCGCAATGACCAGCTGCCACGTAACGCTCAGGCCAACGAACAGGCGCCGCGAAGCGCCCAGGCGCGCCTGGCAATTGCGTTGTACTGCATCGCCGGCGGGGTGGCGCTGGGTTACGAGGTGGTGTGGAGCCAGTCGATCGTGCAGTTCATGAGTACCCGCGCCCATGCCTTTGCGCTGGTGCTGGCCACCTACCTGTGCGGCCTGGCGGCCGGCAGCGCGCTGTATGCCAGGCGGGCCGACCGTTTGCGCGACCCCTGGGGGCTGTTCGCGGTGCTGATCGCCAGTGCCGGGCTGCTGGCGCTGCTGCAGCTGGCCGGGCTCGGGCGCTGGCTGGTGCTGGTTCAGACCCAGGCTGAGCTGCTGGTGCTGCAGGCTACCGGCAATGAGCTGGCCGGCATGTGCGCACGCTTTGCGGTGGCGGCCATGAGTATGGTGCTGCTGCCCACCGTGCTGCTGGGCGCGGCGTTCCCGCTGGCGGTGCGCCTGGCGGTGGATGGCCGGCGGGTTGGCCGGGATGTCGGCACGGTGGTGGCGCTCAACACCCTGGGCGGCATCCTGGGCGTGGGCTTGACCGGCTTCGTGCTGATACCGGCTGTGGGCCTGGTGCGCACCCTGGCCCTGCTGGCCGGCCTCGCGGCGCTGGTGGGGTTGATTGCGGCATGGCGTGGCAACGCCGTGGGGCGGCCGGCCAAGGCCATGGTGCTGATGGTGGCCATTGCCTGCGTGGCGGTGGGCGTGCTGACGCCGGCGCAACGCCTGGCCGAGCTGCTGCCTGGTGCACGCAACGGCCAGCTGACTTTTTACCGCGAAGGCAAGGGCGGCACTGTCGCGGTGGTCAAGCAGACCCGCCAGGGGCAGGGCTTCAGCCGCCTGTACATCCAGGGCGTGTCCAATACCGGCGATGCCATGCCATCGCTGCGCTACATGCGCCTGCAGGCGCTGTTGCCGTTGCTGATTCACGCTGGCGAGCCGCGTTCGGCGCTGGTGATCGGCTTCGGCACCGGCATCACCGCCGGCGCGATGCTGCGTTACCCGGGGCTGGAACGCCCGGTGGTGGCCGAACTATTGCCCGAAGTACTGGCCGCCGCCCCGTTGTTCAAGGGCAACTACGATGCCGTGCAGGACCCACGCCTGGACATCCGCCTGCGCGATGGCCGCCGCGAGTTGCTGCGCAGCAATGAACGCTACGACCTGGTCACCCTGGAACCGCCACCGCCTTCGGCGGCCGGTGTGGTCAACCTTTATTCGCGCGATTTCTACCAGTTGGCCGCCAGCCGCCTGCAACCCGGTGGATTGTTGGCGCAATGGCTGCCGCTGCCGACCCAGAACGATGAGGACACCCGCGCGCTGGTGCGCAGCTTCATCGAGGTGTTCCCCCACGCCTCGCTGTGGACCACGGAATTCCACGAAATGTTGCTGATCGGCTCGTTGCAGCCGCTGCAACTGGACGTGCCACGGATCATCCAGCGATTTTCCCTACCTTCCGTGGCCTCGACACTGGCCGAAGTCGGCATCGACTCGCCCCAGGCGCTGTTGGCCACCTGGATCACCGACCGGGCAGGGCTGGCCCGTTACGCCGGCGACGCAGCAGCGGTGACCGACGATCAGCCGCGTATCGAATATGCGCCGTGGGTACGGCCACGGGAGATCACCCGGGTGTTGCCGGCCTTGCTGGCGTTGCGCCAGGCACCGCCGCTGCAGGGTGCCGCCCCCGGCTTTGCCGGGGCGGTGAACGATCAGTGGCTGACCTTGCAACGCTTCTACAGCCTGAGCCTGCACGCCTACAACGGCAACCGTCAGGCCTGGGCGCGGGAGGCCGGGGCGCTGGTCCGCAGCGATGGCGCCAACCCCTATTTCCGTTGGTTCCTCGGCGGCCCACAGCCTTGATCAGAAACGCCAGGTGGCGCCACCGCCGACGATGTGCAGGGCGGCGTTGCGGTAGCTGCCGGAGAGACTGTCGCCCGAGCGGGCCTTGGTCTGCTCGACGTCCATGTCGCCCATCCAGATCAGGGTGTAGGCCAGGTGCAGGTCCAGGCCGTCGCGCAACTGGTAGTTGACGCCCGTGGCCAGGCGCCAGGTGGCGCCCATGGGGTTGTCGACGGTGCGGTCGCTGTCGTCCACCGCCGAGCTGTCGTAGCCGACCCCGGCGCTCCAGCGCAGGCGCGGGGTGGCCTGGTACTGGGTGCCGAGGGAGGCGTGCCAGGTGTCCTTGTATTTGCGATCGACGCTGCGGCTGACATTGCCGACGGCATCGCTGTCCACCTCCACGCCGATATCGCCGAATTCGCTCCAGTCCTGCCAGCCGAGGCTGGCCAACAGCTTCCACTGCGGGTCCAGGTCATGGGCGATGCTCAGCAGCACGGTCTGCGGCACGTTCATGTCCAGTTCCAGTTCGCTCACGTCGAGGCGGCGCAAGGCGATATTGAGCAAGGGGTTGCTGACGTCGGTCACGTGGGGCTTGTCCTTGAATTCGAGCTTCACCTTGCTGGTGTAGGCCAGGCCCAGCTGGGTAGCGGGGGAGAGCCGATAGTGCAGGCCCAGGTTCACGCCCACGCCGACGTCGGTGTCCTGGTATTCCAGCTGGCCGTCCGGCCGATCGGCCAGGCCCAGCAGATTGTTGTTGATGGCCATCTCGGTGCGGTAGTAGCCGTACAGGATGCGCGGGCCGATGCCCAGCGACAGGTCGTCGGTGAGCTTGTAGGCGAGGGTGGGCTGGAACGACACCCCGATCACCGCCGCTTCCTGGGTGAAATAGCGGCCGGCCCAGTCATCGTCATAGTCCAGCGCCAGGCCGAAGTTGCCGTACATGCCGAAGCCAAGGGTCGCGCGCTCGTCGAGCTGGTGGCTGACGAACAGGCTGGCGCCGGGCAGGTACTGCAGGGCGTTGCCGCCTTCGTTGCCGTCGAACTGGTTGGCGCTGTCACGGGAGAAACGGATATTGCCGAGGATGACCTGGGCATTGGCGCTGACCTGGGTGCCCTTGAGCTGGGTGAGGGCGGCGGGGTTGCTCATCAGCACACTGGGGTCGCTGGCCAGTGCGGCGGCGCCGGCGTTGGCCAGGCCGTTGCCTTCCTGGCCGGCTTCGTAGATGAGGATGCCACCGGCCAGGGCAGTGCCGGTGGTGGCGGTGGTGCAGCACAAGGTGAGCAGGGGCAGTAACCGACGTCGTCTCATGGTCGTGGTCCTGACAGGGCTGGGGACGGAGTCGAGGGCACTGCCTGAGCAACCTGGTTGACGCGGTTGCGCCCGCCCTGACGTATCCAGCCTAGACGGCGTTGGTGCAATCCGCCGATGCAATGTGTTTGGCGGTTGCCGTGTTACGCCGTGAAGCCGGGCTCCTGAGGCTCTTCTTGCGGGGTGTCCTGCTGGATGTTGTGGTAGACGGCAGCCGCGCAGAGGGCCAGCAGCCCGACGCTGGCGACCACGATATCGCCCAGCAGCGTGCCGGCGACCAGGATCAGCAAACTGAGGCGGCAGAACATCACCATGACAGCCCTCCATGGCGGTTGGGTTCGAATAGGGTCACCAACATAGCGTGCAAGACGCTTTGATGCAGCGGGCATATCTGCAAACAACGTCTGCAAAATGGCACTCATCGCAGCTACGGCACTTATGCCCATATTGTTTAGCCGCCACTGGCGATTGGCTTTAGTATCGGCGCAGCTGCGCCACCCCCTCCAATCAATCGTTATGTGAAGTATGAATCGTTCGCTATTTGTTTCTTTGGACGGGCCCAAGGGCACCGGCAAAACCACGCTGCTGGAGGCCATTACACAAGCGCTCAGGGCCGACGGCTACAAGGTGATCCGCCTTTGCGAGAAGAAAAGCGACCCCTTCAGGGGTGAAACGATGGCCTTGGTCAACAGGCTCGTCAGGCATCCCAGCCAGGAGTTGGAGTTGCAGGTTTGCGCGCGCCTGGCGGATAGCCGGGCCTGGATTTCGCAGCACGTGCTGCCCAAGCAGCCGCCGGGCAGCATCATCCTGATCGATCGCTGGTACCCCTCCGATGCCGCGTTTCGCCGGACAGTCCCGTTTGCCGAGATTCTGCGGTTGAACATGGAGCGCAACGTGCGTGTGCCGGACCTGCATGTCGGGGTTGTCACCGACCCCGAAGTTTCATGGGCGAGGGCGGCGGCACGCACACGTGGGCTGGGCAGTACGGTGATTCATAAACTGGAAGAGCAAGTTGCCTGTAGCCAGGCGTTCGAGCGGGCGGTCGCGGATCATGGCTGGGTGTTGTGTCGTAACGAGGGCACGATTGAAGCGGCGACGACGCAGGTGGTTGCCGAGATTCGTGGCGTACTGAAATGCTAGTTTATTACGTATCTTTTCGTACTCTTATGTATATTGCACGCAAAGCGCCATGACGGCCAAGTGCCTGTCTTGGTATCGCATGTGGGCGACCAGATGCCCGGCGATGGATGTGCAGCGCCTATGAGATCGAGCGCCGCCCGCGCGGCGCATCGCTGGCAAGCCAGCTCCCACATTTGTTTCGGGCCAATTATGCCTGTGAGGGTACCGCTGCCCGCCTTGGTGCATGTCTCAAGTCGGGCGCAGGGCCTTCAGCGCCCCCGTCGAAATCGAGTCGGGCCAACAAGGCGTACAGCGATGTAGTCACAGGAGTGACTGGCCCGAAACAGATGTGGGAGCTGGCTTGCCAGCGATGCGTCGCGCGGGCGGCGCTCGATCTTGAGAGCGCTGCAAAACCATCGGCATGCTCCTGGTGGCCATTACCCAATTTGAATAATCAGCCCCACCACAGCACTTCGCGGTGGTTTCTGATGATGGATATCAATTTATTACGTAATTGATATGAATGACGGCAAGCGCGCTCATACCCGTAAACAGCGGCGCCAGGCCCCTTTCAAGCTGACTGAAATGTAATCGCACGGTCCTTGCGCCTGTGACATCGTGCACCTGCACCGTGACGCTGATTCAGCGCTTTCACGGACACGATACCACTCCCTAAAAAACTCGAACTGACAGCGTTTGCTGTGAGGAGCCTTGCATGCCTTTCCATAAAGCCACCGCTGCAACACTTGCGCTGACCGCCGGGATGTTTCTGAGCGCCGTTGCCCAGGCGCACCCCAGGCTCCTTTCATCGACCCCCGCGGAAGGTGCGGATGGCGTGGCGCCTTCGTCCATCGCGCTGCATTTTTCCGAGCAACTTACGACCCAGTTCTCGGGAGCAAAACTGATCATGACCGACATGCCAGGAATGCCAGATTCGCCCATGGGAGTACAGGCAGCCGTCGCCGGGGGCAGTGATCCGAAGACCATGATCATCACGCCTGCAGCGCCCTTGACCACGGGCACTTACAAGGTCGAATGGCGCGCTGTTTCTTCGGACACTCACCCGATTACCGGCAGTTTTTCCTTCAAAGTGAAATGATCCATGGGCGACTTGCTGACTGTCGCGATTCGTTTCGCGCTTTATCTCGACTTGATGATGCTATTTGGCTTGGCGCTTTTTGGCTTGTATGGCCTGAAGGGGAAGGAGAGGGCGTCGGGCACGGTCTTGCGCTTTGAGTCGCTGCTGTATTGCACGTCGCTCTTGGGTATAGCGCTATCCCTGGTCGCGCTGGGTGTTCTGGCGAAATCCATGAGCGGTGTGTCGGGCTTCATGGAGCTGCATCACCATTTTTTCCAGATGATTCTCATGGGCACCGATGTAGGCCTGAGCTGGCAGGTCCGCATTGCCGCACTGCTTGTCGCTATTGTCGGCATCTCGCAATACAAGCGCTTTGCGACCGCCAGCTTGTGGGTCGTCACTGTGGCCGGAGCCGTTGCACTGGCCAGCCTGGCGTGGACCGGCCATGGGGCGATGGGCGAGGGGAGTCGTGGCTATTGGCAGCTCATCGGCGATGTTCTCCATCTGCTGGCTGCGGGCGCCTGGCTAGGGGCGTTGGCGGCGTTCGCTTTGTTGCTTCGCTGCAAATCACTGAAAGGCGAACATGAGGCGCGGCTTCTTGCCCGGGTATTGACTGGCTTTGAATCGGTCGGCGCCGTGATCGTGGTTGTCATCGGGCTCACTGGAGCAATCAATTACCTCTTTATTGTTGGCCCACGTATCGATGGCGTCGTGCTCAGTACCTATGGTGCTTTGCTGTTTATGAAGGTCCTGTTGTTTGGCGCAATGATCGCGCTGGCTGCCCTCAATCGTTTTCATTTGAGCCCGCTGCTGGAGCGTTCGGTTCGAAATGGCGAGTATTCGGTTGCGGTGAGTGCCTTGCGTCGAAGCCTGGCATTCGAGCTTTCAATGGCCATCGTCATTGTTGCCCTGGTTGCATGGCTGGGCACTTTGAGCCCTGAGAATGAGCGCGGGATAGAAATGGCTGTAGGACGCTATGCTGATCATATGGCCCCTTGAGGTGCTGATCATGCGCAGGATGATCTTGCTCGTCGCAGCCAGTGTTATTGCGGGCTGCCAGACGCCGATGCCAACCGCCAACCCAGAGATGGCCTGGGTCGACTTGTCTATACCGTTTCCCAACGACAGAGTGTTACTGGCCGAGCGCCTGGACAAGCAACGCCTTGAAGACGGACGTTTTTTCCAGGTTACGCCCGGCAGCCACGAGCTGATGGTGAAGTTCGACTATGAAACCAGCGGCGGTGGCGGCATGAGCATGATGGGCGGGCCTTCGGTACGCGAATGCTACCTGACCATCAATTACGGCCATTTCACAGCGGGACAACGCTATGTGCTCGAGGCTCGCTCGATTGCCTTGAACCCGGAGGCACGGTTGTATGACGGCGCAGGGAAAGTCGTTGCTGAGGTCAGTGAGTTTTATTGCCTGATGTGAGCATGAACCGTGGGAGTTGGGCATTGCTGGCGGAACCTTGTTGCAGCACACTCGGCCTGATCGTCAGCCAAAGGAACTGAAATCGGATGAAGGACCTATCCAGCGCTGTGCCCCTTGTGATCCTTGACGTACAAGATGCCATTGATCGCCCGAACTGGGACGGCAAAAGCAATCCTGGGTATCTGGCAGTGATCCAGCGACTGCTCGCGCTCTGGCGGTCAAAAGGCTGGCCTGTTGTGCACGTTAAGCACGACGAGCGGACGCCAACATCCAGCTATTACGTAAATGGCCCGTGGAATGGCATCAAGCAAGAGGTTGCTCCGATCGAGGGTGAAGCGGTCATTATCAAACAGGAAAACTGCGCATTCATCGGTACCGAGCTCGACGCCACGCTTGGCAAGATGCGGGTAAAGCGTTTGGTGCTGACGGGGGTTGTCATTCATAACAGCATGGACGCCACCGTCCGCGCGGGAAAAGCACTGGGGTACAGCATTATTCTTCCGTCAGACGCCACGACAGCCGTGCCCGTTGTCGGGCCGAATGGAAAGCGCTGGGACGCTGCAACCGTTCATGAGCTGACCTTGGCGATACTCGGGGGGGAATATGCCGATGTGATGTCGTCGGATGAAGTGGTTGCGCAGTTCGCGTTGTGAAACCTGACATCGGGTTGCATGGAAATCATATGTCAGCATTCCTTAAAAGGGATAATGCGTAACATACTGATTTTTCAGGTGTTTTTTTGTTGGCACGTCGCTCGCTGTGATCGGATTGCCGGGGCCGCTTTGCGGCCCTTTCGCGGCACGAGGCCGCTCCTACAGGGAGCGCGCCAGACTTCAAGTTGCCACACCGTTACAGCAAGAACGTCTCACGCCGCTCTTCGAACCCTTGCAGCTCGCCATGCTCGAGCAACTGCCTGATCCACGGCCCAAGCAAATCCTGGGGGCTGTCCAGCGGTGCCTGGCGCAGCGCCAGCGCGGTGAAGCGCTGGCGGTTGGCGCTGAGGTTTTCCAGAATCGCCCGGTCCTGCTTGAGGATCACCTTGAACAGCGCCTGCAGCACCCCGCGCTTGAGCCAGGCCGGGGCCCGCCCACGGGCGGTGGCGATGCGCGCGAACAGCCGCAGTTCGCCCTCGGCGGCGGGGCTCAGCCAGGCGCTGACCAGCAGGTTCAGACGCCCCTGGCGGTCGCGGTACTCGATTTCGGCCAGCCCCGGTAAACGGAAACGGCCCATGCTCAAGCCGCGCTCGCCTTCGAGCAGGCGCGAAATCAGCCCTGACTGGGTACTTTCATCGCTGTACTGCGCCTCGACGCCATCCTCCAGCCGGTGCACCCAGGTGCTGATGCGCTGACGTTTGCGGTCGTGGCGAATCCAGCCGGCATGCACGAACGGGGTGTGAAAGCCGTCGAGGAAGTTCTCGGCGGCGTCCTGCAAGGTGCAGCGCACCTGGTCGCTCATCCAGAACAGGTCCAGCGCCTGGGCCTGCTCGGCGGGCGCCACCGGCGCTGCTGCCGGGGGCTCGGCGTCAAGGCTCGCCCACACCAGCCCGTGGGCTTCACAGCTGTGCAGGGCTTGCAGCAACGGCTGGCTGCAGGCCTGCTGCTCACGCCCGGGCAGGTGGCTTAAGCGGCCTTGCGGGTCGAAGCGCCAACCGTGGTAGGGGCACTGGATCTGCCCGTCACACACGTGGCCGGCGCTCAGTGCGGCGAAGCGGTGCGGGCAGCGGTCGGGCAGCACCGCAGGGGCGCCGGTGGCGCCTCGGAACAGCACCAGCGGCACGCCGTGCAGGGTGCAGGCCAGGGGCTGGCGGCGCAGTTGCCGGCTCAGGGCGACGGGCCACCAGCCTGCTTGAATGTTCACAGTTTGAGCTTCCTCATCAGGGGCACGCCGAGGCGTTGCAGCAGCACCGCCAGTACCCGCCACACCAGGCGCCGGCCGAACGGCAGGTGGGCCACGTACACCAGGCTGTACTCGATTTGCGGCTGGCCGCCACGCAAGCGTTTGAACGCCGCGGCGCCAGAGCTGAAGTTGAGCACCTGGCGGCGGTTAACCGCCTCTTGCAGGCACAGCCGGGTCAGCTGCCGGTACAGGCCGGCGCGCTGGGGCAGGGCGGTGTCGTAGCCGACGATCGGCGTGCTCAGCAGCGCGCTGTTGGCGAACCAGCCCAGGGCGCCGTCGATGCGCCCCTCGGGGCTGCGCAGGGCGCGCAGCTCCAACCAGCCTTCACGGTGCCCGCGTTGCAGCCAGGCTGCGCTGTAGTGCGGGTTGAGGGTGCTGTATTTTTCCAGGTACAGCAGGTTGTAAAGCTGCTCGATGCGCGTGAAGTCGGCGTCGGCCAAGGCTTCGCCCGGCGCCACGGTATACGGGCTGCGGCGCAGCAAGGTGGCGTCCAGGCGGGTGTTGTGGTGGCGCAGGAAGGCCGACTGGTCGCCGGCCCGGCCGTCGAACAGGTACACCTGGCGGCTGGGGATGGCCAGGTAGCCCAGCTTTTGCAGGCGCAGGCGCAGGGCGGGGTTGCTGAAGTCGTTCAGCGAACGAAAGCCAAAGCCATGGTCGGGGAAGGTGCGCCGCAGCAGCGCGGTGATCGCCGGCAGGTCGGCGCCGTCCCAGTCCGGTGGGTACAGGTTGGTGGACAGCAGCCAGTTGTTCACCTGCACCAGCCGGTCTACCTTCGCCGCGCTCAGCAGCTTGTCGACAGCTTGGGTCAGGTATTTGAGCGGCCAGGCCAGCCACGGGCGGCGCAGGCGCTGCAGCTCTTCGCGGGCATAGCCGCTGTAGGCGGTCTGCGGCGACACCACGTAGCAGTTGCCTGCCGGGTCGTTGCCATGGTTGATGCTCACCGGGAACTGCTGGCTGCCGGTATCGAGCAGCGCCAGGGCGGTGCTGACATTGCCGATCAATGCGCCACCGGCGCAGCTGCGCACGTACTGCCGGGCGCTGCTGTCGTCGGGCGTGGGCGGCTGTTGCGCCAATTGCTCAGGCATCAACAGCTTCATGGGCGCGGCGCCCCGAGCGGCTGGCCGTTCCACTCGATATCGGCGGTGGAGGCGGCCAGCAGGCCGCAGCGCCGGCTCGCGGCGCGGCCGATGATCTCGGCCAGGCTCAGCACCTGGGCCGTCAGCGGGCCACGGTCGGCGCCCTGCACGATCACATCCCGGGCCTGGCGGTAGTCGTGCCAGAAGCCAGGCTTGAGCGCCCGCCGCGGCGCAGCCAGCAGCAGCATCGCCAGGGCGATCATGCGCGGTTGCAGGGTGGCGTGCAGGGTTGGCGCCTGGGGTGCATCCAGCGCCGCCACCAGTTGCCGGCGCTGGTCGTCGAACAGGTGCACGCCGCTGGTGGCCCTGGGGTTGCATTCGAGCACATGGAAACGGCCTTGCTGGTCCTCGATGAAATCGAAGCCCACTTGCCCGGTGTAGCCGGTGGCCTGGCCGAACTGCTCGACGAAGGCGGCGATTGGCGCCGGTGCGCAGCTGTGAAAATAGATGCCCGACCCGCGCCCGACCCGGTAGCGCGGCTGGTAACTGGCGTGGGCGGTAAGCTTGCCGCCCACCAGCACGCTGAAGCTGCAGTATTCCTGCCCGGCGACGAACTGCTGGGCCACCCAGGGCGCCTGGGCGCTGGGCTTGAGCCGGGCCAGCTGCGCAGTGCCCGGGCGAATCAGCGTGTGCGAGGCGAAGCGCGAGTAGGCCGGCTTGAACACCAGGCTGTCGTGCTCGCCGGCCAGCGCCTGCAGTGCCTGGACGTCGTGCAGCACGCGGCTGGGCGGTGCGGCCACCGCCCAGCCCTGGGTCATGGCGGCGAAGTCGCCCTTGTGGTGCAGGCGATGCAGCAGCGCGAAGTCGCTGGTGAACACCCGGCACAGCGGGCGCAGGCGCTCCAGGCCGTGGGCTAGGTAGAACACCTCTTCACAGGTGGGCAGCAACAGGTCGATGTGCCGCTTGTGCACCACATCGGCCAGCGCCTCAAGCCACGCCTCGGGGTCTTGGCGGGGCTCGGGCAGGCGCACGAAGTGCTCGACCGCGTGGCTGAAGCGGCTCAGTGGCTGGGCCAGCGAGTCTGCCACGTTGACCGACCAGCCGGCCTCGGCAAAGGCGCGGGCCCACTCCAGGCACGCCGGTGCGCGTGCCCCCAGAATCAATACACGCATGGCAAACCCTCGGGCAGTCGCAGCATCAGCAGGCGGCGGCGCTTGCCGTGAGGTGGGGGCGCCTGCCAGTGGCCGAAGCTCAGGCGTGGCGGCTGCAGGCCATGGGCCTGGCAAAGCTCGGCCAGGGCTGTGGCCAGGCGTTGGCAAAGCTGGGTGTGGTCGCCTGCGCCGAGCACATCCACCTGCCAGTCGAGCCCGTGCTGGCGAACCTGGTACTCCTCAAGCGCCGGCCCCAGCATCAGCAGGCTGCGGCGCAGCACATCGGGGTACAGCGGCGCCAGTTGCCGGCCGTCACTGCGCGGCAGCCAGAGCACCTCGTCGGCGCGGCCTTCCACGGCGGCGATGGCCCGCTCGGCGCGGCCACAACGGCAGGGTGCATTGGCAACCCGCAGGATGTCGTTGAGGCGGTAGCGCACGATCAGTTGGGTGCGCCGGGAGAAGTCGGTGATGATCGGCTGAAAGCGAGTGCGCGCAGCGTCCAGCCATTGCGGTTCGATGTGCAGGTGGCTTTCGTTCAGGTGCAGCGTGCCGGCCTCGCAGGTGTAGCCGAGAAAACCCTCGCTGGCCTGGTAGATCTGCTGTGGGCGCCGGCCGAAGGCTTGCTCGACCAGGTCGGCGTCGGGGCTTTCCAGCACTTCGGCCACCGACAGGATGTGCCCGGGGGCCAGCGCCAGGCGCCCGGCCAAGGCGGCCTGGGCCAGCCCGCGCAACACCGTGGCCGGCGCCACCAGCACGTCGGGGTTGTGTTGCGCCAGGCGCGCCAGCGAAGCCTCAAGGCCCAGGGTGAGGTCGTGGAAGGCGAAGTCGATGCGCCGGCTGGCCAGGGTGGTGTACAGGCGGCTGTTGGCGCGCAGGAAGAACGCCACCCGCAACGGTGCCAGCCACGGGCACAGTAGCCGTGGCAGCAATGCCCGCGGCAGGGTGCGGGCCAGAAGAATGCCGGCCCAGCGCTGGCGTTCCTCGCTGCTGATCAGAAACACCCCCTGCGCCCCCGAAGTGCCGCTGGAAAGGCCCACGGTGATATCGCCCAGGGTCGGGCTGAAGTCGCGCGAGCGTTCCGCTTCAAGGGCCACCGGCAGCACCTGCTCGAGGCTCAGGGCGCGGGTGTTGAACCCGGCGAAATCGCCCATCAGGGTGCTTTTGTCCATCAGCGGCAAGGCCTGCAGGTTGGCGTGGCGAACCCCCTCGAAGCGCTGGCTGCGGGGCATCACCCTGGCCATGAAGCCGGCCAGGCATCGGGCCTGCCAGGCTTCCAGCCGGTCACGCCGGCGAAAGCGCAGGGCATAGCGGCTGACGATGAAGGCGCCGAGGCTGCGCAAGGTGCCCATCAGGCGTTCACCGCTCATTAATGAAGGCCTCCCAGGCCTGGGTGCAATGGGACGGCAGCACCGCCAGCGCCGGTTCCCGGCACAGCAGTTGGCCCAAAGCGTGGTAGGTGCGGGTGTACTGCCGGCGCTCGGCGCTGGCGAACCACAGCGCCGGCGCCGCCGGCAGGCGCCCGGCGCGGCAGGCCGGGGCCGACCAGCAGGCATCGGCCACCAGGAACGCCGGCCGGCCCTGGGCGTCGGGGATGAACAACCCCAGCTGCCCGGCGCTGTGCCCCGGCAGCGGCACGCCGATCAGGCTGGCGTCACCGAACAGGTCCAGGCCGTGCTCGAACGGTGCCATCCAGCCCGGCAGCGTGCAGCGCGCACTGGCATCGGCCAGTTGCAGGCGGGCACTGAAATCCTCTGGCAGCAGCCCGGGCAGGTGGCCGCCCAGGGTGGCGCGCCAGCGCTGCCCGCGCAGGCCTTCGAGGTGCCGGTAGTCGGCCTCCAGGGCAATGAAGCGGGCATTGCTGAAGTCGCGCAGCCCGGCGATGTGGTCGGCGTGAAAATGCGAAATGATCACGTAGCGGATATCCGCAACACTCAGCCCCAAGGCATGCAACTGCGCCGAAAGCTGTTGCGCCGCTGGCAGTTGCACCGGCACTGCGCTGCGGTACAGGCGCTCGGGCAACTGGCGGGTAGCGTGGAAGAAATGCTCGGCGTAGCCGGTGTCGTAGAGAATCCAGCCGTGCTCGGGGTGGCGGATCAGCCCGCACAGCGCCGGGAACTGCGCCGGCGCCAGGCGCCCGCCGCGGTCGGCCATGCACGCCAGGTGCTGGCACCAGCCGGCGCGCAGAATGCGCAACTGCACGCTGCGGCTCATTGCGCGCCACCTTGCCGGGCCCGCCACCACTGGGCATAGCGGGCGATGCCCTCGGCCTGGCTGAGCACCTGGCGGTAACCCAGCTCGCGCTCGATGGCGCCGATGTCCAGAGTCTGGCTGAAGGCCAGTACCCCGGCGCCGTAGCGGGTGATCAACGGTTCGCGGCCATCGCCCAGGCGCGCCTTGAGCTCCAGCAGGTGGGCCACGCCGTGCACCAGCGGCCAGGGCAGCCTGCGGGTGCGCAGCGGCAGCTGGAACTGTTCGGCCATCTGTGCAAGCAGCGCGTTGAACGGCAGCGGCGTGCCGTTGCTCAGGTTGTACACGCACAGCGGGCGCGGCAGGGGGCGGGTGAGTGCCAGCCATACCGCATGCACCAGGTTGTCGACGCAAGTCAGGTCCAGTTGCGCCTGGCCGCCGCGCATCAGCGGTATCGCCCCGCGGCGCATCACCCGCAGCAGGCGCGGCATCAGCGTTGCGTCCCACGGCCCGAACACCGCCCGTGGCCGCAGGATCACGCATGCCGGCAGCTCGGCCAGGGCCAGCAGGGCCTCGGCCTGCGCCTTGGTGCGCGCATACTGGTTGACCGGCGCTGGCAACGGCTGGTCTTCGCGGATGCCCAGGCGGTCGCGGTAGTCGAAGTACAGGCTCGGCGTGGAAAGGTGCACCAGCCGGGCGATACCGTTGGCCTGGCAGGCCTGGATCACCTCGGCGGTTGCCTCGAGGTTGGCGTCGCGAAACGCTTGCGCCGAGCCCCACGGCGAGGACAGCGCCGCGCAGTGCACGATGGCGTCGCAGCCTTGGCTGGCCTCGGTCAGTTGGCCCGCCGTCTGGGCGCTGCCGTGGGCCAATGCCAGCCAGCTCACCTGCGCGGGGCTGTGGTCGATGACCTCGGCAGCGGCCTGGGCGTTGCGCCCGCTGAACAGCACCTGCCAACCCTGGGCGGCCAGGTGCCAGACCAGATGCCGGCCAATGAACCCGGTGCCACCGGTAACCAGGACTTTCATCAGAACTCCAGGATCGCACCGCCGAGGGACAAGCCCGCGCCGGTGCCGATCAGCATCAACCGTTGCCCGCGCTGGATGCGCCCGTCGCGCACGGCGATGTCCAGTGCAGTGGGCAGCGAGGCCGCCACCTGGTTGCCATGCCGGGCAAAGATATCGATGACTTTGCCCGGGGCCACCCCCAGGCGCCTGGCCGCATGCGTCATGGCCTGCTGGCTGGCCTGGTGGGGGATAACCCAGTCGATCTGCGCAAGGCCAAGCCCGGCCTGGGCCAGCAGGTCGTCCAGCAGCGCCGGCAGGTGCTGCGCAGCCAGGCGGAACACCCGCTTGCCGTGCATGCTGAAACTGGTCAGCGGCTCGAACGGCTGGTCGATGCGCCTTGGGTGAAAGCGCGAACCGCCGGCCGGTATCTGGCACAGCTCGGCGCCTTCGGCGTAGGTCTTCAGGCGTGAAGCAAGCACCTTGCCGCCGCCGTCCCCCGGGCCCAGCACCGCGGCCGCTGCGCCGTCGCCAAAGATGCCGCTGACCTCCACCTGCTGCCAGTCGAGCCCGCACGAGGCGATATCGGCGCACACCAGCAGCACCCGCCGGTACTGCCCGGCCTGGATCGGCCACGACAAGGTGTCGAGCGCGGCAATGAAACCCAGGCAACTGGCGTTGATGTCCAGCGCCGGTATGCCGCTGTGCCCCAGGCCCAGTTCACGCTGCAGCAAGGCGGCGTTGCACGGCATGCCCTGGTCCTGGGTGGCGTTGGCACAGACGATCAGGTCCAGCTCGTCCAGCCCTACGCCGGCTGCCTGCAGGGCCTGGTGCGCGGCACTCGCGCCCAGGCTTGCGGCGTTGTCGGCGGGGCCGGCGACATGGCGTTGGTGCACCCCGCTGATCCGCGCCACGCTGCCGGGCGCCAGGCCCAGCGGGGTGTCCAGTTCGGCACTGGTGAGCACCCGTGACGGCAGGCTGTGACCGGTGCCGAGAATGGCCAGTGCGCGGGCGGGGCGGGGGGAGGGAGCTGAAACGTGCATGGGTGTTCCGTCAGTGGTGCGTCGGGGGTGGGTGGAGCATTCAGCGGCTTGTCGGCGGCACCGGGCATTGGCTCAGAAACGCCTGCAAGCCTTGCTGGTAAAGCGCTTGCGGCATCAGCTCGCTGTGCCGGGCGATGTACAAGGCCTTGCCTTTGCGCTCCAGCCGGGCGCAGCTTACGGCGTAGAAGTCCGGGGTTTCGCGCAGGTGGGTGACCTGCCCCCAGGCCAGCTTGGCTTTGGCGCCCTTGGCGCGGCTCAAGCTCAAGCCCTGATCGTCGAAGGCCAGGCAGTAATCCCCTTCGCTGGCCTTGAGGGCCTGGCGCAATTGGAATGCGATCAGGCGGTGGTTCAAGCGTTGCAAGGGCTTGCGCGGTTCGCGTGGGGCCAACAGGCGCGCGAGGAACGGAAATAGCCGTCGAAGCCAGGCGCGCTGGCGGTTCTGCCAGGTCTCGACCCGCGCGATCAGCGCGTCATGCTTGCGCGTCTCCAGGGCCAGTTTTGCGGCCAGGCGGGTTTCGGTGTGGGCGGGGGTCACGCTGAAATGCAGTTCCATGGTGCAGGCTGGCCGATGTCCGTGTTCGGTGAGGGCGGCAGCATACCGGATTTGCCGCCCTGGCGAGCAGCACGGCGTTGTGTGGCGGTGCGCGGGGCTGGCCGGTCAAGCCCACGAAAAGTGGTTGGCGGGGGAGATGAATAGCAGGTCGTCCCAGCCACTAGCGGGGGCGTCAATCCAGCCGGCGGCGGCTGCGCCTCCCAGCAGGCCACGACACAGCGCTTGGTGATAGTCGGCGTATTCCCACTCGTGCCGGTCAAGGGATTTGGGGGGCGTCAGCGTTTCGACCTGCGCCAGTTGACCATCGAACAAGACTACCTGGTAGCAATTACTGTCGTCGTCCGCAAATTGGACATACTGGCGGCGCAAAGGGGAGGAGGTAACCTCAAGCTGGAGCGCGAAATCCTAAAAAAGGCGGCGGTATTCTTTGCCAAAGAGTCCAGGTGAGATACGCCTTCGTCGCTAGTGAACGGGCTCAATTCCCGGTGCGATTGCTGTGCCGGGTGATGGGTGTCTCAGTTTCGGGATTTTACGACTATCAGCATCGCCAGGGCCGTCCAGATCGAGACGCTCAGATTCGCGTTGATTTGCACAAGGCCTATGCGGCCAGCCGCAATACATAGCCACCAAAGAGGGATGGTTGTATCTGGCAGTGGTATTAAGCATTCAGACGCGCCAAGTGCTGGGTTACAGCTTGGCGGATCGGATGCCGGACGACTTGGTTGAGCGAGCCTTCATCAACGCTTGGAACGCGTGCCTTGGCCTCTACGGTGTTGTTTTCCACTCCGATCAGGGGCGTCAGTATGCAAGCAGCAAATTTCGCTTCGCTCTGGCCAAGAAAGGCTTCACGCAGAGCATGAGCCGGAAGGGAGATTGTTGGGATAACGCCATGGCTGAGAGCTTCTTTGCCACGTTGAAGCGAGAAGAGGCCTGCCGGGTTTACCCCAGCAAGCAGCAGGCGCACCTGGCGATCGCAAACTAAATACCGGTCAGGAGCGCCGTCGCTGCGCCCCTCAGCCAACGCCGGCAACAGCGCATTTAGCTCTTGGCCAAGTAAGCCAGTTTCCGCTGGCCATGACCCTGGATTGTGCCTTGGACAGGAAAATGGCCTCTCGGCGGAAAAGATTCCTCACCTTTAGAATTGCGCGCATTCTGCAAGACGCTCCTCAAGCATTAGGTGGAGGGGATACCATCAGCCAGTACTGGTCTGCCCGCCAAGAGACAGATCATCGCTTATTCGTATTTTCAACGCTGATCTTGGTCGATGTATGCCCAAAGTGACAGGCACTCCCGGAAGTCCGTTGATAAGAGCGGGGCCAGGCAGAGTCTGGGTTCCAGGCCACTGTTGGCTGATTTCAGTTTCGCATTAACACTTCCGGATACTCAGGGAGCGGTTAACCGTTGGCCAGCAGCATTACAAATACATAATTTAACATAATATACATTATGCGCATTTTGGCATTACAGCGTGGCCCCGGTTCCCACCAGAATCGAAACCACGCCCAAGGCTTTTTACCGATCCAGCGCCTCGCTCACCGCATTTACGAACACCGCCTGTTCGTCATACAGCGAACTCGGTGTCTCTGCGTTCTTCCACGTCGACCATTGCACCACCACCAGATTCTCGGCCGGATTGATCGCAATCGTCTGCCCGAAGATTCCCAGTGCCCAGAACGTCTTGCCGCTGGTTGCCGTGCGCTTCGGTGCGCTGTCGGCATTCGCTGCCGGCGCGTTGTACCACCATTGATAGCCGTACTGGCCGTTGGGCGCTGCGGCGGTTACCGAGCCTTTGGCTTGGGTCCAATGCGTCGAGCGCGCAATCCAGTCGTCCGGGAGCAGTTTCTCACCGTCGGGCAACTGGCCGCCGCTCAGCACGAACTGGCCGAAGCGGCCCCAGTCACGCAGCGTGGCGTTGAAACCATGTCCGCCCATGTCGACCTTGCCGGGCACCAGTGCGTGCCATACGCCATCCTGCTGCATGGCGTAACGGCTCCAGATGCGGCTTTCCAGGTACTTGGCCAGGGTCATGCCGGTGGCATTTTCCAGCACGCGGCCCACCAGCCAGGCGCCGCCAGTGTTGTACGACCATACCTCACCGGGTTTGACGCCCGGGTTGCGTTTGACCGAACGCACCAGCTGCAGCACGCAGTCATAAGGTGCTGGCCTGGCTTCGCACTGGGTCATGTGGGAGAAGTCGGAGTCTTTGGAGGCGTAGTTTTCATCCCACTGCACGCCCGAGGTGTGCTGCATGAGTTGATGCAGGGTCACGTCCTGCCACTCGGAGCCCTTGAGTTCCGGCACATAGGCGCTGACTTTGTCGTCCAGGGACTTGATCTTGCCTTCTTTCAGCGCCACGCCCACCAGCACGCTAACCACCGACTTGGCCACCGAGCGCGAGGTCCACAAGGTTTGCGCGGTGTTGCCCTGGGCGTAATGCTCGTAGGCGACTTTACCGTCCTTGAGCACCAACAAACCTGTGACGCTCTGGTTGGCCAGGTAATCGGCCAGGTTGTGCTGCTTGCCTTCGAGTGTGTACTGGATGTCGCTCAGTTTGTGCTCGGCTTCGGCCAGCGGGTATGGCTTGGCGCCATGGCTGCTGAACACATCGCCGGCGTACAGCCGGTAGGTATTGCGAAAGCCCACCACCCGTGTGGCCTGGTCCCAGGTCAGCATGTCCTTGGGCGCAGGCAGCACCTTGTCGAACGGCTGCGGGCAGCGCTCAAGGCCTTGCACGCCACATGGGCCCTTGCTTTCGGCTGCTTGCGCGGCAGTTGCCAGCAACGCCAGGGCCAGTACGGACAGGCCGGTGAACGACTTCTTTATTGTTGTTGGCCGCATCAGGGGCTCCTTCAAAAGCGCGGAATTACGCGGTTTTGAGTGTCTACAACTTGAGCCTGGGGTAAAAGCACAATAAATTTGCCTTCACTATTACAAAAAATAACACCCGAGGTGTCCATGTCCCTGCAACGCCTGCCCCCGCTCAACGCCGTGCGCGCCTTCGAGGCTGCGGCCCGTCTGGGCAGTTATGTAGCTGCCTCGCAAGCACTGCATGTGACCCAGCCAGCGATCGGCCGCCACGTGAAAAACCTCGAGGGCTGGCTGGGCGTGCGCTTGCTCGAGCGTTCGCCACGGGGCGTGAGCCTTACCCAGCAAGGTGCGCACTACTACCAGGCGGCAGCCGAAGCATTGCAGATACTCGCCGACGCCGGTGCGCGCCTGGCCCGGCGTGACGACGAGCGCTGGCTGCGTATCCTTTGCGTGCCGGCGTTCGCCTCGCGCTGGCTCACACCCCGTATCGAAGAGCTGCGCAGCTTGCGCCCAGGCGTGAAAATCGCCATCGAGCCGAATGCCCGCTTCACCTCGGTGGACGCTCGCCAGGCCGACCTGGGAATTGCCTATGGCTTGCCTGGCGAGTTGTCCGGGGTGCACCAGGTGCTGATTCGCCCCCAGGTTTTTCCGGTCTGCTCACCAGGTTTACTGGCCCGCCTGCCAGCTGGCCTGGATGCCGCGAACTTGCCCGCATGCCCGTTGATCCATGTCGACGACGGTACCTGGTGGAACAGCTGGTTTGCTGCCAACGGCCTGCGTGTGCGGGTGCACTCGGACACTTCGCACGTGAGCAACGATGTGGTGCTCAACCTGGCGCAGCGTGGCCAAGGCATCGCACTGGCCACCGAGGTGCTGGTCGGCCGTGAGCTGCAGGATGGCAGCCTGGTACGCTGCGTGCCGCAGGCAGCACCGCTTGAAAGCTACCAGCTACTGACCCCTGGCCAGCCGCCGTCGGCCGATGCGCAATGGTTCATGGGCTGGCTGGAAAGCCACTTGAAGGCCGCCTTCCCCGATGCTTCGAACGCCACTTAATATAACTCAACTAAATGTTTATTTAGTTGAGTTATATATATTCCTTTTCAAGAAAGTTGCCTTGCTACCTCAGTATTCGATAGCGAACAGACCTGAGTTTTCATTATTATTTATTGCGGTGGGCAGATGGCGGCGAACAATCTCGAAGATGCGAAATCAGTGCTCGAAATCACTATATATAGAATTGTACAAGTCCAGACCTAAGGCATCGCACCCCTCTCCTACCCTCTCCCCAGGAAAATACTCCGCTGATAACTACTGTCTGGAGCATCTCCTCTAGCGCAGCCTTAATTCTTGACTTCAAGGCAAATAAGTTTGGCTTCTACAGGGCTTAATTCGCAAATGTAAACGCCGCAAACTGCGAACCATTGCTTAGTCCACTGGACCGCATCCTCCCCTTGCACTGTTCGCACTTGCCTTGACGGCCTTCGTCAACTGGAGAACCACGATGAAAACCTTTTCAAAATTCGCCCTGGCGGCCTTGCTACCACTTGCCATGCAGGCCGCCTCCGCCGCCGATTGGTACCCTTCTGCCTACGGCCCAAACGATGAGATCGGCGCTGCCAACTTGTTGACCCCAGACGTGGTCAAGCAGGCGGTCGGTCTGGTCAAGACGGGCAAAACCTACCCATTGGCCGTACCCGTGGACAAGAACCTTCCTGCATTCCGCCATCGCAGCTTCCGTCTGTACAACGTGCAGGTCGGGCAGCAAGCCGGCAAGTCGCTGGGCCCGAACAAGTTCACTTTCAACGATGAACTGGTAAACGCCTGGACCGGCGTTGGCACCCAGCTCAACGGGATCGGCCACATCAGCATCGATAATCTTTATTACAACGGCAACAAAGCGGCCGACTTCGTGACTGTCGATGGCGTCACCAAACTCGGGGTCGAGAAAGTACCGCCGATCGTGACCCGTGGCGTGGTGCTGGACATGGCCGCTTATTACAACAAGGCCATTGTTCCCGGTGGCACCGAGTTCAGCGTGGCCGACATCCAGGCTGTGTTGAAGAAGCAAGGCCTGACCCTGCGCAAGGGCGATGTGGTGCTGTTCAACACCGGTTGGCTGGAACTGATCGGCAAGGACAACAAGCAGTTCCTGGAAGTGGAACCCGGCATCGGCATGGAAGCGGCGCAGTGGCTGGCAGACCAGGGAATCGTCGCTTTCGGCGGCGACACCTGGGCCTCAGAGGTTTATCCGAACCCGCATGGCCAGGACGAGTTCCCGGTCAACCAGTACATGCTCACCAAGCGCGGCATCTACAACCTGGAACTGATCGACAGCCGTGCACTGGTGCACGACAAGGTTTGGGAGTTTCTGTTTGTGCTCGGCCAACCGCTTTATGTTGGCTCCACTCAAGTCAACATCAATCCGGTTGCGATTCACTGATCGCTCTACCACCAAGATCCCTGCCCGCTGCGGACTCTCTCGCTGCGGGCTTGCCTCCCTTGATCCGTGACATCAAGTCAAAAGTGATTGGCGCAGTCATGACTTAATCCATCCGCACAAGGTGGAGATACTGCGCCCACTAAGCGATCCCACCACACGCCAGCCGGAGGCCATCCGATGAGCCTGCATGATCAGTCCCCATTACCCACCCATTCCCAAACCTTCTTCACTGCCACCGCCCTCACCCGCCACCGCATGCAAGGCCCGCTGATAAAGCTCGCCGCACAGGAGTCCGCGCAATGAAACCCGGGCACGTCTTGACCGCCCTGGCCATCGGCGCCTTCGGCATCGGCACTACCGAGTTCACCCCCATGGGCCTGCTGCCGGTGATTGCCCAAGGCATGGACGTCAGCATCCCCAGCGCCGGCATGCTGGTGACGGCCTTTGCCATTGGCGTGATGCTGGGCGCCCCGATCATGACCCTGCTGTTCAGCCGCTTCGGCAAGCGCGGTGCGCTGATCGCACTGATGGCCATCTTCACCCTCGGCAACCTGCTCTCGGCCCTGGCGCCGGGCTACGCCACCCTGCTCGCCTCGCGCCTGATCACCAGCCTCAACCACGGTGCCTTTTTCGGCCTGGGTGCGGTGGTGGCTGCCAGCGTGGTGCCACGTGAGAAACAGGCCAGCGCCATCGCCACCATGTTCATGGGCCTGACCATCGCCAACATCGGTGGCGTGCCCGCCGCCACCTGGATCGGCCAGCAGGTCGGCTGGCGCCTGGCCTTCGCCGGCACCGCGCTGCTCGGCATCCTCGCCATGGCCGCCTTGTGGTATGCCTTGCCCAAGGGCGAGCGTGGCAGCGTGCCCGATGTGCGCCGCGAACTCGCCGTGATCGCCCGGCCGAAGGTGCTGCTGGCAATGGCCACCACCGTGCTCGGCGCCGGTGCGATGTTTACCCTCTACACCTACGTAGCCCCCGTGCTGGCCGAACTGACCGGCGCCTCGGACAGCTTCATCACGCTCGGCCTTGTGCTGATCGGCGTAGGTTTCACGCTCGGCAACAGCCTTGGCGGTCGCCTGGCCGACTGGTCGCTGGACGGCTCGGCACGGATCTTCCTCGGCACTCTGGCCTTGATCATGCTGCTGATGCCGCTGGTACTGGGCAGCCACCTCGGCGCCGCCCTGGCCTTGCTGGTATGGGGCGTGTTCACCTTCGCCGTGGTGCCGCCACTGCAGATGCGCGTGATGACCGCCGCTGCCGAGGCGCCGGGCCTTGCTTCTTCGATCAACGTCGGCGCGTTCAACCTCGGCAACGCGGTGGGCGCGGCGCTGGGTGGTGGCGTCATCAGCCTGGAGCTTGGCTATGCTGCAATACCGGTAGCCGGTGGCCTGCTGGCAGCGGGCGGGCTGATGCTGGTGTGGCTTGGCGGGCGCGGCAAGGCCACTGCCAACACCATCGGCGAGGCTGCCTGACATCACCTGGCGTGCACTGAGGCTGGCCAAATCGGGACCGCCCTCGTAAAACGTGGAGCAGTCCCCTGGAGGTCCCATGCAAGATCTACGTCAGTTGCGCTACTTCGTCGCTGTCGCCGAATGTGAAAACGTCGGCCGCGCGGCGGAGCAGCTACACATTTCCCAATGCCCGCTGAGCCGGCAGATCGCCCAGCTCGAAGACCACCTCGGCCTGGCCCTGTTCGAGCGACGCAACCAACGGCTGTTCCTCACCACTGACGGGCGCACCTTCCTGGCCGAAGCCCGTGGCCTGCTCAAGCACGCAGAACGTCTGGAGTCGCTGGGTAAGCGCCTGGGCCGTGGCGAGGAAGGCGGCCTGTGTATCGGCTACGTCAACCACGCCATCCATGCCGGCGTGCTGCCCGGCGCTGTGCGGGCCATTCGTGGCAGTCGTCCGCGGATCCACATCGCCCTCTACAACATGACACCGGGCGAGCAGTTCGAAGGCCTGCGTCAACGTAGCCTGGACATCGCCCTGGTCTGCGAGCCCGCGCCCGACAACGATCCCGATCTGCTTGCCCTGCCCGTGCTGGACGACCCCATGCTGCTGGCGATTCCCGCCGAGCACCCGCTGGCGACCCAGGCCGAACTCAGCCCCGACGACCTGCATGAACAAGAGTGGATCATCACCGGCGGCCAGCCCGACCAGGTCAACAAGCGCGATGACTTCATCGCCCGCTGCGCCGACGCCGGCTTCACCCCACGCCTGTCGCTGGAGGCTACCGACCCGCTGAGTGTGCTCGGATTGGTGTCCGCAGGGCTGGGCCTGGCCATGGTGCAGAGCAGCCTGGCGGCCAGCGCGGGCCCTACCGTGGTGTTGCGCCAGCTTGACTGGTTCAGGCCCTGCGTGCGGCTGTGGGCGGCCTGGCACCAGGTGGACCTGCGGCCGATCGTGGGAGTTTTCCGCGAGCAGGTGTTGGCACTGGCCGAACAGACCCAAAAGGTCTGAACCCAGTCGGATTATGTCTTTTACAGTCTTTTAGCGCCTCACTAGCATGGCCTCATCGATGCAACTCACCCACAGGAGCCATTCCATGAACATCGACCTCGGCGGACGCACCGCCATCATCAGCGGCTCGACCGGCGGTATTGGCCTGGCCATCGCTCGCGGCCTGGCCCGTGCCCATGCCGACGTCGTCATCGCCGGCCGTAGCCAGAAATCGGTGGAGGCCGCTCTCACCGAACTGCGCGCCCAAGGCGGGCGTGGTCAGGTCCACGGTGTCGTTGCTGACCTGGGCACCGCCGAAGGCGCCCAGACCCTGTTCGACGCCCATCCCAGTGCCGACATTCTGGTCAACAACCTGGGCATCTACGATGACGTCGACTTCTTCGAGGTAGCCGACAGCGAGTGGGCCCGCTTCTACGAAACCAACGTGCTGTCCGGTGTGCGCCTGGCTCGCCACTACGCACCGGCCATGGTCGAAAAAGGCTGGGGGCGGATCCTGTTCATCTCGTCCGAGTCCGGCATTGCCATCCCGGCCGACATGATCAATTACGGCGTGACAAAGGCCGCGAACCTTGCCGTCTCTCACGGCCTGGCCAAGCGTCTGGCAGGTACCGGCGTCACCGTCAACGCAGTACTGCCTGGGCCGACCCTAACCGACGGCGTCGCCAACCTGGTGGCCGACGCCGCCAAGGCCTCCGGCCGCAGCATCCGCGAAGAGGCTGACCATTTCGTGCGCAGCGCCCGTCCGAGCTCGATCATCCAGCGCGCCGCCGAGGTCGACGAAGTCGCCCACCTGGTGGTCTACCTTGCGTCCCCCTACTCCTCCGCCACTACCGGCGCCGCCCTGCGGGTCGACGGCGGTGTGGTCGACAGCCTCGCAATTTGAAGCCAGCTTGCTTGAACACAAGGGCCGCACAGCGGCCCTTTGTCATTGATGGCTACCCCTGCCCTCCTACTTTTACGAGGATTCCTTATGCGCAACACCTATCGAGCCTGGGGCTGGACCCCGGACGCCGGCCTGGACGGTTTGCAGCTCATCGATAAGCCCCTGCCGCAACCCGGCCCAGGCCAAGTGCTGGTGGCCAACCGCGCCATCGCCCTCAACCCGGTGGACTGGAAAATCTGTGAATGGGGCCATGCCGACTGGCGCCAGGGCACCGTACCGGGCGTGGATGGCGTCGGCATCGTCGCCGCGGTCGGTGAAGGCGTCGACCTGCCACTGGGGACACGCCTCGCCTATCACCAGTCGCTGTCCCGCGATGGCAGCTTCGCCGAGTACTGCCTGCTCGACGCCGATCTGGTGATGCACATTCCGGGCAACCTCGAAGCCACCACCGCCGCCGCTGTGCCTTGCCCCGCGCTGACCGCCTGGCAAGCGCTGGCCAAGGTCGCCAACGGTGCATCCGGCGATGTACTGGTGGTCGGTGCGGGCGGCGCAGTCGGCTTCTACCTCGCCCAGCTCGCCGTGCAGCGCGGTCTGCGGGTGTGGGCCACTGCTGGCGAAAAACATCATGCCCGCCTCAAGCAAATTGGCGTGATCGAGGTATTTGACTATCGCGCCGGCGACTGGCAGGCACGCTTGCAGGCTGTCCTCGGCGAGCGCCCGCTGCACGCGCTGTTCGACACCGTCAGCGGCGTGCATGCCGCAAGCCTGGCCCACCTGTTGGGTTACAACGGCCACCTGGTGTGCATCCAGGACCGCCAGGAAACCGCGCCGCTGGCCGCCTTCAGCACAGCAATCTCACTGCATGAAGTAGCCCTCAACAGCATTCATGCCCATGGCCGGTTGCTCGATCGCCAGGCATTGAAGGTCGCTGGGGAGCGTTTGCTGCAAATGGTCGCCGAGGGTCGGCTACTGGCGCCGGAGCGCCGGGACTTTGCCTTCGAAGCGCTGCCGCAGGCGTTGCGCCAGCTCAAGGACGGCAGCGCGTCCGGCAAGTGGGTGACGCGGCTGGATTGATCGCTTGCCGCGCACCCGGATGCTGTTGCTCAGAAGGTCCCTGGATAGGCCCCGCCATCGATCAGCAGGTTCTGCCCGGTGATATAGCCCCCATGGGCACTGCAGAGGAACGCACAATACGCCCCAAACTCTTCGGCATTGCCGAACCGCGCCGCCGGTATTGCCTGGCGGCGTGCCTGAGTCGTCGCCTGCAGGTCACCGCTGGCCTGGCTCGCAGCCTGCAGGGTCTTGTGCAGGCGTGCCGTGTCGAATGCGCCTGGCAACAAGTTGTTCAAGGTCACATTGCGCCCGGCCAGGCGCTGCTGGCGGGCAAGCCCGGCGATGAAGCCGGTCAGGCCGCTACGTGCGCCATTGGACAGGCCCAGGATGTCGATCGGCGCCTTGACCGCGCCGGAGGTGATGTTCACCACCCGGCCAAAGCCACGCTCTGCCATGCCATCCACAACGGCCTTGATCAGTTCGATGGGCGTTAGCATATTGGCGTCCAGCGCCTTGAGCCAGTCATCCCGGCCCCAGTCACGGAAATCCCCCGGCGGCGGGCCGCCTGCATTGTTGACCAGGATATCGACCTGCGGGCAGGCACTGAGCAGCGCCTGGCGGACCGCAGGCTCGGCCACGTCACCGACGACCGTGCCCACCTCGATTGCCGGGAACCGGCTACGCAGCTCGGCAGCCGTCTGCTCCAGAGTAGTGGCGGTACGCGCATTGATCACCAGGTTGACGCCTTCGCCCGCCAGGGCCTCGGCGCAGCCCTTGCCCAGCCCTTGGCTGGCGGCGCAGACGATCGCCCAGCGGCCTTTGATACCTAGATCCATGATCGGCTCCTTAGTGAATGAATCGCGCATAGGTCACTGGCCCTGTCACAAGGACAGGGCCAGTGAAATTGCCCCGATGGTGCTACAACAGCTCGCGGCTGAACACCCCATCCACCAGGCGGTTGATACCCAATGGGTTGGCATTCTTCAATGCATCGGGCAGCAGTGCGTCGGGCAAGTTCTGGTAGCACACCGGCCGCAGGAAGCGGTCGATGGCCAGAGTACCCACCGAGGTGCCGCGGGCATCCGATGTGGCCGGGTACGGGCCGCCATGAACCATGGCATCACTGACCTCGACCCCAGTCGGGTAACCGTTGACCAGCACCCGTCCGACCTTCTCCTCCAGCCGTGCCAGCAGGTCGCCGGCTTCGAGCAGTTCGGCCGGTTCGGCAATCAAGGTGGCGGTCAGTTGCCCCCGCAGCCCGGCCAAGGCCCGGTGCAGTTCCTCACGGTCAGCTGCTTCCACCACTACAGTGGCGGGGCCGAACACCTCCTCCTGCAACAGCTCGTCACCGTCCAGCAGCAATTGCACATCGGCCTTGAACAATTGCGCGCAAGCCTGAGGGCCGTCATGACTGGTGGCACTCAAGCGCTGAACCTGCGGGTGCGCTGCCAGGGCGCGCAAGCCTGCCGCGTAGCTGGCCAGGGTGCCGGGGTTGAGCATGGTCTGCGCCGGCTGGTCGTCCAATTGCAGGCGCAAGGCCTCGACGAACGCGCTGAATTCGGCTGAGCGCAGGCCAATCACAAGGCCAGGGTTGGTGCAGAACTGCCCTGCCCCTTGCACGACCGACGCGCTCAGCTCGCGGGCGATGGCCTCACCTCGCCGACGCAGCGCCTCGGGCAGCACCAGCACCGGGTTGATGCTGCTCATTTCGGCAAACACCGGGATCGGCTGGGGCCGCGCCGCCGCCAGGTCACACAAGGCCCGGCCGCCCTTGAGCGAACCGGTGAAACCCACTGCCTGGATCGCCGGATGGCGCACCAGGCGCTCGCCCACGCCACTGCCGAAGATCATGTTGAACACACCCGCCGGCATCTGCGTACGACGGGCCGCACGCTCGATGGCATCGGCCACATGCTGGGCCGTGGCCATGTGGCCGCTGTGGGCCTTGACCACCACCGGGCAACCCGCAGCCAGCGCGGCGGCGGTATCGCCGCCGGCGGTGGAGAACGCCAGCGGGAAATTACTGGCCCCGAACACCGCCACCGGGCCTACGCCCAGGCGGCACTGACGCAGGTCCGGGCGCGGCAGCGGCTGGCGCTGGGGCAAGGCGCGGTCGATACGCGCCCCCAGGTAATCGCCCCGGCGCAGCACCTGGGCGAACAAGCGCAACTGCCCGCTGGTGCGCCCGCGCTCACCATTGATACGCGGTGCCGGCAAGGCAGTCTCGCGCCCGACCAGGGCGATGAAGTCACTCCCCAGGGCGTCCAGCTCGTCGGCGATGGCCTCCAGGAAGCACGCCCGCCGCTCCGGCGCCAGGGCGCGGTAAACCGGGTAAGCCGTGGCCGCAGCCTGTGCTGCGGCATCCACTTCCGTGTCAGTGGCCTGGTAGAAGTACCCGGGCAGGCGCTCGCCGCTGTGGGCATCGATGCTGCTCAGCAACACCGCGCCCAGGCCGCTGCGGCGCCCGCCGATGTAGTTGTATCCGTCGGACATGGAAAATTCGCTCGCAAGAAAAACAGGATCACTTGATCGGCGAGAACGCCGCCGGCATCAGCAGTTTGGACTCCATGCGGATCAGCATGGGGAAGGCCTTGGGGATGAAGCGCTCGAGCCAGTCACGGTCCTCGTAGAGCGCGGCGCGGCGACGGATGCGGTCATCCAGGCTTTCATAGGCCCAGATGTGCACCACCTGGTTGAGCTCACCGATCTCGGTGTACCACCAGCCAACCAACGTCGCGTAGCGCGAGATCACCGGCAAACCTTCTTTCTCGAAGTGTTCCAGGTACTCCTTCATCTTGCCGATGTGCAGGGTGTAGGTACGCATTTCATAGAACATGGACAGGGACTCCTGGGCAGGCGTTAGGTAATGGGGTTCAGAGGTTGCCGTGGTAGGCGTCGGTGATCAGTTGCTCGACATCGCGGGCCGTGGTCAGGCGCGGGTTGACCCGCACATTGCCGCTGCGCATGGAGTCGCTGACCATCTGCGCCAGGAACTCCAGGTCCACGCCCAGCTCACGGATGGTCGCGGGGATGCCGATGGCACGGTTCAGTGCCACCACGCGCTCCACCGTGCAGGCCGCAGCCTGCTCCAGGCTCAGGCCGGTGATGTCGGCGCCCATGGCGATGGCGATATCACGGAATCGTTCCGGGCAGGCCGGCAGGTTGAACTTGATCACATAGGGCAGCAGCGCCGCGTTGGCGATACCGTGGGGGATGTTGAACACGCCACCAAAGGTGTGGGAGATGGCGTGCACGTTGCCCAGTTTGGACTGGGAGAACGCCACGCCAGCCAGGAACGAACCCAGCAGCATCTGCTCCCGGGCGGCCATGTCGGTGCCGACGAAGTAGCACTTCTCCAGGCTGCCCGCGATCATGCGGATCGCCTGCAAGGCCATGGCCTGGCTGATCGGGTTGGCCTGGCGCGATACGTAGGACTCGATGGCATGGGTCAATGCGTCCATGCCGGTGGCGGCGGTGATCGAAGCCGGCAGGTTCAGCGTCAGTGCAGGGTCCAGGATGGCCAGGCGCGGGAACAGCCGCGGGCTGATGATCACGGTCTTGAACAACGTCTGCTTGTTGGTGAATACCGTCGAGGCGGTGCACTCGCTGCCGGTGCCAGCGGTGGTCGGGATGGCGAAGATCGGCAGCGGCGGGTTGACCAGTCGGTCGTAGCCTTCGTAGTCGAGGATGCTGCCCGGGTTGGTGGCCATCGCCGCCACGCCCTTGGCGGTATCGATGCTGCTGCCGCCACCCACGCCGATCACCGCCTTGCAATCATGCTCACGCAACAGGCGCACGGCAGCGTCGAGGACGTCGGTGCTGGGGTTGGCCTGCACCGCCGAGAACAGGTGGTAGTCGATGCCGGCCTGCTCCAGGGAGGCGAAGAAACCGCCCAGGATGCCAGCGTCGATCAGGCCCTGGTCGGTCACCACCAGCAAGGCGCCCTGCACATGGGATTTGAGCAGCGCGCCGGCCTGGTTGGCCAAGCCTTCGCCGCACTGGGTGATGGTGGGGAAATGGAACTGGAAGTTGCTCATGAAAGATCCTCAGGCACGTGGAGCCGCGTTGTTCTTGTTGAACCCGCCGTGAGTGGCGGCGAGCCGTGCCTGGGCAATCTAGGGGCGATGCAAACGCGCCAGATAATGAAAAGAGCTGATCCAGGGATAACCAACGCTTATCGATAAGCAGGCGTTATCCCTGGATCAGCTCTTTTCATTACCCAGGGCTTGCCAGCGGCTCCAACAATCGGGGCGCACACGGCCTGCGCACAGGGTGCGCAGGATGTGCCTCCCGATAATCACAAGAATGAGCACTGCGATGAAGACGACCTCCTCCCCGGCTGCCCTGGCGCTGGACGCCAACGCTCCCATGACCACGGTGCGCTGGCGCATCTTCCTGATCCTGTTGCTGCTCACCGCGATCAACTACATCGACCGCGCCTCGCTGTCGGTGGCCCTGCCGCTGATCGCGCCGGAGTTCAACCTGACACCGGCCATGGAGGGGCTGATGCTCAGCGCGTTCTTCTGGTCGTATGCACTGATGCAGATCCCTGGCGGCCTGTTGCTGGACCGCTTCCACACCCGCGGCATCATCGGCGCCGCGACCATCGCCTGGGGCGCCTTCCAGGCCTTGGGCGCGGTCTCGCATCACTGGCTGGTGCTGCTGTTCACGCGTATCGGCCTGGGTGTGGCCGAATCGCCGATCATGCCCGCAGGCGCCAAGCTCAACGGCTCCTGGCTCACCCCGAACGAGCGCGGCCGCGGCGCGGTGCTGGTCGATGGCGGTGCTCCGCTGGGCAGCGCCCTGGGCGCGATTCTCATCTCCGGGCTGATCGCCTGGCTCGGCTCCTGGCGCCTGGCCTTCGTGGTCGCCGGGGTGGGCACCATCCTGGCCGGCATCCTGGCCTGGAAATACATCCGCAACCACCCCAGCGAGCACCCGGGCGTCAACGAAGCCGAACTGCGCCACATCACCGAAGGCAACGCCAGCGCCCATGCCGTGGCCAAGGCCGGCATTCCCCTGCGCGTGCTGCTCAAGGACCGCTCGATCTTCGCCATGTTCGCCGGCTACAGCTGCATCCTCGCGGTGTTCTACGGCCTGCTGACCTGGATGCCCAGCTACCTGCACAAGGCCCACGGCCTGGACATCTCGGCCATGGGCGGAGCGACCTTCCTGATCTTCATGTGCGGTTTCATCGGCGAGCTGGTCGGCGGCTGGATCGGTGACAAGTGGCGCGCCAGCGGCGCCTCGCCGAACCTGGTGATGCGCTCGATGTTCAGCGGCTCGGCACTGGTCGCGGCGGCGTGCATCCTCGCGGCGGCCTTCGTCGCCAGCACCGGCCCGGTTATCACCCTGCTGTGTGTGGCGATGTTCTTCATTCGTTGGTGCGGCATGTACTGGTGCCTGCCGGCGATCATCGGCGGCCCGTCGCGCACCGGCGTGCTGGGCGGGACCATGAACTTCTGCGGCAACATGGCGGGCGTGCTGGTGCCGATCATCATCGGCCTGATCGTGCAGTTCACCGGCGAGTACTTCTTCGCCTTGATCTTCTTCGTGGTCGCGGCGCTGCTGATTGCCCTGTTCTCGAGCCTGATCGACTACCGCGAGCGGCAGTTCTGACGGTGCCTGGGGCCGCTTTGCGGCCCCTCTGCACTCAGGGCGCGAGCAACTCTTCGACCAGCAGTTGCGCCGCATGGGACAGTGGCGAGCCCACCCGGTGTACCACCCCGAACGGCTCGCTCAACGCCCGCAAGCGCACCGCAAGCGACACCAGCAGGCCACGCTGCTCGGCAAAGGCCGCCACCGCGCTGGGAATCACCGCCACCAGGCTCGGGTCTTCCTCCAGCAACATGAAAGTTGCGAAGGTGGACGAAGTCTCCAGCGGATAGCGCGGCACTTCCACGCCAGCCTCGTTCAACTCGCGCTCCAGGGCCTGGCGCATGGGCATGTTGGCCGGGTAGACGATCCACCGGTAGTGGCTCAGGTCGCCGATTTCCAGGGCCTGCGCACTGGCCAACGGGTGCTGCGGGTGGGCCACCACCGCCAGCGGCTCCTGCGCCAACTCCATGAACACGTAGTCGGACGTATTACGCCCAACACCGGGACGGCAGATCGCCAGGTCCAGGCGCCCTTCGTCCAGTTGTTCGAGCAGGTTGGCGCTGGTGTTCTCGGCGATTTCCACCGACAACTGCGCCTGCTTGCGCCGCAACCGTCCCAGCGCCCCCACCAGCATCGGCATGGCCCCCATGATGCTGCCCACCGCCAGGTGCCCGCCCTGCCCCTGCACGATGCCCAGCATCTCGTCGCGCAAATGCCCCAGGTCGCTGTGGATCAACCGCGCATAGCGCACCATGCAGCGCCCGGCGTCGTTGGCCATCAGGCCGCTGGGCTGGCGCACGAACAACGGCACGCCGAGGATCTCCTCGACTTCACGCAATGCCTTGGTCGCACCGGGCTGGGAGATGGCCATGGCCTCGGCGGCCTTGTGCAGCGAGCCGCAGCGATCCAGCTCGATAAGCAGACGCAACTGACGCAAACGCAGTCGGGCGAAAATACTGTCCAGGGAGGGAATCATAGGGTCCTCAGTACTCTGCGCCAGCCAATACGATCTGACGAAACTCGCCTACTATCGGTCGCAGGTCAACACGGTGCCAGGCTGCCCAGAGACCGATGCTTTGCTGTAACCATGGCAACTCGCGCAGCACCACCTCAGGGTTGCTGCCACCGCCAATGCTCTGCTGTATCAGCGCCAAGCCTAACCCCGCGGACACCAGCCCCAGCGCACTCAGCGGTTCGGCGGCCTCCAGCCGGATCTGCGGGGTAAAGCCTGCCTCCACGCAACGGGCCATGAAGCGCTCGCGACGGTTGGGGGTCGCGTGCCCGTCGACCATGATCCAATCCTGCTCGTGAAGGTCGGCAGGGTCGATCTGCGCCTTGTCTGCCAGTGGATGCCCAATGGGTAGCGCGAGATAGAGCGGGTCCTGGAATACCGGTATTGCCAGCAGGTCCAGATCCCCCGCCGGTATCGGCTCGCACACCAGGGCGATATCGAGGCTGCGCTGGCGCAACCCCTCGAATTGCTCTTGAGCCGTCAGGTTGTACAGGGCGATATGGATGCCTGGCCGTTCCTCACGCACCTGGCGCAACGCCTTGGGCAACACCCCAGCATGGATGGCGTGGCTGACGTAGCCGATGCACAGCCCGCCCGTCTCGCCCCGGCCCAATCGGCGGCCGAGTGACTCCAGGCGTTCGGCGTGTTTGAGCAGGGCCTTGGCCTCGTACAGGAAGGTGCGACCGTCGGAGGTGATGCGCAGCCGTTGCTGACTGCGTTCGAACAGCTGCAGCCCCAGGCGCTCCTCAAGCTGGGCAATCTGCCGGCTGAGCGGCGACTGAGAGATGTGCAGTTGCTCCGCCGCCTTGCCCACGTGTTCCAACTCAGCCACGGCGACGAAATAACGGAGTTGTCTGAAGTCCAGCATATGAGTCTTCGAAAACGAGTAAGGCCGTGGAAACACGGCTCGGGGCGGGCTGCTCAGGCTTGGGGCCGCCTTGCGGCCCCAAGCCATCCATCAACCTTTCAGTGCTTGCTTCAGTGCAGCCAGGCCATCCTGGTAGATAGTGGCGAACATCGCGCTCGCTTCGGCATCGCTGATACCGACCGGCACGAACGAGCCGGACCATTCCACACGGGCCCCCTGGCCTACCGAGACCACGCGCAGAGTCGACTGGTAGTCGCGAACCGGTGCCGGGCCTTGAAGGATGGTGTAGCTGTAGCTGCGCCCGGCTTCGTTGAAGTCCAGCAGACGCTCGATGATGGTGTCACCGTCGATGCTCTTGAGCGTGCGCACGCGGCCGCCTTCGCTCAGGGTGCTTTGTGGAATGAACGGCAGCCAGTCGGGCAGTGCGTCGAAGCCGCCGATCAGTTGCCAGACACGGTCGGCATTGATGTCAAGGTCGATGGACGATTGTGCAGTAGCCATGATGTTTCTCCTGGGGTTCAACCCCGATGATGCGTTAAGAACAGGGCCGCGACGCGGCCCCGCAAAGTCAGTTCAAACGGTTGGAACAGGCGCCAGGGCGTTGATCAGGCCTTGTTGACGCAGGTCATTCCAGAACGCGCTGGGGATGACAGCGCTCAGGGCTGCATGGTCTTCGTTGGCGTGCAGCGGACGGGTCGAACCCGGGATTGCTGCGACCACGGCCGGGTGGGCCAGGGCGAACTGCAGGGCGGCGGCCTTGACGTCGACGCCATGGGCACGGGCAACCGCACGAATGCGTTCGAGCTTCTCCAGCACCGCCTGGGTGGCCTTCTGGTATTCGAAGTGCTCGCCACCGGCAGTGACGCCAGAGCTGTATGGCCCGCCGACGACGATGGCAACGCCCTGCTCCACGGCTTGCGGCATGACACGTTGCAGGGCGCGATCGTGATCCAGCAGCGAGTAACGACCGGCGAGCAGGAAACCGTCTGGGCGCGGCTCGTCCAGGTCGAGGGTCAGCTCGATCGGCTCGACCCGGTTCACACCCAGGCCCCACGCCTTGATCACGCCTTCTTCACGCAGGCGGGTGAGGACTCGGAAGGCCCCTTTGCGTGCGGTTTCGAAACGCTCCAGCCACTCGTCACCATAGAAATCCTGGGCGATGTCGTGGATCCAGACGATGTCCAGGCGGTCGGTCTTCAGGCGACGCAGGCTGTCCTCGATGGAGCGCAGGGTGGCGTCGGCGCTGTAGTCGTTGACGATGCGGTTGCGGTTGCCGTGTTCGAACAAGCCGCTCTTCTCGCCCAGCTCACGGCTGGTAGGGTCTTCCAGTTCGTCGAGGATGATCCGGCCGACCTTGGTGCTAAGCACGTATTCGTCACGCGGACGACCGACCAGGGCGTTGCCCAGACGCGATTCGGAGAGGCCGGCACCGTAGAACGGCGCGGTGTCGAAGTAGCGCACACCGTTGTTCCAGGCGGCGTCGACAGTGGCTTGCACCTCGGCCTCTGGCACATTGCGGAACATGTTGCCCAGGGGTGCGGTGCCGAAGCCCAGCGGATTGGCGATAAGGGATTTGAGGTTCATCTGGATTTTCCTGATTAGGGGAGTTGGTTATGAACTCCGATGGCGGCAATCCTATTGCGCCCCTACCAAGATCGTCCAAGTCATAATTCGACAGACTTGAGACCTTTTGAGCAATGTGCTGTGTATGGCCTTGCGGGTGTCCAACGCGCCCGCTTTTCGGTTTAATAGCCCGCTGACCCCCTCTACTCTCGAGGTTTTTGCATGAAGCATGGTGTTTTACTGGTCGGTTTGCTGTTGCTTGCAGGCTGTGATGTCTCCATCAATACAAACGCTCCCGCAACGAATACGTCGGCGGTAGTGCTCTCCCAGCCTGGCTCTGCGCAACAGCAGAAACAGATAGCGGATACGGCGAACGAGTTCCTGCTGTTGCTGGACGCGGGAAGAGCCGACATGACCTGGACGTCGGCAGGCTCGGTACTCAAGGCAGCTACCACCGAGCCAAACTGGGTCAAAGGCATCAGCGGATTACGCATGGGGCTTGGCGAGCTGCAGCAGCGTAATCAATACCAGGTGGCGTTCACCAAACAACTGCCGGATGCGCCGCCTGGTCATTACGCGGCCGTCCAGACCCAATCAACCTTTGCAAACATGACCGTCACCGAGGCCGTGCTGCTCAGCGAAGAAGCTGATCAATGGCGCGTTGTCGGCTACAACATCAGCAAAGCCGTCGAGGTTTCCGCAGGGATTCGGCTGTTCTAGTCAGCTCAACCCACCGAACCTTTGGTAGTAGCTGCTGTTGGCATCCGGCAGCGGCCCGTCCGCGGTCTCCAGCGCCGTGGCAAGGTATTCCTCCGCCCTGCCCTGCACCAGCCGATACAGGTTGCGGCACAGTTGCCGAGCCGCTCGGCCCTCCCAGTCGCCCGGCAACAACTCATCCGGCAGTTGCGGATCGCGCAGCAGCAGGCGGCGGTACTCGTGGATGAGCAAGGTGCGGGCCAGGAAGCAGTCTGCGGCATCGGGCGCCTCCAGCTCTTTCATCGCCTGCCACAAGGGGCGGAACAAGCGAATGAACTCGCTGTAATGCTGCCCGAGTTCATCGATGTTCCAGCTCTCGCGCACCTGGGCGCGCAGGGCCTTGGAGGCCAGCACCTCCTGGGCATGGGTCTCGAACACGATGCTGTCATCCTCGGCGTCCAGCTCACGCAGTGTCGCCGCAAGGTCGGCACGGTCGCTGCGTGGGCAGCCCAGCAGGTTCGGGCCCATGGCGCCGAAACCTTGCCACTCCAGCTCTTCACGCACGGCTTTGCGCTTGGCGGCATCGAGCTGCGACAGCAGCACCAGCGTCCACGCGCCGTTCCAGGCCGGCAGGTTGGCGCTGTAGACGCGTTTGAAGGCTTTCTCGAAACGCCGCCGGCCGGTGCCGGTCAGGCTGTAGTAGCTGCGCCGACCCACCTTCTCGGCGGTCAGCCAGCCTTCCTTGGTCAGGCGAAAGATCGAGGTACGGATCAGCCGCTCATTGATGCCCATCGGCTCCAGCAGGTTGATCAGGCTACCCAGCCAGACCGTGCCGCCATGGGGTTCGATGGCATCGCCATAAAGCGTAATGATCAGCGAGCTGGCGCGAATCGGCGTCTGCTCCTGGAAGCGGGTGATCAGGTGATTCAGGGGGGCAAGGCTGCTCATGAGGGGACGCGGCGCGACTAAAGCCTCGACTATACCTGCCTGCCGTGGCCGTGCAAGGTTCATGCGCCGCCCTCGGCCTTGGGCCGGAAACCTGAATCACCCATGCGCGGGCGCTGCGCCTCTGCTTCGCTCAATGGCGGGCACTCCACCATCGAGGCCATGCAGCGTCGGGTCAGGGCGTGGTACTGGGCAGTGCCGCGTTGCTTCCAGGCCAGCTCTTGGTCGCTGAGCGAGCGCTTGACCTCGGCCGGCGCCCCCACCACCAGGCTCTGCTCCGGGCACTGGAAGCCGGCCTTGACGAAGGCCGTGGCGGCGACGATGCAGCGCGGCGCAATATGCGCCCCATCCATCACCACCGCATTCATCCCCACCAAGGCATCCTCGCCCACCCGGCAACCGTGCAACACCGCGCCGTGGCCGACGTGGCCATTGCGCTCCACCACCGTGTCGCCCCCGGGGAAGCCATGCATCACGCAGGTGTCCTGCAGATTGGCGCCATGCTCCAGGACGATACGCCCGAAATCGCCGCGCAATGAGGCCAGCGGGCCGACATAGCAATCGGGGCCGATGATCACGTCACCGATAAGGACTGCGCTGGGATGGACATAAGCACTGGGATGAACCACAGGGGTCAGGCCGTCGAGGCGGTAGCTGGGCATAGGTTGTTTCTCAATGTGATTCGGATGGCAAGCTGATCTTGTATCACTTCAATTGGTTCAGTCAATTCATCCAGGCGTGTATCGCTTTGATGGCTGCGATTCATTGCCGGCAAAGCAGCTTCCAAAAGGCCTAATCACCAGCTTTCAGGCTCTATTCTCTGTGAGGGCCGGCTTGTCGGCGATGCACCGAGCGAGCGAGGCCAAGAACATAATTAGATACATACATTCAATTTATATGTTGCATTGCGGTATCGCTTTGAATCTATACTTGCCCCAGCACCGCCAACAACTCCAAGAAAAAGCCAGCTCAAGCTGGCGCCGAACGTGCAGCCTGAGGTACCACCATGCCAAGCAACCTCCTTGTGCAGCCCCCAGCGGACGGCGTCCGTCTGATCACGCTGCACCGCCCACAAGCCCTCAACGCCTTGAACACCGAGCTGCTGGCCGAGCTAGCCGCCGAACTCGACGCCGCAGAACGCGACGAACACACCCGCGCCGTGATCGTCACCGGCAGCCGCAAGGCCTTCGCCGCCGGCGCCGATGTCAACGAAATGGCCGAGCGCGACCTGGTCGGTATTCTCAACGACCCCCGCGTATCCCACTGGCAGCGCATCGCCGCCTTCGCCAAGCCACTGATCGCCGCCGTCAACGGCTACGCCCTGGGTGGCGGCTGCGAACTGGTGATGTGCGCCGATATCGTCATTGCCGGCAGCGATGCACGGTTCGGCCAACCCGAAATCAACCTCGGCATCATCCCCGGCGCCGGCGGTACCCAGCGCCTGCTGCGCGCAGTGGGCAAGCCGCTGGCCATGCAGATGGTGCTCAGCGGCGAGGCCATCGACGCCCGCCACGCCTTGCAGGCCGGCCTGGCCAGCGAAGTCACCGAGCCTGAACTGACGGTCGAGCGCGCCCTGCAGGTGGCCCGCGCCATCGCCGCCAAGGCGCCGCTGGCCGTGCGCCTGGCCAAGGAGGCGCTGCTCAAGGCCCAGGACACCGACCTGGCCACCGGCCTGCGCTTCGAGCGCCACGCTTTCACCCTGCTGGCCGGCACTGCCGACCGCAATGAAGGCATCCGCGCCTTCCAGGAAAAACGCCCGGCCCGCTTCCTCGGCCAGTGACCCCTCCCCTCCACCGACGGAGCGCTTCCAGCATGCCTTTCCAGCACATCCTGTTTTCCATCGACGACGACGGCGTCGCCCTGCTCAGCCTCAACCGGCCCGAGCAACTGAACAGCTTCAACAGCGCCATGCACCTGGAAGTGCGCGAAGCCCTCAAGCAAGTGCGCCAGAGCGAACACGCCCGGGTACTGCTGCTGACCGGAGAAGGCCGCGGCTTCTGCGCAGGCCAGGACCTGTCCGATCGCAATGTCGCCCCCGGCGCCGAGATGCCCGACCTGGGCGAATCCATCGAAAAGTTCTACAACCCCCTGGTGCGCAGCCTGCGCGACCTGCCGCTGCCGGTGATCTGTGCCGTCAATGGCGTGGCCGCCGGCGCCGGCGCCAACCTGCCGCTGGCCTGCGACCTGGTGCTGGCAGCGCGTTCGGCCAGCTTCATCCAGGCGTTCTGCAAGATCGGCCTGGTTCCCGACTCCGGCGGCACCTGGCTGCTGCCGCGCCTGGTCGGCATGGCCCGGGCCAAGGCGCTGGCATTGCTCGGCGAGCGCCTGAGCGCCGAACAGGCCGAACAGTGGGGGCTGATCTATCGGGTGGTCGACGATGCCGCCCTGCGTGACGAGGCCCTGACCCTGGCCCGCCAGCTGGCGACCCAGCCCACCTACGGCCTGGCCCTGATCAAGCGCGCACTGAACCAGAGCTACGACAACCGTTTTGACCAGCAGCTGGAGCTGGAGCGCGACCTGCAGCGCCTGGCCGGGCGCAGCGAGGACTACCGCGAAGGCGTCAGCGCCTTCATGAACAAGCGCGCCCCCGCGTTCAAGGGGCGTTGATCATGGCTGCACTCGACCGCAACACGCTGGTGGCAGTCATTGGTGCCGGTGCCATGGGCGCCGGGATTGCCCAGGTAGCCGCCCAGGCCGGCCACCCGGTTCGCCTCTACGACAACCGCCCAGGCGCCGCCGCGCAAGCCGTTGAAGGCATCGACCGGCAGCTCGGCCGCCTGGTGGAAAAAGGCAAGCTGCCAGCCGCCGAGCATGCAGCCATCAGCGCCCGCCTGCAGCCTGTGGAAACCCTCGATGCGCTCGCACCAGCGCGCCTGGTCATCGAAGCCATCGTCGAGAACCTGTCGATCAAACAAGGCCTGCTGCACCAGCTCGAAGCCGTGTGTGGCGAGGACTGCATCCTCGCCAGCAACACCTCGTCGCTGTCGATCACCAGCCTGGCCGCCGGCCTGAAGCGCCCACAGCAAGTGATCGGCATGCACTTCTTCAACCCGGCGCCGTTGATGGCCCTGGTGGAAATTGTCTCAGGCCTGGCCAGCGATCCCGCCGTCGCCGCCACCTTGTATGAAACGGCCAAGGCCTGGGGCAAGGAGCCGGTGCACACGCAATCTACGCCGGGCTTCATCGTCAATCGCGTGGCACGCCCTTTCTATGCCGAAAGCCTGCGCCTGCTGCAGGAGGGCGCCGCCGACTGTGCCACTCTCGACGCCCTGCTGCGTGAGGCTGGTGGTTTTCGCATGGGCGCTTTCGAGCTCACCGACCTGATCGGGCATGACGTCAACTACGCCGTGACCTGCTCAGTGTTCGAGGCCTTCTATGGCGACTTGCGCTTCCAGCCGTCGCTGGTGCAGAAGGCGCTGGTGGATGCCGGGCGCCTGGGGCGCAAGTCCGGGCAGGGCTTCTATAGCTATGCCGAGGGCGCCCAAAGGCCGCAACCGCTCACCCTGGCCAGCCAGGCGAATGTGGATTGCTGCGTGGCAGAGGGCGACCTTGGCGTGCTGCGCACCCTGGTGGAGCGCTTGCGCGGCGCAGGTATCAGCGTGACCGAACGCGCAGGCGCAGGCTTGCTGCGGGTCGGCGACGCCACCCTGGCGCTTTCCGACGGTCGCCTGGCCAGTCAGCGTGCCCGCGAGGACGGCCTGAGCAACCTGGTCCTGCTCGATCTGGCCCAGGACTATGCCAGCGCTACACGCCTTGCCATCAGTCACGCCGCCAACTGCACCGCCGAGGCTCGCGACCAGGCGATCGCCTTGCTGCGCAGCGCCGGGCTCGAGGTCAGCGCCGTTGCCGACCTGCCCGGCCTGGTGGTGCTGCGCACCGTCGCCATGCTCGCCAACGAAGCGGCCGACGCCGTGCTGCAAGGGGTTGGCACGCCGCAAGACATCGACCTGGCCATGCGCGCCGGGGTCAATTACCCCCGTGGCCCGCTGGCCTGGGCCGACAGCCTCGGTGTCGGCTACACCCTGCGCGTGCTCGACAACCTGCAACGCAGCTACGGCGAGGAACGCTACCGCCCTTCTCTGCTGCTACGCCGCACCCACGCCCAAGGAGGCCGCCTGCATGCCTGATCTGTCCCCCCAAGCCCTGGCGCGTGCCTGCGCCGAGGCCATGTTCGCCCGCGACGCGGCCAGCCAAGGCCTGGGCATCGAACTGCTCGACGCCGGCCCCGGCAGTGCGCGCCTGGCCATGAGCGTGCGCGCCGACATGATCCAGGGCCACGGCACCTGCCATGGCGGCTTTCTGTTTGCCCTTGCCGACTCGGCCTTTGCCTTCGCCTGCAACAGCCATGACGAAGCCACCGTGGCCTTGGGTTGCAGCATCGACTACATCGCGCCGGCCAAACGTGGCGACCAGCTCGTCGCCAGCGCGACCGAACTGAGCCGCAAAGGCCGCACCGGCAACTACGACGTGCGCATCGAAAACCAGCATGGCGAGCTGATCGCCCTGTTCCACGGCAAATCCTACAAGGTGCGCGGCAGCGTGCTGGCACCGGAGAACACCCATGACTGACACCCGCCAGCCCTACGCACTGATCATCGATGCTGTGCGCACCCCCATTGGCCGCTACGGCGGCGCCCTGTCCGGCGTGCGCCCCGATGACCTGGCCGCGGTACCGCTCAAGGCGCTGATGGCGCGCCACCCAGAACTGGACTGGAGCCAGGTTGACGATGTGATCCTCGGCTGCGCCAACCAGGCCGGCGAAGACAACCGCAACGTCGCGCGCATGGCCAGCCTGCTGGCCGGGTTGCCGATCAGCGTGCCCGGCACCACCCTCAACCGCCTGTGCGGCTCGGGCCTGGACGCCATCGGCAATGCCGCCCGCGCCCTGCGTTGCGGCGAAGCCGGGCTGATGCTGGCCGGCGGGGTCGAGTCGATGTCGCGGGCGCCGTTCGTGATGGGCAAATCCGAGCAGGCCTTCGGCCGTAGCGCCGAGCTGTACGACACCACCATCGGCTGGCGATTCGTCAACAAACTGATGCAAGCGCAATACGGCATCTACTCGATGCCCGAGACCGCCGAGAACGTTGCCGAACAGTTCGGCATCAGCCGTGCGGACCAGGACGCCTTTGCCCTGCGCAGCCAGCACAAAGCCGCCGCCGCCCAGGCCAGCGGGCGCATGGCCGAGGAGATCGTGCCGGTCGAGATCCCTCAGCGCAAAGGCCCGGCCAAATCCATCGAGCACGACGAACACCCCCGTGGCGACACCACCCTTGAGCAACTGGCGCGCCTGGGTACGCCGTTCCGCGAGGGCGGCAGCGTCACCGCCGGCAATGCCTCCGGGGTCAACGACGGCGCCTGCGCGCTGCTGCTGGCCAGCCCCGAGGCCGCCCGCCGGCACAACCTCAAGGCCCGCGGCCGGGTACTGGGGCTGGCGGTGGCCGGGGTCGAACCGCGCATCATGGGCATCGGGCCAGTGCCGGCGACCCGCAAGGTGCTGGAGCTGACCGGGCTGGCGCTGGCCGACATGGACGTCATCGAACTCAACGAAGCCTTCGCCGCCCAGGGCCTGGCCGTGTTGCGCGAACTGGGCCTGGCCGACGACGACCCTCGGGTCAACCCCAATGGCGGCGCCATCGCCCTGGGCCACCCGCTGGGCATGAGCGGTGCGCGGCTGGTCACCACCGCTCTGCACCAGCTTGAACACAGCGGTGGCCGCTACGCCCTGTGCACCATGTGCATCGGCGTGGGCCAAGGCATCGCCCTGGTAATCGAGCGCCTCTGATCAGCCGCCCAGAGACGCAATGCAACGCGGGCAGTATGCTGCCCCCATGACACTCAGGGCCCCGGCCCACGACAAGAACAATTCGAGTGAAACCATGAACCACTACGCCAAAGCCGAACGCGCCCTGCTCGACCCGATGGAAACCGCCAGCCTCGACGCGCTGCGCCAGCACCAGCTGGAGCGCCTGCGTTGGAGCCTGCTGCACGCCTACCAGAACGTTCCTTTGTACCGCCAGCGTTTCGACGCCTGCGGCGCCCACCCGGACGACCTGCACACACTGGACGACCTGGCCAAGTTCCCCTTCACCGGCAAGAACGACCTGCGCGACAACTACCCCTACGGCATGTTCGCCGTGCCCCAGGACCAGGTGGTGCGCCTGCATGCGTCCAGCGGCACCACCGGCAAGCCGACCGTGGTCGGCTATACCCAGAACGACATCGACACCTGGGCCAACGTGGTGGCGCGCTCGATCCGCGCCGCTGGCGGGCGCAAGGGCGACAAGGTGCATGTCTCCTACGGCTACGGCCTGTTCACCGGCGGCCTCGGCGCCCACTACGGCGCCGAGCGCCTGGGCTGCACGGTGATCCCCATGTCTGGTGGCCAGACTGAAAAGCAGGTGCAGCTGATCCGCGACTTCCAGCCCGACATCATCATGGTCACGCCGTCGTACATGCTCAACCTGGCCGACGAGATCGAGCGCCAGGGCATTGCCCCCGACGACCTCAAGCTGCGCCTGGGCATCTTCGGCGCCGAGCCCTGGACCGATGAACTGCGCCGCTCCATCGAGCAGCGCCTGGGCATCGACGCCCTGGACATCTATGGCCTGTCGGAAATCATGGGCCCGGGCGTTGCCATGGAGTGCATCGAGACCAAGGACGGCCCGACCATCTGGGAAGACCACTTCTACCCCGAGATCATCGACCCGGTGACCGGCGCCGTGCTGCCGGACGGCCAGCTCGGCGAGCTGGTGTTCACCTCGTTGAGCAAGGAGGCGCTGCCGATGGTGCGCTACCGCACCCGCGACCTCACCCGCCTGCTGCCTGGCACCGCCCGGCCGATGCGGCGCATCGGCAAGATCACCGGGCGCAGCGACGACATGCTGATCATCCGCGGGGTCAACGTGTTCCCCACGCAGATCGAAGAGCAGGTGCTGAAAATAAAACAGCTTTCAGAGCTGTATGAGATTCATCTGTATCGCAACGGCAACCTCGACAGCGTCGAGGTGCATGTGGAATTGCGCGCTGACAGCCAGTACCTGGATGAAGGTCAGCGCAAGCAGGTGGTGGGTGAGCTGGCGAAACAGATCAAGACCTATATCGGCATCAGCACCCAGGTGCACCTGCAGCCGTGCGGGGCGCTGAAGCGTTCCGAGGGCAAGGCTTGCCACGTGTACGACAAGCGTTTGGCCAGCTGACTCGGCAGCTGCCCCTAGAGCCCCGGCATGGTCCGGGGCTTTTTTTCGCCATAAAAACGCCATCGCGGGGCAAGCCCGCTCCCACAGGTTTGGATTGGCATCCAGCTTCTTGGGGCAATCCATGGCGTGGGAGCGGGCTTGCCCCGCGATCTGATTCCAATGCGATACACAAATCTTATTTGATACATCAAATACTGTTTGATGTTGTGTTTTGTATCGCTTATAAATACCCCACGCCCCAAGCCGCCCACCACCGGGAGCCCGAACATGTACGCACAGCTCGTAGAAACCGGCGTCAAACGCCTCAAGTCGCTGGAAGAGATGTCGCCTGAAGAGCGCGCCTTCCAGGAAAAGATCGACGCCGAGATAAAGATCGAAGCCAAGAACTGGATGCCCGACGCCTACCGCCAGACCCTTATCCGCCAGATTTCCCAGCACGCCCACTCCGAGATCGTCGGCATGCTCCCCGAGGGCAATTGGGTCACCCGCGCCCCGTCGCTCAAGCGCAAGCTGCAGTTGATGGCCAAGATCCAGGACGAAGCCGGCCACGGCCTGTACCTGTACAGCGCCATGGAAACCCTCGGCGCCGACCGCGACGAAGAGATCGCCAAGCTGCACAGCGGCAAGGCCAAATACTCGAGCATCTTCAACTACCCCACCCTCAGCTGGGCCGACATGGGCGCGGTGGGCTGGCTGGTGGACGGCGCCGCGATCGTCAACCAGGTGGTGCTGCAGCGCACCTCCTACGGCCCCTACTCCCGCGCCATGGTGCGCATCTGCAAGGAAGAGAGCTTCCACCAGCGCCAGGGCTACGAGCTGCTGCTGACCATGATGCGCCACGGCACCCAGGCCCAGCGCGACATGGTCCAGGACGCCATCAAACGCTTGTGGTGGCCGGCACTGATGATGTTCGGCCCCAGCGACGAACACTCGCCCAACAGCGCCCAGTCGATGGCCTGGAAGATCAAGCGCCAGACCAACGACGAACTGCGCCAGCGCTTCATCGACCAGACCGTGCCGCAGCTGGAGCTGCTTGGCTGCACCGCCCCCGACCCTGAACTCAAGTGGAACGCCGAACGCGGTCATTACGACTTCGGGGAAATCCAGTGGGACGAGTTCTACGAAGTGATCAAGGGCAACGGCCCGTGCAACCAGGAACGCGTCGCCACCCGCCGCAAGGCCATCGAAGACGGCGCCTGGGTACGCGAGGCCGCCGTGGCCTACGCACGCAAACAACAGAACAAGAACGCCGCCTGAAGCGGCCATCGATGCGGAGATCGAGCATGTCTGACTGGACCCTCTACGAAGTATTCGTGCGCAGCAAGCACGGCCTGAACCACAAGCACGTCGGCAGCGTGCATGCCGCCGACGCCGCCATGGCCATCGAGAACGCCCGCGAGCTGTACACCCGCCGCAGCGAGGGCGTGAGCCTGTGGGTGGTGCCCTCGGCGCTGATCACCGCCTCCTCGCCCGACGAGAAAGACCCTCTGTTCGCCCCGGCGGACGACAAGGTCTACCGCCACGCCAGCTTCTACGAGCTGCCCGCCGAAGTCGGACACATGTGAGGCCCGCCATGCACAAGCAAGCACTCATCCAATACCTGCTGCTGCTCGGCGACAGCGCCCTGGTCCAGGGCCAGCGCCTGTGCGAATGGTGCGGCAAGGCCCCGGCGCTGGAAGAAGAACTGGCGCTGATGAACGTCGGCCTCGACCTGGTGGGCCAGGCGCGCAACTGGCTGGACTACGCCGCTGAACTGGCCGATGACGGCCGCGATGCCGATGCCCTGGCGTACCGCCGCGACGAGCGCGCCTATCGCAACCTGCTGCTGGTCGAGCAACCCAACGGCGACTACGCCGTCACTATGCTCAAGCAGTTCCTTTACGACGCCTGGCACCACGCCACCCTTGAAGGGCTGACGGCCTCCAGCGATGAACGCATCGCTGGCATCGCCGCCAAGGCCCTGAAAGAAGTCACCTATCACCTGCGCCGCTCCGGCGAATGGGTGCAACGCCTGGGTGGCGGCACTGAAGAGAGCCGCCGACGCATGCTCGAAGCCATACCGGCACTGTGGCGCTTCACGGTCGAATTGAGCGTCGCCAACGATGGCGAAGTCCAGCTGGCCCAGGCCGGTATCGCCGCCGACCCGGCACACATCGCCCAGCACTGGCTGAACACCGTCACGGCCATTTTCGCCTCGGTCGACCTGCCCCTGCCCAAGGCCGCCAGCCACTTCTACCTGGACGGGCGCCAGGGCCTGCACACCGAACACCTCGGCCTGCTACTGGCCGAAATGCAGTTCCTGCCGCGAGCCTACCCCGATGCAACCTGGTGAACTGATCGCCGGCGATCGCGGCGCCCGGGCCCAGCAGCACGGTGACCTGGCCCATGCCTGGGCGGTGCTGGCCGAGGTGATGGACCCGGAAGTGCCAGTGGTCAGCGTGGTCGACTTGGGGATCGTGCGCGACCTCGACTGGCGCGCCGGCCACCTGCACCTGGTGGTCACCCCGACCTACTCCGGCTGCCCGGCCACCGAGGTGATCGAGGGCGACATCCGCCAGGCCCTGGAGCAGGCCGGCTTCGCCGAGCCCGCACTTGAGCGCCGGCTGATGCCGGCCTGGAGCACCGACTGGATCAGTGCGCAAGGCCGTGAGCGCCTGCGCGCCTATGGCATCGCCCCACCCGCGGGCAGCGCCAGCCTGCGCGGCAGCACGCCCAACGTGTGCTGCCCGCAGTGCGGCAGCGCCCATACCGAACTGCTCAGCCAGTTCGGCTCCACCGCCTGCAAGGCGCTGTACCGCTGCCGCGCGTGCCTGGAGCCGTTCGACTATTTCAAATGCCTTTGAGCCGTGGAGAACGCCATGAGCCCGTTTCACAGCCTGACCATCAAGCAAGTGCGCCAGGAAACCCGCGACGCGGTGTCCATCGCCTTCGACGTGCCCGCACATCTGCAGGAAGCGTTCCGTTTCACCCAGGGCCAGTACCTGGTCATGCGCACCCATCTCGATGACGAGGAAGTGCGCCGCTCCTATTCAATCTGCAGCGCCGTGCAGGATGGCGAGCTGCGCGTGGCGGTCAAGCGCGTGCCCGGCGGGCGCTTCTCGGCTTTCGCCAACGAAGTGCTCAAGGCGGGCCAGCAACTGGAGGTGATGCCGCCATCGGGCAACTTCTTCGTGCCGTTGGACCCATCGCGCCACGGTCATTACCTGGGCGTCGCCGCCGGCAGTGGCATCACCCCGATCCTCTCGCTGGTCGCCACCACGCTGGCCAGCGAGCCGCACAGCCGTTTCACCCTGCTGTACGGCAACCGCGCCAGCAACAGCGCGCTGTTCCGCGACCGCCTGGAAGACCTGAAGAACCAATACCTGGACCGCCTCAACCTGATCTTCGTGTTCAGCCGCGAGCAACAGGACGTCGACCTGTACAACGGCCGCATCGACGCCGACAAGTGCGGCCAGCTGTTCTCCCGCTGGCTGGATGTGAAGCAGCTCGACGCCGCGTTCATCTGCGGCCCCCAGGCCATGACCGAGACCGTGCGCGACAGCCTGCGGGCCAACGGCATGGACAACGCGCGCATCCACTACGAACTGTTCGCCGCCGCCGGCAGCGAAGCCCGTCGCGAAGCCCGCGAGGCGGCGCGTGAGCTGGATTCGGCGGTCAGCCATGTGACGGTGATCAGCGATGGCCGCGCCCTGGCCTTCGACCTGCCGCGCAACACCCGCAGCGTGCTCGATGCCGGCAACGCCATCGGCGCCGAGCTGCCCTACTCGTGCAAGGCCGGGGTGTGCTCGACCTGCAAGTGCAAGGTGATCGAGGGCGAGGTGGAGATGGACAGCAACCATGCCCTGGAAGACTACGAAGTGGCCGCCGGCTACGTGCTGTCGTGCCAGACCTACCCCTTGAGCGACAAGGTGGTGCTCGATTTCGACCAGCTTTGACACCGCGTTGCCTGCTTGGCGGGTAAACCCGCTCCCACAGGATTCGTGCTGACCCCGAAGGCACCGAAAGATCAGTGCTGAACCTGAAGGCACCGACAAACCTGTGGGAGCGGGTTTACCCGCGAAGAACCCAACACCGATACCCGCAACCCCCGCGTGACCTGAAAAAACAATTACAACAGCCAGAGAGAACGCCAGCCATGACACCCGAACATCTCGAGAGCATCAACAACCATCCCGACTTCCAGCAGTTGATCAAGCGCAAGCGCCGCCTCAACGGCACGCTCACCTCGACCATGCTCGCCGCCTACTACGGCTTCGTCCTGCTGGTGGCCTTCGCCCCCGGCGTGCTCGGCCAGTCCCTCAGCGGCGGGGTGACCAGCGTCGGCATGCTGGTCGGGGTGCTGATGGTGCTGCTGTCATTCGCCCTCACCGGGATCTACACCCATCGCGCCAACACCGTGCTCGACCCGCTCAACGACAAGGTCAAGCAGGAGTGCGCACGATGAACTGGACCGCCATCTCGATGTTCCTGGTGTTCGTCTGCTTCACCCTGCTGGTCACCCGCTGGGCGGCGCTGCGCACCCGCTCGGCCAGTGACTTCTACACCGCCGGCGGTGGCCTCACCGGCATGCAGAACGGCCTGGCGATCGCCGGCGACATGATCAGCGCCGCGTCCTTCCTGGGCATCTCGGCGATGATGTTCATGAACGGCTACGACGGCCTGCTCTACGCCCTGGGCGTACTGGCCGGCTGGCCGATCATCCTGTTCCTGATCGCCGAGCGCCTGCGCAACCTGGGCAAGTACACCTTCGCCGACGTGGTCTCCTACCGCCTGGCCCAGGGCCCGGTGCGCATCACCTCGGCGTTCGGCACCCTGACCGTGGCGCTGCTGTACCTGGTGGCGCAGATGGTCGGCGCCGGCAAGCTGATCGAGCTGCTGTTCGGCATCAGCTACCTGTACGCAGTGATGCTGGTGGGCGTGCTGATGGTGCTGTACGTGACCTTCGGCGGCATGCTCGCCACCACCTGGGTGCAGATCATCAAGGCAGTGATGCTGCTGTCGGGCACCAGCTTCATGGCCTTCATGGTGCTCAAGCACTTCGGTTTCAGCACCGAGGCGATGTTCGCCAGCGCCGTGGCCGTGCATGCCAAGGGCCAGGCGATCATGGCGCCGGGGGCGCTGTTGTCCAATCCGGTGGATGCGATTTCACTGGGCCTGGGGATGATGTTCGGCACTGCCGGGCTGCCGCATATCCTGATGCGCTTCTTCACCGTCAGCGACGCCAAGGAAGCGCGCAAGAGCGTGTTCTACGCCACCGGCTTCATCGGCTACTTCTACCTGCTGCTGATCGTCATCGGCTTTGGCGCCATCGTCATGGTCGGCACCGAACCGTCCTACCGCGATGCCGCAGGCGCGATCATCGGCGGCGGCAACATGGTCGCGGTGCACCTGGCGCAGGCGGTGGGCGGCAACCTGTTCCTCGGCTTCATCTCGGCAGTGGCCTTCGCCACCATCCTGGCCGTGGTTGCCGGCCTGGCATTGTCGGGCGCCTCGGCGGTGTCCCACGACCTGTATGCCTGCGTCATGCGCAAAGGCCAGGCCAGCGAGCAGCAGGAAATGCGCGTGTCGCGTATCGCCACCCTGGTGATCGGCCTGTTCGCGGTGCTGCTGGGCCTGATGTTCGAATCGCAGAACATCGCCTTCCTTTCCGGCCTGGTACTGGCGGTGGCCGCCTCGGTCAATTTCCCGGTGCTGCTGCTGTCGATGTTCTGGAAAGGCCTGACCACCCGCGGTGCGGTGGGCGGCAGCCTGGCCGGGCTGGTCTCGGCGATCGTGCTGGTGGTGCTGGGCCCGGCGGTGTGGGTCAACGTACTGCACAACGAGCACGCACTGTTCCCCTACAGCAACCCGGCGCTGTTCTCCATGTCGCTGGCGTTCCTCGGCGCCTGGGCCTTCTCGGTCACCGACAGCTCGCAACGCGCCGAGGACGAACGTGGCCGCTACCTGGCGCAGTTCATCCGCTCCATGACCGGTATCGGCGCCGCCGGCGCCAGCAAGCACTGACCACAAATAAAAATAAGAACGACGGGGACCACAACAATGAGCCGCACACGCCTCACCTCGGCCGCCTGGCTGGCCACACTCGCCCTGCCCTTGCCGGCCCTGGCGGACTTCATCGGCGACAGCCACGCGCGCGTCGAGCTGCGCAACCACTACATCAACCGCGACTTCCGCCAGGACAACGCGCCGCAGAACAAGGCCGAGGAATGGGGCCAGGGTTTTACCGCTCGCTTCGAGTCGGGCTTTACCGACGGCCCGGTCGGCGTCGGGGTGGATGCCATGGGCCAACTGGGCATCAAGCTCGACTCCAGCCGCGACCGGCGCGGTACCGGCCTGCTGCCGTTCGGCCCCGACAGCAAGGAACCGGTGGACGACTACAGCGAGCTGGGCCTGACCGGCAAGCTGCGGGTGTCCAAGAGCACCCTGCGCCTGGGCACCCTGCAGCCGATCCTGCCGGTGGTGGTGTACAACGACACCCGCCTGCTGGCCTCGACTTTCCAGGGCGGCCTGCTGACCAGCCAGGAGCTGGACGGCCTGACCTTCAACGGCGGGCGCCTGACCAAGGCCAACCTGCGTGATTCTTCCGGGCGCGACGATATCGGCTATGGCGCCGCCACCAGCGATCACTTCGACTTTGGTGGCGGCAGCTACGCCTTCACCCCGCAGACCAGCGTCAGCTACTACTACGCCAAGCTCGAAGAGATCTACCGCCAGCAGTATGTCGGCCTGCTGCACACCCAACCGCTGGCCGAGGGTGTGAGCCTGCGCAGCGACCTGCGCTACTTCGACAGCCGCGGCGATGGCGCCGAGCGCGCCGGGCGCATCGACAACCGCAACTTCAACGCCATGTTCACCCTCGGCGTGAAAGCCCACAAATTCACCGCCACCTGGCAGCAGATGTCCGGCGACAGCGCGTTCCCGTTCCTCAACGGCGGCGATCCGTACACCGTCAACCTGGTCACCTACAACACCTTCACCCGTGCCGGGCTCGACTCCTGGCAGTTGCGCTACGACTACGACTTCGTGGCCATGGGCATCCCCGGGCTGAGCTTCATGACCCGCTACACCGACGGCCGCCATGCCGAGACCGCCACCGTCAGCAATGGCCGCGAGCGTGAACGCGACACCGACATCACCTACGTCATCCAGAGCGGCCCGCTCAAGGACGTCAGCCTGCGCTGGCGCAACGTTACCTTCCGTTCCGGCAATGGCCTGACCAATGCCGTGGACGAGAACCGCCTGATCATCGGCTACACCCTGGCGCTCTGGTAAGCGCGCCCCTGTCTATCAGAACAGCATGGAGAACAGCATGTCCGCCGCCCCTACCCTGCAAAGCTTCATCGCCGGCCGCTGGATCGGTCAGCACGGCGCCCAGGCCCTGCGCAGCGCCCTCGACGGCCACGTCCTGGCCTACAGCCACGAAGAACGCCCGGACTTCGCTGAAGCGCTCGACTTCGCCCGTGCCCAGGGCCTGCAAACCCTGCTGGCCATGGACTTCCAGCAACGCGCCGCGCGCCTCAAAGCTCTGGCGCTGTACCTGGCCGAACGCAAGGAACAGCTCTACGCCCTGTCCCACCACTCAGGCGCCACCCGCGCCGACAGCTGGATCGATATCGAGGGCGGCAATGCAACGCTGTTCGCCTATTCGAGCATGGGCCGCCGCGAGCTGCCGTCGGGCAACCTGGTGCATGAGGGCCCGGCGATCCCCCTGGGCAAGCAAGGCCACTTCGCCGGCAGCCACATCCTGGTGCCACGCACCGGCGTGGCCGTGCACATCAACGCCTTCAACTTCCCGATCTGGGGGATGCTGGAGAAGTTCGCCCCGACCTTCCTCGCCGGCATGCCGTGCATCGTCAAGCCGGCCACCTCCACCAGCTATCTGACCGAAGCCGTGGTGCGCCTGATGAACGAGTCCGGGCTGCTGCCGGCCGGCAGCCTGCAACTGGTGATCGGCAGCACCGGCGATCTGCTCGAACGCCTGCAGGGCCAGGACCTGGTGACCTTCACCGGCTCCGCCGACACCGCCGCCAAGCTGCGCGTCACGCCGAACCTGGTGCGCCATTCGGTGCCGTTCAACGCCGAAGCCGACTCGCTCAACTGCGCCATCCTCGGCCCGGACGTGAGCCCCGACAGCGAAGAATTCGAGCTGTTCATCAAGGAAGTGGCGCGGGAGATGACCACCAAGGCCGGGCAGAAATGCACGGCGATCCGCCGCGCCATCGTCCCCGCCAGGCACATCGACGCCGTGGCCACTCGCCTGCGCGAACGGCTGCGCAAAGTGGTGGTCGGTGATCCGTCGGTCGAGGGCGTGCGCATGGGTGCCCTGGCCTCCCACGAGCAGCAGCGCGATGTCGGTGAGCGCGTACGCATGCTGCTGGACAGCTGCGACCAGCTGCTGGGCGCCAGCGATGGCTTCACCCCGGTGGGTGACGGCGTGGCCGAAGGCGCGTTCTTCGCTCCGACCCTGTTGCTGGCACGCGCCCCGCACGCCGAGGGTGGCGCCCACGATATCGAAGCGTTCGGCCCGGTCAGCACGCTGATGGCCTACGACGACCTCGACGAAGCCCTGGCCCTGGCGGCCCGTGGCAAGGGCAGCCTGGTGGCGACTCTGGTAACCGCCGATCGCAGGGTGGCCGCCAAGGCCATCCCGGCCGCTGCTGCCTGGCACGGGCGCCTGCTGGTGCTCGACAGCGAAGCGGCCAAGGAATCCACCGGCCACGGCTCGCCGCTGCCGCAGCTCAAGCACGGCGGCCCGGGCCGCGCGGGCGGCGGTGAAGAGCTGGGCGGCTTGCGCGCGGTCAAGCACTACCTGCAACGCGCCGCGGTACAGGGTTCGCCGAGCATGCTGATGGCGGTGACCGGCGAATACGTACGCGGCGCCGAGGTGATCGAAACCGAGGTGCACCCGTTCCGCCGCCACTTCGATGACCTGCGCATCGGTGAATCGTTGCTTACCCACCGCCGCACGGTGACCGAGGCCGACCTGGTCAACTTCGGCTGCCTGTCAGGTGATCATTTCTACATGCACTTCGACGAGATCGCGGCGAAGCAGTCGCAGTTCGGCAAGCGCATCGCCCACGGCTATTTCGTGCTGTCGGCGGCGGCCGGGCTGTTCGTTTCGCCAGGTGAAGGGCCGGTGCTGGCCAACTATGGCCTGGATACCCTGCGTTTCATTACGCCGGTGGGGATTGGCGACACCATCCAGGCGCGGTTGACCTGCAAGCGCAAGATTGACCAGGGCAAGACCAGCCCACAGGGGCAACCGCAAGGGGTGGTGGCTTGGGATGTGGAGGTGACCAACCAGGATGGGGAGCTGGTGGCGAGCTATGACATTTTGACGTTGGTGGTGAAGCGGGTGGGTTGATTGGTTTGAGGTTGGGTGAAGGCCACCAGGTGTTCGCCGGTGGTTTTGCAGCGCCTATCAGATCGAGCGCCGCCCGCGCGGCGCTCGATCTTGAGGGCGCTGCAAACCTGTCGCCATGCACCTTATCCAGACAGACGCCAACTCACGCATGCACACTCCACTGCGTGCTGTCCGCTGCCATCGGCAAGTCGTCGATGGCCTGGATCAGCCCGCAGCGCAATGCTTCTTCCGGCCCCAGGATGCGTGGATAAGCCATCAGATAGCGCGGCACATCCAGTGCCTCGCTGGCGCCCTCGGTGCGCTCGACAACAATCTGCTCATACAGCCGCAGGTCGTAGTCCAGGCTCATGGCGTACTCGGCCATGCGCGCATGATCCACCGAGCCGTGCAAGGTCCAGTGGAACGGATGGAACAGGAACTTGCTCAGCGCACAGGCGGTACGGTGGCTGCCGGCAAGGAAGATGATGTTGCCCATCGACTCCACCGTGCCGAGGTTGTGGGTATGCACCGGCACCGGCAGGCTGCGCAGGAAGTTGTACAGGGTGAAGCCATAACTGCACTCCCCACCCATGGTGGCGATGTTCAACTGCAGCAGCTCGGCGCCTTGTTGCAGGGCGCGCGAGCAGGTGTTGATCAGGTTGCCGCAGGTGGACGAGTTGATGGGGCCGGTGTAATGGATGATGTGCCTGGCCATAGGGGGCTCCCGGTCGTTCGGGTTGCTGGGTGGCTGATCCTGCGTGATGTCCCGCTAGCGGTGGAGGCGTAAGGCAAGGGCAAAGTTCCCCATCGCCCCGTTGGTCAATCGTGCTGAACCCTTCGCGTCAGCTGCCGGTCGCTACAGAAGGCACATGACTGCAATGGGAAGCCGCGTGAACAAGACCCTGGCCTCCTCAGGTAGCCGCATCGACACGCACGCACCGGTTACCGGCGCGTCAGGTGCTGCCGGTGGCCTTCGTCTGCTATGCCTTCAACCTCAACTTCACCACCTGGGTCGGCGGCGTGGCCCTGCGCTACCGCCTGTATGGCCGCCTGGGGCTGGATAACCCGACCATCACCCGCATCCTGACGCTGGGGTTGCTGACCAACTGGGTGGGTTACCTGCAGCTGGCCGGCAGCGTGTTTGCCCTGGGGTTCGGCAAGTTGCCAGGCAACTGGGCGGTAGGTGCTGACGGCCTGCGAATGATCGGTGTGCTGATGGTGGCGGTCGCCCTCGCCTACCTGCTGGCCTGCGCTTTTGCCAAACGCCGCACCTGGCACCCGCGCAGCCACGAAATCACTCTGCCCTCGCTGCGCCTGGCGCTGTGCCAGGTGGCACTGGGTGCGGCCAACTGGGCATTGATGGCGGCGCTGATCCGTTGGTTGCTGCCTGGGCATTTGTTTTACCCGGCAGTCCTCGGCGTGTTGCTGATCAGTTGCGTGGCCGGGGTGGTGGCGCATGTGCCCGCCGGGCTCGGGGTGCTGGAAACGGTGTTCCTGACCCTGCTACACGGCCAGCTCGGCCAGGGCAGCCTGGTGGCGGCGCTACTTGGCTACCGCACCCTGTACTACCTGATTCCCTTGCTGCTAGCGGTGCTCACTTACCTGGTGCTGGAAAAACGCGCCAGGCAACTGCGGGCGAGTGGCGATGCGGCAAAACCAGAGCCTTGATCAGCGGTGAAAAACAAGCGTGGACTGCGCCAAGGATCTTTCTGCCCTGGCGTCATTGAAGTTTCTTGTATGAAGTGCTTACGCCAGTAAAAGGCCTGGTTGCCCGCGGCTGAGATGCCTTCGGAGTGGGCGACCTGTCATTTTTGTCAGGTGCGCCGCCACGCATCGACTCCTATGATCGGATCACTCTTGGTTTACATCCGGAGTTGGCCATGCGTGCACTTGTCAACGAGCCTGCTCATTGGCTCAGTACCTTCAAGATTGAACGGGGTGCTGGCAGTTGTGTTCCTGTGGGGGGCGTTTGCCAGTGTCGGCAACACCGGGTAGTGAGGCCAGATCACCGGGCAATGTTACCCACTGTTTTCTCTTGTAGGATTCTTTACCCTGTCTTTACCGCATAAACCAATGGAGACAGTCCATGAGCATACAACTTGAGAGCATCGACGATTGGCTGAGTAAGTTCATTATCGAAGTGACTTCGGGTAGCGAAGGCGCCTACAACAATGGCAATCAGCAAATCATGATCACTCTGATGGTCGAGCCGAAAGAGGGAGAGATAGTCACAGAAGAAGAGTTAAAAAGCCTGCTGCCGACAGTCCGGCAGGCCGATGGAACATTCAAAGCACTCGACAGGTTTGACGATACCCTGCCGTGGGGTTGGAATCACGAACATGACGCACGCTTCGATTTTTTGAGTGGGCAGTACCCTGCGCAGAACAGCAACCCGTTGAGCAAGGTCTTCTACATCCACACCCGCGCCACGGGTGGCAGCACGATCACACTGCATGCTCAGATCACCCGTGATGGCCAGACCTATTTCACGGAAGATGGCTTCGAGTCCAGCATTACCTTGCGCTCCGTGGTCAGGCCCACTTACACCTACCCTGCGGATTACGGGTTCACTCGCACATTCGCGTCGGGTGATTGGGAGCAAGGCTCACGATTTATCCACGAACACAACCTGTCGTTGAACACCGGGCGATTCGTCGAAGCCTCTCTGATGTCCGCCGACGATACTCCAGCGTCCACCGATGGCATGCTGCGTTGGCAGCGCCGCGTGGATCAGGACCCCTATGCCTCCAATGTCGGTTTTGCCCTGCCGGGTAATCGCCAGGTGAAGTACCACGCCAGCTATAAACCAGAATCCGGGTTCGCTGGACGTAGGGTCAAGGACGTAGTGACCCCCAATATGGATTCAATTGTGGTGGTGGTGCAGGGCGATGACAATATTCCGTACATCGGCAACCCACAGCTCTATGACCGCCCTTGCCATCTGCGCGCACTGGATAACAACGGCAACGTTCATAGGATCAGGATGAGCTTCAAGGAAGACGAGGACACGGCGCTCAAGCGAAGAACTCATCTGGCACCGAGCGTCATCGTTCAGTCTGGGCATGCGGGGGAAGTGAGCGATTTTGCCGACCTCAAGCGTTTCCAGGTCAAGGCGTATGAAAACCCAGCCGATAACATCATTTGCCCGCTCTACAAAAACGGCTACCAGCAGGCGTATATCTGTGTGCTACTGGAACCTGTGAATGAAAATGGCGAGCGTGTGGTGATTACCGACAGCATCAAGAACGCCATTAGCTTGTACAACTACGATACCGGAGAACCCCTCAGCACAGCTTATACCGTGTCCAAGGAGCGTAGCGCCAACGACAAGCGCTTCGATCGACATCCACAAGTGCAGGGCCAGGCAGTCAATACAGAAGATGACGCCGAGCCAAACAAAGCCAAATTCTGGATAAAAACCACCACGGGTGGCCGAGTGAGGATTGCCGCACGGCTGACTCACAAGAGCAAAACTTATCACACCCGTGACAATAGCCTGCCGCCAGGTGGAGCAGTGACCAGTGGGGCCTCCAACAGTTCGGTAACGCTGGATCCACGTGCCCAGGATTACTTCTACAACGGCGCCGCGGGTTTTGATATTTCGCGCTTTGACATCACAGGCACTAAAGATATTGATGAATACCAGATTCGATTCCGTTCGGCGCAACATAGAATTGTTCATTCAACCCCCACTTCCGACAATCTGTTCACCCTTGCAAAAGGACACGATTTTTATTCAACCAATGGGCTTTGGTATTTCGCAGTCGGTCCTCAGCGAACCGTAAAAGTTGCACCCTTTGGCGCTAACTGGCCAGAACCGGAGGAGAGCCGCATTACGATCAATAGAGTGCAGGGTACTGCCTACGCTGCGCGTGTAACGGTAAGGGGCCATCCTGCGAACCCGCGCATTGGCGATAAATTGGTCTACTATATAGACCAATTTGGTAACACCCACAGTGTCACACTGGTCGCGAACAGGGCCGAAAACGGCAACACGATAGAACTCGGCTAGCAACGGAATAAGTATCGCCCGTCTTTCTGACATATTAAAGTGCAAGCCCCTCTCACTGAGCGGCTTGCACTTTGTCGTGTCTCCCTATCTGGTTTTGTCGCGCCCACCTCATTTGACGCCGATGTTGCATCTGCACTACCTATGACTATTCTCCTGGGTTCACCAGAATATCCTCACAGCGCCGAAACCTCAGAATAAAATATTGTTTACCTGCAGCGACGAGTTAATGGCCGCAACATTTAGCTCATCGCAAAGGCAGCGTACAAGGTACGCATAAAATCATCTAACCAATACAACAAGGCAGCCCTCAACACGCAATAAAAGCCCTGATTTACGTTAACTAATGGTAGAGGCCCTGGCATTGTCAAAGCCCCAACCCTACCACCTTTTGATAACGGGGTGACTGATCGCATGGCGCACCAGCGGCAACGATTGCTCACACCCTTTGTTTTACAGAAGAGAACAAATGTCTGACCCCATCAATGAAACGTCCCAAATAGCTGAAGTGCCCCTCAACACGGGCGGCATCCACACACAGGCCAACAACTTCCTCTCGGCCATGCAATCAGCGGTCGACCCGCGAACGGGCCAGTTCAACCTGGTCTTCAACATTGAGCTGGGCATTGCCAATGACCTTGGCGGCCCTTCCCTGCCCTTCACCCTGGCGTTCAGCAGCCTGGGTTCGCATCGCAACCAGGGCTTTGGCCTGGGCTGGTCGCTGCTGTACAGCGAACTGTCACTGGCACAAGGCGCCCAGGCTCTGCGCCTTGGCACGGGCGAACAGTACGCAGTGCAAGCCGTCGTGGACGGCGAGGTGACGTTCCGCGACTACAAGCTGCAATCACTGCGGGCAGTGCGTACCGATGATGGCAGTTATCGGATCGCTCACAAGGACGGCCGTATCGAGATCCTCAAGCGGGTCAATAACAGCGGTGCCTATGTGCTGCATGAACTGCGCAGCGATGCAGGCCGCCGGCTGCACCTGAAGTGGAGCTCGGCCAACGGTGTCAACCACCTCAGGGAGATCACCGACGACAACCAATGCGTACTGGCTCGGATCGATCGCAGCGGTACTTCACCTAAGTTGTTGCTTGCACCGGGTACTGCCGATGAAGCGGTATACGTCTTCGGTCAAGCGAACAACCGCCTGGCGAGCTTGCACCTGCCTGAAATCGCGGCGCCCTTTACCTTCAGCTATGAGGCTATAGATGTCGGCAACGGCCAGTCGCTGCTATTCCCCAAGAATGTCAGCGGCCCGCTCGGAGCCACCGACACGCTGTTCTGGAGCAAAACCGCTGCGAGCTCGCATCGCTTGCCCAACGGCGCGCCGATCGGTTTCCTGCCACGTGTGCTGCGCTGGGAGCATACCGACAGTGAGGCGGCAGGCACGTTGTCGTATAGCTACACCTGGAATGGTGTCTACAACTACCTCGGCTATGGCAGCCAGCTGGGCTTCCAATGGGAGTCGGGCCGCGACAACCTCTACAGGCTGCGTGAGCGCTACGAGTATTCCGTCACCGAAACCCTGACCAACTCGAGCGGCTCGATCCAACAGACCGTACAGCGTCACTGGGACCGCCACCACCTGCAAACCCTCGAGCGCCGCCGCTCGGGCGACCATGAAACCCGTGTCGACACCAGCTACCACGTCGACTACGACAAATCCTGGGAAGAACAAGCAGCGTTCTGCCAGTTGCCGCGCCAGGTGACCACCACCTTCATCGAATGGCAGGGCAATACCGTCAAACGTGAACGCAGCGAGGTCACCACTTCCACCTTCGACCGCTATGGCAACCCGCTCGAGTCGGTCCAGGCCAATGGCGTGATCGAGTTCAACGAGTACTACCCGATCGAAGGCGAGCCCGGCAGCGCGCCTGACGATGCCCTGGGCATGGTGCGCCGCGTGAAACTGCGCAGGGTTACCCCACCCAAATCGGCGCGCGGCGCTGCGCCGGTCATGGTCACCCGCTACACCTATGCTGCGTTGCCTTCGTTGATACCAGGCGACCCTGCTTTGCAACTGGTCGAGCGCGAGCAACTGGAAGACGAAACTGCCGGGACCGTGATCGAAAGCACCTGCAACACCTACATCGATACGGTTGGCCAGCACTACGCCCGCTTGGCCAGCGCCACCAAGACCGTGGCGGGGCAGCCGATCACCACTCGCCATAGCTACAGCATCGAGCCCGTGAATGGCGTGGCGACGCTGCTGACCACCACCGTTATCGAAGGTGACGAGACGGATCAAACCCAGCACATGCGCACCAGCACCGCCCGTTCATTGACCAGCGGCCAGACCCTGCGCGAGACCAGTGCCGCTGGCGTGCATACCGACCACGCCTACGACAGGCTCGGACGTGTGGTACGCAGCATTATCGCCAGCGGCACCGAGTATGAAGTGACCCGCACCGCCAGCTACCACCTCAGCGACACTTTCGTCATGCAGCATGTGCCCCGCGCATACCGGGTAGCAACGGCTGCGTCTCTCTCAAGGCCAGCGTCGGCCTTGAAGAACGCGACGCCACAGGTCAGCGCAAGCGCAGCTGGCTCGACGGCGCCGGCCGTACGGTACGGGTAGAGCTCGAAGACCTCGATCACGTGGCTGCACCTTTTCGCTGCATGAGCAGCATCGAGCATGACGCCCTGGGGCGAGAGGTTTCACGCAGCGATACAGACTGGGCAACCGACGGCCAACCGCTGCTCAGCCTGACCAGCACCACCACCTACGACCATTGGGGCAATGTCGCGCAGGTAACTGCGGGCAATGGTGTGACCACGCATACCCTGCACGACCCGATCGCCCAGACCGAGCAACGGTGGCAATCCGCCCAGGGCAAGGCAGGCAGCCTGGAGGTCGTGCACAAGAACCTCAGCGGCAGCCCAGTGAAGACCGAACTCTTTGACGACGGTGATGGCGACCCCGGCAAGCGGCGATTGGTGCGGACAATCTATCAACTTCGCGATGGGTTGGACCGTGTCATCGAACAGAGCGTCGTACCCGCCGTCGGCATGGGGAGCAGCACCCACACCACTTACGACGCTTTCTCTCGTGTCGTCGAGCGCCTCGAAGTCGGCGACTCACAGGCCCGCAAGACCCTATGGACCTACGCCCCGCACAGCAACAGCGAGCACCCTGCATCGGTGGCCTTGCAAACCGTGGAGAACCCATGATGAACAACTATGCACAACCCGTGACCGTAGGTCGCCAGCAGTTCGATGGCCTCGGCCGCCCTCTGAACATCGAATGCGGTGGCCGCACCACTGAATATCACTATGCCGCCGGCCAGCTGCCGCCCACCCACAACATCCTGGCTGATGGCAAGCGTGTGGATTTCCGTTATCTCAAAGCGTTGGAGAACCTGGTCGAACAGATTATCCCTGCGGGTGAAAGCGCCCATGGCTTCAGCTATGACCACAAGCTGGGTACCACCAACTCGGCCAGTGGCCCGCTTGGCGTACAGCAGATGACCTTCACCGCTGCCGGCAAGCCGCAGACCGACACCTGGACGGTCGATGGCCAGGAACATGTCACCACCTGGCGCTACAGCCTCGGCGGCCTGCAGCTTGGCTTCGAAGACGCCGCCGGTGTGGACCACCAGCGTGCGTTCGACAGCGCCGGCCGTCTGCAACGGATCATCGTCGGCAGCGTCACCAGCGAGATCGGCTACGACGCCTTCTCCCGCCCGCACACCTACACCACCCGTGACACGGTCAGCGGTACCCGCCTGACCCAGACCCTGACCTATGATGGCCTTGGCCGTGAGCATACCCGTACTTATGACGCCGTGGTCGAGGGCCAGTCCAGCCGCAAGGTACAAACGCTGACCTACACCGACCTCGACCAGCTCAAGAGCCGCCGCTGGGACGACGGCTCGGTACAGGGTGAGGAGCGCTTCACCTATGATCGCCACGGCCGCTTGAACACCTACGAGGCCGACCCCGCGGTGGCGCCGAAGGATCCCTTCGGTAACCTGGTGGTCAAGCAGGTGTTCCGCCTGGATGCACTGGATTGCTATATCGACGTGGTCTCGACCTTCGCCGACAACAGCAGCGATACCGCGACCTTCGAGTACGAAAACAGCAGCGACCCAACCCAGGTCACCCGCATTGCTCATACCCATGCCAGCTGGCCGAGGCAGATCGACCTGGCCTATGACGCTCGCGGCCGCCTCGAGCGTGACAGCCTGGGCCGCGTGCTGACCTGGGATGGGCAGGACCGCCTGCAGAGCGTCAGCTACCAGGGCCAGACTTGCACTTATGGTTATGACCCGGCTGGCAATTTGTGCGACCGCAGGGTCGATGGCCAGCTTAGCCGCAGCTTCCACAGCGCCAACAGCCTCACCCACGAACTGCGCGGGGAAGAACAATTGCGCCTGATCGGCGATGCTGGCCAGCTGTTCGCGGTCGACCGATTGGCCGCCGGTGTTCACCGGGCCACTCTGCTCGGCTGCGATGCCCAGGGCAGTGTGCGGCTGGAAGCCGATGAGGAACTGCGCCAGTACCATTACACAGCCCACGGGGCCGATGCGGGCCCATCGCAGAGTTCCGCCAGCTCGTTCGGGTTTGCAGGTGAGCGCCGTGAGCCACTGACTGGCTGGTACATCGCGGCAGGTTACCGGCCCTATGACCCGGTGCTGATGACTTTCCTTGCGCCTGATAGCGCCAGCCCCTTCGGGCGGGGCGGTCTCAACCCCTATGGTTATTGCGGTGGGGACCCGGTCAACCGCTTCGATCCGGATGGGCATGATTGGAAGAAATGGCTGGGGTTCGGGCTTGCCGCGCTGGCGTTGGTGGCGACCATTGTCCCCATCGCAGGGCCTATCATCAGTGCAGGCCTGATGGCCGGCTTCTCCACCGCGTTTGGCGCCGGGCTCACAGCCGGCATGATAGCCGGAACTACAGCTGCTACCACCGCGGCTAGCACCGGGCTCGCAGCCGGCATTGTAGCCGGAGCTACAGCTGCTGCCACCGCCACGCTCGCATCCGTGAGTACAATCAGCGGCGCGCTCGCCGTTACAGGGGCAGTCCTCAGCACGATCAGCCTTGCGACGGGAGTAGTCTCCTATTCACTGCTGACAAAGGACCCTGACTCGAAAGCTGGGAAGATTCTTGGCGAGATACAGTTCTACTCAAGCATCGCAGCTTCGATAGTGGGCGTTGCCAAGGGCGGACACAGCATCAAGAGTATGCCCGAGTCACCCATCCCGGGCACTTCACCTGCTCCGTTGGCCGACAGCGGCGCAGCAGGCTTGTCCGATACCTACAAAGCCAATGGTACGCGTCAGCCGACCGCAACGACGGGCATGGAGGATCGTACTCGTAGGTCCTTTGACAGCATACGCGCTATCTCGGGTGCAGTAGAAGGTAGTGAGATAGGGCCTCGCAGCAGTCAATCCGAGCGTGTCGCACTGCCAGTCATCCACGACCCACAAATGGGTACTTCGCATACCGTGCGTGACACTTTCAAGGGCTCAATCGAAGATAAGCGTCATGCTCAAAAGAGTGATACTGCCCAACAAAATGCTCGTCGACAGCACTGACGAAGCAGCTCATCACTAGATTTGAGCAGCTAGGTAACGCTCAAGATGCAGTGCCAGGTCTCCCTGGCACTGCTAGGCCTCACTTACGAGCGGCCACCTTTGCGCCCGGACTCAGGGCTTTGACGGTTATCTCCACCGGTGCTTTGCCCACCTTTACGCCCGGCTTCGGCGGCTTTGTCGCGGTCATTGGCGAAATTCCCAGGGTTCTTGCTGCCACCCTGGTGGCCCATCTTGTCGCTGTCCTTGCCCATCCGGTCATTGTCTTTGTTAGCCATGGTCATCAACCTCGTTTGGCTTGGGGATGCACGGTTGCGTGCCGTACATGGTGTGGGAGTACGGCAATAACGGCGGATTCGGTTTATTGCGGATTCATCGGACCGGTGGCGCTAAACAAGCGACGGCGGTGTATTTGGTGCACAAGCAGTTTCAGCCAATCGCGGGGCAAGCCCGCTCCCACAAAACTTTTCGTGCAGAGCCTAGAGCGAGGGAAAGCGTGCCTCGCGAGACATGTGTTGACCCCTCCCATGAATATGCTTAATCTTTGCGCAACCTACCGGTCGGTAGGTTTATTTTTGTCCAATGGATTTCGCTGTCATGCCCACCCACTCAAACCTGCGCTTTGCCGCCTCCCTCGCCTTGATCGGCGCCCTCGGCCCTTCGGCCATCGACATGTACCTGGCCAGCCTCCCGGAGATGGCACGCGACTTCGCCACCGGCTATCCCCAGGTGCAACTGACCCTGACCGTGTTCCTGTTGGCCATGGGCGCCGGCCAGCTGCTGTTCGGCCCGCTGGTGGATGCGCTGGGCCGGCGCCGGCCGTTACTGGTGGGGTTGCTGGTGTTCACGGTCACCTCGCTGGCTGCGGCGGCGGCCAACTCACTGGAGGCGCTGCTGCTGGCACGACTGATCCAGGGCCTGGCCAGCGCGCTGACCCTGGTGGTGATCATGAGCATGGTGCGCGACGTCGCCGAGGGTGCACGGGCGGCACAGATCTTCGCCCTGCTGATGACCATCGAAGGCCTGGCACCGATCCTCGCCCCGGCGCTGGGCGGCGTGGTGGATGCCGCCTGGGGCTGGCGGGCGATCATGCTGGTGCTCGCTGGGCTCGGCCTGTTGACCCTGCTCAACTCGGCCCTTGTGCTGGGTGAAACCTTGCCCGTGGCACAGCGTGTGCGCCTGGCGCCGCGTAGCGTGATGCGTACTTATGCGCGCATCGCTCGTGACGGTGCTTTCCTGCGCCCGGCACTGGCACTGTCGGCGGTGTTCTTTTTCCTGTTCGCCTACATCGCCGGCTCTGCCTACGTGTACCAGCAGCATTTCGGCCTCACCAGCACGCAGTTCGGCATGCTGTTCGGCGCCTGTGGCGTAGCCATTCTGCTGGGCGCTGCAGGGTCCGGCCTGTGGGTGAAGCGCCACGGCGTGGCCCGGGTGGCCTGGTGGGGCGCGCTGTGCATGGGTGCGGGTGCACTGCTGACGGTGGTGGGTGGCGGCTTGCCGGTGCTGCTGGGCGGCGTGGTGCTGGCGCTGTTCGGCCTGGGCATCTGCGAGGCCACGCTGATGGCCCTGGCGATGTCCTCGCAGCACCGCGATGTCGGCTCCACCGCCGCGCTGCTCGGTGCCCTGCAACTGGTGATCTCGTCCAGCGCCACACCCTTGGCCGGGCACCTGGCGACCCTCGGCCCGCAGGCCTGGGCCTGGCTGTTGGCCGCAGCCGCCGTGGTCATACTGGGTTTGACCCGCGCCGCCCTGGCAAAGACAATCAGCGCCTCGAACTGCAGCGTCAACCCGGAGTGACCGCCTTGAAAGCCCTGACCCCTTCCGCCGCGCGCATTTGCGACCACGCCGTCCTGCATTTTGCCGAACATGGCTACGACGGCTCGTCGCTGAACGAAATCGCGGCCCAGGCGGGCATGCGCAAAGCCTCGCTGTATGCGCATTTCGCCAACAAGGATGCGTTGTTCGTGTGTGCGTTCGAGCGTGCCCTGGCCGAGGAGACCGCCTATGTCGAAGCCGGGTTCGGCCATGAGGCCGCCGGCCGCGAGGCGCCGGGGCACTGGCATCCGCTGCACCTGGCCGAGAGGTATGCCGGCTCGGCCAATTTGCGCTTCGTGCTGCGCAGTGCGTTCCTGCCGCCGGCGCCGATACGCTCGATCGTGACCACCGGGTTCGAGGCATATCTGGAGCAGATTCGCCTGGGCTTCTGCCAGGCCCTGCGCGAGCGGCATGCCTGGGCGCGCAGCGATGGCAACAAGCTGGAGCTGTATGGGGATGCTTATCTGGGGATCATCGACAGCCTGCATGTGGAGCTGCTGTATGCGAACCCGGCGGTGTATGCGCGGCGGGCGGCGTCGTTGTTGAAGATTCTGGATGATTCGTTGGGGTTGGCGGGGTGAGGGGTGAGGGCCGCCAGGCGCCTGCCACAACCCTTGCAGCGCCTATGAGATCGAGCGCCGCCCGCGCGGCGCTTCGCGGGTAAACCCGCTCCCACAGTTTATTTCGGGCCAATTATTCCTGTGAAAGTACCGGCGCCTGCCTTGGTGCATGTCTTGAGCCATGTGGGGCGGCGGCAACGCACACGCTGAAACCGCGTCGTGCTAACAAGGCGGACCTGGTGATGGCACAGGAGAGACTGGCCCGAAACAGACTGTGGGAGCGGGTTTACCCGCGAAGCGCCGCGCGGGCGGCGCTCGATCTCATAGGCGCTGCAAGGGTTGTGGCGGGCACCTGGTGGCCCACATACAAACTCAAACCATGCCCCACCAACGCCCCCGCCACCTCAAGGCTCAATCTTCTTCAACTCATTGAGCAACCCCATCAATTGCTCCAGCTTGTCCGCCCCGAACTGGCGCTGGATCTCCTGGTAATTGCGCTCCATTTCCTCGCTCATCGCCAGGAACGCCTGCTGCCCGCGCACGGTCAGGCTGATGAAGATCCGCCGCTGATCCTCCGGCGACTTGCGCCGCCCCACCAGCCCATCACGCTCCAGGCGCTTGAGCACGCCGCTCATGCTCGGTTTGAGAATGCACGCCAGGTCCGCCAACTGGTGGCTCTCCAGCTCGCCCTGCTGGCGCAGGATGCGGATCACTCGCCATTGCTGTTCGGTCAGGTCATGGGCATTGAGGGCCGGGCGGAAGAACGCCATGGTCGCTTCACGGGCCTGCAGCAGGGTCAAGGTCAGGGAGGGTCTTGGGATGGTCATCGGGCTCGGCTGGTTTTATTAAGATATTAATGAAGTGAAATACATTTGCACCCGGCCTGTCCAGTCCCTGTGAAAAGTACCAGCGCTCCTGGCTAATGCCCATTCTCGCTGCAACTGGGTCATTGCACGATTGGCTTGACGCTCAAGGCATGGAGCAGGTCATTCGATGCACCTATCACCGCAACGCCATTTGCCGCTGGCGGTACTCCCCCGGCGTCATCTGCGCATGGCGCTGGAAGAACCGGCTGAAATACGCCGGGTCCTTGAAGCCCAACTGGTAGCAGATCTCGTTGGCCGAACCGCCCGTATACAGCAACAGGCGCCGCGCCTCCTGCATCAGGCGCTCGAACACCAGGCGCTTGGACGGCAGGTCGGCGATGCGCCGGCACACGTCATTCAGGCGCGCTTCGGTCACGCCCAGCGCCGTGGCGTAAGCCGGCAACGCCCAATGCTCCAGGTAATGGCGCTCGATCAGTTCGTTGAAGCGGTGAAACAGCTGCAAGTCCTCGTGCCGCGCCGGCATCGCCTCCAGCGAGTTGGCACACAGCCGCAGCAGGCTGATCATCACCAGCCGCGCCAGGTCCTGCAGGGCGGTGCCCTGCCCCGCCTGGCCCTGGCCGACCTCGCTGCCGAGCAGGTCGAACAATTGCTCCAGCCGATGCGCCTCTTCGCGCGCCTGCCCTTGCAAATGCCCCAGGGCAACGCACGCAGGTTGCAGGCGCGGCGCGCTGATCAGCCCGGGCTCGGCCTCCAGCAGTTGCCACACAAGCTGTTGGCGCACGGTCAGCACATGGCCATCGGCGTCGGCCTCGGTGACAAAGGCATGGGGGATGGTCGGCGGGGTGAGGAAGAACATCGGCCCGGCCTCGTGATAGCGCTGTTCATCGAGGTACACCCGCACGCTGCCGGTCTTCACGTAGTGCACCTGGAAGAAGCGGTCATGGCGGTGCACCGGCATGTTGCGACCGAAAAAGCCGGCCAGGTTACCGAGCCGGTCGTAGTGCACCTCGCTGTCGCTGTAGCGCTGGTCGTAGACCTGACCGATGTTGATGTTGGGGATCGGCTGTCGTTCTTTCATTGTTGTTCTCGTACCGGTGGAACAGGCCGGGCGATGCATCGTAGCACTGCCCGGCGAGCGGGGAATGCCTTGACGATCGTTAACATCTTAATTATAACGTTAACACATTAACAAAAACGCAAAGAAGCGTCCCCGGGCGCTTCGCCTTCCGCAGGAGAAAAGCATGAGCCGTGCCTTGCACGAGGTCGCCACCGGCAGCCTGTTCGGCGTCGCCCTGAACTACCAGGGCCTGCTGCTGCAGCACCTGGCGTCCTTCCATAAAGCGCCGTACCAGCAGCCGCCGGTCAAGCCGGTGCTGTTCATCAAGACCCCCAACACCCGTAATGGCCATGCCCAGGCAGTTACCTACCCTGCGGGAGTCGAACGCCTGCAGCCCGGCCCGGCGCTGGGCGTGGTAATCGGCAAGGATGCCAGCCGGGTAACCGTCGAGAACGCCCTCGAGCACGTGGCCGGCTACACCATCGTCAACGAGTTCAGCCTGCCCGAAGACAGCTATTACCGCCCCGCCGTCAAGGCCAAGTGCCGTGACGGCTTCTGCCCGCTGGGGCCGGAACTGGTACCGGCGGCGCAGGTGGGCAACCCCGACGCGCTGGGCATCCGCCTGTGGGTCAACGGCGAACTGCGCCAGCACAACAACACCGCCAACTGCGTGCGCAGCGTGGCCCGGCTGATCGCTGAAATCAGCGAGTTCATGACCCTGCATGCCGGCGACGTACTGATTACCGGCACCCCGGAAGGCCGCGTCGACGTGCTGCCCGGTGACCGCGTAAGCGTCGAGATCGACGGCCTCGGCCAGCTGACCAACCCCATCGTCGCCGAACAAGGACTCGCCCCATGAAGCACGCCCGTATCCAGTTCGACGACCAGGTCCACGCCGTCACGGTCGAAGACGACCACCTGCGCCTGGCCGATGGCCGCCTGGTGCATCAAGACCAGGTGACCTGGCTGCCACCGGCCACCGGCAGCATGTTCGCCCTGGGCCTGAACTACGCCGACCACGCCGCCGAGCTGGCCTTCACCCCGCCCACCGAGCCGCTGGCGTTCATCAAGTCGCCCGGCACCTACACCGGCCACGACCAGGTCACCTGGCGCCCGGACAACGTCAAGTACATGCACTACGAGTGCGAGCTGGTGGCGGTGATCGGCAAGCCGGCGCGCAACGTCAAGCGCGAGGACGCCCTCGCCTACCTGGCCGGCTATACGGTGTGCAACGACTACGCCATCCGCGACTACCTGGAGAACTACTACCGGCCCAACCTGCGGGTGAAGAACCGCGACGCCACCACCCCGGTCGGCCCGTGGATCGTCGATGCCAGCGATGTGCCAGACCCGTCGAACCTGAAGCTGCGCACCTGGATCAACGGCGAGCTGAAGCAGGAAGGCAGCACCGCCGACATGATCTTCGACATCCCCTACCTGATCGAATACTTCTCCAGCTTCATGACCCTGCAGCCCGGCGACATGATCGCCACCGGCACGCCGGAAGGCCTGGCCGACGTGGTGCCGGGCGATGAAGTGGTGGTGGAAGTGGAAGGCGTCGGCCGCCTGGTCAACCGTATCGTCAGCGAAGCCGAGTTCTTCGCCCGTAAAACCCAAGAGGCATGAACATGATCAAGCACTGGATCAACGGCCGCGAAGTCGAGAGCCGTGACACCTTCATCAACTACAACCCGGCCACCGGTGAAGCCATCGGCGAAGTTGCCAGCGGTGGCGCCGAGGAAGTCGCCCAGGCCGTGGCCGCGGCGAAAGAGGCCTTCCCGAAATGGGCCAACACCCCGGCCAAGGAGCGCGCCCGGCTGATGCGCCGGCTCGGCGAGCTGATCGACCAGAACGTGCCGCAACTGGCCGAGCTGGAAACCCTCGACACCGGCCTGCCGATCCACCAGACCCGCAATGTGCTGATCCCCCGCGCCTCGCACAACTTCGACTTCTTCGCCGAAGTGTGCACGCGCATGGACGGCCACAGCTACCCGGTCGACGACCAGATGCTCAACTACACCCTGTACCAGCCGGTAGGCGTGTGCGGGCTGGTGTCGCCGTGGAATGTGCCGTTCATGACCGCCACCTGGAAGACAGCGCCATGCCTGGCGCTGGGCAACACGGCGGTGTTGAAGATGAGCGAGCTTTCGCCGCTGACCGCCAACGAGCTGGGCCGCCTGGCAGTCGAGGCCGGTATCCCCAACGGTGTGCTCAACGTGATCCAGGGCTACGGCGCCACCGCCGGCGATGCCCTGGTGCGCCACCCGGACGTGCGCGCCATCTCCTTCACCGGGGGCACCGCCACCGGCAAGAAGATCATGCAGACCGCGGGGCTTAAAAAGTACTCGATGGAACTGGGCGGCAAGTCGCCGGTGCTGATCTTTGAAGACGCCGATCTGGACCGTGCCCTGGACGCCGCGCTGTTCACCATCTTTTCGCTCAACGGCGAGCGCTGCACCGCCGGCAGCCGCATCTTCATCCAGGAGAGCGTGTACCCGCGCTTTGTCAGCGAGTTCGCTGCCCGTGCCCGGCGCCTGATCGTCGGCGACCCGACCGACCCGAAAACCCAGGTCGGCTCGATGATCACCCAGCAGCACTACGACAAGGTCACCGGCTACATTCGCATCGGCATCGAGGAAGGTGCGCGCCTGGTGGCCGGTGGCCTGGAACGCCCTGCAGGCCTGCCGACGCACCTGGCCAAAGGGCAGTTCATCCAGCCCACGGTGTTCGCCGATGTGAACAACCGCATGCGCATCGCCCAGGAGGAGATCTTCGGCCCGGTGGCCTGCCTGATCCCGTTCAAGGACGAGGCCGAGGCGCTGCAGCTGGCCAACGACACCGAATACGGTCTGGCCTCGTATATCTGGACCCAGGACATCGGCAAGGCACATCGTCTGGCCCGGGGCATCGAGGCCGGGATGGTGTTCATCAACAGCCAGAACGTGCGCGACCTGCGTCAGCCGTTTGGTGGGGTGAAGGGTTCCGGGACTGGCCGCGAAGGGGGACAGTACAGCTTCGAGGTGTTTGCCGAGATCAAGAACGTGTGTATTTCCATGGGCAGCCACCACATTCCGCGCTGGGGGGTGTAACGCTTTAAAGCGCTGGGCTGCCTTGCAGCCCTTCGCGGGTAAACCCGCTCCCACAGGCACAGCGCTGGACCTGTGGGAGCGGGTTTACCCGCGAATCGAGGGCACAGCCCTCGCCATGGACACCTAGAACAACAACCTTCAGCAGGAGATTCCCATGGGCAAACTCGCTCTCGCCGCCAAGATCACCCACGTACCCTCGATGTACCTGTCTGAACTGCCCGGCCCGCGCCAAGGCTTTCGTCAGGCGGCCATCGACGGTCACCTGGAAATCGGCCGGCGCTGCCGGGCACTGGGCGTCGACACCCTGGTAGTGTTCGACACCCACTGGCTGGTCAACGCCAACTACCACATCAACTGCGCAGCGCACTTCGAAGGCCTGTACACCAGCAACGAGCTGCCGCACTTCATCGCCAACATGAACTACGGCTTCCCCGGCAACCCGGAACTCGGGCGCATCCTGGCCGAGGAGTGCAACCGCCTGGGCGTGGAAACCATGGCCCACGACGCCACCACGCTCGCCCCGGAGTACGGCACCCTGGTGCCGATGCGCTACATGAACACCGACCAGCACTTCAAGGTGGTCTCGGTCTCGGCGCTGTGCACCTCGCATTACCTCAACGACAGCGCCCGCCTGGGCTGGGCCATGCGCAAGGCGGTCGAGGACCACTACGACGGCACCGTGGCCTTCCTCGCCAGCGGCTCGCTGTCCCACCGTTTCGCCCAGAACGGCCAGGCCCCGGACTTTGCCACCAAGGTGTGGAGCCCGTTCCTGGAAACCCTCGACCATCGCGTGGTGCAGATGTGGCAGGACGGCGACTGGGCCGACTTCTGCGCGATGCTGCCGGAGTACGCGGTCAAGGGCCACGGCGAAGGCTTCATGCACGACACCGCCATGCTGCTCGGCGCCCTGGGCTGGTCGAAGTACGACGGTAAAGCCGAAGTGGTCACGCCCTACTTCGGCTCGTCCGGCACCGGCCAGATCAACGCGATCTTCCCGGTCACCCCGCAGGATGGCAGCACCATCCCCGCCGCCCAGGCCTCCAACCCGGCCGCCGTCACCTCTACCAGCCGCCTGTAAGGAGCGCGCCATGCCCCATCTGGTCCTGCTCTACAGCCCGGACATTGAAGCCGACGCCGACATGCCCGGGCTGTGCCGCGCCCTGGCCGACTGCATGCTCGAACAACGCGACGAAAACGCCCGCCAGGTGTTCCCCACCGGCGGCACCCGGGTGCTGGCCTACCCCGCCGCCCACGCGGCGATCGCCGATGGCCAGGGTAGCTACGGCTTCGTCTACGCCAACCTGCGCATGGGCAGCGGGCGCAGCGCCACGGTGCACCAGCAGGTCGGCGACAACCTGCTGGCCGTGCTGCGCCACCACCTCGACCCGCTGCTGGCAAAACGCCCGGTCGGCGTGACCCTGCAGATCGACGAAAGCCAGGCCCAGGTGTACGACGCCAAGCACAGCAGCCTGCACCCCCTGTTCAACCGGAATTCCTGAGGTCTTCAATGCTCGACGCCCACATCATCCAGCAAGCCGCCGCCCGCCTCGACCAGGCTGAACGCAGCCGCGAACAGGTCGGTCAGTTTTCCCTGGAGCACCCCTCGATCAGCATCGAGGACGCCTACGCCATCCAGCGCGCCTGGGTCGCGCAAAAGATCGCCAGCGGTCGCAAGCTGGTCGGCCACAAGATCGGCCTGACCTCACGGGCCATGCAGGTCTCCTCGAACATCACCGAACCGGATTTCGGCGCGCTGCTCGATGACATGCTGTTCGACGAAGGCAGCGACATCCCCTTCGAGCGCTTCATCGTGCCGCGGGTCGAGGTGGAGCTGGCCTTCATCCTCGGCAAGCCGCTCAAGGGCCCCAACGTCAGCCTGTTCGATGTGCTCGACGCCACCGAGTGGGTGATCCCGGCACTGGAAATCATCGACGCACGCATCCAGCAGGTCGACCCGCACAGTGGCGCCACCCGCAAGGTGTTCGACACCATCTCCGACAACGCCGCCAATGCCGGTGTGGTCATGGGCGGGCGCGCCGTGCGGCCCGGCGACATCGACCTGCGCAAGGTGCCGGCGGTGCTCTATCGCAATGGCGTGATCGAGGAATCCGGGGTGTCTGCCGCCGTACTCAACCATCCGGCCAAGGGCGTAGCCTGGCTGGCCAACAAACTGGCCGCCTATGACGTGGGCCTTGAGGCCGGGCAGATCATCCTTGGTGGCTCCTTCACCCGCCCGGTGGCTGCCCGCCCCGGCGACACCTTCCATGTCGACTACGACCAGCTCGGCTCGATTGCCTGCCGTTTCGTCTGAGGACCGCCCATGGACATGCCCATCAACACCTTCAAGCAACGCCTGCGCAGCGGCCAGGCGCAGATCGGCCTGTGGCTCGGCCTGGCCGACCCGTATTGCGCGGAACTGGCGGCCAACGCCGGTTTCGACTGGCTGCTGCTCGACGGCGAACACGCGCCCAACGACCTGCGCAGCCTGCTCGGCCAGTTGCAGGCCGTGGCGCCCTACCCCGGCCAGCCGGTGGTGCGGCCGGTGGTCGGCGATACCGCGCTGATCAAGCAGTTGCTCGATATCGGTGCCCAGACCTTGCTGGTACCCATGGTCGAAAGCGCCGAGCAGGCTCGCCAGCTGGTGCGTGCGGTGCGCTACCCGCCGTACGGTGTGCGGGGTGTGGGGAGTGCGCTGGCCCGGGCTTCGCGCTGGAACAGCATCCCCGGTTACCTGGACCTGGCCGACGAGCAGGTGTGCCTGCTGGTGCAGATCGAGAACCGCGAGGGGTTGGCAAACCTGGACCAAATCTGCGCCGTTGATGGTGTGGATGGGGTGTTCATCGGGCCGGCGGACCTGAGCTCGGCCATGGGGCACCGGGGCAATCCGGGGCATCCCGAAGTGCAGGCGGCCATCGAAGACGCCATCGTGCGGATTGGCCGGGCCGGCAAGGCGGCGGGGATTCTCAGTGCCGACGAGACACTGGCGCGGCGCTATATCGAGCTGGGGGCCGCGTTTGTCGCTGTAGGGGTGGATACCACCGTGCTGATGCGCGGGTTGCAGCGGTTGGCAGGGGCATTCAAGGAAGGTGTGGTGAATACGACCTCTCAGGGCGGGGTTTACTGACGTTCGCAAGGGGTAGCCCAAAAGGGTTCGCCGATAGATGTTCTGCGCCTATCAGATCGAGCGCCGCCCGCGCGGCGCTCGATCTTGAGAGCGCTGCAACCCTTTCGGCATACACATTGCGGGCGACATACGGTCTCAAGCCCGCCACATCCCCCCGTCACACAGAATCAAATCCCTGGCACACTCAGGCAAGACACCTACCGCGCGTTAGGTGCCCAATAGCTGCCACAGCCAGCGCTTGTGCAAGCCCTGCTCCCTAACAATTCCAACTGTCCAGGCTGCGCCATGATCAACATCGAAACGCCCACCTATTACACCGCGACCAAAAAATACAACCTCAGCTTCCCCACCCTCGAAGCCGACATCGAAGCCGATGTGGTAGTGATCGGCGGCGGCTTCTCGGGCATCAACACGGCCCTGGAACTGGCCGAAAAAGGCATCACCAATGTCGTCGTGCTCGAAGCCCGCTACCTGGGCTTCGGCGGCACCGGGCGCAACGGCGGGCAGATCATGGCCGGCATCGGCCACGACCTGGAAAAGATCAAGAGCAGCGTCGGCGAACAGGGCCTGCGCGAGATCTTCGAGATCAGCGAGCTGGGCGCCGGCATCATCAAGGACCGCATCGCCCGCTACGCCATCGACGCCGACTTCTGCCACGGTTACGGCTACATGGGCTTCAACGCCCGCCAGGAAAAGACCCTGCGCGCCTGGGAGAAAGACTTCAAGGCGATCAACGGCAAGGACGAGATCCGCTTCCTGGGCGGCTCCGAGGTCAAGCAGATCATCGGCTCCGACGCCTACAGCAGCGCCCTGCTGCACATGGGCGGCGGCCACGTGCATTCGCTCAACCTGCTGCTCGGCGAAGCCCAGGCCCTGGTGGGCCATGGCGCACGGATCTTCGAGCACAGCCCGGCGCTGGAAGTGCACTACGGTGAGCGCATCACCGTGCGCACCGGCCGTGGCTCGGTCAAGGCCAGCAAACTGCTGTGGGCCTGCGACAGCTTCCTCAACAAGCTCGAACCCGAGCTGCACGCCCGCACCGTCAACACCTACGCCTTCCAGCTGATGACCGAACCGCTGTCGGATGAACTGATCCAGCGAATCAGCCCGATCCGCGGCGCCTACAGCGATATCCGCCCGGTGATCGACTACTACCGCGTCACTCGCGAGAACCGCCTGCTGTTCGGCGCCGCCACGCCTTTCGTGGAGCACATCCCGAAAGACCTCAAGGCGTGGAACCGCAACCTGATGCTGAAGATCTTCCCGTACCTCAAGGACGTGCGCATCGACCTCGCCTGGGGCGGCCCGATGGCCACCAGCGCCAACCTGTTCCCGCAGCTCGGCACCCTGAGCAACCGCCCCAACGCCTTCTACGTGCAGGGCTATTCGGGCTTTGGCGTCACCCCCAGCCACATCATTTGCAAGATCCTCGCCGAAGGCATGAGCGAAGGCTCCAGCCGCTACGACCTGATCAGCTCGGTCAAGCATGCGCGCATCCTCGGCAAGGACCACATTCGCCCACTGCTGCTGACCGCCGGCAAGACCGTGCATCAGCTGTCGGGCTTCTTCAACGGCCGCCGTTGAGCCTTTTTGAACTGACCAGGAGAACCACCATGACCCTTACCGCCGTCCGCCAGGGTGTGCAATTGTCCGAACTCGATGCCTGGGGCACCGTTGCCGACCTGGGCTCGACCATCCTCGAAGGCGAGGTCAAGTGCTACGGCAAGATGACCCACGGCGCGCCGACCGACCCGGTCAGCAGCGCTTACTTCGGTACCACCCAGGGCAAGTTCCGCATGGTCTACCCGTTCAGCGAACAGGCCGTGATCGTGACCGGGGAGATCCAGCTGACTGATGAATCCACCGGGCAGGTGACCCGTTACAAGGCAGGCGATGCCTGGTTCGTGACCAAGGGCACGCCGGTGTTGTGGGAAGTGTTGAGCGAGACCTTCGTCAAGCATTACCTCGCTGTCGCCTGATCCACCCTTGGGGCCGCCCTGCGGCCCAATCGCCGGCAAGCCGGCTCCCACAGGAATCGCATAACCCTGTGGGAGCCGGCTTGCCGGCGATGCTTTTAGCGCCCCGCCATCAGGGCCATCGCCCGAAAGTCCTTCGGCGACTGCTCGAACTGCTTCTTGAACGCCCGGCTGAAATGCGCCGAATCGGTGAACCCCCACTTGAACGCGATCGAGGTGATCGACTCGCGCTTGAGGAACGGGTTGGACAGGTCATCGGCACTACGCTTGAGCCGTGAACGCTGGATATAGCGGCAGACACTGTCGCCCTCCTCCTCGAACACCCGGTACAGATGCCGCACCGAGATGCTCAGGCGCTCGGCCAGGTTGGCCGGCGTCAGGCCGGGCTGGCCCAGCGACTCGTCGATGACCTTCTGCACATAACCGCGCAGGTTGCTGCCACTCACGCCGCCCAACGCGGCGGCATTGTGCTCGCCACGCTCGAAACCGGGCTCCAGCAGGGAAATGAATGCCGACTGCAGGGCATCGCCTTGCGCACCGCCTGCGTCTTCCTCTTCGCGGCACAGCTGGTCCATCAGCAAATGCAGCATGCGCCCGCAGGCGTTGGTCGAGGAGATCTTGCCGAAGGCGGCGCCTTGCCCGGTCACGTGCTTGCGCACCTGCTCGCGGGACAGTGACAGCGAGACGTGCTCAATCAGCCCGAACGGCGTGATCTCGCACGGGCCGACCGAGTCCATCAACAGCAGATCGCCGGGTGACAACTGCAAGCTCACACCGCCCTGGGTGATCCGCGAATAGCCCATGCGCTGGCTGACCAGGAAACAGTGCTGGTCGTCGTCACGGTCGGGGTTGTCGCCGAAACGGCGGATATTGCCGGCATTGGTGCGCAGGTTGGCCAGGGCCAGGCCTGCACGATTGAAGGTGGCGATTTCGCCGATGAACAGCGCTCGGTTGAACGCAAGTTCGGTCTGAAAACGGCCGCACACCTGCTGCATGGCGGCGGTCCAACGGTCCAGGCCGTCGGCTTCGGGCTGGGTGCTGCAGTGGGAAACGGGCTGGGGCATGGCAACCTCCACACGCGGGCATTGTTGTTATGGGTCAATTGTTAACATGTTATCCATTGACGCACAACTGTCATCTGTTGGCCGGTGTAGAGAGCAGGTTTTATGCCAAGGGGGTCTGGGGTTGCGCATGGGTTGCGATAGGGGCGCGTAGCGCCCCCACTTTCAAAACTCGCGAAGGATATGCTGCAGCGCCTCGAAGGCCTGCCAGAGATACCCGCGCTGATCAGCGCTGAGCGGGATATAGCGGCGGAACGCGGGCACCCGGTTGACCACTTCACTGGCCCCCATATGCTCCAGGGTGACCTGCCACTGGCCACCCTCGCAGCCAATGCTAAGGCGCTTGAAGTCCAGCGGCATCAGTGCTGCCTGCAAGGCACTATCGCCGCCGATACGCGCCTGCATAAGGTCGAACAACGCCTTGTCACCACCTCGCTGCCGACAGGCCAGGCCAGTGCGGCGCAATGCCCCGCGGTGATGCATGTCCAGCTGCACCGTGCCCTGCCCCGAGGCAGGCAGGCGCAGGCGGAACTCGCACATCACCAGGTGCATCAGCAGGTGGCTTTCGGTGCGTTCGCGCACCTCGACCACCGGGCCATCCTGCCGGTAGGTAAAGGTGAGCGGAGCTGCCCCGGATTGCAACTCCGCCAAACCGAGGTTGCGCTGCAGCCGCGCCAGGGTCGCCCCCGGCCGGTAGCCGGCCGGGGCGCGGGGGCCAGTCAGGCGTTCAAGCCAGCTTGCCGACATGCTGCACCTGCTCGCTGTGGAAGTGGCCAGGTTCGGCGCCGAACTCTTTCTCCAGCACATCCTCGACCCGCGCCGGCTGGAACGGGTTGACCTTCTGCACGCAGAGGGTCCAGAACAACGCGTAGGCCGCCGTAGCGCCCAGCATCACGGCAAACGGCACATACACATCGGCGGGGTTCATGCCCGGCGGGGTGATGAACCACATGCCCAGCAAGATGCCGATGCTGGAGACAATCTGCGGCAGCGGGAACAGCGGCGAGCGATAGGCGCGCGGCAGGTCCGGGCGGCGAATGCGCAGGATCACCACCGACAGCGTCACCAGCAGGTAGGCCGTGCTCCAGGCGCACACCGCCGCCAGCACCAGGTGCAGGATGTTGTCGGTGTTGCCGCCCAGGTACCAGGCGTGCAGGCACGGGATCAGCGCCACCACCAGGATGCACAGCAGCGGCGTCTTGAAGCGCGGGTGCAGGTAGGTGAACACCTTGGGCAGCGCCCCATCCACGGCCATGCCGTAGAGAATCCGCGGCACCCCGGCCATCAGTGTGTTGATGGTGGCCGCGCCGGCGAACAGGAAGCCGATGCCCAGCCACACCGGGCCGATATCGCCCATCACCTGCTCGGCGAAGCGCGGGATGGCCATGGGGGTGTCCAGCAGGTGCACGCCGCTGGCGGCGTCGAGCAGCACGTTCTCCACCTGGCGCTTCATCGCTGCGCCGTAGATGAACATGCAACTGGCCACGCCGAACAGGCCCAGGGCCATGGCCTTGGGCATCACCCAGGCCGAACGGCGCAGCTCCGGGGCCAACGGCGTGACGAACTCGCAGCCGACGAACATGAACATGGCCATGCCCACCAGCGAGAGGATGGTCATCAGGTCGGTGCCGACCATCGATACGCCGAACGGCCCTTCCAACTGCACCGCCGGCGCCGCCAGCAGGCCGAGTACGCCGAACACCATCAGCGTGGTCCACATGCCGAAGGTCAGCACCACCTCGGCGCGGCCGAAGGCGCTCACGCCAAAGGCGTTGAGCACGCCGAACGCCAGGACGAAGCCCACCCCCAGCAGCCAGGAGCCGCCGGCGGATTCGGCGAGGGTATTGAGGTGCTCGAAGTTCACCAGCGCCATCACCCCCGAAAGGATGGTCTCGGCGGTGCCGGCGAACACATGCACGATCAGGTAGGCCGACAAGGTGCCGGTGATGGCGAAGAAGCGGCCCAGGCCGCAGTTGATGTAGTCGTAAACGGAGCCGGTGGTCGGCAGGATCGCCGCCGCTTCGGCGAAGGTGGTCGACTGCGCGAGCATCATCACGGCCGCAATCACCATGGCCACGGCGAAGGCGCTGCCGCCGATGCCGAAGCCCATGGTGGCGGTGAGGATCACGGGGCTTGCCATGATCAGGCCGACGGTGCTGGCCAGCGCGGTGGGGAAACCGACGCTGCCGCGGTTGAGGTGCTCGGTGAGCTTATTGTTGATTGTCATGGGGTGGGCCCTGGCTGGACGAGGGAAAGATGACGGCTTGCCGGGCGCGCCGCAAGTGCTGGCGATCCGGCGGTGCAAGGCTTGCGACCACATCGCCGGCAAGCCGGCTCCCACAGAGGTCATGCAAAACACCTGTGGGAGCTGGCTTGCCAGCGATGCAGGCAACACCATGTTGCTGTTCTAGCGCGATCACTTTGACTTTCCCCGCCACAGCGGTCTTGCCACTGCCTGCCGCCCTGCTTGTTGCTGGCTGCCAGTTCAGCCCTGCAACATCGCCTGGATCTGCTGGGTGGCCTGGCGAGTACTTTCGGCGAGTTTCTTCACCTCGTCGGCCACTACCGAGAAACCACGCCCCACCTCTCCGGCCCTGGCGGCCTCGATGGCCGCGTTCAGGGCCAGCAGGTTGGTCTGTTCGGCAATACTGCGGATCACCCCCACGGCGGTGGCGATCCGGGCATAGGTGGCCTCGTTGTGCGCCTGCAACTGCTGGTGGCTGGCCTGGGCATTGCGCTCGTCGCTGATATCGCGCACAGCGCCCAGCACGCGTACCAGCACCCCTTGCGAGTCCCGCACCGCACGGCCGCGCTCGCGGCACCAGATGTAGCCGCGCTGCTTGTGGCGCATGCGGTACTCGAACACGTATTCGCCGCTGGCATGCACGCCCAGGATCTCGCGCTCGAAGATGGTCATGATCTGCGCCAGGTCGTCAGGGTGGGTAATGCCAACCTGGGCATCCCAGCCATCGGCCAGCTCCTTCGGGCCGTAACCCATCACCGCGCGGAAGGCATCGGACAGGCGCATGCGGCTGTGCGGATGGTGCACGTCACCCTGGGCGACCTCGATATCCCAGGTGCCCTCGGTCAAGGTGGTTTGCAGCAGGCTCCAGAAATGCGCCTGGCGCTGGTGCCCTTCGCTGGCCTGCAGCTGTTGATCCAGTTGTTCACGCAGCAGCGCGCATTCGCCCTGCAACTGCTGCTGTGCCGCTTGCTGCTGCGCGTGCAGCCGTTGCTGGCTGGCCAGCGTTTCGCCCAACAACTGCAGCTCTTGTGCCTGCGCTTGCAGCTCCCGCGCCTGGCCTTGGCGCTGCTGCTCCAGCGTTTGCAGGGCCTGCAACAAGGGCGGGTGGCGGCGCACCTGCACCAGGCTTTCGGCAATCTCGCCACGGCCAAAGCGGGTCAGCGCCTCGGCCAGCGTGGCCACCCAACGTTCATTGCGAAACAGCATTCACGCCCCCTTGAACCATCGAACAAAAGCGCGAGTTCAACCCAAGTCGGCGGCCGCCGTCTTGCGCCGGCCTGCCGCTGGCTTGACCTTGGCTGCCAGGGCTCAGCGGCTGATGATTGCCTTGAGCACGGTCTTGAAGGTCTGCAGCTGTTCCTCGCTGAACTGGCCGAACACCTGATCCTGCTGGGCCTTGGCAATGCTCCACAGCCCTTCGGTCTCGATGCGCCCGGCCTCGGTCAGGCACACCCGGCCGTTGTCGTCGGTGACCAGCCCCTTGCGGGTCAGGTTGGCGATGGCCTCGCTCACCTCGCGTTCGGGCATCGCCACTTCGCCCAGCAGTTCGGCCTGGGCCAGCCCGGCGTCGTGTTCCAGCACCATCAGCATGCGTGCCTCGCTGGTGCGCAGGCCGGTGGCCAGCTGGCGCGGCTGGTAGCGGGCCTGGTAGGCGCGCAGGGCCTGGGTCATCAGGTAGTACAGGTTGTGCTGCAAACGGCCCTGGAAGTGGCTGCTGGCCGGCGCGCCTTCTGCGCGGCGGGTCATCCGCGTGTGCGGCAGGACCATGGAATAGGCGCCCTGGTGGTACAGCAGCGGCGAGCGGCCGAGGTCGTCGAAGGCCAGCACCTTGCCGACCAGGATCCAGTGGTCGCCGCCATCCAGCTGCTGGAACTTCTGGCAGCGAAAGCGTGCCGCGCAGTCGGGCAGCAAGGGCGCACCGCCCTCGCCTGCCTGGTAATCGATACCGGCAAAGCGGTCGTCACTGGGGCGGGCGAAGGTATTGGACAGGTCGATCTGGTCAGCGGCCAGCACGTTGACGGCGAAGTGCTCGGCGGCGTCGAACACGGCGTGGCTGCTGGAGCGTTTGTCGATGCTCCAGAGAATCAGCGGCGGGTCGAGGGACACCGAGTTGAAGCTGTTGGCAGTGACGCCGACCTTGTTGCCGGAGGCGTCGGCGGCGGTGATCACGGTGACGCCGGTGGCGAAGTTGCCCAGGGCGCGGCGGAAGGCACGGGTATCGAAGGGGGTGGACATGCAAGGCTCCAGTTCTTGTTATTCGGCTGAGGGCCTCATCGCTGGCAAGCCAGCTCCCACAAGCTACAGCGCAACTCTGTGGGAGCCGGCTTGCCGGCGATGGGGGCGACGCGGTCGATCAGGTCATCGCCGGATCCGGCTCCAGCCCCATCAGCTCGCGGCCGAGGATCTGCGCGCAGACGTCGTAGTCGGTGTAGGCATGGGCACCGGTCATGTGCGCATCGCGGAACAGCCGCTGCATCTCGCTGCTGTCGAACCAGGCGCCGCCACCGGCAGCTTCCATCAGCCTGTCCACAGCCTGGATGCACAGCTTGACCGCATAGCCCTGGTTGGTGCGCCAGTAGGCCAGCTCGGTCCGGGTCGGGTATTGGTGGCGTGCGCTGAAGTCGGCGATCTGCTCCCAGCTCTTCTCCAGCAGCGCACGGGCCGCGGCGACCTGGTGGGTGGACTCGGCCAGGCGCATCAGCGCCGGGGTGGCCGCGCCAACCGCCGCGCCGGTGTAGGCCCGCACGCGGTTGCGGGTCTTGTCCTTGAACGCTTCGAGCATGCGCTCGGCGATGCCCAGGCTGACGGTGGAGAAGCCACTGGCGAAGTACGGGCGGTACGGGTTGAAGTAGATCGCGCTATCCGGGTACAGGCCAAAGCCCGCCGAAGTGCCCTCCATCATGTCCTTGGCCTTCTGGATGCGGTGCTCGGGCACGAAGGCGCGCTCGACCACCAGCGTGCGGCTGCCACTGGCACGCATGCCGGCGGCAAACCAGTCGTCGCGGATCTGGTAGTCGCCGCGCGGCAGCACGGCGAAGCAGTAGTCCTGGCCGCCCTGCGGGTTGGCGCGGCGAAAGCCCATGATCGCCCACTCGGCATGATCACAGCCGCTGCTCCAGCCCATCTCGCCGCTGAACAGCACGCCGCCCTCGACCTCTTCGGTGCGGCCGAACGGGGCGATGCTGCTGCTGGCGGTGGCGTGCGGGTTGTCGCCCCAGACTTCGTCCTGCAGTTGCTTGGGGAACATCGCCAGTTGGTGGCTGTGGGTGCACAGCAGGCTCATGGCCCAGGCGGTGCTGGCGCAGGCGCCGGCCAGGGCGGCGATGCATTCGGCGAACTGCGGCAAGCTGATTTCCAGGCCGCCGTAGGGCTTGGGCAGGAAGGCCTGGTGCAGGCCGATGCCTTTGAGCAGGGCAATGTTTTCGGCGGGCACGGTACGCTCACGCTCGGCCTGATCGGCGCGGGCGGCGATGGCCGGCAGCAGGGGCTTGAGGTCTTCGAGCAGGGAGTTTGGCTTTTTCATGGTCTGGCTCATTGTTATTGGACCCTGGCGAGCGCTGCCTGGTGATGGCGGCTCGCTGATGAATGCCGGGTCAGTATGGGAGCCTGGGGTGGACTGGAAAATGCAACTTCCGCACCTCGGATTGTATTTTTCATGGGGCGGCTTTGTGGCTGGCAGGCAGGGTCATGGGGGTGGCAGGGGTAGGCAAGAACACTGAGAACGCTGGCGTTAGGCTCGGGATATGAATACGTCCCCATCGCGGGGCAAGCCCGCTCCCACGCCATCTGCTCAGGTTGCAATCCAAGCTGTGTGGGAGCGGGCTTGCCCCGCGATTGAACACTGTCTTGCGGAGCCCAAAGCATGAGCGAAATCCCCCTCCTCCCCAGAGTTACTGCGTTCCTCGCACGCCACCACGGCCTGTACATCCACGGCCAGGCCATCGCCAGCCAGTCCAGCGCCAGGATCAAGGTGGTCAACCCGGCCAATGGCGAGGCCATCGCCGGAGTGGCCGACGCCTGCCAGGCCGATGTCGAGCTGGCAGTCGACTCCGCCCGCCAAGGCTTCAACGCCTGGTCGCGCACCAGCCCCGCCGCCCGCGCCGCGGTGCTGTTCAAGCTGGCTGATCTGCTCGAAGCCAACCGCGAAGAGCTGGCCCAGCTGGAAACCCTGCAATCCGGCAAGCTGATCAACATCGCCCGTGCCTTCGAGGTGGAACAGGCCGCGCACTTCTTGCGCTACTACGCCGGCTGGGCGACCAAGATCACCGGCCAGACCATCACCCCGTCGCTGCCTTCGTTCGCTGGCGAGCGCTACAGCGCCTTCACCCTGCGAGAGCCGGTCGGCGTGGTGGTGGGGATCGTGCCGTGGAACTTCGCCACCATGATCGCCATCTGGAAGCTCGCCTCGGCCCTGACCACCGGCTGCAGCATCGTGCTCAAGCCCAGCGAGTTCACCCCGCTGACCCTGCTGCGTATCGCTGAACTGGCCACCGATGCCGGCCTGCCAGCAGGCGCGCTCAACGTGCTGACCGGCGGTGGCCTGGTGGGCAAGGCGCTGGTCGAGCACCCGGGCACCGACAAGGTGTCGTTCACCGGTTCCGTGCCCACCGGCATCGCCGTCGGCCAGGCAGCCATGGGCGCCAAGCTGACCCGCGCAACCCTGGAGCTGGGTGGCAAGAATTCGGTGGCGTTCCTGCCCGATGTCGGCATCGACAAGACGGTGGACGGCATCATCGAGGCGGGCTTCCTGCATTCCGGGCAGATCTGCGCAGCCGGCGAGCGCTTCTTTGTCCATCGCTCGCGGATCGAGCCAATGCTCGAAGCGCTGTCGCACCGTTTGGGGCAGCTGAAAACCGGCTCGCCGCTGGATGAGAGCACCCAGTTCGGCCCGGTCGCCAACAAGCCACACCAGCTCAAACTGGCCGAGCTGTTCGCCACCGCCCGCGCCGAAGGCAGCCAGGTCATCCACGGCGGGCGTATCGGCGACGGCCCAGGCTGCTTTGTCGAGCCTACGGTGATCCTCGCCAACAGTGCCGCCGACACCCTGCTCAACCAGGAAACCTTCGGCCCGGTGGCGACCTTCCTGCCGTACGACGACGAAGAGCAACTGCTGCACCTGATGAACGCCACGCCCTACGGCCTGTCCGCCAGCCTGTGGAGCAACGACCTGGGCAAGGCCATGCGCCTGATCCCGGAGATCCAGGCCGGCACGCTATGGGTGAACATGCACACCCTGCTCGACCCGGCGGTGCCCTTCGGCGGCATCAAGGCCTCCGGCATCGGACGTGAGTTCGGCTCGGCGTTCATCGACGACTTCACCGAGCTCAAGTCCGTGATGATCCGCTATTGAACCTGCACGACAACCTGGGCCGATACTGCCTGCAGGCGTTCAGCCAGCAGGTGCCGGCGGCGCTGGCGGCGTTCTACCGCATCGATGCCAGGCAGCAGGCCTGCGATTTCCTGTTGCAGGACCTGCAGGCGCCCATGCATGCGCGCTACTTGCAGCACTACCGCGCCTACGACCCACTGCAACCGGCGCGCTGCCTGGCCATCGGCACGCCGGTGGTATCGCTGCGCCAGGGCCTGGCCCACCTGCCCGAAGCCCAGGGCAACACCTACCGGGGCTTCCTGGCCCGACACCAGGTGGTGGATGTGGTGGAGATCATTGCCCAGGTCGGCGGCCAGCCGCTGGCCGGGGTGTCGCTGTTGCGTTGCGCAAGCCAGGGCGAGTTTCGCCCTGACGAGCTGCAGCGCCTGCTGCCCTTGCACGGGCTGATGCAACTGGCGGTGGCCAGCCAGCCCATGGCGCCAAGGCCGGCAGCGGTCGAACTCACCCCCCGCGAACGGCAGATCGCCGAACTGCTGCGCCAAGGCCACAGCAACAAGCTGATCGCCCGGGCGCTGGAGGTCGGCCTGCCCACCGTCAAGACTCACCTGATCAACCTGTTCCGCAAGCTCGGGGTGAGCAACCGCACCGAGCTGGTGGCGTTGCTGTTCCTGTGACTCAACCTTCCGGTTGATACCGGGCCGCCGCGCCGCGTTGCACCCTGTGGGCACCTAAACCCCAGGAGTCACGCACATGTCCAAACCCTCCGACTGGATCACCGTAGGCGCCCTTGCCGAGGGCTTCGCCCCGCAAGCCTTCATCCTGCCGCAACGCGCCGACCTGAGCGGGCGCAGCCTCACCCTGCACTTCGCCAATGGCTGGCTGATCGAGCACCGTTTCGACACTGATCAACTGCACTGGCACGCCGCCGACGGCCATAGCCAGGGCACGGCCAGCTACCGCGCCACCTCGGTGCGCGACGGCATCTACCTGGTGGATTTCATCAAGCACGAAGGCGGCCAGGCCTGGTCGGTGTCGCTGGTGCTCGACACCCTCAGCCAATCCTTCACTGCCGTGCTTGGCCGCTTGCCGGGCCAGGCCCGCAGCCAGCGTGGCCTGTACGACCTGGCCCTGGCCGGCGAGGCACTGACCGGCGTCGAGGCCAGGTTCCTGCACGGCACCCTCGACCGCCCCTGGCAGGACGGTGCCTGCCCGCACGCGCCGACCCGCGAGCTGGTAGGCCTGCGCAATCACTACCGCTACAGCCCGACCGAGGAGTACGAACACATCTACCTCAACCCCGACTACTACAGCTGGCAGTGCCTGAAGGGTGTCGAGCAGGGGCTGTGCGACACCGACCGTGCTCATTACTACAAGATTGCCGAGCAGCTGTACCTGTTCGTCTGGTGCGAGAAGATCGTGCCGACCCTGGGCCTGGTGATGATCGACCTGCAGCAGCACCGCAGCGACGGCAAGATCTTCGGCTACGAGGGCGGCAGCTTCGATGCCCTGGCCAACTTCCCCGTGTCGTCGTATTGCCGGGTGGTCAACCGCACGGAGTACCCGCAGTGAGCCGCAGCGTACTGATCACCGGGGCCGGCAGCGGCATCGGTGAAGCCTGCGCCCTGCGCCTGGCAGCCCAGGGCTGGCAGGTGGCGCTGGTGGGCCGTCGCCGCGAGGCGCTGGAGCGTGTCGCCCAGGCCACCGCAGGCCTGGTGTTGGCGGGTGATGCGGCCGACAGCGCCACCTGGCGCGGCTTCATCGAACAGGTGGATGCGCGTTTCGGCGGGCTGGACGCCGTGATCGCCTGCGCCGGCGGCCATGGCCTGGGTCGGGCCACCGAGACCAGTGATGAAGCCTGGCAGGCGGCACTGCGCAGCAACCTCGACAGCGCCTTCCAAACTGCTCGCGCCTGCCTGCCGCTGCTGATGCGGCGGCGCGGCAGCCTGGTGCTGCTGGGTTCCATCGCGTCCTTGGCAGCCGGGCCCGAAGTGTGCGGCTACACCACGGCCAAGCACGCACTGGTCGGCCTGAGCCGTTCGCTGGCCCGCGACTACGGCCCGGCCGGCGTACGGGTGAACTGTGTATGCCCAGGCTGGGTGCGCACGCCCATGGCCGATGAGGAAATGCAGGTGCTGATGGCCCATCACCAGGAAGACCTCGACGCGGCCTATCGCAGGGTCACGGCCGACGTGCCGCTGCGTCGCCCGGCCAGCAGCGACGAGATCGCCGCCGTGTGCGAGTTCCTGGTCAGCCCGGCGGCGAGCATCGTCACCGGCGCGGTACTCACCGCCGACGGCGGCGCGACCGTGGTCGATGTGCCCACCCTGCCTTACACCCGCCTGGCGCCACAGCCATGAGCGCCCGCTTCGATTTTCAAGGGCGCACGGTGCTGGTGACCGGTGCTGCGGGTGGCATCGGCCAGGCCATCGTCGAGGGGTTTGCCCATGCTGGAGCGCGGGTGATTGCAGTGGACCTCGACCCGGCGGCACTGCGCCAGGTGGTCAAGGTGCAGCTCGCCCTGGGCCATGAGGTCGAGGGGCTGGCCGTGGACCTCGCTGACGAGCAGGCAATCGCAACCCTGCTGGCCGGGCTGGAACGCCTGGACGTGCTGGTACACAACGCGGCGTATTTTCCGCTCACACCCTTCGCCGACATCACCCCGGCTCTGCTGCAACGCACGCTGGCGGTCAACCTGGGCGCGCTGTTCTGGCTGACCCAGGCGGCGTTGCCGTTGTTCCGTCGACAGGGCAGCGGCTGCGTGCTGGCCACCTCATCGGTGACCGGCCCGCGGGTGGCCTACCCAGGCCTGAGCCATTACGCCGCGTCCAAGGCCGGGGTCAATGGTTTCATCCGCAATGCCGCGCTGGAGCTGGCCCCCCTGAACGTGCGGGTCAACGGCGTCGAACCGGGCATGGTGCGCACCCCGGCCATGGGCAACCTCGGCGACCCGGCCCTCAATGCGCGGATCGCGGCCGGGGTGCCGCTCGGGCGCCTGGGCGAACCCAGCGATATCGCGGCGGCGATGCTGTTCCTCGCCTCGGACGCGGCGGCCTACATCACCGGCCAGACCCTGATCGTCGATGGCGGCGCCACCCTGCCCGAAACCCTGGCCAGCCCCTGAGCTGCCCTGGCGGCGACGTGCAAGTGGGCTGGCAGCCACGGGCAAGACCCGCCCCGGCGTTCCACGCGCTAATGGCCCGTCGCTTCAGACACCTCTGCCTCCACAACAACGCGGCACTCAAGACCGCACACAACAAACGAGGAACGATCCATGCGTCTCACTCCACGTCGCACCGCGCTGGCCACCGCCCTGGCGCTGCTGGTCAACGGCCAGGCCAGCTCGGCCTACGAACTGTATGCCGACGACGACACCCACCTGAACGCCGACATGCTGGCGGTGTGGGGCATGTTCAACAGCCGCCACAACTACGACGGCACCCCCGGCGGCTCGACCTGGCGCGAAGGGTTCATCAAGTACGGCATGAGCGGCGACCAGGGCCTGGCCGGCAATGGCAGCCTGTATGGCGCGCTGAACTGGGTCAGTTCCGGTGCCTGGGGCGATGGCGATGCCGGCGGCAACCAGGATGGCAGCGAACGCACCACCAAGATCGAGGATGCCTACCTGGGCTGGCGCTCGGGCGACCTGTTCCCGCTGTTGGGCAAGGATGGCGTGGATGTCTCCGGCGGCCGCCAGGTGATCAAGCTGGGCAACGGTTTCCTGATCAACGATGACGGCCCCAACCTCGGCAAGGGCCCGGCCGATGGCCAGCTGAACCGCGGTGGTGGCTTCTACCTGGGTGCCCGTCACGCGTTCGATCGCACGGCCATGTTGCGCCTGGGCGGTAACGAGGGGCTGCACGGCAGTGTGTTGTGGTTGAAGTCCGATAACCGAGCGCAGGCCGAGACCGAGTTGGCTGCCGGGACCCTGGACTACACCAATGAGCTCGGCACCCTGGGTTTGACCTACATCCACGGGATCGACGTTGCCGACCAGTGGGCCAGCGAGTTCCAGAAGGCCCGCGAAGGCATGGACGTTTACAGCTTGCGTGGCGAAGGCAGTGCCGGGCTTGAGAACACCCGGCTTGCCTTTGAGTACGCCTGGCAGGACAAGCGTGGCGGCCACGAAACGGCCTGGTACGCCGAGGCGGGCTACACCTTCGCCGAGGCGCCCTGGGCGCCGCAACTGACCTACCGCTACACGCGTTATTCAGCAGGCTGGGATTTGCTGTTTACCGGGCTTTCCAGTGGTTATGGCACCTGGATACAGGGTGAAGTGGCGGGCAACTATGCCGGGCCGTTCAATACCAATAGCGGGATTCACCATATCGGGCTCAAGGCCACGCCACGGGACAACGTCACGGTCGGGGCGTTGTTCTTTGACTTCAATACGGTGCGTACGCGGGACACGCTCGATCTCGATGCCCAGGAGCTGGATCTGTATGTGGAGTGGGCGGTGAATGAGCACCTGATCGTTACGCCGCTGGTGGGGTTGTTCAAGCCGCGCAGGGATGAGAGCAATGGGGGGAATCAGGTGGGGAGTGGGACCAATGTTTATAGCCAGTTGACGGTGGCGGTGCCGTTTTGAGGGTGTAGGTGGGTGCTTCGGCTTCGGCTTCGGCTTCGGCTTCGGCTTCGGCTTTCAGAGTGCTTGTTTTGATAGATGTATGCGCATTCAGCGGCGATGGCGACTTTTAGTCACCTTTCCGCCCTTACGGCGGCCTACTTTTTTCTTGGAAAAAGTAGGCAAAACCGCCTGCTCCCATCATACGGCCCCTGCGCTGCGCTCCGGGGTCCCCTCGCTCCGGTGCCTTCCGGGCCCGCGCGGCCTACGACTTGCTGCGCAAGTCTACATCTCGCGCCTTCGGCTTACGCCGAAGGGTGCTGCGCACCAGGGCCCTCCAGTCACCTCCACTCGGCCTCCTGAAGTCGCAATTTGTGTTGCCTGGACTATCGCGCGCTTAGAAGCAAAATCAAGAGCAGATCAAGAGCAGATCAAGAGCAGATCAAGAGCAGTAATGCGGCTATCTAGGTTTGGCTGTTGTTTATGTGTTGTTTATTCGGGCCCTATCGCCGGCAAGCCGGCTCCCACAGGTACAGCGCAAGTTTAAAAGTTCGCACTAACCTGTGGGAGCTGGCTTGCCAGCGATTGCAATCCTGAGCTCCCAACCCATCCAACTAGCGACAGCTAACGCCAGCCCAGGCGCCGCCCCTAACTTCGCGACTTAAGGAGGCTGAGCGTAGGCGTCTGGAGGGCCCTGGTGCGCAGCACCCTTCGGCGTAGCCGAAGGCGCGAGATGTAGACTTGCGCAGCAAGTCGGAGGCCGCGCGGGCCCGGAGGACGCCGGAGCGAAGGGACCCCGAAGCGCAGCGTAGGGGCCGTATGATGGGAGCGAGCGGCTTTGCCTACTTTGGCCAAGACCAAAGTAGGCCGCCGTAAGGGCGGAAAGGTGACTACGCGTCGACATCGCAAATGAATGCGCATACAACTTTCAAAACCAACAAACCAATGGCTAATGGCTAATGGCTAATGGCTAATGGCAAATGGCAAATGGCAACCAGAATCACCCCAACAAAACCCGCAAATCAGCCCCCGCCTCACCCATTGGCGGACACCAGTAATACCCCCCACTCAAAGGCCGACTGAAGCGGTAAAGCCCATCAACCACCCCATCCTCCAACCCGCTCATACGCCGCAGTTGCACCTCGAACGCATCCAGCGAATAGCCCAGCGCAACAAACGCCAGCCCCGCCCCACGCTCATCGGCCCAAGCCACCGAACGCCGCACGACAAACGCCTCGGGTTCGAAGCTCTCCTGGGCCGTACGCTTGACGTGCGCCGACTCCGGCGCGTCATCGAGCTCCTCGTTGTCGCTAAGGCGCCGCCCGATGATGTTGTCCTGCTCTTCCTGCGGCAGCGCCTTGAAATAGTTCAGGTCATGCTTCCACAACTGGAACGCGGCAAAGCTGGAGCCCGCCAGGCCAGGTGCGTCACCTGGAACGATGGCGGCATCGACCGCGTCCTGGTCCACCGGGTTTTCCGTACCGTCCTCGTACCCCGTCAGGTCATGCCCGCCGCGGTGCAGGAAACCATCAACGCTATCGACCAGGTGCAGCGCCGGCGCCAGCATCGCTTGCAGCGCCTGGGCACGCAGGAACAGCTCACCACGCTCCTCGCCACGCAGCCACAACCACAGCGCGTGCTGGGTCGCCGGGTTCTCCACCACGGCGTCCAGTTGCGGGAAGCTGCGCAGGCCCGGCACTTCGCGGCCCAGGGCCTTGGCCAGCGGCGCGCCGACGCACAGGATCAGGCTCTGCCCATCGACTTCGGCGATCAGCTGGTCGAGCACGGATGGCAAGGCCTCATGGCAATCGAGGGCGAAGAACAGGTGGCGGGCATGGGCCGGCACCGGGGTGGCAAGCAGACCTTGCTGGAACGGCATGACAGGCTAATCCTTCGGCAAAACGCAGATGCTACTGCGCCAGGCGCAGCATCGCAACGCGACGCAGGGCCGCTGTGCCCGTGGCTTTGGTAATAAATGGTTACCAAGTATGGCCCTTTGCGATTAGCTATCGTTCAGCCGCCACCTAGACTGCTCGGGATCCTTCGCCCGAGAGACCACCCATGACTGCCTCGCCGCTGCTCACCGCAATCCTGCCCCTGGCCCTGGGCATCATCATGCTCGGCCTAGGGCTGTCGCTGACCCTGGCCGATTTTGCCCGGGTGGTGAAATACCCCAAACCCGTGGTCATCGGCCTGGCCTGCCAGATCCTGCTGCTACCCCTGGTGTGCTTCCTGATCGCCAACGGCTTTGGCCTGGAGTCGGCGCTCGCAGTGGGCCTGATGCTGCTGGCCGCCTCCCCTGGCGGTACCACCGCCAACCTGTTCAGCCACCTGGCCCATGGCGACGTGGCCCTGAACATCACCCTCACGGCCGTGAACTCGCTGATCGCCATCCTCACCATGCCGCTGCTGGTCAACCTGTCGCTGATCTGGTTCATGGAGTCGGACCAAGCCATCCCGCTGCAATTCGCCAAGGTAATGCAGGTGTTCGCCATTGTCCTGCTGCCGGTGGCGCTGGGCATGCTGATCCGCCACTGGGCACCGCGCTTTGCCGCGCGCATGGAAAAACCGATGAAGCTGGTGGCGGCGTTGTTCCTGGCCTTCACCATCGTCCTGGCGCTGGCCAAGGACTGGCAGACGGTGGTCGAGTACGCACCAATCGTGGGTGGTGCCGCGCTGCTGTTCAACGTGCTCAGCCTGGGGGTGGGTTACTGGCTGCCACGGCTGCTGAGCATCCCGAAACGCCAGGCGATCGCCATCGGCATGGAGATCGGCATCCACAACGGCACCCTGGCCATTGCCCTGGCACTGAGCCCTTCGCTGTTGAACAACGCGACCATGGCAGTGCCAGCGGCGATCTACAGCCTGATCATGTTCTTTACCGCAGGGGCCTTTGGCTGGTGGGTGAGCCGGGGCCATGGGGTGGAGAAGGCAGCTGGCCAACCTGCGAACTGAGCCCATCGCGGGGCAAGCCCGCTCCCACGCTCAAGTTCAGTGGCTGCAACGTGGGAGCGGGCTTGCCCCGCGATAAGTCAGCCCCGACGCCGTTTGAGCTGCTGTTTCAAAACCCGCAACGGCGGCGCATAGAAGAACCCGAACGACACACTGCCCTGGCGGCCTTTCACCGCATGGTGCAACTGGTGCGCCCGATGCAGGCGCTTGAGGTAACGGTTGACCGGCTTCGGCGCCCGTGGCCAATGCCGGTGAAAAAAGCCGTCATGGGCCAGCACGTAGGCCACGCCATACCCCGCCACGCCGCCGCCCACCCACTGCAAAGGCGCGTGCCCGGCCTTGCCCAGTGCCACCAGCGCCGTGGCGATCAAGCCCAGGGCGACAAGATACAGGTCATTGGTTTCCAGCATGCCCAGCTGCGGTTCATGGTGCGAGCGGTGCAGCCACCAGCCCCAGCCATGCATGACGTACTTGTGGGCCAGCGTGCCGACGCCCTCCATGGCCACCAGGGTGCCGAACAGCACGGCGAGATTGAACAGCATGGGACGGTCCGGGGGTTGGCAACGAAAAGCGCAAGGGTACCATTGCCCAGCGCCGATGTTCCATGAAGGCCGCCCACCTGCACGCGCCCGCCGTAACACAATTGTCATGCTCCCAGCCTTGACCCTGCCAGGTTCAAGGCGTAAGGTCCGCCGCGCATTCAAGCATCCCCCGCACAGGAGACCCCTGCATTGGACAGTAGCCCCAGTCGCTTGCGACAGGCCCACATGGCGAGCTAGTCCGGCAGTGTCCCTGCCACTGTCTCGCCGCACTCGGTAGACGGTGGTTTCCTCAGGTCTTTGACGACCTACCCTTCCTCCTCTTCCCCGCCCCGCCACTTCGTTGGCGTGCCGGCCCGTGGTCCTGCGCATTCACCGTTTTCAACCGCGCCGCCGTGCAAGCGGCGCCTGCATGGGCCAAGGCCTGTGGAACGAGGTTCGCTATGGATTGGAAAATCTTTCTGCTGCGCGTGAGCGTGGCCCTGGTACTCGGCGCGCTGATCGGCGCCGAGCGGCAACTGCGTCAGCGCCTGACCGGCCTGCGCACCAACGCGTTGGTCAGCACTGGCGCCTGCCTGTTCGTGCTGATGACCCAGGCCGTGCCGGGCATGAGCCCCAGCGATGCCTCGCGCATCGCCGCCTATGTGGTGTCGGGCATCGGCTTTCTGGGCGGTGGCGTGATCATGCGCGACGGCTTCAACGTACGCGGCCTGAACACCGCAGCCACCCTCTGGTGCACCGCCGCGGTCGGGGTGCTGTGCAGCCTTGGCCTGTTGCTGGAGGCCGCGTTGGGCAGCCTGGTGGTGCTGTGCGCCAATATCCTGCTGCGTGACATCGCCCAACGGCTGGACCGCCAGGAGGTGGTGCCGGCCAGCGAGGTCGAGCAGCGTTTCGAAGTGCGCATCGTCTGCCGCGCCGAGGACGAGATCCAGGTGCGCAGCTTGATGCTGCACAGCCTCAGCGACCCAGGCCTGCGCCTGCAGTCGCTGCACAGTGAGGACCTGGCTGACCCGGCGCGCCTGGAAGTGCGTGCCGAACTGCTGGGCAACCCGCAGGCACCCGCCACGCTGGAACGCCTGGTCAGCCGGGTGAGCCTGGAGAAAGGCGTGAGCTCGGTGCGCTGGCAGCTGCAGGCCCTGGCGCTGAACAGCGATTAAGCGTCGTGGCGCAGATGCCGCTCCCTCAGCTCCTGGCGCTCCTTGGCTTCGATGCTCAGGCTGGCGGTGGGCCGCAGCAGCAGGCGGCGCAGGCCGATCGGCTCGCCGGTTTCCTCGCACCAGCCGTACTCGCCACGGGCCAGGCGCTCCAGCGCCTGGTCGATCTTGTCCAGCAGCTTCTTTTCGCGTTCCAGCGAGCGCAGCTGCCAATGGCGTTCTTCCTCGGCACTGCCGATATCGGCCGGGTCGCTGTGCACCTCCTGCTCGCGCAGGGCGCGGAATTCCTGGTCGATGCGGGCCTGCAGCGCGTCGCGTTCGGCCAGCAGCAGGTTGCGGAAGTATTGGCGTTGGGGTTCGTTCATGTAAGCGCTGACAGGCTGGCGCAGCAGTTCGTCTTCGGTCATTGGTGTACTCCTGTGAAATTTGGGGGGCGCTTTGCGCCCCAATCGCTGGCAAGCCAGCTCCCACACCGACCGCGCCGCCGGCGGTTGGGCTAGCGCTCGAACATCAATGGCAGCCCCTGGCAGCCGTCCTGCACCTGCCCTTCATGCCAAGCCAATTGCCCGGAGACCACCGTGCTGCGCACCACATGGTGAAAACTGCGCTGCGCAAACGGCGTCCAGCCGCAATGGGCCAGCACCGGATCGGCCGCCACCGGGCGCGGTGCAGCCAGGCGCTCTACCAGGGCAAAGTCGGCCCAATACCCTTCACGCAAGAAGCCCCGCTCACGAATGGCGAACAGCTCGGCCACTGCGTGGCTGGTCTTGCGCACCACCTGCGGCAAACTCAAGGCCCCCTCACTGACCAGCTCCAGCGCCGCCGGGAGCGCGTGCTGCACCAGCGGCAAGCCGGCCGGCGCGCGGCTGTAGGTGCGGCGCTTTTCCTCCAGCGTGTGCGGCGCATGGTCGGTGCCGATCACGTCGATGCGGTCCTCGGCCAGCGCCCGGCGCAGCGCCTCGCGGTCGCTGGCGGTCTTGATCGCCGGGTTGCACTTGATCAGGTGGCCGAGGCTGGCGTAGTCGCTGTCGTCGAAATGCAGGTGGTGCAGGCACACCTCGGCGGTGATGCGCTTGCCGGCCAGCGGGCCGGGCTCGAACAACGCCAGCTCCCGCGCGGTGGTGAGGTGCAGCACGTGCAGCCGGGTGCCAAAGCGCCTGGCCAGCTCGACGGCCAGGCTGGACGAGCGATAGCAGGCCTCGGCATCGCGAATCAGCGGATGCGCGGCCGGCGGGATGAATTCGCCGTGTCGGTCACGCCACCAGGCCTCGTTGTCGAGGATGCTGGGCGTGTGTTCGCAATGGGCAAGCACGATGGTCGGCGCATAGACGAACAGTTTTTCCAGCACCTGCGGGTCGTCCACCAGCAGGTTGCCGGTGGACGCCCCCATGAACACCTTGATCCCGGCCACCTCGCGTGGGTCGAGGGCGGCAATGGTGTCGAGGTTGTCGCGGCTGACGCCGAAGTGAAAGCCATAGTTGGCCTGCGACCCCGCCGCCGCCCAGCGCCGCTTGTCGGCCAGGGCCTCGCGGGTCAGGGTCGGCGGGCTGGTGTTGGGCATGTCCATGAAACTGGTGATGCCCCCGGCCACCGCCGCCCGCGACTCACTGGCGATGCTGCCTTTGTGCGGCGCGCCCGGCTCGCGGAAATGCACCTGGTCGTCGATCATCCCCGGCAGCAGGAAGGCGCCCTTGGCGTCGATCTCCCGATCTGCGCGCACGTTATCGATGCTTGCGTCGATCCGCTCGATGCGACCGCGGCGCACCAGCAAGTCGGCGTCGAACTCACGCCCCTCGTTGACCAGCCGGGCATTGCGTACCAGCAGCCTGTCCATGCTCAGAACTCGTTGTGCAGGGCCTTGTAGCCCTGCACCAGGTCGATGTTGGTGCGCGCCACGTCCTCGGAGAACTCCGAGGCCGAAACGCTCACCGGCGGGTAGCTGGCAAGGTCGGTGTGCGGGCCGATGTGTTCGGTGGGCGGTACGTAGAAACGCGCCGGCAAGTCGCGGCCATCTACCACCGAGTTGTGCCGCACCACGCTGCCGTCACCCACCTTGCAGTTGAACAGCACGCTGTTGAAGCCGATGAACACCCGGTCGCCGACCTCGCACGGGCCGTGCACGATGGAGCGGTGGGCAATGGAGCTGAACTCGCCGATACGCACGCCGGCGCCGGACTTGGAGTGGATCACCACGCCATCCTGGATATTGGAGTTGGCGCCGATGACGATGGGCTGCATGTCGCCGCTGGCATCCACCTCGTCGGCGCGGATCACCGCGTAGGGGCCGACGAACACGTTGTCGTGGATGATCACCTTGCCGCAGATGATCGCGGTGTGGTCGATGTAGGCCGAGGCGGCGATTTCGGGGAGATGGCCGGAGGGGTTTCTGCGGATCACGGAGGGAGACCTTGGTCGGTGAGAGTAGTAAATGTTACGTTATAACAATTACAATGCAAGCACTCTCGACAGGCCTCATCGCTGGCAAGCCAGCTCCCACACAACGAACTTGCACGGCCGCTCCTACAAATACAGCTGCTCCTACCTCGATCGCATAACCCTGTGGGAGCTGGCTTGCCAGCGATGAGGCCGGCCCAGGCCAGCATCGATCTTGATCACCTCTGGCTTTAGGGCACAATCCCACTACCCACCTCGAGCCCCTGCCATGACCGTTCGCCCTACCCTCGCCACCGACCTCCCCCTGCTGCCCGCCATCGAACGCTCCGCCGCCCAGGCGTTCAGGCAGTACCCGACATTGGCCTGGCTGGCCGACAGCGAGGCCATGGCTGAAGCAGCGCATGCCGAATTTTTCCTGGCGGGCACCAGCTGGGTGGCGGTGAATGCGCAGGACCGGCCATTGGGTTTCCTGTGTGCCAACCGTGTCGGCGCGGTGCTGCACATCGATGAGCTGTCGGTCCGCCAGGACGCCCAGGGCCAAGGCCTTGGCCGGCAGTTACTGGATCGGGCGGTAACAGCGGCGCGCCAGCTCGGGCTGCAGGCAGTGACCCTGACCACCTTTGGCGAAGTGCCGTGGAATGGGCCGTTCTACCAGCGTTATGGGTTCGAACGGCTGGGGGATGAAGCGCTGGATCAGCGCCTCAAATCGATATTGGCAGGCGAACGGGCGCATGGGCTTGAAGATCGTTGTGCCATGCGGCTAGCCGTTTAGACGCTCAGGGCTGCACACCGACTTCCACACTGCCCGCCAGGCAAAACCGGTCCCTGCCCTGGTGCTTGGCCTGATACAGCGCCGCATCCGCCGCAGCCATCAGGTTTTCTGGTGTCACCGCCTCCAGGGTGGGCGCCCCCACGGCGATGCCGGCGCTGACCGACACCTGTCCCAGCGGGCTGCCAGCGTGTTCGATGGCCTGGCGGCGTAGCAGTTGCAGGACTTCCTGGACGATCTGGCTGGCGCCCTGGGCATCGGTATTGGGCAGCAACAGGGTGAACTCCTCGCCGCCATAGCGCACCGCCAGGTCGCCCGGGCGCTTGAGCACTTGCTTCAACAGCCCGCCAAAACGGCGCAGGCACTCATCGCCGGCCAGGTGCCCATAGCGGTCGTTGTAGGCTTTGAAATAGTCGAGGTCGAGCATCACCAGCGCCACCGCATAGCCCTGCCGACGCGCCCGACGCAGCTCCGGCTCCAGCACCGCGTCCAGCCGCCGGCGGTTGCCCAGCCCGGTCAAACTGTCGGTGAGGGCCAGCGCCTTGAGCGTCTGGTGGGCCTGGTGTAACGCCCGCTCGATGACGATGCGTTCGCGTAACTGACGCAGCACCACCCAGCCAAAGCCGGCCACCCCGACCAACAGCAAAACCAGCACCACCAGCGACTTGAGCATGTCGTGGCGCCACGGCGCGATGATCGACTCGCGGGACAACCCCGCCTCCACCACGAGCGGGTAGCTCGACAACGCGCGAAATCCATACAAGCGTGGCGTGCCATCGACCACCGCCACCGCCTCGGCCACGCCCTCGCTGGCATAGGGCAGGTATTTGCGGAAGATATCGCTGCCCGCCAGGCTGCGGCCGATCACCTGCTCGACGAATGGCCGGCGCACGAGGATGGTGCCATCGCGCTTGGCCAGCACCAGGGCGCCGCGCTCGTCGATCTTGAAGTCGCCGTAATAGCGCACGAACCAATCGACCTTGATGGTGCCCAGCAGCACCCCGGCAAAGCGGCCGTCAGGGTAGTCCAGGCGGCGCGAGATGGGGATGATCAGGTCATTCGTGGAGCGGCTGCGCACCACCTCGCCGATGCGTACCTGGCGGTCGGCGTGGGTGCGGTGGTAGATGAAATAGTCACGGTCGGCGTTGTTGGCATTGGCCGGCACCACGTCCTGGTCGGTGACCACCCAGCTGCCGTCCGGCGCGTAGACGAACAACCCGTGCAGTTGCGGCATGATCTGCACCTGCTGCTTGAGCAGCGCATGCAGGCGCGGCCGGTCGATGTGCTCGAAGCCATCGCCTTCCAGGCGCTCGGCCAGCGCCGCGGTAATGGCGTCGACCTGGCGGATGGCATCCTCGGCGTGCTGGGCGGTGGCCCGGGCCAGGTTGGTCACCGCGTTCTCGGCGTTGAAAAAGGCCTGGCGGTAATCGCGCCAGATCCGCCAGCCCTCGATCAGCATGAAGGCCAACATCACCACGGCCATGAAACCCAGCACCAGGCGGAACAACGCCACGGCACGGCCCTCGCCGGTCACGGCAAAGGCGCCCTCCTCAGTCTGCTTCCTGGCTGCGCACATCTGGATCCCTTGTCATCCAACTCTCGACGGCAATGACTATAGCCTGCCCGGTGGCAGCTCAGGGGGGCGCAGCCCCCTGCTGGATGGCGCGCAGCTGGGCCAGTTGCTGGTCACGCTCGGCGCACTGACGGCGCAACTCTTCGCCGGCACCCTGGGCCTGAGCAAGGATCGCGCGCAAGCCCTGCACCTGGGCATCGCGTTGCTCCAGCTGGCCGTCAAGCAGCGTGCATTGCGCAACCGCCTGGCGCTGCTCGGCCAGCAGGCGTTCGTTGTCGCGGTGCAGGCGGGTCAGCTCTTCCTGACGGGCGATGCCACCCTGCTGCAGGGTTTGCAACTGGCCCTGCAACTGCCGCACCTGGGTGTCGACACGCCGCTGCTGGTCTTCAAGCGAGCGAATTTGCGCGTCCTTGTCGGCCAGGCGCAACTGCAGCTCACCGAGCGCCTGATCAAGACTGGCGCTGCGCAACAGTTCCGCCTGCAGGCTGGCCTGGGTGGTGGCCAGTTTGTCCGACGCGGCCTGCAAGGCACTGGCCTGAACCTGGTGCTGCTGATGGGCAGCGGCCAATGCGCGCTGGCTCAGTTGCAGTTGCAGCTGCAACTGCGCGCACTGTTCGTTGTGCTGCGCCTCGGCCGCGTCGATGCGCGCCTGCCCTTCTTTTTGCAGTTGCGCCGCCAGTTGCGCGACCAGCCGCGTCAGCGGCTCGCTCAGGCTGCTGCTATCAGCCAGCCCGACGGGCTGCTGCTCAAGGGATTTGAGGTGCCGGTGAATGGTGGTTTTAGAGCCGGTATTGCCGAGCTCGATACGTATTGCATCGATGGTGGGATGCTCGCCCCTGGCGATCAGCGATTGCTGAGCCTGCTGAACTTGCGCTTTGCTGATGCCGGCCCGGGCCATGCTGTCTCCGATACTTCGTAGCGTGGTACGTATTACGTAATTGGCGTGAATTCTGCACCCGCGCGGGGTTCATTACAAGACGAAAGGTCATAGGCAAACGCCGTTTGCTCCTACAGTTGTTCGACGGCCTGACAACTCAGGCTGCCTGCGCAGGCTCATCACATAGGAGAAGCGATCATGGGCTACGTCACGACGAAAGACGGCGTGGAAATCTTCTACAAAGACTGGGGGCCACGGGACGCCAAGGCCATTCACTTCCACCACGGCTGGCCGCTCAGCGCCGACGACTGGGATGCCCAACTGCTCTACTTCCTGGCACGGGGCTACCGAGTGATCGCCCATGACCGCCGTGGCCATGGCCGCTCAAGCCAAGTGTGGGATGGCCACGACATGGACCACTACGCCGACGATGTGGCAGCCGTGGTCAACCACCTCGGTAGCCAGGGCGCCGTGCATGTCGGCCATTCCACCGGCGGTGGCGAGGTGGTCCGCTACCTCACCCGCCATCCCCAGGACAAGGTGCCCAAGGCCGTGCTGATCAGCGCCGTGCCACCGCTGATGGTCCAGACCGAGAGCAACCCCGGCGGCCTGCCGAAATCGGTGTTCGATGATTTCCAGGCCCAGGTCGCGGCCAACCGCGCGCAGTTCTTCCACGACGTGCCCGCCGGGCCGTTCTACGGCTACAACCGGCCCGGGGCGAAAGCGGACGAAGGGGTGGTCCTGAACTGGTGGCGCCAGGGCATGATGGGCAGCGCCAAGGCGCACCACGATGGCATCGTCGCCTTCTCCCAGACCGACTTCAGCGAAGACCTCAAGCGTATCGACATCCCGGTACTGGTGATGCATGGCGATGACGACCAGATCGTGCCCTATGAAAACGCCGGGGTGCGCTCGGCCGAGTTGCTGCGCAACGGCACGCTCAAGCTCTACCAGGGCTACCCCCATGGCATGCCGACCACTCATGCCGAGACCATCAACGCCGATCTGCTGGCGTTCGTGCGCAGCTGAACGGGTGCTTTCGTCAGCCAGCCGAAGGCATGGCGAAGGCACGCACCAGCGCCTCGATCACCACCCGCACCCGTGCGGTGTGGCGCAAGTCCTGATGGGTGACCAACCACACCTCATAGGGCTTGCGTCGCGCACGGGTCGGCCACAGCCGGCGCAGGCCGTCGCGCTCGCCGAGCTCGATGGGGATTTCGCCGACGCCCAAGCCGCTGGCGATCGCCCGCCGCAACATCAGGTTCGAGCCGACCGCCAGCGCCACCCGCGCCTGGCCTATCGGCTCATCCACCAAAGTCGGTGACGGGTTGCCGCGCCAGTACGGCTCGTAGACCACCAGCTCATGACCGCTGAAACCCTCGCCCTCGCCCGGCTCGCCACAGCGCTGCACATAGCTGTCGCTGGCGAACAGGCCCAGCGACCAGCTGGCCAGCTTGCGCAGGACCAGGTCCGGGTTGTCGGGGCGCAGGTTGCGGATGGCGATATCGGTTTCGCGCTGGGACAGGTTGACCAGCTCCGAGCCACTGGCAAGGATCACCCGGATCTGCGGATGGCTCTGCTGCAATTGCGCCAGTGCCGGCAAGACAAAGTCGCAGGCCAGCGAATCGGTGGTTGCTATCCGCACCTCACCGGCCAACTCGTTGTCGGTGCCCTGCAGCCGTGCGGCCAATTCCAGCGCCGCGCGTTCCATCTGCTGCGCCAGTTCCGCCGCCAGCTCGCCGCTGGCGGTCAATTGATAGCCCGCGGGCGTACGCAGGAACAGCGTCGAGCCCAGGTCGGCCTCCAGCGCCGCCACCCGCCGCCCCACCGTGGCCTGATCGACCCGCAGCACCCGGGCCGCCCGGCGCAAGGTGCGTTCGCGGCTCAGTGCCAGCAGCATGCGTGCGTCATCCCAATTCATCAGCGCGTTCCTCGAAGAAAATCTGCAACGGTGCGCCGCAAAAACGCCGCGCGACCGCCGGGAGGTTGTTGCCTACCCTGTGCGGCACGTTGTTCAGAATGACAGAGGTCACCATGCGTCACATCCTCCCCCGCCACATGACTGCCATCGAGATTACCCAGCCCGGCGGCCCGCAGGTGCTGCAGCCGACCACCCGCGACACGCCACGGCCTGGCCCGCGCGAAGTTCTGATCGAGGTCCACGCCGCCGGCGTCAACGGCCCGGACCTGCTGCAACGCAAGGGCCTGTACGATCCGCCCGCGGGTGCCTCGGACATTCCCGGCCTGGAAATCGCAGGTAAGGTGGTGGCACTGGGCGAACAGGTCAGTCGCTTCGCCCTCGGCGATGCCGTGCTGGCCCTGGTAACCGGTGGCGGCTATGCCGAATACGCCGTGGCCGATGAGCGCACCACCGCGCACCTGCCCCAGGGGCTGAGCATGATCGAAGCGGCGGCGCTGCCGGAAACCTTCATGACCGTATGGGTCAACCTGTTCCAGCGCGGCGGTTTCAAGGCCGGCGACAGCATCCTGATCCACGGCGGCGCCTCGGGCATCGGCACCACCGCCACCCAACTGGCCAAGGCCTTTGGCGCAAGGCAAATCTTCACCACGGTCAAGGACGCAGCCCAGCAGGCCGCCAGCCTTGAACTGGGCGCCGATGTGGCCATCGACTACACCCGCGAAGACTTCGTCGAGCAGGTGATGCTGCACACCGAGGGCAAGGGCGTAAATGTGATCGTCGATATCATTGCCGGCGACTACGTGGCGCGGAACTTCCAGGCCGCCGCCATGGACGGGCGCATCGTGCAGATCGGCGTGATCAAGGGGCCGGCCAGCGAGGTGAACCTGTTCCCCATGCTGACCAAGCGCCTGACCCATATCGGCTCGACCCTACGCGCGCGCAGTGCCGACGACAAGGCGGCAATTCTCGCCGAGCTGCAGGCTCAGGTCTGGCACCACGTGCACAGTGGCGCGGTCAAGCCGCTGATCCACGCCACCCTGCCGCTGGCGGCGGCCAGCCAGGCCCATGCATTGATGGAGTCGGGCCGGCATATCGGCAAGGTGGTGTTGAGCGTGGCGCACGAGGGCTGAACCGCCCAGAGCGCCACTGTGGTAGCAAGCGTGCCGATCACCCGCCGTTGCCAGCCTTGAGCAGCGCCGCGGCGGCCAATTTGCCCAGCGCATTGCCCGCCAGCGGGCTGTCGCCGGTGAGCAGCTTGCGGTCCTGGTGAACGGCGCCGGAAATACCGTCGTTGATGATTTCAACGCCACAGGCCTTGAGGCGCTCGCCGAACTTCCAGGTCAGGTGGCCGGGCATGTAGCCGATGTCCGGGGTCTTGGCATCCAGGTCATCGGGGAAGGCACACATCTTGTAGCCCTTGTAGAGGTGCCCGGCGGCCAGCAACGCGGCCGGGCCGTGGCACAGGCTGATGACGAATTTGTCGTTATCGGCGGCCCATTGCAGCACTTGCCCGACTTCCTTGCTGTGCGGCAGGCCGATCAGCGCACCGTGGCCACCGGGGATGAACACACCTATGTAGTCGGCCAGCGAACCTTCGAGTACCTCGGCCAGCTTGCGTGGCTGCTTGAACGCCTTGCGGTAGCGCTCGAACAGGCCCAGCACCTCTTGGTCTTCACCGGGCATGGCCCAGTATTCGAACTTGACCGGGTTGCCCGACAGGGTGGCCACGTCGAAGGCGAAGCCGGCCTTGTCCAGGTGGTACATGGGCAGCAGGGTTTCCACCGGGTGGTTACCGGTGGAGAACAGCGTGCCGTTGTCGGTGAGCAGGTAGCGCTCATCGGCACCGATCAGCAGGATTTTCCAGCGCCCGCCTTTATAAGGGGCTGGGTAGTCGGCGTCGCTGAGGTCGGACTTGCTGGACGTGAACTGGCTGAGGGAATACGGCGAGGGGAAGAAGGCGTTGTCTTCGGCCGGGTCTGGCTGTGGGCGTTTGTCGTCAGGTGAGGTAGTCATTGCTGTGCTCCTGTGCCTGGGGTGGGTAATTGGGTCCCTGCTAGGAGGCCACCGCAAAGGTGGCGTCGGTGAACGATGCTGCTTAACAGCCATCGCGGGGCAAGCCCGCTGCGTGGGAGCGGGCTTGCCCCGCGATGGGCCTTGAACGACCCGAAGCAGTCTAGTCGAGCGCGGCAGGTGTATCGACGTCGCGCAACACCCCACTGTCGTCCACGTCCAGCACCCTTACACGATCACGGTGCCGTTGCAGCACCGAGCGCGCCCCTTCATCACCGCACAGCTTGGCCAGCTCAGGCCAATAATCATGGCCGAACAGCACCGGATGGCCGTTCTGGCCCTGGTAGCGCGGCACCACGATAGCTCCCGGATCCGCCGCCTCGACCAGGCGACGGTAGGTTTGCGGCAAGATCCAGGGCATGTCCCCCAGCACGATGGCCACCGCCTGAGCATCGCAGTCACTCAACGAAGCCGCACCGGCCGCCAGGCTGTGCCCCATGCCCAACCCCGCATCGGGGCTAGGGACGATGCAACAAGTGGCAGGCAACCCCAGCACGTCGGCACTCTCGCCGTCGCGAAGTACCACCCGCACCTCGTCGAACACCGCCAGGGCCCGCTCGACGCTCTGCTGCAACAAGCTGCGGCCATCAGCGAGCACGGCGCGGCGCTTGTCGGCGCCAAAGCGCGAGCCCTGCCCCGCCGCCAGTACCAGCGCGACGACCGTCACAGTGCCTCGCGGCCAATGCCGCTGCGGGTACGCAGGATATCGGCGAGCACCGCCAGGGCGATTTCCGCCGGGGTCTTGCTGCCCAGGTTGAGGCCGATGGGCGCATGGATGCGGGCCATCTCGGCATCGCCGAGGCCGCCGATGCGGCGCAGGCGTTCACGGCGTTTTTCCGAGGTGGCGCGTGAGCCCATCACGCCTATATAGAAAGCTTCGGTCTGTACGGCTTCGAGCATGGCCAGGTCGTCGATCTTCGGGTCGTGGGTGAGCGCCACCACCGCCGTGTCGCGGTGGCAGCCACCGTTGGCGATGAACAGCGAGGGCAGTTCCCGGCGGATTTCTATCCCGTCGAGCACCACGTTGTCCATCACCTCGTCACGCGGATCACACAGCACTACCTCAAAGCCCAGGCCCTTGCCGAACTCGGCGCAGAAGTGCGCGACGCTCGAATACCCCGCCAGCAGCAGGCGCTGGGCGGCGCCAACGCGCAGGCGCACGCTGGCTTCGCCCTGCTCCACCCGCGGCCCCTGGCTTAGATCATCGTGCAGTTGCCGCGTACCGCTGCGCAGGTTCACCTCGCGCAACAACCGGCGCCGGCCCAGCAGCGCCGACTCCAGTTGCGCCAGGTGAGCCTGGGTGTCGCAATCGCCCGGCAGGTGCTCGACCAGCACATCGAGGATGCCGCCACAGGGCAGGCGGATGTTCGAACGCGTGTCGCTGCCGTCGCCATAGCGCACCACGCTGACGGCATCGACGAACTCGCCGGCGGCGACGCGTTCGAGGAAGTCCTCCTCGACGCAACCGCCGGACAGCGACCCCACCCAGTGCCCGCCCTCGCTCACGGCCAGCAGCGAGCCCGGCGCACGAGGCGCCGAGCCATAGGTGCAGAGCACGGTGCACAGCCATACGCGCAAGCCGTCACGCGACCACTGCGCCGCCTGTTGCACCACCTGCAGGTCGAGATGCTGCACGTCAGTCCGCCTTCAGCTGGGCCAGCTGTTGGGTGCTCAGGTCGCCCGGCAAACCGCCCCAGGCTTCACGCAGGTAGTTGACCATGTCGGTCAGTTGCTGGTCGTCGAGCTTGTCGGCGAAACCCGGCATCGGCTGCATGCGCTCGAAGCCGGTGAACTGCTGTTCGCGAATACCGTCGACGATGGCCTTGACCAGGTTTCGCGAGTCGGCCTGGCGCAGCACGGTGTTGCCCTGCATGGCCACGGCGATGTGTGGCTTGCCCTCGCCATCGACGCCGTGACAGCCGGCGCAGACGTTGAGGTACTGCTGGCGACCGCGCTTGGCGCTTTCGCCCAGGGTTTCATGGGCCACCGCCTGCACCACCTTGGCCGCCGGCGGCTGGTCGCCCAGCAGGTAGGTGGCCATGGCCGACAGGTCGCTGTCTTCCAGGTGCTGGGTGCTGTGGTGCACCACCGGGTACATCTCGTTGAACATGCTGCCCTGGGCACTCATGCCGTGCTTGAGGAAGGTGGCCAGGTCCGCCTGGTTCCAGCCGCGTTCGGCCAGGTCCTTGGCCAGCAGGCTCGGCGCCAGGTAGCCCAGCAGCAGGCCGCCGGTCAGGCGCTTGTCCTGCTGCAGCGCGCCAATCGGGTTGCGCGGGGTATGGCATTCGCCACAGTGGCCGAGCACTTCGACCATGTACTGGCCGCGTTTCCAGGCTTCGCTGTTGCCCTTGCCCTCTTCCAGTTGCACGCTCTTGCCATAGAGCATGTTCCAGCCCATCAGGCCGGTGCGCACGTTGAACGGGAAGCTCAGGCTGGTTTGCGGTGCCGGGCGATTGATCGGTGCCACGGTCATCAGGTAAGCGTGGATGGCGTCCGAGTCCTCACGCTTGACCAGGTGGTACGAGGTGTAGGGCATGGCCGGGTACAGGTTGGCGCCATCCTTGCGCTTGCCCTCGGTCAGGGCGGCGAAGAATTCGTCGGTGCTGTAGTTGCCGATGCCGTACTGCTTGTCCGGGGTGATGTTGGTGCCGTAGATGGTACCGAACGGCGAATGGATTGGCAGGCCGCCGGCATAGGGCGCGCCGCCTTCGGCCGTGTGGCAGGCCATGCAGTCCGCCGCGCGGGCGAGGTATTCGCCGCGCTTGACCAGTTGCTCATCCGCCGCCTGCGCGCCGCACGCCAGCACCAGGCCGACAGCCAGGGCCAGGCCATTGAAAACACGGGACATGCTCAGCCCTCCTTGACCAGGCCGAGGTCGCCCAGCACATCGCGGGTCGCCTCGTAGTAGCGCACGTAGCCGGTGCAGCGGCACACATGGTGGCCGAGGCTGGCTTCGATGGCGTCTTCCAGCTCGCTCTTTTTCAGCGGCTTGCGCTGGGCCTTCTCCACCAGCACGGTGGCGGCGTTGACGAAGCCCGGGGCGCAGTAGCTGCACTGGAAGGCGAAGCGGTCGACGAACTTCTGCTGGATCGGGTTCAGCTCGGTGAGGTTGCCGGCCTCGTCACGCTTGGCGTGGCCTTCGATGGTGCGCACCTTCTTGCCCTCGAAGTAATGCGCGCCGGTGATGCAGGTGCGCACTTCCTCGCTGGTGCCGTCGGGGTTGTCGACGATCACCACGCAGGCATGGCAGATGCCCTGGCCGCAGCCCAGGCGGGAGCCTGTGAGGTTCTGGTATTCGTGCAGATAGTCGAGCATCGCCAGGTCATCGGGGACCACTTCGGTGACGACAGGTTGACCGTTGAGGGTCAGTTGCAGCTTGCGGTCAGCCATTGAGGGCCTCCTTGACGCGGGCGGGGGTGATGGGCAGGTCGCGGACACGCTTGCCGATGGCATGGGCCACGGCGTTGCCGATGGCGCCGACCACCGGGATCATCACCACTTCGGCGATGCCCTTGGACGGGTCGGTGGGCGACAACGGCGGCAGGATTTCCGAGGTCTGCTGCCACACCGCCACATGCTTGGCCATCGGCAGGCGGTAGCGGTTGAAGTTCCAGTCGCCCTCGCCCGGGCCACCCTCGTACAAGGGCATTTCTTCCAGCAATGCGTGGCCGATACCCATGGCGATGCCGCCTTCGAGCTGGCCCTTGACCAGCTCGGGCACCAGCACCCGGCCGCACTCGACCCAGCTGTGGTGGTTGAGCACGCTCACTTCGCCACTGCCCTTGTTCACCTTCACCTCGACGATGGTCGCCACCGGGCTGTAGTAGGTGACCATGGCGTTGTTCAGTTGGGTGGCCGGGTACGCGGCGTTCTGCCGGTCGAGCAGGTGGAAACCGGCGCTGTTCATCTGCGCCTTCTTGGCGTTCACCGCGCCGTCGCCGTACTTGACCGCCAGGGCATCGAGCGGCAGGCGCTCGCGCACGCCGTCGATGACGAAGTCGGCCTCGGCCCAGCTCCAACGGTTGAAGCCGTGCACGCTGACGCCGGTGACCAGGCCCATTTCATGGGCCTTCTTGGCCAGCGTGGCGAACGGAATCGGTGCCAGGCCGTTACCGGTCAGCTCACCGTTGACCCACACCGCGTTCTCGCGGCGCACCACCAGCGGGTTGGCCTGGCCGCCATAAGGGCCCTGGCGCCACAGGGCCATGGCCGCCGGCCACAGGCCGTGGTTGAACAGTACGCGGGCCGCTTCGCGGGTGGCGTGGCTGAAGTAGAACGCCGAGTTGGTCGCCGACGACGGCGAAGCCAGCTTGCCGACCCAGCGCGGGTTGCGCAGCGCAGCGTCCTGCTCGGCCTGGCTGATCAGGTAGGGGTTGCCGCTGGTGCTCAGCTGCAGCTCAGGCCATTCGGTCTGGGCGGTCTGCACCTGGTCGGCAACGCGGCCGAGGAAGTCGCTGACCACCAGGGCCTGGGAGGTCGACATGCCGGTGCCCAGCTCGGTACCGATGTGGCGCAGGGTGATCTGGCCGTCGGCCGTGAACTCCACCGCCGCCATCGGCGCTTCCGAGCCGGTGCCAAAGTCTTTCTGGGTGATGGCAAAGCCCACGCCATACCAGTTGTCGTGGTCCTTGGCGTCCATGGCTCGCTTGCGCTCATGGCGGTTTTTCCACCACTCATGGGCGCTGGCCTTGTCGAGGATCTCGTGCAGGCGCAGGGCACCGGCCGGGACCGCGCCCTGGGTGTTCTTCATGCCCGACTTGAGCGCGTTCTTGCGCCGCAGCTCAATGGCATCGACACCCAGGCGGTCGGCAATCTCATCGACCATCATCTCGGTGGCGGCCATGCTCTGCAGGGTGCCGTAGCCGCGCATGGAACCAGCCTCGACACCACGGGAGTGGTAGGCAGTGACGGACAGGTCGTTCTGCGGCATGTAGTAGATCGACTGCGCCGCGGTAGCACCCACCGCCGCCACCGACGGGCTGTAGTTGATGCGCCCGCCGCCGTCGACGCTCATGTCGGCGCGGAAGATCTTGAAGCTCAGGTCGTTCTTGTCCACCGCCAGTTGGTAGCGGATGTCGAACGGATGGCGCTTGATGCCGCTCTGGAACTGCTCATAGCGGTCGTTGGCCAGGCGGATCGGCACGCCCGCGCCGTACAAGGCAGCGACGGCGGCGTAGAACACGAAGATGTTGTTGTCCTTGGAGCCGTAGCCCACGGTGTAGCCGGGGTGCATGTTCAGGTTCTTCAGGCCGAAGCGCGACGGCTTGATCATGTGCACGCATTCCTGCGCCACTTCGAACGGGCACTGGGTGGCCACGACGAAATGCAGGGTGCCGGTGGCCGGGTCGTACCAGCCGTTGCCGTTGTCCGGCTCCAGCGCCGCCGGCTCGATCGACGGGGTCTTGTAGCGCTCGTCGAACAGCAGCCAGTTTTCCGGCGGCTGCTTGAGCTGCTCGTCGATGCGCTGGGCGTAGAACATCCCCTGCTCGGTGAGGTTGCCGTGCTGCTTGGGCTCGGCGGTCCACACCGGTTTGCGGGCGAGGATGGTGGGGAACAGCATGGTGTTCTTCAGGCTCGAGTATTCGTCCTCGTCGAACGGCGTATTGCCGCCCACGCGCACGAAGCGGAAGCTGCCGTAAGGGTCGCGCTGGTACAGCGGGGCCTGGGCGCCGTAGCGGATGGCCTGGTCGTTGAACTGCAGCTTGAGCTTGGCCTTGCGAAAGCGCTCGAAGTCGTTCCAGATGAGGATCGCCACCGGGTGGCCGATGAACATCGGCACCTGGCCGGGGGGCAGCAGCGGGTCCGGCGAGTGGGCTTCGGGCCAGGCGATACCGTCCTTCTTCAGGTCGTCGGCGGTGACGATGCGGTCCGGCTGCAGCTCGGCGCCCAGCAGCGACAGGTCGTAGCCTGCGTAGATGCGGTCGGCCTTGGTGGCCTTGAGCAGCATGGCGTGGCCCTGTTGCTGCGGCCAGCCGGGCATGTCCTTGGCGCGGATGTCACGGGCGAACACCTTGTTGCCGCACACCTTGGACAGCGCGTCGTTACGAAAACGCGCCTTGCCGTCGTGGTTCATCCACTTTTGCGGCGAAGTGGTGACGCGGTCTTCCATCAGGGCGGCGAAAGCCTGGCTGCCAAGCGGCGCCATGGTCACGCCGACACCGGCGATCAGCCCGCCTTGCAGGAACGAACGCCGGGAAATTTCACGGTTGGACATGGTTGATCCTCTGGGCAGTCAGGCGCTGCCCATGCTTTGTTCTGGTGCTTGTGAAGCGCGAAGGGCGCGCACGATCACAAAAATTGACTATCAAGTCAAGATACAACTCTTGTTACATCGATTGAAGTCAAGCAGACAACTTGTCGCGGCACGCCCAGGGCCCGCAGTTTGTGTGTGTGTAGGAGCGGCCTTGTGTCGCGAAAGGGCTGCGCAGCAGCCCCAGCAAACTTGAGGTAAATCTACGATCCTGGGGGCGCTGCGCACCCCTTTCGCGACACAAGGCCGCTCCTACAGGGCCCCGTGGTTGCCATGAGGCAATGTGCCACCAGTCATTAGCCTGTCATCTTTCTGTCGTATTTTTCAGCGCTCACCCAGGGCAGGGGAAAACCAGCAGTGATCCGCCGTTCTCTCTCATCCGCAGGGCTGTTGCCGCTGCTGCTGTTGATGCTGTGCGCCGTCACCCTGACCTTCCTCTGGGGGCTGCACATCAACCAGAAGGCCGCCACGCGCCAGGATGCACTGTCAGCAAAAGCTGCCGAACACCTGAACCTGGCAAGCATCGTCGGCGAAAACCTGCGTCAGCTGGTGGACCGTGCCCAGGCCGTGGGCCGCGTTACCCAGGACGACATGAAGCGCCTGCGCCAGGGCAACCTGAGCCTGGCCCGGCTGCTGGCCGAAGACCCGGTGTTCAAGCGCATGAGCCTGTACGACCGCCATGGCCGGCTGCTCTCCTCCAGCCATGCCGACGAGCCACAGCAACTGCCCGAGGCCTGGCTCGACCAGCTCAAGCGCCATGTCGGGCAGTACGGCTTCAAGGCCTTCCTGCCCCGCGCCCTGCCGACGGGCAACAGTACCCTGCCCAACTGGCGCCTGCCGTTCCTGCTGCCGCTGACCGACCTGCCGGGCCGCGAGATCGACAACATCCTCGTGGTGCAGCTGGACATCGGCTACCTGGCGGTACTGTTCCAGCACATCGACCTGGGCCGCAGCGGCCTGGTGCGCCTGCTGCAGGACGACGGCCAGGAACGTCTGCGCATCGACAGCAGCGGCGTGGTGGTGGCCGGTCAGACCTTGGTACCCGGGCTGCCGGGCAGCGGCGAAGACGCCGGCCAGCTCACCCAGTACAGCCTCGACGGCGCCTTCCAGAGCCTGTACCGGCGCATGCCCGAGCGCGGTTTCAGCGTGATGGTCAGCCAGCGCCAGGATGAAATCCTCGCCCCCGCCAGCCGCACCACCAATCGCCAGTTCTGGCTGAACCTGAGCATGACCCTGCTGATCCTCACCAGCCTGGCCTGGGGCCTGCGCCTGCTGCACAAGCGCCAGGAGGCCTTCACCGAGCTCGAGTACGCGCAGCAGGTCAACCAGCAACTGATCGGCCGCCTGGAAGACGAGCACCGGCGCAGCAGCCATGCCGCCGCCACCGACCACTTGAGCGGCCTGCACAATCGCCGCCAGTTCGTCGAGGTGGCCGCCCAGGCGCTCACTCGCCAGCGCGGCAAGCGCCGGTTGCTGGCCATCCTGTTCATCGACATGGACCGCTTCAAGTCGATCAACGACTCCCTCGGGCACAAGATCGGCGACCTGCTGCTGCAGGCCGTGGCCGGGCGTATCCAGCGCCTGCTGGAGCCCGGCGACGAGGCCTCGCGCTTTGGCGGCGACGAGTTCGTGGTGCTGCTGGCCGGCGAGCGCAGCGAGGAGCAGATCGACGGCTGGGTGCGTGCCCTGGTGGAGAAACTCTCGGCCACCTACGCCCTCGACGGCCAGGAGGTCAACACCAGCCCCAGCGTGGGCGTGAGCATCTGCCCCCGCGACGGCCAGGACATCGACGCGCTGATCCGCTGCGCCGACGCCGCCATGTACTCGGCCAAGCAGGCCGGGCGTGCCCAGTACCGCTTCTTCGACCCGTCGCTGAATCTCTCCGACATCCAGGCGTTCACCCTCGAGCAGGCCTTTGGCAGCGCCTTGGGCGAGCGCCAGTTCGTCCTGCACTTTCAGCCGCAGATCCGCCTCGACACCTTGCAGGTGCTGGGCTACGAAGCGCTGGTGCGCTGGGATCATCCGCAGTTCGGCCTGCTCTACCCCGACCGTTTCATCGGCCTGGCCGAGCGCAGCGGGTTCATCGTCGAACTGGGCTGGGAGGTCCTGCGCCTGGCCTGCGAGGAGCTGGCACGCTGGGCTGCGCGCGATCAGACCGCGCACCTGGCGGTCAATGTGTCGGCGCTGCAACTGCGCCAGGGCGACTTCAGTGACCGGCTGTTGGCCGAGCTCGATTACTACGGCATCACCCCCCAGCGCCTGGAGCTGGAGATCACCGAAACCACCGTGCTCGAACCCCAGGGCACTGCGGTGGAGCACCTGCACCGCCTGCGCGCCGCCGGCATCGGTATCAGCCTGGACGACTTCGGCCGCGGCTATGCAGGGTTTGCCCATCTGCAGGCGCTGCCGCTGTCCAGGCTGAAGATCGACCGCTCGCTGATCGCGCCGCTGTGCAACAGCTACGACGACAGCCCGATCGTGTCTTCGACCATCATCCTGGCCAAACGCCTGGGCCTGGAGGTGGTGGCCGAAGGCGTCGAGACCCGCGAACAGGTGGTGTGCCTGAAGCTCGCCGGCTGCGACATCGCCCAGGGCTACCATTTCAGCCGGCCGCTGTCGCCGGCCCAGTTGCACGAATACCCCCCCTTCATCGGCAACGAGGACAAGGCATGCGTGTACTGAAATCCCTCGGCGCCCTGGCGCTGGCGCAGTTGCTGGCGGGCCCCGCGCTGGCCAACTGCATGCCCCACAGCCTGCGCCTGGCGGTGATCCCGATCAAAAACGTCGAAGCCATGACCCGCGAGCACCAGCCCCTGGTCGAACGCCTGAGCAAGGCCGTCGGCGTGCCGGTGGAACTGGTGATCAGTGCCTCCTACGAAAGCGTGGTGGATGCCATCGTCTCCGGCGGCGCCGACATCGCCCGGCTGGGGCCGGCCTCCTATATCCTCGCCCGCCAGCGTGACCGGCGCATCGAGCCGTTCGCCACCTACACCCTCGCCGCTGGCACCTATACCCCGGCGGGCAACCATTACCAGGCGCTGCTGCTGACCCGCGCCGACGGCCCGACCAGCCTCAACGCCGTGCGCGGCACGCGGGTTGCGCTGAGTGACCCGGCCAGCACTTCGGGCAGCCTGGTGCCCAGCGTCGAGTTCGCCGCCCTGGTCAGCACTCCACTGCCGCGTTACTTCGCGGCGCTGGTGTACGCCGGCAACCATGACAAGGCGCTCGATGCGCTGCTCGAAGGGCGGGTCGATGCCGCCTTTGTCGCCAGCGAGCGGGCCGACGCCTACCTGGCCAGCCACGCTGTCGACCCGGCAAAGCTGCGCGTGCTGTGGCGCTCGGCGCCAATCCACTACGACCCCTACGTGTTCAGCGCCAGCCTGTGCCCGGCGCTGAAGCAGCGCCTGCGCCGGGCGATGCTCGATGACCCCAAGGCACTGGCCGGGTTCGTGGCGTCCCAGGACGCCACCGGGCTGGTGCCGGTGGGGCACAAGGATTACGCGGGGCTTGAACGAATGATGGCGCCGACACTGCATCCTTGATGCCTTTGCAATGCATTGGGGAGCGTTACGCCGGGGTATCGGGAGCCCCTTTCCCCAATCACCTCGGTATCGTGCGCGCCATCGTCTAGCACTTCCGATGGAGCCCTCAATGAAACTGTTCGAACCTCTCAAACTCGGCCCTCTGACCCTGCCCAACCGGGTCTTCATGGCCCCTCTCACCCGCCTGCGCAGCCTGGAGCCGGGCGACGTGCCGACCGCGATGATGGCCGAGTACTACGGCCAGCGGGCCAGCGCCGGGCTGATCATCAGCGAAGCCACGCAGATCTCGTTCCAGGCCAAGGGCTATTCCGGTTCGCCCGGCATCCACACCGCCGAGCAGATCGCCGGCTGGCGCCAGGTCAACGAGGCCATCCACCAGCGCGGCGGGCACAGCGCAGTGCAGGTGTGGCACACCGGGCGGGTGTCGCACACCTCGCTGCAACCAGGTGGCGAAGCGCCGGTGGCGCCTTCTGCCTTGCCGGCCAATGCGCGCACCACGCTGCGGGACGAGAAAAGCCAGCTCATCCGCGTCGACACCTCAACCCCACGCGCCTTGAGCGAAGCCGAGATCGCCGGCATCGTCGCCGACTTTGGCCAGGCAGCGGCCAATGCCCGCGAAGCCGGCTTCGATTTCATTGAGCTGCATGCGGCCCACGGTTACCTGCTGCACCAGTTCCTGACCCCCAGCGCCAACACCCGCGACGACCGTTACGGCGGCAGCGTGGAAAACCGTGCGCGCATCGTGCTCGAAGCGGTCGATGCCGCGATTGCCCAGTGGAGCGCCGAGCGCGTGGGTATCCGCGTCTTCCCGCTCGGTGGTTTCAATGGCATCGACAATGGTGAAGACCAGGAGGCCGCCGGTCTTTACCTGATCGGCGAACTGGCCAAGCGCAACCTGGCCTACCTGCACCTGTCCGAGCCGGACTGGGCCGGTGGCAAGCCGCTGCGCGATGAGTTCCGAGAGGCGATCCGCGCTGCCTATCCCGGGGTGATCGTCGCTGCGGGCGCCTACACCGCCGAGAAGGCAGAAGACTTGCTTGCACGCGGGTTGATCGATGCGGTGGCCTTTGGCCGGGCGTTCATTGCCAACCCGGATTTGGTCGAACGGCTGCAGCAGCAGGCGCCGCTGAATGCGCACCGGGCGCAGTTCGACTATGCCAATGGGGCTGAGGGGTATACGGACTATCCGTTCCTGCGCCAGGCATAGCCTGTTCGGGCCAAATCGCGGGGCAAGCCTGCTCCCACGCAGCGTTTGGATTGCCTCCAAACTTCGTGGGAGCGGGCTTGCCCCGCGATACGTTTGGCCGGTTGTGCAGCGCCTGGAGCAGACGCGGTGCTAGTTCAAGTACGGCTCATCTTCGATAACGATGTTGACGGCATACCAAAGGCCATCCGGCCCCTGGGCCAGATCGTAGCTGACCAGCTGGCCTTCACGGATTATCGCGGTGCCATCGCCCACCGCACTTTGCAAGAAAATAACCTCGCTTTCACTTGGCACAACTTGGCCCGTATCCACTTTTGCAACGGTAGTGGGGCCAGAATGCACAGCTTTTGTTGCCATGATCTTCACCTCCCATCGCAGCTGGTTGCGCAGAGCCATACATTGGCGAGTTACTCAGGCCTCACTTGTGCCGCCTGCATGCCCTTTTGCCCCCTCTCGGCAACAAAGGTGACTGGCTGCCCTTCTTTCAGGGATTTGAATCCATCCGACTCGATTGCCTTGAAATGCACGAACAGATCGTCCCCCCCGCCGGCTGGGGTAATGAATCCATATCCTTTCTCGTCGTTGAACCACTTAACAGTCCCGTTTTGTCTGTTGGACATGTTGTTCACCTTTGATGACTGCGTTCATGCCTGGTGCGCACAGAGCACCAAGTCGAGACTGATCATGGGCGCCACAAAGCAAAATCGCTACTGACATTTCTATCAGGTGTCAAAGGCCCGATAGCCGGGCCTTGCACTATTGCAAAGACGCCAACGCGCTGGCGGCAAGGGCATGCGAGCGCTGCCGCGCCAGCGGATCATGAATACGGCAATCGATCATCAATTCATCCGCCCCGGTCTGCTCGATCAGCGAGCGCAACCCTTCCCTCACCCGCTCCGGCCCACCGGCAATGGTGCAGGCCATCACCTGCTCCAGCACGGCCCGCTCATGGCCAGGCAGGCCTTCGACATACCCCTCCTGAGGTTTGGGCAACAGCCCGTAACGCCCCACATGCAGGTCAAGCATCCACTTGCGGTGCGAGCTGGCCAGGTAGTCGGCTTCGGCATCGCTACCAGCGGCGAAGATATTCACACCCACCATCACATAGGGCCTGGCCAGTTGCGCCGAGGGTTTGAAGTTGGCGCGGTAATGGGCGACGGCCTGCAGCAGGTAGCGCGGCGCGAAGTGCGAGGCGAAGGCGTAGGGCAAGCCGAGCCTGGCCGCAAGATCGGCGCCGAACAGGCTGGAGCCGAGGATCCAGATCGGTACGTCATGCTGCCCGGGCACACCGCGCACCGGGCGCTGGCCGTTGTCGGCGAGGTAGTCGCGCAGCTCGCCGATATCGGTTTCAAAGTCGCGCTCGGGCGCCGCGCCGCGTAAGGCGCGTATGGTCGGGCCGGAGGTACCGGGCGCACGGCCCAGGCCCAGGTCGATGCGCCCGGGGTGCAGGGTATCGAGGGTGCCGAACTGCTCGGCCACTACCAGCGGCGCATGGTTGGGCAGCATGATGCCGCCGGCACCGACGCGGATCTGCCGGGTGGCGTTGGCAACTTCGTTGATCACCAGCGACGTGGCGGCAGAACCGATGCCGGGCATGTCGTGGTGTTCGGCGATCCAGTAGCGGCGGTAGCCGTGCTGTTCGACGTGGCGGGCAAGCTGGCGGGTTTCTTCGATCGCGTCGGCGTAGGTCTTGCCTTCGCCGATCATGACCAGGTCCAGTACGGACAGGGCTGTCATGGGAGCTCCAGTGGGATTTTGCGTGACAGCAGAGTGTCCGGGGTGGGTGCGGGGAGATAAACCCGGTGGCCGGCCCGGGACTGGGGCCTTGGATTCCCCAAAAGGCAGGGTTTGCTTGAGGGGCCTCATCGCTGGCAAGCCAGCTCCCACAGGGAAACAATGATCCTTGTTGTGGGAGCTGGCTTGCCAGCGATGAGGCCAGTGGCCCAGATCAGGTCTCCCAGGGCACCCCGGCCTGCCAGCTTTCGACCAGCAGGTCGATGAAGCCGCGCACCCGCGGCGACAGGTGCCGCTTGCTGGGGTAGACGATGCGGATCGGGTCGGCCGGCGGGCGATAGTCGTGCAGCACTTCGACCAGCGTCCCGGTGCGCAGGTCATCGCCGGTGATGTAAGTGGGCAGGTGAATCAGCCCGAACCCGGCTCGCGCGCCATCGAGCATCGCCTCGGAGCTGTCGATGTTCAGCCGCCCCGGCTCCTCGCACAGGTGCAGCCCGGCGTCGGTGCGAAAACGCCACGGGCTGGACTTTTCACCGGCCAGGAAGGCGATCTTGTCATGCCCGTACAAATCAGCCGGCACCTGCGGCGTGCCGTGGCGCTGCAGGTAGTCGGGCGAGGCACAGGTGACGAACTGCTGCCAGGCCACGGTGCGCGTCAGCAGCTGCGAGTCCTCTTTCGGCGCGCCGATGCGCACCGCCACGTCGACGCCCTCCTCGACCAGGTCGACGAAGCGGTCGGTAAAGCGGATATCGGCGCGCAGCTCGGGCCACAGCTTGAGGTAGCGGTCGAGAATCGGCAGCACATGGCGCTGGCCGAACGACAACGGCGCAGTCAGGCGCAAGGTGCCGGTGGGCTGGCCCCGGCGCTGGGCCATGGTCGACTCGACTTCATCGAGGTCGTCGAGGATCTGCCGCCAGCGCTCGAAGGCCACCAGCCCCTCGTCGGTCAGGCTCAGCTTGCGCGTGGTGCGGTTGAGCAGCCGCACCGCCATGCGTGCTTCCAGCCGGGCGATGCTCTTGCCCACCGCCGAACGAGTCAGGCCCAGGCTGGCGGCGGCAGCGGTGAAACTGCCGGCCTTCACGGCGCTGACGAAGGCGGCGATATCGCCGAAGCGGTTGGGTTCCATGCTGTATTCCCGAACAAGACAAGCCAGCTAAATGGGTGCGCAACCGCAGATTGCAAGGCCGCCGCCCTCAGCGCCCGGCCTCGGCGGCATGCCCCAGCGATTGGCTGGCCCAGGCCGCCAGCGGCAAGGGTGGCTGCTGGTCGAGGATGCGCCGCCAGATCAGGCTCAGCTTGGCGCCATCGAACAGCGAAGCCGCGCCGCCGCCGATCCAGCCCCTGGGCTGAATCACCTGCCATTGGCCGGCAGCGTCACGCTGGGCCATCTGGAAGCGGAAACTGTAGTTGCCCGGCACCCCCATGCGCAGATCGGTGACCACCAGCGCGTCGCCGACCACGTCGTAACGCAGCCAGTCGCCAGTGAACCAGCGCAGGCGTTCGTGCAGCGGCACGCTGGCCAGCACCTTGCCGGCCTCGAGGTTGCGCGGCTGGCGCAGCATCTCGGGCGGCTCGCGGTCGAACAGGCTACTGACGCCCTCGTAGTAATCGCCATCCGGGGTTTTCGCCAACATCCGCCAGACCAGGCTGTTGAAGGCCATCGGCACGGCGCGTACCTCGCTGGCAACGATGCCCTGCTGCGCCAATGCCTGGCTGAAGCGCTGCTCGGCGGCCATGCGCCCGGCCAGGCCAAAGCCCAGGTAAACCGTGCTGAACGCCAACGCCAGGGACAGCACGCCGACCGCCCTGCCCTGCAGCCCCTTGAACGCTGCATACAGCACCGCCAGCAGCAACGGCACGGTGTACACCGGGTCGATGATGAACACCGCTGCCCAGCTTTGCGGCGTGGGCTGCAAGGGCCAGAGCAACTGGGTGCCATACACCGTGAACGCATCGAGCAGCGGGTGGGTGACCAGCACCAGCCAGAACGCCAGGAACAACCGCGGCCAGCGGTAGCCCTTGTGCGGCCAGTAGCGCTGCCCCAGCCAGGCGACCGTCCAGGCCATCAACAGTGCAAGCCCGGTAAGGACGAACAGCGAATGGGAAAAGCCTCGGTGGAAGGTCATCTGCGACACCGGGTCGGCGTAGCGGATCAGCACGTCGAGGTCCGGCAAGGTGGCCAGGGCGGCGCCGTAAAACAGTGAACGGCGACCTTGAATACGGCCCAGCACAGCGCCTTGCAGGGCGGCGCCGAGTACAGCTTGCGTCAGTGAATCCAATGCACATCTCCATGAAAAACGCGGCGCAGCATTCAGTCTGCGGGTAACAATTGCAAGCCCAGGTACAGGCTGAGCATGCCTTCCAGACGCAGCGGATCGACTTCGCCCAGCTCGGCGATGCGTTCAAGCCGATAGCGCAGGCTGTTGCGGTGAATCCCCAAGGCATCGGCGCAGGCCTGGCTCTGCCCGTCATGGGAGCACCAGGCGCGCAGCGTGGCCAGCAGCTGGCCGCTGGCATCCTTGGCGCGCACGCGCAGCAAGGGTTCGAGCAGCTCGTCCAGGGCATCGTCGTTGCGGTGGCGCCAGAGCAGCGCCGGCAGGCGGTAGCGGGCCAGCGACAGCAGGCGCTCGCCTGGCAGCACTTCGCGCCCGTAGGCCAACAGGTCGCGCACCCGCCGGTAGCCGCGGCGCAGTTGCTCCAGGCTTTGCGCCGGGCTGCCCAGGGCCAGGCGTTCGGCCACCCAGCCATGGCGTTGCAGGCGCTCCAGCAAGCGCGGTTCGTCCAACGCCACGTTGGCCGGGCGGCACCATAGCAGCGATTGGCGCGCGGGGCTTACACACCAACTGTCGGGGTAGCGGCTCATCAGCCAGGCCGACAAGGCTTCGGCCGGGGGGCCGGCCTGCAGCTCGAACAGGCAGGGAATGCGTGGCAGGTTGGGTTTGAGCCCGAGCTGCTGGGCCTCATCGACCAGCCGGGGGGATTCACCGCTGCCGCCGAGCAGCAGGGCCAGCAGGTCGTCGCAACGCTGGCGGCGCCATTGCTGCTCCACCTGCAAATGGCGCTGGGCCAGGAGCATTTCGGCGGTCATGCGCACCAGCTCGCCGTAGGTGCGCAGTTGCTGCGGGTCGCCGGTCAGGCCGAGCACGCCGATCAGCCGGTCATCGAGCATCAGCGGCAGGTTGACCCCGGGCTGCACACCCTTCAGGCACTTCGCGGCGTCCACGTCGAGCTCGACGATCCGCCCGTTGGCCAGTACCAGCTGGGCGCCTTCGTGGCGGGTGTTGATACGCTCCGGCTCGCCGCTGCCGAGGATCAGCCCCTGGCTGTCCATCACGTTGACGTTGCACGGCAGGATGGCCATCGCCCGGTCGACGATGTCCTGGGCCAGGTCGTGGTCCAGTTCGAACATGAGCAGGTCCTTAAGGTTGCCTGGGGTTGGTCGGCGGCACAGCAGGCTTTGGCTGGGGCTGTGCAAAAGCACAAAGACAGTGGCGCTACACTCCCCGAGACTCGTCAGGGCGAGCGCCGAGACAGGCGACGCGGTGACAACCATAACAAAAGAGAACCCGATCATGGCACACAGCCCCGCCCCTGACCAAGGCAACGACGTCACCCGCAACGCGCTGTACCGGCGCATCACCCTGCGGCTGATTCCGTTCATTTTCATCTGCTACCTGTTCAACTACCTGGACCGCGTCAACGTCGGCTTCGCCAAGCTGCAGATGCTCGACGCGCTCAAATTCAGCGAAACCGTGTACGGCCTTGGCGCCGGTATCTTCTTCATCGGCTACGTGCTGTGCGGCCTGCCCAGCAACCTGGCGCTCAACCGCTTCGGCCCGCGCCGCTGGATCGCGCTGATGATGATCGCCTGGGGCAGCCTGAGTACCTGCCTGCTGTTCGTCACCACCCCCACCGAGTTCTATGCCTTGCGCCTGCTCACCGGCGCCGCCGAGGCGGGCTTCTTCCCCGGCGTGGTGCTGTACCTTTCGCGCTGGTTCCCGGCGGCGCGCCGTGGCCGGATCATGGCCCTGTTCATGTCGGCGATCCCGGTGTCCGGCCTGCTGGGCGGGCCGTTCTCCGGCTGGATCCTGCAGCACTTCGCGGCAGGCCAGGGTGGCCTGGCCGGTTGGCAGTGGATGTTCCTGATCCAGGGCCTGCCGACCGTGGCTCTGGGTGCGCTGGCCATCGTGCTGCTTAGCGACGGCTACCAGAAAGCCCCTTGGCTGAGCCCGGCAGAACGCCAGCTGATCGAGGCAGACCTGACGGCCGATGCCGCGAGCAAACCGGCCACCAGCGGTGACGGCGTGCTCGCCGTGCTGACCAACCCGTTGATCTGGACCTTCGGCTTCGTCTACTTCTGCATCCAGAGCGGCGTGTATGCCATCAACTTCTGGCTGCCGTCGATCATCAAGAACATGGGCTTCGACAACCCGCTGCTGATCGGCTGGCTGAGCGCCATTCCGTACCTGCTGGCCGGGGTGTTCATGATTCTGGTGGGCCGCTCGGCAGACCTGCGTAACGAGCGGCGCTGGCATTTGGTCGTGCCGATGCTGATGGGCGCCCTGGGCCTGCTGATCGCGGTCAACTTCGCCGCCCAGCCGACCATTGCCATCCTCGGCCTGTCGATCGCCACCATGGGTGCGCTGACCGGCCTGCCGATGTTCTGGCCGATGCCGACCGCGCTGCTTAGCGCCGGTACCGCCGTGGCGGGGTTGGCGGTGATCAACTCGGTCGGGCAGATGGCGGGCTTCCTCAGCCCGTACCTGGTGGGGTTCATCAAGGACCAGACCGGGTCGACCGATGCGGCGCTGTATGCCCTGGCGGGATTGATCGTACTGGGTAGCCTGGTGGCGCTGAGAGTTTCGCGCTCGGGTAATCCCGCCTTCGCCCGCGCTCGCTAGCAGACCCGATCGCGGGGCAAGCCCGCTCCCACGCTCCAGGAGTCCAAGAATCCTGGAGTCCTGGAATCCTGGAATCCTGGAATCCTGGAATCCTGGAATCCTGGAATCCTGGACTCTAGGACTCCAGCGTGGGAGCGGGCTTGCCCCGCGATGCTTTCAATGCTGGGACTGGGCTCTCCACCCTGCCTCATGCAAGGCAGTCAGCAATGTGTCGCCATCGAGCCCCGGCACCACCGCCCCGCCCTTACCGACCATCGCCCTCCCCGCCAGCAGCGCATTGACAATCGCCTCCTCCACCGCCTCCGCCGCCGCCATGAACAGCGCCGAGATATGGTCGTTGTTGAGCATGCGCACCTGCGTGCACTGGGCCAGCTCCTTGCGCCCGTAGTCGGCCGGCGGCAAGCCCTGATTACCGGTGGAGAACGCCAGGAAGATATCGCCACTGGAGTCCTCGGTACCGCCACCGGTGCGGGCAATCCCGATCGACGCCCGTTGCGCCAGGCGCTGGCATTGGTGCGGCAGCAACGGTGCGTCGGTGGCGATCACCACCACGATCGAGCCCATGCCCGGGGTGCCCTGTTCACGCTCGGCGAAGGGCGACGGCAGGTGCCCGAGCTGGCGGCCCACCGGGTAGCCATCGATGCGCAACTCCTGGCGCTGGCCGTGGTTGGCCTGCACCAACGCCCCCACCGTCCAGCCGCCCTGCTGCGCTGGCAACTGCCGCGAGGCAGTGCCGATACCGCCCTTGAACTCGTGGCAGATCATCCCGGTGCCGCCGCCCACCGGGCCTTCGGTAACCGCGCCGGGGGCAGCGTTGTCCAGCGCCTGGCGCACCTGCAACGGAGTCACGTGCTGGCCCCAGATATCGTTGAGCAGCCCGTCGTAGGTTTCCATCACCACCGGCATGCACCAGTACACGGCGTCATCCGCCAGGCGCTCACGCTCGGCAGCGATCAGTGCATCGCGCACCACGCCAACGCTGTGGGTGTTGGTAATGGCGATCGGCGTGGTCAAAAGGCCCGCCTCGCGGATCCACTCAAGGCCGGTGGCATCGCCATTGCCGTTGAGCACATGACAGCCGGCAAAGCACGGCGCCAGGCGCGCGGCACCGGGGCGCGGCTCGATCACGGTCACCCCGGTGCGGATCGGCGCCGGGCGTTGTTCATCCAGCAGGGTGCTGTGGCCAACCCGCACGCCCGGCACATCGGTGATGGCATTGAACGGGCCCGGGGTGCCGTGGCCGAGGGTAATGCCCAATTGACGCGCACGCATGTCTACTCCTTGGATGCTCACAATTTCTGGAAGGTCGGGCTGAGCCGGCCGTGGGTGCTGTAGAGGATGACCGACACCGCCAGCAGCCCGAACAGGATCAGCAGGTCGCGCAGCGAGGCCTGTTGCAGCAGGGTCACCAGCAGCCAGCCGGCGCCGCTCACGGCCAGCAGCGCCGGCAAGGGCCACAGCGGCATGCGGTACGGGTGTTCGCGGTCGCGGCGCAGTACCCGGCTGCACAGGGCGCAAGCGGCCACCACCAGGTAGATCAGCAGCAGCAACAGCACGGTGAACGAGGTCAGTTCTTCGAGGCTGCCGGACAGGCTCAGCAAGGCCGAGGGGATGGCCAGGAACAGCGTGGCCAGCCACGGCGATTCCCAGCGCGGGTGGATCACGGTGAAGGCGCGGTTGAGGGCCGGTGTCCAGATGGCATCGCGGCCGCTGCTGTACACCACCCGGCCAACCTGGATGACGATGGCGACGATGGCATTGAACACCGACAGGAAGATCCCGGCGCTGACCAGCCGTGCGAGGGTTTCGTTGCCATGGGTGGTCAGCAGGTAGCCGATCGGGTCGCCGCTGGCCAGCATCGCCTCAAGCGACGGCGCACCGATCAGCAGTGCAGCCAGCGGGATGACTTCGATGGCCACCACCACGACCAGCGACCACAACACCGCCCGGTGCACGGTGCGCCCACCGTCCTTCATGTCTTCGGCCAGCAGCACCGCGCCGCCGTAGCCGTTGAAGGCGAACAACGCCATGCCTACCGCGCCCAGCACCAGCGCCCAGGGGGCAGCCACCAGGGCCCCTTGCTCCAGCACCTGCGGCTGCAGCAGGCTGGCCGCCGGTTGGCTGGCATTGCCAAAGCCCAGGGTGACGATCACCAGCAAGGCGGCCACCTCGCAGATCAGGAACAGCCCGGTGATCCAGGCATTGAGGCGGATATTGAGAATGCCCAGGGCATAGCTGGCGACCACGATCACCAGGGCCACGCTCTGGGTATCGAAGCCTGTGCCCAAGGCGTTATTGAGGTAGGTGGCGGCACCGGCCGCCAGCACCGGCGGGATGAACAGCATCGAGGCCAGCACGGTGAGGAAGGTGGCATAGCCTGCCAGCCCGCCGAACACCCGCTTGGCGTACACGTACTCACCGCCGGCGGTGCTGTGGGCACGGCCCAGCTCGGCGTAGCACCAGGCGAACATCAGTGCCAGCAGCGCCGCCATGAGAAAGGACAGGAACGCGCCGCTGCCGGCTTGCTGGATGGCGAACGGGGCGATGACGAACACGGAACTGGCAGGGGTGACCGCCGAAACGGTGATGGCGACCACATCGGGCATACCCAGGCGCTGCTTGAGTGCGCTCGCGGGCACTTCGCTGGAGCTCATGGCGTTTTTCCTCTGATTGTTATTGGTAGTGAGGGCAAAACCGGGGTCGTGCGGCCGCTGGACCTGGCTGGACTGTAGGCGGGTGGGCGCTGGGCGCCAATTACCCTATGGGGGTACGCCCCTTGACTGGATGACAGAAAAATTCCAAGACTGCGTGGCCCTTTTCGCGGGTGAACCCGCTCCCACAAGAGCCCTCGCATGCACAACCTGTTCACCGAAGCCAGCGCCCACGCGGGCCTGGCCCGTACCGTCGAGCAGCTAGGCCAGCCACGCTTCTGGCGCCAGTTGATGCTGCTGTTGCAGCACTGGGTGCCGTTCGACAATGCCCTGGCGATGTTCTACCCGCGCGCCGGCCTGCCGCGGGCGCTGGAGATCTTCGATGCCCGCGGCGAGGGCAACCCCGAGGCCATGGCCCTGTATCTGAGCGGGCTGTACCAGCTCGACCCCTTCTACCAGGCCTGCCAGGAGGGCATCGGCGATGGCCTGCATCGCCTGGAAGAAGTGGCGCCGGACCAGTTCCGCCAGAGCGAGTACTACCTCACCTACTTCCATGACCATGTGCTGGAAGACGAAATGCAGTTCATCGTGCAACTGGGCGACAGCGGCGCCCTGTCGCTGTCGCTGGGCAGCCGCCAGCGTTTCGAGACGGCGCAGCATGGCTTGCTGGTGATGGTCTGCCCGTGGGTGCTGGCGCTGCTCGGCCAGCACTGGCAACAGCAAAGCCAGCGCCCGGCGCCGGCGATGGCCAGCCAGGTGCGCGATGCCATGAGCCTGTTCGGCGCCAAGGTGCTGTCGGAGCGCGAGCTGGAGATCGCCCGGCTGGTGTTGCGCGGGTACTCGTCAAAAGCCATGGCCGAACGGCTGGCGATCTCGCCGGAGACGGTCAAGGTGCATCGGCGGCACCTGTACGCCAAGCTGGATATTTCCTCGCAGTCGGAGTTGTTTTCGTTGTTCCTGCAGTCGTTGGGGCATGATCCGCAGGATCCGTGAGGGCCAACGGGTTAAAGTGAAACCAGCCCGGCCAGAAAGCGCGCACCCAAGGTAAAAATGCAGCCTCACCCTGCAGATTTGCCAATTGTGCAAGGCAAATTCGCATGACAGGATCCTGCGACCCGCCCGCGCATTCCAGGCTTCACTTGGAAAATCAATAACAAAGCAGGGAGAACGCGATGACCGCGCACGCTCACACCTCGGCAACGGATCATGTACTGGCCGAGGTCCGTAACCATATCGGCCACCTCACCCTCAACCGCCCCGCCGGCCTCAATGCCCTCACCCTCGACATGGTCCGCAGCCTGCAAAAACACCTGCATCGCTGGGCCCAGGACGCCGACGTGCAGGCCGTGGTGCTGCGCGGCGAAGGGCCGAAGGGCTTCTGCGCCGGTGGCGATATCCGCTCGCTGCATGACAGCTACAAGGCCGGCCAGCGCCTGCACCTGGACTTCTTCGAAGAGGAATACGCCCTTGACCTGTGCATCCACCGTTACCGCAAGCCGGTCATGGTGCTGATGGACGGCTTCACCCTGGGCGGTGGCATGGGCCTGGCCCAGGGCTGCGACCTGCGTATCGTCACCGAGCGCAGCCGCCTGGGGATGCCCGAAGTGGGCATCGGCTACTTCCCCGATGTCGGCGGCAGCTACTTCCTGCCGCGCGTGCCCGGCGAGCTGGGTATCTACCTGGGCGTCAGCGGCACCCAGGTCAAGGCCGCCGACGCCCTGTACTGCGGCCTCGCCGACTGGTACCTGGACAGCGGCAAACTGGCCGCGCTGGATGAGGGGCTCGACCACCTGGCATTCGGCGACCACCCGCTCAAGGACCTGCAAGGCCTGCTCGCACGGCTCGGCACCCAGACCCTGGGCGATGCACCGCTGGCCAAACTGCGCCCGGTGATCGACCACTTCTTCGCCCTGCCCGACCTGCCCAGCATCATCGAGCAGTTGCGCGCGGTGAGCATCGGTGACAGCCACCAATGGGCGCTGGACACCGCCGACCTGCTACAGACCCGCTCGCCGCTGGCCATGGCCGTGACCCTGGAGCTGTTGCGCCGCGGCCGCCACCTGGCGCTGGAAGACTGCTTCGCCATGGAGCTGCACATCGACCGCCAGTGGTTCGACCATGGCGACCTCATCGAGGGCGTGCGCGCCCTGATCATCGACAAGGACAAGCAACCGCGCTGGAACCCGCCGACCCTGGTGGCGCTCAATGCCCAGCGGGTCGACCAATTCTTCGAAGGCCTGTAAGGCCGGGAGTACGCAGATGCAAGACCTGGAACTGAGCGAAGAACAGATCATGATCCGCGACATGGCGCGGGATTTCGCCCGTGGCGAGATCGCGCCCCACGCCCAGGCCTGGGAAAAGGCCGGCTGGATCGATGACGAGGTGGTGCGCAAGATGGGCGAGCTGGGCCTGCTCGGCATGGTCGCACCAGAGCAGTTCGGCGGCAGCTACACCGACTACGTGGCCTACGCCCTGGCGGTGGAGGAAATCTCGGCCGGTGACGGCGCCATCGGGGCGCTGATGAGCATTCACAACTCGGTGGGCTGCGGCCCGCTGCTGGCCTACGGCAACCCTGAGCAACAACAGGCCTGGCTGCCGAAGCTGGCCAGCGGTGAAGTGATCGGCTGCTTCTGCCTGACCGAACCCCAGGCGGGTTCCGAAGCCCACAACCTGCGCACCCGCGCCGAGCTGGTCGATGGCCAGTGGGTGATCAACGGGGCCAAGCAGTTCGTCAGCAACGCCCGCCGCGCCAAGCTGGCCATCGTGTTCGCGGTGACCGACCCGGAGCTGGGCAAGAAAGGCCTGTCGGCGTTCCTGGTGCCCACCGACAACCCGGGGTTCAAGGTCGACCGCAGCGAACACAAGATGGGCATCCGCGCCTCCGACACCTGCGCGGTCACCCTGGACAACTGCCGTATCCCTGCCGCCAACCTGCTGGGTGAGCGTGGCAAGGGGCTGGCGATCGCCCTCTCCAACCTCGAAGGTGGGCGCATCGGCATCGCCGCCCAGGCCCTGGGCATCGCCCGTGCGGCGTTCGAGGCGGCGCTGCTGTATTCCCGTGACCGCATCCAGTTCGGCAAGCCGATCAACGAGCATCAGAGCATCGCCAACCTGCTGGCCGACATGCAGGTGCAGATCAACGCTGCGCGCTTGCTGATCCTGCATGCCGCGCGGCTGCGCACGGCCGGCAAGCCGTGTTTGTCGGAGGCCTCCCAGGCCAAGTTGTTCGCCTCGGAAATGGCTGAGCGGGTGTGCTCGATGGCGATCCAGGTGCATGGCGGGTACGGTTACCTGGAAGACTACCCGGTAGAGAAGTACTACCGCGATGCGCGGATTACCCAGATCTACGAAGGGTCGAGCGAGATCCAGCGCATGCTTATTGCGCGGGAGTTGAAGCACTACCCGATTTGATGCCATTGCATCCAGGTTGAAGTCACTGCCTTGTGTTGCTTGTTCTGGCCTCATCGCCGGCAAGCCGGCTCCCACAGGTACAGCGCATTCCTTGAGTTCATCGCTGTCACTGTGGGAGCCGGCTTGCCGGCGATGAGGCCGATACAAACAGTGCCAGGCAGTTGCTCCCACCTGCTCATCAACACAACGGCTAGACTAAACGCACTACACCCGCACCGCAGCGCACGGTCCGGGCCAAACCTGAACGGGGGGCTACCACACGTGGAGGTGTGCGATGAGCCAGTTCAAGCGTTTGTTCGTCATGCTCGGCCCGCAGATGCGCTACAGCCCTGCCCTGCAACGGGCCGCGGCACTGGCCGAGTCCAGCGGGGCCCTGCTGGACATCAATGTATTCGTCGACGACGTCGATACCTTCGGGCTGATGAGCGATGGCCGCGAGCGCGAACGGCTGCTCGCCGATAACCGGCAATGGCTGGCGGATGCGAAGGAGCAACTGGCCGACAACGGGCTGGATGTGTCGACCGAACTACTGCTGACCCGCGACCCGCTGGGCAGTGCCATCGAACAGATCGAACGCCTGGGCTGCGACCTGCTGGTCAAGGACGTGCAGCACGAACCGGTGCTCAAGCGCCTGCTGGTCACGCCACTGGACTGGCAGCTGCTCAAGGACAGCCCCGTGGCCGTGCACCTGGTCAGCGATGTCCGCCTGCCCCTGCCCCGCCAGATCGCCGCAGCGGTCGACCTCAACCTGCATGGCGCCGGCGAGCACCTGGACGACCAGGTGTTCCGCAGCGCCCACGCCCTGGCCCTGCAGTGCAACGCCGAACTGCACCTGCTGCACGTGTGCGACGCGACAAAAACCCATATCGCCGACTTCGGCGCCGGCACCGTGACCATGCCCGGCTTCGAGGGCAGCGTACGCGCCGCCCAGCGCGCGGCGTTCAACCGCCTGGGCGATCACTATGAAATCGCCCTGGAGCGCAGGCATTTCCTCGAAGGGCCGGCGATCAAGGCGATCGCCCAGTACGTCAGCCACAGCCGCATCGACGTGATCGTCATGGGCACTCACCGGCATGATGCGCTGCACACCTTCCTCGGCGGGACGACGTCGCACGTGCTGGAGCACCCGCTGTGCAACGTGCTGGCGATCAAGGCGGTGCGCTGAGCGGGGGCAAATTGGCTTGCCCCGCGGTGGCTCAGAAGCCCTTGCTGTAGAACAGCGAGTACGACTCGATGCCGTCGTTGGGCTGTTTGATGCCGGCGTTGGAGTAATGCATGGCGCGGATGCCGATCTTCTGATCAGCCGGCAGTTTCAGGCCAAAGCCGATGCGGTCCTCGAAGTTGACCGCAGAGCCCAAACGCTGGTCACCGACCTCGGTCTTGGAAAACGCCGCCAGGCCGATGCCGGCCTCGATGAACGGGGTATAGGTGAAGCCGCTGAACTCATAAACGAACACCGGGCTGAATGACAGCGAATGGGCGCCGCTGTAGTCGCCACCTTCCCAGTAGGTGTAGGCCGCATCCCAATAACCCGTCAGGTGGCCCGCACTGCTTTCCAACCAACGCTTGTCCCAGTCGAACGACGCACCGAGACGGTAGGTCATGTCGCCCTGGCTGGTGGCGCCGACTGCACCGGACAGCTGTGCGGCCTGGGCCAGGTTGGCGCCGGCGAACGCCAGCACGAAAGCGGCCAGGGAACTGGCAAGACGGGTGTTCATCAATGACTACTCCTGAGGGTCTTCACGAACAGGCCCGGCCTGACGTGCGCAGGCCTGCGGCAAATGGGGGCTTGGGCCCCTCGTTATGCACCCGTGAGCTGGCGCATCCAACCAGGTCACAAGTGGTAATAGTTTTCGCGATTATTGTCTGAACACGCCACAGGTTGGAAGTACTTTGCCACTACTGGCCAACGCCTCGTTCAGTCATAGACCGATTCTTCATGCTCGCCCAGCAACCGCCGCTGGCGCGGCGTGGCCGCAGCGAGCACCTCGGGGTTGAAACGCCAGGTGAGATAGGGCGAGAACTTCTGCGCCACCATGCGGCGGCCGTAATGCACCTGCAGCATGTCGCGCACCCGCTCGGCACTGCGATTGGCGCCGCCGCTGTGCCAGACATCACTGCGCATCACCAGCGCGTCCCCCGCCTGGCACAGCACCGGGCGCAGGCCCTGCCCTTGCCAGTTGTCCTCGCCCGGCTGGGGGGCGCGACCTGCGCTGTGGCTACCGGGGATGATCAGGGTCGGCCCCACTTGCAGGTCGATATCGCACAGATACAGCTGCGCGGTGAGAATCTGCGCGGGCAGGCGCAAGCGACCGCGCAGCTCGGCCGGCAATGCCATGGGCAGATGGTCCAGGTGCAGGCCCATGCCCGGGTAGCCCGGGTGGCTGCGCCAGGCGGTCTGGCCGATGATGTGGCAGTCGCTGCCCAGCACCGCTTCGGCCAGTTCGATCAAAGGTGGCAGGTCGAGAAACGGCAGCCACAGCGGGTCGCGGTTGAACACACACTTGTAGTGTTCGAGCAGGCCCTGGTAGTCCCAATGCAGCGGTTGCAGGGCGTCGATGGCACTGCGCAGCAAAGCGACGCGCGCGGGGTCGAGCACGCTGGGTATCAGGGCGAAGCCCTGCTCGTGGAGGGACTCAAGCGGGTTCATCAGTGTCCCTCCACGGGCCATGAGCACATTGGTACTCTTGATTGCTCAGCGCCAGTTCAGGTCCACCCGTGCCGGCGACTTGCCGTCGACATTGACCTGCTGCTGCACGCTCTGGCCTTCGGCATTGCCCGTCACACGGTATTGCCCAGGTGGCAGCTGCACGAAGATCAGTGGTCCGACGTCTTGCAAGGCCAGCACCGACTTGCCTTGGGCAGACTGGATGTCCAGCGCCGCGCCACTCTGAAACTTGCCTTCGGCACCGGTCGACAGGGTGATGTGCAGGTCGTAGCCGGGAGTACGGCGCAAGGCGTTGGCCTCATCCTGGCCAATGCCGCCCTGCAGGTAGCGGATGCCGTTCTGCTCCTGCGGCTGCAGGTGCACGGCTTGTGGGTCGATGGGGGCGTTGAGGTCGGCGGCGGCGGCCAAGGTCCAGGGCATGGCCAGGGTTACCAGCAGTGCCGCGCAAAGCCCGTAGTGATGAGTACGCATGGTGCATTCCTCCCTTGGAGGGATGGTCTACACAGTTTTGATGCCTGGCTGCAGCGCGCGTTCGCGAGGTTTCAGACCGTTAGTCTGGGTATGGGCTGCGCCCGCTCCCACAGGTATAACGCCGCTGCTACAGATGTCGTGCAGTACATGTGGGAGCCGGCTTGTCGTGGCGACGAACCGCGGCGATGAGGCCAGCACAGGCATGCACTCAACCCGCCAGCGACTCGGCCCGGCGCTCCTCGAGCAATTTGATGAACATGCTCAGGCTGCGCGACACCGTGCCCCGGCGCCACACCAGCCAGGTCTTGAGGTAACGGAAGTCCTCGGCCATCGGCCAGGCGCTGACCGTGCTGCAACCGGGCATGTTGTCGAGCATGCTGCGCGGCATCATCGCCAGGCCTGCACCTGCGCTGACGCAGGCGAGCATGCCGTGGTAGGACTCCATTTCGTGGATCTTGCCCGGCACGGCCTGGTCGTGAACGAACCAGCTCTCGAAATGATGGCGGTACGAGCAGTTGGCGCGGAACGCGTAGATGCTCGCACCGTTGACATCGCGAGCGCGGGTGACCGGCGCATGGTGCAGCGGTGCGATGACCATCATCTCCTCCTCGAACACCGGCATGCCTTCCAGCGTGGGGTGCAGCACCGGGCCATCGACGAAGGCGGCCACCAGGCGCCCGGACAGCACGCCTTCGAGCATGGTCCCCGACGGGCCGGTGGACAGGTCGAGGTCCACCTTGGGATAGCGCTGGTTGTAGGCCGCCAGCAACGCCGGGATGCGCACCGCCGCGGTACTCTCCAGCGAGCCCAGGGCGAAGGTGCCTTGCGGGTCCTCCCCCGCCACGGTCAGCCGCGCTTCGTGCACCAGGTCGAGGATGCGCCGGGTGTATTCGAGGAAGTTCCAGCCGGCCGGCGACAGGCGCAGGCGGCTCTTCTCGCGGATGAACAGTTCGACGCCGAGGTCTTCTTCGAGCTGCTTGATACGGGTGGTCAGGTTCGACGGCACCCGGTGGATATGCTGGGCGGCAGCGCTGATGCTGCCGTGCTCGGCCACCGCCTTGAAGATCTCCAGTTGCACCAGGTCCACAGGTCATTCTCCAAACGTGAATGTTTCGCTCATTATTATTCAGTTTTCATTAAAGCGCGCCACCACTAGTCTGGGCTCACCCCTTCAAAACAATGAGAGTCCTGCCATGAGCGAGATCAGCAGCCTGACCCACGCCATCTCCGTCGACCCCTACACCGGCGAGCAGATCGGCCACTATGCCTTCGACACCGACGCCGCACTGGAAGCGGCGCTGCAACGCGCCAAGGTTGGCTACAACCAGTGGCGCAAGGTGTCGCTGGGTCAGCGCAGCGAATACCTGATCGCCCTGGCCAACGCCCTGCAGGCCAACGCCGAAGCCTTCGCCCAGATGATCGCCCGCGAAATCGGCAAGCCGATCAGCCAGGCCCGTGGCGAAGTCGCCAAGTGCGTCGGCCTGTGCCAGTGGTACGCCGAACACGGCCCGGCCATGCTCGCCGCCGAGCCTACGCAGATCGAGAAAGCCCGTATCGAATACCGCCCGTTGGGCCCGATCCTCGCCGTGATGCCGTGGAACTTCCCGATCTGGCAGGTGCTGCGTGGCGCCGTGCCCGCCCTGCTGGCCGGCAACACCTACGTGCTCAAGCACGCCCCCAACGTAATGGGCAGCGCCTACCTGCTGGCCGACCTGTTCAAGCGCGCCGGCCTGCCGGAAGGCGTGTTCGAAGTGCTCAACGTCACCCCCGAGGGCGTCACCCGCGCCATCAACGACCCGCGCATCGCCGCCGTCACCCTCACCGGTAGCGTACGCGCCGGCATGGCCATCGGCGCACAGGCCGGTGCCGCGCTGAAGAAGTGCGTGCTGGAGCTGGGCGGCTCGGACCCGTTCATCGTGCTGGCCGACGCCGACCTGGACGCCGCCGTGAAGGCTGCCGTGATCGGTCGCTACCAGAACACCGGCCAGGTCTGCGCCGCGGCCAAGCGCCTGATTGTCGAAGAAAGCATCGTCGAGGCATTCACCGCCAAGTTCGTCGAGGCCACCCGTGCCCTGGCCGTTGGCAACCCGCTGGACGACGCAACCTACATCGGCCCGATGGCCCGCTATGACCTGCGCGACGAGCTCGACGGCCAAGTGCAGGCCACGCTGGCCGAAGGCGCCACCTTGCTGCTGGGCGGCCACAAGGTCGAAGGCGCGGCCAACTTCTACGCCCCGACCGTGTTCGCCAACGTCACCCCGGACATGACCGCGTTCAAGCAGGAGCTGTTCGGCCCGGTAGCGGCAATCATCACTGCCCGTGACGCCGAGCATGCGGTGGAACTGGCCAACGACAGCGACTTTGGCCTGGCGGCGACCATCTACACCGCCGACTACGCCCTGGCCGAGCGCATGACCAGCGCGCTGGACACCGGTGGCGTGTTCATCAACGGCTACTGCGCCTCCGACCCCCGTGTGGCTTTCGGCGGCGTGAAGAAGAGTGGTTTCGGCCGCGAGCTGTCGCACTTTGGTGTGCGTGAGTTCACCAATGCCCAGACCGTGTGGCTGGATCGCAACTGACCTGACCGCGCTGTTCGCCGGCAAGGCAGGCTCCTTTTGGGGCCGACCTTGCCGGCGAATACCTTCTGGGCTGCAAAATCGCCCGATCCTGTGCCTTGAATCAGCCTGCATCGGGTGAATAATCGATGACCTCCCGACCACCCCGGAGGTAAACGATGAGCACGCATATCCCCACCCACCGCTTGACCATCCCCGACCTGACCGCCCTGAAAGGCCGACAGAAGATCGTCGCCCTGACCGCCTACAGCGCGCCTATCGCCCGCCTGATCGATCCCTTGGTGGATTTCATCCTGGTCGGCGACTCAACCGCCATGGTCGCCTACGGCCGCCGCTCCACCCTGGCCATGCGCCTGGAGGAGACCATCAGCCACACCCGCGCCGTGATGAACAGCACCGAACACGCCTGCGTGATCGCCGACATGCCCTTTGGCAGCTATCAGGCCTCACCTGAACAGGCCTTTCGCAACTGCGCCCAAGTGCTGGCCGAGACCGGGTGCGACGCGGTGAAACTGGAGAGCAACCTTGCCCTGGCGCCGACCGTGGCGTTCCTGGTAGAACGCGGGATCCCGGTGATGGCCCACGTTGGCTTGATGCCGCAGTTCGTCAATGTCATGGGCGGCTACAAGGCCCAGGGGCTGACCGAGACCAGCGCAGCAACGATCATCGAAGACGCCCGCGCCAACTTCGCCGCTGGCGCCTTTGGCCTTTTGCTCGAAGGTGTGGCCGAGCCGCTGGCACGGCGGATTAGCGAACAGAGCGCGCAGCCCTGTATCGGCATCGGCGCCTCCCCCGTCTGCGACGGGCAGATCCTGGTCACCGAAGACCTGCTGGGCCTGGGCGGACCACGCAAGCCGCGCTTCGTCAAGCAGTACGCCGACCTGGCTGCGGTGATTCGGGTGGCCTGCGCGCGCTACGCCAACGAAGTGCGCCAGGGCGAATTCCCAGAGCTTGCGCACTGCTACGGCAGCTGAGGCGCCTGGCGAACGGCCTGGGCCAGGCGCACCAGTGCGCCTTCGATATCCTGGCGCCAATCGACGGTAACGCTCAGGCGCAGGTGGTCGCGCCAATGGCCGGCCTGGCTGAACAGCGAGCCGGGGGCGATGACAATGCCCTCGGCCAGCAGTTTTTCGCACACCGCGTCCATGTCCACCGGGCGCGTGGCGCGCAGCCAGAATGTGGCTCCGGCCTGGGGCATGGCGCCTTGCAGGCAGTCACCGGCATGTTGCTTCAATAGCGCGGCCATGCGCGCCGCGCTGGCGGCAAGTTGTCGACCCAGTAACGTCCGTTGTCGGTCGATGCGTGCGGAGCCGTACAGCCCGGCGATGGCCCGCTGGCGACAGGTTGGCAGGCGAAAGCCACGGGCGAAGAACGCCTCGGCCAGGGGCGCCGTCGCGCTGCGGCATAACAGGTAGGCGAATGGGGCCTCGGCGCCGATGCATTTGTCGAAGCTGGCGAACACCAGCAGCCGCTGCGGGTCGGCGTGTTCCCGGTACGCCGGAAGGTCGGCGCACAAGCCTCCGTAGCTGTCATTCTCGAACAGCCATACCCGACGCCGGGCCAGCAAGTCGCACAGGCGTCGTTTGTCGGCTGCCGGCATCGCGTTGCCCTGTGGGGTGTTGACCCGGGATGACAGCACCGCCACGCGCACGGGCGTGGTCTCCAGCATCTGGGCCACGGCATCGAGGTCCATCCGGCCCTCCCCGTCCAGCGGCGCCTCGATGACCTGCAGGCCCGCCGCACGCAGCCGGCCCAGTATCAACCAGGAGCACGGCGACTCCACCAGCGCCACAGAACCTGCCGGGATCAACGCTTGCAGGGCGAGATCGAACACGCTGCGCAGGTCCGGGCCGATGAACACCTGGTCGGCCTGCCACGGCTCGGATGAGGCCTGGCTGTAATCGCGTGCCAGCGCCGCCCGCAGCTGCGGCTCGCCCAGCGGCTGGAACGGCGGCAGTTCAGCCGCTGGTGTGCGGCGCTGCAACTCGCGCTCGAGCAACAGCAGCGGGCCATCGAGGGCTCCCAGCATGGCCGGGGCATCGCTGCTCAAGGCCAGCATCCCCGGCTGCCGGGCGCTGGCGAAGACCCGATCGAGCAGGTTGGCCGTGGCTGGCAGCGGTACCGTGGACGCCTGGACGACGCTGAAATAGCCGACCTTGGGCCGCGCCTGGATGCGGCCCTGGGACTCGAGCAGGGCGAAGCCTTGCTTGCAGCTGGACAGCGACACCTGCAATTGCCGGGCGACCTCGCGCAGTGATGGCAAGCGGTGCGCTTGCCCCGGTGCTCGCGCATCGAGCCAGCGGCTGAGGTAGCGGTGGACTTTCTGGTAGGTGAAGCGTGGGGCTTGTTCGGTATCCATACCTGACCTGGACAAGGGCTGCGGTGGGCACCCTAGCAGTTTTTACTGTCGTGGAAGATCATCTGGCTGCGGCACAGGACAGTACCCCCTGGGGGAGCGGCGGTTCGCCCGCGAACACGGGCATAGCCCGTGCCGGGCACCGAGGTGTCATCTTCGCGGCTAAAGCCGCTCCCACAGGTACTGTGCAATCCTGGGCAATGCACGGCCCCTGTGGGAGCGGCTTTAGCCGCGAAGCAGACGACACCGTGCATGGCACCGGCTTCGCCGGTGTTCGCGGCTAAAGCCGCTCCTACAGCTCCAGGCGCTAGGCGCCGCGCGCGCGCTTTAGCGTTTCGCTCGGCAATTCGCGGAACAACTGCCGATAGCTTTCGGAGAATCGCCCCAGGTGCCAGAACGACCAGCGCATAGCCACCTCGGCCACGGTCGCATCCCCCGCCAGAAGGTCCCGCCGCGCCCCGTTCAAGCGGCGCAGGCGCAACCAGTGCGCCGGCGGCAGGTTGGTAAAACCCTTGAACGCCTGCTGCAACTGACGCACGGAAACACCGGCAACCTTGGCCAACTGCACCAGGTTGAGGGTCTCGTCGGGGCAATCGGCCGCCCATTCACTGACCCGGCGCATGATCGCCCGTTCCTCGTCGCGCCGACCCAGGGCATCGCCTTGCAGACGCTGCCCGGCGTTGTCGAGGATGAACAGGCAGTCCTCCAGCAACTGCTCCGCCAGCGCCCTGCCCTCCAGCGGGCAATCGGCCTGGCCCAGGCGGGTCAGGGTGGCGCTCAGCCAGTTGCCGAACAAGGCATTCTGCTGACAGCTCAGCGGCACCATGAACAGCCCGCGCAAGCGCTCCACATCCAACCCGTGGCTGGCCAGGAACGGCTGCTCGAACACCACCGCCACCTCCTGATAGTTCTCTGGGGTGATCCAGATGTTGCGGCTGTCTTCATTGAGCAGGTACAGGCTGTTCTCGCTGCGGTCGAAACAGAACGCCAGGGCGCCGCTGGGGGCACGGAAGAACTGTTCGACACGGGTGTTCAGGCGCTCCTCGTAAACCTCCACGCCCTCGAGCCCCAGCCAACGCAACTGGCCGTTGAAATGCCCGGGGGACATCTGCCGGTACTGCTGCTGCCAGCCGGGGGTGACGCGGGTCTGTTCGGTCACATCGGTGGTGCGGAAATCCTGAACCTGCAAGGCGATTGGCGTTGTCACGCGCTGTCCTAGTTGCACTCTTTTGGTGCATTCATTGACGAAGAAAGTGGATAGATCAGCCCAGGGGGCTGCGCCCAAGATAGTCCTCAGCGTCACCTGTGGGAAGTGCCCTACGCGATGAACGCCATGCTTCCCACCACAACTACCCAACCAAGAGGTTTGTATGAACGCCCCCTTCGATCAGCTGTCCACCTGGCTGAAAGAACACCGGATCACCGAAGTCGAATGCGTGATCAGCGACCTGACCGGCATCGCCCGCGGCAAGATCGCCCCCACCGCCAAGTTCCTCCACGAGCGCGGCATGCGCCTGCCCGAGAGCGTGCTGCTGCAGACCGTGACCGGCGACTACGTCGACGATGACATCTACTACAGCCTGCTCGACGCAGCCGACATCGACATGGTCTGCCGCCCCGACCCCACCGCGGTGTACCAGATCCCGTGGGCCATCGAACCCACCGCGATCGTGATTCACGACACCTTCGACAAGCAGGGCAACCCCATCGAGCTGTCGCCGCGCAACGTGCTGAAAAAGGTGCTCAAGCTTTACGCCGACAAGGGCTGGCAACCAATCGTCGCGCCAGAGATGGAGTTCTACCTCACGCAGCGCTGTGAAGACCCGGACCTGCCACTGCAGGTGCCGCTGGGCCGCTCGGGCCGCGCCGAAAGTGGCCGGCAGTCGTTCTCCATCGACGCCGCCAACGAATTCGACCCGCTGTTCGAGGACGTCTACGACTGGTGCGAACTGCAAGGCCTGGACCTGGACACACTGATCCACGAAGACGGCCCGGCGCAGATGGAGATCAACTTCCGCCATGGCGACGCACTGGACCTGGCCGACCAGATCACCGTGTTCAAACGCACCATGCGCGAGGCGGCGCTCAAGCACAACGTCACCGCCACCTTCATGGCCAAGCCGATCACCGACGAGCCGGGCAGTGCCATGCACCTGCACCAGAGCGTGGTCGACATCGCCACCGGCAAGCCGATCTTCGCCAACGAAGACGGCAGCATGAGCGAGCTGTTCCTGCACCATATCGGCGGCCTGCAGAAATACATCCCCAAGCTGCTGCCGATGTTCGCGCCCAACGTCAACTCGTTCCGCCGCTTCCTGCCCGACACTTCGGCGCCGGTGAATGTCGAGTGGGGTGAAGAAAACCGTACCGCCGGCCTGCGCGTGCCAACCTCCAGCCCTGAGGCGATGCGCGTGGAAAACCGCCTGCCGGGTGCCGATGCCAACCCGTACCTGGCCATCGCCGCGAGCCTGCTGTGCGGCTATATCGGCATGGTCGAAAAACTCGAGCCGAGTGCGCCGGTGCAGGGCCGCGCTTACGAAAGGCGCAACCTGCGCCTGCCGATCACCATCGAGGACGCGTTGCAGCACATGGAAGATTGTGAAGTGGTGCAGCAGTACCTGGGCCAGCAGTTCGTCCAGGGCTACGTGGCGGTCAAGCGCGCCGAGCACGAGAACTTCAAGCGGGTGATCAGTTCGTGGGAGCGTGAGTTCCTGTTGTTGAGCGTGTGATCCGCCCCGGGGCGCTGCGCGCCCCTTTTCGCCGGCAAGCCGGCTCCCACAGTGATTGCGTTTGTTTCCATTGTGGGAGCCGGCTTGCCGGCGATGGGCTGCGCAGCAGCCCCTACACCACCGAATTCGAAGAACAAGACCAACGAGGTGTCGACATGCGTCATCCGCAAGCCCTGATCCCCGCAACCTTTGCCCTGCTGTTCGGCGCTGCCGTCCAGGCCCAGCCGACGGTGAGCGTGTACAACTGGACCGATTACATCGGTGATACCACCCTGGCGGACTTTCAGGCCAGCAGCGGGATCAAGGTGGTCTATGACGTGTTCGACTCCAACGAAACCCTGGAAGGCAAGCTGCTGGCCGGGCGCACCGGCTACGACGTGGTAGTGCCGTCCAACCATTTCCTCGCCCGCCAGGCCCAGGCCGGCGCGTTCCTGCCGCTGGACCGCAGCAAGCTGCCGAACTGGCAGCACCTGGACCCGAAACTGCTCAAGCAGCTTGAACAGAACGACCCGGGCAACCAGTACGCCGTGCCTTACCTGTGGGGCACCAACGGCATTGGCTACAACGTCGATAAAGTGAAGGCGGTGCTGGGCATCGACAGGATCGACTCCTGGGCCGTGCTGTTCGAGCCAGAGAACCTGAAGAAGCTCAAGCAATGCGGCGTGGCGTTCATGGATTCGCCCGACGAACTGTTCCCGGCCATCCTCAACTACATGGGCATGAACCCGCGCAGCGAGAAGGCCGACGACTATAAAAAGGCCGAGGCACGCCTGCTGGAGCTGCGCCCCTATATCACCTACTTCCACTCCTCCAAGTACGTGTCCGACCTGGCCAACGGCGATGTCTGCGTGGCCTTCGGTTACTCAGGCGATGTGTTCCAGGCCGCCCACCGTGCCGAGGAGGCCGGCAACGGCGTCAAGGTCGCCTACAGCATCCCCAAGGAAGGCAGCAACCTGTGGTTCGACCTGCTGGCCATCCCCAAGGATGCCAAGAACCCCGAACAAGCCCTGGCGTTCATCAACTACCTGCTCGACCCCAAGGTGATCGCCAAGGTCAGCGCCACGGTCGGCTATGCCAACGCCAACCCGGATGCCAAGGCCGACATGGACCCGGCGCTGGTGAACAACCCCGAGATCTACCCGCCCCAGGAGGTGCTGGACAAACTGTATGTCTCAACCATGCCCAGCCCGCCGATCCTGCGGCAGATGACCCGCTCCTGGAGCAAGATCAAGTCCAACCGCTGAGTCGAGCACACCCATGCCTCACATGACTGAACACACCGCTTCCTACTACGCCGCCACGGCGCGCAAGGCAGCCCCCTACCCTGTGCTCGACCAGGACCTGCAAGCCGACGTGTGCGTGATCGGCGGCGGCCTGACCGGGGTCAACGCCGCCCTGGAGCTGGCCGAACGCGGGCTCACGGTGATCCTGCTGGAGGCCCGGCGCATCGGCTGGGGCGCCAGCGGGCGCAACGGCGGCCAGCTGATCCGCGGCATCGGCCATGACGTTTCGGGCTTTGCCCGGCACGTCGGCCAGGACGGCGTGCGCTACCTCAAGCAGGCCGGCATCGACTCAGTCGCGCTGGTGGCCCGGCGTATCGAGCAGTACGGCATCGACTGCGACCTGCGCTGGGGCTTCTGCGAGCTGGCCAACACCCCGGCGCAGTTCGCCGCCTTCGCAGACGAGCAACGCGAACTTGCCGAGCTCGGCTACCGTCACCAGACCCGGCTGGTTGGCGCCGACCGTATGCATGAGATCGTCGCCAGCGACCAGTATGCCGGTGGCCTGGTGGACATGGGCTCGGGCCACCTGCACCCGCTCGACCTGGTCCAGGGCGAAGCCCGCGCCGCCCATGGCCTGGGCGTGAAGATCTTCGAGCAGAGCCCGGTGCTGCGCATCGAACATGGCAGCACCGTGACCCTACACACCGCGCGCGGCAAGGTCCGCGCCCAGAGCCTGGTGCTGGGCTGCAACGCTCACCTCGACGAACTGGAACCGCGCCTGAGCGGCAAAGTGTTGCCTGCCGGCAGCTATGTAGTAGCCAGCGAACCGCTGCCCGAGCACGTTGCCCGGGCGCTGATCCCGCAGAACATGGCGCTGTGCGACCAGAAAGTCGGCCTGGACTATTACCGCCTCACTGCCGACAACCGGCTGCTGTTCGGCGGCGCCTGCCACTACTCCGGACGCGACCCGAAGGACATCGGCGCCTACATGCGGCCCAAGGTGCTCAAGGTGTTCCCGCAGTTGGCCGATGTGCGCCTGGACTACCAATGGGGCGGCATGATCGGCATCACCGCCAACCGCTTCCCGCAGGTCGGCAGGCTCAGCCAGCACCCCAATGTGTTCTATGCCCAGGGCTATTCCGGGCACGGCCTGAACACTACGCACTGGACGGCGAAACTGCTGGCCGAGGCCATCGCCACCCAGGCCAGTTACGGGTTCGACGTGTTCAGCTCGGTGCCCCACCTGACCTTCCCCGGCGGCAAGGCATTGCGCTCGCCGCTGCTGGCACTGGGGATGTTGTGGTACCGACTGCGCGAGGCGTTAGGCTGACGGGTTTTGCTCAAAGGATGGCTTGCAGGCCTTTGTCAGCGATGACATTGAGCAGTTTCAACGCAGGCCCCGCCGGACGTGTTTCGCCCTGCTCCCACTTGCGCACCGTGGAGGCGCTGGTATGCAGGTGCAGGGCGAACACCGGCTGGCTGAAATTGAGGGCTTCACGCAATTGCTTGATGTCTTGAGCGGTGAATGCCCGCACGGGCGCCGGGCAAATTGCTTCGAAATCCCGCAGCGTGACTTTGCCGACCGCGCCCGCCCGCTCCAGGGCACACAGGTCATCACGCAATGATTCAATGAGTTTGCTGGTCACAGTGGACCTCCATCAGTACACCGCAGCCCAAGGCCTTGGCCAACGCCTGCGGTGATAAATCCAGGAATACCTTGCCGGAGAACTGCAACGCTTTCTGCTCGTCGGGCGTTACATTCACCTGGTCGTTCTTTTTGAAGCCATGCAGAAACACATAGCGGCTGCCGATGCGGGCTGACAGCAACGTGCGGTAGCTACCTCGCTTTCCGGCACCGTGTCCGGCGACGCGCTTTTTGAACAGCAGCCCGCCGAGGCTGGCATCCACCAGGCCGCACTGCATTTCCTCGACAGCCTTGCACAGCACACAATCCGGGAGGTTCTCGCTGAGTTGCCAGCGAGCGAACGCCCTTCTTTTATAGACATCCATATCCAACGCTCCAAACCATACCCGTAAAGGGCATACTTTTCCAGCTTCCGTATTCAATGAAAAGTCGGCTGCTTCGGGGGGGGACGTGCGAAACGGCTATGAGAATCGAGCGGGATGCTGGCCTTCCGCCAAGCACCTGCTAGCGTTGTTCTGGCCAATTCACTCATGGACACCGCCATCATGATGCAACTGCCTCGCACCACCCTGTTGTGCGCAGCCCTGCTTGCCCTGGTTGCCTGCTCCAGCAACCGCGTCGACCCTAAGGATTACTCTGGCTTTCTCAAGGACTACAGCCGCCTGAAGCCGGCTGAAAGCGTCTCTGGCGCGCCGGTGATGCGCTGGGTCGACCCAAACCTGAAAGCCAGCCAGTACACCAAGGTGTTCATCGAGCCGAGCCAGTTCTACCCCAAACCACAACCGACCAACGTGATCTCGGCGCAGACCCTGCAGGAGATCACCCGCTACTTCAACGAAGCCATGCGCCGCGAGCTGGGCAGTGTGCTGACGCTGGTCAAGGAGCCTGGGCCTAACACCATCGTGGTGCGCCCGGCGATCACCGCCGTGGCCACCAGCAACGAAGGCCTCAAGCCCTACGAAGTCATCCCCATCGCCCTGGTGGCAGCAGCGGTCAACACCGCCGCCGGTGGGCGTGACCAGGATGTGGACATCGCGGTAGAGGCGGCCTTCCTCGATGGCGCCAGCCAGAAAGTGCTGGCCCAGGTGGTGCGCAAAGGCAGTGGCAAGGAGCTGGAAAACGACACGCAGAAACTCACCCTGGCCGACGTCAAGCCGGTACTCGATGGCTGGGCCAGCGACATGCGCCGTAGTTTCGTGGCGCTGCAGCACAAGACCAAGTAGCCCGCTGCCGTCGCCAGATGCGACAAGGCCGCTGCCCGGCAGGAACAGCGGCCTTGTTGCATCTGGCGAGGGTAAATCAGGCGACGAAGCTGTAGACGATCGCCGACAGCGTGATCAAGCCAATCAGCACGACGAACACATTCGACAGTTTGCCCGAGTACTGACGCAGCGCCGGCACCTTGTGCACTGCGTACATCGGCATCAGGAACAGCAGGCAGGCGATCACCGGGCCACCCAGGCCTTCAATCAGGCCAAGGATGCTCGGGTTGAGTGTGGCCACCGCCCAGCAGGTCACCACCATGAACAGCGCCGTGGCACGTTCCAGGCGTTTGGCCGGCCAGGTTTTGCCACGCCCGCGCAGGCTCTTGACGATCATGCCCTGGAAGCCTTCGCTGGCGCCGATGTAGTGGCCCAGGAACGATTTGGTGATCGCCACCAGCGCGATCAGCGGCGCAACGAAGGCGATCACCGGGGTCTGGAAGTGGTTGGCCAGGTACGACAGGATCGAGATGTTCTGCGCCTTGGCCTCAGCCAGGTTCTCAGGGCTCAGGGCCAGCACGCAACTGAAGCAGAAGAACATCACCGTCAGCACCATCATCACGTGGGCAGTGGCCAGGGTGCGGCCGCTCTTGCGGTCGGCGTCAACGCCGTAGCGATGTTTCTGGTCGACGGCAAAGGCCGAGATGATCGGTGAGTGGTTGAACGAGAACACCATCACCGGGATCGCCAACCACAGGGTGAGCATCAGGTTCGAGGCGCTGAGGCCCTCATTGGCCTGGGCGAAGAACGCACCGTTCCAGTTGGGGATCAGGCTCAGTGCCAGCAACAGCAGCGAAGCGACGAAGGGGTAGACCAGCAGGCTCATGGCCTTGACGATGAGCTGCTGGCCGCAGCGCACGATGATCATCAGGCCACAGATCAGCAGCAGCGCCAGCAGTGCACGGGGCGGCGCGTTCAGGTGCAACTGGTGTTCGAAGAAGCTGGTGAGGGTGTTGGTCAGCGCCACGCTGTACACCAGCAGGATCGGAAAGATGGCGAAGAAATACAGGAGGGTGATCAGCTTGCCGGCGCCAACGCCGAAGTGCTCTTCCACCACCTCGGTGATGTCTTCGCTGCCGCCCTTGCGCCCGGATAGCACGAAGCGGGTCAGCGCGCGGTGGGCGAAGAAGGTCATGGGGAACGCCAGCAGCGCCAGGATCAGCAGCGGCCAGAAGCCGCCGACGCCAGCGTTGATCGGCAGGAACAGGGTGCCGGCACCAATGGCGGTGCCATACAGGCCCAGGGCCCAGGTGGTGTCGTGGCGGTTCCAGGTGGTCGAGCCCGAAGCCGTAGCCGGGGCAGCCGAATCCGCACGAAGGGTCGTGGTGCTTTGTACATCAGTCATGGGTATCGCCTTGTAGTTGTTTTTGTCGCAGGTACAGCGGGTGTTGCAGGGTGGGGTCGGCTTGCCGGCCTCATGGGTTGCATGGCTTCTGTAGGAGCGGCCTTGTGCCGCGCGGGGTGGCACGGGCTTCGCCCGTGTTCGCGGGGCAAGCCCGCTCCCACAGGGATCGCGCTGGCTTTAGCAGTTGAGCGAGACAGTTGCTCCTACAGCGGTCAAGTGCATGCCTGGCGTGCTGTCAGCACTCGACGAACGCCACGGCCAGGCCGCCGCGTGAGGTTTCCTTGTAGTTGGCGTGCATGTCGGCACCGGTATCGCGCATGGTGCGGATCACCTGGTCGAGGGAAATGAAATGCTCACCATCGCCACGCAAGGCCATCTGCACGGCATTGATCGCCTTGACCGCCGCAATGGCGTTGCGCTCGATGCACGGTACCTGGACCAGCCCACCGACCGGGTCGCAGGTCAGCCCGAGGTTATGTTCCAGGGCAATCTCGGCGGCGTTTTCCAGCTGCGGCGGCGTGGCGCCCAACACCTCGGCCAAGCCGGCGGCAGCCATCGAGCAGGCCGAACCGACCTCGCCCTGGCAGCCCACTTCGGCGCCGGAAATCGAGGCGTTCTTCTTGCACAGGATGCCCACCGCGGCCGCCGCCAGGAGGAAAGTCACCACGTCGTCGTCGCAGGCGCCGGGGTTGAATTTCATGTAGTAGTGCAGAACCGCCGGGATGATCCCCGCCGCACCGTTGGTGGGCGCGGTGACCATGCGTCCGCCAGCGGCGTTCTCTTCGTTGACCGCCAGGGCGAACAGGTTGACCCACTCCATGGCGCTGAGGGTCGAACCGATCACGTTGGGCTTGCCCAGCTCCTGCAGGCTGCGGTGCAGGCGCGCGGCGCGACGTTTGACCTTGAGCCCGCCGGGCAGGATGCCTTCATTGCGCAGGCCGTTGACCACGCACTCGCGCATGGCGGCCCAGATGTTCAGCAGGCCTTCGCGTATCTCGCTTTCCGAGCGCCAAGCGCGCTCGTTGGCCAGCATCAGCTGGCTGACACTCAGCCCATGTTGCTTGCACAGCGCCAGCAGCTCTTCTGCGCTGGAGAACTCATAAGGCAGCTCGACCTCGGCGCCGCCAACCTGGGGTGCGTCGATTTCGCTTTGCTCGACGATGAAGCCGCCACCCACCGAATAGTAGGTCTGGCTGAACAGGCTGCCCTGGGCGCCGAAGCTTTCCAAGGTCATGGCGTTGGGGTGATAGGCCAGGCTCTCGTCGAGCAGGCGCATGTCACGGCTGTACTGGAACTCGATCGGATGGCTGGCATCGAGCATCAGGCACTGCTCCTGCATCAACTGGTCGATGCGTGGCTCGATGCTGTGCGGGTCGATGCGATCCGGCCATTGGCCCATCAGGCCCAACAGGCAGGCACGGTCGGTGGCATGGCCAACCCCGGTGGCCGACAGCGAGCCGTACAGACGGACCTCGACCCGGCTCACCTGGGCCAGCAGGCCGCGCTCGCGCAGGGCCAGGGCGAAGGTTGCCGCGGCGCGCATGGGGCCGACGGTGTGGGAGCTCGATGGGCCGATGCCAATCTTGAAAAGGTCGAAAACACTGATAGCCATGCTAATGCCTGACCGTGGCAGCCGTACAACGCACACCACGGATCTCTGGAAAAATTGAACGGTATTACAAAGTTGGGCGATACTGACGCGCCCAGGTCGGCATGACCAACGAAACTTCCTACACAAGCCTTTAGCAGGACTAAACAATGAAAGGTCCACTCAACGGCCAGGTGTACGTGTGGCTGCATGTGTTTGCCTGCGCGGCGCGGCACCTGTCATTCACCCGCTGTGCAGAAGAGCTGCACATCACCCCCGGCGCCGTCAGCCAGCAGATGCGCCAACTGGAAGAGCGCCTGGGCTATCGCCTGTTCCTGCGGCGCGCCCGCGGCGTCGAGCTGTCGGCCGAGGGGCAGCGCCTGGCGCAGACCGTGGCCGAGGCCTATGGCAGCATCGAGGCCGAGCTGCTGCGCCTGGATGCCGGCGAGATCCGTGGCACCTTGCGCCTGCGCTCGATCCCGTCGTTCCTGGCCAAATGGCTCACGCCGCGCCTGCCGCGCTTCCAACAGCGCTACCCCGACATCGAGCTGCGCCTGGTGGCCGAGGACAGCAACCAGGCCCTGCACCCGGATGACTTCGACCTGGCCATCGACCTCAACGACGGCAGCTACCCGGGCATGCTGTCCACCCCGTTGCTGGACGAACAGATCTTCCCGGTCTGCTCCCCTGCACTGCTGCGCGGCCGCCCGCCGCTGCACGGGCCGACGGACCTTGTGCACTATCCGCTGCTGCACGACATCACCGCCTGGCGCGGCAGCTCGGAATATGCCGAATGGGAGTTTTACCTGGACGGTATCGGCGCCGGCGGGCTGGACGTGCGTCGTGGTCACACCTTCAACCGCAACCACCTGACCATCGAGGCGGCGATTGCCGGTGTCGGCGTGGCCATCGCCCGGCGCACCCTGCTCAACGATGAGCTTGAGCGCGGTGCGCTGATCGTGCCGTTCGGCGTACCGATCGCCAACCACAAGCGCTACGTGCTGCACTACCCGCCCGGCGGGCTGACCCAGCCCGGCGCCCGGGCAGTGCATGACTGGCTGGTGGAAGAGGCGCAGGGATTCAGGGCGTTGCACCCGTTGTCACTGCCTGGTGCGTAAGGCCACCCGGGGTATCCACCACGGAGTTACGCCCTGTTACTTCGACGCCTGCCTTGTAACTTAAGCCCCTGCCCACCACGCGCCTACAGTGTGCCCCTCGGCCGGCGCGCCGCGCCGTGCCGAGGTTCAAACCACACAGGAGGTGTAACCATGCATTTCGTAACCGTAGAGAAAAACCAGGCCAGCGCGCCATCCGCGGAAGACCTCAAGAAAGCGATGATCCTGAGCAATGGCACGCCGGGCGAAGTCACAGGCAACAACAGCGCACGCACATTGACGTTCACCGGCGAGATCAGCCACACGACCTACGAAAACAAGCTCATCGAAGTGGCCAAGGGCAAGCGCACCAGTTGGAACTTCACCTGGGCCGACGCCAACGTGAAGAGCACTGCCTGAGCCTTGCTTGCGCATCTGCTCTTGGCTCTGTGCGAAAAGTTTGTGGGAGCGGGCTTGACCCGCGATGGAGTGCGAAGCGCTCCTTTACCCGATATCAAATGGTGTCAGAGATGCCGTAGGCTGCCGCGTTGCGGCAGATCGCGGGGCAAGCCCGCTCCCACAACGCAGGATGACCATACTTTTCGTACATAACCTAGCAACAAGGGCCGCATCGCGGCCCTTGTTCATTTGAGTGGGCGGCATGACCGCCGCTGCCTTGTAACACCGTGATACTTCGCCGGCCCTCCTGCCCCGCCTAGAGTGGCCTGGTCGACACGCCGGCACAGGCCGGAATTCGGCAATCATCACTCAACAAGGACAGAGGGACATCATGAGCAATTCGAATGCCGCAAGCAAACAACAGCTCGCCGTCGCCCAGCAGCGCCAGGAACAGGTGCAACAAGCGGTCAAGGCCCTGCTTGGCCGAACCCAGCCCCTGGAGCAGAGCCACTACGCCAATCTGTTCCGCACCATCACCGATGCCGTTACCAAATCGGTGAACATCCAGATTGCCGCCGATGACCTGCGTACGCTCAAGGACGGGAAGTACAAGCTGTGCTTCGCCAAGAAGGTCGGAGACGCTGCGTACAACGTGGTCTGGCAGTCCTACGACAAGTACCTGATGAACAACACTTTCAGCTGGACGCCCCAGTACCAGCTGTTTGGCACCAACACCTTCCAGGACAATGTCACGGTGACCACGGCCACCAATATCGTCACCATCGGCCTCGGGCAACAATCGATCCTAGACGATGCAGGCATACTCGGGGCGCCGTCCACCGGTGGACCGGAAACGGCGGTCACCTTGATCAACAAATACGGTTCGATCCATCCGGGCGTCAACCAGCTGTCCACCGGCATCGACGGCAAGCAGGTGAGCACACCGATCTACGTGGCCACCAGTGCGGTCGTACAGGGCAGCACCAGCCTCACGCCGAAGGAAAGCATCCTGGTGTGGTTCCAACAGGACGTGCAGACCAGCACCATGTTCAGCAGCTCACGCTCCAATGCCCAGGAGATCGACCTGACCTTCGCCAACAGCGCCACCTACATGTACTCCGACCAGAAGTGGATCATCCCTTCCTGAGCCTTGGCCGCCGGGGTTCGCCCCGGCGGTATCACCCTGCGTGCCGGACGAACTGACCGATCACGCAGTGGCAGATGGCCTCGGCCAGCTCCTGCTCGGTTGCGATAAGCAATGGTCCGCCTCGGTCGAAGCGGGCCGACCAGAGCAGGCTGCCCGCCCCCACGTCGAGCAGACGCACCGCCACCCGCACACGGTTGGCTTCGGCCCGCACACTGCCCTCAAGCAGGTAGGCATGCTCATGGGTGAGTTCGCCTGGCGTCGGAGCCCCTCGTGGTAAGCGCACGCGCACCGAGGCACGCTCGAAACCATGGAACAGCAAGTCGCACAACTCCTCGCCCAACCCCCGCGCGAACGCCCCACCCAGGCTGGTCAGGCAACTGAACGGCCGCACGCACAGTACCGCCGGCCGACCATCGGCCAACGGCGCGCCCCACCGTTCGCAGCACAGCCGATAACCTCCGGCAGGCACGCTCAGGCGCAACGGCTCATGAGCCCCATGCGTGGCGTAATAGTCCGCAAGCTTGCGCCGCAGGCGACCGATCTGCACCCGTACCACCGGGTCGTCGCCCGTGCAGTACACCGCAGGATCCCGGCGAAACACCGCGATGCCGATATCGTATTCGCTGGGGATGCCCTCGCCGCCCTGCTGGCTGCGCTGGGCGAGGTAACTGAGCAGGCTGCCCAGGCGCCGCGACTTGACGAACAGCGGGCTTGCCAGCAACCCTTCGACCGCTCCCTGGAGTTCATTGCCACTTTTCGACGGCTCACGGGCCATTGCTGGCACGCGAACCTTGCTCGTTCGCTTGATGACCATCGACCTGCGTCTCCTTGCAGGACACCGCCGGTCCGCGCTGCGGACCGACAGTGACTGGGTCTTTCATCCTTGAAGGGGCGACCAGGCCGATGCAGGCAGGTCGCCATCACCGGGCAAGTGTAGTGCTGCATGCCGGGATGTGTGACCGGCCGTCGGCCCGCCGGTCAGCTCGACACTTCTCAGTAGGCGTGTTTGCCGGTGAAGGCATTGAGCGTGCGCACCAGAATCACGAAGTCGAGCCACAGCGACCAGTTGTTGATGTATTCGATATCGGAATTGACGCGCTGGACCATCTGCGCGATGTCCTTGGTTTCGCCCCTGAAGCCACGTACCTGGGCCAGGCCAGTCATGCCGGGCTTGATGTTGTGGCGGGCAAAGTAGTCGACGATGTCCTGGGAGTACTGGGTGTCGTGCTGCAGCGCATGGGGGCGCGGGCCCACCAGCGACATCTCCCCGGTCAGCACGTTGAACAGCTGGGGCAGCTCATCCAGGCTGGTACGGCGGATGAAGGCGCCCACCCGGGTCAACCGCGGGTCGTTCTTCTGGGCCTGCTGGAGCACACCGGCTTCAGGCTGGTGCACATGCATGCTCCTGAACTTCCAGATACGGAACGATTCGCCGGTCCAGCCCATACGCTCCTGGCGGAAGAACACAGGCCCAGGGCTATCGAGCTTGATGACCAGGGCGACAACCAGCAGTACCGGCGAAATGCACAGCAGGATCAGCGCCGCCAGCACCCGGTCCTCGACATTCTTGAGGAACAGGCTCATGCCGGTCAAAGGTGTCTCGGACAAGGTCAATACCGGAATCCCGGCGATTTCGCGAACGCTGTGGTTGATCAGGCGCAGCGAAAAGATATCCGGCACCCAGTTCACGGCGATGCATTTTTCCAGCAGCTTCAGATAAATATCGTTGATCACTTCGGAGCCGCCGAGCGGCGTCACCAGGTACACCGTACGTATGGCGTGCTGCGCAACGATCTCGTCGAGCTTGGAAATATGCCCGAGGACCGGCGGGCCAGGCTGCCCGTCCACCCGCTGCGCTGCGTCGGCTTCGTCGAACAACACGCAACCCACCACCCGCTCGCCGAACCAGGGGTTGTTGCTGATCTTGCGATAAAGGAAATCGGCCAGTTCACCGTTGCCGATGATCAGCGCGTTTTCCATGCGGTACGCATGGGCCATGAAGCGCTTCTGCACTTCGCGCACGGCAATGTGCAGGAACAACTGCACGAAATAGCCGATGACGAACAGCTCCCCGACCAGCAGCCGCGAATAGGATTCGCTCTGTTTGGTAAGGAACGCCATCACCACCAGGAAGCAGAACGTCGCCGACCAGGCCTTGAACAGCCTGAATGCCTTGACCGTCAAACCGACGTTGGTGCGGTAGATGGCGTAGTGGTCGTAGATGACCGCCAACGCGCCGATCAGCAACAGCAGCATGATCACGTAGTCGGAGGTGATGTAGCCAAACTGTTCGTAGATCAGGTACCAGGCGACACCGGTCACCGCAATACCGTCAAGGCCCGCCTGCACCGCGTTGCTGACGTTGCTTCTGCGCTGGAGTACGGGACGACTGCTTCTGGGTTCCAAAACCATTGTCAGGCCTCATCAATGTGAGCGATCAATGTGAGCGTGGCGAACACCCTTGCATCAGGCTGAACACGATACAAAATCAACGGCCGTCTTTGCCCAGGCAACCCTGGGCAGCGGCATGGCCACAGGCGATAGCGGTCGCACCCCGGCAAGCCTGCCGACGTTGTATTTCACTGCTGTGATTGAGGTGCCACGGATGGCGTAAACATGAGCGCGCATTATCGATCCCTGCATGCGGCAAGCCCCCCTGATTCAAGAGCCCGCCTGAGCGTCCGGCCACCAGGATGGCGTTCATTCAGGGGCTGATGCTTCGCCTGTTTATTGTTTTTGCTGTCTGGCGGCGATTGATATCACTGTAGCAGTACTGCGCCATCGCTGCGGCGCGCCACCATTAAGACGGATCAGGGCTCACTGCCCGGCACACTGGAACCGGCTGTGCCACGCGCCTTGCTGCAGGCCAGGGTGCGCAAAACAAACAAGGGGTTACCCAGTACATAACGGCCAAACAAGCGCCTGGGTTCCTTCAATAAGCGGTACAGCCACTCCATGCCCAGCCGTCGCACCCAGGCTGGGGCCCGCTCCACCCCTCCCCCCAGAAAGTCCAGGATCGCCCCGCCGCACACGACCAGGCATGGCCCGGCAACGGCCACCAGCCGGGCTGCAACCAGCTCCTGCCTGGGCATGCCCATGCCCAGCACGATTACCTCGGGTTGCAGTTCGCGGGCAAGGCTCAGATAGGTCTCCACGTCGGCGAAGCCATCGTGCACCGACACCGGCCGCACCCCGAAGCGGGCTTCGCAGTGCTGCGCCGCCTGGGCCAGGGCAGGCTCCCGGGTGCCCCACAGGGCAACCCGTCGGCCTTTGCAGGCCGCCAGCACACGGGGGATGAAATCGGTACCGTTCATGTTCACCCCTGGCGCAAGGCCCAGCCGGCGGTACAGCAGCCCCATGCCCGAACCGTCGCGCAGCAACACATCGGCGGCCACCAGCGCCTTGTAGAATTCACCGTTGCCCGCCATCAGGTTCATGGCGTGGGCATTGACGAATCCCAGCACAGTGGGTGCTTGCGGGGCCAACAAGGTGTCGAGCAGCCGTTGCTCATCAGCTGCGTCAGCCACCACCTGCAGTTTGTCGACGACAGTGGCCCAGCGCCGTTGCCATGTACGATCCGTCATCAGCTGTCATCCCGTTTCGAACGTACCCATTCCACCTGGCGTCGCACCAGAAACCCCAGGTACAACGGGATCTTCTTCGCCGCGTAACAAGGGGCATACAGCAACACCGAAAAGGGCATCTGCTCACGGCAGAAGCGCAGCCAGGCCAGCAGCACCGCGCTACCCAGCAGAACCATGGCCAGCGTGGCCAGCAATGCCGGCAACAACATGCCGAACAGCGCATACGCCAACCACGTGAGGCCCAGCAATGCCATCAATGTCAGCACCAGCAGGGCCAGCGGCGGCACCATCAGGTCGATGGCCATGGCCAACAGGCGCCCGTTGCGTCGAGTCAACGCGCTCAGCAGCAGCCGGGGGGCGTCAGCGAGCAGTACGCCGAGGTGGCCGTGTTCCCAGCGAGTACGCTGTATTGCCAGGCCTTCGTCACTGCTCGGAAACTGGCTGTAGACCTGCGCTTGCGGGCAGAACAGCGGTGGTTTGCCGTTGCGACACAGGTCCAGCCCCATCTTCAGGTCTTCAACGAGGTGGCCGTGCGCCAGGTCGATCAGTACAAGGTCGCGCCATGGCAACGCCATGCCCGAGCCCATCAGTTGGCAAGGCAGGCCCAACCACGCCCAACCGCGCGGGCGCACCAGGTTCTTCACCCGCCAGGCGAACTCGGCGATCTGTACCTTCAGCCCGGCACCTGCTGGCGCATGCATCAGGTAGAGGGCTTGCACGGGCCGCGCAGTCTCGCTGCAGCAACGCGTCAATCGCTCGATAGCGCCCGCGTCCGCCAGGCAGTCGGCGTCGATGACGATAAGCACCTGCGGTGGGTCGTCCGCCAGGTAGCGCACACCGAAATCCAGTGCGTAGCCCTTGCCCCGCAATCGATCATCCTGGCGCTCGACCACTTGCGCGCCCGCCTGCCGGGCAAGCGTGGCGGTGTCATCGCTGCAGTTGTCCGCCACCACCAACAGGCGGTCACCTGCGGCCAGTTGCGGAGTGATGCTGGCGAGGGTGGCAGCAATGACCGACGCCTCGTCGTGCGCCGGCACCAGCACCGCTACCCGTGCCCGCTTGCCGGTGGCCATGGGCAACGGCCGGGCGGGCAGGCAGCCCAGCACCACCTGGACGAAAAGTACCAGTACCGGTAACAGGATCAGCAGCGCCACGGCGCCCAACAGCCAGCTCAGTAGGATGATCATGCGGATGCCTTGAAGTAGCTGGCCAGCCGGGCCGCTTCGGTATCGATGTCATGACGTTGCAGCACGCGCTGATACGCCGCCTCCCCCATCCGCTGCAGCACTTGCGCAGGTTGCGCCAGGCAATCGGCCATGGCCGTGGCCAGTTCCTCCACGGCCCCCGCCGGGAACAGCCAGCCGTTCTCGCCTGGGGTTACCAGCTCGGGGATACCCGCCACATAGGTGGTCAGCACCGGGCGGCGCAAGGCCATGGCTTCCATGATCACCACCGGCAAGCCCTCGGCGAAGCTTGGCAAGACCAGCGCACGGGCGGCGAGGATCTCCTCGCGTACCTGTGCGCTGCTGATCCAGCCGGTAATACGCACCTGCGACTGCAGGCGGTGCCGGGCGATCAGGGCTTCCAGCTGCTCGCGCATCTCGCCATCCCCAGCCAGCACCAGCTCGAATTCCACCGCCTGCGCCGCCAGCAGCCGTGCGGCCTCTAGCAACAGCAACTGGCCTTTCTGCTCGCACAACCGACCAACACACACTAGCCGCGGCGCGCTGGGTACAGCCACGGCGGGCACATCATGGAAGCTGCGCTCCAGGCCACAGTGCACCACCTTGACCTTGCCCCAGTGCTCGTGCGCCACCCAGCGGAACAGCTGGCTGCGCCCGTAAGAGCTGACCGCAGCGACGAATGCGGCGCGCCGCACCTTCTCGCCCATATGCAGGAACTGCGGCTTGTCGAACTCCTCGGGGCCATGCACGGTAAAGCTATAGGCCGGCCCCCCCAAGGCGCGGGCCAGCATCACCACCTCGGTCGAGTTGGTGCCGAAATGCGCATGTACATGCACCGCGCCCGACGCCTGCAGCCACTGCAGCACACGGCATGCCTCGGCCAGATAGATCAAGTGGTAGGGCCATGCCCGGTCAGCTCGCCGGCCCAGGCGCAGGGCCAGCCACAGGCTTGCGAAAAAGCGCCCGGGTTGCTGGCGCAACACCTGCAGCGCGGGCTTGAGCAGGGCTTTCACGCCGCCTTGCAGTACGTACTGGGTCTTGCCCTGCTCGCGCACATCCTCGTCGTCCTGCAGTTCGGCATCCCAGCCACGCAAGGCAATGCGCTGAATCTCGAAACCCTGGCGCTCCAACGCGAGGATTTCACGGCGAATGAAACTGTGGCTGACCTTGGGGTACTGATTGATGAAATAAGCAATGCGCATAGGAATCCGAGTCCATACCCGCGTGATGAATGAGCTGGGCCGCCCCCGGCGGCACCCGGCCCTCTACTTCAGGCTTTTCATGGCTGACGGCGCAGGGTCTGCCGTGGCAGTGCCCGCGATGACGTCCGCATAGATGCCCTGGAGCTCCAGGGCCTGGTCGCTGCACAGCGTGATGCTGCCTTTGAAAGCGTTGTGTGGGTGCGCAAAGCGTTCCGGGTGCTCAAGCGCATCGGCCAGAGCCTCGCGCAGATACCGTGGGTCGGAGCTCAACGGGATGATGGTGCCGTTGACCCCATCGACGATGTCCTCGACCGTGCCCCCCGCGTCGGTGCTGATCACCCAGACGTCGCGCACCAGCGCTTCGCGCACGGCAAGGCCGAAGGTCTCTTTCCACTGGGTCGGGAACAGCAACACGTCGATGCCGGAAAAGAACGCGTCGATGTCGTCCTGGGTGTAGCCGGGGATGATGCTGACGCTGCCCGGAATCTTCACGCTGTGCCGGTTGAACGAGCGGAAACCCAGGTGCAGCAGGTTGTCGACCACCTTGAGTTCGTAGTCCGAGCGGGGTAGCCCGGCAAACGCCTGGGTGATCAGATTGATGCCCTTGATCGCGGTGTTGCCCCCGACGAAACCGAAGCGCAGCAATGCCCCCGGCTGCTTGTGGTAGCCCGCACCGGGGGCGAGGATGCCGTTGCGGTTGATGCGGATCTTCGCCGCATCGAAGCCATTGGCCACGTACAGGTCGCGGGCGAAGTGGCTTGGCGCCAGCAGCAGGCTGGCCTTGCGCAGGGTGGTAGCCAAGGCCTGCTGACGGTAGGCGTTCAGCGGCGCATCCTCGACACAGGCGGCACACACTTCGGCGCGAATACGCGTTTGCCCGCAGTATTGCCCCTGGCCGTTGATCATGAACTGGCGCCCGCAGATCCACCACGCATCATGCAAGGTCACCACGAAGGGTATGCCCGCCCGCGCACAGCTTTCGGCCAGCAGCGCACCCAGCCCCTGGATCGAGTGCAGGTGCACAAGGTCCGGGGCGACGCGCTCGAGCACGGCGTCGAACAGCGGCAGGGTTGCGCGGTTTTCGAAGTCCTCAAGGGCCGAACGCTGGTCAGGCAGGCCGATGCCAAGCACCGCAGCCTGCTGCGCCTGGTACCGGAACAGGCTGTAGGCGGGCGTGTCGGTCGTCGGTAGCGATGTGAACACGAATTGCTGCCAGGGCGAAGTGGCCGCCAGCAACCGCGCCATCTGCTCGGCGACGACCGTGGCGCCACCGAAACTCCTGGGGGCGAAGAAGATGTTCGCCGACAGCAGCCTGCGTGGGCGAACGCCGGATAAGGCCGGGAAGACCTGGCCCAACTGCTGGCTGCACTCGACCACCGTGACTTGCCGGGCCCCCGCCTCTTGCATCGCCGCCGCCAGCACCGCACTCGACGCTATCGCGCACTCGCACGCCAATAGTGCCTGCCGGTGCAGGGCCACGGCCGCCATCAGCTTGCCCACGTCGGTGTCACGCAAGCCGTTCAGGTCGTTACCCTGGCGATACGCCTGCGGGTCGAAGATCAACTCGTCTGTATCCCAGCAAGAGGTGACCTTGAGGCGGCGGGCTTCTTCGAGCAGCCTCGACAACTGCGCGCAGTAAGGCAAACGGTGCAGGATGACCGCCGCACAGGTTTGCAGGGCATTCAGGCAGTCTTGCGGATTGCGCCAATCCGCCACCGTGCAGGTGTAGCCGAGCTCGACCAGCATTTGCCGCAGTTGCGCTGGGCGGCCATCGAGCGCTTGTACTGGGTCGCTCTCGCAAATCATCAGGACGTGCCCGGGGAACAGCGTGCTGGCCGCCACGCCAGGGGCGTCCAGGGGCAGGTCGTGACGCTGCTCGGCGGGTGGTTTCCAGAGCAGCGCCGGGCCATGGTGCAACAGCTCCCGCCAGGTCTTTCTCAGGGTCGGATACAGCCCGGCCTTGCGTATGTACGCCACAAAACGCTGGTCGGCCCGGGGTTCGCGCAGGGCCTGACGGAACAACCCCGCAGCCTTTGCCAACCACGAATGCGCGGCTGTCGGCGCACTGGCCTCCTGCAACACCAGGGCATAGCCCAGCCGTTGCCGATGTACCTGCAGCGGGTCCGCGCCGGCCGCCAGCGCCGCTTCGAGTTGCGCGAACAACGCCTCGAGCAAGGCCTGGCGCCTGCGGTACATGGCGCGTTTCTTCGGCGCTATGTCCTCCGCCGCACGTTGCGCCGCCGCCAGCGGGAGGCTGAAGAAGTCTTCGCGCTCGCTGGGTACTGCGCCATGCTCCAGCCAGATGGCGTCGTAGTTGGCGGCCAGGTCCTGGGACTTTTCGGCGCCAAAGTAGGGATGGCGATGGTGCCGATAGGCGTCGCCCACCGCATACAGGCCGTCAGCCCCGACCGCCCTGGCCAGGCATTTGAGCGCCTCGAGCAGCAGGCTGCGCGGGCGCAGCCCTTCGAAGTCCTTGGTCAGGTCGCGGTAAATGGCCAGCGAGCGCTCGCTGTCGATACCCTTGTGGATGCCCTGCACCGCGCCGATGAACAAGCAAAGGCCCGCCGCCGTGCGCTGCAGGGTGAAGGCCAGTGACGCCACGCGCAGGTCGCCCTGGAACAGGTTCAGCACCAATTCGCCTTCGCGCTTGAACCAGATCGGCCGGTCCAGCACCAGGGTGCAGTCGGCAGAAATGCCTGACAGATCGCACAGTGTCCGCCGCTCGTCCCGGCCCAGCAGCAACAGGGTCGGGAACTGCGCCGTCACCACCTGGTAGTGCGAAGCCACGGCGTCGAGGCGTTCCCGCACCGACCAGCACTTGCTGACATAGGGCCACTGCACCATGCCGATGCAATCGACACCGAGCTTGTCGAAGCCTTCCTTGCCCAGCGCAGCTTCCATGTGCCGCAGGAACGGCCGCAGGTCGGTCCACTGGGTGATGATCAGCACCAGCAATTTGAACTTGTTGTTCAACGCCCGCAATGAATAGCCGGGTTGCAAAGTGAGCACACTCTTGAGTAACGATCTGAACGCCATGGGCCTCTCACTTGTACTCGATCAACACCGTCTTGCCGGCAGTGAACCGGTTCAACAGAAACCGCACCTGCCCGAACATCTCCGGGAACTTTCCCAGCACCAGGAACACCGCCTGCAGCCAGTTCTCGCGAACCGAGCGGCCACCACGGCGCGCCAGGCGCACGGCCTGCAGCGGGTAGAGCAGCAACAGCAGCAGCCCCCAACCGCCCAGTAGTGCACACGCAGCCACGATCGCCAGCGGTATGCCCAGCCCCCACAGCCAGGCACGACGCGACTCACGCTGCCAATGCCGCTCAGGAGGCGCGCCATGCAGGAAGGCGCCCTCGGCGAACGCATAGCCTGCGCGCAGGCTGCGCCGCCACCACTGGCTGAAACGGGTCATGGCGGCATCGTGCAAGGTCATTTCGGCGGGCAGGCGCCAGATCTTCCAGCCGCGACCGCGCAGGCGAATACAGAGTTCGGGCTCTTCCCCGGCGATCAGCCCCGCGCGAAAGCCGCCCACGGCCCTGAACGCCTCGGCACGCATCAACGCATCCCCGCCACAGGCACGGGCCTCGCCCACCGGGGTGTCCCATTCCAGATCACACAGCAGGTTGTAGACCGAATGCTGCGGGAAGCGCTCGCGGCGCCGACCGCACACCACCGCCACTTCCGGCCGTGCATCGAGAAATTCGCAGGCCTGCTGCAGCCAGCCGTCCATGACTTCGCAATCACCATCGACGAACTGCACGTAGCCTAGTGTCGGCAACAAAGATTGCAGGCAGGCGAAGCCTTCGTTACGTGCCCGTGCGGCGGTAAAGGGCCGGGTCATGTCCAGCGCCAGCACCTCGACGCCCAGGCCTTGGGCCAAGGCCTGCGAGCCGTCGGTCGAGCCCGAGTCGACATACACCACCTGCTGCGCGCAACCGGCCAGTGACGCCAGGCAGCGCTGCAGGCGCTGGCCTTCGTTGCGGCCGATCACTACAACGCCAATCCCTGTCAGCATGGCGCCCTCCTGCTGGCGCTGGGCAGTGTTGCCTGCCTCATGAGCACGGCTCTGCTTCGGCGGGCTTGCGCGCCTTGACGGTCGCAGGCACCCCGACCGCCAGGCAGTCGTCCGGCACGTCCACCAGCACCACGGCGTTGGAGCCGATCACTACGTTGTTGCCAATGCGGATGTTGCCCAGCACCTTGGCGCCGGCGCCGATATCGACGTTGTTGCCGAATACCGGCGCGGTCGGCTCGCTGACATTCTTCAACCCCACCACCACGCCGTTGCGGATCCGGCAATCGTCGCCGAAACGCGCATAGCCGCTGATGATGATGCCGCCGAAGTGGTCGATGACGAAGTTGCGGCCGATCTGCACCTCACAGGGCAGCTCGACGCCGGTCAGTATCTGCACCCACTTGAACAGCACTTTGTAGACCAGCGACAGCGGCTTGCGCAGCAACGCCGGGCGCACCCCGTAGCGCCAGCGCCCGAAACGATAGACCAGCAACACCCAGAAGCCCTGGGCGCCCCAGTCGCCCCCATGGGCCCGCAGATCGGCACGAATATTCTCGAACATGGCATCACCTACCTTGTGGGTTGGCTTGCGAAACGGGTATCGAACAACAGTGCCCAGGTGGCCCGACAATGCCGCCAGCAAGCCGTGATGGCTGCCCGCCCCCGCCCTTTCAACAAAGCCTTAAGGGCCAGCACCAGATCACCGAGGGTCACCAGCGCCATATGCAGGGCCAACCCTGCCAACCCATGGTGCTTGCGGAAATACAGCAGTTCGCTTTCGATCTGGTAGGCCGATATCTGGCGGCTGGCCGCCTCAAGCTCAGCGACCGACTTGGAGCTTTCCCCGCCGATGTGCACCACCGTGGTGTGGGGATAGAACACCACCTTCCAGCCGGCCTGTTTGACCCGTTTGCAGTGGTCGACTTCCTCGTAGTAAAGGAAGTAGCGCGGGTCGAACAGGCCCACCTGGTCGAGCACCTCGCGCCGCACCAGGTAGAAGCAGCCAGGCAACCAGTCGCACTCGCGCACCGAGCCGTGGTCCCAGTTCATCTCGTCGACCATCTTCAACCCCGGGAAGAAGCGCCCGAGCCCGGTGCGTGCCACGAACACGTTCAAGGGGGTCGGGAAGTAGCGACAACTGGGTTGCAGGTCACCGTCGCGCCCCACCAGGCGTACGCCCAGCACCCCGCATTCCGGGTGCGCGTCCATGTACTCGAGGGTCTTGTCCAGGGAGTCCCTGGCGACGAACGCATCGGTATTGAGCAGCAACGCGTACTTGCCGTTCAGGTGCGCCAGCAGTTGGTTGTTGGCCCGGCCGAAACCGACGTTCTTCTGGTTGCTGACCACTACGGCCTCGGGGCAGACCTTGGCCAGGCGCTCGACCGAATCGTCGACCGAGGCGTTGTCCACCACCAGGTAACTCGCCAACTTGTCGCCGTCGGCCTGGCGCAGGGCGTCGAACATCGGCTGGAGCAAGCCGGCGGTATTGAAGTTGACCACCATCACATCGACAGGTTTGCTAGCCATTGCTGCCATCCCCAAAGAAGTACTGGCCCCGCGCAGCGGCGAGGGCCGGCTCCAATGCCGGGTCATAGGCACCCTGGCGCTGCTTGACCAGGTCTATCCAGGGGTAGGCGGCGCAGCGTTCCTCGACGCGCCGGATCAACGCCTCGGTGGTGCAGATGAACTTCGCCGGATTGCCACCGACCACGGTACCGGGCGGCACATCCTTGGTGACCACGGCCCCGGCGGCAACCACCGAGTCCGGGCCGATGGTCACACGCGGCATCACGATTGCGCCGTGGCCGATGAAACAGTTGTCGCGGATGTCGATGAAACCGACTGAATCGAGTTGCTTGCCGTAACAGATCTCGATCAGCGCGACCACGCCGTCGTGGCCGATCAACGTGCAGTCCGATAACCCGACGTTGCTGCCGAGGCGCACCAGGCGTGGGTCGGTGACGTTGCACCCGGGGTTGATATGGACGTTGCTGCCGACGGAATAGAACTGGCCCCAGCGGGTCAGGTAAGCGCCCCAGTCGCGGGCATTCGGATTGCAGAACTTCTTGTAGGTCGCGCCGGCGCGCCCGGTCGAGTTGGCGTAGTTGGCCAATGCTTTGCGTATCCATCCATACATGCTGCTAGCCTCGCAAGTGAAGCGATCCTGGACTGTCCCTGAGGCGAATACGGTCTCGTTCTTGTTGATGCTGACCGCCCCGCGCTCACTCCCTTACCCACCCTGCTGTTGCCCTGACACCGCGCCGACTGCTCAGGTGAGCGCACCGCGCGCCGATTTCAGCCTTTCATCGAGGTGATCCGCCAACCGCAGGGCGAACTGCAACAGCGGCATGGTCGGGTTGGAGGCGCCGCCGGTGGCGAAGATGCTGCTGCCGGCGACATAAAGATTGTCGGTGCCGAATACCTTGCAGTCGCGGTCGACCACACCGTACTGCGCCGAGGCAGCCATCCGTGTGGTGCCCATATGGTGCGCGTGAGGCTCCATCTTCAGCGGTATCGCGGCGTCGTACACGTACTCGTTCAGCCTGACGAAACCAAGGCCTGTGTCGACGAACTGTTTGGCCAGCTCGCTGCCGATGCACTGGATGGTGTGGCGGTCGTTTGCGGTAAGCACCCAGTTGACGTTGGCCTTGGACACACCCAGTTCGTCCTTCTCTTCGAGCAGCGAGAGCCGGCTTTGCGCATTGGGGTACTGTTCGATCATGGTGCTGAGCACCCCTTCGCCCGGGCAGCTGAAATTGGCGATGAAGTTGACCTTGTGGGCAAGGTTCATCTCACAGAGCAGGTTTTCCAGGAAGTGCTTGACCTCGGCGGTCCGGCCGAAGGTGCGCACTTCATCGAGCACCGTGGCCGAGACATTGCCCTTGCCGGCCTTGTATTCGCTGACGAAGGCATCGCTGGTGTAGTACTGGCGCGGCTCGCCGGTCTGGCCGTCCTCGAGGATGAAAGTGCCCATCTCGACGTTGAGGTGCTCCATCAGGCAGCGCCCCACCAGGCCATCCTGGGTGACCACGCCGGCCTTGCGCAGGGACGTGCTGTTGAGCAGTTGCCGGGCGTTCTCCAGTGCCCCCGTCGCCAGGATGAAGTGCTTGGCCACCAGCCGCTGGCGCTGCAGGTCATAGTCGGACACCACCGCTGCCGCCAGGCGTCCCGTGGCCTGCTCGAACTCGAGGTCGACGCAGTTGCAGTTGATGAAGACGTCCAGCCCGGCGGTATCGTTGAGCGCCGCGGCGTATTTCTGCGCAAAGCGCGTCGGCGGGCTGAGCAGGAACTTGTCCGGCTCGAAGTCGCCGCCCTTGAGCCCAGCGTTCTCTGCCTGGAATTGTGCGCCTTGCGGCAGGTCGACAATCTCCATGGCCGCTGCCAGGTATGGCTCCACCTCGGCATAGGCGATGGGCCAGCCAGGGAGATCGCCTGGGGGCGGGACCGCGAAATCGGAGGGCGTGAACGGACGGCAACGGCCTGCCCAGTGATTGGACGTGCCGCCAAGGTAGCGCAGGCGGGTTTCATGGGGGTACAGCTCAAGGCCGGTCGAGGTGCACTGGTACAGGGCCTGCGAGCGCGGCGAATAGTCGTGCCCGCCCCCCTCGGCCAGCACCACTTTCCAGCCAGACTGCGCCAGGCGCAGCGCCAGCGTGATGCCGGCGGGCCCGGCACCGATGATGCAGACGTCATAGTCCTCGCGCAGGGTCTTCTGCGCCTGGTAGTCGCGGATCATGCCTGCCCGTCCCGAAAATAGCCCGAAGGCAGGACCCAGCCGTTGATGACCACGAACCCGCCCGGGGCACCGTTGCCGACAGGATCAGCGGGAGGGGTGACAGGCCCTTCGGCCACCGTCTTGCCGAACACCACTGCGCCGATACCCAGCACGGCACAGTTGCGCAGGAACACCCTGCGCCCCGACAGCTGCGTGAAAAACACAAGCTTGCCCATGATCCCCAGCCCCCACCATTGTTGTGCCAAAACCAGGTAAACCGCTGTCGCCGACGCCTGGGCACCGCGCGTTGTTGCAAGGGGTTCAAAGCCAGTTGAAGAAACGCGTTGCCAACTCACCGAACAGCGCACCGACGGCGATCATCGGTAACACCATGAGCTCGCGCCTGATACTGAAGATACCGAGCTTGAGATTGACATACACAATCAGTACCAAGGTCGGGAACGTGTGCAGGGCAACCCCCCAGATAGCCCATTGCACGCCACCGATGGCCAGCAACAGCGGCAACCCCAGCCACAGCGCAACGAGGCGGATGATGTTGTCCATGGCCTGGTACTTGGTCAGCCCCTGGGCGATCCAGATCTGATGCGCCAGGGTGTAGCGCAGCGTAAAGAACGACAGCGACAGAATGCTGAGCATAGTGCCTGCGCCAGCATAGCGCTCGTCGTACATCCAGCCGATCAGCAGTGGGCTGGCGGTGATGAACACGCCACAGGTGAACAGCATGGCCAGGTCCACCAGCAACCTGAAACGGTAATACAGCGCTTTGAGCCGCTCATGGTCACCGGCCCTGGCGGCCTCGCTGAACGCCGGCAGCGCCACCGTGCCGACCAGTTTCAACAGGCCGGTCTGCAGCGAGCCCAGAATCAGCACGGCGATCGAGTACACCCCAAGCTCGGCAGCGCTCATGCTGGCGCCGAACCACATACGGTCGCCGTACATGGCCAGCACGCCTACGATCGAGGACAACAGGATCCAGCGGCCGAACACCACCAGTTCGTTCAGTGCGCTGCGGTCCCATTGCAGGCGGTTCTTCGGGCCCTGGAACACCAGGTGGCCCAGCAACGTACCGGTCAGGGCGCCCGCCAGGCCGGCAATCACCAGCGACCAGATGGAGCGGGTGAAGTAGCCGATCACCAGCATCACGACCAGCCCGACGATCTGCGATGCCAGCTCCACCAGTACCACGCGCTTCTGCTGGAAAGTACGCACCGCCACATCTATGTTGGTTGACTGGAAGCCGTAGATCACCGCCGAAATACCGGTCACCGCCAGCACCACTGGCAGCTCGGGCGCAGCATAGGTGGAGTCTGCCGGCCACAGGTTGCCCAACTGGGCCAACCAGGACGCCAGGGCCAGCAGCAGGGTCAGCGCGAAGAGCACGAAACCACGGACGATCTGCACGCTCCAGGCGGTATTGAGAAACAGCGGGTCGTCGCCACGGTGGCTCTGGATGATGTTCTGCCGCAGGCCGACATCGGAGAGCAAGTGCAGGAGTACCGAAACGGTGGTGGCGATGACCATCACCCCGAACATTTCCGGTAACAGCAAACGGGCCATGATCAGGTTGCCGCCCAGGCGCATCACCTGCGACGCGATCAACGACACCAGGTTCCAGGCCCCGGCCCCTAATGCACGCTTGCGAAGACTCACCGATGCAGACACTTCAACAGACGGCATGGCCTCAATCCCTGACTGGATGTCTAAGAAGTCACTATAGTTTCAATTAGCCATGATGCTAGCTGTCCTCTACCAGCGGATAGGTGCCGTTGCCAATGCCTGAACATTTTCGTGCACTGATCGTCATTCTGTTCCTCGCCACCGTGGTGTTCGTGCTCGCACGCGGCCCCGCCAGCGACCTTATTCCCGAGCGCGATTTCAAGCGGCGGCGCAACTTGTGGTTCGCCCTGACGCTGCTGGCCTTCGTCTCGTACAGCTTCTGGGTATACGCCGGGGCTGCGGCGGTCATCATGTACCTGGCAGGAAGGCGCGAGCGCAACATCATGGCGCTGTTCTTCATGCTGCTGTTCGTGATGCCCCCCGCCACGGTGCCGATACCTGGTTTCGGGGTGATCAACTACCTGTTCGACCTGAACCACGTCCGCCTGCTGACCCTGTGCGTGTTGCTGCCCGCAGCCCTGGCCCTGCGCAGGCAGGCCGACACACCTGGCTTCGGGCGCCTCTGGCCCGACCGCCTGCTGGCCGCCAGCATTGTCCTGATAGGCGCGCTGTACCTGCGCGAAACCACCCTTACCGACACCTTGCGCCAGGCGCTTTACCTGTATATCGACGTATTCCTGCCGTATTACGTGGCCAGCCGTGCCCTGCGCCAGCTCAGCGACTTCAAGGACGCCATGCTGGCCTTCGTGCTGGCCGGCTTCGTCCTGGCGCTGATCGGCGTGGCCGAGTTCGTCCGCCATTGGCTGCTGTACAACGCCCTGCTCGAGGCCATGGGCGTGCAGTGGAGCATGGCCAGCTACCTGAGCCGCGGCGGCTCGCTGCGCGCCAGCGTCACCACCGGCCAGGCCATCGCCCTGGGCTATGTCATCAGCGTTGCGATCGGCCTGTTCCTGTTCGTCCAAGGCTATGTACGTAGCCCCTTGCAGCGTGCCATGGGCGCGCTGTTGCTGGCGGCCGGGCTGGTCGCCCCCCTGTCGCGCGGCCCGTGGATCGGCGCGGCGATCATCGTCGCCGTGTTCATCGCCACCGGCAAGGGCGCGGTCAAGCGCCTCAGCCTGCTGGCCGTCGCCGGCGTGCTGGCCATCCCGCTGCTGACCGTGGTGCCGGGGGGCGAGAAGGTGCTCGACATGCTGCCGTTCATCGGCAACCTGGAAAAAGAGAACATCACCTACCGCGAGCGCCTGCTGGACAACTCGTGGATCGTCATCCAGCGCAACCCGCTGTTCGGCTCGTTCGATTTTCGCAATACCCCGGAAATGCAGTCGATGATCCAGGGCGACGGCATCATCGACATCGTCAACACCTACCTCAACCTTGCGCTGAGGGTTGGCCTGGTGGGCCTGGGACTGTTCGTGGCCTTCTTCGTCTGCGTGCTGCGGGGGGTTCGCAAGGCCATGCTGGCATTCCCGGACAAGGATGACGAACAACGCCAACTGGGGCGGGCGCTGCTGGCCACCCTGGTGGGCATCCTGGTGATCATCTTCACGGTCAGCAGCATCACGGTGATCCCCGTGGTGTACTGGTCCGTTGCCGGGCTGAGCGTGGCCTACATGCAGATGGTCCGCAGGCTTCGTGCGGCCCAACCCGCAACCATTGCCCAACGCGGCCTCCAACCCAGGTAACGACAATGAAGTCATCTGCACTGCGCCCGTTGCTGCGGGTTTCGCTCCTTGCTGGCCTGATGATTCTGCCGTTTGCAGCACAGGCTGCGGCCTGGACTGTGAAGGTGGAGGAACAGAACGGCTTGCCGACCGTGACCCGCGGCGGCGGGCCGGCGATGATCGCCAAGTTCGATTTCTGGGGCGCTGACTGGGACTGGACCGGGTTCTATGCCGCGCTCAAGGTCAACGCGCCCTACCACTACACCCTGGAGGGCAAGAACAAGGACCTGGACTTCGACCTCAGGGCGGATATCAGCCGGCCCGGCGAACGCACCCTGGCCTGGAACTTCGACCTGGATGCCCATAGCCGAAAGACCAAGGTGATGGGCGGTGGCATGGTCTTCCATTTCGACCCGGCACTGGTCGCCGGAGAGATGGGCGCCCCGCAATTGCTGCCCGGCAATCGCGGCTGGTCATGGGGCAATGATGCGCAGGGGCGTCGGCTGGAGATGCGCTTCGAGCCGGCGTTGGCCAGGGTGTATTTCGAACGCGGCAATCCCAGCGAAGTCCGGGCGTTCTTCTACAGCGAGGCGATCGAGCCCGGTCGCCAGCAGGTCAAGGCGCAACTGCAGGTGAGTGGCGACATCGCCATCGGCCCGACACCCACCGAGCGCTTCGGCATGGTCGACCCTGCCAGCTGGCCCGACGACCAACTCGACTGGCGCAAGTCACCGGTCGACTTGTCGTTTCTCAACGCGCCGGAAATACCGGCGGGCAAGCGTGGCTTCGTCAAGGCTGTAGGCGAGCAGTTGCAGTTTGCCGATGGCACGCCGGCACGCTTCTGGGGCACCAACCTGACGGCCTACGCCTTGTTCGGCACCCCGGACGAGGAGATCAAGGTGCAGGCCGAGCGCCTCTCGGCCCTGGGCTTCAACCTGGTGCGCCTGCATCATCACGACTCGCCCTGGGTCAGCCCGAACATCTTCGGCGACATGACCACCCTGCGCGACACGCGCCAGCTCAATGCCGAGTCGCTGCGCAAGCTTGACCTGTGGATCAAGAGCCTGAAAGACCAAGGGATTTATGTGTGGCTGGACCTGCACGTGGAGCGCCCGATCACCCCGGCGGATGACATCTATGGCTTCGATGAGCTGCCCAAGACCCACGGCGCCGCAGGGCTCAAGGGCTACGCCTATGTCAACATCACCCTGCAGCAGGCCATGAAAGGTTTCGCCGAGCAGTACCTGACCCATGTCAACCCGTATACCGGCCTGGCCTACAAGGACGACCCGGCGGTCGCCGCGGTGCTGATCACCAACGAGAACGACATCACCCAGCACTTCGGCAATGCCCTGTTGAAAGACAAGAACGTGCCCAGGCACTACAAGTTGTTCGAGGACCAGGCCAAGGCCTTCGCTCAGCGCCAACACCTGAATGTCGACGAAATCCAGATGACCTGGCTGCCAGGCCCATCGAAGCTGTTCCTCAACGACCTGGAACACCGCTTCGACCTCGACATGATCCAGCACCTGCGCGGGCTTGGCGTAAAGGTGCCGATCGTCACCACCAGCACCTGGGGTGGCAATGGCCTGAGCGCGCTGCCGGCGCTGACCACGGGTGATGTGATCGACGCCCACAGCTATGGCGGCGGCGGGCAACTGGAGCGCAACCCGTTGACCAGCGACGGCATGGTCGACTGGCTTGCGGCGGCCCAGGTGGTCGGCAAGCCCATGACGGTGACCGAATGGAACGCCGAACCCTTCCCCACCCCCGATCGCCACTCATTGCCGCTGTACATCGCCGGCACCGCCAGCCACCAGGGCTGGGACGGGCTGATGCAGTACGCCTACAGCCAGCAGAAATTCATCGAAGGTTGGCGCACCGCCGACAACTGGCACGCCTACAACGACCCGGCGCTACTTGCCACCCTCCCCGCCGCTGCCCTGCTCTACCGACGCGGGGATGTGCGCAAGGCCACCACCCGCTACGTGTTCGCACCCACGCCCGAGACTCTCTATAACCGTGCCATCAGCCCAAACAACTCGGCCCTGCTGCGCACGGCCTGGGAGAAAGGCCGGCTGCAGATCGCCATGCCAGCCACACCCCAACTGCCGTGGTTGCAGCCCAGTGTGATCCCGGCTGATGCGAAAGTGCTGCATGACCCAGACCAGTCGCTGTTGCTCGCCACCGCCAGCGAGTCCAGCAGCGACACCGGCGAGCTCAGGCGCAACTGGCAAAAAGGGCTATACACCATCGATACCACCCTGACCCAGGTCGCCACCGGTTGGCTGGGTGGCCAGTCGATCCAACTGAGCAACATCCAGGCCCAGTTACAGACCCCCTATGCCAGCGTTGCGGTGCAAAGCCTCGATGCCAGGCCATTGAGTCAGTCGCGGGCGTTGCTGATCTCGCTGGGCACCCGCGCTGTACCCCGCGAGGATGACAAGACACCCTTCCATGTCGAACCCCTCGCCGGCACCCTCAGCGTCAAGGCTTTGCCGGGCTTGAAACTGTTCGCGCGCAATGCCGATGGGGAAGAAACGCAGTTGCCGGCGGACTACGAAAATGGGCGCTACAACATCCGCTTCGATGGCCAGCGCATGTCCAATTGGCTGTTCCTCAAATAGCCATCTAGAGTCTGCAAAGGCCTGTTGCGGCAACCGGCGCGCCCGGTTGCCGTAAAGGGACGTCCGTACGGGCAGCAGCTTCCAGGAGGTTTGCATGAAGTTCTTGGTGGTCGGTGGTGCAGGCTACATCGGTTCGCACATGGTCAAGCACTTGCTGGCCGAGGGGCATGAGGTGGTAGTGGCTGATCTTGCACCCACACGGCCCCAGATCAAGTGGGTGGAACTCGACATCGCCGATGCGCCTGCACTGGATGCCCTGTTCGCCGAATACAGCTTCGATGCGGTGTTCCATTTCGCCTCGTTCATCCAGGTGGGCGAGTCGGTCACAGAGCCTGGCAGGTATTACCAGAACAATGTGGCGGCGACCCTGGTGCTGTTGCAGGCCATGGTTCGCGCCGGGGTAAGGCGGCTGATCTTCTCTTCCACCGCCGCCGTTTATGGCAACCCGCAGTATGTCCCGATCGACGAGCAACACCCCAAGGCGCCGATCAACCCCTATGGCTGCAGCAAGTGGATGGTGGAACAGGTGCTCCAGGACTTCGACCGCGCCTACGGGTTGCGCTCGGTGTGCCTGCGTTACTTCAATGCCGCCGGGGCGGACCCCGAGGGTGAATGTGGCGAACGCCACGAGCCGGAAACCCACCTGATCCCTTTGATCCTGCAAGCGGCCTCGGGGCGTCGCCCCGCCATCACCGTGTTCGGTCGCGACTACGACACGCCGGACGGTACCTGCATTCGCGACTATATCCACGTGGCCGACCTGGCCTCGGCCCATGCGCGGGCAGTGGACTACCTGGTTGCCGGTGGCGCCAGCACCGCGCTCAACCTGGGTAACGGTCTCGGCTTCTCCGTGCAGCAGGTGATCGACACCGTGCGCGATGTGACGGGGCGCGAGGTCCGCGTCGAGGACGCGCCGCGCCGCCCAGGCGACCCGCCGCGGCTGGTGGCCGATGCCGGCAAGGCCAGGCAGCTGCTCGGCTGGCAACCGGTCTACAGCTCGCTTGAGGCCATCGTGCGTCACGCCTGGAACTGGGAAAAAAAATACCCCTGGGTTTGACCCCAGGGGTACGTTTCACCCTTTTGCTCAGTAATAGTCGCGGGTCTCGGGCTCGGCCTTGTTCAACACGGCACCGATCATGTTGGCGGTAGCCAGGTGGTACAGGCAGTCTTCGATATCCTTCTTGCTGTTCACGCCATTGGCGACCACCAGCAGCACACAGTCGATCTTGGGCAGCACGGTGATCGCGTCATCCGAGCTGAGCAAAGGCGGCAGGTCGAAGATGCAGATGCGCGACTCGTAGCGATCGCGCAGGTCGTTGATCAGGTTACCCACCTTGGCCGAGGACAACATCTCGGTGGACATCGGGATCGGTTCCCGGGTCGGCAACACCACGAAACGTGGCAACGTCGGGTTGACCAGCACCTCCTCAAGCCCCGCCTTGTCGGCCAGCAGGTCATTGAGCGCCCGATCCATAGGCAGGCCAAGGGTGCTGCCGACCCGTGGCCGGCGCAGGTCGAAATCGACCAGCAGTGCAGTCTTGTTGGTGTGGTGGGCGATGCTCATGGCCAGGTTGATCGCCAGCACCGTCTTGCCCGCCGCGGGCGTCGGCGAGGTGATTGCCAGGGTGCGCCAGCCGTTCTCTTCCATGGTCTGCAGCACCTGGGTGCGCAGCAGGTCGAACGCCCAGTTCATGTTCGAGTTCTTGTTGTAGGCCACGATCCGATGGCGCTCAAGGTGCTCCGCGCGCAGCGGCACCACCTTGGTTTGCACATAGTCGAACGGGCCAAGCACGTCGGTTCGCTGAACCAGCGGTGCCGGCAGTTTTTCGGTAGGTGGAACCTGATGAAGGCCTTTGCCTATTGCTGGCGTATTCCTGTCCATTGCTGCGCTCCCTAGCCAAACCGCGCCATAGTTTTAAACAGTAGTAGATCCAGCGGCATATAGAACAGATGCACAAGCAGCAGCAGGACCAACGCCATCACCAACGCGCCAATGATCCCCCACACTCGCAACTTCTTGCGTCTCGCCTGTTCAGCCTGGGTAGAGATGAATGGAACGGCCACCAGCACGCGCCGGCCAAGCACGCTCTCCAGGGCGCCGACACCACGCACCCGCTGATTGAGCAACTCAAGCAGCATCACCAACGCCCCGCCACCTGCAGGTGCGAGCACCAGGCCCAGTGCGACGATTTTCTTGCGGTTGGGCTTTACCGGTTTCTCCGGCATCAGCGGTGGCTCAAGCAACACGAAGCGCTCGGCCTTGTTTTCCTGCTCCAGGCTTTCGGTGATCTTCGCGCCCATTTCCTTGGCGCGGATCTCTTCGTATTTCTTGCGCGCGTTGTCATGGTCACGCATCAGGGTGACCAGGCCGCGCTCGACTTGCGGGGCCTGGAGAATCTCCGCTTCGTAACCTTCGATCTTGCTGCCCAGCTGGCGCTTCTGCTCGGCCAGCGAGGCAATCCGGTCCTGGGCCGCTACCAGCTTGGCCCGGGCCCGGGCAACGTCGAGGCTCACGCCCGAGGCGGCGTTGGCTTTGCTGCCGCTGGCCTGCAGCGCATCGATCTTGCGCTTGATCGCCAGCACATCCGGGTGCGCTGGCGTGTAGCGGGTCAGCAGCCGGGCGTACTCTGCCTTGAGACTGGGCAGGTCCTGCATCTGGTCGGGGGCACTCGAACGTGCGCCATCGGTCTTGGTCGCAAGCCCCGCATTCGCCGCCGACAGCTCCAGCTCCATGTAACGCAGCTCTTCCTGGGCGCTCTTGTAGTCGCGATCGACTTCGCGGTACTCAAGCTCCGAGCGCGACAGCATGCTCATGCGCAATGCCTGGTTCTCGGGCAAGGCATTGGCGTTGGCTTGTTTGAAATCGGCGAGCTGGTTCTCCAGGGTGGCCAGCTCGGCGCCGAGCTTGTTGGCTTCCTGGGTGAGGAACTCGGTGGTTTCACTGGCCCGCTCGGTGCGTTGCTTCATGTTCTCGTTGAGGAACAAGGTGACCAGTTCAGTGGCAACTTCCTTGGCCACTTCCGGGCGCTTGTGCTCGAACGAGACGTTGAACGCCACCGTGGTCTCGCCGCGCCCCTTGACGAAGGTGCTGAGGGTGGTGACGAGGATCGCGTTGCGCATCTGGTCGATCTTGTCCGACTCGCTGAGCTGGTGGCCCTTGTCGTTGAACAAGCCGTACTTGTCCATGATCTGCAGCAGGTTCTCGCGGGTCATCACGCGCTGGCGAATGACCTCGATGCGCTCATCGGCAAAGCTGTTGTTGTTCGCCGAAACCAGCTCTGGCGAGATCTGCTGCGACTCCACCAGGATGGTGCCGGTCGACTGAAAGGTGGGCGGCACCGTCAGGGCAATCCCGACCGTCACCGCCAGGATGACGATCATGCTCAACCCCAGCAGCAGGGCCCGGTCCTTGATGATGGCGAGGTAATCTTTGACGGACATCTCGTATTCAGTCTTCATGGCGGGCCCACGCTGAAAGTCAAAGGTCAGGGAGTCTGTAGGTCAGGGTCAATCCGATGATCGTAGCTACTGCATCCGGCACTTTGTCCTGCTGACGTTCCTTGTACATCATCGACAGACGCAGGTCCCAGAACGGCGAGAACTCATGGCTGGCCCAGGCGCTGTAGGTCTGCAGGGTGTTCGGCGTCTGGCCCTTGCTGTCCTGCCAGGACGCTTCAAGGCCCACACGGTTGGTTTCGCTCACGGCATAGCTCCACAGCCCGCGCACCATGTCGAGTTCGGCGAAACCACCCTCGGCGCTGGCGACGGTACTGCGCTCGGCGCTGAAGCTGGCATCGGCACGCTCACCGTTGTAGTTGAGCGACACCCCGCCCTCGCCACGGCGCCCGCCCCCGGATCCGGAAACCTGGTTGACGCCAGCGTGCACGGTACCTTCAAGCCGGTCGGTAAGCTGGTACTTCACGCCGACTGTCGGGGTATAGCTGTTGGTGGCCCGCGCCGTGTCGGTCTGCTCGGGTTCGTAGCGGCGCACCAGCAGGCCGGTGAACACATCGGTGCGGGCGTTCCAGGCGTAGGTCAGGGTAGTGGCGTTGGCATACTCGTCGTAGCCCGTCAGCGTGGTGATGTCATAACGGGCGTGGGAGTAGGTGGTCTGGTTGTCCAGGGTGGTGCGATCGGTGAGAGCGTGGGTCCAGGTGCCCGTCAGCAGGGTCATCTTCTGGGTGCCGTCGGTGGTCACCACACCGGTGTCCAGGACACTGCCGGACAGCGTCGAGCTTTCGACATACTGCGCCTTGAGCCCGAACCGCCCCTTGTCGGTATCGCGTTGCCAGCCAAGGCTGACATCGGGGTCTTCACGGTTGCCCATCACATTGGTGTCGGACGAGCGCAGCACATGCACGCCGAGCCCCAGGTTCACCTGGTCGCGGCCGTAAGTGCCGACAAGGTTGTAAGTGGGCTCGATGAGTGTGCGCATAACACCCTTCTCGTCAGACGTCAGCAACAGCGGGTTGCTGTCGTACTCGACGGTCGTGGGAACCACGACCGAAGACTGCCAGTTGGCGGCCTGTACCAGGCCGGAAAACGGCATCATCATGATTGCCGTTGCAACGCTTGTTGTTCGAATAATTGGCACTATGCGGTCTTAATATTGAGTCAGACAGATCAGGGAACGACCAGTGTGTCGCCCGCCTGGAGTTGGAAGTTGGTGGACAGGTCACGCCCGGAAACCAGATCCTTGTAACGCACCGGCAGAACCTTTTGTGTCGCGCCCGTACCGCGAATGACCTTGATGGCGCTTTCGTCGGCGAATTTGTCCAGGCCACCCGACATGCTCAGCGCCTGCAACACGGCGGTGGGGCCTGCCATGGGCACTGGGCCGGGCTTGATCACCTTGCCCTGCACATAGACGAGATTGCCGGCAGTACCGGTCACCACGACGCTGACATTAGGCTCGGCGAGGTATGCCTTTAAACCGGCGCTGATCTTTTGCGCGGCAGCGGTCGGGTCGAGCCCGGCCACATTGACCCGCCCCGCCAACGGGAAGGTGATGCTGCCATCAGGCAGGACAGTGGTTTCCTGGCGCAGGGTTTCTTCCTGCCAGACCGAGATCATCACCCGGTCGCCAGGGCTCAGCAGATAGGGGGTAGCGGATGGGTCAGCACGGCCGGCACCAGACCACAGCATCAGCACGCACAGCACAGCAGACATTAGACGTACCATGGGGTCCCTCCGGCCTGATGGCCTGCAAAGAGCACTGATTGAGAACAACGCACTACATCTCGCTCTGGTCGCGGCGACAACCACCGCCGCGATGGCCCCGATCATCCTGGAAGCCAGTACCGTCTTGCGCCTGAACGCTGACACCTCAGCGTCCGGCTCGCCGGCTACTGGAATATAGCAATGGTAGGAAAATTGACAAGCTTCTGTAGGATGCCAGGGCCGCCAACAACAGATTTCACCTGTCAATTTACTGGCTTATTACCAAAAAGCATTGCAACTTTTAAAACAACTACAGAGGGCACACGCAACTCATTGACACATTTCAAATTTTACTTCTGTTGGCAACAGCAACAAAACCGATCACCGCAAAAGCAAACAGCCAACCCGCCGTCGCCAAAGGAATAACGCTGGCATGGCTCATATAGGAATCGGCTGCCCGTGCGGCGCCGCTCAAAAGGACCAACAGAAAAATCGATTTAATGAAGAGTGTCGAGCGCATAATCCCCTCCTGCACAAGAGGATGAACGTTATTGTTGGGGAACAAAGACTGTATCGCTGTTGAATTTGAGCTTATGGGCACATTGATATTACGTCAACGATCCGACACCATAATAAATCTCAATCGAAGACCTCTGTTCATGTCAATTTCTCGCCAGATGAAATATGCAGAGATTTGGCATTGATACAGTCCAAGCGAATGGCTGCGAAAGGTGTTTAACTTCGGCTATTTTCGGATTACCACAAAAGTGCTTGAAGGGCCCATCAAGTCCCTGAAGCGACCAGGTAGCGGCTAAGGTGTTTCATCGATGAGAAGCCTAATGCTAATGGTTCGGCTTACAGTCAAAACATCAACGCCCCCGCTTGCATAGCCACCGGCATCAGCGCAGGGCCATGCTCACAATGGCATCAAGTCCAACGTGCGCTCCACTTCTGCCACATCGATCCGAAAGCCATCACCCTCTGGCAACCCGACCACAAAACCGAAATGCTGGTGATCGCGGTCAGTCAGGTACTTGTAGTAACTGACAAACCGGTTCGGCGGCTGCAAGGTCAGCACGCAGCCACCTGGTTGCAGCACGTTGACGCCATGCACCAGCTGGCTGCCCTCGACGCCGATCACCACCTGCGCCCCCGCGCAGGCGGCGACAATACTCGGCACATCGGCACGCAGCGGGTCGATGATGCGAAAGCCTCGGGTCTTGGCCAGGTGCTCGGCAACCGCGATTTCATTGCGCAACAAGCGCAAATCGCCATCGCCGCCACGCAGGATGAACACCCCTGGGTGGGGCGCTGCATCCACATGTGCCAGCAGTTTCTCGCCCATCGCGCGGTAGCGGGCATGCCGGCTGCGGTTGTTGCAGTGGTCGTCGAACAAAACCAGTTCGCGGAAAAACGCACTGTGCAGGCGCAGCGGTCGCATATCCAGCCAGTCTTCATAGGCCGGGGCCTGGGTGAACAGCGGGAATCGCGCCGACGGCGCGGTGGTCACCGGCACCCCCTCGTCACAGGCCAGGGCATAAGTCACGCAGTCTTCCATCAGCCAGGTACCAAACCACGAATTGCCGTTCTGCGTGCAATAAACGGCGCCACGCTCGATCTCGTGGTCCACGCTGATCCGTGGAAAGGTGCTGGGTTTTCGCGACAACCAATGGCTGGCATTGCCCTTGTAGAGCGCACCGTCGACCAGCCAGGCGTCTTTGATCAGGTAGCCACGGGTTGCGCCCTGCTCGATGCACACCCCGCCCTCCATGGTCTGTGCGGGATGGACGTAAGGATAGAAACGCTTGCCCTCCCAGCCGGTCACCCGCTCCAGCTGGCCTGGCAGATAGAAGGCCGCTGGCGAAACCGTGGACTCCCCGGGGGCAATATCCCAGCTTTTGTCCGCAATACTTTTAAGGTCGATGTCCGGCTTGCGCCCAAGGCGCTTCCTGGCCATGTTCTTGTACGCAGCCAACGTCCAGGTGTTATGTCGGGTGGGCGGTGCGCTGAAATTAGAAATACCACTTCCCATGATGTCCCCCCTGCTTGAGCACAGCGTCACTGGCTTGGCGCAACATGCGCGTGGAACCCTGAAACTTAACTGGACACGACCCGCTCCATGGTCGGCGGTGTCTGCACGCTGGCGTAACGGCTGCGCAGGTTTTCCAGAAACTGCTCACCCGCGCCTTTTGCGCCATACAGGTAGATCTTGTGCAGGCCGCCGAACACCATTTCATGGTATCGACTGGCAACTTCCTCATCGCTTGGCCCGTCAGGCACACCCAGGTGCAGCGTCAGCTTTTTGCCCTCAACGGCAAACAAAGGTGTGTCCCAGAGAAACTGGGCAACCCCCGCCTTGGGCAGCCGGACAAACATGTACGCGTGGTTGTTCAGGCCATCGATATCCCCACCGCGCCGTCTTTTCCATTTCAGCAGCCCGTCATCCGGCCGCGCCACGCATAGGCCGATGTCGTAATAGTCGTAGCCCTGCTCCAGGGCCCATTCGAGGGCCATGTAGGTGGTGATCGAGTTGACCTCACGCAGGCGTTTCGCGTCCGCGAACACTGCTTCGCAATATCCGAAGCGCAGGGTGCTCCAGTAACGTTTGCCGCCACGGGTGATCTCGCACCCCAGGTGGCAGGCAACCACCTCGCCCTCCAGCGTGATCAGGTCGAGCCGGCCGACGCCCTTGGCCAGGCGAAACACATCGTCGGTGGGAAACTGCGCGGCATGAATACCCTGCCGTGCCGAGGCGTAAGGGCGCAGCAGATCGCGATCGGCCATGGCGATTTCGTCATCGTCCAGGGTCTGGCGCATCTGATAGAGCGGCCGGTTCTTGCGGATGCTGCGGCGCAGCTCACTGTCGTAACGCGCGGTGATCTCCTCCAGCGGGCGCCCCAAAGGCACCACGGCGCTCAGGTAATGCGGTACGTTCAAGGCGCCTGTGGTCGGCATCTCGCTCACCACCACCACGTGCCCCGAGGCTGCAGGCTGCACTGGCTCGTTGGCGGCGGGCGCATTGCCCTGCCCCTTGCCGCCAATGAGCAATTTGGCCATCTCCCGGCGCTGCTTGCGTCCGATGTACAGAATTTCGTAAGGGCTTTCCTGTTGCAGGCGGAACCTGGCTATTTCCCAGCGCCAGAAACAGGCGCGCCCGAGAAAATCGCGTAACTTGTTTGATACATTCCTGAGTTCATAGCGCATGGAGGGCGATATGAATTTACGGGCAACAGCCGCCAAGTACTGTTTCATCGCGCGTCAACGTCCTTTGCTGTTGTCGGATGGACACACCTGAAGAGAATCGCTTAAGTGCTTGAAGCGCCAACCTAACTATCTGATATTCAACACTTATAAAGTCATTAACTGCACTCACATTCAGAAACAATTAAAGGTGCAAGAAAATCACTTTGCAAGCGGCACATTGATATCAAGGCCAGGTATTCCTTGGCGCCAATTTAATATCCAAGCACAGTGTCTTCAGGTCCGCCTGCCTATCGCCCCCGTCATTAGCTATTTACCGCTTACGCTGATTCTTTTCGGTGCCTGCTGTTCGCTCGATCGAACAGGAGTCAGCGCATGCCCTACCCGGATATCAACCCGCATCAACAGCTACTCGAACAACAGCTTCCTGGCTGGACCCAACCGCTACCAGCCGAACATTGGCAAACCCTGCGCGGCGCACTGGAACCCGCCCAAGGCCTACCCGGGGCCGAGGCCGACTGGTTCAACAATGCCGCCCCCGACCTGCGCGAAACCCTGCTGGCCAGCCAGAGCCGCCTGACACGCTCGCAACAGGCCTTGTCCCGCGCTCTCAAGGGGCTGCAGCAAATAAGCGAATTCTGCGAGCCGCTGCTGCAGGCACAACTTGCGCAAGACGGCATGTTCGCACCCGTACGTGACACCCAGCTGCTGCATGTGCAACGCCAGTGGTCCTGGCTCGGCAGCCGCTTCCTGTACAGCAGTGAACGGCACAGCCTGCTGCAGGCGGCATTGCTCAACTTTGCCGGCGATGAGTCGTTCGACAGCCACAGTGCCATTGCTGCCCCAGCCGACATCAGCGTGCAGCCGATCACCGTCGAAGGCTTCGCGCCAATCGGTTTCGATACCCCAGGTGCTGCGTTTCAGATGACATCCGAGGCCTATCAGATCAACGCCCTGCCCCTCACGCCCCAGGCCTTTGCCAGCAGCTGCAGGCAACTTGACCTGGGCCAACGTTACCAGGAGCACCTGCAACACATCTTCGATGGCAGCAACCAGGCACGGTTGCGCTCCCTGGCCATGACAGTGCAACGCGACCGTCTGCGGGTGGCGGCTGATGTCGGCTACTTGCGCCAGGCTCTCAGCGGCAACGCCCGCGATGAAGTGGAGCGCCTGCTCAACGGTGACCCCGGCAACTGCTGGACGCTCACGCTGTTTGGCATCCCCTTGCATGAGGTGCTGCTGATCGACACTGGCAAGGCCGGCCTGCTGCTATACCTGCCGGGGCACAGCCCGGCATTGCAACCATGCAAGGATCAGCAAGCAGTGGAGGCCGCGCTGGCGCAACTATTGATCGAGCCACAAGCCCGCCGGCGCTTCCTGGCCTACCTGTCACTTGACCAGCACGCCCAGTTCCTCGACCTGCTGCGCCAGAATCTCGACGCCAGCGGCCTCGGCCTCGGTGACCAGGCCTGGGTCACTGCCAATCCGACACACCTGTACCTGACCCTCACTGCGGTGTCTGCCGAAGTATTCGGTTTCCTTCAGGATCGGCACCTGGCCCGGCTCAAGGCCGAAGCCCGCCTGCTGGCAGTCCCGACCGCCGATGCCGACGCGCAGGCGCGCAAGCGCCGTCTCGACGAGTGGCTGAGCCTTGGCATGGATGTACTGACCGTTGCCGGCTTTTTTGTCCCCGGGGTCGGCACCCTGATGCTTGCCGTCATCGCCTGCCAACTGCTGGACGAGGCCTACGAGGGTTATGAGGCATGGAACATCGGCGATCGCCAGCTGGCCATGCGTCACCTTGAGGCCGTCGGGCTCAACCTGGCCTTGATCGGTGGCCTGCATGTGGCCGGCAAGGTGTTGCCGAAGCTGTTCAACAGCCCGCTGATGGAAAGCCTCGATCAGGTGCGAGTGGCCGACGGCAGCCGACGGCTGTGGCGCCCGGAGCTTGCCCCCTACCGCAGCCCGATGGCCTTGCCTGAAACGCTGCAAGCCAACGCCAGCGGGCAGTTCGAACATGGCGGCAGGTATTTCATCCGCATCGACGGGCATCTGTATGAACAGCGCCTCGACCCACAGCTCAAGCGCTGGCGCATTGTCCACCCGGAGCGCAACGACGCCTATCAGCCGCTGCTTGAGCACAATGGCGAAGGCGCCTGGCATGCCGAGCACGAACAGCCCCAGGACTGGGACCTGGTCTACCTGATACGGCGCCTGGGGCCGGAGTTCACCGGGTTCACTGATGATGAGCTGCGCCGGGCCACCCAGGTATGCGGCCTGAGTGAAGACGCCCTGAGCCAGGTTCACCTGCGTTCCAGGCCCGCCCCGCCGCTGCTGGCCGATACCCTTGCACGCCTGCGTGCCGAGCAACAGGCCGTGGTCCGGATGGCGCAGGACGCCACCCTCACCCACGCGCCACTGTTCGAGGGTTACTACAACCCAACCAGCCCAGCTGACCCGCTGGTCGATCGACTGCTGATCGACCATCCACGCCTGACCCGGCCGCTGGCCATACGCCTGGTCGCCAGGCTGGCGGCCAGCGAGCGCAGCACCGGCCAACTGCCGGCCTGGCTCGACAATGCCGCCCGCCAGGTGGCAAGCGCCTTGCCCCTCACCCGTGCCCTGGAAGGCGTGTGGTTACCACGCCTGGCTTCAACCGACAGCGAGCGCCTGTTGTTCATGTGCGTCGAGCGGATGGCCGGCCGCTCGACGCTGCGCCTGGAACTGCGCGCTGGCAGCCCCCAAGGACCAGTACTGCGCACCATCGGCGACAGCCAGGCAAGCGAACGCTACACCCTGATCAAGTCCGCCGAAGGGTATGAGGCTTACCGCGGCGAGCGCCCGGTAGCCGGTACGATCGATCAAGACCTGTGCCGCGCACTGGTCGAGGTTTTTTCCAGCGCCCGGTTACAGGCGTTGGGGCTGCGCATCAAGGGCGCCGAAGGTTTGCGCGAGCAGGTGCTGGCGCTGGCCCAGGATGATCGGCAGGGCCTGGCCAGAAGGCTCTGGGGCGGCGCTCCCGCGCGGTGGCGACAGGGCGGGCTGCGCGGCGGCGATGCAGGCGGCGGCTACTCGCCGCCGTTGCTGCGTGGCGCCACCCGTGGACGCTACCGGCGTCTGTACCCCAGCAGCGATGACCAACAGTTCCATGCCGACCTGTCGCGCTGGCACCGCCAGGGCATTACCCCGGAAATCGCGCTAGGCAGGCTGGAAGCGCGCCTGCAACGGCTGCGCGACGACCTGGCCGAATGGTCGGCCGGCTCACCCCGGCGCCAGCGGGCCGTGCGCCTGATCATCGACGCCTGGCACCGCGACTCACCCAGCCCGATCGCCCCGCAGTTGGGCATCCAGGCGCTCGACCTGGCGGGCCTCGAACTGACCAACGAGGATATCGCCAGCCTCGCGCTACCGGATGACTTCAGGCACGTCGAGGAGCTCGAGCTCAGTGGCAACCCGCAGTTGAGCTGGCTGCACCCGGAGTTCCTCGAGCGCTTCCCACTGCTGGAGCGCCTGCACCTGCGGGACAACCGATTCGCGGCCTTGCCGGAGCTGGCCGTGCCACTGCGGCTAATTTCGCTCGACATGCAAGGCAACCGCATCACCTGGGACGACCTGGCCCAGGCGCGCCTGGAGCGCTCGCCCAACCTGCTGCACCTGGACCTCTCCGAGAACCCGCTGCTGCGCGCACCCGACATCGGCAACCTGCGTGGCCTGCAAGTGGTGAGCCTGGACAATGCCAGCCTCACCCAATTGCCACAGGGGCTGGACAACCTGTCAACGCCTACCGAAGAAAACGGCGGCATCGGCCTGTCAGTGCTGGACCTCTCCGACAACCAGTTCACGGCCCTGCCGCAGGGGGTGGTGTTCCCGGAGCACGTCGCCCGTGCGATGGAGCTGGAAAGCGATTGGCTGACGCCGACAGTGCAGGGCCAGATCGATGCGTACTATCAGGCGCATGGCATCGATCTGCTGGTGGCCGACTACCAGTACGAAGAACTTCTTGAGGGCACCAATGCCGCCCAACAGGCGATCTGGCAGCGGCTGCCCATTGCCTACCGACGCGGGCTGCGCGCCGTTCTTGTCAACGATACCTACATGAATGACCCGGATACTGCACGACAGGAACTCTGGCGGCGCCTGCAGCGCATCGACGCCGAGCCGGTGATGCATGACTACGCGATGAGCCAGGCCGCCTGGCGAATTCTTGAGCTACCCATGTAGCGCAACCTGCAGCGGCGTCCCTCACTCCCTGGCCGGGCGCCGCCGGTCGCGGTGCTCGGCCAGCCAGTGCTGCAAGGCCGGCGCCGGCATCGGCCGGCCAAGCAAGAAGCCCTGCCCCTGGTCGCAGCCGGCGTTGCGCAGAAAGTCGTACTGCTCCTGAGTCTCGATCCCTTCGGCGGTTATCCTGAAACCCAGGGCATGCCCCAGGTCGATGATCGCCCGGGCGATAGCCACCGCGTCGTCGTCGCCAGGCAGGTCCTTGATGAAGGCGCGGTCGATCTTCAAATGGTCGATCGGCAGCGCGCGCAGGTAGGCCAGCGACGAATAACCCGTGCCGAAGTCGTCCACCGCAGTGGCCACGCCCATCGCCTGCAACTGCGCCAGCACCGCGCAGGCCTGCTGCTGGCTCTCCATCAGCAGGCTCTCGGTGATCTCCACTTCCAGCAGGTTGGCCGGCAGCCCGTGCAGCTCCAGGGCACAGGCCAGGGCGCTGACATAGTCGCTGCGCTCGATCTGCAGTGCCGCCACGTTGATCGCCAACGGCCCGGGCAGCAGGTCCTGCGCTCGCCACTGCGCCAACTGCGCGCAGGCCAGTTCCAGTACCCGCTCGCCCAGCGGAATGATCAACCCGGTGCGCTCGGCCAACGGAATGAATTCACCCGGAGACACCAGACCGTGTTGCGGGTCGCGCCAGCGCAACAACGCCTCGACCCCTTCCAGGCCACCACTGAACAGGTCGAGCTTGGGCTGGTACCACAGCTCGAACTCGTTGTATTCCAGGGCCCGGCGCAGGTTGCGCTCCAGCTCCAGGCGCTGCTGCAGGCGCTCGGTCATGTCCGGGTGGTACGGACGCCAGGCGTTGCGGCCGCTCTCCTTGGCCGCATACATGGCGGTGTCGGCGTGGCGCAGCAGGCTGTCGGCGTCCTCGCCATGCTGCGGGGACCAGGCCAGGCCAATACTGCCAGTGACCAGGCTGGCATTGCCGTTGAGGTCGAACGGGCGCTGCAGGCAACGCAGCACGGCGCGGATCTGGTGGCTGACCTGGCCCTGAGTGCCCTGCAGCATGAACACGAACTCGTCGCCGCCCAGCCGGCAAACCCGGTCCTGCGTGTCCAGTTCCTGCAGGAAACGCGCGGTGGCCTGCTGCAGCAACAGGTCGCCCATGGGGTGGCCGAGGCTGTCGTTCACCTGCTTGAAACCGTCGATATCGAGCATCAGCACGGCCAGGCCATGGCCCTGCTCGATGGCCGCACTCAACTGCTGCAGGAACAGCACGCGGTTGGGCAGCCCAGTGATGGTGTCGTAGTGGGCCAGCCGCTCCAGCTGGGCCTGGTATTGACGCAGCTCGCGGTTACGCAGCGCCAGCAGGCGCTGCTTGCGGTTGAGCTGGGCGACGAACAGGCTGAACAGGCCGGTGGTGGTCAAGGCAAACAGGAACAGCGGCGAGGCAAACAGATTGAGCGCCGACCAGCCGCCACGCGGCGCGGCCACCAGTTGCCAGAGGCCGCCCGGCACGTCCACGCTGATCTTAACCTGGGGCGCCTCGAACAACTGCGCATCCCCCCAGATCACCTCGCCATCGGCGCCCTTGCCATCACTGCCACGCACTGCCAGTTCGAAGCCCGCCTCCGGGCGCAGGCCGGCGGTGAGCAGCAGGCGATCGATGTCGGCGACGACCGAGAGGTTGCCCCAGTACAACTTCACCCCGCGCTTGCCGGTGACGAAGATCGGCCGCCGGTAGATCAGCCCCCGGCCACCCTGCAGCAGTTGCAGCGGGCCTGCCAGCACCGGAGCCTGCCGGTCACGCGCCGACACCAGCAGCGGAAACTGCAGCGGCAAAAGCCGGTAATCGAGGCCAAGCAGCCGCTCGTTGCCCTCCAGCGGGTAGACATCGCTCACCACATCCCCCGGTGCCAGGGCGATATGGCGCATGTAAGGCACCGAAGCCACGGCATCCCGGGCCATGCCGTGAAAATGTTCGACACTGATGCTGCCGTCGGCGCTGATCAGTTGGGCGATGCCCTCGGCCTCGCTGAACGCCGCGCGCAACTGCGCCTCCAGCGCCCCGCGCACACCGGACAGGCGCGCGGCAAGGTTGGCCACCTGCTCGGCCTGCTCGCGCTGGGCATCAAGGTGGCCGAGCACCATGGACAGGCCGATCCCGACCACGGCGAAACCTACCGGTAGCATGCGATTGAGGGTGCGGCGCAGGGCGCCCTGTTCGGGCAAGGGGTCATCGAGTGCGGGGCGATTGTTGCTGGTCATAGGCCTGACATCGGAGTCGATTCATCCTGTATCGGCGCACCCCGGGCAATGTTGAGCCAGACTGGTTTTTTTCCTGCGCGGGGTGCATGCTCGGATGCTGAAGCGTTTCACCCAGCCAAATACAAGAGGTGCTAGCCCCATGGAACGTCTGCTCGACTCGCTGTTTCCCACCCCTGACGACATCCCCGCGCAATGGCGCCTGGGCGAGCCTCTGGTGCAACGCGACTACCTGGTGGCCGGTGAACTCAGGCACTGGGACGGCCCGCTGGCCACGGTGCACAGCCCGGTGTGGCTCAAGCACAGTGACGGCGAGCGCCAGGTGATCCTTGGCAGCGCCCCGCTGCTCGACGCCGACACCGCCCTCACTGCCCTGGACGCCGCGGTCCAGGCCTATGACAAGGGCCGCGGCGCCTGGCCGACGATGCGCGTGGCCGAGCGCATCCAGCATGTCGAAACCTTCCTGGCGCGCATGCGCGAACAGCGCACGGCAGTGGTCAAGCTGCTGATGTGGGAGATCGGCAAGAACCTCAAGGACTCCGAGAAAGAGTTCGACCGCACCTGCGACTACATCGTCGACACCATCAACGCCCTGAAAGACCTCGACCGCCGCTCCAGCCGCTTCGAGCTGGAACAAGGCACCCTCGGCCAGATCCGCCGCGCGCCATTGGGCGTGGCGCTGTGCATGGGCCCCTACAACTACCCGCTCAACGAAACCTTCACCACCCTCATCCCGGCATTGATCATGGGCAACACCGTGGTGTTCAAGCCAGCCAAGTTCGGCGTGCTGCTGATCCGCCCGCTGCTCGAAGCCTTCCGCGACAGCTTCCCGGCCGGGGTGATCAACGTTATCTATGGCCGTGGCCGCGAAACCGTCAGCGCCCTGATGGCCAGCGGCAAGATCGACGTATTCGCCTTCATCGGCACCCACAAGGCTGCCGCCGACCTGAAAAAGCTGCACCCACGCCCGCACCGCCTGCGCGCAGCGCTGGGCCTGGATGCCAAGAACCCCGGCATCGTGCTGCCCCAGGTCGATCTGGACAATGCCGTCGAAGAGGCGGTCACCGGCGCGCTGTCGTTCAACGGCCAGCGCTGCACCGCGCTGAAGATCCTGTTCGTTCATGAAGACGTGGTCGAGCCGTTCCTCGACAAGTTCCAGCGCAAGCTCGCCGCGCTCAAGCCCGGCATGCCCTGGGAGCCGGGCGTGGCGCTGACGCCACTGCCCGAGCCGGGCAAGCTCGACTACCTCGACGGCCTGGTGGCCGATGCCACCGGCAAAGGCGCGCGGGTGCTCAATGAAGGCGGTGGCCTCAGCCGTGGTTCGTTCTTCTACCCCGCCCTGCTCTACCCGGTCAGCCAGGACATGCGTGTCTACCACGAGGAGCAGTTCGGCCCGCTGGTGCCGGTGGTGCCCTATCGTGACCTGCAGACCGTGATCGACTACGTGCTCGATTCGGACTACGGCCAGCAACTGAGCCTGTTCGGCAACGACCCCGCCACCATCGGCGCGCTGGTCGACACCTTCGCCAACCAGGTTGGCCGCATCAATATCAATGCCCAGTGCCAGCGCGGGCCGGACACCTACCCGTTCAATGGCCGCAAGAACAGCGCCGAGGGCACGCTGTCGGTGCATGACGCGCTGCGGGTGTTCTCCATCCGCACGCTGGTGGCGACCCGGTTCCAGGAGGCGAACAAGGAACTGATCAGCGAGATCATCCGCAATCGGCAGTCGAGTTTCCTCACCACCGACTACATCTTCTGATCGACGCCCCGCCCCCGCGTTTGCATAACGCGGGGGCGGCGCGTTTTTTATAGGCAATCGATCTAAACCTCAGGTCGATTTCCTGCCCGCCTGTACGACTCTAAGTCACCACCGTGGCGCAACGCGCACATGGCCCACCCAGGTGAAAGGAGAGTACGCAAATGGCAGTCAAGCCCATCCCCGAAGGCCAGCACAGCATCACCCCCTACCTCGGCATCAAGGACGCCGCCAAGGCCATCGAGTTCTACAAGAAGGCCTTCGGCGCGGTCGAGATGTTCCGCCTTGAAGACCCCCAAGGCCGCGTCGGCCATGCCGAACTGAAAATCGGCGATTCCTCGCTGATGCTCGGCGACCCCTGTGACATGCCGAACACCCTCAAGCCGAGCCAGACCATCGAACATCCCGCCGTCGGCCTGCACCTGTACGTCGAGGACTGCGACAAGGTCTTCGCCCAGGCGATCGCCGCTGGCGCCCAGCAGCTGAGCGAGGTGAAGGACCAGTTCTACGGCGACCGCAGCGGCACCTTGAAGGATCCGTTCAACAACATGTGGTTCGTCTCTACCCACAAGGAAGACCTGAGCGTCGAGGAAATCCGCGCCCGCGCGGCGAAAATGTTCGGCGGCAATTGAGCTGCAAGCCTCAAGCTGCACGCTTCAAGTTGAATCCCACGCGGCTTTGCTTGAAGCTTGCAGCTCGTAGCTTGGAGCTGCCCCTCAATGCGAATCATCGAAAAATCCGCCGCGCAAGTGCGCAGCCTGACCGCCGCCGAAGAAGAGCTGCTGGTCGGCTTCGTCAACGGCACCCTCGCCGGCCCCCGACTGCTGCAGGCCAACCAGTGGCTGATGAAAGTGCGCGGCGCCAACCAGTGGCTGGCCTGCGACTGCCGCAAGGACGCCTTGCCGGTGCTCAACATCTCGTTGAACGGCAGCACCGGCACGCTGTTCCTGCGCAACAACCCCGACACCCCCGAGCACGCCCCCGGCTGCCCGTTCAGCAAGGATGAACGCGAAGCCGCCGAGCGTAGCGAGGAAGCCAACCAACCTGCCGCCTGGTTGGCCCCGGATACGCCCTTGCGGCTGATCGGCGACTACCGCCGTGCCGATGAGCGCGAAGCGAGCCAAGCCAGCCCGCGCACACCCGGCGAGCGCCGTGAACAGCAGCGCCTGCTGTCGCTGCTGCTGACCTGGATCGAGGCCAGCGGCCTGAACGTCTACGCCACCCACCTGAAGAAGGACCTCACCGCCCAGTTCGCCGAGCTGCGTGGCGTGGCCGCTCGCTACCCGTTGCTGGAGCGGGTGCCGGCCAGCAACTACCTGGAAACGCGGCTGGACATGAAGCACATGATGATGCTCAAAGCCCGCCTGCGCGAGGCCACGGTGTTCGGCAACCACCGCCGCCATGGCCTGCTGCTCGACTGCGTGGACCAGATCAAGGGGCGCAAGGTGATCAATGCGCGCAGCGAGGACGGCTTCGACTTCCAGGGCCACCACCAGTACTGGGGTGGCAGCCGCACCAGCGGCCCACTGCTGGCCCTGGCGCTGTATTCGCCGGCCACTGCCGGCAGCCACTTCTACGAAATGATCCACGTGGCCAGCGTGCCGGTGCTGTCGCGCGCACAGCTGTTCCCGGTGTACCGCGACGAGGAGCGCGAACCGCTCAAGGCGCTGGTGTCGCTGATCGACTGGATGGCCGGCAAAGGCGTGAAGGTGCTGATGCGTCGCCCGGTAATCGGCGGCCAGGTAATGGATGAACTGGTGCTCACCTCGGACCATGACCGTGTGTTGTCGGTGTCGTTGCTGGAGCAGCCGGTCGGCCCGGAGCCGGACACCGAGCATTTCAAGCGCTACGCCGACTTCAAGAGCCTGGAGACCTTCCGCAAGTACGTGGCCGGGTTCTTCATGCGCGAGCGCTGAAAGGCGCAGTAACAGCGCCCACCTCGATGTAGCGCCATGCCAACAAGGCGGACAGCGATGAAGCCACAGAAGTAACTGGCCCGAAACAAATGTGGGAGCTGGCTTGCCAGCGATGCGCCGCGCGGGCGGCGCTCGATTTCATAGGCGCTGCAAAAATACCTGCGAGCACTTGGCAGCCATCAAGCGATATCCCGACAAGCACTTAGTGGTCATCACCGAATACTAATTTTCAGGGCCAACAGTGTGGCGCCCAGCGCCCCCTGGGATCAGATGTGGGCCACCAGGTGCATGGCGACACTCTTGCAGCGCCCTCAAGATCGAGCGCCGCCCGCGCGGCGCATCGCTGGCAAGCCAGCTCCCACATCTGTTTCGGGCGATGTAGTCCTGTGAAAGAGGCGGCGCCCGCCTTGGTGCATGTCTGAAGACCTGTGAAGCATCGCCAGTGCACGCCCCGATTCCCCAAAGCTGGGGCCAGCTGCCCACCCGAGTTTCCCAGCATGTTGATGGCCATACAGGCTGCAGGCCCTGCCGTTAAAGGCTTGCAGAGCATCTCGATCAACCTGGCACAACACTTGCCGACTCCTCCCCAGACGCCCCAACCCATGGGCCCGTTTGCAGGAGGAATCGACTCATGCACCGACCGACACCCCGTCCGCTGGCCATCGCGATCGTCGCCGGCCTGCTCCAGCTACCGGCCCAGGCTGCGTTGTATGCGGTCGACCCCGGTCCCTACCCACCCGCGCCCGCAAGCGGCTTCCCAGCCTGGTATCAGGACAGCCATGGCCGCACCCTCGACCTGTGCCTGACCAAGGCCGTGAGTTCTCGGGTTGCCGGTGCGCCCGGCGCGCCAGCCTACATGTGCACGCTGTTGCCCACCCCCGGCGTGTTCGATGACACCCAACCCATAGTGTTCCCCACCAATTTCCCCGACGAAGCCTTCTGGTTCACCGCCGATGCCGCGATCGTCGACGCCGCCCGCGGTATCGACCTGAGCTTTGGCACGGCCATCGAAGCGGCATTCGCCGCCGAAGAGCCGATCGCCGGCGACCAGGTCAGCTTCGCCCGGGTGCGCATTCGCGTCGATGTCCCGGTGGCAGGCACCTATACCGTCACCCACCCCTATGGCGTCGAAGTGTTCGACGTGCCGGCTGGCGGGCGCCGGGCAATCAACATGACCCGCGACATCGGTATCGCCGGTGCGGGCGACTTCAGTGGCGCACTCAAGGGCGATGTCGGGCCGTTCCTGCGTAGCGTCAACGGCCCGTATACCGAAGGCAACGAACGCTTCATCGGCGACCCCAACCTGGACGAGCCGGTCACTGGCAGCCCCTTCAACACCAACTTCGTGCGCATCGAAGGCCCCAACGGCATCGACCTGCGCACCACGGTCTTCAGCGTGTCCGGCAAGCTGTCCGAGGTCAACCGGCCAACCCCGCTGATCCCGCAGCGCAGCACCTACTCCCGGCATACCGAAAACGGCAACCTGCGCGCCCAGCAGGATGTGTTCGTCATGGCGCCGCCGGCGCCGGCCACCGTCACCCTCAGCAGCCAGACCCCGGCACTGGCCTTGGGCGAAGCCAACGGCACCGGCAGCTGGTATGCCCAGTCCGTGCTCAACCCCACCCTGCCAGTGACCCTGCAGGTCACCGCCGACAACAGCCTGGCTATCGCCACCAGCACTCCGACCACCACGCCGATGCCCTTGACCGACCTGGTGGTGATCAGCCGCGCCGAATACAGCCTGGGCAGCGGCCAGCTGACCCTGGTGGCCAGCAGCAGCGACGAGACCAGCCCTCCAGCCCTGACCGCGCATACCGGCAACGGCGCGCTGATCGGCAACCTCAGCGGCAGCGGCGCGGTGAAATCCCTGACCACCGGGCTGACGCCGATACCACCGGCCACGGTGCAAGTCAGCAGTAGCCATGGCGGCAGCGACAGCGAACCCGTGGTGCTGGTGCCATGAACAGACTTCCAGGAGGCAGCATGAATACTTGGTCACGCCGGGCGCTGTGCGCCGCCGGTTTCAGCCTCAGCGTGAGCAGCGCGGCCTGGGCCGTGCTGACCGAGGTCGACCCGGGCCCCTACACCTTCGCCACCGGGGGCTACCCCATGTGGTACAAGGACGCCACCAACCTGTCGCTGGAGCTGTGCCAGTCGCGTGCCACCAGTACCCGCTTCCCCGGTGCGCCAGGCGCCCCGGCCTACATGTGCACCCTGCTGCCGGAGCCTGGGGTCTATGACGACACCTTGCCGCTGGTGTTCCCCGACAACTGGCCGCCCGAGATGTTCTGGTTCCTCGCCGAGACCTCGATCCCTGCAGTAGGCAACAGTGGCTACGAGCTGGAAGTCTATGTGGCCGGCGTAGAGGCGGCCTTCGCCGCCGAAAACCCGGTCGACGGCGACCAGCAGAGCTTCGCCCGCATCCGCATCCGCGCCTCGATACCCACCGCAGGCACCTACACCATCACCCACCCCTACGGCGTGGAAACCGTCACCGTCGCCGCCAACCAGGTGGGCCGCCGCGCGGTCAACATCACCCGCGACATCGGCATCGGTGCCCCAGGCAACTTCAGTGGTGCGCTAAACGGCAACATCGGCCCGTTCCTGCGCGGTGTCGGCGGCCCGTACACCGAAGTCAATCCGGACACCGGCGCCACCGAAACCTTCGTCGGCGACCCCAACACCACCGAAGCGGTGACCGGCAGCCCGAACAACACCAACTTCGTGCGCATCCAAGGCCCGGCGGGCACGATCCAGACCAACGTCTTCACGGTCTCCGGCAAGGTCCTCGACCAACGCGCCCAGACCCCGGTCACCCTCGAGCGCGCCACCTATTCACGTAGCGGCGTCGGCACCCGCGTCGAAGTCTTCGCCAAGGCCCCGAACACCGCCAGCGTATGCATGCGCAATGGCCTGGCGCTGGTCGGCTCGCCACCCTCGCCCTGCCAGTTCAACCTGCTGCCAGACAACAACGGGCTGTTCTTCAGCCAGCAGTTGAGCCAGGCCGCGCCACCGCCGGTGGTGGTGGTCACCGCCAGCAGCAGCGGCGGCACCACCAAACCCACCGCCGTGTCGAGCAAGCTCAGCGACGTGGTACGGGTCACCAACGCCCGCTACGACTGGGTCACCAAGCGCCTGCTGGTCGAGGCCCGCTCCAGCGACGAGGTGGCAGTGCCAGACCTGGTGGTGCAGGGCTACGGGCGCATGTCCAAGGCCGGCGTGCTGCAAAGCCTGACGGTCAACGATCTGAACCAGCCACCCGCCAGCATCACCGTCAAGTCCGCCCATGGCGGCAGCGACGTCGAGCCGGTGGTGGTGGTCGGCAACGCGCCGATCTCGGCCGGCAACCAGCCGCCGCTGGCCCAGGCCGACAGCGGCAGCACCAGTGTCGGCGTCCCGGTCACCCTCAACCTGCTGGCCAACGACAGCGACCCGGACGGCAACCTGCCATTGACCATCAGCGACCTCACCCAACCCGGCACCGGCCTGGGCGGCGTGGTGATGAACGGCACCACTTCCGTTACCTACACACCACCGGCCGGCGCAACCAGCCCGCTGGTGGCGACCTTCAGCTACCGCGCCATGGATGCCAAGGGGCTGAAGTCGGACCCGGCCACGGTAACCGTCAACGTCGCGCCCAACCGGGCACCCACGGCAGTGGCCGACAGTGTCGCCACCCTGGGCGTTCCCCTGACCATCGACGCCCTGGCCAATGACACCGACCCGGAGGGCAACCTGCCGCTGACCATCGCCAGCGTCACCCAGCCGATCCCGGCCGGGCGCGGCACGGTGAGCACCAACGGCAGCACCATCACCTACACGCCCCCGGCCACGGTCACCGCAGCGTTCAGCACCACCTTCACCTACATCGCGCGTGACTCGATCGGCGCCCTGTCCACCCCTGGCACGGTCACCGTGCAGGTGTCGCCACGGCCACCCCAGGAGACCTTCGCGGTCACCGCGGCAACGGTCACGGCCCGCTCCAACAACCGCTACAACTGGGACATCAGCGGCACCTCATCGGTGACCACCGGCAACACCATCACCGTACGGGTGACCACCACCACCGGCGTGCAGACCCTGGGTACCACCACCGTGCCGGTCACCGGCCGCTGGCGCCTGGCCGTCAGCAACAGCACCACGGCGGTACCGACGGCGGCGCCTACGGCAACCGTGACCAGCAGCCAGGGCACCACGCGCACCGTCAACGTGGTGGTGCAGTAAGCCAAAGGAGCGCGCCATGAAACGCCTGTCCCCGCTGCTGCTGTGCCTGGCCCTGAGTGGCCAGGCCTGGGCCGACGATCTGATGGACAACGCCGACCTCGCGGCCGGCAACGACCTGGGCGAGCCGCTGGTGCTGCGGCTGCTGCCCAGCGCTGCCGGCCAGGTGGCGGTGATCGAGCAGCAGGGCAACGGCAACCGTGCCGCCCTCGACCAGAACGGTGTGGCCCTGCTGGGCCAGATCGTCCAGGCCGGGGGCGCGCAGGAGGCGTACATCCTGCAGCAAGGCAGTGACCTGATGGCCTCGATCAACCAACAGGGCTACGGCAACAACGCGTCGATCCGCCAGAACGGCAGCGGCAACACGGCCGCCATCGAGCAGATCGGCAACCACAACACCGCCACCATCGAGCAGAGCGGCACGGGGCTGACCAGCGCCGTGACCCAGGCCGGCAATGGCCAGCAAGTGCACATCACCCAATACCGTTAACGCCATCGAAACCGCAGGAGGCTTCACCATGTACAAGCTCGCCCCCCTGAGCGCCGCCATTGTCCTGGCGCTGGCCGGCCAGGTCATGGCCGACGACAGCACTTCCACCCAGTCCCAGCAAGGCAACAAGAACATCGCCGAAGTGAAACAGACCCAGGCCTCGTACGCCTCGGCCAGCCAGAGCCAGACCGGCCGCGACCACAACCACATGGCCGTGCAGGACAACAGCACCAGCGATATCCAGCAGATCGCCACCGGTTCGCTCAACGCCGGCTACGCCGAGCAGCTGTTCGAAAACGGCAGCCAGATCACCCAGATGTCCGGCGGCACCCTCAACGACGCCTTCGCCAGCCAGTCAGTGGGCGAGAACAACCAGGCTCTGCAGATGCAGGAAGGCACCGGCAACCGCTCGGTGATCTGGCAGGACACCCAACTCGGCAGCCAGGCCACCACCCAGCAATCGGGGCAGCGCAACGACGCCACCATCGAGCAACTGTTCGGCGGCAGCAACAACCGCAGCCTGATCAACCAGAGCGGCAACGACAACCAGGCCGCCGCCGAGCACCTCACCCACCAGGACGGCGACATCGCCATCTACCAGCAGGGCCGGGAAAACTGGGCCTACGGTGACCAGCGCAACGGCTTCGGCGGCACCATCGGCATCGACCAGTACGGCACCGGCCATTCCGTGGAGGTGTGGCAGGACAACCAGACCGCCAGCCAGGCCAGCGTCTACCAGACCGGCCAGCTCAACGAAGGCTACATCGACCAGAGTTTCGGCGAGGGCAACAGTGCCACCCTGAGCCAGAACGGCCGCGCCAACGCCAGCTGGTCGGACCAGTTCGAGACCAACCAGTCGGTGACCAGCATCACGCAGACCGGCAACAACAACCTGCACTTCACCTACCAGACCGGTGACAACCACAGCCTGACCATCACCACCCAGGGCAACGGCAACAAGATCCTGGCCAGCAACTGGAAGGGCGAGAAATCCGGTGGGCAGTTCGGCAACGACCAGCGCGCCGAGATTCGCCAGGTGGGCAATCAGAACAGCGTCAACCTCAACCAGAAGGACACCGGCCAGTTCGCCAAGCTGAGCCAGAACGGCAACCGCAACACCATGGAGACCAAACAGGCCGATACCAACAACGAGCTGTATTTCGAGCAGAACGGCAGCGACAACCTGCTGATTGCCGACCAGCGCGGTACCGCCAACTACGCCGAAGGCATTTCCGCCGGCAACGGTGGCATCGTCAACATCGACCAGTCCGGCAGCGGTAACCAGAGCTACACCTACCAGCTGTACGGCAGCGGCAACCAGGCCACCATCAAACAGACCGACGGCGTCAACGTCGCCTACGTGACCCAGGGCGGCAACGGCAACCAGGCCTTCGTCGACCAAGCCGGTGCCAGCCAGACCGCCAGCATCACCCAGTACGGCAACACCAACATGGCCACCGTCACCCAGCACTGACCCGCTCCCCCTTTGAACTGCGGTGTCCGCTCTCCCTGGCGCCGCGGTTCCTTTTTCCCTCACCTGGCAACAGCGCTACACTGGCCGCCTGTCCTGCCTGCTCGGCCGCCACCTGATGATCCAGTCCGACCTCGACCTGTTCGGCTCCCAGCCACAACGCCTGGCCAGCCATACCGTGCTGCTGCCCGACTTCGCCCTGGGCGAGGTCGAAGCCCTGCTCGATGCCTTGCGCCCGGTGCTGCGCGCCGCACCCTGGCGCCACATGCACACCCCCGGCGGCCAGCGCATGGCGGTGGCGCTGAGCAACTGCGGGGCGCTGGGCTGGGTCAGTGATGAGCGCGGCTACCGCTACAGCCCGCTCGATCCCTTAAGCGGCCAGCCCTGGCCGGCCCTGCCAGCGGTATTGCTGGCACTGGCCGGGCGCGCTGCCGCGCTGGCCGGGTTCGACGGCTTCGTGCCGGACGCCTGCCTGATCAACCACTACCTGCCCGGCACCCGGCTGAGCCTGCATCAGGACCGTGACGAGCGCGACTTCGGCCAGCCGATCGTGTCGATTTCACTGGGGTTGCCCGCGGTGTTCCTGTTCGGCGGGCTGCAACGCGCCGACCGCGCGCAGCGAATCGCGCTGAACCATGGTGACGTGCTGGTCTGGGGCGGCGAGGACCGCCTGCGCTTTCACGGCGTGCTGCCGATCAAGCCCGGCGTGCATCCTCGACTGGGGGAGCGGCGCATCAACCTGACTTTGCGCAAGGCCGGGTAAGGACTTTACGGCCCGCGCTGGTCAAAGCGCAGCGACCGTCTTTACTTGCTGTAACACCCACCCACATCGGTGTGCGCCTATGAAGATCGTGGTCACCAGCATCCTCGTCGACGACCAGGCCAAGGCCTTGTCGTTCTACCACTACGTGCTCGGCTTCGAGCCCAAACACGATGTCCCCATGGGCAAGCATCGCTGGATCACCCTCACCTCCCCCAACGACCCCAACGGTGTCGAGCTGCTGCTCGAACCCGATGCCCATCCGGCAGCCAAGGCCTACAAGACCGCGCTGAAGCAGGATGGAATCCCGGCCACCTCGTTCGGCGTACGCGATATCCAGAGCGAATACACCCGGCTGTGCAAGGCCGGCGTGCAGTTCACCCAGCCACCCACGGATGTGGGGCCGGTGACTGTGGCGGTATTCGACGATACCTGCGGCAACCTCATCCAGATCGCGCAACGTCACTGACCCCGACGCTATCGGGCAACGCCGCGGTGGCGTCGCCCTTGCTCGCTCCGCTACATTGCTCGATCCCGCTCAGCGCAGCCACAACAAGGAAAAACCATGCGCTATGAATTCAGCGAGGTCCTCAACGACCTGGTCGACTATTTCCTGCTCGGCGACATTCAACTGCTGGAGCACTTCAAGCACGAACACGATCTGCCCGATGACCTGGCGCGCGCCTTCACCACCGGAGACAGTGGCGACCTGGCGGTGCACGAGGGCGTGATCCTGCCTTTGGCCGGTATCGACAACCTGCCTTACCGCATCCTGTTCACCCTCGACCAGGGCACCCCGGCCCTGCTCGAACCGGGCAGCCGCCTCAAGCACCGCCGTAGCGGCCATGTGCTGCGGGTGGAGAACCGCGCACTGATGCTGTTCACCTGGCGCGTGCTGCAGCATTTCACCAACAAGACCCTCGGTGACCTGCTGGCCCGCTACCAGGAGCCAGGGCGACCGATCATCGAGCTGGCCAACGGCTTGTATGAAGTGGAGGTGCTGGCGGGGGCGCTGGTGCGCGATGGGCTGTACGAGCCGGCGTTCGAGTTCGTATTGAAGAAGACTTACAGCCACGCCGGCAACGCCGAGGTCGATACCGGCTATCGCTACAGCCTGCGCGGGTATTTCGACTGAGTGGATGCCATCGCGGGGCAAGTCGCATCGGCGCACCGCCGCTCCCACGTTTTATCCGGACTTGCGGGAAGTCCGCAACGTGGGAGCGGCGGTGCGCCGATGCGACTTGCCCCGCGATGATGTTGGCCCATCACGTGTGGGTGATATCCCGGTCCTTGGTTTCCGGCAGGAAGAAGGTGCCCAGCACCGCCGTCATCACCGCAATCACGATCGGGTACCAAAGCCCGTAGTAGATATCCCCGGTGGCCGCCACCATGGCGAAGGCCACGGTCGGCAGGAAGCCGCCGAACCAGCCATTGCCGATGTGGTACGGCAGCGACATCGAGGTGTAGCGGATGTGCGCCGGGAACAGCTCCACCAGCCAGGCGGCGATCGGCCCGTAGACCATGGTCACGTAGATCACCAGGATGGTCAGTAGCAGCAACACCATCGGGTAGTGGATCTTCGCAGGGTCGGCTTTTTCCGGGTAACCGGCCTCTTTCAACGCCGCGCCCAAGGTGCCGGTGAAGGCGTCGTTCTGCGCCTTGAAGTCCGCCGTCGCCAGGCTGCGGCCATCGAAGCTGGGCAACACCCGCTCGCCAATGCGCACCTGAGCCACGCTGCCGGGCTCGGCGGCCTGGTTTTCGTAGGGGATGGCGCGCTTGGCCAACAGGCTCTTGGCGATGTCGCACGAGCTGGTGAAACGGGCCTTGCCCACTGGGTCGAACTGGAACGAACACTGCGCAGGGTCGGCAACCACCACCACCGGGTTCTGCTCCTGGGCGACGAACACGTCCGGATTGCCGTACTCGGTCAGGCCTTTGAAGATCGGGAAGTAAGTCAATGCGGCCAGGATGCAGCCCGCCATGATGATCGGCTTGCGGCCGATGCGATCGGACAGGCTGCCGAACAGGATGAAGAACGGCGTGCCGATCAACAGCGACCCTGCGATCAGCAGGTTGGCGGTCTGCGGGTCGATCTTGAGCATCTGCAGCAAGAAGAACAGCGCGTAGAACTGCCCGGTGTACCACACCACCGCCTGCCCGGCGGTACCGCCGAGCAGCGACATGATCACCACCTTGAGATTGTCCCAACGGGCGAACGACTCGGTCAGCGGCGCCTTGCTCGCCTTGCCTTCGGCCTTGATCTTGAGGAACACCGGTGACTCGTTGAGCTGCAGGCGGATATACACCGAAATCGCCAGCAGCAGGATCGACAACAGGAACGGCACTCGCCAGCCCCAGTCCTCGAACACCTCGCTGCCCATGAGTGTGCGGCAGCTGAGGATCACCAGCAGCGACAGGAACAGCCCGAGGGTGGCGGTGGTCTGAATCCACGCGGTGAAGAAGCCGCGCCGTCCTTTCGGTGCATGTTCCGCCACATAGGTGGCCGCGCCGCCGTACTCACCGCCCAGCGCCAATCCCTGCAGCAGGCGCAGGGTGATCAGGATGACCGGCGCCGCCACGCCGATGGTGGCGTAGTTGGGCAGCAAACCGACGATCGCGGTGGACAGCCCCATGATCACGATGGTGATGAGGAACGTGTGCTTGCGCCCGATCATGTCACCCAGCCGGCCGAATACGATCGCGCCGAACGGCCGCACGGCAAAGCCGGCAGCGAACGCCAGCAAGGCGAAGATGAACGCAGTGGTTTCGTTTACCCCGGCAAAGAAGTGCTTGGCAATGATCGCCGCCAGCGAGCCATAGAGGTAGAAGTCGTACCATTCGAACACGGTGCCCAGCGAAGAGGCGAAGATGACCTTGCGCTCTTCCCGGGTGATGCCACGTTGGGGCGCGCTACTGCCCGTGGATGCGCTGTCGAGGACCGCCATGGGTCGCCTCCGTGAAGATCAGGTAGGCCAGGTTGCTCAACAGGTTGCAACGCGCGCACCCAGGCCATAGGGCTTACAGGTTGCGGCGAAGCACGACGGGGCGTTGCCCCGGATCGCGGCAAGGTAATCAAAAGCATAATCGGCTTTGCCGGGATATCCATTCGCCTGCAGGGTGCGTGGCTGAACGGGCCACGCAGACGGATAAGCATTGCGCTTGGGTGACGAGGTTCAGCCGAGAAAACGCAGCACTTCCTTGAGCACCTGGTCGGCCTGCTCGCGATGGGGCACATGCCCGCAATCAGCCAGCACCCGCATTCGGCTCGGGCCGCCTGCCAGGCGTGTAAAACGTTCGGGGTGGGCCAGGCTACCGAACTCGTCGTTGTCGCCGTGCAGGCTGAGCAGCGGGCAACGCAGCTGCGCGAGCAAGCCGTCGAGGTGCCAGTCGGCGAAGTCGGCCGACAACCAGTTGTCGACCCAGGCACGCAGCACCCATTCGGCCTTGTCGCCGTGGTAACGCGCCAGGCGTTCGAGCTGCCCTGGTTCGGCGAACTGGCGATCGGCGGCGCGGATACCATCGAGGGTACGGGCTTCAACGAAGGCCTGGGCCGATTCGGTCACCAGCCCCCGGCAATGCTCGGCGAAGGCCGCAGCGCAGCCGACCGCCATGCCACCGCCGACGCTGTGGCCGAAGACGATGAAGTCGTCGATGGCCAGTTGCCTGCGCAGCGCAGCAAAACCCTCGTGCGCCTCGGCCTCGACGAAACCCCGGCGCAACTGACCGGGGTGCGCGGCGGAACGCCCGAAGCCCAGGCGGTCATAGGCGATCACCCGGTGCCCGCTGGCCTGCGCCAGCTGCGCGGGGAAATCGCGCCAGAGCGCTACGCAGCCCAACGAGTCATGCAGCAGCACGATAGGCACGCCCTGCGCAGTCGCAGGCAACCAGCTTTCGGCATGCAGCGTGCCCGCAGGCGTGTCGATCGAATGTTGGGTGTGAGTGATGTCCGTCATCGTCCAGGTGCCAGGCTGTTCAGCGAAGCTGAGCATGCTAAGCCAGGTCTCGGCGTGGCGCGAGGGCGAAATCGGCTGAACGCCGGGCCATTCAGGCCGTCGCGGCCACGCACGGGCCCTTGAGCTCGACCCGGTTGCCGTCGGGGTCGAAACAGTACAACGACAACCCTTCGCCTTCGGCGCCATAACGTTTTTCGGCCGCTTCAACGCGCACCCCTGCCCCCTGCAGGTAATCACTGAGCGCCTGTTCATCGAAAGGTTCGACCCGCAGGCACAGGTGGTCCAGATTGTGCCCTTGACGGCCAGGTGCCGGGCCGCCCTTGAGCCCCAGAGGGCCATCGACCGCCACCAGGTCGATCATGCTGCTGCCGGCGGCCAGGTGGATCATCCCCAGCGACTCGCGCTCACGACTGACCGGGCAGCCAAGCACGTCACGATAGAAGGCCAGGCTGCGCGGCAGGTCGCTGACACGCAGCACGATGTGGTCGATATGCAGGATGCGCGAAGGCAACATGGCGGCACTCCATGAAAGGGCGTCTGTGCACCTTAGCAGGGCCAGCACTCATTCGTTGACCAAGCGCAGCAATCCGCCTTTTTCGTGCCGCGCCAGGGTGCGCAGGATCTGCTGCGCCAGCGCCTGGCCCGGCGCCTGCAGATGGAAGTGGTGCCCCCCTGGGTGCCAGGTCACCCGCGCCTGCCCAGGCAGCGCCGCCCGGCGCCGGTCGAAGCCATCGCCCGCGAAAGCGCCCTGCTGCCCCAACAGCAGATACAACGGGCAACGGATCTGCTGCAGAAGCTCGCAAGCCTCGCGCTCGGTCAGCGGCATGGGCTCGGGCAGGTCCAGGCGCGGATCGTGGCGCCAACAATAGCCGTCACCCACCTGCAACAGGTCGCGTTGCGCCATCAGCCGAGCGGCCGACGCGCAAAGCCCCCCCTGCCAGTTGCTGCGGCATTGCCCCAGGGCCTGCTCAAGGTTGTCGAAAAGCTGCGGCCGCGAGGCGGCAAAACCCTGCTGGCGACTGCGCAACAGCAGACGCTTGAGCCGCATGGCGCGCGCCATGTGCTCGACTCGCTCGCCTTCGGCCACGGTGAACGGTGCGCCCATGCCGTCGAGAAACTGCATGCTGGCGATGGCGCTGGTCAGCGCCGCGAGAATCGAGGCGATCCCCGTGCCCATGCCATGCGCCAGCACATGGAAACGCGACAGCCCCAGGCTGTCGACCACTGCCAGCAGGTCTTCGGCGTGCTCCCACAGGTAGTAGCCGCTGTCGTCGCGACGGTGGTCGCTGCGACCATGCCCAACCAGGTCGGGCGCCACCACGAAGCAGCCGTCGAGCAACGGCGCCAGGCGCTCGAACGAAGCGGCATTGTCCAGCCAGCCATGCACGGCCAATACCGGGATACCGTCCTCCGGCCCCCAGATGCGCACCGCAACCTCGATACCGTCGAGATCGAGCAGATGATCCTTGGCATTGGCGGACGTCCCCATCACTTCGCTCCCTGGCAGGGCCCGGGGCCATGCCCAGGGCCAGATCCTCCGGCACCGCAGGGTGCCCCACGCCCACCTTCGCGCACACCGAAGCTCAGGATTGGCCTGCTGACGACCGTGACGTGCGCGCCAACGACCGTATCTGCCCGGTAACGACATACCGACCGTGTGAACTATGTACCGCCTGGCTTGCAGCCATGCGGTGTTGGATGGAACCCCCAAAAAAACTTCAGGAATGAACATGGAAACCCCAGCCACCCCTTATCACCAGCAACAAATCCTGAACGGCATACCGGACTGGACCCGTCAACTGCACCCAAAGCACATCAACCGCCTGATGCGCCACGCTCACAACGAGCACATCCAGGAAAACGGGCAACCCACCCCATGGTTCAGCACGGCATCAGCGGACCATCAATTGCAACTGCGCGAGGCCATCCGCCAGCGCACCGTCAGTCGTAAGCGCCTGGCGCAAGCGCTGAGCGAACTGCAGACATTGCCGCAGTTCTGCGACCCCCTGCTCAAGAATGCGCTGCACATCAATGTGCCGCTGACCGAGGCGCAGTATTGCTACCAGCCATTCGAGATGGTTCGCACAGGCGACCTGGAGAACGTGCCGGGATTGGAAGAGCTGGGTCTGCCAGGAGGCGCCTACCAACCGCAGTGGATCGCCGAACCAGTCGGCACCCCGGTCACGCGCAGCCTGCTCGAAGCAGCCATGCACAATTTCGAAGGCATGAGCGAAGTCGGCCCGTTCAGTACCTTGCAAGTCAGCCCCCGCGACCCTGCCAGCGTACCCGGCCTGAGCGTCACCAGTTTCGTCACGCGCTGCCGCAAGCTAGACCTGGGCAAGCGCTACCAGACGCATCTGGAGAGCGTGTTCGACGGCACGCGCAAGGGGCAGGTGCGAGCAGCATGGGTCAACGCACAGCGCGCCGAGCTGACCGTACAGGCACTGATCGCGCTCATCCGCAACCGCGTCACGCAGTTGGGCTACGAGGCGCTGCGCTACTTCTGTACCGAAGGCGCGACGCCCCGCTATGGCAGGCATCCCATCACCGTACGTAGCCTCAAGGTGCTCGGGATGCAGGTCAACGACGCAATGCTGCTCGGGCCGGCCACCTCGACCGATCAGAACGTGATCGCCTACCTGCCTTTCGACGATGACTGCCCGCTCCAGGAGTTCACCAGCCTGGAGAAACTGACCAACCACTTGATCGATCGTCTGCGCAACAAAGACTATCGCCAGCGGTTTCTGGAACACATAGGGCAAGGTGATCGCCCCAAAATGGGCGTTGAGCTCGACAAGGCGTTGCTCAAAACTGCCGTCGTGGTTTCGCCGCCGCCGGGACGCTTGCCTACCGGCATTCGCCCCGTGAACCCACCGGACTTGGGTATTCGCGAGCGGCAAATCACCGCCCCGTACTGGGACAATCTGTACGACGCTCATGTTCTCGCTCTCAAGGACAATGCCCGGGCAATCGCGGTACCCACCGCCGATGCCGACGCCAAGGCCCGCCAGGCGCTCCTGGATTCGTGGGAAGAACTTGGGATGAACGTGCTCAATGTCGCCGCCCTGTTCGTGCCGGGGCTCGATGTCGTCATGCTGGGTGTGTTTGCCGTACAGCTGATGGGGAACATCTTTCATGCCTTCGAGGCCTGGCAAGAGGGCGACTACGCCGAGGCAGTGGCACAGGTCGAGTCATTGGCCCTCACCGCGGCCAGCGCCGTGGTGATCGGAACCGCCGCCAAGCTGATCAAATCCTCCGGCTTCGTCGACTGGCTGGAAACAATCACTATCGAGGGCAAGGAGAAGTTGTGGCACCCGCAACTGACCGCCTACCGTAGCCAGGTGGTGATACCTGCCGAACTGAAGCCGAACGATCAAGGCTTGTACAAGCTCGACGACCAGGACTTCGTCCGTCTCGACGGTGAAACCTTCGAAGTGCAAAAGAACACGAATGGGCATTGGGAATTGCTCCACCCGCAAGACCCGACCGCCTACCGGCCAGCCCTGCACGGCAATGGCAAGGGTGCCTGGCGCCTGGCGCACGAGCGCGTTACGGACTGGCCAACGCCGAAATTGCTGCGTCGCCTGGGGCCCTCCACCGACCTGTTGAGCGACGCCGACCTGCTCGCCGTGCTCGACTGTACAGGCCTCGACCGTGGAACACTGGAGTCCGTGCTCGCCGACGGTGAGCCGCTACCGACACTCCTTGAAGATGCCTTGTTGCGCCTGAGCAAGGATTTTGAGGCCGACGACATCATCGCCCGCACTCGGGACGGTCGGCCATTGGCCGCCTACAAGAGCTTTGCCGCATCCGCCCTCAGCAGCCTGGCTGGTTGGCCCGAAGACGTTCTGATCAAGGTGTACGATGGCCCCGAACCCTGGGGCAACGTCACCCGATATGGGCGTGACCGGTTGGGTGACCGGGAAATTCCGTTGACCCGCTCCGATCTGGACAGGGGCGACCTGGCGCGCATTGTCCTCGACCACCTCGACGAGGCCAGCCTTGCCAGGCTGCTGCCCGAGGGCACGACAGCCGGGCAACGCCAGCAGGCGCTACAGGACCTGTTGGCCGATCACCTCCTTGCCCAGCGTCAACATCTGTTCGACAGCCTCTACCTTGGCCTGCGTTCGCCACTGAGCCCGGCAGCCCAGGTATTGGGCAAGCAATTCCCAACGCTGCCGCAGAACACCCTCGAGGATATCGTCGGTGCAACCCGCAGCACAGAACGCGCCCGCTTGCTCGCCGAACGAGTGCCGCTGCGAGTCGCTGAACAGGCACGCGGCCTGCAGGCGCGCGTACGCATGGACCGTGCGCTGCTGGGCCTCCATCGGCCAACCCTGGAGAATGCCGATAGCAGGCTAATCCGCAAAAGCCTGCTGACCCAGCATCCCGAGTGGACCGCCAAGCAGGTGCTCAAAGCTGCGCTGGCCGACCGCTCCGGCATGTCGCGATTGCTTGGCCAGCAGGCCATCCGGGCGAATTTCCGCCCGCCCATGCGCCTGAGCGACGGACGCCTGGGTTACCCGCTGAGCCCGTGGGGCTCGGGCTCCAAGCTGAAAAGCGAACTCAAAGGGCTTTTTCCGGCGCTGAACGATAGGCAAATGGGCGAGCTGCTGGCCACCCTGCGCAGCCGAGGGGACGTCCCCAGCCAGATAAAAGCCATGGCTCAGGAAATCACCACGCTGCGCACGCAACTGGCGCAATGGGTGGAGCAAACTGCTGAAAACGGGCAGCGAAATACCCAGCAAATAGCCCACGAACTGATTCGTTGCTGGCATCGCCTCGATGGCAATACGCTCGAGCTGGCCAACCTGGACGCCGCTATCATCGAGCTGCCCGCCATGTCCGCTCGCTTTGACCATATCACCACGTTCAGCCTGGACAACGTCAACCTCGCCAATATTCCCCGAGACTTACTACAGTCGTTCCCCTCGCTCGAGCGGTTGCATATCCAAAGCAGTCCAAACCTGCAAGCCTCGTCGCTATTCGAGGCCCTGCAACATGCCCCGAAGCTTCGCGAGCTGCATGTTGAAGGCTGCCTGCTATTGGAACTGCCAGGCTCCGCGCGAGAGGTGTTGCCAGAGCTCACCGAGCTCGAAGCGCTTTCGCTAAGGCGCAACGAGCTGACCCTGAGCGTCGCAGATCTGCTGGCATTGGCCAAGCTGCCGAAGCTCTCCAAACTGGACCTTTACCGCAACGACATCACCCTGGATGCCGCGAGGGCGCCCCTCTTCGCTGACATACGGCGGTTGCGCGAGCTGAACCTGGGTGGCAATCCGCTGCGGCTCAGCCCTGACCTGTCGAGAATGATCAGCTTGCAGACTCTGAACCTGGAACACTGCGAACTGAGCGCCTGGCCGACCGGGCTGAACAACTTGATGGAAAACGAAATCGGCGTGTTGCGCCAGGTAAACCTGAGCAACAACCGGATCGCGACTGTCCCCGATCCAGATGCGCTGCTGCGCACGCACTTCATGCGCAACCTGCGTTTCCACCTGGAGGGTCAACAACTGCTGCTCAACTACAACCCGCTGAACACTCGGTTGCGAGAGCGCTTGACCAGGGTTGGCGTTGCGGCAGAGGCAGATCTGGAGCAGGCCGACGCGCAACAGGTTAATTGGCGGGAAACCGCCAGCGCGCAGGAGCAGGAAACTTGGGACAACCTGTTCGGCGATGACCAATACCCCGACTTGCGCCAGGCCATCGAACTGGTGGGCATGTCCCGTGCTGCGCAGGAGAACACCTCGGCGCTTGCCGAACAGATCTGGCAACTGCTGGCGCGTGCAGCCGAAGATACGCAACTGCGCGAGCGCCTGAATGAGGTTGCCGGGACCTTTCCGGTCACCTGTGGCGATGCCGGCGCCGATGCCTTCGGTACCTTGCAGATCGAAGTCATGGCCTACGACCGGGCCGACGGCCAACCGAATGCGACCCCAAAACTGTTCGACTTCTTCCGTAGCCTCTACCGACGGGACCAGGTCAACGAACTGGCCATGGACATCCGCAACGCGCGGGAGAACAGGCGCACCGGCCTGCTTGAGCGACGTCACTGGGAGGCACAGCCAGCTGCCGAGCGCGGCAAGGCGCCGACCCTGCCCGCACTGTATCGCTCCGACACCATCACCGATGCCATGCTGCTGGATGAGCTCGGGATTGGCCTGGACCTGATCGAGATCCGGCTGACCTTGCGCAGCGAACTGGCAAAGGAACTCGACTTCCCTGAGCTGCAGCCGAAAATGCTGTACCGCGACATAGCGAAAATCGATGGCCCCTTGTCCATCAGGGTGGAAGAAACCGTCCGCGAGCGCGACGCCGACCTACAAGGTCGCCGTCAGGCAGTATCGCGCCACTCCAGTTGGCGCAGGCTGCTGCGCGCACAGTATCAGGCACGTTTCGATGGGTTGCGAGAGCGCTGGGACGCAGGTTTGGATTACCTCGAATCGTGCTTGGACAACAGCGACCTGCAAGGCACTCTGGAGCAACCAGTGGTCGAGGCGCTGACCAGCGCCCTGGGCGAGAGCCCGCTCGATGCGCAAGAGCAGCCCAGGCGCCTGGCGATCGACGAAGGCCAGTATGTAACGGGCATGCAGCGCATGGCCCTGGGCTTGGAGAACGACGAGGACGGCCTGTACCTCGAGCTGACCACCCCCCTGGACAAAGGCAACTGACCCCTCACTGACCGCGCAGGTCCTCGAAGAAGGCCTGCCGCCCCTGCACCTGGCTCGACGCGCGAGGCTGATTCACAGCCTCGCCGTTGGGCTTTTCCACATGCCAGTAGCAGTGGCTGATGGCCCGCGTGACAGCCACGTAGGCCAGGCGCTGCACTTCTTCCTGCTGCGCCGTATCGAACGCCTGAGCGTCGCCCGGTTTGCCCAGCCCGGCCAGGCGGTACACCTGGTTTTTGTACGGCGAGCTGGTCAAGTATTGGCAGTCACCGAGCATGAACACCGCGTCGGCTTGCAGGCCTTTGGCGCTGTGGTAGGTCAGTTGCTTGAGCCGGCGCTGCCCGGAAGGCAAGCTAGAATCAGCTTTAAGTACTGGCAATAAATGCTGTTCCATCAATAGCTTATCGATACTTTTTCGAAACAACATCATCACTGTTTCACCCTGTTCATAGTGCTCGATCAAGGTCTGCGCCAGCGCTGCCTCGTCACGCTCGAACACCCGTACAGGTGCCAATGGCAGTGCGGCCGCCTGCCCGCTGGCCTTGGCTTTCTTGCCGCTGATGGTCGGCGTCCCTTTTACCAGATGCTCGGCGGCGTCGATGATGGACTGCTGGCTGCGGTAGTTTTCCACCAGCATCACCCGGGTGTTGGCGGGTGACGGGAACACCTTGGTGAACTCCATGAAGTACTTGGGCGAACTGCCGCGCCAGCCGTAGATCGACTGCCAATCGTCACCCACGCACATCAACGACGAATGCTGCGCCACCCGGCCATGGTTCATCGCTGGCCCACGTCGGCGAATTTCCGCAAGGCAGGCGCGCAGCCAGCTGACGATCTGCGGTGAGACGTCCTGGAACTCGTCGATCATCAGGTGTGCCAGCGGCCGCAACAAGGGGTCGGGCAACAGTTGCAGGTTTTCCGGGTTGTTCTCGCCGAACAGGGCGAACATGCGGTTGTAGGTCATCACCGGCGGTGACTGGGCCATCAGGTGGGCTTCAAAAGCTTTCCAGTACAGGGCCAGCGCCTCGAAGAACGGCCCATCGCTGTCACCCGGCGGGAAGCTCATGGCGGCCACTGCGGCATTCACGTCGAGGCCCAGGTTTTCGATGAAACTGGCCGCGGTGACAAAGGCGTCGAGCAGCGGCGCCGGGGCCAGTTCACCCTTGACCTTGTATTCGAAGCCGGGCCCGGCCACGGCATCCCCTGCCAGCGAGGCCGCCAGGCGCCTGGCCGAGGCGTAGTTGTCCAGCCAGATCACCGGTTTGTCGCTGAACGCCTGGAACAGCGTGCGCTTGACCGCCCATTCCGCGCGCACCGCAAGCTTTGCTCCAGGGCGCTGGTACTGGGCGCTCTCGTTGGGGTCAAAGCCCAGTACCACCCAGGCATCCAGCCCCTCGAGGCGACCGTGCACATGGAAACGGCTGCCACGGATCTGCACCGTGTCGCGGCACGGCTCGATGCCTTTGATCGGCCAGGCACCCGCCGCGAACCACAGGTCCTCGATCACGTCGCACAGTTCTTCGTCGCGCTGCGCGGCCAGCTGGGTGACCTGCACACGCTTCTGTACATCCGGGTGATCCGGGTCCAGTGGCTTGAGCAACAGCGCCTCCTGCCGCAGCTGGCCGATCAAGGCGGCGAAACGCGGGCTCTCTGCCAGCAGGTCCCGGTAGGCCAGGTTCAACTGCTGACGCTGGGCGTCATTCAGGCGCAGGTCGAAGGGGTTGCTGTCGGCATTCGCTTCAAAGCCCGCAGGCATCTCGTTGCCGAGGGTTTCGAAGGCACGCACCTGAGCGAAACCCGGCAGGCTGCGAACCAGCGGCAGGATGCGCGAATGGAAGGTGCGTACCAGCTCACGGCCCTGTGCCGGCGACAGCGGGACCTGCCACAACGCGAACACCTGCAGCAGGCGCTGGATGAAGTCCTTGCGTGACTCGCGGGTGAAGGTCACCACGGTCATGGCATCGAGCTCGAAGCCCAGGTAGTGGCGCAGCAACAGGATGCGCAGCACCAGCGAGGTCGACTTGCCGGCGCCGGCACCGGCGACCACGCAGGTCGACGGTGTGTCGCTGAGGATCAGCTTCCACTGCGCGGCGCTGGGCTGTGCCTCGGCCGGCAGACGCTGGGCGACGTCGGCCTTGAAGCGCTTCTTCAGCTCGGCACTCAGCGGCAGGCGCCAGTCGTCGAACAGCTTGTCGTCCTGGCCAGGCACTGCGGCGGTGTCCGGACGCGTATCACGAATCACCAGGACCTGACGCCCTGCTTCGTAGCCGTCCGAGCGCCCACGTTCGTACCCGTCACGCAAACCGTCGGCATGGCCGTTGCGCTGGCCGATGGCATGGCCAAGGAACCACGAATCGCGGTGCTGCGCCTGCAGACGGCTTAGACCACGGCCAAGCAGGCGCGCGGCCAGGCGGCGCAGCCAGGGCAATTGGGCGGGCGGGGTCAGGTTGGCCGGGGCCTGGGGCTGCTCGTGGGGCACGGTCACTCCATTGAAAATCGAAACAGCGGGCATGTTCGCCTCATCCGCCAAAAAGCGCCAGCGAATGCTTTTGTATCAGTGGATTAGGCGATGAATCGCATGTTGTATCGCAAAATAAACATCTATTTAACTGATCTTAATTAGCCGATATTTACGCTTTTTTTCGATATTTAAAACGCAGATCATGGCCCCATTCCAGCGAATTCAGAGGAGCACCATCATGCTGCAACTGCGACCCTTCGAAAGCCTTGGCCACGCCAATCACGGCTGGCTCGACGCCCACCACCACTTCTCGTTCGCCGAGTACTACGACCCGGCGCGAATGCACTGGGGCAACCTGCGGGTCTGGAACGACGACCTGATCGCCGCCGGCAGCGGCTTCCCCTCGCACCCGCACCGTGACATGGAAATCATCACCTATGTCCGCGAAGGCGCGATCACCCACCAGGACAGCCTGGGCAACAAGGGCCGCACCGAAGCGGGCGACGTGCAGGTAATGAGTGCCGGCAGCGGCATCGTGCACAGCGAATACAACCAGGAGAAGGTCGATACGCGGATCTTCCAGATCTGGATCATTCCGGAAAAAGTCGGTGACGCGCCGTCCTGGGGCACCCGCCCGTTCCCCAAGGGTGAACGTGGCGAAGGTTTCGTGACCCTGGCCAGTGGCCGCGAAGGCGATGGCGACAGCCTGCAGATCCGCACCGACGCCCGCCTGGTGGCGGCCACCCTGCGCGCCGGAGAAAGCGCCGAGTACCGTTTCGACCAAGGTCGGCGCGGCTACCTGGTGCCGGCCAAGGGCCGGGTCGAGGTCAACGGATTGCAGGCCAAGGCCCGGGATGGCGTGGCCATCGAAGAGGAAACGGTGCTGACGGTGACGGCGCTGGAGGACAGCGAAATCGTCCTGGTTGACGTGGCGTGAACTGAAGATCGCAAGGGGCTGCTGTGCAGCCCTTTGCCTGTTCGGATCACGCCCGGCGCCTGAAGGTCTCCGACGGCAGCTCGCCAAACCGCTGCCGGTAACTCTCGGCAAACCGCCCCAGGTGCAGGAAACCGTAATCCAGTGCCAGTTCGGTCACGCTGCGTACCGTGCAGCGTGGATCGCTCAGGCAGGCGTTGACCCGCTCCAGCTTGCGCTGGCGGATGTACTGCTTGGGCGTGGTACCCAGCTGTCGGTCGAACAGGCCGTACAACGAACGCAGGCTCATGTTGGCCTGCTCGGCCAGGGTTTCAGCTGCCAACTCAAGTTTCAGGTTGCCCTCGATATGTTCAAGGATTCGCTCCAGGCTGGCCTGCGTGCCACCCAGGGTGTCCTTGCGCACATTGGTATTCATCAGCGTCAGCAGCTTGCTGGCGACGATCTGGCTGTAGTGACCCTGCACCCTGGGCAGCGAATCGCTGACCTCGGCTTCGTTGCAGACCATCCCCAGCAGACTCAGGAAACCGTCCAGTTCCTCCAGCCGGTAGTGGTTGCGTACAAAGCGCACGCCGCCGCTGGGACGCTGCCAGCGCTGCTCATCGCAGATCGAGTCGAGCAGGTGCACCGGCACCTTGAGAATGAACTTCTCGCAGTCATCGGAATAGGTGAGATCGACCGGGTCATCCGGGTTGATCAGCAGCAATTCGCCCGGCACCAGATGGTGCTCACGCTGGTGACCGCGCCACAGGCAATTGCCGTTGAGCAGCACCTGCAGGTGGAAGATGGTTTCCAGCGCCGGCGAGGTAACCCGCACACTGCCGCCATAGCTGATGCGGCACAGGTCCAGTTCGGCGAACTTGCGATGGCTCAAGCTGGCCTGGGGATGGGTGGTGCGGGACAGGCCAATGTGGTGCTGGCCCACATGCTGGTTGACGTAGTCGGACACCGCGTAAGGGTCAGCGCGGTGGAACACGCAGCTTTGCTCGCTCAACAGGCGGCTTTCCATGGGCAAGGCACTCGCCATCATTATTGTTATGGGCGCCGCGGCCTACCGCCTTGTGGGCATGTGGCTGCGGTCGTTCACGGTCATTCTAACCAACCGTCATCGGGGTACTGGGGCAGGCGACGGTCGGATGCTGAGCGTCACACTAAGCAAAAAGCAGGATCGAGGGCAATGCGACCAAGGCAAACGGCGGGCGGACAGCGGACACTGGCACAGGCCCGGCGTTCGATTACCGCACAACTCACTGCACCGGGAGGAAGTTCAACAGCAGCAGGCTCTGCGCATAGTTGAGCCCGATGCGCCGGTAGCGCTCGTCGAGCATCTGCGCCAGCAGGTCGAGGCGCGCGACCACCTTGCCGAACTCCACGGCAAAGCTCAGGTTGCTGCCCTGCTCGGAGATCTCGTTAGAGAACAGCAGCAGCACGCCGTTGGCATCCTGGCGCTGGCTGAGCATCCAGGTGGCTTTCTCGATATTGCGCGCGGCGTTGTTGATGAACAGCGGGTCGAGGGTGTCGGTCATGTAGAACTCGGTGCGTCCGCCGTGGGCGGTGACCAGCATGCTGCCGATGGCGTAGATGAAGGCACCGACCCGATCTCCCCTGAACTCCGGGCTCAGGGCATGGCTGAGGGCTGCCAGGTCACGCCGCTCACCGAGTTGCGCCAAGGGCTGGCGCTGCTCGATGGCGATGCGGATCTGCCGGGCGGCGGTGGTGGCGTCGAGATAGCCAGACTGCTTCCACTGGCTGGGATTGCGCAGGTACAGCTTGTCCATCAGCAGGTACAGGCTTTGCAGGTTGTCGCGCATGGACAGCGTGGCCATGCGGTCGACACTGGTCTGGAACAGCTCGTCGGGCTTGCCGTTGCCGATCTGCTTGAGCATGTCGCGGCCCTGCTGCTGGGTGCAGGCCCCCAGGCAGATCAGGGCGCCTGCCAGCAGCAGGCCGCGCGGGAGAATATCGAGTCGTTTTGCGGCCATCGGCACCGGGGTTGGTCAATGGCCGCACCGGGGGTCGGCGTAGCCTGGCCAAGCATAGAGCCCGCAAAAGCAAAAAAGTGCGATGGCCAGTGCCCGTCACATGGCGTGGCGCAGCATCTCCACCACCTGCGCATGCAGCGCCGGGTCGCCACAGGCCACCACGCAGCCGCCGTGCTGTGCGGTACTGCCATCCCAGGCTGTGATCACCCCGCCGGCGCCTTCGATGATCGGCATCAGCGCCTGCACATCGTAGGGTTGCAGGCTGGCCTCGACGATCACGTCGACAAACCCCGAAGCGAGCATGCAGTAGGCGTAGCAGTCGCCGCCATAACGCATCAGCCTGGCCTGGCCGGCCACGTGCTCGAAGGCGGCCTTGCGCGCGGCGCTGTCGAACATGTCTGGTGTGGTACACATCAGCGTAGCCGCCGAAAGGTCGGCGCAGGCCCGGGTTTTCAGGGGCGTACCGCTGCGCCATGCACCTTCGGGGGTGCCGACGAAACGCTCACCGGTGAACGGCTGGTTCATCACCCCGATGACCGGGCGAGTGCCATCGTTGAGCGCAATCAGCGTGCCCCACAGCGGTAGGCCGGTGATGAAGGCGCGGGTGCCGTCGATCGGGTCGAGTACCCAGGTCAGCGGGCTGCTGCCAACGGCTGCGCCATGCTCCTCGCCGAGGATGCCATGTGCCGGGTATCGCGCCTGGATCAGCTCACGCATGGCATCTTCGGCGGCCTTGTCGGCCACGGTCACCGGGTCGTACAGGCGCCCGCCCTTGTCTTCGACGTCAAGGCTGGCACGAAAGTACGGCTGGATCGCCACGGCCGCGGCATCGGCCAGCTGCTCGGCGAAGGCGCGAAATTCGCCGGTCTGTTCAGCGCTCAGGGACATGGGTCAGGCCTCAATGCTTGGGAAAGGCACGCATCATACCCGACTCCTCGCCCGTTGCATTTACTGGCCGGCTGTCCCAAGCTCTGGCCTTCCCGCCGCCACGGACTGCCCGATGCCACGCCGCCCGCTTATCCTGATCGCCCTGTTGCTGCTGATCCTGGTGCCAGGCGTGCTCGCTTACCTGTGGCGGGCCCCGCAATCGGCCCCGCCGACGCTGCCGCCGCACAGTTATGCCAAGGCCCTGCGCCAGGCCCATGAAGGCCAGCCGGGCGCCGCGCGGGTGCTGTACCAGCAACTGCAGCGTAACGACCTGCCGGCGATCCGCCGCGCCGCCCTGTACGCCGAGCTGCCCAACTATCCGTCACCCCAGGCGCTGAAACTGGCAAAGCAGGATCTGGAACAGAGCGACCCTCTGGTGCGTCGCGCCGCCATCGCCAGCATCCGCCGGCTGTTGCCGGCCGCCCAACGCAGCCTTGTGCTGGGGCCATTGCTTGACGATGACGAGCAGAGCGTGCGCTTTGCCGCGGTGGATGCGTTGCTCGGCCTCGACCCGGACGCCATCGGCCTGTATTTCGGCCCGCTGCAGCAAGCGCTGGAGCAGTACCAACAAACCCTCGAACAACAACCCGAGGACGCCGACGCACAGGTTCACCTGGCGCGCCTGTACATGCACGAGCAGGCCTATGACGCCGCGGGCGCGGCGCTCGCCCGCGCCCTGGCGCTGGCCCCCGAAAACCTCGACGCCCTGGCGACCCAGGTGCGCCTGCTGGAACACCAGGGCCACCACGACACCTCTCGCGAGGTGCTGCGCAAGGCCTTGGCGCTCAGCCCGGATTCGGCCTTCCTGCAGTACCAGCTGGGTTTGTGGCTGACCCGCCACGACCAGCACGAATACGCCCTGCTGGCACTGTCGCGCGCGGTCGAGCTGGAGCCGGAGAACAGCGACTACCGCTACACCCTTGCCGTCACCCTGCACCAGTTGGAGCAGGTTCAGGCCGCGCAGCAACAACTGCAGACGCTGCTCAGCCGCCAGCCCGCCAACCGCCGGGCGCGGGTGTTGCTGATCGAGTACTGGAAGGAGACCGGGCAGTTGCAAAACGTCCAGGTACTGCTGGCCGAGCTCGAGCGGCAGAACCCGGACGACCCGTTGCTGCAACAAGGCCTGTGACACCTTCCACAATCCGGTTGAACCCCTGGCCCGCGACGAAGGTCCAGTGATAGGAGAAGGAAGGCGGTAACGCCATCACGGCGTGCCCATCGTCACAGGAGAGCACTCTTGGCCGCATGCCTGGCTGTGGAAGAACGCGCCCTGGTCCTGGCGCCTGCCCAGGTGGGGTCAAGCACCTGCCGATTACTCCGGCAAGCCGGTATCCATAGCCGGCGCACCGCCGATGTGCGGCGCCTTGGCCGCTGGCTCAGTGAGGGTGCCGGGCTGCTCGTGGTGATCGAGCAGGCGCTGCCGCGCAACCAGCGATCCCCCCTGCACCGCTACCTCGAACAGCAGCCTGGCTGGTCCGACCTGCCTGTGGTGCTGCTCACCAGCCGCGCCGAGGCCGACACCAGCGCAGTGCCAGGCAACCTGCTGCCGCTTGCCCCACCCTACCCTGACGAGCAACTGCTGAGCCTGGCCCTGTGGGCGCTGCGGGCTCGCCGCCGGCAATATCAGGCACGCGACCTGTGCGAACAGCTCGAAGCCCTGGCGCAGCAACAACAGGCCGACGACCAGGCACTGCAGCAAACACGCAAGATGGAAGCCATCGGCCAACTGGCCGGAGGAGTGGCCCATGACTTCAACAATCTGCTGACCAGCATCGGTGGCAGCCTGGAGCTGATCGACAAACGCCTGCGTCAAGGCCGCAGCGAGGGCCTGGAACCACCCTTGCGCCTGGGCCAGCAAGCCGTGGCCCGCGCTGCCCTGCTGACCCATCGTCTGTTGGCGTTCTCCGCTCGCCAGTCATTGCAGTGCCAGGCAATCGACCTGCGCCCGCTGCTGGCACCCGATGCCCTGGCCGCCAAGCTGGGTACAGGCATCGAGCTGCAAGTGCGCCTGGCCACACAACTGTGGCAAGCCAGCGCCGATGGCGAGCAACTGCAGGCGGCCCTGGACAACCTCTTGCTCAACGCTTGTGAGGCCATGCCCAGCGGCGGATTGCTGAACGTCGAGGCGGACAACGTCCAGGTCACCAACGGGCAGTTCGCCAACGTCGGCCTGGCCCACGGTGACTATCTGTGCCTGAGCATTCGCGACAGTGGCCAGGGGATGTCGCAAGCCACCCTGGAGCATGCCATCGAGCCGTTCTTCACCACCAAGCCGACTGGCCAGGGTGTCGGGCTCGGGCTGTCGATGGTCTACGGCTTCTGCAGGCAGTCACGGGGTTACCTGGCGCTCGACAGCCAGATCGGCAAAGGGACCCGGGTGCGCCTGTATTTGCCACGCCATATTGACAGCCCGCCACCGCTCAAAGCCGCTGCAGTGAAAGCTGCCGGTGATTGCCAGGACATCCTGCTGGTGGAAGATGACCCGGATGTGCGCGAACTGGTCGAACGGACCCTGCTCGAAGAGGGCTACCCCTGTCGTGCGGCGCAAAATGCCAGTGAGGCGCTGCGCTGGCTGCATTCGCCGCAGCCGTTCGGCTTGCTGATCAGCGACGTCGGGCTACCGGGCATGAACGGCCGGCAACTGGCGGAAATCGCCCGTCGCCTGCGCCCCGGGCTGCCAGTGCTGTTCATCACCGGTTTTGCGCAAACCGCGATGGCTCGCGATGCGTTTCTGGCCACAGGGATGCAGTTGTTGCGCAAGCCTTTCGCCCTGGAACAGTTACGCAACCAGGTCGCGCGGATGCTGGTGGCGCCCTGAGCAGGATCAGGCCAGCAGCATGCGGTCGACTTGGATGACCAGGCTCTCCAGCGAGAACGGTTTGAGCAGCAAGGCAGTACCGGGTTCGTCGAGCAGTTGCTGCTCCACCGGATCCTCGGTGTAGCCGGTGATGAACAGGATTTTCTGTTCGGGATTGATCATGCGCATCGCCCTGGCCACCTGACGCCCGCTGAAGCCGCCCGGCAAGCCGATGTCGGTAATCACCAGATCGAATGGGCCGGCATGGCGGTACTGCCCCAGCGCGGTGTTGGCATCGGTCACATCGCACACTTCAAAACCGCGGTCGATCAGTATCTCCTTGATCAACCCGCGCAGGTTGAGCTCGTCATCGATCAGCAGCACACGCTCGCCCAGCCTTGCCTCCCTTGTGATCGTCGGGGGTTCGGGTATCGGCTGGCTGCCCGAATAACGAGGAAACATCAGCACAATCTTAGTGCCGTGCTGCAACCTCGACTCTATCCACACCTGGCCGCCGGACAGGCGCACGAAGCCATGCACCATGGGCAACCCCAGGCCCGAGCCCTGCCCGAGGGGCTTGGTGGTGAAAAACGGCTCGAATGCACGCGCCACATCTTCAGCTGACATGCCATGGCCATCGTCCTCGACCTGGACCATCACATAGTCGCCCGCCGGCAGTCCGGCGGTCGCGCCGGCCAGGCGCTCATTGCCGGTACGGATCGACAGGCTGCCCCGGCCAAGGCAGGCGTCGCGGGCGTTGGCACACAGGTGCAGCAAGGCGTTGCGCAGTTGGTCGGGGTCGAGCTGGACGGGCCAGGGGGCGATGTCCAGCTCCCAGTGCAGCTGCATCTCGGCGCCGGCGCACTGCTCGAGCATTGGTTGCGCCTCGCGTATCAGCTGGTTGATGTCCAGTGGATTGGGCGACAGCGGCTGGCTGCGGGCGAACGCCAGCAAGTTCTGGGTCAGGCCGATGGCCCGCTGGGCGCATTCGCGGGCCACCTGCACGTAGCTGTCCAAGCGCTCAAGGCGCCCCTGGGTCAGGCGCCGCTCAAGCAGCTCCAGGCTGCTGCCGACCCCGGACAGGACGTTGTTCATTTCATGGGCCAGGCCGCCCGCCACTTTGATCACCGACTCCATGCGCTGGCTTTCGCGCACCGCTGCTTCGGCCATGCGTTGGACGGACTGGCGCTCCTCGGTGATGTTGCGGCCGATCAGGATCGGCAACGCCTGGCCCGCCACAGCATGCCAGCGCAGCCAGCAATAATGCCCTTCAACTTGGCGCACGCGGGCCTCGAAGGCCGGGGTGTCATGCCCCTGCATCAGCGCCATCAGGGCCAGCCTGGTCTCGGTACGCTCGGCGGGGTGGATCAGTTCCAGCAGCGGGACCGACGCTTGCTGCTCATCCGTGCAACCCGACAATCGATGCCAGGCCGGATTGGCCAGGCGCACATGCAACTCGGTGTCGAGCATCAACATCACGTCGGGCGACAACTGCCAGGTATGCTCACTCTCGGCCATGTAGCGCGAGAGTTGTGCCTCGAAAGATTGCGCCAGCTCGCGCCACTCGCGGGTGCGCTCGACGCTGGCGGTGGTTTCGATCAGCGCGTGCAGGAAGCCCACCACCGCCCCTTGGTCGTCGCGGATAGGCGAATAGCTGCAGGTGAACCAGGCTTGGACGAGGCGCCCGTCGCGGTTGATCGTCAGCAGGCTGTTCTCGGCCAGGCTGCCCTGCCCTTCCAGCGCCTGGAAAACAGCAGCCCCCATGTCGTCCCAGGCCGTTGCCCAGAGCGCGTCGAAACTGTCGCCCTGGGCATGGGAGCGCTCGCCCAGGGGGACGGGATAGGCCTCGTTGTGAATCACCGTCAGCGCCGGGCCCCAGACCAGGGCGCAGGGGTAAGCGGAAAGCAGCAACATGTCGACGGCGATGCGCAAGGCTGGCGGCCATCGTGTCAGGGGCCCCAATGGCGTTGCGCCCCAGTTGAAGCTACTGATCCGGGCGCTTCCCACGGTCTCGGCGCTCGAAATGGGCGCCAGGTGAATCATCTGCGCGGCCCCTGGCACTGAGTGGTCAGCGGCCAATGTCTTCATTCCACAGTTGCGGCTTGGCCTCGATGAAATCACGCATCATCTTCTTGCAGTCCTCGTCGTGGCGCACGTCAAGGCCTACGCCCCGGCTGGCCAGCAACTGTTCTTCACCAAGGAACGTGGTGTTTTCGCCGATGATCACCTTTTTTATGCCATATAGCAGAATCGCGCCGCTGCACATGGCACAGGGCGACAGGGTGGTATAGAGCGTGGCTTCCTTATAGACACTGGCAGGCTGTCGACCGGCGTTTTCCAGGGCATCCATTTCACCATGCAGGATGGCGCTGCCTTGCTGTACCCGGCGGTTGTGGCCACGGCCAATGATCTTGCCGTCGTGCACCAGCACCGAGCCGATTGGAATGCCGCCTTCCGCCAGCCCCTTGCGGGCTTCGTCGATGGCCGCTTGCATGAACTTGTCCGTTGTCATGGTGACTTCCTGGCTGCACATGATTGGCTCGAGACTAGCACAACGCCAGCCGGTCATGGCGCCACGCCCAGCGACGGCTATGCTCAGAGGGTTTTTCCCTCCGCCGGGCAACCGGCCCCCTTGGGTTGGATGGGCATGCGCACATGAACAAGAAGATCCTGGTCGTGCTGACCAATACCGCCAAGTACCCCAACATCAAACGCGCCACAGGCCTGTGGCTGGGTGAAGCCGTGCATTTCGTCGACCCCGTGCAGCAGGCGGGCTTCACGGTCGACTATGTGAGCCCGGCGGGCGGCTACGTACCGATCGACCCGCACAGCCTGCAGATGGCCCCGGACTTGGACTGGCAGTGGTATGACGACAAGGCCTTCATGAAGCGCCTGGGCGCCACCCTCAGCCCCGGCGAGGTCAAGGCCGAGCAGTACAGCGCCATTTATTACACAGGTGGCCATGGCGTGATGTGGGACTTCCCCGACAACCAGCCACTGCAGGACTTGGCGCGGCGCATTCACGAACGTGGCGGGGTTGTGGCATCGGTCTGCCACGGTGCCGTGGGGCTGCTGAATGTGAAACTCAGCGACAACACCCTGTTGCTCAGAGGTCGGGCGGTGACCGGTTTCTCCAATATCGAAGAGAAACTGGCAGAGCTGGACAAGGAAGTGCCTTTCCTGACCGAGAACGAACTCGGCGCACGGGGTGGTGAGTACCAGAAAGCGGAGGACCCGTGGGCACCCTTCGTGGTTCAAGACAAAGGCCTGATCACCGGGCAGAACCCGGCGTCCACTGCCGGCGTGGCTCAGGCGACGCTCAAGTTCCTGGCCAAGGCAAAGATTGGCTGAAAGCATCGCGGGGCAAGTCACATCGGCGCACCGATGCGACTTGCCCCGCGATGGATAGCGTTGAGTCGATTACTCGACGTTCAACACGCCACGACGAACCTGGTCACGCTCGATCGACTCGAACAGTGCCTTGAAGTTGCCTTCACCAAAGCCATCGTCACCCTTGCGCTGGATGAACTCGAAGAACACCGGGCCCAGCAGGGTTTCCGAGAAGATCTGCAGCAGCAGGCGCTTGTCGCCCGCCTCGGAAGCACCGTCCAGCAGAATGCCACGCGACTGCAGCTGGTCGACCGGCTCGCCGTGACCCGGCAGACGCTCTTCGAGCATTTCGTAGTAGGTCTGCGGTGGCGCGGTCATGAAACGCATGCCGAAGCCTTTGAGGGCATCCCAGGTCTTGAGCAGGTCGTCGGTGAGGAAGGCCACGTGCTGGATGCCCTCGCCATTGAACTGCATCAGGAACTCCTCGATCTGCCCCGCGCCCTTGGACGACTCTTCGTTGAGCGGAATGCGGATCATGCCATCTGGCGCAGTCATGGCCTTGGAGGTCAGCCCGGTGTACTCGCCCTTGATGTCGAAGTAGCGGATCTCGCGGAAGTTGAACAGCTTCTCGTAGAAGCCGGCCCAGTAGGCCATGCGCCCGCGATAGACGTTATGGGTGAGGTGGTCGATGATCTTCAGGCCAGCGCCGACCGGGTTGCGGTCGACACCGTCGATGAACTTGAAGTCGATGTCGTAAATCGAGCTGCCTTCTTCGTAACGGTCGATCAGGTACAGCGGCGCGCCACCGATACCTTTGATCGCCGGCAGACGCAGCTCCATCGGGCCGGTCTCGATTTCCACCGGCTGGGCACCCAGCTCCAGGGCGCGGGCATAGGCTTCATGGGCGTTGCGCACGCGGAAGGCCATGCCGCACACCGACGGGCCGTGCTCGGCGGCGAAGTACGAGGCGGCGCTTTTCGGTTCGTTGTTGAGGATCAGGTTGATGCCACCCTGGCGGTACAGGTGCACATTCTTGGAGCGGTGGGTCGCCACCTTGGTGAAACCGAGGATCTGGAAGACCGGCTCCAGCACGCCAGGGGTCGGCGAGGCGAGCTCGATGAATTCAAAGCCTTCAAGGCCCATCGGGTTTTCGAAGATATCTGCCATGTTCGTGTCCTCATCTGCAGCAAAAAACGGTTGGATTACTGGCTTGCGATGGCGAACGGAACAGGAGGCGAACAGGGGATGCCGCGCACGCTGCGGGCCAGATAGGCACCAATGATCAGCTTGAATGCAGGGTTTTTCATGGGGACCCATTCTCGGCGGGCTTGATTCTCCGGTTGGCGGAGAACCTTATTGTTGTATTCGTAACGCAATTCTACATTGCGTAAATTTGTTTGTCGCGTTTTAGTTCGTAGGCTTCACCGACAAACGGCTATCCTTGCCGCTGACACACCCGTCCGCCATTGGATACACCTACGCATGCCCCTGACCACCAAACGCCCTGCCCGCTGGAGCTGGCGCACCTTGCTGCCCTGGGCCGTCGGGGTGCTGCCGCTGGTCTGCGGGCTGGCCGTGACCCGCTGGCAGACCGAGCGCGAACTGCAGGCCAACAGCCAGGCCACCGCACGCGAAGTGGTCGGGCACATCGAGATGATTCTAGACAGCCTGTCCAGCGCCGCGAACCACCTGCTGCCCAAGGCCGGCCAGCCCTGCGAAGACGTGCAGTTGGCACTGCGCATAGAAGTCACGCGCAATGCGTTCGTGCGCTCCACCAGCCTGTTCGACCGCGACAACCTGTATTGCACTTCGCTGTTCGGCAATTTCGACGAGCCGGTGGATGCGCGCGACTACACCGACGGGCAGCTCTGGCTGATGGACGGCAACTCCGTCACGCCGGGCCATCCACTGCTGGTTTACCGGGTCAGCGAGGGTGATCGCGGGGCAATCGCCACGGTGGACGGCAGCCACCTGCTGACGGCCCTGCGCCTGATCGCCCAGGATGATGAGCTGCTGGTGCGGGTGGGCAACCACTGGATGGGCCAGCAAGGCCTGGTGCACCAAGGCACACCGCCAGTCGCGGCCAGCGCCCCCGCCAGCGTCTCCTCGACACGCTACCCGTTCAGCGTGCAGGGCGGCTACGCCGCGGGCAAGCTGGGCGAGTTGATGCGCTCGCGCTACCCGGCCCTGCTCAGCCTGCTGCTGGTACTCGGCGTGGTGGCCGGTAGCGTCTGCCGGTGGCAGATACGCCGCGCTACCTCTCCCCGCGCCGAACTCGACCGTGCGCTCGAAGCCGGCGAGTTCCTGCCGTACTTCCAGCCCGTGGTGCGCAGAGGCGACTATCACTGGGCCGGGGTCGAAGTGCTGATGCGCTGGCAGCATCCGCGCGAGGGCCTGGTACGCCCGGACCTGTTCATCCCCTACGCCGAACACAGCGGGCAGATCGTCGCCATGACCCGTGCCCTTATGCTCAACACCGCACAAACCCTGGCACCCCATGTAGCGCTGTTGGACGATGGCTTTCACGTCGGGATCAACATCACCGCCGATCATTGCCGCAACCTTGGCCTGCTCGACGATTGCCGCACCTTCCTCCAGCACTTCCCGCCCGGGCGTGTGGTACTCACCCTCGAGCTGACCGAACGCAAACTGATCGAACCCACCCCGGTGACCCTGGAGCTGTTCGAAAAACTGCACGAGATGGGGGTCATGATCGCCCTCGACGACTTCGGAACGGGCCAGTCCAGCCTCAACTACCTGCGTCAGTTCAAGATCGACTACCTGAAAATCGACCAGAGCTTCGTCGCCATGATCGGTGGCGATGCGCTTTCGCAGCATATCCTCGACACCATCATCGAACTCTCGGCCAAGCTTGGGCTGGGCATCGTCGCCGAAGGGGTCGAGACCGCGGTGCAGCGCGACTATCTGGAGCGCCACGGGGTGGACTTCCAGCAAGGTTATCTGTACGCACGGCCAATGCCCGCCAGCGAGCTGCTCATGGCATTGGCCACGCGCCCGGGCAGGCTGCGGTTGCCGCAAGGCGCGCCCCCTGAGATCATGCGCGGCTGATCCGCCCGCTCACCCTTCCCGTTCTTCGAGGCATTCGTGTCAAAAGGCATCGTTTCATCGGTCATGGCGTCCTGTCTGTTCGCCGTGATGTATTTCTATACCTCCCTCCTCGCACCGCTCGACGGCGAGGAAATCTTCGGTTGGCGCACCCTGCTGACGCTGCCCTGCCTGACGCTGTTCATGTTGATTTCCAAGGACTGGAAGCGGGTAGGCGAACTGTTGGCGCGGGTGCGCCGCACGCCCCTGCTGCTACTGGGCATGGTCGGCACCTCATGGCTGATGGGGGTGCAATTGTGGCTGTTCCTCTGGGCGCCGCTGCATGGGCGCAGCCTGGAGGTGTCGATGGGCTATTTCCTGCTGCCACTGGCGATGGTGCTGACCGGCCGCCTGGTCTACGGCGAGCGCCTGTCGCGCCTGCAAAAGGTAGCGGTCAGCTGCGCAGCCCTGGGCGTGGGCCACGAGCTGTACCAGAACGGCAGCTTCGCCTGGGAGACGCTGCTGGTGACGATCGGCTACCCGATCTATTTCGTCTTGCGCCGTCGCTGCCGCACCGACCACCTGGGCGGCCTGTGGTGCGACATGTGCCTGCTGCTGCCGTGGGCCCTGTACTTCGTGGTCCAAGGCCCGTTGTCAGCCGAGGACCTGGCGCAACACCAGAACCTCTACTGGCTGATCCCGCTGCTCGGGGCGATCAGCGCCAGCGCCCTGATCGCCTACGTGCTGGCCAGCCGCATGCTGCCGTTCAGCCTGTTCGGCCTGCTCAGCTACGTCGAGCCGGTGCTGCTGGTGGGCGTCGCCCTGCTGCTGGGCGAAACCATCGGCCCGGACCAGTGGCTGACCTACCTGCCGATCTGGGCCGCGGTGCTGGTGCTGGTGCTCGAAGGCATCAAGCACCTGCTGCGTCAGCGTCGGCGCTCGGTATAAGGCGCACCTGGCGCACGCGCCGCTCCTCCACCGCCACCACGGTCATGCTCCAACCGTTCCACTGCAGGCGGTCACCGACCACCGGCAGGCGGTCGAGCAAGCTCATCACCAGGCCCGCAAGGGTCTGGTAGTCCTCGGTGGCACGGGCCACGAAGCCGGTACGCGCCTGCACCTGGGCCAGGTTCAGGGCGCCGCTGACGACGAAGCCACCCGCCTCTTCCACCACACCGGGCCCTTCGACCTCGCTGGCGTCCGGCAGCTCGCCGGCGATCGATTCGAGGATGTCGGTCATGGTCAGCACACCGGTGAAATCACCGAACTCGTTGACCACGAAGGCAATGTGCGTCGACTGCCCACGCATCTGCTCCAGGGCGTTGAGGATGCTGAAGCTCTCCAGCAGGTTCAGCGGCGCCCGGGCCAGGGCCTCGAGGTCTGGCTGGTTGCCGGCCAGCAGCTCCTTGAGCAGTTCCTTCTTGTGCACGAAGCCCAGCGGTTCCTCGATGCGACCGCCGCGGATCAGCGGCAGGCGCGAGTACGAGGAGTTGATCAACGCCTGGGTGATCACCTCGGCCGGTTGCGCCAGGTCGATGGCATCGACCTTGGCGCGCACCGTCATCACCGTGCGGATCGGCCGCTCGGCCAGGTTCAGCACGCCGCTGATCATCACCCGCTCGCGACGGTCGAAGACCACTTGCTCGCTACCGTCCTCAACCAGGTCGGCGATCTCCTCACCCACCTCGTCAGCTTCCACCCGGCGTCCGCCCATCAGGCGCAGCACGGCATGGGCGGTACGCTCACGCAGCGGTCGGTGCTGTTGCACGCTGCGCTTGCGGCGGGCGCGGGCCAGCTGGTTGAACAGCTCGATCAGCAGCGAGAAACCAATGGCCGCGTACAGGTAGCCTTTGGGGATATGGAAGCCCAGGCCTTCGGCGGTCAGGCTGAAGCCGATCATCATCAAAAAGCCCAGGCACAGCATGATCACTGTCGGGTGGGCGTTGACGAAGCGGGTCAGCGGCTTGCTGGCGACGATCATGATGCCGATCGAGAAGATCACCGCGATCATCATCACCGACAGATGCTCGACCATGCCCACCGCGGTAATCACCGCATCCAGCGAGAACACCGCATCGAGCACCACGATCTGCGCGACGATCGGCCAGAACGCCGCATGCCGCGTCACGCCACCCGACTGGGCGACATGGCCCTCCAGCCTTTCGTGCAGCTCCATGGTGGCCTTGAACAACAGGAACACACCACCGAACAGCATGATCAGGTCACGGCCGGAGAAGGTCTTGCCGAACACCTCGATCAGCGGGGCGGTCAGGGTGACCATCCACGAGATGCTGGCCAGAAGGCCAAGGCGCATGATCAGCGCCAACGACAGGCCGATCACCCGCGCACGGTCGCGCTGATGGGGCGGCAATTTGTCGGCGAGGATGGCGATGAACACCAGGTTGTCGATACCCAGCACCAGCTCGAGGACGATAAGCGTCAGCAGGCCCAGCCAGGCCGTGGGGTCGGCTAGCCATTCCATTAGCGGGTACTCACAAGGGCGGCGTCACGAGGACGGAGGAAGGATGGCCGGGACGGCCAGAAACTGGGGGGCTCCGCGAAGGTGCTCATATAGACCTTGATCAGAAAAAGGGATGACGATCCTACAATCGAAGCAGCTTTTTCCCACAGCGCGAAACTATTACAAAATCTGTAACAGCGGCCTTGAGCATTTTTGTTCAATACCTGCGCCGGACCTGTCGTCGACCATGACGGCACTCCATCATTGCAAGGAATCTGCGCATGAGCTTGTCCCTGTCGATGGCCGCCTTCGCCTTGGCGGCCTCCATCTCCCCAGGCCCGGTCAATATCGTGGCGCTGGGCAGCGGCGCCCGTCACGGCCTGCGCGCCAGCCTCGGGCACGCCGCCGGCGCCACCCTGGGTTTCTGCCTGCTGCTGGTGCTCACCGGCCTGGGCCTGCATGAGCTACTGCTGCGCTGGCCGTGGCTGCAGCACCTGTTGCTGTGGGGTGGCGTGCTGTTTTTGCTGTACATGGCCTGGAAACTGGCCAGTGACGATGGCCAATTGCAGGCCGACGCCGAACAACGGGCGCCCACTGCCTGGCACGGCGCGGCCATGCAGTGGCTGAGCCCCAAGGCCTGGTTGGCAGCGGTGGCCGGGGTGGGTGCCTATACCGCTGGCGAGCAGCAACTGTTGTGGCTGTTCACCTGGATCTATGGGCCAATCTGTTTTGTCTCGGTGGCCAGTTGGGCGTGGGCCGGGAGTGTGATTCGGCAGTATCTGGGGGAGCCAAGGCGGTTGCGCTTGTTCAATCGCGGGTTGGCGCTGTTGTTGGTGGCGAGTGCGGGGTATCTGCTGGCGGGTTGAATACCCGTCACCCCGCGATTGGGTTGCCATTGAGCGCCCTGCCTCACCCTGCCCGATAATGCCCCGGCGTCGCCGCCAGGTGCCGCTTGAACGCCCGTTGCAGATGCGCCTGGTCGGCGAACCCGGCCTCCAGCGCCACCTCGGCAATCGGCCGGCCCAGGCGCAGTTGGGCGCGGGCGTGCTGCACCCGCTGGTCAAGCAAATAGCCGTGGGGTGTCAGCCCGAAACGCTTGCCGAAAGCGCGAATCAGGTAGGCACGGGAAAGCCCCGCCGCGCTGCAGATGTCTTCGAGGGTCAGCGGATCCAGACGGTGGGCGCGGATGAACGCGGCAGCCATTTCCAGCCGCGGATGCTCCGCCCTGCGCTGGCCCGTTCGCTCATCGCAATAGCCAGGCAGCGCTGCGAAGAATGCAACCAGCAGCGCCTCCTTGGCAGAGGCCGGTTGATCGTCGAACAGGCCCGCAAATAGCTCGAGCAACCGACCGTATAACCCCGACGAGGTGCTGAGCGTCACCTCCGGCAGGGCAAAGCCATGCTGCTGCAACCACGGCAGGTCGACGAACAGCATCAGGTACGACCAGGGCTCCCCCTGGATCGGGTTGCAGGTATGAACCACGCCAGGGTTCATCAACACGGTGCTGCCAGCGCTGATCTCATGCCGGGCATCCCCCGTGAGATAACTACTGCGCCCGCCTGTGATCACACCGATCGAAAAGCTCTCATGGGAATGCGCGGCATAGCACACCTGGCGTCCATCCCCCACGCGCCGGGCCTCGACAAACGGCAAGGCAGGGTCACGCCAAAACCGCGAGGCCTCGATCATCGCCCTGCCCTCATCCTTCCCCGCCCTGCACCACCACCAACAACTGGGCCTGGCGTTCGCCCACGGAGCGCAGGCGGTGTGGGGTCTGGGCGTTGAAATGCAGGGCGTCGCCCGCCTCCAGCAGCACCCGCTCGCTCATGAAGTCCACCTCCACCTGGCCCTCATGGACGAACAGGAACTCCTCGCCCTCGTGCTCCTTGAAGGTCGGATCAGTGAACTCGGTGGGGGGCTGGATCAAGAACGGCAACAGGCTGCGCTGGCCAACCTGGGAGGTGAGCACCGCGTAACCCGGCCCCTGGCCGTTGCCGACCAGCGCCTGGCGTTCGCCGCGACGTACCAGGCTATAGCGCGCCTGGCCTTCATGCTCGCCGTCGAACAACTCCTCGACATTGACGTTCAGCGCCCGCGCCAGTTTCAGCGCGGCGGCGATCGACGGCGTATTCAGGCCACGCTCGACCTTGGACAGGTAGCTCTTGGTCATGCCGGATTTTTCAGCCAGCACCTCAAGGGTGATCCCCAGTTTCTTGCGCAGCAATTTCAGTCGGATAGACATGTGAAGCGGCTTTCCCGGACAAACGCACTTGCTAATGACACTTTGTGTCATATAGGATTATTTGTGTCATCTGATGGACCGCCCCTCCACCGTCGAAAGCAAGGGGGCGGGCCAGCCGAGACATCCACCATCACGCCACAGAGGATCACTCCCCATGGCCAACACCCTGACACACAGCAAAGACCAACTGGTGCAAAAGGCACTGACGCAGATGCAAGGCTCGCTCGCGGATAATACGTGGACTGTGCGCGAAAAGCTGGCCCTGACCTGCCGAATTCTGTTCGACAATGGCCACGACTCGGGCCTGGCCGGGCAGATCAGCGCCCGCGGCCCGCAACCGGGAACCTTCTACACCCAGCAGTTGGGTCTGGGCTTCGACGAGATCACCGCCAGCAACCTGCTGCTGGTCAACGAAGACCTGGACGTGCTGGAAGGCCAGGGCATGCCCAACCCGGCGAATCGCTTCCACAGCTGGGTGTACCGCGCCCGCCCGGATGTGAACTGCATCATCCACACCCACCCCACCCATGTCGCCGCGCTGTCGATGCTCGAAGTGCCGTTGGTGGTGTCGCACATGGACCTGTGCCCGCTTTACGAAGACTGCGCGTTCCTCGAAGCCTGGCCCGGCGTGCCGGTGGGCAACGAAGAAGGCGAAATCATCAGCGCCGCCCTGGGCGACAAGCGCGCCATCCTGCTCTCGCACCACGGCCAGTTGTCCACCGGCGCCAGCATCGAGCAGGCCTGTGTCTACGCCCAGCTGATCGAACGCGCCGCGCGCCTGCAACTGCTGGCCATGGCCGCCAGCACCATCAAACCGATCGCCCCCGAGCTTGGCCGCGACGCCCACGACTGGATCGACCGGCCCAAGCGCCATGGCGCCGCGTTCAACTACTACGCCCGGCAGGCCCTGCGCCAGCACGCCGATTGCCTTGCCTGACCCTAGATTGCCTTGCATGCGGAGCCCTTCAGAATGACCACTCAATTCCACGGCATCATCGGCTACACCATCACCCCCTTCAGTCACGACGGCGAGCAGCTCGACCTGCCCGCCCTGGGCCAATCCATCGACCGCTTGATCGACGGCGGCGTACAAGTGATCGCACCGCTGGGCAGCACCGGTGAAGGTGCCTACCTCAGCGACAGCGAATGGCAGCAAGTTGCACAGTACAGCCTGGAGCGCATCGGCAAGCGCGTGCCGAGCATCGTCAGCGTCTCTGACCTGACCACCGCCGGTGCCGTGCGCCGTGCGCGCTTCGCCCAGCAACACGGCGCCGATGCGGTGATGGTGCTGCCGGCGGCGTACTGGAAGCTCAGCGAAGCCGAGATCCTCCAGCACTACCGCGCCATCGGCGCGGCCATCGATATCCCGATCATGCTCTACAACAACCCCGCCACCAGCGGCACCGACATGCCGGTGGAACTGATCCTGCGCATCGTGCGCGAGGTGGACAACGTCACCATGGTCAAGGAGAGCACCGGCGACATCCAGCGCATGCACAAGCTGCAGCTGCTCGGCGAGGGCCAGGTGCCGTTCTACAACGGCTGCAATCCGTTGGCGCTGGAGGCCTTCGTTGCCGGGGCCAAGGGCTGGTGCACGGCGGCGGCCAACCTGATCCCCGCGCTGAACCAGCAGCTGTACCAGGCGGTGCTGGCGGGCGACCTTGCCCAGGCGCAGGCGCTGTTCTACCGCCAGTTGCCGTTGCTGGATTTCATCCTCAAGGGTGGCTTGCCGGCGACCATCAAGGCCGGGCTGGGCATGACCGGGCTGCCGGTGGGCGAGCCACGGAGGCCGGTGTTTGGGCTGGATGAAGCGAATCGGGTGAAACTGCAAGGGTTGCTGGATGAGTTGCGACAGCTGAAATGATCGTGGCCGGGTGCGCTCCACCCATGCGGTGAAGCGTACCCCGCTCCTGCGAGCATCAGCTCGACGCAGGCTTCAGTCGCACAGTTTTCTCGGCGGGGCGCTGCCCGTCAGCGGCACCGGCATCATCATTTCACCCTGGCCGATCGAGGTCAGCTCGCGCACATCGAAGCGGCAGGCCAGGCGGGCATTGTCGCCCTGGCCGATGGTGCCCATGCCGATGGTCACCTCGTAGTCGCGCCCCGCCTGCAGGTTGTAGACCCTGGCTTCTTCGTCACAGTAGATCCCCCTGCCCAACGGCGTACCCGCACCGGCCCCCAAGGTCGCAAGCTGGAACGGCGCCGAGGTTGGCACCCGGTACTCGGCCACCACTTCTTCAAGCCGGCCTTCGGCCATGCGCACGGTCGGCGTCAGGCTGAGCAACGGCGGCGATAGCCGTTTGGGCATACCCAACTGGGCCGGAGCCTCAGGAAACTGCGGATAGTTTTCCAGTGCTCGCCCCGCCGAGAAGCGCCCGGCCTGGACCATCTGGTGGCGCAAGTTGGGTGCACAGCGGTCGGTGACGCTGTCACCGTAGACATCCGAGTTGCTGATCACCCGCATGCGTGCGGTAGGCACCAAACCCGACGGTTCCTGATAGGGCTGCGAAGGGATGCCGGAGCAGCCCGCCAACAAGAACACGAGCAGAGAGCTCAGGCACGCCGAAACCTTGTTCATTGAAGCTCCTTCATGGCCGAATCCCACCAGCGGGCCGGTTGCTCGGTGAGCAAATAGTAGAAGGTCAAAGCGCTCAATGCTGGAAATTCAACATGCCGGATCACCCTCGCATCAATAGAAAGCTGACACGCAAGGCAAAGCCCACGTACTAGAGCTTCCACTCCAGGCTGACCATCATCGTCCGTGGCTCGCCGTGATACACCCCGTTGTAGAAGCCCAGGTTGTTGTAATAGTGCTCGTCGAACAGGTTCTTCACGTTCACCGACGCCGACAGGTGTTCGTCGAACTGATACCGCGCCATCAGCCCCACCACCGAGAAGGCCTTCTGGCTGATCTCGTCGCGCACTGTAATGATCGAACCGTTCGCCGCCCGCCCCACGGGCCGGTTTGCCTGCTTGTGGGTATCGCTCTGCCAGTCCAGGGTGCCGCCCACGGTCAACGCCGGCGTCAGCTTGTAGGTGGTCGAGAAGCGCACCAGGTTCAGGGGCTGCTCGGGGTTCTTGCGCTGCTTGTCGGCGTTGGCCGCGTGGGTGTAGCTGTAGCCCAGGCTCATTTGCCAGTCGGGGCGCACTTCGCCGGCAATCTCGGCCTCGAAGCCTTCGACGACGTTGCCCTTGCCGCCGGATTTGTAAAACACCTCGTTGCCGTTGGGCGGCACCGAATCGTCCTGCTCGGCGACGTTGTCCTGTTTGCTGCGGTACACCGCGCTGCTGAGGTTGAGTCGGTCGTCCATCAGGCTGCCTTTGACGCCCACTTCGTAGACCTTGCCGACGATGGGTTCGAGGTACTGGCGGTTTTTGTCGCGTACCGACTGCGGGTTGAAGATGTCGGTGTAGCTGGCATAGACGGTGTACTGCTCGGTGAGGTCGTAGAGCACCCCGGCATAGGGCGTCCACTGGTCGTTCTGGGTCTGCTTGCTGGGCGTCAGTTCGGTGCCATTCTGCGCCTCGTCGTACGCCCATTCGCGGCTTTCTGTCTGCCAACTGCCATAGCGGCTGCCGAGCACGAAGTGCAGGCGGTCAGTGGGGTTGAGCCGGGTGGCGATGTAGCCGGCCTTCTGTTTGGTGGAGTCACGCGATTCATCGAGCCCGGTATCGATGTCCTGGAACTTGGCGATGTTGCTCATGTACTTCCAGTCCGGGATCTTCTGGTAACCGTCGGGCAGTGGCCCTCTGATGAAGTAGGGCGACGTGTTGCGCCGCTCGGATTCACCATAACCGACCATGAAGTCGTGGCTGCGCCCGAACAGCTGGTAAGGGCCTGCCAGGTTGAAGTCGATGGCGTCCATCTGCTCTTCGCCGCTGAAATGCTGATACCAGGCATTCATGCCGCTGCGGTCGGCGGCGGGGAAACCGTTGCCGCCGTAGTACACCTTGCCATCGCTGTCGGACTCGCGATGGGTATAGGCGAGCTTGAGCAGCCAGTCGTTGGCCAGGCGTTGGTCGAGGGTGGCGAACACTGTCTGGTCTTTCAGCGGCCAGGACGACCAGGGCGCGGCCAGGTTGGTCGAGCGCGGCAGGTCGGCCTTGTCGCCAGTGGCGCTCCAGTACGGCACGGTGCCCCAGGAGGCCCCTTGTACGTGCTTGTTCTGGTAGTCGTAGCCCACTGCAAGCACGGTGCTGTCAGTCAGGTCGGCCTCTAGGATGCCGTAGGCCACCTCACGCTGGCTGGCGTATTTGTCCATGAACGACTGGCTGTCACGGTAGGCCAGCACAGTGCGCCCGCGCAGGCGCCCTTCCAGGCCCAATGGGCCGCCAACGTCGAGGTAGCCGTGGTAGTTGTCGTAGCTGCCGGCACTGGCGCCAGTGCTGATCGCCAACTGCGAGGTCGGGCGCTTGCGCACCATGGCGATGGTCCCGGACGGGTCGCCCGCTCCGGTGGTCAGGCCGGTGGCGCCACGCACCACCTCGATACGGTCGTAGATGATGGTGTCCGAATCGGACTTGAGGCTCGAGAAGGTGTTGAGCATCCCATCGATCTGGAAGTTGTTGATCGAATAGCCCCGCGAATAATACGTCGGCCGCTCGGAGTCGTTGCGCTGCACGGTGACGCCGGTGACATGGGCCATGGCCTCGGAGAGCGTATTTAGCTGGAAGTCGTCGAGCTGCTGACGGGTCAGCACCGAGACCGATTGCGGGGTTTCCTTGATCGACAGGTTCAGGCGCGTCGCTGCGCTCATGCTGCCGGTGGTGTAGGAGCCGCTGTGCTCGGTGGTGCTGCCCAGGCCCTGGGCGAGGATCTCGGTGGCGCCGAGTTCCAGCACCTTGTCGTCGGACCGCGGTTCGGTCTCTTGTGCCTGCGCAAACGGGCTGACGGCGGTGGCACACAGGCCCAGGGTAAGGGCCATGGAACGGCTGATGGGCGCGAACATCGCTGCCTGTCTCCTTGTTCATTTCGATGAAAGTCCTTGGCTGCCGACCGGACGGCATTCACATGAAAACGAATCTCACATGCGAATCGTTATCGATATGTCATCGAAACGTAAAAAAGGGCGGTACCTGACCGCCCTTCCCTGGCACTACCCGAGCCTTACGGCATCACGGGCGGCACGTACTGCAAGGTCGTACCCAGCGCCCACAGCAGCACCAGCACCAGCGGCACATGCACCAGCAGCTGGACGAACGAAAAGCCGATCAGATCGCGCGCTTTCAGGCCCAGCACGCCCAGCAGCGGCAGCATGTAGAACGGGTTGATCAGGTTCGGCAGCGCCTCGGCGGCGTTGTAGATCTGCACCGCCCAGCCCAGGTGGTACTGCAGGTCGTTGGCCACCAGCATCACGTAGGGCGCCTCGATGATCCACTTGCCACCGCCGGACGGGATGAAGAAGCCCAGCACCGCCGAGTACACCCCCATCAACAGCGCGTAGCTGTCATGGGTGGCGATCTGGGTGAAGAACACCGAGATGTGGTGGGCCAGGGTCGCACCGTCGACACCCTTGACCTGGGTGAGGATGGCGGCGATCGAACCGTACAGCGGGAACTGGATCAGCACCCCGGTGGTGGTCGGCACCGCGCGGGCCACGGCATCGAGGAAGCTGCGCGGGCGCCAGTGCAGCAAGGCGCCGAGCATGATGAACAGCAGGTTGTAGGTGTTCAGCCCGGAGATCGCGGTGATCGCAGGCTTGGTGGCGAACTCCTGGTACAGCCAGCCGCCGGCCAGGGCCACCAGCAGCAGGATCAGGATCGGGCTGTACTCCAGCCACTCGCCCGGGCGCGTGCGCTGCGGCGCGGGCGGCGCGCTGAAGCTGGGGTCAACGCCGCAGTCTTGCGCACTGCGCGCGCTGTTCGGCCCCGGAGCGGTGGCATAGGCGATCACCAGCGAGACGATCACCAGCGCCGCCAGCATGACCCCGGACTGCCAGAGGAAGATGGTCTCGGTGAACGGGATCACCCCAGTGATGGACAGGATCGACGGCGGCAGGCTGGCCGGGTTGGCCTGCAACTGCGCCGCCGACGACGACAGCCCCAGTGCCCATACCGCGCCGAGCCCCAGGTAGGCAGCGGCACCGGCGGCGCGATAATCCATCTTCAAATCGGTGCGACGGGCCAGGGCGCGCACCAGCAGGCCGCCAAACACCAGCGACAGGCCCCAGTTGAGCAACGAGGCGAGCATCGAGATCAGCGCCACCCAGCAGACGGCCGAACGGCCGTTCTTCGGCAGGCGCGCCAGGCGGTCGATCAGCCGTGCGGCGGGTGGCGAGCTGGCCACCACATAACCGCCGATGACCACGAAGGCCATCTGCATGGTGAACGGGATCAGGCTCCAGAAGCCATCGCCGAAGGCCTTGGCGGTGTCGGTGGGCTTGCCGCCCATCACCAGCGCGCCCAGGCACACCAGCATCACGGCCAGGGCGGCGAACACCCAGGAGTCGGGGAACCAGCGTTCAGCCCAGTTGGAGCAGCGCAGGGCAAAGCGGGCGGAGCGGCTGTCTTGGATATCAGCGGCCACGGGGTTTTCCTTTTATTTGTTTTTTTGATTTTCAACACTGAAACAACGCAAAAGCCCTGTGGGAGCGAAGTCGTGGGAGCGGGCTTGCCCCGCGATAGCGCCCTACCAGGCGATCGTGGCACCTGGTCTGACGCTATCGCGGGGCAAGCCCGCTCCCACGGGTCCGCACCCACAGGGCGGGTGATGCTTGATTAGAAAGTCATTTCCTTCACATCGTCCGGCACGATCAGCTTGCCGGCGGTTTTCTCGATGATCTCTTCGACGCTCACCCCTGGCGCAGTCTCGCGCAGGATGAAGGCACCGTTTTCGATTTCCAGGTAGGCCAGGTCGGTCAGCACCTTGCGGATGCAACCGGCGCCGGTCAGCGGCAGGCTGCACTTGGGCAGCAGCTTGGACTCGCCATCCTTGGAGGCATGGGTCATGGTGACGATGATGTTGTCGGCACCGGCCACCAGGTCCATGGCGCCGCCCATGCCCTTGACCAGCTTGCCGGGGATCATCCACGAGGCGATGTTGCCTTCCACGTCCACTTCAAAGGCGCCGAGCACGGTGAGGTCGACGTGGCCGCCACGGATCATGGCGAAGGATTGCGCCGAGTCGAAGATCGACGCGCCGCGGCGGGCGGTAACGGTCTGCTTGCCGGCGTTGATCATGTCGGCGTCGAGGGTGGCTTCGGTGGGGAATTCGCCCATGCCCAGCAAGCCGTTTTCCGACTGCAGCATCACGTCCATGTCGGCAGGCACGTAGTTGGCCACCAGGGTGGGGATGCCGATACCGAGGTTGACGTAGTAGCCGTCTTTGAGTTCACGGGCGACGCGTTGGGCCATTTGTTCGCGGGTCAGTGCCATGGTCAGGATCTCTTTGTTGTTCTTGAGGATGGCGCTCAGGCCTTGACGGTGCGCTTTTCGATGCGCTTCTCGAAGGTGCCGACGATGACCCGGTCGACGTAGATGCCCGGGGTGTGGATCTCGCTGGGCAGCAGCACGCCGGGCTCGACGATCTCTTCGACCTCGACCACGGTGATCTTGCCGGCGGTGGCGGCCAGCGGGTTGAAGTTCTGCGCGGTGTTGCGATACACCACGTTGCCGTAGTGGTCGGCTTTCCAGCCCTTGACGATGGCGAAGTCGCCGGTGATCGACTCTTCGAGGATGTACTTGCGGCCTTTGAACTCGCGGACTTCCTTGCCGTCGGCAACCGGGGTGCCGTAGCCGGTGGCGGTATAGAAGGCGGGAATGCCGGCGCCACCTGCGCGCATTTTCTCGGCCAGGGTGCCTTGCGGGGTGAGTTCCACTTCCAGTTCGCCGCTGAGCAGCTGGCGTTCGAATTCGGCGTTCTCGCCCACGTAGGAGGCGATCATCTTGCGGATCTGCCGGTCTTCCAGCAGCACGCCCAGGCCGAAGCCATCAACGCCGCAGTTGTTGGAGACCACCGTCAGGCCCTTGACGCCCAGGCGCTTGATCTGGGCGATCAGGTTTTCCGGGATGCCGCACAGGCCGAAGCCGCCGGCCAGTACCGTCATGTTGTCGGTCAGGCCTGCCAGGGCCTCTTCGTAGGTTGCTACACGCTTGTCCAGTCCGGCCATGCTCAGTCGCCTTTTGTAGTTGTTGGAACCGTGCGGTCATCTTCACTGTAGTCGACTGATTTGTTAATTTTGTTTTCGTCATCGATTGATAACTTTTGCAAAACAAAGGGCAAGCCAGCCATGAACGTCAAGCAACTGCGCGCCTTCGTCACCGTGGCCAAGTACCAGAGCTTCGCCCAGGCCGGCGAGCACCTGCATGTGTCGCAACCGGCCCTGAGCCTGACCATCAAGGCGCTGGAGGACAACCTCGGCGGCGCCCTGCTCACCCGCACCACCCGCAGCGTCAGCCTCACCCCCGAGGGCGAGGTGCTGCTGCCCCTGGCCCGGCGCCTGCTGGCCGACTGGGACGACACCGAAGAGATGCTGCGCCAGCGCTTCACCCTGCAACTGGGCAGGGTGTCGGTGGCGGCCATGCCGTCCTTCGCCGGCAACTTGCTGCCGCAGTCGCTGAAAGTGTTCCGCCAGCGCTACCCGAAAGTGAACGTCACCGTGCACGACGTGATCAACGAACAGGTGCTGGAACTGGTGCGCCACCGCCGCGTCGAGCTGGGCATCGGTTTCGAGCCCGACGGCAGCGAGGCGCTACGCTTCCACCCGCTGTACATGGACCGTTTCGTCGCCGTGGTGCCCGCCGACTCGCCCCTCGCCCGCCAACCCCAGGTGCGCTGGCAGGAACTGTTGGCAGAAGACTTCATCGCCCTGCAACGGCCGTCGGCAGTGCGCCTGTTACTCGAACAGCACCTGGTGGCCGGGCACGGCAAGCTGACAGTGGCGTTCGAGAGCCACCAGTTGTCGACCATCGGCCGCATGGTCGCCAGCGGCCTGGGCGTGAGCGCCGTGCCGGCCCTGTGCATCGGCCAGATGCAAGAGCTCGGCGCACGCTGCGTACCGCTGGTCGAACCCACCGTGGAGCGCCGCATCGGCGTGATCGCCCTGGCCGACCACAAACTGTCACGGGCCGCCGAGGCGCTGCTCGACGTGCTGCTGACCCATACCCATCCACAGGAGGTGACATGCGTTACGTGAATCTGGCGGGAACCCGCGTGCCGACTATTGGCCAGGGCACCTGGTACATGGGCGAAGACCCAGGGAGCAAGGCGGCCGAAGTGGCGGCGCTGCAACAAGGCATCGACCTGGGCCTGAGCCTGATCGATACCGCCGAAATGTACGCCGAGGGCGGCGCCGAACAGGTGGTCGGCCAGGCTATCGCCGGGCGTCGCGACCAGGTGTTCCTGGTCAGCAAGGTCTACCCGCACAACGCCAGCCGGCGCGGCTTGCCGACGGCGTGCGAACGCAGCCTCAAGCGGCTGGGTACCGAGTGCATCGACCTGTACCTGCTGCATTGGCGCGGGCAGTACCCGCTCGAGGAGACCGTCGAGGCCTTCGAACGCTTGATCGAACAGGGCAAGATCCGCCGCTGGGGTGTGTCCAACTTCGACCTGGATGACCTGCAGGAACTGGACAACCCGGCCTGCGCCACCAACCAGGTGCTGTACAACCCGGCCGAGCGTGGCATCGAGTTCGACTTGCTGCCTTGGAGCCGCCAGCAGCAGCTTCCGATCATGGCTTACTGCCCACTGGCCCAGGCCGGGCGACTGCTGCATCACCCGGTACTGGCTGAAATTGCTGCGCGCCATGCTGCGACGCCGGCGCAGGTGAGCCTGGCATGGGTCACGCGTGGCGAAGGGGTGATTGCGATTCCCAAGGCCGTGAGCCCGGCGCATGTGCGCTTGAATGCAGCGGTGCAGGACCTGGTGCTGACCGAGGCGGACTTGCAGGCGATTGACCAGGCGTTTGCTGCGCCGACGCGCAAGCAGCGATTGGCGATGGTGTAGGCCCTATCGCGGGGCAAGCCCGCTCCCACGAGGTATGCATGGTCCGGCGTGGGAGCGGGCTTGCCCCGCGATGGCGCTCAATGAAAGTCGCGGCTACGCACATCCAGCCCCAGCAGCAAGGGGCTGATGTCCTCCAACCGCCGGGCGATCAGATGGCGCACGCCCTTCTCGTGTTCCAGCCTCCCGCTCACCTTGAGCAACCGCGCGCCCACCAGCGCCTGTCGCTGCCGTTCGGCCAGCGCCCGCCAGACCACCACATTGACCATGCCATGCTCGTCCTCAAGGGTGACGAAGGTCACGCCGCTGGCCGTTTGCGGGCGCTGGCGCCCAACCACCAGGCCGGCCACGGCAATGCTGTCACCCTGCTCGACTTCGGCCAGCTGCGCTGAACTGCGACAGCCCAAGGCGCGCAGGCGCGGGCGCAGCAAGGCCAGCGGATGCGGGCCGAGCGTGGTGCCGAGGGTGTCGTAATCGGCCAGCAGATCCTCGGCCACGCTGGGTACGGGCAGCTCAACCGGGGTTTCTGGCGCTGCCTCGACCTGGGCGAACAGCGGTAGCTGCGCCTGCACTGCCGCCATCTGCCAGCGCGCCTGGTGCCGGTCGCGGGCCAGCGCCCGCAGCGCACCGGCATCGGCGAGCCGGGCACAGGCGCGGCTGTCGAGCCCGGCGCGCAGGCACAGGTCCTCAACATCGCGCCAGGGCCGTTGTGCCCGCGCCTGCTCCAGGCGCCGGGCATCGCCTTCGCCAAAGCCGCGGATCTGCCGCAAGCCCAGGCGGATGGCCAACGCGCCCTCGCCCTCCGGCTCCAGGGTGCAGTCCCATTGGCTGTGCTCGACATCCACCGGGCGAACCGCAATGCCCTGCCGACGCGCTTCCTGCAACAGCTGGTCGGGGCTGTAGAAACCCATGGGCCAGCTATTGATCAAGGCACAGGTGAAGATCGCCGGTTCGTGGCATTTGAGCCAACTGCTGGCGTAGCACAGCAGGGCGAAACTGGCGGCGTGGGACTCGGGAAAACCATAGCTGCCGAATCCCTTGATCTGCTCGAAGATGCGCTCGGCAAAAGACAGCTCGTAACCATTGCGCAGCATGCCCTCGATCAGCCTGACCCGGTGGGGTTCAAGGCCGCCGTGGCGCTTCCACGCCGCCATGCTGCGGCGCAGCTGGTCGGCCTCGCCGGGGCTGTAGTCGGCAGCGACCATGGCCAGCTCCATCACCTGCTCCTGGAACAGGGGCACGCCCAAGGTACGGTGGAACACTTCGCGCAGTTTTTCCGAGGGGTAGCTGACCGGTTCCTGGCCCAGCCGGCGGCGCAGGTATGGGTGGACCATATCGCCCTGGATCGGCCCCGGCCGCACGATCGCCACTTCGATCACCAGGTCGTAGAAGGTATTGGGTTTGAGCCTGGGCAACATGGCCATCTGCGCCCGCGATTCGATCTGGAACACGCCCATGGTTTCGGCACGGCTGATCATGGCGTAGGTGGCCGGGTCTTCTCCGGGGATGCTGGCCAGGGTCAGCTCACGCCCACGGTGCAGGGCAATCAGGTCGAAGCAGCGGCGCAGCGCGCTGAGCATGCCCAGCGCCAGTACATCGACCTTGAGCAGACCGACCATGTCGAGGTCGTCCTTGTCCCACTGGATCACCGTGCGCTCTTCCATCGCCGTGTTTTCCACCGACACCAGTTCGTGCAGCGGCTGCTGGGAAATGACGAAACCGCCAGGATGCTGCGACAGGTGCCGGGGGAAGCCGATCAACTCGCCGGCCAGTACCAGGATGCGCCGCAGCGAGGGGCTCTGTGCATCGAAACCGGCCTCGGCCAGGCGTTCGGCATCGGGAATGCGGTCGCTCCAGCGCCCGCAACATTTGGCCAGGGCATCCACCTGATCGGCTGGCAACCCCAGCGCACGTGCCACATCGCGTACCGCCCCAGCGGCGTGGTAACTGCTGACCACTGCGGTGAGCGCGGCCCGGTGCCGGCCATAGCGGCGGAACACATACTGGATCACTTCTTCGCGGCGGTCGTGCTCGAAGTCCACGTCGATATCAGGCGGTTCGTTGCGCTCGCGTGACAGAAAGCGCTCGAACAACAGGCGGTGCACCGTGGGGTCGAGCTCGGTGATGCCCAGCACATAGCACACCACCGAGTTGGCCGCCGAACCACGACCCTGGCAGAGGATGTGCTGGCTGCGGGCGAAGGCGACGATGTCGTGCACGGTGAGGAAGTAACTGTCGTAGCCCAATTCCTCGATCAGCGCGAGCTCCTTGTCCAGCAGGCCGCGTACCTTGTCGGTTACCCCGTTGGGCCAACGCCTGGGCAGACCCTGCTCGCACAGTTGGCGCAACCAGCTGGCGGGCGTATGAGCCTCAGGGACCAGCTCGCGCGGGTACTGATATTTGAGCGCCGAAAGATCGAAGCTGCAGCGCTCGGCGATAACCAGGGTTTCGGCCAGCAGGTGCGGTGGATAGAGTTCGTGCAGCTGATCGAGCGGGCGCAGATGACGCTCGCCATTGGCGAACAGGTAACGCCCCGCCTCGGCCACCGGGCAATGGGCGCGGATCGCGGTGATGCAGTCCTGCAGTGCGCGACGCCCGCGCACGTGCATGTGCACATCGCCGCAGGCCACCAGCGGCACGGCCAGTTGTGCGCCCAAGGCGTGCAACTGTGCCAGCCGCGCACCATCGTCGGCTGCGCGATGCTGATGCACGGCGAGCCACAGGCGCTCACCGAACAGTGCATGCAGTTGCTGCCCGACACTGACAGGCGCATCGGCCTCGGGCACCCACAACGCCAGCAACCCCTGATGATGGGCCGCAAGGTCCTCGGCCAGCAGCCGATAGCTGCCCTTTGGCGCCCGGCGCCGTGCCAGTGTGATCAGCGCACACAGGTTCTGGTAACAGCCAAGGTCCTGCACCAGCAGCACCAGTTTGGGCCCCTGCTCCACCCGCACTTCACTGCCAACGATCAGCTTGAGGCCATGCTCACGGGCGGCCTGCCAGGCCCGGACGATGCCCGCCAGGGTGCACTCGTCAGTGATCGCCAGGGCCTGGTAGCCCTGCTCACGGGCACGGCGAAACAGTTCGTCGGCACTGGAGGCGCCGCGCTGGAAGCTGAAGTTCGACAGGCAATGCAGCTCTGCGTAGCCCTGGCAGTTCACGCGAACCAGCCCTGCAACCAAAGCGGTCCGGGGGCCGCGAGGTCACGGAAGGCCCAACCGCGCAGGCCATCGCGGGTTTCGATACGGTAGTAATCACGCCGCACATCACCGCCGTCCCACCAACCGGACTCGATGCGTTCGGCGTGCCCCAGCAGTTGCACGCCAGCCTCGGACAGCGCTTGGGGTTCAGGCAGCAGCCAGCCGGGGCGGCTGCCCGGCGCCATGACCAACTGCCCCGGCGCGCCCTGCTCCGCGCCCTGCCAGGCACATTCGGGACGATGATCGGCTTCGGCGCGCAGGCCCTTGACGGCTTCATCGCCAAGGCGTGCCCGCAGGCGTTCGCGCAGTTGCTCCCAGGGTTGTGCCTGCTGGGCGCGTGGGTCGAACAATGCCTGGTGCTGGGGCACGAACGGCGGCAGATCGGCCGCCACCAGGCGCAGGTTGCGCACCGGAGCCGGAATGCGCAGCGGCTCCAGGCGCCCTCGCGCCAGCTCGAAGAGCATTGCACCATCACGCTCGGCAGCCAGCAGGCCAACCTTGAGCACGGTATCCGGGCCCTCGGCGTGCTCCAGGAACAGCTCGAACCGCTGCACGCCGCAATCGCGCCCGGCGAGGAACGCCGCCAGGTCGTTGAGCAGCCGGCGCAAGGGAAACAACAGGGCCTGGTGCGACTCGACATCGAAGTTCAGCTCCAGCCGTGCTTCGAAGCGCTCGGGCGGTTGGTAGAACGCCAGCCCCAGCGAGCGCTGGCCGAACAGTTGATCCAGGTGCAATTGCACCTGGCTGCTGAAGCGCCGGGCCAGGGCATCACGGGGCAGCGCCACGACCTGGCCCAGCCGGTGCAGGCCCATGCGTGCGAAGGCCAAGCTGGCCTCAGGTGGCAGGCCGGCCCGTTCGATGGGCAGGTCGAGCAAGGCTGCCCGGGTCTGGTCGGGGCTGGTCACCGCCAGCCCATCGTGAGCATTGGCGAGCATCCGCGCCGCCACCGGGTTGCTGGCCAGCACAATGCGCTGGCGCAGGCCCAGCCCGGCCAGCTCTTCACGCAGGCGCGCCTCGAACAGGGGCCAGGGCCCGAACAGTTGCAGGCTCGACCCCACCTCCAGCAGCAGCGCACGCGGATAATGCAGGCTGACCTGGGCGCTGAAGCGGTAGGCCCAGGTGGCCAGCAGCTGTTGCAACTGCTCGATGCACGCGGGCTCGACTTCAACGCAGGTGAAACCATCGGCCAGGGCGCGGGCAGCGGTCAGCGGCTGCCCGGCGCGCAACCCCAGCCTGGCGGCGGCCGGGCTGACCGCTTGCAGCACACGGCGCTGGCCAGGCCCACCCAGCAGCACCAGAGGAGTGTCAGGGTCGTCGCGTTGGCGCAGGACGCTGTCCAGCGCCAACTGCGGGAACAGGATGCAGGCCCAGAGCATGATGCTTCAGCCCCGAGCAATAGGGCTGGCGGGGGGCAGGCCGCCCCGGCACTTGAGCACCCGCCACTGGGGTGGGCGGGTGTCGATGGCGATCCGCAGCGCGGCGGGCGACGGGTTAAGCGCGGCCTGCTGCGGGCGGCAGGCGAACGCCAGTGCGTTACCGGTTTCCGCCGCCACCTGCAGGCGACGCAAGGCCTTGTCATCGGCGCGCTCCGGCCAGCACAGCACCGCCGCGCAACTGCCCGAGCGCAGGCATTGCTCGGCGGCCCACAGGGCATCGTCACGTTCGCTGTCGACCTGCACCAGCCAGCGCAGGTCGACACCCGCTGCCTGCCAGGCCGGGGCATAGGGAATAAAGGGTGGGGCCACCAGCACGACCCGCTCACTGGCGGCGGTCAGCCGTGCCAGCGTCGGCCAGAGCAACTGCAGCTCACCCACGCCCGGGCTGGCCAGTAACAATTCGCTCAATGCCGCCGCCGGCCAGCCGCCCTCTGGCAGGCGTGCATCGAGCGCGGCATGCCCGCTGGGCTGCAAGCCAATCGGCCGGGCCTGGGCCTGCCGGCCGCGCCACACCTGGCGCTGGTCGAGCAGCCGGTCGAGGTCGACCACCGCGCCCATCAGTCACGCCTCAGCAAGCCGCAGAACACGCCTTCGATGAAGAACTGGTGTTCGGGGCCTACGTCGATGGGTTGGTAGTGCGGGTTGCGTGGCAACAGGCGGTAGCCGTCGCGGGTGTGTTGCAGGCGTTTGATGGTGACCTCGCCGTCGAGCCGGGCGACCACGATCTGGCCGTCGCGCGCCTCGCCCTGCTGGCGGATGCCGACCAGGTCGCCATCGAAGATGCCGTCGTCGACCATCGAGTCGCCACGCACCTTGAGCAGGTAGTCGGGGGTACGGCGGAACAGGCTGGGGTCGAGCAGCAGTTGCTCATGAATGTCGAGATCGGGGCCGATAGGCGCGCCTGCGGCGACCTGGCCGAGCACCGGCAGTTCGAGAATCTCCGGCCGGCGCAGCGGCTCGGCCAGGCGGATACCACGCGCCTGGTTGGGGGTGACGTCGATGAAGCCGCCCTGGCAAAGGGCGGTGATGTGCTTGCGCGCAACGCTGCGCGAGGCAAACCCGAAGCGCTCGGCGATATCGGCCAGCGAGGGCGGCTGGCCATGTTCGGTGATGCGCTCACGAATGAAGTCGAGAATGGCGCGGCGTTTGGGGGTCAGATTGTCCATGGAGCACATTTGTACTCTTTTTGTGAAACACTGAACAGCCCCCTTCGTCGTCGGCTTTGGCTATGATGCTGCTGAATTGATTCTTCAACGCCAGGATGCCCGATGCTCACCGCCTTGCTGTTCGACCTCGATGGGACGCTCACCGACACCGACACCCTGCACCTGCAGGCCTTCCGCCAGCTCCTGCACGATTACGATGGCCGCGAACTGACCCAGGAGCAATTCGACCTGCAGGTGAGCGGCCGCTCCAACGGTTTGCTGTTCGCCGACCTGTTCCCTCAGGCCGATGCGGCCCAGCGCCAGGCCCTGGCCGAGCGCAAGGAGGCGCTGTTCCGCGAACTGTCACCGAGCCTCGAACCCCTGCCCGGTCTGCTGCGCCTGCTCGACCATGCCCAGCAACATGCGGTGGGCGTGTGTGTAGTGACCAATGCGCCACGCCTGAACGCCGAGCACATGCTCGCGGCCATGGGGCTGAATGGGCGTTTCGAACATGTGCTGGTGGCCGATGAGCTGGCCAGGCCCAAGCCGGACCCGCTGCCCTACCTGACCGGGCTGCAGCGCTTGCAGGCTGAAGCCGGGCAGGCGCTGGCTTTTGAGGATTCGTTGCCGGGGGTCAAGGCGGCCAGCGATGCCGGTATCTATACGGTGGGTCTGGCTACCACGCAGACGGCCGAGCGCCTGCATGAGGCTGGGGCGCGGCTGGTGATCGACGATTTCAATGACCCGCGGCTGTGGGCTTTGATTGAGCGGATGCAGGGATAGGGTTGAGATTGTATGTGGGCTTGCAGGTGTTCGCCTTAATATCTCCAGCGCCTATGAGATCGAGCGCCGCCCGCGCGGCGCTTCGCGGGTAAACCCGCTCCCACAGTTTGTTTCGGGCCAATTATTTCTGTGAAAGTACCGGCGCCTGCCTTGGTGCATGCCTTGAGTCATGTGGGGCGGCGGCAACGCCCACACTGAAACCGCGTCGTACCAACAAGGCGGACCAGGTGATGGCGCAGGAGAGACTGGCCCGAAACAAACTGTGGGAGCGGCGGTTCGCCGCTGCGATTTACCCGCGAAGCGCCGCGCGGGCGGCGCTCGATCTCATAGGCGCTGCAAAATCATCGGCGAACTCCTGGTGGCCTCATAAGCGCTGCAAATCCTCCGGCAGGCACCTACCAGCCCACACACTTTCCCAAGCCATAACCCCCCCACCCCACCACTCGTCGCCCCCACCCGCTCCCCGTCGATTCCCCGAACGCCCATTCGACCACTCAATGAATCCCCCCAGCGCGGAGCGCGCCTCATGAACACGCCCGACAACAATCACCCCGTGGTAACCCGCAGCCAATGGCTCGCCGCCCGCCGGCAACTCTGGCTGCATGAAAAAGCCCTCACCCACCAGCGCGACGAACTCGCCGCCGCCCGCCGTGCCCTGCCCTGGGTACGGGTCGAGGAAAACTACCGCTTCCACGGCCCCGACGGCGAGCTGGCCCTGGCCGACCTGTTCGCCGGGCGCAGCCAGCTGCTGGTCTACCACTTCATGTTCGCCGAGGGCTGGAACGAAGGCTGCCCAGGCTGCTCCTTCCTCGCCGACCATTTCGACGGCGCCAACCTGCACCTGGCTCACCACGACGTGTCGCTGGTGGCGGTGTCACGGGCAGCCTATGGCGAATTCCAGGCGTTCCGCCAGCGCATGGGCTGGCGCTTTCCCTGGTATTCCTCCCACGGCAGCCGTTTCAACCAGGACTTTGGCGTGAGCGTGGCCACCGATGGCAGCGCCGAGTACAACTACGCGCCCTACTCCGGCAACGAGGCGGAGCTTCCGGGCTTGAGCGCGTTCATTCGCGACCGCGACGGCAGCATCTATCACACCTACTCCACCTACGCTCGCGGGCTGGACATCCTGGTCAATACCTACAACTTCCTCGACCTGGCCCCGCTGGGGCGCAACGAGGGCGGGACGATGGACTGGGTGCGCCACCACGACCGCTATGAAAGCGCCCCTGGCAAGCCGCACTGCTGCGGGGAATGACGGGCTCGGTTCATTCGCCCTGGTCGATCACCAGCGGCTCGCCAATGGCATAGAAGTGCCCGCCCGCCACGTAATGCAGGCTGCGCCAGTCGGGGTCGGCATGCTCATAGGCCCAGTGCCCGTCGCGGAACACCCGGTCATCGGCCCAGGCCGCGACCACTTCGCCGATGAACAGGTCGTAGGTTTGCTGGTTGTGCGGCTCGTCGATCACCCGGCACATCAGCCAGGCCGAACAGCCGTTGACCAGCGGCGCCTCGAACCCGGCGACGCGGGCCAGCTCGACACCGATACGCGCCAGCTTGTCGGGCTGGTCGAACAGGCTCTGGTTGCCCACCTGGTGGGTAAGCCGTGCCTGGGCGGCGTTGGGCACCTGCAGCACGAACCAGCCACTGCCCTCCACCAACTGGCGGGTACGGGCGCTCTTGTCGAGGACCACGGTCACCTTGGGCGGGTCGAAGTCCAGGGCACAGGCCCAAGCGGCAGCCATCACATTGTCGACCCCGGCATGGCTGGCCGAGACCAGCACGGTGGGGCCGTGGTTAAGCAGGCGATAGGCCTTGGTCAGGTCGACGGGCTGGAAGTGGCTGTGCATGGCAAACCTCGGTGCTACGCAGGGGGACAGGTCGGCCATTGTGCCGCAGCGGGCATACCGGCGACAGCGATGATCCTGATCAAGGCAAGGCGCGGGGTACTCGCATAATTTATGACTCTTCCTACAATTCAGTCGGAAGCAGCCCGCTTTCCGTCTTACGCCTGCAAAAACATGATCGGACCTGGATGTCGTCATGCCCGCCCTGCGCGGCCAGCCCACCCGACGAGGCCCCACCATGCCCGAGCACACCCGCCACACCGAAGCCCTGCAACACACCCTGCGCCAGCTGCTGGCCCATGAGGTCAGCAACCCCGATGACAACCCGCACCTGTCCGGCGTGCGCTTTTTCTGCGCCACCGACGAGCACACCCGCCAACTGATCGAGCGCGTCGAGCTGCTGGCCAGCGAAGCCTTCTTCGACAAACAGGGGCGCGCCATCCCGGCGCACATGCAGGCTGCGGCCGTCGATGGCATCAGCATCCGGCAGAAACGCAAGGCACCGCAGGACGAAACAGTGATCCGCATCGCCCTGCCCGACAAAGGTTACATAACCATCAGCACCGCCCGCCTTTGATGCGTTGAGCAAGGGCCGCCCGTTCGGCCCTCTTGCAGCTTGCCGCGCGAACCCCGAAGCTTTGACACCCTTGCACTTCGGACACAGCCCTCGATGGAACTGCACATCCGCCTCGAAGGCCGCAAAGGCCTTGCCGACCAGCTCTACCAGCAATTGCGCGCCGGCATCGACAGCGGCCACCTGGCTGCCGGCACCCAGCTGCCGCCAACGCGCCTGCTGGCCGAGCAACTGGGCGTATCGCGCAAGACCGTGGCCGAAGCCTACTCGCGCCTGACCTACGACAACCTGCTCAGCGGCGTGGTCGGCCGCGGCACCTTCATCACTACTCGCCAACCCATACAAGCCGACGCCGCCGAGGCCATCCCGCTGGCCGCTGCCGACGCCCTCGAGCGCTGGCGCCTGCGCGCCACGGTGCTGGGGCGCCGCGCGCTGGATGCCCCCTCGCGCTATGACTTCATCGGCGGCGCCTCAAGTAAGGCGCAGTTCCCCTACGACCAGTGGCGCAGCTGCCTGCAATACGCCCTGCGGCGCAGCCAGCGGCACACCGATCGGCAGTTCTCGCCGCAGGGCTTGCCTGAGTTGCGCGAAGCCATCGCCCACCACATCGCGTTCGCCCGGGGCGTGCACTGCAGCGCCGCCGATGTGCTGGTGTGCAATGGTGCCCAGCAGGCCCTGGACCTGATCGCCCGGGTGCTGGTCGAGCCGGGCTGCAAGGTGGCCATGGAGGACCCCGGCTACCCACCGGCGCGGCAGCTGTTCCTGGCCCTCGGCGCACAGGTGCAGTCGGTGCCCGTGGACGATGAGGGGCTGTGCGTGGAACAGATCGAGGCCGGCACCCGGCTGATCTACGTAACCCCCTCGCACCAGTTCCCGCTGGGCATGCCCATGGGCACACGGCGGCGCCAGGCGTTGCTGGCCCGGGCCGCCGCGCTGGGTGCGCTGATCATCGAGGACGACTACGACTGCGAATTCCGCTACCAGGGGCCGGCCGCCGAGGCCTTGCAGCGCCTGGACCGCCACGGGCTGGTGGCCTATGTCGGCACGTTCTCCAAGACCTTGCTGCCCGAGTTGCGCCTGGGCTATGCGGTGCTGCCACCGGCGGTGCTGCAGGCCGCCTGCGTGGCCAAGCACCTGACCGACTGGCACAGCCCGAGCCTGCAGCAATGGGCCCTGGCGCGCTTCATTGGCGAAGGCCATCTGAGCAAGCACATCCGTCGCTGCCACGAGGTATACAGCGCCCGCCGCGAACGGATCCTGGCGCGCCTGGGCGGCGACCTGGCGCCCTGGTTCGAGGCGGTGCCGGCCAGTGCCGGCTTCCACCTGAGCGCCCTGGCCAAGCCGAGGGTCGATGTAGAGCTGCTGATCAACCTGGCGCGCAAAGTCGAGGTGGGGCTCTATTCGTTGGCGCCGTTCTTCAGCGAGGCCCCGGTACGCCCGGGGTTGCTGCTGGGCTTCGGCGCCATCGAACTGCTGGATATCGACCCGGCGCTGGACCGGGTCCGCGATACCCTGCAGCGTCTCAGCTGAGCGCAGCAGCGCCTGCCTGCCCTGGCCGGGCGATGGCCCGGGCATAGCCACCCGGGGCGAAGCACGCGGTGACCAGCAGCATGGCCAGTACGGTGCAGGTCAGCAGCGTCCAGGACGCCTGGAAGTCGCCGCTGACATCGCGCAGCCAGCCGGTAATGTACGGCACGATACCGGTGACGATGAACCCCACGCCCTGGACGAAGGCCGCCAGGCTGCCGGCTTCAGCCGGTGTGCGCAGGTGTTCGAGGGTCAGTGTCAGGCTGAGGCTGAAGCACGCGCCCAGGCCCAGGCCGATCATCGCCACCCACAGGCCCATGGCGCTGGCCGGCGCCAGCAGCAGGCCAAGGAAGCCGCCCAGCTGGATCAGCAGCGCCAACCACAAGCCAGGCCGACGATCTACCAGGCGGCGCAGCAACAGCGGCAAGCCGAGGGCGCCGGTCACCTGGAAGATGGTCATCAACCCCACCAGCTCACCACCGCCCTGGGCCGTGCCGCCATGCTCCAGGTGATAGGCCGGTAGCCAGGCGACCATGCTGGTGTAGCCGCCATTGATCAGGCCGAAGTACAGCGCCAGCAACCAGGCGCGGCGATTGCCGAACCAGTGCCCGCCAGCCGTGCCTGCCAAAGCGGGGGTGGCCTGGCGTGGCCGCAGGGCAATCCAGGCGACCACGGCCAGCAACGCGGGCAAGGCCCAGACGCCCAGCCCCGCCTGCCAATGGCCAAAGTGCGCGGTGATCGAGGGGCCCAGCACCGCTGCAAGGCCGCCACCGGTCATCAGGGCTGCCGAATACAAGCCCATGGTCGCCGCCAGCCGCGTGGGGAACCAGCGGTTGACCAGCCCCGGCATCATGCCCTGCACCAGCGCCACCCCCAGCCCGGCGACCACCGCACTGGCGATCAGTGCCCAGGCGCTGTCCAGTTGCAGTCGCCACAGGCAGGCCAGGGCAATCGCCGCCAACCCGGCGAGCATGCCGCCATGCTCGCTCAGCCAACGCCGCAGCCACGGCTGCAACAGCGGCACCAGCCCCATGCACAGCACCGGCAGCGCCGTCAGCAATGCCGCCTGCTGGTAACCCAGGCCGGTGCTCTGGCGCATGGGCTCGAGCAGTGGCCCGATGCTGGTGAGGATCGGCCGCAGGTTGAGTGCCAGCAACACCACCAGCAACAGGTTCAGCGCGCCCCTCATGCCTGGCTTGCCTGCTGCCATTGGGCATACAGGCCCGCTTCGCCAGCGGGTTTGAGCGGGCGCAACGGCAAGCTTTGCTGCTGCGGCGGGCGGGCCATCTGCGCGTACACTGCGGCGGTGGACAGCCCGTAGGGCTCGCCCTCGTCGTTGCCATAAGCGAACCAGGCACGTTCGACACCGCACAGGTGCATGGCCGCCAGGCACATCGGGCACGGGTGGCCACTGGCATAGATCTCGGCACCGTCCAGGCGTGCCCGGCCCAAAGCCTGGGCGGCCTGGCGGATGGCCTGCATCTCGGCGTGGCTGGTCGGGTCCTGGGTGCTGTGAATCTCGTTGACGGCGCGGGCGATCACCTGGCCCTGGTACACCAGCACGGCACCGAACGGGCGGCCACCGGCCTGGATATTGGCGCGGGCCAGGTCGAGGGCCTCGCGCATGAAGTGTTCTTGGGACATGAATCGGTACTCCGCAATTGACCCGGCCATTATCCCGGCTTGGCCGCAGCGGTAGAAATGAAGAGATTGGATGCACCTCAGTGGCCAGGCGAATGGCGGATTGGCCTCCTGGCAAAGCGTGGGATTGGCTATTCGGCGCGCTGCCGGGCGGCGTTAAGGTGGCTACACGCCTCAATACCTTCCCGGAGAACCACCATGCACGAACGTATCGAATGGGCCAAAGCTGCCCCAGAAGCCTACAAAGCCATGGTCGGCCTCGAGCAGGCCCTGATCCAATCGGGGCTGGAGCATTCGCTGCTCGAACTGATCCGCCTGCGCGCCTCGCAGATCAACGGCTGCGCCTACTGCGTCAACCTGCACGCCAACGATGCACGCAAGGCCGGCGAGACCGAAGCCCGCCTGCAGACCTTGAGCGTATGGCGTGAAACCCGCTATTTCACCCCGCGCGAGCGAGCCGCCCTGGCCTGGGTCGAGAGCCTGACCCGCCTGCCCGAGCATGGCGCGCCACAGGGTGAATACGAGGCGCTGCAGGAGCACTTCGAGCCCAAGGAAGTCGCCAACCTGACCCTGGCCATCGCCACCATCAATGCCTGGAACCGCTTTGGCGTGGGCTTTGCGATGGTGCCAGCCTGAGGCTTAGCCGTAACTGGGGCCGCTGCGCGCCCCAGCAGGCTCGAATCAAACACAAATTCATCACATCTCAGCAGAGATGGCCCTAAACCACTCTAAGCCTGGCCCGGTAACTACCCGGGCTCTGCCCGGTCCACTTCTTGAACGCCCGGTGAAACGCGCTGGGCTCCTGGAAGCCGGTCTGCTCGGCAATCTCGGCAATGCTCAGGCAACCCTCGCGCAGCAGCTCGAAGGCCATCGCCCGACGCACTTCGTCCTTGATCTGCTGGTATGAACGCCCTTCGCGCTCCAACTGGCGGCGGAAGCTGCTGGCACTGAGCCGTTGCCGCTCGGCCATGGCGTTCAGGGTTGGCCACTGCCCATAGTGCCGGGCGCGCAAGTGGCGGTACACCTCCGCCACCAGCCCGTTCTGATTGCGAAAGCGGATCACCAGCCCTTGGGGCGCACTGCGCAGGAACGTCTTCAGGGCAGGCAGATCCTGCATCACCGGCAAGCGCAACCAGGCGCTGTCGAACTCCACCTCGGTGCGGCCACTGCCCAGGCGCAGGTCCGGCCCCCACAGCAAGGCGTCGTCCTCCTGGGCCGGGCGCGTCAACGCAAGCTCGGTTCGGTCGATGGCGATGCGCCGCCCGGCCAGCCAACACAGCAGGCCGACCACCAGCACCAGGTAGGTTTCCTCGGCGTACACCCGGGTCAGCGGGTCTTCGATGCTCGACTGCACGCTGATCACCGCACGCGCACCGCGCACCGTGACACTGCCGCGCAGGTCACGCAGAAACAGCGCAAAACTGCTCAGGCACTGACGCAAAGCCTTGTCCAGGTTGGGCTCCTGGATCAACCCACGGCAGATCAGGGCGAAGCTGCCAAGCGGCATGCCGTGGCTGTCGAGATGAAAGAACTCATCGTTGAGCTCGTCGATCAACGCCAGCCACAACTGGGCGAAGGCCTTGGCCGGTACCCGCGCCTGGGGCTGGGCCAACAACCCAGGCTCGATGCCTACCGCGCGCAGGTGGGCATCGCGCGCCTGCGGGCGCTCGCGCAAGGCGTGGAGCATGGCGTTGAGAAAGTACACCGCGACCGTATCGCTATCGCGCATGGCTGAAGTTCGCTGTCTATGCTGAGTGGCAAAAAATGCCAGGTTGACTGAACAGATCCGGCATAGGCCGCCTTGAGGCCTTTGCCTAGACTCGATCCACCCTGAGGCGGCGCCATTCTCGCAGAGCCGGCCCCCGCCCCGCCATGTCTTTGCAAACGGAGCCTTTATGAGCAGCACAGAAATCTACGTCGTCAGCGCGGTGCGTTCGGCCATCGGCAGTTTTGGCGGTTCGCTCAAGGACCTGCCGCTGGCCGACCTGGCCACCCAGGTAACCCGCGCCGCCATTGAGCGCTCGGGCGTGAGCGCCGAGCAGATCGGCCACGTGGTGATGGGCACCGTGATCCCCACCGAACCCCGCGACGCCTACCTGAGCCGCCTGGCCTCGGTGAATGCCGGCGTGCCCAAGGAAACCCCTGCCTTCAACGTCAACCGCCTGTGCGGCTCGGGCCTGCAGGCCATCGTCTCGGCCGCCCAGGGCCTGTTGCTGGGTGAAAGCGACATCGCCCTGGCCGCCGGCGCCGAATCCATGAGCCGCGGCCCGTACCTGCTGCCACAAGCCCGTTGGGGCGCGCGCATGGGTGACTTGCAGGGTATCGACTATATGGTCGGCATCCTGCAGGACCCGTTCGAGCACTTCCACATGGGCATCACCGCCGAGAACGTCGCGGCAGCCCATGGCATCACCCGCGAAATGCAGGACGAAGTGGCCCTGACCAGCCAGCGCCGCGCCGCCCGCGCCATTGCCGAAGGCCGCTTCGACAGCCAGATCGTGCCGATCGAGATCAAGACCCGCAAAGGCAGCGTGCAGTTCAGCGTCGACGAAAACGTGCGTGGCGAAGCCAGTGCCGAGCAACTGGCCGGCATGAAGCCTGCGTTCAAGAAAGACGGCAGCGTCACCGCCGGCAACGCCAGCAGCATCAACGACGGCGCCGCCGCCCTGGTGCTGGCCACCGGTGAGGCCGTGCAGCGCCTGGGCCTGAAGCCGCTGGCACGCCTGGTGGCCTACGCCCATGCTGGCGTCGAACCTGAATTGATGGGCCTGGGCCCGATCCCGGCGACCAGGAAAGTGCTGGAAAAGGCCGGCCTGAACGTCGCCGACCTGGATGTGATCGAGTCCAACGAAGCCTTCGCTTCCCAAGCCTGCGCCGTATCCCGCGCCCTGGGCTTCGACCCGGAAAAGGTCAACCCCAACGGCTCGGGCATTTCCCTGGGCCACCCGGTTGGCGCCACCGGCGCGATCATCGCCACCAAGGCGATCCATGAACTGCAGCGTGTGCAGGGCCGCTACGCCCTGGCCACCATGTGCATCGGCGGCGGCCAGGGTATCGCCGTCGTCTTCGAGCGCGTATAAGGAGCCGGCAACATGACTATCGAACAGATCGCCGTGATCGGTGCCGGCACCATGGGCAACGGCATCGCGCAGGTGTGCGCGGTGGCCGGCTACCAGGTGCTGCTGGTGGACGTGTCCGACGCTGCGCTGGAGCGTGGCGTGGCCACCCTGGGCAAGAACCTCGAGCGCCAGGTCAACAAGGGCACCCTGGATGCAGGCACCGCAGCGGCGGCGAAAACCCGCATCCGCACCAGCACCGACTACGCCCAGCTGGCCAGCGCGCAGCTGGTGATCGAGGCGGCCACCGAGAACCTGCAGCTCAAGCAACGCATCCTGCAGCAGGTGGCGGTCAACGTCGGCAACGACTGCCTGATCGCCACCAACACCTCGTCACTGTCGGTCACCCAACTGGCCGCCAGCATCGAGCACCCCGAGCGTTTCATCGGCGTGCACTTCTTCAACCCGGTGCCGATGATGGCCCTGGTCGAGATCATCCGCGGCCTGCAGACCAGCGACAGCACCTACGCCCAGGCGCTGCTGGTCACCGAAAAGCTCGGCAAGACCCCGATCACCGCCGGCAACCGTCCGGGCTTCGTGGTCAACCGCATCCTGGTGCCGATGATCAACGAGGCCATCTTCGTGCGCCAGGAAGGCCTGGCCAGTGCCGAGGACATCGACACCGGCATGCGCCTGGGCTGCAACCAGCCGATCGGCCCGCTGGCCCTGGCCGACCTGGTGGGCCTGGACACCTTGCTGGCGATCATGGAGGCCTTCCATGAGGGCTTCAACGACAGCAAGTACCGCCCTGCCCCGCTGCTCAAGGAAATGGTTGCCGCCGGCTATCTGGGCCGCAAGAGCGGTCGCGGCTTCTTCACCTACTAAGGAGCAGGCCATGCCCCCGGTCAACGCGGCGATGCGCTGCGCCAACTTCGAAGAGCGGCGTGACAGGGCCATGGCGCTGTTCGCCGAAAAGGGCTTCGGCCAAGTCAGCATGCGTGAGCTGGCGGCGCACGTGGGGCTGACCGCGGGCTCGCTGTACCACCACTTCCCCAGCAAGCAGGACCTGCTCTACGACCTGATCGAGGAGCTCTACGAAGAGCTCCAGGCCACCCTCGACCAAGGCCGCAGGGCCTTGGCCAAGGGCAAGCCGGTGCTGGCCTGCCTGATTGCCGCGCACTGGCAGTTGCATGGCGAACGTCCGTTGCAGTTCCGCCTGGCCGAGCGCGACTTCTGTTGCCTCAGCGAGGCACAGCAGGCGCGCCTGCTGCTGTTGCGCGAGCGTTATGAGGCCGGCCTGCTGCGCCTGATCGCCCCGCAAGCACGGCTCGAAGGCGCCGCCCTGGCTGCCACCGGGCATGTGCTGGCGACCCTGCTCAACCAGCTGCCAGGCTGGCTGCGCGAGCGCGACCTGGGCGAAGCGCAAGGCCTGGCGCTGATGGAGAGCCTGGTACTGGGCGGCATCGAGCGTACCCTCGGCTAGCCCGCGATCGCCGCCTCACCTGCGGTGTCCCGCGCGGCATAACGCTGCGCCAGCACCGCGCAGACCATCAGCTGGATCTGGTGGAACAGCATCAATGGCAGGATCATCGCCCCGATACCACTGCCCACGAACAGCACCTGGGCCATGGGCACGCCGGTGGCCAGGCTTTTCTTGGAACCCGCGAACAGGATGGTGATGCGGTCTTCCACGCTGAACCCCAGCACCCGCCCGAGCACGCGGGTGCCCAACAGCACCACCGCCAGCAGGATCCCGCACACGGCGAACAGCCCGGCCAGGTGTTGCGGCGACACCGTGTGCCACAGACCAGTGACCACCGCTTCGCTGAACGCGGTGTAGACCACCAGCAGAATCGAGCCCTGGTCGACCAGCTTCAGCCAGCGCGCATTACGCTTGACCCAGTCACCGATCCAGCGCCGAGCAATCTGCCCGGCCACGAACGGCACCAGCAACTGCAGGGTGATCTTCAGCACCGCATCCAGCCCCGAGCCGGTATCGCCGGAGGCACCAAGCAGCATCATCACCAGCAACGGCGTGAGGAAGATCCCCAGCAGGCTCGACGCCGCCGCGCTGCAGATTGCCGCTGGCACGTTGCCGCGAGCCAGCGAGGTGAAGGCGATGGCCGATTGCACCGTGGCCGGCAGCGCGCACAGATAGAGCACGCCCAAGTACAACTCGTTGCCCACCAGCGGCACGAACAATGGCTTGAATGCCATGCCCAAGAGTGGGAACAGTACGAAGGTGCAGGAGAACACCAGCAGGTGCAGGCGCCAGTGCCCGGCACCGGCGATGATCGCCTCCCGCGACAGCTTGGCGCCGTGCAGGAAGAACAGCAGGCCGATGGCCAGGTTGGTCAACCAGCCGAACAGCAGCGCGCCCTCGCCGGAACAGGGCAGCACGGTGGCAATCAGCACCACCCCGAGCAAGGCCAGGGTGAAATTGTCGAACAGCATGCGCAGATACTTCATCACAGGTTCCGTCTTGTCATTGTGCAAGGCCAGACGATAAGGTTTCGGGCCTTGCGCCGCTAACGCTGGAACCCCTGCCAGTGTCGCGCAACGGACACCACCTTCCCGCCCCTGACAAGGACAGCCCTTTTCGATGATCCGCACCCACCGCGCACTGCTTACCGCCGCCCTGGCGCTCGTGGCACCACCACTGCTGGCCGATGACCTGCAAAGCCAGGTCGATGGCATCATCCAGCCGCTGATGCGCGAACAAGGCATCGCCGGCATGGCCGTGGCGGTCTACGCCAATGGCCAGTCGCATTACTTCAGCTATGGCTGGGCCAACAAGCACGACAAACAGCCCGTGACCCGCGACACCCTGTTCGAGATCGGCTCGCTGAGCAAAACCTTCACCGCCACCCTCGCCGCCCTGGCCAGCGCCGAAGGCAAGCTTGACCTCAACGCCCCCGCCAGCCGCTACCAGCCGGCCCTGGCCAATGCGCCAATCGGCAGCGCCAGCGTGCTGGAGCTGGGCGCCTACAGCGGCGATTGCCTGCCGCTGCAGTTCCCGGACGAGGTGCAAACGCCCGAGCAGACCCTGGCCTGGTTGAAAAACTGGAAACGCGTTGCCGAGCACGGCACCCAGCGCTGCTATTCGAACCCGAGCCTGGGCCTGTTCGGTGACCTCGCCGCCCGTTCGCAGCAGCGCCCTTTCGCCGATCTGATGAGCCAGGAGCTGCTGCCACGCCTGGGCCTCAAGCACACTTATCTTGAGGTTCCGGCCAAGGAGCGCGGGCTCTACGCCCAGGGCTACGATGCTGCCGACAAACCGGTGCGGGTGAATCCGGGCCCTTATGCCGACGAGGCCTACGGCATCAAGACCAGCGCCAGCGACCTGCTGCGCTACGTGCAGTTGCAGGTGCAGCCCGCCGAGCTCGACCCGGCCCTGCGCAAGGCCATCGCCATCACCCAGGGCGGCTACTTCCAGGTCGGCGCAATGACCCAGGGCCTGGGCTGGGAGCGCTACCCCTATCCGGTCACGCTCGACACCCTGCTGGCCGGCAACGGCGCGAAAATGATCCGCGAGCCCCAGGCCACCCGTGCCTTGAGCCCATCAGCGCCTGCCGAACCTGCCGCCTGGTACAACAAGACCGGCGCTACCGGCGGCTTCGGTGCCTACGCGGCCTTCGTGCCCGCCAAGCAGATGGGCATCGTCCTGCTCGCCAACCGCAACTACCCCAACGAGGAACGCGTGCGCGCCGCGCAACGCATCCTCTCCAGCCTGGAGCAATGAGCATGTTGAAGATCCTTGGCAAGGCTTCGTCGATCAACGTTCGCAAGGTGCTGTGGACCTGCGCCGAACTCAACCTGCCGTACCAGCGCGAAGACTGGGGCAGCGGCTTCCAGGCCACCGACACGCCCGCGTTCCTGGCCCTGAACCCCAACGCCATGGTGCCCGTGATCGTCGATGGCGATTTCGTGCTGTGGGAGTCCAACAGCATCCTGCGCTACCTGGTCAACCAGTACGACGGCGGCCACCTGTACCCGTCGGCGCCACGCGCCCGGGCCGCCGTGGACCAGTGGCTGGACTGGCAGGCCACCGATCTCAACGACGCCTGGCGCTACCCGTTCATGTCGCTGGTGCGCCAGTCGCCAGCCCACCAGGACCCGGCACAGCTGGCCGCCAGCAGCGCGTTGTGGAACGCCCGGATGGGCCTGCTGGAGCAACGCCTGCAGGTCACCGGCGCCTACATCGCCGGTAGCGATTTCAGCCTTGCCGACGTGGTCATCGGCCTGTCGCTCAACCGCTGGCGCCGCACCCCGCTGGAGCACCCACAGCTGCCGGCGCTGGAGGCCTACCATGCCCGGCTGCGGCAACGCCCGGGCTTCCTTGAGCACGGCGATAACGGTTTGGTCTGACAGCAAATGCAGGATTGTCGGACAACATGTAGTGACTAAAAATATTCACTACAAACCTATTGACGCCCTTCCCGGGCCTTGGGCATGATGAGGCCGTCTCCCTGATCGGGAGCGGTGGCAAGGGTGTTCCAGACGGCTTGCGCGGTAACGCAGGCCGTCCGTGGAGAGGGAAACTGCCCAGAAGGCAGCGTGAGAAAGCCCCTGTTGCGATGCTGCTGTAGCAGCTTTGGTTAGTGCGCTACATGTTGTGGCGCCGAATGTGAACTTCACAACGAACTTCACCCAACGAATAGGGTAATGGGGGCTTTATGATGAACTTGAACAACAATCCAACCATCGACCAATTGGCCCAGCTGTTCGCCGCGCGCAAGGACAGCCTCGACGACCATCTGCTGTGGGTCAGCCAGTCCGGCGAAGTACGCCTGGACCGCCTGCCGCCGAACACGGTCGAAAACGAATTCGAATCGCACATGCCCAGCATGCGCGCCCGCTTCAAGGTCTACCGCCGTGGCCAGGGCTACGTCGGCAAGAAGGCCGCCGCCGACACCGGTTTCGTCGGCCGCGTGCTGCAGACCCTGCAACAAGAATGGCCCGGCGCCCGCGAGCACCAGGCAGTCAAGGTGATCGACACGCTGAACTGACACACCCCGTCGTCCACCACAGCTTGAGCCCGGCCCCATAAGGCCGGGCTTTTTCATGCCTGCTAGGGTCTGTGTGAAAAGTCTTGAGACGAAGGTCAGGCAAGGCGAAAACAGCCGAGGAAGCGGAGTTTACGGGTTGTAAATGAGCATTCCGAGGCTGTTTTCAACGCAGCATCACCGAGTATCAAGGCTTTTCACACAGAGCCTAGAATGGCCGCTTCTGTGCAGCGGAGCATCAAATGATCACCCCCACCTACGGCACCGACGATGCCTCCTACCAGGCCGCTGGCGGCATCGATGGCCTGCGCCGGCTGGTCGACGATTTCTATCGGTTGATGGATGAGCGGCCGGATGCCGCGCCCCTGCGGCGCATGCACCCGCACGACCTGTCTGCTTCGCGCGACAAGCTGGCGTGCTTTCTCAGTGGCTGGCTGGGCGGGCCAAGTCTGTACAGCGAGCGCTATGGCTCGATCGCCATTCCGTCGTTTCACGCGCAATGGCCAATCGACGAAAGCCACAGTGCGCAGTGGCTGGACTGCATGGCCCGGGCCATTGCCCTGCAACCCTGGCCCGTGGACTTTGCCGAATACCTGTTGCGCCAGCTACGGGTGCCCGCCGAACGCATCGTCCAGGCCAGCCGCAACCGCCACCCTCAGGCCTGAAGCCGGCGCGGCGCCTGCACGGGCAGCGGCAAGGCGCCCGTGGCCAGGGCGCGGGCCCGGTCCACGCCCCACACCAGCGCGCGGGTCATGGTCTCGCCGGGGCGCGCCGGGTAGTACTCCTCCACCAGCGCCCTGCCCCCCTGGGCATACACCCCCAGGAACATCTGCGTGGCACCCAGGCGCGACAGACGCACCTGCACCTCGATGCAGGTGCCGTCGCTCAGCGCCTCGTCGTGGCTGCGGCTGTGCAACTGTGGGTCGGCCCACTGCCAGTAGGTTTCTTCCCTGATACGCATTGAATCGGTACTCCCTGAGTGAATCGCGCAAGCAAACCACAGCGGCGGGCCTGCGACGAGCACGACCCTGCGTTGCCATGCGCAGGATCAATGAATGCAAAAAAAACCCCGCCGTTGGGCGGGGTGTTGGTTGCGCAGGTTCACTTTTTCGGCGGTAGCCGCGGGGTGAAGCGACCCTTCTTGGCGCGCTGCAGGTGCGCCGGTTGAAGCTGCTCCGACTCGTCCAGGGTCATGTTGGCGAAACCCAGCCGGAACGCCGACTGGCCGCACCACACCTGATTGTTGATCGGAAATGAATCGTTCAAGTCTTCGACGTAGGATTCGTTCATGCCCGTGACTCCCTCCAATGCTGACCGCGCCGGCAAACAGCGTGTTTGCCCAAGTGAAGCGGCGGCCTGATGAAGTGAGACTAGCCGGTCATTTGCAGACCAGTCGGACAAAATCCCCTGGTCCGACCAATGGCATTTTGCTATTTCAGGCGCACCGCCGTGCCGGTGGCGAACACCACGACCATGCCGCCCTGCACCGACGGCATGCTGATCTCGAAGTCCACACCCAGCACTGCATCGGCTTGCAACTGCCGTGCCCGCGCCTGCAGCTCCTCGGTGGCCTGCTCGCGGGCCAGCTTCAGTGCGCCTTCCAGGGTCTGCGAACGGCCGCCGAAGACGTCGCGAAAGCGTGCGAAGAAATCGCGCACGAAGTTGATCCCTTGCACCGATTCGGCGCTGACCACGCCGAGGTACTCGGCAACCGGGCGGCCTTCGAGTTGGCTGGTGGTAGAGATGATCATGGGCTGCTCCGTTGACATGGCAAAAGAGGCCGAGTCTAACAGAGGGTGTGCGGCATCGCCGGCAAGCCGGCTCCCACAGGGACAGCGCCTGGTTTGAGGCTCGTGCGGTCGGTGTGGGAGCCGGCTTGCCGGCGATGAGGCCAGAACAAGCAATACAAGACAGTTGCTACCGCACCAACCCCGCAATACCGACCTATGCCCCCTGAAGCCCTACGCGCTGGCCGCCTTCAAGCGCTGCCCCAGCCGTGGCCCGAACACATTGATCAGCAGCCCCAGCATCACCAGCAAGCCCCCCCAGACCTGCATCTGGCTCAAGCGCTCGCCCAGCAGCAACGCCGAGGAACTCAGGCCGATCACCGGCACCAGCAAGGAAAACGGCGCCACCTTGCCCGCCGGATGGCGCGACAGCAGCGTGCTCCACAGGCTATAGCCGATCATGGTGGCGACGAACGCCAGGTAGGCCAGGGCCAGCACCGAGCTCCAACTGATGTTGAGCAGTGCATGGGCGATCAGCTCCGGCCCTTCCAGCCACCACGACAGCGCCAGAAACGGCAGCGGCGGGATCAGCCCGCCCCAGATCACCAGCGCCACCAGGTCGACCTTGCCGAAGCGCCGGGTGATGATGTTGCCCATGCCCCACATGGCGCCGCCGCACAGGGTCAGCAGCAAGGCGATCAGCGGCACGTGGCTGCTGTGCTCGCTGCCGATCACCGCCAGCCCCCCGGCCGCCACCAGCAGCCCGAGCACACTGGCCAGGCGCAGCCGCTCACCGAGGAACAGCGCGGCGAAACCGAGGGTAAAGAACGCCTGCGATTGCAACACCAGCGACGCCAGCCCCGGCGGCATGCCGCTGTACATGGCCTGGAACAGGAAGGCGAACTGCCCCAGGGATATGGTCGCACCGTAGGCGATCAGCCAGCGCCACGGCAAATTCGGGCGCCGTACCAGCAACACCGCCGGAAACGCCACCAGCAGAAAGCGCAAGGCACCCAGCAGCATCGGCGGCAGGCCGTCGAGGCCGACCTTGATGACCACGAAATTGACGCCCCAGGCGATGATCACCACCAGGGCGATCAGCAGGTCCTTGAGTGGCATGGCACGCTTTCCTTCTTCAGGCTTGTTCTAGACATATTTCGTTACAGCATAAGGCGGTTGCAGGCCCAGGGACCAGCACAGTTGTGTGCCGACCTTGCGTAACAGTGCGCTGTATCGGCTCCATGGCAGTAGGAAAAATCGGCCGCAAGCTTCACTTGACCGGACTTGTATAGACATGCTCAGATCAAGCCTCGGCCATCTGCCCTGCGTCCTGCCGATAGCCGCCGCCTTTCACAAAAACAACGAAGCGGAGCCCTCCCCGATGTCCAGCAAACCTGTGATCGAGCGGCGCTCGATCGACTACATCCCCGAAACCGAACGCCATGGACGCGTCTACAGCCAGTTCACCCTGTGGCTGGGTGCCAACCTGCAGATTACCGCCATCGTCACCGGCGCCCTGGCCGTGGTGCTCGGCGGCGATGTGTTCTGGTCGCTGATCGGCCTGTTCATCGGCCAGCTGATCGGCGGCGCGGTGATGGCCCTGCATGCCGCCCAGGGCCCGCGCCTGGGGCTGCCGCAGATGATCTCCAGCCGCGTGCAGTTCGGGGTCTACGGCGCCGCCATCCCCATGGTGCTGGTGTGCCTGATGTACATGGGCTTCACCGCCACCGGCACGGTGCTGTCCGGCCAGGCCATCGGCCAATTGCTCAGCGTCAGCGACAGCACCGGCATCCTGCTGTTCGCCGGGGTGATCGTGCTGGCGACCCTGGCCGGCTACCGGGTGATTCACTGGATCGGCCGCGTGGCCAGCGTGCTGGGGATCATCGCCTTCGTCTATCTGTTCAGCCGCATCCTGATGCTGGCCGACATCAGCGAGCTGCTCGCCAACCGTCATTTCAGCTGGGCGACTTTCTTGCTCGCGGTCTCCCTGGCGGCGTCCTGGCAGATCGCCTTCGGCCCCTATGTGGCCGACTATTCGCGCTACCTGCCCAGCAACACCTCGCCCCTCAAGACGTTCCTCGCCGCCGGCCTGGGTTCGGTGCTCGGCGCCCAGGCGTCGATGGTCCTGGGGGTGTTCGCCGTCGCCATCGCCGGCGGGCAGTTCTCCGGGCGTGAAGTGGCCTATATCGTCGGCCTGGGCGGCGCCGGCACCACGGCGGCGCTGCTGTACTTCTGCATCGCGTTCGGCAAGGTGACCATCTCTACGCTCAACAGCTACGGCAGCTTCATGTGCATCGCCACGATCATCAGCGGTTTTCGTGGCCACCTGTCGATCAGCCGCGCCCAACGGCTGGTGTTCGTGCTGGCTATCGTCGGCGCCGCCACGCTGGTCGCCCTGCTCGGCCAGCACTCGTTCCTCACGGCGTTCAAGTCGTTCATCCTGTTCCTGCTGACCTTCTTCGTGCCCTGGAGCGCGGTGAACCTGGTGGATTACTACTTCATCACCAAGGAGCGCTACGACATCCCGGCACTGGCCGACCCCAATGGCCGCTATGGCCGCTGGAACTGGCCGGGAATCGGCGTGTACACCTTCGGCGTGCTGGTGCAGATGCCGTTCATCGACACCAAGCTGTATACCGGGCCCATGGTCGCGCACCTGGGCGGCGTGGATGTGTCCTGGCTGATCGGGCTAGTGGTGCCGAGCGTGCTGTATTACTGCGTTGCCCGGCGGCGGGCCAGTGAGGCGCCGACCCACATCATCGTGCCTGAGGCGCGCTGATTTGGCGGGAAGTTCGGTGAGGACCACCAGGGGCTCGCCGATGTTTTTGCAGCGCCTATGAGATCGAGCGCCGCCCGCGCGGCGCTTCGCGGGTAAACCCGCTCCCACAGTTTGTTTCGGGCCAATTATTCCTGGGAAAGTACCGGCGCCTGCCTTGGTGAATGCCTTGAGCCCTGTGGGGCGGCGGCAACGCCCACACTGAAACCGCGTCGTACCAACAAGGCGGACCAGGTGATGGCACAGAAAAGACTGGCCCGAAACAAACTGTGGGAGCGGGTTTACCCGCGAAGCGCCGCGCGGGCGGCGCTCGATTTCACAGGCGCTGCAAACCTGTCGCCATACACTTGAAGGCATAAAAGCCAGCTGCCGCTCCCTGTCATCCAACAGTCACGCCCCTGTCGTAATCTGCGGCGCAACTCTGTGCCAAAGGTCCCCGGCATGCACCGCCTGTTCACCCTCCTGCTCTGTCTGATCCCCGCCCTGGCCGTGGCTGAACCTGTGCAACTACGCCTCCAGGGCTCCAACACCATCGGCGCCGCACTGGGCCCGGCGCTGGTGCGCGGGCTGCTGCAGGCGCAAGGCGCCAGTGCGATCGACAACCAGCCCGGCGCGGCAGTCAACGAGACCGTGATCCGCGCCCAGAGCCGCAACGGCCAGCCGCTGCGCATCGACATCGCCGCCCATGGTTCGAGCACTGGCTTTGCCGCCCTGGCCCGGGGCGATGCCGACCTGGCCGCCGCCTCGCGGCCGATCAGCGACCGCGAAGCACAGCAGCTGCAAGCCTTGGGCGACCTGCGCGGGGCCGGTTCGGAACAAGTAATCGGCCTGGATGGGGTGGCGGTTATCGTCCACCCCGACAACCCGCTTGCGCAATTGACCACCGTGCAACTGGCACAGATCTTCTCCGGCCAGCTCTCACGCTGGGAGCAGTTGGGGGTGCCCGGCGGCGCTATCCACCTGTACGCCCGCGACGACCGCTCGGGCACCTTCGAGACCTTCAAGGCGCTGGTGCTCGACCCACGCCACGGCGAACTGTCGGCCCAGGCCCGGCGCTTCGAATCCGCCGACGCCTTGGCCGAACAGGTCAAGGCCGACCGCCAGGCCATCGGTTTCAGCGGCCTGGCCACGGTGCACGGGGCCAAGGTACTGGCGGTGGCCGACGGTGACGCCGCCGCCCTGCCACCCAGCCGCGCGCTGGTGGCCAGCGAAGACTACCCGCTGTCGCGGCGCCTGTTCTTCTACCTGCCGGCCAACGCGATCCCCCAGGCCCGGGCCCTGGCCGAATTCGCCCAGAGCCCCGCCGGCCAGGCCATCGTCGCCGAGCAGGGCTTCGTCTCGCAGCAGATCAAGGCGCTGCCGGTGCCGGCGCAAGCGGACATGCCCGTGCGCTACCTGAGCCTTGCCCGCGAAGCCAACCGCCTGACAGTCAACTTCCGATTCCAGGAGGGCAGCGCCGGCCTCGACAACAAGGCCCTGCGCGATGTGCAGCGGGTCGGCGACTACCTGCGCCAGGCCGGCAAGTTACAGCGCAAGGCGGTCCTGGTGGGCTTTGGCGACCCCAAGGAAACCCCAGGGCGCGCCGCCCTGCTCTCGCGCCTGCGGGCCATGGCGGTACGCCGTGAACTGGCGCGCCAGGGCGTGGAGGTCAAGGAGGTGACCGGCATGGGCGACGAGCTGCCGGTCGCGGGCAACGAGCTGGAACAGGGGCGCTTGCGCAACCGCCGGGTCGAGGTCTGGGTGTACTGAGCCTCAGCGGTAGTCTGGCAGCTCGATCCGTGCCACCAGCCCCGCGCCCCGGCGGTTGTGCAAGGTCAGCTCGCCACCCTGCTCGCGTACCATTGCCCGCGCCGCCGACAAGCCGAGGCCGACGCCGCCGGTATGCCGGTTGCGTGAGCCCTCCAGGCGGAAGAACGGCTCGAACACCTGCTGCAATGCCGCTTCGGGAATGCCCGGCCCCTCGTCGCTGACCTCGATCAGCACCCGATGGGCCTCACGGCTCAAGGCAATGCGCGGGGCACGCGCATACTTGATCGCGTTCTCCAGCAGGTTGACCACCACCCGCTTGAGCGCCAACGGCCGCCCCCAATGCACCAGGTGTGCGGGGCCGCTGAAGTCGACATCGATGTGCTGGTCGCAGTAGTCGTCGAGGATGGTCTGCAGCAGCTCGGACAAGTCGAACACCGTCGCCTGCTCCAGTTGCGTGCCTTCGCGGAAGAACGCCAGGGCCGCGTTGATCATCGATTGCATCTCGTCGACATCGCGCACCAGCTTGCGCTGGTGCTCCAAGTCCTCCATGAACTCGCTGCGCAGGCGCAGGCGTGTCAGTGGTGCACGCAGGTCATGGGAGATGGCCGCGAGCATCTGCGTGCGTTCGCGGACGAAATGCTGGATCTGCGCCTGCATGGTGTTGAACGCCACGATGGCCTGGCGGATCTCCTGCGGCCCCTCGATATCGATGGGCGGGGCCTGCAGGTCGCCGCCGAAGCGGCGCGCCGCGCTGGCAAAACGCTGCAGCGGGTTGGCCAGTTGCCGCGTGGCCAGCCAGGCCACCAGCAGCGTGGCGATCAGCCCCAGGCCGAGGATCACCGCAATCCGTGCCGGCGCGCTGAGCCCCCAGCTGCGCTCGGGCGGGACGAACGACAGCCAGCTGCCATCGGCCAGACGCACCAGTGCGCCGTAATGCGCCTGGGCGCTGCCCGCTGGCCAATCCGAGGGGTTGAACGCCTCGATCGTCCTGCCCTGCCCCAGCAATGGCCGCAAGGCCGGGATCCGCTCGGCCTCCACCGCCATGCCCGCAGCAGGCAGCCCGAGTGCGTCACGCTGGCTGCTCCAGATCACCTGCAAGCCCGGGTTGCTCGCCGCCTGCGCCAGTTGCCCGCGCAACGGTACCGGCGCCGCCTCCAGCAGGCGCGTGGTCACGGCGATCTGTTCGAGCAGGCCGGTGCGTTCGATCGGCGGGCGCGCCCAGGTGCCGGCCACCTGGACGAACAGCGCATTGAGCGCCAGCGACGCCAGCATGGCGGCGAAGATGGTCAGGGCGATCCGCCAGCGCAGGGTGTCGCGTCGCAACAACCGGCCGATCATGAGCGGGTGACCTTGGCAGTGAACAGGTAGCCGCCGTTGCGCACGGTGCGGATCAAGTCCGGCCGCTTGCTGTCCGGCTCGATCTTGCGCCGCAGCCGGCTGACCTGCACATCGATGCTGCGGTCGAAGGCGTCATGCCCCTGGCCACGGGTCAGATCAATCAATTGTTCGCGGGTGAGGATGCGCTGCGGGTGCTCGAGGAACACCACCAGCAGGTCGAACTCGGCGCCGGACAACGGGATCATCACCTGCTCGGGCGAGCGCAGCTCGCGACAGGTGACATCCAACTGCCAACCGGCGAAGCCGATCAGCGGCCGCACGGCCTCGGCACGGGGCAACTGGCCACCGGCCCGGCGCTGCACGGCGCGCAGGCGGGCCAGCAGCTCACGCGGGTCGAAGGGTTTGGTCAGGTAGTCGTCGGCGCCCAGTTCCAGGCCGACGATACGGTCGCTCAGTTCGGCCATGGCGGTGAGCATGACGATCGGTATGCCGGTCTGGGCACGGACCTTCTGGCACAGGCTCAGGCCGCCCTCGCCCGGCAGCATCAGGTCGAGGATGATGATGTCCGGGGCTTGCCGGGCAATGGCCGCCCACATGGCCTGGCCGTCGGCGGCCAACTCGACCTCGTAGGCATGCTGCATGAAGAACTGCTTCAGCAGGGCCAGGATTTCCACGTCGTCGTCGACGATCAGCAGTCTGCTCACGGTCACTGGGTCCAGAAAAAGGACGTATCTAAAACCATTGCGCGGCTGCGGTCATTTATTTCAACCGCGTAACATTTCTACAGTGTGGACATCACGCCGACATTCGCCGGCAAACAACCTGGGGCACCCTGCAGGCCTTCGATCACAGGGGGCACCGATGAACGTCTCGCACCGCAGCACCAGCACCGAGGGCCCTGCCCTGATCCTCAACCAGCGCACCAGCACCCGTGGCGACGGCGCAGCCCTGACCATCCAGCAGGCGAGCCTTGAACTGGGCGAGCACAATGGCCAGATCGTCCTGCGGCGCTACTTCGAACATTACAGCCCGGCGCACGGCGAATGGGTGGAATACAGCCATACGGTGACGGCGAACGAACTCATCCACTGGATGATGGCCAAGGGGCAACTGCACATCGAGCATTCGCCACAGGACCCGGCGGCCGTCGCAGCCGGGGGCCAGCCATGAAGCGCATGCCTGCCCGTGCCGTGCTGCTGACCTGCGTATTGGGCGTGTCTGCGTGCAGCAGCAAGACGCCGCCGCCTGCCGGCTACCTGCCGGACTACAGCGTGCTCAGCCCGCACCCGACGCCTTCGGGCGGCACCGCCCTGACCTGGGTCGACCCTAAACTGCCGCGCGGCCGCTATATCCAGGTGTACCTCGCACCAAGCCAGCTCTACCCTGCGCCCACGCCGACCGCTCGCATCCCACAGAGCACGCTGGCCAGCATCACCGGCTACTACGACGCGGCGCTGCGCAACGAGCTGGGCAAGGTCATGACCGTGGTCGAGCGCCCAGGGCCGAACACCCTGGTGATCAAGCCGGTCATCAGCCGGGTCGACGCCCATACCCAAGGTTTGCGCTTCTATGAATGGCTGCCGGTCACCCTGGTTGCGGCCGGGGTGAGCAGCGCAGCAGGCTGGCGAGACCTGGACAGTGAAATTGCCAGCGAGCTGCGTTTCGAGGCGGGCACCAGCGGCAGAATGATCGGCGCGGCGGTACTCACCGGTACTGGCGTGCCGCTGGAAAACGACAGCCAGCCGATGACCGCCGACAACGTCAAGGCCGTGCTCGATGGCTGGGCCAGCGACGTGCGCCAGACGTATGCCGTCAAGCATCGGTGATCGACTGCGCACGCACGGGGCAATCCCGGTACGTGCGCAACAGGCGAGGTCAGGCTCAGAAGGCGTAGCGGGTGGTCAGCATGAAATTGCGCGGATCACCGTAGAAACCACCGTTATAGAAGCCCAGGTTGTTGAAGTACTTCTTGTCGGTGAGGTTGTTGCCGTTGAGGGTCACCGACAGCTGCTCGGTCACCTGGTAGCGGGCCATGGCGTCGAGGATCAGGTAGTCCGACTGGGTGTAGCGAATGGTCTGGTCAGCCGCCACCGGGCTGTCGAGGTCCTTCCACACCTTGCTCTGCCAATTGGCCGAGCCACCCACGGTCAGCTTGTTCCATACCCCGGGCAGGCGGTAGCTGGTGGACAGGCGCAGCAGGTTCTCCGGTTCGATGGTGGAGATCTTGTCGTGCTCGCCATCGCGGGTGATGCGGTGGGTGAAACCGCCTTGCACCTGCCAGTTCGGCGTCAACTCACCCGCCAGCTCAAGCTCGAAGCCTCGGGTTTTGGCGCCCTGGATCGAGCGGTAGATGCCGCGGTTGGTGGTCGGGTCAGTACGGTCGAGCTCCGCCAGGTTGTCCTGCTGCACTTCGAACACGGCAAGGCTGGCGTTCAGGCGGCCATCGAAGAACTCGCCCTTCAGGCCCAGCTCGTAGGCATCGCCCTCCTCCGGCTCGATCATCTTGCCGCTGGCGTCCTGCTCGCTTTCGTGCGGTTTGAAGATGCTGGTGTAGCTGCCGTACACCGACCAGGTGTCGTCCAGGTCGTAGACCAGGCCGGCATAGGGCACCACCACGCCGTTCTCTTCCAGGTCCTGGGTCTTGCTGCGCTCGCCGCTGGTGGTGTCCAGGCGGGTGCTGTCGAGCTGCCAGTTGGACAGGCGCCCGCCGAGGATGATCGAGAGCCGGTCGGTGGGTTTGAAGCGACCGGTCAGGTAGGCGGCATCTTCGCGCAGACGGGTATCGACCTTAGACAGCGGGCGGCCCCAATCCTGTTCGGGGTAGTCGCCGCTCCATTGGTAGATGTTGGCGCTGCCGAACAGGAACGGCCAGCTCTCTTCATGGGCCCGGGTGTCGCGGTGGGAGATCCCGGCCACCAGCTCGTGCTCACGGCCGAGCATCTGGAACGGCCCGCTGGCATACAGGTCGTAAGCGTTCTGGTCGGTCTGGTAGCGGTAGCGCCCCAGCCACACGCCCATGCCGGCACCGGTGGCCGAATCCGGATAACCACTGGCAGCAGAGCCCAGGGTGATTGGTGAATCGGTCTCGCTGCGGGTGGCCGAGGCCTTGAGGGTCCAATCGTTGGCCAGGCGCTGCTCAAGGGTGACGAACAGGTTGTCGGCGGTGTTGTCCCAGGCGCTCCACTTGGCCCCCGGGTTGAACGAGCGCGACATGCCGAAGGCATTGCCCTTGTTGTCCAGCAGGGGCGTCGATGGCCCCCAGGAGGAACCCTCCGGGCGGTTGGTCTGACGGCTCAGGCCAACGCTGAGCAGGGTATCTTCGCTCAGGTCGGTTTCGACGATGCCGTACATCACCTGTTTCTTCTCGGACAGGTTGTCCATGAACGACTGGCCGTCTTCATAGGCCGTGACGAAGCGCCCACGCACATTGCCTTCGGGGGTCAGCGCGCCACCGATGTCGAATTCACCGCGGTAGGTGTCCCAACTGCCGGCACCCAGCGACACATAGCCCGACAGCTCGCGAGTAGGCCGCTTGCGCACCAGGTTGACGGTCGCCGAGGGGCTGCCGAAGCCACTGAGCAGGCCCGTGGCGCCACGCAGCACCTCTACCCGGTCGTAGATGACCATGTCGGTCTGGTCGATGCCGTTGCCGAAACGGAATGCCGCCGGGATGCCATCGACCTGGAAGTTGTCGATGTCGAAGCCACGGGCCTTGAAGCTGGCGCGGTTGCTGTCGAGCTTGTTGACGGTGACGCCCGGGGTCTTGCCCAGCACATCGCTGATACTGGTGAGGTTCTGGTCATCCATCTGCTGGCGGGTGATCACGCTCACCGACTGCGGCGTCTCGCGCGGCGACAGCGCCATGCGCGTGGCGGTGCGGGTGGCGCCAGTGGTGTAGGAGCCGCTGCCTTCGGTGGTTTCACCCAACGACGAGTCGGTGATGGAGGTGGCGCCCAGCTCCAGGGGGCCCGTGCCGCCGGCCTGCTCGGCCCAGGCCATGCCGACCGGCGTGGCGAGGGTGGCGGCGAGAATGGCCAGGGCCAGTGGATGGCGCTGGCGGACGGTGGTGGCGTTCCCTGCCCCTTGAACCGTGTTCAGAGAGTGCTGCTGTTGCACGCTTGTCGACCCCTAGTGTGTTGTGAAGCTCGGTACGTAAGGGGCTAATCACTGACATTTTTTATGCTTGTACATGCGCAACGCTATGTGGCGCGCCCGTTCTGCGACGGCTGCGGCGCATCCTAGGGTTTTTACGAATTTTTTACAATTGCTAATGATTCGTAATAAATTCCCCGTCGGAAAAGAAATGTAACAGCCCTGCCATCGGCATCCCCGGCATTCAGGGCTAGCCTCAAGGCCATGTGATGCCGGGCCCCTCTGACGGTTTGCGCCGCCATGTCGGAATCACTGTTGCCTGGCAACATCGACAATCAAGGAGGGGCTCATGACAGCTCTGCATGCATTTCTCGTTAACCCATTCCTCGGTACCAGCACCTGGTTGTGGCTGGTGTTCATCGCAATCGTCATCGCCTTGCTCGTGCTTGACCTGGGTGTGCTGCACCGCCAGGAACGCGAGATCGAAATGCGCGAAAGCCTGCTGCTGTATTCCGGCTACTTCAGTGTCGGCGTGCTGTTTGGCGTGTGGGTCTGGCACGAGCTGGGCGCGCAGTCGGCGCTGGAGTTCTACACCGGGTTCCTGGTGGAGCAATCGCTGTCGATGGACAACGTGTTCGTCATGGCGATGATCTTCAGCTTCTTCGCCATCCCCCGCCGCTACCAGCACCGCGTGCTGTTCTGGGGCATCCTCGGGGTGGTGGTGTTGCGGGCGATCATGATCGGCGTGGGCGCGGCACTGGTGCAGCACTTTGCCTGGGTGCTGTACATCTTCGGCGCCTTCCTGCTGTTCACCGGGGTGAAGATGGCGCTGTCGAAGGACGACAGCCACCCTGACCTGGCCAACAACCCGGTGCTGCGCTTCGTGCGCCGGCACATGCGGGTTACCGAGCAGATCCACGGCCCGCGCTTCTTCGTGCGGCTCACCCCGCCCGGGGAGCAACAGGCCCTGCGCTACGCCACACCGCTGTTCCTCGCCCTGGTTTTGATCGAGCTGGCCGACCTGGTGTTTGCCGTCGACAGCGTGCCGGCGATCTTCGCCATCACCCAGGACCCGTTCATCGTCTACACCTCGAACATCTTCGCCATCCTCGGCCTGCGCTCGCTGTACTTTGCCCTGGCGGCGTTGATGCACCGCTTCGTCTACCTCAAGTACGCACTGGCGATGGTGCTGATCTTCATCGGCTGCAAGATCTTCTGGCACGGGCTGGTGGGCAAGGTGCCGGCGGGGGTGTCGCTGGGGGTGACGTTCGGGCTGTTGCTGGGTGGGGTGCTGCTGTCGCTGCTGCGTACCCGCGGGCAGGCGAAAGAAGACGTGTGAATGGGGCCCTTCGCGGCACAAGGCCGCTCCTACAGAGGATCGCGGACTCCTGTAGGAGCGGCCTTGTGCCGCGAAAGGGCTGCAAAGCAGCCCCAACCAAACAGATACCCACTCAGGGCTCAACCCCCTCGACAATGATCACCTCCGCCTTCGCCACCCCCTGGCGGTGGCGGCAAGCCTCCTGATACAGGTCCGAGCGATAGCACGCCAGCGCCTGCTCATACGAATCGAACTCGATCACCACGCTACGCTGGGGAGTGGGCCGCCCCTCCATCGCCTCGCTGCGCCCGCCCCGGGCAAGAAAGCGCCCACCGAAGGCAACGAACGCCGCCGGGGCGCGCTGGGTGTACTGCTGGTACTGCTCGGGGTCGCTGACGTCCACATGGGCGATCCAGTAGGCCTTCATCCGTCGTACTCCTGCTTCAGGGATATTTATGTATGATGGTATACCATAATAATCACCCCATCACCGTGAGCGTGCAACATGGCATTCAACAGCATCGAAGAACTCCTCGAGGACTACCGGCAGGGCAAGATGGTCCTGCTGGTGGATGACGAAGACCGCGAAAACGAGGGCGACCTGCTGATAGCCGCCGAGCGTTGCGACGCCCAGGCCATCAACTTCATGGCCCGCGAGGCCCGTGGCCTGATCTGCCTGACCCTCACCGACGAACACTGCCAGCGCCTGGGCCTCGAGCAGATGGTGCCGGCCAACGGCAGCGTGTTCAGCACCGCTTTCACCGTGTCGATCGAGGCCGCCAGCGGCGTCACCACCGGCATCTCCGCCGCCGACCGGGCCCGTACCGTGGCCGCCGCCATGGCCGCCGATGCCCGCCCGGAAGACCTGGTACAACCCGGCCACATCTTCCCCCTGCGTGCCCGTGAAGGCGGCGTGCTGACCCGCGCCGGCCATACCGAGGCCGGCTGCGACCTGGCCCGCCTGGCCGGCTTCACCCCGGCCTCGGTGATCGTCGAAGTGCTCAACGACGACGGCACCATGGCCCGGCGCCCGGACCTGGAAGTGTTCGCCGCCCGGCACGGGATCAAGATCGGCACCATCGCCGACCTGATCCACTACCGCCTGAGCACCGAGCAGACCATCAAGCGCATCGGTGAGCGCGAACTGCCCACCGTGCACGGCACATTCCGCCTGGTCACCTATGAAGACCGTATCGAGGGCGGTGTGCACATGGCCATGGTCATGGGTGACATCCGCCGCGAGCAGCCGACGCTGGTGCGCGTACACGTGATCGACCCGCTGCGTGACCTGGTCGGCGCCGAGTATGCAGGGCCCGCCAACTGGACCCTGTGGGCGGCGCTGCAGAAGGTAGCCGCGGAAGGCGCCGGGGTGGTGGTGATTCTCGCCAACCATGAGTCTTCCCAGGCGCTGCTGGAGCGTGTACCGCAACTGACGCAGCCGCTGCGCCCCTACCAGCGCGGCCAGTCGAAGGTGTATTCGGAAGTCGGTACCGGTGCGCAGATCCTGCAGGACCTGGGCGTGGGCAAGCTGCGCCACCTGGGGCCGCCGCTGAAGTATGCGGGGTTGGCGGGGTATGAGCTGGAGGTGGTGCAGAGCATTCCGTTCGAGCCTGGGATGGTTGGCTGAAGCACGCCCTCGCAATGAACCAACCCGTGGGAGCGGGCTTGCCCCGCGATTGCGCCCGGCGTCATGAGGATGCCGCCTGGGCCGGCGCAATCGCGGGGCAAGCCCGCTCCCACGGGTTTTTCGTTCAGGAATGCGATTGAGTGATGGCCGGTCGCCCATCCCTCTTGCGAAAAGTTTGGAATACCATAATATGATATCCCGTAGACCTTGAATTCTTCGGCCGTACCTACAATCACAAGACGGCCACGCGACACACAGTGAAAGCAGCTCCCCGAACACTATTGGCGGGCGCACCACCGGCCCCGCCTCGAATAACAAAAGCAACGAGGGCGTAACCATGCTGTTGAGCAAACGAGTAACCGCAGTGCTGTCCGCCAGCCTGCTGACCCTGGCCTGCCAGGCCACCCAGGCGGCCGACAGCCTGAACTTCGTCAGCTGGGGCGGCACCACCCAGGATGCGCAGAAAGCGGCATGGGCCGAACCTTTCAGCAAAGCGTCCGGGATCAAGGTCGTGCAGGACGGCCCCACCGACTACGGCAAGCTCAAGGCCATGGTCGAAAGCGGCAACGTGCAGTGGGACGTGGTCGACGTCGAAGCCGACTTTGCCCTGCGCGCCGCCAGCGAAGGCCTGCTCGAACCCCTCGATTTCAACCAGATCAAGCGCGACAAGATCGACCCGCGCTTCGTCTCCGACCATGGCGTCGGCTCGTTCTTCTTCTCCTTCGTGCTCGGCTACAACGAGGGCAAGCTCGGCGCCAACAAGCCGGTGGACTGGTCGGCCCTGTTCGACACCAAGACCTACCCCGGTAAACGCGCCCTGTACAAATGGCCCAGCCCCGGCGTGCTCGAACTGGCCCTGCTGGCCGATGGCGTAGCTCCCGACAAGCTCTACCCGCTGGACCTGGACCGCGCCTTCAAGAAGCTCGACACCATCAAGCAGGACATCGTCTGGTGGGGCGGCGGCGCCCAGTCGCAGCAACTGCTGGCCTCGGGTGAAGCCTCGCTCGGGCAGTTCTGGAACGGCCGTGTATATGCCCTGCAGCAGGACGGCGCGCCGGTCGGCGTGAGCTGGAAGCAAAACCTGGTCATGGCCGATTTCCTGGTCATCCCCAAAGGCGCCAAGAACAAGGACGCGGCCATGAAGTTTCTGGCCAACGCCAGCAGTGCCGAAGGCCAGGCCGAGTTCGCCAACAAGACTGCCTATGCACCGGTGAACGTCGACAGCGTTGCCAAGCTCGACAAGGACCTCGCCAAGAACCTGCCGACCGCCTACGCCCAGGACCAGGTGACCCTGGACTTCGCCTACTGGGCCAAGAACGGCCAGGCCATCGCGGCCCGCTGGAATGAGTGGCTGGTCAAATGAAAGTCGCCATCAATGCCCTGCACAACGCGCAAGGTGCCCCCAGCGGCACCGGCGCGCCACGGGCGGACGACCGCCGCCCGCCCCTGAGCCAACGCTGGCGCGGCAGCCGCAACCTGCTGCCGGCCCTGCTGTTTCTTGGCCTGTTCTTCTTCGCCCCGCTGATCGGCCTGTTGCTGCGCGGTGTACTGGAGCCGGTGCCGGGGCTGGGCAACTACGAGCAGTTGTTCGCCAACTCGGCCTACGCCCGGGTGCTGTTCAACACCTTCTCGGTAGCGGGCCTGGTGACCCTGATCAGCGTGCTGCTGGGTTTCCCGCTGGCCTGGGCGATCACCCTGGTGCCCAAGGGCTGGGGCCGCTGGCTGCTGAACATCGTGCTGCTGTCGATGTGGACCAGCCTGCTGGCGCGCACCTACTCCTGGCTGGTGCTGCTGCAGAGTTCGGGGGTGATCAACAAGGTGTTGATGGCGCTGGGCATCATCGATGCGCCGCTGGAGATGGTGCACAACCTCACCGGCGTGGTGATCGGCATGAGCTACATCATGATCCCGTTCATCGTGCTGCCGCTGCAGGCGACCATGCACGCCATCGACCCGATGGTGCTGCAGGCCGGTTCCATCTGCGGCGCCAGCCCCTGGACCAACTTCTGGAAGGTGTTCCTGCCGCTGTGCCGCTCGGGGCTGTTCTCCGGCGCGCTGATGGTGTTCGTCATGTCCCTCGGTTACTACGTGACGCCGGCCCTGCTGGGCGGCGCGCAGAACATGATGCTGCCCGAGTTCATCATCCAGCAGGTGCAATCGTTCCTGAACTGGGGCCTGGCCAGTGCCGCTGCAGCCCTGTTGGTGCTGATCACCCTAGTGCTCTTCTACCTGTACCTGAAACTGCAGCCGGAATCCCCGGTCGGTAACGCGAGGTAATCCGCCATGCTGCTGTCACCCAATGCCATGAGCCGCCCGTTGCGCACGGGCCTGTACCTGACCACCGGGGTCATCGCCGCGTTCCTGCTGCTGCCGGTGGTGTTCATCATCCTGCTGTCGTTCGGCTCGTCCCAATGGCTGGTGTTCCCGCCGCCGGGCTGGACCGTGAAATGGTACGTGCAGTTCTTCTCCAACCCCGAGTGGATGGACGCCGCGCTGGCCAGCCTCAAGGTCGCCGTACTGACCACCTTCGCCGCCGTGGCCCTCGGCCTGCCCACCGCGTTCGCCCTGGTGCGCGGCCGCTTCCCGGGCCGTGAGCTGCTGTACGGCCTGTTCACCATGCCGATGATCGTACCGCTGGTGATCATCGCCGTGGCGGTGTACGCGCTGTTTCTCAAGCTGGGCTACACCGGCACGCTGTTCGCCTTCGTGGTCAGCCACGTGATCGTCGCCCTGCCCTTCACCATCATCTCGATCATCAACTCGCTGAAGCTGTTCGACCAGTCGATCGAGGATGCCGCGGTGATCTGCGGCGCCTCGCGCCTGCAGGCGATCGTCAAGGTGACCTTCCCGGCGATCCGCCCGGGGATGATCGCCGGCGGCCTGTTCGCCTTCCTGGTGTCGTGGGACGAGGTGGTGCTGAGCGTGATGATGGCCAGCCCCGACCTGCAGACCCTGCCGGTAAAAATGTGGACCACCCTGCGCCAGGACCTCAGCCCGGTGATCGCCGTCGCCTCGACGCTGCTGATCGGCCTGTCGCTGCTGGTCATGGTCATTGCCGCCGCCTTGCGCCGGCGCACCGAAAACAACGCCTGAGCGCCCGGAGAAAACAACAATGAGTGCAGTGATCAAAGACGACGCGCCGAACAAGACCCTGGTCAGCCTGCGCGGCTTGAACAAGCACTACGGCGACTTCACCGCCGTGGACAACCTCGACCTGGAGATCCAGGACGGCGAGTTCCTCACCTTCCTCGGCTCCAGCGGCTCGGGCAAGTCCACCACCCTGTCGATGCTGGCCGGGTTCGAGACCCCCAGCAGCGGCGAGATCCTGGTGGACGGCCAGTCGCTGGTCAACGTGCCGCCGCACAAGCGTGACATCGGCATGGTGTTCCAGCGCTACTCGTTGTTCCCGCACCTGAACGTGCGCGACAACATTGCCTTCCCCCTGGCCATCCGCAAGCTCGGCGCGGCCGAGACCAACAAGCGCGTGGACGCCATGCTCAAGCTGGTACAACTGGAGAAGTTCGCCCATCGCAAGCCCTCGCAGATGTCCGGCGGGCAGCAGCAGCGGGTGGCGATCGCCCGGGCGCTGGTGTACGAGCCGCGCATCCTGCTGATGGACGAACCGCTCGGCGCACTGGACAAGAAACTGCGTGAAGACCTGCAGGACGAGCTGCGTCAGTTGCACCGTCGGCTGGGGATCACCATCGTCTACGTGACCCACGACCAGGAAGAGGCGATGCGCCTGTCCCAGCGCATCGCCATCTTCAGCCACGGCAAGATCGTCGGGCTGGGCACTGGGTATGACCTGTATCAGAACCCACCGAACGCGTTTGTCGCTTCGTTCCTGGGCAATTCCAACTTCCTGCGGATCAAGGCCAGCAGCCATGGGGCTGGGGCTTTCGAGGGACAGCAGCTGGCGATTCGCCTGACCCCGGGGCTGGCCGCCGAGCAGGATGCGCTGATCATGGTGCGGCCGGAGAAGGCCCTGGCTTTGACTGTCGAGCAGGCTACGCGCGAGCCGTTGCCGGCGGGGTGGAACGAGGTGGGTGCCACGGTGGGTGAGGTGCTGTTCCTGGGTGAAAGCCAGACCTGCCATGTGGTGACCCAGGGGGGCACGGAGATGACGGTCAAGGCGCTGTCGGCGGCGGGGATGCCGATGCGGGCGGGGGATAAGGTCAAGGTGCGGTGGGCGGTGGCGGATGCCTGTGTTTATACCGAATGGGCGGAGAGTGATTTGAGTAAGGGGGCTGGGGCGCATTGATTTTGGCTTTGGCTTTGGCTTTGGCTTCGGCTTCGGCTTCGGCTTCGGCTCGGCTTCGGCTTCGGCTTCGGCTTCGGCTTCGGCTTCGGCTTTCAGAGTGTTTGTTTTGATAGATGCATGCGCATTCGGCGGCGATGGCGACTGTTAGTCACCTTTCCGCCCTTACGGCGGCCTACTTTGGTCTTGGCCAAAGTAGGCAAAGCCGCCTGCTCCCATCATACGGCCCCTGCGCTGCGCTCCGGGGTCCCCTCGCTCCGGTGCCTTCCGGGCCCGCGCGGCCTACGACTTGCTGCGCAAGTCTACATCTCGCGCCTTCGGCTTACGCCGAAGGGTGCTGCGCACCAGGGCCCTCCAGTCACCTCCACTCGGCCTCCTGAAGTCGCAATTTGTGTTGCCTGGACTATTGCGCGCTTAGAAGCAAAATCAAAAACAGATCAAGAGCAGATCAAGAGCAGATCAAGAGCAGTGATACGGCTATATATTTGGCTGTTGTTTATGTATTGTTTGTTCGAGCCCAATGAACTTGCACGATCATTGTAGGAGCGGCCTTGTGTCGCGAAAGGGCTGCGCAGCAGCCCCGGCAATCTATGTGGTAACGCTGGGGCCGCTTTGCGGCCCTTTCGCGGCACAAGGCCGCTCCTACAGGTACAGCGCAATGCAATCCAGAGCTCCCAACCAATCCAACTAGCGACAGCTAACGCCAACCCAGGCGCCGCCCCTAACTTCGCGACTTCAGGAGGCTGAGCGCAGGCGTCTGGAGGGCCCTGGTGCGCAGCACCCTTCGGCGTAAGCCGAAGGCGCGAGATGTAGACTTGCGCAGCAAGTCGGAGGCCGCGCGGGCCCGGAGGACGCCGGAGCGAAGGGACCCCGAAGCGCAGCGTAGGGGCCGTATGATGGGAGCGAGCGGTTTTTGGTTACTTTTTTCCAAGAAAAAAAGTAACCCGCCGTAAGGGCGGAAAGGTGACTACGCGTCGACATCGCAAATGAATGCGCATACAACTTCCAAAACCAACTTCCAAAACCAACAACCAACAACCAACAACTAGCAACTAGCAACTAGCAACTAGCAACTAGCAACCCACTCACAAACTCAGATTCAAAGCCCGCCGCAAAGCCTCCCCCCGACTATCATCCACCGCACTGACCAACGCAAAATTGTAGTCCCCATGGGACCAGTACCGCGCCTCCAGCCCCCCATCGGTACGCTGCCCACTGGGCATCCGCTCGAACCGCTCACCAGGCGAGCGCAAGAACAGACTGATCCGCTGCCCCTGGCCATCCTCGAACACCAGCAGCGCCGCCGGCCCCACCTCGTTGCTCAACAGCCGCGCCCCCACCGGCTGAAAGCCGTACCCACTCAGATCAGGCAACTGCCCCACCCGATTGAAATGCCGCCCCAGCCAAGCCTGCAGCCGCCCCGGATCACTCGCCTGAATATCGAGCGTGGACGCCTCGGCAAACATCCGGTGCGCCTGCACCGCATCGGCCATGGGCAATCCAGCGACTACCAAGGTCGCCTCCCGCGCCTTCCAGCCCCCGAGCCCACCCAATCCCACCGCCAGCACCAAAACCGCCGCCGAGGCCAGCCGCCGCTGCCGACGCTGACGCAGGCGACGGCGCAGCGGGGCAAGATCCAGTTCAGGGTCCACAGGGCGCTCGGCAAACCCCGCCAGAGCCGCCCGCAGCCGCCGAGCATCGTTGCGCCAAGCCTCGATCCGCGCTGCCTCCTGCGGGTTGGCTGCCAGCCAGGCCGCCACTTCCGCCCGGCGCTCAGGCGTCAGGCGTTCGTCAATGTAGGCATGAAGTTCATGCTCGGTGGGGATCAGACGGGTCATTTGAGTCTCCGCAGGGACGTTGGCGCCGGGTTGCCCTCGGTCAGTTCACGCAAGGCGGCGCGGGCGCGCGACAGGCGCGACATCACCGTGCCGATGGGGATACCCAGGGTTTCGGCGGCCTCCTTGTAGCTCAAACCCTCGACGCTGACCAGCAACAGCAGCGCCCGCTGCTCGGCCGACAGCCGCGCGAACGCCTGCAGGTCGGCCTGGGCCAGCACGATGCTCTCGGTATCACCGCCCAGCGACTCCTCGGCCTGGCTGCGGCCGAACCAGGCCAGCCAGCGCGCATGCAGGCGTTCGCGGCGTTTGCCGTCGAGAAACAACCGGTAAAGGATGGTGAACAGCCAGGGCCGCAGGCTGTCCATCTCGCGCTGCTGGCCACGCCGGCTGAGGGCGCGTTCAACCGTGGCCTGGACCAGGTCGTCGGCGCTGCTGGCTTCGCGGGTCAGCCACAGGGCGAAGCGGCGCAGGCGTTGCAGCAGCTCGCGCCATTGATGGTCGTCCAGGTCGTGCATGGTCGGGTTCCAGGCCCCAATGGGCAGTCAGTGTAAGTGGCAGACGGCGCAAGCGAAAATCTATTCCCTGATCTGGAATAAAAGAGTGGGCCATCCGTCGTACCGGCTCATTCACCGCCACCGGATCGCCCCATGAACACCCCCTTGCACGGCCCCGCCAAAGCCCTGCGCCTGGCCGCCATCGGCGTCACCCTCGCCGCCCTCGGCGCGGGCTTCGCCTATGCCGCTGGCTGGATCGGCGCCGCCAGGCTCACGCCCCAGCGCATCATCGACACCTTTGAAGCCCAGGCCGGCCATCACCCCGGCTACCGGAAAAACCACGCCAAGGGCCTGTGCGTCAGCGGTTACTTCCAAAGCAGCGGCCAGGCCGCGCCGTTTTCCACGGCCCGGGTGTTCAGCCAGCAGAAGGTGCCGGTGATCGGCCGCTTCGCCATCGGCGGCGCCAACCCGTTCGCCCCGGACACCGCGGTGCCGGTGCGCAGCCTGGCCATCGAGCTCAGCAGCGATGACGGCCAGGTCTGGCGTACTGGCATGAACAACCCGCCGGTGCTGGCAGTCAGCACGCCCGAAGCCTTCTATGACCAGGTGCTGGCCAGCACCCCGGTTCCTGCCACCGGCAAGCCCGACCCGGCCAGGCTCCAGGCGTTCTTTGCCGCCCACCCGGAAAGCGCAGCATTCCGCCAATGGGCGGCGGCCTACAAACCCAGCGACAGCTTTGCCAGTACCGCCTACAACAGCATCAATGCCTTCCGCCTGATCGACGCCCGCGGCAACAAACACCCGGTGCGCTGGACGCTGGAGCCACAGACGCCGTTCGCCGCCTTGCCCGCCCAGGTCGATGACAAGCAGTTCCTCCAGCACGACCTCGCCCAGCGCCTGGCACAAGGCCCGTTGCGCTGGACCCTGCGCCTGACCCTGGCCGAGCCTGACGACCCGGTGGACGACCCGGCCCGCCCCTGGCCCAGCGAGCGCAGCAGCATCGACGCCGGCACCCTGGTGCTGGAGCGGGTGGACGGCCCCGAACAGGGTGCCTGCCGCGACCTCAACTTCGACCCATTGATCCTGCCCCACGGCATCGAAGCGTCCGACGACCCGATCCTCGCCGCCCGCTCGGCGGCCTACTCAGTGTCGTTCAACCGCCGCAGCCATGAAGCCCTGAGCGAAGGAGCCCACCCATGACCCCCGCCGCTTTCCACCCCCTGGCCCGCCTGGTGCACTGGCTGATGGCGGTGCTGATCCTGGCCATGTTGTTCATCGGCGTGAGCATGGTCAGCAACCTGTCCACCCACCATCCAGTGATGGTCGAACTGCACAAGGCCACCGGCCTGGCCCTGCTGGTGCTGGTGCTACTGCGTATCTGCCTGCGCCTGAGCCTGCCGCACCCGCCGCTGCCGCGCGACCTGCCCGCCATTCAACGCCTGGCCGCCGGCGCCTCGCACCTGCTGTTGTACGCCCTGATGCTGGCCATGCCGCTGCTGGGCTGGGCGATGCTTTCGGCGGGCGGCTATCCACGCCCGCTGCAGTTACCAGCCATCGCCCCCCACGACCTGCAACTGTACGCGGTGCTGCGCCAGGCCCACGGTTGGGCCGGCTACCTGTTGTTCGTCACCGTGCTGGTGCACCTGGGCGCGGCGCTGATGCATGCCCTGGTGCGCCGCGACGGCGTGTTGCGTAGCATGTGGCCCGGCCCGTTGCGCCGAGGTGAATGAACACCGGCGGCCGCGCGGGATCGACAGATGTAAATAATTATTACTAACATCGGTGCTTATTCTGCCGAACTGCCACGGACTGCCCATGAACCTCGCAAAGGACCCTGCCACCCTCACCCCGGCCAGCACCCTCGACCTGCGCCCGCTGCTGCTGGTCAACATGGCCTGCACCCTGTCGATGATGGCCTTCGTTGCCCTGATCGGCCCGATCGCACGCCTGCTGGGCATGGCCACCTGGCAGGCCGGTGCGGCGGTCACCGTGGCCGGCGTGGTCTGGGTGCTGCTGGCCCGGCCCTGGGGCCGCGCCGCCGATCGCCTCGGCCGGCGCCGGGTGCTGCTGTTGGGCAGCGCCGGGTTCACCCTGGCCTACTGGCTGCTGTGTCTGTTCATCGACGGCGCCCTGCGCTGGTTGCCCGGAGCCACCCTGGCGTTCATCGGCCTGATGCTGACCCGCGGCCTGATCGGCGCCTTCTACGCGGCGCTGCCAGTGGCCGGCAATGCCCTGATCGCCGACCATGTCGAACCGCAGCGCAGGGCCCGGGCCATGGCCTCGCTGGGTGCCGCCAACGCCGTCGGCCTGGTGCTCGGCCCGGCCTTGGCGGCACTGCTTTCGCGCTACAGCCTGAGCTTGCCGTTCTACGTGCTGTCGGTGCTGCCGGCCACGGCGTTCGTGGTGCTGCTGTTCAAGCTCAAGCCACAGCCGCTGCCCCAGCGCCATGCGCCAAGCCCGGTGCGGCTGTCCGACCCACGCCTGCGCCGGCCGCTGCTGGTGGCCTTCAGCGCCATGCTCAGCGTGACCGTGTCGCAGATCACCGTTGGCTTCTTCGCCCTCGACCGCCTGCAACTGACCGCAAGCGAGGCCGCCCAGGCGGCCGGTGTGGCGCTGACCAGCGTGGGCGTGGCGCTGATGCTGGCGCAGGTGCTGCTGCGTCAGCTCGAATGGCCACCGCTGAAGATGATCCGCGTGGGTGCCAGCGTTTCCGGGCTGGGCTTTGCCGCCGCGTCCTTTGCCGCCAGTGCGCCATGGCTGTGGGCAGCGTTCTTCATTGCCGCATTCGGCATGGGCTTCGTATTCCCGGCCTTCTCGGCCATGGCGGCCAATGCCATGCACGCCTCGGAACAGGGTGCTACCGCCGGCTCCGTCGGCGCCGCCCAGGGCATGGGCGCGGTGATCGGGCCCTTGGCCGGCACGCTGGTGTATGCCGTCGATCCGCGCTTGCCGTTCCTGGCCGTGGCCGCCTTGTTGTTGCTGGTCGGGCTATGGCCCACACCAGCCGACAATCGCCACTGACACGCACAGCGCGCAAGCAGGCAGAGTGTGTTTTAATGCGTCGCCCATTATTTTTTACACCTCTGCAAACAAGGCGGCTATGGACACGGGGACACGACTCAAACTGGTGCGTGAACGCAACAACCTCTCGCAACGGGAACTGGCCCGTCGCAGCGGCCTGACCAACTCGACGATCTCGCAGATCGAACAGAACCGCGTCAGCCCCTCGGTCAGTTCCCTGAAAAAACTGCTCGAAGGCATCCCGATGTCCCTGGCGGAATTTTTCAGTTTCGACGAGCCGGTGCGCGAAGAACGCTTCGTGTTCCGCGGCGGCGAACAGCCCGACCTGGGCCGTAACGGCCTGCGCATGCTGCTGGTCGGCGCCAGCGTCGAAGGCCGGCAGATGCGCATGCTGCGCGAGCTGTATGCCCCCGGTGCCGACTCCGGCGAGCCGATCGTGCATGCCGAAGGCGAAGAGTGCGGCCTGGTCACCCGCGGCACCATGGAACTGTGGGTCGACGGCCAGGTGAGCATCCTCAACGCGGGCGACGGCTACTACATCCCCACCACCCTCGCCCACAGTTTCAAGAATATCGGCCCGGACGAGGCCGAGATCATCAGCGCCAACACCCCGGCGAACTTCTGATTACGCGATGCCCCTGGTCAGCAGCCGTGAAGCCTACCAGTGCCTGCGCGACGCCGCCCTCGGCGTTGCGCCGCTGGAGATCATCGCCCGCGACGCGGAGGTGGCCGTGTGCATCGAGGGCTGGCGTTTGAGCCTGGCCCTGGACGACGAAGGCCTGGCCCATTGCAGCCAGTGCGCAAGCCCCGACGGGCGCCAGGGCGCGCTCGAGGATTGGCACCGTTACGGCACCAACCCCGTCGACCACCTGAGCCTATGGGAACGCCAGCGCATCGAACAGCTGCTGGCCTAACGCGCCAAGGCCTCCTCGACAAAGTCCAGACGGTCCTGGCCAAAGAACATCTGCTCCCCGACAAAACAGGTCGGCGCGCCAAACACACCGCGTGCCACGGCTTGCCCGGTGGCGTCTTTCAACGCTTGCTTGACCTCGTCCTGCACAGCCAGCCCCAACAGCACCTCGGGATCGAACCCCCCTTCCTTCAGCGTTGCTTCGAGCACTGCCGCATCCGACAGGTTGCGCTGCTGCCTCCACATTCCCTCGAACAACACCTTCAACAACGCCTCGAAACGTTCCGGCGCCCGCAATTGCGTGCCAATGACCCCACGCATCAGGTTCAAGGTGTTGGCCGGAAACCCCGGCGGCAGCCCAAACGGCACGCCATAGCGGTCGGCAAAACGCTTGAGGTCGATGAACATGTAGCGCCCTTTGGCCGGCACCATCGCCGGCGAAGCGTTGCCGGTGGCCTGGAACACCCCGCCCAGCAGCATTGGCCGGTACAGCAGCTGCGCATCGTAACGCGCGCACAGTGCGGGGAGCTGGGTCCAGGCCAGATAACTGGCCGGGCTGCCCAGGTCGAAATAGAACTCAACGGTCTTGCTCATACGGCAGTCCTTTCTTCAGGGAGGGGTTACCAGCGCTCGATCCACGGCCGCAGGTCCAGCTCGAAGGTCCAGGCATCACGCGGCTGGGCGTGCAGGAACCAGTAGCTGTCGGCGATATGCGCAGGGTCGAGGATGCCGTCCTGGTCCTTCAGCGCATAACGTTCAGGGAAGCTGTCGCGGATGAAGGCCGTGTCGATGGCACCATCGACTACTACATGGGCAACATGGATGTTCCGTGGCCCTAGCTCCCGCGCCATGCTCTGGGCCAGGGCGCGCAGGCCATGCTTGGCCCCGGCGAAGGCCGCGAAGCCGGCGGCGCCACGGGTGCCGGCAGTGGCACCGGTAAACAGGATGGTGCCCCGCTCACGCTGGACCATGCGCCGTGCCACCGCTTGCGCGGTAAGGAAGCCGGCGAAGCAGGCCATCTCCCAGATCTTGAAGTACTTGCGCGGTGTCTCATCGAGGATGCTGCAAGGCACATTGGCGCCGATATTGAAGACAAACGCCTCGATCGGGCCGATATCGCGCTCGATGGTCTCGATCAATTCGGCCACTTCTTCTTCCTTGCGCGCATCTGAGCCAAAGCCATGGGCCTGCCCGCCTGCGGCGCGGATCTCGTCCAGCAACGGCTGCAGCTTCTCGGCCTGGCGCCGGGTCACGCAGGCGGTGTAGCCCTCACGGGCGAAGCGCTTGGCAATTTCGCCGCCGGTGGCATCCCCCGCACCGATCACCAGCACGACCTTTTGTTGTTCTGCCATGGACCTCTCCATTGATGAATGATCGTTTAGTAAACGAACGCTATGCTACGATCACGCCATCGTCAAGCCAGCGCAACGAGGTCCTGTGCATGCGCTACTCCACCGAACACAAGCAACAGACTCGCGAGAAACTGCTGGCCAGCAGCGGCGCGCTGGCCAAGCGCGGCGGCTTCGCCAGCACCGGCGTGGCCGGGTTGATGAAGGCCATCGGCCTGACCGGCGGCGCGTTCTACAACCATTTCCCGTCCAAGGACGACCTGTTCACCGAGGTGGTCCGCCGCGAGCTGTGCAACAGCCCGCTGGCGCGCCAGGCCAACCGCAGCCCCGACCGCGCCCGGCTCAAGCGCCTGCTCGAGCAGTACCTGACCCTCGCCCACCTGCACAACGCCGAAGGTGGCTGCCCACTGCCGCCACTGGGCGTGGAGATCGCCCGTGCCGAACGCCCGGTGCGCGAGGAGGCCGAGCACTGGCTGGTGGAACTGCACCAGGCCTGGAGCGACACCCTTAAGGACCCGCAACTGGCCTGGGCACTGCTCAGCCAGTGCGTCGGGGCGCTGGTGGTCGGGCGCATGCTCGCCAGCGAACAGGTGCAGGCACAGGTGCTGGAGGCCAGTCGCGCGCTGGTCGGCAAGGTGTTCGATGAAGATTGCTAGCACCCTGCTCGGCCTGCTGCTTGCACTCCCCGCCGCCGCCCAGCAAAGCTGCCCCACAGGGCAATACCAGGTGTGCCTGGTGGTGTGCTTCTGCGCCCCGCTCGACCCCAACCAGGGCGGGCAGGTGCTGCAGGATGTCGAGCGCATGGCCACCGCCAGCCTGGTGTTTGCCCTGCGCCAGGCCCGCGATGACGCCACCAACAAAGGCACCCAGCCGATCCCGCTGCATATCCGTGCCCAGCTCGAAACCTGGTACGACTTCGCCGTGCTCGATACGGTGCGCTATCGGGTAGGCGATGAGCAGCAGGTCAGCGCCGCCAACGCCATGCTGCAGAACCCCGATGTGAACGCCGTGACCCTGATCGACACGGTGATCTTCCGCAACGCAGCCGATGCCGAGGACAACGTGGCGCTGTGGGCCCACGAGCTCAAGCACGTGCAGCAGTACCAGGAGCTGGGGGTGGAGGAATTCGCCCGGCGCTATACCCGCAATTACGATGACCTGGAGGGGCCGGCCTACGCCATCGAGGCGCAAGTGGCCAAGGCATTGCGCGAGCGCGCAGCGGGTGGTGCGCGTTAGCCTGTTCGTACAGTCAAACCGCTGCCACATACATGTCTCACGCCATGCACCAAGGCGGGCAACCATGGCCTCACAGGCATAATTGGCCCGAAACAAACTGTGGGAGCGGGTTTACCCGCGAAGCGCCGCGCGGGCGGCGCTCGATCTTGAGAGCGCTGAAGATCTGTCGCCCTACACCTGGTGGCCCACATGCGGTTTCAAGACAGGCCCTTGGGCACCACACCGTGGCCCTGAGTAATCAGGATTCGGTAATGGCCGCCAGGTGCATGGCGGGAGACTGAGTGAAGGCCGCCAGGTGCCTGCCGGTGTTTTTGCAGCGCCTATGAGATCGAGCGCCGCCCGCGCGGCGCTTCGCGGGTAAACCCGCTCCCACAGTTTGTTTCGGGCCAATTATTCCTGTGCAAGTACCGGTGCCTGCCTTGGTGCATGCCTTGATTAATCAGTGGCTAATCCGACGCGCGACTGCTGCGCAATGCCGACGCCGTACAACCAAAGCGCCGCCTCACCCACTTACCCAGGTAACTCCCATCCCCCAAACCCACCTCCTCGGCAATCTGCGCCAGGCTGTGGCTGCCGTTGACCAACCGCCAGCGCGCCTGCTGCAGCCGCAATTCCAGCCACCAGGCCTTGGCACTCATGCCGTGGCTGGCCTGGAACTGGCGGTCGAGCTGGCGCCGGCTGATGCCCAACTGCGCCGCCAGTTGCTCGATCGAAAGCCCCGATGCCAGGTGATGGCGCATCAACGCAGTGGCCCGCTGCACCTGGCGACCGTGCCCCGGCCCTGCTTCCAGCGAGCGCAGGGCATGACGGCTGTCGCGACTCTCATCCACCAGCATGTCGGCCAGGCCCTTGAGCGCCCGGGCCCGGCCACTGGCGCGGGCGATCAGCTCCACTGCCAGGTCAATGGCTGCAGTCCCTCCCGCGCAGGTGATACGGCTGCCGTCCATGCAATACAGCTGCTCGGTCAGTACCTGCACCCTGGGGAACGCAGCACGAAACTCGGCCTCGTGGCGCCAGTGCACCACCACCTTGTGCCCGTCCAGCACACCGCAGGCGGCCAGCAGAAACACCCCGTTGTCGACGCCCACCAGCTTCACCCCGGCCTTCACCGCCTGTTTCAACAGGGCCCGGTAACGCGGGGCAAGCGCAACCGTGGCCCCCGCACTGCGCCCGCCAAACAGCACCAGATAGTCGTAATCGCGCCAAACCACCTGTTCGGCACTGGCTTCGACCTGCACCACCGCACCACTGCTGGATGCCACGGGTGCCGCGTCCAGCCCCAGCACGGTCCAGCTGCAATAGCGCTGGCGGCTGTAGTCCTCGTCGTCGGCGGAGAAGCGCAGCTTGTCGAGAAAGGCGCCAAACGGCAGCAAGGCGAACTCCGGCACAGGCAGGATCAGCAGGCGCAAGTCAGGGGTCATGCAGAATGTCCAGATATTACCGTCAGATGTCCGGATCATACCCCTAAACGCCACCCGCCCAGCCCTACACTGGCGCCCTGCAAACCCACAAGGCATACCCCATGGCACTCGACACCTGGCTCATCTACCTGCTCGCCAGCATCGGCCTGTCGCTGACCCCAGGCCCCAACAGCCTGCTGGCGCTGACCCACGGCGCGTTATATGGCGCGCGGCGCACACTGTTCACCATCGTCGGCGGGGTGTTCGGCTTCAGTGCCCTGATCGCCCTGGCCATGTTCGGCCTGAGCGCCCTGCTGCAGGCCTCGGCCCAGGTGCTGACGGTGCTCAAATGGGTCGGCGGCGCCTACCTGGTGTGGCTGGGCATCCAACTGTGGCGCACCCCAGCGCTGCACCTGGAACTCAACGCGGACAGCGCCCGCTTGGGCAATGCCGGATTGTTCCGTCAGGGCTTCCTGTCGGCCATGGCCAACCCCAAGGTGCTGCTGTTCTATGGTGCCTTCCTGCCGCAGTTCATCGACCCGCAACGCGGCCTGGCGCTGCAGTTCGTGGTGATGGCGGCGACCTTCGCCAGTGTCGAGTTTGTGGTCGAATACCTGCTGGCGCGGCTGGCTTATCGCATCCGGCCGTGGCTGAGCAAGGGCGGCAAGGGCTTCAACAGGTGCTGCGGCGGGTTGTTCGCACTGATCGGTGTGGCGCTGCCGTTGGGGCGTTGAAGCAAGCAGCAACTGCGCGTTGAGAGCTAGCTCTCAACGCGCAGTTGCCCGTCAGGGATTGCGCCGTTTCACTAGGCGCTCTGGGTTTCTACCTGCTCGGCTTGCGCGGCATGGCGGCTGAAATCGCGCAGGTAAGTAATGAATTCCTGCAACAGGCGATCCCACAACTGCAGGTGGTTGAGCAAGTGTTTGGCAGTGACCCCGTCGCTGACCAGCACATCAAGCTCCATCACCAGGAACTCGCCCTGCCGATACAGGCGGGCGAAACGCCGTGACGTGCTCCAGTGCTCCACAACGCCCTCGGGCAGTTCACCCTGGATGCGCAAAGCACAGCTGAAGGTGAAGTCGAGGAACTGCCCTTCGATCGCCCCTGGGTTGCCCAGGCGCACGGCAAAGCCGATCCCCTGGCTGGCACTGAGCAGTTGCACCAGCCCGTTCTGCTCGCTGCGGTTTACGCGCAGGCCGGCGTCCTGCAGCAGGCTGGTGAGGGTTTCGACGTTCACGCTTTCGATCAGGGCTTGTTCAGTCATGGTCTTGCTCCTTGTGGTGTCGATAAATCATTGCCAGGCGCGTACTTGCGCCGCATCGAACTGTGTCTGGTATAGCTGAACGCCTGGGATTTGCGTGATTTCTTCGAATTTCGCCCCCATCAGCCGCTACGCTTGCTGCTTGATCCCAAACGTGCCGGACAACAACAAGAACCCGCCGAGTGAGCCGCATGAACATCCTTTACGACGAGCGCATCGATGGCCCGCTGCCGGCCGTGGACAAAGCCGCGCTGCTACAAGCCCTGCGCGACGCCCTGCCCGACCTTGAGGTCCTGCACCGCAGCGAAGACCTCAAGCCCTACGAATGCGACGGCCTGTCGGCCTACCGCACGGTGCCACTGCTGGTGGTGCTGCCCGAGCGCCTGGAGCAGGTGCAAGCCCTGCTGCAACTGTGCCACCAGCGTGGCGTGCCGGTAGTGGCGCGCGGCGCCGGCACCGGGCTGTCCGGCGGTGCGCTGCCGTTGAGCCAGGGCATCCTGCTGGTGATGGCGCGTTTCAACCGCATCCTTGAAGTCAACCCGCAAGGGCGCTTCGCCCGGGTCCAGCCCGGGGTGCGCAACCTGGCGATCTCGCAGGCGGCGGCGCCCTTCGGGCTGTACTACGCGCCCGACCCGTCCTCGCAGATTGCCTGCACCATCGGCGGCAACGTCGCCGAAAACGCCGGTGGCGTGCACTGCCTCAAGTACGGCCTGACCGTGCACAACCTGCTCAAGGTGGACATTCTCACGGTCGAGGGCGAACGCCTGGTACTGGGCAGTGATGCCCTCGACAGCCCGGGTTTCGACCTGCTGGCGCTGTTCACCGGCTCCGAGGGCATGCTCGGCATCGTCACCGAGGTGACCGTCAAGCTGCTGCCCAAGCCCCAGGTGGCGCGGGTGCTGCTGGCCAGCTTCGACTCGGTCGAGGACGCCGGCCGCGCGGTGGCTGACATCATCGCCGCCGGCATCATCCCCGGCGGCCTCGAGATGATGGACAACCTGGCAATCCGCGCCGCCGAGGACTTCATCCACGCCGGCTACCCGGTGGACGCGGCAGCCATCCTGCTGTGCGAACTCGACGGCGTAGAGGCCGACGTGCAGGACGATTGCGCGCGGGTCGATGCCTTGCTGCGCACGGCCGGCGCCCGTGAAGTGCGCCTGGCCTGCGACGAAGCTGAGCGGGTGCGCTTCTGGGCCGGGCGCAAGAATGCCTTCCCGGCGGTGGGGCGCATTTCGCCGGACTACTACTGCATGGACGGCACCATCCCCCGCCGCGAGCTGCCCCGGGTGCTCAAGGGCATCAGCGAGTTGTCGGCGCAGTACGGCCTGCGGGTGGCCAACGTGTTCCACGCCGGCGACGGCAACATGCACCCGCTGATCCTGTTCGACGCCAACCTGCCCGGCGAGCTGGAGCGGGCCGAGGCCATCGGCGGCAAGATCCTCGAACTGTGCGTGGCGGTGGGCGGCAGCATCACCGGCGAGCACGGGGTGGGCCGCGAGAAGATCAACCAGATGTGCGCCCAGTTCAACAGCGACGAAATCACCTTGTTCCATGGGGTGAAAGCCGCCTTCGACCCGCAAGGCCTGCTCAACCCCGGCAAGAACATCCCCACCCTGCAGCGCTGCGCCGAATTCGGCGCGCTGCACGTGCACCACGGCCAACTGCCCTTCCCTGACCTGGAGCGTTTCTGATGGGCCGCGACATCAGCCAGGACCTGCTGGAACAGGTCAACCAGGCGCTGAGCCTGGGCACACCGCTGCGTATCCAGGGCGGCAACAGCAAGGCCATGCTCGGGCGCCCGGTGGCCGGGGAAATCGTCGACACCCGAGGCCACCACGGCATCGTCAGCTACGACCCGACCGAGCTGGTGCTCAGTGCCCGCGCCGGCACGCCGCTCTGCGAAATCGAAGCCGCACTGGATCAGGCCGGGCAGATGCTGCCCTGCGAGCCGCCGCACCTGGGCCCTGAGGCCACGCTCGGCGGCATGGTCGCGGCGGGGCTGTCCGGGCCACGGCGGCCCTGGGCCGGGGCGGTGCGCGATTACGTGCTTGGCACGCGGCTGATTACCGGCCACGGCAAGCTGCTGCGCTTTGGCGGCGAGGTGATGAAGAACGTCGCCGGCTACGATGTGTCGCGCTTGCTGGCCGGCAGCTTCGGCTGCCTGGGGCTGCTCACCGAAGTGTCGCTGAAGGTACTGCCCCGGCCGCGCCAATGCCTGAGCCTGTGTTTGCCGATGGACAGCCGGCAGGCCTTGGCCGCACTGGCCGAGTGGGGCCAGCAGCCGCTGCCGATCAGTGCTGCCTGCCATGACGGTGAAGCCCTGTACCTGCGCCTGGAGGGTGGCGAAGGCTCGGTGCGTTCGGCCCGCGAGCGGCTGGGTGGCGACGCGGTCGACAACCAACTGTGGAGCGACCTGCGCGAACAGCGCCTGCCGTTTTTCGACGACCCGGCGCCGCTGTGGCGCCTGTCGGTGCCCAATACCTGCGCCCTGCTCGACCTGCCGGGGCGGCAATTGATCGACTGGGGCGGCGCGCAGCGCTGGCTCACCTCCAGTGCGCCGGCGCAGGTGATCCGTGAGCAGGTGGCCAAGGTCGGCGGCCATGCCACCGCCTATGCCCCCGGCGATGACAGCACCGCGCCGTTGCCGGCGGCGCTGATGCGCTACCACCAGGCACTGAAACGGCAACTCGACCCCCAGGGCATCTTCAACCCTGGCCGCCTGTACCCGGACCTGTGAGGCCACGCCATGCAAACCCACCTGAGCGATGCCGCCAAGCAGTTGCCCCGCGCTGAAGAGGCCGAGAGCATCCTGCGGTCCTGCGTGCACTGCGGCTTCTGCACGGCCACCTGCCCCACCTATCAATTGCTCGGCGACGAGCTGGACGGGCCACGCGGGCGCATCTACCTGATCAAGCAGGTGCTCGAAGGCGAGCCGGTGACCGCCAGCACCCAACTGCACCTGGACCGCTGCCTGAGCTGCCGCAATTGCGAGAGCACCTGCCCTTCCGGGGTCAAGTATCACGACCTGCTCGATATCGGCCGCGCCGTGGTCGAACAACAGGTGCCGCGCCCGCTGGGGCAGCGGCTGTTGCGCGAAGGTTTGCGCGCCGTGGTGCCGCACCCGGCCGCGTTCAAGGCCCTGGCCAAGGTCGGGCAAACCCTCAGGCCGCTGCTGCCGAACGGCCTCAAGGCCAAGTTGCCTGCCCAGGTGCACCACGCCGGCCAGCGCCCGGCGCCCCGCCACCCACGCCGCGTGCTGCTGCTCGAAGGCTGCGTGCAGCAAGCACTGTCGCCCAACACCAACGCCGCCGCCGCGCGCCTGCTGGACCGCCTGGGCATCAGCGTCGAGCCGGCCCGTGAGGCTGGCTGCTGCGGCGCCGTGGACTATCACCTGGATGCCCAGGCGCAAGGCCTGCAACGCGCCCGGCACAACATCGACGCCTGGTGGCCGGCCATCGAAGCCGGCGCCGAAGCCATCGTGCAAACCGCCAGCGGCTGCGGTGCCTTCGTGCGCGACTATGGCCACCTGCTCAAGGACGATGCGCGCTATGCCGCAAAAGCAGCCCGGGTCAGCGCCCTGGCCCGCGACCTGGTGCAGCTGCTGCAGGCCGAGCCGCTGGAGCAGTTGGGCCTGTGTACCGAACAGCGCCTGGCCTTCCATTGCCCCTGCACCTTGCAGCACGCCCTCAAACTCGGCGGTGCCGTGGAAAGCCTGCTGACCCGCCTGGGTTTCCACCTCACCAGCGTGCCCGACGGCCACCTGTGCTGCGGCTCGGCGGGCACCTACTCGCTGACCCAGCCGGCGCTGTCGCGCCAGCTGCGTGACAACCGCCTGGCGGCCCTGGAAAGTGGAAAACCTGCGATCATCGCCACCGCCAATATCGGCTGCCAGCTCCACCTCGACGGCGCCGGTCGCACACCGGTACGGCACTGGATCGAAATTGTCGAAGACGCCCTGGAGGCACCCCATGCATAGCAAACCCGTACTCGACCAGGCGGACGTCGCCCGGCTGCTCGCCGCCGCCCGCCAGCACGCCCAGACCCAACAGTGGCCGGTGACCATCGCCGTGGTCGACGACGGCGGCCACCCGCTGGCCCTGGAGCGCCTGGACGGCTGCGCCCCGGTCAGCGCCTACATCGCCATGGAGAAAGCTCGCACCGCGGCGCTGGGCCGCCGGGAGTCGCGCGACTACGAGCAGATGGTCAACGACGGGCGCACCGCCTTCGTCACCGCGCCGCTACTGACCAGCCTGGAAGGCGGCGTGCCACTGCGGGTGGAGGGCCAGGTGGTCGGCGCGATCGGCGTGTCGGGGGTCAAGTCCGGGCAGGATGCCGAAGTGGCCAAGGCTGGGGCACAGGCGCTGTGATGCCCTTGCCCCGGCCCTGGCGGCTCAATGCCCCGCCGACGCCGGCCCAGCCTTGGCGGTGAAGGGTGGCTTGGCCAGCCACACCAGCAGGATCAAGCCGGCGAACACCCAGGTCAGCAAGGTGAAGTAGTCCACCGTCGACATCATGTAGGCCTGGCCGTTGAGCATCTGCTCCAGCTGCGCATAGCTCTGCGGGCTGGCCCCGCCCAACTGCTCGAGGGTGTGGCGGGTGGCCGGGTCGAAGGTACTGAGGTGTTCGCTCAGGTAGGCGTGGTGCTGGTCGGCGCGGCGGATCCAGATCCAGGTCGTCAGCGACGCGGCAAAACTGCCGCCCAGGGTGCGCAGAAACGTGGCCAGGCCTGAGCCATCGGCGATCTGATGCGGCGGCAGGTCCGACAGCAGGATGCTCAAGGTCGGCATGAAGAACAGCGCCACGCCGATGCCCATGAACAACTGCACCAGGGCGATATGGGTGAAATCCACTTCGTTGGTAAAGCCGGCGCGCATGTAGCAACTGGTGCCGATGGCCAGGAAGGCGATGCCGGCCAGCAGACGCAGGTCGAAGCGGTGCGCGTACTTGCCCACGAAGGGCGACATGAGCACCGGCAGCAAGCCGATCGGCGCCACCGCCAGGCCCGCCCAGGTGGCGGTATAGCCCATCTGCGTCTGCAGCCACTGCGGCAGGATCAGGTTGATGCCGAAAAAGGCCGAATAGCCGCCCACCAGCACGATGGTGCCGATGCGGAAGTTGCGGTGCACGAACAGCCGCAGGTTGACCACCGGGTGACGGTCGGTGAGCTCCCAGATGATGAAGATCGCCAGGAACACCACCGATATCAGCGTGCCGATGACGATGAACGAGGACTCGAACCAGTCCAGGTCATTGCCCTTGTCCAGCACCACCTGCAACGCGCCAACCCCGACGATCAGGGTCAGCAGGCCGATGTAGTCCATCGGCTGGCGGCTGGTGACCACCGGCCGCGCGCGCATCTGCTGGCGCACCACTGCGGCGGCGAACAGGCCGATCGGGACGTTGATGAAGAAGATCCAGGGCCAGCTGTAGCTGTCGGTGATCCAGCCGCCGAGTATCGGCCCGGCTATCGGCGCCACCACCGTGACCATCGCCAGCAGCGCCAGGGCCATGCCGCGCTTGGCCGGCGGGTAAACGGCAATCAGCAAGGTCTGGGTCATCGGGTACAAGGGCCCGGCGACCACGCCCTGCAACACGCGGAACCCGACCAGCTCGGGCATCGACTGGGCGACGCCGCAGAGGAACGATGCCAGCACGAACAGCAAGGTGGCCCAGATGAACAGCTTGACCTCACCGAAGCGCCGGCTCAGCCAGCCGGTGAGCGGCAAGGCGATGGCGTTGCTCACCGCGAACGAGGTGATCACCCAGGTGCCCTGCTCGTAACTCACGCCGAGGTTGCCGGAGATGGTCGGCAGCGCCACGTTGGCAATGGTGGTGTCGAGCACCTGCATGAAGGTCGCCAGCGACAGGCCGATGGTGGTCAGCAGCAGGCTCGGCGGGGTGAACTGCGCGGGGGCTGCCTGGCTCATCGCTGCGCTGTCTTGCCGCTGGCGCTGTTGTCGTGGATCAACCGGGCGATCAGGTTGTCGGCCTCAGCCAACTGGCGGTCATACACCTGGGTGCTGTAGCTGGCCTGCTGCGGTGGCTGCTGGGCCAGGGCCGGGCCGCTCTGGTCGTGCAGGTCGACTTCCACGACCGTGGACAAGCCGATGCGCAGCGGGTGGTCTTTCAACTGCTCGGGGTTCAGGTGGATACGTACCGGCACCCGCTGGACGATCTTGATCCAGTTGCCGGTGGCGTTCTGCGCTGGCAGCAGGGCGAAGGCGCTGCCGGTACCGGCGCCCAGGCTGTCGACGGTACCGCTGTACTTGACGTCGCTGCCGTACAGATCGGCAGTGATCTGCACCGGCTGACCGATGCGCATGTCGCGCAGTTGGGTTTCCTTGAAGTTGGCGTCGATCCACACCTCGTCCAGCGGGATCACCGCCATGGTCGCGGTGCCCGGCTGCAGGCGCTGGCCCAGTTGCACGGTGCGCTTGGCCACATGGCCGGTGACCGGCGCCACCAGGGTGGTGCGGGCGTGGTCGAGGTAGGCCTGGCGCAGATCGGCGGCGGCGGCCATGACTTCGGGGTGCGACGAGACCACGGTGTCGTCGACCAACGCCGTGCTGGTGTTGAGCTGCTGGCGCGCGCTGTTGACGGCAGCCTGGGCCACGGTCAGGTCGTCACGGGCATGGGCGATCTCTTCCTGGGCGATGGCGCCGCTGTCGGCCAGTACCTTGCGGCGGTTGTAGTTTTGCTGAGCCTTCTGCAACTCGGCCTGACGGGTTTCCACCTGCGCCTTGAGCGCGTCGACGTTGCTGTACAGGCCGCGCACCTGGCGCACGCTGCGCGCCAGTTTGGCCTCGGCGGACTGCAGGGCCACTTCGCTGTCGGCCGGGTCGAACTGCAGCAGTACTTGCCCTGCCTGCACCAGGTCGCCGTCATCGGCGCCGATGCTGGTGACGGTGCCGGTAACCAGGGGGGTGATTTCAACGACGTTGCCGCTTACATAGGCATCGTCGGTGCTTTCCTGCCAGCGCCCGACCAGGCTGTACCAGGCCCAGGTGGCGGCCCCGGCGAGGATCAGAAGCAGTAGCAGGCCGAGCAGCCAGGCCTTGCGTTTACGCGTGTTGTCGGGCGCGGCAGCTGGGGTGGAGGTGTCAGCGGGAGTGGCCATGACAATACCTTGGAGAATGCGTGACAGGGATCAACGATCGCCGAAGCGGCGGATCGTCAGGGGGTCGCCGGCGCTGAGCAGGACTTTGGCGAGCAGGCTTTCGAGGGTTTTCAGCTCCTCGGGCTGCAGCACGCCGACCAGTTCGTTCATCGCCGCCGCGCCGACCTGGGGCAGGCGGTCGGCCAGGCGTTGGCCGTCGGCGCTGAGTGCCAGGCGCACCTGGCGGCGGTCTTCGGGGCAGCGGTTGCGCAGGATCAGGCCTTTCTGCTCGAGGCGGTCGAGCATGCGGGTCATCGAGCCGCTGTCCAGGCCCAGGTAGCGGCACAGCTCGGCCGGGGTGTCGACCTGGTACTGGGTGACGATGATCAGCACCTTGAATTGTGCGGCGGTGACGCCGTGGGCTTCGAGGTGCCAGTCGAGGATGCGGTCTTTGAGGATCGCGGCGCGACCGAGCAGCATGCCGATGGCGCAGGTCTGGAAGTTTTCCGGGGTGAAATGGGACATCGGGGGTTGCTCGGGTAATTGTGTGTAAATATTACTGCCTAGGCAGGGAATGTCAAAGCATTGATTAGGGTGCTAAGTACAATTTCATTTTGGGGGTCGGGGTCGGGGTCGGGGTCGGGGTCGGGGTCGGGGTCGGGGTCGGGGTCGGGGTCGGGGTCGGGGTCGGGGTCGGATTTCAGGGTGGTGGTTTTGATAGATGTATGCGCATTCAGCGGCGATGGCGACTTTTAGTCACCTTTCCGCCCTTACGGCGGCCTACTTTGGTCTTGGCCAAAGTAGGCAAAGCCGCCCGCTCCCATCATACGGCCCCTGCGCTGCGCTCCGGGGTCCCCTCGCTCCGGTGCCTTCCGGGCCCGCGCGGCCTACGACTTGCTGCGCAAGTCTACATCTCGCGCCTTCGGCTTACGCCGAAGGGTGCTGCGCACCAGGGCCCTACAGTCACCTCCACTCGGCCTCCTGAAGTCGCAATTTGTGTTGCCTGGGCTATTGCGCGCTTAGAAGCAAAAGCAAAAACAGATCAAGAGCAGATCAAGAGCAGTAATACGGCTATCTAGGCTTGGCTGTTGTTTATGTGTTGTATGTTCGGGCCCTATCGCCGGCAAGCCGGCTCCCACAGGTACAGCGCAAGTTTGAAAGTTCGCTCTAACTTGTGGGAGCTGGCTTGCCAGCGATTGCAATCCTGAGTTCCCAGCCAATCCAACTAGCGGCAGCTAACGCCAGCCCAGGCGCCGCCCCTAACTTCGCGACTTCAGGAGGCTGAGCGTAGGCGTCTGGAGGGCCCTGGTGCGCAGCACCCTTCGGCGTTAGCCGAAGGCGCGAGATGTAGACTTGCGCAGCAAGTCGGAGGCCGCGCGGGCCCGGAGGACGCCGGAGCGAAGGGACCCCGAAGCGCAGCGTAGGGGCCGTATGATGGGAGCGAGCGGCTTTGCCTACTTTGGCCAAGACCAAAGTAGGCCGCCGTAAGGGCGGAAAGGTGACTAAGCGTCGACATCGCAAATGAATGCGCATACAACTTCCAAAACCAACAACCAACAACCAACAACCAATAATTAATGACTTTTAAGTGCATAGCCGAAGCTATAACTTGAAACTTGAAACTTGAAACTTGAAACCAACGACAGCCCAGTTCAAACCTCCCGTAACCCCAACGCCCCCACCACCCCACAAGCAATCGCCATCCCCACCAACTCCGCCAAACTCCCCGCCTGCATCCGCTTCATCACCCGCCCCCGATAAAGGTCAATGGTCTTGACACTGACCCCCAACCGCTCGGCAATCTCCCGATTCCCCAACCCCTGCACCAACGGAATGAACACATCCCGCTCCCGCGGCGTCAGGCTGTCGATCCGCCCCTGCACCTCCTCCACCGCCCCATTCCCCCCCTGGGCACGCCCAAGCGCCGCCTGCACACTGTCCAGCAGCAACTGATCGTTATACGGCTTCTCGATGAAATCACAGGCCCCCGCCTTGAACGCCCGCACCACGATCGGCACATCGGCATGCCCGCTGACAAAGATCAACGGCATGTCCACCCCCCGCTGCTGCAACGCCTGCTGCACCGCCAGCCCGCCCATCCCCGGCATGCGCACATCCAGCAACACACAAGCCGGGCCACTACCGTCGCAGGCCTCCAGAAACGCCTGGCCACTGGTAAACGGCAAAGCCTGCAAGCCCACCGACTCAAGCAACCACACCGTCGAATCGAGCATCCCCGGGTCGTCGTCCACCACATACACCTTCGCTTGCACCACCGCCCCCTCCTTCATGTCCGGTTCACCGCCAGCCGACAACACAACACCAACCCGCCACCCTCGCCCAGCCGTGCCCACAGACTGCCACCCAAGCCTTCGACAATGCTGCGGCTCATGCTCAACCCCAGGCCCAGGCCATCGGCCTTGCTGGTGGTGAACGGCGCAAAGATCGCCTCCAACTGCTCAGGCGCCACGCCAGGCCCCTGGTCGGCCACCTCCACCAGCAGCCCGTCATCCTGGCGCCAGGCGCCCAGCAGGATACGCGACGGTTGGCCTGCGTGTTGCTCACGGTTGGCGTCGATGGCATTGCGCAGCAGGTTGAGCAGCACCTGCTCCAGCAACACCCGATCGGCGTACACCGTCGGCAGCTGCGGCCCCAGCCGCTGTTCGATGCGAACCTGCGCAGCACCCGCTTCCCAGGCGCAAAGCCTGAGCACTTCCCCGGCAACCTGGGCGATATCCAGCGCCTGCAGCTGGCGCGGGCCCTTGCGCAGGAAGGCGCGCAGCCGGCGGATCACCTCGGCGGCATGGGTGGCCTGCTGGTTGATCCGTTGCAGGCCCTGGGCAACCCGCTCGCGGGCGTGCGGATCGTGCTCCAGATTGTTCAGGTAGCGCAGGCTGGCATTGCTGTAGTTGAGCACCGCGGCCAGCGGCTGGTTGATCTCGTGGGCGATGCCCGAAGCCAACTCGCCCAGCGTTGCGACCCGAGCGCTATGGGCCAGGTTTTCCTGAGCCTCGATGCGCAGGGTGATATCGCGGGACACGGCGACGATCTCTACCACCGCACCGGTATAGGTTTCGCGGATCGCCCGGCAGGCGATCTCGAACCAACGGTAACGGCCATCGGCATGGCGCACGCGGCAGGTCATGGTGTGGTAGCCGTCCGCCTCCAGCGCCGCACCGGCCTGCAACAGCGCCTGGCGGCGCTCGCGCGGGTGCAGCAGGCTGCGTGCCGGGTTGCCGCGTAATTGCTCCGGCCATACCCCGAGCAGGCGGAAGGCCGCAGGCGTGGCATCGAGAAAGCGCCCGTCCGGGCTGTGCCGGGAAATCAGGTCGGTGGTGTTCTCGGTGATCAGCCGGTACAGCCGTCGGGCCCGGCTGGCCTCGCGCTCACCCTGGCGCTCGCCGCTGGCATCGCGGCAGCGGGCCAGCACCTGTTGGCCTGCGTGATCGGGGATGAAGGTCCACAGCAAGATGCGCTCGCCTACCTGAGCCTCGACCTCGCTTATTGCCCGCCCCTGGCGCAGGCAGGCGCGCACCAGCGCGGCATGGTTGCCCGGTAGCCAACTGGCCAGCGGCGGCCCTTCGGCAATCAGTGCCTGCAAGGCGGCGTTGAGCTGCAAGGGGCCGGCATCGGCCGCCAGCAGCAGGCTCGGTTGCGGGTCCAGGGCGAGCAAGGGGGAGCAGTCAGGCTTCACGGGAAAAGGCTCTTGTTATAGTAGTTTTACTATATTGCTATAGTCGATCTTCCAGATACCATAGCGGCTCGCGTAAAAAAGCGACAGGGAGGCACGCCCCTCCCACACCCTGATCAGAGCTAACAATCAGCCACCGGGGGTCTAGCGCACGGAGTGCGCCTGCCTCCCCTACAGGAACCGCGCATGTCGATCTTCTCCCAGGGCCTGATGCCCGCACCTGTCAACCACGTCGCCCTCACCCCGCTGAGCTTCATCGAACGCACCGCCGCGGTATATGGCCAGTACCCGGCCGTGATCCATGGTGCCATCCGCCGTGACTGGCGCGAAACCTATGCCCGCTGCCGACGCCTGGCCAGCGCCCTGCAAGGCCGTGGCGTCGGCCGTGGCGACACGGTGGCGGTGATGCTGCCGAATATCCCGGCCATGCTCGAAGCGCACTTCGGCGTACCGATGATCGGCGCGGTGCTCAACACCCTCAACGTGCGCCTGGACGCCGAGGCCATCGCCTTCATGCTGCGCCATGGCGAGGCCAAGGTGCTGATCGGCGACCGCGAGTTCCACGGCGTGATCCGCGTTGCCCTGGCCCTGCTCGAACACCCGCCGCTGGTGATCGACGTGGACGACCCGGAATACGGCGAGGGCCAGCCGGTCAGCGACCTGGACTACGAGGCCCTGCTCGCCGAGGGCGACCCGGACTTCGCCTGGGAGTGGCCGGAGGACGAATGGCAGGCGATCTCGCTCAACTACACCTCCGGCACCACCGGTAACCCCAAGGGCGTGGTCTATCACCACCGCGGCGCCTACCTCAACGCCTTGGGCAACCAGATGACCTGGGCCATGGGCCACCGCCCGGTGTACCTGTGGACCCTGCCGATGTTCCACTGCAACGGCTGGTGCTACCCCTGGACCGTCACCGCGCTGGCCGGCACTCACGTGTTCCTGCGCCGGGTCGACCCGCAGAAGATCCTCACGCTGATCCGCGAACACCGGGTCAGCCACCTGTGCGGCGCGCCGATCGTGCTCAACGCCCTGGTCAACATGCCCGACGCCGCCAAGGCCGCCATCGAACACCCGGTGCAGGCGATGGTCGCCGGCGCCGCACCGCCGGCCAAGGTGATCGGTGCGGTGGAAGAAATGGGCATCCACATCACCCACACCTACGGCCTGACCGAGGTCTACGGCCCAGTGACCGTGTGTGCCTGGCATGAGGAGTGGGACGCGCTGACCCTGGATGAACGGGCGCGGATCAAGTCGCGCCAGGGCGTGCGCTACCCGACCCTGGACGGCCTGATGGTCGCCGACCCGCAAACCCTCGAACCGGTACCGCGCGACGGCAATACCCTGGGTGAGATCTTCATGCGCGGCAACACCGTGATGAAGGGCTACCTGAAGAACCCTGAGGCCACCGCCGAGGCCTTCCGCGGCGGCTGGTTCCACACCGGCGACCTGGCGGTGTGGCGTGCCGACGGCTACGTCGAGATCAAGGACCGGCTCAAGGACATCATCATTTCCGGCGGCGAGAACATCTCCACCATCGAGGTCGAGGACGCCCTGTACCGCCACCCGGCCGTGCTCGAAGCCGCCGTGGTGGCGCGCCCTGACGAAAAATGGGGCGAGACGCCTTGCGCCTTCGTCACCCTCAAGACCGGCCACGGCGGTACCCGCGAAAGCGAAATCGTCGCCTGGTGCCGCGAGCATCTGGCCGGGTTCAAGGTGCCGAAGACCGTGGTGTTCGGCGAATTACCCAAGACCAGCACCGGCAAGATCCAGAAGTACGTACTGCGCGACCGCGCCCGGGCGCTCTGAACCCACCGAATCCTGGGGCTGCTGCGCAGCCCTTTCGCGACACAAGGCCGCTCCTGCAAAAAACCGCGCACTGCCTGTAGGAGCGGCCTTGTGTCGCGAAAGGGGCGCACAGCGCCCCCATGCGCCTTACCTTAAGATGAGCCTTGCCATGACCGACTACTCCGCCCCTCTGCGCGACATGCACTTCGTCCTCCACGAGGTGTTCCAAGGCCCTGCCCTGTGGACACGCCTTCCCGCCCTGGCCGAGCGGCTCGATGCCGACACCGCCGACGCCATCCTCGAAGAAGCCGCCCGCCTCACCAGCCAGCTGATCGCCCCGCTCAGCCGTAACGGCGACGAACAGGGCGTGCAGTTCGCCAACGGCGAAGTGCGCACCCCGGACGGTTTCCGGGAAGCCTGGCGCACCTACCGCGAGGGCGGCTGGGTCGGCCTGGGCGGTAACCCCGAGCACGGCGGCATGGGTATGCCGAAAATGCTCGGGGTGCTGTTCGAAGAGATGCTGTACGCCGCCGACAGCAGCTTCAGCCTGTATTCCGCGCTCACCGCCGGCAGTTGCCTGGCCATCGACGCCCACGCCAGCGAACAGCTCAAGGCCACTTACCTGCCAGCGCTGTACCAAGGCCGCTGGGCCGGCACCATGTGCCTGACCGAGCCCCACGCCGGCACCGACCTGGGGCTGATCCGCACTCGCGCCGAACCCCAGGCCGATGGCAGCTATCAACTGAGCGGCAGCAAGATCTTCATCACCGGTGGCGAACAGGACCTCACCGAGAACATCGTCCACCTGGTGCTGGCGCGCCTGCCCGACGCACCGGCCGGCGCCAAGGGCATCTCGCTGTTCCTGGTGCCGAAATACCGGGTCGCAGCCGATGGCAGCCTGGGCGCGCGCAACGGCGCCCACTGCGGGTCGATCGAACACAAGATGGGCATCAAGGCCTCGGCCACCTGCGTGATGAACTTCGACCAGGCCGAGGGTTATCTGGTTGGCGAGGCGAACAAAGGCCTGGCGGCGATGTTCACCATGATGAACTACGAGCGGCTGTCCATCGGCCTGCAGGGCATCGGTTGCGCCGAGGCCTCGTACCAGGCTGCCGCACGTTACGCCAACGAGCGCCTGCAAAGCCGCGCAGCCACAGGCAGCGACGCCCCCGCGCGCAGCGCCGACCCGATCATCGTGCACGGCGATGTGCGGCGCATGCTGCTGACCATGCGCACCCTTACCGAGGGTGGCCGCGCCTTCGCCGTGTACGTCGGGCAACAGCTGGACATCGCCCGTTACGCCGAGGATGCCGGCGAGCGCGAGCGTGCCCAGCGCCAGGTGGCCCTGCTGACGCCAGTGGCCAAGGCATTCTTCACCGACAACGGCCTGGAAAGCTGTGTGCTGGGCCAGCAGGTGTTTGGCGGCCACGGCTACATCCGCGAATGGGGCCAGGAGCAGCGCGTGCGCGACGTGCGCATCGCACAAATCTATGAGGGCACCAACGGTATCCAGGCCCTCGACCTGCTCGGGCGCAAGGTACTGGGCGAGGGTGGCCAGGCTCTGGCTGGCCTGGTGGCCGAGATCCGCGCCTTTTGCGTGGACGCCGCGCTGCATCGCGAGGCGCTGCTGGAGGCGCTGGTGCGCCTGGAGCGCGTCAGCCAGTGGCTGCAGGCGCAGGCCCGCACGGATGCCAACCTGGTCAGCGCCTCGGCGGTGGAATACCTGCACCTGTTCGGTTTGACCGCCTATGCCTATATGTGGGCGCGCATGGCTAACGTGGCACAGGCCCGGCAGGCGCAGGACCCGGCCTTCCATGGCGCCAAGCTCGACTGCGCGGCGTTCTACTTCCAGCGCGTGTTGCCACGTGGCCTGGCCCTGGAAGCCAGCATTCGAGCCGGCAGCGCCAGCCTGTATGGGATGGCTGCAGAGCAGTTCTGAAACCTCGGCCCATCGCGGATCTGCCCCGCGATGGGCTGAAAGCAGATACGAGCCATGCGCAACTAATCGGAGATTTCCTACAATTGATAGTCATTCGTCATTAATACGGTCTCGCAAGCCCTAATCGCCGCCGCGCCGACCAGGGGCAGGCGGTCGACCAGGCTTTGGCCATAGGCACTGAGTGCCAGGCGCACCTGGCGGCGTTCTTCGGGACAGCGATTGCACAAGATCAGGTCCTTCTGCTTGAGGCGGTCGAGCATGCGGGTCATCGAGCCACTGTCCAGGCCCAGCTAGCGGCACAGCTCGGCCGGGCAGTTGACCTGGTACTGGGTGACAATGATCAGAACCTTGAACTGTGCGGCGGTGACGCCGTGGGCTTCAAGGTGCCAGTCGAGGATGCGGTCCTTCAGGATTGCAGCGCGGCCGAGCAGCAGGCCGGTAACGCAGGTGTGGAAATTTTCCGCGGCCGGGGACTTGGACACTGCCGGCCGGGTCCATGGAGGCCGGCGAGACCACCGAGCAGACTGCGTTGCGCTAGGTGTGGGAAGAGAGTGGCGTGCGCACCGAGATCGTCTCGCCCTACTCGATCTTCAGCGTGACGCAGATCAGCGAGGCGTAGATCATCTTTCGGGCCATTACGACTGAAAAGACCGGGGAGTATGGGCCTGAGACCCTGGCCTACAAGTTTTTCGAGCCTGAGGAGATTCCGTGGGATGAAATCTACTACCCGGCGATTCGGCAGATCTAGGCTCTGTCTGAAAAAAGCCGTCGCATACACCGCATGACGCAAGCCAGCGAGACCATTGCGGCATAACTTTTTGCGAGCTTGTCGAAGCGCGTGACGATTCGGCGGTTCTCTTTTAGCCAGCCGAACATGCGTTCGATGATGTTGCGCTGTCGATATTTGGGGCGATCAAACAGTCTCGGCAAGCCGGGTTTGGGCTTGCGTTTCATTGAGCGCAGCGGAATGACCGGCTGCATCCGATATCGATCGCAGTAACGGCGCAAGGCCTCGGCGTCGTAGCCTTTGTCAGCCAGCAACCATTTGCATCGTTTGCGTGGACGACCACGCTGGTTTGTCGGGATGCTGACATCATCAAGCAACGGCTGGGCATAGCTGATGTCGCTGGCTTGGCCGCCAGAGAGAAGGAAGCGCAACGGTATCCCGTTGGCGTCGCAGAGCATATGGATTTTGGTTGTCAGGCCGCCGCGACTGCGGCCTAGAGCGTGATCGGCAGGCTCGTCAGGCCCCCTTTTTTCCGCGCTCCAGATGAAGCACGGGTTGCTCGAACAGCGGTCGAATCGATCATCCAGGTGTGGGGATCGATCAAGCCTTTGTCATTGAGTCTGAGGTGCAATCGTCTGAGCATCTGATCGAATGTTCCGCGGTTTCGCCAGAGTCGGAAGCGGTGATAGACCGTTGCCCAAGACCCGAAGCGCTCGGGCATATCTCGCCAGGCTGCTCCTGAGCAGAGCACCCAGAGCACACCATCGAGCATCAAACGATCACTGCTGCGGGGCCTGCCCCTGACGTGGGCCGCCGTAAAGAGGTCGGCGACCACTGCCCACGCTTCATCCGAGAGTTCATAACGCTTTGCCATCACAGAATTCCTTTCCGTAGATGGCCGGCGACTGTACAGAACCCAGGCTGTTCCGAGGCCACATTTCAGTTTCTTGGGATTTCAGACAGAGCCTAGGAGCGGTACATTCTTGAGCGTCAGGCGGGGGTGTATGGCATCTATATGGGTAATGATGATAGCGGTAAGGTGCATTTCATTCGCTAATGCGGTGTTTCAGTAGTACCTCTGAAACACCGCATTAGAAAATCATAATCTGGACACGCCAGCGCCCTCGTCAACTCGATCTACAGCGTACGCTTGAGTAGCCTTACAGTAGGCGCATCCACTGCTTCAGATCTTGATGCGACTGTGGTTTCGCCCGATTTTTCGGAAAAAACCATTGCGGGTCATAGGCCACAGAGTGCAATTGAGGATTAGCCTTCAACTTGGCACTTCGCAGATACAGCGTATCCCTAAAGTTGTCAGTAACAAAGTAAACCACCTCTTTCATCTCTGTCCAGCCCGGCGCACCTGGGGTCATCCCACTATTCACCCCTTTAAAGGTATGCTGAACCGTATCATCCAGAGTATCCACCGAGTATAACGTCGTCAGTGGTTCCACATACCCTTTGACCGGGGAGCCGGCAAGCACGGACATCTCTTGGGCAAACGAGTGCTGTCCCCCTGCCGCGCCATGGCACATATTTAACTGAATGACATCTACTGATTTAAAATCGATCAATTGCCTACCGTTTCTGTCTGTCAACGCGGACAGCTCCGAGTACATTTTGTCAGCCCCCCAGTAGCTTTTGTTAGGTGCTCCCGGATAGGCGGGAATCTGTACAACAGCTTGAGAGGTTGGAACGGGACCATTTATATGCTGCGGCCTTGCACCATGAAACATCAGCTTCAGCCGTTTCAGCGGATGTCTGAAACTAAACGCAGTGTTTGACGACGCCATCAATACTCGTCCCTGCGCTGTCAGCGCACTGGCGCTCAAGGTGGCATCGGAAATAGAGTTTGCATACAGCAACATTTTTTCCGGTAACTCTTTTAGCACGCTTGCAATCTCACCCTTACTGGCCTTCAAGCGCTGCAGCAAAGGTCCAACTTTGTCTTGTTCAAGTTTCTGCGCCAGGCTCAGGCTTTTCTTGAGAGCGATCCGTGCCCCATGCTCCTTATCAATGAGTAACGTGCACTCTTTAATTACGAAAGCGTTTTCACTTTTCGGGCTCAGCACGCTTCGACTTTTGAGGGCGTCGTAACCATTCGGCTTCAAATTCTGCTTTTTGAAAAAAGCCAGCAACTGCTGTCTTTTTAAAGGCTCGCCTGTATTTTGTTTCCTGAACGAATCCAGTAATGCGGTCCAGTCGTCGTATTTTTTGTCCCAGGGCGCAAGGTCTAATAATTGTGTTTGCAAGGCATTCTCGCACTGTTGCAGGCTGACACTAAGTGATGCCATTTCATTCCCGATGGCCTGAATATCCACTTGAGCATCTTTTGCCCGCTTCACAGCAGCATTAAAGTCGGTCAGCGCACCGCTCCCGGTATTGATGGTACTAGGCAGAATACTTTCAGCATCCGTTACGATGCCTGCGAGCGATGATTTCGCTTTCTGCACCTCAAGTATGTTGTGCTGAAGCGCCGGCTTGACATTGTAGAGGTCATGTGCTACCCAGATCTTGGCGGTGCAGTCAGGGTTGCTGCTGTAGTAAACCGAAAAGGGAGAATCAATTGCGCCACCCCAAGTGATCATTGACCGATTCAGATGGGAGGAAGCACCTACAGGGCTTACTGCCCGTTGCGGCATGATAGTGGCCTGGAGTTTAACTCCCCCAGAAAGCTTGCTGAGCAGTTTGAGGCTTGCAACCTTCACATAATTACGTAAAGACCGACCTGACCTAGCTGCTTGCATGCCCCACTTGCCAATCTTCGCTGCTGCTTTGGCTCCTCCTGTGAGAATCGTATCTGCGAAGCCCACTATGACGGACGCCAAGTCGAGCTTGTTAGATAACACTGGATTGCTATGCCGCGTTGCCATTGCAGCGGCACTCAAAGCAGTGGCCGCCATCGCGACCGCCAGTATCAACGCCCCAGCGGCCCCAGCGGTCACGACCGCCGCCGCAACGGCCAAGATAAACAGATAACCCAACACCAAGTATTCCCACCATGGCGTCGGCTCATGGTGCGGTGGCGTGGTATCACGAATCATCTCGTCCAACGATGCGAGGCTTTCAGACTGCTCACGGCGATTGATCATGATATGCCCGCTGGGGTCGTGCCAGTTCACCGGGTCCCGGCCGGCGCAATAAGCCCGATCGTTCAGTCCACCCTCACCAAACGGGCTGAGGCTGTCACTCTGATAGAACGCCTGGTGTTGTGGGTCGTATACTCGATAGCCATTGCCCAGGTGATAATGGCCGGTCACTGGGTCAACGCGTTGAGCGTTGTAGCTTAGTCCGCTGTTCATTGCAGTGAGACGTCGTAAAGGTGCCTCCCCCCATGGGGTAAACCCGATGGACTGACTCTGCCACTGCCCCGTGCCGTCAATCACGTACTCTTCTCCCCCACTGCCCTGAGGGTCCGCCAGAACGAAGTACAAGCGTGTGGTATCGCCTTCCTCCCCCTGATCGGTGTGATAGACCGCCAGCCCGGCCTCTTCGTCCAACACTCGATGCTTGAGCATTACGCCTTCAGCACTCAGCCATTGCTCACCACACAGCCGGTCCTGGTCATACTCGAACACATGGCGCTGCTTGAGGCTTTCGTTCCACTGCGTTGCAAGGCGCCCTAGCTCATCATATTCATAGGAGGTAATGAGCTGGTCACCATCCTTGATCGATTGCAGTTGGCCATCATAGGTATATGTCAACGACTGTCCCTGGGCATTGCTCACCAGGCTGCCATTGACATCAGTATCAAGTTCGACAGCATTCCCCCCCTTGCTACCTGGGACCACCAAGGTGGTACTCGTACGCCGTGTCGGTTGTGTCGCGTCACTATAGGCATAGGTACGCGTCTCGCACGCGTCATCGTCAAACGTCGTGATGCAGCTCAGTACATTTCCTAACTCATCGTAGGTATAAGCCTGCGCCTTGAGTGCCTTACCATTCGCGTCTTCGATGGCGAAACCGTCGGCAGCCACGACACTCCACGTCTCAAGTTCATTACGAAACTTGCAATAGGTAAACGTCTCGGTGCGCGTCGGCTGATCCTCGCCATTGCGGTACCAGGTTTTTTCCAGCAGTTGCCCTATAGCAGACCAGCTTTGCTGGTACCGACTCATGAGCACCCCATCCAAACGATAAGTTCGCTGAATTTCCCGGCCAAAGCTGTCATAGGTCATGCGTAGCGACAAGGTGCGTCCACTGCGCAGCTCCTGTAGGACTAGTTGCTCGATTTCCCCTTGGGCGCCATAAAGGTATCGGTATTCCAACCCTCCCCGGCGTATGCGGTTACGGCGCTGCTGCCCATCTTGCCAAGCCCGGTGGGTGACGCCGCTGGCATGGCGCCCAACTCCACCGCCACTGCGCAGTGATCGCTGGCTATGCTGCAGCTGGCGCATGCCACGCACATAGCGCGTCGACAAGTACCGCCCCAACAGCTGCGGTGCCGTGCTTTCACAGTGAATGCGCGCTTGCGCTGACAAGGCCTGTTCAGGTCGTTCGCTGTACAGGCCCTGGGTGACTTCGTTATAGGTGAACGAAGCTACCAGCCGCTTAGGCACCTTGACGCCACTCTCGGCGAAATCGGTGTACCAGCTCAATGTGTTGCCATCGTCGCTGAGCTCGTTCCAGATGCGAGTATCATCCGGGCGCCGGACTCGCTTGCCGTCAAGAGAGTGCTTGAGGGGCGACTCGGCAGTTCCAACCGTGCGAGCGATCATTTCTTCACCCTGGTTGACAGCCGTGCCCAGTACCTGGCCACCTTTTCCCTTTGCAGTAAGGGTGATCTTCACAGGCGTCGTCCCAAACCCTTCATACGACCACTCCAACACGCTCTCATCCGGAGTGACGATTTTCACCCTCCTGCCTAATTCATCATGGTCGCAAGTCCAATTGCGTTTGATCGACTGCCCATTGACCTGATGCTGCTCAACTACCTGGGTCAGTTGCCCCTGGGCATCGAAACGCTGGACCCACGACAACCCGGTCTCTTCCAGGGCCTTGGTCGTGGCGTTCCAGCGCTCATTCAGACAGGTCCGAGTGACTTTCCCGTCACGCAAATTCTCCTGTCTTAACGTGAGTCGGCGCAGCGGGCCTTGCACCAGGGTGCCCGTCATGGTTTTGGTGGTCAGGGCTTCACCACCTTGGCTGACCTGCGCCGATATCCGTTCTTGCGCTTGCCAGAACCAGTCACGCTGGTTTTCCGACAAGGCCACACCTTCGTTGCGCAAGCACAAACCACCAGGTAGGTAGTCATAGGTACACCGGTGAGCTATCCCACCATTGGTGTCGTAAGCAATTTCTTCCAGGCAGATGTAGTTGGCATCATCATGATTATCGCCCGCGATTCGTTGCAGCTCGCGGCGTACCGGCCGCTGCAAGCCATCGAGCAGAGTGCGCCCGCAACGCCCATCCGGCCCCTGCACACGTACCCAGGTGCCGTCTCCAGTGTCGATCCACTCCAAATGCTCGGCTGTCAGGGCATTATCGTCACGGCTACCCTTGATGAAGTCCGCTTCATCCCAAGCATAACAACGGCTACCAAGCGAACGATCGCGAACATCGTATCGCGGGGACAGCATGACTTTGGGCCGCCCAAGCTCATCCTGCTGGGTTTCCAGCAACACGCGGCCGCTGCGCGCCGAACGCAGTTGTTGCGCCAGGATGGCGGTTAAGGTGAGCTCACCCAGCTGCAACGGCGCGGTGCTTTTCGTGAGCAACGTACCGTTCGTAGTGTCGACCTTGGTCGTCTGAGTCAGAGTCCGTTCTTGACGGGTGGCGTTGTTTTTGTACCAGCGCGTCGAGGTCGTCACTGTCTTGATCTCGTCCGCACTTCGCGTGTTGATTAATTGCAGCAGGTCCACAACGAGCCCTTCGCGCCCTTCAGCCATTTCCACTGTCCAAGGGGAGACAGTTGTGTCCACCGCTACGCCCTCGAGTTTCAGCACTGTGTCTGGAATCAGCACACCGCTGGCGTTCTTGCTGCCTTGGGCATAGCCGTACAGAGTCAACAACATGACCGAGCGCTTGCTTTCGTCTGGAAACTGCTGGTACTCACATTGGGCCATCAATGGCGGCAGTGTGCTGTCAGGGATATTCGGGCAGGACAGTGCCATTGCATCCAGCAGCTTGGTGCCGGTTGGACCTTGCAACTTGAAGTCTTTCAGCAAGGTAGTCAGCAGCGGTAGCTGGTCGCTGCGGTCGGTTTTGGCCTTGGTGGGCACCTGGTAGTAGTCCAGGTAGGTGGTCTGGCCATCATCTTCCGTCAACTGGGTAAGCAGCCCCGAGCGCTGGTCGTAGACCGAACATGTGGTCTGCGTCAGTTTTTTTAGCGGGCTAGACGTTGCACTGGGCTCGGAAGCAGTGGAGGTGCTGTCTTGGCTCATGGCTGATTCTCCGCTGTAGAAGGCTCGACTGGGGCAATAGGTGCCGGACGCAAGTCTTCTGTGATGACGGTCGTCCTGATCGGTTGAGTAGCCAGGCGAAACTTCACGGTCTCGTCGGTGCTGGCGATGCTGTCGGGGTAGGTATGGGTCGTCGTCTCGCGCATAACGCCAGGTGTTTCCTCGACAATCTCCGTTTCCACACTGAAGCCATTCTTCAGCGTCCAGGTGCGGCGGGTGAAAGGCCCGGTCAGGCCGCTGCCGTTGTCGAGCATCTCGGTGGCGACGATGCGATCGCCCTCTTGCATCGCCAGGTTGTCCAACCCCTCGAACTGCCAGCGATGGCTGATGGTCTGCTGCCCGGCACCCGGCACCAGGGTGTGCTGGATGACCCGCGACAGTGGGATGAGGCTGTTGCCGATCTCCCAATGCTTCCAGGCGGGGGCATAGCTCACGTGCTCCAGCGAGCCGTCTTCTTCCTCGATGGAACAGAGCACCCGATCCAGCACCGGCTCCCCCTCATAGCCGAACTTCACGACCTGAACCGGGGTGGTCTGGTCCTTGCCGGTGCGGGTGAGCTGGGTGAGCAGGCAATCCTTGATCAACAGCTTGACGCTGTACGCTTCCTCACTGTTCGGCCAGACCGTGAACGTAGTGACGTACTCCCCTTGGGCCACCGGTTCGGCATGCTCGCCGCTTAGCAGTGTTGTCTCGCCATCGCGGATGGTCAGCAGGCTGACGTGGCCTTTCTTGCCCTCCCAGGCCAGGGACAGCTCGCCCCCCTGGGGTGAGGTGATACTGTTCGGGACCAGCACGAATGCCTTGCGCACCATATCCTTGCGCATCGGCTCGATAGCCTCGAGCTTTTTACGAATGGCGTCTTTCTGCTCGCTGGTCAGTTCCGGCTGCGTGGGCGTCATGAGGAGCCCGAGGCCACCGCCAGAAATCAACCCGCCAGCCTGGGCATACACGTTCCCCCCCTCCTTGAGCCATTTCTCAAGGTTCTCTTTGAGTTTGTCGAGCTTGACGACCAACGCCTTCTTGTATTGTTCATTTGCCTCTAGGCCATCATGCTTGCATGGCTTGGCCAATCGCTCCTTGCGACCGGAAGGGTAAATCACGGTCAACCCGGTCAAGTCATTGAAGTCGCCGCTGGCCCCCGTCAGGCAGACACCGTTGATCATCAAGCGCTTCTTACCGGTCGCCTTGATGATGTGCTCGGCCGTCAGCGTGATCGTCTGGCCGGTGCTGAGCGTCAAACGGTGCTGGCGATTGTCGTAGGCGGAAAAACGGAAGGCCCAGCCATCGCCCAGTGCACTTTCGTTGGCCCGGGCGGCGCTGTAGTGCAGGGTCAGGTCGAGCTCTGGGCCGTTGCCACTCAAGCCGCGGATCACACCTACGGGGTAGTGGGCGTGGAACAGGCCAGTTCGGGGATCGACGCCGTTTTCACTTGCGCCGGTGATGTCGTAAATCTCCGAGGCGATTGTGTTGGCGTAGTCGGCGCAGAGGGTGTCTGAAGGGATGAAGGCTTTTCCGTTGATGGGCGGATTAATGCAAAGCGCACTGGCGACCCGCATCGAGCCGCGCTCGTAACAGATAGAACTTATCCCGGCTTCGTCAACATAGCTAGCACTGGCAAGGGGAAATCGATAATCAATCTCCAATCCGTCAGGCAAGTACAAATTGATACCACCACTGTGCCTGTGCTTCCCCTGAATCACATAATTCAATGGCGTCGCACTGATGCCCGGCACAGCAAGGTCGGACGCATAGAAGATAAACTTAATAGATTTAGCCAATGCCTTTTCACTTAAGCGCAGAAATACATAACCCTGAGATGTGGAATGTCGAAGCATTTCGGCTCTCACAGCGTTCGCCCCCCCCTGCCCTCATCGCACGCATCACTTCCGGTCTGGCCAGCACCTCTTCAACCCCTCCTTCTAATTTTGACGGATCTGCAGACTTTTCCTCTTCTACACGCAATGCCTCTAGCGATATCTTGATCGCCTTTTCAAATTCGAGCTTAGAATCATAGACGAAAGCCGAAAGCGATTGTGAACGAAAAATCAGAGAGCCCACCCATAGAGCTGAGCTCCTAGAGTGCTCGCCACCTCTTTCGAAAATCTTGTACACCATAGTTGCAAAAAAAATAAAATCACCGACACCAGCATCATCGCGAACATTGACAAACGCTTTATCAAAGACGGAAAATGCATCCAAAAGCCTGACAGCAAGTGGATCACCACTCGCCGCTGCAGTGATAACATCAGCACGCGCAACAGCTGCCGCACTTTTAAAGTAGGTACGAACCAACGCTTTCGCCTTTTGAACAAACATATCTTCGCTATCTTCGCTATCCTCGCTATCTTCGCTATCTTCGCTATCCTCGCTATCCTCGCTATCCTCGCTATCTTCGCTATCTTCGCTATCCTCGCTATCCTCGCTATCCTCGCTATCTTCGCTATCTTCGCTATCTTCGCTATCTTCGCTATCTTCGCTATCTTCGCTATCCTCGCTATCTTCGCTATCTTCGCTATCTTCGCTATCTTCGCCCACACCCTCGTTAGAATCAGACCCTAGATCATCGTAGAATTCTATACACTCAGATTCAATAAAATCCTCAAATCTCTGTACGACTACAGGTATTGATGTACGATCAGAAATCACTCCCCCATAGAATATTTGACGAATTTCATTCGTCCCCCCAAAAACATACAGCTCGTCCCCAGGGTCAGGGGAGTCAGAAAAAAAGACAGCAGCCTCAACAATCGAACCAATAAATTTAATTAACTTACGCCCATCCCCAACAGCATCAAAATTCCTGTGGCCCGCTTTTTTAAGACCACCTTCAATTATACTCTCCGCACGCCGCTGTGTCCAAACACGAGCCGCAAGCGAAAGTAAATACTTAATACAAGACACCAAATCTTCTGACCCAGCAGAAAGTAACGCCAAAGCCTTTAACGCATTTAACTCCTCATGCAACGCGCCAAGGAAATTCTCCTTATCAAGCACCTTGCCAAAATTAAGCCTGATAGCATCATGCTTCTCCGACTCACCATACCCCTCCAGCAGCTGCAAAAATTCCAGCCACTGAACAGCTCTAAGGACATATAGCTCTGCCAAACTAAAAGACTCAATTTGAAGAACCATAGCCCCGTCTGAGCAACTAACAGCTTCAGCCCAACTGGATAAGGGTAGCCGAATGCACCAAGAATCTTTCCTAGGCAACAAAACATCAGAGCGAGAAAGTCGTGACGCCAAGAGCGCGCTTACGTTGGCAGACTGTAAAGCTTCTTGAGGACCAAGATAGTTAGGTGATTCAGAATTAATCCAGTAGCTATTCGAGAAGCCGCTTTTGCTTTCTTTCTCTAATGCTTCCTGGCGTAATGATTTCGGGCGTTTTCCCCCTCGCGAATAAGCAATATCATCATGAAGACTAACAACATCGGCGGTTGACAATACATCTCCACCCCATGCAAAGAGTTTCGCGCTGCCCGATCCGCCTTTCCGTGCATCGACATATGTGTACGCCTCATCGATCACCAGGCTGTCGCGCAAAGAAGTGAGGTACTTCCCTATACGAGGCGGCGCCCCCTTCACTTCCACCTCCGGGACCAGAAGCCCGACCGTAAGCAAGCACTCAAGATCCTGCGGCAACCACAGCGTCCACTCGGTCAGATCGTCATTCACGTCTTTGAGGGTCGCGCCCTGCGCCGACGCTTGCCCCCACCCGATCAATGCCACCTCTCTATCACCGCTTGACCTCAAGCATTCGTCCAGCCCATGGGCCCATGCGGCCAGGCTCGAAACAGCATCTGCCTGGGGCCTGAATGACCAGGAAGCAACATCATGCCCAGTCCAACGGTCAACCAGCGCAAGCCTCAAGCCATCCGGATAATCGGCATACACCGCCCCCAGTGTCAGAGACTCACCCGCCGGTGTTTCGAGGGCTTTTTCATAGTCGCCGGCTAGTCCAGGCACACCGAGCACCACCACCCGAACGGGCAGCGACACTACCCACAACGCCCAGTCCGTTGCCGACCCAGCGGCACTGTCGACCGACCCTCGCCCGGCCAATCGCAGATAGCTCCCCAGTGTCGAGTCCTTCAATGCCTTGCCCATCGCCGCCAGGCATGCCGCAGCATCGGCCTCGCCTTCTGCAACCTTGTAACTGAACGGCGAACCCGGCAACTGCGCACCGGAGTAACGGTCGTACAGCATCAGTTGCACCGTCGCCCCCACTACCGGCACGAACGCCTCCACCACGCGGTGCCTGCGCCAACCGATGCGGTCTACCTCCACCGACAAATCGGAACATTGCGGCACCCACAGTGCATTGCCGCTTTTGGCTGGCGCTATGCACGGTTTTTCATCCGCCCGCACACCCGCCCGCAACATTCCGTAGGCGGCATTGATGGCAGTGCAAAGCGCTTTCGACCATACGCCCGAAGCACATTCAGCCTCGCTGACCGGGGTGAACAGATGGGTTTCGTACAGATGCAGCGTAGTGCGGTCGCGAACCTGGACAACCACACTTTCCCCCTCGGGCAGGGCCATGTCCGGCAGGCGCCCGGCGATCGCCAGATTGGTCTGGAATGGTGCGTTGGTGAACAACCGATGATCATTGCCGTAACACCAGAGCCGGTTCAGGAGCCGGTTCAGGGCACTTTTCTCTACCGCCGACTTTGATGCGACTGCCGCGGTCGATGGGCTATCGGTATAGCCTACCGTCAGTGCACCTGTTTCGCTCAAACGACCGCCGAGCAACAATTTGCCGCCTTCGCTCGCAGCAGGCGCGGCATTGACCGCCTTGAGGAATTCGACCGGCCATTGCGCCATGGCCTTGTTGGTCTTGTTGGCGGTCAGGGCAACGGCTTTGGCGATACCCCCGTCCTGCGTGCGCACCACCCAGGCCTGGACCTTTTCACCAACCTCCAGATCACGATCGGCCAGCAGAAAGCCTGGGCTACGCCATACGTGTACCCCTGCCCCGATCGTATCCGTCTCAAAGCCCGTCATGTCCGGCAACTTGTCGTTGTCGTCCTCGCTGCCAATGTCCACGAAATCGGCTAGCGGGCCGTCGGAATAGGTGTTCCACGGCTCCTCCGGGGTGCCCTCAGGTTCGGAAGGTTCTCGCGTTACCGAGTCATCCGCAGTGGCTGCCAGCGCAGCCTCCAGTAGGTAAATGTCACCGATGTAACGGGTATAATCATACTGCCCGTCATAGGTACTCCACTTACCAAGCGGGTCATACTTTCCTTTGATAGCGTCATAAGTGCTTCTGCCTTTCGCATCCACCGCGAATTGGATCTTGGGGTACTCGGCGTGGGCTTTAAAGGTGGGCACCCCGTATAAGAAGGCTGCCTTCTGTGGCCCTAGGTAGCCCCCTGGCAAGTATGCGAGTACCAGACCACTGGCCGGCGAAAGGCTCTGCCATTGCTCAGGTTTCAGCAGAACAGCCCCATCGTCGATCAGTTGCTCAAGCGCAGCAGAGGCCTCGGCCATTTTCCGCTCGAGTTCAGGTACCGACTTGATACCCGCAAGGGCGATGTTTTGTACCTGAGCCACCTTGATCTGCAACTGGTCGTCCCATGCGACAACATAGGTGCCGATGATGCCGTCCACCGTGAGCGGCTCATCCGAATGAAAGTGGTTTTGAAAGTCTGCGGCGGTGTAGGCCATTGTCTTGCCCCTGCTCGCTATCGGATGGCTACATTCGATCCCGACGCGTCCAAGACGGCAACTGACAAAAATGCCAGGTCGCCGTTGGCAATGGATATGCATGGCCTGGAGAGGCCACTGAACGGTGAAAGCGAAGCCCCAGCCACGAAGGGCACACTCAAGGCCGCTTTGAACAGCGTTACGCAAGCAATGCAAACCTGCATTCGGGCCCGTAGCGTCAGCCTCTATCCGTCAGTAATCGAGCCATTCTGAAACACGGGGCAGCGCGGGCGAACACTGCCCCGCGCCAATGCGACCCATGTGCATCCACCAGGAAAATTCCTACAATTGATAGTCATTCGCCATTAATCCGTTCTCGGGAGCCACCACCCGAGGGTAGAATGCCCGCAAAACCGGGAGCCGTAATGAACCAGGACCGCCTCACCCCCAGCGAAGACGATGCCATCACCGACGCCGCCGCGCATTGGTGCATGCGCCTGCACGCCGAAGACTGCACGGCGGCGGAACAGGCGGCGTTCAGCCAGTGGCTGGCGGCCGACCTGCGGCACGCGCAGGAGTACCAGGCGATGCTGGAGATCTGGCAGACCGCCGACCTGCTGCCGCGTAGCGCCCAGGTGGTGGAGCTCAAACCCCGGCAGGCCGCGGCCCGCAATTGGCGGCCATTGGCCTCGGCGGCGGCCATTGCCCTGCTCGCCCTGCCCCTGGCCGGCTGGGTGGGCTGGGAACAAGGCTGGCTGCCCAACGGCTACCAGCATGTCGAAACCACAGACCAGTTGCGCCAGGTACGCCTGAGCGACGGCAGCAGCGTCGAACTCAACCTGCACAGCGAGCTGCGCTACCTGAACTACAAGGACGAACGCCGCGTCACCCTGATCAAGGGCGAGGCGTTCTTCAAGGTCGTGCACGACAGCAGCCACCCCTTCATCGTCCGTGCCGGCAACGGCCAGACCCGGGTCACCGGCACCCAGTTCAACGTGTGGAAATATGAAGACCAGGTCAAGGTGACGTTGGTGGAGGGCTCGGTGCTGGTCAGCAACGATGGCAACGCCGGAGGCTACCGCCTCGGCCCGGGCATGCAGGCCAGCTACCACACCGGAGATTTCGAACCGCAGTTGAGCCAGAGCGACGACTCGGGCAACAGCCTGGCCTGGCGCAGTGGCAAGCTGGTGCTGGACAACCTGAGCCTGGCCCAGGCCTTGCCGGTGATCAACCGCTACCTCGACAAGCCACTGCGCCTGGCCGATGACAGCACTGCCAGGATCCGCATCAGCGGTGTCTACAACACCCGCGAAGTGGCACGCCTGGTCGACACCCTGCCCAAGGTACTGCCGGTGTACCTCACCCGCAGCAAGGACGGCAGCACCGTCCTCAACCGCATCACCCCGCCGCCAAGCCGCAGCTGACGGAGCCGTCTAACCCGGCTCCTTGAACATCCGCGATTGCTGTGGGAGCCGGCTTGCCGGCGATGCAGGCACCGCGATTCTGGCCACCGCCTACGCCGGTGATCGCCGGCAAGCCGGCTCCCACAGGTACAGCACAAGGCTCAAGTTCGACGCGGTGGAAGTGAGAGCAGGCTACGCCGGCGAAAGGGCCGCAGAGCGGCCCCCCAGATCAAACGCACGTCAAAGCGTCATCGCCGCCAACCAGCCAAACGCCAGCAACGGCAGGTTGTAATGGATGAACGTCGGCACCACGGTGTCCCAGATATGGTGGTGCTGGCCATCCACGTTCAGCCCCGAGGTCGGCCCCAAGGTTGAATCCGAAGCTGGCGAACCGGCATCGCCCAAGGCACCGGCGGTACCGACGATGCACACCGTGGCCACCGGGTCGAAGCCCAGTTGCACGCACAGCGGCACGAAGATCGCTGCCAGGATCGGCACGGTGGAGAACGACGAGCCGATGCCCATGGTCACCAGCAACCCCACCAACAGCATCAGCAACGCGCCGATACCCTTGCTGTGGTCGATCCACTGCGCCGAGGTCTCGACCAGGGTCTTCACTTCACCGGTGGCCTTCATCACATCGGCAAAGCCCGAGGCGGCGATCATGATGAAGCCGATCATCGCCATCATCTTCATGCCCTCGGTGAACAGGTCGTCAGTGTCCTTCCAGCGCACGATGCCCGACAGCGAGAAGATCAAAAAACCCACCATCGCGCCGATGATCATCGAGTCCAGCCACAGCTGGATGATGAACGCCGCACCGATGGCCACACCGGCGACCACCAGGGTCAGCGGGTTGTATTGCACGCTGACCTGCTCGACCTCTTCGATGCGCGCCAGGTCGTAGTCGCGCTTCTTGCGATAGCTGACGAACACGGCCAGCAGCAGGCCAGCGAGCATGCCGGCCGCCGGGATGGCCATGGCGTGGGTGACATTGACCCCGCTCACGTCCACGCCCGCGCGGGCGACGTTGGCCAGCAGGATCTCGTTGAGGAAGATGTTGCCAAAGCCCACCGGCAGGAACATGTACGGGGTGATCAGGCCGAAGGTGATCACACAGGCGATCAGCCGGCGGTCGATGCGCAGGCGCGTCAGTACATATAAAAGCGGTGGCACCAGCAACGGAATGAAGGCGATGTGGATCGGCAGGATGTTCTGCGACGAAACCGCCACCACCAGCATCAGGCCGATCAGCAGCCATTTGACCTTGCCGCCATCGGCATGCCCCTGACGGTCGATCATCGCCAGGGCGCGGTCGGCCAGGGCATGGGCCAGGCCCGATTTGGCGATGGCCACCGCGAAGGCGCCAAGCAGCGCATACGACAACGCCACCGTGGCACCGCCACCCAGGCCACCGTTGAAGGCCTTGAGCGTGCCCTCGATACCCAGGCCTCCGACCAGGCCACCGGCCAGGGCGCCGATGATCAGCGCGATGACCACATGCACGCGGGACAGGCTCAGGATCAGCATGAGCCCGACCGCGGCAATCACTGCATTCATGGTGTGCAAACCTCTTTACGACAGACAAAAAGCGAGCGTTCCGGCGACAGCTGCGCGCAGGCAGTGGCCGGACCAGGGGATGTTGTTATGAAGGGCGCACACTCTGAAGCACAGGCCAGCAGAAGTCAAAAGCGTCTGCGCCGCGCGTCCTTGTAGGACATAGACGAAAGTAGCGGGTTTAAATTGAACGTTTGAATAAAGAAAAATCCTGTAGCGCCGATACAGCATGCAGCATCAAACCTATTACAAGGGATTTGCCCCAATGCCTGCGCTGCGACAACTCTCCATCCAATGGAAGATCACCCTGCTGGCCGGCCTGTGCCTGGCCAGTATCGTCACCTTGCTGGTCGGCCTTTCGCTGTACCGCATGGACCACAGTTCCGACCTGGTCAAGGCCAGCAGCATGCACATGCTCAGCGAAGCGGCGCAGTCGCGCATCGAATCGCAAGGTGAAGTGCAGGCCCTGAACATCCGCCGCCAGTTCATGGACGCCTACCAATACGGCGCTGGTTTTGCCCGCCAGGTACTGTTCCTGCGTGAACAGGCGGAAAAACGCTTCCTCGACGCCTACGACCTGCGCCAGGACATGACCGCCCAGGTGCGTGCCGCGCTGCAGGCCAACCCTGACCTGCTCGGCCTGTCGCTGGTATTCGAGCCCGGCGCACTGGACGGCAAGGACAAGCTGTTCACCGGCCAGGCGGAACTGGGCAGCAACGAGACTGGCCGCTTCGCCCTGTACTGGTCGCAACCGCGCGCCGGCCAGTTGACCTCGATGGCACTGCCCGAACACGACATGGCCAACACCGAAGTCGGCCCCAGCGGCCAGCCGGCCAACACCTGGTGGGTGTGCCCACGCAGCACCGGCACGGTGTGCGTGGTCGAGCCGTACTTCTACGACATCGACGGCCAGCGCGTGCTGATGACCAGCATCGTGTTCCCGCTCAAGAGCAACGGCAAGGTGATCGCCACCCTGTCCATCGACATCAACCTCAACAGCCTGCAGGCCCTGAGCGAGTCGGCCAGCCGTGGCCTGTACGAAGGCCGCACCACGGTCGGCATCCTCAGCCCGGTCGGCTTGCTGGCCGGCTACAGCGCCGATGCCGGCAAGCTGGCCCAGCGCCTGGACCAGGTCGACACCGCGCAAGGCGCGGAGCTGGTGCGCAAGCTGACCGAAGGCAAGTTGCAGATCCTGCATGGTGCGCAGCGCCTGAAAGTGCTGGCCGCCTTCGAGCCGATCCCCGGCGGCAAGCCGTGGGGCGTGCTGCTGGACGTACCGGAAAGCGCCCTGACCGGCCCGGCCGAAACGCTCAAGCAGGAACTCGACGCCCTCAATACCAGCGGCACCCTGCTGGAACTGGGCCTGGGCCTGGCCGCCGCCATCGCCGGCCTGCTGCTGGTGTGGCTGATGGCCCGCACCGTGACCAGGCCGATCCTCGGCGTGGCCGCCATGCTCAAGGACATCGCCAGCGGCGAAGGCGACCTGACCCGCCGCCTGCAATACGACAAGCGCGACGAGCTGGGCGAACTGGCCGGCTGGTTCAACCGCTTCCTCGACAAGCTGCAGCCGACCATCGCCGAAGTGAAGCGTTCGGTGCAGGCCGCCCGTGGCACCGCCGACCAGTCCGCGGCCATCGCCACCCAGACCAGCGCCGGCATGGAGCAGCAGTACCGCCAGGTGGACCAGGTGGCCACCGCCTCCCACGAAATGAGCGCCACCGCCCAGGACGTCGCCCGCAGCGCGGCCCAGGCCGCACAGGCCGCCCGCGACGCCGATCAGGCCACCCGCGAAGGCCTGGCGGTGATCGACCGCACCACCACCAGCATCGACACCCTGGCCGCCGACATGAGCAGCGCCATGGCCGAGGTCGAAGGCCTGGCGCAGAACAGTGAGAAGATCGGCTCGGTACTGGAAGTGATCCGCTCGATCGCTGAGCAGACCAACCTGCTGGCGCTCAACGCCGCCATCGAAGCGGCCCGTGCCGGTGAAGCCGGGCGCGGTTTTGCGGTGGTCGCCGATGAAGTGCGCAACCTCGCCCGCCGTACCCAGGAGTCGGTGGAAGAGACCCGCCAGGTGATCGAGGCGCTGCAGGCCGGTACCCGCGATGTGGTCGGCGCCATGAACAGCAGCCACCGCCAGGCCCAGGGCGGTGTCGAGCAGGTCGGCCAGGCGGCCACCGCGTTGCAGCGCATCGGCCAGGCAGTGACGGTGATCACCGACATGAACCTGCAGATCGCCAGCGCTGCCGAAGAGCAGAGCGCGGTGGCCGAAGAGATCAACAGCAACGTCGCCACCATCCGCGACGTCACCGAGTCGCTGTCGGGCCAGGCCAACGAATCGGCGCGGGTCAGCCAGTCGCTGAACAGCCTGGCCAACCAGCAGCAGGGGTTGATGGACCAGTTCCGCGTCTGAATCCGTCGCGCCAAGGATGGCGCCTCTCTCATAAACGGCCGCTGCCGGCTCGCACGCCCGCCTTCAGGACATTGTTGTCCCCCGCCTGCCAGCGTCTGACCACCTCCGGCGCTGTCTCGCTGCGCACGATGCACTTCCACTGCACATCCTGATCCGCCGGCAGACTGACACGCCCCTGCCACAGGGGGTACTGGCTGACATCCTTCAGGCGCAATGCATTGGCGGGCTTCCACCCGCCCAGCACGACACTGTCACCCACCACATAGACGCTGTCGCCAGGGTTCGTCGTACCGTTTTCGCAGCTCAGCACCACCTCGACCCAAGGACGCCGGTCGGTGGCTCGCCAGAGCCTGATATTCGGTTTTCCGGGCCCGTTGTCGTGGGCCAGGACGACCGGTTCGAAGCCGCCGGGCGCCGCACCGAGGTCTGAGTCCAGCGCCAGCAGCAGGCTGCCCTGATCGCCCTGGGTCAGGCTGACCAAACCGGCGTGGTTTTCCATCAAGGCGAAGGAAATGGTCGAGCCTGCACGGATGCCAACAGCTCGCCGTGCAGCGATGAGCTGGCGCAGCAGGCCACCGCGCGGCCAGTCGTACATGTCTGGCCAGTAGACGCTGGGCGTGCCCGGGCTGGTGAGTACATAGGCATAGGCCTGGTCACGACGCTCCTCGGGCAATGCCCAATGATGCTGGCCACCATTGGCGCCTGGCGAATAGCCGGTGTCATGATTGTCGACGAACGTCACCGCCGCGGCGCGCCAGCTCGCGTCGGGGTTGGCGTTCAGACCGTAGCGCCAGTCGCGCAAGCTGCCGTTCTGCATGCGCTCCTTGAGCGCAAAGTCGAACACACTGCAATGGGCTCGATCAGACCAGTCCTTCAGGATGTCCTGCCAGCCCGCGCTCCTGCGCCAGTCGTCCTGCGGGAACTCACCGGGGGCCTTCCACAGCTCGCCGACACAATACAGACGGTCGCCGAACCGCTTCATCCAGCCGTCGACCCTCTCTGGCGCATAGCCTTTGACAAAATCGAAGCGCAGCCCCTCAGCACCATAACGATCGCGCAGGTTGGCGAACTCGACGCGGAACAGGCTATCGACCGAAGGGTCGGCCGTGTCCAGGTCGGCATCGCCACTCATAAAGGCGTCACCCTCGTCGCGCGTCAATCCACGTGCGCACTTGCCGGCAGCCACAGCCTCCTTGTCCATCGGCAGGCCGTTGCACACACCGTCCTTGTGATTGGGCACCACATCGAAAATGACTTTGACCCCGGCGCCTTTCAATGCCTTGGCCGCTGCCTGCAATTGGTCGTCCGACCCATAACGGCCATTCTTGTCGAAGTCCCGCCAGAAGTAGCCCTCACCTCCGCCAACGGTGTGCTGCTGGTCGTCCTGCCAATGCGACTCATCACGCCAGGGCGGCGGCATCCAGATGGCGGTGAAACCATCAGCGGCGATTTTCGCGGACTTCTCCGCCAGTGTCTGGTACCAGGTTTGATCAGCCTGCCGGCTGGAGTTCCAGTGGAATCCCTGCAACAGGATCTCGCCGCCTGATCCGTTACGTACGCCCGCCTGCGTCGCATCGGTGGCCATTGACAAGCCCGGTGCGTACACACCAAGGCAGATCACCAAGCATGCAGCAATCCTGTTGCGATCCATGGGGTACCTCTGGGCGCTTGCCCAGGCTGGGAGGATTGCTTGAGAGCGTATGGCAAGGGCGTTGCCCCCTCTACTGGCAAAAATGCCAGGTGTCTCCCAACGCACAGCCAACCCTGTGGAAGGCCTCGATACCCCGTCGTCTACGCTTTTGCCCGCCCCCCGAAAGCGAGGCTGCAATGAAAAGATTTCCTGCCCTGCTGGCCGGCCTGCTGCTCTGCTTCGGCCTGGCCACCACCGACGCAGAAATGACAGGTCAGCGGCCTTCAGGCTTTGCGCGGCTCACAGCTCCTCCCTTGGAGAGTGGAACCGGCCACCGCCGAGCAGGCGATCGAGCAGCAACAGCGCGCCATGCACGTCCGGCCGATGCCCCATGGGCAGCACATCGCTATCCGGCAGGGTCGCGTCCTGATAACCCGAGGCGCAGACCAGCAGGTGCATCTGGTCGCCGTCCAGGTAGACATGATGCTGTTCGATCGCATACGACTGGATCAGTGCCAGGGCACCGGCCACCAGAGGCGTCGCGCTGGACGTCCCGGCATAGGTGTCGGTGTAGTCCCGATCATGGCCGGACTTGTCCTGGAGCTTGCCATAGCCCAGGGTGACCACGCTGTCCCCCCAGGCGTTGAGCATGCGGTGGCGATAATTGAAATTGGAGTACTGGTGCGGCTTGCCATCCCAGGAGTGACATGCACCGACCAGAATGCAACCTGCGTCGCCATGATCGTCGAAGAAGCGCCACTGCGAGAGGTCGACGCCGTAGCCACGCACCGTCCCTTTGTCCTCGAGCGACGCCGAGCTGCCGTTGGCGGCGGCGTTGAGCACCACCGCACCACGCTGGCTGAGCGACTGCATCACATCCCACCAAGGGCGCTCATGCAGCGACGGCAGAACGGTCGTCAGCACGGCCGGGTTGGCGGCCTGCCGATTGATGCCGACGATGTCGCCCGGCTGCACCTGCAACAGCAGATTCTTCAGCGTCTGGGTGGCACCTGCGACATCGCTGGCGCGGTTGTCGTGCACAAAGAGTTCGCTGCCATGGGCGATGCCGGTCACGCCCAGGCCGTTGCGTGCGGCCACCATGATTCCAAGCGACGCAGTGCCATGCTCGGGATCATCATTGGGCTTGGCGGACACGATCTGCAGTTTCGGATTGCCGCGCAGTTCTTCATGGTTGGGGAAAAGGCCGCCATCGCTGAAGTGGATTCGCGCGCCCTTGCCTGTCACCTGTTCGGCCCAGACCTTGCGGATATTCAGGCCCTGCCAGCGTGCCCCAGGCTCGTCAAGGTAGTACTGACGCGCTTCGAAATCTGCTGTTGGCTGCGCATCGTCATACGCCCTGTTGCCCAGCACCAGCGCGCCGCCTGTCAACAGCGTCGCCAGCAACGCCGCGCCTCCCAGCAACAACAGTGGGGTCGCGCTCGTGGCTGGGGCAGGCAGCAACGAGTCCACGTACTCCAGCGCCGCGAATGTTCTGAGCAACGCGTGATAGGTCTCGACTGACATGGCGCCGGGCTGTTCCATCCAGCAGTAAGGGCGCAAGGCAGCGAGCCGTGGGTCCTCGCGCTCCGCTGGCTCGAGCACCGGCCGCAGGACGAGCTGAGCCCCCAGGTTCGGCCACCAACGGGCCAGCGGCGCGTTCGAGCCGGGTCGCAGATCTTGGCGCAATTGTGCCAGGCCATCCTCACGGAACTTGATCAGCAGCGGCGCACAGCGACCGTCCGGGCCAACCGCAGGCAGCGGCGCCAAACGCTGGCCATAGGGGTCGTCGACAAACCTGTCGTCCTCCTTGCGGACAACGGCATGCCGGCGCTGTCGGCGTCCGTTGGCCAGGGGCACCTTGTCGAGAATGCGCCTGTCCAGGTCCTCTTCGACGATATCAATGGCCAGCGCAGGCAGATCGATCACCCCTTGCGCCCCGACGGGGTGATTCATTGCCCGGGCCTCCTTCTCCAACAGGATGACCCTCGGCGTGATCCGGTACTGCCCTGCTCGCGCCGAAGTGAGCAGGCTGGCCGGGCACCCGTGGTCGGCCAGCGAGCCGGTGCGGGCAAAGGAGCGCGCAGAAACACCGGCCAGCTGCTCCGTGCCTGCCGCGGTAACCCGCTGCAGCTCGTAGCGGATACGGGCAACCTTGGCCAGATCGTCGCCCTGGCAGCGGACATGAAACCTGCCGTCGAAACGGAAGTTGCGGTAGTAGACAAAATCAAGAGCCAAGTTCATCGATCGCTCCTTCGAAAGGGGTGGGGGGGCGCGTGGATCGCCATTGTCGACACTGGCAACCGCCTTACCCAGCCTGCACGCCTTCCTCCATGCCTGGGGCTGCCGACTGCGACCGTCGTCTACACTTCCCCCACCTGGCCCCCCGTAGAGGTGTCGATGAAACAGATCCAAAGCCTGCTTGCCAGCCTGCTCCTGGTGTGTGGCCTGGGCACCTTCGCTCCCGCCGTAGCCACACAACCACCCCCGATCCACTTCGGCGACATCACCTGGGAAAGCGGCGCACTGACCACCGAGATCCTGCGCCTGATCGTCGAGCGCGGTTACGGCTACCCTACCGACACCCTGCCCGGCACCTCGGTGAGCATGGAAGTGGCGCTCGCACGCAACGACCTGCAGGTGATCGCCGAGGAATGGGCCGGGCGCAGCCCCGCCTGGGTCAAGGCCGAACAGGCCGGCCAGGTGTTCGCCCTGGGCGACACGGTAAAAAATGCCGAGGAAGGCTGGTGGGTGCCGGCCTACGTGATCAAAGGCGACCCCTCACGTGGCCTGAAGCCATTGGCCCCGGACCTTAAAAATGTCGCCGACCTCAAGCGCTACCCGCAGGTGTTCCGCGACCCTGAGGTGCCAGACAAAGGCCGTTTCCTCAACAGCCCCAGCGGCTGGACCTCCGAGACAGTCAACAGCCAGAAGCTCAAGGCCTATGGCCTGGACACCCTGTACAACAACTTCCGCAGCGGCACCGGCGCAGCCCTCGACGCCGAGATCACCTCGGCGATCCGCCGCGGCCAGCCGGTGCTGTTCTATTACTGGAGCCCGACCCCGCTGATGGGGCGTCATGAACTCGTGCGCCTGGAAGAACCGGCGTTCGACGCGGCGGCCTGGGCCACCCTTACCGATGCCAACAACCCCAACCCACAAGGCAGCAGCTCGCTGCCGGCCAAGTTGTCGATCGGCGTCTCCAAGGCCTTCCATGACCAGTACCCCGACCTGGTGGCCGTGTTCGAAAAAGTCGACCTGCCCATCGACACCCTGAACAGAACCCTCGCCCACATGAGCGAAACCCGCCAGAAACCACGTGAGGCAGCCCTCGCCTTCCTGCGCGAACACCCCGAGGTATGGAAGGCCTGGCTGCCTGCCGACAAGGCCGCCAAGGTCGGGGCCGGCCTATGAGCGGCGGCTTCCCCGAAGCCCTGCAATACTCCTTCGCGCCCTCGGTCAACCGCCTGGTCGACTGGCTGGTGCTGCACTACGGCGACCAGTTGCGCGGCGTCTCCGAGCAGTTGCTGCAACTGCTGGTCGCCCTGGAAAGCCTGCTGCGCCTGCTGCCCTGGTGGCTGCTGTTGCTGCTGGTCGGGCTGCTGGCCTGGCACGCCAGCCGCAGCTTGCTGCGCGCCGTGGCCCTGACCGGGCTGCTGGCGCTGATCGGGGTGCTGGGGCTGTGGGACAAGCTGCTGCAGACCCTCGCCCTGGTACTGGTGAGCACCGGCCTGTGCGTGCTGATCGGCGTGCCGCTGGGCATCCTGCTGGCCACCCGCCCGCTGGCCCGGCGCCTGCTGCTGCCGGTGCTCGACGTCATGCAGACCCTACCCGCCTTCGTCTACCTGATCCCGGTATTGATGCTGTTCGGCCTGGGCAAGGTGCCGGCGGTGTTCGCCACCCTGATCTACGCCCTGCCGCCGCTGGTGCGCCTGACCCAGCTGGGCCTGGCACAGATCGACCCGTCATTGCTGCAGGCCGCTCACGGCCTGGGCGCCGGCCGCTGGCAGCGCTTGCGGCGCATTGCCCTGCCGCTGGCGCTGCCGAGCATCATGGCCGGGCTCAACCAGTCGGTGATGATGGCCCTGTCGATGGTGGTGGTGGCCTCGATGATCGGCGCCCGCGGGCTGGGCGAGGACGTGCTGGCCGGCATCCAGACGCTGAACGTCGGCCAGGGCGTCGAGGCGGGGCTGGCGATCGTCGCCCTGGCGATGGTGATCGACCGGATCAGCCAGGCGTACGGGCGCGCTGGGCGCTGAGGCCGCTATTGCAGTATCGTGCCCTCTGCTCATTGCCCAGCACCCCCGGAGTTCCCGCGTGTCCCTCAAAGCCCTGCGCACCCTGGTGACCATCGCCCGCCACGGCACCTTCGCCCGCGCCGCCGACCTGCTCAGCCTCACGCCCTCGGCGGTGAGCCTGCACATCAAGACCCTGGAAGACGAACTGCAGGTCACCCTGTTCGACCGCAGCCGCCGGCAAGTGGTGCTGACCGAGGCCGGGCAACTGGCCGTGGCCCGTGCCGAGAGCATCCTCGGCGCCTATGACGAACTGGCCGACACCCTCGCCAGCGGCCCCAGCCTGCGTGGCCGGCTGCGCATCGGCGCGATCCACACCGTGCTGGCGCGGCGCCTGCCACGAGCCTTGGTGTGGATCAAGGCGCACCATCCGCAGCTGCATATCAGTGTGGTCTCGGGCATGTCGGCGGAGCTGGCCCGTCGCGTCGAGGACGGCGAGCTGGATGCGGCGATCACCACCGAGCCGGTCAGCCCATACCCGCAGAGCCTGCAATTCACCCCGCTGTTCGAGGACCGCTTCTGGGCCATCGCCAGCCCCGAGCTGGCCGGGCAAAGCGTGCCGGCGCTGCTCGCCAGCCAGCCGTTCCTGCGCTTCGACAAGCGCGCCTGGGCCGGCCGGCAGATCGAACAGGAGCTGCGGCGCCAGCGCCTGCAGGTCAGCGAGCAGATGGAACTGGACAGCCAGGAGGCCCTGGCACGCATGGCGGCCATGGGCCTGGGGGTGGCGGTCATCCCCATGAGCGACGACGACCTCGAACGCCTCCCGCCGGCCAGCGTGCAGCCGTTCGGCGAACCGCAACTGACCCGGCGCGTGGTGTTGCTGGAGCATGAGAAGAGCCAGCGGCGGCATTTGAGTGCGGTGTTGAAGACAGCCCTGGAGGTTTGAGCGAGGCGTAGTGGGCTTGCCCCTTGATCGTGCCAGGCCCCGTGCGAGTCAATCGCGGGGCAAGCCCGCTCCCACAGGGGCCATGCATTCCCCTGGATTGCACAGTACCTGTGGGAGCGGCGGTTCGCCGCCGCGATTTACCCGCGAAGATGACACCTCGGTGCCTGGCACGGGCTATGCCCGTGTTCGCGGGTGAACCCGCTCCCACAGAGCTCGCGGAGTTGCTCCCACGCCGTAAGGATTGATGCAGTTTTTCTCAACAGTCACTACAGAAAACAACGTTTTTTCTGCTCACTCCCCTCCGCTACCCTGTGCCGGTACCCGACCACGGACTGCCGACCATGCTCCATCTGCTGCTGACCACCCTCGTCCCGATCATCCTGCTCATCGCCCTGGGCACTTGGCTGCGGGTGCGCGGTTTTCTCGCCGAAACCTTCTGGCCCGGCGCCGAGCGCCTGAGCTACTACGTGCTGCTGCCGTCGCTGTTCCTGCACGGCCTGGCCACCGCCAACCTCGACGGCGTGCCGATACTGGGCATGGTTGGCGTGCTGATGCTCTCGACCCTGCTCGGCGCCCTGCTGCTGGTGCTGTACCAGGGTGCAGCCAGCCATGACGGTGCCGACTTCACCTCGGTGTTCCAGGGCGGCGTGCGCTTCAACAACTACATCGGCGCCACTTTGGCCGCAGGCATCTATGGCAGTGCTGGGATTGCCCTGGCGGCGGTGGCCAACGCCGCCATCGTGCCGCTGGTCAACCTGCTCTGTGTGCTGGTGTTTGCCCGCTTCAGCGCCCGCCACAGCTCGCCGGCCACGGTGCTCAAGGCGATCTTCGCCAACCCCTTGATCGTCGGCTGCGCCGGTGGCCTGCTGCTGCGGGTGAGTGGCCTGGGTTTGCCGGCGGGGCTGGAGCCGACCGTCAAGGCGCTCGGCCAGGCCGCCCTGCCGCTGGGCCTTTTGTGCGTCGGCGCGGCCCTGGGTGGCGCACGCCTGGGCCAACAGGTGAAGCCTTTGCTGGCGGCCTCGCTGTTCAAGTTCCTGGTCATGCCGCTGACCACCTGGGGCCTGTGCCGGCTGCTCGGCCTCGGCGGCCAGGCGGCGGTGGTGGCGGTGCTGTTCCAGGCCCTGCCGACCGCCTCGTCGTCCTATGTGATGGCCCGGCAGATGGGCGGCAACGCACCGCTGATGGCCACCATCATCGCCCTGCAGACCATGGCCGCCGCCCTTACCCTGCCGCTGGTGCTGAGCCTGACGCTGAGTTGAATCCGCCCGGCTAGACTGTGATCAGCCCCACTACTCGGAACCTCGACCATGCGCCTTTCGTGGATGCTGTTCGGCTTGTCGCTAACCCTGCTTGCAGGCCCGCTCACCGCCGCCGACAGCCAGAAGGCCGCCGTCGCCGAAGACAAGGCGCAAGTGCTGGAGGAAAAGGTGGTGGAGGACGCGCCGCCACCGAAAAAAGCCGAAACCATCACCCCCACCGAAGTGCAGGCGGTCGACCCGGCCGGCCAGGCACCGATGGACGACAGCATCACCTGCCTGGCCCGCACCATCTACTGGGAAGCCAAGGGCGCCGACAGCGAGGACATGAGCGCGGTGGCCAGCGTGGTGCTCAACCGCCTGGGCCATGACGGTTTCCCCAACACCATCTGCGGCGTGGTCAAGCAAGGGGTGGAGAGCAAGAGCTGCCAGTTCTCCTGGTGGTGCGACGGGCGCCCCGACCAGGTGGAAGAGGAGGAACGCTACGCGGTGGCCAAGGAGATCGCGCGCAAGGCCCTGAACCAGCAGCTCAAGGACCCTACGGACGGTGCGCTGTACTTCCATGACCGCACCGTCCACCCCGACTGGGCCAAGACTTACCGCCAGACGGCACAAACCACCCATTTCCTGTTCTACAAGCCGAACCAGGCGCTGGCGCGTTAAGGGTACGGCGCTGGGTGTAGCATGGATTGCACTTTTGCGCCGGCAGGCGGTCTACCCACCCCTACACCGCATCACAACGAATGACCAAGGGTTCACAGCCCTGCACATCGCTGGGCCAAAAGCCCTGTGCTTGTGTAGGATGGGCAGCGCACAAGCAGACGCTGCCAGTACAGGGAGATCCACATGCGCGTCCCATCCGTTGCCTGCTTCTTCGGCCTGTCGCTGGGCCTGCTCGCCTCGACCGGCGCCCAGGCCATGAGCGGCGAAGAAGCGCAACTGATCGATACGATCAACGTCTACCGCAGCCAGTCCCAGCACTGTGGCGGCGGGGCCTCGCTGGAGTTGCCACCGCTCAACAGCGACACCCGCCTGGCGCTGTCGCCCGAAGGCACCCGTGACCTGCAGCAGGCCATGAGCCGCGCCGCCTACCCCATGGTCAACGTGCAGGCCATCAGCCTGTCCGGGCCGCGCGATGCGAAAGCGGCGATGAAGGCCATCGAAGAGAGCTTCTGCCAGGTGGTGCTCGACCCGCAGTTCATCGACATCGGCGTCAGCCAGGAGGGCCGCGACTGGCGCATCGTGCTCGCCCGGCCGCTGCTCAGCGGGCGCCTGGGCGACTGGCAGGCCGAGGGGCAGAAGCTGCTGCAGGAAATCAACGCTGCCCGCGGCGTGCCGCGCCAGTGCGGTGGCCAGCCCTTCCCCGCCGCCAAGCCGCTGAGCTGGAACAGCGTGCTGGCAGGCGTCGCCGCCAACCACTCGCGCAACATGGCCAACCAGAATTTCTTCGATCACATCGACCGCGACGGTCGCACCCCAGATGACCGCGCCGACCTGGCCGACTACAACTATCAGCAGCTTGGCGAAAACATCGCCGCCGGGAGCGATACCGCACGCAAGGTGGTCGATGGCTGGCTGGCCAGCCCCGGGCATTGCGCCACCCTGATGAACCCGGACTACCGCGACCTCGGCGCCGCCTACGCGACAGACCCGAAAAGCGACGCAGGGATCTACTGGACCGGGATGTTCGGTACGCCTCGCTAGGGCAATGACAGGTGGCGGCGCCTGTCAGGGCAGAAGAAACGCCACGACCTGCTCCGCCGCCGCTGCCGGATCTTCCTGCATGAAGCAATGCCCACCCGCCACCTGCTGCGCACTCACCTGGCTGTTCAGCCTGGCCAGGCGCTGTACCGAGTGGGGCACGAACGGATAAGTGTGCTCACCGTAGAGGATGCGCGTGGGTGTGGAGATGGCCAGCAGTTGCTGCCACATGCGCGCAGGGAATGAACTGAAGATTTCCACCTCGCGGCTGGGCCGGCACTTGAGCACCACGGCTTCGCCGCAATCGCCGATGGCATGCTCCACATAGGCGTGCAGCGCGGTTTCGCTCCAGCCCTTGAAGATACCGCGCCCCTGCAGCGCGGCCAGCGCGGCCTGACGATCCGGCCAGTGGCTGCGGCGGGTCGCAGCCTTGCGAGCGAGGGCGTGGCGCCGGTGCAGGCCGACCAGCGCGGCGGCGCCCATCACCCCCAGCATGCGCCGGCTGAACAGCACCGGGTCGAGCAGCACCGCGCGCTGGAACAGTTGCGGTTGGCCGGCCAGGATCAGGCCGGTGAGCACCCCGCCGAAACTGTGGCCGACCGCAAAGCGAGGCACGTCGCCGTACTCGCCACGCCCCGCCTCGAAAGCTTCCACCGCCAGCGCCGCCGTGCGGTTCCAACCAACGAAGTTGCCGCCGTGATCACTGTCGCCATGGCCCTGCACATCGCTCAGCCACAGGTCGAAGTGCTCCGCCAGGCGCAGCAGCATGGGCTGGTAGGCCAGGCAGCAGAAACCGTTGCCGTGCAGGAAATGCAGCAATGGCCGGCCACTGGGCGGCATGCGCCAGCCACGCAGGGTGAAGCCTTCGGCGCATTCATGGGACCAGGGAATCAACTCCATCTGTTTACTGCACTCGTCGGTTCTAGGAAAACGACGATTCTACAAACAACAGCGGATACAGCGAAATCACCAGCAGCACGGCCATCAGGACATTGAACAGCACCACCGCACGCGGATTGCGCAACAGGTTGCGCAAGGCGCTGCCGAACATCACCCAGACCCCGACACTGGGCAGGTTGACCAGGCCGAACACGGCGGCGATGACGATCACATTGAACACATAGCCTTGGGCCGGGGTGTAGGTGGTGATCGCCCCCACCGCCATCACCCAGGCCTTGGGGTTGACCCACTGGAAGGCTGCTGCGCCCCAGAACCCCAGCGGCTTGCGGCTGCCGGCAGTGTCACCGGACATCGGCCCGGAGGTGGCGATCTTCCAGGCCAGGTACAGCAGATAGGCGGCGCCAGCATAGCGCAGGATGCTGTACAGCGGCGGCCAGGCCTTGAACACCTCGCCTAGCCCCAGGCCTACCGCCAGCACCATCACCATGAAGCCGATGCTGATGCCCAGCGCATGGGGGATGCTGCGCCGCACTCCGAAGTTGACCCCCGAGGCCAGCAACATGGTGTTGTTGGGGCCGGGGGTGATGGAGGATACGAAGGCGAACAGCACGAAGGCGCTGAGCAGATCGAGCGAGGCAAGCATGGCGGCAGTCTTCCGGGTTTCTCGTTATGTGTTGCCACACAGTAACGGAGCCGCGGGGCGACCGACCGGTACAGTTAAGCAAAATTGCATGAATACACTCTACTGAACTGGTCATATCGCTTCTGCGCTGCCGGACCAGTACGATGGCGCCAGCCCCAATACAAGGAAGCCCGACCATGAGCCTGACCATTCGCCCTGCCGTACGCAGCGACGCCGCGCAAATCCTCGCCTTCATCACAGAGCTGGCCGACTACGAGCGCGCCCGCCACGAAGTGGTGGCCAGCCTCGCCGATATCGAGCACAGCCTGTTCGACCCAGGCAGCACCGTGCGCAGCCTGATCTGCGAGCGCGACGGTCAGGCCATCGGTTTTGCCGTGTACTTCTACAGCTACTCCACCTGGCTGGGGCGCAACGGCATCTACCTCGAAGACCTGTACGTCACCCCGCAGCAACGCGGTGACGGCGCCGGGCGCACGCTGCTGCGCCATATCGCCCGGGAAGCGCTGGCGAACAACTGCGGGCGCCTTGAGTGGAGCGTGCTGGACTGGAACGAGCCAGCGATTGGTTTTTACCAGTCGCTGGGCGCCGAGCCGCAGGATGAGTGGATTCGCTATCGCCTGGACGGCGAGCGCCTTCGCCATTTCGCCGAGGGCTGACGGCTGACGGCTGACGCGCAGCCTGTAGGAGCGGCCTTGCCGGGGCGCTCCTACAGGGCGATCAACAACGGCAAAATTTCCCTCGAAACGGTTTGAACATCGCCCCGTTTCTGGCCTCCAACGTTTGATGCCTTGCCATCTTTCGCCAGGAGCCCTGCCATGCTCACTCGCTCCCCCGCAGCGCCATGAAGATGCCCTGCCGCGCACCCAATGCCTGCCTGCAACTGGATTACGTCCGCGACACCCTGTTCGGCCCGGTGGCGTCGAGCGTCGAATGCCAGGCACAACTCGCTGCCCTCACCCTGCAAGGCCGCCCCGCACTACGCCTGCATATCTGCCCGCCGCTGCCGGACAAGGTCGAGCGCGCCCACAGCGTGGCGTTTACCTGGGATGGCCGCAGCTACCATGGCGTGGTCCGAGAGCAGGGCAAATGCGGCGACGGTGGCTTGAACCTGCTGCTCGAACTGCAATAAGGCGATCAACGGCAGCGAACTGAGCTGAACCCGCCGCGATCCCGACGCCTCCATTGAAAGAGGATGCGCGCTACTGCGCCGCCCCTGGAGGAGAACGCCATGAACAGCCCGCTACTCAAGCTCTTCACCGACCCAGCCGACGCCTGGCTCGAAATCCGCCGCGCCGAGGAAGACCATCCCCAGCAATACCTGCCGCGCCTGCTGCTGCTCGCGCTGATCCCCGCCCTGTGCCTGTTGGTCGGTACCACCACCTACGGTTGGAGCCTGGCAGGTGAGGACCGTGTGCGCCTGAGCCTGGCCAGCGCCGCGCAACTGGCCGGGCTGCTGTACGCCACCACGGTAGGCGGGGTGATGCTGATGGGGGTGATGATCCGCTGGATGTCGCGCGGTTTCGATGTGCAGCCCAACCTCAACCAGTGCATCGGCTTCGCCGCCTACTGCGCGACACCCTGGTTCGTCGCCGGGGTGGTCGGCCTGCTGCCGATGCGCTGGCTGGCGTTACTGGCGCTGCTGGCAGCCAGCGCTTACGCCAGCGTGCTGCTGTATGGCGGTTTGCAGACATTTTTGCGCCTGCGCAAAGAGCAGGCAATGCTGTTCGCGACCTGTGTATGGGGGGTGGGCCTGTTGCTGCTGGTGACCATCCTGGTGGCGATGATCCTGTTCTGGTCCAACGGCCTGATGCCGGAATACGTGCGCCCGGCCAGTCTCGGCTGACCGGGCACCTCGCGCTCAGGCAATGGCCTTGAGCGGCTGCGCCTGCGCGTGGTGGTGCTGTTTGAGCTGCGCCACCAACGCCACAAGGTCACGGCAACTGTTGAGGCTGGCCACCGACACTTCGGTGGTGAAGCACTCTCCCAGGTTGTCGCCCTGGCTCAGGCGGATGGTGAGGTGCTCGCCGTCCGGGCAACTCACCTCGCAGTGATCGGGCAGGCAGCCCTGTTCGATCATCTGCCGCATCTCAAGCATCGAAACGCCTATCAACGACATGGTACGACCCTCTCTATACTGGATGGCCTGTTGTGTGGTTACGCCGTAACCCGGCGCAGTGCCAATTGATATTGCCCATGCCCTGGGGGTGGTCCATTCGCCCGGGCAATGATGACGCGCAAGATCCTCTAGCACCTTAGTGGAAGAACACGCCCCTGCAGCCAGGGTTCGATCAATGACGGCAACTTGGCGACAGATGGCAGGCACATGACCGTTCGTCCCCCGTCACCCGCATCGGGTAAAACTTTTCCGCCCAGGCGCGGCTCCCACAATCAGGCATGGACCCGCTTGACCAAAGGAACCCCGATGATCGACGCCAAACTCTACGTGATCGACTACGCACTGCACGGCCAGCACAAGACGTTCATCATCCGCGCCGAGCGGATGGACAACGCCGAAGCCTGGCACTGGGCCAGTTGCGATGCCGGTGTGGGCCGTATCGGTCGCTATGACCGCGAGAAGATCCGCAAAGTCAGCCGGCCCATGGCCGAGCGCTACGGCATCAGCGAAGTCAGCTGGCGCCAATCGGGCCAGTGACCGCCAAAGACGCCCACAGGTGCTGCGCCGCATAAGCGCGCCATGGCCGCCAGGCCAAGGCCCGCTCGGCCAGCAGCACCTGCGGCCCCTCCAGCAGGCGCAGGGCCTTGACCAGCGCCACATCGCCCAACGGCAAGGCATCCCTGGCCCCCACCTGGCGCAGGGCCAGGTAGTGGGCACTCCACGGGCCGATGCCCTTCAAGCTGCACAAGCGTGCGAGCACCGCGTCCAGGGTTTGCCCAGGCTGCAGCAGGTTCGGCTGCTCAAGCAGCGCCCTGGCCAGGGTGCCGAGGGTTGCCGCCCGCGCCCGTGGCATACCCAGCCCTTCGAGTTCAGCCGCCGCCACCGCCATGGCCGAGGGGAATACATGGCTCAGCGCGGCCGCCTCCACCTGCAGCAACGCCCCATGCCGCGCCACCAGGCGCCCGGCCAGGGTCATCGCCCCGGCCACGCTGATCTGCTGGCCGAGCACCGTGCGCATGGCCTGTTCGAAAGCATCCCAGCCCTGGGGTACACGCAAACCGGGGCGCGCAGCGAGCAGCCGCGCCATGAGCGCGTCGCCGGCCAGCCCGGCGGCAATCTGTGCCGGGCGCGCATCCAGGTCGTATACCCGGCGCAGGCGTGCGATCAGCCCCGGCAACAGCGCCGGCGCCACTTCATGCAGACGCACCTGCAGCCAGGGGCCTGCTACCGGGTTCGCTTCCAGCACGCCGTGCCGGCCGGCATGGACGAAGCTGCGCCGGTACACGCCATCGGCGAAGGTTTCGATACCGGGGATGCAGCGCGCAGCCAGGAAGGCCTGGGTCGAGGGCCAGTGATAGGGTGGCTGGTAGCGCAGCCAGAGCAGGTGCACGCCGCCCGGGCGCAGGGCGCGGCGGACGGCGTGAAGGGAAGAAAGGCGGGTCATGGGGTAATGCCAGTCAGTTAAGCCAATTGGGGTCGCTACGCGACCCTTCGCGGGTAAACCCGCTCCCACAGGATCGTGCAAAGTCTGAATCGAGCGCTGTACTTGTGGGAGCGGCGGTTCGCCGCTGCGATTTACCCGCGAAGGGCTGCAAAGCAGCCCCAATAAGTGCCATGAAGCGTTAACTGACTGGCATTAGGGCATGGGGGCATCATGCGCGTTGCCAGAGGCAATGGCGAGTGCCCCGGCCACGGTTACTGCGCCGCTGGCGGCACCACCTCCTCATCCCGCCGATGCGCCCACTGATACAACGCCGGCAACACCAGCAAGGTCAGCGCGGTGGACGACAGGATGCCGCCAATCACCACGGTCGCCAGCGGCCGTTGCACCTCGGCGCCGGTGCCGGTGGCCAGGGCCATGGGGATGAAGCCCAGCGACGCCACCAATGCGGTCATCAGCACCGGGCGCAGGCGGGTCAGCGCGCCCTCCTCGACCGCCGCACGCAGCCCGCGGCCCTCTTCGCGCAGGTTGCGGATAAAGGCAATCATCACCAGGCCGTTGAGCACTGCCACCCCCGACAGCGCGATGAACCCCACCCCCGCCGAGATCGACAGCGGAATATCCCGCAGCCACAGCGCCAGCACACCGCCAGTCAGGGCAAACGGAATACCGGTGAACACCAGCAGGCCGTCCTTGAGGTTGTTGAACATCATCAGCAGCAGCGCCATCACCAGCAGCAACGACACCGGTACCACCACCCGCAGGCGCTCGGCGGCCGACTGCAGCTGCTCGAACTGGCCGCCCCAGCGGGTCCAGTAGCCGGGCGGGATCTGCACCTTGTCGATCAGCGCCTGCGACGCCTCTTCGACGAACGAGCCGAGGTCACGCCCGCGCACGTTGGCGCTGACCACCACCACCCGCTTGCCGTCCTCGCGGCTGATCTGGTTGGGGCCCAGTTGCAGGTTCAACGTGGCCACCTGGGACAACGGGATGAAGCCGATCTGCGTGGCGCCGCTGGCGGCACTGGCGGGCACCGGGATCAACAGGCTGGACAACCCGTCCACATCGGTGCGCAGGGTTTCGGGCAGGCGCACCACCATGTCGAAGCGGCGGTCGCCCTCGTACAGGGTGCCGGCGCTGCGCCCGCCCACGGCGATGGCGATGGCGTCCTGCACATCACCCACGTTCAAGCCGTAACGTGCGGCCTTGTCACGGTCGATGTCGATGGTCAGCACCGGCAGGCCGGTGGTCTGCTCGACCTTCACTTCCGACGCCCCCGGCACCTGCTGCAGGCCGGCGGCGATCTGCGCGGCGGTGCGGTTGAGCACCTCCATGTCGTCACCGAACACCTTCACCGCGACATCGCTGCGCACCCCGGAGATCAGCTCGTTGAAACGCAGCTGGATCGGCTGCGACAGCTCGTAGTTACTGCCCGGCACGCTGGCTGCAGCGCGTTGCACTTCAGCGATCAGCTCATCCCGCGGTTTGCCCGGGTCTTGCCATTGCTCACGGGGCTTGAGCATCACGTAGGCATCGGAGATGTTCGGCGGCATCGGGTCGGAGGCGATTTCCGCCGTGCCGGTACGGGCGAACACCCGCTCCACTTCCGGCACCCGCTCGATGATGGTCTTTTCCAGACGCTGCTGCATGTCCACCGACTGCGACAGGCTGGTGCCCGGCACACGCAAGGCCTGCAGGGCGAAGTCGCCCTCGCTGAGGCTGGGGATGAACTCGCTGCCCATGCGGTTGGCCAGCACCCCCGACAGCAGCACCAGGGTAGCGGCGCCGGCAAAGGCCAGGTTGCGCCGGCCCAGCACCCAGGCCAGCACCGGGGCGTAACGGCGGCGCGCGGCGCGCATCACCACGCCCTCCTCTTCCTTGACCTTGCCGGTGACGAACAGCGCGATGGCCGCCGGCACGAAGGTCACCGAGAGGATCATCGCCCCCAGCAGCGCCAGCACCACGGTGAAAGCCATGGGGTGGAACATCTTGCCCTCGACCCCGGTCAGGGCAAAGATCGGCAGGTACACCACCATGATGATCAGCTGCCCGTAGATCAGCGGCCGGCGCGCCTCGCGGGCGGCGGCGAACACTTCATGGAAGCGCTCGGCACGGGTGAGGATGCGGCCATGGCGCTGCTGGGCGTGGGCCAGGCGGCGAATGGCGTTCTCGACGATCACCACCGCGCCGTCGACGATGATGCCGAAGTCCAGGGCGCCGAGGCTCATCAGGTTGGCGCTGACCTTGTTGCTGAACATGCCGGTAAAGGTGAACAGCATCGACAGCGGGATCACCATGGCGGTGATCAGCGCGGCGCGGATGTTGCCCAGGAACAGGAACAGCACGGCGATCACCAGGATCGCGCCTTCGATCAGGTTCTTCTTCACCGTGGCGATGGCTTTTTCGACCAGGTTGGTGCGGTCGTACACGGTGACCGCCACCACGCCCTTGGGCAGGCTGCGGTTGACCTCTTCCAGCTTGGCGGCCACGGCCTGGGACACTGTGCGGCTGTTCTCGCCGATCAGCATGAACACCGTGCCCAAGACCACCTCACGGCCGTTCTCGGTGGCCGCGCCCGAGCGCAGCTCCTGGCCCAGGCCCACCTCGGCCACATGGCTGACGCGGATCGGCGTGCCATCGACACTGGAAATGACGATGTTGGCGATGTCCTCGGCGGAAGCCACCTGGCCCGGCGCACGGATCAGCAGCTGTTCGCCGTTGCGCTCGATGTAGCCGGCGCCGACGTTGGCGTTGTTGCGCTCCAGGGCGCCGATCAGATCGTTGAGGGTGAGCTTGTAGGCCGCCAGACGCTTGGGCTCCGGCGCGATCAGGTACTGCTTGGCATGGCCGCCGATGCTGTTCACCTCGGCCACGCCCGGCACGTTGCGCAACTGCGGCTTGATGATCCAGTCCTGAATCACCCGCAGGTCGGTGGCGGTATAAGGCGTGCCGTCGTCCTTCAGCGCGCCGTCCCTGGCCTCCACGGTCCACAAAAAGATCTCGCCCAGGCCAGTGGAGATCGGCCCCATGGCCGCCTCGATGCCTTCGGGCAACTGCTCGCGAGCCACCTGCAGGCGCTCGTTGACCAACTGGCGGGCGAAGAAGATATCGGTGCTGTCATCGAAGATCACCGTCACCTGCGACAACCCCGAGCGCGACAGCGAGCGGGTCTGCTTGAGGCCCGGCAGGCCGGCCATGGCGGTTTCGATGGCAAAGGTGATGCGCTGCTCGGTCTCCAGCGGTGAATAACCGGGCGCGGCGGTGTTGATCTGCACCTGGACGTTGGTGATGTCGGGCACCGCGTCGATGGGCAGTTTCTGGTAGCTGTGGATGCCCACGGCGGCCATCAGCACCACGGCGAGCATCACCACCAGGCGTTGCTCGATGGCGAACTGGATCAGGCGTTCGAACATGTCAGGCGTTCCCGGTCAGTGGCTGTGTTCGGCCGAGCCTTTGCCCAGCTCGGACTTGAGGACGAAGCTGCCGGCGGCAGCCACCTGGGTACCGGCGGCGAGCCCCTCGTGGATCTCCACCTGGCCGCCATCGCGGCGGCCTGGTTTCACCGGGCGTGCCTCGAAGCCTTCTTCGGTGCGGGCGAACACCACGGTCTGCTCTTCCCAGGTTTGCAGGGCCGCTTCGGGCACCACCACGGCCGCGTCGAAACGCTCGACGGTGACGGCGATGTTGACGAACAGCCCCGGGCGCCAGGCGCCATTGGGGTTGGCCAGGGTAGCGCGGACGGTGGCGGCGCGGTTCTGCTCGCCCAGCAGGCTGCCGACGTAGTTGACCTTGCCTTGCACCTGCGCGCCGAGGTCCGGTGCGCTGACGGTCACGCCACGGCCGCTGACCACCTTGTCCAGGTCGCGCGGGGCCACGGCGAAGGTGGCCCAGACCCGGCTCAGGTCAGACAGGGTGAAGGCGTTGCTGGTCTCGTCCACCACCTCGCCCACGGTCAGGTGTTTCTCCACCACCACCGCATCGAACGGCGCGCGCAGCTCATAGCGGTTGCCCTTGCCGGCCGGCGCCACGGCGGCGACCTTCTGCCCGGCGTTGGCCGCGGCGATTTCGGCCTCCTGCAGGGCCTGGCGGGCCTGCAGGTAGTCCTGCTCGGCGCTGATGCGCTCCTGCCACAACTGCTTTTCGCGCTCGAAGGTCAGGCGTGCCAGTTCCAGACGGCGCTGGGCCGCCTGCTGCTCGCTGCGCAGTTCGGAGATCTGCTGGCTGGCGATCACCGCCAGCACCTGGCCGCGCTTGACTGCCTGGCCGAGGTCGGCGTGCACCGACTCGACCACGCCGGGCACCCGGGGCACGACGTGGGCGGTGCGGTCTTCGTCGAAACGGATCTCGCCGGGGAAGCTGATGGCGGTGCCCAGGGTTTGCGGGCCAGCGGTGACCAACTGCACGCCGGCGGCCTGGATCTGTTCGGCGGTGAGGTGCAGTTGGCCCTCTTCTTCGGCGTGGTCTTCACCTTCGGACGCAGCATGGCCGTGGCCATCGTCCTTTTCTTCGGCATGGCCGTGGTCTTCTTCGCCATGGTCATCGTGCTGGGCCTGGCCACTGGAGGCCTGGCCGAGGGTGCCGGTCCAGGCCAGGCCACCGAGGCCGAGGGCGGCCAGGGCAGCGGCGAGGATCGCGAGTTTGCGGGGGTTGGTCATGGAGGCTCCTGCTGGGGAAATCGTCAGTTGCAATTCGGGCCCCATCGCGGGGCAAGCCCGCTCCCACAAGGGCAAAGCCAAGACTCGTGGGAGCGGGCTTGCCCCGCGATGGGCTGCGGCTCAGAGCTCGCCGTAGATGCGTTCCACCTGCGCCCGGGCATCGGTGGCCGAGGCCAGCGCCTCGAGGTACATCCCACGCGCCTCGATCAAGGTGCGTTGGGCATCGAGCACATCGAGGAACGCGAACTTGCCCATTTCGAAGCCGCGGGTCGCGGTGTCCACCGCCTGCTGCGCCGCCGGCAGGATGGTGCGGTCATAGGCCTGCACCTCGCCCATGGCCGTGGCCCACTGGTCGAGGGCACTGCGGGTATCGCTGCGCAGGCGCAACTCCACGGCATTGCGCAGGTCGCGGGCCTGATCGGCGCGGCGCGAAGCGGCCAGCACGTTGCCCTGGTTGCGGTCGAACAGCGGCAGCGGCATCGACAGCCCCACTACATTGACTCGCTCACGGTCCTCGCGGCTGTACTGGCTGCCGACGCTGACGGTCAGGTCGGGGATGCGCTTGGCCTTCTCCGAGCCCAGGCTGGCCTCGCCACGCTCGATCTGCGCCGCGGCCAGGCGCCAGTCGGCGGTTTGCTCGACCTTGCCCAGCAACTGCTCGGCCTGGGGTGCCGGGCCAGGTGACAGGTTGCTGCCGTCGAGGCTGTCGAAGCCGGCCTGGGCGCTGCCGGTCAGCCGCGCCAGGGCCTGCCAGGCCACGCTGCGCTGGGTACGGGCACGGCGCACCGCCGCCTCGGCCTGGGCCAGCTGCACCTGGGCGCGGGTCGCCTCGACCGGTGACGACTGGCCGGCCTTGACCCGCCCTTGCACCACCCGCAGACCGCGCTCGGTCAGGGCCTGGGACTGCTGCGCCAGCTCCAGCGCGGTCTGTGCGCGCAGGGCGGCGTGGAAGGCCTGGATCACATCGGCGCGCAGGCCGTTGCGCTGGCGCTCCAGTTCCAGTTGGGCGACCGCCTGGCCGGCCTCGGCCAGGTCGATGCGCGCACCGCGCTTGCCGCCCAGTTCCAGCGGTTGGCTGAGGGTGACGGTGGTGGTGCTGGTATCGCGGCGGGTGTCCTCGACCTCCCAGGACAGCTCGGGGTTGGGGATCAGCCCGGCCTGGCGGCGCTCGCCCTCGGCAATGCCGATCTCGCGGCCGGCGGCGGCGAGTTCGGGGTTTTCGGCGAAGGCGGCGGCGAGCGCCTGGTCCAGGCTCAGGCCCTGGGCGCTGGCGGGGCCGGCCAGCAACAGGCAGAGCAAGGCGATCTTGCGGGGGATGGGCACGGCTTGGGTCCTCGTCGACGCGCGGCGGAATGCGTTGGCGAGGGACTGTAGGGAGGGCTGGTTATCGGGGCGGTGGCGTGAGGATTACAATTTTGTAATTTCGGCATGGGCCTGGCCTGGATCGTGTGCGGGCCACCAGGTGTAGGGCGACAGCCATGCAGCGCTCTCAAGATCGAGCGCCGCGCGGGCGGCGCTCGATCTCATAGGCGCCGCAAAAACACCGGCGAACCCATGCCAGCCCTCCCCCAGTCCGATAATCGCCCATTTTCCAGGCCGACCATTTGACGAAACTAACCGGGTAGTACAAAACTCACGACATCCAAAAACAACAAAGCGATACCCCGCCATGACACCCCGAATCCTCGTGCTCAACGGCCCCAACCTCAACCTGCTGGGCACCCGCGAACCGGCCCAGTACGGCCACGAAACCCTCGCCGACCTGGCCAACCTGTGCGCCACCAGTGCCGCTGAACTGGGCCTGGAGCTGGAATTTCGCCAGACCAACCACGAAGGCGAACTGCTCGACTGGATCCACGCCGCCCGTGGCCGCTGCCACGGCATCCTGATCAACCCCGCCGCCTGGACCCACACCTCGGTCGCCATCCGCGACGCGCTGATCGCCAGCGAGCTGCCGGTGATCGAAGTGCACCTGTCCAACGTGCACAAGCGCGAACCCTTCCGTCACCTGTCGTTCGTCTCCAGCATCGCCGTCGGCGTGATCTGTGGGCTCGGCAGCCAAGGCTACGAGATGGCCCTGGCGTACTTCGCCGAGCACTTCAAGGAGCAGGCATGAGCACTCCAGGCATCCTCGCCGGCCTGATCGGCCGTGGCATCCAGGCCTCGCGCACCCCGGCGCTGCATGAGCACGAAGGCGATGCCCAGGCGTTGCGCTACCTGTACCGGCTGATCGACGCCGACCAACTGGGCGTGGACGACAGCGCCCTGGCGCAACTGCTCGATGCGGCCGAGCGCACCGGTTTCACCGGGCTGAACATCACCTTCCCGTTCAAGCAGGCGATCCTGCCCTTGCTCGACGAACTGTCGGATGAGGCGCGGGGTATCGGCGCGGTGAACACCGTGGTACTGCGTGGCGGCAAACGGGTCGGCCACAACACCGACTGCCTGGGCTTCGCCGAAGGCCTGCGGCGTGGCTTGCCGGACGTGGCCAGGCGTCAGGTGGTGCAACTGGGCGCCGGTGGTGCGGGCTCGGCGGTGGCCCATGCGCTGCTGGCCGAAGGGGTCGAGCGGCTGGTGCTGTTCGAGGTGGACGCGGCCCGTGGCCAGGCGCTGGTGGACAATCTTACCCAGCACTTCGGTGTCGGCCGCGCAATGCTCGGCAGCGACTTGGCCGGCGCAGTGGCCGAGGCCGATGGCCTGGTCAACACCACGCCGGTGGGCATGACCAAGCTGCCGGGCATGCCCCTGCCGGCAGCGCTGTTGCATGCCCGGCTGTGGGTGGCGGAGATCATCTATTTCCCGTTGGAGACCGAACTGCTGCGCCATGCCCGGGCCTTGGGCTGCCGCACGCTGGATGGCGGCACCATGGCGGTGTTCCAGGCGGTGAAGGCGTTCGAGCTGTTCAGCGGGCGCACCGCCGATGCCGAGCGCATGCAGGCGCATTTCGCCAGTTTTGACTGAGGAAGACGCCGCCCCTGTAGGAGCGGCCTTGTGCCGCTCCTACAGAGGCCGTGGTTCAAGCCTTGATGTAACGCATCACCGCCTCGCAGATCACCTGCTTGTGGCGCTGCTTGACCTGCTCGTCCGACAGGTCGATCTGGAAGATATCGCCAAAGGTGTGGCGGTTGGACACCCGGTAGAAGCAGAACGAACTCATCAGCATGTGCAGGTCGATCACCTCGATCCCCGGGCGGAACACGCCTTCGCGCTCGCCACGGGCGAGGATCTTGCCCAGTGCATCAAGCACCATGCTGCTCATCTCGCGGATCACCGGCGACTGCTTGACGTACTCGCCGTAGTGAATGTTCTCGGTGCAGACGATGCGCACGAAATCGACGTTGTTGGCATGGTGGTCGAAGGTGAACTCCACCAGGCGCTGAATCGCCTGCTCGGGGGCCAGTGATTCGAGGTCGAGGCTGTGCTCGGTCTTGCGGATATCGCCGTAGAGCTTGACCAGGCACTCGACGTACAGCTGCTCCTTGCTGCCGAAGTAGTAGTAGATCATGCGCTTGGAGGTGGCGGTGCGCTCGGCGATGGCGTCCACCCGCGCGCCGGCCAGGCCCTGCTGGACGAACTCGGTGATGGCGGCCTGGAGAATGTTCTCGCGGGTCTTCTCCGGGTTGTTCTTGCGGGTTTTGCGCACCCCTTCGGCTTCTGGCTGGACTACCGAATCACTCATACCGACTCACAGGCTCATTGTAGGAATCCGCAGGATTATCCGTGAGCCGGGCGGCGCAGGGAAGCGCGCTGTTGGTCGGGTGGTCAGGTTTGCCATCAACGAACAGGCTTGTGATGCACCTGTACTGGCCTCATCGCCGGCAAGCCGGCTCCCACAGATTTGCGCGACCTTCAAGACCAACGACTTACCTGTGGGAGCTGGCTTGCCAGCGATGAGGCCCGTTCAGACCACCGATGAATTTCACAGCACCGGTTTACGCCCTGCCCCGCTACGCGCCTTGGCCATCGCGGCCAGGCGCACCGCCACGTTGGCCGCGCCGTATCCGGCATAGCCACCCTTGCGCTGCAGGATCTCGAAGAAGAACCGCCCTTCGAACGGCTCGGTGTACACGTGGAACAGCTCGCCGCCCTGGGCATCGCGGTCGTACAGCACGTTGTAGTAGGCCAGCTCACTCAAGAACTCATCGTCGAAATCGAAGCGCGCCGCCAGGTCGTCGTAGTAGTTCAGCGGGATCTCCAGCAACGGCACCCCTGCCTCCTTGGCCCGTGCCACTTCGCGGAAGATGTCGTCGCAGTCGAAGGCAATATGGTGCACGCCCGAACCGCGATAGCTGTTCAGGGCATGGGCAATGGCGGTATTGCGGTTCTCGGAGATGTTCAGCGGCACCCGCAAGGTGCCGCAGTGGCTGCGCAGGGCGCGGCTCTTGACCAGGCCGTAGGGGTCGGGCAGCACCACCTCGTCGTCGGCGGTGAAATCGAACACGCTCTTGTAGAACAGCACCCAGCTGTCCAGCGCCTCGGCGGGCAGCGCCAGGGCCATATGGTCGATGCGCTGCAAGCCGCCGCTGGCGCTGGCGCCCTGCTCCAGGCGGAAGTCGGTGTCGTAGATGCTCTGGCCTGCGCCTTCGGGCTCGACCAGGTACAGCAGGCTGCCATCAGGCGCGCGCACGGCTGGGATCTCCCGCTCGTTGGGGCCGACCAAGCCACGGAACGGCTGGCCGCGGTAGGCGGTGGCGCGCTGCAGCGCCGCCGGGCCGTCCTTCACCCGCAAGGCGGTGGCGCACAGTGATGGGCCGTGGGCCTCGAAGAAATTGTGGGCAAACGAATAGGGTTCGGCGTTGAGCACGATGTTGATATCGCCCTGGCGCAGCAGGCGCACGGCCTTGCTGCGGTGCGCGCCGGCCTCGGCGAAGCCCAGGCGCTTGAGCCACACGCCCAGGCGCGCGCCGACGGCCTCGTCGACTGCGAACTCAAGAAACTCCACGCCGTCGTAGGCGCTGGCGGCAGGCGGCGCAAACAGCACGCTCGGCTCCACGGCCCGGGCCTCGCGTTCCAGCTGCAGGCGAGTTTTCTCTTCCAGGTACAACAGCGAGCGCAGGCCATCGGCGGCATTCTGCCGAGGGGGCGCGGCGCGGAAGCCGTCGTTGAACACCTCCAGCGACAACGGCCCGCGGTAACCCGTGGCCAGGATCGGCGCGAGGAAACCGGCCAGGTCCATCTCGCCCTGCCCCGGGAAGCAACGGAAATGCCGGCTCCACTCCAGCACGTCCATGGCCAGGATCGGCGCATCGGCCATCTGCACGAAGAAGATCTTGTCGCCCGGGATATCGCGGATGGCGCTCGGGTCACCCTTGAGCGACAGGGTGTGGAAACTGTCGAGGATCACCCCCAGCGCCGCGTGGTCGGCCTGGCGCACCAGGTTCCACACCTGCTGGTAGGTGTTGACGTGGCGGCCCCAGGCCAGCGCCTCGTAGCCGATGCGCAGGCCACGACGGCCTGCGTGCTCGGCGAGCAGGCGCAGGTCGTCCACCAGCAGTTGCTCATCGCCCAGGGCATCGGGCTGCACGTTGCTGCACACCAGCACTAGGTCGGTGCCCAGCTCCTGCATCAGGTCGAACTTGCGCTCGGCGCGGTCGAGGTTCTTGTGCAGGCGCTCGCGCCGGCAGCCCTCGAAGTCGCGAAACGGCTGGAACAGGGTGATGGCCAGCCCCAGATCGGCGCACATCTGGCGGATCTCGCGGGGGCTGCCGGCGTAATACAGCAGGTCGTTTTCGAAGATCTCGACGCCGTCGAAGCCCGCGGCGGCGATGGCTTCGAGTTTCTCTGGCAGGGTGCCGCTGAGGGACACGGTGGCGATCGAACGCTGCATGGCGGGTGTTCCTTGTTATTGGCGGGTGATGCGGTTGCTTGTGCCGGCCTCGTCGCCGGCAAGCCGGCTCGCACAACTTCAGGCCAGCGCAGCCCCTGTGGGAGCTGGCTTGCCAGCGATGAGGCCGGCGCTGCAACAACCGTTGGCACGATCGATTATTCGCAGGTAAAGTCGCCCCGGCAATGCACTTTGTACGAAACAGTTAGTTTTTGTTCGATTACCGAACAAAACCCGTTTCGACGAATTGATTCACCCCGCCCCGTGAACAACCATGATCACCAGTCGCAGGCCCGTCGGCCTTTCTTGCTGCCACGCCGGTCGTTCGGCGGAACCTGCGCTGTACAGCCCAACGTCACCACATAATAAGTTCAATAAAACGGGTACCGACCTATGCACAGCTTCCTCGCCCTGCGACCCGCATCGCCTCGTTCGTCTTCTCCCCATAGCCCCGTTGCCGTGCCCCGCGCGCGCTGACCACCGGCCCCTGACAAGAACAACGGAGACAACATGGCCCACTCAAGTTCCCAAGCCAAGAAAGCCACCGCCAGCGGATGGATCGGCTCTGCCCTCGAGTACTACGACTTCTTCATCTATGCCCAGGCCGCGGCGCTGATCTTCCCGCAGATCTTCTTCCCCAACACCGACCCGAAGATGGCCATCATCGCCTCGCTGGCCACCTATGGCGTGGGTTACCTGGCGCGCCCGGTGGGTGCCTTCGTGCTCGGCCACTGGGGTGATACCCGTGGGCGCAAGAACGTGCTGCTGCTGTGCATGTTCCTGATGGGCCTGTCGACCATGGCCGTGGGCCTGCTGCCCACCTACCACGACATCGGCCTGCTCGCCCCGGCGCTGCTGGTGGTGCTGCGCCTGGTGCAGGGCTTCGCCGTGGCCGGCGAGATCTCCGGGGCAAGCTCGATGATCATGGAGCACGCCCCCTTCGGCCGCCGCGGCTACTACGCAAGCTTCACCCTGCAGGGCGTGCAGGCCGGCCAGGTGATGGCGGCGGCGGTGTTCCTGCCGCTGGCCTACTTCATGCCCAGCGAAGCGTTCAACGAGTGGGGCTGGCGCATTCCGTTCCTGATGAGCGCCGTGGTGCTGATCGCCGGTTTCATCATCCGCAAAGAAGTGCATGAGACCCCGGCCTTCGTCCAGGAAGAAAAACAGGACAAGGTGGCCAAGTCGCCGATCAGCGAAGCCTTCCGCCACAGCTGGAAGCACATGGTGCTGGTGATGTTCATGGCCCTGATGAACGTGATCCCGGTGGTCGCCACCATCTTCGGCGCGGCCTACGCGGTGCAGCCGGCCTACGGCATCGGCTTCGACAAGAGCGTGTACCTGTGGATCCCGGTGGTGGGCAACATCGTCGCGGTGCTGGTGATCCCCTTCGTCGGCAACCTTTCCGACAAGATCGGCCGCCGCCCGACCATGATCGCCGGTTGCCTGGGCTCAGGCCTGCTGGCCTTCGTCTACCTGTACGCGATCAGCATCCAGAACGTGCCGCTGGCGTTCGTCGCCTCGATCGTCATGTGGGGCATGGTCTACCAGGGCTACAACGCGGTGTTCCCAAGCTTCTACCCAGAGCTGTTCCAGACCCGCTACCGGGTTTCGGCCATGGCCATCGCGCAGAACATCGGCACCATGCTCACCGCCATGCTGCCGGCCCTGTTCGCCATGGTGGCGCCACCGGGTTCGGACAACATCCCAATGGTGGTCGGTGGCCTTGCGTTCTTCATCACCTGCGTGTGCGCCTTTGCCGCGTACCTCGCGCCGGAGACGCACCGCCTGGCCATGGAAGACCTGGGCAATCCGCAGGCCCAGCCCATGGAGCGCGAAGCCTATGAGGCCAGCCGCAAGGGCAGCTTGAAGGCGTTCACTCACTAACCAACCAAGGGCCGCTCAGCGGCCCTTTTGCTATCTGGCACATGCCTTTTGGAAGACGCGCCACTCACCAAAACGGGTGATTTCGGCGATTGCGCGGGTGTGGGAGCATTTCTCCAACCCCAGGGCCCAGGACCGGCGCCCGTTCAAGCAGAGGACCTGCCCCCGATTGCATCCCCCTTGCGCGACTTCCAAGAAAGAGAAAAAGCCATGAATGCTCCCTTCGCACCGCAACGCCAGACCCAGGACTACCAACAAGCCGACGCCGCCCACCACATCCATGCGTTCCTGGATCAGAAGGCCCTGAACGCCGAAGGGCCGCGGGTGATGGTGCGCGGTGAGCGCCTGAACCTGTGGGACAACGACGGCAACCGCTACCTCGATGGCATGTCTGGCCTGTGGTGCACCCAGCTCGGCTATGGCCGCCGGGACCTGACCGCCGCCGCCGCTGCGCAGATGGACCAGCTGGCCTACTACAACATGTTCTTCCACACCACCCACCCGGCGGTGATCGAGCTGTCCGAGCTGCTGTTCAGCCTGCTGCCGGGCCACTACAGCCACGCCATCTACACCAACTCCGGCTCCGAGGCCAACGAGGTGCTGATCCGCACCGTGCGCCGTTACTGGCAGGTGGTCGGCCAGCCACAGAAAAAGATCATGATCGGCCGCTGGAACGGCTACCACGGCTCGACCCTGGCGGCCACCGCCCTGGGCGGCATGAAGTTCATGCACGAAATGGGCGGGCTGATCCCCGACATCGCCCACATCGACGAGCCCTACTGGTACGCCGCCGGCGGCGAGCTGACCCCGGCCGAGTTCGGCAAGCGCTGCGCCCTGCAACTGGAAGAGAAGATTCTCGAACTGGGCGCCGAGAACGTCGCCGGTTTCATCGCCGAGCCGTTCCAGGGCGCGGGCGGCATGATCTTCCCGCCCGAGAGCTACTGGCCGGAAATCCAGCGCATCTGCCGCCAGTACGACGTGCTGCTGTGCGCCGACGAAGTCATCGGCGGCTTCGGCCGCACCGGCGAATGGTTCGCCCACGAATACTTCGGCTTCCAGCCCGACACCCTGTCCATCGCCAAGGGCCTGACCAGCGGCTACGTGCCCATGGGCGGCCTGGTGCTGAGCAAGCGCATCGCCGAGGCCCTGGTGGAGCGCGGCGGCGTGTTCGCCCACGGCCTGACCTACTCCGGCCACCCGGTGGCCGCTGCGGTGGCGGTGGCCAACCTCAAGGCCCTGCGCGACGAAAACATCGTCGCCACGGTGAAGGACGACACCGGCCCCTACCTGCAGCAGCTGCTGCGCGAAACCTTCAGCGATCACCCGCTGATCGGCGACATCCAGGGCACCGGCCTGCTGGGCGCCCTGCAGTTCGCCGAAGACAAGGCCAGCCGCAAGCGCTTCGCCAACGAGAACGACCTGGCCTGGCAGTGCCGCACCTTCGGTTTCGAAGAAGGCGTGATCATCCGCTCCACCCTTGGCCGCATGATCATGGCCCCGGCCCTGATCGCCACCCGCAGCGAACTCGACGAGCTGGTGGAAAAGACCCGCATAGCCGTCGACCGCACCGCACGCCTGGTCGGCAAGCTCTGACCTGAAGCCGCCGCCCACCCCTGCCAGGGTGGGCGGCTTGCGTGCACGGCCCCGGCCGCCCCCGCCCCAAGTGAAGCTCTCCAGACGGTGCGCGCCCCGCGTGTACCGCGGCGTCCTGTCGTCAATTTCCAGGAGTTCGCAATGCATACAACAACAAATACAGCCGATGCTCACGCCCATCCGTCCCCATCGCAGGCCAGCGCAAGTGGCCGCTTCCGGCAAACCATGGGCCTTACCGCGCTGGTGCTGTTCGGCCTGGCGTACATGGTGCCGCTGGCGGTGTTCACCACCTACGGCCTGGTCACCCAGATGACCAAGGGCCACTTGCCCACCGCCTACCTGCTGACCCTCGCCGCCATGCTGCTGACCGCCTACAGCTACGGCCGCATGGTCCAGGCCCATCCGTTCTCAGGCTCGGTGTACACCTACACCCGCAAGGCCTTCGGCAGCTACTTCGGCTTCATGGCCGGCTGGACCTTGCTGCTCGACTACATCTTCCTACCGTTGCTCAGCTACCTGCTGATCGGCATCTACATGGCGGAGTACTTCCCCGCCGTGCACGCCTGGGTGTGGGTGCTCGGCTCCATCGCCCTGGTGACCTTCCTCAACCTGATCGGCATCGAATCCATCACCCGGGTCAACTGCGTGCTGGTGGTGGCCCAACTGGTGTTCATCGTGGTCTTCGTCGGCTTGTCGATCCATAACATGGGCGCCCAGGCCGAGCCGGTTTCGCTGCTCAAGCCGTTCCACCACGAAGGCTTCAACATGCCGCTGATCATGACCGGCGCGGCGGTGCTGTGCCTGTCGTTCCTGGGCTTCGACGCGGTGTCGACCATGGCCGAGGAAACCGCCAACCCCAAGTTCCGCATCCCCCTGGCGATCATGGCGGTGACCCTGTTCGGCGGCCTGCTGTTCTTGATCGTGTCGTGGTGTGCGCAGATGGTGTTCCCCGAGTGGGCCATCTTCAAAGACCCGGACTCCGCCTCGCTGGACGTGATGCGCCGGGTGGGCGGCGAGCTGATGGTCACCGCCTTCACCGCCACTTACGTCGCCGGCTGCTTCGCCTCGGCGATGGTGTCCCAGGCCAGTGTGTCGCGGGTGCTGTTTGCCATGGGCCGCGACGGCGCACTGCCGAAGGTGTTCGGCCGCCTGGTGACCAAAAAGCGCGTGCCCGCCACCGCGATCATGCTGGTCAGCCTGCTGTCGCTGATTGCCCTGTTCATCACCCTCGACACCGTCGCCAACATGATCAGCTTCGGCGCGCTGTTCGCCTTCTCGGCGGTGAACCTGGCGGTGGTCAAGCATTACCTGGTGGACCAGAAACTGCGCGGGGGCCGCAACTGGCTGCTGTATGGCGCGATTCCGGCGCTGGGCTTTTTGACCACCATCTGGTTGTGGACCAGCCTGTCGAGCATGTCGTTCATGATCGGCTTGAGCTGGATGGCGTTGGGGTTCCTGTGTTTGCTGGGGATTACCAAGGCGTTCCGGGTCAAGTTGCCGGCGTTGCAGATGGCGGATTGAGGGGTTGAGTGAGGGAAAACAGAGAGGAGCACATTTGTGCTCCTTTTTTGTTTTATGGCAGTAAGCGTCGATGCTTCAAGCTTCGAGTAGCCATCTGATCGAGCAACACCGCCAGAATCGACTATCAACTTACGATCCCGAGCGCGCTGCTTATGCCAATAGCTACGGTGGGTGTGTGCACCGGCCAGCGCACCATGGCTGCGATCCTCCGGGGAAACGATTGCGGGAACGATCTGACGGGACTATAAGAGCTCAACTTAACTTGAGGCCAATAGCCGTGGCAGTGAAAAAAACCAGCGACAGCACACGGATGCTTAGCGTGGGTGAAGTCACCCGACGCAGCGGCGTACCGGTGTCCACGCTGCATTTCTACGAGGCCAAGGGGCTGATCGCCAGCACCCGCACGGCGGGCAACCAGCGGCGCTTCCCGGCACTGGTGCTGCGCACCATCGCGATCATCAAGGTGGCCCAGCGCACAGGCATTCCCCTTGAGGAAATCAAGCGTGCCCTGGGCCGCTACGCCCCCAACAGCAAGCTCACCGCCGCCCAGTGGGGGGAGATGTCATCGGCCTGGAGGGAGGACCTGAACGCGCGTATTCGCACGCTGGAGGCCCTGCGCGACAGCCTCGACAATTGCATTGGTTGCGGTTGCCTGTCGCTGGAGGATTGTCCATTGCGCAACCCGGGGGATGTGTTGGGGCAGGAAGGTGCGGGGCCGAGGATTCTCGAGAAGGGTGGCCACTCGGCTGGCGAGCCTTGATGGCGAGGCACAAGGCCGCTTGGTGTCCTTCAGGAGATTGCATCGAGGCCACCAGGTGCTCGGCGGTGTTTTTGCAGCGCCTATGAGATCGAGCGCCGCCCGCGCGGCGCTTCGCGGGTAAACCCGCTCCCACAGTCTGTTTCGGGCCAGTCTCTCCTGTGCCATCACCTGGTCCGCCTTGTTGGTACGACGCGGTTTCAGCGTGGGCGTTGCCGCCGCCCCACATGACTCAAGGCATGCACCAAGGCAGGCGCCGGTACTTTCACAGGAATAATTGGCCCGAAACAAACTGTGGGAGCGGGTTTACCCGCGAAGCGCCGCGCGGGCGGCGCTCGATCTTGAGGGCGCTACAAAAACACCGGCGAGCACCTAGTGGCCCACATGCGATTGCAAGGCAGGCACCTGGAATCCACCCTCACCCCCCCGGCCGCTGCTCAGCAAACAAAACCTGCACCGAATCCAAAAAGTGATGCAGCTCCGGCACCTTGGTATTCAGGCTGCGCGCCCCATCATCCTCCACCCTGATCGCCACATTGCCAGTCTCGAATTGCTCGACCAGCCACGCCACAAAGGCCTCCAATGAACTGGCCACCACGAATTTCTCTTCTTCATCGCGGCCAAAATTGATGACCTGCCCCACGCTGCCCTGCTCTGCAGGGTCCAGGTCCACCCCCAGGTGATTGCCGCCATAGTCGTAGGCAAACGGAATCCAGTAACGGTTGGCATAGAGCGGCTTGATGGCACCCGGTGGTACCGAGCTGCAGAAGTCACTGGCCGCCGCCATATCTTCGTCAGACCACTCCTCGACCAGGTCCTTCCACGACGCCCAGTGTTTAAGGGCCTCCGCCAAAGACAGGAAAGTCAGTCCAAAGAACGGCCCAGTGCTCGCCTCGCCTTTTTGCCCGTCATGCCACCGGTAGAGTGCTTTCAAGCTCTCAGGAAAGTGCTGCCCAACCAGCTCTTCGAACTCGGCCAACGCGGCCTCCGAGCAGCCTGGCGCCAGGTCTGCATGTACTTCGTCCAGGTTGGTTTCCAACCACGTATCCAGTCGCTCTAATACTGCTTTCATCACAAACCCCCTATGGACGAAGGCTTGAGCATAGAGCAGGACCAGGCACAGCGCCTCACCCCTGGCCGGCCGCCTGGGCTGAAGGCTTCAGCTCGCCGATCAACTCCAGCCGCGCACGCACGATATTGCGGCTGATGTTGAGCAACCGCCCGGTCTGCAACTGGTTGCCGTGGCAATAGCGGTAGGCCGTGCGGAAGATGGTGGCCTCGATGTGCTCGTACAGGTTGTCCAGGTTCTGTTCGTACAGTGCATTGAGCGCTGCCTCCAGGCTCACCTCCAAGGGCGCGGCGTAGCCGGCGGCGGCCGCTGCCGGCAAGTTGGGCCGCAGGTCGGCCAGGTTCAGGTCGCTCGGCTGCACGCGCTGGTGGCGGCACACCAGCAGCGCATGGTGCAGGGCGTTTTCCAGCTCGCGGATATTGCCCGGCCACGGGTGGGTGAGCAGCTTGCGCTCGGCCTCCTCGCTCAGGCACGCACGCTGGTAGCCCAAGCGCTGGCAGTGCTCCTCAAGGAAGAACTCGGCCAGCGGCAGGATGTCCCCTGGCCGCTCGCGCAGCGGCGGCAGGCGGATGGTCGCCACGTGCAGGCGGTAGAACAGGTCTTCGCGAAAGTGCCCGGCCACCACCGCGTCGGCCAGGTTGACGTTGGTCGCGGCCACCAGCCGCACATTGATCGGGATCGGCGTGCGTGACCCCAGGCGCACCACTTCGCGCTCCTGCAACACCCGCAGCAGCTTGACCTGCATGCCCAGCGGCAAGTCACCGATCTCATCGAGGAACAGGGTGCCGCCGTTGGCCGCCTCGAACCAGCCAGCCTTGCTGCTGGTGGCGCCGGTAAAGGCGCCTTTTTCGTGGCCGAACAGCTCGCTTTCCACCAGGGTCTCGGGGAAGGCGCCGCAGTTCACCGCCACGAACGGCGCCTGGCTGCGCCGGCTCAGGTGATGCACATGGCGAGCGACCAGCTCCTTGCCGGTACCGGTTTCGCCAATGATCAACGCATTGGCCTCACTGGGCGCCAGCCGCTCGATGCGGCTAAGCAACTCCTGGGAGCGCGGGTCCTTGAAAACCAGCACGGTGGCGCGTACCGACTTGGTCAGTTCACGGGCGTGTGGGTGGGTCAGCTGGGTCATGATCGTTTCCTTACAACGGCGGCGATGAGCGTGCCATGGCACATCATGCCCCAAACCCTGTTAGGCCAAATAATTATAAATTCGTCTTTGCATATTCCTTTTTATTCATTACCAACCCACTGCTGCTCCAGCAGCAGTACAGCAGCAACAGCTGCCCCCGAACCAGCAGCCCTGCCGCCTGCAGCCCACTAAAACCGGCGAAAAACCGCTGGCATGCATCTTGCCGACGCCTTGGCATCGCACTCGTCCAAGGATCGCGCCCATGCTCACTTTCTACCGTAACGGCCTGCTCGCCCTCGCCTCACTGATCTGCGCCTTACCCCTCCAGGCCGAGCCGCTGGTGCCGGTCAGGATCGCCATCGTTTCTTTCACCCAAGGCGGCCAGCCGGTGTTCGGCGGCATCGCCGGGCGGGTCGTGGAAGAAGGCTGGCTGCAACAGGCCCTGCGCGAGCGCGGCGCCGAGCTGCAATGGCAAGCCCTGCCCCACGCCAACGCCGGCCCGCAGATCAACGAAGGCTTCGCCAACGGCAGCCTGGACTTCGCCGTGCGCGGCGACCTGCCCTCGGTGATCGCCCTGGCCGGCGGCGTGCCGGGCAAGCTGGTGGTGCCCGGCGGCAACGGCGACAACGTCTACCTGGTGGTGCCGGCCCACTCCAGCGCCACCACTGTCGAAGACCTCAAGGGCAAACGCCTGGCCCTGCACCGTGGCCGCCCCTGGGAGTTCGCCTTCAGCCAGTTCCTCGCCAGCAAGGGCCTGAGCCTGGCCGACTTCAAGATCAGCAACCTCAACCCCCAGGTGGGCGCCGCCGCCGTGTCCGCCGGCAAGGTCGATGCCGCCGTGCTGCTCAGCGAAAGCTACCTGCTCGAAGACAAGCAGGTGGCCAAGGTGATCTGGTCGACCAAGCAAGGCAGCAACGACTGGCGCCTGGTCTCCGACCTGTGGGCCACCGACCGCTTCGTCAACGACCACGCCGACCTCACCCAGCTGGTCGCCAACGCCTGGGTGCGCGCCGCCGGCTGGATCGCCCAGGAACAGAACGCCGACGCCTTCTACCGCTACGCCTCGCGCGCCGGCACCCCAGAAAGCGTGCTGCGCCGGGAAAGCCAGGGCGACCCGGTGCCGTGGGCGCAACGCTGGGCACCGAAAACCGACGCCCAGCTGCTGGCCCACTACAACGCCCTGAGCCAGTACGCCCTGGACAACAAACTGGTCCGCGCCAAGGTCGACATCGCCCCGGCGCTGGCCACCCATTTCACCCGCCAGGCCCTGCTCGAACAGAACCTGCAGCACACCTGGCCGGCCCTCGACACTGCCCAGAACGCCACCGGAGTTACCCCATGAGCATCGACTTCTTCACCCGCCTGCCGCTGCATGGCGAAACCCTTCACCTGCCCGGCGACCCACGCAACCGCGGCGACTGGCAGGCAGCGCCCAGCGCCGGCGGCGCAGTCTCCGACTTTGCCGTGGGCGACGACTTCACCTACATCGACTATCTCGGCCAGATCGCCCGCGCCGCCGAAATCAACGGCTTCGGCGGCGTACTGATGGTCAACGCCCCCGGCGGCGAAGAGCCGTGGACGGTGTGCTCGCTGCTGGCCCGGGAAACCCGCAGGCTCAAGTTCGTCACCGCCTTCCAGCCCTTCCACTTCTCGCCCTTCGCCGCCGCGCAGATGGCCGCCACCTACCAGCGCGCCAGCGGCAATCGCCTGGTGTGGAACATCATCAACGGCGGCTCGGAGGTGATCCAGCGCCAGGTCGGCGACTTCACCGACCACGACGACCGCTACCGCCGCGCCAGCGAATTCCTCGACGTGGTCAAGGGCTACTGGCACAACGAGCAGTTCCACTACCAGGGCACCTACTACCAGGCGGACGGCGGCGGCCTGCGCGGCCCGCAGAAAAAAGCCGAGCTGCCGCTGATCTGCACCGCCGGCTCCTCCGAGGCGGCCCGCGAGCTGGCCGCCAGGCACGCTGATTACTACCTGATGCGCGCCGAACGCCCCGAGGATATCCGCGCCCTGATCGACGATGTGCGCCAGCGCGCCATCGCCCACGGCAACTCCGGGATCCGCTTCGGCCTGTCGATCGACGTGATCACCCGCCCCAGCGACGAGGAAGCCTTCGCCGAAGCCAAGCGCTATTTCGACGAAGGCATCGCCAAGGGCGTGGTCAAGGCCCTGGCCGCCCATGCCGGGTTGCGCTCGGCGCGCAAGCTGAGCTTCGAGCACGAATACGGCGACAAGCACGAAGGCGTGGCCTTCGATGACTTCTTCATCCACCCCAACGTCTGGTCGGGCTTCGGCTACATCGGCCTGCCGCCGGGCATCGCCCTGGTGGGCAGCTACGCGAACGTGGTGGCGCGCATCCGCGAGTACCACGCGGTGGGCATCGACCTGTTCTTCCTCGCCGGCTACCCGCACCTGGAAGAAAGCTACCGCATCGGCGAGCACATCCTGCCGCACTTCCGTCAGCAACGCCGCCCCGCCGGCCGCCAGGCAGCGGCCAGCAACCCAGGGGTGCCGGCATGATCGAGCGCCCACCTTTCGGCCGGCGTCGCTTCATCGGCGCCAGCCTGGCCCTGGGCGGCCTGGCACTGGGCGCCGGGCTGCTCGGCGGCTGCGACCAGGCCCCGCGCCCTGCCACCAGCAGCACCGGCGACAGCGGCCCACGCCATGGCGGGCGCCTGCGCCTGGGCATCATCGACGGCGGCCCCGGCGGCGACCTGGATGCCCACAAGCCCACGGGCGGCGGCATCGTCCGCGGCTTCGCCCTGTACAGCAAGCTGTGGGAGTGGGACGAAAACATGCTGCCGCGCCTGGCCCTGGCCGAAGAGGCCGAGGTCAGCGCCGACGGCAGGGTGTGGACCCTGCGCCTGCGCCAGGGCCTGGAGTTCCACCACGGCAAGACCATCGACGCCGACGACCTGATCTTCTCGGTGCGCCGCCTCACCGACCCGCAACTGGCCTCGCCCTACGCCGCGCTGTTGCACTGGATCGACCGCAACAACCTGCAAAAGCTCGACGACCGCACCATCCGCGTACGCTTCGTCGACGGCGCCGGCTTCGTGCCGCTGCCGGAAACCTGGGTCAACTTCGGCGGCATCGTGCCGGTGGACTACCACCCGCAAACCAACCCGGTGGGCGCCGGCCCCTACAAGCTGAAAAGCTTCACCCCCGGCCAGCGCTCGCTGTTCACCCGCTTCGAGAACTACTACAAGCCCAACCAGCCCTACGCCGACGAGCTGGAGATCATCGACTTCAAGGACCAGAACGCCCGCCTGGCCGCACTGCAGGCCGGGCAGATCGACCTGGCCAACGCCCTGGCCGGCGAGCACCTGCGCCTGTTGCAAGGCGTGCCCAACGTGCACACCCTCAGCTCGGTGACCAGCAACTGGCTGAGCTTCGACATGAACACGCAAAAAGCGCCGTTCGATGACGTGCGGGTGCGCCAGGCCTTCCGCCTGCTGGCCGACCGCGAAGAGCTGGTGGCCCGCGCCCTGAACGGCCAGGGCCGGGTGGCCAACGACCTGTACGCGCCCCACGACCCGACCTTCGACCACAGCATTGCCCCGCGCCCCCACGACGTGGCGCAGGCCAGGGCGCTGCTGCGCGAGGCCGGCCACGAGCAGCTCAGCGTCGAACTGGTGGCCGAGCAGGACGGCGCCGCCGTGACCTCGGCGCTGGTGTTCGCCGAACAGGCCAGGCGCGCCGGCGTCGACGTCCAGGTGCGCCAGGTCGACAGCGCCACCTTCAACGGCCCCCAGCACACCGAATGGGCCTTCAGCACTGGCGGCAGCATCGGTGCGCCGTTCCTCACCTGCGCCCTGCACGCCGACGCGCCGGTGTCGGTGGCCAACAAGACTCATTTCAACGACCCGCAGTTCGCCGAGCTGTTCCTCAAGGCCCTGGCCGAGCCGGACCTTGCCAAACGCACCCCGCTGGTCCACGCGGCGCAACGCATCCAGTACGAGCGCGGCGGCCTGCTGGTATGGGGCTACGCCAACCTGCTGGACGGCGTCTCCAGCCGGGTGGGCGGCGCGCACGCCGAGAAGACCCTGTTCCCCACCTGGCGCTTCGACCAGTTGTGGCTCAAGGAGCACGCCTGATGCGGCCCTTGCGCTGGCTCACGCTGCGCCTGGGCGCCGGCCTGCTGGGGGTGCTGAGCATCAGCCTGCTGGTGTTCCTCGCCATCCGCCTGCTGCCCTCGGACCCGGCACGGGTGATCCTCGGCCCCGGCGCGCCGGCTTCGAGCGTGCAGGCCCTGCGGCACCAACTGGGCATGGACCGGCCCCTGGCCAGCCAATACCTGGGCTGGCTGGGCAGCGCCCTGCGCGGTGACTTCGGCCAGTCGCTGGATTCCCACGTCGCCGTGGTGCCGCTGCTGGCCGAGCGCCTTGGCGCCTCGCTGGCCCTGCTCGGCGCCTTCGCGCTGCCGGCGCTGCTGCTGGCGCTGGCCCTGGGCAGCCTGCTGGCGCTGCGCCAGGGCGGCCGGCTCGACCGCCTGTGCCTGCCGCTGCTGGCGCTGTTCAAGTCGCTGCCGGTGTTCGTCGTCGCGGTGCTGTTGATCATGCTGCTGGCCACCAGCGTGTTCACCTGGCTGCCGGCCATGTCGCTGCTCGACAGCGAGCGTTCGCCCTGGGCCCAGCCCCGCTACTTGGCCCTGCCGGCGCTGACCCTGTTGCTGTCGGCCGCCCCCTACCTGGTGCGCCTGCAACGGGCGGCCATGATCGAGGCCTGGAACAGCGACTACCTCGACGCCGCCCGCCTGCGCGGCATCGCGCCCTGGCGCCTGCTGCTGCGCCACGCCCTGCCCAATGCCCTGCTGCCGCTGGTGCAGGGCATGGCCCTGGTGCTCAGCGTGTTCTTCAGCAGCGTGTTGCTGGTGGAAATCGCCTTCAACTACCCGGGGCTGGGCAATCTGCTCAACGACGCCTTGCGCCGCCGCGACGTGCCGCTGATCCAGGCCGGCATCAGCCTGGTCGCGGCCTTCGTGGTGCTGGTCAATCTGCTGGCCGATGCGCTGACGGTACTGCTCACCCCACGGCTGCGCACGGCGGGTTGAGCAATACAGGCGCAAGGGCCGCCGGGCGCTCCAGCAGCCGCCCGGCGTCGAAGGTCAGCACCCGGTTGGCCAGGCTGCGCACCACCTGCGGGTCATGGGTGACGAACAGCACGGCCAGGCCCTCGGCCTGCAAGCCTTGCAGCAGGTCGAGGATCGCCACCTGGGTGGCAGCGTCCAGCGCCGAGGTGATCTCATCGCACACCAACACTTTCGGCCTGCACGCCAGGGCGCGGGCGATGGCGACCCGCTGGCGTTCACCCCCGGACAACTCGCCGGGGTACTTGCGCAGCACCTCCAGCGGCAACGCCACCTTGGCCAGCGCCTCGGCCAAGGCCGCCTGCAATGCCGCACCGGCCAGGCCAAAGCAGTGGCGCAGCGGCGTGGCCAGGCTCTGGGCAATGCGCAAGCGAGGGTTCAGCGCCCGGTAGGCATTCTGGAACACGTACTGCACCGCACGCCGCTGCCGGGCATCGCGCCTTTCCAGGGGCAAGGGCAGCGGCGCACCCTCCAGCAGCAACTGCCCGCTCACCTCCTCACCCAGGCCGACCAACGCCCGGGCCAGGCTGGTCTTGCCGCAACCGGAGGCGCCGACCAGGGCCAGGCATTCGCCCGCGTGCAAGGTAAAGGCCGCCGCACTCAGCAATGCTCGCCCGCCTTGGCGGATCGACAGCCCGCTCACGCTCAGCAGCGCGTCGGCACCCGGCGCACGGGGCCTGCGCGTCGAACGTTGCGGCATGGCGGCCAGCAACTGCTGGCCATAAGCATGGCGGGGCTGGCGGAAGAACGCCGTGGCCGTGGCGCTCTCCAGCAACTCACCGTCACGCATCAACAGCACCCGGTCGGCCAGCGCCTCGACCAGCCCCAGGTCGTGGGACACATACAGCGCCGCCACCCCGCGCTGCCGGCACAGCCCGCGCAAGGTCTCGAGCACATGGGCCTGGGTGGTCACATCGAGCGCCGTGGTCGGCTCGTCCAGCACGATCAGCCGCGGCTGCAGCACGAACGCCAAGGCCAGCAGCAGGCGCTGTTGCTGGCCGCCCGAAAGCTGATGGGCATAACGCCGCAAAAACCCTGCGTCATCGGGCAGGCCGACATCGACCAGGGTCCGGCGCACCCGCGCCTGCTCGGCGGGGCCCGCCAGGCGCTGATGCGCGCGCAAGGTTTCCAGCAGCAGGCTGCCGATGCGCCGTGCCGGGTTGAGGGCCATGGCCGGGTCCTGCGGCACATAGCCCACCAGAGCGCCACGGGCCTGGCGCAGGGCTTCGCCCTGCAAGCCCAGCAGCGCCTGGCCGGCCACCAGCACCTGCCCCGCGCTGACCCTGGCGCCGCGCCTGGCGTGGGCCAATAGCGCCAGGGCCAGGGTCGACTTGCCCGCGCCAGACTCGCCCACCAGGGCAACGATCTCCCCGGCGGCAATGTTCAACGAGATCCCCTTGAGCACCTCGCGCCCCGAGGCCAGGGCCACCCGCAGGCCGCTGACAGTGAGTAGGTATTCAGACATGGCTACCTTCCTGGAAACAACGGGAAACGCCTTCGGCCAGCAGGTCGCAGGCATAGGCAAACGAAGCGATCAACAACACCGGCAATAGCACCGGCCACGGCTGCAGGCGCAGCCCCATCTGGTTTTCCTGGATCATCAGGCCCCAGTCGGCCGCCGGCGGCGCCACCCCGTAGCCCAGAAAGCTCAAGCCCGAGAGGATGCCGACCGCCCAGGTCAGCAGGTTGCCGTAGTGCACCAGCAGCGGCCCGAGCATGTTCGGCAGGATTTCGCCGAGCAGGATCCGCCAGCGCGGCACGCCCAGCAGCCGCACCGCCTCGACGAACTCCTGCCCGGCCAGGGCCAGGGCACTGCTCCTGGCCAGGCGCAAGGTGCCCGGCAAGAAGGCGAACGCCACGCTCGCCACGATCAGCCACGGCTCACGGCCGAGCAACGACACCACCAGCAGCACCAGGATCAAATCCGGAAAGGCCAGCGACAGGTCGGCCAACCACTGCAACAGGCGGTCCGCCCAGCCGCGGCTGAACCCCGCCAGCAGGCCCAGCACGGTGCCCACCAGCAAGGCCAGGGTGGCGGCGGCCAGGCTCATCAGCACCAGCGAGCGGCCCCCAGCCAGCACCCGCGACAGCACATCGCGGCCCAGGTAATCGAAGCCCAGCGGCGCCCCGCCTAGCGCCGGGCCATACACCTCGCCGCGCAAGGCGGTGAGGTCATGGGGTGCCAGCCAAGGGCCGCACAAGGCCAGCAGCAGGATCGCCGCGAACCACAACAGGCCACGGCGCAACAGCTGCTTTGCCGAACCTTGGGCAACCTGGCGCATGGCTCAGCCCTCCTGGCGATGGGAGCCGTTGAGCGGGGTCACGGCGAAACCGTGGTCCAGCTCCAGCAGCGGGAACAGCAGGTCGGCCACCCGCTGCGCCTCGTCCACCAGCGGGAAGCCCGACAGGATGAACGCCGAAACACCCTCTGCCTGGTACTCGCGCAGGCGCTCGGCGACCTGTTCGGCGCTGCCGACCAGGTAGGTGCCCGCCGCCGGGCGCAGGATGTCGAAGCCGAACAGGCTGGGGCCGGTCCATACGTTGGGGTACACCTCCAGGTCACGCAGCGCCGGCAAGCGCCCGGCCTTCAGAGCCTCCAGGCAACGTTGCACACGCGGGTCTTCGCTGCGGTAGCTGTGCAACGACTCGCCGGCTGGCAACTGGCTGGCGACCGAGTCCAGCGCGGTCTGCAACGACGTGCGCTGCAGCAGGTGCTCGGCATGCGCCCAGGCTTGCGCCTCGGTTTCCCGCACGATGATCTGCAGCCGCGTGCCGTAGCTCAAGGTGCGCCCAAGCTTGGCCGCCTCGGCGGCGACCCGGCGGAACTTGTCGCCCAGCTTGCGCGGGGTGTCGGCAAAGCTCAGGTAAACGTCCAGCAGCTCCACCGAATGGGCCACCCCGGCCGGCGAGCTGCCCGCCCCCCAGAACGGCACGCCGGGCAATTGCCGTGGGGCGTTCCAGCCACCCAGCGGGTGCTCGGCGTCCTCGGGCGCACGGGCGGCAAGCTTGACGTAGGGGCTGTCGAACGCCTCGGTACGGCCGGTATACACATGCTGGAACGCACGCCAGTAATCGCGGCTGAACTGGTAGCGCTCGGCGTGGGGGAAATGCACGCCAAGCGACGCCAGCCCGTCATCGTTACCGTTGACCAGGTTGAGCAGCAGGCGCCCGCCCGAGTACTTGTCAAACGTCAGCGCGTAATGGGCCAGCACCGCGGGCGAGAGTTCGCCGGGGTACTGGGCCACCAGAAAGCGCAGGCGCTCGGTGGCGTCGATCAGCGAGGTCGCCGTCACCAGGTTGGCGTTGGGCCCGGTGCCCAGCAGCGCGCCGTAATAGCCCAGGCGGTCGGCCGCCACGGCCACTTGCTTGAGGTGGTTGAAGCCGGTTCGCCAGCGGCCCTCGGCCTCCCACGGGTAAGGGCCGTCGGGGGCGGTGAGGTACCAGAGCAGTTTGATCGCCATCAGGGTTGTTCCTTGAAAAGAGGTTCGTCGGGTGCACGCGACGGCTCGGGTGCCAGGGCGGGGTGTGCCCCCCGCTCGGTCAGAAGTTGGTGGTGAGCGACAGCCCGTAGGTGCGCCGGTCGCCACGGGCATCCCAGGCGATGTCGAACGGCAACGGCACGCTGTCGGTCTTGTACTGCTTGTCGGTCAGGTTGTTGACGTAGGCGCTGACATCCAGGTCCAGCGCGCCGCCGAAGTGGTAGGTGGCGCTGGCGTTGCCCAGGGTGTAGCCGCCCTGGGACACGCTGTGGTCCTCCTGGGAGGTGGGCAGGAAGTAGATGCGGCCCTGGTAGCGCCAGGTGTTTTCCAGAGTCACGGCATCGCCGCCGGCCAGCGGGATGCGGTAGCGGGCGCCCAGCGACAGGGTGCGCGCCGGCGAGCGGGCGATGCGGTTGCCGGAGTAGTCCACGCCGCCGGAGACGAAGTCCTGCAGTTCGGTGTGCAGCAGGCCGACCGAGGCGTTCAGGTGCAGGTTGTCCAGCGGCAGCGCCTGCAGCTCGAACTCGGCGCCACGGATCACGCCCTGGGCGGCGTTGGTCAGCAGCGACACCACCTGGCCGTCACGCACCGACACCGCGTTGACCTGGATGTCCGAGTAGTCGTAGTAGAAGACGTTGGCATTGGCCACCAGGCGCTCGTCCAGCCATTCGCTCTTGATCCCCAGCTCGTAGGCATCGACGGTCTCCGGCGACACCACCGAGGTTTCCGCCTGCACCGTGGCGCCGCCATTGAAGCCACCGGAACGGAAGCCCTTGGCATAACGGAAGTACACCCGCGCGTTGTCGTTCAGTTGGTACTCGGGGGTGAAGTCATAGGTCAGCTTGTTCCAGGTGCGCTTGTCGTCCTGCTGCGCGGCGGTCACCAGCGCGCCGTTGTAGCTGCGCCACCAGTCGGCATTGCTGCCCACCGACACGCTGGCGGCGTCGGGTGCGACCACGCGGTCGAGGTCGATGTCCTTGGTCTCGCGGGTCCAGCGCAGGCCGAGGGTCAGGCGCAGGTCATCGGTGGCCTGCCAGGTACTGCTGCCGAACAGCGCGTAGCTGGTGGTGCTCTGCTCAAGGTCGGTACGGCCATAGCTGGCGACGTCGAACGCCTGGTTGTAGGCCGCCGGCAGAATGGCACTGCTGCTGGCGCTGTCGAGGCTTTCGTGGAACAGGTGGGTGCCGACGATCCAGCTCACGGTCTGATCACGCGGCGACGACAGGCGCAGCTCCTGGGACACCTGCTTCCAGTGGTCGTCGCCATAGGAGCGGCCGAACTCATAGATGCTCATGTTCGGGCCCTGGGCCTTCTCGGTGACATCATCGAAGGCGGTGATCGAGTCCAGTTGCAGCTCGCCCAGTTGCCATTTCAGGCCCAGTTGCACGCCGTTGTGGCGAATGCGGTCTTCGGCCTTGCCGGTGAACGCGGCTTCGTCGGTGTCCAGCACCGGGGTCGGGCCGAACAGCGTGGTGTAGCCGGGGCCACTGCCCCAGGCACGGGTGGCGATGCCCTGGCCGAGGTAGTCGCGGGCATGCAGCTGCAGGGTCGCTTGCAGGTCTTCGGTGATTTGCGCGAGCAGTTGCGCGCGCACCGCCTGGTCATGGATATCGCCGACCGTGTGGCCGTCCACCAGGTTCTTCAACTGGCCATCGCGGCTTTGCTCGCTGAAGGCCACCCGCGCCGCCAGGCGGTCCTGCACCAGGCTGCCGCCATAGGCGCCTTCGTACAGCCGCGAGGCGTAGTTGCCGGCATCGACCTTGAAGTAGCCATTGGCGGGGTCGGCAAAGCTCGGCTTGCGCGACACGAAGTTGATCGCCCCGCCAGTGGTGTTCTTGCCCCACAGGGTGCCCTGGGGCCCGCGCAGGATTTCCACCCGTTCCAGGTCGTACAGGGGGAAGCCCGTGGCCACGTGGGGGCTGATATAGACATCGTCGGTGTAGATGCCCACCGGGTACACCGTGGTCGAGGCCATGTCACCCGAGCCCATGCCACGGATGTACCAGCGCGGCCGCTGGTGGCCGGCGAACTCCGGGGCGATGGCGTTCGGCACATCCTGCAGCGCCTTGCCGGCGGTGAAGCCGCCACCGGTGTTGCGGATCTGCTCGGCGGACACCGCCGAGATGGCCGCCGGCACATCCTGCAGCGACTCTTCGCGTTTCTGCGCGGTGACGGTGACCGTGGTCAGGGTCTGCGGGTCGGCTTGCGGCGCCACGCTGTCGGCGGCCAGGGCCTGGCCAGCCCCCAGGGCGATCAGCAAGGCCAGGCGCTGCAACTGGAAAGGCGGTTTCATGCGGGTGTCACTCCAAGCCGGGCGCCATGACGGCGGGCGATCAGTTCGTGGGCCGCCTGCAGCGGGCGTGGGTCGGCCCAGCCGGCCAACTCGAAGTCGCGTTCGAGAAAGCCATGGCGGTAGAGGAAGTGCTTTTGCAGGGCCAGGTATTCCAGGCGCTCGGCAGACAAGTCCGGGTGCAGCGAGGCGTGGAAGTCGCCCCGGTAGGCCTGCTCGATGCCCGCCTGCTCGGAAGCGGTCTCTTCGGCGAGGATGGCGCGCAGCGGGCCAAGGTTGTCCCGAGCCCAGTCGGCCGCCAGCAGGGTCTGGGCGAGAAAGCGCACCACCAGGTCGAAGTGCTCGTCGAGCAGCCGTTGGTGAACGGTGATCGGCCGCGGCGTGCCGTTGTTGATGCGGTAGCGCGGCGCGGCGATCAGGTCGAGGTCGATACCCACCACCAGGCCCAGGCGCCGCGCCGCATCCGCCGCGGCGCCGCCCTTGACGTAGACCGCATCGACTTCACCGCGCACCAGGTAATCCAGGCCGCTCCACAGCCGTTGCAGGTGGTCGATGCGGGCCGGCCCCGGCCCGTCATCGAGGCTGGCCAGCGGCACTTCGACCAGCTGCACGTCGTCGAAGTCCAGCCCGCCGAGCTTCAAGGCACTGCTGTAGCCGTGCAGGCTCATGGCGCGGACAAAACTGCCCGGGCGCCCGGCCTCGCTCCAGGCCGGCAAGGCCAGGCGCTTGCCCTTGAGGTCGGCCGGGCGGCTGATGCCCGCATCGCGGCGAACCAGGATGGTCTGCCACTCCTCGATCCAGGTCAGGCCGATCAGCCGGGTGGGCGAGCCCGCCGCGCGCGCCGCCAGGGCCGGCACGTTGCCGCCCTCGCGGATCAGCCCGGGCAGCTCGTGGTCGTAGTGATGGCGGCCCAGTTCACGGGCGTCCTGCAAGGTGTCGACGCGGATGCCGTCGGCGGCGAACTCTTGTTGCAGCCAGCCCAGTTTGTAGGCCAGCCCGGAGGCGGTGGGGACCGGGCAACGGGTGAACCACAGGCGGTCCAGAGGCGGGGGCGGCGACGCAGGCGCGCTGGCAGCGTTTGGCATGAAGTACTCCAGGATTGAGAGGGCCGACTAGGCCGTTTGCCGAGCACATCGCAATGCCCATGCCAACCCCTGCAGCCCAGGTATTCCGGGGCCTTGCCCTCATCTGAAGGGGTTATTGCTGCCTCAGCAGCAGTTGGCCAGCAGTGCGCTGCTGCTGGCTGCGCAAACGGCCCGTTCATAGCCCCTGCCCCGCCGCTGCCAGGCCCGTGCCCAGGGTGTCTGCGGGCGCTGGCGCAGAACTTGCTCCTGCCCCTGCCTCGCTTAACCGACCCAGGAGCCACCATGAGCCACACCCCCCACACAAGAACCCTGCACAGCGAGGCCGAGGCCATTGCCGTGGCCCGCGAAGTGGCCACCGAAATCAGCCAGCTGGCCAGCGACCCGCACAGCGAACAGCAACTGCCCATCCGCCAGGCCGAGCTGCTCAGCGCCAGCGGCCTCACCGCCATCGGCGTACCGCGCCAGTACGGCGGCCTTGGCGCCTCGGTGGCGACCATCGTCGAGGTGGTGCGCCTGATCGCCAGCGCCGATGGCGGCGTTGGTCAGATCCTGCAGATCCACAACGTGATGCTGCGCGGCATCATCGAGGGCTACAGCGCCACCGCCCGCGCCCGGATTCTCGCCGACGTGCTGGCCGGCAAGCGCCTGGCCAATGCCCTGGCGGAAGTCGGCGGCAAGAACAAGTTCGCCATCAAGACCCAGCTGGCGCGTGGCGCCGACGGCCGCCTGCTGCTCAACGGCAGCAAGTTCTACTGCACCGGCGCCTACCTGGCCGACTGGATCTGGCTCACCGCCAGCTACGGCGAGGGCGCCGCAGGCGTATGGATCAACCGCGAGGCGCCCGGCCTTGAGTTGATCGACGACTGGCGCGCCTTCGGCCAGCGCCACTCGGTCAGCGGCACGGTCAACTTCCACGACATCGAGGTGGACGACGACTTCTTCGTCGCCAGCGAAGGGCCGATGAAGCGCACCGGCCTGACCTTCCCGCAGATCCTCCACGCAGCCATCGACAGCGGTATCGCCGCCGGCGCCCTGCAGGCCGGCAGCGAGTACCTGCGCAGCCGCGCCCGGCCCTGGGTGGAAAGCGGTGTGGAGCATGCCTGGGAGGAACCGCACATCATCCGTCAGGTCGGCGAGTACGCCGTGGCCCTGCGCGGCGCCGAAGCCGTGCTGCGCGAGGCCGCCCGCTTGTTCGACCAGCACCTGCAGGACGAGGACGACAAGCCGTTGCAGGACGAACTGATCCTGGCGGTGGCTACCGCCCGCGCCCATGCCGATGCCGCCGCGTTGAAGATCGCCAGCGACATCTTCTCGCTGCTGGGTGCCAGCGCGATCCTCAGCAAATGGAACCTCGATCGCTTCTGGCGCGATGCCCGGGCCCACACCACCCATGACCCGATCCGCTGGCGCCTGCATCACATCGGCAACTACTACCTCAACGGCGTCGACCCGGGCGAGTACACCGCCATCCTGGCCAAGGGTGAAAAGGGCCTGCGCGCCAAACAGGGCTGAGCCAGCACCGCAGCGCCCCGGGCGCTGCGGCAACCCGCGGCTAGACCTCGGCGATCAGCGCCCGGCCCTGCTCCCACAGCCCGCTCATGCGCCATTGCTGCTCCAGCACGCCGGGCCCGAACGGCTTGCCACCGCCCACCGCCTCGGCCAGCGTCTGGAAGTAGGCGCCCTCCTCGAACAGCAGGATCCACTTGGCCGACTTGAGGATGCCCTCGCCCCAGAACGTCGCCCCGCCATTGGCTTCAAGAATCGCCGGGGTGTGCGGATTGGCCTCGATCACCTGCACGATGAACGCCGCCTCCGGCTGGCGGCGGTCGATGTACACCGGCAGCTCGCGGGCCAGGGTGACGCGCTGGGCGGCGGCGTAGTCCAGCGGCAATGCCCGGTGGGCGCCGGCCCAGCCGCCCAGGTAGGGCGTGTGCACGTGGATCACTACATTGACCTCGGGGCGCTGTTGCAGCACCGCGGCGTAGCGCTTGCCCGCGCCGCCCTGGCGGCTTTCGCCGAGCGCCACGCCCGGGGCCAAGTATTCATCGAGAAGGACCACGCCGTCGTAGCTGGCGACCACAGCGCGGATGCTCTGGTCGTCGTCCCACGGGCTGGGGGTGGCCAGGGCGATCACAAGGTCGGTGCCGGGCACCCGCAGGTGCGCCTGGAAGGTGTTGGTGGCGGTCAGCGTGCGGCTGTCCTTGAGCACCCGGAATACCTTGGCGGTATCACGCTTGGCCTGCTCGACCTGGGCCAGAATGGCGGCGTCGAGAAGTGGGGAAATCTGGCTCATGTTGACTCCTGGCAAGGGTAAGCGCCGTAGATGGCTGCCAGGCCTGTCAGCAGAACCTGTGCCAGGTGGGCCAAGCCGCGCCCGCGCTGGCCTGTGTCGCACGCGGGCGGCCCGCAGCTGCTGACACCCCAGCAGCCGTTGCTGACGCAGTGCTGCTCCAGCAGCAGCGCCCACCGGCAAGCCCTCGCCAGGCCGCGGCCAGGGGCGTGGCATGGGCATTGCTATCCCTTGTCACCCCTACCTTTGGTTCAGGAACGCGAATCCATGAGCAGTGAATTCTTCTGGCGCCTGCCGCTGGGCAGCGATGGCCACCAGCTGAGCACCGACCTGCACGACCGTGGCAGTTTCTCGGCCCGGCCCGGCCATATCGCCCCCGGCCGCACGGCCAGCGGCAGCGCCGACGGTTTCACCTACATCGACTACATCGCCCAGGTGGCCAAGGCCGCCGAGCTGGCAGGCTTCGAGGGCGCCCTGCTGCCCACCGGCCCCGAGCCATGGATCGCCGCCGCGGCCCTGGCCCGGGAAACCCGGCGCCTGCGTTTTCTGGTGGCGTTCCAGGCCGCCTGGACGCTGCCGGCCTATGTGGCGCAGCAGGCCGCGATCCTCCAGCACCTGAGCCACGGCCGCCTGGACTGGAACATCATCACTGGCGGCAACCCCGCCAGCCAGCGGGCCCACGGTGACTTCCTCGACCACGACCAGCGCTACCGGCGCACCGACGAGTTCCTCGACATCATCGACGGCCTGTGGCGCCACCCGCAGTTCAGCTACGAGGGCGAGGTCTACCGCCTGGAGCACGCCAGCCTGCCCGAAGAGCTGCGCCACGAGCGCAAGCCGGCGGTGTATTTCTCGGGCTTCTCCGACCCGGCCCTGGACGTTGCCGCCCGGCATGCCGACGTCTATCTGAACTGGGCGGAGCCGGTGGCGGCGCTCAAGCCGCACCTGGAGCGGGTGCGCGAACTGGCCGACAAACAGGGCCGCCAGGTGCGCTTCGGCCTGCGCGTGGACCTGTTCGCCCGCGAGACCGAAGACGCCGCCTGGCGTGACCTGCGCCGGCAGTTCGAGGCCATCGGCAACCGCCCCAGCCGGGTCAGTCAGGACTTCACCCGCGGCTCCGACTCGGTCGGTGCCGCCCGCCAGACGGCTTATCACCAACACCTGGAGCGCTTCGACGACCTGATGATCGGGCCGAACCTGTGGGCCGGTTTCGCCAAGGCCAAGCCCGGCCCGGCCGTGGGCCTGGTGGGCAGCCACCAGAACATCGCCGAACGCCTGGCCGAGTACCAGGAGGCTGGTTTCTCGACCTTCATCCTGGCCGGCAACCCGCACCTCGAAGAAGCCCTGCGCATCGGCCAGGAAGTCCTGCCGCTGCTGCGCAACACCCCCGACCAGCCACGCAAGGACCTGCGATGAGCACCCCACTGGACACCCTCTGGTACACCCACAGCCCGGTACCGACCGGGCTCGGCCTGGCTGTCGAGTCCGGGCGCCTGGCCGAAGCCCTGCGCCCGCACGGCACCAATATCCAGGCGCTGCGCGAGTCGGCGCTGCGCGATGTGCGCGAAGCCCACTACGACCACCACCTGCCCAACTCGGTGCGCCATGGCGGCAACATCCCGGCGATCTGGGCCTACGCCAGCGGGCGCGACACGCGCCTGCTCGGCTTGTCGTGGAGCGACGAGGTGCAGTTGATTCTGACCACCGCAGACAGCGGCGTGAAGAGCGTGCGCGACCTGCGCCACCGGCGCTTCGGCCTGCCCAAGTGGGCCAATGTGCAGATAGATTTCACCCGTGCCCAGGCCCTGCGCGGCCTGGAAAACGCCCTCAAGCTCGAAGGCCTGAGCGTCAGTGACGTGGAGTTGGTGGACTACCCCTACGGCGGCACCCACAGCGACGAGCAGATCCGCCGCGTGCACGGCACCACGGTGGCCTACGCCAGCAACGGGCCGATCTTGCGCAACAACGAACTGATCGGTCTGTTGCGCGGCGACATCGATGCGATCTTCCTCAAGGGTGCCCATGCGGTGAGCCTGGCCAACGAGTTCGGGCTGCATGTGGTCATCGACACGGGGTCGCACCCTGACCCGTTGATCCGCTCGAACAACGGCACGCCGCGGACCCTGACCATGGATGGCCACCTGCTGCAGCATCATCCTGAGGCGGCGCGGCTGATCGTCGATAGTGTGTTGCGGGCTGAGCAGTGGGCTTGGGCGCACCCGGAGGAAACTCGGCAGTTTTTGGCCCGTGAGCTGAACACCAGTGAGCATTGGGTGGCCACGGCCTATGGGGAGGATGCGCATCGGCGCTTGCGGACCATGCTTGATGAGCAGTCGATTGTGGGGTTGCAGGATTTCACCGATTTTTTACACCGGTGGGGGTTTATTCCGCGGCGGTTCGATGTGCGGGAGTGGATTGACTTTAGTGTGCTTGAGGCGGTGTTGCGGTCGACTTCGCGGTTGGCGGTTTGAGTTCAAAGTGTTGGTTTTTGTAGATGTATGCGCATTCAGCGGCGATGGCGACTTTTAGTCACCTTTCCGCCCTTACGGCGGGTTACTTTGGTCTTGGCCAAAGTAACCAAAGCCGCCCGCTCCCATCATACGGCCCCTGCGCTGCGCTCCGGGGTCCCCTCGCTCCGGTGCCTTCCGGGCCCGCGCGGCCTACGACTTGCTGCGCAAGTCTACATCTCGCGCCTTCGGCTTACGCCGAAGGGTGCTGCGCACCAGGGCCCTCCAGTCACCTCCACTCGGCCTCCTGAAGTCGCAATTTGTGTTGCCTGGACTATTGCGCGCTTAGAAGCAAGAGCAAAAACAGATCAAGAGCAGATCAAGAGCAGTAATGCGGCTATCTAGGCTTGGCTGTTGTTTATGTGTTGTTTGTTCGGGCCTTATCGCCGGCAAGCCGGCTCCCACAGGTGCAGCGCAAGTCTGAAAGTTTCGCTCTAACTTGTGGGAGCTGGCTTGCCAGCGATTGCAATCCTGAGTTCCCAACCAATCCAACTAGCGACAGCTAACGCCAGCCCAGGCGCCGCCCCTAACTTCGCGACTTCAGGAGGCTGAGCGCAGGCGTCTGGAGGGCCCTGGTGCGCAGCACCCTTCGGCGTTAGCCGAAGGCGCGAGATGTAGACTTGCGCAGCAAGTCGGAGGCCGCGCGGGCCCGGAGGACGCCGGAGCGAAGGGACCCCGAAGCGCAGCGTAGGGGCCGTATGATGGGAGCGAGCGGCTTTGCCTACTTTGGCCAAGACCAAAGTAGGCCGCCGTAAGGGCGGAAAGGTGACTACGCGTCGACATCACAAATGAATGCGCATACAACTTCCAAAACCAACACCCAACACCCAGCAACTAATAGACCAGCGCCCCGCGTAAGCCTGCCCCCCCAAGATCCCGCCCCCGTCACTGCTGCCAGATCAGCACCCCATGAGCAATCAACTGCCCGCCGCTCAACACACCCCACCCCAAAAAACAAATAACAGTTACAAATCAACAAGTTAGAAAACACAAAAAGCTGGCACAAGGTCTGCTATGGCCTAGTACGCCGCGTGGCGCCCTCATAAATATTCTGCCAGTGACAACGGAGCCACCATGCCCATCCGCACCCCTATCAACCCCATCACCCGCGCCCTGTGGCACGCCAGCCTGCTGACCGGCGCCCTGGCCAGCCCACACCTGCTCGCCGCCGAACCCACCGCCGAGGACACCCCGGCAACCACCACAGCCAGCCCAGCCCTGAAGACCGTCACAGTCACCGCCCAGCGCCGCGAAGAAAGCGTGCAAGACATCGCCAACGCCGTCACCGCGGTAAGCGGCGAGAACCTCGGCCAGACCGCCACCGACTACGTCGGCAAGACCCTGACCTTCGTGCCCAACGCCCAGGCCAAGAACCCCGACGGCGATGACCGCCCACGCTGGTACATCCGCGGCGTCGGCACCGGCGACGTCGGCGCCGCGACGGTGTTCCCGGTGGGCATCTACGCCGACGACGTCTACCTCAACGCACCGCTGGCCGGTGGCGACCCGCTGTTCGACATCGACCGCATCGAAGTGCTGCGCGGCCCGCAAGGCACCCTGTACGGCAAGAACACCACCGGCGGCGCGGTCAACGTGATCAGCAAGCGGCCCACCTTCGACACCGACGGCTACGGCACCCTCGCCTACGGCAGCAAGAACGAGCAGATCGTCAACGGCGCCATCGGCGGCGCCCTGGTCGAGGACCGCCTGGCCGCGCGAGTGTCGATCTACTCCAAGGAGCGCGACGGTTTCGTCAGCAACACCAATATCGGCGGCGACAACGACGCCATCGACCGCAAGGCCTTCCGCCTGCAGTTCCTGGCCAAGCTCAACCCCGACCTGGAAGCGCTGTGGAACATCCACAACAGCGAGTCGCGCGGCAACGCCAACGGCCTGTTGCCGGTGGGCCGCTTCCCCTGGCTGAACGGCTACACCCGGCAGGACCCGCACCGCCGCTACATCGAAAGCAACGTCGAGAACAAATCCAAGGTCCAGCACGACGGCACCTCCCTGACCCTCAACTACGACCTGGGCGACTACCGCCTGACCTCGATCACCGCCTACGACCAGACCCGCCAGCGCGCCACCAACGACGACGACCTGACCCCGGTCGAAGGCGGCCACGCCTACACCAACAACCGCTGGCGCCAGTACTCCCAGGAGCTGCGCCTGGCCTCGCCGACCAGCGAAACCCTGCGCTGGATCGTCGGCGCCCACGCCTTCCACGAAGCCTTGATCAGCAAACAGGCCACCTCGGTGCTGGACAGCGATGCCGCCTACACCGGCATCGACTTCGACCACAACAGCACCAGCTACGCGCTGTTCGGCAACCTCGCCTACGACTTCACCGATGCCTTCACCCTCACCGGCGGCCTGCGCTGGACCCAAGAGAAAAAGGACATCGACCTGGACCTGCTGCAGTACACCGGCAGCGGTTTCACCGGCGGCGACGGCGGCGACTGGTGGGACTTCGGCAACCTGCAAGACCCGCAAGCCATCGCCGGCGCAGGGGCCAACGGCAACGCTCGGCGCAACAAGACCTGGCGCGCGGTCACCTATGACCTGACCCCGGAATACCGCCTCACCGACAACCTGCGGGTGTATGCCCGCTACGCCAAGGGCTTCCGCTCCGGGGCGTTCAACACCGGTTTGTCGAGCAGCCTGGAGCAACTGAGCACGGTCAACCCGGAAACCCTGCACTCCTATGAGCTGGGCCTGAAGTCGGAATGGTTCAACGGGCGCCTGAACGCCAACGCCAACATCTTCTACTACGACTACGACGACATGCAGGTGAGCGCGACCACCACCACCGCCAGCGGCAGCATCGTCTCGCTGCTGGCCAACGACGCCCAGGGCAAGGCCAGGGGCGCCGAGCTGGAAATCCAGGCACGCCCGATCGACGACCTGCTGGTGCAGTTCAGCGCCTCCTACCTGGACACCGAGTTCACCGGCGACCTGTGGAAAGGCAACAGCTTCGTGCGCTCGCCCAAGCACGTCTACGCCCTGGGCCTGGACTACCGCCTGCCGCTGGACATCCCGGGCAAGATCAATATCGGGGGCGATGTGCGCTACCAGAGCAAGGAGTACTTCACCTCGGCCTACCAGCGTTCGGACTGGAACTGGCTGGACCAGGACGGCTACGCCCTGGCCAACGTGCACCTGACCTATGCCACTGCCGACGACAAGTACAGCGTCACCGGCTACGTCAACAACGTCACCGACAAGCAGTACCAGGTCCACGGGCTGTCGCTGAACCGCGGCAGCTCGCCGTACTGGGCAGCCTACGGCGATCCGCGTACTGCGGGTGTGAGCGTTACTGCCAAGTTCTGAGCCACGGGGTAGAAGCAACGGCCTTGCACTGCTGATACGGGCCTCATCGCTGGCAAGCCAGCTCCCACAACGACGCTGGCAAACCTGTGAGAGCTGACTTGCCAGCCCCCACAACGACGCTGGAAAACCTGTGAGAACTGACTTGCCAGCTCCCATAAGGACGCTGGAAAACCTGTGGGAGCTGGCTTGCCAGCGATGAGGCCCGAACAGGCAATAACAGACAGTTGCTCCCACCACTGCTGCTGGAGCAACACCCCGGCGCCCAACCCCTGCTGCCCCAGCAGCAACCCCGCACCAACGCCATCCCTGCCCAACGCCACAACCCAGCAACGGCGCGGCTTTGCCCGCGCCCACAGGGCCTGGCATGCAACCTGCTATCTCAGCCTCAAGACATTCCCGGAAAGCCCGCCATGACCCCGACTACCGTGCGCACCACCCTCAGTGCCCTCGCCCTGGCGTTGGCCAGCCTTTCCAGCCAGGCAGCCGACACTGTCAAGGTCGGCCTCGGCCCGGCGCCGAACGTGGTCAGCCTGGCGCCCTTCGCCGCCGCTCAGGCCCTGGGCCTGTTCAAGGACGCCAACCTCGACGTCGAAGCCTTCGAAATCACCGACACCCTGCCCGCCCTGACCAGCAAACGGGTGACCCTGGCGGTGGGCCTGCCCGAGCCGATCCTCAACTATTACCAGCAGAACCCCGGCAAGACGCTGCCCATCGCCTTCTTCTACAACCTGCTGCCGCAGACCTTCGAGTTCGCCGTCGCCGCTGACTCGAACATCCAGCGCCTGGAAGACCTCAAGGGCAAGCGGGTCGGCACCGGGGCGCTGAACTGGCCACAGGTGGACACCACCCGTGCTGTGCTCAAGTCGGTGGGCATCGGCGAACGGGACTTCACCTTCTCCGCCGTCGGCGTGCTCGGCGCGGGCTTCCACGCCCTGCGCAGCCAGCGCATCGACGCGCTTAATTTCAATGACAGCTGGAACGACATGTTCGAGCTGACCGGCTTCAAGCTGCGCCGCCTGCACTACCCGGACGCCTTCCGTGGCCTGGGCGCCGGGGTGTTCATTACCCATGCCGACACCCTGCGCGAGCAGCCCGAGCTGCTGGCCCGCTTTGGCCGCGCATACAACCAAGGGCAACGAGCCTGCGTGGCCAACCCGGCGTTCTGCGTGCGCGCGGTGTGGCAGCAGTACCCGCAAACCCGGCCGAGCCAGGGCGCGCTGATCAACAACGAGGCCGACGCGGTCACCCTGCTGAGCCGGCGCCTGCAGTTGATCGAAGCCGATCCCGCCGCCAGCCAGGGCCGCTTCGACCACACGCGCATCACCGGTTACCTGGCGGCCATGCAGGGCCAGGGCTACTTCAAGGGCATCGCGCTGGACCTGCCGGCGCTGTTCTCCAACCAGTTGGCCGCGTCCTTCACCGACTATGACCGCGCAGCCCTCGACGCCCGCGCCAAGGCGGCCCAATGAACCAGGCCATCTTCCCCCACCTGGCCGACAGCGTGCTCAGCGCCCGCGACGTCGGCGTGCGCTACGCCAGCCGACGCGGCCCGATCGACGCCCTGGCCGGAGTGGACCTGCGCATCGGCCGCGGCGAATTCGTCTCCATCCTCGGCCCCTCGGGCTGCGGTAAATCGACCTTGCTCAAGCTGGCCGCCGGCCTGCTGCCGGCCAGCCAGGGCGAGCTGCTGCTCGACGGCACACCCATCAGCGCGCCACGCCGCGAAACCGGCGTGGTGTTCCAGAAACCCAACCTGCTGCCGTGGAAAAGCGTGCGCGCCAACGTGCTGCTGCCGGCCCAGACCCTCGGCCTGCCGAAGGCCCAGGCCGCCGCGCGGGCCGAGCAGGTGCTGGAGCTGGTCGGGCTGGCGGCGTTCGCCGACAACTACCCGTTCGAGCTGTCCGGCGGCATGCAGCAGCGGGTCGGCATCGCCCGCATGCTGCTGCACGACCCGCAGCTGCTGCTGATGGACGAACCCTTCGCCGCCCTCGACGCCATGACCCGCGAACACCTGATGCTGGAGCTGCAACGCATCTGGCAGGCCCAGGCCAAGTCGGTGCTGTTCATCACCCACAGCATCGCCGAAGCAGTGTTCCTCTCCGACCGGGTGCTGGTGATGTCGGCGCGCCCCGGGCGCATCGTCGAAAACCTCGCCATCGACCTGCCGCGCCCGCGCACCCTCGACACCCTGGCCGCGCCGCGTTTCATCGAACTCAGCCAACACCTGCGCAGGTACTTCAGCCCATGAGCCGCCTTCCCGCTTTCGCCTACCCCTTGATCTCGACCCTGCTGCTGTTGCTCGCCTGGCAGCTGGCGATCAGCCTGTTCGGCGTGCCCGACTACATCCTCGCCTCGCCCCGCGACGTGCTGCTGGCCCTGTGGCAGGGCGTGAACCAGGGCGACCTGCTCAAGCATGTGTGGATCACCCTCGGCGAGGTGCTCGGCGGTTTTCTGTGCGGCTCGGCGCTGGCCTTGCTGCTGGGCGCCCTGCTTTCGGAATCGACGCTGTTCGAACGCTTCTGCTACCCCTTGCTGCTGGCCCTGCAATCGGCGCCCAAGGTGGCGCTGGCGCCGCTGATCCTGGTGTGGTTCGGCTTCGAGCACACCTCGAAACTGATCATCGTCGCCCTCACCTGCTTCTTCCCACTGTTCGTCAATACCTTCTCCGGCATCCGCCGCGCCGACCCGGACCTGCTCGACGCCTGCCGGGCGTTTTCCGCTTCGCGCGCCTACCTGTTCTTCCACGTCAAGCTGCCGGCCGCCGCCGGTGACATCTTCGCCGGCCTGCAGATCGCCGTGTCGCTGGCGCTGATCGGCGCGGTGGTGGCCGAGTTCCTCGCCGCCCAAGGCGGCCTTGGCTTTCTGGTCCAGGCCGCCTCGGTAAACATGAACATGCCGCTGATGTTCGCCGCCGTGCTGCTGCTCGCCCTGCTCGGGGTGGCCGGTTCGCAACTGGTGCGCTGGCTTGAGCGGCGGGTGATTTTCTGGACCCGTGGCAGCCACGCCACCACCGACTCGGGAGACCGCTGATGAGCGCCCTGTACCTGGATATCGCCGGGCTGACCCGGGCCTATCGCCAGCTTGAACTGTCGCCGCTGGCGGTGATCGAGCAGGTGTTCGCCCGCATCGACCGGCTCGACCCGACGCTGCGCCTGTTCACCTGGCTCGACCGCGAGCACGCCCTGGCCCAGGCCCGCCAGGCCACCGCCGACTACCGCGAGGGCCGTAGCGTCGGCCCGCTGCACGGGGTGCCGGTGTCGATCAAGGACAACCTCGGTGTGGCGGGTGCGCCGCAGACCTTCGGTTCGCGGCTGTACCAAGACCACCACGCCCGCGAAGACAACGTCGCGGTCCAGCGCCTGCGCGCTGCGGGGGCGATCGTGGTCGGTATCACCACCATGCCGGAGTTCGGCACCAAGGCCACCACCGACAGCCCCCTGCATGGCGTCAGCCGCAACCCCTGGGACCCCGCGCGCACCCCGGGCGGCTCCAGCGGCGGTTCGGCCGGCGCGGTGGCGGCCGGCATCGGCCCGCTGGCGCTGGGCACCGACGTGGCGGGCTCGGTACGCATCCCGGCGTCCTGCTGCCACCTGGTCGGGCTTAAACCCACCCTCGGGGTGATCCCGGTGGTGGAAGCCGTCGATGGCTTCGCCCAACTGGCCCACATCGGGCCACTGACCCGCACTGTCGCCGACAACGCCCTGGCCCTCGAGCTGCTGGCCGGCGCCGACCCGCGCGATCCATGGTCGCTGGGCCTTGTGAGCCAGGACTATGCCCGCCAGGCGCAACCCGATGGGCGCCTGGACGGGGTGCGCATCGCCTGGCTCGACCTGCCCATCCCGGACGTCGATCCGCAGGTCATCGCCATTGGCCTGCAGACCCTGGAGCGGTTGCGTGCCCTCGGCGCCCAGGTCACCCGCATCGACTTCGACCTGCACGGCGATGCCGAGCGCTTCGGCATTCTGGTTTCCAGCCAGCACCACGCCCGCTACGCCCCGCGCCTGGCCGCAGACGCCGCGCTGTTCGACCCGGTGTACCGCCAGCGCCTGGAGCGCAGCGCCGACATCGACTGGCAAGCCCTGGGCGACGCCGGCGAAGCGCGCAACCGGGTGTTCGGCCGGGTCCAGGCGCTGTTCGCAGACTTCGACTTCCTCGCCAGCCCTACCCTGACCCGGCCGCCCATCGCCGCCGAAGCGGGCCTGGCCGGCAACAGCGAAGGCGCGCAACAGGCGCGCCATTACATCGACTACCTGTACCCGTTCAACCTCAGCGGCCACCCGGCCTTGAGCCTGCCCGCCGGTTTCAGTGCCGATGGCCTGCCGGTGGGCCTGCAACTGGTCGCGCCCTGGTACGCCGACGGCCCGCTGCTGAAAGTGGCGGCCGAACTGGAAGCCCTGCTCGCGCTCACCGACCGCCACCCCGACCTGGAGCCTTTCGATGCCTGACCCGACCCTGCTGCCCGTCGCCGAACAGGTCAGCCTTTTGCGCAGTGGTGCGCTGTCACCGGTCGAGCTGATCGACCAGAGTTTCGCCCGCATCGACGCCATCGACCCGCACCTGCGCCTGTTCACCTGGCAGGACCGCGAGCGCGCCCGGGCCTCGGCCTTGGAGGCGGAGCGCCGCTACCGCGCGGGCGGTGAGCTGCCGGCGCTGCTGGGCGTGCCGTTCACGGTCAAGGAGCAGATCCCGGTGGCCGGCGCGCCACAGACCTTCGGCTCGGCGCTCTACCGCGACCACGTCGCCAGCGCCGACGACCCCAGCGTGCAGCGCCTGCGCAACGCCGGGGGCATCCTGCTGGGCACCACCACCATGCCGGAGTTCGGCGCCAAGGCCAGCACCGACAGCCGCCTGTTCGGCATCACCCGCAACCCCTGGGACCCCAGCCGCACCACCGGCGGCTCCAGCGGTGGCGCGGCGGCAGCGGTGGCGGTGGGCGCCGGGGCGATTGCCGTGGGTACCGACATCGCCGGCTCCGTGCGCATCCCCGCCAGCTGCTGTGGCGTGCTCGGCATCAAGCCGACGCTCGGGGCGATTCCCCAGGTGCATGCCCTCGACCTGTTCAACGCCCTTGGCCATCAGGGCACCCTGACCCGCAGCGTGGCGGATGCCGCACTGGCACTGGAGGTATTGATCGGCCCCGACCCCAGGGACCCCTGGTCGTTGCGCGTTCCCCGGCGGGCACTGCGCGACGCCGCCCGGGCCGACGGCGACCTGGGCGGCCTGCGGGTCGCCTGGTTGCCGGAGGTTGGCAAAGGCCCGGCCGATGCCCAGGTGCTGCAGGCCGGCGAGCGGGTGGCCAACGCCCTGCGCGAGGCCGGCGCCACAGTGGAGCAGCATCGACTGGACCTGAGCGACAGCGGCGCTGCCTTCGAGCCCACCGTGCTGGCCCTCAAGCGCCGCTTCCTCGGCGAGCGCTACCCGGCCCAGGCCGATCAGCTCGACCCAGGCTTTCGCGGCTGGCTGGACGCCCGTCTGCCGCAGCTGAGCGCCGACGAACTGCAGCACGCGCAGTTCGTCCGGACCCGCCTGCTGCGGCGTATCCAGGGGCTGTTCGCAGAGGTCGACGTGCTGCTCACGCCGGCCCTGTCGGCGCCGCCACTGGCCGCCGACGGCACGGACGGCGACTTCGACTGGATTCACTATCTGCACCCATTCAACCTCAGCGGCCACCCGGCCCTGAGCCTGCCCGCCGGGCTCAGCCGCGAGGGCTGGCCGCTGGGGGTGCAGCTGGTTGGCCCGTGGTACGCCGAGGACCGCCTGCTGCGGGTTGCCGCGCACCTGCAACAGCGCCTGCCCTGGGGCACGCCGGAGCTGGGACGCTGGCTGCCATGAGTCACCCTGCGAGCGGTTTTCTGCCGCGCTTCCTGCTGCTGGCGCTGGTCAGCGGCGCCACCGTGGGCATGGCCAAGATCGTCATCACCCTGTACGCCCTGGCGCTGGGCGCCGACGCCTGGCAGATCGGCGTCATCGCGGCGATGGAGGCCCTGGGCATGCTGTTCCTGACCCTGCCTGCCGGCTTCGTCATCGCCCGTTTCGGCGCGCGCCGGGTGTATGCCCTGTCCAGCCTCGGGCCGATGCTGGTCAACCTGGCGATCCCGCTGTATGCCGCCTGGTGGTGGCTGGCCCTGGGGCAGCTGCTGATCGGCCTGTTCATCCCGTTTCGCATCGTCGCCATGAACGGCAGCTTCCTGCGCCAGCTCAAGCACCTGGGCACCGACAAGGCCGGCTGGTATCGCGGCGCCCTGACCCTGGGCCTGGGCCTGCTCGGCCCGCTGCTGGGCAACGCCTTCAGCGAGCGCGGCGCGTTCTCCCTGGCCTTCATGCTGATTGCCGCCAGCTTCGCCGGCATGGCGCTGTACAGCCTGCGCTTCTGGGAGGGCGCCGGCGACGCCAGCCCAAGCGGCACGGCCCCGGCCAGCGGCATGCTGGCCCAGGTTCGCCATCTGCTGGGCGAGCGCAGCATTCGCCAGAGCTGCACCGTGGAGCTGAGCAACAGCGCCACCACCAGCCTGTTCACCACCTTCATCATCCTCCTGGCTCTGGAAGGCGGCGTGCCTCAGGGCCATGCGGTGAGCCTGGTGATGATCGAAGCGCTGTTCGCGGTGCTTGCCCTGTTCGGCCTCGGCAGGGTGTTGCGCTCGACCAGCCCGGGCCGCGCCTATGCCCTGGGCCTGGCGCTGGCGATCACCGCCCTGCTGGTGTGCGGCCTGGGCCATGGCTACGGCTGGCTGGTGCTGGCGGCGGTGCTGGTGAGCCTGGCCACGGCGACGGTGCACCTGGTCAACATGGCTCGCCTGAGCCAGCGCCGCGAGGACAGCAGCAAGCTCTCCGGCCTGTTCAACCTGGCGTCGATGGCCGGCAGCTTCGGCGGCGCCCTGCTGGGTGGCGCGATCAGCCACTTCGCCGGCCTGGCCAATCTGTTCCTGTGCTGGATCCCGCTGTTGCTGCTGGTGGCCTGGTGCTGCCGGCAGCGCCGTCAGCAGGTACAGGAGGTGGTGGCATGAAGCGTATCGGCTACCGCCTGAACGGCCTGGCTTCACCGCTGTTGCTGTTGCTGGCCTGGCACTGGGCGGCCAGCGCCGGGCTGTTCCCGGCCAACCTGCTGATCGCGCCGGCAGCGGTCTGGCAGACCTTTGTTGAGCTGTGCGCCAGTGGTGAGCTGCCCGAACACCTGGCGTTCAGCCTGCTGCGCCTGGCCCAGGGCTTCGCCTTTGGCAGCGCGGCGGGCCTGGGCTTCGGCCTGGCGCTGGCGTTGTCAGCGCGGGTCGAGGCCTATTGCGCGCCGCTGTTCCATACCCTGCGCCAGCTCCCCAGCCTGGCGCTGATCCCGATGTTCGTGCTGCTGTTCGGCATCGAAGAGCTGTTCAAGGTCGCCATTGTCGGCCTGACCGTGTTCTTCCCGGTGGCCCTGGCCACCACCGAGGCGGTGCGCCACATCCCCCAGCGCTACCTGGAAGTAGCCCGGGTGTATCGCCTGCCCTGGTACAGCCTGCTGCTGAGCGTGGCCCTGCCCGCCGCCACACCGGGCATCGTCACCGGCCTGCGCATCGCCCTGACCCGCGCCTGGGTGGTGCTGGTGGCCTGCGAGCTGCTGGCCGCCGACAGCGGCCTGGGGCAGATGATCGAGATGGGCCGGCAGATGCTGCGCATCGATGTGGTGATGGTCGGGGTGGTGGTCACCGGGGTGATCGGTTTCACCCTGGATGTCGGCCTGCGCCGGGTCGAACGACGCTTGTCCGGCTGGCAAAGCCGCTAAGGAGCTGCTGATGAAACTGAACGCACTGCGTGGCCTGCTGCTGCCGTTACTGCTGCTGGCCGCCTGGGAATATGCCTCGCGCCAGAGCACTGCCGGCGCCTACGCTTTCGTGCCCTTGGCCCAGGTGGGCGCGGCCCTGGCCGAACTGCTGGGCAATGGCGAGCTGCTGGTCAACCTGTGGGCGAGCCTGCTGCGTACCTGCATCGGCCTGGCCGTAGGGATCGTCGCTGGCACCGCCCTGGGTGCGCTGATGGCCCTGTCGGGCCTGGCCAACCGCCTGATCGCACCCTTGTTCCACGCCCTGCGCCAGGTGCCGATGCTTGGCTGGATCCCGTTGATCGCCCTGTGGCTGGGCAACGGTGAAAGCGCCAAGCTGCTGATCGTCAGCCTCGCGGCGTTGTACCCGATGGTGCTCAACACCTTCGAAAGCCTGCGCCAGGTCGAGGGCCAGCACCGCGAGGCGGCCCGGGTGCTGATGCTCAGCCGCAGCCAGCAGCTGCGCCTGATCCTGCTGCCGGCCGCCTTGCCGGGCATTGCCGCCGGCGTGCTGCAGGCCCTGGCCTTCGCCTGGGTGACGGCGGTGGGCAGCGAGCTGTTCCTGGCCTCCGGCGCCGGCCTGGGCAGCCTGATGATGAACGCCGAGGCCGGCGCGCGCATGGAGATCATCCTGGTCTGCGTGCTGTGCATCGGCCTGTGCGGCTATGTGATGTCCTGGCTCTGCACCCTCCTCGCCCGCCGCCTGCTGCGCGGCCACCCGACCCCTTGAAAGGCCCGACCATGAACGCCATCGCTCCCAAGCTTGACCCCAGCACCGCCACCGGCGCGCTGTCCATCCGCGGCCTGAGCAAGTCCTACCCGCTCAAGGGTAAACAGGTGCCGGTGCTTGAAAGCATCGACCTGGACATCCGCCCCGGCGAGTTCGTCAGCATTCTCGGCGCCAGTGGCTGCGGCAAGTCCACCCTGCTGCGGCTGGTCGTCGGCCTCGACCAGGACTATCAAGGGCAGATCCTGCTCGACCAGCAGCCGGTGCGCGGCCCGGGCCTGGAGCGCGGCATCGTGTTCCAGGACCATCGCTTGTTCCCGTGGATGACCTTGCAGCAGAACATCGCCCTGGCCCTGAAGAACCACGCCCTGCCCGTCACCGAAAAAAACCGCCTGGTGGCCGAGCACATCGACCTGGTGGGCCTCACCGGCTTTGAGAGCGCCTACCCGCACCAGCTCTCCGGTGGCATGGCCCAACGTGCCGCGATTGCCCGGGCACTGGTGAACAAGCCCAAGGTGCTGCTGCTCGACGAGCCCCTCGGCGCCCTCGATGCCCTGACCCGGGTGCGGCTGCAACAGGAGCTGCAACGGATCTGGGTACAGGAGCGCTGCACGGTGATCATGGTCACCCACGACATCGAGGAGGCGCTGTACCTGGGCGACCGGGTGATCGTGCTGGATGCCCACCCGGGGCGCATCCGCGAGGACCTGCGCATCGACCTGCCGCACCCACGGCAGCGCGACAGTGCGCTGCTGCAGGGCTTCAAGCAACGGTTGCTGGGGGAGTTGGTCGGGCACTGAACAGGGCCCGATGTGCTTACATCTCGACCTGGGTGCCGAGCTCGATCACCCGGTTCAGCGGCAACTGGAAGTACTTGAGGTTGCTGTTGGCATTCTTGAGCAGGAACGCGAACAGGTGCTCACGCCACCTGGCCATGCCCATGCGCTTGCTGGCGATGACGGTTTCCCGGCTGAGGAAATAGGTGGTGCGCATGGCGGCGAACTCCAGATCGTCGCGCTGGCAGCGGCTCAGGGCCAGCGGCACGTTGGGCTCTTCCATGAAACCGAAATGCAGGCTTACGCGGAAGAAGCCCTCACCGAAGGCTTCGACCTCGAAACGCTTGCCCACGCTGACCCGCGGTTCGTCCTCGAACACCACCGTCAGCAGCACCACCTGCTCGTGCAAGACCTGGTTGTGCAACAGGTTGTGCAACAGCGCGTGCGGCACCGCTTCGGGCCTGGCGCTGAGGAACACCGCCGTGCCCGTGACCCGGTGGGGTGGCTGGCACTGCAGGCTGGCGATGAACAGGTCGAGCGGCAGCGCGCCTTCGTCAAGGCGCTCGACGATCAGCCGGCGCCCGCGCTTCCAGGTGGTCATCAGCACGAACAGGGCAACCCCGGCGATCACCGGGAACGCACCGCCCTGCAAGATCTTCGGGGCGTTGGCGGCAAAGTACAGGCTGTCTACCAGCAGGAAGCCCAGCAACAGCGGGATCGCCAACCAGCGTGGCGTCTTCCACAGCAACAGCACCACCGCCGAGGCCAGCAAGGTGGTGATCAGCATGGTGCCGGTCACCGCTACGCCATAGGCGGCGGCCAGTGCACTGGACGACTCGAAGCCCACCACCAGCAGTACCACGCCGACCATCAACGCCCAGTTGACCATGCCGATGTAGATCTGCCCCTGCTCTTCGCTGGAGGTGTGCTGGATGAACATGCGCGGCACATAACCGAGCTGAATGGCCTGGCGGGTCAGGGAGAAGGCGCCGGAAATCACCGCCTGGGAGGCAATGATGGTGGCCAGCGTGGCGAGCCCCACCATGGGCAGCAGGGCCCAGTCGGGGGCGAGCAGATAGAACGGGTTGCGCACCGCGTCCGGGTTGCCGAGGATCAACGCGCCCTGGCCAAAGTAGTTCAGCACCAGGCCCGGCAGCACCAGCAGGAACCAGGCCCTGGCGATGGGCTTGCGGCCGAAGTGCCCCATGTCGGCATACAGCGCTTCGGCGCCGGTCAACGCCAGCACCACAGCGCCGAGGATGGCCACGCCCATGCCAGGGTGGGCGACGAAGAACTGCACCGCCCAGGCCGGATTGAGCGCCTGCAGCACCTCGGGGCGCTGGGCGATGCCATGCACGCCAAGCGCCCCGAGCACGACGAACCACAGCACCATGATTGGCCCGAACAGGATGCCGATGCGCGCGGTGCCGTGCTTCTGGATGACGAACAGCGCCACCAGCACCACCACCGACAACGGCACCACCCAGTGCTCGATGCCGTCGAAGGCCAGTTGCAGGCCTTCCACCGCCGAGAGCACCGATATCGCCGGGGTGATCATGCTGTCGCCGTAGAACAAGGCGGCGCCGAACAGCCCCAGCAGCACCAGCCCCTTGCCCAGGCGCGCATAGGGCGCCGCGGCCCGGTGCGCCAGTGCGGTCAGGGCCATGATGCCGCCTTCGCCCTGGTTGCTGGCGCGCAGAATGAACAGCACGTACTTGAGCGACACCACCCAGATCAACGACCAGAACACCAGCGACAATACGCCGAGCACGCCGACGGTATTGGCCTGGACGCCGTAGTGGCCGGCGAAGACTTCCTTGAGGGTGTACAGCGGGCTGGTGCCGATGTCGCCATACACCACGCCGACCGCGGCAACGAGGGTGCCGATTGCGGTGGTCTTGCCGGGATGGGTTGGGGTTGCAGCGGTAACGCTCTGGCTCACGGATGACGTCTCTGGGCTGGCGGGTGGAAAGCGCCTGCCCTCCCTGTGCATGACGACCTCGCGTGGCGCCCGCTCCGCCCCCGGCTACCTGCCTGAGGCCCTGCGGACCGGGCAGCAGAGGCGGCCAGTATCCTTGCAAGCGATCTGGCCGGCCGTAAAAAGAGCGTAAAAAAGCACGGTATCCGTGCCCCCAGGCCAATCGCAGCGGCCGGTGCTGCTGGGATGTGGGTCGGGCAGCGAAACCAGGCTTTCGACTTCGAGCGAATATCGATTAATGTCCTGCGCAACCCCACCGACTGCGGCGCCGCTCGGCAGCCGAAGGTGGGTGACTCCTGCTGACGGTTTTGCCACACGAGGGCATCGACAATGAGTGAAGGCAGCACCCCGGTCAGCGAACAACCACGGGCGGCCAGGCAACCGATAAGCCTGGCCGAAGCCCTGCGCTTCTGGCTCAAACTGGGCTTCATCAGCTTTGGCGGGCCCGCCGGGCAGATCGCGATCATGCACCAGGAACTGGTGGAGCGCCGACGCTGGATCAGTGAAAAACGCTTCCTGCACGCACTTAACTACTGCATGTTGCTGCCCGGCCCCGAGGCCCAGCAGTTGGCCACCTACATCGGCTGGCTGATGCACCGCGCCTGGGGCGGCGTGATTGCCGGCGCCCTGTTCGTGCTGCCGTCGCTGTTCATCCTGATCGGCTTGTCGTGGGTTTACCTGGCCTTTGGCGAAGTGCCGATGGTGGCCGGCATCTTTTACGGCATCAAGCCTGCGGTGACCGCGATCGTGTTGCATGCGGCCCACCGCATCGGCTCGCGCGCGCTGAAGAACGGCTGGTTGTGGGCCATCGCCGGCGCGTCGTTCGTGGCCATTTTCGCCCTGAATGTGCCGTTCCCGCTGATCGTGCTGGTGGCCGCTATCGTCGGCTATGCGGGCGGGCGACTGGCGCCCGGCACCTTCGTCATCGGTGGCGGCCATGGCGCCGCCCGCCAGCACTACGGGCCGGCGCTGATCGATGACGATACGCCCCCACCCGAACATGCGCGCTTTCGTTGGCGACACCTGCTGCGCCTTGTGGTGATCGGCGCCGCGCTATGGCTGCTGCCCATGGGGCTGCTGACCCTGGCATTCGGCTGGGGCGGCACCCTGACGCAAATGGGCTGGTTCTTTACCAAGGCCGCCCTGTTGACCTTCGGCGGTGCCTACGCGGTGTTGCCCTACGTGTACCAGGGGGCAGTCGGCCATTACGGCTGGCTGTCGCCCACGCAGATGATCGACGGCCTGGCGTTGGGGGAAACCACGCCAGGGCCTCTGATCATGGTGGTGGCATTCGTCGGCTTCGTCGGTGGCTACCTGCAACCGATGTTCGGTGCCGAGCATCCGTTGCTTGCCGGGGCGCTCGCGGCGAGTTTGGTCACCTGGTTCACCTTCCTGCCGTCGTTCCTGTTCATCCTTGCCGGCGGCCCATTGGTGGAATCCACCCACGACGAAATGAGGTTCACGGCGCCGTTGACCGCGATCACGGCTGCCGTCGTAGGCGTGATCCTCAACCTGGCGCTGTTCTTCGGTTACCACGTGCTGTGGCCCAACGGCTTCGCTGGGGCATTCGACTGGCCTTCGGCGCTGATTGCCGCGGGCGCGGCGCTGGCATTGTTCCGCTGGCGCCGTGGGGTGATTCAAGTGTTGCTCGCCTGTGCCTTGGCGGGCCTGGCAGTGCACATGTTGCGGGGCTGAGCGCGCAGGCCGGCCGACAGTGTCGGCCGGCCCATGCAGCGCGGGATCTACCCCACCGCCTGCGCCGCCTGTTGCTCGGCATGGTAGGACGAGCGCACCAGCGGCCCCGACGCCACGTTCCTGAAGCCCATCGCCACGGCCTGCTCGGCAAACCAGGCGAAGGTGTCCGGGTGCACGAAACGCTGCACCGGCAGGTGGCTGCGCGACGGTTGCAGGTAATGCCCCAGGGTCAGCATGTCGACCTGGTGCTCGCGCAAGCGCTGCATCACCTCGAGCACCACCCAGCGCTTCGTCTCGCGCGGGCACGATGCCCACCTGCACATCTACATCGGCGCCCCGGCGGAGTTGGAAGAGCGGGTGCTGGACAGCCGTCTGCACCTGGCCATCGGCCATTTCCCCCTGCGGGTGCCGGGGCTGTCCTACCTGCCGCTGTATGACGAAGCCCTGGGCTTGTACTGCGGCCGGCGCCACCCGCTGTATGGGAGCAAGGCAAGCAATGGCCGCCTGCTGGAAGAAGTGCGCGGCTGCCATATCGTCGTGCGCGGCTACATGCAGCAGTACGACCTGGAGCAACTGGGCGTGAGCAAGGCCGCCGCTACCGTGGAGAACATCGAGGCGGCGGCGATCCTGATCATTTCCGGCGCCTACATCGGCTTCTTGCCGGTGCACTTCGCCGAGCAGTGGGTGAAGACCGGCGACATGCGCCGCCTGGGCGCCAGCAGCCTGGACCTGACCTCGCCGTTCGACGTCATCACCCGCCGTGGGGTATCGCCACCGCCGATCCTGCAGGCGTTTCTTGAAGACCTGAACGCCTGCATGCATCAGCCTGGGTTGGGCTGACCATTTTCTGCCGGCCCATTGATGATCGAATGCCACTTATCTGCCCCTGCCGCCTGTAGGAATTATCCAGCCGTCATGCAGGAAACGCCCTTCAGCCTCTCAAGAAAGACCTGACGCCCTCCCTGTGAACCGCCTCGGTATCTTTTCCAGCCCCGTTTCGACCTGGCTGGATCCCGCCGGGCGACCGCGTTCACGCATGGAGAGCTGCACATGGCAACACGCGCCAAGATGGCCGTCACCCCTGGAAAACAGGCCAAGCGCCCGCTGGACAGCGAGGCGCTGCCATGAGCGGCGAAACCAGGCAGCGCGAATCCCAGGTCGCCGTCGCCCCGCTCAACACCATCGATGCCAAGGACGTCGGCCGTGGCGCCGCCGCCTTCGACGCCTGGCTGCAATCGGTCAGCGCTGGCTACGTCACCCTTGAACGGATCAAGTCCGTGGCCGGCGCCCTGCCGGTGGTCGGCAACATCATGGCCCTGGTCGACGCCCTGGGCGACGTGGTGACCCTGGTCAAGAGCAAGAACCGCCAGTTGCTCGACTGGGTGAGCCTGGGCATCAACCTGATCGGCGTGCTGCCGACGCCGCCGACCATGGCCGCGGCGCGCATGAGCCTGCGGCCAACGCTGTTCCTGGTGCGCCAGGAGCTGCGCAACAGCGCCAAGATGCTGCTGGGCGATTCGCTGATCACGGTATTGAGCGGGCACCTCAACGCCACCATCGCCGGCACCATCGACGACTTCGTCAAACAGGCCCAGCCGAAGATTGCCGAGATCCTCGCCGACGCCGGTGCGCTCGGCACCAAGGTGACCGGCGAGATTGCCGATGGCCTGGAGAAGGTGGTGCTCGGCCAGCTGGATGCCAAAGGCGACAAAGCGGCGGTGAGCAGGCAGATGGCGGCGGCGAGCGATCAGTTGCTCTATGACCCCAAGACCGCGATCAGCAATTTCTTCGGTGCGGTACACAGCGCCTACAAGGCTGCCGGCAAGGGCCTGGCCAACAGCGCGACCAGCAAGCTGCTGCCGGACGAAATCAAGACCAAGGTGCTGGCCAACACCGGCCAGTTGCGCGCCCTGGGCCCGGAGACGACCCAGCAGTTGAACAAGCTGGCCGACCCTGGCACGCAGATGAGCATCGGCTGGATGCTCAACGTGTTGGACGGCGCGGTAAAGGGCTTTCGCAAGCGCAACAGGAACGGCCAGCCGGGGGTGGTCAAGCCGGATACCGTGACCCAGGTGGAGCGCGAGCAAAGCAAGGGGCAGTTGGCGGTCAGTGGCAGGCAGGCACCGGCTGAGCAGACACCGAGCCCCAAGCGTCCCCCTTGCCCACCCGAGCCGAAGGCCCGTACCGGCCATAGCATCAGTTTCTCGCTAGGTTCCGAGTTCATCCTGCATACCGATTTCAGTTTGCCTGGCCCCTTCCCCATCGAATGGCAGCGGACCTATCACTCGCGCCTGGCCGAATATGACCAGGGCAGCCTCGGGGCGCGCTGGGTCACCGAATTCACTACCCGAATCGACGTGGTGGGCAAGGGCCTGGTGTTCCATGACCACGACGCTCGCAGCCATGCCTTCGACCTGCCCAAGGTCGGCAAGGCGCTGTTCAACGCCATCGAAGACCTGCTGCTGGTGCGCAGCAGCGAAGAGGAGCTGGTGATCTGCCGTGGTTTCGTGCGCAAGGAGTATTACCTGCGCGTGGGCGATCGCTATTACCTGCGCAAGATCCTGCTGGGGAACGACGCCGGCTGCATGCTGCATTACGAGCATCGCCACGAAGGCCGCCCGGTGCTGTCCGACATCATCACCTTCCAGGGCGATGCGCAGGATGTGCTGCGCCACCTCGGCACACTGATCGACGACCACGGCCATATCACCGGCCTGTGGGAAATGCGCGACGGCCAGCCGCTGCGCCAGCTGTGCGCCTACCACTACGACGACCAGGGCGACCTGGTCGCCGCCCAGGATGAAAACGGCGCTGCCTGGCACTACCAGTACCAGCACCATTTGGTGACCCGCTACACCGACCGTACCGGTCGCGGCATGAACCTGGAATGGGACGGTAGCAGCGCCCACGCCAAGGCTATTCATGAGTGGGCCGACGACGGCAGCTTCGACACCCGACTGGAGTGGGACGAGAACATCCGCCTGACCTACGTCACCGACGCCCACGGCCAGGAGACTTGGTACTACTACGATATCCAGGGGCACCTTTATCGCATCCGCTACCCCGACGAGCGTTCGGAGTGGTTGTTCCGCGATGACCGCAAAAAACTCGTGCGTCATGTTCACCCGGACGGCAGCGAAGACCGCTACGACTACGATGATCAAGGCAGCGTCATCCGCCATATCCGTGCCGACCATAGCAAGGTCCACATTGCCTATGACGACCGTCGCCATCCGATCAAGATCCGCGATGCCGAAGGTGGCCTGTGGCTGCGTGATTACGATCTCAAGGGCAACCTGATTGAAGCCACTGACCCGCTGGGCAACAGGACCGAATACACCTACACGCCCTCGGGCCTGATCAAGGCAATCAAGGATGCAGCGGGCAACGAAAAGAAGCTGGCTTACAACGCAGCCGATCAGTTGGTCGAGTTCACCGACTGCTCAGGCAAGACCAGCCAGTGGGCATACGACGATCTCGGCCGCCTAGCGCTGTTCACCGATGCCGCCGGCAGCAAGACCGCCTATGAATACAACGCCGGCCAGCTGGCGAAAGTCATTCATCCGGACAACACCGAAGAGCGCTTCGAACGTGATGCCGAAGGCCGCCTGCTGGCCCACGCCGATGCCCTGGACCGCTGCACCACTTGGTCTTACAACACGGCGGGGCTGCTTGCTGAACGCGTGGATGCTGCCGAGCACACGGTGCGTTACCGCTGGGACAAGCTGGGCCGCCTGATCGGGCTGGAGAACGAGAACGAAAGCAAGGCCACCTTCCTCCACGACCCGGTGGGTCGTTTGCTGGAAGAAAAGGGCTTCGATGGCCTGGTGACGCGCTACCGGTACGACCCGGACAGCGGTCGGCTGGCCAGCACGCAGGTCGGCCAACGCCGGATCGATATCACCTTCGATGCCGTGGGGCGCCTGGCCTCGCGGGTGGCGAGCCTGGGCGACCAGCGCCAGGAAGAAACCTTTGCCTACGACGGTAACGGCAAGCTGGTCCAGGCCGTCAACGCCGACAGCAAGCTGCAGTGGTTCTTTGATGAAGCCGGCAACCTGACCCGCGAGCACCAGTACTACTTCAAGACTGACGTGCCGATGGTCGCGGTGTGGCAGCACGCGTACGACGCCCTCAATCATCGTGTTTCGACGATTCGCCCGGACGGGCACAAGGTCAGCGTGCTCACCTACGGCAGCGGCCATGTGTTGGGCATGACCCTCGACCAGCACGAACTGTTGGCCTACGAGCGTGACGACCTGCACCGCGAAGTGGTCCGCCATCAAGGCAACCAGTTGATGCAGACCCAGGCCTGGGACCCGGCAGGCCGTTTACAGGAACAACTGCTGGGCAGCCATGACGGCAAGTCCACGATGCTCAAGCGCCAGTATCGATACGATGCGGTTGGCCAGCTGACCGATATCCACGACACCCGCCGTGGCCACCTGGCCTACCAATACGACCCGGTGGGGCGTTTGCTGCAAGCCACCAGCCGCCTGGGCGTCGAGACCTTCGCCTTCGACCCGGCCGGCAACCTGCTGGACGACAACGCCCAGCAGCTCAACCGCCCGCTGGAACGCGACCCGCGCCGTAACAAGCGGATGGACAACCTGCTGCGCGAGTACGCCGGCACCCACTATCAGTACGACGAGCGCGGCAACCTCGTCCACCGCCTGCATAACGGCGACAAGGCGCGCCTGACCTGGGACCTGTTCGACCGGCTGACTCGCTTTGACGACAGCAAGCTCAGCGTGGTCTACAGCTACGACGCCCTGGGCCGCCGCCTGCATAAGCACTCGAGCGCACGCTATCAGGACGATCCCCGTTCGGGCAGCGGCTGGAACCGGATGCAGCGGGCCAAACGCCAACGTGAACTGGGGTGTGGCTACACCCTGTATGGCTGGGATGGCGACACCCTCGCCTGGGAAAGCTCGCCGCCGCAAGACGAAGGCGAGACCGGGCGGACCGTGCACTACCTGTACGAGCCGGGCAGTTTTGTGCCGGTGGTCCAGGCACAACGAAATACCCCGATCCGCTTGCTGCGCCAGCCCGACTGGTGCGGCCGGGAATACGATTTCGATCAGGATCCGTTGTGGCACACCGAGGTCAAGGCGCAGCCATTCGAGGCGATTGCCTGGTATCAGTGCGATCACCTGGGCACGCCGATGGAGCTAACCGATCACAACGGTGAGGTGGCGTGGGCCGGACAATACAAGGCTTGGGGTGAAGTACGCGAGGCGCGTTCGGAGTGGGCCAGGCAGATTGGCCTGAGCAACCCGATTCGCTTCCAGGGGCAGTACCACGATCACGAGACCGGGCTGCATTACAACCGTTATAGATACTATGATCCGAAGGCTGGGCGGTTCATCAACCAAGATCCGATCAGCTACTTTGGTGGGTTGAACCTCTTTGCGTATACGCCGAACCCTATTGACTGGATAGACCCGCTTGGGTTGGCGAAGCGGGGGCCGAAAACTAATGGTGAGGGGCCGCATAACCAGGTAATTGCGGCGTGGGGGCGAGAGGTGCAGGCTTCTGGTGGTACGGTAATTGCCGGTGGAGGGGTGTTGAGTGAACGAAAAATCTTTACACCAGGTGGCCACAAAAATGGACGGCGCCCCGATATTATTTATGTCGACGAAAATGGTAAGAGGGTATACGGGAATGTTGGCAAGGTAAAAGCAGATGGTGAAACGCCTATAGCACGTGAACAGAAGGCGATGGAAGATCTAAGAACTAAGGCCTCCCAAGAGGATGCCTCTGATGAAGTACAGTTCCGTGCATATAATAAGCCCTGTCCTTGAGGTGTATTGTGGAAAAAAATGTCTTCATGAGCTTTGATGAGTACTTGGTTTTGCTTGAGCAGCTAAAGAATGAGTCCGGCTATGATGTGTTCATGTCGACCAATTATTCTGAGCCATTTACTCTGATTGAAGAAATTTCCTCGATAACCAAGAAACACTTTGAAGACTCTATTCAGATGATGGTGCTGATCGGGGATAAAAAAGATTTTGGCTTTGCAGGCGTGCGGCAAGGTGCAGTGAATCGCCAAGATAAGGTGGGTTTTGTCAGGGTTGTTTATGGTGGTGAGGATGAACATGCGATAGGAGCATCAGTACTCGCAGGCGACAGATCCGAAGCGGAACAGAAAATTAGTAGAATCACAAACAAATTGCTCAAGAAAATAGCGCATAAAGGTGTTATGAGCTCTGCGGGGGATGGGAAGCATGTAAATGATAGGTATCACTGGACGGACGGGGCATTGAGTTCGGGGAAAAACTGGCATTTGTTTTTCAATACAGGGGTTAGGAAACCTCTAAATGCCAGTCCGGGGTACGTGCCGAAATTATTGCCCTGATATATAAAATAAGCCCGCGAAGCTACTGTCGCTACGTGTTCGGCCCCGGAATGAGGTGGTGCACCTTTATTTGGTGCGCCAAGAGGTGCGCAACAGCTTCAAGATACTGCTGAACTATAAGTGCGATGAACTGTACCGCGAAGTGGTCCGCCATCATGCTTGGGGCCCGGCAGGTCGGTTGCAAGAACAATTGCTGGGTAGCCATGACGGCAAGTCCACACTGCTCAAGCGCCAGTATCAATACGATGCGGTTGGCCAGCTGACCGATATCCAGGACAGTCGCCGTGGCCATCTGACCTATCGGTACGACCCGATCGGGCGCCTGTTGCAAGCCACCAGCCGCCTGGGCGTCGAGACCTTTGCCTTCGACCCGGCCGGCAACCTGCTGGACGACAACGCCCAGCAGCTCAACCGCCCGCTGGAACGCGACCCGCGCCGTAACAAGCGGATGGACAACCTGCTGCGCGAGTACGCCGGCACCCACTATCAGTACGATGAGCGCGGCAACCTCGTCCACCGCCTGCTTAACGGCGACCCAGTCCCTGACAAGGGCAAGGCCAAAGCTCGCTAACTAAGCTCATCGCCCGCTATTAGAAAATGCAAGTTCAGCCCTCCCCCACTGCCGGGTGCCAGTCAGCTAAGGTTTCATCGCCACTAATGGGGCTGCTTTGCAGCCCTTCGCGGGTAAACCCGCTCCCACAGAACTTCTCGTATAAACCCTAGCCCGAGGATGCGCTACCACAGGGCGATGTCGTAGGTCAGGTAAATGCGGTTGCTGTCCCGGCCACGGGCGAAGTCCGCCCGGTACACATAGTTGCGCAGCTTCACCCCCAGGCCTTTGAAGCTGCCCGACTGCACCACGTACGCCAGCTCCATGTCGCGTTCCCACTCGCTCAAGCCCGCCGTGCCGGAGCGGCCATTGTCGCCGCTCAGGTAACGGGTCATGAACGTCAGCCCCGGCACGCCGGCAGCGGCGAAGTTGTAGGCATAGCTGGCCATCCAGGTTTTCTCTTCTTCCTCGATGAACTTGCCGATGCCGACGTTGCTGAACGAATACACCGTCGCCCCGCTGACATAAGGCAGCCCTGCCTCGCCATCGAGCACCTGGTAGCCCGCGCCCAGGGTGTGGCCGCTGTGGGTGTAGGCCAGCTGGCCGCTGAACATGTCGTTGTCGATGCGGCCGCCGTAGGCCGCGCCGCTGTCGTGGCTCTTGAAATAGCGCAGGTCGGTGGTCAGCACGCCGCCCGCCAGCGGCAGGTCATGCTGGACCCCGCCGAAGTCCTGGCGATAGAAGTGCTCCAGCTCGCCGTGGAAGTAGCTCAAGCGCAGTTGCTTGCTGACTGCGTACTCGGCGCCGGCGTAGGTGAAATCACCCGATTCGCGACCGCCGTAGCCGTCGGCATACAGCCCGGTGCTGTCGGAAGAGTCGCGCTGCTTGAAGCGGTCGAGGTGGCCGGCGCTCAGGGTCAGGCCGCTGATGTCGGTGCTGACCAGCTGGGTACCCTGGTAGGTCTGCGGCAGCAGGCGAGCATCGTTGTAGACCAGCACCGGGGTCTTGGGCAGCAAGCTGCCGTGCTTGACCACGGTGGCGCCCAGCCGGGCCTTGGCGGTTACCCCGGCACTGGCGAATTCGTCCGCCGCGCGGCCGTCGTCATGCACCGGCAGCAGGCCGGTGCCACTGCGCCCACGTCCCGAATCGAGCTTCACCCCGACCAGTGCCAGGGCATCCACCCCCAGGCCGAGCGGGCCTTGGGTGAAACCAGACTGGTAGTCCAGCAGGAAACCCTGCGCCCATTCCACCCGCTCGCTCTTGGCGTTGGCGGCGGCGCGGGGGCTCAGGCCCTGCTCGTCGCGAAAGTTCTCGTTGAAATACACATTGCGCAGCTGCAGCTTGAGGCTGGCGTCATCGATGAAACCGGCCGCCTGGGCCGCAGGCAAGGTGCAGAACAGCAGGCCGCAAGCGGCCCCACGCTGAAGGGCTCGTGTCATGTTCGGGGACTCTTTTATTGTTATTGGCGCGTTACCGGGCGGCCGCTCGGCCACCCGTCAGGGAGGGTCAGACGAAGAAGGACAGGGCCCCGGTCAGCAGGGCCAGCGCGGTGATCACCAGCGAAGTCAGCACCGCCCACTTCACCGTGGCTTTCTGGAACTCGCCGATGTCGCGGTCGACCATGCCGACCAACAGCAAGGTGGACGCCACCAGCGGGCTCATCAGGTGCACCGGCTGCCCAAGCACCGAGGCGCGGGCGATCTCCACCGGGTCGATGCCATAGGCGGCGGCCGCGTTGGCCAGGATCGGCACCACACCGAAGTAGTAGGCATCGTTGGACAGCACGAAGGTCAGCGGCATGCTGGTGATCGCCACCACCAGCGGGAACCAGTGGCCCCAGGCTTCAGGGATCCAGTCGACCAGGGTCTGCGCCAGCGCATCGACCATCTTGGTGCCGGAGAAGATGCCAGCGAAAATGCCGGCGGCGAACACCAGCAGCACCACGGTCATGGCGTTGCCGGAGTGAGCGAGGATGCGTTCCTTCTGCAGCTCGAGCTGCGGGTAGTTGATCATCAAGGCCGCGACGAAGCCGATCATGAACAGGATCGCCGCATGCATCAGGCCCATCACCAGCGCGACCATCACTGCGATCACCAGCACCAGGTTGACGTAGGCCAGGCGCGGGCGCTTGTGCGGAGTGTCTTCCAGGATCGCCTTGATGTAGCAGTTGCCGCCGCCGGATTCGAGCTTGATGTTGCCGATGCGCTTGCGCTCGGCGCGGCCCAGCAGGAAGGCGGTGAACACTACCCAGGCAGCGCCGCCGACCATGGTCGGCAGCATCGGGATGAAGTACTCGCTGGCATCCAGGCCCAGGGCGGCGATGGCCCGGGTGGCCGGCCCGCCCCACGGGCTCAGGCCGCTCATGATGCTCAGCGACAGCATGGCGATGGTCGCCAGGATCATAGGGTTCATGCCGATGCGCTTGTACAGCGGCAGCATGGCGGCGCAGGTGATCATGTAGGTGGTGGTGCCGTCGCCGTCGAGGGCCACCAGCAGCGACAGCAACGCGGTGCCCATGGCGATCTTGATCGGGTCGCCATTGACCCGTTTGAGGATCTTGCGGATCAACGGGTCGAACAGCCCGGCATCGATCATCAGGCCGAAGAACAGGATGGCGAACAGCAGCAGGGCGGCGGACGGTGCGACCGTTTTCAGGCCGTCGAGCATCATCTTGCCAAGGTCCGGGGCAAAGCCACCGATCACGGCGAAGACAATGGGCACTACGGTGAGCGCGACGATCGGCGACAGGCGTTTGCTCATGATCAGGTAGGTGAAGGTCACCACCATGACCAGGCCAAGCAATGCAAGCATGGGAATATTCTCTTGTTTTTATTGGGAGTGGCCGCGGCGAGCGCGAACGGCCCTTGCCCCACCCGCGCCTCGCGGCGCTGGGTGGAAGTTTATGTCATTCAGTGCTTGTAAGCGGGCGGTCTAGCCGTGCCGGTGTGGCTCACCGGCCGGCCAGTGGGCTGGGCTGTCTGTGCTGGCGGCGGGTTGCGGGCCATCGGCCAGGGTGCGCATCAGCGTCTGCCGGTCACAGGCGTTTTCCGACAGCGAGATGACCACCGTGGCTACCGCGTTGCTGGCAAGGCTAGTCAGCGCCCGCGCCTCGGACATGAAGCGGTCGACACCGATCAGCAGCGCCAGCCCCGCCAGCGGGATGTCGTGAATCACGGTCAGGGTCGAGGCCAGCGCAACGAAGCCGCTACCAGTGACCCCCGCCGCGCCCTTGGACGACAGCAGCATGATCGCCAGCATGGTCAGGGTCTGGCCCAGGGTCAGGTCGATGTTGCAGGCCTGGGCGATGAACACCGCGGCCAGCGACAGGTAGATGGCCGTGCCGTCGAGGTTGAACGAATAGCCGGTGGGCAGCACCAGCCCTACCACGCCCTTCTTGCAGCCCAGGGCTTCGAGCTTCTGCAGCATGCGCGGCAGCACCGGCTCGGTGGACGAAGTACCGAGCACCACCAAAAACTCTTCGCGCAGGTAGCGCAGCAGCTTCCACAGGCTGAAGCCATTGGCCCGGCACACCCCGCCAAGCACCACCAGCACGAAGAAGGCGCAGGCGATGTACAGGGTCATGACCAGCTTGGCCAGCGCGCCGAGCGAGCTGATGCCGTACTGCCCCACGGTGAACGCCAGGGCGCCGAAGGCACCTACCGGGGCGAAGCGCATCAGGTAGCCGAAGATCTTGAACACCATCTGCGAGGCCGACTCCAGCACCGTGAGCACCGGCTGGCCGCGCTCGCCCATGGCCGACAGGGCAAAGCCGCACAGCACGGCGAGGAACAGCACCGGCAGCACTTCGCCTTTGTTGAACGCGCCGATGAAGGTGTCGGGGATGATGTGCATGAAGAAGTCGACCACACCCAGCTTGGCCGCCGAGTCGGTGTACTGGCTCAGCCCTTGGGTGCTGAGGGTCGACGGGTCGATGTTCATGCCCTCGCCCGGGCGCAAGATATGCACCGCCGCCAGGCCGATCGCCAGGCTGATCACGGTCAGCACCAGGAACAGCAACAGCGTCTTGCTCATCAGCCGGCCCAGCGAGCGCCGATCGCTCATGCCGGCGATGCCGGTGACGATGGTGCAGAACACCACCGGTGCGATCATCATCTTGATCAACTTGATGAAGGCATCGCCCAGCGGTTTCAGGGCCACAGCCTGTTGCGCCCAGAAGTGCCCGACCACCACGCCCAGCAGGACGGCGCAGAGGATCTGGAAGTACAGCGATTTGACCAGTTTCATGAGGCATCACCCATTGTTGGATTTGTGCGGATGCGCTGTGTCGTCCGTGGGTACAGCGGCTCAGCCAGCCAGCCGCCGTGCCGTTGGCGCGTAGACGAAACCTGAGAACAGCCGGCGGGCGGTACGCACCACGGACGCCTGGATCGTCTTGCCATCCGGCCCGCTGCGCGAAAGCGCCACATCAATGCCACCGCTGGGGTGCTCGAGGCGCACTTCCTGCAGGCCCTGGGCCGCATCGCCAAGCAGGTTCATGGTGACGGTGCCGGGGCTGACGCAGGCAGTTGCCAGCCCGATTGCTCCGGTGATGGCCAGGGCCCGGTGGCAGTTGTGCGGCATGAAGTAGCGCACCTGCAGCGTGCCGCCGAACTTCGCCGGGCTGACCAGCACCGGCTTGGGGATGACCATGCCGCTGACATCGCCCAGGCCCATGGCCCGCCCGGCTTTGAGGCGCAGCGCTTCCAGGCGCTTGAGCAGGCGGCTGTCGGCATCCAGCTCGGCGGGGCTTTCGCCGCCGTCCAGGCCCAGCTGGCTGGCCTCGACGATCATCATCGGCATGGCCATGTCGATGCAGGTCACCGGCACGCCGTCGATCACATCGCAGGCTTGGCCGGTGGGGAACAGCTGCCCGGTCTTGCTGCCGACCGCGTCGAGGAAGGTCAGGTGGATCGGCGCCGCCGTGCCCGGCACGCCATCGATGGCCGTGCGGCCTTCGTAACGGACGATGCCGTTGGGCGTCTCGACCAGGGAATTGACGAAGGTGTTGGTGTTGAGATTGCGGATGCGCACCAGGGTCTTGCCCTCGACGGCCTTGACCAGGCCTTGCTCGATGGCGAACGGGCCCACGGCGCAGAGCATGTTGCCGCAGTTGGGCGCGGTGTCCACGCGGCGCTGGGCCACCATCACCTGGACGAACAGGTAATCGACATCGGCGTCGGCGTGCAGCGACGGGCTGACGATCGCCACCTTGCTGGTCTGCGGGCTGCCGCCACCGATGCCGTCGATTTCCAGCTCGTGGCCGGAGCCCATCAGGCGCAGCAGCACTTCATCGCGCTCGACCACATTGGTGGGCAGATCCCAGGCATGGAAGATGGGGCCTTTGGAGGTGCCGCCGCGCATGAGCACACAGGGGATTCGTTGCATGTCTAGTGACTCTTGTTGATCAATCGGCTGAATTGATGTTGTGATCGAAAGAGTGACAGGCATGGATAAATCAATCCAATGCAAAGATCGTAGCTATTATTGCGTTTGGCAAATCAATCAAACGTGGATGTTGATCACGTGTGGAACCCATGTTTTGTGTGGCAGGCACTGGCCTCATCGCCGGCTTGCCGGCGATGGGCTGCAAGGCAGCCCTGATCGCTATATCAAGGACTAAACCGAGAGTCGCCATGGAATACGAGCTCCAAGACATCAGATCTTTCGTGAAAATCGCCGAACTGGGCAGCTTCCACGAAGCGGCAGAGGTGCTGCACCTGTCGCAGCCGGCGCTGAGCAGGCGTATCAAGAAGCTCGAAGAGGGCCTGGGCACGCCGCTGCTCGAACGCACCACCCGGCGCGTCAGCCTGACCAGCGTCGGCCGGGATTTTTTGCCCAAGGCACGCCGCCTGCTCGATGATTTCGAGGACTCGATCCTGAGCATCCGCGAGCTGGCCGAGCGCCAGAGCGGCCAGGTCACCCTCGCCTGCATCCCCACGGCGGCCTTCTACTTCCTGCCCTCGGTGATCCGCCTGTACAACCAGCAGTACCCGAAGATCCGCATCCGCCTGCTCGACCTCAGCGCCAACGACGGCCTGGAGGCAGTGCTGCGCGGCGAAGCGGACTTCGGCATCAACATGATGAGCGGCCAGCACTCGGACATCGAGTTCGTCTCGCTGGTGCAGGAGCCGTTCGTCCTGGCCTGCCGGCGCGACCATGAACTGGCATCGCGCAAAGCGGTGACCTGGTCGGAACTGGCCGACTATCGGCTGATCGGCGTTGGCCGCCTGAGCGGCAACCGCATGCTGCTGGACCACGCCTTGAGCGGGCTGAGCCTGAGGCCCAAATGGTTCTACGAGGTGCAGCACCTGTCCACATCCCTGGGGATGGTCGAGGCCGGGCTGGGGGTTTCGGCAATGCCCAGCCTGGCGATGCCTGGGCCCGACCACCCGACCCTGGTCAGCGTCCCGCTCACCGAGCCGGAGGTCACCCGCACCCTGGGCCTTGTGTACCGGCGTGGCGCCTCGCTGTCGCCTGCGGCGGAAAAGTTCGTGGCGATACTGCTGGAGAAGTGGCGCAGCGGCTGAGCCTTTACAGCTCCAGTGCGCCCCTGAGCAAGGCCGCAAGCTTGGGCCCGGCCTCGGCGCCCTGCCCCTCCAGCAGCGCCAACGGGATGCCCTGCAACAGCGAGGCAAACTCGGCCAGGCCGTCGCCCAGCAATGCCATCGGGCAGGCAATTTCCATCTGCAGGCTGCGCAACCGCGTGGCCAGGGCCGGGCTGATCGGGCCCTGCACCCTGATCACCAGTGCAGCCGGGCGCATGGCCACGCACAGCAGCGGCAGCTCGTCCAGCGGCTGGGTGTTGCCGAGCACCTCGACACGCTGCTGTTCCCCACCCAGCATCAGGGCGCTGCACAGCAGCTCCAACTCGCTGACGCCACCGACTGCGCACAACAGCACGCGCGGGGCGGCGGCTTGGTTCAGTTGCAGGCGCAGCAACAGCCGGGCGCGCAGGAAGGTATCGAGGAACAGCCATTGGCTGCGTTGGCCGAACGCCGTGCCAGCGGCCAACTGGCGCCACACCGGCATCAGCACTTCGCGCAGCGCGACGGTTTTGGGGAACAAAGTGAACACCTGACCATGCAGCGCTTCGAGCGCCTGCCCATCGAAGGCCTGGGTGGCACGCAGCACGGCAGCGCGCCAGTCGTCGAAGGCATCGCTGCCCTGCTCGACCGCCCGGCCCCCTTGCTCGTGCTGACGGGCCAGCAACTCGCCGACCTTGCTGATCGGCAGGCCACTGCCCGTCCAGTGCAGGATGTCGCGGATGCGCTGTACATCCTCGGGCGTGTACAGGCGATGGCCGCCTTCGGTGCGCTGGGGGCTGATCAGCCCGTGGCGGCGCTCCCAGGCGCGCAGGGTCACCGGGTTGATGCCGGTCAGGCTCACCACATCGCGCATGGGCAGCAAATCAGGGGAAATCGCTTCGGTCATCGGGCATGTGGGGTCTAGGGGCCGGGGACGCCATTCTAAACCCATCCCCGCCTTTTGCGCCGAGCGTTCGTGCGTCATCATGGCGGCCAGCGCGCACGCCACCATTACCCGAGGCTCACATGATCGACGCAAAGCTGCTGCAACTGATGGTCGAAACCTCCAACGACGGCATCGTCGTCGCCGAACAGGAAGGCAGCGACAGCATCCTGATCTACGCCAACCCGGCATTCGAACGCCTGACCGGCTATGCCGTCGACGACATCCTCTACCAGGACTGCCGCTTCCTGCAGGGCCAGGACCATGACCAGCCGGGGCTTGCGAACATCCGCGAGGCGATCCGCGACGGCCGCCCTTGCCGCGAAGTGCTGCGCAACTACCGCAAGGACGGCAGCCTGTTCTGGAACGAGCTGTCGATCACCCCGGTGCACAATGAGGCCGACCAGCTGACCTATTTCATCGGCATTCAGCGTGACGTCAGTGCACAGGTATCCGCCGAGCAGAAAGTCCGCGAGCTGCAAGCCGAGGTGGCGCAGTTGCGCCAGCAACTGGCCACCAGCAACCACTGATGTACACGCCTGTGGGAGCGGGCCCTTCTAAAACTGTACAAGCAGGTTGACTTGTACAGTTTTAGACATAGGCTTCAGGTATACCTGTACAAAAATCGTTCCGTGTACAGGATTGCCTGGAGCCGCGCATGTCCGACTACCTGCAAACCTTCGCCGAACGCTTTGCCGGCTTGAACGCTGGCAACCTGCAGCGGCTCGACGAGCTGTACAGCGAAACGGTGACCTTCCGCGACCCCCTGCACCAGATCGACGGCCTGCCTGCCCTGCGTGCCTACTTCGCCACGCTGTACGCCAACGTGCAGGTCATCCGCTACGACTTCCACGGCGCCGACCAGGTACAGCCGGGCCACGGCTACTTGCGTTGGACCCTGCATTTTTGCCACCCGCGCCTGGCCGGCGGCAGGCCGATCAGCCTTGACGGCTGCAGCCACCTGCGCTGGCGCGAGCAAGTCGAGTTTCACCAGGACTACTTCGATGCCGGCGCGCTGCTGTACGAGCACGTGCCCGTGGTCGGTGGGCTGATCGGCTGGCTCAAGGGCCGGCTGGCATGAGCCGCTGCTGGTTGACCGGCGCCAGCAGCGGCATCGGCGCTGCCCTGGCGCTGTGCTTGCTGGAACAAGGCCATCAGGTCGCGCTGGGTGGCCGCCAGGCCAGCAGCTTGCAAGCGCTGGCCGAGCGCTTTGCAGGCCAGACGCTAATGGCCGTAGGTGATATCAGCGAGGCGCCGCAAGTAGCGCAGATCGCCGCGAGTATCGAGCAGCACTGGGGCGCCCTCGACCTGGTGATCCTCAACGCCGGCACCTGCGAGTACCTGGAGCCCGGCCACTTCGACCCGGCCCTGGTCGAACGGGTAATGCGCACCAACCTGCTGGGCCTGTGCCACTGCATCCAGGCCGCCCTGCCCCTGCTTCGGCGCGGCCAGCGACCACATCTGGTGGTGATGGGCAGTTCGGTGAGCTGGCTGGCGCTGCCACGGGCCGGTGCCTACGGCGCATCCAAGGCCGCAGTGCGCTACCTGGTCGAGTCGCTGCGCATCGACCTGATCACCGAAGGCATCGATGTCACCCTGGTCAGCCCCGGCTTCGTCGATACGCCGCTGACCCGGCGCAACGACTTCGCCATGCCGCAAATGTGGAGTGCCGAGCGCGCCGCCCGGCATATCGCCGCACGCCTGGCGCAGCGGCCACTGGAGATCAACTTCCCCGGCCTGTTCACCTGCGTGTTGCGCCTGCTCGGCGCACTGCCGGTGCGCTGGCGCCTGAAGCTGGGCCAGCGCATGGCCCGCCGTGAACAGGGGTAGCCGACCATGCGGATCGCCATCATCGGCAGCGGCATCGCCGGCCTGACCTGCGCCCACCTACTCTCGCGCCGGCACCAAGTCACGGTGTTCGAGGCTGCCGACTGGATCGGTGGCCACACCCACACGGTCGATGTGCAGTGGCGCGGCCAGCACTATGCCGTGGACACCGGGTTCATCGTCTTCAACGACTGGACCTACCCCAGCTTCATCCGCCTGCTGGGCTACCTGGGGGTAGCCTCGCGGCCCACGCAGATGAGCTTTTCAGTGCACGACCCGCGCACCGGCTGCGAGTACAACGGCCACACCCTCGACAGCCTTTTCGCCCAACGTCGCAATCTGCTGTCACCGGGCTTCTGGGGCATGCTGCGGGACATTTTGCGCTTCAACCGCCAGGCCCTCGCCGACCTGGACAACCAGCGCATCGAAGCCACCACCACCCTTGGCGACTACCTGCGCACGCAGCGCTACGGCCAGCGTTTCATCGACCACTACATCGTGCCCATGGGGTCGGCGATCTGGTCGATGTCACGCAGCGACATGCTGCGCTTCCCGCTGCAGTTCTTCGTGCGCTTTTGCCGCAACCACGGCTTGCTGTCGGTCAGCCACCGCCCGCAATGGCGGGTGGTCGAAGGCGGTTCGCGCAGTTACCTGGCGCCGCTGTGCCGGCCGTTCGCAGAGCGCATTCGCCTGAACTGCGCGGTCAGCCGGGTCTGCCGTGACGATGGCGGCGTAACGCTGAACAGCACGGCCGGCAGCGAACGGTTCGACAGGGTGGTGTTCGCCTGCCACAGCGACCAGGCCCTGGCGCTGCTGGAGGCCCCCAGCGCCGAGGAACGCGCGGTGCTCGGCGCCATTCGCTACGCCAGCAACGATGTGCTGCTGCACACCGACACCCGCCTGCTGCCAAGGCGGCGCAAGGCCTGGGCCAGCTGGAACTACCGCCTGGGTGGCAGCGAACAGGCGCCCGCCGCGCTGACCTACGACATGAACATCCTGCAGGGCATCGAGGCTCCGGTGACGTTCTGCGTCAGCCTGAACCAGACCGCCCTGGTGGACCCAGCGCAGATCCTCGCCCGCTACCAGTACGCCCACCCGCAATACAGCCTGGCGGCGCTGGCCGCCCAAGCCCGCCAAGGCGAGTTGCAGGGGCGCCAGCACAGCTATTACTGCGGTGCCTACTGGGCCAACGGCTTTCACGAGGACGGCGTGGTCAGCGCGCTGCAAGTGGCCGAACACTTTGGAGAGCGCCTGTGAACAGCAGCCTGTGCCGCGGCTGGGTCAGCCATCGGCGCCTGACACCGCGCCTGCATGCCTTTCGCTACCGCATCGGCATGCTCTACCTGGACCTGGCCGAACAGCCCTGGCTGCTTGGCCTGTCACGCTGGCTCGGGCACTCGCGCCTGGCCCCGCTTTGCTGGCGTGAAAGCGACTACCTGCCGGCCCTTACCCGCAGCGGCATGCCGCTGGCCCAGGCCGCCCGCCAACTGGTCGGCCAGGCTACCGGGCAGGTCCCCGAGGGCGCCGTGCACCTGCTCACCCAGCCACGCTGCTGGGGGCTGTCGTTCAACCCGGTGAGTTTCTACTTCTGCCATGACCGCGAGGGCCAGCTCGCGGCGATCCTGCTGGAAGTGCGCAACACCCCTTGGCGCGAACGCTTCCACTACGTGCTGCCGGTGCAGCCAGGCCAGCCCCGGCAGTTCTGCGTGGCCAAGGCCTTCCATGTGTCGCCGTTCATGCCGCTGGACATGGAGTACCGCCTGCGTTTTTTCCTCGATGCCCAGCGGCTGCGCATCCACATGGAAAACCACCGCGAAGGGCAGGCAGTGTTCGCCGCCGACCTGGCCCTTGAGCGCCGGGTGCTGAACCGCAGCAGCTTGCACCAGCACCTGCTGGCCTTCCCGTGGATGAGCCTGCGCACGCTGTCGGCCATCTACTGGCAAGCCCTGCGCCTGCTGTTCAAGCGCACGCCCATCCACGATCACCGCGCAAGCCAGGGCAACCTGCGCCTTGGCCAGACCACCTGTGAGGAGCCCAAACATGCCCGAACCCACGTTGAGCGTTAGCAAATCGGCGGGCCTGACACCGCTGCTCGGTGGCCTGGTCAGGAACGCCGTGCTGGCCCAGCTACGCCGGATCAGCCGCGGCCAGCTACGGCTGATCGGCAACGACCAGCAATGGACCTTCGGTGAAACCGACAGCGCGCTATACGCCGAAGTCGAGATCCTGGACGAGGCCGCCTGGGGCATGGTTGCCGGCAATGGCTCGATTGGCGCCGGCGAGGCCTATATCCACGGTTACTGGCGCAGCCCTGACCTTGCGGCAGTGACCCGTCTGTTCGTCGCCAACCTCGACGTGCTCGATGCCATGGAACGCGGCCTGGCGCGCTTCGGCCGCCCGGCCCTGCGCCTGTTGCACAGCCTCAATCGCAACAGCCGGCGCGGCGCGCGGCGCAATATCCTGGCCCATTACGACTTGGGCAATGCCCTGTTCGAACGCTTGCTCGACCCGACCATGATGTATTCCGCGGCGCAGTTCGACAGCGCCGAGCAAAGCCTGGAACAGGCGCAGTTGAACAAGCTCGAACGTATCTGTCAGAAGCTCGAGCTCAAGCCCCACGACCACTTGCTGGAGATCGGCAGCGGCTGGGGCAGCCTGGCCATCCACGCCGCCACCCGCCATGGCTGCCGGGTCACTACCACCACACTGTCCCAGGCGCAATACAGCCATACCCTGCAGCGGGTCAAGGCGCTGGGCCTGGAGCGGCGCATCAGCGTGTTGTGCGAGGACTACCGCGACCTGCGCGGGCGCTTCGACAAGCTGGTGTCGATCGAGATGATCGAGGCCGTGGGCCATCGCTACCTGCCAACCTATTTTCGCCAGTGCGCGGCGTTGCTCAAGGACGACGGCCTGATGCTGCTGCAGGCCATCACCATCCGCGACCAGCGCTACGCCCAGGCGCGCCGCTCGGTGGACTTCATCCAGCGCTACATCTTCCCCGGCGGCGCCTTGCCCTCGCTCAGCGTGCTGCTCGACACCGCCAGCCGGCAGACCGCGTTGAACCTGCTGCACATGGAGGACTTCGGCCAGGACTATGCACGCACCCTGCGCCACTGGCGCGACAACCTGCGCCTGGCGCGCGGGGCGCTCAGCGAAATGGGTTACGACGACACCTTCCAGCGGCTGTGGGAGTTCTACTTGTGCTACTGCCAGGGCGGCTTCGAGGAGCGGGTCATCGGTGTGGCGCAATTGCTCTGGGCCACACCCCAGGCACGCCGGGCACCGCTGCCGGGCGCCTGAGCATGCTGCGCGCCTGGCTGCTGGCCAATGCGCTGTGGCTGCAGGCTGGCTGGTGGGCCTGCGTGCTCGGCGCAACACGGCCCTGGCTGTTGCTGCTGGTGGCTGCCGGGCTGGCGCTGCACCTGCGCTATTGCCGCGACCGCGTGGGCGAGGCACGGGCTCTGTTGCGCGTGACGCTTGCCGGTTGCCTGCTCGACAGCCTGCTGGGCGCACTGGGGGTCTTCAGCTTTGCGCAATGGCCGCTACCCGGCTGGCTGGCCTTGCTGTGGCTGGTGCTGGCCAGCGGCTTGCGCCACAGCCTGGCCTGGGCCGCGAGACCGGCCTGGCGCGGGGTGCTGCTGGGTTTGCTGGGCGGTCCGCTGGCCTATCTGGCCGGTGCGCAGCTTGCGGGCGTGGGGCTGCCGCTGGGCTCACTCGCCACGGCCCTGCTGCTGGCGCCGTTATGGGCGCTGGCCTTGCCGCTGGCCTTGCGCCTGGCCGCGTGGCGCTGAGCGACGGCAGCGCTCGGAGCAGTAGCGCACCTGCTGCCAACAACGCGCCCAGCGCTTGCGCCAGCTGAACGGCCGGCCACAGGCCACGCAGACTTTGCTCGGCAACAGGCTTTTGTTCATCCGCCGGCCTGGGGCAAACGCCGGAAAAACAAGGTGATCTGGCCGATCTCCACGCCGAACTTGCGCATGCTCGAGCGGTTGATCAGGGTGTCTTCATCCATCAGGTACATCCAGTCGTCGAGGTCCACCTGCCAGTGGCTGCCATCCACCGGCAGATCCAGGCGGTACTGCCAGCGCAGCGCATTGCCCGCTACCTCGCCACGGGCCTCGCCGATCACGTCCCCTGCCCGCCCCCGCCAGCGGCCGGGGCCGTCCGGGGTGAGCGTCCAGGTGCGCTGCTGGCGGGTGCCGTCGCTGTAGACAAAGTGCTCGTCGAGGATCAGCCGCTCGCCTTCACGGCGGCTGTCGATGCGCACGTGGAAGCGCTTGACCACTTCGCCGTTGCGTTTCTGGAACATGCCCCAGGCTTCTACCGGGGTGGCAAAGAACGCCACCAGGTCCAGGCCCGGTTGCTGCCCGCGATAGTGTTCGACGCCGACATTGCCGCAACTGCCGAGCAGCAGGCAGGCGAGCACAAGTACGAGGTTACGCATGGTCAGCCTCCGCGATCTTCTTTGGCCAGCCCGAGCAGGCGTTGGCGCAACTGTGGGTCTCGGGCTCTCGGGTCCAGCCAGATGGCGAAGAACGCCTGGGCGAAGGCCGGGTCGGCGACCTCGGCGCGCAGTTGGCCATCGACATAGAAGCGGCAGCCCTGCCCGGGCAGGTACAGCCCGGTGATGCGCATGCCCGGGCGCACCTCGACAAACGCGGCGCGCATGTTGTTTGCCCAGCGCTCGAGGGTTTGCGGGCTGGGCGGCTGCGCGGCCAGACGGCGCATTTCGGTGAGGCTGGCGTCGACCAGGGTGTCGCGGGACAGTGCCCGGTGGTAGCGCAGTTCGAGGGCGAAGGGTTCATCCCAGCTTTGCGGCGAACCGGCACTGAACAGGCGGGCGCTGTACAGGCGCAGGCCGAACCAGCTGAAGTCGCCGCTGCCGGTCAGGTGGGCCTGTGGCAGGGTGGTGCGCCAGTCTGCGCAGGCGGGCTGGGATAGGGCCATAGCCATGGCCAGGAGGATGGCCAGGGTAATCAGCGTTTGCCTTGCGGGGTTGTGGGCCATTTAGCGAACACCCAGGCGTATGCGAATACTGTACAAGTATATTTTCTTGTACAGATATTGGTGGCTGAAATCTTGATTTTGTATAGATTTTTTAGGGTGGGGTTTGGGGCTTAGTGTTTTGGTTTTGGTAGATGTATGCGCATTCAGCGGTGATGTCGACTTTTAGTCACCTTTCCGCCCTTACGGCGGGTTACTTTGGTCTTGGCCAAAGTAACCAAAGCCGTTCGCTCCCATCATACGGCCCCTGCGCTGCGCTCCGGGGTCCCCTCGCTCCGGTGCCTTCCGGGCCCGCGCGGCCTACGACTTGCTGCGCAAGTCTACATCTCGCGCCTTCGGCTTACGCCGAAGGGTGCTGCGCACCAGGGCCCTCCAGTCACCTCCACTCGGCCTCCTGAAGTCGCAATTTGTGTTGCCTGGACTATTGCGCGCTTAGAAGCAAAAGCAAGAGCAAGAGCAAGAGCAGTAATACGGCTATCTATATTTGGCTGTTGTTTATGTGTTGTTTGTTCGAACCCATTGAACTTGCACGTTCACTGTAGGAGCGGCCTTGTGCCGCGAAAGGGCTGCGCAGCGGCCCCGGCAATCTATGTGGTAACGCTGGGGCCGCTTTGCGGCCCTTTCGCGGCACAAGGCCGCTCCTACAAGTGCAGTGCATTGCAATCCTGAGCTCCCAACCATTCCAACTAGCGACAGCTAACGCCAGCCCAGGCGCCGCCCCTAACTTCGCGACTTCAGGAGGCTGAGCGTAGGCGTCTGGAGGGCCCTGGTGCGCAGCACCCTTCGGCGCAGCCGAAGGCGCGAGATGTAGACTTGCGCAGCAAGTCGGAGGCCGCGCGGGCCCGGAAGACGCCGGAGCGAAGGGACCCGCAGCGCAGCGGAGGGCCGTATGAATGGAGCGAGCGGTTTTTGGTTACTTTTTTCCAAGAAAAAAAGTAACCCGCCGTAAGGGCGGAAAGGTGACTTCGCGTCGACATCACAAATGAATGCACATACAACTACACAAACCCACTCACCCCAAACAACTAGCAACTAGCAACTAGCAACTAGCAACTAGCAACTAGCAACTAGCAACTAGCAACTAGCAACAACATTACGCAATAGCAACTCAAGCCCATTGCCCCCACGCGATCCACAACGCGAAGCCCAACAACCCGCGGCGAGGTGCTTGAAGCCCCGCTGTCCCAGGCAGCCTAACCGCATGCATCGCGCCCCCAAACATCCCAGCCCAAGACATGAACGAATCTTCATCTTCGCTGTGCGCCCCTGCCAGCAGGGCTCCACGCCCCTCCCCGGCGCTGCACGCCAGCCCCCACCTTGAGCCCCGTCGCACGCCCGCGTAGCATCGCCGCCCCGCACGCATCGCCCTGACCGACCCGCCACTGCCCATGCCACAACCCATCCCCCTCAAGGACCACGAAACAGAAAAGCACCTGGTCAACCGCCGGTTGCTGGCCTGTGCCCTGCTGGTGTTCAGCCTGGTGGCGGTGCTGGTGGGCCGGCTCTATGTGCTGCAGGTGGTGCAGCATGACCAGCAGACCGCAGTGTCGGAAAACAACCGCGTGCACGTGCTGCCGATCCCGCCCGAGCGCGGGCTGATCTATGACCGCAATGGCGTGGTCCTGGCCGACAACAAGCCCAGCTTCAACCTGACCATGACCCGCGAGCGGGCCGGTGATTCGGCCAAGGTGCTCGACGCCCTGGCGCAGGTTCTCAACCTCGGCGAGGACGAGCGCCACCAGTTCGACAAGGACCTGCGCCGTGGCCGCAAGCCCTTCGAGCCGGTCACGCTGATGGTTGGCCTGAGCGAGGAACAGATTGCCCTGATCGCCGTCAACCAGTTCCGCCTGCCGGGGCTGGAGGTGGAGCCGCAGTTCATCCGCGAATACCCACTGGCCGAGCACTTCGCCCATTCGGTGGGCTATGTCGGGCGCATCAACGAGAAAGAAGCCAAGTCCCTCGACAGCACCGAATACCGGGGCACCCAGTCGATCGGCAAGACCGGCGTCGAGCGCTTCTACGAACATGAACTGCACGGCCAGGTGGGTTACGAAGAGGTCGAGACCAACGCCCAGGGCCGGGTGATGCGCGTGCTGCGCCACCACGACCCGGTGCCGGGCAAGTCCATCGTGCTGAGCCTGGACGCCCACCTGCAGCAGGCCGCGGAAAAGGCCCTGGGTGACCGACGTGGCGCAGTGGTGGTGCTGGACCCGGCCAACGGCGACGTGCTGGCGATGGTCAGTAACCCCAGCTTCGACCCCAACCTGTTCGTCAAGGGCATCAGCTCCAGGCAGTACTCGGCACTGCGCGACTCGATCGACCGGCCATTGTTCAACCGCGTGCTGCGCGGCCTGTATGCCCCAGGCTCGACGGTCAAGCCGGAAGTGGCCATTGCCGGCCTCGACAGCGGCGTGATCACCCCCGGTAGCCGGGTGTTCGACCCCGGTTACTACGAACTGCCCAACTACGACCACAAGTACCGCAACTGGAACCACAGCGGCGATGGCTGGGTAGACATGTACACCGCGATCATGCGCTCCAACGACACCTACTTCTACGACCTGGCGCACAAGCTGGGCATAGACCGGCTGCATGACTACATGGCCGAATTCGGCCTGGGCCAGAAGGTCTCGCTGGACATGTTCGAGGAAGCCCCCGGGCTGATGCCGTCGCAAGCCTGGAAACGCGCCACCCGCCGCCAGGCCTGGTTCCCCGGCGAAACGCTGATCCTTGGCATCGGCCAGGGCTACATGCAGGTCACCCCGCTGCAACTGGCCCAGGCCACCAGCCTGCTGGCCAGCAAGGGCGCCTGGCACCGCCCGCACCTGGCGATGACCGTCGGCGGCCAGGCCCCCATCGACCCCAACCCTATGCCGGACATCGTGCTGCACGACAAGCGCGCCTGGGACCAAGTCAACCAGGGCATGCAAATGGTCATGCACGATGCCCGCGGCATCGCCCGCGCCGCCGCCGCCGGGGCCCAGTACCGCATCGCCGGCAAGAGCGGCACCGCGCAGGTGGTGGCGATCAAGCAGGGCGAGCGCTACAACCGTAACAAGACCCTGGAACGCCACCGCGACAATGCCCTGTTCGTCGGCTTCGCCCCGGCCGACCACCCGGCCGTGGTGGTGGCAGTGATGATCGAGAACGGCGAGGCCGGTGGACGGGTGGCGGGGCCGGTGGTGCGCGAGGTGATGGATGCCTATCTGCTGGATGAGCAGGGGCATCTGAAAGGGCAATATGCCGGCAATGGCACACCTGCCATACCGCACACTTAGCGTCCTGCCTCAGGAGCAAGCTGCTCGCTTCTGGCGGTGGCTTGGTTTGACAGCCAAGCCACCGCCAAAAGAAAACGTTTTGCCGAGACAGGGCACTGGCGCGATGATGGCGAATAACAGCCAGGCAATCAGCCTTGAGCAGCGCGGCTCTCAAGCTCGGCGCGGTAGCTGCGCAACGACGCGATGCGCTGGGCGCTGGCAGCCTCGCGCTCCTCGACGATCACTTTGAGCTGGTGCGACGCCTGCACCAGGTAAGCCTCCAGCGCATCGCCGGTGATATAGGTGCCCGACAGTTTGTTCAGCTTGCTCCAGCCATCGTTGAACACCTGCACGAAATCCTCCGAAACCGCACTCACCGCCAGCCACTCCGCGGCCTGGGTAACGAAGAACTGATCGGTGGCCAGCACCAGCTGCGCCAGGCGATTACGTCGCAGCGATTCACTGCTGCCCGCACGCTCGTAGTCCTCCACCCGCTCCAACGCCTCGTCGATGATCAACTGCATGAAATCGGTGAACGATTTGAAGAAGAAGGCGATTTCCTCGACGATCTCCTTGCTGCGCTTGAGCGCCGCCACGCTGAGGTTCAGCGACTTGACCGCCAGTTCGATGCTGCTCTGCTCACTGCGCGCGCCGTCGAGCAGCACGGTAATGCGCACCAATTCCGCCGCCTGCTCGCGCTTGACGCCTTCGTAGCGCTCGACGTTGTCGAGCATCTGCCGCTCCAACTGGCGCAACGACAATGCTTGATCTCTAAGCTGCCCCCCCACGTCACTCGCGGCATTTGCCAGTTCGCGCAGTAGTGCGCCCAACTGCTGCTCGGTGCCACCGAGCAACGCTTGCGCCTCGCGCAACTCGCCACGCACGCGCTCCAGGCGCTTGTCCAGTTCCTCAACCGCCAGCTCACTGGCTGCCGCTTCGCGCTGCGCCTCGAGCTCGGCAAGGGTGCGCTGCAGATCGGTAACGACCTTGCCCTGGGCGACTCGCTTGGTTTCCAGGTTGGCCTTCTCCACCAGCTTGGTCGGGTCGGCATTAGCGCTGTACTGGTTGGCGAGCGCTCCGACACTGGCCGCGCCCAGCAGCGCCGAGCTGCCACCGGTAGCCCCCATGGCCGCGATCGGGAGCACGGCCGACAGGACCTGGGTGACGCCGCTGATCAGCGACGCCCAGAACGCCTTCTGTTCCGCGCCCTTGGCTTGCTGCCCGTACTCACGCGCCAACTTGTCGAAACGGTTGACCTGCTCCTGCAGCGCCATGACCAAGCTGTCCAGTTCGTCACGCCGGGCCGTGGCCTCGAGGATCTCCTGCTTGATCTTGCGATTGGCTTCGAGGGTCTCGCTCAGGGCGATCTCGCTGCTGGCCATGACCGCTTCGATATCACGCAGGATCTGCTCATAGGTATCGACGATGGTCGCCAGGTTACCGCGAACCCCCGCCGCAGCCTGGGCAATGTGCCGGGCCATTTCCAGCAACTCACCACCGACATACTGGCGGATTTCTTCGGCATCGTTGTCTTCTTTCACATCCAGCCAGTCCGGCAGCACCGTGCGCAACCGGGTGCCGAGGCTCCTGGCGACCCGCACAGCGCCCTTGATGCTGCGTTCGCTCTGCTGCTGGGCCTGGATCAGCCGATTCATGATATTGGCGATCCGTACCCGGATCGCGCCCTGGGCCTGGGGCGTGGTGTTGTAGGCGATGTACAGCAGCTCGATGGCATGGTCGGTGTCGGTCTTGGCGCGATCGATCTGGTAATTGCCTTCGATCTTCTTCTTGAAACTGGCCACCAGCGGCGATTCAGCGCCGGGCAGTTGCAGTGGCTGAGCACTGACGATGCTCTGTACCTGCTCGGTTATCTGACTCTCCAGCAGGACATTTCGATTGGTAAAAGAGACGATTTCAGACATGTAATACATCCTTTCAGTAGGTTGGTAACGGCCGCTGCGACGATGGCGCAGTGCGTGGCAGGCATGCCTGGCCTTAGCCACCATTCATGGCGGCGCCAGCAAAGCCAGGCAGAACCAATGTGCGCGCTTTGCCCATGCCCGCTTAAGCAGGAAATAACCCCATCACGGGTAGGTAGTGGCCTGCTCGCAAAGTGGGACACGGCTAATCGATCAGTCAGAACCAGGTAAAGGGATGCAGTCATTTTCCCAATCGCTGGGGTAACGCACGTCTTCTGCGCGCAACGGCGGCCAGGCGTCGTAGAGCAGCCGGTGGCTGGCGCCCAAGGCATCGCGCAAGGGCTTGCGCAAAGGTTGCAGCGCCTGGGCATGGCAAGTGGCCTGATCACCTGTCCGGTGGGCACACGCCTCAAGCGCGTAATCGAAGTCGTCGAGCAAGATGAAGTTGGCCTGTTTACGCGTGCGCGTGGTGCTCAGGAAAGGTTTGATGATCTCGATACCTTGCTCGGCGCGACGGGCGATCGCGAGGCTGCCTTGAACGGTGCTGTGCGCGTTTTCCAGACCCTGGAAGTACAGGCGATGTTCAGGCCTGGTGGGCGGGTAGCCATAGCGTGCCTTGGCGTCTTCCAACTCGCGCAGTGCCTCGCGTGCCAGTTGCTCCAGTTGCGGGCGCCGACGCAATTCATCGCCAAAGGCGCGTTCCACCCAGGCGATACGCTCGATCAACAGTTGCTCCAAACTGCCCAGGCGGTCCTGGCACAGGGACATGCGTTGTTGCAGCGCGTGCTCCGATGATGTGAGCGGGACAGCCCCGGCCAGGGCACTGGTCGATGCCAGCCCAGCCCAGAGCAACAGGGGAAGAGCGCGGGACACAAGGAAAGGGTGCTTGGTGCTGTTCATGGCGAATCTCCGATAAAGGGGGTGCATTGCACCTGCCATGCGCAAACTGCAACAAGCTGGAACCCTTGCCCTGCAAGGGCTTTCACAAGGTATGCAGGACGCTTCAGACGCAAACCTCTGCCACGGACAACCTTTCAACAGCAGCCGAACAGGTAAGAAATCGTGCGTATAATCGCGGCTTTTTCCGACTGCGATTTACCCCTTCATGAAAAGACTGTTGTACGCAGCATCCCTGTGCCTCGCCCTCATCCCCCACGCCTTCGCCACCCCGCCGGCGACCTTCACCGAAGCCAAGGTCATCGCCAAGCAGAAGATCTACCTCGACCAGGCCAACAGCGCCCAGGGCGACCTGTACTGTGGCTGCAAATGGACCTGGGTCGGCAAGTCGGGCGGGCGCGTCGACCCGGCCTCCTGCGGTTATGAAACCCGCAAGCAGCAGAGCCGCGCCGAACGCACCGAGTGGGAACACATCGTCCCGGCCTGGACCTTCGGCCACCAGCGCCAGTGCTGGCAGAACGGCGGCCGCGAAGCCTGCGTCGACAAGGACCCGGTGTTTCGCGCCATGGAAGCCGACCTGTTCAACCTCTACCCGGCCGTGGGCGAAGTGAACGGTGACCGCAGCAACTTCAACTACGGCATGGCCGCAGGCGTTGCCCCGCAGTACGGCCAGTGCACGACGAAAATCGACTTCCAGCAGAAAGCCGCCGAACCGCGCAACGAAGTCAAAGGCCTGGTGGCGCGCACCACCTTCTACATGTTCGATCGCTACCAGCTGAGCATGTCGCGCCAACAACAGCAGTTGCTGATGGCGTGGGACAAGCAGTACCCGGTTACCCCCTGGGAGAAGGAACGCGACCGTCGCATCGCGGCGGTGATGGGGCATTCCAATCCGTTCGTGACCGGTGAGCGCAGCTGGACGCCGGGTTACAAACCAGCGGGTGCCGCCCCGGTGGTGACCGCCGCCGCGCAACCTGCCAAGCCCAGCCCGGCCAACACGGCGCCGCACGGTGTCGTGCTGGGCAACCGCAACAGCCAGGTCTACCACCTGGCCAGCGGCTGCCCGGGTTATGCCCAGGTGGCGGCGAAGAACCAGGTGGCATTCGACTCCGAAGCCGCGGCGCAGGCGGCCGGCTACCGCAAAGCCGGTAACTGCAAGTAGCACCTGCGCGGGCTCCCGGCACATCGACCGCCGGGAGCCTGCAGCGGTTTCAGCTTGACGTTTACGTCAAGCTCACTTTAGGTTAACGCTGATCCCACCCCCCGAGCATCAGCATGACCAGCCAGACCTACAGCATCTCCGACCTGTCCCGCGAGCTGGACATCACCACCCGCGCCATCCGCTTCTACGAGGAGCAGGGCCTGCTCAGCCCCGAGCGCCGCGGCCTGGAGCGCATCTACTCGGCCCGCGACAAGGTCACCCTCAAGCTGATCCTGCGCGGCAAGCGCATCGGCTTCTCGCTGGCCGAGTGCCGCGAGCTGATCGAGCTGTACGACCCCACGGGCGGCAACCTCAAACAGCTCAACAGCATGCTCGGCAAGATCGCCGAACGCCGTGCCCAGCTGGAGCAGCAGATGCTCGACATCCAGCAGATGCACCTGGAGCTGGACACCGCCCAGGAACGCTGCGAGCAGGCCCTGGCCGCCACCTTGAACCAGCAGCCCCACAACCGTTGACCTGCCACAGGAAGCCCGCCATGTCATTGCCCAAGAACGTCCGCCTGGTCGAAGTCGGCCCCCGCGACGGCCTGCAGAACGAAGCCCAGCCTATCAGTGTCGCCGACAAGGTGCGGCTGGTGGACGACCTTACCGACGCTGGCCTCGCCTACATCGAGGTGGGCAGCTTCGTCTCGCCCAAGTGGGTGCCGCAGATGGCCGGCTCCGCCGAGGTGTTCGCCGGTATCCAGCAACGTGCCGGCGTGACCTACGCTGCGCTGGCGCCCAACCTGCGTGGTTTCGAGGATGCCCTGGCGGCGGGGGTGAAGGAGGTGGCGGTGTTTGCGGCGGCGTCCGAGGCCTTCTCCCAGCGCAATATCAACTGCTCGATCAGCGACAGCCTCAAGCGCTTCGAGCCGATCATGGACGCAGCGCGCAGCCATGGCGTGCGGGTGCGCGGCTATGTCTCGTGCGTGCTGGGCTGCCCGTACGAAGGTTTCGTGCAGGCCGAGCAGGTTGCCCCAGTGGCCCGCGCCTTGCACCAGATGGGCTGCTATGAAGTATCGCTGGGCGACACCATCGGCACCGGTACGGCGGGCGACACCCGCAGGTTGTTCGAGGTAGTGGGCAAGGATGTGCCACGCGAGCAATTGGCCGGGCACTTCCACGACACCTACGGCCAAGCGCTGGCCAACGTGTATGCCAGCCTGCTCGAAGGCATCGCGGTATTCGACAGCTCGGTCGCAGGCCTGGGTGGCTGCCCCTACGCCAAGGGCGCCACTGGCAACGTTGCCACCGAAGACGTGCTGTACCTGCTGCAGGGCCTGGGCATTGAAACCGGCATAGACCTCGACCGCCTGATCGCCGCAGGCCTGCGTATCAGTGAGGTACTGGGCCGCGCTACCGGTTCGCGGGTGGCACGGGCACGCAGCGCGGGCTGAGTCACACCGGTGTCACATAAGTGTGGGTGGAGTGTTACCGCCCACACCTCTGGCAGCAAAAAATCGGGTAACAGGGAAACAAATCGACAAAATTTCAGGTGCCAGGTTTTTTCGAAAATCCTTAAATCATTGATTTTAAAGGGATTTAAAAAGTTGGCACGGCACCTGCTATATCTCTGGCACAACAAGAACAAAAAAAGCGACATCTAATAAAAACAACATGAAACGGTTCTGACATAACAAGAACAACACGGCAGAAGCGTAGCAAGCAGATTTTTTTGGAGTCGACGTGCTTTCCAGGGAAGCTTTCGCAGAAAAGCCCCGCAGCCTGACACAGAACAATAAAACTACCTGAAGGTAGCGACAGTCACGGTTGGATCACACACGTTGCATGAACGCAGGTCAGCGCTCAAAAAAATACGTTTGCTCTTGGCCCCGGGTAGGGGCCCCGCAGTACCGAGACAAAAGCCGACAAAAACAACAACAGGCCAGTCTCCAATAATAAAAAAAGAGCAGGCAACAACGCTTATGAGGGGAGCTTCGGCTCCCCTCAGTGCTTCCTGCCCTCCTCCTCGCTATTCTCCTCGCTCCCGCCCTCCACCTTGTCCACCAGCAGCGGCATCGTGCCCAGCACCAACAGCGCCAGCACCGTGCTGAGCAACGCCGTGGCCTCGCGCCCCATGCCTGCGGCCGTGCCGATGGCAGCGGTCATCCACAGCCCGGCGGCGGTGGTCAGGCCCTTCACATGGCTGGTGTCCTGGCCGTGGCCCTTGAGGATGGTGCCTGCACCGAGAAAGCCGATGCCCGCGACAATGCCCTGGATCACCCGGCTCAGCGCCTGTTCGTCGGCCCCGGCCATGCTCGGGGCCAGCACGAACAGCGCCGCCCCCAGGGATACCAGCATATGCGTGCGCACCCCGGCCGCCTTGCCTTTGCTTTCGCGTTCGAAGCCCAGCACCGCGCCCAGCAGCGCCGCCATCAGCAGGCGTACGAGGATGCGGGTGATCTCCTGTTCGTCTGTGATGTCGGCGAATTCAGACTGAATGGTCGAGAGGATCGTTTCCATCGGATGTACTCCTGCACTTGCCTCATCGCGGGGCAAGCCCGCTCCCACATGTATTGCGCGAGCGCTGTAGGGCGGCCTTGCCCCGCGATGAGGCCCTTACTGAAGCTGACCGCACCCTCCCCCAGGAGTGCCACCGAGCATAAAGTTGCAGCATCCACGCCCGGCCTGTGGTCACACCCTGTAACCGCCCCAGGAGGACCCCGCCATGCCCATCGAAGTCGACGAAACCACCCGCCACTGCACCCTGATCGGCGACCACATCCGCCTGGAAGGCACCGGCCCCGAGATCGAGATCGTCACCGACGCACAGCTGCGCATGTCGGTGGCCATCCTGGCCGGCGAACGCGTGCCCATCACCGAAGCCGAGGCCGACGCACTCACCGTCGCAGGTGCGGTGGATAGCCGCAGGCATCTGAAGGCCAGCGTCCCAGGCTCGGTAATCTAGGGCCTCGGGGCTTCGGAAGAGAATCTGATACGGTTTTTATCGCGCTATGTGAGTCTGTGCTGCAAACAGATCGAGGGCCATAGTGCCCAGGCCTGATCGAGGCCTGATGAGCGATGAACCATGAGTGACAGAATCCCCTTCCGAGTCATCGAGATTGCCCCCGCCGCCGTCAACAAGAGCAAAAGCCAGCCGGACGGCGGCATCCACACCCGCAGCTTCAGCGGCTTCTACCGCAACCTGCGGATTACCTTCGCCGGCGCGCTGTTCCTGCTGTTCTTCGGCACCGCCTGGCTGCAGTGGGACGACCGCCAAGCGGTGTTGTGGGACCTGGCCGACAGCAAGTTCCACATCTTTGGCGCGACGTTCTGGCCGCAGGATTTCATCCTGCTCTCGGCGCTGCTGATCATCTGCGCCTTCGGCCTGTTCGCCATCACCGTGTTCGCCGGCCGTGTGTGGTGTGGCTACAGCTGCCCGCAGAGCACCTGGACCTGGCTGTACATGTGGTGCGAAAAAGTCTGTGAAGGCGACCGCAACCAGCGCATCAAGCTGGCCGCCGCGCCCTGGGGTATCAACAAGCTCGCCCGACGCAGCCTGAAGCACACATTGTGGCTGGCCATCGGCCTGCTCACCGGGCTGACCTTCGTCGGCTACTTCACCCCGATCCGCCCGCTGGCCGCCGAACTGTTCAGCCTGGAACTGGGCGGCGTCGCGCTGTTCTGGGTGCTGTTCTTCACTGGCGCCACTTACATAAATGCCGGCTGGCTGCGCGAGGCGGTGTGCATGCACATGTGCCCCTATGCGCGCTTCCAGGGTGTGATGTTCGACAAGGACACCCTGGCGGTGGCCTACGACCCCAGCCGCGGTGAAGCCCGTGGCCCGCGCAAGAAAGGCAGCATCCCCGGCGAGCAGGGCCTGGGCGACTGCATCGACTGCACCCTGTGCGTGCAGGTCTGCCCCACCGGCATCGATATCCGCGACGGCCTGCAGATGGGCTGCATCGGCTGCGCGGCGTGTATCGACGCCTGTGACGGGGTAATGGACAAGATGGGCTATGCCCGCGGCCTGATCGGCTACAAGTCCGAGCACAACCTGCAAGGCGGCACCACCCAATGGCTGCGCCCGCGCCTGCTGGGCTACGCCGCGGCGCTGGTGGTGATGATCGGCGCGCTGGTCGTGGCCCTGCAACTGCGCCCCATGGTGTCGATGGACGTGATCAAGGACCGCGGCCTGTTCCGCGAGAACGCCCAGGGCCAGATCGAGAACATTTACCTGCTCAAGATCATCAACAAGACCAGCGAGCCGCAGCACTATCGCCTGCGCCTGGTCGACGCCGACGGTTTCGAACTGCACGGGCGCACCGAGTTCAGCATCGCCGCCGGCGAGATGAGCGAGCTGCCCGTGTCGGTGGCACTACTGGCCGACCGCCCGAGCAGCAGCTCGCAGGAGCTGACCTTCGAGCTCCAGGACAGCGACCAGCCTGGGGTGCGCAGCATCGCCCACAGCCGCTTCGTCGCGCCGATGAACCGCTGATCCCTTACACTGCCCATGACCTTGCCCGTGCAGAACACCATGAAACGCTATGAACGCTTCGCCGACGACATTGCCGAACTGATCCGCACCGGGGTGCTTGGCCCCGGCCAGCGGGTACCCTCGGTACGCTATGCCAGCCAGACCCACGGGGTCAGCCCGTCCACGGTGTTCCAGGCCTACTACCTGCTGGAACGCCGCGGCCTGATCCGCGCCCGGCCGCGCTCGGGCTACTTCGTCAATGCCCACGCCCCGCGCCCGTTCAATGAACCACAGGTGCAGGCGCAGGCCACCGAGTCCACCGATGTGGACGTCAGTGGCCTGGTGTTCTCGATCCTCGACTCGATCAAGGACCCGCACACCGTGCCATTCGGCTCGGCCTTCCCCAGCCCCACGCTGTTCCCCCTGCAACGCCTGTCCCGCTCCCTGGCCAGCGCCAGCCGGGCCATGGACCCGCGCATGGTGGTCACCGACCTGTCACCGGGCAACCCACAATTGCGCCGGCAGATCGCCCTGCGCTACATGGTCGGCGGGCTGATGCTGCCGATGGAGGAGCTGCTGATCACCAACGGCGCGCTGGAGGCACTCAACCTGTGCCTGCAGGCCGTGACCCAGCCGGGTGATCTGGTGGCCATCGAGGCACCGGCTTTCTATGCCTGCCTGCAGGTGCTCGAACGCCTCAAGCTCAAGGCCGTGGAGATCCCGGTACACCCGCGCGAAGGCATGGATCTGGCGGTGCTGGCACAAACCCTGGACAAGCACCCGGTGAAAGCCGTGTGGTGCATGACCAACTTCCAGAACCCGGTGGGCGCGAGCATGCCCGAGGCGAAGAAGCAGGAGCTGGTCGAACTGCTGCGCCGCCACCAGGTGCCGCTGATCGAAGACGACGTCTACGCCGAGCTGTACTACGCACAGCAGGCGCCCAAGCCGGCCAAGGCCTTCGACACCGAAGGCCTGGTGATGCACTGCGGCTCGTTCGCCAAGAGCCTGGCCCCGGGCTACCGCATCGGCTGGGTAGCCGCCGGGCGCTTCGCGCAGAAGATCGAGCGGCTCAAGCTGATGACCTCGCTGTGCGCCTCGATGCCAGCCCAGGCGGCGATCGCCGATTACCTGCAGCACGGCGGCTACGACCGCCACCTGCGCAAGTTGCGTTACGCCCTGGAGGGCCAGCAGGTCAACATGCTGGCGGCCATCGCCCGGCACTTCCCGGCGCAGACCCAGGTCAGCCATCCCTCCGGCGGCTACTTCCTGTGGCTGGAACTGCCCGAGCAAATGGACGCGCTCAAGCTGTTCCACATGGCGCTGGCGCAAGGCATAAGCATCGCCCCCGGGCCGATCTTCTCGCCGACCCGGCGCTTTGGTAACTGCATCCGCCTCAATTACGGCAGCCCCTGGGGCGACGGCGCCGAGCAGGCCATGGAGACCCTCGGGCGCATCGTGCGCTCGTTCTAGCGGCGCGCGGGCCGTCAGGCTACAGTGGCGCCAAGCCCGACGCTGGACACCTGCATGCCCGACCGCAACCTGCCCGCCCTGCAGCAAGAGCTGCGGGCGCTGCGCCAACGCAACGCCGAACTCGAGGCGCGCCTCAAGCAGCAGGCGCACGCCGATGACGATTTGTACCGCTTCCTGTTCGACACCATGGACGAAGGCTTTTGCGTCATCGAATTCTTCGATGGCCCGCACGGCCCGCTCAGCGACTACGTGCATGTCCTCGCCAACGCCGCCTACGCCCGCCATGCCGGCATCCCCAACGTGGTCGGGCAGAAGCTGCGCGAAATGGTGCCGGACGAAGCCGATGGCTGGGTCGCCCGCTACGGCGAGGTGCTGCGCACCGGCCAACCCTTGCAGTTCGAGCAGGAACTGGTGGCCACCGGGCATGTGCTGTCGGTGACCACATTCCGCATCGAACCCGCCGAGAAACGCCAGGTAGCAGTGCTGTTCAAGGACGTGACCGAGCGCCGCCGCGCCGAGGATGCCTTGCAGCAGCTCAATGAACATCTCGAACAACGTGTCAGCGCGGCCCTGGCCGAGCGCGGGCTGTTCGCCGAACTGGTCGAGCGCAGCGTGGCCAACGTGCATGTGCTTGATACCGACCTGCGCTGGCTAGCCATCAACCAGCAGGCCCAGCGGGACTTTCACCGCCTGTTCGGCAGCACGCCGAAGGTAGGTGACAGCCTGGCGGACTTGATGCGCGAGCACCCCGATAGCCTGGCCGAAAACCTGCGCCTGTGGCAACGCGCCCTGGCCGGGGAAACCTACGTGCAAACCACCGCCTTTCCCGAGGGCGCGAAGACAAGCTATTTCGAGCTGCACTTCAGCCCAATCCACGCCCCCTCGGGCAGCATCATCGGTGCCCACCTGTTCGCCTACAACGTCACTGAGCGGGTATCCGAACAGCAGCGACTGCTCAAGGCCGAGGAGGCCCTGCGCCAGGCACAGAAAATGGAAGCGGTGGGCCAGCTCACCGGCGGTATCGCCCACGACTTCAACAACCTGCTGGGCGGCATCCTCGGCGCCCAGGAGCTGGTGCGCCAGCGCCTGGCACAATCGCGCCCGGATGAAATCCCCGGCCTGCTCGACACCGCCAGCAATTCGGCCCGCAGCGCCGCGGCGCTGGTCCATCGCCTGCTGGCGTTCTCGCGGCGCCAGACCCTGTTGCCCCAGGCGACTGCGGTGGGCGCCCTGGTGCAGACGATGGAAGAACTGATCCGCCGCAGCGTCGGCCCGGCCATCCAGCTCAGTGTCCACTGTGCCGATGACCTGTGGCCCACCTTCATCGACCCGCCGCAGCTGGAAAGCGCGCTGCTCAACCTGTGCATCAACGCCCGCGACGCCCTGCCCGCCGGCGGCCTGATCGACATCCACTGTGCCAACCAGCTACTCGACGAGGAGCGTGCCGCCCTGCTCGACCTCCCCGCCGGCGATTACCTGTGCCTGAGCGTGCGCGACAATGGCCGCGGCATGCTCCCGGAGGTGGCGGAGCGCGCCATCGACCCGTTCTTCACCACCAAACCCCTGGGCCAGGGCACCGGGCTCGGGTTGTCCATGGCTTACGGTTTCGTGCGCCAGTCTGGTGGCCAGTTGCTGATCCACTCGCAACCGGGGGCGGGCACGCAGGTCGAACTCTTCCTGCCGCGGCATTTCGAAGCACCCGTGGCGAGCCAGCAGCCCGCGAGGCCCGACGACAGGGCTCACCACCAGGGTGCGCAAATCCTGCTGGTCGAGGACCAGGCCGCCTTGCGCCTGGTGATCGGCGAAGTGCTCGAAGAGTTCGGCCATCGGGTGCACAGCGTGGAGAACGGCGCGCAAGCCCTCGAGGCCATGGCGCGTGGGCTCTTGCCGAACTTGCTGATCAGCGACATCGGCCTGCCCGGAAGCCTCAATGGCCGGCAGGTGGCCGAGGCGTGTCGAGCCCGGCATGCGGATCTGCCGGTATTGTTCATCACCGGTTACGACGAAAGCGCGGCGCACAGCGACGGCGTGCTGCCGCCGCGTACGGCGGTGCTGCTCAAACCGTTCGAACTGGGCGACATCGCCGACAAAGTGGCCGAACTGCTCGCACTCGGCTGACTCAGCGCCCACCGCCCAGGTCGATGAAGCTGCCGGTGGAGTAGGACGCCTTGTCCGACAGCAACCACAGGATCGCCTCGGCGACTTCTTCTGGGCGGCCACCACGCCCCATCGGCAGGCCGGGCTCGAGCTTGGCGACCCGGTCCGGGTCACCGCTCAGGGCGTGGAAACCGGTGTGGATGTAACCGGGGCGCACGCCGTTGACCCGCACGCCCTCGCCGGCCACCTCCTTGGCCAGGCCGACCGTGAAGGTGTCCAGCGCGCCCTTGGACGCGGCGTAGTCGACGTATTCGTTGGGCGAGCCCAGGCGCGCCGCTACCGACGACACATTGACGATTGCCCCGCCCTGCCCGCCGTGGCGGCGCGACATGCGCAGCAGCGCGTGCTTGGCGCACAGCATCGGCCCGACCACGTTGGTTTTCATGATCTTGAGCAGGCGGAACTCGGACATGCCCTCGACCCGGCTCTGCTGGCCGATGGTGCCGGCGTTGTTGACCAGTGCGGTGACCGGGCCGAGTTCATGGTCGACGCGCTGGAACAGCTGCGCCACTTCGTCCTCGACACTGGCATCGGCGCGCACCGCAATGGCGCTGGCGCCAAGTTCGCGAACCTGCGCCAGCACCGCTTCGGCGGCCTGGTCGTCGGCGTGGTAGTTGATGCAGATACGGTAACCCTGCTGCGCCGCCAGCAATGCGGTGACGGCGCCGATGCCCCGGCTGGCGCCGGTGATGACGATGACCTTGTCCATGAATCGGTCCGGATGACTGGAAAAGGCCTACGAGATTAGGGGAAAAGCGTTGAGCGGAGCAATGGTGATGGCGTAGGGGCGGCCAGGTGCATGGCGATAAATCTGCAGCGCCTATGAGATCGAGCGCCGCCCGCGCGGCGCATCGCTGGCAAGCCAGCTCCCACATCTGTTTCGGGCCAGTTACTCCTGTTGTTTCATCGCTGTACGCCTTGTTGGTTCGACTCGATATTGAGGTGGGCACCACTTGCGCCTTGCCTGACTTAAGACATGCAGCAAGGCGGGCAGCGGTACCTTCACAGGCATAATTGGCCCGAAACAAATGTGGGAGCTGGCTTGCCAGCGATGCGCCGCGCGGGCGGCGCTCGATCTTGAGGGCACCACAAAACCCCCGCCATGCACCCAATGCCCATTCACCAGGCCAGCTTTTTCAAAGGCCCCCTCGTTACCCTGCACATTTGCTTGTATGGTGTTGTCCAAGAAGGATGTTTTACCCGCACAGGAACGACTTAGATGCCCCAACGCAATGTCATCAACGCCTCCGTCAGCCCCAAAGGCAGCCTGGAGACCCTGTCGCAACGTGAAGTCCAGCAACTGAGCGAAGTCGGTACCGGCAGTCTCTACACCTTGTTCCGCCAGTGCGCCCTGGCAATCCTCAATACCGGCGCCCATGTCGACAATGCCAAGACCATTCTCGAAGCCTACAAGGACTTCGAGGTGCGCATTCATCAACAGGACCGCGGCGTGCGCCTCGAGCTGCTCAACGCCCCGGCCGATGCCTTCGTCGATGGCGAGATGATCGCCAGCACCCGCGAAATGCTGTTCAGCGCCCTGCGCGACATCGTCTACACCGAAAGCGAGCTGGCCAGCCAGCGCATCGACCTGGAGAGCTCGCAAGGCCTCACCGACTACGTCTTCCACCTGCTGCGCAACGCGCGCACCCTGCGCCCGGGCGTCGAGCCGAAAATGGTCGTGTGCTGGGGCGGCCACTCGATCAGCAGCGAGGAATACCAGTACACCAAGAAAGTCGGCCACGAGTTGGGCCTGCGCAAGCTGGACGTCTGCACCGGCTGCGGCCCGGGCGTGATGAAAGGCCCGATGAAGGGCGCCACCATCGCCCACGCCAAGCAGCGCATGCACGGCAGCCGTTACCTGGGCCTGACCGAACCGGGCATCATCGCCGCCGAGGCGCCCAACCCGATCGTCAACGAGCTGGTGATCCTGCCGGACATCGAGAAGCGTCTCGAAGCCTTCGTCCGCGTCGGCCACGGCATCATCATCTTCCCCGGCGGCGCCGGCACCGCCGAGGAGTTCCTCTACCTGCTCGGCATCCTCATGCACCCGGACAACCACGAACTGCCCTTCCCGGTCATTCTCACCGGGCCGCGCAGCGCCGAGGCGTTCCTGTTGCAACTGCACGCCTTCGTCGGCGCCACCCTTGGCGAAGCCGCGCAACGCCACTACCAGATCATCATCGACGACCCGGCCGAGGTGGCCCGGCAGATGGTCGAAGGGCTCAAGGCGGTCAAGCAGTTCCGCCGCGAGCGCAACGATGCATTCCACTTCAACTGGCTGCTGAAGATCGCCGAAGGCTTCCAGCACCCGTTCGACCCCACCCATGAAAACATGGCCAACCTGGCCCTGCGCCGCGACCTGCCGCCCCATGAACTGGCCGCCAACCTGCGCCGGGCCTTCTCCGGCATCGTCGCCGGCAACGTCAAGGACAAAGGCATCCGCCTGATCGAAGAACACGGGCCGTACCAGATCCGCGGCGACGCGGCGATCCTCGACCCGCTGGGCCGCCTGCTGCAGGCGTTCGTCGACCAGCACCGGATGAAACTGCCGGGCGGCGCGGCCTATGTGCCGTGCTACCAGGTGGTGAGCTGAACAACCCCGGGGCCGCGCAAGCGGCCCCGACTGCATTCAGGCCAGGTTCCCTGGCGCAGATGAATTTTTCTTAAATCGCCGTTTGTCTATTCTTTGGCACAATCAGTCATCCCCTTTGCGCCCAGGAACCCGCATGCCACGCGTACTGACCATTGAAGACGACGCCGTCACCGGCCAGGAAATCGTCGCCGAACTCTCCAGCCACGGCCTTGACGTGGACTGGGCCGACAATGGCCGCGAGGGCCTGGCCAAAGCCATTGCCGGCGGCTACGACCTGATCACCCTGGACCGCATGCTGCCGGAGGTGGACGGCCTGACCATCGTCACCACCCTGCGCAACCTGAAGATCGCCACCCCGATCCTGATGATCAGTGCCCTGTCCGATGTCGACGAACGGGTGCGCGGCCTGCGTGCCGGCGGCGACGATTACCTGACCAAACCCTTCGCCTCCGACGAGATGGCCGCCCGGGTCGAGGTGCTGCTGCGCCGCAACAGCACGCCCATGACCCAGACCCGCCTGACGGTGGCCGACCTGGAGCTGGACCTGATCAGCCACGAAGCCCGCCGCGGCGAGCAGGCACTGAACCTGCTGCCCACCGAATACAAGCTGCTGGAATACCTGATGCGCCACGCCGGCCAGGTGATCACCCGGATGATGATCTTCGAGGAAGTCTGGGGTTACCACTTCGACCCGGGGACCAACCTGATCGACGTGCACATCGGCCGCCTGCGCAAGAAGATCGACTCCCCCGGCCAGACCCCGCTGATCCGTACCGTGCGGGGTTCCGGCTATGCCATTGCCGAACCCGTCTAAGGGCTGGAGCTCGTCGACCAGCCGCCTGCTGGCGCTGTACAGCTTCCTCTTCGTGGCCTGGAGCAGCATCCTCATGGGGGTGCTGTACTTCGAGGTCTCCAGCTACCTGAACAAACTCACCCGCCACTCGATGATGCAGCGCCAGCACTTGTTCGCCCACATGAGCGGCAAGCAGCTGGACGACGCGCTGATCGCAAGCCAGGCCTTCGAGGAACGCAGCTTCGACGCCTACGGCCTGTTCGACCCGCAACTCAACCCGATTGGCGGGCGCATCCGCAGCATCCCGCCGGAGCTGGGCCTGGACGGCAAGATCCATGAGCTCAAGCGCTGCCTCGACGCCGACGACCCGCACCTGCCGCGCGACAGCTGCGACGCCGTGGCGATCCGGGTACAGGACGGCCGCTGGCTGGTGCTGGTGCGCGACAACGGCTCGCTGTTCGTGGTCACCCGGATCATCCTGCATGCGCTGCTGTGGGGCATCTCGCTGACCCTGATCCCAGGCTTTGCCGGCTGGTACCTGCTGCGCCGCCGCCCGCTCAAGCGTATCCGCGCGATCCAGGCCCAGGCCGACCTGATCGTGGCCGGCGACCTGACCCACCGCCTGCCCCTGTCAGCCCGCCGCGACGAACTGGACATGCTGGCTGCCATCGTCAACGCCATGCTCGACCGCATCGAGCGCTTGATGCATGAAGTGAAAGGCGTGTGCGACAACATCGCCCACGACCTGCGCACCCCGCTGACGCGCCTGCGCGCCCAGCTCTATCGCATCCGCCAGCAGAGCGGCGCCGGTTCGCCCGAGGGGGAAGCGCTGGACCAGGCGATCGGTGAGACCGACACCCTGATGGCGCGCTTTCGCGGCTTGCTGCGCATCAGCGAACTGGAAGACCGCCAGCGCCGCGCCGGCTTCGTCCAACTCGACCCGCACGCGCTGCTGGTGGAACTGCACGATTTCTATCTACCGCTGGCCGAAGACGGCGGCATTCGCCTGAGCCTTGAGCAACCCGCGCAACTGGCCGCGCTGCACGGCGACCGCGAATTGCTGTTCGAGGCCCTGGCCAACCTGGTGGGCAACGCCATCAAGTTCACCCCTGAAGGCGGCGCGGTGCGCATTGCTGCGAGCCAGGATGAACAGGGTGTGCATATCGCCGTCGAGGACAGTGGCCCCGGCATCCCTGCGGATGAACGCGAGGCTGTGCTCAAACGTTTCTACCGCAGCGAGGAAGGCCACCGCCACGCAGGCTTTGGCCTGGGGCTGTCGATTGTCGCGGCGATCGTCGATCTGCATGGGTTTGGGTTGCAGGTGGATGCCAGCCCCTTGGGCGGTGCCAGGTTGGTGCTGCATTGCCCATTGGCGGGGCCTGCAAAATAGCGCCGCTGCTCAGCGTGACCTGAGGTTTGACTTCAGATCGGGTTCAGGCTCTCGGGATTTCCTGGAGAGCCTAGAACTCCACCTTGCCCCGACCCGCCTTGACAGTACTGCGCCTGGCCTTTCCTTCGAGGCGGCGGGTCTTCGAGCCGAGGGTCGGCTTGGTGGGGCGGCGCTTCTTCTCGGTCTTGCCGGCAGCGATGATCAACTCGGCAAGGCGCGTCAGTGCGTCAGCGCGGTTCTGCTCCTGGGTGCGGTACTGTTGGGCCTTGATGATCAACACGCCGTCGCCGGTGATGCGGCTGTCACGCAGCGCCAGCAGCCGCTCCTTGTAAAACTCGGGCAGCGACGAGGCGGGAATATCGAAGCGCAGGTGCACGGCACTGGACACCTTGTTGACATTCTGCCCACCTGCGCCTTGCGCGCGGATGTATGTCAGTTCGATCTCGGCATCTGGCAAATGCACGTTATTGGAGATGGTCAGCATGGCATGGCCCTTGTGATTGCACCCCATTATCACAGCCTTTGCCGCTCGCCCACAGGATAAAACACGTTTGACCTCGAACGCCCTGCTCCGCCATTGCCAATTCTGGACCTGGAGCGTAATCCATAGGCTCGTCTGGCACTTCGCCCATCAAGCAGCCCTCCGCACCCACCGAAACACCTGCCCTACCAGCAACAGGTTCACCAGCGCCAGGGCGATCAGACTGTACAGCACCCCATACGCCCCCAGGTGCTCGAACAGGTACCCACCCACCAACGGCGTCAACGCCTGGCCAATCAGCGCCGGCCGCGACATGCGCCCCATCAGCAACACGTATTGCGTCGGCGGCAGCATGACCAACGGCAACAGCCCGCGCACGATGGCGCGCAGGCCATTGCCACAGCCAAAGATCAACAGGCCGATCGCCGTCGCCGCCGGGGCCAGCGCCACCAGCAGCAACCCCACCAGTACCAGGCCGGTCCACGCCAGCGCGGTCCATACCGGATGCCGCCGGCCCACCAGGATCTGCAGCAGCCGTGACGCCACCTGGCTCGGCCCGAGCATCGCCGCCAAGCCGATGGCTGCCGCCAGCGAATGCCCCATGCCCTGGAGCACCGAAACCAACTGCACGGCAATCGCGGTCATGATGATTGCGCCGATGGCGAAGATCGTCGTCAGTAGCAGGTACAAGCGCCGGTCGATGCCCTCGCCCGCCTCGCCGGCCTGAGCTTTGCGCTCAACCAACTGGCCGCCGGGGGGCAGCACCTTCCAGTACAGCGGCGCCACCACCAGCAACAGCACCACAGCATACAGCACACATGCCTGGCGCCAACCCAGCTGTTCGATCATCAGCGCCACGGTGGGCCAGGACAGCGTCGAGGCAAAGCCTGCGATCAGCGTCACCCCGGTGATCGCACGGCCCGCGCCTTCGGCATACAGCGCCCCAAGGGTGGCGAACAGCGCCTCGTACAAACCCATGGCCATACCCACGCCGATCACTGCCCAGGCCAGCAAAAACACCCCCAGGTTGGGGCTGACGGCCATCAGCAGCAGCCCAAGCGCCACCACCGCACCGCTGGCAGCCAACTGTGGGCGCCCGCCGTAGCGGGCGATCAGCCGGCTGGACAGCGGCGCCAACAGTGCCGAGACCAGCAGGCTCAGCGACAGCGCGCCGTACACCCATTGGCTGGGCCAGCCGGTATCGCGGCTGATCGGCGCGGCCATCACCGCCATCAGGAAGAACGAGCCGCCCCAGACCAAGATTTGCAGGACACCGAGCCACACGATGGCGAGGTTGGACGGGGATTTGACGGTGGAATTCACGGTATTGCCTGTGTTGAAACAGTGGTGTTTGGCGCCCATCGCGGGCTATGGGAGTGGCATTGCACCGCGGTGGGGCCGGCGCTGGCAACGCATTCTAAATGTATTTGCCCCACCGCCGGGCAATCGCTTCGAACGGCCTTGGCTTCACCTCGGTAGCCACAAAGGATACTGCTCGAAGTCGTACTTGCGCTGGCTCCAGTCCGGCACCTTGTGCAGCCGGATCGGGCTCTTGCACAATGTCAGGGCGACCGGGATGAAGCTAAGTGGCTAGGGTCGCGCGACCTGATAAGCAGGGCCACTCAAGCCATTTAGCAGCCGTTTCCAGAAGCTCTTGTAGATTTAGTGAGCCGCCATATGCTTGAAATGCTGTGTCGTCTGCGTTGATTACTATCCAGTCAGTGTCGCTTCTTTCAATATTGATATTTAGGTTGCTTTTGCTATTTGCGCCAGTGATTTTGATTTTCCAGCCTGGGTTGTCAATGTTGGAGATCTCAATGCCGAATGAATGTTCCCAAACATCATTGCATTGACTGCTGTACCAGCTTTGTAGTTTTTCGATCAGGTTTTCCAACCGCAAAATCCTTGCCGCCATGAGAGTTCTCTGCAGCAGCCGAAACTTGCCGGCGGCATCAGTCTTTAAACCACACCTCGGATGCGATGACATATTCACAAAGTCGTCCTACGAATGAGAACTTGGTGAAAAACTTCCGACGATTTAGCTCCGAACTTCTCGCAAGGCAACCTCAGAACGCATGGCTTGCATCTGATATTTCCTTTTGTCATCTACTTTTTTGATGTTCCATTTTTTGTGTGGTGCGGGATCGCTTGCGAACTGCCATTTTTAGTTTTTTGTAGCATTTGGGTAGATCTTTTCTGCTTAGGGGCGAGTTCAGATCACTTTCGGTTAGCGTACTGACCACCATTCGGATTGCCAAGTATTCATATTCCCCAGATTTATCAAGAGAGCTTTCTAGCGCCTCAATAAAATAAGCACCTCGCGAGCAACTCTCATTAAATCTAACCACATAATAGTCGTCTATCGTCATTGCTCCTTCCTTTCGAGCCTCATCAAAAAAAAATCTTAATCCCCTTGATGCTGGCAAGTGTTTTATTAGCGTTGCCATCCTGACGCGAGGCCCTATTTCGAATGCATTGCCAATGGGGAGCTTCTTATTGAAGTATTGTTTGTGGAGCATCCAGAGTGATCTTTTCTTATGAAATATATCTATGTAGTTTTCATACGAGTGGAAATCATTGACTTCGCCAACCAAGTAATATCCGGCATTTTTCAGCGCTTCCGGGTAGAAGTCGGAAACACCAAGTAATTCAGATTTTTCTACGCTGCCATCGCGCAGAAAAATATCGATAAGATCAAACAGTTCCATGATTCGCCTCATCGTGCAGGATTCGTTTTCGAAGCATGATGCTTATTCAAGATATCCCTGGTCTTAGCAAGCTCTTCCACTCTGTTGGATTTCGGGTTGGCATCAATTCCAGCTTGGGCAGCAGAGGCCATTTTCTTGACGTTGCTGGGCTCTTCGAGATACTCAACAATGCACTCACATGCTTTTTTCCATTCGCCAGATTTCATGTTGCGAGTAGCTGGGTCAACCGGTACAAATTCAATTCGTTCACCGGACGCATCGGGAGTCAACCCGATATGTCCTTTTTTGGGGAGGCCGGGGCCTTGGATGTTTACATGGACGCCTCGGTTCATCACATCCCCTCCAGCTGTGTTGCCCGAAACTTTGTGCTCGTTACGTTTGGCTAAGCCTAGCGGGTCGCACCATCCTATCGGGTTAGGCGAGTAAGCATAAAGGTTAATACCCCCTGAATATTGAACAATGTCTTGATTTATGAAACGGCCCAGGTAGGGGTCATAGTATCGATACCGGTTGTAGTGCAGCCCCGTCTCATGGTCGTGGTACTGCCCCTGGAAACGCAGCGAGTTGCCCAGGCCGTGCTGCTTGGCCCACGCCGAGCGCTCTTCGCGCACTTCGCCCCAGGCCTTGTACTGTCCCGTCCAAGCGACATTGCCCTGCTCGTCGGTGAGCTCCATAGGCGTGCCGAGGTGGTCGCAGTGGTACCAGGCGATCGCCTCAAACGCCTGTGGTTTCACCTCGGTATGCCACAACGGATCCTGCTCGAAGTCGTACTCGCGCTGACTCCAGTCCGGTTGCTTGTGCAGACGGATCGGGCTCTTGCGTAGCGCCTGGGCAACCGGCACGAAGCTGCCCGGCTCGTGCAGGTAATGCACCGTGCGCCCGGTGTCGCCTTCATCGAGAGGCGGCGAGCTCTCCCAGGCCAGGGTGTCGCCGTCCCAGCCGAACAAGGTAAAGCCGCAGCCCAACTCGCGTTGGCGCTTTGCCCGTTGCAGCTGGTTCCAGCCGGTGCCCGCCTCGGGGCGATCCCAGAAATGCGCCACCGAATGCTTGTGCAGGCGCCGGCCCAGGGCGTCGTAGCTGTAATCGACCTTGAGCTTGTCGTCGTTGTAACTGGCCAGCCGGTCGAACAGGTCCCAGGTGAAGTGGGCATGGGACCCGTTGTGCAACCGGTGGATCAGGTTGCCGCGTTCGTCGTATTTGTAGTGGGTACCGGCGTACTCGCGCAGCAGGTTGTCCATCAGCTTGTTGCGGCGTGGATCGGCTTCCAGCGGGCGATTCAGTTCATGAGCCTTCTGGTCCAGCAGGTTACCGGCCGGGTCGAAGGCGAAGGTTTCCACGCCCAAGCGGCTGGTGGCCTTGAGCAGGCGGCCTACCGGGTCGTACTGGTACTCCAACGGACCGCGACGGCTGTCGTGGATGTTGGTCAGCTGGCCGGCAACGTCATAGCGGTACTTACGCTTGAGCAACGTGGACTGGCCGTCATGGCTGCCTAGCAGCTGCTCCTGCAAACTCCCAGCCGGGTCCCAGGCCTGGGTCTGCATCAACTTATTGCCCTGATGCCGCACGATTTCGCGGTGCAGATCATCGCGCTCGTAGGCCAGCATCTCATGCTGGTCGAGGGTCATACCGAGCAGGTGGCCGCTGCCGTAGGTCAGCCAGCTGACCTTGTGGCCGTCCGGACGGCTGGTGGCGGTGCGTTGGTTGAGGGCATCGTATTGGTGCTGCCACACCGCAACCATCGGCGTGCCGGTGGCCAGGTAATACTGATGCTCGCGGCTCAGGTTGCCGGCGTCATCAAAGAACCATTGCAGCTTGCTGGCGGCGTTCACTGCCTGGATCAGCTGGCCGTTACCGTCGTAGGCGAAGGTTTCGCACTGGCTCTGGTTGCCCAGGCGGGCCGTACGCTCACTCAATCGGCCCATGGGGTCGAAGGTCAAGTCGATACGGCGCTGGCCAACCTGGGTCGAGGCGAGGCGACCGCTGTGCGGGTCGTACTGGTAACGGGTGACCAGGCCATCGAAGCCGGTCTCCTGCAGCAGCCGGCCCACCGGGTCGTAGAGGAAGGTGGCCTTGCTCGCGTTCTCGTTTTCCAGGCCGATCAAGCGGCCAAGCTTGTCCCAGCGATAACGCAGGGTGTGTTCGTTGGCGTCGACGCGTTCGCTCAGCAGGCCTGCGGCGCTGTAGGCCCAGGTGGTGCAGCGGTCGAGGGCATCGACATGCGCCAACAGGCGGCCTTCGGCATCGTAATGGAAGCGCTCTTCGGTGTTGTCGGGATGGGTGACCTTGGCCAGTTGCCCGGCTTGGTATTCGTAAGCGGTCGTGTGGCCCGCCGCGTCGGTGAAGTCGGTCAGCTGGCCGAAGGCGTTGTAGGTCCACTGGCTGTGCTTGCCCGAGCAGTCGGTGTACTCAAGCAACTGCCCAGCATCGTTGTAGGCGAGTGTCTTTTCGTTGCCCAGCGCATCCTTGATCGCCTTGACCAGCCCGGCCGGGGTGTAGGCGAACTCGGTCTTGTTACCCAGCGGATCGACGCTTTCGACCAGGTTGCCGCGCTCGTCATAGTCGCGTAGCCACAAGCCACCCTCGGCATCGCGCAGTTTGATCGGCTGGTCGTAATCGTCGTAGCCGTAGTGCACCGTGCTGTGGTCGGCGCGGATGTGCTGCAGCAGATTGCTGCGTTCATCGTAGGCGTAGCGGTCCTGGCTGCCGTCGGGGTGCACGTGGCGGATGACGTTCTTGCGCGGGTCGCGGAACAGCCACTCCTCCCAGCCGTCCGGGTGGATCAGGCGGTAGGTGTAGCCCAGGGCGTCGTAGTAGTGCCAGGTCTGCTGGCCGTGGGCATCGGTGACATAGGTCAGGCGGATGTTCGGGTCCCAGGCCAGGCGGGTCTCGAAGCTGCCGTCGTCGGCCCATTCATGGATGGCCTTGGCGTGCGGGCCACTGCCGTCCCATTCGAGGTTGATGCCGCGCCCGGTGCGGTCGGTGTAGCGGGTCAGCAAATGATGCTGGTACTGGTAGCGCCAAGCAGCGCCGTGCTCGTCCTGGGCGGCGACCAGGTCGCCGTGGGTGTCGTAGTGATAGCTGCACAACTGGCGCAGCGGCGCGCCGTCGACCACCTGCCACAGGCCCTGGATATGCCCATGGTCGTCGAGCAGAGTGCCCAATTGCAGATGGAGTTTTTCGGGGTCGTTGTCGGAGTAGGTGTTGATATCCGACAGCACCGGCCGGCCGTTGAACTGGTGCTCGTAGTGCAGCATTGCCCCGGCGCCGCTGCGCAGCTGGATATGCGTCAGGTAGAAGCGGTCACCCTGGCGGGCATAGGTTTCGCGGCGGTCCAGGCCACGCAGCAACACCAGTTGCTGCTCGGCGGTGCGCACCAGGCTGAAGTACTCGATCGGGTCATAGTGCGGCTTGCCGACCTTGGGCAGCGGGTAGTCGTGGCTGCGGCCGTCGCTGTCGTGGAAGACCACGCCCTTTCCCACGACATCGATGCAGGTGGTGAACTCGGTGATCCAGCGGGCGCCGAGGCTGCCGTCGTCCAGCTTGGCCAGCCGCGAGTTGTACACCCGCCTCCAATTGACCGGGAACGGCCCAGGCAGACTGAAATCCTGGTGGGCCAGCGTCTCGTCGCCAAGCACGTGGCCGATGCTGAACCCGGTGCAGGCGCAGGGGCCGTTCTTCTCAGGCTTGGGCTGCTTGTTGGCGCGACCCTGGCGGCGGGCAACTTCGGTCGGCCCTTCGCTGCGGATCAGCCTGGCTTGCGCAGTGGCATTGGGTTTGAGGTTGACCGCCACTCGCCGGCTCGGCGGATGGGCCTGCACAGTCTGCAGCAGCTGGGTCAACAGCCAGGCGATGCTGTGCGGCCGTTCGGCCTGGCCGAGGGCAGCAAGCTGCTTGGGCACCGCTTCGGCCAAGCTCTCAAGGGTGGCGATCAGTGGCTTGAACAAGGCCTCGAGCTCGCCGCTGAAATGCCCGGCGACGCTGTTGTAGGCCTGTTTGAAGGTGCCTTCGGCGGCGTTGCCCAACGCCGCCAGGGCCAGCAACCAGGCATCCGCTTCCAGCGCCGAGTCGTACAGGGCTACCTCGGCCAGTTGCTGGCGCGCCATGCGCCGACTGGCCTGGGCGTCCAGCCGGCCCTTGGCGAGGTCGTCGAGGGCGCGTGCCAACTGGCGAAGCAGCGCCTGGGCGAGCTCACTGGCGTGGGCGAGCATTTCTGACAAGTGCTGCAGCGCCCCGCTGATGAAGTTATCCAGCTCGCCGCGGATGCTGGCGTGCAGGTGGCCTTCGAGGATTTCCAGCAGCACCGCGTCGAGGCGCGCGCCAGGGCGGCGGCGCAGGGTCTGGCGGGTCAGTTGCAGCACCGGGCGCAACACCCGGCGCGGGATGGCCATGCCCGGCGGGAAAGGCACCACGCCGATCAGATTGATACCCAGGCTGGCCCACAGCAGCGGGTCGCTGCCAGGGTGTTCGACCAACTCGATGAGGTCAGCCAGCACATCCACGGCGGCCAGGGCGTTGGCAACAACAGGGGTGTTTTCACCGAGGTTGCGCAGGGTCTGCAAGTCGAGCAAACCGCTGCTGATGCCGTGCAGCCAGTCGTTGACAGCCGCAGCGGCGAGGCCCAGGTCCTCGCTGAGCAGGGTTTCGAGGGGGGCAATGGCGAGCTCGACGTCGTGCTCGGTGAGGGTGGTCATGGGGCTAGCCTTCCTGGCCATGGCTTGGGAAGGCGAAATGATGGTGAGCAGATACCGCTCTGTATGTCGGAACGCGTCGCGGCATCGACGGGAAAGGGATGAGCTAGCGGTACGTTAAATCTTGCGAAATGACCAGTTGCTCAAACAAGACGTTCATCACCGCAAGAACCATCGGTTATCCGGCACTTCGGCATGACCTGAGTCGAGGGCTCTAAGCTCCTGACCATGCGTCATCATCGATAACGCCATCGCTCATATCATTGCCCGTGATAATAACCTTCGCTGCGTTCGATTCGTGCGTTGCGCGCAACACACTCACACTCCGCCCACTACTAATACATTGGCGGAGTTCTCCATGGATCACTCACTCAAACCCTTGCGCTTCCCCCTCGCTGCCCTGGCAGTGGTGGTGCTCAGCGCCTGTGGCCGCGCACCAGACGCCATGCAGGCTCCCGCCGCACCCAAGGTCAGCGTCGCCAAGGTGATCGAGCAGCCGATCAACGAATGGGACGAGTTCACCGGCCGCCTGGAAGCGCCGGAAACCGTCGAGGTGCGCCCACGGGTCTCGGGCCAGATCGACCTGGTGGCCTTCACCGAAGGCGCCCAGGTGAAAAAAGGCGACCTGCTGTTCCAGATCGACCCACGCCCGTTCCAGGCTGAAGTACGCCGCCTCGAAGCCCAAGTGCAGCAGGCCAAGGCCACCGCTATCCGCAGCGCCAACGAGGCCCGCCGTGGCGAGCGCTTGCGCGACAGTAACGCGATCTCCGCCGAGCTTGCCGAGTCGCGCAGCAGCGCCGCCGCCGAAGCCCGTGCCGGGGTCGATGCCATCCAGGCACAACTGGACCTGGCCCGCCTGAACCTGAGCTTCACCCGGGTCACCGCGCCGATCAGCGGCCGCGTCAGCCGCGCCCAGTTCACCGCCGGCAACATCGTCAGCGCCGACGTCACGCCGCTGACCAGCGTGGTCTCCACCGACAAGGTGTACGCCTACTTCGACGCCGACGAGCGCGTGTACCTCAAGTACACCCAGCTGGCGCGCGACGGCCAGCGCGGCCAGAGCACCCCGGTGTACCTGGGCCTGACCAACGAAACCGGCAACCCGCACCTGGGCCAGATGAACTTCGTCGACAACCAGGTCAACCCGCGCACCGGCACCATCCGTGGCCGCGCCGTGTTCGACAACCGCGACGGCCAGTTCACCCCCGGCCTGTACGCACGCCTGAAGCTGGTCGGCAGCGCCCAGTACGACGCCGTGCTGATCAACGACGAAGCGGTCGGCACCGACCTTGGCAAGAAGTTCGTGCTGGTCATGGACAAGGACAACAAGGCCGCCTACCGCGCCGTGGAACTGGGACCGAAGCTCGAAGGCCTGCGCATCGTGCGCAGCGGCCTGGGCAAGGACGACCGCATCGTGGTCAAGGGCCTGCAGCGCGTGCGCCCAGGCTCGCCTGTCACCCCTGAGGAAACCCAGATGGCCAGCGAACAGACCCTCGCCGCCCTCGCCCAGCAGCGCCAGGCCCTCGAAGCCAGCAACCCGGCGCCAAAGGTAGCGGGTGCCAACGTCAAAGTCGCCAGCGCCCAAGCGCCACGCGGTTAAGGGACAACACCGATGAACTTCTCGAAATTCTTCATTACCCGGCCGATCTTCGCCGCGGTGCTGTCGCTGGTGCTGCTGATCGCGGGCTCGATCTCGCTGTTCCAGCTGCCGATCAGCGAATACCCCGAAGTGGTGCCGCCCACCGTGGTGGTGCGCGCCAACTTCCCTGGCGCCAACCCCAAGGTCATCGGCGAAACCGTCGCCGCGCCGCTGGAGCAGGCCATCACCGGTGTCGAGAACATGCTGTACATGTCCTCGCAGTCCACCGCCGACGGCAAGCTCACCCTGACCATCACCTTCGCCCTGGGCACCGACCTGGACAACGCCCAGGTACAGGTGCAGAACCGGGTGACCCGTACCCAGCCCAAGCTGCCGGAAGAAGTGACGCGTATCGGTATCACCGTCGACAAGGCCTCGCCCGACCTGACCATGGTCGTGCACCTGACCTCGCCGGATAACCGCTACGACATGCTCTACCTGTCCAACTACGCCATCCTCAACATCAAGGACGAGCTCGCTCGCCTGGGTGGCGTGGGCGACGTGCAACTGTTCGGCATGGGCGACTACTCGCTGCGGGTATGGCTCGACCCGAACAAGACCGCTTCGCGCAACCTGACCGCCAGCGATGTGGTGGCCGCGATCCGCGAACAGAACCGCCAGGTCGCCGCCGGCCAGCTGGGCGCCCCGCCCGCCCCCGGCTCCACCAGCTTCCAGCTGTCGATCAACACCCAGGGCCGCCTGGTCAACGAGGAAGAGTTCGAGAACATCATCATCCGAGCCGGCGCCGATGGCGAAATCACTCGCCTGAAGGACATCGCCCGGGTCGAGCTCGGCTCCAGCCAGTACGCCTTGCGCTCGCTGCTGAACAACCAGCCGGCGGTGGCCATCCCGATCTTCCAGCGCCCAGGCTCCAACGCCATCGAGATCTCCGACGAAGTGCGGGCGAAGATGGCCGAGCTGAAGAAGGACTTCCCCGAGGGCATGGACTACAGCATCGTCTATGACCCGACCGTGTTCGTCCGTGGCTCCATCGAGGCCGTGGTCCACACCTTGTTCGAAGCGCTGATCCTGGTGGTACTGGTCGTCATCCTGTTCCTGCAGACCTGGCGTGCCTCGATCATCCCGTTGCTGGCCGTGCCGGTGTCGCTGATCGGTACCTTCGCGGTGATGCACCTGTTCGGCTTCTCGCTCAACGCCCTGTCGCTGTTCGGCCTGGTGCTGGCCATCGGTATCGTGGTGGACGACGCCATCGTGGTGGTGGAGAACGTCGAACGCAACATCGGGCTGGGCCTGAAACCGCTGGAGGCCACGCAAAAGGCCATGAGCGAAGTGACCGGGCCGATCATCGCCACGGCGCTGGTGCTGTGCGCCGTGTTCGTGCCGGCGGCCTTCATCTCTGGCCTTACCGGGCAGTTCTACAAGCAGTTCGCCCTGACCATCGCCATCTCCACCGTGATCTCGGCGTTCAACTCGCTGACCCTGTCGCCGGCCCTGGCCGCCGTGCTGCTCAAGGACCACCACGCACCCAAGGACCGTTTCTCGCGGTTCCTGGAAAAACTACTGGGCAGCTGGCTGTTCGCCCCGTTCAACCGCTTCTTCGACCGCGCCAGCCATGGCTACGTCGGTGGCGTGCGCCGGGTCATCCGCTCCAGCGGCATCGCCCTGTTCGTCTACGCCGGCCTCATGGGCCTGACCTACCTGGGCTTCTCGACCACTCCGACCGGCTTCGTCCCGGCCCAGGACAAGCAGTACCTGGTGGCCTTCGCCCAGTTGCCTGACGCCGCCAGCCTCGACCGCACCGAGGCGGTGATCAAGCGCATGAGCGAGATCGCCCTCAAGCAACCGGGCGTTGCTGATTCGGTGGCCTTCCCGGGCCTGTCGATCAACGGTTTCACCAACAGCCCCAACAGCGGCATCGTGTTCACCCCGCTCAAGCCGTTTGACGAGCGCAAGGACCCGAGCCAGTCGGCGGCGGCCATCGCGGCAGCCTTGAACGCCCAGTTCGCCGATATCCAGGACGCCTACATCGCGATCTTCCCGCCACCGCCGGTACAAGGCCTTGGCACCATCGGCGGCTTCCGCCTGCAGATCGAGGACCGTGGCAACCTGGGCTACGAAGCGCTGTACAAAGAGACCCAGAACATCATCGCCAAGAGCCACAACGTGCCGGAGCTGGCGGGCCTGTTCACCAGCTACCAGGTCAACGTGCCCCAGGTCGATGCCGCCATCGACCGGGAAAAGGCCAAGACCCACGGCGTGGCGATCACCGACATCTTCGACACCCTGCAGGTCTACCTGGGTTCGCTGTACACCAACGACTTCAACCGCTTTGGCCGCACCTACCAGGTCAACGTCCAGGCCGAACAGCAGTTCCGCCTCGACGCCGAGCAGATCGGCCAGTTGAAGGTGCGCAACAACCAGGGCGAGATGATCCCGCTGGCGACCTTCCTCAAGGTCAGCGATACCTCGGGGCCTGACCGCGTCATGCACTACAACGGCTTCATCACCGCCGAGATCAACGGCGCCGCGGCCCCTGGCTACAGCTCCGGCCAGGCCGAGGCGGCGATCGAGAAGCTGCTTAAAGAAGAGCTGCCCAACGGCATGACCTTCGAGTGGACCGACCTGACCTACCAGCAGATCCTCTCGGGCAACACCGCGCTGTTCGTGTTCCCGCTGTGCGTGCTGCTGGCGTTCCTGGTGCTGGCTGCCCAGTACGAAAGCTGGAGCCTGCCGCTGGCGGTGATCCTGATCGTGCCGATGACCCTGCTGTCGGCCATCACCGGCGTGATCGTCTCGGGTGGCGACAACAACATCTTCACCCAGATCGGTTTGATCGTACTGGTGGGCCTGGCGTGCAAGAACGCGATCCTGATCGTCGAGTTCGCCAAGGATGAACAGGCCAAGGGCCTCGACCCGCTGGCTGCGGTGCTGGAAGCCTGCCGCCTGCGCCTGCGGCCGATCCTGATGACCTCGATCGCCTTCATCATGGGTGTGGTGCCGCTGGTGTTCAGCTCCGGTGCCGGCTCGGAAATGCGTCACGCCATGGGTGTGGCGGTGTTCTCGGGGATGATCGGGGTGACCGTGTTCGGCCTGTTCCTGACCCCGGTGTTCTTCTTCCTGATCCGCCGCTTCGTCGAGCGTCGCCAGGCCCGCAAGGCCGAGCGCGCACTGCCGCTGGAGAACCATGCATGAACCTGCTCAAACCCCTGACCCCGAGCCTGCTGGCGCTGGCCCTGGCGGCCTGCGCCGTGGGCCCGGACTACAAGGCCCCGGCCACGGAGCCGGCCAGGCTCGACAGCGGCCTTGAAGCCAAGGCCTTCGACCGCAGCCGCTTCGAGAGCGTTTGGTGGAAGCAGTTCGACGACCCGGTGCTGAACCAGCTGGTGCAAGCCTCGCTGGATGGCAACCGCGATCTGCGCATCGCCTTCGCCCGCCTGAAAGCGGCGCGGGCGATCCGCGACGACGCCGCCAACGACCAGCTGCCGGTGGTCACCAGCCGCGCCAGCAGCGACCTGGGCAAGGGCCAGATCCCCGGCCAGACCGAACGCCGGGTCAACAGCGAGCGTTACGACCTGGGCCTGGACATGGCCTGGGAGCTCGACCTGTTCGGCCGTATCCAGCGCCAGATCGAAGCCAGCGAAGCGCAGGAAGCGGCCGCCGAGGCCGACCTGCAGCAACTGCAGGTCAGCCTGATCGCCGAACTGGTGGATGCCTACGGTCAATTGCGCGGCGCCCAGCTGCGCGAACAGATCGCCGTGGCCAACCTCAAGACCCAGCAACAATCGCGCGACATTACCGTCACCCTGCGTGACACCGGGGTCGGCAACGAGCTCGATGTGGTGCGCGCCGACGCCCGCCTGGCCGGTGTCGAAGCCACCGTGCCGCAGTTGCAGGCGGTTCAGGTGCGGGCGAAGAACCGCATCGCCACCCTGCTCGGCCAGCGCCCGGACGCCCTGACCGTGGACCTGTCGCCCAAGGCCCTGCCGGCCATCGCCAAGGCCCTGCCGGTGGGCGACCCCGGCGAGCTGCTGCGCCGCCGCCCGGACATCCGCAGCGCCGAACGCCAGCTGGCCGCGGCCACCGCCAATGTGGGCGTGGCCACCGCCGATTTGTTCCCACGGGTGAGCCTCAGCGGTTTCCTCGGCTTCACCGCCGCGCGTGGCTCGCAGATCGGCTCGGCCGCCTCCAACGCCTGGGCGCTGGGCCCGAGCATCACTTGGGCGGCATTCGACCTGGGCAGCGTGCGTGCGCGCCTGCGTGGCGCCAAGGCCGATGCCGACGGCGCACTGGCCAACTATGAGCAGCAGGTGCTGCTGGCCCTGGAAGAGTCGGCCAACGCCTTCAGCGACTACGGCAAGCGCCAGCAGCGCTTGCTGGCGCTGATGCGCCAGAGCGATGCCAGCCGCAAGGCCGCCGAGCTGGCCTCGGTGCGCTACCGCGAAGGGACGGTGGATTACCTGGTGCTGCTCGATGCCGAGCGCGAACGCCTGAGCGCCGAAGACGCCCAGGCCCAGGGCGAGGTCGAGTTGTACAGCGGCATCGTGGCGATCTACAAGGCCCTGGGTGGTGGCTGGCAGCCGGAGGTGGTGGCCAGTACGCGCTGAGTGACCTGTTGAATTGAAAGCTCCTTTGGTTGGATCCTCCCCCAACCGTTTGCCCCGATGGCCTTGGTTGTCGGGGCTTTTTTATGGGGTGGGGATTGGGTGGGGGCCACCAGGTGCCTGGCGGTGTTTTTGCAGCGCCATTGAGATCGAGCGCCGCCCGCGCGGCGCATCGCTGGCAAGCCAGCTCCCACATTTGTTTCGGGCCAATTACTCCTGTGAAGGTACCGCTGCACGCCTTGGTGCATGTCTCAAGTCGGGCGAGGCGCCAGTGGTGCCCACCACAATACCGCGTCGTACCAACAAGGCGGACAGCGATGAAATCACAGGAGTGACTGGCCCGAAACAGATATGGGAGCTGGCTTGCCAGCGATGCGCCGCGCGGGCGGCGCTTGATCTTGAGGGCCCTGCAAAAACATCGCCGAACATCTGGCAGCCCACATGCAATCCCAAGCCAGCCCCTCCTACCCCACACTCCCAATAAAATTCGCCAGCTCCGCCGTCTTCGGCGCATCGAACAAGGTCTTCGGGTCGCCAACCTCATGCACCTTGCCCTGGTGCATGAACACCAGCTTGTCCCCCACCTCCCGGGCAAAGCGCATTTCATGGGTGACCATCACCAACGTCATGCCCTCCTTGGCCAACCCCCTCACCACGCCGAGCACTTCACTCACCAGCTCCGGGTCGAGCGCCGAGGTGATCTCGTCGCACAGCAGCACCTTGGGCGACATCGCCAGCGCCCGGGCAATCGCCACGCGCTGTTGCTGGCCACCGGACAGCTGATCGGGGTAGGCATCGAACTTGGCTTCCAGCCCTACCCGCTCCAGCATCCTGCGCGCCAGTTGCCGGGCCTCGGCCTTGGGCGTCTTCTTCACCAACTGCGGCGCCAGCATCACGTTTTCGCCCACGCTCAGGTGCGGGAACAAGTTGAACTGCTGAAAGATCATCCCGACCTTCTGGCGCAAGCTGCGCAAGTCGGCGCGTGCCGCGTCCAGGTATTCGCCGTCGACTTCGATCACACCGTCATTGATCGACTCCAGCCCGTTCAAGGTACGCAGCAAGGTGCTCTTGCCCGAGCCGCTACGGCCGATGATCGCCACCACTTCGCCTTCCTCGATGCTCAGGTCGACGCCCTTGAGCACGTGGTTGTCCCCGTAGTACTTGTGCAACGCAGAAACGCTAACCAGCGGCATGCAGCCTCCTCTCCAGGTGGCGGGCACCCAGCGACAGTGGAAAACACAGGATGAAGTAGCCCAGCGACACCAGGCCGTAGATCAGGAAAGGTTCGAAGGTGGCGTTGGCCAGCATGCCGCCGGTCTTGGTCAGCTCGGTGAAACCGATGATCGAGGTCACTGCCGTGCCCTTGACCACCTGCACCGAAAAGCCCACGGTCGGCGCCACGGCCAGGCGCAGCGCCTGGGGCAGCACCACATGGCGCAACTGCTCGCCACGGCGAAGCGCCAGGCTGGCGCTGGCCTCCCACTGCCCGCGCGGGATCGACTCCACGCAGCCGCGCCAGATTTCGGCGAGGAACGCACTGGTGAACAGCGTCAATGCCACCGCCGCCGCCGCCCAGGCCGACACGTCGATGCCGAACAGGGCGATGCCGAAGAACACGATGAACAGCTGCATCAGCAGCGGCGTGCCCTGGAACAGCTCGATGTAGCCACGGGCCAACACCCGCAGGCAGCCGTTGTCGCTGATCCGCGCCAGCAGCATCAGCAAGCCCATGGCGCCGCCGCAGACGAACGCCACCAGCGACAGCAGCAAGGTCCATTGCAAGCCGGTGAGCAGGTTGCGCACGATATCCCACAAGGTGAAATCCATCAGCGTCTCCCCACGATCACGCGCCGGCCAAACAGGTTCAGCAATTGCCGCACGCCAATGGCCATGGCCAGGTACAGCAAGGTGGTGAACAGGTAGGTTTCAAACGCGCGGAAGTTACGCGACTGGATGAAGTTGGCGGCGAACGACAGCTCTTCGGTGGCGATCTGCGAACACACCGCCGACCCCAGCATGACGATGACGATCTGGCTCGACAGCGCCGGCCACACCTTGGCCAGGGCCGGCCGCAGGATCACGTGGCGGAACGTCTCGAAACGCGTCATCGCCAGCGCCGAGGCGGCTTCCAGCTGCCCGCGCGGGATGGCCTGGATGCCGGCGCGGATGATCTCGGTGGAATAGGCGCCAAGGTTGATCACCATCGCCAGCACCGCCGCTTGCCATTCGCTCATGCGCACGCCAAGGGCCGGCAAGCCGAAGAAGATGAAGAACAGCTGGACGATGAACGGCGTGTTGCGGATCAGCTCCACATACACCCCGAACAGCCAGTTGAACGGCCGTAGCTGCCAGGCCCGCACCAGCGCGCCGACGATGCCCAGGGCAACGCCTGCGAGGGTGCCGATCGCGGTCAGTTCCAGGGTGAACAGCGCGCCCTTGAGCAGCAGGTCGCCCTGCTGCAATGCGGCGGCGAAATCGAATTGATAGGCCATCGTTCAAGCTCACTCGAAATCGGCGGGCAACGGTTGCTTGAGCCACTTCTCGGCATTGCGCCCAAGGCTGCCGTCGGCCTTGGCCTGCACCAGGATTTCATCGACCTTGGCGCGCAGCGCCGGCTGCTCCTTGGCCATGCCCACGTACACCGGCGAGTCCTTGAGTTTGAGCTTGAGCACCGGCACCTTGGCCGGGTTCTTCGCAGCAATGGCCGACATCACCACGCTGCCGCTGGCGATCAGGTCGACCTGCCCGGACAGGTAGGCGGCGATGGTCGAGTTGTTGTCTTCGAAACGCTTGATGGTCGCGCCTTGCGGGGCCACCGCGCTCAGCTCCATGTCTTCGATGGCGCCACGGGTGACGCTGATGGTCTTGCCGTTGAGCGCATCGAGGCTGTCGATGCTGCTGGCTTCAGGGCCGAACACGCCGAGGTAGAACGGCGCGTAGGGTTTGGAGAAGTCCACCACCTTCTCGCGCTCCGGGTTCTTGCCCAGGCTCGAGATCACCAGGTCGACCTTGCCGGTGGTCAGGAACGGGATGCGGTTGGTGCTGTTGACCGGGGTAAGGGCCAGCTTCACCCCGAGCTTGTCGGCCAACAGTTGCGCCGTGTCGATGTCCAGGCCGCGCGGTTTCAGGTCGGGGCCGACCGAGCCGAACGGCGGGAAGTCCTGGGGCACGGCGACCTTCAGCACACCGCGCTGGCTGATGTCGCTGAGGGTATCGGCGTGGGCGATCGACTGCATCAGGGCACTGCCACACAGCAGTGTGGCCAGCAGGCATTTGCGCATAGTGTTCATGGTCAAGACCTCGGGTGGTGATGGGCAGCTGTTTGCTGAACCCTTGCAGCCGACGTGCCATGACGCTGCAAAACACCGGGAAATCGCCCGCAGGCCTCGTGCTTGGCGGTATTACTGGTCTGAACAGTTGATACCCTGGGGCCCGGCATCCTGCCGATAAATCCCCGTTAAATGGCAGCGACCGCGCCGTTGCACCAGCACAGGGCCAAACTTGCGTGCACGGTGAAGAACGTCGTAAAACGGCAGCTTCTTTGATTGGATGGGTCTGTACCGATGCTCGACACCCCCCTTCGCGGCGCCGTTCCCGAACTCGCTTTGCAGGCCATCCAGCGCCTGATCGACGAGGGCGAATACCAGCCGGGCGACGCCCTGCCCGCGCAACGCGAACTGGCGCAGAACCTGGGGGTCAGCCGTGCGTCACTGCGTGAGGCCCTGTCATCCTTGAGTGCCATGGGCGTGGTCAGCGTGCAGCCGGGCAAAGGGGTGTTCGTCAAAGCGCAGAAAGCTGAACAGCCAGCCTCTGCTTCAGGATTTGCCTGGCCGTTTGCAGCCCAGGTATCGGCCGCCGATACCTTCCAGTTGCGCTATGTACTCGAAGGCTTTGCCGCTGGCCAGGCTGCCAATGGCCTGACCACCGAGGCCCTCGATGCACTGGCGGAAAATGTCGAAGCCATGGGCATCGAGTTGAAGGCGCGCAACTTCGAAGCGGCGGCGCGCCTGGACTTCGCCTTTCATCGGGGCATTCTCGAGGCCAGTGGCAACCTGGCGATGCTGCAGATAGTCATGGCCAGCGAGGCCATTTACATAGAGAGCCAGAAGTTGCCATTCATTCGCCCGGAACGGGCCATGGAAACCTGGAAAGAGCATAAGAAGATCCTCAACGCGCTGGCCAGGCATTCGGCCCCTGCCGCGCAGAAAGCCATGCAGGAACATATCCGCAGTGCCGCCTTGCGTACCGGGATCGTATTCTCGGCCTAAGCGGCCGCCCTCCCCGTATTGGTTCAAAAACACCAACGCCGGCCTGCCACGCCCCGTTTTGGCGCGGGCTCGCCTGGCAGGCCGTCAACACGCAAACAAACCCACCCCGCCTCCCCCAGCCAAAAGCGTCGCTTTATTGAATAAATAAAGCGCGCCAGCGATTGTTTTTAAAAATAATCAGCTGATTCGCGGCTTATTGGATTTCCGGCACTTCCATTGCAAAGACTTTGTTTACCTGCGCAACGCATCGCCCGCTCGATGCGCAGCAGGAAGTTGTCAACGCACACTGAGGTGCCGATAAAAACCAGAACTCATTTTTGCTCGCAGGATCTCGCATCGTGAAATAGCCAAGTTGCAGGAAAATGCCGTGGGTTTGTGCGGCAAGGAGTGCGGTATGTCCCGAGCTTTTTTCAATGAAATGTATGACGCCGACGGTGCCTGCCGTCCCCACTACCAGCCGTTTGCGCGCTGGCTGGCAGACACACCGCCCGAGTTGCTGGCGCAGCGCCGACGCGAAGCGGACTTGCTGTTCCACCGCGCCGGCATCACCTTCACCCTGTATGGCGACGAACAGGGCACCGAGCGCCTGATCCCCTTCGACATCATCCCCCGCAGCATCAAGGCCAGCGAATGGCAGAAAGTCGAGCGTGGCTGCATCCAGCGGGTGCAGGCGTTGAATCTGTTCCTGGCCGACGTCTACCACGACCAGCACATCCTCAAGCAAGGCATCATCCCGGCCGAGCAGGTGCTGGCCAACGAGGGCTACCAGATCGCCATGCAAGGCCTGAACTTGCACCGCGACCTCTACGCCCACATCGCCGGCGTCGACCTGGTGCGCGACGGCGATGGCAGCTATTACGTGCTCGAAGACAACCTGCGCACGCCCAGCGGTGTGAGCTACATGCTCGAAGACCGCAAGATGATGATGCGCCTGTTCCCCGAGCTGTTCGCCAGCCAGCGGGTGGCGCCCATCGACCACTACCCCAACCTGCTGCTCGATACCCTCAAGAGCGCCAGCCCGCTGGAAAACCCCACCGCCGTGGTGCTGACCCCGGGCCGCTTCAACAGCGCCTACTTCGAACATGCCTTCCTGGCCCGTGAAATGGGTGTGGAACTGGTGGAAGGCGCCGACCTGTTCGTGCGCGACGACCATGTGTTCATGCGCACCACCGCCGGCCCCAGGCAGGTGGACGTGATCTACCGGCGCCTCGACGATGCCTACCTCGACCCGCTGTCGTTCAACCCCGACTCGATGCTGGGGGTGCCCGGCCTGATCGCGGCCTACCGCTCGGGCAACGTGGTGCTGGCCAATGCCATAGGTACCGGGCTTGCCGATGACAAATCGATCTACCCCTATGTCGACGCGATGATCCGCTTCTACCTCGACGAGGAGCCGATCCTCAACAACGTGCCGACCTGGCAGTGCCGCAACCCCAAGGAGCTGTCCCACGTGCTGGCCCACCTGCCGGAGTTGGTGGTCAAGGAAACCCAGGGCTCCGGCGGCTACGGCATGCTGGTCGGGCCGGCGGCCACGGCGGCAGAAATCGAAGACTTCCGCGCGCGCCTCAAAGCCCGCCCCGAAGCCTACATCGCCCAACCCACCCTGAGCCTGTCGACCTGCCCGACCTTTGTCGAGAACGGCATCGCCCCGCGCCATATCGACCTGCGGCCCTTCGTCCTGTCGGGCAGCGAAACCCGCCTGGTACCCGGCGGCCTGACCCGGGTGGCGCTGCGTGAAGGCTCGCTGGTGGTGAACTCGTCCCAGGGTGGCGGCACCAAGGACACCTGGGTAGTGGAGGACTGACACATGCTTTCAAGAACCGCTTCGGACCTCTACTGGATGTCCCGTTACCTGGAGCGCGCCGAGAACCTGGCGCGCATGCTCGAAGTCAGCTATTCGCTGTCGCTGATGCCCCAGGCCGGGCGCAGCGACGGCCGCGCCGAACTGGCCATGTCGTTGCTGGCGGCCGGCACCCTGGATGACTACAACCAGCGCCACGCCGAGCTCGACACCGCGCGCATGCTGCATTTCTTCGCCTTCGACGAGACCAACCCCGGCAGCATCTACTGCTGCCTGCAGGCGGCGCGCACCAATGCCCATGCGGTACGCGGGCGGATCACCGGCGACATGTGGGAGAACATCAACGCCACTTGGCTGGAGATGCGCAACATCGCCAGCAACGGCCTGGCACGCTATGGCATGAGCCAGTTCTGTGACTGGGTCAAGGAGCGCTCGCACCTGTTCCGCGGCGCCACGGCGGGCACCATCATGCGCAACGACGCCTACTGCTTCATTCGCCTGGGCACCTTCCTGGAGCGGGCGGACAACACCCTGCGCCTGCTGGATGTGCGCTACGAAATGTTTGGCGAGGCATCGGAAGAGGTCAGCGACCACTCGGCCCGTGGCTACTACCAGTGGAGCGCCCTGCTGCGCGCGCTGTCATCGTTCGAGGCGTTCAACGAGATCTACCGCAACGCGCCCAGCGCCCGCCAGGTGTCGGAGCTGCTGCTGTTGCGCGCCGATGTGCCGCGCTCGCTGCATGCCTGCATCGAGGAGCTGGACCATATCCTCGCCGGCCTGCCCAGCACCAGTGGCCGCGCCTCGCAGCGCATGGCCGCCGAGCTCAATGCGCGGCTGCGCTACACCGGCATCGACGAAATCCTCGAAGCCGGCCTGCACCCATGGCTGACCGACTTCATCGAGCGCATTCGCCAGCTCAGCCAGACCGTTCACCACTCCTACCTGGAGGTCGTATGAAGCTCGCCATCCACCATGACACCCGCTACACCTACGCCAACCAGGTGAGCGCCAGCATCCAGTTCCTGCGCCTGACCCCGCAGAGCAACGCCCGCCAGCAGATCCTCGCCTGGCAGGTGCAGATGCCCAAGCAGGTGCGCAGCCAGCTCGACCCCTACGGCAACGTGCTGCACGTGTTGACCCTGGAAGAGCCGCACAGCGCCCTGGCGCTGAGTGCCCAGGGCCAGGTCGAGATCGACCCCACGCTCGAGGTCGAGCACGACAGCCAGTCGCCCTTGCCGTTCCTGCGCACCAGCCGCCTGACCCAGGCCGACGCAGCCCTGATCGACTTTGCCAGGCAACACTGCGGCAGCCGCCGCGACCGGGCCGCGCTGGTCATGCTGATGGAGGGGCTGGCCGAGCGCATGCCGTACAGCCCAGGGTCGACGGCGGTCGACAGCACCGCTGCCGAGGCCTTCGCCGCCGGGGTGGGCGTGTGCCAGGACCACACCCATGCCTTCCTCGCCTGCGCCCGCAGCCTGGGCATCCCGGCGCGTTACGTGTCCGGCTACCTGTGCACCGAGGATGCCAGCCACCTGGCCAGCCACGCCTGGGCCGAGGCCTGGCTGGGCGATGGCTGGTACAGCTTCGATGTAACCAATCGTCTGGCCAGGCCCGATCGCCACCTGAAACTGGCGGTGGGCCTGGACTACCTCGACGCCTGTCCGGTCCGCGGCATGCGCCGGGGCGGCGGCGCCGAGTCGATGCTGGCGCAGGTCCAGGTCCGGTCGCTGCTGCAGGGGCAGCAACAGTAAGCCAAGCCCCCACCGACCCCGTCGTTGCAGTGACGCCGGGGTCATTCAACCTACACAGGTAAACCACATGACGTACTGCGTGGCCATGCACCTGGCCGACGGGCTGGTGTTTGTCTCCGATTCGCGCACCAACGCCGGGATCGACCAGATCTCGACCTTTCGCAAACTGTTCATTTTCAGCACCCCCGGCGAGCGGTTGATCGTCCTGCAGAGCGCGGGCAACCTGGCCACCTCGCAATCGGTGGTCAACCTGCTGCGCCAGCGCTGCAACGGCACGGGCAGCCATCTGCTGAACGTGCGCACGCTGTACGACGCGACCGTGCTGGTGGCCGCGACCATTCGCGAGGTGGTCACCCGCGACCGCAGCAAGCTGGCGAACAAGGTCGACCTGAGCTGCTCGTTGCTGGTGGGCGGGCAGATTGCCGGTGGGCCCATGGGGGTCTACAGCGTGTATCCGCAAGGCAACTTCATTCAGGCCACAGAGGACACACCGTTCCTGCAACTGGGCGAAAGCAAGTACGGCAAGCCGATCCTCGACCGCAACCTGACCTACCGCACGTCACTGGACGAGGCATTGCGCTGTGGGTTGATCTCGTTCGACTCGACCATCCGCAGCAACCTGTCGGTGGGCATGCCGCTGGATTTGCTGGTGTATCGCAAGGATGCGTTCGGGCCGGCCCAGAGTTATCGCATTACCCAGGATGATCCTTACTACAGCCAGATTCGCAGCCAGTGGTGTGCGGGGTTGCGGGATTTGCTGGGCGAATTGCCGGCGCCGCCTGGGGAGTACATGGGGTGACCGTTCGCAGGTTTCGGTGAACGGCTGCTAATGCTGGGGGGCGCTTTGCGCCCCATTCGCGGCACAAGGCCGCTCCTACAGGGGATCGCGGCCGCCTGTGTAGGAGCGGCCTTGTGTCGCGAAAGGGCTGCGCAGCAGCCCCGGCAATCACAAGCCAAATGCAAAACCTATCCCTAACGCAACAACACCTGAATCTGCTCGTGCAGCGTATCCAGATCGAACGGCTTGGCCAGGATCGGCGCCTTGCGCGCGATCGGGCTGCCCGACTCGAGGATCTCCGCCGGGTAGCCACTGATGAAGATAACCTTCAGCTCAGGCCGCAACTTCACCGCAGGCTCGGCAATTTCCACCCCGGTGATGCCGCCCGGCAGGCGAAAGTCGGTAACCATCAGGTCCAGGTGCGGTTTGCTGGCCAGGATCGCGAACGCCTGTTCGCCGTCTTCGGCCACCAGCACGTGGTAGCCCTCGCCCGCCAGGTAATCGCGCAGGATCATGCGGATCGCCGGTTCGTCCTCGACGATCAATACGACATCTTGTGCATCTTCGCTCATGACAACGCCTTCACATTCAACTCAGTTGGCAATCAGACCCCAGCACTACGCCGAGGTTGCCTGTGTGTGGTCGCTTTGCTGCTGCACCCTTGGCAACGGCAGGTAGACGCTGAAGGTGGCACCGCTGCCCTCGCTGCTGTCGACCTGGATCCGCCCGCCATGGGCCAATACGATCTGCTCGGAAATATACAGCCCCAGGCCCAGCCCGCCGCTGGCCTGCTGGGCGGCGACGCGCTCGAACTGCTGGAAGATCCGCTGCTGGTTCTGCGCACTGATGCCGATGCCTGAGTCCTGCACCTGCACGCAGGCCATGGCGCCATCCTCGAACAAACGCACCTGCACCGGCTTGCGCTCGCCATAGCGCAAGGCATTGGACAGCAGGTTGGCCAGCACTTGCTCAATGCGAAACTCGTCCCACTCGCCGTGCAGGGTCTGGCAACGCTGCAGTTCGATATGGGTTTCAAGGGCACTGGCCTGAGCACTGAAGTTCTGCACCAGGCCTTGCACCAGTTGGCCGAGGTCGAAGGCCTTGGGCCGGATCGACAGCTTGCCGGTGCGGATGCGCGACACGTCCAGCATGTCCTCGACCAGGCGGATCAGGCTGTTGATCTGCCGTTCGTCACGCTCGACCATGGCCTTGAGCTTGTCTTCGCTGAACGCCGCCAGGTTGCCGCGCGACAGGTGCATGCGGCGCAGCTGGGTTTCCAGGATCAGGCCGTTGAGCGGGGTACGCACCTCATGGGAGACGATCGACATGAAGTCGTCGCGCATGCGCACCGCTCGCTCCAGCTCGCCGCGCGCCACCTGCAACTGCGCCAGCAGTTGCTCCTGTTCGGCGCGGCTGTGTTCCAGTGCCTGCAACTGCCGGTCGAGGGCCTTGCGCTGACGGAACAGGTCGATGAACACCGACACCTTGCTCTTCACCGCGACGGTATCCAGCGGCTTGTGCAGGAAGTCCACCGCGCCGCTTTCATAACCCTTGAAGGCGTAGTTCATTTCGCGCCCGGCAGCCGTGACGAAGACGATGGGCACGTTGCGGGTCTTCTCCATGCCGCGCATCAGCTCGGCCAGTTCGAAGCCGTTCATGCCGGGCATCTGCACGTCGAGGATGGCCAGGGCGAACTCGTGGTCGAGCAGCAGCGACAACGCCTGTTCCGCCGACTGGGCCTGGTGGACCTCGCGGTCCTCGCCCTGGATCAGGGCACCGAGGGCCAGCAGGTTTTCCGGCAGGTCGTCGACGATCAGCAGTTTGGCAGTGATGTTGCTTAACATGCGTGGGGTTCCAAGGTGGCGAGCAACTGCCCGATACCGCTCAGGGAAAGGATATGGTCGGGGCGGTGCAGGGCCAGGGCGGCCTCCGGCATCAGCGCGACCTGCGCATCGCGAGGGTCCTGGACCACGGTCCGGCCGCCCCTTTGTTTGATCTGTAACAGCCCACGGGCGCCGTCTTCGTTGGCACCGGTCAGCAGTATACCGAGCAGGCCCGGGCCATAGGCATCCGCCGCCGAGGCGAACAGGTAGTCGATGGCCGGCCGGGAAAAATGCACCGGCTCTTCCTGGCTGAGGGACAACGTCAGGTCCTGCTCCACCGACAGGTGGTAACGGGGCCCGGCGACGTAGATCAGCCCCGCTTCGATCTGTGCCTTGTCGCAGGCTTCGCGTACCGGGCGGTGCAGGCGGCGCTGCAGCACTTCGGCCAGCTGGCTGTGGCGGTTGTCCGGCAAGTGCAGCACGCAGATCACCGGGATGGCGAAACCTTGCGGCAACGCGCCGAGCACGCTGAACAGCGCGCTGACGCCGCCCGCCGAGGCGCCGATGACCACCGCACGCACGCCGTTCATGATTTGCGGTAGATCCGTTCAGGCCGCACCAGCGGCTCGAAACCGTCGCTGTAGGCCGAGAAATCCACCGATTCCTTGCTGCCCAGCACCAGGAAGCCGCGGTGGCACAGCGACTCGTGGAACAGCCCCAGGGCGCGGTCCTGCAGGGTCTTGTTGAAATAGATCAGCACGTTGCGGCACGACACCAGTTGGGTCTCGGAAAACACGCTGTCGGTGGCCAGGCTGTGGTCGGCGAAGGTCACGTTGTCGCGCAGGCTGCTGTCCATGATGGCGTTGCCATAGGCGGCGGTGTAGTACTCGGCGAAGTCGCGCCGGCCACCGGCCTTGCGGTAGTTCTCTTCGTACTCGCGCATGCTCTGCAGCGAATAGATGCCCTGCTTGGCGCGCTCCAGCGAGTGCGGGTTGATGTCGGTGGCGTACAGGATGGTGCGCTCCAGCAAGCCCTCCTCACGCAGCAGGATGGCCATGGAATAGACCTCCTCGCCCGTGCTGCAACCGGCGATCCAGATCTTGATCGAGGGCCAGGTACGCAGCAGCGGCACCACTTCGTTGCGCAGCGCCAGGAAGTGGCCGGGGTCGCGGAACATCTCGCTGACCGGGATCGTCAGGTACTGCAGCAGCTCCATGAACATGCCTGGGTCGTGCAGCACGCGCTCCTGCAGCGCGGTCACCGTGCGGCAGTCGAACTGGCGCAGGGCGTGCAGGATCCGGCGCTTGATCGAAGCGCCGGAGTAGTCGCGAAAATCGTAGCTGTACTTGAGGTAGATCGCCTCGATCAGCAGCCGGATTTCAATGTCGGTGTTGCGTTCACTGGTCAAGATTTCAGATTCGCTCCAATTGCGGCAGCCACACGCGGATCAGCGAGAACAGACGGTCCAGGTCGATCGGTTTGGCCAGGTAATCGTTGGCGCCGGCCTGCAGGCAGCGCTGCTGGTCGTCCTTCATCGCCTTGGCGGTCACGGCGATGATCGGCAGCTTGCGCCAGCGCGGCTGCTGGCGGATCAGGCGGGTGGCTTCGTAGCCGTCCATCTCCGGCATCATCACGTCCATCAGCACCAGGTCGATGTCGTCGTTGGCCTCGAGCACCTCGATGGCCTCACGCCCGTTGCGGCCGATCTCGACGATGGCGCCCTTGTGCTCCAGGGCGCTGGTGAGGGCGAAGATGTTGCGCACATCGTCGTCCACCAGCAGGATCTTGCGCCCCTCGAACACCTTGTCACGGCTGCGCGCGGTCTTGAGCATGCGCTGGCGCTCGTTGGACAGCTGCGACTCGACCTTGTGCAGGAACAGCGTGACTTCGTCGAGCAGGCGCTCCGGCGAGCGTGCGCCCTTGATGATGATCGAGCGCGAGTATTTGAGCAGGTCGGCCTCTTCCTCGCGGGTGAGGTTGCGCCCGGTGTAGACGATCACCGGCGGGAAGCTGCGGATGTCCTCGGCGGTCATGCGCTTGAGCAGCTCGTTGCCGAGCATGTCGGGCAGCTTGAGGTCGATGATCATGCAGTCGTAGATGTTCTCGCGCAGCAGCGCCAGGGCGTCCTGGGCCAGGGCCACGGCGGTGATCTGGATGTCGTCGTCGCCGATCAGGCGGGCGATGCTCTCGCGCTGCAGGTCGTCGTCTTCCACCAGCAGGATGTGCTTGAGCTTCTGGGTAAGCTTGGCCTCCAGGCGAGCGAACACCGCCTTGAGCTCGTCGCGGCTGGTGGGTTTTACCGCGTAGCCCACCGCGCCCATGTGCATGGCCGCCTCGACGCGGTCTTCCACCGAAATGATGTGCACCGGGATATGCCGAGTGCCGGCCTGCTCCTTGAGGCGCTGCAGCACGGTGAGCCCGGAATGGTCGGGCAGGCGCATGTCCAGCAGGATGGCGTCGGGCAGGTACTGAGCGGCCAGTTCGAAGCCTTCGTCGGCGCTCTGCGCCACCAGGCAGCTGTAGCCCAGTTCGTGGGCCAGGTCGTAGAGGATGCGGGCGAAGTTCGGTTCGTCCTCGACCACCAGGATGCAGCGGTTGCTGAACGGCGCCAGTTCGCGGTCGTCGGTGAACGCAGGTTTCGGCCGTTCGGCACGCGCCGGCACCACCACCTGCGGCGCCGGGGGCAGTTCATCGACCGCCGGGCGCAGGCTGTGCACGGCTTTCTGCTCGCCCGAGGGCTCGTAGCGCTCGGGCAGGATCAGGTTGAACACACTGCCCTGCCCCGGGCTGCTGTCGACGCTGATCTGCCCACCGAGCAGGTGGGCCAGGTCGCGCGAGATCGACAGGCCCAGCCCGGTGCCGCCATAGCGGCGGTTGCTGGTGCCGTCGACCTGGTGGAAGGCGCCGAAGATCGCCTGCTGTTGGTCGGCGGCAATGCCGATGCCGGTGTCGCGCACGGCGAACACGATGCCCATGCCCACCTGGTGGCTGATGCGCAGGCTCACCTGGCCGCGCTCGGTGAACTTGACGGCGTTGGACAGCAAATTCTTGAGGATCTGCTCCAGGCGCTGGCGGTCGGTGAACAGCGTCGCCGGCAGGGGTTGTTCGAGCTGTACCTCGAAGTCCAGGCCCTTGTCCTGGGCGAGCGGCCGGAACATGCTCTGCAGGCCTTCGACCAGGCGCTCCAGCGGGGTGGTTTCGGCGCGCACTTCAAGCTTGCCGGCCTCGACCTTGGCGATGTCGAGGATGTCGTTGATCAGGTTGAGCAGGTCGTTGCCGGCCGAGTAGATCGACTCGGCGAACTTGACCTGCTCCTGGCTGAGGTTGCCCTCGCCGTTCTCGGCCAGCAGCTTGGCCAGGATCAGCGAGCTGTTGAGCGGCGTGCGCAGCTCGTGGGACATGTTGGCGAGGAATTCCGACTTGTACTTGCTCGACCGCTGCAGGTCGTCGGCGCGCGCCTGCAACTCCACCTGGGCCTGGTTCAGCTCGCTGTTCTTGCGGTCCAGGGCGTCGGTGCGCTCGGCCAGTTGTTCGTTGGTCTGCTCCAGTTCCGCCTGTTGCGTCTCCAGGTAGGCCTGGGACTCCTTGAGCACCCGCGACTGTTCTTCCAGCTCTTCGTTGGCAGACTTGAGCTCCTCCTGCTGGACCTGCAGTTCCTCGTTGAGCTGCTGGGTTTCGGCCAGCACTTCCTGCAGGCGCTGGCGGTAGCGGGCGCTTTCGATGGAGATGCCGATGTTCTCGGCCACACGTTCCAGCAGCTCGACATCGCGATCATGCAACGGGCGCAAGAAGCCGATTTCCACGATCCCGTTGATGCGGCCATCATCCCGGGCAGGCATCAGCAGGCCGCTGCGTGGCAAACCACGGCCAAGGCCGGAGCTGAGCTGGTAATAATCCTCGGGCAGGTCATCCAGGCGGATCAGCCGCCCCTGCATCACGGCCTGGGCCAGCAGGCCGCCATGCTCCCCCAGCACCTGCTCTTTGCCTTGCTGCTCGGCATCCAGGCCGTAGCTGGCCACCCGCACCAGGTGCCCGTGCTCGTCACGCACATAAAGTGCACCGACCACGCTCCCCAGGTAGCCGGCGAAACAGCGCAGGATGTTGTCGCCGAGCATGGGCAGCGTCAGTTGCCCCATCATCTGTTCGCCCAGTTGGGTCTGCCCGGCGCGCAGCCAGGCCTGGTGCTCCAGGCCCTCGGCAGAGCGCTGCTGCGCCTGCAGGTTGTCGGCGTAGCTTGCCGAAAGCGCCAGCAGGTCGCGCCGCCCAAGGAAGGCGAGCAACCCGCTCAGGGCGACGATGAACAGCACGAAAGCCGAGATGGCGGTGACCGTGACCGCACTGACCTTCTCGTTGCGTGCCATGCGCAGTTGCTGTTCGGTGCTGATGAAGCTGTCGAATTCCTTGCGGATCTCGTCGGTGATGCGCTTGCCACGACCGGAGCCGATCGGCAGCTGATAGTCACCTTTGTTCCGGCGCAGATTGATCATCTCGCCGCCGAAGTTGTTCCACTCGCGCTGCAGAGCGATCAGCCGCTCGATCCGCTCGACCTGTTGCGGGTTGTCCGCCACCATCCCCTTGAGGCTGTCCAGGCTGCTGAAAATGCGTGGCTTGGCCACCTCGTAGGGGTCAAGAAAACGCTCTTCGCCGGTCAGCAGGTAACCGCGCATGCCGGTTTCCATGTCGATCGACAGCTTGACCGTTTCGTTGGCATTGCCGATCACCCGATCGGTATGTTCGACCCATTGCATGGCCGAGAGCAGGTAATTGATCACCGCCACAAACGCCACGGCGCCCAGCAGCCCTACGCCCAGCGGCAGGCCGACGTTGCGGGCGAGTAGCTTGCGAAAGCTGCGTTGATCCATCGAGGCTGTTTGCATCATGTGATAAGGCCCGAGCGAAAAAAGTCCATTGAACAGTGCTGGCGGCTACATCCTGCAAGTGTAAGACCCTGCGCCACACCGACCGGGAATACAGCGAGTCTAACCAGCTTTAGCGGTTCTGGCAGGGCATTTAGCCAGTATTTGAAGGCGCTGTGCGCCAATCGTTCCATCTGATTGCACACGCCGTTAAGCTGGGGAACTTCTACCCCGCCACGGGCACAGAGTAGATACCCTTTACGCGAAACAGGATCCGTACCATGCACCTTCTGGTAGTCGAGGACGACGACATCGTTCGTATGTTGATAGTCGATGTGCTCGACGAACTGGGCTACAAAACCGTCGAGGCGGAAAATGCCGCTGCTGCACTGAAGGTTCTCGAAGATGCCGGGCAGTCGTTGGCGTTGATGATGACCGATGTCGGTTTGCCGGATATGCGCGGTGAAGAGCTGGCGGGCAAGGCCCGTGAGTTGCGGCCCCTGCTGCCTGTGCTGTTTGCCAGTGGCTTTGCCGAGAACGTGAATGTGCCTGAAGGCATGTACATGATTGCCAAGCCGTTCAGCATTGATCGGTTGCGGGACAAGGTGCGGGAGATTCTTGGGGCGGGTTGAGGTGGGGTGCTTTCTTCAAGGTTTGGTGTAGGGCTGCGAGGTGCTCGCCGTGAGAGGTGTTGCGCCTGTGAGATCGAGCGCCGCCCGCGCGGCGCATCGCTGGCAAGCCAGCTCCCACATCTGTTTCGGGCCAGTCTCTCCTGTGCCATTACCTGGTCCGCCTTGTTTGTCCGACGTGGTTCTGGCGTGGTCGCTAACGCTGCTTCACATGACTCAAGGCATGCACCAAGGCGGGCAGCGGTACTTTCACAGGACTCATTGGCCCGAAACAAATGTGGGAGCGGGCTTGCCCCGCGATGCGCCGCGCGGGCGGCGCTCGATCTCACAGGCGCTGGAAATGCCCCGTCATGCCCATGGTCCCCATATGCTTAAATAGCGCCCTTTGCCCCAAGGCCTTCCCCCATGCCCCATCTCCTGGTCCTCAGCCACCGCTGGCCCGAGCCACAGGCCTGTAGCGCCGGCCAGCACCTGCAGCAGATTCTCCAAACCCTCCTGGCCGGCGGCTGGCAGGTTACCTTCGCCAGCTCGGCCCAACCCTGCGAGCGCAAGGCCGACCTGGCGGCACTTGGCGTGATCGAGCAACACATCAGCACCGATAACCAGGACTTCTTGGCCAGCCAGGCCGCAGACGTGGTGCTGTTCGACAGTTTCACCAGCGAAGAGCGCTACACCAGCCAGGTCACCCAACACATCCCTCAAGCCCTGCGCGTGCTGCTCACCGGCGGCCTGCAAAGCCTAAGCGAGACGCGCCAGCAACTGCTGCGCCGCCGCCTGATCGAAGGCCTCGACCCTAACGACTTCCGCGCCCTGTTCGCCACCAGCGGCCCGGACCTGTATCGACACATGGCGCCCTCCGAGTTGACCCAACGCGAATTGGCGGCCATCTGGCGCTGCGACCTGACGCTACTCACCTCGCAAGCCGAGTTCGACCTGCTGGTCAACGGCTTCGGTGTGCCGGATTACCTGCTGCATTACTGCCCGCCAATGGTCGAGCCCGCCGCTACCTCGCGCCCGTTCGCCGAGCGCCAGCACTTCGTGTGCCTGGGCGACTTCGCCTCGCCGGCCCAGCATGATGCGCTGCTGTGGCTCAGGCACAACCTCTGGCCGGTGCTGCGCCGCGAGCTGCCTGAAGCGCAGCTGTACCTCCATGGCGCCAACCCGTCAGCCAGGAGCATGGCCTTGCATGCCCCGGAGCAGGGTTTGCATGTAATGGGCGAGGCGCCATGCGTCGAGACGCTGCTGGGCAGCGCCCGTGTGTACCTGGCGCCACTAAGGTCCGGTGCGGGCATCGACGGCCCGCTGCTCGAGGCGCTGCGCCAGGGCACGCCCTGCGTGACCACGCCGCTGGGTGCGGAGGGTATCCAAGGGCAGCACCCCTGGCCGGGCAGCGTTGCCGACACCGCCGAAGGGCTGGCCAAGGCGGCCGCGCAGCTGTACGGCGACGCGGCACAGTGGCAACGGGCGCAGGACGCCTGCGAGCCGCTGCTCAAGGCACGCTTCGACCGTCAGCGGCATGCCACCGTGCTCCTCGGGCGTATTGAACACAGCCTCGTTCATCTGCACGAACAGCGGCTGTACAACTTCGTCGGGGCCATGTTGCGGCGCGAACGCCGATAACCGGCTGCCTGACGACGCGGCAGCACGGCCTCAGGGTTCGCGGCGCAACAAGTAGGTGTCCATGATCCAGCCCTTGCGCCGCCGGGCCTGCTCGCGAGCGTCGAGAATCTGCGCCTTGACCTGTTGCAGCGGCCCGGCGATCAACAGCTCATCGACCGTGCCCAGGTAGGCCCCCCAGTAGATCGTCAGTTGCGGGTCCTCCAGTGCGGCAAACGCGCACTGGCCATCGAGCATCACCAGCGCATTGTCGATCCGCGCCTGCCCAGCCAGGCGACGGCCCGGCAGCACGGTCAACGGCTCGCCGATGCGATTGAGGGGAACCTGATGCCTGGCCGCCAGGGCCTGAATACTGCTGATGCCAGGAATCACCTGAAGCGCCAGCGCAAGGCCACGCTGACGCACGAGCTCGAGGATGCGCAAGGTGCTGTCATACAGCCCCGGCTCACCCCAGAGCAGGAAAGCGCCGACATCATCGGCACCGAGCTCGTCCTCGATCAGCCGGGCATACAGCGCGGCGCGCTGCACGTGCCAGTCGTGCACGGCCGCAACGTAGTCCGCTGCCTGGGCATCGCGCCGTGGGTCGGCGACCTGTACCAGGCGGTAGCCGCCATCAGGCAGGTAGCGTTCGAGGATGGTTTTGCGCAGGCCCACCAGTTCGTCTTTCTCCTGCCCCTTGTCGAGCACGAAGAACACCGTGGCACGGCCCATGGCCTCGACGGCCTCGTAGGTGACCTGGCGCGGGTCGCCCGGGCCGATACCAATCAACAGAAGTTGCTTCATCACTTGCCCTGCCTGGTTACCGGCGGTCATTCTCGGATGGCCACCGGTTTTTGGCAAAGGGGGGCTTAGAACACCGAGAAGTTGTAGCTGACGATCACCCGCGTCTCGTCCATGTCCCGCGCCCACTTTTCGTAGTTGCTGCGGTAAGTGGAGTTGCGTAGGCGCACGCTGACGTCCTTGAACGTGCCGCTTTGCACCTGGTACTTGAGCTCGGTGTCGCGCTCCCACTCTTTGCCTTCGGCAGTGCTGCCCGGCACCTTGATGTTGTCGCCGTTGATATAGCGGGTGAAGAACGTCAGGCCGGGAACGCCAATGGCCTTGAAGTCGTAGTCGTAACGCAGCTGCCAGGAGCGCTCCTGGGCGGCGGCGAAGTCGTTGACCTGGGCGTAGTTGACCAGGTACGGGTTGGTGCCGTCGAGGTACGGCATGGCGCTTTCGCCATACATGCGCTGCCAACCGGCGCTGAGCTTGTGGCCGCCCAGGCTGTAGCCGAGCATGCCGCTGAAGGCGCGGTGGTCGATGTTGCCGGCGCGAGCGTTGCCGATGTCATCGCTCTTGATCAGGCGCAGGTCGGCCGACAGCGTACCCACCTGCAGCGGCTGGCTGGCAACCAGGCCGAGGAAGTGCTGGCGGTAGATATTCTCGAGTTTGGACACCTGGTACTGGGCACTGACACGCTCGTTGAAGCGGTAATCGATGCCGCCCAGGTCGAAGTGGTCGGCCTCGATATCGCAGGCGTAGCGCTTGTTCTTGCAGTGCACGCGGATGTCCTGGCGGTCGGTGGAGTCCCGCGCGGTGTACTGATTCAGGCGCGCCAGGGTGAACTTGAGGTCACGCACTTCTTCGGAGGTGAGCCAGGCACCGTGGAACATGGTCGGCAACAAACGGCCATCGTTGTACTTGAGCAGGGGTACGTCCGGCATCATCGAACCGTACTTGAGCATGGTCTCGGAGACCTTCACCTTGCCGGCAATTCCCATCTTGGCGTACTGGTCGGCGGAGTGGCGCGGGTCATGCCCGGACGACGGCAGCAGCCCGCTGTTACTGTCAGCAGGGCTGGAGTCCAGTTTGAAACCGACCATCCCCAAGGCATCCACCCCGAAGCCTACCGGGCCTTGGGTATAACCGGACTGGACATTGAGGATGAACCCTTGCGCCCACTCTTCGCGCTTCGACGCGCCCTGGCTGGAACTGCTGTGACCATCACGGAAGTCGCGGTTGAAATAGACATTGCGGGCTTCGATCTTGGCACTGCTGTCTTCAACAAAACCGGCAGCCTGGGCACTGACACCGGCGCACAGCAAGAACAAGCCGGCAACACTGCGCCCGGGGGCGAGAGGAAAAGGGGCAAACATGCGAGGGAACATCCAGAGAAAGGCAAAAAACAATCCGGGCAGCCACCTGCACCGGCACTACGCGATGAACGAACAGATTTCGACCATCATCGCCAATTTTGCCCCGAAGGCTCTGGAATGAGCCATTGGACCATGGTCTAGCGCAGCCGAGAGCAGCCAATGAAGCAGTTTCAAAGCGGTTGCGAAAAACCGGCAAAGTTCCCGGATAATCAATTGAAAGTTTACTGTTTACCCCCCTGCCCGCGACTACTACACTCACTAACAGCGAACAGCAATACCCACCCGCGTGGCCGGCGTCTAGTGTGACTTCCATGTTCGTTACGCCATGCCACGGCAGACTTACAGGAGTGATGACAGTGTCCAGACTTGCAGAGTTTCGTGCTGCCGAAAAAGCGCTACAGGAACAGATGGCACAACTGGAAGCGCTGAAAAAGGATGCCGGCCTCAAACGCGAAATCGAATTCGAGCAGAAACTAGTCGGCCTGATGAAAAGCTATGACAAGAGCCTGCGCGACATCATCGCCATTCTCGACCCCAAAGCGACCGCGCGGGGCCCGGCAGTTGCCGCCAAACAGCAACGCCGCCCGCGTGTGGTGAAGGTGTACGAGAACCCCCACACCGGCGAGCTGATCGAGACCAAAGGCGGCAACCACCGTGGGCTGAAGGCCTGGAAAGAACAGTACGGGGCGCAGACCGTGGAAAGCTGGGTTCGCTGATGAAATATCAACACCGGCTTCACACATTTTTCACAAGCGCTGTAACAGTATCGAACCAGCTAAAGGACTAGCGACCCCATCACGCGCCCGCACATGCGGGCCTCTAATTCCGGCGCCCTGCACTCGTGCAGGGCGCTTTCGTTTGCGCTCGAGGCTGACTGCCGTATCATGCCCTCCTGTATTTAGGCTTTGTACGAAAAGTGCCTGCGCGACGATCATGCTGCGTTGAAAACAGGCTCGGAATGCTCATTGACAACCAGTCAACTCCGCTTCCTCGCCTGTTTTCGCCTTGCCTGATCGCCGCTCGGCGACTTTTCGTACAAACCCTAGGCCCTGATTCTGGAGTCCCCATGAGCCTGCATGATCTGAACACCCTGCCCGGCGTCACCGCCCAGCCAGACACCGCCACCGCCCAATTCGTATTCAACCACACCATGCTGCGGGTCAAGGACATCGAGAAATCGCTGGACTTCTACACCCGCGTGCTGGGTTTCCGCCTGGTGGACAAGCGCGACTTCCCAGAAGCGGCCTTCAGCCTGTATTTCCTGGCCCTGGTCGACCCGGCGCAGATCCCTGCCGACGACGCCGAGCGCCACCAGTGGATGAAATCGATCCCTGGCGTGCTGGAACTGACCCACAACCACGGCACCGAGAACGACCCTGAGTTCGCCTACCACAACGGCAACACCGACCCGCGCGGCTTTGGCCACATCTGCATTTCGGTGCCGGACGTACGCGAAGCCTGCGCGCGTTTCGAGGCGCTGGACGTGCCCTTCCAGAAGCGCCTGGCCGATGGCCGCATGAACCACCTGGCCTTCGTCAAGGACCCGGATGGTTACTGGGTCGAAGTCATCCAACCGACCGCGCTGAAAGACTGACAGACGGCGCTCGCGCTCGTCGGGCCGGGAACTACCGGCCCCTTGCCGTGGTATATGGAAGTAACCCTTCCATAGCCACAGCGAGGTAAGGACGATGCAAACCCTTCACTGTGAATACCGCGAGCACACCATCACCGCCAGTGTGATGCCCCACCCCGATTCCCCCCTGCCCTATGCCGCCGGCTGCCTGATTACCGACCCAGGCGGGCATACCAGCAAGCGCCTGTCGTTGCCGATGAAATTCTTCGCCGACCTGGAAAACGCCCAGCATGTGTCCCTGGCCCATGGCCGGGCGCTGGTCGATCATCAGTTGGATGACGGGCACAAGGTGTTTTGAGCCCAGCGTATGCACGCCCACTGTAGGAGCGGCCTTGTGTCGCGATAGGGCCGCAAAGCGGCCCCAGGGTTTCAGCGTGAAAGCAGAAATCGCCGGGGCTGCTCCGCAGCCCTTTCGCGACACAAGGCCGCTCCTACACCGACCGCGCTGGCTTCAAACCATGCGTAATCCTGCATTCAGCCGCCTTGGGCAAAGGCCACCGCCGCCGCCACCTGCTCGTCCGACGGCCGCACCCCGGTATACAGCACGAACTGCTCCAGTGCCTGCAGGGCGATCACCTCAAGCCCGGTGATCACCGGTACGCCCAGCGTTTCCGCCCGCAGGATCAGCGGTGTGCGCGCTGGCATCGCCACCACGTCGAACACCCGCTCGGCCGCGGCGATCGCATTTTCCGAAAACGCCAGCTGATCGGCCTCCGGCCCGCCAGCCATGCCGATCGGCGTGACATTGACCAGCATCGGCGGGCACATGTCGCCCAGCTCGGGCAACCAACCATAGCCACAGACATCCGCCAGGTGCCGCCCGGCCTGTTCGTTGCGGGCAACGATGGTGCCGTTGGCGAAGCCCGCATCACGCAGCGCACTGGCCACCGCCTTGGCCATACCGCCGCTGCCGCGCAAGGCAAAGACGGTGCCAGGGTCGACCTGGTGGCGCTGCAGCAGCTGACGTACCGCCAGGTAGTCGGTGTTGTAGGCCTTGAGGTGACCGTCGGTGTTGACCAGCGTGTTGACCGACTCGATCGCCAGCGCAGACGGATCAACCTCATCCACCAGCGCCATGCAGGCCTCCTTGTACGGCATCGACACACCGCAGCCGCGAATGCCCAGGGCGCGAATACCGGCCACCGCGGCAGGCAGGTCCTGGGTGGTCATGGCCTTGTAGTAGTAATCCAGCCCGAGCTGCTGATAGAGGTGATTGTGAAAACGCACGCCGAAGGTACCGGGGCGTCCGGCCAGGGAAATGCACAACACGGTGGCGCTGCTGGGGGATGGGATCATTGCCGCTCCTGTCGAGGCTGCTGAAACGATTGACTGAGCGTAACAGAGGCTGCCGCCTGTCGCCCCTTACACAACCTTTACCCTTCCCCTGCGCTCACTTGACCCTGACTGCGGTCATAGTAATCAGGCCCCAAGCGTGGGGTTGTCTTGCGAGGATTGACCATGAAGCGTTTCATCCCCGGAATCGCCCTGCTGGTCGGCGCGCTGGCCGTCAGCGGGCAGGCGTCCGCCCACGGTGGCGGCTGGTATGGCCCGGGGCCGGTGATCGGCGCGGCAGTGGTGGGCGCGGTGGTCGGGGCAGCCGTCAGCGGTGGGCATGACCGTACCGTCTACGTCGAGCGCCAACCCGCCTATTACCCACCGCCACCGGTTTATGTGCAAGCACCGCCGCCGCCCGTGTACTACCAGCCCTACGTGGTCGAACAGTATGTGCCGGCACCGCCGCCACCGGTGTATCGCCGCTACTACGGCCCGCCGCCGGTCTACTACGGCCCGCCTCGCTGGTAGTCGGCACAGTTGATGAAATCAATGACCACTATCGAAGCCATCGATTTCAAACCTTCACGGCGTCTGCGTAATGTGGGGCCATGTTTCACAGGAGATCCCCCATGGCCCCCATCCAGATCATGTCCGTCATCGGCAGCGCCGTACCGGCCAGCCTGCGTGCCCAAGGCCAGCTGGCGTGCTGGTACCTGATGCGCAACGGCGAAGCCATCAGCGGCCCGTTGACCACCCGCTCCTCGGCCGAGACCCTGGCCGGGCAGTTGCTCGACAGCTGCCTTATTGCCTGAACCGAATCTGTTGTTGTGTGTTGCTCCCCAAGCGTCCCCTCGCCCGCCTTCATGGCGGGCTTTTTTTTGCCCGACGCAAGTGGTCCCGATAACGCAAAGGCGCCAAAACTGGCCTCAAAACAACATGATGATGCAAGCAAACACCGCGACCCCAACGCCTGATACCCAGTTTCTTTCGGCGGTCTCACTTCGCCAATCGCCCTGTGGGCGCCGGCCCAGGCTGGCGATCTTCACGACTGGCCAGCCGAGCCAGTAAAAGAAGAACCAGAAAATGATCTCCAGAAAGAGACTAGTGAACGCCTTCCCCAAGAACGCGAGAACTTCGGCCATGTCGGCGTCCTCAATACAACACGCTCACAGTGTAGGTGTTTGATCGACATTCATTTTGCACCGCCAGCGCAGAGCGCCCCGCCCCATCCGTTCGAGGAAACTGTTCACAGGGCGCTCTGCGGTGATGATGACGGTGTTTGGTTAATACCGCCGATACTCATGGCCACCACGATCCTCATCGTAGTAATGCCGGTGATGCCTTCCATCGTGCCAATACGGCCAGCAACCGCTCAACACCACCACCGCTGACAGTATTGCGACCCAAGCAGCTTTTCGTTTCATTTGAGTGTCTCCGGCCAGGCGAAGCCAGGCCTTGCATAGTTTGGACCTCGGTAAAATTGCAGGTTCAAACAATGCCGCTCCACTCATCCCTTCACATGCAACTGCATTAGCAGACGTCAGGCGACCTTAAGGCAGAATGTTGTAAGCCAGCGTAAATCGCCTGACCCTCTCTGCCCGACAGCGCCTCAAGAGCCTTCGCCCTTTACCTGGCAAATGCCATTGGCTCGGTTCTTACCGGTATAGGAAACGCTCGCAGAGCCGTCCGGGTTGATCGACAGCGAGATCGTCACACCGCTGCCCTTGGCTTCGAAATAGTTGTCGTTGAACCTCTTCAGCTTGCCTTCCTTGCCATTGATGTAGATAGGGCCACCCTTGTCGGCGTGCACCTCGATGTTGCCTGGGCACGTGGCGTTCACCAGCGGAATTCCAGCCTGAGCAGCGCCCGACGCAACCAGCATGACACCCAGCAGTAGTCGCCTCATCTCACATTCCTTGAGTGGATTGATCGAGACGGAAGCAGTAGTCCAATTTGGCTCTGGCCGCCAGCGCTCTGCACCAACGACCGGGCCAAAAATCGCCAAGCCGGAAGAGAAGGTAATGGGTACAGAATCGGTACAGGATTAAATTTCGTTCACCTTGCGCCCTTTGGATATAAGGCATTCGACAGCCTTTAAGCCATACTCCACAATGCATCGGTTTTTGGGGGAAAACCCTTGCACAGCCAACGACATACCAACATTTAGTGAGCCTCAACGTGAAAACTTCCCTGTCCATCCTCAGCCTGCTGCTGTTGCTCACAGGTACTGCGACCCTCCCGTCGACCGCTGCTGCACAACCCCCGGCCCAGGCCCAACGTGACCCCAGCAAGTTGCACCTGGCCTCCGGCAGCGCCCTGCTGATCGACCTCAACACCAACCAGGAGCTGTACGCCAGCCACGCCGATCGCGTGCGCCCCATCGCCTCGGTCACCAAGCTGATGACCGCGATGGTCGTGCTCGACGCCAAGCTGCCCATGGACGAAATGCTCAGCATGACCATCGCCAACAACCCGGAGATGAAAGGCGTGTATTCGCGGGTGCGCCTGGGTAGCGAGCTGAACCGTCGCGAGACGCTGCTGATTACCCTGATGTCGTCGGAGAACCGCGCCGCCACCACCCTGGCCAACCACTACCCTGGTGGCTACGGCGCGTTCATCAAGGCCATGAATGCCAAGGCCCGCGCACTGGGCATGAGCCATACCCGCTACGTCGAGCCGACCGGCCTGTCGACGCTGAACGTGTCCACCGCCCAGGACCTGGCCAAACTGCTGATGGCCTCGCGCAAGTACCCGATGCTCGGCGAACTCTCGACCACCCGGGAAAAGACCGTGGCGTTCCGCAAACCCAACTACACCCTGGGCTTCCGTAACACCGACCACCTGGTCAACAAGAGCAACTGGGACATCAAGCTGACCAAGACCGGCTTCACCAACGAGGCGGGCCACTGCCTGGTGCTGCTGACCCGGATGGACAACCGCCCGGTGGCCATGGTGATTCTCGACGCCTACGGCAAGTACACCCACTTCGCCGATGCCAGCCGCATGCGCCAGTGGCTGGAAACCGGCAGCGCCAAGGCGGCGCCGTCGGTGGCCATGCAGTACAAGAGCGAGCGCCAGGCCCGCCCGCGCCTGGTTCAGGACTGAAATCCCGCACCGCCCCGCAGGACGCGGGGCACGCCTTCAGCGGCGGCCTTCGGCCAGCATGCGCACGGCCAGCCCCGCCAGCACGGTCCCCATCAGCCAACGCTGAACCTGCTGCCACACCGGCCGCCCGGCGAGAAATACGGCGATGGAGCCAGCCATCACCGCGATCAACGCATTCACCGACACACTGATCATGATCTGCGTGCAGCCCAGCACCAGCGACTGGGCCAGCACACTGCCGTGGCCCGGTTCGATGAACTGTGGCATCAGCGACAGGTACATCACCGCGATCTTGGGATTGAGCAGGCTGGTCAACAGGCCCATGCCGAACAGCCGGCGCGGGCTGTCCGCCGGCAGGTCGCGCACCTGGAACGGCGAGCGGCCACCCGGACGCAGCGCCTGCCAGGCCAGGTACAGCAAGTACAAGGCGCCGCCGATGCGCAGCGCGTCGTAGGCCAGCGGCACCGCCATCACCAGCGCGGTGATGCCCAGTGCCGCGCACAGCATGTAGATGACGAAGCCCAGGGCCACGCCGCCCAGCGAAATCAGCCCGGCCGCACGGCCCTGGCAGATCGAGCGGGAGATCAGGTAGATCATGTTCGGGCCGGGGGTGAGGACCATGCCCAGGCAGATCAGGGCGAAGGCCAGCAGGCTGGTGAGTTCAGGCATCGTGCACGTCCTTGTGGTGGTGAGTGGGCGAAGTGTATCCGCAGATGATCCCGCCTTGAAACGCTGATCCATGCTTGGGATCGCATATGGGCCACCAAGTGTATGGCGATAGATCTGCAGCGCTCTCAAGATCGAGCGCCGCCCGCGCGGCGCATCGCGGGGCAAGCCCGCTCCCACATCTGTTTCGGGCCAGTCTCTCCTGTGCTATCACCTGGTCCGCCTTGTTGGTACGACGCGGCTTCAACATGGGCGTTGCAACCGCCCCACATGACTCAAGGCATGCACCAAGGCAGGCGCCGGTACTTTCACAGGAATAATTGGCCCGAAACAAATGTGGGAGCGGGCTTGTCCCGCGATGCGCCGCGCGGGCGGCGCTCGATCTCACAGGCGCTGCAAAAATACCGGCGAACACTGGTGGCCCACATGCGCTCTCAAGCCAGGCCTCCAGCCCTCACACCACCCTCTGCATATGCGTAGTCCGCCAAACCGGATCCTCTTCCACATCCACAATGGCAAACCCCTGCCCCTCCCAGAACCGAAGCGCCCCCGGCAAAAACGGATGGGTATGCAGGTACAGCCACTCAACCCCAGCGCGCTGCGCCGCCGCGCGCAGCGCGGCAAACAGCTCCCTTGCCAGCCCATGGCGCCGATACTCGGGCACAACAAACAACCGCACCACTTCCACCGTACGGCGGGTGCGGTAATCGAGCTGGTCAAAGCGATGGTCATACGGCAGGTAGCCGATGCATGCCACCAACCGCCCCTGGTCATGGGCGACCAGAAACAGCCCCTCCCCCTCGAGGTAGCTTTCCTCGAAACAGGCAAGGTCCCTGGGCATCGGTGAATCGGCGAGCATCGGGAAAAGCCCACGGCGGGCGGTATCGATGAAATCGACGACCTCGCGGGCATTGCGGTGGGTGGCGGTGCTCAGCGTCCAGGTCGGCATCGGCGTTGCGGCGGCTCGTTCATCACGGGCCGCCAGCATACCCAATCAGCCCGGCGAAGGTCAGGCCACGGTGTCGACCGAACCACCGGCACTGCTGCTGCCAAGCTTGTTCAGGGTCTCCAGCAACTGCGCGGTAGCCGCCGAGATCTGCCCGATCAGGGTGGTGATACTGGCCTGCTTGGCAGCAATCGCCGCCTGGCTCGCCGGGTCGTCGTGCTGCTTCGCCATCATCGCGGCCAACTGCTTCTGCTCTTCGGCCAGCTGCTTCTGCAGCCGCTCGATCATCTCGCGCAGCTCTTTGACCTCGGGCGGATCGGAGCTTTCGTCGGTCTCGATGCTGGGCCCGGCGTCGGCATCAGCCTTGAACAGCTTGGGGTCGATCTTCAGCGGCGCTGCTTCCTGAGTGCCGCTGCCAGCCTGGGTTGTGCCGTTCTGAGCGGGGGTATTGAGCGTCGGCGCGGCGCCGGCGATGTTGATGAGCGTGAAATTAACCATGTCCCTGATCCTCTGCAAGGGTCCTTCCGATGACTGCATATCGGCAGGCCACAGCGAAACATGAACGCCAACGCGTGGATAAATTTACCCCCCCGCCATTCGTCCACCTGATACCCGAACCCTGCCTGGGCGCCCGTGCGCCACCGGCAGGCACCCGATCAGCCCTGCAACGAGATGGCAATGACCAAGACCCGTTCCCGCAAAGCCCTGTACATCGGCCTGCCCCTGGCCCTGGCGGTCGCCCTGGGCAGCGCCGCCGGCTACTTCTACTGGCAAGGCCGGGAGGCCGGTTACCCGCGCCAGATCGTCGAACAGGCCAACGCCCTGCACGAACACATGCTCTCCTTCGACAGCCACGTCACCGTGCCGCTGGACCTGGGCAGCGCCGGCAACGAACTGGACAAGGACGGCCCGACCCAGTTCGACCTGGTCAAGGCCAACCGCGGGCGCCTGTCGGGCGCCGCGTTGACCATTTTCGGCTGGCCGGAAATCTGGAATGGCCCCAACGCCCCGCACCGCCCCACCCCCGGTTTCGTCGACGCCGCGCGTCATGAGCAAGAGGTGCGCTACAAGATCATCAGCGGCATGGTCCGCGACTTCCCCAACCAGGTCGGCATCGCCTACACCCCCGCCGACTTCCGCCGCCTCAACGGCGAGGGCAAGTTCGCCATCTTCATCAGCATGCTCAACGCCTACCCGTTGGGCCATGACGTCGCCCAACTGGACCTGTGGGCCGCACGCGGCATGCGCATGTTCGGCTTCAGCTACACCGGCAACAACGACTGGGCCGACTCCTCGCGCCCGCTACCGTTCTTCAACGACACCGCCGACGCCCTCGGCGGCCTGTCGCCGCTAGGCGAGCAAGCGGTCAAGCGCCTCAACGACCTGGGCGTGATCATCGACGTGTCGCAGATGTCGACGAAGGCCCTGGAAGACGTCGCCCGCCTGTCGCGCGCACCGATGGTCGCCTCGCACTCGGCGCCCCGGGCACTGGTGGACATACCACGCAACCTCTCCGACCACGAGATGCAGCTGATCAAGGCCAGCGGCGGGGTGATCCAGGTGGTCGGTTTCGGCCAGTACCTCAAGCCGCTGGGCAAGCCGGTGCTGGACAAGCTCGACGCCCTGCGCGCGCGCTTCGACCTGCAACCGCTGCAAGGCCTGGCCAACGCCCTGATGCCGGGCGACGCGGTGATCGCCATCTGGCCCGAGTCGCGCTTCGGCGAGTACGCAAGTTCGCTGTACGGCATCCTCGAAGAAGAACCCAAGGCCACCCTCAAGCAGTACGTCGACGCCATCGACTACACGGTGAAAAAGGTAGGCATTGACCACGTCGGCATCAGTTCCGACTTCAACGACGGCGGCGGCCTGGAAGGCTGGAAGGACGTGAGCGAAATCCGCAACGTCACCGCCGAGCTGCTGACCCGCGGCTACAGCGAGACGGACATCGCGAAACTCTGGGCGGGCAACTTCCTGCGCGCCTGGGAACAGGTACAGAAATCCGCACAACCCGTCGCCACCCGCTGAGCAAGGCCCAACCCTTCATGACCAACCGTCGCAGTTTCCTCAAGCAAGCCGGCGTCCTCGCCGCCGGCCTGCCCCTGCTCGCCCACGCCCAGGCACCGGCCGGCAGCGCCAAGCCGCTGGCCGGCGCCGACAAATGGCGCAACCTGCGCGAGCTGTTCCCGCTCGACCCGCAGACCCTGCACTTCGCCAACTTCCTGATCACCGCCCACGCCCGCCCCGTGCAGGCGGCCATCGACCGCCACCGCGCCGACCTCGACCGCAACCCCGCCGCCCTGATGGACTGGAACAGCCAGTACGAATGGCAGCGCGAGGACGAAGTACGCGAATGGGCCGGTCGCTACCTGGAAGTCGGGCCACGCCAGATCGCCCTGACCGGCAGCACCACCGAAGGCCTGGCGATGATCTACAGCGGCCTGCAGGTAGGCCCGAAACAGGAAATCCTGATCACCGAGCACGAGCACTACTCGGCCTACAAAGCCCTGGAATTCCGCAGCCGCCGCCAAGGCACCCAGGTCCGCAAGATCCGCCTGTTCGACAAACCCTGGAACGTCTCCACCGACCAGGTGCTGAGCACCATCGACCAGAGCATCCGCCCCGAAACCCGGGTACTCGGCATGACCTGGGTGCATTCCAGCAGCGGCGTCAAACTGCCGGTGGGCGAGATCGGCGAACTGGTGCGCCGGCACAACCGCAACCGCAGCGAAGCCGAGCGCATCCTCTACGTGGTCGACGGCGTGCACGGCTTCGGCGTGGAGAACGCGCGCTTCGCCGACTTCAACTGCGACTACTTCATCGCCGGCACCCACAAGTGGATGTTCGGCCCCCGCGGCACTGGCCTGATCTGCGCCGCGTCCACCGGCATGGAGCACCTCACCCCCAGCGTCGCCACCTTCTCCCGCGACGAAGACTTCGCCACCATCATGACCCCCGGCGGCTACCACGCCTTCGAGCACCGCTGGGCCACCAGCGAGGCCTTCAAGCTGCACCTGCAGTTGGGCAAGGCCGACGTCCAGGCGCGCATCCACCAGCTCAACAGCCTGCTCAAGGAGCGCCTGGCCGAACACCGCCAGATCGAACTGGTGACGCCACGCAGCCCCGAGTTCTCCGCCGGTTTCACCTTCTTCCGCGTGCCCGGCAAGGACCCCGACGCCTTCGCCGCGCAGCTGATCGCCAACAAGGTCATGTGCGATGCGGTGTACCGCGAAGTCGGCCCGGTCATTCGCCTGGCCCCGGGGCTGCTCAATGACGAGCAGCAGATTGAGCGGGTCATGGCCCTGGTCACCCAGCAACTCTAGAAAAGGATCTTTCATGCACACTGCCTTGCCTCGCCTCACCCTTGCCGCCCTGCTCGCCGCCTGCAGCCTGCCGGCGCTGGCCACCACCACCCCGGCGCCCGCGCCCGGCACGGTGTTCCGTGACTGCACCGGCGCCTGCCCGGAGATGGTCGTGCTGCCGGCCGGTAGCTTCATGATGGGCACCCCCGACGACGAACAGGGCCGCCAGGACGACGAAGGCCCGATGCACAAGGTGACCTTCGCCAAGCCCTTCGCCATGAGCCGCTTCCAGGTCACCGCCGAGGAGTGGGACACCTACATCAAGCAGAGCGGCGCCGTGATCCACGACGGCGACGTACGCCCCGGGCGCAAGTGCACCGCCAGCAAGCCGACCTACAAACAAGGCCCGCGGCAGCCGGCGGTGTGCATGACCTACTACGACGTGCAGGACTACGTGGAGTGGCTGTCGAAGAAGACCGGCAAGACCTACCGCATGGTCAGCGAAGCGGAACGTGAATACGCCGCCCGCGCCGGCAGTACCGGCCCGTTCCCCTTCCCCCTCGACCCAGGTGCCGACTACGAAATCAGCCAGCACGCCAACGTCTACGGGCCCAAGGACGGCTACAGCTTCACCTCGCCGGTGGGCAGCTTCCCGCCCAACGCCTTCGGCATGTACGACATGCACGGCAATGTCTACGAATGGGTCGCCGATTGCCTGCACGACAACTATGTCGGCGCCCCCACCGACGGTAGCGCCTGGGGCCATTCCACCCGCAGCGCGGACAGTTGCGAACTGGTGCAGGTGCGCGGCAACGACTGGGGCGAAGCACCAATCTTCTCCCGTTCCGGCAACCGCAACGTGATGGTCCCCCGGCGGCCCGGCGACTGGCTGGGTTTCAGGGTCGTACGCGAACTCTAAGGGCCCGGCCCACGCTAAATTGTCCCCACCGCTTCTCGTTCTATCGATGTACTCCCGCAGCCCGGGGTGAGCGCCAAAGGCCTCCCCCGCCACCTCAAGGAACCGATAGCATGAGCCAGCCCCATTCCCCCCAGCAGGTCCACGACCTCATCGGCGTGGGCTTCGGCCCTTCCAACCTGGCCCTGGCCATTGCCCTGGAAGAACTCGCCGAAACCCACGGCCACGCCCTCGATGCACTGTTCATCGACAAACAGAGCGACTACCGCTGGCACGGCAACACCCTGGCCACCCAGAGCGAGCTGCAGATCTCCTTCCTCAAGGACCTGGTGTCGCTGCGCAACCCCACCAGCCCCTACAGTTTCGTCAACTACCTGCACCAGAAGCAGCGCCTGGCCGACTTCATCAACCTGGGCACCTTCTATCCCTGCCGCCTGGAGTACAACGACTACCTGCGCTGGGCCGCCGAGCACTTCGCCACCCAGGCCCAGTACGGTGAAGAAGTGACCCGCATAGAGCCAGTGCTGGACGCCGGCAAAGTGCGCCAGCTGCGGGTTATCTCGCGTGACGCCCAGGGCCGCGAACACGCCCGCCTGAGCCGCGCGGTTGTAGTCGGCAGCGGTGGCACGCCCAAGGTCCCGGACAGTTTCCGCGCCTTCAAGGATGACCCACGGGTGTTCCACCACTCCACCTACCTGAGCAGCCTGGCCACCCTGCCCTGCAACCAGGGCAAGCCGATGCGCATCGCCATCGTCGGCTCCGGGCAGAGCGCCGCCGAGGCCTTCATCGACCTCAACGACAGCTTCCCCTCGGTCAAGGTCGACATGATCGTGCGCTCCAGCGCCCTCAAGCCCGCCGACGACAGCCCGTTCGTCAACGAGATCTTCGCCCCGGACTACACCGACCTGGTGTTCAACCAGGAACAGGCCGACCGCCAGAAGCTGATCGCCGAGTACCACAACACCAACTACTCGGTGGTCGACATCGACCTGCTCGAACGCATCTACGGCATCCTCTACCGCCAGAAGGTCGCCCACCAGTACCGCCACGCCGTGCTCTGCCGCCGCCAGGTGCAGGCCGCCACCGCCACCGCCGAAGGCATCGAGCTGACCCTGCAGGACCTAGCCACCCAGCAGTCGCAGACCCACCGCTACGACGCGGTGATCCTCGCCACCGGCTACGAGCGTCGCTCGCACCGTGACCTGCTGGCCCCGCTGCAAGGCTACCTGCAGGACTTCAGCGTCGAGCGCGACTACCGCGCCCTAAGCAACGCCGAGCTGCAGGCGCCGGTGTACCTGCAAGGCTTCTGCGAAACCAGCCACGGCCTGAGCGACACCCTGCTGTCGGTGCTGCCAAGCCGCGCGGCGGAAATCGGCGAATCGCTGTACAAGGCGCTGGCGCAGCACGCCGAGGCCGTGCCCCTGCACGCAGCCGCCATTGCCCTCACCCGCGCCTGACAGGAAGCCTCCATGAGTCCTCAACCTCCCGGGGCGCTGCGCCAACTGCTGGGGCTGCTGCGCCCGTTCTGGCCGACGGTGACCATCGCCACCCTGCTGGGCATGCTCGGCGGCCTGAGCATCACCGCGCTGCTTGCCACCATCAACAATGGCCTGCACAGCGACGGCGGCCTGCAGCAAGGCGTGGTGCTGGCCTTCATCGGCCTGTGCGTGGTGGCGCTGGTCAGCAGCATCTGCTCGGACATCGGCACCAACTATGTGGGCCAGCATGTGATCGCCGCGCTGCGCAAGCAGCTGGGCGAGAAAGTGCTGGCCGCGCCGATCGAGCAGATCGAGCAGTACCGCAGCCATCGGCTGATCCCGGTGCTCACCCATGACGTCGACACGGTCAGCGACTTCGCCTACGTGTTCGCCCCGCTGGCCATCTCCCTGACCGTGACCCTGGGCTGCCTGGGCTACCTGGCCTACCTGTCGCTGCCGATGTTCCTGCTGGTGCTGCTGGCCGTGGGTGTCGGCAGCGTCATCCAGTACGCCGCACGGGCCCGCGGCATCCGCGGCTTCGTCGCCGCCCGCGACGCCGAGGACCAGTTGCAGAAGCACTACCAGGCCATCGCCGAGGGCGCCAAGGAGCTGCGCATCCACCGCACCCGTCGCCAGCGCATGCTCAACCACGGCATCCGCGAGACCGCCGACGGCATCCGCGATACCCAGGTGCGCTCGATCAACACCTTCGTGATCGCCAAGAGCCTGGGCTCGATGCTGTTCTTCCTGGTCATCGGCCTGGCCTTGACCCTGCAATCGATGTGGCCGGCCAACGACAAGTCGGTGATCAGCGGCTTCGTCCTGGTGCTGCTGTACATGAAAGGCCCGCTGGAGCACCTGATCACCACCTTGCCGATCATCAGCAAGGCACAGATCGCCCTGCGCCGCATCGCCGAGCTGTCGCAGCGGTTCAGTTCGCCCGAGCCGCACCTGCTGCTGGAAAACGCCCCCCAGGCCAACGACCAGGCACTGCACAGCCTGGAGCTGGTCGACGTCACCTACACCTACCCGACCAACCCCGGCATCGAGCCGTTCACGGTCGGGCCGGTGAGCTTCAAGGTCAAACCCGGCGAGATCCTGTTCATCGTCGGCGGCAACGGCTGTGGCAAGACCACCCTTATCAAGCTGCTGCTGGGGCTCTACGAACCCCACCAAGGGCATGTCGCGGTCAATGGCCAGCCCGTGGTGGCCAGCAACCGTGACGATTATCGCCAGCTGTTCACCACGGTGTTCGCCGACTACTACCTGTTCGACGAAGTCATCGGCGGTGCACAGGCCACCCCGGACGATGCGCAGAAGTACCTGGCGCGCCTGCAACTGGCGCACAAGGTGCAACTGCTCGACGGCGCCTTCAGCACCACCGACCTGTCCACCGGCCAGCGCAAGCGCCTGGCCCTGCTCAACGCCTGGCTGGAAGGGCGCCCGGTGCTGGTGTTCGACGAGTGGGCCGCCGACCAGGATCCGACCTTCCGGCAGGTGTTCTACACCGAGCTGCTGCCCGACCTCAAACGCCTGGGCAAGACCATCATCGTCATCTCCCACGACGACCGTTACTTCCCGGTGGCCGACCAGTTGCTGCGCCTGGAGCGCGGCAAAGTGCTCGCCGACGCACAAACCGCCTGACCCCCGCAGGCCTTCTCCCGGGGCTGCCTGGCAGCCCCACCTCCCCCTTGCAACCACTGCGCTAGACCGCTTGCCGGCGAACAACGGCGCCGTCACGCCACCCTCATTTCGGCTCTTTTCATTTTTTTTTCACAAATCCATCCGGTTTTTCATCGCTCGTTCGTTTCATTGAAAGCTAATAAAAACTATTCCCACTTAACATACCGGAGCATCCACACGTGCAGTCCCGCCCTACCCTTTCACCGCTTGCCCGCGCCTTGTACCTCCGACGCTCCCTGTCCCTGGGTCTGCCTGCCGCTGTGATGGTCTCGGCACTCGGGACCTCGCTGGCAGCCCAGGCACAGAGCCAGACCTACGAATTCAGCATCGGCGCACAGTCCCTGGCCAGCGCGCTGATGCAACTGGCCGACCAAACCGGCCTGCAGGTGCTGTACAGCCCCGACACCCTCGGCAACCTCAGCACCCCGGGCGTACGTGGCCGGCTCAGCGTGGACCAGGCCGTTCGCCAACTACTGGGCGGCACCCAACTGCATTACACCCTCGACGGCAGCACCCTGACGGTGCTCGGCCAGGACAACGCCGGCGCCATGACCCTGGACGCCAGCGTGGTGTCCTCCACCCGCGTCGACGACTCGCCGTGGGGTGAAACCAAGGGCTACGTCGCCCGCCGCACCGCCACCGGCACCAAGACCGACACCTCGATGCTGGAAAACCCCCAGGCCATCTCGGTGGTGACCCGCGAGCGCATGGACGACATGGGCGTGCAGCGCCTGGACGAGGCACTGCGCTACACCTCCGGCGTGCGTTCCGACTCCGGCGGCGCCAACAACGCCGCCGACAACATCTACCTGCGCGGCTACGCCATTTCCTTCACCTACCGCGATGGCCTGCGCCTGCGCCCGCTGGGCTTCTTCGGCATGTTCAGCGAAGAGCCGTACGGGATGGAGCGCGTCGAAGTGCTCAAAGGCCCGACCTCGATCCTGTACGGCCAGGCCGATCCCGGCGGCATGGTCAACTCGATCTCCAAGCGCCCCACCGACTATGACCGTGGCGAGTTCGGCCTTTCCGCCGGCACCGGCCACCGCCGCCAGGCCAAGTTCGATGTCAGCGGCGCCCTGAACGACGAAAAGACCATGATGTACCGCCTGGTCGGCCTGGGCCGCGAGGCCGATGGCCTGTACGACCACACCGACGACGATCGCGGCTACATCGCCCCCAGCTTCACCTGGCGCCCCAACGACCAGACCAGCCTGACCGTGCTGGCGTCGTACCAGAAGAACAAGGCCCTGGCCCCGACCACCATCCCCTGGGCCGCCGTCAACGGTTCCAGCCCGTACGGCAAGGTGCCCATGGACCGCTTCGTCGGCGAGCCGAGCTTCGACTTCGAGGAAGTCGAAAGCACCTCGCTGGGCTACGAGTTCAGCCATGAGTTCAACGACACCTGGACCGTGCGCCAGAACGTGCGCTGGAGCGACTTCGACAACCAGGAAAACTACCTGGCGCGCGCCTTCGGCCTGAGCTCGACCGGCCTGATCACCGGCCCCGATGGCGTGCCCGGTGCATCGATCAACCGCCAGTGGCAGATCCGCCACGCCTACGGCAGCCACCTGGCACTGGACAACCAGTTGCAGGCCAGCTTCGACACCGGCCCGATCTCTCACACCGCACTGTTCGGCATCGACTACAGCTGGAGCAAGTCGGTGCGTAACGAGCGCTGGGGCAATGCCACCCCGATCAACGTGTTCGACCCGACCTACGGCAGCCCGGTGGACACCTCGGTCAACACCAGCTGGGTCAACAACCTGCAGCGCAGCACCCAGGTGGGCTACTACTTCCAGGACCAACTCAAGTGGGACCGATGGGTGCTGACCGTGGGCGGCCGCGAGGACCGCGCACGCACCCAGACCGAAGACCGCTTCACCGACATCGAGACTACCGACCAGCACTGGCGAGACTTCACCGGCCGCGCCGGCCTGGTCTACCTGTTCGATAACGGCTTTGCGCCGTACGTCAGCTACAGCGAGTCGTTCAACCCGGTCGTAGGCACCACCGGCCCTGCCCGCGGCAGCAAGCCATTCGAGCCGGAAACCGCCAAGCAGTACGAAGTGGGTGTGCGCTACCAGCCACCAGGCACCGACACCCAGATCACCTTGTCGGTCTACGACCTGACCAAGCAGAACGCGGTCACCACCGACCCGCAAGACCTGTTCAACAGCATCCAGACCGGCGAAATCCGCTCCAAGGGTGTGGAACTGGAAGCCATCACCACCGTGATGGACGACCTGAAGTTGACCGGTTCGCTGTCCTACAGCGACGTGAAAGTCACCAAGAGCAACGACGGCAACGAAGACAAGCGCCCGTTCAAGGCGCCGGCCAAGCTGGCCTCGCTGTGGGCTGACTACGCCATCCCGTTCGACCCGCTGCAGGGCCTGAGCGTCGGTGCCGGCGTGCGCTACACCGGCTGGACCTTCGGCGACAGCATGAACACCTTCAAGGTCCCGTCCTACACCCTGTATGACGCCGCCGTGCGTTACGACCTGGGCAAGCTCGACCCGAGCCTGCGCGGGGCCCAGGCCGCCGTCAACGTCAACAACCTGACCAACAAGTACTACGTGGCCTCCTGCTTCTTCTACCAGGCGTGCAACCTGGGTGAAGGCCGCAGCGTGGTCGCCGAGCTGACTTACAAGTGGTAAATCCCCCGCGTCACCGGCCCCCTGCCTGAGGCAGGGGGCTTGCTCTTCAGGCCCGCTCACGCTGATTGTGAGGGTGCCGATTTCACTGATTCATCCCGCATAGCCGGGGCCGCTACGCGCCCCATAGCGACACAAGGCCGCTCCTACAGAAGATTGCGATCCCCCTGTAGGAGCGGCCTTGTGCCGCGATGGGCTGCAAAGCAGCCCCACGATCTGAAAAGCTGCGCTATCCCTCAGGCCACCCTGGCCGACGCCCACTCCAGCAGCCCGGCATAAATCGCCCCAACCTCTTCCACCATGCCCGACATCCGCAAAAAGTCGTGGGTCAGCCCTTCGGCCACCTGCAGCGTCAATGCATTGCCCTGCTCACGCAGCGCCTGGGCGTACGCCAAACCCTCATCAAACAGCGGATCGTACTCGGCCACCGCCAGGTAGGCCGGCGCCAGGCCGCTCAGGTCGGCCTGCAACAACGGCGACACCCGCCAGTCATCGGCACGCCCCGCAGTCCCCAGGTACTGCTGGTAGAACCAGCGCAGGGTTTCGGTCTCCAGCAGATAGCCCTCGGCATACTGCTGATGCGAAGCACGTTCACGGCTGATATCGGTCACCGGGTACAGCAGCAGCTGCCCCTTGGGCTGCAGTTGCAGGCGCTCGGGCTCGCGTGCCGCGATGATCGCCAGCACCGTGGCCAGGCTGGCGCCGACACTGTCGCCGGCAAAGATCACCCGCCCAGCGTCCAGTTGCAGGGCCTGGGCCTGCCCGGCCAGCCAGTTGGCCGCACCGCGCACGTCGTCCAGCGGCCCCGGGAACGGGTGCTCCGGGGCACGCCGATAGGCCGGCGCGAACACCGCAAAGCGCCCACCGGCAGCCAAGCGACGGCAGATCGAGTCATGGGAATCGAGGCTGCCGACCACGTAACCGCCACCGTGCAGGTAGAAGATCACCGGCAGCGCCCCTTGAGCGCCCTGTGGCCGGTACAGCCGCGCAGCGAGCACCTGGCCATCGTCCAGCAGCACTTCGTGGGCGGTCACCTGCAGGTCGCCCGGCGGGGTCGGGTCGAGAATGTCCGAGGCCTGCTCGAACACCTCGCGCGCCTGGTCTACAGGCAGTTCGTGCAAGGCACGGGTGGCGCCGCTCAGGCGGCCCAGTTCGGCCAGTTCGAGGAACACGGCCAGGTCAGGATGCACAGGCATCATTCAATCCTTCAACGATGAAAAGAACCGGGCCCTGTAAACAGGGCCCGGGGGTATCAGCCGGCGATGGTCTCGAGGCTGCCAAGGTACTCATGCACGGCCCGCAGCAGGGCCGCATGGCGTGGGATGGCGAAGTGCGTGGTGTTCAGCCAGTGACGTTGCGCCACCTGGCCAAGCCCGGCCTCGAACGCCGCCACCGCCGCCTGGCTGGCCGCGTCACCGGCCCACCAGCAGTGGATTGGCACGTCCAGCGCAGGCAGGTCACCCTGCTGTTCGCTGAGTGCTTTCAAGCGCATGGCCACGACGAAGCCCTGAGCCAGGTCCTGGGCATCGAAGCCCGTGGCGCTGGCCAGCTGTGCCTGCACCTGGCCGATCGTCTCGGCCAGTGGCGTCACCTGCAACGGCTGCGGGCAAACCACGGCCGGTAACTGTTCGGCGTCGCACTGCAGGGTCACGGCCAGGAAACTGCGCAGTTCCTCGTCATCACTGACCAGGCTGGCGCCCTGCCCCGGGATGAAGCTATCGACCAGGCCGACGAAGCCGACCTCCTGGCCCTGGCGCCGCAGCTCTTCGGCCACCAGCACCGCGAGCGTGCCACCCAGCGACCAGCCCAGCAGCAGGTACGGGCCATCGGCCTGTTTCTGGCGGATGTACTGGGCATAGTCGATGGCCATGCCCTGCAGCGAATCATCCTGCCAGTCACGGTCCAGCAGCATGCGGCACTGCAACCCGTAGACGCTGTGGCGCCCCTCCAGCTGGCGAGCCAGCGGCTCGTAGTCGAACACCGTGCCGAAGCCGGCGTGCAGGCAGAACAGCGCCGGGCGCGCCGGGCTTGGGCTGTTGAGCAACAGCAGCGGGTCCAGCACGGCCTCCTGCTGCTCGTCATAGCCACTGAGCTGGGCAATGGTCGGCCGGGTCATCAGGTCGCGCAGCTTCAACTCCAGGCCCAGGTCGCTGCGCCCACGCAGCTTGCCGAGCACCTTGAGGATGCGCAGCGAGTCGCCGCCCAGCTCGAAGAAGTTGTCGGTCACGCCAACCCGTTCGACCCCCAGCACCTCTTGCCAGACCTCCACCAACGCCTGTTCGGCGAGGTTGCGCGGCGCCAGGTAATGGCGTTCGCTGGCGCCCGGCTGTGGCAGGGCCTTGCGGTCGACCTTGCCATTGGGGTTCAGCGGCAAGGCGTCGAGCACGATGATCCGGCTCGGCACCATGTAGTCCGGCAGCTGCGCCTGCAACGCCTCACGCAGGGCCTGCTCCGCCGGGCCATCTGCTGCGGTCACGACGTAGCCCAGCAACTGATCGCCGCTGTCCTCGCGACGGGCGATCACCACCGCGTCACGCACCCCCGCTTGCTGGCGCAGGCGCGCTTCGATCTCGCCCAGCTCGATGCGGAAGCCGCGCACCTTGACCTGGTTGTCCAGGCGGCCGAGGTAGTCGAACACCCCGTCGGCCCGCTGGCGCACCAGGTCACCGGTGCGGTACAGGCGCCCACCGGCGCTGAACGGGTCGGCCACGAAACGCTCGGCGGTCAGCCCCGGGCGGGCGTGATAACCCCGCGCCACGCCCTCGCCACCGATGTACAGCTCACCGGCCACGCCGGTCGGCAGCGGGTTCAGGTGGGTGTCCAGCACATACAGCGTGCGCTCGCCGACCCGGGTGCCGATCGGCGCATAGGCAGCCTCGCAACGGGCGTCGGCAGCGACCTTCCACAGCAGCGGCGTGACCACTGTTTCGGTCGGGCCGTAGCCGTTGGTCAGGCAGCGCGGGCGCAGGTTGCGCCGCACCAGGTCGAAGTTGGCCTGGGCCACCGCGTCACCGCCAAAGCAGTAGATGTCCACCGCCGGCGGCTGACGGCCTTCGGCGAACTCGGCCAGCTGCTGCAGGTAGGCCGGCGGGAAGCAGGCGATAGTGATGGCCTGCTCGTGCAGCACCTGCCAGGTGTGCTCGGCGGTCCACAGCTGGTTGTCGCGCAGCACCAGGCAGCCACCGCGCAGCAGGGTCGACAGCCAACGCTCCTGGGCACCGTCGAAGGCGAACGACATGAACAGCAGCTCACGGGTGTGCGGGCCCATCTCGTAACGCTCGGCGATCGCCGCGCAATGCATGGCGATACCACCCTGGGACACCGCCACGCCCTTGGGCTTGCCAGTGGAACCCGAGGTGTAGATGAGGTAGGCCAGGTTGCCCGGGCGTGCGCTCGACACCACCGCCTGCGCGGCGCTCGGCAGCGACACGGTGTCCAGCTCGATGCACAGCGCCACCGCCGTGTCGCCCAGGCGGGCACTGACGCGGCTCTCGGTAATGAGCACACTCATCGCCGAGTCCTCGATGATCCAGTCCAGGCGCTCACGAGGGTAGTCGATGTCCAGCGGCACATAGGCCGCACCGGTCTTCATCACCGCATAGAAGGCCACGATCATCTGCACCGAGCGCTCCAGCGCCACACCCACGCGGGTCTCCGGCCCGACGCCGGCGGCCAGCAGGCGTGTGGCCAGTGCCGCAGCGCGTTGCTCGAGCTGCCCATAGGTGAGGCTATGGCCTGCGCAGGTCACGGCTTCGGCATCAGGGCGCAGGGCGGCCTGGCGGGCAATGGCATGCACCAGCAGCGGCTCAGGTTCGCCGGCGGCCAGCACGTTACCGCGCTGCAACCCATCACAGGCCTGGGCATCGAGCACGCCCAGGCTGCCCAGGGTCGCCTGGGCATCGTCGAGCATGGCCAGCAGCAGCACTTCGAAGCTGCTCATCACCTGGGCGCAGGCCGCTTCGGTGAAGCGCTCGCGCAGGTAGAGGAACTCGATGGACAGCGTGCTGCCCAGGCTGACCGCCAGGTCCATGGCGTAGTTGGTCACGTCGCGGCCCTTGACCTCGCCGAAGCGCAACTGATCGTCACCGGCATCGGCCAGGCGCTCGTCGATCGGGTAGTTCTCGAACACCACGATGCTGTCGAACAGCGCCTGTCCGCCCTGCCCTGACCAGCGCTGGACATCCGCCAGCGACGCGTGCTCGTGATCGCGGGCCTCCAGGTTGTAGGCCTGCAATTGCGTCAGCCACTCGCCCACCGACAATTGCGGGTCGAGGGTCTGGGCGATCGGCAAGGTGTTGATGAACAGGCCAAGCATTTCGTCGGCCCCCGCCAGGCTGGCCGGACGGCCCGCCACCACGGCGCCGAAGCACACGCTCGACTGCCCGCTGTAGCGCTGCAACAGCAGCAGCCAGGTGGCCTGGATCAGCGTGTTGCTGGTCACCCGCAGGCGTTGGGCCTGGGCCTTGAGGCGCGCCGTGGCGGCCGCGTCCCAGTTCAGGTACAGCGCGCCATGGCCGCTTTCGCCCGGTGCCGGCTGTGGCGCCAGGGTGCCGGCCAGCAGGGTCGGCCCGTCCAGGTCGGCCAGGCGTGCACGCCAGAACTGCTCGTCGGCCTCGGCGGACTGGCGCTGCAGCCAGTCGATGTAATCGCGGTAGCGCCCCTGGCGCTCCGGCAGTGCCTGCCCGGCGTAGGCCTGGAACACTTCGCCCAGCAGGCGCGAGGTGCTCCAGCCGTCCATCAGGATATGGTGGCTGGTCCAGATCAGCTGGTAGGCGTCCTCGGCAGTGCGCACCAGGGTGATCCGGGTCAGCGGCGCCTGCAGCAGGTCGAAGCCCTTGGCACATTCAGCCGCTGCCACCGCTTGCAGCGCCTCCGGGTCGGCCTCGCGGTCGCGCCAGTCGATCACCTGCAACGCCAGCCTGGCCTCGCGGCGCACCAGCTGCAACGGCTGGGCGAGGGTCGCGGCGGCGCAGAAACCGGTGCGCAGGATCTCGTGACGGGCGATCACCTGGTTCCAGGCCGCCTCGAAGCGCGGCAGGTCGAGCCCTTGCACCGGCACGCTGATCTGGTTGATGTACAGGTCGGCGCCACTGCTTTCCTGGGTGTGGAACAGCATGCCCTGCTGCATCGGCGACAGCGGGTAGATGTCTTCGATCTGCGCCAGGGGCACCGGCAGGCTGTCCAGCCCGGTCATGTCCAGGCCGGCCAGCGGGAAGTCCGACGGCGTCGCCGAGCGTTCCTGCAAGGTGCAGCAATGCTCCACCAGCGCTTCCAGTTCGCGACCGTAGTCATCCGCCAGGCGTTGCACGGTGGCTTCGTCGAACATCTGCGTGCTGAAGCGCCAGCCCATGCTGAACTCGCCGCCGTACACCTGGCCATTGAGCGTCAGCCAGTTACCCAGTGCCGCCAACGGGCTCTGGTCCGGGCCCACGGCCTCGCCGGCCGGCACGAACAGCGCGCCGTCCTCGGCCGCAAAACTGCCGTCGAACTGGCCCAGGTAGTTGAAGGTGATGCGCGGCACCGGCAACGCTGCCAGCTCGGCCTGCACGGCATCCTCGCCCAGGTAGCGCAACGCGCCCCAGCCCAGGCCTTTGTCCGGGATCGCTCGCAGTTGCTCCTTGACCAGGCGCAGGTTGCTGCCCAGTGCCTCGCAACGGCCCAGACGAACCGGGAACAGGCTGGTGAACCAGCCCACGGTACGGGTCAGGTCGAGCGCATCGAACAACGCCTCGCGGCCGTGCCCTTCCAGTTGAATCAGCGTGTCGTCACGCCCGCTCCAACGCCCGATGACTCGGGCCAGGGCGCACAGCAGCAGGTCGTTGACCTGGGTGCGGTAGGCCGCCGGGGCCTCTTGCAGCAGCTTGCGGGTGGTTTCCCGCGACAGCTGGGTGGCCACCGAACGGCCGTGCTGGTTGGCCAGGCTGCCTTCGGGGCGTTCGCATGGCAGGTCAGTCTCGGCACCCTGCAGTTGCGCTTGCCAGTAATCCAGTTGCTGTTGCGCCGCGTCGCCTCGGGCGTAGTCCTGCAGTTGCCCCGCCCAGTCGCGCACGCTGTTGGTACGCGCTGGCAGTGGGGTTTGCGCGCCTTGCTCGTAGGCCTGTTGCAGGTCCTCGAAGAGGATCCGCCAGGACACACCGTCCACCGCCAGGTGATGGATCACCAGCAGCAGCCGCTGTTCGCCTTGGTACTCGGCCAGTACCGCCCGCAGCAGCGGGCCGCTGGCCAGGTCCAGGCTGGCCTGGGCCTCACGGCCCAATGCCTCCAGCGCGGCGGCATCGGCCACCTCGCGGCGCCACAGCACGCTGCCTTCAGGCAGGCCGTGGTAGGTCGCCTGCCACTGGCCTTGCGCCTCGACAAAGCCCAAACGCAGCGCATCGTGGTGTTCCAGTACTACCGCCAGCGCCTGTTCCAGGTGCTCAGCATCCAGCGGCTGCTGCGGTTTAAGCAGCACCGACTGGTTCCAGTGATGGCGCTCGACCTGCACCTCGTCGAAGAACACCCGATGGATCGGCAGCAGCGCCGTCGGCCCTTCGACCCGGCCCTGCGCTACTTGCAGGCCGCTGCCGTCGAGGCTGGCCACTGCGGCCAGGCCCTGCACGGTCTGGTGCTGGAACAGCTGCTTGGGCGTGAAGTGAATCCCCGCCTGACGCGCCCGGCTCACCACCTGCAACGAGATGATCGAGTCGCCGCCCAGCTCGAAGAAGTTGTCCCGCGCACCGATGCGCTCCAGCTTGAGCACGTCCTGCCAGATCGCCGCGATGCGTTGTTCAAGGTCAGTGGCCGGGGCCTGGTAGTCGGCCTGCGCCGCCTCCAGGTCCGGCAGCGGCAGGGCCTTGCGGTCCAGCTTGCCGTTGGGGGTCAGCGGCAGCGCCGGCAGTTGCAGCAGGTGCGCAGGCACCATGTATTCAGGCAGCTGTTCGCGCAGCGCGGCTTTCACCTGCTCGCTGTCCAGCGTGGCATTGGCCACCAGATAGCCGACCAGCTGATGACCGCTGGCACCTTCCACCGCCAGCACCACCGCCTCGCGCACGCCGGCCTGCTGTTGCAGGCGGGTTTCGATCTCGCCCAGCTCGATACGGAAACCACGCACCTTCACCTGGTGGTCAACCCGACCGATGTACTCCAGCTGGCCGTCCTCGCGGTAGCGGGTCAGGTCGCCGGTGCGGTACATCCGCTCACCAGCAGCGCCCGATGGGTTGGGCACGAACTTCTCGGCGGTCAGCCCCGGGCGCAGCAGGTAGCCACGGGCCAGGCCGTCACCGGCCAGGTACAGCTCGGCGGCAACGCCCACGGGGGCGGCCTGCAGTTGGTCGTCCAGCAGCAGCGCGCTGCTGTTGCACATCGGCTGGCCGATGCTCGGCACCCCGCCCTGCAGGCGGCGGCTGAAGGTGGAGTAGACGGTGTCTTCCGACGGGCCGTACAGGTCGTACACGTGGTCCAGGGTGCCCAGCGCGTACAGGCTGTCGACCAGCCCTTGCTTGAGCGGCTCGCCACACAGGTTGACGATGTCCACCTCGGCCGGCACGTCGCCGGCACGCAGCAGCGCGGCGATGGCCGAGGGCACGGTGTTGATCAGGCGCACCTCGGCCCGCGCCGGCAGGTTGCCCAGCTCCAGGGCATTGCGCGCCAGGATCAGGTAACCGCCGTTGGCCAGGGTGACGAACAGCTCCCATACCGACAGGTCGAAGCACACCGAAGTCGAGGCCAGCACGCCCTGGATCTCATCATGGCTGTACATGCCGGCGGACCAGTGCGCCAGGGCCACGATGTTGCGGTGGGTGATGGCCACGCCCTTGGGCCTGCCGGTGGAACCGGAGGTATAGATCACGTAGGCAAGGTTCTGCGCAGTCACCCGGGTGACCGGCGCGCTCGCCGGATAGTGCGCCAACGGCGCGTCGTCCTCGGCCACCAGCACCGTGGTCAGGCCATCCAGGGAAATGCCTTCGAGCACACCCGGCTGGGTCAGCAGCACCCGCGCCTGGCTGTCTTCGAGCATGTAGGCCAGGCGGTCGAGCGGGTAGTCCGGGTCCAGCGGCACATAGGTGCCACCGGCCTTGAGCACCGCCAGCAGCGCCACCAGCAGTTCGGCGTTGCGCGGCATGGCCACGCCCACCCGCACCTCGGGGCCGACCCCCAGCGCCACCAGGTGGTGGGCCAGGCGGTTGGCGCGGGCCTGCAGCCAGGCGTGGTCCAGGCGCCGCTCGCCATCGATCAGGGCCAGCGCCTGGGGCGTCTGGGCCGCCTGGCGCTCGATCAGCTGATGGATGCACTGCTCGCTTGCATAGGTTTCACGGGCCGGGTTGAAGCCGGCCAGGCGCGCCTGCTCAGCCGCCTCCAGGATCGGCAGTTCGGCCAAGGGCAGGTGGAACTGTGCCGGCAACCGGGCCAGCAGGCCGCTGAGCTGCTCGCCGAGCCGGCGCATGCCTTGCTCGGGGAAGCTGCGGCTGTCGAAGCTCAGGTGCAGCACCAGCTCTTCGGCATGCACCACCATCAGGGTCAACGGGAAGTTGGTCTGCTCGTGGTTGTGCACCTCGCCAAAGCGCAGGCTGTCCGGCGCGGCCTGCTGCAGGGCTTCGGAGATCGGGAAGTTCTCGAACACCAGCAAGGTATCGAACAGGTTGTCGCCCAACTGCGCCCAGCGCTGTACATCGAACAACGCGGTGTGTTCGTGCTCACGCAAGGCCAGGTTGCGCAGTTGCAACTGCGCCAGCCACTCGCCCAGCGGCTGCTGCGACTCGACGTCGACCACCACCGGCAGGGTGTTGATGAACAGGCCCAGTTGCTGCTCGATGCCGACCAGCTCGGCCGGTCGGCCAGCCACGGTGGCACCGAAGGCCACGTGCTGCTGGCCGGTGTAACGCGACAGCAGCAAGGCCCAGGCACCCTGCACCAGGGTGTTCATGGTCAGCTTGTGCTGGCGGGCAAATTCGCTCAGGGCTTGGGTTTGCTGGGCATCCAGGCCGGTGTACAGCTCGACCTGGCCACCCTCGCCTTGCGGCAGGTCGCCAAATACCCGCGCCAGCCGGGTCGGCACCTGCAACCCCGCCACTTGCCCGCGCCAGAAGTGCTCGGTGGCCGCCGGGGCCTGGGCACCCAGCCAGGCGATGTAGTCGCGGTAACGCCCCGCCTGGGCCGGCACGGCCTGGCCACGGTAGCGTTGCAGCACCTCGCCCATCAGGCGCGAGTTGCTCCAGCCGTCCATGAGGATGTGGTGGCTGGTGTAGATCAGGTGGTGGCGCTGCTCGCCCAGGCGCACCAGCAACAGGCGCAGCAATGGCGGTTCGGCCGGGTCGAAGCCCTGGGCACGCTCCTCGGCGGCCAGTTGGTCGAGCGCGGCCGTGTCGGCGGCGCGGTCGCGCCAGTCGAGCTCGCGCAGGTTCAGGCGCACAGACTTGCGGATGACCTGCAGCGGGCGCTCCAGCCCCTGCCAGAGGAAGCTGCTGCGCAGTACGTCATGGTCATCGACGCAGGCCTGCCAGGCTGCCGCGAAGCGCGCAGGCTCAAGACCTTCGACCTCCAGGCGCATCTGGTTGATGTAGTCGCCGCTGTGCTCGTAGACGGTGTGGAACAGCATGCCCTGCTGCATCGGCGACAGCGGGTAGATGTCTTCGATCTGCTCCAGGGGCACCGGCAGGCTGTCCAGCCCGGCCATGTCCAGACCGGCCAGCGGGAAGTCCGATGGCGTCGCCGAGCGCTCCTGCAAGGTGCAGCAGTGCTCGACCAGGGCTTCCAGCTCGCGACCGTAGTCATCCGCCAGGCGCTGCACCGTGGCTTCATCGAACATCTGCGTGCTGAAGCGCCAGCCCATGCTGAACTCGCCGCCGTACACCTGGCCATTGAGCGTCAGCCAGTTGCCCAGTGCCGCCAGCGGGCTCTGGTCCGGGCCCACGGCCTCGCCGGCCGGCACGAACAGCGCGCCGTCCTCGGCCGCAAAACTGCCGTCGAACTGGCCCAGGTAGTTGAAGGTGATGCGCGGCACCGGCAACGCTGCCAGCTCGGCCTGCACGGCCTCCTCGCCCAGGTAGCGCAGCGCGCCCCAGCCCAGGCCCTTGTCCGGGATCGCTCGCAGTTGCTCCTTGACCAGGCGCAGATTGCTGCCCAGCGCCTCGCAGCGGCCCAAACGCACCGGGAACAGGCTGGTGAACCAACCCACGGTGCGGGTCAGGTCGAGGGCGTCGAACAACGCCTCGCGGCCGTGCCCTTCCAATTGGATCAGCGTGTCGTCACGCCCGCTCCAACGCCCGATGACCCGGGCCAGGGCGCACAGCAGCAGATCGTTGACCTGGGTGCGGTAGGCCGCCGGGGCCTCTTGCAGCAGCTTGCGGGTGGTTTCCCGCGACAGCTGAGTGGCCACCGAACGGCCGTGCTGGTTGGCCAGGCTGCCGTCAGGGCGTTCGCACGGCAGGTCGGTGTCGGCACCTTGCAGTTGCTCTTGCCAGTAATCCAGTTGCGGTGCTGCGTCGCCTCGGGCGTAGTCCTGCAGTTGCCCCGCCCAGTCGCGCACGCTGTTGGTACGTGTTGGTAGTTGGGTTTGCGCGCCTTGCTCGTAGGCCTGTTGCAGGTCCTCGAAGAGGATCCGCCAGGACACACCGTCCACCGCCAGGTGATGGATCACCAGCAGCAGCCGCTGTTCGCCTTGGTACTCGGCCAGTACCGCCCGCAGCAGCGGGCCGCTGGCCAGGTCCAGGCTGGCCTGGGCCTCACGGCCCAATGCCTCCAGCGCGGCGGCATCGGCCACCTCGCGGCGCCACAGCACGCTGCCTTCAGGCAGGCCGTGGTAGGTCGCCTGCCACTGGCCTTGCGCCTCGACAAAGCCCAAACGCAGCGCATCGTGGTGTTCCAGTACTACCGCCAGCGCCTGTTCCAGGTGCTCAGCATCCAGCGGCTGCTGCGGTTTAAGCAGCACCGACTGGTTCCAGTGATGGCGCTCGACCTGCACCTCGTCGAAGAACACCCGATGGATCGGCAGCAGCGCCGTCGGCCCTTCGACCCGGCCCTGCGCTACTTGCAGGCCGCTGCCGTCGAGGCTGGCCACTGCGGCCAGGCCCTGCACGGTCTGGTGCTGGAACAGCTGCTTGGGCGTGAAGTGAATCCCCGCCTGACGCGCCCGGCTCACCACCTGCAACGAGATGATCGAGTCGCCGCCCAGCTCGAAGAAGTTGTCCCGCGCACCGATGCGCTCCAGCTTGAGCACGTCCTGCCAGATCGCCGCGATGCGTTGTTCAAGGTCAGTGGCCGGGGCCTGGTAGTCGGCCTGCGCCGCCTCCAGGTCCGGCAGCGGCAGGGCCTTGCGGTCCAGCTTGCCGTTGGGGGTCAGCGGCAGCGCCGGCAGTTGCAGCAGATGCGCTGGCACCATGTATTCAGGCAGCTGTCCGCGCAGCGCGGCTTTCACCTGCTCGCTGTCCAGCGTGGCATTGGCCACCAGATAGCCGACCAGCTGATGGCCACTGGCACCTTCCACCGCCAGCACCACTGCCTCGCGCACGCCGGCCTGCTGTTGCAGGCGGGTCTCGATCTCGCCCAGCTCGATACGGAAACCACGCACTTTCACCTGGTGGTCAACCCGGCCGATGTATTCCAGCTGGCCGTCCTCGCGGTAGCGGGTCAGGTCGCCGGTGCGGTACATGCGCTCGCCAGGCTCACCTGTCGGGTTGGGCACGAATTTCTCAGCAGTCAGCCCCGGGCGCAGCAGGTAGCCACGAGTCACCCCGTCACCGGCCAGGTACAGCTCGGCAGCGACACCGACCGGTACCGGATGCAGTTGATCATCCAGCAGGTAGCCCTGGCTGTTGCACAGCGGCCGGCCGATGCTGGCCTGCCCACCGGCCTCGCGGCGGCAGTAAGTCGAATAGGTGGTGTCTTCCGATGGCCCGTACAGGTCGTACACATGGTCCAGGCTGCCCAGCGCGTACAGGCTGTCGACCAGCTCCTGCTTGAGCGGCTCGCCCGCCAGGTTGACGATCTTGACCCCCGCCGGAATGTCACCGGCACGCAGCAGCGCGGCAATGGCCGAGGGCACGGTGTTGATCAGGCGCACCTCGGCCCGTGCCGGCAGGCTGCCCAGCTCCAGGGCGTTGCGCGCCAGGATCAGGTGGCCACCGTTGGCCAGGGTGACGAACAGCTCCCACACCGACAGGTCGAAGCACACCGACGTCGAGGCCAACACGCCACGGATCGCCTCGCGCGGGTAGACCCCGGCCGACCAGTGCACCAGCGCGGCCACGTTGCGGTGGGCAATCGCCACGCCCTTGGGCTTGCCGGTGGAACCGGAGGTGTAGATCACATAGGCCAGGTTGTCGGGCCGCACCGCCACCACGGGCGCGGTGTCCGGGTAGGCGGCCAGGACCGCGTCATCTTCACCGACCAGCACCGTGGCCAGCCCTTCCAGCGGCACGCCATCCAGCGCCCCGGCCTGGGTCAGCAGCACGCGGGCCTGGCTGTCTTCGAGCATGTAGGCCAGGCGGTCACGGGGATAGTCCGGGTCCAGCGGTACATAGGTGCCGCCGGCCTTGAGCACCGCCAGCAGGGCCACCAGCAATTCGGCGTTGCGCGGCATGGCCACGCCCACCCGCACTTCCGGGCCGACCCCCAGCGCCACCAGGTGGTGGGCCAGGCGGTTGGCGCGGGCCTGCAGCCAGGCGTGGTCCAGGCGCCGCTCGCCATCGATCAGGGCCAGCGCCTGGGGCGCCTCGGCCGCCTGGCGGTCGATCAGTTGATGGATGCACAGTTCGCTTGCATAGGCCTCACGGGCCGGGTTGAAGCTGGCCAGGCGCGCCTGTTCGGCGGCGTCCAGCAGGCGCAGCTCGCCCAGGGCGGCCTCGGGCCGCTCGACGATCTGCGCCAGCAGGCCCAGCCAGTGGCCGGCCAGGCGCTGCACGCTCGCCGCCTCGAACAGGTCGGTGGCGTAGGTGAACGAGGCCGCCAGTTGCCCGGGGCTTTCGTGGGTGCTCAAGGTCAGGTCGAACTGGGCGTCGTCACCCGACCAGCCCAGGCTGCGCACCTCAAGGCCGGCCAGGGCACGTGGCGCCTGGGCGGCGCCGGCATGTTCGGCCTGGTGGTTGAACATCACCTGGAACAGCGGGCTGTAGCTCAGGCTGCGCTCGGGCTGCAAGGCATCGACCAGTTGCTCGAACGGCAGGTCCTGGTGGTCCTGGGCCGCCAGCGTGGCCTGGCGCACCTGCGCCAGCAGGTCGAGGAAACTGTCCTCGCCGCGCAGGTCGGCCTGCAGCACCTGGGTGTTGACGAAGAAGCCGATCAGGCGCTCGGTTTCCAGGCGGTTGCGGTTGGCGATCGGCACGCCGACGCGGATGCGCGGCTGGCCGCTGCTGCGGAACAGCAGGGTCTGGTAGGCCGCCAGCAGCAGCATGAACAGGGTGCTGCCCTGCTGCTCGGCCAGCGCCTTGAGGCGCTGGTGCAGCGCCGCATCCACCGGCACTTCCAGGCGCGCACCGCGCAGGCTCTGCTGCACCGGGCGCACATGGTCGGTAGGCAGCTCGAGCACCACGGGCGCTGTGCCCAGGTGGGTTTTCCAGTAGTCCAGCTGGCGCTCACGCTCGCCAGCGTCCATCCACTGGCGCTGCCAGGCGGCGTAGTCGGCGTACTGGATCGCCAGCGCCGGCAACTGCACCGGCTGCCCGGCGCGGGCGGCACCGTAGCAGTGCAGCAACTCGTCGATCATCACCTGCATCGACCAGCCATCGGAGACGATGTGGTGCTGGGTGACCACCAGCACATGGCGCTGCGGCGCCAGTTGCAGCAGTGCGGCGCGCATCAGCAGGTCGCCGCGCAGGTCGAACGGCCGGCCGACCTGTTCGCCGACGAAGGCCGCGATGGCCGCCTGCTCCTCGGCACCGGCAGGCAAGTGCTGCACAGGCAGCGGGAACCGCACGCCGTCATGGAACACCTGGACGCACTGGCCGTCCTGCTCCTGGAAGCAGGTGCGCAAGCTTTCATGGCGCTCGAACAGCGCCTGGAACGCCTGGCCCAGTGCGGCCACGTCCAGTTCGCCCTGCAGTTGCAGGACCATCGGGATCACATAAGCGGTGCTGTGCGGCTCCAACTGCCAGAGGAACCACTGGCGCTCCTGGGCATAGGACAGCGCCAGCCCGGTATCCCGTGGCAATGCCGGGATGGCATCCACCTCGCGGCGCTCGCCTTGCGCCAATGCGCCGACAAAGGCCTGCAACTGGCTGTGTTCGAACAGCACCCGCAGCGGTACATCGATAGCCAGCGCCTGACGCACGCGGGAGACCAACTGGGTCGCCAGCAGCGAATGCCCGCCCAGGGTAAAGAAGTCGTCATCCAGGCCCACCTGCTCGCAGCCCAGCAGCTGCTGCCAGATGGCCGCCACGCTGCGCTCGCGCTCGGTTTGCGGCGCGCGGTACAGCGCTTGCACCTGACGCTGGTCGAAAGCCGGCAGCGCCTTGCGGTCGAGCTTGCCGTTGGGCGACAGCGGCATGCTTGGCAGCAGGATCATGTGCGCCGGCACCATGTAGTCGGGCATGCTCTGCCCCAGCGCCGCCTTGAGCTGGTCGACCAGTGCGCGCTGCACCGCCGCCTCGGCGCCGGCCATGGCCGGGTCGCTGGGCACCACGTAGGCCAGCAACTGCACGCCGGCAGCGCCCTGCCCGGCAATCGCCACGCATTCGGACACCTGCGCCTGCTCTTGCAGACGCGCCTCGATTTCACCCAGTTCGATGCGCAGGCCGCGGATCTTGACCTGATGGTCGATGCGCCCGGCGTACTCGATCACCCCGTCGGCGCGATAACGCGCCAGGTCACCGGTGCGATACAGGCGCTGGCCGGCACCGAACGGGCTGGCGACGAAACGCTCGGCGGTCAGGCCTGGGCGCTGGTGGTAACCCCGCGCCAAGCCTTCCCCGCCCAGATACAGCTCGCCGACCACACCGGCCGCCACCGGGTTGAGGCCGGCGTCAAGGATGTGGGTGGACAGGTTGGCGATCGGCTCACCGATCGGCACGCTGTGCTGGTGCTGCTCGCGGCAGGTCCAGTGGGTAACGTCGATGGCGGCCTCGGTCGGGCCGTACAGGTTGTACAGGCCGGCCTGGCCAAGCTGCGCCAGCACCTGCTGCTGGGTGTCCAGCGCCAGCGCCTCGCCGCTGCAGATGATGCGCTTGAGCCCCTGGCAGCTGCCGGCCTGGGGGTCGAGCATGAACGCCTGGAGCATCGACGGCACGAAGTGCAGCGTGGTGATGCCATGGTCGTTGATCAGGCGCACCAGGCGCGCCGGGTCGCGGTGCTCGCCCGGGCGGGCCAGCACCAGCCGCGCGCCCGTCATCAGCGGCCAGAAGAACTCCCACACCGAAACGTCGAAGCTGAACGGGGTCTTCTGCAACACCGCGTCGCTGGCATCCAGGCCATAGGCCTGCTGCATCCAGCACAGGCGGTTGGTCAGGGCCCGGTGGCGGTTGGCCGCGCCCTTGGGGCGGCCGGTGGAGCCGGAGGTGTAGATCATGTAGGCGAGGTTTTCGCCTTGCACCGCCACGCCCAGGTCGTCCTCGGCCAGGTGGCCGAGGGCCAGGGTATCCAGGCTCAGGCAACTCACCCCCGCCGGCACCGGCAGGCGCTCCAGCAGCGCGGCACTGGTCAGCAGCAGTTGCACGCCGCTGTCCTCGATCATGTAGGCCAGGCGGTCGGTGGGGTACTCCGGGTCCAGCGGCACGTAGGCGCCACCGGCCTTGAGCACTGCCAGCAGGCCGACGACCATCTCCACGCTGCGCTCCAGGGCGATGCCCACCAGGCAGTCCGGACCGACGCCCAGGTGCACCAGGTGGCGCGCCAGCTGGTTGGCCCGGGCGTTGAGCTGGGCGTAGCTGAGCACCTCTTCACCCAGTTGCAGGGCCGGGGCATCCGGGGTACGCGACACTTGGGCTTCGATCAGGCGCTGCACGGGCTGATCGAGCGGGAAGCTGGCATCGGCGGTGGCGTTCCACTGCCCGACGATACGCTCACGCTCGTCGGCGCCGAGCATCGCCAACTCACCCAGCTTGCCCTGCGGCGCCGCAACCACGGCGCGCAGCAGGTTGACCCAGTGCCGGGCCATGCGCTCGGCGCTGGCGGCATCGAACAGGTCGGTGGCGTAGGTAAGGCTGGCGGCCAGGCCCTGGGCATGCTCTTCGGTGGCCAGGGTGAGGTCGACCTGGGCGGTGCAGCCCTCGCGCTCGATCACCTCGGCCGTGAGGCCCAGGCCGCCGCCGGCGGGGGCCTGCGCGGCACTGCTGCCCTGGTGGTTGAACATGGCCTGGAACAGCGGGTTGTGGCTCAGGGTGCGCTCAGGCGCCAAGGCTTCGACCAACTGCTCGAACGGCAGGTCCTGGTGCGATTGCGCGCCCAGCACCCGGGCCTTGACCTGGCCCAGCAGGTCGGCAAAGCCGTCGCAGGCATCGAACCTGGCGGCCAGCACCTGGGTGTTGGCGAAGAAACCCACCAGCCCTTCCACTTCCACCCGGGTACGGTTGGCCACCGGCACGCCGACACGGATATCGGTTTGCCCGCTGTAGCGGTGCAGCAGGGTCTGGAAGCTGGCCAGCAGCAGCATGAACAGGGTCACGTTGCTGCGCTGGGCCAGTTGCTTGAGGCCTTCGGCCAGCCCGGCATCAATCTGGATGTCCAGGCGCGCGCCGCGGAACGACTGGCGCAGCGGCCGTGGGCGGTCGGTGGGTAATTCCAGCACCAGCGCCTCGCGGCCCAGTTGCTCGACCCAGTAGGCCAGCTGGCGCTCGCGCTCGCCGGCCTCCATCCACTCGCGCTGCCACGCGGCATAGTCGGCGTAGTCGATGGCCAACGGCGCCAATACCGGCTGCTCGCCGCGGCTGAAGGCTGCGTAGCACTGCATCAGCTCGCGCACGATCAGCTGCATCGACCAGCCGTCGGAGACGATGTGGTGCATGGCCAGGGCCAGCACGTGCTCGCGCTCGCCGGTGCGCAGCAACGCGGCGCGCAGCAGCGGCTCGCGGCGCAGGTCGAACGGCTGGTTCAGGCACTGGCCGAGCAGCTGCTCGATACGCGCCTGGGGCGCCTCAAAGGGTTGCAGGGTTTGCAGCGGCAAGGCGAACGGCTGCGGCTCGCGGATGAACTGCAGCACCTGGTCCTGTTCCTCGACGAAGCCGGTGCGCAAGGCGCCATGGCGCGCCAGCAAGGCATCGAACGCCGCTTGCAAGGCGCCATGATCGAGTTCGCCCTGCAAGCGCAGGGCGGTGGGAATGTTGTAGGCAGCGCTATGTGGGTCCAGTTGCCAGAGGAACCACTGGCGCTGCTGGGCGTAAGACAAACGTAAAGGCGCCTGCGGGTCGCGCTTGAACACCGGTGCGACAGCAAAGAGGTCGATCCCCTTTTCCTTGAGCATCCTGGCCAGGGCCTTCCGTTCCTTGGCCGACAACGCTCCAACCGCACCGATCAACTCTTGCACGTCCCGCACTCCTTTAAGAAATCAGCTTTTCAAGCTCTGCGCTTGATAAACGTTTGAGTGCCTCCAAAGATTTAGCCAATTCGTCTTCGACGGGCTGCGCCACGTCGCGCAGGCCGCGCACGTGGGCGCAGAACGCCTCCAGGTTGCTCGCCATGAACAGGTTTTCCAGGCTGACTTCCACCCCCAGCTGCCCGCGCAGGCGGACGATGACCTGGGTGGCCAGCAGCGAGTGCCCGCCCAGTTCGAAGAAGTTGTCGTCCAGCCCTACCCGCTCCACCTCCAGCACCTGCTGCCAGATCGCCGCGACCTGCTGCGCAAGCTCGTCGCCCGGTGCGCGGTGCGGGCCGCTCACGGCCGCTTCCGGCGCCGGCAGCGCGCGGCGGTCGATCTTGCCGGCGGGGCTCAGCGGCATGTGCTCCAGGCGCACCACGCGGGCCGGCACCATGTACCCCGGCAGCGTGGCGGCGACCCAGGCCTTGAGCGCGACATCGTCGACCGCTGCCGCCAGCACCAGGTAGGCGACCAGCTGCGCGCCAGCGGTGCCCTGGTGCACCTGCACCAGCGCTTCACGCACCAGCCCGTGCTCGCGCAGGCGGGCCTCGATCTCCGCCGGCTCCACCCGGAAGCCGCGGATCTTCACCTGCTCGTCGCCACGGCCCAGGTACCACAGCACCTGCTCGGCATCGCGCCAGGCCAGGTCGCCGGTGCGGTAGCGGCGACTGCCCGGCGTACCGTCCGGGTCGGGCACGAAGCGTTCGGCGGTAAGCCCCGGCCGCCCGTGGTAGCCACGGGCGAGCAGCTCGCCACCGATGCACACCTCACCGGCGCCATGCTGGGCGGCGGCGCCACCCTGGCCGTCGTCCAGGTACAGCGCACGGCCCGCCAGCGCCTGGCCGATCGGCAGCACCGCCGGCACTGCCTGCGGGTTGGCCAGCCACGGCGTGCAGTCCTGCAGCGTGGCGGTCACGGTGGCCTCGGTCGGGCCATAGGCATTGAGCAAGGTCACCGTGCGGCCCAGCGCACGCGCCCAGTCCTGCACGGCGCTACCCGGCATCGCCTCGCCGCCGCACAGCACCAGGCGCAGGCTCGCCAGGGCATGGGGCCCGCTGTCGGCGAGGTCGCGGGCGATGGTCGCCCAGTACGCGGTGCTCAGGTCGGCCACCGTGATGCCCTGGGTATCGACCGCCTCGCGGAACTGGCTGCTGCTCCACACCGGCTGGCCGCGCATGACCAGCGTGGCCCCCACCGCCAGGGTGGCGAACAGCTGCTCGACGAAGGGATCGAAGTTGAAGGTGGCGAACTGCAGCACCTTGTCGCTCGCCATCAGCCCCAGGGCCTGGATCGCCGCCTCGGTGTGCCGGGCCAGCGCCCGGTGGGTCAAGGCCACGCCCTTGGGCCGGCCGGTGGAGCCGGAGGTGAAGATCACATAAGCCAGGCTGTCCACCAGGCCCGACCAGGCCGGGTCGTCATCCTGCCCGGCAAGCTGGGCCAACGGCTGGTCCAGCGCCAGGGTGGCCACCCCGGCGTCGGCGTGAGCGCGCAGCAGCGCGGCTTCACCGAGCAACAGGCTGATACCACTGTCCTCGACCATGGCCTGCAGGCGCTCCTGGGGGTAGTCCGGGTCCAGCGGCACGTAGCCGGCGCCGGCCTTGAGCACGGCCAGCACCGCCACCGGCAGCTCGACGCTGCGGCCCATGCAGATCCCCACCAGGTGCTCGGGGCCGACGCCGCGCCCGCGCAAGGCATGGGCCAGGCGGTTGGCGCGCCGGTTCAGCTCGGCATAACTGAGCTGTTGCCCGTCGCACACCACCGCGCAGGCCTGGGGTTGCGCCAACGCCTGGGCCTGCAGGCGCAGGTGCACCGGCACCAAGGCGGCGCAGTCGTCCACCCGGGCGCGCTCATGGCGCAGCCGTGCTTCGTTCTGCACCAGGCCCAGCACGGGCAGTTCGGCGACCGCGCAGTCGGCTGCCGCCGGCATGGCCAACAGCAGGTTGCACAGCTGTTCGGCCAGGCCCTCGACCACCGCCGCAGGCAGCACCGCCAGGTCGTGGCTCATTTGCAGTTGCAGGGTCTGGCCAACGCCGGCGGCGATGGTCAGCGGGTAGCTGGTGCGCTCGTGCTGGTGAACCTCACCGAAACTCAAGGCGCCACCGGCCTCTTGCAGGGCCTCGGCCATGGGGAAGTTCTCGAACACCAGGATGTGGTCGAACAACGCCTCGCCGCCCTGCCCCACCCAGCGCTGGATGTCATACAGCGGGGTGTGCTCGTACTCGCGCATGGCCAAGTTGCCGGCCTGCAAGGTCCGCAGCCATTCGCCCAGGGCCTGCCCGGGCGCCGGGTTTGCGAGCATCGGCAGGGTATTGATGAACAGCCCGATCTGCTGCTCGATGCCCGGCAACTGCGCCGGCCGCCCAGACACGGTGACGCCGAAGCACACCGCCTGCTGCCCGGCCAGGCGTTGCAGCAACAATGCCCAGGCGCCCTGCACCAGGGTGTTGAGCGTCACCCGCTGGGCGCGGGCAAAGGCTTCCAGGCGTTGCGTCTGGGCAACGTCCAGGGTGCGGTCGACGTTGGCCATGCCGCCTTGCCCGGCTTGCGCGCCCGGCAGGCAGTCCAGCAGGCGGGTCGGCGCCGGCAGCCCGGCCAACTGCTCGCGCCAGAAGGCTTCGGCACTGGCCGGATCCTGGGCTTGCAACCAGCGAATGTAGTCACGCAGCGGCTGTGGCGCCTGGGCCGGCAGCGCACCGTGGTAGCGCTGCATCACCTCGCCCATGACCTGGGCGCTGCTCCAGCCGTCCATGAGGATGTGGTGGTGGGTGTACACCATCACATGGCGGTCCGGCGCCACCTGCACCAGGCATACCCGCAGCAACGGCGCGCGCCCGAGGTCGAACGGCGTGCTGCGCTGCTCGGCGTACAGCGCCTGGAGGGCGGTCGGCAGGTCGGCCTTCGCCCGCCAGTCGAGTTCCTGCAGCGGCGACGGCACCTGACGCTGCACCACCTGTAACGGCTCGGCCTGCTCATCGCCCCAGAGGAAAGCACTGCGCAGGATGTCGTGGGCCTGCACGGTCTGCTCCCAGGCCATGCGCAGGCGCGCGACATCCAGCCCGCCGATCTCGACGTGCAGCTGGTTGATATAGGCGCCGGCCTCGGCCTGGTACAGCGAATGGAACAGCATGCCTTGCTGCATCGGCGACAACGGATACAGGTCCGCCACCTCCCGTGCAGTCAACGCCAGGCCGTCGAGGGCGGCCTGGTCGAGCCCGGCCAACGGCACATCCGACGGCGTCAGCGCACCGGCCGAAGGCGCCAGGCAATGCTCCACCAGCTCGCCCAACTCGACGGCGTAGGCATCGGCCAGGCGCTGGATGGTCTCGGGCTGGAACATTTGCCCGCTGAAACTCCACTCCAGGGCCAGCACGCCCTGATACACCTGGCCACTGAGGGTCAGCCAGTTGCCCAGCAGCGCCTCGGGGCTGCGCTCGTCGCCCTTGCCCTCGGGGGCCGGGCGCAACAGCGCCTGATCGTTGAAGGTGGCGTCCACCTGCCCCAGGTAGTTGAAGGTGATGCGCGGCAGCGGCAGGCCCTGCAGGCGCGCGCGGTCTTCGGCAGCCCCCAGGTACTTGAGCGCGGCGAAGCCCAGGCCACGGTCGGGCACCGCACGCAGTTGCTCCTTGACCTGCTTGATGGTCGCCGCCGGGTCGGCGGCGGGTTGCAGGCGCACCGGGAACAGGCTGGTGAACCAGCCCAGGGTGCGCGACAGGTCCAGGTCAGCGCCAAGGTCCTCGCGGCCATGGCCTTCGAGCTGCACGCTGACCGACGCTTCGCCGGTCCAGCGGCACAGCACCCGGGCCAGGGCGGCCAGCAGCAGGTCATTGACCTGGGTGCGGTAGGCCGCCGAAGCGCCCTGCAACAGCCCACTGGTCAGGCGCGCATCCAGGCGCGTGACGGCGACCTGGCGGTCGGCGCTGCGCGCAGGTTCGCGGCTGAGCATCTGCGGCAGCTCCTGGTCGTGCTGCGGCAACTGCGCCGCCCAGTAATCCAAGGTGGCGCGCTGCGGCTCGGCTTGCGCCCAGTCGGCCAGTGCCTGGCCCCAGCGCTGCACCGAGCTGCTGCGGGCCGGCAGGCGTGGCTGCGCACCGGCCTGCAAGGCGTCATGGCAGGCCTGCAGGTCTTCCAGCAGGATGCGCCAGGACACCCCGTCCACCACCAGGTGGTGGGCGCTCAGCAGCAGCCGCTGGCTACCATCGGGCAGGGTTGCCAGCACAGCGCGCAGCACATCGCCACGGGCCAGGTCGAAGCTGCGCTGGGCCTGGTTCAGCAGCGGTTCCAGCGCCTCGAGCGTGGCGCAGTGGCGCTGCCACAGCAGCGCGGCCGGCGGTTCATCGGCGGCCGGGATATGCGCCTGCCAGCCCTGCGCGCCCTGGGTGAAGCAGCTGCGCAGCACGTCATGGTGGCGCCACAGCTGCAGCAGCGCCTGCTCCAGCACGGCAGCGTCCAGTGGCTGGCGCGGTTGCAACAGCAACGACTGGTTCCAGTGATGGCGCTCGACCGGGTCGGCGGCAAAGAACGCCTGCTGGATCGGCAACAGCAGGCACGGCCCCTCGGCGGCGGGCTGCTCGACCAGCGCTTGCGGCTGGTCGAACCCGGCACGGGCCGCCAGGCTGCGCACGGTCTGGTGTTCGAACACATCCCTGGCGCTGAAGGCAATGCCGGCAGCACGCGCGCGGCTGACCAGCTGGATGGCGACGATGGAGTCGCCGCCCAGCTCGAAGAAGTTGTCGTCCAGGCCGATCTGCGGGCTGCGCAGCACCTCGCGCCACAGCGCGGCGATGCGTTGCTGGCGCTCGTCGCCCTGGGTTGCGGGCGTGCTGCCCGCCTGCGCCTGCGGTTGCGGCAGGGCCCGGCGGTCGAGCTTGCCGTTGGCGGTCAACGGCAATGCCGCCAGCGCCAGCACATGGGCCGGCACCTGGTGGGCCGAGAGCCGTTCGCGCAGATAAGCCTTGAGGCTGTCGGCCTGCAGCGTTGCGTCGGCCGCCAGCACCACGTAGGCCACCAGCTGGGTGCCATTGGCACCGGGTTGGCCGCTGACCACGCACTCGTTCACGTCGCCATGGGCCAGCAGTTGCTGTTCGATTTCGCCGGGCTCGACCCGGTAACCGCGAATCTTCAACTGCTGGTCGCCACGGCCCAGGTACTGCAACTGGTCATCGGCGCGCTGGCGCACGCGGTCGCCGCTGCGGTACAGGCGCTGGCCGTCGCCGAACGGGTCGGGGACAAAGCGCTCGGCGGTCAGCCCGGGCTGGCCCAGATAGCCACGGGCCAGGCCCGCGCCGCCCAGGTACAACTCGCCCTGGCTGCCCAGCGGCGCCTGCTGCAAGGCACCATCGAGCACCTGCGCGCGCAGGTTGGGCAGCGGCGCGCCGAGCGGTGCGGCGCTGCCCAGGTCATCGAGCAGGCAGGTGAACACGCCCACCGTGGTTTCGGTCGGCCCATAGTGGTTGACCAGGGCGCAGCCCGGCGCCAGGGCGCGGATGCGTTGCAGCAAGGCCGGCGGGCTGGCTTCGCCGCCCAGCACCAGGCAACGGCGCGGCAGCACGCCATGGTTGTCGCTGCCCAGCAGCGCGCCCAGGTGCGACGGCACGATCTTCAGCGCATCGACGCCATGCTGCTGCATGTAGGCGGCGAAAGCCTGGCCATCGACCGCGGTGTCGGGATCGATCAGGTGCAGGGTGCGACCGCCGGCCAAGGCGCCGAACAGCACGGTATGGCCAAGGTCGGCAGCCAGGGTGGAGACCAGCGCCATGCTCTGCACCTGGCCCAGGGGCAGGCGCTGTTCGATGCCGTCCAGGTAGTTGGCCAGTGCCGCCTGGCTGACGCCGACGGCCTTGGGCTTGCCGGTGGAGCCGGAGGTGAAGATCACATAGGCCAGGTCGCCGCCCAACATGTTCAAGGTCGGCGCGGCGCACGGGGCGTCGAGCGGGCCGCTGGCATCGTCCAGCAGGTGCAGCGTCACGTCGGTGAAGCCGCTGAAGCGTTCGGCCTGGTCGCTGGGCGCCAGGAGGTGAGCGGCGCCACTGTCGGCGAGCATCTGCTCCAGCCGTTGGCGCGGGTACTGCGGATCGAGGGCGACGTAGCAGGCACCGGCCTTGAGCACGGCCAGCAGGCCCACCAGGGTTTCCAGGCGGCGCTCGGCGCACAGCGCTACCTGCGTGCGCGGGGCCACGCCGCTGTCGATCAGGCGGCGGGCCAACTGGTTGGCTTTGGCCTCGAGGGCGGCGTAAGTCAGCGAGCGCGCACCTTCAACCAGGGCAATGCGCTGCGGATGCGCGGCGGCCTGGGCCGCGAAGCGCTGGTGCAGCCACGGGCCGCGTACTGTCGCATCTGCCTCGCTGGCTTGGGCAAGCGGCCCCAGCGGCAGGGTTTCGATGGCCCGCCCAGGCTCGGCCAGCGCGGCACCCAGCAGCTGCGCCCAGTGCTGGCCGAGGCGCTCGATGGTGCGGGCCTCGAACAGGTCGGTGGCATACAGCAGCGAGGCGCTGAGGCGCTCGCCCTGCTCTTCGGTGTTCAGCGCCAGGTCGAAGCGCGCGGATTCGCGGGTGATGTCCAGCGGCGCCAGCTCGACGCCCGGCAATTGCCAGCGGTTGCCCTGGCGGGACGCGACCTGGTGATTGAACAGCACCTGGAACAGCGGGGTGCGGTCCAGGCTGCGCTGGGGTTGCAGGGCATCGACCAGGTGCTCGAACGGCAGGTCCTGGTTGGCCTGGGCTTCGAGCACGCGCTGGCGCACCTGGGCCAGCACCTCGACGAAGCTGTGGCGGCCATCGAGCTCCACCTGCAGCACCTGGGTGTTGACGAAGAAGCCGATCAGCCCCTCGACCTCGGCGCGGGTCCGGTTGGCGATCGGCGTGCCGACGCGGATCACCTCGCTGGCGCTGTAACGCATCAGCAGCACCTGCAAGGTCGCCAGCAGCACCATGAACGGCGTGCAGCCGTTGGCCGCGGCCAGTTGCCGGACCGCCCCGCCCTGCCCCGCCGGCAGCTCGATGGCCAGCCGCGCGCCACGGCCGCTGCGCCGCGCCGGGCGCGGATGGTCGGCGGGCAGTTCGAGGCTGTCTTCGGCCACGCCCAGGCGCTCGCGCCAGTAGCCGAGCTGGCGCTCGGCCTCGCCGGCCTCCAGCCACAGGCGCTGCCAGCGGGCGTGGTCGGCGTACTGGATCGGCAAGGCAGGCGCCGGCGCCTGCTGCTGGTAATGGCGCAGCACCTCTTCGATCAGGATCGGCATCGACCAGGCGTCGGTGACGATGTGGTGGGTGCAGAACACCAGCACCCACTGCTGCTCGCCGGTGTGCAGCAAGGTGGCGCGCAGTAGCAGGTCGTGTTCGAGGTCGAACGGCTGCGCGGTCAGCGCCTCAGCCACCTGCTCCAGCTGCGCCGGGCTGCTGCCGCGCAGGTCCTGGTGCTGCAGGCTGAAGGCGCGGTGGCTGTGCAGCACTTGCAGGACCTGTTGCTCGTCCTGGCGGAAGTTGGTGCGCAGCGCCTCATGGCGCTGCACCAGGGCCTGCAGGCTGTGCTCCAGGCGCTGGGCGTCGAACGCCCCGCGCACGCTGAGCAGCGCCGGCTGGTTGTAGGCCGCGGACTGCGGGTCGAGCTGCCACAGCAACCACAGGCGCTGCTGGGAGAACGAGGCCTGCACCAATTCGTCGAGATTGTCTCGGGGTGGGATGGGCAGCAGATCGAAGGCCAGGCCCTGCTCGCGCATGCGCCCTTGCAACACCTGGCGCTCCTGTGCTGGCAATGCGGCGAAGCGCTTGGCCAGCCCCTGCATGCGGTCGGACAGCGCGGTCATACGTCCTCCACCGCATCGAACAGGACTTCGAGGGCGTCGGCCTTGTCCTCGCTGACGCCCGAGCCGCGATGTCGCTCGACCTGCTCGGCCAGCAAGGCCACGGTTTCACCTTCGAAGAACACCCGCAGCGGCAGGTCCAGGTTCAGGCGTTCCTGCACCTGGGAGCGGATGCGCGTGGCCAGCAGCGAGTGGCCGCCCAGGGCGAAGAAGTTGTCATGCACGCCCACCTGTTCCAGCTGCAAGGCCTCCTGCCAGATCTGCGCCAGGGTCTGCTCCAGTTCGTTGCGCGGCGCCTGGTAGGCGCTGCCCTGGGCTTGCAGGGCGGCGAGCGCGGTGCGGTCGAGCTTGCCATTGGGGGTCAGCGGCAAGCGGTCGAGTACGCGCAGGAAGGCCGGCACCATGTACTCGGGCATCTGCTCGCGCAGGCGCTCCAGCAGGCGGTTTTCCAGTCCGCTGGCGCTGGCCGGGTCACGCAGGGTGGCGAAGGCCGCCAGCTGCGCGCCGGCGCCCGTCTCGCGCACCACCACGGCGGCTTCGCGCACCTCGGGCTGCTGGGCGAGGCGCGCTTCGATTTCGCCCAGTTCCACGCGGAAGCCGCGCAGCTTGAGCTGGAAGTCCAGGCGCCCGAGGTAGTCCAGGGTACCTTCGACGCCGGGGCTGACCCGGTCGCCGGTGCGGTACAGGCGCTGGCCGGGGGCTGTGGCAAACGGGTCGGGCACGAAGCGGCTGGCGGTCAGGCCAGGGCGCTGCAGATAACCACGGGCCAGGCCCGGGCCACCCACGTAGAGCTCGCCCTCACGGCCGAAGCCGACCAGTTCGCCTTGTTCATCAAGCACCCGCAGGCGGGTGCCGGCAATGGCGCCACCGATCGACACCCGCTCATACGCCGGCAGGGCTTGCACGGCATGCGCCGAGCACCACACCGAGCTCTCCGACGGGCCGTACTCGTTGACCAGCAGGGTCTGCGGCAGGCGTTCGGCATGCCGCGCCGGCAGCTCCAGCGGGCAGGCTTCGCCGGCGACGATGACGCAGGCCAGCGCGGGCTGCTGCAGGTGTTCGAGGATCTGTGCGTAGAACGACGGCAGGGCCAGGAAATGGCTGATGCCCTGCTCAGATATCAACTGCGCCAGGCGCGCCGGGTCTTTGTGCGCCTGCTCTTCGGGCAGGTACAGGGTGCCGCCCTGGCCGAGGGTCCAGAAGATCCCTGCCACCGAGCTGTCGAACGAGAACGACGACAGCATCAGGAAGCGCCGCAGCGGGGCCCGGTAGAACTCGCCACGGGCGCGGGTCGAGGCACAGGCGTTGGCATGGCTGATCATCACGCCCTTGGGCTTGCCGGTGGAGCCGGAGGTGTAGATCACGTAAGCCAGGTTGCCGGGGGCGAGCGCCACGGCCGGGGCCTGTGCCTGGGCGGCCGGCAGGCCCTGTTCGAGGGCCAGGCGGGCAACGCCTTCCGGCACCTCGATGCCGTCGGCCAGGGGGCGCAGGGTGATCAGGCACTGGGCGCGGGCGTCGTGCAGCATGAACGCCAGGCGCTCGGCCGGGTAGCTGGGGTCCAGCGGCAGGTAGGCGCCACCCGCCTTGAGAATGGCCAGCAGGGTCACGACGATTTCCACCGAACGCTCGCCGTACACCGCCACCACGCTGTCGGGGCCGACACCGCGCTCGCGCAGCGCCTGGGCCAGGCCGTTGGCGCGCTGGTCGAGGCTGGCGTAGTCCAGCGCCTGTGCGCCGACTTGCAGGGCGGTATGCCCTGGGGTGGCCTTGGCGGCCTGCTCGAACAGCCCGTGCAGGGTTTCACCAGGCAGCTCTACCCGCTCGGCGCTGCGCTCGAAGCGTTGCAGCAACTGCTCGGCCTGGGCGCTATCGACACCGTTCAACTGGCTCAGCGGCTGGTCGAGGTTGGCGGCCACCTGCACGGCAAACTGGACGAACTGCGCCAGCCACGCCTGCAACTGGGCGGCATCGAATACCCGTGCCGGGCTGACCAGGCGCAGGGCCAGGCCCTGCCCGCGCTGTTCGGCGCGCAACAGCAGCTTCTGCCCCAGCGGCCAGTCCTGCTCCAGCTGCGCGGCCTCGGCGCGATAGCCACAGGCGAAGGCCGGCAGCAGGGCTTCGCCCAGGTCGGTTTCGTCCAGGCAGTCGAGCCAGGACAGGCCCTGGCGCAACTGACCGAGCAAACCCGGCAGTTGCTCGCCCAGGCCTCGGCTGCTGTCGAGCGCCAGCACCAGCGGCAGCTGGCGGGCGAAGTGGCCGACGGTCTGTTCGAGCTGTTCGTTGCGCCCGCTGACCTCCAGCCCCAGCACCACGCTGGCGGGCTGCCCCAGCTCGACCAGGAACGCGGCCCACAGTACCGCCAGGGCTTCGTCGGTGCTGATCTGCCCCACCTCGGCCAGCTTGGCCAAGGCGTCAGCCACGGGGGCGGCCAATTGCTCGACGCACGGCGCCTCGGCCAGCGCCACGCGGCGCTCGAACGGCAAGGCAACGGGGCGCGCCTGCTCGGCCAGCAGGCCGCGCCAGAACGCACGCCCTTGCTGGCCGATGCTTTCCTGGGCCAGGTCGCCCTGCCAGGCGGCGTAGTCGGCGTATTGCAGGGCATCGAACTCGGCCAGCGCTTCACCGCGCAGCAAGGCTTGCAGCTCATCACCCAGCAGGCGCAATGCGGCCGGGTCGGCACTGGCCAGTGCCACGCCCAGCAGCAGGTTGCGCCCCTCGAGGCTTGCGGCCAGCGGGGCCTGGCCGAGGTCTTCGGCCACCTGCAGGCGGGCCTGCTCGGCCGAGGCGGCGTGACGCACGCGCAGGTTCACCTGAGCGTGGATTTCCTGCGCCGGGTGTTTCAGGCCCGGCACCTGCACGTAGCGGGTGCGCAGGATTTCGTGACGCTCGCACAGCTCGGCCAGGGCCTGCCGCAGCGTCTCGAGGGAGGGCTCGGCGTGCAGTTGCAGCCACAGCCGCGCAGCCAGCGCCTGGCCGCCGCTGGCCTGGAGCAGATGCGCCTGTTGCGCCGAGGTCTGGAAAATTTCTGCGTTGCTTGTGGTCATGCTTGAACTCCTTGGCCCAGTGCCACTTCGCTGCTTTTCAGGGGAATGGCCATGGCCGTGAGGATCTTTCGCGGGCCGGTGTAACCGTTGCGCGCGTGGATGGTGAGGATGTTGTCGAGGATCACCACGTCGCCCTTCTGCCAAGGGAACTCGACCATGACGTCGCGGTAGATCTGCTGCAGGTGGCGGATGTGATCCTCGGGGATAGGGCTGCCGTCGCCGTAGAAGGTGTTCTGCGGCAGTTCGTCGTCGGCGAACTCGGCGCGCAGGCTGTCGCGGATGCTCTCAGGCAGGGTCAGGGCATTGAAGAAGGTGGCGTGGTTGAACCACACGGTTTCGCCGGTGCGCGGGTGGCGGACCATGGCCGGGCCTTTCTGGCGGGTACGCAGGCGGTTGCCGGATTTCCACTCGGGTTCCACGCCGATCTTCGCGCAGTAGGCCTCGACCTCGGCGCGGTTTTCGGTCTGGAACACGGTCTGCCAGGGCAGGCCCATGCCGTCGCCGTAGTTGCGCACGTACAGCACGCCGCCCTTGCGCACGAAGGCATCGCGCACCTCGGCGTCGATGCGCGGCAGGATCAGCCGGGTATCGCCGAACGGGGTTTCGCCGCCGGTGGGCGACGGCAGGTCGCAGTAGAAATACAGGTGCAGCGGGAACACCGGAGAATAGGAGTGCTCGTTGTGCGGGAAAATCTTCTCCACCGCCGGGTAGTCGGTCGAGCTGTAGACATTGTGCTTGCGGGTGATCTGGGTGCGCGGCGAGGCGCGGAACAGGTACTCCAGGGCGCCGCCGGAAATCGCATCGACGCACTGGTTGAACTCGCCGATGTCCTGCACGGCGAAGCCGCGGAACAGGATGGTGGCGTGCTGGTCCAGCTTGCTTTCGATCAGCGCACGATTCTGCCCGGCCCATTCGGCCAGGTTGATGCCCGCCACCTTGGGCGTGCACAGCAACGGCAGGCTGTGGCCTTCGAACATTGGCGAAAAGGCCACGAGGCTGTCGTGGTCCATGCTCAAACTCTTGCGCCGCCCCTTGGCCAATACCGGAATGGCTTGCGCCTCGCTGTTGGACATTTCCATCTCCCGTTCGGTAAAGCCGGCGGCCCAGCGGCCACCGGCATGACAATCACTACTGCAGCTCGACCCCACGGGCGCGCCGACGGATCGGGTGCTGCGCCTTGAGCTGCGCCTGGCGCGCCTCGGCCGCCGCCTGTTCGGCACTGGCCTGCAGCTGCGCGGCATGGGCCAGCAACTGCGCCAGGGGCGCTTCGGGCGCTTCGAGCAAGCGCTCGAACACCCCTTGCAACTGCACGAACAGCCCTTGCATGTCGGCCGCCGTGTACAGGCTGGCGTCGCATTTGAAGGCGGCGGTCAGGCGCTCGGCGTTGACGAACTCGGCGATCAGGTCCAGCTCGGTGGCGCCCTGCCCCGCCTCCTGCGGGGTCACCTGCAGGCCTTGTGGCGCCCGCATCGGCAGGCTGCCTTCCTGGTAGATGAACTTGATCGCGAACAGCGGTGAACGGCCGGCCTGACGCGGCAGGCGCAGGGCCTCGACCAAGCGGTCGAACGGCAGGTCCTGGTGATCGGAAGCACCGACCACCACGTCGCGGCAGCGCTCCAGCCACTGTTCGCCACTGAGGCTGTCGTCCAGCGTCAGCTGCAGTACCAACTGGTTAACGAAGAAGCCGACCATTTCTTCAACCCCCGCATGGTTGCGGTTGGCAACGTCGGTACCCAGGCGCACCCGACGGCTGTCGCAACGCTGCGCCACCACCAGCGAGAAGCCGGCCAGCAACAGCATGTACAGGGTCAGGCCACGGGCCTTGGCGGTGGCGCGCAGGGCCTCGGCCAGCGCTGGCGGGAAATCGAAGGCGTGTACCTGGCAGGTGCCGGCGCTCACGCCGGCCTGCGGGCTGCCCGGCAGGCGGCTGAGGCGATGGTCGTCGCCCAGGGTGCGCTGCCAGTAATCGAGCTGGCGCTGCATCTGCCCGGCCGCCAGCCATTGGCGCTGCCACACGGCGAAGTCCAGGTAGGCCAGGCCCGGCGCCGGCAGCGATGCCGGGGCGCGCCGCACGGCGGCGTCGTAGAGGGCGACGAATTCGCGCAGCAGGATGCCGAACGACCAGTGGTCGGCGACGATGTGGTGCAAGGTCACCAGCAGCAGGTGCTGCTGTTCGGCTAGGCGCAGCACCGCCACCCGCAGCACCGGGCCGTTGACCAGGTCGAACGGCGCCTGCGCCTGCTCGGCCAGGGCTTGCGCGATCGCCACCTCGCGGGTGGCGGCCGGGGCCTGGCACAGATCGACGACGGCCAACGGCAAGGCCATGTGCGCATGCACCTGCTGCCAGCTGTCGCCGCCTTCCTGGGCGTAGGTGGTACGCAACACCGAATGGCGTTGCAGCAAGCCCTCGAAGGCCGTGCGCACGGCGTCGATGTCCAGCTCGCCGTCGAGCTGCAGGGCGCGCGGGATGTTGTACATCGAGCTGTGTGGCTCCAGTTGCCAGAGGAACCACAGGCGTTGCTGGGCGAACGACAGCGGCTGGCGCTGCGCGGGGTCCAGCGCTTGCAACTGCGGCACCGCCAGCACAGCCGGGGCCGCCACGCAGGCATCGACCGTGGCGGCGAACGCCTCCAGGTCACGGGCTTCGAACAGGCTGCGCAAGGGCAGCTCGACGCCCCGGGCATGGCGCACCCGGCTGATCACCTGGGTGGCCAGCAGTGAATGGCCGCCGAGGTCGAAGAAGTTGTCGCGCAGGCCTACCCGCTCGACGCCCAGCAGTTCGCCCCACAGCGTCGCGAGCTCGCCTTGCAGGGCGCTGCGTGGCGCTTCGAAGGCCTGTGCCAGCAGGCTGGCGTCCGGCGCTGGCAAGGCCTTGCGGTCGAGCTTGCCGTTGGGGGTCAGTGGCAATTGCGCCATGACCTGCCAGTGGGCCGGCTGCATGTAGTCGGGCAGCGCTACGCCGAGCGCTGCGCGCAACCCTTCGCAGAGTGCGGCCTGGGCCTCGCGGTCAGCCTCGGCCAGCGCCTGTCGCGGCACCACGTAGGCCACCAGTTGCTGGCCGACCGGGCCCGGCACGGCCACCACGGCCGCCTCGGCGACAGCCGCCTGGGCCAGCAGGCAGGCCTCGATTTCACCGGTCTCGACGCGGAAGCCGCGGATCTTCACCTGATGGTCGACCCGGCCGATGTATTCCATCTGCCCGTCCGGCAGGCGCCGGACCAGGTCGCCGCTGCGGTACAGCCGCGCGCCGGGGGTGCTGGCGAACGGGTCGGGGACGAAACGTTCGGCGGTCAGCGATGGCTGCGCATGGTAGCCGCGTGCCAGGGCCTCGCCACCGATATACAGCTCACCGACCACACCATCGGCCTGCAAGGCCAGGCCTTCGGCCAGCAGGTAGGCGCTGCGCCCGGCCACCGGTCGGCCGATGGGCGCATAGGCGCTGGTGAAACGGGTGGCGGCATCGGCCTCCCAGAGGAAGGGGGTGATGACCGTTTCGGTCGGCCCGTAGCCGTTGACGATATGCTGCGGGCGCAGTTGCCCCTGGATCTGCTCGAAGCCCTCGCGCGGGAAGGCCTCGCCCGCCACGTTGAACGAGCGCACCGACGCCGTACGGCCGTGGGCCGCGGCCCAGGCCGCCAGCTGGCAGGCGTACTGGGTGGGGAAATAGACCAGGCTGGCCTGCTCGCGCTCGATCACCTCCAGCGCTTCTTCAGCGCTCCACAGGCCTTCGCCGCGCAGCACGCAGCGGGCGCCGCTGATCAACGGCAGCAGCCACTGCTCGGTGCCCCAGTCGAAGTTCAGCGAAGCGAAATGCAGGAAGCGGTCGCTGCTGTCGATGCGGTAGAAGCGCTGCATGGTCAGCAGGTGGCGCAGCAAGGCGCCCTGCTCCAGGGCCACGCCCTTGGGCCGGCCGGTGGAACCGGAGGTGTACAGCAGGCACAGCAGGTTGTTGCCGGCGAGGGTTGGCGACGGGGACTCGACGCCCTGGGTGGCCAGCACCAGCTCATCGACCCGCAGCAGGCGCGCGGCGCTGCCGGCCAGCAACGCCGCACTGCGGGCATCCCCCAGCACCAGCTGCACACCGCTGTCTGCCAGCATGTAGCCCAGGCGCTCGGCGGGGTATTCCGGGTCCAGCGGCACATAGGCGCCGCCGGCCTTGAGGATGGCCAGCAGGCCAATGATCAGGCGCTCGCCACGGGGCAGCGAGATGCCCACCAGCACCTCCGGGCCGACGCCCTCGGCGACCAGCCGCTGGGCCAGGTCGCTGGCCTGGCTGTCGAGGCTGGCGTAGCTCAGCGCCCGGCCCTCGGCGACCAGGGCAATGGCCTCCGGCGTGCGCCGGGCCTGGGCCTCGATCAACTGGTGCAGCCACACCGTCGCGGCCTGCGCCGGCAAGGCGGCGGGCATCGCCAGCAGCGCCTGGCGGGCAGCCGGGGGCACGCTGTCGAGGGTCGCCAGCACTTGGCCTGCGCCGTCGACGAACTGCCCCAACAGGCATTCCAGCTGCGCCGCGAGGGCCTGCACCGTACCGGCGTCGAGCGCCGCGCACAGGTAGCTGTAGTGCACCTGCAGGCGCTCGCCAAGGGTCACGGCCAGGGTCAGCGGGTAGTTGGTGCGTTCCAGGTTGGCGACTTCGCCAAAGCGCACGCCGGCCTGGCCGGACTGGGCCAGCGCCGCCGACAGCGGGTAGTTCTCGAACACCAGCAAGGTGTCGAACAGTGCATCGCTGCCCTGCCCCGACCAGCGCTGGATCTCGAACAGTGGCGTGTGTTCGTGTTCGCGCAGTGCCAGGTTGAGCGCCTGCACCTGTTGCAGCCAGTCGCCCAGGGTTTGCTGCAGGGCCGGCCGGGCGATCACCGGCAAGGTGTTGATGAACAGGCCGATCTGCGCCTCGATGCCCGGCAGTTGCGCCGGGCGCCCGGCCACGGTGGCGCCGAAAGCCACGCAGTCCTGGCCGGTGCAGCGTTGCAGCAGCAACAGCCAGGCCGCCTGGACCAGGGTATTGACGGTGACTTTCTGCTGCCGGGCAAAGGCGCCCAGGCGCTCGCCCAAGGCCGCATCGATGGTTTGGTAGAAGTCGCCGTGGCTGGCCTGTGCCACCGCTTGCGGCGGCGTGGGCAGCGCGTGGGCCAGGCGCGTCGGGGTTTCCAGCGAGGCGAGCTGGTCGCGCCAGAACGCCTCGCTGGCCGCCATGTCCTGCTGACCGAGCCATTGGATGTAATCGCGGTACAGCCCGACCGGGGGCGCCACTTGCTGCCCGGCATAGCGTTGCAGGACTTCGCCGAGCAGGCGCGAGTTGCTCCAGCCGTCCAGCAGCAGGTGGTGGCAGGTCTGGATCAGGTGGTGGCGGGCCTCGCCGGTGCGCACCAGGGTCAGGCGCAGCAACGGGGCCTGGGCCAGGTCGAAGCCGTGCTCGCGGTCCTCCTGGGCCAGGGCGGCGAGCGCCTGCGGCAGGTCGGCGCGGTCGCGCCAGTCCAGTTCGCGCCAGGGCAGTTCGACCTGACGCATGACCATTTGCAGCGGCTTGCCCTGCTCGCCTTGCCAGGCAAAGCCGGTGCGCAGGATGGCATGGGCGTCCAGCGCCTGCTGCCAGGCGTCGCGCAGGCGTGCGGGGTGCAGGCCCTCGACATCCACGCGCATCTGGTTGATGTAGTCGCTGCCGGCTTGTTCATAGAGGCTGTGGAACAGCATGCCCTGCTGCATCGGCGACAGCGGGTAGAGGTCTTCGAGCTGCCGTGCGGCCACCGGCAGTTGCGCCAGCGCCGCGCCATCGAGCCCGGCCAGCGGGAAGTCCGAGGCGGTCACCTGCCCGGGGGCCTGGACGCAGTGGGCGACCAATGCGCGCAGTTCCTCGGCGAAAGCATCGACCAGGGCCTGGATGCGTTCGGCCGCGAACATCTGCTGGCTGAAGCCCCACTGCAAGGCCAGCTCGCCTCCGTACACCTGGCCTTCGACGGTGAGCCAGTTGGCCAGCGGCGCGTCCGGGTCCTGGCCCTGGCCGGCGCCATGGCTGGCGGGCACCAGCAACGCCTGCTCATCGAACTGGCGGTCGAACTGGCCAAGGTAGTTGAAGGTCACCCGCGGGCGCGGCATGGCCGCCAGTTCCGCACGGGTGGCTGCATCACCGAGGTGACGCAGCAGGCCGTGGCCGATGCCCTTGTCGGGCACGCAGCGCAATTGCTCCTTGACCGCCACCAGCGAAGCGCCCAGCTCGGCTTCGGGCACCAGCAGCACCGGCTGCAGGCTGGTGAACCAGCCGACGCTGCGCGACAGGTCGAGGTCGCTGAACAGGTCTTCGCGGCCATGCCCTTCCAGCTCGATCAGCGCGCCCGGCGCCGCCGTCCAGCGGCACAGCACTCGTGCCAGGGCGGTGAGCAGCAGGTCGTTGACCTGGGTGCGGTAGGCCGCTGGTGCGACCTGCAGCAACTGGCGGGTGAGTTCGGCGTCGAAGCGGCATTCGATCTTGTGCTCATGACGGTTGTGCAGCGCACCTTCGCGGTTGTCGCACGGCAGTTCGGCGACTGCCGCGCGCCCCAGGTGTTCGCGCCACCAGGGCAACTGCACCTGGTAGCCGGGCAAGGCCTGCTGCAGGCGCAGTGCCCAATCCTGATATGCGCTGGTGCGCGCCGGCAGGCGTGGCGGCTGGCCGGCCAGCACCTGGCGGTAAGCCTGCTCGAGGTCTTCGAGCAGCACCCGCCAGGACACCCCGTCCACCACCAGGTGGTGCAGCACCAGCAGCAGCTGCTGGCGGCCCTCGGGCAGCTCGATCAGCAGCACCCGCAGCAACGGCCCGTGAGCCAGATCCAGGCTGCGCTGCGCTGCCTCGCACAGTGCCAGAGCAGCTTCGGCATCGGCCGCCGTGCAGCGCTGAAACACTTCGCCGGCGGTTTCGCCATAGTGCTGCTGCCAGGTGCCGCCGTGCTGCTCGAAGCGCAGGCGCAGGCTGTCGTGGTGTTCGACCAGTTGCTGCACGGCCTGGGCCAGCGCCTCGCCCTGCAGCGGTGCGCGGGCATCGAGCAGCAGGGCCTGGTTCCAGTGCTGGCGGTTGGGGATGGCCTGGTCGAAGAACCAATGCTGGATAGGCGTCAGCGGTACTTCGCCGCTGGCCGGCCCACGCACCACAGCCTGGCTCGCCTGCCCGGCCACCTGGGCCAGGCCGCGAATGGTCTGGTGCTGGAAGATGTCCTTGGGGGTCAGCGCCAGCCCGGCCTCGCGGGCACGGCTGACCACCTGCATGGAGACGATCGAGTCACCGCCGAGCTCGAAGAAATTGTCCAGCACGCCGACCTGCTCGAGGCCCAGCAAGGCTTGCCAGATCTGCGCCAGTGCCTGTTCGCGGGCATCGCCGGGCGCCACATGCTCGCGCTGCGCCTGCAACGCGTCGGGCGCCGGCAGCGCCTTGCGGTCGAGCTTGCCGTTGGGGGTCAGCGGCAGCGCGGCCAGCATCGGCATGGCGGCGGGCACCATGTAGTCGGGCAGGTGCTCGCCCAGCGCGGCGCGCAGTTGCTCGCGCAGTTTGCCCTGGGCCGCCGGGTCTTCGAGCAACGCGGTATCGGCCGGCACCACATAGGCCACCAGCTGGCGGCCGCTCGGGCCTTCCGGGGCCAGCACCGCCACTTCGCTGACCTGCGCCTGCGCTTGCAGCCGCGCCTCGATCTCGCCCAGCTCGATACGGAAACCGCGCACCTTGACCTGATGGTCGATGCGGCCGATGTACTCAAGCTCGCCCTGGTCGCGGTAGCGCAGCAGGTCGCCGGTGCGGTACAGGCGCCCGCCGTCGGCGGCGAATGGGTCTGGCACGAAGCGTTCGGCGGTCAGCCCCGGGCGCCCGAGGTAGCCACGGGTAATGCCGGCACCGGCCAGGTACAGCTCGGCGGCGCAACCTTGCGGCACCGGCTGCAGGGCGGCGTCGAGCAGGTAGGCGGCGGTGTGCGGCAGCGGCCGGCCGATGCTGGCACGGCCACCAGCCTGGCGGCGGGTCCAGGTCGAGTAGGTGGTGTCTTCCGAGGGGCCGTACAGGTCGTACACGTGCGCCAGCCCCGGCTGGCGGTAGAGCTCGTCCACCACCCGCTGCTTGAGCGGCTCGCCGGCGAGGTTGACGATGCGCACGCCGGCGGGCAACTGGCCATCGCGCAGCAGCGCGGTGATGGCCGAGGGCACGGTGTTGACCAGGCGTACCTGGTCGCGCGCCGGCAGCTGCGGCAACTCCAGGGCATTGCGCGCCAGCACGATGGAGCCGCCCGCGGCCAGGGTCACGAACAGCTCCCACACCGACAGGTCGAAGCAGATCGAGGTCGAGGCCAGCACACCCTGGATGTCTTCACGGCCATACACCTGATGCGACCAGTGCAGCAGCGCCATGACGTTGCGGTGGGTAATGGCCACGCCTTTCGGGCGGCCGGTGGAGCCTGAGGTGTAGATCACGTAGGCGAGGTTCTGCGCCACGGCGTGATTGGCCGGCGGCAGGCCCGGCCAGGCGGCCAGGCTCTGCTCGTCGGCGTCCACCAGCAGCACCTCGGCGCAGTCGGCCAGGGCCAGGCGCTGGGCCACTTCAGGGTCACTGATCACGAGATGCGCGGCGCTGTCTTCGAGCATGTAGGCCACGCGCTCCGCCGGGTAGTCCGGGTCCAGCGGCACGTAGGCGCCGCCGGCCTTGAACACCGCCAGCAGCGACACCAGCAGTTGCGGGGTACGCGGCAGGGCCACGCCGACCCGGGTCTCGGGGCCGACACCGGCCGCCACCAGGCGCTGGGCCAGGCGGTTGGCCCAGCGGTCGAGCTGGCCATAGCTGTACTGCTCAAGGCCGAAGGTAAGGGCCAGCGCCTCGGGCTGTTCGGCGGCCTGGCGGGCGATGCTCTGGTCGATGCGCGACACCTGGTCAAAGCCGTCACCCGGCGGGTTCCAGGCGTGCAACAGCTGTTGCTGTTCATCGGCGCCCAGCATCGGCAGGCGCGCCACCGCTTGATTGGTGTCGGCGACCATGGCGCGCAGCAGGTTGAGCCAGTGGCCGGCCATGCGCGCGATGGTCGGCGCGTCGAACAGCTCGTCGGCGTAGGTCAGTGCGGCGTACAGTTGCCCGCCCTTCTCCCAGGTGTCCAGGCTCAGATCAAACTGGGTGGTGCGGCCCTTCCACTCGATCAGGTCGAAACGAATGCCCGAGGCGGTCTGCAGCGCGCTGAGGTCGGTGACCAGCGGCTGGTGGTTGTACATCACCTGGAACAGCGGGTTGAGCGCCAGGCTGCGTTCGAGCTTGAGCGCTTCGACCAGGCGCTCGAACGGCAGCTCCTGGTGCGCCTGGGCGCCGAGGGCGGTGTCGCGCACCTGGGCAATCAGCCCGGCCACCGTGAGGTGCTCGTCGATGCGGCAGTTGAGCACCTGGGTGTTGACGAAAAAGCCGATCAGCCCTTCGACTTCGGCGCGGTTGCGGTTGGCGATGGGCACCCCCACGCGCAACTCGGCCTGGCCGCTGTAGCGGTAGAGCAAGGCATCGAAGGCCGCCAGCAGCACCATGAACAGGCTGGCCTGTTGCTGCTGGGCCAGGGCGCGCAACTGCAGGGCCAGCTCGGCATCGACCGCGAAGTTGAAGCGGGTGCCGCGATGGCTGGGGGTGGCTGGGCGCGGGTGGTCGGTGGGCAGTTCCAGCACCGGGTGCTCGTCACCCAGCACCTGTTGCCAGTAGGCCAGCTGGCGCTCCTGCTCGCCGGCTTCCAGCCAGGCGCGCTGCCACAGGGCGTAGTCGGCGTACTGGATCGGCAGCGCCGCCAGCGGCATGGGCTGGCCCTGGCTGAAGGCGTCGTAGCAGCGGATGAACTCGTCGATCAGCACGTTCATCGACCAGCCATCGGAGACGATGTGGTGCAAGGTCAGCAGCAGCACATGGCGCTCGGCGCCCAGCTTGAGCAGGCGCACCCGCCACAGTGGGCCCTGCTCCAGGTCGAACGGGCGCTGGGCCTGGGCTTGCGCGCGCTCCTGCACCGCCTGTTCGCGGGCGGCGGCATCCAGTGCGCTGAGGTCTTCGAAATCGACGGTCACCGCCTGGGCCGCGGCGACCTGGCGCAGCCCGTGTTCACCCTCCTGGCGCAAGGCGCTGCGCAGGGTTTCATGACGCTCGGCCAGCGCCTCCAGGGCCTGGGCCAGCGCATCACGGTCCAGCGGCCCGTCCAGGCCAACGGCGCCCGGGAGGTTGTAGGCCGCGCCCTGGGGATCGAGCTGCCAGAGGAACCACATGCGCTGCTGGGCATATGAGGGCATGCCGCGCTCGGCGGCCTGCACCCCGGCAGGGATGGCGAACTGGGCGAAGTCGACCTGCTCCCGGGCCAGCGCCTGCAAGAAGATCCTGCGTTTTTGCGCCGGCAACTCGAGGAATCGGCGGGCAAGGTTGCGGGCATCTTGAGCATTCATTGGCGTTCATCCGTAAAGAGGGGCAACGAGCGGGGCAGCTCGGTCGTGCATGGAAAACGGATGAACGGAGGGGAAAATTAACGGACGGCGCGGGCCGCCGCCGGTCGCCTTGAAACATTTACTTTCATTTACCTTGGCAGGTTTCTCATTCTCATTCGTCCTATTAAGTGCAGCCTTCACGGTTGAGCCGAGCCTCGACCGCACTTTTTATGTAGAAGACCGACCGATGGCCCGACAACCGAAGAAGAAATCCGCCTCCAAGCTGTGGTTCCTGGTGCACAGCTGGCTCGCCCTGCCGATCTGGTTCTTTGTCCTGATCGTGTGTTTCACCGGCATGCTCGCCGTGGTCAGCCAGGAGATCGTCTGGCTGGCCAACCCGGATGTGCGCGCCAGCAAGCCGCTCGATGCGCCCGACGCCGAGCGCCTGAGCTTCCAGCAGGTGCTCACCGCCATGCACACCGCCGAGCCGGAGCTGGCGGTGCGCTTCCTCAGCCAGCCGGACGGCTCGCACTTCGCCCTGAACGCCTCGGTGACCCGCCCTGACGGCACCACCGCGCTGCTCTACGTCAACCCGTACTCCGGGGCGATCCAGGGCCAGCGGCCGAACTTCGACTTCGAGGCCTTCACCCGCGCCCTGCACGGCTGGTGGCTGGTGCCGTTCACCAACGGCTACAGCTGGGGCTGGTACCTGGTGTCGCTGCTGGGCCTGCCGATGCTGGCTTCGCTGGTCACGGGGCTTGTGGTGTACAAGAAGTTCTGGCGCGGCTTCTTCAAGCCGGTGCGTACCGGCCACGGCTCGCGGATCTTCTGGGGCGATGTGCACCGCCTGGCCGGGGTGTGGTCGATCTGGTTCATCGCGGTGATTTCCATCACCGGCACCTGGTTCCTGATCCAGGCGATCCTCGGCGACAACCACGTGACCATTTCCACCGAACCGGTGGTGCCAGTGATCGCCCGCGAGCAGGTGCCGCAGACGCCCGACGGCACGCCGGCGCCGCGCATCGACCTGGACGAGGCCGCGCGCATCGCCACCGAACGCATCCCGGGCCTGGACGTGAGCTTCATCTCCCTGCCGCTGACCGCCTACAGCCACTACAGCATGGGCGGCCGCGGCTGGTACCCGCTGATGTTCCAGACCGCCGAAGTGAACCCCTACACGCGCAACGTCGACGCCCAGTTCCTGCTCGGCGACCGCTCGACCCTGGAGTTCGTCACCGAGTCGATGCGCCCGCTGCACACCGGCGACTTCGGCGGCCTGGCGATCAAGCTGATCTGGTTCTTCTTCGGCCTGGTGCTGACCCTGATGGTGCTCAGCGGCCTGTTGATCTGGACCAAGCGCACCGCCCAGGCCACCGCCGCCGCGCTCAAGCGCAGCGAGCGCCCGGCACGGGCCAGGCAACCCCGTGAAACCCCTGTGGAGGCCCAGCCATGAGCCAGGCGAACAGTGTGCCGCAGGGCGGCTTCAAGCAGTGGTGGCTAAAATGGCGCTTCCACCTGAACATCCTGCTGATCCTCATCCCGCTGGGTTTCATGCCCAAGTACTTCGCCGACGCCAGCCTGCTGCGCGGCGACAGTGGCCTGGGCGCCAACGTGATCCGCGACATCCAGATCGACCGCTGGAGCCTCGACCTGGCCGAGCTGCGTGACGAAGCACCGCGCGCCGACGGCCCCGCCGGCGACTTCAAGGCGTTCAACGCCGCCCTGTGCAAGACCTGCACCGAGGGCGTCAAGGCCATCTACCTGCGCGTCGGCAAGCCGCGCAGCCTGCGCGCCGCCGGCACCATCTTCTTCGGCTCGCAGCACCGCATGAGCACCAACCTGCCGATCCCGCCCCGCACCCGCGCCGATGCCGACCTGTGGGTCACCATCGAAGGCTGGGACGGCAAGATGTACCAGGCCTCGGTGCCGCTGGCCAAGGCATCGCCGGCCACCGTGGCCTGGCTCGAGAAACAAGGAGGCAAGAAATGACACCACCGTTGCTGCGCAGGCTCGCCCTGCCCTTTTTGCTGCTGGCCGCCACCCCGGCGCTGGCGCACAACCCGATGTGCGATTGCACCGAAAACGCCGGGCAGATCACCTGCAAGGGCGGTTTCAGCGACGGCAGCGGCGCGCCGGGGGTAACCCTGGACGTGATCGGCTACGACGAACAGGTGCTGGTGGCCAGCAAGCTGGGGGATGACTCCACCCTCACCTTCAAGCGCCCCGACGGCGAGTTCTACGTGCTGTTCGATGCCGGCCCCGGCCATGTGGTGGAAGTGGACCACGCCGATATCGGTGCGCCATGAGCCGCGCCCAGGTGGTACGCCCGGCGGGTGCCGGGCACGAAACCCTCTATGTGTTGCTGGCCGCCGCGCTGATCCTGCTGCTGGCCGCCAGCGTGGTGGCCCTGCGCGGCGAGCGCGAGGACGAGCAGGCCGTGGCCGCCCACCAGCTCGACGCCCGGCGTGACCTGAACGCCGCCGAACAGGGCCTGCACACCGACTTGTGGGTGGCGGTCGAGGAGATCCGTGCGCTGCGCGAGGAAACTGGCAGCGCGCCGCAGGTTACCGAGCTTGCCGAAGCGGGCCTGCCGCCCTTCGTGGCCGATGCCAGCAGCCAGAGCCGCGGCAGCCTGCAGTGGGCGCTGCTGGACAACGGCGCCTACCTGGGCCGCAGCCAGACCCCTGAAGTGGCTGGCAGCCTGCTGCTGATCCTGCCGCAGACGGCCGACGCCCAGCCCGATGTGTGGCTGCGCCGCGACAGCAGCGCGATGGCCCCGGACGCCCTGGACAGCGCCACGCTGATCGCCGCCGGCTGGCGGCAGATCGTCACCCACTACGACGCCGGGGTTACCCGCCAACACCGTCATTAAGGATTTGCCCATGTTCCGCTCCGCCCGCCGCACCCTGGCGCTGCTTTTGGCCTGCGCCCTGCCTGCCCTGGCCGCCGCCGACACTGGCAAGCCGCTGCGCATCGGCATCACCCTGCACCCTTACTACAGCTATGTGAGCAATATCGTCGGCGACAAGGCCGAGGTGGTGCCGCTGATCCCGGCCGGCTTCAACCCCCATGCCTACGAGCCGCGCGCCGAAGACATCAAGCGCATCGGCAGCCTGGATGTGGTGGTGCTCAATGGCGTGGGCCATGACGACTTCGCCGACCGCATGATCGCCGCCAGCGAAAAGCCCGCTATCAAGACCATCGAGGCCAACGCCAACGTGCCGCTGCTGGCGGCCACCGGTATCGCCGCCCGTGGCGCTGGCAAGGTGGTCAACCCGCACACCTTCCTGTCGATCAGCGCGACCATCGCCCAGGTCAACAACATCGCCCGCGAACTGGGCAAGCTCGACCCGGACAACGCCAAGATCTACACGCAGAACGCCCGTGCCTATGCCAAGCGCCTGCGGGCCCTGCGCGCCGAAGCGCTGGCCCAGGTGACCCAGGCGCCGGATGCGACCTTCCGCGTGGCGACCATCCACGCCGCCTACGACTACCTGGTACGTGACTTCGGCCTGGAAGTGACCGCCGTGGTGGAACCTGCCCACGGTATCGAGCCAAGCCCGGCGCAGTTGAAGAAGACCATCGACCAGCTCAAGGCGCTGGACGTGAAGGTGATCTTCTCGGAAATGGACTTCCCTTCCGCTTACGTCGAGACCATCCAGCGTGAATCGGGCGTGCGTCTGTACCCGCTCACGCATATCTCCTATGGCGAATACACCAAGGAAAAGTACGAAGTGGAAATGAAGCGCAACCTCGACACCGTGGTCCGCGCCATCCAGGAGAACCGCGCGTGACCGCCGCCGCCCACCTCAGCGCCGTTGGCGGGCCGCGCATCGACTTCGATGGCATCGACCTGACCCTGGGCCGCACCCGCATCCTTGAAGGCGTGCGCTTCAATGTCGCGCCTGGCAGCGTGCACGCCATCGTCGGGCCCAATGGCGGCGGCAAGAGCTCGCTGATCAAGACCCTGCTCGGGCAGATGCCGCACCAGGGCCAGCTGACCCTGCACTGGCCGGGCGAGCATGAAGTGATCGGCTATGTGCCCCAGGCGCTGGAATTCGACCGCGGCCTGCCGATGACCGTCGACGACTTCATGGCCGCCATGTGCCAGCGCCGCCCGGCGTTCCTAGGTTTATCGCGGCGGGTGCGCCCGGCCATCGACGCGGCGCTGGCCAGGGTTGGCATGCTCGACAAGCGCAAGCGGCGCATGGGCGCGCTGTCCGGTGGCGAACGCCAGCGGGTGCTGCTGGCCCAGGGGCTGATCCCCGAGCCGCAGCTTCTGGTGCTCGACGAGCCGATGTCGGCGCTCGATGAAGCCGGCATCCAGGTGTTCGAACAACTGCTGCACGGCTGGCGCCAGGCCGGCACCACCGTGCTGTGGATCGAGCACGACCTGCAAGCGGTGCTGCGCCTGGCCGACCGGGTGACCGGGCTGAACCGCCAGGTGCTGTTCGATGCCCCGCCGGCTGAAGCGCTCACCCCCGAGCGCCTGCTCAGCCTGTTCTCCGTCCACCCTCGCAGCGAGAGCCGTTCATGAGTTTCGAAGCGTTCCGCCAACTGGTCCAGGAATGGGCCGGCGCGGGTTATCTGCCGGAGGCGCTGGCCTACGGTTTCGTGGTCAACGCGCTGCTGGCGGGCCTGATGATCGGCCCGGTGCTGGGCGGGCTGGGCACCCTGGTGGTGGTCAAGCGCTTTGCCTTCTTCTCCGAGGCGGTCGGCCACGCCGCGCTGACGGGCGTGGCCATCGGCATCTTGCTGGGCGAACCCTACACCGGCCCCTATGGCAGCCTGTTCGGCTACTGCCTGCTGTTCGGCATTTTGCTCAACTTCCTGCGCAACCGTACCGGGCTGTCGCCGGACACGCTGATCGGGGTGTTCCTCTCGGTGTCGCTGGCGCTGGGCGCGAGCCTGCTGCTGATGCTGGCCGGCAAGATCAACGTGCATATCCTGGAAAACGTGCTGTTCGGCTCGGTACTCACCGTCAGCGCCCACGACCTGCTGGTGCTGGGTATCGTCGCGCTGCTGGTACTGGCGTTGGCGCTGCCGCTGTACAACCGCATCATGCTGGCCAGCTTCAACCCGCAGCTGGCGGCAGTGCGCGGGGTGGCGGTGAAGACCCTGGACTACCTGTTCGTGGTGCTGGTGACGCTGGTGACCGTGGCCTCGGTGAAGGTGATCGGGGCGATCCTGGTGGGCGCCCTGCTGGTGATCCCGGCAGCGGCCGCGCGGCTGGTCAGCCAGTCGCTCAAGGGCTTCTTCTTTATCTCGGTGCTGATCGCCACCGTCAGCACCCTGCTGGGCATCCTGCTGCCGATCACGCTCGACCTGCCGGTGCCGTCGGGCGCGGCGATCATCCTGGTGGCCGGCCTGTGCTTCGCCCTCTGTGCCCTGGCCCGCGCCCTCGTCCCCCGCCTGCAAGGAAACCCGGCATGACCCTGAAGAAACTCACCCTGGCCCTGGCCTTGAGCGGCCTGCCGCTGCTGGCCAACGCCACGCAAGTGCTGACCACCCTGCCGGTGACCCACAGCCTGGCGGCCGCCCTGCTCGATGGCACCTCGGTGCAGCTCAAGAGCGCCGTCCCGGCCAACCTGCCGGCCAGCCGCCAGCCGTCGTACTTCGAGGGCCGTGGCGGCGCCAGCCTGCAGAAGGCCGCGCAGCAGGCCGACGCGGTGATCGGCGTGCGCTCGATCTGGCGTGACGACCCGCTCTACCCCATGGCCCGGCGCAGCAATATCCGCATCGTCGAAATCGACGCCGCGCGCCCGGTGGACGGCGCCCTGCCGGGCATCGCGGTGAATGGCGAGCAAGCGTTTTCTGCGTATCCGTGGCTCAACCCGACCAATCTGGGGCGCATGGCCGATGTGGTGGCCAACGACCTGGAGCGCCTGTCGCCGGCGGACAAGGCGAAGATCCAGGGCAACCTGGCCGGGCTCAAGCGGCAAATGCTGGAACTCACCGCCAACAGCCAGGCGCAATTGGCCAAGGTCGATAACCTCAGCGTGGTCAGCCTGTCCGAGCGGCTTGGGTATCTGGCCAGTGGGCTCAACCTGGATGTGGTCGAACAGCCGCTGCACGCCGACGAGCAGTGGGACGAGGCCGCGCTCAAGGCACTGAGCGACAACCTCAGGCAACAAGACGTGGCGCTGGTGCTGCACCATCGCCAACCGGATGCCAAGGTGGTGGCGGCGATCGAGGCCGGTGGCGCCAAGTTGCTGGTGGTCGACAGCGACCCGCAGGACACCGTGACGGGGCTCAAGGCCAGTGTCGAGCAGGTGGTGAAGGCGTTGGGCAGCAGCTGAGTTTCAAGGCCCTATCGCCGGCAAGCCGGCTCCCACAGGTACAGCGCTGAACCAAGAGTTGCGCCATGCCTGTGGGAGCCGGCTTGCCGGCGATAGGGCCGGTACAGGAAACGACACCGCCTGCGACAATCCACCACACCAAGCCGAAACCCGGTGAAACCCTCCAAATGGTAGATTCGCCGCCATGAAAACCACTCGTCGGACACGCTCGCTGACCGCATGGACGCTCTACGCCAGCGTCCTGTTCAGCCTGTTGCTGTGTGGTTTGCACCATGGCCAGATGACCGGCCTGCGCCTGTCCGGCCTGGAAGGCGGTTACTGCAGCATGGACAGCGGCCATGGCCCGGCCATCGACCTGGACGGCGGCGGTGGCGACCAGCATATGGCGCAGCTCGACTGCCCGGTGTGCTCCTCGTTCGCCATGGCCGTGCCACTGAGCAGCGCCGGCTGGACCTTCTCCGCCACCCATGGCCAGGCCCCGGCGCCGATCGTCACCCGCAGCTGGGGGCAACCGCCGCCACGCTACCTGCGCCACGCCATCAACCCCCGCGCCTCCCCTGCCCCGTTCCCCGCAGCAGAACACTTCGCCTGACCCTGGCAGGCGCGCCCGTGCGCGCGTCTGAGGGCCGGGCCTGCCAAGACCTTTGCGTGGAACCCTTACAACATGATCCGCAACACCTCTTTGGTGCTCGTGCTGAGCGCCACCTGCCACTGTGCCTGGGCGCAAGGCGCGCCTGTCGAACTGTCCGCCACCACTGTCGATGGCGAGCGTGAAGCGCCCAGCGGCGTGCAACTGGACACTCCGATCGCCACGGGCTCGCGCCTGGGCCTGACGGCGCGGGAAACCCCAGCCTCGGTGAGCGTCTCGGACCGCCGGGTGATCGAGCAGCGCGACGCCCGCGACACCCAGGAAGTGATCAACGCCATGACCGGCGTGAACGCCTCGGCCAACCCCGGCTACGGCGGCTTCGTCACCTACCGCGGCTTCACCCAGAACCAGGTGACCCAGCTCTACAACGGCATCAACCTGGGCTACAGCAGCGCCACCCGGCCGGTGGACGCCTGGGTGATCGACCGTGTCGAACTGCTCGGCGGGCCGTCGTCGTTCCTGCATGGCGCCGGCGCCGTGGGCGGCTCGATCAACTACATCAGCAAGCTGGCCAGCCGCGACCAGCAAATCGTCGACGGGCGTATCCGCTACGGCAGCTACGACGCCGCCGAATACGCCTTCGGCATCAACCAGGCGCTGGCCGACAACCCGGCCGACGCCCGCCACTTCGCCCGACTGGATTTCAGCCGCAGCCAGGGCAATGGCTATATCGATCGCAATGAGCGGCAGACCGACAGCCTGGCCTTTTCGCTACTCAGCGACCTGACCCCCGACCTGACTCACACCCTGGCGCTGGAGTACCAGGAGGACAAGGAAGACAGCCCCTACTGGGGCTCGCCGATCCTGCCGGGGCGCAGCACCATGAAGATCGACAAGAGCCGGCGCTTCGAGAACTACAACGTCGCCGACGGCCGTTACGAGCAGCGGGTGCGCTGGCTGCGTTCGATGCTCGACTACCAGGTCAGCGACAGCACCAGCCTGCACAACACCCTGTACCAGTACGAGGCCCAGCGCGACTACCGCAACCTGGAGCGCTACCGCTACAACAACGCGGGCAATGTGACGCGCTCCAGCCCCTACCTGCAGCGCCACCAGCAGAGCGTGCTGGGCAACCGCCTCGAGCTGCGCCACGACAACAGCCTGTTCGGCCTGGCCAGCCAGTGGTCGGCGGGGCTGGACTGGTCGCAGATGCGCCAGAGCCTGTACCCGAAATCGGGCAGCTGGAGCGACACGGTCAACCCGGACCACTTCGACCCCGGCAGCTTCTACGCCATCCCCGGCGTGAATACCGGGCTGAGCAAGCAACGCCGGCATGTGACCACCAACCGCGCGCTGTTCGCCGAGAACCGCCTGCAACTGACCGACCGCCTGGCGCTGCTGACCGCCCTGCGGTACGACTACCTGGACATGCAGGTGACCAACTACGGCGCCGTCACGCCCACTGCGCCGGCCTACTTCGAACGCCGCTGGGAGCCGCTGTCCGGGCGGGTCGGCCTGACCTATGCGCTGACCCCGGCGGCCAGCGTCTATGTGCAGTACAGCACCGCCGCCGATTTGCCGGCAGGCTCCCTGGCGGCGGCGACCTACTCCAATGTCGGCCTGTTCGATTTGTCCAAGGGCGAGCAATGGGAAGCCGGCAGCAAGTTCGACTTCCTCGATGGGCGGGGTGCCGCGACGGTGGCGGTGTACCAGATCGTGCGCAAGGACTTTGCCGTGACCGATTCGAGCAACCCCAACCAGTCGGTGCAGGCCGGCCAGCAGACCTCGCGGGGGATCGAGTTGTCCGGGCGGTTGCAGGTGACGCCGAAACTGTTGGCCGAGGCCAACTATGCCTACGTGCATGCGCGTTATGACGAGTTCAACGAGGCAGTGGCGGGCAAGTCGGTGTCCCGCGAGGGCAATGCACCGGTCAACGTGCCGGCCAACGTTGGCAACCTGTGGCTGACCTACAGTTTCACACCGGACTGGTCGGCGGGGGTGGATGCGCGTTATGTCGATTCGGTGTATGCCGATAATGCCAACAGCCTGGAAGCGCCTGCCTATACCTTGTTCGGCGCTTTTGCCCGCTACCGGGTGGATGCGCATACCACGCTGACTGCTCGGGTGCGCAACCTGACTGACGAGGTGTATGCCAAGCAGGCGTACAACACCCAGTACTACATGGGGGACCCGAGGACGTTTGAGGTGGCGATGGACATGCGGTTCTAGGGGGCTCTTCGGGCATGCCTAGCGATTGGGTATAGGCCACTAGGTGCATGCCGGGAGACGGGGTGAGGGCCAGCAGGTGCCCAGCGGTGTTTTTGCAGCGTCTGTGAGATCGAGCGCCGCCCGCGCGGCGCTCGATCTTGAGGGGGACTGTCAGATTTTTTGTGTGCGGGCCGGTAACGGCCTGCCGTTAGGCAGGCCCTGATTTTCACCAGGCTGGCCTGATGAACCGATCTCCGTACAGAATCGCAAATTGATTCATCGCGCTTTTCCAGTCATGGGCCGGTTTTCCCCAATTGGCTGTGATGTTGCGCAATCCCAGCCAAATCAGTTTGGTCGCTGCATCATCATTCGGGAAATGTCCGCGAGTCTTGATGACCTTGCGTAGCTGGGCATTGATGCTCTCGATGGCGTTGGTGGTATAGATCACCTTTCGGATGGCGGGCGGGAAAACAAAGAATGGAATCACGCGATCCCAAGCCCGTCGCCAAGCAGCCACCACCGTCGGATATTTCTCGCCCCACGGCCCGTTCTCAAACTCATCGAGTGCTTGCTCAGCCGCTTCGGCATTGATGGCTTGGTAAATCGGCTTCAGCTCCTTGGCCAGAGCCCGCCGCTTGTCCCAGGCCGCGTAGTCGAGGCTGTTGCGGATCAGGTGCACGATGCACGTCTGCAGCGTCGTTTCTGGAAACACTGCGCTGAGGGCCTCTGGCATGCCTTTGAGGCCATCGGTCACGGCAATCAGCACATCTTCGACGCCACGCTTCTTGAGGTCGTTAAAGACCTTCATCCAGAACTTCGCACCCTCGGTGTTCTCGATCCAGATGCCCAGGATATCGCGCGTCCCGTCGGGGAGAACGCCCAGGGCCAAGTAAATGGCCTTGTTGCGAACCAGACCTTCTTCGCGGATCTTCACCCGCAGCGCATCGAAGAAAATGACCGGGTACATCGGCTCCAGTGGCCGCTGTTGCCACGCGCCAATCTCTTCCATGACCTCGTCTGTCACTGAGCTGATGAAATCGGGTGAAACGTCGGTTCCATACTGCTCGGACAGGAAGGCCCGGATCTCTCTGACCGTCATTCCACGGGCGTACATGGCGATGATTTTGTCATCGAATCCGGTGTAACGGCGCTCATGCTTGGGGATCAGAATGGGCGAGAAGCTGCCGTCACGGTCCCGAGGGATATCCAGCCGTAGCGGGCCATCGCCTGTCAGCACTGTCTTGCCACTCGTGCCATTGCGCTGGTTGGTCTCATCCTCTGGGCGCTGCGCGCCCGGAGGATAGCCCAGGTGATGGCCAAGTTCGGCGTTCAGGGCCCGCTCGATCAACGCTTTCTTGAAGGCGGCAGAAGCCTCTTCGATAGCCTCTGCGGTCATCAGTGGGGTTGCGGAAAACTGTTCAAGCAGCTCTTTCGGGACCTTCGGTAACTCTCGAAGCGGTTTCTTTTTGGTTGGCATGCATGCACCTCTTACTCATGGTATGCCCGAACACAAAATTTCTGACACCCTCCAGCGGTGTTTTTGCAGCGTCTGTGAGATCGAGCGCCGCGCGGGCGGCGCTCGATCTTGAGGGCGCTGCAAACCTGTCGCCATACCCCTGGTGGCCGCCATGCAATCCCAACCCAGGCTCAAGACAGCCAATCGAACCGCCTCCCCCAGGCACCGCGGTCGAAACGGATATCCCAATGTCGCCCTCAAAGCAGCACCCCGTGCACACCCCTTGTCTACTGGCCTGACAACAACGACGGCGCACCCGACTGCGCCGCATTAGCCCAGGCTGCCAAGACCATCGGAGAGCACATCCATGTCCATCCCCCATGAGGTCCCGCCCGCCACCCTGCGCCGGGTGATCGCCGCCTCGGCCATCGGCAACTTCGTCGAATGGTTCGACTTCGCCGTGTACGGGTTTCTGGCGACACTGATCGCCACTCAGTTCTTCGCAAGCCAAGACCCCAGCGTCGCCCTGCTCAAGACCTTCGCCGTATTCGCCGTGGCCTTCGCCCTGCGCCCGCTGGGCGGCATCGTGTTCGGTGCGCTCGGTGACAGGCTGGGGCGCAAGCGCATCCTGTCGCTGACCATCCTGCTGATGGCCGGCTCCACCACCCTGATCGGGCTGTTGCCGACCTACGCCAGCATCGGCGTGTTGGCTCCGGCCCTGCTCACGCTTGCCCGCTGCCTGCAGGGTTTCTCCGCCGGGGGTGAATACGCAGGCGCCTGCGCCTACTTGATGGAACACGCGCCGCAGGACAAGCGAGCGTTCTACGGCAGTTTCGTGCCAGTCTCGACCTTCTCCGCCTTTGCCTGCGCGGCGCTGATCGCCTATGGCCTGGAGGCCAGCCTGTCGGCCGAGGCGATGAACAGCTGGGGCTGGCGGGTGCCCTTCCTGATTGCCGCGCCCTTGGGGCTGGTGGGCTTGTACCTGCGCTGGCGCATGGAGGAAACCCCGGCATTCCGCCAGGCCATGGCCGAGGGCAAGCAACACAGTCACTCGCCGCTGGGCGACACCCTGCGCCACCATGGCCGTACCATCCGCAACCTGGGTGCGTTCATCTCGCAGACGGCGCTGTCGTTCTACATGTTCACCACCTACTTCGCCACTTACCTGCAGACCGTCGGCCAGCTCAGCCGTGCCCAGGCGCTGCTGGTGACTACCGTCGCCTTGCTGTTCGCCGCCGTCGGCTGCCCGCTGGCCGGGGCTTTCTGTGACCGGGTCGGGCGCCGGCGTACCATCGGCTTTACCTGCATCTGGGTGATGGTGGCCGTGTTCCCGGCCTACTGGCTGGCCAGTTCCGGCTCGCTGTCGGGGGCATTGCTGGGGGTGATCCTGCTAGCCGTGGGCGCGCTGATGAGTGGCGTGGTCACCGCCGCGCTGCTGTCCGAGTGCTTCCCCACCCGCAGCCGCTATACCGCTTCGGCAATCACCTACAACGTCGCCTATACCCTGTTCGGCGGAACGGCGCCGCTGGTGGCGACCTGGTTGATCGAGCAGAGTGGCAGTCGCTTGGCGCCAGCCTTCTATCTGGTGGCGATTGCAATGTTGGCGTTGATCGGTGGGTCGGCGCTGCCGGAGACGTCGCGCATCTCGCTGCATGACCCACAAGAGTCGCCAACGCCCTCTGCGCATGACCATCAAGCCACGCTCTGAAACCAAGCCCTGGTGAGCTGGAGGACAGGGCTACCTGGCGTCATTCGAAGATGGTGTCGATCAAGGCCCTTGAGATAGGATCCAATCTTTCCGATATCCAGGTGCCACCATGTACGACGTGCTTCATCCGTTGCGCAATGAAATGATCAACCATCATGAGTATGTCCAGCTCGCGGCCGACCAGGGCTACCAGCGCCCCAACGATTACCTGGGTGGCAGGTGCCCTGTGTGCAAGGGGCGGATGGATGCGCGGGCCGGGCATAACCATGCCGATGGGCATTTCTATCATGTCGCCGATCAGAACTGCCCGACCAAACAACCCAACGCCCGTCCCTACTTGGGCAAGCCTCCCTCGCGAGTCGACCCCGAGCAGGTACGCCTCAATCGCGAGTTTGCACAGACCCATTTGGACCATTACTGGAACAAGCTCACCGAGTTGGTGCCTTTTCTGGACTTTGCCGAATTCATAACCGTACTCGAAGAAGCCAAACGGCTGAATGTCTATGCCTACGTCGGCCTGGACCCGAAGCTGCTGCCGTATGTGTACGCCACACTCATCAACTATCTCCCCAGTAAAAGTTACAACAAAGCCCGCAAACTGAAGTTCTGTTTCTTCTTCGATGCCCGAATCCAGCACTTCGAGGACCTCTGGATCAACCGAGGGCATGACCGTTGGCTCTCACGTGTGTCCTACGACGGCTCCCAGACCCGCAGGGTGAACCGCTTCGAGTTGACCGACGATTATCTGCAACAGGTTGCCCCGCCACTGTCCCCAGCTCGCAAGAAATGGGCGTTGGCGGTTTGCTGAACGATCTGCGTGGCATTCAGCCCGAGCGGCTGGCAACTTTCATCTGAACCAAGGGAGTACAGCAATGCCCCAGGAACTGCATGGCATACCCGACGCTTTGCGCATCGAGCTGGACGACTTCATCCACAACAATGATTTCCCAGCGTTATACGTGGCTTACAACTGGGGCAGTGATAACTTTTCCAGCGGTTTCCCCGAGATTCTCGCGCTCGAACTCGACTTTGCCCCAGTCGCGTTCAACCAGTTGTCCATCAATCAAGTGCGCCGTGTTGCGCAATGGGGCTCACTTCCCGGCTGGAGGAATGTGAGCGGCGAAATCAGCAGCACCGGAGGCGCCGCGCTGACCAAGGACAGTCCCGCCGAAATGCTGATTGCCTGCATGAAGCCATTGAAAGGCATAGGCCCCACCTACCAGAGCAAACTACTGCGATTCGCTTACCCTGACCGATTCGGTGCCATTGATACCCGCATCGTACGAGTATTCGGCGAAGGCGATTGCGCTTCAAAACAGCATGCCTGGTTGAGCCTGCGCGCCGACAACCTGAACAACCGCTGGGGGATACCAGCACAACAGAAACACTGGCCCTCGGATTTCACACTGTGGACGGCAATACTTCGTTATATCGCCAACCGCATCCTTGAGGCATGCCCCCACCCTCAGACATTCATCGATGCAGGTCTTCGCAAGGCCGGTACCTGGACATGTGCCGATGTGGAGATGGCGCTATTCAGCTTCGCCAGCCAGCACATAGCTGGGCACTTTCCTGCCAATGGACCTCAGAAAGTGACGCCATGCAGATCCTTGGAGACCTAATAACATTGAGACACAATGGATGAGTTGATCCGCAACGGGGGCGCCAAGCGCCCCCGAGCGTTGAAGTGTCACTTCAAATCAAAACGATCCAGTTCCATCACCTTGGACCAGGCCGCGACGAAGTCCCTGACGAACTTGTCCTGGCCATCGCTGCTGCCATACACCTCGCTCAAGGCGCGCAGCTGGGCATGTGAGCCGAACACCAGGTCAACCCGGCTACCGGTCCACTTCACCTGGCCGGTCTTGCGATCACGGCCTTCGAATCGCTCGTTGTCCGCCGAGGTCGGCTTCCACTCCACGCCCATGTCCAGCAGGTTGCGGAAGAAGTCGTTACTCAGCACTCCGGGCTTGTCGGTGAACACCCCGTCCTTGCTGCCGCCATGGTTGGCACCCAATACGCGCAGGCCGCCAATCAGCACGGTCAGTTCGGGCGCGGTGAGAGTCAGCAACTGGGCCTTGTCCAGCAGCAGTTTCTCGGCCTTGACGCTGTAGCGGTCCTTGCTGAAGTTACGGAAGCCATCGGCCAGCGGTTCGAGCACAGCGAACGACTCGACGTCGGTCTGCTCCTGCGAAGCATCCACACGCCCAGGGCGGAACGGCACGCTGATGCCGGAGGCTTTCTCTACCGCTGCGTTGCCGGCCAGCACGATCAGGTCGGCCAGGGAGATCTTGTTGCCGCCCTCGCTGCGGATTTTCTCCAGCGCCGTCAGCACCTTGTCCACGCCTTGGTTGGCCTTCCAGTCCTTCTGCGGTGCCAGGCGCAGACGCGCACCGTTGGCGCCACCGCGCTTGTCCGAACCACGGAAGGTCGAGGCCGAGGCCCAGGCGGCGGACACCAGTTCGCCGACGCTCAGCCCCGAGGCCAGTACCTTGGCCTTGAGCGCAGCGATATCGGCGTCGCTGGGCTGAGGGCCGGCCTTGGGCAGCGGGTCTTGCCACAGTAGCTCTTCGTTGGGTATTTCCGGGCCGAGGTAACGCGCCAGCGGGCCCATGTCGCGGTGGATCAGCTTGTACCAGGCGCGGGCGAAGGCGTCGGCGAGCTGGTCGGGGTTGTCCTTGAAGCGCCGGGCGATGGGTTCGTAGATCGGGTCGAAGCGCAGCGCCAGGTCGGAGGTGAGCATCGAGGGGGCGCGCCGTTTGGCGGGGTCGTGGGCATCCGGCACGGTGTTGGCGCCCTTGCCATCCTTCGGTCGCCATTGGTGGGCGCCGGCCGGGCTCTTGGTCAGTTCCCAGTCGAAGTTGAACAGGTTGTTCAGGTATTCGTTGCTCCACTGGGTCGGGGTGGAGGTCCAGGTCACTTCCAGGCCGCTGGTGATGGTGTCGCCGCCCTTGCCGGTGCCGAACTTGTTGCTCCAGCCCAGGCCTTGCAGTTCCAGCCCGGCGGCTTCCGGTTCAGGCCCGACATTGTCGGCAGGGCCGGCGCCGTGGGTTTTGCCGAAGGCGTGGCCGCCGGCGATCAGCGCCACGGTTTCTTCATCGTTCATGGCCATGCGGCCGAAGGTCTCGCGGATATCCTTGCCCGAGGCGACCGGGTCGGGGTTGCCTTCCGGGCCTTCCGGGTTGACGTAGATCAGGCCCATCTGCACGGCGGCCAGGGGGTTTTCCAGGTTGCGCTCGGCCGACAGGTCGCGATTCTGCTCCTCGCCATGCTTGGCAGGCTCCGCCACCAGGTCGCCCTGCCCTGGCGGCTGGGCCTTGACCTGCTCCTTGCCATAACGGGTATCGCCGCCCAGCCAGACCTTTTCCGAACCCCAGTACACGTCTTCATCCGGCTCCCACACATCGGCGCGCCCGCCGGAGAAACCGAAGGTTTTAAAGCCCATGGATTCCAGGGCGACGTTGCCGGTGAGCACGATCAGGTCGGCCCAGGAGATCTTGTTGCCGTACTTCTGCTTGATCGGCCAGAGCAGGCGCCGGGCCTTGTCCAGGCTGACGTTGTCCGGCCAGCTGTTGAGCGGGGCGAAGCGTTGCTGGCCGGAGCCGGCGCCACCGCGGCCATCGCCGATGCGGTAGGTCCCGGCGCTGTGCCAGGCCATGCGGATGAACAGCGGGCCATAGTGGCCGAAGTCGGCGGGCCACCAGTCCTGGGAGTCGGTCATCAAGGCGGTCAGGTCCCTTTTCAGGGCCTGGAAGTCGAGGCTCTTGAACGCCTTGGCGTAGTCGAAGTCCGGGTCGGGGCTGGACTTGGACGAGTGTTGATGGAGGATCCTGAGATTGAGCTGGTCAGGCCACCAGTCTCGGTTGCTGGTGCCGCCACCAGCGGTTTGATGGAACGGGCATTTCGATTCGTTCGACATCTGCTTCTACCTTTGGGTCGGGTCGTTTCAGATTCCGGGCGCGTTTCCAGACGCAATGCCAGGTGTTCGATCAGCCGAGCCAAGGGCTCGTGCCTACCCCTCATCAGGTGTGGTCGGTCTGCGCCGACATGGGCTCGCAGGGTGGCGTGACGGCGCTGGCAAGGGGGTTGCCGACGGCCGCGCGGGCACCCGCCGCGACGGCTTTTCGCGGGGCCACGGGAAAGACTAGCCGAGCTTGGGCAGAGGTCTAATAGAAGCGCTATTGAGGGCTGATAGCGTGGCTCTGTCAGGGCCGATGGCGGGGCAAATCGGCGCATGCCAAGCGGCACGAACTGTGCTTGAATCTGCCATTTCCCCGCGCCCAAGGCCCTCCGAATGAATCGCAACGACCTGCGCCGCGTCGACATGAACCTGTTGGTGGTGTTCGAGGCATTGATGATCGAACGCAACCTCACCCGCGTCGGCGAGAAGCTGTTCATCACCCAGCCCACCGTCAGCGCCGCCCTCGCTCGCCTGCGCGACCTGTTCGACGATCAATTGCTGATTCGCAATGGCCGAGCCATGGAGCCCACGCCACGGGCCATGCAGATCTTCAATGAACTGGGCCCGGCGATGGACGTGATCTCGGCGGCGATCAGCCGGGCCAAGGCGTTCGACCCGGCCAACAGCTGCAACGTGTTCCGTCTGGGGCTGTCGGACGACGCCGAGTTCGGCCTGTTCCCGTCCTTGCTCGAAGCGCTGCGCGAGGAGGCGCCGCAGATCAGCGTGGTGGTGCGCCGGGCCAACTTCCTGCTGATGCCGGGCCTGCTGGCCTCGGGCGAGATTTCGGTGGGGGTCAGCTACACCACCGACCTGCCGGCCAACGCCAAGCGCCGCAAACTGCGCGATATCGGCGTGCGGGTGCTGCGTGCCGACGATCGCCCCGGCCCCCTGACCTTGGACGAATATTGCGCGCGCCCCCATGTGATGGTGTCGTTCTCCGGCGACATGAGCGGCAACATCGACCTGGACCTGGCGCGCATCGGCCGCTGCCGCAAGGTGGTGCTGGCGGTACCGCAGTTCGGCAGCCTGCGCGCGCTGCTGCGCAACACCGAGATGATCGCCACGGTGCCTGACTACGCGGCCTGCGCCCTGGCCGATGACGGCAGGCTGCGCGCCGACCCGGCGCCGTTCGAGATCAGCGAGGCCGAACTGTCGATGGCCTGGAGCAGCGCCCACGACAACGACCCGGCCGAGCGCTGGCTGCGTGAGCGGATCCTGCAGTTCATGGGCCGCCCAGGCTGAACCATCAACTTCGTCGATAGCCACCATGCTTGCCATCAAGTTCCGCTGATGGCAGGCCGCCGGGAGAATGGCCCCATTCGCACATCGACAAGGCCTCTCCCATGAAAACCGGCATGATCGCAGCCCTGCTCGCCACCCTCACCGGTTGTGCCAGCCCAGCCAACCAGCCCGGCGCGCAACCTTACGGGCATTTCTATTCGGCCACCGAGCTGTCCAGCGTCACCCTCGGCCACGGCCAGCACGTGGCCGTGCTGCTCGGGCGCAACGCCGCCGCAACGCTGGACTACCTGCAACGCCATCGTGACCAGGCCACCCCCGGCACGGCCAGGAGCACGCCGGTGGCTACCCTGGGCGGCAACCAGGCTTATGCATGGTTGGCGCAGTCCCTGGCCCAGGAATTTGCCGAGGTCACCTTTTATGAAGACCTCGATACCCTGCTGGCCGATCGCCCGGATGTGATCGTACTGCTCGAAGCTCGGAGCAAGCTGGCCAGTGCGGGGGACGAGGCAATCCAGGCCAGCGTGGCGGCACGCTTCTTCGATGGTCAGCTGACCTATATCGGCCGTGCCGAAGGGGTGTCACGCAAGCCGGTCGAGGGGGTCGAGCTGGTGCGTCAGCTGGATGAGGAACAGACGGTGCAGGCCGATGCGCTGCGCCAATTCGATGCATCGCTCAAGGTGTTGTTGCGCGGGGCGGTGTGATCAGGTCAGCCAATACCCGTCTCAAGCCATGCGCCAGGGCGGGCAGCGGTACTTTCACAGTCATAATTGGCCCGAAACAAATGTGGGAGCTGGCTTGCCAGCGATGCGCCGCGCGGGCGGCGCTCGATCTTGAGAGCGCTGCAGATCTGTCGCCCTGCACCTGGTAGCCCTCATGCGATTTCAAGACAGGCCCTTGGGCACCACACCGCTGGCCCTGAGTAATCAGGATTCGGTAATGGCCACCAAGTGCATGACGGGAGACTGGGTGAGGGCTACCAGGTGCCTGCCGGTGTTTTTGCAGCGCCTATAAGATCGAGCGCCGCCCGCGCGGCGCTTCGCGGGTAAACCCGCTCCCACAGTTTGTTTCGGGCCAGTCTCTCCTGTGCCATCACCGGAGCCGCCTTGTTGGCTCGACACAATTTCAGCGTGGGCGTTGCCGGCCTCATTGCCGGCCTAACACAGAAAACTGACAGTCCCATACCCGCGTTAAGTTGTCATGATTGCTTTCGCTCACTCCATCAGCACGACCACCAACATGAACCACGAAAAACCAACGATAAGCAGGGTTGAAGCTATATTCAGACGCTTCTTGAGCCGCCGCGGAAACTTTTCATAGTCGGTGATATCCAGCGCTCCTTTTCTGATGCAGTGATCAGGGCAGAAAATCATGCCAGCTATGCCACACACTAACGACATACGAGAATAAAATCCGTTGCGCCCCCATAAGTTTACTAGCCATGGAACTCCGGGGCTTTTCTCCAGCGATCTAAGGAGTGTCTGGAAATCACGCGAACATGCCAACTGAGCATGCAAGGCGACGCCCGAGAGCCCAATCAGAAACGGTGTGACCATAAGCGCCATACCCCAACCGCTACGCCAAAACTCACTCATTCTTCTATGTACTCGTAGATAATCTCACCAAGCATCTCCCCTCCTTTCATTCCACCCATGCTACCTGCCAGCGAGCCGGCGCCAACCATGACGAGACTGCACGCGGTGGCACTGACTGGGCCTAAGCCCAGGCAGACAAACAGAGCGCCACCCTTTCCGAGCGTACCGCCCATTACCCCACCGCCGAGGCCGAATGTAAAACTCCCCGCCTCAGTAAAGCGAATCTTTTTGCAGGCCTCTGTCTCATTGGCACGACAGGCCTCCTTGATTTTCAGAAAAGATGATGCTCCGCCAATCACAATACCCGCACGTCCTCCATTTTTCAGGTAACGAGACAGTCTCGCCAGTTTATCCAGGTGTGTGGCGTACCCTGGAATAGCCCCTGGCGCACCCGCTTTGCTCCAGTGATGGATCAGACTTTTGCTGGATATGCCCAAGCCTCGCCGCAGGCTTTCATGGCTGCCCAAATCCATATGTTTGTTGAGGAAGCTCATCTTCAGCTGCGCATCCAGTTGCTGGAAGAGTTTTTTGCGCTGATTGAAAAACTCCGGACTTTTCAAATGGCCGTGCTCGAGAAACTGCTGTTGATGCAGTTTTTCTATGTAGCGCAAGGTGGTTTGCAATTCTTCGGGCGACTTGGTCATCATCGCTTGAGCAACGCCCATCGATAGGCTCACATCACTGAGCAAGCTTGCGATCTCAGCGTGATTGCGCATCATGAAGTTCGCTTGGTCATGGCCCACATCGGCCAATGCCTCCCGTGCCCGCTCGGCCGCTGCCATCAAATGGGCCTCTTCGCGGGTACAGGCATCCCCGTTACTCGGGTCGCCGATCACGAATATCTCGCCCGCTTTGAAACCTTGATTGAAGGTCGGATTCAACCGCTGCAGACGGGCCACGGGCACTGACCCATGCTTGTCGAACAGCTTCATGAGCAGTTGAGGGAACGAAGTGCCGTGCTGCACGATATGAAAGCCGGGCTCCAGCCCATCAGGAACCGTTGAGACAGCATGGGCCGCCACGTTACTCATAGGGTGTCGAGGCTGATATGCGGACGCCATGTGCGGGCTAGCTGCAACGGTTCGTGGTGACGGAACTGTATGTGCAGCAACCTTTGGTCCAAGGGGGCGAGGACATGGTTACTGCCTGGCGTACACCCGCATTCCACTGGGGTGCCGTCGACTGCGGCGGGGATGCCATCCTGACACCAGCGTGATTCGCCGTCGATGATCTTGCCTTCCTTGCCGCACCGTGGGCAGGGGGTAGTTTTGTCGCCTTCGAGCAGCCAACGGCGACCATAGGTGGTGCCCCGAGCTTGGGTGGCAAGGCAGGTGGCGCCGGTGCTGGTGAGGTCTCCATCCAGCCCCTGGCCTTTGCCGAGGATGTTCATGCGCGGACTCATGGTGCTGCTTCCTTGGGAATGAAAGCCCGCACGCTAGCAACATGAAGTGGTCTATTCTCGGCCGCCGATTAGCTTGAGAAAGGTCCTACGAAACTTAGAGATTTGGATGGCAAATATCACTAGATGCGATCTCAAGTAGTGCATACCAGCAGCTTAGGGGCCTGCTCATTCAAACCGCTGACGACTCGGTATTGATCTGAGGTCTAGGCCCCTGGCCTATCGAATCTTGCTCTTGTCAGCGCATCACAACAGCCTGCAAACCTGACCACAACCGCTGCACATGCTCGCGCTCGGTCGGCAGCGCGCCCACCGACACCCGCACCATCCAGCGGCCGTTCAGGGTGGCCGGGGTGACATAGGCATCGCCCGATGCGTTCAACCGGTCGGCCCAGCCACGGGTATGCGCATCCAGTGCGTCGCCCGCCAGCCCCGCCGGGCAGTGGCGGATGCACAGGGTCTGCAATTGCACCGGCGCCAGCAGTTCCCATTCAGCCGAGGCTTCGACCTGCTCCGCCAGCCAGCGGGCATTGTCCAGGTCGCGGCGCAGGCGTTGCTGCAGGGCCTCGACGCCTTCGCTGCGCAGCATGAACCACAGCTTCAGCGCGCGGAACCGGCGGCCCAACGGGATGCCCCAGTCGCGCAGGTTCTTCACCTCGCCATCGACCGCCGACTGCAGGTAGCTGGGGTTGGTGCTCATCACTCGGATCAGGTGCTGCGGGTCACGGACATAGTAAATGGAGCAGTCGAAGGCCACGCCCAGCCACTTGTGCGCGTTGACCACCACCGAGTCGGCCAGCTCGATGCCGTCCCACATCCAACGGCATTCGGGGAGGATCATCGCCGAGCCAGCCATGGCCGAGTCGACATGCAGCCACAGGCCATGGGCCTGGGCGATCTCGCCGATCGGGCGCAGCGGGTCGAGCGCGGTGGTGGTGGTGGTGCCGGTGGTGGCGACCACGGCACAGGGCTGGTTGCCGGCGGCGATGTCTTGTTCGATGGCCTCGCGCAGCGCCTCCGGGCGCATGGCGAACTGCTCGTCGGTGGCGATCAGGCGAATGTTGTCGCGGCCGAAACCGGCCAGCAGCGCGGCCTTGTCCACCGAACTGTGGGCGTGGGCGCTGACGTAGACGATCAGCGGTTTGGCCTGGGCCTGCAGGCCGCCGCGCACCTGGGCATGGTCGGTGGCGCGCTCGCGGGCGCAGATCAACGCCACCAGGGTGCTGGTGGAGGCGGTGTCCTGGATCACCCCGCTCCACTGGCTGGACAGCCCCAGCAGCTGGCGCAACCAGTCCAGGGTGGTCTCTTCCAGCTCGCTCAGGGCCGGGCTGGACTGCCAGGACAGGCCGAGCACGCCCAGGCCGGTACTGAGGAAGTCACCCAGCACCGACGACAGGGTGCCGTTGGAGGGGAAGTAGCCGTAGAAGTCCGGGTGCTGCCAATGGGACAGGCCGGGCATCAGCAGTTGGTCAACGTCCTTGAGGATGGCGGCGAAGGGCTCGGCCTGCTGCGGTGCGGTGGCCGGCAAGGCGGCTTTGAGGTAGCCGGGCTCGACCTGGGCCATTACCGGGCGTTCGGCGACGGTCTGGCGGTAGTCGGCGATCAGGTCGATCAGTTGGTGGCCGTGTTGGCGGAATTGTTCGGGGGTCACAGGCGGGCTCCTTGGCTGCTGGCTTTGGCTGCCTGTTCCGGCCTCATCGCTGGCAAGCCAGCTCCCACAGGTATTGGCTCGAGCCTGGTGGGAGCTGGCTTGCCAGCGATGAGGCCGGCGCAGACAACACAATGCCGACCAGTCTAGGCCGCCATGGCCTCACGAATAACCCCGCTTCGCGCATAGCTCCTATGGCAAAGGCGCATGCCCGCCCTGCACGCCGAACTGCGACTGGCGCCAGAGCTCGAACACCCGGTTGCGCAGCCAGCGGTGCTCGGCCGAGGCCTGCAGGCGCTGGTGCCACACCACCCAGTAGCGCTGGGTATGCTCGACGAAGCCCAAGGGCCGCCAGGCCAGGCCATGCAGGCGGGCCAGCTGGCGGGCGATATGCTCGGGCACCGTGGCCAGCGCCTGGCCGTTGCCGATCACCGGCACCATGGCACTGAAGAACGGCACCTCCAGGCTGATCCGCCGCTGCAAGTCCTGGGCCCGCAGGTGGCGGTCGATGAAGCTGTCCTTGTCGCCGCCGCCGGAGACCCGCACGTGCTTGCAGGCCAGGTAGTCGTCCTGGCTCAGTGCGGCCTGCGCGGTGAGCGGGTGATCATGGCGCATCAGGCACACCGCGCGGTCTTCGCCAAGCAGGCGGCCGTGAAGGTTGGGCGGCGATTCGTCGAACAGCGTGGTGGCCAGGTCGATCTCGCCACTGGCGAGCAAGGCGTATTGCCCGGCCTGCCAGGTGCGGTACTCCAGCGACACCCCCGGCGCCTCCTGCTCAAGCGCCGCCACCAACTGCGGCAGCATGTGTTCGGCCACGTAGTCTGAGGCCGCCAGGCAGAAGCGTCGCTCGCAGCGGGCCGGGTCGAAGGCCGCCGGTTGGCGCAGGGCATTGAGTTCTTCGAGCACCTGACGCAGCGGCTGCACCAGCGCCTCGGCGTGCTCGCTGAGCACGTAGCCACGGCCCTGGCGCACCAGCAGCGGGTCGCCGAAGGCTTCGCGCAGGTGCGCCAACTGGCGGCTCAGTGCGGGCTGGCTGCAGCCCAGGCGCTCGGCGGCATGGCTGAGGTTTTTCAGCTGCAAGAGGCAGTCGAGGGTGCGCAGGTGGGCGAGGCTGAGGGAGGCGAAGGTGGGGTGCATGCAGGTGGCCTGTTGTTGAATGCGCTGGCCCAATCGCCGGCAAGCCGGCTCCCACAGGGACTTGCACATTCCTGTGGGAGCCGGCTTGCCGGCGATTGGGCCGCAACGCGGCCCCAGAGTTACTCGGTCAGGCCGACATAGACGTTCTGCACGTCTTCGTTCTCGTCGATCGCTTCGAGGAACGCTTCGACCTCGGCCAGCGCTTCAGCGCTCAGGCTGGCGGCGCTTACCGGGTTCTTCGGGGTGTAGCCGATCTTCGCCGAAGTGACGGTGAAACCGTGCTCAGGCAGGGCCTTTTGCACGGCGTCGAGGTCGGTGGTGTCGGTGATGAACAGGGTCGAACCCTCTTCCTCGCCGTCCTCGAAGTCCTGGGCACCGGCTTCGATGGCCGCCATTTCCGGGTCGGCGTCGCCTTCCGGGGTGGCCTCGATCAAGCCGACGTGGTTGAAGTCCCAGGCCACCGAGCCGCTGGCACCGAGTTGGCCCTTGCGGAACAGCACGCGGATCTGGGCCACGGTACGGTTGACGTTGTCTGTCAGGCACTCGACGATCAACGGCACCTGGTGCGGGGCGAAGCCTTCGTAGCTGACCGCATGGTACTGCACGGCCTCGCCGTCCAGGCCTGCGCCTTTCTTGATCGCGCGCTCCAGGGTCTCACGGGTCATCGAGGCTTTCTTGGCCTGGACGATGGCCAGGCGCAGGCGCGGGTTCATGTCCGGGTCGGCGCCGGATTTGGCGGCGATCTGGATCTCCTTGGCCAGCTTGCCCATGATCTTGCCCTTGGCGTTGGCCGCGGTCTCTCTATGCTTGGCTTTCCACTGTGCGCCCATTTCAACTCTCTTGTTTCAAGGGCCGGTTCAGGAAGCGACCGGCCAAAAGTGGGGAGAGTTTATACGCCCAAACGCTGTGGATCGACAAGAAATCGCATCTGCTTCTTCGCGGGTAAACCCGCTCCCACAGTGCCTGCGAAAGGCCCTAATCTGCATTAGCCTTTGTCGGCCTTGCCCGCCGCCGCCGCGAATTTGGCCAGCCGCACATCCAGCCGCCGCGGCCTGGCGCCACGGTCTTCGGCGTGCTCCTTGCGCCGGATGGCATTGCGCACCATCAGCGAGCCCAGGTAGCGAATCGGTTCCGGCGGGAACTGCCCCAGCGGCCCCTTGATCAACGGCGAGCGGGTCCAGGGGTTGTCCAGGCCCAGGGCCAGGGACGACAGAATTTGCCCGCCCATGTGGCACGGCCCTACCCCGCTGCCCGAATAGCCGAAGCCATAGAACACGTTGCCCTGCCCATCGAGCCGGCCAAAGAACGGCAGGCCGGTGACAGAGCGGTCGGAAGGCCCGTTCCAGCTCGCCGCCAGCGGCACCTCGGCCAGGGCCGGGAAGAAATCGGCCAGGCTCTCGCGCAACAGCGGCTGATACGGCGATGGCTGGTCGAACACCGGCAACATGCGCCCGCCATAGGCGAAGGTATTGCCGCCCTTGCCGAGCATCAGCCGACCATCGGACGTGTTGTGGTAGTAGTGCACGAAGATTCGCGAGTCGAGCACGCTGACACCGCTGTCCAGGCCGATCTGGCGCAACAGTTCCGGGCACGGCTCGGTGATGACCATGTCGCTGGAAACGATCGCCACGCTGCGCTCGAACTGTGGGAAGGCCCGCGCCATCCAGGCGTTGAGGCCCAGTACCACGCGGTCGGCGCGAATGGTGCCGGTGCGAGTACGCACCTGCGCCGGGGCCCCGTGCTCCAGCCCGGTCATCGCCGTGCCCTCGTGGATGCGCACGCCGCGCTGCAGGGCAACCCGGCGCAAGCCGCGCACCAGCCGCCCGGGCTGCACGGTGGCGGCGGCCGGTGAGTACCAGCCCTCCAGGTGGCGCTCGGAGCCCGCCAGGCGCTGCAACTGCGCAAGCTCAAGGCGCTGGAACGAGTTGATACCGCGCCGTTCCAGCGCCGCGATCACCGCATCGGTGCCACCAACCTGGGCCGGGTTGGTGGCGGTGTACAGGGTGCCGTCCATGCGGAAATCGCAGCGGATGCCGTTGTCGGCGCAGAACGCGCCGATGGCCGCGATGCTGCGTTCCGACTCGCTGACCAGGCGCACCGCCTCCTGCACCCCGAACAGACGCTCCAGGGTGAAGTACTTGGCTGACCAGGACAGCGCACAACCACCATTGCGCCCGCTGGCCCCGGCACCGCAGATATCCGCCTCGATCAGCAGCACATCCAGCTGCGGCGCTTGTTCCTTGATCATCAACGCGGTCCACAGCCCGGTGTAGCCGCCGCCGACGATGCACACATCGCAGCGTGCGTCGCCCTGCAAGGGGGGGCATGGGGCCTCGTTTTCCTGGTCCAGCGCCTGTTGCAGCCAGAACGGTCTCATCGCTTTGCTTTCCTTCAAGTACGCAGTGGCTTGATCGCCATGCTGGTGTTGGGGGCCACGTCATTGGCCGCAGTGGTGCTGGCCGGGCGGCTGTTCCAGTGCGGGATCAGCACCAGAGCGGAGAACAGCGCGGTGCCGGCGAAGACGATGAACACCGTGACACTGTCGAAATACCCCGGCAGCAGGCCGCCGAGCACCGCGCCCACCGAACCGCAGCCGTTGACGAAGCCAGCTGCGGTGGCGCCGGCCTTGGCCGTACCGAAGTCGATGGCCGCCGCGCCGCTGATCATCGAGTCGGGGCCATACAGGGTCAGGCCCATGACGAACAGCAAGGCCACCACCAGCACCACGCTGCCGCTGTGCATGGCCGCCATGAAGCCGGCCAGGGCCATGGTCAGCAGCAGCAGGCTGATCACGCAGGCCGGCATGCGCCGGGCACCGAACAACTTGTCCGAGGCCAGGCCGATGATGATCGGGCCAAGCAACCCGGCCAGCTCGAAGGCGGTGGGGATGATCGCCGCGCCGACCTTGCCCACCGAGGGCATCTGTTCGAAGACGATCACCGGGCCCCACAGCAGGATGGCGTAGCGCGCCGGCTTCAACATGAAGTAGGCCAGGCCCAGGGTGAGCACCGTGCGGTTGCGCAGGATCTCGCGCAGCGGCGCCCAGACGCTGCACAGGCTGCCCCCCGGCGCCATGCTTTGCGGCTCTGGCTCAACCGCCGGCAGGCCGACGTCTTCGGGCTTGTTGCGCTGGAAGATGAAGAACAGCACGGCAACCAGGGCCACCACCACGGCGCTGGAGAAGAATGCCGCGTGCCAGGTACCGACCAGGGTGTAGGCCCACCAGCCGGCGAACGGCGAAGCCACCAGGCCGCCGAAGGCGTAGCACGAGCTCCACAACCCCAGCACCCGCCCGCGCTGGGAGGCCGGGAAGAAGCTGCCGATGTTCTTGCACAGCCCGGCCCAGCCGGTGGACTGGGCCAGGCCCTGGATCAGCATGCAGGTGGCGAAGATCGGGAAGGTCGCGTAGCTGCCCATCACCACCGCCGCGGCTGCCGAGATCAGCAGCCCGCCGAGCACCACCACACGCGGGCCGAAACGGTCGGCGAGCATGCCCCAGGTGAACTGGCCCACGGCGTAGGCAGTCAGGTAGATGGCGTCGAGGTTGGCCATGGCGGCCTTGTCGAGCATGAAAGTCGGGTCTTCGCCGATGCCGAGCTTGGCCACCGAGAAGGCTTTGCGGGTGAAGTAGAAGGCGGCGTAAGCCAGCCAGGTGATCGCGAAGATCTGCATGCGCCAACGCTTGATGGCGCCCAGGGATTGATTCATTTGACTCTGACCTCTTGCGTGAGTGTGCCGGCAGAATGTGAAGAAACGCCTGTCTTGTTGTTGTGGTGCGCACTGCGTGACGGAGGGACGTCACTTGGTCAGATGGCGGCAGCGGTCTAGCGTGACCGGGGCGAGGCCATGGCCCGGCGCCACCGCTTGTGGCGATGGCGTCGGGTTGAAACACATGGAAACAGCTGCTGACTGATAAATAAAATCGATTTATCGTATTTCACTCATAAGCCCAGCTTGTAAGCGGAGTGCTCGATGTCGGTTTCCCACGCTCAACTCAAAGCCTTTCATGCGGTCGCCGAACAAGGCAGCTTCACCCGCGCGGCGCAGAAGCTGTTCCTGACCCAGCCGGCGGTGTCCGACCAGGTGCGCAAGCTGGAGGAGCGTTACGGTGTGCTGCTGTTCCAGCGCAACAAGCGTTCGGTGCAGTTGACCGACCTGGGCGAGCGCCTGCTGGGGGTGACCCAGCGGCTGTTCGCCTGCGAGGCCGAGGCCGTCGAGTTGCTGCAGGACTCGCGCGCCCTGCACACCGGCAGCTTGACGCTGGCGGTGGATGCGCCGGTGCATGTGCTGCCGCAGATAGCCCGGTTCTGCCAGCGCTACCCGGGGATTCAGGTGAAGATCGAGACGGGCAATACCGACGAGTCGCTGGCCCGGCTGTTCAGCTACCAGGCTGACCTGGCCCTGTTGGGGCGCGATGTCGACGATGAACGTCTGTTTTGCGTGCCGATGCGACGTGACCCGATGGTGGCGTTCGTGTCGCACCAGCATCCATGGGCCAGCCGGGGGTCGATCAGCCTGGCGGACCTGGATGACACGCCGTTGGTGCTGCGTGAGCCTGGGTCGGTGACGCGGCAGACGCTGGAGGAGGAAATGCAGCGGGCGGGGTTGCGGATTCGTTCGGCGATCCAGGTGGAGGGGCGTGAGGCGGCGCGGGAGGCGGTGGTGGTGGGGATTGGGGTTGGGGTGGTTTCGGCGGCGGAGTTTGGGGCTGATGCGCGGGTGTGTGCGTTGCCGATTGTCGATTGTCAGCGGCATTTGACGGAGACGTTGGTGTGTTTGAGCGAGCAGCGGACGCGGCGGGTGGTGGCGACGTTTTTGGAGATGGTGCGGGAGGGGGGGTGAGGTTTTTGGGTTCGGTTTCGGGTTCGGGGACTGTCAGATTTTTTGTGTGCGGGCCGGTAACGGCCTGCCGTTAGGCAGGCCCTGATTTTCACCAGGCTGGCCTGATGAACCGATCTCCGTACAGAATCGCAAATTGATTCATCGCGCTTTTCCAGTCATGGGCCGGTTTTCCCCAATTGGCTGTGATGTTGCGCAATCCCAGCCAAATCAGTTTGGTCGCTGCATCATCATTCGGGAAATGTCCGCGAGTCTTGATGACCTTGCGTAGCTGGGCATTGATGCTCTCGATGGCGTTGGTGGTATAGATCACCTTTCGGATGGCGGGCGGGAAAACAAAGAATGGAATCACGCGATCCCAAGCCCGTCGCCAAGCAGCCACCACCGTCGGATATTTCTCGCCCCACGGCCCGTTCTCAAACTCATCGAGTGCTTGCTCAGCCGCTTCGGCATTGATGGCTTGGTAAATCGGCTTCAGCTCCTTGGCCAGAGCCCGCCGCTTGTCCCAGGCCGCGTAGTCGAGGCTGTTGCGGATCAGGTGCACGATGCACGTTTGCAACGTCGTCTCTGGAAACACGGCACTGAGAGCCTCTGGCATACCTTTGAGGCCATCGGTCACGGCAATCAGCACATCTTCAACACCGCGCGTCTTGAGATCGTTAAAGACCTTCATCCAAAACTTCGCACCCTCGGTGTTCTCGATCCAGATGCCCAGGATATCGCGCGTCCCGTCGGGGAGAACGCCCAGGGCCAAGTAAATGGCCTTGTTGCGAACCAGGCCTTCTTCGCGGATCTTCACCCGCAGTGCATCGAAGAAAATGACCGGGTACATCGGCTCCAGTGGCCGCTGTTGCCACGCGCCAATCTCTTCCATGACCTCGTCTGTCACAGAGCTGATGAAATCGGGTGAAACGTCGGTTCCATACTGCTCGGGCAGGAAGGCCCGGATCTCTCTGACCGTCATTCCACGGGCGTACATGGCGATGATTTTGTCATCGAATCCGGTGTAACGGCGCTCATGCTTGGGGATCAGAATGGGCGAGAAGCTGCCGTCACGGTCCCGAGGGATATCCAGCCGTAGCGGGCCATCGCCTGTCAGCACTGTCTTGCCACTCGTGCCATTGCGCTGGTTGGTCTCATCCTCTGGGCGCTGCGCGCCCGGAGGATAGCCCAGGTGATGGCCAAGTTCGGCGTTCAGGGCCCGCTCGATCAGCGCTTTCTTGAAGGCGGCAGAGGCCTCTTCGATAGCCTCTGCGGTCATCAGTGGGGTTGCGGAAAACTGTTCAAGCAGCTCTTTCGGGACCTTCGGTAACTCTCGAAGCGGTTTCTTTTTGGTTGGCATGCATGCACCTCTTACTCATGTTATGCCCGAACACAAAATTTCTGACACCCTCACTAAGCGTCGACATCGCAAATGAATGCACATACAAATATAAAAACAGCCAGCCAACCAACCAACCAAACAACAGAACAACAGAACAACAGAACAACAGAACAACAGAACAACAGAGCAACAGAGCAACAGAGCAACAGAGCAACAGAGCAACCAGTAAACTGACTAACTGACTAACTGACTAACTGACTAACTGATTAACTGACTAACTGATTAACTGATTAACTGATTAACAACCTAACCGCAAAATATCTAACGGCAAAATCCCGCCATCAAACCGAACGCCGCCCCTGCATCCCATCACCAATTACCCCCTTCCCGCCAGCCCCATCTACCTCCCCAAGAAACCCCGCAATCTCCCGCCGCCCCCGCAAATGAACCACAGGCACCCCAGGCCCAATCGCCACCCGCATCGCCTCGATCCCCCGCCGGTAGGCCCCATCGAACCCCCAGACAAACTTCAAGAACTGCACAAACTCCCAGTTCAACCGCTCACTGCAGCCAGCCGGCAAGTCAGCCCGCGGCCGCCGGCTCAACGACCGCAGCACCACCCGCTTCAGGCACACCCAGCGCGGCGTATCCAGCCAGATGATCAAGTCCGCCCGCGGCAACCGCAGGTCGAACGTACGCCGCGCATAGTTGCCCTCGCACACCCACGCATCCTGCGCCAGCGCCGAGCGCACCTGATCACGGAACACCTCGGCCTCCGGCTCCACCCAGCCCGGCGACCAGAACAACCGGTCCAGGTGCACCACCGGCAACCCCAAACGCTCGCCGATAGCCCGTGCCAAAGTCGATTTGCCGCTACCGGAATTGCCCAGTATCACGATGCGCTGCATATGCATTCCCTCGCTGCAAAAAAGCCGGCGAGTGTAACGCCGGGGCATGGCGCTGCACAGCGGCTGCCACAAGCCGTTGCTCGCGAAATGCCAGGTGAAGCCACAGGGTTTTGCTACAGGACAGGATCAGCATAGAAGCCTTCGGCGGTGATCGCGGCACGACGTTATACTCCTCGCCCCTGCAACCCGGACCGGACCCATTCATGCGGCAAGCCCTGCTCATCGTCGACGTGCAATCCACCTTCAGCCCTTCGGAAAAGCTGGTGGACGGCATCCGCGCGCTGTCGGCACACATCCCCACCGTCGCCTCGATCGAACTGCACGACGAACAGGCCACGCCGTTCCAGCGCCAGCTCGGCTGGCACCCGGCCAGAGAGGACGTGGCACTGGTCGAGGCCGACAAGGTGTTCGTCAAGCACGGCTACGGGCAAACCGCCGAAACCCTCGAGTACCTCAAGGGCCTGGGTGTCGAGCGCGTGCTGGTGTGCGGCCTGCAGACCGAAACCTGCGTGCTGGCCGCAGGCTTCGCCCTGTTCGATGCGGGGCTGTGCCCGACCCTGATCACCGACCTCACCATGGGCTCTTCGCTGGACCGCTCGGGGCAGTTGGGCATCAGCCTGTGGCAACACCACTTCGGCCAGGTCACCACCGCCGCCGAAGTGATCGCCGGGCTCAAGGGCTGACCTGATACCCCCGCCCCTGCAGGCAACCACTGTAGGCACTGGCCTGGGCCTCGCCCTGGCCGCGGCGGTCCTGACGACGCTCCTGGCGTTGGCGCATGCCACCCACGGCGGCACCGGCAGCAGCCGTTTCGCCGGCGCGGTTCTGCCGGTACTGCTGCTTGGCGTCGTCGCTCATACGGTCGTATACCTCGTCGTGCTGGTTGCCGCGCACCTGGGCACCCGCAGCGCCCGCCACCGCCCCGGCGGCGGCACCCTTGACCCGACCACCGACATGCGCACTGCCAGTCGTCGAACTGCTGACGACACTATTACAGTCGGCCATGTCCTGCTGCATCTGCTGGCTGCTCTGGCCCTTGAGCGGCGTGACGGTCTGGGCCTGGGCCGCTGCCGCCAGCAGCAACAGCAGGCAGCCCCATGTGACTGATCGCATGTTCCACCTCCACTCGATTGAAGTGCCGACTGACAGAATAGGCCCGTCTGCACCCTGCAAGGCCGCCGGGCAGCGACCTCTCGTCACCCTGAAATAAATTTAAATTGAATTTAAATTTAGACCCGCGCAAGCTCCGGCCACGACCCACCCTCGGAGCCCGACCATGGCCACAGCCCCCCGCGAACCGCGCAAGGACGGTGAAGCCACCCGCACGCGCATTCTCGAAGCCGCCGGCGAGCTGTTTGCCGCCCAGGGTTTCGCCGAGTCCAGCAACAAGGCGGTGGCCGCCAAAGCCGAAGTCGACCTGGCCTCGATCAACTACCACTTCGGCAGCCGCAACGGCCTGTACCAGGCGGTGCTCGACGAAGCGCGTCGGCGCTTCCTCGATATCAGCAACCTGCAGCGCATCCTCCAGGCCCCTCAGCCGGCCACGGACAAACTGCGCGCACTGATCGAGCAGGTGGTGCACAAGGCCAGTTCAGGCCGGGGCAGCTGGCACCTGCGGGTGCTTGCCGCCGAACTGCTCACCCCCAGCAGCCATGGCCAGGCCTTGCAGGGCACGGCGCCGCAAAAGCTCATGCTGCTCAAGGGGCTGTTCAGCGAGATCAGCGGCCTCGCCCTCGACGACCCAGCCCTGACCCGCTGCATCCTCTGCGTCACCGCCCCCTGGGCGATGCTGCTGATCGGTCCGCGTGGCGGCTCCGGGGCCGTGCAGGAAATCCTCGGCATGCCCGCCGCCGAAGTCTGCGAGCAGCTGTACCGCTTCGCCCTAGCCGGCCTGCGCGACGCCGGCCAAGGTCGCTGACCCCTTGCCCATGCCACTCTCCCCTCGCCCAGGCCAACCCATGACAACCCCGTCCACTGCCCTCGAACACGATGCTCACCCGCCGATTCCCTTGCTGCTCGGCGCCCTGCTGCTGGTGATGTTCCTCGCCGCACTGGACCAGACCATCGTCTCCACCGCCCTGCCCACCATCGTCAGCGAACTGGGCGGGCTGCGCTGGTTGTCCTGGGTGGTCACCGCCTACCTGCTGGCCTCCACCGTGGTGGTGCCGCTGTACGGCAAGTTCGGCGACCTGTATGGCCGCAAGCGCGTGTTGCAGGTGGCCATCGTGCTGTTTCTGGCGGGCTCGGCACTGTGCGGCGTGGCCCAGAACATGACCGAGCTGGTGCTGCTGCGCGCCTTGCAAGGGTTGGGCGGTGGCGGGCTGATGGTAGTGGCGATGGCCGCCATCGGCGATGTGATCCCACCCGCCGAGCGCGGTCGCTACCAGGGCCTGTTCGGTGGCGTGTTCGGCCTGGCCACGGTGGTCGGGCCGCTGATCGGCGGCTTTCTGGTCGAGCAGCTGTCGTGGCGCTGGATCTTCTACATCAACCTGCCCCTGGGCCTGCTGGCGCTGCTGGTGATCGGCAGCGTGTTCCGCCCGCACGCGGCGCGGGTGAAGCATGTGATCGACTACCTTGGCGCGTGCTTCCTCACCTTGACCCTGGCCTGCGTGGTGCTGATCACCAGCCTTGGCGGCAACCTGCTGGCGTGGGGCTCCCTCGACATCCTGTGCCTGGCGCTGTTCGCGCTGATCGGCCTGGTGGGCTTCATCCATGAACAGCGCCGTGCCGCCGAGCCGATCATGCCACTGCACCTGTTCCGTCACCGCACCTTCGCCCTGGCCGGGCTGATCGGCTTCATCGTCGGCATGTCGCTGTTCGGCTCGGTGACCTTCCTGCCGCTGTACCTGCAGGTGGTGAAAAACGCGACGCCGACCAGTGCCGGGCTGCAGATGCTGCCGCTGATGGGCGGACTGCTGGTGGTGTCGGCCATCACCGGGCGGCTGATCAGCCGCTGGGGGCGCTACCGGATGTTCCCGATCCTCGGCACCTTGCTGCAGGCGATTGCCCTGGCCTTGCTCAGCCGGCTCGACGAGCACACGCCGATGGCGGTGATGAACCTGTACATGGGCTTGCTCGGCGCGGGCCTGGGGATGGTCATGCAAGTGCTGGTGCTGGCCGTGCAGAACAGCGTCGAGCCGCGCCATATGGGCGTGGCCACCTCGGGGGCGACGCTGTTCCGCTCGATCGGCGGCGCCATCGGCGTGTCAGTGTTCGGCGCGCTGTTCTCCCATGCGCTGCTCGAACGCCTGGCACAGGCGTTCCCGGCCGACACCCCGGCGCCGACCAGCCTGTCACCCGAGCAGGTGCATGCCCTGGCCGCGCCCCTGCAACAGGCCTACCTCGTCGCCTTCTCCGGGGCGATGCATGGGGTGTTCCTCGTGGCCTGCCTGATCACCTGCCTGGCGTTCGCGCTGAGCTGGCTGCTGCGTGAAGTGCCGTTGCGCAAGGCACTGGCTTGACCACCGCGACACATGACACCCGGTCATGCATGGCCTGACGATCGATCGTTTGTCCGGCCCCGTGGCGCTACGCTCTAATGCGCGAAAACAACGACACCTCGCACGGAACAACCCAGGAACTACTCATGATTCTCGGAAAAACGCTTGAAGCCTGGTGCCAGAGCCACCCCCTGATCCGCGAACTGGTGGCCTTGCAGCCGACCCGCTGGTTCAACCCCGGCATCGCCCCGGCCGCCCAGGCGCTGCACGATGTCGGCCTGGACGCCGCCGACGTTGCCGCCGCCAGCGCCCGGCTCGCGCGCTTCGCGCCCTACCTGGCCACGGTGTTCCCGGACACGGCGGCCAGCGGCGGCATCATCGAGTCGCCGATCCGGCCGCTGCCCAACCTGCAGCGCGCCCTGCAGCAGGAGGCCGGCCTGCCGCCCAGCGGCGCATTGTGGCTCAAGGCCGACAGCGAGCTGCCGATCTCCGGCTCGATCAAGGCTCGCGGCGGTATCCACGAAGTGCTCAAGCATGCCGAGGACCTGGCGCTGGCTGCCGGGCTGATCACCCTGGACAGCGACTACCGGGCGCTGGCCAGTGACCAGGCGCGGGCGTTCTTCGGGCAGTACAAGGTGGCCGTCGGCTCCACCGGCAACCTGGGCCTGTCCATCGGCATCATGAGCGCCCGGCTGGGCTTCCAGGCGACCGTGCATATGTCGGCCGATGCCCGTCAGTGGAAGAAGGACAAGCTGCGCAGCCATGGCGTGACGGTGATCGAATACGCCTCGGACTACAGCGTGGCGGTGGAGCAAGGGCGCCAACAAGCCGAAGCTGACCCGGCCTGCTACTTCGTCGACGACGAGAACTCGCCGCACCTGTTCCTTGGCTACGCCGTGGCCGCCGAGCGCCTGGCCAGGCAGTTCGCACAAGCGCAAATCTGCGTGGATGCCGAACACCCGCTGTTCGTCTACCTGCCCTGCGGCGTGGGCGGCGGGCCTGGCGGCGTGGCGTTCGGCTTGAAGCTGGTATTCGGTGACCATGTGCATTGCCTGTTCGCCGAACCGACCCATTCGCCGTGCATGCTGCTGGGGGTGTACACCGGGCTGCACGACGCGGTCAGCGTGCAGGACTTCGGCATCGACAACCTCACCGCCGCCGATGGCCTGGCGGTGGGCCGGCCTTCCGGGTTCGTCGGCAAGGCCATGCAGCGGCTGATCGATGGCTACTTCACCGTCACCGATGAAGAACTGTATCGCCTGCTGGCCCTGGCCCACGACCTTGAGCAGGCGCGCCTGGAACCCTCGGCGCTGGCCGGCGTGCCGGGCCTGCTGCAGGTGCTGGGCGCGGCGGATTACCTGCAGCGCAACGGCTTGACGCCTGCGCGCATGGCCAGGGCCACGCACCTGGTATGGGGCACCGGCGGCAGCATGGTGCCTGCCGACGAATATGCCGCTTACCTCGCCAAAGCGCGAAGCTGAACAGGAGCGCCCATGCCCGCCCCCGCCCACCTGCTCGCGCCGAAACTCAATGGCGCGCACCTGGCCAACCTGCACACCTTTCTGGTTGCGGCCCGGCACCTGAGTTTTGCCCGGGCGGCCGACGAGCTGTGCCTGACCGCCAGCGCGGTGAGCCATCGGATCGGCCGGCTGGAGCAGCAGCTGGCGCTCAAGCTGTTCCACCGTTTGCCGCGCAGGGTCACGCTTACCGAGGACGGCGAGCGCGTGTTCCAGATCATGCAGCGCACCATGGATGCGCTGTCTGAAGCCGTACGCGAGCGTGCCCATGGCCAGGTGGCAGGGCAACTGACCTTGTATGTGCGGCCCTCGGTGGCGCAGTGCTGGCTGGTGCCGCGGCTGGCCGAGTTCACGATGCAGTACCCGGATATCCAGCTGGACATCCGCGTCGGCAACGAGAGCATCGACTACCGCACCCGCAAGGTCGACCTGGCGCTGTGCTATTCGGACGGGCATTACCCGGGGTTGGTCAGCACGCCGCTGATGGCGGAGCGGATCGCGCCGGTGTGCTCGCCCGAATACGCCCGGCGCCATGGGCTGCAGGGCGGCATCCAGGGGTTGGGCGGCTGTACCTTGCTGCACGATGTCGCGGCCTGGGACAACGCGGCGCACGATGCCGAATGGCGCGCGTGGTTGCAGCGCATGGCGCTGGATGTACCGCTGCCGGCGCGCTTCCTCACCTTCGACCGCTCCGACCTGTGCAGCCTGGCTGCGGTGAACCATGCCGGCATCGCCATTGGCCGTGAACAGTTGGTCAAGGCACGTATCGCCAACGGCGAGCTGATATTGCCGTTTGGCGACTTCGTCGCGGCGGACCGCTGCGGCTATTACCTGGTGCACCCGCCCCACGAGCCGATGCCACGGCGGTTGCAGGTGCTGATCGAGTGGTTGCAGCAAACGGCCATGGGAAGCGGCTGATCGCTCGTAGGCATTGCATGTTCTTTGTAGGAGCAACTGTCTTACTCAACTGCTAAAGCTAGCGCGATCCCTGTGGGAGCGGGCTTGCCCCGCGAACACGGGCGAAGCCCGTGCCACCCTGCGCGGGCGCGCTCAGGCCTGTGCTTCGAACGCCGGGTGATAGCTCACCTGGCCGCTGGGTATCGGCCCGGCCAGGGTGAGGGCCTGGAAGTACTCCGCCGGCACACCCGGCAGCACCAGCGCCGGCTCGGCCTTGAAGCCGAAACGCCCGTAGTAGGCCGGATCACCCAGCACCACACAGCCCTGACCACCCTGGCGCCGCAGCTCGGCCAACGCGGCCTGCATCAACGCCGTGCCAATGCCCTGGCCCTGGCGCGACGGCGCCACGGAAATCGGCCCCAGGCCGAACCAACCGTTGGCGCCGGATGTAATCGTCACCGGGGAAATGGCGACATGGCCGACCAGCGCCCCACCCTCCTCGGCAACCAGCGACACCGTGAGCTGCCCGGCCTTGCGTAGCGCCGTGACGATGAACTGCTCGGTGTGGCTGCTATGTTCGGCGTTGGCGAAGGCCGCCTCGGTCAGCCGGCTGATGGCGTCGATATCGCCGGGCTGCTCGTCACGAATGTTGAGGTTCGAGTGCAGGTTGCTGCGGGTGTCGGCGTCGATCAGCTGGCGCAGCGCCGCGAACAGCGGGGTGGCCGCTGTGTAGTGCTTGCCGTAGCTCAGGTTGAAGGCGTAGTCGAAATCCGGCGGGTTGCGGCCCTGGTTGTGCTGCAGCAGGGTTTCGAGTTTGTCCAGCGCCTTCACCGCCTGGGCTTCCGGCGAGGCCGCGGCTTCGTAGTCTTCCCACAGCGCCAGCAGCTCGGCCTGCAGCGGCGCGTCCAGGCTGGACAGCAGCGTCTTCAGGTCGGTGCGTTCCTGCTCGCTCTTGTCGGGGAACGCATGCTTGCTGATGGCCGGGACATCACCATGGATGGCTTCGCCCAGGTCATGGATGACACACATCCTGAGCACCTTGAGCAGGTCCAGGCCGGCCAGTTCGTCGGCGAAGGTAATGGCCATCAGGCACAGGCGCCAGGTGTGCTCGGCGGTGCTCTCGGCCCGCCCGGACGAAGTGTGCGCGCTTCTGAGCACGCTTTTGAGCTGCTCCGCCTGGCGCAGGAACTCCAGGCGGCCGTGCAGTTTGTCGATGTCCATGTCGTTACCCTCCAGATTGCAGCCTGGCACCATAAACCATGCGCGCCCGGGCAGGTAGAGGGTGTTGCCGGCTCAGTGGCTCGGTGCCTTGCGCCAGGCGCAGAATACCGTGGCCAGCACGATCAGCGCCGCGCCCGCCGCCATGCGCAGCGACGGCTGTTCGCCGAACAGCCACCAGGCGCAGGCAATGGCGTACACCGGCTCCAGGGCGATGATCATGCCCGCCGTGCGCGCCTGGAGCCCGTCCAGGCTCTTGACGAACAGGAACTGCGAAAGCCCGGTGCAGAACACCCCCAGCAGCGCCAGGTTGATCCAGTCCGAGGCGCTCAGGCTGCTGGTGGCCAGGTGGCTGAAGGCAAGCGGCGCCACGACGATCGCCACCACCAGGTTCTGCCAGAACGACACCTGCAGGGCGTTCATGCCCGCCGGGCGACGGCGGTTGGCCACTGCCAGCCCGTGGCGCAGGGTTGACCGATGGATCAAATATTCGGTTTTGCCAGTGGCGGGAGCAGATTGGCAAAGACGCGTGCTTGTCTGAATGCGACGTACGCGGTGGCGGGGAGCGACATAGCCCTTGGCCAGATAAACGCCCCCCCTGGTAGGAGCGGCCTTGTGTCGCGATAGGGGCGCGCAGCGGCCCCAGGATTTGTGGCTGGCGCAAGATTGCTGAGGCTTGTTCGGCCACGGCCAATCACCCCTAGCACCCAGGCCCGATAAACAAAGCGTTCTGCGAAGGCCGGATAATTCAGACGCGCCCGGCATACACGCCCTGAGTGTTTTCGTAGGCTGCGATCCTTTCTCTACAAGGAGTGCAGCCATGGCTTTCAACGGATACATGAGCATCACCGGCAAGCGGCAAGGTTTGATTTCGTCAGGCTGCAATACCCAGGCGTCCATCGGCAACAGGTGCCAGGTCGCGCACCAGGACGAGATCACGGTGATGTCGTTCAGCCACGGCATTTCCAACCCGGACAACACCCAGCGCGGCATCCACCACCCCGTTGAGGTCACCAAGCTCATCGACAAGTCCACGCCCTTGCTGGCCCAGGCCGTGGACAGCCGGGAAGTGCTCGACTGCGATATCCAGCTGTACCGCATTCATCCGGCAGGCCATCGGGAGAAGTACTTCTCCGTGAGGCTGGAGGGTGCGGTGATCGTCAGCCAGGAAATGGATGTGCCCCATGCGGTGCTCTTGACCGACCAGGACGCCGAGGAGCGGCTGCTGATCAGCTATCGGACCATCAGCTGGATTCACCACGCCGCCGGTACCACCGGGTACGCCAGCTGGGGTGAGCAGCTATGAGCCAGCGTGACGAAGAATATGGCGAGCGGCTGGATGAGGCGTGTTGGGAGGTGAATGCGGCGGCGTCTCGGTTGATCAGCTATGGCTGTGGGATTAGTGCTAAACACCTGAGCGATCGGCGGTTGCGAATGCAGTTCAATCGGGAGTTGGCTTATTACGCGCGGCGGGTAGTGAATGATGTTTACGAGCGGAAGATCAGTCCACAGGATGGCCTAGAGACGCTACGTGCCGAGAAGAACAGCCTGAAGTCACAATCCGCACGAATCCTGTCCCAGTCGCTGAGCGTCATTGGTGGCGCCGGGCAGGTTATCACTGGCGCCAGCATTTGTTATGGATCGATGGGTTTACTGTGTGCACTTGTGGGAGCCCCTTTGATTGCACACGGTGGTAACAACCTCTATGAAAACGCAAGAGGTCTCTATGAAGGTAATGGTGATGTGCAAGGACCTGTAAGGAAGGTATATCAGGGGGCGGCAGAGAAAATGGGATATACCAAGCGCGAGGGAAACCTGGCATATCTGGGCAGCGACTTCTTGCTGTCAATGGGTGGCCTAGCACGTCCTGTGGTCAAACCGGGTGGTTGGAAGCTGTTCAAATACCATCGCATCGACAAGGAGATGGCCGTTCGGCAAATGGGCAAGGGAGCGCTCACTACCGAATCAGTGGTCAATGCGAACACGGCACACGAATTCTATAAAGAGACAAAAGAGTGACATTTCTGCAATTTTTCTCAATCGTACTGCTGGATATTTTTCTCACTCTGTGGCTGCGGCACTCGGTATTTCTAGTGGAAAGTGGAGGAGCCTGGCAATTAGCTAGCTACATGTTCGCTTCAGTTGCGGGCGGATTATATTTGATCGTAATAAATAGCAGCTCTGACATTTACGTTGAAATTGAATATGGGGATGATTTTTTACGTGAACTGATGGTGCTGCAAGGTGTTTGCCTGGCGATGATTCTGTTCCATATATGGGCCACTCGTTTGCGCTGACCCATGGACGCAGGCTCTGAGACGAAAGGTTAAAAGACAAGATGCCTGGCAGCCACATCAATATTTAGACGCGTACTTGCATGAATCCGACGAGCGAGGTGATGGGGAGCGACATAGCCCTTGGCCAGATGACACACCCCCTGTAGGAGCAGCCTTGTGCCGCGAAAGGGTCACGCAGCGGCCCCCGGATTTGTGGTCGAAGCAAGAATACAGGGGCTGCTCTGCAGCCATTTCGCAACTGTGATGGCGCTCCCCTTTGCCGTAGATGGTCTCGTACTCGCCCGAGGCTTGTTCGGCCATGGCCAATCACCCGTAGCAATCAGGCTCAATAAACAGAGCGTTCCGCGAAGGCCGAATAATTCAGAAGCGTCCGGCATACACGCCCTGAGTGTTTTCGTAGGCTGCGCTCCTTTCTCTACAAGGAGTGGTCGGGCCTGAGAGGGAGTTCTATCAGGATGCGGCCAAGAGCCTGGGATATAGCGAGCGGGATGGCAATCTCGCTTACTACACGGCGGATCTTTTCCTGTCGGGGCGGGCGTTGTGGCGAAAGGTTCCAAGGCGAGATGCATGGCGGCCATATCGATATATGGATGCTGACAAAGAGCGAAAAATAAGACAGCTAGGTAAGGGAGGGCTTGGAATCGAGCTTTCCACATCTGGCATGACCATTAAGCAATGGGTGAATGAGTACAAAGAATGAAGTTGCTGCTTCTGGGGCTTTTTGCGATATGCGATATGCGATATGCGATATGCGATATGCGATATGCGATATCGCAATCAGCTTGCTGCTTAATAGATTTGCTTTCAAAAACCTGGATAGATTTTTGCAATTTTCAGGCTCGATATTGTTCAATGGCTTTATGGGTGGAGTTTATATTGAAATGATGAGCGGAGAGGGACTTATCCGACCCCCCTATAACTCTATAACTGATTTCGGTTTTTGGTTTGTGGTTTTCCTTACTGCGGCAATGTTCTTTTTCCACATTTGGGCTTATACCTCACGAAGCGTTGACTGATCCAAAATTTTGCCAAGACTGAATAGCAGGGGCATGGTGGGGGTTCATGGGAGTTCAAGATAGTTCCATGAAGGACGAGATGCATGGAGGGACCGACCAGGAAAGGCTATCGTGAAGTTTATAAAAATTTAGGGAATACCGATGCGGCACTGTCGGTGGGGGCGTTGCTTCGGCCTGTTCTAGAAGCAGATTATTGGACCATCCGCTCGGGAGAAGGCTACATAGAGGTGGCGCTTTAATTGCGCGCTCATCAGGTGACCTCAAGCAACAGAAAAGGGCTGCGAAGCAGCCCCATTCCTACAATGCAAAACTCACGGGCATTGGCAGGTAGATGGCCCGAATACCGGCCCTGCACACGGATCCTTACCCGGCCCGAACACCGGGCACGAGGCCTGGGCGGTCAGCGAGAAGCCCAGGGAAAACAGCACAGCCAACAGCACCTTCTTCATTTTCGACCTCCTGGTCTTTTTCGAACATTCCTTGTTTGCCTCAGGGGCAGACGCACTCGGTGGGGCCGAGCACAGGCCCCGCGCAAGGGTCCGGTTGCGGCCCCAGCACCGCGCAATCGGCGTACGCCGTCATCGAGCACATCCACAGCAGCAGCAATGCCGCCAGCAATTTGCCTTTCAACATGACCTCCTTGGTCCTGGTCTGTCCTTCGGGATGCCGGCGCATGAACCGCCGGCCCCGGGACAGCTAAGACCAAACCCGGCGATCGCGCCAGCTTTCGCTGATCAGCCCTGCAACCCAGCCGCCTTCGCCCGCGCCGCATGCAGCTTCTTGTAGCTCTCCACCAGGCGCAGGTGGCGGTCCAGGCCTTCGAGCTTCATGCTGGTCGGGGTCAGGCCGTGGAAACGCACGCTGCCATCCACCGAGCCCAGCACCGCGTCCATGCGCTCGTTGCCGAACATGCGACGCAAGTTGTGCTCGTAATCTTCCATCTGCAACTCGTCGTCCAGCACCACCTCCAGCACCACGTTCAGCGCCTGGTAGAACAGCCCGCGCTCAACGGTGTTGTCGTTGAACTGCAGGAACATTTCCACCAGTTCCTTGGCCTCTTCGAAGCGCTGCACCGCCAGCTGGATCAGCAGCTTCAGCTCGAGGATGGTCAGCTGGCCCCACACCGTGTTGTCGTCGAACTCCACGCCGATCAGCGTGGTGATGGTGGTGTAGTCATCCACCTCGGCATTGTCCAGGCGCTTGAGCAGCAGCTTCAGCGAGCGGTTGTCGAGGCTGTGCAGGTTGAGGATGTCGGCGCGGAAACCCAGCGCGCGGTTGGTGTTGTCCCAGATCAGGTCCTCGACCGGGTAGATCTCCGAGTAGCCGGGCACCAGAATGCGGCAGGCGGTGGCGCCGAGGTTGTCGTAGACGGCCATGTACACTTCCTTGCCCATGTCCTGGAGGATGCCGAACAAGGTGTCGGACTCTTGTACGTTGGAGTCCTCGCCATGGCCGCTGAAGTCCCACTCGACGAATTCGTAGTCGGGCTTGGCGCCGAAGAAGCGCCACGACACCACGCCACTGGAGTCGATGAAGTGCTCGACGAAGTTGTTCGGCTCGGTCACTGCCAGGCTGTCGAAGGTCGGCTGCGGCAGGTCGTTAAGGCCTTCGAAGCTGCGGCCCTGCAGCAGTTCGGTGAGGCTGCGCTCCAGCGCCACTTCGAAGCTTGGGTGGGCGCCGAACGAGGCGAACACGCCGCCGGTGCGCGGGTTCATCAGGGTCACGCACATCACCGGGAATTCACCGCCCAGCGAGGCGTCCTTGACCAGCACCGGGAAGCCCTGCTCTTCCAGCCCCTGGATACCGGCGACGATACCCGGGTACTTGGCCAGCACCTCCTGCGGCACGTCCGGCAGGCACAGCTCGTCTTCGAGGATCTCGCGCTTGACCGCCCGCTCGAAGATCTCCGACAGGCACTGCACCTGGGCTTCGGCCAGGGTGTTGCCGGCGCTCATGCCGTTGCTCAGGTACAGGTTCTCGATCAGGTTGGACGGGAAATACACCGTCTCAGCGTCGGACTGTCGCACGAACGGCAGCGAGCAGATGCCGCGTTCCTTGTTGCCCGAGTTGGTGTCGTACAGGTGCGAGCCGCGCAGCTCGCCGTCGGGGTTGAAGATCGCCAGGCAGTGCTGGTCGAGGATTTCTTCTGGCAGCGCGTCCTTGGGCCCGGGCTTGAACCACTGCTCGTTGGGGTAGTGCACGAACGGCGCGTTGGCGATGTCCTCGCCCCAGAACTGGTCGTTGTAGAAGAAGTTGCAGTTCAGGCGCTCGATGAACTCGCCCAGCGCCGAAGCCAGCGCGGCTTCCTTGGTGGCGCCCTTGCCGTTGGTGAAGCACATCGGCGACTGCGCGTCGCGCACGTGCAGCGACCACACGTTAGGCACGATGTTGCGCCACGAAGCGATCTCGATCTTCATCCCCAGGTTGGCGAGGATCGCCGACATGTTGGCGATGGTCTGCTCCAGCGGCAGGTCCTTGCCGGGGATGTAGGTGGTGCTGTCCGACACCGGCATCAGCAGCGCCTGGGCGTCGGCGTCGAGGTTGTCGACCTGTTCGATGATGAACTCGGGGCCGGTCTGCACCACTTTCTTCACGGTGCAGCGGTCGATGGAGCGCAGGATGCCCTGGCGGTCCTTGTCGCTGATGTCTTCGGGCAGCTCGACCTGGATCTTGAAGATCTGGTTGTAGCGGTTCTCCGGGTCGACGATGTTGTTCTGCGACAGGCGGATGTTCTCGGTGGGGATGTCGCGGGTCTGGCAGTACAGCTTGACGAAGTACGCCGCGCACAGCGCCGAGGACGCCAGGAAATAGTCGAACGGCCCCGGGGCCGAGCCATCGCCTTTGTAGCGGATCGGCTGGTCGGCGATCACCGTGAAGTCGTCGAACTTGGCTTCGAGACGGAGGTTGTCGAGAAAATTGACCTTGATTTCCATGCGAGGGGGTACCAGGAAGCGGGGCGGAAAATGGCGGGTATTATCCGGGATTCGGCAGCGAATGTCTTGGCATGCCGCCGGGCGACCGGTAACGGGCCCCCCGGCCGTCCGCTCATGGGGCTTTGCGCATGCCCATGTGTGCGTCATCCATCAGGGCCTTGGCCAGGTCGCCGAGAAAATACCCGGCCCAGACCAGCACCGGGTCGTTGTCCATCACGCCGATGAATGACGCCCGGCGGGCGCTGTCCAGCAGTTCGCTGGCTTGCTCCAGGGCGTGGTCGGCGCAGTTGCCGGGCTCTACGCGAAACAGCCGCTTGCCCTCGCCCACGCCCGCGATGCAAGTGGCCGAACCGACGGTGTAGCCGAGTTTGCCGATGCCTTCGGGTAAGTCGTTTTTCATGTGAATGCCTCCATTGGGGGTTGAGTGCAGGCGCTCAGTGCAAGCTGTGCTCGCTGGGCTGTGCCCTGCGCTGCAACTGGGCCAGCGCGCAATCCATCAGGGTGCGCAGGGCTTCGAGTTCGTGCATCACGGTCATCAGCATGATGGTGGCCGGTGATCGGGGCAGGTAGGTGAGGGATTGATGGGCCACGGCCAGGCCGCACAGGGCGTGCTCCATGGCTTCGACCAGGGTGTCTTCGAGGTATTGGGGGATATCGGGGGAATGGGGTGGGTCGGGGACGATTTTGAGCATGACAACAGTCTCTAGTTGTGCTTATCGGACCGCCACCGAACACTTGCAGGTGGAGGGGGGGCGGCTACGTACGGGCCTGCAAGACCGGGGCAACTAGAGAAAGCCCGGCTGACCCGAAGGTCACCCGCACGCAGCCACCATAAAGCACAGTCAGGTGCCAGAAGCCGAAGACTGATGGTGTTGCTGATCTAGTTGTCCCGCACGGGCTTGCAGACCCGGCCGCTGAATTTGCAGCGGCTGGGCGAGACTAGACCTCAGTTCGATGGCGCAAAAGCCTTGGAAGCATGCTTCGGAAAGGACCTACGCAGAAGAGGGAAAATCCGATTCATTCATGTAGGACATGGGGCCGTCAGCGCGCACCGCGATTCCGCGTCGTACCAACAAGGCGGACCAGGTAATGGCACAGGAAAGACTGGCCCGAAACAAACTGTGGGAGCGGGTTTACCCGCGAAGCGCCGCGCGGGCGGCGCTCGATCTTGAGAACGCTGCAGATCTTTCGGCTTGCACATGGTGGCCCACATGCGATCCCACGGCGGGCGACCGGACATCACAGCACTGGGCCTGATTAATGAGGACTCGGTTATGGCTACCAAGTGCATGTCGGAATATTGGGTGAGGGCCACAAGGTGCCTGCCGGTGTTTTTGCAGCGCCTATGAGATCGAGCGCCGCCCGCGCGGCGCTTCGCGGGTAAACCCGCTCCCACAGTTTGTTTCGGGCCAGTCTTTCCTGTGCCATTACCTGGTCCGCCTTGTTGGTTCACCTCGATTCAGAGGTGCGCGCTGATGACGCTGCGCCAGACTCAAGACTTACTCCGCCCGAAAACTCCACACAATCTCAACCACTCGCGAAGCCAGCACCAGATAAAGCACGCACAAGATCACCTGCAACACCGTGTGATAAGGCAATTTGGCCAACCGATGCAAGGTATCGCTGACATTGAGCAGCAACAACAACGCCGACACCAGGATCAACCCCCACCCGGTAAAGCTGGAAACCCACAGCCCGAGCAAAACCTGCTGATTGCCATGAATAGCCTCGGTCCCCGCCGCAAACAGCAGCGCGCACACCAGCAAGTTCTTGAAGTTGTCGAAGACCTTGGTGCTCAGGTCGGCCTCAAGCAGTTCGAGGTACTTTCGCCACAGCCTGCGCATGGTCCGCGCTCCCGATTCAGCGGTTATAGCGAATGACGATGCCCTTCAACTTGCGCCCCTCGATGGAGCGAATATCGCGGTCCCACAACGGCCCGCTGACATAAGCCGCTACCGGCTGGATGCGGTCATACACCACCACAACGGCATCGCCACCAATGCTTGCAGCCTCGCTGCGCAACTTCTGCTCAATTTCGCTGACCGAAGCCGCCCCATCGGTACCGGCATCGACCACGATCTCGCCCAAGCGCACATGGGGCCGGGTCGGCTCGCTGCGCAGGATCTCCACGTTGCCCGGCAGGGTTGGCGCCGGGTGCGGCGCACCGACGTATTCGGTGGTGCGGGCGTCGATGCTGCTGCACGCCGTGAGGGCCAGGGCCAATGCGCCCAGCAGCATGGCGGGGACGAAGCGATGCTTGAACATCCGTGAATCTCCTTGGGCAGCGTGGGAGGCGCCAGGAAGAAGGATGGTCGAGAAATGCCTGATGGCAAGTGCAACACTCTATCGCGGGGCAAGCCCGCTCCCACGAGACCATTAGCGTCAGCGAAGATTCAAGCCGCCCTCGCCCGCCGCCCCTCGCGCACCACCTGCGCCAGGCGTCGCAACCCTTCCTCCAACTGCCCCGGCGCCACATGGCTGAAGTTCAGCCGCAAATGCCCATGATGCTGGTCCGGCTCTGGGAAGAACGGCTCGCCCGGCATGAACGCCACATCCACCGCCAATGCAGCCGCCAGCAAGGTGCGGGTATCCAGCGGCTGCTTGAGGGTCAGCCAGAAGAACAGCCCGCCCTCGGGCTGCTGCCAGTCGGCAAGGTCGGCAAAGTGCGTTTGCAGCGCGGCCTGGAACGCATCGCGGCGCTCGCGGTAGTAGTCACGCAGGGTCCCCAGGTGCTGCCGATGCTGCTCGCTGCCCAACCACTGCAGCACCTGCCACTGGCCGACACGGTTGGTGTGCAGGTCGGCGGCCTGTTTGAGCCGTAGCAGGTACGGGAACAGATCAGGGCTGGCAATCAAGTAGCCGACCCGCAACCCCGGCAGCAGGGTTTTCGACACGGTGCCGGTGTAGATCCAGCTGGCCTTGCGCAGGCGGCTGACGATGGGTGAGGCGCTGCCACCGTCGAAACTCAGTTCGCGGTAAGGCTCGTCTTCGATCAAGGTGACGCCGAACTCGTCCAGCAATGCTGCCACGGCGTCGCGCTTGGCCTCGCTGTAGCGCAGGCCGGACGGGTTCTGGAAAGTCGGGATCAGGTAGATGAACGCCGGGCGATGCTGTTGCAGACGCTGGCGCAAGGCGGCCAGGTCCGGCCCGTCGGCTTGCATCGGCACGGCCAGGCAATCGGCGCCGAACAGCTGGAAGATCTGCAGCGCGGCCAGGTAGGTCGGGGCTTCCAGCAGCACTTCGGTGCCCTTGTCCAGGTACAGCTTGGCCGCCAGGTCCAGCGCCTGCTGCGAGCCGCTGACCACCAGCACCTGGCTGGCCTGGCAATCGATACCCAACGCCCGCGCCTCGGCCGCCAAGGCCTCGCGCAGGGCCGGCTCGCCCTCGCTCATGCCGTACTGGCCCATGGCGACCGGCATTTCATCCCACACCACCTTGGGCAACATGGCCTCGGCCGGCAGGCCGCCGGCGAACGACATCACCTCCGGGCGCTGGGCCGCGGCTAGGATTTCACGGATCAGGGAACTCTTTAAGCGCGTGACACGTTCAGAAAAGGCCATGGGATCACCGGTAGCGGGGCGTGGAGGAAATAAGTCAAACTGCTTGACCGAAACTACGACGACCTTCACGGATAAGTCAACATGATTGACCTTAAGAACCCAACTTCACAGCAACAAGCCATGGAGGCGTTCTTCTTCGGCTACCAGGCGTTCACCGCCAAGGCTGACGAAATGCTCGAACGCCGGGGCCTGGGCCGGGTGCACCAGCGGATCGTGTTTTTCATCGCCCGTTACCCGAACCTGAGCGTCAAGGAACTGCTGGCCGTGCTCGGGGTGAGCAAGCAGGCGTTGAACATGCCGCTGCGCCAGCTGATGGAGATGCGCTTGGTGGACAGCCTGCCGTCCGAGGCCGACAAGCGCATGCGCCTGCTGCAACTGACCGAAGAAGGCGCGCGCCTGGAGCAGGCCCTGCGCCGTGAGCAGGTGAAGCTGCTGGAGCGGGTGTTTGCCGAGGCCGGGGAAGCGGCGGTCAATGGCTGGCTGGCGGTCAACCAGGCACTGGCCGGGAACCCGCTGTCGACTGATTGAGAGATGACCGCGACTTCATGCCATGCCAACAAGGCGGACAGCGGTGATGGCCCAGGCATAACTGGCCCGAAACAAATGTGGGAGCGGCGGTTCCCCGCTCCCACAGTTTGTTTCGGGCCAATTATTCCTGTGAAAGTACCGGCGCCGGCCTTGGTGCATGGTAGTGGCTATGCTCTGCTTAGCCCGTCAATGGAGCGCACAGGACACAGAATGGGACTTTTCGACCGTTTGTTCGGCGGCCGTTTCACCCAGCCGCCACCGGATGAGCCGACGCTCAGCGACGCGGCGATCATGCGCGAGCTGCACCCCTACCGCCCAGGCCTCAAGGCCTTCACCCAAGCCCTGCTGGCGCACCTGCCCGAGCAGGATCGCGCCCGGCTGGTCAGGCGGGTGCTGCGCATCTACGGCCAGGGCGAGGAGCCGGCCAGCGCGCTGAGCTTGGCCTTGCTGGCCCCGGACAAGGCCTTGCCGCTTGAACAGCGGGCGCTGCTGGCCGTGGACTGGAACGGTTTCGACAGTTTCGAGTACTTGGCCCCTCACCTGGTCAAGGCCAGCGGTATCACCGAGGACTATGTCTATGAACACAACGGCACTCAGACCATGGCCCAGGTACTAAGCGGCTTTGACCATTGGCTGGCCGGCCAGGGCAAACGCTTCCTGCAACTGGACACCGGCGGCGACGAGTACGTGGGCTGCATCGTCGCGGCCGACCAGGTCGACAGCATGATCGAACTGGCGCAGCAGGCCGGCATCGAGGCGGGCCTGGAAAGCTTCTGAACGCGGCGCTATTCGTTTGCCTGGCGTTTAGCGTTTTTCTTGACGATGGCCTTCATCCGGGTGGCGGCGCGCTGCACCGTCGCCATCTTCTCCGGGCGCTTCATGCCGCGCCATTTGCGGATTTCTTCGCGGGTGCGGCCACAGCTTACGCACAGCTCGCTGTTGAGCTGGCACAGCGAGACGCAGGGGTTGTCGATGTCTTTGGCCATGGGCTGCTCCGGTTGCGGGCGCGGATGATACGCCAGAAGCGCCGGCCTGCCACCTGCCCTGGCCCAGGCCGACAGCCTGTTGCGTACAGCGGGGAGCCCCCGGGCACCAGTTGACGGCAAGACCGGCTCGCCTACGCTGAGAAGACGCATGACTGCTCCCTGACCAGTGGAGGAGTAAAAGTGCCTACAGGACACACACCAACACGAAGCGGCATAGCCCGTTCGTTTGCCATGGCAGTGCTCTATGCATTTCTCTGCATCCCTATTGGCCACGCTTCCAGTTTCGGCACAGAAGCGTTCGCTTCGCTCTATCCGTTGCTGGCTCAATTGTCAGACCAGAACAGCGCGGACAACGACGCGCTTCAGGCCGAAATCGACAAGACCTCAAGCGCCTTTGACGCGATCGTCAAAGAGTTCAATGGCCGTGAGGCCCCCCTTCCCACAGCGTTCAATGCATCGATAGAGGCCTATCGAGAGCAGCTTTCCCGTGCGCTTGGTGCCCACGACCGCAAAGACGCCATTGAAGTCATGAGCGCGGTCCGACAGGACGCCGAGCTGAAACGCCAGTTCCTGTTCAGCACCTCCGGCTTCTCCCCCTTCGACAGGCCGATGCTGGTAACGGTCAGCGTCGTCACCATTCGCGGCGACAAAGATGAGCCGGGTTACACAGTGACCTGCAACCCCTTTCGCGACGCCACGCAGAAAAGCCATGCGCGCTTCCCTTTTGCCTCGGAAACCAACCAGGCGACCCTACCCATGCCGCCCGGGCGCTATCGGCTGCAACTGTACAAGGGGAAAACACTCCTGCTTAGCCGAGACCTCCTGATCGGTCTGTCGTCCAAACCCACCGAGGAGGTGAGAATAGATGTCTCGAACTTCTGACCCCTCGCCGCCGGATGTAAAAGCGCTGTGGAAGCCGATTCTGGCCGTATCAACCTGGATTGCCGTTACCTTCTGCGCGAACTTCAGCTTCGCCATCAAGCTCTCATCCGTCTCCGACCTCGACAGCACGGTGCTGGCCTGCGCCAATGTATTGGTCGCCCTGATCACCGGGTTCATCACCCTGTTCGCCTACCGGGCGAGCGAGCGCAAAGCCAGGCCGTTCTGGACTCGCCTGGCCCTTGTCAGTGGCGGGCTGTTCCTGCTGGCCTTCTTCTCGTTCATGATCCTGCGCTCGCTTTGGACCTGCCAATACACCCAGGAAGTACGCCTGGTGATCGGCCTGTCACCGACAGCAGACTTGTTGAGCTACCTGGCGACATTCGACGCGTCGCAGACACCCACATGCTCCGAGCTGCTGGCCGATTATGCCGGGGTCACCGAGCGCATGTACGCCCCCACTGCGCTGATCGCCCGCTTTGCTTCGCTGGTCGTCATATTCCTGGTCATTTGGTGCGCCCTGGCCTGCGCCGTCATCTCCATTGCCTATGGCCTGGCCGCGCCAACACGCCCTGGGGAGAGGTTGAGCCATGCGCCTTGAAAGACCATTCGCGCTCGTCCAGTGCATTTGCCTGCTCTGCGCACTGGCTGTATCGACTAGCGCGCGCAGCGAGCCCATCGACGCTGTGTTCGACGAAATGAAACAGCTGGCCGAGCAGCGCTGGCACATCCCGGCGACGTCACTGCAAAAGGTCGAGGGCAACCAGATAGCCACGGGGGTCGATGGCAACATCCTGGTCGGCAAGGACTTCCTTGCACACTTCACCCGCGACCTGCCAGAGAACCAGGTCCAGTCCGCACTGCGCTTCGTGATGCTCCACGAACTGGTTCATGTTGCGCAAAGCCACGACATCCCCGACGTTTCCCCTGCCGACCCGTCCCGCAAGGCCTTTGAATGCCAGGCAGATATGCTGTCGGCCACGGCGACGCTTGAAACCCAGATCATGGGGGTCTCGCTGTCTGACAAGACGGGCGCGGGTGGGAAAGAGCTACTGGCGACGGCGCGTCTGTTCAAGCAGCTTGGCGCCCATGCCGAACAGCAGGATGTTGCCTCGAAGACCTTGTCCGGGCACCTCGACAAGCGCGAGCGAGCACTGGCCGTGCAGTTCGGCCTGATACGTGCCATGCACACCTGGATTACCGCCTCCGATCAACAGGGCGAACGCGCCGAACAGGCACGGGCCGCCGTGCTGAAACTGCTGGGCCCGAACGATATCAGCGATGAACGGGCCTGGAGTATGACACTTTGCAACGCGATCACCCGTACGACACAAACGGCGGTCAACGCAATCGCGATGAACACCAGGATGGACGTGAGCGATGACACCATAGAAACCGATGAGAACTTTCGCATCCACAAGAAGTACAACTACACCATTACCAATACCGCACCGTACACCGTGGCCATCAACTTGATTGTGCTCTCCGGCAGCTACCCCAAAGGTGCAGACGATCGTTATGAGGACTACGTCATATCGGATGCCGCTTACAGTTCGGTTGAGATTCCACCCCGTTCGAAAGGCGTCCTTTCAGGGACCTATACGTTCGCCTCCTACGACCCGAACCAGCGTTCAGGCTTTTCCTGGGAGATTCCTTTCGACAAGAATGCACTGGTATCCGCCAGCTACCTTGGCACTAAAGTAGCCATGCCAAACTGCAATAACAATTGGAACAACCTTGGTTCGAGTGCACCTGAACAGATGGCTTCGGCATTGGTGCGAATCGGTATGGCCGCGAAGAAAAACTTCGCTGACATCGCGGCGGCCCCTGTAAACCCAGGGTTCAACGACAACGTGTTCCATTCGACGATCGCCGTCCCCGGGGCTGCGGATGTAACCCTGTACCAGCAGGCAACCAACCCATTCGCGGCTGTCACGCTCTACTCGGGCGACAGCCTTCAAGAAGCGATCAAGGTGTACGAGGCCACTGCTGGTGATTTTAAAAAGCTGTGTGACGCCAAGGGCGTCAAGATCACCTCGGATGAAAAACCCGATCCTCCCAAGCGCCGCTTGACGTTCGAAAACCTGACCGGTTACAGCGAAGCGAGCTTGTCGCTCAGTTCGAGGAAAAAAGACAAGACCGCTACCGCCCCCCTTGAATACAGCGTTTCCTGGAACATTTATCCCACCGACTGAGGGCCCTTGCGCCGCCCTCTCTCGCGCTGGCGGCCCTCGCTCTTCCATGATCCTTCGCAAGGAGCCCACCATGCCTCTGGTCCGTATCGATATCAAAAGGCACCCCGACCGCAACCATGTGCGCAAAATCGGCGAGGTCGTTTATGCCAGCATGAAGCGCACCATCAACGTCCCCGACCACGATAATTTCCAGGTCCTGACCGAGCATGACCATGACCGCCTGGTGAACGACCCGCAATACCTGGGCATCCAGCGCTCGGACTGCCAGGTGTTCATCCAAATCACCCTCAGTGAAGGCCGCACCGTCGAGCAGAAGCAGGCGCTGTACCTGGCCATTGCCGAAGGGCTCAACCAGCAGGCGGGGGTGCGCATGGAGGATGTGTTCATCAACCTGGTCGAGGTGCGCAAGGAGAACTGGTCGTTCGGCCATGGGGTCGCGCAGTACGCCGTATGACCAAGTCGAGCTTTGCGCTCACCGAGGCAGAGCCCTGCATCATCACCCGGCAATCCAGACCATTGTCTGCACCTTGATCTGCGGATGACTCTCCAGCGCTTCCCATTCGTCGAGGAAGACAAAGCCCTGCCTCAAATAGAACCCCACCGCCCGGGCATTCTCCGGCGCGACATCGAGAAAGACACGGTCATGACCACGTTCCAGGGCACGGGCCTTGACCGCCTCGACCAGGCGGGCCGCAGCGCCACTGCCCCGTGCCGTAGGCTCGATCCACATGCCAATCAGGTTGAAGCGCCCGGCGTCACTGACCGCAGCCCCGACCATCCCCAGCGGCGCCTCGCCAAGGACGGCCAACCAGAACGCCGTGCCCGTCGATGAGGCACGTTGCTGCCACTGTTCATCGCTGTAGCGGGCGACAGTCTGGTAACTCACGCCAAAGGCTGTTGGGCTATCCAGAAGCGCGGCAAGCCGCACCTGCTTCAAGCGCTGCCAATCCTGCGTCGTCGTCAGGCGAATCTCCATTCCCACCCCGCCCTCCACGCGACGCTTCTCATAGCGCACATCCCGGTCATCGACCGCCTCGACGCAGGTCCACCCCAATCGCCGGTAGAAGCCATTCGCCCGAATGACTTCATTGCCGTCGGTAGTCAGGTGGATCCGCTCGTGGCGCTGGAACAGCGCTTGTTCCGCCCGCTGCAACAGCAAGCGCCCCAAGCCCTTGCCTTCGTGCTGGGGGCGCACGAACAGGGCGAACACCTCCCCTTCATCGTGATCGACCATGGCAAATCCGGCAGGCTCCCGGCACCATTCGGCAACCCAGGCGCAGGGGCCACTGCCGATGGCGTCAGCGAGTGTGGCCGCCGTGATGCCCATGGCATGCAGTTGTTCACGGGAGAGGTGATTCTGTTTCACGCTGGTGCGGATATCGAACAGCAGCTCGATATCACCAGGCGAAGCCTGACGCAGGGTTGCGGTCATCTCCAAACGTCCTTGTCGTTGCCGATGAGGCCGGCAGCATAGCAACTCATTGCCCGGTCGCGTACGGCGTCCCGGCGTGTCTTATCGATTGCACTGATGATTACTATCGAAGGCCCCGCCTGTCGGCTTGCCGAAACCGACTCTTATAATCGCCTCCCAATTGCCTCCCCGCTTCCCGCGCCTGCCTTCAGGCGACCTTCCCTCTTGGAACCCAACACCATGCCAAGCGCCAGCCAGGCCCCTCAGGGCCTTCCCGAACATGATCAACAGAGCGTCAGCCAGCAGTGGCTGGCGATTCTCTCGGTCGCCGTGGGCGCCTTCGCCCTGGTGACCAGCGAGTTTCTCCCGGTGGGCGTACTCAACGATGTCGCCAGCGACCTCGGCATCAGCGCCGGCCAGGCCGGATTGATGGTGACCCTGCCGGGGATCATGGCCGCCCTCGCCGCCCCCTTGCTGTCGGTGGGCATCGGCGCCCTGGACCGCCGCTACCTGCTGATCGGCCTGACCCTGGTCATGATCATCGCCAACGCCGTCGTGGCCTACGCCAGCGACTTCAGCCTGCTGCTGTTCGGCCGTGTGCTGCTGGGCATCAGCATCGGTGGCTTCTGGGCCACCGCCATTGCCCTCAGCGGCCGCCTTGCGCCCAAGGGCGTGGGCGTGGCCCAGGCCACCTCGATCATCATGGTCGGTGTGACCCTGGCCACCGTGCTGGGCGTGCCCGTCGGTACCTGGCTGAGCGGCCTGATGGGCTGGCGCATGACCTTCCTGGCCACCGCGCTGGTGGGCGTGCCGGTGCTGCTGGCGCAGGTCTTCCTGCTGCCGCGGCTCAACCCGGACCGGGCCATCCGCATCAGCGACCTGCCGGCCCTGTTCATCAACCCACAGGCACGGGTGGGCTTGATCGCGGTACTGCTGATTGGCCTGGCGCACTTTGCCGCGTACACCTATGTCGCGCCGTTCTTCAAACAGAGTGCCGGCTTCGATGGGCCGACCATTGGCTCGTTGCTGCTGCTCTATGGCGTGGCCGGAGTGCTGGGCAACCTGTTCGCCGGCTTCGCCGCCAACCGCAGCGTGCGCCATACGCTGATGCTGGTGGCACTGATGATCGCCATCAGCACCGCGCTGTTCCCCTACTTCGCCACCGGCATGACCGGCGCGGCAATGCTGATCGCGCTCTGGGGCTTCGCCTTCGGCGCTTTCCCGGCCTGCGCCAGCATCTGGATGTTCGTGGTGGCGCCCAAGGATGTCGAACGCGGCATGCCGCTGTTCGTCGCCATGTTCCAGGTGATCATCGCGCTGGGCTCGTTCTTTGGCGGGCGGATCGTCGACCAGTTGGGCAGCTCGGTGCTGTTGAGCCTGGCCACGGCGCTGGTGGGCTGCGGACTCGTCACGGTGCTGGTGCTGGGGCGTAATGTCAGCAACAGCCTGGCGGCCCAGCCCGGCTGACCGTACCAATACCAACAGACACGTAGCCTCGTCTGGTCGTCTGTACGGGGCTACTCTCGGCTCACCTGAACGCACTCGATTCAAGCCGTGTTATTTCAATTGAATCAGTTGACCCTGTGACCCGCTCACCTAACCTCTTAAGTTGGTAGCGCTCTGCACTGACCTCCCGACAAGGAACACATTCAGTCCTTGACCTTACTGCGTCGAGCACTTGAGCGCAGATCGCAACGCCACGCTGAAACGAGCAACAGGGTTGGAGAGGGTCATGAATATCAGGCTTGCGTGGTGGAAAGACTTTTGGCTCCCCCCCCAGTGTCCCCGCCGCCGGCCATTGCTACACATCGCTTTATTTATCGCCTGTGGCGCATGCCTCTCGCTCGACGTTTCTGCACAAGATTCAGCATGCAAAAACCCGTTGCTGGTAGAAGAGCCCGGCACCTTGGGCGGGCACCTTGCCATTTCAACAGACAGCACCCTGCTGGCCACCGACGCTGACGACGGTTATGGCGCGGTCATGGATATTACTGTGAGAGACCTGGCCACAGGTGACGCTGTTCGGCGCTGGTCGTTCCCGCAGGAGCGCCTGCAGCAATTGTGTTTCATCGATAAGAGCCGGCTTCTGGTGGCGGGCAGCGACTCAGGCACACTGCGGCTGCTCAATCCGGACACGGGCGAAGTCGTGACCAAACCTGGCGCAGCCGGGCTCTCTCCGATACTGGGCTTCGACTGCCCCGTCAATGGCGGCGCCGCGCTGACCCAGTTTGCCGTGCCGCGCGGAACGATAGAATGGTTTTCGAAAAATCTGGAACCCTCCGGTAAGTTTGAAACCCTGTCCGGGACAACACTGATAGCCTCGGCCACACTGCACAACCAGGCGTTGGTCCTCACAAAAACCATGATTGCAGAGCAGCCCCCAGGCGTGGAGGACGTACTGAGCGGTAATGAAGTAACCACCACGAACTACGCCCTGCTCATGGTGAGCGCACAAGACAATGCTGTGTTGTGGCGCACCGAATTGAGTGTCACGCCGCAGGATTCCGTGATACTGGACCGGTCAGGCAGTGTCGGCGCATGGATGGATGAAGCGGGCTATCTTCACATCGTCAATGCACGCAGCGGTGAAGAAACCCATCGCGTAAAACTTGCCCCCTTTGCATTCCCACGCTTCACGCTCAGTGAGCAGGGGCGATTCCTCGTCATTTCGCAATTGGGTGAGTTGCATTCGTTTGTCGTTGATGTTCAGGCCGGCAAAGTCATCAATGAAACACTATCGAAAGAAATCCTTGCCCTTGGAGAAGATGGTAGCCCTCGCCTGCTGCGGATGCCGGGAAATGAGGGACTCGAGATCGCCTCGGTGAGTAAAGACGGCGCCGTTGCACAGCGCGTCCAGGGCCGCCTGCAGATTCCTTCGCTTGTTCCCCAGCCACCGGGCCGGCTCTTCCTGAGTGGCCAGAAATTCGATTACTCACTCAGCATCAAAGAACGCAAGATCACCCCGTTCAGCAAGCCCGTCGACGTAGTTGCGACCCATGCGGCGTGGATGGCACCCGATACCACCCTGCGTATTTACGAACGGTCTGACGGGAACTGGTCTTTCGGAAACCAAAACGGCACGGATGAACCAGTGCGTCTACCCGCGAACAGCAAAGGCTTGTCAGTCGCGACCTTGGGCGAAAGCTCAGGATTGCTGATGGCGTCTGTCACAGAAGAGGACCTTGAGCGAATCAAAACGGCCGTGGAGGCGTGGTCCGACACTATCGGGGAAAATGCAACCGCGTCCGAACTGAACAGCGTTCTGCTTTCCACCAACACCACGCTCTACGAAGTGGATTTCACAGGTGCCGCCAAGAAGACGCTGTCATTGCGCGGCGCTGTTTCAGCCATGGCAATCAGCGCAGATCAACAATCCATTGCTCGATTCCAGCCACCTGATTTGCAGGTTTTCGATGCCCGCACCGGAAAAAGCACCTTCAAGACAGTCATTCCCGACGTCACGACCATGATTGAATTTTCCCCGACTCATCCATGGATCGCCTTCACCCGCGACCCGAACATTGAAGTCTGGGACTGGCGTAAAAACAGGTTGGTAAAAACAATCACACGTGAAAGAGCACTGGGCGATGGCTTCGCCTTTTCCGCCGATGGGCAGTCGCTCATTTATGCCGATGGCGCGACGGTGCACGTGACGTCACTACCAACACCTCACGCCGCAAAAGTGGCTTTGCCAGCCCACGCCCACATCGATTACAAGGCGGACGGCGCAGTCGGAACCATCACAGCGCTCAACGATAACTTGTTCGCCGGGCTTTCCAGTTCAGGCGCAGTGAATATCTGGAAAATCGGGCAAGCTGCGCCCGTGGCTCGGTTGATCTTCGAGAAAAGCGGCGCATGGACGGTGATCGACGATAAAGGCCGCTTCGACACCTCCGCCATTGAAACCAATAATGCGGTGCACCTTTACAGTGCCGGGAATACCGCACACCGTCTGAGTCTTCAAACGTGCCGGGACGTCAGCTGGATTCCAGGCTTGTTGAACGAAGTACTCGCAGAAACAGTCACTGCACCCTAGGCTCTGTGTGAAAAGCCTTGATACTCGGTGATGCTGCGTTGAAAACAGCCTCGGAATGCTCATTTACAACCCGTAAACTCCGCTTCCTCGGCTGTTTTCGCCTTGCCTGACCTTCGTCTCAAGACTTTTCACACAGACCCTAGATCGATGAGAGGGCTCTGGGCTTTAATGCCCATCCTGGGTGCCCATGGAAGGTGAAAGCGCCCGACACCAGGCCCAAGTGCCACGCACACGTCCAATCAAGGAAGAGAAGACATTGAAAGCAGCTATCAGCGCATTGTTGTTGGCTTGGCTGACGACCAGTGCATTGGCCGACGAGCATTCCGTCGGCTGGAGATCGTCCACGCTGGCGGATCCGCACAATGCCCGCCCACTGGAGATGGTTGTCTGGTACCCAAGCACAGCGACCACCGCCACGCAACTGATCGGCGACAATCCGGTGTTTGTCGGTGCGTCTGCCATGCCTGACGCGCCGCCTGCTGCCGGTAAACATCCGTTGGTGGTGTTGTCCCATGGCTACCAGGGCAACTGGCGCAATCAGGTCTGGCTGGCCAGTGCCCTGGCTCGCAAAGGCTATATCGTCGCCGCAGTCAATCACCCTGGCAGCACGACCCATGACCGCAGCCCGCAGGCAGCGGCGCAGTTATGGCAGCGCCCTCTTGATCTGGGTCGGGCCATCGATGCGGTCGTCGCTCAACCTGAAAAATTCGGTGCGGTCGCCGATGGCCGAATTGCAGCCGTGGGCCACTCGCTCGGCGGCTGGACCGCCCTGGAGATCGCCGGGGCGCGCTTCGACCCAGAGCGCTTCGAACAGGACTGCAACACCCATCCTGAGTTAGCCAGTTGCACCGTTTACGCAAAGATGAAACCTGCAGGCTCCACAGAGTCCAAGGCTGCGTTGGGCGCCGATTGGCGCGACCAACGCGTCACGGCCGTGGTCACTCTGGACCTGGGCCTCTCCCGGGGGCTGACCGATAAAAGCCTGGCCGCCCTGCCGATACCCGCCCTGGTGATCGCAGCGGGCGTACCGTCGCGTGAACTTCCCGCTGAACTGGAGTCGGCCAACCTGGCCAAACGCCTGCCTGCGGCGTCCAGTCGTTACGTCGAGATCAGCGACGCCAGCCATTTCACCTTCATGTCGATCTGCAAACCAGGCGCGCAGTCAGTGCTCGAGGCAGAAGTACCGGGGGATGGCGTCATTTGCCGGGATGGCGAGAACGGCCGTGCGCGGGATGCTATTCAGCAGCAAGTTGCGTCGCTGATCACGGCTTTTCTGGAACAATCACCTGGCTACAAGAAAGACAGCCTGGTGATTCGCGCCCCCACAGGAATCTGAGCTGCCAGACTGCTAACTTGAACGTCCAGCACTAATCAATCTTGTCATTTGCCAGGGCTTGGTACCGGGTCCATACCAATGACATCTCTGGTAAAGGAGTCACCGCATGTCGAAGCTTTATCCCAGTGTTGATCCTCAGGGGCTGGTCGAGTACTCGGTGGTCTACACCGACCGCTCGCTCAATCACATGTCGCAGACGTTTCAAGGGGTGATGAGGAACATCTCCAAGACCCTGAAGCAGGTCTATAACGCCCAGGCTGTTGCGATAGTGCCGGGCAGCGGTACCTTCGGCATGGAATCGGTAGCGCGGCAGTTCGCCACCGGCCAGCAATGCCTGGTGATCCGCAACGGCTGGTTCAGTTATCGCTGGAGCCAGATCCTTGAAATGGGCAACATCCCGGCGGCCACCACGGTGCTCAAAGCCCGGCCGGTCGACACGGGCCGCCAGGCTGCCTACGCGCCCCCACCGCTGGACGAAGTGCTGGCGGCCATCGAGACGCACAAGCCGCAGATTGTCTTTGCCCCCCACGTTGAAACCTCATCCGGGATCATCCTGCCCGACGATTATCTGCGGGCCGTCGGCGACGCCGTGCATGCGGTGGGCGGCCTGTTCGTGCTGGACTGCATCGCCTCAGGCACGCTTTGGGTCGATATGCACAAGTGCGCCGTCGACCTGCTGATCAGCGCACCGCAGAAAGGCTGGAGCGCCTCCCCGTGCTGCGCCCTGGTGATGCTCAGTGCTTTGGCCCTCGAGCGCATCGAGCACACGCAAAGCAGCAGCTTTGCCTGCGACCTGAAAAAGTGGCTGCAGATCATGCAGGCCTACGAACAGGGCGGGCATGCCTACCATGCGACCATGCCCAGCGATGCGCTGGCGCGATTCAACGAGGTGATGAACGAGATGCAAGCCAGCGGTTTCGACAAGCTCCGCGACGAACAGTGGGCACTGGGCGATCGGGTACGTGCCATGTTGACCGGCAAAGGCATCAAAAGCGTGGCTGCGGCCGGGTTTCAGGCCCCGGGTGTGGTGGTGAGCTACACCGATGATGCCGATATCAAGAGCGGTAAGAAGTTTGCTGCGCACGGCCTGCAGATAGCTGCCGGCGTGCCGTTGCAATGTGACGAACCGGCCGACTTCCAGACCTTCCGTATCGGCCTGTTCGGGCTCGAAAAACTGAATAATATCGAGCGCACGGTCAGCACTCTTGAGCAGGCGCTGGGTGAAGTGATGGGGGACTAAGCCCTGCTCTGGGCTGCTGCACGGCTGAGGGTGAGGGTGAGGGTGAAGCTGGCAGTGATTCTGTGGGAGCGGGCTTGCCCCGCGAAGAGGCCGGCCCATGAAAAGGAGCAGCCTGGCAGGGGCTACGCCCGTGTTCGCGGGGCAAGCCCGCGCCCACGAAAACTACTGTTGGGCTCACCGGCAGCTTTGGGTCGTTGGCTGCCGGTCGTGAATGGCTGCATTCGACCCAAAGCTGCCATTGCGATGGTGCTGCTCATGCTCATTTTTCGAGGCTGGCGCGAACCTTGTGGGAGCGGGTTTACCCGCGAAGCAGGCGACGCGGAGGGTGGCACAGGCTTCGCCCGTGTTCGCGGCGGTTCGACGCCTCGATAAACCCGCTCCCACAGAGATCACCTCTGGCATGACTGTCAGCTACGGGTCGGAGGTAGACACTCGTCACGGACTGCCTTCGACCCAAAGCTGCCTTTCGCCCAGGACAGCAAAGGGTAAAAACAAGACACAGTGAAATTTCATTGCTACCGGCATTCTATGCAGACTTGTTGAAACCATGCAGAGAATGAAGGCCAATGCTCATCTGTGCTTCCGTTATGCGACCAGTATCGAACAGCGCCAGATTCTGAAATTAGAAAGTAGTCACCATTGTCTTCAATGAAAGGTAGCCAATCACGTGGTACACCTGCGTGGTCCCAAGCAAACGCTGAGATTTCGAATATATCCAAGTAGCTACAGCCTCTCACTATCAACGCTGCATCCAGCACGGCATTTTCGACGTTACTACCTTCCGTCAAGAAGCGGACATATTGATCTGGAAAGCGAAACTTGAGTACGCGTTCAGCTTCTGCGATATCGGCGTCTGTAGGTATACGGAAAGGGTCTACTGACATTTATTTGATCCACGTCCTAATGGGTGGCGTTTAAGCCTGCTGACTCAAGCACCCTAACTCATTTCGGACCGAAAGACGCAGATTGGCTCACAGGAACAATGCACTCGATTAAGCCTGTGCTATCGGCCATTCACAGTCGAAAGCAGCCAATCGCAAACCCACCTGAACGACCCTTGCAAGCCCGAACTTCATCCTTCCCGCACTGTCGATAAGGTCTCTGTATCCAACCGGTCAGACAGCCCAGTCTGCCTGCCCAGTCCCTACCCCAACCGGCAGCCTGCCCCTTGTTTAGACCATCCCTGATGCCAAGCCCCCGCACGCTGTCGACCTTGCTGCTATTGCTCAGTGCAACAACATCGCCCTACACCCTGGCCAGCGACCGCTCAGCCACCGCCAGAAGCAACAACGCCTCTACCCAGCTGATCGAAACCGCCTCACAGCAGTATGCCGATGGTCATCCCGACCAGGCGGCAGCAACCCTGGAGCGTGCCCTGCATATCCAGCCGAACAATCCCGCTACCCTGCACTACCTGGGTGTATTGCGCCTTCAACAGGGCCAGTTCCAGCAGGCCGAAACCCTGGCGGCCCGCTCCAACCTGCGGGTAGGCGCCAACCAGGCGTTGCGCAACCGCAACCTGCAATTGATCGCAGCGGCACAGACCGCCCAGCGCACAGGCGTTGTGCCAACCAGGGCGGTTACGGTTCCCGTACAAGACGCCATCGCCGCGAGGCCATCCACTCCACCGCAGCAGCCTGTTGCCACTCTGGGTAGCGAGCCAAACGAGATACCGCGAGGTATGCGCCCACCACCCGGCAAATGCCGCATCTGGTTCCCCGACCGCCCGCCAGGCCATCAACCCGCACCGGTGAAATGCAAGAAACTCAAAGGCCGGGTGCCATTGGGCGCGTACCTGGTCCGCCATTGAATCCATAGGCTGGGTTATGCTCCACCCCCTCAGCCAGGGGAGTGTCACGATGCAACTCACGTTCAGCCACGTGGATGTACTGGTCAACCAGCTCGAACCAGCCTGCGCCTACTATCAGCAAATCCTCGGCGCCGAGATTTCCACCACCCAGGTGTGGGAACGCGGCGGCCTGCACGTGCGCTACGCCATCGCCCGCATGGGCCAGGAGCGGTTCATGCTGGTGCAACCGCTGGCGGGCAACCTCAAGGTGCTGCTGGACGAGCACGGCGAAGGCATGATCTACCGCCATTGCTACTCGACGCCGGACATCGAAGTGGCCTACGACCAGTTGCTGGCCAACGGCGTACAGCCAGAGAACGAAAACGGCCAGCCGCTGGCACGCAGTGACCTGCAATCGCCGGCCGGGGCGCGGATCATCTGGTTGCCCAAGCGCTTTGGGCATTTTTCCATCGAGATCATCGAGGCGCAGGCGTTGGAGGCGTTCATCGAAGGGGCGTTTGCCTGATACCACAACCTGCAGTAGGGCCGCCGTGCGGCCCATCGCCGGCAAGCCGGCTCCCACAAGCGCCGATCTCAAGACATGCGCTGTACCTGTGGGAGCCGGCTTGCCGGCGATGGGCTGCGCAGCAGCCCAAGTCGTTCAGGAGTACATCCCTGTTCTCCCGCGCCTTCTCACGTCAGCAGGAAGTCCGCCGCCGTCACACTGGTCGCATCCCCTACCCCCACCAGGCGGATGGTGTCGGTGGCACCGGCGAAGCTGACCAGGGTATCGGCCCCCACATCGGCGATGGTCACGTTGGCGGCAAAGGTCGCCGCCGTGATGTTCATCGCCGAGATGTCCAGCCGGTCCTGGCCGCCTGCCGGGGCGGCATCGAAGCCGAACACCTGGTCGGTGCCGAAGCCTGCGGCGAACACGAAGACATCGTTGCCGTCGAGCGCCACCAGCGAGTCGTTGCCGGCCCCGCCGGTGACCGTGTCGTTGCCCGCGCCGCCATCGATGAAGTCATCGCCGGCCCCGCCCAGCAAGGTGTCGTTACCGCCACCACCGAGCACGGTGTCGTTGCCGTCACCGCCCTCCAGCCGGTCGACACCCACGCCGCCATCGAGGTTGTCGTTGCCCACCCCACCCAGCAAGGTGTCATCGCCATTGCCGCCGTTTAGCGCATCGTCGCCGGCACCGCCATCGAGGGTGTCATTGTTGCCACCGCCGTTGAGGGTGTCGTTGCCGAGGCCGCCGAACAGCTGGTCGTTGCCGGCGTCGCCATTGAGCGTGTCGTTGCCGGCGTTGCCGTTGAGGGTATCGTCGCCACCGGCACCAGTGAGGGTGTCGTTGCCGGCACCGCCGCTGATGACGTTGGCGAGGTCGTTGCCCAAGCCTATGAAGTTGCCCACGCCGGTGTAGGTCAGGTTCTCGACGTTGGCGGTCAGCGCGTAGCTGGCCAGCGAGGTGCGCACGGTATCGATACCACCGCCGGCGGCCTCGACCACCACATCGTTGCCGGCATCGATCACGTAGGTATCGTTGCCGGCGCCGCCCACCAGCCGGTCATCACCCGCACCGCCATTGAGCGTGTCGTTGCCGCTGCCGCCGGTGATGGTGTTGGCCAGCGCGTTACCGGTACCGGTGAAGTTGGCGCTGCCGGTGTAGGTCAGGTTCTCGATCTCGTTGCCCAACAGGTAGCTGGCCAGGCTGGTCTGCACCAGGTCGACACCGCCGCCGGCCGCTTCGGTGACGCTGTCGCCGAGGTTGTCGACCACGAAGGTGTCGTTGCCGGCACCGCCGTTCATGGTGTCGGCGCCCAGCCCGCCGTTGAGGACATCGTTGCCGTCCTCGCCATTGAGCACGTCGTCACCGTCGCCGCCGTTGAGGGTGTCGTTGCCGACACCGCCGAACAACTGGTCGAACCCGGCCAGGCCATTGAGCGTGTCGTTGCCGCCCAGGCCCAGCAGCACATCGTTGCCCACCGTGCCGTTGAGGGTGTTGGCCGCGTTGGTGCCTTGCAGCACGATACCCGGTATCACCGCCACCGCCGCCGTGGCCGCCGAGGTCACCACCTCCTGTTTGCCGAAGCCGTCGGTGTAGCGCACGATCACCCGCAGTTGCTGATTGCCCTGGGCCAGGCCCGGAGTGAAGCTGGCCGTCGTGGCGCCGGCGATGTCGTTGAAGTTGCCGCCCAGCCCCTGCTGCCACTGGAAGCTGAAGGCGCCCAGGCCGTCGAGGTCGGCGATGCTGCCGGTCAGCGCGGTCAGGGTCTGGCCCTGGTCCGGCGTGGTGTCGCTGATCAGCACCGCGCCGGTTGGCGCGTCGTTGACGTTGAGCACCGGCAGCGTCGGGTCGGAGGTCGCCACCTCGGCCACGCCGAAGTCATCCACGTAATGCACCAGCACGCGTATCTGCTGGCCGACCTGGGCCTGGCCAAGGGTGAAGCTGGTGCCGGTGGCGCCGGCGACGTTCACCCAGCCCACGCCCACGTTCGACTGCCACTGCACGCTGAACTGCGGGTTGCTCAGGCCATCGGCGTCGACGATGGCCGCAAGGTTCGCGGTGAGCACCTGATTCTGCGCCGCCAGCCCGGTCACGGTCGGCCCTGCGCTGGGGGCGCTGTTGGCCGAGGAGTCGACGATTTCCAGCGTGCCCTTGGCGTCCTGGTACACCGCCCGCACGCGGATGTTCAGCCCCGCCACATCGTCCGCCACCCGGTAGGTGCTGCCGGTCGCCCGCGACACTTCGCCGGCGGCGACAAAGGTGATGTCTTCATAGACACCGGTGCCGGGGATGGTCTCGACCTGCCAGTAGTAGGCCACCGGCCCAGTCACCGCGCCGCTGGCGTTGCCTGCGCCGACGTTGTCGGCGTCGTGCACGCCACGGTTGCTCACCCGCAGCAACTGGCCGGCCACCGGCGCATCGGCCCGCGCGCCGCTGGCGTCATCGAGGATCGCCAGGTGGCCCGCAGGGCCATTGTTGACGGCGGTCCCCACACCCGAGGCCTGGGCGCTGTCGGCAAACTGCAGGCGTTCGATGCCGGTCAGGCGGTCCACGCCGTCACGGCCCACCACGGTATCGGTGACGATGACCGTGTCGCCCTCGATGCTGATGCGGTAGTCGGTGGCGATGCCGCTGAACACCGCGGTGTCGTAGCTGTTGTCGCCACTGAGGATCTCCCGCACGATCACCAGCTGCCCGGGGTTGTAGGTGCCGTTGAGCATCAGCGGCACCATCGGCTCCATGCTGTCGAAGGTGGCGATTTCCGGGCCGGTTCCGTCGTGGTTGGCGCGCACGCTGATGCGTACGTTCAGCCACTTGTCACCGTCGAGGATGTCGTCGCCGCCGCGACCCTCGATCAGGTCGCTGCCGCTGCCGCCCAGGATGATGTTGCCGCCATCATAGAAGGTCGCGCCGGCCGCCAGCAGGTCGACCAGGCCGTTGATCAGGCCGATGTTGGTCAGCACGCTGCCGGTGGCCCCGGCGGTGGGCAGCGAGGTGGCATCCTCGTTGTCGCCGCGCAGGAAGTCGCCATGGGCCGAGCCCGACAGGCCTTCCATGATGTCGAAGCGCACCAGCGCCGAAGCGCCCGAGCCTGGCACCAGCGGCACATCGAAGAAGCGGTCGCTGTAGTCGATGGAGACGCCCTGGGCCAGGTCCTTGAAGGTCGCCCAGTCATAGCCTGAGCCGCCGATGTAGCGGTCGCCGAAGCCGAGGCTGCCGACCATGATGTCGTCGCCGCCTTCACCGTTGAACTTGTCGTTCTCGTTGCCGCCGATGAACACGTCGTTGCCGATGATCGGGTCGTTGCCGAGCGGGTCGAAGTTGTCGCCGGGCGCACCGTCCGAGGTGCCCTTCTCGATCCAGTCGTCGCCTTCGTTGCCCATGTCCTGCTCGTTGGCCTTGCTGCCCAGGATAAAGTCGTTGCCCTGGCCGCCGATGGCTTCGCTGGCATCTTCGCCGGTGACGATGAAGTCGTTGCCGAAGCCGCCGATGATCAGGTTGATGCCGTTGCCGCCGTGCAGCACATCGTTGCCGTCGCCGCCCTGGATGTTATCGTCGCCGCCGGTGTCGCTGATGATGTCGTCGCCGGCACCACCGCGCAGCTGGTCGTTGCCGTCGCCACCGTCGATCCGGTCGTTGCCGGCATCGCCCCACACCGTGTCGTCGCCCTCGCTGGCGATGAGGATGTCATCGCCGTTGGTGCCGCCGAGCACGATGTGCTCGTCACCGGTGTAGCGGATGTAGTTGCCGTCGGGGCCGGCGGTCAGCGGGTTGTCGCGGAACACCACCTGATGGCCGTTATCGTCCAGCGGGTCGGCGTTGCCCAGGCCGTCGTTGTACTGCTTGGAGCGGTCCACTTCCAGGTAGAAACCAGGGTCGGAGAACACCAGGCCCGGCAGGTGAGTAGCCGAGGTGTTGGCCATGATCAGCTTGGCGAACGAGTTGCTTTCCAGCTCGGCGTTCATCGACAGGCCGGCGGTGCGCTCCAGGTAATAGAAGCGGTCACCGTCCTGCAGTTTCTCCAGCTGGTTCTCGAACACGAAGTTGAAGGTGCTGCCGAGCATGCCGCCGAACGGCGTCTTCGCTTCGGCCAGGCCGCCGATCCACAGGTCGATGGCATCCACCCCGGTGATGGTCACCCCCTTGAGGTCGTCGGCGGTGCCCAGCACGCCATCCTTGCCGGCCTTGGTCACGTTGGCCCAGTCACCGCTGCCGTTGAGGAAGTCCAGGCGGTCGCTGGGCGCACCACTGCCACCGAACACCAGGGCCATGGCGGCGTCACGCTTGCCCTCGAGGGTGGTGGCTGCGGTGATGCTGGCGTGGGTGCCGTAGGCGGCGATGAAGTTGATCAGCGATTCCGGGTGCTTGAGGTGCTGCACCAGGTCGACCCAGCTGGTGTACGGCTTGAGCTGAGTGTCACCGGTCTGGCCATAGATGTCGCGGCGCAGGGCGTTGAGCGACGGGATGCCGACATCGCGGCCCCGGGCGATGTTGATCGCCGGCAGGTCCAGCGGCAGGCCCAGCAGGTTGTTGCGCAGCGCCTCGGTGACGAACTCGTCGATCTCGTTGCCCGCCTGGCGGGTCACCCCGCGCACGATGGCACTGGTCGCCTCTTCGGGTGTCACGCCACTGGCGGCATAGGCCAGCGGGTTGAGGAACGCCGCGATCAGGCCCATCTGCTGGTCGGGGTTGGCGCTGGCCGGGTCGCCGATCACCTTGAAGTCGACGTCGAAGCGGTCGACCGTTTCGGTCAGCATCGAGTGGCCGAAGCGGTACACGGTGTGCGCGAACTCGGCGACGATCGAGGCATCGAGGTCGACGTCATACACCTGGGTCGGGGCGAAGAACAGGTCGACCCGCGGCTGGATGGTGCGGGCGAACTCCTCGAACACCAGGTGCTGGTACTGCATCTCGGTGCCGAACTTGGCGGCCTGGAACAGCCGCTCGCCGTTCCATACCAGCGCGTCGACCTCGGCCTGGGTGGCAGGCAACGCCGCCACCGGGTCGAGCAGCCACTCGTTGAGGAAGGCCACATCGTGGGCATCGAGCACGGTGTCCTTGGTCTGCGCCACCAGCCGGTTGTGCTCGGCGTGGAAGATCGCATGCACGGCGGTCAGGCCGATGTTCTCGTTGACCCGGCCGTCACCGGCGATGTAGTGGGCGTCGAGCAGTTCGTTGTCGTAGGCGGTGTTGGCACCGGTCTGCGGGTTGAACGGCACGGCGTTGCCAATCGCATCGCCGGCATCCGGCGCCAGCACGCCGCCGCTGAACACCGGCACGGCGTTGTGGGCGATGTCGGCAAGGAACTGATGGCCGGTGCGCACGGCATTGCTCAGGTCGATCGGCGCCAGCGGGTTGCCTTCGACCAGCACGTCGTCGGCGGTGCCGCCCAGGCCGTCACTCCCCTTCATCACCACCATCGGGTAGCCGTTGGGCCCTTTGATGAAATTGCCGTAGGCATCGGTGGCCAGCAGCGGCACGTTGTCCACGTCGGCGTCGGTGAGGTGGATGCCCAGCACATCGTTGGCCTGGGCCTTGACCACTTTCCAGGTGGCCATGCCGCCAATCTCGCTGTCGTCGCCGGTGCCGTACTTGCCGTCGGCACCCAGGTCACGGTTGGTGATCAAGCGGCCGGTGGCGATCGGGCCATCGTCGGTCAGCTGGTAGCCGCGCAGGAACACCTGGTGCGACGGGTGCGAGCTGTAGGTCTGGTTCTGGTCAACGAACGGCGTGGTGGTGTTGGTGTGCTCGTGGATATCGTCGGCGGTGCCCAGCACGCCGTCGGCGCCAGGCAGGTTGGTAGCGCGGGTCAGCACCATGAAGTTGGAATGCCCGCCCGGCACGTACAGCGGGTCGTCCGCCTGCAGCGGGATGAAGATGGTGCCCGAACCGCCCTTGGTCACCAGGTCGAGGCCGTGGTCGAAGAACTGCCCGAAGAAGGTCATCCAGGCGTTGAACGGCGCGGACAGGCCGGCATCCGGCGCGGTGTTCTCGAACAGATACACGTCGTGGTCGTCATTGGTGCCGAACTGGCCATCCAGGCCGGGGCTGGCGACGATGCGCACGCCATCCTTGAGCACGTCGTCACTGCCCGGCGCGCCAAAGTCGAGGTGGCCGTTGGCACCGGGGTCATAGGCGGTGGCGTAGGCGGCCGGGTTGTTCGAGGTCTGGTCGACGATCAGGTTGCTGATGGTGCGCGGCTGCGAGTCGAATACGTTGCCGCTGGTCTGCTGGTACGAGGTCGCCGGGCTGGCCGGCGAGCCTGGGCCAAAGAAGCCGGCCGGGGCGCCTTCGGCCGCATTGAACACGGGGTCGCTCAGGCGTGGGAACACGTTGTCGGCGGCACCGTATTCGGTGTGGTTGATGCCGTTGAGGTTCATCAGGTTGTTGTTCGAGCCATCGACCGCACGCAGGCCCAGTGGCGCGCGGATGTTGGGGATCAGCGAGAGGATGTCCTGCCCGGCCGCGTCGGCCTCGGCGATCTTGATCTGCGCGAGGATGAAGTTGAGGTCCGAGCGCACCATGTGCAGGCCGGCGCCGCCGTCGGCGGCATCCACCACCGGGGTTGACGGCGTGGGCACGACCGGCGCGCCGGGCTCTACCACTGTGGTGGGCTGGGAGAACAGGATTTCGGTGGTGCCGTGGCCATCCTGGTAGATCGCCTTGACCCGCAGCGACAGCCCGGCAAGGTCCGGCGAGACCTTGAACGCCGTGCCGTCGGCGCTCTGGAATGCCAGGTCGCCGGCCGGCAGCAGGATGATGTCCTGGAACACGCCACTGCCCGGGTCGGCCTCGAACTGCCAGTAGTACGAGACCGAGCTGTTGGCCAAGGTACCCAGCGGGTTGCCGGCGCCGATGTTGTTGGCATCGCGCACCCCGGCCACGCTCACGGTGAGAGTGTCGCCCACGGTGATCGCGCCACCGTTGCCGTCGGTGATGGTCGGGCTGCCGGTCGGTTGCGCATTCGCCCCCGGCACCAGCACGCGCTGGCCGTCGGCGAACTGCAGGCGCTCGATGTGCAGCAGGGTGTCGGTGCCGTCGCGGCCGGCCACGCTGTCGGCCACGGTCCATACGTCATCCGCCGTGTCGGCGGTGCCACGGTCGTTCTGGGTGACCTGGTACTCGCTCTGCAGCCCGGAGAAGATCGCCGTGTCGAAGGCCGCGCCACCGCTGGAGGTGCCGGGCAGGATCTCACGCACCGCCTTGAGCTGGCCGGGGTTGTAGGTGCGGTCGAGCATGAACGGGATCATGTCGACCATGCTGTCGAAGCTGGCGATCTCGGGGCCGGTGTGGTTGACGTCGCCCGGGGCATACACCGCGATGCGCACGTTGATCCACTTGTCGCCGTCGATCAGGTCATCGCCGCCACGGCCTTCGATCAGGTCACTGCCGTTACCGCCAAGGATGATGTTGCCGGTGGCAAACCCGGTGGTCGGCAGCCCGGCATCGGCCAGGAACTGCTGCAGCCCACGGATCAGCTGGACGTTGGTCAATGCACCGCCGGTGGCGCCGCCGTGGTTGAGGATGGTCACCGCATCCACGTCATCGCCCTTGAGCACGTCGGCGAACTTCGAACCGGACAACCCCTCCACTTCGGCGAAGCGGTCGAGGATCGAGGCCGGCGAGGCGCCGACCGGGTTGAACACCCCGGCGTTCTGGTTCGGCGCGTTGCCATGGGGCTGGGCCAGCGCGGCCAGGCTCAGGTCGGCGGTGACGCCCACCTGGTCGTTCTTGTAGGTGATCCAGTCGAAACCGGACATGCCGTCCATCTTGTCCTGGGCATCGCTGCCGACAAAGATGTCGTCGCCGCCCTCGCCGATCATTTCATCGAAGCCGCCACCGCCGACGAAGATGTCGTTGCCAACCACATCATCGGTGAGCAGGGGCGCGAAGTTGTCGCCCGGCGCGCCGTCCTGGGTGCCCTTCTCGATCCAGTCGTCGCCTTCGTTGCCGGTGGGCGGCAGGTTGGTCTTGGCGCCGAGGATGAAGTCGTCGCCCTGGCCGCCGAAGGTGGTGGTGATGTCTTCGGTGGTGACGATGAAGTCCTGGCCGTCGCCGCCGAGGATCAGGTTGCCGGCGGCCAGCATGCTGCCGGCAATGATCACGTCGTTGCCGGCGTTGCCTTCCAGGCGGTTGTCGCCGAACGAGTCGGTGATGATGTCGTCGCCCGCGCCACCCAGCACCGCATCGTTGCCGGCACCGCCCTCAAGGCGGTCGTTGCCGCCGTCGCCATACAGGGTGTCGTCGCCTTCGCCGGAAATGATGATGTCGTCGCCCGCGGTGCCGCCGAGCACCACATGGTCCTCACCGGTGTAGTGCAGGAAGTTGCTGTCGCCGCCCACGGTGTCGGGGTTGTCGCGGATCACCAGCGGCACGATCTCGACGCCGTTGATCATCAGCCCGCCGGTGGGGTCGGCACGGCCGTCTGCGCCAAGGCCGGTGTACTGGTTGGCCTGGTTGACCTCCAGGGTGAAGGTCGGGGTGAGGAACACCGTGTTGGACAGGTGGGTGACATCGGTGTTGAGCATGATCAGCTTGGCGAACGAGTTGTTCTCCAGCTCAGTGCCGAAGTTCAGGCCCGCGGTGCGCGACAGGTAATAGAAGCGGTCGCCGTTCTGCAGCGCTTCGAGCTGGGTTTCGAAGACGAAGTTGAAGCTTGAGCCGAGCATGCCGCCGAAGGGCATTTTCTGCTCGGCCAGGCCACCGACCCAGAAGTCGATGCTGTCGACGCCGGTGATGGTCACGCCACTGACGTCGTCGGCGCTGTTCATCACGCCGTCCTTGCCGGCCAGGGTGACGTTGGCCCAGGCCCCGGTGCCGTTGAGGAAGTCCAGGCGGTCGCCCGGTGCACCACTGCCGCCGAACACCAGCGCCAGGGCGGCGGCGCGTTTGTCTTCCAGGGTGGTCGCCGAGGTAATGCTGCTGTGGCTGCCGTAGGCGGCGATGAAGTTGACCAGCGAGGCCGGGTGCTTGAGGTGCTCGGCGAAGTCGACCCAGCTGATGTAAGGCTTGAGCTGGCTGTCGCCGGTGGAATGGTAGAACTCGCGGCGCGCCTGGTTGAGGCTGGGGATGCCGGTGTCACGGCCACGGGCCAGGTTCAGCGCCGGCAAGTCCAGCGGCAAGCCCAGCAGGTTGTTGCGCAGCGCCTCGGTGACGAATTCGTCGATCTCGTTGCCCAGTTGGCGGGTCACGCCGCGGATGATCGCCCCGGCCGCTTCGTCGGCGGTGGCGCCGCTGCCGGCGAAGGCCAGCGGGTTGAGGAAGGCGGCAATCAGGCCCAGTTGCTGGTCGGGATTGTTCGGGTCGCTGAGCACCGGGTTGAACGCGGGGTCGAAGCGGTCGACGGTCTCGGTCAGCATCGAGTGGCCGAAGCGGTACACCACGTGGGCGAACTCGGCGAGGATCGCCGGGTTGATCGAGGTGTCGTAACCGTTGGGGGCAAGGAACTCGTCCACCTGCGGCTGGATGGTGCGGGCGAACTCATCGAACACCAGGTGCTGGTACTGCATCTCGGTGCCGAACTTGGCGGCCTGGAACAGCCGCTCGCCATCCCATACCAGGGCGGCCACCTGGGCCGGCGTGGTCGGCAGTGCGGCCACATCGTCCACCAGCCATTGGTTGAGGAAGGCCAGGTCGCCCGAGGCGAGGATGGTGTCCTTCGACTGCTGCACCAGGCGATTGTGCTCGGAATGGAACACATGGTGCACGGCGGTCAGGCCGATGTTCTCGTTGGCGCGGCCGTCGCCGGCGATGTAGTGGGCGTCGAGCAGTTCGTTGTCGTAGGTCAGGTTGCTGCCGCCCGGGCCTGGGGTCTGGGCGTTGCCGATGCTGTTGTCGGCGTCGGCCTGCAGCACGCCACCGATCGAGACCGGCTCGGCGTTGTGGGCGATGTCATCAAGGAAGCCATGCCCGGTGCTCACTGCATTGGCCAGGCTGATCGGCGCGGCGCGGTTGCCTTCGACCAGCTGGGTCAGGTCATCGGCGGTACCCGCGATGCCGTCGGCACCATTGCCTATGCGGATCACCACCTGCGGCATGCCGTTGGGGCCCTTGATGAAGTTGCCATAGGCATCGGTGGCCAGCAGCGGCACGTTGTGCACGTTGGCGTCGGTCAGGTCGATGCCGAGGATGTCGCGGGCCTGGGCCTTGACCACCGCCCAGGTGGCCATGCCGCCGTTCTCGCCACTGCCATCGTCGGCGGTGCCGAACTTGCCGTCGGCGCCCAGGTCGCGGTTGGTGATCAAGCGGCCGGTGGCCACCGGGTCGCCGCCGGCATCGAGGGTGTATTCGCGCAGGAACACCTGGTGCGAGGGGTGCGAACTGTAGGTCTGGCTCTGGTCGACGAACGGCGAGGTGGTGTTGAGCTGGCCATCGTCTGCGGTGCCGAGCACGCCATCGGCGCCGGCAGTGTGCACCGCGCGCGGCAGCACCATGAAGTTGGTCTGCCCGCCCGGCACGTACAACGGGTCGTCCGGCTGCAGCGGTATGAACACGATGGCGCTGCTGGTCTTGGTGACCAGGTCCAGGCCGTGGTCGAAGAACTGGCCGAAGAACGTCATCCAGGAGTTGAAGCCAGCGGTCAGGCCGGCATCCGGTGACTCGTTGGGGATGAAGAACACTTCTTTATCGTCGGCAGTGCCGAATACGCCGTCCACGCCGGGGCTGATCACCGGTGCGGCGCCGCCATTGGCCTCGACCGCCGCCGGGTTGTGCGCGGTCTGGTCGACGATCAGGTTGCTGATGGTGCGCGGCTGCGCGTCGACCACCGTGCCGCTGGCGGCGTAGGCCGCGCGGTATTGGGCATCGAGCAGGCGCAGGAACGAATTGTCGGCGGCGCCGAACTCGCTCTGCCCAGCCACCAGGTTGTTGTAGCTGCCGTCGACGGTGCGCAGGCCGAACGGCACCTGGCTGTTGGGCAGCAACTCGATAAGGCTGGCGCCCTTGGCATGGGCTTCGGCGATGAAGATCTGCTTGAGGATGAACTCCAGGTCGGACTTGCTGAAATTGGCCATTTTCGGTTGACCTCGATCGGTATGGGGGGCGAGCGCGGGGCGCAGGCGCCCGTCGCGCCCGTTCATAGGCGTGCACGGTTTGCAGCGTTTTCTTGGCGCGAAACAGGGCGCGCAAAACCGTTACCCGCCTGGCGGGCTACGTGCCTGGAGTTCGCACAGGTTCAGGTTCGTCGGGCGCTCAGGCGCGACGGACCCAGGCCCTGGGTGGGCCGTGACTACGAGAGGTGGGGGATAACGTCCTGTAGAGCCCATTCACTCGGTACAAGAACAGAGGGCTGGTCATGTTCTGCTCCCACAGGAATGTCAGCGGGGGCTCGCGGGGCCGTGGCGACAACAGGGCTTCGGGCAAAGTTCCGACGAACTGAATAAGACTAAAGTTGTAGGCAAAAAAATTGTCAATATTACGTCGATAAAAAAGATTGGATCCCGCTAATCATTCTCAACTGGCTGTTTTTAATGAGATTTGCGAGGAATCTATAGAGCAAAAACGTATTACAAAATATTTCTCACAACCTACGCTCCTGCTTGTGGGGCACTGCAGCGTGTTCGGATTACCCGCCAAAAGAGCGACCAGCCTGCGTGCCAATCTGCTTCCACACCTACTGCTACCTGGGCTGCCGCAAGAGCACCCGGTTTTCTGGAGGGAGGCCTCATGCCCAAGCACACATCCACCCGCTCCGAGCTCGCCGACGCACTGTTTCAATTGCGACGCAGTTTCTATGCCCTGGCAGGGTTCAGTGGGGTGATTAACGTCATGATGTTGACACCTGCCGTGTACATGCTGCAGGTCTACGACCGCGCACTGGTCAGCCGCAACGTCACCACCCTGGCCATGCTGACGGTGCTGGTGGTGGGCCTGTTCCTGCTGATGTCCACCCTGGAGATGCTGCGCACCCGGGTGCTGATCCGGGTGGGCAACTGCCTGGACATGGCGCTCAACCGGCGCACCTTCAGCGCCGCCTTCGAGCGCAACCTCAGCCGCGCCGGCGGCAGCCCCGGCCAGGCCCTGCAGGACCTGGCGCAACTGCGTCAGTTCCTCACCGGCAATGGCCTGTTCGCCTTCTTCGACGCCCCCTGGACGCCGATCTACCTGCTGGTCGCCTACCTGATCCACCCGCTGCTGGGGCTGGTCACGCTGATCGGCTCGATGATCCTGGTAGGCCTGGCCTGGCTCACCGAAAAGGCCACCCACCAGCCGCTGGCCGAAGCCAACCAGGCGGCGCTGTCGTCGGCCAACTACGCCAACAACAACCTGCGCAACGCCGAGGTGATCGAGGCCATGGGCATGCTGCCGGCCATCAGCCAGCGCTGGTTCAAGGGCCACCTGCGCATCCTGCAGATGCAGACCCTGGCCTCCGACCGTGCCGCGCTGATCAGCAGCACCGGGCGCTTCGTGCGCATCACCCTGCAGTCGCTGATCCTCGGCAGCGGCGCGCTGCTGGCGATCGAAGGCAAGATCACCCCGGGGATGATGATCGCCTGCTCGATCCTCACCGGCCGCGCCTTGGCCCCGGTGGAACAGGTGATCGCCTCGTGGAAGCAACTGCTCGCCTGCCGCCTGGCCTGGGGCCGGCTCAACGCGCTGTTGCACGACTACCCAAAGCGGCCACCGAGCATGTCGCTGCAGCGCCCGCAGGGCATGCTCGCGGTGGAGAATGTGTTTGCCGGCGCCCCCGGCACCGGCAACACCATCCTGCGTGGGGTGAGCTTCAGCCTTACGCCGGGCGAAAGCCTCGGCATCATCGGCCCATCCGCCTCGGGCAAGTCCACCCTCGCCCGCCTGCTGGTCGGCGTATGGCCTACCCAGGCCGGCAAGGTGCGCCTGGACGGCGCCGACCTGTTCACCTGGAACAAGGCCGAGCTGGGCCCCTGGCTCGGCTACCTGCCCCAGGACGTGGAGCTGTTCGAAGGCAGCATCGCCGACAACATCGCGCGGTTTGGCGATGTGGACAGTGACGCGGTGATCCGCGCCGCCAAAATCAGCGGCGTACACGAGATGATCCTGCGCCTGCCCCAGGGCTACGACACCCGCCTGGGCAACGACGGCAGCCCGCTGTCTGGTGGCCAGAAGCAACGCATCGCCCTGGCCCGCGCGCTGTATGGCGAGCCCAGCCTGATCGTGCTGGACGAGCCCAACGCCAACCTCGACGACCTCGGCGAAAAAGCCCTGGTGGACGCCATGGCCGAGCTCAAGGCCCGCGGTGCGACGGTGATCCTGGTTTCGCACCGGCCCAATGTGCTGTGCGCCGTCGACAAGGTGCTGATGCTGCGCGACGGCACCGTGCAGATGCTCGGCAGCCGCGACGAAGTGTTCGCCGCGCTGCGCAAGGCCAGCGTGATGCCGGCAGGCGCGGCGGCACCGACCCCACTGGCCTCGGTCAAGGCACGGGAGTGACAGATCATGCAGATGAACATGCCCACTGAAACCACCCGTAACGCCCCCGACCACGGCATCGACCTGGACGTCACTCGCCCCGCCCGCTGCGGCCTGTGGCTGATGCTCGCCGGCTTCGGCGGTTTTCTGATGTGGTCGTGGCTGGCGCCGCTGGATGCCGGCGTGGTGGCCACCGGCACGGTCAAGGTCACCAGTAACCGCAAGGCGGTACAGCACCTGACCGGCGGCACCGTCGAAGCGATCCTGGTGCGCGAAGGCGACCTGGTGAAGAAAGGCCAGGAAGTGGTGCGCCTGGATGCCTTGCGCGCCGTGTCCGAACAAGGCGCGGTCAGCGCCCAGTACATCGTCAGCAAGACCGTGGAGAACCGCCTGGAGGCCGAGCGTGACGGCGAGGACAGGGTCACCTACGACCCCGACCTGCTTGCCCGCTTCGCCGGCGACCACCGCCTGCTGGCCGCGATGGACTTGCAGGAGCACCTGCTCGATACCCGCCGCGCGGGGCTGGCCGGCGAGATCGACATCCTCGAAGAGAACCTCACGGCCTCGGCGGTGCAGCTCAAGGGCCTGCAGCAGGTGTATGGCGCGCGCGCCTCGCAGATCGGCTTCCTCGACCAGGAACTGCACGGCACCCGCACCCTCGCCGCCGAAGGCTATGTGCCGCGCAACCGCCTGCTGGAACTGGAACGCAGCCATGCCGACCTGTCCGCCGGCCAGGCCGAGAACCTCAACAACATCGCCCGGGTGCGCAGCCAGACCAGCGAGATCCGCCTGCGCATCCTGCAGCGCCAGCACGACTACCGCAAAGAGGTGCAATCGCAGCTGACCGACATCGCCAAGGAAAGCACCACCCTGGCCGACCGCCTGCGCGCGCTGGATTATGAAGTGGCGCACACGGTGATCCGCTCGCCGATCGACGGCATGGTCCAGGCCCTGAGCATCGCCACGGTGGGCGGGATCATCCAGCCCGGCGCCAAGATCATGGAGGTGGTACCGCTCGACGAGCCGCTGCAGGTGGACGCGATGATCCCGGTGCAGGCCATCGACAAGATGGTCCCGGGGCTTGCGGTGGACCTGTCGTTCCCGGCGTTCAACCACGCCCAGACCCCGAACATCCCCGGGCGGGTCAAGACCGTCTCGGCCGACCGGCTGCTGGACGAAGAGAGCAAGCAGCCGTTCTACCTGGCCCAGGTCGAGGTGACCCAGGACGGCATGGCCCTGCTGGGCAGCAACCATATCCGCCCCGGCATGCCGGCCAGCGTCACCATCAAGACCGGCGAACGCAACCTGCTGAGCTACCTGCTCAAGCCGATGATCGAGCGCGTCGACAGCGCCTTCAAGGAGCAATGATATGAACCGTCATTGCCTGTGCCTGTGCCTGCTGGGCCTGGCCTTGCCCGCCGGCGCCATGGACCTCAAGCAAGCCTGGGACCTGCTGCAGTACCAGGGCCCGGTGTACCGCGCCGCCGTGCATGAACAAGAGGCAGGCATGGAAAACCGTGCCATCGGCCGAGCAGGCCTGCTGCCGCAGATCAACGCCTCGGCCTATACCAACAAGGTCAACGGCAACCAGCGCCAGAACGGCATCAACAACGACCTCGATTACGACTCCACGGGCGCCAACCTGCGCCTGCGCCAACCGCTGTTCAACAAGCAGAAGATGGCCGAGTACCGCCAGGGCCAGCAACGTGCCGACTACAGCGTGGCGGTGTTCGACGCCAAGAGCCAGGACGCTGCGGTACGCCTGGCCGAGAGTTACTTCAACGTGCTGCTGGCCAGCGAGACCATCAGCCTGGCCCACGCCAAGCTGAGCGCCTTCGAAGAGCAACTGGCCTCGGCGAAACGGCGCATGGAACTGGGCGACGGCACCATCACCGACATCGACGAGTCGGCCGCGCGCCGCGACCTTGCCGAGGCCGAGCTGATCGAGGCGCAGGACAACCTGGTCAACGCCCGCCGCCAGCTCGCCGAGTACATCGGTGAAACCCCTGAATCGCTGACCACCCTGCAACCGGGCTTCGCCACCCCACCGCTGCTGCCCGGCAACTTGCAGGATTGGCTGGTCAAGGCCCAGGCCGACAGCCCGCTGATCCATGCACGCCGCCACAGCCAGGAGATCGCCGAAGAAGAAGTGAAACGGGCCAAGGCCGGCCACTGGCCGACCCTGGACTTCGTCGCCGGCTATACCGCCGGCGAAAGCCAGTCGCTGTCGGAGCTGAACCAGCGCAACCACTACAGCTCGATCGGCCTGGAAATCAACATCCCGTTGTACAGCGGCGGCGGTGTCAGCGCCCTCAGCCGCCAGGCCAGCGCCAACAGCGCCAAGGCCCAGGACGAACTCGACGCCACCCGCCAGGAAGTCATCACCGGCACCACCCGCGAGTTTCGCGGCGTGCAGAGCGGCGCCCTGCGCATCCGCGCGCTGGAGAAGGCCGTGGTGTCCAACGAGCGCTCTTTGCTGTCGACCCGCAAGGGCTTCAAGGAGGGGGGGATCAGCACCAACTCCGATGTGCTCAATGCCGAGGAGCTGTTGTTCGTGGCCAGGCATGACCTGTTCGAGGCCAAGTTGCGCTACTTGATGTCGCGCCTGCGCCTGGCCTCGTCGGTGGGTAGCCTGGGGGATGATGATATCGACCAGATTAACGATTACCTGGGGCCGGAGTTGTTGGTGAGCAAGTGAGGGGGATTGCTGGCTAACCAGGGATTGCGCATGGTTTGAGGTCGATATGATCGGAGTGGGAGTGACTGGCTGGAATTGCCTGTGCCGGCCCATCGTCGGTAAATCGCAGTGGCGGACGGCCTTCGTGGCTGTGCTCTTAGGCTCTGTACGAAAAGTTTTGTGGGAGCGGGCTTGCCCCGCGATGGAGTGCGAAGCGCTCCTGTACCCGATATCAAATAGTGTCAAAGATGCCGCGAATTCAGGCTTTGCTGCCGCGTCGCGGCAGATCGCGGGGCAAGTCGCATTGGCGCACCGCCGCTCCCACAACGTTGAATGACCACACTTTTCGTACAAAACCTAAATAGACCTCTGGATACGTTGAGGCCTGGCCAATTTCCACAACAAAAATCCCCATATTTATCCCCAAGCCTAGATTTGACTTCCGCGGCTTCGCGTCAGGATCTAGTAACTTTAATCCGCAACTTGCTGATATGAGAGGTGCGCCTGTAGCGCACAAGAACCAGGGCAAAGCCCTGGTCTTGAAGCGTTTGACGGCTGAGAAATCGGACTTGCGCCGTTGGATCGTTGGTTATTCAAGGATCAGAGGAGCTTGTTCGCCCCCCTAAAAAACACAACCCCTACTACCACCCCAGTAATACAACGTTATAGAAGCCAACCATAAAATCATATTTCCACCCATCACCAACAAAAACACTAGAGAGAAGCGCTTACTTTCAAACTGAAATATCCTCCTATAGATATCCATCACCCCAAAGAAAGAATTGAAATTCACACCTTTGCGCCTAACATACTCAGCAGAAGAAAATACAAGCAACGCCCCACTAAACATGAAAAAATAAAACGAAAACTCTCTAAAATAATATATATATTCACACATTAGAAACTCACTCACCGGAAGTTTATGGATGGATTCAGCGGGGACTTCACCTCATACCCCACCCCTGACCCCAAACCCATATAAATATCTGGCCATGAAGATGTTTGGGCCACCTCTACATTAAAGATACCAACACCAAAAGCAAACCCTAATGCAGCAGGTAGCGGCTTCGCGTCTTCAGCAGAGAACTTCAAACCGCAACTTGCACTCGCACGGTTCGCAACAGTCGATGTCTGGAAACTACCCCACTTCGACACACCGCTTTTCTCATTCACAGCCACGCTTCCTGACATTCCAGCTCCAGCAGCAATATCAATTGACGCCTTACATTCGCCCGTTGCTACCGGCCTAGGCGGCGGCGCCATCGCACGAGCAACTGCCTCCGGCGACTCACCATTGTTCATCATGTGAGTACCCAACGAAGCACGCTCCTGCACGCCCGGCATGTTGGTAAATGATGCATCCCACAGTCCCAATGGATCCGCGCGCATAACAGGCGTGTTACTCACATAACTGTAGACGTTCATCCCACCCTGCATCCCAATCGGGTCCCTGGACACATACCGCGCCATTAAATGATCAACTAAAACCAACCCGCATATCTACCACACACCCTTGCGACCTAGCATAAAAAACCAAAAATATCATAAAAACCCCAATAATCGCCCCTCCATAAACAGTCAAAAGAACTATCCAAGAAAGCCTTTTGTTCTCAAACCTAAAGACCCGACGATACATCTCAAAAAGACCTGGAAACGTGTTCATATTTATTCCGTTTCTCTTGCAATAGGCGTTCGCGTAAAAAACCGTGAAAAATAACGTAAAAAATGCGCCCCAAAAAAACACCTGAATCACAGTATTCAGCCAAACACACATAACGCATCCTTACTTATTAAGTGGAATAGAGATATTGGGGTGCACAGGAATCTTCAACTCTGGCCCAGCACCTAGTCCAATACCAAAGTAAATCTCCGGCCATGTAGACGTCTGCCCGACCTCTACTGAAATGATTCCAAAACTCATACCTACTCCGGCACCGGCCTTAAGCGGCTTAGCGTCAGGATCTGCGATTTTCAAACCACAACTCGCAGCCGCGCGCAACGCAACCGTTGACACGGGAACACTGAGCTGCGAGCCAAATCCAGAAATTTCATTCTCGCTTAACCCCACGGAGAGTCCTGCTCCCACCGCGGCGGTACCAGCTGCACGGCACTCGCCTGTCGCTATGGGTTTGGGGGGCGGTGGCGCCATCGCTTTAGCAATCGCTTCGGGCATCTCGCCATTTTTCATCATATGAGTGCCAAGCGAAGTACGCTCCTGCACACCCGGCATGTTGGTAAATGGTGCATCCCACAGTCCCAATGGGTCCGCGCGCATAACAGGCGCGTTATTCACATAGCTATAGACGTTCATCCCACCCTGCATCCCAATCGGGTCCCTGGACACATACCGCGCCATTTTCGGCTCGTAATAGCGATAGCGGTTGTAGTGCAGTGCCGTTTCCAAGTCCTGATACTGCCCCTAGAACCGAATCGGATTGCTCTCCCCCTGCAGTCTGGCTCGCTCCGTCAGCGGCTTCGCGCCAGGATCTAGCACCCCGCCCTCTCTTAACGATATCGATTAGACCACCTTAATCAATTAGACCCCTTGCGGATAAACCTTACAAATGCGAACAAAGCCAACAACTCAACAAGCTGGCCCCCCCAATACATGAATCCATCGTAATGCGCCGAAACCGCGAACAAATAATAGTGGTAAGCCGTCAAGCCCAGTGCTGCCATAATCGCCTTAGGCAGGATTTTATCTTCAGCAAAAAACATCACTCCCAACCACGCACACAACGGCGCCAGCCCACCAACGAGAATGGCATGGCGAATAAATCCAATTGGGGAGGTCGCTCCAGCATGAACGGCCGCCCAAATAAAAAACACATAAACCAAAAATAATGGCAGCGCCAGTATCACCTTAAATAAAAGACCCACTTCCATCTCCGCTTAGCCCAAGGCCATTAATTTTTTGAGCACCCCAAAGATTGCGTAGAGTCCCCGGTCGGTAACATCCTCCGAGGATCAAAACCAAATTTTTCATCCCGATCAAAGGGTACTGGATTTGGTGAGATGCCTTGGAACCATATATTGCCACCGTAAAATCTCGTCGCCAGTCCTGCGCCATCGAACGCTTTATCATGATAAGCATCAATAGCATTTCCAGTTACCCCATTGACACCATGCACAGCCACTTCAGCCTTATCACTCGATATCAAGCTTTGCCTAATGGAATCATAAACCCCTGACTCAGATTCAGATGTATATTTATAAATCCAAGCATTAGTAATTCCAGCCGTCAGCACAACATTAACGTCCCCCCGCTGGCCGCGACAAATTTTTCCCGCCGTCTTATAATAACTACTTAAATCCCCCGTGGTCTCGCAAGCTCGAGAATCATAATATGCACACACTGAGGTATCACCAATTCCATTCCAGTCCCAGCGAGCCAAGCCCATGGGGTCAACATGAGTCACCGGGCTCGCACCTACGTAACTATAAGCATGCAGTCCTCCCTCATAACCAATTGGATCCTCCGATATATAGCGCCCCATACCAGGATCATAATAGCGAAATCTATTGTAATGCAATCCACTTTCAGGGTCATGATACTGCCCTTGAAAACGAAACGGATTTATAATTCCGAAAGATTCCTTCGAGGTAAAACACACGCCAAAAGCTTTGTATTTAGCAGACCAGACGATACTGCCATCTTCGCCAGTCATTTCCATCGGCGTCCCAAAATGATCGCAGTGATACCAAAAAATATTGTCGAACCCCATCGGCTTCACCTCCGTATGCCATAACGGGTCCTGCTCGAAGTCATATTCCCGCCCACTCCAATCAGGTTGTTTATGCAGGCGAACCGGACCATTGCGCACCGCTTGGGCCACTGGCACAAAACTGCCTGGCAGATATAGGTAGTGCACCGTCCTGCCGGTATCACTGTCGTCACGTGGCGGGGAACTCTCCCAGGCAAGCGCGTTGCCATCCCAGCCGAACAGCGTGAAGCCGCATTTCAACTCGCGCTGTCGTTTGGCTCGCTGCATCTGGTTCCAGCCAGTACCGGCTTCAGGCCTATCCCAGTAATGGGCAACGGAATGCTTGTGCAACCTGCGCCCCAGCGCGTCATAGCTGTAGTCGACCTTGAGCCGGTCATCGTTGTAGTGCGTCAGGCGATCGAACAAGTCCCAGGTCAGATGAGCATGCTTGCCCTCTTGCAGCCGGTGAATCAGGTTGCCGCGCTCGTCATATTTGAAATGGACACCGCCGTATTCGCGCAAGCGGTTGTCCATCAGCTTCCCATGGCTGGCCTTTTCTTCCAGAGGGCGATTGAGTTGTTGGGCTTCGTCAATGAGGTTGCCCGCGGGATCGAACGCGAAAGTTTCAACGCCTAAACGGCTGGCGGCCTGCAGCAGCCGGCCAAGCGGGTCGTATTGGTAAGCCAATTGCCCACGACGCGTATCGCGGATACCGGTCAGTTGGCCGACCGTGTCGTACTGATACTCCCGTTTGAGCAGGACAGATTCGCCATCGGCACCGCCAATCAATTGCTCTTGCGGCCTTCCCCGCAGAGTCCACTGCTGTTTGTGCATGAGTTTGTTGCCTTGGTGACGGACAATTTCGCGGTGCAAGTCGTCACGCTCGAAGGCGAGCATTTCGTGATGATCGAGCGTCATGCCAGCGACATGGCCGCTACCGTAAGTCAACCAACTGACCTTGTGGCCATCGGGCCGGATGGTTGCCACACGCTGGTTCAACGCATCGTATTCATGCTGCCAGACGGCAACCATGGGTGTGCCGATACCCAGATAATGCTGGTGCTCGCGGACCATGTTGCCGGCTTCGTCATGGAACCATTGCAACATGCTGACGGCATTGCGGGCCTGGAGCAGTTGGCCATTGCCGTCGTAGGCATAATGCTCCGATTCCACCTGTTCACCCAGGCCGGCAGTACGTTCGATCAGTCGGCCCATACGATCGAAACGCATGGTTACGCGACGCTGGCCAACCTGCGTGAACGCCAGCCGCCCGGTATGCACGTCATACCGATAGTGCCTAGCCAAACCGTCGAAACCGGTTTCCTGCGACAAGCGTCCGACCAGGTCATAGCAGAATGTCGCTCTACTTCCGTTCTGGTTGTCCAGGCAGACCAATCGACCTAGCTTGTCCCAGTGGTAGCGCAACGTGTACCCCGCTGCATCAACACGCTCACTTGGCAACCCAGCATGGGTATAGCTCCAGGTAGTAGACCGGTCCAGCGCATCGACATGGGCCAGCAGCCGGCCTTCGGCATCGTAGTGGAAGCGTTCTTCGGTCAGGTCCGGATAGGTCACCTTCGCCAGTTGACCGGCCTCGTACATGAACTGAGTCTTCTCACCCAGCGCATTACTGGCCTGCACCAGGCGCCCCAGTTCGTCGTACTCCCATTTACTGGTCTTGCCGGAGCAGTCGGTGTATTCGAGCAGTTGCCCGGCGTCGTTGTACGCCAGCTTCTTCTCGTTGCCGTTGGCGTCCTTGATCGCCTTCAACAGTCCCGTCGAGGTGTAGGCAAATTCGGTCTTGTTGCCCAGCGGGTCGACCGTTTCGACCAGGTTGCCGACATCGTCGTAGTCGCGCAGCCACAGGCCGCCTTCGGCATCGCTGATCTTGATCAGCTGGTCCTTGTCGTCGTAGGCGTAGTGCACCACGGTATGGTCGGCGCGGATGTGCTGCAGGCGGTTGCTGCGTTCATCGTAGGTGAAGCGGTCCTGGCTGCCGTCGGCGTGCAGGTGGCGGATCACGTTCTTGCGGGCGTCGCGGAACAGCCACTCGGAGCGCTCGTCAGCGTGCTGGATGCGGTAGGTGTAGCCCTCGGCGTCGTAGTAGTGGCGGGTCTGGCCGCCGTGGGCGTCGGTCACGGTGGTCAGGCGGATGTGCTCATCCCACGCCAGGCGGGTTTCGAAGCTGCCATCGTCGGCCCATTCGCGAATCGCCCGGGCGTGCGGGCCGCTGCCGTCCCATTCCAGGTTGAGGCCGCGCTCGGTGCGGTCGGTGTAGCGGGTGATCAGGTGGTGCTGGTACTGGTAACGCCAGGCGGCGCCATGTTCATCTTGGGCGGCGATCAGGTCGCCCTGGTCGTCGTAGTGATAGGCGCACAGCTGGCGCAGCGGCTTGCCGTCGACCACTTGCCACAGGCCCTGGATATGGCCGTGGTCATCGAGCAGCGTGCCCAGTTGCAGGTGCACCTTGCTCAGGTCGTTGTCGGCGTAGGTGTTGATGTCCGACAGCACCGGGCGGCCGTTGTGGTTGTGCTCGTAGTGCAGCATCGCGCCGACGCCATTGCGCATGACGATATGCACCAGGTGGGAAGGCGCTCGCCGACGCGCTCGTAGGTCTCGTGGCGCTCCTGCCCGCGGCGGACAGGATGAGCTGGGTGTCGTGTGGCGGGTCAGGCCACGGGTACTCCACTGCGTCGTAATGGGTTTTGCCGACCTTGGGCAGCGGGTAGGCGTGGCTGCGGCCGTCGATATCGTGCAGCAGCAGCCCGTCGTCCTGCACATCGATGCAGTGGTGAAGGCGGTGATCCAAGGCGGGCGGCCGAGGCTGCCGCTGTCGAGGGCGAAAAGGCGCGAGTGGTAGGTGCGGGTCCAGGTGATCGGGAACGGGCCGGGCAGGCTGAAGTCGGTGTGCTGCAGGGTCTCGCTGCCCAGGGCGAAGTTGATGCTGTTGCAGGTGTTTGGCCGGGGCGCCGTTCTTGCACGGGTTGGCGGCCTGGGGACGCGGGCGCCTGCTCTTTTGGGTTTCCAGCTTGCCTTCGGCCAGTGGTGGCGGGCCTTGCTGGTGCCGCCGGGCTTGATGTTGGCCACCACCACCTGGGGGTTGCGTTGGCGCCCACTGTTTGACGCTGCTGGCCAGGGTCTGACTCAGGGGCCTCGATGGAGCCGGGGCTGCTGGCATCGCCCAGCTTGAGGATCATGCCGCGCACCAGAGGCGCCCAGGGTGCGCAGAGTGCGCGCTGTGGGCCAGCAGTTCGGCCTTGGCCGTAGCGCTGAGGGTGGGGCTGACATTGGCGCTGGTCATACCCTTGCCAGCGTGCTTGTAGGCGCTGAAAGCACCGGCCAGGTAGTTGTCGAGCGTGGCCAGCGGATTGTTGCATTCAGCGCGCTGTTCGTGGCGGGATGCCGGGCGGGCGTGTTTTGGGCCGGCGCCTTCGGCCAGGGTGGCCAGGCCGCTGGCAATGTCGAGGATGATCCGCTCGCCGAGTGTGGCGGCCTCGGCGAGGATGCCCTTGAGTTTGCCGGCGGCCTGGGTGACGAAATTATCAAGGCTGCCGACGATATCGGCGTTGAGGTGGCCGGCCAGCAGTTCGACCGACGCATCGTCCAGCACCTGCTTACCCTCCTGGCGCACGAACAACAGCATCGGCCGCAAGCTCATGCGTGCCGGCGCCTCACCGGCGGGCGAGGTGACCAAGGCGATCAGATTGAGGGCAAAGGTGGCGCAGTCGAGCGGGTCGGGCACCTTGCTGCGGGCCAGGGTAGCGATAGCGCCCAGTGCGTCGATCAGGGCGATGCTGTTGCCCGCCACCGGCACATTGCCGGCGACGGCCTTGAGGCGCTCGAGGGTGGCATGGCCGGCACTGACTTCACGCAGCCAGGCGTCGAACACTGCGGCGCCACGGCCGACGTCCTTGGCCTGGATTTCGGCGAGTGGTGTGATCGCTACTTGTAAAATGCCCTTGCCTGAAGGGCTGGCCTTGCCGGGGGTGGTTGCCATTTGGTTTGGCGCTCCTTGCTGGAAAGGAGATCGCCTGGAAGCTACGCATCGCGGGGCAAGCCCGCTCCCACGAGGTGGGTGGTGCAGTGCAATGGCCTCGGTCGGGCGACCTGAAAATGCAGGAGGGAAACCATACCGAGGCGGTATTCAGGAAGAAGTCAGAAGGTGTCTCGCATGCAGGACGGAGCATTCCTGTTCGGGTGTGGAAAAACGGCTACACGCCCCTGGCGGGCATAAACACTCTGTGATCACTGAAGGGTCGGCGCGCCAAGCAATTCTTCACAACGTCGTCGGCACCCCACGCTGATCAAGCTCGAACACCTTGCTGCGCCGCAGGCACTCGCGGAGCCAGCGCTCGGCCTAATCCGGCCGGCAGGGCAGCGCCAAACGCTGTTTCCGGAGGGCAAGCACCTGCAAAAGGCGGCCCATGGCCATCATTCACCAATCGCTGTAGGATTGGCCGCCTTTGAACAGCCGCCCAGCGTAAGGATTCGCCAGCGATGAGCAAGAACAACGCCGTAGCGGTCAGGGTCATCCCTTTCGAGGCATTGCTTGCCTCGCAACGGATGCCACTGGCCCTGGATACCTACCAGCGTCCCTATGTCTGGGACAAGGACAAGGTTCAGCAATTGCTCAAGGACCTTCGAGAGTTCCAATTGGAGCGGGACAGTGGGCTCGACTACTACATGGGCGCGTTGCTGATCCACAAGGACAGCGCACAGCACAGGCAATTCGTCATTGACGGCCAGCAGCGGCTGACCACGCTGTGCATTCTCTACCACGTGCTCCATGGCACGCTGCCCAGCGGGGCCGACTTTGCCTACCGGTCACCAGCGTCGGTCAATAACATCCAGCAGGCCCAGCGAATCATCGAAGCCGAAGGCTTGGCGGATGACTGCAAAGCGCTATTCCGGCACATCGTTTTCACCGTGATCACGGTGCCCAACGAAGACTTGGCGTTCACCTTCTTCGATAACCAGAACAGCCGCGGCGTGCCGCTGGGCGCCGCCGACCTGCTCAAGGCCTTCCACCTGCGCGCCATCGAGGGTGGGCACCGGGACAAGCTGCGTGCCCTGTTCGCCGAGCGCTGGGAAAATTGGCAGGAACATAACCAGTGCATGGGCATCGCAGGTGATTTCGACGCGCTGCTGTTCGGCAAATTGCTCTGGCGCGGGCGGCGCTGGCGTGGCCAGAAGACGCTTGGCGAGGAGTGCCGGGACGGCATCATCGACGAATTCCAGGCACGCACCCTGCGCCCCGAGCAGGGGCACCGACTGGGCATATCGCCTGCGCCGGTCGCCTATGCCTCGGCACAATTGCTGGTTTCCCAGGCAGGCAACGTCAAATTGAGCCACGGGGCCTTGCCCGAGCCGGACGACATCGCAACCCTGCCCTTCTCGCTGCGCCAACCCATCCAGCGCGGGCTGGGCTTTTTCCTGTATGTCGAAAAGTACGCAGCACTGGTCAATCAGCTGTTCGGTGCAAAGACGCAGGAGCGGGCCTTCCGGCAGTTCTACACCGAGGTGACCCTGCGCCTATCACCTTACCTGCGCGAGCTGTTCTGCCTGGCGGTGCTGATGTTCGTCGACCGTTTCGGCACCCGCGACCTGCTGCGCTTTGCGCTCAGCCTGGATTACGTCATCGGCGCGATCCGAATTGAAAAGAGCTACATCTTTGCCGCCGCTATCCCTGTCTACCTGCGCGACGCACCGCTGAACCTGCTGGATGTGATCGCCCAAGCCTACACCCCAGACGAAGTGATGGCGTTCCTGATGTCCGACTCACGCTCTGCGGCCATCTATGCAGCGGAAGACATCGAGCCCGACTCAACCGTGCAAGGGCGCTACAAAGCTGCAGTGCTGGCGTTCTATGGCAAGGAAGGCACGCTGGACGGGCGTGAAGCCTGGATCGAGGAGCAATGCGCATGACCATTCAATCACACGACATCACCCTGCAGCAGATCGTCAAGCAAGGCATATTCTTCCAGATTCCGGTCTATCAGCGTCTGTATGTGTGGAGCGATGAGCAGGTGCGCACCCTGCTGGACGACCTGTGGGCCGCATTCGAAGACCAACGCCCCATCGCCTACCTGGGCGGCATCCTGGTGGTGACCCGGCATCAGGATCACTCGACGGTCGAGTACGACTTGATCGATGGCCAACAGCGCTTCACCACCTTGTGGCTGCTGGCACTGTCCCTGGGGCAGGAACTCAAGCCATTCCTCGCCGGCGAACACAACGATGGACTTCGTCCGCGCCTGGGCTTCCCCATCCGGCCGGATATCGAGAAAGCGTTCAAGGCCAGCTGTGTCTCCGGCAAGGCGCCGTCCATCGAGCATGACAAGATCGACACCGCGCTGGGGGTCATCCAGCGCTTCAAGCACGAGCGCGAGGAAGCCAGGCTGACCGCTTTCACCGAGTACGTGCTGAACAAAGTAACCGTGGTCATGACCCACTTCCCGGCAACCATGGACCTCAACAAGATCTTCGAGGTGATCAACAACCGGGGCGTGCAGCTCCAGCAACATGAAATTCTCAAGGCCAGGCTGCTCCAGCACATCGGCAACACCGCCGAGCGAGAACGCTATGCAGCGCTGTGGGAGTCCTGCGCCTATATGGACGACTATGTTGAACGCAATCTGCGCAGCATCGCCAGGTTCGATGTGCACCCGCTGTTCTCCAATCCAGCAGCGCGGCGCGATGACGAGCAACTGGCCTGGTCAGCCTGTGTTCTGGAAGCGCTGAGTGACAAATATTCGGCCAACCGCAATTCAAGCTCGCTGTCCCTGGCCGATATCCTAGCTGGCAGGACGAGAGCACTCCCCGAGCAGGGCAGCGAACCGCCAGAAGTATTCCAGGGCACGCGCAAGGTACGCAGCATCATCACTTTTTCGATGCTGCTGCAGCATGCATTGCGCATCTGGCTGAATGAACAAGGTGAGCCGGACATTCCCAGGATCAACGACAAGGAGCTGCTGTCGCTGTTCGACACGCATTTCCTGAAAGCGCCCCGCAGTGGCGCCAAGGCGAAGAAGTTCATCGCCTTGCTGTGGGAAGTACGCTACTGCTTCGACAAGCATGTCATCAAGTGGGTGGAAGTCGATGGCGAGGAACACCACCTCATCCACGACCTGCGCAAGCGCACAACCGAGGCCGCCTCCGGCAAGCCATACACGACCCTGGTCCGCGAAGAAGCCAGCGATCACGCATTCGCGCTGCTGCAGAGCATGCTGTACCACTCGCAACAGATCACCACCCAGTACTGGCTAACTCCGTTGCTGGCGTACATACGCGCCAATCGAACCGGCCGGGCCAGCTACCTTCGACAGCTCAAACACCTCGATAACCACCTGCTGTGCAGCGACGACCCCAGGCCCCTGATCGCACGCAGCCATGTGTTCCTGGAAGATGCCTCGGCCACCATGCCGTTGGTAGACCCCGCCAAGGTGTTGAACGAGGCTTCGGGCCTGAGTTTCGCGCATTACTGGTTCTACAAGCTGGAGTACGTGCTCTGGAGCACCAACGCCGCTCAGTTGAATGCCCAGCAACGCACCCAGTTCCGGATGACCGCAAAGAACTCGATCGAGCATATTTCGCCGCAGACGGCGCAGGACGTCGACCTTGATACCGTTTCCGGCGAGGTGCTGGATACTTTCGGCAACCTGGCACTGGTATCGCGGGGCATCAACTCGGAGTACGGCAACAAGCCGTTCAACGAGAAGCGCAAGCATTTCGAGAACCGCAACAGGGAACGCATCGACTCGCTGAAGATGAAACTGATCTATGCCCACAAGCGATGGGGTGACGCACAGGCGAGGCAACATCAGCAGGACATGATTGACTTGCTGGCCGGGTATCTTGGCCAATCAAACGCTGAATAGCAGATGCCTTGTCAGCCAACGCACAGCTGAACCAAGACACTGCAATACAAAAATCCATTAGCGCTCAATGTGAACATAGGACTTGGAAGCATGGCCACTCCTACCGATACGCCCAAGTTGCCCGCACGCTTAGGCATCGCCGCAGACCTTTGTTTTTCCACGCCTGACAACGTTGGCTACCTGGCGGACTGCTTGCTGGTACACGAAGAGGTTGTGATTCCACTGGAAGCAACCGTGCTGAACCGACTGGAGGCTGCATTTGAAACAGAGCAACTCCGGCTTCTCTTGCGAGAAAAAAGAATTCGCTTCTGCCCCGCCTATTCCTTGGAGCACGCAAACAGCACCACGCCGGAAGCCTATGCGCGTGATCGATTCATTGAACGTGTTCGTAAACTAGACATGCATCAGCATGCGAGTGATCGCAACGCACTGTTCGCTGAAATAGAAGAGACGTTCATCGACCCCATTGCACCTGACTACACAGCCTGGTTACCCGCCAAAGGCAAGGTTGATGACGCGTTTGGCTATTACGCAGGACGCCCAGATTACGAGTTCCTGTTTCCCTCTGAACGTTACTACTATCAAACTGGCGCCGTCACGGGCATCGCCCGCATGAATGATCTTCTGGCCGCCGGCGTGTCAGAGATGGAGATGGACCACGAGTTGCCACAATTGCTTGAGCTCTGTTTCCCGATTCGAAGGGCAGAAGGCGCCACGCCTGGCGCCGAAGTCTTTCACGCCAGAAAGATAATTAATGACCTGCATAAAATTGAAAACCTTCCAAGCTTCGAGAAAACAGGATTTCCTCTGGTCTTTCGTGACCGCGAAGACATTAACAAGATCATCACTACCCTTGTGAGTGACGAGGCACAGGATTTGAGGATGTGGCTCTCAAAGCACCTCGCCCCCGACCTGGACGTACGAGCGAGTTACGCCGCATCTGAGAAGCTTCTCCCCTCGAAGAAAAAATGGACCCAATGGATGAGATTCGGCGCCGCGACAGGTGTCAGTACCGCGATCGGGATGTGTCTGGCAGGCCCCCTGGGCGCTGCAGCGGGTGCAGCGGTCGGTGCAATTGATCTTGCCAAGGGTGAAAAAACAACCGCTCTGCTTGATGGTTACCACCCTAAACGTTGGCTCTCACATATCCAGCGTAACGGACTGCTGAACCCCGAGTGATGCCCCTGCTTCCCTCTGGCCGCAACGCATGCGAGCTTGCCCAGCATCTCTGTTGAGTTGGTGTTTCAGCCCTGTCGTTGCGGCACATGGGTTTCAACGAGCGCCAGGTGCCCGGGCGGTCCCGCTTCGAGTGCAACCGACAGCTGAACCACCTGTTAGCGGATGCCCCCTGGGCCGTCGCACCCCAGTGGAGCGCAACGGCCACTCAAGTCACTCGCCGCTGACCAGTTGCCGCGCCAGCTGGTTATGACGCTCCAGCACCAGGGGCAGATCCACGGTGGTGATATGCCCGTCCTTCACCACCACCCGGCCATTGATCACACTGGTGTCAACGTGGGTCGGGGTGCAGAACACCAGGGCCGCCAGCGGGTCGTGCAAGGCGCCTGCGTAGGCCACGTGGCCCAGGCTGAAGGCGACGAAGTCGGCGACCATGCCGGGGGCCAGGGCGCCGATGTCGTTACGGTTAAGCACCTTGGCACCGCCCAGGGTGGCGATCTCCAGGGCCTCGCGCGCGGTCATGGCATCGGGGCCGAAACCGACCCGCTGCAACAGCAGCGCCTGGCGCACTTCGCCGATCATGCTGGCGCCATCGTTGGAGGCCGAGCCGTCCACCCCCAGGCCCACCGGCACGCCGTGGTCGCGCATCTTGCGGATCGGCGCGATGCCCGAGGCCAGGCGCATGTTCGAGCAGGGGCAGTGGGCCACACCGGTGCCGGTGCGGGCGAACAGTTCGATGCCGTGCTGGTCGAGCTGCACACAGTGGGCGTGCCACACGTCATGGCCGACCCAGCCGAGGTCTTCGGCGTACTCGGCAGGGGTCATGCCGAACTTCTCGCGGCTGTAGGCAATGTCGTTGACGTTTTCGGCCAGGTGGGTGTGCAGCGACACCCCGTACTCGCGCGCCAGCACCGCGGCTTCGCGCATCAGGTCGCGGCTCACCGAGAACGGCGAGCACGGCGCCACCACCACGCGGCGCATCGAACCATGGCTGGCGTCGTGGTAGTCCTCGATCAGGCGCTGGGACTCCTTGAGGATGTCGCTCTCCTTCTCTACCACCGAATCCGGCGGCAGGCCGCCCTGGCTGCGGCCAACGCTCATGCTGCCGCGCGCGGCGTGGAAGCGCATGCCGATTTCCTCGGCAGCGTGGATGCTGTCGTCGAGCTTGCAGCCGTTGGGGTAGATGTACAGGTGATCGCTGGAGGTGGTGCAACCCGACAGGATCAGCTCGGCCATGGCGGTCTGGGTCGAAACCGCGATCATTTCCGGTGTCAGCCGCGCCCAGATCGGGTACAGGTTGGTCAGCCAGTTGAACAGCTCGCCGTCCTGGGCGGCCGGCACCACGCGGGTGAGGCTCTGGTACATGTGGTGGTGGGTGTTGACCAGGCCGGGGATGACCACCTTGCCGGCCATGTCCAGCACCACATCGGCGGTTTGCGGCAGGCTGTCGCTAGGGCCGACCTGCTTGATGATGTTGTCTTCGATGTACAGGCCGCCGCGCTTGATTTCCCGGCGTTCGCCGTCCATCGTCACCAGCAGTTCGGCGTTCTTGACCAGCATTGTCTTGGGCATGGGTGTTCCTCTCCCGCAAGGGGTCGCATTCAACAGGATGTTTGCACAGGCCGCCGGCGGGCGGCCTGGATGGAGCGTTCAGTGCAGCTGCGCAGGCAGTGCGCAGATGAACGGCAGGCGATACCGTGCCGCAGCTGAGTCCGCACGTGCCAAGGCATGAGCCAAGGGCCCTGACAGGCATGGACGGGTTTCAGGCGTGAAGGGTATGGCGGCGAGTCCGTCGCTCGTGGGAGCGCTGAAGCATGCATCAGCGTTGAACGGGATTCGCGCAAGAGGCTCGTAGGGTTCGAGCAGCGTTGGGTGTTGCATGATGGGTAACCGTCGCAATACGCAGCGGCGATTGCCGCTGTCGTAGGCGCCGGCCAATGTAAGCAGAACTGACAGTTTTTGTATACAAGAAGCTCTCACTGCCGCCGCTATGCTGGAAACTACATAACGAAATCCTGACACTGCAGTCAGATTTTTATCACCAAGGAGAATGTCATGAAAGTCAGTGCTCGCAACGTGTTCAAAGGCAAGGTCCGTGATGTGCGCCCCGGCGCCGTCAACAGCGAGGTCAGCCTCGAGCTGGCCGGCGGTGAAACCCTGGTGGCGGTGGTCACCGTCGAGAGCGTCAACAGCCTGGGGCTCAAGCCAGGCGCCGAGGCCATCGCCCTGATCAAGGCACCCTGGGTGATGCTGATGACCGAGGCCAGCGACATTCGCCTGTCCGCCCGCAACTGCCTGAATGGCAAGGTGGTGAAAGTCACCGACGGTTCGGTCAACGCCGAAGTGACCCTCGAACTCGCCGGCGGCACCCAGGTCCACGCCATCGTCACCCGCGATGCCGTGCAGGAGCTGGGCCTGGCCCCAGGCGTCAATGCGACCGCCGTCATCAAGGCCTCGCACATCATCCTCGGCGTACCGGCCTGATGATCCCGGCCAGGGCTCCGCTCGGCGCCCTGGCCTGCCCATGAACGACAGGTGCCACTGCGCGCCCGTCCATTTCGTCCGCCGCCACTGGTGACAGCCGCCCGCCACTGTGTATGCTGGCCGGCGCCGCGAACCGTTGCCTGGCCCTGCCCCGCTGCCGACCGGGCCACTCGCCGCCGCCCTTCGCGATCAGGCCACGATCGAGCCCACCGTAGCGGACTCCCAGCCCCATGCCCGTTGACCTGCAAGCGCTGTACCCCAAGCTGATCCACCTGATGCTGGACACCGTGTTCGTGGTCGACCGGGACAACACCATCGTGTTCGTCAGCAACGCCTGCGAAGCGCTGCTGGGCTACCGTGCCGACGAACTCACCGGCACCCCGATCACCCGCTACATGCACCCGGACGACCTGGAGGCGACCCGCGCCTCGATCATCCGCATCATGAACGGCCAAGCCCATTTCGATTTCCGTAACCGTTACATCCGCAAGGATGGTGCGGTGGTGCACATCTTGTGGGCGGCGTTCTGGTCCGACGAGGTGGGTGCGCGGATCGGCGTGGCGCGCAACGTGACCGCCCTGACCCAGGCCGAGCAGGAGCTGCGCTTCCTCGCCCATCACGACCCGCTGACCCGACTGTGCAACCGTTCGCTGTTCAACGACCGCCTGGTTGCGGCGCTGCACAGCGCAAGGTACCAGCAGCGTCCACTGGCGTTACTGTTCCTGGATATCAACGACTTCAAGGGCATCAACGATGTACACGGGCATGCGGCGGGCGACCGCGTGCTGTGCACCATTGCCCGGCGCCTGGAAGCCTGCGTGGCGGCCACCGACACGGTGGCGCGCATGGGCGGCGACGAGTTCACCGTATTGCTGCCGGATATCTCGTCGCCCGCTGCGGTTGCCGAGCAGATCGCCCAGATCCTCGCCGTCATGGCCGAGCCACTGGGCCCTGAGTTCGGCGATATCGGCATGCCCAGCTGTAGCATCGGCGTAGCCTGCTACCCCGATGACGGTGAGGACGCCGACACCCTGCTCAGCCGCGCCGACGACGACATGTACCAGCAGAAACGGCGGCGCCGGGCGGCGGGTTGAGGGTCAGAAGTCGTAGCGCAGGTTCATCATCACGTTGCGCGGCGCACCGTAATGCCCCCAGCTGCCGGAGAAGCCGGTGTAGTACTTCTCGTCGAACAGGTTGTTGAGGTTCAGCGTGCTGCTCAGGTGCTCGTTGAAGCGGTAGCGAGCCATCAGGTTGACCACGGCGTAGTCGTCCTGGGTGATGCGGGTGCGATAACGGGAGAAATACACCGAGTTGCTGGAGTTCCAGTTGACCCCACCGCCCAGGGTCAGGCGCTGCCAGTCGCCCTGTAGCTGGTAGGTGTTCCACAGCCGGAAAGTGTCCATCGGCAACTGGGCAGTCAGCCGCTGGCCATCGGCGTCCTCGGTGCGCGAATGGCTGTAGCCGGCCTGCACGTTCCAGCCCGTGGCCAACTCGCCGGCCAGCTCCATGTCGATGCCCTTGGTCTTGGCGCCGCTGACGGCGCGGTAGGCGTCTTCCTGGTCGCGAGTGCCCGGCACCTTGGCGCCGCCATCAAGCTCGGCGACGTTGTCGCGCTCGACCAGGTAAAGCGACACACTGCTGTTCAGGCGCCCATCGTAGAACTCACCCTTCCAACCCGTCTCGTAGTTTTTCCCCACCACCGGCTCCAGGTACTTGCCGTCGCGGTCACGGGCCGACTGCGGCTTGAAGATGTCGGTGTAGCTGACGTACACCGACTGCTCGGGGGTGAGGTCGTAGACCAGCCCGGCGTAGGGCGTGACCACGCCGCGCTCGGTCATGCCGTAGGTATTCGGGGCGCCGTCGGGCAGGCTGCGCAGGTAGTAGTGATAGCGGTAGTTGCTGGCCCGGGCGCCGAGGATCAGGTGCAGGCTGTCGCTCAGGTTGAAACGCGCGGCAGTGAAGTAGCCGCTCTGACGGGTGTCGACATCGTAGTCCAGCACCGGCGTGAAGGTGTCGCTGTTCGGCTTGGGCAGTTCGTTGCCCCAAGTGTCGAAGTCGACGATCGCGTCATCGGTGCCCTCGGAGTGATGGCGATTGACGTAGTCGAAGTAGTTGGCGCCGAAGATCAGTTCGTGGGTCTGCCCGAACAGTTCGAACGGCCCTTGCAAGGTGGCATCGATCGCGCGCTGGCGCTGGGTGGCGGTGGCGTCGCTCTGGTCGATCTTGGCACTGCCGTCAGGGCTGATGTTGGAGTTGTTCGATGAGCTGTAATAGGCACCCGACAACGCGTAGCGGTCGACATCCATGTAGGTGGTGCCGACTTTCAGCTGCCAGTCGCCAGCCAGTTGCTGCTCGAGGCCGATGGTGTAGTTGGTGGTCTCGAAGCGGTCCAGGTTCCACCGCGCCCCGGAGCTGGTGGAGCGGGAGAAGTCGGTCGGCGTGCCGTTGTTGTAGATCAGCGGCACACCCTGGCCGCCGGTGGGACGATAGCGCTGGTGGTCGATGCTGACCCGCAGCAGGGTGGTGTCGGTGAGGTCGGCTTCCAGCGCGCCGTAGGCGATGTCCTTGTCCTGCTTATACCAGTCCATGAAGGTGTGGTTGGTCTGCTTGGCCGCTACCAGGCGCCCGCGCAGGTTGCCTTCGGGGGTCAGCGGGCCGGACACATCGGCCTCCAGGCGCCGATAGTTCCACGAGCCCAGGCCACCCTGCACATAGGCCTGGAAATCCCGGGTCGGGCGCTTGCGCACCACGTTGACCACACCGCTGGGGTCGCCCGCGCCGGTCATAAGGCCAGTGGCGCCGCGCACCACCTCGACCCGGTCGTAGATCGCCATGTCCAGCAGGGTACTGGGCATGGTGCGGGTCTGGTTTTCCTGGTAGGTGGTGATGCCGTCGAACTGGTAGGTGTTCAGGCCACTGCCGCGCGAATAGATGTTGAAGCGCTCGCCGCCATCCTGGGACATGGTGATGCCCGGGGTCTGCTTGAGCACGTCGGACATGCTGGTGAGCTGCTGGTCGTCCATGAACTGGCGGGTGATCACGCTGATGCTCTGCGGGGTCTCGCGGATCGACAGGTTCATCTTGGTGGCGGTGCTGGTCACCCCGGTGGTGTAGGAACCGGTGCCCTCGGTGGTCGCGCCGAGCCCGGTGGCGTTGACGCTGGTGGCGCCCAGTTCCATGACGCCGTTGTCGGCTGCCTGGGGGATCAGCCGATAACGGTCGCTGCTGACCTGCACCGGCTGCAGCCCGGTGCCGACCAGCAGCATGGCCAGGCCCTGCTCAACCGCGAACTGACCGCGCAGGCCGGGGCTGTGCACGCCCCGGGAGGCCTGAGAGTCTACGGCGACCATCACCCCGGCCTGCTGGCCGAACTGCCCGAGCACACTGTCGAGGGTGCCAGGGGCGATATCGAAACGGCGCTCTTCGGCCTGGGCAGGAAGGTGCCACGCGGCCACGGCCAGGCCGAGCAACAGCGGGCTTGCGAGAGGGGTAAGGCGACACAGCATCGAGACAATCCTTGGCAGACAGGCGTGGGCGAGGCGCTGCAGATTCAGCGCGTTTGCCTGTACTGATGCGCGAGAAATGAAAACCTGCCGGGCATGGGCAAGTTTTTTTGCGCGGTGAAATTCAGGCCGGCACTACCGTGGCCCAGTAACCCAGCACCCGTTGCACCCGCACCGGCAACACCTCGGCCAGCAGGTCCAGGCTGGCCTCCGGCTGGTCCAGCGAGAAGGTGCCGCTGACTTGCAACCCGGCCACCCGCGGATCGCAGCGCAATACCCCTTTGCGATAGCGGTCCAGGTCGGCCAACACACTGCCCAGCGCCATGCGCTCGGCCACCAGTTGCCCCTGGGTCCAGGCCGCTGCGCCCACCGGCAATGGCGTCACGCTGCCAGCGCCCGTGGCCGCGAACAGCTGCTGCCAGCCGCCCTCCAGCCCGGCACGCACACCCTGCCCGTCTTCCACCAGCACCCTGCCGTCGAGCACCTGCACCAGGGTGGCGGCCACCTGCTGCTGAACCACCAGCCGTGCCCCCACGCCCGGCAGAATCCGCGCCTGCCCCGCACGCACACTGATGCCGGCACCCTGCCCGGTTTCCACCAGCACGCGCCCACGGTTGAGCGTCAGCACCTGCTGACCGGCCACCTGATCGCCATCCAGTGCACTACCCGTATCAAGCTGTACCGTCAGCCCCGTGGCCAGGCGCCAGCTGCGCCGCTCGCCGGTGGCAGTGCCGTAGTCGCTGAGCAGCGTCGGCAGCACGCTGCGCTGCTGCACGCCATAGCCGCTGGCAAGCAGCACCCCGGCCCCGGCCAGCCCGCCGAGCAAGGCCCGCCGCGACACCCGGCTGCGCGCCTGCAGCAGGCTGCGCGCCGCCGGCACGCCGTGAGTACCGTTACGCAGGCCCTGGCCCAGGCCATCCAGGCGCTGCCAGGCCAGTTCGTGGGCCGCACTCGCCTGGCGCCAGTGCTGGCAGGCAAGCCGCTCGGCCTCGCTGCTGGCCCCCGACTGCAGGCGCACCATCCACAGCATGGCCTGCTCGACCACGGCCGGGTCCAGCCGTTGCGCATCGGCCTGTTGCGGCCTCATTCGCCGTACACCGACGCATAGCAGTGCCGATAGGCCTTGAGCATGGCTTTCTGCACCACATTGACGGTCAACCCTTGGCGCTCGGCGATCTGCGCGTAGGTCAGGCCGTCGAGTTGCGACAGCAGGAACACCTCGCGCACGCGGCTGCCCAGGCCATCGAGCACCTGCCCCACCGCATCCAGCGCTTCGAGCACCAGCAGGCGGGTTTCCTCCGAGGGCTGATGCTGCGGTTCCAGCAGCGCCAGGCTGTCCAGGTAGGCGCGCTCCAGCGCCTGGCGGCGAAAGTGCTGCAGGCACAGGCGCCCGGCGATGGTCGCCAGGTAGGCGCGTGGCTCACGCAACTGCGTCGGCAACTCGCTGCGCAACAGCCTGACGAAGGTGTCCTGGGCCAGGTCCAGCGCCTGCTCGCGGTTACCCAACCGGTTGCGCAGCATGCTCACTACCCAGCTGTGGTGCCGCAGGTAGAGATCGCCGACGACATGGCGGTTGGCTGGGTTCATGGCGCGAATCTCCGGCGGCAAATGAATGAAAGTCGCACATGGTAATACTTATCATTCATTTGCATCCAGACGCGTGTTTCACACGCTGCGGGTCAAACCACCATCGACCTTGATGTTCTGCCCGGTGATGTAGGCCGCGCCGTCACTGGCCAGGAAGGCGATGGTGGCGGCGATTTCCTCGCTGGTGCCGTAGCGCTTCATCGGCACCATGTCGCGGCGCTGCTCGGTTTTCGGCAGGCTGTCGATCCAGCCAGGCAGCACGTTGTTGATGCGCACGTTGTCGGCTGCGTAGGTGTCGGCGAAGACCTTGCTGAACGCCGCCAGCCCCGAGCGAAACACCGCCGAGGTAGGAAACATGTCGCTGGGCTTGAAGATCCAATAGGTGGATAGATAGATAATCGCCCGGTTCTACTGTCACTGCACTATTGGCGTAACCAACCGCGCCGGCAGTATGACGTTCAGCAAATACACTTGACTGCTACAACCCCTTATTCATCGACTTTTCCCAGCGTGGACACACACTCCACAACTACTCATAATCCGGAAGCAGCAGACGCCGAGTCCACAGCATTCATCTTTTCACATCACACAAGGCCTTTCGGACGACATGAAGTCAAAACTAATTCCTCAGCGGGGAAACGTGAATGGCAACCTCATTTGGAGCCCCGTCGAAATCAATGGCAAGGAAAACCTCATCAAACAATCACTGTCCATCCTGGACTCCATGGGGTATTGGGCAAGTCCTTTTCCGGAGAAAGATGGTGTGACGTTCCGTTGGAATGACGAAGATAAACCAACTGATCAGGTCGTTCAGGATTTCGTTTCCGCTTTCCCCTGGCTGGACATCGAATTATCCGAAAGCGGCGACGCGAATTTGGAACTGGCCGAACTGGCATCTGGCATGGAAATCCCCTGCACTATCATCGTGCCGTTGGAGTGCATTTTCATCGAAGAATCGTTCGCCATCGGCGACTACCAGTTCATTTGCAGACGTGAATTCGATGAGTCTCCCCATGAGCGCCTGGGTGATTTCGACAGTGAATATTTACAGTTTGATGCCTTGCTGAGCTATCCGGACTTGCTCCGGATCAATAGGGCCGTCGCCCACAATGATGTTGTCATCAACAAGTGCTTGTCGCTGGCCGAGCATGCGATGGACATCATCCGCTACCAATTCAGCTCTTTCCTCAGGCCTGAGTTCACACCTAACCCTGCAGGCCAGCAGGCAAACGGCTTCTACTCAATCGAAATCATCCCAAAGGGCAAGACATACCTGAAGCCGCTCTCTTTGTCCGGTATCACACGTCCCCTGTCGTCCTCTAATAATTGGCTGGGGCCCGAGGTGGAACACGCCATATCACCTGGCTATACACTACTGCACGATATACTGGCCGGGCGTAGCGATGAACTCGGGCTTCTCGTAAAAGCAACGTTACGTGGATGCCGGCAGTCGTTCTATGCCCCCGGCGAAGAATTAAAATTCCTTAACCTGGTTTTCGCTCTAGATGGGTTAACACACCCGGCACAGTCATGGAGTGGCTGGCAACATCGTACCTACTTGGCCGCTCTAATCTCCCACGGCAACGCCTCGTACTTTGCAAACATTCTGCGCAGATACGATGAACTCTACGCAAACGTACGCAACAAGCTGGTTCATGGCGGCAAGGACTTTTACGAACTAGCCTACGAACCTTCTTTAGCTTGCGACGATATATATGAATACATCAAATCGGTGATCCACCTAATTGAAGCACAGCAACTTAGCACGATAGCAGACCTCCATAATTATGCGCGCCAATTATTGAACCGATCAGAAATCAAGGATTCGTATACGCAGGTTATCCAAGAAATATGCGCACAGCGTGGGTCCACCGGACGTATGCCATCATGGTAAAAGCGAACGCCGCCCTCAATTGATGCTGCTCCCGAATATCGGTAACAAGAGGCGGGTTTCCTCCGACGGCTGATGCAGTGATTTTGGTCTCCCCGGGGAAACTCCATGTTCAGCACAGGTTGCCTGTCCTGTGCTGAACATGGCTCTGTACGAAAAGTTTTGTCGGAGGGGGCTTGCCCCGCGATGGAGTGCGAAGCGCTCCTGTACCCGATATCGAATAGTGTCAAAAACGCCGCGAATTCAGGTTTTGCTGCCGCGTTGCTGAAGACCGCGGGGCAAGTCGCATCGGCGCACCGCCGCTCCCACAACGATGGATGACCATACTTTTCGTACAGAGCCTAGCCCAGTTTTCAGCCCCCTAGCCTGCTCACACGCTGCGCGTCAAACCACCATCGACCTTGATGTTCTGCCCGGTGATGTAAGCCGCGCCGTCACTGGCCAGGAAAGCGATGGTGGCGGCGATTTCCTCGCTGGTGCCATAGCGCTTCATCGGCACCATGTCGCGGCGCTGCTCGGTTTTCGGCAGGCTGTCGATCCAGCCAGGCAGCACGTTGTTGATGCGCACGTTGTCGGCTGCGTAGGTGTCAGCGAAGACCTTGCTGAACGCCGCCAGCCCCGAGCGGAACACCGCCGAGGTGGGGAACATGTCGCTGGGTTCGAAGGCCCAGGCGGTGGAGATGTTGATGATCACCCCGCCCTGCTGGCGCTGCATGATCGGCGTCACCAGCCGCGCCGGGCGGATCACGTTGAGCAGGTACACTTCCATGCCCTTGTGCCAGTCTTCGTCGCTGATTTCCAGGATCGGCGCGCGGGGGCCGTGGCCGGCGCTGTTGACCAGTACATCCACCCGGCCCCACTTGGCCATGACCGCGTCGACCAGGCGTTGCAGGTCTTCGACCGACTGGTTGCTGCCGGTCACGCCGATACCGCCCAGTTCATTGGCCAGCGCCTCGCCCTTGCCCGACGACGACAGGATGCCGACCTTGAAGCCGTCGGCGGCCAGGCGCCGGGCCGCGGCCGCGCCCATGCCGCTGCCGCCGGCGGTGATGATTGCTACTTTCTGTACTGACATGCTGCCTCCTGGATTGAACAAAAACATGATGGTTCGAGGGCGCCAGGCTGCATTACCCGTGCTGCCATCTTCGCCTGGGTAGGAGCGGCCTTGCGCCGCGAAAGGGCTGCGTAGCGGCCCCAGGATTTCGGAATAATGCAAAATCGTCGGGCCCGCTTTGCGGCCCATTCGCGGCACAAGGCCGCTCCTACAGGTACCCACTCACCCTAGCAGCCGTGCAGCCATCGAGGGAGACAGCCAAGCTTTCGCAAGCCAGTAGCTCAGCTATCGCCTGCCTGTTCTTTCAGCCAAGCCTTGACCACTGCCAGTGCAGCAGGCTGTTGCGCCTTGCGCGGCCACACCAGGTAGAACGCCTTGTCCAGCTGTAGCTGCTGGGGGAACACCTGGGCCAGCCTGCCGGCGGCAATATCGCCCTTGACGAAGGCGTGGCTGGCCAGCGCGATGCCCTGCCCGCCCGCGGCCGCGTCGATCGCCAGTGAGGTCTGGTTGAAACGCAGGTTGCGTGCCGTCCCCGGCCCCTGCCCGGGGAACAGCGCCGCCTTGAACGCGGGCCAGAAGTCATGGGCGTCGTGCAGCGCGACAAACCCCTGCAGCGCCGCAAAGGTTGCCGGTACGCCTTTTTCCGCCAGCAACTGCGGGCTGGCCACCGCCACCAGCCTCTGCTCCATCAACAGCTCGGCATTGAGCCCCGCGCCGAACGGTGGCTGGCCATAGCGCACGGCCAGGTCGACGCCATCGGTCTGGAAGTGCGACAGCCGGTCGCCGGCAAGCAGGCGCAGGTCGATGTCCGGATTGCTTTCGGCGAAATCGCCGAGCCTGGGGATCAGCCATTTCGCCGCAAAACTCGGTGTCACGCTGACCGTGAGCTGCGAAGGCTGAGGCCGCAGCAACCGGGTCGCCTCGTCGATCATCGCCAATGCGCCGCGCACGCTGGAGCTGTAGGCGCGCCCGGCGTCAGTCAGGCCCAGCCCACGGGGCAGGCGCTCGAACAGGCGGATGTTCAGGCTGGCCTCCAGGCCACGAATCTGCTGGGCCACGGCCGCCTGGGTGACACCCAGCTCCTCGGCGGCGAGGCGAAAGTTCAGGTGGCGGGCGACCACCTCGAACATGCGCAGGGCGTTGAGTGAGGGCAGCGAGGGGAATGCGGCTGACATGGCGGTAGGAATTCTATTGGCTGCAGAATGCGGTCCAGTGTGCCAAGGGTTTTCAGCCATGGCTATAAAAGCGGCAGGCCCCAGAACTTTTTCCTTTTTGCCGGTCTATCTGCACAAGCCCGAAGCGAAACGCTGACGCGGGCGGCTGGCCACACCTTCAACTGTCTTTCAGAGGCTGTCTTCACCCATGAAACTACCTACCCCACGCATGCTGCTCCTTGGCCTGTTCGCCCTTGTGGCAGTGGGCTCGGCGAGCGCTTCGCCGATGAAGACGTCCAGCCCCGTGCACGCCGCCGAAGTGGCGGCGCCCCAGGCCCCAGCTCCCGCCAACCCCTGGCCGAGCCTGGCCAGCACGGTCGCCGAGCAGCCCGCAACGCTGCTGGCCCATGACGACCGCTACTACCGTGATGACCGCTGGCATGACCGCCGCGAAGACTGGCGCCGCGAGCAATGGCGCAAAGAGCAGTGGCGTCGTGAGCAATACCGCCGCGAAATGGAACGGCGGCACAACTGGGAGCGTTATCACGACCGCGCCCGGCAGGATCGCTACTACGATGACCGTCGCTACTATCGCCGCTGACCGGCCTGCCCCAGCCCAGCCAAAGGCGCGGGCAGGTGCAGTACCACCTGCGCCTCCTTGACCACATCCAACCGCACCAGGGTCGATGCCCCCAGCCCGTCGAGCAACTGGCTCAACGGGCCGCCATGGCGTACCAGTTTCACGCCCCGAGGCAGCAGGCGCTGGGCAAAGGACAGCGGATTGGTCAGCACCTGGGTCTGCTGCCATTGGCCGTCGACCTGATGGACCATGGTCGTCGTGCCCATCCTCGATTGCGATGCCAGCGTGCGCAGCACGGGCAACGGCGCCTGCAGGCTCAGGTCCAGCCTGCCGTCGGCGGCGGCGATCCGCGCCTGCACGCTGGTGCCGATATCCACCTCGATCGGCGTGCGCCACTTGGGCAGCTGATAGCCCAGCACCCCACGCACCCGGGCGATCTCGGTGTTGACCGGCAGCGCCAGCACATGGGCGAAGAAACTGCGCCGCCGCATCGCATCCAGCAACTCCAGCGCGTGGGGCCCTCGGGCGCCAGGGCGGCGGATGACGATGGCCACGGACACCTCGTCGTAGGGATCGTTGTCGCACACCCCATAGGAAAAGAAATTCAGCGCCACCAAGCCGTACCCCGGCAACGGGCTCAAGGGTTCCAGGGCCGCCGGCAGGCTCGCCCGCAGGCGCGCGAGGGGGGCCAGGTACAACAGCTGGATGCAGGCAGAGCGGTAATAGAAATTCGGCGCCCAGACCGGCCCGACCCGGGACTGCACCAGCTGCTTGGGGATGCGCCGGAAGAATGTGATGTCTCCGGCGGCCGGGTCGCGCGCGACCTGGTCGAGGTCGGGGTTCATCCGGAAGCGGTCGTAGTACCCCCCTTCCAGCACCTCGACCTGCTGCGTGCCGAACTCGACCTGGGTGTATCGCCTGTCCATATCTGCTTGACCTTTCTCGAAGATTGACCCGCCGGGCAGCCGAGGGGGCGTGCCGATGATCAGCCCGCGTCAATCACTCTAAGATTCAACTCAACTTCAAGGTCAAGCGTTCATCCAAGGCTCACTCCACAACCCAATGAGCCTTGGCCGCCCCTGCGCTTTCCTCACGCAGGCGCTCCAGCACCCGCTGGGTGTTGTTGTCGCAGGGCATGCCCTCGGGCCGGTTCTCGATGCTGTCGATGGCGATCAGCAACTGCGCCCTGCTCTGCGCCAGGCGCTGCTGCATGGCTTCGATTTCGGCCACCTTGCGCTTGAGGCCGTCGAGCAGGCCGTCCTTGCGCCAGGCATTGGGCCCCACCGGCAGCAGGTGGCGAATCTCTTCCAGTGAAAAGCCCGCGCGCTGGGCACCGGTGATGATCTCCAGGATCCACACCGCCTCTGGCCCATAGTCGCGATAGCCATTGGCCCGGCGCTCGACCGCCTTGATCAGCCCGCTGGCCTCGTAGAAGCGGATACGCGACGCCGCCAGGCCGCTGCGCTTGGCCAGTTCACCGATTTTCATCACTCACCTCGCTGAATGCGTTCACTGGACGATGGCATCGCCCAAGACGCGTTATCCCACAAAAACTGTTGACCTTAAAGTTGCCTTTAAGCTTAAGGTCGAGCCACTCCCCCTCGAGGCCCTTGCCATGAATGTGTTCGCTGCGCTCACCCTGCCCAATGGTTCGCTTGTGCCGAACCGTATCGCCAAGGCCGCCATGGAAGAGAACATGGCGCAGACCGACCAGGCCCCCTCCGAGCGCCTGATGCGCCTGTACCAGGCCTGGGCCGACGGTGGCGCCGGCCTGCTGATCACCGGCAACGTGATGATCGACAGCCGCGCCATGACCGGCCCGGGCGGCGTGGTGCTGGAGCACGATGCGCAACTGGAGCCGTTCAAACGCTGGGCGCGGATCGGCCGCTCGCGGGGCGCGCAGTTCTGGATGCAGATCAACCACCCCGGCCGGCAGATGCAGGCCAACCTCGGCCAGCAGACCTGGGCCCCCTCGGCCGTGCCGTTGGAACTGGGCAGCATGTCCAAGCACTTCGGCACCCCACGGGCGATGACCGCCCCCATCATCGACGAGGTGATCGCCCGCTTCGCCCGGACCGCCCAGCTGGCAGAGCAGGCCGGTTTCACCGGCGTCGAAATCCACGCCGCCCACGGCTATCTGCTCAGCCAGTTTCTCTCCCCGCTGAGCAACACCCGCACCGATGAATGGGGCGGCCCGCTGGAAAACCGCGCTCGCCTGTTGCTGGAGGTGGTGAAAGCAGTGCGCAAGGTGGTTGCGCCCGGCTTTGCGGTGGCGGTCAAGCTCAACTCCGCCGACTTCCAGCGCGGCGGCTTCAGCGCCGACGACGCCCGCCAGGTGGTAGCGCTGCTCAACGGCCAGGGCGTCGACCTGATCGAGTTGTCCGGCGGCAGCTACGAAGCCCCGGCCATGCAAGGCGAAGCCCGCGACGGCCGCACCCTCGCCCGCGAGGCCTACTTCCTCGACTTCGCCCGTGACATCCGCCAGGTCGCGCAGATGCCGCTGATGGTCACCGGCGGCATACGCCGCCTGCCGGTCGCCCAACAGGTAGTAGCCAGTGGCGTGGATATGGTCGGCATCGGCTCGGCCCTGGCCATCGCCCCAAGCCTGCCCAACGACTGGCAGCGTGGCGTCGACCCGGCGCCGCAGTTACGGCCGATCACCTGGAAGAACAAGGCGCTGGCCTCGCTGGCCAACATGGCGGCGGTCAAGTTCCAGCTGCGTCGGCTGAGCCTTGGGCGAGCGCCGGATCCGCAGGTGTCGCCGTTGCGGGCGCTGGTGTTGCAGCAATTGGCCAATGCGCTGCGCACGCGGCAGTATCGGCGGTGGATGCGGGAGGTGGGCAAGCGTGGGGGTTGCTCGGGTGCGGTTTGAGTCCTGGACCGAGGCTGGCTCCTGACGCGCAGAGCGCGCACGAGCCAAAAGGTCGGCGTTGTACTAATCGATCAGCTCGACGTAATTGGACTCACCCCCTCCAGTGGCGCCAGATAACCAACCCCAGACAAAGTGCAGGGTCGTGCGGCCTGCTTGATCAACGCCCACCGTACCTCGGGACCAGCCGGCAAGAAGCTCGCCCTCGGTGGTCAAGCACTGGAAAAGCAGCTCGATGGTATCGGGGCCTGTCACGCGGCCTACCTGGTTACCTGTACGGATCCGTCCGCCTTGGTAAGTGCTGTTGATGGCACCATCGTCGACTGAATAATGGAAGACCGTGCCGGCACCCGATAACCCTTGGGTGTTACTGGCTACAGAGAATCGACGGTTGTTCAGCCGTGCTGCGACCTGGGGAAAATCAGTTTCCGACTGTCGTGAGTCTTTCATGGCGAAATCCATTTTAGAAACGGCCACATTACCCGAGGCGGCGATGAGTCTTCTACCTGAAGGGTTGGGGTATGTGCAGGCTTTGAATGGCAGCAATCGACCCATTGCAGCCAGTGGGCACTCGCAGCTTGCCCCCTGTTACACTCGCCCCCTTGGACACTGAGAATCCGCAATGAAATGGACCACAGCAGTGCTCGCTGTTGCTCTCTCGCTGGGAGGATGCGCCGTGAGCAAACCAACCTGGAGAGCGACCTCTTCGACGGACGAGTCCACCAACAAAATGACCATGATGGTCAGCACTGGCGACACAGACAGTGCAAGCTGGTTCTTCACCAGGCCGGTGTACTACTTCCCGGTGATTCGCAAGGACGGTGATGAGCTTTTAGTTGGAGTGATGTCAGGCGGCAGGGTCAGGCTACCGGTCGGTACCGTGCAGCTGCTTGTCGATCAACATGAAGCCTGGACCATCACCCCGCAGGAAAACCCGTTGAGTCTCTCCCCGGCCGTTTTCCAGAAGGATGTGACTGACTCTGGTGAGCACGCTGAAATCGTCAAAAACGCCGAAAAGCAGGCCATGGATGCCGCTACGCAAATGATGAGCCCCTACACGCTGGCCTCTGGCGAAAAAGCAAAGCAGATCATCCGGGACCTTGTGGCTGGGCAAAAGCTGCAGTACCGCATTGTGGCTATCGATCAAGCTGCCTCGACCACAGGCGAAGCTGTCATCGATCGGTCGTTCTCTCAAGCCCTTCGTGCGATCGGCATCGACCCCGACACCTTGTGAGCAAACGCTGCTCATCACACCCTGGTGCCCAGCCGACTCTGCTGTTCACGCCTAAGCGCGGCACAGGAGTTCGCACCTTCGTTGCAAAGCAATGGCTGTGAAGCGCCTGGGATTAATGCACAAGCTCTGAACCCTTGCGGATCTAACCGTACACCTAGGTCGATCAACGCTGACGAAAATCTACCCGTGAGTGTCAGCTATGGGTCGATGGCGGTCGTTCGCAAGTGGCCGCCCTTCGCCCCCCAAATAGGCCTTCACGGTCGTTCGCTATCGGCCCAAGGAAAACAGATCGAACCGGATCTGATCGGGGCGTGATAGTTTGAAAGCAATGGTGCTCAAGCTCCGCCAAATAAATAACTCATCATATTTGGGCATATGAATCGAATTTACTTTCTTTTGGATTTCTCTGTTGAATCGGATCACTGCAATGCACCAGGTTTCGATATTTAGTTTAGCTTGCCACTCCTGCCCTCTATTCTCGCCCCAGAGAACATAGATTCCATTCCAGTATTCTGGAGCGTCATCAGAGTTGCTGGTATTGGATCCCCGCATACAGGCTGGACCACGACGACCGTGGCGAGCGCTTTGCGCAGTGCGTGGACTACTTGCGCCGGCTGCTGGCCGATCAACCCGAGCCGATCGACTCGCCGCTGGGGCAACTCGGCACTGCAAGGCCGCTGCCCAGGTATGTTGCTAGGCGTATCCCGCTGGTGGTGACAGGCTCGTCGCGCCAGAGCCTGCAATGGCTGGTCGAGCATGCCGATGGCTGCCCATCTCCGACAGCGCTGCCCTCTGACTCAGATCCCTCGGGGCACAGCCATTAAAAAAAACGCTACTGAGCCCCCAGATACATCGTTTTTCAGTTCCAGGCCCTCCCCCTATAGTCCCCACGAAACGCCCCGGCATCGGGGTGGTCATCACAGTCGTGCAGGAACTGGATATGAACAAGAACGAAGCGGTTGCAGGCATTGCTGGTGCGGGCGTCGGCACACGGGTGGTGTGGAGTGGCGAGCAAGGCCAGCACCCCTACAACGCGACGCAGACCCCGATCGTGGTCAGTGCCGCGTATGGCTATCAGGACATCGACGCCTGGTACGACGTGGCGCAGGGCAAGCTGCCGGGCTACATCTACAGCCGCATGAGCAACCCGACCGTCGCCACGCTGGAGGCCAAGCTTTGCGGGCTGGAGCAGTCCGAGTCGGCCGTGGCCTTCAGCAGTGGTATGGCCGCCATCAGCGCGGTGCTGCACACCTTTCTGGCGAACGGAAAACGGGTGGTGTCGACCCGCGACAGCTACGGCGGTACGAACAAGATCTTCGAGGAATTCCTGCCGCGCATGGGCGTGCAGGTGTGCCTGTGCGACACCCTGGATACCGCAGCCCTGGAGCGCGAAATCGCTGCTGGCTGCGATCTGCTGTACCTGGAAACGCCCACCAACCCGACGCTCAAGGTGCTGGATATTCGCCGCCTGAGCGCTGCTGCGCACAAAGTAGGTGCCCTGGTGGTGGCCGACAACACCTTTGCTACACCGCTGAACCAGAACCCGCTGGCTCTGGGCGTGGATGTGGTGGTGCACAGTGCCACCAAGTTCCTGTCCGGCCATGGCGACGTGCTGGGTGGTGTGGTCTGTGGTGCCGAGCACCTGATGGCGCAGGTGCGGCATTACCGGGAAATCAACGGTGCATCATTGGACCCGTTCTCGGCCTACCTGATCATCCGTGGCATCAAGACCTTGGCCCTTCGACTGCGTCAGCAACAGGCCAGTGCCCAGGCCTTGGCCGAGTACCTGTGCAACGAGCCGCTGGTGGAAACGGTGAACTACCCCGGCTTGCCACAGCACGCCGGCCACGCCATCGCCAAGGCGCAGATGCGCGGTTTCGGCGCCATCGTGAGCTTTGTGCTCAAAGGCGGCATGGACACCGTGGCCCACCTGTTGCCACGCCTCGAGTACGCCCATCGGGCCGGCAACCTCGGGGCGGTGGAAACCATCTACGGCCCGGCGCGCACCACCAGCCACGTCGAAAACACCCTGGAAGAGCGCCAGGCGCTGGGGATTTCAGAGGGCCTGGTGCGTATTTCCGTGGGTATCGAGGACACCGACGACTTGCTGGCCGACTTGGCCCAAGCCTGCGCCGCGGTACGCGCGGAACTCGCGCGGCAGGCTGACCCGCACTGTGGCGCCGAGGAGGCCGGCCGCCCGATCCAGCAACAGGCCTGAAGCCTGCCCCAAGGCACTCGCCCGCCGCGGCGGGTGCCTCTTCATGAAGTCGAACAATAACAACATGCAAGGCATTTCGATTCGCGCTGCCAAGACGAGGTCGTAGCACGCCCTTGCCCGCCAACTTTCATGAGACTCCAACAATGTCCGTGCAGATAACCACAAACAAAAATGCCCCGGCGCATGCCTTCAAACAGGATATGCAAACCCGCCACATCGTCATGCTGGCACTGGGTGGCGTCATCGGCACCGGCCTGTTCCTGACCTCTGGCTATACCGTCAACCAGGCGGGACCGCTAGGCGCGGTGATTGCCTACATCATCGGTGCGGTAATGGTTTACCTGGTGATGATGTGCCTGGGTGAACTGGCCGTGCAGATGCCGGAAGTCGGCTCTTTCAGCAGTTACGCAACCCGCTACCTCGGGCCTGGCACCGGCTACATGGTGGCCTGGATGTACTGGCTGACCTGGACGGTCGCCATCGGTTCGGAATTCACCGCCGCCGGCATACTCATGGTGCGCTGGTTCCCGGACACACCGGTATGGGTGTGGAGCGCGCTGTTTGGCGCGGCGGTGTTCATCACCAACATCATTTCCGTGCGGGCATTCGCCGAGACGGAATTCTGGTTGTCGTTGGTCAAGGTGCTTGCGGTCGTCGCCTTCCTGGTCATCGGTGGCGGCGCCATCCTGGGCGTGTTCGACATCAAGCAGGCGCACAGTGTCGGGTTGGGCAACTTCACCCGTGAAGGGCTGTTCCCCACCGGCTTCTGGTCCATCGCCATGACCTTGCTGGCCGTGTCCTTCGCCTTCTCCGGCACCGAGCTGATCGGCATTGCCGCCGGCGAAACCCGGGACCCTGAAAAGAACGTGCCCAAGGCCATCCGCACCACGGTGCTGCGCCTGGCGCTGTTCTTCATCGGCACCATTTTCGTGTTGGCCACCCTGTTGCCCCGCGAGCAGGCCGGGCTTGTGGAAAGCCCGTTCGTGATGGTGTTCGAGATGATCGGTATTCCCTACGCCGCCGACATCATGAACTTCGTCATCATCACCGCGCTGCTGTCTGCCGCTAACTCCGGGCTGTATGCCGCCGCGCGGATGCTCTGGACCCTCAGCGACCAAGGCAACATGCCGCGCAAGTTCGCTGCACTGTCACGCCGCGGCACGCCGTTCAACGCCATCGTTTTGAGCATGGCGGGCGGCATGGCTTCGCTGCTCAGCGGCGTGTTCGCTCCCGACACCATTTACCTTGCCCTGGTGTCGATCTCCGGGCTGGCGGTGGTGGTGGTGTGGATGAGCATCGCGGCCAGCCAGATCGCCTTCCGCCGGCACTACATCGCCACGGGCGGCAAGCTCGAAGACCTCAAGTTCCGCGTGCGCGGCTACCCCTTCGTGCCCCTGGCCGCGCTGTTCTGCTGCCTGCTGGCCTGCGTGGGCATCGCCTTCGACCCCGCTCAGCGTGTGGCGTTGTACTTCGGCTTGCCGTTCATTGCCTGGTGCTACTTCATGTACTGGCTGACCTGCAAATATCGCCAGCGTCGCCAGGGTGCGCAGCACATGGCCGAGACGGCTACCGAGGCCGCCTGAGCAAGGTGATACTGGGCCACTGAACCAGTCGCCATGAGGAGCTTCCATTGAGCCAGAAAACCTTGCCCCCCTTGAACTGGCTACGGGCCTTCGAAGTGTCGGCGCGCTACCTGAACTTCACCCATGCCGCCGAGGAGCTGCACCTCACCCAGGGGGCGGTGAGCCAACAGATCCGTCACCTGGAGAGCCAGCTGGGGGTGGCGCTGTTCAAGCGCCTGCCCCGGGGGCTGGGGTTGACCGAAGAGGGGCAGTCCTACCTGCCGGTGGTGCAGGACGCCATCAGCCGCCTGGCGGTCGGCACCAACGAGATCTTCGGGCAACGCCAGCGACGGCCCTTGAAGGTGCGCGGCAGCCTGTCGTTCCTGCACTTCTGGTTGGCACCGCGGCTGGCTGACTTTCGCCGGGCGCATCCGCAGGTGGACATCCGCTACATCAGCAACCTGTGGGTTAAGGAGCTCGATGCCGAGGATGACCTGGAGATTCGCTGGGGCAATGGCGAATGGCCTGGCGTCGAGGCGCAGCGCCTGACCCGGGACCTGCTGGTGCCAGTCTGCTCGCCCGCCCTGATCGCCAGTTGCCCGCTGCGCGAGCCCCGCGACCTGGCAGGCCTGCCACTGCTGCATGTGCTGGGTTACGAGGAAGGCTGGGGGTACTGGTTGGAGCGGGTCGGCGCCGAGGGCGTCGATTCTTCGAGCGGCCTGCAGTTCGACACCTTGGTGTCCACCTTGCGCATGGCGGAGCTGGGGCTGGGGGTGGCCCTGGCGCGCTCGTCCCTGGCCGAGGACCTGTTACAGGAAGGCCGCCTGGTAGCGCCGTTCGCCCAGCGCATCGAAGCCAGCGAGTCGTTCTACCTGGTGCGCGGCCTGGGTGAGGCGCTACCCGCAGACGCCCAGGCCTTCAGCCACTGGCTGGTGGCCATGGCGCAACGCTAATCACGAGTCATTTGGAGCAACGATGCAGTACACAACCACGCGTGGCAGCGAGACACGAGTTGACTTTCGCACAGCGCTGCTTTCAGGGCTGGCAGAGGATGGCGGGTTGTTCGTGCCCGCGTCGCTGCCGCAATTCAGCCCTCAGGAAATTGCCAGCTGGTCCTGGCTGCCGTTCGACGAACTGGCCTGGCGGGTCATTGCACCTTTTGTAGGGGATACCCTCGATGAGCCGACGTTACGGGCGCTGGTCAGCGACAGCTACCGTGGCTTCGCGCACCGTGCGATCGCCCCGCTGCAGCAGATCGGCCACAACGAGTGGATCATGCAGCTGTTCCACGGGCCAACCCGATCCTCCAAGGACTTTGCCGCGCAGTTGCAGGCACGGCTCATCAGGCACTTCCTGGGCCAGAACTGTGAGCGTGTGATGTGGGTGGGCGCCAGCAATGGCGACACGGCCGTGGCCGCAATCGATGCCTTGCGCCACTGCCCTACGGCCCGCCTGCTGGCGCTGTATCCGCAGGCCGGCACCCCGGCGGACCGCGCGGCGGTGATGCGCGGCGCCGACTCGGGCAGCGTCAGTTGCGTGGCGGTGAACGGCAGCTTCGACGATTGCCAGTCGCTGATCACCCGGTTGCTGCGCGAATGGCCCTGCCCGGCGCTGATACCGATCAGTTTCAATTCGACCAACTGGGTCGGGGTACTGGCACAGATAGTTTTCTATTTCCATGCTGCGCTGCAGCTGGGCGGGGGCACACGCCCGGTGGGCTTCAGTATCCCCACGGCCAGTTTTGCCGAGATTTACGCAGGTTTCATCGCGCAGAAGATGGGGCTGCCGATCAATCAGATCATCGTCTCCACCAACCGCAATGACGCCCTGCACAGGTTCATCCATTGCAACCGCTACAGCCGGGTCTCGACCAGCCGGACCTTGTCGCCCGCCATGGACTTTTCGCTGTTCTCCAACCTCGAACGCTTCGTCTGGGAGTTGTACGAGCGCGACGGCGAGGCGACGCGGGCGCTGATGGAGCACTTCGAGGCCTGTGGCGAATTGAGCATCGGCAACCGCCAGTGGTTGCAGGCCCGCATGCTGTTCGACTCCTATGCGGTGGACGATGCCTCGATCCGCGAAGAAATCACCACGCTGTTCCAGCAAACCGGCAGTGCGGTAGACCCGCATACCGCCACGGGTGCCTTCGCCGGGCGCCTGCACCGGCGCAATATCGGCGCCCCGATCGTGACCCTGGGGCAGTTCGCCCCTGAAAAATCGGCGCCGCTGCTGGCCGAATTGGGTGCCTGGCAAGGGGCGATGCCAGCGTACGCGGTGGCAACCCCGGACGGTCCGCTGCTGGCCCAGGATGACCTGACGGGCTTGCACGGGGTATTGACCGCGTTGCAGGCCACTCGATGAAGCGCATCCTCGACCCCTTGGACGAGCGCATCCTCGCCGAGCTCACGGCCAATGCACGTATCGCCCACGCCGAGCTGGGGCAGAAGGTCAACCTGTCGCGCAATGCGGTGCGCCAACGCATCGAGCGCCTGGAGCGCGACGGTGCCATCCAGGGCTACACCTTGCGCATCGGCGAGGGGCGCCGGCCCGCGTCGCTGATCAATGCGCTGGTGTTCGTCTACCGCTACGACCGCATGCGCGGTGACGCTGTGCTCGACGCGCTGCGGCAGATTCCGGAAGTGGTGCAGTGCCAGGTGCTGAGCGGCGAGTTCGATCTGCTGCTGCGCATCGAGGCCGCAAGCCCGGAACGGGTGCACCACGTCTGGCGGGAAATTGCCGCGATGCCGGGGGTGGAGAACACAGTGACCTCGTTCGTGTTGTCGAGCGTGATCTGAGCTGACCGTAAGCGCCCTCCCTCTTGCCACCACCACGCCGCCTGGGCCCGAGCCCCGGCGGCGTGGTGGTTTTTGCAGGCGCGAATGCGCGCCTCCGGCACTGGCCAGATTGGCCAATAAATACAGCGCATTGCCATATTCAACTGGCATGGCCGGGCTCTTAGGCTGTCCCCATCAACCAACGCCTGAGAAGGACAACAACCCATGACCGAATACAAAATTGCACTCGTAGGCTTTGGCGGTGTTAACCGTGCCCTGGCCCAATTGATCGCCGAGCGCAACCTGCGCTGGCAGCAGGAGCTGGGCTTTGGCCTGAAGATCGTCGGTGTGACCGACCTGTTCCTCGGTTCGGTGATCGACCGCAACGGCCTGGATGCAGCCACCCTGGCCGCGCTACCAACCAGCAAAGGCGCCCTGGCGCAGCTTCCTCAAGGCTCGGCAGAGGCGTTCAACGAGTCGGTGATCAAGCAGTCGGGGGCCGACATCATCGCCGAAGCCACCTTCACCAACCCGAAAGACGGTGAGCCAGCGGCCACCTTCTGCCGCTGGGCACTGGAAGCGGGGAAGCACGTGGTCACCACCAACAAGGGGCCGATCGCCCTGCATGCCCAGGCACTCAAGGCGCTGGCCAAGGCCAATGGCGTGTCGTTCGAGTACGAAGGCTCAGTGATGAGCGGCACGCCGGTGCTGCGCATGGCCCGGCAGACCTTGGCAGGCTCGGGCCTAGTGGGTTTCGAAGGCATCCTCAATGGCACTTCCAACTACGTCCTGACCCGCATGGGAGAAGGCCTGGGCTTTGCCGAAGCCGTGGCCAAGGCGCAAGAACTGGGTTACGCCGAAGCGGACCCGACCGCCGACGTGGAAGGCCATGACGTACGCCTTAAAGTGGTCATTCTCGCCAATGAGTTGCTGGGTGCGTGCCTTCAGGTCAGCGATGTCGCCTGCAGCGGTATCAGCGCGATCACCCGCGAGGATATCGAGCGGGCCAAGGCGTCGGGCGAGCACTGGAAGCTGATCGGCGCCGCTCGCCGCGAAGCGGACGGTTCGGTGCGAGCCAGTGTGCAGGCCCGCTTGCTGCCGGGCAGCCATCCCCTGGCGGGGATTGCCGGCGCTACCAACGCCATCGCCTTCGAAACCGAGTTGCTGGGTGCGGTGACGGTATCCGGCCCTGGTGCGGGGCGCATTGAGACGGCTTTTGCCCTGCTGTCGGACATCCTCGCCATCCACACTTCCAGCCACTCGGCCTGAGGAGCGACGCTCATGAACCTGACTTCCGTGCAGCGCGCGCCCCTCCAGACGCTTGGCCTGATCGACGTGTTCAGCCCCTACGACGGCAGCCTGGTTGGCAGCGTTGCCAACCTGGGCGAGCACGCAGTGCCCGGCCTGCTCGCCCGCGCCCGCCAAGGCGTCAAAGACAGCGCCGCCCTGCCCCGACACCGCCGAGCCGGCATCCTTGAACAGGCCGCCCGGCTGATCGAGCGCGATGCGCCAGACTTCGCGGGCCTGATCGTCGACGAGGCAGGCAAGACCCTGCGCCAGGCCGAAAAAGAGGTGAAGCGCTGCATCAACACTCTCAGGTTGTCGGCCGAAGAAGCCCGGCGCAACGCGGGCGAGGTGGTGCCTTTCGATGCCTACGAAGGCTCGGAGTCGCGCCAGGGCTGGTTCACCCGTGAGCCCTTGGGGCTGATCCTGGCCATCACGCCGTACAACGACCCACTCAACCTCGTGGCGCACAAGCTGGGGCCCGCGATTGCCGGGGGCAACGGGGTGATCCTCAAACCATCGGAGCTGACCCCGCTTTCTGCGCTCAAGCTGGTGCAGTACCTGGTCGATGCCGGCTTGCCGGAGGCTGTGGTGACCGTAGCCACGGGCGGGGCTGAGCTGGGCAAGGCGTTGGTCGCCCTGCGTGATGTGCGCATGATCTCCTTCACCGGCGGCTTTGCCACCGGCGAGCAGATTGCCCGCGGTGCTGGCCTGAAGAAGCTCGCCATGGACCTGGGCGGCAACGCCCCGGTGCTGGTGCTCGAAGACTGCGACCTGGATGCGACGGTGGAATCCTGCGTATCCGGTGCGTTCTGGGCAGCCGGGCAGAACTGCATCGGCACCCAGCGCATCCTGGTCCACGCCTCGATCTATGCGGCCTTCCGTGATCGTTTCGTCGAGCTCACCCGTGCGATGGTGCTGGGCAATCCGGGCCGGCGCGAAACCGATATGGGGCCGATGATCAACGAAGCGTCTGCGCGGCGGGTTGAAGAATGCGTGAACCAGGCGCTGCAAGAGGGTGCGCAGCTGCTCTGTGGCCATCAGCGCCAAGGCGCCACCTACGCGCCAACGGTCCTGGAACAGGTTGACCACGGCAGCCGGCTGTGGCGTGAAGAGGCGTTCGCGCCGGTGGTAATGCTGGCGCCCTTCGACGACATCGACCAGGCGGTTGCGTGGGCGAATGCGCCGGAGTACAGCTTGCACGCCGGCGTCTTCACCCGGGACCTGGCCAAGGCACTGCACTTGGCGCGGCGGATAGAGGCTGGTGGCGTGATGATCAACGACTCCTCCGACTATCGGTTCGATGCCATGCCCTTCGGCGGCTCCAAATACGGCAGCCTGGGCCGCGAGGGGGTGCGCTTTGCCTATGAAGACATGACCCAGCCCAAAGTGGTGTGCATCAACCAGCTCGGTTGATGTTCAGCACACCATCATTCACCTCGGTGGCCTTGACCGGGTAGGCGCGCTCACAGCACTACCCGGTGCTATGCCGCTGGCGAAGGAGCGAAACACCAGTGATCACACGTTTAGCATCCGGGGACAGAATGTCCCTGGCAGTCAGTTACCGGGGCGTGTTCGAGACCGCCGGAGTGGCAGCAGATAACAGGCTTGAGGATGTTCAGGGGCAACTGCGGCAAGTGCTGGCCACCATCGATGCGCTTATGGCTGAGGCCAACGTCGGCAAGGAGCAGTTGACCCGCGTGCAGATCTGGCTGGCCGATTACCGCCATTTCGAAAAGGTCAACGAGGTTTACGACGCCTGGCTGCTGGGCTATCCGAAGCCAGTGCGTGCTTGCGTCGGGGCCGATCTGGGAGAGGGATACCTGGTTGAAGTTCAGGTTTTTGCAGTAGACCACTCGACATCCATTTATCCGGATGCCTCGCGGTAACAGGGGCGCATGCCTTGTAGGGTAACGGACGCCGACCGCGGGCATGCCGGCCGCATCGGCATCAGTGGTGCGACATCGGAGCTTGACGCTCATTTGTCCGAACAGTACTTGATCACGATGCCTGCACTGCAGGGTTTCACCGTGTGCGCCACCATGTGGCACCGACCGCAATTCATGTGGCGCATTTTGCATTATATGGACCGCCCCCTATGACTAAACTGGCCTGAAACGCCTTCCCTGGCGTATCAGCGACTCATAGAACGGTTTCGATCAATGGCACGCAATCTCACTTTCTCCTTGGACATTGGCTGGCGGACGCTTCTGAAAGATGTTGGCTTGCAGCCTGAACACGTGCTGCGCAAAGCCGGCTTGCCAGACGACCTCTTTTCCCGTGAGGGCTACGGGCTGCTAACCGATGAATACTTCCGTTTCTGGCGTGCCCTTGAGTCGGAGGCAGATGATCCGATGTTTCCGCTACGCTTGGTGGAAACCGTCTCGGCCGAGGTCTTCGACCCACCGCTATTCGCCGCCTTGTGCAGTACCAACCTCATGCAGGCCGTGCAGCGTCTGGCAAAGTACAAACAACTCGTCGCCCCGATGAGCCTGGACGTTGAGGTGGGCAAAAACGGAGAAATGACGGTTTCGCCACGCTGGCTGTCTGTACAAACGCAGGTGCCCTATTCGTTGCAAGTGGCCGAAATCGCATTCTTTCTGCGGCTGGCCAACCTTGCCACGCGCGAGCGCATCAAAGCCTTGCGCGTGGCGCTTGCGCAACTGCCGTCGAGCACTTACGCCCGCCGCTACGAAGTGTTTTTCGGTACCCCCGTGCAGCGGGGTGAGACACCGAGCATTACCTTTGCCGCCGCCGACGCCCTGCGCCCCTTCCTGACCGTCAATCAGAGTATGTGGCGCGTGTTCGAACCCGACCTGCGTCGTCGGCTCAGCGAACTGGATGCGGCAGCGACGATGGCCGAGCGTGTACGTGCCGTCCTGCTCGAACTGTTGCCCAGCAACACGGCCACGATCGAGAAGGCTGCGCAACGCTTGGGGCTCAGCAAACGCACCCTGCAACGTCGGCTGGAGGATGAGGGCGAGAACTTCCGTGCCTTGGTCAATACCACGCGTGAGAGCCTGGCCCGCCACTACCTTGGCAGCACGAGCCTATCTGGCGGGGAAATCGCCTTCCTGCTCGGTTTTGAAGACCCGAATTCCTTCTATCGCGCATTTCTGGACTGGACCGGGCAAACCCCCGATACCGCACGCCACACCATGCGCCTGAACTGAGATACATACCCGATGCCTGTCCAAGAGAAACAACGCCACGTCCTGCTGACCGGTGCTACTGGACTGGTGGGTGGCCAGATGTTACAGGCCTTGCTGAGCGATCCATCGGTTGCGCAGGTGCACGCACTGAGCCGCCGCCCTTTGGCCGTCAGCCACCCCAAGCTTCAGGTTCACCTTGCGGACTTCAACCACTTGCCCGCGCTACCGCAAACCGATGAGGTTTATCTGGCACTGGGCACCACGATCAAGGTTGCCGGCAGCCAGGCGGCCTTCCGTGCGGTGGATCACGACGCTAACCTGGCCGTTGCCCGGGCAGCCGTCGCGGCCGGTGCACGACGTGTAGGGCTGGTCAGCGCGGCTGCCGCCAATGCACGCTCTTCAATGTTCTACAACCGCGTCAAGGGTGAACTGGAAGATGCTCTCAAAGCCATGGACCTGACGGCCCTGGTCATTGCCCAGCCCTCTTTGCTGCTGGATCACCGTAACGGTTTGGGGCAGCCGCCGCGCATCGGCGAGATCCTCTCGATACCTATTGCCAGGTTGCTGGCACCGCTGCTGCCTGGCACCTATCGTCCGGTGCATGCACGTGCCGTGGCCCTGGCACTGGTTCAGACCGTACCGACGGCCCACGGCGTGGTCGTACTGGCCTCTGACACGATGGCCAAGATCGGACAGGCACACTGAGCGAAATCGCAATGAGAAATCACCAGGACAGGGCACGTCGCTTCCTGGCAGCACTGCTGGGCGCATGCGCAGGCGCCCCATGCGCGCATTGCCACCGAGATGGCGCACTCTGCAGGTCCGCTGGCGTATTGTGCGAGATACGACCCTCTCTAGTTTTGCCAGACTGGCCACATCAAAACGCATGAGGTTCGCCATGTTCAGCAAAGAAAAGAAAACAGCCCTGGTCACCGGTGCATCGTCGGGGATGGGCAAAGCGATTGCCAAGCAGTTGATTAAGGACGGTTATCAGGTCTACGTGGCCGCACGTAGCGTCGACAAGATGGCTGACCTGAAAGAGCTTGGCGCTCAGGCGCTGCGCATGGATGTGTCCAAGGACGAGGAAATCGTCAGTGGCGTTCAGACCATCCTGACCCAAACGGGCGGCGTGGACGTCCTGGTCAACAATGCAGGCTTCGGTCTCTATGGCCCTGTGGAAGAGATCAGTCTCGACGAAGCCCGTTACCAGTTCGAGGTCAATCTGTTCGGTGCAGCACGGCTTACACAGTTGCTACTGCCCTCAATGCGCGCGAAGCGTGCCGGGCACATAGTTAACATCACCTCTATGGGCGGCAAGATGTACAGCGCCCTCGGCGCCTGGTATCACGCCACCAAACATGCCCTGGAGGGGTGGTCGGACTGTCTACGCCTGGAGGTGGCCGAGTTCGGTATCAAGGTCGTGATCGTCGAACCAGGCGTGATTGAAACCGGCTTCGGCGACGGCGCCACCGAGTCCATCGTCAAACGATCTGCCAGCGGACCCTATGGGCGGATGGTTCAAATGGTGACCAAGTCGATTAAGAACACCTACGGGCATAACACGGGCAGTGACCCACAAGTGATCGCAGACGTGGTTTCCAAGGCAGTGGTCAGCCGTAACCCCAGCACACGCTACGCCGTCGGTAAATTCGCCAAGATGCTGATTCGCATGCGCGTATGGCTCGGCGACCGTCTGTTTGATCGCATCATACTCAGCCAAACCCGTTGAGCGGCAAATTGCTTTTCCGCATGCAGAGAGTAGTTGTTGGCTTGTGTATCAGGCGTCCTGCGCCAAGATCGAAGCGAGGTGCCTGAACTTGGCAGTCATGCGGTATGACAATGCCCTGCCGATTGCTGCCAAGCGCGACGAGATCAAGGTTGCGCTAGAAAGACATCAAGTGCCGGTGATCGCCAGTAAAACTGGTGCGGGAAAGACCAGGCTGCTGCCGAAGATCTGCCTGGAGATTGGCCGTGGCCCTTATGGACTGATCGGCGATACCCAACCCCGACGGCTGGCGGTGCGAAAAAAGGCGACAGATCTATTTATTGGTCAGTCTGCTGCTGGCCGACAGCAGTCCAAAGTGGCCCTTGGTGGAGGGCAACAAATGGCGAGCAGGAGCCATTCAGCATTAACGCTTGAAGCATAAAAATGCATATTTGGAGTTCCCACCTCGCTCGCTACATCCACCTTTAGCGGCACTCCATCTCTTCTGCGAGGGCACGATACGGCACTGGGATCTTGAAGCCGGGCGCGTCGACGTGGTTATAACTGTACGACACGTTTGCGGAACTCATCCGGAGTCGACCCGATCATTCGATGGAACATCGCAATGAAAGCGGACGAAGTGCTGTAGCCCAACTCCAGCGCGACGGTCTGCACTGGGGCGCCGTCTTCCAGCATCGAGAGTGCTCTCACCAGCCGCAGACGCTGTCGCCACTCCACAAATGACATTCCCAGGTCACGCTGGCAACGCCGCGAGAGCGTGCGCTCGGTGCTATGTACGACACTGGCCCATGCTTCCAGGGGACGATTATCACCTGGCTCCAGATGCAGTGCTTCGAGCACCTGACTGAGTGCCCGGTCTGTAGAGATCGGTAAATACGTATCTCGACGCGGCGCCAGGCTTATCTGGTCTACCAGCACCTGCATCAACCGTACGTCGTCATCGTTTCGAGGGTAATCAACCTGGCGCTCGACCAAATCCGCAAGGATTGCCTTGGTAATGGGGCCGACCGCCAGCGTGCAGACCTCGGTGGGCAGCCTGACACAGCGTTCCGGGGCAATGTCCAGCACGCAGTAACACACGTGGGGCCGAGTACTGGCGCCATGCTCCGCTCGGGGCGGAAGCCACAAGCCGTAATGCGGCGGTGTCAGGTACTCACGGTTGTCCACAGTCAACTCGATCACGCCGCTGAACGAGTAGACGAATTCGCCCCAGTCATGGCGCTCGGTCGGGTAGGACGTTACTTCCGTCAGACGCATGGTCCTTAACAGAACGGAATGCGGTAGCGGCGAGCTAATGGCAGGTGAGACAGGTGCAGCGGCCATGTTGTCGGGAACCTTGTATGCGTTGTCTGGTTTTCGTTATTTCAGCATATAGCGCCAACCTCATACTTGCACCGTCGACAGGAAATATGGGCTTGGGTCGGGCGGCTCCTCCTCAGGCCATTCTCCTGTTACGTACGATGCTCATCACGAGGATAACCCCGATGAATGCTCTCGATACACTTGAAAAACTACCTCGGCTGAATCTGCGGGGCTTCACTTCACCGGTGCAATACCTGAAGCGGTTCAGTGCTGAAATTGGCGTCGAGGTCTGGTGCAAGCGCGACGATATCGGAACGGTCGGTCTTGCCGGTAACAAGGTGCGCAAGCTCGAAGTAGAACTGGCTTATGCGATCGCCCAGGGCGCCAAGCATCTGGTTGCCGAAGGCTCACGTCTTTCCAATGCCGCGCGGGCGGTGGCGGCGGCAGCGGCGCAGACAGGGCTGAAATGCACCCTGGTACTCTGCCATGACGCGCCACGGGAGCCGGTTGGCAACCTGCTATTGGACGGACTCTTTGGCGCCAACTTGCGCTTAGTGGGCAATGCAACCTGGGCTGAACTCGCCGATCATGCTCAGGCCGTGGTCAATGAGCTGGAAAATAATGGGGAGCGTGTCTATCGACTACCCATCGGCTGTGCCTCCGAGAGGAGCTCGCTCGGGTTTGCCCTGGCCTACTCCGAGCTTCACGGACAGATGGCCGCGCATGAGCGTTCGATCGGCACCATTGTGCATGCCAGCTCATCGGGAGGCACTCACTCCGGACTGGTGCTGGGCAATACCTTGCACGGTTCGCCAAGCAACATCCGCGGTATCGTCGTTGCCGAGGATGTCTATGATGACGTACCCGGCCAGTACCTCGCTTATGCCCAAGGTGGTGCCCACCTCATCGGCGCAGAAGTGGAACTGACACGCAACGACATCAACCTCACCGAGGACTATCTGGGCGACGGCTACGGCCTGCCTGCACCGGGCGTGATAGAAGCGATCGACCTGCTTGCCACCACCGAAGGGATACTCGTAGACCCCGTCTATAGCGCCAAGGCAGTCGCGGCGCTGATCGATCTCGCGAAAAAGGGGGAGTTGGAAGGCCCAGTGGTCTTCTGGCACACGGGGGGCTATCACTCACTCTTCGATCCTCACTACGCGCAACGCACTTGGTCCGAAATCAAGCGGCTTTCCACTGTGCAGCTGTAGGCCTCGCGAACTGGCTTTCATTGACGATGAAAACGCCGGTCCTATTCCCGCAGATTACTTGACCACTACAGGTGCCGATGGCCGGCCTGGGGACTTGTCTGGCCTGAAAACCAGACGCCCGCGCGACGCCTCGGCATTCAAACAAAAATAATGTGGAGACTACCTGGAATGAGCGATAACGCACCTTCCATGCGGCGAGGCCTGAGTGCTCGCCATATTCGCTTCATGGCGCTCGGTTCTGCTATTGGCACCGGATTGTTCTATGGGTCCGCCTCAGCAATCAAGCTGGCTGGCCCCTCGGTACTGCTGGCCTACATCATCGGTGGCATGGCCATCTACATGATGATGCGTGCCTTGGGTGAAATGGCCGTGCGCAATCCTGTATCGGGTTCTTTTGCCCACTACGCAACCCAGTACTTGGGGAGCTTTCCAGGTTTTCTGACTGGCTGGAGCTACGCATTTTCCATGCTGGTGGTATGTCTGGCAGATGTGACCGCCTTTGGTGTTTACATGAGTTACTGGTTTCCCGACACACCACGATGGATCTGGGTCCTGGGCATCGTATTTTTCATCGGGGCTCTGAACCTGTGCAGCGTCAAGGTATTTGGCGAGTTGGAGTTCTGGTTGTCGTTGCTGAAAGTCACGGCTATTGCGTCGATGATCGTTGCCGGGTTGGCAGTTCTAGTTTTCGGTATTAAGTTGGGCTCTGCCAATGAAGTAACGAGCGGCTTAAGCAATTTGTGGCAGCACGGTGGCTTTTTCCCCAATGGCGTGAGTGGAATGATCGCCTCTTTCGCCGTCGTAATGTTTGCCTTTGGCGGAATCGAAATGATTGGTATCACTGCGGGAGAAGCCAAAAACCCGCAACAGGTCCTGCCACGCGCGATCAACTCCGTGCCACTGCGAATATTGATGTTCTATGTGCTTACACTATTCGTTCTGATGGCCATCTATCCCTGGCCCAAGATTGGCAGTGAGGGCAGCCCTTTCGTACAGATATTCAGCGGCTTAGGTATAAAGTCGGCTGCTACAGTGCTGAACATCGTCGTCATTTCTGCCGCACTATCGGCCATTAACAGCGATATTTTCGCCGCAGGGAGAATCATGTACGGCATGGCTCAGAGCGGCCAGGCACCCGCCAGTTTTTCCCGCCTGTCCCGATTCGGTGTACCTTGGATGACTGTAATCGTTATGGCGACGGCCCTGCTTTTGGGTGTTCTGCTTAATTACCTGTTCCCGGACAATCTCTTCATGATTTTGGCGTCGGTGGTGACGTTTTCGATTGTATGGGTGTGGCTGATGATTCTTTTGTCCCAAGTCGCCATGCGCCGGCACATGACTCGAACTGAGGTTGAGGCCCTGCATTTCCCCGTGCCTTTCTGGCCTGTAGGCCCCGCCTGCGCAATTGTTTTCATGCTGTTCATTTTCTGCGTACTGGGTTGGTACTCAGAAACTCGCATGGCGCTCTATGTAGGTATCGGGTGGCTGGCATTGCTGTCGGTAGGCTATAAATTATGGATAGTCCGCCAGAAAGCAACGCTGTTTGAATCGTTCAAACTAAAGCGTTCTTGAGCCCTACGAGCCAGTAACTTGAATGCTCAGATACCAGTCATTAATGTCCAGAGTCTGAGCTTTTCTGCTTATTATCGGGATGGGTTGTGAGGTAATAGTGGGCCGCCCCGCCTTGAGGTGCCGCGCCAGGCGGGGAGCTATGGGTCGTTAGTCGCTGGTCGTGAATGGCTGCTTTCGACCCGAAGCGAACGCTGAGCCCATCAGCAATTTTTGTGGGAGCGGGTTTTTCGAGGCGTCGAACTGCCGCGAACACCGGCACCGCCGGTGCCATCCATTGCGGCGCTTGCTTCGCGGGTGAACCCGCTCCCACAGGATGCGCGTCGCGCTCACGAAGCCAGTTAACTTTCAGCGGCTGCTATGGGTCGCAAGCGCTCGCTCTCACACGCATGTCTTGAGCCATCAAGACTGGCCTGCCTCAGTGGAGATAGTGATCCTTGACGTAGCGCACCGTCTTTTCCAGAGCGCGCGCCATATCGGGATGTGTGAACTGATACTTGCGCTCTAATTGCTCGCTATTACTGATATCGAAGCGCTGCGTCTGGATAAAGTCCAATGACTCGGCGCTGATCGCAAATCGTGCTGCCAGCCCGGGAATCATCAAAAGCCACCTGAGCAACCTTATCGGTACATGCCGACGGGGCGCCTTGACCTCCAGCGGTTTTGCGATCTGCTCAAGCATGCCCTGCAGGCTCGATGTGTGCTCATAGAGCGCCAGAACCTGCCGGTTGGCCATCGAAGGATCGAACGCCACACAGGTCATCATCGCTACCAGGTAGTCGACGCTGACTAATGGCAACCAGTGCCTGGGGGAACCGGGGACCGCTTTGAACCGACCTTGTGCCAAATTTCGAATGAGTTCGGCCAGAGGCTGTCCTTCCAGGATGTGGCCACTCTCGCTGTGGCCACACACCGTAGCAGGATGAATGATGGTGTAGTCCGCGCCCGCATCCTGCATATAACGGATGACGGCAAAATGGGACTCGATCTTGCTGCCTTCGTAGCCACCTACACGGCGGTAGACTGCGGGCCAGTTTGTGTTTGCAGGGCACTCATCATCAACGCCGATACTGGCCAGGTGGTTGAGGTTTTGCAGCATGAAGCCGCACACCATCAGCAATCGGATGCGTTGGCGCGCCGCAAGCTTGGCGACCCTCAGCGCCCCTTGCACATTGACTGCTCGGGCGCGCTCCATTGACAGCCCCCAGGAAAACTCCGCCGCGAGATGGAAGATCACAGAGGCCGAAGACACGCACTGTATGTCCGCCTCGCTGAGCCCGAGCCCCTCTCTGCTGATATCGCCCTCAACGGCATGGATATACGCAGGATTACCGCCCAGTTGACCTACCTGTTTTCTGAGACGCTCAATGTTGCCTGGGGTACGCATAAGCACCCAGGTTTTGTACCCTGTCGCAGTAAGTCGGGCCAGTAAGTGTTGGCCCACAAATCCACTGCCGCCGGTGACGAAGCATTCCACGCTCATGCCTGACTCCTGGTTTGGATAATGGGTGCAGGCTAAGGTGTAGAGTGCGCTCTACAGTCAAGGAGTTTTTAGTGTGAACGTTGGAGAGTTGGAGCGCCGCAGTGGCGTCGGCCGGCATGCATTGCGCTATTACGAACAGCTCGGGCTTATCGTGGCACAACGACAAGCCAACAATTACCGCAGCTACAGCGATCAGACGGTTGTTGATCTGGCCTTTATTCAGAGCGCCCAGAGTGGCGGTTTTTCCCTCGCTGAGATTGGAGAAATTCTTGCAGCCAAGCGAGGCAACAAGATCGATTGCGCGCAAGGCGCAGCCTTGGTCGCCAGCAAGATGGCCGAAATTCAAGCGAAGATCACCACGCTGCAAGCTGCTTATGTCCTGCTGAGCACGGAGCATGCGAAGCTTGAAGCCAGTGCCATTGCCAATGGCCTGATCACTCCCCACTCACCTGCACTCCTGCATACCTTGACGCCATAGCGTCCCGGCATGGCCCTTAGCGTGGCCTAGTGAACAGGGCCGAAGTCGAAGGGTTGGTTCGAGTAGCCTTCCCACAAGCGACCGTCCCATACATGGACTTGCTTGATTACGAAATTTCCAAAATGGCCTCAAAACGCGACTGACCTACGATGCTCAGCCGTTGCCACCACCTTGCCGCGCTTGAGCACCATCAACCGTGTCGGCAAGTCGAGAATGACATCGGCCACAGCACGGCAATCGACCAGCACCAGGTCGGCATCATTGCCCACCGCCAATCCGTGGTGTTTCAACCCCAAGGCTTTGGCAGGGTTTGTCGAGAGCATCGACAACACGGTGGCCTGATCATCCGCGCCGCCCAGGTGGCACGCTGGAATGGCCAGCTGTGCAATGTGCAACAGGTCGCCAGTGCCATAGGGTGTGAATGCATTGCGGATGTTGTTGGTGGCCAGGCAAACCGTGACACCGCCGTCGCGCAGGGCACGCACAGGTGTCAGGGTGCGTCTTACATTGTGACTGTCACCCCGAGCCCCCAGGTGCAGGTCGGTGGCGGGCAGGCACATCACGCTGATGTCGGCCTCACGTAGCAACGCGATGACCTGTGCCTGCCGCGCTGGCGAGACGGCCGCCAGGCTGGTCAGGTGCCCAACGCAGACCCGCCCTTGGTAGCCTTCGGCAATGGTTCGACGTGCCACGTACTCGATGGTCATGTGCTCGGCGTCATCGGCGAAGTCCTGGTGCAAGTCGATGTCTTTGTCGTAGCGCTTGGCCAGGTCAAAGACGAAATCAATGTGCTCCTGCGGCGACACATCGTTGTAGGGAATGCCGCCCACCACATCGGCCCCCATCTCCATTGCCTGGGCCATCATGGCCTGCATGCCAGGCAGCTTGAGAATGCCTTCTTGCGGAAAGGCCACGACCTGGATGTCGATCACCTCGCGAAACTGCTCGCGCAACTCCAGCACCACTTCAAGCCCGGTGAAGCCTTGGGCGGGGTCGAACTCGGCATGGGCGCGCACGTGCGTGGTACCGGCTTGTACCAATGCGCGCAGCACCTGGATCGACCGTTCGCGGATATCCTCACGGGTCAGTGTGGGCTTCAGTTCGGCGGTGACGGCGATCGCTTCCTTCAAGGTGCCGGAACGATTGGCCTTGCGCTGCATGACGTTGGCTTTTTCCAGGTGCAGGTGGCCTTCGACAAACCCAGCAACAAGCACATTGCCGTCGCCTTGGATTTCGTGCTCTGCCGTGGTGGCGATGTGTGGCGCGATCTCGGCGATTTTGCCTGCTTGCACAGCCACATCTACCCGTGGCTGGGCGTCGTCAATGCGTACATTTCGAAAGACAAGGTCCATCAACTTCAGTCCTCATAAAGAGCGCTGTAGCGCTGCGAAGGCCGGGCTCAGTTATTCGAGCAACCATTGCCCATCACGCGGTACTCAAGCACATGCTCATTGCCTTGGGAGTCTTCGTACGTCATGCGAGCGGGCACGACCTGACAGACATTGGGGACCTCGCTCATGGAAATGACACGGGCAATATCGAGGTGCTGGGAGTAGCTGTACTGTTCAACCGGTGTCTGCTCGACCTGTTGCTCAACGTCAGCAGCCATCGTCACGTTGCACAGCGCGCCGAGTATCAATGCGAACAATGCTTTCAATTTTGATCACCTTCAGGTTGTGGCTGGGCCACGAAGTTGCGGCCCAGCCCATGTGTTGCAGCCAAATCAGAACGGTTTGGTGGGCAGGTATTTGCCATCCAGGGTGATCACTGCGCGCGAGCCGCCCTCGGGGTCTTCGACTTTCTTGATGTCCAGCTTGAAATTGATGGCACTGATGATGCCGTCGCCGAACTTTTCATGAACCAGCGCCTTCAAGGTGGTGCCGTACACCTGCAACATCTCGTAAAAGCGGTAGATGGTCGGGTCGGTCGGGATACCATTTTGAATGCTGCCGCGCAGTGGCACGGTCTGCAGCAGTGCGATGCCGTCCGCGTCGAGGCCGAGCTTGTCACCCACCACCTGGGCGGCGCTCGCCGGCAACGGGTGCTGGCCCAGCAGTGCCGCGGTGACGAACGCTTCGGACAGACCGGTGCCTTCGGTGATCTGCGAGAACGAGAGGTCTTTGCGGGCTTTGGCCAGAAGGATGACTTCGCTCAGGGCAAGGCGGGCGTTCTGGCTGATTTGCGATTGGATCATGGTGTTTCTCCTTGGTTGAAAGATGTTCAGGCAACGCGCTTGGGTTGATGGGAAACGGCGTGCACTTCGGGGTTGTGGGCGAGGGACACGAATGTGCCGGTGCTGCCATCGAAGGCCTCGATCAGCCCGCTTTCGATGTCGTAGATCCAGCCATGCAAGGTCACGCGGCCCTCTTCCAGGGCCAGGCGCACCGAGGGGTGGGTCTGGATGTTGGCAAGCTGGGCGATCACGTTTTCGCGCACCATGGCTTCGACCTTGGCCTGCGGGCCGAAATGGTTGCGGGCTTCGTTAACCACTCGGGCGGAATCGGCGTAGCGCAGCCAGCCGGCCACTGCGGGCATGTGGTCCAGGCATTTGCAGGTGGCGATGGCCGTCATGGCGCCGCAATCGGAGTGGCCGCAGATGACGATGTCGGAAACCTGCAAGGCCGCCACGGCATATTCGACCGAGGCCGATACGCCTCCAGGCTCGGGCCCGTAGGACGGCACGATGTTGCCTGCATTGCGAATGACGAACAGGTCTCCGGGTTCGCGCTGGGTGACCAGCTCCGGCACCAGGCGGCTGTCGGAGCATGAGATGAACAGGGCACGTGGGCTCTGCTGGCTGGCCAGATCCTTGAACAGTTTGACGCGCTCGGGATAGGCGTCTTTCTGGAACTTCAGAAACCCGTCGATGATGTCTTTCATGGCTGACTCCTTGAGTGACGCGATGTGTTGAAGCAAAGGTTACGCAGCGCCTTCAATAAGGTAAAAGTCTGATTTATGATCAGGTGAATCAGATAATCTTATAGGTGCACCCATGCTTGCCCGGCACATCCAGTACTTCATCGCAGTGGCAAACCACCTCAGTTTCACGCGCGCCGCAGCGGCCTTGCATGTGTCTCAACCGGCCTTGTCGCAGCAGGTCCGCCAACTGGAAGAGAGTCTCGGCACGCCGTTGTTCGATCGTTCCGGCCGGACCACGCGATTGACCGATGCCGGCGAGGTGTACCTGCGCTATGCCAAGCGAGCCGCGCAGGAACTGCAGGAGGCAAAACGAGCCATTGATGACCTCAGCGATCTGAGCCGCGGATCACTTCGGGTGGGGGTAACACCGACATTCACCAGCTACCTCGTTGGCCCGCTGGTTGAGGCGTTCCATAGCCGCTACCCGAACATCACGCTGGTGCTGCGAGAGATCGCTCAAGAGGCGCTGGAAGAGCTGTTGTTGGCCGACGAGGTAGATGTGGGCATTGCGTTCGACAACGGCCATCATCTGGACCTTGAGGCCCAGGCGCTACTGGTCGAAACCCTCGCCCTGGTAGTCGGCAAGCATCATCCTCTCGCCACCACGGGCAGTATTGGCCTGGAGGCGTTGAACTCAGAATCGTTGATACTCTTGAGCGCCGAATTCGCCACGCGTGAGCAGATCGACAACTACTGCCGCCAACACAACATTCGCCCTCACGTACAAGTGGAAGCCAATACCATCAGTGCGCTTATCGAGGTGGTCAGCAGAACCACGCTCGCGACCTTGTTGCCGGCCAACATCGCCCTGGCTCACGAGCAGTTGGTTGCTATCGAGTTGGATCAGCAGCGCTTGCAACGCACTGCCGTTCTGATGCAACGGAAAGGGGTTTACCAAACGGCTGCAGCGAGGGCCTTCGTCGAATTGGCGATGAAAGTGGCCAAGCAACTCGAGGAGCCAGGCTGCTCCGATCGGCTGATTTAGAAGGGAGCCAAAATCATCAGGCCAGTTCAACCCCTAGTTCGCGGGCAAGAGGATCACAAAGTTCTTTTTCATGTCTTCCAGCACGGTCCATTTGCCCTTGGCGCCCGGTTCGATAATGAACGTGTCGCCAGCGGCCAGTGTGATGGGGGCGCAACCCTCAAGTTCGATGACGCAGCATCCACTCAGGACATGGCAGAACTCCCAAACTTTGTAGTCGATGCGCCACGCTCCGGTGCTGGCTTGCCATTCTCCGGAAATGCGGCCTTGCTGCTCATCGTGATAGTACTTGGACGTCAGCGTATGGGGGGTGCCTTGCAAGACCTCTTCAAAAAATGGAAGGTCGCGCACCGGTTGGATATCCAGTTCGCGGAACACGGTCAGTTTATTGTTCATGGCTTTTCTCGAGCACGTTGTGGGTAGGGCGATACATCAAATAGGCTTCACCGGTCACGCCCAGCATCGGGTGCGGAACGATCTGGCAGGCTTTAACAATTTGAAAACCGTGACGTTCGTAGAAGCGGCGTGCACCGTGGTTTTCTGCATAATCGATCAGGCATAGCCCATCCAGGCCAGAGTCCTCAGCGCGCTGCTGGGCGTGGCGAAGAAACTCGACACCCAGCCCCTGACTGCGCCAGGCCTCATCCAGGGCCAGGCTGGATATGTACAAGGTGTCGGGTATTTCCATGTCGGCGTAAGGCGCGAGGACCGGGTCTGTCTCGACAGGCCTGTCAGGGGCCTCGCGCAAGGCATAGCTATGCATCATGCCGATGACGCGCCCTTCGAAAGTGGCCATAAGGCAGTTCTTGTAGGAGAAGTCGCCCTGCTCCCTGGCATAGCGAGACGCACCGACACTCAGCAACGCTTCTCCAGGTGCGGCAAGCTTGCTCCATATGTAATCGGCCATGCCCTCCGATGTCAGTTGAAAGAAGCGCGCAATATCATGCGCGTCCGAGGCTTGGGCGGGTCTGAAGTCGATAGACATGAACAGTGTTCCCATGGGATCGGGTGGTTGGCTTTCAAGGATTACGCCCTTGGCATGGTGGCAGGGTAGGCAGGTTGAACGGTTCCCATCATGCTCTGGGCGAACACCGTCAGCACGGCGTGCGACGCGGCCCCATGCTCAAAGGCGCGTGGCCGTCCAATGGCTCAGGCCTGGGGAGTCGATCGTGCAACTGCCGGAGGTAGTGAGACGAGAAGCGGAGCGACCTGTACTTCCATGGCGGGATGGCCGGAATCAGAGCAGGGTTACCTGCGTAGGGAATCGTATTTCACGAAAGGCAGCTACCGCCCCGTAGCTGACAGTCATGCCAGAGGTGATCTCTGTGGGAGCGGGTTTATCGAGGCGTCGAACCGCCGCGAACACGGGCGAAGCCCGTGCCACCCTCCGCGTCGCCTGCTTCGCGGGTAAACCCGCTCCCACAAGGTTCGCGCCAGCCTCGAAAAATGAGCAAGAGCAGCACTATCGCAATGGCAGCTTTGGGTCGAAAGCTGCCATTCGAGCCATTCAGACCTGGTCTAGCCCGGCTGGCGTAAGGTGAATTGGGCAGGGAATCGCATAAGCGACACTAATCGGTAATGAGCAGTATTGATTAAACTAATGCCTCACTGAAATGCACACTGCCGTCTTTCAAACGGGAGTAACCCTATGTCAGGTGAAAAATCGATCTCAGCTCTGCTCCGTGGCATGAGCCCAGTCCTCAATGAAGGCGACTTTGTGTTCTGCACAGTGGCGCACGCTACCGCGCTCCAGGGTACCGATGTGCTGGGTACATTCCGCGAAAAAGAAGGCCTCACTGCAATCATTGAGCGCGAACGCGCTGATGCACTGGGCCTTGAGTACAGTTTTGTGGCAGCTTGGATCACACTCACAATCCACTCCGCTCTTGATGCAGTGGGTTTGACGGCCGCATTCGCGACCGCGCTCGGCAAGGCTGGCATCAGTTGCAACGTGATCGCAGCCTTCTACCATGACCACATTTTCGTAGCCAAGGATGATGCCGCTAAAGCCATGGATGTCCTCCAAGCCTTATCTCGCGCAGGTGAATCCAGTTAGCGCCCGGCCATGATGCTTGCGGTTTACCTATTGGCAATCGCTGGCTATGGTAAGACCTCCGCAAACAAGGCTTTTGTGTCGGCAGGGCGAGGTAGCCCGTATCACCGTGGCAGCATGCGCCTGAGGGTGTTGTCCTTGATCAAGTAGTGATGTGCCAGGCCTGCGCAAGCATGAAGTCCAATCAGCGCGTAACCAGCGTTACCTACCAGCTCATGCCAGTCCTTCAGTGTCTTGGCCAAAGCAGGGTCGACAGGAATAGGCGAAGGCAGAGTGATGCCCCAGTACGGCAACGGCTTACCCGCAGCGCTCAGCATCAGCCAGGCCAACAACGGAGTAACGATCATCAAACCGTACAAGGCCAGGTGCGTGATGCTGGCCATCACCGCCTGCCAGGTAGGTGGCGTGGGCAGGATGGGAGGACGTGGTCTCAGCCGACCAATCAGGCGTACCCATACCAACGCGAATACGGCGATACCCATCAGCGCATGGAATCCCAGCAGTGGGCTCTTCAGTGTGCTGCCTCTTGGCAATGCCCCGCGCAGCTCGATGCCGGCATAAATGCCGATGAACAAGACGACCATGCTCCAGTGCATGATGATGGACAGGCGACCGTAGCGGTCGATAGTTGAATTACGCGTCATATCCATGGCCTCGAAAATGAGAGAAAGATCCGTTGCCACCAGGTGCGATGCAGGAGCGATTCCCAGCAACCGGACAGTGTCAGGTTGCTGGCTCAAGCTTAAGGAAGTCTGAAGTGACCAGCGTCAGATGCCAGGCGTATCGTTGGCAGCGACTCTGCTGGGGTATTCAACTCACTGGAAACAGCAAGGTGGCGGCTAGCCCGCCGCCTGCTCGATTACGCAAACGCACCTGCCCGCCCATCCGGTCAACGATGGTCGCCACGATGGAAAGCCCAAGGCCTGCACCATTGGGGCTGTTACGGCTGTAGAAACGCTCGAATACGCGCGACAGACTCGCCTCATCGATACCCGGCCCCTCGTCCTCGACGACCAGTTCGAAGTGATTGTCCAGGTGCCTGAGTGACACCGTGATGCGGCCAGCGGGCGGTGAGTGCTCCACCGCGTTGGACACCAGGTTCTGCAGCGCGATGCCCAGGGCGCCGGCATCGATTGCCAGGTGGTGGTCGCCTTCGCCGATGTCCAACGAGGGCTCCAGGCCGCGGTCCAGTATCCACGGGGTCAGGTCAGCCAAGGTCTCGGTGACCACTTCGGCCAGGTCGATCCGAGTGCTGGCTCGCTGCCCCAGCCTTGGCTCGACACGGGCCAGGGTGAGTAACTGGTTGACAACCCGGGTGAGTCGATCGACCCCACCCATCAGAAAGCCCAGCGCTTTGTGCCGCTCGGCCTCGTTGCTGGCCTCCAGCGCGTTCTGCGCGTGCAGGCGCAGAACGGCCAGGGGGGTGCGCATTTCGTGGGCGGCATCGGCAATGAACCGATGCTCACGCCGCAGCAGGTCCTCGATCTGCGCCAACAGGCGGTTGATGGCGGCCTGCATGGGCTCCAGCTCCGAGGGCAGCGGTACCAACTGCAGCGGCTCCAGCGAATCGGCGTGACGCCCACGGATGATGTTGGCCATGTTCTGCAACGGCCGCAGTCCCCAGCCGATAGCGGCCCAAACCAACAGTGCCAACACCAGGCTGCCGAGCAGGAACGGGAACAGGGTGTGGCGAACGATGCGGTCGATCAAGTCGTAGCGCACATCGTCACGCTCGCCCACCCAGATCACCCAGTGTCGTTCCGGCACCGGCAGCACGAAACCGCGCCATTGCTCGCCACCACTGGAAAAGTCGTAGAAACCGGGGACCGTCGGTGGCGGGTCGATGGTCGGCGCACTGGGTGTGTGCACCAGCAGGCCGGCGCCGTCCTGCCAGACCTGGAATGCCAGCTTGCTCTCGTAGGGGTGGCCTACCCGATGGTGACCCGCCTGGGCCAATGCCTCGTTGAATGCCTGGTACATCGCTTCACGCGAGCCGCTTTGCACCGGCAGGCTCATGACGCCCTGCAGCAAGCGAGCGTTCTGGGCCAGGTGCGCGTCGTACACCTCGTTAATCTCATGGCGGCTGTCGTGATAGTTATAGAGCGCCAGCAGGCCGGTCCCCAGCAACAGCAACAACATCACCCGCCACAGGGTGCGTTGGCGCAGCGAGCTCATGCCTTGGCCTCGACCAGATAGCCAATGCCGCGCACCGTACGGATCAGCCCGTTGAACAGCTTCTTGCGAAGGTGGTAGATGTTCACCTCCAGCGTATTGCTCTCGGGCTCCTCATCCCAGCCATACAGCAACTGGGTCAGGCGTTCGCGGGTGAAGACCTTGCCTGGATGGGCCAGCAACTCGTGCAGCAGCATGTATTCCTTGGGGGTCAGCACCACTTCGACGCCGTTGTAATGAACTTGCTGGGTAGCGGGGTCGAGGCTGACTCCGGCATGCTCGATCATGACCTGGGCGCGTCCGGCGCTGCGCCTGAGCAACGCGCGCAAGCGCGCCTTCAGCTCATTGAGGTCGAACGGTTTGACCAAGTAATCGTCGGCGCCGGCATCGAGGCCGGTGATGCGATCATCGAGGGCATCCCGTGCGGTGAGGATCAGCACCGGCAGGCTGTCGCCGCCGGCACGTACCCGCCGCAGGAGTTCAATGCCATCCAGGCGGGGCAATCCAAGGTCCAGGATCACCAGGTCGAAGGTCTCGTGCTGCAACGCATGCAAGCCACTGACACCGTCACGCAACCAGTCGAGGGTGTAGCCCTCCTGGCGCAAACCGTCGCAGATCCCCTCTCCCAGCGCGATGTCGTCCTCAACCAGCAAAAGCCGCATGTTCAGTCCTGTTTGTCCTTGATCGCCTTGAGTAAAGCATCAATATCCGCGCGACGGCCCTGATCAGCCAGCTCTCGCCCCGGCCGTGGGGGTGCCTGCAAGGCTTTGTGCAGGGCTGCGGTGGCCTCCGGGTAGCGCTTTTGCCGATACAGATGGTCAGCCCAGAAATAGTTGCTGTCGATACCGCTGGGGTTGATCTGCAAGGCTTTGCGCAGCATCTTGTCGGCCATCTCGGCATCACCGAAACCAATCGGCCATCCGGGCACTTGATCGTACAGCGTGCCCAGGCTGGTATAGGCCGAGCCCTGCAGGGCGTTGGGGTCCAGTTTCATGGCCTGTTCAAGGCTAGCTTTCGCCGCCTTGACCTTGCCTAGTGCGCCAAGGCCACCGATGGCCCCCGCCCAGCTGCTGTTGATAATGCCCTCCCAAATCAATGGCTCTGGTGTACCGGGGTACTGATGAACGAAGGCCGTCGCGTCACCCGCCAGCTTTTCGAAGGCGTCAGCACGTTTGTCCTTGGGTAACTGGTACTGGATCTGTGCCCAGCGCTGCTGCAGGTCACTCAGGTGCTGCGTGCCTGTCTGATCCAGTGCCCAGATGGAGGGGGCGAATGCCAGCAAGCTGGCGATGAACAGTCGCTTCATTTGATCGACTCCTTGGAGTGGCTACCGAGGTAGCGGCGAATGACAGGCAATTGCTTGCGTAACGCGCGGTCGACTATTCCCGGCAACATGCCGTTAATGCGCACGAAGAGCTTTTCCGGCCAGCCCAGGTAAAGCTCGCTGCGCTCAGACTGCACCGCCTCAAGCACTGCACGGGCGACATCCGCCGGGTCGTCCATGCCGACTTTCAACGCCTGATTGAGCGCTGTCGCCGCGCTGCTGTTCATGGCGGTGCGGGTTGCCCTGGGCGCGGCATACAAGACGTTTACCGTGGTGTCCGCCAGCTCGCGCCGCAGCGCTTCGGAGAATCCCCTCAGGGCGAACTTGCTGGCGCAATAGGTGGCGTAACCGGGATAGCCGATCGAGCCATAGGTGGACCCGACATTGACCACCAACGCCTTTGGCTGCGCACGCAGCAAGGGCAGGCAGGCACGCGTCAGTTGCAGCGGGGCCTTCAGATTGATGTCCAGCAGCTCGTCGAGTGCGTGTTCGTCCAACTGATCGAGCAAGGCAAAGCGATTCACCCCGGCGGCGTTGATCAGAACGTTGACATTGCCCATCTTGCGGGCTCGGTCGACCACTTGTTCGCGCCCTGCGTGGCTGCGTAGGTCAGCTTCTTGCCAACGCAAGCGGTCCGGATACCGATTCATCAGGCCAGCCAGCTTGCCCATGTGCCGGCTGACCGCCAGCACCTGGGCCCCGGCAGCGCACAGCTGCTCGGCCAGCTCCAAGCCAATACCCCCACTGGCGCCGGTGAGGACCACCACGGACTCAGGCAAGCGCATGACGCACCTCGTGCTGCCCGGCGCGCGGCAATCCCTGGAACATCTCGGTATACAAGCGATAGACGACCTTTGCAGCGTGGATCACAGCCTGCTGGTCGCCCTCTTCATCAAGGCGGTCCATCAACTGCTTGTAGGTCACCATGTGGTCCTGGTCGAGCGCACCGTGGGAGCTGAGGTAGCTGAACGCCTGGCCAGGCAAGCCCAACGTGCTCTGGATGGTGCCCGCCGCCTGCGTGGCCAGGGCGATGCTGGTGCCTTCGAGCACATTGACCATGCCGAACAGCCCGACAGGGTTGCCGCGTGCAATCAGGTCGTAGAGGTAGGCGACCATCAGCTCGATTGGCAGCGCTGGCCGACCATCACGCACGGCCTCCCAGTCGCCGCCGCAAGCCTTGATGTCGTTGAGGATCCACTGTTCGTGGCCGTACTCCTCTTCGATGTATTCGCACACCGCCCCGCGCAGCCATTCCAGGCGCGACGGCAAACGCGCGCCACAAGCCATCATCAGTGGCACCGTATGGCGGACATGGTGGTAGGCCTGGGTCAGGAAGGCGAGGTAGCTGTCCAGGCTGACCTGCCCGGCCAACGCGTCCCGGATTACCGGCACTGCGAACAACACCTGACGCTCCTCGGCAGTTTGTATTTGCAAAGTATCGAAAAAAGACATGGTTAACCTCACAACGAGATGTCGGATAACAGGGCGTGGTAACGCTGCAAGATCGCCTCGCGCCGTGGGCGGCCGTTGGCAGTCAGGGTTTCATCAATGGGGCTTAGCGGGGCCGGTAAACGACGCCAGGTATGCACCTGGGCGTAATCGGGCAGTTGCGCGTTGCAGCGCTGCACGGCCTGCTCGATAGCCTCGTCGCTGGCAGTGGGGTCCAGCGGCCAGAGCAGTGCCAGGTTGTGCGGCAAGGCTTCGCCATGCACGAATGCCTGTGCAATCACGCCGCCCTGAGTCAGCTCCGACTCCACCCACTCCGGGTTGACGTTACGACCGAAGCTGGTGATGAACTGGTGCTTTCTGCGCCCGTCAAGGTACAGGTAGCCCTCTTCGTCGAGGTGGCCGAGGTCGCCCGTCGCCCACCACTCGCCGGTGACCGGCGCCTCTTCCAGGTAGCCCAGCAAGGTCGAGCCAGCCACCAGCACCTCACCATCCTCAGCAATGCGCACCTGAACATGGGGCAAGGGCTTACCGACGCTGCCAGGGCGAACGGCCCCCGGTCGGTTCAGCGCCACCACCGAGGCACATTCGGACAAGCCATAGCCTTCGAACACCGGCAAGCCGACCGCATCGGCCCGAGCCAACAGCTTCGCTGATACCCGGGCGCCGCCCACTGCCACGAAGCGCAGTGGGCCGACGCGCATGAGCCCGCGCTCGATGGCGGTGACCAGCCCCATCAGCAGTTGCGGCACGAGGATCAGGCTGTGTGCACCGCTCAGGGCAATCGCAGCGAGCAAGCGCTTGAAATCCACCTGGCTTGCGCCGCCCATGCCCAACTGCTGCTGCGGGTAGAGCTGGACGCAGGCGCCTGCCATGAGCGCGGCATATACGCCGAGGTTCTCGAGCAATACACCCAGTGGCAGTACCGCCAGGTATCGCTGCGGCTCGGTTGGTCGGCTTGCAGCCTCCAGTTCCCGCGCAACACGCAGCATGGCTTCGGCGCCCAGGCATACGCCCTTGGGCCTCCCGGTACTGCCGGAGGTATAGGTGATCTTTGCGGTGCCCGTCGGCAATTCAGGCGCGACAACGTCACGCGCCAGGAAACCTTCTGCCGGCTGCTGGGTAAAACCTTGCTCAAGGAGTTGGGCAGTCCACTGCGTCTCGCACAGCACGCTCGTGGCACCGCTCTGCTGCAGACAGTGTCGCAACTGAGCCGCGCTGAAGAACGGCGGTACGATCACACAAGTGCGCTCGGCGAAAAGAGCCGCCAGGTCCCAGAAAAGCAATTCGGGCCCGTTATCCAGCACCATGACGAACGTGCCCGCTGGTTGGCTCAGCAAGCGGGCTGCGCGCAATTCGACCTCGTCGAGCAATTGCCGGTAGGTGAAACGCCGAACCGGGCCCTGAACAGCTACAGCATCAGGTTTTTGCTGGGCATGCTGGCGCAACAACGCCTGAAAGAGCTGCAGTTCATGCGGCATGACCGGTCTCCTGGGCCAGCTTGGGAAATCCAAGGCGCTGGAACACCCCCGCCCGGCTCAGGGCATCGAAGCCATAGCCGATGTTGCCGGCGAACACCTGTGGCCGTTGGTCGTAGTACGTCCCCCAATGATTCGCCAGCCCCTGCAAGCGCCCAGGATCGGCGGCAGCCAAAACGGTAGGCATCAGGCCCAGCCGTTGAAAGCTGTTGATCAGCGTCGCCGCGCCGGTGAATGCAACCCACTCCAGGCCACGCGAGGCCAACAACCACGTCACGGCAATGATCATGATTCGGGCGCTGCCAGCGCTGAGTGAAGCCAGGTTGCCCACTTCGACCAGGCAGGTACGGTCAAGGTCAATGCCAGCAACCTGGGAAACGGCGGCCTCCAATGGCGCGTCCAGATATCGCTCGAGAAACAGAGGTCCGTCGCTGGCTGGTCGCATGCCGGCCGCTGCGATCAACCGTCCATGGCTGTCATGCAATGCCAGCAGCTCTGGCAGGTAATGCTGCACATCCGCCTGGTGCACGGTGGCAAAGCACTGGTGGATGAAGTGCTCCAGATCCCCGCGTGAAGCGTCGCCTGCCAGATGAAGCGACAGCCGCGCGTGATGGTCGGCATGGCTGCCTATAGGAAGCGGGAGCAGACTGCTCCATTGAGATTCGTTCATGAAACTCCCCCGATTGGGTTCGGCTCAGGGAATTATCAGGGTCGAATCTGAATGGAATCTGAAGTCAAACAGCACAAAGCGTCCGAGCGCATGCCAAGTCGCAGGAGCTCGAGCACTCGGCCACAGCAAGGTCAGCGCCCTCGCCCTCTCATGTTTCCCACCTTCCCCGCCGTGCCATTGCATACACGCCGGGAGATGCCATAGGCTGCCACTTCATCAATCAATGCCACTGACACTGGATAAACGATGATCGAACTACAAGGATGTACAGCGTTTTCCGGTCTGGAGTGCCGGCCCGTCGGCCCCTCTGACGCAGAAATGATCTGCGCCCATCGCCAGGACATGTTCCTTGAGGCAGGCGGGGATCCTGAACAACTACGGATCATGACCCAGCACTTTCGCCCCTGGCTGGAAGAGCGGCTCGGTGACGGTCGGTATTACGGGTTCAAACTCCTGGATGGCGACCAACCGGTCGCAGCCATTGGCCTTATGAGCATCGATTGGCCGCCCCATCCCTCCCACCCAACCCTGGATAAGCGTGGCTACGTGCTGAATGTGTACGTCCAGCCGGCCTACCGCCGCCGCGGCCTGGCCTCGGCCCTGATGCAAGCGGCCGAAGCCGAGTTCGCTCGCCGAGGCATCAGCTTCGCAGTCCTGCACGCCACCGCGACGGGCAAACCGGTCTATGAGCAGATCGGTTGGGCTGGCACGTCGGAAATGGCCAAAGCCATTACTGGGTAGTGATTGCCCTCGACCCAATCCCGCCCTTGGCGGTACCTGCACCTGTCACAACAGCTCGGGGAAGGCAGCGCCAAGCAGGCCGGGGTCCTTCAGGATCGATGCACTGCTGGCGATATCCGGGGCCAGCCAACGGTCCTGGGCATAGGCCGGGACCCGTTCGCGCAGCAACCGCCAGGCAACCTGGGTACCTGCGCCAAAGCGCTGCTCCTTGAGGAACTCGAATGCCTGGGCCGCCAACAGGTATTCGATGGCAAGGATCTGCGTACAGTTCTCCAGGGCACGGTGCAGCTTCAACCCGGCATTGGTGCCCATGCTCAGATGATCCTCCTGCAGGCCGGAGGTGACGTAGTTGTCGATGACGGCCGGTTGGGCCAACTGACGGTTTTCGGCACAGAGTGAAGCGGCCACGTACTGGACAATCATCATGCCCGAGTTCACACCCGGTTGACTGACCAGGAAGGCCGGCAAGCCGCTGACCAACGGGTTGATCAGGCGATCGAGACGGCGCTCGGCAATCGCCCCGATCTCGGCCACCGCAATGGCCAGCAAGTCGGCCGCCATGGCCACGGACTGGCCGTGGGGATTGGCCTGGGAAACCACCCGATAGGACTCGGGCGTACCCAGCAACATCGGGTTGTCGGTGGTGGAGTTGAGTTCGGTTTCGATCTGCCTTGCGGCGTGTTCCAACTGATCGCGCGCGGCGCCATGAACCTGCGGGATCGAGCGAATGCTCAAGGCGTCCTGGGTGCGAATGCCATGGCTGCTGGCAATGATTTCGCTACCCTCGAGCAGGCGCCGCAAATTGCGGCCCACGCGCTGCATCCCGGGGTGGGGTTTGAGCGCGATGATTTCAGGGTCGAAGGCATCGAGTTGGCCGCGCAGGGCTTCGAAACTCATGGCGCCGATAACGTCCGCCCATTGGCTCAAGCGCGTGGCGTCATCCAGAGACAGGCAGCTCAGGCCGGTCATGCACGGGGTACCGTTGACCAGGCACAGACCATCCTTGGCCCCCAGTTTGACCGGTGCCAGGCCGACCTCGGCCAAGGCCTGCTGCGCCGGCACGATCTGGCCGCGATAGCTGACCTGGCCGACGCCCAGCAAGCTGATGCTGATATGGGCCATGTGGGTCAGGTACCCCACCGACCCCTGCTTCGGCACCTGCGGGGTGATGTGCTGGTTGAGCAAGGTCAGCAGCGCCTCGACCACCTTGCGCTGCAGGCCGGAACGGCCCTGGCAGAAGTTGATGATCGCCGCGCACATGATCGCCCGGGTCTGTTCGTCCGACAGCGCGCTACCCACGCCACAGGCATGGCTGAGCAAGGTGTTGTGCGACAGCTGGCTGAGCTGTTCGTCCTGCAACGAGACATTGCACAGGGCGCCAAGCCCGGTGTTGACGCCATAGGCGCGGTCACCGCTGGAAACGATGCGCTGGACAATCGCCTGGGCGTTGTCGATCCGCGCCCAGGCCGATGGGGCCAGCTCAAGCTGCGCTCCATGCCGGGCCACAGCCACCACGTCCTGCCAGCGAACGGGCGCCTCGGCAATGATGATTTTTTTGGCAAACGACATACACGCGGTTCCTTAAAGCGAAGCTACGCGACGCTGCACGAAACGATCTACGTATTCGTCCGCAGGCTGGTAGAGGATTTCCTTCGGCGTGCCGACCTGGATCAGGCGACCGTCCTTGAGAATGGCAATTCGGTTGCCGATGCGCACCGCTTCGTCCAGGTCATGGGTGATGAAGACGATGGTCTTGTGCAGGGTCTTTTGCAGTTCCAGCAACTGGTCCTGCATTTCGGCGCGAATCAACGGGTCGAGCGCACTGAAGGCTTCGTCCATCAGGATGATGTCGGTGTCGGCAGCCAACGCACGGGCCAGGCCCACGCGCTGGCGCATGCCGCCCGACAACTGGTGCGGGTACGAGCGTTCGTAACCCTTGAGGCCCACGGTGTTGATCCAGTGCAGGGCACGCTCGGTGCACAGGGCTTTGCTTTCGCCACGGACCTTAAGGCCGTAGGCGACGTTGTCCAGCACGGTGCGGTGCGGCAACAGGCCGAAGCTCTGGAACACCATGCTGATCTTGCGCCGGCGGAATTCGCGCAGGGCTTGCATGTCGTACTGCAGAATGTCTTCGCCGTCGACCAGGATCTGGCCGCTGGTGGGGTCGATCAGGCGGTTGAAGTGACGCACCAGGGTCGACTTGCCCGAGCCCGACAGCCCCATGATCACGAAGATCTCACCGCTGCCGATGGACAACGACAGATCGTTGACCCCGACCACGCAGCCGGTATCGGCCAGCACCTGTTCTTTGCTCTTGTTCTGGCGGATCAGTTTCAGCGCATCTTCGGCACGCGCACCGAAGATCTTGAAGACCTGTTTGACTTCGATCTTGTTCATCGTCTGCTTGGCGCTCATTTGCCCACCCCATGCCGTGGCCGGCCATAGGCCTGAGTAATGCGGTCGATCACAACCGCCAGGATCACAATGGCCAGGCCCGCTTCGAGACCACGGCCCACATTGAGGGTCTGGATGCCGACAAGCACGTCTTCACCCAAGCCACGGGCACCGATCATCGAGGCGATGACCACCATCGACAGGGCCATCATGGTGGTCTGGTTGATACCGGCCATGATGCTCGGCAACGCCAGTGGCAACTGCACGCCGAACAGTTGTTGCAGGCGATTGGCACCGAAAGCGTTGATTGCCTCCATGACTTCGCCATCCACCTGGCGAATGCCCAGGTCGGTCAGGCGAATCAGCGGCGGGGCGGCATAGATGACGGTGGCAAAGATCGCCGGCACCTTGCCCAGGCCGAACAGCATCAATACCGGGATCAGGTACACGAAGCTGGGCATGGTTTGCATGATGTCGAGCAGCGGCATCAACACCGCCCGCAAGCGATCGTTGCGCGCCGACAGGATACCCAGCGGAATGCCGACCAGGACCGAGATCAGCGTTGCCACCAGCATCAGCGCCAGGGTCTGCATCAGCTTGTCCCAGAGGCCGACCGCACCGACCAGGAACAGCAAACCGACGATCACCGCCGTGGGCACGATTCTACGGGTGGCGTGCCAGGCAATAGCGCCGACGATGGCCAGCATCAGCCACCAGGGTGTTGCGCGCAGCAGGCCTTCGAGGTTGACGATGGCCCACAGCAGGGTGTCGGAAATGTGCCGGAACACGTCACCGTAATTGGTGACCAGCGCATCGACCCAGCCATTGACCCAATCGGCAATGGAAAACGTGAAGTTTTTGGGAAACATGGATTTATCTCGAGCAAGTGCTTGAAGCGGACTGCTATGTGGCATGCCCGGCAGGCGCCGGACCGGCACACACCCTCAGAGTGCCGCGTCTACCTTTTTGGCTGCGTCTTCGCTGACCCAGCTGTGCCAAACTTCGGGGTGCTCCTTGAGGAACGACTTGGCCAATTCCGCCGACTCGATACGGTCTCTGGTCATGCGCGCCAGGTTCTGGTTCAGCAGATCGATCGGCAGATTGACCTTTTCCAGCACGGCCACCAGTTCCGGCGCCTGTTCGTGGAAGGTCTTCGACACCCCCACCTTGATGGTCACGGATTTATCCACGCCTGGCTTCTCGTCCAGCTTGACCAGGTCGGCCTGGCCCATCAGCGGGGTGGGCGACCAGTAATAGAAGAGGATCGGCTCGCCACGCTTGTAGCTCGAGAGCACGGCGGCATCCAGTGCCGGGCCGGTGCCCGGGCGGAAGTTGGTGTAGGTGTTTTCCAGGCCGTAGCTCTTGAGCATTTGGCTGTTGTCCAGCTCGCAGGTCCAGCCGGCCGGGCAGTTGTAGAAGCGCCCCTTGTCCGGTTCTTCCGGATCCTTGAACACCTGGGCGTATTGCCCCAGATCGGCGATGCTCTTGAGGTTCGGTGCCTTGGCTTCGAGTTTGCGCTTGGCATCGCCTTCGATCACATAACGCGGCACATACCAGCCTTCGACCGCGCCAACCACCGGCGAGCCGACGCCGACGACCTTGCCGGCGCTCGCAGCCTTGTTCCAGACCTCGCTGCGCCCTACCCACTCCTCGGCGAACACCTGGATATCGTTGCTGCTCAGGGCGTTCTCCATGGAGATGGAATTACCCGGCAGGCTGTCGGTGTCACAGCCATAGCCATTTTTCAGCACGAACTGCATCACCTCAGTGAGCAGCATCCCGCTTTCCCAGTTCAGACCGGCGAACTTGACCGGCTTGCCGGACTCACACCAACCGGCCGCCTGGCTGGCGCCAGCGCACGCCAGGAGCCCTAAAGAAAGTGTCGTGGTCAGCAGAGCCTTTGTAATTGTCATTGTGACGCTCCCAAACAAGATGATCACTGCGCAGGAGAAATATTTCACAACCTCAAAAAAGGATAAAATAATAAGTCCTGATGCATCACCACGGAAAAACCTATGAAGTTCACACTGCGCCAGCTTCGCTACGCGCTCGCAGCGGCCAAGCACGGAAACCTCACCACTGCCGCCATGGAGCTTCATGTTTCACAACCTTCCATCTCGGCGGCCATCACCGAACTGGAGGAGGTGCTGGGTCAAGCAATCTTCATACGCCAACGTGGCCTCGGGATATCGCTGACCCCATTCGGGCGTACCGTCATGGTCCAGGCCCGTCGCGTGCTGACAGAAGCCCAGACCTTTGCCGAAATCCATGCCAATGCCGGCGAGTGTGTCGGCGAACTGGTGGTCGGCTGTTTCGAAGATCTGGCGCCCTATTGCCTGCCACAAATCGTGCGACGGATGCAGGAGTCCTGCCCAAGGGTCACGGTCGATATGCGCGATGGCAGCTTCGATTATGTTGGCAAGCGGCTCAGTGAGGGCGCGATAGAACTGGCCATCACCTATGACTTGGGTTTACCGCCGAACACGCATTGCACGCAGTTGTGCCAGCTGACCGCCCAGGTGCTGCTGTCGGCCGATCATCCGTTGGCCAAGCAGTCACGCGTCAGTCTCAAAGCGCTAGCCGAGTACACCCTGGTAGTCACCGATCAGGTTCACAGTTGGCAGCATGTGCTGGATCTGTTCAGCTTTTACGACCTCTCCCCCGCCGTTGTGCACCGTGTGCGCACCTTCGAGTTGCAGCGCAGCCTCGTCGCCAATGGCTTTGGCGTGGCGCTGATCTATACCCGGCCATTCGGTGACCGTAGTTATGATGGCCAAGCGCTGGTCTGTCGGCCGACTCAGGAGAAACTGCCAACCCATAGCATCGTGCTGGCGCATGATCAGCGCTATCCACTGACGCCTTCGGCCGAGGCTTTCAAGGCGCTGGCGGTGGCATGGTTCGCGGAGCGACCGTCGTTTGCATCCGAATGAACAACGGGTGGGGCGAATGTCACATGACGACTGCTGGCGGGTAGATGAGACGCCCGGCGAGCTCGGTCTACCGGCCACGCAAGTACTCACTTAGGCTCTGTACGAAGAGTTTTGTGGGAGCGGCGGTGCGCCGCTCCCACAACGATGGATGACCATACGTTTCGTGCAATACCCAGCTGTCGAGACATTCAAACGACGAGTTTTAGCACCTTCTCCAACAACTCTTTAAACTCAGCGCGATCTCTATAGTTTTTCCGTGCGCAGACCGGCGGAGAGCTTCGTCATTTACCGATACCTTCCAGCAGCAAAGGACGCTTGATGAGAACCCCGCTACTCGCCCTGACCCTCGCATCTCTATTGAGCGCCTGTGCCATCCCTTACGAGACCCCCGAAGCCCGCGCCAATATTGAACGCGATCTAAAGCTCAATGCAGACGAAATCGTCACAGTCACCGAAACCAACTGGTGCATATTTCCCTATGGTGACTTGCAAGTGTGCAGACCCAAGCAAGGCCTGGGTGTGCTGACCAAGAGCAAGCTAGTGCTGGCCCTTTATCAGGGCGGTGCCTACCAGCAAGCTGAAGTCATCAAAGCAAGCAATGTGCAGTGTGCCCACCTGCAAAGTGGCAGAGCCGCAGCCGATACCTTCTACTTATTCAGTGAACGTTGGGCCGCCATGCTGGCGCCCATTACCGTGGGCGGTGCCTTGGCCCTCGACAAGAAAGCCCAGTTCCTGAGCGTGCTAGTGCCGCCAAATACTGAGAGTTTCACGGCTGCGCAAGGAAATTTCATTCAGGTCACCGATCGTAAGAATTACTCGGCTGTGGCGGTCCCAGGCACCCGAACCTATGTAGGAACCAGCGAGAGTATTCGCCAGATTTTTAATCCGTGTACGCAGAGAAAGAATCGCTCAGCCGCCTCCTAAGCCCCAGCTCTTCGAATGAAACAGTCCCAGCTGCAATTGAAGCGCAAGTAGTTCAATCCAAGCTCGATGCGCCGGGCCTGTTGAGAGCCGCAGGTCGCGAAGGGCGGCTCTCGATCTAGAGTGCGCAGGCACTGAGATTTCGCGGTTCGCCTGTGGCGAGACTGACAGATTGCCTGCGGCGTCACCGAATGGGCTGCCGAATCTGCCCCCTGTCCAATAGCAAGTGACATACCGGTATTGAGCGGTGCATATCTGACTGATAGCATCTAGCCAGCAACCTCAATGCTCATTCAGGAAGGGATCCATGTCAAAGAAAGCACTTGCTGCAGCACTGGGCGTTATGGGGATGTTGACCGGCATGCAGAATGCGGTGGCTGAAGACAACCTGTTCAAAAAATATGCTTATGACACGCCGATTGCCAAATATACCGAGGCAGCAGGCTACTACGACTGTTCAACTGAGATAGGCGCTACTGCACGATGCCTGGACGATGTGGATTTTCTGGATCAGAAGTTCACAGCCGCCCTGCTATTCAGTGGTGACAAACTGATGATGGTTTCGCTGTTTGCACCCTATGATCGTGACCTGTTCGGTCGCGCCATTGGCGCTCTTGCAAAAACATTTACTCTGGTGTCGCTCGCCGACGGGAAATCCGTGCTGGATATCATTGAGTTCGCGGGTAAAGCAAAAAACAAGGATGAATACACAGCCAAGCTCACGAACTACGAGAATGTTGCGTTGGCCGCCAATGAGCTGACCTACTCCTTTGTTGAAGGGCTCACCCCCGACAAGAGGGCCGCCAACGTCCATAGCTTGATGAAGTCGGCACCTGCCAACATTAGGGGCGCTGATTTGATCGTCTCTGGCGAGGGTGACGAGTCCAGCATCATCATTAAGTTTTCTTTTCCGAAACTGGACGAAAACAAGCTTGTTCAACAAGCCAAGAAGCCAGTCGAGTCGTTCTGACCGCGTGCTTCCATTTGTGTTGAGCCCCGCGATAGCGGGGCTTTGGGTTTTTGGAGGACTGTATCCAGACACCAGCATCTCGAGTGACCAAGGCAGCTGAATCCCCTAGATTTTGATAACGGCGAATGACCGCTATTGGCCGTTAGCCGCCCTTAACGAACAGCAGCCATGGGGCGTGGGCAGCCGTCTGCGACTGACCGCTAACGACCCGTAGCGGCCATTGCGATGGTGCTGCTCTTGCTCATTTTTCGAGGCTGGCGCGAACCTTGTGGGAGCGGGTTTACCCGCGAAGCAGGCGACGCGGAGGGTGGTACGGGCTTCGCCCGTGTTCGCGGCGGTTCGACGCCTCGATAAACCCGCTCCCACAGAGATCACCTCTGGCATGACTGTCAGCTACGGTCCGAAAGCGCTCGTCCGCGACCAGCTGCCATCGACCTATTGCTGTCATTGGATTGGTTCGCTGGCGCACAGCTCAAACCGCCAGCCTGGCCAGAGGCGTTACTTGACCTTCACCACGTCATCCGGTTTCCATGTCTGGTCGTAGAAGGCGTCTTCGCTGCCGTACAAGCGCAGTGCAACCAGGAAGTTGCGGCCTGGGATTGTCTGGATGAACGCTGCATCGGCAACATCCGCCGGTTTCTCGGGGCCGAACCAGATTTCGATAGAGCCATCCTGCTGTTTGGGGATGTCGTAGTAGCCATTGGTGGATGGCAACAGCTGTTTAGTCTCGGGCATGGTGCCGTCTGTGATGTTGTAAGCGGTCACCGCCCAGAACAGCGCAGCAGGTGGATTCGGCGGCAGGCGCAGCTTGTAGGTACCCCCGCCCTCGAGGAACTTGCCATCCTTGTCACGCCCTGTGAACGGGTACTTCGAACCAGCCCCCGTGGTGTGCATCACCATCGCCGGTGCCGAGGAATAGGCGAACTGGAAGAAGTTGGCGCGTTGGTTTACGTCCAAGTAGCTTTCTTGCATCCAGTCATTGGTGCCGCCGGCCCAGGTGTTCTCGTACTGACGGTCCTGATAGTAAAGGTTGCGTTTGTCTTCGCGCCCCAGTTGGCGGTTGGCGAGGATCATTTTCGGTGCGGTTTCCACCGCCTTCTTCAGTAGTTCTTGCTGCTTGTCCGTAGGCTTGAACGGCGCGCCCTTGATGATGCCGATGGACGCCAGCACGCCGCGCAATTCGGGATCAATGGCTTCGACCGGTTCATAGTCGACGAAGGCCTTGAGCTTGGCCCAGTAGTTGTTGTCCACCGGGTACATCATGTTCAGCGCCTTGCCACTGGCGTCGGGAAACTCCATGGGCTTCACGTCTTTTTCCACCGTGAACAGCGGATAGACGCGGGTCAGTTCGGCGTTCTTGACCGCCGGTGCGGGGTCCGGCTGACCTTCGCCTTTGGCCATGATCGTGCGGAAGAACAGGAAAACGTTGTAGGTCCGCGACTTGACCGCGAAGTAGCCACCAGGCACCGGCCCGTTGTAGTCCGGCGGCAACAGCAGGTACAGACCGCCACGCGCACGGTCTGGCCCCACGGCCCCCACGTCGGTGAGGGTTCTCTGGAAGAAATCGGTAAACATGCCAATGACATTCGCCGGGGCCTTCACCACTAACGGCCCCGTCTGTTTGAGATCCAGATAGCTCATGGAATAGATCACATCGGCGTTGGGCGTGGGCACCATGGTCCGTGCGTCCATGCGTTGCTTCCAGATCGGCAGCACGTTGTAGCCGGCGCCGAATGCTTGCTCCGAGCCATCCTTCATGCCGATGGTGTTGAGCGCCGGCAGCATCGTCATGTAGGCGAAGACCGCACGCTGGTAATACAGCTCATCGCGAAGGCTCTCGGCTTCCTTGGGATCAAGCCAATTGCCGTTGTTGATCTGCTTGATCAGCGGCGAAGCCGGCGCCTGGTCGGCCGCCTGCACCATCGGCAGGGCCGTCAGCGAAGCAGCCAGTGCAGAAAGTGCGAACATGCGTTGCATCGAACCCATGAAAGTAATCTCCAGAACAAGGCGCGGCGGCGTTCGATACGTCGTCACCGACGGGCCTATTTATCGGCTCAGTGGCTTACTTGATCTTCTTGATCACCGGCGGTTGCCAAGTGCCATCGAGGATCGGCTCTTTGCCCCAGTAAGCGCGGATGTACAAGGAGACCGGCTCCTTCGGTGAAGGCAGCCAGTTGCTCTCCTTGCCCTTACCAGGTGAGGTGGGAGCGATATAAAGCGTGAGCGAGCCGTCGGCGTTGCGCTTGAGGTCCTTGTTCTTGGTGCCCAGGGAATAGCGGTTGAGCTGGTTACTGCTGAACAGGTGTTTTTCGTTGTACAGCGTCAGCGACCAGAAACCGTTCACCGGCGGCTCCTGGCCGGCGGCAAAGTTCACTTCATAGCTGTGCGCGCCGTTGAGCGGGGCGCCGGCATTATCGAAGTCGGTATAGAAGTACTGGGTTTCATTCGGGCGGTTGTCGAACATGTTCGACTTGGCGGTACCGGTACGGTTGAAGTAGTCGATGCCGAACTGGGCGTTGTTGGTGGAACGGTTCCAGCCGTTGCCGGCCGGACGCCCGTTGTGCTTCCACTCGAAGAACGGCTTGATGATGTCCTTTTCGCTTTCCACTGCGGTCTGCACCAGCAGTTTCTTGAGCGCCGGATCCTTGGCTGCACTCTCCATCAGCAAGCGGAACTGACCGTAGAGCGCCTCTTCACCCGGCAGTGGCGGCACCATGTCCAGCACTTTGGGCAGTTGCTCGAAGAACTTCTCGGGAATCACCCATCTGGTTTCCCCGCCGCTGGCTTTGGCGGCGTTCGGATTGGGAATGTCCGGGGTGTTCTTCCAGTCGATGCTCTTCATCTTCCCGTCGAAATCCTTCAGCGGGTAGAAGGCAACCTGGTTGAGTTTCTCCTGGATCGCGGCCCGATCTGCGGCAGTGTCATCCAGGAAGATGCGCGGAATGGCGTTAGCCAACGCAGTGGGGCTGCGGATGATCGCTTCCACCCCTTCGGGTTTTTCGCCTTTCCAGTTCGGCCCCACCAACAGGTAGAAGCCCGGTTTGCTGCCATAGGGCTTGCCCAGTTCGCCCACCTGGTCGGTGCGTTGGTCATAGATCGAATAGACCCAGAAGCGCTCCCCGAAGTCCGGTACCTGGGCAATCACCGGTTGGTCATCAAGGGAGAAGAAGCCCAGCCCATACACCACGTCCTGGTTCGGGCAGGTGACGAAGGTTTCGGCCGGGGTGATGTAGTCATGCAGCATGCCCAGCTGGCCTTGCGGCGCCACTGGCAGGATGCCGCCCAGCAGGCCAGGATGCGGTGCCCTGGTGATGGTGTCGTTGCGATTGAGCATGTTCACCATCGGCCATCCCCAGATGTAAGCCATACGCGCTATCGCCTTTGCGTACTCTGGGTGTATCAGTACCCCAGTGGCTGGTTGGGTGATTGGCGATCCAGGGGTGGGCGCCTGCTCGGCAGCGTGAAGCACTGGCGCGCTCTGGGAGATGAACAAGACAGCGGCGCAAAGCAATTTCATCGAATGAGGCATCGTCGACATCCTTGCGTTGGGAATTTGCTAAGGAAGCGAACTTGCGAACTACGGTGGGCAGTCGTTAAACGCACACGCTCAACATTCCGGCTCCGTGACCTTGCCAGTCTAGATTGCATCGGCGGCTACGCAACGAAGCGCGCTCGATAGCCAGTGGTGATAGCTGGCGGGCCTGACGAGCGGCTAACCCTCTGTGCCTCTATCGTGGATCAAGCTGCGTGGGCCATGGCTGAGACAGACCCTATGAGCGTCAGCTTGGGGTCGATAGAGCTCATCCACTACGGTCAGCTTTCGACCCAAAGCTGCCATTGCGATGGTGCTGCTCTTGCTCATTTTTCGAGGCTGGCGCGAACCTTGTGGGAGCGGGTTTACCCGCGAAGCAGGCGACGCGGAGAGTGGCACGGGCTTCGCCCGTGTTCGCGGCGGTTCGACGCCTCGATAAACCCGCTCCGACAGAGATCACCTCTGGCATGACTGTCAGCTACGGGTCGATATCTGCCGTTCCCGACATCACGCCATCAACCCGTTGCAGCCGTTCACAGCAATCCAGGTTTCCCTGAATCTGGCATTCCGGAGTCAATGATTTTGGCGCACCAACTGGCAGCACCCCTTCAATCCACGATGAACAACTTGGCCCCGATCAAGGTGGATGAGCGATGCGCCTCGGCATTGTCGGCAACCTGATAGCTCATGCCGGCCTTCAACGTGAAGCGCCGGCCATCGTCCAGCTCGGTGTCCAGCTGGCCCTCCAGACACAGCAGGATATGGCCCTTGCTGCACCAATGGTCGGCGACGTAGCCGGCGCTGTACTCCACCTGTCGCACACGGATGCTGCCGAACTGGCAGGTGCGCCAGTACGCGGTGCCCACCTCGCCGGGGTGCGCGACAGGCTCGATCTGCGACCAGTCGGTAGTGCCGAAGGGAATGGCGGTCAGTTGCATGTTCAACTCCTGTGAATGAGGGCCTCGAACTTACCGCTGCGCAGCACTCATCGATAGATACAGACCGGCTGCATTTGTTTCATACAGCACCCCATACGCGTGCCTTCAACGCGTGTCCTTCTCCAGCGACTTCCACAGGTCCAGCATCGTCTGGTTGGTATTGCCGATGGAGCGAAACGACCAGATCTCCAGCTGCGCAGACCATTCAGGCCCGCCTGCGCGCACCAGTTTGCCTGCGGCAATTTCCTCTTCCACCGCCGATTCGGGGACCCAGGTGATGCCGTAGCCCTCGCGTGCCATGCGCAACAGGTGCATGGCCATGTCGGCTTCGTAAAAACGGTTGAGTTCGGGCTGGCGTTGTTCAGCCTGGATAATCACATCGACCACCCGCCCGAGGAACGACGTTGCGGTGTATGCCAGGTAGGGAATGGGCTGCTCGGGGATCCCTGGCAGTTCGAACAACGGTCGGCCTTCGGCGTCGGGGGCCGAGACCGGAAAGAACGCATCAAGGCCCAGGCGCAAGCCGATGAACTTGTCCGGGTCGAGCACGATCGGCGCGCGTGGGTGGCTGTAGCCGATCATCAGGTCGCAGCCCCCCTCCGCCAGGGCAATCACCGCTTCCTGCACATTGGCCGCCAGCACCCGGGCATTGAAATAGCCATAGCGGCGCTGAAAGCCGGCGAACCATTTCGGCACGAAGGTCATCGACAGGGTATGGCCGGCGATCACCTGGATCGACCGCCCGGGCATGCGCTCGCCGCGGCGCAAGGACGAGCGCAGGTCCATGAAGGCCGACAGGGCTTCGCGCCCTTCGCTGCAGAAGATCTGGCCAGCCTTGGTCAATTGCACAGGATAAGTACCGCGATCGACGAGATCGACGCCCACCCACTCCTCGAGCGATTTGATCCGCCGTGACAACGCGGACTGGGTGATGCAGCGGATCTCGGCGGCACGGGAGAAGTTCTTGGTTTCGGCGACCGCTAGCAGGTCATCTATCCACTTGGTTTGCATGGCAGGCTCGGGCAAATGTTCGGCGCTGACTCGATCAGCAACAGCATGTCCCTGAAAGCTTTGCACTGTTCAAGGCGCCACTCCAGGCCAGCGTTAAATAGCGAGGCAGAACCAAGCCAGGAGATAAACAATCTTAACTGCTTGATGCAATGATTTAGACGACATTGGCCGCACTTAACCAACTATGAAATTAACGCATCAAACTATCGCGCTTCCTCATCAACTCATCAAAGCACTGGGCGTAATCTGAGCGCGTTGGCTGGAACGAAGCAGCCATGAACACCCTTCGCAGCCCTTTGGATTGTCGGTTTCAGTATCCGCTGGCCGCCGCCAAAGACTGCCCGATCGCAAACCGCTGACTGACCCGACACCTGGCCCGCCGCTGTAGCTACAGCGCCGGACGAGCTTCGACGCGCCGCAAAAACAATGAGGTCGAGATGAACAACAAGAAACTACCCAAATACATCGCCGTGGCAATCATGCTTGGCATCGTCGTCGGTTGGGGTTGCAACACATTTGCGCCCACCCCTGATTCGGCAAAGGAGATTGCCGGCTACTTCAGCCTGGTCACCGATATCTTCCTGCGCATGATCAAGATGATCATCGCCCCCTTGGTGTTCGCCACCCTGGTGGCCGGCATCAGCAGCCTGGGTAACTCCGGCTCGGTAGGCCGCATTGGTCTGCGCTCGATGATCTGGTTCGTCAGTGCCTCGCTATTCTCGCTGGCCCTGGGCATGTTGCTGGTCAATGTCTTCCAGCCCGGGGCTGACCTTAACCTGAGTATCCAGCAGGCCCAGGCGGGCAGCGCGTTGACCGTCAACGCCGGTGATTTCAGCCTCAAGACGTTCATCAGCCATGTCTTCCCGCGCAGCATTGCAGAAGCCATGGCCAACAACGAGATCCTGCAGATCGTGGTGTTCTCGCTGTTCTTCGGCCTGGCACTGGCCTACGTGAAGAAACAGGGCAACGAGAAAATCGGCGACCTGGTCGACGACCTGGCCAAGGTGATGTTCCGTATTACTGACTACGTGATGATGTTTGCCCCCGTCGGTGTGTTTGCCGCCCTCGCCGCCGCGGTGACCACCCAAGGCATTGGCCTGCTGTTCGATTACGGCAAGCTGATCGGCCAGTTCTACATCGGCATCCTGCTGCTCTGGGTGGTGCTGTTCGCGGTCGGCTACGGCTTCCTCGGCCGCCCGGTGTTCACGCTCGGCAAGCTGATCCGTGAACCGGTGTTGCTGGCGTTTTCCACCGCCAGCAGTGAGTCGGCCTACCCCAAGACCATCGATGCGCTGGAGAAATTCGGTGCTCCCAAGCGCGTATCCAGCTTCGTCCTGCCCCTGGGGTATTCCTTCAACCTGGACGGTTCGATGATGTACCAGGCCTTCGCGATCATGTTCATCGCCCAGGCCTACAACGTCGATCTGTCGTTTACCCAGCAACTGCTCATCCTGCTGACCCTGATGATCACCAGCAAAGGCATGGCCGGCGTTGCCCGTGCTTCGGTGGTGGTGGTCGCAGCTACCCTGCCCATGTTCCATCTGCCGGAAGCGGGCCTGCTGTTGATCCTGGCGATCGATCAGTTCCTGGACATGGGCCGCACCGCCACCAACGTAGTGGGTAACAGCATTGCCACGGCAGTGATTGCCAACCTGGAGAGCAAGCACGGCGACACCCCTCAAGCGCACAGCGCCGGCAGCCGCCCACAGAACGCCTGATCCACCACCCCGCCCACTCCCCTTACTGCCTGGATGAACCGAACATGAAACCGTCGAGAAAAAATCACTCTACCCGTACGCTCGGCATCATCGGCGGCCTGGGTTCGCTGGCGGGCGGGGACTTGTTCCTGAAGTTGCTCAAGAGTGAGCCGGTGCTGGCGGACCAGGGGCGCTACCACCTGCTGTTTGAGCAACATCCTTTCAAGGACCTGTCGCTGCCACTGAGCACCGACGCCAGCATGACCTCCCGCAAGCTGTATGTTTTTCAGGTCTGCCAGGGCTATACCGACAGCGAGGTGGATGCCGTACTGATTCCGTGCTTCGCCAGCCAGACGTTCATGGATGAGCTGAAAGCGGAACTGGACATCCCGATTGTCGACCTGATGGCTGCGCTGAAGCAGCACCTGGCCCAGGTAGCCGAACCAGGTGCACGCCTCGGTGTGCTGGCCTCGGACTACGTCCGCGCTGCCGGTTTGTTCGAGCAGCACTTCGGCGCCGACTTTGCGCTGGTGTATCCGTCGCCTGCCAATCAGGCGGCGCTGATGGAGGCTGTATACGGTCCAGCGGGCATCAAGGCCGGCCACCTCGACGGGGTTGCGCTGGAGCGGCTTCACCAGGCCTGCCTGGACCTCAACAGCCAAGGGGCACACCTGCTGCTGCCGGGCATGACGGAGATTTCCCTGGTGGCAGCCGACCTGCAACGACGCGGCATCCGCTGCATCGATGTGAACCAGGTGTATGCCGACTACGCCGCATCCAGTGAATCCATGCGAACCGCCGCGCCGTTCAAACTGGGCATTGTTGGCGGGGTCGGCCCGGCGGCGACCGTCGACTTCATGGGCAAGGTGGTCAAGAACACGCCAGCCGGCAGGGACCAGGACCACATCAGGATGGTGGTCGAGCACAACCCGCAGATTCCCGACCGAACGGCCAATCTGCTGCGCCAGGAGATGGACCCGACAGTGGCCATGTACGCGACCTGCAAGCGCCTGGAATGCGAAGGCGCCAAGGCCATCGCCATTCCCTGCAACACCGCGCATGCCTATGTCGAGCGCATCCAGAGGCATCTGCACATCCCGATCATCAACATGCTGACGCAAACCATCGAGTTCATTGGGCAGGCGTATGGCAACACCTGCAAGGTCGGCTTGCTGGCAACCTCCGGCACCCTGCAAAGCCGGGTTTACCACGCGGCTGCAGAACGGGTCGGCTTGAACCTGATGGTGCCTGATGAGGCCGCGCAGGCGCTGGTCATGCGCGCCATCTACGGTGAGCAAGGCGTCAAGGCGGGACACACCACTGGCCAGTGCAAGGACGACCTGCTCACGGCTGCAGCACAGCTGGTGGAGCAAGGTGCGACCGTTTTGATCCTTGGCTGTACCGAGCTGCCGCTGATCCTGCCAATGGCCGATGATTTTCCCATCGGCACGGCCCGGGTAGCCCTGGTCGACCCCACGAATGTGCTCGCGCAACGCTGCGTCGCACTGGCCCAGGGGGACCTCACCAGCCTGGCCTGACCGCCTGGCCTTTGCGGCCAGTCACTTGCATTGGGGCTTGCAGTTGATGCGCAACTGACAGCCGGGCTTCCCGGCCGTTCTTGCCACTTTCAGCTTGCCCCGGTTGCAAGCTGGCCCTCGATCCAGTCTATGAAAGCCCGCACCTGCGGGCGTTTCAGGGTCTCCTTGCGCGCGACCAGATAGTAGGCAAAGCGTGATGGCCATGGCCGGTCAACGGCCACCACCAGCCTGCCGCTGCGCAGGTCATCTTCGGCGAGCTGCGCCTGCACCAGGGCGATGCCCTGGCCGCTGGCGGCGGCGCGCAGCAACAGCAGGTCCTCATCAAAGCTCGGCCCGCGGCGGCTGCGGTGGTCGGGCTCGATGCCGTGGGCCTGCAACCACAGCGCCCAGTCGGCGCGCTCGGCATCCTGCAACAGCGGGTACTGCAGGCAATCTTCAGGGGCGTGCAGTGCCGGCCCGCTGGCGAGCAAAGCGGGGCTGGCAACTGGCAGTAACGCGGGCGACAGCAGTGTTTTCGACACAAGCCCTGGGTAATCGCCCAAACCATGGCGCAGGGCGATGTCGATGCGTTCGCGCTGCAGGTCGACCAGCCGCGCCGTCGCCTCCACGCGCACCTCGATGCCGGGGTGCTGCGCGCTGAAACTGGCCAGGCGTGGCACCAGCCAACTGGCGGCGAACGAGGGCTGCGTGCTGATGGTCAGGGTGTTGGCATTGGTCTGGATCTCGAGATCGAGCAGCGCACGCTCGATCTGGCCGAAACCGCGTGAAAGGCCGGGGTACAGGCTCGCTCCGGCTTCGGTGAGCTGCAGGCCATGGCGGCTGCGGGTCAGCAGGGTGACGCCGAGGCGGTCCTCCAGCTGGCGGATTTGCTGGCTGATGGCCCCGGGGGTGACGCCCATGTGCTCGGCGGCAGCTTTCAGGCTGCCCAGGCGGGTGGCTTCGGTGAAGGAGCGCAAAGCGAGCAGTGGCAGAACGGCCCCCATGGAATTCCTCGATTTAGAAAAACTAATGCTAGTTGCTAAAGCTATCGTTTCTGTATTCAAGCCAGCATGCATAGGATAGCGCTCAGGCCAAACAGCTTACGTTAGTTTCCCTGAGGTATCCAGCATGCACGACCCCACCCTCGTCCTCTACACCGACAGCTCGCCCAACGGTTTCAAGATAACCATCGCCCTCGAAGAAATGGGCCTGCCCTACCGTCTGGAGCACGTCAACATCGAGCACGGCGAGCACCTGCAACCGGCCTTTCTCGCGCTCAACCCGGCAGGCCGTATCCCGGTGTTGGTCGACGGCAGCGCCAATATCGTGCTGTTCGAGTCTGCCGCCATTCTGCTGTACCTGGCGCAGCTCAGTGGCCAGTTGCTCGCCCCACAGTCGCAGCCACGCTGGGCGGCGATCACCTGGCTGATGTACCACAGCGCCAGCATGGGGCCTCTGCTTGGCCAGCGCGTGCACTTCGAATGCTTCGAGGCCACGCCCTGCCCTGTGGCAATCCAGCGCTATCGCCACCTTACCGAGAGCACCTTCGCCACGCTCGACCAGCACCTTGCCAGCCGACCGTGGCTGGCTGGCGAAGCCTATTCGATCGCCGACATCGCCACCTTCGCCTGGCTGCATATCGCAGCGTTGGTGGGCTTCGATTTCAGCAGCCACACGCACCTCAACCGCTGGTACCGGCAAGTCGACCAGCGCCCCGCCGTGCAGCGCGGCCTGCGCTTGCCCGCCCCGGCCACCGGCCCATAAAACTCCTCAACCAAGGAACGGTCATGCACACCACCCCCTGCGGCGCGAATGCCGCCGCCTTCGCCCATCACCCCGGCTACCGGCGCATGTTCGCCCCCGACCAGTTGACCCTGGGCATCTTCCTGCCGCTGCGCTTCTATGACGGCGACATGGCTGTGCTCCAAGGGCAGGCGCAGTTGCTCAGCGAGATCGACCGGCTGGGCTTCGCCGCAGCCTGGGTGCGCGACGTGCCGTTGTTCGACCCAGCTTTCGGCGACGCCGGGCAGGTGTTCGACCCCTTCACCTACCTGGCCTACCTGGCCGCCCACACCCGGCGCATCGCCCTGGTGACCGGCAGCGCGATCTTCACCTTGCGCCACCCCATCGACCTGGCAAAGGCCGCCGCCACGCTCGACTGCCTTTCAGGCGGGCGCCTGGTGCTGGGCATCGCCTCGGGTGACCGACCGGTAGAGTTCCCCGCGTACGGGATTGACCATCGCAGCCGTGGCGAACGCTTCGCGCAGAGCGTGGACTACTTCCGCCGGCTGCTGGCCGAGCACCCCGGGCCGATCGACTCACCGCTGGGGCAACTCAGCGCTGCCCGGCTGCTGCCCAGGCCCGTCAGCGGGCGCATCCCACTGGTGGTGACCGGCTCGTCGCGTCAGAGCTTGCAATGGCTGGGCGAGCATGCCGACGGCTGGCTCACCTACCCCGACGCTACCCACAACAGCCTCGGCCCACGCCGCCTGGCCGAAAAGATCCGCGCCTGGCGCGCGGCGATCCCCGGCGGCGGCTTCCGCCCGCACATGACCAATGAGTGGATCGACCTGGACGACGACCCGCACTACCCGCGTACGCCGCAGCAAGGCGGCTATGTGCTGCGCACCGGGCGCCACGGGCTGGTCGATTTGCTGGGGGAATGGCGCGAGGCCGGGGTCAACCATGCGGCACTGGGCGTGCAGATGGCCCGGCGCCCGGCGCAGGAGGTGATTCAGGAGCTGGCCGAAGAGGTGCTGCCGCTGTTTCCGGCATTGGCGGGGCCAGGGCCGCATGCGCAAGGCTGGTAGTTTCTGAGTTTGTAACAGCGTCCTGACGCTATTAAAATCGCGTCCTTTCAACTCACCAGGAATCTCCAAGCAATGGACATGCGTCGCCTTTTATCCTTCTCCTGCAGTAAAGCGGTCCTGCCCCTTTTCCTCGCAATGTGTTCCGGCAATGCACTGGCCAGCGGCCTCAGCGAAAGCCTGGTCTCGTGTGAGCCGTCATTCTTCAAGCACCTGTACGCTCAGCGCGCCGACCTGGGCAAGACCGTCAAGCTGGCCCGCGACGATCAGCGCGGCCTGGCCTGGCTGCCGGTGCCGGACCGCCGCGACTTCGACACCGCGTTCCAGCACTTCACCCCCGCTGTCGACGACCAGGGCCTGCGCCTGACCAGCTACTACGACCGGGTCATGGACCTGGGCAAGCAAGGCACTTACTACTTCTGGGGCTTCGAAATCGATGCCAGCCGCGAGCAAGTCATGGCCAAGTTGCCGCAGGCCAACTGGCAGGAGGCCGGCGAGTACTTCATTTCCAGGCCACGGATCAAGCTGAACGCCAATTCCGCCTGGCAGGACAATACCTCCGCTGCCGAGGGCATCGCTCCGGCGGCGGGCTCTGCGGAAAAGCTGCTGATGCTCAGCGTCGAGGACGGCAAGACCCGCTTGCTCTGTTCGTTGCAGGGCAGCGTCGATGAGCGTCTGTTGCAGCAGGAACGCCCGGATGTGGCGCAAGGAACCACACGATGAAGCGCCTGCCATGCCTGGCTGCGGTCGTGCTGCTGGGCGGATGCGCCCACGGCACTGTGCCGCACAAAACCGTGACCGAAGCACCGGCCACGGCCCCTAAAGGCATGTTCAAACTGCTGGAGAACGCCGAACTGGCAACCTACTTCGACGCCCATTCCGTCGCCCTGTACAAGGGCAATCGGCATTTGCGCCAGTTCTACCTGATCAACAACTACCTCGCACCCGCCCCCAGCGATAAACCTCCAGTAATCCGCAGTTCGCGGGCGACCCGGGTGATCAACTGCGAGCGGGATGAAATGGCGGAGTTCGGCCGGGTGTATTTCTCCCAGTCCTTCGCCCTGGGGGATGAAGTGGCACGCAAGAGCGATATTGCACAATGGGAGCCGTTGGAGCGGCAGTCATTGATTGGGATATTGCGCGATGCGGTGTGCAAGGTCGATGCGGCGCAGCTTCGGGCGGGTAATCCGGGTTAGCTGGATCTGTGAAACGGGGTTGATAACATTTGCCGGCGAACTGCCATCATTGGTTGGGCATAATGCAGCTATTTTTTAGCCTCTTGGATCAGTCGCTGCCCGATGATTACCTTGTTCGTCATCCTGCTCGCCACCCTGCCCAGCCTGGCACTGCTATGGCTGCTGCAGCGCCAGCGCCAGCAGCACCGCACCCTGCTGGCAGGGTTGGACGTGGGCATGGTGCAGCTGGGCCGTGATGGCCGGGTGTGCTGGCACAACCCGGCCGCGGCCGAACTGCTTGGCTGCGCCAACACGCCGCTGCTGGGCCTGCGCCTGCAAGAACGTCTACCGCAGTTGGCCACGCCAGCCGGCTCGGTGCAGGTCACGGGAGACGATGGCCAGCCGCGCGCGCTTTACATCAGCCAGCAAGGCACGGCCAATGCCAGGCAATGGCTGCTGATCCGTCCGATCCTGGCCGAGGCCGAACGCTTCCAGCGCAGCCAGTATTTCGCCCGTATCGGCACCTGGGACTGGGACATCGACACCAACCATCTGTACTGGTCCGACGCCATCTACGGCATGTTCGGCTATGCGGTCGACGAAGTGACACCAAGCTACGAACTGTTCTGCAACGCGGTTCACCCGGACGATCGCGCCCATGTGCGCGCCGGCGAATTGCGCTGCATCGAAACCGGCGAGAACCACGACGAGGAATACCGGGTGGTCTGGCCGGACGGTACGCTGCACTGGCTGCGCGAGACCGGCAACGTGGTCAAGGACGAACGTGGCACGCCCATAAAGATGATGGGCGTGGTGCGTGATATCACCGAGGAGAAAGCCTGGGCCAACCAGTTGCACCGCCTGGCACACCATGACCCGCTGACCGGCCTGCCCAACCGCCTGGTGTTCGAGGAGCGCCTGGAGGGTGCCCTGGCGTCGGCCCGGCGCAGCCACGGCCGCGTTGCACTGGTGTTCATTGACCTCAACGGCTTCAAGGCGATCAACGACAACCTTGGCCACGCAGCGGGCGATCAGGTGCTGCAGGCCACCGCGGCCCGCCTGCACGAAGCACTGCGCAACTCGGACAGCGTGGCGCGCCTGGGTGGCGACGAGTTCGTCACCGTGCTGGAAGGCCTATCGGCCGAGCGCGCCCCCGAGGAAGAGGCTCGGGTGATCGCGCAGCGGTTGCTGTTGCCGCTGGAGGCCCCCATCCGCCTGGGCGACAGGTCGCAGCGGGTCGGCGTCAGCCTGGGCATCGCCCTGTTCCCCGATCACGGGCAGACCCGCGACCAACTGATCCATGTTGCCGATCTGGCGATGTACGAAGCCAAGCGCAGCGGCGACAACCAGTACCGCCTGGGCCAGGCGCAGGCGCTGCGCGCCCGTAATGGCTGAAAAACAATGCAGCACCCTTGCGCTGCATTTTCTATCATGGCGGCCTCTGATTCTTTACCCGAGACCGCCATGCCCCTCCCCGCCTTCCGCACCGCCACCCCTGCCGACGTCGACCGTTGCTTCGAAATCGAAATCAGCGCCTATGAAGGCGACGAAGCCGCCACCCGCGAGAAGATCGCCACGCGCATCGCCCAGTACCCACAAGGCTTCCTGATCATGGAACTGGCGGGGCAAGTGATCGGCTTCATCAACTGTGGCTGCGCCCACCAGGTGGTGATGTCCGACGAGGCATTCAAGGAGCTGGTGGGCCATGACAGCGCGGCGCCCAACGCCGTGATCATGTCGGTGGTGATCGACCCGGCCCACCAGGGCAAAGGCTACGCCAGCCTGATGATGCGCACCTTCGTTGAGCGCATGCAGGCGATGGGCAAGCGCACCCTTCACCTGATGTGCAAGGAGCGCCATGTCGAGCTGTATGCGCGCATGGGCTACCGCTACGTCAAGCCTTCGGCTTCCGACCATGGCGGCATGGCCTGGCACGAGATGGTGATGGTGCTGCCGGGCTGAGGCCCATCAGCGGGCCTGCGTCAACCGGATGATCTGCCGCGCAATGAGTGCGCGCAGGGGCAGGATCAGCTTTCGGCGCTGGTATCTGCCAGGGCGCCGGCTTCGGCAGCCAGCTTCGCCCGGTCGGCCTTGCAGATGTATTTGGGCTTGCGCGGCGCCAACTTGGCACTGGCCTTTTTCGCGTGGGCTTTAAGGAGCTGCTTGATCTTTTTCTGGCGGTTCATTGGGTTGTCCGGGTAGGTCGGGCTTGATGCACAGGCGCCATCATACCGGCCTGCAGCACCGTCGGCGACGGCAAGCGCTGCACGGCATTGCTGCTTGTTGGTCGGCAACGCGATACCCTCGCCCACCACACAGAAGTCTTGAAGACTCGATGCCAGGAGCATGGGATGCAAAAGCTGTTGTTACCGATCGCCATTTTCGTGAGCGTGATTGCCGTGGGCAAAGTGTGCGAACACTACGCCATGGACCCGACGCTGAAAATCGGCCTGCTGTGCCTGGTGGCAGCAGCGATACAGATCGGCTTTAACCGATATCAACGTTCGCGTCAGCGCAAGTCCACCTGAGCATTACCCCTGCTTTCCCATCGGTCAGGCGGTCATGGCAGATCGCCTTGAGAGGGCTATCGTTGCTGTCTGGGCAACCACTACCAACCGAGGGCGGCGCCATGAACACCAGTGATCTGCTCGAGCAGTTACTCCGGGCCGGGCAAAGCTCGCGAGCGCAACAAGGGAGCGCCGGCAGTTCAGCGCAAGACAGCCTGGGCGGTTTGGGTGGCTTGCTTGGCGGCCTGCTTGGCGGCGGCGGCAGTTCGGCTGGCGGCGGCCTGGGTGGTTTGCTGGGCGGCCTGTTGGGTGGCGGCGGCAGCGCTGGCCAGGGGCGCTCCGCGGGTGGCCCCAATTACGCGGCCCTGGCGTCGTTGGGCATGATGGCGTTCCAGGCCTATCAAAGCTGGCAGCGCAGCCAGGCGGCAGCCCCGCAACAGGCGCTGCGTACTGTCGATCAATTGTCCGGCCCCGAGGCCGAGGACCACAGCCATGCCATCCTGCGCGCGCTGATTGCGGCCGCCAAGGCGGACGGCCGCATCGACGAACAGGAAGAGCAGTTGATCTACGCCGAAATCAAACGTCAGACCAGCGACCCGCAACTTCAGCAATGGCTGGATGAAGAAGTCAGCAGGCCGCTCGATGCCGTGCAAGTGGCTCAGTCCGCCCGGGACCCGGCCATGGCCGCAGAGATGTACCTGGCCAGCGTGATGCTGGTGGATGACCAGCAGGACGCAGAGCGGGCCTACCTCGACGAACTGGCCAGCGCACTGCAAATCGATCCGACCTTGCAGTTGCACCTTGAACAGCAGGCCAAGGGAGGCGCCTGAGCGGGCTGCGATGCGCTCACCTGCTTACATCGCTTTCATCTCTGCGATGTCACGCATCACCTGGTCGGCTGAATGATCGAACATCGCCTGCTCCTGCGCATCCAGGGGCAGCTCGATCACACGCTTGATCCCTGCCTCTGCCAGCACACAGGGCACACCCATCGCGATATCCTTTCGCCGGTACTCGCCGTCGAGAATCGCCACCGTCGGCAAAATGCGGTTACGCCCATTGGCGATGGCATCGACCATCTGCGCGATGGCCACACCGGGTGCATCGCAGGCGCTTCCCAGCTTCTTCAAGCCCAGAATCTCGCCGCCACCCTGGCGGGTGCGCTGCACGATCCGCTCGATCTGCTCGGTTGACAGGAACTGGGACAAAGGCACCGAACCGACCGCGCAGTAGCGCATCAGCGGCACCATGCTATCGCCATGGCCGCCGAGAACCAGCGCCGTGATGTCGCGAGCACTAAACCCGGTTTCCTCGGCGATGAAACACTTCATGCGCGCGGTATCCAGCACCCCCGCCTGGCCGAACACCTTGTTGCGCACCAGCCCACTGCTGGACCAGGCCCGATAGGTCAGCACGTCGACCGGGTTCGACACCACCAGCAGCGTCGCCGCCGGCGCATGGCGCATGATATCCAGCAGGATGCTGTCGAGAATGGGCAGGTTGATGCTCAACACATCCTGACGCGATTGCCCTGGTTTGCGCGGCACACCCGCGGTAATCACCACCAGGTCGGAACCTTGCAGCATCTTGGCATCGGACCCGCCAAGCACCCGGGTATCGGACCCCGACTCGATGGCCGCCTGCCACACATCCAGCGCCTTGCCCTGCGCCAACTCGCCCTGCACATCGATCAACATCAACTCGCGGCACAACTCTTCCCGGGCGATGACCTGGGCCGCCGCCTCGCCCACCATGCCGGCACCTACAATCGATAGCTTGTTCATCTACCACCTCCCGCAGTGCGCGAAACCCGCAGCGCGCACGCCTGTACAGAGAAGTATCGACCCCTGGCGCCAGAAGGCCACTCGAAGCTGCGTTATCGACCCAAAGCCGCCTTTCATTGCATCGCCCCATGCTGCTCCGCCTTGCTGGTCGCATTGAGCAGCGCAGCGGTCATGAGCGTGACTAAAGGGCTTGTGAAATCAATTCAGTTCCACTCGCTCAGTACCGCCACATAAAATACATACCAATTGCAGTATCTATGAATATTTGAGTGGGACCCCGATCATGGTGAAAACGGACTTTGAATTTTCTATCAAGCGCATTCGCTTCGACGAAAATTATCAGCCCTCCGAAAATACCCGCCTCACGACCAATTTCGCCAACTTGGCGAGAGGTGCGAGTCGCCGGCAGAACTTGCGCAACACCCTGCGGATGATTGACAACCGCTTCAATGCCTTGGCGCACTGGGACAATCCACACGGGGATCGTTACAGCGTCGAGCTTGAAATCATTTCCGTCGAAATGAACATCGATGTCGCAAGCGCCGAAAACGGCCTGCCGCTGATCGAACTATTGAAAACACAAATAGTCGATCGAAAAACCGGCGAACGCACGGCCGGCATGGTGGGGAACAACTTTTCGTCTTACGTGCGCGATTACGACTTTAGCGTGCTACTCCTGGGGCACAATAAAAACCAGCCAGCGTTCAGCACGCCAGAGCACTTTGGAGAACTGCACGGAAAGTTATTCAAGCACTTCGTCAGCTCAACAACCTATAAAGAACACTTTGCCAAACAACCTGTCATCTGCCTGAGTATTTCCAGCAGCAAGACCTACCGTCGCACTGAAAACCAGCACCCGGTACTGGGTTATGAATATCAGCAAGATGAACACTCGTTGACCGATGACTACTTCGCCAAAATGGGCATGAAGGTGCGTTACTTCATGCCACCGAACAGTGTGGCACCATTGGCCTTCTATTTCTCCGGCGACCTGCTCGGTGACTACAGCAACCTTGAGCTGATCAGCACCATCAGCACCATGGATACCTTCCAGAAGATCTACCGCCCCGAAATCTACAATGCCAATTCTGCGGCAGGGAAATCCTACCAGCCCAGCCTGAAGCATGAAGATTATTCGCTGACGCGCATTGTCTACGACCGAGAGGAACGTAGCCGCCTGGCTATCGAGCAGGGGCGCTTCGTCGAGGAACACTTCATCAAACCTTATCACTCGATACTTGAGCAGTGGTCCGCCAACTACGCTGCCTGATCCATTGGAAATACAAGGCCATCTTCATGAAAAAGCTGTTACCCACGTCGACGGCAGGTAGTTTGCCCAAGCCCTCCTGGCTGGCACAACCCGAGACACTCTGGTCACCCTGGAAGCTGCAAGATCAGGCATTGATCGAAGGTAAACAGGATGCCTTGCGCCTGTCATTGCAGGAGCAGCAACACGCCGGCATTGATATCGTCAGTGACGGCGAGCAAACCCGCCAGCACTTTGTAACCACCTTCATCGAGCACCTGAGCGGCGTTGATTTCGAGAAGCGTGAAACCGTGCGCATCCGTGATCGCTATGACGCCAGCGTACCGACAGTGGTGGGCGCTGTAGCGCGGCAAAAACCGGTGTTTGTCGAAGATGCCAAGTTCCTGCGTCAGCAAACCGGGCAGCCGATCAAATGGGCGCTGCCAGGCCCCATGACCATGATCGATACGCTGTATGACAACCACTACAAAAGCCGCGAAAAACTGGCCTGGGAATTCGCCAGGATCCTCAACCAGGAAGCCAGGGAGCTGGAAGCTGCCGGTGTCGACATCATCCAGTTCGATGAACCGGCATTCAATGTGTTCTTCGACGAAGTCAATGACTGGGGGGTTGCCACCCTGGAACGGGCCATTGAAGGCCTCAAGTGTGAAACCGCCGTCCATATTTGCTACGGCTATGGCATCAAAGCCAACACCGACTGGAAAAAGACCCTGGGGTCGGAGTGGCGGCAATATGAAGAGGCCTTCCCCAAGCTGCAAAAATCCAGCATCGATATCATCTCGCTGGAATGCCACAACTCTCATGTCCCCATGGAGCTGATCGAGCTTATCCGCGGCAAGAAAGTGATGGTCGGCGCCATTGACGTGGCGAACCACGCCGTTGAAACACCCGAGGAAGTGGCCAATACCCTGCGCAAGGCACTGCAGTTCGTCGATGCCGACAAGCTCTACCCTTGCACCAACTGTGGCATGGCCCCCCTGCCCCGTCAGGTCGCCCGCGGCAAGCTGAGTGCCTTGAGTGCAGGCGCAGAAATCGTCCGCAGAGAACTCCTGGCCAATTAAGGGCAGGTAAACATCAGGTCCCTCCATGTCACTTTCCACCACTGCCATCGAGCCCTCGCGCTTTCGCGAAGCGCTCGGGCACTACGCCTCCGGCATCACGGTCATCACCTCGCTCATCGATGGCGAGCCGCTCGGCTTCACCTGCCAGTCGTTCTATAGCGTGTCGATGAGCCCGCCGCTGGTGTCATTCAGCGTGATGGCCAGCTCGGCCAGCTATCCCGGCATGCGCCAGGCGGGTCGCTTTGCGGTGAACATCCTGTCGGGTGAGCAGGTCGGGATTTCCAACCAGTTCGCCCGCAAAGGCACAAACAAGTGGCATGGCGTCCAATGGCAGGCCTCGCCTTTGGGCAACCCGGTCATCGCCGGCAGCCTGCACTGGCTTGATTGCCAGATTCACGCCGAACACGCAGCCGGGGATCACCTGATCGTCATCGGCGAAGTGAAAGCGTTAAAGCTGCATGAAGCCTCGGCTACGCAACCCCTGCTGTATTTCAAAGGAAACTATTGCAACCTCGCCGCGCCTGACGCGGCTTGAGGCTTTGCCTTCTGCTCATGATCGACTTGAGACACCTTCGTACACTGCATGCCTTGCGCGAAACGGACAGCCTGCCCGACGCCGCCGAGCGCCTGCACCTCACGCAGTCGGCGCTGTCGCACCAGTTCCGCGAGCTGGAAAACCGCCTCGGCATGCCCGTGTTCGTGCGCAAGTCCAAGCCGGTGCGCTTTACCACCGCCGGCCTCAAGCTGCTGCAACTGGCCGACCAGGTACTGCCCCTGATCCGCACGACGGAACGCAACCTGGGCAAACTGGCTGGCGGCACAGCCGACCGGCTGCATATCGCGATCGAATGCCACAGCTGCTACCAATGGCTGATGCCCTCGCTGGACGAATTCCGCAGCGCCTGGCCAGACGTCGAACTGGACCTGGCATCGGGGTTGTCGTTCGCGCCGCTGCCGGCCCTGGAACGCGGGGACCTCGACCTCGTGGTGACCTCCGACCCCATCCCCCTGCCCGGCATTACCTACGTGCCGCTATTCGGCTACGAAGCCATGCTGGCCATCGACAAGCACCATGCCCTGCGTGAAAAGCCCTATGTGGAACCTGCCGATATCGCCAGCCAAACCCTGATCACCTACCCGATCGAGCGCAACCGCCTGGATATCTTCACCCGCTTCATCGAACCGGCCGAGATCGAGCCGGCACAGGTGCGCACCGCAGAAATGACGATCATGATGATGCAGTTGGTGGCCAGCGGCCGTGGGGTTTGCTGCCTGCCAAACTGGGCGGTGCATGAGTACAGCTTGCGCGGTTATGTGATTGCCAAGCGCCTGGGCGAGCAAGGCCTGCACGCCACGCTGTACGCAGCGGTTCGCAGCGACATGCTCGAAGTACCCTACATGAGTGATTTCCTGCTCACGGCAAAGGACATTTCCTTTGCCACGCTGGAGGGCGTCAATACGGTGTCGACGCCCGTGGCCTGAGCGTTACACCCCTTGCCGGCGCATGGTCAAAATCGCCGCGCCAAAACCAATGAAGGTGGTCCCCACCACTCGGCTCACCCAACGCGACAGCGCCGGCCGGGTCAGCACGCCCTTGGCCCGGGTGGCGAGCGCGGCATACAGGCTCAGCGACGCCAGCGACAACGCCATGAAGATGCTGGTGAGGATCAGGAACTGCGGCAGCAGCGCGGCGCCCTGGTCGATGAACTGCGGGAACAGCGCAGTGAAGAACATGGTCGCCTTGGGGTTGGTCACCGCCGTGAGGAATGCCGACTTGTAGAGTTTCCGCGGCGTGGGGCTGGCCTTCTTCGCGCCGTCCTCGAGGCCGTCCACCAGCATCGGGCTTTTCTTCAGCAACTGCTTGGCGCCCAGGTAGAACAGGTAGCCGGCACCGAGGATCTTCACCGCGTTGAACAGCCATTCGGAGCTGGCCAGCAATGCGCCGAGGCCCAGCATCGCCGCCGCCGACAGGCAGAACAGCCCACTGGCGTTGCCCAGCGACGACCACACCGCGCTGCGTTGCCCGTGAGCCAGGCTGTTATTGATCGCCATCAGCGTTGCGGGGCCAGGGCTGGCAATGGCGATCGCGGCGACCAGGGTGAAGGCAAGAATCGAGTGGGCATCCATTTTCAAGGACTCTGCGGAGGGTGGAGCCAGCAGCTTACAGAAGCTTGCTGATAAACGCTCGCCCCCGTACTAGAGCGGGCCAGTGCACCGTGCGCATGCGCTTGAGCACAGGCTTGCGGACGCGGATGCTCAGGGCAAGTGAGCGCAATGGCAGGCTACCGCGGCCCCACCCGCCGCACGAACTGCTGCTCGATGACCTTCGCGCCCCACTGATCACCGGGCGCCTCGTGGGTAAGCTCGAAGCCGAACGACTCATACAGGCGCCGCGCCGCGTCCAGCCCCTTGAATGTCCAGAGCTCGATGGCCGAGAACCCCTGCCGGTCGCAGAACGTCATGGCCTCGTGAAGCAAGCGGCGGCCCGCGCCAGCACCTCGGCAGCCGTCGTCCAGAATGAACCAGCGCAGATGGGCGGTGCTGTCGCCATGGCCCTGCCCATCAATGGCCACCGAGCCAACGATGCGCTCCCCTTGGCTGGCCACCCAGATAGCATTGCGCGGATCGTCCAGGCGCCCGATGAACTCGGCCACGCCAGTGGCGACCTTGCGCTCGAAGTACGACCCGAAGCCTGAGTGCCGGGCGTAGTACACCCCATGCATTTCGGCAATACGGCCGATCAGACCGGGGCGGTAACCGGAACTGATCTGGATCGCGCTGGCTGGCTTTGTCTCGGTGCCCAGGCGATGAGCCTGCAGCGCCTGGGCATAGGCTTGCAGCCCTTGCGCCACGCCCTGCTGTTGCGCGGTATCAAGTACGGCAAGCGCGCTGCTGACCTGGGCCTGGCCAAAGGCATGGATCGCCTCGACCGTGCGCTGGCCCTTGGCGGTCAGGGTGAGGCGTTTGGTACGGCCGTCTGCTTCGCCAGCGGCTTCTTCGACCTCGTCGGCATCGATCAACCTGGCGACCATGCGGCTGACGCTGGACTTCTCCAGGCCCAGCAGCTGCACCAACTGCGCCGCCGTCAACGCGCCACAGTTGCCCAGTTCCAGCAACGCATGCACCGCCGAGGGCGAATGGGCAGTGCCCGCCAGGGTGTTGCCCATGAAGCCCAGCTCGCGAACCATGGTGCGTGAAGCGCTACGGATCTGCTCCACCAGGGAAGGATCGATGTTCATCTGTCAGCCTCGCCAGTAATTAGTTGCAACATACAACCATATACCGAAAATGCTGTCCAGCTCGCCTGCGTCAGGCACAGGCCTGCTGGTTGCGCCCGGCGCCCTTGGCGCCATAAAGCGCCTGGTCAGCCCCGTCGATCAAGGCCTGGCCGCTGTGCAGTTGCGCCCCCGGCACCGAGGCAATGCCGACGCTCACGGTAACCTGCCCAAAGGGGCTGGTGCGATGCTCGATGCTTCGCTGGCTCAGCCGCTCGAGCACATGCCGTGCCACCGCCTCTGCCCCATCGCGCTCGGTGTTGGGCAGGATGACGCCAATTTCCTCACCGCCATAGCGCGCCACCAGGTCACCGGCGCGCCGGACACAGGCCTGCAGCACGTGGCTGACTTCGCGCAGGCAGGCGTCGCCGGCAACATGCCCGTAGGTGTCGTTGTACAGTTTGAAGTAATCGATATCGATCATCAGCAACGCCAGGCTCGTGCCCTGGCGCTGGGCGCGCTGCACTTCCAGCGCCAGGGTTTCATCGAAACAGCGGCGGTTGGCCAGGCCCGTCAGGGCATCGTTCATCGCCAGGCGTTCGAGCTGCTGGTTGGAGTCAAGCAACTGTTGCTGGGTGACCCGCAGTTCACCCTCCACGGCGGTCCTGCGGCGGATATCGCGGATCAGCATCCAGCCGATGACGCCCGTCAGGCCCAGCAGGCCGGCCACCACCAACAGCGACACCAGCGCTTCGAGCTTCCATGCCGCCAGCACTTCGTGCTTGCCCACCGCGACCGTGGTCACCAGCCCCAGCCGGTCGTTCTTGCGAAAGGCATACAACCGCTCGACGCCATCAAGGCTTGAGGTGAACGACGCAGTCCCCACGGATTGCTCCACCAGGTACTTGGCATAGATCGGCGACTTGGCGAAGTTGCGCCCCATGTCCTGCTCACGGAAGGGATAGCGCACCAGCATCGAGCCGTCGGTATAGGACAGGCCGATCGCGCCTTCCTGCCCGACATCGATCTGGCCGAACAGGCTCAGGAAGTTCTGCACCCCCAGCGTCACGGCCACCACCCCGGCAAACGCGCCATCGGCGTCATTGAAACGGCGGCTGATGGTGATCACCCACTCCTGGTTGGAGCGGCTGCGGATCGGCAGGCCGATGAAGGGCTCGCGCGAAGGATCGTCGCGGTGATGGATGAAATAGGCCCGGTCGCTGCTGTTGGCACCCGACGGGATCGGCCGGTTGGACGACATCAGCCAGCGGCCTTGGTTGTCGTAGATGGTGACGCCGCTGAGCTGCGGCATCAGCGGCTGCTGACGGCTCACCAGGGTTCTCAGCCGCTCGATCTGCGCCGGGCCGCTGCCTTCGGTCTCCAGACGCTCGACCAAACCAAGCAGCAGCAACGAGCTCTGGCGCACGATGCCTTCGGAATAGGTCGACAGGGCCTGGGTCAGGTTCAGCCCGTGGACGTTCACCTCCTCCAGCGCACGCTCCCGGGAAGCCATGACTTTCCACAGGGTCAGCGATGCCAGCGAACAACCAATAACCAGTAGCAAGAGCACAACGAGGTGGATGTCACGCTTCACGTCAGTACCTGATGGAGATTCCGAATTCTCAAGCTGGCTGCCATTACCTGCAGGCAACGGCACAAGGCGCATTCCTGGCCATGGGCAAGGATACAAGGAGTCGCGTAGCAGCGCAGTAACCACAACCGCTGCAAGGGGAAAACGTTTGCTATGCGCGACGCATTTTGCCGCGGTGTCGACGCTTGAAAAGCGACGACACGCGGCGTTGCGAACTCAGGTGTTCATCGCTGCCACACCTGCCCTGCCTCATTCACTACCCAGGGCGCCTGGCCAGCAGCGATCCGCACCCCGCCCACCCAACGCTCGGCCGGCTGTTGGTCAAGCCAGTTGGCCTGCCTGCCCAGCACCTGCTCACCCAGCGCCGTAAGGCGTAACTGACGTTGTTGCCAGCTGTCGCCCTCGCCTTCGAGCAGCAATGGCCGTGGGCTGTCGATCAACGGGCGCAGCAGCACGCCGAACATCATGTCGCCCAGGTATGGCAGTGGCTCCTCATTCGCCATCAGTTCGGCGAACACCCGCGCCGCCGGCTGCTCGCCCAGGCGCGCGAGAATGCGCAGGGTCAAACGCTCGGTCAGGCTCAGGCCATCCTCGGCGCCGGGCAGCTCCTGCAGCTGACGCGCCAGCGCACCCTGCAGCAGCGGCAGGGCCGCATGCGGGCGGCTGGCAAGCTGCGCCCAGGCGCGCGGGTCTGGTGCGGTGTAGGCGGCCCAGGCCTGCCGCGCCAGGGCCAAGGCGTCCTCGCCGAGGACGCGCCGTTGTGGCCACAGCCAAGCCAGTACATCAGGGGCCAGTTGGCCGATACCGACAAAGTGCTGCACGCCGGGAACCTGGCAGGTTTCGATCAGTTCCAGGCGACGCGGCAGGCACGGCAAGCTGGCCAGTACGCGAATCAGGAACAGCTGGTCGTAGGCGTCCGCCTCGCACCAGAGGACCATTTCGCTGTCGCTGTTCAACTGCGCCAATGCTGCGCGCTGCCTGGCATGGCGCTGTTCGATATCCTGCGCCGGGAGCTTGAACGCCCGCAGTACATACTCGGTACGTACCTGCCAGTACGCAGCCTCCGGCAACGCCGGCACCGGCCCCATGACCATGGGGTCGTCGAACATGTGGAAGGCACCGGTAAACCCGGCGATGCGCAGGCTGTGCTCGATATCGTTGCCGCAGCGCCAATGCTGCACCTGCGCTTCGCCGTCGCTGGCAAAACCGGGGTGGCGGGCGGCGAAATCGACGGCATCGGCATGGGCCTTGAGCTTTGGCCAACTGGGGAAACCGGCTTCGCGGGCGACCAGCCACTGGGTGTCGGCCAGCCGATACTCGGGCCCGGGCAAGCCAAGGGCGCGCAGTTGGGCGCAGGTTTCGTCGTCCAGGGTTTTCAGCAGGCGCTTGGCGCGCTTGCGCAAGGCGGGCAGGTCAATCAGGCCGTGATGGCGGGATGCATGAATGGCGGGCATGCCAACTCCTTGTGGGGCTCGGTCCGCCGACAAGCCGGGAGCTGGAATGTAAAGAAATCGTGCTGTGCCTGGGCAACCCCTTCGCGCGGACCGCGGGCGCAGCGAACGCCTGGGGCGAGACTCTAGCGGCTGGCAGCGCTTGATGCAATCGATGTGCTCCGAAGCCGCTGGCCTGCGTCTATCAGGACTTCCCGCAAGCGCTGCCCTTTCGCCCCAGGTCCCCCGATGCAAGCACTTCTGCAAGAGATCCTCGACCACGTCCGCCCCCTGCTCGAACAAGGCCAGGTGGCTCAATACATCCCCGCCCTCGCCCAGGTCGAACCGCGCCAGCTGGGCATCGCCGTGCAGGGCCTGGACGGCCAGTTGCACTGCGCGGGTGACGCGCAAACGCCGTTCTCGATCCAGAGCATCTCCAAGGTGTTCAGCCTGGTCCAGGCGATCAACCACAGCGGCGAAGGCATCTGGTCGCGGCTGGGCTACGAGCCGTCGGGGCAGGCGTTCAACTCGCTGGTGCAGCTGGAGGTGGAAAAAGGCCGCCCGCGCAACCCGTTCATCAACGCCGGCGCCCTGGTGATCTGCGACATCAACCAGTCACGCTACGCCACCCCGACCCTGTCGATGCGCGACTTCGTCCGCCGCCTGGCGGCCAACCCGAAGATCGTCAGCGACAGCGTGGTGGCCGAGTCGGAATACCAGCACCGCGCGCGCAACGCGGCCATGGCCTACCTGATGCAGGCCTTCGGCAACTTCCACAACGATGTCGACGCGGTGCTGCGCAGTTACTTCCACCACTGCGCGCTGTCGATGAGCTGCGTCGACGTGGCGCGTGGGTTCGCCTTTCTGGCCAACAACGGCTATTGCCCCAACAGCGGCGAGCAGGTGCTGAGCGCGCGCCAGGCGCAGCAGGTGAACGCGATCATGGCCACCAGCGGGCTGTATGACGAGGCCGGCAATTTTGCCTACCGGGTGGGTTTGCCCGGCAAGAGCGGCGTGGGCGGCGGCATCGTCGCGGTGGTGCCGGGGCGCTACAGCATCTGCGTGTGGTCACCGGCGCTCAATGCCGCGGGCAATTCGCTGGCGGGGCTGCGGGCACTGGAGCTGTTGAGCGAGCGGATTACCGGGTCGGTATTTGCGGCGCTGTCGTAAGATCCGGCGCCGAAGCAAACACGCCCTCTTCCTCCAGTTTGCCAACCAACCATTGCGGCCATACGGTGTCGGTGGTCGCCCGCAGCTCCTCGGCCGACCACCAGCGATGGTCGGCAATCACCGCGCATTCGTTTGCAGTCCACTCGGCGTTGGACAGCGCGCGTTGCACCACCTGCACGATGAAATAGCGCTCCACCGACAGCACCTCTTCGCCGCTGGGCAGCACCAGCGGGAAGCGGCGCTCGGCGATGGACTCAGCCACCGCATCGATGACGATGCCGGTCTCTTCACGCAACTCGCGAATGGCCGCGGCCTCGAAGCTCTCGCCCGCCTCCAGCCCGCCGCCCGGCGTAGCCCAGTAATCGTCACCGGCCAACGCACCTTGCGTGTGCACGAACCTGAACAACAGCACCCGTCGCTGCGGGTTGATGACCAGCAGTCGTGCCGATTTGCGCTCGCGCATTTACGTGTCCTTACTCGCGTGGGTTAACAGGCCTGGCAATGGCGCCCGGGCCAAAAAGTGCGCCATCATACGCGAGCGCCCCAGCGCCGGTACCCCTGGCCTGCAACAAGGCCTCACTTGAAAGGAATGCCCATGCTCCGCCTGGATTGGCTCGAAAACCACATGCAGCACAGCGACACCCTGGCGCTATGGCTGCACCAGCAGTTCCACTACGAATTCGCCGACCTGCCCCTGCCCGACTGGCAAAAGGCATTCTCCGATGGCCAATACAATGGCCAGTGGCGCTGCCTGATCGCCCTCGACGGCGACCAGCTGCTGGGCAGCGCCGCGCTGGCCACTGACGACCTGCCCGAGCGCCCCGACCTCGGCCCTTGGCTGGCCTGCGTGTTCGTCACCCCGCAGGCGCGTGGCCAGGGCCTGGCCGAGCAACTGATCGACGGCATCTGCGAACAGGCGCGCACAACTGGCATCACGACCCTTTACCTGCATACCCACGATCAGCAGGCGTATTACCAAAAGCGCGGTTGGCGCCTGCTGGAGCGCTTCGAGGCCTGGGGCGAGGAACATTGGTTGATGTCACGCGAGCTTGGCTGAAACGCCAAGGCGCTGGCCCGCGTGATCCCACAGGGAATTTTTTGCCACATCAGGGGATCGGATGTCGCAGACACTTTTTTGCAGGTGCAGGTGTTGCGCTGATCCCCGCAAGGTCGGGGCGCAGCGGCTAATCTGAACATTCGATCATCAGGCGCGCGCACCTGAGGAGCCCGCCAGGCGCACGAGACTTCAGGACCATTACACATGCCCAACAGCCGACCAGAACCCCCGGCAGTCCCCACATTGGGCCGCGCGCTGCTGGACAGCGAGCTGCGCTTGCGCTTGCTGGCGACCGCGAGCAGCACCGCGATCTATCGCATGAGCCCTGACTGGCAGGCCATGCATCAACTCAGCGGCGAGGGGTTTCTGCAAGACGCCACACAACCCGACCCGCAGTGGATCGAAACCTACATACCTGCGCAAGACCGGCCCAAAGTGCTCGCCGCCATCGCCAAGGCGATAGCCGAGCGGGCCATCTTCGAACTGGAACACCGCGTATGGCTGCCAGACGGCCGCTTCGGCTGGACCTTGTCGCGGGCCGTGCCGATCTTCGACGACCACGGCGAGATCAGCGAATGGTTCGGCGCTGCGGTGGACGTGACCCAGCAGCACGAAATGATGGCCCGCCTGCGCGAGAGCGAATCGGCATTCAAGACCATCGCCGACACCGTGCCGCAGTTGGTCTGGGTGGCCGACCAGAACGGGCGCTTCGAATTCTTCAACCAGCGCTGGCACGACTATTTCGGCGAAACCGGCCAGCAAGAGGCTTTCCACTGGTATGCCGAAACCTGCGTGCACCCCGACGACATCGCCGCCGCCGAGCAAGGTTTTGCCCAGGCCCGCGCCAGCGGCCAGGTGTTCGAGAGCGAACACCGCCTGCGCCACCACGATGGCAGCTACCGCTGGTTCATGGTGCGCGCCCAGCCCTACCGCGACCCTGAGAGCGGCGCCCTGCTGCGCTGGTACGGCACCGCGGTGGACGTGCACGACCGCCATGACGCCGAGCAGCAACTGCGCACCTTCAACCAAGCACTGGAAGTCCAGGTGCAAACCGGCTCTCGCGACCTGCAGGCGGCCGAAGCGCAGATGCGCCAGATGCAGAAGCTCGAAGCCATCGGCCTGCTCACCGGCGGGGTGGCCCACGACTTCAACAACCTGCTGACGGTGATCCGCAACGCCGCAGAGCTGATGCGCCGCAAGCCGCTGCCCGCAGAGCGCCAGCAGCGTTACCTGGACGCCATCCTCGACACCACCGACCGTGCCGCCAAGCTCACCAGCCAACTGCTGGCCTTCGCCCGCCGCCAGGCACTGCGCCCGGAAGTGTTCGCGGTGCTGCATCAGGTCGAACAGATCGCCGAAATGCTGCGCAGCATCGTCGGCGCGCACATGCAGGTGCTGGTGCAGGGCCCCGCGCAGCCCTGCTACATCGAGGCGGACCTGAACCAATTCGAAACCGCCCTGGTCAACCTGGTGGTCAATGCCCGCGATGCCATGCAGGGGCAAGGCACCATCACCCTCACCCTCGAAGCCACCGATGACCAGGTCACCATCGCCGTGACCGACGACGGCCATGGCATCGCCGCCGCCGATCTGGAGCGGATCTTCGACCCGTTCTACACCACCAAGGAAGTCGGCAAGGGCACCGGGCTGGGGCTGTCCCAGGTGTACGGGTTCGTCCATCAATCCGGTGGTGCGATCAGCGTGCAGAGCACTCCCGGCCAGGGCACCACCTTCACCGTGTCGTTGCCCGCGGTGGCCGCCCCCGCCCCCGACCTGGCAGCGACGCCCGAGGCCACCCTGGCCAAGCCCAAGGGCCGCATCCTGGTGGTCGAGGACAACCTGCAGGTACGTGAATTCACCGCCAACCTGCTGGCCGACATGGGTTATGCCACCAGCCTGGCCCACGACAGCATCAGCGCCCTGGCGCTGCTGGAAGCCGGCCAGCCGCGCATCGACCTGGTGCTGTCGGATGTGGTCATGCCCGGGGTCAGCGGCATGGAACTGGCCCGCACCATCAAGCGCCGCTGGCCCGACATCGCGCTGGTGCTGACCAGCGGCTACAGCCAGGTGCTGGCCGACGATGCGCAGCCTGGCGTGGAGCTGTTGAACAAGCCGTACTCGGCCGAGCAGTTGTTGCGTGCGTTCGAGGCTGCGACCAAGCGGTCCTGAACGGGGGCTGCCTGCACCGGCCTCATCGCCGGCAAGCCGGCTCCCACAGGGTTCACGCCAGTCTCTGTGGGAGCCGGCTTGCCGGCGATGAGGCCCGCCACGCGCCATTGCCCTGGCGCACTAGCGCAATCCGCTGGAATGCTTGCCTGATCCTCTGAACCTGCAGGCCCATGGATGGGAAACCCGGCGCCCCAGGACTAAAGTTCGCTCAGGTTCGACAACTGTTGCCACCAGAGGCGGCGCCTCGCTGCGCCACCCTGCCCATAACGATCCGACATCAACCGATGATCAGCACGATGAGCCATGGAGCCCACCATCATGGAACTACGAATCAACCAGAAGACCTACCAGGTTGACGCCGAAGCCGACACCCCGCTGCTGTGGGTGATCCGTGACGATCTCGGCCTGACCGGCACTAAGTACGGCTGCGGCCTGGCCCAGTGCGGCGCCTGTTCGGTGCTGGTGGACGGCAATGTGGTGCGCGCCTGCGTGACGCCGGTGGCCGGGGTGGTGGGCCGCGAGGTGACCACCATCGAGGCGATCGAGGCCGACGCCATCGGCAAGCGGGTGGTCGCGGCCTGGGTCGAGCACCAGGTGGCGCAGTGCGGTTATTGCCAGTCCGGCCAGGTGATGGCGGCCACCGCGCTGCTCAAGCACACCGCCAAACCCAGCGATGCGCAAATCGACGCGGCGATGGTCAACCTGTGCCGCTGCGGCACCTACAACGCCATCCATGCTGCCGTGCATGCGCTGGCCCAAGGGGAGAACGCCTGATGAGCATGCGCATCGACACCCCCGAAGACTTGCTCAAGCTGCCCGTGGGCGAAACCGTCAATCTGTCGCGCCGCCGCTTCCTCGCCGGCACAGCCGTGGGTGCCCTGGTGCTCGGCTTCGGCCTGCCACTGGGCGCGCCACGGGTACAGGCTGCGGCGGCAACTACCGAGCGCGGCACCCAGGTGCCGGCGTTCCTGGAAATCCGCCCGGACGGCAGCATTCGCCTGCTCAGCCCGTTCATGGAAGGCGGCCAGGGCACCTTCACCGCCATGGCGCAGATCGTCGGCGAAGAACTGGACGCCGACCCCGCCAGCTTCGTGGTCGACAGCGCCCCGCCCGGCGAGGCCTATGTGGTGATGGAAAACGGCATGCGCATTACCGGCGGCAGCATGTCGGTGCGCATGAGCTACCCGACCATGCGCCGCCTCGGTGCGCTGGCCCGGGCCATGCTGATGCAGGCTGCCGCCGAGCAGTGGGGGGTGCCGGTGAGCGAACTCGGCACCGAGCCGGGCAAGGTGATCCATGCCGCCTCGGGCCGCTCGCTGGGCTACGGCGAACTGGCCAGCCGCGCCATGGACCTGCCGGTGCCGGACCCGGCCGGCATCACCCTGCGCGACCCCAGCCAGTTCCGCTGGATCGGCAAGCCGGTGCGGCGCCTGGATGCCTACGACAAGTCCACCGGCAAAGCCGTCTACAGCATCGACGTCAAGCTCGACGGCATGCTCCACGCCGCCGTGCAACATGCACCGCGCCTGGGGATGACGGTGGGCAGCCTGCGCAACGAAGACCAGGTCAAGGCCATGAAGGGCGTGCACTCGGTGCATCAACTGCCCGGCGCGGTGGCGGTGGTCGCCGAACGCTGGTGGCATGCCAAACGGGCGGTCGAAGCCTTGCAGGTGGACTGGCAGGCGCCTGGCGCCGACAGCAAGGTGCGGCCGATGCCGGCGGACTTTTCCAGCGCCGCCTGGCTTGAACACCTGGCCAGCCAGCCCGGCACGCCCCGCGACGACGAAAACGAAGGCGATGTGGCCGCCGCCCTGGCCAGCGCCAAGACCACGGTCGAGGCCAGTTACCACAACCAGTACCTCAACCACGCCCAGCTCGAGCCACCGTCCGCCACCGCGCGGTTCAACCCCGACGGCACCCTGGAGGTGTGGCTGCCCAACCAGGCGCCGGACATGTTCCGCGACGATATCGCCAAACGTACCGGCCTCGACGCTGCGCAGATCACCCTGCACTCGCCGTTGCTGGGCGGTTTCTTCGGCCGGCACTTCCTCTACGACTCGGCCAACCCCTACCCCCAGGCCATTGCCCTGGCCAAGGCGGTCGGGCGCCCGGTGAAGCTGATCTGGACCCGTGAGGAAGAATTCCTGCGCGACGTGCTGCGCCCGGTGGCTGCGGTCAAGTTCCGCGCCGGGCTGGACGCCGAAGGCTTGCCGGTAGCCATCGAGGCCGTCAGCGCCACCGAAGGCCCCACCGAAGCCCTGGCCGGCCAGCAGGGCGAAAAACTCGACCCCACCGCCCTCGAAGGGTTGTCGGGCAAGGCCTACGCCATCGCCAACAAGCGCATTGCGCAGGTGTATGTGAAAGGCCCGGCCATGCTCGGTTACTGGCGCTCGGTGGGCAATTCGTTGAACGACTTCTTCTATGAAGCCTTCCTCGACGAACTGGCCGACAAGGGCGGCCACGACCCGTTCGAACTGCGCCTGCACCTGCTGCGCGACAACCCGCGACTGACCCATCTGCTGCAAGCGGTGGGCGAACTGTCCGGCGGCTGGAAGCGCGGGCCGTTCACCGCCGAAGACGGCAGCAAGCGCGCCCGGGGCGTGGCCATGGCCTCGCCGTTCGGCTCGGAGGCAGCGGTGATCGCCGAGGTGTCGATCGACGGCGGCCAGGTGAAGGTGCATGACATCTGGCAGGCCATCGACCCGGGCAGCATCGTCAACCCGGCGATCATCGAGGCCCAGGTCAATGGCGCGGTGGCCCTGGGGCTGTCGCAGGCGCTGGTGGAGGAAGCGGTGTGGCTCGACGGCATGCCCAGGGCGCGCAACTACGACCTGTACCCGATCCTGCCGCCTTCGCGCATGGCCCGGGTGCATGTGCGCATCGTCGAGAGCGGCGCGAAGATGGGCGGCATAGGCGAACCGCCACTGCCGGCGGTAGCGCCAGCGGTGGCCAACGCGGTAGCGCGGTTGACCGGCCAGCGCATCCGCAGCCTGCCCCTTAGCCGCTACAGCTTCAGCTGACCCGACAGGACCGCCCATGAACAACCGTCGCTTCGCAACAATCGCGGGCTGGCTGGCCCTGCCGTGCCTGGTCGCGGCAGGCCTGCTGGCCTGGTACGTCACCCGCGAACCTGCCTCGCCCTTCAGCGCCGACACGCCAGTGGACGCGGCGCTGGTCAACCGTGGCGAGTACGTCGCCCGGCTCAGCGATTGCGTGGCCTGCCACAGCCTGCCCGGCCAGGCGCCGTTCGCCGGCGGGCTGGAGATGGCAACGCCCTTGGGGGCGATCCATGCCACCAACATCACCCCCGATCGCCAGCACGGCATCGGCGACTACAGCCTGGCCGACTTCGACCGCGCCGTGCGCCACGGCGTCGCACCGGGCGGGCGCCGGCTGTACCCGGCCATGCCCTACCCGTCCTACGCCAAGCTCAGTGACGACGACCTGCGCGCGCTGTATGCCTTCTTCATGCAGGGCGTGCAGCCGGCCAACCAGGCCAACATCCCCAGCAGCATCCCCTGGCCGCTCAACCTGCGTTGGCCGATCGCCCTGTGGAACGGCCTGTTCGCGCCGAACACGCCCTATGCACAGAAACCCGGGCAGGATGCGCTGTGGAACCGTGGCGCCTATATCGTCCAGGGCCCCGGCCACTGCGGCAGTTGCCACACCCCGCGCGGCCTGGCGTTCAACGAGAAGGCGCTGGACGAGGCCGGTGTGCCCTTCCTCGCCGGCGCCCTGCTCGACGGCTGGTACGCACCCAGCCTGCGCCAGGACCCCAACACCGGGCTGGGGCGCTGGAGCGAGGCGCAGATCGTGCAGTTCCTCAAGACCGGGCGCAACCAGCACGCCGTGGTGTACGGCTCGATGACCGAGGCATTCAACAACTCCACGCAGTTCATGGCCGACGATGACCTGGCCGCCATCGCCCGCTACCTGAAATCGTTGCCGGGCGACCCGCAGCGCGACGGCGCGCCCTGGCAGTACCAGGCCGTGTCCGCCGCCAGCCGCCTGGAGGCGCCCGGCGCGCACACCTACGTGACCCGCTGCGCCAGCTGCCATGGCCTGGATGGCCAGGGCCAGGCCGAGTGGATGCCGCCGCTGGCGGGCGCCACCTCGATGCTGGCCAGCGAAAACGCCTCGGCGATCAACATCACCCTCAACGGCTCGCAGCGCATCGTCGCCGCCGGGGTGCCGGATGCCTACCGCATGCCGGCGTTTCGTGAGCAGCTCAATGACCGGGAGATTGCCGAGGTGCTGAGTTTTGCCCGCGCGACCTGGGGCAACCAGGGCGGCGCCGTGGACGCCAAGGCGGTCGGCAAGCTGCGTGAACATACCGACCCGGCCAGCAGCAGCCCGATCATTTTGCATATGCGTTAACCCAACGCTGTCCTGTAGGAGCGGCCTTGTGTCGCGAAAGGGGCGCGAAGCGGCCCCAGATTTCTGCGCCGAGATGAAGATTGCCGGGGGCTGCTTCGCAGCCCTTTCGCGACACAAGGCCGCTCCTACAGATAGCCCTGCAACACGTCAGCACGATTCAGAGGACACCATGGAAAGCATCGATCTGCTGGTCCTGCGCACCGCCCACGACTGGCTCAAGGCCAATCACCGCGTGCTGCTCGCCACGTGGCCCGTACCTGGGGCTCGTCGCCGCGCCCGGTGGGCTCGATGATGGCCTTGCGCGGTGATGGCCGGGTGGTTGGCAGCGTCTCCGGCGGCTGCATCGAAGACGACCTGATCCAGCGCTATACCAGCGCCCATGGCGGCCCCGGGCTGCCTGCCGGCGCCCCCGAGGTGGTCCGCTATGGCATCAGCGCCGACGAGGCGCACCGCTTCGGCCTGCCGTGCGGCGGCACGCTGGAACTGATCCTCGAGTTCAACCCCGAGCCCCAGCTGTTGCAGCGCTTGCTCGAGCAGCTCGACAGCGGCCAACTGGTATGCCGCGACCTTGCCCTGCAAGACGGCAGCGTCACCCTCCAGGCCAGCGCCACCCCGGCACAGTTCAGCTTCGACGGCCAGCACATGCGCAACACCCTCGGCCCCGGCTACCGCATGCTGCTGATCGGCGCCGGCGCGCTGGCCGAATACCTGGCGACCATGGCCCTGTTCAACGGCTTTCGCGTGGCGGTGTGCGACCCGCGCCCGGAGTACCTGGCCAGCTGGGCGCTGGCCGGCGTCGAGCACCTCGCGGGCATGCCGGACGACGTGGTGCGCGCCTTCCGGGCCGACCTGCGCAGCTGCGTCATCGCCGTCAGCCACGACCCCAGGCTCGATGACCTGGCCCTGCTCGAAGCCCTGCACAGCCCGGCGTTCTACGTCGGCGCCATCGGTTCGCGGCGCAACAGCCAGCTGCGACGCGAACGGCTGATCGAGCATTTTGGCGAGACCGAGCAATCGCTTGAGCGCCTGCACGGGCCGATCGGCGTCCATATCGGCAGCAAGACCCCGGCGGAGATCGCGGTCAGCGTGATGGCCGAGGTGCTGGCGGCGAAGAATGCGGTGCCGGTCCCCACGGTATCCCAGGGCAAGTCGCAGCAGCGAACCGCCGCTCACACGCTGGCCTGAGACCACAGCGACACCAGGTCGCTCACACACTGGCCAACCTGTGACTATGCTTGAACCTCGCATGCCACTCACCGGTATCGATCACAAGGAAGACAGGCCAATGAATCCAACCCGTTCCCTCGCCCGCGCCATTGCGCTCGCCTCGTTAGTGTCCGCCGCCAGCTTCACCGCCCACGCCGCCCAACTGCCGATCGCCAGCGAAGCACTGGAAAGCCATGTCAGCACGCAAGTTACCGCCATCGACCAGGCCAACCGCCAGGTCACCGTCAAGGGCCCCCATGACAAGGACGTGACCTTCCAGCTCACGGAACAAGCCAAGGCCCTGCCCAACCTCAAGGTTGGCGACAATGTCGACATCTACGTGACCCGTGCCGTCGCCTACGTGCTGAACACCAACGTCGGCGGCGCACCTAAAGCCTCGGAAGAGGCCGGCACCATCCGTGCCACCAAGGACAACCCCAACCCCGGTGGCGAAGCCTTCCGTCAGGTGAAGGTCACCTCGCAGATCAAGAAGATCGACCTCAAGACCCACGAAGTCAGCCTGCTGCCGCCGGAAGGCAAGCTGCAGGTGGTCAAGGTCGAAGACCCCGAGCTGCAAAAGCGCATGAAGAACCTCAAGGTCGACCAGACCGTGGACGCCATCTACACCGAAGTGCTGCGCATAGAAACTTCGCGTTGATCCGGTAAAACCTTTTGCCCGGCCTGCGCATCGAACATCAGGTGACCCTTCACTTTGCCAGGAGGTACCCATGACGATGCGCACGGCTTTGCTGCTGTCCTGCCTGACCCTCGCAGTGGCCGGTTGCTCCAGCTCAGCGCAGCAGCTGCCGCCCCCCACCACCCAGCAAGTCGACCTGCAACGCTACCAGGGCACCTGGTACGAGCTGGCGCGGCTGCCGATGTTCTTCCAGCGCAATTGCGTGCAGTCCGAAGCGCGCTATAGGGTGCGCGCGGATGGCAGAATCGACGTCGACAATCGCTGCAAGGAACAGGACGGCCAGTGGAACACCGCCCACGGCATCGCCCAGGCGCAAGTGCCCGGGCGCACCGACAAGCTGTGGGTGCGCTTCGACAACTGGTTCAGCCGCCTTGCGCCCGACCTGACCAAGGGCGAGTACTGGGTGCTGTACCACGACCCGGACTACCGCGTGGCGTTGGTCGGCCACCCCAACCGCGAGTACCTGTGGCTGCTGTCGCGCAGCCCGACGGTCAGCAGCCAGACCCGCGAGCAGTTGCTGCAACGGGCACGCGAGCAGGGCTATCCCACCGAGAAGCTGATCTGGCGCCAGGCGGACACGCCGTAACACCCATCGACGCCCGCCGCCGCCCCCTGTAAGGTGAGCCTCCCCGGCTCACCCAAAGGATTGCGTGCAATGATCACCTGCCACCTCAAGTACATCATCGACCCGTATCAGATCCCTGCTTTCGAGGCTTACGGCAAGCTGTGGATTGGCCTGGTCAACCGCATGGGCGGCACTCACCACGGCTACTTCCTGCCCAGCGAAGGCGCCAACAACGTCGCCTACGCCCTGTTCAGCTTCCCCAGCCTGGCCGCCTACGAGCAGTACCGCACGGCGTCGGAAACCGACCCCGAGTGCATCGCCGCCTTTGCCCTGGCCACCGAGCAGCGCTTCATCCTCAGCTACGAACGCAGCTTCCTGCGGCCCGTGCACGGCTGAGCCTTGGCAAATACCCTTTCCAAAGCAAGGAACGCAACGTGAAGCATCTCGCAAGAACACTGGGTATGGCTGGCCTTGGGCTGTTGCTTGGCTGCACGCCGGGCCAACGCTTGCCGTTCGATGTGCCATACGGTCACTACGAGAACTTCCTGCGTGAATACGTGGGCGACCGCGGACAACTGACCTGCCAGGTGAGCATCGAGGAAAACCACACCGGCGACAAATGGGTGCCCTCGGTGATCCTCGCCGCCGCCCAGGACGAGCGCGAGGACTACACCCTGTTCCTGTCCAGCTCACCGCAGAGCAACGGCAGCGATCAGCGCACGTTCCACCTGCGCACCTTCGTCAACGCCACTGCCGTCATCAGCGACCACTTCCTCAACGCGCCCAATCGCAACGACCAGTACGGCCTGCGCCTGGCCTGGCATGCCGATGGTTCGATCAGCTACCAGGTAGACAACGGCGATGGCTGGACGCCCAAGGCAACGGTGCAGAGCCCAGGGTTCAAGGTGCGCCATGTGAGTGCCCACGCCAGTGGTGTCAAAGGGGTCGCGCACTGCGTGGTCAGTGACAGCGATGTGTAAAGAGGGCTGCCCGGTCAGGCGCCGGGCTGCTGCCCTGCCCGCAGTGCCGCGATGAATACGTCCAGCGGTACACGCACAGCAGGCCGGTCCTTTTCGTCATGGCGCTCGATCAGCACCTGCTCGTCTTCGAACGTCACCCGATAATCATCGCTGTTGTAGGGGTCCACCAGCCTGTTGTTACGGGTAGCCAGGGCCTCAACCAGGATGTGTTGGCGTTCGGTGGCAGTGAATGCTTCGCCGATCCAGCGCAGCAGACCGGCGTCATGGGATTGGGGATTGGCGGCATGGCGGGGCATGGCAGGCTCCTTCTGTCATCAAAAAGGCAAAAGGGCCTGCACGGCCCTTTTCCCTGGCCTCGGGATCAGTAGGCAGGATAGGCCGTTTTGATCACCTTGCCACCCGTTCGGATATCTTCTGATCGCGGCGCTTCAGGCAGCTTGGTGCAGCCGCGTGATCACTGGTTGCTGGCGCTGTCGCGCCTGCCAGATGTCGTAGTCGACCTGAATGGTCAGCCACAGCCGCGCGGTGCTGATGCCGGCCATCTCCAGGCGCACGGCAAGGTCGGGAGAGACGGCCGCCCGGCCATGCAGTACACGGGACAGCGCTTCGCGGGAAAAGCCCAGGTGCGCAGCGAAGGCCTTCACCGTCAGGCCCAGCGCGGGTAACACGTCCTCGCGCAGGGTTTCACCGGGGTGAGGCGGGTTGAACATAGCCATGGAAAGCCTCCTGATCAGTGATAGTCGAGGTAATCGACCAATTCGACATCAAAACCCGCAAAACGAAACACCACCCGCCAGTTGCCTGACACGCTGACTGACCAGAAGCCGGCCAACTCACCCTTGAGTGGGTGCAACTGCCAGCCCGGCACACTCATGTCGTCGGCGACGAGAGCGCTGTCGAGAAACTGCAGTTGGCGCTTCAAGCGCTGGGCGTGGGCAGCCTGGATGCCGCGGGTGTTGCCCGTTTCGTGGAAAAGCCGCAGTCCTTTGTGGCGAAAGCTGATGATCATGGGGCGCGCCGTATCCATTCAGTGCGAGAGGCGCGAGTGTGACCCCATGAGTCACAGGCAGCAAAGTATCATGTGTGACTCGATGCGTCACATATATTCCTGCTACCCGGCATCAGCCTGGAACGCCACCCCCAACCCCACCTTGACCTTGTCCAGCACGATCAGCGTGCGGTAGGTCTGGATATCGTCGTTGTCGGCAAAGTGTTGCCTGACCAGCTTTTCGAAATGAGCGACGTTGCGCGCCAGCATGACGATGATGAACGACACCCCGCCACTGACGAAGTAGCACTGCTGTACCTCCGGTACTCCAGCGAAGTAGCGCTTGGCGCGGTCCATCACCAGCGAGCGGTCGTCGCACAGGCGCGACTCGACGATGGCGGTGAGCTCCTGGCCCAGTGCTTCCGGGGCGATGACGGCGGTATTGGCAAGAATCACCCCACTGGCTTCGAGCTGGGTGATGCGCCGCTGCACGGCGGGGGTCGACAGGCCGATGGCCTCGGCGATCACCCGCTGCGAGGTCTTGTTGTCCTGTTGCAGCATGCGCAGGATCGCCTGGTCGAAGCTGTCGAGCGGGCGCTTGGGCAAATCATTCATGTTCAGGGTCCGAAAAAAGCAATTCACTCATCCTGCGGCGCGTTATACAGCCAATGCTTCAGGGCCGGCGCAGTAGAATCCTGCCACGAATCTGCGTGGAGGTCGTTGTGCGCCAAGCCAACCCGGGGGCATTCACCCCCATCCTTGCCGCCCTGCTGGGGCTGGTGTCAGTGCAATCGGGCGCCGCCGTCGGCAAGGCCATCTTTCCACTGGTGGGGCCGGAAGGCGTGGCTGCGCTGCGCCTGGGCCTCTCGGCGCTGATTCTACTGGTAGTGCTGCGCCCGTGGCGTATCTGGCGCCAGGCCAACCTGCGCGACCTGGTCGGCTACGGGCTGATGATGGGCTTGATGAACCTGCTGATCTACCGGGCGTTCCTGTACATCCCGGTGGGTATCGCGGTTTCGATCGAAGTGATCGGCCCACTGGGCGTTGCATTGTTGAGCTCGCGGCGGCGCATCGACCTGTTGTGGATCGCCTTGTCGGCGCTCGGCCTGGTGCTGTTGCCCTGGGGGGCCGGTGCAGACGGGCTGGACCTGCGCGGCGTGGCCTTTGCCCTGGCCGCCGCGCTGGCCTGGGGGCTGTACGTGACCTTGGGCACGCGAGTGGCAGTGCATGGCCGCCAGGCGGTGGCCAGCGGCATGCTGGTGGCGGCGATGCTCGGCGTACCGCTGGGCGCGTTGCAGGCCGGTAGCCAGCTGCTGCAACCCACGGTGCTGGCCGTGGGGCTGGCAGTGGCATTGCTGTCCAGCACGCTGCCCTTCCTGCTGGACATGTTCGCCATGCGCCACCTGCCGCCGAGCGTGTTCGGCGTACTGCTCAGCGCCTCGCCGGCCGCCGGGGCGATTGCCGGCTGGCTGGTGCTGGGAGAGACGTTGAGCTTGCTGCAGTGTGTGGGGATTTTGGCGATTGCGGTGGCTTGTGCGGGGGCTGCTTTGGTGAGGCGGGCAAGGTAGCGGGGGCGCTTTGCAGTTGTCTGCCTCTTAGCGATCTGGCGTCCGTCCGGGGATCGAGTGTGGGCCACCAGGTGCCTGGCGACAGGTCTGCAGCGCCTATGAGATCGAGCGCCGCCCGCGCGGCGCATCGCTGGCAAGCCAGCTCCCACAACTGTTTCGGGCCAGTTACTCCTGTGACTACATCGCTGTACGCCTTTTTGGCCCGACTCGATTTCGAAGTGGGCGCTGAAGGCCCTGCGCCTGACTTGAGACATGCACCAAGGCGGGCAGCAGTACCCTCACAGGCATAATTGGCCCAAAACAAATGTGGGAGCTGCGGTTCGCCGCTGCGACTTGCCAGCGATGCGCCGCGCGGGCGGCGCTCGATCTTGAGAGCGCTGCAAAAACACCGCCAGGCACCTGGTGGCCTTCACCTATTCTCCCGCCAGGCACCTGGCAGCCCTCACCCACTCTCCCGATCAGCCACTTGCGCCCTATCCAACACCGGGCACCGCGCCCGGTGCAGATTCAAAGCCGTATTGATAATCCCGATATGGCTGAACGCCTGCGGGATATTCCCCAGTGTCGCGAAAGGGCTGCGCAGGCCGTGGTTACAGCAATGACTTACGCATGAATACCCGCTCAAACCCATCCTGCGCAGCCCGATGCGTCTCGTGATAGCCCAACCGGGCATAGATCTCGATGTTTTCGGTCATCCGCTCATGGGTATAGAGCCGGATGGTTTCACACCCGGCGGCGCAGGCATGTGCCTCGCAGAAGTCCATCAGCATCCGCCCGATGCCCTGCCCTTTGCACGCGGGCAAAACCGCGACGTTCACCAACAGCAGCTCACGCTCTTCCCGGCGCATGACCAGTAGCCCGACGATGCGCGAGGCCAGCGTGGCAACAAACACATCGTCCTCGTGCACGACCTGCTGGTAATCGTCGAGCATCGGTGCCGGTTCGCGACCAATTCTGGCGATGTAAGGGCTGTAGGCTTCGCTGACCAGCGCCGCGATGGCGTCGGCATCCTCTACTACGGCCTGTCGCAGGGTGATGGCGTTCATTCTTCCACCGTTGGCCAGAGCACCGCCTGGGCGGCAATCACGTGGCCCAGGTTGGCATCGAAGGTGACGCTGGGCGAACCATGCAGCTTGTAGCCCAAGGCGAGCAGCTGCGAAATGCGCTGGCAGAAGCTGGCGTCGTCCTTGCCGGTGATCAGGCGGTAGACCGGCAGGCCGTCGGGGGGCGATGAAGTCATTGGGCAGTCCTCTTCGATGCGGGTGTCGATGTGCACGGGGGCGGCCATCATGTCATAGCGATCTGGCGCTCGTCTTCGGATTGAGTCTGGGCTACCTGATGCCTGGCGATAGATCTTCAGCGCCCTCGAGATCGAGCGCCGCCCGCGCGGCGCATCGCTGGCAAGTCGCAGCGGCGAACCGCAGCTCCCACATCTGTTTCGGGCCAATTACTCCTGCATGTTCATCACTGTCCGCCTTGTTGGTACGACGCGGTTTCAGTGTGGGCATTGCCGCCGCCCCACATGTTTCAAGGCATGCACCAAGGCAGGCGCCGGTACTTCCACAGGAGTAACTGGCCCGAAACAAACTGTGGGAGCTGGCTTGCCAGCGATGCGCCGCGCGGGCGGCGCTCGATCTCATAGGCGCTGCAAAAACAACGGCAGGCACCTGGTAGCCCTCACCCACTATCCCGACCCTCCCTATGCGCCCTATCCCGCACCGGACACCGCGCCCGGTGCAGATTCAACGCCGTATTGATAATCCCGATATGGCTGAACGCCTGCGGAAAATTCCCCAGCATCCGCTTACCCACCGGGTCGTACTGCTCGGCCAGCAGCCCGACGTCATTGCACAACCCAGTCAACCGCTCAAACAGCATTTGCGCATCCTGCTGGCGCCCGAGCAGCACATACACATCCGCCAGCCAGAACGAACACACCAGGAACGTGCCCTCCCCCGGCGTCAGGCCATCGCTGCAGCTGTCGCTGTCGTAGCGCAGCAGCAGGCCGTTGCGCAGCAGGCGCTGTTCGACCTGCTCAAGGGTGCGCAGAAAGCGCGGATCATCCGCCGGCAAAAAACCGGTCAGGGCAATCTGCAGCAGGCTGGCGTCCAGCTCGGTCGAGCCATAGGCCTGCACGAAGTGCTGCCCGCCGGGGTCCAGGCCACGCACGCAGACCTCAGCGCGGATCTGCTCGGCAACGCGTCGGTAATGCCTGCCTCGCTCGCGGTCTTCCTCGGTGGTCTCGGCCAGGCTGGCGGCGCGGTCGAAGGCGACCCAGGCCATGACCTTGGAATGCACGAAATGCTGACGGCCGCCGCGCACCTCCCACAGCCCTTCGTCAGGCTCGCGCCAGATGCTTTCCACGTAGGGCAGGATCAGCCTGGCGATGGCGGAGCTGCGCGGATGGCGTGGCAGGCCGCCCTTGATGGCCTGGGTCATGGCGTCGGCGAGTTCGCCGTAGATATCGAGCTGCAACTGCTCGGAGGCGGCATTGCCGACGCGCACCGGCCGGGAGTGCTCGTAGCCCGCCAGCCAGGGCAAGCTGAACTCGGGCAGGTCACGCTCCCCCGCCAGGCCGTACATGATCTGCATCTGCTCGGGGTTGCCGGCCACCGAACGCAGCAACCATTCGCGCCAGGCCTGGGCTTCGTCGAAGTAACCGAGGTTCATCAGGGCCAGCAAGGTCATGGTGGCGTCACGCAGCCAGCAGTAGCGGTAGTCCCAATTGCGCTCGCCCCCCACGCGCTCGGGCAGCGAGGTGGTGACGGCGGCGACCATGCCGCCGGTGGGCGCATAGGTCATGGCCTTGAGCGTCAGCAGCGAGCGGCGCACCAGATGAGTGTAGGGGCCGACGTCCGGGCAGCGGGCGGCGAAGGCCTGCCATTGGGCGATGGTCTGTTGCAAATCATGATCGACATCGCACCCGGGCTGCACGGGCAGGTGCGAGGGCTGGTGGCAAAGGCTGAACACCTGACGCTCGCCAGTGCCCACGCGAAAACGCGCAACGCTGTGATGGTCCTGGCCATGGGCTTCGACGCTGCTGCGCAATATCAGACGGTCGGGGCCGGCCACCGCGCTGAGGGTCAGCGGGTCGAGCTTTTCCACCCAGGGCACGCTGCGGCCGTAGTCGAAGCGCAGCACCAGGTCCATCTCGAACGCGGCTTCGCCCGCCAGGCCTTCGACGATGCGCACGATGGTGTTGCTGTCACCCAGGGGCATGCAGTCGAGCACTCGGGCACGGCCGCTGGCGGTGGTCCAGTGGGTTTCCAGCACCAGGGTGTCGTCGAGGTAGCGGCGTGTGCAGTGTTCCACCGGGTCACTGGGGGCGATGCGCCAGCGGCCGTTTTCTTCGTTGCCCAGCAATGCCGCGAACACGGCCGGGGCGTCGAAGCGTGGCAGGCACAGCCAGTCGATGGCACCGTCGCGGCTGACCAGCGCGGCGCTGCGGCAGTTGCCGATGAGGGCGTAGTCTTCGATGAGGGCAGGCATCGGGGCTCCTTTGGCGGGTGGGCCTGAGGTTGGATGCCTGGTGGGCGCTAGTCGTTCCGCCTAAGTCGGCCTCATCGCGGGGCAAGCCCGCTCCCACGCTTTGGACCACCCCCAAGGCTTAAATTGGTGTCCAACTTCTTGGGGGCAGCCCACTTTCGTGGGAGCGGGCTTGCCCCGCGATGAGGCCAGTGCAGGCAACCATCAACCCAAGTTGTGCCACTCGCGCTTGTCGCGGGTCAGCAGCTCGTTGCCTGCCTCCGGGCCATCCTCCCCGGCCGCATAGCCATGCACCTCACCCGCCTCGCTGGCCCAGGCATCAAGAAACGGCTGCACCGCGCGCCAGCCGTTCTCGATGTTGTCGGCACGCTGGAACAGGGTCTGGTCACCCGTCAGGCAGTCGTAGATCAAGGTCTCGTAACCGGTCGCCGGGGTCATCTTGAAGAAGTCCTTGTAGGCAAACCCCAGCTCGACGTTTTCCATGACCAGCTCCGGCCCGGGCCGCTTGGCCTGCAGGTCGAACCACATGCCTTCGTTGGGCTGGATCTGGATCTTCAGGTAGTTGGGCTTGGGCCGCTCCAGCTCGCTTTCGCGGAACTGCGCATAAGGCGCGGGCTTGAAGCAGATGGCGATCTCGGTGTCGCGCACACTCATGCGCTTGCCGGTGCGCAGGTAGAACGGCACGCCGGCCCAGCGCCAGTTGTCGATCATCACTTTAAGGGCGACGTAGGTCTCGGTCTGGCTGTCTTTGCCAACATTGGGCTCGTCGCGGTAACCGGCCAGCGGCTTGCGCCCCTGTTTGCCGCTGGTGTACTGGCCACGCACCGAATTTTTCAGTGCCATCTTCGTCGTCCACGGGCGGATGGCGCCGATCACCTTGGCCTTCTCGCCACGCACCGCATCGGCGCCAAAGGCGGCCGGCGGCTCCATGGCGACCATCGCCAGCAGCTGGAACAGGTGGTTGGGCACCATGTCGCGCAGGGCGCCGGTGCTGTCATAGAAGGCGCCGCGGGTCTCGACGCCGACAGTCTCGGCCGCTGTGATCTGCACGTGGTCGATGTAATGGTTGTTCCAGAACGACTCGAACAGGCCATTGGAAAAACGGCTGACCAGGATGTTCTGCACCGTCTCCTTGCCCAGGTAATGGTCGATGCGGTAGATCTGCCGCTCGCTCATCACCTTCAGCAGGCGAGCGTTCAGCGCTTCGGCGCTGGCCAGGTCGGTGCCGAAGGGCTTCTCCACCACCACCCGGCGGAAGCCCCCGGCAGACTCGTCGAGCAGGCCGGCATCGCCCAGGCGCTGGGCCACTTCCGGGAAGAAGCGCGGCGAGGTGGCCAGGTAGAAGATGGCATTGCCGTGGCTGGTCTTGTCGATGCGTTTGGCCAAGGCCTGGTAAGTCGCCGGGTCGAGGAAGTCGCCGGTCTGGTAGTCCAGGCGCTTGGCCAGGCGCGCCCAGAGCTTGTCGTCCAGGCAGCGCTCGCTGCCTTCGCGGCCTTGGTCACGCTCCAGCATGAAGGCATGCAGGCGCTCGGCGAACGCTTCGGCGGTGGCCGCATTGTGATCGACCCCGACGATGCGCAGGTTGCGGTCCAGCAGGCCATCTCGGCTCAGGTTGTACAGCGCCGGCATCAGCAGGCGCTTGACCAAGTCGCCGTTGGCGCCGAACAGGAACAGGGTGCAGGGTGGAGCGGCAGGGATGTTTGGTTTGGTCATTCGCCTTTCTTCTCGACGTGGCCACCGAAGCCCAGGCGCATGGCCGAGAGGATCTTGTCACCGTAAGTACCCTGCTGCTGGCGCGAGCGGAAGCGGGCGAACAGCGCGCTGGACAGCACCGGCACCGGCACTGCCTGCTCCACGGCGGCATCGATGGTCCAACGCCCTTCGCCACTGTCAGACACCGAACCGCTGAACGCGGACAACTGTGGGTCGGCGACCAGGGCGTCGGCGGTCAGGTCCAGCAGCCAGGAGGTGACCACGCTGCCACGGCGCCACACCTCGGCGATCTCGGTCAGGTTGAGGTCGAAGCGCTGGTCTTCGGGCAGTTCGTCGCCGCCCTTGCTGCGCAGCAGGTCGAAGCCTTCGGCGTAGGCCTGCATCAGGCCGTACTCGATGCCGTTGTGCACCATCTTCACGTAGTGGCCGGCGCCGGGTGGGCCGGCGTGGATGTAGCCATGCTCGGCACGCTCGTGCTCACCGCTGCGCCCGTGAGTGCGGGGGATGTCGCCGACGCCGGGGGCCAGGGCCTTGAACAGCGGTTCCAGGCGCTCGAACACCTCCTTCTCGCCACCGATCATCATGCAGTAGCCGCGGTCCAGGCCCCACACGCCACCGGAGGTGCCCACGTCCAGGTAATGCAGGCCACGCTTGGCCAGCTCGGCCGCGCGGTGCATGTCGTCTTTATAGAACGTGTTGCCGCCGTCGATGATCGCATCGCCCGGCTCCAGCAGTTCGGCCAGTTGGGCGATGGTCTGCTCGGTGGGCTCGCCCGCCGGCAGCATGACCCACACCGCGCGCGGCGCCTTGAGCTTCTGCACCAGCGCACCAAGGTCGTGAGCCCCTTGCGCGCCCTCGCCCTCAAGCCCAGTGATCGCTTCACGGTTGCGGTCATGCACCACGGTGCGGTGGCCGGCGCGCATCAGCCGCCTTGCGATATTGCCGCCCATGCGGCCCAGCCCGACGATTCCCAGTTGCATGTGGTGACGCTCCCGTTAGAAATGGATTACAGCCGTTAAGGATTTCAGATTAGTCCAGCGTACCCGCAGAGGGTTCACCGACGAACGGCGAGACCACGATAAACAAAAAAGTTCCCATGGCCAGGGAAAGAATTCAGAATGCGCGCCGCGTGAAGCGACTACGCTTTGATTTGTCACCAGCCAGCCCTGCGAGGTGTGCTCATGGGTACCCTGATGCCTGCTACTCCCACCCAGACCCTCTACGTGTCCGTACGCCGTGATGAACTGCGCCAGCTGAAGGACGAACGTGACCAGCTGCGCCAGCAAGTGGCGCACTTGAACCAACTGCTGGAACAGGCCCGCCTGCAAGGCAAGCCCGCCAGCCTCTGAGTCACCGCCCCTGCGCAGGGAGCCAAGCGGCTCCCCGCCCTGCCCGTTTTCACCTCCCGCCCTACCCGCCGACCAGGCACCTCCCTACCTGTACAAATTTTGTAACACCCGCCAACGTTTGCGGGGACGAACGGTCATCATAAAAATGACCAGCAAGTCACAAGAATGTCGTTTCGTCCCCTACACTCCAGATTCGGCCCGCGTTTTGCTCGGAAAAAGTGACGTAAAAAAGTCGAACTTTCCGAAATGCGGGCAGGTCAGGAGCTAAGTAGGCCAACGCAAAGGGACTTCCTCACGCCAGGCCCACCCACCCCCACCCGCCTACACGCTTTTCGGCCGGATTGCCGAGCGTGCCGTGCCTGCGCGCACCGATATCGGGCAAGGACCGCACTACGAAGATGCACTACCGATCAGAGAGAACCAGCACGAAATAACGCAACGGGTGCCCGCACCCGCAAAAACAAGGGACGGAGAGAAGTATGATCAGTGCCGCTGTCGAACCTCACGTAGATGCATTCAAATCGGATAGCCGCGAGCCGCTGCCACCCAGCCTCGCCCCGACAGTCAAGGCACCCGGCGCCCAGCGCCAGCACAACCCCAACAAGCGCAAGGTCCTGTTCGTCACCTCGGAAATCGCCGACCTGGTCAAGACCGGCGGCCTGGGCGACGTGTCCGCCGCCCTGCCACGGGCTCTGGCCCACCTGCACGATGTGCGGGTGCTGATCCCCGGCTACCCCCAGGTGATGGAGAGCGACAACCCCATCCATATCGTCGGTGAACTGGGCGGCCACGCGGCACTGCCACCGTGCAAGATCGGCCGCATGGACCTGGCCGACGGCCTGGTGATCTATGTGCTGATCTGCCCCGAGCTGTACCAGCGCGAAGGCACTCCCTACGGCGCCAACAACGGCCGCGACTGGCCGGACAACCATATTCGCTTCGCCCGCCTGGGCCTGGCCGCCGCAGAAATTGCCGCCGGTGAAGGCATGGCCCACTGGCGCCCCGACCTGGTGCACGCTCACGACTGGCCGGCCGGCCTGGCCCCGGCCTACATGCACTGGCGCGGGCTGAGCACCCCGACCCTGTTCACCATCCACAACCTGGCCTACCAGGGCGTGTACAGCCGCGCCTGCAGCCCGGAGCTGGCGATCCCCGACCACGCCATGCAACAGGAAGGCATGGAGTTCTACGGCAAGCTGTCGTTCCTCAAGGCGGGCCTGGCCTACTCCAGCCACATCACCACGGTGAGCGCCACCTACGCCCGGGAAATCACCACCCCCGAGTTCGGCTGCGGCCTCGACGGATTCCTTGCCAGCAAGGCCCAGCAAGGCTTGCTCGGCGGCATCCCCAACGGCATCGACGAGAGCTGGGATTCGGCCACCGACGGGCACCTGGTGCACAACTTCAGCCTCAATGACTGGGACGGCAAGGCGCGCAACACCCAGCAGGTACGCGAGCTGTTCGGCCTGGACGCGTCCAAGGGGCCGCTGTTCGCCGTGGTCTCGCGGCTGGTCTACCAGAAAGGCCTGGACCTGACCCTGGGCGTGGCCGACTACATCGTCGAGCAAGGCGGCCAGATCGCCATCATCGGCCGTGGCGAGCCCGAGGAAGAACAGGCCATGCGCGAGCTGGCACTGCGTCACCCGGGCCGCATCGGCGTGCGCATCGGCTTCAACGAAACCGATGCCCGACGGATGTTCGCCGGCAGCGATTTTCTGCTGATGCCATCGCGCTATGAGCCGTGCGGCCTGAGCCAGATGTACGCGCAACGCTTCGGTTCGCTGCCGGTGGCGCGCAATACCGGCGGGCTGGCCGACACCATCGAGAACGGCGTCACCGGGTTCCTGTTCGACGACTCGACCCTGGACAGCTACCGCGAAGCGCTGAGCCGCGCCTTCTACGTGTATGGCAAGAAGCACCTGCTCAACGCCATGCGCTGCCTGTCGATGACCCAGCCCTTCAACTGGTGCCAGGCGGTGGAACCCTACGCGCGGCTGTATGAGGACCTGGTCAAGCAGACCCAGATCGCCCACTACTGAGCGGAGAGCGGACGATGCACAGGCATGGCGCGCAAGTAGTGGACGCCACGTCGGCGCGCTTTGCCCTCTGGGCGCCGGATGCGCGCAGCGTGAGCGTGGAAGTCGAGCGGCAGCCCGCCGTTGAGCTGTCGCCCGTTGATGACGGTTGGTACGTCGGCGTTGCCCCGTGCCAGGCAGGTGAGCGGTATCAATTGCTTATCGACCGGCAGCTCAAGGTGGCCGACCCGGCTTCGCGCTATCAGCCCGAGGGCGTGCAGGGGCCGAGCGAGCTGGTGGACCTTGCCGGCTATCCGTGGCAACACCCCTGGCAGGGCCGCCCGTGGCACGAGGCGGTGATCCAGGAGTTGCACGTGGGCCTGCTCGGCGGTTACCGCGGCGTGGCCGAGGCGCTACCACGCCTGGCCACGCTGGGCATCAGCGCCATCGAGCTGATGCCGCTGGGCCAGTTCCCCGGTGAACGTAACTGGGGCTATGACGGCGTGCTGCCGTTCGCCCCACAGCACAGCTACGGCACGCCGCAGGAGCTGTGCGCACTGATCGACCAAGCCCACGGCCACGAACTGATGGTGCTGGTGGACGTGGTCTACAACCACTTCGGCCCGGACGGCAACTACCTGCACCAGTACGCCAGCCCGTTCTTTCGCCAGGACCGGCAGACACCCTGGGGCGCGGCCATCGACTTTCGCAGGCCAGCGGTGCGCGAGTACTTCATCCAGAACGCGCTGATGTGGCTGTGCGACTACCGCTGCGACGGCCTGCGCCTGGATGCGGTGCACGCCATCGACCAGCCGGATTTCCTCGTCGAACTGGCGCAGCGGGTGCGCGCGGCGGTAGCGCCGGGCCGGCAGATCTGGCTGGTGCTGGAAAACGAACACAACCAGGCCGCGCTGTTGGAGCAGGGCTTCGACGCCCAGTGGAACGACGACGGCCACAACGCCTTGCACGTACTGCTGACGGGCGAAACCGAGGGCTACTACGCCGACTACCAGCAGCGGCCGATCGAGCAGCTGGCACGCTGCCTGGCCGAAGGCTTCGTGTTCCAGGGCCAGGCCAACCGCCATGGCACGCCACGGGGCGAACCCAGCGGCCACCTTGCGCCCAGCGCGTTCGTGCTGTTTTTGCAGAACCACGACCAGGTCGGCAACCGCGCACTGGGCGAGCGCCTTACCCGCCTTTGCCCGCCGCAGGCCCTGCGCGCGGCCACCGGGCTGTTGCTGCTGGCGCCGATGATCCCGCTGCTGTTCATGGGCGACGACGACGGCAGCTGCAAGCCGTTCCTGTTTTTCACCGACTTCCACGACGCGCTGGCCGATGCCGTGCGCGAGGGCCGGCGTGGTGAGTTCGCCCACTTCGACGCCTTCGCCGACCCCGCCAGGCGCGCACAGATCCCCGACCCCAACGCCGAAACCACCTTCGAACGTTCCCGGCCGCAGCCAAAGGACGTGCTGGCCGGCTGGCACGGCCTTTATCAGCAGCTGCTCGACCTGCGTAAACGCCACCTCATCCCGCACCTGCCCGGCACCCGCGCACTGGGCACCGAGGTGCTGGGCGACAAGGCGCTCACTGCGCGCTGGCGCCTGGGCAACGGCCAGCAGCTGCGTATCGACCTCAACCTCGGCGCCCAGCCCCAGGCCGTGCAACTGCCGGCCCAGGCGCTGCGCCTGTACGACAGCAGCGACAACGCCCACCCCGACTCGACACTCGCCGCGTACAGCTGCGTGGTCAGCCTGCTGCCCCCCGAACCGGAGACGCCATGAGCGAACAGCCCCTGCACCGCCTGGCCGCCCGCGTCGGCCTGGCCCGCGACTGGATCGACGCCAACAACCGCCCGCAGCAGGTCAGCGACGAGGTGCTGCGCCAGGTGCTGCAAGCCCTTGGCCACCCCGCTGACAACGACCAGGCCATCGCCAGCAGCCTGCGCCTGGTCGAACAGGCCGAAGACAGCGAACACCTGCCGCCGCTGCTGACCGTCGATATCGACCAGCCCCTCAGCCTGCAACGCTGGTTCAGCGCCGGCAGCCAGGTGCACTGCACCCTGGAGGACGCCAGCCAGCGCACGCTGGTGCTGGACGCCCAAGCACGCCTGCCGGGTGGGCTGCCGACCGGCTATCACCAGTTGGCCATCGACGGCCGCACCTTCACCCTCGCCGTGGCGCCGCAGCGCTGCCACGCGCTCGAAGATGCCATTACCGAACCGCCCTCGCGCTGCTGGGGCCTGGCGGTGCAGTTGTACAGCCTGCGCCGCCCCGACGATGGCGGCTATGGCGACTGCCTGGCGCTGGAGCAGTTGGCGCGCAGTGCCGCCGAGCGCGGCGCCGATGCCCTGGCGATCAGCCCGATGCACGCGCTGTCGGCCTTCGACCAACAGCACTTCAGCCCCTATTCACCGTCCAGCCGGCTGTTGCTCAACGCGCTGTACGCCAGCCCCGCAGCCCTGCTGGGCGAACGCGCCGTGCGCATGGCCATCGAGGCCTGCGGGCTTGCGCAGACACTGGAAGACCTGCAGCAACAGCCGCTGGTGGACTGGCCACGCGCGGCCAAGGCCCAACAGCGTTTACTGGAAGCGCTGTACCAGGATTTCAGCCAGGGCGACCACCCGCTGCGCGCAGACTTCGCCAGTTTCCGCGAGGCCGGCGGCGAACGGCTCGAACACCATTGCCGTTTCGAAGTGCTGCAAAGCGAGGCAGTGGACCAGGGCCTGGGCGCCGATTGGCGCAACTGGCCAAAGGCCTGGCACGACCCCTATCACCCGGAAGTCGAAGCCTTCGCCGCCGCCTACCCGGCCCGTGTCGAATTCCACGCGTTCTGCCAGTGGCTCAGCGAACGCAGCCTGCAACGCGCCCAGGACGCGGCGCGCAGCAATGGCATGGCGATCGGCCTGATCGCCGACCTGGCGGTGGGCGCCGACGGCGCCGGCAGCCAGGCCTGGAGCCGCCAGGACGAGCTGCTGGCCGACCTCAAGGTCGGCGCGCCGCCCGACATCCTCAACCGCGCGGGGCAGGACTGGGGCATCTGCGCCTTCTCCCCCGAAGGGCTCAAGCGCAACGGCTACCGCGCCTTCATCGAGATGCTGCGAGCCAACCTGGCCCACGCCGGCGGCCTGCGTATCGACCATGTGATGGGCCTGCGCCGGCTGTGGCTGATCCCCCGTGGCGCCACTGCCCGCGAGGGCGCCTACCTCAACTACCCGCTCGACGACCTGCTGCGCCTGCTGGCCCTGGAATCGGTACGGCACCGGGCGATCATCCTTGGCGAGGACCTGGGCACCGTGCCCGAAGGCCTGCGCGAGCGCCTGGCGGCCAAGGCCGTGCTGGGCATGCGCGTGCTGCCCTTCGAGCAGGATGCGCCCGGGCGCTTCAAGCCGATCCTCGACTGGCCGGACAACGCCCTGGCCACCACCGGCACCCATGACCTGGCGCCGCTGGCCGGCTGGCTGCAAGCCCGTGACATCGACTGGCACAACCGCCTGCAACTGATCGACGCCACCACCGAAGGGCACTGGCGCGATAGCCGGGCGCTGGAGCGCGACGGCCTGCGCCGCACCCTGGAGCACAACTACGGCCCGTTGGCGGACGACAGCGCATTGATTGACGCGGCGATCCGTTACGTCGGCCACACCCGCGCCCCCTTGGTGCTGGTGCCACTGGAAGACCTGCTGGGCTGCGACGAGCAACCCAACCTGCCCGGCACCACCGCTGGCCACCCCAACTGGCGGCGCCGCTTCAAGGCCACCGCCCTCGGGCTGCTCGACGACGAGGACGCAGCGCGGCGCCTGGAGCTGTTGGCCCAGGCCCGCGAACAAGCCTGGGAGCGTGATCGATGAAGGCGCTGACCGCCACCCTGCGCCTGCAGCTGCACAGCGACTTCACCCTGGATGACGCGACGCCGTTGGTGCCCTACTTCGCCCAGCTCGGCATCAGCCACGTGTACGCCTCGCCGATCCTCACTGCCCGTGCAGGCTCGCGCCACGGCTACGACGTGGTCGACCCGACCCGGGTCAACCCCGAGCTGGGCGGCGAGGCCGCGCTGGAGCGCCTGGTGGCCGCCTTGCGCCAGCACGGCATGGGCCTGATCCTCGACACGGTGTCCAACCACATGGCCGTGGGCGGCGCCGACAACCCCTGGTGGCAGAGCCTGCTGGCCTGGGGCCGGCGCAGCCCCTATGCAGAGTTCTTCGATATCCAGTGGCACTCCAGCGACCCGCTGCTGGCCGGGCAACTGCTGTTGCCGTTCCTCGGCAGCGACTATGGCGTGGCGCTGCTCAACGGTGACATGCCCCTGACCTTCGACGCCGAGCATGGCCGGTTCGAGGTCGCCCATCACGAGCATCGTTTCCCGATCTGCCCGCTGGACTACGAGCGCATTCTCGGCCGTGCCGAAGACCCACGGTTGCAGGCCCTGGCGCAACACTTCAGTGCTCTGCAGGAGGCCGCCGAACCGCTGGCCGACGCCGTGGCGCTGCACCGCGACCTGGCCCTGGTGGTCAGCGCCGGGGCCAGCCTCGAAGCCGCCCTGGCCGCCTTCGACAGCCGCACCGAAGCCGGCTTCAAGCGCCTGCACCAGTTGCTGGAGCGCCAGACCTATCGCCTGGCCAGCTGGCGCACCGCCGCCGACGACATCAACTGGCGCCGCTTTTTCGACATCAATGAACTAGGCGGCCTGCGGGTGGAGCGTGCGGTGGTGTTCGAAGCCACCCACGCCAAGCTGTTCGAGCTGATCGAGCGCGGGCTGGTGGATGGCTTGCGCATCGACCATATCGACGGCCTGGCCGACCCGCGTCGTTACTGCCGCAACCTGCGCCGGCGGGTCGACGGGTTGCTGGCGCGCCGGCCGCTGCAGGCGGGCGTGGAGCACTTCCCGATCTACGTCGAGAAAATCCTCGGCGCCGATGAACACCTGCACCGCGACTGGCTCACCGACGGCACCACCGGCTACGAGTTCATGAACCAGGCCTCGCTGCTGCAACACGACCCGGCGGGCGAAGCACCGCTGACCGAGCTGTGGAGCACCGTCAGCGAACGGCCGGCATTTGCCGAGGAAGTGCGCCAGGCTCGCCACCTGGTGCTCAACGCCGGCCTGGCCGGCGACTGCGAGTCGGTGGCCCTGGCCTTGCTGCAGGTGGCCCGCGACGACCTGATGACCCGTGACCTCACCCTCGGTGCCATCCGCCGCGCGCTGCAGGCGCTGGCCGAGCATTACCCGGTGTACCGCACCTACATCAACGCCTGTGGCCGCCCGGCCGAGGACGAGGGGTTCTTCCAGCAAGCCCTCGCTGACGCCCGCCAGTCACTGGGCGAGGCCGACTGGCCGCTGCTCGAGCACCTGGCGCAGTGGCTTGGTGGCCAGCCCTGGCGGCGCCTGCCCCCGGGCCGACCACGCAAGCACCTGCGTCACGCCTGCGTGCGCTTCCAGCAGCTGACCGCGCCAACCGCCGCCAAGGCCGTGGAAGACACCGCCTTCTACCGCAGCGCCCGGCTGTTGTCGCGCAACGATGTGGGCTTCGAGGCCGAGCGTTTCAGTGCCGCCCCTGAATGGTTTCACACGCAAGCCCAGCGCCGCCTGCGCGACTTCCCCGACAACCTGCTGGCCACCGCCACCCACGATCACAAGCGTGGCGAAGACTGCCGGGCGCGCCTGGCGGTGCTCAGCGAGCGCGGGGCCTGGCTGGCCAGCCGGGTGGAGCACTGGCGCGAACTGGCAGCGCCGCTGCGCGAGGCATTGGAGGATGGCGCCGCGCCCGGCCCGGGCGATGAGCTGCTGCTGTGGCAGACCCTGCTCGGCAGCTGGCCGCTGGCGCTCGACCTGCATGACGCCAACGCACTGCGCCACTACGCCGAGCGCATCGGCGGTTGGCAACAGAAGGCCCTGCGCGAGGCCAAGCTGCGCAGCAGCTGGGCGGCGCCGAACGAGGCTTATGAACAGGCCTGCGCCGCCTATGTGAACGGCCTGCTGCTGGACGCGCAGAACCAGCAGCTGCGCCAGTCGCTGCACGAGGCGGCGCGGCAGATCGCCTGCCCCGGCGCGCTGAACAGCCTGGTGCAATGCCTGCTGCGCATGACCACGCCGGGCGTGCCCGACCTGTACCAGGGCAACGAGTACTGGGACTTCAGCCTGGTCGACCCGGACAATCGGCGCCCGGTGGACTACGCTGCAAGGCGTGCCAGCCTGGACGCCAGCACGCCCCTGGCCGAACTGCTCGGCCACTGGCAGGACGGGCGCATCAAGCAGGCACTGATCGCCCGGCTGCTGGACTGTCGCATGAGCCATCCCGAACTGTTCCGGGGTGGCGCCTACCTGCCGCTGAACGTGCAGGGGCGCCACGCCGACAAGGTGCTGGCCTTCGCCCGACTGGGCGAGGAGCAGCGCGCCATCGTTGTCGCACCACGGCTTGCCAGCAGCTTGCTGGGTAACGCCACAACCCCATTGATCCCGGCACAGAACTGGGACGATACGCGGCTGATCCTGCCGTTTGCCTTGTCGCCTGCCAACTGCTCGGGACTTTTCGGTGGCGGTGCTGTCAGCCCTTCAAAGGAGCTGAAGTTGAGCACCGTACTGATGGAGTTCCCGGTCAATGTGTTGATTGATCATGCCTAACTGCATTCAGGAGCGTCGTGATGAGTGTCGAAGAAAAACGTGTTCGCGAATTCGCCTATCAAATCTGGGAATCGGAGGGCAAGCCGGAGGGCCAGGAAATCCGCCACTGGGAGATGGCCCGCAAGCTGGCCGAGGCTGAAGCGTTAGCGCCCAAGGCCGCGCCGCGCAAGAAGGCGGCGGCCAAGCCGAAGGCGTCAGTGGCTGCTGAAAAGCCTGTGGCGGCGAAGAAGCCAAAGGCTGTGAAAAAGCCGGCGGCGAGCTGAGCCTGTCGTAATACCTGTACCGGCCTCATCGCTGGCAAGCCAGCTCCCACAAGGCCGGCGCAGCGTTGTGGTCTCGCTGTACCTGTGGGAGCTGGCTTGCCAGCGATGGGCCGCGCTGCGGCCCCCGTTCCCCCCCGCACCACGAGGACCGCCATGAGCCCCCGCACCCCGAAGAAAACCCGCTCCGTCGCCCCGTCGCGCATCCGCGAAGGCATGCCCTTCCCGCTGGGCGCCACCTGGGACGGCCTGGGGGTCAACTTCGCTCTGTTCTCGGCCAACGCCAGCAAAGTCGAACTGTGCCTGTTCGATTCAACCGGCGAACAGGAGCTCGAGCGCATCGAGCTGCCCGAGTACACCGACGAGATCTACCACGGCTACCTGCCCGATGCACACCCTGGCCTGGTCTACGGCTACCGCGTGCATGGCCCGTATGAACCGCAGAACGGCCACCGTTTCAATCCCAACAAACTGCTGATCGACCCCTATGCCAAGCAACTGGTCGGCACACTGAAATGGTCCGAGGCCCTGTTCGGCTACACCATCGGCCACCCCGACGACGACCTGTCGTTCGACGAGCGCGACAGCGCGCCTTTCGTGCCCAAATGCAAGGTCATCGACCCGGCGTTCACCTGGGGCCGCGACCAACGTGTGCAGATCCCCTGGGAGCGCACCATCATCTACGAGGCGCACGCCCGCGGCATCAGCATGCGCCACCCGGCGGTGCCCGAGGCGCTGCGCGGCACCTTCGCGGGCCTGGCCAACGACGAACTGCTCGGGCACATCAAGGCGCTTGGGGTATCGAGCATCGAGCTGCTGCCGATCCACGCCTTCGTCAACGACCAGCACCTGCTCGACAAGGGCCTGAACAACTACTGGGGCTACAACAGCATCGCCTTCTTCGCCCCGCACCCGCGCTACCTGGCCAGCGGCAAGATCGCCGAGTTCAAGGAGATGGTCGCGCACCTGCACGACGCCGGGCTGGAAGTGATTCTGGACGTGGTCTACAACCACACCGCCGAGGGCAACGAGCGCGGCCCGACCCTGTCGATGCGCGGCATCGACAACGCCTCGTACTACCGCCTCATGCCCGACGACAAGCGCTTCTACATCAACGATTCCGGCACCGGCAACACCCTGGACCTGAGCCATCCGTGCGTGCTGCAACTGGTCACCGACTCGCTGCGCTACTGGGCGGGCGAGATGCACGTGGACGGTTTTCGCTTTGATCTTGCGACCATCCTCGGCCGCTACCACGATGGCTACAGCGAACGCCACGGCTTCCTCGTGGCCTGCCGCCAGGACCCGATGCTCAGCCAGGTCAAGCTGATCGCCGAACCCTGGGATTGTGGCCCCGGCGGCTACCAGGTGGGCAACTTCGCCCCCGGCTGGGCGGAGTGGAACGACCGTTTCCGCGACACCGTGCGCAGTTTCTGGAAAGGCGACGAAGGCATGCTCGCCGACTTCGCCGCGCGCATCACAGCCTCCGGCGACCTGTTCAACAACCGTGGCCGGCGGCCCTACGCCTCGGTCAACTTCGTCACCGCCCACGACGGCTTCACCCTGCGCGACCTGGTGTCGTACAACGACAAGCACAACGAGGACAACGACGAGAACAACCAGGACGGCACCAACAACAACCTGTCGTGGAACTGCGGCGTCGAAGGCCCGACCGACGACCCTGCGATCAATGTCCTGCGCATGCGCCAGATGCGCAACTACTTCGCCACCCTGCTGCTGGCCCAGGGCACGCCGATGATTGTCGCTGGCGACGAGTTCAGCCGCACCCAGCATGGCAACAACAACGCTTATTGCCAGGACAGCGAGATCGGCTGGGTCAACTGGGAGCTGGACGAGGACGGCAAGGCCTTGCTGGCCTTCGTCAAACGCCTGACCCGCCTGCGCCTGGCCTACCCGATCCTGCGCCGCTCGCGCTTTCTGGTGGGTGACTACAACGAGGCGATCGGGGTCAAGGACGTCACTTGGCTGGCCCCGGACGGCAGCGAGATGACCGTGGAGCAGTGGGAAGACCCGCACGGGCGTTGCCTGGGCATGCTGATGGACGGCCGCGCCCAGGTCAGCGGCATTGCCCGGCCCGGGGCCGAGGCGACCTTGCTGCTGATCGTCAACGCCTACCACGACGTGGTGCCGTTCAAGCTGCCGGCGGTGCCGCAGGGCGAATACTGGAGCTGCCTGGTCGACACCGATCGACCGGAGCTGCGCAAGCCGCAGCATCTGCAGTTCGACACGGTGTTCGAGGTGCAGGGGCGTTCGTTGCTGTTGATGGCGTTGCAGCGGGAAGAGGACTGAACCTGGCAACGGACGGGCGGTCCTAATCCGTAGCCATGATCACCAAAATACCTGTGGGAGCGGGTTTACCCGCGAAGACCACACTACGGTGCATGGCACGGGCTACGCCCGTGTTCGCGGCGGTTCGACGGCTCGATAAACCCGCTCCCACAAGAATCGTGTAAATCGCTACAGGAGTTCCTGTGAACCCCGAAGCCGGCAGTCCAGGTTTCGCCAGCGTCAGCCAGGCCCCGGCCGTGCACCGGGTCAAGGTGCTGACGGTCAACACCCACAAGGGTTTCACCGCCTTCAACCGGCGCTTCATCCTGCCGGAGCTGCGCGAGGCGGTGCGCAGCACCCAGGCCGATATCGTGTTCCTGCAGGAAGTGCTGGGCAGCCACGATCGCCACGCCAGCCGCTACCCCGGCTGGCCGCAGACCTCGCAGTACGAATTCCTCGCCGACAGCATGTGGAGCGATTTCGCCTACGGGCGCAACGCGGTGTACCCGGACGGCCACCACGGCAACGCTCTGCTGTCCAAGTACCCGATCATCGAACACCGCAACCTCGACGTGTCGATCACCGGCCCTGAACGGCGCGGCCTGCTGCACTGCGTGCTCGACGTGCCCGGGCAAGCACCGGTACATGCCATTTGCGTGCACCTGTCGCTGCTGGAAAGCCATCGGCAAAAACAGCTGCAACTGTTGAGCAAGCTGCTCGATGCACTGCCCGCCGACGCCCCGGTGATCATCGCCGGTGACTTCAACGACTGGCAGTTGCACGGCAATCGCACCCTGGGCAGGCAACAGGGCCTGCACGAAGCCTTCGAACGCCATCACGGCCTGCTCGCCCGCACTTATCCGGCGCGCCTGCCACTGCTGCGCCTGGACCGTATCTACCTGCGCAACGCCGACAGCCATGGGCCGAAGATCCTCGGCCACAAGCCCTGGACACACCTGTCCGATCATCTGCCGCTGGCCGTGGAAGTGCGCCTGTAGCAACGATTCGGCATAGCCGCCCGGCGAGCAATCACCATTGACGATATGGCCTCGCCAATTCTGTACAAATTCAATGGCTTGAATTACTCAACGAACCCTTGCCAAAGCCTTCACACATTCTTGACGCAAGCCCTGTCCTCTCCTTAGCTGAACAGAACCAACAGACGTAAAAATTCGTGCCGGGCCTCTAGCTCGCGCCTTTGTGCGCGCTCAAGCAGGCTGGCGCGCTGGCTTGGGTCGCCCCTGTTTTTGTCGTACAGCCCGTGACATCAGGCCAGATTGCCCGGCTGTTCAACGTGCTGTCCAACACACAACAACAGGAGATCCGCCATGAAAAGCACCTCGAACCCCCTGCGTTTCGAAGCTTTTTGCTGCGCGGTTTCCACGTCGCTGCTCTTGGCAACCCCGGTGGAAACCTTCGCCTTCGAACTGCAGGAGGGCGAACCCTTCGCCCGGTTCCTGGAACAGCCCGAGGTCCCCCAACTCTCACTCGACCCGCTGAGCGTCAATGGCCTCAACCAGGGCATGCTCTCGGCATTCTCCACGCAGATGAGCGAGCGCCACGGCCCACTGGCCAGCGACATGATCGCCAGCCAGTGGGCGCAGTTCTTCCCCGGCACACCAAGGCCAGCAGCCCAGGCGCCGGCGCAGCTGGAGGCGCCCAGCCAGCAGTTGATGATCGGCCCCGACCTGTTCGTGCGCGAAACCAGCGCAGGCAACGTTCACCGTGCCGGGATCTTCGTCGGCCACAACAACCTGCAGAGCAGCTTCAACGGCATGCGCCCCTTGCTCGGTGACAAACAACGCAATGCGGTGAACCTCAGCGGCGAGAGCCTGGGCGTGTACTGGAGCATGACCCATGAGCAGGGCTGGCACGTGGACGCCGTGGCCATGGGTACGCGCATCGACGTCAATGGCCGCTCCCAGGCCGGCCAGCGAGTGGACGACAGTGGCCATGCGATGACCTTTTCGGTGGAGGGTGGTTTCCCCATCGGCCTGGGGGGCGGCTGGGTGATCGAGCCCCAGGCGCAGTTGATCAACCAGCAGTTCTTCCCTGGCAGCCAGGTGCAGGAGGAAACCTTGCAGGCGTTCGACAGCCAGCCAAGCTGGAGCGGCCGGGTCGGTGCCAAGCTGTCGGCGCGCTATGAAGTGAAAGGCATGCCCATCGAGCCCTATGTGCGCACCAACGTCTGGTACGACTTCAGCAACAGCGACTCGGTGAAGCTGGACCAGGTCGACAAGATCTCCAGCTCGCGCAGTTCGACCTCGGTGGACCTGGGGTTGGGGCTGGTGGCGCGGGTCACGCCGAACGTGGCGCTGTTCGTCAGTGCCGATTACAGCAGCGACGTGGATGACAACGATCTGAATGGGCTGATTGGCAGCCTCGGGGTGAGGATGCGCTGGTAGACAAGCGAACGCACCCATTGCCCAGGCACACTGGAACTCTGGCTTGCGGGTTATTCACGACGCTGGATATCAGCCACGCGAGGTGAAAACAGATAGAGCCATGCTCGAATTTGCAAAACGCGGTAGCAGATTCCGACAGGCTCACTTGAATGCCGACATCAATACTTGCAAGCATCGCGCACTCTGTTTCCGGACACTGCCTGGCGGCCTGAATAGCCATGATAAAGCCGCCAGCGCTATGTCGCACCTGACATTTTTATCAGTTGCCGTGCTCTATGAACCGGCGAAAAAACTCTGCAGGTCGATCAATTGCCACTGCGAAAAAATCCACTTGGAAATTGATATCGACCCCAGGTAGCCACCCAGCCTAACTGAAGCATAGATTTGAGGGAAAACATCATGACAACCGAACCCTTGGCGGACGAAGAACAAAGCAAAAAATACATCGAGCAATTAAACAATATATACGCCATCAATGACCCGAACAAACTGAAACAGGCATACAAGTTCCTCGATCTGATTCATCCTGTAATCGCCGCCCTGGCTACGCAACGCGCGCCAGAAGATCTCACCAAAAACCATCACTCGTTATTGATGAATGCTGCCATCCGGCGCGCCTTGGAAGAACCAAGCGATGCAACTAAAGCAGACCTTGAACGAGCCGAAGTTAAAGTAACACAGCCTGTGACAAGCACTCACTTCAAGAGGACATTCGCCGAATTTTCAAATCCATTTAATGACACCTCGCTTAGCAATAGATACTTGTATAATAGCGAATTCCTGAAAGCATACAACAATAGCATTTCAAACTTACTCGAAACAGAGGACCTACCAGATAGCACGTTGACTCCGATACCAGAAACCGATCATTACGAATTCATAGAGGCGTTGAAGATCTTCGCAGCCAGCAAAGCCGAATCATTCCTAGAAGAATATCGCAGTTTTTTATACCTAGCATCCCCAGGCCCCTTTGCAGGGATGGAGATCTACGGGATTAATGGCATACCTGGACATTACGCCACCATGTTCACCGACGCTGTACATTGCGCCGAATTATTGCACGCTTCAAATAAAGACATCGGATTCCAGATCAATCGCAGCACTGAAAGTCCAGACTACAGCGGGACCTATATATTCTCAATTTCAGTGACACCAATTGACCTACCATCGACTCTAAAATCCAAATCCTTCAACGAGTTAATAGACAACATACAAAATGAAGCAACCAGCACTAGGGAAGGCGTGGTCTCCAATGGTCAAGTCGCATTGCAAGTCATCGTTAAACGGGAATTTATCGAAGATAATACGCGCCGGGGCTAGCCGCTTTTCTTCAACGCTGTAGCTCAGGCAACTTCTTGGCGGGAGACCCCGCCAAGAAGTCATTACCGGGAGCTAACCAGCCGGCTTCATCACCAACACCCCCAACGGCGGCAGGTTCAGCGCCAGCGACAATGGCTGCCCATGGCTGGCAATCTCATCACTGGCCACCGCCCCCAGGTTGCCCACGTTCGACCCTGCATACAGCCCGGCATCGCTGTTGAGCAACTCTTGCCAACGTTCGCCGAACGGCACGCCGATCCGGTAGCCCTCGCGCGGCACCGGGGTGAAGTTGGCCACCACCAGCAAGGGTTCGCCCTGGCTGCTCCAGCGCAGCCAGGCGTACACGCTGTTGTGCGCATCGTCGCCGATCAGCCACTGGAAGCCCTGGGGCTGGCAGTCCTGTTCATGCAGTGCCGGTTGCTCGCGGTACAGCCGGTTGAGGTCGCCGACCAGGCGCTGTACTCCTTGGTGCTCGGGGTATTGCAGCAGGTACCAGTCCAGTTGGCTGTCGTGGTTCCACTCACGCCACTGGCCGAACTCGCAGCCCATGAACAGTAGCTTCTTGCCTGGGTGGGCCCACATGAACGCGAGGTAGGCGCGCAGGTTGGCAAACTTCTGCCAGCGATCGCCGGGCATCTTGTCGATCAGCGAGTGCTTGCCGTGCACCACCTCGTCGTGGGAGATGGGCAGGATGAAGTGCTCGGAGTAGGCATAGATCAGCCCGAAGCTCATCTCGTTGTGGTGGTAGGTGCGGTGGATCGGGTCGTTCTGGATGTAATGCAGGGTGTCGTGCATCCAGCCCATGTTCCACTTGTAGGCAAAGCCCAGGCCGCCCTGTTGCGTGGGTTGGCTGACGCCGGGCCAGGCGGTGGATTCCTCGGCGATGATCAATGCGCCCGGTGCCTCGTGGGCCGCGACGCCGTTGAGGTGGCGGATGAAGTCGATGGCTTCGAGGTTCTCGCGCCCGCCATGGCGGTTGGGCACCCACTCGCCGGCCTTGCGCGAGTAATCGCGGTAGAGCATCGACGCCACGGCATCGACGCGCAGGCCGTCGATGTGGAAATGCTTGAGCCAGTGCAGCGCCGAGGCCAGCATGAAGCCGCGCACCTCGTTGCGGCCGAGGTTGTAGATCAGCGTGTTCCAGTCCTGGTGGAAGCCTTCCAGCGGATTGTCGTACTCGTACAGCGCGGTGCCGTCGAAGCGCGCCAGGCCGTGTTCGTCGGTGGGGAAATGCGCCGGTACCCAGTCGAGGATCACGCCGATGCCGCCCTGATGGCAGGCGTCGATGAAGAAGGCGAAATCTTCCGCCGTGCCGTAGCGTGAGGTCGGGGCGAACAAAGACAGCGGCTGATAGCCCCAGGACCCGCCGAACGGGTGCTCCATGATCGGCATCAGCTCGATATGGGTGAAGCCCAGTTCCTGCACGTAAGGCACCAGGCGTTCGGCCAGTTCGCGCCAGTTGTAGAAGCGCGCGACCTCGCCGGTATCGTCCAGCTCGCAGCGCCAGGAGCCGGCGTGCAGCTCGTAGATCGACAGCGGTGCGTTGTAGGCGTGGCGCTGGGCGCGCTGCGCCATCCATTGCTCATCGTGCCAGTCGTGGGCCAGGGCGCCGGCCACCTTCGAGGCGGTACTCGGTGGCAGCTCGGTGGCGCGGGCCAGCGGGTCGGCCTTGAGTGGCAGCACGCCGTCGGCGCCGAGCACTTCGAACTTGTAGGTTTCGCCGACACCCAGGCGCGGCACGAACAATTCCCACACCCCGGCGCTGTGGCGCAGGCGCATGGGGTGGCGGCGGCCGTCCCAGTTGTTGAAGTCGCCCACCACCGAAACCCGCCTGGCGTTGGGCGCCCACACCGAGAAGCACACGCCGTCGATGCCGTCGGCCTGGGTCGGTTGCGCACCGAAGCGGCCGGACAGGTCGCGGTGGTTGCCTTCGGAGAACAGGTACATGTCCATGTCGCCCAGTTGCGGGCCAAAGCTGTAAGGGTCTTCGGTGACCTGCTCGCCCCCGGCCCAGCCGATCTGCAGCAGATACGGTTGTGCATCGTCGATGTGCGCGGTGAACAACCCTGGCAGGCGCTGTTGCTGCATTTCAGCGAGCACGTGCCCGCCATCGCGGGCCAGCACGCGCACATTCAGGGCGTTGGGCAGGAAGGCCCGGATAAACTGACCGCCTGCACCATCGGGGTGCGGGCCGAGCACGGCGAACGGGTCGGCGTGCGTGGCGCTGGCAAGGGCGTCCAGGTCCCGTTGCCGAAGGCTGCCGTTGTCACGCGTGGTTGCATTCATCTCACTGCCCCTTTCCATGTATTCACAAGATTGCTTGACGACCTTTGGGGCGTGGGAGCGAGCTTGCCTCGCGATGAGGGTAGCGGCCCCATCGCGGGGCAAGTCGCATCGGCGCACCGCCGCTCCCACGAAACTACGAAACTCATGACTCCCCCCAGGTGCTGATCAACCCATGCAGGCCATGCAAAGGCACGGCCAGCCAGCTCGGCCGGTTCTCGGCTTCGTAGCTGATTTCATAGGCGGCTTTTTCCAGGCAGAACAGTTCCAGTGCGGCGCGCTCGCCCTCGGCCTGCTGCCAGGCATGGGGCATGGCGGCAGTGGCCAGGCCATAGGCTTCGACGAAGGCGTGACGCGACTGGTGCAGGTACTGCCGGGCAACCCGCTGACGGGCCTGGCGCGCCGCGTCGGAGAGGTCTACCGCCGAGGCGCTGCGCAGGATCATGGCAGCAGCATAGTCGAAGGATCGCAATACGCCGCTGACATCCTTGTATGGGCTGTGTCTGGCCCGGCGCTCGTCCAGCGGCCGCGCCGGCTCGCCCTCGAAATCGATCAGGTAGGCATCGCCCTGCACCACCAGCACCTGGCCCAGGTGCAGGTCGCCGTGCACGCGCATCAACAACCCGCCCTGGGCCTGGCGGGCCAGGTTGTCGATGTGCTGCCGCAAGCCTTGGCGCTGTTGCTGCAGGTCGTCGACCAGGGCCTGGCTGTCACCGTCCAGGCTGTTGCGGTGCTCGGCCAGCAGGTCCAGGGCATGCTCGAGCTCGGTGCTGATCTGCCGGCTCCAGCGCTCGCTGTCGCGGGCATCGCTCGGCCGCGGCTGGAACGCTTGATCACCGGTGGGCGCCGCCAGCAGCAGGTGCATCTCGCCCAGGCGCTGGCCCAGCAAGGCGGCGAAGCCGGTGAGTTCGGCCAGGGCGTCGGTGTGCGCTTCCTGCTCGTTGCGGGTCGGTTCCATCTCGTCGCGGATCGCCCGTTCCAGGGTGTTCTGGGTCCAGTCCCAGGCATCGCCCTGGTTGCTCAGGTAGCCCTGGGCGATCATCAGCAGGGTTGATTGATCGCTATCGTCGACGCGGCTGACCCAGGCCAGCAAGGGTGAAATATTGGCGAAACCGGCAGCAGTGAGGTAGGCGCTCATCTCCAGCTCCGGGTGGATCCCCGGGTTGACCCGGCGGATCAGCTTGAGCACCAGGCTGCCGCCCACCACCACCGAGCTGTTGGACTGCTCCGCGCCCAGGTAGCGCACCTCGCTCTGCTCATCGAGCGCCAGCGCCGCCAGCTGCTTGGTGCACTGGAAGCGCAGTTCGCCCATGCCGTTGCCACAGGGCAGGCGCAGGCCGTCCTGGCAACCGCGCAGCAGCGCACGGATGAAGGGCTCGAGGACGAAGGCATCGGTGATAAGCCCCACCTGACGACCACGGCGCACCCGCGACAGCGCCAGTTGCTGGGGCAGCGCGGCGTTGATCTGCTCCTCCGGCAACAACCCGAACGGCAGTTGGTAGTGGGTCACCACCCCGTTGCTGTGCACCTCCAGCTCGCCGAGCAATGCCGGCAAGGTCGCGGTGGCGAAGCGTACGCCGTACCGCAGGTGCACCTGGTCGATCGGCCCTTCCTTGCCGGCGAACCAGCGCCGCTTGGGCAGGTACTGGGGCAGGATCGCGCTTTCCAGGGCGCCCCGGGACGGTGCTTCGAGCAGCTCTTCCATGCGCTTGCGCAGCACCAGGGTGGTCAGCTCGGGCAGGCCTTCGGTGGGCTGCACATGCCAACTGGGCATGCGGTCGTGGGCGGCCAGCAGGAACCAGTAGAAGCCGTATGGCGCCAGGGTAAGCAGGAACGGCAACTGGCCGATGGGCGGGAACGCGCTGCCACCGAGCATCTCCACCGGCACCCGTTCGGCGTACTGCGAAAGCTCCAGCTCCGCGGCCTGGGCGGCGCGTGAAACGTTGGCCACGCACAGCACCACTTCACTGTTGCCCTCGGCATCGGTGTACTCGCGGATATAGGCGAGGATGCGCCGGTTGCTCGGGGTGAGCATTTTCAAGGTGCCACGGCCAAAGGCCTTCTGCTGGTTGCGCACCGACAGCAGGCGGCGGTTCCAGTTGAGCAGCGAGTGCGGGTCGTGGGCCTGGGCCTCGACGTTGATGGTCTGGTAGCCGTACAGCGGGTCCATGATCGGGGGCAGCACCAGGCGCTGCGGCTCGGCCTTGGAGAAACCGCCGTTACGGTCCGGCGACCACTGCATGGGGGTGCGCACGCCGTCGCGGTCGCCCAGGTAGATGTTGTCGCCCATGCCCAGTTCGTCGCCGTAGTACAGCGTGGGCGTGCCGGGCATCGACAGCAGCAGGCTGGTCAGCAGCTCGATGCGCCGCCGGTCGCGCTGCAGCAAGGGCGCCAGGCGGCGGCGGATGCCTAGGTTGATGCGCGCGCGACGGTCTTCGGCGTAGTAGTTCCACAGGTAGTCGCGCTCGCGGTCGGTGACCATCTCCAGGGTCAGCTCATCGTGGTTGCGCAGGAAGATCGCCCATTGGCAGTTGGCAGGGATCTCTGGAGTCTGGCGCAGGATATCGGTGATCGGGAAGCGGTCTTCCATGGCCAGGGCCATATACATGCGCGGCATCAGCGGGAAGTGGAAGGCCATGTGGCATTCGTCGCCTTCACCTTCGCCGAAGTACGGCCGGGTGTCCTCCGGCCACTGGTTGGCCTCGGCCAGCAGCATGCGGTCGGGGTAGTTGGCGTCGATCTCGGCGCGGATCGCCTTGAGCACTGTATGGGTCTCAGGCAGGTTCTCGTTGTTGGTGCCGTCGCGCTCGATCAGGTAGGGGATGGCGTCCAGGCGCAGGCCATCGACGCCGATGTCGAGCCAGAAGCGCATCACCCCGATCACGGCCTTGAGCACCTGCGGGTTGTCAAAGTTCAGGTCCGGCTGATGCGAGTAGAAGCGGTGCCAGAAGTACTGGCCGGCCACTGGGTCCCAGGTCCAGTTGGACTTTTCGGTGTCGAGGAAGATGATCCGGGTGCCGTCGTACTTCTGGTCATCGTCCGACCACACGTAGAAATCCCGAGCCTTGCTGCCGCGCTTGGCGTGGCGGGCGCGCTGGAACCAGGGGTGCTGGTCGGAGGTGTGGTTGATGACCAGTTCGGTGATCACCCGCAGGCCGCGCTTGTGGGCCTCGGCGATGAAACGTTTGGCGTCGGCCATGCCGCCGTAGTCCGGGTGCACAGCTTTGTATTCGCCGATGTCGTAGCCGTCGTCGCGCCGTGGCGAGGGGTAGAACGGCAGCAGCCAGAGGGTGTTGACGCCAAGTTCGGCGATGTAGTCGAGCTTGCTGATCAAGCCGGCGAAATCGCCGATGCCGTCGTTGTTCGCGTCGAAGAACGATTTCACGTGCAGCTGGTAGATCACCGCGTCCTTGTACCAGAGGGGATCGTCGATGAAGGCTGCCGGGCGGGAACGCTTGGCCATGTGCGACTCCTTTCGGTTCTCGGTTTGACGCGCCCCTGTGGGAGCGGGTTTACCCGCGAAACAGACTCCGCGGTGTGTGGCACCGGCGTTGCCGGTGTTCGCGGGTAAACCCGCTCCCACAAAATCGCTTACCCCATCCGTTCAATGCGCCAGATGCCGAACGGCTGGTGCCAGGGCTCTATGCGCATCCACTGGGTCTTGCCGTGCCAGGTCCAGCGGTGGCCGGTCATCAGGTCCTCGCCCTGGGTGTCGGCGTTGTCATCCAGGCCCAGCTCCCACAGTGGCAGCTCGAAGCTGGCTTCCTGGGCGTTGTGCGGGTCGAGGCTGATGGCGACGAGGATGTAGTTGTCACGCTCGGCGGTGCGCTTGGCGAAGAACAGGATCTGCTCGTTCCAGCAGTTGAGGAAGAGCACGCCCAGGTGGGTCTGCAGGGCCCGGTTGTGCCGGCGGATGCGGTTGAGCTGGGCGATTTCGGCGACGATATTGCCGGGCTGGTTGAAGTCGCGCGGGCGGATCTGGTACTTCTCCGAGTCCAGGTACTCCTCCTTGCCGGGCAGCGGCGTGCCTTCGCACAGTTCGAAACCCGAATACATGCCCCACAGCCCTGAGCCCATGGTCGCCAGCACAGCGCGGATCAGAAAGCCTGCCCGGCCAGAGGTGTGCAGGAAGAACGGGTTGATGTCCGGCGTGTTGACGAAGAAGTTGGGCCGGTAACACAGGCTCCACGGCGGCTGGTTCAGTTCTTCGAAGTACTCGCGCAGCTCCTGCTTGCTGTTGCGCCAGGTGAAGTAGGTGTAGCTCTGGGCGTACCCCACCTTGCCCAGCCGCGCCATCATCGCCGGGCGGGTGAAGGCTTCGGCGAGGAAGATCACTTCGGGGTGCTGGCTGCGCACATTGGCGATCAGCCATTGCCAGAACGGCAGCGGCTTGGTGTGCGGGTTGTCGACGCGGAAGGTCTTGACCCCCTCCTCGACCCAGCCGACCACCACGTCGCGCAGGGCCAGCCACAGGCTGGGCACCGCCTCGGCGGCGTAGAAATCGACGTTGACGATGTCCTGGTACTTTTTCGGCGGGTTCTCGGCATAGCGGATGGTGCCGTCGGGGCGCCAGCTGAACCAGCCGGGGTGCTCCTTCAGCCAGGGGTGGTCCTGGGAGCACTGGATGGCGAAGTCCAGGGCGATCTCCAGGCCGTGTTCGGCGGCGGCGGCCACCAGGCGGCGGAAGTCTTCGCGGCTGCCCAGCTGTGGGTGGATGGCATCGTGGCCGCCTTCGGGGCTGCCAATGGCGTAGGGGCTGCCGGGGTCGCCGGGCTCGGCCTGCAAAGCGTTGTTGCGGCCCTTGCGGTGTTGCAGGCCGATGGGGTGAATGGGCGGGAAGTACAGCACGTCGAAGCCCATGTCGCGGATCATCGGCAGGCGCTGGTGCACGTCGTTGAAGGTGCCGTGGCGCTCGGGGTCGTCGGTGACCGAACGTGGGAACAGCTCGTACCAGCTGGCGAACATCGCGGCTTCGCGGTCCACGTCCAGGGGGAACTCGGGGCTGCGGGTGAGGTAGCTGCGGTGCTCGGCCTCGCTCATCAACCGGGTGACATCGGGGTGCAGCAGCTGCGCCACCTGGTCATCCACCGACAACTCCGGCAGGCGCTGCTGCAAGGCTTGCAACTGCTCGCGCAACAGGCCTTCGCTGCGCTGGATGCCCTGCCCCAGCAGCACACGGCCCTCTTGCAGTTCGAGCTGTACGTCCTGGCCTGCGGCGTACTTCTTCTCCAGGTCGTGGCAATAGGTGGCGAACGGGTCGATCCAGGCTTCGATGCTGAACAGGTGCAGGCCCAGCTCGCCGGGTGTGAAGTCGGCCAGCCACAGGTCGTTGCCCGGCGAGTGCATGGCCACACCGTGCCAGCGACGGCTGTGGGCCTGGCGCCAGTACAGCATCACCGCCAGGCGGTCGTGGCCGTCGGCGTACACCTTGGCGCTGACGTCGACCTTGTGCCCGCGCACTGCCTTGGCGGCAAAGGTACCGCCGTCTATCACGGGCGTCGCGTCCTCAATCACGATGCGTGGCGCCAGCAACGCCTGGGAAAGGCTGATGGCCTGGTCCGGGTGGTCACCTGCCATGGGTACGCTTTCGAAGGGCTCACTACCTGTCATCGCACTCGCTCCGTGGGGATTGTGGCGGTAAGGGTTCAGAGCCGTGCCCGAGGGTGGGGTTCAATAAAATTGAGCGAATGGTGCCAGGCGTGGGTCGAAGCCTGCGACACCTCTTCATTCATCCCGCGAGGTCAGGCCCATGAGTATTCCCATTCCACCGGAGACACCCGACCCGAACATCGACGACCCGACATTACCGCCGCCGGTGCCCGAGGAAGATCCGGACGAAGCGCCGATCAAGCCGAGCGTGCCGCCCACGGTGGGCGACCCGCCGAGCGAGGAGCCGCCGGTGAAAGCTTGAGGATAGACAAGGCTGGGGGTGAGGCTGGCGGGGCACCTGATATTTTTGCCAGTAGCGCAGGCGGGCGAAGCTGGTTAAACAGAGCACTCACCCCCTGACGCCAGCCGCCCTCATGCCCGCCGACGACCGTGTCACCTCGATCCTGCTGTGGATCATCGACGACTTCCTTGAACTCAATGGCAGGCACAAGGCGCTCAGGGCTGGCTATGGCATGGGCGAACTGGGCGCCGACAGCTTCGACATGGTCGAGTTGCAGGCACGGATCGAGGAAGAGCTGCACATCCTGATCGAAACGGAGATTTCCGTCGACGTCACCTTCGATCAATTGCTCAAGCTGGTGCGCCAGGCGATTGATGCCCAGCCGCGGCGCCTAGCTCCTCGACACTGATCTCGCGCATCCTGAACTTCTGCACCTTCCCCGTCACCGTCATCGGGAACTCATCGACGAAGCGGAAATGCCGTGGCGCCTTGAAATGCGCCAGCCGCGCCTTGCACCACTGCTGCAATTCATCAGCCGTGGCGCTGTGCCCAGGGTGCAGGCGAACCCAGGCCACCACCTCCTCGCCATATTTGCTGCACGGAATCCCCACCACCTGCGCCTCGGCTACCGCTGGGTGGGTATGGAAGAACTCCTCCAGCTCACGCGGATAGATGTTCTCGCCGCCGCGAATGATCATGTCCTTGTTGCGCCCGACGATGCGCACGTAACCCTGCTCGTCCATCACTGCCAGATCGCCGGTGCGCATCCAGCGGGCCGGATCGATGGCGTCATGGGTGGCCTGCAGGTTGTCCCAGTAGCCAAGCATCACGCTGTAGCCGCGGGTGCACAGTTCACCAATCTCGCCACGCGGGACGATGCAACCGTCGGCGTCCACCAGCTTGGTTTCCAGCTGCGGCTGGGTGCGGCCGACCGTGGTCACGCGCAGTTCCAGCTCGTCATCAGGGCCGGTCTGCAGCGACACCGGGCTGGTCTCGGTCATGCCGTAGGCGATCTGCACCTCGGCCATGTGCATCTGCTCGATGACCTTGCGCATCACCTCGATCGGGCAGGTGGCGCCGGCCATGATGCCGCTGCGCAGGGTCGAGAGGTCCAGCTGCGGGCGCGACGGGTGGTCGAGCATGGCGATGAACATGGTCGGCACGCCATAGAGGATGCTGGCGCGCTCTTCGGCCACGGCGCGCAGGGTAAGCTCGGCGTCGAAGGCGTCGTTGGGGTAGACCATGGTGCTGCCGTGAGTGATGCAACCGAGGTTGGCCATGACCATGCCGAAGCAGTGGTACAGCGGCACCGGGATCACCATGCGGTCGTGTTCGGTGAGACCAAGGCTTTCGCCGACCATGTAGCCGTTATTGAGGATGTTGTAGTGGCTCAGGGTCGCCCCTTTGGGCGCGCCGGTGGTGCCGGAGGTGTACTGGATGTTCACTGGCTGGTCGAACTGCAGGCTGTTTTGTCGCTGCTCGAAGGTGGCGGGGTCGGTCTCCCCTGCCCGCCCAGCCAGCGCAGCCCAGGGCAGGAAGCCTGCGGGCGGCTCGGCGGCCAGGCTGATCACCCCGCGCAGATCGGGCAGTCGTTCGCTGCTCAACTGGCCGACGGGATGCTCGGCCAGGTGCGGCACCAGCGCCTGCACCATGGCGTGGTAGTCGGAGGTCTTGAATGCATCGGCGCACACCAGCCAACGGCAGCCAGACTGGCGTAGCACATACTCAAGCTCGCCCACCCGATAGGCCGGGTTGATGTTGACCAGGATCGCGCCAACCTTGGCCGTGGCCAGCTGCAGGATGCACCACTGGGCGCAGTTGGGTGCCCAGATGCCCACCCGCTCGCCGCCGGCCACGCCCAGCGCCATCAGCGCCCGGGCGTGCAGCTCGACCTGTACGGCCAGTTCGCGCCAGCTGTAGCGCAGGCCCTGGTGCCGCACCACCAGCGCCTCGCGCTCGGCATGGCGGGCCACGGTGGCGTCGAAGGCCTGGCCGATGGTCAGGGTCAGTAGAGGATGGTCCTGGCGGCCGCGGGTATAGCTTGGTTGAGGCATGGTTGTCCCTTCTTGTGGTTGTTCTGGGCATGACTGAAGCAGGCGGCGATTACTCTGGCGCAGATTTACGTTTACGTAAAGGTAATGATCTGATTGACAGTGCCGAGAGGCAGGTTTACGTTAACGTCAACCATAAGCATGACGGCGTTGTGGGAGCGGCGGTGCGCCGCTCCCACAACGCCGCAGCAACCGCTCCCATTTCAAGAACAAGAAGGTGCCCACATGCATTACCCCAGCCTGAACTTCGCCCTGGGCGAAACCATCGACATGCTCCGCGACCAGGTGCGCACCTTCGTCGCCGCCGAGCTGGCCCCGCGCGCCGCACAGATCGACCACGACAACCTGTTCCCCGCCGACATGTGGCGCAAGTTCGGCGACATGGGCCTCTTGGGCATCACGGTTTCGGAAGAGTACGGCGGCGCCGGTCTGGGCTACCTGGCCCACGTGGTCTCGATGGAAGAAATCAGCCGCGGGTCGGCCTCGGTGGCCCTGTCCTACGGCGCCCACTCCAACCTGTGCGTCAACCAGATCAACCGCAACGGCACCCACGAGCAGAAACTCAAGTACCTGCCCAAGCTGATCAGCGGCGAGCACATCGGCGCCCTGGCCATGAGCGAACCCAACGCCGGCTCCGACGTGGTGTCGATGAAGCTGCGCGCCGAAAAACGCGGCGACCGCTATGTGCTCAACGGCAGCAAGACCTGGATTACCAACGGCCCCGACGCCAATACCTATGTGATCTACGCCAAGACCGACCTGGACAAGGGCCCCCACGGCATCACCGCGTTCATCGTCGAGCGCGACTGGAAGGGTTTCAGCCGCAGCAACAAGTTCGACAAGCTGGGCATGCGCGGCTCCAACACCTGCGAGCTGTTCTTCGATGACGTGGAAGTACCGGAAGAGAACATCCTCGGCCAGCTCAACGGCGGCGTGCGGGTGCTGATGAGCGGCCTGGACTACGAGCGCGTGGTGCTCTCGGGCGGCCCGACCGGCATCATGCAGAGCTGCATGGACCTGGTGGTGCCCTACATTCACGACCGCAAACAGTTCGGCCAGAGCATCGGCGAGTTCCAGCTGATCCAGGGCAAGATCGCCGACATGTACACCCAGCTCAACGCCAGCCGCGCCTACCTGTACGCCGTGGCCCAGGCGTGCGACCGCGGCGAGACCACCCGCAAGGACGCCGCCGGGGTGATCCTGTACACCGCCGAGCGCGCCACGCAGATGGCCCTGGAGGCGATCCAGATCCTCGGCGGCAACGGCTACATCAATGAGTTCCCGGCCGGCCGCCTGCTGCGCGATGCCAAGCTGTACGAAATCGGCGCCGGCACCAGCGAGATCCGCCGGATGCTGATCGGTCGCGAACTGTTCAACGAAACCCGCTGAAGAAGCTTCAAGCAGCAAGCTACAAGCGGCAAGTAACAGCCCTGCACGCTTGTAGCCACAACACTGAACCATCTTGCAGCTTGAAGCTTGAAGCTTGAAGCTTGATTCTGCGCGAGGAGTCATGATGATCCTGAAGTCACAGTTGAACGTTAAGTCACCAGAGTTCGCGCAGAGCCGGGCCGCCATGGCGGCGCAGGTCCAGGCCCTGCGCGGCCTGCTCGCCCAAGTCAGTCAAGGCGGCGGGCCCAAGGCCCAGCAGCGGCATACCTCACGGGGCAAGCTGCTGCCGCGCGAGCGGATCGACCGCCTGCTCGACCCGGGTTCGGCGTTCCTCGAGATTGGCCAGCTGGCCGCCCATGAGGTGTACGGCGAGGACGTACCCGCCGCAGGCGTGATCGCCGGTATCGGCCGCGTCGAGGGCGTGGAGTGCATGATCGTGGCCAACGACGCCACGGTCAAAGGCGGCTCCTACTACCCGCTGACGGTGAAAAAGCACCTGCGCGCCCAGACCATCGCCCTGCAGAACCGCCTGCCGTGCATCTACCTGGTGGACTCCGGCGGGGCCAACCTGCCACGCCAGGACGAGGTGTTCCCCGACCGCGAGCACTTCGGGCGGATCTTTTTCAACCAGGCCAACATGAGTGCGCTGGGCATCCCGCAGATCGCCGTGGTGATGGGCTCGTGCACCGCCGGTGGCGCCTATGTGCCGGCCATGGCCGACGAGGCGATCATGGTGCGCCAGCAGGCGACCATCTTCCTGGCCGGCCCGCCATTGGTGAAAGCCGCGACCGGTGAAGTGGTCAGCGCCGAGGACCTCGGCGGCGCCGACGTGCACTGTCGCACCAGCGGCGTGGCCGACCACTATGCCGACAACGATGAACACGCCCTGGCCATCGCCCGGCGCAGCGTGGCCAACCTCAACTGGCACAAGCTCGGCAAGCTGCAATGCCAGGCACCGATTGCACCGCTGTATGGCGCCGAAGAGTTGTATGGCGTGGTACCGGCCGATGCCAAGCAGCCATTCGATGTGCGCGAGGTGATTGCGCGCCTGGTCGATGGTTCGGTGTTCGATGAGTTCAAGGCGCTGTTCGGCACCACCCTGGTCTGTGGTTTTGCCCACCTGCACGGCTACCCGGTGGCGATCCTGGCCAACAACGGCATCCTGTTCGCCGAAGCCGCGCAAAAAGGCGCGCACTTCATCGAGCTGGCCTGCCAGCGCGGCATTCCGCTGCTGTTCCTGCAGAACATCACCGGCTTCATGGTCGGCAAGAAGTACGAAGAAGGCGGCATCGCCAAGCACGGCGCCAAACTGGTAACCGCAGTGGCCTGCGCCCAGGTGCCGAAGTTCACGGTGATCATCGGCGGCAGCTTCGGTGCCGGCAACTACGGTATGTGCGGCCGCGCCTACGACCCGCGCTTTTTGTGGATGTGGCCCAATGCGCGGATCGGCGTGATGGGTGCCGAACAGGCGGCCGGCGTACTGGCCCAGGTCAAGCGCGAGCAGAGCGAGCGCAGCGGCGAAGTGTTCAGCCTGGAAGACGAGAAGAAGCTCAAGCAGCCGATCCTCGACCAGTACGAGCACCAGGGGCACCCCTACTACTCCAGCGCCCGGCTGTGGGACGACGGCGTCATTGACCCGGCGCAGACCCGCGACGTGCTCGGCCTGGCGCTGTCCGCCGCGCTGAACGCCCCGATCGAACAGAGCCGCTTCGGCATTTTCCGGATGTGACCCATGACCGATTTCGCCACTATCGAGCTGGAACACGACCCCCGCGGCTTCACTACCCTGTGGCTGAGCCGGGAAGACAAGAACAACGCCTTCAACGCCCAGATGATCCGCGAGCTGATCGTCGCGCTGGACCGGCTGGCCGAAGACGGCAGCCTGCGCTTCCTGCTGCTGCGTGGCCGTGGCCGGCATTTCAGCGCCGGCGCCGACCTGGCCTGGATGCAGCAGTCGGCGCAACTGGACTTCAATACCAACCTCGATGACGCTCATGAACTGGGCGAACTGATGTATGCCCTGCACCGCCTCAAGGCCCCGACCCTGGCCGTGGTGCAAGGCGCGGCCTTTGGTGGCGCGCTGGGCTTGATCAGTTGCTGCGACATGGCCATCGGCACCGAAGACGCGCAGCTGTGCCTGTCGGAAGTGCGCATCGGCCTGGCCCCGGCGGTGATCAGCCCGTTCGTAGTCAAGGCCATCGGCGAGCGCGCCGCACGCCGCTATGCCCTCACCGCCGAGCGCTTCAGCGGTGTACGTGCCCGTGAATTGGGCCTGCTGGCCGAGGTGTACCCGGCCGGCGAACTGGACGCCCAGGTCGAAGCCTGGGTGGACAACCTGCTGCACAACAGCCCCCAGGCCCTGCGCGCCACCAAGGACCTGTTGCGCGAAGTGGACGACGGCGAGCTGAGCCCGGCCCTGCGCCGCTACTGCGAAAACACCATCGCCCGTATCCGCGTCAGCGCCGAAGGCCAGGAGGGCCTGCGCGCCTTCCTGGAAAAACGCCGCCCCGCCTGGCAAACCGAACAGAAGAAGGAACCGCGCCCATGAGCCGTCCCACGTTGACCACCCTGCTGGTCGCCAACCGCGGCGAGATCGCCTGCCGGGTGATGCGCACCGCCAAGGCCCTGGGCCTGACCACCGTGGCCGTGCACAGCGCCACCGACCGTGACGCCCGCCACAGCCGCGAAGCCGACATCCGCGTCGACCTGGGCGGCAGCAAGGCCGCCGACAGCTACCTTGTGATCGACAAGCTGATCGCCGCGGCCAAGGCCAGCGGCGCCCAGGCCATCCACCCGGGCTATGGTTTTTTATCGGAGAACGCCGGCTTCGCCCGCGCCATCGAACAGGCCGGGCTGATCTTCCTCGGCCCACCGGCCAGCGCCATCGACGCCATGGGCAGCAAGTCGGCGGCCAAGGCGCTGATGGAGGCTGCCGGCGTGCCGCTGGTACCGGGTTACCACGGTGAAGCGCAGGATATCGACACCTTCCGCGCCGCCGCCGAACGCATTGGCTATCCGGTGCTGCTCAAGGCCAGCGCCGGCGGTGGTGGCAAGGGCATGAAGGTGGTCGAGGAGGAAAGCCAGCTGGCCGACGCCCTGGCCTCGGCCCAGCGTGAGGCACAGTCGTCGTTCGGCGATGCGCGCATGCTGGTGGAAAAATACGTGCTCAAGCCACGCCATGTGGAGATCCAGGTGTTCGCCGACCAGCACGGCAATTGCCTGTACCTGAACGAGCGCGACTGCTCGATCCAGCGTCGCCACCAGAAGGTCGTGGAGGAAGCGCCAGCCCCGGGCCTGTCCCCGCAACTGCGCCAGGCCATGGGCCAGGCGGCGGTGCGCGCGGCCCAGGCCATCGGCTACGTGGGTGCCGGTACCGTGGAGTTCCTGCTCGACGCCCGTGGCGAGTTCTTCTTCATGGAGATGAACACCCGCCTGCAGGTGGAGCACCCGGTCACCGAGGCCATCACCGGCCTGGATCTGGTGGCCTGGCAGATTCGCGTCGCCTGTGGCGAAGCGCTGCCGATCACCCAGGAGCAGGTACCGCTGCTCGGCCATGCGATCGAAGTGCGGCTGTACGCCGAGGATCCGGCCAACGAATTCCTGCCGGCCACCGGCACCCTGGCGCTGTACCGCGAGTCGGCGCCGGGTGAAGGGCGGCGGGTGGACAGCGGGGTCAGCGAGGGCGATGTGGTGTCGCCGTTCTACGACCCGATGCTGGGCAAGCTGATTGCCTGGGGCCAGGACCGCGAGCAAGCGCGCCTGCGGCTGCTGGCGATGCTCGATGAATTCGCCATCGGTGGCCTGAAGACCAACATCGCCTTCCTGCGCCGCATCCTCGCCCACCCGGCGTTTGCCGCGGCGGAGCTGGACACAGGGTTTATCCCACGTCACCAGGACGTCCTGCTGCCAGCGGTCGAAGCCCTGCCCGCGCCGTTCTGGGAAGCTGCCGCCGAAGCCTGGCTACAAAGCGCGCCGGCCCTGCAACGCGAGGACGACCCGGCCTCGCCGTGGGCCGCCCACGAGGGGCTGCGTCTGGGTCTGCCAGCGCGTAGCAGCCTGCATTTGCAGTGTGAGGGGCATGAGCAGGCGGTCGCCCTGGAGCGCACTGCGCCGTCTGCCTACCAGCTGGTTGGCGAACAGCTGTGCCACGACCAGGACGGCATCCGTCGTCGCCATCTGGCCGTGCGCCGGGGCGGCACCCTGTACCTGCAATGGCACGGCGAGCTGCATGCGGTCAGCGTGCATGACCCGATTGCCGCTGCTGAAGCCAGCCATGGTCATCAGGGTGGCCTGGGTGCGCCAATGAACGGCAGCATCGTGCGTGTGCTGGTCGAGCCGGGGCAGGTGGTGGAGGCCGGCACCGCGCTGGTGGTGCTTGAAGCCATGAAGATGGAGCACAGCATTCGCGCGCCCCATGGCGGGACGGTGAAGGCGTTGTTCTGCCAGGAAGGGGATATGGTCAGCGAGGGGACAGTGCTGGTGGAGTTGGAGGGGGAGTGATGGCTGCAATGCGCTAGCCGAAAGGTTTGCAGCGCCTATGAGATCGAGCGCCGCCCGCGCGGCGCTTCGCGGGTAAACCCGCTCCCACAGTCTGTTTCGGGCCAATTATTCCTGTGAAAGTACCGGTGCCTGCCTTGGTGCATGCCTTGAGTCATGTGGGGCGGCGGCAACGCCCACACTGAAACCGCGTCGTACCAACAAGGCGGACCAGGTGATGGCCCAGGAAAGACTGGCCCGAAACAAACTGTGGGAGCGGGTTTACCCGCGAAGCGCCGCGCGGGCGGCGCTCGATCTCAAGAGCGCTGCAAGGCTACCGCCTGGCACCTCGCAGCCCCAACGCGGTCCCCGAGCAAACCTAGAGCACCCCGTGCATCCGCACCACAACACCCAAAAACTCGCACCCCTCCTCGCACAGCACGGTGGGATACAAGGTATTCAGCGGCCTGAGCATCCGCTGCCCGCCCTCCTCGATCAACTCCCTAAGCACCGCTGGCTTGCCCGGTTGCCGGGCCACCACCAGCCTGCCTGGCGCAACCTCGATCCCGGCATCCACCAAAACCAGCACCCCCTGCGGCAAGCTCCTGCCACTGGTGGCGTTCATCGAGTCATTCTCCACCGGTAACCAGAACGCATTGCCGGCAGGCATATAGCCAGTCAGTTCCTGGGTTTCACTGGACTCGGGCAATGGCCCCTGCAGCTCGGCCCAGCTCAACACCGGGAAGCGGAAACTGGCATGGCGCAGTGCGTTCACCGGCAACGGCCGGTCCACCGCATAAACGCCTCGGCTTTCGCGGGTGATACTCCGTTCGACCACCATCACCCTGGCCTCCAGAGACACCAGCCCAAGCTGCTCCAGCTTCTCGTTGACGGTCTCCAGGGTCGGCCGGCGCGTGCCACGCAACCAATGGCCGAGACCGCCTTGGGTCATCCCTAAGCGTTCGGCCAGTTGATATTGCTTGAGGTTGTGCTCGCGCTTGTAGCGCGAGAGAAATTCGATCCAGTTTTCCATGGTTGTGAACGATACGGACTGGATGAATGGCTTCAATACACATCCTGAATTATCTTAACAGATATCAATAATACAGAATGACCTAACATCATTCGCTCATTGTCCTGGAACGGATTTCATAGGTGCAGTCATGAGCAATTCGAAAAAAGAAGAAACAGATCTCGACGAAGAGGCCGCCCGCCGCGCCCTCGACTTCTACCTCAACCCCACCCCTACCCCGTCGGAACTGCAGCGCCCACTGTGGACCCTGCGCGAAGGCGTCACCGGCGAGCAAGCAAACGAACACGCCATGGCCCTGCTGCGCTGCGCGGCAGCCACCGCACAGGAAACGGGCGCCCATCTGCAGGGCACGACACGGGATGTGGTATTTGCCCTGATGCACATGGTCAACATGGCGCGGGCCCTGCTGGAACAGCGCAAAACCACGGAACAAGGGGCGATATAGAAGGGAGAACGTGACAGCCGACGAACGGCAAAAGCCCCGATTGCCGGGGACGAGGAGCGCGTCAGGAAGATTTTTTTACCGATAGCTGGAAAAATCATTTGACTGGCAAATGATAACCATTATTATTGCGCTCAGCAGGTCGCGAGACCCGCTGGATAACCTGCAACGTCCTCAGGTCGGACGCTCAGATTATCTCCTCATCAGGCTAATCACGGTTTTTGACCCGGCTTTTTGCCGGGTCATTTTTTTTGGCTCTTCAGGCTAATGAAGATCGTTAATACCGGCGATGATAGCAAAACTGTGTCAGGACGTGAACGCTCATTACAAATCTTTGCCGAATCAGCACTTGAGAATCAATCTCGTTAAGCTTAAGCTGATCTCGCGTCAAGGAAGATGCCCCCACCCCCTCCCCCAATGAGCAAGGAGCTGTTCATGACCCGCTTGCTACTGCCCCTTGAGCATGACCCTCAAATCGCCAAGCAGCATGATCAGGACAACCTGATGCATGCGCTCAAGCGCCTGCCGCGCCGGGTGCAGCAAGTCTTTCTGCTCAACCGTCTCGACCAGCTGGGCTTCGCCGCCATCGCCGAACGCCTCGACCTGCCCTTGATCAGCATCGAGCGCCACATGAACCAGGCCCTGCAGACCACCCGCGCACAAGGCGATGCCGTGGCCAGCCTTGCCGGGCAATGGTATGTGCGCCTGCAAAGCCCTGAAGTGACCGCCAGCGAACGCATCGACTTCCGCCGCTGGCTGGATGCGGCCCCCGAACATCTGCACGCCTTCCAGCAAACCGAACTGCGCTGGCGCAGCCTGCTCGCGCCGGCACGCCAACTGGGTGACGACGGCTGGTATCGGCAAGGGCGCGCCGCATTGTCGTTGGGTGGGTGTTCGATTGCGCTCGGGCTGGGTGTCGCCGCACTGGTGGCATTGGGTTTGTGGGCCTGAAGGCTACGCGATCTTTGTGTAGGAGCGGCCTTGTGTCGCGATAGGGCCGCAACGCGGCCCCAGGATCTCAGCGTCACCGCGTAGATTGCTGGGGGCGCTACGCGCCCCTATCGCGACACAAGGCCGCTCCTACACAGGGATCACGTCAGCCCTTGAGAGCATTCGCTGCACAATGCCGCCACCATGCGGTGTACAGTACCGTCACAACAACGCCAAGACAGGAGCCTGGCAATGACCGTGACGCTGTCCCCGCTGCAGATCGACTGCGACTTCGATTCCGGCAACATCCGGGTGCTGGACGCCAGCAACCCCGCGCAGGTCCGCCTGAACATTCGCCCGGACACCAACAGTGGCCACTTCCAGTGGTTCCACTTCAAGGTCAGCGGCCTCACCCCTGGCCAGGTCCATCGCTTCAGCCTGGATAACGCTGCCGAGTCCTCCTACAAGAATGCCTGGACCGGTTACCACGCCGTGGCCTCCTACGACCAGCAGACCTGGTTCCGCGTACCAAGCCAGTTTGACGGCAAGGCACTGAGCTTCGAATTGAAGGCCGAGCAAAGTCAGGTGTGGTTCGCCTACTTCGAACCCTACACCCGCGCCCGCCACAACCAACTGATCGAACGTGCCCAGCAGATCCCCGGCGTAACGCTGCTGGCCAACGGGCGCAGCGTGCAGGGCCGTGACATCCCGCTGCTGCGGGCAGGCGACGGTGCCGTCGGCAAGCGCAAGCTGTGGATCATCGCCCAGCAGCACCCGGGCGAGCACATGGCCGAATGGTTCATGGAAGGCGTGATCGATCGCCTGCAGGCCAACGATGAAGTCATCCAGCAATTGCTGACCAAGGCCGATCTGTACCTGATCCCCAACATGAACCCGGACGGCGCCTTCCTCGGCCACCTGCGCACCAATTTCAAGGGCAAAGACCTCAACCGCGCCTGGCAGGACGCCAGTGTCGAACTGAGCCCCGAGGTGTTCTTCGCCCAGAGCCAGATGAAACTGCATGGCGTGGACGCCTTCGTCGATGCCCATGGCGACGAGGAAATCCCCCACGTATTCACCGCTGCCTGCGAGGGCAACCCGGGCTACACGCCGCGTATCGCCAAGCTGGAAGAGCAGTTCCGCAGCACGCTGTGCAGCCTGACGCCGGACTTCCAAACCAAGTACGGCTACACCCGCGACGAACCCGGCCAGGCCAACATGACCTTGGCTTGCAACGCCGTGGGCCAAGCCCATGACTGCCTGTCGCTGACCCTGGAGATGCCGTTCAAGGACCACGACGATGCGCCGAATCCGCGTACCGGCTGGTCCGGCGAGCGGTCGAAGGCACTGGCGGGCGCGGTGCTGGAGACGCTACTGAAGATGGTCGACGATCTGCGCTGAACCACCGTGGGAGCGGGCTTGCCCCGCGATTGGCGCCAGGTCAGGCAACGATGCCAGGTATTCTGACGCCAATCGCGGGGCAAGTCGCAGCGGCGCACCGGCGCTCCCACGATCCCCCGGCCGGCTTAGAACTGCACATCCAGGATCACATTGTCGAGATAGCTCCCCGCCGGCGGCGTGGCCTGGTCGGTATACACCTTGGCGTTGTAGTTGAACGTCTGGCTGCCCGTGCCGGTGCCATTGCCGGGATTCACATCGGCATCGCTGCTTGAGCGCCGCGCCGACGACAGCACCCCCCAGCGCACGCTGCCACCACTTTTGAAGATGTCGTAGGCCAGGTAGTTGCCGGCGCTGGATTTCATCCGCCGTCGCCCGCCCGCCACGTTCTGCCCGTCATCCAGCCCCACCGTGTAGCTGCTGCCCTTGGTGCACGACAGGCTGATGTTCTGGTTCACCGTACCGAACCCGGCCACCACCGGCGCGCTGGCGAAGCTGATGTTGGGGCTGGTGATCTGGCAGTCGTTGCTGACCGTGAGGGTGACGGTGAGGGTCTGGTTGCCGCTGCCAATATCGCGCCCCAGCACACAGGCGCCCAAGGCGCCGACGCCCGCGCAGTAGTTCCAGCTCCAGGCGATGTTCAGCGTTTCCTGGTACAAGCCTGCCGCCACGTTGGCGCCGATCACGGTCTTGAGGTACAGCGGCACGCTCTTGGGCGTGGTGCCATTGAGCAGCCCCAAGGCGTCGATGATGCCGTTACGGGCGAAATCGAACTGCACACCACGGCTGATCGGGTAGCTCGTGGTGGCATTGGCATACAGCGTGTAGGGGATCACGTCGCCCGTCGGCCCTACCAGCCCGCTGGTGCTGGAGGTGATGGTGGCATAGAAGTGATCGTTGGTAGCCAGCAGCGACAGCAACGAGCCGGTGCACTGCAACCCAGCGTTGCTGGATGAAGCGCTCTGTATCGTGGTGCGCACCAGGGTCGAATTGATCGTGCCGAATGCCGCCGGCGCCGTCGCCACCGAGGAGCACAGGGCCCAGGCCGCGCCCGGCAGCATCCAACCGGCCAGCAACCACAGGCAACGCGCCGCCGCCCTCACTGGCACACCAGCGGGCCGATCAGCGGGATCGGCCCCTCCCCGTCGGGCAGTTCGAACGCGACCTGGCATTGCCCGCCATCGGCCTTGCTCACCTGCAGATGATTGCTCGGCGACAGGTTCTCCAGGTACACCAGGCCATCCCAGCCCACCACCGCTTCGGCGCCACTTTCCCGGTGCAACACCCGGCTGCCCAGCTTGAGTTCCTGCTGGTTGCCGTCGACCAGCACCAGGCTCGCCGCCAGCACGCGCTTGAGCGGGAACTCCAGCAGGTAGCCGCTGCCGCGGCGCACCGCCACGCGTTGCTCCACCTCCGGCGCCAGCACATCGGCTGGCAGCTCCATCGGGTCGATCTCGTATTTACCGCGGTAGTAGCCGCTGCTGTAAGGCACCAGCAAGTGACCGTTGCGGTCGGTTCGGCCAATTTCCTGGTTTTCGTAACGCACCGGCACATCGGCATAACCGTTGGTGCTGACCACCACGAATGCGTCGTCGATGCGGTTGGCGGCGAACAGCCCGGCATCCATCAGCACCACCGAGCCGCTGGCGTCAGCCCAACGGGTCATCTGCTCGGGGTTGCCATACAGCCCGGCCTGCAACTGCACCGACTGCAGCCGCCAAGTCAGGTCGGCCTGACGATAGTCACCGCTGGTACCGCCCGTGGCATAGCCCAGGTTGTAGCCGACGCCACCGCCCACCGGCACCGCGCGGCTGTAGTTGACCCGTTGCAGGTCCTGGCCGTCCTTGCTGCGCTCGGCGCTGAAGGCCAGGGTGCCGTGCAGGTCGAAGGGGATCACCAGTTGCGCCTGCACCGCCCACTGGCTGTCGCCGACATCGCGGTTGGCCGACAGGTAGAGGCTGCTGTTACCCCACAACGGCTTGCTCCAGCTCAGGTTGATCAGCCGGGTGCGCGTGCCATCACCGGCACGTATGTCGAAATAGCCGGCGCCCAGGCTGCCGTAGCTGTCCAGGTTGAGGCTCACGGTGGCCTGTTCGCTGCGTCGGCTCAGCCGGGTGTAGGGGTTGTCCACCAGCGACAGGTCGGCATAGTCGCCATGGCGCTCGATGCGCTGGTAGTTGAAGCCCAGCCGGCGGCTGTTGTACTGGTAGCCCAGCGCCACCTGCTGGCCAGTGTCGCCGTCGAAACGGCTCTGGGCCACGGCGGCGTTGAGTACCCCGAAGGTGCCCAGTTGCAGGTTGCCGCCCAGGCCGGCAAGCATCATCGACGCGGCGGTTTCGGCATGGGTCTCGACGGTGAAGTAGTCAGACAGGCCATGGCGCAGGCTCGCCGAGGCGACGCCCGGCCCATAGGCAAAATCGCGGACGGCGTAATCGCGGCGCAGGCTGCCGGCGGCCACCGAATAATCGGTCAGGCCTTTGGCCAACAGGCTGCTGGTGACATAGAACGGCAAGGTGGTCGATACCTGCCGGCCCAGGGCATCGGTGGTCACCACCACCGCCTCGCCGGCGCCGTTGATGAACGGCACATTGGTCAGGGTGTAAGGGCCCGGCTGCAGCTCGGTGGTACTGCTCTTGTAGCCGTTGATGAACAGGTCCAGCGAGGTGGGCACCGCCGCCTCACCGGCAAAGGCCGGCAGCGGGTAGGTGACCAGGTCGGGACGCGCCCCGAAGTCGCGGGACAGCTGCAAGCCACCGATACGCACCGAGGTACTCCAGGGCAAGGCGCCGGTGACCAGGTCGCCGGCTTCATAGGTCAGCAGGCGCTGCTCGTCGGTGTAACGGAAGGTGGTGTCGTAGCGCAAAAAGCCCTGGCGGGTATCGCTTTGCGCACCGTTGAAGGCCTGGCGCCACTGCCCGGTGGTGGACAACGTGCCCCAATCGTCGAACAGGCGCAGCTCGTTCCAGGCGGCCAGATAAGTGCCACCGTCATCGGTGTCGTTGAGGTAGGCGTCGTAGTTGAACAAGGCACCGAAGCTGGTGCGGGTATCGCTGGCCGGGTACAGGCTGCGCCCGCCCACCTGCTGGTCGGGCAGCCAGGCCGCTGGCACTTGCAGCAGCAGGCGCTGGTTCTGGCTGTCGTAGTCGGTGTGCAAGCCGGCAATGGCGTCCAGCGCCACCTCGCCCTGGGGCTCGCCGGGCAGCTTGATGCCGGCCGCGCGCAACACCTCGCTGTCCAGGTACAGGCGCCCGGCGCGCTGCTGCACCGGCACCAGCTCAGCCTTGCCCACCTGGTTCACCAACAGGTCGAGGTACAGCGTGGCATCGGTGATGGCGGCCTGCTCGGTGGGTGGCGGCGGCAATTCGTCGGCCACGCCCACACCGGGCACCAGTACCGCCAGGCCCAGCCACACACGGTGCGCTGCCACCCGCACCCAACTCACGCACGATGTCCAACCATTGTCGGGTCCTCCCTGGCCCCTGTCGTTCGTTCAATGCCGCGTCACTGCCCTTGCCGGATGGCTTGCGCAACCTCCTGACCGTTGACCCGCCCCTTGAGCACACTGGCCGCACCGGGTGCGGCCGGCACCGGCCAGCGCATGCTCGCACCCGGCAGCACATACCCCAGCAGCCCCTCGACCAGGGGTTTGTCCTGCCCGCCTTGCTGCAACACCACATCGGTGAGCCGGGCGTGCACCGGGCCGGTGTTGCGCAGTTCGACATAGGGCTTGCCCTGCACCGTCACCGCGCGCCAGCTCAGTTGCGGCTTGCCCACGCCCTCGGCACTGCGCTTGCCGTCCGGGTCGGGCTTGCCCCACAGCCCTTCGCCATAGACGAACAACGGCACCGAATAGCGCATCTGCAGGCGGATTGCCGCCTTCGGCCCGTCGCTGGCGGTGTCGGCCGGCATCGGCGACGGGATTTCGTCGATGATGATGCGGTAGGCCTGCTCCTGGCCGACCGGCGAACTGCCGGTGCGGGTCAGGCGAATCAGTTGCTTCTGCCCCGGCGCAATGTTGGCCACCGGCGGGCTGCCGATGATTTCGCGCTGGGCCTGGAACTGCTCCTGGTACTCCCCCTGGCGCCAGGCGAATACCCGGACCTGCAGGCTGGCCGGCGCCGTGCCACGGTTTTCCAGCCACAGCGCGCCAGCCTTCTGCTCGGCCTCCAGCACCGGGTCGATCGGCCAGATCAGCACCGACGTCGCCGCCATGGCCTGGGTACCGGCCAGCAGCATCCCGAATAGCGTTTGCGCCAGTTTCGCGCTTGCCCCCATGCCCCTCTCCTTCTGCATCCAATGGTTCACGGCGCCGGCTTCACCAGCTCACCGTCACTTGCACCACGTCGGTATAGGTCCCCGCCGGCAGGGTGCCGGGCAAGGTGGTACGGCCGTAGACCGGTAACTTGATCGCCGTCGGGTCGCTGTAGCTCACGGTGACGCTGCTGCCGATGGCCAGGCTCTGGCTGAAGGCGGCGTCGCGGAACAGCTGGTAGGCCAGCAGCTGGCTGCCGCCGCTGCGCTTGAGGTTGCGGGTGCCGCTGGCGCTGTTCTGGCCGCCGTCCAGGCTCATGCTCATGGCCACCCCGGGGGTGCACTGGAAGGTCACCGTGGTGCCGCCGAGCGAAGTGCTCAAGGTGGCCGTGGACAATGCCGAACTGGTGCCGAAGTCCAGCACGCCATAGGTAGTCACCCCGCCAACCACCAGGCAGCCGGCAACGATCTGCGCGCTCACCTGAAAGGTGCTGCCGGTCGCGGCCAGCGCGCCTTGCGCCAGCAGCAGGCCCAGCCCGACAACCGGCAGCCGCCATGCGCCTGGCATGGCTCAGAAGCTCAGCTCGACCGCCACCGTGTCGGTGTATACCCCAGCCGGCAGGCCCGCCTTGCCGCGTGCCTGGCCATACAGGTTGACGGTCTGCGCCACGCCAGTGCTGGTCGGCAGGGTGATGGTGCCGTCGATGGCCAGCGGGGTCGTGTGCCCGGCGTCGGTGTAGAAGTCATAGGGCACGAAGTTGCCGGAGCCATCGGCCAGCGCGCGGGTACCACCGGCTGACTGCCCGTCATGGGAGCCGCCGCGCACCTTGATCACCGGTATGGTGCCCGAAGAGCAGAGGATGCTCATGGCGCCACCGCCGCCACCGAGCACTTGCCCGTTGGCTGTGGTGAACAGCGAATCCTGGGTGCCGAAATTGAGGTTGCCGAAGTTCAGCCCCGAAGTGCCGCCGGTGCCGTTGACCTGGCAGGCAGCGGTCAGCGTCAGGGTCGAGTTGATGGTGCCGGTAACCGTGGCCGCCTGGGCCTGGGCTGTCAGCGCCAGGCCAAGGCCGACGAGGATGCAGCGGGTCATGTGCTTGGGCATGAGGGTCTCCTTGCGTGTTACCAGTCCAGTGTCACCCTGAGGGTGTCGCGATACAGCCCGGCAGGCAGCGCGCGCGGTTGCGCGACCACCACGCCGTAGATAGGCACGGGCACCTGCTGCGTGCCGCTGATGGTGAAGGTACGGGCCTGGCCGACCACATAGCGGCCGTTGCCGCTTGGGTCGACCGCCAGTTGGTAGGGGATCAGTTCACGGCCATTGCTCAGCCGGCGCACGCCGTCGCTGCCATTGAGCCCGCCATTGATCCGCACGCTGAAGGCACGCACCTGCGGCGAGCAACTGATCTGCAGGCTGCCCTCGCCGCCCGCCTCGTCCACCCGGCTGGTCAGCGCCTGGTCCCAGGTCGGGCCGCGGGCGCCGAAGTCGATCAGCCCGGGGTTACCCAGCGACGCCGGCTGCTGGCCGCTGTCGATCTGGCAGGCCGCACTGATCACCAGGCGGGCCTGGATGAAGCCGGTGCTGGTGCCATGGGCGGCGCCACTGGGCAGCAACAGCGGGCCGAGGGTGAGCAGCAGTAGCGAAGTGCGTTGCAGCGCGTCCTTGTGCATGGTGGCGTGGCTCCTCACCAGGTGACCGTGACTTTGAGCAGGTCGGCGTACAGGCCTGCGCGCGGCACCCAGGCCAGGGTGTCGATCCGCGCAAACAGGGGCAACTCCACCGAGCCGCTGCCCGGCACCCGCGCCGACTGCGCCACCCCCACCTCGAGCGGCTCGCGCCAGGCGGCGTCGCGGAACAAGCGATAAGGGATCGGCTTGGCCTGGCGGTCGTCGCTGGCCAGGTAACGCAGCGCACCGGTACCGCCATGCTGGCCGCCATCGACGCGCACTTGATAAGGGGTGTCAGGATTGCACTCCAGCCGCGGCGGGCGCTGACTGAACAATGCGCCACTCAAGGGCGCGCCCGGCCCGTCCAGCCGGGCTGCGCTGCCCAGGTCGATCACCCCGAGAGCCTGGGCACCTGCCTCGCGCTGCTGGCCGACCAGCATGCAGCCGCGTTGCACGCGCACCTGCACGTCCACGAGAAACTCTGCAGCCACGGCACTGCCGCTCAACCACAGGCCCAACAGCGCGGCCATAAAGCGTTGCATCAGCGGTCGATCCTTGTCTGGAAGGGTTGAGCTTGAGCGTAGCAGCGCGATCGGATCCGAACAGCCGTGGGATCCCTCTCTTTGGCATTAATGAAAAGGGCTGGCAACGCGCGGGAAACACGCAACAACCTCTGCGGAAATTCACCTTGACCGCAGGGGGCATCAATACATCCCACACCCCAAAACACCTTGTTCCGACAAAAACAGCCAGCCTTCTGTTACCGTCATGCCTCATGCATGGACGGAACCAGCAGGAGATAACTTTGAGCACTACCGCCAACCCGCTCGACCAAGCCATCGAGCGTTGCGCCGAGGAGCCGATCCAGGTGCCTGGCAGCATCCAGCCCCAGGGTTTTCTGCTGGTACTGGACGAACATGACCTGCGCATCCTGCAGGCCAGCGAAAACATCGACCAATGGCTGGGCATGTCAGCCAGCGAACTGCTTGGCCAGGCCCTGCCCGCGCTGCTCGACAGTACCTTCGACCTGCGTGGCCAGCTGGGCCGCCTGCCCGTCGACGAGGTCTTCCCCTTTCATGTCGGTGACGTGCGCCTGCACGCGCAAGCGCCCTGCCAGGCCACACTGCGGATACTGGCCCACCGCCACGACCAGGTACTCATCCTCGAATTCGAAACCTGTCGCGAAACGGATGCCCAGCAAGGCGACTACTACCCGCTGGTACGTGCCTTCATCAGCACCCTGCACCAGGCCACCAGCATCGAAGAACTGCTGCAGCGATCGGCGCGGCAGATCAAGCGCATCACCGGCTTCGGCCGGGTCAAGGCCTACCGTTTCGATGCCCAGGGCATCGGCACGGTGCTCGCCGAAGACGCCGACCCCGGCTACCCGCGCTATCTGGGCCTGTGCTTCCCGGCCTCGGACATCCCGCGCCAGGCCCGCGAGCTGTACCGCATCAACCGCATCCGGGTGATCGAGGACGCCGACTACCAGCCCTCCCCGCTGCTGCCTGCCGCCAACCCGCGCACCGGCAGGGCCCTGGACATGAGCTTCGCGGCATTGCGCAGCGTCTCGCCGGTGCACCTGCAGTACATGCGCAACATGGGCACCCAGGCCTCGATGTCGCTGTCGATCGTGGTCGATGGCCAGCTCTGGGGGCTGATCTCCTGCCACCACGACCAACCCCGCGCAGTAGGCTTCCAGACCCGCACCGCCTGCGAGCTGCTGGCCAATGTGCTGTCGCTGCAGATCGAAGCCCACGAGAAGCATGCCAGCACGCATCGGCTGCTCGACCTGCGCCAGCACATCGTGCGCATGCTTGCGTCGATGGCCGACCACGACAGCGTCAGCGCAGGCTTGCTGGCCCTGCCCGAGGTGATGCTGCAGTTTGCCGGGGCCTCGGGGGCGGCGATCATCAGCGCCGAGCGCTGCGACCTGATTGGCAAAACGCCGCCGGCGGCGCAGGTCAATGCCCTGGTGCGCTGGCTGGCCGAGCGTGGCGACGAGACGCTGTTCCACACCGACAACGCACGCCGCGACGTCGAGGGGCTACCAGAGCTGGCCGAGCATGCCGCCGGCGTGCTGGCGGTGGCCATCTCGCAGCTGCATTCGCACTACCTGCTGTGGTTCCGCCCCGAACAGGCACACACGGTGAACTGGGCCGGGCGCCCGGATAAACAGGCAGGCCCGCTGGGCAACCTCAACCCGCGGCACAGTTTCGACTGCTGGCAGCAGGAGGTCCGTGACTTCAGTGCCGCCTGGGACCCACTGATCATCGAAGGCGTGACCGAACTGCGCGGCGCGGTGCTGGGTATTGTCCTGCGCAAGGCCGAGGAGCTAGCGCAACTGGCAGGCGAGCTGAAGCGTTCGAACCAGGAACTCGAGGCGTTCTCCTACAGCGTGTCCCATGACTTGCGCGCACCGCTGCGGCATATCGCCGGCTACAGCGAGTTGTTGGGCGAGATCGAAGGCGGTCAGTTGACCGAGCGTGGCAAGCGCTTCCTCGGCCATATCGAGGAAGCCGCGCAATTTGCCGGCACCCTGGTCGACAACCTGCTCAACTTCTCGCAGATGGGCCGCTCGGCGCTGCGTCTGTGCGATGTCGACTTGAATGCGCTGGTCGAGATAATCCGCACGGAGTTGGCACCGGACTACGCCGGGCGGACGATCACCTGGGCGGTGGCACCGCTGCCCAAGGTGATCGCCGACCCGGCGTTCATCAACATGGTCCTGCACAACCTGATCGCCAACGCCATCAAGTACAGCCGTGGCCGCGAATCCGCCCATATCGAGATCGGCGCCGTGCGCCACCGCCACGAAACCGAGGTGTACGTGCGCGATAACGGGGTAGGCTTCGACATGGCCTACGTCGACAAGCTGTTCGGCGTGTTCCAGCGCCTGCACCGCATGGAGGAGTTCGAAGGCACCGGGATCGGCCTGGCCAGCGTGCGGCGAATCATCGAGCGCCACGATGGCCGGGTGTGGGCCAACGGCCAGCCCGACCAGGGCGCCAGCTTCCACTTCACCCTGCCCCACCAACCGACGACTGCCTGAGGCCGCTGACGATCATGCTCAAGCCCATCCTGCTGGTCGAAGACAACCCCAGGGACCTGGAGCTGACCCTGCTGGCACTGGAGCGCAGCCAGCTGGCCAACGAGGTGATCGTGCTGCGCGACGGTGCCGATGCCCTGGACTACCTGTTGCGGCGCAACACTTACGCCGGGCGTGCCGAGGGCAACCCGGCCGCTATGCTGCTCGACCTCAAACTGCCCAAGGTCGATGGCCTGCAGGTACTGGCGCAGGTGCGCGCCCACCCGCAACTGCGCAGTATCGCGATCGTCATGCTGACCTCGTCCCAGGAGCAGCCCGATCTGCAGCGCGCCCATGAACTGGGCGTCAGCGCTTATCTGGTCAAGCCCGTGGAGTTCAAGGACTTCGTCAGCGCGATCGCCGGCCTCGAGGTGTTCCGGGCACTGCTCGACGAACCCGCGCCCGGCGCGAAGCACCTGGACCACTGAGGCCGGCACGATGCAACAAACACCGTTGAAACTGCTGATGGTCGAAGACAGCAGCATGGATGCCGAGCTGATCCTGATACGCCTGGAGCGCAGCGGGCTGCAGGTGCAGCCAACGCAGGTGTTCGAGCATGTCGGTGCCGAGCAGGCTCTGCGTGAGGGCCGCTTCGACCTGATCCTCTGCGACTGCGTGCTGCCGGGTTCGTCCGGCGCCGACGTGCTGGCCACGGCCCAGCGCCTGGCACCGGACGTACCGTTCATCTTCCTGTCCGGAATCTACGGCGAAGAACACGCGGTAGAGATGATCCGCCTGGGCGCCACCGACTATGTGCTGAAAAAGAACCTGACACTGCTGCCCAAGGCCGTGCGCCGGGCCTTGGGCGAAGTGCAGGAGCGTCAGCGCCGGCGCCAGGCCGAACAAGCCCTGGCGGATGTCGAGGCGCGCGCGCGTATCGCCATCGATGCCGCTGGCATGGGTACCTGGGACTATCACCCGCAAGATGGCCTGATGCGCTGGGATGAACGCTGCAAGTTGCTGTTCGGCCTGCCGCTCGACGCCACAATGAGCCTTGACCTGTTCTATGCCGGCATTTACCCCGATGACCTGCCGCGGGTGCGTGAGGCGGTCGAGCAAGCCATGCACCCGGACAGTGATGGCAGCTACCGGGTGGAGTTCCGCATTGCCCAGGCCGGCAGCCCGGAGCCACGCTGGCTGCTGTCCAGCGGCCAGACCCAGTTCAGCGAGGGCCGCTGCGTGCGGTTTTCCGGGGTGCTGCAGGACATCCACAGCCAGCGCCAGGCCACCCGTGCCCTGGAGCAACTCAATGAAATGCTCGGTGAGCGCGTCGAGCGCCGCACCCGCGAACGCGACCGCGCCTGGGAGCTGTCCCAGGACTTGCTGGCGGTACTGAACAAGGACCTCACCCCCGTGGCGCTGAATCCGGCCTGGGAGGCCTGCCTGGGCTTCAGCCGTGAACGCCTGGGGCAGATCTCGCTGCTGCAGTTGCTGCCCGAGGATGATCAGGACGCCTTGCTCACGCAGCTCGCCGCCTTGTCGCTCGGCCACAGCAGCGCACGTTTCATCGGCCGCATTCTGCACGCCAGCGGCCAGCAGCGCTGGCTGTCCTGGGTGGTGGTGGCGGACGACACGCTGTTGCACGTGGTAGCCCGCGACATCAGCAGCGAGCGCGAAGCCGCCCTGGACCTGGCCAAGGCCAACGAACGCCTGCGTGAGCAAATCGCCGAGCGTGAGCGCGTCGAAGCCGCGCTGCAACAGATGCAACGGCTGGAGGCGGTTGGCCAGCTCACCGCCGGGGTGGCCCACGACTTCAACAACCTGCTGACGGTGATTCTCACGGGCGCCAGTTTCCTCCAGAACGAGCTGGACAACGGCCGGTTGGACAAGGCCGCCAAGCGCCTGCAGAACATTCGCGAGGCCGGCGAGCGCGGCGCCAAGCTGACCGCGCAACTGCTGGCCTTCTCGCGCAAGCAGCGCCTGGAGCCCGTGCCGTTGAACCTCAACCGGACCCTGTCCGGACTCGAGGAGTTGCTGCGGCGCACCCTGGGCGGCAGCGTCTCGGTACGCCTGGAGCTGGACACCCAGCTGTGGCAAGCGCTGACCGACCCGACCCAGACCGAGATGACCATCCTCAACCTGGCGATCAACGCCCGCGATGCCATGCCCGGCGGCGGCCAACTGACCCTGGCCACCCGCAACACCCGTATCAGCGCCTCGCCGCGCAACCCGCAAGACCCAGAGCCCGGTGAGTACGTGATGCTGAGCATTCGCGACACCGGTTGCGGCATGAGCGAAGAGGTCGCGGCCAAGGTGTTCGAGCCATTCTTTACCACCAAGGGCGTCGGCAAGGGCTCGGGGCTGGGCCTGGCCCAGGTGTTTGGCTTCGCCAAGCAATCCGGAGGCGGCGTGAGCCTGCAGACTACACCCGGGCGCGGCACTCAGGTCAGCGTGTACCTGCCCGCCGTCCGGGCACAGGCCAGCGCCACGCTGCCAGCCCCGCCCAGGGTTGGCAGCCAACTGGCCGACGGCGGCAACCACCACATCCTGCTGGTGGATGACGACCATCTGGTACGTGAACTGATCGGCGACCTGTTGCGCCGCCTGGGCTACCAGGTACGCGAGGCGCACAGCGGCGAACAGGCCCTGGCCCAGCTCGACGAGCGCACCGACCTGCTGCTTACCGACTTCGCCATGCCCGAATTCAATGGCGCGCAACTGGCCCTGGCGGCCCGCGAGCATTTCCCGCAACTGCCGGTGGTGTTCCTCACCGGTTACGCCGAGTTGGACAACATGGAGCTGCCGAACAGCCTGTTGATCCAGAAACCGGTGCACGAGCACGTGCTGGCCCTGGCACTGGCCGAGCTGCTGAAAAACCGGGGAACAGAAACGAAAAAATCGCCCTGAGGCGATGGCGAGATACTGCTTAGAGATAGAGAAAATGGCAGGGGCGGCTGGATTCGAACCAACGCATGGCAGGATCAAAACCTGCTGCCTTACCGCTTGGCGACGCCCCTGTATCGGATATGACAAGTGACTGATGCACTGTCGATCTGATCATTCACCGTTCAGATTGTTTCTGTTCGGGAATGGCCGGCACTTTACCAGCGAAGTTTTCGGTTGGGAAGCTTTTTTTGAAAAAAATCTCTGGAAAACAGCAGGTTACTCAAGCTCACCGATTTGTCACTGGTTTGCACGTAGGCGCGGGATGGCTCGCGAGGTGGCGCAAAGCGGCTGTCCGTCGTTTTTCTCCCGCCTCGCTTCAGCACAACATGATCGAGCGACAACTGGAGCGCAAAGGTTGAAAGCATGGACTGTCCGCCCTGGGCGCTCTTGTCGTGATCGGTCTACAGCGCGGCCACTGGCCTGATGTTGGGGATGCAATGCATGGCGTGCATGGGCACACGTATAGCACCCAGAATTTGCCTGGCAACTGATAACTTTGCCAGGTGACGGTTTTGCATAGCTGCCGCTAACTGTGCACTCACTTAGCAGGAGCACCCAGAGATGGCTACCGACAAACAAGCGTGGACTCGCATCGACCTGCCACTTCCACCGGATCAACCCAATGAGATCATCAGCCGGCCTCCTTACTTTGTGGGCGGTTTTTTCTATAGTTCGATCGCAGCCGTGGACGATACGGGACAACATTCTATGGTCATCACCAAGCACACCCCCGCCGGTCACATCGTTACCGGATTTGGCCTGCAAGGGACCGTCCGTATCACCATGCCAGGCGAACGAGGTGACTGGCTATGCTTCGTCGAAAACGGTGATGTCCTAACTTGTGGGGTTGCACTTCGCACCAATGAACACTTTGCCATTTTCCAACTGGACAAAGGCACGGGCGTGCAGGACGTAAATTTTGGTCACCGTGGTTTCAAGCTCAGCGCTTACCCTGAAGAGCCAGGTCTCCCGAGCATTGCACAGCACAATGACAGCGCTGCAGGATATGCCGGTAGCGTACCCCAGTTCCCCGATGGCAAGTTGCGTCAAGCAGTAAACTCCGGCCTTGCTCAGTTCGATCTGGATGGCAACCTTGACACTACGTTCAACGAAGTAGGCATGCGCAGATTCTTCGTAAAGGACGGTCGTTTGCTGTCGACACTCTCAGTGGTCGCTCGGTTTAATAGCGCCGAACATACTGGTTTCTATTACTGTGGAATGTACCGCTACCTTGGCGACGATGTGCAAGGGTGGGTTGGCGCGACGGACAAAAACGGTAATGTGATTTCCGATTTTGGTGATCAGGGTGTATGGATGGCAACGCGCCTGCCGGGCCATCCCGACAAGGCTCATATCGTCGTCCACTCCGCAGTTCAGGCCCACGATGCAATCTACATCGTAGGAAGTATTGCAGACAGCGGGTTCTTGCTCCGTCTGAACCTGAACGGCACCGTCGATCAAACGTTCAACGGCGGTAATGCGAGACTGTTCGACCATTCTGAGTTTGACCGTGCGGTCGCGTTCGCAGTCACGCCCGACAACCAAGGAGTGCTGGTAGGTGTTCAGCATTCGTCTCCTGTACAAGATGCACCCACCGTCATCATTCGATTGGATGCGAACGGACAGATTGATACCGCATTTGGAAGCGGCGGCAGCTTGCTGACTCCCCCCATGCCCAACTGCAAGACGCTGTTGACACTGGATTACAACATGCAGCCCGTCATCGAACTGAGAGGCCGTGGGTTGATTGCCCGTCACCCTCACACATCATAGTGTCATTGGCATCTGCCTGAGTTCGAACAGTTTCTCCGGTTTCTACTCAGGCAGCTTTACAACGTTCACATTACGCCAGATGCTCTTCTCCAACAGGGTGCAAATTCATCATCGCGATTGTCTGTTATCCCCGCTCTCGTGCAAGCTGCTTGCCGATCTTCACTCCCCAAGGAACTTGACCATTGCCCAGCTGGCTTCCCACACCCATGCGGCAGCTGAACCAGTACCTGCGCGCCGCCAAGCGTCAGTCCAGCGCATTGATGACCCACTTTCAGGACAAGGCCGCCGAGCGCGGCTACACCCTGAGCGACGGCCAGTGCCGGGTGATCGAGGCCATGGCCACGCAGTTGACGGCCCAGGGCGACGGACAGCCGCGCAGCCTGTACCTGCATGGCTCGGTTGGCCGCGGCAAGAGCTGGCTGCTCGACAATTTCTTCGCGGCGGTGCCGGTGGCGCAGAAGCGGCGCCTGCACTTTCACGACTTCTTCGCCCGCCTGCACCAGGGCATGCACCGCCATCGGGCACTGGACGATGCCATGGGGGCGACCCTCGACGAATTGCTGGGTGACGTGCAGGTACTGTGCTTCGATGAATTCCACGTGCACGACATCGGCGACGCCATGCTGCTGACCCGGCTGTTCAACGCCCTGTTCGAACGCGGCATCTTCCTGCTGGTGACCTCCAACTACGCGCCCGAGGGGCTGCTGCCCAACCCGCTGTACCACGAACGCTTCCTGCCGGTGATTCGCCTGATCAATAGCCGCATGCAGGTGCTGGAAGTGGGTGGCAATACCGATTTTCGCAGCCTGCCGGCCAACCGCGAGCATCAGTGCTTCACCCAGGGGCGTTACGTCTGGCCAGGGAATGCGGAGCAACGTCTGGGCCTAGACCTGCCCGCCCGGCAGCCGACCACGCTGCAGGTCAACAACCGGCCATTGCGTGCGCTGGCGGTGGATGGCCGGCGGGTGATGTTCAGCTTCAACGGGTTGTGCGAGCAGCCCACCGCAGTGATCGACTACCTGGCGCTGGCCGAGCAGTACGATCAATGGATCATCGACGGCCTGGACGACCTGGCCGAATGCTCGCTGGCGGCGCAGCAACGCTTCGTCAACCTGGTGGATGTGCTGTATGACCAGGACCGCCAACTGACGGTGATCGGCCAGCGGGCCTTGCAGGAAAGCCTGGGTGGCGCGATTGCCGACCTGATGCGTACTCGCAGCCGGCTGGGGCAGTTGCATCAGGTGGGGCCGCCAGACAGCGCATCCTGAAACGGCGTCATCGCTGGCAAGCCAGCTCCCACAAAATCAGGCAATTGCACGCCACAGTGTGGGAGCCGGCTTGCCGGCGATGGCGTCACCCCGCCCTTGGCAAATCCGCCAATACCCCCTCGATCTCCCCCAGCACCGCCGGATCATCCAGGGTCGAAGGCGGCACATAGTCCTGCCCATCGGCAATCTTGCGCAGCACCGCACGCAGGATCTTGCCCGAGCGGGTCTTGGGCAGGCGCTTGACCAGGCGCACCCGGTTGAAACAGGCCAGCGCACCGATATGCTCGCGCACACTGGCCACCAGTTCGCCCTGCAACTGCAGCTCGCCGATGCCCTGCCCGTCCTTGAGCACCACCAGCGCCAGCGGTACCTGGCCCTTGATCTCGTCGTGCACACCGATCACGGCGCATTCGGCCACCGCCGGGTGGCGGGCCACTAGGTCCTCCATCTCGCCGGTCGACAGGCGATGGCCCGAGACGTTAATCACATCGTCGGTGCGGCCCATGATGTAGACGAAACCGTCGTCATCCAGGTAGCCACCGTCACCGGTGTGGTAATACCCCGGGTAGTTGTGCAAGTAGGCCTGCAGGTAGCGCTCGTGGTCGCCCCACAGCGTCTGGCTGCAGCCAGGCGGCAATGGCAAGGCGATGACGATGGCGCCCTGCTGGTTCGGCCCCAGTAGCTTGCCGTCGTCGTCCAGCACCTGCACGTGGTAACCCGGCACCGCGCGGTTGCTCGAGCCTGGCCGGGCCGCACTGCCCTCAAGGCCCACGCAGGGGGCGGTGACCGGCCAACCGGTCTCGGTCTGCCACCAGTGGTCGTGCACCGGTTTGCCACTGACCCGCTCCAGCCATTCATGGGTGCTGGAATCGAGCTTTTCACCCGCCAGGAACAGTTGCCGCAACGAACCCAGGTCGTGGCGGCGGATCAGCTCGCCCTCCGGATCCTCCTTGCGAATCGCGCGCATGGCGGTAGGTGCGCAGAACAGTGCATTGACCTTGTACTGCTCGACGATGCGCCAGTATGCCGAGGCATCGGGCGTGCGGATCGGCTTACCTTCGTAGAACACCGTGGTGCAGCCACTCATCAAGGGCCCGTAGACGATCAGCGAATGGCCGACCACCCAACCCACATCGGAAATGCCCCACCACACATCGCCCGCCTGCATGCCATAGATGTGGCGCATGGCATAGCACAGGGCCACGGCGTTGCCGCCGTTTTCCCGGACGATGCCCTTGGGTTTGCCGGTGGTGCCGGAGGTATACATGATGTACAGCGGATCGCCTGCGTCCAGCTCGACCGGGGCCACCGGCTCTGCGCCGGCCAGCGCTTGCTGCCAGTCCAGGTCGCGCCCTGGCTGCAGCTCGGCACGCGCCTGCTGGCGCTGCAGCACCAGCACCTGCTTGGGCTGGTGCTTGGCCAGTTGCAGGGCACGGTCGACCAGCGGCTTGTATTCGATCACCCGGTCGAACTCCAGCCCGCAGGAAGCGGTGAGCAACAGCACCGGCCGGGCATCATCGATACGCAGCGCCAGTTCGTTGGCGGCAAAGCCGCCGAACACCACCGAATGCACCGCGCCAATGCGTGCGCAGGCGAGCATGGCCATGGCCGCCTGCGGCACCATCGGCATGTAGATGATCACCCCGTCGCCCTTACCCACCCCAAGCGTGCGCAGCAGGCCGGCCAGGCGCGCCACTTCGTCGCGCAGTTGCAGGTAGGTGTAGGTCTGCTGCACGCCGGTCACCGGCGAGTCGTAGATCAGCGCCAACTGCTCGCCCCGGCCCAGCTCGATCTGATGGTCGAGGGCCAGATGGCAGCTGTTCAGGCGGCCGTCGGCGAACCAGCGGTGGGTACCGTCGGGGTTCTGCTGCAGGGTCAGGGTTGGCTTGCGCTGCCAGGCCAGCTGGTCGGCCTGGGCCTGCCAGAAGGCCGCGGGGTCGGCGATGGAGTGGGCGTAACTGTGCTGATAGGTCATTGGTTCGCAACCCGGTACTTGTTGTTATTGAAGGGCGAACCTTGAGTATGGACCGGCGCCACGTGCCCGCCACCGGACTAAAGTCGCAACCCTTATGCAGATTTGCAGCAGGCTACGCCGGCACGTGGCGCCAGGGTTCAGAGGGTTGACTGGGCGGCTGGCAGGCCCTGCCCGCGCCCGGCCAGGCGCCGGTAGGCGATGGCCAGGCCGGCGAACCACAGCGGCATCGCGTACAGCGCCATGCGGGTGTCCGGCTGCAGTGCCAGCAGCACCAGCACGAACAGCAAAAACGCCAGGCTCAGCCAGGCCATCGGCACCCCGCCGGGCAGGCGGAAGCTGGCCCGGGCGTGGCGCTCGGGGTGGCGCCGGCGGTAGCCCAGGTAGGCCACCAGGATGGTCGACCAGGTGTAGATCACCAGCACCGCCGACAGGCTCGACACCAGGGTGAACACCGTCATCACCTCGGGGAAGATGAACAGCAGCAGCACCCCCAGCAGCATCAACAGGCACGAGAAGCCCAGGCTGGCCAGCGGCACGCTGTTGCCCGACAGGCGCCGGAACACACCGGGCGCCTGGCTGCGTTCGGCCAGGCCGAACAGCATGCGGCTGGTGGAAAACACGCCGCTGTTGGCCGACGAGGCGGCCGAGGTCAGCACCACGAAATTGACGATGCCCGCCGCCGCCGGGAAGCCGGCCAGCAGGAACAGCTCGACGAACGGGCTGCGGTTGGGCGCGACCTTGGCCCACGAGGTCACGGCAATGATGCAGGCCAGGGCCACCACATAGAACAGGATGATGCGCAGCGGGATCGCGTTGATCGCCTTGGGCAGGCTGCGCCGCGGGTCGCGGGTTTCGGCGGCGGTGGTGCCGATCAGCTCGGTGCCGGCGAACGAGAAGATGGCGATCTGGAAGCCCGCGAAGAAGCCACTGAGCCCATGGGGAAACGCCGCTTCCGGCTGCACCAGGTGCGACAGCGAAGCGGTCACCCCGGTGGGCGACACGAACGCCGTGGCAATCAGCACCAGGCTCACGGCGATCAGAGCCAGTACGGCGATGATCTTGATGATCGCGAACCAGAACTCGACCTCGCCGAAGGCTTTCACCGTCAGCACATTGAGGGTGAACAGGGTGACCAGCATCGCCAGTGCCGGCGCCCAGGCCGGCGCCCCGGGGAACCAGTACTGGAAGAAGCCACCGACCACCACCGCATCGCCGACCACTGCCACGCTCCAGCTGAGCCAGTACGACCAGCCGAGGAAAAACGCCGCGCGCGGGCCGATGTAGGCGCCGGCGAAGTCGGCGAACGACTTGAAGTTGAGGTCTGACAGCAGCAGCTCGCCCATGGCGCGCATGACGAAGAACAGGAAGAAACCGATGATCATGTAGACCAGCAGGATCGAGGTGCCGGACAAGGCGATGACCTTGCCCGACCCCATGAACAGGCCGGTGCCGATGGCACCACCGAGGGCGATCAGCTGGATATGGCGGTTGCTCAGGGTGCGTTGCAGGTGGCGGCCGCTTGGGGCTGCCGAGGAATCAGGCTGCATGGGGAAACCTCTGGGATTGTTGTTGGTGTTTTCGAGGCAGTTTTGAAACTTGTGTGGCGGTGTTGGCCCTATCGCCGGCAAGCCGGCTCCCACAAAAAGCTGTGGGAGCTGGCTTGCCAGCGATTGGCCCTACACAGCCTTAGCCGCGGGCTTCTTCGAACCCGGTCAGCACGTTCACCGCATTGATGCCGATCTCATCGACCATGTAGCCGCCCTCCATGACGAACAGGGTCGGCACGCCCACGGCGGCGATCATCCGGCCCATGGCCAGGTAGTCCGGGCTGTCGAGCTGGAAGTGGCTGATCGGGTCGTCCTTGAAGGTGTCCACGCCCAGCGATACCACCAGCACCTCAGGCGCATGGCGGCGCAGGCGCGCACAGGCCTGCTCCAGGGCCTGCTGGTAGGCCGCCCAGCGCGTGCCCTTGGGCAGCGGCAGATTGAGGTTGAAGCCCTCGCCCGCGCCTGCGCCAAGCTCGTCGGCGTAACCGCTGAAGTAGGGATAGGAGTCCGCCGGCTCGCCGTGCAGCGAGACGAACAGCACGTCCGGGCGGTCGTAGAAGATGGTCTGGGTGCCGTTGCCGTGGTGGAAGTCGACGTCCAGTACCGCCACCTTTGCCGCCCCGCGGGTCAAGGCATGCTCGGCGGCAATGGCGGCGTTGTTCAGGTAGCAGTAACCGCCCATGTACTCGCGGGCGGCGTGATGCCCCGGCGGGCGGCACAGGGCGAAGGCGGCCTGCTGGCCCTGGTCAAGCAGTTCAAGCCCCGTCAGGGCCAGGTCGGCGCTGGTCTTCACCGCCTGCCAGGTGGTGGCGGTGATCGGCGCGCCGGCGTCCATGGCGTAAAAGCCGAGCTGGCCATCGATATGCCGAGGCACCCGCTCGCCGGCCAGGTCGCGCACCGGCCACACCAATGGCAACGCGTCGTGGCTGCGGCCCAGGGCGGTCCACTGCTGCCAGGCCGTTTCCAGGAAGTGCACGTAACGCTCGCTGTGGGCCTTGACGTAGCAGGCGCGGCTGAACGCCTGCGGCGAGACGATATCGCCCAGGCCGACCGTGCGCACCCGGTCGTGCACGGTGTCGGCGCGGCTGGGTTGTTCGAACGATGGCTTGAGCACGCCATCCTTGAGTTCGGTGCCATGGTGCAGGCGGTGGTTGGCGCTGAAGACGGTCAACATGCTGGCGAAGCCTGTGTGGTGGTTGATTGACCACTAGGCTATTGCGTCAACGCTGGGCGTTCTTTGCTTTATCGACTCGCAATGTTAGTTTTTCGAGTCTGTTATTTCAGGACTGGCACCCGTGGCGAAAAAATTATCCAAGCACGTCGCCCTCGACGATACCGACCGTGCCCTGCTCGCCCTGTTGCAGGCCGACGCCAGCCTGTCCAACGCCGAGCTGAGCGAACGCCTGTCGCTCAGCGTCACGCCCTGCTGGCGCAGGCGCCGACGCCTGGAAGAAGAAGGCGTGATCCGCGACTACCAGGCCAACCTCGACCGCCGCCTGCTGGGCCTGGAGATCCTTGCCTTCGTCCAGGTACGTTTCGCCAGCCACGGCGACAAGGCACCGGACGACTTCGAGGCGGTGGTGCGCGCGCTGCCCGAGGTGGTCGCCTGCCACAAGATCACTGGTGATGCCGATTACCTGCTGCAAGTGCTGGCCGAGGACCTGGACAGCTACAGTGAATTCATCGAACAGGTGCTGCGCCGCCAGCTGGGAATCGCCTCGATCCAGTCGAGCCTGGCGCTGCGCGAGGTGAAGGCCAGCACGCGGGTGGCGATTCCCGAAGGCTGATGTTACTCGCCGGGCCCTATAACGCCCTATTTCGGTGCAAAGCCTCTAGACTAGGCGCCCTTTCCGCCACAGAGCAGCAACATGGACATCGATCAGGCCCGAACCTTCCTGGAAATCGTGCGTTGCGGCAGCCTGGTCGCCGCCGCCGAGCGCCTGTTCGTTTCGCAGACGGCCATCACCGCGCGCGTGCAACGGCTGGAACGGCTACTGGGCTGCCAGTTGTTCGTGCGCAGCCGCAACGGCGCCAGCCTGACCAGTGACGGCGAGGCCTTCGTCAGCTATGCCAACCAGCTGGTGCAGACCTGGGAAGCCGCGCGCCGCGACCTGCCGCTGCCCCAGGGCTGCCAGCAGGTGCTGCATGTGGGCGGCGAGGTGAGCCTGGGCAACCCGATGATGCTCGACTGGGTCAGCGCGCTGCACCGCGAACTGCAAGGCCACGCAATCCGCAGCGAAGTCAGCGACGGTGAGTCGCTGTTGCGCAAGGTGGAGATGGGCCTGCTGGACGCCGCGCTGGTGTACCAGCCGACCTACGGCCCAGGCCTGCAGGTGGAGCAGTTGATGGAGGAGAAACTGATCCGCGTACGCCGGGTGGACCGGCCCGAGCCGTACATCTACATCGACTGGGGCGAGGCCTTCCGCCGCCAGCACGACGCCGCCCTGCCCGAGCTGTCACGCCCGGCGCTGAGCTTCAACCTTGGGCCGCTGGCCCTGCAGTTCATCCTCGACCAGGGCGGCAGCGGCTACTTCCGCACCCGGGTGGTGCAGGCCTACCTGCAAAGCGGCGTGTTCGAGCGGGTGCCCGAAGCGCCGGAGTTCACCTACCCGACCTTCCTGGTGTACGCCCGCGAACGCGACAGCGAGGCCCTGCAGCAGTCCTTCGCGGTGCTGCGCCGGCTGGTGGCCGCCGGCGAAAGCGACTGGTCACAGCGCTGGGACCCGGTGATCTGAGCCCTGGGCGGCCGCCGTCAGCAGGTGCCGCTTGAGGCCGGCGATCAGGTCAGTCTGGGTGATCACCCCCACCAGGCTGTCGCCGTCGAGCACCGGCAGGCAGTGCAGGCCCTGCTCGCTGAGCAGTGGCAACAGGCGCTCCAACGGGTGCTGACTGCTCACACTGACCACTCGCCGGCTCATTACCTGCTCCAGGCGCACCGTGTTGCGACGGAACATGCCACGCCAACTGAAACGCCCGCGCGCCATGGCCGGGCCGACCAGGTCGCTGAGGCTGACGATGCCCACCAGGCGGCCGTTGTCCAGCACCGGCAAGGTTTTCAGGTGGTGGCTGGCGAGCATCTTCCAGGCCTGTTCGAGGCTGGTGCGCGGCGTGGCCGACTGCACATCGCGGGACATCACCGAGCCTGCGGTGATACCGCCAAGGCTGCGTTGCAAGGCATGCTGCTCTGTGGCCAGGATGATCCGCTCCAGCTCGTCGCGGGTCACGTCGACGAACTCGCCGATGTCTTCCAGGGCCTGGTCCAGGTCGTCGGCGTTGATGCCTACGCGCGCGCCGGGCAGCGGGTCATGGGTGTGGTGCAGGTCTTTGCGCGGCGCGGCGCCCTTGGGGTATCGCACGCCGGTGAGGCGGTTGTAGAGCACCGCGACAGCGACCAGGACCAGCGCATTGAGCAGCACCGGTTCGAGCAGGTGGTCGCCCATCGCCACCAGCCCCGGATCGGCCAGCACCGCACTGACCGCCACGCCGCCACCCGGCGGGTGCAGGCAGCGCAGCAGGCACATCACCAGGGTGGCAACCGCCAGCGCGGCTGCCGCCACCCACAACCCGTCGCCGAAGCCGTGGCGCATGGCCAGGCCCACGGCGCCGGCCAGCGCGTAGCTGCCCAGCACCGGCCACGGCTGGGCCAGCGGCCCGGAATGCACGGCGAACACCAGCACCGCCGAGGCCGCCAACGGGCCGAGCAGGTGCAAGGCAATCAATGGGCCGTAGGCCAGGCTGCACAGGTAGCCGGCGAGGAACAGGCCGAGCAGCGCGCCAAGGCCTGCACGCAGCCATTCTTTGGGGGGGATGTTCAGGGGCGCCGGGAGCAGGCGCCGCAGACGGGTTTCGGGGCGAGAGGCAGGCATCGAAGTAGTGGCGTCGTATTTTTTTGATTGGAAAAGAAAGCCCAGCGCAAACGCACCTGGGCCCGGTATTGCAAAGGCAATAACGCAAGGGGCTCCGTCCGTGGAGAGATGGAAACCGGAGGGTTTCGTGGGGGGATTGTGCCGGGAGGTCAGGTAAGCCTGCCAATTCAAAAAACTGCGGCTGTACTGCAATTTTTTTGCAGGGTTGATCTGGTCCTCATCGCGGGGCAAGCCCGCTCCCACGCCTATCGCGGGACACCCCGCGATGGCGATCAACGACTTTTGCGCGGCAACTCGATACTCACCCGCAACCCGCCCTGCGGGCTTTGCAGCAAGGCGATGCGCCCGCCCCAGGCGTCGACGATATCGCGCACGATACCCAGCCCCAGGCCGTGCCCATCGACCTGCTCGTCCAGCCGCGAGCCGCGCTCGAGCACTTGCAGGCGCTGCGACTCGGGAATGCCGGGGCCATCGTCGTCGACCCACAGCTGATAACCCTCTGCGGTCGCCGCCATGCCCACGCGCACCTCGCTGTCAGCCCATTTGCAGGCGTTGTCGAGCAAGTTGCCGAGCAGCTCCAGCAGGTCTTCGCGATCCCACGGCAACAACAGGCCGGGCGGTACGTCGCGTTCCAGCAACAGCCCTTCGCCATGGATCATCGCCAAGGTTGCCAGCAACCCCGGCAGCTCGGCATCGCAGTCGAACTGCGCGCCGGGCAGCGCATCCCCGGCCAGGCGCGCACGGTTGAGCTCCCGGGCCAGGCGCTGCTGGATCTGCTGCAGTTGCTCGCGCATCTGCGCCCGCACCTCGGGCAGTGCCTGCAGGCGCTCGCTGGCGGCCAGGCTGAGCAGCACCGCCAGCGGCGTCTTCAGCGCATGCCCCAGGTTGCCCAGGGCATTGCGCGAGCGGCGCAGGCTGTCTTCGGTGTGATTGAGCAGGTGGTTGATCTGATCCACCAAGGGCTGCAATTCGCTGGGCACCTGGGCATCCAGCTGCGAGCGCTGGCCCTGCTGCAACTGGGCGATCTGCTGGCGGGCGCGCTCCAGCGGGCGCAGCGAGCGGGTCACGGTGATGCGCTGCAACACCAGCACCAGCAACAACGCCACCAGGCCCATGCCCAGGCCGATCTGCTGCATGCGGCGAAAACCCTCGCGCACGGGCGAATAGTCCTGGGCCACACTGATCGAGATGTCCTGGCCCAGGCGCCGGTAGTCGCCGCGATAGGCCAGCAGTTGCTGGCCCTCGGGGCCCAGTTCATGGCCGTCGTCCAGCCCGGGCCTGGCCGGCTTGGGCATGTCCAGGTCCCAGAGCGAGCGCGAGCGCCAGGTGCCCTGGTCGAAATCGATACGGAAGTAGTAGCCCGAGAAGGGGCGCTGGTAGGCCGCCGATATGCGCCGCTCGTCCAGTTGCAGGCCGGACGGCCCACGCACCAGCGCCACCAGCAGGTTCTCGCTTTCTTTGCGCAGGCCGGTTTCCAGGTAACGCTGCAGGCCGGCCTCGAACAGCCACAGCGTGAGTTGCGCAAACGCCAGGCCCACCACCACCAGCACCGCCACCAGCCCCAGGCTCAAGCGCGCCTGGATCGACTTCACGCGCCACTCCCGGCGTACACATAACCCTGGCCACGGCGGGTCTCGATCACGCTGCGCCCGAGCTTGCGGCGCAAGTGGTTGACGTGCACTTCAAGGACGTTGGAATCACGCTCGGTCTCGCCGTCGTAGAGGTGCTCGGCCAGGTGGCTCTTGGACAGCACCTGGCCCGGGTGCAGCATGAAATAGCGCAGCAGGCGGAACTCGGCGGCGGTCAGCTGGACGTCGACACCTTCACGGCTGACGCACTGGCGCGATTCATCCAGGTGCAGGCCGGCGGCTTCCAGCTTCGGCTGGTTGGCCAGGCCCTTGGCGCGGCGCAGCAGCGCCTGGATGCGCAGTTGCAGCTCCTCGGGATGGAAGGGTTTGCTCAGATAGTCGTCGGCACCGGCCTTGAGGCCTTCGATTCGCTCGGCCCAGGAGCCGCGCGCCGTGAGGATCAGCACCGGGGTGGCGAGGTTGGCCCCGCGCCATTGCGCCAGCACGTCAAGCCCAGGCAACCCCGGCAAGCCGAGGTCAAGGATGATCAGGTCGTAGGGCTCGCTCTGACCCTGGTACACCGCGTCGCGGCCATCGGCCAGCCAGTCCACCGCATAACCCTGGCGCTGCAGGGCGGCAATCAGTTCATCGGCCAGGGGCACGTTGTCTTCGACCAGCAACAGGCGCATTCAGTCATCTTCCTCGTCTTTGAGCAGCTCGCCGGAGCGGGCATCGAGCTTGATCTCGCGCACCACGCCCTGGGGGGTCAGCAACTCGACTTCGTATTCGTAGCGGCCGTGCTTCTCTTCCAGCTCCGCCTCCAGCAGACGCGCCCCGGGGTAACGCCCCAGGGCGGTCTCGAGCAATCGCTCGAAAGGCAGGATGATGCCCTGCTGGCGCAGCGCCAGGGCCTCGTCCTGATCCAGGTCGCGGGCGGCGGCCAGCGAGCACATGCCGAGCAAGGCCAGGGCCAGGCAGCGCGCCGCCTGCGGTAATGCGTTCATCAATTGTCCCGCGCGTCCTTCAGCACTTCACCGGTCTTGGCGTCCAGGTCGACGTCCCATTCGACGTTCTGCGCATCACGCAGTTCGACCTTGTAGATGTAGCGGCCGTATTCGTCTTCGAGCTCGGAGTCGGTGACGGTGGCGCCGGGGTGCTTGGCCACGGCGGCGGCCTTGAGTTCGTCCAGCGACTTGATGGTCTTGGCGTTCACCAGCTTGACCACTTCATCGGGCTGCACGTCCTTGGCGAAGGCGGCGTTGGCACCCAATGCAAGGGCGGCGGCGGTGAACAGGGCAGTCAGGGTTTTCATGGGGGTCTCTCCTTGGGGATGAGCAAGTTGTCTACGCAAACAAGACTAACCGGGGGTCCTTAATCCAACCTGAAAACAGCTGGCCGCATGATAGCGCAGATGGGAAGGCAGCCTGTACCGGCCCCATCGCGGGGCAAGCCCGCTCCCACGTCACTGCGCGTGGGAGCGGGCTTGCCCCGCGATGGGGCCATCTGCCTTTATACTGCCTGGCCTGCGCTACCCAAAGGGCCCACCATGACCGCCATCCACATCAAGTACCCCGCCCTGACCTTCAAGGCCGGCCAACGCGCCCTGCGGCAGATCCGCGAACGCGGCCTGCAGGCGGCCGATGTCGGTGTGCTGCCCGGCGCCGCCGGCGGGCCCAAGCCTTTGGGCATCCAGGGCCTGGACCTGGCGCTGTTCGGTGAATGGCTACCCACCGCCCCACGCCAGCGCGCGCTGATCGGCGCCTCGATCGGTTCCTGGCGCTTCGCCAGCGCCTGCCTCGACGACCCGGTGGCCGGCATCCGCCGCCTGGGCGAGCTGTACACCGAGCAGGATTTCGCCAAAGGCGTCACCCCCAGGCAGATCAGCCAGAGCAGCCAGCGCATGCTCGACGACCTGCTGCAGGGCCGCGACGGGCAGATTCTCGGCAACCCGCACTACCGCCTGAACATCCTGGTGGTGAAGAGCCACGGCCAGCTCGCCCACGACCACCGTGGCCGCCTGGGCCTGGGGTTGTCTTCGGTGATCGCCAGCAACCTGCTGGGGCGCGCACGCCTGGGCCGGCATTTCGAACGGGTGATCCTGCATGACCAGCGCGCCGCGCCACCGCTGGACGCGCTCACCGACTTCCCTTCGCGCTGCTTGCCGCTGGACCTGGCCAACCTGCGCCAGGCGCTGCTCGCCTCGGGCTCGATCCCCATGGTCATGGAGGGCGTGCGCGACATCCCCGGTGCCGGCGCCGGCACCTACCGCGACGGCGGCCTGCTCGACTATCACCTGGACCTGCCCTACCGGGGCGACGACCTGGTGCTCTACCCGCATTTCACCGACAAAGTGGTGCCCGGCTGGTTCGACAAGACCCTGCCCTGGCGCAGGGGCGACGCCACGCGCCTGCAGAACGTGCTGCTGATGACCCCGTCGCCGCAGTACCTGGCCGCCCTGCCCTACGGCAAGCTGCCGGACCGCAACGACTTCAAGCGCTTCATGGGGGATGCGCCGACGCGCAAGCGCTACTGGTACAAGGCCATTGCCGAAAGCCAACGGCTGGGGGATGAGCTGCTGGAGCTGATCGCCACCGGGCGGTTGCAGGATCAGCTGCAAGCCTTGTAGCGGGCATGCTGGTAGACTGCGCGCATTATCGATACACACAGAGTCCTGACAGCGTGGAAATTTTCAAAGAGTTCACATTCGAATCGGCCCACCGCCTGCCCAACGTTCCCGCCGGGCACAAATGCGGCCGTCTGCATGGTCACTCGTTCAAGGTCGGCCTGCACCTGACCGGCCCGCTCGATCCGCACACCGGCTGGATCCGCGATTTTTCCGAGATCAAGGCGATCTTCAAGCCGATCTACGAGCAACTGGACCACAACTACCTGAACGACATCCCCGGCCTGGAAAACCCCACCAGCGAAGTGCTCGCCAAGTGGATCTGGGAGCAGGTCAAGCCGCTGCTGCCGGAGTTGTCGAAGGTGCGTATTCACGAGACCTGCACCAGCGGCTGCGAGTACACCGGCGACTGATCCGCAATCTTCGCCAGCCCCTTCGCGGGTAAACCCGCTCCCACAGGTTCGACACAGATTTCAAAGGCTGTGGTGCATCTGTGGGAGCGGGTTTACCCGCGAAGAGGCCAGCAGCATCACCCGAGAGCTTTAGCCCTGACCGCGATCCAGGGCATCACGCAGAAAACTCGGCGCGATGTAGCGCTGGTAATGCGCCTCGGACAGCAAGAAGAACTCCCGATCGATGGCATCACGCAGTTGCGGCAAGTCCCAATCGCGGAACTCCGGCAACAACGCCATCCCGTACGCTTCCAGGTCGCGGATCATCCGCGCGCCCCGGGCGATCAACTGGTAAGCCCAGCAATATTCCGACTGCTGCACGACAAAGCGGATCGAACGCTGCTCCAGTTGCTGGCGCAGCAGGCCTTTGTCGAACACTTCCAGCTTGGCCATCATCACCTGCACCAGCAGTTGCTCCAGGCGCAGCCACACGGCGCGCTTCTGCTCGTCGTCGTAGCCGTTCCAGTGGATCACTTCGTGATGGAAACGCTTGCAGCCACGGCATACCAGATCTCCATACACCGTGGAGCAGAGGCCGACGCAAGGGGTCTTGATGGACTGGTTGGTCATTGGAAAACAACAGCTTGAGGGCGGAACACCGGCTCATGTTAGCCCTTTGTCTAACCAGGGTCACTGGTTAAAGTCATCTTTGCCGCCTTACCTTCGGGCATTTTTTGCCGTAGAATCACTCCGCCTTTTCAAGGCAACAATGTCCGTTGGAAGCTGTTTTCAAAGCGTCACGAGCACAGTTGATCCGGTAGAACGGCGTTGGCCCGGGCCATGCACCCCTCGCATGCCCGTGCCAGCCCTCATCAGCCTCCCGTTCTACAGGCGTAAAACTTTGAAAGCAGCTTCTGTAAGGATTCTTTGCGACCCTGGCGGTGCGACTCAAAAAGTCGGCGCTGCGCATGGGTGCATTGAATGCTGGATGAGCGTCCCGGACTCCCTTTAGGGACCACTGATGAGGGTAATAACTGTGCTTGAAGCCTACCGCAAACACATCGAAGAGCGTGCCGCTCTGGGTATCGTGCCCCAGCCGCTGAACGCCGAACAAACCGCAGGCCTGGTCGAGCTGCTGAAAAACCCGCCGGCCGGCGAAGAAGCCTTCCTCGTAGACCTGATCACCAACCGCGTTCCGCCAGGGGTGGACGAAGCCGCCTACGTCAAGGCCGCTTTCCTCTCCGCCATCGCCAAGGGCGAAGCCAAGTCGCCACTGCTCGACCGCAAGCGCGCTGTCGAGCTGCTGGGCACCATGCAGGGCGGCTACAACATCGAAACGCTGGTAGCGCTGCTGGATGACGCCGAACTGGGCGCCGTCGCGGCCGAACAGCTCAAGCACACCCTGCTGATGTTCGACGCCTTCCACGACGTGGCCGAAAAAGCCAAGGCGGGCAACGTCCACGCCAAGGCCGTGCTGGAATCCTGGGCTGCCGGCGAGTGGTTCACCTCGCGTCCGGCCATCGCCGACAAGTACACCCTGACCGTGTTCAAGGTGCCTGGCGAAACCAACACCGATGACCTGTCCCCTGCCCCGGACGCCTGGTCGCGCCCTGACATCCCGCTGCACGCCCTGGCCATGCTGAAGATGGCCCGCGACGGCATCGAGCCCAAACAGCCTGGTTCGGTCGGCCCGCTGGCCCAGATCGAAGCGGTCAAGGCCAAAGGCCACCCGGTTGCCTACGTCGGTGACGTGGTCGGTACCGGTTCCTCGCGTAAATCCGCCACCAACTCGGTGCTGTGGTTCTTCGGCGACGACATCCCGTACGTTCCGAACAAGCGCGCTGGCGGCTTCTGCTTCGGCACCAAGATCGCCCCGATCTTCTACAACACCATGGAAGACGCCGGCGCCCTGCCGATCGAATTCGACTGCACCAACCTGGCCATGGGCGACGTCATCGACGTCTACCCGTTCAAGGGCGAAGTGCGCCGCAACGGCAGCGACGAGCTGGTCACCAGCTTCGAGCTGAAAACCGAAGTGCTGCTCGATGAAGTCCGCGCTGGCGGCCGTATCCCGCTGATCGTCGGCCGTGGCCTGACCGAGAAAGCCCGCGCCGAACTGGGCCTGGGTGCTTCCGACCTGTTCAAGAAGCCAGAGCAACCTGCCGCTTCGACCAAGGGCTTCACCCTGGCGCAGAAGATGGTCGGCCGTGCCTGCGGTCTGCCGGAAGGCCAGGGCGTGCGCCCAGGTGCCTACTGCGAGCCGAAGATGACCACCGTCGGTTCCCAGGACACCACTGGCCCGATGACCCGCGACGAGCTGAAAGACCTGGCGTGCCTGGGCTTCTCCGCCGACCTGGTCATGCAGTCGTTCTGCCACACCGCCGCGTATCCGAAGCCGATCGACGTCACCACCCACCACACCCTGCCAGACTTCATCCGCACCCGTGGCGGCGTGTCGCTGCGCCCAGGCGACGGCATCATCCACAGCTGGCTGAACCGCATGCTGATGCCTGACACCGTCGGCACCGGTGGCGACTCGCACACCCGCTTCCCGATCGGCATCTCGTTCCCGGCCGGTTCCGGCCTGGTGGCCTTCGCCGCTGCCACCGGCGTCATGCCGCTGGACATGCCAGAGTCGATTCTGGTGCGCTTCAAGGGCAAGCTGCAGCCTGGCATCACCCTGCGTGACCTGGTCCATGCCATCCCTTACTACGCCATCCAGAAAGGCCTGCTGACCGTCGAGAAGAAGGGCAAGAAAAACGCCTTCTCCGGCCGCATCCTGGAAATCGAAGGCCTGGACGAACTGACCGTCGAGCAAGCGTTCGAACTGTCCGACGCCTCGGCCGAGCGTTCCGCTGCCGGCTGCACCATCAAGCTGCCAGAGAAGGCCGTTGCCGAGTACCTGCAGTCCAACATCACCCTGCTGCGCTGGATGATCGGCGAAGGCTACGGCGATGCCCGCACCCTGGAGCGTCGCGCCCAGGCCATGGAAGCCTGGCTGGCCAAGCCTGAGCTGCTGTCGGCTGACAAAGACGCAGAGTACGCCGAGATCATCGAGATCGACCTGGCCGACGTCAAAGAGCCTGTGCTCTGCGCGCCGAACGACCCGGACGATGCCCGCCTGCTGTCTTCGGTACAGGGCGAGAAGATCGACGAAGTGTTCATCGGTTCGTGCATGACCAACATCGGTCACTTCCGCGCTGCCGGCAAGCTGCTGGACAAGGTCAAGGGCGGTATCCCTACCCGTCTGTGGCTGGCTCCGCCAACCAAGATGGACGCTCACCAGCTGACCGAAGAAGGCTACTACGGCATCTACGGCAAGGCCGGTGCGCGCATGGAAATGCCAGGCTGCTCGCTGTGCATGGGTAACCAGGCACGTGTGCAGACCGGTTCGACCGTGGTCTCCACCTCGACCCGTAACTTCCCGAACCGTCTGGGCGACGCCACCAACGTGTACCTGGCCTCAGCCGAGCTGGCTGCTGTCGCTTCGATCATCGGCAAGCTGCCGACCGTCGAAGAGTACATGCAGTACGCCAAGGACATCGACAGCATGGCTGCCGACGTCTACCGCTACCTGAGCTTCGACCAGATCGCCGAGTTCCGCGAAGCGGCCGCCAACGCCAAGATCCCGGTGGTTCAGGCGTAAGCAGCTGCAAGTGGTAAGTTACAAGCGGTAAGAAGAAGCCCCGGCAGCGATGCCGGGGCTTTTTTGTTGGCCTTGTTCTGGCCTCTTCGCGGGTAAACCCGCTCCCACAGGATCGCGCAGTGCCTAGGTTCTGCGCCAACCCTGTGGGAGCGGGTTTACCCGCGAAGAGGCCAGGACAGGCAACATCAAATCACAAACAGATCGACAAACCTGTGCACGGGCATGGCCTCCAGCCTCACCTGGTCCTTGCACAACGCCACAATCTCCTCACAGCGCTGGCGCACGAACCGCGTCGCCAGGTTGGCCCTGAACTTGGCCTCCAGCAACGGCAACCCCTCCTCCCGCCGGCGCCGATGGCCGATCGGGTACTCCACCACCACCTGCTCGGTGTGGGTGCCGTCCTTGAAGAACACCTGCACGGCATTGGCGATCGAGCGCTTGTCCGCCTCCAGGTACTCGCGGCTGAAGCGCGGCTCCTCGACCACCTCCATCTTCTCGCGCAAGCGGTCGATGCTCGGGTGGGCGGCGTGGAAGCTGTCTTCATAGTGCTCGGCCACCAGGTCGCCGAAGATCAGCGGCACAGCGGTCATGTATTGCAGGCAATGGTCACGATCGGCGGCGTTGGCCAGCGGGCCTTCCTTGGAAATGATGCGGATCGCCGACTCGTTGGTGGCGATGACGATGCGGTCGACTTCGTGCAGGCGGTTGCGCACCTGCCGATGCAGCATCACCGCCGCCTCGCAGGCAGTCTGGGCATGGAACTCGGCGGGGAAGCTGACCTTGAACAGGATATTTTCCATGACGTAACTGCCAAAGGGCTGCGGCAGGCGCAATTCGCGCTGGGCCTCTTGCTTGAGGGCCAGGTCCTTGTTGCTGTGGCTGAACGAAACATCATAAAAGCCCCACTGCGCAGCACTGAGCACACCGGGAATGCCCATTTCACCGCGCAGGGCGATATCGGCCAGTCGCACGCCCCGACTGGAGGCATCACCCGCCGCCCACGACTTGCGCGAGCCGGCGTTAGGCGCATGGCGGTAAGTGCGCAGGGCCTGACCATCGACGAAGGCATGGGACAAGGCCGACAGCAGTTGATCGCGGTTGGCGCCCATCAGCTTGGCGCACACTGCCGTCGAGGCGACCTTGACCAGCAGCACATGATCCAGGCCGACCCGGTTGAAGGCGTTTTCCAGCGCCAGCACGCCCTGGATCTCGTGGGCCATGACCATGGCCTCGAGTACCTCGCGCATGGTCAGCGGTGCTTCGCCACCGGCCACGCGCTTCTGCGACAGATGATCGGTGACCGCGAGAATGCCGCCCAGGTTGTCCGAGGGATGGGCCCATTCGGCGGCCAGCCAGGTGTCGTTGTAGTCCAGCCAGCGGACAATGCAGCCAATGTCCCAGGCGGCTTTGACCGGGTCGAGGCGGTAGGCGGTGCCGGGCACGCGGGCGCCATTGGGCACCACCGTGCCTTCGACCAGCGGGCCGAGCAGCTTGGTGCATTCGGGGAAACGCAGCGCCAGCAGGCCGCAGCCAAGGGTGTCCATCAGGCAGTGGCGGGCGGTATCCAGGGCTTCGGGGGATTCGACGCGGTAACCGAGCACGTAGTCGGCGAGGGTCTGCAGGACCTGGTCGTAGTCGGGGCGGGTGTTCAGATCAGCGTTGGCGCTCATTTGCGGCTCCTTTGGAACTGGGGCTGCTTTGCAGCCCATCGCCGGCAAGCCGGCTCCCACAGGAGAATTCAGTCTCTGTGGGAGCCGGCTTGCCGGCGATGGGCCGCAACGCGGCCCCGCTCAACGAAAGCCGAGCGCCATTGGTGCGTTAGAAGCTGTCGCCAGGCACGCGCACCCAGCCCTCCATCAGCACCCGAGCACTGCGGCTCATGATTGCTTTGGTCACGGTCCATTGCCCGTCCACCTGGCGGGCTTGTGCTCCCACGCGCAATGTCCCGGACGGATGACCGAAGCGCACCGCACTTCGTTCGCCACCGCCTGCGGCAAGGTTGACCAGGGTCCCGGGGATCGCCGCTGCCGTGCCAATGGCAACCGCCGCGGTGCCCATCATGGCGTGGTGCAACTTGCCCATGGACAGGGCGCGCACCAGCAAATCGACATCGCCCGCATTGACCACTTTGCCGCTGGAAGCAGTGTAGGTGGTTGGCGGCGCGACGAACGCGACCTTGGGGGTGTGCTGACGCCCGGCAGCCTGGTCGATATGCTCGATCAGCCCCATGCGCACCGCGCCGTGGGCGCGAATGGTCTCGAACCGCGCCAGTGCAGCGACGTCACCGTTGATCGCGTCCTGAAGTTCGGTGCCGGTGTAATCGAGGTCGGCGGCATTGATGAAGATGGTCGGGATGCCGGCGTTGATCAGGGTTGCCTTGAAGGTGCCGACACCCGGTACTTCAAGGTCGTCGACCAGATTGCCGGTGGGGAACATCGCCCCGCCGTCACCGTCCTCGTCGGCGGCCGGGTCGAGGAACTCCAGCTGCACCTCGGCGGCCGGGAAGGTCACGCCGTCGAGTTCGAAATCGCCGGTTTCCTGTACCTCACCCTCGGTGATCGGCACATGGGCGATGATGGTCTTGCCGATGTTGGCCTGCCAGATGCGCACGGTGGCGACACCGTTGCGTGGCACACGCGCGGGGTCGACCAGGCCGCCGCTGATGGCGAACGAACCGACCGCAGCCGAGAGGTTGCCGCAGTTGCCGCTCCAGTCGACGAAGGCCTTGTCGATCGACACCTGGCCGAACAGGTAGTCGACATCATGGTCGGGCTTGATGCTTTTCGACAGGATCACGCTCTTGCTGGTGCTGGACGTCGCGCCGCCCATGCCGTCGATCTGCTTGCCGTAGGGGTCGGGGCTGCCGATCACCCGCAGCAGCAGGGCATCGCGGGCGGGGCCTGGGATCTGCGCCTGTTCGGGCAGGTCCTGCAGGCGGAAGAACACGCCTTTGCTGGTGCCGCCACGGATGTAGGTGGCGGGGATTCTGATTTGCGGTACATGTGTCATGGTCAATTCCTGTCTTGCACGACACCCTGTGGGAGCGGGTTTACCCGCGAAGGCGTTTGATCAAGCAATGATGTTGATCCTGCCGACGCATTCGCGGGTAAACCCGCTCCCACAGGGGCCATGCTGCTCCTGTTAGGCCGTGCCTTCCAGGAAGTCCTGGGCAAAGCGCTGCAGCACCCCGCCCGCCTCGTAGATCGACACTTCTTCGGCGGTATCCAGGCGGCAGGTCACCGGCACCTCGACACGCTCACCATTGCGCCGCGTGACCACCAGGGTCAGCGTGGCGCGTGGCTTGCGCTCACCGAGCACGTCATAGACCTCGCTACCATCGAGCCCCAGGGTCTTGCGGTCGGTGCCTGGCTTGAACTCCAACGGCAGCACACCCATGCCCACCAGGTTGGTGCGGTGGATACGCTCGAAGCCTTCGGCGACGATCGCCTCGACCCCCGCCAGGCGCACGCCCTTGGCCGCCCAGTCACGGGACGAACCCTGGCCGTAGTCGGCACCGGCGACGATGATCAACGGCTGCTTGCGCTGCATGTAGGTTTCGATGGCTTCCCACATACGGGTCACCTTGCCTTCCGGCTCGATGCGCGCCAGCGAACCCTGCTTCACGCTGCCGTCGTCCTTGCGCACCATCTCGTTGAATAGCTTGGGGTTGGCGAAGGTGGCGCGCTGGGCGGTCAGGTGGTCGCCACGGTGGGTGGCGTAGGAGTTGAAGTCTTCTTCCGGCAGGCCCATCTTCGCCAGGTACTCACCCGCGGCGCTGTCGAGCATGATGGCGTTGGACGGCGACAGGTGGTCGGTGGTGATGTTGTCCGGCAGCACCGCCAGCGGGCGCATGCCGCGCAGGGTGCGCTCACCGGCCAGGGCGCCTTCCCAGTAAGGCGGGCGGCGAATGTAGGTGCTCATCGGGCGCCAGTCGTACAGCGGCGCGACCTTCGGCCCCTTGTCCTCCTCGATGGTGAACATCGGGATGTACACCTGGCGGAACTGCTCCGGCTTGACCGAAGCACGTACTACGGCGTCGATTTCCTCGTCGCTCGGCCAGATGTCCTTCAGGCGGATTTCCTTGCCGTCCACCACGCCCAGCACATCCTTCTCGATATCGAAGCGGATGGTGCCGGCGATGGCATAGGCCACCACCAGCGGCGGCGAGGCGAGGAAAGCCTGCTTGGCGTACGGGTGGATACGCCCGTCGAAGTTGCGGTTGCCCGACAGCACGGCGGTGGCGTACAGGTCGCGGTCGATGATCTCCTGCTGGATCACCGGGTCCAGTGCACCGGACATGCCGTTGCAGGTGGTGCAGGCGAAGGCGACGACACCAAAGCCCAGCTGCTCCAGCTCCTGCTCGAGACCGGCCTCCTTGAGGTACAGCTGCACGGTCTTGGAGCCCGGCGCCAGCGACGACTTGACCCATGGTTTGCGGGCCAGGCCGAGCTTGTTGGCGTTGCGCGCCAGCAGGCCCGCGGCGATCACGTTGCGCGGGTTGCTGGTGTTGGTGCAGCTGGTGATGGCGGCGATGATCACCGCGCCGTCCGGCATCTGCCCTGGCACCTCCTGCCACTGCCCGGCAATGCCCTTGGCCGCCAGGTCGCTGGTGGCTACCCGGGCGTGCGGGTTGGACGGGCCGGCCATGTTGCGCACCACGCTCGACAGGTCGAAGCTCAGGGTGCGCTCGTACTCGGCCTTGGCCAGGCTGTCGGCCCACAGGCCGGCGGCCTTGGCGTAGGTTTCGACCAACTGCACCTGCTGCTCATCGCGGCCGGTGAGCTTGAGGTAGTCGATGGTCTGCTGGTCGATGGCGAACATCGCCGCGGTGGCGCCGTATTCCGGGGCCATGTTGGAGATGGTGGCACGGTCGCCCAGGGTCAGCGCGCTGGCACCCACACCATGGAACTCGAGGTAGGCACCCACCACCTTCTGCTTGCGCAGGAACTCGGTCAGCGCCAGCACCAGGTCGGTGGCAGTGATATTCGGCGCCAGGCGACCGGTCAGCTCGACGCCGACGATTTCCGGCAGGCGCATCCACGAGGCGCGGCCGAGCATCACGTTCTCGGCCTCCAGGCCACCTACGCCGATGGCGATCACGCCCAGGGCGTCGACGTGCGGGGTGTGGCTGTCGGTGCCGACGCAGGTGTCCGGGTAGGCCACGCCACGTTCGCTGTGGATCACCGGCGACATCTTCTCCAGGTTGATCTGGTGCATGATGCCGTTGCCCGGCTGGATCACGTCGACGTTCTTGAACGCCTTCTTGGTCCAGTTGATGAAGTGGAAGCGGTCTTCGTTGCGACGGTCTTCGATGGCGCGGTTCTTCTCGAAGGCCTGCGGGTCGAAGCCGCCGCACTCCACCGCCAGCGAGTGGTCGACGATCAGCTGTACCGGCACCACCGGGTTGACTGCGGCGGGGTCGCCGCCCTTGTCGGCGATGGCGTCGCGCAGGCCGGCCAGGTCCACCAGCGCGGTCTGGCCGAGGATGTCGTGGCACACCACGCGGGCCGGGAACCAGGGGAAGTCGAGGTCGCGCTTGCGTTCGATCAGCTGCTCGAGCGACGCATCGAGGGTGGCCGGATCGCAGCGGCGCACGAGGTTTTCGGCCAGTACGCGGGAGGTATACGGCAGGCCGTCGTAGGCACCTGGCTTGATTGCCTCGACCGCGGCGCGGGCGTCGTAGTAGTCCAGGGCGGTGCCTGGCAGGTTCTTGCGGAATGCGCTGTTCATATCGTTATCTGGCTCGGTCACGGTTTACCTGGGCAGACGGCGATCCCGTGGGAGCGGCGGTTCGCCGCTGCGACTTGCCCCGCGATGGCATCGACAGGTCAAGCGCCGTTGCCAGCGCTGCCGCCATCGCGGGGCAAGCCCGCTCCCACAAGAGCTCGTCACCTGCTTATCAACGCTGTTCGATCGGCACGAACTGGCGCTGCTCGACGCCGGTGTATTCGGCGCTCGGGCGGATGATGCGGTTATTGGCGCGCTGCTCGAACACGTGCGCGGCCCAGCCGGTCAGGCGCGAGCAGACGAAGATCGGGGTGAACAGCTTGGTCGGGATGCCCATGAAGTGGTACGCCGAGGCATGGTAGAAGTCGGCGTTGGGGAACAGGCGCTTCTGCTCCCACATGGTCTTGTCGATCGCTTCGGACACCGGGTACAGCACCGTGTCACCCACTTCGTCGGCCAACTGCTTCGACCAGCCCTTGATCACCTCGTTGCGCGGGTCGGACTCTTTGTAGATGGCGTGGCCGAAGCCCATGATCTTGTCCTTGCGCTCGAGCATGCGCAGCAGCTCGGCGGTAGCTTCCTGCGGGCTCTGGAAGCGCTCGATCAGCTCCATTGCCGCCTCGTTGGCGCCACCGTGCAGCGGGCCACGCAGCGAGCCGATGGCGGCAGTGATGCAGGAATACAGGTCCGACAGGGTCGAGGCACAGACCCGGGCGGTGAAGGTCGAGGCGTTGAACTCGTGCTCGGCGTACAGGATCAGCGAGACGTTCATCACCTTGACGTGCAGCGCGCTTGGCTTCTTGCCGTGCAGCAGGTGCAGGAAGTGGCCGCCAATGGTGTCTTCGTCGCTGCTGCAGTCGATGCGCACACCGTGATGGGTGAAGCGGTACCAGTAGCACATCACTGCCGGGAACAGCGCCAGCAGGCGGTCGGTCTTGTCGTGCTGGGCGTCGAAGGTCAGCTCCGGCTCCAGGGTACCGAGCAGCGAGCAGCCGGTGCGCATCACGTCCATCGGGTGGGCGTCGCGCGGAATGCGTTCGAGCACTTCCTTGAGCGCCTGTGGCAGGTCGCGCAGGCCCTTGAGCTTGCGCTTGTAGTCGGCCAGTTCGGCTTTGCTCGGCAGCTCGCCGTACAGCAGCAGGTAGGCGACTTCCTCGAACTCGGCGCCGGCGGCCAGGTCGCGCACGTCATAGCCGCGGTAGGTCAGGCCGGCGCCGGCCTGGCCGACGGTCGACAGGGCGGTCTGCCCGGCCACCTGACCACGCAGGCCTGCGCCACTGAGTACTTTTGCTTCGGCCATGGTGTTTCTCCTTTCTTGAATTTGTTATCGAGGTCTTTCTGGCTAATCGGTTTGCCTGTGCCGGCCTCTTCGCGGGTAAACCCGCTCCCACAGGGATCGCACAGCTTCAGATACAGCGCCTCATCTGTGGGAGCGGGTTCACCCGCGAAGAGGCCGGTGCAGGCATTCACTTATCCTTTTTTCTGGGCGAACAACGCATCGAGGCTCTGCTCGAAGGCGTGGTAGCCGATGGCATCGTAGAGCTCCATGCGGGTCTGCATGGTGTCGACCACGTTCTTCTGCGTACCGTCGCGGCGCAGGGCGGTGTAGACGTTCTCGGCAGCCTTGTTCATGGCACGGAAGGCCGACAGCGGGTACAGCACCAGCGACACGTCCACCGAGGCCAGCTCTTCGGTGGTGTACAACGGCGTCGCGCCGAATTCGGTGATGTTGGCCAGGATCGGGGCTTTCACTCGGTCGGCGAAGGTCTTGTACATCGACAGTTCAGTGATGGCTTCCGGGAAGATCATGTCGGCGCCGGCCTCGATGCAGGCGGCGGCACGGTCCAGGGCGGCGTTCAGGCCTTCCACCGCCAGGGCGTCGGTACGCGCCATGATCACGAAGCTGTCGTCGGTGCGGGCATCCACCGCGGCCTTGATGCGGTCGACCATCTCCTGCTGGGAGACAATCTCCTTGTTCGGGCGGTGGCCGCAGCGCTTGGCGCCGACCTGGTCTTCGATATGGATGGCGGCGGCGCCGAACTTGCTCATCGACTTGACGGTGCGGGCAACGTTGAAGGCGGAGGCACCGAAACCGGTGTCGACATCCACCAGCAGCGGCAGGTCGCACACGTCGGTGATGCGGCGCACGTCGGTGAGCACATCGTCCAGGTTGCTGATGCCCAGGTCCGGAAGGCCCAGGGACCCGGCGGCGACACCGCCACCGGACAGGTAGATGGCCTTGAAGCCGGCGCGCTTGGCCAGCAGAGCGTGGTTGGCGTTGATGGTCCCGACCACCTGCAGCGGATGTTCGGCGGCAACCGCGTCACGGAAACGCTGACCGGGCGTGCTCTTCACTGTCATGACTCACCTCGTGGGCTATTGTTGTCGGCGCCTTGGTAGTGACGCTCGATATTGCGTTTGGACGCGCCGATGTGGCGACGCATCAGGAGTTCTGCGAGTTCGCCGTCGCGGGCTTCGATGGCGTCGAGAATGCGGTGGTGCTCGGCAAAGGCCTGGCGTGGCCGATTGGGCGTGGTCGAGAACTGCAGGCGGTACATGCGCACCAGTTGATAGAGCTCGCCGCAGAGCATCTTGTAGAGGGTCTGGTTGCCGCTGCCCTGGATGATCCGGTAGTGGAAGTCGTGATCGCCTTCCTGCTGGTAGTAGCCCTGCCCGGCCTGAAACGCGGCGTCGCGCTCATGGGTGTCGAGCACTTCGCGCAGTTCGTCGATGGCGGCCTGGCTCATGCGCTCGGCGGCCAGCCGGCAGGCCATGCCTTCGAGCGACTCGCGGATTTCGTAGAGCTCGATCAGCTCGGCATGGCCGAGCGACACCACCCGCGCACCGACGTGCGGCACCCGCACCAGCAGGCGCTGGCCCTCCAGCCGGTGAATCGCCTCGCGCAGCGGGCCGCGGCTGATGCCATAGGTGCGTGCCAGTTCCGGCTCGGAGATCTTGCTGCCAGGCGCGATTTCACCTTTGACGATGGCCGCCTGGATGCGCCGGAAGACGTTTTCCGAGAGGGTCTCGGTCTCGTCCTGCAGGATTGGGGTGGCTTGGGCTGTGTCCAGCATGATTGTCGACACCTTCACATTCAATGACGGCAAAACTAGCTAAACAGACTAGAAGAGTCAAAGACAAAAAGAACATTGTCGACAATTGTCTAATAACGAACTTACCGCACCACCCTGGGGTCTGATCGCGGGTGCGCTGGCGTCAACACATCGGCGTGATAGAATGCCGCGCTCCTTCGGGAGCATGGATACGCTGCCTGTCATCATTTCATGCTGATGGCAGGCCAATAGGGACGCTTGGCCAGTCGCCTTGCCCTGAACCACGCACAGCACCGCGCCAGGATTATGAGACCCATACCCGCTTTATTGCTGCTCTGCCTGACTCTGCTGCCGGCCCTTGCGCCTGCGGCGGAGAAAACCGTCTATGGCCTGAACGAATACGCGCGCCTGGGCGACCTCGACCTGGAAGTGGCGGCCAAACTCGACACCGGCGCCAAGACCGCCTCGCTCAGTGCCCGCGACATCAAGCGTTTCAAGCGCAACGGCGAGAGCTGGGTGCGCTTCTATCTGGCGATCGACGCCGCCCACAAGCACCCCATCGAACGCCCCCTGGCCCGCGTCAGCAAGATCAAGCGCCGCGCCGGGGACTATGACGCCGAGTCCGGCAAGGCCTACACGGCCCGCCCGGTCATCGAGCTCGATATCTGCATGGGCCAGACCCAACGCACCATCGAGGTCAACCTCACCGACCGCAGCGCGTTCCAGTTCCCGCTGCTGATCGGTTCCGAGGCCCTCAAGCACCTCGATGCGCTGGTCGACCCAAGCCTTAAATACGCGGCCGGCAAACCTGCCTGTGCCACCGAAGTTACCAAAGCAGAGTAATTCCGATGCGCTCTCTTACCCTCCACCTGAAAGTCCTGATCACCGTCCTGGTGTTGTTGGGCGTTGCGGTCACGGCCTACCAGATCTTCTTCCTCGGCATCCCGGTGACCGAAGACGAGACCGACGACCTGTGGAACATCGACGCCAAGGTCGAATTCGTCGCCAGCACCAAGGACCCGGTCAAGGTGCAGATGTTCGTGCCCCCGCTCAACCGTGACTATGTCAGCCTCAACGAGAGCTTCATCTCCAACAACTACGGGGTGAGCGTCAACCGGGTCGATGGCAACCGCAAGGTGACCTGGTCGGCACGCCGCGCCAGCGGCAACCAGACGCTGTACTACCGCCTGGTACTGACCAAGCGCTACAGCGCCGAGAAGACCAAGATCAAAGGCCCGACCTTCCGTGACAGCCTGGCCATCGAAGGCCCTGAGAAGCTGGCCGCCGAGGCGCTGATGGCGCCGATCCGCCAGCACTCGGCCGACGTCGAGACCTTCGTCGGCGAGACCATCAAACGTGTCAACAATCTCAACGACGACAACGTCAAGCTGCTGCTGGCCGGCGACACCTCGACGATGAAAAAGGCGCAGATCATCGACCTGCTGCTGTCCATCGCCCATGTGCCGCTGGAGAAAGTGCACACCATCCGTCTGGTGGCCGATACCCCGCAAACCCCTGAACTGTGGCTGCGCAGCTTCAACGGCAACGACTGGCTTTACTTCAACCCGGACACCGGCGAACAGGGCCTGCCCAGCGACCGCCTGCTGTGGTGGACCGGTGACGACAACCTGATCACCGTCGATGGCGGCAAGAAGGCCAACGTCACCTTCAGCATGAACAATAGCGAGATGAACGCCATCCGCCTGGCCAAGCTGACCGACGAGAATACCGACGCCGACTTCCTCGAGTACTCGCTGTACGGCCTGCCGCTGCAGACCCAGCAGACCTTCATGATCATGGTGATGATCCCGATCGGTGTGCTGGTGATCCTGGTGCTGCGCAACCTGATCGGCATCCAGACCCTGGGCACCTTCACGCCGGTGCTGATCGCCCTGGCCTTCCGCGAAACACAGCTGGGCTTCGGCATCATGCTGTTCACGGTGATCACCGCCCTGGGCCTGTCGCTGCGCTCCTATCTTGAACACCTGAAGCTGCAGATGCTGCCGCGCCTGTCGGTGGTGCTGACCTTCGTCGTGGTGCTGATCGCCGCCATCAGCCTGTTCAGCCACAAGCTGGGCCTGGAGCGCGGCCTGTCGGTAGCGCTGTTCCCGATGGTGATCCTGACCATGACCATCGAGCGCCTGTCGATCACCTGGGAAGAGCGCGGCGGCGGCCATGCCATGAAAGTGGCCATCGGCACCCTGTTCGCCGCCTCCCTGGCGCACTTGCTGATGACCGTGCCGGAGCTGACCTACTTCGTCTTCACCTTCCCGGCGGTACTGCTGATCCTGGTGGGCTTCATGCTGGCGATGGGTCGCTACCGCGGCTACCGCCTGACCGAGCTCGTGCGTTTCAAGGCTTTCCTGAAGAAGGCTGACGCCTGATGTTCGGCCTGATCAAGACGTGGAAAGCCCTGGAGGCCCGGGGCATCATGGGTATCAACCGGCGTAACGCGGACTACGTACTCAAGTACAACAAGCGCAGCCTGTACCCGATCGTCGACGACAAGATCATCACCAAGGAGCGCGCGCTGGCGGCCGGCATCCATGTGCCGGAGATGTACGGCATCATCGAGACCGAGAAGCAGATCGAGAAGCTCCACGAGATCATCGGCGAGCGCACCGACTTCGTCATCAAGCCGGCGCAGGGTGCCGGCGGTGACGGTATCCTGGTGATCGCCGACCGCTTCGAGGAACGCTACCGCACGGTTTCCGGCAAGATCATCAGCCACGAAGAGATCGAGCATCAGATCTCCAGCATCCTCACCGGGCTGTACTCGTTGGGTGGGCACCGTGACCGCGCGCTGATCGAGTACCGGGTCACCCCGGACCAGATCTTCAAGAGCATCAGCTACGAGGGCGTGCCGGACATCCGCATCATCGTGCTGATGGGCTACCCGGTGATGGCCATGCTGCGTCTGCCCACCCGCCAGTCCGGCGGCAAGGCCAACCTGCACCAGGGCGCCATCGGCGTGGGCGTCGACCTGACCACGGGGATGACGCTGCGCGGCACCTGGCTGAACAAGATCATCAGCAAGCACCCGGACACCACCAACGCGGTTGACGGTGTGCAGCTGCCGAACTGGGACGGTTTCATGAAGCTTGCCGCCAGCTGCTACGAGCTGTGCGGCCTGGGCTACATCGGCGTGGACATGGTGCTGGACCAGGACAAGGGCCCGCTGATCCTCGAGCTCAACGCCCGCCCTGGCCTGAACATCCAGATCGCCAACGACTGCGGCCTCACCCAGCGCACCCATGCCATCGAGGCGCACATCGAGGCGTTGGCCAAGGAAGGCCGCACCGAGACCGCCGAAGAACGGGTAAAAGTGGCACAAGGCCTGTTCGGGCACGTGCACACAGGTTGAACCGAGGGAGCGGGCTTGCCCCGCGCTAGCACAGCCAGGCAAGGCCCCAATCGCGGGGCAAGCCCGCTCCCACGATGCCAACCAACGCCTCTGCACAACATGTGAATGTCGCCACCAGTGCTAGGCGCATTTCCTACACAGGTCTACAATCGCCCTCCTCGCTTTTTCATCGCCGTCCATTCTGATGCCGACCTGTACGCTCCATCCCCTGCCCTACCAGCCCGACCCCGCGCACTATTTCGCACGCCTGCGCGCAGCGCCCGGCGCGATCTTGCTCGACAGTGCCCGCCCCAACGCCGAACGTGGACGCTTCGACCTGCTCAGTGCCTGGCCAGTGCAGCAACTGCAAGCGCAAACGGCAGAGTCGGGCCAGGCGTACCTGCAGCGCCTGCGCAGTGCCTTGGCGGAACTGGGAACGGCGCAATTGCCCGATGGCGTGGAGCTGCCCTTCGCCGGCGGCCTGATCGGCTACCTCAGCTACGACTTCGGTCGCCGCCTGGAGCAACTGCCCACACAGGCGGCCGATGACCTGGGGCTGCCGGACGCGCAGCTCGGCCTGTATGCCTGGGCACTGGTCAGCGACCATCATGCGCGTACCAGCCAAGTGGTGTTTCACCCTAGCCTGCAAACAGCTGAACGGCAGCGCCTGATCCAGCTGTTCGAAGCACCCGCCCAGACCGGCAGCGGCGAATTCAAGCTGCTCGCGCCCATGGCGGGCGACCTGTCACCTGGGCAATACCGCTCGGCCTTCGACAAGGTCCAGCAGTACATCCAGGCGGGCGACTGCTACCAGATCAACCTTACCCAACGCTTCCGCGCGCCCTGCCAGGGCGACCCGTGGCACGCCTACCAGGCCCTGCGCGCCGCCTGCCCGACGCCGTTTTCCGGCTATCAGCAGCTGGACGCCGGCACGGCACTGCTGAGCTTTTCCCCGGAGCGCTTCGTGCGCGTAAGCCAGGGCGATGTCGAAACCCGCCCGATCAAGGGTACCCGGCCGCGCAGCGCCGACCCTGAGGCAGATACGCGCAACGCTGCCGAGCTGCTGGCCAGCCCCAAGGATCGCTCAGAGAACCTGATGATCGTCGACCTGCTGCGCAACGACATCGGCCGCACCTGCCAGATTGGCTCGGTGAAGGTGCCGGAGCTGTTCAGCCTGGAGAGCTACCCCAATGTCCATCACCTGGTCAGCAGCGTCACCGGGCGCCTGGCCCCCGGCAACGACGCACTCGACCTGATCGGCGGCAGCTTCCCGGGCGGCTCGATCACCGGCGCACCGAAGATCCGGGCGATGCAGATCATCGATGAGCTGGAGCCCGCCCGCCGGGCGCTGTATTGCGGCTCGCTGCTGTACATCGACGTGCGCGGCGAGATGGACAGCTCCATCGCCATTCGCAGCCTGCTGGTCAAGGACGGCCAGGTCAGTTGCTGGGGCGGCGGCGCGGTGGTGGCAGACTCCGACTGGCAGGCCGAGTACGAAGAGTCGATCGCCAAGGTGCGGGTGCTGATGGAGACCTTGCAGGGCCTGTAAAGCATCGCGGCGCGACAGGTCTACCTCGCCATTTTTTGTTACCATCAGTGCACTACGAGCGCACAGCGCCACTCACCCGATGGAAACCGCCTGATGAGCCAACCCTTCGACGTCGCCGCCCTGGCCGCGACCTATGCCAGCAAGTCCCCGCAGGAGATCCTCAAGCTCGCCTTCGAACACTTCGGCGACGACCTGTGGATCTCGTTCAGCGGCGCCGAAGACGTGGTGCTGGTGGACATGGCCTGGAAACTGAACAAGCAGGTCAAGGTATTCAGCCTCGACACCGGGCGCCTGCACCCGGAAACCTACCGCTTCATCGACCAGGTGCGCGAGCACTACAACCTGCCGATCGAAATCCTCAGCCCGGACCGCGACAAGCTCGACCCCTTCGTCAAGCAAAAGGGCCTGTTCAGCTTCTACAAGGACGGCCACGGCGAATGCTGCGGTATCCGCAAGATCGAGCCGCTGCGCCGCAAGCTGGCCACGGTCAGCGCCTGGGCCACCGGCCAGCGCCGCGACCAGAGCCCAGGCACCCGCAGCCAGGTGGCAGCCCTGGAGATCGACGGCGCCTTCTCAACCCCGGAACGCACGCTGTACAAGTTCAACCCGCTGGCGCAGATGAGCAGCGAGGAAGTCTGGGGCTATATCCGCATGCTCGAGCTGCCGTACAACAGCCTGCATGAGCGCGGCTTCATCAGCATCGGCTGTGAGCCGTGCACCCGCCCGGTATTGCCCAACCAGCACGAGCGCGAGGGGCGCTGGTGGTGGGAGGAGTCGACCCAGAAAGAATGCGGGCTGCACGCAGGCAACCTGATCAGCAAGGCTTGAAAAGAGCGGCAAGTCTCAAGCTGCAAGCGACAAGAAAAAAGAGCAGACCGCGTACGGACTGCTCTTTCTTGTAGCTTGCAGCTTGAAGCTTCCGGCTGCTGTCAGTGCACCGGCAGCTCAACGCCCTCGAACAGCTCTTCGAGTTCCTGCTTGTTGTGGCACTGGATGGCCTTGGCCATGACTTCGCGGGTCAGGTGCGGGGCGAACTTCTCGATGAAGTCGCACATGAAGCCGCGCAGGAAGGTGCCGCGGCGGAAGCCGATCTTGGTAATGCTGGCTTCGAACAGCTCGCTGGCATCCAGGCACACCAGGTCGCTGTCGAGCTTGGGGTCGACCGCCATCTTGGCCACGATACCTACGCCCAGCCCCAGGCGCACATAGGTCTTGATCACGTCGGCGTCGGCGGCGGTGAACACCACTTTGGGCGTGAGGCCGCGGTGGTTGAAGGCTTCGTCGAGCTTGGAGCGGCCAGTGAAGCCGAATACATAGGTAACGATCGGATACTCGGCCACCGCTTCCAGGGTGAGCTTCGGCAACTTGGTCAGCGGGTGCCCCTGAGGCACCACCACACAGCGGTTCCACTTGTAGCACGGCATCATGATCAGATCGCCGAACAGCTCAAGCGCCTCGGTGGCGATGGCGAAATCGACGGTGCCGTCGGCGGCCATCTCGGCGATCTGCATCGGCGAGCCCTGATGCATGTGCAGGGCAACTTCTGGGTACTGCTTGATGAAATTGCTGATCACCGGCGGCAGCGCGTAACGCGCTTGCGTGTGGGTAGTGGCGATCGACAAGGTGCCCTTCTTCTCGTTGGAGAACTCCTGGGCGATCTGCTTGATGCTCTCGACCTTGCGCAGGATTTCGCCGGCGGTATTGATGATGCGCTCACCGGCGGGCGTGACGCGGGTCAGGTGCTTGCCGCTGCGGGCGAAGACTTCGACACCCAGCTCGTCCTCGAGCAGGCGGATCTGCTTGCTGATACCGGGCTGGGAGGTGTACAGGCTTTGCGCCGTCGCGGAAACGTTGAGGTCATGGTGCGCCACTTCCCAGATGTAGCGCAGTTGTTGAAGCTTCATAGATATCCCTCAAAGACGGTAGGCCACCGGCGCACTGGCAGCGACGAGTTATAACTATATTAGTGGCTTGGGAAATAAATCTAGAACTATTTTGTTACCTTCGCCCGAATCTACCTACTCTCTACCTTCCGTTTTCCTACGCCCAAGGTGCTGTGCCAGCGGCACCATGTACACGGGCACCGACGACAATTGCAGCAGGCGTACCGCCGTGCGACCAATGGGCACCCCAGCGCCCGCCCCGGCACTGTGGCTGCCGAAAATCAGCAGGTCGACACTCAGGCGATGCGCCTGCTCAAGAATGACCTGTGCCGGGTCGCCCTGGCGTACCCGCACCGCCTTTATCAGGGCCAGGTCGGCTTCCTCGCCCAGTTCGTCACGAAAATTCTCCAGTACCCGCTGTTCGATAGTGGCCATCACCGTGTTGACCCCTTCGCTGTGCAGCGCGTCCAGGGTTTGCTCATCGAGGTAGCTCTGTAGCAGGGATTCGGCAAACTGTCCCATGGGCTCGACCGCGTGGATCACGTAAAGCTCCGCGTTGAAGGTGCGCGCCAGGGCCAGGGCGTGCTGCATGACGAAAGGTGCGTACACACCGAGGTCGGTGGCGTACAGCATGGTGCGGATCATTCGGCCTCCTCGACTGCCGCTACGGCAGAGCAAGGTTGAGCTTAGCAGCGCCACCGGGCGCCGCTTTGCCGTCCGGCGCGGGCTGCAGGGCTGCTCAAGCTTGCCGGTTACGTCGGTCGATGAAGGCCAGCGCCTGATGCAATGCCTCGATCCGCGGCAGTCGGCAACCGGCGGCATGCGCCCTTGCCAGCGGCTCGGCATAGATAGCCTGCAACTCCAGCGGCCGCTGTGCGGCGTGCTCGTGATACATGCTCGGCCAGTAGTCCGGCATCTGCTCGGTGACCCGGAACAGATGCTCGGCGTAGCCGTCCGGCAACACCTGCCCGCAAGCACGGGCACCTTCGACCACTTCAGCCATCAAGGCCTGGATCAACACCCGACTGTCAGGGTCGCTCATCAGCGGCGTGGTGCTGGCCTTGAGCAGCACCGAAAGACCGTTGTACGGCACGTTCCACACCAGTTTCTGCCAGCGCGCCTGGTTGAGGTCGAGCATGGCCTGTGAGTCGATACCGGCTGCGCGGAACAGCTCGGCGCCCTCTCCCACCACCGCCAGCCCGGCATCTTCCGCCGGTCCGCTGTGGTAGCCGAGGTTGACCGCACCCAGCGCCTGATGGCGGATTACCCCAGGGCGTTCGCGATTCACGCAGATGAAGCACAGGCCACCGAGCAAGTGCATGTCCGTGCGCAGTGCCGGGCGCAGCTGCTCTTCCACCCCCAGGCCGTTCTGCAGCAATACCACCTTGGCGCCGGGTGCCGCCGCCTGCACGATCGAAGGGGCCAGCTCCGCATTGCTGGTGGCCTTGGCGCCCACCAGCAGCCAATCGCACGGCGGCATGTCGGCAGCGCTGGCGTAAGCCTGGACCTGCTCATGCAACTGGCCGTGCAGCGCGCTGTCGAGTGTCAGCCCGTGCTCACGCACCGCGGCGTACTCGCTGCGCAGCAAGAAATGCACATCGAAGCCGGCACGGGCCAGCATCAGGCCATAAAAGCCACCAATGGCCCCACTGCCAATGATGCCGATGCGAGTATTGCGAACCTGCATGCCCTTTCTCCTTCGTGTGTGTTCGTCGGTTTTTAGCACGTAAATCAGCCGGTTTTCGATCCCTCACTATACTGGGGCAAAGAAGGTCAAATAATCGACACGGAGTCGAGCATGTGCGGATACCTGCCTCATCCGGATGACATACCGGTCGAACTCACCCTTCGCCCCACATCCAGCCTGTTTCGTCGCCACCTCTATACCCAGGGCCTCGGCGGCATCGCCTGCAACCAGCCACGCGCTTACCGCCGCGGCACCGCCGTCGAGGTGCTGATCCCGTCACTGGGACTGGATGCACATTACCCCGGCTATGTCGCCTGGTGCCAACGGCTTGATCAGGGCTATCGAGTGGGCGTGGCCTTCACCGACAGCCAGGCGCTGTTCGGTGCACGCATGGGCGAGCAGGCCTGCCAGATCCAGCACTATTGCCTGGAGCACGCCCAGGCCGACCTTGACAGCAGCGCGGCGCAACAGTTGGCCGCGCAGTGGATCAGCCTGCATGCCGAGGCCTTTTCCGAGGCCAGCCTGGGCGCCACATCCCCCTGAATCACCGTTCCACCCGCAAAAACCCAGTATCGACGGGCCCCAGCCCATTGTCCCGCCCCCGCTAACGCGTTAAGGTTCGGCCTCCCCGCTGCGAACAATCTGCTGCTGGGCCGCACGGGGATTGCTGGCGGCCGGCACCCGTGACCTGACGAGTAACACGATGGCTGATTTACCGATCGATGACTTGAACGTTGCCTCCAACGAGACCTTGATCACCCCTGATCAGCTCAAGAAGGAAATCCCTCTCAGCGCCAAAGCCCTGCAGACCGTGACTGCCGGCCGCGAAGTGGTGCGCAATATCCTCGACGGCAAGGACCACCGCCTGTTCGTAGTGGTAGGCCCGTGCTCCATCCATGACATCAAGGCTGCCCATGAATATGCCGAGCGCCTGAAAGTACTGGCCGAGGAAGTCTCGGACACCCTGTACCTGGTGATGCGCGTGTACTTCGAGAAGCCGCGCACCACCGTAGGCTGGAAAGGCCTGATCAACGACCCGTACCTGGACGACTCGTTCAAGATCCAGGACGGCCTGCACATCGGCCGCAAGCTGCTGCTCGATCTCGCCGAAATGGGCCTGCCCACCGCCACCGAAGCACTGGACCCGATCTCCCCGCAGTACCTGCAGGACCTGATCAGCTGGTCGGCTATCGGCGCACGCACCACCGAATCGCAGACTCACCGCGAAATGGCTTCGGGCCTGTCTTCGGCGGTCGGCTTCAAGAACGGCACCGACGGCGGCCTGACCGTGGCGATCAACGCCTTGCAGTCGGTCTCCAAGCCGCACCGCTTCCTGGGGATCAACCAGGAGGGTGGCGTGTCGATCGTCACCACCAAAGGCAACGCCTATGGCCACGTGGTACTGCGCGGCGGCAACGGCAAGCCCAACTACGATTCGGTCAGCGTCGCCCTGTGCGAGCAGGACCTGGCCAAGGCGAAGATCAAGGCCAACATCATGGTCGACTGCAGCCACGCCAACTCCAACAAGGACCCGGCCCTGCAGCCGCTGGTCATGGAGAACGTGGCCAACCAGATCCTCGAAGGCAACCAGTCGATCATCGGCCTGATGGTCGAGAGCCACCTGAACTGGGGCTGCCAGGCTATTCCGAAGAACCTGGACGAGCTGCAGTATGGCGTTTCCGTGACCGACGCCTGCATTGACTGGGCGGCTACCGAAAAAACCCTGCGCAGCATGCACGCCAAGCTCAAGGATGTGCTGCCGCAGCGCCAGCGCGGCTAAACCTTGCGCACATGAAAACGCCGGGCAATGCCCGGCGTTTTCATGTGTACGGTGAGGTTTTCAGGCCTTGCTCGAGTGACGCTGCTGACGCTCCATGTAACGCTCGACGTACGAACAGGACGGGATGACGGTGTAACCCATCTGCTCGGCGTACTCCAGTGCCTTTTCGGTCAAGGCGGCGGCGATGCCGCGCCCGCGCAGGGCGTTGGGCACGAAGGTGCGGTAGATGTCCAGCGTCTGCTTGCCCAGGTCCATGTACGTGAGGTACGCCCGGTGACCGTCCACATTGGTCTCGAATTGATGACCCGCCTGGTCATGGTGGATGGTCAGCGTCTCGCTCATCACTACTCCTCGCAGGTCTTGTCGGCAGACCCATACCTTACCGATGTGTTTGTTTCCGGCGGGGAACCTCTGCGCCACCTCTGGCCTCTTGGACAGTTGCACGACCTTGATCGTTCTGACCCTGGGCACCTACAAATAGTAGGCGGCACATGCGGGGTTGCTCAAGCGGCCGGACTGAAAATCCAACAGCGCGGTTTTGCCACAATGGCCTGGTAGCATGATACGCGCCGAATGCTCTTTGGGCTAAGACGCTCACCGACAGTTGAAGTCACCCTTAGTTCAACAAAAAAGTTCCCGCCCTACAATCGCTTGCGTGCGTCTCACACAATTTTCACAGATGGCCTGCAGAACCCGTCACTGCTGCCCGCTCGCGACATTTTTTTTGCAGTTCTTGCGCTCTGTCAGTTTACTTACTACAAGTAATGGGTACTATGTACGCCGGCCAGTTTCTCTTTTCCGAGAGATGGCTATTTAAATAGAAAGTCCTTGAAGGGGAACACGATGAACAACGTTCTGAAATTCTCTGCTCTGGCCCTGGCCGCAGTTCTGGCTACCGGTTGCAGCAGCGTCTCCAAAGAAACTGAAGCTCGCCTGACCGCTACCGAAGACGCAGCAGCTCGCGCCCAGGCTCGTGCAGACGAAGCCTACCGCAAAGCTGACGACGCTCTGGCAGCTGCTCAGAAGGCTCAGCAAACCGCTGACGAAGCCAACGAGCGCGCTCTGCGTATGCTGGACAAAGCCAGCCGCAAGTAATAATCCTCACGGATTGTTAAGAAGCCGACCCACTTGTGGGTCGGCTTTTTTATTGCCTGATGAAAGGCACTGCGCACAAACGAAAAGGCCTGCACTAAGGCAGGCCTCTACACGAGTCGCGAATGGCTTACTGCAGTTCGGCTGGAATGCTCGAGACCACCGGTGCGGCACCACCATTGACCGGTACGGCGATTTCAACCGGCATGCCATCTTCGGCGGCAACCACATCACGCACCATGTCCCAGTTCATGCGCAAGTTGTTGGCCAGGTCCTCACGCTTGAGCAGCGCATTGATGACTGCTGTGTGCTTGTCGACCACCGACGGGTTGCCTTGGTCATCCAGCGGCGTGTGCGCCTCGAGATAGACTTTGCCGCCACTGACGCCGAACTTGTAAGGCTCGTTGATGATGCGAACCGACGTGTTTACCGGGACCATCTTCGACAGTGTCAACACGTTGTTATTGAGCATGCGGAAGCAACCGTGACTGGTGCGCATGCCAATACCGAACTTCTTGTTCGAACCGTGGATCAGGTAGCCCGGCACGCCCAAGGTGAACTTGAACGGCCCCAGCGGGTTGTCCGGGCCGGCCGGGACCACTGCGGGCAGGATATCGCCATCGGCAGCGTGCTCCTTGCGAATGGAGGCAGGTGGCGTCCAGGTCGGATTAGGAGTCTTGGCGGTGATGCGGGTATTGGCAATCGGCGAACCCCAACCTTCGCGGCCGATACCCAGCGGGAAGGTGTGCACCACGTTTTGCCCTTTCGGGTAGTAGTAGAGGCGGTACTCGGCGAGGTTGATGACAATGCCTTCACGCGGCCCGGGCGGCAGGATGTAGCGCGTGGGCAGGATGATCTCGGTACCGGCGCCCGGCAACCAGGGGTCGACGCCCGGGTTGGCGGCGATCATTTCGAGGTAGCCCAGGTCGTTGGCAGTACCGATGTCGGCGAAGGTGTCTTCGTACTTGGCCTTGATCACCCGAACCTGGCCGACGACGTCTTCACCAGGAGGGGGCAACGGCAGTTCCAACGCAACGGCGGGGCCGGCTACCAGCAGGGCGGCCAGGGACAGGCTACGGGTGACGGCGGGAAAGCGCGGCAACATCCGGTAAATCCTTCGAAAGGTCAGTCAAGGGAGTCGATTGTACACCTGTGCACCGGCGAGCGGGAGGCACTGGCGGCGGGCAAGCGTTTCAGATGATGAAAGGTGCTCAGAGTTCCGGCCAGACCGGGCGCATGCCGTGGCGCTGGGCATCAAGGATGGCCTTGCACAGCGCGCACAGGCGCTCGTCGCGGTAGATGGCGCGTTCCACCACCGACCAGCGTGGTTGCGCCGGCAACAATCCGCCGCACAGGGTACGGTCGGCCGGCACACCCAGCTCCAGCTGGCGGGCCGCCAGGTGCACGCGGATCTCCTGGCAGGCGAACAGGTCGAGCTGCTCGTCAGGCTCGATCAGTTGATAGGCGTACAGGGACCAGGCGGGGCGGGGCATCGGGGACACTCGAATCGGGGGGCGCAACATTAGCCGAAAGCGGCCCCCGATAAAAGCGTCACAGCAAGGGTTTTATCGTCGGCCAGGCATTTTCCAGCAACCGCTGCTGGGCCCCCTGGGTGGGATGAATACCATCGGCCTGCATCATCTCAGGCACCCCACCGATCCCCTCGAGGAAGAACGGTACCAGCGCCACGTTTTTCTCGCCGGCCAGTTTCTCGTACACCTGGGCGAAGGCCGTCGTGTAGCGCACGCCATAATTGGGCGGCAGGCGCATGCCCAGCAATACGACCTTTGCACCCGCCTCACGGGCATCATCGATCATCGAGGCAAGATTTTGTTGCAATTGCTGGGGAGGCTGCCCGCGCAGGCCGTCATTACCCCCCAGCTCCAGCACCACCAGCCCCGGCTTGTGCGCTGCAAGCAGCGCCGGCAACCGCGCCTGGCCACCGGCACTGGTGTCGCCGCTGATCGAAGCATTGACCACCTGATCGTCAAAACCTTCGTGCCGCAGACGCTGCTGCAGGAGTGCGACCCACCCCTGGCGGGTATCCAGGCCAAAACCGGCGCTGATACTATCGCCGACGACCAGCACCGTTCCCGCCACCGCGCCCTGGGCCAGGCAACACAGGGCCAGGCCGGCACTCAACCACCACATTCGCATCGGATTCTCCATGGGCCCCAGCATTCTCGTTGCGCAGAACCTTAGCAAAGTGGTCCCCAGCGCGGAAGGCGACCTGACCATCCTCCACTCACTCTCCCTCGACCTTGCCCAAGGCGACAGCCTGGCCATCGTCGGCGCTTCCGGCTCCGGCAAATCCACCCTGCTCGGCCTGCTCGCCGGGCTCGATCGCCCCAGCGCCGGCAAGGTCATCCTGGCCGGCCACGACCTCGGCCCGCTCGATGAAGACCAGCGCGCCCGGGTACGCGCCGAACACGTCGGCTTTGTCTTTCAGTCATTCCAGTTGCTCGACAGCCTTAATGCCCTGGAGAACGTGATGCTGCCGCTGGAGCTCGATGGCCGTCGCGATGCCCGCGAGCACGCCCGCAGCCTGCTCGAGCGGGTCGGCCTGGGCAAACGCTTGAGCCACACCCCACGCCAGCTTTCCGGCGGCGAACAGCAACGGGTGGCGATCGCCCGCGCGTTCGCCGCGCAACCTGCGGTGTTGTTTGCCGATGAACCCACCGGCAACCTCGACAGCCACACCGGCGAGCGCATCAGCGACCTGCTGTTCGAACTGAACCAGGAGCGCGGCACCACGCTGGTACTGGTCACCCACGACGAGCGGCTGGCCAGCCGCTGCCGCCGCCTGATCCGCCTGGATGCCGGCCGCCTGGTCGCGCCCCTGGAGCCCTGATGACCCGCCTGCCCTTCCTGCGCCTGTGCGCACTCTCGCTGCGCCAGTTGCTACGCGATGCCCGCGCCAGCGAAGTGCGCGTGTTGTTCTTCGCCTTGCTGGTGGCAGTGGCGGCGAGTACCGCCATCGGCTACTTCGGCAGCCGCCTCAATGGCGCGATGCAGTTGCGCGCCAGTGAATTTCTCGGCGCCGACCTGGTGCTGCAAGGCAGCGCGCCGGCAACGGCGCAGCAAATAGCCGATGGCACCGTACTGGGCCTGCGCCACGCCCAGGTGGTGGAGTTCACCAGCGTGGTCGGCGGCGACAACGGCATTCAGCTGTCGAGCATCAAGGCCGCCGACGCCGCCTACCCCTTGCGCGGCCAATTGCGCAGCGCCGCCGCGCCCTATGCCGCAGAAACGCCCGGTGGTGGCCCGGCACCCGGCGAAGCCTGGGTCGAGCCACGCCTGCTGGCGGCGCTCGGGCTGTCGGTGGGCGACAGCATCGATGTGGGCATGAAGACCCTGCGCATGAGCCGCGTACTGACCTACGAGCCAGACCGCGCCAACAACTTCTACAGCCTCACCCCGCGCGTGCTGATGAATCTTGCCGACCTCGAAGCCACCGGGGTGATCCAGCCTGGCAGCCGGGTCAGCTACCGGGAGCTGTGGCGAGGCGACATCGATGCCCTGGCCCAGTACCGCAAAACCGCCGAAGCCAGCCTGGCGGCCAATCAGCGCCTGCTCGACACCCGTGATGGCAACCGTCAGATCGGCGGGGCGCTGGGCAAGGCCGAGCGCTACCTGAACATGGCCAGCCTGGTAGCTGTGCTGCTGGCCGGTGTCGCCGTGGCCCTGTCGGCCAGCCGTTACGCCGCCCGACGCCTGGACGCCAGCGCATTGCTGCGCTGCCTCGGCCTGTCGCGGCACCAGGCACTGGGGCTGTACTGCCTGCAACTGGCCATGCTCGGCACGGTCGCGGCCCTCGGCGGAGCCCTGCTCGGCTGGCTCGCCCAACTGGGCCTGTTCCGCCTGCTCGAAGGCCTGTTACCCAGCCAACTACCCCCCGGCGGCCTCGCGCCCGCGCTGGCCGGGATCGGCACCGGGCTGGTGGCGCTGGCCGGTTTCGCCCTGCCACCACTGGCCGCCCTCGGCCGCGTGCCGCCCTTGCGGGTGCTGCGCCGCGACCTGCTGCCCACGCCAACCAGTAGCTGGCTGGTGTATGGCGCAGCCCTGCTCGCCCTGGGCCTGATCATGTGGCGCCTGAGCCTCGATCTGCTGCTCACCTTCGCCCTGCTGGGGGGTGGTTTGATCGCCGCACTGCTGCTCGGCGGCCTGCTGCTGCTCGGCTTGCGCAGCCTGCGCCAGCTCTTGGCCGGTGCGCCGCTGGCCTGGCGCCTGGGGCTGGGCCAGCTGTTGCGTCATCCACTGGCAGCTGCCGGCCAGGCCCTGGCCTTCGGCCTGATCCTGCTGGCCATGGGCCTGGTGGCGCTGCTGCGCGCGGAGCTGCTCGACAACTGGCAGGCACAACTGCCCAAGGATGCCCCCAACCATTTCGCCCTGAACATCCTGCCTGATGAACGCCAGCCATTCATTGAGCGTCTGGCGCAGATCAACGCGACCTCCGCACCGCTGTATCCGGTAATCCCCGGCCGCCTCACCCACATCAACGAGCAGCCGGTACGCCAGTTGGTGAGCAAGGAGTCCACCGGCGAGCGGGCGATCCAGCGCGACCTCAGCCTGACCTGGGCTGCCGAGCTGCCGCAGGGCAACGCGCTGAGCGCCGGCAACTGGTGGCAACAGGCGCCGCAAGACGCTGCCATACCTGGCGTTTCGGTAGAGGCGGAGCTGGCGCAGAGCCTCAACCTGCAACTGGGCGACCTGCTGACCTTCGACATCGGTGGCCAGCAGCGTCAGGCCAGGGTCAGCAGCCTGCGCACGGTGCACTGGGACAGTTTTCAGCCCAACTTCTACATGATCTTCCAGCCCGGGACACTGCAGGGCTTGCCCGCCACTTACCTGACCAGCTTCTACCTTGCCCCAGGCCATGATCAGGAAGTCGTCGCACTGTCACGGGCATTCCCGGCAGCGACCATCCTCCAGGTCGACGCCCTGCTCGGCCAGCTGCGCAGCATCCTCGCCCAGGTGACGCTGGCGGTGGAGTATGTGCTGTTGTTCGTGCTGGCAGCGGGGCTGGCGGTGCTGTTCGCAGGCCTGCAGGCAACCCTCGACGAACGCATCCGCCAGGGCGCCCTGCTACGCGCCCTGGGGGCGGCAAGACCGCTGCTGGTCAAGGCCCGGCGTATCGAGTTCGGATTGCTGGGTGCCGTCAGCGGCCTGCTCGCCGCAGTGGGTTGCGAGCTGATCACCTGGGCGCTGTACCGCTATGCCTTCGATCTGCACTGGGCGCCGCACCTTTGGCTGCTGGGGCTGCCACTGGCAGGCGCGGTGCTGGTGGGGGGCGCCGGGGTGATCGGCACGCGGCGTGCGCTCAACGCCAGCCCGCTGGCGGTACTGCGGGAAGGCTGAATGCTCTGAGGGGCCTGGGGCCTGCCACGCAGCCCCCGGCTTCTGATGAGACGGCTACGGCCTGTAGCTGATGCGATTGATGTACCAGGTCGCCTCGCCGGTAGGCGTCTGCACCAGCACCTCGTCACCTTCCTGCTTCTTGAGCAGGGCGCGGGCCATGGGCGAGTCAATGGAGATGTAGTCGTTACGCCCATGGATCTCGTCATAGCCGACGACACGGAAGGTCAACTGCTCGCTGTCGTCGTTCTCGATCTCCACCCAGGCACCGAAGAACACCTTGCCTTCCTGCTCGGGTGAATAGGCCACGACCTTGACGTCTTCCAGGCGCTTGCGCAGGTAGCGCACGCGCCGATCGATCTCGCGCAGCAGCTTCTTGTTGTACTGGTAGTCGGCGTTCTCGCTGCGATCGCCCAGCGACGCCGCCCAGGCGACCTTCTGGGTAATCTCCGGGCGATAGACCCGCCACAGATGATCAAGCTCCTGCTTCAGGGCGGCATGACCTTCGGTGGTGATGATGTTGGTACTCAAGCGGCTGTCTCCTCAGTGCATCTGCAGCGGGCGCCAGGCGCCCACCGAGTGACCGAGCTTAGCGAAAAACCTGCGGGTTTTGCACGCCGATCAGGCGCGCGTGATCAGCCCCTGGCGGGCGATGCGCGTGAGCTGGCCGATAACCTCGGCGGCATCCTCGGCGGCCGGCGCCTGGATCACGGCCAGATCGAAACGGTCGTTGGCGTACTCGCCAAGCTGGGTGCAGGTTTCGAAGAACTGGATGAGGAAAGCCCGGGCCTGGCCCTTGCGACGGGAAAAACCGTCAAGGTTGCGCAGGAGCGTAGGCTGATGCTGGCCACCGAGCAGAATGCGCGGGGTGCGGGACGCCTGGTCTTTGGCCAGGGGGGTCAAACAAACACTGGTACGTGGACAACTCATGGAGTTTTTCTCCGCCTCGCTGATCCCGCTGGGCAGCGGTGGGAGGCGTCACCGAACCAGCGCTTTAGCGGTATTTCGGATGACCTGGGAGGGTTGTCCTGCGCCCCGCAAGTAGCTGTTTAAATCGGCGCAGTCGGTATGCTAGAGGGATGAGCTCCAAGTTTCAAGCCGCAAGGTGCAAGTTGATGAATGCGATCAACTTGCACCTTGCGGCTGGGAGCTTGCAGCTTGAGTCAACGTGCGATCAGACGATCCAGCGAGAAGCGACCCGCACCTTCGATCAGCACCGCCACACTGCCTGCCAGCAGCGCCAGGGCGAACTCATAGCCGTTGTTGGACATGAACAGGCCGTTGTTGATGTGCACCGAGAAGATCGCCACCACCAGGGTCACACTCAGCGCTAGTGCCGCCGGGCGGGCCAGCAGGCCGACCACCAGGGCCAGGCCGCCGAAGAACTCGGCGCTGCCCGACAGCAAGGCCATCAGGTAGCCAGGCGCCAGGCCGATGCTCTCCATCCACTGGCCGGTGCCTTCGAGGCCGTAGCCACCAAACAGACCGAACAGTTTCTGTGCGCCATGGGCCATGAAGATGACGCCGACCAGGATGCGCACGACGCTCAGGCCGAAGCCGGCACGGGTAACGAACAGGGCTTTGAGGGTGTTGTTCATGTTGTTGCTTCCTTGTTTAAGCGGGTAGGTGTTGGATGAGCGCCATCTTAATCGATTGATCGAATAAGAAAATCGCAATAATCGTGTAATAACTATCGATTATTTAGATTTGTCAGCGCCTGGCCAGCCGCTCCAGGGAAGCGCGTTCACGATTGAACGCCAGGTAGTACTTGTTGACACTGTTGACGAAGTTCACCGGCCCCATCCCCACTTGTTCCATGGCGATGCGCTCGGTCTGGAAGAACCACTGATTGCCGTTGAGCCCGCGCCGCCGCGCTTCGGCGCGCATGGCCTGAACCCGCTCCGGGCCGAGGTTGTAGGCCGCCAGGATGAACGCCATGCGCTCGCGCTCGTTGAGTTGCGGGCTGGCGAAGAACTTGCGGCGGATCAACGCCAGATAGCGGGCACTGGCCTGGACATTGCCATCAACCGTGGCGGTGTTACTCACCCCCACCCTCTGCGCCGCCGACGGAGTGATCTGCATCAACCCATGGGCCCCGCCCGTGCCACGCGCCTTGGGGTCGAGGGTGGACTCCTTGAATGCCAGGGCCGCCAGGTTCAGCCAGTCGAACTGCTGGTCACCGGCATGCTTCTGCAGGACCGGGCGCAACGACTCCAGGCGTTGCCGGTCCTGGCGCGCCAGCGGATTGTGGACCCGGTACTGGCGCCGGTAGATGCGTTCGAAGGCGGCATCCTGGTTGTCCGGGGCACGGTAAGTGGCGAGGAAGCGATCCACTGCCGCCCGCAGCATCGGCGCATCAGGGCGCACATACCAGCGCAGTGCTTGCGGTTGGGCCAGCTGCAGCTTGCTGTCCAGGCGCAGGCGCGGCATCACCCGCGCCCAGCGTTGGGCGATGGGCCGCTCCACCACGGTCAGCGGATAAATACCGGCCTGGACCATCTCCAGCACATCCTCCACCGCCAGGGTCGGGTCAACCCACTCCACCTTGATCGGGGCTTGCTTGCGCAGCGCCAGGCGTTGGTTGATCGCCTCGATCGCGGCCCCGGCAGCGCTGGCACTGGTCAGGGCGATGGTACGCCCGGACAACTGCTCGGCCCGGCTGTAGCTGCGCTCGCCCTTGCGCCCGACCAGCAGCAGCGGCACCTGGTCAAGCACCGGGGCACTCGCCTCGACGCCACGCACCCCGGCAGGATCGAGCAGCTCGCCTGGCGCGGCCAGGTCGCCTTCACCCCGCTGCAAGGCACCGAGCAATTGCTCCTTGGCCCGCGGGATGATTTTCAAGGTGACTTGCTGATTGTCGGCGAACCGGGCATTGAGCGCGTGCTCGAGGGCGCGCAGCCGGTAGTACTCGACGCCCACCGGTTCGCCCTTGACCTCGCCGGAGCTGTTGCGGCTCTGGTTGACCAGCACCCGCAGCACCTGGCTGGAGCGGATCTGCGCCAAGTCGCGGGCCTGGCCGGCGGGCACATGCTGCTGGGGCCCCGGCTCGCGCGCAGTGGCCGGCCCGGCGGCCAGCAGCCCGAACATCATCAAGGTCGTCAGCAGGGTTCGCAGCATGGAGGAAGAGGTCCGAGGGCGGTTGGCGGGCACCATGTGCAATGATCGATCCGTGATGACTGACGGCAAAAGACCACGGCAAACGTTTGAAGTTCTTGGTTTTTTCGTGATTTCCCGGTTTTTGCTATGCTGGCCGCCCCGCGGCACGAGGTAGCACCATGCAATTGATCGATATCGGCGTCAACCTGACCAACAGCAGTTTCCATGACCAGCAGGCGGCTGTGGTCGAGCGCGCCGTGCAGGCCGGCGTGGCGCAGATGGTGCTGACCGGCACCAGCCTGAGCGTCAGTGAAGAAGCCCTTGAACTGTGCCAGCGCCTGGATGAGCAAGGCCAGCGCCTGTTCAGCACCGCCGGTGTACACCCCCATGATGCCAAGAGCTGGACCAGCGACAGCGAGCGCCAGTTGCGCCACTTGCTCGAACAACCGCGGGTGCGCGCCGTCGGCGAATGCGGGCTGGACTTCAACCGCGACTTCTCCCCTCGCCCGGAGCAGGAAAAAGCCCTGGAAGCCCAACTGGCCCTGGCCGTCGAGCTGCGCCTGCCGGTGTTCCTCCACGAACGCGACGCCAGCGAGCGCCTGCTGGCAATCCTCAAGGGCTACCGCGACCAACTGAGCGCCGCCGTGGTGCATTGCTTTACCGGCGAGCGCGAGGCGCTGTTCGCCTACCTCGACCTCGACCTGCACATCGGCATCACTGGCTGGATCTGCGACGAGCGCCGCGGTACTCATCTGCATCCGCTGGTCGGCAACATCCCGACAGGCCGCCTGATGCTGGAGAGCGACGCGCCCTACCTGCTGCCGCGCAGCCTGCGGCCAAAACCGAAAAACGGCCGCAACGAGCCGGCGTATCTACCCGAAGTACTGCGCGAGGTGGCTCTGCATCGCGGCGAAACCGTCGAGTCCACCGCAGCCCACACCACCGCCTGCGCGCAGGCGTTCTTCGGGCTGCCTGTGGTTTCTTGACGCATATCAAGGAGGGTCCTGGCCTTGGCGGGCACAATGATGGCACCTTGCCAACAATGTTTCCGCCAACTCAGAGAAGACCTACCATGGGTGCCTGGCTTAGCAATATTTCCCTGAAGTACAAGTTCTGGGCCGTCAACGCAGTGGCCTTCGTCACCACCCTGCTGCTGGTGCTGTATGCAGTGTCACTGGAGCAGCAGGCGCGCGCTTCGGGCGCGCAGGCCCTGGCCCAGCGCCAGGCCGAATTGCTGGCCGCCTGGCCCGCCGAAAAAGACCTTCCGGACCAGCCTGGGCTGATTACCTGGGGCAGCGGACAGACTCCTGAATTTGCAGGCGAACCCCTCGAAGCCTTGCGTGATGCCCAGGGCTGGGTCGAGCTGCCCGGCGCCTGGATCGCAGGTAACAACCCTGTGCTGGGGGCCCAGGTGTTCCGCCAGGGCGATCGACACCTGGCCGTGCTGGCCCAGGCGCCTAGCCTGCGCCAGGTGTTCTTCGACCGTTTCGGCAACTATGCGGTGTGCGTGCTGGTGCTGATGCTGGCCATGCTCTGCGCTTCGCAGTTGTTGATCCGCTTCCTGCTCAGCCAGCTCAATACGTTGAAGGACGTGATGCTGCACGTGGAAAAAACTGGCGACCTCTCGGCCCGGGTGCCGCTGGCCTGTGGCGACGAAGTCGGGCAGATGGCCGGCGCGTTCAACGCCATGCAGACCACCTACCACCGTGTGGTCAGCACTGTCGCGCGCACCGCTGCGCAGCTCGACTCGGGTGCTGCTCGCCTGGCTGGGAGCATGGACGAAGTGCGCCACGGCATGATCGGCCAGCAGAGCGAGACCGACCAGGCCGCCACTGCGATCAACGAGATGACCGCCACCGTGCACCACATCGCCGAGCATGCCGGTGCCACCCGTGACTTGTCGCAGAGTGCCGACGGCCTCGCCGGCAGCGGCCAGGCCGTGGTCAGCCGGGTCCAGGACTCGATTGCCGGGCTGTCCAGCGGCGTGCAGCAGACCGCCGAGATGATCCGCCAATTGGCCGATGACAGCCAGAAGATCAACGGGGTGGTCGGGGTGATCCACAGCATCGCCGAACAGACCAACCTGCTCGCCCTCAATGCCGCCATCGAGGCCGCCCGCGCCGGCGACCTGGGCCGCGGCTTCGCGGTGGTCGCCGACGAAGTGCGCAACCTCGCCAAGCGCGTGCAAACCTCCACCGACGAAATCACCACGATGGTCGCTGACCTGCAGGCCGGCACCCGTGATGCCGTGGACTTCATGCAGGAGAGTTCGTACAAGGCCGACGACTGTGTCAAGCAGGCCCAGGAAGCTGGCGAGGCCCTTGCCGAGATCACCCGTGCCGTGGCACAGATGCGCGAGAACAATACCCAGATAGCGGTGGCTGCCGAGCAACAGAGCCAAGTGGCCGAAGAGATGAACCGCGCAGTGGTGAGCATCCGTGACGTCACCGAGCAGACCGTGCAGCAAACTGTGGGGTCAGCCACCACCAGCAGCGAGCTGGCGACCCTGGCTGGGGAATTGAGCAAAGCCATCGGCCAGCTCAAGCTCTAGCTATTGCCGGCATAGCCAGCCTCGATTGGCCCCCTCCCGGGGGCCGCACTAGACTTTGGGCATCTCCATGAGGAACTGCCCATGAGCAAGCGACTGCCCAACCTGCCCGCCTGGCAATGGCGCGGCTACCACCATAATCACCGCCACCCCGCCAACCTGGTGTTGCACCTGATTGCCGTGCCGCTGTTCATCCTGGGTGCGCTTTTGGTGCTGTCGGGGCTGTTCGCCCTGGACCTGTCGCAGATCGCCGTCGGCATCATCGCCCTGATCGCCGGCCTTGGCCTGCAACGCCAGGGGCATCGGCTGGAGGCCGAACAACCGGAACCCTTCGCCAACCGCAAGGACGCCGTGCAACGCCTGCTCACCGAGCAATTCATCACCTTCCCGCGGTTCGTGCTGAGCGGCGCCTGGTGGCGCGCCTGGCGCGAGCGGCACAAGCATCGGCATTGACCGCACGCTTCACGCGCCCCAGCAGCCTCAAGCGAACACGGTCACCGTCTGCCGACTCAATGCCAACAGCTCGCCGTCAGCCGTCCACAGGCGGGCTGCGGCATGCCCATAACCATCCCGCGCATACTCGGTCTCCACGCAATAGCCGCACCAGTCCTGCGTCGAAAGCCGTGGTGTGGGCTGGACGAATTCGATGGTCCAGGTCAGGGTGCTACCGGCGGCTGGCTGCTTCAGGTAAGGCAACAGGCTGGGCGGCCAGGCATCGACCAGGGCCAGCAGATGCGCCACTTCCAGGGGAGCATCGGGCACGTCACGCAGACGCACCCAGCCGCCCATGTGGCGTGAATCGTTGCCGCTGAACGGCAGCCCACCGATAGCCCAACGCAGCGCCACGTGACGCATGAACTCCGGGGTCACCCCTTTGATGTACGGCAACTCTGGCGCTGCCTGCTGCAATGGCTTGATCGCCATCGGGGGTTGCGCATCGACCGCGACCACCGAAGGCCTGCCGGCGCCGAAACTGCCCTGCACCAGCGTCACCACCTGGCCGCCCTGCACGGCACGACCGAGCAGGGTACAGACCGCCTTGCCCTCGCGCAGCACCTCCACTTCCAGGCTGATAGGCACATCCGGCGCCGCCGGGCCGACAAAGGTGATCGCCAGCGAACGCACCGGGCGGTCGTCAGCCAGTTTCTGCCGCATCGCCTCGTGCACCATCGCGGCCATAAGGCCGCCGAACACCGCCCGCCCCTGCGCCCAGCTGGGCGGCACACTGACCGCTTCAGGGTGCAGGCGTGCTGCCGCCAACAATTCGGTGAAGTTCATGTGCCCTGGCTCCTGCGCAAAAGTCCCGATCTTAACCAGCCCCCGCAGGTGCGGCAGCCCGCATATCGGTCATTTGCCGGGCTATCGACGCGCCACGGCCTTGCGCAACACCTCGAGGGTGATATCGGAGGTGCGTTCGGCGGCATGCAGTTCGTGCTCCCAGGCCACCTTGCAGCCTGCCAGGTCGCTGTGCTCACGCACTTGCAGCAACCATTGAAAACGGTCATGCCAGTCGCCCAGGTCTCCCTGGGCTTTCTTCAACAGCCTTTGCAGCTGCTTGCCGGCGTGATCGAGCTGCGGGTAAGCCTCGTCACCATAGCGCACGCGCTTGATCAACAAGCGCAAGCGATGCCGGTCGTGGGCCGGATCCTCCAGCGCCTGCGCCAAGGTATGCCACTGCTTGACCAGGCGCCTGTCGACACGCCGCTCCAGCCGCGGCACCAACCCTTCACGGTCGGCCGCACGCAGGAACAGCGGGAACACGTCGAGAATCGCCAGTACGCGGGCAAGCTGAGGGCTACGCGCCACGCTGGCGAACGTACGCGCCCTGCCCTCCAGGCGGCGCTGACCGGCCTGCAGGTGCCCGCGCTGGATGAGCTGCGCCGCCAGCACCTCGCGGTCACGCAGCGGCGTGGTCAAGGTACCCAGCGCCTGCGCCGCGTCCTCCAGTTGCTCCACCCCCGGCAAGCCACGCAGCGGGCGCATGAGGCTGCGCAGACGCCGCAGGGCGATACGCAGGTCATGCAGCGCCTCGCTGTCGGTATCGGCCGCCAGCCGCTCACGACAGGCCAGCAACCTTACCTGCAGCGTCAGTACCTGAAAAACCACATGGTCGAGCATGGCGGACATGGCGCGCTCCTCGGTCAACGCCCGGCGCGGGACTCACGAATATAGAAGCGCGCCTTCTCGGCTTTGTGGGTACAGCCTTCGAACGCTTCGAACTGCTGCTGGGTCTTGGCCCCGGTCAGCAGTGACAGTGCCTTGGAATAACTGACAGTACCGGCGAAGCCTTCGGCCTTGGCCAGGTCCAGTTCCTTCCACGCAGCATCGAGCTGGGTCCCGCAACTGTCGCGATAGGCCGTCTTGCCCGCGCAACCGGCCAAGGCCAGGACAATAAGAGGAAGGGTGATCCAGGCTTTCATCGGTGTTACCTCAAAGGTGAAAAAGTGGTCGTTCGACGGCACAGCGAGCAGAAAGTTGCCTGCTCAGCGTAGCCCAGTGCGGACTACATTGAAGCACAGGCAACAATGGGCGCATTGTAGGGCCGTGGTTGCACAATACGCAGGGGGAAGACCATGAGCAAACGCGTGGCATTGGTGCTCGGCTCGGGCGGTGCCCGGGGGTACGCGCACATCGGCGTGATCGAAGAAATCGAGCGTCGTGGCTATGAAATCGCCTGCATTGCAGGGTGCTCCATGGGCGCGGTGATCGGGGGCATCTACGCGGCCGGCAAGCTCGACGAATATCGCAGCTGGATCGAAAGCCTGGACTACCTGGACGTGCTGAGACTGGTGGATGTCAGCTTTCGCCTGGGGGCAATCCGTGGCGACAAGGTGTTCGGGCAGATCCGCAAGATCGTTGGCGAAATCAACATCGAGCAGCTGCGCATCCCCTACACGGCGGTGGCCACCGACCTTACCAACCAGCAAGAGATCTGGTTCCAGGAAGGCTGCCTGCATCAGGCGATGCGCGCCTCGGCGGCGATCCCCAGCCTGTTCACCCCGGTCATGCAAGGCAATCGCATGCTGGTCGATGGCGGCATCCTCAACCCGCTGCCGATCGTGCCGGTGGTGTCCAGCCACTGCGACCTGATCATTGCGGTCAACCTCAACGCCACCAACCAGAAGCAGTACCAGTTGCCGGTGATCGAACGCCCGGCGGCCTTCAAGATGCGCTTCGACTCACTGATCAGCTCGCTCGGCTCGCACCTGCCGTTTCGCCGCAAACCCGCCGAGGAGCTGATGCGCATCGAACAGGAAATCACCGCTGACGGCCTGACCACGTCCAACCCCTGGCTGGGCGAAAGCGCCGGGCCACAGGGCCAGCAGCCTGCCGCGGCGCCCGAGACCGAAGGCGCGCCAAAGTCCGCGACCGGCTCGTTCATCATCGATAACGTCGGCCCTGCTTCGCTGCTCGACCTGATCAACCAGAGCTTCGAGGTGATGCAGACCTCACTGGCGCAATACAAGATCGCCGGTTATCCGCCGGATGTGCTGATCAACGTACCCAAGCGGGTATGCCGGTTCTTCGAGTTCTACAAGGCGCCTGAACTGATCGCACTGGGGCGCGAAGTCGCCAGGGATACGCTGGACAGCCATGAGGGGGTGCGCCGTTAGGGGCCTGTGCAGCAGAAACGAAACAGGCCGCATACGCGGCCTGTTTCGTCATTGCTGCATCACTCAGTAGCGGGTGATGTCGGCACTGCTTTCCAGCCATTTGCGGTAGGCCGCGAAGTCTTGCGAACCGGCACGCGAAGCGAGGTAGCGACGGATCTGCGCCTTCTCTTCGTCGGTGGCGGCAGCGCCCTCGTTGACACCCTTGAGCTGCAACACCACCAGGCTACCGTCGCCCAGCACCACACTGCCGTACACCGGCTGGTCCTTGGACGCCGGCTTGCCCAGGCGGAACACCGCCTGCAGCTCGGCAGGGTCGATGCCGTCCTGGCCACGGGTAGCGGCTTCCTGGACCTTCCAGCTCTGGCTTGCTGCCTTGATCGAGCCGTCACGCAGGCCGGCAATCAGCTTGTCAGCCTTGCCCTTGAGCTCGGCAGTCGCCTTCTCTTTGGCCAGATGCGCGCTGATGTTCTTGGCCACGGCTTCCAGCGGCAATTGCTCAGGCTTGCGATGTTCCTTGACGCGCAGCACGACCACGGTCTCCGGGTCCAGCTCGACGCCGTTGCTGTTGGCGCCCTCCTCCAGCACTTCTTCACTGAAGGCAGCCTGGATCACCGCACGGTTGGCGGTAATGCCCTCGCCACCTTCACGGCCGAAGGCCGCAGAGGTCTGCACTTTCAGGCCAAGGTCCTGAGCCGGCTGACCCAGGTCGGAGGCTTCGAACGCGGCATCTTCAAGCTGCTTGGTGGCCTCGACGAAGCGCTGCTCCACTTGCTGGGTTTTCAGCTCGTGGGTCAGCTTGTCCTTCAGGCTGGCGAAGCTAGGTACATCCGGCGCTTCGACGCCGAGCAGCTTGATCAGGTGGTAACCAAACTCGGTACGCACCGGGGCGGAAACCTGATCCTTGTTCAGCTTGTACAGCGCGTCCTCGAAGGCCGGGTCGTACACGCCCGGGCCTGCAAAGCCAAGGTCACCGCCGGTGTTGGCAGAGCCTGGGTCCTGAGAGAACTCCTTGGCCAGCTTGGCAAAATCCTCGCCCTTGTTCAGGCGCTGCTGGATTTCTTCGATGCGGGCCTTGGCCTGGGCATCGTTGGCCTTGTCGTTGACTTCGATGAGGATGTGCGCAGCATGGCGCTGCTCACCCAGGTTGGCGATTTCCTTGTCGTACAACGCCTTGAGTTCGTCGTCGTTGACCTTGACCTGGTCGAAGAAGGCCGACTTCTTCAGCTCGATGTAATCAATGACCACCTGATCGGGGGTCATGAATTCCTTGGCGTGCTGGTCGTAGTGAGCCTTCACCTCGTCGTCGCTGACCTTGACCGCAGCCGGGTCGGCCTTGAAGGTCAGGGCGGCGAAATCACGGGTCTGCTTCTCCAGGCGGGCGAACGCCTCAACCTGCTTGTCGGTGACGAAGCTGCTGCCGGCAAGGCCGGTGCGCAACTGGCCGATGAGCATTTCCTGGGCGAGCATCTCGCGGAACTGCATGCGACCGTAGCCCATCTGGCGGATGACCGAATCGAAACGCTCGGCACTGAACTTGCCATCGACCTGGAACTCAGGCGTCTGCAGGATCAGTTGGTCCAGTGCAGCTTCGGAGAAAGCGAACTTGGCATCCTCGGCGCCCTGCAACAGCAGTTTGCGATCGATCAGCCCCTTGAGCGCAGCCTCGCGCAGCATCTTTTCGTCCAGCAGCGCAGGGTCGAAGTCCTTGCCCAGCTGTTGCATCAGCTGGCGGCGCTGCATGTCCACGGCCTGGCTCAGCTCGTTCTGGCTGATGGTCTGGCCGTTTACCTTGGCGGCGTCCTGGCTGTGGGTTGCGGCCTGGAAGATGGCCTCGAAACCGGTCAATGCCATCAGCACGACGATGAGGCCGATAATGGTCTTGGCAATCCAACCTTGTGAATTGTCCCTGATATTCTGCAGCATGCGTCCCCCAGAAACGGCTGTACCACTGCGTCGACAACCGCGGAGCGTGGGTAGAATCCTGATAGAAAAAAGGCGCATCCAGTGGATGCGCCCTTTTCGAAGCTTGCGTACCAGCGGGAACGTTTGCGAACCCGCCCGTCACGCGGTCGACCCTGGCCGAAACCTGGGCCGGCTGAAAGAGACGACTTAGTTGACGGCGTCTTTCAGGCCTTTACCAGCCTTGAAACCTGGAACCTTGGCGGCAGCGATCTTGATCGCCTTGCCGGTTTGCGGGTTACGGCCGGTGCGCTCGGCGCGCTCTTTGACCGAGAAGGTACCGAAGCCAACCAGAACGACGTCGTCGCCTGCTTTCAGGGCACCGGTCACGGAGTCAATTACTGCGTCCAGCGCACGGCCGGCAACAGCTTTCGGGATGTCAGCGGATGCGGCGATAGCGTCAATCAGTTCCGACTTGTTCACTCTAAGTCCCCTTATTTCTCTATTGAGTTTGTTTCTAAGTATGTAATGAAAAGCGTGTGTAACGAGCGCTGGGTGGCCTGTTGAAAATGGCGTGCCGCTTTATAGCAAGGGCCCGAAAAAGCTGTCAACCAAAGCCCCCCAGCGAAATACTTACTAATGCGTGCTGATTCTTTCCTTAGCATCGCTGTCGCGCTTGTCATCTTTGGCGACAATCTCCGGAGCCACATCTGGCAAGGGCTCCGGGGCGTATTGCAGCGCAATTTGGAGGACTTCGTCAATCCATTTGACCGGTTTGATCTGAAGATCCTGTTTGATATTTTCTGGAATTTCCTTCAAGTCGCGAACATTCTCCTCGGGAATGATCACCGTCTTGATCCCGCCACGGTGTGCCGCCAGCAGTTTTTCCTTGAGGCCACCAATGGCCAGAACCTGACCACGCAGGGTGATCTCGCCGGTCATCGCGACATCTGCGCGCACGGGGATCTGGGTCAACGCCGAGACCAATGCGGTGCACATGCCGATGCCTGCGCTCGGGCCATCCTTGGGTGTAGCACCTTCAGGCATATGGATGTGAACGTCGCGCTTTTCATGGAAGTCTGCAGCGATCCCCAGGCTTGCGGCACGGCTTCGCACCACGGTTTGCGCAGCGGTGATCGACTCGACCATGACGTCGCCCAGCGAGCCGGTCTTGATCAGCTGGCCCTTGCCGGGAATGACCACAGCTTCGATGGTCAGCAGCTCACCACCCACCTGGGTCCAGGCAAGGCCGGTGACCTGGCCGATCTGGTCCTGCTGCTCGGCGAGGCCGTAGCGGAATTTCTTCACGCCCAGCAGTTGCTCAAGCTGCTCGCCAGTAACCTTGACCTTGAACTGCTTCTGCCCAGTGTGCTCCTTGACCACCTTGCGGCACACCTTGGCGATCTGCCGCTCCAGGCCTCGCACACCAGCTTCGCGGGTGTAGTAGCGAATGATGTCACGGATCGCCGAAACATCGACCTCCAGCTCATCCTTCTTCAGGCCGTTGGCCTTGACCTGCTTGGGCACCAGGTACTTGACCGCGATGTTGATCTTCTCGTCCTCGGTGTAACCCGGCAGACGGATGACTTCCATGCGGTCGAGCAGCGCCGGCGGGATGTTCATCGAGTTCGAGGTGCACAGGAACATCACGTCCGACAGGTCGTAGTCGACCTCCAGGTAGTGATCGTTGAAGTTGTGGTTCTGCTCCGGGTCGAGCACCTCCAGCAGCGCCGACGCCGGGTCGCCACGCATGTCGCTGCCCATCTTGTCGATTTCGTCGAGCAGGAACAGCGGGTTGCGGACGCCCACCTTGGTCATTTTCTGGATCAGGCGGCCCGGCATCGAACCAATGTAGGTACGACGGTGACCGCGGATTTCTGCTTCGTCACGCACGCCACCGAGGGCCATGCGCACGAACTTGCGATTGGTGGCAGCGGCAATCGACTCGGCCAGCGAGGTCTTGCCCACGCCAGGCGGGCCGACCAGGCACAGCACCGGGCCGCGAATCTTCTTCACCCGCTTCTGCACGGCGAGGTATTCGAGAATGCGTTCCTTGACCTCTTCCAGGCCATAGTGGTCGGCATCGAGGATCTCTTCGGCCTTGGCCAGGTCCAGGCGCACCTTGCTCTGAGCCTTCCACGGCACCTGCACCAGCCAGTCCAGGTACGAACGCACCACGGTGGCCTCAGCGGACATCGGCGACATCTGCTTGAGCTTGTTGAGCTCAGCCTGGGCCTTGGTCAGGGCGTCTTTCGGCAGGCCGGCAGCTTCGATGCGCTTCTTGAGCTCTTCGACTTCGTTGTGACCTTCGTCGCCATCGCCGAGTTCTTTCTGAATGGCCTTCATCTGCTCATTCAGGTAGTACTCGCGCTGGCTGCGCTCCATCTGCTTCTTGACCCGGCCACGGATGCGCTTCTCGACCTGCAACAGGTCGATCTCGGCATCCAGCAGCGCCAGCACGTGCTCGACACGGGCCTGCAGCTCGACAATCTCGAGGATTTCCTGCTTCTGCTCGATCTTCAAGGCCATGTGCGCGGCCATGGTATCGACCAGGCGGCCCGGCTCTTCGATGCTGTTCAGTGAAGACAGCACTTCGGCCGGGACCTTCTTGCCCAGCTGCACATACTGTTCGAACTGCGACAGCAAAGTGCGCACGAAGACTTCGGACTCGCGCTCGGCGGCCTCCACTTCGTCGATCAGGCTGACTTCGGCACGGATGTGGCCGTCGATTTCATTGAAACGTTCGACCGAGCCGCGCTGCTCGCCCTCGACCAGCACCTTGACGGTGCCATCGGGCAGCTTGAGCAGTTGCAGGACGGTGGCGACGGTACCGACGCGGTACAGGGCATCCTCACCCGGATCATCGTCGGCAGGGTTTTTCTGGGCCAGCAGGAGGATCTGCTTTTCGCCCGTCATCGCCGCCTCGAGGGCTTCGATGGACTTCTCACGCCCCACGAACAGTGGGATGACCATGTGCGGATAGACGACAACGTCGCGCAATGGCAAAAGAGGCAAGTCGAGGGTGGTCTTCATGATTTCGCCTCTACAGCGGCCTTGTGGCCGGAAACCGTTGGAAATGGTGCTTGGAGCTAATGTGGGGGCAGCCCTTTGAAATTACAAGCGTCGATACCAGGAAATGCAAAAAGGGGCCCGAAGGCCCCTTTCTGCATGCTGCCCCTTGCCCGATCAGGCGTCGGGGGCGGCTTTGGCTTGCGGCTCGCTGTTTTCGTAGATCAGCAGCGGCTTCGAAGTACCCTCGATGACGCTCTCGTCGATCACCACCTTGCTGACTTCCTTCTGCGAAGGAATCTCGTACATGGTGTCGAGCAGCACGCCTTCCAGGATCGAACGCAGGCCACGGGCACCGGTCTTGCGATCCAGCGCCTTGCGGGCAACGGCCTTGAGCGCATCGCTGCGGAACTCGAGGTCGACGCTTTCCATTTCGAACAGCTTGGCGTACTGCTTGGTCAGCGCGTTCTTCGGCTCGGTCAGAATCTGCATCAGTGCAGCCTCGTCCAGCTCGTCCAGCGTCGCCAGTACCGGCAGACGACCGACGAACTCGGGGATGAGACCAAACTTGACCAGATCGTCCGGCTCGACCTCACGCAGAGACTCGCCGACTTTCTTGCCTTCTTCCTTGCTGCGCACTTCTGCACTGAAACCGATACCACCCTTGGTGGAACGGTTCTGGATGACCTTTTCCAGGCCAGAGAAGGCGCCACCGCAGATGAACAGGATATTGCGGGTATCAACCTGCAGGAATTCCTGTTGCGGGTGCTTGCGACCACCTTGCGGCGGCACGGAAGCGACGGTGCCTTCGATCAGTTTCAGCAGTGCCTGCTGCACGCCCTCACCCGAAACATCGCGGGTAATGGACGGGTTGTCCGACTTGCGCGAGATCTTGTCGATCTCGTCGATGTAGACGATGCCCATCTGGGCCTTTTCCACGTCGTAGTCGCACTTTTGCAGCAGTTTCTGAATGATGTTCTCGACGTCCTCACCCACATAACCGGCTTCGGTCAGGGTGGTGGCGTCAGCAATGGTGAACGGTACGTTCAGCAGGCGCGCGAGGGTTTCGGCGAGCAGCGTCTTGCCCGAGCCGGTTGGCCCGATCAGCAGGATGTTGCTTTTGCCGAGTTCGACTTCGTCGCCCTTCTTGTCACGCTGGTTCAGGCGCTTGTAGTGGTTGTACACCGCTACGGCAAGCACCTTCTTGGCGCGCTCCTGACCAATGACATACTGGTCCAGGATGCCGCTGATTTCTTTCGGCGAGGGTAACTTGTGCGCGTTGCTCTCGGCCTGGGCTTCCTGCACCTCCTCACGGATGATGTCGTTGCACAGGTCGACGCACTCGTCGCAGATAAATACCGAGGGGCCGGCAATCAACTTGCGCACTTCGTGCTGGCTTTTGCCGCAGAAGGAGCAATAGAGCAATTTGCCGTTGTCCTCGCCGTTACGGGTGTCAGTCATTCGATCGATCCAATCCGGTAGGCTTGAAACACAAGATGAAGGCAATCGCAGGCTTTTTCAAGTCCGCGGGTGGGCGCTTTCCACGCCCGCCCGCTCTGGCGCATTGCTTCAGGATGCCAGTTGCCGCTTGTCGTAGACCGAGTCGATCAGGCCGTACTCGGCCGCGCGCGCAGCGCTCATGAAGTTGTCACGCTCGGTATCGCGCTTGATGGTCTCGAGCGGCTGGCCGGTGTGATGGGCCAGCAGCTCGTTCAGGCGCGCCTTGATGTTGAGGATTTCCTGGGCGTGGATCTCGATGTCGGTCGCCTGACCCTGGAAGCCGCCGAGCGGCTGGTGAATCATCACGCGCGAGTTCGGCAGGCAGTGGCGCTTGCCAGCGGCACCGGCCGCCAACAGGAAGGCGCCCATGCTGCAGGCCTGGCCGATGCAGATGGTCGAGACGTCCGGCTTGATGAACTGCATGGTGTCGTAGATCGACATACCGGCAGTCACCGAACCGCCCGGCGAGTTGATGTACAGATGGATATCCTTGTCCGGGTTTTCCGCTTCCAGGAACAGCAGCTGCGCCACCACCAGGTTGGCCATGTAGTCTTCTACGGGGCCGACCAGGAAGATCACCCGCTCCTTCAAGAGGCGCGAGTAGATGTCATAGGCGCGTTCGCCACGGGCGGACTGCTCGATAACCATCGGGACCAGGCCGCCTGCGGCCTGGATGTCAGAGCTCTGCTGAATATAAGAATTGCGGGACATGTCCTGCACTCACTCCCAAATAGTCATGGCTTGAATACGCACAAGCCAGCGCGAAGGCTGGCTTGTGGGGGTTTCCTACGAGAGTAGCCTGTTACTCAGCGTCGGCTTGAGCCTGTGCTGGCTTTACAGCTTCTTCGTACGAGACCGATTTGTCGGTCACAGTCGCTTTCTGCAGGACAGTATCTACAACTTGTTCTTCCAGTACAACCGAACGCACTTCGTTCAGTTGCTGGTCGTTCTTGTAGTACCAGGCGATAACCTGCTCTGGCTCCTGGTAGGCCGAAGCCATTTCTTCGATCATTTCACGCACTTTGGCGTCGTCCGGCTTCAGCTCGAACTGCTTGACCACTTCGGCGACGATCAGGCCCAGCACCACGCGGCGCTTGGCTTGCTCTTCGAACAGCTCGGCCGGCAGTTGGTCAGGCTTGATGTTGCCACCGAACTGCTGGACAGCCTGCACGCGCAGACGGTTGACTTCGTTTTCCAGCAGGGCTTTTGGCACTTCGATCGGGTTGGCGGCCAGCAGACCGTCCATGACCTGGTTCTTGACCTTGGTCTTGGTGGCCTGACGCAGTTCGCGCTCCATGTTCTTGCGAACTTCGGTGCGGAAGCCTTCCAGGGTCGACTCTTTGATACCGAATTGAGCGAAGAACTCTTCGTTCAGTTCTGGCAGCTGTGGTGCCGAAACGCTGTTGACGGTGATGGTGAACTCGGCGGCTTTGCCAGCCAGGTCGAGGTTCTGGTAGTCCTCTGGGAAGGTCACGTTGACAACGCGCTCTTCACCGGCCTTGGCGCCGACCAGACCTTCTTCGAAGCCTGGGATCATGCGGCCGGAACCCAGCACCAGCTGAGTGCCCTTGGCCGAACCACCGGCGAAGGCTTCACCGTCGATCTTGCCAACGAAGTCGATGTTGACTTGATCGTCGTTCTGCGCAGCGCGCTCGACAGCTTCGAAACGGGTGTTCTGCTTGCGCAGCACGTCCAGCATCTTGTCCAGGTCGGCATCGGCCACTTCGGCGCTCAGGCGCTCGACGCTGATCGATTCCAGGCCCGAAACGGTGAACTCAGGGAAGACTTCGAAGATGGCGACGAACTCGAGGTCCTTGCCCTTTTCGAACGACTTCGGCTCAACGGCAGGGGCGCCAGCCGGGTTCAGCTTCTGCTCGACGATAGCTTCGTAGAAGGAGGCCTGGACCAGGTCACCGAAAGCTTCCTGACGGGCATCGGCTTCGAAACGCTGGCGAATGACGCTCATCGGCACCTTGCCAGGACGGAAGCCTGCAACCTTGGCGCGACGGGCAGTCTGCTGCAGACGCTTGTTGACTTCGTTCTCGACGCGCTCGGCCGGAACGGCGATGGTCATGCGGCGCTCGAGAGCGGAAGTGTTTTCAACAGAAACTTGCATGGATATTCCTCGTTGCACAGACGTTAGCCGGCGATAGCCCGACTCCAGAATCAAGGGCAAGCATTCTAGTGACTCATTCAGCAGAAGTCACCCCACCCGGATTGTCGGCAGACCACGCCGGTCGATTTCCCTGAAAGGCCCGAGCGCCGTGGCGTCGAACCTGTTTAAGCGTTGCCCGCGCGGGCCGTCACAGGCCGCGCGATTGTAAAACCTTGTCAAACAAACCCCGCCCAACCCGAACGCACCTTTTATTGCGGCTCGATCTCGTTGAACTGGCAGTATTCTTCCCACTCCATCCCCAGCGCCTCAGCCACCTCGCGATGGGTTTCCAGGCGCATCGCCTGCAGCTGCTCCGGCGTTTGCGCGATCAATTGCAGGGCCAATTCCCAGGGCTGGATACCCTGCTCATCGGCGGCATCCTCGAACGCCCATTCGATCTGCTGCGCCTGCTCGAGGGCATCCAGCTCGCGAATCTCCTCGAGCAGTTGCGGATTGGCTTCGGCGAAACGTTGCAGCGCCAGGGCCTGGCGCGCTTCTTTTGCGATCATTTGCGGTATTCCTCTGCCAGCATCTTGGCCGGACGGTCAACCGGCTGAAATCTAACAGCTTTTATTGGGGCATCAATAGAGGATTGCAAGGGGTGAGCCGAGCAATGATTGCAGCCCCCTCAGCCCGGACTCTGCAGCGGCCGCTGGCTCGAGCACCGCAAACCATGCAATGCAAAAACAACAAAGGCGCCCGATCTTTCGATCAAGGCGCCTTCATAAAATATGGGGTGGACGATGGGAATCGAACCCACGACAACCGGAATCACAATCCGGCGCTCTACCAACTGAGCTACGCCCACCATAATGCAGTGTTGCGGTACAGCCTTACAGAAACATGGTGCGGACGAAGAGACTCGAACTCTTACAGCTTGCGCCGCTGGAACCTAAATCCAGTGTGTCTACCAATTTCACCACGTCCGCATGAAGCGCTTAAAACAAAGGCGCCTGATCATTCAATCCTGGCGCCTTTGCCGAATCTGGGGTGGACGATGGGAATCGAACCCACGACAACCGGAATCACAATCCGGCGCTCTACCAACTGAGCTACGCCCACCATATTGCGTTACTGCTTACTTGCCCAGGCCTAATGGCGCACCCGGCAGGACTCGAACCTGCGACCATCCGCTTAGAAGGCGGATGCTCTATCCAGCTGAGCTACGGGCGCTTAAGCTTTCAGTCCGACTCAACAAGCCAACAAACCGCTTATTCCGTCCAACTTTGCCAACCCGTGCCAGGCAGTGCCCGACAAGTGCGGCGAATCTTATAGCCGACCCTCAAAGTCGTCAACATGTTTCTGAAAAAAATTTAAATTATTGAAGGGGTTAGGGGATTTGCCCGACCACCCGCCTTTGCCCTTGCGCCGTGTCGTGCGAGAATGCGCGCTTCTTCATGTTTCCTTCTCGATGGTTAATCACGCGTCTATGACTGCACACCTTATCGATGGCAAGGCGATCGCCGCCAACCTGCGCAAGCAGATCGCGCAACGTGTCGCGGAGCGCCGCCAGCAGGGCCTGCGTACGCCAGGCCTGGCAGTGATCCTGGTCGGTACCGACCCGGCCTCCCAAGTCTATGTCTCGCACAAGCGCAAGGACTGCGAAGAAGTCGGCTTCATCTCGCAGGCCTTCGACCTGCCCAGCGAAACCACCCAGCAGGCCCTGACCGAGCTGATCGACCGCCTCAATGACGACCCGGCCGTCGATGGCATCCTGCTGCAGTTGCCGCTGCCCGCGCACCTGGACGCCTCGCTGCTGCTCGAGCGCATCCGCCCGGACAAGGACGTCGACGGCTTCCACCCGTACAACATCGGCCGCCTCGCGCAACGCATCCCGCTGCTGCGCCCGTGCACCCCAAAGGGCATCATCACCCTGCTGGAAAGCACCGGCCAGGACCTGTACGGCATGAACGCGGTCATCGTCGGCGCTTCCAACATCGTCGGTCGCCCGATGGCCATGGAACTGCTGCTGGCCGGCTGCACCGTCACCGTCTGCCACCGCTTCACCAAGGACCTGGCCGGCCACGTTGGCCGTGCCGACCTGCTGGTGGTCGCCGCCGGCAAGCCGGGCCTGGTCAAGGGTGAGTGGGTCAAGGAAGGTGCGATCGTCATCGACGTCGGCATCAACCGCCAGGAAGACGGCAAGCTGGTCGGCGACGTGGTCTACGAGACCGCCCTGCCCCGCGCTGGCTGGATCACCCCGGTACCCGGCGGCGTTGGCCCGATGACCCGCGCCTGCCTGCTGGAAAATACGCTGTATGCCGCTGAAGAGCTGCACAAGTAAGTTGGCGTGAAGCGAAAACGGCACCTCTGGCAGGTGCCGTTTTTTTTGCCTGGCGTTTTTGCAAAAGCCCTATCGCGGGGCAAGCCCGCTCCCACGCTACATGGCGCTGCATAGCGTGGGAGCGGGCTTGCCCCGTGATGAGGCCCTTGAAGCTAACCGATCACTTGCGCGCCGCCTCCCACGACTTCAGCAATTCGTTGTAGCTGACCGTTTCGCCCTTTGGCTTCTCGTTGGCCAGCTTCGGCTTCGGCGCCCCCGGCTGGTCGAACCAGTACTGGGCATCCTTCTCGGGGTTGAGCTTGGGCGCACAGGTGGCCTGCGCGTTGGAGCGCTGCAGCCGCTCCATCATCCGGTCCTGATCCCGCGCCAGCCCGTCCAGCGCCTCTTGCGGCGTCTTCTCGCCACTGGCCACCTCGGCGATATGGCTCCACCACAGCTGCGCCAGGCGCGGATAATCCGGCACGTTGGTGCCGGTCGGCGTCCACTGCACCCGCGCCGGGCTTCTGTAGAACTCCACCAGCCCGCCCAGCTTGGGCGCCAGGTCGGTCATGGCCTGGGAGTTGATGTCCGACTCGCGGATCGGCGTCAGGCCGACGACGGTCTTCTTCAGCGACACGGTCTTGGAGGTGACGAACTGGGCATACAGCCAGGCCGCCAGACGCTGTTTCTCAGGGGTGGATTTGAAGAAGGTCCAGGAGCCGGTGTCCTGATAACCGAGCTTCATCCCCTCCTCCCAGTACGGTCCCTTGGGCGAGGGCGCCATGCGCCACTTCGGCGTGCCGTCGGCGTTGACCACCGGCAGCCCGGGCTTGGTCATGTCGGCGGTGAAGGCGGTGTACCAGAAGATCTGCTGGGCGATGTTGCCCTGCGCCGGCACCGGGCCCGCCTCGGAGAAAGTCATGCCCTGGGCTTCCTTGGGGGCGTAGGCGCGCATCCAGTCCACGTACTTCTGCGTGGCGAACACCGCCGCCGGGCCATTGGTGTCGCCGCCGCGGGTCACACTGGAGCCCACCGGGTGGCAGTCCTCCACGCGAATGCCCCACTCGTCCACCGGCAGGCCGTTGGGCAGCCCCTTGTCGCCACCGCCGGCCATGGAAAACCAGGCATCGGTGAAACGCCAGCCCAGCGAAGGGTCCTTCTTGCCATAGTCCATGTGGCCATAGACCCGCTTGCCGTCGATCTCCTTGACGTCCTCGCTGAAGAACTTGGCGATGTCCTCGTAGGCCGACCAGTTCACCGGCACGCCCAACTCGTAGCCGTACTTCTCCTTGAACTTGGCTTTCAGGTCCGGGCGCTCGAACCAGTCGGCGCGGAACCAGTAGAGGTTGGCGAACTGCTGGTCAGGCAACTGGTAGATCTTGCCGTCCGGCGCAGTGGTGAAGGAAATGCCGATGAAGTCCTTCAGGTCCAGGGTTGGCGAGGTGTAGTTCTTGCCCTCATTGGCCATCAGGTCGGTGATCGACTCCACCTTGCCATAGCGAAAGTGCGTGCCGATCAAATCGGAATCGTTGACCCAGCCGTCATAGATGTTCTTGTCCGACTGCATCTGGGTCTGCAGTTTTTCCACCACATCGCCTTCCTGCAGCAGGTCGTGGGTCAACTGGATGCCGGTGATCTCGGTGAAGGCCTTGGCCAGCACCTTGGACTCGTATTCGTGGGTGGTGATGGTTTCCGACACCACGTTGATCTTCATCCCACGGAACGGCTCGGCGGCCTTGATGAACCACTTGAGCTCTTCGAGTTGCTGCTCCGGGGTCAGGGTCGACGGCTTGAACTCGCTGCCGATCCATTTTTTCGCCGCGTCTTCGTACTGGTCGGCCCAGGCCGTGCCGTGCAGGCCGGCCAGCACCAGCAGTGCGGCCAGGGTCAAATGTCGCCGTTTGTTGTCGTTATCGAACATTGTGATCTCCAGATTGCAGAAGGATCCTTGCCCCAGGCTCAACCCCAGCGCAGCACCACCACCAGCCACGCCAGCGACAGCAGCGAGGCCACCCACAACGGCCAGTCGCTCCCCCCCACCACCAGCAGATGCAGGTAGGCGCTGACCAACAAGCCGATGAACAGCCGGTCGCCACGGGTCGTGGCAATCGGCAGAAAACCGCGACGTTCCAGGCACGGGCGGCGCAGTTCGAACAGGGTCATGCACATCAACAACAGGCCGATCGCCGAGAAGAACAGCGCGGTCGGCAGGGTCCAGGCCATCCACTCCATCATCCGCCCTCCTCACACCCGGCCCAGGGCAAAGCCCTTGGCCACATGGTTGCGCACGAACCAGATCACCAGCATGCCCGGCAAAATGGTCAGCACCCCGGCCGCCGCCAGCACGCCCCAGTCGATACCCGAGGCGGACACCGTGCGGGTCATCACCGCCGCGATCGGCTTGGCGTTCACTGAAGTGAGGGTGCGTGCCAGCAGCAGCTCGACCCAAGAGAACATGAAGCAGAAGAAGGCCGTCACGCCGATCCCCGAACCGATCAGCGGGATGAAGATCTTCACGAAGAACCGCGGGAAGCTGTACCCATCGATGTAGGCGGTTTCATCGATCTCCTTCGGCACCCCGCTCATGAAGCCCTCCAGAATCCACACCGCCAGCGGCACGTTGAACAGGCAGTGGGCCAGGGCCACGGCAATGTGCGTATCGAACAGGCCGATCGACGAATACAGCTGGAAGAACGGCAGCAGGAACACCGCCGGCGGCGCCATGCGGTTGGTCAGCAGCCAGAAGAACAGGTGCCGGTCGCCAAGAAAGCGATAGCGCGAAAAGGCATAGGCCGCCGGCAAGGCCACCGTCAGCGAGATGACCGTGTTCAGGCACACGTAGTACAGCGAGTTGATATAGCCGCTGTACCAGCTGGCGTCGGTGAAGATCACCCGGTAGTTGTCGAAGGTAAACACCTGCGGCCACAACGTCAGCCCACCGAGGATCTCGCTGTTGCTCTTGAACGACATGTTCAGCAGCCAGTAGATCGGCACCAACAGGAAGAAGAAGTACAACAGCAGGGCCAGCGTTTTGCGCTTGCTCATGGCCTACTCCTTGTCGGCGTGGGTCATGGCTGTGTAGAACAGCCACGACACCAGCAGGATGATCAGGAAGTACACCAGCGAGAACGCCGCCGCCGGCCCCAGGTCGAACTGCCCGACCGCCATGCGCGTGAGGGTCTGGCTGAGGAACGTGGTGGCATTGCCCGGCCCGCCGCCTGTGAGCACGAACGGCTCGGTGTAGATCATGAAGCTGTCCATGAACCGCAGCATCACCGCGATCAGCAGCACATTCTTGAGCTTCGGCAGCTGGATATGGCGAAACACCGCCCAGCCCGATGCCCGGTCGATGCGCGCGGCCTGGTAGTACACGTCGGGGATGGCGCGCAAACCCGAGTAGCACAGCAGCGCCACCAGCGAAGTCCAGTGCCACACGTCCATCACCAACACGGTGACCCAGGCGTCAAGCGGGTCGCCGGCATAGTTGTAGTTGACCTCAAGCTTGGCCAGCGTCGCGCCGAGCAGACCGATGTCGGCGCGGCCGAAGATCTGCCAGATGGTGCCCACCACGTTCCACGGGATCAGCAAGGGGATGGCCATGAGGATCAGGCACACCGACGCCATGCGCCCACGGGTCGGCATGGTCAGGGCGATGGCGATGCCCAGCGGGATTTCGATGGCCAGCACGCACCCGGAATAGATGAACTGGCGCAGCAGCGCATCATGCAGCGCCGGGTCGCGTAGCACCTGGCGGTACCAGTCGGCACCGACGAAGTAACGGTTGGAGGCATCGAAGATGTCCTGCACCGAGTAGTTGACCACGGTCATCATCGGGATCACGGCGCTGAACGCCACCAGCAGGAACACCGGCAGCACCAGCCACCAGGCCTTGTTGTTCGGCACCTTGTTCATGCCTCGGCCTCCACCAGCAGATCGTCCAGGTAGAGCATCAGCCATTGCGGCGGCAGGCTCACCCAGGCCCGGCCATGGGGCACCACCCGGTCCTCGCCCAGGCGCGCCTTGAGGGTCACCCCCGCCAGCACCAGCGTGAGGATGCGGTAGGTACCCAGGTCCTCCACGTCCACCACGCGCGTCTCGAAAGCGTTGTCGAAGGGGTGCTCCCACACCTGCACGAACTCCGGGCGGATGCCCACCTGCAAACGCCCGCCTTCAGAGGTTGCCAGGCGCTCACGCACCCCCTCGTGCAACACCAGATGGACATCGCCAAAGCTCACGCCGTCGGCCTCGGCGCGCACATCGATCAGGTTCATCCCGGGGCTGCCGATGAAATAGCCGACGAAGGTATGCCGGGGCCGTTCGAACAGCTCGCGTGGGGTGCCGAACTGGACGATGCGCCCGGCGTGCATCACCGCGATCTTGTCGGCGAAGGTCGAGGCCTCCAGCTGATCGTGGGTGACGTAGATCATGGTGATGTTGAACTGTTCGTGGATCTGCTTGAGCTTGCGCCGCAGCTTCCATTTCAGGTGCGGGTCGATCACCGTCAGCGGCTCGTCGAAAAGGATCGCCGAAACGTCGTCGCGCACCAGCCCGCGGCCCATGGAGACCTTCTGCTTTTCGTCGGCGCTGAGGTTGCGCGCGCGCTTGTGCAGCACCGCGGTCAGCTCCAGCACCTCGGCGATTTCCTCGACCCGCGCACGCACCCGCGCCTCGTCCAAGCCCTGGTTGCGCAGGGGGAAGGCCAAGTTGTCGAACACCGTCATGGTGTCGTACACCACCGGGAACTGGAACACCTGAGCGATGTTGCGCTGCTGCGGGGTCAAGGCGTTGACCACCTTGCCGTCGAACAGCACCTCGCCATGTGAGGGCGCCAGCAGGCCAGAGATGATGTTGAGCAAGGTCGACTTGCCGCAGCCGGACGGCCCGAGCAAGGCATAGGCACCGCCCTGAGCCCACACATGCTCCAGCTCATGCAAGGCGTAGTCGTCGGCGCTTGCGGGCGAGCGGCTGTAACTGTGGGCCAGCTGGTGCAGGCGGATCTCGGCCATCAGGCGCTCCTCGCGTCGCGCAGGCGCGGCGCCTGCACCAGGGTGTCGGCGCTGTCGAAGATGAACAGCTTGTGGGTGGGGACGAACACACGGATCGGCGTGTCCACCTGATATTCGTGCACGCCCGGCAGATGCAGGGTCATGCGCCAGTGCTCGTTGCGCACATGCAGGAAGGTTTCCGAGCCGCTGATCTCGGCCAGCTCCACCAGCACCGCCAGCTCCAGGTCATCGTCGCGCGACGGCACCAGGGTCAGGTGGCCGGGGCGGATGCCGAAACGATACTCGCCGTCCGCCAGTTCACGCAGGTCGGCCGTGCGGGCAAAGTGCACGGCACCGGCCAGGCTCACCTCGTTGCCGACGATGCGCCCGGGCACCAGGTTGATCGGCGGCTCGCAGAACAGCTCGGCGGCCAGCACGCTGGCGGGCCGTTGATACACCTCGGTGGTGCGGCCGCTCTGGATCACCCGGCCCTCGTGCAGCAAGGTGGTTGTGCCACCCAAGGCCAGCGCCTCGTTGGGCTCGGTGGTGGCATACACGGCGATGCAGTTGCGCTCGGCGAACAGGCCGCGCAGCTCCTGGCGCAAGCCCTCGCGCAGCTTGTAGTCGAGGTTGACCAAGGGCTCGTCGAACAGGATCAGCGAGGCGTCCTTGACCAATGCCCGGGCCATGGCGGTGCGCTGCTGCTGGCCACCCGACAATTCCAGCGGCAGGCGCCCGAGAAAGGGCTCGATGCGCAACATCTCGGCGGTTTCGCGCACCCGCCGCTGGATGTCCGGTTCGGCCATGCGCGCCTGGCGCAACGGCGAGGCGATGTTCTCGAACACCGTGAGGGTGGGGTAGTTGATGAACTGTTGATAGACCATCGATACGTTGCGGCTGCGCACCGGCCGCCCGGTGACATCCTCGCCATCCATCAGCACCCGGCCGCTGTCCGGGCGGTCGAGGCCGGCCATCAGGCGCATCAGGCTGGTCTTGCCGGCCAGGGTGCGGCCCAGCAGCACGTTGAACGAGCCGGGCTCGAAGCGCAGGCTGGCGTCGTCGATCCACAGCTGGTTGTCGACACTGCGGCGTACCTGCTCCAGCACCAGGGACATGGCGTGGCCTTCTTGTAATGGTTGTCCAGCCCACTCAGCCAGTTCCGTGCCAGCCCGGCACAACCGCTCTAAACCTGCATCTTGCGCCCGGGCACGGCACTCGGCCTGTACAGATGTGAACAGTTTCGCTGAACAACTGAACACCCTCGGGTTTGACATTGAACAGCACTGAACGACACTCAATCGCGGTCGCCAATAAAAACAACACCCCACAGGACAGGCCCATGGCCCAATCCGTTTCGACCCACGCCCAACTGATCCAGGCCTCCTGGGCGCGCTGCCGCGAGCACGGTCTGCAGCCCCAGCAAGCGCCCGACTTCGATTGCCTGACCGGTGCCGAGCTCGATGCCCTGCTCGAACGCAACCAAGTGCTCCTGCGCCTCACCCATGACGACGTGCTGCCGCAATACGCGCACCTGCTGGGCAACGCCAGCCACCTGGTGATGCTCGGCGACGCCAGCGGCTGCCTGCTCGGCGCCTGGGGTACCCGGCGCTTCGTCGACCCGCACCAGCAGCACGCCTTCAGCCCCGGCGCACGCTGGCGCGAACAAGGCGTCGGCACCAACGCGCTGGGCACGGCATTGGTGTGCGGCGAGGCCATCCATGTCGGCCAGGACGAGCACTACCTGAGGCAGAACCGCTACATGGCCAGCGCCGCCGCACCGCTGTTCGACGCCGAGCGGCGCCTGGTCGGCGTACTCGACGTGGCCAGCGACGGCTACCTGCCCGCCGCCCAGACTCTGGGCCTGGTACGCATGCTCAGCCAGAGCCTGGAGAACCGGCTGATCCTCGCCGGGCCCGGCGAGCAGCATTGGCAGCTGCTGTTCAACACCGGCGCCGACAACCTCGACAGCCCCTGGGCCGGCCTGCTGTTGTTCGACGAGCGCGGCGAGGTGCGTGCGGCCAACCACCGCGCAGGCAGCCTGTTGGGCGCCGACCCGCGCCACCTGAACCTGGCGCAGCTGTTCCAGGTGCCGTTGCGGCAGATCCTCGAACACACCGAAGGGCGCCCCTTCGCCCTGCTCGCCCATGGCCGCCAGCGCCTGCATTGCCAGTGGCAGGGGCCTCGCCGGCCACCCGCGCGCCGTGTGCCAAACGCCACGGATGCGCGTGTGAGCAAGGCGCTGGCCCAGGCCGGTGTGCTACTGGAGAAGGACATCCCGCTGCTGGTGCAGGGCGAGACCGGGGTAGGCAAGGAGGTGTTCGTCAACGCCCTGCACCAGGCCAGCAGCCGGGCGCGCCAGCCGCTGATCGCGGTCAACTGCGCGGCGATCCCGGCCGAACTGGTGGAGTCGGAGCTGTTCGGCTACGAAAAAGGCGCCTTCACCGGCGCCCACCATAAAGGCAACCCCGGGCTGATCCGCAAGGCCGACGGCGGCGTGCTGTTCCTCGACGAAATCGGCGACATGCCGCTGGCCACCCAGGCCCGCCTGCTGCGTGTACTGCAGGCCCGCAGCATCCAGCCGCTGGGCAGCGGCGAGCCGGTGGCGCTGGACATACGCGTGGTGTCGGCGAGCAACCGCGACCTCGCCGCCGAGGTGCGTGTCGGGCGTTTTCGCCAAGACCTTTATTACCGCATCGCCGGGTTGACCCTGGTGCTGCCGGCGCTGCGCGAACGCAGCGACCGCCGCGCGCTGATCGAAGAGGTGCATGGGCGCCATCGCGAGCCCGGCCAGCCCGAGCGCCTGGCGGATGATGTGCTGACGATGCTGGAGCGGCATCCCTGGCCGGGCAATCTGCGTGAGCTGGTCAGTGTGATGCAGGTGGCGCTGGCACTGGCTGGCGATCAGCCGGTCGGGGAGGAGCATCTGCCAGACAGTTTTCTGGCCGAGGCCGGGGAAAGCGCAGCACCTGAACACGCCCCGAGCGACCTGGGCAAACTGCTGCAGCGTGCCAATGGCAATCTCTCTTCTGTAGCCAGAGCGTTGGGGATTAGCCGCACGACCCTTTACAAGCGTTTGCGCGAACAGGGCCTGGTGGTTTCCAGCGAGTGATGCAGTACCTGTACCGGCCTCATCGCTGGCAAGCCAGCTCCCACAGAGATCCTGCGATAGCGCGCGCCACCTTGTGGGAGCTGGCTTGCCAGCGATGAGGCCAGCACGGACACAACAGATTCCGCTGTCAAACCCGCCATTTCAGCTGAACCCGCCGCCCACCCCACGCGCTTCAGCCGGGATTTCGCCCTGATCCGCCCGACAATGGTCACACAGCCCACCCGTGGATGCGTGCCCAATGCAAACAACAAATACCGTCCTCATGATTCGCCCGGCGCGGTTCGCCTTCAACCCGGACACCGCCGTCAACAACCGCTTCCAGCAGGCCCCACTGGACCCTGATACCGCCAGCGCCAAGGCCCTGGAAGAATTCGACGGCTACGTCGCCAGCCTGCGCCAGCACGGCGTCGAGGTACTGGTGGTGCAGGACACCCCCGAGCCGCACACGCCCGACTCGATCTTCCCCAACAACTGGTGGAGCAGCCACGCTGACGGCAGCCTGGTGCTCTATCCGATGGAAGGCCAGAACCGCCGCCTGGAGCGCAGCAAGGGCGTGCTGCGGGCACTGGACGGGCGTTTCAGCATCAAACAGACCGTCGATCTGAGCCCGCTGGAACAGCAGAATCTGTTCCTCGAAGGCACCGGCAGCATGGTCCTGGACCGCGAACACCGCATCAGCTATGCCTGCCACTCCGGCCGCACCCACGAACAGGCCCTGCGCCAGTTCGCCGAGCAGCTCGACTACCGCCTGTGCCTGTTCCACGCCGTCGACCGCCAGCACGCGCCGATCTACCACAGCAACGTGATGATGAACGTCGGTCGCCAGCTCGCCGTGGTGTGCCTCGACGCCCTGCCCCACGCCAGCGAGCGCCAGGCCCTGGAACACTCGCTGCGCGACACCGGCAAACAAGTGCTGGCGCTCAATCACGACCAGCTGGAGAACTTCGCCGGCAACATGCTCGAAGTGCACGACCGCGACGGTCGCTCGCTGCTGGTGATGTCGCGCAGCGCCTGGCGCTCGCTGGACGCCGGCCAGCGCAGCCAGGTCGAGCGCCACAGCCACCCGCTGGTGGTGAACATCGACCATATCGAACGCATCGGCGGCGGCAGCGCGCGCTGCATGCTCGCCGAAGTCCACCTGCCCTCGCGCCACTGAATTCAAAGGAGAATCACCATGACCCGCTATATCGACGTGCAAGACCTCGCCCGCCTGGTCAATCGCAAGGGCCTGCCCACCTGCCTGGCAGAAATGGCCGAGTACATCCGCCAGGACTACCTGCGCTGGCACGACTTCGAAAAATGCCCACGCCTGGCCAACCACTCGCCGGACGGGGTGATCGAGCTGATGCCGGTGTCCGATGCCAGCCTGTACGCCTTCAAGTACGTCAACGGCCACCCCAAGAACACCCACAACGGCCTGCTCACGGTGATGGCCTTCGGCGCCCTGGGCGACGTCGATACCGGCGCGCCGGTGCTGCTCAGCGAGATGACCCTGACCACCGCGATCCGCACCGCCGCCACCTCCGCCCTGGCCGCCCGCTACCTGGCGCGCAAGGACAGCAAGCGCATGGCGCTGATCGGCAACGGCTCGCAAAGCGAGTTCCAGGCCATCGCCTTCCACACCCTGCTGGGCATCGAGGAGATTCGCCTGTTCGACATCGACCGCGCGGCCTCGGAAAAACTCGCGGCCAACCTGGCCGGCTACCCGCAGCTGAAACTGACCATCGCCGCCAGCGTGGCCGATGCGGTGCGCGGCAGCGACATCGTCACCACGGTCACCGCCGACAAGGCCTACGCCACCATCCTCACCCCCGAAATGATCGAGCCCGGCATGCACCTGAACGCCGTGGGCGGTGACTGCCCGGGCAAGACCGAGCTGCACCGCGAGATCGTCGAGCGGGCCCGAGTGATCGTCGAGTACGAACCACAGAGCCGTATCGAAGGCGAGATCCAGCAGATGCCAGCCGATTCGCCGACCACCGAGTTCTGGCAGGTGGTCGAAGGCATCGCGGCCGGGCGCGAGAGCGCCGAGCAGGTGACGCTGTTCGACTCGGTCGGTTTCGCCATCGAGGACTACTCGGCGCTGCGCTATGTGCTGGATGTGGCCAAGGCGCTGGACATTGGCCATGACATCAACCTGGTGCCGGAGCTGGCCAATCCGAAGGATCTGTTCGCCCTGCTGCAGCCGACGGCGGTTGAACGCAAGGCCAGCGCTGCCTGATCGATGGCCTGGGGCTGCGCTGCAGCCCATCGCCGGCAAGCCGGCTCCCACCTCGTTCGCGCTGGTTTCAAGACCTTCACCGCACCTGTGGGAGCCGGCTTGCCGGCGATGGGCCGCAAAGCGGCCCCGGCATCGGAGCCAGACAGAAACCGCTGTCGCACTTCCATAAATCCTTGTCGCAACAGCCGATTCTGCTGCAACAAGCAACTCAACAGCCGAATCCGGCCCCGCGCGCGCAGGCAAACGACACAAAAAACCGCTCTACCTCGCGCATTCTGACCGCGACCAACGAGTCACCCACAAGAACAGTTACAGAGCCACACGCTTGCACTGCCCCTACTTCCAATAACAACACCCAGGGACCTACACCTATGCTCACCCTACGAAAACGCCTCGGCGTGCTGCTGTTCTCGTTGTGCGCCACCACCGTTGCCCAGGCCAAGGAATGGACCGAGATCCGCTTTGGCGTCTACCCCGAATACCCGCCCTTCGAATCCGTCGCCGCCGATGGCAGCCTGCAAGGCTTCGACATCGAACTGGGCAACGCCATCTGCGAAAAGCTCCAGGTCAAGTGCACCTGGGTGCACAACGAATTCGACGGCATGATCCCCGCCCTGCGGGCGCGCAAGTTCGACGCCATCATGTCGTCGATGGCCGTCACCCCGGCCCGCCAGAAACAGATCGATTTCACCAACCGCCTGTTCCTCAGCCCCACCTCGGTGATCGTGCGCAAGTCCGCAGGCTTCGGCGACACCGTCGAATCGCTCAAGGGCAAGCAAGTCGGTGTGCTGCAAGGCTCGCTGCAGGAAGCCTATGCCCGCGCCGTGCTGGCACCGCTGGGCGCCCAGGTCAAGGCCTACCAGGCCCAGGACCAGAACTATGCCGACCTGATGAACGGCCGCCTCGACGCCACCGTCACCGACAAGCTCGAAGCCCAGCTCAACTTCCTCTCCAAGCCCGAGGGCGCCGACTTCAAGAGCGGCCCGGCGATCAAGGACCCGACCTTGCCGCTGGACATCGCCATGGGCCTGCGCAAGACCGACCCGGAGCTCAAGGCCCTGCTCGATAAAGGCATCGCCATGATCCACGCCGATGGCACCTACGCCGCGATCCAGAAGAAGTACGTCGGCGAGCTGGACATCTACAACGAGTGACCTACAGCGCTGATCGCGGGGCAAGCCCGCTCCCACGGGCTCACTACAACGTGGGAGCGGGCTTGCCCCGCGATGGCCTCCCCGCGAGATCCCTGTCATGAACGACTTCCTCTCCCACGGCCTGCAGGGCTTCGGCCCGTTGCTGGCCCAGGGCACCTGGATGACCCTCAAGCTGGCCCTGCTGTCGCTGGCCGTCAGCCTGCTGCTGGGCCTGATCGGTGCCAGCGCCAAGCTGTCGCGCTCCAAGCTGCTGCGCATCCCGGCCACCCTCTACACCACGCTGATCCGCAGCGTCCCTGACCTGGTGCTGATCCTGCTGATCTTCTACAGCATGCAGATCTGGCTCAACGACCTGACCGAGGCGCTGGGCTGGGACTACGTGGAGATCGACCCGTTCGGCGCCGGGGTGATCACCCTGGGCTTCATCTATGGCGCGTACTTCACCGAGAACTTCCGCGGCGCCATCCTCAGCGTGCCGGCCGGCCAGCTGGAAGCCGCCACCGCCTATGGCCTGAGCCGCGCGCAGCGGTTTCGGCTGGTGCTGTTCCCACAACTGATGCGCTTTGCTCTGCCGGGGCTGGGCAACAACTGGTTGGTGCTGCTCAAGTCCACCGCGCTGGTGTCGATCATCGGCCTGGCCGACCTGGTCAAGGCCGCGCAGAACGCCGGCAAGACCACCAACGACGTGCTGTTCTTCCTGTGCATCGCCGGGCTGGTCTACCTGGTCATCACCACCTTGTCCAACCAGCTGCTCAAACGCCTTGAGCGACGCTACAACATCGGCATCAGGGAGCTGGCGCGATGATCGAACTCCTTCAGCAATACGGCCCGGCCTACCTGTACAACGATGGCAACGGGTTTTCCGGGCTGACCATGACCCTGTGGCTGTTCGTGGTCAGCATGGTGCTGGGCCTGCTGCTCTCGCTGCCGCTGGCCCTGGCGCGTACCTCGCGGCATGTCTGGCTGCGCCTGCCGGTGCAGCTGTACACCTTCGTGTTCCGCGGCACGCCGCTCTATATCCAGCTGTTGATCTGCTACACAGGCCTCTACAGCCTGCAGGTGGTGCGCGAGCACATGCTGCTCGACCAGTTTTTCCGTAACGCGCTCAACTGCACGCTGCTGGCCTTCGTGCTCAACACCTGCGCCTACACCGTGGAAATCTTCGCTGGGGCCATCCGCAACCTGCCCGCCGGCGAGCTGGAAGCGGCCCAGGCCTATGGTTTGCGTGGTTGGAAACTCAACTTGTTCCTGGTGCTGCCGGCGGCCCTGCGCCGTTCACTGCCGGCCTACAGCAACGAACTGATCCTGATGCTGCACGCCACCTCCCTGGCCTTCACCGCCACCGTCGCCGACATCCTCAAGGTGGCCCGCGACGCCAACGCCGCGACATTCCTGACCTTCCAGGCCTTCGGCGTGGCCGCCCTGCTGTACATGCTGCTGTCCTTCGCCCTGGTCGGCCTGTTCCGACTGGCCGAGCGCCGCTGGATGCGCTTCCTTGACCCTGCCCGAGGCTGACCTGATGACCGCTACCGCACTGCCACTCACCCACTTCGCCCAGGCCCCGAGCAGCCATGCTCAGGCCGGCGCCATCAAGCTCAGCGTCGACGGCCTGCACAAGCACTACGGCGAGCACCAGGTGCTCAAGGGCGTATCGCTGCAAGCCCGCAAGGGCGACGTGATCAGCCTGATCGGCGCCAGCGGCTCGGGCAAGAGCACCTTCCTGCGCTGCATCAACTTCCTCGAAAAGCCCAACGCCGGCAGCATCACCCTCGACGGCCAGACCCTCGACCTGAGCAAGGGCACCCCGCCAGCGGCCCAGCTGCAGAACCTGCGCACACGCCTGGCCATGGTGTTCCAGCACTTCAACCTGTGGAGCCACCTGACGGTGCTGGAGAACATCTGCCTGGCGCCGCGCAAGGTGCTGGGCATCAGCGCCAGCGAAGCCGAGGCACGGGCGCGCAAGTACCTGGACAAGGTCGGCCTGCCGGCACGCGCCGCAGAGCAATACCCGGCGTTTCTGTCCGGTGGCCAACAGCAGCGCGTGGCCATCGCCCGCGCCTTGGCCATGGAGCCGGAAATCATCCTGTTCGACGAGCCCACCTCGGCGCTCGATCCCGAGCTGGTCGGCGAAGTGCTCAAGGTGATACAGACGCTCGCCGAGGAAGGACGTACCATGCTCATGGTCACCCACGAAATGGGCTTCGCCCGCCAGGTCTCGAGCCAGGTGCTGTTCCTGCACCAGGGCCTGGTCGAAGAGCACGGCAGCGCCGAAATCCTCGACCAGCCACAGAGCGAGCGCCTGCGGCAGTTCCTCTCCAATCGCCTGAAGTGAAGTCACGCCGTATATGGATACCAAGGCCACCACACCTGCCGCCGCACCGCTGGACCGCATCGATGAAGCCATCATCGACGTGCTGCGCCACCACGGACGGATCACCTACGAGAAACTCTCCACCCTCGTGCACCTGACCCCCAGGCCCTGCCTGGAACGGGTGCGCAAGCTGGAGCGGCGCGGGGTGATCCGCGGCTACGGGGCGATCATCGACCTGCAGCAGGTCTCCCCGGGCCTGTCGCTGCTGGTGCTGGTGGCCTTGTCCAACCAGAGCGGGCGCTCGGCCCAGCGCGCTTTCGAAGCCACCGTGCGGGCCTGCCCGCAGGTGTACGAATGCCAGCTGATCAGCGGCCACTTCGACTACAGCCTGCGCATGCGCTGCCGCGACATGGAGCATTACCGGGTGCTGACCGAGACCTGGATGAACAACGACGAGCTGCACATCGACAAGCTGGTCGCCCACCCGGAACTGGCGGCGGTCAAGAGCACCGCACCGCAGCTGTAACCCGTAGCCGACGGCCAGGTAGCAACTATGTAACCCGGCCGATCGGCTTGCACTCACTACCCTCGCTGCTCCCTCAAGACTGGAGCAGCACCGATGACCCACTCCCCCCTCTCACCTCACCTCGCCTTCATCCATCACCGCCTGCCGCAGTGGATGGCAGGCGCCACCGCGGCCGAGCGCAAACAGCTCGAACGGCGGGTTCGCGCCAGCCACGCGGCGATGCGCCGTGTGCACCAAGCCCTGTCACCCGTGCAAGGCATCGAGGCATTCTGCCGTCCTTTGCTCGAAGAGGCGCTGTCACGCTGGTTCCCCGGGCGCGACTTGCCGAGCGTAGAGCAGGGCTGGGTCGGCCTGGGCAACCGTACATCGTCCTGGATGGAAGCGGCCCTGCAGAACTTCGATGCGAACACCCCCATCGAGCTGTACGCGTCCACCTCTAGCCTCAAGCGCTTCGGCAGGGACAACAACACCGTAACCAGCGACGCCCACACTTTCGTCAGCGGCGTGCGAAATCTCGACCTGGGCCAACGCTACCGCTATCACCTGCAAGACCACATCGACACCGCTGACTTTCGCGAGATACTGCGCCAGCACGACCGTGCTGCCTTCGCCGCCGAGCTGACTCAGGCGTCGCTGCAAGGGCATCTGCAGCCACACGCCGCGCTCATGGGCGAGACTGTCTACGCCGGCCTGGCAGACTCAGCCCGTCTTCAACTTCAGTGTGGATACCTGAGCGTGTTCGGCATTCCCTTGAACGGGCCGATGCTGATCCGTGACCAACCCAAGGACAAGATCGAAGCCTGCCTGCTGTACCTGCCGGGCCACCCCCACCATCCCCTGCGCCAATACCCTTCGCTGCAGGCTGCAGGCACCGCGCTCACGCAGTTGCTGCGCCAGCAGGACGAACGCGCCTTCTTCAGCCGCTACGTCAGCCATGTCGAACAGCCCCGTTTCGCTGCCCGCCTGCGCGCCACCCTCTATCCGCGCTACCCGTACGCCGAACTGCATCCGACACCCCCAGTGCTGGAGAAGGGCAAGCATTTCAGCTGGATCAAGCGCGCCTTCCCCGCCCCCACCGATCTATGGCAGGAAACCCTGGACCTCAACGCGCGCCTGGAACTGAGCTTCACCCCCTGGACCAAGGATGCGTTCGTCGAACGTGCCCGCACACAGGTCGAACAGCGCCTGGCCGACGCCGCGGCCATTGCCGTACCCGTGGCGCAGCGCGATGCCGCGGCCCAGCTGGCCCGCGTCGAGCAGTGGCTGGGCGTCGGGCTGAACGTGCTCAATGTCGCTGGCTTTTTCGTGCCTGCACTGGGCGAGCTGCTGCTGGTCATCGGCGGCGCCCAGATCGTCGATGAGTTTCTCGAAGGCGTGCACGCCGCCAACGAGGGCGATGCGGACGCCGCCATCGGTCATCTGTTCAGTGTGCTGGAAAACCTCGCGTTGTTCGCCGCCCTGGGCGCCGCCGGCCATTTCGCCGAACCTCACGGCGCACTGCACGACTGGTCCCGGATCGGCACGGGCGAGGCACAGAAGTTATGGCCTGGGGAGCTGACCCCCTTCGCTCGACCACGCCCCTGGCCGCAGGAGCAGGTAGCGGACAGCCGTGGCCTGTATCACTGGCAAGAGCACCTCTGGCTGGCGCGCGACGACATGGCAATCCCGCTTGAGCAGGCGAAAGACGGCAGCCTGAGGCTGGCGCCAGTCAAGGGGCTGCGTCACCCGCCCGAACTGCTGGGCAACGGCCAGGGCACATGGCTACTTGAACATGATCGGCCGCTGGCGTGGCCAGACGAAACCTTGCTGGGCCGCCTGGGCCCCGCAACGGAAAAACTGGATGCCACCCGGCTCGAACAGGCTTTGCGCTGCAGCGGCTATGACAGCGCGACATTGCGTCGGACGTTGGTGGATCACCGGCCGATACCGGCGCTGCTGCTCGACAGCCTCGAAGCACTGGGCGGGCGCCCAGCCCTCGCCCCGGCCAAGCCATCACCAATGGCCCGCGTGGTGGCACGCGACTTCCCAGGGCTGAGCCACAACGCCCGCACTGAGATCGTCGCCCAGGCCAGCCCCACCGACCTGAAGCTGTTCCAACACACCGAACGGCTGCCGCTGACAGTGGCCGAGACTGCCCGTTTGTATCTGCGCGAAAGCCGAATCGGCAGAGCCCTGGCCCGCTTCCATCAAGACAGCGGCCCAGTCAATGATCGCGATACCCTGGTGTTCGCCATGCTCCCGCGCCTGCCCGGCTGGACCGGCAACCTGCGCATGGAGCTGCGCGCCGCCCTGCCCCAAGGTGACCTGATCGCAGCCGCCGGTGAGCCTGGCCACGCCACCAAGGTGCTGGTAAGAACCGAGCAAGGCTACAAACCCTACGACGAGCAGGGCAACGAACTGGCGGGCTACGAGGACCTGCACCGCGCCCTGCTGCACGCCATGCCCGACAGTGAGCGCAATGCGCTCGGCCTGCACATCCATGAAGGGCCCTCGCTGCGTGACCGACTGTTCGAGCTGGCCACCAGCGACAGACGCCGAGCCGCCCTCGACCTTGGCATGACACCGGTACGCCCGCAGTACCGCCTGCCGAGCCGACTGCCGGGTGAACGGCGCATCGGCTACCGGCTCAGCGGTCGGGGCCGGGGCTGGTTGAACGAGGATGAGCTGTTCGACCAGCTCTACCCCGTTACGCCCGAGGGTGACCGGGAAATGCTGCGCCAACGCCTGCGTTATCAGGCGGGGCCACTACCAGGTGCGTTCGGGCGCCTGCTGGACCGCTTGCTGATGGAATATCGCCAGCTCGATACCGCGCTCCAGCGCTGGGTAGACGCCCCCGAGGGCTCGCCGGTCGGTGCGTTCGAGCAGCAGCGGGCGCTACGCGAAGCTGCTGCCCAGCGCATTCGCAGCGCATGGCGCCGGGAAAGCGCGCAAGGCCCCCACGACAACATCGATGACATCAACCTGGTGATCGATGGCACCGGGCTCACGAGCCTGCCCTCCCTCCCGGTACGCCTGCACTCAGTCCGCCTGCTGAACCTCAATGGCCTGGGCTCCGTGGACATGGCCGGCTTGAATACCTTCCTCGGCGCGTTTCCTCGCCTGCAACTCCTGGACCTGGCGGAAAACACCCTCGAGCAGTTACCCCAGGCCCTGGCCGAGATGGGTGAGCTGCAGGCACTGGATGTGTCGGAAAACAACATCGACCTGGACGCTGAGGCCAACCTGGCGCTGCTCGCCGGCATGGGGAACCTGCAACGCCTCAACCTCACCGACGGCATTCGCGGCCTGTCGGTGGCCACGCTTGAGCGCCTATCGGCGTTGCCATCATTGTCCTGGTTCCAGGCCGACCTCAACGAACTGATGATGACCGCCGAACACTTTCAGGCCCTGCAGCGTTGGCCAGCCTTGCGCGGACTGAGCCTGGGGCAGAACGCGATCGTGCTCGACGAGGCCGGACGCACCGCGCTTGCTGGCCTCGATCACCTGCAGATGCTGGTGCTCAATGAAAATCCCCTGGGCCTGGCCCCCGATCTCACTGGCTGGACGCAGCTGCAACAGTTGGACCTGGAATTGACCAATATCAGCCAATGGCCAGTGGGGCTCGAGGCTCTGATGAACCAGGAGCCGCTGGAGCTGCGCCACCTGGACCTGAGCGCCAACGAACTGATCGATGCACCTGACCTACTGCACACGGCCTACGCTCGCGCGGTACGCGAAAGCCATCCGGGCATCGCCTACGCCTTAAATGGCAACCCCTTCAGCGACGTGGCCCTTGGCAACCTCGTCGACGCAGGCTTCAACGTTACCGCGCCAATCGGCCAGGGCCACCTATGGGCGGCCGACTGGCCCGAAGAACTTCAGTCGCATATCAACAGCACCGCCCAGGACCCGCAGTGGCAGCCACTCTACGAACTGCTGCAACGGCTGCCCGACACCCTGGACTTCCAGAACGCGCCCGTCGCCATGACCCAGCGCATGCAGCGTGTGTTGCAACTGCTGGCGACGGACGAAGCCGGCGCCGTGGAGGGCGGCTGGGGACGGGCGCAGGTCCAGCAGCAGATCATCGACCTGCTCAATGACGCCACCGAGGAGTGCGTGGACCAGGCCATCGTGCTGTTCCAGCAGGTCGAGACCGAGGTGACGGTGTGGCAGACCGTCAGCCATGCCACGGCGACCGATGCCGATGAACAGGTAGCGGTACGCAGCACCCAGGCACTGTTGCGCCAACGCCTGCTGGACGAGCGTATCGGTGCCCTCTATCAGGCTCGGCTGGCTCGGCGCCGCGCCATCAGGGCGGACGACTACCAACCAACGCAAAACCCCGCCCCGGCCTTGCACGGCGACGATGACATCGACGATGCCGAACTGACCAGCGACCATCCCGACGAACTGGAAATGGCCCTGATGGCGCGCATCCAGTTACGGCAAAGGCTGCACCTGCCGCCGCAACCGCAGACCATGCGTTTCCCGCAGATGGCCCACCTCAGCGAGGCGACCCTGCAGCGGCTGGCTGATGCCGTGCGGGCCGGCAGCGACTCGACGACGCTGGTCGAGTGGTCGGTCAGCCAGCCGTTCTGGCAGCGATGGGTACGGCGCCTGCGTCCGCAAGCCTTCGAAGCGCTCGCCGAACGCTGGGCGGGGGCTGGCGAATACTTCGACAGCCTCAGCGAGCCCGCCCCCGACGCCGGCGCCTACACCGGGCCAGCGGTGCCCTCGCGCTACATCGATGCACTGGAAAACCAACCGGGCCATGTCCAGGGGCCCACCTGGCGCCGCGATGGCGTGGTGCAGCGCGTCGACCTGGTATCGGGCCATTACCAAAACGAAAGCGCGCTGTACCATCGCGCGGCCGAACTGCTGCTCGACACCCGCAAGGCCGACGAGGCGGCATTGCTGCGCGAGCTGACCGAAGTCATGGTCAACACCTACTCCGACTGACCCTTACCGGCACGGCGGATCGCATTGCGCCTGCTGGCCGTCGTCGGCCGCCCACTGGGGCGGCTGACGATAGCCCGACACCCATCCCGTTACGGCGTCCCCCGGCATGGGCCGGGCGATGCCGTAGCCCTGGGCCAGCTCGCAACCCAGCGCCATCAGCGCACATCCGTGCTCCACACTTTCCACACCCTCGGCCACCACCTCGCGGCCAAAGGCCCGGGCCAGGCCGATCACCGCAGTGGTCAGCGCCAGGTCGTCATGATCATGGAGGATGTCGCGTACGAAGGACCTGTCGATCTTGATGGTCTGCGCCGGCAGGCGCTTGAGGTAGCTCAGCGAGGAAAAGCCGGTACCGAAGTCATCCAGTGAAAAGCTCACCCCGAGCGCGCGGCAGGCGTCAAGGCAGCGGCCCACGCGGGCCAGGTTGTCGATCGCCACCGACTCGACGATTTCCAGGTCCAGCCGCGCAGGCGGTACCCCCGGATGACGCGCCAGCAACTGGGCCAGGCGTTCGGTAAAGTCACCGCGCTGCAACTGCCGGGCGGCGATATTGACGCTGACGGACCAGTCACATCCGCTCAAGCGCCACTGCTGCAATTGACTCAAGGCCTGGTCGATGACCCATTCGCCCAACTCGACGATCAGGTCGGTCTGCTCCACCAGCGGCAGGAAATCCCCTGGGGGCACCGGCCCTTTGGAGGGATGCAGCCAGCGCAGCAGCGCCTCGAAACCCATCACCTGGCCACTGCGCATGTTCACCTTGGGCTGGTAGTACAAGCACAACTCACCTTCACGCAGGGCCCGACGCACCCGCGCCACGGTCTGGTGAGTGGCCTTGAGCTCTTGCTCCTGGGACACGTCGAACAGGTGATAGCGGTTGCGCCCGCGCTGCTTGGCCACATACATGGCCTGGTCGGCATGACGCACCAGGGTGTCGGTGTCTTCGTCGTCCTGGGGGTACAGGGTCACGCCGATGCTGGCGCTGAGGCTCAGCGAGTGCTCACGGACCGCATAGGGCGCGGCCAGCGCCTTCAGCACCCGCTGCAAGGCCGCCTGCAACTGCTGAGGCCCCTCGACATAACGCAGGATCAGCACGAATTCGTCACCGGACAGCCGCGCCACCGCATCGCCGCCCCGCAGGATGCCCTGCAGGCGCTTGGCGACCTGCACCAGCAGCAGGTCGCCGACGGCATGGCCGTAACCATCGTTGACCGCCTTGAAACCGTCCAGGTCGAGCATGCATACCGCCAGCGGCACATCCTCGCGCCGGGAAAACGCCAACGCCTGGTTGAGCAGGTCGGAAAGGTAGGCGCGGTTCGGCAGGCCGGTCAGTACGTCATGCCCGACCCGCCACTGCAGCGTGTGCAGCAACTGGCGCTTCTCGGTGACGTCGAAGCGGATCGACACGTACTTGCGGACCTTGCCGGTGTGCGGGTCGATCAGCGGCACCATGGTGCTGTCGACCCAGTACAGCGATCCGTCCTTGGCCCGGTTGCAGATTTCGCCCTTCCACACCCGGCCGGCCGCCAGGGCCCGCCACATGTCGAGGAAGAAGCTCGGCTCATGCAGGCCGGAATTGAGGATGCGGTGGTTGGCCCCCAGCAGTTCCTCGCGGCTGTAGCCGGAAATGCTGCAGAACTGCTGGTTGACGTAAGTGATCCGACCCTGCAGGTCGGTCTCGGAAAAGATCGCAGCCGCATCCACGGCTGCGCGATAGTTGTCGTCCATAACCTTGGCAACCTAGCGGTTGAAGCGCTCCACCAGGGCGCGCAATCCGGCGCACACCTGTTCCAGTTCGGCACCGCGCGAAGCGGCGGCGTTGGCGTGACGAGCACTTTGCTGAACTGTGCCGGCCACCCCGTTGATCTGCCGCGAGACATCCTCGGCCACTGCCGACTGCTCCTGTGAAGCCGCCGCCATCTGCTGGCTCATATCACTGATGCGCGATACGGCCTGGCGGATACCCTGCAAGGCCTGTTGGGCCTGGGCGACCTGGGTCACGCCCTGGCCTGCGCCGTCGATGCCCAGGCTGGCGATGCTCACCGCCTGCTCGGCACCGCTGCGCAGGGTGTCGATGATCGTCTGGATATGCAGGGTGGACTGGCGGGTCTTGTCGGCCAGCGCGCGCACCTCGTCGGCCACCACCGCAAAGCCACGCCCCTGTTCGCCGGCGCGGGCCGCCTCGATGGCGGCATTGAGCGCCAGCAGGTTGGTCTGCTCGGCGATGGCGCGGATCATCCCGGCGGCCTCGGCGATGGCACCGGTCTGACCGGCCAGGTCATTGACCGCCTGGTTGATCTGCCCGACCGTGTCGGCCAACCCGCGAATTGCGGCGCCCGTCGCATCGGCGACCTGGCTGCCCTGCTCGGCCAACAGGTGCGCGGTGTGCGCCTCTTGTGCCGTCAGTTGCACATGGCCGGCCACTTCGCCAATCGAGGCGGCCATCTCGGTCATGGCGGTGGCAGTGAGGTCGGTTTCGGCGCGTTGTTCGAGCAGCGCCGACTCGGTACCGCGCGACAACCGCCCGGCATCCTGCGCGGCGTCGGCCATCTGCGTGGCAAGGTCGCTGAGGCGGGTAAGCGCGGTTTTCAGGCGCGCCTCTTCGCTGATCAGGATCAGCTCCAGCTGCCCTGCGGCACCGGCCTGGTCGCTGTAGGTCAGCGCCACCAGCGGGTCGCTGAAGGTGTTGCGGGCGCCCTCGGCAATCCCCTGTAGATACCGGCGCATGCGGCTTTGGGCCCAGACGCCGACCCCGGCGAACAACGCCAGGGTCAGCCCTTGGGCCGGCAGGCCCGGCCACAGCTGGTTGGCAGCGATGGCCAGCGCACCGGCGAGCAATGGCACGGCCATGGCACGCTGCAGCAACGCCAGGCGCCGGGCGGGCGACAAGGCAGCCTTGCCCGCCCGCAACCGGGCATACAGCGCCTCGGCCCGAGCTACCTGCTCACGGCTGGGGCGCACGCGCACCGATTCGTAGCCGACCACCTGGCCGTTCTCCAGAATCGGCGTGACATAGGCACTGACCCAGTAGAAATTGCCGTTCTTGCAGCGGTTCTTGACGATACCCATCCAGCTCTGGCCAGCCTTGAGGTATTGCCACATCAGCTCGAACACCGCCTCGGGCATGTCGGGGTGGCGCACCAGGTTGTGCGGGCTGCCGATCAGCTCGGCCTGGCTATAGCCGCTGATGGCGGCGAACTCGGCGTTGCAGTAAGTGATCAGGCTGGCCGTGTCGGTGGCCGAAATGAGCCGCTGGTGTTCGGGGAAGCTTTGCTCGACCGGGTTGACCGGGAGGTTCAGACGCACGATGCAACTCCATTCGCGAACGGCCCGACGAGCGACCAGACGGGATGTCGGGGCATCGGAACGGTTCATCCTGGATCAGCTCAAAGTACCCAACAGCAGCGTGTCGCGGTCCGAAAGGGCCCGTTTCCCCCTGGAGGGATACTTGAATGACTGATCAGTCAAAGGTGGCGATTCTACGAATTCCATCACATTTTGCAAATAAAGGTGATGAATCGTGGCGTTGCGTTGAGCGAATAGATATCGTTAAGTGCTTGATTCTAAATGGGAATTGAGCGATGACGAGTTCTGGCCTCGGTCCTGCCCTGCGCCGCTACCGCAAACTGGCGGGCTTCACGCAAGCGCAACTGGGCGAACTGACCGGTTTCGACCCCAAGACCATAAGCCGCTTCGAAACCGGCACTTACACCCCCAGCATCGAGGCCTTGAGCGGCTTTGCCGATGTACTGGGGGTGAGACTCAAAACCTTTTTCGCCGAGCCGGACGACGAAGAAGAGCAGCGCGCCTACCTATTCCGTGCCATCCACAGAGCGCCCCCCAAGGACCTGGGCAAGTTGATCGTCGCCATCGATCAGGTCCTCGCAAAGCCCTGAAATTCCCCCGCGCACCGCAGCAGAGCAGAGTCGACAGCACTGCACCACAACTGGTCAGACCGGTATGGCCAAAAAATCTTGCAATCAGGCAAATTTAGGCGTTACATGACCCTCGCAGTGAACAAACCGGTAAGACCACAATAATTAAGTCCTGCACTCTTTCGCTCCGTGTGGCTGGGGGGCAAGGACACCGACCCGAGATCCCTCCCATGCTCAAATGGTGTTCGCGTTCGATCTTCCTCCAGGTTGTGCTCGGCCTCGCCCTAGGCGTTGCCTGTGGCCTGAGCTTCCCCGACCTGTCCCTGCAACTCAAACCCCTGGGTGACGGCTTCATCAAGCTGATCAAGATGCTCATCGGCCTGATCGTGTTCTGCGTGGTGGTCAGCGGTATTTCCGGCGCCGGCGACCTGAAGAAGGTCGGGCGCATCGGCCTCAAATCAGTCATCTACTTCGAAGTGCTGACCACCCTGGCCCTGGTGATCGGCCTGGTATTCGCCTTCACCAGCGGTATCGGCAGCGGCGCCAACATCCACCTCGACCAGCTCTCCAGTGCCGATGCCGGCGCCCTGGCCGACCGTGGCGCGCATATCCACAGCACCACCACCTTCCTGATGGACCTGATCCCCACCTCGGTGGTGGGCGCCTTCGCCGACAACAACATCCTCCAGGTGCTGTTGTTCTCGGTGCTGTTCGGCAGCGCGTTGAACCTGGTGGGTGAATCGGCCTCGGGCATCTCGCGGCTGATCAACGAGCTGAGCCATGTGATCTTCCGCATCATGGGCATGATCGTGCGCCTGGCGCCGATCGGTGTGTTCGGTGCCATCGCCTTCACCACCAGCAAATATGGCCTGAGCTCGCTGCAGCACCTGGGCGGCCTGGTGGCGCTGTTCTACCTGACCTGCGCCGGCTTCGTGCTGATTGTCCTGGGTACCGTGATGCGCCTGTCGGGGCTGCGCCTGCTGCCCTTCATCAAATACCTGCGTGAGGAATTGAGCATCGTACTGGGCACCGCCTCCTCCGATGCCGTGCTGCCACAGGTGATGCGCAAGCTCGAGCACTTAGGGATAGGCAGCTCCACCGTCGGCCTGGTGATCCCCACTGGCTACTCGTTCAACCTCGACGGCTTCTCCATCTACCTGACCCTGGCCATCGTGTTCATCGCCAACGCCACCGGCACGCCGCTGGCCATGAGCGACCTGCTGACCATCCTGTTGGTGTCGCTGGTGACTTCCAAGGGTGCCCACGGCATCCCAGGCTCGGCCTTGGTGATTCTCGCCGCCACCCTGACCGCGGTACCGGCGATCCCGGTGGTGGGCCTGGTGCTGGTGCTGGCGGTGGACTGGTTCATGGGCATCGGCCGGGCGCTGACCAACCTCATCGGCAACTGCGTCGCCACCGTGGCCATCGCCCGCTGGGAGAAGGACATCGATCTGGACCGCGCCCACAACGTGCTGGCCAACAAGCCTGGCTTCGCTCACGCCCCCCGCAAGCAGGGCCAACCCCATCAACAGGAATTCTAAGCCTGAACCGGCCGGCGCCCAGCGCCGGTCGGCCAAACGCAAAAATGCAGCGCCTCTCAAGGAGCGAACCGTGATCAGCTCTTCAACCGTAGTCACATCAGTGGTGGAGAAACTCCGCCAGGCCCTGGCCCGAGGCCAGTGGCGCAGCGGCGACATGCTGCCCGGCCAGCGCGAGCTGGCCGAGCAGCTGGGGATCAGCCGCCCCAGCCTGCGCGAAGCCGTCATCGTCCTGGAAACCCTGGGCCTGGTGCGCTCGATGCCCGGCAAGGGCGTGCTGGTACTGGACGCCGACGCCGCGCAGGCGCAAAGCCCGGAAGCCGTTGCCGCAGCCAGCCTGGCCGACGTGCTGGAACTGCGCTACACCCTCGAACCCTTCATTGCCGGGCTGGTGGCGCAATCGGCCGGCAGCCAGGACATTGGCCAGCTGCGCCTGAACCTCATGGACATGCGCGAAGCACTCGACGCCGGCGACAGCGAAGCGGGCGTCAACGCCTACATCGCCTTCCACGAGGCGCTGTTCGCCCTGACCACCAACCCGATCTTCCAGAGCGTGGTGCAGCAGACCGGCAATGCCCTCAAAGAGAGCGCCGAGATGCTGCGCAAATCGCCCGAACACCTGGCCGCGCGCCTGAGCGAAAACGAAGCGGTGGTGCGTGCCATCCGCGAACGCAACAGCGCCCTGGCCAGCCTGCAGATGCGCCGGCACATCCTCGCCGAGGGCGAGCGCATGGGCATCGCCCTGAACATCCCGGACGACCACCCAGGCACCTGAAACAGGAGAGCGACCATGACCACCTGCGCCCACGCCGCCCCGCACCTGCCTGCCCTGCTGGGTGCCGGCGAAACCCGCCTGTCGGCGGAGCAGATCTACCCCCGGCTGTTCGACGCCATTCTCGAACAGCGCCTGCCACCGGGCAGCGCCTTGCCCGAGCAGGCCCTGGGCAACGCCTTCGGGGTCAGCCGTACGGTGATCCGCCGGGTGCTCGGGCGCCTGTCCGACCAGCAGGTGATCGTGCAACGCCCCAGCCACACCGCGCACCTGGCCGCCCCCGACCCCGAACAGGCGCGCCAGGTGCTCAGCGCCCGGCGCCTGGCCGAGACCACGCTGATCGGCCTGGCCACCCAGCGCGCGCGCCCGGCGCAGATCCGCCAGCTGCGCCAACTGGTCGAACGCGAACGCCAGCACCATGAGCAGGGCGAACGCTGCACGGCGATCCGCCTGGGTGGCGAATTCCACATGAAGCTGGCGCAGATGGCCGCCAACGCACCGCTGGCGCGTTTTCTCAACGGGCTGGTGCCGATGACCTCGCTGATCATCGCCCGCTATGAGTCGCCTTGCTGCGAGCACTGCGCCTGGCAGGAGCACGCGGCGATTATCGATGCGGTGGAGAGCGGCGACTGCGGCGCGGCGCTGGCGTTGATGCATGAGCATCTGGACCATCTGGAAGCCAAGCTTGATCTGGGGCGGGGGGATTTGGGGTAAAGGCCACCAGGTGCTCGCCGGTATTTTTGCAGCGCCTATGAGATCGAGCGCCGCCCGCGCGGCGCTTCGCGGGTAAACCCGCTCCCACATCTGTTTCGGGCCAGTCTCTCCTGTGCCATTACCTGGTCCGCCTTGTTTGTACGACGCGGTATTGAGGTGGGCACCACTGGCGCTCCGCAGGTCTCGAGACATGCACCAAGGCGGGCAGCGGTACCCTCACAGGCATAATTGGCCCGAAACAAATGTGGGAGCTGGCTTGCCAGCGATGCGCCGCGCGGGCGGCGCTCGATCTCATAGGCGCTGCAAGACTGTCGCCCTGCACCTGGCCACCCACCTGCAATCCCAAGACAGCATGTCGCCCCACCACCAAACACACCGCTTTACCGCCCTATACTCGAAAAACCACCCCAGCCTCTACCCAAGGAGGCAGCCCGCGTGAAGCCGCTCGCCCTACTTTTGCCTGCCTGCTTCATCCTGGCCCTGGCCGGCTGCGCCGGCAAACGCCCCCCTGCCCCGCCGCCACCGCAAAACCTGCCCCCCGCCGTCTGGCAACGCATCGACCAGGACATCATCGAAGCCTCTGCCGCCGCCGCAGGCTCGGCCAACGACTACGCCCGACGCTCGATGCGGGTGTGGAAGGAACAGGTGCAGCAACGCACCGAAAACGACTTCATCCCCTGGTTCACCGGCTACTGGACCCAGCAATGGCTCACGCTCAAGGTGGCCTGGTACAAGATCAACAACGGCAATGGCAACGAGCCGCCCGAAAAGCGCCTTGGCCTGTACTTGCAGGAGCAGTACCACCAGCGGGTGATCGACCCGGTGGCCGAACAGATCAACCCCGAAGGCATCCGCGACCGTGCCAGCGAACTGTATCTACAGCTGCTGGGCCAGCAGCTGCCGGCGATCATCCAGCGCTACAACGCTCCGCCCGAGCAGTTCAGCCAGCGCCTGAACCATATCCCGGCCATCGCCCTCGGCCCGCCCGATGCGCGCAACGCCACGCTCTATCAGTTGCTCAGGGCCAAGTCGCTGGAACAGCAGCCGGCCTGGCAGTCGCTGCGCCAGCAGCTGCATCAACAGGCCTCCAAGGCGCCGGGGCAAACCGATGCGAGGCTGTCATCAGTGGCCACCCAGGCCAGCGAAAAACTCGGCGCCAGCCTCGCCCCGCGCGGGGCGGCCAGCGCCATCGCCGCCGCGGTGGGCAAGGCGGCGGGGGCCATGATTTCGGTGGTGGTGACCGGCTACGGCATGCTCTCCCATGACCGCGAGCAGCCGCAGATGATCGAGCAGTTGCGGGTGATCCTCAACGTGGCGCTGAACGAGGAATGGCAGGAACTGATGGAGAATCGCCAGAGCGGGGCCATGGCGGGTGTTTACTATCTGTCCGGGCAGGTGGAAGACAGCCTGCTCGCCAACCGGGTGCCAGTGCAGGAGCAGCAGCAGGCGCCGCTGCTGATTCGCTTGCCGCCTTGAGTTGGTCGGTTGTGAGTGCCGACGATGAGGCCAACGCGGATTTCAGACCGGTGCGGGCGCCATGGCCGAAGTCGGCAAGCCGAAGATCCGATCGAACGCCCAGTTGTAGGCGAAGGTGTAGCACGGCACCAGGATGATGAACGCCAGGTCCACCACCAGCGCTTCCAGCAAGCTCATGTCCAGCCACCAGGCGATCAGCGGAATCAGGTACACCACCAGGGTCAGCTGGAAACCGATGGCATGCGCCACCCGCCGCGCCAGGCTGCGCCCGCGCGTCACCTGGCGGCTCTCCCACCACTCGAACAGGCTGTTGTAGATCAAGTTCCAGGCCATGGCGATGGTGGTGATCATCACCGCCAACGGGCCGGTATGGGAGGCCTGGGTGTCGGACAGATAGGCCAGGCCCAGGGTCGACATGCACAGGCCGATCAATTCATAGAAGGTCACGTAGACCAGTTTGCGTTTGAGTCCTTGCACGGGGTTACCTTTACCGCTGGTTTGTCGAAGGCGGGCAAGGATGCTTCAACGGCCTTGACAGAAAAAGTCAGCACCTTTCAGATTTACTGAAAGGAGACTGCCATGAATTTTTCCAGCGATACCATCCTGCTGTTTCTCGCCGTGCTCGATCACGGTTCGTTTTCCGCCGCTGCCCGTGCGCTAGGCCGCGTTCCATCGGCTGTGAGCATGGCCATCGGCAACCTTGAAGCCGAGCTGGGCTACAGCCTGTTCGAGCGTGGCTCGCGCGAGGCGCGCCCCACCGCCCAGGCCCAGGCCCTGGAGCCCCACGCGCGGCTGATCGCCGAGCAACTAGGGCTGCTGAGCGTGCACGCCCTGGAGCTGTCGCGCGGGTTGGAAAGCAGCCTGGCCATCGCGGTGGTCCCGGACATCGACCAGCGCCCGCTGCTCGCGGCCATCGCCCGCCTGGGCGAGCGCTATCCACTGCTCGATATCGAGCTGCTGGCCGCGCCACAGGAAGACGCCCTGCAACTGCTCGACAGCGCCAGGGTCAGCCTGTGCCTGGCCTTTGCCGGGCTGCAGGTCGACCCACGGCGCAGCTTCCAGCACATCGCCATGGAATCGCTGGTAGCTACCCTGTCACCGCAACACCCGGCCTATGTCGAGGGCCGCATTCGTGACCTCGAAGACCTGGTGCACCTGCGCCAGATCCTGGTGCGCAGCCGCGACCTGCCGCTGGCCGACCCGCGCTCGTTGATCGGCACCTCACACTGGCGCACCGACAGCCTCGACCTGGCCGTGCAGATGGTCGAGGCGGGCCTGGGCTGGGGCGACCTGCCGTTGTCGCGGGTCGCGCCGCTGGTCAGGGCCGGGCGCCTGGTACGCCTGGACTTTCGCAATACCCGCAACGCCCTGGAACTGCCGGTGCACGCGTTCTGGCTCAAGCAGCAGCCCATGGGCCAGGCGGCCAGGGCACTGGTGGCGCTGCTGGCCTCGAAATGATTTGTAAGCACTTGAGGGCATAGCAGCCAACATCTGCGACATTTAGTCTTTCAACATTTTGCGCAAACGGCCGATACCTCGGAAACAGGCCCCGCCCCTCGTGCCACAAGCATGCGGCGCCCTTCCTTCCCAGAATCAAGGTCTCGAAACATGAACCTGAAATTCCGCCACAAGATCCTGCTCAGTGCCTGCGGCGTCGTCGTCCTGGCATTCGCGTTGTTTACCCTCTACAACGACTACCTGCAGCGCAATACCATCCGCCAGAACATCGAATCATCGGTGCGCCAGGCCGGTCTGCAGACCGCCAGCAGCGTGCAGAACTGGATGAGCGGGCGCATCCTGGTGCTGGAAAACCTGGCCCAGGACATCGCCCAGCAAGGCGCCGGCAGCAACGTACCTGGGCTGGTCGACCAGCCGTCGTACACCAGCAACTTCCAGTTCACCTACTTCGGCCAGAACACCGGGCTGTTCACCCAGCGCCCTGACGCGAAGATGCCCGACGGCTACGACCCGCGCCAACGCCCGTGGTACACCCAGGCGGTCAGCGCCAACCAGACCCTGCTGACGCCGCCCTACCAGGCGTCGGTCGGCGGCCTGGTGGTGACCATCGCCATCCCGGTCAAGGCAAAATCCAACGGCGAACTGCTGGGCGTGGTCGGCGGCGACTTGAGCCTGAACACCCTGGTCGAGATCATCAACGCCGTGGACTTCGGCGGCATCGGCCATGCGTTCCTGGTCGACCGTGATGGCCAGGTCATCGTCAGCCCGGACAAAGATCGGGTGATGAAGAACCTCAAGGACATCTACCCCGGCAGCCCTCTGCGCGTCGAACCCGGCATGCAGGACGTGAGCCTCGACGGCAAGGACCGCATCATCTCCTTCGCCCCGGTTCAAGGTTTGCCGTCGGCGCAGTGGTACATCGGCCTGTCGATCGACAAGGACAAGGCCTACGCCCCGCTGAGCCAGTTCCGCACCTCGGCGATCATCGCCATGCTCATCGCCGTCGCCGCCATCGCCGGCCTGCTCGGCCTGCTGATCCCGGTGCTGATGCGCCCGCTGACCACCATGGGCCGTGCCATGCAGGACATCGCCGAAGGCGAAGGCGACCTGACCCGCCGCCTGGCCGTGGAAAACAAGGACGAGTTCGGCGAGCTGGCTACCGCCTTCAACCGCTTCGTCGAGCGGATCCATGCCTCGATCAGCGAAGTGTCCTCGGCCACCCGCCTGGTGCATGACCTGTCGGAAAAAGTGGTGGGCGCCTCCAACGCCTCGCTGAGCGGCTCCGAAGAGCAGAGCATGCGCACCAACAGCGTCGCCGCAGCGATCAACGAGCTGGGCGCCGCCACCCAGGAGATCGCCCGCAACGCCGCCGACGCCTCGCAACACGCCAGCGGCGCCAGCGAACAGGCCCACGGCGGCCGTGCGGTGGTGGAAGAAGCGATCAGCGCGATGACCGCCCTGTCGCTGCGCATCAGCGAATCCTGCGAGCAGATCGAAACGCTCAATGCCAGCACCGACGAGATCGGCAAGATCCTCGACGTGATCAAGGGCATCTCCCAGCAAACCAACCTGCTGGCGCTCAATGCCGCCATCGAGGCCGCCCGTGCCGGTGAGGCCGGGCGTGGCTTTGCCGTGGTCGCCGACGAAGTGCGCAACCTGGCACACCGCACCCAGGAATCGGCGGAAGAGATCCACCGCATGATCACCAGCCTGCAGGTGGGCTCGCGCGAAGCGGTGCACACCATGAACACCAGCCAGGTCTCCAGCGAGGAGACCGTGCAGGTGGCCAACCAGGCCGGCGAGCGCCTGGCCAGCGTGACCCAGCGCATTGGCGAGATCGACGGCATGAACCAGTCGGTGGCCACCGCCACCGAAGAGCAGACCGCCGTGGTCGAGAGCCTCAACCTGGACATCACCCAGATCAACGCGCTGAACCAGCAAGGGGTGGAAAACCTCAACGAAACCCTGCGCCACTGCGACGCCCTGAGCCAGCAGGCCGGACGCCTGAAGCAACTGGTGGGCAGTTTCCGCATCTGATGTGATGCCTATCGCGGGGCAAGCCCGCTCCCACGCATTTGTGGGGGCGGGATTGACCCGTGATAGCACCCGACCGGCGCTGATTGCGGATTGCCACAACATTCCTTGACCCAGCCCCAACGCTCGGGCGCCTTACCCTACCACTTGCGACCACTTCCGTCGGGACGAGCTTGTTCGTGAATTAGCCTAGGCCAGTTTTCAGAACCCGCCTGAGAAAGGCTATATAAACCAAGCGTGAAACAAAATCATAGCAACACTTATGGTCGTCACGACATTTAGCTCCCACCCAAAGCCATCACCATAGTCAAACGAGTAATTAATCAAGCCCGAACCGCCAATCAGCTTCAAATAAACAACTATCATCACCATGCTGAATAGCGTCATTATTATTGCCAGCACCCTCCTGCGCAGTACAAGCCTAGCAAAACAAATGGTCAACAAGGCATCAAGCCCTACAAACAAAAGCAACCCTGTCATATTCACTTCTTGTACTCTTTGTACAAATCAATTGCAGTAGGCGTATTGACTGCAGCCTCAGCCCCCAATGCTGCCTTGCTCATCTGTTTAATCGCGATCTCTTTGTCAACACGATAGTATTTGTACAGCCGCCATGCATCGGGCTTAAGCACAGGTCTAAACAACGCACCTATCGACAATGATAAATCAGCAACCAGAAAAGCTACCCTCCCCTCACGCTCTGTAAAACCTAATTTTTTCGAAGCCTCTTGATAAGCCTTCTTAACAGGCCCTTGAACATCGTCACGCCCCTCGTACAGCCCCCTGAGATTCTCATACACATTATTTGTTCCATGTGCGATTAAAGGTCCGCCTGCTACAGCGCAGAGCGTCCCAAATGAGCCGTAGCAAAAGCCACCTCCTGCTACTATCTGTCCCATACCACCGACGAGACCAACTGACTGCGTTATAATTCTCTCTCGCTGAAGTTTAATATTGTTTTTCTCAGCATTCAGTGCAGCAAGTGCCTGCTCTGGGTCCATCTGGCGCTCATATACATCGTTTACCACCCGCCGCGCGTAATAAGCCAACTCCCGATTGAACTGCATCCGCAACCGCCGATCGCTCAGGTGTTTAGCGCTGACCCCACAGCCATAGCTGATCAACCGAGACGCCGCCGCATTCACCTCCCAATACGCCTCATCCAGCCGCTCACCATATTCGGGCTGGTGGGTGCCGCGCTGGGTGTTGTCCGGGTTGGAAATGCCGTGGCTGAACGACATCACCGTGATCTCGTCCTGGTGCGCGACCTGGCACCTGTTGCCGATGGACGCCTGGGTATTGCAGCCTGACGAAATCAAACCTTGCCGCTTGCCGGTAATACTCATGTATCCGTTGAAAGCCATGGCTGCACTCCTTGTAGAGAAAGGATCGCAGCCTACGAAAACACTCATGGCGTGTATGCCGGGCGCGTCTGAATTATTCGGCCTTCTCGGAACGCTCTGTTTACTGAGCCTGATTGCTACGGGTGATTGACTATGGCCGAACAGGTTTGCGCATCTGATGTGATGCCTACCGCGGGTCAAGCCCGCTCCCACGCTTCTGGAGCAACTGTCTTGCTTGCCATTCAAACAGCTGCGCTATCCCTGTGGGAGCGGGCTTGCCCCGCGATGGCCCTTCACGCCACCGCCGCGCTCCTGCTCTTGCCGCGTTTCACCCACCCCACCAGTACCGCCGCCATCAGCACCAACCCCAGGTAGCCGAACAGCGGATACACCTGCCCCACCAGGCTGATGAAGCCCACCAGGCTGCAGACGAACCCCACCACACCCGCCACCACCGCCCCACCGCGGAACTTCGCCGTGCCCGCCGGCAGCAGCCGCGAGAGGAACGAGAACAGGGTGCCCACCGCCGTGTTGACGATCATCCCGAAGATGATCAGGCACATCACCAGCCCCAGCAGCGGTGACAGTTCGTTGGCGATCGACAGCATCGGCATGGGCAGTTCGGCGACGCTGTCCAGGCGCGACAGCATGCCGGCGCTCATCACCAGCATCAGCCCGCCCAGGGCTGCGCCGCCGAGCAGACCGCCCACCACCGCGCTGCGGCGGCTGCTCGCCGAACCACCGAGGATCGCCAGGATGGGCGCACCGGCAACGATGTTGTAGGACACATACAGGAACGCCCCCAGCAGCCAATGGCTGGCACCGGCCTGCTGCTGGCTGGCCAGTTGGTCGAGGGCGGCGAAGCTCTGGTTGCGGGTAAACACCGCGTATAGGGCAATGGCCGATGCCACCAGGATCAGCAAGGGGGTGATCGCGCCAATGGCGACCATCACCTTCTGCACATCCAGGCAGACGATGGCCACCACCAGCACCGTGACCAGCACGCTGCCCGCCAGGGCTGGCACGCCGAACTGCTGCTCCAGCAACGCCCCGCCCCCGGCGAGCATGACCACCGTTACGCCGAACATGAAGAAGGTGATCATCCAGTCGACCAGCAGGCCCAGGTGTCGGCCGCAAATGGCCTGGATCACCTGCTTGTGTGACGTCGCCCGCAGGCGGTTGCCCAGCCCTGCCAGGGCCATGCCGAGGAAGGTGAACAGGGCGGCGCTGACCAGCGCCCCGACCATGCCCCAGATGCCGAAATCGACGAAGAACAACAGCAGTTCCCGCCCGGACGCAAAGCCCGCCCCCACGATCACGCCGACGAAAGCGCCAGCGATTTTCAGCTGCTCTTGCATGTGCACCTCTGGTTTTTATTGTTGTGTGTTCGTGAGGCCGCGGATCAGCGTGGCCCTACCCGACGTATGCCTGCACCTCGATTTCCACATCCACCCCCAGCGCCAACGCCGAAGCCACGGTGGAACGCACCGGCAGCGCCGCGCCGAAGAACTCCTTGTACACCTCGTTGAAACCGGCGAAATGGCCCATGTCCGACAGCCATACGGTGGCCTTCACCACTTGGTCGAGCCGTGCGCCGCAGGCCGCCAGGCTTTCCTGGATACGCTCACAGGCGGCGCGGGTCTGGGCCTGGATATCGCCCTTCACCACCTCGCCGGCAGGGCTCATCGGGATCTGCCCGGAAAGGAACAGGAAGCCACCCGCCTTTACCGCGCGGGAAAACGGAAACGGCAGGCTGCTGGGAAAACGCTGAATGTCATTGCTCATGGCAATCTCCTTTGATGGTTGAGTTGAAACGTGCCGGGGACAGGCGCGCAGGCTCGACCCCTTGCTGGGTGAGGCTTGAGCACAAGGGCAGGCCTTGCAACAGGTCCGCCGCCAGCCGCGAGGCCCCGGCGGCGGACTGGATACCGTAGCCACCCTGGGCGGCCAGCCAGAAGAACGCCGGTTGCTGCGGATCGAAGCCGATCACCAGGTCGCCGTCGGCGACGAACGAGCGCAGGCCTGCCCAGCTGTGGCTGGGCCGACGGATCTCGAGGGTGGTGATGGCTTCGATGTTGAAGATGCCCAGGGCCAGGTCGAGTTCTTCCGGCGCGGCGTCCTGAGGCTCGACCGGGTCGGCGTTGGCCGGTGACCCCAACAGCTGGCCGGCATCGGGCTTGAAATAGAAGCTTTCGTCGACACCGATCACTGCAGGCCAGCGGGCGAAATCGTGCTGCGCCGGGCCCGGGAAGGTGAACGCGCTGCGTCGGCAAGGCTGCAGGCCGATGGTATCGACCCCACACTGCTCGGCCACGCGGTCGGCCCAGGCGCCGGCGGCGTTGACCAGTTGCCGTGCCTGCAGCTGGCTGCCATCGCCCAGTTCGACCTGCCAGAGGCCGCTCACATACTGGGCCCGAACCAGTTCGGCGTTGCAGCGCAACTCACCACCGGCCTGGCGGAACCCGCGCAGAAAACCTTGGTGCAGGGCGTGCACGTCGAGGTCCATGGCACCGGTTTCATGCACCGCACCGGCCAGCAGCTCGCCACGCAAGCTGGGCACCAGGGCCACCGCCGCGTCGGCATCGAGCAGGCTGACGGCGGTGCCGTTGGCCTGGTTCTGGGCATAGGTGGCGTCGAGAAGGTCGCGCTGTTCGTGGCTGGCGACGTAAAGGCAGCCGCGCGGTTCCAGCAATCCATGCTCACAGAAGCCAACCGGCGGCTGCTCGTAGAACGCCCGGCTGGCGCGGGTCAGGGCCTGGATCTGCGGGGTGCCGTAGGCCTCCATGAACATGGCCGCCGAACGCCCGGTGGCGTGGTAGCCCGGCTGCGCCTCGCGCTCGAGCATCAGTACCCGCTGCTGCCCGGCCAGGCGGTAACCCAGTGAGGCACCGGCAATGCCGGCACCGATGATCAGGGTGTCATGGATTTGTGTCATCTACGCTCCCACCGCATGAATTATCATTTGTGAGAATTCTAATATATGAGAATTTCGGATTGCGCAAGCGTCCAAGGTAAGATGCACGGCCCACCGCCTGTTCGAGAGCCCTGATGCCTGACGCCACCGCTGCCCGCCCCCTGCTTGACCGCGACGAAGTCGGCGCGCGCCTGCGCCAGGTGCGCAAGGCACGGCAGATGACGCTCAAGCAGCTGTCCGAACTCAGCGGGGTGCCGGTGTCGACACTGTCGAAGATGGAGTTGGCGCAGGTGTCGGTGAGCTACGAGAAACTGGCCGCCGCCGCACGCGCCCTGAACCTCGACATCGCCCAGCTGTTTCGCGCCAGCGGCCCGGCGAGCGCACCGCAGCCCGCCACCGTGGTGGTCGATTCACTGGCCGAGGTGGCCGGCTACTCCACCGGCACCTACGACTACTACCCGATTGCCGGTGCCTTCCCGGAGCGGCGCATGACCCCGGCTTATGCCCGCATCATTGCCCGAGAACGCGGGCAGTTCGACGATTTTATCCGCCACCCGGGGCAAGAGTTCGCCATGGTGCTCAGCGGGCGCGTGCGTATCGAGTTCGAGACCGGCGAGGCAGTGAGCATCGGCCCGCAGCAAACCGCCTACTTCGACAGCCAGGTGGGGCATATCTACCTGTCGGAAAGCGAGGATGGCGGGGATGCGCAGGTGATGGTGGTGATGACGGATCGTTAACCGGTACTCAGGCGAAGACCCTGTGGGAGCGGGTTCACCCGCGAAGCAGCCAACGCGTTGCATGGCACCGGCTACGCCGGTGTTCGCGGGCAAGCCCGCTCCCACAGGGATCGCGCATGGCGCAAGGTCGATGCAGGAGCTTGACGGTGGTGATAACGGATCGCCAGGCTGTGGGAGCGGGTTCACCCGCGAAGCAGCCAACGCGTTGCATGGCACCGGCTGCGCCGGTGTTCGCGGGTCAAGCCCGCTCCCACAGGGATCGCGCATGGCTTGAGGTCGATGCGGTCGAGGTGGGGCCAGTGCAGGCGACACAGGACAGTTGCCTCTCAAACGCGGTTATAACCTAATAACGAACAAGTCTATTTGGCTATAAAAAAATCTATATGCTGGCTTCCATCCGATCACGGGCAAGCTGGGCGTCGAGTAGCGTATGGATGTAGGTTCTTTCGGTTTCACCATTGCGGGACTGGTTGTGGGCTTCATCGTCGGCATGACCGGCGTTGGCGGCGGCTCGTTGATGACCCCGATCCTGCTGTGGTTCGGCATCAACCCGGCCACCGCCGTGGGTACCGACCTGCTGTATGCCGCCATCACCAAGGCCAGCGGCGTCTGGGTGCACGGGCGCAACAAGAACATCGACTGGAAGATCACCGGCTGGCTGAGCCTGGGCAGCGTACCCGCCGCAGCTCTTACTCTGTGGTTCCTCAGCACCCTGCACACCGACACCTCGGCGCTCAACGCCATCATCAAGCAAGGCCTGGCCGTGGTGCTGATCCTCACGGCCCTGGCAATCCTGTTCAAGTCGCGCCTGCAGGCCTTTGCCAGCAAGCATGCCGGTGACCACTACCACCTCAGCGACCGCACCCTCAACATCCTCACCGTCGTGACCGGCGTGATCCTGGGCATTATGGTCACCCTGACCTCGATCGGCGCCGGCGCGCTGGGCACCGTGGCCCTGTTCCTGCTGTATCCGTTCCTGGTCACCCGTCGCCTGGTGGGCACCGAGATCGCCCACGCCGTGCCGCTGACCCTGGTCGCCGGCCTCGGCCATGCCAGCATGGGCAACATGGACTGGTCGCTGCTGGGCTACCTGCTGCTGGGTTCGCTGCCGGGCATCTACCTGGGCAGCCACCTCACCGGGCGCATCTCGGACCGCGTACTGCGCCCGTGCCTGGCGGCCATGCTGCTGCTGATCGGCTACAAACTGGCGTTCTGAGCCGAGAACGGGCTACTCCTGAGTGCGCCACAGCACCGGCCAGTAGTCCGGCCCCAACCCCACGCAGCGCTCCATCCGCAGCAGCCGGGTCAGGCGCATGCGCTGGCCGTCGAAACGCCAGAACTCTTCCGTGCCGCAGCTGCCGGGGTAATCGTTCTTGGCGTAGCTGTACAACTCACCGGTCCTCTGGTTGATGCTGATGTGGTCGCGGGTCAGGCTGTTGACCGGGCTGGCCGGCACCTCGAAGGCCATCGGCGCCAGTGCGTAGGGCGCTGATCGCGCCACCTGGTACAGCGCGTACTGGCAGTTGAAGTCGTTGCAGTTGTAACTCAGCAGCGCCAGCGCCTGGCGGTCGTTCAGCGCATGCACCTCAAGCTCAGGCGGCACATCGTATTCGTTCTTCAACTGGTCCTGGGCAGCGGCCCTGGCCATCACCACCTGGGTGATGCCAGCCTGCTCTGCTTCGCTCAATGCTGGTCGCGCAACGAAGGCGGGGGCCTTGGGCGCTGGCAATGTAGGCAACTGCGCATCTTCGACCGTATCGCCCGGGCGAACCAGGGCGCTGGGGTGACCGACGCGCCCCTGCACGGAGTCAATCAGCAGCAAGGCCGCACTCAGGCCCTGCAACGAGCTCTCCCGCTCCTGATGAGGGGTGTCGTCCACCAGCTTTTGCCCGTTGCGCAACTGGCGCAGGACAGCATAGGCATCCGCGCCGTCCACCTCCAACTGGGTCTCGGCGTGGCGGGTGATACGCCAGGCGGCCATCAATGGCTGGCCGTCGAGCAGAGGTTCGCCAGACCAGTCGGTACTGCCCAACAGCGTCAGGTGCAAAGCACCCGTGGCCCCTGCTTCGCGCTGCACGCGAATGAAAATGCGCGACTGCTCCGAGTGATCGGCCAGCACTGCGGTGCAGTAGCGGGTATTGTCGCAGCCCACCACCCAGTCCTTGATTTCGCGGTATAGCGGTACCGCTTCGGGGGCCGCGGCCGCAAGGCCTGGGGTTGCCATTAAAAGGCCCAGGGCCCAGCCGTTCCGTGTTGTTGCGCGCATCATGCCGCCTTCCTGTCATGCCGTTGAAAGCCCCGCTCCGGGGGCGCGCCATGATTGCAGATACAGCGCACAGTTCAAGCGCCTTGAACCTGGATCCAATAGTGGTTTTCCCGTGGACGGGCTGGCACTATCGTCCGCTGTCGATTGCCAGAGCTCCCCCATGTCCGATCCTGCAAGTCCTTTGCTGCAAGCCCTGCGCGAGGGCACCCGAGCCTGCCACAAGGGGCTTGAACAGCGTCTTCCGTTTTTCAGCGACGGCTTCGACTTGCCGGTTTATCAGCGCCTGATCGAGGCCTACTACGGCTTCCACGCCCCGCTGGAAGCTGCACTCGCCGGCTACCAGGGCGTCGAGCGCAACAAAGCCCCGGCTCTCGTCCGTGACCTGTTCGCACTTGGCCTCGACGCAGCCCAGATCGATGCCCTGCCCCAGTGTGGCGCCCTGCCGCTGATCGACAGCGAGGCCAGTGCCTTGGGGGTGATGTACGTGCTTGAAGGTTCGACGCTTGGCGGGCAGGTGCTCAAGCGCGCCATGGCCGAGCGCCTGGGCGTCGGGGCCGAAAGCGGCGCTGCCTTTTTCGACGTGTACGGGCCGTTGACCGGGACGCACTGGCGCAGCTTCCTCGCCCGCCTGGCAGAGGCCTCGCTGCCACCGGCCGCGCTGACCTGTTCGGTACACGCCGCGCTTGCGACGTTCGAGCGTTTTGAGCAATGGCTCGAGGAGCGAGGTGTTTTGCTCCGTCAGACGGTGGCGTGAACAGGGGCGAGGCTGCGCGTTTGCAAGAGTGACGGCTAACTGATCCCACTCAGCATGTCACCGCAATTACTCGAAACAACCATCTGCTTCAGAATCTCGACAAGGCACAGCAGAATCCCTACGTCAAAGACGTAGGGATGCGCTATGCTGACGATCATTGAATCTGCGCTTTTCACCAAGCTTTGGCCAGACTACTGGACCGAAGACGAACACGGCGCATTCATGCAGTACCTTGCAAACAATCCGAATGTCGGATCGGTTATCCCTGGTTCAGGGGGGTGTCGCAAGGTCCGCTGGGGCATGGAAGGCCAAGGTAAACGTGGGGCTGTACGGGTGGTCTACACCGTCCAGCTGGCCAATGGAGTCCTGATAACACTGCTGATTTACGGCAAGAGCGCTACAGAGAATATCCCCGCGCATATGCTGCGCAAGATCGCGAAGGAACTGAACCATGCCCCTGACTGAAAAAGAACTGATGCAGCGAGATGCCACACGCAACATTGGCGAAGAACTGCTCCAGTCAATTCGAGATGTCAACGCCGGGCATTATGGCGCCGTTCATCACGTAGATATCAGCGAAGCTGCCGAAGCACGGAACAGAACCGGGCTCTCGCAAATTAAGTTCGCTGAACTGCTAGGCGTCTCCGTGCGCACATTGCAAGAATGGGAACAGGGCAGACGCACCCCCTCAGGTGCAGCACGTTCGTTACTCCATATCGCATCTGCGCGACCAGATGTATTCCGAGAAGTCCTGCAAAATCGCTGACTAACGCTAAATAGCGACGGCCAGGGGCGTTTGATTAACGAAAGTCAGGACGTCTATTCCAAGTGCACCGCGCAAAGGCCGCAACGCGGCCTTTGTCGCAGATTTTCAGCCGCGCTCTATCCCTTCCAGTACTGCCGAAGACAACGCCAGCCCTTTTTCCAGCGAGTTCTCCGTTGCCACCAGCAGGCTGCGCAACGGTTCTTCGGCTTTTTCCAGCGCCAGGGCGTTGGTTTCATAGGCCGCCTGCAAGGCCGCCACGGCGCAGACCAGCGCGTCCTCGCCATCGATGCCGGCGCGAACCGAGAACATCGGGGGATGGGCGTCGTGGCAGGTGCCGAAATGGGCGTGGGCCGTGGTTGGGCGCGGGGGAATGGGCCGGGAGGTTCCGGCTGGGGCGTGGTTCATCGGTGAACCTCCCGGAGCCAGGTGTGGGGTGGATCGGGAACGATTTTCAGCATGGTCAGCACTCCTACATAGCCATGAAAAGCTGCCTGAATCCGCTTGCACTCGGAAAGTTGGAGGCAGCTGCGCGCAGGTGTGCAAGACCGAGATGTAGGAACCCGGCAGGTCCGAAGACCTCCCACGCGCAGCCACCATAAGCGGCTTGCGAGCGAATTCGCCTTGATCAAACAGCGGCGTATTCTTCGCACTACATGTGCGGGCTTGCACACCCGGTCGTTGAAGTGACAACGACCCGGCGAGACTAAGGAGCTCGGCTGACGAGAACAACCGCCGAAAGGCCGCAAAATCATGCTTGGGAAATACCCTACGTGAAATAAGGAAAGTCCTAAGAATTCTCCTTAAAACCAATCACTTGCGTAATCACCGCGATTTCATTCGATGGAACATGCACTTACAGCTTGCCGCTTGCTCCTGCCTGGATATCGCCCTAGCGTGCAGTCTCTTCCCCTCACAGCGCTGCGTGCTCCCATGTGCCAGAATCCACTCCTACAGCCTGTCTGCCTCCCACTCTTGGCCCCGAGGCATCCAACAAGAGCAGCCACCATGATTGAGTTCGATCACGCCATCGGCATTGCCGCCGAAAACCTGCACAAGCTGGTCGCCAGCGCCATGCATGTGCAACTCGAGGAAGCGTTGCTCTCCCCCGACGAGAGCACTTACCACATCACCTACAGCTACCAACTCGACCCGGCCCCCCTCAACGTCGACGCCGACAGCACTTCACCCCTGCGCCAGCTGGCGAAGATCATGGGTACTCGCCGCGAGCACAAGGTGTTTCTCATCGATGCGGCCAGCGGCAAGTTCAAGGGTTTCAGGAACAAGGAGTGATGAATGGCCAGGAAGCTGATCATCGACACCAACCTGCTCCTGCTGCTGGTAATCGGCAGCCTGGAAGGTGGCAGGTTCATCCGGGTGTCAAAACGCCTGAAGAAGTTCGCTGACGCGGACTACCAGAAGGTCCTGGCGATCATCGCCGAGCACGACGAAGTTCACATCACCCCTTACATCGCCACCGAAATCTCCAACCTGATCGACCTCACTGGCCTCGCCTACCATTCGGCCCTCGCCGTCGCCGGCCAGCTGTTCTCGATGTTCCGCCAGGTCGAGTCGGACATCCATACCGACAGCTGTGGCGAGCACTTCCTGCGCTTCGGTATCACCGACAACTCTCTCATCCAACTGGCATCCGACTATTTCATCCTGACCGATGATCACCGGATGCTCGGCCCGCTGTTCGCCAGCCAACCCGCCAACATCATCCCCTACACCCTCGCCTGACCCCCGCCTGACTCAAAGATCAAAACAATTACTTGATTTTTTGTACACGAATATTTCGTCAAAGGTTTATATTCCGACCCACCTGAACAGCAAAGATAGCAAGTGGCCATCAGACAGATACAACGGCCATGTGCACCTTCACTCTCACGGATGGGCGTCACGCATGAAGATAAAGAACAAGCTGGTCCTGGCCTTCGTACTGGTGGCTTTTATCCCGGTGGCGCTGGTCGGCGGCATTTCGGTGCTGAACATCCGCAGTGAAGCGGTGGAGCAGTTCCTCGATGGCAGTACCCGGGAAATCCGCCAGATCGACGGCAACATGCGGCAATTTTTCGACGGTACTCTGCAGAATGTCGATCAAATGGCCAAGGATCCTGTATACACCTCGGTCGCCTCACTCAAGAACTACACTGCCGCCGATGCGGCCAGCCAGCCCCTGCCGCCGGCCGCGCAGCAGGTCATCGACGCCTTCGCCCGCTATGGCACCACCCACCCGGCGGCGGCGATCCTGTCCATCGGCCTGGAAGACGGCAGCTACGCCAAGTGGCCGGACGACCCGCAACTGGCCAAGTACGACCCGCGCACCCGCCCCTGGTACAAGGCCGCCATGGCCAGCCCGGACAAGACCGTGCGCACCGCCGCCTACTACTACGACAAGGACGATGTGGCCCTGGTCGGCACCGCCCGGGCGCTGCTCGACGAAACCGGCAAGGCCAAGGGCGTATTCGTGGTCAGCGTCTCACTGAAAAACCTCACCGAGCTGGTCAAGAGCATCAAGCTCGGCGACAGCGGCTACGTGATGCTGATCGAAGACGGCACGGTGCTGGTCGACCCGCGCGATGCCTCGCACAGCTTCAAACAGCTCAAGGACCTCGGCGCGCCCTACGCACAGCTGGCCGCCACCGCACAGGGCTCCACCGAGGTGGTGATCGATGGCGTGCGCTACATGGCCAACGTATGGACCTCCCCGGGCCTTGGCTGGCGCTTCATCGGCTTGATCGAATACGACGAAGTCATGGCCGCGGCCACGCGCATGACCTACGTCACCACCGTCATCGTGATGCTGCTGGCGCTGGTGTTCGCCCTGGTGGCCGCGGCCTTCTCGCGGGTGATCGTCAAGCCCATCGGCCAGGTCAGCCTGGGCCTGCAGTCGATCGCCGAAGGCGAAGGCGACCTGCGCCGCGACTTGCAGATCCAGGGCAAGGACGAAACCGCCGAACTGGCCGGTTGGTTCAACAAGTTCCTGGCCGCCATCCGCCAGCTGATCCAGCGCATCGGCGCCGCGTCGAACAACCTGCAGCAGGCCTCGAAGGCCAACAGCACCATGGCCGACGACATGAACGAAGCCGCCGGGCGCCAGCGCGAGGCGGTGGAGCTGGTATCCACTGCGTTCAACGAGATGGTCGCCACCGCCAACGAAGTGGCGCGCTCATGCAGCAGCGCCGCCGATGCCGCCGAACAGGGCCATCGCCGAGTGGCCGAAGGCAAGCAGCAGATCGAGCAGACCACCGACAACGTCAACCGCCTGGGCCGCCGCCTGAGCGAATCATCCCAGGCCATGGTCGAACTGGAAGCCGGCAGCCGCAGCATCAACCAGATCCTCGGCACCATCCGCGCCATCGCCGAGCAGACCAACCTGCTGGCCCTCAACGCTGCCATCGAAGCCGCACGGGCCGGTGACCAGGGCCGCGGTTTCGCCGTGGTCGCCGATGAAGTGCGGGCACTGGCCAAGCGCACCGCCGACTCCACCGGCGAGATCGACCAGTTGCTCAATACCCTCGGCGACAAGACCCAGGAGGTCTCGCAGAAGATGGAAAGCTGCCTGGACCTGTCGCGCGCCAGCGTGTCGTCGATCGAGCATGCGCGGGACAGCTTCGAAGGCATCCAGCTGTCGGTGAACGAGATCCGCGACCAGAACCTGCAGATTTCCGCCGCCGCCGAGGAGCAGCACAGCGTGGCCGAAGAGATCAACCGGCACATCCAGCAGATCTACGACGAAGCACGGCTGGTGGAAGGGCTGGCCAGCTCGGCGCAGTCGGACTCCGGGCGGCTGGCGCTGCTGTCGGATGAGCTGAACGGTCTGGTAGGGCGGTTCAAGTCGTAAGGCGTCATGGGGGCGGCGGTGCGCCGATGCGACCTGCTCCGCGAAAGGGCCGGCATTGTCTACAGTGATCTCGAAGCCCTGCGCGAGATCACCATGCCCCACCTACCCCTCCCCCGCAGCGTCTGGGCCTTGGGCTTCGTTTCGCTGTTCATGGACATCTCTTCGGAGATGATCCACGCCCTGCTGCCGCTGTACATGGTTGGCGTACTGGGCACGTCGGTGCTGGCGGTCGGGCTGATCGAAGGCATCGCCGAAGCCACGGCATCGATCACCAAGGTGTTCTCTGGCGCCCTCAGCGACCACTTGGGCAAGCGCAAGCTGCTCACCGTGCTCGGCTATGGCCTGGCGGCCATGACCAAGCCCGTGTTCCCCCTGGCTTCGGGGCTTGAGTGGTTGACTGCTGCCCGCTTCGTCGACCGCATCGGCAAAGGCATACGAGGCGCCCCGCGTGACGCATTGATTGCCGACGTTACCCCTCCGGCGTTGCGCGGGGCGGCATTCGGCCTGCGCCAGGCACTGGATACGGTCGGCGCGTTCATCGGGCCGCTGCTGGCCATCCTGTTGATGTGGCTGACGGCGAGCCATTTCCAGACGGTGTTCTGGGCCGCCGTGATACCGGCCGTGCTGGCCGTCTGTGTACTGCTGGCCTTCGTCCACGAACCTGAAGACCGTGGCGCGCCCAGGCCCGTGCGCTCGCCCTTGGCATTGCCCGAACTGGCACGCCTGGGGCGCGGCTACTGGCGGCTGATCCTCCTGGCCACGTGCTTTGCCCTGGCCCGTTTCAGTGAGGCTTTCCTGCTGCTACGCGGCCAGGCGCTGGGGCTGCCGGCATTGTGGGCGCCAGCGGTGCTGGTGGCCATGGCGCTGGCATTCTCACTGTCGGCCTACCCCGCCGGGGTGCTGTCGGATCGGCTCGGACGACGCGGCGTGCTGATGGTCGGGCTGGGCTTGCTGGTGTTGGCCGACCTCTCGCTGGCGCTACTGCCGAACGGGCTCGGCTTGGCATTGGGCGTGAGTTTGTGGGGGCTGCACATGGGTTTCAGCCAAGGGGTGTTCAGCGCGTTGATCGCCGACAGCGCGCCAGCCGACCTGCGCGGCACGGCGTTCGGGCTGTTCAACTTGCTGACCGGGGTGGCGCTGCTGGTGGCCAGTGCACTGGCCGGAGGGTTGTGGGATTGGCTGGGGTATCAGGCGACGTTTCTGGTGGGTGGGGCTTTTGCGCTGGCCACTTTGGCGGGTGTATGGAAATGCCAGATCCAGCCCTGAAAGGGCCGCTCGGGGCCGTCGCCGACGAGCCGCCCCCCACAATGAACTTGCACGTTCGCTGTAGGAGCGGTCTGAAGGCATTGAGGGCCGCGGATCTAAGCCGGCTCCTCGACCACCGGCTGCTGCTCGAACAACGACCACCCACCCTGCCCGTCCACTTCCAGCCGGTGGGTATGGAACGCCGCCAGGGTACTGCGGTGCCCGACGCTGACCAGCAAGGTCTCGGGCATCTCGCTGCGCAGCAAGGCATACAGCCCATGCTCCAGCCCCTCGTCCATCGCCGAGGTCGACTCGTCGAGGAACACCACCTGGGGCTGGTTGAACAGCACCCGGGCGAACGCCAGGCGTTGCTGCTCGCCCACCGAAAGAATTCGTGACCAGTCGCACTGCACGTCGAGGCGTTCGGCCAGGTGGGCCAGGTTGACCTGGCGCAGCGCCTGCTGCATACGCGCATCGTCCTCGGGCCTGCCGTCTGCCGGATAAGCGATGGCCGTGCGCAGATCGCCCAAGGGCAGGTACGGGCGCTGGGAAAGGAACAGCGCCTGGTGCCCCAGTGGCCGCCGGACCTCGCCTTCGGCATAGGGCCACAGCCCGGCCAGGGCGCGCAGCAAGGTGGTCTTGCCACTGCCCGAAGGCCCCTTGATCAGCAGCGCCTGGCCGGCCTGCAGGTGCAGGTCGAGGTTGGCGATCAGGGCATGGCCGTCCGGGCGCAGCACCTGCAGCCCGGTGATGGCCAATGCTTTGGGCAAGCCGTCGGTGTCGACCTTGGGCAAGGCACTGGCCTGCTGGTTGGCATCAAGGAAGCCGGTCAGACGGTCGAGGGTGGCGCGGTAGCTGGCGAAGGTGTCGTAGGACTCGCGGAAGAACGACAGCGAATCCTGCACCTGGCCGAAGGCTTGGGCAGTCTGCATCACGTCGCCCAGTTTGATCGCACCGCTGAAGAAGCGCGGCGCCTGGAGGATGAACGGGAAGACCACCGCGACCTGGCTGACGCCCAGGTTGAAACCGCTGAATTTCAGGTTCCGGAACACCAGCGCCCAAGCGTTGCCGATCAAGGCGAAGAAGCGGCCGAGCAGCGTGCCGCGCTCAACCTGCGCGCCCTGGTAGAAGGCGATGTTCTCGGCGTTTTCGCGCAGGCGCATCAGCGCGTAACGGAAGTTGGCGGTGAGCTTTTCGTTGAGGAAGTTCAGGCGGATCAGTGGCTGCCCGAGGCGGAAGGCGATCCAGGTGGCGATCAGCACATACACATACACGGCGAACACCATCGCCCGTGGCACTTCGACCCCCGCCACCGCCAGCGGCGCCGACAGCCCCCAGAGAATCCCGGTGAAGGCCACCAGCGAGACCACTGCGCTGACCGCGCCAAGCGCCAACGACACGGAGCCGGTGACGAAGGCGTTCACATCCAGCTCGATACGCTGGTCGGGGTTGTCCACCGGTTCGGCGAGGAATTGCCCGCGGTAATAGGCATCGCCGTGCATCCAGTCGGCGCTCAGGCGCTCGGTGAGCCAGACCCGCCAATGGATGTTGAACGCCTGGGTGACGTAGAAGGCGAACAGCGAACGCAGCACATGAATGGCGGCAAGCACCGCGAACACCCCCAGCATGTACCAGAACGCTGCCTGGTCCAGGGCCTGCAGCGCGCTGTAGAAGCCGTTGTACCAGAACGAGAACAGCACGTTCAGGCGTACCGAGAACAGGGTCAGCACCAGCAGCAGGGCAAATGCCAGCAACGGCCGCCAGCTGCGTTGAATGCTGAAGTAGGGCCCGGCGAGCTGCCAGAACTGGCGGCCCCAGCGGGTGTAGCGCACGGCCAGCGTGGCGGCGGCGGTGAAGCAGACTAGGGTGATGCCAGTGGCAATTGCCAGCCAGCTCAGGCTGTCTTGCAGGGCCTGGTGCCAGTTCATGTCCATGGTGGGTTTCCGTGACAGTGTTTTCGCGAGCGTAGCATTCGCTTGCGAATAGCCTCACGTATATGACGGACATTTCATTTTTTGCCTGTCACGGCCTCATCGCGGGGCAAGCCCGCTCCCACGCTGTTGCTCGTGGGAGCGGGCTTGCCCCGCGATGAGGCCGCACCATCAATCGCTAGGCCAGCGCCTCGCGCACTTTCGGATCAAGCCCCTCCCCCGCATGGGCCTCGATCCACTCCCCCAACTGCCTGCGCATCGCCGGGGTCCAGAAGCTTTGCAGGTGCTGGCGCACGCCCTGCACCGCCTTGTCCCGGTCCGGCTCGCTGTCGAAGTAGTGGGCGATCTGGTTGGCCATCTTCACCAGGTTGTCGCTGCTCATCGGCGTACCTCCGCCTTTTCCTTGCCTTGCGCCTGACGTCGCTCGTCAAGCAGGCGCCGCTGTTCGTCACTGAAGCTCTGGTAGCGCTTCTGCCATTCCGACGGCTGGAACACCTTCACCACCTCCACTGCGGTGACTTTGTACTCGGGGCAGTTGGTGGCCCAGTCGGAATTGTCGGTGGTGATCACGTTGGCGCCGGACTCGGGGAAGTGGAAGGTGGTGTACACCACCCCCGCCGCCACCCGAGCGCTGACCCTGGCACGCAGCACGCTCTGCCCCGCACGGCTGCCCACGCCGACCCAGTCGCCGTCGCTGATGCCGCGGCTCTCGGCGTCGCTGGGGTGGATCTCCAGGCGGTCCTCGGCGTGCCAGGCAACGTTGTCGGTACGCCGGGTCTGCGCACCGACGTTGTACTGGCTGAGGATGCGCCCGGTAGTCAGCAGCAGCGGGTAGCGGTTGTTGACCTTCTCGTCGGTGGGCACATAACCGGTGAGCATGAAGCGGCCCTTGCCGCGTACGAACTGGTCGATGTGCATGGTCGGGGTGCCATCGGGGGCGGCGTCGTTGCACGGCCACTGCAGGCTGCCGTGGCGGTCGATCTCGCTGTAGCTGACGCGGTGGAAGGTCGGCGTCAGGCGGGCGATTTCGTCCATGATCTCGGACGGGTGGCGGTACTGCATCGGGTAACCCAGGGCGTTGGCCAGGGCCATGGTGGCTTCCCAGTCAGCCTTGCCGGCCAACGGTTCCATCACTTTGCGTACCCGCGAGATGCGCCGTTCGGCGTTGGTGAAGGTCCCGTCCTTTTCCAGGAACGAACTGCCCGGCAGGAACACATGGGCAAACTTGGCCGTTTCGTTGAGGAAGATGTCCTGCACCACCACGCACTCCATCGCCAGCAAGGCCGCGGTGACGTGCTGGGTGTTGGGGTCGCTCTGGGCGATGTCCTCACCCTGGCAGTACAACGCCTTGAAGCTGCCATCGAGCGCGGCCTCGAACATGTTGGGGATGCGCAGCCCGGGGTCGGGTTGCAGGGTCACGCCCCAGGCCTGTTCGAACTCGCTGCGCACACTGGCGTTGGAGATATGCCGGTAGCCGGGCAGCTCATGGGGGAACGAGCCCATGTCGCAGGAACCCTGCACGTTGTTCTGCCCGCGCAGCGGGTTCACCCCTACCCCTTCACGGCCGATGTTGCCGGTGGCCATGGCCAGGTTGGCGATGCCCATCACCGCGGTGCTGCCCTGGCTGTGCTCGGTCACGCCCAGGCCGTAGTAGATCGCCGCGTTGCCGCCGGTGGCGTACAGCCGGGCGGCGGCGCGGATCTGCTCGGCGGGCACGCCGCACACCGGGCCAAGCAGCTCCGGGGCGTTGTCGGGCAGGGCAACGAAATCGCGCCAGCGGGCAAAGTCCTCGGTCTCGCAGCGGGCATCGATGAAGCGCTGGTCGAGCAGGCCTTCGCTGACGATTACATGGGCCAGGGCGTTGAGCATGGCCACGTTGGTGCCCGGGCGCAGTTGCAGGTGCAGCTCGGCACGGGCATGGGGCGAGTCGACCAGGTCGATGCGCCGTGGGTCGATGACGATCAGCCGCGCGCCCTGACGCAAGCGGCGCTTGAGCTGCGAGCCGAACACCGGGTGGGCGTCGGTGGGGTTGGCGCCGATCACCAGCACCACGTCGGCCTGCATCACCGAGTCGAAACTCTGGGTGCCGGCGGATTCGCCGAGGGTTTGTTTGAGGCCGTAGCCGGTCGGTGAGTGACAGACCCGCGCGCAGGTGTCGACGTTGTTGTTGCCGAACGCGGTGCGCACCAGCTTCTGCACCAGGTACGCCTCTTCATTGGTGCAGCGGCTGGAGGTGATGCCGCCGATGGAGTCGCGCCCGTACTTGAGCTGGATGCGGCGCAGCTCGCTGGCGGCATAGGTCACCGCCTCGTCCCAGCTGACCTCTTGCCAGGGGTCTTGCAGACGCTTGCGGATCATCGGCTTGGTGATGCGGTCGGGGTGAGTGGCGTAGCCCCAGGCGAATCGGCCCTTGACGCAGGCGTGACCGTGGTTGGCGCCGCCCTGCTTGTCCGGGACCATGCGCACCAACTGGTCGCCCTTCATCTCGGCGCGGAACGAGCAGCCCACACCGCAATAGGCACAGGTGGTGATCACCGCGCGCTCGGGCTGGCCGAGCTGGACCAGGCTTTTTTCGCTGAGGGTCGCGGTCGGGCAGGCCTGCACGCAGGCGCCGCAGGAGACGCATTCGGAGCTGAGAAAATCGGCGCCACCGGCGGCCGCCACCCGCGAGTCGAAACCGCGCCCGGTGATGGTCAGGGCGAAGGTGCCCTGGATGTCTTCGCAGGCGCGCACGCAGCGGCTGCAGACGATGCACTTGCTGGGTTCGTAGTCGAAGTACGGGTTGGAGACGTCCTTTTGTTCATTCAGGTGGTTGTCGCCGTCATAGCCGTAGCGCACCTCGCGCAGGCCGACCTGGCCGGCGACGGTCTGCAGCTCGCAATTGCCGTTGGCCGAGCAGGTCAGGCAGTCCAGTGGGTGGTCGGAAATGTACAGCTCCATCACATTGCGCCGCAGGTCGGCCAGGCGCGGGGTTTGCGTGCGCACCACCATGCCCTCGTTGACCGGCGTGGTGCACGACGCCGGGTAGCCGCGCATGCCGTCGATCTCGACCATGCACATGCGGCACGAGCCGAAGGCTTCGAGGCTGTCGGTGGCACACAGCTTGGGGATGGTGGTGCCGAGCAGCGCGGCGGCACGCATCACCGAGGTGCCGGCCGGCACACTGATCGAACGGCCATCGATGACCAGGCTGACCTGCACGTCGCTGACACGCTCGGGGGTACCCAGGTCGATATCGCTGCTGGGGTCGAAGTAGTTGATCATTGCGCGGCCTCCAGGCCGAAATCGGCGGGGAAGTGCTTGAGGGCGCTGGCCACCGGATACGAGGTCATCCCGCCCATGGCGCACAGCGAACCGTATTGCATCGTGTCGCAAAGGTCGCGCAGCAGTCCGGCCTGGCTTTCGCGCATGGCTGGGTCGGTGCTGGCGATCAGCCGGTCGACCACCTCGACGCCGCGGGTCGAACCGATCCGGCATGGCGTGCACTTGCCGCACGACTCTTCGGCGCAGAACTGCAGGGCGAAGCGCGCCATGCTGGCCATGTTCAGGGTGTCGTCGGCCAGCACCACGCCGCCGTGGCCAAGCATCGCGCCCATGGCGGCAAAGGCCTCGTAGTCCAGCGGCGTGTCGAACTGGGCCGGCGGCACCCAGGCGCCCAGCGGGCCACCCACTTGCGCGGCCTTGATCGGCCGGCCGCTGGCGGTACCGCCGCCGTAGCCTTCCACCAGCTCGCGTAGGGTGAGACCGAACGCCCGCTCCACCAGGCCGCCGTGGCGAATATTGCCGGCCAGCTGGAACGGCAAGGTGCCCAGCGAGCGGCCCATGCCGAAGTCGCGATAGTACGCAGCACCCTTGGCCAGGATGATCGGGATCGAGGCCAGGGTGAGCACGTTGTGCACCAGCGTCGGCAGGCCGAACAACCCCTCCAGCGCTGGCAGCGGGGGCTTGGCGCGGACGATGCCGCGCTTGCCTTCGAGGGATTCGAGCAGCGCGGTTTCCTCGCCGCAGATATAGGCGCCCGCCCCGACCCGCACCTCCAGGTCGAAGGCCACAGCTTTGCCGGCGACGTCCAGGTAACCGGCTTCGCGGGCCAGCAGGATCGCCTCGTTCAGGGCGCGGATGGCATCCGGGTACTCCGAGCGCACATAGATGTAGCCTTTGCTCGCCCCGACGGCGAGCCCAGCGATGATCATGCCCTCGATCAGCAGGAAGGGGTCGCCCTCCATCAGCATGCGGTCGGCGAAAGTGCCGGAGTCACCCTCGTCGGCATTGCACACCACGTATTTCTGCACAGCCTGGGCCTGGCGCACGGTGCGCCACTTGATGCCCGCCGGGAACGCCGCGCCGCCCCGACCACGCAGGCCGGACTCAAGCACGGCTGCGACCACCTCATCGCCCTCCATCAGCGTTGCCCGGCGCAGGCCCTCGAAGCCACCGTTGGCGTGGTAGTCGTCCAGCGACAACGGCCGGGTGATGCCCGCGCGGGCAAACAGCAGGCGTTGCTGGGTTTTCAGGTAAGGGATCTGCTCGACCAGGCCCAGTGCCAGGGCATGGCCTGGCTCGCCTGTGGCGAGGGCGTCGAGCAAGCCCGGCACGTCTTCGACCGAGACCGGCCCGAAACCCAGGCGGCCGGCGTCGCTTTCCAGCTCGACCAACGGCTCCAGCCAGTACAGGCCACGCGAACTGGTGCGCTGGATGCGCAGTGGCAGCTGGCGACGTTCGGCCTCGCGGGCCAGCGCCTCGGCCACCTGATCGGCGCCGACGGCGCGGGCCACCGAATCACAGGGAATGCACAGGTTCAACATGCCTTCACCTCCTCACGGCAGCCATCCACCAGCGCCCGCAAGCGCTCGGGGGTGAGCCGGGCATGCAACTGGCCATCGAGCTCGAGCGCCGGTGAACAGGCACAAGCGCCCAGGCAGTAGACCGGGCGCAGGCTCAACGCGCCGTCGGCGCTGGTGCCGTGGTCGTCCAGGCCAAGCTGTTCGCGCAACTGTGCGGCCAGCGCCTCGGCGCCGCGGCTCTGGCAGGACTCGGCGCGGCACAGGCGCAGCGTGTGCCGGGCAGGCGGTGTGGTGCGAAAGTCGTGGTAGAAGCTGATGACCCCGCGCACCTCGGCCAGGCTGAGGTTGAGGGCATGGGCGATTTCATTGATGGCGATGTCGGGGATATAGCCGACGCCGGCCTGGATGGCGTGGAGGATCGGCAACAAGGCGCCGGGGGTGTCCTTTTCACGGGCCAGGACGCGCTGGATCAGGGGCAGGTGGTTCAACTCATCAGGCATACAGCAAACCTCGGCAACCCGGGCCACCCCGAAACATGAGCAGTACCCGGCGGTGTTCAGCTGCGGTGCGCGGCCACGTCACGGTGACGATGTGCCGGGCACCCTCCTTGCCTGAGGCCGAGCGTCTAGGTGCGCGCGGTCCGAAGGCATCTCCAGAGCATGGCAGCTATTGCGCGAAGAGGTTGTGCGCGGGCGACCCGGCGCGTCCTGAAACCGACCATTGGAGGGGCCATCATCGGCGGGCAATCGCAACGTTGTGATCAGCCCGCTCCCCCGTTGACGAGGCTTGCTACGTAGTTCTCTACGCGACAGCGCAGCCGGTCAGTCCACGACCACATGCGGCAGGAACCGCGAGCTGTCCTTGGTGATCAGGGTGTCGTCTTCACGAATGCCGATCCCCGAGGCCAGATCACCGACCACCCACGAACCGATCAAGGTGTAGCTGTCGCCGAACTTCGGCAAAGGCGCGAAACCTTGCAGGATATAGGGTGCATCGTCGTAGGGCCCATCCTCGAACACCCGCTGGTCATCGGTGGTGCGAATGTCCACATTGGCCCCCTCGCGGGAGAAATACGGCTTGCGCACCCAGCCCTTGGGCACCGGCCGCCGAGGGTCTTCGTCGAGGAAGGCTGGCAACAGGTTCGGATGGCCCTCGTGCCATTCCCACAACAACGGCAGGATGCCCTTGTTGGAAATCAGCGACTTCCACGCTGGCTCGACGAACTGGGTATCACATCCGGCGATGGCCTGGCCGAAGTCCTCGTGGAAGATATGCTCCCAGGCGTGCAGCTTGAACAGGCGCGGGATTGGTCGGCCTTCGAGGTCGACGAAACGCCCCTCGTCGTTCAGACCGATATCCTCCAGGTCGATATGTCGGGTGCTGATACCCACGTGCCCGGCCATCTTGCGCAGGAAATCCGTGGTGCCGCGGTCCTCGATCGAGCCGCCGATGGCCGAGAAGTAGAACGGGCTTTCACATTCGAAGGCCGCAAAAGCCCGCACCAGGTCTTCAGCCAGGGTGTTGAACTGGCTGGCATGGGCCGGCAGCACGCCGCGCTCAATCTGCTGCTCAAGCCAGATCAGCTGGAACGCCGCCGCCTCGTACAGCGAGGTCGGCGTGTCGTAGTTGGCCTCGATCAGCTTGGCCGGGCCCGTGCCGTCGTAGCTGAAGTCGAAACGCCCGTAGAGGTGCGGATGCCCCTCCTTCCACGAACGACGCACCAGGTCGAAAAACGCCGGCGCAATCGCCAGGCGGGTCATCAGCGCTTCGCTGTCGACAATGCGCGCCACCGCGTCCAGGCACATCGCGTGCAGCTCCTGGGTGGGCGCCTCCAGGTCACGGCTGACCTGGGCCTCACTGAACTGGTAGTAACCGCGCTCATCCCAGTAGCGCTCGCCGTCGATGGTGTGAAAGGCGAAGCCTTCGCGCTCGGCGGTGGTGCGCCAGTCCGGGCGTTCGTCGCAGTGGATCTTGCGCATGCTCAACCGCCGAAACTGAAGCCGCCGCTGCTCTTGCCGCCCCAGCCGCTGCGCGCAGTGGCCTGGCTGCCGAAGCCGCCACGGGAGATCGACGAGGACACGCTGGAACGGGTCGAGTTTCTGGACTTGTAGCTGCTACCGCTGGAGCTGCCGGAGTAGTAGCTGCTGTAGCTGCCGCCGCTCTGCTGGGCCTGGTCGGAGCGCTCGAAGCGTTTGCCTTGGTCGATCTGCTGGCCGAGGGTGGTGGTGCGGTAGTCGCCGCGGCTGTCGCGATACTGGTAGACCGGCTGCGAGTAGTACTGGCGATTACCGCCGCTGAGCACCTGGCCGAGCAGCAGGCCGGCGAGCAGGCCATTGAAGTTGCTGCCACCACTGACAGCCTGGCCACTGCTCTCGACCTGGGTGCGAGCCGCGTCGACCTGCGACTGGCTCACCTCGCCCGACACCGCCAGCTCGAAACCGCCAAGGCGCGGCATGTAGCGGTTGTCGCTGGTGACCTGGCAGTAGTCCGGCACGAAATCGGCCTCGCACGCCGCCTTGTCGCCATAGGTCGGCGCGACCCGACGGTGATCGGCCAACGCCTCCATATAAGCATCGGAACACACGTCCACCGGCACCTTGTCATCGACACAGGCCTGGACGGTGGTGTAGTTGCTGCGCTTGCTGACCGTGTAGGTTTCCTCGGGCGCGCTGCACGCGGTAAGCGCCAGCGGCAGGGAGCTGGCCAGCACCAGCTTGACGGAACTGCGTCTCATGTATGGCTCCTTGCGCGCAAACGGCTCAGACCGACGGGGTCATGCAGGCCGAATTGAGAAAGCCCACGCTGATCGCCACGGCGGCGGCATAGATCGCGGCGGCCATCTCGCCCTTGGCGATGCGGCTGGCCAACCCCTTGAGCACCAGGCTGGTGATGGCAAAGGCCAACAGTTGCACCACGGCAGCGATCACCACCCAGACCACGAAGTCGAGCAGGCCGACGCTGTAGGCGATGATGTTGCTGGCCGGCAGCGAGAAGCCGATCAGCGCGCCGCCCAAGGCGATAGCGGCGGCGCTGTTATTGTCGCGGATCAGGGCGAATTCGCGATGCGGGGTGAGGTGCGTGTAGATGAACTGGAACAGCCAGAACAGCACCAGCGCCACGCTGATGTAGAGAATGAAGCCGATCACTGCCTGGGCGTTGAGCGACATGCGAAGTGCGTCGAGCATGGTGAATCCTTGTCAGATGACGTTGAAGTCCGTTGATTGCAGGGTGACACCCACCGAAGTGGTCAGGCTGACATTGCCGTCCTCGTCTTCCTCCACCGACAGCAGGAGGAATTCGCGGCGATCGGTCAGGCCGGTTTCGCGGGCATACAGCATCGACAGGTGCTGGATGCGGTAGCTGGTCTCGGGGCTGGTGACCCACTCGCTGATCGGCGTGAGCTCGGTCTGCCCCTCTTCGCTGCCCCACTGGCGAACGAACTCGTAGCCTTCGTGCTCGTAGTACGGCAGGCCGATGTTCGACTCGGGGCCGACCAGGCGCTTGAGCTCCGCGTCGCTGGTGACCGGCACCACGCTGTAGTAACCGAACAGGATGATGTCACGGACATCGTCAGCGGACGCGCCGTTCATCACCACCTGCAGCCAGTAGTCCTCGTTTTCCATATAGAAGCGCGCCAGGCGCACAGACTGGCCGAGGTCAACCTCACCAATCGCCCAGACCACTTCCTGCTCGGGAACCTCCAGTTCGCAATGCCCGTCGAGCAGTAGTTTGAGCGAGCGATCGAGCTTGAGCATGCGCCCACTGCCCAGGCCGAATGGCAGGTTACCTTGGGCCTGACTGCTGGCGGCAGGTTTAGGGGCTTCAAAGCCCATGAAGCGTTTCAACCAACCCACGGGGCATCTCCTGGGTGAGAGGGTGACGGATCAGGAGCCAGTACTGGAGCTGTAGCAAACAGGCTGGGCCTGTCGGCAGAAGGCGACATTGAAAATCCCTTGGGTCGCGGCAGTCCTTTGGCGGGGGCGACACGATACTGCTTTTCGTGTGCCCCGCCAACGGGTCTGCAACAGGGTTTTTGCGCCTGCCCCGCGATGAGGCCGGCCCACTCAACGAATCACTCCGCCGGCTTGGCCGCCTTGGCCTTCAAGCGTGCCAGCACATCGTCGGCACCACTGTTGCTGGCGCCGATCCCAGCCGACTTCAGGCGTGCTTCCAGATCGCTGCCGTCAGCCTTGCCCGCCAGCTCCGCCGCCGCTTCCAGCTCGGCGGCACGCTCGGCCTGGCGCTTCTTGATGCGATCCAGCGACCCGACCGCCGTTTCCAGGCTGCCATTGGCGCCGCCGGTGGCCGACGCCGCACTGACCTGGGCACGCTGCACGCTTTCGCGAGCCTTGACCAGATCCACCTGTTGCTTGAGGCCCTTGATCTGCGCCTCGGTCTTGTTCACGGTGGCGGTCAGGGTCGTCACCGACGCACCGAACTGGTCGGCCAGCGCCTGCTCGCTGTCACGCTGGTTGGTCAGGTCGGCGATGCGCGCCGCGCATTCGTGGGCCAGGCCCTCCTCGCCCTTGTCCAGCGCGGCAATGGCCTTCTGCTCCCAGTCGCCGATGGTCTTGTCGAACTCGGTGACGCGCTGCTGCGCGGTCTTGTGCTTGGCCATGATCTTGACCAACTGGTTGCGCGCATCGATCAGGTTGTTGTCCGCGTCGCGGATCTCCTGGTCGAGGATACGCAGGGCCTGGGAGTCGACGATCGCCTCACCGACTTCCGAAGCGCCGCCACGCAGGGCGGTGACGATCTTTCTCAACAAACTCATGATGCAATCTCCGGAATCAGTGGGTGAAGTAGTCTTCGAAATCTTCGGCGGCGGTGATGACGTTGTCGGCCAGGGTGTGGATCTCCTGGACGATGTTGTCCAACGACGAGGCCGCGCTCAGGGCGCCGAACATGGTGTACACCGACTCGCCCGAGGGCAGCGTGTGCAGGCCGATGGACGACAGCGGGAACACGTCGCGGGTACGCAGCACCGCATCGTTGAATGCAGCGCGGTCTTTCACCTGACTGGCTTCCACCAGCAGCGTGTCGACCAGGATCTGCTCACCGGCCACGGCGATGTACAGCGGCAGGCCGTCCAGTTCGTTCATCACCAGCTTGAGGCTGGGCTCGGCGCCCTGTTGCAGGGACAGGCCGATCGACCCGCCGCGCACCTCGTCCAGGCCTTGCAGGGCGCCGTGCAGCGTTTCGATCGTCCAGTGGGTGTGCTCGGTCATGAAATCCTCCGTTCTGACCTGTTTGCCCGCGTGGGGCTGACGTAAAGCCTTCTCGATACCGCGCAGGGCGGCGGCGTGCTCGGGCAGGATCCACAGCTCACGCTTGACCAGGCCCGCGGCCTTGAGCCGGGCGCGCATGTCACGCATGTAGTCGGTGGAGCTTTTCTTGCCTGTCATCGAAGGGGGGTGTCCTTGTCTCACATGTGATGCACGTTACGCCTGGATCATGAGCTCCGCAAGCCTCACATGTGATGAATCAGGCTCACCCGACCCGACCTAACCCGCCAGCCGCGTCAGTCGCTGCAGCGCCTCGATCACCTGCGGATCACGCGCCTCGAGCACATCCACCTGGATTCTTGCGATCACCGCCTTTAGCAGCTCGGTCTGACTCATCCGGGTTTGCCCCAGCAGCGTCAGGAAGTCCTCGGCCATGTGCACGTTGACCTTCATCGACAACCGCCGCGTGGCTCCGGACGCCGGCAACCCCCTCTGACGCCGCTGCGCGTCGAGTGCCTGGACGAAGGCCTCGTGACCGGGTTGCAGACCCGCCCCCTGGCGGGCCCGCACCAGCCAATGGAAATAATGGGCGAGGAACAACTTGCGCAAGTGCGCCCCCGCCTCGCTGCTGACCGCTTGCATCGCCGCGTCGAGCACATCGAGATACACCGCCGGCAGCCGCGCCTCGATGGACTTGAGTTGCTGCTTGCGCGCCTCGCGGATTGCCGGGGTGGACTGCGGCGGGATGGCCACCACCGTATCGCAGCCATCGCACACGCCCACCAGGATGTCCCGTGCCACGCCTTGCCCATCACTGAATGGCACGTCACGGCGCAGGTAACGCGTGGTTACCACGGCATGGCAATGCTCGCAGAGCGCCTTGCCGGTATCGCCTTCGAAAAGAATTGTCATCGCCTGGATACTCACTGATGAACGCTGATGAACCAGGTGTCTGGCTCGAGAAAATAGAACTTGATGTACCAACCGTGCCACCTGATCAGGTGAACTTCGACCGATGCCACGGTGTGATGAGGGCTGCTGCAGTAATGGGTGCCGTTGCAGGCGAGGATGACGTCGATGACTTGCGCCGCCGTAACCGCTCCAGTCGCCAACAGGTTCTTCACCTCGATATCGCCGCGTGACGCATGCAGGTAATCACCCGCTTCGAGGGCTGCGATCACTGCGCGCCTCGCTGCTTTGAAGCCTCTTTGCATGGGACATCCTTGTCGATACGAAAATCATCGTACACACCCAAGGCGAATGCCAGTCTTCCATTGCCTCAGGCGACCAGTGGCGCTCCGACAGCTTCTGCCAGAGCACACACGCGGGATTGACTATGGCTCTGCGGAGCTGCCGCTGACGCGCGGCTGTGTAACCAGCGCTTTCACAATGTTTCTCGATGTACCAAGGCAGGTTTTCGATAGGGCACTGGAGGCTGCCCGGGGCGTCGTCACGGCACCTGTGGCCGCCCTCGCCCATTCGCCAAGCAATTGAAATGGAATGCAATGACTAAAGGCCTGTACGATACGCGCCGGCAGCCAGGGCCCTGCCCTGGAAGACGCCTGCGCTGTTCACCATGGAAGCTGTTGTGCCCTGCGGGCCCACTCGCAGGCACGTTGCGTGCTGCCTGGATTCTGAAGGCGATTGGAAGGGAATTAAGGACTACCACTGTGTCAAACGACAAAAGCTATCCGCTCACGCCACACGATGTTTCAAACGTTCTTCCGCCCAGCGGTGCAACGACTACCCAGCCGGCCCAAGGCACCGCAAGAACAGTTGATTATCGAGCGGACATCGACGGGCTGCGCGCGATTGCCGTTCTGCTGGTGCTGGTCTTCCATGGCGGGCTCACGCTGTTCCCGTCGGGGTTCATCGGCGTCGATATCTTCTTCGTCATTTCCGGCTACCTGACCTCGTCGATCATCCTCAGGTCCATGGAAAAGGGCACGTTCACGTTCTCCGGGTTCTACGCGCGACGGATTTGGCGGCTTCAGCCAGCGGTGCTGGCCCTGCTGGTCGGCACCCTGGCCGTGGCCACCGTCCTGTACCTGCCCGATGACTATGTCAATTTCCTGAAGAGCGAAAAGTACACAAGCCTGCTGCTGTCAAACCAGTACTTCGGCAAGGCAACGGGCGGCTATGCGACGGCGGATGCCGCGACCCTGCTGCTCATGCACACCTGGTCGTTGGCCATCGAGTGGCAGTGGTACATCGTGCTGCCGCTGGGGCTGTGGCTGCTGAACCGCTCGCTGAGCAAACGCCAGCTGGGCTATGCCTGTGTACTGTTGACGCTGCTGTCGTTCGGCGCCGCACTGTACATTTCCAAGGCTTTCTATGGGCATGGCTACTACTTCTTCACGGCGCGCATCTTCGAACTGATGATCGGTTCCTGCGTCGCCGTGCTGGGCAACGGCAGAAAACAGCCTGGCAAGGTCATGGCCTCGGCCATCGCACTGGTTGCGATGCTGGTCATCGTCCTGACCGCCCTGCAGGTCATCCCGGTGGCGAGCTACCCGGACCACCACGCGCTGCTGGTCTGCCTGGCCACCGCCGCACTGCTGTTCGTCGGCCCCTCCAGCATCACCTCCAGGCTGCTGTCGTCCCGGCCCGTGGTATTGATCGGGTTGATCTCGTACTCGCTGTACCTGTGGCACTGGCCGATCATCGCCACCGTCAACTACCTGGGCATGGAAAAGACCCCAACGGTCATCGCCAGCTACTTCGCCCTCACCTTCGCCCTGGCAACGCTGTCCTACCTGCTGGTGGAAAAACCACTGCGCCACTCGCGCCTGGGCTTCACCAAGACCCTGGTGCTGATGCTGATCGTGCCGGCCATCGGCCTGTCGGCACTGCATGCCGCCGGGAAGAAGGCCGACGGCTGGCCCGCCCGCTTCGACTACGGTACCAACGGCGTCCTGACCCGCCTCAAGGCCGCCGAAGTGCCTCACCGTGAAAAATGCCTGGAAGGTGCCCGTGATGGCTCGGACGAGCGTTGCGCCATGGGTGACGTGCAGTCGCTAACCAAGGCGCTGCTGATCGGCGACTCGTTCTCCAACCAGGAGTGGGGTTTCATCGATACCCTGGCCAAGGACGCGAACATCTCGGTCATGGCGCAATCCTTCTCCGCTTGCCTGACCTTGCCTGGCGTCTACCTCTACGACTGGTACAAGTTCAAGGAGCTGTACGTTACCTGCCACGCGGCCAGCGCCGACTATTACCAACTGATCAAGCAGAATCAGTACAAGTACGTGATGCTCGGCCAGATCTGGGAGAACTACGTGAACACCGACAGGGTGGTCAACTCCCTGGAGGACGAGCGTACCGAGGCGCTCTCCAACCAACGCCTCAAGGCCGCACTGCTTGAAGGGCTGCAGGTCATCCGTGAGGCCGGTGCCATTCCGGTAATCGTCAAGGCCAACATGCTCATGCCGGCCAACGTCAACAACTGCGTGTACCGCAACATCAAAATGCGTGGGATGTTCGGCGTCGCGGCCGAAAGCGCGCATTGCAACCAGCAACCTTGGGATGGCGTTGAAGAGCCCAAGCTCACCGCACTGTTCAAGGCCGCGCAGGAGGCGTATCCAGAGTTGATCATCATTGATCCGAAGGATGCCCAGTGCCGGGACGGCGCCTGCCTGATGGCCATCGACGGGGTGCCGGTGTACCGCGATATCGGTCATATCACCGATTACGCCTCGTACTGGTTTGGCCAGCAGTACCTGCAGCACAAGGGCAACCCCTTCCTGCAACCTGCCCGGCAATAACCGGCCAGCAGGGCCAGCGCAAGGCTGGCCCTGCAACCTCGTGATGGGCGCAACGGGTCACCAGCGCAACAGTCGCGGGCCGATAGCCACCCCAAAAAGTGTCGGCAACAGCATCCCCAACACATACCAGAGCCCCCAGAACGGCACGCCCATCTCCGGGCAATGCAGGCAGTAGGCCAGGGTTGCCGTCGAACCGGCCAGCAATCCGCCAGCCGCTCCCGCCTGGCGCAGGCGGGTTGGCGCCAGGCCGCGCAAGGCCCAGAACACAGCGATCAGGCAGGGTAGCGACAGCAGGGCGATGTTCAAGGCACAGGTGCGCCAGGTACGGCCCAGAACCAGGTCGGCGCGGGCTTCGACAGGGGTACCGAGCAGACTGATCGCCGCGCCCAGCCAGACCAGCACCAAGGGCAGGCCAAGCAGCCCCCACAAGGCACCGCCCTTCACACCCGGCCGGGCCAGCCGCTGGGTCAACCACAACCCGAGCAGCGCCAGGCTGGCGGGCAGTGCAACCTTGGCCCAGAACAGTGGCGTGCGGATGACCTCGCCCAGGTCGCTGCGTACACCGTAGATGGCCGCTGTCATCAGCACCGCGCCGAGCAAGCCACCAAGCAGTGCAACTCCCAGGCGCTTGGCCGACACGTGCCGGTCCACCGGGCCCTCGTGGCGGGCCAGCAGGTCAATCCAGTCATCGGTGTTCATGGTTACTCCTGCCTTCAATCAACCTGGCCAAGGCTTTCAGCCCTCGATGTATGCCCACCTTGACCGCCGAACTGGAGAGACCGGTGCGGCGTGCTGCTTCCTCCACCGACAACCCCTGCAACTTGACGTGCACGATGGGCAGGCGCTGACGTGCCGGCAATTGCTCGAGCAAGCGCTCAAGGTCCAGGCTGGCCTCGGCCGGCTCCGCACCGGTGCCGGCGAACAGGTCGGTGTCATCGTCCAGCGGCTCGTTGCGCGCCTCGTGGCGGGCGAAGCTGCGCAGATGATCGGCCAGCTTGTAGCGGGCTATCGCCTGCACCCAGGCTGTCAATGGCTGCTGCGCCTGGTAGGTATGGCGCGCGTTGTGCACCGCCAGCAGCACTTCCTGCACCAGGTCCTCGACCTCACTGGGGCGCCTGGCCAGGCGCCGCTGCAAAAAGCCACGCACATGCAACGCCAGAGCCGCCAGAAAATCGCGGTATGCCACTGCATCGCCCGAGAGCCCGCGCAGCAGCAAAGCCTGCAACTGCAACTCGCGCACATTAAGCACTGCCTGAGGATTAGTTCGTTGCATTGGCCGCCTGGGTTACACCCTCGCCGCGTTTCTTTTTATCGGCCCCCTGTCGCACACCCCTGCCGTGCGAACGTCGGCCTGCCTCAATAAGGTAGGTGGCCTGCGCACATCGCGAGAAATATTTTGTAGTGGCTGTAACCCGAAGGACGAGTGCGGCGAACTAGTCCATGAGCCGCCGGTAATTCGCCACGGCCCCATCCTTTGGAGACTCGCCATGAAAGCTTTCGCCCTCACCACTGCCGCCCTTGCCCTCGCCTCGCTGGCAAGTGTCGCCATGGCCGCGGAAACCGCCCAACCCGCCGGCACCGGTGCCGCCATGGAAAAATGCTACGGCGTTGCCATGGCCGGCAAGAACGACTGCAAGGCTGGCGCCGGCACCACCTGCGCCGGCAGTGCCAAAAAAGACTATGACGGCATGCACTGGAAGAACGTCCCGGCCGGCTCCTGCACCTCGATCAAGACGCCCAACGGCATGGGCTCGCTGACCCCGATCAAGTCCTGAGTGCAGGAGGCCGACCATGAACGGCAACACGCGGCTGGGCGCCGGGCTCGGGCTCAAGGCCGAGCACTACGCTCAGGCCTTGGCCCACCACGCCGATGGGCTGTGGTTCGAAGTCCACCCGGAAAACTACATGGTCGGCGGCCCACGGCTCGCCTGGCTTACGCGCATCGCCGAGCAGCATCCGCTGTCGCTGCACGGCGTTGCGCTGTCACTGGCAGCCGATGCTGAACCGGATGCCGCGCACCTAGGGCGTTTGCGCGCCTTGATCGACCAGGTGCGCCCGGCGCTGGTGTCCGAACACCTGGCCTGGTCGACCTGGCGCGGCCAGTACCACCCCGACCTGCTGCCCTTCCCCCGCAGCAGCGAGGCACTGGGGCGAATCGCCGACAACATCCAGCGCAGCCAGGAGGCCCTGGGGCGGCGCCTTTCCATCGAGAACCCCAGCCACTACCTGCAGTTGCAGGGGCATGACTGGGACGAGATCGATTTCCTCGCCGAGCTGGTCCGGCGTACCGGCTGCGGCTTGCTGCTGGACGTCAACAATGTGCACGTCAGCGCACACAACCTGGGTTTCGACACCACCGACTACCTCCATCGGTTCCCGGCCCACGCCGTGACCGAGGTGCACCTGGCGGGGTACAGCCACGACGACCAGGGCGCGCTGCTGATCGATTCCCATGACGCCAGCATCGCCGAACCGGTCTGGGCGCTTTACCAAGGGTTGATCGAGCGCATCGGACCACGCCCGACCTTGATCGAACGTGACGGCAAGCTTCCCCCCTTCAACGAGCTGCTCGCCGAGCGCGACCGGGCCCAGGCAACGCTGGAACAAACTGGAGGCTTGTCATGAATCCCTCTTTGCGCCAGTTCCAGGACGCGTTCGTCGACGCGCTGCAAGGGCGGCCGGCGCCACAACTGGCGGTGCTGACCGAGCAGCCGGCGTTTGCGGTGTACCGCAACACCGTGCTGGCTGGCTGCGTCGATGCCCTGCGCGCCAACTTCCCCAGTGTCGAGCAACTGGTCGGCCCAGCCTGGATGGGTGATGCGGCGGCAGCCTATGCGCGGCAGTCACCGCCCAGCGATACCCGGCTGATTCACTACGGCGCAACCTTTGCGGCCTTTCTCGAAGCGACGCAGGCGCAGCACGGCCTGCCTTACCTGGCCGATGTGGCGCGCCTGGACCGCTTGTGGAACGAGGCCTTCAGCGAGCCCTGCGATCCCTGCCTGGACCTCGCCGAACTGGCCGGCATGACCGCCGGCGACCTGGCATACAGCCATCTGCGCCCGCGCGCCAGCGTACGTTGGTACTGGTTCGCACACCATCCGGCGTACAGCCTGTGGCGCTGCAGCCGCGAACAGTTGGCCTGGCCGCAGGAGCAGCCCTGGGTCGCGGAAGGTGTGCTGCTGAGCGGCGATGCCGACGGTGTGCGCCATCACTCCCTGGAACACGGTGGCTGCGCCTTTCTCCAGGCCTGTGCCGGCGGGCTGACGCTGGACCAGGCGTCGCAGCTCGCGCTGCAAGCCCAACCCGACCTGGACTTCACCGACCTGCTCGGCCGGCTGTTGCAAGTCCGGGCTTTTCGTCCACTCACATTCGCCTGAAGGAGCTGCCATGGACATCACCCACACCAGCGGGCCGGCCAACAGCCTGCGCCATCACTGGAACCGACTTGCCGAGCGCCTGCAACAGCTGCTGAGCGACAACCTGTTGTGCCTGGTGGCCCGGCTCGGCATCGCCTCGGTGTTTTTCCTGTCCGGGCGCACCAAGGTCGAAGGCCTGCTGACCATCACCCCCGGCACCTACGAGCTGTTCCGCAGCGAATACGCCCTGCCACTGCTCTCACCCTGGCTGGCGGCGCACCTGGCCACCTATGCCGAGCACCTGTTCCCGCTGCTGCTGGTACTCGGCCTGCTGACCCGGTTGTCGGCCCTGGCCTTGCTCGGCATGACCACGGTCATCGAAGTGTTCGTCTACCCCGATGCGTGGCCCACCCACCTGACCTGGGCCGGCCTGCTGTTGTTACTGATCGCCCGAGGGGCCGGGGCCTTTTCGCTGGACCGATTGCTCAAGCTGCGTTGATGCCTCGCAGAAACCTGTGGGAGCGCCCCGGCAAGGCCGCTCCTACAGGGGATCGCACTCAACCCACTTGCCCTTATGGCCGTGAGCCTGCAGCGCGGCGCCGAGAAACACCAGCGCCCGCTGGAACAGCGGATGACATTCGTTCAGAGGCAGCTGGTCGAGCTCGGCCCAGAAAAATTCGAACACATGACCATGGTCGTCGAGTGTCTGATGAGCCCATTGTTCCGGTAGCGGCCCCTTCACTTCACACAGCTGGAACGACCAGACCTGCCCCTGGTGGCCGGCATCCCAACACCCCAGGTCAGCCTTGATCAGCGCACCGCTGATCCCGGATTCCTCGCACAACTCACGCACGGCTGCCGCACCCGGCGCTTCACCCTTTTCGATGCTGCCCTTGACCAACTGCACACCCGCCAGAGGATGGCGGAACAGCAGCAGCCGGGGATACGGCGAGGATGACAGCACCACTGCACAGGCTTTGTTGGGGAGCATGACGGTTTCCTTGTCGGCGCTTGCGGCCGGCGATCATACGCCGTGGGCCGGCCCCTTCCGAGCAGCAAAGGCTCAAAGACCGCCAATACGCTGCAACTCGCGTTTGAGCGCCTCGGGTTCCAGCGTGGCGAACGGCAACGCGAAGAACGCCATGCATCGCCGCTCGATATGGGCCAGGGTGGCCTGGAAGGCGGCATCGATCACCGCCTCGTCACCCACCACCTCGGAGGGATCCTCCAGCCCCCAGTGGGCCTTCAGCGCCGGGCCAAAGTACACCGGGCAGGCCTCACCCGCCGCCTTGTCGCAGACGGTGATGACGATGTCCGGCGGGTTGTCGGCAAAGGCATCGTTACCCTTGCTGCTCAGGCCGGCGATGGCGATGCCGGCCTGCTGCAGGGTCGCCAGGCTGCGCGGCAGCACCTGGCCCTTGGGAAAACTGCCGGCGCTCACCGCCTGGAAGCCTTGCGGCGCCAGGTGGTTGAACACCGCTTCACTGAGGATGCTGCGGCAACTGTTGGCCGTGCACATGAACAGGACTCGCATGAAAGCTCCTTCGCAGGGTGGTGGGTGTCACAGGCTCAGGCGCAGCGCCAGGGCCGACAGGGTGATCAGCAGTACCGGCAAAGTCAGCACAAGGCCGACCTTGAAGTAGTAACCCCAGCTGATGCGCATGCCTTTGCGCGCCAGCACGTGCAGCCACAGCAGCGTGGCCAGGCTGCCGATGGGGGTGATCTTCGGCCCGAGGTCGCAGCCGATGACGTTGGCGTAGATCATCGCCTCGCGCACCAGGCCCTCGGCACCGCTGGCCTGGATCGACAGCGCCCCGATCAGCACGCTGGGCAGGTTGTTCATCACCGACGACAGCAGCGCCGCGAGCAGGCCGGTGCCCAGGGTGGCGCTCCACAGGCCGTGGGCGGCGAGCTGATCGAGCAGCCGGGCAAGCAGGTCGGTAAGGCCGGCGTTCTTCAGCCCGTACACCACCAGGTACATGCCAAGGGAGAAGATCACCACCTGCCAGGGCGCCTCGCGCAGTACCCGGCGGGTGGAGATGCGGTGGCCACGGGCGGCGACCGCGAACAGCAGCGCCGCGCACACGCTCGCCACCACGCTGACCGGGATGCCCAGCGGCTCCAGGGCGAACAGGCCGACCAGCAGCAACAGCAGCGTCGCCCCACCGACGGCGAAGGTGGCCGGGTCACGTATCGCCGAGCTCGGCGCCGGCAAGGTGTCGGCCGGGTAGTGCTGTGGCAGGTCACGGCGGAAGAACAGCCACAACACCAGCAAGGTGGCGCCAATGCTGGCCAGGTTCACCGGCACCATCACCGCGGCGTAGTCGGCGAAACCCAGGCCGAAGTAGTCGGCCGAGACAATGTTCACCAGGTTCGACACCACCAGCGGCAGGCTGGCCGTATCGGCAATGAAACCGGCGGCCATGACGAACGCCAGGGTAGTTGCAGGGGAAAACCGCAGCGCGATCAGCATCGACATGACGATGGGGGTGAGGATCAGCGCCGCACCATCGTTGGCGAACAGCGCCGAAACGGCGGCGCCAAGCAGGATGCAAAAGGCGAACAGGCGATGAACACTGCCCCTCGCCCAACGCGCCACATGCAGGGCTGCCCACTCGAAGAAGCCCGCCTCGTCCAGCAGCAGGCTGATGATGATGATCGCGATGAAGGTGGCGGTGGCATTCCAGACGATGGCCCACACCACAGGGATGTCCTGCAGCGAGACCGCGCCCACGGCCAGGGCGATGATCGCGCCCAGCGTGGCGCTCCAGCCAACGCCAAGGCCCCTGGGCTGCCAGATGACCAGGGTGAGGGTGAAAACGAAGACGGCAACGGCGACCAGCATGGGGACCTCGCTTGGCAGGTGTTCAGCAGCAGGCGGCAGTGCGCACCGGGCGCTCTTGCATGTTCTGCAGGCGTGTGGCGTTGGCCTGCAGCCACGCGGCATTGGCCTGCAGCGTCAGCTGCAGCACCTCGTGCACCCAGGCAGGCAATTGCGGATTGAGACGGTAGTACACCCATTGGCCCTGGCGGCGATCCAGCAGCAGGCCGCTGCTGCGCAACTGGGCGAGGTGGCGGCTGATCTTGGGCTGGCTGTCGTCCAGGGCGCACATCAGTTCGCAGACGCACAGCTCGCCCAGTTGGGCGATCAGCAAAGTGGCGCGAGCGCGGGTCTCGTCCGCCAGGCTCTTGAAGAGCTCGGGTGGGGTGATCATGGCAAAACCTTTGAGCAGTGTGCGATCGAAAAGCTGGGGCTGACGGCGGATGCCGGAGTGGCTGCTTGATTCTTTTTTGACGCTGCCGGCCCCTTCGCGGGTAAACCCGCTCCCACAGGTTCACCACAATGTTGAAGGTTGTGGTGAACCTGTGGGAGCGGGTTTACCCGCGAAGGGGCAATACATATGGAGATGCGAATATACGGATTTCCATATACAAAACACAGCCCTGTGACCGTAATTTTTCGAATTCGGCCAGCCACCAGGTGCTGCGTGCTGCAGCCATTGCGACTGCGGCGCGCAGCACAGCCGTGCCATCACTCCAGGGTGGCGGTCAGCTCCGGGTTGCCAAAGCCTTGCAAGGTTGCGTTGGACTTGTCGAAGTAGGCGCGCCAGAAGGTTTCCAGGTTCTGGATCATCTTGCCGCTGCGGTAGCCGTTCTTGGCCGTGGTCGGCACGAACGCCGCGCCGTGCACATAGATGCGCGCACCGCCGAAATCGGCCAGCAGGTTCTGCTTCTGCACTTTGGCCAGCTCGACGTTGGGGTCGATCTGGCGGATGCCGTTGGCCTGGTAGAAGCTGCCGAAGTCGCTGTATTCGAGCATGTCCGACATCACCAGGATGACGTGCTCGTTGACGTTTTCGGCCTTCTGCAGGTCTTCGCCGACCGCCTTGAGGCTGAACAGGATCTCGCTGCGCGGAATGTCCGAGCTGGACTTGCCCATGACCCCGGCGAACGCCTTGCCGAAACGCTGGTACAGCAGCGCCGACTGGCCTTTGAGGCAGTTGTCCAGCTTGCGTGCCGACATCATCGGCACATTGCCCAGCACCGCCTCGTCGAGGGGCTTTTCCAGCTCTGCGGCGTATTGCAGGCGCGTGTAGTGCCCGTCCAGGTAGGCGCTGAACGAGTACAGGCGCAGCTTGTCGCCCGGCTGCAGGAAGCGCTTGATGTGCCCCCATGCAGTGCGTTGCAGGTCAGTGGTCAAGGGCGTGGTCTGGTCGACCACGACGGTGAGCAGGCGCCCCGAGGGGGCGCTGCGGAACTCGTCGACCCGGGCCTGGGTGTAGCAGCTTGGCAGGTCATTGCGCTCGGCCGCCATCAGGGCGCTCGGCGCAAGGATCAGGGCAAGCAGCAGGCGCTTGAGTTTCATCGTACCTCCGAAGGGGGTGTGCCCGGGCCGAGGCGCTAGCGCTATGGGCAGCGCCTCGGCGGGCGGTGAGTCCGGTCAGGCCGGCTGGCTGTTGGGCTTGTCCAGCATCTGCAGGCGGCGGGCACGCTTGAGCGTGTCGAGCTCGGCCCCCAGGCGCTGTGCCACGTAGGCCAGGTCGTCCTCGTGGAACTCGGTCAGGTCACCGTACTGGTGCGGGTCGAACCCGCCGACGGCAGGTGCGGGGGCCGGGGCAACCGCCTCGACCGGCGCAGGCGCGACCGCCACTTCCACCACCGGGGCTGGCGCGGCGACTGGCGCAGGGGCTGGCGCGACGGTCACGGTGACCGGTGCGGTAGTGGTCACCGCCACCGCCGACTGGCTGACATCCACGCTGAACATGGTCACCAGCCCATTGAAGGCATCGCGGTACTGCTGCAACTGCGGGTCGTTCATCTGGGCGATGCGTGGGCGTGCAACCCGGATGATCTCCTGGATGCGCGCGTTGTCATCGGCGGCGATGGCGGCCTTGAGGTCTTCGGTAGCCTTGATGATGTAAGCCTCCACCACCTTGAGGCTTTCATTGGCCATGCTGTCGGCGTTCTCTTTCTTGCGGCGGAACGCCCGGCGCGCTTCCTGCTCGGCGATGAATACGCTGAAGGTGCGCTTGGCGTTGTCCTTGCGCAGCTTCTCGCGGTCGTCGCCGCTGACCCGGAACACGCTCAGTTGCAGGGACTGCAGCTTGCCCAGCGAATCCTGGGCGTCGGTGGCGACTTCGCGCGCCTTGGTTTCGTGGTAACGCACAAAATCGGCGGCGCTGGAGAACTTGCGCACCAGGTCCCAGGCGACCCGCGAGTGGGTGCCGGCGAAGCCGAAGCGGTAGGCCAGGAAGGTACTGGTGAGCTGGATGAAGATGAACAGCCCGCTGAGCACGGCGAAGGTCACCAGCGAAGCACGGTGCAGCGCGTCGATCTGATCCTGCGCCGACTTGCCCGCCGCCTCGTTGGCGATACCCTGCATGTCGCTCGGTACCGGGAAGCTGTCGTCAGCGCCAGCCGGGAAGTCATCGGCCGCTTGCGACACCGCCGGCGGATGGGCGATCAACTCGGCTTCCTGGGCGTTGAGAGTTTCGGTGCGCACCCAGAAGGCCGCGATCGCCAGGCCCAGGATGAACACGCCATAGGCCACGACCAGGCCGAAGCGCTTGGCCGGCTTGTCGCCGTTCTTGGGCAGCTTCACCCGATTGAGCATCTGCTGGTAATGCGGCTTGCCATCATCGATGTGGGTATTGTCGAGGGTCACCAGGTGGGTACGCACCATGTCGCCGTCGGCACCCGAGGCGCGCACGCTCTCGTAGCCGAGAATCTTCGCTACCACGTTGTTGAGGTAAAGCTGGCGGCCGGCGAACTCGGACAGGAACACGCCGATGATCGAGATCACCAGGCCGATGGCGAAGGCACCGGCGATGGCGGTGTTCGGGGTGGCCAGGGTCAGGGCGAACGGTGCCAGGGCGAAGCCGAAGGCACTGGCCTCGATCAGCATCAGCACGATGATCAGCAGCCACAGGCTGAAGCCCTTCTCGTGGCGGTTGTCTTCGTCGATCTTGCCCAGGTAGTCCTGGCAGCGACGGAAGTTGGCTTCCGACGGCTGGTGGTTGAGGTAGTAGGTTTCGTAGAGGCGGCACAGCTGCGCCTCGGACTCATAGAAACCGACGGCGTTCGGGCACTCCTGGTCGGCCGCCTCACGCGAGCCCGGGTGCTTCACCCAATGGGCGACACGGCCGAGCCATGGCAGGCCGATACGCAGCTTCATCAACCAGTAACGGACCTCATACCAGTGAGTGATGATCGGAATCGCCAGGAACAGGGTCGTGACGATCGGCACCACGATGTGCCAGTAAAGCGAAAAGAATGTGCGGATGGCATCTAGCATTGGTTGGTCCTGTTAGCGCGCAAGCTTGGGTTTGAACTGGGCGACGTAGGCGTTGTTCTGTTTGGGGTAGTAGATCTCGCCGGCGACGGCGGAACCGGCACGCTTGTCGAAGACGATGTCCATGCAGGTGACGGGGGTTTTCTTCTGGTCCACCGCGAAGACCCGATAGAGGATCTGGGTTTCACCTTCGTAGGTGTTGGCCACCGAGCTGTACACCGGGCTCTGCTTCTTCGAGCCGCTGGCGAAGTCGGAGATGAACTGCATCTTCGGCGCCACCGCCACCTGGGCGTTGTCGCGCAGGATGCCCACCGGGCCGACCGTGGCCACATGGCCATTGACCTTGCTGCCCCAGACCTGGCCGTTGAGGCCAGGGAAGAAGTCGTTGGTGCGGTAGTCCTTCAGGGTGGCGCCGGTAGCCAGGTTCTTCACCTCGCCCTCGACCCGCGGCAGGTCGCCCACGCACGAGGTCACCGGCGCGCTGGCGTAGGCCGGGCTGATGACCGAGAAGGTCGAGCTTTTGGGCGTGATGTTCGAGGCCAGTGCCGACTGGGTGCTGGTGACCGGCTCCCCGCCAAAGTCGATGCCGCCCTTGCCATCGAGCTGCACGATGACCGCCGCTGCGGACTGGTCGGGCAAGGTCGGCGCCTTGTCGTTATTCACCGGCGCAGGCGCACGGGTGGTCTTGGCGACCTTGGCCTGCTTGCCCTGCGCCTGGGCCTTCACCTTGGGCTGGGCCGCCGTGCCGTGGGCCAGGTACTTGGCGTTGCTGCGCTCGTCGTTGACCCGCTTGACCAGCACCTGCTCGTTGTCCACCTCGACGAACTCGACGCGGCGGTTCTGCGCGCGCCCGGCGTCACTGGCGTTGTCGGCCAGTGGGCGCGAGGCACCGGCGCCCTGGTAATAGATGTCCTGGCGGGCGATACCGGCGCTGGCGAGGATATCGCCCACGGCACGGGCGCGCTGTTCGGACAGACGCTGGTTCAGCTCGGCGCTGCCGGTGGAGTCGGTGTGCCCGACCACCAGCACTTTCTTGCTCGGTTTGCCGGGCTCGGCCTTGCCACGGTTGTTGGCGAACTCCCGGGCCAGGGCGCTGAGCTTGCGCGTGCCATCGGCGGTCAGGGTGGCGGAGCCGGAGGGGAACATCTCCTGCATCTGCACCTGGGCCTCGAGGCCGACCGAGGCCTTCTTGCCGGTGCTGGCATCGACCACCTCGATTTCACGCACCTGCGCCTGCAGCCCTTCCTGGGCGGCGACCGCCTTGAGCCGATCGACTCGCTGCTTATAGGCATAGCCTGCGGCGCAGCCCACTGCCCCGCCGGCCACCGAGCCTGCTGCGATCTGCTTGCCGTTGCCCCCCGCCGCCGCCACGATCGCCCCGCCGATCACGGCACCGGCCAGCGCGCCAGCACCGCAAGCGAAACCATTGGAGTTGTCACCGAGCGTCTTGTCGATGGTGGCGCAACCACTCAATCCGAGCGCGACCGCCGCGGCCAGCGCAGTGGGCCGCATGAAGCTGGAGCCGAACATTTCCCTTCCTCTTTGCTGCCCGCTGCAGCGGGCGTTTTCAGCGTCAGTGCCGGATGCCTGGCCGCCGTGCCCGGCAGCATCCTTGTAAACCCGCTTGAAAAAGGCGCGTGCGCACACCGACAACGGGCCTGCTTGCAGGCTCGCCGGGGCGATAAGGGGGGAGTGGTGACAGGGACTCCATTCCCGCGGGTACGCTGCCTTTCCTGGCGTTTCATGGCTAGGGGCCACTAGTTACTATGAAACTGCCTGTATTACAAGATTTGTCCAAGAAACCGGCGTCAAACTGCCGCAGAGGCGCACCTTGACGCTGGCGATGACAACCCGAGAGCGCCCAGGCCAGCACCTATAATTGCCTGATACTGGCCCGGCGCCACCGGGCCAGCCAGGCGACTGACTGCTGGAGTACACCGTGAGCCTTCCATGCCGACGCTGTTGGCCATTGCTGGCCCTGGCCCTCGCCTGCCCCGCCCATGCTGCGGTGGACGCCGTCGACAACCAAACGCTGAGCACCCTCCGCGCCCAGGCCGAAGCCGGCGACCCAGCCGCTGCCCAGCGCTACGGCTGCCTGTTCATCGACCAGCCAGGTGCCGAGCCGGATGCCGCCAAGGCCCGCCAGTGGGTGGAACAGGCGCGCAACCTGCCCGCCCTGCTGCGCCGCGCCGACGCAGGCGACACCGACGCCATGGTGCAGATCGGCGACACCTACTTCGACACCTGCCTGCACGACAGCTTTGCCCCGTTGGCCATGCCCTGGTACCGCAAGGCGGTGGCCGGCGGCGATATCCGCCGCGCCTGGCGCTTGATGGACGATGCCCGGACGCTGGACGAAAAGCGCCACTGGGCCGAGATTGCCGCCGCCATCGTCACCCCCGAGGGCAAGCCCAGGGACAACCGCTATGGCGGCGAGACGTTTTTCGGCAACCTCGCCGAGCACAGCGGGCAGGATATCCCCTGGGGGCTGCGCCATGCGCCCGGCACCCGCTACCTGAGCCTGCGCCCGCTGCAGGTTCGCCTCAAGCCCGACCCCGCGTCCCCGGTGATCCAGGACATCGGCCGCTGGCACCTGGTGTATGCACGCCCGGCCCAAGCGCCCGGCTGGCTGGCGGTGATTGCAGCCAGCGAAGGCCCCTACCCGGATACCTTGGGCTACCTCAACCCCATCGACACAGCCTCGGTAACGCGTTTTCTCGACCGGCAACCGCAGGTGCGTCCCGACCGCCAGGCGGTGTATGGCCTGGTGGGTTATTTGCGCGAAACGGACCTGGCCAGCCTCGACCAGCCTGCGCCCCTGCCCTTGCCCACGGTGGGCCTGATGCCCGTACCCTCGCTGTGGCGAGGTATCGGTATCGAGGAAGACCGCCGGTTCATCACCGATTTCAGCCAGCCGCCCTATGACGCCCTGGTGCAGGTGAAAGCCCAAGACGGCAGCTGCAGCGGTGCCGTGGTGGGCACGCCGACCCTGGTGGTCACCGCCGGCCACTGCGTCGACAAGACCGACCGCAAAGGCAAGGTGCAGGTGATATTCGAGCGCTCGGCCGAGCACAAGGAAGTGATCCCGGCCACTTTGGTCAGTTACCAGCACAAGGGCGGCGCGGACTGGGCCCTCCTGCGCCTGCGCAAGGCGCCCGCCACGCCGGTGACGCCGCTGGCCTTCGCCGACAGCTTCGACGCCGCCCGCTCGGCGCAACTGCAAGTCGCCGCCATCGGCTACCCCGGCGACCTGTTCAAGCTGTCCATGGCCAGGCTGGGCTTCGTCGCGCCCTCACTCAAGCAGTGCACCCTGGACATCAGCCGGCACAGCTACAACGCCCAGCAACGGACCATCCTGTTCAACCACTACTGCAACATCTGGTTCGGCGACTCTGGCGGGCCTCTGCTGGTGTGGAACTCCGGCAACGCCCGTTTCGAACTGCTGGGCGTGCACGCCGGCGTGGACGATGGCTTCGAAGGCACCCACCGCAAGACCCTGTTCACCGACAGCCGCTTCAGGGCCCTGATGTACAAGGCCTACCAGGACGTGGAGGTGCCGTTGCTGGGCAACCGCCAGCAGGCGTTGGACAAGGCGGCCTACTTCCGGCCGGCGCAGCAGGCCGACAAGGACAACCCCGGGGTTTCGACGGTGGCACGGGCCTACCGCGAGCGGGTCGAGAGCCTGTATTTCGACCGCTCGACCCTGAGCCTGGCGCTGATCGAAACCCTGCGCCAGCAGGCCGGCCAAGGGCCACGGCGGGATGCCCCCGACAAGCTGGGTTTCTGGACCACGCCGCCAGAGGACGGCTTCAAGGCGATCGGGCCCGTCGATGAAGCCCGCCTGGCTTGCGCAGCCACCTGCAACAAGGCGGTGCTGCGCGCCAGTGGCGCGAACCTGCGCTATGGCGAGCCGGTCGATTTGCAGCAAATGGCCAGGCGCGACGACACCCTGGTGATGCCGGGCTCGCGACGCGTCATCGTTGGCGGCGATCTGTTCCACGTGGGGAACGATGGCCGGGTGGACGCCGTTGCCCGGCAGTTCATGAACCTCAAGGCCAGTGGCCCGGGGTTCAATGCGTTCTACCAAAGCCGCTACGGTGAGCCCGCCGAGACAGTGGCCAAGGAAGAATCGTTGGCCACGGATGTCGAACCCACCAGCGTGCTGCATGCCGGACCGAGCCTTGGCAGCGACACCCCCATCCGCATTCCCGGTGGCCAACTAATCACGACGGCAGCGCTCACCCGTGAACTTGCTACGCCCAAGCCGCCCGTAGTGATTGCCGCCATAGGCGCCAGTACCGGCATTCCCGGTGCCATCGACCTGCACTACGGCGCCGAGGGCGGCGCCTTCAGCGACCAGACCCAGCAACGCCTGGCCAACGACCTGCAAGCGTTGACCCACGGTGACAAGGCGCGTGCGCTGGTGTTCTATGGCCACCACCCACAATGCTGGATGAGCTATAACAGCGCGGTGCGCGCCATTGCCCTGGGCTACCGCCAGGTGTATTGGTACCGCGGCGGGGTGAAGGCGTGGGTCAGGTCGGGGGCACCGCTGGACTGGATGTGACAGGCCCATCACCCCGACCGAATGCAACCACTCAACCTCAAGGCCCTACCATGAACCGAAAAGCACGACGTGCTGCGATGCTTGCCAGCCTGGCCGATACCCCGGTGCCCGTGCGCAGGTTCGAAGCTGACTGCATGACACTCATACCCGAGTGCCGGTCGATCATCGACTCCCTTTCGCTCGTAGCCAACGGTGGCGCGCAATGGGCGCATCGCGCCGTCACGTTATGGTTCGCTGGCCCGGCACCTGCGTGGGTGCTGCTCTACCAGTTCCCGGACATGGCCCCGTACTTCGACTTCGCGTATAGCAGCAGGCAACCGCCGCAACAGGCCTTGGCCGCGCTAATGGCCAGATACCCCCAGTGCAAACTGCTCGATTGGTCCCCCGGCCATCTTGTATGCCTTGAAGCGGTCGAGATGACCCTCGAAGCGCAGGCCGAGATGATCGGCGACTTTGCCGAAACGGTCTGGGCGCTGCGCGAACCGCAGATCACGGTTTCCTACGAAGTACGAGGCAGGGCGTGAGGGGCCTGCGCTTGGCGCTTTCTTGCTAGACTCGCGCCTCTCGACGCCAATCGCCACGGATGCCACTTTTTGTCATGAGACGCCTGCTCACGCCTCTGCTGTTTACCTGCCTCAGCCTCCAGGCGCACGCCCAACCCGCAACGCTGCTTCCCGGTGAAGCGGAGTATCGGCAAGCGGTGCCGATTCTCGACGAGATTGACCGCAGAATGATGGAACTGGTGAATCGACGCGGGCCAGACGGCCGAATGAATGAAGCGTCCAGGCAGGCGTTCGTCGATTACACACAGCAGCATCTACCCAGCGCCAATACGCTGCTGGAGGCCGCCATCGCTGCCGGCAACCCAGCCGCTGAGTATCGCTTGGCGCAGTTGCTCGGTGTCCTGGACGGCCAGGGGCAGCGTGCCAAGATATGCGGGTTGTTCAAATCGAGCCTCAATCGCGGCTTCACGCCTGCGGCGCTGCAAATGCGCGTGAACTGCCTGAGCGATATCGACACACCCGAGTACATTGCGCAGGTCAAGGCCTTGCCGGAAATGCCCGGGCCTTATGCGCGCTACTATCCGCAGCCGACCATCCTTGAGTACTGCTCGCAGGCTCGGCCAATGCCCACCGTGGTAATGCAACTTGATGAACCGGCCTTCAGGGCGAATCTGTATTTCGCCATGCGCGATGTGCTGGTTGATGCAGACGCCAAAGACAAAAACGTGAAGTTTGCGTATCAGTTTAAAGCCCTCGAGTACGGTTGCCCGCGGGTTCAGGGGTGGCTGGACAGGCAGATATGACCGCGTCGAGGTGCCCGTGGGCGTTTCTCCGAAGCGCAGGCCTCGCAGTTGCGGGTGAACACACAAATGTATCTATAAGTTAGGTCGGGGATGTATCAAGGTTCTATGTTGTTGATCTGCTCTTTAATGAGGTCGCGCTGTTTTTTTAAACCAGCCATTAAATCATCGTAGGTTGTCGGGTCTTTCCATGCGCCGGGGTTGTCAGTGTAATAAATTATCGCGTTATCATATATACTTAAAACTCTTTTTACCCCAAGTGGATGGTCTGATTTTTTTTCGGCTTCAAGTGAGCCCCCTCCAAAAGCTGCCATGAAATAGTTCCAAGGGGCGGCCGCTACTAAATTGTAGTTGGCATGAAGTGCGGTGACTATGGCGTATTGATCGGCTGCATTTTCTTTGCTGCGACTCATGGCGAGATTTTCGGGCTCCTGAATATGTTTGTTTTTTACGTGATTCAATACATGGTGGCCAAGCTCATGAAGATACATGAACATGATGCTGGCCTCTATGGCTTTTGCTTTGTAGTAATTAAAGTTATCTAACTCCTGAAAGTCTTCGATTGTGACCCCGGAACAGGCACCGTCAGTGTGCGCGGAGTATACCAGGGGCGACATGGCGGGTTGAGGAGGCAGGTGGTTGGATATTCTGAGCGCGTTTGTTTCCATTATCTCATTGAGGTAGATCAGAAATTCGGAGTAGCAGCCTGGCTTGTCAAGTTCCGCCTCCATTGTTAAAAGATCTTGTATCCAGTCGATAATTTGAATGGTTCCAGCGCTTATTATTATGATTCTTTCGTTGTCGTCGAATGCTGCGAATGCGCCAATACCTGGGCTCGAACTTACCTTGTAGGTTATGCTGTTGGCGATCGCTCTCTCGTTGGGAGGGAGGGTGGGCTCGATGAGTTTCCTTGCATTTTTGAGAACGGTTTTGGTGCTTTGCTGATACCAAGTTAGGTCATATGCTAAGCCGTTGGTAAGAGTGCAGAAGCTCAATACTATAATTGAGATAATCTTGGTGAAGGTTTGCATTATTGGTCTCTGACTCTTGTTAGGAGGTCATCTGACTCCTCAAATCTCTGCTTTAGCTTTTTATCATTATTTAATTTTTCGCTAAAACTCAATGGATCAGTCATCCTGAGATCATTAAGGTGGCTCCACTCGGAATATCGTCCAGCAGCATTCAGTGCTCCATCGAGTAGGTCTCTTCTAACTGGCTCTAAGTTTGAGAATAGTTTTTGGATGCTCTTGGACTTTGCTAGGTCAGCAGGTGGAAGAATTTCGACAACCTCTCTTTTCAATGTGGTAAGCGTGATTAGATAATCTAGTTTTGTGGATGGGGGTGCTGCTACTGCTGGCGTGGCTCCATACACAGAAACTTTAGCTGAACCTTCGTCGTCGTTGTCAGTGTGAGCATTTTGGATGAAGCGCGGCGCCGCGCTAAGTGCATATACTAATATTGAGGCGCCGAATAGCGCAAAGAATACTCCCGGGCCAACTTGTGACAGTTGAAACTTCCACTCTCCTCTTTGAGCTATTAATTTCCCAGCTTCTGAGGTGGTGATGCTAAATAATTTGTACCCCCAGTATAAGGCGGCGCCGCCGAATATCACTATCAGCAAACGCTCCAAAACTCTACCACTGAACATGTATTGAGGTAGTTCTAATGCGTCAGATCCCAGCGCGTTGAGTACGACAAAAAAAAGTGAGGCGCCTATTGCTTTATGAGTTGGCATTTTGGTTTTTCCGGATTACCTGAGTTCACTATAGCCATAGTCAAACTAAAGTATTTATTGTTTTTATATGTTTTTCAATAAGCGTTATAACTTGTGGTGATTTATGGGGCATTTGTATTGGTGGTGGAGCTTACATCGTTCAGACGCTCATGCGCGCTTTGTGGCGTGGCCAGCGTGTTCGCGAGGGTTTCATGACCTATGGGGTGGGGGCGAGTCAGGAGCAGACGCTGGGCGATGACGACTGCGGGCGAAAACGAGAGAATTAAAATCAAGACTAGTATTGCGATCACCTACTGGCGAATGGTTCTTACAATGAAATCTATCGTGGTAGTCGCGGGGCAGTTTTAAGGAAGTTAGAGCTCCACCATCTAATGCGAATGCGGCTCTATCGGCGGCATACGAACGTTCTTGTTAGCAAGAAAGTGAGCCAATGCTAAGAGCAAGCCTGATGAGCCACCTAGCATGATTCCGCCGATTCCAGGAAATATAATTACGATCACTGCACCAAAGGCAATGCCTAGGCTCTGTCTGAAATCCCAAGAAACTGAAATGTGGCCTCGGAACAGCCTGGGTTCTGAACAGTCGCCGGCTATCTACGGAAAGGAATTCTGTGATGGCAAAGCGTTATGAACTCTCGGATGAAGCGTGGGCAGTGGTCGCCGACCTCTTTACGGCGGCCCACGTCAGGGGCAGGCCCCGCAGCAGTGATCGCTTGATGCTCGATGGTGTGCTCTGGGTGCTCTGCTCAGGAGCAGCCTGGCGAGATATGCCCGAGCGCTTCGGGTCTTGGGTAACGGTCTATCATCGCTTCCGACTCTGGCGAAACCGCGGAGCATTCGATCAGATGCTCAGACGATTGCACCTCAGACTCAATGACAAAGGCTTGATCGATCCCCACACCTGGAGGATCGATTCGACCGCTGTTCGAGCAACCCGTGCTTCATTTGGAGCGCGGAAAAAAGGGGGCCTGACGAGCCTGCCGATCACGCTCTAGGCTCTGTCTGAAATCCTAAGAAACTGAAATGTGGCCTCGGAACAGCCTGGGTTCTGTACAGTCGCCGGCCATCTACGGAAAGGAATTCTGTGATGGCAAAGCGTTATGAACTCTCGGATGAAGCGTGGGCAGTGGTCGCCGACCTCTTTACGGCGGCCCACGTCAGGGGCAGGCCCCGCAGCAGTGATCGTTTGATGCTCGATGGTGTGCTCTGGGTGCTCTGCTCAGGAGCAGCCTGGCGAGATATGCCCGAGCGCTTCGGGTCTTGGGCAACGGTCTATCACCGCTTCCGACTCTGGCGAAACCGCGGAACATTCGATCAGATGCTCAGACGATTGCACCTCAGACTCAATGACAAAGGCTTGATCGATCCCCACACCTGGATGATCGATTCGACCGCTGTTCGAGCAACCCGTGCTTCATCTGGAGCGCGGAAAAAAGGGGGCCTGACGAGCCTGCCGATCACGCTCTAGGCCGCAGTCGCGGCGGCCTGACAACCAAAATCCATATGCTCTGCGACGCCAACGGGATACCGTTGCGCTTCCTTCTCTCTGGCGGCCAAGCCAGCGACATCAGCTATGCCCAGCCGTTGCTTGATGATGTCAGCATCCCGACAAACCAGCGTGGTCGTCCACGCAAACGATGCAAATGGTTGCTGGCTGACAAAGGCTACGACGCCGAGGCCTTGCGCCGTTACTGCGATCGATATCGGATGCAGCCGGTCATTCCGCTGCGCTCAATGAAACGCAAGCCCAAACCCGGCTTGCCGAGACTGTTTGATCGCCCCAAATATCGACAGCGCAACATCATCGAACGCATGTTCGGCTGGCTAAAAGAGAACCGCCGAATCGTCACGCGCTTCGACAAGCTCGCAAAAAGTTATGCCGCAATGGTCTCGCTGGCTTGCGTCATGCGGTGTATGCGACGGCTTTTTTCAGACAGAGCCTAGCCATCGACGCCATGCTGATGGCCGTGTGGCGACGCAAGCCACAGCAGCAAGTGATGATTCACTCAGACCAAGGCAGTCAGTTCAGTAGCTCAGATTGGCAAAGCTTCCTGAAGGCCAACAATGTGATCAGCAGCATGAGCCGACGGGGAAACTGCCACGACAATGCCGTAGCCGAGAGCTTTTTCCAGCTTTTGAAGCGGGAGCGAATCCGACGAAAGATCTACGCAACGCGTGACGAAGCCCGAAGTGATATTTTCGATTACATCGAGATGTTCTATAACCCCAAGCGTCGACACAGCAGTGCTATGCAGCTGTCTCCAGTAGAGTATGAGAAACGCTATTTCCTGAGCTTGGAGAGTGTCTAGGAAACCAGGGGCGATTCAGCACTGTGCAGCAACTCACCGCGACCCCACCGTCCACAACTGCTCGATCCGCGTGGTATAGGACGGGCTCATCATCGCCCGGCGCATCCCCCACTCGGGCGTTGCGGGCACGCTGCCGGCCCTGAGCGTCCCCCGCCCATAGCGCCCGTTGACCTCGTCCAGTACCGACATCAGCCGGCCACTCGCCAACGGCTGGCCCTGGGCGAACAGGTCATCGCTGAACTCCCCCGGCTGGCGCAGATCCAGCAGCAACACCTCGGCCTTGCTGTAGCGGTAACCGGCCTGGTAGATCCGCGCCACCGCCTCGGTCGCCATCCGCGTCAGCAGCAAGGTGTCGTCTGTAGGGTATGGCAGCTCCACCAGCACGCCCTGCACGTGGTGGCGTTCATCGGGGTTGAACAGCCCGGTGCGGATGCTCACCCGCATGCGCTTGCACAGCGAGCCCTGGGCCCGCAGCTTCTCGGCGGCGCGCCCGGTGTAAGTGGCCACCGCCTGCTTGATCGGCGCCAGCTCGGTGAGGCGCTTGCCGAACATCCGGCTGCAGCAGATCTCCTGCTTCGGCGGGTCGGTTTCTTCCAGCGCCAGGCACGGCGTGCCGGTGAGCTCCCGGGCGGTCTTCTCGACCACCACGCTGAACTTTTCGCGCAGCAGCCGCGGGTCTGCCAGGGCCAGGTCCATCGCCTTGCGGATGCCCAGCTCGGCCAGGTGCGCGGTCATGCGCTTGCCGATCCCCCACACCTCCTCCACCCCGGTATTGCGCAGCACCCAGTCGCGCTTGAACGGCTCGCAGATGTCCACCACCCCGCCGGTTTGCGCCTGCAAGCGCTTGGCCATGTGGTTGGCCAGCTTGGCCAGGGTCTTGGTGCGGGCGATGCCCACCCCCACCGGGATGCCGGTGCAGCGCAGCACCCGGGCGCGGATATCGCGGCCGAACTGGGTGAGGTTGCCCGGGATGCCGGAGAAGTCGGCAAAGCATTCGTCGATGGAGTAAACCTGCACCGCCGGCACCATCGACTCGATCAAGCCCATCACCCGCTCGCTCATGTCGCCGTACAACGCGTAGTTGGACGAGAACGCCAGCACCCCGTGCCGGCGCAGCTTGTCGCGGATCTGGAAGTACGGCTCGCCCATCCGCGCGTAGGCCTTGGCCTCGGCGCTGCGGGCGATCACGCAGCCATCGTTGTTGCTCAGCACCACGATCGGCGTGCGCGCAAGGTCGGGGCGGAACACCCGCTCGCAGCTGGCGTAGAAGCTGTTGCAGTCGATCAGCGCGAACACCGGCTCAGGCATTGGGGTCATGGCTGCGCACACTGAAGGTCACCACGCCCCAGATCGCCAGCTCGTCGCCTTCGAGGATGTAGCGCGGCGGGTAGCGCGGGTTCTCCGAGCGCAGCGCCACCTCGCCACCGACCCGGTGCAGGCGCTTGCACAGCGGCTCGCCGTTGACCGCCGCGATGACGATATGCCCGTGGCGCGCCTCCAGGGCACGGTCGACGATCACCAGGTCGCCGTCGAAGATCCCGGCGCCCTGCATGCTGTCGCCGTCTATCCTGACCAGGTACATGTGCGGCGCACGCAGGTTGAACAAGTCGTCCAGTGACAGCGGTTGCTCCATATGGTCCGCCGCCGGCGAAGGGAAGCCCGCCGGTACGCGAAACAGGTAGCGTGGGAGCGAAGCACTCCCACACGCAATCGGGCCGAGGATGGCGGTCATGATGCAGCCTTGAAATAAACTGTATGTATATACAGTTAATGGTGATTCCAGGCGCCGGTCAATTTCGGCGTAGGAAATTTCGACAAATGGAAACCCCGGCGCATTTCCCGGACTCAACAGGTCAACGTGGGAGCGGGCTTGCCCCGCGATCACCGGCAAAGCCGGTGCCATGCGTCCCATAACCGACAGCCCCCAAAACCCCAGCTGCATGCAACGCCCAAAAATGGAGGCCCCCATGTGCGGACGCTTCGCCCAATACCAAGGCCTGGCCGACTACCTGCGTGAGCTGCAGGCCGAGCAGGACGTGGTCAGCGGCTACGACAACCACCCCATCGACCGCTACAACGTGGCCCCCGGCAGCCGCGTGCTGGTGCTGCACAACGCCGAGGACGGCTTGCGCATCGACCCCTGCCACTGGGGTTGGGCGCCGTTCTGGGCCAAGGACAAACGCCCCGCGCCGATCAATGCCCGGGTCGAGACCGTGACCACTGGCAAGTTTTTCAAGGCCCTGTGGCCCCAGGGCCGGGCGCTGGTGATGGCGGATGGGTGGTATGAGTGGGTGGCCGATCCGTTGGACCCGAAGCGCAAGCAGCCGTATTTCATTCGCCTGAAAAGTGGCGCGCCGATGTTCATGGCGGCGCTGGCCGAGGTGCGGCCGGGGTTGGAGCCGAACGAGGGGGATGGGTTTGTAATCATCACCGCGGCCAGTGATGCGGGGATGGTGGATATTCATGATCGTCGGCCGCTGGTGCTGGGGGCAGAGCATGCGCGGATGTGGATTGATCCGGAGTTGACGGCTGTTGAGGCTGAGCGGGTGGCCAGGGAGCAGTGTTTGCCGGTGGAGGCGTTTGAATGGTTTGCGGTGGGGCGCCAGGTAGGGAATGTGCGCAATGAGGGGGCGGAGTTGATATTGCCGGTGGTGGGGGCGGTGGGTACGGCGCGCACCGAGATATCGCGTCATGCCAACAAGGCGGACAGCGGTGATGTCACAGGCATGACTGGCCCGAAATAGATGTGGGAGCGGGTTTACCCGCGAAGCGCCGCGCGGGCGGCGCTCGATTTCATAGGCGCTGCAAACCTGTCGCCATGCACCTAGTGGCCCACATGCGACCTCAAGGCAGGCGCCTGGAAATGACACCGCTGGTTTTGTTGAGTCAGCATTCGGTAATGGCCGCCATGTGCATGTCAGGGTATCGGGTGAGGGCCACCAGGTGCTCGCCGGGAATTTTGCAGCGCTCTCAAGATCGAGCGCCGCCCGCGCGGCGCATCGCTGGCAAGCCAGCTCCCACATCTGTTTCGGGCCAGTCACTCCTGTGATTGCACCGCTGTCCTCCTTGTTGGCACGACGCGTTATCAGTGTGGGCATTGCAACCGCTGCGCCAGACTCAAGGCATGCACCGCCGCAGGCGCCGCCTCTTGCGCAGGATTACCGCAATAGGAACAGATTTGGCGATGACCGGTCACCGTCCGACGCCGAGGTTGCCATGACCAGAACAACGTTGAACGTTCCGGAAGATCTTTTCGACGCTCTCGCTGAACTTGCCAAAGCCAACGGCGTGAATGCGAGCTGTCTGGCGATGCGCGTTCTGGGTGACTACATCGAGCAGGAAAAATCCCTGACCGCGCAGATTAGGCATGCGGTGGAGGAAACCGAGGAAGGTGGATTCGCGACCGATGAGGAAGTCGCAGCATTGCGTGCACGGCGCTGGAATTGGAATGCGGGTTGAGCAGCGTTTCCAGCCACCCATCCGCGCCTTGGATCACTGCCAGTGCAAACGGCACTGAGGCTTGAGCGCTGAAGCGTTCCGCCGCTTCAGCGTGGCGTCGATAGTGGATTAGGGTAACTTTTCTTAAACCCTTCTAATTACTTGACCTACAGCTAACAATCTCATCCTGCGTACCAATTTCGTACCACTTAACCTGAGCTACAACTGAGGTTCAGTTTCACTCGGAACAGCATTCGCCGCCCAAGCACACTCCTAGCTTAGCCAGCTATCAGCCCTTCCGAAGCGGCCAACCTTCATACGATCAGTCAGCCGGGCATCGACTCATTCATGGCCATTTGCTACCCTCATTCCTCCTTGTTCAGCACTTTTGTACAACCTCAAACTCTCATTTACTTGACTGCCGGGCTTTAGCCTTGCCAAGTATCTAAAGAAATCTCTAAAACCAGTCTAGCCAAGCATTCATGACCATCAAAAACCACGACTCACTTACAGACATACTCAAACTTATTTCAGAAATTGAATCAACCACCTCCAATTTAAAAAGGGATACCGTCGGAAAACTTCACGACCCAAACCTAAACGAAACACTTAAAGACCTTTTAAGCGAAGTCAACAACCTAAAAAATACTCCAATTCATCTTACGCCTTCTGGCTCAATATCAGACCTAAACGTACTATCCGCCATCAACAGCCTAACCCACACAACACTAGAGGTCGGCCAACAACTCAGCACAACCAATTCAGATGTATTAAAAACATACTCCGAAAGCTACCTGGACACCGGAAAAAAACTAGTATTAATTCTAGAAGAAATTGAATACCCCGACCTCAAGCAACTAAAAAAAGACACTATAAAACTAAGCAATTTCTTGACAAAAACCTCACAGCAAGCAACAAAATTAGAAACTGAAATCCAAGAACTTGAATTGCGCGCACAAGACAGCATCAACCAAGTGCATAAACTATACAATTCAACAATGATTGAGCTAGACGAAAGGAAGACCCAAGTCAATGAGCTAATCGGGGTAATATCAAACACTTCGATTATTGGATCCTACGAAAAAGATGCACGCTCAGAGAAGCGCTCAGCAAATTTTTTCCGCTGGGGCTCTATAGCCTGCATGGGGATTGTAGTAGTCATGCTAGCCGAGCTTATTACAACAAGCCTAGATGGGAGTATTCATTTAGATGATGTTTTAGCAAGACTAGCAATTTCACTCGCGCTATCGGTCCCGGCGGCCTATCTTGCGCGAGAGTCAGCCAAGCATCGAGAGCAACAATATAGACTTCGACAGACCTCGCTAGATCTTGCTGCAATTAGTCCATTCCTCGCCTCTTTGCCACTCGAAGAGCAGCACAAAATCAAAACAGAAATGGCTTTAAAGATTTTTGCAACCCAAGAATTCTCCAGAACCAGCGAGAACTCCTTCCCAATAAACACCCACGAACTCCTCTTGGAGCTTATAAAGCGCCTAGAACCATCCAAACCAGGAAAATAACCTCTCGCGGAGCATAGCAAGTCAGCCGGTATTCGAAGCCTCTCAACACCAGTTATCACAGCCAATATTCGCTAACCGTTTCACACCCCGATTGTGCTGGAGTATTAACGCAAAAAAGTGCCCAAGCCCCATATACAAAGGGCTTGGGCGCTTTTTTGTACCTGCTGGCAAGAAGCCAAAAGGGCATAGAGGGGCATAGAATGGCGCTCGGTCTGCCCCATTTTTGCCCCATGAAAGCTAGCGGCCGTGCTCGACTCCTGTGCATTCAAAGCCCACCACCTGGCCGACTCGGCAAACTCCAGCATGTCGACCAACTCTTCGCTATTAACCTCACGCCGACGGTGCGCCACATAAGCCATTGCGCAAAGCACAGCAGCGCGCCCATCGGGATCAGTGATCAGAGCGCTCTGGTCATTGAGCTCAGCTAACCAGCCGACCGGAAGACGGATACCCATACGCTTTCTCCAGCACTTTGCACCAACAGGACTGCGCATAGAGCACTCCATCCACATCCTCAACACCCGTGATGTTCATGCCGAGCGTAACCATGCCAGTCACTTTGGCATCAAGTAGCGGCGGAATGACGTCTGGGCCTGGGGTGCAATTGAAGACTGTCGCCTGTGTTGTCACCCGGCCGAGTAGCGAGCTGTGATGCTCACCGATCTGGATATCGGCCTTCAGCGGCTGGATCTTGCGCAACTGATCGGACGGGAACGCAATGCCGCGCTCCCGTCGACGAACGAGGTTGAAGTACATGGCGCACCAACGGCTCCGGCGTCGACTAGGACTTACAGCCTCAGGTCAGCAGTAGTAAGTCGCGCAGGCAGGCCTAGGCGTGTTAAGCATCCAAAACGCAGCGCAAGCGCACTCGCCCCTGACCTCGCCATATCCAAGCAAGACCCAATGTTCGCAGAACCAGAGAGTGCCAAAAGAGATCAACGACAATCAGACTTAACCCCTTCCTTGTAGTCCATTTCCCAAACATACTCTTGCCGCCTTTTTTCCGTTGCGGTCGATCTAGCAGGCCCCTAGTCTCGGCAGGTCGTTGCACATCAACGATACAGCTTTGACAGGCTGTGACGGTAAATCGTGTATGGCTCGTCCTCTATGGCGGCTGTACGTGCGGGCACGCTCGCGTGCGCCGGAACTTTACGATTTCCGCCGGTCTGTCAACCCACGTACAGCTGCCACCCTTCTGTTTGACAGCAGGCAGGTGGTCGCACGCCAGAGGAAAATCGTGATGTTGAAGATCGTCCCCGATCCACCCCACAACCACCACTCCCTCGAAGACACCCTCGTCCAGGCCACGGAGTACGCCCTGTGCGCTCAGGCCGTGGCGCATCAGGCCATTTCGGTCCAGCAGCCCAAGTCGCCCGCGTCGATTCTGATCATGGCGTTGATGCATGAGATCGAGGCGCTGCGGGTGCTGCTCGAGTCGGCGTTGATTCAGGTGCAGATGCCGCAGATGGAGCGCCGGGCGTTCCACTAGGCCGTTGGTCATGTGTCGCCTGAGCTGGCGCTATCGCGGGGCAAGCCCGCTCCCACGCCACCCCCAGCCCGCAGGGTTATGCCTGCATCCGTGGGAGCGGGCTTGACCCGCGATGGGGCCCGCCCAGGCATCGATCATTTCAGGGAGAGTGAGCAATGAATACAGACGACACCACGCCCCGCACCACTGCGGGCAAAACCAAGTTCTACCAAGGCGAAGGGATGACCGCCCCGCTGTTCTGCATCGAGCCCGGCATCCCCTGCCAGCATGCACGGGACCAGGCCTCGGAGCTGATGGGCTGCGTGCGTGACCTGACCATCGCCGGGATCATGGAGGAAAAGCCGCAACTGCTGTGGGCGTCGTATTACCTGAGCGCGCTGGCCAAGGCGCTGATGGATGATGCGGAGCTTGGGATGAAGCACTAAGGCCTTTGTAGCCTGGGCGGGCCTGTTCGCCGGCCAAGCCGGCGCCTGCAGCGGGGCGTTGGTCCGCTGGACAGGCCGGCCAGTACCCGAGGTTCAACTGCCGAAGAAGCCGGGGCCAAGGATAATCGGGGCCACCATATCAGGGGTTCGCATGCCCGACGGCGCCATGTAGGGATCATCCATCGGCAGCTTGTCCAAGACCCTCAGCACCGTCTCATCAAGCTGCGAATCGCCGCTGCTTTCGACAAGGGAGACGGCGGGGGGGCCCTGCTCTACCGGGAACCGATACGACACCGTAAGCCTCATCCACTCGGTGTAGCGGAATTTTTTGAGCGACGCATCGCGTTTGATCTTCATTTGCTGAAGGCTCTGGAACCCGCTGATCCAGAGCTGGTTGTACTTCTCCACCTGCGCGGTATCCAACGACATGCCGTTGTCCAGCAACGCACGCATAGCCCCCCACGCGGGGTCACGGAAATTGCGGGTCGTCTGCATGTAAAGGTTCAAGGCGCCCTGCACATCCTGCGGCCCGCCCTTGCCCTGCTCCATCAACCCGCCCAGCCCAACCACACCACCTGGGCCGGCCTGCCTGAAGAGGGCACGCGCCCGGACGAAGTCTACCGGCTCACCGACACCGTCACGCGCCATGCGGCCCAGCTCGACGTAGGCAGTGGGGTCGTTGGGGGCTGCTTGCAGGTAAAGCATGCGAGCGCGGTACAGGTCCTGGGATACCCCGTTACCGGCTTCGTAGAGGGTGCCCAGCAGATGCTGGCAAAGCGCATGGCCTTGCTCGCTGGCCATCGTGACCTGCCGCACGTCGTCCGGCCCTGCAGTTCGGCGGCCCAGCACGCGGTAGCAGGTTTTGGACCGCTCATCACTGTGGCTGAAGTCGAAGGTTCCGAGTGCCCCGTACGGGTTGCGCTTTACATCGAGGTAAACCTCAAAGACCGTACGAGGTGGCGGCTTGATGTGGGCCTTGACGTATCCGTCGGTGGTCTGGCCGAGCATTTCCAAAGCCTGGCAAACACCGACAGTGGCCATCAGGGCAATGAATGTGAGGTAGCGGGTCATGATCTGGCGGTGTCCATACGTGTCATGGGGGCGATCCATCAATGTTGCGCGGTGCGCATGCTAGCAGTGGCAGCCAAGGCGAGTCATTGCCGGTGAAGCCCATGGCCATCATGTTATGCACACAGTAAAGCGGGCTTGCCCCCCATGGTGACGCCACACCCAAGGATGGGTTCGCTGGTAATGGCAAGGTTCCGCGGAACCATGTCTTTGGTCCGGCGATAGGAGGGAGATATTGTCTGCAGTGCGGGATTCCCGTACATTCTGGCCATGCGTACCGTCATAGAGACGCCTACATTTCAGAAGAACGCCGCCAAGCTGTGGTCTGATCACGAGCGCGTGGCGTTCATCGACTGGATCGCGGCCAATCCGCTGGCGGGAGATGTCGTCCCAGGCGCGGATGGGGCGCGCAAAGTACGTTGGGGGCGCTCCAGCGCCGGTAAATCCGGCGGCGCACGGGTGATTTACTTCAACCTGTCTGAAGACGAGATTGTGTTGTTGGTCACGGTCTACGCCAAGGCCGAGCGTGCCAATATGAGCCCAGCTGAGATCAGCAAGGTGGTATGAAATGCGTGACATAGATATTGAAAAGGTTGCCAAGGCAATCGAAGACGATGCTGGCGAGGCGATCCCCGATTTGCGCCAAGCGCTTATGGAAGCGAAAGCAGGCGCAGGACGCGTCACTACCCCTGAACAGATGTTGGTGCGCCAGGCCCGAGAACGTTCCGGGCTGACTCAGGCCCTTTTCGCTGAGCGTATCGCCACTCCCGTTGCGACGCTTCGCGATTGGGAGCAAGGGCGCTTCGTACCACCGGGCGGCGTTCTCTGCCTGATGCGCCTGATTGCAAGGCATCCGGAGCTTTCACAGGAGCTGGCGAATTCTTGATCCGCCGTCGCCAGTTTGATACTGAAACTGGCGAATAGCTGCTGCCCCATTGCGCCTCGCTGGATGTATGTGGTGTGCCATCCGGGCGACCCGGGCTGGATCGAAATGGTCTGATGCGCCACAGCCTGCGCGCGCAGAGCGTACTCCATGGCCTGGATAATGGTGTCTTCGAGGGAGGGGTGGTTCGGGGTGGATCGTCAACATCATGATTTTCCTCTGACGTGCGGCCACCTGCCTGCTGCCAAACAGAAGATGGCTTCTTCAGCCGCAATCTGATGGCGCGTCCACTCCGCAGCGATCGCAGGGTTCTCGATGATCTGCTGCTCGATGCGCTGGGTCTCTCTGAACTCAAGCGCTTTGGCGTTCATCGTCCATTGACTGGGTTTCCCCATCCGAAATCAACCTACCCAGCACCTTATCGTCGATCGAATCGGACGAATCCCCCCGCGCTTGGTAAACTGGCGCCCATCTACCTTTCCATCGCCTGCCAGCGGCCTGCCGCCTGGCTCCGTCGAGTGCGTGCCCCAGACTTATGCCATCACCAACCGCTACCTCCCCTGCCCTGCACCCTGAGCCGTCCCGCCGTTTCAGCGTTGCACCGATGATGGATTGGGCAGGCTCTCCTTAAAGACATTGGCTCACAAGACCTCTACAACAATCATCAAGACTTTGTACCATTTTTGTACCATCGCTTTTATACCCCCCACTGAAAACAGCGAAAGCCAACCCACCTTCGGTAAAAAATCCGAACCCACCGTGCGACTATGAGCCGCGCTAAACCGGGTTTGTTGTGATATCTCACTCGAGCACCGGAAAAACGCCCCCCGGGATCCAGAATTTTCCCTAGATCTGGATCAAACCTCTGCTTGGTGGCCTTCGCCGGACCTCAATAGCGCGGCACTCGGGGCTCATCTACCTTCATCAGTCCCAGGAGCGTTTTCCTCAGTCAGTTTCTCCGCCTCAGCTCAACGTCATCTGAACCCCAGCGGCGACATTGGCGATTCCAATATGCGCAAACCGAAGCTGTGGGATGGACACCTCGATACCATTTAGCCATCATCCAAGGGCAATTGGTGTGCTTGCTTGTGGCGCAACACACCATAACTTGATAACCAAGGTAGGAATCAACCGATGAAGGCCGAGGACATTTTCGGAAACAAAAGCGGACAAAATGGCGAACTGACCCACAAATTAAGAAGTATAAGTGACCTGATCCGCCACATCAAAACCAAAGAAGAAAGCAGCCCTGCTAATTACAGTATTTTTTTAGGCGCAGGCGCTTCCGTTACCTCCGGAATAAGAACTGGCAGCCAGTTAATTGACGAGTGGGCAACTGAGCTTTATGAGCGATTCAATCAAGAAAAGCCAGCGGACCCATCAACTGCAAAAAAATACTTTGAGAACTCACACCCTAGCTGGTACAACTCTGACAATCCTTACTCGTCGCTTTTCGAAAAGAAATTCGATCTCCCCACACAAAGAAGACGATTTGTCGAGCAAGAGGTAGCCAACAAACTTCCATCTATCGGCTACTCCTATTTAGTATCACTTGTCGACGAAAACTACTTTAATACAATTTTTACAACCAACTTTGACGATTTGATAAACGAAGCGTTTTATGTGTTCTCAAATAAACGCCCGATCGTTTGCGCACATGACTCTTCCATTAGATCCGTGTCAATCACCTCAAAACGACCTAAAATCGTAAAACTGCATGGCGACTATCTCTTTGACGACATCAAGAGCACATTGAGAGAGACCGAATCCTTAGAGCAAAACACCAAAGAAAAATTCGTAGAGTTTTGCAAAGAATACGGCCTGATTGTTGTTGGGTATTCTGGCTGCGACCGCTCAATTATGGATGTGCTGGAGTTCCTTGTAAAACAAGAAACTTATCTAAAAAATGGAATTTACTGGTGCCTACGCCCAGGCGATGAGGTTTGCCACAACCTGCGAAACTTAATATGGAAAGATAAAGTCTACCCAGTCCTCATCGATGGATTTGATGAGCTGTTTGCAGAAATCCACCGCCAAACCATCAACAAAGAGCTAAATTTAAACTCAAGCACAAAACAATCAAAGCTTGAAATGACCATAAGACAGATTGTTGAAGACAAGTATAGCCTGGCAAAAAACGAAATAATCAGCAGAGAAATTACCGCCATACTAGACGAAGATGACTCTAAAGATATTTCCGAATTCATCAAGCAACTCTCACTATCAAACGAGTCAACCCGACTCGGCACCAAAGATCTCAGAAATCTACTTGAAATAGAATCACTCACCGAATCCCAAGACCTAACTAAAGCCCTAGCCATTTGCGATTCGCACTTTCAAAACGCAAAAACCAACATTGACAAAAAAATATATATCGACAAGTACATCAACATACACACACTGCTTAATGACAATAAAAATGTAACATACTGGTGTGACAAACTCCTTGAGCTTGATCCAAACAACATCACCTATCACTTAAAGAAGATTAAATCGGTTAAGAAAATATCCGAACAAATACAGTTGCACAGCGCTCTAGCAGAACGATTCCCATACAGCAATAGCGTCCTCAATACCGCTGCGAGCACGCTGATACGTAGCATCCGTCAAAAGACCGGAAGTCTAGAGTTAGAAGGAAAACTGGCAAAAGACCACCTTGAAAAAAGCTTGCTCTTAGATCCTAGCCTAGACAATCCAGCTTGGGAAAAATCATTAGACTTACTCTGCCTACAGCACTTCCGGACAAAAGAAACCGAAACCAAAGAAAAAATCAAACAAGAAATTTCTGAGCTTATAAAAACGGCACGAACTCGCAATCCTGAGCACGAGCAAACGCTGGAGCTTTTGGAACAACAGCTTGATGTAAGCTGCTCCCCCGCAGAGCTAATAGGACTTTTAGACTTTTACGACAGCCTTAGGGAAAAGTTCTCATTAAGCCGCCGCAAACATCTTGGCACTGTTACAACCAAAGCGCTAGATCACATCTATCGCATAGATGACAACGCCGAGCTTAAAGTAAAGATTGCGCGATTCTTCGACTCACATGTAGCGGAGCCACACGAACCAATCAAAACATGCCTATCTAGGATTCGATACCTGCACTCCATTGCTGAGAATTCCTCCCAAGCACAAATAGAACTTGAAAGCGTGCTAAGCAGAAAGAAGCTCGGCATAAATATCAGCGACATCTTAGAACTACCGCTAGACTTCTCTCAAGACAACCTTAAACTTTTAAAAACCAAGCTTGACTTGGAAAAATACGATCTAAATGCAATGTACTACGCTGAAACAGCTGCTGAACTGTCCCTTGCTCAGAATGATTTTGAGTCAGCACTAGAGTATTTGGAAAATGCGTATGCCGAAGGTCTCTCCTTTACAAGTTATTTGGCTCGCCGCTCCTACATCTTGCTACGCTCAGGCAACCCTGACGAAGTCATTACAATGTATATGAAACACAAAGATTTCACCGAAGATGAGCATTCCGAAGCATTTCATATCAATGTACAAACTGCAGCCAAAAAATTAGATCACAACATTTATAGCGCTGTCACGCTCAGAAACCTTTCTGCGCAAAGCACTGATGACGAAGTCAAAATATGTGCATTTTCCCTGTTAGACCAAGCAAATGATGCACGAAGACTCATTACTAAACAGCTAAAAATGGACCCCGGACTGATTAAAAAGTACAAAGAATGGCCAGCCGTTTCAGATGAATGCTTACCAGACAATGCAACTTCTAGAACAGAATCCGCAAGAATTAAAATGGCTTAAAAATAGCGCACAACAACATTTTCGTTGTGCGCCACCCTAAACCCAAAGAACCAACTAGCTTTCGAATATCTATTATTTGGTTCTATCGGTGTAACACTAGCTCACCCCAGTTGTGCTGGAGTATTAACGCAAAAAGCGCCCAAGCCCCGTAATACAAAGGGCTTGGGTGCTTTTTTATGTCAGCCAGCTAGAAGCCTAAAGGGCATAGAGGGGCATAGAATGGCGCTCAGGCTTCCCCATTTTTGCCCCATGCCGCCTGGGTCAGAACAACTGACCAAGCCCTTCGGGCTGCCAGTTCATGATCACCAACTCACCGGTCACATCGGCCATGCCGATCCGAGGGTTCGCCGTGGTGTAGCGGATATCCAGGCACTCGAAGTGGAAGCCGTCGAAGGCCCGCCGGATGTCCGGGTGGTCGTTGATGCTGACCATCACCCTGCCCTTGCAGCGCCGCATGAAGTCGGCCATGCGCTCGTACTCTGCGAACGGAAAGTCAACGCCATAGCCGGCGGTCTGCCAGTACGGCGGGTCCATGTAGAAGAACGTGTGCGCTCGATCGTAGCGCTCGGCGCAGTCGAGCCAGGACAGGTTCTCAACGTAGGTGCCGGCGAGGCGCTGCCAGGCTGCCGAGAGGTTCTCCTCGATGCGCAGCAGGTTGATGGCCGGCCCAGTGGTGGCGGTACCGAACGTCTGCCCAGTGACCTTGCCGCCGAAGGCATGCTGCTGCAGGTAGAAGAACCGCGCCGCGCGCTGGATGTCGGTCAGCGTCTCGGGGCGGGTCATCTTCTGCCACTCGAAGATCTGCCGGGAGCTGAGCGCCCATTTGAACTGACGGACGAACTCCTCGAGGTGGTTCTGCACCACGCGGTACAGCGTCACCAGGTCGCCGTTGAGGTCGTTGAGCACCTCCACCGGGGCAGCCTGAGGGCGCATGAAGTACAACGCGGCACCGCCAGCGAAGACTTCGACGTAGCATTCGTGAGGGGGAAAAAGAGGGATCAAGCGGTCGGCCAGGCGGCGTTTGCCGCCCATCCAGGGAACGATAGGAGAGGTCATTGATTGCAAGTCTTTACTGTATGGATAAACAGGTGTTAGGCTCGCCGCGCTTTGTGCACAAGGCAGAGGTCGCGGCTGGACTTGCAGGAAGGGTCTGCGGGTTCGGTGGGCCGGGCTGGATGTTGACGCATCCACCCGGCTCGCCTCTTTTCTACTGGGTAACTTCGCGCACGTAGGCCTGGCAGGCCTTCAGCGCGATCACTGCTCGATCGCCTTCGTCGGTGATGGCAACAATTCGTCGAGCATGCGCTGGGTCAAGCTGGGCGCGTAGGGCTCCATCCACCACGCCTCCGGTGCCGGCGGGCGCTCGCACCCCACCGCCACAACCCTGGGCGGCAACGGCTCCGGCGTCGACCAGGACTGACAACCGCAGATCAGCAGTAGCCAGCCGGTCGCGCAGGCGAGCCTGAGCTTGTTGGGCATCGTTCATCTCCTTCCAATGGGTTTTATCCTGCACCTGCAGGCGGTCTTCTAGGTCACGCCGGGCGACCTGCTGCTGCTTCAGCTGATCCAGGGCGGCGCTGGCGGCGGCCTCCCGCTCGCGGCTGTGCGCCAGGTCTTTCTGCGCAAGCTGCAGCTCGTACCCGGCCTCCTGCTTCTGCAGCTCGTCGGCCTGCCACAACCAGGCCAGGCGAGCCCCTACCGTCGCCCCGAACAGCAGGGAGAGCAGCACCCACCGCGCTCCGAGCGACATCAGATCAGCACCTGCTCGGCGCGCTTGTAGATGGCCAGGCGATCATCCTGACCGTTGAGCCCACCGTTGATACGGCGGGTGATGGCTTCAAACGCCGACGGCCCTTTGTCGGCCAGCGAGTTTAGGCCGGCCTGGTGCCAGAACCAGCCGGCCGAGTCGGCCGCGTGCTCGGGGCGCTCGAGCAGTTCGGGACGGGCGAGCAGGTCGAGGCCCAGGGCTTCGCCGCATCGCTTGTAGTTGTCATGCCCGGTGACCTGAACCAGGCCACGGCCGCGATATCGCTGGCCATCACCATCGGCCTCGGGCGTGTTGCCCAGCCGGGCAGCGAGCTTGCCGGTGTCGTACTTGGCCAAGTACTGGTCGTTGCCCAGCTCACGGACGTAGCGCAGCTGGCCCGACTCATGCCCGATCTGGGCGAGGAAGGCACGCTTACGCAGCGGGGTGACAATGCCCCACTTGACCATTGCCGCATTCAGGACGGGAAGAAAAACGCCGGCTTGAGTGCCGGCGTTGGGGAGGATGTGCTGCAGCTGCTTGAGTGTGACAGTCATGTTGGATCTCCTGCAGTGGCCGCTTAGGCCGGGTTAACGTCGACCACCTTCAGTGGCTTGTCAGATTTCTTTTTCTTGCCCTTGGCTTTCGCCTTGCCCTTCTTGCCACCGTTGCACTCGACCACCGTCGTCCAGCCAGAGGCATCGAACGTCTGCTCGACGCTGTCGACCAGGTACTCCCCATCCAGGCCTATCTTGAAGCCCTGGGCGTTGATGACCCGCTCGGCAAACAAGTCGGCACGCCCCGCCATCTGCAGACGCACGCCGGCCGTGCTGCGATTGAACGCAGCCAACTTGGCCTTGGCGGCCTGTTCGGCGGCTGTCTTGTCGGGATAGATGTGGCGGTCGGTATGGACCGCCGGCAGGTTGCTGGGGGCTTCGTCGTTGGTCAGCTCGACCACCACCAACTTGCCGCTCTTCTTGTCCTGGTGCTGGGTCTTCACTGCCTTCTGTGCGCTGCGATCGCCGAGCTTGAACTGCCACCGGCTCACATCGGCCGGGGTGATGGTCACCGTGCCAAACGCCCTGCCACTGGCATTTACGCTGGCCTCACGCGGCATCACCAACAGCTTGCCGTCACCGACCTTCGCCGTGCAGTCGTACTGCTTGGCCAGGCGCGTGATGAAGTTGAAGTCCGATTCATTGCGCTGGTCGACGCGGTCGACCTTCGTCTGCACCGGACAGACCGGTGTCCAGCCGTTGCGGGCGGCGATGTCGCGCACGATCTGCGACAGTGGCACGCCCTCCCAGCTGCCACTGCGCGTGGTCTTGCCGGTACCGCGCATATCGCTGGCCTTGCCACGGATCACGATGGTGCGCGGCGGGCCTGAGACCTCGATCTCGTCGACCGTGTAACGACCCAGGCGGGCCAGCGCCCGACCGACATAGCCCAGGTGCACCTCAATGCCGGCACCTCGCCCGGGCAACGCCACGGCCGCGTCGCGGTCATCGATGCGCAGCTCGAACTCGTCGGAGTCCATCCCCGGTTTGTCAGTGGTACGCAGCAGCAGGAGCCGGTCATTGATCAGCGCCGTGATGTCCTTGCCATCGGCGACAAGGCGAAACGTCGGCTGCATGTAACCTCCAGAATGAAGAAGCCCCGCACGGGGCGGGGCTTTTGAGTGGGCGGGATCAACCCCAGAGCAGCACCGTCTCGATCGACGGCACCGGCAGATCCGGCAGGCGGATCAGGATCCCCGCGCGATAGGGCTGCACCTCATCGGCCAGCCCCTGGTTGGCCTGCATCACCAGCTCGACGGTACCATTGAGGTGGCCGTAATGCTGGTAACACAGCGTGTCGAGCAGATCTCCATCAGACGTTCTGCATGTCTTCGCCATACTTCACGAACTCCAGTGAGAACCCTTGTTTGCGGGGGATGCCGCCGCCCAGCAGCGCGCTCTGTTCCTCGTCAGCGCTGACCAAGCACCAGGTGCCCAGCACGTCGCCATAGCCGGTGATCAGCGTCACCGGCTGCAGCGTGCGGATGATCGCGCGGATCGTATCGAGCTGCTTGAGGCCGCCCTTAAACGTTGGGAAGATCGCCCCCTTGAGGCTCAACTTGTCCTCGCCGTGGCCCACTGCCTGCTGGGCAATGTCACGGGTCAGGCGCTCCTGCGCGGCCCAGCGCGCCGAAGTCTGCCGGCGCAACTCATCGAACGCCGCCGTGTTCAGGTTGAAGTAGTACGGCGGCACCTTCGGATCGAGCGGCTGCAGGATCAGCAGGTGCGGGAACGGCTGAACCGCCTCCGCTGCCGGCGTCATGCCCGCCGAGCCAGTGGGCAGGATGTTGGCCAGCGACGGGCTCACCTGCCCCGCGATGCGGTTGATCGCTGCCGAGGCCTTGCCGGCCTGCTCCTTCAGCGAACCGAGGCGCTCCTGCACCGCCGCCGCGCCACTGACCACCTGGCTGTACGTCGAGGCCACCCGGCCCACAACAGACTGCGCGGCATTGATCGCCCGCATGCTCCGCTGCAGCTTCTGGCCGATGGCCGGGCCGATCACCGGAATCCCTTCCAGCTCAGAGGCCGCGCCGGTCATGTCACTTACCGCCCCATTCAACGGCCCGAGCATGCCATCGAGGCTGGTACGGCCAGCCTCCCCCGCTTCAATCAACGACGAAAGCGTCGACTGCATGGACTCCATATACGCCATGGCACCTCCTTAACTGACATGGGCTTCGTCGAACAGCTGGGTCGTGGGCTGGCGGGAAGACATCTCACGCCACCAGGCGTCGAACTGGGCTCGCTGGTACGGCTCCATCTCGCGGGCCAGCTGCGCCGGATCCTTCACATCGCCCTGGATCGTGTACGAGTTGGTTGGCGAGAACGCGAACGACTGATCGATCTTTGCCGGCGCCCCGACCGGCTTGGCCTGGTCCAGCGCCTGAGCCACCACCGGCGCAGTCGGCGCCGGTACTGCAGCAGCGATCGAGCGGGCAACGTCCCCGGGCACCGTGCCCTTATCAGCCTTGGCCACCTCCTCGTCCTCACCGAACAACTTGACGCCAAGGAACCCACCCAACTCTTCACCGCCCATGCCGCCCAGTACGGCACCGATCAGCCCTCCGACCACGGTGCCAACGACTGGCACCACGGAGCCTAGCGCCGCCCCTACCGCTGCACCGGCCATGGATCCCGCCAGCCCACCAGCCGCGCTGCCGTATCCTTCAGCCTTCTCGTTCAGCGTCTCGGCATTCATTGCCGTGTCGATGACCTTGAACCCTGCGTCAAGCACATTGCCGCCCGGCATACGCTTGGCCACCACGCTTGCCTTGCTGGCCAAGCCGACAGCCTTACCCAGGAGGCCGCCCTCGGCAGCTTGAGCCACCTTGGCCACCGTACCGACCTTCGCCACTTCGGGGGCCTTGGGCACCGACGGGCGCCGCGCAGGCGCTGATGGTCTTGACCGTCGACCACCACGGCCACGACGACGGCGTCGACGACCGCCATCATCACCACTGCCGTCAGCCACACCACCGCCCAGCTCACGGGCGTTCACAACGAAGACGCGCTGCGGATCACTGCTGAGCCCACCCGCCGGATCGTTCGCCGCACCGGCACCCAAGGCCTTTCCAAGGGCGCCGAGCCCGGCGTCCACTGCAGGGTTGCCGGTCTCGGGCAAAGTGCCCCCCTGCCCCGCACGCCCCGTATATCGACCGCGCGCCACGTTGTAGACGCCCTTACCGATCTTGCCCGCGCTGTAGAGCGTGATCAGCGCGCCGATCGCTGTGACGATGCCGGTGATGCCCATCACCACGCCGGGCGCGCTGTCGGACAGCTCGGTGAGCTTGCGAGCGACTGAGCCAATACTCTGGCCCACCAGGTCCGTGACCGGACGAATCGCATCGCCGACGCTGCGCATGCTGTCGTCGACCGCCTGCAGCGTCTCTTTCCAGATCTGCGAAGACGTCTCACGCCGCTCAGCCAGGTTCTTGTCGAGGATCCCGGTGGCATTGGTCGAGTCGTTCTTGAGCTGGGTATAGAGGTCACGGTTCTGCGAATAGGCCGTCAGGGCAGCCTTGACCTGCATGTCCGCGAATAGGTCGCCGGTACGCAGCGACTTCTCCAAGGCATCGAGCGCGGCCTTGGCCTTCTCCGGGTCAGCTTCCTTGCTGATCGACGCCTGGGCATCCTTGATCTTCTTCGCCTTCGCCGGGTCGGTGGCCTCCACGTACTTCAACGCGAGCGCCATCGACGACTCGATCGTCGACATCCCTTTCTGGATACCCGTGTTCATCGAGGCCTGGTAGTCGATGCCGGCCTTCTTGTAGGCATCGACCACCTCGCCCGAACCGATCTTCTCGATCCAGTTCTTGAAGTTGTTCGCCGCCTCATCCGAGCTGCCGGCAGTCTTCATCTGCACCTGCAGCATCGAACCCAGCGACGTCACCGCATCAAGCCCCGTGCTGCCGCTCTTCTCCATCCCGGCCAGCAGTTGCGGGAACCAGCGAGCCATGTCACTGGCCTCGAAGCTGCCCGCCTGCCCCTGGAACGCGATCGCCTCAAGCGCCTGCTGCATGACCTTTGGGTCCGTGATCTTGGCGTTCTGCTGCAGCGCCTGGATCATCGCAGCAGTGTCGACGCCACTGGCCCCCTGCCCAACCGCGAACTTCGCTGCGGTAGGCGCGTAGGCCAGCGCCTTGTCCAGTTCCATACCGGCACCGACAAGCTGGTTGACCAGGTCGGCCACATCGTTGCGCGACATACCGGTTGCCGAGGCCGTGTCGATCACCGTTCGAGTCAGTTGCGCCTCTTCGGGCTTGTTCGCCACATCGGCCTTGATCGCGATGTCCCTGATCACCGCCTGGTAGTCGGCGCTGATCTTGGTCGGGATTGCGGCCATACCGACGCCGATCGTCGCGGCGCCGATGTTCGACTTCAGCGCCGACTTGCCCGCGCTGATCTGCTGCCGTCCAGTCTGCTGCAGATCCGCCGCCTTGGCTTCCCGGCCGAGGCGCTGGTACTCCCGAGCCAGGCGCCCGACTTCGACGCCTTGTTTCTTCAAGGCATCCAGATTGCCCTCCAGCCGGCGCAACAGCCCAGCAGCGGAGGCCGAGCCGCTGTCGTGCGCTTTCTTCCACTCATCCCTGAGCTTGATCGTCTCGCCGATGGTGTTCTTCAACACCTTGGCATTTTTGCCGCTCTCCTCGAGCTTCCTGATGTGCCCCTTCGCGGTACCGAACGCCGCACCAAGCGATGCTGCGACGGCGCCGCCGATCTCCAGGGCTATCGCAAGTCTTGCCATGCGCTACCCTCCTGCAGGCTCAATCCGTGAGCCACCACACCGTGTCCGACCAGGACATGGCCGAAATCTCGGCAGACGAGAACCCCAGCTCAACGGCCAGCCGCTTTGCCAGCCGTTTCTGGGTGTGAGGGTCAAAGCTCGTCGTCTTGCACCAAGCGAAAATAGCCGGCCTGCAGGCGGCTGTAGTCCTTCAGCATCATGCCCTCAAGATCCTTGGCCCCTACCTCGGCCAGGGATGCGAACAGGTTCAGCTCGCGCTGCTCATCGTCATCATTGCCGGTGGCCTGCGCCGCGCGGATGTCGCGCACCGTCGGCGCACGCAGGGTCAGTTGGTCGACCTGCACGCCGTTGCATTCGGTGGGCTTGCTCAGGCGGACGGTGACGTGGTCAGCTGCAACGGTCAGGAACGCGGGGACTTTCTTGCTCATGGGTGTTTGTCCTTATATATGCGGGGGTTACAGGCCGAGGGCCTGACGCTGGGCAGCGAGCTGGTCGACGCCGTCGATCACGCGCTTCATGCCGAGGGCATCGATCTCGTAGATCAGGCGGCCGTCCACCTCCAACTTGTAATAGGTCACGCCGACGCTGTGCTTGATCTCGGCCTTGTCGCCGGGCTTCCAGTCGCCCATGTCGACTTCCTTCAGAGTGCCGCGCAGGGTCACCACCACGGGGGTGATCTTGCCCTTGAGCCCCTTGAAGGCGCCACGGAAGGTGCCGTTGAACGCGGTGCCGTCAGCCAGGCCGAAGAACTTCATCGACTCGCGACGCACGCCGGTGGTGGTGAATGCCGCTTCCTGCTTTTCCATGCCCTGGTCCATCTCGACCGGCAGGTCCATGCCACCGCCGCGATGCTCTTCGGTCTTGAGGGTGAGCTTGGGCAGGGTCAAGCTGGGCACATCGCCCTGGAAGCTGACGCCATCCACGAACAGGTTCAGGTTGGCCAGGGTTTGGGGAATCATTGCCATGCGGTGCGCTCCTTAAGCGGCAGAGTCGAGGACTTCGGTCAGCCACTGGTTGGTGACCTCGACGCGGAAGTTGGGGTTTTCAGCCGGCGGCACGTCGGTGAAGCGAATGTTCCAGTACACCTTGCCCTGCTCCAGCTGGCTGGCCGTGTTCAGCGTCTCGTCGGCGAACACTTCAAAGTTGATGATCGCGCCCTGGTTCTTCAGGTCGCGCATGAACGCCTGCAGGCCCTCGGTCACGTCCTTGACGTAGGTGGCCGTGATCGAGCGGTCGACCGCCCACTTGTGGCCGTAGAGGATCGCGTCCATCACGATGTCCATGGTCCGCACGCGAGTGACGAAGGCCCACTTCGGATCGCTCGACAGCGTGCGGTTGCCCCACAGGCGATAGCCGTCATCGCGGATGATGGTGGTCACATTGGCGTTGTTCAGCAGGTTGGCGCGGCAGGTTTCGTCACCGTCGAGGAACTCGACCGGGCGCGTGGTACCGGTGATGCCGACGAACTCTTTGTTCGACGGCGAGGCCCAGAACCCGTACTCGGCATCAGTCCAGGCGAACAGGCCGGCCACCCAGGCCGAGCTGGGGGCGTCGATCGTGCCGTTGGCATCGGTGTCCCACAGCTGCACGCCTGGGTCGACCATGTAGGCCCGCTTGGCACCGAACTCCCCGGCGTAGGCGATGGCCGCCTCGTCGGTGGTATTGGGTCCGTCGATGATGGCGATGCCGCGCAGCTTGTCGGCCAAGGCCACCAGCGCGGTACCGACCGCCTGGGTGGCGCTGTGCTTGGGCGCAATCAACAGCCGCGGCTGTGCGTTGAACCGGCTCTTGCCATCAAGCAGCGCCTGCAGGCCGGTGCGCTTGCCGTTGGCCAGCTGGCCGCCGATGATCGCCGAGGTCTGCTCGGGCGCGGCCTCGACCTTGGCCACGCCGCAGGCAACGATCACCGCCCTGGCTCGGGTGTAGATAGCACGGCAGGCTTTGGTGATGGCCGCGTTCGGCCCGAAGGCCGCGACCGCCTCGCGCTCGTTGGTGATCAGCACCAGGTCGTTGGCCTTGGCCGTGGCATCCGGGCCTTCGGTGAAGGTGTCGACCAGACCGATGATCGAGGACGCCGGCAGCGCGATCGGGCGCGAGCCAGTGTCGACGTTGGTCACGGTGACGCCGTGAAAGAATCCGCTCATGCATGTCTCCAGAATGAACAAGGCCCCGCAGAGCGAGGCCGTTGGTACCGCAGGAATGAAAACGCCCCGTCAGTGCGGGGCGTCATGGGGTTTGTTCAGCGATCCAGGGCGGCACCACCGGGCGCACCGACGCATCGGGGAACTCGGGCGTTTGCGGCCAGTCGCGCAACTGCTGCATGTAAACAAGCAGCTCGCCGAACTGCTCGGCCGTCAGCGCGGTGACTGCACCGATCTCCAGTTGGTCGCGGTGGCGATCACGCAGCCAGATCAGCTCGGCAAGCTCTGCGTCGCGCCAGGCGCGTTCGGTGATTGCCTGCTGCTCGACACCCACAACAGACAGCTCGGGACTGCCATCCGCCAGCCACTCCTCTGCATAGCCTTGCTGCCGATTTGCAAACTGGCCGACGATTACGCCGGCCTCGTTGCGTTGCACGTAGGGCATGACGCCTCCTTTTGAATAGCGTTAGTCGAGCTCGACATAGCCGAGATTCACAATCGAGTAGAAGCCGTCTGTTGCATACGATTGCATGACGATCGATCCGGCGGCGTCGGTCAGAACTTCGAATGCTTGAGAGTTTTGTTCAGATGTGTACGTGTTCAACGTCATGCCGACGCCCCACGCCGCGACCGCCGCAGCGCTCACGCCCGTAATGTAATAAATCGCAGCAGGTTGAGAGTCGGTCGGACGCAGGTACATGTTGACTGCCGCCCCAGCGAATGCGATCTGCAGCCTGACGAGGACGCGGACGCCGCGCGGAACCGTCAGCGTCAGCGTTTGCGTGAATGAGCCCGATGAAGCGTAAGAACCCGCACCCTCTTTGATCGGTGCCGACCAGAACCGCTCCCGCCCGACGTCAATGAATGGCACGACATTGCCGTCGGCGCCTGTCAGGACCGACCCGGCGCGCATGATGATTTCGTACCCCACTGGCACCGCCGGGGCGAGGCTCAACGAGAACAGCAGGTCGGCCTCGCCACCAGCGATGCGCCGAAGAATAAAGCGGTGATACCAGCTGTTCGGCGCTCGCGCGGCAGCGTCCAATTTGTTCCCGCCCGTGCCCGGAGACCAGGCCCCAGCGGACTGCAAAACACCGCTCATAGTGCTCAGCAGCTCAACCGAGTTGCCCGAGCCACGCGCCACTCCCGGCGCAACGTCCACCGTGTTGGCGGGAGAGGCCGCATTGATCGACATACCGAAGCCAGAGCGGTAGCGCTTAGGCATCGAGACCGCGACCTGCGCCGCCAGCGCCGCAACGTCGATGTTTCCCTGATTGACCGGGGCGTTCCAGGCCTTGATGCACCACATCACGGCGATGTTGCGCGGGCGAGTCTCAGTCCCGCCCGACTCGCGCATTGTGCTTATATCTCCGGTGTATGAACCGCCGGAGTCGGCAGTCACAAAATACGTACCGCCGGTAGAGTCGCTGCTGCTATTGCCCCATCCGGGCGCGTCATGTTTGTGCCGTTTAAAAGCCTCGTCCTGCCAGCTGCCCAGCGCACGCCCAGAATCCACGCCGCGCCCATGGTCCCAGCCGCGCAGGAACTCGCCGCGGGAATCCGGCAAGCGGAAGAACCCCGCGCCCTCGTCGCCTTTGTTATAGGTAGTGCCGAGGTAAGCCGAAAGATCACGATAAGTCGTGATGCTTTGCACGCTGCCATCCAGCTCAAGAAAGCCGGGCGGCACCGTGCCTTTGGGGAATGGGACAATGCTACCGACCGGCAGGGATGAGCCACCCACGCCCCCACCCAGCTGGAAGTAAGTCCCGTCATAGTTCAGGTCATACAGGGCACCAGCCTGGATTTCGCCGCCCACCAGATCCACCAGACCACTGCCACCGGACGTTTTTACCGCCACAGCTGCCCGGCCGTTGATCTTCGCAGTGACAGCGCCGGTGTTAGTTGCGACGGCCTGGAACTGGAAACGCTGACCTGCCGCATAGGCTGGCAGCACTGCTTCGCTGCTCTTAAGCGTCAGCACCAGGGCGTCGGCCGTGCCCGCTGCCGCACCGAGCCAGGCCAGCGGCCCGGCGTCCTTGGCCACGTCTGCGCGGCGCAGGTACTGCGGGTGCGGGTCGGCGGCCTCGGCGTGCGCCTTGACCTGGTTGCGTGCGTACAGCTCGGCCGCCTCGCGCGCCTTGTCGACGTAATCACGGGTGGCCAGCACGATGCTTGGATCGATCTTCAAGTTGATGTTCGCGACGTTGCCGAACACCACATGCATGCGGATGGTCTGGGTTCGACCAGAGCCCTGCTGCAGCAAAGGCTTGTAACTGGGCGGCGGTTTGGCCACCGCGATGAAGTTGCCGTCTGCATCTTCCAGGCCCAGCTCACGGATCCACCATCCACCGATCTCAGGCGGTAGCACCAGCTCTGCTACCAGCACGTTGGGGTCTGCCGGTGACTTGTACAACGCATTGAGCGGGGCCCGGTACATTCGACGTACCAGCGCGCTCTGTGCTGGGTTGGGGGTTGGGTCCGGCGTCTGGGACGGCTCGCCACCGGCATCCCCGATCAGCATATGGGTGATGCTCCAGGGCAAGCCAAGCGCGGCGCTGTTGGCCTGCAGGGCAACCCCGACGTTGGTCAGGAACCCGCCGAATTGCGTGGTTGAGTTAGCCATTCAGGTAAATTTCCAGTAGGTCTGTGGTGTGGTCGGCCAGCACCTCGAAGGCGCCCACGTCGACGTCGATGTCCGAGGCCTCCCACGGGTACACCTCGATCACTTCGCCGTCATAGCTGGGCACCGCCTGGTAGGCCGGGACGTAGGCTTCCAGGCTGATGTCCAAGCCGAGCATGTGCCGGCTAACAGGCCGGGCGTCATCGATCAGCCGGGACAGCTCCAGGTACGTCTCTTCACTGATGCCGCCGTTCGAGACACCCACCTTCAACGCGAAGGTGCCGCGAGGGCCATGGGGCTGGAGCTGCCACCACTCGTTGATTTCAATCAGATAGCCGAACGGCTCGACCACCCGGCGCAGCGCACCGATCGTGCCCTTGTACGCATGAACGAAGAACGCCGAGCGGATGACCGACCGCTTCACCGCCTCCGACCAACTGTCGTCCCAGCGGTCCACTGACCAGGCCCAGGCCAGTTGGTGCAGCAGGTGCGCCGGGCAGGTGTCCGGGTTGTACAAGGTGCGCAGCGGCACGTCGGTGACTTCGTCCGTGGCGTACTCGACGGCCCGCTCGAGCTGGGTGCTATTCAGCGGTAGCAGGCTGTTCATGTCAGCCACCCCGCGTCACGGTAAAGCCCTGGCACCAAGCGGCTTGGGCCTTGTCCGGGGTGACGTCCTGCCACCCCACCAGCTCTACCCGCTCGACGCCGTTGATATGCACCTGCGCATCAACACCCGAACGGGTCACGGCCACCCCCAGCCGGCGCCTGGGATTGACCCAAGCGCCCAGCCGGCGCCGGCATTCGGCCAGAATGGCCTCGTTCTCTGGCCCGGTACCGACCATGTCCACCACCGCCTCGATGCGATAGGGCAGGATCTCGGCCGCTTGCACCGTCAACCGATCGGCCAGAGGGCGGACGTCATCTTCACTCAGGTGCAGTTGCACCGCTTCCAACAGCTCCGGCGATGCGCTGCCGTTACCCTCCAGGGCCAGCACCGTGACGACCACCTCGGCCGGGGCCGGGCTTTCCGCCGTGGCGTCGGCCACCTTCCCTGAAGCGTTGCGCGCATGCAGGATGTAGCTGTTACGCGGGCCTGCCGTGGTCAGTCCTTCGTAGACCAGCTGCACCCGCTCGCGCAGCGCGTCGTCGGCCTCGAGCACTTCCTCGACCGGCGGCACCGCCTTGAGATCCTCGGCTTGCACCACCAAGCGACGCAGGCTGACGTTGGCCGCCAGCTGGTCCAGGTCAGACCCGGCGGCAAAAGCCAGCATCAAGGCCTTGGCCGCATCGTTGACCCGGCCCCGATTCTGCAGCTTGCGGTAGGCACCCAGCTCAATCAGCTTGGTAATCGGATCGCTCTCGAGCAGCGCATCCCACTTGTCGCCCATGTACTCGCGGAACCGGACCAGCTCCTCGTCGTACACGCTCTCGTAATCCAAGCTCTCAAGCACGCGCGGCGCCGGGAGTTGGGTCAAATCCATCGTACTCATACAATCACCTCTACCAGCGCGCTGTCGCCCAGGTACTGACCAGACAGCTGCAGGGTGACCTGGCCTTTGATGACGGCCTGCACACGCACACGCTCGAGCTTCAAGCGCGGCTCCCAGCGCCCAAGGGCACGCGCCACCTCGGCCTGCACAGCGCTTTTCCAACCCTCGTTTACTGGAAGGTCGACGTACCGGCGCAGGTGGCTGCCGTACTCAGGCCGCATGCGCCGGCTGCCAACGGGGGTACCCAGGATGTCTTCGACGGACTGCCGCAGGTGCGACAGGCCGGTGACCAGCTGCCCCGTGCGACGGTCCATGCCGATCATGGTCAGGCCTCTTGTTCTTTGAAGTCAGACCGGTTGCGCAGGTATTCGAGGGCGAGCGTGTCGTCGCTCTTGACCTCGACCACACCCCGCACCACCACCAGTTCGGCCCAGTTGGGCAGGAACAACTTGCGGCGGTCGTAGGCCTGGTCGATGAAGGTGACGGTCTGCACAACTGGCGTCGGAAGCTCAGTACCTTCGTCGGTGTCTTTCGATGTCTTGGCCATGGATCCTCCAGGCGTAAAAAAGCCCGCTCGGGGCGGGCTGTTCAGTGTTTGTGGTTGGCCGTGTTGCCGGCGGTGTCGATGATCCGGCCGCCGCCGTTGATGTCGCCCGTGACCGTTAGCGGGCCTTTGATTTGCACCTGGCCTTCCAGGGTGATGTTGGCGGCCTTGATAGCGGCACTGGTTGCCTCGACCGTGATGCTGGTGGCTTTGACGCTGACCGTGGTCGCCTTCGCCGTCAGCGTGGTTGTTTCGGCGCTGATCGCCTCGTCGGTCAGGGTGGCCACCGTGGCGCCGACCTTCACCTTAACCGTGCCCGAGGGCAGCTCGATGGTGTAACTCTTGGCCTGCCAGTCGTAGACCAGCGAGCCGCCATCGTCGAAGCGCCACACCTCGACGTGGTCGCGGTTGTCGGGCGGCGCCCCAGCATTGCCGTACAGGCCCGGCACGAAGGTGCCGTGCGCGGGGTTGCCGCTCGGGCTGATCAGCACGCCCTGTTCGTTGAGGCTCGGGATCCGCCAGTGGCGGGCCTTGCCGGCGGCTTGCGAATGCCAGCGCACCCAAGCGCTGGTCCAGTCGCGGCCATCCGAAACCCGCACACGGGCAGCCGCCGTATCGACCGCCACCACCACGCAGGGCAGCACCACATCAGCAAGCATGCGGTCATGCTGGGCTGATGCATAACTCATAACGGGTCCTCCCCAACGACGACCGGTTCACCTGGTGGCTCGATAGGCCAGGGCCACTCTTCCTCGCCGAGGTAGATGACCTGCGTCCACTCGACGACCCAGACCGCCATGCTGTCTAGTTCAGGGCGACTCCAATCCCGCTCTGCTCGGACAAACTCGGCGGGCTCCACCTCAATGCCCCAGGTCTGCAAACGCAACAACACCGCCAACTGCGCAGCAATGAAGGCCACAACGTGCAGATGATCCTCGTCCTCAACCCCGACGATGGGCCGTGCCTCGAACCGCGCATCGATCGCCACCTCGCCCGTGCCTGGGTCACGCTCTGCCGCCTCGAAGCCAGCCAACTCAATCACCACCGCCGGCACATCAACGACGGTCAACATCCCGGGCATCGTGCCCACATAGCGCAGACCTAGAATCGCCGCACGTATGAACTCCTCCATCGCTGCATATACCCTTGCCAGGGGGATTGGATCGTCAGCCATTTCCAACCTTCCGCGTGAGTTTGAGCATCTCGAAATTCAACTCCTGCTCCATCACCACCAGCAGACGCTGGTGAGCCTTGTTCGTCCACGACTCGAAGTGAGGCCTGACCTCCTCAAGCGAGATCTTGGCCTTGGCCAGGGGGAAGCGACTGTCGTTCTCGGCGATCCAGCCTGAACTCGCCCCGCCCGCCTTGGAGATCTCGCTGTCGGGATAGTCGCTTGCGTCGAAGTGTTTACTTGCCGTGCGGATCCAGATATCAGGATTGCTGCCGTACACTCGGCGGTAGAACGCGCCTTGATAGCGGCGACCGGCCACCGACACGCCTGCACGGGTCTGCCGGGGCCGACCGGCTCGGCTGGCCTCGATTGGATTAAGGCCGAACCAGAGCTTGCCCTGCCCTTTACTCCCCGCCTTGTAGGCCCGCAGGCGCTGCCGCACCGCCTTGATGGCAATACGCTCCTGCTGACCTACCTCGCGAGCAATACGCCCTTGCAACCAGCCCAGCGTCTTGTTGATGGCTCGCCGCTCAGCTGCCATCACCGCCTTTGGCAGTAGAGCAGCGAACTGGTCGAACCCCTTCACCTGCCGGGAATTGGCCTGCAACGTGATCAGCCCCGTGCTACTGGACTGCTTGTAATAGCTGCCAACGCTCATTTCACCTCCCGCAGGGCAAAGTTGATCCAACCGCTACCATCCGGCTCCCGCTTGGCGATGACGTACCGCCCACCACCATCTGCCGGAGCGAGATCGCACACCAGATGCAGGCCCTCCCTGATGCCATTGGCCTGGGCAACACGCACCGAAAAGACGGGCTGCCGCAGGCCGGTGTTGATCGTGCCGACCCGTGGCTGCTGCCACGGTACCGACATGAACCCGGACACCGGCTCAGGGAAGCCTTCGATCTCGACCTCGTCGCCCAGCTCGTCGAGCAGGGATTCGTCCATACCCGACACCGCCTCACGGAAGGGCATGATCAGTTCCCCGTGCTGTCGTCGTCTTCCTCTTCCTCCTCTTCTTCCTCTTCCTCATCCGGGTTTCCACCACCGCCGTCCGGCGCCGGAGCGGGAGCCGAGGCCGGCGCACCACCCTGGCCCAGCCCCGGCTGGCGGCGAGCCGCACGACTGGCGGATTCCAGCTTGCCGCGAGCGACAATGACCCCTTCAGCGAGCAGCAGATCACGGACTTCGGCAGTGGGAGGAACGAAGACCTCGCCCTTTTTCACGAGCGTGGTACCGGATTGGACGCAGCCATCGACCACCACATATTCGACCTTGGCCATGTCACACCACCTTGGCGTAGAGGAAGGCGTTCGGCTCCAGCAGGCCAGCCAGCGGAGAGGCCTGGACCTTCAGCCAGCGCTGGCTTGGTTCCTTGGTGACCCAGCTCTTGGGAAAGCGCGCCGCTTCGACCAGGCCGCTTTCGATGGCTTCCATGTCCTGAATCGCCCCGTACAGCATCGCGTTGCGCGTTCCGATGGAACCCAGGATCAGACCGCCCGCCGGTACCATGGGCTTTTCACCATCTTCGTCGTCCAGGTACCACTCGTCATAGGCGTACATGTCGATGCCGGGATCGTTGAGGTAACCGAGGTAGGTCACACCGTCCGGCAGCTCTTCCGGCTTGATCAGGCCCATATCGACACGGCGGCTGTTCAACTGCTTCAACACCGTATCGTTGCCTTGGAAGGCATCCTGCGCCTCAGCACTCAACACCGCCACGTTGGCCGAACGCCCAGAGTCCTTGGCGATCAGGCGGCGCCACTGACGCATGTTGGCGATCGGGTCAGAGCCGGCGGTATTCCAGCGACCGGTGGCCAACGCAACCTTGTGGGTGTCCTCCATGAGGAAGTCGATGGTGTCATCCACACCATCGCCGATAACGCGGATGCGGCCAGTGGTCAGCGCCTGGGCACACATCCACTCTTCGCGGCGTGTGATCTCGTCGTCAAGATCCACCAGGTCCCGGCCGAGCCGTTCGCCTGCTCGCTCCAGCGCAGTACGGGTCGAGAACGGCGTTTCGCCGGCTCCACGCTTGAGGATCAGCTCTGCCTGGGTCGCGCGCTTCGGCTGAATGTAGGGCGGCTTATAGGTCGACGAGCTGATGCCGGTGCGCTGCGATACGCTACCAGGCAGGGTCGGGTGAACGAACGGCGCCATTTTGCGCTTGCCCTTCACGATGTCGATGGTGACCGCTTCGGTGCCGAAGGTCTCGGGCATGCCCGCGTTGAAGAAGGTATTCATGAGGAAGCGACGCGGCGTCGGCATCTGCTCGATGGCTTCCATCATGGTGAGGGTGTCGAAAATGTCAGTCATGGTTGCTCCGATCAGCGAATGAAGAGGCACAGAGGACGCAGGGCGGCCTTCGCGGTGGCCAGGGTCAAACCCTCGCCAAAGGTGAGTTGGCTGCCCAGCACTTGGCCGGTCAGGCGGATCGGCACGCTCTTGGCGCCATCAGTGGTGTCGACGTCCTGGTCGAGGATTGCGCTGGGGACCTGAGAGCCGTCTTCAGCGGCGGCCTTGCACAGCAGGTACTCCTTGCTGGCCGTGACCTGGCCCAGCACCGAGCCACGGGCCAGCTTCTGGCCGACGGCGATCAGGCCGGTATCCATCACGATGGGGAAGTCGCCCGCCGAGAGCTCGCTCGGCAGGTAGGTATTGCGTTCAGGGTTTGCCATGAGGGGCTCCTATTAGCGGCGCGAAGCGCCTGCAACGATTGCGCTGACGGCGACCTTGCGCTCACCTTCCTTACCGCCAGCGGGTGGGGTGGCACTGCCGGCGCCCTGGGCATCACTCTTGATACCGGCCAGCGAGATACCGCGATCCTGCGAAGCCTTGAGCAGCGTAAGGGCCGTGGCCTCTACAGACGAACCGTCGTCGATCGCCGCGCTGATCTCCTTCTCGAAGCCCTTGGCGCCCAGGGCGTTAATACCCTTGATGCGGTCGCGCTCAGCGGCGGCGCCCTCGGCGCGGATCGCTGTGGTGTCGACCTGCTCGGCCTGGGCGATCTCGATGGTGTTGGGGTCAGTGCCCGCCGCAATCGCGGTGCGCAGTTCTGCCGTGGTCTTGACGGTGGTCATGGTGTGCATCCTTGGGGAGTTGATGGCCGGTTTGGCCAGTTCGGTGATCAGGGATTCCAGCGAGCCCGTGCGGTGGGCCAGGCCGTGCTTGACGGCGTCCGCACCGACGCGGATGCCGCCGTGGTCGCCCATCTCGGGCACCTTCTCGGCAGCGACTCCGAGGTTGCGAGCAACCTTGCCCACGAAGACTTCGCCCATGGCGTCGATGGTTTCGCCCAGCTTGGCGCGGCCCTCTTCGGTACCGAGATCGGGCCGCTTGTTCGGTGCGTTGCGGCTGACGATCTGGTAGCGCGCCCGGCCGGCCTTCTTGTCGTCCTCGACCACAGCCTCGACCACAACGCCGATGCTGCCGGCCAGGCTGGCCTCATCGATGACGATCTCGCCCGCCGCCGAAGCGATCCAGTACGCCGCGCTCGCGCCAATCCCGCCGATGTACGCGACGATCCGCTTACGGGAGCGGCCCGCGTAGATCATCTCGGCCAGTTCGTTGATGCCCGATGCGACGCCACCAGGGCTGTCGATGTTGAGCACGATGGACTTGACCTTGGGGTCGTCCAGGGCGCGCTGAATGTCCGTCGCCAGGACCTGGGTGCTGGTGGCACCGCTGATCTCGGTGAACAGGTTCGCGTACCGAAAGATCGGCCCGGTGACCGGCACCACCGCCACGTTGCCGCGCATGGTGACGCGCCGTGTTTCTTCCAGCCGCTCGCCGCGCTTGGTCACCAGTGCCACCGGATCGCCCATGCGGTCGGAGATGGTCAGCAGGTTATCCAAGGCGTCGGGCATCATCAGCCAGGGCTGCGAAGCAGCCAGCTCAAGTGCTCGAGGCATGTCTATTCCTCTTTGGGTTCGGGGTCTGGCGGGCTTTCAAGGCCCCCCTTGGGCAGGGCCTGCATGTTGTGCTGCCGCCGGTACGCGACTTCGCGGGTACGCTGTCGGATCACCTGCTGCCAGGGCTCGCCGGTCATCGCCGCTGTCTCCAGCGTTTCGTTGCTCACGCCGATCTCGATGCGCTTGCCGGCGGCGTTGGCCTCCTTCAGCTCATCGATCGCGCCACGGGCCGGTCCAATCCACAGCGCCTGGCAATAGGCCTTGCGCTTGGCTGGATCGCTGTAGCCGGGGAGCTTTACCAAACCCCTGGCCACGGCCTCGTCGATGACCAGCTCACGGCTGGGCTGGCAGAAATCGCAAGCCAGCCACCAGCGGCGCAAACTGTAGAACCGCCAGGCCTGAAGCATGGCGGCACGCGCGGCGCTGTAACTGCTGCTGTAGTGCAACAGCAGCTCTTCCATCGGCAGCTCAAGCGCCGCGCCGATCTCCTTCACCACGGCGGTGAAGAACGGGTCGAACTGCGCATTGGGCCGGCTGGGGTTGGCGATCATCGGCTCTTCGCCCACGCCGAGGTCGACAATGGCGCCTTCACCCAGTGCGACTGCACCGTCTGAGGTGTCATCGCCGCCGGGCTTCTCTTCGCTGAGCGCCGCCATCGGCAGGTTGGACTGGTTGAAGTCGCCGCCCTTCTTGATGAACACGGTGAACATCGCCGAGATCACGGCCGCCATCAGCTCGGCGCTGCTGTAGCGCTCCAGCTTCTGCAGCGGCTCCAGCACCGGAGACAGGTACGGCGCCCCGCGCTTCTGCCCAGGCCGCTCTTTGTCGGCCAGGACATGCAACACGCGACGACGCCCCGTTTCAGCGCCAAAGACGGCCAATCGCTCCCAGCTCAGCGTCTTGCCTGCCAGATGCTCGCCGGGGTAGCCGGTGCAGACGTGGTACGCCACTGGCGCACCCAGGCCGTCGAACTCGATACCTTCCACCAGGTCAACCCGATCCATGCCGCCGTTCGGGTTGCCGATACGCTCGGACTCGATCAGTTGCAGGCGCGTGCTGAAAATGCAGCCGAGGCGCTCCTGGTCGGGGCTGGCCACGAACACGTCACCCGCCACCATCGACGACACCAGCACCAGGGCCTGCAGCTGATAATGGTTGAGCGTCGCTTCTGCGTCGCACTCCCTCGGGTCATCTGCGTACAGCGACCACAACCGATCCAGCTGGCTGTTGAGCTGCTCGGCCTCTTCCTCGGTGATGCCCAGCGCCTCATGGTCGACCTGGGCACGGCAGACCAGCCCGGTGCCCACCACGTTGGTACGCAGCCGCGTGATGGCGGCGCGGGCCACCAGGTGGTTGCGCATGGCATCGCGGGAACGTGCCACCAGCATCCGGCGCTCGGTCTGGTTGAAGTCGCGGCGAGGACTGCCAAGGCCGGGTATCCAGCTGGCCACGCTACGCAGCACCCGCGAGGCGCCCCGCCAGCGGGTCTCAACACCGCCGCCACCGCCCTGGGCAACAATCGGCTTATCCTCGACCGATGCCCTGGCCACGCGGATCGCTTCGGCCATCAGTTGCTCGGCAGCAGATTCCTGCTTTCGAAACGGCCACATGGTCAAAGCCCCACGTAGGAAATGCGGTTGCGGCCACGGCCCTGCTGGGCAGCGTGTTCTTGAGCGACCTGTTCGGCGTACTGCCTCTCCAGCAAACGCAAGCTGTTCAGCTCGGCCAGTTGGACCTCGCGATCTTGCCGACGCAGCCGCTGGCCGTTCTTCAGGACACGCGAGATCGCCGCCCGGACCTCGTCAAGGCGTTGTTGTGCTTCAGTCATGGTGACCTCGGTTATTGGACGCGGCTCCGCGTACCCCGACCGCGCGTGACCACCCGGCGAGGAACCGGCGCCACCGCCTGTTCAGTAGTGAAGAGGGTGGGCTGAAGCAGTTGCTGCTCCAGCTGGTCCCACTCGTGATCGCGCAGCAGGTGCGTCTTCAGACTGCGAGCCGCGTGCAGGGCGTATACCTCGCAGTCCAGGGCTTCGTTGCGCCGGCCGGCCTTCTTCTGCCAGACCATCTTGCTGGGCTGGCGGGGGTGCGGGGCCAGGACTTCGTTGGTGACCTGCTCGTAATAGTCCGCGCGGATCTCGCTATACCAGTGCATGCGCCCCGGCCCTGCGCCGGAGAGCTTCATCCGGCCATCGATCAGCGTCTTGGCCTTGTGAGTGCCGACGATGTAGACCCGCAACCCGTACTTGGCTGCCTTGGTGTTGTCCTGGCTGGTGTCCGCCGACTGGGCCGGCTTGGTGAAGATCTCCCGATCCCGGCTGTCGATCGATGCGCCCTTGATCGCCATGATGTTGAAGCGTTGGCGATCCCGAACGTAGGTATACACCGCGTCGCTGGTGTTGCCGTCGGAGCTGTCAATGCTGACCGCCGACACGGCGAGCTGCGCACCGCTTTCGGTGGGGATCGGCGTGGCGATCATCTTGTCCAGCTCGGTCCATACCGGATCGTTGGGGTCGATGGGGTTGCCGGGCAGCTCGCCCCAGTACAACCGCCAGGACTCCTCACCGCGCCCCCAGCCCGTGAAGAGCACGGCAAGGCGATCGCCCTGCACGTCGACACCGACGGTTACCAACAACACGCCCCTGGGGGCGGTCAGCTCGGCATAAGGCTCGGCGCGCTTCTCCAGCTCGTCGGTCTTCGGTGCGTCGCTCTTGTATTCGTAGCTCTCACCCATCGAGCTGTTGGTGAAGGCGATCATCGGGCCGATGTTGCCCTGCCGCGCAGCGTGCTCGGCCTGTAATTTCTTCTCCATCAGCACTTCGAAGCGCGAGCCGGGGAACGTGGCGTACAGCTCATTGATGATGTAGCCGGCAATGCCACGAAACTCGGCGGTAGCCTCCCAGCGCCCCAGCTTGAGGTTGGCGTTTTTCTGGTGGTCATCCCAGATCTCGCCGCAGTGCGGGCAGGCGTAGTACGCCGTTTCCGGGCGACGCTTGCCGTACACCTCATGGAAGTAGTGCTGGTCTTCGTCGCAGTGCAAATGCTCGAAGCTCAGTGCGTGTTCTTGGCCACAGCCATGGCACGGCACCAACCCCACACGCTTGTCCGACAGTTCCAGTTCGGCGTCGATTGCCGACAGGCCTTTGATGGTCGGGGTACCGCCGATGATGATCTTCGACCGCCGGAACGTCTTTAGGCGCTCCTTGGCGAGCTTGATACTGTCCCCCTGCCCCCGCAGGTTCAGGTTGCAGTCGTCCGGTTCTTCGATGGCGACCCGTGGTACCGGCGTCGACTTCACGCTGGCCGGGCTGTTGGAGCCGACCATCTTGAGGAAGCCGCCGGGAAACCGCTTGAAGTCCTGACGCTGCTGCAGCTTACGGCTACGCAGATCGATCTTCTTGCGCAGGCGCCGGGTGGCCTGGATCATCGGCTCCAGCTTTTCCGCCACGTACTGCTTGGCCGCTTCGGCCTTGGGAAACAGGATCAGGATCGGCGACGGATCAAGGTCGATCCACTTGCCGATGGCGTTACCGAGCACACCCGATGTCCAGGCCACCTGGGCCGACTTGCGCCCCACGATCTCGGCAACGTTCGGATCGTCCAGTGCTTCGAGCGGACCGCCCGGCCAGATCAAGTGTGGCGTTTTGTCGAACCGGTATTTACCAGGTGCCGCCGATTCCTCGGGGGCGAGCCAGCGGAACCGGTCGGCCCACTGGATGATGGTCATGCGCGGCGGTGGCGCCCACTTGCGGCAGACGCGGCCCATCGCTTTACTCGCCGTCTTCTTCAGAGCCCTCTTCGTCGTCCGGCTCGTCAGGATCCCCTGCGAGATCGTCGTCCTCGTCATACGCGGACAACCTCCTCAGTATTGATTCGATGGGCTCGCGGATCAGCTGGTCATCGACCTGCACGCCGTACTGCGCAGACAAGGTCGCTGCCAGTTCATCAGGGAAGGTGTTCAGCAGCTCGATCTTGGCAGCGACGATCACCGCCTCGAAACGCTCGACCATGTCGGCCTCGATTACGACCTCGCCCAGATCCTTGGCGAACGCGAGTTCTTCACGGTCACCACGGATCCGGTCGAGGCGATCACGCGTTGATTCCTTCTTGCCGTTGAGGGCAGCCTGCCGCATCAACCACTCGAGCACCGCCTGGGTGTCGTACTGGTTTTCGTTGCCGCGCCCCACGCCGAACTCGATCACCGGCATGCCTTCCTTCTGCCACCGGCTCAAAGTGCGCTCGTCGCGACCGACGATCTCACTCAGTTCAAGCTTGCTGACTGTCTTGCCCATCGCTAAGTCCTTGAAAAGACGGACATCCCTGCAAGATTCTCAGCTGCAGGGAAACCGCGAGTCTGCGCACCCGTGTAGGGGGCGGGCCGGGGGGAGGACCCAAAAAAACGGCCCCCACCCCCTGCCCCCGGCCGGGTCACTGACCCGCCTCGGTGCCAGCTGGCGGCGCCTGGGACAGACCCAGGCGCTTGGCGGCCCAGCGCTCGTACAGGTTGATCGCCACGTCGGCGCCGGCCATCGCGGTCAGGCAACCGACTGCCGCCGCCGCCCACACCGAAACCCCGAGGGCGTACAGCAGCATGTTGGTCGACAACCCGCAGGTAACGCAGGCACCGGACCGCAATGCCAACCGACGAACCAGACCCCAACCGCGAGCGCCCGCCTTGTCCGCCCGCCACATCTCTCCCGACACACCGCCGACCAGGGACAGTACGATCACCATCCAGATCGGCAGTTCGGCCAAGGCTTGTTGCTCGCTGTTCATTTCTTCCCCCAAATGCAAAAACCCCGGCGCAAGGGCCGGGGTTTCTGGTGTGTGGCGGGCTGCTTTGTGCGCCCGCACGTCTCGAAGATGGGTACTTTTTACAGGTCCAGTTTCCTGGCAGCAAGCAAGTTTTAATGCCACCCGGCAATAAGGGGTAAACGCCCGGTGAATGTCTGGCAAATGTCGGAGGAATACACCACCCCGGCTTCGCTTCACTTTGGCGCTGACCCATAGGGTCCAAAGGGGGCGGTGATGGCGGGACTTGTGGAGCCCTTGAAAATCAAGGGCTGTCCCACTGTCTAACTGTTTTTAACACTTTCCCGTGTAAAGAGAGAGATTAGAAGCACGCTGCGCGCAATGCGCGCGTAACGCGCTGCATGCGCCCTATGTGCGCGCCCTCACGTGGATGGCGGGACGGTGGGACATCCCGCGAACTGCACGGGCTGGAGCTGGGCTTGCCTGCAATAAATGCGGCAGGACCACAGCGGGACGGTAGGACCAAAGGTGGCGGATCATGCAGCCTTCTTCCCTCTCAACAGCCCCTGAATAGCCACATGGGCCTGGTGCAGGCGCTCATAGTACGTCTTTCTGCTGCACCTGCAATAAGCCATTTTCTGCTCGAGTAGGCTGTCATGGTTGCAGTAGTGTTCACGGACAATGACGTACAACTGGGGCTCCAGGTGCTTGTTCACGATGATCTCGATATCGGCAGACTCATCGAGCAGCACCCGACTTCCTCTGGTGCCTCGGATCAGGTCGCCCTGACAGTCCATGAGGAGTCCGAGCATGCTACCACCACCCGAACCGCCGAAGCGCTCGCATGGCGTGTGGAGCTCTTGCGCCCACAACTTCAGCATCTCATCGATGTGCTTGATCAAAAGCAAGGCTCCTTCTGCGCCGGTGGTTGCTGTTCCAGAGCACTGGTGCGGCCCCAACCTTCGGGCTTCTGGTACGCCCATGGGCGCTTGCCACTCTTGGGCAGCGCGGCCAACCGACGGCGCCGCCAACCGAGACGGTGCATGATCGACCCTACCCGCATCTGCTCGGGCTTGCCCCAGTGGCCAGGGTCCAGCTTGAGCGCCTGCCCCAGCACTTCGCTACCGGTGACTGTCTCCCCGACCTGCGATGCCTCCAGCCACTCAAGGATCGGACCTTCCCATTCATCCACCACGAAGCGCTCTTCCTGCTCCGAGGTGAAGAGCTCTTCCTCCTCGCGAGTGACCCACCAGATATCACCGGCCTGGTAGCAGAACATGGCCTCGGCCCACAACTGATCGCGGACCCGGCGCAACGCCTCAAGATCGACCTTGACGCAGGCGACTGGCCAATAACGCCGGTTACCCGTGGCGTCCTTGAGGTATTCGTCCTGGTTAGTGGTTCCCGCGAAAACACACTGGCGTGGCACGTCGCTCGTTCTTCGCCCATAGCTTTCGCGGTAGGTGTCGATGGAGGCCGAGAAGAACTGCTTCGCCTTGGTGCTCTCAGCCTTGTTGAAGCTGTCCAGTTCGCCCAGCTCGACAATCCATTTGCCCCGGATCGCCTGGAACGCATCCTTGTCACCCAGAGTGAACGGCGTGTCCATGAACCACTCACCCCCAAGAATGCCCAAGGCCGAAGACTTGCCCGCGCCCTGCGCCCCCTCAAGGATCATCACCGCGTCCGCCTTGCAGCCGGGCTTCATGACACGCGCCACCGCCGAGATCATCCAGCGCTTCCCGACCTTGGCGCTGTATTCATTCCGGGGGACGCCGAAGATCTCATGCAGCCAGCGCTCCAGGCGTGGTACGCGATCCCATTCAAGCTTGGCCAGGTAAGTGCACACCGGATGGAAGGCATTGTCATGAGCGACGACGCTGACAGCCTCGACCACATGGGAGGCTTTCACGCGCAGGCCCTGCTGGGCCAGCCACTTCATCACACGCATGTCGTCGATGTCGCTCCACTCCCCCGGCACACCGCCATAAGGTGCAGCACGAAGGCGCATGATCTTCGAGCTGAAGGCGTTGTAGCCGATCACCCCGCCCCAACGTTCATCATTGGCCAGGATCAGTTCGACGTTCTGCATGTGGGCGATCAGAGCACCGCTCTCGGTCCTGGCCAGCATGTCTTTCCAGCCACCCGTAGCAGGTGGTTTGATCACCGCGGTGACCTGCCGACGCACGGCCTCGAGGCCTTCGGCGCAGTGCAGATCATTGAAGTCGGTCCACTTCTCCTCGCGCTCGATCGAGAAGATCGGGCCGACCACTTGGCCACCGACCACCACCGCCGCGTTGTTGGCCTTTTCCTCGCCAGGGTTCCAGGGCTCACCGGTAGGCCGCTTGGTCTTCCAGTCGTCATCGCGGCAGATGATGATGGAGCGACCAGGGAAGCGCTCGCGCATGTGCTTGGCGACCGACATCAGGTTGCCCGCATCGAAGGCGATCGCCACCGCCTGGGAGGTCGCCATGTGCAGGCTAGCGCCGGTGGCGTATCCCTCGCACACCAGCACCGGTTCGCCTGGTTCGGGATGACCGCCAATCATGTGGAAGGCGCCGTCTTTTGCCATACCGTACGGCCAGTACGACTTGTCGCGCCCCGTGCCCTCTTGGACCGTCGGATAAATCACCTGCAGGCCGACGATGGCATCCTGAGCATTCTGCATCGGGACGAGCACTGCGCCCGACTTCGGGGCATAGCGAACCCCAAAGCCGACCACCTGCTTGCGATCAAGGTAAGCGCTCCGCCCTTTCTCGGGCATGCGCTTGAACAGGGCATCGGCGCGCTTGCCCGCACGACGTGCTGCGTTGGCGGCGACTTCCGCCGCCCGGCGCTTGGCGTCGGCTTGGCGGGCGCGCATCACTTCGCGCTCATCCGGGGTCAGCCCTCGGCCGTCGGTCTTGACCTTCTGGGTTTCGCCGTGTCGCCAGTCACCGAAGCTGCCGAAGATCAGGGTTTGCCCTTTCTCGGCCAGGTGCTCATGCAGGACATACCAGCCGTTCTTTTCTTTGCCCTTGTCATCCTGGGTTCGGCAGCGGGTCAGCTTGCCGAAGATCAGGGGCTGCTCAGGCTGCAAGCCGTAGTCGTGCAGTTGGTCGAGAACCTTATCGAGCATAGTGTGCCCTCCGGTCTTCATGGAGGGTTTGACAGGCGCCGCAACGCACACAGCCTTGGGCCGCTTGTCTGCGCGGCTCCGGAATCGGGTCGTCACAATCAATGCAGTCCGTAAGGGACACACGCACGGGCTCCCCCGCCCGTGCGGCCAGCGCCTCATCCAGGCGCTGCTGAACAACGTCATTCGCCAGATCCGCGTTATCAGCCACGTCGCGCCCCCCGAGTGGTCTGGTTGACGTATTCGGCGCGGCGATACATGCCGAGCAAGCCCTGGATACCGCGGAACACCTGGTGCTGGATCTCGGCCAGCTCCTGATCGTCGACCTTTCCGTCGCCAATGCTGCGCGCCCAGGTTTCGGACAAGTTGGCGACCTGCCGGAAGAACTCAGCAAGACCCATAGTCAGCGTCTCGGGGATGTCATGGGTGTAGGCGTCCGACAGCCCCTGCCAGATGGTGTCGCCAACCAAGGCATGCACCGAGTCGAGGATGCGCGGATCCTTGGTCAGCTCAAGGATCTCGCTGAACTCTTGAACGTTGACGTTATGGGTGGGATGGGTGGGAGACAGCTTGTGTTGGAGCGTGGTGGCGTTGCGGCCGGTGGTGGCAGCGATTGCAGCGGCGCCGCCGGGGTAATCACGTACAGCGTGATACAGCGCGAGTTCAAGCGGCAGCACCTCACGCTTGGCGCGATCGGTGCAGCTAATTGCGATTCGGCTCATGGCATGTGTCCTTGTCGGTAGCCAGTGCCTGCGGCGGGCAGTGGTGTTGCGTGCGCCGCATAGCGTTGAGAGAGAAAGTAGCCGGGCAGCGAGGGGCTGATACGGCCTCTTGCCGGGGCGTCGTTCCATCGACAGCCCCTAGCGAAACTGTCGCCTCCCGTGGTGAAGGAGGCGTTACCCAAGCTCCCTGCCTGGGCGGCGCGATCAAGGTAGGAGGACCTATGTGGTGTGCCCGCCTACCTATCACGCTTCCCGGCAGCATCGTGGTGCTACTGCCGAGTGATGGAGGCGATCAAACGCCTCCCCTTTCTACACATGGCATTACGCCACAAAGGCTGCCAGTGTCGGCGGCGAGCGGTGGTGTTACACTCGCCGCGTGGCTTGAGAGAGTCACTGCCGGAACAGCCCAATGGACTGGCCCGGCCCCGCCGCCCAATCTGTGGTGGAGAAGGCGGTACCCCCAGGCACTAATGCCTGGACCCCGTGTACAAGGTGAGCGGTTACGTGGTGTGCCCGCCCATCCTAAACACGGCCCGGTAGCACTGTGGTGGTGCACCGGGGGAAACCAGGCGACCTTCGGGTCGCCTTTTTTCTTTGTGTGCGGCCTATGCCGCTCGCGGCTCGTCCATCTCGGGCGGGAAAACATCATCCAGCGCACATTCCGCGCCCAAGTCATTCAGGGCTGCAGTGATAGCACGGCACTCACTAAGCCCCGGCATACGAAGCCCAGACTCATAGTTACTCAATCGGGCTTGGGTCCATCCCAACCGAGCAACCAGGTCTCTCTGCTTGATACCAGCGCTTTTTCTTATCTCGGCGATACGATTCATAACGAAGACTCCGGTTGACTCGCCGACAAAGATAACACGCACCGTGGACCATTCAACACGGTTAGTGCAAAAAAAACATTTCAGTACGTGATAAAAATCAGGGATGAATACACTCGCACAACGCATAAAGCACTTCCGCAAGGCCAAGGGCCTGAGCCAGCAATCACTGGCGATCGCCTGCGGCTGGGAATCTCAATCCCGCATAGGCAACTATGAGCGGGGCATCAGAGAGCCCAATCTCGCAGACATTGAAAGGATGGCGAGCGCGCTGAACATCACCTTGGGAGAATTGCTGCCGGGCTCTGCCCCGGCTGAAGCGCCGCCCAGCGTCAACATTACATTCGCACGACGGGCCTTGGAGGGCGCGGTGCCGGTAGTAGGCTATGCACAACTAGGGACTGACGGATACTTCGAAGCCCTGGATTTTCCCACAGGGCATGGCGATGGATACCTCAACATCCATAGCGATGACCCTGATGCCTATGGCTTAAAGGTAACAGGCGACAGCATGCACCCGAGGATCAAGAACGGGGAATACGTGCTTGTGGAGCCAAGCAAGAGCTACTACAGCGGCGACGAGGTGCTGGTCAGAACATCGAACGGCAGAACCATGATTAAGGAGTTCATCTACCTGCGCGACGGAATGTACCGGTTCGATAGCGTCAACGCTGACCATGCGCCGATCCATGTCGATGAGGCAGAAATTGAGCACATCCATCTGGTTGGCGGCATCCTCAAATCATCACGGTTCATGCACGCCTCAAAAAAATAAAACGATCTGTGTTGACACAGGCAAGCACATTGCGTGATATTTGCCCCACTCTTCCACCACAGAGTGAGGCACTACCATGCACACCACCGCATCACTGCACGTCCATCCGGCCGCCGCATCTACTGATCTGATCTTCAAAATCCGCCGCCTAGCCCGGCAACACGGCTGCGCGTTTGGCGCCACCAAGCGCCCCACGTCAGCGCCCGCCATCCGCCCAGCGGCCCCAGACAATGGGGGGCACGCAGCATGAGCTACGCACTGAGCCATAGCGCTTTCACCTGCCTCAAAGCGCAGACCAACCTGTCCGGGCAGTTCTCCCACATCCTCCGCGACGAGGCGAACGGTGCCTGCGCCAAGGCCACGCTGCAGACCGAAGTCTATCTCGACCAGCTCAATGTGGTGATCCGCATGGGCTCAACGGTGAACACGCTGACGTTGCCAGCAAACAGCCTCGCCAGCGCGAGAAAGATCGCGGGTCACCTCGAAGCGATCGCCAACGGCCAGCTGGACACCGCCGACATGCCCCCAGTCGAGCAAGTGCTCGCTGACGCAGCATAGGAAGCGACCATGGAACGTACCCTGGCACAAACCGCCAAGCTGTTCGGCATCAGCCGCAACGAGCTGATCAGCCGGATGCGCGAGAACGAACTGCTGAACGATCGCAACCTGCCCCGCTACCCCACCCGGGACCGCGACTACCTGCGGACGAAGGAGGGGCAGTGGTTCCATCCCAAAGCAGGGATGCAGTACAGCGAGTCGACCCGCGTGAAGCAGGCCGGGATTCCCTGGCTGGCAGAACGTCTGAAGCTGCAACTTCCGACACCACCGGAAGACAAGCGCTATGCGGCCTAGGCAGTACGCAGCCCAGATCCTCCAGCTCAAGACCCGCGAGGAGCGCAATGCCGCGCTCCTGCAGGTTCCTGAAGAGTGGCGCGACCTGGTACGCAAGCACTGCGAAACCACCTGGCACCATCCGTCACGCCACAAGCTCAGGGAGAGCCCGAAGCCTGATGAGCAATACAACAGACCAACTAGCGCTGCGCCTGCCGCACGCACCTGAGGCAACGACTGTAGAGCTGCTCTACCGCATCTTCGGCGATGTTCTCATCCCGCTCGACAAAGTGCGCATGCAGTACTTCCGCAACCTCAACGAAGACACCTTTTCCGAGCAACTGAAGGTCGGCCGGATCTGCCTGCCAGTGACCACGCTGGACAACAGCCAGAAGGCCTTGAAGTTCGCCCACATCCGCCATGTTGCCGCTCTGATCGACAGCAGGGCCTATCAGGCGGACGAAAAGCAGTCTCGACCCACCGAGCAAGACAAGTAGTAGCAACACCACCAAGGGCCGCCACCACCGGCCCGCACACCACAAGGAGCTAGACCCATGACCCCCCAGCAGGTTATCGCCCTCATCGTCATCAGCGCGTTTGTCATTGGGCTGTTCGCTTACGCCTATTGGTTTGGCCGCCAAGAGGGACAAATTCGAGGCCAGGCAGCCAGCGATCGCGAACACAAAGCAACCATCCAGGAGCTCGAGGCGTCCTTGGAATTCCTGCGCAATGACCACCGCCACCTGGCAGAGCACGCCAAGCGGCTCAAGGAAACCAACGCTCTGCAGGAGACACATCACCGCTCGCTGCTGGAGATCGCCGAGGCACTGCGTATTGCCGCCGAAACCTGGAGCGCCTTCAAGACAGGCAAGAAGCTCGAGCGCGATGCACGCCGCCTGCGCGACGAAACCCTCACCCTCGCTCACTTGCTGAAGCCCGCCGAACAGGAAGCTGCAGCATGAATCAGCCCCACCACCATACCGGCTTGCTCTTCGATTCCGCGCCCTGCGCCGGTCATGCCCGCGCCATCGCACCGGGACAGACACCGATCCAGCCCCCGGAGGAAAGCGGGTACGCGTGTGACCAGGTGAACGCCACCCGCACTCCCGCTTTGCTCCGTAAAGCAGCTGGCGTCGACGCGCAAAAAACAAAGAGCCTCTGCTGCGTAGCAGCAGGCATTATTTCCACTCTCAACGCCCCCGCCGATCCACAGATACCCCACGACAGGCTGCGCCAGGCAGCGCCCGCTGATGCAACGCTAATCGCTCCAGATCGCCCGCACGCGCAGCTTGCCAAGGGGTATAAGCACCTCCCCTACTTCGCACTCACCGCAGATGAAGAGGCCGTATGCAACTGCATCGCCGACGCGATCAATTCGACGTTGGCGGGGAATGCTGCAGGCGTGTTCGCCACCGTCGATGAGATGGCCGTGGCCATCCACGACGCCCTGCTGGAGGCAGACGTCCTGCGTCCTGAGCACGCGCATCTGGCCGCCCGTCAACAGGAAGTGACAGCATGACCGCCGCCCAGCAGATTAATATCCAGGGCGCGCAGCAGCACGCCCTGCCTTTCCAGCGCGAGCTGTACGTCGACTTGTTCGCCGGCGCAGGCGGGGCCAGCAGCGGCGGCGCCCGCGTGTACCGCGACCCTGACATCGCCATCAACCACAACCCCATCGCAATCGCGGTACACCGCGCGAACCACCGCAACACCCGGCACTACATCAGCGACATCTATGAGGTCGACCCGCTGCAGGCCACCGGCGGCCAGCCCGTGGGCATCTTGTGGGCATCCCCAGACTGCCGCCACTTCTCCAAGGCCAAGGGCGGCGCCCCACGCAGCAAGGCTGTTCGATCGCTGCCATGGGTGGTAGTGCGCTGGGTCTTCGTGACCCGCCCGCGCCTGCTGCTGATGGAGAACGTTGAAGAGTTCCAGGCCTGGGGGCCACTGGACGACGAAGGCAAGCCGATCAAGTCGGAAATGGGTCGCACCTTCAAGGCATTCATCGCCTGCCTCACCACTGGACTGGCTGCAGATCACCCCGACATGGGCGAAATCCTGGACTGCATCGGCCAATGGGTACCGATGGACGCACTGGTGCGCGGCCTGGGCTGCAATGTGGAGTGGCGTGAGCGCCGCGCCTCGAACGCCGGCTCCCCAACTATCCGCAAGCGCCTGTTCCTCATCGGCCGCACGGATGGCCGCCCCATCGTCTGGACAAAGCCGAAGCGGCACGAGAACCCGAAACCAGGCCAACTGCCTTGGCGCACCGCCGCCGAGTGCATCGACTTTTCCGACCTGGGCAAGAGCCTGTTCGCACGCAAACGCCCGCTGGTAGACAACACCTGCCGGCGCGTAGCCAAGGGTTTCTGGCGCCACACCGTGATGGCCGAGCAGCCCTTCGTGCTCCAGCTGGACGAGCAGCAGCTGGCAGCCGCAAGCCTCACCGAGTTCGCCAACGCGAGCACGCAGCGCACGTTCAGCGCAGTCGAGCCGCTGCGCACTCAGGTGGCCCAGATCAAGGGAGGCCATTTCGCCCTGGCGGCAGCCCACCTGACTCACCTGACTCATCATGGGGACCGTTCGGGATACCCCGTTTCCGAGTCCACCCGGACCATCACCGGGGCTAACCGAGGCGAACAAGCACTGGTCACCGCGTCGATGATCACCCTGCGCAAAGGCTCCACGGGCAGCGGCATGGGCCACCCCGTAAACGCCCTGACCACCGGTAGCGGTCACCACGCGGTCGCTGCATGCCACTTTGAGCAGGCGAACGGCGGTTTCTACAAGGGCGACGGACGAGCAGCCAAGGTGCCACTGAGCACTATTCTCGGGCGCGGCACCAACCAGCGCCTGGCCAGCGCGTACCTGGTGAAGTACTACGGCACCGGCGGGCAGTGGCAAGGCATGGGCGAACCAATGCACACCCTGCCAACCAAAGAACGCATGGCGCTGGTCACCATCGTCCAGGTGCCCGCCGCGATCCTGCCGCCCGACCTGCTGGTGAAGGCCCGCAAGTGCGCTCACTTCCTGCACAAGTACCTGCCGGAACACTTCCCCGAACCGGTCGACCTGGTGCTACTCGGCGAGCACGCACTGGTCGACTTCACCCTGCGCATGCTCAGAGCCCCGGAACTAAAGCTCGCCCAGGGCTTCAGCCCCGACTACATCCTTGATCGCGGCCTGTTCGAAAACCTGGAAACCGGCCAGTTGGAATGGCGCCCCATCAAGAACACCGACCAGATCCGACTGATCGGCAACAGCGTCTGCCCTGACGAGGCCGAGGACTTGATTGCCGCCAATGCGAAAGACCTGATCGACCTGTACCAGCAGGAGGCCGCATGAAACCCACAGTCAACGATTGCCCGGTACCGGACGCCGAAGACAACGCAGCCGCTTGGCTCGGCCAGGCCGGGCTGTACCGCACTCGGTTGGAGGCCGTGCAAAACGGCGAGCAACACGTGGAGCCTGTTTCCGACGACGAACTGATCGAACTCGCACGCGGCCACGTTCGCGAGGGCCTCAGCCATACCCAGCCGCAGAAGGAGAAACATTCATGAACACAGCTTTTGTGTTGATGGCGCAGTACAACGGTCTGGCTATTATCTCGCTCGAGCAGGTGTGCGCCGATTACTTCACGCACCTCACGCCGCTCGTATTTCAACGCAAGGTACTGGCCGGTGAGATCAAGCTGCCCATCACTCGACTTGAACCGAGTCAGAAGAGCGCCCGAGGCATCCACATTGCCGATCTGGCTCTCTACCTGGATCAGCAGCGGGATGCTGCGCGCAAAGAGTGCGCGCAATTGAATAAGACGTTACGGGCAGGCTAACTGGGACATTGCACCTCAGTTAATCAGTGTCTATCGCCCGTACGATCTACCTGCTTGCTTACGACCCTTCCTGCCAGTTGAATTCGCATTGACCACCCTGCATCGATGGCCGCCTACAATCGGCGGCCATCGACCAAGAGCTGTCGCTCTAGTATTTATCAATACTAGGGGCAATTCATGTGAATGCAAATGGAAATTCCCATTCAGATCCGTCCTTCAAGCGGCCGAACAATTTTTCAGGATCTTTTATTTCTGAATGATCAGCTAAATCCAGGTAATAGTTAAGCCCGCCATGAATATAATAAACCAACCACTCACCCGTAAGCGCCCCCCTCTTTCGCCTTGACTCGACCCCCTCACAAACAACCGCATGCGATATTCGATTGGCCATGACAACCCAATATCTTTCAATGTCAGCATCATCCTCTTCAGTCATCAAGATTTCTCGAAGCTTTTCCTCGAATAAACCGTGTTTAAGTGCGTAATCACCAAACCACTTATTGTGAAAGTTCTGAGCCAAATGTCTTGAATCGCAATAATGCTTGTGCCAGAACCTACCTAGAATAGGTCCTCTAAATTTTTCAGCTGCCTTGGTTCCTGTAGGGCGGCTAGTTGGTGCTCTCTCTAGCAGTGCAATCTCATCTAGCACCGAAAATTTGTTTAACCGCCTAAGAGATGACAGCAATTGAAGCTTTAGTGCTAAGCTTTGACTCAGTCGATGTGAATAGGGTTGCGACAACGTAACGCTTTTCTTGAGCAGCAGTGAGTCGTATCTATGAAGTATGGGCATAGGTTTTTCTCCAGCACGGATCGCTCTAGGTATTCTAGATCATTCGATGCCTGCTTGTGGCCGAGCTCTGCCGGTGCTCACCGGCAGCTAAGAGTTGCTAGCGGCCTGTCAGCAGCTAGCGAGGGAGACTCACTAAAGCGATCGATGCGCAACGTCGCCTACGGCAAGCTGAGGCAGATGATGCGCTGCCTGAAGAGATCGAGCTCTTCAGGGCGATTGCGGATTTACGATATCGATTGGTGACCGAACATCAGCTTATTATTCGCGGGAAAGCACCGCACATTCTGCATTGACGCCGGAGGAGTGATTCGTGAAGCGAGATGTGACGAAAGTTCTTCTTCCAGATCACCAGGCTTTCTCTGATGCAATGGAGGCCTTGAAGCGCTACCAGGAAGCAAAGGATCTTGGTGCGCCGCCTGAAGAGATTGCGCGCCTGAAGAGCCTGGCCGAGTCGCTGCTCCAAGCTATTAACGACTACCAGCTAAGAGCTCTCGGCGGACCTGACTACACGCATCATTGACTGTATGCTGTTGATCGGTCGCCGATCTGGGTAGTTACGGGCCTGAGCAAGAACGACAACAATTTCCTATTCTCCGCCCCCTGCACAGGGCGCGCGCTTCATAACTCCGATTGGCGCTTTACCTCGATCAACAGCGGGAAGCTGCGCGTGACTATGGCTTCGGCGTGAATCTAGGCGCACCACGTTATTAAGAGACAACAGCCGCGTGCCAACGGAGAAGGCATACCACTGCCGCGAATCCGCTCCAGATGTAAGGCAACAGGTGCTCGGTGGCATACGAAGTTGTGATCCAGATTTTAACCTTCGAGAGCCAGACACACATACAGATCAGCCAGTAGGGGAAGTCGAACGCAACCGCACTCTCCATTGTCGCTTCAGTTCTATTTTCCTTCTTATCGCTTACTAGACAATGAGCATGAAATACAACGCTCTCACTCATACCCTTGATATATCTGCGCTTTTCTTCACGATTAGTGTAGCGCTGAAACTCCGACGATTCAATCACGCACTCTACTGAGTAAACCGCTAAGTCAGAGGAGGAATACACCCCACTACGCTCAAGCACTTGCTTTCGGATTGACCGCTTATTCAGAAGCAACGTAATTCTAAGCAGTAGTCTCTCATAGCACTTTCTATATACAGCCCACTCATAATATGAAATGGCCGGCTGGTGCTGATAGAACCTCAGTAGCAGATAGGCATTTATCGCGAGTGCTACGAGCCAGACGTGCTGAGTGTTCCTTGTGAACTCCATCTTTGTACCCAACACAGACACGGATGTCAGATCCGCACCAAAAAACCAGAGGGCAATGAGGGAAGACGAGAATGCGAGCAGCCAGCCGCGCGCTTTTGGGAAAGAACCTTCATCGAAATCAGAACTCACAGAAATTCTCCAAGCTGGCTCTTAATAGTAGCATTTCGCCTTCATTCCTGCCGGATGTGTTAAATGCCACCGACAGGGTCAGGCCGAATACAATGCCTGGTCAATTCTGCGCAATTGCCCTGGTAACTACTCGGCCCGGGCACCGAGGGTTACCGACGCCTGGACTATTCGCTCTAACCACCGCCAGCTTTTATACCGATCATCGCGCCCGCGAAGATGGGTGTATCGCCGTAGCGAGTTCCAGTCACGATGTCCGGACACACTCGACACCCTCGGGATATCCCAATCCATTTCGAACAACCGGCTCACACCTTCGTGCCGCAGATCGTGAAAGTGCAGATCCTCCACGCCAACCATCTTGCACGCCCTGGACCAGGCCGCACCGATCGAGTCGCTGTTGTAAGGGAAGATCTCAGCGCACTGACGCGGCATGCTTTGCACAATCGCCCACGCCTCATCCGGTAGATGGCACCACACATCGTTGCCGATCTTCTGCCCGGGGTTCTTCATGTCCCGCACCTTCACCGCCTGGCGGTGCTCATCCAGATCCTCCCACAAGATGCGCGCTATCTCGTCCATACGGCGCGTGGAGAAGATGGCAAACGCCACGACCTTGGGCATGTGAATGACTGTCGGGCGACGTGCAAGCATCTCGAAAAAATGCTCGAGCACCTTGTCGAGCTCTTCGAGGGTTGGCCGACGATCTCGTTCCCGGCTTTTCATGTTGTAGCCGAGCCGCTTCAGCACGAGGCGAGCGTCGGGCATGGCTTGAGGGTTGACCTCGTACTCCCACGCCGCCCTAGCCAGCGACAACACTGAGCCCAGGTGAGCCAGGTCATTGCCCGCTGTCTGCGGTTTGATGCCGCCGCCTTCAGGGCTCATACGCCATAGGGCGTAATCCACCAGCACCTGCTGAGAGATGTCGGAGTCGACCACCTCGCCGAGGTAACTGTTCTTGATAGCCAGGAGGGTCTGTCGCTTCGTCTTACCCAGCGGCCGGGCTTTCTCGGCTTCCACCAGGTAGCGGTCGATCATGTCCTTGACCGCATGCCCACCTCGGTTGGCCCGCTCGATTGCGCCAGGCTCTGCCAACTCGGTCTCTCGTCGCTTCGCCCAGGCTTGAGCCGCCTGCTTGCGGGCGAATGTCTGGGACTCTTGGTAGACTAGGACACCCTTTTTCTTGAGGCGGATCTGGACGGTATAGCTGACCGTTCCATCGGCCTTTTTCCTTGCTCTGATCGTTGCCATGATTTCCGGTGGTACAAGCGTGACTGGCGGTGGTACATCGTACCACCGTCACTCCAAAAACGCCCCAAAACCGCGAAAAATGGTACAAGAATGTGTAGACCAGAATGCCCCTAGAAACAGCCTCAAAGCCACAAACCACGCGCCCTGAGCCGTCCCGCCGCTTCTCCGTGGCGCCGATGATGGACTGGACTGACCGCCACTGCCGGTTCTTCCTGCGTCTGCTGTCGAAAAACGCCCTGCTCTACACCGAAATGGTCACCACCGGCGCGCTGCTGCACAACGATGCCCAGCGCTTCCTGCGCCACGACGACTCCGAGCACCCGCTGGCCCTGCAACTGGGCGGCAGCGTGCCGGCGGACCTGGCCGCCTGTGCGCGGCTGGCCGAGCAGGCGGGTTATGACGAGGTCAACCTCAACGTCGGCTGCCCCAGCGACCGGGTGCAGAACAACATGATCGGCGCCTGCCTGATGGGCCATCCGGCGCTGGTGGGCGATTGCGTCAAGGCCATGCAGGATGCGGTCGGTATTCCGGTGACGGTCAAGCACCGCATCGGCATCAACGGCCGCGACAGCTATGCCGAGCTGTGCGACTTCGTTGGCCAGGTGCGCGATGCCGGCTGTCGCAGCTTCACCGTACATGCGCGCATCGCCATTCTTGAAGGGCTGTCGCCCAAGGAGAACCGCGAGATCCCGCCGCTGCGCTATGACGTGGCGGCGCAATTGAAAGCGGACTTCCCGGACCTGGAGCTGGTGCTCAACGGTGGCATCAAGACCCTCGAAGAGTGCCGCACGCACCTGCAGACCTTCGATGGGGTGATGCTGGGGCGCGAGGCGTATCACAACCCGTACCTGCTGGCCGAGGTTGACCAACAGTTGTTTGGCAGCGAGGCGCCGGTGGTGAGCCGCAGCGAGGCGATGGAGCGGCTGCGGCCTTATATCGTCGCGCATATGGAAAGCGGCGGTGCGATGCACCATATCACCCGGCATATTCTCGGGCTGGGCCAGGGCTTCCCGGGGGCGCGGCGCTTCCGGCAGTTGCTGTCGGCGGATATTCACAAGGCCGACACGCCGCTGGCGGTGCTGGACCAGGCGGCGGAGTTGTTGCAGGGGCGATGAGGCTGCCGTGGCCAAGTGTGGCAACCACTGCCTTTGTGCTGCGCACGATAGCGCCGGGAAGCACCCGTCGACTTTCGACTCGAATCGTTACCTTCGGCATATCCCCGGGCTGGCCTCGGGGCTGCTGCGCAGCCCATCGCGGGGCAAGCCCTCCCCCACGCAGACGCCGGGTGCCCTGTGGGAGCGGGTTTACCCGCGAATGCGTCGGCTACTTCACGACCGCCTTCGCGGGCGAACCCGCTCCCACAGGTCAGGTGTGGCAACCATTGTCTTTGTGCTGCGCACGATAGCGCCGGGAACCTCCGGTCAGCTTGCGACTCGAATCGTCACCTTCGGCATATCCCCGGGCTGGCCCCGTGGCTGCTGCGCAGCCCTTCGCGGCGCAAGGCCGCTCCTACACACGGGGCCTTGAGCGGGCGTGAGGGCTCGGGTAATGTCGAGCCATTGCACAGGACAGAGCACGCCCATGACCTCCAAGCTGGAACAACTCAAGCAGTTCACCACCGTGGTCGCCGACACCGGGGACCTGGACGCCATCACCCGGCTCAAGCCGGTCGATGCCACCACCAACCCGTCGCTGCTGCTCAAGGCCGCTGCCATCCCGGGTTACGCCGACCTGCTGAAAAAGGTCAAGGCCGAGGCCAAGGGCAATGTCGACCTGGCCTGCGACACCTTCGCGGTGGCCGTGGGCGCGGGCATCTTGCAAGCCATCCCTGGGCGGATCTCCACTGAAGTGGATGCGCGCCTGTCGTTCGACGAGCCGGCACTGCTGAAAAAGGCCCGCCTGCTGATCGAACTGTACGAAGCCTCCGGGGTTTCCCGCGACCGCGTGCTGATCAAGCTGGCCTCCACCTGGGAGGGCATCCGCGCCGCCGAGAAGCTCGAAAAGGAAGGCATCCAGACCAACCTCACCCTGCTGTTCTCCTTCGCCCAGGCTCAGGCCTGCGCCGATGCTGGCGTGTTCCTGATCTCGCCGTTCGTGGGGCGCATCTACGACTGGTACAAGAAGAGCACCGGCAAGGACTATGTGGGCGCCGAAGACCCGGGCGTGCAGTCGGTCACGCGCATCTACGACTACTACAAGACCAACGGCTACAACACCGTGGTGATGGGCGCGAGCTTCCGCAATATTGGCCAGATCGAGCAGCTGGCCGGCTGCGATCGCCTGACCATCAGCCCGGAGCTGTTGCAGCAGCTGTCGGACGACCAGGGCGAGCTGCCGCGCATTCTCAAACCGGGCAACGCCGGTGAGGCCAAGCAGGTGCTGAACGAAAGCCAGTTCCGCTGGGCGATGAACGAGGACGCCATGGCCACCGAGAAACTGGCCGAGGGCATCCGCCAGTTCGCCCGCGACCAGGAGAAGCTCGAGAAGCTGATGGCAGAAAAGGCCTGATACACATCGGGTTTGCCAAGCGGGCGGGAAGTGCGCAGCATTTTCCGCCCGTTTTGTTTTGCCTGCAAAGCATTTGAATTCAAGGGCCTCTTCGCGGGGCAAGCCCGCTCCTACAGTTTAGGAGCGGGCTTGCCCCGCGAAGAGGCCAGCCAAGCCCCCAGAGCCGTCGATGACCTCCCGCGCCCCACTGCCCCTTGTTCTTGCTGGCCCGGTACTGCGCCGCCTTGAACCCCAACGCCTGGCCATCTGGCTGGTCGGCTCGCAACCGCTGCTGCCCGAATTCGTGCTCGGCTACCCAGGCATCACCCCCAGCCTTCACTGCACCACCCTCGCGGTCGGCGCACGGGCATTCGTGCACCTGCTGGACATCCATTTCGACCGACCGCTGCCCTGCGACATCGCGCTTGAATACGACCTGCTGATCAACGGCCAGGGCATCAGCGACTGGGCGCCACACCTGCTCTACCCCGGCGCCACCCGGCCAGATTTCGTGCTGCGCGAGCGCCTCGACCAGGTACTCCACGGTTCATGCCGCAAGCCGCACCACCCGGCGGCCGACGGCCTGCTATGCGCCGACCGCCTGCTGGCCGCCTGCACCCAGCCGCAACAACGCCCCGCCGTGCTGTTGATGACCGGCGACCAGGTGTACGCCGATGACGTCGCCGGCCCCATGCTGCGGGCCATCCATGAACTGATCGAGTGCCTGGGGCTGTTCGACGAGCCCCTGGAGGGCGCCGTGGTCGACAGCGGCGCGGCACTCTACCGCCACCCGGCCTGCTACTACCACCGCGCCGACCTGCTGCCGGCGCAGCAGGGCAACGAAACCCTGCGCGAGCGCTTCTTCGGTGGCAAGCGCAAGCCGATCTTCTCGTCCAGCAATGCCGACAACCACCTGGTGACCTTCGCCGAGGTGATGGCCATGTACCTGCTGGTGTGGTCGCCGACGCCGTGGGCGCTGGTGCGGATGGACATGCCGGCGGACCTCACCGAGCAACGCCAGTCGCGCTACCGCCGCGAACTGCCGCTGATCGAAGCGTTCGCCGATGGCCTGGGCCAGGTGGCGCGGGTCATGGCCCACCTGCCCTGCCTGATGATCTTCGACGACCACGACATCACCGATGACTGGAACCTCTCGGCGCAGTGGGAACAGACCGCCTATGGCCACCCGTTCTCGCGGCGCATCATCGGCAACGCGCTGCTCGGCTATCTGCTGTGCCAGGGCTGGGGCAACGACCCGGATGCCTGCGCGCCGCTGATCGAGCAATGCCAACGCTTTGCTCAGCAGCGCACCACTCAGGATGAACTGATCGGCGAGCTGCTGCGCTTCCAGGGTTGGCAATATGAGCTGCCCAGCAACCCGCCGCTGCTGGTGCTGGACACCCGTACCCGCCGCTGGCGCAGCGAAAGCAACCTGGGCAAACCGTCTGGCCTGCTCGACTGGGAAGCGCTGTGCGAACTGCAACAGGCGCTGATCGACCACCCTTCGGCGGTGATCGTCTCGCCGGCGCCGATTTTCGGGGTCAAGCTGATTGAAACCGTGCAGCGGGTATTCAGTGCGCTGGGCTACCCACTGCTGGTGGATGCCGAGAACTGGATGGCCCACCGCGGCGCGGCACAGGTGATCCTCAACATCTTCCGTCACTCGCGCACGCCGGGGCATTACGTGGTGCTGTCGGGCGACGTGCATTACTCGTTCGTCTATGAAGTGCTGATCCGCCACCGCCAGCGCAGCCCACACCTGTGGCAGGTGACCAGCAGCGGCATCAAGAACGAATTCCCCCGGCGCCTGCTGGATGTGCTCGACCGGCTCAACCGCTGGCTGTATTCACCGCGCTCGCCACTCAACTGGTTCACCAAGCGTCGGGAGATGGAGGTGGTGCCACGGGTGCCCAGCCACAGCAAGGCCGGTGAGCGGCTGTGGAACAGCGCGGGGCTGGGGCAGGTGTTCTTCGATGAGCAGGGGCGGCCAGAGCGGGTGTATCAGCTCAATGCCGATGGGGCCGCGGCGACGGAGTTCGTGCGGCGGGGGTGATCGGGCGCAAGGCCTGTATTGCTTGCCCTGGCCTCATCGCTGGCAAGCCAGCTCCCACCCTGACCGCGCAGGCCCAAGCCATGTGCAATCCTTTGGGAGCAGCTGTCTTGCTCAATGCTCAACAGCTGGCACGATCCCTGTGGGAGCCGGCTTGCCGGCGATGAGGCCAGGACAGGAAAAACGATGGTCAGGAACGCTCCAGCGCGCTCACCAGGTCGTGGAACGCCTCGCGGTTGGAGTCGTTCAGCCCCATGAGGATCTTGTGCGCCTCCAGCACCTTGGAACGCACCACATCTTCGCTCTGGTCCTGCGATGGCAGGTCGGTCAGGCACTCGGGGCATGGCACCGGGCGGTCGACGATGTTGAAAACCTGGTCGAAGCCCATGGACTGCAACAGGCGCGAGATGTCCGGGTTGGTGGTGACCACGGTCGGCAGCAGGCCAATTTTCTGCCGCGACAGGATCGACAGCTTGGCCAACAGGCCCAGCGTGGTGCTGTCGATGCTTTCGGTTTCGGTCAGGTCGATGACGATGGCCGAGAAATTCAGCGCAGTGAAAATCTTCTCGATCGTCGCATCCAGCGCCGAACACAGGGTCAGGCGCACTTCACCGACAAATTTCAGAACGAAGGTGCCGCTCTGTTCGGCGAACTGGATTCTACCGGTACTCATTCAAGGTTCCTGCTCAACACCAATAGGGCGATATCATCCGGCATCTCCCCAAGCGTAGCCAATTCGAATCGTTGGCGCAGCCCCTCCAGGCTACCCCCCGCTTCCTTGACGATTTCCGGCAAGGTCGCTTCCTTATCTTTGAGTGTGCCCCCTGGCAAAAGGTCCAGAATGCCATCGGACATGAGCGTGAGGCTGAACTGCGGTGGCAGCTCCAGCACCAGGTCCTGGTAGCTGGCCTCTTCGAACAGCCCCACCGGCAGGCCGCGGCCTTCCAGGTAACGGACTTCACCCGGGGTGTACAGCACCGGCAACGGCAAATGGCCGCCGACACTGTAGGTAAGCAGGCCGGTTTCCTCGTCGATGACGCCACCGACCATGGTCACATGCTTGCCCAACTTGCAGTTGATCAGCCCGCGGTTGATGTGGCTGAGCACTTCCGAAGGCTTGAACTCACGCACTTTGCTGCCGCGCTTGAATTCGAACAGCAGACGCGTGGTCATGAACTTGAGCAGCACGGTGACGAACGCCGACGACGCGCCATGGCCGGAAACGTCGGCCAGGTAGAACGCAATGCGCCGTTCATCCACGCGGAAGTAGTCGGCGAAATCACCCGACAGGTACAGCGACGGGATGATCTGGTGCTCGAAGGTGTACTCGCCAGCAACCCAAGGGTTCTCGGGCAGCATGTTCATCTGCACCTGGCGCCCGGCGGTCTGGTCTTCCTGCAGCAGGTGCAGGCTGGCCTCGAGCTCGCGGTTGGCGGCTTCGAGCTTGTCGCGGTAGCGCTGGTTTTCCAGCACCAGGCGCGAGCGGTCGAGCGCGCGGCGCACCGAGTGCTCGAGCACGGCGAGGTCTTCAAGCGGCTTGATCAGGTAATCGGCGGCGCCCAGGCGCAAGGCCTCGACCGCGTCGCTCATGACACCGGCACCGGACACCACGATCACCGGCAACTGCGGCGCGCGCTCGCTGACCTGGCGGATCAGTTCGAGGCCGCCCATCTGCGGCATGCGCAGATCGCAGATCACGAGGTCGGGCTGGTGTTCTTCGAAGACCTGAAGGCCCTGCTGGCCGTTCCCGGCCTGGAGGACGCTGAAGCCACTGTCTTCCAGATAGGCGGCGAGGCTGGCACGGACCACATCGTCGTCATCGATAATCAGCAGCGTTGCACTGGTTTTCTGCATGTGGGCGAACGGCGCCGATTTGGGTTGGCGTAGCGGGCGTCGGCAAGCCGGCGCAAAGCTACTGGAATACTGTGTGATCACTCACTCTCTGAGTTGTAGGACAAGAAAACTCGCCCGGCAAATAGCAGTGGTGCCCTGTAAGGCGCAGACGGTACTCCCATCCGCCGGGCGTTTCAAGCATGCAAGGGTCGAGTGCTGCGCGGTAATCACTCGTGGTTATTAAGGGCTCTGTTTCGCACACTGTTATGCATATCCGCCGGCCCCGCAGGCATTGCAGGCCTGCCCTGCAACTGGCGATTGCCGATGCAATTTGCCCGGACGTATGATCGGCGCTACAGCCTGCACAGCGGCGCAACCGATGGAAAGGACCGAGCATGCACCTGACGCCCGACAGCCACAGTGAAAAACGCGATTTCATCCGCATGCGCATCGACACCGAGGTCAGCCTGCTGCATGAGGGCCAGGTAATCGCCGCCGTCTGCCTGGACCTGTCCAGCAGCGGAATGCAGGTGCAGGCGCCACAGCGCTTCCAGGTGGGCGACCGCATCGAGGTGCGCATCGACTCCGACCACGCCGCCCTCAAGGGCCTGCATGCCAGCACCGAAGTGGTGTGGATCGCCGACCAGCCAGGAGGCGAACAGAAGTTCGGCCTGCGCATCCTGGCCATGCACTGAACGCAAGACGCAAAAAGGCGACCCGAAGGTCAATGCCGGTCAATTAAGCCAATTGGGTTCGCTGCGCGACCCTTCGCGGGTAAACCCGCTCCCACAGGATCGCGCAGAGCCTCAAGTCGGCGCGAAACCTGTGGGAGCGGGTTTACCCGCGAAGGGCTGCAAAGCAGCCCCAACTAACTGACTGGCACTAACCCGAAGGCCGCCTTTTTCACATCGACAAGGCTTAGAAGTCGTCTTCGACTTCGCCGTCCTTGACCTTGAACTCACGGTTCTGCAGGTAGGCGTTGCGGATGAAGATGTACTTGTCACCCTGAATCAGCTTCTCGGCAGGCAACAGGCTGGCGCGGGTATCGATCACGTCCAGGGCGAAGATCGAGTTGCGCGTCGGCACGTGGTCGATATAGCGGTAGGGTTCGGTGTAGGTGTCCGGGTACTTGGCCAGGCCGTCACGCACGGTGCTTGGGCCGAGCAGCGGGATGACCACGTAGGGGCCGCTGGGCACGCCCCAGTAACCAAGGGTCTGGCCGAAGTCTTCGTCGCTGCGCTGCAGGCCCATCTTGGTGCCGACATCGAAGAAACCGCCCAGGCCGAAGGTGGTGTTGACGATCAAACGTGCCGTGTCGATACCCGCCGCGCGCGGCTTGAGCTGCAGCACGTTGTTGGCCAGGTTGGTCACATCGCCCAGGTTGCGGAAGATGTTGTGGATGCCATCTTCGAGGAACTGCGGGGTGACGGCCTGGTAACCCTGGGCCAGGGGTTTGAGGGCGTAGGTATCCAACACATCGTTGAACTTGAAGATCGGTCGGTTGACCGTCTCCCACGGGTCGTCCTCGGTGGCCGCTTGGGTGGCTGCCACGGGCGCCAGCAACAGGCTGGCGCAGACACAGGCCTGGGTGAGTCGCTCGATCACTCCGGCACCGATCCTACGCATAGATGTTTCTCCATCGGATTTCAGGGCGGCAACGGCCCTGGGCGCGCTGCGAACAAGGCGCCAGTATAATGGCTCGCTGGCTGATAAACAGCTTTACATAAATTAGCTCAACATTTTGTGAACAACTGTTGCAGTCATCGCTCGGTAACAAACGCTGGATAGCCTGCAGGGTATTTCAGGGAAGTTGCCATGCAAGACGCACCTGCCTTCACTGCCGTGCTGTTCGGCCTGCGTGGCTGCCTGGTCCATGCCAGCAACGGCAGCCCCCTGCCCGCCCCCGGCGCCCTGGCCTTGCTGGCCAGCCTGCGCGCCCGGCAAGTGCCGTGCATCTGGCTTGACGAGGTCAGCCCCAGCGCGGGCAAACGCCTGACCAGCGTACTCCCTGACTGGCTGCCGGGCCTGCCCAGCAACGGCTGCAAATGGCCGGCGCCGGATGCCTGCTGGCACGCCCTGATGGCCCTCGAAAGCCAGCAACTGGAAGGCTGCGTGCTGATCAGTGGCGAGCCGCTGCTGCTGCAGTCGGGCCTGAATGCCGGGCTGTGGACCGTCGGCCTGGCCGCCTGCAGCCCGTCCTGCGACCAGGCCTCAAGCCAGTGGCAGGCCATGACCCAACAGGAGCAGGAGCGTGCCCGCGGCAAAGCCACGCTCGAGCTGTTCGGCCTGGGCGTGCATTCGGTCATCGACCATCTGGAATCCCTCGACACCTGCCTGTCGGACATCGCCCTGCGCCGGCACAAGGGCGAGAAGCCCTGACACATCCGCGTTGATACGGGTCATGCAAAGCACCGGCAGGTGGATTACGCTAGAGGTCAGGCACGAACCTTTACCATTGCGCCGAGGTCCATGCCTTGCCAAGCCATTGATGGAGAACGAACAATGCCTGCCCGCGAACTGCAAGAGCGCCTCAACAGCCTGCGCGAGCAACTGGACCGCAACGTGCCGCTTTCGGATGAAGAGCTGGCCAACCTGCATGAAGAAGCCCGGCAGATCGAGGCTCAACTGAAACTTGAGGAAGCCACGCCTGACAACAACCTGGTGGATGGCGTGAACCTTGCCATCGAACGCTTCGAGGCCGACCACCCGGACCTCACCGCCACCCTGCGCAGCATCGTCAATTCGTTGCACAGCATGGGGATCTGAGCCTTTCAAACACCGCTGGGGCTGCGTTGCAGCCCATCGCCGGCAAGCCGGCTCCCACAGGTGCAGCACATGGCTTGAAGTGTGCCGTCGGTGTGGGAGCTGGCTTGCCAGCGATGGGCCGCAACGCGGCCCCAACTGCCTTACTGACGAACCAGGCGCAGGTTCGCCGGACTGATCGGCCCGGTGCTGCGATACGGGTTGATGTCCAGCCCGCCACGACGTACATAGCGCGCGTACACCGTCAGGTACTCCGGCTGCAGCAGGTTCTTCAGGTCCAGGTAGATTCGCTCCACGCACTGCTCATGGAAGTCGGCATGCTGGCGGAAGCTGATCAGGTAGGTCAGCAGGCTGGCGTGATCCAGCGCCCGCCCCTTGTACTCCACCACCACACTGCCCCAGTCCGGCTGGCCGGTCACCGGGCAGTTGGACTTGAGCAGGTGGCTGTGCACGGTCTCTTCCACCACGCGCTCCGCAGAGCAGCGCAGCAACTCAGGCTGTGGCTGTTCGTAGTTGCTGATGGTGATATCCAGCGCATCGATGCACTGGCCCGGCAAGGCGGTCACGCCCTGCGCTTCGACCTCAGCCAGGGTGCGAACCTTGACCAGCACCGGCTTGCCGGCGGCGCCGGAAAGGTCTTTCTCAAGGCAGGCCTGCAGCTCGGTCAACGACGCGAACACGGTCTGGTTCAGCGAGTTGAGGTACAGCTTGAACGACTTCGATTCGATGATGTTCGGCGAGTCGCAGGGGATGGCGAACTCGGCGATGGCCACCACCGGCTTGCCCGACGGCAGCAGCCAGGACAGCTCGAAGCAGTTCCAGAAATCCACGCCCTGCCACGGCAGGGCGTCGCCGCTGACGCCCAGCTCGGCCCACTTGGCCAGGCGCGGAATGGGGAACAGCAGCGCGGGGGTGTAGGTGGCGATGTATTCGCTGGACTTGCCCAGCGGGGAGTGTTCGGCGGCGGGATGCATGGAAACTGACCTGAGGGTTCGAAAATGCCCCTAGTCTACCGGTTTTACACCCCGCCTTGGAGCGCAAGCTACTCGATGGTCAGTGGGCCAACCATGCCGGCCTGGTAATGCCCGGGTACGTTGCAGGCGAACTCGATGGGCGCCGAGGTGCGGAAGGTCCAGGTCAACTCGGCACGCTGGCCGGGCTGCACCAGCACTGTGTTGCCGCCGCCGTGCGCGTGGCCGCCCTGGCTCATCTGGCCATGGTCCATCTGGCCATGGTCCATCTGGCCATGGTCCATGCCCTCGTGATTCATGCCGGCGGTGAAGATCTTGCCCTGCATCGCCACCATCTCTTTCTGGTGCTCGGCATGCATGGCCTTGTCACCCAGGTTGAACTCGTGGGGCAGCTTGCCTTCGTTGACCAGGACGAAACGTACCGTCTCACCGGCCTTGACCCTGAGGCTCTTGGGCTCGAAAGCGATGTCCTTGAGCACGACCTCGACGGTGCGGGTGGCCTTGGCTGCCGGCGCCGGCTCGCCGAAGGCGAAGTGCTGGGCTTCGCCAGCGAAGGTGGGCAAGCTGACCAGCGCAAGGGCGGCGGTGATGAACAGGTGCTTCATGTGAACTCCGGGAACTGCAGCGAGAATGAGGCCATTCTGGAAGGCGCCGGCTGGCAGCTGGCTGACGGGAAGATTACAACTTTGTCAGCTTGGGCGAGGCAGAGGATCGTCACGTATGATTTCGAGCACTGTCTTTGTGGGAGCGGGTTTACCCGCGAATGCTGCAGTGAATGCACCGACGTATTCGCGGGTAAACCCGCTCCCACAGGGCCCGAGTGAACCTTCAGAACTGTGGACGCCCATGAAACTACTGATCGTCGAAGACCAGGCCAAGACTGGCCAATACCTGGCCCAGGGCCTGAGCGAGGCCGGCTTCAACACCGAGCTGGCCGGTGACGGCGACACCGGCCAGCACCTGGCGCTAACCGGCGACCACGACCTGCTGATCCTCGACGTGATGCTGCCTGGGCGCAATGGCTGGCAGATCCTCCAGGCGGTGCGCCAGGCGGGCCTGACCACCCCGGTGCTGTTCCTCACCGCCCGCGATGCCGTCGAAGACCGCGTACACGGCCTGGAGCTGGGCGCCGACGATTACCTGGTCAAGCCCTTCGCCTTCTCCGAACTGCTGGCCCGCGTACGCAGCCTGCTGCGCCGCGGCGCAAGTGCCAGCCAGGACACCTGCCTGATGCTCGCCGACCTGCGCCTGGACCTGATCCGCCGCCGCGCCGAACGCTCGGGCCAGCGCATCGACCTGACCGCCAAGGAGTTCGCCCTGCTCGAACTGCTGCTGCGCCGCCAGGGTGAGGTGCTGCCCAAGTCGCTGATCGCCTCCCAGGTGTGGGACATGAATTTCGACAGCGACACCAATGTCATCGAAGTGGCCATCCGCCGCCTGCGCCTGAAGATCGACGACAGCCACGCCACCAAGCTGATCCATACCGTGCGCGGCATGGGTTATGTGCTTGAAGAGCGCCAGGACTGATGCGCCGCCTGTCCCTCGGCGGCCGCCTGGCCCTGCTGTTCGCAGCCTGCACCGCCAGCGTCTCACTGGGTGCCGGGCTTTTGTTCAGCCGCGCCAGCGAACAGCACTTCGTCGAACTCGACCAGCAGTTGCTCAGCGGCCGGCTGTCATTGATGCGCAGCCTGCTCGAGGGTGTGGCCACACCTGAGCAGCTGCGCTCACGCCTGCCCCAGTTGCGCGACGAACTGAGCCACCAGTCCGAGCTGGCCCTGCGCGTGCGGGGCGCCGACGGCACACCCTGGTTCGACAGCCGTACCGGCCTGCCGGACGAACCGAGCCAGCCGGGCCTTGCGACCCTGCATACCAGCGGCATCGACTACCGCAGCCTGAGCACCGCGCTGGCAGACCATCAGCCAAGCGCCCCGCAGCTGACCCTGTTCCTCGACATCACTCATCACCAACACTTCCTCCAGGGCATGCAGCGCCTGATCTGGCTCACCGTCGGCCTGTCCGCGCTGGCCACCGCACTGCTCGGCGCCTGGGCCGCGCGCCGCGGGCTCAAGCCGCTGCGGCAGATGGGCAAGGTGGCCGCCAGCGTCAATGCCCGCTCACTGACCACGCGCCTGCCGCTGGCGCAGTTGCCCGAGGAGCTGGCCGAACTCGGCGCCACGGTCAACGCCATGCTGCAACGCCTGGATGACGCCTTCCAGCGACTGTCGGCGTTCTCTGCCGACATCGCCCACGAACTGCGTACGCCGCTGTCCAACCTGCTCACCCACACCCAGGTCACCCTCACCCGCCCGCGCAGCCTTGAGGAGTACCGCGAAGCGTTGCACGGCAACCTGGAAGAGCTGCAGTGGATGGCCCAGCTGGTCAACGACATGCTCTACCTGGCCAAGGCCGACCACGGCCTGCTGATGCCCAGCCGCCAGCCACTGGACCTGGCGGCGGAGGTGGATGCATTGCTGGAGTACTACGCGCCGCTGGCCGAAGACGCCGAGGTGCGGCTGCTGCGCGAGGGTATGGCGCACACCGAGGGTGACCGGCACATGCTGCGCCGCGCCCTGTCCAACCTGCTGGACAACGCCCTGCGCTTCACCCCTGCCGCAGGCGAGATCCGCGTGACGCTGGAGCCCGGGCTGCGCATCGTGGTGGCCAATCAGGGGCCGGCGATTGCGCCAGCGTTGCTGGAGCGGTTGTTCGACCGTTTCTATCGGGCAGACCCGGCACGCCAGGAAGGCAGCAGCGAGCATGCGGGGTTGGGTTTGGCGATCACCCGCTCGATCGTGCAGGCGCATGGGGGAAGCATCAGGGCAGAGTGCGCGGATGGCTGGACGCGGTTTGTGATCGAGTTACCTGACAGGCCGTGAACCGGGGCTGCTTTGCAGCCCATCGCGGGGCAAGCCCGCTCCCACAGGGCTCGCGCATGCCTGCTTTTTGTGGGAGCGGGCTTGCCCCGCGAGGACAACTTGAAGCCTTACTCGTAGCGCAACGCCATCGCCGGCTCAATCTGCGAGGCGCGGTACGCCGGGTAGATCGTCGCCAGGAAGCTCATCACCAGGCCCGCGGTGCAGATCAGCGCCACGTCGCCCCACTGCAGCTCGGACGGCAGGCTGCTGATGAAGTAGATGTCGGAGGTGAAGATGTGCTGGCCGCTGACCCGCTCCAGCCAACCGACCACCGCGCTGACGTTCAACGCCAGGGCCACCCCGAACACACCACCGAGCAGGGTGCCGACGATGCCGATCAGGCTGCCCTGGACCATGAAGGTGCCCATGATCTGCGCCGGGGTGGCGCCAATGGTGCGCAGGATGGCGATGTCCGCGCCCTTGTCGTTCACCACCATCACCAGGGTGGCGATGATGTTGAACGCCGCTACCGCGATGATCATCATCAGCAGCAGGCCGATCATGGTCTTTTCCATCTTCATGGCGCTGAACAGGCTGCCCTGGGTGTGCGACCAGTCATCGGCGCGGTAGCCATCACCCAGGCCCGCGGCAATGGCCTTGGACACCTGCGGCGCGGCATACAGGTCATGCAGCTTGAGGCGCACGCCCTGCACCTGACCCGGGGCCCAGCGCTGCATCTCGCCGGCATCGGCGATGTGGATGTAGGCCTGGGAGCCATCCAGTTCGGCGCCCACCTTGAAGATGCCGACCACGGTCAGGCGCTGCATGCGTGGGGTGATGCCACCAGGTTCCTTGCTGACTTCGGGGACGATCAAGGTCAGCTTGTCACCGGTATTGAGGCGGAAGCGCCGGGCCGTCAGCTCGCCGATGACCACCCCGTAGTCACCCGGCTGCAACGCCTGCAGGCTGCCCTGGACGATGTGCTGGGTAACGATGGAGACCTTGGCTTCCTCGGCCGGGTCGATACCGGCGACCTGGATCGGCTGCATCGCCCCCCGGTACGACAGCATGCCTTCCATTTCGGTGATAGGCGCCGCGGCCATCACCGCCGGGTTGCCTTCGGCGGTGGCGGCGACCTTGCGCCAGTCGTCCAGCGGCTGCACACCAAGGATGGCGGCATGCGGCACCAGGCCAAGCACGCGCGAGCTCATCTCGCGCTGGAAGCCGTTCATCACCGACAACACCGTGATCATTGCCAGCACGCCAAGCGACAGCCCGATCATCGAGGTCATGGAGATGAACGAGATGAAGTGGTTGCGACGCTTGGCACGGGTGTAGCGAGCACCGATGAACAAGGACAAGGGTCTGAACATGAACCGGGATACCCAATGAAAGTGTGAACCGGGGCGCCTCAGGGCGCCCCGCGCAGGCGATTCAGATCGCCACCAGGCGCCCGTCTTCCAGGCTCAGCACGCGGTCCATCTGGCGCGCCAGGTTGAGGTCGTGGGTCACTACCAGGAACGCGGTCTGCGATTGAGTGGACAGCTCACGCATCAGTTCCTGGATACCCAGGGCGGTGTGGTGGTCGAGGTTGCCGGTCGGCTCGTCGAGCATCACCAGGCCCGGGCGGTTGACCAAGGCGCGGGCGATCGCCACGCGCTGGCGCTCACCGCCGGACAACTCGGCCGGCTTGTGATTCAGCCGATGGCCCAGGCCGACGCGCTTGAGCAGTGCTTCAGCACGCTCGCGGGCCTCGGCGATCGGCGTCTTGCCGATCAGCAGCGGCATGCAGGCGTTCTCCAGCGCGGTGAACTCCGCCAGCAGGTGGTGGAACTGGTAGACGAAGCCCAGCGCGCGGTTGCGCAGCAGCCCACGGGCACGCTCGCCGAGCGCCGAGAGCTCTTCGCCGGCCAGCCAGACACTGCCCTGGGTTGGCGTGTCGAGGCCGCCCAGCAGGTTGAGCAAGGTACTCTTGCCCGAGCCCGAACTGCCGACAATGGCCACCCGCTCACCAGGGTGCAGCTCAAGGTTCAAGCCGGACAGCACCTGGACCGACTCCGGGCCCTCGTCGTAGCTCTTGCCCAGGTTGCGGCAACTCAACACGGCTTTATCACTCATGCGCGACTCACTCATAACGTAGCGCCTCTGCAGGCTGGGTGCGCGAGGCACGCCAGGCCGGGTACAGGGTGGCGAAGAAACTCAGGACCAATGCCGCACCGCAGACCATCCACACATCTTGTGCCTGGAGCTGCGAGGGCAGGTAATCGATGAAGTACACGTCGGCGTTGAGGAACTTGTGCCCGATCAGCGTCTCGACGCCGGCGATCGCCGCACTGACGTTGAGTGCGCCGAGGATGCCGACGACCGCGCCGATCAGGGTGCCGACCACGCCGATCACCGTGCCCTGGACCATGAAGATGGCCATGATCTGGCCCGGCGTTGCGCCCAGGGTACGCAGAATGGCGATGTCGCCGCGCTTGTCGTTGACCACCATCACCAGGGTGGAAATGATGTTGAACGCCGCCACCGCCACGATCAGCAGCAGCAACAGGCCAATCATGGATTTTTCCATGCGGATGGCCTGGTAGAGGTTGCCGTGGGTGCGGGTCCAGTCACGCGGATAGAACTCCTGCTCGCCCAACTGCTGGGCGATGGCCCAGGCGGCACGTGGGGCCTGGAACAGGTCGTCGAACTTGAGGCGGATGCCCTGGACCTGGTCTGGCTTCCAGCGGTGCAGGCGCGACAGGTCGGTAATGTTGGTGAGGCCGAGGTAACCGTCGATCTCGCCGGCGCCGACGTGGAAGATGCCGACCACGGTGAAGCGCTTCATGCGCGGGAACATGCCCGCCGGCGTGACGCTGACTTCGGGGGCGACGAAGGTCAGCTTGTCGCCGATGCCGACGCCGAGCTTCTGCGCGGCCTTGTCGCCGATCATGATGCCCCACTCGCCCGGCGCCAACTTGTCGAGGCTGCCATCGAGCACGAACTTGTCGATGATCGACACGTCACGCTCGCGCGCCGGCTCCACGCCATTGAGCAGCACTTTCTGCACCTTGCCTTCGTGCGTGAGCAGGCCCTGCATCTGGGTGAAAGGCGCAACCGCCAACACCTGCGGATTCTGCTTTACTTTGGAGGCAAGGCCCTGCCAGTCGTCGATCGGCTGGCCGGTCTCCAGCGTGGCATGGGGGATCATCCCCAACACGCGGGTACGCATCTCGTGATCGAAGCCGTTCATGACCGACAGCACCACGATCATCACCACCACGCCCAGGGCGAGGCCGATCATCGAAGTGAGTGAAATGAACGAGACAAAGTGATTGCGACGTTTGGCACGGGTGTAACGCGTACCAATGAATACGAAAAGAGGTCTGAACATGTCGGGGCTTGTTCGGATGAAAGGGAACGTCCTTGTGGCGATGCGCCTACGGCGGCTTTACACTCGGACCACCGCCGTAACCTTGGGTTCGCCATGACGACATTAGACGAAGAAGATCGCCGCGAATACTACCGCATCGAAGATCGGATCGCACTTCAAATCAGCCCCTTAAGCGCGGCCGAAGCCCTTGAGACAGAACTGTTGCAGGATGATTCCGAGCTGTTCAACCTGCTCAGCGAACTGCACTTGTCCGACTTCGAGTCGCAACACCTGCTGCGTCAGCTGAGTGAGAAGGACCGTACCCTCGCCGCCTTCCTGCGCGCCCAGAACAAACGCCTCGACCTGCTCAGCGCCGTAGTCGCGCAAACCCTGCTCGGCGAAGTCGGCCAACCGCAGCCGGTGATCATCTCCGAAGGCGGCATCGAGTTCGCCCAGCGGCAACAGATCAGCGCCGGCACCCGGGTGAAAGTGAAGATGGTGCTGATGCCCCGCGCCCATGGTTTGCTGCTGCGTGGCCGCGTCACCCATTGCGACCCGCGCCCCGATGGCAGCTTCGAGGTGGGCACCGAGTTCATCGACATGACCGACGCCCAGCGCCAGCTGCTGGCGCGCTACATCCTGCAGCGCCAGCAACAGCAGCGGCGCCAGGCACTGGAACAGAACAACCCCGCCTCCTGAGCCATTTTTTCTCTGATTTGAAGGAACGAACGTGACCCTGATCTATGGCCATCGCGGCGCCAAGGGCGAAGCCCCCGAGAACACCCTGACCAGCTTCCGCCAATGCCTGTCCCACGGCGTGAACCGCTGTGAACTCGACCTGCACCTGTCGGCCGACAACGAACTGATGGTGATCCACGACTCTACCCTCAAGCGCACCACTGGCCGGCGTGGCAAGGTGGTCGAGCACCCGGCTGCCGCCCTGGTCACCTACGACGCGCGCCAGGGCGGCCCGGGCCATGTGCAGCCTTGCACCATCCCTCGCCTGGAAGAGCTGTTCGAGAAATGCCCGTTCGAGCATTGGCAACTGGAAGTGAAAAGCGCCTCGCGCACCCGCGCCGCCACCACCGTGCTGGCGATTCGCGAACTGGCCCAGCAGTACGGCCTGCTGGACAAGGTCACCATCACCTCGAGCTCACGAGAAGTGCTGGGCGCCGCCCAGGAACTGGTGCCCGACGTGAAGCGCGGCCTGGTGGCCGAATACGCCTGGCTCGACCCACTGAAGGTCGCGCAGAACTACGGTTGCGAGATGCTGGCGTTGAACTGGACGCTGTGCACCCCCGAGCGCCTGATCAAGGCACAGCGCCAGGGTTTGCACGTGTCGGTGTGGACGGTCAACGAACCGGCACTGATGCGCCGGCTCGCTGATTTTGGCGTGGACAGCCTGATTACAGACTTTCCCGGTTTGGCCAAGACCACCCTCGGGTAGGGCTGAAATCGGTCTCCCCGACCGGCTCAGGCCACCGGCCGGAGCCGCTCAAAAAAGCCGGTTCAGACCGTCGTAGGCAGCTACCCGATAGGCTTCGGCCATGGTCGGGTAGTTGAAGGTGGTGTTGACGAAGTACTTCAGATTGTTCTGCTCACCCGGCTGGTTCATGATCGCCTGGCCGATGTGGACGATCTCCGAGGCCTGGTAACCGAAGCAGTGCACGCCGAGGATTTCCAGGGTTTCGCGGTGGAACAGGATCTTCAGCATGCCTTGCGGCTCACCGGCGATCTGCGCGCGGGCCATGCTCTTGAAGAAGGCCTTGCCCACTTCGTACGGCACCTTGGCCTGGGTCAGCTCCTGCTCGTTCTTGCCGATCGAGCTGATCTCCGGAATGGTGTAGATGCCGGTGGGCACGTCATCGACGAAGCGCCAGCTGCCGTTGTCGACGATGCTGCCAGCGGCGGAGCGGCCCTGGTCGTGGGCGGCACTGGCCAGGCTCGGCCAACCGATCACGTCGCCGGCGCCGTAGATGTTCGGCACGCTGGTGCGGTAGCTCTTGTCGACTTCGATCTGGCCACGGCTGTTGACCTTGATACCGATGTTCTCCAGGCCCAACTTGTCGGTGTTGCCGGTACGGCCGTTGCACCACAGCAAGGCGTCGGCCTTGATCTTCTTGCCCGATTTCAGGTGCAGGATCACCCCGTTGTCCAGCCCTTCAACCCGGTCGTACTCCTCGTTGTGGCGTACGGTGATGTTGTTGTTGCTGAAGTGGTAGCTCAGCGCCTGGGAGATTTCCGAGTCGAGGAAGCTCAGCAGCTGGCCGCGGTTGTCGACCAGCTCCACCAGCACGCCCAGGCCGCTGAAGATCGAGGCGTATTCGCAACCGATCACCCCGGCGCCATAGACGATCAGCTTGCGCGGGGTGTGGCTGAGGCTGAGGATGGTGTCGCTGTCGTAGACGCGCGGGTGGTGGAAGTCGATGTCGGCCGGGCGGTACGGGCGCGAGCCGGTGGCGATGATGATCTGCTTGGCGTTGAGCTTCTCGACCACACCGTTGGGGCAGACCACTTCGACGGTCTGCTCGTCGGCGAAGCTGCCAGTGCCGGTGAACACGTCGACGCGGTTACGGGCGTAGTAGCCGGTACGCGAGGCGACCTGCTTGCTGATCACCTTCTCGGCGCTCTTGAGCACGTCGGGGAACGAGAACCAGCGCGGTTCGCCGATGGCGCGGAACATCGGGTTGGTGTTGAACTGCATGATCTGCCGCACGGAGTGACGCAGCGCCTTGGACGGGATGGTGCCCAGGTGGGTGCAGTTGCCGCCGACCTGGCGACGGCTGTCGACCATGGCCACCTTGCGCCCTGCTTTGGCGGCGTTCATTGCCGCGCCTTCTCCGGCCGGGCCGGAACCCAGCACCACTACGTCGTAGTTGTAGACAGCCATGCGTACTCCTTCAGAACTGGCCCGCCGGCCGGTTGGCCGCGGGGCGCGATCATGTCGCCGGGGCGCCATGAGAAAATTCGGGTGCAGTCTAATCAAGCGTGAACGCCGCGCACATTAACCCTTGGTCGCGTCGTAGGCCACTTTTGCCTGCACTACATGTGGTTTCACCGAATCCATGGTGGCGATCATCCGTGGCTTGCCTTTCACTCGCCTTTCAGCGCCCGCTCGAACGCCGGGGTGGAACGGGAGACGAAACCACCTTCGGCCCGAGTCACCAACACCGCCGCGATACCGTGGGCAATGGCGAAGTCCCAGCCCTGCTGCGGCCCGAGGATCAACAGCAGGGTCGAGTAGCCGTCGGCCAGCAAGGCCGAAGCGTCGAGCACGGTCACCGACGCCAGGTCATGTTCGACCGGGCGCCCGAGGCGGGCATCGAAGGTGTGCGAATAGCGCCGGCCATTGTCCTCGAAATAGTGCCGATAGTCACCCGAGGTCGACACCGCCAGCCCTTGCACGGCAATGACCTGGCGGGCGACCTGGCGATCTTCGCGGGGCAGCTCCAAGGCCACCCGCCAGGGGCTGCCATCGGGCTTGCGGCCCACGGCCTTGAGCTCGCCGGTGGCCTCGGCGAGGAAACTGTCGATGCCCATTTTTTGCAGGTGCGCAGCGATCAGGTCGACCGCATGGCCGGCGGCGATGCTGTTGAAGTCCAGCTCGATCGGCGCGTCCTTGCACAGGTTTTCGCCCTCGATGCGCAAGTGGCGGTAGCCAACCCGCTGGCGGGCCAGGGCCTGCGCCTGCGCATCCGGCACGTGCAGCGCGCGGGCCTGCGGGCCAAAGCCCCAGAGGTCCAGCAGCGGCTCGACGGTGAGGTCGAAGGCGCCCTGGCTCTGCTCGGCCAGGTGCTGGCCGAAGGTGACCAGTTCGAGCATGTCGGCATCGACGGGCAGGCACTGATTGGCCGGCAGCTGGTTGAAGCGGCTGACGCTGGAGTCGCCACGGTAGGTGGAGTAATGCGCGTCGATGGCCTGCAGGATGCTTTCGACGGCCGCCCGCACCTGCTCCGGCGCCGGGCCGCCGGTCTGGCGAACGTACTGGATGCTGTAGCTGCTGCCCATGGTCGGGCCGCCGAAGCGTTCGAGGGTAGGGCCCTGTTCGCAGCCAGTCAGGAGCATCAGGATGGACAAGAGTGCTGCGCGCAAATTCAAATTCTCGACGGGGTGCACCGGCCTCTTCGCGGGTAAACCCGCTCCCACAGGTTTGCCGTCACTTCAGCCTTACGGCATCCCTGTGGGAGCGGGTTTACCCGCGAAGAGGCCCGCATGGACGACACAATACTTGGCGAAAAAAAACGGGAACCCGAAGGTTCCCGTTTTCTCAACGCATTACAAGCGGATCAGCGTGGAAACGCTGGCGGGTTCACACCGGCCATGTCTTCCATCACACGAACCACCTGGCAGCTGTAGCCGAACTCGTTGTCGTACCAGACGTACAGGACAACGCGGTTGTCGCTGCAGATGGTCGCTTCAGCGTCGACCACACCGGCGTGGCGCGAACCGACGAAGTCGGTGGAAACCACTTCCTGCGAGCTCACGTAGTCGATCTGCTTGTGCAGCTCGGAGTGCATGGCGGTCTGGCGCAGGTACTCGTTGAGTTCCTCGCGGTTGGTGGCCTTCTCAAGGTTCAGGTTGAGGATGGCCATCGACACGTTCGGCGTCGGCACGCGGATCGCGTTGCCGGTCAGCTTGCCCTTGAGCACTGGCAGTGCCTTGGCGGCAGCGGTGGCGGCACCGGTCTCGGTGATGACCATGTTCAGCGGCGCGGCACGGCCACGACGGCTGCCCTTGTGGAAGTTGTCGATCAGGTTCTGGTCGTTGGTGAACGAGTGAACGGTTTCGACGTGGCCGTTGACGATGCCGTACTGGTCGTTGATGGCCTTGAGCACCGGCACGATGGCGTTGGTGGTGCAGGAAGCAGCGGAGATGATCTTGTCATCGGCGCTGATGTCGCCATGGTTGATGCCGTGCACGATGTTCTTCAGCGCGCCCTTGCCCGGCGCGGTGAGGATCACGCGGGCAGCGCCCGGGCAGGCCAGGTGCTGGCCCAGGCCGTCGGCGTCACGCCATACGCCGGTGTTGTCGACGATCAGCGCATCCTTGATGCCGTACTGGGTGTAGTCGACTTCGCTCGGGCTCTTGGCGTAGATCACCTGGATCAGGTTGCCGTTGGCGGTGATGGTGTTGTTGGCTTCGTCGATGGTGATGGTGCCATCGAACGGGCCGTGCACCGAGTCACGACGCAGCAGGCTGGCGCGCTTGACCAAGTCGTTTTCGGCGCCCTTGCGCACGACGATGGCGCGCAGGCGCAGGCCGTCGCCGCCACCGGTCTTCTCGATCAGGATGCGCGCCAGCAGGCGGCCGATGCGGCCGAAGCCGTACAGCACGACGTCGGTACCCTTGCGTGCGGAGGCGTTCTGCTGACCAACCACATCGGCCAGTTCTTCACGCACGAACTGCTCGGCGGTGCGGCCATTGCCTTCCTGCTTGAACTTGTTGGCCAGCTTGCCCAGGTCAACCGAAGCGGCGCCCAGTTTCAGCTCGCTCATGGCCTTGAGCAGGGGGAATGTCTCGTGGACGGACAGTTCGGTTTCGTCGGTCTGACGGTGACGCGCAAAGCGGTGGGCCTTGAGAATCGAGATAACCGAACGGTTGATCAGGCTGCGGCCATAGATCGAGCTCACCACATTGTTGTTGCGGTAGAGCTGACCGATAAGCGGGATCATCGCTTCAGCCAGGGCTTCACGATCGATCCACTCACCAAGACACTGGTCGGGCTTCTGAGTCACGGTAACCTTCCACATGTAGGGGAACAAAAAAGGGGCTACATTATGACGCCCCGCGGCGTATCGGGCAATGAGCGCCTGTCGCCGGCCACAAGCCCCGTCGCCACGCCCTTTCGAGCCTGACAGCGCGCCCGCTCACCGGTACAATCGACCTCTTTGCCGCAACGCTTGGAGTCCGATCTCCCGTGTCAGTTCTGCGCCTACCGCAAATGTCGGCCACGGCCGGCAAACACACCTGGGGCAACCTGCCCGGTGCCGCCTTGAGCCTGGCCATCGCCGAAGCCGCCAGCAGTGCCGGCCGCTTCACCTTGCTGCTGACCGCCGACAGCCAGGCCGCCGATCGCCTGGAGCAGGAGCTGCGCTTCTTTGCCCCGGACCTGCCGGTACTGCCCTTCCCCGACTGGGAAACGCTGCCCTACGACCTGTTCTCGCCGCACCAGGACATCATCTCGCAGCGCATCGCCAGCCTGTACCGGCTGCCGGAGCTGGACCACGGCATCCTGGTGGTGCCCGTGACCACCGCCCTGCACCGCCTGGCCCCCACCCGCTTCTTGCTGGGCAGCAGCCTGGTGCTGGACGTGGGCCAGAAGATCGACGTCGAGCAGATGCGCACGCGCCTCGAGGCCAGCGGCTACCGCTGCGTCGACACGGTTTACGAGCATGGCGAGTTCGCCGTGCGCGGGGCGCTGATCGACCTGTTCCCCATGGGCAGCAAACAGCCGTACCGGATCGACCTGTTCGACGACGAGATCGAGACGCTGCGCACCTTCGACCCGGAGACCCAGCGCTCGATCGACAAGGTCGACTCGGTGCGCCTGCTGCCGGCCCGCGAATTCCCCATGCACAAGGACGAGGTGACCCGCTTCAAGGCCCGCTTCCGTGAGCGCTTCGATGTGGACTTCCGACGCAGCGCGATCTTCCAGGACCTGACCAGCGGCATCATCCCGGCCGGCATCGAGTACTACCTGCCGCTGTTCTTCGAAGAAACCTCGACCCTGTTCGACTACCTGCCGGCGGACACTCAGGTGTTCTCCCTGCCGGGCGTGGAGCAGGCTGCCGAGCACTTCTGGAACGACGTGCGCGGGCGCTACGAAGAGCGCCGCGGCGACCTCAGCCGCCCACTGCTGCCGCCGGCCGAGCTGTTCATGCCGGTCGAGGACTGCTTCGCCAAGCTCAAGCAGTGGCCCCGGGTGGTGGTCAGCACCGATGACCTCGAGCCCGGCGCCGGTCGTGAGCGCTTCCCGGCGCGCGCGCTGCCCAACCTGGCCATCGAGGCCAAGGCCAACCAGCCGCTGGCGGCGCTGTCGAACTTCCTCGAGCAGTTCCCGGGCCGCGTGCTGTTCACCGCCGAGTCCGCCGGCCGGCGCGAAGTGCTGCTGGAACTGCTCGAACGCCTGAAGCTGCGCCCGCAGACCGTCGAGGGCTGGGCCGACTTCATCACCGGCAGCGAACGCCTGGCAATCACCATCGCCCCGCTCGACGACGGCTTGCTGCTGGACGACCCGGCCATTGCCCTGGTGGCCGAGAGCCCCTTGTTCGGCCAGCGCGTGATGCAGCGCCGGCGCCGCGACAAACGCGGCGAGGCGGCCAACGACGCGGTGATCAAGAACCTTACCGAGCTGCGCGAAGGCGCGCCGGTGGTGCACATCGACCATGGCGTGGGCCGCTACCTGGGCCTGGCCACGCTGGAAATCGACAGCCAGGCCGCCGAGTTCCTCACCCTTGAATACGCCGAAGGCGCCAAGCTCTACGTGCCGGTGGCCAACCTGCACCTGATCGCCCGCTACACCGGTAGCGACGATGCCCTGGCGCCGCTGCACCGGCTGGGTTCGGAAGCCTGGCAGAAGGCCAAGCGCAAGGCCGCCGAGCAGGTGCGCGACGTCGCCGCCGAACTGCTCGACATCTATGCCCGCCGCGCCGCGCGCAAAGGCTACGCATTCGCCGACCCGGCCGCCGACTACGCCACCTTCAGCGCCGGCTTCCCGTTCGAGGAAACTCCCGACCAGCAGAACGCCATCGAGGCCGTGCGCGAGGACATGCTCGCCGCCAAACCCATGGACCGCCTGGTATGCGGCGATGTCGGCTTCGGCAAGACCGAGGTGGCCATGCGCGCGGCGTTCATCGCCGTGCACAGCGGCCGCCAGGTGGCGGTGCTGGTGCCGACCACCCTGCTCGCCCAGCAGCACTACAACAGCTTCCGCGACCGCTTCGCCGACTGGCCGGTAACGGTCGAGGTGATGAGCCGCTTCAAGTCGGCCAAGGAGGTCAGCGCCGCTGCCGCGGAGCTCGCCGAAGGCAAGATCGACATCCTCATCGGCACCCACAAGCTGCTGCAGGACGATGTGCGCTTCAAGGACCTGGGCCTGGCCATCATCGACGAGGAACACCGTTTCGGCGTGCGCCAGAAGGAACAGCTCAAGGCCCTGCGCAGCGAGGTGGACATTCTCACCCTCACCGCCACGCCGATCCCGCGCACGCTGAACATGGCGGTGTCGGGCATGCGCGACCTGTCGATCATCGCCACCCCGCCGGCGCGACGCCTGTCGGTGCGCACCTTCGTCATGGAGCAGAACAAGAGCACGGTCAAGGAAGCGCTGCTGCGTGAACTGCTGCGTGGCGGCCAGGTGTACTACCTGCACAACGACGTGAAGACCATCGAGAAGTGCGCCGCGGAGCTGGCCGAGCTGGTCCCGGAGGCACGCATCGGCATCGGCCACGGGCAGATGCGCGAGCGCGAACTCGAACAGGTGATGAGCGACTTCTACCACAAGCGTTTCAACGTACTGATCGCCTCGACCATCATCGAGACCGGCATCGACGTGCCCAGTGCCAACACCATCGTCATCGAGCGCGCCGACAAGTTCGGCCTGGCGCAGTTGCACCAGCTGCGCGGCCGGGTTGGCCGCAGCCACCACCAGGCCTACGCCTATCTGCTGACGCCGCCGCGCCAGCAGATCAGCGCCGATGCCGAAAAACGCCTGGAAGCCATCGCCAACACCCAGGACCTGGGTGCCGGCTTCGTCCTAGCCACCAACGACCTGGAGATCCGCGGCGCCGGCGAGCTGCTGGGCGACGGCCAGAGCGGGCAGATCCAGGCGGTCGGTTTCACTCTGTACATGGAAATGCTCGAGCGCGCGGTCAAGGCCATCCGCAAGGGCAACCAGCCGAACCTCGAGCAACCGCTTGGCGGCGGCCCGGAGATCAACCTGCGCCTGCCGGCGTTGATCCCCGAGGACTACCTGCCGGATGTACATGCGCGCCTGATCCTTTACAAACGCATTGCATCAGCGGCGGACGAGGAAGGCCTCAAGGACCTGCAGGTCGAGATGATCGACCGCTTCGGCCTGCTGCCCGAGCCGAGCAAGAACCTGATGCGCCTGACCCTGCTCAAGCTGCAGGCGGAAAAGCTCGGCATCAAGAAAGTCGATGCCGGCCCCAATGGCGGCAAGCTCGAGTTCGAGGCGCAAACCCCGGTCGACCCGCTGACCCTGATCAAACTGATCCAGGGCCAGCCCAAACGCTACAAGTTCGAAGGTGCAACCCAGTTCCGCTTCATGGTGCCGATGGAACGCCCCGAAGAACGCTTCAATACACTGGAGGCGCTGTTCGAGCGCCTGACCCCACAGCCAAACTAAGGAAGCTCCATGCGTGCCATTCGTTCCCTGACCCTGCTGCTGGCGTTGTTCGCCCCGACCGCCTTCGCCGCAGGCCCCTATCAGGTGGAAATGATCCTGGTGCGGCAGAACGCCGTGCCGGCGATCACCAGCCCGTTCGCCCCGGAAGACTGGAGCGCCGGCGCGCCACGCCTGGAAAAAGGCGCCGAGCGCCCGGCCGGGCTGGGTGACGAAATCACCCGCCTGCAGGCCACCGCCGACTACACCGTGCTGCTGCACAAAGCCTGGCAGCAGGACGGCGAGGCCATCGCCCTGAGCGCCGGCAACGAACAGTTCGGCCACTTCCCCATCGAAGGCAACCTGAGCATCAAGGAAGATCGTTTCATCGCCGTTGACGCCAACTTCTGGGTCAACCAGCTCGACAGCAATGGCAGCGTGCTGCAGAGCGAACAGCTCAAGCAGAGCAACAGCAACATGAAGGCTGGCCAGCTGACCTTCCTCGACGGCGGTCATCTGGCCGTGCTGATCAAGGTGTCGCCTGCCGGCATGCGCAAGATGCCGCTGCCGGACCCGGAGATGATGGAGCAGTGAGGTGAGCGAAAGCGATGCGCAGTTCCTCGTCCGTAATCACGACGGCTGGACGTTCGCGTTCGACCGCGGGGCACTGCAGCGCGGCCTGAAGTATGCCGAAGAGGGCAGAAGCGAGATCGTGTCGATCCTCGGCACGACCATCCGCGCCGAATGCCATGGTTCCGCTGGCCGCGTCTATTACCAGCGGATCACGCTGGACATGACCGAGGACGGCCTGACCTGTGACGGCACCTGTTCATGCCCGGTAGGCCATAACTGCAAGCACTGTGCAGCTGCCCTGTTCGTCCTTGAGCGCGGTGCCGACCATGTCGAAGGTGATCAACAGCTCCCGGCCACCCGCTCGCCAGCCGCGGCGCAGTCCCTGGACTTGCCGCCCGAGCTTGCGCACTGGGTGGAGGCACTCGAGGTACCGGTGGCGCCAGCCAGCGAGCCAGCCAGGCGCAAGGGCCCTTCGCTGTACTACCTGCTGGGTATCGATCACGGCCGCTGCATGCTCAGCGTGTTCAAGGGCACGCGCCAGGCCGACGGCAGCTTGAAACTGACACGCCCCGGCTCGATGCCGGAGCTGATCTATTACACACCGCGCTATGTGACTGACGAAGACCTGCGCACACTGCGCCTGATCGACGCCATGAGCAAGGATTACGCCCTGCCCATTGCTCGCCTGGAAGGCAAGAAAGGTGCGGACCTTTACGAGTACGCGCTGGCAACGGGCCGACTGCTGTACAGCGAACAGCAGACCCCGCTCGCCCCAGGGCCCGACCTGCATGCCGATTTTCGCTGGGTGCGGCTGGACAATGGCAGCTACCGCGGCGCCTGGCACCATGAAGACAAGGCGCACTGGCTGGCATTGCCACTCGAACCGCTCTACTACGTAGACCCGCAAACGGGACAGAGCGGCAAACTGCTGCATGATCTCGACCCGTTCATCGCCAGCCAGCTGGCCAGCGCGCCCACGGTCCCGGAACACCTGATCGTGCCGTTGAGCCACCGCCTGAACGCCCTGAACCGCCAGGTACCGACGCCCACGACGGTGCGCAGCGAGCAGATCGAGGACATCCAGCCCACCGCGCGCCTGACCCTCGGCAGCCTCGAATACAGCGCCTACACACCGAAGACCGGGCGCATGCAGCGGCAGATGCAACACCGCGCAGCGCTCTCGTTCGATTACGACGGCCTGCGCACCAGTGGCAACGACAGCAAGCCGCTGACCCGCCTGGTCGAGAGCACCAGCCAGCGCATCCGCCGCCAGCCCCAGGCCGAGCAGGCGCTGCGCAATACGTTGCGCGATGCCGGCTTCAAACCCGCCACCCGCCAGAGCAAAGCGCTGCCCGACAGCGCCGGCGAGATGTATCAGCTGGCCGATGACGAAGCCTGGCTGCGTTTTGCCCGCGAGGGCCTGCCGCGCCTGCGCGAAGCCGGCTGGGCAGTGGATGTGCACCGCGACTTCGCCTTCAACCTGCATGAGGTCGACGACTGGTACGCCACCATCGACGAAGCGCCGGGCCACGAATGGTTCGATCTGGAACTGGGTATCGTGGTCGAGGGACAGCGCCACAGCCTGCTACCCATCGTCCTGCAGTTGCTGCGCAGCAGCCCGGAACTGCTGCGCGCCAGCGAGCTGGCACGGCGCAGCGACGACGAACACCTGCTGATCGACCTCAACCGCGCCCGCCACGACAGCCCTGCCCTGCGCGTCGCCCTGCCCTACGGGCGCATCAAGGCGGTGATGGGCACCCTCGGCGAGCTGTACCTGCACGAAGACGCCGTCGGCCCGAGCCTGCGCCTGGAGCGCGCTGACGCAGCGCGCCTGAACGACATCGAACACCTGCCCCTGCTGTGGGAAGGTGGCGCCCAGGTGCGCGACCTGGGCCGGCGCCTGCGCGACGCCCGCGACCTGCAGGTGCAAGCCCCCAAAGGCCTCAATGCAACCCTGCGCCCCTATCAACAGCAAGGCCTGAACTGGCTGCAGGCCCAACGCGAGATGGGCACCGGCGCCATTCTCGGTGACGACATGGGCCTGGGCAAAACCCTGCAGACGCTTGCCCACCTGCTGCTGGAGAAAGAGGCCGGGCGCCTGACCCATCCAGCCCTGGCGGTGATGCCCACCAGCCTGGTGCCCAACTGGCTCGATGAAGCCAAGCGCTTCGCCCCCGAGCTGCGTGTGCTGGCCCTGCACGGCCCAGGCCGCAACAAGCATTTCCCCACACTGGGCGACTACGACCTGGTGCTGACCACCTACGCGCTGGTGCCCCGCGACCTTGAGCACCTCAAGCCACAACCCTGGCACCTGCTGGTGCTGGACGAGGCGCAGAACATCAAGAGCAGCACCAGCAAGGCGGCCCAGGCCGTACGCGAGTTGCAGGCCACCCAGCGGCTGTGCCTCACCGGCACGCCCATGGAAAACAACCTGGGTGAGCTGTGGTCGCTGTTCCATTTCCTGATGCCCGGCTGGCTGGGCGACAGCAAGCGCTTTACCCAGGACTACCGCACCCCGATCGAACGCCACGGCGACACCGAGCGCATGGCCCACCTGGCCAGCCGCATCCGCCCGTTCCTGCTGCGCCGCACCAAGGAACAAGTGGCCACCGAGCTGCCGGCCAAGACCGAGATGATCCACTGGGTCGAGCTCAGTGACGCCCAGCGCGACACCTACGAGGCGGTCAGGGTGGCGATGGACAAGAAGGTCCGCGACGAGATCGCCCGCAACGGCGCGGCGCGTAGCCAGATCATCATCCTCGACGCCCTGCTCAAGCTGCGCCAGGTGTGCTGCGACTTGCGCCTGGTCCAGGGCACCGAAAGCAAGGGCAACTTTGCCGACAAGGGCAAGCTGGGCAGCCTGCTGGAGATGCTCGAGGAGTTGCTCAGTGAGGGGCGCAAGGTCCTGCTGTTCTCGCAGTTCACCTCGATGCTGGCGCTGATCGAGTTCGAGCTGGAGAAGCGCGGCATCCGCTACAGCCTGCTGACCGGCGACACCCGTGATCGCCGCGCCCCGGTGCAGCAGTTCCAGAACGGCGACAGCGAGGTGTTCCTGATCAGCCTCAAGGCCGGCGGCACCGGCCTGAACCTGACCGCAGCCGATACCGTGATCCACTACGACCCGTGGTGGAACCCGGCCAGCGAAAACCAGGCCACCGACCGCGCCTATCGCATCGGCCAGGACAAGCCGGTGTTCGTGTTCAAGCTGATCACTCGGGGCACGGTTGAAGAGAAGATCCAGCAACTGCAGCAGGAGAAGGCGGCGCTGGCGGCCGGGCTGCTCGATGGTGGCCAGGCCGGGCAGTGGCGGTTGGGGGATGAGGAGATTGACGCGCTGTTTGCACCGCTGCCAGGCAAGCGCGGCCGTTGAACCGGGTAAGTCAGTGCCGGCCTCTTCGCGGGTAAACCCGCTCCCACAACCCTTGAACTAGGCACTTTACCTGTGGGAGCGGGTTCACCCGCGAAGAGGCCGGTAAGGTCAGTCGACCAACTGCGCCTCTTTCAACGCACCCAGCGCCTCCAGCCAACGCGGCTGCTGGCGGTAATCGGTGCACGCGAAGCCCTGCCCGCGCATCCGCGCGATGCGCGGCGACGGCTTGACCTTCATGCGCTGCGCTGCGCTCAGAGCCAGCTCCGCTGCCGCCCGGTCATTGCACACCAGGCCCATGTCGCAACCGGCGCTCAACGCGGCTTCGATACGGCTGGCGGCATCGCCCACCACGTGAGCGCCAGCCATCGACAGGTCATCGCTGAAGATCACCCCATCGAAGCCCATCTCGCCACGCAGGATGTCCTGCAACCAGCGGCGCGAGAAGCCAGCCGGCTGGTTGTCGACCTGCGGGTAGATGACGTGGGCCGGCATCACTGCCGCCAACTGGCCGCTGAGGCGGCTGAACGGCACCAGGTCCGCGGCGCGCAGTTGCTCCAGGCTGCGCTCATCGACCGGGATGGCAACGTGGGAGTCGGCCTCGGCCCAGCCGTGCCCGGGGAAGTGCTTGCCGCAGGCAGCCATGCCGGCGGCATTCATGCCACGGATGAAGGCCCCGGCCAATTGCGTGGCACGCTCGGGGTTACCTTCAAAGGCCCGGCTGCCCACTACGGCGCTGCGCTGGTGGTCGAGGTCGAGCACCGGCGCGAAGCTCAGGTCCAGGCCAACCGCCAGTACTTCGGTCGCCATCAACCAACCACATTGTTCGGCCAGGTACTCGGCGTTGTCGTTGTCGGCGATCGCGCGCATGGCCGGCAGGCGCACGAAGCCTTGACGCAGGCGCTGCACCCGGCCGCCTTCCTGGTCCACGGCAAGGATGAGCTCGGGGCGGATGGCACGGATCGACGCGCACAGTTCGCGCACCTGGCGCGGGCTGTCGATATTGCGGGCGAAGATGATCAAGCCGGCCACTTCGGGCTGGCGCAGCAGATGGCGGTCCTCGGCGGTCAGCCATTTGCCGGCGATATCTACCATCAGAGAGCCTTGCAGGCTGGCGGTCATAGCGAGTCCTTCATTGAAGATTCAGGGAGGCCCAGTGCGGGCAAGCGGCCTCGTCTATCCGTACCGGGCAATGGGCGGGTACGCGATCGAACAAGGCAAGCAAATCGTCGTTGCGCAGGCGTACACAGCCATGGGACAGCGCAATGCCCATAGGTTCAGTGTCGGGCGTGCCATGCAGATAGATGTAACGCTGGAAGGTATCGACCGGACCCAGCCGGTTGTACCCCGGTTCGCAGCCACTGAGCCAGAGGATGCGCGTGAGGATCCAGTCACGATCGGGAAACTGCGCTTGCAGCGCCGGCGACCAGACCTCACCGGTCCAGCGCCGGCTGCTGAGCACTGCGCCCTGTGGCAGGCCGCTACCGATCCTGGCGCGCACCTGATGCAGGCCACGAGGCGTGCACCCGGAGCCTTTGCGCTCCCCCGCGCCATTACGCGCCGTGGAGATCGGCAGGCGCAACAGCAGCACGCCATGGGCGAAGCCATAGAGGCATTGATCAGCGAGGGAAATGTGCAGGAAATCGAGGTCGGGCATGGCGCTAGCTTATCTGAAGCGCCCTGCTCCGCCCAGTGTGTCAGGCCTTGGCCGGGGCGCTGGCTTTGCTGCGTGGACGCAGCTGCGCGGCAGCCATGGCCTCGTCGGTGACGCCCGTGTCAGCGCGCATGCCGGCTGCCAGGAACGGCACCATCAGGCGCATCACCTGCTCGATCGAGGTATTGATGCCGAAGTCGGTCTCGGCGATGGCACGCAGGGCCTTGATCCCGGACATGCTGAACGCCGCGGCCCCCAGCATGAAATGCACACGCCAGAACAGCTCCAGCGGAGGAATGCGCGGGGCGGCCTCGTTGACCAGCAGCATGTAGCGGCGGAATACCTTGCCGTACATGTCTTCCAGGTAGCGCCGCAGGTGACCCTGGCTCTGGCTGAAAGCCAGGCCCAGCAGGCGCATGAAGATGGACAGGTCGTTGTTGCTGCGCGGCTGGACCGCAAGGGCCTGCTCGACCAGCATCTCCAGCAGTTCTTCAAGCGAAGCCTTGTGCTCGGGGCGCGCCTGGTGGCGCTCCAGCTCACGTTCGAGGCTGGCGCAGAACGGCCCGAGGAAACGCGAGAATACCGCCTGGATCAGGGCCTTCTTCGAACCGAAGTGATAGTTCACCGCCGCCAGGTTGACCCCCGCCTTGCTGGTGATCAGCCGCAATGAGGTTTCCGCGAACCCGCGCTCCGCGAACAGCTGCTCCGCCGCATCGAGGATGCGTTCAACGGTTTCCGATTGGGCCATGACTACTCCGCCTGACAAACAGTTGTTTGAAACATACGTTTCAGGCCTGCTGATGTCAAGGCTCGGTGACTGGGCAGTCGCCATTTAAAAGCGCCAAGTCACAAGCTGCAAGCGACAAGATGCGCGGGGCTTTTGATCTTTCTTGCAGCTTGCAGCTTGCAGCTCGCAACCCACTGTATATAATCCCAGTCACTGTATAAAAAGACAGAGTCCTCGCCCATGCTGAAACTCACGCCACGCCAAGCCGAGATCCTGGCTTTCATCAAACGCTGCCTCGAAGACAACGGCTTCCCTCCGACCCGTGCCGAGATCGCTCAGGAACTGGGCTTCAAGTCACCCAATGCGGCCGAGGAACACCTCAAGGCACTGGCGCGCAAGGGCGCCATCGAGATGACCCCCGGCGCCTCGCGCGGCATCCGCATCCCTGGCCTGGAAGCCAAGGCCGAAGAGAACGGCCTGCCGATCATTGGCCGTGTCGCCGCAGGGGCTCCGATCCTCGCTGAACAGCACATCGAAGACTCCTGCAGCATCAACCCTGCATTCTTCCACCCCCGCGCCGACTATCTGCTGCGCGTGCACGGCATGAGCATGAAGGACATTGGCATCCTCGACGGCGACCTGCTCGCCGTGCACACCACCCGCGAGGCCCGCAACGGCCAGGTGGTGGTCGCGCGCATCGGCGACGAAGTAACCGTCAAGCGCTTCCAGCGTGAAGGCAGCAAGGTCTGGCTGATTGCTGAGAACCCGGAATTCGCCCCTATCGAAGTCGACCTGAAAGAACAGGAACTGGTGATTGAGGGCTTGAGCGTTGGCGTTCTGCGCCGCTGATCGAGGAGGCGTCATGCAGCCGTTCATCCCTGCACCGCAACAAGTCCAGTTGCCACTGTTCGAGGCATTTTTCGCCAATCCGGTTTTGCCGGGTTTCAAGGCCCGCGAACAGCCACGCAAAAGCAACCAACCCGAGTTGTTCAGTGAACTGGCCCTGCGCGGCGCCCCCGGCCATTGCCAAAGCCTGTTGGCGCCTGTTTTGCGCGAACTCAGCGAAGAGGACGACAGCCGCTGGCTCACCTTGATCGCCCCGCCTACCAGCCTCACGCAAGCATGGCTGCGCGATGCCGGCCTCAACCGTGAACGCATCCTGCTGCTTCAACCGGGCAGCAACCAGAACGCCCTGCAGCTGGCTTGCGAAGCATTACGCCTGGGGCACAGCCATACCGTCGTCAGCTGGCTGGGCAGCGTGAGCAACAGCGCTCGGCAACAGCTGCTGCGCGCCGCTGCCAGCGGAAAAGCACAAAGCCTGAACATCCGCCTTGGCTGATGTTCAGGCTTTGCCTGTCATCTGTTTGTAGCCGTGAGCCTCTAGCGTGGCTCAGTGAAGGACTCGTGGCCCCTCTTCACGCTCGAAATCGCCCTCTACCAAGCGACCGGCCATTTGCACACCGACGCTGAGCATGGCCTTGGCCACTTCCACATGCTGTCCTTGCAGGAATGCCTTGGCATCCTCGGAGAAATCCAGGGTTACCAGGGAACCTTCATCCTCGGCGCGGCGCAGCTCGATCCGGCCGTCAGGCAACTCGACAATTTCTAGAAAGGACGTTGACATACTTGGGGCCTGCTTTGCACGAAAGGCCGATAGTGTATCAGCCATGATTGCTGTCAGCACTCACTCAGCGCGTCGCGGAATCGTCTCACCAAGTCCTTCAGGTTCTTCCGCCAGGCCTCAAGCTCTGCTTGCGAAAGCTCTAGCGGCTCGGCCTCATCCAGATTGATCGCCTGGATCAATGGCTGGGTAACATCGGTTTTCGCGCTTTTCTTCGCGACCGGCGGTCGGAACAAATCGGCATAAGCTGCAAGCAGGCGAGCCAGCCAGGTTTCCGGCTGCCGTGCCAGCTCCAGCATCTCTGCCATCTCCGGAATTGCCACGCTCTGCAGCATCTCATCGTTGAGCAGCAGCTCGGCCCGTGCCGCAGCCGCTTGCGGCAAGCGGTAGAAACCAGCGATCTCATGGCACAAGCCCAGCAGCGCACCATACAGGTGGAACAACGCTGCTTCGCGCTCGGCCTGGACCAACCCCTGGGCGTTCATGGCACCGCTTGCAGAGGCCTTGGCCATGGACTCCAGCGCTAGGCCGGCAAAGAACAGTTTCTGATTGGTGCGGGTGTAGAGTTCCTGGGCCATGTCGGGTGACCTCCTGAAGGCTGCAAGGCGATTGCATGCAGTTTCAGGGATTGCGCTTTGCTTGTCATCAAATGAGTGGGGCCGCTTAGCCCCCATCGCCGGTTTGCCGGCAATGGGGGCTAAGCGGCCCCGGTCAAAGCCCTGAACGATCAGCGCTTGTCTTCGACCTTCCACGCCTTGCCGTCGTAGAACGCCTTCCAGCCAGTCGGCTTACCGTCGACTTCAGACTGAACGTACTGCTCCTTGGTCTTGCGGCTGTAGCGGATCACCGCCGGGCGGCCTTCAGGGTCCTTCTGCGGCGCTTCGCAGAGGAAGTGGTATTTCGGATCGATCTCGTGCTTGTGCGGCACGATTTCCAGCACCAGCGGCGCACGGGTTTCGCGGTTCTTGGGGAACTGGCTGGCGGCCAGGAACAGACCCGAGGCACCGTCACGCAACACATAGGTGTCGTCGACCTTCTCGCACTTGAGCTCGGGCATGTCCACCTTGTCCATCTTCGGTGGCGCCGCCTCGCCGCTTTTGAGCAGCTTGCGGGTGTTTTTGCACGTAGCATTGGTGCAACCGAAGAACTTGCCGAAACGGCCGGTCTTGAGCTGCATCTCGCTGCCGCACTTGTCGCATTCCAGGCTCGGCCCTTCATAACCCTTGATGCGGTAGCTGCCCTCTTCGATCTCGTAGCCGACGCAATCCGGGTTGTTACCGCAGATGTGCAGCTTGCGCTTCTCGTCGAGCAGGTAGGCGTCCATGGCGGTCGAGCAGATCGGGCAGCGATGCTTGCCACGCAATACCAGCGACTCGGACTCACCTTCGTCGTCGGCAGCGATCTCGTCGCCCGGCACCAGGTTCACAGTGGCCTTGCAACGCTCTTTGGGTGGCAGGCTATAGCCCGAGCAACCCAGGAACACGCCAGTGGAGGCCGTGCGGATCATCATTGGCCGCCCACATTCCTTGCACTCGATATTGGTTGGGGTCGGCTGGTTGGCACGCATGCCATGCTCGGTGGACTCGGCAGTCTGCAACTTCTTGCTGAAGTCACCGTAGAACTCGTCCAGCACGTTCTTCCAGTCACGCTCGCCCTGGGCTACGTCGTCGAGGTTCTCTTCCATGCCCGCGGTGAAGCCGTAGTCCATCAGGTTGGAGAAACTCTCCGACAGGCGCTCAGTGACGATGTCGCCCATCTTCTCGGAGTAGAAGCGGCGGTTGTGCAGGGTCACATAGCCGCGATCCTGGATAGTCGAAATGATCGCGGCATAGGTCGATGGTCGGCCGATACCGCGCTTTTCCATTTCCTTGACCAGGCTGGCTTCGGTGAAGCGCGCCGGCGGCTTGGTGAAGTGCTGGCTAGGGTCGATCTGGATCAGCTTGAGCGCTTCGCCCTGCGCCATGTCTGGCAGAACGTCGTCTTCACCTGGCTTGCTCTGCTGCGGCAAGACGCGGGTGTAACCGTCGAACTTGAGGATGCGGCCCTTGGCGCGCAGCTCGAAATCGCCAGCCGCCACGGTAACGCTGGTGGACAGATACTGCGCCGGCGGCATCTGGCAGGCCAGGAACTGGCGCCAGATCAGTTCGTACAGGCGCTCGGCATCACGCTCCATACCGGTGAGCTTGGTCGGGTGGGTGTTGACGTCGGACGGGCGAATCGCCTCGTGCGCTTCCTGGGCCCCTTCCTTGCTGCCATAGACGATGGGCGCGGCTGGCAGGTACTGCTTGCCGAACTCTTTCTCGATGTAGCTGCGCGCCATTTCCACGGCATCGACCGACAGGTTGGTCGAGTCGGTACGCATGTAAGTGATGTAACCGGCTTCATACAGACGCTGGGCCATCATCATGGTTTTCTTCACCCCATAGCCCAGGCGATTGCTCGCGGCTTGCTGCAGGGTGGAGGTGATGAACGGTGCCGAGGGCTTGCTGCTGGTCGGCCGGTCTTCGCGCTTGCTGACGCTGTAGCTCGACGCCTTGAGTTTCTCCAGGGCGGCCATGGCCTGGGCTTCGTTGAGCGGCTTGAAGGCTTCGCCCTTCTCGCGCGCCACTTCGAAGCGCACCTTGGCGTTCTTGGCGGTGCCCAGGTCGGCGTGGACTTCCCAGTACTCTTCCGGATTGAAGGCGCGGATTTCGCGCTCACGCTCGACGACCAGCTTCACCGCCACCGACTGCACACGGCCAGCGGACAGGCCACGGGCGATCTTGGCCCACAGCAACGGCGAAACCATGTAACCGACCACGCGATCGAGGAAGCGACGCGCCTGCTGGGCATTGACCCGATCGATATCGAGCTCGCCCGGCTGCGAGAACGCTTCCTGGATGGCTTTCTTGGTAATTTCGTTGAACACCACACGCTTGTAGCGGCTGTCATCACCACCGATGGCTTCGCGCAGGTGCCAGGCAATGGCTTCCCCCTCGCGATCCAAGTCGGTTGCGAGATAGATGGTGTCGGCATCCTTGGCCAGGCGGCGCAGCTCTTCGATCACCTTTTCCTTGCCGGGAAGGATCTCGTACTTGGCTTTCCAGCCGGCCTCAGGGTCGACGCCCATGCGTGCCACCAGCGTGCGGCGGGCCTTTTCCTTGGGCGACAGTGCCGGAGCCTCAGCTGCGGCCTTGCCACGCTTGGCCGCCGGCTCCTTGCTCGCACTGGCGGAACCGCTGGTGGGAAGGTCGCGGATATGGCCGATACTCGACTTCACCACGTACTGGTTGCCCAGGTACTTGTTGATGGTCTTGGCCTTGGCCGGGGATTCCACAATGACCAGCGATTTGCCCATGGATCGGAGTATTCCTGAATCTGAAGATGAAAAACGCGTCAGGTGCCAGACGCGGCACCGCTATATATAGTGGCAAAACAGTGAGGTCAAGCGCGAACGCTCAGTCGTCGGCCTTGGCCAGCAACCCGGACAGCCCTTCTTCGGCCTCGACCAAAGCAAAGCGTGGCACCTGCTCGCCGTCAACCTCGACCGACTCCAGGAACATCGAAAGCGGCCTCACCCATAGGCCGAATTCGCCGTACAGGGCCTGGTAGAACACCACCCACTCCTCGGTCTCGGAGTGGCGCGCAGCGCCGAACACACGATACTCGGGGCCCTTGTAGTGCCGGTACACACCGGGTTGTATCTGCATGTCGCCCTGCCTCTTGAACAAATCCTGTAAAAAACAAAAACCGGGGCACAGGGCCCCGGTTGCTGCCTTGCAACGCGATCAGACGCGTTCGAAGACAGTGGTGATGCCTTGGCCCAGGCCGACGCACATGGTCGCCACGCCGAGCGTGCCGCCATTCTGCTTCATTACGTTGAGCAGGGTGCCGGAAATTCGCGCACCCGAGCAACCGAACGGGTGGCCCAAAGCGATGGCGCCGCCGTGCAGGTTAACCTTCTCATCCATCTTGTCGAGCACTTTCAGATCTTTCAGCACTGGCAGGGCCTGTGCAGCGAAGGCTTCGTTGAGCTCGATGAAGTCGATGTCGGCCATGCTCAGGCCGGCGCGCTTGAGGGCTTTCTGCGTCGAAGGCACCGGGCCGTAACCCATGATGGCCGGGTCCACGCCCGCCACCGCCATCGAGCGGATCACCGCCAGCGGCTGGATGCCCAGGTCCATGGCGCGCTGGCCGGACATGACGATCATGCACGAAGCGCCGTCGGTGATCTGCGACGAAGTACCGGCGGTGACGGTGCCCCCTTTCGGGTTGAAGGCCGGCTTGAGCGATGCCAGGCCTTCGAGGGTGGTTTCCGGGCGAATGGTCTCGTCGAAGTCGAAGACCTTCAGGAAGCCGTTCTCGTCATAGCCCTGCATCGGGATGATCTCGTCCTTGAACTTGCCTTCCACCGTCGCCTTGTGGGCGAGCTGGTGCGAACGCACGCCGAACAGGTCCTGTTGCTCACGGCTGATGCCGTGCATCTTGCCCAGCATCTCGGCAGTCAGGCCCATCATCCCGGAGGCCTTGGCGGCGTGCAGGGACATGTGCGGGTTCGGGTCCACGCCGTGCATCATGCTGACGTGGCCCATGTGCTCGACACCGCCGATGACGAACACGTCACCGTTGCCGGTCATGATCGCCTGGGCGGCGGTGTGCAGCGCGCTCATCGACGAGCCGCACAGGCGGCTGACGGTTTGCGCGGCAGAGGTGTGCGGGATCTGGGTCATCAGCGACGCCATGCGCGCGATGTTCCAGCCCTGCTCCAGGGTCTGGTTGACGCAGCCCCAGATCACGTCCTCGACTTCTTTCGGGTCGACCTTGTCGTTGCGCTCCAGCAGCTTGCTGATCAGGTGCGCGGACATGTCTTCGGCGCGGGTGTTGCGGTGCATGCCACCCTTGGAGCGGCCCATCGGCGTGCGACCGAAGTCGACAATCACCACGTCTCTTGGATTCAGGCTCATATCAGTATTCTCGCTCTAGCTCGTTGGGCGCTCAGTTGAAGAAGCGCTGGCCGCTCTTGGCCATTTCGCGCAGCTTCGCGGTGGGGTGGTACAGCGGCCCCAGGTCGGCGTACTTGTCGGCCAGTGCGACGAACTCGGCGACCCCGATCGAATCGATGTAGCGCAGCGCGCCACCGCGGAAAGGAGGGAAACCGATGCCGTAGACCAGGCCCATATCGGCTTCGGCGGCGGTTTCGACGATGCCGTCTTCCAGGCAGCGCACGGTCTCCAGGCACAGCGGGACCATCATCCAATTGATGATGTCTTCGTCGGTAACCTCACGCTGTTCGAAAACGACCGGCTTGAGCACGTCGAGCACGTCGGCATCGAAGACTTTCTTCGGCTTGCCGCGCTTGTCGGTCTCGTAGGCGTAGAAGCCCTTGCCGTTCTTCTGGCCCAGGCGGTTGGCCTCGTACAGCGCATCGACGGCAGAGCGACGATCGTCCTTCATGCGGTCCGGGAAGCCTTCAGCCATTACGTCACGGCCATGGTGGCCGGTGTCGATCCCGACCACGTCCATCAGGTAGGCCGGGCCCATCGGCCAGCCGAACTTTTCCATGACCTTGTCGATGCGCACAAAGTCGACACCGGCGCTGACCAGCTTGGCGAAGCCGCCGAAGTACGGGAACAGCACGCGGTTGACCAGGAAGCCCGGGCAGTCATTGACCACGATCGGGTTCTTGCCCATTTTCTTGGCGTAGGCCACGGTGGTGGCAACGGCCACTTCACTGGACTTCTCGCCACGGATGACTTCGACCAGCGGCATCATGTGCACCGGGTTGAAGAAGTGCATGCCGACGAAGTTCTCTGGGCGCTTGAGCGCCTTGGCCAGCAGGTTGATCGAGATGGTCGAGGTGTTGGAGGCCAGGATGGCGTCCTCTTTCACCTGCCCTTCCACCTCGGCCAAGACCGCTTGCTTGACCTTCGGGTTCTCGACCACGGCCTCGACCACGATATCGACGTTGGCGAAATCGCCATACGACAGGGTCGGGCGAATGGCGTTGAGCGCTTCGGCCATCTTCGCTGGGGTGAGGCGGCCTTTCTCGACGCGCTTGCCGAGCAGCTTGGACGCCTCGTTCAGGCCCAGCTGGATGGCTTCCTCACGGATGTCCTTCATCAGGATCGGCGTGCCCTTGACGGCCGACTGGTAGGCGATGCCGCCGCCCATGATGCCGGCGCCGAGCACGGCGGCCTGCTTCACGTCGTGGGCGATCTCGTCATGGGCCTTGGCCTTGCGCTTGAGCTCCTGGTCATTCAGGAACAGGCCGATCAGGCTCTCGGCAACCGAGGTCTTGGCCAGCTTGGCGAAGCCCGCGGCCTCGACTTCCAGCGCCTTGTCACGGCCGAAGTTGGCGGCTTTCTGGATGCTCTTGATGGCTTCGACCGGCGCCGGGTAGTTCGGGCCGGCCTGGCCTGCGACGAAGCCCTTGGCAGTCTCGAAGGCCATCATCTGTTCGATGGCGTTGAGCTTGAGCTTCTCCAGCTTGGGCTGGCGCTTGGCCTTGTAGTCCAGCTCGCCGCTGATGGCGCGCTTGATCAGGTCCAGTGCACCCGCCTGCAGCAGCTCAGGGGTAACCACGGCATCGACGGCGCCGACTTTCAGGGCGTCTTCGGCACGGTTTTCCTTGCCCGAAGCGATCCACTCGATGGCGTTGTCCGAGCCGACCAGGCGCGGCAGGCGCACGGTGCCGCCAAAGCCTGGGTAGATGCCCAGTTTGACTTCCGGCAGGCCGATCTTGGCAGTGCTGGACATGATTCGGTAATCGGCGGCCAGGCACATCTCCAGGCCACCGCCCAGGGCGATGCCGTTGATGGCGGCAACCGTCGGCACTTCGAGGTCTTCGAAGGCGTTGAAGATACGGTTGGCTTCCAGGTTGCCGGCAACCAGCTCGGCCTCGGGCAGCTTGAAATTATCGACAAACTCGGTGATGTCGGCGCCGACGATGAACACGTCCTTGCCACTGCTGACGATCACGCCCTTGACCGAAGCGTCGGCCTTGATGGCGTCGACGGCCTCGCGCAGCTCGTTCAGAGTGAGGCGGTTGAACTTGTTGACGGACTCACCCTTGAGGTCGAACTTCAGTTCGACGATGCCGCTTTCAAGAGCCTTAACCGTGATGGCTTTACCTTCGTAAATCATCAACTGATCTCCACGATATGGAAGCTGAACTGTACACGCCGATCGCTGGCGCAAGAGCCGGTCTGCCGGTGTCTTGCCGCAGGCACACCCGTCGGCGCGCTAATCGGGGTTCTGTAAGAGCGATCTGACATACAAACGCTCAATTCATACGCCCGTTTGATTTGGGTGTGCACACATTCTCCGAAAAGATCGGCGTTGTCAAATGCTCTCAAGCACCTTGAAAACGCGACTTTCCAGTCATTTTGTATGCTGCAGGCATGAAGCATGATGACAGTGATCGCCGACCATTCATGTCAGCGATAGACCATGGGCAAGTGCTAACGACTGCATTTTCTTAAACACACTCGCCAACACTGGCTACACTGGCAGGTGTTCAACGTGTTCCCGGCCTGCCTGGCCTTTTCTGCGCAGCAGAACGCAAAGCGGCGCGCAGGAGCCTTCCGGTTCCTGCGCGCCGCTTTGTCGTTGATGAGAAGGGATCAGGCGAGGGTTTCGAGCACCTTGGCAATATCCTGCAAAACAGAATCTTCGCCACGCTCACCCCAGAACAGGGCGACCATCTGGGTATCGGCCTCGATCTTGTAGACGCTTTCCGGCAACCCGGCGAAGGCCTCGAGCAACCGCGAATCCTCGCAGGGCTCGCGGTAACGGTTCCACCAGACGCCCGTGCTGACCTGCCAGTAGCACCAGCTGTCGTCGTGCCCCTTGCGCCGTGCCCGATGGTACTGCGGGCATGGACTGGGGGGCTGTTTTTCCAGCCAGTGCGGCCACTCTTGCGGCGCCAGCTGCATGGCCAGGCCCATGCGTCGCCCCTCCAGGCGCAGATTCATCTGCCGGCTCTGCTTGCGCGAGGGACGCAACCAGGCGAGCGGGCTGAGAATCAGCGCAAGGATTGACACCACCAGCCATACCGTCATATCTGTAGACCTTATAAAGCGTTGCAAATGAGCGGGTTACTCATGCTTCACGGACGACCCGCGTGAAAGCGACCATACTTCTTCTATCGCGATTGTCAGGAGTACAGCTCATGTCCTACGAACATCTTCTGGTCGCCGTCGACCTGACCGAAGAATGCGACCCGGTGATCAAGCGCGCCAAAGCGATCGCCCTGGGCAGCGGCGCGAAGGTCTCCCTGGTGCATATCGTCGAACCCATGGCCATGGCCTTTGGTGGTGACGTGCCCATGGACCTCTCGCAGCTGCAGCAGCAACAGTTCGATCAGGCCAAGGAGCGCATGGAGCGCCTGTTCAACAAGTACCCGGACATCAACCGCGGCGATTCGCACCTCACCTACGGCCAGCCACGCCAGGAAATTCACCAATTGGCGAAAGACCAGAAGTGCGACCTGATCGTGGTGGGCAGCCATGGCCGGCATGGCCTGGCGCTGCTGCTGGGCAGCACCGCCAACGATGTGCTGCATGGCGCGCCGTGCGATGTATTGGCAGTACGCCTGTTGAAAAAGGAATAATGATGTCTTGATCGCGGGACAAGTCGGATCGCCGCACCGCCGCTCCCACAAAACCTTGATGGCTGCGGGAGCTGCGGTGCGGTTATCCAACTTGCCCTGCGATGATGTCAGCCTTCCAGCTCAGCCCACCGCTCCACCAGCGCATCCAGCTCACCCTGCAACGCCTCGATCTTGGCCAGCACCGCCGAAGTCTCGGCAATCGGCCGCTGATAGAAGCCCGCAGCGTTCACTTCCTCCTGCGCCTTAGCCATGCGCTGCTCCACCTCGTCGATTTGCCCTGGCAGCATCTCCAGCTCACGCTGCAGCTTGTAGCTGAGCTTTTTCTTCGACGCGTCGGGGGCCGCAGCAACCGGTGCGGGGGCCACTGGCTCCGCCACCTTCTCGACCACCGCACTGTTGAGCTCGGACTTACCGCCCTTGCTTTCGGTCACGCCCAGCAACTTCGGCGAACCACCCTGGCGAATCCAGTCTTCGTAGCCGCCCACGTACTCGCGCACGCGCCCTTCACCTTCGAACACCAGGGTGCTGGTGACCACGTTATCGAGGAAAGCCCGGTCGTGACTGACCATCAGGACAGTGCCTTTGTAGTTCGACAGCACCTCTTCGAGCAGCTCGAGGGTTTCCACGTCCAGGTCGTTGGTCGGCTCGTCCAGCACCAGCAGGTTGGCGGGTTTGCTGAACAGCTTGGCCAGCAGCAGGCGGGCACGCTCACCACCGGACAACGCCTTGACCGGGGTACGGGCACGCTGAGGGCTGAACAGGAAATCACCGAGGTAGCTGAGCACATGGCGGCTCTGGCCATCGATTTCGATGAAGTCGCGGCCTTCGGCCAGGTTATCGATAACGGTCTTTTCCAGATCGAGCTGGTGACGCATCTGGTCGAAGTAGGCCACTTCCAGCTTGGTGCCGATCTCGACCTTGCCCGCTGTCGGTTGCAGATCACCCAGCATCAGCTTGAGCAAGGTGGTCTTGCCGGTGCCGTTGGCGCCGAGCAGGCCGATACGGTCCTGGCGCTGCAGCACCATGGAGAAGTCCTTGACCAGCTTCGGCCCGCCCTGGTGCGCGAAGCTGACGTCTTCCAGCAACATCACTTGCTTGCCGGACTTGTCCGCCACTTCGATCTGGATGTTCGCCTTACCCTGACGCTCGCGGCGCTCGCCACGCTCCACGCGCAGCGCCTTGAGCGCGCGCACGCGGCCTTCGTTACGGGTACGCCGCGCCTTGATGCCCTGGCGGATCCACACTTCTTCCTGGGCCAGGCGCTTGTCGAACAGCGCGTTGGCGGTCGCCTCGGCAGCCAGCTCGGCCTCCTTGTGCACCAGGAAGCTGGCATAGTCGCCGTTCCAGTCGATCAAGCCGCCACGGTCCAGCTCCAGGATGCGCGTCGCCAGGTTCTGCAGGAACGAACGGTCGTGGGTGATGAACAGCACTGCACCGTTGAAGCTGCTCAAGGCCTCTTCCAGCCAGGCGATGGCGCCGATGTCCAGGTGGTTGGTGGGCTCGTCGAGCAGCAGCAGGTCCGGCTCGGACACCAGCGCCTGGGCCAGCAGCACACGGCGGCGCCAGCCACCGGACAGCTCGGCCAGGGTCTTGTCGGCCGGCAGTTGCAGGCGGCTGAGGGTGCTTTCGACCACCTGCTGCAGGCGCCAGCCATCGCGAGCTTCCAGCTCGTGCTGAACATGCATCAGCTTGTCCAGGTCTTCGGCAGTGTGGATGTTCAGGCTCAGGTGGTGGTATTCGGCCAGCAGCTCGCCCACGCCATCCAGGCCAGCGGCCACCACATCGAACACCGTGCGCTCGTCGGCTACCGGCAGTTCCTGCGGCAGCTCGCCGATCTTGAGGCCTGGGGCGCGCCAGATATCGCCATCGTCGGCCTTCTGCTCACCCTTGATCAGGCGCAGCATGCTCGACTTGCCTGTACCGTTGCGGCCGATGATGCACACCCGCTCACCACGGGCGATCTGCCAGGAAACCTTGTCCAGCAACGGCATGGCGCCGAATGCGAGGGACACATCGCTGAATTTGAGCAGGGTCATGATCATCTCCAAAAACTGGGCGCGCATTCTACCCGACTTGCCTGCGCAGGGCATTAAAACCGCGTTGCCAGCAGCACCGCGTCGGATAACAACTCGATACAAGCACAGTGCTTTCACCGGCCCACGGCAAACGGCTAAGCTAGGCAGTAATACCCAACAGTGCTGGCTCCGCCGTCACTCTCTAATGGTTCAACTGCCCGGACGTATCATGCGCAGCCGCCTGTTACACATTGCTTCCTGCCTATTGCTCACCGCAACCGCTGCGAGTGCCGCACAGGCCGCCGACCTCACCCAGCAGCGCCAGTACTACGACGAGGCCAAGCGCGCCCTGGCCAAAGGCGACAAAGGCCCCTACCTGCGTTACGCGCAAGCACTGCGCGACTACCCGCTGACGCCCTACCTCACATATGACGAGCTCACTGCCCGGCTGAAAAGCGCCAGCAACGAGGAAATCGAAGGCTTCCTCGCCGCCCACGGCGACCTGCCCCAGGCCAACTGGATGAAACTGCGCTGGTTGCGCTGGCTGGCCGAACGCGGCGAATGGAACACCTTCATCAAATACTACGACCCCAAGCTCAACTTCACCGAGCTGGACTGCCTCAACGGCCAGTACCAGCTGAGCCACGGCCAGCGCGCCCAGGGCTTCGCCACGGCAGACAAGCTATGGAACGTCGGCAAATCGCAACCAGAGGCCTGCGACACGCTGTTCGCCATGTGGGCAGCCGAGGGGCAACTGACCGAGGCCAAACGCTGGCAGCGCGCCAAATTGGCGGCCCAGGCGCGCAACTACGGGCTGGCCAACAACCTGGTGAAGACCCTCACCACTCTGGCTCCCCAGGGCAAGCTGCTGATCGATGTGGCGCAGAAGCCCGAACTGCTCAACCAGCCTTCGCGCTTCACCCCGGTCAACGAAGCCATGTCCGACGTGGTCAGCCTCGGCCTGCGCCGCCTGGCACGCCAGGATCCCGAGCAAGCCATGGCGCTGCTCGATGACTACGCCCAGCGCATGCACTTCTCCCGCGACGAGAAGGTCGCCATCGCCCGCGAGATCGGCCTCACGCTTGCACGTCGCTATGACCCGCGCGCGCTGGACCTCATGACCCGTTACGACCCCGAACTGCGCGACAACACCGTCAGCGAGTGGCGCATGCGCCTGCTGCTGCGCCTGGGCCGCTGGGAAGAAGCCTATGAGCTGAGCAAACGCCTGCCGCAGGACCTGGCCAGCAGCAACCGTTGGAAGTACTGGCAAGCCCGCAGCCTGGAACTGGCGCAGCCCAACAACCCGCAGATCCCGCTGCTGTACAAGACCGTGGCCCGCGAGCGTGATTTCTATGGCTTCCTCGCCGCCGACCGGGCACAGACCGCCTACCAGCTGAACAACAAGCCATTGCAGCTCAGCCAGCAGGTAATCAACAAGGTGCGCAATACCCCCGGCGTGCGCCGTGCCCTGGAGTTCCACGCCCGCGGCCAGATTGTCGAAGGCCGACGCGAGTGGTACCACGTCAGCCGCCACTTCAATCGTGACGAAATGGTCGCCCAGGCACGCCTTGCCTATGACATGCGCTGGTACTTCCCGGCCATTCGCACCATCAGCCAGGCCCAGTATTGGGACGACCTGGACATCCGCTTCCCCATGGCCCACCGCGACACCCTGGTGCGCGAAGCCAAGGTGCGCGGCCTGCATTCGAGCTGGGTGTTCGCCATCACGCGCCAGGAAAGCGCATTCATGGAAGACGCCCGCTCCAGCGTTGGCGCCAGCGGCCTGATGCAGCTGATGCCTGCCACCGCCAAGGAGACTGCGCGCAAGTTCAGCATCCCGCTGGCCTCCCCGGCCCAGGTGCTCAACCCGGACAAGAACATCCAGCTCGGCGCCGCCTACCTGAGCCAGGTTCACAGCCAGTTCAACGGCAACCGCGTGCTGGCCTCGGCCGCCTACAACGCCGGCCCCGGCCGCGTACGGCAATGGCTCAAGGGCGCCAAGCACCTGAGCTTCGACGTATGGGTCGAGTCGATCCCGTTCGACGAGACGCGCCAGTACGTGCAGAACGTGCTGTCGTATTCGGTGATCTACGGGCAAAAGCTCAATTCGCCGCAACCGCTGGTGGATTGGCATGAGCGGTATTTCGACGATATGTGATCGTTCGCCGAGGGTGCTGCAGCGCCTATGAGATCGAGCGCCGCGCGGGCGGCGCTCGATTTCGTGAGCACTGCAAGACTATCGCCCAACACCTTGCAGCCCTCACACAATCGCAATCGCCCTGCCTTACTCGATAACCTCAACCGCCATCCCCACCTTCAGCTCCCCCGCGCCATCCACCGCCAGGTTCTGGCCGAACAGCACATCCCCCTCTTTCTCGCGGAACGTCTTGAGCGTGGTCAGCGGCTCACGGTCCGGGCTGCGTTCGCCCGTGGCGGGGTCGAGAGTGGTGAGGATGCAACGCACGCTGGGTTTGAGCACACGGAAGGTCATGTCACCAATACGGATGCGCTTCCAGCGGTCTTCTGCAAATGCCTCGGCGCCCTCGACCACCAGGTTCGGCCGAAAACGCAGCATCTCCATGGGGCGCCCGATGCGCGCGCTCAGCTCGTCCAAGGAAGCCTGGCCGATCAACAACAACGGAAAACCATCAGGGAATGCCGCGCGGTCGCTGTTCAGGCCATATCCGCTGGGCAGGTACCTCGCCCGCTGGTCAGGGCAATGCACCAGCCTCACCGGCTTGCCCAACAGTTCGCTGAGCCATGCCGCTGCCGCATCCCCGGCATCGGGCACGCGCAGGGTGTCACGCCAGATGGTGACACCACGCAACTCGTCGTCTGCAGGCGGCACTGGCACGCTCAATGCCGCCCGCCCTGGCGCGGTGAGCAGCAATTGGCCATTCGCGCTGTAGTCGGCAGTGATCTGCCCGAGCGCAGGCCATGCCCGCTGGGTGAGGAAACGACCGTTCTCGGCCTCTACCACCAACCAGCGCCGATCACCGTCCAGGCCCAGGTAATCGACCGGGGAGCGTTGCAGGCTCTGCGCCTGCGTCGACTTCACCGGATAACGATACAACGCACTCAGAATCATCCCTGCCTCACCCTGCGCCAGTAAAAGCCCAAGCTTATACCGGACACAGGTGTACCAGGTATCAGGCCGACGCGGTATCCATGCTCAGGCGCTGACGGACCACATCCACCAGGCGGTCGGGCTGGAACTTGGAGAGGAAGTTGTCGCAACCGACCTTCTTCACCATCGACTCGTTGAAGCTGCCCGACAGTGAGGTGTGCAGCACCACGTAAAGGCCGCGCAGGCGCGGGTCGTTGCGAATCTCGGTGGTCAGCCGGTAGCCGTCCATCTCAGGCATTTCCGCATCGGTGAAGATCATCAGCAGCTTCTCGCAGACATCCTCCCCGGCATCGGCCCAGCCTTTGAGCAGACGCAGCGCCTTCAGGCCATCACTGGCCACGTGCAGTTTCACGCCCAACTGCGACAAGGTATCGCGCAACTGCGCCAGGGCCACGCTGGAGTCATCCACCAGCAGCACTTCACGGCCACGGGCGCGGGCCAGCACCGGGTCTTCGAGCTTGTCACGGGATACCTTGGCACTGTAGGGCACGATCTCGGCCAGCACCTTCTCCACGTCGATGATTTCCACCAACTGCTCTTCGACCTTGGTGATCGCCGTCAGATAGTGCTGGCGACCGGCGCTGGTCGGCGGCGGCATGATGGCCTCCCAGTTCATGTTGACGATCCGGTCGACGCCCCCCACCAGGAAGGCCTGCACCGAACGGTTGTACTCGGTGACGATGATGGTGCTGCCTGGCCCCGGTTGCAGTGGCCGCATGCCGATCGCCTGGGACAGGTCGATCACCGGCAGCGTCTGCCCACGCAGGTTGACCACGCCACAGACGAATGAATGGCGCTGCGGCATCAGCGTCAGCTTGGGCAGCTGCAGTACCTCCTGCACCTTGAACACGTTGATGGCGAACAGTTGCCGGCCAGCCAGACGGAACATGAGGATTTCCAGGCGGTTCTCACCTACCAGTTGCGTACGTTGGTCTACCGTGTCGAGAATGCCGGCCATTTGGACAACCCCCTGGCTTGTGTCGGGAAAATTGATTGCATCCGCCGATGTATCGGCGGGTGTTCGCGCAGCTTGACCCCGAACGGAAAAAGCCGGGGCCAGAGATTGATATCACTTTACCATCATGCTTTACTGCCGCCACGCCCTACCGCAGGACACCCCACAACGAAGCATTCGCCCCTATCTTCATCAGGGAAACCCCTACCCGCAATCGGGTGCAACCTGATGTTCGCAATATCCTTTAGCCATTAATGTGACGCCATTCTCAATGCATGAATGGAGTCAGGCTTTTGCTCGCAATCGTCCAGGTATGGCCCACCCCTGCTCTAGCCCTGCGCGCTGGAGTGACATGATGGATATCGCACCACTGCCCAGCAGCGTCCTGCAGGGTTTCCTGCTGGATGCGCAGACCCTGCTGAGCAAGGCACAGGAATGCCTGCAGCACCTCGAACTGATCGGCAACGACCCCGACGCCTGCCACTGCCTGGACGAAAGCCTTGACCTGCTGGCACTGCGCGCCGACACCCTTGGCCTGCTTGAAGTGGCGCATTACACCCGCACCCTGCAACAGCTGCTCGCCCCTGCCTGCAGGCAACGACACTTGCAGGGCAAGACATTGCCGGCGCTGGCAGCCTGCCTGACCCTTCTGGCGTGGCAATTGGAGCTGGTCGACCCGCTCACCGGCCGCCTGAGCCTGGACAGCGAAGAGCAACATATGCTGCTGAACGAACTGGCCAGTGCACTTGGGCAGCCGTGCGTGCCCGGCCTGGGCACCGACGCCAACTGCGCATCGGCGCATGCCGGGCAGGCAAGTACCGGCCTGCAATGTTAAAACCGCCACGATCGGCAACTAACAGGCTGCTCTTGCGTTGCAACTAGGCGAGACGATCGTCCAACTTGCAAAGTTGCACAAGTTGCGTCAAACCTGCACATCAGGGTTTGCCTTAGTTGCACTTACCCCCATGCTCCCGCGCAGCGGCCGTGGCACTGTGCCAGCCTGCGGAGCGCACAGATACTCCGCGATAGCCCGTGAATTCTGAGCTTTCAAGCAGTTGCACCCCCGCGACCAAAGCAAACCGAAGTGTTAACATGCGTGCACTCGAACGCGTGCTCCGTCGTTACCGGGCTTTTGCATTCGTGCCCGATGTTTACTTGAAAACGGGACGCCAAACTTCTGGCCAAACCTGTGTACTGCCTCCAACAGCAATAATTTATTGGCCTCCCTCCCTATGTTCCCAGGCTTGACGTTTTTCCAGCGCTGCCGCTCTAGCATCGCCCTGCTGCGTTGGGCAACCGCGTTGTTGTGCCTGGCCTCACTGGCAGCCAACCTGCTTTTCTACTGGCGAGCGCAACCATTGCCCGGCGGCCTGCTGCTGCTCCAGGTACTGGCGATGCTCGGCGTTGCCTGGCAGCTGCGCCACGGCGCGCACTCGATCAGCCTGCGCCCGGCGGAGCTTGCCGACCGCATGCTCAAAGTGCAGGAGAGCGAGCGCCAGCACCTGAGCCGAGAACTGCACGACGATATCGGCCAGTTATTGACCGCTGCCAAATTGCAGCTCGACTGGCTGCAACGCCGGGTCCCTGAGCAGCTGCAGGCCCAGTGCACGACCCTGCGCAGCACCCTGGACCATACCTTGAGCAATGTTCGCGATCTGTCCGCCATCCTCAACCCGCGGCAACTGGCCAGCCTGGGCCTTGAGGCCAGCCTGCGCGCGCACCTGCAGAGCACCTTGCAGAGCAGCGACCTGCACTGGAGCCTGGACTGCCACCAGCGCCTGGGCGGCATCAGCGAAGAAGTATCCATGGCGGCTTTCCGCATTACTCAGGAAGCGGTCACCAACGTGCTGCGTCATGCCAACGCCCGCAACCTGCTGATTCGCCTGCAACGCACGCCGCCGGGCCTTGCCCTGTCGATTCAGGACGATGGCTGTGGCTTCGTGCCCGCCCTAGCCCCGGCCGAGGCTGGCCAACGCGGCATGGCTGGCATGCAGGAGCGGGCCACCGCCCTGCAAGGCAGCTTGACCGTCAACAGCCAACCCGGCCAAGGCTGCCAGATCGAAGCCCTGTTCCCGTGGCCGCCACGCAGCCAGGAACGTGCCAGGACCTCCCCCCATCATGACGTGTAGATTGCTGCTGGTAGACGACCATTCGCTGATTCGCGCCGGCGTGCGCGCGCTGGTATCGGACCTGCCCGACTACCTGGTGGTCGGCGAAGTCGAGGATGGCGGCCAGTTGCTGGAGCAGGTCCTGCGCCTGGCGCCGGACATTATCCTGCTGGACATATCCATGCGCTCGACCAGCGGTCTGGACGCGCTTGCGCAGCTACGCGCAAACGGTTGCGCTTGCAAGGTGCTGATGCTGTCCATGCACACCGACCCCGACCTGATCATGCGCGCCCTGGAAAGCGGCGCCCATGGCTACCTGCTCAAGGACACCAGCGCCACCGAGCTGGAACAGGCCCTCACCGCACTGCGCAACAACGAGCGTTACCTGAGCCCGGCCATCGCCCATACCGTGATCAACCAGGCGCTGCTGCGCGCGCAGAGCGGCAAGCCACCCAGCGAAGAGCGCCACAACCTGACCGCTCGCCAGTTGGAGATCCTGCGCCTGATCGTACGTGGCAAATCAACCCGTGAAATCGCCAATGGCCTGGGCTTGTCGATCAAGACCGTGGAAACCCACCGTTCGCAAATCATGAAACGCCTGCAGATCTACGACGTGGCAGGCCTGGTGCTGTTCGCCGTGCGCGAAAAGATCATCAGCCTGGACGACTGAGCAACGGTGAATCCGCCGGCAGGTGCACGCACAGCGCCCGGGGCACGGCCTCGAAGCGCAGGCTGTCGGCCTGCAGCGGCTCGCCGTCGAGGTTGATGTCCAGGCCTTGGGCGCTCTTGATCTCCACCCATGGCAGCCGCGCCCGCACGAACAGTTCCTCCCCCGCCAGCAGTCCGCGCAAAGCCCCCACCATTTCCTGCGGCGCCGGCAGGATGCCGATGTCCAGCAGGCCATCGTCGGCCTTGGCGTCCGGACAGAGCACGTGCCCGCCACCGGCCTGGCGCCCGTTGCCGATGCCCAGCGCCAGCAGCTCGCCCTGCCACTCGAAACCCGGCCCATGCAACGTGACCGATGCGGCCTGCAACTCACTGAAGCGCGACAGGCCGGTGAACAGGTACGCCGCCGCCCCCAGCACTTTCTTGAGGTCTTCCGAGGTGCTGGCCGTGACCTGGCTGCCAAAGCCGCCGGTTGCCATGTTGAGGAACAGCTGGTCGCCCACCTGCCCCAGGTCGATCGGCTGCGCCGGCATGTCCAGCAGCGCAAGTGCCGCCGCCGGCTCCAACGGCACCCCGGCGGCCCTGGCGAAGTCATTGGCCGTCCCAAGGGGTAGCAACGCCAGGCTTGGCCGAGTGTTGGCGGCCCCCTGTGCCAAAGCCTCGGCCACGTCACGCAAGGTGCCATCACCACCACCTGCCACCACCAGCGGATAGCCTGCAGCCTGCGCCTCCTCGACCAGGCGCCGGGCGTCGCCAGCCTCCCAGGTGAGGCGCACATCCAGCTGCCAGCCGCGCTCACGCAGTTGGCCCACGGCCTCGCGCACCTCGTCGTTGGTCGCCTGCTTGCCATGCAGGATCAGCAGTGCCTTGCGCTCATTCATCGTTGTTCTCCATGGAAAAGCCCTACCGCAATCTCGACCACCATCAACCTGAAATTGCTCCCTGAGCTAAGCGATTAAAGCTGACTTCATACAATTGACATTGAAAGCCTGAGGCTTCAGGCGCATCATTCGACAAATATTTGGCCATCAATGACGACAATGCTCACGAAAGTCATTTTATTGACTTTTGCCGCCAGATGCCTGACAGGTCGTATTTCCGTTCACTGCGCTGTCCCCAGCGCCCTGAGTAGAGGCTATGACGATGATCCCTCTGCCCCCTTTATCATCGCTGGCGGTGCTGGCGACCGATCATGGCCGGTTTCCCGCGAAACCATGCCCAAGCCCGGGCGTCATCGACCTGGTGATGATCGAGGTGCAGAGCGGCGCGTACCTGGGCGAGGACGGCATCGTACGCTTTACTGATATCCATGGACGCGCCCCGGCAGCCGCCATCGGTTGACTGCCAGCGGGCGCGTCTTGGCTTCCAGGGCCGACACCCGGCCATGCAACGAGGAATCGGGCTCATGCGCATACTCTGGACCCTGCCCTACCTGCCCTGGCCCACCACCAGCGGCAGCAAGACCCGGCAATATCATCTGTTGCGCCAACTGGCGCAGCGTGGTCACCGGATCACCTTGCTGGTGCAATCCAAGGTGCCGCTGGGCGATGCGGCGCTTGAAGCCCTGGAGCCCTTGCTCGAACGCCTGATCGTGCTGCCCCGCCGGCCATTGCACAGCCCGCTGAACCTGCTGGCCTCACCGATCATCGACTACCCCATGCGGGCGATCGTCAATGGCCTGGCACCGTGCCTGCGGCATCGCTTCGAGCAGCTGCTGGACGAACCCTGGGATGTCATCCAGATCGAGCACAGCTACAGCTTCCAGCCCTTCGAGAAGGCCCTGCAGGCCCGTGGCCTGCCCTTCATGCTCAGCGAACACACCCTTGAATCGGTGATGGGCGGCGCCTGCCATGACCGCCTGCCACTGTGGCTGCGCCCCTTCAATGCCTTCGACCGCTGGCGCTATCGCCGCTGGGAGCAGCGCGTGCTGCGTCAACCCAGCGAAGTGGTGGCGGTCAGCAACCATGATGCCGAGCTGATCGAGCAGATCAGCGGGCGAGCAGTCAATGTGGTGGTCAATGGCGTCGACTGCGACTACTTCGAGGCTGTCCGGCCGTGCCCCCACAGCCAGCGCCTGCTGTTCGTCGGCAACTTCGAGTACGGGGCCAACCTCGAAGCCATCGAGTGGGCCCTGGAAGAAATCCTGCCACAGGTGTGGATGAGCAACCCGGCGGTACGCCTGGCCATTGCCGGGCATGCGCTGCCGGCCAGCTGGAAACTGCATTGGAACGACCCGCGCATCGAGTGGCTCGGCTACCGCCCCGACCTGCGCGAAATACAACGGCGCTCGGCGCTGTTCTTCGCACCGCTGCGCTATGCCGGTGGCTCGAAGGTGAAAATCCTCGAAGCGATGGCCGCGGGCCTGCCGGTGATCAGCACCGGCAAGGGCGTTTCGGGCCTGGCGGCCAACAATGGCGAACACTATCTGGGCAGCGACGACAGCGGCCAGCTGGCCTTGTTGATCACCCAACTGCTCAACCAGCCCTGGCGCATGGCCCAACTGGGTGAAGCCGGCCGCCAGTTCGCCCGCCAGCGCCACGACTGGAGTGTCGCGGCGCAACAGCTGGAGAACGTGCACATGCGCCTGACCCAACTGGCCCCCGCAGGCGAATCCCCCAGCGGTGAGGTGCTAGCCGAGTAGCTCGCTGAAGGGAATGAACGGCACCAGCTCGCCCTGGCGCGGCATGCTGCCCTCACGCACCTCCACTACCCCCTCGGCCCAGGCAGCGCTGCGCAGCACCCCGGAGCTCTGGTTCTTGTAGATGCGTACCTGGCCATCTTCGATGCGCGCCCTCAGGTATTCCCGACGATTGCCCGGCTTGGGCCAGTCGAAACCCGCCGGCACGCTGAAGCGCAGCGGTGCGACATCGGCCACGCCCTGACGACGCAGCAGGTATGGGCGGGCCAGCAGGCCGAACGTGACCAGGGTCGATGCGGGGTTACCCGGCAGGCCTATGACCGGTACACCCTGGTAGTGACCGAAGGTCAGGGGCTTGCCCGGCTTGATCGCCAGCTTCCACAGCGCCAGCTCACCGGCTTCGCGCAGGGCCAGGCCAAGGTAGTCGGCCTCACCCACCGACACGCCGCCAGTGGACAGGATCAGGTCGACATTGCCCAGCCCGGCCAGGCATTGGCGAGTGCGCTCAAGGTCATCAGCCAGAATGCCGGCATCCACCACTTCACAACCCAGGCGCTGCAACCAGCTGACCAGCAGGCGCCGGTTGCTGTTGTAGATCTGCCCCGGGCCCAGCGGCAAACCAGGCTCGACCAGTTCATCGCCGGTGGACAGCACCGCCACCCTGGGCCGGCGCACCACGTCGAGGCGCGCAAAACCCAGGGTCGCCGCCAGACCGAGCTGGATCGGCCCCAGGCGTGTGCCGGCGCTCATTACCTGCTCGCCGGCACGGGTTTCCTGGCCTTTGGGGCGCACGTTCTGGTCGACGGCCAGCGGCTCGAGGAAACGCACCCGGCCATCCTCCAGCACTTCGGCGTTTTCCTGCATCTCGACGCAATCGGCCCCTTGCGGCAAGGGCGCACCGGTGAAGATACGCGCACAGGTACCTGGCTGCAGGGGCTGCGGCGCGTGGCCGGCAAAAATGCGCTGGCTCACCGGCAGCGCCTCGCCCTGCCAATCAGCCAGGCGCAGCGCATAGCCATCCATGGCACTGTTGGGCCAGGGCGGCAGGTCGAGCCCGGCTACAAGCTCACGCGCCAGCACGCGGCCTTCGGCATCGGCCAGCGCCACCTCTTCGGTGTCACCGATCGGCGCGGCCTCGGCCAGCGCCAGCAGGCGCTCGAGGGCTTCTTCCACCGGCATCAATGGCCGGACAGTCGCGGCCTCAACCACGGCTGTCACAGGCCGCCGCCTGCTTCAGGTGAGGGACGAAGTTACAGGGGCGGTGGCGGGCGTCGAGCTGTTCGGCGAGGATGCCATCCCAACCGGTGCGCACGGCATTGGTCGAACCCGGCAGGCAGCACACCAGGGTGCCATTGGCCAGGCCCGCCAAGGCCCGGGACTGCACGGTCGAGGTGCCGATATCGGCCACCGAGATCTGCCGGAACAGTTCGCCGAAACCCTCGACCTGCTTGTCCAGCAGGCAGGCCACGGCTTCCGGAGTGCTGTCACGGCCGGTGAAACCGGTACCGCCGGTGATCAACACCACCTGCACCTGGTCATCGGCGATCCAGGTCGCGACCTGGGCGCGGATCTTGTACAGGTCATCCTTGAGCAGCACCCGGGCGGCGAGCTGATGGCCGGCCGCCGTGAGGCGATCGACGAACAGCTGGCCGGAGGTGTCGGTCTCGAAGGTACGGGTGTCGCTGACCGTCAGTACAGCGATGTTCAACGGCACGAAGGGGGTATCTGCCTTGGCTTTCATGAGGGTCCGTCGCAGGGAAACAAGGATGTGCGCTGTTATATCACAGGCCGGCCGAGCGCTGCCCCGCCGTTGCTGCCGGTCAATGCCCCGGCCTGGGCGCTATGCTGCACTGGACAAGGAACTTGCGTGGACGCCCTGCGTCTTAACGTCATCCAGCACACTCGAACCAGGAGAAACACGATGATCCAACGGACCCTTCCCGCTTTCCTGCTTGCCCTGGGCCTGGGCGCCCTCGCCGGCTGCGCATCGCCAGCCGTCATCACCCTGAACGACGGCCGTGAGATCCAGGCGGTGGATACCCCGAGCTATGACGAAGACTCCGGCTTCTACGAATTCGAACAGCTTGACGGCAAGCGCACACGCATCAACAAAGACCAGATCCGCACGGTCAAAGAGCTTTGATCCAGCCACTGCTTTTCGGCGCAACTCCTTTTTGCAACAAGGGGTTGCGTTGAAAAAAACGATGCAGTAGCATTTTGGCCATCGGAGTGTAGCGCAGCCAGGTAGCGCGTCTCGTTCGGGACGAGAAGGCCGCAGGTTCGAATCCTGTCTCTCCGACCAAATCCCCGAAAAGCCCGCCAAGTGCGGGCTTTTTTTGTGCCTGAATCACATCGCGGGGCAAGCCCGCTCCCACGTTGCCGCAAATCCTCGGCAGTGTGGGAGCGGGCTTGCCCCGCGATTGGCAATTACCGCGCCGACACCGTCGTATCCGGCATTACCGGCACATGCAGCAGTTGCAACCGTGCACTGCTCCATTCACGGGTCTTGTTGGTCAGCGCCAGGTCGTTGTTCAGCTTCTGCCCGTAGGTTGGCACTATCGCTTTCAACTTGGCCTGCCATTCAGGGCTCTTGATGCGGTCCTTGAAGGCCTTTTCCAGCACCGTCAGCATGATAGGCGCGGCGGTCGACGCGCCGGGCGAAGCACCCAGCAGCGCGGCGATGCTGCCGTCCTCGGCGGCCACCACCTCGGTGCCGAACTGCAGGATACCGCCGTGCACAGGGTCCTTCTTGATCACCTGCACCCGCTGGCCCGCCTGCAGCAGCTTCCAGTCCTCGTTCCTGGCATTGGGGAAATACTCGCGCAGGGCCGCCATGCGGTCATCGAAGCTGAGCATCAGCTGGCCCATCAGGTAGGTGCTCAGGTCGATGTTGTCGATACCGGCATGCAGCATGGGGCTGACGTTGTGACTGGTCAGCGAAGCGAACATGTCCAACAGCGAGCCGTGTTTCAGGTACTTGGTGGAGAAGGTCGCGAACGGGCCGAACAGCAGGACCTGCTTGCCATCGATCATCCGGGTGTCGAGGTGCGGCACCGACATCGGTGGCGCGCCGACCGACGCCTTGCCGTACAGCTTGGCCTGGTGCCGGGCGACGGTGTCGGGGTTGTCGGTCATCAGGAACTGGCCGCCCACCGGGAAGCCGGCATAGCCGTCGGCTTCCGGGATGCCGGATTTCTGCAGCAGCTTGAGCGCACCGCCGCCGGCACCGATGAATACGAACTTGGCCTTGACGCTGGTCTGCGCGCCGCCGTTGGCCAGGTCGGCCACCACCACGTTCCAGCTGCCGTCTTCATTGCGCACGATGTCGCGCACTTCATGGCTCAAGTGCAGCTGCACATTGGGGTTGCGGGTCATCGAGGCGAACAGCTGGCGGGTGATCTCGCCGAAGTTCACGTCGGTACCGATGGCCATGCGCGTGGCCGCGACTTTCTGCCCCGGGTCGCGCCCTTCCATTACCAGCGGTGCCCATTGGCGGATCTGCTCGCGGTCTTCGGAGATCTGCATGCCGCGGAACAGCGAGCTGTGCTGCAGCGCCGCCACGCGCTTGTGCAGGAACGCGATGTTCTCCTCACCCCAGACGAAGCTCATGTGCGGCACATTGTTGATGAACGAAGGTGGGTTGCTCAGCACGCCCTGCTCGACCTGATAGGCCCAGAACTGCTTGGACACCTCGAACTGCTCATTGACGTTGACCGCCTTGCTGATGTCGATGCTGCCGTCCTTGCCCTCGCTGGTGTAGTTCAGCTCGCAGAAGGCCGAGTGGCCGGTACCGGCGTTGTTCCAGGCGTTGGAGCTCTCCTCGGCGACCTGGTCCATGCGCTCGTAGACGTCGACCTTCCAGCCCGGCTCAAGCTCGGTGAGGTAGGTCCCCAGGCTGGCGCTCATGATGCCGCCGCCGATCAGCAGGACATCGACGGTCTTTTGTGGCTCCGCAGGCTTGGAGCAACCGATGACGCTCAGGCACAGGAGCGTCAGCAGGATTTTCTTCATTGGATCTATCCGGTTGTTATGTAAGCGCGGCCTCGATAGCGAAGAGCGTGCCAACCGGTTGCAAGCCAATGTTCATGGGGGGGCGACATCAGGTCGCATGGCGACAAACCGCCACGGATAGGGGGAAGATCCCGCCCGGATGGCGGATTTCCCCCGCGATGTCAGCTTCAGGCGGTCAGGCGCGAGGTGACCTCACCCAACTGCCCCGACAAGCCATGCAAACGCTGCCCGGCCTGCTCGGTATGCTGCACCGCCTGCTGGTTGGCCGTGGCGATGCGGGTGATCTCGATCAGGTTGCGCGAGATATCTTCGGCAACGCTGGTCTGCTCCTCGGCCGCCGTGGCGATCTGCCGGTTCATGTCGCGGATCGCCTCCACCGCCAGGGTGATGCGCTGCAGCATCTGCCCGGCCTGCTGCACCTGTTCGGCGCCCTCTTCACTGCGCTGCTGGCCACTCTCGATGGCCTTGACCGCCTCTACCGCGCCCGACTGCACCGCTTCGATGATCTGGTGGATTTCAGCGATCGACGCCGCCGTGCGCTGGGCCAGGCTGCGCACCTCGTCCGCCACTACCGCAAAGCCACGCCCGGCCTCGCCGGCACGTGCCGCCTCGATGGCGGCGTTGAGCGCCAGCAGGTTGGTCTGCTCGGCAATGCCGCGGATCACCTCGAGCACCTTGCCGATGCGCGTGCTGTCGTTCTCCAGATGGCGAATCACCGCAGCCGTGCCGGCGATCTCGCGGTTGACCAGGCCAATGATATCGATGGTCTGCTGCATCACCTGCTCGCCGGCCTGGGCGCTGTGGTCGGCGTCGTCCGCCGCGCGGGCCGCCTCGGCGGCATGGCGCGCCACCTCCTGGGCGGTGGCGGACATCTCGTGCATGGCGGTGGCGACCTGGTCGGTGCGCTGGAACTGGTCATGGGTGCCGCTGGCCATGTCGCCGGCGATGTTGCGCAGCTGGCCGCTGGCGCTTTCCAGCTCTTCGGCATTGTCCTTGAGGCGGCCGACGGTGTCGGCGAGAAAATCGCGCAGGGTATTGGCGGCCCGCGCCAGGCGCCCCAGCTCGTCCTCGCGACGGCTGTCGACCCGCGCGCCGAAGCGGCCCTGGCTGAGCTGGGCGACATAGTCGATCAACTGGCGAATCGGCTCGACCAGGCTGCGGTTGATCAGCCACAGGCTCAGCAGCCCGACCAGCACGGCCGAAGCCAGCATCACCAGTACGCCGAGCCATACGGTGCGCTCGGCGTCAGCATTGATTTCGGCCGCACGGCCACGGGCATCACCGCGCAACTGCTCGACCAGCGCGCTCATCTGGTCGCTGGTGGCGCGGTCCACCCCCTTGACCGCCACATCGCCGGCCACCGGGTCACCGCCGGCCGCAATCAAGGCCTGGCGGCCCTGCTGGTAAGCCACACCCAACTGCCGGTGGCTGGCCTTGAGCTGTTCCAGGCGCGCCTTGAGTGCCGGATCGCTGCTTTCGATCAGTTGCCCGAGCAGGGTCTGAACCTGCTGCTCACGGGCCTGGAACTGCTGCCAGTACTTGTCCAGCTCGGCCGGCTGGCGGCCGCGCAGCAGCACGTTCTTCCACTCCTGCACCTGGATCTTGAACTGCAGGTTGGCTTCATCGATCAACTGCGAGGCCTGCAAGGGCCCGTCCACCAGCTGGGCATAGCCGCGCACGCTGGACGACAGGAACTGGAAGCACACCAGGGCGATCAGCAACATCGCCGCCAGGCTGCCGCCGAGCAGGGTGAGAATTTGCACTCTGAGGGATTTACGCAACATCGTGGATCTCGGAACAAGGAGGTAAGGAAGCGGACACGACAGCGCCGCCGACTAAAGACATCCTTGTCCTCGTTCGCAGGCCAAAAAAAAGCTGCCATCGATCGATAGCAGCCAGGTCGAGCACATACGCAACAGCTGAGCCAGATACTCTCAGGCAATTGCTACAGAATTGTTACAAACTCGCGACAGCCTCAGCCATTGTTGAACTGCAGCGCCGCCAGGCGCGCATAGAGCGGGCTCTCTTCCACCAGTTGGCGGTGCGTGCCCACCGCGACCAAACGCCCCTGGTCGATCACCGCGATGCGGTCGGCATGCTGCACCGTGGCCAGGCGGTGGGCGATCACCAGCGTGGTGCGCCCGGCCATCAGTTGCGGCAACGCTTGCTGGATCAGGTGCTCACTCTGCGCATCGAGGGCGCTGGTGGCCTCGTCCAGCAGCAGGATCGGCGCATCCACCAGCAGCGCCCGGGCAATCGCCAGGCGCTGGCGCTGGCCGCCGGACAAACCGATGCCGCCCTCCCCCAACAGCGTCTGGTAACCCTGCGGCAACTGGGCGATGAATTCGTGGGCATGGGCGCTGCGCGCCGCTGCCTCGACCTCGGCCTGGCTGGCCTCGGGGCGACCATAACGGATGTTGGCTTCGACCGTGCCGCGGAACAACGCCGGTTGCTGGGCCACCAGGGCGAACTGACGGCGCAGCTCGGCCACCTCCAGGCCGGTGATCGGCTGGCCATCGAGCAGGATGCTGCCGCCCTGGGGGTCGTAGAAACGCAGCAACAGGTCGAACAGGGTCGACTTGCCGGCACCCGACGGCCCGACCAACGCGACCGTCTGGCCGGGCTGCACCTGCAGGCTCAGGCCATCGACGGCGGCCACCGCCGGGCGCGACGGGTAGGCGAAGCGCACTTCGCGCAGCTCGATGGCGCCACTGGCGCGCCCGCCTGCCAGGCTGACGGACTGGCGCGGCGCCAGGATCGCACTCTGCGCCGCCAGCAGCTCGGCAATACGCTCGGCAGCACCCGCGGCCCGCTGCAGTTCGCCGATCACCTCGCTCAAGGTGCCGAAAGCACTACCGACGATCAGGCTGTAGAACACGAAGGCCGCCAGCTCGCCGCCGGAGATGCGCCCGGCGATCACATCCATGCCGCCCACCCAGAGCATCACCCCCACTGCTCCCAGCACCAGCACGATCACCAGGGTGATCAGCCAGGCACGCTGAGCGATACGCCGTCGCGCCACGCCGAACGCCGCTTCCACGGTCTCGGCAAACAGCGCGCGGTCACGGGCTTCGTGGTTGTAGGCCTGCACGGTCTTGATCTGCCCGAGGCTCTCGGCGACGTAGCTGCCGACATCGGCGACCCGGTCCTGGCTTTGCCGCGACAGGCTGCGCACCCGCCGGCCGAACAGCAGGATCGGCGCCAGCACCAGCGGCAAGGCCAGCACCACGATGCTGGTGAGCTTGGGGTTGGTGACGAACAGCAGAATCACCCCACCCACCACCATCAGGGCATTGCGCAGGAACATCGACAGGGACGAGCCGATCACCGACTGCAGCAAGGTAGTGTCGGCGGTCAGCCGCGACTGGATCTCCGAGCTGCGGTTGTCCTCGAAGAACCCTGGGTGCAGCCCCAGCAGATGATCGAACACCGCCCGACGGATGTCGGCGACGCAGCGTTCACCGATCCACGACACCAGGTAGAAGCGGGCGAAAGTCCCCACGGCCAGGGCCAGCACCAGCAGCAGGAACAGGCCGATGGTCTGGTTGAGCTGGTGCATCGAACCCGTCATGAAACCCTGGTCCACCAGCAGGCGAATGCCCTGCCCCATGGACAGGGTGATGCCGGCAGTGACCACCAGCGCGAGCAGGGCCAGCAGGGCCTGGCGGCGGTATGGGCGCAGAAACTGCCAGCCCAGATGCAGGGCACGACGTTGGCGGGAAGAGATCGGTTCAGGCATGGCGGGCAGGTTCGGCAGGAAGATGGGCCAAGCCTACCACTGGTCCATCTCGCAGGAACTGATCCAACCGCTGGGGCATCGCATCAGAGGTATCGGACGGCGCGGGGCGAAAAAGCCTTATGCCCTGCCTATGACCTTTCGTTCTAAGGTGCCGCTGGAGCTTTGCCACGCTTTCTGTTGGACTGGGCCTGTCATGCCCCGCCCGTTGTCACAGGCCAGTCATGGCAAAGCGGTACGTTTGAGCTTGAACCTGAAGAGGAGACAGGACATGAGCTTGCAGCACGGCAACGAGACGCCCAAGGCCCCGAAACACCCGCAACCTCAAGTTTGCGGCTCGATCATCGATGGCCAGGGCCGCGAGATCCCGATCACCGAGCAGATGATCCAGAAAGCCTGCAAGGACCTGGAAGAAAGCCGGGTCAAGAAAGTCGGCAAAGACTAAAACAAGAATTCCTTCGAACCCGGCGCCTGCGCCGGGTTTTTATTTGCAGGTCAAACTGTCAAACCAGCACCGCGCCCAACGCACTCACCACCTGCGCCAGCTGCGGCGCCTCACCCCGTAGACGCACCGCCAACCCCTCGATCTCGCGCCGCACCGGATACTGCTTGCGCAGCAGGTCGAAGGCCGCACGCTGCTCGGCCGGGTCGTCGCTCAGGCTGCGACGGAAATCGGCATCGTCGCGGCGCGGGTCGTACACCGCCCGGCACAGGGTGGCCAGCGCCCAGGCCGGCTCGGCCCCCGCATCCAGCTCGATCTGCGCCAGCGCAGGGGCTGGCAGCAGGTCCGCCAGCCTTACCTGCTCGGGTTCACCCTGCACGCGGCAGAACGCCTGGTAGATCTGTGCCGTGCCGCGCTGCTTGCCGTCCAGGCTGTAGCCGGCGATATGCGGGGTGGCCAGGGTGCACAGGTCGGCCAGTTGCAGGTCCACCTGCGGCTCGCCTTCCCACACGTCGAGCACCGCATGCAGGTCTTCGCGATCCAGCAGCAGCTCACGCAGCGCGGCATTGTCCACCACCGGGCCACGGCTGGCATTGATCAGCCAGGCGCCGGGGCGCAGGCGCGCCAGATACGCTTCATCGAGCAGGTGCCAGGTCGGGTGTTCGCCACCGCGCTGCAACGGCGTGTGCAGGCTGATCACGTCGCACTGCTCGACGATGGTCGCAAGGTCGACGAAATCGCCCCCCTCGCTGGCCTGGCGCAGCGGGTCGCACACCAGCACCTTCCAGCCCAGGCCATGCAGCACGCGCACCAGACGCCCGCCGACTTCGCCGGCACCGACCACGCCATAGACCCGCTTGCCCAGCTCGACACCCTCGAGCTCGGCCAGGGTCAGCAGGCTGCCCAGCACATAATCGACCACGCCACGGGCGTTGCAACCTGGGGCGCTGCTCCAGTGGATGCCCGCTTGCGCGAAGTAATCGAGGGCGAGGTGATCGGTTCCGATGGTGCAGGTGCCCACGAAGCGCACCTTGCTGCCTTCGAGCAGTTGCCGGTCGACGCGGGTCACCGAGCGCACCAGCAGCACGTCGGCGTCCTTCACGCAGGCGGCATCGATGGCCCGGCCGGGGTAGCGGCGGATCTCGCCGAAACCGGCAAAGAAGGCATCGAGCAGCGGGATGTTTTCGTCGGCAACTATCAGCATGGCGCTCTCCTGTCAGGGGAGCGCAGTGTAGCCTGATCGCGCCGGCCTCAGTCGGCCTTCTTGCGGATCCAGTACAGGTAGGTGCCGGCCTCTTCCTGCTGGCCTACCAGTTCGTGGCCGAGGAAGTTGCAGAACTTGGGGATGTCGCGGCGGGTCGAGGGGTCGGTGGCGATCACCTTGAGCAGGCCGCCGGCGGCCAGGTTGCGCACGTGCTGGTGCAACATCATCACTGGCTCCGGGCAGTTCAGGCCGGTGGCGTCGAGGATGGCGTCGGGGGTGAAATCGGTCATGAAAGGCTCCGCGAAATGATCGTCATTGTGGCGCATCCGTCGAGGTGCTCCAAGGGGCTGCTGCGCAGCCCAATCGCCGGCAAGTCGCAGCGGCGAACCGCAGCTCCCACATGGCCCGTGCAACCCTTTACCCGTGGGAGCCGGCTTGCCGGCGATTGGCTTCAACGCGGTTTCAGGTCCAGCCGGCGCAGGTGGCAGGTCACTTCCTCGCGGTCGTGGTACAGCTGCTTGCAGGCGATTGACACCTTGACCTTGCGCGCCTTGAAGCCTTCCTCGATGCGGTCGAGCAACTTGCGCACCTCGGCGTGACGCTGCTTCATCGGCAGTTTGAGGTTGACCACCGCCTCGCGGCACAGCCCCTCGCCCAGCCAGGTCTCGATCAGCGACGCGGTGCGCGCCGGCTTCTCGACGATGTCGCAGACCATCCAGTCCACGGTCTGTTTCGGCTTCCAGGTAAAACCGTCGGCCATCAGGTGCGTGACCAGCCCGGTGTCCATCAGGCTCTCGGCCATCGGCCCGTTGTCGATGGCGGTGACCAGCATGCCACGCTTGACCAGCTGGTAGGTCCAGCCACCAGGCGCAGCGCCCAGGTCGACACCGGTCATGTCGTCGTTCAGGCGATGGTCCCACTGCTCGCGCGGGATGAACTGGTGCCAGGCTTCTTCCAGCTTGAGGGTCGAACGGCTGGGCGCTTCCCGTGGGAACTTCAGGCGCGGGATGCCCATTGGCCACAGCGCCTGGTTACCCGCTTCGGCCTGGCCCAGGAATACCCGCCGGCCACTGATGAAGGTCAACAGCAGGCGCGGACGCTGCGCGTCGTCGACCAGCCGCCCGGCCTTCTCCAGCGCCTTGCGCAGCGGCACTTCGAACTTGCGGCAGAAGGTCGACAGCTCCTTGCCGTCGTTGGTGTCAAGCACCTCCAGCCACAGGCTGCCGAACACCGGCAGCTCGGCCAGGTGCTCGAGCAGCACGCTGATGCGGTCGGTCTCGGGCAACTCGATGTAGCTGCCGCGCGCCCACTGGCGCGGGAAGATCAGCTGCTCGAAACGCATTTCACGCATCAGCCGCGCGGCACCGTCGGGCTCGCTGCAGACGAATTCGGCGCAGGCGCTGTTTGGCTTGCCTTTGGCATAGCCGGCCACGCCCAGGTGGGCGGCGTGTTCGCTGATTTCGGCGCAGACCTCGCCCTCGAAGCCGGGCCGGCAATGCATGAACAGGGTATTCATCTCTAACTCCACATCACTGGCGCAGGCGGCGCCAGCCTTGACCCGACGCAACACAAGGTGCGGCCGGGCGGCGAATGATAAAGGAAGATCGGAACCCGCGACACGCCCCACCGGTCCAGAAAAGGGTCAGGCCCGCTAAACGGGTCTAACCTGACTGTTCAGCCAGGTCCGTGCCGTGCGGACCGATTCACAGCGGTGACACTGGCGATCCTTTGGCAGTCGCCGGGCACCGGAGCACAAGGAGTTGTCAATGCCCTCGCTCGATAGCCTGAAAACCCTCAAGTCGCTGCAGGTGGCCGATCACACCTACCACTATTTCAGCCTCGCCGAAGCCGCCCGCCAGCTGGGCGACCTGCAACGCCTGCCGATGTCGCTGAAAGTGCTGCTGGAGAACCTGCTGCGCTGGGAGGACGGCAAGACCGTGACCGGCGACGATCTGCATGCCCTGGCCGGCTGGCTCAAGGATCGCCGCTCGGACCGCGAGATCCAGTACCGCCCGGCGCGGGTCCTGATGCAGGACTTCACCGGCGTACCGGCCGTGGTCGACCTGGCGGCCATGCGCGCTGCCATGGACAAGGCCGGTGGCGACCCGCAGCGCATCAACCCGCTGTCGCCGGTGGACCTGGTGATCGACCACTCGGTGATGGTCGACCGCTATGCCAGCCCCGCCGCCTTCGCCCAGAACGTCGACATCGAGATGCAGCGCAATGGCGAGCGCTACGCGTTCCTGCGCTGGGGCCAGAACGCCTTCGACAACTTCCGCGTGGTGCCGCCGGGCACCGGCATCTGCCACCAGGTCAACCTGGAATACCTCGGGCGCACGGTCTGGACCCGCGACGAGGACGGGCGCACCTACGCCTTCCCCGACACCCTGGTCGGCACCGATTCGCACACCACCATGATCAACGGCCTGGGCGTGCTCGGCTGGGGCGTGGGCGGCATCGAGGCCGAGGCGGCCATGCTCGGCCAGCCGGTGTCGATGCTGATCCCCGAGGTAATCGGCTTCAAGCTCACCGGCAAGCTGCGCGAGGGCATCACCGCCACCGACCTGGTGCTGACCGTGACGCAGATGCTGCGCAAGAAAGGTGTGGTGGGCAAATTCGTCGAGTTCTACGGCGACGGCCTGGCCGATCTGCCGCTGGCCGACCGCGCCACGATCGCCAACATGGCCCCGGAATATGGCGCCACCTGCGGCTTCTTCCCGGTCGACCAGGTGACCCTCGACTACCTGCGCCTGTCGGGCCGCCCGGAGCAGGCGGTGCAACTGGTCGAAGCCTATTGCAAGGCCCAGGGCCTGTGGCGCCTGCCCGGCCAGGAACCGCTGTTCAGCGACAGCCTGGCGCTGGACATGCATGAGGTCGAAGCCAGCCTGGCCGGCCCCAAGCGCCCGCAGGACCGGGTAGCCCTGAACCAGGTTCGCCAAGCCTTCGACCAATTCATCGAGCTACAGCCCAAGCCACTGGCCAAGGATGTCGGGCGCCTGGAAAGCGAAGGCGGTGGCGGCGTGGCCGTGGGCAATGCCGACCAGGCCGGCGAGATCGACTACAGCCATGCCGGCCAGACTCACACCCTGCGTGACGGCGCGGTGGTGATCGCCGCCATTACCTCGTGCACCAACACCTCCAACCCGAGCGTGATGATGGCTGCCGGGCTGGTGGCGAAAAAAGCCGTGGAAAAGGGCCTGCAACGCAAGCCCTGGGTCAAGAGTTCGCTGGCCCCCGGCTCCAAGGTGGTCACCGACTACTACAAGGCCGCCGGCCTGACCCCTTACCTGGACCAGCTGGGCTTCGACCTGGTGGGTTATGGCTGCACCACCTGCATCGGCAACTCAGGGCCGCTTGACGAGGCCATCGAACAAGCCATTGGCAGCGCCGACCTGACGGTCGCCTCGGTGCTGTCGGGCAACCGCAACTTCGAGGGCCGGGTGCATCCGCTGGTGAAAACCAACTGGCTGGCCTCGCCACCGCTGGTGGTGGCCTACGCCCTGGCCGGCAGCGTGCGCGTGGACCTGAGCCAGGATGCCCTGGGCACGGGCAAGGATGGCCAACCGGTCTATCTGCGCGATATCTGGCCCAGCCAGCAGGAGATTGCCGCAGCGGTCAGCAACGTCGACACGCGCATGTTCCACAAGGAATACGCCGAAGTGTTCGCCGGTGACGCCCAGTGGCAGGCCATCGAGGTACCACAGGCGGCCACCTATGTCTGGCAGGACGACTCCACCTACATCCAGCACCCGCCGTTCTTCGACGACATTGGCGGCCCGCTGCCGCAGATCACCGATATTCAAGGGGCTCGCATCCTCGCCCTGCTCGGCGACTCGGTGACCACCGACCATATTTCTCCGGCCGGCAACATCAAGGCCGAAAGCCCCGCCGGGCGCTACCTGCGCGAAAAGGGCGTGGAACCGCGCGACTTCAACTCCTATGGCTCGCGCCGCGGCAACCACGAAGTGATGATGCGCGGCACGTTCGCCAATATTCGCATCCGCAACGAAATGCTCGGCGGCGAGGAAGGCGGCAACACACTGCATGTGCCGAGCGGCGAAAAGCTGTCGATCTATGACGCCGCCATGCGCTACCAGCAGGAACGTACGCCGCTGGTGGTGATCGCCGGGCAAGAATACGGCACCGGCTCCAGCCGCGACTGGGCGGCCAAAGGCACCAACCTGCTGGGGGTCAAGGCCGTGCTGGCGGAAAGCTTCGAGCGCATCCACCGCTCCAATCTGGTGGGCATGGGCGTGTTGCCTCTGCAGTTCAAGGCCGGTGACGACCGTAAGCGCCTGGGGCTGACCGGCAAGGAGCGCATCGATGTGCTGGGGCTTGGCGGCACGCAGATCCGCCCGGGGATGAGCCTGCCATTGCGTATTACCCGTGAGGACGGGCAACAGACGCAGATCGAGGTGCTGTGCCGGATCGACACGCTCAATGAGGTGGAATACTTCAAGGCGGGGGGCATCCTGCACTATGTGCTGCGGCAACTGATTGCAGGGTGATCATGGCCAGGGGCCATTTATTGGCCCCTGATCAGGTGTCCTGAAGGGCGCGAGCTCAGTCGAAGCAGTTCCGCACTCGCTGCCACAAGGATTTTGCATGTCGTTGCCCCACTGGATCGCGCTGGGCCTGCTGGCCCTCGGCTATTGCTTTGCACTGGCCCACGGCAGCCTCGGCCTGGCTGCCCTGCCCAGCCTGCTCGCCCTGTTGTGCACCGCCCTGCTGGTACGGCGCAGGGTGCGCTGGCAACAGACCCTCGGCCACCTGCTGTTCATCGGCATGGCTGCAGCACTGGCCCTGCATTGGCTGCCGGGCTTCAATAGCGCCAAGGTCATCGACAAGGCTGTGTTCAGCCAGGGTGCGCTGCCGTTCTCGATGTACCTGAACCTGGACAAGCCGCTGATCAGCCTGTGGCTGCTGCTGGCCTGCCCGTGGCTGGTGGTGTTGCGCGGGCGGGGGCTGGCGCTGAGCCTGCTCGCCATCCTGCCGCTGACCCTGCTCGCCTGCCTGGGCGGCGCCTGGTCTCTGGGGCTGGTGGCCTGGGCTCCGAAATGGCCGGACCAGGCCTGGCTGTGGCTGTTGAACAACCTGCTGCTGGTCAGCCTGACCGAAGAACTGCTGTTTCGCGGTTACATCCAGGGCGGCCTGCAACGTCTGTTCAGGCATGACGGCCTGGCGTTGCTGGCAGCAGCGCTGCTGTTCGGCCTGGCTCACCTGGGGGGCGGCTGGCAGTGGTTCTACCTGGCGACGTTGGCAGGGGTGGGTTACGGCCTGGCGTACCGCCATGGCGGGCTGGCTGCAGCGGTGGCCTGCCATGCCTGCGTCAACCTGGCGCACTTCGCGGGCTTCAGTTACCCGATGCTGGCACTTGGCTGAGCAATCGGTCATGATCCGACCTGATCGTCATAAACCATAAATAAAGCTGCAATATTGACGGCAACGTACGCGAACGCGTGGGCTTAAACCACAATCGCCGCATGCATCCGTTGCGCCAGATCAATGCAAGTGAAATATTCATTCAATAAAACCAGCGGCTTGCCGATACCTGTCGAAAGCCTTGCGGATTGAACAGCCAATGCGTAACAACCAGCCGATTACCCAGAGAGAACGGACTTTCCCTGCCCAACAGCGGTTGATCTCCACGACCAATGCCAAAGGCGTGATCACCTACTGCAACGATGCCTTCGTCGAGATCAGTGGTTTCTCTCGCGAGGAACTCATGGGCGCGGCGCACAACCTGGTGCGTCACCCCGATGTACCGCCTGCGGTGTTTGCCCACATGTGGCAGACCCTCAAGCAAGGCCTGCCATGGATGGGCATCGTCAAGAACCGCTGCAAGTCCGGCGACCACTACTGGGTCAACGCCTACGTCACCCCTGTATTCGAGAAAAACCAGGTGGTTGGCTATGAGTCGGTGCGGGTCAAACCCACCGCCGAGCAGATCCGCCGCGCCGAAGGCCTGTACCAGCGCATCAACCAGGGCAAGTCAGCGATCCCGCGCCGCGACCAGTGGCTGCCGGTGCTGCAGGACTGGCTGCCGTTCATCCTGATCAGCCAGGTCGGCTTCCTGATCGGCAACTGGCTCGGCCACTCCTGGGGCTTCGCCCTGGCCGCCGGCCTGTCGGTCCCGCTGGGCCTGCTCGGCCTGAGCTGGCAGCAGCGCGGCCTCAAGCGCCTGCTGCGTCTGGCCGAACAGAGCACGTCCGACCCGCTGATCGCGCAGATGTACACCGACAGCCGCGGCGTCCAGGCACGCCTGGAAATGGCCATGCTCAGCCAGGACGCACGGATGAAGACCTGCCTGACCCGCCTGCAGGACAGCGCCGAACAGCTCAGCGACCAGGCCCGCCAGTCCGACACCCTCGCTCACCAGAGCTCGTCGGGCCTGGAGCGCCAGCGCGTGGAAACCGAGCAGGTGGCCGCCGCCGTCAACCAGATGGCCGCCACTACCCAGGAAGTGGCCAACCACGTTCAGCGCACCGCCGATGCCACCCAGGAAGCCAACCGCCTGACCAGCCAGGGCCGCAACATTGCCGGCGAAACCCGTGACGCCATCGAGCGCCTGTCGGCTGCCGTGGGCGAGACTGGCCTGACCGTGACGCAACTGGCCAAGGACAGCGACGAAATCGGTGGCGTGGTCGATGTGATCAAGGGCATTGCCGACCAGACCAACCTGCTGGCGCTCAACGCCGCCATCGAAGCAGCTCGTGCCGGTGAGATGGGCCGAGGTTTCGCCGTGGTTGCCGACGAAGTTCGCCAGCTGGCCCAGCGCACCGCCGAGTCCACCGGGCAGATCCACGGCCTGATCGCCAAGCTGCAACAGACCGCCAACAACGCGGTGCAGACCATGGAGACCGGCCACCGCCAGGCCCAGGAAGGTGTCGAGCGGGTCATGGAAGCCGACCAGGCGCTGGTGGGCATCAGCGAAGCGGTCGCCAACATTACCGACATGGCCACCCAGATCGCCGCCGCCACCGAAGAGCAGACCGCGGTGGCCGAAGAGATCAGCCGCAACATCAGCACCATTGCCGACCTGGCCGACCAGACCGCCGGCCAGGCCCAGCGCTCGGCGCTGCTCAGCGAAGAGCTGACCAGCACCGCCGGCACGCAGTACTCGTTGGTGGAGCGCTTCAACCGCTAAAGCCTGAACGAACCATCGCGGGGCAAGTCGCATCGGCGCACCGCCGCTCCCACAGGTACTGCAACATGACCTGTGGGAGCGGCGGTGCGCCGATGCGACTTGCCCCGCGATGCTTTTACCAGTCCAGTTTCAGCCTGCTCTCGAAGTAACGCGCCTCACCCGTCAACGGATCTTCGAAGCGCAGGCTCTGGGCCAGCAGCTTCAATGGCCGCTCATAGTCATCCTGTTCCTCGACCAGCTGCGGGTAGAACGGATCGTTGCAGATCCCCGCCCCCAGCGCCGCCATGTGCACCCGCAACTGATGGGTCTTGCCGGTGACCGGCGACAGTCCATAGCGCCACAACCCACCGTTCTTTTCCAGCACACAGGCATGGGTTTCACTGTTATCGGCCCCTTGCACTTCATGCATGCGGAAGAACGGCTCGCCATGCACCAGGCGGCTGCAATGCACCAAGGGGAAATCATGCTGCGGCAGCGCAGCGGCGATGGCCTGGTAGTGCTTGTCGATGCGCCGCTCGGGGAACAGCCGCTGATAGGCACCCCGGGTTTGCGGGTTGGCCGAGAACAACACCAGCCCCGCGGTGTGACGGTCGATGCGGTGCAGCGGCACCAGGTGCGGGTTGTCCAGCCGGCGGATCAAGCGGCGCAGCAAGGTCTGCTCGACATACTCGCCAGTGGGCGTTACCGGCAGGAAATGCGGCTTGTCCGCCACCACCAGATGCTCATCCATGTGCAGGATCTGCTCCTGTACCGGGATCGGCTTCTCGTTGGGTACTTCACGAAAGTAATGCAGGCGCATGCCCTGGCGGTAGGCAAGGTCGGCGGCAATCGCCTGGCCTTGCGCGTCCAGCACCCGGCCCCGGGCGAAACGGTCCAGCCACTGCTCACGGTCGATGCCCTTGAAGTGATCGCACAGGCAATCGAGCACTGTCGCCCAGCGCCCGGGCGGCAGGCATACCGTGCTGGCTTGCAGGTGGGCAGGGTTGAAAGGCGTGGTCATCGTCGGGCTCTGCTGATCGGGAGCCGGGCATTATCCCCCAGCCTGCGCGGCGCAACCAGCCTCGCCGGCCGGCTCGCAGCGCGCCTTGAGCCAGCGCAGCACCTGCACCGCATCCCAGCGCCCGGGGTCGAACAAGGCGTAGCTCAGGCCTTGGTAGCCAACCACGTCCAGCGGCCGGTGAAAGCCGGCGCGCTGGAACAATGCCTCGATCTCGGCGAAACAGGTATTGAAATGGACCTTGCCGAACGGCGTCTGCTCATCGGTGACGATGCCGTCGAGGCGCAGTTCCAGCACGGCGTCGCACACACGCTCCGGGGCCATGTGGTTGATGCTGTACTTGAGTTGCTCGACATTGAGCATGGCTTCACCTCGATACTGTATTTATATACAGCATACGGAGCAGGCCACGCCGTCGTCAATGCGCGGCTCAGCGCAGGAAGGCCACCACCTGCTCGGCATCGAAGGGCCAGTTCAGCTCGGCCCCGGTATCACAGCGGCGCAATACCGGGATGGTCAGGCTGTAGCGCTCGAACAGCACCTCGGCGTCGGCAATGTCGACCAGCTCGACCAGCAAGCCATGCTCGACGAACGGCATCAACATGGCCTCGGCCACTTCACACAGATGGCACCCGAGGGTGCCGAACAGCTGGCATTCAGGGAGCATGGGGCAAACCCGGAAATCGAAGATAAGGGATGCTTATTCTAGGTCCGTGCTTGCCATCGCGCACCTGCGCCAGGTCAATCCTGGCTGGTGGCGCCAATGCGGTGCAGCGACAGGTCGGCCCCTTGGAACTCCTGTTCGTGGCTCAGGCGCAGGCCGTGCACCGCCTTGATCAGGCCGTACACGACAAAACCGCCGGCCAGCGCTACCAGCACACCGGCCAAGCTGCCAAGCAACTGGCTGACCAGGCTCACGCCACCCAGGCCGCCCAGTGCGGCCTGGCCGAACACGCCACAGGCGATGCCGCCCCACACCCCACACACACCGTGCAGCGGCCAGACACCGAGCACATCGTCGATCTTCCAACGGTTCTGCGCCGCGGTGAAGCACCAGACGAACAGGCCGCCTGCGATGAGGCCGGTGGCCAGCGCACCGATCGGGTGCATCAGGTCGGAACCGGCGCAGACCGCCACCAACCCTGCCAGCGGGCCGTTATGCAGGAAGCCGGGGTCGTTGCGCCCGGCCACCAGCGCCGACACGGTGCCGCCGACCATGGCCATCAGCGAGTTGATCGCTACCAGGCCGCTCACCCCTTGCAGGGTCTGTGCGCTCATTACGTTGAAGCCGAACCAGCCGATGATCAGGATCCACGAACCCAGCGCCAGGAACGGAATGCTCGACGGCGCGAACGCCACCAGCCGGCCATCGCGATAACGGCCACGGCGCGCACCCAGCAGGATCACCGCCGCCAGCGCCAGCCAGCCGCCCATGGCGTGCACCACCACGGAGCCGGCAAAGTCATGGAAGGGTGCACCGAAGCGCGCCTGCAACCAGGCCTGCCAGCCGAAGTTGCCATTCCACACCACACCCTCGAAGAAGGGGTAGATGAACGCCACGATCAACGCAGTGGCGCACAGCTGCGGGACGAACCGCGCACGCTCGGCGATGCCGCCGGAGATGATCGCCGGGATTGCAGCGGCGAATGTCAGCAGGAAGAAGCACTTGACCAGTGCATAGCCATGATCGTTGGCCAGCACTGCCGCGGGCTGGAAAAAGGTCACGCCATAGGCGATCCAGTAACCGATGAAGAAGTACGCCAGCGCCGAGATGGCGAAGTCGCTGAGGATCTTCGACAGGGCGTTGACCTGGTTCTTGTGGCGCACGGTTCCGACTTCGAGAAAGGCGAAGCCGGCGTGCATGGCCAGCACCAGGATGGCGCCCATGAGGATGAACAGGGTGTTGGAGCCATGGACCAGGGAGTCCATCGCGCTGTGCATGTTTTCCATGAAGAGGCAGGCCTGCAAAAAGGCACCAGGACAGTTCAAGAACCGGCATCCCTGCACCGAATCGGTGCCAGGCGCCTGCCCCGCTTCTGTGAGTGGGTGAACGCCTGCGTGGTTTTTTCTTGGGTTTGTCGTGGATTGGGTTAAGGTTTAGCGTGATCCGCAGGGCGGGTGCACGGTTTCGGCGCGCACGCTTGCGAGCGCGCCTCGAACATAAGCAAGCGCTGTACCAGCACATCGCGCTGAACCTTCCGCACCCGCCATCACTCGAAATAGCCACACACATCCACAGGGAGAGGCCCATATGGCCAGCAAATCGGCAAAGACTGCTCAAGACATACTGATGGCTGACTTCCAGGCCCTGGTCCGCGACACCGAGAAATTGCTCGCCGACACCGCCAACCTCGCCGGCGACCAGGCTGACGAGCTGCGCGAACAGATCCACGAGCGCCTGGCCCAGGCCCGCGAAACCCTGCAACTCACCCAGGACTCGGTACGCCAACGCGGCCAGGCGGCCGTGGGCAGCGCCGAGCAATACGTGCAGGAGAACCCTTGGCAGGCGATCGGTATCGCTGCCGGCGTCGGCCTGCTGATCGGCCTGCTGGCCAAGCGCTGAGGAGCCGCCATGGACAACGACGCCATCGGCGCCGGCGCGTCCGGCCGGCGCCTGGGCGCCGCGATGCTGGGCCTGCTGCACAGCCACATCGAGCTGTTCGGCATTGAGCTGCAGGAGCAGAAGGGGCGCACCCTGCGCCTGCTGCTGTTCGCCGGCCTGGCACTGGTGTTCGCCCTGCTGCTGCTCACCGCCCTATCGGGGCTGGTACTGGTGCTGCTGTGGGACAGCTATCGACTGGCCGGGATCATCGGCCTGTGCCTGTTCTACGGCATCGCCGCGCTGTACTGCGGCCTGCGCCTGAAAGCGGCGGTGTTCGATGAGTCATCGCCATTCAGCGCCACGCTCGAAGAGCTGGCCAAGGACCGGGAGCGCCTGCTGCCATGAACCTGCCCGAAATGCCCGACACACGTAACCCGCGTGAGCTGCGCAAGGCGCTGCTGCGCCTGCGCATGGAGATGCACCGCCAGCAGATCAGCCACGAAACCAGCCAGATGCTCGAACCGGCGCGCCGCCTGCGCGGCATGGGTAGCTCGCTTGGCGAGGGCCTGGGGGTCAAGCACGGCTCGCTGTGGGGCCTGGGCGCTATCGTCGCGCTGGGCTTTCTCACTGGCAAAGGCGTGCGCAGTGGCAACATCAGTCGCCTGCTGCAGCTGGGCACCAGCCTGGCGCCACTGATCCGCCTGTTCCTGAGCAGCAGCCGGCGCCCCTGAACGTCGTGCGCGCCCTTGCCAGGGCGCGCCAGACGCAGGAAGCTATGCCGATACAACGACCGGAGATCGAGCCTTGGACTGGCACACCCTGCTGACCCGCGAACGCCTGGGCAAAGCCCTCTACAGCCCAGAAGAGCTTGGCCGCAGCCCCTTCCACAAGGACCACGACCGCATCATCTTTTCCGGCGCCTTCCGCCGCCTGGGGCGCAAGACCCAGGTACATCCGGTCACCAGCAACGACCATATCCACACCCGCCTCACCCATTCGCTGGAAGTCAGCTGCGTTGGCCGCTCGCTGGGCATGCGTGTTGGCGAAACCCTGCGCGGCGCCCTGCCCGACTGGTGCGAGCCCAGCGACCTGGGGATGATCGTGCAGTCGGCCTGCCTGGCCCACGACATCGGCAACCCACCCTTCGGTCACTCCGGCGAAGACGCCATCCGCCACTGGTTCCAGCAGGCCGCCGGGCGTGGCTGGCTGGACGACATGAGCGACGACCAACGCGCCGACTTCCTCAACTTCGAGGGCAACGCGCAAGGCTTTCGCGTGCTGACCCAGCTCGAATACCACCAGTTCGACGGTGGCACGCGCCTGACCTACGCGACACTGGGCACCTACCTCAAGTACCCCTGGACTTCGCGCCATGCCGACGCCCAGGGCTACAAGAAGCACAAGTTCGGTTGCTACCAGAGCGAGCTGCCCCTGCTCGAGCAGATCGCCGGCAAGCTGGGCCTGCCGCAGCTCGAACACCAACGCTGGGCCCGGCACCCGCTGGTCTACCTGATGGAGGCCGCCGACGATATCTGCTATGCCCTGATCGACCTCGAAGACGGCCTCGAGATGGACCTGCTGCAGTACGCCGAGGTCGAAGCGCTGCTGCTCGACCTGGTCGGTGACGACCTGCCGGAGACCTACCGCCAGCTCGGCCCCAACGAATCCCGCCGGCGCAAGCTGGCAATCCTGCGCGGCAAAGCCATCGAGCACTTGACCAACGCCGCCGCGCAAGCCTTCGTCGAACAGCAAAGCGCCCTGCTCGCCGGCCGCCTGCCCGGCGACCTGGTCGAGCACATGCACGGCCCGGCCCAGCGCTGTGTGCTGCAGGCCAAGGACATGGCGCGCAAGAAGATCTTTCAGGACAAGCGCAAGACCCTGCATGAAATCGGCGCCTATACCACCCTGGAAATCCTCCTCAACACCTTCTGCGGCGCGGCGCTGGAACAACATGGCGGGCGCACGCCGTCGTTCAAGAGCCGCCGCGTGCTGGACCTGATCGGCAATAACGCGCCCAATCCACATGGCTCGCTGCATGGCGCCTTCCTGCGCATGATCGATTTCATCGCCGGCATGACAGACAGCTATGCCAGTGAAATGGCCTGCGAGATGACCGGACGCACCAGTCCAACTTGAATCAGGGCGGTGACGGTAGTGTGGTTATTACCTTCACCGCCAAACTTGTAAGACTCTTCCCACAAATACCAAAAGCATTAAACATTAACCTCAAAGACAACTAATTAAACCTGCAAAACCAATCAAACCGCCTAAAAATCCACATTTCTCGTAGCACACACACGCTCTCGCCGTAAGGAATTTCCTATATAAATAAATTAGCCTGAGCATCCCTGCCCGCCACCATTCAACTGAGCTAATGTGCCGACTGCTTTCGCCTCGCCGCATGGAATGTTGAATATGCAAACAGTATTTATCGTCGACGATCATCCCGTTATCCGCCTGGCTATTCGGATGCTGCTGGAGAACCAGGGCTACAACGTCCTGGGCGAATCTGACAATGGTGTCGATGCCATGCAGATGATTCGCGAATACCGCCCCGACCTGGTCATCCTCGACATCAGCATCCCCAAGCTCGACGGCCTTGAGATGCTGTCTCGCTTCCAGTCCATGGCAATGCCGCTCAAGGTCCTGGTACTGACCGCACAATCTCCCGCGCTGTTCGCGATTCGCTGCATGCACTCTGGCGCTGCGGGCTACGTCTGCAAGCAAGAAGACCTGGGCGAATTGCTCAGCGCCATCAAGGCGGTACTGTCCGGCTACAACTACTTCCCCAGCCAGGCACTCAACGCTGCGCAAAAAAACTGCAATAAGGAACTGGAGTTGTTCCGCCAGGTCAATGACCGCGAACTGATGGTGCTGCAACTCTTCGCTCAGGGCCGCAGCAACAAGGAAATTGCCAAGGGCATGTTTCTCAGCAACAAGACAGTCAGCACCTACAAGAAACGCCTTATGCACAAGTTGCAGGCCAGCACCCTGGTGGAGCTGATCGACGTCGCCAAACGCAACGCGCTGGTCTGAGGTCGTGATGTGGAAGTACCTCGGTATATCGCTGCTCTGCCTGAGCCTGGGCGCCCCCATGCCGACTGTCTGCGCGAATATAGACGAAGGCAGGACCTACGCCCTGCTCAGCCGCTCGGCACCGACGTCGATCCACCCCGCCCTGACCCTGGAGCAACGCAACTGGCTGGCCACCCGCCATGAACTGGTACTCGGCACTTCCGCACCTGACTATCCGCCGTTCGACATCGCCAGCGGAGGGCGCGAGTACCAAGGCTTGACCGCCGACTACGCAGGCCTGATCGGCAATGCCCTGGGCCTGCCGGTGCGAGTGCAACGCTTTCCCAGCCGGCCAGCAGCAGTCGCGGCGCTCAAGAGCGGGCGCATAGATCTGCTCGGTAGCGCCAATGGCTATGAAGCCACCACCCAGGGGCTGGCGCTCTCACGCCCTTACGCCATCGACCAACCCGTACTGGTAACCCGGGAGGACGAAACCCGTGCCCTGGACACCGGCCTGGACGGGATGCGCCTGAGCATGCTCTATCACTACCTGCCGTCCGAAGAGATCCGTGCCAATTACCCCAAGGCCGAGCTGCTGACCTTCGAGTCCTCCACCCAGGCGCTCAATGCCGTGGCCTTCGAGCAGGCCGACGTGTTCATCGGTGACACGGTCTCCACGCACTACCTGATCAGCCAGGGGCACCTGCCGCGTCTGCGCATGGCCAATTTCGGCAAGCATGAGGCCGTGGGCTTCAGTTTTGCCATGCGTGACGACGACCCGATGCTGCTGGCCCTGGTCAATGCCGCCCTCGACGCCCAGTCGAGCGCCACCCGCAACGATATCTTCAAGCGCTGGAGTGCCAGCAGCGGCAGCCTGTTGACTGATCGCAAGCTGCAGCTGTCGCCACGGGAAGAGAACTGGCTGCGCGATCACCCGGTAATGCGGGTCGTGGTCAACGACACCGCAGCGCCGCTGACCTTCCTCGACGGTAACGGCCGGTTGCGCGGCATCGTCGCCGATCTGCTCGAACTCATCCGCCTGCGCACCGGCTTGCGCTTCGACATTGGTCGCGCCAGTGGCGATGGCGACATGATCGATCAGCTTGAGTCCGGCCGCACCGACATCATCGCCACGCTCTCCACCGACACCCGCCCAGGCAACCCCCTGCAACTGAGCAGGCCCTACCTGGAAAGCGCCTACGTACTGGTCAGCCGCGACGGCAATCACCAGCCTGCCAATCTGAAGCAGCTCAAGGGCAAGCGCGTCGCGGTACCGCGTGACAGCAGCGTGGCTGCACTGCTCAATGCCAAACACCCATTGATTCATCAGGTGGCCACCGACAGCACCTACTACTCCCTGGCCCTGCTGGGCAGCGGCGCCGTGGATGCCGCGATCGTCACACTGATCGATGCCAACCATATGCTGGCCAGCAACAACGACCTGGTGATCCGCACCACCGTCGGCACCGAGCCTGCGACCTTCGCGCTGGCCACTTTGCCCCAGGCCAGCGAACTGGCTTCGATCCTCGACAAGGCGTTGCTGAGCATCTCTCCGGAGGAACTGGGGGTGATCAACAGTCGATGGCGGGATCACGGCGCGGCCGACGACGCCTATTGGCGCAATTACCGCAGGGTGATCCTGCAGGTGGTCGCTGTCATCGGTGTGCTGCTGGTGCTGGCACTGGTGTGGAATGCCCGGCTGCGCCGCCAGATCAAACAGCGTCAACGCGCCGAGCGGGCGCTCAACGACCAGCTGGAGTTCATGGGTGCCTTGCTCAATGGCACGCCACACCCCATGTACGTGCGTGACCGCGAAGGGCGCCTGCAAAGTTGCAACGACAGCTACCTGCAAGCGGTCGGCGCCAGCCTTGAGCAGGTCATCGGCAAGCGCCTGCAGGACACCCGCTTCAGCGACTGCGACTACACCCGGCAGATCCAGGACGATTACCGACGCGTGATGGAGCAAGGCAAACCCTTGATCCTCGATCGCCCTCTGCGGTTGCGGGACAAGGATCTGACCATCTACCACTGGATCCTCCCCTACCGCGATTCGCTGGGGGAAATGCAGGGCATCATCGGCGGCTGGATCGATATCAGCGAACGTCGCAACCTGGTGCAGGACCTGCGCCTGGCCAAGCAACAGGCCGATGACGCCAACCGCGCCAAGAGCACATTCCTCGCCACCATCAGCCACGAAATCCGCACCCCCATGAACGCCTTGATCGGCATGCTCGAACTCGCCTCCCGGCGCGCCGAACAGGGCCAACTGGACCGCCCGGCCCTGGAGATTGCCCATCACTCGGCAAGGGACCTGCTGGGGTTGATCGGCGATATCCTCGACATCGCTCGGATCGAGTCGGGCCATTTGTCCCTGGCCCCGGAGCCGGTGGACCTGGCAGCGTTGGTCGAGTCCGTCGGACGTGTATTCGACGGGCTGGCCCGCCACAAGGGCCTGGCGCTCGAAGTGGTGATCGCCGCCGAGGCACGTTGCCATGCGCTGCTCGACCCGCTGCGGTTCAAGCAGGTGCTGTCGAACCTGGTGAGCAACGCGATCAAGTTCACCGAACAGGGCCAGGTGAGCATCAGCGTCAAATTGTGCAACAGTGGCGAGCCACTGACCCAGACCCTCGACATGGAGGTCCGCGACACCGGCATCGGCATCCACGAGCAGGAACTCGAGCAGCTGTTCACCCCCTTCGTGCAGGCCAACCCCTACAGCGACGGTGCTCGGGCCGGCACCGGCCTCGGGCTGGTGATCAGCCAAAGCCTGTGCGCGATGATGGGCGGCGAACTGAGCCTGCAGAGCCTGCATGGCGTAGGTACACGGGTAAGGCTGCGCATGCCCTTGCAGTGCGTTTCCCCGGTCGAGTCGAGGCCTCAGGACGCGAACGACATCGAGCGCCCGGATGCACGGCTGAGGATCCTGGTGATCGACGATCACCCGGCCAACCTGTTGCTGATAGCACAACAGTTGAACTACCTGGGCTTGCGCCAGGACAGCGCCCGCGATGGTCGTGAAGGATTGCGCAAATGGCGCGAAGGCTGTTTCGACGTACTCATCGTCGACTGCAACATGCCACAGATGAACGGCTACGAGCTCGCCAGGACCGTGCGCGCGGAGGAACGCCTGCACGGCAGGCCACGCTGCACCTTGGTCGGCTATACCGCCAACGCCCAACCCGAAGTGCGCCAACAGTGCCTGGATGCGGGGATGGACGACTGCCTGCTCAAACCCATCGGCTTGCAGGTGCTCGGCCAGCGGCTGGCGGCCATTGCCCGCAACACCCGGCCGTGCAAGGAGGGCTGCGACGAGTGCGGTCATCGCTTCCACCTGCAGGGCCTGAGCGCCATTGTCGGCGACAGCGCCAGTGACCGCGACCGCATCCTCAGCACCTTGCACCTGAGCCTGCAGCAGGACCTGGGCATCCTGATGTCCATCGACCCGCAGCAGAACGCCGATGCGCTTGCTGCGCAGGCACACAAGATCCTCAGCGCGGCGCGAATGCTGGATGCCAGGTCGTTGATTCAGGCGTGTGAACTACTGGAGGAACCCGGGTTACCCCTGGCAGAGATGAAGTTGTACCGTCAGGCACTGGCACGGCACATGCGCCGTGTGGAGAAAGCCCTGGCCCGGCAATTGGAGCGCCAGGCCGAGCCAAGGTGAGGCGGCGCCCGCTCGGGCACCGCCGCCACGGATCAGGAAGCCGAGTTGATCGGCTTTTCCGGGTACCAGGCGTCCAGCAGCGGGCTGACTTCGATATTGGTCAGTTCGCTGCGGCCTTTGAGCCAGGCTTCGACAGCAGCGCGCTGCGCTTCTTCCACCGAGCCACGGGTAGCCTTGCAAACCAGGCCGAAGTCATCGCCGCCGACATAGTCCAGGCCGTTGGCGTCCATGGCTTCGGTCAGGAAGGCGTCGAGGAAGGCATCGATGGCTTCATCGGACAGGTCTTCCTTGAAACCCAGGTTCAGTTCGAAACCCAGCTCCTGGAATTCATCCACGCACAGTTTCTTGCGCAGACGACGGGAACGGTTGGTAGCCATGAAACAATCCTCTCAAGTATTAACGCGCGGCACTTTACCAGTTTCCGGCGAGCTGCGGCGCATTTGTGTCGAACGGGGCGCATACAGCGTGCGCTTGGGGCATAATGCGCACTCGTTTACGTGTTGGGGCCATCATTCTTACAGCCCCATGGTCTTTTTCCCTCGCCTGCAGGGTTCATCTATCCATGATCAAGACGCTCCGCCCACTATTGCTCGCCGGCCTGCTTCTGCCACTCGCCCTGCCCAGCCAGGCCGCCGCCGTCAACACCAGCTTGCCAGCCAAGGTGCAGCAGGCCCTCAAGACCAACAAGTTGCAAGACTCCGCCCTGTCCCTGGTGATGCTGCCGCTCAACGGCCCCGGCACCGCTACCGTGTTCAACGCCGACGTTTCGGTGAACCCGGCCTCGACCATGAAACTGGTCACCACCTACGCCGCACTCGAGCTGCTGGGCCCCACCTTCCAGTGGAAGACCGAGTTCTACACCGACGGTACCCTGAACAACGGGGTGCTCAACGGCAACCTCTACCTCAAGGGCGGCGGCGACCCCAAACTGAACATGGAAAAGCTCTGGCTGCTGATGCGCGACCTGCGCGCCAACGGCGTGCGCACCGTGACCGGTGACCTGGTCCTGGACCGCAGCCATTTCGTGCAGCCCAACCTGCCACAGTTCAATGACGACGGCGGCGACGACAACAAGCCGTTCCTGGTCAAGCCCGATTCGTTGCTGGTCAACCTCAAGGCGCTGCGCTTCGTTGCCCGCAACGACGGTGGCAAGGTCACGGTGGCAGTCGAACCGCCGATCGCCAGCATCCGCATCGACAACCAGGTCAAGGCCGTGGCGGGCAAGCAGTGCACCGGCGAAGTGCGCTACAACCCGGTGACCCAGGCCGACGGTGTCAGCGTGACAGTCAGCGGCCAACTGGCAGAAGGCTGCAACTCGCAGACTTACCTGTCGCTGCTGGACCACCCGACCTATGCCGCCGGGGCCGTGCGCGCCATCTGGAACGAGCTGGGCGGCAGCATCCAGGGCGCCGACCGCATCGAGAACGTGCCCAAGAGCGCCCGCCTGCTGGCCCGGGCCTTCTCGCCGGACCTGGTCGAAGTGATCCGCGACATCAACAAGTACAGCAACAACACCATGGCCCAGCAGTTATTCCTCAGCCTCGGCGCGCAGTTCCGCACCGATGCCGATGGCGACGATGCCCGTGCCGCCCAGCGCGTGGTGCGTCAGTGGCTGGCGAAGAAAGGCATCACCGCGCCGCACCTGGTGATGGAGAACGGCTCGGGCCTGTCCCGCGCGGAACGGGTCAGCACCCGCGAGATGGCCGCGCTGCTGCAGGCTGCCTGGAACAGCCCGTACGCCGCCGAATTCATCAGTTCCATGCCTCTGGTGGGCATGGATGGCACCATGCGCAAGCGCCTCAAGCGCACGGCCATGAGCGGTGAGGCCCATATCAAGACCGGCACCCTCAACACCGTCCGCGCGATCGCTGGCTTCAGCCGCGACAGCAATGGCAACACCTGGGCGGTCGCAGCCATCCTCAACGACCCCAAACCCTGGGGCGCCTCGCAGGTGCTGGACCAGGTCTTGCTGGACCTCTACCGGCAACCGAAGCTGGCCAACGGCACGGCGGGCATCGCGCCCTGACGTCGAACGGGCTACACGAGCAAACGACAAAGGGGCGCATGGCGCCCCTTTGTCGTATCTGCCTGCGTTTAACTCATCACAGGCTGCGCCCCTACAGTTACAACGCTTGGCGTCAAAGCGGCGCGCATCCTGTGGGAGCGGCGGTTCGCCGCTGCGATTTACCCGCGAACACCGGCAGAGCCGGTGCCATCCATCGCGCCACCTGCTTCGCGGTGGTCCGGCACTCCGGTAAACCCGCTCCCACAGGAATTGCGCCGCTCCTACACACGGGCAAAAAAAAGCCCGCCAGTGTGAGAGCGGGCAAGGACCTACGAAGATTCTTCTAGCGACCAACTAGCTTCCACGATAGGTCGAGTAGCTGTACGGCGAGATCAGCAGCGGCACATGGTAGTGCTCTTGCTGCTCGTCGATGCCAAAGCGCAGCACGACAACGTCAAGGAACGCCGCGGCCGGCAGTTGCACGCCGCGAGCGCGGTAATAATCGCCAGCGCTGAACTGCAACTGGTAAACGCCGGTGCGGTAGTCGTCACCCTGCAACAGCGGTGCGTCGACGCGGCCATCGCTGTTGGTCAGCACGGTGTTGATCAACTCCAGCTGCTGGCCTTCGACACGGTACAGCTCAACCTTGATCGAGCTGCCCGGGCAGCCATGCGCGGCGTCCAGTACGTGTGTGGTCAAACGTCCCATTTGCTTGTCGCCTCTTGTCGTATGCGTGGGCAAAAAATACACGGCATGCACCGGGCACGGGGGCCAGCGGTGTGCGGGAATGACGCCATTAAGACAGTTTCTCAAAAAATTGTACACAATTTTTTGAACCCTTCTTCCTAGCGGCCCGCTCACCCCTGAAAACAGGCCACCAATCGCAAAGACAGGCAGCAAGCAGGGGTCACCGTTATTAGCTGACCAATCAGGCAGGTTTCTTGCAAGCCGTTTCTGGGCGACAAATGGGAAGAAATGCGGAAAAACAGGCTTACAAAGTATTTAAGAAGTTGTATACAATCAGCCCATCCGGTGGTGCGACATCCCGACGCGGCCCGCCCACCAACCGCACTAACGTACAAGAAGGAAGACTGCAGTGAGCGCTGACTACCCTCGCGACCTGATCGGTTACGGCAACAACCCACCTCATCCGCAATGGCCGGGGAATGCCCGCATTGCACTGTCCTTCGTGCTCAATTACGAAGAAGGTGGCGAGCGCAACATCCTGCACGGCGACAAAGAGTCCGAGGCCTTCCTGTCTGAAATGGTGGCCGCCCAGCCGTTGCAGGGCCAGCGCAACATGAGCATGGAATCGCTCTACGAATACGGCAGCCGCGCCGGTGTATGGCGCCTGCTCAAGCTGTTCAAGGACAGCGGCGTGCCGCTGACCATCTTCGCCGTGGCCATGGCCGCCCAGCGCCACCCCGACGTGATCCGTGCCATGGCCGAGGCCGGCCACGAGATCTGCAGCCACGGCTACCGCTGGATCGACTACCAGAACATGGAAGAAGCGCAAGAGCGCGAGCACATGCTCGAAGCCATCCGCATCCTCACCGAACTGACCGGCGAGCGCCCGGTGGGCTGGTACACCGGCCGCACCGGCCCGAACACCCGGCGCCTGGTGATGGAGGAAGGCGGTTTCCTCTACGACAGCGACACCTACGACGACGACCTGCCCTACTGGGAACCGAACAACCCGACCGGCAAGCCGCACCTGGTGATCCCCTACACCCTGGACACCAACGACATGCGCTTCACCCAGGTACAGGGCTTCAACTGCGGCGAGCAGTTCTTCCAGTACCTCAAGGACGCCTTTGACGTGCTGTACGCCGAAGGCGCCGAAGCCCCGAAAATGCTCTCCATCGGCCTGCACTGCCGCCTGGTCGGCCGCCCGGCGCGCCTCGCCGCGCTCAAGCGCTTCGTCGATTACGCCAAGAGCCATGAGCAGGTCTGGTTCGCCCGTCGCGTGGACATCGCCCGCCACTGGCACGCCACCCACCCGTACAAGAAAGAGAACGCCTGATGACCGCCTTCAAGACCCTCAAACCTTCCAGCCTGGGCCGCGCCGCCTTCGTCGAAGCCTTCGCCGACATCTACGAGCACTCGCCGTGGGTCGCCGAAAAGGCCTACGATCTCGGCCAACTGGCTGAACTGGACGAGATCGAAGCGCTGCATCAGCGCATGAGCGACATCCTGCTCAGCGCCAACCACAGCGACCAGCTGGCCCTGATCAACGCTCACCCGGACCTGGCCGGCAAAGCCGCCGTGCAGGGCGAGCTGACCGAATCGAGCACCAACGAACAGGCCGGCGCCGGTATCCACCAGTGCACCGCCGAAGAGTTCGCCCGCTTCACCGAACTGAACGACGCCTACAAAGCCAAGTTCCAGTTTCCGTTCATCATGGCGGTCAAGGGCAGCAACCGGCACCAGATCCTCGCCTCCTTCGAAAAGCGCATCCACAACGACAAGGATGCCGAGTTCAAGGAAGCCCTGGCGCAGATCAACCTGATCGCCCTGTTCCGCCTGCTGCAGCTTTGAGGACTGTGCGAAGGCCTGGCCCGAGTGCGTGACGCGTCCGTACCCAGGGCCTGGCAAGAGCTACCAGTCCACCCAAATCAAGAACAACGAACATAGAAGAGATAACCGCATGCGCACCCTGATGATCGAGCCCCTGACCAAAGAAGCCTTTGCCCCGTTCGGTGATGTGATCGAAACCGATGGCAGCGACCACTTCATGATCAACAACGGCTCGACCATGCGCTTCCACAAGCTCGCCACGGTCGAGACCGCCGAGCCTGAGGACAAGGCGATCATCAGCATCTTCCGCGCCGACGCGCTGGAAATGCCGCTGACCGTGCGCATGCTGGAACGCCATCCGCTGGGCAGCCAGGCTTTCATCCCGCTGCTCGGCAACCCCTTTCTGATCGTGGTCGCGCCAGTTGGCGATGCACCTGTATCAGGCTTGGTCCGCGCCTTCCGCAGTAACGGCAGGCAGGGCATCAATTACCATCGCGGCGTTTGGCACCACCCGGTGCTTACGATCGAAAAGCGGGATGATTTCCTGGTGGTTGATCGCAGTGGTTCTGGCAACAACTGCGATGAGCATTACTTCCCCGAGGAACAGATGCTGATCCTCAATCCCCACCAATAAGAAAGGGTCGGTCATCTATGTGGTGACCGGCGAGAGGTAACTACTGTGGAAGCACACCTTCACGAATGGCTGAACCTGAGCATTCGCTGGGTTCACATGATCACCGGCGTCGCCTGGATCGGTGCATCGTTCTACTTCGTCTGGCTGGAGAACCACCTGAACCGAAGCAACCCGCGCGATGGGTTGTCGGGTGACCTTTGGGCCATCCACGGTGGCGGTATCTACCACCTGGAAAAATACAAGCTCGCGCCACCGAAAATGCCCGAGAACCTGCACTGGTTCAAATGGGAAGCCTACTTCACCTGGATGTCCGGGATCGCCTTGCTGTGCGTGGTGTTCTACTGGAACCCGGCTCTGTACCTGCTGGCCCCCGGCAGCACCCTGAGCGGTGCCGAAGGCGTGGCCATCGGTATCGGTTCGCTGATCGCCGGCTGGTTCGTCTACGACTTCCTCTGCGACTCGCCCCTGGGCAAGAAACCAGCCCTGCTTGGTGGCGTGCTGTTCGTGCTGATCATCGCCGCATGCTGGGGCTTCAGCCTGGTGTTCAGCGGCCGCGGTGCTTACCTGCACACCGGCGCGATCATCGGCACCATCATGGTCGGTAACGTGTTCCGCATCATCATGCCGGCCCAGCGCCAGCTGGTGGCGGCCATCGAGAACAACCAGACCCCCGACCCGGTACTGCCGGCCAAGGGCCTGCTGCGCTCGCGCCACAACAACTACTTCACCCTGCCGGTGCTGTTCATCATGATCAGCAACCACTTCCCGAGCACCTACGGCAGCCAGTACAACTGGCTGATCCTGGCCGGGATCGCGGTGGCCGCGGTACTGATCCGCCACTACTTCAACACCCGCCACGACAGCAACAAGTACGCCTGGACCCTGCCTGTCGGCGCCCTGGCGATGATCTGCCTGGCCTACGTGACCGGCCCCAAGCCGCTGCCGACCGCCCCTGAGCAGGCCGCCGCCAAGGTCGAATACCAGCCGCTGCCGGCCACCGCCGTGGGTGGCAAGACCGCCGCCGAGCTGCGCGCCGAGGAAGCTGCCAAGCCTGCCGAAGCACCAGCCGCAGCACCTGCCCAGGCCACCGCCCAGGCAGCTACCGGCGGTTTCGACAAGATCCACACCGTCATCCAGGAACGCTGCACCGTGTGCCACTCGTCCAAACCGACCAGCCCACTGTTCAGCGCCGCCCCTGCCGGCGTGATGTTCGACACCCCGCAGCAGATCCAGGCCCAGGCCGCGCGCATCCAAGCGCAGGCCGTCGCCAGCCAGATCATGCCGCTGGGCAACATCACCCAGATGACCGTTGAAGAACGCAAGCTGGTCGGCGACTGGATCGCCAAAGGCGCCCAGGTCAACTGAAAGCAGCTGCAAGCTACAAGCGGTAAGTAGCTAGATAACAAGCAAGCATCGAGCCTCAGGCTTCGAGCGGGAACCACAAGCTTCTACTTGAAGCTTGCCGCTTGGAGCTTTTGGCTTGGATCCGAGAATAAAAACAAAACTCGAGGTGCTGCATGTCCGAGTCACCCAAGGCGTACATTCCTGTTGCGCCGCCACGACAGCCCCTGCCCCTGTTCCAGCTGATCCTGGTGGGTTTGCAACACGTTCTGCTGATGTACGGTGGCGCCATCGCCGTGCCGCTGATCATCGGCCAGGCCGCCGGCCTGTCCCGCGAGGAAGTCGCCTTTCTGATCAACGCCGACCTGCTGGTCGCCGGCGTTGCCACCATCATCCAATCCTTCGGTATCGGCCCGGTCGGCATCCGCATGCCAGTCATGATGGGCGCCAGCTTCGCTGCCGTCGGCAGCATGGTGGCCATGGCCGGCATGCCTGGCGTCGGTTTGCAGGGGATCTTCGGCGCGACCATCGCCGCCGGGTTCTTCGGCATGCTGATCGCGCCATTCATGTCCAAGGTCGTGCGTTTCTTCCCCCCCCTGGTGACCGGCACGGTCATTACCTCCATCGGGCTGTCGCTGTTCCCGGTGGCGGTCAACTGGGCCGGTGGTGGCCATGAGGCCCAGACCTTCGGCTCGCCGATCTACCTGATGGTCGCCGGCCTGGTGCTGGCGGTGATCCTGCTGATCAACCGCTTCATGCGCGGTTTCTGGGTCAACGTTTCGGTACTGGTGGGCATGGGCCTGGGCTACATCCTCGCCGGCTCCATCGGCATGGTCGACCTGTCCGGCCTGAACGAGGCGCCCTGGCTGCAGGTGGTCACCCCACTGCACTTCGGCATGCCGACCTTCAGCCTGGCGCCGATCCTGTCGATGTGCCTGGTGGTGGTGATCATCTTCGTCGAGTCCACCGGCATGTTCCTCGCCCTGGGCAAGGTCACCGACCGTGAAGTTACCCCTGGGATGCTGCGTCGTGGCCTGCTGTGCGACGCCGGGGCATCGTTCATCGCCGGGTTCTTCAACACCTTCACCCACTCCTCGTTCGCCCAGAACATCGGCCTGGTGCAGATGACCGGGGTGCGTTGCCGCTACGTCACGGTGATGGCCGGTGGCTTGCTGATCCTGCTCAGCCTGCTGCCCAAGGCGGCCTTCCTGATCGCCTCGATCCCGCCTGCAGTACTGGGCGGCGCGTCCATCGCCATGTTCGGCATGGTCACCGCCACCGGGATCAAGATCCTCCAGGAAGCGGACATCTCCGACCGTCGCAACCAGCTGCTGGTTGCGGTCAGCGTCGGCCTGGGCCTGATCCCCGTGGTGCGCCCGGAGTTCTTCGCACAGATGCCCCAGTGGATGGAACCCATCACCCACAGTGGCATTGCCATGGCCACCCTCAGCGCCCTGGTGCTGAACCTGCTGTTCAACATCCTCGGTGGCGCCGAACGCGCCGCGCACAACGACGCCTGCCACCAGCATTGAGGACCAGGGGCGGCAGCCTTTGCCGCCCCGCTTGCCACCTGCAGTAACCGCATGACCGTCGGCCCGCCGGAATGGGCCGCCCGGGGCGCCTGCGCGCCGAAAAAACCGCCAACAAAAACAATAAGTCCGGGAAACACAACATGAAGCGCATCACTTCCTCGCTGTTGCTGGGCAGCAGCCTGCTGGCCACCCTCCCCTCCCACGCTGGCGAATGGCTGCAGTGGCACGGCGAGAGCCTGACCTACCTGTATGGCAAGGACTTCAAGGTCAACCCCGATATCCAGCAGACCATCACCTTCGAGCACGCCAACAAGTGGAAGTACGGCGACACCTTCCTGTTCGTCGACAAGATCTTCTACAACGGCAAGCCCGACCCGAGCAAAGGCGTGACCACCTACTACGGCGAGTTCAGCCCGCGCCTGTCGTTCGGCAAGATCCTCGACCGCAACCTGAGCTTCGGCCCGGTCAAGGACGTGCTGCTGGCCATGACCTACGAACGCGGCGAAGGCGACAACGAGGCCTACCTGATCGGCCCCGGCTTCGACCTGAACATTCCCGGCTTCAACTACTTCACCCTGAACTTCTACCTGCGCAACACCGAAGGCAGCCGCCCGGGTGACAACGTCTGGCAGATCACCCCCGGTTGGTCCTACACCATTCCCGTGGGCCGCTCCGACATCCTGATCGACGGTTACATGGACTGGGTCTCCGACAACGACCAGACCCGCCGTGGCACCTACCATTCCAACCTGCACTTCAACCCACAGGTCAAATACGACCTGGGCAAGGCCCTGAACCTGGGCGCCAAGCAGCTTTACGTGGGCTTCGAGTACAGCTACTGGAAGGACAAATACGGCATCGACAGCCGCGGCAACCTGGAAAGCAATCAGAGCGTCGCCAGTGCCCTGATCAAGGTCCACTTCTGATAACCTGACCAAACGCACAACTTTGTAACACCGTGCTCCAGGACGGAGCACTTGAGGACCGGCGCGCAAGCCAGTAATCTGCGCGCCCCCTCGATCGGGGCAGGAAGGATCCTGCCCACGTTTGCTGACCGCTCAGTCAATGAATTCGGGCGGTTGGTCAACGTGTTGCCAGCCTGAAAGAACCATGTTCATCCGTTCAGCAAGACGTCGAGCAGGATGGTTGTGGCCAACCCGGAAAAGTTGGCGCAGCTCTTGCCAAACAGCTGTGGCCAATCGAAAAAAGCTGACTCAAAAGACAAAAAACGGCGCCCGAGCGCTGACAACAGATCCAATCAAGGGAGCGACACACGCAATGCGCATCATCAATAGCCTGATCCTCGCTGGCGGCCTGCTGGCCTGCGGCGCCAGCCAAGCCGGTGACCTGCTGCAGTGGCAGAACAACAGCCTGACCTATCTGTGGGGCAAGAACTTCAAGGTCAACCCCGAAATCCAGCAGACGGTGACCTTCGAGCACGCCGACGGCTGGAAGTACGGCGACAACTTCTTCTTCCTCGACAAGATCTTCTACCAGGGCAAGAAGGACGCCAATAACGGCCCGAACACCTACTACGGCGAGTTCAGCCCACGCCTGTCGTTCGGCAAGATCTTCGACCAGAAGATCGAGTTCGGCCCGGTCAAGGACGTGCTGCTGGCCATGACCTACGAGTTCGGCGAGGGTGACACCGAGTCCTACCTGATCGGCCCAGGCTTCGACCTGGCCATCCCAGGCTTCGACTACTTCCAGCTGAACTTCTACCAGCGCACCACCGACGGCAGCCGCCCGGGCGACAACGTCTGGCAGATCACCCCAGTGTGGTCCTACACCATCCCTGTGGGTTCGTCCGACGTGCTGATCGACGGCTTCATGGACTGGGTGGTGGACAACGACGAGAACCGTCGCGGCACCTACCAGGCCAACCTGCACTTCAACCCGCAGATCAAGTACGACCTGGGTAAAGCGCTGCACCTGGGTGAGAAGCAGCTGTACGTCGGTATCGAGTACGACTACTGGAAGAACAAGTACGGCATCAAGGACAGCGACGCCTTCACCACCGACCAGAACACCGCCAGCCTGTTGGTGAAAGTGCACTTCTGATGACTGAAACGAAACAGCGCCTCTAATTGAGGCGCTGTTTCGTTAGAGCATGTAGGAATAAACCTACATATAACTCAGCCTTTTCTTACTTTTGAAAAACTTGTCTTGTAAATCAACATCAACATTATTGGCAAAACCACACCTACCGCCAATAAACCAGCCTCAACCTGGGCATGATCGAGCACCCGCCAAATATCCAGCATCAGCATGAATCCATTGATCAGCAGCGCCACGCCAAACATGGCGCAACACCTGAGCAACGCCGCGACGCCCACGCCACTCATCAGCAACCACAGGCCCAGAACGCTCCAGGCCAGCGCAGTGAGCAGGTATAGCGCCAAGTGATAGGCATCATAGGTCAACACATTGCCAAACATGTTCAGCCCTCGCCTTTATTAATAAAGAAAGGCCTGAACTATAAAGGTGAAAATTCACTCAGCATACAGCGAAACTTTGACAAAACTTTTGCAAACACTCCGGTACTCTGCACGCTTTCCTGCACCCAATAAGGACATAGGCAGAACTCATGCGTGCACCTCTCGCCGCCCCTGGCGCTTCCTCATTCTTTTGTGCTCTACCTGGTTCGGCGTTTTTCTGCTGACCCGACTGGTCTTGTTGCTGGCCCACGCAGACGAGTTCAGCGGTAACTACTTCGCGGTGTTTATCACCGGCGCGCTGTACAACCTCAGCTTCCTCATCTATGCCGCGCTGCCGCTGGGGCTTTACCTGGCCCTGTGCCCAGCGTCGCTGTGGCGCACCCGGGCGCACCGCTGGCTGATGCAGGGCGTGCTGACCATCAGCCTGTTCGTGATGCTGTTCGTCGCCGTGGCCGAATGGCTGTTCTGGGACGAGTTCGGCGTGCGCTTCAACTTCATCGCCGTCGACTACCTGGTGTATTCCAAGGAAGTGCTGGACAACATCCGCGAGTCCTACCCCTGCCAACGCTGCTCGGCAGCCTTGCGGTGGCTGCCGTGGTGCTCTGCCTGCTGCTGCGCAAGCCACTGCTCCGCGCACTGTCCGCAACGCGCGCCAGCGCCTGGCCGGCGTTGCCGTGCTGGCGGTGCTGTGCGGCGCCTCGGTATTGATCATCGACCAGCAGTTCCCGCGCAACCCGGATGGCAACGCCTACCAGCGCGAGCTGTCCAGCAACGGCCCGTACCAGTTCTTCGCCGCCTTCCGCAACAACGAGCTGGACTACACCCAGTTCTACGCCACCCTTGGCGCCGATGATGTCGGTGCGCAGATGCACCATGAACTGGCCGCCGCCAATGCCCGCTTCGACCTGCGCGAGCCCCAGGACATCCGCCGCCACATCAGCGCCAGCGGCCCGCAGCGCACGCCCAACATCATTCTGGTGACCATCGAAAGCTTCAGCGCCAAGTACATGGGCAGCAACGGCGACCCGCGCAACCTCACGCCCAACCTCGACGTGCTGCGCAAGCAGAGCCTGTATTTCAACAATTTCTACGCCACCGGCACCCGCACCGACCGTGGCCTGGAGGCCATCACCCTGTCGATTCCGCCCACCCCCGGGCGCTCGATCGTCAAGCGCATCGGCCGCGAAAGCGGCTACGCCAGCCTCGGCCAGCAGTTGGCGGCCGTGGGTTACGACGCGGTCTACGTCTATGGCGGGCGCGGCTACTTCGACAACATGAACGCGTTCTTCAGCGGCAACGGCTATCGCATCGTCGACCAGAGCAGCGTCGATGAAAGCGAAATCAGCTTCAAGAATGCCTGGGGCATGGCCGACGAAGACCTCTATCGCCAGGCGATCAAGCTGGCCGATGCCGACCACGCCACGCAAAAGCCGTTCTTCCTGCAGCTGATGACCACGTCCAACCACCGCCCATACACCTACCCCGAGGGGCGTATCGACATCCCCTCCGGTGACGGTCGCGAAGGTGCGGTGAAGTACACCGACTACGCCATCGACCAGTTCCTGCAACAGGCCCGCAAAAAGCCCTGGTTCGACAATACCCTGTTCATCTTCGTCGCCGACCACACAGCCGGCAGCGCCGGCAAAGAGGACCTGCCGGTCGCCAACTACCAGATTCCGCTGTGGATCTATGCACCGAAGATGATCGAACCGGCCGAGAACCCGACCCTGGCCAGCCAGATCGACCTGGCGCCGACCCTGCTCGGCCTGCTCAACCTCAGCTACACCTCGACCTTCTTCGGCCGCGACCTGCTCAAGGGCGACGACTTGCCACCCCGGGTGCTGATCGGCAACTACCAGCACCTGGGCCTGTACGACGGCAAGGACCTGGCGATCCTCAGCCCACGCGGTGGCCTGCGGATTCACCAGGATGCCCTGGGCAACAGCCATGAAACCAAGGTGGGCGTGGACAACCCGCTGATCCGCCGGGCCATTGCCTACTACCAGAGTGCGGCCTACGGCTTCAGCCAGAACCTGCTGAGCTGGCGCCCACAGGAGAAGAGCGTCACGGTCAGCCCCTGACCGCGCGCCATAGCTTCGATACAGCGCTGACCAGCGCCAGCACCACGGCCCCGGCGACCACGCCGGCCACGCCGTTGAGCAAGGCACCGGTCAGCGCCCCGCCCCGGCCTTCGGCGAAGGCCTCGATGGCGTGATGCAGCGGTGCAATGCCGTGCACCAGGATGCCGCCACCAACCAGGAACATGGCCGCAGTGCCAATCACCGACAGGCTCTTCATCAGGTATGGCGCCGCGCGCAGGATGCCGTTGCCGACGGCACGGGTGACGCTCGAGGCCTTCTTGCTCATCCACAGCCCGAGGTCATCGAGCTTGACGATGCCGCCGACCAGGCCATACACACCCACGGTCATGACAATGGCGATGCCCGACAGCACGATGATCTGCTGGGTCAGCGGCGCATCGGCGACGGTACCCAAGGTGATGGCGATGATCTCGGCGGAGAGGATGAAGTCGGTCCGCACCGCGCCCTTGATCTTGTCCTTCTCGAAGGCCACCAGGTCGACATTGGCATCGGCTACGGCTTCTTTGCGCGCCTCGTGCTGCGCCTCGTCCTCTTCCTTGCTGTGCAGGAAATTGTGCGCCAGCTTCTCGAAACCCTCGAAGCACAGGTAGGCGCCACCGACCATCAGCAGCGGCGTCACCGCCCAGGGGATGAACGCGCTGATCAACAGCGCCGCCGGCACCAGGATCGCCTTGTTGACCATCGAGCCCTTGGCCACCGCCCACACCACCGGGATCTCGCGCTCGGCGCGCACGCCGGAAACCTGCTGGGCATTGAGCGCCAGGTCGTCACCGAGCACGCCGGCGGTCTTTTTCGCCGCGACCTTGGTCATCAGCGACACATCGTCGAGTACCGTAGCGATGTCGTCGATCAGTACCAGTAGACTGCTTCCTGCCATGTTTGCTTGTATCCCGTGGTTTGAGTGCTGCGGATTCTAGCCGAAAGTCGCTGCCTTGAGCCCCCGTCGAGGCGGGTGCTACCATGCCGGACCCCTCACGGAGGGGGCCATACACGAGGAAGACCCCCGACAATGAGCACCATTCGCGAGCGCAACAAGGAACTGATCCTGCGCGCGGCCAGTGAAGAATTCGCCGACAAGGGCTTCGCCGCCACCAAGACCAGCGATATCGCGGCCAAGGCCGGCCTGCCCAAGCCGAACGTGTACTACTACTTCAAGTCGAAGGAAAACCTCTACCGCGAGGTGCTCGAAAGCATCATCGCGCCGATCATGCAGGCTTCGACGCCGTTCAGCGCCGACGGCGACCCCAAGGAAGTGCTGAGCGCCTATATCCGCTCGAAGATCCTCATCTCCCGCGACCTGCCCCACGCCTCGAAAGTGTTCGCCAGCGAGATCATGCACGGCGCGCCGCACCTGTCGCCGCGCCAGGTCGAGCAGCTCAACGAGCAGGCCCGGCATAACATCGAGTGCATCCAGCGCTGGATCGACCGCGGGCAGATCGCCAACGTCGACCCGCACCACCTGATGTTCAGCATCTGGGCAGCGACACAGACCTACGCGGATTTCGACTGGCAGATTGCCGTGGTGACGGGGAAGGCCAAATTGGCCGATAGTGACTACGATGCGGCGGCAGAAACCATCATTCGCCTGGTGCTGAAGGGCTGCGAGCCAGAGGCAGCCTGAACCACGGCGATTGCCCCTTCGCGGGTAAACCCGCTCCCACGGGGTCACCACAACCTTCAACATTGTGGTGAACCTGTGGGAGCGGGTTTACCCGCGAAAGGGCCGGTAGCGTCAATAAAGAATCAGGCAGCCACCCCGGCATCCGCCGTCAGCCCCAGCTCTTCGATCGCACTGATCGCACACTGCTCGTCGATATCCGACGTATCCCCGCTGATCCCTACCGCACCCAGCACCTTGCCGTCCTGATCGCGAATCAGCACACCCCCCGGCACCGGCACCACCGGCCGCTCACCCAAGCCATTCAACGCGGCATAAAACGCCGGCCGCTGCTGCGAATCCAGCGCCAGCAGGCGCGAGCCCTTGCCCAGGGCCACTGCCCCCCAGGCCTTGCCGATGGCCACCTCCGGTCGCAGCAGGCTGGCGCCATCCTCCCGTTGCAGCGCCAGCAGGTGTCCGCCGGCATCCAGCACCGCCACGGTCAGTGGCGCTGCGTTGATCTTGCGGCCTGCGGCCAGCGCGGCGTTTACCACGCCGACGGCGACTTTAAGGGTCAATGCGTTCATGAAAAGGTCCTCTTCTTGTTGTGAGAAGCCCTGAGGGCAGTTGAAAACCGATGAGAGAATAGAACACAACAGAGATATGTTTTGTATACAATAATTTGAAGCAATCGTACCGACTGCGACGAAATGCCGCTTTTCACGGGCCCAAGCGCCAATCAAAGCCTGCCGACGAAAATGGATTGACCTTTGGGTCGAAGCGTGAATACACTCTGTCGCAAAGCAAGTTGTATACAATTACAAAATCGATGAGGCACAAACCATGAGCAAAATGAGAGCAATCGATGCAGCCGTTCTGGTCATGCGCCGTGAAGGTGTAGATACCGCGTTCGGCATTCCTGGCGCCGCGATCAACCCGCTTTACTCGGCCCTGAAAAAAGTCGGTGGCATCGATCACGTCCTCGCTCGCCACGTCGAAGGTGCCTCGCACATGGCCGAGGGCTACACCCGCGCCAACCCGGGCAACATCGGCGTATGCATCGGCACCTCCGGCCCTGCCGGCACCGACATGGTCACCGGCCTGTACAGTGCGTCGGCCGACTCCATCCCGATCCTCTGCATCACCGGCCAGGCTCCGCGTGCCCGCCTGCACAAGGAAGACTTCCAGGCCGTCGACATCACCAGCATCGTCAAGCCGGTGACCAAGTGGGCGACCACCGTGCTGGAGCCGGGCCAGGTGCCTTACGCGTTCCAGAAGGCCTTCTATGAAATGCGCACCGGCCGCCCAGGCCCTGTGCTGATCGACCTGCCGTTCGACGTGCAGATGGCCGAGATCGAATTCGACATCGACGCCTACGAGCCACTCGCGATCAACAAGCCGTCCGCCACCCGCGTACAGGCCGAAAAAGCCCTGGCCCTGCTCAATGACGCCGAGCGCCCACTGCTGGTAGCCGGTGGCGGCATCATCAACGCAGACGCCAGCGACAAGCTGGTCGAGTTCGCCGAACTGACCGGCGTACCGGTAGTCCCGACCCTGATGGGCTGGGGCACCATCCCTGACGACCACGCACTGATGGTCGGCATGGTCGGCCTGCAGACCTCGCACCGCTACGGCAACGCGACCATGCTCAAATCCGACCTGGTGTTCGGTATCGGCAACCGCTGGGCCAACCGCCACACCGGCTCCGTCGACGTCTACACCGAAGGCCGCAAGTTCGTGCACGTGGACATCGAGCCGACCCAGATCGGCCGCGTGTTCACCCCGGACCTGGGTATCGTCTCCGATGCCGGCAAGGCGCTGGACGTGTTCCTCGAAGTGGCCCGCGAGTGGAAAGCCGCCGGCAAGCTGAAGTGCCGCAAGGCCTGGCTGGAAGATTGCCAGCAGCGCAAGGCGACCCTGCAGCGCAAGACCAACTTCGACAACGTTCCGGTCAAGCCACAGCGCGTGTACCAGGAAATGAACGAAGTGTTCGGCAAGGACACCACCTACGTCAGCACCATCGGCCTGTCGCAGATCGCCGGCGCGCAGTTCCTGCACGTGTACAAGCCACGCCACTGGATCAACTGCGGCCAGGCCGGCCCGCTGGGCTGGACCATCCCTGCTGCCCTGGGCGTGGTCAAGGCCGACCCGAAACGCAAGGTTGTCGCGCTGTCCGGTGACTACGACTTCCAGTTCATGATCGAAGAGCTGGCAGTGGGCGCGCAGTTCAACCTGCCGTACGTCCACGTGCTGGTGAACAACGCCTACCTCGGCCTGATCCGCCAGGCGCAGCGTGGCTTCGACATGGATTACTGTGTACAACTGGCGTTCGAGAACATCAACTCCACCGACGCCGCCACCTACGGTGTCGACCACGTCGCCGTGGTCGAAGGCCTGGGCTGCAAGGCCATCCGCGTGTTCGAACCGGCCGAGATCGCCCCTGCCCTGCTCAAGGCGCAGAAGATGGCCGAAGAGTTCCGCGTACCGGTCGTGGTCGAAGTGATCCTCGAGCGTGTCACCAACATTTCCATGGGCACCGAGATCAACGCGGTCAACGAGTTCGAAGACCTCGCCCTGGTCGGCAACGACGCGCCAACCGCCATCTCGATGCTCGACTGATTGCCTGACGCCCCCGCGCACCGGCGTGCCGGGGGCCCTCATTGCAAGGAGACAACCATGCCTCGCTTCGCTGCCAACCTGTCCATGCTGTTCACCGAACAGGACTTCCTGGCCCGCTTCAAGGCCGCCGCCGATGCTGGCTTCAGCGGTGTCGAATACCTCTTCCCGTACGATTTCAGCGCCGCCGAGATCAAGCAGCAGCTCGACGCCCACGGCCTGACCCAGGTGCTGTTCAACCTGCCGGCCGGTGACTGGGCCAAGGGTGAGCGCGGCATCACCTGCCACCCGGACCGCGTCGAAGAGTTCCGCGCCGGCGTCGACAAGGCCATCGAGTACGCCAAGGTGCTGGGCAACACCCAGGTCAACGCCCTGGCCGGCATCCGTCCGCAAGGCCTGCAGTGCGCCGACGTACGCAAGACCTTCGTCGACAACCTCAAGTACGCCGCCGACAAGCTCAAGGCCGCCGGGATCCGCCTGGTCATGGAAATGATCAACACCCGCGACATCCCCGGTTTCTACCTGAACACCACCCAGCAGGCCCTGGAAATCCAGGCCGAAGTGGGCAGCGACAACCTGTTCCTGCAGTACGACATCTACCACATGCAGATCATGGAAGGTGACCTGGCCCGCACCCTGGAAGCCAACCTGGCGCTGATCAACCACGTGCAGCTGGCCGACAACCCGGGCCGCCACGAGCCCGGCACCGGCGAGATCAACTACCGCTTCCTGTTCGAGCACCTGGACCGCATCGGTTACCAGGGCTGGGTGGGCGCGGAGTACAAGCCCAAGACCACCACCGAGGCGGGTCTGGGTTGGCTGAAGACGCACAACGCTATCTAACGGCTGAGCGCAGGCCCCTGTTGAAAACAGGACACTGTGGGAGCGGGTTCACCCGCGAACACCGGCGAAGCCGGTGCCATCCACCGCAGTGCCTGCTTCGCGGGTAAACCCGCTCCCACAGGGGCCTGTTCAGCCTGCTCCATCGAGATTCAACAATTACAACGAGGTAATCTCTCATGGCTAAAATCGGTTTCATCGGCACCGGCATCATGGGCAACCCCATGGCCCAGAACCTGCAAAAAGCAGGTCACAGCATCTTCGTATCGACCCACCACGACGCAGCTCCAGCCAACCTGATCGCCGCCGGCGGCGTGGCCCTGGCCAACCCCAAGGAAGTGGCCCAGGAAGCTGAATTCATCATCGTCATGGTGCCCGACACCCCGCAGGTCGAGAGCGTCCTGTTCGGTGAAAACGGCGTTGCCGAAGGCGTGGGCCCGAACAAGGTCGTGATCGACATGAGCTCGATCTCGCCTACCGCCACCAAAGCCTTCGCCGAGAAGATCAAGGCCACCGGCGCCGCCTACCTGGACGCCCCGGTGTCCGGCGGTGAGGTCGGCGCCAAGGCCGCCACCCTGAGCATCATGGTCGGCGGCTGCCCGAAAGCCTTCGAACGCGCCCTGCCGCTGTTCGAAGCCATGGGTAAGAACATCACCCGCGTCGGCGGCAACGGTGACGGCCAGACCGCCAAGGTCGCCAACCAGATCATCGTCGCCCTGAACATCCAGGCCGTTGCCGAAGCGCTGCTGTTCGCCGCCAAGAACGGCGCGGATCCAGCCAAGGTGCGTGAGGCCCTGATGGGCGGCTTCGCCTCCTCGAAGATCCTCGAAGTGCATGCCGAGCGCATGATCAAAGGCACCTTCGACCCAGGCTTCCGCATCAACCTGCACCAGAAGGACCTGAACCTGGCCCTGCAAGGCGCCAAGGAGCTGGGCATCAACCTGCCCAACACGTCCAATGCCCAGCAAGTGTTCAACACCTGCCAGGCCCTGGGCGGCGGCAACTGGGACCACTCGGCGCTGATCAAAGGCCTGGAGCACATGGCCAACTTCTCGATCCGCGACGAGAAATAAGCTTCAAGCTGCAAGCTTCAAGCGGCAAGCAAAAGCAGATCTGCTTTTACTTGCAGCTTGTAGCTTGAAGCTTGCAGCTGTGGGGACCGCCCCTGGTTCGGCCTGCACGGAGGCAGTTCCAGGGGCGTTTTTGATTCTGCAGAACAACAATAATCTGGGAGCCTGCCATGTCGGTCGATCCACAAAACCTCCTGCGCGAACTGTTCGACACAGCCATCGCCGCCGCCCACCCCCGTCAGGTCCTCGAACCCTACCTGCCCGCCGACCGCAGCGGCCGGGTCATCGTCATCGGTGCAGGCAAAGCCGCCGCCGCCATGGCCGAAGTGGTCGAAAAAAGCTGGCAGGGCGAAGTCTCAGGCCTGGTCGTCACCCGCTACGGCCACGGCGCCAACTGCCAGAAGATCGAAGTGGTCGAAGCCGCCCACCCGGTCCCCGACGCCGCCGGCCTGGCCGTGGCCAAGCGCGTGCTCGAGCTGGTCAGCAACCTCACCGAAGACGACCGCGTCATCTTCCTGCTCTCCGGCGGCGGCTCGGCCCTGCTGGCCCTGCCCGCCGAAGGCCTGACCCTGGCCGACAAGCAGCAGATCAACAAGGCGCTGCTGAAATCCGGCGCCACCATCGGCGAGATGAACTGCGTGCGCAAGCACCTCTCGGCGATCAAAGGCGGCCGCCTGGCCAAAGCCTGCTGGCCAGCCACCGTCTACACCTATGCGATTTCCGATGTACCGGGCGACCTGGCCACGGTCATCGCCTCCGGCCCTACCGTGGCCGACCCGAGCACCTCGGCCGATGCCCTGGCGATCATCAAGCGCTACAACATCGAGGCCCCCAAAGCCGTCATCGACTGGCTCAACAACCCGGCCTCCGAAACCGTCAAGGCCGACGACCCGGCGCTGGCGCGCAGCCACTTCCAGCTGATCGCCAAACCCCAGCAGTCGCTCGAGGCCGCCGCCGTGAAGGCCCGCCAGGCCGGCTTCAGCCCGCTGATCCTCGGCGACCTGGAAGGCGAGTCGCGGGAAGTGGCCAAAGTCCACGCCGGCATCGCGCGGCAGGTCGTCCTGCATGGCCAGCCGCTGAAGGCGCCCTGCGTGATCCTCTCCGGCGGCGAGACCACCGTCACCGTGCGCGGCAACGGCCGCGGCGGGCGCAACGCCGAGTTCCTGCTCAGCCTCACCGAAAGCCTCAAGGGCCTGCCGGGCGTGTACGCCCTGGCCGGTGACACCGACGGCATCGACGGCTCGGAAGAGAACGCCGGCGCCTACATGACCCCGGACAGCTACGCCCGCGCCGAGGCCCTGGGCCTGTCGGCCAGCGATGAGCTGGACAACAACAACGGCTACGGCTACTTCGCCGCCCTGGATGCGCTGATCGTCACCGAGCCGACCCGCACCAACGTCAACGACTTCCGCGCCATCCTGATCCTCGAGACTCCGCAATCATGACGCCTGATAAAAAAGTAAAAATCCTCGCCACCCTCGGGCCTGCGATCAAAGGCATCGATGACATCCGCCAGCTGGTCGAAGCCGGGGTGAACATCTTCCGCCTCAACTTCAGCCACGGCGAACACGCCGATCACGCCCTGCGCTATCAGTGGATCCGCGAAGTCGAGCAGCAGCTCAACTACCCGCTGGGCATCCTCATGGACCTGCAAGGCCCGAAACTGCGCGTTGGCCGCTTCGCCGACGGCAAGGTGCAACTGCAGCGTGGCCAGGCCCTGCGCCTGGACCTGGACAAGACCCCGGGCGACAGCCGCCGGGTGAACCTGCCGCACCCGGAGATCATCGCCGCGCTGGAGCCTGGCATGGACCTGCTGCTCGATGACGGCAAGCTGCGCCTGCGGGTGACCGCCAAGCACAGCGATGCCATCGACACCGAAGTGCTGGCCGGCGGCGAGCTGTCCGACCGCAAGGGCGTCAACGTGCCGCAAGCGGTGCTCGACCTGTCCCCGCTCACCGACAAAGACCGCCGCGACCTCACCTTCGGCCTGGAGCTGGGCGTGGACTGGGTGGCCCTGTCGTTCGTGCAGCGCCCGGAAGACATCGTCGAGGCGCGCCAGCTGATCGGCGACCGCGCCTACCTGATGGCCAAGATCGAGAAGCCCTCGGCGGTCGAGCAACTGCAAGCCATCGCCGAGCTGTCCGACGCGATCATGGTCGCCCGTGGCGACCTGGGCGTGGAAGTCCCGGCCGAGAGCGTGCCGCAGATCCAGAAAGCCATCATCGGCACCTGTCGCCAGCTGGGCAAACCGGTGGTGGTGGCCACGCAGATGCTCGAATCCATGCGTTTCTCCCCTGCCCCGACCCGCGCCGAAGTCACCGACGTGGCCAACGCCGTGGCCGAAGGTGCGGACGCGGTGATGCTGTCGGCCGAGACCGCCTCGGGTGACTACCCGCTGGAAGCGGTGCAGATGATGAGCAAGATCATCCGCCAGGTGGAGAACGGCCCGGACTACCAGGCCCAGCTCGACGTCGGCCGGCCCAAGGCCGAGGCCACGGTATCGGACGCCATCAGCTGCGCGATCCGCCGCATCAGCGGCATCCTGCCAGTGGCGGTGCTGGTCAACTACAGCGAGTCGGGCAACTCCACCCTGCGCGCCGCCCGCGAGCGGCCACGGGCGCCGATCCTCAACCTGACGCCGAACCTCAACACCGCACGGCGCCTGAGCGTGGCCTGGGGTGTGCACTCGGTGGTCAACGACCGCCTGCGCCAGGTCGACGAGGTGGTCTCCACCGCGCTGGAGATCGCCCAGGCACAAGGCATGGCCAGCCGCGGCGACACGCTGCTGATCACCGCCGGTGTGCCTTTCGGCAAGCCAGGTTCGACTAATACGCTGCGGATCGAGACCTTGGTCTGAGATCGCCGGGGGCGCTTTGCGCCCCTTTCGCCGGCAAGCCGGCTCCCACATGCGCGATCCCTGTGGGAGCTGGCTTGCCAGCGAATGGAGGGCAAAGCCCTCCCCTTGCACCGCGACAACAACCTTGCGGAAAACCGAGGCCCAAAGAGGCCCACCGCTGACCACTCACCTTACCGACTGCCCATGTACACCAAAAATTTCGTCAACCCGTGCCCCGACTGGGCCACGGCGCTGCTCAACGGCTTCAGCCAGGTGCTGTTGCTGCGCAACCCCCTGTGCGGCCTGTGCTGCCTGCTGGCCATCCTGCTGACCGCCCCTTCGCTGGTCGGCGGCGCCCTGCTCGGTGCCCTCGCCGGCCTGCTCACCGCCCAACGTCGCGGCTATGACCGCGCCGACCGCCAGGCCGGGCTGTACTGCTATAACGGCGTACTGATCGGCATCCTGATCAGCGCCGTGCTGCCCTGGTCGGCCATCCTGCCGCCGCTGATCATCGCCGCCGGTGGGCTGTCGAGCATCCTCACCCATCAGTGGCGCAAACGCGGCGGCAAGTTGCTGGTGGCCTACACCGCGCCCTTCGTGCTGCTCGGCTGGGCCGCGCTGCTGCTGGCCGAACCCACCACCAACAGCTACGTCGAGGCCGACCCGCTGTATGCCATGCTGCGCGGCATCGGGCAGATCTTCCTGCTCGACAGGCCGATGGCCGGGTTGCTGATCGTCATCGGGATGTACTTTGCCAACCCCTATGCCGCCACCTGGGCGGTGATCGGTGCGGCCATCGGTGGTGGTGTTGCGCTGCTGGCCGGTGAGGCGCAAGGGGCCTGGCTAGGGCTGTACGGTTTCAACGCGGCATTGGCTGCACTGGCCTTCAGCCGCCAGGGTGAGCGGCCCTGGGTGACGTTACTGGCCATCGCCCTGGCGCTGTTGCTGCAACCGCTGTTCAACCTGCTGCCGATCGCCGGGCTGACCGCGCCGTTCGTGGTCGCCTGCTGGCTGATGCACCTGGGCAGCCACCTGGTGCAGCTCAATCAACGCCGCAACGCGCCCCGCTTGCACAGCTGATAGCCAGCCCCTAGGCTCTGCCCATTTGCACAATGGAACGCGCCCATGGATAACCCTGCAAGCCTGCGCGAGCGGCTCTACGTCATCGTCTTCCAGACCGATACCGCAGCTGGAAGACGCTTCGACAAGGCCCTGCTGCTGATCATCCTCGCCAGCCTGGTGACGGTGATCCTCGACAGCATCGACGATGTGCACCAAGGCTATGCCGGCCTGCTGGCCGCCATCGAGTGGGGTTTCACGGCGATCTTCCTCGCCGAATACATCACCCGCCTGTACTGCTCGCCCAAACCGCTGCGCTACGCCTTCAGCTTCTATGGGCTGGTGGACCTGCTGGCGATCGTGCCGGGGATCCTCGCCCTGTACTACAGCGATGCCCAGTACCTGCTGATCATTCGCGTCATCCGCATGCTGCGGATCTTCCGCGTGCTCAAGCTCAGCCCCTACCTCAAGCAGGCCCACTACCTGCTGGCGGCGCTGCAGGGCAGCAAGCAGAAGATCATCGTGTTCCTGGTCAGCGTGTCGACCCTGGTGACGGTGTTCGGCACCCTGATGTACGTGATCGAAGGGCCCGAGCATGGTTTCACCAGCATCCCCAAGGGCATCTACTGGGCCATCGTCACCCTGACCACCGTGGGCTTCGGCGACATCGTGCCGAAAACGCCGCTGGGGCAGGTACTGTCGTCGCTGGTGATGATCATCGGTTACTCGATCATTGCCGTGCCTACCGGCATCTTTACCGCCGAGCTGGCCAATGCGCTGCGTGGGGAGCAGTTGCAGCACGACTGCCCGACCTGCGCCAAGCACCACCATGAACATGGCGCGGCGTTCTGTTCGCGCTGCGGCAATGCGTTGTTTCCCAAGCATTGAGGTCGCCTGTGCTGGCCTCTTCGCGGGTAAACCCGCTCCCACAGGTACTGCGCAACCCGGAAGTATTGTGACCTCCTTGTGGGAGCGGGTTTACCCGCGAAGAGGCCAGTACTGACAACGACATAACCAAAGTCCTTTTTGTTCTTTAACCCACGCAAAGCCACCCGCTATAGTCGCTGGCATATCGCCAACCCTTTGAACCAGAACAAGGAATGCCCCCAGTGAAAAAACTCTTCAGCGCCTCGCTGCTGGCCGCGGGCCTGGCCCTGGGCAACCTCGCCCAGGCCGCCCCGACCCTGCTCAACGTCTCGTACGACGTGATGCGCGACTTCTACAAGGACTACAACCCGGCGTTCCAGAAACACTGGGAGAAAGAACACAACGAGAAGGTCAACCTGCAGATGTCCTTCGGCGGCTCGAGCAAACAGGCCCGCGCAGTGATCGACGGCCTGCCGGCCGATGTCATCACCATGAACATGGCCACCGACATCAATGCCCTGGCCGACAACGGCAAGCTGGTGCCGGACAACTGGGTGACCCGCCTGCCGAACAACAGCGCGCCGTTCACCTCGGCCACCGTGTTCATCGTGCGCAAGGGCAACCCGAAAGCGCTGAAAGACTGGCCCGACCTGCTCAAGGACGGCGTACAGGTGATCGTGCCCAACCCCAAGACCTCGGGTAACGGCCGCTACACCTACCTCTCGGCCTGGGGCTATGTGCTCAAGCAAGGCGGCGACGAAGGCAAGGCTCGCGACTTCGTCGGCAAGCTGTTCAAGCAGGCACCGGTGCTCGATACCGGCGGCCGCGCCGCCACCACCACCTTCATGACCAACCAGATCGGCGACGTGCTGGTGACCTTCGAGAACGAAGCCGAAATGATCGCCCGCGAGTTCGGCCGCGACCAGTTCGAAGTGGTCTACCCAAGCGTGTCGGCAGAAGCCGAGCCGCCGGTGAGCGTGGTCGACAAGGTGGTGGCCAAGAAAGGCACCCAGGCCGTGGCCGAGGAATACCTGAAGTACCTGTGGTCGCCTGAAGCCCAGGAAATCGCCGCCAACAACTACCTGCGCCCGCGTGACGCCACGGTACTGGCCAAGTACACCGACCGCTTCCCGAAAGTGGACTTCCTGTCGGTGGAGAAGACCTTCGGTGACTGGCGCACCGTGCAGAAGACCCACTTCAACGACGGTGGCGTGTTCGACCAGATCTATACCAACAAGTAGTAATTGATTCAGACAAGTCCGGCCCCTTCGCGGGTAAACCCGCTCCCACAGGAATCGCTACAGGTCTGAATACTGTAGGGTCCCTGTGGGAGCGGGTTTACCCGCGAAGAGGCCGGCAAAGGCAACATCACACCTGGCGGAATACCAGGGCCTTCAACCCACCCTCCGCGTCCGCATCGGGAAACTCCGGTGGGTTATCCAGCCGCTCGACAAACGCCAGCCCCGGCGCATGTTCAGCCATGCCGTCAATCAGAAACTGCGACTCGATCCCCGGGTCGTTGACACACGCCAGCACCGTCCCGCCCGCAGTCAACAGCTCCGGCAAGCGCCGCAGGATCTTCCCGTAGTCCTGGGTCAGCACGAAGCTGCCGCGCTGGAAGGTCGGCGGGTCGATGATGATCAGATCGTACGGCCCGTACTTGCGCACCTTGCCCCACGACTTGAACAACTCATGCCCCAGGTAGGCGACGCGCGACGCGTCGTGGCCGTTGAGCCGGTGGTTGTCACGCCCACGGGACAACGCCGACTTGGCCATGTCCAGGTTGACCACCTGTTCGGCGCCCCCGGCAATCGCCGCCACCGAAAAGCCGCAGGTATAGGCGAACAGGTTGAGCACCCGCTTGCCCGCCGCCTGCTCGCGCACCCAGCGCCGGCCGTAGCGCATGTCGAGGAACAGGCCGTTGTTCTGGCGCACGCCCAGGTCGAGCAGGTACTTCAGGCCATCCTCGGTGACTTCGCGCTGCTGGCAGGGTTCACCGAGCAGCCACTGGCCTGGGCTGTCGGGCAGGTAGCGGTGCTGCAACAGCATGGCCTGGCCGGTCCACTGCGGGCGTTCGGCCAGGCTGCGCAGCATCGCTTCGAGCTCAGCCAACTGGCCCTCGGGTGGTTCACGGAACAGTGCGACCGACAGCACACCGTCGAGCCAGTCGACGGTGATCTGCTCCAGCCCCGGCCAGCAACGGCCACGGCCATGGAACAGACGGCGGGTCTCAGTCGGGGCGGGATCGAGGGCGGCGAGCAGGTGCTGCTCGAGGGTGGCGATGGCTGGGCTCATATCGGTCATGGGTCGGGCAAAAGCGCCATTCTACCTGCTGGGGCTCGCGCCGCCATCGAATGCCGAGCATTCAGCCCAAGCCGCGCGCGTCCAGATACCCGGCCAGATAGTCGATGAACGCCAGCACCTTGCCCGTAGCCCGACGGTGGCTGGGGTACACGGCCAGGATCTGCGGGCCGAAGGCGTCCGGGTCGATCGCGTAATCCGCCATCACCTGCACCAGCCGCCCATCGGCCAGATACGGCGCACCGCTCCACATGGGCACGTGGAACAAGCCGCCCCCGGCCAGCGCGCTGGCCAGCAGCAGGTCATAGTTGTCGCTTTCCAGTCGTGCGTTGGCAGGCTGCAGCAGGCTGAGCCGTTCGCCGTCCTTTTCCACCCACCAGTAGGTCCGGCTCAAGGCGGCATGCCGGTACAACAGCCAGTCGTGCCGGTCGAGGGTCTGCGGGGTGACCGGCAGCGGGTTGCGCGCCAGGTACGCGGGGCTGGCGCACAGAGTCAGGCAGTTGCGCCCGACGGCCTTGCCGATCAACCCCGGCAAGTCGCCCCGGCCCTCGCGCAGGGCCAGGTCGTAGCCGCTTTCGACCAGGTCGACGAAGGCGTCGCACAGGTCTACGCGCAGGCGGATCTGCGGGTACTCGCGCAGGAAACCCGCGCACACCTCATCGAGAAACGCCCGGCCATAGGCCAATGGCGCGGTCAGGCGCAGGATGCCGTGCAGGCCGTGCTGGATCTGCCCCACCACCTCACCCACCTCGTGCAGGCGCATCAATACCTGGCGCGCGGTCTCCAGGTACACCCGGCCCGCTTCGGTGAGCACCGTGCGCCGGGTGCTGCGCTCGAACAGGCGCACCCCCAGCTCCGCCTCCAGGTGGCTGACGGCCTTGGTCAACGCCGACGGAGTCTTGCCCAACTGCTCTGCGGCGCGGCTGAAACTGCCGTGCTCGGCGGTGGCGACGAACATGCTGACAGCGGCGAACTTGTCCATGGTTTTTCCTGGCAGGCAAAAGCGTTTTTCGCGTTTCGGGCGTTCTGCCGGCCCGGGCCAGTGGCTAGTCTCGCCGGCAAGCCCAAAAAAACAAGAGGTTCGTCGATGAAAGCTTTCAAACCCACCCTGCTGGCGGCGGCGCTGGCTTTTGCCTCGTTGGACGCCATGGCCGCGGCCGACCTGGTGTTGCTCAATGGCAAGCTGTACACCGCCGACCCCGCCCAGCCATCGGCCCAGGCCATGGCCGTGGCGGACGGCAAGGTGCTCAAGGTGGGCAGCGACAGCGAGATCAAGGCCCTGGCCGACGCCTCGACCCGGGTGGTCGACCTGGCCGGCAAGCGCCTGCTGCCCGGCATGATCGACAGCCACAACCACGCCATCTTCGGCGGCCTGGAACTGTCGGCGGCCAACCTCGACAGCGAAGAAGGGGTCAGCACCCAAGACTTGCAACAACGCCTGCGCGGCTGGCGCGACGATGGCCGGGCGCGCCTGGGCGACGTGCTGGTGGTGGTCGGGGTGAGCTCGACCTACTGGGCCAAAGCCGAGGAACTGGGCCGCACCTTCAACCATGGCGAGTGGCAGAACGTGCCGGTGGTGTTCATCGGCAGCGACCACCACACCGCCTGGGCCAACCAGGCCATGCTCGACCGCGCAGGTGTAGACGCCCGCCTGCTGGCCAGCCTGCCGGCGGCCGAACGCGGTACCTTGGGCAAGCGCAAGGACGGCAGCCCCAACGGTTTCGCCGTGGACGCCGGCTGGGACCGCATCGCCGCCGCCATGCCCGCGCACAGCGCCGAGGCGCTGCTGCACGCCGCCGACGCCGCGGTGAAGTACAACAACAGCTTCGGCATCACCGCCTGGATGGACCCGGCCGTCAACGCAGCCCCAGGTGAATCGCTGTTCAGCCTCAAACCCACGGAGAAATCGGTCGGCGTGCTGCCGGCCTACAAGGCGCTGGCCGCCCAGGGCGGGCTGAATGCCCACGTCGCCGCCCTGCTGGTGGCCAACCCGAAAAGCACCCCGGCCGACCTCGATACCCTGGACAAGGTGCGCCAGCAGTTCCAGGGCATCCCCAACCTCACCCTGCCGGGGATCAAGATCTTCGCCGACGGCGTGGTCGAGTACCCGGCGCAGAGCGCAGCCATGCTCGAGCCCTATAGCAACACCCACGGCAACGGCGAGCTGCTGATCGACCCGGCGCACTTCGGCGAGCTGGTCAGCGCCGCCGACGCCCGTGGCTGGCTGGTGCACATCCACGCCATCGGCGACCGCGCGGTGCGCGAGTCGCTCAACGGCATCGAGCAGGCGCGCAAGGACCGCCACAGCGGCGTCACCCATTCGCTGACCCACCTGCAACTGGTCAACCCCGCCGAGTTCGCCCGCCTCAAGCCGCTGGACGTGATCGCCTCGATGCAGCTGCTGTGGGCCTCGGCCGACGAGTACACCGTGGACATGGTCAAACCCTATGTCAGCAGCGCGATCTACCCCTACCAGTACCCGGCCCATTCGCTGCTCAGCCATGGTGCCACCATCGCCGGCGCCAGCGACTGGTCGGTGTCCTCGCCCAACCCGTGGCTGGCGATCCACCAGGCCATCACCCGCGAAGGCCCCAAGGGCGTGCTCAACGCCGCCGAGCGTATCGACCGCCAGACTCTGTTGCAGGCCTACACCCTCAACGCCGCCAAGGCCATCGGCCTGGAGCGGCAGATCGGCTCGCTGACCCCCGGCAAACAGGCCGACTTCATCATCCTCGACCGCGACGTACTCAGCGTCGCCGATCAGGACCTGGCCGACACCCGCGTGCTGCAGACCTGGTTCGGCGGCCGCGAAGTGTACAAAGCCGAGCTCTGACCCCGTCGCCCCCTGCCCGGCTCCCGTCGCACGGCGGGGGCCTGGCCCAGCCGTGCCCCGCATCTACCGACAATCACAACAACAGGTATCGCCATGCGCCGCATCACCCTGCTCGCCCTCACCCTGGCCCCCCTCGCCTGCCAGGCCGTGCCACTGAACGACGACTTCAGCCTGGAGTTCGACCTCGCCCTGCACAGCGACTACCGCAACCGCGGCATCTCGCAGACCCAGAACGACCCCGCCGCCCAGTTCGGCGCCACCTTGCAGCACGCCAGCGGCCTGTACCTCGGCGCCTGGACCTCCAACGTCGACTTCGGTTTCGGTTCCAAGACACGCCAGGAGGTGGACTACTACGCCGGCTGGTACTGGCAGGCCAGCGAAGAGGTGAGCCTGGACCTGGGCTACCTGAGGTACACCTACCCCAAGTCGAGCCTGTACAACCAGAGCGAGTACTACGCCGCCCTGACGGCCTACGGCTTCAAGCTGGCCGCCAATTATTCCGACGACGCCGGCAACCTGTTCGGCGAGGACCAGGACACCCTCTACACCTATGTCGGCTACGAAGCTCAACTGCCCCTGGAGCTAGGCTTGCAGCTGCGCTACGGGCGCATGGACTTCAAGGACCCGATGTTCGTCTCGGCCAGCGAGCGCACGGCCGACAGCTACCGCGAATGGGAAGTGAAGCTGACCCGCGCCTTTGCCGGGGTCGACTGGAGCCTGGCCTATGTCGACACCGACCTGTCGCAGACCGAGTGCGCCAGCAGCTATGGCTTCGACGATGTCTGCTCGGCGACGCTGGTGGCCAGCGTCGCCAAGAAGTTCTGAAGCGGCCCGCGACTAAGGCCTGGCCGCGCCCTCAGTGCGCGCCGGGCGCAACCACCAGCCTTGCTGCATGCCCGCGGCCGCCAGCAGGATCAGCGCTACCCCCAGCCATTGCAACGGCGCCAGTCGATGACCGAAGGCCACCCAGTCCACCAGGATCGCCGCGATCGGGTAGATGAACGACAGCGCGCCAGTCAGCGCGGTGGGCAGGCGCTGGATGGCGCTGTACAGCAGCACGTACATCAACCCGGTATGGACGATGCCCAAGGTCACCAGGCTGCCCAATGCCGGCCACTCACCCGGCAGGCCGCCGAGCTTCACCCATGGCGCCAGCAGCAGCACCCCGGTGCTCACCTGGATCAGTGCGATCAGGTGCGGCGGCGTGCCGGTCAGGCGCTTGATGATCAGTGCCGCCACCGCATAAAGGAAAGCGGCCCCCAGCGCCAGGCCGATGCCCAACAGGTACTCGCTGCCGCTGGCTTGCCCGGCGCCATGGGCGCTGACGATGGCCAGCATGCCGACAAAGGCCACGCCCAGCCAGGTCAGCTTGGCCAGGGTGATCTTCTCGCCGAGAAACAGCGCCGCCAGCCCCACCAGCATGAACGGCTGGACGTTGTACACCGCCGTGCCGATGGCGATCGATGCCCGCGAGTAAGAGGCGAACAGCAGCACCCAGTTGCCGACGATCGCCACCCCGCTGACCACCGCCAGCAGGAAGGTGGCGCGGGTCAGCACGCCGGGTTTGAGAAAGCCCATGGCCGCGCAAATCAGCAGCAAGGTGCCGGCGCCGAACAAGCAGCGCCAGAACACCACCTCCAGCACCGGCTGCCCGGACACCAGCACGAACCAGCCGATGGTCCCGGAGATCAGCATGGCGGCGACCATTTCCAGGGAGCCGCGGCGCAGCGAATTGTCCATCTCACACCTCCTGTACACGATGGCCACAGTATGCGCGGGGTGCCGATGGGCCTTCCAGCGGATAGCGAAGGCAGATTTAGCCATTCGCCTTTACTATCAAGGCCAATCACCGGAATTGCCTAACGAGGTAGCCATGACTGACGACATCGACCAGCTATTGATCAACGCCCTGATGGAGGACTCTCGCCGCTCGCTCAAGGCCTTGGCGCAGATCAGCGGGCTGTCCGCGCCCAGCGTCAGCGAGCGCCTGCGCCGCCTGGAGGAACGTGGCGTGCTGCGTGGCTATACGGTGGAGGTAGACCCACGCTGCTTTGGCTACCAGTTGCAGGCCATCGTGCGCGTGCGCCCACTGCCTGGGAAGCTGCAGGAGGTGGAGCGGCAGATCATCGCCATCCCCGAGTTCACCGAATGCGACAAGGTTACGGGGGAGGACTGCTTTATCGCCCGCCTGCATGTGCGTTCGATGGAACAGCTGGACACCCTGCTCGACCTGCTCAATACGCTGGCCGAGACCAATACCGCAATCATCAAGAAGACCCCGGTGAAGCGCAGACTGCCGCCGATGGCTTGAAGATGGGCCAGCGCAGGACTTTCGACATGCGCCAAGGCGGACCAGGTGAGGGCACAGGAAAGACTGGCCCGAAACAAACTGTGGGAGCGGGTTTACCCGCGAAGCGCCGCGCGGGCGGCGCTCGATCTTGTAGGCGCTACAAAATCATCGCCAGGCACCTGGTGGCCTTCACCCAATCTCCCGGCATGCACCTTGTGGCCGTTACCCGATCCTGACTACCCAGGGCCAGCGGTGTGAGGCCCAAGGGCCTGTCTTGAAATCGCATGTGGGCCACCAGGTGCATGGCGACAGGTTTGCAGCGCCTATCAGATCGAGCGCCGCCCGCGCGGCGCATCGCTGGCAAGCCAGCTCCCACATTTGTTTCGGGCCAGTTAAGCCTGGGCCATCACCGCTGTCCGCCTTGTTGGCATGGCGCGATATCTTTGTGCGCGCTGAAATGCGCCTACGAAGACCGGCCAATATCCATGCGATGTCTGCAACTCCTGAATTTGCTACCGGCCACGAAGAATCAGATTAAAGCCCTTACTTGTAGTCCATTTCCCAAACATACTCCTGCCGCCTTTTTTCCGTTGCGGTCGCCCTGGCGGCCCCCTAGTCTCGGCGAGTCGTTGCTCATCAACGACACAGCTTTGACAGGCTGTGACGGTAAATAGCGTGCGGTTTGCCGTTATGGCGGCTGTACGTGCGGGCACGTTCGCGTGCGCCGGAACTTTGCTATTTCCGCCGGTCTGTCAACCCACGTACAGCTGCCACCCTCCTGTTTGACAGCAGGCAGGTGGTCGCACCTGAAAGGTAAATAGCTATGTTGAAGATCGTCCCCGATCCACCCCACAACCACCACTCCCTCGAAGACACCCTCGTCCAGGCCACGGAGTACGCCCTGTGCGCTCAGGCCATGGCGCATCAGGCCATTTCGGTCCAGCAACCCAAGTCGCCCGCGTCGCTTCTGATCATGGCGTTGATGCATGAGATCGAGGCGCTGCGGGTGCTGCTCGAGTCGGCGTTGATTCAAGCGCAGATGCCGCAGCTGGAGCGCCGGGCGTTCCACTAGGCCGGTAGGCGTGTTTTGCCTGGGCCGCCCTCATCGCCGGCAAGCCGGCTCCCACAGGGATTGGCTTTGCCCTAGCACCGGTGCCGTAACTGTGGCGTTGGGTTGCCAGCGACAGGGGCCGTCCAGGCATCGATCATTTCAGGGAGAGTGAGCAATGAACACAGACGACACCACGCCCCGCACCACCGTGGGCAAAACCAAGTTCTATCAAGGCGAAGGGATGACCGCCCCGCTGTTCTGCATCGAGCCCGGCATCCCCTGCCAGCATGCGCGGGACCAGGCTTCGGAACTGATGGGCTGCGTGCGCGACCTGACCATTACCGGGATCATGGAAGAGAAGCCGCAACTGCTGTGGGCGTCGTATTACCTGAGCGCGCTGGCCAAGGCGCTGCTGGATGATGCGGAGTTGGGGATGAAGCACTGAGGGGTGGATTGCCTGTGAGACAGGCGCAGCGGCATCCGCGCGCACCGCGATACCGCGTCATGCCAACAAGGCGGACCAGGTGATGGCACAGGAAAGACTGGCCCGAAACAAACTGTGGGAGCGGGTTTACCCGCGAAGCGCCGCGCGGGCGGCGCTCGATCTCATAGGCGCTACAAAAACATCGCCAGGCACCTGGTGGCCTTCACCCAATCTCCCGCCATGCGCCTGGTGGCCGTTACCCGATCCTGATTACCCAAGGCCAGCGGTGTGACGCCCAGGGGCCTGTCTTGAATTCGCATATGGGCCACTAGGTGTTCGCCGATGTTTCATCAGCGCCTATGAGATCGAGCGCCGCCCGCGCGGCGCTTCGCGGGTAAACCCGCTCCCACAGTTTGTTTCGGGCCAGTCTTTCCTGTGGCATCACCGCTGTCCGCCTTGTTGGCATGGCGGGGTATCGCAGTGCGCGCTGAATGAGCCGGCTTGCCGGCGAAGAACCTTGGCGATTTTTTGTACACATAAATGTCACCTTAAGTGCCATTTTTGTGTGCACTTTTGCGAAGCAGCGCCCCATTAGGTTACACACCACAGCCAACTAATTTTGACCAGTTGATCAACTAATTCGCATCTTAAAAAATTTAAACTGTTCATTCGGTCAACTTATAAATCCTTAATTTCAGCAACTTATATTTCAACTAGCCAAACTCAAAATGATGGCACCATGAAACTTGGATTCACCCTGGCATAGAACTGGCTTTTGTGTGTTCGTGTTTTGTATACAAGTTGAACGAAACATAAATACACAAGAACCCGCAGCGTCGCCCCGAACCGCGACCGCCGCGCCCAGAACCCAGTGATGCCAACGCCTGCACCGACGAGATGGCGAGCCCGTGCGCCAGCGCCCGCTCATCGCAGTCACACGCATCAGGAGCCGCCGGAATGAGTAGCAGCCTCCCCCTTGCCCCTGAACTTTCCGTTGCCAGCACCAGCCCCGCCGCAACCACCCTCGAAGGCCACCCGGCCGACCTCGAACTGAGCCCGCGCCTGCATAACCGCGACCTCGCCCCGACCAAAGCCGAAGGCCGGCGCTGGGGCGGCTACAGCATCTTCGCGCTGTGGACCAACGACGTGCACAACATCGCCAACTACTCCTTCGCCATGGGGCTGTTCGCCCTCGGCCTGGGCGGCTGGCAGATCCTCCTGTCGCTGGCGATCGGCGCGGCGCTGGTGTACTTCTTCATGAACCTGTCCGGCTACATGGGGCAGAAAACCGGCGTGCCGTTCCCGGTGATCAGCCGCATCGCCTTTGGCATCCACGGCGCGCAGATCCCGGCGCTGATCCGCGCGGTGATCGCCATCGCCTGGTTCGGTATCCAGACCTACCTCGCCTCTGTAGTGCTGCGGGTGCTGCTCACGGCCGTCTGGCCGCAAGTGGCCGCCTACGACCACGACAGCATCCTCGGCCTGTCGAGCCTGGGCTGGGTGTGCTTCGTGTCGATCTGGCTGGTGCAGTTGGTGATCCTCGCCTACGGCATGGAAATGGTGCGCCGCTACGAAGCCTTCGCCGGCCCGGTGATCCTGCTGACCGTGGCCTGCCTGGCGGTATTCATGTACTTCAAGGCCGACGCGCGCATCGCCTGGTCGGTTGCCGAACCCCTGACCGGCTACGAGATGTGGCGCAACATCTTTGCCGGCGGCGCACTGTGGCTGGCGATCTACGGCACCCTGGTGCTGAACTTCTGCGACTTCGCGCGCAGCTCGCCGTGCCGCAAGACCATCCGCGTCGGCAACTTCTGGGGCCTGCCGGTGAACATCCTGGTGTTCGCCGCCATCACCGTGGTGCTGTGCGGCGCGCAGTTCCAGATCAACGGCCAGATCATCGACAGCCCGACACAGATTGTCGCCAGCATCCCCAACACCCTGTTCCTGGTGCTGGGCTGCATGGCCTTCCTGATCGTCACCGTGGCGGTGAACATCATGGCCAACTTCGTCGCCCCGGCCTTCGTGCTCAGCAACCTGGCGCCACGCCACCTGAACTTCCGCCGTGCCGGCCTGATCAGCGCCACCCTGGCGGTGCTGATCCTGCCGTGGAACCTGTACAACAGCCCGCTGGTGATCGTGTACTTCCTGTCGGGGCTGGGCGCCCTGCTCGGCCCACTGTACGGCGTGATCATGGCCGACTACTGGCTGCTGCGTAAGGGCCGCATCAACGTGCCCGAGCTGTACAGCGAGAACCCCGCCGGCGCCTACCACTACAGCAAGGGCATCAACCTGCGCGCCCTCGCCGCGTTCATCCCCGCAGCGCTCTTGGCCATCGTCCTGGCCCTGGTACCCAACTTCCAGAGTGTCGCGCCGTTCTCCTGGCTGATCGGGGCCGGCATCGCCGCCGCCCTGTACCTGCTGATCGCACCGCGCCACGCCCAGTACCACGACGTCAGCGGCGAGTGCATCGCCGTCGACCACAGCAGCCACTGATTTCAGGGAAGTCCGTCATGCGTATTCTGATCGCCAACGTCAACACCACCGCAGCCATAACCGAGGCCATCGCCGAGCAGGCGCGCAGCGTCGCCGCGCCGGGCACCGAGATCGTCGGCCTGACGCCCTGGTTCGGCGCCGAATCGGTGGAAGGCAATTTCGAGAGCTACCTGGCCGCCATCGCCGTGATGGACCGGGTGCTGGCCTATGACCAGCCCTACGACGCCGTCATCCAGGCCGGCTACGGCGAACATGGCCGCGAAGGCCTGCAGGAGTTGCTCAACGTACCAGTGGTGGACATCACCGACGCCGCCGCCAGCACGGCGATGTACCTGGGCCACGCTTACTCGGTGGTAACCACCCTGGACCGCACCGTGCCGCTGATCGAGGACCGTCTGAAACTGTCGGGCCTGTACGACCGCTGCGCCTCGGTGCGTGCCAGCGGGCTGGCGGTACTGGAGCTGGAGGCCGACCCAAGGCGGGCCGTTGAAGCCATCGTCGAGCAGGCCGAGCGCGCCGTGCAGGAGGACAAGGCCGAGGTGATCTGCCTGGGTTGTGGCGGTATGGCCGGGCTTGACGAAGAAATTCGCCAGCGCACCGGGGTGCCGGTTGTGGATGGTGTGAGTGCGGCGGTGACCATCGCCGAATCGCTGGTGCGCCTGGGCTTGAGCACATCCAAGGTGCGCACCTATGCCACGCCGCGGGTGAAGAAGGTGGTGGGCTGGCCGATGCGGTTCGGTCGCTGAATCACTTACCGCCAGTACTGGCCCTATCGCCGGCAAGCCGGCTCCCACATGCACTTGTGGGAGCCGGCTTGCCGGCGATAGGGCCCGCAGACTCACCCCATCATCCTGGCCAACCGCTCGCCACTGCCACAGGCCAGGGTGAACCCCAACGCCCCATGCCCCAGGTTCAACCACAGGTTGCGGTACATCGTCGCCCCGATGATCGGCACCCCGGTCGGCGTTGCCGGCCGCATCCCCGCCCACTCCACCGCCTGGCCATAATCGGCCGCCCCGGGCAGCGTCTCTCCCGCCAGACGGCGCATGCTGCGCAGCCTGCCGGCATCCACCGTTTCGTCATAGCCGACAATGTCCACCATCGCCGCCACCCGCAGCTGCTGGTCCAGCCGCGCATAGACGATCTTGCGCTCGTAGTCGGTCAGGCTCACGTCAGGCGCCCGATGCGCCTCGGTGACGGGTGCGGTCAGGCTGTAGCCCTTGAGTGGATAAACCGGCAGGTTCAAGCCGGGCAATGCCAGGCTGGCGCTGCGGTGCCCGGCGCACAGCACCAGGCGTTGGACGTCCAACTGGCGATCAGCGAGCGCCAGCGCCACCACTTCGTCCTTGCGCCGTATCAGCCGAGTCACCGCCTGGCCCAGGTGCAGCCGGCAGTGCCCCGACGCCTCCAGCCGCTCGGCCAGGCGCAGGCAGAAGCGGTGGCAATCGGCGACTTCCTCGTCCGGGGTGAACACACCGCCGATAAAAGGCGCCTCGGCCAACGCCGGGTCGAGCAGGCGCAATTGCCCGGCATCCAGCACCTGCTGATTGAGTGGATCGAGCAACTGTTCGCGCCCATGGGCGAAGGCCTGCCGGGTGCGAAAGGCCACCAGTTTGCCGTTGCGCCGCCAGGCAAAATCCGCCAGGCCGTCCTCCTCGCGCCAACGCGCCAGCGCTGCCTGGCTCTCAAGGGCCAAGTTCAACAACTGGGCAGCATTGCGGCGATTGACCCCTGTGCGGCAGGCCATGACGAAGGCCGCCAGCCAGCGCCACTGGGCCGGGTCCAGGCGCAGGCGCAAGCGCAAGGGCGAATCGCCCCGCAACAACCAACCAAGCGCCTGCCATGGCACTCCGGCATCGGCCAGCGGCGCCACATAGCGGTATGAAAGCTGCCCGCCATTGGCGAAACTGGTGGCACTGGCCAGGCTGTCACGGGCTTCGACCAGGTCGACCGAGTACCCCTCGCGCACCAGCGCATAGGCGGTCGCCAGGCCAACCACCCCTCCTCCGATCACTGTTACCCGCTGGCTCATCCGTACATCCCTGTGCATGGGTTCAGCGCAAGACAGTACCAGCAGCTCAGGTCGGGCAGCCAGACTCGCCGTTGTCGAGGCCCTGGCGCACATTACGGCTGAGCAGGCTGGCCTTGCCGTCGTGCCAGGTCAGGGTGAGCACGTACAGGGTGTCGAAGTCATCCCCGCTCCAGTCCTGGGTGATCACCCGATCCTCACCCAGGGCCTTGCCGGCCACGGCATTGATCAGTTCCGGCAGGTAACCATGGGACCAGGCGGTATAGACGGTGGCATTGCGGTACTTGTCGCGCAGCAGTTCCCTGGCCAGGCCGTCGGTGTCGTTGGCGCCGTAGTCGATGTTCACCGGCAGGCCCAGGCGGATGGCACTGGGGGTGATGGTCATGAGTGGGCGGATATAGCTGTAGCTTCGGTCCTGGCTGCCCTCCTCGACATGCCGCGAAGGATTGGCGGCGAACACGTAGTCGGCCTTGCCGAAACGCTCCGGCAGCAAGGTGGCCAGGTCGATGGCACGGTTGAGCCCCTGGCAGTTCAACTGGCCCAAGCCTTCGCCAGGCTTTTCGGCGTGGCGCAGGAACACCAGGGTCTGGGTGCCATCCACCGGTTGCGCCCGGCTTTCGACCACATCCATTGCCAGGGGCACGGCCGCAGCGGTGAGCAACAGGCTCAACAGCAGGTGACGACGACGGCGAACGAAGGGGGGCAGTTTCATCTACGGCAGGCTCTTGTGACAGAAGGTATCGAGGCTCGCCACATGGCCTGCCGTCGATGCCGCAGGCGCCCTTGAAGTGGATGCCATCCTTGGCCGCGCGTGAGGGTCAGAGTGCCCTCGCCCCGTTTGGTTCCTCCCTGGATACAACTGCCGTTCCGTGACCAGCGACCACGTTAGTAGAGGACTGTTGCCAAATGATGTCCCGTGCCTCAATCGTCCCGGGTCAGTACTTCGAGCAGTTCGATCTCGAAGGTCAGATCGGAATTCGGCGGGATTGCGCCCACGCTACGCTCTCCATAGCCCAGATGTGCCGGCACCAGCAGCTTGCGCTTGCCACCCACGCGCATGCCCATCAGGCCCTGGTCCCAGCCCTTGATCACCCGGCCGGTGCCGATCACGCACTGGAACGGCTTGCCGCGCGTCCAGGACGAATCGAACTCGCTGCCGTCGGCCAGGGTGCCCCGGTACTGGGTAGTGATCAGCGCGCCCTTGACCACGGCCTTGCCGTCGCCTTCCTGTAGATCGATGACTTGCAGCTCACTGCTCATGGCAGGTTCCTCGAAGCGGTTTTTCGTGGCCGCCCTTTTCGCAGGAATGCAGCTGCTTGGCAAGACCGGCTGCCTCAGGATGGGGAGAACTGCTCGAAGATCTGCTGGCCGGTGAGATTTTTGGTCTCGTTGCTGAAGCAGTACCAGGTGGGCTTTTCATCGATGAAGATCTGCTCGGTGAAGGTCCAGTCTTGCTTACCGTCGAACAAGCCTACCGGCACAACGTACATATCGTCCTTTTTCAAGCGGTAGAACAAGTGCGTACCGCACTGGCCGCAGAAACCGCGCTGGGCCCATGGCGAGGAGTCGTAGACGCTGGGCGCCGGGCCCTCGATCTGCGGCGGCGCGGCGCAATGTACCGCCAGCAGCGGGCCGCCGGTCCACTTGCGGCACATGCTGCAGTGGCAGGCGCTGATATGGGTGTTGCCGACGGTGACCTTCAAGCGGGTCGCACCGCACAGGCAGGTGCCTTGCTTTTCCATGGACATAGTTGAGCATCTCTGCTGGATGAGGCAGCGAGTATAGTCACAACCCGCACTGATAGCCCGAGAGGGACATGTGCCCATCCCACAACGCGCAGCCTCGCCACCTGGTATTTTTGCCAGTTGTGGCTCTCTGCCCTCCTGCCTTAGTTTCACTCACGCCTAGGCCTTGAAACATGTAACCCGATGCTTGCCGCATCCAACCGGGATGCAGCGGCTATCACTTACGCCTCAGTGGCGAATCGAGGTCACCTGCCATGAAGACCAGGCTCTTTCTGTTGATTGTGTTGCTACTTACCGGGTGTGCCGGGCAACGCCCCTCCACGACCGTCACCAGGGCCGATGGCCCGGCGACCGCAGCGGCGCTGACCAGCAGCTATCATGAAAGACCGGCAGACTGCGGCAGCGACACCATGCCCGCTTTTCTGTGCTCAGGGGTGATGATTCGCGTCACCACTTACGGGGACGCCTATGATTCCTGGGACCCCAGCCCCAAGGCACACGCCAAGGGCAGCGTTTCATTCTCGTTCTTGCGCAAGGACAACAACTTTGCCTCCTTCGCCTGGGATCGTCCCAATGTGAACGGCCTGATTTTCTATCCCGTGCTGAACACGCCTGCGGGTCTTGAACGCATACAAGTGCTTTGCTTTTTCCCCATGGACGGTTGGACCGACAACCGTAAGGCGGATCAAGGTTGTGGCGTTTACCCGGGCGTTGCCAATTCCGACAAATGCCATCGCCTGAATATCACAATGGCGGAGCAGTGGAACGCGGCCTATCCGCCAGGTACCGCCGGCAGCAGAATCTGTGGTTGGGATGTTCGTGATGAACTGAACCAGTATGCAGGCCCCAACTTCTATCAAGGCATGCGCTCCAAATGGCGTGATTCACGCTACTTCAACCAATGGAATGAACTGTTGCTAAAAGTCTGGGATGACAATCTGGATGGCCGTCTACCGCTACAGGCCTTCTTCTACAACAACAGTACGGCCTTGATCGATGCCAAAAAGGACAGGGCAAAATTCCTGAGCAAGACCGGTATCAGTATTCCGCTCATCAAGGTCACGCTGCCGACAGTGCCCAGTGGCGATGCCACTTTCCAATATATTGCCGGCGATCAATAGCCCAATCCTTGACGGACCTGCTTCGAGCCGAAGCAGGCCCGCATGTTCAGATATGAATCGAGCCGCGAAGATACAGCGCCCCAAGCCCAAGAATGATCACCCGCCCATTACCCGGCACTTCACAAGTCAACTGCCCCTTGCGAGCACCGCCCTGTTCGCAACTAAGCACTGGTTTGCCCAGTCGAGCCGCCCACAACGGCGCCAGCGAAGTATGAGCAGAGCCTGTGACCGGGTCCTCGTTGACCCCGACCCGAGGGCCGAACCAGCGGGTAACGAAATCGAAGCCGCGGCCCGGCGCGGTCACTGCGATGCCACGTACATCGAAAGCCGACAGTGCAACGAAGTCCGGTTCGAGCGCGTCGAGCAGCGAGGCGTCATCGATCATCACCACATAATCGTCCGATCGGTACACTGCACTCGCGGTACCCAGACCCAATGCCGCCAGCAAGCCTTCGGGTATATCCACTGCAACCGGCTGCTTGGCCGGGAAATCCATGGCCAGCCGGCCATCGGCAGCACGGCTGACCCGCAACTCACCGCTACGGGTACTGAACCGCAGCACCTCGGCTCGCTCGCCCAGTTGCTCGAACAGCACCCAGGCCGCCGCCAAGGTCGCATGACCACACAGGTCGACTTCCACGGCCGGCGTGAACCAGCGCAAGTCGAACACTTCGCCATTGCGGACGAAATAGGCGGTTTCCGACAGATTGTTCTCTTCGGCGATGCGTTGCAGCAGGTCGTCCGGCAACCACTGCTCCAGCGGAATCACCGCCGCGGGGTTGCCGCCGAAAGGCACGGCAGAAAACGCATCGACCTGGAAGATCTCGAGTTGCATGCAAAAACTCCTCAAGCCCGGCAGGGTGCCAGGCAAACATCGGCAAAAGGTTCAGCCGCGAACAGGCGTGAGCACTGGCTGGCCGGCGAAGAACGCCTCCAGGTTGCGTAGCACCAGGGTCACGGTGTCACGGGCCGCTTGCGGTGACTGGCCGGCGACATGCGGGGTGAGTACGGTGTTGGCCAGCGCCTTGAGCGCATCGGGCACGGCAGGCTCGTCATCGAACACATCCAGCGCAGCGCCGGCGATCGCACCCTGCTGCAAGGCAGCAACCAACGCCTGGGTATCCACCACGCTGGCTCGGGCGATGTTGACCAGATAGCCCTCGGCGCCCAAGGCTTCGAGCACCTGGGCATCCACCAGGTGGCGAGTGCCGTTGCCGCCCGGAGTGGCCACCACGAGGATGTCCACCGCGTCGGCCAGGTGCAGCGGGCTGTCGTACCAGGTGTAGGGCACATCGGTGCGCGGGGTGCGGCTGTGGTAGCTGACGTTCATGTCGAAGCCCAGGGCGGCGCGCCGGGCGATGGCCTGCCCGACAGCGCCAAGGCCGATGATGCCCAGGCGTTTGCCACTCACCGATGGGCTGATCACTCGGTTCCATTCACCGCGACGGGTGCTGGCGTCAGCACGCGGGATGTCGCGCAGCAGCGCCAGCAGCAGGGCCAGGGTATGGTCAGCGACCGCGCCGGCATTGGCCCCGGCGCCATTGGTGACGGTGATGCCCCGTGCCGCGGCGGTGGCCAGGTCGACCTGCTCGTAGCCGGCGCCGATCACGCAGATGATCTGCAGCTTCACCAGCTGTTCGATTTCAGCACCAGTCAGGCCCAACGGGCCACGGGTGAGCACAGCATCGATTTCGCCAGCGTGCCGGGCGATGGCATCGGCGCGCAGCTGCGGCGAGGGCGCGCGGATCAGGCGGTAACCGGCCTGTTCCAGCAGGGGTAGGTAGTCATCGACGGTTTCCACCAGCACCAGGACTGTCTTGCTCATGCCACCCTCCATTGAATGCGAAGGGGGAGTATGCCAGTTGTTGACGCTGCCGGCCCTATCGCGGGGCAAGCCCGCTCCCACGAAGAATCGTGGGAGCGGCGGTGCGCCGATGCGACTTGCCCCGCGATCAGACCACGGCAGTTATTGCCCGAACGCCCTGCCCAAACCACCCGGCACACCACTGCTGTCGGTGTCCTGCCACGGGCCGTTGGGGCTCAACGACCAGCTCCAGCCGTTGTTCCAGCGGTAATAGGTGCGTTGGCGGTAGAAGGTGTTGGGCTGCTTTTCCAGCACATAGACCCCCAGCTTCGGGTCCCAGTGGCTGGCGCCGCCGGGTGGCGGGGCAAAACTGGCGGAAGTGCGCGGCATTGGCTTGGGCGTCGCCGCCGGCCCACCGGGCTTGCTGCCTGGCAGCGGCTTGACCGCCGGCCCCTGGTGCGGCGGCGGTGTGGTCTGGATTGGCGGCAGCGGCTCGCGCTCGCCTGGCTGATGCACCGTACACGCGGACAGACCCAGGGCCAGGGTAATCAGGGTCAGGCGGACGGTGCTGTTCATGGCGTTGCTCTCTTATGAATCGGGGCTGTCGATGGTCAGGTGCTGGATGGCCTGGGTGCCGCTGGCCAGCGGGGCGCTCTGGCCTTTCCACTCACCGTGGGTCGGCTGGCCTGCACGGGAGACACGGGCAACCAGTTGGACTTCAGCGTAGTCCGACAGTTTCATCTGCGGCATCATCGCGTCGGCGTCCGACAGCTCCACCTCGATCGGCAACTGCGCCACGGTCACCCGCTTGGCCGCCAGCGGCATGGGCGGGCCATTGCTGGCGCGGGCGAAGATGAACACGGTGTCGTCCGGGCGGACCTTGTCCTTGAGCGCGGCGGCCAGCTCTACCCGCACTTTCAGACGTGCGCTTTGCTCGACCTTGGCGCCGCCAGCCTTGAGCTTGTCTGCGGCGCGGTCGATGCCGCCCTGCAGTGCGGCACGCGAGGCATCGCCCTCGGGCAGCTGCGCCAGCAGGCGCTGCCAGAAGCCGATGGCCTCCTGGTAACGCTGCCCCTCGAACGCGGCAATACCGCGCAGGCCAAGGCTGGTGACTTCCTGCGGGTCGGCCTTCAAGGCCTCCTCGGTCAGCGCTTGCAACTGCGGGCTCCACTGCTTGTCAGCGGCGAAGTACAGCGCCTGGGCCCATTGCCCGAGCAGCTCCGGCTGGCGCCCGGCCAGGGATACTGCGCGCTCGAAGGCCTTGGCGGCATCCGCCGGGCGCTGATCGGCCATATAGGTGCGGCCCAGGATGTACAGGGCTTCGGCCGAGTCCGGCTGGGCCTGTACCGCCCGCTCCAGGCGCGAGGTCATTTCCTGCATGGATTGCGGCGCCTTGGCGAACTCCTGGGTCAGCTCGACCTTGTCGGCAGCGCCGAAGTGCAGGTACAGCCCCAGCGCCATGGCGGGCACCAGCACCGCCGCCAGCAGCGGGATGGCCTTGCCCAGGTGGCCCTGGCGGGCGACGCCGTCGCGCTCGGTGTCGGCCAGCAGCTCGCGGGCCGCTTCGTCGCGGCCCTTGGCCAGTTGTTCGGCGTCGAGCACCCCGGCCTGCTGCTGGGCAGCCAGCTCGGCGACGCGTTCTTCGAACAGCGCCACGTTGAGTGCGGTACGGTCCTGCTCGGCCTGCTGGCGACGGCGGCCACGCAGGATCGGGAGCAGCAGAAATGCCAGGGCGGCGAGCAGCAGCAGGCCCGCGCTAAGCCAGAATTCAGTCATGGGTACGGTCTTTTTCCAGCAGTTTGGCGAGACGCTCGCGTTCGTCGGCAGACAATTCGGCGGGGCCGGCCGCGGCTTGGCCACGGCGGCGGCGCACGATCAGCGCCAGCACCACGAAACCGCCAGCCAGCAGGATGCCCGGGCCGAACCAGAGCAGGAAGGTGCGCCCACTGAGCGCTGGCTTGTAACGCACGAAGTCGCCATAGCGATCGACCATGAAGTCGACGATCTGCTGATTGCTCTTGTTCTCGCCAAGCATGCGGAAGATCTCGCGGCGCAGGTCGGCGGCAATCGGCGCGTTGGAGTCGGCGATGTCCTGGTTCTGGCACTTGGGGCAGCGCAGTTCCTTGGTCAGTTGCTGGTAGCGCTCACGCTCGGCTTCGTCGCGAAACTGGTAGGTGTCGATGGCCGCCCTGGCGGCGCCGGCCAGGCTCAAACCCAGCACGGCGGCAGCTAACCAGCGCTTCATGGCCTGGCCTCATCGACCAGGCCCTGGTACAGCGGCGCCAGCTGCTCGCGCCACACCGTGGCATCGACCACACCGACGTGCTTGTAGCGGATGATGCCCTTGGCATCGACCAGGAAGGTTTCCGGCGCGCCGTACACCCCCAGGTCCAGGCCCAGCGAGCCTTGCGGGTCGGCGATATTGAGCTGGTAGGGGTTGTGGAACTCGGCCAGCCATTTCAACGCGGCGGCGTTGTCGTCCTTGTAGTTGACCCCGTGGATCACCACACCCTGCTCGGCGAGCTGGTTGAGGTAGGGGTGCTCGACCTTGCACGACGGGCACCAGGTGCCCCACACGTTGACCAGCGCCGGACGGCCGAGCAGGTCGGCCTGGGTCAGCGTGCGGTCGCCCTGCACGGTACCCAGCGAGAAGGCCGGGAACGGCTTGCCGATCATCGCCGAGGGTAGCTCGTCGGGCTTGAGGAACAGCCCTTTGTAAAGAAACACCGCCACCAGCAGAAATACCGCCAGTGGCACCACCATGACCCAACGCTTCATGCAGTTGCTCCAGACACGCCCAGGGCCTCACGCACCCGGGTCTTGACCTTGACGCGGTAGCGTCGGTCGAAGGCCGCCAGCAAGCCGCCCAGGCCGGTCAGCAGACCGCCCAGCCAGATCCAGCGGACATAGGGTTTGATATGCACCCGCACCGCCCAGGCGCCGTTTTCCAGCGGCTCGCCCAGAGCGACATACAGGTCGCGGGTAAAGCCGGCATCGATGCCGGCCTCGGTCATCATCGACTGCTGCACGGTGTACAGGCGTTTTTCCGGGTGCAGTACCGAGACTTCACGGCCCTCGCGGGAAACCCGCACGGTGCCCTTGTCGGAGATGAAGTTAGGGCCCTCGAAGTGCTTGGCGCCTTCGAACAGGAAGTGGTAGCCGCCCAGCTCGACCGTCTCGCCCGGCGCCATGCGCAGGTCGCGCTCGGCGCTGTTGTTGCTCGACAGCACCACGCCCAGGGCGCACACCACCAGGCCGAGGTGGGCCAGCTGCATGCCCCAGTAGCTGCGACCAAGGCCGCCAAGGCCTTTGAACAGGCCCTTGTGGCGGGTCTTATCGAGGATGTCGCGTACGCCGCTGAGGACCACCCAGGCAGCCAGGGCGAATACGCTCAGGGCCGGCCAGTCGAAGTCATCGACCAGCAACCCGGCGAGCGGCGCCAGCACGGCGCTGCCGATCAGCACCGGGGTCATCATGCTGGCCAGCCATTTGCCGGGGGTGTCCTTCCAGCGCACCACCACACCCACGCCCAGCACCAGCATCAGCAGCGCCATCAGCGGCAGGAACAAGGCATCGAAGTAAGGCGGGCCGACCGACAGCTTGGCCCCGGTCAAGGCATCGAGCACCAGCGGGTAGAGAGTGCCGAGCAGGATCATGGAGGCCGCCACCACCAGGACCAGGTTGTTGGCCAGCAGCAGGGTTTCCCGCGACCACAGGGCAAAGCCGACCTGGCTCTTGACCACGGGTGCGCGCAGGGCGAACAAGGTCAGCGAGCCACCGACCACGAACAGCAGGAAGATCAGGATGAAGATGCCGCGCGACGGGTCGGCGGCGAACGCGTGCACCGACGTCAGCACGCCGGAACGGACCAGGAAGGTACCCAGCAGGCTCAGCGAGAATGCAGCGATGGCCAGCAGCACGGTCCAGCTCTTGAATACGCCGCGCTTTTCGGTGACCGCCAGCGAATGGATCAGCGCCGTGCCCACCAGCCAAGGCATGAACGAGGCGTTTTCCACCGGGTCCCAGAACCACCAGCCGCCCCAGCCCAGTTCGTAGTAGGCCCACCACGAGCCGAGGGTGATGCCCACCCCGAGGAAGGCCCAGGCAACGATGGTCCAGGGCCGCGACCAGCGCGCCCAGGCAGCGTCCAGGCGCCCGCCGAGCAGCGCGGCGATGGCGAAGGCGAAGGCCACCGAGAAGCCCACGTAGCCCATGTACAGCATCGGCGGGTGGACGATCAGGCCGAAGTCCTGCAGCAGCGGGTTGAGGTCGCGACCGTCGCCTGGCACCTGTGGCAACAGGCGCGAGAACGGGTTGGACGTGATGATCAAGAAGCTCAGGAAGCCGACGCTGATCATGCCCATCACCGCCAGCACCCGGGCCAGCATCACTTGCGGCAGTTGGCGCGAGAAGATCGACACGGCGAAGGTCCAGCCACCGAGGATCAGCGCCCACAGCAGCAGCGAGCCCTCGTGGGCGCCCCATACGGCGCTGAACTTGTAGTACCAGGGCAAGGCGCTGTTGGAGTTGCTGGCCACATAGGTGACCGAGAAGTTGTCGGTCATGAAGGCGTGGGTCAGGCAGGCGAAGGCAAAGGCGAGGAAAGCAAACTGCCCCCAGGCCGCCGGGCGCGCCAGGCTCATCCACAGGCTGTCGCCGCGCCAGGCGCCAAGCAAGGGCACCGTGGCCTGCACGACCGCGAAGCAGATCGCCAGGATCATCGCCAACTGGCCGAGTTCGGGGATCACCAGGGCCGCGTTCATGGCTTGGCCTCCGCCTGGCCGCTTTCTTTCAGGGCCTTGCTGACTTCCGGCGGCATGTATTTCTCGTCGTGCTTGGCCAGCACTTCGTCAGCCACCACCACGCCGTCGGCGTTGAGCTTGCCCAGCGCGACGATGCCCTGCCCTTCGCGGAACAGGTCGGGGAGGATGCCGCGGTAGGTGATCGGCACGGACTTGGCGTAGTCGGTGACCACGAAGCGCACGTCCAGCGAGTCCGCCGAGCGCTGCACCGAGCCCTTCTCGACCATGCCGCCGGCGCGGATGCGGGTGTCCAGCGGCGCTTCGCCGTTGGCGATCTGCGTGGGGGTATAGAACAGGTTGATGTTCTGCTGCAGGGCACTCAGGGCAAAGCCCACGGCCACGCCGACACCGGCCAGCAGGCCGAGGATGATGAACAGGCGTTTCTTGCGCTGCGGATTCACGGTTTGCTCTCCCGGCGCAGACGGCGCGCCTCTTCTTGCAGGTAGCGCCGGCGGGCCAACAGGGGCGCGGCGACATTCAGCGCCAGCACCGCCAGGCAGATGCCGTAGGCCGACCAGACGTAAAGGCCATGGTGGCCCATGGCGAGGAAATCATTGAACGAGGCGAAGCTCATCGTGCTGCCCCCCGGCCCAGGCTGTTCATTACCTCATCCTTGACCCAACTGGCGCGGGCTTCGCGCTTGAGCACTTCGAGGCGCATGCGCAGCAACAGCACCACGCCGAAGAAGCAGTAGAAACCCAGCGCCGTGAGCAGCAACGGCAGCCACATTTCCACCGGCATCGCCGGTTTTTCGGTAAGGGTGAAGGTGGCGCCCTGGTGCAGGGTGTTCCACCACTCCACCGAGTACTTGATGATCGGGATGTTGATCACGCCGACGATGGCCAGCACCGCGCAGGCCTTGGCCGCGCTGTCGCGGTTACTGATGGCCTGGCCCAGGGCGATGATGCCGAAGTACAGGAACAGCAGGATCAGCATCGAGGTCAGGCGCGCGTCCCACACCCACCAGCTGCCCCAGGTCGGCTTGCCCCAGATGGCGCCGGTAACCAGCGCCACTGCGGTCATCCAGGCGCCGATGGGCGCTGCGCATTGCAGGGCGACGTCGGCCAGTTTCATCTTCCACACCAGCCCCACCACCCCGGCCACCGCCAGCATCACGTAGCAGGACTGCGCCAGCATCGCTGCCGGCACGTGGATATAGATGATGCGGAAACTGTTGCCCTGCTGGTAGTCCTGGGGGGCGAAGGCCAGGCCCCAGGTGATGCCCACCAGCAGCAGCAGGATGGCGGAAACGGTCAGCCACGGCAGCATGCGGCCGCTGATGGCATAGAACCATTTGGGGGAACCCAGCTTGTGGAACCACGTCCAGCTAATTTTCATCAGGGTACATCCAGGGTGTTGGCCAGGCTGCAATGCCCGGAACTCGTTATTCGCCGACGCTGATCTTCAGGCCGGCGGCGATCGCAAAGGGTGCCAGTGTCACCGCCAGGGCCGTCAGGCTGGCGAGCCAGAGCAGGTGGCCGGTGGCCGGCATATTCTGCAACGCCGCCTGCAACGCACCACTGCCCAGGATCAATACAGGGATATACAACGGCAGAATCAGCAACGCCAGCAGCAAACCGCCGCGCTTGAGACCGACCGTCAGCGCCGCCCCCACCGCGCCCAGCAGGCTCAGTACCGGCGTGCCCAGCAACAGCGAAGCGAGCAGCACCGGCAGGCAACTGGCCGGCAAGCCGAGCATCAGCGCCAACAGTGGCGCCAACAATACCAGCGCCAGGCCGGAAAAGATCCAGTGCGCCAGGACCTTGGCCAGCACCAGTAACGCCAGTGGGTGCGGCGACAGCACCCACTGCTCCAGCGAGCCGTCCTCGAAGTCACTGCGAAACAGCCCGTCCAGCGACAGCAACACCGCCAGCAACGCCGCGACCCAGACCAGTCCCGGCGACAAGGTTTGCAACAATTGCGTCTCAGGGCCCACCGCCAGGGGGAACAGCGCGACCACTATGGCAAAGAACACCAGCGGGTTGGCCAGTTCCGCCGGACGGCGGAACAACAGGCGCGCTTCGCGGCGCAACAGCAGAAGGAATACGCTCATGCCGCCCATTGCCCCAGGTTAAGTTCACGGTAACCGGCAGGCTTGTGCGCGAGGCTGTGATGGGTGGTCAGCACCACCGTGCCGCCCTGTTCGCAATGCGCCGCCAGGTGCGCCTCGAGCTGGGCGACGCCCTGCTTGTCGAGGGCGGTGAACGGTTCGTCGAGAATCCACAGCGGCGGGCTGTCCAGGTACAACCGCGCCAGCGCCACGCGCCGTTGCTGGCCGGCTGACAGGGTATGGCACGGCACATCCTCGAAACCGCGCAGGCCGACGGCCTCCAGCGCGCGCCAGATGGCATCGCGGCTAGCCGGCTGGTGCAGCGCGCAAAGCCAGGCGAGGTTCTCTTCGGCGGTGAGCAAGTCCTTGATGCCGGCGGCGTGCCCGATCCAGATGAGGATGCTGGCCAGGGCGTGGCGCTGCTCGGCCAATGGCTGGCCGCCGAGCAGGATCTGCCCGGCGGTGGGCTGCATCAGCCCGGCCAGCAGGCGCAACAGGCTGGTCTTGCCGCTGCCGTTGGGGCCGGCAATCTGCAGCATGTCGCCAGGGCGCAGTTCGAAGTCCAGGTGCTCGAACAGCAGTCGCCAGTCGCGCTCGCAGGCCAGGCCTGCGGCTTGGAGGTGAAGGGTCACGGTTTCGCCTTATTAAGGTTGGGCTCATGATCTACGCCGCTCCTTCGCGGGTAAACCCGCTCCCACAAGGACCAACGCAATCCCTGTGGGAGCGGGTTTACCCGCGAAGCAGACGACACCGGTCTTAAACCCTGTGTCTCAAGTCGCCCCCTGCCCTGCCGTTATACTGGCAGGCGGGCGGCCGGCATTATTACACGCGCTGTCCCGCTGCCAAGAGGGCGGGTTCGACAGGTTGTATACAATCATGACTGAAATCAATAGTCTCGGCGCACAAACTGCGCCAAGCCCCCAGGCGACCAGGGCCGCCATGACCGGTGAACTGCTGCGCCTGCTGCAATCGCAGCCCGATCTGCTGGCACCGGGCGAGACGGCGCGCGCCGAAGTCATGTCGCTGCGCCAGGTCGGCCAGGAATTCCAGCTCCTGCTGCGCCTGACCCAGACCAACGGCAACCAGACCCAGCTGCAGGCCAGCGCCAGCCAGCCACTGCCCCAGGGCAGCCTGATCACCGTCAGCCAAACCGACAGCAACCGCCTCGCGGTGCTGGTGCAGCAGGCCAACGCCAACAATATCGCCACCCTCACCCGCCTCGACACCCGCCAGGTGCCGGTCGGCACCTTGCTGCAAGGCAAAGTGCTGACCAGCCAGGCATTGCCGCAGCCCCCCGGAGAAGCAGCCAGCTTCCGTTCGCTGGTGAGCCTGCTCAACAGCAGCCAGGCCGGAGCCACCCTGACCATCGACAGCCCACGCCCACTACCGGTCGGCAGCCTGCTCAGCGCCCTGGTGCAAGGCGACCAGTCGCTGCGTTTCGTGCCCCTCAGTGGCCGTCAGGATCAACTGGCGATCGCCCAGCACCTGGTCACCCAGCAAGGGCAGCAGGCATCACTGCCGGGGCTGCTCAGCGGCCTGCAGCAGATCGCCCGCTCGCCAGACGCCGGTGTCGAACTACGCGCCAGCGCCGAGCGCCTGCTGGCCAGCCTGCCGGACGCCCGCCAACTGAGCGAACCGAAGAACCTCGCCCAGGCGCTCAGCAGCAGCGGCGCATTCCTGGAGTCCAAGCTGCTCGGCGGCCTTGCCAGCGGCGTGGCACCCGACCTCAAGGCACAGCTGGTGCGCCTGATCGCCCAGTTGCCGCCGCCACCGGCCAACGCGACGCTCAGCCCGATGCTGACCAGCACTTCCCTGGCCCAGGCGCTGCCTGGCTTTGCCCGCAGCGCACTGGGCATGCTCGGCCAGGTCAGCCCACGCCCACAGTCGGGCCCCTTCCCGCTGCCCACGCGCCTGCTGCAGAAGCTGGAGCAGGAAGGCGATCTGCAGCAACTGCTGCGCCTGGCCGCCGGGGCCGTGTCGCGCCTGCAGAGCCATGCGCTGTCCAGCCTGCAGCAATCCGGCCAGCTGGAAAACGGCAACCTGCAGACCACCTGGCAGACCGAAATCCCCATCCGCCACGGCCAGGAGTTCATCCCCCTGCAGGTCAAGCTGCAACGCGAGGAAACCCCGCAGCAGCAAGCCGACCGTGAACGTGAACAGCACGAACAGCGTGATCCGCTGGCCGCACTGTGGCGCATCGAGCTGGCCTTCGATCTGGCCCCCCTTGGCCCCCTGCAAGTCCAGGCTCAACTGTCCCAGGGGCGCCTGTCGGGCCAGCTCTGGGCCGAGCAGGAGCGCACGGCACGGCTGATCGACAGCCAGCTCGGCGCCCTGCGCGAACGCCTGTTGGCCTGCGGCCTGGATGTCGGCGATCTGGAATGCCATCCCGGCACGCCACCGCAAGGCCCACGCACACGCCTGGAACAACGTTGGGTGGACGAGAACGCATGAAGCAGCCGCAACCACGCCAGGCCATTGCCCTGAGCTACGACGGCCAGCAGGCCCCCACCCTGAGTGCCAAGGGCGACGACGAACTGGCCGAAGCCATCCTCGCGCTGGCCCGCGAGCATGAAGTGCCGATCTACGAGAATGCCGAGCTGGTACGCCTGCTGGCGCGCCTGGAACTGGGCGAGCAGATCCCCGAAGCGCTGTATCTGACCATCGCCGAGATCATCGCCTTCGCCTGGCAACTGCGCGGCAAGGTGCCGGCCGGCTTCGACGACACACCGCCAGGCGAACGGGACATTTCCCCATCCGTACTCGCCCTGCCCGAACCGCGACGATAACTATGTAGGGCCCGCGCGCCCCCGCCGCCTGCCACCTTTGCCAACTCGTTAACGGCTAAGGTGCACTACCTTGAATACTCCCATCGTCAACAACGCGGGTGTGCAGTACGTCCGCGACCATCTGCGCCACTTTCCTCGCCCCGACCGCATCGCTGCCGATGCCATCAAGGCCTGGGCGGCCCAGCACCAGCTGAATCTGGACCCCGACCAGGTCGATGTGGTGACCCTGCACTACCAGTCAGGCAGCAACGCCAGCTGGGAGGGTATCGTCGTGCAGAAGCAGAGCCTGACGCAGGCCATGCTGTCGAACTGGCAAGGCGAATCCAACAACAACTTGGTTGGCGGATTGTTCGGTGAACCCTGGGCCGGGCATTTTCCCGGCAAGATCCGCCTGGTCGAAAAATTGCGTGAGCGCGAGTGGTACAGCAATGGCGCGGCCTACGCAGTGTACAACGGCCTGTTCCGACGCTCGCAGCCCCAGGAATACAGCCACAAAACCCATATCGATGTGCCGGCCGAAGACCTGCAGCGGTTCATCTGGAACCTGGATTTTCATACCCGCTACAAGGCCTTGCTGGACAGCTATTGGTCCAACCACCTGGACAGCTATCGCGTCAGCGCGCAGATCAACTTCCTCGCTGCCTGCAACAAGCAGGCAGCGCAAGGCAGCCTCAGCCGCGCCGGCGTACGCCTCGCCTGGCAGGCCGCTGGAGTGACCACCCGACCTTCCAGCGTCCTGGTCCGCCCACTGAATGTGTATGGCTATACCGCGACCGACCTGCTCTGCTTCAAGGACAGGACCAGCGGCCTGACCCTGCTGTACATACCCGGCAACGCCTCGCCCCTGCATGAGTTCGCCAACGAGGCGCTGCTCAAGGAGTGGTTCGCGCAGCAGTGCAAGGACCTGCAAAAACGCCAGGCGCTGATGGAACACTTCGCCCAGGCCGATACGCCGGACGGCCTGAGCTACAGCGGCCTGGCGACTGCCCTCGACGGCCTGGCGGCATACCCGCGCAGCAACGACCTGAACCCTCAGCGCCCCGGGTTCACCACAGAAGGCCATTGGGCGCCTCGGGACTATGTGAACTACAAGATCAACACCTACAGCCCGCCCATCGCAGGCGAGCTGTTCCTGGCGCTGGCCCAGCGCCACAAACGTCGCAGCTATCAGGACGCGGACTTTATCGTCACCGACCAAAACGAAGTGCTCAAGGCGCGCTGGCGCGGTTACCTGAAGTCGGCGCTCGACTACCTTGCGCCCCTGGCGCTGGTGGTACCGGAACTGGCTCCGCTGTTCGCCATCGGCGGCATGGCGCAATTCGGCCTCGGGCTGGATCAGGCCATCCACGGCAAGAGCCAGGCGCAACAGGCCGCGGGCGTGCAAGGGGCCGCCTTCGGCCTGCTCAACGCCGCGCCCCTGTTGCACCAGCTCGCCCAGGAATCACCCTTGCTGCTGAGTTTCAAGGACGAACGCTTCGTCATGCCCAGCCAGGTCAACGGCCAGTTGGGTTATCCCATGGGGCCGGTCTCGCCGCCTCACTTTCCTGAAGCAATAGTCGAGTACTTTCACAACCCCGAACCGATCGCCCCACTGACTGACGCCGATCCACTGGTCAGCAGCAGGGTTACACGCACGCCGCGCTACGACGGCACACCCGACAGCCTGTATGCGACGGTCGACGGCTATGTCACCGAAATGATCTACGACGTGGAGTTCGATGCGTTCATCCGGGAGGACGAACTCAACCATGTGGACCCTAACTTCCATGTACCGGATCCAGAGACCAACCGTCTGATGGAAGTCGATGTGCGCACCCGCCCGGTCACCGACGCCATGCGCATGGGCACGTTGCGTGCGTTGGGTATCGACCTGCACCTGCCGGTCGAGTACCCCACTATCGACGCCACGGCACTGCAGCCGATCCCCAAACAGGTATCGAGCATCTGGGTCGGTGACAAGGTGATCAGTCCAGCGCTGCTGACCAACCTCGGAAGGAACGCCACGCGCCTGAGTGAAAGCCAGTATGCCTACCGGTTGTTCCTGTCGAACACAACGCCCGAAGCCTACCGGGAGAACCTGCGCCTGCTCGCCGAACACGCACCGACCCTCCAGGTCATGACCCTGGAAGAACAGCCGTTCTACGCCAGCTTCCAACGCAGTCGCTACTTCGCTCAGTACCAGGCGGCCATCGACGGCAACAGTGGCGTGGCCACCAATTTTTCCTCTGCTTCGGACGTGCTGCGTTATCCGTTGCTCAACCACGAGGGCGGCCTGTACCTGGACGTGGACGACACCCTGCGCGAACCTGGCAGGCCGCTGATGATCAATGGCCAGCCACGGGGCGAGCCGGGCGAGGCCATCGATTCGATCGAATTGCTCGCCCCCAGGGATGGCCTGCTGCTGTACCCACCGGTTTCCAACGAAAAGCTCGGCATGCACTTGCTGTACAACACCACACCGATCGGCAGCCACCCAGGCAACCCACTGCTGGAGGCCATTTCGGAGGAAATGCATTCAAGGTTTGCCGCGGAGCCGGGCTTCTATGACAGCCGACCCGACCCACAGGTCGACCCGCAGGCCGCCTACGACTATGCAACGAGACTGAACAAGTTGACCGGTCCGGCCATGCTCAACAGCGTAATCGACAGGCACATGCCACTGCAGGCCACGCTGCGCCAGATCACCAACCTGTATGGCATGCCCCGGGTAAACGCAGGGCACTTCGTCGACCTGCAGCGCTTCAACCAATTGCAGCACCAGTGGCTGCCACTGGGCCGCATCGTCAGGATCGGCGGCAGCCATTCCTGGGCCACCACCTGATGTCACTCAAGCCTGTCGGGGCCGCTGCGCGCCCTCGATAGCGAGCCGGCGAGGATCACTCGCCGTGGTGCAGCTTGCGCATCAGTTCGGCCTCGGCCTGGGTCAGGCCGCAGGTTTGCGTGAGCTCCTCGACACTGGCCCCCATGCCTACCAGCTTGGCGGCCTGCGTGAAGGTGACGCTGTTGGGGTCGCGTTGTTCCAGTTGCTGGAGTTTCTCCGGCAACGGCGCGACCACCGCGCGCAGTTCGTGAATGGCCTCGCCCATGCGCACGGTACCGTTCTGATAGTCGTCCAGGCGCTTGCCCAGGTCCTTGATGCGCTGGTCACGCAGCGCATCGCCCTGGGCCTGCTGTGCCGCCAGCTCGCGCTGGCGCTTGCTGTAATTGAGGAAGAACCACAGGCTCAGCGCCCACAGCAGCGCCAGGAGGATGACCGCAGCCTCGAAAATCAACTCAGATGCTCTCCAGCTCGGACCACTCTTCCTCGGTCATCATCTTGTCCAGCTCGACCAGGATCAGCAGTTCGCCGTTCTTGTTGCAAACGCCCTGGATGAACTTGGCCGATTCTTCGTTACCGACGTTCGGCGCAGTCTCGATTTCCGACTGACGCAGGTACACCACTTCAGCGACGCTGTCGACGAGGATACCGACCACCTGCTTGTCCGCCTCGATGATGACGATGCGGGTATTGTCGGTGATGTCCGAGGGCATCAGGCCGAAGCGCTGGCGGGTGTCGATCACCGTCACCACGTTGCCGCGCAGGTTGATGATGCCCAGCACGTAGCTGGGTGCGCCCGGCACCGGAGCGATCTCGGTGTAGCGCAGCACTTCCTGGACCTGCATGACGTTGATGCCGTAGGACTCGTTGTCCAGACGGAAAGTAACCCATTGCAGGATCGGATCTTCGGAACCTTGTGCAGACGACTTCTTCATTCCCCTAGCCCTCTCAATCCGCCTTCGGCGGTGTGCTCTGTATAGCCGCGGCAGTAGCGGCGTTGATTCAGTTGTGTTTGGTATTCATCTGCTTGACCGCGCCACTGGCGATCAGCTCGGCCAGCTCGGCGACGTCGAGCAGCGCGCACATGTGTTCGATCACCGTGCCGGCCAGCCACGGGCGCTGGCCACGCTGGCCACGCTGGCTGCGCCACTTGATCTCGTTCGGGTCCAGGCGCAGCGAACGGCTGACCTGGTGTACCGCCAGCCCCCATTCGTAGCCCTGCACCGAAATCACGTACTGCAGGCCCTGGCGGAAGTCCTCGCGGTAGCGGTCGGGCATGACCCAACGCGCGGTATCGAGGACCTTCAGGTTGCCCGCCTGGCAGCTGAGGATGCCGAGGAACCAGTCCGGCTGGCCGAACAGCGGCGTCAGTTCCTGACCGGCCAGCGAGTAGATCGAGCCCAGGCATACCAGCGGCACCGCCAGCGTAAGGCCGGCGACGTCGAACAGCAGGCATTCGAACGGTTCGGCCGCCCAGGCTGGGCGGCCGTCGACCGTGGCCGGTGGCACAGGCGCGGCGGGTGCTGGCAGGTGCACCTCGACCAAGGGTGCGACCGGTTCGGCGGCCTGCACCTCGGCCGGCACTTCTTGCTCGACCACGCTGACCACTGGCTGGGCCGGCGGCAGAACGGTCGGCAGCACCTTGACCTGCGGCTCGGCAAAAGGTCGCGGCGCTGCGGGTGCCGGTTCGGCCTGGCGGCGGGCGTCAGCGGCCTGTTCTTCGCGAACAGCCGCTTCGAATTCGTCACTGGGCGCCTGGCTGGCCGGCTGCGCGGCAGGCGCAGGTTCTGGCAGCTCGAACGACTCGGTGGCTTCCTGCAGCAGGCCATCAAGGTACGACTGCAGGGCCATTTGCGGTTTGCTGGCAATATGCCGGGCTTGGTTCATCAGGCCACCTGCAGCGCGGAGCGATAAGTAAGCAGGTGCTTGAGCAGCGCCCGGTAGGCAATGACGCCACGGCTCTTGCCGTCGAACTGCGAGGGCGTGACACCATTGCGGCTGGCATCGCGCAGGCGCGTGTCAACCGGGATGTAGCCCTGCCAGACCTGCTCGCCATAGGTGTCGCGCAGCACTTTCAAGGTGCCCAGCGATGCCTGGGTGCGGCGGTCGAACAGGGTTGGGACGATCTGGTAGGGCAGTGCCTGCTTGCGCGAACGGTTGACCATGGCCAGGGTCCCGACCATGCGCTCCAGGCCTTTGACGGCAAGGAACTCGGTCTGCACCGGGATCACCAGCTGCTGGCAGGCGGCCAGGGCATTGACCATCAGCACGCCGAGCAGCGGCGGGCTGTCGATCAGGGCAAAGTCGAAGTCCTGCCACAGCTGCGCCAGACTCTTGGCGATCACCAGGCCCAGGCCACTCTGCCCCGGCGACTGGCGCTCCAGCACCGCCAGCGCGGTGCTCGACGGCAGCAGCGAGATACGCTCATCGCTGGTGGGCAGCAGCAACTGGCCCGGCAGCCCTTCGGGCACCGTGCCTTTATGCAGGAACAGGTCGTAACAGCTGTGCTCGAGCGCGTCGGGGTTGTGCCCGAAATAGCTGGTCATCGAGCCGTGCGGGTCGAGGTCGACAACGACCACGCGCTTGCCCGCCTCGGCCAGCAGGCCGGCCAGGGCGATGGTGGTGGTGGTCTTGCCAACGCCACCCTTTTGATTGGCTACTGCCCAGACTCTCATAGGACAACTCTTGACTCGTTGATGCCGGCGATCACCGCCTTGCGGCGACAGAGAATTGACGAGTTATTGCCCCGCCACCGATGCTGGCGAGGCTGGTGCACTTTGTGTGCCAGCCCGGCGCAAGGCCGCATCCGGCGTGGCGTTGGCACTGCCGCTACCGGTCAGGCTGCGACGCACCTCGAGGTTGCGTGAAATCACCAGCACCACCCGACGGTTGCGCGCGCGCCCTTCAGCAGTGTCGTTGCCGGCCACCGGCTGGTACTCGCCGTAGCCCACCGAAGCCATGCGCGCCGGGTTGACGCCTTCCATCGCCAGCAGGCGGACGATGCTCGCCGCACGCGCCGAAGACAGCTCCCAGTTGGTCGGGTACTGCGCCGTGCGGATCGGCAGGTTGTCGGTGAAGCCTTCGACGTGCACCGGGTTGGCGAACGGCTTGAGGATCTTCGCCACTTTTTCGATGATCGAGAACGCAACATCGCTGGGCATGGCGTCACCGCTGCCGAACAGCAGCGAGGAGTTGAGCTCGATCTCGATCCACAGCTCGTTGCCGCGCACGGTCATCTGGTCGGACTTGATCAGGTCGCCGAACGCATCGCGCACATCGTCGGCAATGCTCTTGAGCGGATCGACACTGGCCTGGGCCAGGCCGGCGTCGGTCTGCTCGCTGTCCTTGACCAGCGGCTCGGCCGGCTTGACCGTGAGCGGGCGCTCGTCACCGATGGGGATCGGCTTCATGCTGCGCTCGGGGTCGTTGAACACCCCGATCAGCGCCTGCGAGATCTGCTTGTACTTGCCCTCGTTGATCGAGGAAATCGAGTACATGACCACGAAGAAGGCGAACAGCAAGGTGATGAAGTCGGCGTACGACACCAGCCAGCGCTCGTGGTTTTCATGTTCCTCGGTATGACGACGACGGGCCATGGGTTACTCCATGAAGCCTTGCAGCTTGAGTTCGATCGAACGCGGGTTCTCCCCTTCGGCGATCGACAGCAGGCCCTCGAGCAGCATCTCGCGGTAACGCGACTGGCGCAGGGTGACGGCCTTGAGCTTGTTGGCGATCGGCAGCAGGATCAGGTTGGCACTGGCAACACCGTAAATGGTGGCGACGAACGCCACGGCAATGCCGTTACCCAACTGCGAAGGGTCGGCGAGGTTGCCCATCACATGGATCAAACCCATCACCGCACCGATGATACCGATGGTCGGCGCATAGCCGCCCATGCTCTCGAACACCTTGGCCGCCTGGATGTCGCGGGACTCCTGGGTCAGGAAATCCACCTCGAGGACGCTGCGAATGGCTTCCGGCTCGGCGCCGTCGACCAGCAGTTGCAGGCCTTTGCGCGCATAGGGGTCGGGCTCGGCATCCGCCACGCCTTCCAGGCCCAGCAGGCCTTCCTTGCGCGCGGTCAGGCTCCAGTTGACGACACGGTCGATACCGCCGGCCAGGTCCACCCGTGGCGGGAAGAAGATCCAGCGGACGATCTGCAGCGCCCGTTTGAACGACGACAGCGGCGACTGCAGCAGCGCCGCCGCCAGGGTGCCGCCCAGGACGATCAGCGCCGCCGGGCCGTTGAGCAGCGCACCGACATGCCCACCCTCGAGGAAGTTACCGCCAACGATGGCGACGAAAGCGAGGATCAGGCCGATCAGGCTCAAGACATCCATCAGACGCACGCCTCGACCAGGTGCTTGCCGATCTCGTCCAGGCTGTACACCGCGTCGGCGAGGTTGGCCTTGACGATCGCCATGGGCATGCCATAGATCACGCAACTGGCCTCATCCTGCGCCCATACGGTGCTGCCACCCTGCTTGAGCAGGCGCGCGCCTTCGCGGCCATCGGCGCCCATGCCGGTGAGCACCACCGACAGCACCTTGTCGCCATAGGACTTGGCGGCGGAGCCGAAGGTGATGTCGACGCAAGGCTTGTAGTTCAGGCGCTCGTCGCCCGGCAGGATTTTCACCGTGCCACGGCCGTCGACCATCATCTGCTTGCCGCCAGGCGCCAACAGGGCCAGGCCCGGGCGCAGCACGTCGCCGTCCTCGGCTTCCTTGACGCTGATCTTGCACAGCTTGTCCAGGCGTTCGGCGAAGGCCTTGGTAAAGGCCGCCGGCATGTGCTGGATCAGCACGATCGGCGCCGGGAAGCTGGCAGGCAGCTGGGTGAGCACGCGCTGCAGCGCGACCGGGCCGCCGGTGGAGGTACCGATGGCCACCAGTTTGTAAGGCTTGCGCTTGGGTGCTGGCGAATGGGCAGCCGCAGGCGCGGCGGTGCGCACCGGCGCGGCCGGGCGAGCAGGCGCGCTGCCGGCAAAGCTGCTGGCCGGGGCGTGGCTGCTGGCCGGTGCAGGCGCTGCGGCCGGCGCCGGGCTGGAATAGGCGCCGAAACGGCGGTTGCTGCGTGCAAGGGTGTGAACCTTCTCGCACAGCATTTGCTGGACCTTCTGCGGGTTGCGCGAAATGTCCTCGAAATTCTTCGGCAAGTAGTCCACTGCACCGGCATCCAGCGCATCCAGCGTAACGCGGGCGCCTTCATGGGTCAGCGAGGAGAACATCAACACCGGCGTCGGGCAGCGCTGCATGATGTGCCGCACCGCAGTGATGCCGTCCATCATGGGCATTTCGTAGTCCATGGTGATGACATCGGGCTTGAGCGACAGCGCCTGGTCGATAGCTTCCTTGCCATTGGTCGCGGTGCCCACGACCTGGATCGTCGGGTCGGCCGAGAGAATTTCCGAGACACGGCGGCGGAAGAAACCGGAATCATCCACCACCAGGACCTTGACTGCCATAAACACTCCATTAGGTGGCGCACCCGCCAGGGCGCGCCACCGAAATCAAATACGCCGGGCGGCGTAACGCTTGAGCATGCTCGGAACGTCGAGGATCAACGCGATACGGCCGTCACCGGTGATGGTGGCGCCGGACATGCCCGGGGTACCCTGCAGCATCTTGCCCAGCGGCTTGATCACCACTTCTTCCTGCCCCACCAACTGGTCGACCACGAAGCCGATGCGCTGGGTGCCCACCGACAGAATCACCACGTGGCCTTCGTGCTGCTCCTCGTGCGCCTGGTCCTGGACCAGCCAACGCTTGAGGTAGAACAGCGGCAGCGCCTTGTCGCGGACGATCACCACCTCCTGGCCGTCGACCACGTTGGTGCGCGACAGGTCGAGGTGGAAGATCTCGTTGACGTTGACCAGCGGGAAGGCAAACGCCTGGTTGGCCAGCATCACCATCAAGGTCGGCATGATCGCCAAGGTCAGCGGCACCTTGATGACGATCTTCGAGCCCTGGCCCTTGGCCGAGAAGATGTTGATCGAACCGTTGAGCTGGGAAATCTTGGTCTTCACCACGTCCATGCCGACACCGCGGCCGGACACGTCGGAGATCTCGGTCTTGGTCGAGAAGCCCGGGGCGAAGATCAGGTTGTAGCAGTCCGACTCGCTCAGGCGGTCGGCGGCGTCCTTGTCCATCAGGCCCTTTTCGACGGCCTTGGCACGCAGCACGCTCGGGTCCATGCCCTTGCCGTCGTCGGAGATCGACAACAGGATGTGGTCGCCTTCCTGTTCCGCCGACAGCACCACACGGCCGGTACGGGCTTTGCCCGAAGCTTCGCGCTCGTCGGGCATCTCGACACCATGGTCGACGGCGTTGCGCACCAAGTGCACCAACGGGTCGGCCAGGGCCTCGACGAGGTTCTTGTCGAGGTCGGTCTCTTCACCGACCAACTCCAGGTTGATCTCTTTCTTGAGCTGGCGCGCCAGGTCACGAACCAGGCGCGGGAAGCGACCGAAGACCTTCTTGATCGGCTGCATGCGGGTCTTCATGACCGCGGTCTGCAGATCGGCGGTGACCACGTCGAGGTTGGACACGGCCTTGGACATGGCCTCGTCGCCGCTGTTCAGGCCCAGGCGTACCAGGCGATTACGCACCAGCACCAGTTCGCCGACCATGTTCATGATCTCGTCCAGGCGCGCAGTGTCGACCCGCACCGTTGTTTCCGCTTCGCTGGCGCCATGCTTCTCGGCGGCCGGTGCCGGGGCACGGGCAGGAGCCGCAGCGGCCGGCTTGGCGGCAGCAGCCGGGGCCGGTGCGGCAGCTGGCGCAGGTGCAGGCTTGGCCACAGGCTTTGCTTCTGCCTTGGGCGCGGTCGCCACGGCGGCAGCGGGTGCTTCGGCAACCGCCGCATCAGCGGAGAACTTGCCCTTGCCATGCAACTGGTCCAGCAGTGCTTCGAATTCATGCTCGCTGATGTCATCGCCCCCAGCAGCAGGCGCGGCACTTGCAGCCGGCGCGGCAGCGCCCTGCAGTGCATCGACGGCGAAGGTGCCCTTGCCGTGCAACTGGTCAAGCAACGACTCGAACTCGTCGTCGGTAATCTCGTCGCTGGCTGCAGCGGGAGCGGCAGTTGCCGGCTCGCTGGCCGCCACTTCGGTCGAAAACTGGCCTTTGCCGTGCAACTGGTCGAGCAGGTTTTCGAACTCGGCGTCGGTGATCTCGTCACCGCCGGTGACCGGCGCCTCGCCTTGCATCTGCTCATGCAGCTCGGCTTCGGCCTCGGCCTTGACCGCATCGAGCGAATTGAGCAATTGCTCGAACTCGGTGTCGGTGATGTCCGGCTCGGCGCTGGCCTCGACCACTGGCGCAGCCTCGACCTCGGCGGCTGGCGCCTGGGCGGTACCCGGTTCGGCCAGGCGCGACAGCGCCGCCAGCAGCTCCGGGGTGGCCGGGGTGACATCGGTACGCTCACGCACCTGGCCGAACATGCTGTTGACCGTGTCGAGCGCTTCAAGCACCACGTCCATCAGTTCCGCGTCGACCCGGCGCTCACCTTTGCGCAGGATGTCGAACACGTTTTCGGCGATGTGGCAGCACTCCACCAGTTCGTTGAGCTGAAGGAAGCCGGCGCCCCCTTTTACAGTGTGGAAACCGCGGAAAATCGCATTGAGCAGGTCCGCATCATCGGGCCGGCTTTCCAGCTCGACCAGTTGCTCGGACAACAACTCGAGGATTTCGCCGGCCTCTACCAGGAAATCCTGAAGGATTTCTTCATCGGCGCCGAAGCTCATTAAACGTGCTCCTTAAAAACCCAGGCTGGACAGCAGATCATCGACATCGTCCTGACCGGACACGACGTCTTCACGCTTATCGGCATGAATCTGCGGACCTTCACCCCGAGTCGGATGTTTTTCTTCATCTTTTTCAGCGCGCAGCTGCTGGTGGTCATGTTCGATACCGGCGAAGCGGTCGACCTGGCTGGCCATCAGCACGAGCTTGAGCAGATTGCTTTCTACTTCGGTGACCAGCGCGGTAACCCGCTTGATCACCTGGCCGGTCAGGTCCTGATAGTCCTGAGCCAGCAAGATATCGTTGAGGTGCCCGGCGACCTTGCGGTTGCCTTCGGCACTGTGCGCCAGGAAACTGTCGACACGCTTGACCAGCTCACGGAATTCCGGCGCCGCCACTTCGCGGCGCATGAAGCGCTGCCAATCGGCGGACAGGTCCTGGGCTTCGCTGGCCAGGGTGTTGAGCACCGGCGTGCTCTCCTCCACCAGGTCCATGGTGCGGTTGGCCGCGCCTTCGGTGAGGCGCACCACGTAGGAAAGGCGCTCGGTGGCATCGGTGATCTGCGAGACCTCCTCGGCCTGCGGCATCGCCGGGTCGATCTGGAAACTGACGATCGCACTGTGCAGTTCACGGGTGAGTTTGCCGACTTCCTGATACAAGCCCCGGTCGCGAGTCTGGTTGAGCTGATGAATCAGCTGCACCGCATCGCCGAAACGGCCGCGCTCGAGGCTCTCGACCAGTTCCTGGGCATGTTTTTTCAGGGTTGATTCGAACTCACCCAGAGAGTTGTTGGTTGACTCCATGGCGCCCCCTGAGGTGACTCAGCCGTTGACGCGTTCGAAGATCTTCTCGATCTTTTCTTTGAGCACCTGGGCGGTGAAAGGCTTGACCACATAGCCGTTTACCCCGGCCTGGGCCGCTTCGATGATCTGCTCACGCTTGGCTTCGGCGGTCACCATCAGCACCGGCAGGTGCTTCAGACGCTCGTCAGCGCGGACTTTGCGCAGCAGTTCGATGCCGGACATGCCCGGCATGTTCCAGTCGGTCACCAGGAAATCGAAGTGGCCGCTTTCCAGCATCGGCAACGCGGTGTTGCCGTCGTCAGCTTCCGAGGTATTGGTGAACCCCAGATCACGCAACAGGTTCTTGATGATCCGCCGCATCGTCGAAAAGTCGTCAACGATGAGGATTTTCATGTCTTTGTTCAAGTAGACCTCCAAGCAGTCTTAAACGCGCTCGGCGCCGAGCGCGCAGTCAATCAATTCGGTAGAGCAAAAAACGACTGCATCGAACCCGGGCTCAGCGTGCCCGCCATTCCCCCAGGCGGCCGCGCAAACGCGCCGCGCACTGGCTATGCAACTGGCTGACACGTGACTCGCTGACCCCCAGTACCTCACCGATTTCCTTGAGGTTCAGCTCTTCGTCGTAGTACAGCGCGAGCACCAGGCGCTCACGCTCCGGCAGGTTGGCGATCGCCTCGGCCAGGGCGCGCTGGAAGCGCTCGTCTTCCAGGTCACGCGATGGCTCCAGCTGGCCGCTGGCCCCGTCCTCGTGCAAACCTTCGTGTTCACCGTCCTGCAACAGGTCGTCAAAACTGAACAGGCGGCTGCCCAAGGTGTCGTTCAGAATCCCGTAGTAATCATCGAGACTCAATTGGAGTTCGGCAGCAACCTCGTGATCTTTAGCGTCGCGACCAGTTCTTGCTTCAACCGAGCGCATTGCGTCACTGACCATGCGCGTATTGCGGTGCACCGAACGTGGTGCCCAATCTCCCTTGCGCACCTCGTCGAGCATGGCGCCGCGGATGCGGATGCCGGCGTAAGTCTCGAAGCTGGCGCCCTTGCTGGCGTCGTACTTGTTGGCGACTTCCAGCAGGCCGATCATGCCGGCCTGGATCAGGTCCTCGACCTGCACGTTGGCCGGCAGGCGCGCCAGCAGGTGGTAGGCGATGCGCTTGACCAGCGGCGCGTAGCGCTCGACCAGCTCGTACTGGGCGTCCTTCGACGCCTTGCTGTACATCTTGAAGCCGCTCGCACTCATAGCACTGGCCCCGCGCTGGTGGGCTGCACCAGACGCTCGACGAAAAACTCCAGGTGCCCGCGTGGGTTGGCTGGCAGCGGCCAGCTGTCGACCTTCTGCGCGATGGCCTTGAAGGCCAGCGCACACTTGGACCGTGGGAAGGCCTCATAGACCGCCCGCTGCTTCTGCACCGCCTTGCGCACACATTCGTCGTAAGGCACGGCGCCGACGTATTGTAGGGCGACGTCGAGGAAGCGATCCGTGACCTTGGTCAATTTGGCGAACAGGTTGCGCCCTTCCTGCGGGCTCTGCGCCATGTTGGCCAGCACGCGGAAACGGTTCATGCCGTAGTCGCGGTTGAGCAGCTTGATCAGGGCGTAGGCATCGGTGATCGAGGTAGGCTCGTCACAGACCACCAGCAACACCTCTTGCGCCGCACGCACGAAGCTGACCACCGATTCGCCGATCCCGGCGGCGGTGTCGATCACCAGCACATCGAGGTTGTCGCCGATTTCGCTGAACGCCTGGATCAGGCCGGCGTGCTGGGCCGGTGCCAGGTGCACCATGCTCTGGGTGCCCGAGGCGGCCGGCACGATGCGTACCCCGCCCGGCCCCTGCAGCAGCACGTCACGCAGCTCGCAACGGCCCTCGATGACGTCGGCCAGGGTGCGCTTGGGTGTCAGGCCCAGCAGCACGTCGACATTGGCCAGGCCCAGGTCGGCGTCGAGCAGCATGACCCGGCGGCCGAGTTCGGCCAGCGCCAGGGACAGGTTCACTGAAACGTTGGTCTTGCCGACGCCACCTTTGCCACCGGTGACGGCGATCACCTGTACGGGATGCATGCTACCCATGTCTGTTGTTTACCTTGTCTTGCTTGGACCCAGGCCACATGAGGGGCTTGATGCTCAGCGCCGCGGCCAGGCCGGGCAACCCCATGATGTAGGTACTTTGCACAGTGTTCACCTTCACCCCGCCCGCTTGCCGGGGTTGTGGTAGAGATCAGCGAACATGTCGGCCATGGCCTCTTCGCTGGGCTCGTCCTGCATCTGTACGCTCACCGCGCGGCTCACCAACTGGTGTTTGCGCGGCAATTGCAGGTCATCCGGAATGCGTGGCCCGTCGGTCAGGTAGGCAATCGGCAATTCGTGACCGATGGCCAGGCTCAGCACTTCACCGAGGCAGGCAGTTTCATCGAGCTTGGTCAGGATGCAACCGGCCAGGCCGCAGCGCTTGTAGCTGTGGTAGGCGGCGGTGAGCACCTGTTTCTGGCTGGTGGTGGCCAGTACCAGATAGTTCTTCGAGGCGATGCCACGCCCGGCCAGCGTCTCCAGCTGCATGCGCAGCGCCGGGTCGCTGGCCTGCAGGCCGGCGGTATCGATCAGCACCACGCGCTTGCGCAGCAGCGGTTCGAGCGCCTGGGCCAGGGACTCGCCCGGGTCGACGTAGGTAACCGGCACATTGAGGATGCGCCCCAGGGTTTTCAGCTGTTCCTGGGCGCCGATGCGGAAGCTGTCCATGCTCACCAGGGCGATATTGCTCGCGCCGTACTTGAGCACATAGCGTGCGGCCAGTTTCGCCAGGGTAGTGGTCTTGCCCATGCCGGCCGGGCCGACCATGGCGATCACCCCGCCCTCTTCGATCGGCTCGACCTCGGGCACGTCGATCATCCGCGCCAGGTGCGCCAGGACCATGCGCCAGGCGTGGCGCGGCTCTTCGATTTCGGCGGTCAGCTCAAGCAGTTCGCGGGCCAGCCCGCCCGACAAGCCCAAGCGCTGCAGGCGGCGCCAGAGGTTGGCCTGTTGTGGCTTGTTACCTTGCAGCTGGCTCCAGGCCAGCGAACCGAGCTGCACTTCAAGCAGCTCGCGCAGGCCGGTGAGCTCCGAGCGCATGGCGTCGAACAGGCGCGGGTCGACCGGCGCGGCAGCCGGTGCGGCAGGCGCCGCAGGCACGTCGACATGCGGCTCGACCAGCGGTTCGGAAGCGGTCAGCGACTGGCCGGCGAACAACTGCCGGTTGCCCTCGCCGATTTCGTTGCGCCCGCTGATTTCAGCCTGGGCGGTGACAATGCGCGACTGGGTCTTGCGCAACTCGTCCTCGAGCTCGGCATTGGGCACCCGTGGGGCCAGGGCGGACAGCTTGTAGTCCAGCGCGGCCGTCAACTCGACACCGCCAGCGATGCGCCGGTTGCCGATGATGGCGGCATCGGAGCCAAGCTCATCACGAACCAGCTTCATGGCCTGACGCATATCGGCGGCGAAAAAACGCTTAACTTGCATAACCCACTACCTCAGCCGTTGGGGCCCACGGTGGCAACAATGGTGACTTGCTTGTTGTCAGGTATTTCCTGATACGCCAAAACATGCAAATTCGGTACAGCCAGGCGACCGAAACGCGACAGCATGGCGCGGATCGGGCCCGCCACCAGAAGGATGGCCGGCTGGCCCTGCATTTCCTGACGCTGGGCCGCCTCGATCAACGAGCGCTGAAGCTTTTCGGCCATGCTCGGCTCAAGAAGAACACCGTCTTCCTGACCTTGCCCGGCCCTTTGCAAACTATTGAGCAAGATCTGTTCCAACCTTGGCTCAAGGGTGATCACAGGCAGCTCGGACTCAACGCCGACAATGCTTTGAACGATAGCGCGGGATAACCCGACCCGCACCACCGCCACCAGCGCGGCGGTATCTTGACTCTTCACCGCATTGTTTGCGATGGCTTCGGCAATGCTGCGAATGTCGCGTACCGGCACCTGCTCGGAAAGCAACGCCTGCAGAACCTTGAGCAAACCCGACAAGGAAATGACACCCGGCACCAGCTCTTCCGCCAGTTTCGGCGACGCCTTGGCCAACACCTGCAGCAACTGCTGGACTTCTTCATGGCCGATCAGCTCATGGCAGTGCTTCTGCAGGATCTGGTTGAGATGGGTGGCGACCACGGTACTGGCATCCACCACTGTGTAACCCAGCGACTGCGCCTGGGCGCGCTGACCCACATCGATCCACACCGCCTCCAGGCCGAACGCCGGGTCGCGCGAGGCGATGCCGTTGAGCGTGCCGAATACCTGGCCGGGGTTGATTGCCAGCTCACGGTCCGGGTAGATCTCGGCCTCTGCCAGGATCACGCCCATCAGCGTCAGGCGATAGGCACTGGGCTGCAGGTCGAGGTTGTCGCGAATGTGCACGGTGGGCATGAGGAAGCCCAGGTCCTGGGACAGCTTCTTGCGCACACCCTTGATCCGCGCCAGCAATTGGCCGCCCTGGTTGCGATCCACCAGCGGAATCAGGCGGTAACCCACCTCCAGGCCGATCATGTCGATGGGGGTGACGTCATCCCAGCCCAGTTCCTTGGTGTCCATGGCACGCTGCGGCGATGGCAGCAGGTCCTGCTGGCGCTGAATCTCTTCCAGGGCCAGGGCCTTGGCTTTCTGCTGCTTCTTCCACACCAGGTAGGCAGCGCCGGCGGCCACCCCGCCCAGGCTGAGGAAAGCCATGTGCGGCATGCCCGGCACCAGGCCCATGACGATCATCAGCGCGCCGGAAACCGCCAGGGCCTTGGGCGAATCGAACATCTGCCGATTGATCAGCTTGCCCATGTCCTCGGAGCCCGAAGCACGGGTCACCATGATCGCGGCAGCGGTGGACAGCAGCAGTGATGGCAATTGCGCCACCAAACCGTCACCGATGGTCAGCAGCGCGTAGACCTTGCCGGCATCGCTGAAGGTCATGCCGTGCTGCAGCATGCCGATCAGCATGCCGCCGATGAGGTTGATGAACAGGATCAGCAGGCCGGCGATGGCATCGCCACGGACGAACTTGCTGGCACCGTCCATCGAGCCGTAGAACTCGGCCTCCTGGGCCACTTCGCTACGACGCGCCTTGGCCTGGGCCTGGTCGATCAGGCCGGCATTGAGGTCGGCGTCGATGGCCATCTGTTTGCCGGGCATGGCGTCAAGGGTGAAACGCGCGCTCACCTCGGAGATACGCCCGGCGCCCTTGGTCACCACCACGAAGTTGATGATCATGAGGATGGCGAACACCACCGCACCGACGACGTAGTTGCCGCCGATCACCACTTCACCGAACGCCTGGATCACCTTGCCCGCGGCGCCATGCCCTTCCTGGCCATGCAGCATGACCACTCGGGTGGACGCGACGTTCAGCGCCAGGCGCAACAGCGTGGCCACCAGCAGGATGGTCGGGAAGGCGGCGAAGTCGAGCGGGCGCAGGGCATAGACGCACACCAGCAGGACCACGATCGACAGGGCGATGTTGAAGGTGAAGAACACATCGAGCAGGAACGGCGGTATCGGCAACATCATCATTGCCAACATCACCAGCAGTAACAGCGGCACGCCGAGGTTGCCCCTGCCGAGACCGGCCAGGTTGTTGCGCGCGTTGCTGATTAACTGAGTGCGATCCACCGCGAGTCCTCTTGAAGCAAAACTTTGACGCCTGGGTGGCGCCTGGCGCTGGCTTTGCAAGAAGCTTTCCAACTTTGGGGAAAAGGTGGAGATGTGTTCGCCTTGAGAGGTGTTGCGCCTGTGAAATCGAGCGCCGCCCGCGCGGCGCTTCGCGGGTAAACCCGCTCCCACAGTTTGTTTCGGGCCAGTCTCTCCTGTGCCATTACCTGGTCCGCCTTGTTGGCACGACGCGGTAGTGAGGTGGGCACCACTGGCGCCTCACCTGACTTGAGACATGCGCCTAGGCGGGCAGCGGTACCCTCACAGGCATAATTGGCCCGAAACAGACTGTGGGAGCGGGTTTACCCGCGAAGCGCCGCTCGGGCGGCGCTCGATCTGTGCCCCAACCCCAAAACCAAGGCGAACACCCGGTGGCCCTGACGCAATTCCCAGCCGCCCTCACACACCCTTTCTTTTCAAGATTTTTACCCCCGCCCATTAGGCCCCGCACCCCCGGATAGATTAAAGTATCCCCCCGCCCGGCAACCGCGCCCCAGCGCACCCCAGGCCCACTCCCAGGAACCGTCGACGATGGAACACCGTGAGGCGCTGAACGCGCTGCGCACCTTTCTCTCTTCCCAGATCCTCGGCCAGGAAAAACTGGTCGAGCGCCTGCTGATCGTGCTGCTGGCCGACGGCCACATGCTCGTGGAGGGGGCTCCGGGCCTGGCCAAGACCAAGGCCATCAAAGAGCTCGCCGAGGGCATCGAAGCCGAGTTCCATCGCATCCAGTTCACCCCCGACCTGCTCCCCGCCGACATCACCGGCACCGAAATCTACCGCCCGGAAACCGGCAGTTTCGTGTTCCAGCAGGGGCCGATCTTCCACAACCTGGTGCTGGCCGACGAAATCAACCGTGCCCCGGCCAAGGTCCAGTCGGCGCTGCTCGAAGCCATGGCCGAGCGCCAGGTCAGCGTCGGGCGCAGCACCTACGAGCTGTCGCCGCTGTTCCTGGTGATGGCCACGCAGAACCCGATCGAGCAGGAAGGCACCTACCCGCTGCCCGAAGCCCAACTCGACCGCTTCCTTATGCACGTGAAGATCGGTTTCCCCGACGCTGCAGTCGAGCGGCGCATCCTGCTGCAGGCCCGCGGCGAAGCACTGGGCGGCGAGGTGAAACCCGAGCGGCGGGTCAGCCAGCAGGCCATCTTCGCCGCACGCAAGGAAATCCTCGGCCTGTACATGGCCGACGCCGTGGAGGAATACCTGGTGCAACTGGTGATGGCCACGCGTACCCCGGCCAAGTTCGACAGCGAACTGGCCGACTGGATCGCCTATGGCGCCAGCCCGCGCGGCTCGATCGCCCTGGACCGCTGCGCACGCGCCCACGCCTGGCTGGCCGGGCGCGACTTCGTCAGCCCCGAGGACATCCAGGCGGTGCTGTTCGACGTGCTGCGCCACCGCATCATCCTGTCGTTCGAGGCCGAGGCCGCGGGGGTCGACCAGGACCGCGTGGTGCAGCGCATCCTCGACGTCGTCGCCGTCGCCTGAACCCATGCCCACCCGCACGCTGGCCGACTCCGGCATCCGCATCGGCCTCGCCGACTTGATCGACATGCGCCACCGTGTGCGCGAAATCCAGCTGTTCTCGCGGCCCGGGCAACGCAGCCCGCTGGTGGGCCTGCACCACTCCAAGCTGCGCGGGCGCGGGGTGGACTTCGACCAGGTGCGGGTCTACCAGGCCGGCGACGATGTGCGCAACATCGACTGGCGCGTCACCGCGCGCACCCAGGAGCCGCACACCAAGCTGTTCCATGAGGAGCGCGAGCGGCCGATCTTCATCATGGTCGAACAGAGCCAGCGCCTGTTCTTCGGTTCAGGGCTGATGTTCAAGTCGGTGCTGGCGGCCCAGGCCGCTGCCCTGTTCGGCTGGGCCGCGCTGGGCCACAACGACCGTATCGGCGGCCTGGTGTTCGGCGACAACGAGCACCTGGAGATCAAGCCCCGGCGCAGCAAGCAAAGCCTGCTGCAGTTGCTCAACCGCCTGGCGAAGGTCAACCAGGCCCTGCATACCGAAGCCCTGCCCCAGGCCGACAGCCTCGGCCTGGCCCTGCGCCGGGCGCGGGAGGTGCTGCGCCCGGGCAGCCTGGCCATCGTCATCTGCGACGAACGCGCCCTCAGCGCCAGCGTCGAGCAACACCTGGCGATGCTCTCGCGCCATTGCGATGTGCTGCTGTTGCCGGTCAGCGACCCGCTGGACCACGCCCTGCCCGCCGCCGGCTTGTTGCGCTTCGCCCAGCGCGGTGCGCAACTGGAACTCGACACCCTCGACGCCAACCTGCGCCAGGCTTACCGCCAGCAGGCCGAAGCACGCATCGAGCGCTGGGAGTTGCTGGCGCAAAAACTGCGGGTAGTGCTGATGCCACTGAGCACCCAGAGCGAAATGATCGAGCAACTGCGCGAATACCTGAATGCCCAGCGCTCCGGGAGCCGCCAATGAACCCGTTGGATCAGCTGCAGCCTCTGATCGCCCCGGCGCCGATCGGCCTGTGGCCACCGGCGCCGGGCTGGTGGCTGCTGCTGGCCCTGCTGCCGTTGCTGGCCTGGGGTGCCTGGCGCCTGCGCCGCTGGCGCCCAGGCAAGCGCAAGGTGGTGCGTGCCGAACTGCCGCTGGACCCGGTGCGCGTCGAAGCGCTGGCAGAGCTGGCGCGCCTGCCGCGCCCCTACGACGGTGTGCCGGCCGGCGCCTGGCTGCAGCAGATCAACGCCCTGCTCAAACGCCTGTGCCGCAACCACTACCCCGGCGCCAACAGCCATACCCTCAATGGCCGGCAATGGCTGGCCTTCCTCGACAACCGCTGCCCGGCCGCCGGCCTGACACGCTGGATGGTGCTGGTCGAAGGCGCCTACAAGCCCGAGTGCAAGCTCGACGATAAAGCCATCGCCGGGCTCGCCCAGGCGGTCGAAACCTGGATCCGCAAGCATGTTTGAACTGGCCTGGCCGTGGCTCCTGGCGCTGTTCCCACTGCCCTGGCTGGCGCGCCTGGTGCTGCCCGCCGCCGACAGTGGCGAGCCGGTGCTCAAGGTCGGCTTCCTCGACGAGCTCGAAGGCCTGGCCGGGCGCCGCGCACGGCTGAACCTGCCGACCTGGCGCCAACAGGCGCCGTTCATCCTGATCTGGTTGCTGTTGCTGCTGGCCGCCGCCCGCCCGCAATGGCTGGGCGAGCCGGTGCCGGTGTCGGCCAGCGGCCGCGACCTGCTGGTGGCGGTGGATGTGTCCGGTTCCATGGACTTTCCCGACATGCAGTGGCAAGGCGAGGAAATCAGCCGGCTGGACCTGGTCAAGGCCCTGATGGGCGACTTCCTCCAGGACCGCCAGGGCGACCGGGTCGGGCTGATCCTGTTCGGCAGCCAGGCCTACCTGCAGGCCCCGCTGACCTTCGACCGGCGTACCGTGCGCACCTTCCTCGACGAAGCGCAGATTGGCATCGCCGGCAAGAACACCGCCGTCGGCGACGCCATCGGCCTGGCGGTCAAGCGCCTGCGCCAGCGCCCGGCACAAAGCCGGGTGCTGGTGCTGATTACCGACGGCGCCAACAACGGCGGGCAGATACACCCGCTGACCGCCGCCCGCCTGGCGGCCCAGGAAGGTGTGCGCATCTATACCATCGGCATCGGCGCCAACCCCGAGGCCAGCGGCACCCCCGGCCTGCTCGGGCTGAACCCGAGCCTGGACCTGGACGAGGCCTCGCTCAAGGAGATTGCCGACATCACCCACGGCAGCTACTTCCGTGCCCATGACGGCGCTGAGCTCAACGCCATCGGCGACACCCTCGACCAATTGGAACCGGTGGCCCAGCAACCCACCCAGGCCCGCACCGCCAGCGAGCTGTACGCCTGGCCGCTGGCCCTGGCCCTGCTGCTCAGCGTGCTGCTGGTGGTAGCCGTGCAGTGGCCGGACAACCTGCTGCAACGCCTGCTGCGCAAACCGCGCTTTCTGCAGCCGCACCCCGAATGGCGCCAGCGCCTCAAACGCCTGCGCCTGAGGAGGCGGCGATGATCGAACTCTGGCCGCAATGGCTACGCCCACTCTGGCTGCTGGTAGTGCCCCTGCTCGGCTGGCTGCTGTTCAAGCTCTGGCACCGGCGCAAGCGTGCCGGGCGCTGGCAGCTGATCCTGCCCCAGCAGTTCCACGCCGTGCTACTCGGTGGCGGCAGCGGCAGCACCAGCAAATTGCCGTGGGTCGCCCTGGGCCTGGCCTGGCTGCTGGTGGTGCTGGCCCTGCTCGGGCCAAGCTGGCAGCGCCTTGAAGAAACCCGCCAGCGCCCCGCCGACCCGCTGGTGATCCTGCTCGAGCTCACCCCGCAGATGCTCGCCGAAGACACCGCGCCCAACCGCCTGGAGCAGGCCCGGCGCAAGATCCTCGACCTGCTCGAACACCGGCGTGACAGCCAGACCGCGCTGGTGGTCTACGCCGGCTCCGCGCACACCCTGGTGCCGCTGTCCGACGACCTCGGTACCACGCGCAATCTGCTCGAATCGATCGACCCGTCGATCATGCCCCAGCCCGGCCAGCGCGCCGACCTGGCCGTGCAGAAAGGCCTCTCGCTGCTGGCCCAGAGCGGCCTTGGCCAGGGCCGCCTGCTGCTGATCGGCTCGGCCCTGAGCGAACAGGAGCGCGACGGCATCACCAAGGCCCTGGGCCGCCAGGGCCCAAGCCTGTTGATGCTGGGCATTGGCAGCACTGAAGGCGCGCCCGTGCGTCAGGCCAACGGCGAGTACCTCAAGGACGATCAGGGCGGCATCCTCATGCCGCGCCTGGACAGCGCCGCGCTCAAGAGTTTCATCAATGGCACCGGCGGGCGCTACCGCCATGCCCGGATCGACGACCTCGACCTGCGCGGCCTGGGCCTGTTCGACAACCCACGCCTGCTGCGCAACGACGGCCAGACCGTGCAACTGGACAGCTGGGCCGACCAGGGTTACTGGCTGTTGCTGCCCCTGCTGCTGCTGGCCGCCTGCGCCGGTCGACGCGGTTGGCTGTTCTGCCTGCCGCTGCTGCTGGCGCTGCCGCAACCGAGCCAGGCCTTCGAGTTCAATGACCTGTGGCTAAGGCCGGACCAGCAGGGCCAGCAGTTGCTCCTGCGCCAGCAACCGGCGGCGGCCGCGCGCCACTTCCAGGACCCGCAATGGCGCGGCATGGCCCTGTACCAGGCCGGCGACTTCGCGGGCGCCGCCGCCGCCTTCGCCCAAGGCAGCGACGCCGCCGCCCACTACAATCGAGGCAATGCCCTGGCCCGCGCCGGCGAGCTGGAAGCGGCGCTGGACGCCTACGAACAGGCGCTGGAGCGCCAGCCCGACCTGAAGCCGGCGCTGGACAACCAGGCCCTGGTCCAGCAGCTGCTGCAACAGCGCGAGGCCAAGGCCGAGGAACCGCCGGCCAATGCCGATGCCCAGGACACACCCGGCACCGACAACCAAGGCAACAGCAGTTCATCCAGCGCCCAGGGAACCCCTGGCGCCGATGAGCAGGCCCAGCCAGAGCAGTCCGCCGAAAATGCCAACGGCAACACCAGCCAGGCAGCGCCGGGCACTGCCGGGGGCAACGATGACAGTGTCACCCAGCCGCCACAGCGGCCGGTCTCCACCAGCCTCGACGCCGAACAGCGCCAGGCCCTGGAACAATGGCTGCGCGAGATCCCCGACAACCCGGCGGAGCTGTTGCGGCGCAAATTCTGGTATGAACAGCAATTGCATCAGGAAACCTCACGATGAGTCGCCTCGGCGTCTTGATTTTCACCCTGCTGTGGGCCCTGGCGGCCCAGGCCGAGCTCACCCTAAAGGCCAGTGTCGACCGCACGCGCCTGGAAGCCGGCGAAACCCTCGAGCTCACCCTCGAGAGCCAGGACGTCACCCAGTTCGGCAAACCCGACCTGCATGCCCTCGACGCCGACTTCGAGGTGCGTGGCACGCGCCAGCTCAACAGCCTGCACAGCCTTGACGGCGAAACCCGCGCCAGCACCCGCTGGATCATCACCCTGCTGCCGCGGCGCAGCGGCAGCCTGCGCATCCCCGAACTGCAACTGGGGCAGTCCCACAGCCAGGCCATCGACCTGCAAGTGCAGCAGGCCGACAGCCAACGCCCGGACGTCGCCTCCCAGGTGTTCGTCGAGACCACCCTGGACAGCAACGAGGTGTATGTGCAGGCCCAGGCCGTGCTCACCTTGCGCATCTATCATTCGGTGGCGCTGTACGACGACAGCAGCCTCAGCCCGCTGCAACTGGACAACGCCAAGGTCGACCCGCTGGGTGAGTCGCGCACCTATGAAAAAGACATCAACGGCGTGCGCCACGGGGTGATCGAAACCCGCTACGCGCTCTACCCGCAGCAAAGTGGCGAGCTCGAAATCCCACCGCTGCAGTTCACCGCCACCGCCGCAGACAACGGCACGCAAGCGGCCGGCAGCCCCCGGGTCGGCCGCCAGGTGCAGGTCAGCTCGCTGCCGTTGCGCCTGACCGTCAAGCCAATCCCCGCCAACTATCCGAAAGACCGCCCCTGGCTGCCGGCACGCAACCTGACCCTGGAAGAGCACTGGTACCCCGACCCAGCAAGCCAGCCTACCCAGATCGGCGACTCGCTGACGCGCAATGTCACCCTGCGCGCCGACGGGCTGTCGAGCACCCAGCTGCCGCCGCTGCCGGCCACCGAGGCAGTCGGCCTGCGCCGCTACCCGGACCAGCCGCTGCTGCGCAACGAGATCAGCGAGCGCGGCATGGTCGCCAACCGCGAAGAGCGCGAGGCGCTGGTGCCCACCCACAGTGGCGAGTTGGCCCTGCCGGCGCTGGAGGTGACCTGGTGGAACACCCTCGAAGACCACCTTCAGCAGACCAGCCTGCCGGCGCGCACCCTCAGCGTGCAGGACAACCCGGCGCTCAGCGCCGACACCCCGGTCGGCGACAGCAGCAGCGCCAGCCGCCTGCTGTGGCCCTGGCAACTGGCCACGCTGATCCTGGCGCTGACCACCCTGCTCGGCTTCACCCTGTGGTGGCGCGCCCGCTCGCAACCGGCGGTGTTGCGCGCCGCGCAGACCGGCCCGAGCCCGCGCACACTGCTCGACGACCTCAAGCGTGCCTGCCAGGCCAACGACCCCCAGGCCACGCGCCAGGCGCTCGACGCCTGGGCGCGGCAGCAGCCGGAGACCCTGGCCGAGATGGCGGCGCGCTTCGTGCCGTTGTCGGATGCGCTGGATGGTTTGAACGGGGCGTTGTACAGCGAGAGCGGCCAGTATTGGCACGGGGATGAACTGTGGCGGGCGATCGGCGACATTCCCCGGGCCGAGCAGGTGCTGGCGCCGGCGGGTGAGGCGGGGAGCTTGCCGCCGTTGTATCCGAAATAGCTAGGGTTGGGCTTTTTGGGGTTTTGAGATCTATCGTGCGAGGGCGGCGAGGTGCCAGGCGACAGTCTTGCAGCGCTCTCGAGATCGAGCGCCGCCCGCGCGGCGCTTCGCGGGTAAACCCGCTCCCACAGTTTGTTTCGGGCCAATTATTCCTGTGAAAGTATCGGCGCCTGCCTTGGTGCATGTCTTGAGCCATGTGGGGCGGCGGCAACGCCCACACTGAAACCGCGTCGTGCCAACAAGGCGGACCAGGTGCTGACACAGGAGAGACTGGCCCGAAACAAACGGTGGGAGCGGGTTTACCCGCGAAGCGCCGCGCGGGCGGCGCTCGATCTTGTAGGCGCTACAACTCTTTCGGCGAACACATCAAGGCCGAAACTCCGATCCAACCTCAGCACCACACCCCTGGCTCCAATTCCCCCCCGATGAGTTACCATACCGCCCCCACCGATATGCCCCCTGCCGCTCATCCAACGGATCTTCCATGCGTCTGTTTCACACCTCCGACTGGCACCTTGGCCAGAGCCTGCATGGCCAGGAACGACTTATTACATGCCTGCTTCCTCGACTGGCTACTCGGCCAAGAGATCCCCCAACGCAGGTCCTCGTGCTACCCCAAGCTCAAACCACAGACTACTGCAAGGCATCAAAGCCTTACCTGAATTATCACTTTCTCAAGGTACAACCCTCACAAATGACACCAAGAGAAAAAGCATTCCCAGCCCTATAAATAAACAATAGCTACTCACTTTCATGCAGCATTTCAAATATTCAGGGAAATCTCGCCAGTCGTTAGCGTCCAACCATCCACGGCGGAACCCGTGTGATGGCCAAACCGCAGCAAGGCTCATAGCACTAACGATCAACATCCGAGACCGCAACCTCGTCGCCCCCCAAAGAACAAGCTCATCCTGCAGGCCACTGCTGCGCCCAAAGGCACGACACATGACGTGAAAGTGGCGTGAACCCGCAATATAGGCATTAACGACGAGCCCGACAATCAACAAAAGAAATGGAGTCACCAGCAACAGCAGCTTTACAACAACAGAGCCCCCACTGACATCAATCATATTCAGCATTATAAATAACCCCCATCGAGCTGCTAGCGTTCGGCGTTTTCTGCGCACAAGGAAAGCCCGCATGACCAGCAACCGCTTCAAGGTCATTGCCGCAGGTGATCGCTATGGTCTATCGCATCGTGATCTACCGCAAAGGCCAAGTCCTCGACGGTGACCGCATCACCACAACCTCCATTAATAGCCGAGATGATTGACCCCGCAACTATTATGTCCGTTTCAGCTCAACAAATAGCTCAATGACGGCTGCCCAAACCAAAGAAACATAGACACAGACAATAGCGGCTCTTATACGCCTCTTGAGATAGGCAGGAAAGTTTTGATAGTCCTCCGAATCCAGATCACCCCGCCTAAACGATAACCCTGGCCAGATTAGCACTCCCGCAATAGCACCCACCGTCATCAATCGGAGCTTTAATGTAAACCCCCCTCCTCGCCTCAACTAATCATGCAAACATTTACTTCTCTGAAGCGCTTCACACATCAAATCAAAGTGCCTCGAGGAAGCGATATGCGCACTGATTCCTATGCCTGTGAGCCCAGTTAAAAAGGGTGTAATCAATACTGCGATTTTCACACCTGCCGGCCAATCATTCAGATCAATCATAGAATGTCTCGTAAATTGTCTCTCCAACATACTCAGCGGCTTGCCCCAAGAACGAACTGCCTGCAAAAGAACCTGCCCCAACTGTTGCTATTGCGCAGACTGCTCGCCCCCACGGGCCGAAGTAGCAAACGTACTTGATTGCCGACTGCCCGGCCAAAGCGCCAGCTGTTCCTCCGGCCAACCCTCCAGCAAAGCTACCTGTCTCAGTGAACCGAATCCGTTTGCACTCTTCGGTCTCCCTCGCCCGGCACGCCTCGTAGATCTTCATGTACGACGAAGTCGCCCCCACCCCCACCGCCACATGCCCGCCGTACTTCAGGTACTTGGTCATCTTCGCCACCTCATCCAGGTGCGTCGCATACCCAGGGATCGCCCCCGGAGCGCCGGCCTTCGACCAGTGATGCACCAGGCTCTTGGTCGAGATCCCCAGCCCACGACGCAAATCCTCGTGCTGCCCCAGGCTCAGGTACTTGCCGAGAAACGCGCTGCGCAGCTGTGCGTTCAGCTGGCCATACAGCGCCTTGCGCTCGGCGAAGAACTGCGGGCTGTTCAGGTGCCGGTGCGCAACGAACTCGCGCTGGTGCAAACGCTCGATGCCTTTGAGCGTGTCTTCCACCTGCCCCAGCCCCCGCGACAGCATGTCCTTGCCCACCCCCATCGACTGGCTCGCGCCGTTGAGCACACCGGCGATCTCGGCCATGTGTCGCATCATGAAGTCGGCTTCTTCGGTGCTGAGCTGCGCCAGCGACGCCCGGGCACTGCGGGCCGCAGCCATCAGTTCGGCTTCTTCGCGAGTGCAGGCGTAGCTGTGCTCGGAGGCGCCAAGCACGAATAGCTCGCCCGCCTTGAAGCCCTGGTCGAAGGTGGGGTTGAGGCGACGCACCAGCGACAGCGGCAGGTTGCCCGGCAGCGCGGCCAGCTGTTGCAGCACCTGCTCGCCGGTCATGCTGCGCGGCACGATGTAGAAACCGGGTTGCAGCCCTGCAGGGGTCGCCATGGCGACTTGTGGGGTGGGTGTGGCGCGTTCAGCAGCCACCGGTGAAGTGACAGGCGCCTTGGCCGGGGCGGCCTGGGACGATGCGATCAGGCGGTTGCTGCCCAGCGGGCAGCCACAGCGCACGCGGGCGCCGTCGACGACGGTGGGTACGCCATCCTGGAGGAAGCGCTGTTCGCCGTCGATGAGGGTGCCCACCTGTCCGCACTTCGGGCAGGCGGTGGTCTGGTCGCCTTCGAGCAGCCAGGCGCGGCCATTTACGTTACCCGCTGCGCGGTCTCCGATGCAGGTGGCGCCGGTGGTGGTGCGGTCGCCCACCAGGCCCTGCCCCTTGCCGAAAATCACAATGCGATAGGTCATGGGCGGTCACCTGCGGCGATGCCCTTGAAAGAGTTGCGGGTCATGCGGCCTTTCCTTTGTACGCAGAAAACGCCGAACGCTAGCAGCTCGATGACGCCTCCGACGGCGCCGAAAGCAGATCAAGAAACGTCCTACGGCAACGACGGAACACTCACTCGAACATGCGTTGTCCTGAACAAAAAAACTCGGCAAGAACTAGTGATATCTGTCAGAGGCTTAGGCCCATCTTTCGCCCCATTCGCAATCGAGGTGGCACAGCGAAAGCGAGCTTACCCCGCAATGGGTTACCATACCGCCCTCACCCCAACGCCCTCTGCCGCTCATCCAACGGATCTTCCATGCGTCTGTTTCACACCTCCGACTGGCACCTTGGCCAGAGCCTGCATGGCCAGGAACGCGACTTCGAACACGCCTGCTTCCTCGACTGGCTGCTCGGCCAACTGCACCTGCGCCAGCCCGATGCGCTGCTGATCGCCGGCGACATCTTCGACACCGTCAACCCGCCGGTCAAAGCCCAGGAACGCCTGTACGACTTCATCGTCCAGGCCCATGAGCAGCAGCCCAAGCTGGATATCGTGATGATCGCCGGCAACCACGACTCCGGCTCGCGCATCGAGCTGCCGGCGCCGCTGATGCGCCGCCTGCGCACCCATGCCCTGGGCCGGGTGCACTGGCTGGACGAAGGCCAGCTGGACGCCGAGCGACTGCTGATCCCGCTGACCAACGCCCGCGGCAAGGTGGCAGCCTGGTGCCTGGCCCTGCCGTTCCTGCGCCCGGCCGAAGTCACCGGTCCGGCGCTGGGGGACGATTACCTGCAAGGCATCACCCAGGTGCACGAGCAACTGATCGCGGCAGCGCAGAAAAAGCGCAAGAAGGATCAGGCGCTGGTCGCCATCAGCCATGCGCACATGGCCGGCGGCAGCATCTCGGAAGACTCCGAGCGCAGCCTGATCATCGGCAATGCCGAAGCCCTGCCGGCGCGGCTGTTCGACAAGGCCATCGGCTACGTTGCCCTTGGCCACCTGCACAAACCGCAGAAGGTCAACCGCGAGAACCGCATCCGCTACAGCGGCGCGCCGATCCCGCTGTCGTTCGCCGAGATCAACTACCCGCACCAGGTGCTGGAAGTGGAGCTCGACGGCAGCGAACTGGTCAGCGTTGAACCACGCCTGGTCCCGCGCGCGGTGGCCTTGCAGCGGGTCGGCCCGGCCCCGCTGGGCGAACTGCTGGTGCAGCTCGGCGAACTGCCAGTGATCGACCTGCTCGAAGACCCCAACCGCCAACCCTGGCTGGAAGTTCGGGTAGTGCTGGACGAGCCGCAGCCCGACCTGCGCCAGCAGATCGAGGTTGCCCTGCAGGGCAAGGCGGTGCGCCTGGTGCGCATCAGCGCCGAGTACGCAGGCGCGGGCCGCCAGGAAGACGACGAACTCGCCTTCGTTGAATTGGCCCAGATGACCCCGCAGGACCTGTTCGGCCGCGCCTGGCAGCAGGCCTACGGCAACCCCGCCGACGAGCAGGCCCTGGCCGATTTTGCCGAGCTGCTGCAGGACGTCCTGCACGAAGAGGAGCAGCCATGAAGATTCTTGCCATCCGCCTGAAGAACCTCGCCTCGCTGGCCGGGCCGATCGACATCGATTTCACCGCAGAGCCCCTGGCCAGCGCTGGCCTGTTCGCCATCACCGGGCCCACCGGCGCCGGCAAGAGCACCCTGCTCGATGCCCTGTGCCTGGCCTTGTTCGGCACTGTGCCGCGGCTGAACGACATTGCCCGGGAAGCCAAGGTGCCCGACGCCGACGGCGACATCCCCACCTCGGACCCGCGCAATCTGCTGCGCCGCGGCACCGGCAGCGGTTTTGCCGAGGTCGACTTCGTCGGCATCGACGGCAGCCGCTACCGCGCCCGCTGGGAAGCCAACCGCGCCCGCGAGAAAGCCAATGGCAAGCTGCAGAACAGCCGCCAGAGCCTGTACGACCTGGACAGCGAACAGCTGCTTGGCAGTGGCAAGAATGAGTACAAGCAATTGATCGAAGCCCGCCTGGGGCTGAACTTCGAACAGTTCACCCGCGCGGTAATGCTGGCCCAGAGCGAGTTCGGCGCCTTCCTCAAGGCCGACGACAAAGAGCGCAGCGAGCTGCTGGAAAAGCTCACCAACACGGCAATCTATACCCGCCTCGGCCAACGCGCCTTCAGCAAGGCGCGGGAAACCGGCGAACGCCACAACGACCTGAAGAAGCAGGCCGAGCACCTGCTGCCGATGGCAAGCGACGCCCGCGCCCTGCTCGACCAGCAACTGGACCAGGCCCAGCAGCAGTTCAAGGCCGACCAGGCCCGCCAGCGCCAGCTGGAACAGCAGCGCGTCTGGTTCGACGAACAACGCCAGCTGCAAGCCCAGCACGGCGAAGCCCATGCAGCCTTGCAAGCCGCCGAGCACAATTGGCAGCAACTGGCCGAACCGCGCCTCGACCTGCAGCGCCTGGAGCGCCTTGCACCGCAGCGTCACCAGTTCCATCGCCAGCAGGATCTGGCCGGGCAATTGGCGCCGCTGGCCGTGGCGATTGCCGAACAGCAGCGCCAACAAAGCGAACTGCATAGCCGCACCAGCGAACTCGAGCAGGCACTGGAAACGGCGCGCCAGGCCCTGGCCCAGCATCAGGCCCAGCACAGCGATAACGCCCCGCGTCTGCGCCAGGCATTCGCCGCCCAAGGCGACCTCGCCCGCCTCGACAAAGAACTGGGCGAACAACGCGCAGCCTGCCAGCAGGCTGCGCAGGAAGTCAGCGACGCTGAGCAACACCTGCAGCAGTTGCAAGAAAGCCAGCTGCGCAGCCAGCAGCAACTGGCGCAGATCGATGCGGCATTGGCCGACAGTGAACACCTGGGTAGCCTGGCCAACGCCTGGCAGGCCTATCTGCCGCAATTGAAGCAAGTGATGCTGATCGGCGGCCGGCTGGCCAAGGGCCGCGAGGAGTTGCCAGGCCTGCAGGCCCAGGTGAGCCAGGCCAATGCCCAGCTGCAAGCCCAGCGCGACAACTTCGAGATGCTGTTCCGCGAAGCCGGGGCCGAACCCCATGCGCTGGCCGAGCAGATCGACCTGCTCGGCGCCATGCTCCAGGACAACCGCAAGCAGCAGCGCGCTGTCGAGGAGCTTGCCCGCCTGCATGGCCGTGAGCTGGAACTGCGCCAGGCGATCGACGCCCTGCGCGATCGCCAGCAGCAGGCCATGCAGCAGCGCCAGCAACTGATCGGCGCAGGCACCGCGGCCAAGAGCGAGCTGGAAAGCGCCGAGCAGGCCCTGACACTGACCCGCCAGTTGCTTGATCGCCAGCGCCTGGCGCGCAACACCAGCGTCGAAGAACTGCGCGCCCAACTGCGCGATGGCGAGCCGTGCCCGGTATGCGGCAGCGCCGAGCACCCGTTCCATCAGCCAGAAGCCTTGCTGCACAGCCTGGGCCGCCACGACCAGGCCGAGGAGGAGGCAGCGCAGAAACAAGTCGAACACCTCAACGCCAGGCTGGTGGAGCTGCGTACCGAACTGGGCGTGGTCAACGCCCAGCTCAAGGATTATCAGCAGCAACAGCTCACGCTGAGCAAACAGCTACAGCCGTTGCTCGAACAGGTTCAGGCCCATGCCCTGTGGCCGGCGCTCGCGCCCCAGGACGACAAGGCTCGTAGCGCCTGGCTCGACGGCCAGTTGCGCCGCCTGGGCGACGAGATCGACCGCGACGAGAAACGCCAGGGCGCCCTGCTCGCCTTGCAAAAGGACGCCGCTCGCCTCACCCAGCAGCTACAGACTGCCAGCGAGGCCCAGCAGCAGGCCCAGCGCCACCTCGACCAGCAACACCAAGCCCTGGCGGCCGACCAGCAGCAACTGGAACAGGGCCTGAACGACCTGGCCAGCGTGCTGCCCCAGGACATTCTCCAGGCGCTGCGCGACGACCCGGCCCAGGCCTTCCTCGGTCTTGACCAGCAGATTGCCCTGCGCCGCCAGCAACTCGACCAGCGCAAGGACGAACAGGAAGAACAACAGGCCCGCCAGCAGCAGCTGGACAAGCTGCGCGACCAGCAACAGGCCCGGCAGCACAATCAGCAGCAACTGCTGCAGAAAATCGCCGCACTGGACGAACAGCGCCAGCAGGCCCAGGCCACCCTCGGCGAGCTGCTCGGCGAGCAGGCCAGCGCCGAAGCCTGGCAGCAGCATATGGAGTCACAGCTGGAACAGGCTCGCGCTGCCGACGCCGACACTGCCCAGCGCTTGCAGGCATTGCGTACCCAGGGCGTGCAACTGGCCGCTGAACTCAACGCCAACAGCCAGCGCCAGCAGGCCCTGGAGCACGAGCACCAGCAGCTGCAGGGCGCAATCGCCCAATGGCGCAGCAGCCACCCGGAACTGGACGACGCCGGCCTCGACCGCCTGCTGGCCATCGACGACGCCCAGCTCGGTGAGCTGCGCCAACAGTTGCAGGCGGCGGAGAAGGCCATCGAGCAAGGCCGGGTACTGTTGCAGGAGCGCGAGCAGCGCCTGCAGCAACATGCTGCCCAAGCCCATGGAGAACTGCCGGTCGAAGCGCTGGAGCAGAGCCTCGCCGAGCTGCAACAGCAGTTGGTCGCCCAGGAGCAGCAATGCGCCGAACTGCGCGCCCAGCAGGCTGACGATCAACGCCGCCAGCAGGCACACCAGGCCCTGGCCGAACAGATCGACCAGGCCTATCAGCAGTGGCAACGCTGGGCACGCCTGAGCGCCCTGATCGGTTCCGCCTCGGGCGATGTGTTCCGCAAGATCGCCCAGGGCTACAACCTCGACCTGTTGCTGCACCACGCCAACAGCCAGCTACGCCAACTGGCCCGGCGCTATCGCCTCAAGCGCGGCGGCAGTGCCTTGGGCCTGCTGGTGCTGGACACCGAGATGGGCGACGAACTGCGTTCGGTGCATTCGCTGTCGGGCGGCGAAACCTTCCTGGTCTCGCTGGCACTGGCACTGGGCCTGGCCTCGATGGCTTCCAGCACCTTGCGCATCGAATCGCTGTTCATCGACGAGGGCTTCGGCAGCCTCGACCCCGAGTCGCTGCAACTGGCCATGGACGCTCTCGACGGCTTGCAGGCCCAGGGCCGCAAAGTGGCGGTGATCTCCCACGTACAGGAGATGCACGAGCGCATCCCGGTGCAGATCCAGGTGCGCCGGCAAGGTAACGGTCTGAGCGATGTCGAGGTGAGCGGGTGATCCTTTACTCGTTCCGCCGCTGCCCTTGGGCCATGCGTGCGCGCCTGGCCCTGCGCTATGCGCAGTGCCCGGTGGCGATTGTCGAGGTGGCGATGAAGAACAAGCCGGCCGAGCTGCTGGCACTGTCGCCCAAAGGCACGGTGCCAGTGCTTGATACCGGGGATGGGGTGCTGGAAGAGAGCCTGGATATCATGCGCTGGGCCCTTTCCCGGCATGACCCCGAGGACTGGCGCCTGCTGGCCGACCCAGCGGCGGCACAACGGGCCGATGCGCTGATCGCGCGTAACGACAGCACGTTCAAGGCCCAGGTGAGCCTGTACAAATATGCCGAGCGCTACCCCGAGCATTCCCGGGAGCATTACCGGCAACAGGCCGAAGCGTGGCTGGTGGAGCTGGAAAGCCTGCTCGAAGGCAGGCCTTACCTGCTGGCCGACCACCCGAGCCTGGCCGATGCCGCTTTGCTGCCCTTGATGCGCCAGTTTGCCGGGGTCGAACCTGAGTGGTTCGCCGAGGCGGCTTATCCGCGGGTGCGGAGCTGGTTGCAGGGCCTGCTGGAATCGGACCTGTTCAAGGCCATCATGGCCAGGTGAAGCAGCTTCAAGTTACGAGCCTCAAGCGCCAAGTCGAGCGGCTGACTCTGCTTTGTCTTGTAGCTTGAAACTCTGAGCTTGCAGCTCACAGCGCCAGGATCGGCGCCGACATCAGCAACAGCACTACCGCCGTGATACGCCACATCATGCTCTGCCCCTTGGAGAGTCAAAAATTTAGCGTCAAATTAAATCACATGGCGTTGTGCTATTACCAATGGCTTTACACACTCAATTGGAGTGCTTGCTCAGGGCGGCGTGGAAATGCGCGCTCTGTTGCAGGTATTTGTCGGTGTAGCTGTGGGTAGTGGACGGCTTGCTGCTGTGTTCGGCCTGCGCGTGTGCTGGCAGCACGACCGAGGCGGAGATGGCGGAAGCGGCGATGAGCGAGAAGAGATTGAAGTTCATGTGGGCGGACCTCGACTTCGGTGGTTTGACGTTGGCCCGTCGGGGCCTTGGGTCAAAACTTACGCCGATGCAGCCGCTGTCTGAAATTCATTGCGGCAGTAGCAAATATCACGGCAATCGATAATTGCCTCGCCCTGCACTCTGCCTGTGGGAGCGGCGGTTCGCCGCTGCGATTTAGCCGCGAAGATGAACCTAGGTGCCTGGCATGGGCTTTGCCCGTGTTCGCGGGTAAACCCGCTCCCACAGGAATCGCGCAGCTGTTTGAATGGCGAGCAAGACAGTTGCCCCCACAAGCAAGACTTATCACTCGAGGAACTTGAGGTCCGACGGCGCCGGCTGGTCGAACTTCTGTACGGTCTGGCCCAGGGTGCCCTTGCGCGGATCGCGGTGCATGACCACGATCTGGTTGCTCTTCTGGTTGGCTACCAGCAGGAAGTCGCCACTGGGGTCGAGGGTGAACTCCCGGGGATGATCGCCCTCCACCGAACGGCGCTGCAGCAGGGTCAGCTGGCCGTCGTCCTTGCCCACCGCATACACCACGATCTCATTGGCCGTGCCTCGGTTGCTGACGTAAAGAAAACGGCCATCCGCCGACAGGTGCAGCCCGCCGGCGGCTTTGGCGGCGGGGTCCTTGAGGTCGGTCAGCGGCAAGCGCTGGCGCTCGGTGAGCGCGCCATCCTGGGCATCGAAAACCACCACTTCGGCGCTCATTTCCAGGGTCAGGTAGGCGTGCTTGCCCTTGGCGTCGAACAGCAGATGCCGCGGCCCGCTGCCCGGCGGCAGGTCGACCGCTGGCGGGATCGCCGGGCTCAGCGGGTGTTCGGGGCTGGCGCCGTCGTAGCGGTAGATGAATACCTTGTCCGCGCCCAGGTCGCAGGCGTACAGGTGGCGACCATCGGGCGACAGCACCAGCGAATGCACATGGGCACCGGCCTGGCGCTCGGGGTTGACCTTGCTCGGCGCATGCCGTGCCTGTTGCACCACCGCTTTGAGCTTGCCGTCCTTCGCCACCGGGATCACCACCAGGCTGCCGCCGGGGTCGGGGGCGACGGCGTAGTTGGCAACAAACAGGTAGCGCTGGTCGTGGCTGAGGCTGGCGTGGGTCGGCTCGTCGCCCTGGCTGGGTACTTGGTTCAGCGGTTTGATCTCGCCCTTGCTGCTCAGCGAAAAGCTGCTGGCATGGCCTTGGGCAGTCTCGTTGACCGCGAACAGCAGGCGCTGGTCGGCGGACAGCACCAGCCATGACGGGCTGACCGCCTTGACCACTTGCTGGGGCTTGGCATCGATGTGGCCGTTGCGCTCGTCAAAACCGTAGCGGTAGATGCCCTGGCTGGGGCCATCGGTGTAGCTGCCCACCAGCAAGGTGGCGGCGTGGGCATTGATTGCAAGGGTCATGAGGCTAGCGGTCAGCAGGCTGGTCCACGTCCGATTCATCGTCTTCTTCATCCGGGGCTCTGAAAGCACTCATACAGACTAGACGATGCTCACCCTCGGCAGAGGCCAGCCGCCAGTCGTCGCCCGCGCCAGTGGCGGCGGCGACTTGCTCGGGGGTGAAGGTCCAGCGGCGCAGCTGGCGACCGTCCATGCACTCGATCACAAGGCCGGTTTCGTCGAAGGTGAAGTCGAAGGCATGCAGGCCGTCGATCAGCAGCATGTCGCAGGCTGCGAGGGTGGTGGCGAGGGTCATGGGGACATCCGGGAAATTGGGCGGCCATTATAGCCATGGGGCTGCGCTGCAGCCCAATCGCCGGCAAGCCGGCTCCCACAGAGATCGCGCCATCTTCAAGGCCAGCGCAATACCTGTGGGAGCCGGCTTGCCGGCGATTGGGCCGCAGAGCGGCCCCTTGCTGAGGATCAGTGGGCGAAGATCGACCCGCCCTCCTTGCCCGCCAGCTTCTCCGGTTTGATCAGGAACCGCGCCAGCGCCGGCAGCAGCCACAGTGCGCCAAACATGTTCCACAGCAGCATGAAGGTCAGCATCAGGCCCATGTCGGCCTGGAACTTGATGGCCGAGAAGATCCAGGTGCACACGCCGATGGCCAGGCACAGGCCAGTGAACAGCACCGCCTTGCCGGTGGAGCGCAGCGTCTGGTAGTAGGCCTCCTGCAGTGGCAGGCCTGCGCGCAGGAAGCTCTCCAGACGGCTGTAGATGTAGATGCCGTAGTCCACGCCAATGCCCACACCCAGCGCCACCACCGGCAGCGTTGCGACCTTCACGCCAATGCCCATGAACGCCATCAGCGCGTTGCCCAGCACCGAGGTGAGCACCAGCGGCAGCACGATGCACAGGGTGGCGGCAAAGGAGCGGAAGGTGATCATGCACATCACCGCCACGCACAGGTAGACCAGGATCAGGATGGTCAGCTCGGCCGACTTGATCACTTCATTGGTCGCTGCCTCGATCCCGGCGTTACCCGCCGCCAGGAGGAACTGCAGGCCGTCCTTGTTGTGGCTGTCGGCGAAGGCCTTGGCCGCGGCGGTGACCCGTTCCAGGGTTTCGGCCTTGTGATCGTTGAGGAACACCAGCACCGGTGCCAGCGAGCAGTCGCCGTTGTACAGGCCGTCGGCACGGGCGATGGAGTTGTTGAGGATGCCCGGGTTGCGCGACAGCGTCTCCCACTTCAGGCTGCCCTCGTTCATGCCCTTGATGACCTGTTTGGACACGGTCACCAGGGAGATGGTCGATTGCACGCCCGGTGTGTTGTCCATGGTCCACATCAACTCGTCGATGGGCGCCATGGTCGAGTGGATCGAGCAGCTCTCGGCCGGGGTCTTGACCATGATCACCAGCACGTCGGAGCTGGTCGAGTAGTTGCTGATGATGAAACGGTTGTCCTGGTTGTAGCGCGAGTCGGGGCGCAGCTCCGGGGCACCCTGGTCGAGGTCGCCGATCTTCAGGTTCTGGCTGTACCAGAGGCCGCCGGCGAAGGCCAGCAGTGCCAGCACGATGGACACCGGCGCCACCTTGGGGCTGGCGAAGTTGGCCAGCAGGCGCCAGAACGGGTGCTCGCGGGTAGCGTCCTTCTTGCTGCGGGCAATGGCCTTCTGGCTGATGCCGACATAGCTGATGGCCACGGGCAGCAGGATCAGGTTGGTGAAGACGATCACCGCCACGCCGATCGAGGCACCGATGGCCAGCTCGCGAATCACCCCGATATCGATGATCAGCAAGGTGATGAAGCCCACGGCGTCGGCCAGGATGGCGATCATCCCCGGCAGGAACAACTGGCGGAAGGTACGCCGGGCTGCGGTCAGGGCATTGTCGGCGTCACTGGACTGCAAGGCGATGCCGTTGATCTTCTGCACCCCGTGGGAGATGCCGATGGCGAAGATCAAAAACGGCACGAGCATCGAATACGGATCGAGCCCGAAGCCCACCGCATGCATCAGCCCCAACTGCCAGACCACCGCCACCAGGGTGGTGATCAGCACGGCGATGGTGCTGCGGATGCACCAGGTGAACCAGTACAGCAGCGCCCAGGTGATCACCAGCGCGATGCCGAAGAACATCGCCACCATCACCAGCCCGTCGATCAGGTCACCGACCTTCTTGGCGAAGCCGACGATGTGGATCTTGACGTTGGGGTTTTGCGCCTGGAACTTGTCGCGGATCTTTTCTTCCAGCTGATGGGAGAACTGCTGGTAGTCGAGCTTGACCTGCTTGCCTGGGTCCTGGGGGTCGGGGAAGCTCTCCAGCAGCGGAATGTCGACGATGCTGGACTTGAAGTTGTTGGCCACCAGGCGCCCGACCTGGCCGGACTTGAGCACGTTGTCGCGCAGGGTGTCGAGGCTGCCCTGCGAGCCGTTGTAGGTGTTGGGGATCACCTCGCCGCCGGAGAAGCCCTCTTCGGTGACTTCGCTCCAGCGCACGCTGGGGCTCCACAACGACTTGAGGCCGGCGCGGTCGACGCCGGGGATGTAGAACACCTCGTCATGGATCTGCCGCAGCGTTTCCATGTAGTCCTTGTCGAAGATGTCACCGTTGACCGCCTCGACCGAGATGCGCACGGTGTTGCCGAGGTTGGCCAGGTCGTTGCGGTGCTCCATCATCTGCTCGATGAAGGGGTGCTGCAGCGGGATCATCTTTTCGAAACTGGTGGACGGGCGGATCTGCGTGGCCTGCCAGAACAGGAACAGGCTCACCAGCACGCAGATGGCGATGACCATGGGGCGGTTGTTGAAGATCAGGCGTTCCAGCAGGGTGGCCTTGTCCTTGTGCTGCATGTCGAAGCTCTCCCGGCTGGTCATGGGCGCACCTCCTGGGTGCCGTCGGCCGATGCCAGGTGCACACCGCCCTGCCCTACCAGCAGCAGGCCGCCGCCGGCGAGGCCGCTGACCCCGGCCAGGGCGACGCGGTCGGCGCGATTGCGCACGCTGAAGCTCTGCCCGTCGTCGTGGCTGCGCAGCACGCTGCCGCCGTTACCGACCAGTACCACGCTGCCGTCCTCGAGAAGCGTAGCGCTTGCCAGGCCGAATTCGAGCGGGCCACGTTCGGCCCGAAGCTCGATCGGCTGCCAGCTGTCACCGAAATCGGTGGAACGGAACAGGTTGCCGCGCAGGCCGTAGGCCAGCAGGGTGTTGGGCTGGGCGGTACCGATCACGCCGAACAACGAGCCCTCGTAGGGGCTTTCGACTTTCGACCAGCTCTGGCCGTTGTCGCTGGAGCGGAACATGCTGCCTTGCTCGCCGACGATGAACAGGCCGGCGCCTTTCACCAAGGTGATGGCGTTGAGGTGCAATTGATCGGGGTTGTCCAGGCGCTCGCCGACGTCTTGCCAGTGCTGGCCACCGTCGAGGGTTTCGAGCACCGTGCCATAGGCACCGACGGCAAAACCCTGTTGCGGGTCGAGCATGCGCACATCGAGCAGCGGGGCTTCGCGGGAGCGGTCTTCGAACTGCTTGCTCCAGGTCGCGCCGCCGTCGCTGCTGGCGAGGATCTGCGCGTCATGGCCAACGGCCCAGCCGCGCTTGTCATCGAGGAAGAACACGGCGGTGAGCAGTTGCCGGGTGGGTACCCGGGCCTGGGTCCAGGTCTTGCCCTGGTCGTCGGAGAACAGGATATGGCCGCGATCGCCGACCACCACTAGGCGCTTGCCTGCGTGGGTGGCACCGATCAACAGGCTCTGGCTGGCCTTGGCCGACTCCACCGAGTATTCCTCGGCGGCCACCGCCGCATCGACGCTGCCCGCCCATGCCGCCAGTGCCAGCGCCAGCATCGCGCTGGCTGCCAATGGCCAGGCGCCGTGCCGGCCCCGTGCCGTGATCCGCTCTCTCATGACTGCCCCTTTTGTGTTCTTGTGCTGGGTCAATCTATTGCCAGGTGCTGAGAAACCCTGTTCCAGAGCCCTGGAATAGCTTCGGGCCATCCTATCGGGGTAATCCGACAGAAAACAACGAGCGGGACGTTATGTTTTGTTAACCACAAAAACATTTGGGGCCGCTGCGCGGCCCTTCGCGGGTAAACCCGCTCCCACAGGGATTGCATGAAACCCTGTGGGAGCGGGTTTACCCGCGAAGGGCTGCGCAGCAGCCCCAACTTCTCCAGGCTTACGCCAGGCTCTTGCTCACCACCTCATACACATCACTGGACAGCGCGCCCGAAGCCAGAATCCGCTCCAACTCACCCTTCATCAGCGCCTGACGCTTATCGTCATACTTGCGCCAGCGGGTCAGCGGCGCCAACTGGCGCGAAGCGATCTGCGGGTTCAGTGCATTGAGCTCGATCACCAGGTCCGCCAGGAAGCGATACCCCGAACCGTCAGCGGCATGGAAGTTGACCAGGTTCTGCCCGGCGAAAGCACCGACCAGTGCCCGCACCTTGTTCGGGTTCTTCAAGGTGAAGGCCGGGTGCTGCATCAGTGCCTTGACCCGCGCCAGTCCGCCCGGCAAGGCACTTGCCGCCTGCACGCTGAACCACTGATCCATGACCAGCGGGTTGTCCTTGAAGTGCTCGGCGAAGGTTTCCAGGGCCTTGGCCCGCTCAGCCTCGAACGGCGAGTTGACCAGCACCGCCAGGGCGGTGAGGCGCTCGGTCATGTTGTCGCACTGATCGAACTGCTCCAGGGTCGCTTCAACTACCTGCGGCTTGCCGCTCAGCATCAGGTACGACAGCGCAATGTTCTGCAGGCTGCGGCGCGCGAAGTGCTCGGCGGAGGCGACGTAAGGGGTCTTGCGCGACACTTCGCGGTTGGCCTGGTAACGGGCCCACAGGGCGTCGAACATCTGCGCGGCGATCTGCTGGCGGGCAAACTCGCGGGCCGCGTGGATGGCGTCCACATCGGCCACCTGGCTGATCTCGGTGAGGTAGGCCTCGCCCGGCAGCGAGAGCATCTCGGCGACCATGGCAGGGTCCAGCGACTCATTGCCAACCACGGTACCCAGTGCAGTGATCAGGCGCTGGTCAAGCGTGAGCGCTTCGCCACGCTGGTGCTGGCCGATCAGTTCCTGCAGCACCTGTACCGCCAGCTGCTGCCCCGCTTCCCAGCGGTTGAAGCCGTCGCTGTCGTGCTGCATGAGGAACATCAGCTGGTCGCGGTCGTAGGGGAAGCTCAGCTTGACCGGGGCGCTGAAGCCGCGCAGCAACGAGGGCAGCGGCTTGCTGGCGATACCTTCGAAGGTGAAGGTCTGCTCGGCCTCTGTCACCGACAGCACGCGGCTGGTGCCGCTGGTGGCGCTTTCGCCGGCCAGGCGCAGCGGCAGGTCATGGCCTTCGGCGTCCAGCAGGCCCAGTGCCACCGGGATCACGAACGGCAGCTTCTCGACCTGCCCTGGGGTCGGCGGGCAACTCTGGCGGAAGGTCAGGCTGTAGCGCTGCGCAGCGGCATCGTAAGCCTCGCTGACTTCCAGGCGCGGGGTGCCGGCCTGGCTGTACCAGCGCTTGAACTGGCTCAGGTCGACGCCGTTGGCGTCTTCCATGGCCTTGATGAAGTCGTCGGTGGTCACCGCCTGGCCGTCATGGCGCTCGAAATACAGGTCGCTGCCTTTGCGGAAGCCCTCGGCCCCCAGCAGGGTGTGGACCATGCCGACCACCTCGGCGCCCTTCTCGTACACCGTCAGGGTGTAGAAGTTGGAGATCTCGATGAAGCTGTCCGGGCGGATCGGGTGGGCCATGGGGCCGGCGTCTTCGGCGAACTGATGGGTGCGCAGGTAGGCGACGTCCTCGATGCGCTTGACCGTGCGCGAGTTCATGTCGGCGCTGAACTCGGCATCGCGGTACACCGTGAAGCCTTCCTTGAGCGACAGCTGGAACCAGTCGCGGCAGGTCACGCGGTTGCCCGACCAGTTGTGGAAGTACTCGTGGGCGACCACGCCTTCGACGCGCTGGTGGGCAGCGTCGGTGGCGGTCTCGGCACGGGCCAGCACACAGCTGGAGTTGAAGATGTTCAGGCCCTTGTTTTCCATGGCGCCCATGTTGAAGTCGTTGACCGCGACGATCATGAAGATGTCCAGGTCGTATTCACGGCCGTAGACCTCTTCGTCCCAGCGCATGGACTTCTTCAGGCTGACCATGGCGTGGTCGCACTTGTCGAGGTTTTCCGGCTCGACATAGATGCGCAGCGCCACGTCGCGACCCGATTGGCGGGTAAAGGAGTCCTCGACGCACCAAAGATCACCCGCCACCAGGGCGAACAGGTAGGCCGGCTTCTTGAACGGGTCTTCCCAGGTGGCCCAGTGGCGGCCGTCTTCGGCCGGCCCGCTGCCGATCGGGTTGCCGTTGGACAGCAGCACCGGGTAGCGATGCTGCTCCGCGATCACGGTAGTGGTGAACACGCTCATCACGTCCGGGCGGTCGAGGTAGTAGGTGATCTTGCGGAAGCCCTCGGCCTCGCACTGGGTGCAGAACATCTTGCCGGACTTGTACAGGCCTTCCAGCGCAGTGTTGCTTTCCGGGTGGATCTTCACGCTGGTGTCGAGGGTGAAGCGCTCGGTTTTCGGCTGCAGGGTCAGGCTGCTGTCGTCGAGTTGATAGTCGCCCGCTTGCAGTTCCTGGTCATCCAGCGATGCGCTCAGCAACTCCAGCTGCTGGCCGTCGAGCACCAGTGGCGGCAAGCCCGCGCCACGCGCGGGGTTGCGATGCATGACCAGTTGCGCGTGCACCAGCGTGTGGTCCTCGAACAGCTCGAAGGTCAGGTGCGTCTCGTCGATCAGGTACTCGGGGGCCTGATAGTCCTTGAGGTAGATCACTTGCGGTTGTTCGGTACGCATGGTGACGATCCTTTACTGGAGCACGGCCAGTTGATAGGCCGTGTACTTGCGAATGTTGATCACGCCGGTGTCGAAGATCAGGTACTGGCCCTTGATGCCCAGCAGCGTGCCTTCCACGACCGGGTCCTTGTCGAGGTTGAAGCTGACGATCTTTTTCGGGTAAGCCTCGACCGGGTAGCGCATCTGCACCACCTCGGCGTCGGGCAGCGGCTGGATGGCCTGCAGGCCAAAGCGCTCCTGCAACCCACGGATACCGTCGGCGCAGGCGTCGAAAATCTGTTCGCGGATGGCCACCAGATCGAGCACCTCGGCATCGCCCTTGAGCAATGCACGCCAGTTGGTGCGGTCCGGCACCTGGCTGCGCAGGATGTCTTCGACCAGCCCGGACTGTTGCCGGGTGGCCACGCGCATGATCGGCAGCGCCTGGCTGGCGCCCTGGTCGAGCCAGCGGGTGGGCAGTTGGGTGGCACGGGTGATGCCGACCTTGATGCCCGACGAGTTGGCCAGGTACACCACGTGGTCGGTCATGCAGAACTGCTCGCCCCACGACGGCTCACGGCAGGTGCCGGCATCGTAGTGGCAGCGTTCCGGGGCCATGATGCACACGTCGCACTGGGCCAGCTTGGTCATGCACGGGTAGCAGTAACCCTGGCTGAAGCTGGTCTTGGTGCGCTTGCCGCAGTGGGTGCAGTGGATGGCGCCGAGGTACTCCAGGCGGATCGACTGGCCGATCAGCGGGTTCACCGGCACCTGGGTGTCGTCCAGGCGGAAACTGTATTGAACGACCGGTGCTTCCAGACGCACCGCCATCTTGCTCAAAGAGCCACGAGCGAGTTCGATCAATGTACCGAGTCCGACTTGAACAGGATGTTGGCGATCGGCGCGGACTTCGATGCGCACTCTTGCGGGCCCATGTAGCCGGTGCGCTGGTCTTCGGGCAGGTTCTGGATTTCCCAGGCGATCACGGCCTGCAGCGACAGTTCTTTCTGCTCGGCGGTGAGCTTGCGGCCATCGGACCATTTGCCGATTTCGACGGCCGTTTTCAGGCTTTCGTAGATCTCGGGGGTGATGTTTTCGATCATTTGCGCGAACGTGGACATGGTGTCTCCTCAGTCAGGCGGACAGTTTACGCCGGGCGAGCCATCCACCCAAGAGCCCCGTCAGGCAACCGATGAGCAACCCGCCGACATGGGCGGCGTTGGCGATCTGGCCGAAGCCGAGCTGCCCCACCACACCGCTCAGGCACACCAGCAGCCAGATCAGCATCATCGCCAGCACGCCCCGGGGCAGGCTGAACTGCGGATTGGGCGCCAGCTTCTGGTACAGCCAGACATGCCCGAGCAAGCCGTACAGCACGCCGGACAAGCCACCGAACAGGCTCGGGCCGCTGGTGAAGTGCTGGGCCAGGTTGGAGACCAGGCTGAACAGCAGGGTCAATGACAGCAGCATCCACGGGCCCTGGCGCAGTTCGATGCGTTTACCCAGCTCCCAGTACCACATCCCGTTCATCGCCAGGTGCAGCACGCCGAAGTGCAGCAGCATCGGCGACACCAGGCGCCACCACTGGCCTTCGCCGAGCGCCTGCAGCAGCGGGGTGAAATACAGGTATTCGCCCTGCACCTGGAACGGCAGGAAGGTGAACCAGGCGATGGTGGTCAGGTTGTCGCCCAGGCCGGTCAGGCCGGCGACCACCAGGCACAGGAACAGCACGCTGGCGGTGACCTTGCAGGCGATGGCCTGTTCTTTCAAGGAGGGCGCAGGCGCAGCCAAGCTGCCTTGCGCAGGCTCCGGGATGGCTTGCAGATCGGCATTGCCGTCGGGGTAGCGCGTGTACAGCTCGCGAACATCCTCGGCAATCGCCGGCGGCACCCACAGCACCTGCTCCCCGCCCTCCTCGACCACCCGATGCGGCACCTGCAGGCGCCGCAGCAGGGCGACGAAACCGCTGAGGTCGACCGCCAGCGGCAGGCGCAGCACTTCGATCACGTTCATTGATTGGCCTGTGGGCGTTCGACGTCGACCCAGACGAACTTATGCGGGTCGATGCGGATTTCGTCATCCAGCCGGTAGGCGGCCAGCTTGCCGTACAGCACGGCACTGTAGTCCAGACAGGCCAGGTTGCCGCGAATCGGCGCCGGGCGGCCGCTGCGCCAGTAGTGGCCAACGAACAGCAGCGGTTCGTCCTCGGTATAGCGCAACAGGGCGTTCTTCTGGTGATGGCTGAGCGGCGCACGCGCCACCTCGTCGGGCAACGCGTCGGGCTGGAAGACGATATCGCCGTAGGTCTGCGGGTCTTCTTCCCAGAACTTGGTGCGGAAGAAGGCGCGGGTCAGGCCATCGCCGCCGGTCAGCGTCAGGCCGTCCGGCAAGCGCATGTCGGTGCCGCGCAGCAGGCGATTGCACACGGTAGCGGCGAAGCTGCCGGACACTGCCGAGGCCTGCACGAAGTGCTCGTCGATGCAGCCGTTGGGGTACTGCTTACGCAGCGGTTCGATCAACTGCGGGTCCCAGCAGGCGTGCACCAGGCGGAAACGCCCGGCGTCGACGAACAGCGGCAGCTCGTAGAACCACTGGATGAAGTCGTGCCAGTCGCCGGGGTGCTGGGCGAACTGGGTGAGGGTTTCGTCGATCAGCCGGGCATGCCGTGGCGTGTGTTCGCGCACGTAGGCCTTGCCACTGCCCGGCAGCGCCGGCGTGACCCAGCCCAGGGCGTTGTATTCGTGGTTGCCCATGATGCAGAAGGCCTGGCCGGCCTCGACCATGTCGTGGACGATGTGCAGCGCTTCGCGAATGCGCGGGCCGCGGTCGACGATATCGCCGAGGAACAGCGCCTGGCGCCGTGGGTGCCGCCATACACCACCGATGCGTTTGTAACCGAGGGCGTCGAGCAGGCGCTCGAGGGTGAGCGCACAACCGTGCACGTCACCGATGATGTCGAAACTGCGCGCCGGATCGAGCATCAGTCGTCCCTGCCCCCCAGGCGGCTGCCCCAGCCAAGCTTGGTGCGGCAGACCTCGTAGTAGTTGTGGTCGAGCGGATGGATCAGGCGCAGCTTCTGCGGTTTCTTGCTCACCGTGATGGTGTCGCCGGGGGCGCAGGTGAAGTGGTTCTGGCCATCACAGGAGACCTGCGGGTAGATCTGCAGGTCGTTGGACACCACGATCTTCAGCTCGCTGTTGCCATCCACCACGATCGGCCGGCCCGACAGCGTGTGCGGGTACATCGGCACGATGACGATGGCGTCGAGCTTGGGGTGCATGATCGGCCCGCCGGCAGACAGCGCATAGGCCGTGGAACCGGTGGGGGTGGCGACGATCAGGCCGTCGGCCTTCTGGCTGCAGACGAACTGGCCGTCGATGTAGATTTCGAACTCGATCATCCGCGTCGATTTGCCCGGGTGCAGCACCACATCGTTGAGCGCATCGCCCTGGCCGATGGCCTCGTGGTGGCGGCGCACCTCGGCCTGCAGCAGGAAGCGGTTCTCTACCAGGTAGTGGCCGTCGAGCACTTCGGCGACTTTCTGTTCCAGCTCATCGGGGCGGATATCGGTGAGGAAACCCAGATTGCCGCGGTTGATGCCCAGCACCGGAATGTTGTGCCGAGCCAGGGCGCGGGCGGCGCCAAGCAGGCTGCCGTCGCCACCGACCACGATGACCAGGTCGCACACCTCGCCCAGCAGCTTGCGGGTGGAGGTTTGCAGGCCGTGGCCGGGCAGTACTTCGGCGATGGTGTCCTCGAGGATCACGTGCAGGTGGCGCTCGAGGAGGAATTTTTTCAGTCGGCGAATGGTGTCGAGCACCTGGGAGCTGCCAAGGCGTCCGATGATACCGATATTGCGAAATTGCTCCATGGTGCTCCTGCAAGGCTCTGCGGCGGGGTGACTATGCCGGGATTATGGGCGAAAGCACCGGGCAGCGGCAAACCGGCTATGCTCGCGGGATGATGCCCTTCGCCGACCTCGCCCCCCTGCCCCGCCAGTTGCGCCACCCCGCGGTGCGCGACCTGGCCTGGACGATCCTGTCGCCGCCCCTGTTGCAAGACACCCCGCAGCCACAGCGCCACCCGCTCCACGCCAGCGGCTGGGCCGACGACCCGGCGCGCCTGGCCGACTGGCTGCGCGCACTCGACCAGGCCCCGGCGCCGTTGCTCGAAGGGCTGGCACGCCTGAGCAGCCGTCGGCTGGGGCTGTACTACGAAGCGCTGTGGCAGTTCGCCTTGCGCCAGGCGCCCGGCATCGAGCTGCTGGCGGCCAACCTGGCGATCCGCGATGGCGGGCACACCCTGGGCGAGCTGGACATCCTGCTGCGCGACCGCCAAGGCGATCATCACCTGGAGCTGGCAATCAAGCTTTACCTGGGGCCCAGTACGGGTGAGGGCAGCGACCCGGCCGATTGGCTTGGGCCTGGCTGTCATGACCGGCTGGGACAGAAACTGGCGCACCTGGCGCACCACCAGTTGCCCATGTCGAGTGGCCCGCACAGTCGTCAGGTGCTCGACTCGCTGGGCGTGGACAAAGTGCAGGCACACCTGTGGCTCGGCGGTTATCTGTTCTATCCCTTGGCAGGCCCGGCAGCCCGACCGCCCTCCGGCAGCCACCCCGAACACCTGCGTGGCGGCTGGCTGCATCGGCGAGACTGGGCCAACGACCCGGCGCAGCGCTGGCAGCCCCTGCCCCGGCATGCCTGGCTGGCACCGGCACGCCTGGCGCCAGGGGACTGCTTGAGTGCAGCGCAATTCCAGGTGTGGCTGGCGGGGCTGGACGCCCACGCACCCGCACAACTGCTGGCCAGAATGGCGCAGCAGGCAGACGGGGCCTGGGAAGAGGTCGAGCGGGTATTCCTGGTGGCCGACAGCTGGCCACACCTGCCTGGGTGATGAGCCCAGGCCCCTTCAGCGGCTGATCCGTGAAGAGGCCCGGCAGGCGCGAGGGAAGATCAGGAGGCCTCGGCCACAGGCTCAGGCGCCGGGCAATGGGCCTGGGCATCCTGCGGCCACAGCACCTTGCCCTTGCCATCCACTACCTGCTCCGCACCGCACGGCAGACGGTTGGTGTCGAACACCACGGTGCCGTCCAGGCAGTACAGGGCACGCAGGGTTCGCACGGCGTCGTCGCCATTGCCCTCGACCCGGTAGCCGAAGATTGCACCCCTTGCTTCGTCAACCTGCAGGTCTTGCCATTTGGCCGGCACCAGCAGCTTGCCGTCGAGGTCGTACAGCGCCCGCGAAGCGTCCGAAGTGCTGCCCTCGGAAGCCACCAGATGGTGCCCGTCCGCCGTCAGCTTGAGCATCACGAACTGCTCAGGCTTGATCAGCACCTTGCCCTGCTCGTCCATCAGGCCCACGGTGGCGGTCTCGCTCGGCATGCCGAGGAACGTCACGGTCTTGCGCGGCGACTTCAGTTCGGTGAAGGCAAAGCGCTTGGGGGTGATCACGCCGATCTGCTGGTAGGTGGGCTGAACCAGCACTTTGCCCTGGTCCAGGTCGATGGTGCCGTAGGTCGCCAGGAAGGCGTTCTGCAGCTTGCCGATATGGTTGAAACCCGGGCGATGGCCGCTCATGCCCATCAGGCCGAGGCCTGCGTCACCGACCGAATCGTATTCGGGCTGGATCAGCCACTTGCCGTCGTGGCCGATCATGCCGGCCTTGCCACGATCTTCCTCGGTGCGTGGCACCTGCACCATGGCACCGGTCTTGCCGAAGGTTTCGCAGCTCTGGTATTGCGCCTCGATGATCACCTTGCCTTGGTAGTCGAGATAACCACAGGGTTTGTCGTAGCCATCGCGGTAACCCACCAGGCCAGCGCCCGGGGTGCCCAGCCAGTATTTACCGAGCGGGATCACCAGATCGCCTGCGGCATTGGCCAGGCCGACACCGGCTTGCCCTTCGCGGGAGACCACCAGGAAACCATCCGCCGCGCTGGTAATGGTGTCGAAATCAAGCTTGCGCAGCACCTTGGTCTGCAGGTTGTAGCCCCAGTTTTCACTGCCTTTCTGGGCGAGCACCCAGTTGCCGCGTTTGGCGAAATCGTCGCGCACGTACATCGAATCGAACACCGCTTCGCTGACCTTCTCGCCCTTGGGCGTAAGGATGCCGCGCCGCTCATCCAGCTCAACGACGATGAAGTCATTTTCGCCACCGACATAAATGCTATCGAACGCGGCCGGCAGGACTTCCTTGCCCTGCTCGTCCATCACCCCGGACTTGCCATCGCGCACGAAGCCGAACAGGCCCGGCGTCAAGGGGAAGACCTCATCGGTGAGCTCGGCGCGCAGCACCTGCTTGCCGTCGCCACTGGCCAGGTTCCAGTAGTCGCCTTTGCCAAAGATGAAGGCATTGGTGAAGGGCTGGGTGTAGATCAGGTCGTAGTCGTTGTCAGGGCCGACGCGAAAGGCGCCATTTTGATCCAGTACCGCGCACTGGTCGTTGACGCACAGCGGAATGGTCATCTGGGCAACCGGCGGCGTCTTGACGGCCGGGGCTTGCTCACAACCGGCAAGCAGCAGGGAAAGGAAAGCCAACAGCGCCGCCCGAGGGGCGGTAATCAGGGGTTTCATTGAACACATCATCCTTGTGCGATAGAAAACAGGCGCAGGCCCATGGCCACCACCTGGTTCGCTATGTCGGCTGCACTTGATAGATCTGAAGCAAGCCGTTTTTCACGCCAGCGATTAAAGTTGAGGGCAGGCGCCAATCAAGAGCGCCCTTCCAGACCTGATGACGAGGATCCACCATGGTTTCATCCACCCCCGCAGCCCATTACTCGCGGCTGTCGATCACCCTGCACTGGCTGATGCTGGTGCTGCTGGCCGCCGTCTACGCCTGCATCGAGCTGCGCGGCCTGTTCCCCAAGGGCAGCGCCGAACGCGATGTGATGAAGGATTTGCACTTCATGCTTGGCCTGAGCGTGTTCGTGCTGGTGTGGCTGCGCCTGGCCCTGCGCCTGTCGCGCCCCACCCCAGCGATCGTGCCCAAGCCACCGGCCTGGCAGACCGGGTTGTCGCACCTGGTGCACCTGCTGCTGTACCTGATGATGATCGGCCTGCCGCTGGCCGGCTGGGCGATCCTCAGCGCCGCCGACAAGCCGATCCCCTTCTATGGCCTGGAGCTGCCGGCCATCGTCGCGCCGGACCCGGACCTGGCCAAGTTCATCAAAGGCTGGCATGAACGCATCGGCAGCTGGGGCTACTGGCTGATCGGCCTGCACGCACTCGCCGGGCTGTATCACCACTACGTGCGCCGCGACAACACCCTGCTGCGCATGCTGCCCTACAAGTAACCGCGTCGCCCCTGCAGGCCACCGCTGTGCAGGAACACCAGGCGGGTGCCGGGCTTGAAGCGCCCGGCCGCCACCTGGTCACGCAGGGCCAGCAGCGCCTTGCCGGTGTACAAGGCTTCCAGCGGTAAGCCAGCCTGCCGTTCGCTATCGGCGACGAACGCCAACAGCTCGTCATCGATCCGGGCAAAGCCGCCACGGCTGGCTTCATGCAGCGTGTATCCGTACGGCCCAGCCAGTGCCGCCACGGTTTGCGGCACACCATGATCCAGAGGCACCGCCAGGGCACCATGCACCGCATGCCTGCCCTGCTCCGCCAACACCAGCCCCGCCAGGGTGGTGCCGGTACCGGCGGCCAGCCACCAGGCGTCGTAGTCCTGCCAACCCAGTGCGGCCAGTTGTGCCCGGCACTGCTCGACGATCAGCGCGCAGCCCTGGGCACCGGCGGGGCCGCCGCCGCCTTCGGGGATGCAGTGCCAGCCCGGATAACGGGCCTGCCAGGGCTGCCAGAAACCCGCCTGGTGCCGGTCTCGGTAACCTGCGTAACCCAGCCAGTGCAACTGCATGCCCAGCGCCCGAAGGTCGCGCACGGTCGGCGTGTCCTGCTCATGGCCACGCAGCAGCCCGGCGGTGGCGAAGCCGAAGCGCTTGCCGGCAGCGGCCAGGGCATGCAGGTGGTTGGAGTGGTTGCCGCCCAGGCTGATCAGGCCCGGTGATCCGGCCTGCCGGGCTTCGAGCAGGTGGTGGCGCAGCTTGAACCATTTATTGCCGCTGATCAGTGGGTCGATCAGGTCAAGGCGCAGGACGGCGGCCTCCAGACCGGCATGCTGGAGCCAGGGCAGATCGAGGCGCTGCAGGGGGGCTTGGGGCAGGGAGAATTCGGGCATGGCGCGAGTTTATCGCATGGGCGCGCTGCGCCCTATCGCCGGCAAGCCGGCTCCCACAAGGCTAGAGTGATCCCTGTGGGAGCCGGCTTGCCGGCGATGGGGTTTCTCAAGCGATCACAGCTCGGCGGCCAACCTCGACCCCTGGTTGATCGCACGCTTGGCATCCAGCTCTGCAGCCACGTCCGCGCCACCGATCAGGTGCACCGACTGCCCCGCGGCCAACAACCCTTCGTGCAACTCGCGCAGCGGGTCTTGCCCTGCGCAGACGACGATATTGTCCACCGCCAGCAACTGCGGCTCGCCTTCACCGACGCGCACATGCAAGCCGGCATCGTCCACGCTCAGGTACTCGACGCTGTTGAGCATCTGCACCTGCTTGTTCTTCAGCCCCGTGCGGTGGATCCAGCCGGTGGTCTTGCCCAGGCCGTCACCGACCTTGGTTTTCTTGCGCTGCAGCAGGTACACCTGGCGCGCCGGGGCATGCGGTTCGGCCTTGATACCGGCCACGCCGCCACGGGCCTGCAACTGGCCGTCGATGCCCCACTCCTTCCAGAACGCCTCGCGGTCCTGGCTGGTGGCCACGCCCTTGTGCACCAGGTACTCGGACACATCGAAACCAATACCGCCGGCGCCGATCACCGCCACCCGCTCGCCCACCGGCTTGCGCTCCAGCAGCACGTCCAGGTAACTGAGCACCTTGGCATTGTCGATGCCGGGGATGGCCGGGGTGCGCGGTGCGATGCCGGTGGCCAGGATGATTTCGTCGAAACCGCCCTCGACCAGCGCCGCCACATCGACGCGCGTATCGAGCCGCAGGTCGACGCCGGTGCTCTTCACCTTGTTACGGAAGTAGCGCAGGGTCTCGAAGAACTCCTCCTTGCCCGGCACACGCTTGGCCACATTGAACTGCCCGCCGATTTCGCTGGCGGCATCGAACAGGGTCACCTGGTGGCCACGCTCGGCAGCCACGGTGGCGGCAGCCAGGCCGGCAGGGCCGGCGCCGACCACGGCGATGCGCTTGACGTTGAGCACTGGCAGGTAGTTGAGCTCGGTCTCGTGGCACGCACGCGGGTTGACCAGGCAGCTGGTCAGTTTGCCGCCGAAGGTGTGGTCCAGGCAGGCCTGGTTGCAGCCGATGCAGGTGTTGATCTCGTCGCCGCGGCCTTGCGCGGCCTTGTTGACGAAGTCCGGGTCGGCCAGGAACGGCCGGGCCATCGACACCATGTCGGCGTCGCCTTCGGCCAGCACGGCCTCGGCCACCTCAGGGGTGTTGATGCGGTTGGTGGTGATCAGCGGAATGCTCACCGCGCCGCGCAGCTTGGCGGTAACCTTGCTGAATGCCGCGCGCGGCACTTTGGTGGCGATGGTCGGGATGCGCGCCTCGTGCCAGCCGATACCAGTGTTGATCAGGGTGGCGCCGGCCTGCTCGATGGCCTTGGCCAGCAGCACGATCTCTTCCCAGTTGCTGCCGCCCTCGACCAGGTCGAGCATCGACAGGCGGAAGATGATGATGAAGTTCGGCCCGACCGCCTCGCGGACCCGGCGCACGATCTCCACCGCCAGGCGCATGCGGTTCTCGTAGCTGCCGCCCCAGCGGTCAGTGCGGTGGTTGGTGTGGGCCGCCAGGAACTGGTTGATGAAGTAGCCTTCCGAACCCATGATTTCGACGCCGTCGTAGCCGGCGCGCTGGGCCAGGCTTGCACAGATGACGAAGTCGGCGATCTGCTTTTCGATGCCCTCCTCGTCCAGCTCCTTGGGCTTGAACGGGTTGATCGGCGCCTGGATGGCACTGGGCGCCACCTGCTTGGGGCTATAGGCATAGCGCCCGGCGTGAAGGATCTGCAGGCAGATCTTGCCACCGGCTGCATGCACGGCCTCGGTGACGATCCGGTGCTTGTCGGCCTCGGCTTCGGTGCTCAGCTTGGCCGCACCGGAATACACCCCACCCTCGTCGTTGGGAGCGATGCCGCCGGTGACCATCAGGCCGACACCACCGCGGGCACGCTCGGCGAAGTAGGCCGCCATGCGCTCGAAGCCGCCCGGGCGCTCTTCGAGCCCGGTGTGCATCGAGCCCATCAGCGTACGGTTGCGCAAGGTGGTGAAGCCCAGGTCGAGTGGGGCCAGCAGGTGCGGATAAGGGGTGTTGGCCATGGATAAGCTCCACAGGTGGCGTGATCACGGAATGCGGGAACCTCGAAGGCGGGCCCCGTCGTTTGTCTGTGGCCGACATTAAACAGGCGTTTGAATGCGCTCAATGATCGAAACTGACAACTTATTGATCCTGCTGCACAGCAGGCTTACCCTAACCTCCTCTTTCCCCCACTGCGCTGAACCGCTCCATGCGAAAACTGCTAGCCGGCGCCCTGGCGCTGGTCATCATCGCCGGCCTTTGCGGCTATGGCTTCTGGACCCTGCAACGACCGGAAGGCCACTACCTGTCCGATCTGCGTATCGAGCTGGCGCTCAACCAGGGAGTGCCGGGCGAGCACGGCAACCTCCTGGGTGTGGAACCGCTGCTGTACCCAGGCGATTACCAGAACCTTGCACGCCTGCACCGCAAGCTGTCGGCGTACCTGCAGCAGGCCCGTGACCAGGGCCTGGTGAATGCCCGTACCGTGGTGGTGCTGCCCGAGCATATCGGCACCTGGCTGTGGGCCCGCGGCGAGAAGAACGAGCTGTACCAGGCCACCCGCGACCGCGAGGCCTGGCAATGGCTGGAGTTGAGCAACCCGCTGCGCTACGGCCTGGCGATGCTGTCGGCCAGCGGCGACGACCGGCGCAGCGATGCGCGCCTGCGCATGAAGGCCGCGCAGATGGCCGCCGATTACCAGCAGCTGTTCGGCGGTCTGGCGCGGGAGTTCGGGGTCACCCTGGTGGCCGGTTCGATTGTCTTGCCCGCCCCTTACGTGAAGAACGGCGTGCTGCATGCCGGCAGCGGCCCGCTGTTCAACAGCAGCCTGGTGTTCGCCGCTGACGGCAGCGTGCTGGGGCAACCGCAATACCAGCGCTACCCGGACAGCGAAACCCGCCGCTACATCCACCATGGCCGCCAGCAGCCGCTGCAGGTGCTGCAGACACCCGCCGGGCGCCTGGGCGTGCTGGTCGGCAGTGACAGCTGGTACCCGGACAACTACCGGCTGCTGGCCGGGCAGTCGGTGCAACTGATCGCCAACCCGGTGTTTCTCAGCGGCAAGCAGCGCTGGCAACTGCCCTGGCGCGGCAACCGTCACCAGGCCGCGGCGGCCGAACTGCCGTTGCAGCGTGGCGAGGTCAGCGAGCAGGAGGCCTGGCAACGGCTGACCCAGGCGGCCAGCGACGGCGCCGCCAGCATGAGCGTGTTCATGCGTGGGCAGTTCTGGGAACAGAGCGGTGGCGGCCAGGGCTTTGCCAGCGAGGCCGGCACCTTGTGGGCGGGCAGCGCCAGCCAGGGCGCCCGCCTGCTCAACCTGTGGCTGTAACGCCATGCCCCGTCAGCGCGTGCGCCTGGGCGAGTTGTCGGTAGGCTTCGTCCAGCCCCTGGCCGAAGCGCTCGGCCAGCTCGGCCACGATCCGCAGCCACTGCTGCTGCGTTATGGGCTGGATAATCGGCGCCTGGCCGAACCCGGGGCGCGCCTGTCGATTCCGCGCTACATGCACTTGGGCCACGCCGCCATCGCCTTGAGCGCTGAGCCTGCCCTGGGTTTGCACATGGGCCAGCTCAGCCACCTGGCCCAGGCCGGGTTGGCCGGCGTCACCGCCGCCCAGGCGCCGACCCTCGGCGAGGCCGCGCGTACGCTGCTGCGCTTCGAGCCGCTGTATGCCGCCAACTACCGTGGCCAGTCGAGCTTTCATGAAGACCAACAAGGCGCCTGGCTGCGCTTCTACTCCATCAGCCCGTACAACGCCTACAACCGCTTCGTGGTCGACTCGCTGCTCGGCGGCTGGCTGGCGCAACTGTCCAGCCTGGCCGGCAGGCCGATCCAGGCCGAGCGGCTGGAGATCGAGTTCGAAGCGCCGGCTTATGCCGATCAATACCAGCGCCTGTGCAGCACCACCGTGCAGTTTGGCGCCGCAGCCAACCAGTTACGCCTGGGCCAGGCCACCCTGGCCCTGGCCAACCCGCAACACTGCCCGAGCACCTGGCAGCACCTGTTGCAGCTGTGCGAAACGGAACTGGCCCAGCGCACCCGGGTACGCAGCCTGGGCGAACGTATCACCCACCTGCTGGGGCCGCTGCTCAATGGCGGCCGCGAACCGGATCTGGAGGAAGTGGCGCAGCACCTGCAGATGCCCACCTGGACCCTGCGGCGCAAACTCGCCGAAGAAGGCACGCGCTATCGCAACCTGCTCAACGATACACGCCGCGACCTGGCCGAGACCTACATCCGCGACACGGAGCTGGCCTTCGGCGAAATCGCCTATCTGCTGGGGTTTGCATCGGCCGAGGCCTTCCAGCGCGCATTCAAGCGCTGGACGGGCGTAACGCCGGGGGAGTTTCGCCGCCATCAGCGGCAGGTGGGTTAAAGCTCGGTGGCGTCGTCCGCCGGCTCAGGCACATCCAGTTCATAAGCCTGGAATTCGAGCAATTCTTCCTGGTAGTCGTCCATCTGCCTGCTTCCTCGTTGTCGTTCATGGGATCCACCGCCACCCTAGGGTTTGTACGGAAAGTGCCTGCGCGACGATCATGCTGCGTTGAAAACAGGCTCGGAATGCTCATTTGCAACCAGCAAACTCCGCTTCCTCGCCTGTTTTCGCCTTGCCTGATCGCCGCTCGGCGACTTTTCGTACAAACCCTAAGCGGGTCGGATGACAGAGCCATTACAGCCCCATGAACGGTAAACGTAGCAGGCCTGCGGGAAGTTAGCGACCGCTCACGGCGAAGCCGGTGCCGCTTCGCTCTGCGCAGGCTGCTGCAGGGCCTGGATCGGGGCCGCCTCGACGGGCGGTGCAACCGGTTGCGAACCGTGGCTGTCATCCACCACCGGAGCTGCCGGCGCTTCGTGAACGGGCACGGCGGGGGCCGGCTCAGGGGCGGCAGGTGCGCTGGCCTGGGCTGCGGCAGACGCGGCCACTGGGGCGCTTGCCGCCAGCGGCGCCGCCTCTGGCTGGGCGGGTGCCAGCGGGGTTGGCGCAGGCTCGGGCAGCCCCAAGGCTGGCGCTGGTTGCTCCACTTTCGGCGGCTCGACAGGGGTATCGGCCTTCTTCACCTTTTTCGGCTTCGGCAGGTAGCCCTCCACCAAGGCGAAATAACGCTCGTAGAACTGTGGCGCGGCCACTGTCTCGCTGGCGACCTTGACCATCGAGTCGTCGCTGGAGCCGATCGGCATCGACACCGAGCCCAGCACCCCGACCCCCAAGCTGGCAGAGGTGTTGGATTTTTTCAGGGTGTAGCGGTCCTGCAGGGCGTTGGCGAACATGGTCGAACGCTGCTTGTCGCTCATGTCCGGCACGCAGGTGATGTTGAAGCTGATCTGCATGTGGTTTTCGGCGCTCTGCTGAAAACTCTTGTTGCCGGCCACCTGGTTGGCATCGCTGCTGGTGATGATGTAGCCCTGGCTGAGCAGCGCACGCCGGGCAGCTTCGCAGGAGCCCGCTTCGCTGACCGGGAAACTGCGTGAGAAGGTGCCCGAGTCGTCGAAGTTCTCGTGCTCGTACACGGTAGCCTTCTTCGAGGAGCAACCGGATACGCCCGCCAGCACAAGGGCCAGCCCGAGCGCACCGTAGACGGATGATCTGGACATCGTGAATTCCGGGTAAATCGAACGGTGCCTATTGTGCAACACATCCACAAGCCACCGAAACCTTGAAAGGGCCAACATTGCGCAAGGTTCATGTAAAGGCGTGGATGACGCCGACCAAAGCGCCGGGAACTTTCTCGCGATAATTAGCGATTTTTCGTACACCAGTCACAAGAACCTCCTAAGCAGATAAGGAAATTCCCTCGCTAGACTCATTCGCCCGTTCGAATGCCCAAGGAAATCGCTGATGAAGAATCTGCCGGTCCGCCTGAAACTCTTGCTTAGCCTCTCCCCACTGGTCTTGCTGGCAGCCCTCCTCGTCCTGACCGCGATCTTCACCCTCGGCACCCTGACCCATCGGGCTGAACGCCTGGTCTCGGTCAACTACATTCTCGACAACCTCAACGACATCCGCGCCACACAGATGGCCTATGCGCTGAACGGTGAACATGCAGAGCTGGAAAACCTGCGCCACGCCTACCGAAAAGTAAACGGGCTGATCGACGAGAATCTGACGCAGATGCCCTCCCCCCAGGCGCAGACCCATCTTGGCGCCACACGCAAGATCATGGGCAACTACATGGACGATCTGCAGCACAGCCTCGAGGCAGGTACTGAGACACTGGTCGGCTCCACGGGCAAACAGCTCACCACACAAGTGCTTGCGGCCATCGAACACATCAACCAACTGATCACCCAGCAGAACCAGGTCAGTGCCGCCGAGCTCGGCCAACGCACGCGCCTCATGCTTGCCGTGTTCTGCGGCACATTGCTGCTGGCCTGCCTGGTAGCCTGGCTGCTGATCCGGCAGATCTGCGCCCCCCTGCAACAGGCACTGGACATGGCCCGGCGCATTGGCGAAGGCGACCTGAGCGCCAATGACCTTGGCCCACGCCAAGATGAGTTCGGCCAACTGCTCCAGGCCCTTGAGCGCAGCAGCGCCAATTTGCGCGGTATCTTGCGCCGGATCGGCCAGGCCTGCGAGCAGCTTTCACAGGCCTCGGCGGCCCTGGCTTGCGTGATCGAACGCACCAGCAGCGGTGCCGCCAGCCAGCAGAGCGAAACTCGCCAGGTGGCGGCGGCCATGAGCCAGATGGCCTGCGCCGTGCAGGAGGTGGCGCACAACAGTTCGCTGGCCAGCGAGGCGACCCGCCAGGCCACTGACAAGGCCGAACTCAGTCAGCAGGTGGTCAGCGATACCCAGCGCCAGGTTGCCCAACTGGCCAGTGACATCAGCAGCAGCACCGAGGCCGTGCAACAGCTGTGCGCCTCTGCCGAGCAGATCAACTGCATCACGGCGGTTATCCGCTCGGTGGCCGAGCAGACCAACCTGCTGGCCCTGAACGCGGCCATCGAGGCCGCCCGCGCGGGCGAAGCCGGGCGCGGCTTCGCGGTGGTGGCCGACGAAGTGCGCGGTCTCGCCCTGCGTACCCAGCGCTCCACTGCCGAGATCGAAACACTGATCACCCGCCTGCAGGACGGTGCCCGCCAGGCGGTGGAATACCTGCAAGGCAACCGCCGCGTGGCCAGCACCACCGTTGAGCTTGCCAATCAGGCAAGCGAGGCCCTGCAGGTCATCACGACCAGCGTTGATGATATCCAAGGCATGAATCAGCAGATTGCCGCCAGTACCGAGCAGCAAAGCACGGTCGTGGTGGCCATTCGCCGTAATGTGGAACGGGTGCGCGATGTCGCCGGCCACTCACTCGATGCCAGCCGGCAAATCGAGGAAGCGTCTATCGAACTGGAGCGGGTGGGCGGCGAGCTGAAAGGGTTGATCGGTAATTTCAGGCTCTGAATGAGACAACCTGACAAGCGCCAGAAACGAAAAAAGCGACCCGAAGGTCGCTTTTTTGTTGTTCCGAGCTGTTCAAGGGGCTCAGAACTGAAGATGGCGCAGCGGACGGGACTCGAACCCGCGACCCCCGGCGTGACAGGCCGGTATTCTAACCGACTGAACTACCGCTGCGTATCGCTCGGGCTTGCACCCGATTGAAACTGGGATCCAGGCTTTCAAGCGTCTTGGACGCGAAAGCCAGGCACAAAAAAAGCGATGCGAGATCGCCTTTTTTGTTTTGCTTCGAACTGTTCAAGGAGTTCAAAACACAAGATGGCGCAGCGGACGGGACTCGAACCCGCGACCCCCGGCGTGACAGGCCGGTATTCTAACCGACTGAACTACCGCTGCGTATCGTACAGGTTTGCACCTGATTGAAACTGGGATCAGCCTCAGGCATATTTGCCTTCGACTTCAGACCGGTGCCAGGCACCCATCTGATACTGAAAAATGGCGCGGCGGACGGGACTCGAACCCGCGACCCCCGGCGTGACAGGCCGGTATTCTAACCGACTGAACTACCGCCGCGCAGTGTGGACTTGCGTCCTGTTCCTCTCTGACTTTCAGCTTCGTTAGAAGCATCCTGTACCAGAAACATTCTCAGGAAGTGGTGGGTGATGACGGGATCGAACCGCCGACCCTCTGCTTGTAAGGCAGATGCTCTCCCGGCTGAGCTAATCACCCCCGCGATGTTGCTTGTTGCGTTTGCTTCGCTGAGGCCGCGAAATTTACGCAGGTACCAATGCTAAGTCAATAGCCCCATTGAATTTTTTTTAAAAAAGATCAAAAAGCAGCTGCTAGCTTGAAGCTGCAAGCGGCAAGAAAAAAGCACGTCGTCTGCACACCCTTTTGAAACCCTGAAACAACGAAAGGACCTCGCGGTCCCTTCTTGCAGCTTGAAGCTAATAGCTTGTCGCTCAGGTGTAGATCATCTTGCGGGTCATGCCGCCATCGACCACGAATTCCTGGCCGGTGACGAACCCCGCCTGGCGCGACAGCAACCATGCCACCAAGGCCGCCACGTCCTCCACCGTCCCTACCCTGCCCGCCGGGTGCTGGGCATGGTCGGCCTCAGTCAAGGGCTCGGCTCGACGCTGCGACGGGTCACGGGCATCGATCCAGCCGGGGCTGACGGCATTGACGCGGATTTCCGGCCCCAGGCTCATCGCCAGGGCGTGGGTCAGCGCCATCAGCCCGCCTTTACTTGCCGCGTAGGCTTCCGTATCCGGCTCGGACTGCCGGGCACGGGTAGAGGTCAGGTTGACGATGGCACCGCCATGGGCGCGCAGGTACGGTGCGCAATGCTTGGCCAGCAGCATCGGACCATTGAGGTTGACCGCCAGCACACGATTCCACTGGCTGAGCGACAGGCTTTCCAGCGTCTGGTTGTGCGGATTGGCGATGGCCGCATTGCTCACCAGCGCATCCAGCCGGCCGAACTGCCCGAGCACTTCGGACACCCCGGCACTGACCTGGGCTTCGTCTGCAACATCCATGCTGACGAACCAGGCATTGTCGCCCAGCGCCTTGGCCACCCGGGCGCCACGCTGGCGGTCCAGGTCACTGAGGACGACTTGCCAACCTTCGCAGATCAGCCAGGCGGCGATGCCCAGGCCGATGCCGCGCGCGGCACCGGTAACCAGGGCCACCCGGCCGTTATGGCCAGGCTCGCCACCCTTCCAGTCGATCACAGCGCCGCCAGACCGCGGGCAAGATCGGCTTGCAGGTCAGCCACATCTTCCAGGCCGACGGCGACGCGGATCAGGCTGTCACGGATGCCCGCCGCTTCACGCTCCTGCGCCGACAAGCGGCCGTGGGAGGTGGTGGCCGGGTGGGCGATGGTGGTCTTGCTGTCGCCCAGGTTGGTGGTGATCGAGATCACCCGAGTAGCATCGATGAAGCGCCAGGCGCCCTCTTTGCCACCCTTGACCTCGAAGCTGACCACCGCGCCGAAACCGCTCATCTGGCGCTTGGCCAGCTCATGCTGCGGATGGCTAGGCAGCCCGGCGTAGTGCACCTTCTCCACACCGTCCTGCTGCTCGAGCCACTCGGCCAGGCGCTGGGCGCTCTCGCAATGGGCGCGCATGCGCAGCTTGAGCGTCTCCAGGCCCTTGGTGAAGATCCAGGCATTGAACGGGCTGAGGGTCGGCCCGGCGGTGCGCAGGAAGCCCACCACTTCTTTCATCTGTTCGCTGCGCCCGGCAACCACGCCGCCCATGCAACGGCCCTGGCCGTCGATGAACTTGGTGGCCGAATGGAACACGATGTCGGCGCCAAGCTTGAGCGGCTGCTGCAAGGCCGGGGTGCTGAAGCAGTTGTCCACCACCAGCATGGCACCACGGGCATGGGCGATCTCGGCCAGCGCGGTGATGTCCACCAGCTCGGCCAGCGGGTTGGACGGCGACTCGACGATCAGCAGCTTGGTGTTGGCCTTGATGGCCTGCTCCCAACCGCTCAGATCGACCAGCGGCACATAGTCCACCTGCACGCCGAAGCGCTTGAAGTACTTTTCGAACAGGCTGATGGTCGAGCCGAACACGCTCTGCGACACCAGCACGTGGTCGCCGGCACTGCACAGCGACATCACCACGGCCAGGATCGCCGCCATGCCGGTGGAAGTACCCACGGCCTGCTCGGCACCTTCCATTGCCGCCAGGCGCTCTTCGAAGGCGCGCACGGACGGGTTGGTGTAGCGCGAATAAACGTTGCCCGGCGTCTCGCCGGCGAAACGCGCGGCGGCGTCGGCGGCCGTGCGGAAGACATAGCTGGAGGTCAGGAACAGCGCTTCGCTGTGCTCGCCCTCCGGTGTGCGGTGCTGACCGGCGCGAACCGCCAGGGTGTCGAAACCGACACCCTCAAGGTCACTGTCCAGTCGCCCGGCATCCCATTGATCCGTCATGCCGTCGCTCCCAAAGTCAGTTGTTGTACAGGTCGATGATCGCGCTGACTGCCTGGGTCTTCACCTTGGCCAGGTCGTTACGGGCCTGCTCGATGCGCTCGAGGTAGGCGTCGTCGATGTCGCCGGTGACGTACTCACCGTTGAACACCGCGCAATCGAAGTGCTCGATCTTGATCTTGCCGCCACCGACCGATTCGATCAGGTCCGGCAGGTCCTGGTAAATCAGCCAGTCGGCGCCGATCAACTCGGCCACCTGTTCGGTGGTACGGTTGTGGGCGATCAGTTCGTGAGCGCTCGGCATGTCGATGCCGTAGACGTTGGGGTAGCGCACCGCAGGTGCCGCGGAGCAGAAGTAGACGTTCTTGGCGCCGGCTTCGCGAGCCATCTGGATGATCTGCTTGCAGGTGGTGCCGCGCACGATCGAGTCGTCCACCAGCATCACGTTCTTGCCGCGGAATTCCAGCTCGATGGCGTTGAGCTTCTGGCGCACCGATTTCTTGCGCGCAGCCTGGCCGGGCATGATGAAGGTACGGCCGATGTAGCGGTTCTTGACGAAGCCTTCGCGGAACTTCACGCCCAGGTGGTTGGCCAGCTCCAGCGCGGCGGTGCGGCTGGTGTCCGGGATCGGGATGACCACGTCGATGTCATGGTCCGGGCGCTCGCGCTGGATCTTCTCGGCCAGTTTCTCGCCCATGCGCAGGCGCGCCTTGTACACCGAGACGCCGTCGATGATCGAGTCAGGGCGGGCCAGGTAGACGTGCTCGAAGATGCATGGCTGCAGCTTGGGGTTGTTCGCGCACTGCTGGGTGAACAGTTGGCCTTCTTCGGTGATGTACACCGCTTCGCCTGGCGCCAGGTCACGGATCAGGGTGAAGCCGAGCACGTCGAGCGCGACGCTTTCCGAGGCGATCATGTATTCGACGCCTTCGTCGGTGTGACGCTGGCCGAACACCACCGGACGGATGCCGTTGGGGTCACGGAAACCGACGATGCCGTAGCCGGTGATCATCGCCACCACCGCGTAACCGCCGACGCAGCGGCTGTGCACGTGGGACACCGCGGCGAACACGTCTTCCTGGGTAGGCTGCAGCTTGCCGCGCACCGCCAGCTCATGGGCGAACACGTTCAGCAGCACTTCGGAGTCGGAGTTGGTGTTGACGTGACGCAGGTCGGACTCGTAGATCTCCTTGGCCAGCTGCTCGACGTTGGTCAGGTTGCCGTTGTGCGCCAGGGTGATGCCGTACGGCGAGTTGACATAGAACGGCTGGGCCTCGGCCGAGGTGGAGCTGCCGGCGGTCGGGTAACGCACATGACCGATACCGATGCTGCCGACCAGGCGCTGCATGTGGCGCTGCTGGAAGACGTCGCGCACCAGGCCATTATCCTTGCGCAGGAACAACCGGCCGTCATGGCTGGTCACGATACCGGCAGCGTCCTGGCCGCGGTGCTGGAGGACCGTAAGCGCGTCATACAGCGCCTGATTGACGTTCGACTTACCGACGATACCGACGATGCCACACATGCGACGCAACCCCTACTTTGATGAAACTTGAGTGAATAGCGCTCAGGGCTTTGCAGGCCCGAGCAGCTGTTCCTTGAACGGAAGGTCAACGGGTGCGCTGACCCCACTGGACATCCACTGGCCGGTGAACCCGAGAATCAGGTTTTTCGACCAGTCGGCTACCAATAGAAATTGTGGTATCAGGCGTGATTCCTGCCACCACGGATCCTGTTGTACCGGCCCCAGGCTGAGCAGCCCGACAGCCACCACCACCAGCAAGGCCCCACGCGCGGCGCCGAAGGCCGTGCCGAGGAAGCGATCGGTGCCGGACAACCCGGTCACGCGAATCAGCTCGCCGATGAGGAAGTTGAGCATTGCCCCCACCAGCAAGGTGGCGACGAAAAGAATGGCGCAGCCGGCGATGGTGCGCATCGAGGGCGTCTGGATGTAGCTTTCGAGATAGACCGAGAGCGAGCCACCGAACATCCAGGCCAGCGCCCCGGCGACAATCCAGATGACCAGAGACAGAGCTTCCTTGACGAAGCCGCGCTTAAGACTGATCAGTGAGGAAACGGCGATGATCGCGATGATCGCCCAATCAACCCAGGTAAATGCCACGGTGCTGCCTGCCGACGTTTGAGGCGGCGCATTTTACCAGAGCGGAGGGCTTGGGGTAAGCGGAATGTCAGGTGTTTGAAGGGCTGCAGGCTGACTCCAGGGACAGCTTTGCGCCTTGCCGTTCGGAGCGTAGCGCCTGCCGAGCCAGCCACACAATCAACTTGCACGCCCTTTGTAGGAGCGGCCTTGTGCCGCGAAAGGGCTGCGCAGCAGCCCCGGCGATTTTTGTTGCGTAGCTGAAAACTGGGGCCGCTTCGCGCCCCTTTCGCGACACAAGGCCGCTCCTACAATGCACTCACAAGCCCTTCAGGGCTTGCCCCGCGATGGTTTCAGCCGCGCTCCGGCTGGAAGCGCACCAGAATCCCCTTGAGATTCTGCTGGCGATTGATCACGTCACGCACGCGCTCGGCCTCGGCGCGCTCGATCAACGGCCCCACATACACCCTGTTCATACCACCGGCCGAACGGATGTAGGCGTTGTAGCCCTGGCTACGCAGGGTGTTCTGCAGCTTTTCGGCACCGGCGCGGTTGGACAGGCTGGCCAGCTGGATCGACCAGCTCACCGGCAGGCCGTTGACGTCGATCTTGCCTGGCGTGGCCGGCTTGCTCGCCGCCGCCGTGACTGCCGGGGCAGGTGCCGGCGCAGGCGCAGGCGCTGGACGGGTTTCAACCTTTGGCGTCGGCACCGGCGTCTGCGGCTTGGGCGCAACAGCTACCTGGGCCTGAGGCGCTGGCGCGATAGGCTGGCTTGGCGTGGTCGCTGGCGCCGTCGATTCATCGATCACCACAGGCGCTGGATCAACCTGCTCCGGCAATGGTTGCGGCTCCGGCACCTGCACCGGCTCGACCTGCACCTGAGGCAGGCTCGGCATGGCTGGCGCCTGGGGCGCCTCGACGCGCACCTGACGCATCTCGTCCTCGCGGGTGAACAGCATCGGCAGGAAGATCACCGCCAGCGCCACCAGCACCAGCGCACCGACCATGCGCTGCTTCATCCCTTTATCCAGCACTGCCATCTACTCCATCCTCTGGGGCCTGCCGTTCAAGCCAGGCCAGCGCCTCGCCGACGCAGAAAAACGAACCGAACAGCAGGATCTGGTCATCCGCCGTCGCCTGGGCGCACTGCCCTTCGAGGGCAGCATCGACGCTGGGGTGAGACTTCACTGTCGCACCGAGGTTCGTCAAGACCTTGGCCAGTTCCTCAGCCGGGCGGCTGCGCGGCGTATCCAGCGGCGCCACTGCCCAATGCCCGACCAATCCCTGCAAAGGCTCGATTACGCCCTGCAGATCCTTGTCGGCCAACAGACCGAAAACAGCCAGGCGCCGACCCTTCGGCGGGCGGGCCGCCAGGCGACGCGCCAAATACTCGGCCGCATGCGGGTTGTGGCCCACATCCAGCAGCAACTCAACGCGCTTGCCCTTGAATACCAGCGAGCGCCGATCCAGCCGACCGGTGATACGGGTGTCCAGCAGCGCCTGCTTAACCAGCGCCTCATCCCACGGCAGGCCCATCAGCGCAAAAGCCTGCAGGGCCAGCGCTGCGTTCTCCATGGGCAGGTCGAGCAACGGCAGGTCGCGCAACTCAAGCTGCGTTCCGTCGGCCTTGCTGCCGCGCCAATGCCAGTGGTCGTCGGTACTGGCCAGGTCGAAGTCGCGCCCGCGCAGGAACAACGGGCAAGCCAGCTCGCTCGCTTTGTCCAACAAGGGTTGCGGCGGATCCAGATCACCGCACAGGGCCGGCTTGCCCTGGCGGAAGATCCCGGCCTTCTCGAAGGCCACCAATTCGCGGGTGTTCCCCAGGTAGTCGACATGATCGACACCGATACTGGTGACCAGCGAAATGTCGGCATCCACCACATTGACCGTATCCAGCCGGCCGCCCAGGCCTACCTCGAGCACCACGGCATCCAGTTGCGACTGGCTGAACAGCCAGAACGCCGCCAGGGTACCCATCTCGAAATAGGTCAGCGAGGTATCGCCGCGCGCCGCCTCGACGGCGACAAAGGCTTCGCACAGCTGCTCATCGCTGGCTTCGACGCCATCGATGAGCACGCGCTCGTTGTAACGCAACAGGTGCGGTGAACTGTAAACCCCGACCTTGAGCCCCTGGGCGCGCAGCAGCGAGGCCACGAAAGCACAGGTGGAACCTTTGCCGTTGGTGCCGGTGACCGTCACCACGCGAGGCGCCAGCTTGCCCAACTGCAGGCGCGCCAGCACCCGCTGGGAACGCTCCAGGCCCATGTCGATGGCCGTAGGGTGCAACTGTTCGAGGTAGGCGAGCCACTCGCCCAGGTTGCGCTGGCTCATCACGCTACCGCAGCCGCCTCACGGGCTTCTGCCGGGGTTGCCTGGCCGGTCATCTGGGCCAACAGGCGCGCCAGGCGCGGACGCAACTGGTCACGGGAGATGATCAGGTCGATGGCGCCATGCTCCAGCAGGAACTCGCTGCGCTGGAAGCCTTCTGGCAGTTTCTCGCGCACGGTCTGCTCGATGACCCGCGGGCCGGCGAAACCGATCAGTGCCTTGGGCTCGCCGACGATCACGTCGCCGAGCATTGCCAGGCTGGCGGAAACACCGCCATAGACCGGGTCGGTCAGCACCGAAATGAACGGGATGCCTTCTTCACGCAGGCGCGCCAGCACCGCCGAGGTCTTGGCCATCTGCATCAGCGAGATCAGCGCTTCCTGCATGCGCGCACCACCGGAGGCGGAGAAGCACACCATCGGGCAACGGTTCTCCAGGGCGTAGTTGGCAGCGCGCACGAAGCGTTCGCCGACGATGGCACCCATCGAACCACCCATGAAGGAGAATTCGAAGGCGCTGACCACGATCGGCATGCCCATCAGGGTACCGCTCATGGAGATCAGTGCGTCTTTCTCGCCGGTCTGCTTCTGGGCAGCGGTCAGGCGGTCCTTGTACTTCTTGCCGTCACGGAACTTCAGGCGATCGACCGGTTCCAGGTCGGCACCCAGTTCGGCACGGCCGTCCTGGTCGAGGAAGATGTCGATGCGCGCACGTGCGCCGATGCGCATGTGGTGGTTGCACTTGGGGCAGACATCGAGGGTCTTTTCCAGCTCCGGACGGTAAAGCACGGCCTCGCAGGACGGGCACTTGTGCCACAGCCCTTCGGGCACCGAGCTCTTCTTCACCTCGGAACGCATGATCGAAGGGATCAGTTTGTCTACCAACCAGTTGCTCATGCTTTCTTTCTCCAGTAATGGCGGGCGGGAGGCATTGCCTGCCCCACCCTGCCCTTGAGCTCAAATTCTGCTTTGAAACGACGATGGGCCGGCCATGACTGCGCCATGTACCGCCCCACCTCCAATAATTACGCCGATGGCCTGAGCCGCTGCCTTGCAGGCGCGGCCTGGCAGCATCGGGCTGCGAAACCTATGGACGATGGCGCGCGGCCAGCCGTCACATCCACCATCACGCCTGGCGCACTGCCTGCATGAAGGCCTCGATCTTCACGGCATCCTTGATGCCCTTGACCTGCTCCACGCCGCCACTGACATCCACCGCGTACGGGCGCACCTGGCGGATGGCCTCGGCGACATTATCGGCCGACAGGCCGCCAGCCAGGATGATCGGTTTGCTCAGGTGTTGCGGTATCAAAGACCAGTCGAACGCTTCGCCGGTTCCCCCCGGGATGCCGGGCACATAAGCGTCCAGCAGGATGCCGCGGGCGCCGGCGTAGTGCTTGCAGGCCGCCTCGAGGTCATCGCCGGGCCGTACACGCAGGGCCTTGATCCAGGGGCGATGGTAACCCTCGCAATCAGCCGGGCTCTCATCGCCGTGGAACTGTAGCAGGTCCAGTTGAACGACTTCGAGGATCTCGTTCAGTTCGCAGCGCGAGGCATTGACGAACAGGCCTACGGTCGTCACGAAGGGCGGCAAGGCCTCGACGATCGCCCGGGCCTTGCGTACGTCCACGGCACGCGGGCTTTTTTCATAGAACACCAGGCCGATGGCATCGGCGCCGGCCTCGACAGCGGCGAGGGCGTCCTCGATGCGGGTAATCCCGCAGATCTTGCTGCGAACCTTGCTCATGGACAGCGAACCTTGAGTGATCGATGAAAGCGCCGATGGTAGCAAATGACCTTTGCTCCGTCAGTCCAGCAACGCCTCGAAACCGGTGAGAAAGTGTGGGCCGATGTAACGCTGCGGCAGCTCGTACTCGGGCGGGTACTCCACCTTCACCAGGTACAGCCCATAAGGGTGCGCGGTCACCCCCGCCGCGCGGCGATCACGCCCCTCGAGCACCTCGCGAGCCCATTCCACCGGGCGTTCGCCGGTACCGATGGCCATCAGCACGCCGGCGATGTTGCGCACCATGTGATGGAGGAAGGCGGTGGCACGCACATCGATCACGATCATCTGGCCATGGCGGGTAACGCGCAGGTGATGGATGTGCTTGACCGGCGACTTGGCCTGGCACTGGCTGGCGCGGAAGGCGCTGAAGTCATGGGTGCCGAGCAGGTACTGTGCGGCTTCGGCCATGCGCGTGACATCCAGCGGCCGATGGTTCCAGGTCACTTCCTCGGCAAGGTGGGCCGGACGGATCGGGTCGTTGTAGATGACATAGCGGTAGCGCCGCGCATTGGCTTTGAAGCGGGCATGGAAATCCGCAGGCATTGGCCTGGACCAGACCACGCTGATGTCGTGGGGCAGGTTGAAGTTGGTGCCCAGGGTCCAGGCGCGTTCATCGCGCACGGCCTGGGTATCGAAATGCACGATCTGCCCGCAGCCATGCACCCCGGCGTCGGTGCGCCCGGCACAGATCACGCTGATCGGTTCATTGGCCACCTTCGACAGCGCCTGCTCGAGCGCTTGCTGGACGCTGGGCACACCACTGGCCTGGCGCTGCCAGCCGCGGTAGCGCGAACCTTTGTATTCCACGCCCAGGGCGATACGGGTGAAGCCTTCGGCCGCTGATTCGGCGGCGGCGTTGTCGATGATGTCCAAGAACGTGAAACCTGATGATGAAACGAAAAGGCGGGCAGTATAGCGGCAAACCGCATGCTGGCCGAAACGATCGCGGGGCAAGTCGCATCGGCGCACCGCCGCTCCCACGCGCCCCTCATTACAGGGCTGTTGTGGGAGCGGCGGTGCGCCGATGCGACTTGCCCCGCGATCGATTCAGCGATCAGACCAGGCGCGAGAGCATCTCGTTGGCTTCCTGACGCTGGTTCTCATCGCCATCCTTGGCCACTTCGTCAAGGATGTCGCGAGCGCCGTCGTGGTCACCCATGTCGATGTAGGCACGCGCCAGATCCAGTTTGGTGGCCACTTCGTCGGTACCGGAGAAGAAATCGAAGTCCAGGTCATCCAGCGGCTCCGGCTCCTGGGCGGCGTCTTCGGCGGTGAAGCTTGGCGCATTGTCTGGCGCATCGAGGCTTTGCGACAGCTTGTCGAGCTCGGCGTTGACGTCGTCCAGTTCGGAAGCAAATTTCTGCGCCGCCGGCGAGTCGTCATCCAGCGACAGCGACAGGTCGAAGTCGTCCGGCAGCTCCAGCTCGGAAATCGGGTCGAACTCGGGCATGGCTTCGAAGGCCGCCAACTCGGCCGCCACATCCACCGCCGGCTCCTCGCTGCTGGCCAAGGCCTCTGGCTCACCCACATCAAGGTCGAAATCGGCCAGGTCATCGAGGGCCTGCGGCTGCTCCGGTGCCTGAGCCTGCGCCTGAGCCAACAGAGCTTCAAAATCATCGTCGGCATCGGTTTCGCTGACGGCAGGCGCAGCATCGGCCTGAGGTAGCGCGGCAGCCGACACCGCCTCTTCCAGTGAAGTCAGATCGAGAGGGTCTTCTTCCGGCAGGTCATCACCCAGGCTCAAGTCGAAGGCACTGTCCAGGTCGTCTTCAGCAACCGGGGCCGGTTCAGGCTCTGGCTCCGGGAAGGCCTCGGCAACGGCTTCGGGCTCCACTGCCGGCTCAGGCTCGGCTTCGACGGCAGCCGGCGCCGGGTCCTGCAACAGGTCCTGGACGTATTGTTCGTCCAGCTCGGCAGCCAGGGCTGCGGCACCAGCCGCCACCGCCGCGACGCCGAGCATGGCCGGGAAGCGCTCCTTGAGCGAGGCGACTTCGGCCTGGTTCTGCTCGCCCGGCGCCAGCTTGCGCTCCTGGCCAGCAAAGGCATCCTGGTCACCCTGACGGGCATACACTTCCATCAGTTTCAGGCGCAGGTCACTGCGCTGCGGCTCGGAAGCGACGGCGGCTTCCAGCAGGTCGGCGGCATGGTTCAGGCGACCACGGGCCAGGCTCTCATCTACCTCGGCGAACAGCGCGGCGCGCGGGTCCACTGCGGGCGCGGCAGGCGCTGGCGCAGGCGCAGGTATCTCGGCAGCCGTTGCCGCCGCCGCCGAGGCGGCGACCACCGCAGGCGACAGGGTGACGCTGGGCGCCGAGACGTCCAGGCCGTCGAAGCTGTCCGGCGGCAGGTCCAGGTCCGGGGCACGGTCGCCCTCTTCGGACAGGGCGCGAGCCATACGCAGGTGTTTTTCAGCTTCCTGCTGGGCTTTGCGCTTGCGCGCCAAAAGCAGCAGCAACAGTAACAGGGCGAGGAACGCCGAGCCGGCAATCAGCCCCAGCAGCAGCGGATTGCCCATCAGTTGATCGAGCGCGCCCTGCTCTTGGGCAGCAGGTGCTTCGCTGGTGGCCGGTGTGGTTGCCGGCGCGGTATCGACCGCAGCAGGTGCTGGCGCCACCACAGGTTCGGCGGGCGTCAACTGGGCGTTGAGGGCTGGCTGCGCGGGGGCAGGTTCGCCTGGCTGTGCCTGCGGTGCCGCACCTTGAGCTTCAAGGCGTGCCAGTTGGTCGTTCTTCAGTTCGATCAGCCGCTGCAGCTTGTCCAGCTGGCTCTGCAGATCGGCCATGCGGCTTTTGAGCTCGTCGTTGTCGCGACGGCTGGTGTCCAGGCTTTCCTGGGCCACGGCAAGCTTGTCGTTCAGTGCCTTGGCCTGGCCAGCGGCGCCTTTGCCGCCGGGGGCCACCAGGCGCAGGTTGTCGCCCTGGGCGATACGCGCCGGGGCCTCGCCGGCCTGGCCACGACGGGTGGCGTCCAACTGGCGGGCGCGCGGCCCCAGGCGTCGGCCTTCACGCCAGGCGGCGTACTGCTCGGCCACTTCACGGTTGGCTTCGCCCTGGGCAATGCTCTGTACCTGCTGCTGATCGGGCAGGCGCAGCACCTGCCCGGTCTTGAGCTGGTTGATGTTGTTGCCGATGAACGCATCCGGGTTCAACGCCTGGATCGCCAGCATGGTCTGCTGGACCGAGCCGCCCTGGGTATTGCGCGCAGCAATCTGCCACAGCGTGTCACGACGCTTGGTGGTGTAGCTGCCGGAGCTTTGCGCTGGGTTGATGTTGGCCTGGGAGGGCTGGCTGCCCTGGGCCTTGGCCTGATCGAGCAGCACGTTGTAGTCGCGCAGCAGACGCCCCTGCGGCCACATCACCTGGACCAGAAACTTGACCACCGGCTCCGGCAACGCCTTGCTGGAGGTGACGCGCAACACGCTGCGGCCATTGGGGTTGATCACGGGGGTGAAGGTCAGGTCTTCGAGGTAGGTCGGGTAAGCCACCCCGGCCTTGGCGAACTCCTCCGGCGACGCCAGGCTTGGCGCCATCTCGGTTGCGGTGAGGTCGCGCACGTCGAGCAGTTCGATCTCGGCATCCAGTGGCTGGTTCTGTGCCGACTTCAGGGTCAGCTCCCCCAACCCCAAGGCATTCGCCACGCCGGACGACAGCGCCGAGGCTGCCGCGATGGCCAGTACCAGTTTGCGAATTCGAAGCATGAACTCTTCCCTTGTAAGAACCGTCCCAAAAACCCTGTTGTGGTGCAGGACAAAATTGCTGGTCAGTATCTTTTACGCCATGTGTTTAATCAACAATTGCGCCACCTGCACGGCGTTGAGTGCCGCGCCTTTGCGCACATTGTCGGTGGTCAGCCAGAGGTTGAGCTGTTCATCCTCATCTATCCCGTGACGTACACGACCAACATAGACCACGTCCTGGCCCACTGCGTCACCTACCGGGGTCGGATAATCGCCTGGCTCTACCAGTTCGATGCTCTCGGCCGCCTCGAGTACGGTGTTCACAGCGCCCAGATCGACCGGGCGACGGCTCTGCACCGCCACACTGAAGCTATCGCCGAAAAACACCGGGACTTGAATGCAGGACACGGAAATCTTCAATTGAGGCAGGCCCAGCAGCTGGCGCAGCTCACTGACCAGGCGCCGCTCCACGGCGGTATGGCCCTGCTCGTCGGACGCACCGACCTGCGGTAGCAGGTTGAAGGCCACCTGGCGGTCGAAGAAGCGCGGCTCCAGCGGGCGGGCGTTGAGCAGCTCGGCGGTTTGCCGGGCCAGCTCGCTGACCGCCTCCCTGCCCTGGGCCGAAACGGCCAGGCAAGCGTTGACCTGAACGCGCTCGATGTCGAGCAAGCCCTTGAGGGGCGCCAGCGCCACGGCCAGTGCCACCGCGCCTGCGCAGGGGCTGGTGATGAGGGCTGGCTGCGGCAGGTCGGCGATGCGCTCGGCGTTGGCTTCCGGCACCAGCGCCACGGCCCCGTCCAGCACGCCGGACAGGTCGATCACGGTGCAGCCGGCTTGCTGTGCTTTGGGTGCGAAGCTACGGCTGACGGCGGGGCTGGCGGCGAAGAACACCAGTTTCACTTGCTTGAAGTCGAAGCTGTCCACTTCACGGACTTTGAGCTTCTTGCCGGCGAACATGACGCTGCTGCCCGCCGATTCCATGCTGGCCAGCAGGTGCAGGGTGGCCACCGGGAAGGACAGTTCCTCGAGGATCTGCACGAGGGTTTCACCGACTGCGCCGGTGGCGCCTACTACGGCGATATCTACAGGGGTGGTCATGGCTGGGGTTCCTTCTGTGTTCAGCGGGTACGGCGGGGAGCGGCACTTTACTTGGATTGTGGGGTGGGAGATAGGTTTGGCTTCGGCTTCTGCTTTCAGAGTGTGGGTTTTGATAGATGTATGCGCATTCGTTGGCGATGGCGACGCTTAGTCACCTTTCCGCCCTTACGGCGGCCTACTTTGGTCTTGGCCAAAGTAGGCAAAGCCGCCTGCTCCCATCATACGGCCCCTGCGCTGCGCTCCGGGGTCCCCTCGCTCCGGTGCCTTCCGGGCCCGCGCGGCCTACGACTTGCTGCGCAAGTCTACATCTCGCGCCTTCGGCTACGCCGAAGGGTGCTGCGCACCAGGGCCCTACAGTCACCTCCACTCGGCCTCCTGAAGTCGCAATTTGTGTCGCCTGGACTATTGCGCGCTTAGAAGCAAAAGCAAAAACAGATCAAAAGCAGATCAAGAGCAGATCAAGAGCAGATCAAGAGCAGATCAAGAGCAGATCAAGAGCAGTGATACGGCTATCTAAGTTTGGCTGTAGTTTCTGTGTTGTTTATTCGGGCCACATCGCCGGCAAGCCGGCTCCCACAGGTACAGCGCAAGCCAGAAAGTTTGCACTAACCTGTGGGAGCTGGCTTGCCAGCGATTGCAATCCTGAGTTCCCAGCCAATCCAACTAGCGACAGCTAACGCCAGCCCAGGCGCCGCCCCTAACTTCGCGACTTCAGGAGGCTGAGCGTAGGCGTCTGGAGGGCCCTGGTGCGCAGCACCCTTCGGCGCAGCCGAAGGCGCGAGATGTAGACTTGCGCAGCAAGTCGGAGGCCGCGCGGGCCCGGAGGACGCCGGAGCGAAGGGACCCCGAAGCGCAGCGTAGGGGCCGTATGATGGGAGCGAGCGGCTTTGCCTACTTTGGCCAAGACCAAAGTAGGCCGCCGTAAGGGCGGAAAGGTGACTACGCGTCGACATCACAAATGAATGCGCATAAAACTTCCAAAACAAACCAACAAACCAACAACTAACCCAGCCCCCATAAAAAAACCCGCACCACTCTCATGGCACGGGTTCTCTCAAACCACAAATCACCCCAGAACGATCAACGCTCCAGCAAAATCCGCAGCATGCGACGCAGCGGCTCGGCCGCGCCCCACAGCAGCTGGTCACCCACAGTGAAGGCCCCCAGATACTGCGACCCCATGTTCAGCTTGCGCAGACGCCCAACCGGAATATTCAGCGTACCGGTCACCTTGGTAGGGCTCAGCTCCTGCATGCTGATCTCACGCTGATTCGGCACCAGCTTCACCCAAGGGTTGTGCTGGCTGATCATGCCTTCGATATCGGCCAGCGGCACATCCTTGTTCAGCTTGATGGTCAGCGCCTGGCTGTGGCAACGCATGGCACCGATGCGCACGCAGATACCGTCAACCGGGATCGGGCTCTTGAAGCGGCCGAGGATCTTGTTGGTCTCGGCCTGGGCCTTCCACTCTTCGCGGCTCTGGCCGTTCGGCAGTTCCTTGTCGATCCACGGGATCAGGCTGCCGGCCAGCGGCACGCCGAAGTTCTCGGTCGGGTAGCCTTCGCCACGCATGGCTTCGGCAACCTTGCGGTCGATGTCGAGGATGGCGCTGGCCGGGTTGGCCAGGTCATCGGCCACGGCCGCATGGGTGGCGCCCATCTGCTTGATCAGTTCACGCATGTTCTGCGCGCCGGCACCCGAGGCCGCCTGGTAGGTCATGGCGCTCATCCACTCGACCAGGCCGGCTTCGAACAGGCCGCCCAGCCCCATCAGCATCAGGCTGACGGTGCAGTTGCCGCCGATGTAGTTCTTGGTGCCGGCATCCAGCTGCTGGTCGATGACCTTGCGGTTGACCGGATCGAGGATGATCACGGCGTCGTCCTGCATGCGCAGCGACGAGGCGGCGTCGATCCAGTAGCCCTGCCAGCCCGCTTCACGCAGCTTGGGGAAGACTTCGTTGGTGTAGTCGCCGCCCTGGCAGGTCAGGATGACATCGAGGGTCTTGAGCTCTTCAATGTTGTAGGCGTCCTTCAGCGGGGCAATATCCTTGCCCACGTTCGGACCCTGGCCACCCACATTGGAGGTGGTGAAGAACACTGGCTCGATCAGGTCGAAGTCCTGCTCTTCGAGCATCCGCTGCATGAGCACGGAACCGACCATTCCACGCCAACCGATCAGACCTACACGTTTCATCGCAACTACACCTTTGCTAAAAGTGGGCCGCCACCAGGTTTTGGTGGCGGGCCAGAGAGATTACAGATTCCGCAGCGCTGCGACTACTGCGTCGCCCATTTCCTGCGTACCGACTTTGGTGCAACCGGCAGACCAGATGTCACCGGTGCGCAGGCCCTGGTCCAGGACCAGGCTGACCGCCTGCTCGATGGCCTCGGCCGCTGCCTGCTGATTGAAGCTGTAGCGCAGCATCATCGACACCGAGAGGATGGTCGCCAGCGGGTTGGCGATGCCCTGCCCGGCGATGTCCGGCGCCGAACCGTGGCACGGCTCGTACATGCCCTTGTTATTGGCATCCAGCGATGCCGAAGGCAGCATGCCGATAGAACCGGTGAGCATGGAAGCTTCATCCGACAGGATGTCGCCGAACATGTTGTCGGTGACCATCACGTCGAACTGCTTGGGCGCGCGCACCAGCTGCATGGCGGCGTTGTCGACGTACATGTGGCTCAGTTCGACGTCCGGGTAACCCTTGGCCACGTCCTCGACCACTTCACGCCACAGCTGGCTGGACGCCAGGACGTTGGCCTTGTCCACCGAGCACAGCTTCTTGCCACGCACGCGGGCCATGTCGAAACCGACGCGGGCGATGCGGCGCACTTCGCTTTCGCTGTATGGCAGGGTGTCGTAGGCCTGGCGCTCGCCACCCTCCAGTTCGCGCTGGCCGCGCGGAGCACCGAAGTAGATGCCGCCGGTCAGTTCGCGGACGATGAGGATGTCCAGGCCGGAGACGATTTCCGGCTTCAGCGACGAGGCATCGGCCAGTTGCGGGTAGAGGATGGCCGGACGCAGGTTGGCGAACAGGCCCAGTTGCGAACGGATCTTCAGCAAGCCGCGCTCAGGGCGGATGTCACGCTCGATCTTGTCCCACTTCGGGCCACCCACGGCGCCCAGCAGCACGGCGTCGGCCTGGCGTGCACGCTCCAGGGTCTCGTCGGCCAGCGGCACACCGTGCTTGTCGATGGCAGCGCCGCCGATCACGTCGTGGGCGAGGCTGAAGCCGAGCTGGAACTTGTCGTTGGCCAGCTCCAGCACCTTGACCGCCTCGGCCATGATTTCCGGGCCGATGCCATCACCTGGGAGAATCAGAATCTGCTTGCTCATGCTTTCCTCTATCCATCAAAGCGACGCGGCCGCCTCGGCCCCGTCGTGAATAATCAGCGTTCGGCCCAGAGTACCAGCACATCGGTGCTGAACGAGCCATCGGCCTCAATCTGGTAATACTGCCGCACTTCCTCGCCCATGGCTTGCTGCAACTGGCGGATAGCCACGCGCAGTGGGTCGGGGGTACGCATGCGCTCGACCCAGGAGTGCCATTCCAGGCGCAGGCGCTGACGAGTGTGGCTGCGCACATGCAGGCCGGCCTCGCTGACCTGGCGCTGCCATTCGGCGGCGCTGTAGTCGCGTACGTGGCTGGTGTCGCGCAGCACTTCGACCGTCTGCAGGTAGGTATCGAGCAGCGGGCTGCCTGGCGACATGACATCGATGAAGGCCGCCACCCCGCCCGGTTTCAGCACCCGGCGCACTTCGCGCAGGGCCAGGCCCAGGTCGCTCCAGTGGTGCGCCGAATAACGGCTGAACACATGGTCGAAGCTGGCATCGGCGAACGGCAGGCGTTCGGCGGCGCCACGCGCGGTGGTGATGTTGCCCAGGCGGCGCTCGGCTGCCGCAGCGGCCACCACGTCGAGCATCGACTGCGAGAGGTCGTAGGCCACCACTTCACCGACCAGCGGTGCGACGTGGAAACTGACATGACCGGCACCACAGCCCAGGTCCAGCACACGGGCATGGCCCTGCCCCGCCAGCTCGGCCTGCAGCAGGGCAAATTCGCTGCCCTGGGCGTGCACGGCGCTGCTGAGGTAGGCGCTGGCCTGTTCGCCGAACTGGCGCTGAACCACGTCGGTGTGGGTGGTGCTGGTCATGGGTCAATCCTTTTGGTTTTTTACTACCTGTCCGGCCTCTTCGCGGCTGAAGCCGCTCCCACAGAGAAATCACAGGTCGCGAGGGCTGCGTTGCTCCTGTGGGAGCGGGTTTACCCGCGAAGAGGCCGGTACTGTCACCTACAAACTTCAGGCATCACGGAACAGCCAAGGCTGGCTGGCGCGGTGCTTGCCTTCGAATGCCTTGATCGCGTCGCTGTCCTGCAGGGTCAGGCCGATGTCGTCGAGGCCATTGAGCAGGCAGTGCTTGCGGAACGCGTCGATCTCGAACTTCAGCACCTTGCCATCCGGACGGGTCACGGCCTGGGCATCGAGGTCGATGGTCAGCTGGTAGCCTGGGTTGGCTTCGACCTGCTTGAACAGCTCGTCGACTTCAGCGGCATCGAGAATGATCGGCAGCAGGCCGTTCTTGAAGCTGTTGTTGAAGAAGATGTCGGCAAAGCTCGGCGCGATCACGCTGCGGAAACCGTACTCGTCCAGCGCCCATGGCGCGTGCTCGCGGCTGGAGCCGCAACCGAAGTTCTCACGCGCCAGCAGCACGCTGGCACCTTGGTAGCGCTTGTGGTTGAGCACGAACTCTTCGTTGACCGGGCGCTTGCTGTTGTCCTGGTAGGGCTGGCCCACGTCCAGGTAGCGCCACTCGTCGAACAGGTTGGGGCCAAAGCCAGTGCGCTTGATCGACTTCAGGAACTGCTTGGGGATGATCTGGTCGGTGTCGACGTTGGCGCGATCCAACGGCGCGACGAGGCCAGTGTGCTGGGTAAAGGCTTTCATGCTGCGCTCCCTTGGATCAACTCGCGGACATCGATGAAGTGGCCGGTCACCGCGGCGGCGGCGGCCATGGCCGGGCTGACCAGGTGGGTACGACCACCGGCGCCCTGGCGGCCTTCGAAGTTGCGGTTGGAGGTGGACGCGCAGTGCTCGCCGCTCTCCAGGCGATCCGGGTTCATCGCCAGGCACATCGAGCAGCCAGGCTCACGCCATTCAAAGCCGGCTTCGAGGAAGATCTTGTCCAGGCCTTCACGCTCGGCCTGGGCCTTGACCAGGCCCGAGCCCGGCACAACGATCGCCTGCTTGACGCTGGAGGCGACCTTGCGCCCCTTGGCGATTTCGGCCGCGGCGCGCAGGTCTTCGATGCGCGAGTTGGTGCACGAGCCGATGAACACGCGATCCAGCTGGATATCGGTGATCGCCTGGTTAGCGCTGAGCCCCATGTACTTCAAGGCACGCTCGATCGAGCCACGCTTGATCAGGTCGGCCTCGGCGGCCGGGTCCGGCACGCGCTGATCGACGGCCAGGACCATCTCGGGCGAGGTGCCCCAGCTGACTTGCGGTTTGATCTGGCTGGCATCCAGCTCGACCACGGTGTCGAACACGGCGTCTTCATCCGATACCAGGTCTTTCCACGACTCGACCGCTTGCTTCCACTGCTCGCCTTTCGGTGCGTACGGGCGGCCTTCGACATAGGCGACGGTGGTCGCATCGGTGGCCACCAGGCCCACACGGGCGCCGGCTTCGATGGACATGTTGCAGATGGTCATGCGGCCTTCCATCGACAGCTCGCGGATGGCGCTGCCGGCGAACTCCATGGCATGGCCGTTGCCGCCGGCGGTACCGATCTTGCCGATCACGGCAAGGACGATGTCCTTGGCGGTGACGCCGACAGGCAATTGGCCCTCGACGCGCACCAGCATGTTCTTCATTTTCTTGGCGACCAGGCACTGGGTGGCGAGCACGTGCTCGACCTCGGAGGTACCGATGCCGTGGGCCAGGGCACCAAAGGCGCCGTGGGTGGAGGTGTGCGAGTCGCCGCAGACCACGGTCATGCCCGGCAAGGTCGCGCCCTGCTCGGGGCTGATGACGTGGACGATGCCCTGGCGTTCGTCGTTCATCTTGAATTCGACGATGCCGTATTCGTCACAGTTCTCATCGAGGGTCTGCACCTGCAGGCGCGACACCTGGTCGACGATGGCCTCGATACCGCCCTTGCGCTCTGGCGTGGTCGGCACGTTGTGGTCGGGCGTGGCGATGTTGGCATCGATGCGCCACGGCTTGCGATTGGCCAGGCGCAGGCCTTCGAAGGCCTGGGGCGACGTCACTTCGTGGATGATGTGGCGGTCGATGTAGATCAAGGACGAGCCGTCATCGCGGCGCTTGACCTCATGGGCTTCCCAGAGTTTGTCGTAGAGCGTTTTGCCAGCCATCAGACTGTTCCTCATCAGCGTCTTTCTATGCCAAAGACCCCTTGGCTTGTACGGACGATGCTATGGCGATAGATTGAATAACTCAAATTCATAATTTTCATGCTTTGCATAACCATCAGGAATCTGAATCGTGGACCTGGCCAACCTCAGCGCATTTATCGCGATTGCCGAAACCGGCAGCTTCTCTGGCGCGGCTGAACGCCTGTTCCTGACCCAGCCGGCCATCAGCAAACGCATCGCCGGGCTCGAGCAGCAACTGGACGTACGCCTGTTCGACCGGCTGGGGCGGGAAGTGAGCCTGACCGAAGCCGGCCGCGCCCTGCTGCCCCGTGCCTATCAGATCCTCAACGTGCTCGATGATACTCGCCGCGCGCTGACCAACCTGACCGGGGAGGTGAGCGGTCGCCTGACCCTGGCCACCAGCCACCATATTGGCCTGCACCGCTTGCCACCGGTGCTGCGGGCGTTCACCCGGCTACACCCGGCAGTGGCGCTGGATATCCAGTTCATGGATTCGGAAGCCGCCTACGATGAAATTCTCCATGGCCGCGCCGAAATTGCCGTAATCACCCTGGCTCCCGAGCCGCATCACCTGGTCAGGGCGACCCCGGTCTGGGAGGACGCCCTGGACTTCGTCGCCGCGCCCGAACACCCGCTGGCCAGCAGCGGCCAGGTCAGCCTGGCCGACGTGGCCCGACACCCGGCGGTTTTCCCCGGCGGCAACACCTTCACCCATCACATCGTCCAGCGCCTGTTCGAAAGCCAGGGCCTGACGCCGAATATCGCCATGAGCACCAACTACCTGGAAACCATCAAGATGATGGTTTCCATCGGCCTGGCGTGGAGTGTGCTCCCGCGTACTATGCTGGATGAGCAGGTGGCGTCCATCGCCCTGCCCGGCATACAGCTGTCGCGCCAGCTAGGCTACATTTTGCACACAGAACGCACGCTATCGAACGCGGCCAGGGCCTTCATGGCCCTGCTCGACAGCCACGCGGGGCCCGCCTGACCGGTCGTCAGTACGGCAGTACACTTCCCAAGGACGCGACATCCGCCAAAGGTCTGGTACCGATGCCCAAATCAGCAAACCGCTTTCCGCGCCTGCCGCGCATCCCTGCGGTCGATCCCCAGGAATCGGAGCAGGCCTGGCAGAATGCCCCGCAACTGCTGGCCGCACTCAACGGCGCGAACCTGGGCGCCTGGCTTTGGGATATCGAGAGCGGCCGGGTCAGCTGGTCACGGGGCACCCAGGCGCTGTTCGGTTTCGACCCCCAGCGCCCACTGCCCAACGATGTCGACTACCTCGACCTGCTGCCCGATGAAGACCGTGCCCGCACGCGCCAGGCGTTCCAGGCCGTGGTCAATGGCGAACCCATCGAGCAGGCCATGCGCCACCGCATCCGCTGGCCGGACGGCAGCGTGCACTGGCTGGAGATCAACGGCAGCCTGACCCACGACGTCCACGGTCGGCGGCAGATGATCGGGGTGATCCGCGAAATCACCCGCCAGCGCGAGCGGGAAACCGCACTGATCAACTCGGAAAAGCGCTTCGCCACCCTCTTCCACCTCAGCCCCAACGCCATCCTGCTCACCCGCCGCCATGACGGCCTGATCATCGAGGTCAACCAGCACTTCGAAGACATGTTCGGCTGGCCCGGCGCCCACGTGGTCGGCAAGACCAGTGTCGAGCTGGGCCTGTGGGTCAACCCCGAGCAGCGCCACCAGGTGCTGGAGGCCACCCGCGCCGGCAGCGGCCCGCTGACCATGGAGGTGCAGTTCCGCGCCACCAGCGGCAAGGTCCATGACGGCATCCTGTGCACCCAGGGCATAGAACTGGAAGGCATCACCTACCTGATCAGTACCTTTGTCGACACCACCGAGCGCAAACGCGCCGAGCAGGCGCTCAAGGACAGCCAGGAGCGCCTCGACCTGGCGCTGGACTCGGCCCAGCTGGGCACTTGGGACTGGCACATTCCCAGCGGCATGCTCTATGGCTCGGCCCGCGCCGCCCAACTGCACGGGCTCGACCCGGTGCCGTTCCACGAGTCCTTCGATGCGTTCTTCGAAGGGGTGCCCGAACACGAACGCAACTCCATGCGCCAGGCTTACCGCAGCCTGCGCGAGGGGCCGGCCGGCAACTACCAGATCACCTACCAGGTGCAGCTGGATAACGGCGCCACGCGCTTTATCGAAAGCCGCGCGCGGCTGTACCGTGACGAGCAGGGCAAACCACTGCGCATGGCCGGCACCCTGCTGGACATCACCGACCAGGTAGAACGCGAACAACGCCTCACGGCCTCGGAAGAAAAATTCGCCAGCCTGTTCCAGGTCAGCCCGGACCCGATCTGCGTGACCCGCCAGGACACCGGCCAGTTCATCGAGATCAACCCGGCCTTCAGCCAGACCTTCGGCTGGAGCGCCGAGCAGGTGCTGGGCCGTACCGCCGAGCAGTTGGGCCTGTGGGCCGAGTCGGCCGAGCGCGCCCAGCGCATCGAACGGGTGATCCGCGACCAGGCCCTGAGCAATGTGGCGATCGGGGTCAACCACCGCAACGGCGGGCCCTTGACCTGCGTCATTTCCAGCCGCCTGATCAGTGTCGACGGCCAGGCCTGCAGCGTCACCACCCTGCGCGACATCACTCAGCAGCAGCGGGCCGAGGCGGCGCTCAAGGCCAGCGAGGAGAAATTCGCCAAGGCGTTCCATTCCAGCCCCGACGCCATCACCATCACCGAGCGGCGCAGCGGCCGCTACCTGGAAGTAAACGATGGATTCTGCCGGCTGACCGGCTACAGCGCCAGCGAGGTGGTGGGCCGCACGGTCTATGAACTGGGCATCTGGGCAGACGACAAGCAACGCAGCGCCCTGCTCAACGAGCTCAAGGCACGCGGCCGGGTCCATCACCGCGAGATGCTCGGGCGCAACAAGCGCGGCGACATTCTCACCGTGGAAGTGTCGGTGGAGCCTATCAGCCTCAACGAAGTCGACTGCCTGTTGCTCACTGCACGGGATGTCAGCCTGCTGAAGAACGCCCAGGCGCAGATTCGCCACCTGGCCTACCACGACCCGCTGACCAACCTGCCCAACCGCGCCCTGCTGATGGACCGCCTGAGCCAGCAGATTGCCCTGCTCAAGCGCCACAACCTGCGCGGCGCATTGCTGTTCCTCGACCTCGACCATTTCAAGCACATCAACGATTCGCTCGGCCACCCGGTGGGCGACGCCGTGCTGAAGATCATCACGGCCCGCCTGGAGGCCAGCGTGCGCCTCGAGGACACCGTGGCACGCCTGGGCGGCGATGAGTTCGTGGTATTGATCAGCGGCCTGGAAGGCAGCCGCGAACTGGTGGAAAGCAAGGTCCGCGAGCTGGCCGACACCCTGCGCGAACTGCTGGCCGAACCCATGTCGCTGGATGGCCAGCGCCTGCAGGTGACACCCAGCATCGGCGTGGCGCTGATCCCGGACCACGGCGCTACCCCCGCCGACCTGCTCAAGCGCGCCGACATCGCCCTGTACCGGGCCAAGGATTCCGGGCGCAATACCACCCAACTGTTTCACACCACCATGCAGAAGGCCGCCAGCGAGCGCCTGCGCATGGAGAACGACCTGCGCCTGGCGCTGGCCCGCGGCGAGCTGGCCCTGCATTTCCAGCCCCAGGTCGATGCCCGTGACAACCACATCGTCGGCGCTGAAGTGCTGTTGCGCTGGCACCACCCGCAACTGGGCCAGCAGCCGCCGGCACAGTTCATCCAGGTGCTCGAGGAGAGCGGGCTGATCCTGGAAGTGGGCAGCTGGATCCTCGACGAAGCCTGCGACGCCTGCGCGCGCATGCTCGAGGACGGGCTGATCGACGCCGACGATTTCAGCCTGTGCGTCAACATCAGCCCCCGGCAGTTCCGCCAGAACGACTTTGTCGCACGGGTGCTGCGCAGCCTCGACGATTACCGCCTGCCGCGGCACATGCTCAAGCTGGAGATCACCGAAGGCATCGTCATCCAGAACCTGGAAGACACCATCAGCAAGATGCGCGAGCTCAAACGCTTTGGCGTCAGCTTCGCCATGGACGACTTCGGCACGGGCTACTCGTCACTCACCTACCTCAAGCGCCTGCCGGTGGATGCACTGAAGATCGACCAGACCTTCGTGCGCGACGCGCCGGTTGACCCGAATGATGCCGAGATCGTTCGCGCCATCGTCGCCATGGCGCGCAGCCTGGGCTTGGCGGTTATCGCCGAAGGTGTCGAATTGACCGAGCAACTGGAGTTTCTGGAACGGCTCGGTTGCCACCTGTACCAGGGCTACCTGCACAGCCGGCCGCTGCCGCTGCCGGAGTTCCGGCAGATGCTGCTGGAGGCGCCGGCGGATTATTGAGTGGTGCACCCGAGGTTCATCTAACGCCGTGGGAGCGGGCTTGCCCCGCGATTGCGGTATGAGATCCAACATCGCAATCGCGGGGCAAGCCCGCTCCCACAGGGCCTTTTGATTGCGCTATGCAGGGCACAGCAAAAAGGGCACCCGAAGGTGCCCTTTCGTTCATCCCGTCCGAACTCAGTTCAGCGCAGGCTTGTCGCCATTGATCGGGATGCGCTTGGCCTTGGCTTCTTCCGGCACCACGCGCAGCAGTTCGATGCTGAGCAGGCCGTTGGCCAGGCCAGCGCCCTTGACCTCGATGTGGTCGGCCAGGCGGAACGACAGCTTGAAGGCGCGCTGGGCGATGCCCTGATGCAGGAAGGTGACGCCTTCGTTGCCGTTATCGCGCTTGCCACCGGACACGGTCAGGACGCCTTTTTCGACCTGCAGGTCGAGGTCCTGTTCCTGGAAACCGGCAGCGGCAACCACGATGCGATAGTGGTCTTCACCATGCTTTTCCACGTTGTAGGGCGGGTAGCTGCTACCGGCCTCGTTGCGTGCTGCAGCTTCGAACAGGTCGTTGAAACGGTCGAAACCGACGGAGTTGCGGAAAAGGGGTGCGAGAGAGAAAGCGGTGGTCATGGTCATAAACTCCTGAGATTCAGCAAGTAAGTCACTACGCGACCCGACTTCGGCATCGCGTACTCAAAGAGATATGGCCGGGCAAAACGCTTTCAAGGGCCCTTCATAAAATTTTTGCTGACGCGCAAACGCAATCGCGGGGCAAGCCCACTCCCACTAAGTGGACTGCCCCCAAGGGTTGGATTGGTGTCCAACTTCTTGGGGGCAGTCCAAAGTATCCCTCGTGGGAGCGGGCTTGCCCCGCGATAGGGGCGGATCAGGCGACGCAGGCTTCGGCAAACGACGCCTGACACCCCAACAAGCCACTGATCCGCTGGCAATCATCCTCACGCCGCAACTCGGCGAACAGCAGCACCGCCTCGGGATAACCCCGGGTCAGCATCGCCAGCCACTGTTTCATGCGCCCCGGCGCATAGCGCGGCGACAGCTTGGCCTGCGCCTGTCGCCAGAACTCGCGCAGCAACGGCAGCAGCTCGTCCCAGCTCATCGGCTGGTAGTCACGGCCATCGCGGGCAGCCGCGATCTGCAGGGCCAGGTCCGGGCGCGACACCAGGCCGCGACCAAGCATGATGTCCTCGGCGCCGCTCACTTCGCGGCAGCGTCGCCAGTCGTCGACTGTCCAGATCTCGCCATTGGCGAACACCGGCACCTTGACCACATCCTGCACCCGCGCCACCCACTCCCAGTGGGCCGGTGGCTTGTAGCCCTCGACCTTGGTCCGCGCATGCACCACCAGGTGCGCCGAGCCGCCTTCGGCCAACGCCGTGGCGCACTCCAGCGCGCCATCCGGGCTGTCAAAGCCCAGGCGCATCTTGGAGGTCACCGGAATGTGCGCCGGCACGGCTCGGCGCACCTCACGCACGATGGCATGCAGCAATTCCGGCTCCTTGAGCAGCACCGCCCCGCCACGCGATTTGTTGACGGTCTTGGCCGGGCAGCCGAAGTTCAGGTCGATCACCGGCGCTCCCAGTTCGCAGGCCAGCGCCGCGTTCTCGGCCAGGCACACCGGGTCCGAGCCGAGCAGTTGCACACGCATCGGCACGCCGGCCGCGGTGCGCGCCCCCTGGCGCAGTTCCGGGGCCAGTTTGTCGAACGAGGATTCCGGCAACAGGCGGTCGCAGACGCGGATGAACTCGGTGACGCACCAATCGATGCCACCCACCCGGGTCAGGACGTCGCGCAGGATGTTGTCGACCAGCCCCTCCATCGGGGCCAGGGCAATTTGCATGTGAGGGTCTCAGGGCGCAAAAGGCGGCAGTCTAGCAAAAATCCGCCGCTTTTCAGTTGCCGATCAGCGCCGCGCCATAGCCGTCGAGGAACTCCGCCGGCATGCGCCTGGGTTTGCCAGTGGACAGCTCGATGCAGGCGAAGGTGGTGTGCGCGCGTAACAGGGTGACGCCGTCGCTCGGGCGCTTGAGCTGGAAACGCCGGGTCATGCGCAGGCGCTGGTCCCAGTCGACGATCCAGGTGGCCAGTTGCAGCTCGTCATCCTCGTAGGCGGCAGCGAGGTAGTCGATCTCGTGGCGCACCACGGCCATGGCCCGGTCCAGGCGACGGTATTCGGCCAGGTCCAGCCCCAGGCGCTGGGAATGGCGCCAGGCGCAGCGTTCGAGCCAAGTGACGTAGACCGCATTGTTGGCGTGGCCGAGGCCATCGATGTCCTCATTGCCGACGCGAAGGTCGATGGTGAATGGTGCCGCCAGATCCCAGCTCATGCCCGCTCCTGGTTGTTCGTGAACGGGCAGAGTGTAACGGATGCTCAGGCGCTTTGTCGGGCGCGCTCATTGGTGCGCGCCAGCAGTTCGAGTACCGCTTCACCCAGCCGCGGGTCGGCCAGCACGCGCACGTGGCCACCTTCTTCGAGCAAAAGCAGGCGGCTGTCGAACCAGGCCTTGTGAATGACCTGCGATTCACCAGCCGGCACCAGCACATCATCACTGGCATGCACCACTAGGCCCGGCAGGTCCAACTGATAACCGGTGACATCCAGGCGCGCAATCTGCACGCCGATATCACGCTCGACCTGGCGAATGAAGGCCGCCCTGGCCCGTGCCGGCAACCCCAGATGCCGGGCGAAGCCGCGCATCACCCCCAGCAACCGGGCTGGCGCGGCAATACTCACCGCCGCTTCGGCACGCAACCCCCACTGCAGCGCCAGCAGCACGCTGGCGCCACCCATGGAATGCCCAATCACCGCGCGCAGCGGCGGCAACTCGGCTGCGGCCTCCAGCAAGGCGCGGGCGAACAGCACCACGTGGGCCTGATGCCCTGGCGAGCGTCCATGGCCCGGGCCCTCCAGCGACACCACGGTATGCCCGGCAGCGACCAGGGTTTCGATCAGTGCGGCGAACTGGGTTGGCCGCCCTTCCCAACCGTGCATCAGCAACACGGTCGGCCCTTGCCCCCAGCGCAGCGCCGACAGCCCGAAGCGCAGAGTGATGCGCTCGGCGCGAGCCAACAGCGGCAGTTCCCAGTCCCTCGGTGGCAGGGTGCGTGGGCTCATGAAGGCGCGGCGCATTTTGCCGGCAACGTGCTCAGGGGCCAGGTGGCCGAGGGTGCCGTTGACACCACGAATCCAGCTCAGGGTATTCATCGCCATGCTCCAGGAATGAACGTGCTCAGATCACCGCCGATTTGGCGGCACGCAGGATACGATCGGACAGCTCGCCAGTGCCCAAGGCCCGCGCCACTGCCAGACCACCCACCATCAGGGCGAAGTCGGCCAGGGCCTTGTCCATGTCTTCGGGGCGGTCGACCATCTGCGCGGTCATCAGCTCGATGTGCTCCACCAGAACCTCACGGAAAGCCTCTGGCAGGCGCTGCATTTCGCTGAGTGCATTGGGTAGCGGGCAGGCCGCCACTTCTGCGTCACGGTGCTTGCGCGAAAGATAGAAAGCGGCAACCAGCGCACGACGGCCAGCACCGTCCAGGCTCGGGTCGACCCCGGCGAGCAAGGCCCGGCGCTCGGCCAGCAACTGGCTGAAGGCCTCCAGCATGAGCTCATCCTTGCTGTCGAAATGGGCGTAGAAGCCACCCACGGTCAGCCCGGCGGCGCCCATGACCTGGCTCACACTGGGCTCGGCCGGCCCGTGCTGGATCAACGCGCCACGCGCCGCTTCAAGAATGCGTTCGCGTGTCTTGCTCTTCTTGTCGCTCATGGCTCACCTCAAAATATTATGATCGACATATTATGCCCATCATATTTCAAGGCAAGCAAAATCTGCGGCGAGCAAGCGGCCGGCAGCAAATTCTCAAGGAGCAGAAAAAACAAAAGGCCCATTCAATAATCGAATGAGCCTTATAAGTCCCGCAAAACGCGGGTAAAAAAATGGCGTCCCCTAGGGGACTCGAACCCCTGTTACCGCCGTGAAAGGGCGGTGTCCTAGGCCACTAGACGAAGGGGACGTAACCTTCGTGCCGATCCGCATTCACGAATCGCGGCGAATTGGTGGAGCTAAGCGGGATCGAACCGCTGACCTCCTGCATGCCATGCAGGCGCTCTCCCAGCTGAGCTATAGCCCCGAGGTAAAACAAAAGGCTCACCCAATTATGATGAGCCTTTCAACTCCCGCAAAACGCGGGTAAAAGTGGCGTCCCCTAGGGGACTCGAACCCCTGTTACCGCCGTGAAAGGGCGGTGTCCTAGGCCACTAGACGAAGGGGACGTAACCTTCGTGCCGATCCGTTTTCACGAACCGCGGCAAATTGGTGGAGCTAAGCGGGATCGAACCGCTGACCTCCTGCATGCCATGCAGGCGCTCTCCCAGCTGAGCTATAGCCCCAGATTTCTAGCCTCTCGGCCCAGCGACATGATCAAACATCGCTTGTGCAAAACTGGCGTCCCCTAGGGGACTCGAACCCCTGTTACCGCCGTGAAAGGGCGGTGTCCTAGGCCACTAGACGAAGGGGACGAACCTTCTTACCTTCAAGACCCGGTTGCTGGACCCGGTCTTGCTTACCGGCATTGCCGTTAAGCGGAATTTGGTGGAGCTAAGCGGGATCGAACCGCTGACCTCCTGCATGCCATGCAGGCGCTCTCCCAGCTGAGCTATAGCCCCACAATGTCGCTTTGAACCGAAGCGCTGGCTGGGTGCCTGGCGTTTCGTTTTCGTTCATCGCTGTGGACGGGGCGCATATTAAGTTCCGATTGCAGGGCTGTCAAACGAATTTTTGAAATTATTCAAAAAATTTTTCACAGATAACAATCACTTACCGCCCTGCCCTGCTCTTCGATGCAAACAAAGTCCCGTGGGAGCGGGCTTGCCCCGCGATCGCGATGGTCAATGCGACATCGCAATCGCGGGGCAAGCCCGCTCCCACGAAAGCAAAAGCCGCTATCAGGCGATATTCGCCAGCAGCTTTTCCCACTCTTTGTTTTCTTTCTTCGACACGCCGCCCAGCAGGTCCAGGGCCTGGCGCAAACGGTAGCGGGTCAGGTCAGGGCCAAGGATTTCCATGGCGTCGAGCACCGACACCGAGCTGGCCTGGCCAGTGATGGCGGCGAACATCAGTGGCATGGCATCGCGCAACTTGAGCTCCAACGACTCGACCACTGCCTGGATGCAGGCGGTGATGCGGTCTTTCTCCCACTGGCGCAAGCTTTCCAGTTTCCACAGGATCAGCTGCATCACCTGGCGTACTTGATCAGACGACAGCTTCTTGCTTTCGAACAACTTGGCGTCAAGCTTCAACGCGCCTTCGAAGAAGAAGCCACCCAGCGGGGCAACCTGGCTGAAGGTTTCAACCCGGCCCTGCACGTGCGGGGCGATCTTCATCATGTAGTCGCTGTTGAAGGCCCATTTCTGCAGGCGCGCGGCGAACTCTTCCACCGGCAGTTCACGCAGCCACTGGCCGTTGAGCCAGGACAGCTTCTCGATGTCGAAGATCGGGCCGCCCAGCGAGATGCGCGACAGGTCGAAGTGCTCGACCATCTCTGCCAGCGAGAACTTCTCGCGCTCGTCCGGCATCGACCAGCCCATGCGGCCCAGATAGTTGAGCATCGCTTCGGGCATGAAGCCCATGCGCTCGTAGAAGGTGACCGAGGTCGGGTTCTTGCGCTTGGACAGCTTGCTCTTGTCCGGGTTGCGCAGCAGCGGCATGTAGCACAGCTTGGGCTGCTCCCAGCCGAAGTACTCGTACAGCTTGATCAGCTTGGGCGCCGAGGGCAGCCACTCTTCACCACGCAGTACATGGGTGATGCCCATCAGGTGATCGTCGACCACGTTGGCCAGGAAGTACGTCGGCAGGCCGTCGTTCTTCATCAGCACCTGCATGTCCATGCGGTCCCACGGGATCTCGACATCGCCACGCAGCATGTCCGGCACCACGCAGATGCCTTCGCTCGGCACCTTCATGCGGATCACGTGCGGCTCGCCGGCCGCCAGGCGGCGCTGCACTTCCTCATCGCTCAGCAGCAGGGCGCGACCGTCGTAGCGCGGGGTCTCGCCGCGGGCCATCTGCTCGGCACGCATCTGCTCCAGCTCTTCGGCGGTGCAGAAGCAGTAGAAGGCGTGGCCTGCATCGACCAGCTCCTTGGCGTACTTGGCGTAGATTTCGCCACGCTCGCTCTGCCGGTACGGGCCGTGCGGGCCGCCGACGTCCGGGCCTTCGTTCCATTCGATGCCGAGCCAGCGCAGGGCGTCGAAGATCTGCTGTTCCGACTCGCGGGTGGAGCGCAGCTGGTCGGTGTCTTCGATACGCAGGATGAACTCACCGCCGTGCTGCTTGGCAAAGCAGTAGTTGAACAGGGCAATGTAGGCAGTGCCGACATGGGGGTCGCCAGTGGGCGATGGCGCGATACGCGTGCGAACGGTGGTCATGGAGAGTCTCGAACGAAGATTCAAACAAAGGCGGGATGTTAGCAGGGAGCGGGCACTGGGCTCCAGCAATGGCGCTTTCGTCACTTGTGACGATGCCGCTTGCGGCTGTTAAATTTGCTTACACTTCTGGAACCATAGTCCTCATGCCCGCCCAACTCAAACGTCGCCTGCTGATCTTCATCACCCTGGTCGCGCTGATCGCCCTCGCCTTCCTCGCCCACTGGTACTTCAAGGGGCGCTTCTTCGAGAGCACCGACAACGCTTATGTACAGGGCGAGATCACCCGCGTATCCAGCCAGCTCGGCGCGCGCATCGATGAAGTGAAGGTGGAAGACAACCAGCACGTCGACAAGGGCGACCTGCTGGTGCGCCTGGAAGTCGCTGATTTCGAACTGGCCGTGGCCCGCGCCCGCGCCGCATTGGCCACCCGCGAAGCGGAACTGGTGCAGGCGCAGAGCCGGCTGGCCCAGCAAGGCAGCCTGATTGCCGCCGGCCAGGCCCAGGTGGCCGCCAACCAGGCCACCCTCGACCGCTCGCAGCTCGACCTCAACCGCGCCCAGGCCCTGCGCAAGCCCGGCTTCGTTTCCGAAGAGCGCGTCACCACCCTCTCGGCGGAAAGCCATGTCGCCCGTTCCCAGGTAGACAAGGCCCAGGCCGACCTCAAGGGCCAGCGCCAGCAGGTCGATGCCCTGAGCGCCGAACTCAAGCGCCTCGATGCGCAGATTGCCAATGCCCGCGCCGACCTGGCGCAGGCCGAAATCAACCTGACCCGCTGCGAGATCCACGCGCCGATCAGCGGCACCATCGGCCAGCGCAGCGCGCGCAACGGCCAAGTGGTGCAGGCCGGCGCCTACCTGCTGTCGATCGTTCCGGACCAGGACATCTGGGTGCAGGCCAACTTCAAGGAAACCCAGATCGGCAAGATGCACCCCGGCCAGCGTGCCGAACTGCTGTTCGACAGCTACCCCGACACCCCGATCGAAGGCCGCGTCGACAGCCTGTTCGCCGCGTCCGGGGCACAGTTCAGCCTGCTGCCGCCAGACAACGCCACCGGCAACTTCACCAAGGTGGTGCAGCGCATCCCGGTCAAGCTGACCTTCGCCGCCGACAATCCGCTGCATGGCCGCATCCGCCCGGGCATGTCGGTGACGGCCACCGTCGACCTGCGCAGCCAGGACGACAGCCGCGATGGCCGGTGACCAACTGCTGCGGCCCAGCGCAGAGCCCACCCGGCGCGACTGGATCGCGGTGATGAGCGTGATGCTCGGCGCCTTCATGGCGGTGCTGGACATCCAGATCACCAACTCTTCGCTCAAGGACATCCAGGGCGCGCTGTCAGCCACCCTGGAGGAAGGCTCGTGGATTTCCACCTCTTACCTGGTGGCCGAGATCATCATGATCCCGCTGACCGCCTGGTTGGTGCAGCTGCTGTCGGCCCGGCGCCTGGCGGTGTGGGTGTCGCTGGGTTTCCTGGCCTCGTCGCTGCTGTGCTCGATGGCCTGGAACCTGGAAAGCATGATCGTGTTCCGCGCCCTGCAGGGCTTCACCGGTGGCGCACTGATCCCGCTGGCGTTCACCCTGACGTTGATCAAGCTGCCGGAACATCACCGCGCCAAGGGCATGGCCATGTTCGCCATGACCGCCACCTTCGCCCCGTCGATCGGCCCGACCCTGGGTGGCTGGCTGACCGAAAACTGGGGCTGGGAGTACATCTTCTACATCAACATCCCGCCAGGGCTGCTGATGATTGCCGGGCTGATGTACGGGCTGGAAAAGAAAGAAGCCCACTGGGAGCTGCTGAAAAGCACCGACTACGCCGGCATCGTGAGCCTCGGCCTGGGCCTGGGCTGCCTGCAGGTGTTCCTTGAAGAGGGCCACCGCAAGGACTGGCTGGAATCCAGCCTGATCGTCGGCCTGGGCAGTGTCGCCCTGGTCAGCCTGATCCTGTTCGTGATCCTGCAGCTGTCCCGCCCGCACCCGCTGATCAACCTGCGCATCCTCGGCAACCGCAACTTCGGTTTATCCAGCATCGCCAGCCTGGGCATGGGTGTGGGGCTGTACGGTTCGATCTACCTGCTGCCGCTGTATCTGGCACAGATCCAGGGCTACAACGCCCTGCAGATCGGCGAGGTGATCATGTGGATGGGGGTGCCGCAGCTGTTCCTGATTCCGCTGGTGCCACTGCTGATGAAGGTGATTTCGCCCAAGCTGCTGTGCGCCTTGGGCTTTTGCCTGTTTGGCGTGGCCAGTTTCAGTTCCGGGGTGCTCAACCCGGACTTCGCCGGGCCGCAGTTCAACCAGATCCAGGTGATCCGCGCCATTGGCCAGCCGATGATCATGGTGACCATCTCGCTGATCGCCACGGCCTACATCCAACCCCAGGATGCGGGCTCGGCGTCGAGCCTGTTCAACATCCTGCGCAACCTCGGCGGCGCGATTGGCATCGCCTTGCTGGCGACCTTGCTGGATGCGCGGGCCAAGGTTTACTTCGACTACTTGCGTGAAGCACTGGTGCCGAGCAACCCGCAAGTGGCCGAGCGCCTGGCGCAACTCACCGAGCGGTTGGGCAACGACACCGCGGCGCTGGGCAAACTCAGTGAGATCACCCACCAGCAGGCGATGATCATGGCCTACAACGATGCCTTCCACTTCGTCGGGATCGGGCTGGCGGTGAGCATGCTGGCGGTGTTGTTGACGCGCAAGTTGCCGCAGGGGTTGAAGGCAGGGGAAGCGCACTGACGGACGCCAGACATGGGTAATGCGCTGGCTTCTTCGCGGGTAAACCCGCTCCCACACACCTTGCACATAACCTGTGGGAGCGGCGGTTCGGCGCCCCGATTTACCCGCGAAGAAGCCAACACCGATACAGGCTGCTCAACTAGCGATCAGGCGCTCGCGCAGCTTGCCGATCTCGTCGCGCAACTGCGCGGCAGCCTCGAACTCCAGGTCGCGGGCGAACTGGAACATCTTCTCTTCCAACTGCTTGATACGCTTGGTGATCTCGGCCGGAGTCTGCAACTCGACTTCGTAACGCCCGGCCTCCTCCGCCGCCTTGGCCATGCCCTTGCGCTTCTTGCTGCGCGCACCGGGCACGGTGGCACCTTCCATGATGTCGGTGATGTCCTTGACCACCCCCTTGGGCACGATGCCATTGGCAGTGTTGAACGCCACCTGCTTGTCCCGGCGCCGCTCGGTCTCGTCGATGGCGCGCTGCATGGAACCGGTGATGTTGTCGGCGTAGAGGATTGCCTTGCCGTTGAGGTTGCGCGCCGCACGGCCAATGGTCTGGATCAGCGAACGCTCGGAACGCAGGAAGCCTTCCTTGTCGGCATCGAGGATGGCCACCAGCGACACTTCCGGCATGTCCAGGCCTTCGCGCAGCAGGTTGATGCCCACCAATACGTCGAAGGTGCCCAGGCGCAGGTCGCGGATGATCTCCACCCGCTCGACGGTGTCGATGTCCGAGTGCAGGTAGCGCACCCGCACATCGTGATCGGCCAGGTAGTCGGTGAGGTCTTCGGCCATGCGCTTGGTCAGGGTGGTGGCCAGCACCCGCTCGCCCAAGGCGACGCGCTTGCCGATTTCCGACAGCAGGTCGTCGACCTGGGTTAGCGCAGGGCGCACTTCGACCTGCGGGTCGACCAGGCCGGTGGGGCGCACCACCTGCTCGACCACGCGCCCGGCGTGCTCGGCTTCGTAAGGGCCGGGCGTTGCGGACACGAAGATGGTCTGCGGGCTGACCGCCTCCCACTCGTCGAAGCGCATGGGGCGGTTGTCCAATGCCGATGGCATGCGGAAGCCGTACTCCACCAGTGTTTCCTTGCGCGAGCGGTCGCCTTTGTACATGGCGCCGACCTGGGGTACGGAAACGTGGGATTCGTCGATCACCAGCAGTGCATCCGCCGGCAGGTAGTCGTACAGCGTGGGTGGCGGCGCTCCGGCCGGGCGCCCGGAAAGGTAGCGCGAGTAGTTTTCGATGCCGTTGCAGTAGCCCAGTTCGAGGATCATCTCCAGGTCGAAGCGGGTGCGCTGCTCCAGGCGCTGGGCCTCGACCAGCTTGTTGTGCTTGTGCAGGTACTCCAGGCGCTCCTTGAGCTCTTCCTTGATGCCCTCCACCGCTTCGAGCAGCGTTTCGCGCGGCGTGACGTAGTGCGACTTGGGGTAGAAGGTGAAGCGCGGCAGCTTGCGGATCACCTCGCCGGTCAGCGGGTCGAAGGCGGCGATGTTCTCCACCTCGTCATCGAACAGTTCGATGCGGATGGCCTCCAGGTCCGATTCGGCCGGGAACACGTCGATCACATCGCCGCGCACACGGAAGGTGGCGCGGGCGAAGTCCATCTCGTTGCGGGTGTACTGCAGCTCGGTCAGGCGGCGCAGCAACGCACGCTGGTCGAGTTGGTCGCCACGGTCGACGTGCAGGACCATCTTCAGGTACGCCTCGGGGCTGCCCAGGCCATAGATGCACGATACGGTGGTGACGATGATCGCGTCGCGCCGCTCCAGCAGCGCCTTGGTCGCAGACAGACGCATCTGCTCGATATGGTCGTTGATCGAGGCGTCCTTCTCGATGAAGGTGTCCGACGACGGCACGTAGGCCTCGGGCTGGTAGTAGTCGTAGTAGGAGACGAAGTACTCGACCGCGTTGTTCGGGAAGAACGCCTTGAACTCGCCGTAAAGCTGCGCCGCCAGGGTCTTGTTCGGCGCCAGCACCAAGGTCGGGCGCTGCACCTGCTGGATCACGTTGGCGATGCTGAAGGTCTTGCCCGAGCCGGTCACGCCCAGCAGCGTCTGGTGCGAAAGCCCGGCCTCGATGCCTTCGACCATCTGGCGGATGGCCTCGGGCTGGTCGCCGGCCGGCTGGAATCGGGTGACGAGCTGGAACTCGGACATGACGGACCTCGTGAATGTCGCGGCAACTGTAAATTTAGCCAGTAGTCTATACGCAAATGCGCCCGCCGGGCTCGGCTTTCAAGCCTGGCCCGGCAGCACCTATGGCAATGGACCGGGCAATTCGACCAATGGTCGAAAAATATTTGCGCAAACAGCCGGAAAAGCTGCGCCAGACTGTCGCAGTGACCGGGCGGTATCACTATACTGACTCCCCGTTTGTGCACCGCTTCAGTGCATTCGGCTGGAGCGTGGCAACCCCTATCACTCTCCTATCCGAGCCAAGGTAACAATGAGCCTGTTTTCCGCTGTCGAGCTGGCACCCCGCGACCCCATCCTGGGCCTCAACGAAGCATTCAACGCTGACCCACGTACCGACAAGGTCAACCTGGGCGTAGGCGTCTACTGCAATGAGGAAGGCCGCATTCCGCTGCTGCGCGCAGTGATCGAAGCCGAAACAACCCGTGCCGCCCAGCACGCGTCCCGTGGCTACCTGCCGATCGACGGCATCGCCCAGTACGACCAGGCCGTGCAAAAGCTGATTTTCGGTGCCCAATCGCCACTGCTGGCCGCCGGCCGTGTAGTGACCGTGCAGGCTGTCGGCGGTACCGGCGCGCTCAAGATCGGTGCCGACTTCCTCAAGCGCCTGGCGCCGGGCGCCGTGGTTGCCATCAGCGACCCGAGCTGGGAAAACCACCGCGCTCTGTTCGAAACCGCAGGTTTCCCGGTCAAGAACTACCGTTACTACGACGCCGCCAGCCATGACGTCAACCGTGCCGGCATGCTCGAAGACCTGAACAACCTGCCCTCCGGCTCGATCATCGTGCTGCACGCCTGCTGCCACAACCCGACCGGCGTCGACCTGTCGCTGGACGACTGGAAGAACGTGCTGGAAGTGGTCAAGGCCAAAGGCCACGTGCCGTTCCTCGACATGGCCTACCAGGGCTTTGGTGACGGCATCGCCGAAGACGCCTTCGCCGTGCGCCTGTTCGCCGAGTCGGGCCTGGAGTTCTTCGTGTCCAGCTCGTTCTCCAAGTCGTTCTCGCTGTACGGCGAGCGCGTCGGCGCGCTGTCGATCGTCACCGCCTCGAAAGACGAGAGCACCCGCGTGCTGTCGCAGGTCAAACGGGTGATCCGCACCACCTACTCCAACCCGCCGACCCACGGCGCGACCATCGTCGCCACCGTGCTGAACAGCCCTGAGCTGTGCCAGATGTGGGAAGCCGAACTGGCCGAGATGCGCACCCGCATCCATGGCATGCGCAAACAGATGGTCGAGCTGCTGGCCGAGTACGGTGCCAAGCGCGACTTCAGCTTCGTTGGTCGCCAGGCCGGCATGTTCTCCTACTCCGGTCTGAGCGTGGAGCAAGTGGCACGCCTGAAGAACGAGTTCGGCATCTATGCCCTGGACACCGGCCGCATCGCTGTTGCTGCCCTGAACCAGAGCAACATCCACGTGGTCACCAAGGCCATCGTAGAAGTACTGTAACTCCTTGATTGCCAAGGGGAAGCTTGACTTCCCCCTGGCAATCGGTAAGATACGCCGAAATTCCGCGATAGCTCAGTCGGTAGAGCAAATGACTGTTAATCATTGGGTCCCTGGTTCGAGTCCAGGTCGCGGAGCCAAACAGCGTTGCAGAGATTGTCTCCACAGTCTTTGAACACCCGAAGAACCCGCCCCCTGGCGGGTTTTTTCGTTTTGGCGTGTAGCTGCCTGCCACCGTGTGAACGCTCTCGATGGCTGGCCCAATTCAGCTTGCCCGTGGCAACGCCTGCACTGTCTCGCCCACCAGGCAGGCACTACAGGTTCTTTTGCACACGCCCCTTGTTTTCCAATTGCCCTGAACTATCGTCTGCATGCGCATCCGGCGCCTCAACGACAGGGAGTCAAGATGGACACCAAGCAGACCGCCCAAAATGCCCAGCAAGCGGTGGAACTCGTTGCCAACCAGGCCATTCTGGCCAGCCAACAAGGCACCTTCGCAGTTGGTGGCTGCATCATCGAAAACGCCACCGGCAACGTGCTCGCCGCCCTGCACAACAATGTGCTGATGCCCTACCCCGGCAGCGCCGCGCAACCGCCGTTCCTGCCCCACGACCCGACCGCCCACGGTGAACGACAGCTGGTGGACTGGTACTTCGCCAATCGCGAACGCCTGGGCCTGCCAGCGCCGGAAAAACTGACCGTGGTGACCACCCTCGACCCCTGCGCCATGTGCGCCGGCTCGCTGCTGACTGCCGGCTTCAACGTGGCGGTCAGTGCCATCGATACTTACGCGGGGATCAACTTCAACAGCCAGTTCGATTTCCCCAGCCTGCCGCCCGCCGTACGCCAGAAGGCGCAGGCCAGTTGGGGCTACTATGCGGTTGCCGCGCCGATCAACCGATCCTATCAAGGCGCAGGCAGCGGGCCGGTCTATGCCGGCTGCGGTATTGACGCGGCAGCCTTCAGCCTCACCGGTTCGATCTTCGACGCCAGCGTGTCCAACGTGCGTGACGCCAGCAACAACAGCGGCCTGCCACCTGACCAGTTGCGCAACCCAAGTTCGCTGCCCGCCGACAGCAAAGTCCGGCAGGCCCTGGCCGCCCTGAGCCCCTGGAGCCTCAAGGTCAGCAGCGCCAACCCGCGCATGCCTGGGCAGGAACTGGCCCGCCCACTGATCGAAACCGCCCGGCAGGCCGACACCATGAACGCCGTGGCCTTGCTCGACCCATTCGGCAACCTGTTGGCCTGCTTGGGAGGCGTGGAGAAGCAGTCGCCAATCCGCACCGCGTTCATGGAGACCACGCGTGGCTATGCCGAACTGCGCTGGAAGCTGATGAACGACAACGACCCTGCTGTACGCGCCCAGGCGAAGCAATGCCTCACGCACCCCAAATACGGCACCTTCGTGTTCCTGTACATCCCTGACCCGGCGACCAGCCAGGCGGTGATGACATTTGGCGCTTACGGCTCAACCATGGAAGGGCCGGTGCCGCAGTCATTCCCCTCCAACTTGCAGTATGTGCTACTGCCTGCCGGCGTCAGTGCCCAGGCCGTGGCACAACTGGCGCAGAACCTGCCGCCCTTCTATACCCAGAGCGTTCAGGTGGCACCCAGCCAAGTGCTGGACACGGCCCTGATCAGCGCCGTGCAGCGCGAACTGTAGCCACGACGCCCTGACGGGCGACTCATCGGGACAGGGGTTCGGTCACTGGCCGCCCCTCGTCCACCAGGCTCCACACCAGCAGCTTGGCCGGCGCGGTCTTGCTGGCGTTGCTCGATACACTGTGCACGGTGCCGGGCGCTTCGTACCAGAACTCGCCGGCCTTGTAGGTTTTCTGCGGCTCGTCGTTGAGCTTCGAGACGACCGCGCCTTCCAATACATAAGCCATGACCGCGCCTGGGTGCTGATGGGCGGGCGATGCCTGGCCCGGTGCGTAGCTGACGGTGAGCATCACCGCTTTCTTGCCCGGGGCATTGCTGGGCAACTGCTCCTGGAGAATCTTCACCTGCTCGGGATGCTGCGCGTCACCATGGGCCCAGGCAGGCACCTTGGCGCCCAACAGGCCGAGGGCGACAAATACGCTGAGGGAAAGACGGGGAATGTTCATGAAGGGGATCTCCTGATTGGCTGTGGCCCTCAGGTTATGCCCCGCCCAATATAGGGGAAACGGCCAATCCGCGGAAAAAGCGGGAGGCCGATTTTCACTCAGGCGTCGCGCCCGATCGGGTAGAACTGGCCATGGCTCCAAACTCCGAGCCACTGCTCACCCTCGATGGTCTGAGGCACCGCCAACTCCACCAACTGATAGAACACATTGCGGTGAATCAGCGCCTCGAGGTTGCCACGCATGAGCACATAGGGCGCAGGCTCCTGGGTGATCGGGTCGATCACTACCCGCAGCGGGTTGGCCGGGCCGGCTTCGACCTGATCGTCGACGTTGCTGGTGAAGCGCAGCACCTGCTGCTCGCCACTCCCCTGCACATCCAGCAGCACCGCAACGAAGGGCGCGTCATCAACGCGAATACCGACTTTTTCCACCGGCGTGACCAGGAAGTAGTCGTCGCCATCGCGGCGGATGATGGTGGAAAACAGCCGGACCATCGGTTTGCGCCCGATCGGCGTACCCAGGTAGTACCAGGTGCCGTCACGGGCGATGCGCATGTCGATGTCGCCGCAGAAATCCGGGTTCCACAGATGCACCGGTGGCAGGCCCTTGTGTGCGGGGATCTGCGCCAGGAGATCGTTGGCTTTGCCGGTGTCGGTCATATCACGCTCGCTTACTTGCTCATGCCCAAGAGGCTACGAGCGTACTCGCGCATGGGCGCGGCAAGCAAATCCTGGGGGCTGTTGTCATGGAACGTCAACAAACCGCCACGGCTCTTGATGCGGGCGGTGTCGATCAGGTAGCGGGTGCTGGTCTCGATCAACATCATCTGCACCACGCCAGTGTCCCAGCCCAGGCGGTCGACGGCCTGTTCGTCATACCATTCATCGCCATTGCCGATACGGTCGTCGGTGCGGGCGAAGCGGGTGTACAGCACGTAGTCGGCGCCGACCGAACGGGCTTCGGCAATCGCGTCTTCCAGGCCGAGCGGGCCCTGGGCGCGGCGCACCAGCGGGAAGTATTCGATGAAGCTCTTGAAGGCTTCCTCGGCCACGGCGTTCTGGCGCGGCTGCGGCCCCTTGCCCGGCGGCATGAACGCGCCCTGACCAATGAAGATGAACGAATCGGGCTGCAAGCGGATGGACAGGGTACGGGTGGTGTTGCTGTGGTCCAGCAGGCCCACGTCGCTCATCTGGTAACGGACCTCTTCCCCCATGTCGCTGACTTTCATGCAACCGCCCAACGCCATCAGCGCCAGCAGCAAGACCAGGCTACGCATCTTTCCTCCAAAGGCCGGTGACGAAAAACCGGCGAATAGCCGCCAGATGCAGCTTTTGCGCCAGAGTCAGCCGCCGATCACCTTCATCACCATCACATCGCCGGAGAACGCCAGGTCCTGCTTGTCCGCCAGCGCCTTCACCAGCAACCGCTGCAACGCCGGCAGCGCCTGGTGGCGCGGCTTGTCCAGCAGGTCGCCGACAAAGTGACGGTTGCCTGAAGAGAGGCAACCATGCAGCCAGCCGGTGGACGACAAGCGCAGCCGCGAGCAGGCGCGACAGAAGGGTACGCTCTCGTTGGCGATCACTCCGAAGTGCCCTTTGCCGGGTATGCGATAACGTAGCGCGGTAGCATCCACCGGGCGCTGCGCCTGCTCGAATTCATAGGCTTCGCCGATCAGCGCGAGCAACTGCTCCAGCCCCACGAACTGCTGCCCGAAGGCATTGCTGTCTCGGGCCAGGTGGCCCATGCGCATCAGCTCGATGAAGCGCAGCTCGTAACCTTTCTGCAGACAGTAGTCGAGCAGCGGCAGTACCTGATCGAGGTTTTGCCCACGCATGGGCACCATGTTGACTTTGATCGCCATGCCGGCAGCGCTGGCCTGGGCCATGCCGTCGAGCACGCTGGCCAGGTCGCCGCCACGGGCGATGCGGCGAAACGCCAGGGGGTCGAGGGTATCGAGCGAGACATTCAGCCTGCGGATGCCGGCTGCACGCAGCAACGGCAGTTTGCGGGCAAGCAGTTGGCCATTGGTGGTGAGGCTGATGTCCTCCAGGCCGAGCCCGGCCACCGCCGTCAGGAAGCCCTCGAGCCGCGGGCTGATCAGCGGCTCGCCGCCGGTGATGCGCAAACGCTCGACACCTGCGGCCTCGACCAGATAGGCCACGCCGCGTCCCAGCGCCTCGGCCCCCAGCTCGTCCTGCGCCGCCACCAGGCGCTTGCCATCGGGCACGCAGTAGGTGCAGGCGTAGTTGCAGGCAGCAGTCAGGCTGACGCGCAGGTTGCGAAAGCGCCTGCCTTGACGATCGACGATCATGGGTGACTCCGGCATGGAAGAATCGGACCGGCAAAACCTGACTCATAAATCAGGTTTTTGCAAGTCTTCCTGTCGAAGGCTGAATCGCGCAATGCTCACCGAGGGCCGGCAAGCACCGCCCGGGCCGCTTCAGTTCGCGGTTTCTGGGTCGCGCTTGCGTTTGTTGCCCATGCGCACGCCGATGTCCATGAGGAACTGGAAGAAGCCTTCCTGATCTTCCAGCACGTTGCTCCAGAATGGCGAGTGGTACAGCGCCACCGCACCGTGGACCAGCGCCCACGCCGCGCAATAGTGGAAGTACGGCGGCACGTCCTCGAGCTTGCCTTCGCTGATGCGGCCCTTGATCAGCTGCGTAAGGCGATCGAAGTTGGAGGCACGGATGCTGTGCAACTGCTCGACCATTTCCGGCACCTGGTTGCCCTTGACCACCTTTTCTTCCAGGCGGTCGAACAGCCGGTAGCGCTGTGGGTCGCGCATGCGGAACTCGAAGTAGGCGCGCGACAGCGCCTCTTTGTCACGGTCGACGTCAGCGGAATGCAGCAGCTCGTTCAGGTCACGCTCATAGTCGAGCATCAGGCGCAGGTAGATCTCCGCCTTGGACTTGAAGTGCTTGTAGATCGTGCCTTTGCCGATGCCGACGGCGTCGGCGATCATCTCGACGGTGACACTGTCTTCACCCTGTTCGAGAAACAGCTTGAGCGCCGTATCGAGGATTTCCTGCTCGCGGCGGCGAAATTCACGGACCTTACGAGGTTCTTTGTGCATAGGTAGGACTAGGATGACAATCGAAGCGGATTATTATGCCTAACTGGCGGTAAATTGCACGGATCTTCCAAGCATGTCTGTGTTTCTTGATGAGTTCGAGCAGGCTCCGGGCCTGTGCTACCTGAACCACGCGGCCATCGCTCCGTGGCCGCGCCGGGCCACTGATGCCGTGGCGCGCTTCGCCCGTGACAACCTGCAGCGGGGCGCCAGCGACTACCCGGCCTGGCTGGCCACCGAGCGACGCCTGCGCGAACGCCTGGCGCGCCTGCTCAACGCGCCGTCAACTGGCGATATCGCCTTGCTGGGCAATACTTCGCAAGCCTTGTCATTGGTGGCCTTCGGCCTCGACTGGCAACGCGGCGACCAGGTGATCATCAGCGACGAAGAGTTCCCTTCCAATCGTGTGGTCTGGCAGGCACTGGCGGATCAAGGCGTCGATGTGATCGAGATCAGCCTGGCCGGGGATGACCCAGAGGCCGCACTGCTCCAGGCCTGCGGCCCGCGTGCCCGGCTGCTGGCGGTCAGTGCCGTGCAGTTCGCCAGTGGCCTGCGCCTGGACCTTGCCCGCCTGGGCCAGGGCTGTCGCGAACAGGGCGTGCTGTTCTGCGTCGACGCCATCCAGCAGATTGGCGCCCTGCCCTTCGACGTGCAGCAATACCAGTGCGATTTCGCCATGGCCGACGGCCACAAATGGATGCTCGGCCCCGAAGGCCTGGGGGTGTTCTATTGCCGCAGCGCCCTGCGCAGGCAGTTGAAACTGCATGCCTACGGCTGGCACATGCTCGAACAGCTGGGCGATTTCGAGCACCGTACCTGGCAACCGGCACGCAGCGCCCGACGCTTCGAGCCGGGTAGCCCGAACATGCTCGGCGCCTGTGCGCTGGAGGCCAGCCTGTCATTGCTGGAAGATGTCGGCATGCAGGTGGTTGCAGAGCAACTCGGGCATCGCGTCGAGCAACTGCACCAGGGGCTGGCGGCGATCCCGGGTGTGCAGTTGCACAGCCCGGCAGACCCAAGGCGCCGCGCAGGCATCATCAATTTCACCGTGGCTGGCCGCGCCAATGCCGACATTTATCGGGCGCTCAGCAGCCAGCAAGTGATCTGCGCCCTGCGCGGGCCCGGCGTGCGTTTTTCCCCACACTTCTATACCGATGAGTGCTTGATCGACGAAGCACTGCGGCTGGTCAGGCAAATCGCCATGCACTGATCGCCCAAGGGACCGCCGACGTATTCCAAATCTGTTTAAAAAACGATCAGCAAGCGCTGGCAGGGCGCCAATCCTGGCCAATACTTGAAGTGTTGGCGCGGCGCATCCCCCCCAAGTGGCGCGCCGATAAAGGTGCCCAGGGACCGCGTACCTTTGTTTTACTCCTAATGGTCTTAACCCGGATTCCCCCCCCAGAACCCGGGTTTTTTTTGCCCGGGCGCCAGCGACGAACTGCGGATCAGGCCACCCGCGCCAGCGGGAACAGGCGCTTGAAGTTGGCGGTGGTCTGCTCGGCCAGCTGCTCATAGCTGGCCCCGCGCAGCGAGGCGACATATTCGGCCACTTCCCGCACGTACTGCGGCAGATTCGGCTTGCCGCGGTGCGGGATCGGCGCCAGGTACGGCGAATCGGTCTCCACCAGCAGGCGATCGACCGGCACCTGCCGGGCCACCTCACGCAGGGCATCGGCGTTGCGGAATGTCACGATGCCGGACAACGAGATGTAATAACCCAAGTCCAGCGCAGCCTTGGCCATCGGCCAATCTTCGGTGAAGCAGTGCAGCACCCCGGCCTGGGGCAGGTTGGCTTCACGCAGCAGGGCCAGGGTGTCCTCGCGGGCCGCACGGGTGTGCACGATCACCGGCTTGCCGGTCTGGCGCGAGGCTTCCAGGTGCAGGCGGAAGGAAGCCTGCTGCAGCTCGGCGGCTTCGGGCTCGTAGTGATAGTCCAGGCCGGTCTCGCCGATGGCCACCACATGCGGATGGGCCAGCTCGCGCAGCAGCCACTCCAGGGCCGGGGTTTCACCCGGCGCCAGGTCCAGCGGATGCACCCCCACCGAACAATCGACGTCGGCGTACTGCTCGCTGAGCGCCTTGACCGCGCCGGCGTTCTCGGCGCTGACGCCGATGCACAGGAAATGCCCGACGCCACGCTCACGCGCGGCCCGCAGGGCGGCATCGAGGGAACCCTGATGGGCGCTGAGATCAAGACGGTCGAGGTGGCAATGGGAATCTACGAGCATGGGAACACACACATGAATGAACGATGGAGATCAGCGCATGCCCGGCAGCTGCACCCAATGGGCGAGCAAGGCTTCGAGCAGCAGCACACGGTTGAGGTTGGCCTTGCCCAGCACTTTCTGACGCTGCTCGAGGATCCACGCCTGGACCTCCAGCACCTTGGCCTGGCGGCTCTTCTGCGCCAGGTACTGCAGCACCTTGCGCATGTCGGCCAGGCCTAGCCCGTCCTCGTCCTGGGTCAGCTGATAGCGCAGGATCAGGTGCGACCAGTCGCAGAACCAGTCGAACAACAACAGCAACGGCACGTTGTTCCAGGCTTCGGCCAGCTGGCTGGGCGACTGCTGCTGCTTGAGCAGCTTCTTCACGCCCTCGGTGACCAGCGCGCGCTGCTCGCGCACCCCCTTCGCCTGCAGGCTGACAGCCATCAGCGGCGAGCCGGCGGCCAGAGTCAGCAACTCCTCGCGCTCGTCTTCGGCGCTGTCGGCAAGGGCATCAGCCAGCCACGCACGGCTCTGGGCCAGGCTCGGCTGCGGGCAGGTGACCTGCTGGCAACGGCTCTTGATGGTGGGCAGCAAGCGGCTGGGCTGGTGGCTGACCAACAGCAGCACGGTATCGCCGGAAGGCTCCTCAAGGCTCTTGAGCAAGGCATTGGACGCGTTGACGTTCATCGCCTCCACCGGCTCGATCAGCACCACCTTGCGCCCGCCCTGCTGGGCCGTCTGCACGATGAACGACACCAGTTCGCGAACCTGGTCGACCTTGATCGGCTTGTCGGCTTCTTCTGGCTCCAGCACGAAGTTGTCCGGATGGCTGCCGGCCTTGAGCAGCAGGCACGCCTTGCACTGCCCGCAGGCATCCAGCCCCTGGGGCGTCTGGCACAGCAGCCGCGCCATCAGCCGCTCGGCCAGGGCACGCTTGCCGATACCCTGGGGCCCATGCAGCAGGTAGGCATGGGCATGCTGACTGCGCCCGGCCAGTTGCTGCCAAAGCGCCTGTTGCCAGGGGTAGGCTTCAGCCACGGCAACGCTCCACAAGGCCCGGCAGCAGCGCATCGATTGCCCGTTGCACCGCATCCAGCGGCTGAGCGGCATCCAGCAGGCTGTAGCGTTGCGGCTGCTGGGCGGCGCGTTGCAGGTAGGCCTGGCGCACCGCCTCGAAGAAGGCCTGGCCCTCTTGCTCGAAGCGGTCCAGGCGGCCACGGGCAGCAGCACGGGCCAGGCCGACCTCGACGGGCAGGTCGAAGACCAGGGTCAGGTCCGGGCGCAGTTCGCCCTGGACGAAGGATTCGAGGATGGCGATGCGCTCCACCGACAAGCCACGGCCGCCGCCCTGATAGGCGTAGGTAGCATCGGTGAAGCGATCGCAGAGCACCACGGCGCCACGCGCCAGGGCCGGACGGATCACTTCTGCCAGGTGCTGGGCACGGGCAGCGAACATCAGCAGCAACTCGGTATCGGCCGCCATGGGCTCGTCGCTGGGGGCCAACAGCAGCTCGCGGATGCGCTCGGCCAGTGGCGTGCCACCGGGCTCGCGGGTCATCACCACATCGACACCCTGCTCACGCAGGCGCGCCGCCAGGTAGTCGCGGTTGGTGCTCTTGCCCGCGCCTTCGGGGCCTTCCAGGGTGATAAACAAACCGCTCACGGGTGTTCCTTACTGTTTTTCGGGTACCGGCGCCTCGGCCGGCACGGATTCATCGGTAGGCGCGCCAGCGTCACTTTCAGGCGGGGCTGCCTCGGCAGGCGTCTCCTGGTCGGGTGCCGGTTGCTCGCCTGCTCCCGGCTGCGCCGCAGGTGCGGGGCTGGAGCGATAGTCTGCCCGCCGCTTGAGCTGGAACTCACGCACAGCGCTGTTGTGGTCATCCAGGTCATCGGAGAACACATGGCTGCCATCGCCACGGGCGACGAAATACAGGCTGCTGCCATCGCTGGGGTTGAGCGCGGCATGGATCGCCTCGCGGCCGACCATGGCGATCGGCGTCGGCGGCAGGCCGCTGATGGTGTAGGTGTTGTAGGGCGTCGGCTCACGCAGGTCGGCCCGGGTGATCTTGCCGTTGTAGCGCTCGCCCATGCCGTAGATCACGGTCGGGTCGGTCTGCAGCATCATCCCCAGGCGCAGCCGGCGCACGAACACACCGGCGATCTGGTTACGCTCCTGCGGGATGCCGGTTTCCTTCTCCACCAGCGAGGCCATGATCAGCGCCTGGTAAGGGTCGCGATACGGCAAGCCGGTGCTGCGCTCGGCCCACTCCTTGGCCAGCACTTCGTCCAGGCGCATATAGGCCTGCTGCAACAGTTCGACGTCGCTCATGCCGCGCACGAAGCGGTAGGTATCAGGGAAGAAGCGGCCCTCGGGGAAGACGCCGGTGTGACCGAGCTTGTCCATCACCTGCGCGTCGCTCAGGTCATCGAGGGTGTGCTTGATCTTGTCGTGCCTGGCCACTGCGGCACGCACCTGGCGGAAGGTCCAGCCCTCGACCAGGGTGAGGTTGTACTGCACCACATCGCCGCGCTGCCAGGCATCGAACAACTGCCCCACGGTCATGCCGGGGGTCAGGCGGTATTCACCGGTATGCAGCGGGGTGCCGGCCATGTTGAAGCGCCAGTAAAGGCGCAGCCACAGCGCATCGTCGAGCAGCCCCTCGCCCTCCATGCGGTAGAACATGCGATTGGGTGTGGTGCCGCCAGGCACATCGAGCAGGCGCTCCTGCGCCACTTGCAGGGGCTGCTCCAGGACTGAGTTGACCTTCCAGGCAGCCCAACCCAATGCCAGGCCGGCGAGGATCAAACCCATTTCCAGCAGCAGCAGGAATTTGCGTCTCACGAATCAGGTATCCAGTAACGTACGGGCAACGGCCTGCAGTTTAAGGGTGAGCGGGCCCGGCGGCCAGTTCAGTGCAGCGAATTCACGTACAGGCCAGATACCGTAGACACTGTTGCAGACAAACACCTCGTCGGCCTGCTGCAGGTCTTCCAGGGTCAGGTCACGCACCTCGACGGCAAGGCCCGACAACGGCGCCTGTTCTAGCAATGCGCCACGCATCACGCCAGCCACGCCACAACGGCTCAGGTCGGCGGTCAGCAGCACCTTGCCACGCACCAGGAACAGGTTGCTGTACACCCCTTCGATCACTCGCCCTTGGCTGTCGCGCATCAAGCCTTCGGCATACGCACTGTCCTGCCATTCGGCTCGGGCCAGCACCTGCTCCAGGCGGTTGAGGTGTTTGAGTCCGGCCAGCAGCGGTTGTTCCGCCAGCCGTGTCTGACAGGGGAACAGGCGCACACCCAGCTCGGCGTGCTGTGCGGGATAGACGGGCAAGGGGCTGCCCTGAAGAATACGTCGCGCCTGGGCGCCCGGCGCCGGGGCATAACCACGCTGGCTGTCGCCGCGGGTAAGGATCAGCTTGGCGACGCCCTCCCCCAGCAACTGAGCGAATTGCATCAGCTCATTGCGAACCAGCATCAGGTCAACATCGATCGCCAGGCGCTGGCAACCCAGCGCCAGGCGGTCGAGATGCCGGGTTAGCAGGCTGGGCTTGCCGCCATGCACGGCAATGGTCTCGAACAGACCATCACCGTAGGCCAGGCCGCGATTCTGCAAATTGACCGCAGTCGCTTCCTGGCCATCGATCCAGCAGTGCATCAGTCGGCGAACCGGCGGAACACCAGCGAACCGTTGGTTCCGCCGAAGCCGAACGAGTTGGACAGCACCACGTCGATCGGCATGCTGCGCGCCTGGTGCGGTACGAAGTCCAGGTCGCAACCTTCGTCCGGCTCGTCCAGGTTGATGGTCGGCGGCGCCATCTGGCTGTTGATCGCCAGCACGCTGAAGATTGCTTCCACCGCGCCAGCGGCACCCAGCAGGTGACCGGTCATCGACTTGGTCGAGCTGACTGCCAGCTTGTAGGCGTGCTCGCCAAACACGCGCTTGATCGCCGCCACCTCGGCGATATCGCCAGCAGGGGTCGAAGTGCCGTGGGCATTGATGTAGCTGACCGCCTGCGGCTCGATGCCGGCATCGCGCAGGGCGTTGGCCATGCAGCGCGCAGCACCTTCACCCGAGTCGGGTGGCGAAGTCATGTGGTAGGCGTCGCCGCTCATGCCAAAACCGACCAGCTCGGCATAAATGGTCGCACCACGCGCCTTGGCGTGCTCCAGTTCTTCGAGCACCAGGGCACCGGCACCGTCGGACAGCACGAAACCGTCACGGCCTTTGTCCCACGGACGGCTGGCGCGGGTTGGCTCATCGTTGCGGGTCGACAGCGCGCGCGAGGCCCCGAAGCCACCCATGCCCAGGCCACAGGCGGCCATTTCGGCACCGCCGGCAATCATCACGTCCGCTTCACCGTAGGCGATATTGCGCGCGGCCATGCCGATGCAATGGGTACCCGTGGTGCAGGCGGTGGCGATCGCGTAGTTCGGCCCCTGCAGGCCCAGGTGGATCGACAGGAAGCCCGAGATCATGTTGATGATCGAGCCCGGCACGAAGAACGGCGAAATGCGGCGCGGGCCCTGCTCGTGCAGGGTCCGGCTGGTTTCTTCGATGTTGGTCAGGCCGCCGATCCCCGAGCCCATGGCCACGCCAATGCGCTCACGGTTGGCGTCGGTGACCTCCAGGCCGGCATTGCGTACCGCCTGGAAACCGGCTGCCAGGCCGTACTGAATGAACAGGTCGAGCTTGCGAGCTTCCTTGGCCGACAGGTACTGCTCGACCTCGAAGCCCTTCACCGAGCCGCCAAAACGGGTGGAGTAGGCAGACAGATCCGTGTGTTCGATCGGACCAATGCCACTGCGGCCAGCCAGAACGCCCTGCCAGGTGCTCGGTACATCAGTACCCAATGGCGACAGCATACCCATACCGGTGACCACGACGCGTCTACGCGACACAGTACTCTCCTTTTCCAATAACAGAGTTTCTTGCCATTGCATTCAAGGCAATGGAATGAAATGGCAACAAGCTCTGAAGGCTCGCGGCTCGACACTGGCGTCTTGCAAAGAAAAAACCGCACGCCAGCGAAGGCAGTGCGGTTTTCCCCGACAAGAAGCGTCGACTAAAGCGTCTTAGGCCTGGTGGGCGTTGACGTAGTCGATGGCAGCTTGAACGGTAGTGATCTTCTCGGCTTCTTCGTCAGGGATTTCGGTCTCGAATTCCTCTTCCAGAGCCATCACCAGCTCAACGGTGTCAAGCGAGTCGGCACCCAGGTCTTCAACGAAGGAAGCAGCATTCACAACTTCCTCTTCCTTGACGCCCAGTTGCTCGGCGACGATTTTCTTGACGCGTTCTTCGATGGTGCTCATACCTAGTTTTCACTCCTAATGGACATATGTCAGGCAGCTGGCCGGTGACCAAGTTTATAGAAAGACGCCTGCTTTTCAAGCGGAACACGCCTTCAGCTAAGTCGCCCAACCCTCTGCCCGGAATCTGGTTGCAGCTTTATAACGGATTTTAAGCTCGGAGTATGACTCTTTTTTGAAGCAATCCGTCACATCGCATTGCGGTTTTTACATGTACATCCCGCCGTTCACCGGCACGGTGGCGCCAGTGACATAGGCTGCGCCGTCAGAGGCCAGGAACGAAACCACTTTGGCGATTTCGTCGGCCTGGCCCAGGCGGCCCAGCGGAATTTCTTTCTGCAGGGCTTCGCGCTGCGCTTCCGGCAGCTCACGGGTCATGTCGGTGTCGATGAAGCCCGGGGTGACCGAGTTGACGGTGATGCCACGCGAACCCACTTCACGGGCCAGCGCGCGACTGAAGCCTTCCAGGCCAGCCTTGGCGGCCGCATAGTTGGCCTGCCCGGCGTTACCCATGGCACCGACCACCGAGCCGATGCTGATGATACGACCCCAACGGGCCTTGGTCATGCCACGCAGCACGCCCTTGGACAGACGGTAGAGGCTGTTGAGGTTGGTGTCGATCACGTCGAACCACTCGTCATCCTTCATGCGCAGCATGAGGTTGTCGCGGGTGATGCCAGCGTTGTTGACCAGGATGGCCGGGGCGCCGAACTGCTCACCGATGGCGCTCAGCACCGCATTCACGGATTCTGCGCTGGTCACGTTCAATTCCATGCCGGTACCGGCAACGCCGTGCTCCTTGAGCGTGGCGGCGATGCGCTCGGCACCGGAGGCCGAAGTGGCGGTGCCGATGACGATGGCGCCCTGGCGGCCAAGCTCAAGGGCGATGGCCTGGCCAATGCCACGGCTGGCGCCGGTAACCAGTGCAACTTTACCTTGCAGGCTCATGCAAGCGTCTCCAGATTCAGGCCAGCGCCGCACGGGTGGCGGCGACGGCGTCAGGGGTATTGAGGTTGTAGGTGGTCACGCCGTCGGCGCAACGCTTGTTCAGGCCAGCCAGCACCTTGCCCGGGCCGCACTCGACCAGGTTCACCGCGCCGCGCTCGGCCAGGGCCTGCACGCATTCAACCCAGCGCACAGGCTGGTACAGCTGTGCCAGCAAGTCCTGCTTGAGCGCATCAAGGTCGGCGGCGATGGCGGCGGTGACGTTCTGCACCACTGGAATCTGCGGGGCCTTCCACTCGATGGCGTTGACGAACTCGGCGAAGCGCTCGGCAGCGGGCTTCATCAGCGCACAGTGCGACGGCACGCTGACCGCCAGCGGCAGAGCACGCTTGGCGCCGGCCTCTTTGCACAGCGCCATGGCGCGGTCGACCGCAGCCTTGTTACCGGCAATCACCACCTGGCCCGGCGAGTTGAAGTTCACCGCACTGACCACTTCATCTTCAGCGGCCTTGGCGCAGAGCTCGACCACAACGGCATCGTCCAGGCCCAGGATGGCAGCCATGGCGCCATGACCGGCCGGCACGGCTTCCTGCATCAGCTGGCCACGGCGCTCGACCAGGCGGACGGCGTCTTTGAGCGACAGGCTGCCAGCAGCGACCAGGGCACTGTACTCACCCAGGCTGTGGCCCGAAACGAAGGCCGGGTGCGCGCCGCCCTCTTCCAGCCACAGGCGCCACAGGGCGATGGAGGCGGTCAGGATGGCCGGCTGAGTCTTGTCGGTTTGGTTGAGTTGTTCTTCCGGACCTTCCTGGACCAGTTTCCACAGGTCGTAGCCCAGAGCCTCGGAAGCTTCCTTGAAGGTTTCGACGATTACCGGCTTTTCAGCACCGAGCTCGGCGAGCATGCCCAGCGATTGGGAACCTTGACCGGGAAAGACGAATGCGAGGGATGCAGACATTGAACAAGCCCTTATGATCTTGTCGTCGGATAGGGTGCGCCAGGCCACAGGCCTAGCGCGAAATCTGAAAGCTTGGATGGAACGGCGGACCAAGCGGTCACATTTAAGCACTTCATGGGCGATATGCCCAAAGTCTTTGTTTTTCCAGCACTCGCCTCATCGCAGGGCAAGCCCGCCCTCACGAGGTTTCACGGCAGCAAGTCTTCGAGCCGACCATGGAGGCGCTGCGGCAGGTTCTCCTGGATCTCGATCAGCGCACGCTGGATCGCACTCTGGAAACCCTGCACACCCGCCGAACCATGGCTCTTGATGACGATACCCTGGAGCCCGAGGAAGCTTGCGCCATTGTGCCGCGCCGGCGCCAGGTCGGCCTGCAGGCGCTTGAGCAATGGCATGGCCATGGCCCCGGCAGCCCGCGCCAGCACACCACCACGGAACAACGCCTCGATGCGCGCGGCGATCATGGTCGCCAGGCCTTCGCTGGACTTGAGCAGGATGTTGCCGACAAAACCGTCGCACACCACCACGTCCGCCTCGCCGCGGTACAGGCCGTCGCCCTCGACAAAACCGATGTAGTTCAGGCCTCGCGCATTCTGCAACAAGCTGGCGGCCAGCTTGACCTGCTGATTGCCCTTGATGTCTTCGGTGCCGATATTGAGCAGCGCCACCCGCGGGCGATGAACGCCAAGCGCCTGGGCAGCCACCGAACCCATCACCGCAAACTGGTAGAGGTTTTCGGCACTGCAGTCGACATTGGCGCCCAGGTCGAGCAACTGGCAGTAGCCTGCCTGGGTCGGGATCGCCGCCACCATCGCCGGGCGATCGATACCGGGCAAGGTCTTGAGCACGAAACGCGACAACGCCATGAGCGCGCCGGTATTGCCGGCACTGACGCAGGCCTGGGCCTTGCCGTCCCGCACCAGTTCGAGGGCGATGCGCATCGACGAGTCGGGCTTGCCGCGCAACGCCTGCGACGGCCGCTCGTCCATGCCCACCACTTCACTGGCCGCAACAATTTGCAGGCGCGCGCGATCCGCAGCCGATTGGCCGCTGACAAGCTCTTCAAGAAGGGAGGGTTGACCGACGAGGGTCAGGTGCAGCGAGGGAGTAGCCGAAAGGCAGGCTAGGCTAGCCTGGACAATGCTGCGGGGACCGAAGTCCCCGCCCATTGCGTCGATCGCGATGATCTGAGCGGACAAGGATTACTCGTCAGCGCCCTTGTCGATCACTTTGCGACCACGGTATACGCCTTCTGGCGAAACGTGGTGACGCAGGTGTACTTCACCGGTGCTCTTCTCTACCGACAGGGCGTTTTCCGACAGGGCGTCGTGCGAACGGCGCATGTCACGGGCAGAGCGGGATTTTTTGTTCTGCTGAACAGCCATAATTGATTAACTCCTAAACGTTTGGGTCACGCTTTAACTGCGCCAATACACTGAACGGGTTGGACCGCGTTACCTCGTCCTTGCTCGGTTCGGGCTCATCTGCGCCCGCCGGCTGCTGGCATTCTTCCGGATGATGAGCAGGCACGATCGGCAGGGCAAGCAGCAGCTCTTCCTCGACCAGGGCCTGCAGATCCAAAGGATCTTCGCCCAGTTCCAGCACGTCATAGCCTTTCGGCAACGACTGGGTATTCGCACCCTCCTTCACCACGGCGTAAGTAGATTCGCTGTGGATTGGAAGGGTGACCAGCTCAAGACAACGCTGGCAAACCATTTTGACTTCGACATCCAGCTCGCTGTGGATAACCACAACTTTCTGTTCGTCTCGTTCAAAATCGAACTTCGCCTGCACCATACCGACAGCGTCGGAAAGCGGGTCGCAGAGTCTTTCCAAATCAGCGAGTTGCAGCGAACCACTAAGGGTTACGCCTCGATCGGCTAATTTGCGCGGGTCAACGTGAGGTGGAATCGGGTCATTCAACATAGGCGCAGCATTCTAGGGATGCACCCCCTCCCTGTCAAAGGAAATTCGGCACATCTCGCATGTTAGAATTCGGGGCAATTGACCAGGAGTCTATCATGCTTCCTCTGTTACTGGCTTCCAGCTCCCCCTACCGGCGCGAACTGCTCGCCCGCCTGCGCCTGCCCTTCAGCTGGGCAAGCCCCGATCTAGACGAGCAGCGGCTGGCCGATGAGCCCGCCGTCGAACTGGTTCGCCGCCTGGCCCGGCAAAAAGCCGAAGCGCTCGCAGGCCGCTATCCGGGACACCTGATCATCGGTTCCGACCAGGTGGCGGTGCTCGGCGAGCAGATCCTCGGCAAACCTCACACCTTCGAGCGCGCCTGCGAGCAACTGCTGGAAGCGAGCGGCCAGCAGGTCACCTTCCTCACCGGCCTGGCACTGCTCAACAGCGCCAGCGGCCAGTGCCAGGTCGATTGCGTGCCATTCACGGTGACCATGCGCGAACTGGATCGGGAGAGTGTGGAGCGTTACGTGCAGGCCGAGCAGCCGCTGGATTGCGCAGGCAGCTTCAAAGCAGAGGGGCTGGGGGTGAGCCTGTTCCAGAGCACCCACGGCTGCGACGCCACCAGCCTGATCGGGCTGCCGCTGATTCGCCTGGTGGATATGCTGCACAAGGAAGGCGTGCAGGTGCCTTGAGAACGCATCGCGGGGCAAGCCCGCTCCCACGAATTGCTCGTGGGAGCGGGCCTGCCCCGCGATGAATGCCACGCCGATATCAGATCAACGCAACGAAGGCCCCTGGAAGCCCATGTACATGGCCAACCGCTCGGCCACACTGGCACCGATACGCTTGGAGAAACGATCAAACGGCGACTCCTGCACGGTGAAATCCACCAATTCCTTCTCACCGATGATCTCGCGAGCCACATAGCTGGCACTGCCCAGGCCATCCACCAGGCCCAGCTCCTTGGCCTGCTCGCCGGACCAGATCAAACCACTGAACAACTCAGGATGATCCTTGTCCTTCAGGCGCTCGCCCCTACCCTGCTTGACCATGGCGATGAACTGGCGATGCGTGGTATCCAGCACCCCCTGCCAGAACGCGGTCTCTTCCGGTTTCTGCGGCGAGAACGGGTCGAGGAAGGCTTTGTGCTCACCTGCGGTATAGGTGCGACGCTCAACGCCCAGCTTGTCCATGGTGCCGACGAAGCCATAACCGGCAGCCGTCACGCCAATGGAGCCGACCAGGCTGGCCTTGTCGGCATAGATCTCATCGGCGGCACTGGCGATGTAATAAGCGCCGGAGGCACCCAGATCGGTAATCACCGCATACAGCTTGATGGCTGGGTATTCGGCGCGCAGGCGGCGAATTTCGTCATAGATGTAGCCCGACTGCACCGGGCTGCCGCCCGGACTGTTGATACGCAGCACCACACCCTTGGTTTTCGAGTCCTTGAATGCCTCACGCAAGCTCTTGACGATATTGTCGGCGCCGGCAGGCTCCTGATCAGCGATCACCCCACGCACCTCGACCAGCGCCGTGTGGCTGGCACTGCGTGACGCAGCCTTGTCCACGTCCATCAGCGGCGTGAACAGGACCAGCATGCCGAACAGGTAGACGAAGGTCAGCAACTTGAAAAAGATGCCCCAGCGCCGCGCCCGACGCTGCTCCTGGACGCCCGCCAGCAGCGTCTTCTCCAACAGCTTCCAGCTCTTGCGCTCTTCGTTGTCTTCGGACTCGGGTGCCTTCCACTCGTCAGCCATGCTCACCTACCCTGGAAATTGAGTTGCGCGCCACTCGCCAGCCATTCGCGCAATTGAGAGAAATGCTCGATGCACACTTGCGGCCCGAACTCGGCCAGGGCCTGCAGCGGCATCGCGCCATAACCGACCGCCACCGAGTGCATGCCTGCATTGCTGGCCATCTGCAGGTCGAATGCCGAATCACCGACCATCAGCGCCCGCCCGGGCTCGACCCGGCAATGGGCGAGGATTTCTTCGAGCATCAACGGGTGCGGCTTGCCACGGGTCTCGTCGGCGCCGCGAGTGATATCGAAGTAGCCTTCCCAGCCATTGGCCTTGAGCACGCGATCCAGCCCGCGACGCGCCTTGCCGGTGGCCACCGCCAGGCGATAGCCCTCGGCACGGAAAGCCTCGAGGGATTCGACCACCCCCTCGAACAGCGGCGAAGGCTGCTGATCCAGCGCCGTGTAGACATCGGCGTAATGCTGACGAAAAGCCTGCACCTGCACGTTATCCAGGTGCGGGTACAGCGTGGCGATCGCCTCGTCCAATGCCAGGCCGATGATGCCCTTGATGGCCTCATCGCTGCTTGGCGCCTCACCGGCGCGCCCGGCCGCCACATTCATGGCCTCGACGATACGCCCGATGGAGTCGGCCAAGGTGCCGTCCCAGTCGAAGATCAGCAGCTCGTAACGCTTGTTCATAGGTCAGGTCGCGCTCAGGCGCTCCACGGTCTTGGCCCACACTTCATCCACCGGCGCCTCGAGCTTGAGCTCACCGCCGTCCGGCAGCGGCACCGTGAGTTGATAGGCATGCAGGAACAAGCGCTTGCCGCCCAGCTCACGAATCTCGCGGCTGAAATCTTCATCACCGTATTTGCTGTCACCGGCGATCATGTGCCCGGCATGCAGGGCGTGCACACGAATCTGGTGGGTACGGCCGGTAATAGGCCGGGCCTCGACGATGGTGGCGAACTCGCCGAAACGGCGCAGCACGCGGAACATCGTCAACGCCTCCTTGCCTTCGTCATTCACCTCGACCATGCGCTCGCCCGAGCGCAGGTTGCTCTTGAGCAACGGCGCGTTGACCTGCTTCTTCGCGGTCGGCCAATGGCCGCGCACCAGCGCCATGTAGCGCTTGTCCACGCCATCGCCGCGCAGGGCGGCATGCAGGTGGCGCAGCATGCTGCGCTTCTTGGCGATCATCAGCAGGCCGGAAGTGTCGCGATCCAGGCGATGCACCAGCTCCAGCTCCTTGGCATCAGGGCGCAACTGACGCAGCGCCTCGATCGCCCCGAAACTCAAACCACTGCCGCCATGCACGGCAATGCCGGATGGCTTGTTCATCACGATCAGCGCCTTGTCTTCATAGACGATGGCGGCTTCCAGGCGCTGCAGCAGCCCCTGGGCCACAGGCGCTGGCTCGTCGCGTTCAGGCAGGCGCACAGGCGGCACGCGGACGATATCGCCAGCCTGCAGCTTGTATTCCGGTTTGATCCGCCCTTTGTTGACCCGCACCTCACCCTTGCGCAGGATGCGGTAGACCAAGGTTTTGGGCACGCCCTTGAGGGCCGTGATGAGGAAATTGTCGATGCGTTGGCCGGCAAGCTCCGGCGCGACTTCGATCAGCTGTACGCCGGAAGTCGGAGGGGTATTGGTCGTCATGGCGGGATCATAACAATTTTTTATGGAATTGAAGCACTTAATCATAACTGCTATAGTCGCGAACGCCGCCAAAAGCGGCAGGCCAGTGATACCAGGCTCTACGCCGGTTCCTGACCTTCGCAATTCTCCAGGACGCGAGGCCGTCCTACGGGGTTTTCGCCAGTTTAAACAAATGCCTGGAATCGCCACCAGCGCTGTGTAGAGAAGACCGAAGAAAAACGACAAGCGCGGTGTTCCACCTGCTTACCGAACCTTTTTCGCCGCACCTCTGCCCGCCAGTCGCTTCCACGTAACGCCCGGCGAATGCTTCGGAAATACCTGCCTTGGACATAAATGGCGCCAGCGCGGTACCCGCGCTGACGAAAAATGCAACCCGTTGCGGATTCAGCGCGCGGCAGCACCCGAATTATCAGGGATACGTGCAGGGTGGAGATGCACAGCCCTCGGACCGTGTAGCACCGCGTCCGGCCACCGCCCCACTGAACGGGCGATGAGCGGATAAGGTCCTGAACAGACGCTCTAGCGGCGTCCACGGCTGACGGTTGATTCCTCCTCCTGTCATGAGTGCACGAGGCCTGTCTGGCTGATTCGGCTATCGATGAACGTCGATTCGAACACCTAAGGGGCTCGTTGACACCACAGCGAACAGGACGCGTCGTCGCGACAACGGCAGGCTGGGCAACCGGCTGGTGCCGAACGTTGCTCGACACGGGGGTGGCCCGCCACCCTTTGCGCACCTTGGCACCGACCCCGATACGTCGTGTGTGCCGAACGCCGTTTCCGGCAGCCCGGAAACCGACGGTACAACATGAAAAGAATGCTGATTAACGCAACTCAACCCGAAGAGTTGCGTGTAGCCCTGGTAGACGGCCAACGCCTCTACGACCTGGACATCGAGTCCGGCGCGCGCGAGCAGAAAAAGGCCAACATCTACAAAGGCAAGATCACCCGCATCGAGCCAAGCCTCGAAGCCGCCTTCGTCGACTTCGGCTCCGAACGTCACGGCTTCCTGCCACTCAAGGAAATTTCCCGCGAATACTTCAAGAAGACCCCCGAAGGCCGGGTCAACATCAAGGAAGTACTGAGCGAAGGCCAGGAAGTCATCGTTCAGGTCGAGAAGGAAGAGCGCGGCAACAAAGGCGCCGCCCTGACCACCTTCATCAGCCTGGCTGGCCGTTACCTGGTGCTGATGCCAAACAACCCGCGTGCCGGCGGCATCTCCCGCCGCATCGAAGGCGAAGAGCGCAACGAACTGCGTGAAGCCCTCAACGGCCTGACCGTTCCAGGCGACATGGGCCTGATCGTGCGCACCGCCGGCCTTGGCCGCAGCAGCGAAGAAATGCAGTGGGACCTCGACTACCTGCTGCAGCTGTGGACCGCCATCAAGGAAGCCTCGCTGGACCGCTCCGCGCCGTTCCTGATCTACCAGGAAAGCAACGTCATCATCCGCGCGATCCGCGACTACCTGCGCCAGGACATCGGCGAAGTGCTGATCGACAGCATCGACGCCCAGGAAGAAGCACTGACCTTCATCCGCCAGGTGATGCCGCAGTACGCCAGCAAGGTCAAGCTGTACGAAGACAGCGTCCCGCTGTTCAACCGCTTCCAGATCGAAAGCCAGATCGAAACCGCCTTCCAGCGCGTTGTCGACCTGCCGTCCGGCGGCTCGATCGTCATCGACCCGACCGAAGCCCTGGTGTCCATCGACATCAACTCGGCGCGCGCCACCAAAGGCAGCGACATCGAAGAAACCGCCCTGCAGACCAACCTGGAAGCGGCCGAAGAAATCGCCCGCCAGCTGCGCCTGCGTGACATCGGCGGCCTGATCGTCATTGACTTCATCGACATGACCCCGGCCAAGAACCAGCGCGCCGTCGAAGAGCGCGTGCGTGAATGCCTGGAAGCCGACCGCGCCCGCGTGCAGGTTGGCCGCATCTCGCGTTTCGGCCTGCTGGAAATGTCCCGTCAGCGCCTGCGCCCATCGCTGGGCGAAAGCAGCGGCATCGTCTGCCCACGCTGCTCCGGCACCGGCATCATCCGTGACGTCGAGTCGCTGTCGCTGGCCATCCTGCGCCTGATCGAAGAAGAAGCGCTGAAAGACCGTACCGCCGAGGTACGTGCCCAGGTCCCGATCCCGGTCGCTGCCTTCCTGCTCAACGAGAAACGCAACTCGATCACCAAGATCGAACTGCGCACTCGCGCGCGCATCATCATCCTGCCGAACGATCACCTGGAAACGCCGCACTTCGAAGTCCAGCGCCTGCGCGACGACAACCCGGAAGTGCTGAACAACCAGTCCAGCTACGAGATCGCAGCCACCGAAACCGAAGAAGCGCCGCAGCCGACCGCCACCCGCACCCTGGTTCGCCAGGAAGCCGCGGTCAAGACTGCTCCGGCCCGCGCCAACGCTCCTGTACCGAGCACAGAAGAAGCACAGCCTGCCGCTGCACCGGCAGCCGCTGTCGCCCCTAGCGTGCCAGAGCCAAGCCTGTTCAAAGGCCTGGTGAAGTCGCTGGTCAGCCTGTTCGCCGGCAAGGAAGAGCCTGTCGCCGCCCCGGTCGCCACCACCGAGAAGCCGGCCGCCGAGCGCACGCCGCGCAACGAGGAGCGCCGCAACGGTCGCCAGCAGAGCCGCAACCGCAATGGCCGTCGCGACGAGGAGCGCAAGCCGCGTGAGGAACGCGCCGAGCGTGCCCCGCGTGAAGAGCGCCAGCCACGCGAAGAACGTGCCCCTCGCGAGGAGCGCGCCCCACGTGAAGAGCGTGCGCCGCGTGAAGAACGCGCACCACGCCAGCCGCGCGATGACCGCCGCGGCAACCGTGAAGAACGTGTACGCGAACTGCGCGAGCCACTGGACGCCGCACCAGCTGCCCGCGAAGAGCGCCAGCCGCGTGAAGAGCGTGCACCACGCGAAGAGCGCGTAGCCCGTGAAGAGCGCGCTCCACGTGAAGAGCGTGCCCCACGCGAAGAACGTGCGCCGCGTGAAGAGCGCGCCCCACGCGAAGAACGTGCACCGCGTGAAGAACGCGCACCACGCGAAGAACGTGCGCCACGCGAAGAACGCCAACCACGCCCACCGCGTGAAGAGCGCCAGCCGCGCCCTGACGAGCAGGTTGCTGAACAAGCTGCCGAGCTCAACGAGGAGCAACTGCCGAACGAAGAGCTGCTGCAGGACGAGCAGGAAGGCGCCGATGGCGAGCGTCCGCGCCGTCGCTCCCGCGGCCAGCGCCGTCGCAGCAACCGTCGTGAACGTCAGCGCAACGCCGATGGCGAGCTGATCGAAGGCGGCGAAGACGAAGCCGGCGAAGAGCAGCAGCCACAACAGCACCAGGCCACCGCGCTGGGCGCCGAACTGGCCGCCGGCATCGCTGTCACCGCCGCCGTCGCCACCAGCAACATCAGCGCCGACGCCGAAGCCCAGGCCAACGAGCAGGCCGAACGCGCCAGCGCCGTTGTCGCCGAAGCCCAGGTTGAAAACAGCGAAGTGGTCCAGGTTGCCGAGCAAGCCGAGGCCATCGCGATCGCTCCAGTGGTCGAGCAGCCGGTCAGCGAGCCCGTAGTTGCCGCCGAGCCGAGCTTCAAGCCTGCTGTTGAAGCGGCACCACAGCCAGTGATCGAAGAAGCGGTTGCCGAGCAGGTGGCTGTCGTGATCGAAGCTGAACCGGTCGTGGAGGCTCCAGCAGTGGCAGCCGCCGAGATCGAACCAGCGCCGGTCGCCGAAGCGGCTGAAGTTCAGGCTCCGGTTGCCTTCGAAGCGGCTCCGGCCGTCGAGGCCCAGGCTGTTGAAGTACAAGCTGAAGTGGTCGAAGCGCCAGCTGCCGAACCGGCTCCAGTGGTTGCCGAGCAGGCGCCTGCCAAAGTCGAAGCGGTGGTCGAGCAGGCCCCTGTCATGCTGCCGAACGGCCGCGCGCCGAACGACCCGCGTGAAGTGCGCCGCCGCAAGCGCGAAGCCGAAGCAGCCGCTGCTGCCCTGGCTGCCGCCCAGGCCGCTCCAGCCCTGGAAACCACCGAAGACGAGCACAAGCCTCATCACGGTTGATTCCGGTCGCTGAATGAAAAAGCCCCGCCAGTGCGAACTGGCGGGGCTTTTTCTTTGCATCATGTATCGCCTGATCTGGCCTCATCGCCGGCAAGCCGGCTCCCACATGATTGCGAATCGCTTGAGACCAGCGCGGTCAATGTGGGAGCTGGCTTGCCAGCGATCAGGCCAGCACATACCTGCACAATCAGTACAGGTTCGGCTCCATCTCCAACTCCACGCCGAACCGTTCGAGGATATCCGCCTGGATCTTCTGCGCCAGCGCATACATCTGCGCCCCGCTCGCCTGGCCATAGTTCACCAGTACCAACGACTGCAAGCGATGCACACCGGCGTCGCCATCACGGTGGCCCTTCCACCCCGCCTGCTCGATCAACCAACCCGCCGCCAGCTTCACCTGGCCACCGGCCTGCGGGTATGCCACCACGGTCGGGTAAGCGCTACGAATCTTGTCTGCCAGCTCCACCGTCACCACCGGGTTCTTGAAGAAGCTCCCGGCATTGCCCAGCTCGGCCGGGTCCGGCAGCTTCTCCTGGCGAATGCTGCAGATCGCATCACTGATGGCCTGGGCAGTCGGCTGCCCGACACCCTGCTCGGTCAAACGCTGACGCACCGGGCCGTAATCCAGGTGCGCCCGCAACGTCCGGTCAAGGGCAAAACGTACGCGCAGGATCAACCAACGCCCGGGGTTGCGCTTGAACAGGCTGTCCCGGTAGCCGAACGCGCACTCCTGCAGCGTGAAATCGCGCAGCTCGCCGGTCTCTCGGTCGAGCGCGGTCAGGCCGGCGAACACGTCCTTGATCTCGACCCCATAGGCGCCGACGTTCTGCATCGGCGCGGCCCCCACGGTGCCAGGGATCAGGCTGAGATTCTCCAGCCCGCTCAGGCCTTGTGCCAGGGTCCACTGCACGAAGGGATGCCAGGGCTCACCGGCCTCGGCCTCCACCACCACCCGCTCGCCGTCATCGCTGAGCAGGCGCCGGCCACGGCTGGCCATGTGCAGCACCAGGGCGTCGATGTCGCGGGTCAGCAGCAGGTTGCTGCCACCGCCGATCACCAGCACCGGCACCTGCCGCTCGGCGGCCTCGGCCAGGGCCTGACGCGCTTCCTCATCGTCATGGGCCTGGGTGAAGTAACGCGCACGCACATCGATGCCGAAGGTGTTGTAGGGCTTGAGCGATACCTGTTGCTGCCACGCCACCGTCATAACCGCCCCTTGATTTCCACCACCAGCTCGCGGCAGGCCGCCTCGATCAGGTCCAGGACCTGCTCGAAACCTTCGGCACCGCCGTAATAAGGGTCGGGCACTTCATCCAGCGCCGCGCCGTAGCGGCGCAGGAACAGGTCCAACTCGCCCTTGGCGTTGTGCGGGCGCAGTGCCTTGAGGTTGGCCAGGTTGCTGTTGTCCATGGCCAGGATCAGGTCGTATTCAGCGAAATGCGCCGCCTTGACCTGCTGGGCGCGCTGGCGCGACAGGTCGTAGCCACGCGCCAGCGCGGCCTTGCAGGTACGGCTGTCGGGGGCCTTGCCCACATGCCAGTCACCGGTGCCGGCAGACGCCACCTGCACCTGTTCAGCCAGGCCTGCGGCCTCCAGCTGGTGGCGCAATACGCCTTCGGCAGTGGGTGAACGGCAGATATTGCCGAGGCAGACGAACAGAACGCGCATCAGGCCTCCAGCAAGCGCCGCACGCGCTCCAGGTCTTCAGGGGTGTCGACGCCCACGGCCGGGGCTTCGATGGCATCGGCCACGTGAATACGCACGCCATGCCACAGCGCGCGCAGCTGCTCCAACGCTTCGGTCTGCTCGAGCCAGCATGGGCCCCAGCCGACGAAGTCCTGGAGGAAACCGACGCGGTAGGCATACATGCCGATATGGCGACGGTACGGCACACCCTCGGGCAGCACGTCACGCGCCTTGGCAAAGGCATCGCGGGCCCAGGGCAAAGGTGCACGGCTGAAGGTCAGCGCCAGGCCGTGCTTGTCGCTGGTGACCTTGACCGCGTTGGGGTTGAACACGGTTTCCGGTTCGTGGATCGGCTCTGCCAGCGTCGCGATGCCGGCTTCGGGGTGCGCGGCGAGGTTGGCCGCCACCTGGTCGATGATCACCGGCGGGATCAGCGGCTCGTCACCTTGCACGTTGACCACGATGGCATCGGCCGCCAGCCCGAGCTGGGCGGCAACTTCGGCCAGGCGATCGGTGCCCGACTCATGGTCGGCGCGGGTCAACAGCACCTCGGCGCCGAACGCCTGGCAGGCCTCGACGATGCTGGCATCGTCGGTGGCGATGACCACGCGCTTGGCGCCGCTCTTGCGCGCCTGCTCCCACACATGCTGGACCATCGGCTTGCCGGCAATCGCCAGCAGCGGCTTGCCCGGTAGGCGCGTGGAGCGCAGCCGGGCGGGGATCACCACGGTGAAATCCAGGCTCATTTGTCCAGGCGCTCTTCATCGGTCAGGGTGCGCGCTTCGGTTTCCAGCATCACCGGGATGCCGTCGCGGATCGGGTAGGCCAGGCCCGCGCCCTTGCTGATCAGCTCGGTCTTGTCGGCGCTGAGCTTGAGCGGGCCCTTGGTGATCGGGCAGGCCAGTATATCGAGCAGTTTGGTGTCCATGGGGTTTCCTTGAGGCCAGTGGCCGGAAAATGAAAAAGGCTCAGGGGCGGCCGGGCAGCAGGCGGTCCAGCTGTGCGTCGAACCAGGCGGCAAAGGCCGCCGAAGGCAGCGCATCGACCGCCAGGTACCACCAGTCGTCGGCGGCGAAGGGCCGGCACTTCACCGCATCCTTCTCGGTCATCACCAGCGGCAGCGGCGGGCTGAACGACAGCAGCTCACGGCTGTACGGCGCATGGTCGGCGAACGGGTGCGGCAGCGGCTGCCAGTTTAGCCCCTGCAGGGTATTGAAGAAACGTTGCGGGTTGCCGATGCCGGCCACGGCATGCAGTGCCTGGCCAGCAGGAAACAGGTCAAGGCCACGGCGCTCGCCGCTGCGCAGGTTGATCAGCGCGGTGGGCTGCAGGCGAAACGCGAAGCCTTGGTCACGGTCGGCCGCGGCGCCATTGAACAACACCGCGTCGGCCTCGTGCAGGCGCTCGGCCGGCTCACGCAGCGGCCCGGCGGGCAGGCAGCGGCGGTTGCCCAGGCCACGGGCGGCGTCGATCAGCACCAGCTCCAGGTCACGGGCCAGGCGATAGTGCTGCATGCCGTCATCGCAGAGGATCAGGTCGGGCGCATCGCTGGCCAGCAGCGCCTGCACGGCGCGAGATCGGTCAGGGTCGATCATCAGCGGCACGCCAGTACGCTGGACGATCAGCAACGGCTCGTCGCCGGCCTGTTCGGCGCTCTGCTCGGCGGCGACGCGCCAGGGGTATTCAGGCGGCTTGGCACCATAACCACGGCTGACCACGCCAACCTTGAGCCCACGCTTTCGGCAGTGCTCGATCAGCCAGAGGATCATCGGCGTCTTGCCGGTACCGCCAACGGTGATGTTGCCCACCACTATCACTGGCACCGGAGCCCGGTAGCTGGTGCTCTGACCACTGAGGAAGCGCGCGCGCTTGCGCATCACCACCCGGCGGTACAGCGCCTCCAGCGGGCGTAGCAGCGCCAGGGCTGGATGACCGTTGTACCAGGCCGCGAGCAGGCGATCGGCGAAGGCCATCAGTGTTTACCCTGCGCAGCCTCGACGGTGGTCATGCGCAACTTGCTGAAGCCGAGCTTGCCGGCCGCATCCATTGCGGTGATCACAGCCTGGTGCGGGGTCTTGCCGTCGGCGCTGATCGCCAGCGGCAGGGTGATGTCACCGCCGGATTCCTTCTCGATCGCCTCGGTCAGGGTGTCCAGGTCGCTCTTGGGCAGCAGGTGATTGTTCACCGAATACACACCCTCGGCGCTGATGGAGATTTCCACCAGCTTGCCCTGGTCGGCCGGCGCCTGCTCGGCACTGGCGGCCTCGGGCAGTTCGACGCGCAGTTGCGTCTCACGGGTGAAGGTGGTGGTGACCACGAAGAACAGCAGCAGCACGAACACCACGTCGATCAACGACGCCAGGTTGATGTCGACGTTCTCGCGCTGACGGTTGCGCCGGAACTTCACGCCTTGCCTCCGGCCACTTCCACTTCACGGTCGCCCTGCAACACTTCCACCAGTTTGATCGCTTCCTGCTCCATGCCCACCACCAGCTCATCGATGCGGCGCAGCAGGAAACGGTGGAAGAACACCGCCGGGATACCGACCATCAGGCCGGCGGCCGTGGTCACCAGGGCCTTGGAAATACCACCGGCGAGCACTGCGGCGTTGGCGGTCATCTGCGAGCCCATGAAGGCGCTGAAGATGTCGATCATGCCCAGCACCGTGCCCAGCAGGCCGAGCAGCGGGGCCATGGCAGCGATGGTGCCGAGGGTGCTGATATAGCGCTCCAGCTCGTGGATGACCCGCGAGGCGGCTTCCTCGATGCACTCTTTCATGATCTCGCGGCCATGGCGCGAGTTGGCCAGGCCTGCGGCGAGGATCTCGCCCAGCGGCGAATCGGCGCGCAGGGCCTTGAGCTTGTCACTGGTGAGTTGCTTGTCCTTGATCCACATCCACACCTGGCCCAGCAGGTGCGGCGGGGTGACACGGCTGGCGCGCAGGGTCCACAGGCGCTCAACGACGATTGCCATGGCAACGATGGAACTCAGGATGATCGGCAGCATCATCCAGCCACCGGACTTGACCAATTCCCACACAGTAAGCATCCCCTCGGAAAAAGGCCGCCACTCTACCATACGCACGCGGGGGGCTCATCTGCCGGAGGTCAGGGAAATCGCAGGGTTCGACTTGGGACTTGCGAGGTGGCGCAAATCGAGCGCCGCCCGCGCGGCGCATCGCTGGCAAGCCAGCTCCCACATTTGTTTCGGGCCAGTCTCTCCTGTGCCATTACCTGGTCCGCCTTGTTGGTACGACGCGGTTCTGGCGTGGTCGCTAACGCTGCTTCACATGACTCAAGACATGCGCCAAAACGGGCAGCGGTACTTTCACAGGACTCATTGGCCCGAAACAGATGTGGGAGCTGGCTTGCCAGCGATGCGCCGCGCGGGCGGCGCTCGATTTGTGCCCCACCACAACACCCAAGGCATGCACCCCAAACATCCAGCAAATATTCATTCCTGATCGCGCCAGAACCGCCGCTGCCCCCGCCCCCCTTCCACCCCACCATGGCGCCCCAACCACAACCGCAGTGCGCCCTCCAAGGCCGTGTCATGAATGCTCATACCCTGCCGCCGATAGCGCTCGATAACCTGCGGATGAGGATGCCCGAACCCATTGTGCCGCCCGCGCGATATCAACACCCCGCGCGGGGCCATGGCCCTGATGAGCGCCTCGCTGGACGACGTGCGGCTGCCATGATGCGGCGACTGCAGCCAGTCGATGCGCGGATCCTCCGTCGCGGCCAGCCAGGCCCGCTCGGCCCCGGCCTCCATGTCGCCTGCCAGCAACAGCCGCTCGCCATTGGCCTCGACCCGCAGCACACAGGACCGCTCGTTGCTATTGGGCCCGGCCGGCCATTGCCAGAGCTCGAAATCGACACCATCCCATTGCCAGCGCTCGCCACTCTTGCAGGACTGGCCACGCAAGCCTGCCGCCAACGCCGTCGCTTCGCCGGCCAACACCCGTTTCACCGGCAGCCCACGATGAACGGCTACGGCGCCCCCGGCATGGTCGGCATGGGCATGGCTGATCAGCATCAGGTCCAACTGCCGCACCCCGAGCTTGCGCAAGGTCGGCAGCACCACGCTTTCCCCAAGGTCGCTTGCCCCCATCGCGGGGCCGGCGTCATACAACAGGCTGTGCTGGCGGGTGCGCAGCAACACCGCCAGCCCTTGGCCAACGTCCAGTTGCCAGACTTCGACCTGGCCATGCGGCACCTGCTCACGTGGCGCCCACAGGGCCAGCATCAGGACCGCACCCGGCGCACGCAAGGGCACGCCCCGAGGCAACAGCACCAGCAACGCGCCAAGCCCCACCAGCAGCCCGGCCCACGGCGGCAGTGGCTCGGCAATCCACGCCGGCACAAGCCTTGCCACCTGGGTAAGCCAGCCAAACAGGCCGTGCAGCGAAGCGCCCGCCAGCCACAACAGCCCCTCCCCCAGCCAGGGCAGCGGCAACAGCGCGGTACCGAGCAAGGCCAAGGGCAGCACCGCCAGGCTCAGCCACGGCACCGCCAGCAGGTTGGCCAGCGGCGCCGTAAGGCTGATCGGCAGGCCCAGCGCCAGCAGCACCGGCAGCAGGCCCACGGCGATCACCCACTGCGCCCGCGTCCAGGCCCGCCAAGGCCGCCAGGCACCCAGCCGGGCAGAAAAACACAGCGCCAACACCGCCACGGCGGCGAACGATAGCCAGAAGCCCGGCAACAGGCTGGCCAGCGGCTCGACCAGCAACACCCCCAGCAGCGCCAGCAACAAGGGCAGCCCCACGCCCAGCTGGCGAAAGCGCAGGCGCCACAGCAGTACCACCGCCAGCATCAGGCAGGCACGCTGTACCGGCACGCCAAAGCCCGCCAGCCAGCCGTACAACAGCGCCGCCCCCATGGCCAGGCCGCAGGCCCAGGGCAACCAAGGCAGGCGTCGCGGCCAGGCGCCCAGGCGGGCCAGCCCGGCCACCCCGCCATAGACCAACCCGGCCAGCAGCCCGATATGCTGCCCGGAGATCACCAGCAGGTGGACCGTGCCGGTGGCTTGCAGGGCCTGCCAGTCCTGGCGCGCCAGCCCCGCGCCATCGCCCAGCACCAGCGCCGCCAGGGCCGCCTCACGCCCATGGGCATCGACTGCCAGCAAGCGTTGGCGGATACCGTCACGCCAGTCATGGGCGGGAGCGCCCAGCCGCTCACCCGCCTTGACCGTGCCGCTCGCGCCGGTCCGCCGTGCCAGCAGGGTAGCCTCGCGGTCCGGGCCATGGGGGTTGAGCAACCCATGCGGGCGCCGCAAGTTGACCGCCAGCCGCCAGCGCTCCCCGCCGCGTAACCCAGGGCCATCGAACCAGCTCAGTTGCAACCGCTGCGGCAACTCGGCCCGACGCGAGCTGGTCTGCTCCAGCTCGAAGCGCACACCGTGCTCGGTGCGCGCCGGCAGGCCGACCACCCGCCCCTCCAGCCACAAGGTGCGCCCGTCCAGTGCCACGGCCAGCCGATCATCCAGTGCCTGCTGCGCCGACCAGCACGCCCAGCACAGCCCCAACAGGTAACAGCCAAGCGGCCAGCCCCGCGTACGCAGGCAGGCCAGCCCCAGCAATAGCAGTGCAAGCAACCACCCGACCGGTGGCAGAGCAGGCAGAAAGCGCAGGCTCAACAGCCCGAGCACGAGCGCAAGCATCCCTGTGCGCATGAGATAGAGCTCCAGAAGCGAAAAACGCCCCTGAGGCTTAGCTGATCAAGAGGGAAATCCTGCTAAACAATTGTCACAAACTCTGAACGAGGCTGCGATTCAATCAAGGCATACTGACGCCCTTCAACCCCGCCGGGAGCCCACATGCCGCGCCGTCTGTTCAAACGCTACATGCCGGACCCGACCAGCATCCGGGAACACAAGTCGTTACGCTTTTTCGGCAAGCTGCTCCACGACCCCAACCTCTGGCACCTCAACCGTCACTCGGTGGCGCGGGCCATGGGCGTCGGGCTGTTCGCGGCGTTGATCCCCATCCCCATGCAGATGCTGCTGGCCGCCGCCCTGGCGATCCCGGTGCGCGGCAACCTGCCCATCGCGGTGAGCCTGGTGTGGCTGACCAACCCGCTGACCATGCCGCCGGTGTTCTTCGTCACCTACATGACCGGCGCCTGGCTGATGCAGGTACCGCCGCGCACGCTGCCCGAAGAGATCACCGTCGACTGGGTCACCGACCAGCTGGCAACGCTGTGGCAACCCTTCCTGCTGGGCTCGGTGGTGTGCGGGGTGGTGCTTGGCGTACTCGCCTACTTCACCACCCAGTTCTACTGGCGCTGGTGGGTGGGCCGGCAGTGGCGCCGGCGCCAGTGCCGCTGCCTACGCCCGCATGCCACGGCCACTGACCAGCAGGCGGATGCACAGCAGGTAGAGCAGCGCGGTGGCCACCAGCATGAACGTGATCGCGGTGCCAATGCTGATGTCCGACACCCCTAGGATGCCGTAGCGGAACGAGTTGACCATGTGCAGCACCGGGTTGGCCAACGACACGGTCTGCCAGAACGGCGGCAACAGGGTAATCGAGTAGAACACCCCACCCAGGTAGGTCAGCGGCGTCAACACGAAGGTCGGGATGATCGAGATATCGTCGAAATTGCGCGCGAACACCGCGTTGACGAAGCCCAGCAGCGAGAAGATGGTCGCGGTAAGCAACACCACCACCACGGTCACGCCCAGGTGATGCACCTGCAAGTGGGTGAAGAACAGCGACAGGATCGTGACGATCACCCCCACCGCCAAACCACGCAGCACACCACCCAATACGTAGCCGACCAGGATGATGTGCGGCGACACCGGCGACACCATCAGCTCCTCGATGGAGCGCTGGAACTTGCTGCCGAAGAAGCTCGACACCACGTTGCCGTAGGAGTTGGTGATCACCGACATCATGATCAGCCCTGGCACGATGTACTCCATGTAGGTGAAACCGCCCATGTCGCCGATCTGCCGGCCGATCAGGTTGCCGAAGATCACGAAGTACAGAACCATGGTGATCGCCGGCGGCAGCAGGGTCTGCGGCCAGATACGCAGGAAGCGCCGCACTTCGCGGTAGACGATGGTGTTCAGGGCCACCCAGTTGGTGCGCAGCTCCACACTCATACGGCCACCTTCGACAGGTTTTTTTCCACCAGGGACACGAACAGCTCCTCGAGTCGGTTGGTCTTGTTGCGCAGGCTCTGCACCTCGATGTTCTTCAGCGCCAGCTGGCCGAACAGCGCGGTGATACCGATTTCCTTCTCCACCTGCACTTCCAGGGTGTGCGGGGTGATCAGCCGGCACGGGTAGCCATGCAGCTCAGGCGCAGCGGGCAGGTCGTGCTTGAGGTCGAGCACGAAGGTCTCGACATGCAGCTTGCCCAGCAGCTGGCGCATGCTGGTGTTCTCGACGATGGTGCCGTGGTCGATGATGCCGATATTGCGGCACAGCTGCTCGGCCTCTTCGAGGTAGTGAGTGGTGAGGATGATGGTGATGCCCTTCTGGTTGAGCTCGGTGAGGAAGCTCCACATCGAACGGCGCAGCTCGATGTCCACCCCCGCGGTCGGCTCGTCGAGGATCAGCAGGCGCGGTTCGTGGATCAGCGCCCGGGCGATCATCAGGCGGCGCTTCATGCCCCCGGACAGCGAGCGCGACTGCACGTCACGCTTGTCCCACAGCCCCAGTTGGGTCAGATACTGCTCGGCACGCTCCTTGGCCAGCTTCGGCGGGATGCCGTAGTAGCCCGCCTGCGTGACGACGATGTCGAAGGTCTTCTCGAACTGGTTGAAGTTGAACTCCTGGGGTACAACGCCCAGGCAGCGCTTGAGCGCAGCCGGCTCGCGGTCCAGGTCGTGGCCGAACACGTTGACCGTGCCGCTGGTCTTGTTAACCAGGGTCGAGAGGATGCCGATGGTGGTGGACTTGCCGGCGCCGTTGGGGCCCAGCAAGGCGAAGAAGTCGCCTTCGGCGACGTCCAGGTCGATGCCCTTGAGGGCCTGGAAGCCGTTGCCGTAGGTCTTGGTCAGCTGTCGGATGGACAGGGCGGAACTCATAGCGGGTCACGTACCGGATAAAGAATGGTTCAGGACACGCCAGGCAAAGTCACTGGCGCAGTGAGTGCGGCCATGGTGCAAGGGCCGGCCGCACAAGTACAGTCACATCTATTGATAATGACTATCGAAGTGGCGTCACGTCAGGGCAGTCATCACCGCCGCCTGGTAGGCCGGGCGTTGCTTGAGGCGCTCGTACCAGGCCTCCAGGTGGTACATGGACGGGCGCTCGATGGGCATTTCGAACCAGGCGTAGATGAAGCTGCCCAGGGGGATGTCGCCCATGCCGATCTGCTCACCGGACAGGTATGGCTGCTTGCTCAGGGTTTCGTCGGCGATGGCCAGCAACTGGGCGCACTGCTTGTGCGCGGCGTTGATCGCCACCCAGTCGCGCTGGTCTTCAGGGGTGCGCAGCAGGCCCCAGAACAGCGGGCGGAACGGGGTGGCGAAGGACGAGGTGGTCCAGTCCATCCACTTGTCCGCCAGGGCGCGCTGGCGTGGATCGTCAATGTACCAGCCCTGCTCCTCGCCGTACTCGGCGCACAAGTAGCGGACGATGGCGTTGGACTCCCACAGCACCAACTCGCCGTCTTCGAGCATCGGTACCAGGCCGTTGGGGTTGAGGGCCCGGTAGTGCGGTTCGTTGACCACGCCGAAGGCGCCGCCGGCGTCGATGGATTCAAAGTCCAGGCCCAGTTCGTGGGCGATCCACAGCGCCTTGCGCACATTGCTTGAGTTCTTGCGGCCCCAGATCTTCAGCATGGCGATGTCCTTATGAATGCGGGAGGGGGACAGTCTACTCCAGGCTTGGGCGTTGTGTGGGGGTGTGAGGGCCCTATCGTGGGGCAAGCCCGCTCCCACGCAGCACCCACCGTGGGAGCGGGCTTGCCCCGCGATAGGGCCGTCTGCCAATAGAGATCGCGTGGGGGCTGACAGGTGTTCGTCGCAAGGTTTCTGGCGCCTATGAGATCGAGCGCCGCCCGCGCGGCGCTTCGCGGGTAAACCCGCTCCCACAGTTTGTTTCGGGCCAATGAGTCCTGTGAAAGTACCGGCGCCTGCCTTGGTGCATGCCTTGAGTCATGTGGGGCGGCGGCAACGCCCACACTGAAACCGCGTCATACCAACAAGGCGGACCAGGTGATGGCACAGGAAAGACTGGCCCGAAACAAACGGTGGGAGCGGGTTTACCCGCGAAGCGCCGCGCGGGCGGCGCTCGATCTCAAGAACGCTGCAAGGCTCTCGCCTGGCACCTGATCGCCCTCACGCGGTAACCAGCCAGGACCGCCAAAGGCCTACCACTCAACCCGTAAGACATTTCCGAACCTGAAACCAAATGCTTCAGCCTGCAGCGCTTGGGAACTATCCTACGCGCCTGCCGGAAGCTGCTGCGTTGTCGGGGAAACACCACAGGGATAACTTCACCCGGTCGCCACATTTGGTGACCGGGTGTGAGAACCCGACCACATATGACAACCAGCGGTTCCCTAATGGTGGCCGTGTGCGGGCAGACTTTGGTCTGGCCGGGTTTGTCCTATGTCCCGGTTTCTCACCTCGTACACGGCCGCCACCCTCACCTCGTGAGAAAGGATCTGGATGGTGGTTTTCAATGACCGCATAGGACTCTTTATCATGAAAAAAATCGTCCCCGATCCACCCCGCTTCTTCCCCTACCTAACCGTCTCCCCCGACCTCACCCCCGAAGCCGCCCGCGCCGAAGCCACCTCGCTGATGGCCTGCCTGCGCGAAGTCCTCGACCTGTACTTCGACACCAACTGCGAAGAACAACGCCAGACCCTGCTGAACACCTGCGTCTACCTGAACCAGCTGCTCTACCCCCTGATCCGCCACGAAACGGGAGCACGGCCATGACCGCTCCGACCGACCATGGCTGCACCTCAGGCACCACCCCCTGCCTGGAGCTGTTCCGCATCCAACCCGGCACCCCCTTCCAGCACGCTTTCGACGAGCTGTCGGTACTGCTCGGCTGCATCCGCCACCTCACCTGCGAAGCCGAAATGGAGAACGACATGCTCGCCGGCAGTTCGGCGCGCATCCTCAGCGCCATGGCCAAGGCGCTGATCGATGACATGGAGCTGGGAATGAATCGCTCCGATTGATCCAATGGCCTCATCGCGGGGCAAGCCCGCTCCCACGATTGGAATGCAGTTCACATGCGTGGGAGCGGCGGTTCGCCGCTGCGACTTGCCCCGCGATGGCCAAACGAACTCTTGGCGCCCCGCCGTGTCAGTCCTCCTAGCCCGTCTAAGCTCTGTGGGTCGGCTGAAAGCCCCCTGGTTTCAAGGAGGAAGGATCATGTTGCTGTTGTGGTTGCTGGTACTGGTATTGGGCGCTGCGTACCTCACGCACCGTCGCTTGCCCCCTTTGCAGATCCTCGCGGCGATGGCCGCCTACACCTTGCTGATGGGCCTGTTCAGCCATGCCCCCGGCTGGCTGCTGACGCTGATCTGGGCAGTGATCGCCATAAAGGTCGCCTTCATCGCCCTGCCCGAAATACGCCGCAAGCTGTTCACCGCGCCCGTGTTCAAGTGGTTCCAGCGCACCCTGCCGCCCATGTCGCAAACCGAACGCGAAGCCATCGACGCCGGCACCGTGTGGTGGGACGGCCACCTGTTCAGTGGGCGCCCGGACTGGAACACCCTGCTCGACTACCCGGCCCCAAAACTCAGCGATGAAGAACAAGCCTTCATCGACGGCCCCACCGAAGAACTATGCGCCATGGTCAGCGACTGGCAGATCGGCCAGGACCTCGACCTGCCCCCCGAAGCCTGGGCGCATATCAAGCAGCATGGCTTCTTCGCCCTGATCATCCCGAAAGAGTACGGCGGCAAAGGTTTCTCGGCCTATGCCCACTCGCAGGTGGCGATGAAACTGGCCACCCGCAGCGGCGACCTGGCCTCGACGGTGATGGTGCCCAACTCCCTGGGCCCGGCCGAACTGCTGCTGCACTACGGCACCGATGAACAACGCAACCACTACCTGCCGCGCCTGGCCCGTGGCGACGAGATCCCCTGCTTCGCCCTCACCGGCCCGCTGGCCGGCTCCGACGCCGGCGCCATGCCCGACACCGGCATCATCTGCAAAGGCCAATGGCATGGCGAGGAAGTCATCGGCCTGCGCCTGAACTGGGAGAAGCGCTACATCACCCTGGGCCCGGTCGCCACCTTGCTGGGCCTGGCGTTCAAGGCCTACGACCCGGACCACCTGCTCGGTGATCAGGAAGAACTGGGCATCAGCCTGGCCCTGATCCCCACCGACACCCCAGGGGTGGAAATCGGCAAGCGCCACCTGCCGATGGGCGCCGCCTTCATGAACGGCCCCAACAGTGGCAAGGATGTGTTCGTGCCGCTGGAGCAGCTCATCGGCGGGCAGCAGATGCTCGGCAAGGGTTGGATGATGCTGATGAACTGCCTGTCGGTGGGCCGCTCCATCTCGCTGCCCGCAGTCGGCACCGGCGCGGCCAAGTACACCAGCCTGGTCACCGGCCAGTACGCACGTGTTCGCGAGCAGTTCAACGTGCCGCTGAACGCCTTCGAGGGCATCCAGGAATCCCTGGCACGCATCGGCGGCAATGCCTGGCTGATGGACAGCGCCCGCCTGCTCACCGCCAAGGCCGTGGACCTGGGCGAAAAACCCTCGGTGCTGTCGGCGATCCTCAAGTACCACCTCACCGAACGCGGCCGCGAATGTATCCAGCACGCCATGGACGTGCACGGCGGCAAGGGCATCATCATGGGCCCGAACAACTACCTGGGGCGCAACTGGCAGGGCGCGCCGATCTTCATCACTGTCGAGGGGGCCAATATCCTCTCGCGCAACCTGATGATCTTCGGCCAGGGCGCCATCCGCTGCCACCCGTTCGTGCTCAGGGAAATGGCCCTGGTCGGGCGCGAAGACCACGACCACGCACTGAAGGAATTCGACGACCTGCTGATGCAACACATCCTGTTCGCCGCTGGTAACGCCGCTAGCACCCTGGTACTGGGCCTTGGCCTGGGGCATTTCGAGAAGGTGCCGGGCGACGCCCTGAGCCAGGGCTACTTCCGCGCCCTCAACCGCCAGGCCGCGGCCTTCGCCCTGCTGGCCGACCTGTCGATGATGCTGCTCGGCGGCGCGCTCAAACGCCGCGAACGGCTCAGCGCGCGGCTGGGCGACGTGCTCAGCTACCTGTACCTGGCCAGCGCCGCGCTCAAGCGCTACCACGACCTGGGCTCGCCCGAGCACCTGCGCCCTCTGCTGCGGTGGGCGCTGGAGGAAAGCCTGGGCAAGGCCGAGCAGGCCCTGGATGCGTTACTGGACAACTTCCCCAACGCTTTCATCGGCTGCGCCCTGCGCCTGCTGGTGTTCCCGTTCGGCCGCCGCCACACCGGGCCCAGTGACGAACTGGATGCCGAAGTGGCCGCACTGATCGGCCGCAGCAAAGGCGATGAAGCACTGGAACAAGTGCTGGCCGGCTGCTTCCGGCCACAGGCCGAGGGTGATCCGGTGGCGGCACTGCAACGGGCCTGCGATCTGCTGGATGAGGCGGCACCCTTGCAGGCGGTGCTGCACAAAGCACTCAAAGCGGGCGCGGTGCAACTGCAACCGGGCCAGTCGGCGATCGATGCGGCGGTGCAGGCCGGAGTACTGCAGGCGGCCGACGGGCAACGCCTGCAGGCCGCCGAGCAGGCCAGGCGGGCGGTGATCGATGTGGATGCGTTCGACAAGGAGCAACTGTTGCCGGTACCCGGCAAGGTGCGCTGAGGATCATCGCGGCGCACAGCCGCTCCCACGGTGTGTAGCGTGGGAGCGGGCTTGCCCCGCGATTGGCGTATACTGCGCCCCTGTTTAGAACCACCGAGGACCACCCCATGGCCAACCCCCAGCTGGACTATCACCTGCAACTGCTGCATCACCTGCGCACCATCCTGGCCGCGCTGGGCGAGGCCGAGCAGGTGCCCGAGGAGAGCCACGCCCTGTTCCTCGAACGCTACGACGAACTGCTGACCCTGCTCCCGCAAGACCCGCTCGAAAGCCAGTACCTGGGCCAGGACCTGCTGTGCCAGGTGATCCAGCGCTACCCGCAGATCGCCCACCTGGTGCCCCGCGACCTGCTGTGGTTCTTCGGCGGTGACTGCCTGCACTTCATGCCGGACGACGAGCTGGCGCTGTATCAGCAACTGGAGGAGCGCCGCTACGAAGCCGAACAGAACGACGAACCGTTCGACTGGCACCAGGAGAAACAGCTGCTGACCCACAGCGGCCAGGGCAACACGCACTGATTCGCAAAACGCCCCACCCTACCGCGTGGGGCGTGCTTTCCTGAAACGGCTGCATTTTTTTGTCGAAACCTCGAACGCCCGTCCTTGCAAAGCCATCAGATCGAACCGCTTCAACAATGACTTGCCAGGCTCGCGCATCGAGTCGATGGAAGTCTCGTTCGACAACAAGGCCTGTTGGCTGATGTTCCCGAGCATCGAAGCCGTCCCGGTGGATCGCGCGGCCTGATAAAGGCCAAAAAAAAACGCCACTCCGAAGAGTGGCGTTTTTCATGTTTGGAGCGGGAAACGAGACTCGAACTCGCGACCCCGACCTTGGCAAGGTCGTGCTCTACCAACTGAGCTATTCCCGCAAAGTGAAGCTTTACCGCATTTGGCGTGAAGCGCCATGAAGACCTTCACCACCTGCACCGTACAAGACGACGCCATTGAAACTGGAGCGGGAAACGAGACTCGAACTCGCGACCCCGACCTTGGCAAGGTCGTGCTCTACCAACTGAGCTATTCCCGCAATATGGCGTCCCCTAGGGGACTCGAACCCCTGTTACCGCCGTGAAAGGGCGGTGTCCTAGGCCACTAGACGAAGGGGACTAAGCCGACGCTTTGCAGCGCACCAGCACATGAACCTCGCGATTCAGCCTGGATTTTCTTTTCCTGCCCTGCCGAAGCAGTGCCGGAGAAACTGGAGCGGGAAACGAGACTCGAACTCGCGACCCCGACCTTGGCAAGGTCGTGCTCTACCAACTGAGCTATTCCCGCATTGGCGTCCCCTAGGGGACTCGAACCCCTGTTACCGCCGTGAAAGGGCGGTGTCCTAGGCCACTAGACGAAGGGGACACAGCTACATCTTCACTCCCTGCCGCGTTTCGCTGTGTGCTTTACGCTGCAAGTGGCGCGCATTCTATGGATGCCATGGAAAGCCGTCAACCCCTTTGTAGAAATTTATTTAAATCAATGACTTCCCGCTTTCCTATAAGGTGCTGACAGGCGCGCCCAGGGATTGGCGTTGATTTTCTGACGGTAGCCCGGCAAGCTCGTGGCAATGCGCCAGCATCTGGAGAAATCCAGACTGCGGCCGACATATACCAGTACATGAGGCCAACGGCGAACGGCACGCCCCAAAGCTGTCCGCCAGGCTGCACTGTTCGCTTTTCGGCGAACTCACTACACTCTCGTACAGATGCAAAACTTCTTCATGAGGCGTTTACGGTGACACCACTTCTGATCACCCTGCTTATCGTTGCGGGCATCGCATTGCTGATCGTGATCGGCTACCTCAACAACGTGGTCGAGAACAACAAGCTCGAACGCGTCCGGCTCAAGGTAGAACTGGCCGACCGCCTGCGCCGCTGCGGTGAAATCACCGAAACCTTCCCCGGCCAGTTCATGACCCCGGCGCTCAAGCTGCTTCTGACCCGCCTGGAACTCAACCTCAATCAGCGCCAGCTGGCCCTGGACAAGCACAGCGCCGAGCTCAAGGCGCGCATCGCCGAACTTGAAGGCCTGATCGCCCAGGGCGACAAGATCCCGGTCAGCAACCCGCCCTCGCCTATCCACACCGAGGTCAAGGCCAAGGACGTGCGCTTCTTGCTGGAGCTGCTGCACAATCAGATCGTGCGCGCTACCCAGGAAGGCTTCCTGGCCACCAACGAGGGCAAGTACTGGGTCAAGGAGATCCGCCACATCCTGGTGCTGCTGCACATCGAGTTCTTCAACAACCTGGGCCAGCAGGCGCTGCAGCAGAACCAGCCGGGCCAGGCGCGGTTGGCCTTCGAGCGTGGCGTGCAGTACCTGCGCAAGCAGCCCGAACCTAAACAGTATGAAGAGCAGTTCACCTATATGGAGAAGCTGCTGAACCGGGCGAACGCCCAGGTACTGGACCAGATGGAGCCGGCAGCTGACGACCAGAACGCACTGACCGAAGGCCTCAAGACCGACGAGGACGAGACCTGGAAAAAGCGGGTCATCTACGACTGATCTCGCGGGACTGTGGGAGCGGCGTTGCATCGATGCGACTTGCCCCACGATGGCAACAGCACAGATACAAAGAGGCCTGCGCAGACTAATGCCAATCAGTTAGCGCTTCATCGCACTTATTGGGGCTGCTTTGCAGCCCTTCGCGGGTAAACCCGCTCCCACAGGATCGCGCAAAATCTGAATCGAGCGCTGTACTTGTGGGAGCGGGTTTACCCGCGAAGGGGCGCGGAGCGCCCCATTTGGCTTAACTGACTGGCTATGCCTTCACAGGCCCCTTTGTTCATTTCAGCAATCAGTCAATTCCAGAAAGATCGCCGCCAGGCGCTCCAGCCCGGCCTGATCGGCCTCACTGAAACGCCCGACCTTCGGGCTATCCAGGTCAAGCACTCCAATCAGCCGCCCGTCCTTGAGCAACGGGATCACCAGCTCGCTGTTCGACGCGCTGTCGCAGGCGATATGCCCGGGAAACGCGTGCACATCTTCCACCCGCTGGGTCTGTCGGGTGGCTGCCGCTGCACCGCACACGCCCTTGCTGAACGGAATGCGCACGCAGGCCACCTGGCCCTGGAACGGGCCGAGCACCAGCTCTTCGTTGCGGTTGAGGTAGAACCCCGCCCAGTTCAGGTCATCCACCTGGTTATAGAGGAACGCCGAAAACTGCGCGGCATTGGCGATGAAGTCACGCTCGTTGGCGAACAGCGCCTGCACTTGCGCGGCCAGCAGGGCGTAGCCGTCGAGGCCTTGGCCACTGGCGTTGAGATCGATCATTTATTTCTGCTCCAGCAATTGCAGCCCGACCCAGTAGCGGGCGAACTGATAGGCACAACGGCCATTACGGTTGCCGCGGCCGGTGGCCCAGCGCACGGCGAGGATATCGAGTGCTTCGCTACGCTGCCAGGCAAGCCCGGCCGGGCGCGCCAGCTGGCCGATCCAGTGTTCGACCACATTGAGGAAGTGTTCCTGGCTGAAGGGGTAGAACGACAGCCACAGGCCGAAACGGTCGGACAAGGCGATCTTGTCTTCCACCGCTTCGTTGGGGTGCAGCTCGCCGTCGACCATCTTCCAGTTTTCGTTGTCGCTCTGTTTTTCCGGCACCAGATGACGGCGGTTGGAGGTGGCGTACAGCAGCACGTTGTCCGGGGCCTGCTCCAGCGAGCCGTCGAGCACGCTCTTGAGCACCCGGTAGTCACCCTCCCCGGCTTCGAACGAGAGGTCGTCGCAGAACAGGATGAAGCGCTGTTCGAGCTTTTGCAGTTGCTCCACCACACGCGGCAGGTCGGCCAGGTGGTCGCGCTCGATTTCGATCAGGCGCAGGCCATTGCCTGCATGCTCGGCCAGCAGCGCACGCACCAGCGACGATTTGCCGGTGCCGCGCGACCCCCACAGCAAGGCGTGGTTGGCCGGCATGCCGTTGATGAACTGGTGGGTGTTGCGCCCCAGTTGGTCACGCTGCTGGTCGACGCCGATCAGGTCGGACAGACGGATGTCGAGGCTGACCTCAAGCGGCATCAGGTAGCCGCTGCGGCCATCGCGCTGCCAGCGGGCGGCGAGGGTTTGCGACCAGTCGATGTCCGGGCGTGGAGCAGGCAGCAAGGGTTCGAGGCGCGCGAGGACGGATTCGGCGCGGTCGAGAAAAGCGGTAAGGCGGGCGTCCATGATGGCTCCTGAAAGCAGGCAATGAGAGCGTCGGACCGCTATCGCGGGGCAAGCCCGCTGCCACGTGCTCGATGAGCGCCTGCTCACTGACGGCGTGGGAGCGGGCTTGCCCCGCGATGGCGGTCAAGGCTGAATGTTTGACAGACCCGCCAGCAGCCAGGGCTGATCGGCTATGCTTGCGCAGCGCACGGAGCACATCACCGGCTTGGGACCCATGGATATCAAGTTCACCAATCGCCTGTCATACAAGCAAGCCCGGTTGACAGTCCTGGTCGGCTTCATCCTGGGAACATTGCTCAGTCTCATCCAGATCGGCATCGATTATGCCAGCGAAGACGCGTCCATCAACCGTGAAATTCAGGCGCTGCTGAAGATCAGCCACGACACCGCCTCACGGATTGCCTACAACATCGACACCGAGCTGGCCCAGGAACTCACCGGTGGCCTGCTCAAATCTCCGGCGCTGCTGCGCGCCCGCCTGATCGACAACAACGACACGGTACTGGCCGACACCGAGCGCCCCAGGCTGGAAAGCCGCTACCGACCGCTGTCGGACTTCCTGTTCGGCGAGCAGCGCCAGTTCCAGGACCGCCTGTACCTGGCCCACATGCCCGGCGAATACCTGGGCACCCTGTACCTGGACGTCGACACCTTTGCCTTCGGCGGGCGCTTTCTCGACCGCGCCGGGGTTACCCTGCTCAACGGTTTCGCCCGCAGCCTGGTGCTCACCGGCATCCTCCTGGCGCTGTTCTACCTGATGCTGACCAAACCGCTGGTCACGGTGATCAGCGCCTTGAGCGGTGGCGATGCGCGCACGCCGCGGCAAACCAGGGTGGACTGCCCCAAGGGCCATGAAAACGACGAGATCGGCGTGCTGGTCAAGGTCGCCAACCAGCAGTTCGTCAGCATGGCCACCGAGATCCAGCAACGGCGCAACGCCGAGAACCGCCTGACGCAATACCTCAACGAACTGGAAGACATCGTCTCGGCCCGCACCAACGAGCTCAAGGCCAGCAACAATCGCCTGAGCCAGTCCAACCAGGAGCTCGACGAAGCGCGTCAGCGTGCCCTGGGCATGGCCCAGGCGCGGGCCGCCTTCCTGGCCAACATGAGCCACGAAATCCGCACACCGCTCAACGGCATGCTCGGCATGATCGCCCTGGCCCTGGACAGCCCCCTGGCCGGCGAACAACGCCAGCAGCTGTCAATCGCCCACGACTCGGGCAAGGTGCTGGTGGAACTGCTCAACGATATTCTCGATCTGTCCAAGTTCGACGCCGGCCAGCTGGAGCTCGAACGTATCCCCTTCGACCTTGGGGCAATGCTCGAAGACACCGCCAACCTGCTGTCGCAGAACGCCGCGGCCAGCGTCGAGCTGACCTGCCTGATCAGCGCGAACTTCCCCAGCAGCGTGCTCGGCGACCCCACTCGGGTCAGGCAGATCGTCAGCAACCTGCTGTCCAACGCGCTCAAGTTCACCCGCTTCGGGCGCGTCGACCTGCGCCTGTCGTGCATCGTCGGCGGAGTGCGCCTGGAGGTCAGCGACACCGGCATCGGCATCCCCGAGGAGGCCCAGGCGCGCATCTTCCAACCCTTCACCCAGGCTGGCGCGGGCATCACCCGCCAGTATGGCGGCACCGGCCTGGGCCTGGCCCTGACCCACAACCTGTGCAAGGCCATGCAGGGCCGCCTGCACATTCAGTCGGAAACCGGCTTTGGCAGCCGCTTCAGCGCCGACCTGCCGCTGCCCGCCCACACCGAGGCGATCCCGCCAGCGCCGCTGGCCGGGCGCGTGGCGGCACTGACGAATGCCGGCAGCGGCCTGGCCGAGCTGCTGCAAGGGCTGCTGCCGGGCTGGGGGCTGGACTACGTGCGGATCGACGCGGCCAGCGAACTCAACGGGGTCGTCGACCTGCTGATCACCGATGACCTGGACCCGGTACTGGCACTGCGCCCAAGCATCCAGGCGCCGATCCTGCTGGTGACCGCCTACGGCAGCTTCCTGCCCAGCGAGCAGGCCACGCAACTGGCCCCCCTGCAGCAACTCGCCCGCCCCCTGGCGCGCAACGCCCTCTATCACACCCTGCGCCGCACCCTGCAGGGCGAGGCCAACGCCCCACTGCCCCATGAGGTGTCGCTGGCACAGGAACGTCGCGCGCGCATCCTGCTGGTCGAGGACAACCCGGTGAACCAGCTGGTGGCCAAAGGCTTGTTGGGCAAGCTCGGCTGCCAGGTGCAGGTCGCCGCCCAGGGCGCCGAAGCCCTGGAGTTTCTGGAGCAGGAAACCTTCGACCTGGTGCTGATGGACTGCAACATGCCCGTGATGGACGGCTACGAAGCCAGTCGGCGCATCCGCCAGAGCGGACGCTGGCCGGAACTGCCCATCGTCGCCCTGACCGCCAACGCCATGCCCGAGGAGCGCGAACGCTGCCGCGCCGCCGGCATGAACGACTACCTGGCCAAGCCGTTCCGCCGCGAAGAGTTACTGGCGCTGATCGATCATTGGGTGCCGCTCAGCTCTTGAGCAAACGCTCGATGTCGGCCTCCAGGGCCTGGGGCTTGGTGGTCGGCGCGTAGCGGATGACCTTGCCGGTGGCCGGGTCGAACAAGAACTTGGTGAAGTTCCACTTGATCTTCTGCGAACCCAAAAGGCCCGGGGCACGCTGCTTGAGCGCGGCGAACAGCGGGTGGGCGCCGGGGCCGTTGACCTCGACCTTGCGAAACAGCGGGAAGCTCACGCCGAAATTGACCTCGCAGAACTGCGCGATCTCGCGGGCATCACCCGGTTCCTGCTTGCCGAACTGGTTGCAGGGGAAGCCCAGTACCACCAGCCCTTGCTCGCGGTAGTCCTGCCACAGGCGCTCCAGGCCCTTGTACTGCGGGGTGAAACCGCACTGGCTGGCGGTGTTGACCACCAGCAGCGCCTTGCCGGCGAAATCGCCCAGCACTTTCTGCTCGCCACCGAGGGTGACACAGGGGATGTCCAGCAGTGCATCGGCCATGCGTTTGCTCCTTCAATCGCGGGGTTTGAGGTCCAGGCACACCGAGTTGATGCAGTAGCGCAGACCGGTTGGCGGCGGACCGTCGGGGAATACATGGCCCAGATGGGCATCGCACTGGGCACAGGTCACTTCGGTGCGGATCATGCCGTGGGACGTGTCGCGAATTTCGATCATCGCGCTGTCCTGGATAGGCTCGTAGAAACTCGGCCAGCCGCAACCGGAGTCGAACTTGGCCTGGGCATCGAACAGCGGTAGGTCACAGCAGATGCAGTGGTAGATGCCGTCGCGACGCTCACTGTTGTACTTGCCGCTGAAGGGGCGCTCGGTTCCCTTCAGACGGCACACCTGATACTGCTCGGGGTCGAGCTTCTCGCGCCATTGTTCAAGGGTTTTGTCGATCTTTTGCATGTCTGGACCTCGGCAGGCTGAATTTCACCTCGCGCCGTCTTTTCCCTGGCGCGGGTGGCACGTATATTAGTTGGCTTCGTGTGCGAGGCCTCAGTCTGGCACCCGCGCCACGCCCTTTCAAACCTTTCGACGGCGGCGCACCGCGTATTCTCAATCGGGATCACATCATGCAGTTCAGCAAATCGAACAAGCTCGCCAATGTCTGCTACGACATTCGCGGCCCGGTGCTCAAGCACGCCAAACGCCTGGAAGAGGAAGGCCATCGCATCCTCAAGCTGAACATCGGCAACCCGGCACCCTTTGGCTTCGAGGCGCCCGACGAAATCCTCCAGGATGTGATTCGCAACCTGCCCACCGCCCAGGGCTACAGCGACTCCAAGGGCCTGTTCAGCGCGCGCAAGGCAGTCATGCAGTACTGCCAGCAAAAGCAGATCGAAGGCGTTGGCATCGAGGACATCTACCTTGGTAACGGCGTGTCCGAGCTGATCGTGATGTCGATGCAGGCCCTGCTCAACAACGGCGACGAAGTGCTGATCCCGGCCCCCGACTACCCGCTGTGGACCGCCGCGGTGAGCCTGGCCGGCGGCAAGCCGGTGCATTACCTGTGCGACGAGCAGGCCGACTGGTTCCCTGACCTCGAAGACATCAAGGCCAAGATCACCCCGAACACCAAGGCCCTGGTGATCATCAACCCGAACAACCCGACCGGCGCGGTGTACTCCAAGGAGCTGCTGCTGGGCATGCTGGAACTGGCGCGCCAGCACAACCTGGTGGTGTTCTCCGACGAGATCTACGACAAGATCCTCTACGACGAAGCCGTGCACATCAGCACTGCGTCGCTGGCCCCGGACCTGCTGTGCCTGACCTTCAACGGCCTGTCCAAGTCGTACCGCGTGGCAGGCTTCCGCTCCGGCTGGCTGATCATCTCGGGCCCCAAGCAACATGCCCAGAGCTACATCGAAGGCATCGACATGCTGGCCAACATGCGCCTGTGCGCCAACGTGCCGGCCCAGCACGCCATCCAGACCGCCCTGGGCGGCTACCAGAGCATCAATGACCTGGTACTGCCGCCTGGCCGCCTGCTGGAGCAGCGCAACCGCACCTACGAACTGCTCAACGACATCCCCGGCGTGAGCTGCGTCAAGCCGATGGGCGCGTTGTACGCGTTCCCGCGTATCGACCCCAAGGTGTGCCCGATCTTCAACGACGAGAAATTCGCCCTCGACCTGCTGCTCTCGGAGAAGCTGCTGATCGTCCAGGGCACGGCGTTCAACTGGCCATGGCCGGACCACTTCCGCGTCGTCACCCTGCCACGGGTGGATGACCTGGAGCAGGCGATCGGCCGAATCGGCAACTTCCTGCGCACCTACTCGCAGTAACGCGCTCCGCGTTGTGTAGGAGCGGCCTTGTGTCGCGATAGGGCTGCGCAGCAGCCCCAGGATCTTGGCATCATGCAAAATCGTCGGGGCTGCTACGCAGCCCTATCGCGACACAAGGCCGCTCCTACAGGCGATTCATTCTTACATCCTGCAACGCTCTCTCCCACAGCCTCTCCGGCATCCTCTGCCATACTCCCCGCGTACACAGTTTGAAATAGTCGACCGGTTGAAACCGCCAGGCCTCCCCCTTATATACCCCCGCAGTACGCAACAATCTTATCCGTCAGGAGAACGTGACAACCATGATGCGCATTCTGTTGTTTGTAGCCACCAACCTCGCGGTGGTGCTGGTTGCAAGCATTACCCTGAGCCTGTTCGGCTTCAACGGGTTCATGGCCGCCAACGGGGTTGATCTCAACCTGGGCCAGTTGCTGGTCTTCTGCGCCGTGTTCGGCTTCGCAGGCTCGCTGGTCTCGCTGTTCATCTCCAAGTGGATGGCGAAGATGAGCACCGGCACCCAGATCATCAGCCAGCCGCGCACCCGCCACGAACAGTGGCTGCTGCAGACCGTCGAGGAGCTGTCCCGCGAAGCCGGCATCAAGATGCCCGAAGTGGGTATCTTCCCGGCCTACGAGGCCAACGCCTTCGCCACCGGCTGGAACCGCAACGACGCGCTGGTCGCGGTATCGCAAGGCCTGCTCGAGCGCTTCTCGCCCGATGAAGTGCGTGCGGTGCTGGCCCACGAAATCGGCCACGTGGCCAATGGCGACATGGTCACCATGGCGCTGGTGCAAGGCGTGGTGAACACCTTCGTGATGTTCTTCGCCCGCATCATCGGCAACTTCGTCGACCGGGTGATCTTCAAGAACGAAGAAGGCCACGGTATCGCCTACTTCGTGGCGACCATCGTCGCCGAGCTGGTGCTGGGCATTCTCGCCAGCATCATCGTCATGTGGTACTCGCGCCGCCGCGAGTTCCGCGCCGACGAAGCCGGCGCCCACCTGGCCGGTACCGGCGCGATGATCGGTGCCTTGCAGCGCCTGCGCAGCGAACAGGGCCTGCCGGTGCACATGCCCGATACCATGAAGGCCTTCGGCATCAACGGCGGCCTCAAGCACGGCCTGGCCGGCCTGCTGATGAGCCACCCGCCACTGGAAGACCGCATCGACGCACTGCGCCGCCGCGGCTGATCCAGGGCTTGGGCGAAAAGGGCGACTTCGGTCGCCCTTTTTTATTCCTGCATGGTGGCCGTACCGGCCTCATCGCCGGCAAGCCGGCTCCCACTGCGAACGCATCAGCCCAAGCCATGCGCTTACCCTGTGGGAGCCGGCTTGCCGGCGATGGGGCCGGAGCAGCCACCGTCGCAGTCAACGGGCTATCCGGTAGACCCGCTCCACCAGGCTCGGTACACCAGCGTTCTGAAACTTCGGGCTGTCTGCGAGAATCTGCACCTGCTCGGTTTCCATCACCTGCCAACCCGCAAACCCCTGACGCACCTCGCCATCCCCCACCGAAAACGGCGGCCCGTCGATCAACGACTGGTCGTAGTCCAGCGTCACCAGCAAGCCCTTGCCGATGGCTGGCAAATCATCCAGCAGCGCCATATAGCGCTCGCGCATCCGGGGCGGCAGAGCAATCAGCGCCGCCCGGTCGTACAGCCCGGTGCAGCCGGCCACATCCTCGGCCCTCAACGCGAAGATATCCCCGCACCACAGCTCGATCTCGCCACAGCGCCACACCTCGAAAGCGCCCCGCGGGGAAACCTCGGCCAGCAGCCCGTGCTCGATGAAGAAGTCTTCCACCGCCCGCCGCGACAGCTCGACGCCAAGCACCCGATAGCCCTGCGCAGCCAACCACAGCAGGTCCAGGCTCTTGCCACACAAGGGCACCAGCACCTGAGCCCCGACGGCCAGGCCCAACGCCGGCCAGTGCGCCTGCAGGTACGGGTTCACCTGGAGCTGGTGAAAGCCGATCTGGTTGTCCGCCCACCGCTTGTGCCAGAACGCTGGCTCCATGATTCCTCCCGGTTTTTCGATATTTAGCCGTAAAAACTTATATTGGATCTCGATCGTTTCCTGATCGAAGATGACAGCATCTTACCTGCCAGGACCTCGCCATGCTGCCCAGCCTGTTCATCTCCCATGGATCGCCCATGCTCGCCCTGCAACCTGGCGCCAGCGGCCCGGCCCTGGCCGCCCTGGCCCGCGCCCTGCCCCGCCCGAAGGCGATCGTGGTGGTGTCGGCCCACTGGGAAAGCCGCGAGCTGCTGGTGACGAGCAACCCCCAGCCCCAGACCTGGCATGACTTTCACGGCTTCCCGCCGGCCCTTTATGCCGTGCAGTATCCGGCACCGGGCGAGCCTGCGCTGGCTCGCCGAGTGGCCGATCTGCTGGGCGCCAAGCTGGACGACAAACGCCCCTTTGACCATGGCACCTGGGTGCCGCTGTCGCTGATGTACCCGGCGGCGGATATCCCGGTGATCCAGGTGTCGCTGCCCAGCCAGGCTGGCCCCGCTCTGCAACTGAAGGTCGGCCAGGCACTGTCGGCACTGCGCGAGGAAGGCATCCTGCTGGTCGGCTCGGGCAGCATTACCCACAACCTCGGCGAGCTCGACTGGCATGCCGGGCCGGATGCGGTCGAGCCCTGGGCACTGGCGTTTCGCGACTGGGTGGTGGAGCGGCTGAAGGCGGGGGACCAGGATGCGCTGGTGGACTATCGTCGGCAGGCGCCTCACGCAGTGCGCAACCATCCCAGTGACGAGCATCTGTTGCCGCTGTACTTCGCCATGGGCTCGGGTGAGCGGTTCAGCATCGTGCACCAGGGCTTCACCTTGGGGGCGCTGGGGATGGATATCTATCGGTTCGACTGAAGGGCCTCTTCGCGGGTAAACCCGCTCCCACAGGTATTGCGCCGGATTTCAACTTGGCGCTGTACCTGTGGGAGCGGGTTTACCCGCGAAGAGGTCGGTGCAGGCAAAAAAATCCCCGACCTAGGCCGGGGATTTTTTCATTGCAGCGCCAGGATCAATCCTCGCGGTAGCGGCGCAGCTTCAGCTGCTTACCGGCTACGCGGGTGTCCTTGAGCTTGGTCAGCAGACGCTCCAGGCCATCTTCCGGCAGCTCGACCAGGCTGAAGCTGTCGCGTACCTGGATGCGGCCGATGGCGTCACGCGCCAGGCCACCTTCGTTGAGGATCGCGCCCAGCAGGTTCTTGGCGGCGATACCGTCACGGGCACCCAGGGCGGTACGGCAACGCACGCGGCCTTCGGCCAGCGGCATCGGCGCACGACGCTCGCGGTCACCACTGCGCTCGCTACGCTCACCACGCTCGCCACGCTCACCGGTGCTGCGCTCGCGCGGGCTGTGGGTCGGCACCAGCGGCTGCTCGCGCTCCACCGAAGCCAGGTCCAGGGCTTGGCCATTGGTGGCCTTGCGCAGCAGGGCCGAAGCCAGTGCACGCGCGCTGCAACCCAGGTCGGCGGTCAGGCGGTCGAACAACTCGCCGTGGCTGGCCTCGGACTCGGCCACCAGCGGCGCCAGGCTCTTGGTCAGCTTCTTGATGCGCGCATCGAGCACGGCTTGCGGGTTAGGCAGGCGGGCTTCGGCGACCTTCTGGCCGGTAACACGCTCGATGACCTGCAGCATGCGGCGCTCACGCGGGGTGACCAGCAGCAGCGCACGGCCTTCGCGACCGGCACGGCCGGTACGGCCGATACGGTGCACGTAGGACTCCGGGTCGTACGGCATGTCAACGTTGAACACGTGAGTGATGCGCGGTACGTCCAGGCCACGGGCAGCGACGTCGGTGGCGACGACGATGTCCAGGCGGCCATCCTTGAGCGAGTCGATCACGCGCTCACGCTGGTTCTGGGCGATGTCACCGTTCAGTGCGGCAGCCTTGTAACCCTTGGCTTCCAGCGCGGCGGCCAGGTCCAGGGTGGCTTGCTTGGTACGCACGAAGGCGATCAGCGCGTCGAACTCTTCCACTTCCAGCAGGCGCAGAACAGCCGGGATCTTCTGGTCGGCATGGACCATCAGGTGGGCCTGGTCGATCGCGGTGACGGTCTGGGTCTTGCTCTGGATCTTGACGTGCTTCGGCTCGCGCAGATGGCGCTCGGCGATCGAACGGATCGAAGACGGCAGGGTGGCGGAGAACAGCACGGTCTGGCGCGAGGCCGGGATGGCATCGAAGATCACTTCGAGGTCGTCCATGAAACCGAGCTTGAGCATCTCGTCCGCTTCGTCCAGTACCAGGTACTGCACGGTGGACAGGACTTTCTCGTCGCGACGCAGGTGGTCGCACAGACGGCCAGGGGTAGCGACGACGATTTGCGCGCCGTTACGGATGGCACGCAGTTGTGGGCCCATCGGGGCACCACCGTAAACAGCCACCACGTTAACGCCCGGCATCTGCTTGGCGTAGGTTTCGAAAGCGGTAGCAACTTGCAGCGCCAACTCACGGGTTGGCGCCAGGATCAGGGCTTGCGGTTCGCGCTTGCTCACGTCGATCTTGTTGAGGATCGGCAGGGCGAAGGCAGCGGTCTTGCCGGTGCCAGTCTGCGCCTGGCCGATCATGTCGTGACCGGCGAGGATGATCGGGATCGACTGTTGCTGAATGGCCGACGGCTCTTCGTAGCCGGTGGCCACGACGGCAGCAACAATATTCGGATTGAGTTCGAGAGCGGCGAATCCGCCGGTTTCCTGGGTCATGGGTCTGCCTCTAGGTGCATCCGCAAAGACCCATGCTCCAAAGCTGCACATGCCTTGAAAGACCAAACGGTCACCCAGGCAGCTTTGGCGGCGGGGATTTGCGAAAACGATTGAAAATGGGAACGTCTTGGGAAAGTCCGACTAGCGGACGCGCAGCCGAAGCTGGGTTCGGAGGATTTGCACCACCTGATTTGCGGCCCGCTAAAAGACCGGCGCGTACTATATACGAATTCGGTGAGAACCGTGAGAAATATTTCTGAAGGAAAGGCCAGTATCGGGCCATCGAACCGGGCGGGCTGAATCGATTCCCTTTTACATCCGTCTCGGCCTCTTCGCGGGTAAACCCGCTCCCACAGGTCAGCACTGGCTCGGAACTCCACAGCCTCTGTGGGAGCGGGTTTACCCGCGAAGAAGACGACGCGGTTTTCAGGTAGCCGGCCGCACCGCCTTGATCAGGTATTCCAGCGAGTAGCCCAAGCGAGGCGCCAGCGCCTCGGCACGGGCGCGCAGGCTGTCGATGTCCAACTGCTGATCCAGATCGGCTGGCACCAGCAGGATCACGTTGCCCTCCTTCACCGGCAACTCCCAGTAATGGCGGTGGTATAGCCCGCGCAGCAAGGCGGCACCCAGTGGCCTGCCGTCATCGCTGGCCCACTGGTTGATCACCAGCCAGCCACCCGGGTTGAGCTGCTTCTGGCAGTTCTCCAGGAACGTCCAGGCCAGGTGGCCAACACCGGGACCATGGTCGGTATAGAGGTCGACAAAGACCAGGTCGGCCTTTTCCGCCGTCGGCAGCAGTTCTATGGCATCCCCCACCCGCACGTACAACCGCGGGTCATCGTCCAGGCCCATGAACTCCATGGCCAGGCGCGGCACATCGGGGCGCAGCTCGATGGCCTCGACATCGTCCAGCGGCAGGTACTTGAGGCACGCTTGCGTCAGGGTGCCGGCGCCGAGGCCGAGGAACAGCGCACTCTCGGGCTGTTCATGACACAGCGCGCCGACCAGCATGGCGCGGGTGTAGTCGTACTCCAGCCAGCTGGGGTCGGCGGTGAAGGTGCAGCTCTGCTCGATGGCGTCGCCGAACTCGAGGAAGCGGTAGTCCTCCACCTCGTACACGCTGATGACGCCAAAGGCGTCCTCCACCCGTGCCAGCAGCCGCTCTTCCCGCTCCGTCGCCATCCCACCACCGCCTGCGCAAAGCGCGCATTGTCCGCCAATGCCGGTGGTGCAACAAGCACGTCGGCGGCTGTACCATGGCAGCTACGCCTGAACCGACACTTATAGATAGAGCCCGTGATGACCCAACCCTGGAGCCCTGACAGCTGGCGCGCCCTGCCGATCCAGCAGCAACCCGTCTACCCGGACGCCGCCCACCTGCTGAAGGTGGAGCAGACGCTGGCCAGCTATCCGCCGCTGGTGTTCGCCGGCGAGGCCCGTGAACTGCGCCGGCAGTTCGCCGAGGTCACCGAAGGCCGGGCTTTCCTGCTCCAGGGCGGCGACTGTGCCGAAAGCTTCGCCGAGTTCTCGGCGGCGAAGATCCGCGACACCTTCAAGGTGCTGCTGCAGATGGCCATCGTCATGACCTTCGCCGCCGGCTGCCCGGTGGTCAAGGTCGGGCGCATGGCCGGCCAGTTCGCCAAGCCGCGCTCGGCCAACGATGAAACCATCGGCAACGTCACCCTGCCCGCCTACCGCGGCGATATCGTCAACGGCATCGGCTTCGACGCCGCCAGCCGCGTGCCCGACCCCGAGCGCCTGCTGCAGGCCTACCACCAGGCCACGGCCAGCCTCAACCTGCTGCGCGCCTTCGCCCAGGGTGGCTTCGCCGACCTGCACCAGGTGCACAAGTGGAACCTGGACTTCATCGCCAACTCGGCACTGGCCGACAAGTACCACCAACTGGCCAACCGCATCGACGAAACCCTGGCGTTCATGCGTGCCTGCGGCCTGGACACCGCGCCCCAGTTGCGCGAAACCAGCTTTTTCACGGCCCACGAAGCGCTGCTGCTCAACTATGAAGAAGCCTTCGTGCGCCGCGACAGCCTGACCGGCGACTACTACGACTGCTCGGCGCACATGCTGTGGATCGGTGACCGCACCCGCCAGCTGGACGGCGCCCATGTCGAGTTCCTGCGCGGCGTGCACAACCCGATCGGGGTGAAAGTCGGGCCGAGCATGGACCCCGAAGAGCTGATTCGCCTGATCGACGTGCTCAACCCGGACAACGACCCGGGCCGCCTCAACCTGATCGTGCGCATGGGCGCCGGCAAGGTCGGCGCGCACCTGCCGGGGCTGATCCGTACCGTCGAGCGCGAAGGGCGCAAGGTGCTGTGGAGCTCAGACCCGATGCACGGCAATACCATCAAGGCCAGCAGCGGCTACAAGACCCGCGACTTCGCGCAGATCCTCGACGAGGTCAAGCAGTTCTTCCAGGTGCACCAGGCCGAGGGCAGCCATGCCGGCGGCATCCATATCGAGATGACCGGGCAGAACGTCACCGAATGCATCGGCGGCGCCCGACCGATCACCGAAGACGCCCTGTCCGATCGCTACCACACCCATTGCGACCCGCGCATGAACGCCGACCAGTCCCTTGAGCTGGCCTTCCTGATCGCCGAAACCCTCAAGCAGGTACGCCGCTGAGCAATGCCTGACGCAGCCGGCTGCCCTCGGCGCGAGGGCAGTTGAGCTGTACCTGCTCAAGCCCCAACCAGGCGGCCAGGCGCCGCAACTCGTTGGCCAGCGCCTGGTAGCCCTCCTCGTCCAGCCCTAGTTCTTCTTCATGCACCGCGTGCACCGCCAGCCGCCCATGGGCGCGCTCGGCACGCAGGTCCAGGCGCGCGGCAATGCGCTCGCAGTGCAGGAAAGGCAGCACGTAATAGCCGTACACCCGCTTGTGCGCCGGGGTGTAGATTTCCAGCCGGTAGCGGAAGTCGAACAACCGCTCGGTGCGGCTGCGCTCCCAGACCAGCGAATCGAACGGCGACAGCAAGGCGCTGGTGTGGATGCGCCGGGGGATGCGCGGCGTGCCCGCCAGATAAGCGGGTTGCTTGCAGCCCTGAACCGAACAGGCCTGCAAGCGCCCGTCCGCCAGCAATTCGGCCAGGGCTGCCTTGCTGTGCTGGGGTGACAGGCGAAAATAATCGCGCAGGTCCTGTTCGGTGGCCACGCCGAGCGCGTTGGCGGCATGCAGCATCAGGCCCTGATGGGCTTCGGCCTCGCCGGGCACCGACTGGTCGAGAATGGCGGCGGGCAGCACCCGCTCGGGCAGGTCATACAGGCGCTCGAAACCGCGGCGCCCGGCCACCGTCACCTCGCCTGCGGCGAACAGCCATTCCAATGCGTGTTTCTCTTCGCTCCAGTCCCACCAGGGGCCAGCGCGTTCCTCGCGGGTCGACAGGCTGCCAGCGCCCAGTGCGCCGCGCTCGGCCACCGCCGCCAGTACGCGTGCAATCACCTCGGGACGATCACGGCCAAAGGCCGCGAGCTGCCGATAGATGCCCCGGCCTTCCCGGGCCTGGGCCATGCGCCAGCGCATCAGCGGGTACAGCGCAAGCGGCAGCAGCGAGGCTTCATGGCCCCAGTATTCGAACAGCCGGCGCTGGCGACGCGTGCCCCAGGCGAGCTGGTCGAGCGCCGCCTGCGGGTAATCGCCCAGGCGCGAGAACAACGGCAGGTAGTGGGAACGGACCAGGGCATTGACCGAATCGATCTGAACCACACCCAGGCGCTGCAATGTGCGATTGAGGCTGGCCAGCGTGGCCGGGGTATCGGGGGGCTTGCCGAAGCCTTGGGCGGACAGCGCCAGGCGGCGGGCCTGCTGGATGGACAGTTCGAGGGGCAAAGCCTGTACCTCCGATTGATCTGCAACCCTTCTTGTGTCTGCACCATAGCATTCGCGGCTAAAGCCGCTCCCACAGGAACACCGCTAGCCCGCAAGCAGCGGTGTTCCTGTGGGAGCGGCTTTAGCCGCGAAGAGGCCGGCGAAGCCTTCACCCCCTGACTTGCGCAGCGGATCTTCCAAAAAGTGCCGGTCGGCCCCCACAGTTTCACCGCTAGCCCGCAAGCAGCGGTGTTTCTGTGGGAGCGGCTTTAGCCGCGAAAAGGCCGGCGAAGCCTTCACCCCCTGACTTACGCAGCGGATCTTCCAAAAAGTGCCGGTCGGCCCCCACAGGTTCACCGCTAGCCCGCAAGCAGCGGTACTCCTGTGGGAGCGGCTTTAGCCGCGAAGAGGCCGGCGAGGCCTTACCCCCTCACTTGCGCAGCGGATCTTCCCAAAAGTGCCGGTCGGCCCCACAGGTTCACCGCTAGCCCGCAAGCAGCGGTACTCCTGTGGGAGCGGCTTTAGCCGCGAAGAGGCCGGCGAGGCCTTACCCCCTCACTTGCGCAGCGGATCTTCCCAAAAGTGCCGGTCGGCCCCACAGGTTCACCGCTAGCCCGCAAGCAGCGGTACTCCTGTGGGAGCGGCTTTAGCCGCGAAGAGGCCGGCGAGGCCTTACCCCCTCACTTGCGCAGCGGATCTTCCCAAAAGTGCCGGTCGGCCTCCTGCTGGATATCCGCCCGCGACAGCCCCAGGTCGTGCAGCGTCGCATCGCTCAGGCGCGCCAATTCATCGCGCTGGCGGTGCAACTCGTACCAGCGCAGGAACAGCCCGCCGGCATCGTGCAGCAGATGGTTAAGGGCCGATACCGGCTGGTGAGCAACATTGAAATGACCTTTCATCTTGACGCCCTCCGTGTGGATGGCCTCAGTCTCTGCCCAGGCCTAAGATCAATCCAACGAATGTTTCTGATGCCATGCATCTCGGAGATTGATGCAATGTCCCAGTATCAGAGTCTCGATGCCGACGTGCTGCGTACCTTCGTCGCCATTGCCGAGCAAGGCGGCTTCACCCGCGCCGGTGAAGTGGTCAACCGCACCCAGTCGGCGGTCAGCATGCAGATGAAGCGCCTGGAGGAAGACATCCTGCAGCGCCAGCTGTTCGAGCGCGACGGCCGCCAGGTGCGCCTGACCGCCGAAGGCGAGGTGCTGCTGGGTTACGCCCGGCGCATCCTCAAGCTGCATGGCGAAGTATTCAATACCCTGCGCATGCCACACATGGTCGGGGTGGTGCGCATCGGCACCCCGGACGACTATGCCATGCGCTACCTGCCCGGCATCCTCACCCGCTTCGCCCAGGCCTACCCGCTGATCCATGTCGAGGTGCACTGCGACTCGTCGAAACAGCTGATGCTGCGCCAGGACCTGGACCTGACCATCGTCACCCGCGAGCCCGGCAATGAAATCGGCCAGCTCCTGCGCCAGGAACGGCTGGTGTGGGCGGCGGCCCGAGGCTACTGCCCACAGGAACAGCGGCCGATGCCGCTGGCGCTGTTCAACACCGACTGTTTCTGCCGCGCCTGGACCTGCAATGCCCTGGAGCAACAGGGCATCGAATACCGTATCGCCTACACCAGCCCCAGCCTGGCGGCGATCTTCGCCATCGTCAGCGCCGGGCTGGCGGTGACCGCGCAACTGCACAGCCTGGTCGGCGGCGAGCTGCGCATCCTTGGCGAGGACGATGGCCTGCCGCAACTGCACATGGCCAATGTGATGCTGCTGCGCAACGCGCAACAGCAGTCGCCGATCACCGATTGCATGGCCGAGTTCATTGTCGAAGGGTTCAAGTAGCACGTAGAAACCATCGCGGGGCAAGCCCGCTCCCACGCTTGCGACTGTGGGAGCGGGCTTGCCCCGCGATCGGGCTAAAGCTCGAACCCAAGCATCACCGCACACACCACCAGGAACACACAGAACAGCGCGCGCAGTACCTTCTCCGGCAAGGCATGGGCCAGTTTCACCCCCCAACTGATGCTGAGCAGGCCGCCCACCGCCAACGGGATACCGACGCTCCAGTCCACGCTCTGATGCACCCCATAGGTCAGCAAGGTCACCGTGGTACTCGGCGCCGCCAGCGCCAGCGACAAGCCCTGGGCCACCACCTGGGTGGTGCCGAACACGCTGGTCAATATCGGCGTGGCCACCACCGCCCCCCCCACACCGAACAGCCCGCCCATGGTCCCAGCGAAGCTGCCCAGCACACCCAACCACGGCCAGGGGTAACGCAACTCGCTGCTCGGCGGCCTCACCCGCAGGAACATCCGCGCCACGTTCCACACCGCCAGCGCCACCAGGAAGCCGACGAAGCCCAGGCGCATCGACTGGGCATCGATGCCCACCGCCCAGATCGAGCCCAGCCAGGCGAAGAGGAAGCTGCACAGCGACAAAGGCACGGCATGGCGCAGCTCGATGCGGTTGCGCTGGTGGTAGCGCCACAGCGCCAGCAGCACGTTCGGCACCACCATCACCAGCGCGGTGCCCTGGGCCAGTTGCTGGTCAAGGCCGAACAGCACGCCCAACGCAGGGATGGCTATCAGCCCGCCACCGATGCCGAACAACCCACCCATGGTGCCTAGCGCGGCGCCCAACACGATATACATCAACCACTCGATCATCAGCGCCTCATCCGCCTGCTCCTGAACAATGGCTGCATGCTACCCAGTCGCGGCTGGCGGGGAAACGCATAGCAGCGCACAATGGCTGTGCGCCTTACGCATAAGCAGACCTGCCATGAGCCCCGACATCCTCACCGAACAGCTGAGCCTGTTCCTCGACGTACTGGAAACCGGCAGTTTTTCTGCCGCCGCTCGCCGCCACCCACTGACCCCCTCGGCCGTGGCGCGGCGCATCGACAACCTGGAAAGCGCCGTCGGCAGCCGCCTGTTCGCCCGCAGCACCCACGCCGTGCGCCCCACGCCCGCCGGTAACGCCTTCGCCGAACGGGCCCGGCGCATCATCGAAGAGTTGCGCCTGGCACGGGCCGAGGCGGTATCGCTGAGCAACGCCCCCGAAGGCTTGATTCGCATCGATGCCCCGGCGGCCTTCGGTCGCCGCCACCTGGCACCGGCCATTGCCGACTTCCTGGTGGCCTACCCCGGGCTGGACGTGCAGTTGCGCCTGATCGACAGCTTCGTCGACCTGCACGGCAGCCACCTGGGCGAAGTCGACCTGGTGCTGCGCGCCGGCCCCCTGGCCGACACCCGCCTGGTGGCCACGCCCCTGGCCTACATGGTGCGTATCGCCTGCGCAAGCCCCGGGTACCTGGCCAGCCGTGGCGTGCCCGCCTGCCCCAGCGAGCTGCCCGGGCATGACGGCCTCGACTGGGACGGCCTGGCGCCGCCGTTCGCCTGGCGCTTCACGGTCGATGGCCAGGCGCGCCTGTACCGGCCCACGCGCATGCGCATGACCGCCAACAATGCCGAAACCTTGCTGTTCGGCGCACTGGCCGGCCTGGGCATCGCCCACCTGCCCACCTGGCTGATCAGCGACTACCTGCTGCGCGGCGAACTGCTGCCACTGTTCTGCGACAACGGCCTGCCCGCGCCGGAGAGCAGTGGCATCTATGCGCTGCGCCTGGAACATGAAACGAACTCTCGCAGCCGCTTGCTGCTCGAATTCCTCAAGAGCCGCTTCAGCCCGGTGCCCCCCTGGGACCTGGCCTTACGCAGCGAGCTGCGCTGGCAATGAGCGCGCTAACCTTCAGCGTGCTAGATTTTCACCTACACCGATTTCAAGGACCTGCATGAACGCCAACCCCCAAGCCCCCTGCGACGAGCTGCTGCTGGACAACCAGGTCTGCTTCGCCCTGCATTCGACGTCGCTGCTGATGACCAAGGTCTACAAGCCCCTGCTGCAGGCGCTGGGCCTGACCTACCCGCAGTACCTGGCCATGCTGGTGCTGTGGGAGCAGGACGGCCTGACCGTGGGCGAGATCAGCCAGCACCTGCTCACCGACCCCGGCTCGCTCACCCCTCTGCTCAAGCGCCTGGAAAGCGAGGGGCTGCTCAAGCGTACCCGCAGCCGCGAAGACGAACGGGTGGTGCTGGTGCAACTGACCGACAAGGGCCGCGCCCTGCAACAGCAAGCCCGGGACGTGCCGCACTGCATCCTCAAGGCCAGCGGCCGCACGGTCGAGCAACTGGCCAAGCTGCAGGCAGAACTGATCGAACTGCGCGCGAACCTGCAAAAAAACCTCTGACGGCTATGCTGGGTGATGGCCGTTCGGACGAGTGGCCGAACATTTAACTTGCGCGCAAACTAATTGCGCGCTAAGTTTTATCCCGTACCCACCCAGCGCCCCTTCCATCAACGGGCGCATAGCATATGAACGAGGCTCAAGATGCAAAAGGTCACTCCGCTGTACATCGCAGAAGCCACTTCCACTGGCGGCCGCGACGGTAAATCCCGCTCCAGCGACGGCAAGCTGGAAGTCAAGCTGAGCACCCCTAAAGAGCTGGGCGGCGCTGGCGGTGACGGCACCAACCCCGAGCAGATGTTTGCCGCCGGCTACTCGGCCTGCTTCATCGGCGCCCTGAAGTTCGTCGCCGGCCAGGAGAAAAAGGCCCTGCCGGCCGATGCCTCGATCACCGCCAAGGTGGGTATCGGGCAGATTCCCGGTGGCTTCGGCCTGGACATCGACCTGCACATCAACCTGCCGGGCCTGGCCCAGGGCGATGCCGAAGGGCTGGTGGAGAAGGCGCACAAGGTCTGCCCTTACTCCAACGCAACCCGTGGCAATGTAGATGTGCGGTTGCATGTGACCGTATAACAAAATGATCGCGGGGCAAGCCCGCTCCCACGCTGGTCGCATCCTGGCGTGGGAGCGGGCTTGCCCCGCGATGTTTATCAGGCACAAAAAAACCCGGCCGAGGCCGGGTTTTTCGTGCTCATCGCAAGAAGGATTACTTCTTGGAACGGCCCTTGAAGCTGTTGTCGCGAGTGTCGATGTCGATCCACTCGTCGATCTGGATGAAGTCGGCAACCGAGATCTCGGTACCGTTCTTCAGCTTGGCAGGCTTCATGACCTTGCCCGAGGTGTCGCCACGTGCGGCGTTCTCGGTGTAGACAACCTGACGGCTGATGGTGGTCGGCAGTTCTACCGATACCAGGCGGCCTTCGAAGAACACGGCTTCGCAGATGTCTTCCATGCCTTCTTCGATGTACGGCAGAACGGCGTCGATGTCTTCGGCGTTCAGTTCGTACATGGTGTAGTCGGAAGTGTCCATGAAGGTGTACGAGTCACCGCTGATGAACGACAGGGTCGCTTCTTTGCGATCCAGGATCACGTCGTCCAGCTTGTCGTCCGCACCGTATACGGTTTCGGTCTTGTAGCCGGTCAGCAGGTTCTTCAGCTTGGTCTTCATGATCGCGCTGTTACGGCCCGACTTGGTGAACTCAGCTTTCTGAACCAGCCACGGGTCGTTATCGATCCGCAGTACGGTACCGGGTTTCAGCTCTTTACCAGTTTTCATTACGAAGTATCCGAATCTGGATGGATTTATAAAAATCGAGGCCGCGTATCATAGCGAATTTCGGTAAAACTGTACCAGTCTCGTGGCGAGGTCCGGCTGAGCGGCCTGTTCGGCGCGCCACTGGCGGGCATGGGTGCACAACTCAGCCCAGTGCGGCTGCAGCCTTTGCCAGGCCTGCCCCATCGGCTGATCCATGTTCCAGGCACGCCACATCGCGGTCAGCGCCAGGCCAGCGGCGTCCGACAGCCCACGACGGTAAATGGCCAGGAAGGCTTCGAGTTTTTCCCAGTGGGCGTTCTCTTCCTGGATATAGATGTGCCACAACATCGGCGCGCCGGCCCATTGCGCGCGCACGAACGAATCCTCGCCGCGCACGGCGTTGAAGTCGCAGCTCCACAGCAGCTTGTCGTAATCGTCCTGGCTGACGAACGGCAGCACCTGCACGGTCAAGGCGCCGCGCCGATGCAAGGCCCCCACGGGCAGCTCGGGCTCGCCCAGCCAGCGGCCCAGATCCCCCAGGATGCGCCCCTGCGGCACCAGCAGGTGAACCGGCTGCGCATCGGCCGCCAGCGCATCGAGCCAGTTGCACAACTGCGGGTTCTCGTAGGCGAACAGCGAAATCAGCCGCGCGCCGTCCTCGGGCACAACGCCTAACTCGGCGAGGAAGCTTGCGCGCTCGAACGCCTCGCGGCGCGGCAACAAGGCGCGCTCGCGCAGCAGGCCACCGGTTTTTTCAGTGAAGCCCGGGAAGAAGAAGATCTTGCGCAGCCCGTTGGCCTGCGGCGAGGGCAGCCCATGGCAACCCTCGACCCAGTCCTCGGCACTGAGGTAGTCCAGGTTCAGCCACAAGGGCGGCTTGGGCAGCTGGGCCATGGCCTCGACGAACGCCGGCGGCAACTGGCAGGCAAAGGCCCCGATCACCACCTGTGCAGGCGCTGCGCCCTGCCATTCGGCGGCCCAGCGGCGCACCTCGACGCCCTCCTGCCATTGCTGGTCGGCATCGCAGTCCAGCGCCGGGCACAGGCGGGCGAAGGACTGCAGGTCATCCACCCACAGGCGCACGCCCAGCCCATGCTCGGCCACCAGTTGGCGGGCCAGGCGCCAGGTCACGCCGATGTCGCCATAGTTGTCGACGACCGTGCAGAAGATGTCCCAGGTGGTTTTCATCGCCACGTCCCGTTACCTGCAAAAAAGACCGCGGATTCTGCGCACAAATGCGCGCCGACAAAAGCGCCGCGCTAAAAAAACCTGCCACGCCATGCGACAATGCCGCCATCGATCCGCCCTGCCAGGAGGCCGCCATGCCCCGCTCCCGCGAACTGAAGATCACCCTCAAACCCGTGCAACTGATCCTGTGCGTCGCCTTCGGCCTGTGGCTGGGGGCCGTCGCCATCGCTCTGAGCCTGTGGCTGGCGCAGCGCCTGTGGCCGGAACAGGTGCAGCCGGTGGCCCAGGCGGTCGCCCCGGCCATCGTCCAGCCGGCGCCCGCCAGCGCGCCCGCGCAACCGGAAGATGCCCAGGCGCAGATGTTCGAACGCTACAAGGACATCCTGCACCAGCAGCAATTGCAACAGGCGGCCGAAACCGCCCAGGGCAGCCCGCGCAACCTGAACAACCCCAAGTGCCAGTTCTGGCTGCAACAGAACCGCACCGCGCCGACCGACAAGAGCCAGGCCAACGTGCTGGAGTTCTGCTACTGAGATGAACAAGACCAGCCTGCTGCAGCGCATCATCGCCACCCTCGAGCACGACATGGAAGTGCTGCGCCAGGCGGCCCAGACCGCCTACGAAACGGCCACCGCCGAAGAGAACATCGCCGAGAACAAGTACGACACCCTGGGGCTGGAGGCGTCCTATCTGGCCACTGGCCAGGCCCGGCGCACCGCCGAGATCCGCCAGGCGCTGCTGACCTATCAACAACTGGTGTTGCGCGACTATGACCCGGCGCGGGGCATCCAGATCGGCTGCCTGGTGACGCTGGAAGATGAAGACGGCCGCCAGCGCCTGCTGTTCCTCGGGCCGGAGGGGGCCGGGCTGAAGATTGGCGAAGGTGATGCCCTGGTGACGGTGATCACCCCGCGTGCGCCACTGGGGCAGCAACTGCTGGGCAAGAAGCTGGATGACGAGGTGAGCCTGGTGGTGAATGGGGTGATGCAGGTGCAGTACATCGTCGCCGTCGTGTAATCAATGGTGCAAGCCTGCCTCCACACGCTCTTGCAAGCTGCGCCGAACCTGTGGGAGCCGGCTTGCCGGCGATCACCGGCGAAGCCGGTGCCCGAGACTGCGGCGCCTGCATCGCCGGCAAGCCGGCTCCCACAAAGTGCCGCGATGGTCATTGCAACGCATTGAACCGCCCCGCCAACCCCTGTTCGGCAAACTGCTCCACCACAAAATCGATGAACGCCCGGGTCTTGCCCGGCAACAGCTTGTGTTCGGCGTAATACAGGCTGATGTTGCCATCGTCCACGTACCAGTCCGGCAGCACGCGCTGCAGCTTGCCCTCGGTCAGGTACGGCAAGGCAAACGGCAAACTCACCAGGGCAATCCCCAGCCCCTGCCCGGCCACGGCGCAGGCGGCATCGGAGTCGCTCATGGTCATGCTCTGCGGCAATTGCAGCGGGCACTGCTCCTGCCAACGGCTGGTCAGCGGCCAGGCACGCACGCGGCCGGTTTGCGGCGAACGGATCAGGATGCCTTCATGCTGCGCCAACGCACTGGGATGCTCGATCGGCGGGTGCCGCAGCAGGTACGCCGGCGCCGCCACCAGCACCCGGTGCGCAGGGGTCAGCTTGCGCGCCACCACCCCCAGCGGCAGCTCGAAACCACCGCCGATGGCGGCATCGAAGCCCTGCCCGATCAGGTCGACCTGGCGGTTGTCGAAATGCCAGTCCGGGGTGATCGCCGGGTAACGCCGCAAGAACTCCCCCAGCAACGGCAGCACATACAGCCGCCCGAACACCGTGCCCATGCTCACCCGCAGCACACCCGCCGGCTGGCCCTCGGCACTGGCCAGGTTGGCCATGGCGTACTGGATGGTGCGCAAGCTGTCGCTGACTTCCCCCAGAAATCGTTGCCCCGCCTCGGTCAGGGTCAGCTTGCGGGTACTACGCTGGAACAACCGCACGCCCAGGCGCGCTTCCAGTTGGGCGACGTTCTTGCCGACCGCCGCCGGGGTCAGCGACAGGCGCCGGGCGGCTTCGGCAAAGCTGCCCACTTCAGCGCTGCGAACAAAGCATTCAAGGTGACTGAACGATTCCATGGCTTGGATTCTCAACCAACGGTTTACTCAGATGATCGTGATTACCATCTTATCAGTGGGTAATCATCGGTCGATACTGCGCCCATCCAAGGCAACCTGCCTTGCTTGAATACTGGAGATCAGCATGTCCCAAGCACTTCCCCTGAGCGGCAAAGTAGCCCTGGTCCAGGGCGGTTCCCGTGGTATCGGCGCGGCCATCGTCCGCCGCCTGGCCCGCGACGGCGCCAAGGTAGCCTTCACCTATGTCAGCTCCGCCGCCACCGCCGAAGCCCTGGCCGGCGAGATCAATAACGCCGGCGGCCAGGCCCTGGCCCTGCGCGCCGACAGCGCCGAGGCCGCTGCCGTGCAGCAGGCCGTGGCCGACACGGTCAAGGCCTTCGGTGGGCTCGACATTCTGGTCAACAATGCCGGCGTGCTGGCGGTGGCGCCGGTGGCCGAGTTCGACCTGGCCGATTTCGACCGCATCCTGGCGGTCAACGTGCGCAGCGTGTTCGTCGCCACCCAGGCCGCCGCGAAACACATGGGCCAGGGTGGGCGGGTCATCAACATCGGCAGCACCAACGCCGAGCGCATGCCATTTGCCGGCGGCGCGCCGTATGCCATGAGCAAGTCGGCGCTGGTCGGCCTGACCAAAGGCCTGGCCCGTGACCTGGGGCCCCAGGGCATCACCGTCAACAACGTGCAGCCAGGGCCGGTGGACACCGACATGAACCCGGCCAGCGGCGAGTTCGCCGACAGCCTGATCCCGCTGATGGCCATCGGGCGCTATGGGCAGGTGGAAGAGATCGCCAGCTTCGTGGCCTATCTGGCAGGGCCGGAGGCGGGCTATATCACCGGCGCCAGCTTGACCGCCGATGGTGGGTTCTCGGCCTGAGACACGCGTCTCCTGGCAGACCTAATCGCTGGCAAGCCAGCTCCCACAGGAATCAGGCAATAGATGTGGGAGCCGGCTTGCCGGCGATGAGGCCAGCACAGGCAGCTACATACTCAGCCATCGGCCCCCAGGCTCTGCTCCATCACCTGCAGAAACGCCCGCGCCGCCGGCGTCGGGCTGGGCGACCACACGGCATACAAATGCCGTACCGGCGCATCCAGCAACGGCACCACCGCCACCCCGGCAAAACCCCGGGCGATCCGCTCCGGCACCAGCCCCACGGCCATGCCGCGCTGGACGAACTTTTCCACCAGGCGAATATGGCCGATCTCGAACTGCACCCGATGCACCAACCCCGCTGCCTGGAATGCTTCGTCGGTCTGCCGGCGCGCGCCAGTGCCTTCGGGGAAGTCCACCAGCACCTCGGCGGCCAGGTCCGCCAGGGCCAGCTGCGCCCTGCCCGCCAAGGCATGGGTGGGCGGCAGCACCGCCACCAGTTCCTCACGCGCCAGCAGGCGATGCTGCACGCCCTGCAGCACTTCGCCCTGCCACAAACCAACAAACCCCACGTCCAGGCGCCGCTCGCACACGTCGGCCATCAGCAGCTCGCTCTTGGCGGTCAGCCAGCGCACGTCCACGTCCGGGTGGCGGCGATGGAACACCGCCAGCAGGTCGACCAGGTCGAGCGCGGTGAGCGAACTGATTTCACCGATCGACAGGCGCCCGCGCACCTGGCCACAGGCGGCGGCCACGTCATCGGCAATGCGCCTGGCGGCCTCCAGCGCCGGCCGGGCACTGAGCACGAAGGCTTCGCCGGCATGGGTCAGGCGTACCCGCCGCGAGCTGCGCTCGAACAGGCTGACCCCCAGCTGCGCCTCCAGCCGCGCCACCTGGTGGCTGAGCGCCGACTGCACCACATGGCAGCGCTCGGCAGCGCGGGTGAAACTGCCGGTGTCGGCCACCGCCAGGGCGTATTCGAGCTGCTTGAGATTCATCGATCTATCTGCTTTTTAGATGGACAAGCTGAAAACTATACATTGGCGTCATGCCAGACACTTCCTGATACTTGTCGCCATTCCACCTTGCCTGCCACGAGACAACCATGAACGCCCCCACTCTCAGCCGCGCCCTGATCCTGCTGATGGCCACCGCCACCGGGCTGGCCGTGGCCAGCAACTACTACGCCCAACCGCTGTTGCACAGCATCGCCGAGCAGTTCGGCCTGAGCACCGCCGGCGCCGGCACCATCGTCATCGCCGCCCAGCTCAGCTATGGCGCCGGCCTGTTGTTGCTGGCACCGCTGGGTGACCTGTTCGAACAGCGCCGGCTGATCGTGACCATGGTGCTGATCGCCACCGCCGGCCTGGTCATCAGCGCCTGCGCCCCCAGCCTGCCCTGGCTGATCCTCGGCACCGCGCTGACCGGGCTGTTCTCGGTGGTGGCGCAGATCCTCGTGCCGATGGCCGCCGCCCTCAGCGCCCCGGACCAGCGTGGCCGCGCCGTGGGCACGCTGATGAGCGGCCTGCTGCTGGGCATTCTGCTGGCACGCACCGCCGCCGGCTTCATGGCCGAACTGGGCGGCTGGCGCAGCATCTACGTATTGGCCGCGGTGCTGATGGCGCTCACCGCCCTCGCCCTCTACCGCAGTCTGCCGCAACACCGCAGCCATGCCGGGCTCAAGTACCCGGCGCTGATCGGCTCGGTGTTCCGCCTGTTCATCGAAGAGCCGGTACTGCGCCTGCGTTCGCTGCTGGGGCTGTTGGCGTTCAGCCTGTTCGCGCTGTTCTGGACGCCGCTGGCGTTCCTGCTGAGCAGCCCGCCGTACCACTATTCCGACGCAGTGATCGGCCTGTTCGGCCTGGCCGGTGCGGCCGGGGCGCTGGCGGCCAACTGGGCCGGGCGCCTGGCCGACCGCGGCAAGGGTTCGCTGGGCACCACGGTGGGCCTGGTGGCGCTGCTGCTGTCGTGGCTGCCGCTGGCCTTTGCGCAAAGCTCGCTGGCGGCGCTGCTGCTGGGCGTGCTGCTGCTGGACCTGGCGGTGCAATTGGTGCACGTGAGCAACCAGAATGCGGTGATCGTGCTGCGCCCTGAAGCGCGTACACGCCTCAATGCCGGCTACATCACCTGCTATTTCATCGGCGGCGCGCTGGGCTCGTTGCTGGGGACGCAGTTGTTCCAGCGGCATGGCTGGAACGGGATCGTCGTCGCCGGGGTGGTGATCGGCGCCGTGGCGCTGGCGGTGTGGGGGTTGGCGGAGCGCAAACGGGTGAAGTTGCAGCCGGAGGTGGCCTGACCTTCAAGGCCGCCAATGGCTTTCATCGCCGACTGACACGGGCACCGCAGTGTCTCTTTCGCGGGCAAACCCGCTCCCACAGGGTCACGCGATCCCTGTGGGAGCGGGTTCACCCGCGAACACGGGCATAGCCCGTGCCAGGCAATGAGGTGTCATCTTCGCGGGTAAATCGCAGCGGCGAACCGCCGCTCCCACAGGGGTCACAGCTTGCTGGCGATGAATGCCTCATCCACCCGCGCCAACTGCGTCTCGCTCAACACCCCCGCCTGGTAGTGCAGCTTGATCCAGGCCAGCAGGTAGTCATACCGCGCCTGGGCCAGGTCGCGGCGGGTGGTGGCCAGCTGTTGCTCGGCATTGAGCACATCCAGGTTGACCCGCTCGCCGCCCTGCACGCTCTTGCGCGTCGACACCACCAACGCCTCGGCCGCCACCAGCGCTCGCTCGTAGGCACGCAGGCGGCTGGCCCCGGACTGGCAGGCGTTGTACTGCCTGCGCAGCTCGATCAGGGCGCTGCGGGTAGTGCCGTCCATGGCGTACTCGGCCTGCTCCAGCTGCCGGCTGGCCTGACGGGTCGAGGCCGAGACAGCGCCACCGGCGAAGATCGGCACGCTGACCTCGATGCCGACGGTGTTGGTGTCGTAGCGCTGGTTGTAGGTGTTGCCGCTGTCCGATTCCTGGCGCCGCGAGGTGGCGAACGCGGTGACCCTGGGCAGGTGCCCGGCGCGGTTGCGTTCCACTTCCTGACGCGCCACTTCCACAGCCTGACGCGACGACGCCAGCTGTGGATTGTTGGCCACGGCCCGTTCCTGCCAGGCGTCATAGCCGCTGGGCTCGACCGGCGGCAGAACGAAGCCGGCCGAAAGCGGCGCGAGGTCCTCGACCCGCACCGCAGGCTCGCCGATCAACGCGCCCAGCTCGCGCAGCGCGGCATCCTGCTCGTTGCGCGCCTGGATCTCCTCGGCATCGGCCAACTCGAACCGGGCCTGGGCTTCGAGGATGTCGGTACGGGTGCCTTCGCCGGCATCGAACAGCCGTTGGTTCTGCTGGAACTGCTGGCGGTAGGCCTGTTTGCTGGCCACGCTGATGGCGATCTGGTCCTGGGCGAACAGCGCCTGGGTATAGCTGGTCATTACCCGCACCAACAGTTGCTGGCTCTGATCGCGGAAGTTTTCGTCGGCGTACAGCGCCTGGGCCACGCCCTTGCGGTAGCTCGAATAGGCTTGGTAATCGAACAAGGGCTGCTGCAGGGTGAAGCTCGACCCCATGCTGTTGTAGGTGCGGTCCTCGGTCTGGCGCCGAGAATCGCCAAGGTAGGACACCTCGGAATCGTTGCGCCCGCGGTTGTAGTTGTACGACAGGTTCGGCAACAGCCCGGCGCGGCCGATGTCACGATAGGCCTGGCCGGCCTCGTGTTCCTTGAAGGCGGCCAGGTAGGTCGGGTCGCGGCGCAGCGCCTGCTCGTAAACCTGGAACGGCCCCATGGCCGCCTGCGCGGCCGTCGGCAGCCAGGCGCAGGCCGCCAGCAGCCCGATCAATTGCAGCTTGTTCACACGCAGTCCTTATTGTTCGGTCAAGGCGCTGCCTGCACGGTCGAGCAGGGGCTTGAACAGGTAGTTGAGCAGTGAGCGTTCGCCGGTACGTACGAACAGTTCGGCGGGCATGCCCGGGCGGATCGACAACCCTTGCAGGCGTGCCAGCGCCGCGTCGCTGACGCTGCTGCGCAGTACGTAATACGGCTGGCCGGTGCGTTCGTCGATCAGTTGGTCGGCCGACACCAGCGCCACTTCGCCGGTCACCCTGGGCGTGCGGTTCTGGTTGAACGCGGTGAACAGGATGTCCACCGGCAACTGTGGCGCCACCTTGTCCACCAGGTTGACCGGCAGGCGCCCTTCCACCTCCAGCGCGGTGCCCTGGGGGACGATTTCCAGCAAAGTGTCACCGGCACGCACCACCGCGCCCTCGGTGTGCACGCCCAGGTTCACCGCGATGCCGTCGGCCGGGGCGAGGATCTCGCTGTGCTGCAGGTCGAAACGCGCGGAATTGAGCTGCTGCTCAAGCGTCGCCGCTTTCACCTGGGCCTCGGCCAGCTGGCTGCGCACTTCTTTCTGGTACTCCTCGCGGCGCTGTTGCAGGTTGAACCGCGCCTCGACGATCACCTGTTCAAGCCGTGCGCTTTCGCCAGCGTTCTGCGCCAGGTCACGCTGCACCTGCGACAGCTGGCGCTGGTACTCCAGCACCCGGTTGCGCGGGATGTAGCCCTCGCCGGCCAGCGGGCGCAGGCTGTCCAACTGCTCGCGCAACGAATCGGCCTGGGCCTGCAGGTCGCCGCGGGCACGGCGCATGCCGGCCAGCTGGGCCTGGGAGCCATCGATGCTGGCGGCCAGGGCGCCCTGCTCGCGGGCCAGGGCCTGGCGCCGGCTGTCGAACAACTGGCGCTGGCCTTCGAGGATCAGCCCCAGCCTGGGGTCGGCATCGGCGCTGAGCTCGGCGGGAAACTGCAACTGGCCAAGGTTGTCGCGCTCGCTCTGCCAGCGCGCCAGGCTGGCGCGGCTCATGCGGTACTGGGCCTGCAGCGCGTCGACATCGGCCTGCACCTGGGTGCGATCAAGGCGAAACAGCGGCTCGCCCTGGCGCACCTGCTGGCCTTCGCTGACCAGGATCCGGCTGACCACGCCGGCAGCCATGGACTGCACCGCCTTGCGCTTGCCCGACACCACCACCGTGCCTTGCACCGGCACGCCCTGATCGAGCGGCGCCAGGCTGGCCCAGGCCATGAACCCGCCAAAGCCGACCAGGGTCAGCAGCCAACCCAGGCGTACATGGAAACGCGCATCGCGCTCATGCCGGCTCATGCGCCACCTCCGGCCTGCAATGGGCGTTGCGCCTGGCCCTGGCCAAGGGCGTGGAGAATGTCGCGGGCCGGGCCGAAGCCCTGCATGCGCCCTTCGTTGAGCACCAGCAGTTTGTCGGCCTGGGCCAGTGCCGCGCTGCGGTGCGTCACCAGCACCACGGTGCGGCCCTGGGCCTTGAGCTGCATCAGGGCGCTGGCCAGGGCGGCTTCGCCGGGGCTGTCGAGGTTGGAGTTGGGCTCGTCGAGCACGATCAGGCAGGGGTTGCCGTACAGCGCGCGGGCCAGGGCAATGCGCTGCTTCTGCCCGCCGGACAGGTCGGCGCCCGCCTCGCCCAGGCGGGTGTCGTAGCCCTGGGGCAGGCGCAGGATCAGCTCATGCACCCCGGCCAGGCGCGCGGCCTCGACCACTTTCTGGCCATCCAGCTCGCCGAAGCGGGCGATGTTCTCGGCAATGCTGCCGCGCAGCAGCTCGATGTTCTGCGGCAGGTAGCCAATGTGCGGGCCAAGGGCTTCACGGTCCCATTGCTTGAGCTCGGCGCCATCCAGGCGCACATGTCCGGCCAGGCTCGGCCACACGCCGACCAGCACCTTGGCCAGGGTCGACTTGCCCGAGCCCGAGGCCCCCAGCACGCCCAGCAGTTCACCCGGCGCCAGGCTGAAGCTCACCTGCGCCAGCGTGGCCAGGTTGCGCCCGGGCGGGCCGGCGCTGAGCTGCTCCACCGCCAGGGCACCGCTGGGTGCCGGCAACGGCATGGGCGCCGGCGGCTCGGGGTGATCGTGCAGCAAGCTGCCCAGGCGCTGGTAGGCCAGCTGGGCGCCGCTCCACTGCTTCCACACCGCGATCAACTGGTCTATCGGGCTGAGCACCCGGCCCATGAGGATGGAACCGGCGATCATCATGCCGGGCGTCATCTGGCCCTCGATCACCAGCAGTGCGCCCAGGCCCAGTACCAGCGATTGCAGGCACAGGCGCAGGCCCTTGCTGCTGGCGGTGATCACCGCCGAGGTGTCGCTGGCGCGGTTCTGCAGGTCGAGGAAGCGCCCGTGCAGGGCGAACCAGCGCTGGCGCAGGGCGCCGAGCATGCCCATGGCCTGGATGCTTTCGGCGCTCTGCAGCTGGCTTGCGGCGAGCATGGTCGATTGCTGCTGGACGTTGCTGGCCTCGGCCAGGGTGGCATGGGTCAGGCGCTCGTTGAGCACGGCCAGGCCGACCAACAGCAGTGCGCCGACCGTGGCCATCACTCCGAGCCATACATTGAACAGGTAGATCACCGCCAGGTAGAGGGGGAACCAGGGGGCATCGAAGAAGGCGAACAACGCAGGCCCGGTGACGAACTGGCGCAATTGGGTGAGGTCGTTCAAGGCTTGCCCGGCAGCGCCGTCACGCTGGCGCAAGTTACGCTCGAAGGCCGCGCGATACACACTCAGGTTGAAACTTTTCTCCAACTGGTTGCCCACGCGAATAACAATGAAACTGCGCACCGCTTCGAGTGCGCCGATATATACAAAGAAGCCGACGACCATCAAGGTCAGCATCCACAACGTTGTGGTGTTCTGCGAACTCAGTACACGGTCGTACACTTGCAACATATAAATGGAAGGTACCAGCATCAATACATTGATCAGTGCGGTAAAACAGCCAACGCTGATCAAGGTCGACTTGTAGTTGCCGAGCGCCGCCCACAAGGGTGCCCCGGGCTTTTGGCTCGGTTGTTTCATGTTTCGCCCTTATTGGCCCGGCACTGCAAAGTGCCGGGCGGGGGTTATGGGTGCTGGCGTTCGAGTATCAGCGGCGTGCCGTCTGGAGCAGTCCAGCCATAGCGCAGGGCGCCTTCGCGGCTGAAGTGCACCACGCTGCTGCCGTCCCCGCCCACCAGAGCCAGGGTATCCGGGGTTACCAGCCAACTGCCGGGACGCAGGCCGATCAGCTGCGCGACACAATCCAGATCGCCGCCCAGCACGCCTTCGTTGGCGTCAAGGCGCAACTCACAGGCCTGCGCTTGCTGGCTTTCAGGGTAAAGCTGCCAACGCCCGGCCAGTTGCGCGGGGTTGGGGAGTAACAGGCTGCTGGCCATACTGACCTCGGTCATCACCGTCAGGAGGATCGCCCACACGGCGATCATTGGTTTGCAAAAAGGCATGCGTCAACCTCAGCTCAAAAGGGGCGGCGCACACACGCCGCCCCCTCGTGCATCAGACCACGATGTCAGTGACAGCGGCCTGGCCAACGGTGGTCACCAGGAAATCGCCGAGGCTGTTTCCGGTGAAATCGATGGTCAGGCTGCCCAGGTTGGTGGCCTGGTCGTAGCTGAGGATCGCCTCGCCGGCATGGCCGGTGAAGGCGTTGACGAACTGCAGCGGCAGCTTGTCCACGGCGAAGGCGGCCATGCCCGACAGGTCGATCTTGTCCTGCCCGCTGGTGAAGTCCATGATCCGGTCCGGTGCCGCCTTGGTCGAATCACTGACCGCGCCGAACACGAAGGTGTCCGCGCCGGCGCCGCCCCACAGGGTATCGGCACCGCCACCGCCGTAGATGATGTCGTTGCCGGCCCCGCCCTTGAGCAGGTTGGCCACGGCATTGCCGATCAGCAGGTCGTTGCCCGAACCGCCAAAGGCATTTTCCACGGTGACGCCCTTGGCGATGGACACGTTGCCGACCATGCCGCCCACGTCTGAGAACGATGCCTCGTTGAGGTTGATCTTCTGGTTCTGGGTGAAACCGGAGAAGTCCAGGGTGTCGTTGCCGCCGCCGTCCCACACCGCGAACACCACCTTCGACGACGCCGAGGTGGCCGAGTAGAAGTCGCGATCGGCGGTGGAGTTGAAGCCATACACCGTGTCGCCCGAGCGGGTCGCGTAGTTGGCGCCGTAGAGTTTCTGGATCGCCGCGATATCGTCCAGCAGTGGCGCCGAGGCGTAGTACTGCCCGCCGCCCTTGACGAAGTTCTGCGAGGTGTTGCTCTCGCTCCAGTAGCTCATGACGCTGTAGCCGCGGGTGTCCTGGGCGTAGGTGGCGTCGCGGTAGGTCGGGTTGCCATTGCCGGCGTTGTAGTCGCCGGGGTGGGACAGCCCGAGCACGTGGCCGATTTCGTGGGTGAGGGTCTGGCGCCCGTAGTTGCCGGTGCCCGGGGTGGTGTTGACCTGGTAGCCGCTGTTGATCAGGTACCAGGATTCACCCTTGTGCGAGCCAGGCTGGTCGAACGGCAGGTAGGCGAAGGCCGCGCCGCCGTCGTTGGCGCTGTAGTTGCCGAAGGTCATGTGACCGTCGCCGCCCGACGCCGCCTCGGTGAAGGTCACCTTGGCCACGTCCGCCCAGGACTGCATGGCGAGCTTGGCCTGGTCCTTCTGCAGGCTGCTGAACTGGCTGAAGCTGCCCAGTTCGCGGCTGTAGAAGTCCGACGGTGCGCGGTTGAGGAAGGTGTAGGTGAGGCTGATGGTGCCGTCCTTGTTCAGGTCTTTCCAGGCCGCGCCATCGCGCAGGATGAAATCGGCCGCCTGGTCGACGGTGTAGGACGCTTTGCCGTTGATGTTGGCGCCGCCGCGATCGTACTGATGGGCGAAACGGTCGATCAAACCGGCGGAGGCACTCGGCCCTTGCGGTTGTAACGCAGAAGTGGCCGAAACACTGGCATTAACTTGGACTTTCGACATGCAGGTTACTTCCTTGTTTACGAACAAGCAGTTGATGTCAGACAGGAGTCTCCCACTTGGCGAGTTCATCCTGTCACTCGCCCTTATGAGGCGCAAAAAAACTGACACAAAGTGAAACTTTCTGTCCAGCGTTTTCTGACAGAACTTTTTCGTTTGTGAACACCGACACTGCCACGCCCTTATTTGCGCAAACTGTTATTACCCCGGAAAACCTGGGCAAAACCATGAGCCCAATTAATGACTCAGTGGTTTTTATTCATCCGCTCGAAGTTTACTTATGAAAACGCGACCACTTGATGTTCATTCGAAGCATCATTTCGTTTAGGCGCTTTACTGCGCGACAACCGGCCGCACGACCCTCCGTCGCCTGGCCGTTGACTTGCCCGCGCCCACGGCGCTCATTAGGCGTTGGTCAAATGCCCTTTCCCGACAGGACGACACGATGACAAGACTCACGGTGCAATCCGGCGATTTCTTGCAAGGTGAAGGCGAGTATCGCAATGGAGCGCTCACACTCAAGACCCCGCGCAGCCCCTCGCCTGGCGAGCGCATTTCCCTCACACGCATCCAGGAGCTGAAACTGGCCAACCTGGAATCGACCCGCAGCCTCGGCGGCGCCCTGGGTTGGGGCATGGCCGGAGCACTGGTGGCCGGGCCGGTCGGCCTGCTTGCCGGCCTGCTGCTGGGTGGCAAGGAGGACGAAGTGACCTTCATCGCCACCTTCAAGGATGGTCGCAAACTGCTGGCCATCACCGACGGCAAGACCTGGTCGAAGATCGACGACAACTGGCGCCGGCATCAACGGCCAGTCGCCGCCTGAATTCACCCGGGCCCCATACGTTTTCTCCCTGAGTGCCTGCGTTTGCAGGCACTTGCCCGTGCGCGCCTGTTAACATGGCGCCCTTTTGCATCCGCCTGACCGGCGCAACGCCGGCGGGTCAGCCCTGCCCGACACCTGCCCTGCCGACCGCCGCCGACCGATAACGGCGGCGTCGGTATTTTCAAGGAGCCCCGCATGACCCCGCTTCGCCCCCGCCTGCCCCTTGGCCTGCTCGGCCTTGGCCTTGCCCTGCACGGCGCCCATGCCCTGGCAGCAGACAGCGTGACCCTGGCGCCGGTAAAGGTCACCGAGGTGTACGGCAGTGATGGCTACCAGGCCCGCGAGGCGCAGGTCGGCGGGCTGCACAATGCGCCACTGCTCGATACCCCGGCGGCGGTCAGCGTGTTCAGCCGCCAGCTGCTCGACGACCGCCAGGTGCGCAAATTGAGCGAAGTGCTGCAGAGCGACGCCTCGGTGGGTGAAAGCTATGCGCCGGTCGGTTACTACGAGAACTTCAACGTGCGCGGTTTCGAGCTCAATGCCGCCAGCAGTTACCGGATCAACGGCCAGACCATCGCCGGTGAGCAGAACGTGGCACTGGAGAACAAGCAGCAGGTCGAGTTGCTCAAGGGACTTTCGGGGCTGCAAAGCGGCGTGTCGGAGCCTGGCGGGCTGGTCAACTACGTGACCAAGCGCACGGAAGACGTGCGCACCCTCAGCGTTTCCAGCAACGAACAGGGCGAACGCTACCTGGCCACCGACCTGGGCGGCTGGTTCGGCGCCGAGCGCCAGTTCGGCCTGCGCGTCAACCTGGCCCATGAAGACATCCGCAGCTATGTCGACCATGCCGACGGCAAACGCGACTTCGCCTCGCTGGCCGCCGACTGGCAGATCAACCCCGACGCCGTGCTGGAACTGGATGCTGAATACCAGCACCGCGAGCAGTACTCGGTGCCGGGCTACCAACTGCTGGGCGGCAGCCAACTGCCGCACGATGTCGACCCCAAGGACCACCTGGCCTGGCAGCAGTGGGCCAAGCCGGTGCAGAACGACTCGCTGAACCTGGGTGGGCGCTTCAAGTACCGCTTCAACGATGACTGGAACGGCACCTTGAGCGCGTCGCGCAGCAAGGTGGTGATCGATGACTACAGCGCGTTTGCCTGGGGCTCCAGTGAAGGCGCGTTCTTTGCCAGCAACGGCGACTACGACATCTATGACTTCCGCAGCCCGGACGACACCCGGCGCACCGACGAGGCCCAGGCCATGCTCGATGGCCGCTTCGACGCGTTCGGCGTGGGCCACGAACTGACGGTTGGTGCCAGCGCCCAGCGGCGCACCCTCGACCAGCGCCCGTACTACAACGAGTGGCTGGGCACGGGCAACATCTACACCGGTGCACCGGCGCTGGCGCCGTCCGACAAGCCCATCGGCGACAGCGAACGCCGCCTGGACAGCCGCCAGTACGGCCTGTTCGTCAGCGACCGCATCACCTTCGACGAACACTGGCAGACCGTGATCGGCGCTCGCGAAGTGCGCCTGGACGAGAAGACCTGGGATGAAAACGGCATCGCCGGCCGGCATACCCGGCAGTACCAGTTGCTGCCCAACGCCGCGCTGATCTACAAGCCGCAGGCGGATACCACGCTGTACGCCAGCTACTCCAAAGGCCTTTCCAGTGGCAGCACGGCGCCTTGGTTCGCCAGCAACGCCGCCGAGATCCTCGCCCCCACCCTGTCGCGCCAGCTGGAAGTGGGTATCAAGCGCGACTGGCAGGGCATGAGCTTCAGTGCCGCGCTGTTCCAGATCCGCCAGGCCTACCAGTACGCGCAGCCGCAGGACGACGGCAGCTTCACCTATGTGCAGCAAGGCCAGCAGAAGAACACCGGCCTGGAACTGGGCGCCAGCGGCTGGGTGACCTCGAAACTGCAGGTTCAGGCCAGTGCCGCGGCGATCCGCGCCCGGGTGCAGGACAGCGGCACCGACGCCTATGAAGGCCATCAGGCGATCAACGTGCCACGCCTGCGCGCCGCGCTGCACGCCGACTACGCCCTGCCCGTGCCAGGCCTGGCGCTGCTCGGCGGCGCGCGCTACAGCGCCAGCAAATATGCCAGCCAGGCCGGCAACGTCGAAGTCGGCGGCTACACCGTGTTCGACCTCGGCAGCCGTTACAGCACCCGCATCGGCGGCTACGACACGGTGCTGCGCCTCACCGTGGACAACGTGTTCGACAAGCGCTACTGGCGCGACGTGGGCGACTACCTGGGGGACAACTACTTGTTCCAGGGCGCTCCGCGTACTGCGCGGTTGTCGGCTTCGGTGAGTTTCTGACGCAAAGCGCCTTCTGTGGAAGCGGCGGTTCGCCGCTGCAATCTACCCGCGAAGCAAGCACCGCGCAGCATGGCACCGGCGCTGCCGGTGTTCGCGGGTGAACCCGCTCCCACATGGGCCGCGCTAACCTCGAGGCAAGCATCGTACCTGTGGGAGCAGGCTTGCCAGCGATGAGGCCAGCACTGACAACATAAGACAGTTGCTCCCACAGGGTTTCATGGGGCTTTCGGATCAGCCAAAACAAAAAGCCCCCGAACCTTTCGATTCGGGGGCTTCTCGTAGAATGTGGCGGTGAAGAAGGGATTTGAACCCTTGATACGATTTCTCGTATACACACTTTCCAGGCGTGCTCCTTCGACCACTCGGACACTTCACCGTTTCTCTTCAAGCTGTTTAGCCTGTCGAGGCGCGCTAATTTAGTAGAAGAGTCTTTCTTTGGCAAGCATTTTTTTCAGAATTTTCATGCGCTTAAGCCAATCAGCCGAATTCTCTCGGTTATCAAGGCAAAGCTGCCATTGTGGCCTGCGCTTTTACCTGCCGCAGATGCGCCGGCCCGATGGCGCGAGGGGTAGCGGCCTGGCGCTGACCAACCGGTCAGCCTTGGTGCTTTACCTGGCAGGCGACGCTGGGTAACGTCGTCGCCACGCCCCCCTAAGGACTCTGCCATGAGCGAGCTGATTACCTACCACGCCGAAGACGGCATCGCCACCCTGACCCTGAACAACGGCAAGGTCAACGCGATCTCGCCGGAGGTCATCAAGGCGTTCAACGCCGCGCTCGACCGCGCCGTCGAGGAACGTGCAATCGTGATCATCACCGGCCAGCCGGGCATTCTCTCCGGCGGTTACGACCTCAAGGTGATGACCGCCGGCCCTAAAGAAGCCGTCGGGCTGGTCACCGCTGGCTCCACCCTGGCCCGCCGCCTGCTCTCGCACCCCTTCCCGGTGATCGTCGCCTGCCCAGGCAACGCGGTGGCCAAGGGCGCCTTCCTGCTGCTGTCGGGCGACTACCGCATCGGTGTCGAAGGCCCCTACAAGATCTGCCTGAACGAAGTGCAGATCGGCATGACCATGCACCATGCCGGTATCGAACTGGCCCGTGACCGCCTGAGCCGTGCAGCCTTCCAGCGTTCGGTGAACAATGCCGAGGTGTTCGACCCGCAGGGCGCGGTGGACGCTGGCTTCCTCGACAAGGTGGTGCCGGCCGAGCAACTGCTGGAAACCGCCACCGCGGTCGCCCGCGAAATGAAGAAGCTGAACATGCTGGCGCACAAGAACACCAAGCTGAAGGTGCGCAAAGGCCTGCTGGAGGTGCTGGACGAGGCCATCCTGTCGGACCAGAACCACCTGGGCTGATTGGCTGCCCGGAACGCCTGTGGGATCGGCCTTGTCGGGCCGTTCCTACAGACAGGACATCAAGCCTCCCACAGCATTTGCCGCCAACAGTGCACGTCCGTACACTGCGCCGCGATCGTTCTGTGTGAGTCGTACCATGCTTTATCTGCTTCGCATGCTCCTGCTGGGGCTGCATTTCCTGCTCGTGGGAGTGCTTGGCCTGGTCATCGGCCTGCTGCGCCCGTTCAACCCCGACAACAGCCGCCTGTTCGCCCGCCTCTACAGCGTGCCCGCCGCTTGGTTCATGGGCATCAAGGTCAAGGCCGAGGTCGGCCCGCTGTGGGACCAGCCCCCGGGCTGCGTGATCATTGCCAACCATCAGTCCAACTACGACCTGTTCATCATTGGCCAGGTGGTACCGCGGCGCACCGTGGCCATCGGCAAGAAAAGCCTGGGCTGGGTGCCGCTGTTCGGCCAGCTGTTCTGGTTGGGCGGCAACGTGCTGATAGACCGTAAAAACGTCTTCCAGGCACGCCAGGCCCTGCAGGCGACTACCCGCACCTTGCAGCACGACACCTCGATCTGGGTCTTCCCCGAGGGCACGCGCAACCCGGGCGAACAGCTGTTGCCGTTCAAGAAAGGCGCGTTCCACATGGCCCTCGAAGCCGGTGTGCCGATCGTGCCGGTGTGCGTCAGCCGTTACACGCGGCGCATGGGCCTGAACAGCTGGCGCCGGCGCACGGTGATCATTCGCTCGCTGGCGCCGATCGCCACCGCAGGCCTGACCCAGCAGGACCTGCCAGCCGTGATCGAGCAGTGCCAGGCGCAGATGCAGCATTGCATCGACCATATGGAAAACGAGCTGCCCGGCAACTGAGCCTGACTCTAGGGCCCATCGCCGGCAAGCCGGCTCCCACCTCGACCGCGTGCGCCACTCTGTGGGCGCCGCGGCTTGCCGGCCTAGGGCCTGCGCAAATCTTCATGTCCACGGGTTGCCCCAATCGCTTACACAGCCCAAGCTGTCCGTCGTGTTCAACCGAATAAGCGGGCAACCATGGGTCGAGTCGTCGCGTCTGCGGTGTACAGCGCCGGCAGGAAAGTCACCAACATCAACCTCGATGAAGGCGCCGAGTGGGCACGCAAGCCCGGGCATTTCGTCTGGATCGGCCTTGAAGAGCCCAATGCCGAGGAGCTGGCCAACCTGCAGCGTCAGTTCGGCCTGCATGAGCTGGCGATCGAAGACGCCCTGGAAAAACACAGCCGGCCGAAACTCGAAACCTTCGGCGACGCACTGTTCATCGTCACCTACTCCCCGGTGCGCCACGAGGGCCGGCTGGAATTCATCGAAACCCACATCTTTGCCGGCAACGGCTACATCATCACCTGCCGCAACGGCCATTCGAAATCCTATGCCCTGGTGCGCCAGCGTTGCGAGGCGCGCCCGCTGCTGCTCGAACACGGTGAAGATTTCGTGTTGTACGCCTTGCTCGACTTCGTCACCGAGAACTACCAGCCGGTCAGCGAAGCCATCCACGGCGAAATCGAAGAGCTGGAGCAGAGCGTGCTGAGCAACTCGCTCAAGGAAGAGGATATCCAGCGCCTGCACAGCCTGCGCCGCGACATCCTGCGCCTGCGCCGCTACGTGGCGCCGATGGTCGAGGTGAGCGAGGAGCTGCAGCGCCTGAACTTCCCGTTCATCGACAAGAACATGCGCCCCTACTTTCGCGACGTGCAGATCCACGTCACGCGGCAGATGGAGGATTTGGCCGGCATCCGCGACATCGCCAGCCAGACCATCGAGATCGGCATGCTGCTGGAGTCATCGCGCCAGAGCATCACCCAGCGCAAGTTCGCGGCCTGGGCGGCAATCCTGGCGTTCCCCACGGCGATTGCCGGAATTTATGGGATGAACTTCCAGAACATGCCGGAGCTGGGCTGGCATTACGGCTATTTTGCCGTGCTAAGCGTGATCGGGCTGGGGTGTGCGGGGTTGTTCTACAGCTTCAAGCGTTCGGGCTGGCTGTAGAACGCATCGCGGGGCAAGCCAGCTCCCACGGCCTCCGTGGGAGCTGGCTTGCCCCGCGATCGATCAGGCGGCGTCAGGCTTCGACTTGGCCGGCTGTTGGATGAAGCGCAGCATCCACTCGCCCACCAGGTCACCCTGGTGCTCGCTGGCCAGGCTGGCCACGGCTTTCTGATAGACCTCATCACCCAGGTAATCCTGGCGCGCATCGAGCAATGCGCGGGAATAGTCGTGGACGAACTCCGGATGGCCCTGGAAGCACAACACCTGGTCGCGAATGTGATAGGCGGCGTTCGGGCAGAAATCGCTGGAGGCGATCACCGTTGCATCCTTGGGCAGCTGGGTGACCTGGTCCTGGTGGCTGATCAGCAGGGTCAGCTCGGACACTTGCGGGTCCATCCACGGGGCATGGGCCGCCAGGCTGTAGCGATGAATACCCACACCCCAGCCCTTGTCGGCGCGCTCGGCCTTGCCACCGAGGGTCAAGGCCAGCAGTTGATGGCCGAAGCACACGCCCAGCAGCTTCTCGCCGCGCTCATAAAGTTTGAGCAGGTAGGCCTTGAGAGTCTGGATCCAGGGGTCGTCGCCGAACGAGTCGGCCTTGCTGCCTGTGACCAGGTAAGCATCGAAGGCTACGCCGTCCGGGGGGTAGTCGCCGTTCATGACGTTGAACACGTCAAACTCGGCAGCGATCGGCTGACGCGAAAACAGCTGCTCGAACATCCTTCCGTAGCCCTGGTACTGCGTGAGCAGCTCCGGTCGCAAGACATCGGTTTCAAGGATGCAGATGCGTAACGACATAGCGGTAGTCCTGAACGACATGTGGGTGGGATTTGCTGTAAAGACTGACGCGAAATATCAGCACAAGCAAGTAGGATGTCCGGACGAACGGTAGGCCCTGTAACCCTCGGTAACCCCCTGCGCGCACTCGTCTAGCCAGAGCGTGCCAGCGAGGTGGCCAGTGGCCTTAAAACCCTCGGATATCAATGCAAAATCCAATAGAACAAAGGGTTCTGAAACATCCCTGACGCGCGCCCTACTGTTGGTTGTATATCGACAAAACACGAGGCAAGCAGCGACGGCGTCTTACCACGCCACTGCGATCGACCCGACGCGTGACAGGGAAGCCAAGGGTTATTCAGGAATAACAACAAGAAGGCGGTCCGCCATGTTCAGACAATCGAAAGTACGCCAAGCCGGGCTCATACTGTTCGCCACCACACTGCTACTGATTCTGCCGAACCTCACCCGGCTGTTTGGCTGACGGCGGCTGTGGCCTTTGCAGGTTATGCACGGGTAATCTGCCAACCTTGATGGTTGGAGACCCCCATGCGCCTGTACCTCGCCCTGCTCTGCCTGTTGCTCACACCGCCGCTTTCGGCGGCGCAGTTGAACCTGGAGCTGGGCGAAAAGCACCGGCAATGGCAGAGCGAGCAACTGCTCCACCACCCACAAGCCCGCGATATCATCATCGAACAGGATGTGGCCTACAAACGCACGGTGCATTACCGCGCCGTGCCGCTGGCGGCGCTGCTCGAAGGGGTGAGCGCAGCCGATCACCTGCAAGCCGTGGCCCTGGATGGTTTCGCCGCCGAAATGCCGGCGGCTCCGCTGCTGCAAAGCGGCCCGGCCCAGGCCTGGCTGGCCATCGAAGATCCCGCCCATGGCTGGCCGCCGCTCGCCGCCGGCAAGCCGAGCGCCGGGCCGTTCTACCTGGTTTGGACCAACCCCCGGGCCAGCGGTATCCGCCCCGAACAATGGCCGTTCCAGATCGCCACGATCCGCCGCCTGGCTGCGGTGGAGGTACGCTTCCCTGCCCTGTTGCCCGCCCCCGCGTTGCCTGAGCACGACCCGGTGCGCCAGGGCTTCGCCCTGTTCCAGCAGAACTGCCTGGCCTGCCACCGCCTCAATGGCGCAGGCGACGCGCAATTCGGCCCGGACCTGAACCTGCCGCACAACCCCACCGAGTATTTCCAGCCGGCGTTCCTGCGCCAGTACATCCGCGACCCGCAGAGCCTGCGGCGGTGGCCGCAGGCAAGGATGCCGGGGTTTTCCACGCAGGTGCTCAACGAGCAGGAGCTCGATGCGTTGCTGGCGTATCTGAAACATATGGCGGGGCGTAAACAGTGAAGCCGACCTTGCGCTGACTGCAGGAGCGGCCTTGCCGGGGCGCTCCTGCAGGTCTCAGGCGATCGGCCGCTCCTGCTTGACGCCCCAGCCTTCGACCTCGCCGCCATAAGGCGAAACGACGCGTTCGAACGATGCCTCGAAAGCGCCAATCCCCCCGTAGGTGGCATACATGACCTTGCTCAGTTCCAGGTGCCAGGCGCCATCGTCGCGCTCGCTCACCTGGGCACTGAGCGACTCCCCACGGAACTGCCCCGCCGCCCGGCGCGCGCAGGCCTCGTCGGGGAAAACGGCATAGAACTCAATGGGGTGGATGCGGGTGAAGTCAAAACCGCCAGCTTTCATCTGGCTAAGAACACTGCTGCTGATATCGTCGTTCAGGCTGCTCATGAAACGTCCTCCTGCAATGCAATGGATAGACTTTCCGTGCACAACGCACTCACCTGGCACTTGAGACCTGCCTGGCGTTTAGAGCTGATGCAAAACGAGAATGAAGACGACGCGGACCCGCAGAATAGGCCCACGTCTTCAAGCAGCGTAGTGCCTGAGCCGGCACCTCGCCAGAAACCCGTTATTCAGGGGGCTTCGTCAATAGCGGTGATGGTGACGCCGTTCTGCTCCTTGAGCCAACGCGCCGTCGGGGAAAAGCTGCGGTCCTGAAAATCGTTGAGGTCCAGTTCATCCATCAGCGGAAACAGACGGGAGCGAATCGCCCGTGCGGCATCTTCCTCGCTGGGGCGCTGCTCGGCGTTGAGCAACAGCGATTGCGGTTCGCCCTTCTGGTCAGCAAAGCGCACTTCCCACTCTTTCATCGATCAGCCCTCGCTACCACTACGGTGAGTGAAACTGCGTACTAGCTTGACCCTGACAAGGGGGCAATTGTTCAGCCCCAAGCATGAAACCTGATAAAAAAAGCCCGCCGGGTCAGGGCGGGCTTTTTCGATGCAGCGACTTAGTTACTTCGGCGTGCCATGGACCACACCAGCGGTGTTGTCCAGCAAGCTCTTGGTCGCGGTCTGGATGTACGCCTCCAGTTTTTTCTGCAACTGCGACTCGTCCGGGCTGTCGATCAGCTCGGCCTTGAACTCACGGCCCAGCTGGTAACGGTACATGCGCGGGCTCATGTCCTTGGACTCGATGAGGATACGGTCACCCTGCACCAGGCCGACGATCTGTTCGCTGCCCGACGGCTTGATGATACCCACGCCCTGGTCGCCTTCCGGCAGGTTGAGCAGGTCACGGCCCCAGCACTGGTGGCGGGCCTGGCCACCGAGGCGGCCCATGATGGTCGGCACGATGTCGACCTGGGTGCCCACGGTGTGGTTGACCGCGCCGAACTTGTCCTGGATACCCGGGGCAATCAGCAGCAGTGGCACGTTGAAGCGGCCCAGGTCCAGCTCGGTGACCTGCTGGTGGTTGCCGAAGCCGTGGTCGCCAACGATGACGAACAGGGTCTCCTTGAAGTACGGCTCCTTGCGCGCCTTCTCGAAGAACTGGCCCAGCGCCCAGTCGGAGTAGCGCATGGCGGTCAGGTGCTCGTCCAGGCGGCCTTGACCGGTGACCTTCTCGACCGGCAGGTCCTTGGGCAGTGCGTACGGGGTGTGGTTGGACAGCGTCTGCAGCAGGGCATAGATCGGCTTCTTGCCGTCATGCTTGGCCAGCTCTTCGTTGCCGCGGTCGAACATGTCCTGGTCGGAAACGCCCCAGGTCGGGTCGGAGAACACCGGATTGACGAAGTCGTTGCGGCCAATGAAGGTGGTCATGCCCTGGTTGCCGAAGAACCCGGACTGGTTATCCCAGGCGAAGTCACCGTTGTAGACGTAGACGTCGTCGTAATCGCGGGCGCTGAGCAGCGCTGGCAGGCCGGACAGCTTGTGGCCGCCTTCCGGGGTCTGCATCAGGTATTCGAAGCCCGGCAGGTTGGGGAAGCAGGCCATGGTGGCGAACATACCCTGGTGGGTATGGGTGCCGTTGGAGAAGAAGCGGTCGAACAGCAGCCCCTCTTTGGCCAGCTTGTCGAAATACGGAGTGATGTTGGTCTCGCTGCCCAGGGCGCCCACCGAATGCCCGGCGAAGCTCTCCATCAGGATGACCACCACGTTCTTGATCGGCAGGGTGCGTTCCTGGGGCGGCACGAAGTCGCGACGGATCGCCGCTTCGTCGGCATCGACCAGGGTGTCATGCGGGGTCAGCAGTTGGTCGCGCACGCTCTGGGTGGCCAGGTTCTGGTCCAGGGTCGCTTTCCAGATGTTGGCGCGGTCTTCACCGAAGCGGCTCTTGGCGGCATCGATCAGGGTCAGGGTGCCGTTCAGGCCAAGCTGGTTGACGAAGTTCGAGTCAGTGGTGAAAGCATCGCCCCAACGCATGGGCGGGCCCTGGCGCAGGGTGCCACGGGCGGCCACCACGGCGATCAGCAGGATGACCACGAACACCACCAGGCGACCGTACCAAGGCGCCACGGTGCGCGCGCCAGCGCCTTGCAGGCTGGCGTTACCGCCACGGGTCAGGCGGTCGATGCCCTTGAACAGCAGGCTCAAGAGCCAGGTGCCGACCAGCCAGGCCAGGATGTAGCGCACCACCGGGAAGCCGTACCAGAGCATGCTCATGACGGTCTTGGGGTCTTCCTTGATGTACTGGAACACCAGGCCGTTCAGGCGCTGGTGGAACTCGCGGTAGAAATCCATCTCCATCAGGCCGAGGAACATCACCACGCTCGACGCGATGGTCAGCCACAAGCGGAACAGGCCACGCCGGGCCATCAGCCAGGGGCTGAGCAGGGCCAACAGCAGCGGAATGCTGATGTACACCACCACCCGCAGGTCGAAGCGCAGGCCGTTGAGGAAACCTTCGGCCACGGTCGAGTAAGGGGTGTCGCCGATCATGTCGCTGTTGTAGACCAGCAGCGCCAGGCGCACGAGGCTGAGCATCAGCATGATCACCAGGCCGCTGAGCAGCGTATAGGCCAGGTGGGATTTCAGGGTCGGCGAGAACGAGCCTCGCGCGCCCCCTTGCTTCAGGGCGTCCGTGATAGCCATGAATGGAGAGGTCCTAGGATTGCGGGTTTGCGAAAAGGGCGAAATCGCCGACAGCCAGGCCTTGCCATCGATCATGGCGCCGGACCAGGGCGGTATTGTGCGGCGCGGATTCTCGAAAATCGAGTGTGAAAATTTTGTCGATAGCGCCCGTCACAGGCTATGGCAGGATAGGCCTTGTCGTCGGCAAATTGTAACTGCTGATGCCAGCTTTTCGCGGTATCAGGTGATCAGATCCGCAGGTTGCCCCGCGGGCCGGCAATGGCCCAGATGATCAGCCCCAGCACCGGCAGCAGCACGATCAGCAGGATCCACAACACCTTGATACCGACTTCGGCGCTGCTTTTGAGTACGTTCAGCACCGCCCAGATGTCCAGGGCGAGGATGACCAGGCCGACCAGCCCGTTGAAAGTAGAGCCCATGCCGCCGCTCCCGTGTGGTGAATGTGAGCCAGAGCATAGCTGGCTATGGCCTCGATAGAGGGGAATCCTTGGTCCCACGGGCCAGTCAGTGGATAGACTGGCAGCATTCATCGCTTCGAGGTCCGCATGCCCCCAGCCCACAACCACAACGCCGCCCCCTTCTCGCCACTCGGCGCCTGGCGGCAACAGGCCCGCACCACACCCTGGCTCAGCGCCGGCCTGGGCTTGAGCCTGCTGGCCATCATCGCACTGCTGCTGGCGAGCATCTGGAATGCGCTCAATGGCGATCATGCCGACCACCTGCCCCTGGCCACCCTCGGCGGCCTGTCCGGCTTTGCGGCCACCGCGCTGGGCGCGGTGCTGGCGGTGGTGCTGCGCGACGTCAGCGCGCGCAGCCAGGACGTGATGCTCGGCTTTGCCGCCGGCATGATGCTCGCCGCCAGTTCCTTCTCCCTGATTCTTCCCGGCCTCGACGCTGCCCGCGAGATCACCGGCAACGGCCCGGCCGCAGCCTTCACCGTGGTGCTGGGCATGGGCCTGGGCGTGCTGCTGATGCTCGGCCTCGACCGTTTCACCCCGCACGAGCACGAAAGCACGGGCCCCTGTGGCCCGCAAGCCGAGCGGGTGAGCCGGGTGTGGCTGTTCGTGCTGGCCATCACCCTGCACAACCTGCCCGAAGGCATGGCCATCGGTGTGAGTTTCGCCAACGGCGACATGAGCATCGGCCTGCCACTGACCAGCGCCATCGCCATCCAGGACATTCCCGAGGGCCTGGCTGTCGCCCTGGCCCTGCGCGCCACGGGGCTGTCCAACTTCAAGGCGGCGCTGGTGGCGATCGGCTCCGGCCTGATGGAGCCGTTGGGTGCGGTGATCGGCCTGGGCATCTCCACCGGCTTCGCCCTGGCCTACCCGATCAGCATGGGCCTGGCGGCGGGAGCGATGATCTTCGTGGTGTCCCACGAGGTCATTCCGGAGACCCACCGCAACGGCCACCAGACCTCGGCGACACTGGGGTTGATGGGCGGGTTTGCGGTGATGATGTTTCTCGATACCGCGTTGGGTTGAAACTGACAACTGCCTTCAGGGCCATTTCGCGGGTAAACCCGCTCCCACAGGTTTTGTACAGGGCCTGAGGCCAGCTCAGTACCTGTGGGAGCGGGTTTACCCGCGAAAAGAGCGACGCAGGTTTCAGACGTGCACAGCCACCTTCAACGCTTCCAGCGCCGGCTCGACCTTGATCCCCACCGCAGCGCCCAGCTCCAGCACCCGCGCCAGGTCGCTCTGCCCCACCATCACCACCTGCAACTCGTCGTCGAGCAACTGGCTGAAGTTCAGCAGCACATAACCGCCGGCTTCCTTGTTCAGCGCGCCCATCTGCACCTGGATGCGGTTGAGCGCGGTCAACGGCTCGGTACGTACCAGTTGCTTGGGCTTGAGGGTGAACGGCACGCTCTTGTCGAACGAATCGCTGATCTGCTGAAACAGGTCCTGGTAGCTGTCGGCCTGGAACAGCACAGTGTCGGGCAGGCTGCCGACCACCACCCATTCGCCCAGCGGGAACGGGAAGGTATCGTCGTAATTGATGTCTGGGTTGGCAGCAAGGAAGGCGGCGGGGTCGGCGTAAGCCTGGGCGGCCTCGTCGGCGATGCGCTCGATATCCTCATCGCGCATGCAGCCGGCAGCGATGAGACGGATGAGTTCGAGCAACTGGTCTTTCATGGGGGGGCCCTGCGGGTTGGCGTGAAAAGGCGCCAAGGATAGCCGCAAACGCCCCCGGGCCGTTAGCCGGCGAGTGCTTCGAGGCGCGCTGCAGCGTCCGTCGCGCCCATGGTGCGCGCCGCCATCAGTGCGGTGGCACCCCCGGCATCGCGGTGCGCCGGGTCGGCGCCCTGGGCCAGCAGGTAGTCGATGATCTCCAGGCGATTGAACATCGCCGCCAGCATCAGTGCGGTACGGCCGTCCGCTGCGGCGGCGTCCACGGGCACGCCCTGCTCCAGCAGCAGGCGAATCATCGCCAGGTCGCCCTTGAATGCCGCGCCGGCGATGGGCAACTGGCCGTTGTCGTTGGCGATCAGTGGGTCGGCACCGTGGCCGAGCAGCACCTGCACCGCCTCATGGTGGCCGTGATAGCTGGCCAGCATCAGCAGGGTATCGCCCTTGTGGTTGCGTAAATCGACCGGCAAGCCGCTGTCGAGCAGGCGCCCGAGCATCGGCGCATCGCCGCGGCGGGCACGCTCGAAGACTTCTTCGGCGAATGCGGCGGTTTCTTCGGCGGTCATGGGCGCGGGCTGTTGGTCGGACATCTGGAACCTCGTGGCAATTGAATGGGCCCAAGTGTTGGTCAGGCACCGCCAGCGGGTCAAAGGTTCAGATTCTATGGGGGGCAGAGACAGAAGCTATGACCGTGCAAATTGCACTGTGCAAATTGCACGACCTTGCAGAATGCAATCCAGGGCGTTCCCAAATAATCAATAACTCATTGTTTATAAAGGATTTTTTACAACAAGAAGAATGGCACGATCACTGCAAAACCCAACTCATGTCTGCCCACACATCAGTCAGGAGTTGATATGGACCTCATCCAGCAAAAGTTCGTCTCGGTGTTTTCCGCTTATCAGGTGGACACGAAGGCCCGCCCGGACGGCGGTGTGCTGCTGACCTTGCGCGCCGCCGATGGCGTGGTCACCCGCCGAGTGCTGAGCTACGCGCAACTGCACAGTGCCGAACAGCTGTCGTGGGCGATCAGTGCGCTGCGCCGTGACCTCGCCGAACAAGCCAGCGAACTGCCAGTGATCTCCAGGCTGCAGAGCCAGCAGCGCTTCGCGCTGCCAACCTACCGCTAAGCGGCTGTTTCAGAGCTCGCCAAACCCCGGGAACTGCCGGGCACCGGCATCACCGGTGAAACGCGGCTGCACGCCCTGCTCGCTGGCGTGCAGCCGCAACGCCAGGCAGAACGGCGTGTCCCCCAGGTCAAGCCAGCGCCGGGTGCCAGCCGGCACCACCAGCACATCATCTTTTTCACACAGCACGGCATAGACGAAATCGCCCAGGCGCAGGCTCAGCTGCGCACGCCCGCTGATCAGCGCGAACACTTGCTCGTCGTCATGCACATGCTCGTCGCGCAAGTCGACCTCGGCGGGGTCGTCGCCATCGCGGCTGAGCAGGCTGAAGGTTGCACTGCCATGCTCGCTCATCAGCCGGTCGAGCGGTGCGCGGCACGCGTCCAGCACCTCGCTCAGGCTGCTGCCAGGACGCAGGCGCGCGCCGGATTCCCAGCGCACCAGGCGTACACCCTGCTCGGCCAGGGTGGCGACGATGTCGTCGTGGTGAGTCAGTACCTTGTTCGCAAGCTCGGGGCTGCTGCTGTGGAAAACGCTGAGGATGCTCATCAGGGGTCGTTCCTGCTGTCTTTCAAACGGAGGGCAATGATAACGGCTGCCGCCAGTGCCGCGACGCTGGCCATACCAAAGGTGAAGTGCGGGCCCAGGAGTTTCCAGCTGTAACCCGAATACAGCGCGCCCAGCGCACCGCCGGTGCCGGACAAGGCGGCGTACAACGCCTGGCCCTGGCCCTGCTGGCGGGCACCGAAGCTGGACTGCACGAAGGCAATGCTGGCGGCGTGGAAGCAACCGAAGGTGGCGGCGTGCAACACCTGGGCAAGCACCAGCACCGCCGGGATATCCGCCAGGTTGCCCAGCAGCAGCCAGCGCACGGCGGCCAGCAGGAAGCTCGCCAGCAGCACCCGGCGTACCGAAAAACGCGCAAAGATGCGGCTCATGGCCATGAATACCAGCACCTCGGCCACCACCCCCAGCGCCCACAGCAGGCCGATCGCACCGCGGCTATAGCCCAGCGACTCCAGGTGCAGGGTGAGGAAGGTGTAGTACGGGCCGTGGCTGAGTTGCATCAGCCCCACGCACAGGTAGAACGCCAGCACGCCCGGGGCCAGCAACTGCTTGAGGAAGCCCCCTGCCCCGCGCCGCTCGGCATGCTCCGGCGGCTGGGCGTTGGGCACCCACAGGCTGGCGGCGACGATGCCGGCCATGATGGTCACCAGGGCCACCGGGTAGATGTCCAGGCTCAACTGTTCGAACAGGCGCCCCAGGCCGACCACGGTGAGGATGAAGCCGATCGAGCCCCACAGCCGCACCTGGCTGTAGCGCGCGGTCTGGCCGTGCAGGTGGGCCAGGGTGATCACTTCGAACTGCGGCAGCACCGCATGCCAGAAGAACGCGTGCAGGGCCATCACCAACGCCAGCCAGGCGTAGCTCTTGCCGAAGAAGATCAGCGAGAAGGTCGCCAGGGTCGACAAAGCCCCCAAACGCACGATCAACAGGCGCTGGCCACTGCGGTCACCCAGCCAGCCCCACAGGTTGGGGGCGACGCAACGCATCAGCATGGGGATGGCCACCAGCTCGCCGATGCGTGCCGGGGAAAAGCCCAGGTGATCGAAGTACAGGGCCAGGAACGGCGCCGTGGAGCCGAGCAGGGCGAAGTAGAAAAGGTAGAAGCTGGACAGGCGCCAGTAGGGGATGGGGGGCATGGGGCAGACCGCGGGTTCGGTGGTGTCTGACCGGGCCTATCGCTGGCAAGCCAGCTCCCACAGGTTATGCGCAGGCCTCAGCGACAACCCATGACCTGTGGGAGCCGGCTTGCCGGCGATAGCGCCGGCACAGTCGGCTGAATACTCAGAGCTGGCCCAGCACCGGGGTATTCACCTTCACGTCGGCATTCTGCCCGCGGTGGCGCAGCAGGTGGTCCATCAGCACGATGGCCATCATCGCTTCGGCGATCGGCGTGGCACGGATACCGACGCACGGATCGTGACGGCCCTTGGTGATCACTTCCACCGGGTTGCCATCGATGTCGATCGAGCGGCCCGGCGTGGTGATGCTGGAGGTCGGCTTGAGCGCCAGGTGGGCGACGATCGGCTGGCCGGAAGAGATGCCACCGAGAATGCCGCCGGCGTTGTTGCTGAGGAAGCCTTCCGGCGTCATTTCGTCTCGGTGTTCGGTGCCGCGCTGGGCGACGCAGGCGAAACCGGCGCCGATCTCAACGCCCTTGACGGCGTTGATGCTCATCAGTGCATGGGCCAGCTCGGCGTCGAGGCGGTCGAAGATCGGCTCGCCCAGGCCCGGCATCACGCCCTCGGCCACCACGGTGATCTTCGCCCCGACCGAATCCTGGTCACGGCGCAGTTGGTCCATGTAGGCCTCGAGCTCCGGCACCTTGGCCGGGTCGGGGCTGAAGAAGGCGTTGTCTTCCACCGAGTCCCAGGTTTTGAACGGGATCTCGATCGGGCCGAGCTGGCTCATGTAGCCGCGCACGCGGATGCCCTGGGTGGCCAGGTACTTCTTGGCGATGGCGCCTGCTGCCACGCGCATGGCGGTCTCGCGCGCCGAGCTGCGCCCGCCGCCGCGGTAGTCGCGCTCGCCATACTTGTGGTGGTAGGTGTAGTCGGCGTGGGCCGGGCGGAACAGGTCCTTGATCGCCGAGTAGTCCTTGGACTTCTGGTCGGTGTTGCGGATCAGCAGGCCGATCGAGCAGCCGGTGGTGCGGCCTTCGAACACGCCGGAGAGGATCTCCACTTCATCGGCTTCCTGGCGCTGGGTGGTATGCCGGCTGGTGCCGGGCTTGCGCCGGTCAAGGTCATGCTGCAGATCGGCCAGGGAGATTTCCAGGCCGGGCGGGCACCCATCGACAATGGCGACCAACGCCGGGCCATGGCTTTCGCCAGCGGTGGTGACAGTGAACAGCTTGCCGTAGGTATTGCCGGACATGGACGCTCCGCGAAATCAGCCTGAGTGGGACGAAAGCAGCAGTATACGGAAAACGCCACAGGATGGGTTGCCCATGCCGGCCTCTTCGCGGGTAAACCCGCTCCCACAGCGGCTACTGTGAGTTCAAAACCGGCGCTGGCCCTGTGGGAGCGGGTTTACCCGCGAAGAGGCCGGCACAGGTCAACTCGACGCGCCGCACGAACCTTCCCCTTCCGGCTCTGTCTTACCCTCACCTCCCCAAGCAGCCCCCCATCCATGAAGTCGCGCCTCATCACCCTGCTCCTAATGCTGTGCGCCAGCCTGGCCCAAGCGGCCGCCCCTACCGTGCTGCAACGCCCGATCGACCTGGACACCGGCCAGGGCGTGCTGCACGGCAGCCTGCTGTTGCCGCAGCAGGACACCCCGCCGCCGGTGGTGCTGATCATCGCGGGTTCCGGCCCCACCGACCGCGACGGCAACAACCCGGCCTCCGGGCGCATCGACAACCTCAAGCGCCTGGCCTTGCTGCTGGCCGGCGAACACATCGCCAGCGTGCGCTACGACAAGCGCGGGGTGGCCGCCAGCCAGCCGGCCACCCCGGACGAGCGCGATCTGAGCGTCGAGCGCTACGTCGCCGACGCCGTGGCCTGGGGCCAGAAACTGCGCCACGACCCACGTTTCGGCCCATTGATCCTGGTCGGCCACAGCGAGGGGGCACTGATTGCCAGCCTGGCCGCCGAGCAGGCCGGCGCCAGCGCGGTCATCACCCTGGCCGGCAGCGGCCGCCCGGTGGCCGATGTGCTGCGCGAGCAGTTGGCCCAGCGCCTGCCGGCGGCGCAACTGGCCGGTGGCGTGGCCCTGATCGACCGCCTGCAGGCCGGGCAGACCAGCCTGGATGTACCGGCCCCGCTGCGCCAGGTGTTCCGCCCCAGTGTGCAGCCGTACCTGATTTCGCTGCTGCGCCAGGACCCGGCGGCGGCGTTCGCCAGGCTCCAGGTGCCGGCGTTGATCATTCAGGGGCGCAACGACGTGCAGGTAGAGGTTGCCGACGCCGAGCGGCTCAAGGCCGCCAAGCCCGACGCGCAACTGGCGCTGATCGACGGCATGAACCATATGTTGCGCATCAGCCCCCGGGACATGCGCCAGCAACGCGACAGCTACAGCAATCCCGAACTGCCGCTGGCCCGCGAACTGGGCGAACGGATCGTCGCCTTCATCCATGGCCTGCCGCCGGCCTGAGCTTTCCTGCCGCCGTAGGCTCAGGTCTTGGCGATGGCTGCCGATAACGCGGCATGAGAAGGCGGTGACTGCGCGTGCGATGTCCACCAGCACCCGGCCGCCGCGCACCTGAGGATTGCCCTGATGACCGATGCTCCCGCCGCCGAGGCGACCGAAGAACAAGCCCCGGAAAGCGCCCCGCAGCCGTGGGCGGACCTGGCTGCCGAACACTTCCAGCTGCTGCGCCTGGCCGCCCTGCCGACCGATCGCAACAGCGGCGCCCGCCCGCTGCGCTTCGTCCAGTTCGGTTACGCCGAGCGGCATGACAAGGCCCATAGCCTGCTGCGCATGGAAATCCGCCTGCCCGGGCAGAAAGTGCGCAAGGAACAGAACCAGCTGGATATTCGCGTCGATCACGAACAGCGCCTGGTGCGCATCGGCAGCGACGCCGGCCTGCAGCTTGAGCCACTCAATCGTGGGCTTGGCCGCTACCTGCTGGCCCAGGCGGTGCAATGGCTGCAGCAGCGCTGCTCGGGCTACCACGTCGAAGGCATGAGCCTGCCGAACAAGGACGCGCTGAACGAAGACACGCGCCTGCGCCGCGACCATGTGCTGACCAGCGTCGGCCTGGCCGTGGAGTACAGCGAAGGCCAGATACTCAAGGGCGCCGTGGTGGAAACCACAGTGGGCCAGCTCAAGGGCGGCTGGAATACCGAGAAGGTGCAGCGGGTCGACATCCTCGACGCCGCCGGCATGCTGCAGCAGGCCGAGCAGAACCTGATGGAAAAGGAAGCGCAGCTGCGCGAGCGTGACGAGCGTGTGGCCAAGTACCGCCGCGAGGACAATGGGCTGCGCTTCACCATCACCTGCCTGGTGGCCTTTGCGGTGTTCCAGGCCGGGCTGCTGATCTGGATTGCCACTCGCTGACACAGCCGCAAGCCAGCGGTCGGGGTGGGAGCAATTGCCTTGTATAGCTTGCACTGACCTCATCGCCGGCAAGCCGGCTCCCACAGGAATTACGCATAGCTTGGGTTTATGCGATCAGTGTGGGAGCCGGCTTGCCGGCGATGGGCTGCACAGCAGCCCCAGATCAGCGAATGCCGATCAAACCCGCGAAGCGAACAGTTCCTGATGCTGCCGGCACTGCTCGGCAGTCAGCATGAACACCCCGTGCCCGCCGCGCTCGAACTCCAGCCAGGCAAAGTCCACCTCGGGGTACAACGCCTCGACATGCACCTGGCTGTTGCCCACTTCGACAATCAGCAAACCTTTCTCGGTCAGATGGTCAGCCGCCTCGGCGAGCATGCGCCGCACCAGGTCCAGGCCGTCATTGCCGCAGGCCAGGCCCAGTTCCGGCTCGTGGTGGTATTCGGCCGGCATGTCGGCAAAGTCTTCCGAGTCGACGTATGGCGGGTTCGACAGGATCAGGTCGAAGCGCTGCCCCGGCAGGCCGGCGAAGCCATCACCCTGCACGGTGTAGACCCGCGTATCCAGCCCGTGTCGCTCGATGTTCTGGTTGGCCACTTCCAGGGCGTCGAAGGACAGGTCGCCCAGCACCACCTCAGCCTCCTGGAACACCTCGGCAGCAACGATGCCGATGCAACCGGAGCCGGTGCACAGGTCGAGGATGCGCGCAGGTTCCGCCGCCAGCCACGGCTCGAAGCGTTTTTCGATCAACTCGCCAATCGGTGAGCGCGGCACCAACACACGCTCGTCGACAATGAACGACATGCCGCAGAACCACGCCTCGCCCAGCAGGTAGGCGGTCGGTACCCGCTCCTCGATACGGCGCTTGAGCAAGTGCATCAAACGCACCCGCTCGTCGTCCTCCAGTTGGCAGTCCAGGTAGCTGTCGGCCACCTCCCACGGCAGGTGCACGGCGCCGAGCACCAGCAGGCGGGCCTCGTCCCAGGCATTGTCGGCACCGTGGCCGAAGAACAGCTCATGCTCATGGAAGCGGCTGACCGCCCAGCGGATATGGTCGCGCAGGGTGCGCAGGCGGGATGTGATCACGGAAGACTCCTTTTCAGACAGGCCAAAAGTCTAACAGCCCACACCACACAAATGCTCTCTCCGATAGCCGAATGGATAGCCACAGGCCAGTAACCATGCCGCCTGCAATGTCAACCATTCACATTGGCGCCAAGGCAAGGGAGAATAGGGGCACAAAAGCCCTACCCAAGGAGCCCTTGATGTCCGTTCCAACCACGATGTTCCGCCTCAGCGGCCGCGACTACCCGCCGGCCAAGCTGGGCCAAGCCAGCCTGATCGTCATCGACGCGCAAAAGGAGTACCTGAGCGGTCCGTTGGCGCTGTCGGGCATGGACGAGGCCGTGGCCAACATCGCCCGGTTGCTCGACGCTGCCCGCAAGGCCGGGCGCCCGATCATCCACGTTCGCCACCTGGGCACCGTCGGCGGCCTGTTCGACCCGCAAGGCGCGCGCGGCGAGTTCATCCCGGGCCTGGAGCCGCTGGCCGGTGAAACCATCATCGAAAAGCGCATGCCCAACGCCTTCAAGAACACCAAGCTGCACGAAACGCTGCAGGAGCTCGGCCACCTGGACCTGATCGTGTGCGGCTTCATGAGCCACTCCAGCGTCAGCACCACCGTACGCCGCGCCAAGGACTATGGTTATCGTTGCACCCTGGTGGAAGATGCCTCGGCGACCCGCGACCTGGCCTTCAAGGACGGGGTCATCCCGGCCGCACAGATTCACCAGTGCGAGATGGCCGTGATGGCCGACAACTTCGCCTGCGTGGCCCCTACCGCCAGCCTGGTCTGAACCAGGCACCGCCCGGCGGACGGGCGGAACCCAAGGGCGCACAGCAGGTCGAAACCCGGATCAGCGACACCCGATCCCGAGGAATTCGAATGAAGCTCAAAGGCAGTTTCGATGCCAGACGCCTACGCCAGCGCGAGCCGCGCAACTGGGGCGCGCGCCTGGCCGCCGCCTTCTCCGTCCTGCTGGCCACCCTGGGCATCCTGCTCGCCATGGCCGGCATCGCCGGCCTGCTGGGCAACTACCCCGCCCTCGCCGAACTCAATGCCAACCGCCCACTCGCGGCCACACTGACTGTGGTCGGGCTGTTGCTGCTGTATGTCGGCGTGCGCTTCTGGCGCCGCAGCCGTATTCGCCTGCGCCGCGGGCGTGAGCTGAACCTGTCGCCGCATTTGATGAAAAAACACGACTGATATCCCGTTCGTCAGTACCGGCCTCATCGCCGGCAAGCCGGCTCCCACAGCGACCGTGTCATTCCTGAACCCAGTATCATCCTGTGGGAGCCGGCTTGCCGGCGATGAGGCCCGCACCATTAACTCAAGACTTCACTAAGGCCCACACTCGCGTAAACTACGCCGCCCACGTGGAGGCACCATGCAAGACGACGATTTTTCCCTCTTTCGCAGCGAAGTACGCGGGGTCAAGCAGATCAAGCACGACCGCGCCGAAGTCGGCAAAGCCAAGGCCGATCGCAAGCAACTGGCCGGCCTGCGCCAGGCGGCGACCATCCGCAGCGACCAGCCACTGGTGGTCGACGGCCTGTCCGACCAGTTCGTCATCGACGTCGGCGCCGAAGACGAGCTGATGTGGCGCCGCGACGGCGTGCAGGAAGGCCAGATCCGCAAGCTCAAGCTCGGCCAGATCGCCTTCGAGGGCAGCCTCGACCTGCACGGCATGAGTGTGGAGAAAGCCCGCGAGATCCTCTGGGACTTCATCGCCGAGGCCACCAAGCTGGAAGTACGCTGCGTGCGCGTCACCCACGGCAAGGCCGCGCGTATCGACGGCAAGCGCCCGATGATCAAGAGCCACGTCAACACCTGGCTGCGCCAGCACCCGCAGGTGCTCGGCTTCGCCTCGTGCCAGGCCCGCCACGGTGGTACTGGCGCGGTGTATGTCATGCTCAAGCGAACCATGCTCGAAGGCCGCGACGAGTGACATCGCGCTTGCAGCGCCGCCGCCGCCGCCGTACCCTTCGCCTTTGCGAAATTTTCCACAGGTAGATCCATGTCCCTGGAACAGAACTACACCGAGATCCTCAGCCAACTGGGTGAGGACGTCTCCCGCGAGGGCCTGCTCGACACGCCCAAGCGGGCTGCAAAGGCCATGAAGTACCTTTGCCGCGGTTATGAGCAGACCCTGGAAGAAGTCACCAACAACGCGCTGTTCAGCTCCGACAACAGCGAAATGGTGCTGGTCCGGGACATCGAGCTGTATTCGATGTGCGAACACCACATGCTGCCGTTCATCGGCAAGGCCCATGTCGCCTACCTGCCCAAGGGCAAGGTACTGGGCCTGTCGAAAGTGGCGCGCATCGTCGACATGTTCGCCCGTCGCCTGCAGATCCAGGAAAACCTCAGCCGCCAGATCGCCGAGGCCGTGCAACAGGTGACCGGTGCCGCCGGCGTGGCCGTGGTCATCGAAGCCAAGCACATGTGCATGATGATGCGCGGTGTCGAGAAGCAGAACTCCACCATGCTCACCTCGGTGATGCTCGGCGAGTTCCGGGACAACGCCGCCACCCGCAGCGAGTTCCTCAGCCTGATCAAGTGATCGGCCTATGATCCGCAGCCGACCCCCAGGGGTCGGCTTTTTGTTTTGTGCGCCTCAACCAGATCAGGAGTCAGTCATGATCGTCAAAGCCCTGCGGGTCGGCCTCGGCCAGCTCATCGTGTTCGGCGACTGGATCAGCCGCCCGGCCAAGAAGAAGCGTGATGCCTCGGCCCAGGCGCGCGTTGAACAGGACGCCAAGGGCCTTGCCCTGTACCAGTTCCACGCCTGCCCGTTCTGCGTGAAGACCCGTCGCACCCTGCACCGCCTCAACGTGCCGGTGGCGCTGCGCGACGCCAAGAACGATGCCCAGCACCGCCAGGCGCTGCTCGAAGGCGGTGGCCGGGTGAAAGTGCCATGCCTGCGCATCGATGAAGGCGACAAGGTGACCTGGATGTATGAGTCCAAGGACATCATTGCCTACCTGGACAAGCGCTTCGCTTAGAGGCTACAGGCCATCGCGGGGCAAGCCCGCTCCCACGCTAACCAACCGTGGGAGCGGGCTTGCCCCGCGATAACTCAACTCAATCCACCATCGGCACATGCCGCGGATGGCTGGCCACTCGATCCAGCCAGGCTTGCACCGCCGGATAGGCAGAAAGATCAAACCCGCCCTGATGCGCCACATGGGTGTAGGCATACAACGCCACGTCGGCAATCGAATACTGGTCGCCGACCAGGTACGGCGTCATCTCCAGCTGCTTGTTCATCACCTTGAGCGCCTTGTAGCCGCCCTTGTGCAGCCCCTTGTATTCCTCCAGTCGCTCGTCCGGCAACCCCAGGTAGAACTGGATGAACCGCGCCACTGCGATATACGGCTCATGGCTGTATTGCTCGAAGAACTGCCACTGCAGCACCTGGGTGCGCAGGCGTGGCTCGCTGGGCAGGAACTCGCTGCCATCGGCGAGGAAGTTCAGGATGGCGTTGGACTCCCACAGGCACGTGCCATCCTCCAGTTTGAGCACCGGCACCTTGCCATTGGGGTTCATGGCCAGGAACTCGGGGGTTTCGGTCTCGCCCTTGAGAATATCCACCGCCTGCCACTCGTACGGGCGGCCCAGCAAGCTGAGCATCAGCTTGACCTTGTAGCAGTTGCCCGATTGGTAATCGCCATACACCTTGTACATCGCCCCTCCCCTTTCACGCAGTTGCAGAACCGTGGCCAATAGTTGGCGACTGTACGGCTAAATGCAATGCCTGCTGTATGGCAAGGATCAAGCCATGGCACGGTAGCCTGAAAAAAATGCTTACACCTGTACAAGGAATTCACCCTATGACCGATGCCACCACCGTGCCCCTGCGCCCGCTGGCAGACAGCTCCCCCTCGGCGGTAGTCGCCGGTTTCATCGCCATGCTCACCGGCTACACCAGCTCGCTGGTGCTGATGTTCCAGGCCGGCCAGGCGGCAGGCCTGACCAGCGCGCAGATCTCGTCGTGGATCTGGGCGCTGTCGATCGGCATGGCGGTGTGCAGCATCGGCCTGTCGCTGCGCTACCGCACGCCGATCACCGTGGCCTGGTCGACGCCCGGCGCGGCACTGCTGATCACCAGCCTCGGTGGCGTGAGCTACGGCGAAGCCATCGGCGCCTACATCACCTGCGCCGTGCTGGTGCTGATCTGCGGGCTCACCGGCAGCTTCGAACGGCTGGTCAGGCGCATTCCCGCGTCGCTGGCCTCCGCCTTGCTGGCGGGCATCCTGTTCAAGATCGGCAGCGAGATCTTCGTCGCCGCCCAGCACCGTACCCTGCTGGTGCTGGGCATGTTCTTCAGCTACCTGCTGGTCAAGCGCCTGTCGCCGCGCTACTGCGTGCTGGCCGCGCTGCTGGTCGGCACCGCGCTGTCCGGCGCGCTGGGCCTGCTGGACTTCAGCGGCTTCCAGCTCGAGGTAGCCACCCCGGTATGGACCACGCCCAGCTTCTCGCTGGCGGCGACCATCAGCATCGGCATCCCGTTGTTCGTGGTGGCGATGACCTCGCAGAACATGCCCGGGGTCGCCGTGCTGCGCGCCGATGGCTACCAGGTGCCGGCCTCGCCGCTGATCACGGCCACCGGCTTTGCTTCGCTGCTGCTGGCGCCGTTCGGTTCACACGGGGTCAACCTGGCGGCCATCAGCGCGGCCATCTGCACCGGGCCGCACGCCCATGAAGACCCGCGCAAGCGCTACACCGCTGCGGTCTGGTGCGGGATCTTCTACGGTATCGCCGGTACCTTCGGCGCCACCCTGGCGGCGCTGTTCGGCGCCCTGCCCAAAGAGCTGGTGCTGTCGATCGCCGCGCTGGCGCTGTTCGGGTCGATCATGAATGGCCTGAGCGTGGCCATGGGCGAGGTTCGCGAGCGTGAAGCGGCACTGATCACCTTCATGGTGACGGCATCGGGGTTCACCTTGTTCTCGATCGGGTCGGCGTTCTGGGGGATTGTGGCGGGGGTGCTGACCTTGCTTATCCTCAGCCAGCGCAAAGGCTGACAACGCTATCGCGGGGCAAGCCCGCTCCCACACCAGTCCACTGCGTGGGAGCGGGCTTGCCCCGCGATAGGGTCACCACAGGCAATCACAGTCGGAAATGCCCCACCATCCCCTTCAGGTCATCCCCCAGACGCGCCAGCTCGACGCTTGAGCGGGCGTTGTCCTCCATCGCCAGCGCCGCCTGATCGGCGCTGCCGCGGATCTGCGTGACACTTCGGCTGATCTCCTCGGCCACCGAGCTTTGCTGCTCGGCCGCCGCGGCGATCTGCTGGTTCATCTGCTGGATCAACGACACCGCCGCGGCAATGCTGCCCAGCGCACTTTCAGTCTGCAGCGCATCGGCCACCGCCAGGCGCACCAGCTCGGTACTGCCCCGGATCTGTGTCACCGACTGCTGGGCATTGCCACGCAGGCTGGCCACCAGGCGCTCGATCTCTTCAGTGGACTGACGGGTACGCCGCGCCAGGGCGCGCACTTCATCGGCCACCACGGCGAAACCACGCCCCTGCTCACCGGCGCGAGCGGCCTCGATGGCGGCATTGAGCGCCAGCAGGTTGGTCTGCTCGGCGACACTCTTGATGACCTCCAGCACGTCGCCGATGGTATGGATCTCGGCACTCAGGCTGTCGATCCCGCAGCTGGCGGTCTCGGCGGCGGCGGCGAGCTGCTCGATGCGCTGCATGCTCTGGCGCACCACCAGCTGGCCGGACTCGACCTTGTCGTCGGCGGCCTGGGCCGCTTCGGCCGCCTGCTCGGCATTGCGCGCCACATCATGCACGGTGGCGGTCATCTGCTGCATGGCGGTGGCCACCTGCTCGGTCTCGTCCTTCTGGCTGCCGACTTCACGGTTGGTCTGCTCGGTCACGGCAGACAACGCCTGGGCGCTGCCGGCCAACTGCTCGATGCCCTGTTGCAGGCCGCTGACTACACCGGACAAGCCCTCGGCCATCTGCTGCATGGCCTGCAACAACTGCCCGACCTCGTCACTGCGTGGCGTCTCGGCCTCGATGGCCAGTTCACCGGCGGCGATGCGCCGGGCACGGATGATCACCCGCTTGAGCGGCGCGACCACCGCACGGGTGATCAGCCAGGCCGCCAGCACCCCGACCAGCAGCGCCAGCGCGGTGGCGGCCGCGATGGCCACGGCATTGCGCGCTAGCTCGGCCTGCATCGCCTGTTCCTGTGCGTTGTAGGCCTGGTCGACCCGCGCCGTGACCTGTTCCGCGCGGGCCTGCAACTGGGCCTTGATGCCTTGTTCCTGAGCCAGCAGGTCGGTGTATTCATTGAGTTTGTCGGAGAAGCTGGCGATATGCCCGGCCACCTCGCCCAGCACGCTCTGGTAACCGGCATCGCTCACCGCGCCCTTGAGCTGCTCGACCAGGCTGGCGGCCTCCACTGTCTGGGCAATGCGCCCCTGCTCCACCTCGCCGCCCTTGCGGCTTTGTTCCAGGCGCACCCGGGCTTCGTCCATGGCCTGCAGCATCAGCCGTGACACCTGCGCCACCTGGCCGGCCTGTTCGAGAAACTCGCCGCCCTGCTGGCCTTGCGACTGCTTGAGGGTGTAGGTGCCGTCATCGGCCAGGCCGGCCTGCAGCACATCGAGGTTGTTGGCCACGCTGGACACCGACCAGCTGGCCATGTCCAGCGCCAGCTCCTTGCCCTGTACCGCCTGGACGAACTGGTCGAACGCCTGGCCGTAGGCGCCGAGTTCGCCTTCGGTCGAGGCCAGCCCCGGCAGGCCACGGGCACGCTCGACCAGGCCCTGGAGGCCAGCGCGCAGCGCATCGGCTTCGCTGATATCGGAGCGCAGGGCAAACGCCTGCTCGTGCTGGCGCAGGCGCAGCAGGTCGGTATTGAACTGGGCCATCTGGCGCAAGCCGTCGAAGCGCTGGCCTACGCTGAACAGCGCGTATACGCCGATGGCCGCCACCAGCAGCGTCAGCAGCAGCACCAAGGCAAAGCCCAGGCCGAGCTTGCGGGCCATGCCCAGGTTGGCCAGAACACCGTGCTTGGTCACCGCCATCACCGATTCCCCTCTAGCTTGTCGGGCTTTTCCGAAAGGCAAGAGTGACAATCGCAGCGGCCACCTCACAAGAGCCTGGCGCCAGAATGGTGTCATTTAGCTATGAACGTGTCGCTTTCAGGCCGCTGGAGGTCGCCCCGCGCGTCGGAGGAACGCCTGGGCGCGGACGTCCTGTCCGTAGGCGACATTGATGCGCAACCAGTCACAAGCCCGCCCCTGGGGGTCGAAGGCGCTGCCGGGCGTGAGCAGCACGGCATGCTCCAGGGCAAGGCGCTCCAGCCCGGCAAAGTCGCGCCCAGGCGAGCGGGCCCAGACGAACATGCCGCCACAGGGTTCGCACAACACCTCCCAGCCCCACGCCTCCAGCTGCCCGAGGAGCCTGGCCATGTGCTGCCCCAGGCGCACGCGCAGGCGCTGGATGCTCTTGCGGTAGCTGCCATTGGCAAGCATCTGGCCGATCACCTGTTCGGCAAAGCGGCAGGTGCCGATGCCGCTGACCATCTTCAACTCGGCCAGGCGGGCGATCAGCGACGGTTCCGCAACCAGGTAGCCCACCCGCAGCGAACTGCTGAGGGTTTTCGAGAAGCTGCCCAGGTAGATCACCCGCTGCTCGCTGTCGAGGGTGGCCAGGCGGGTGGCCGGGCCTTCCTGGAAGTCGGCATAGAGGTCGTCCTCGATGATCCGCAGGTCATGCTCGCGGGCCAGCTCCAGCAGGCGATAGGCGACCTTGGGGGTCAGGCTGGTGCCGGTGGGGTTCTGGTACAGGCTGTTGGTGAACAGGCAGCGTGGCCGGTGCTCGACCAGCAGCCGCTCGAGTTCGACAACGTCTGGCCCCGTTGGCGTGCGCGGCACTTCGAGCATCCGCACGCCGTGCTGGCGCAGCAGGTTGAACAGGTTGTAGTAGCCGGGGCGCTCCACCAGCACCGTGTCGCCCGGCGCCAGCAGGGTGCGCACCAGCAGGTCGAGGGCATGGCTGATGCCCTGGGTAGTGAGGATGCGCTCGGGCTCGGCGTTGATGTCGAGCCGCGCCAGGCCCTTGTGCAGTTGCAGGCGCAGGCTGGCCAGGCCCAGCGGCGGGCAGTAGTCGAACAGCGCCTCGGGCTCGCCCCGGCTGACCTGGCGCACGGCCTGCGCCAGTTCCGCCTCGGCGCGCCAGGCCACCGGCAGCCAGCCGCAGCCGAGCTTGAGCAGCGCCTCATGGCCTTCGCCGAACAAGCGCCAGCTGCCATCGATGGCCTCACCCCAGGCGCTGCCGGCATCCGCCTGCTGCCCCGGCTTGCGTTCGGCAACGAAAAACCCGGCACCGTGCCGCGCCACCAGCCAGCCGCTGGCCACCAGGCGGTCGTAGGCCTCGATCACGCAGGACGCGCTCACCGCCTGGGCCTTGGCCAGGGTGCGGATCGACGGCAGGCGGGCGCCGGGGCGCAGGCGTTGCTGTTCGATCCAGGCTTGCAACTGTTCGGTCAGTTGCTGGACCAGGGGCGTTGGCCGCAGGCGATCAAGATTCAGGTGCATGGCAAGTGTTCGCTGATTTCAGGCGAACAGTTAATCACAAATGCCTGGGGACTGTGCCTTGTTGGGCAACCTCATAGTCTCGATGCTGCCGACAGACACTCCACCCTTTGACGGATGCCCCATGCCCACCCGCCATGCCCCCGCCCTGCTGGCCTTCGCGCTGTGCCTGATCACCCTCGCGGTGAACCTGCAGGCACCGCTGTACATCACCTACGCCGAACTCGCCGGGCGTGGCGCCGCGGCCACCGCCGTGGCCTTTTCCGGCTATGTGCTCGGCGTACTGCCGGTGCTGCTGGCCCTTGGCGGGCTGGCCGACCGGGTCGGGCGACGCCCGCTGATCATCGCCGCCCTGGCCCTGTCGATGCTCGCCACGCTGATCATGCTGCTGTTCCCAAGCCTGGAGGCACTGGGTGCCGCGCGCATGCTCCTGGGGCTGGGTACCGGGCTGGCATCGGCTACGGCCACCGCGTACATGGGCGAACTGATGGCGGGCAGCGACAGCGGCCGCGCCGCCAGTTGGGTCACGGCCAGCACCTCACTGGGCTTCGGCCTGGGCGCGGCGCTGACCAGCCTGTGCCTGCTGCGCGGGCCCACCCTGGCACCGGCAAGCTTTCATCTGCAACTGTTGCTCGCGGGTATCGCCGTGCTGTTGCTGTGGCGCCTGCCCGACCCACGCCCGGCGCAGCGCAGCGCCATGCTTCGGCTGCCCTGCTACCCCGCCGGTAGCCTGGCCTATGGCATGGCGATCCTGCTCGCCTGGGCCTGTGTCGGCCTGGTGATCGCCTTGCTGCCGGGGATCCTGCGCCAACACGGCCTGAGTGCCTGGTCGGGGTTCTCGACCTTTTGCGTGATCAGTTGCGGGCTGCTGTTCCAGCCCATGGCCCGCCGCCTGCCAAGCGCCCAGGCCACGCTGCTCGGGTTGCTGATACTGCCTTGCAGCTATGGGTTGCTGGCCTGGGGCGCCGACAGCGGTCAACTGGCTGGCGTGCTGCTGGGCGCGATTGCCGCCAGCAGTGCCTGCTACGGCTTCATCTACTTAGGTGGCTTGGCTGCGGTGAACCAACTCGCCGGCAGCGAGAAGACCCGGGCCAGTGCCGGGTTCTTCTTGCTGGCGTATCTGGGGTTCAGCCTGCCGGTGATCTTTACCGGCTTGCTCAGCGACAGGTTGGGGTCGCGCCTGGCGCTGAACGTATTCGGCACGGTGTTGCTGCTGGGGTGTGCGGGGGTGGCGTGGCGGTTGTGGATAACCTTGCCGGCCCGTTCGCGGGTAAACCCGCTCCCACAGGAATCGCGCAGCTGTTTGAATGGCGAGCAAGATAATTGATCCCGCCCGCCCAGCGCTGACCGGACAATCAGATCGCCAGTGCACCGCCATCGACGGTCAGGCTGTGCCCGGTGGTGAAAGCGGCGCCATCACTGCACAGGTACAGCACCGCGCTGGCGATCTCCTCGACCTTGCCGATGCGCCCAACCGGATGCATCGCCGCGGCGAACTCAGCCTTGCGCGGGTCGGCCTCGTAGGCGCGGCGGAACATATCGGTGTCGATCACCGCCGGGCACACCGCGTTCACCCGGATGCCCTTCTTCGCATACTCGATCGCCGCCGACTTGGTCAGGCCGATCACCGCGTGCTTGGACGCGGCATAGATGCTCATCTTCGGCGCCGCCGACAGGCCCGCCACCGAGGCGGTATTGACGATCGCGCCACCGCCTTGGGCCAGCAGCAGCGGCAACTGGTACTTCATGCACAGCCACACGCCCTTGACGTTGACGCCCATGATGGCGTCGAACTCGGCCTCGCTGCCCTCGGCCAGGCGGCCCTTCTCGATCTCGATACCGGCATTGTTGAAGGCGTAGTCCAGCCGGCCGTAGGCCTGCATGGTCTGCTCGTGCAACTGGCGCACATCGCTGTCGCGGGTCACGTCGCAGGCGACGAACAGGGCCTCGCCACCCGCCTCGCGGATCAGCGCCACGGTGGCTTCACCGCCGGCCGCGTCCAGGTCGGCCACCACCACTTTCAGCCCTTGGGCAGCGAACGCCTGGGCTGTCGCCCGGCCGATACCCGCCGCACCACCGGTGACCAGGGCTACCTGGCCGGAGAACGTCATGCTCATCACTGGCTCCTGCATGGAGAAATTGAGTCGAGGCTGAGTCTAGTCAGCCCTCCTGCCGGCTGGGCAGCATCATCAGGGGCACGGTTGGACTACTATCGTTTGCGGTGATTTTGCGTGACGCAGTACATAATCACAGCCGATCATCAGCCACCTTTTACCCTGTTCAGGAGAATCCGCCATGCCCCAGACCAACCGCCGTTTCCTGCTGGCAAAGCGTCCGGTCGGCGCCGTGCGCCGCGACGACTTTACCTTCGAGCAGGTGCCGGCTGACCAACCCGGCGCGGGCCAGATCCAGGTGAAGAACCTGTACTTGTCCCTCGACCCGGCCATGCGCGGCTGGATGAATGAAGGCAAGTCGTATATCCCGCCAGTAGGCCTGGGCCAGGTGATGCGTGCCCTGGGCGTGGGCGAAGTGGTTGCCTCGCAGCACCCGGACTACAAGCCCGGTGACCACGTCAGCGGCGCTCTGGGCGTGCAGGACTATTTCACCGGCGAACCCCAGGGCCTGCACAAGATCGACCCACGGCTGGCCCCCCTGCCCCGCTATCTCTCCGCTTTGGGCATGACCGGCATGACCGCCTACTTCGCCCTGCTCGACGTCGGCCAGCCCAAGGACGGCGACACTGTGGTGATCTCCGGTGCCGCAGGCGCGGTGGGCAGCATTGCCGGGCAGATCGCCAAGCTCAAAGGCTGCCGTGTGGTCGGCATCGCCGGCGGCGCGCAGAAATGCCAGTACCTGCTCGACGAGCTGGGCTTCGACGGCGTCATCGACTACAAGGCCGAGGACGTGCTGGCGGGCCTGAAGCGTGAATGCCCGAAGGGCGTGGACGTCTACTTCGACAATGTCGGCGGCGATATTCTCGACGCGGTGCTGTCGCGCCTGAACTTCAAGGCGCGGGTGGTGATCTGCGGCGCCATCAGCCAGTACAACAACAAGGAAGCGGTCAAAGGCCCGGCCAACTACCTGGCGCTGCTGGTCAACCGTGCGCGCATGGAAGGTTTCGTGGTGATGGACTACGTCAAGGAGTACGGCAAGGCCGCACAGGAGATGGCCGGCTGGCTGGCCAGCGGCAAGGTGAAGAGCAAGGAGGATGTGGTCGAGGGGCTGGAAACCTTCCCAGAGACGCTGCTCAAGCTGTTCAGCGGGGAGAACTTCGGCAAGCTGGTGTTGAAGGTCTGAAACCCCGGGGCTGCAAGGCAGCCCCGGCCGGCTCGAATCAGCCGCGAATTTCGGCGACCACGGCGGCCAGCGCCTGCGCCGGATCCGCCGCCTGGCTGATCGGGCGACCGATCACCAGGTAGTCGGAACCTGCATCCAGCGCCTGGCGCGGGGTCAGGATCCGGCGCTGGTCGTCCTGGGCACTGCCCGCCGGGCGGATACCCGGGGTGACCAGCTGCAGCGACGGGTGCGCGGCCTTCAGCGCCGGAGCCTCCAGCGCGGAGCACACCAGGCCGTCCATCCCGGCCTTCTCGGCCAGTGCCGCCAGGCGCAATACCTGCTCTTGCGGTTCGATATCCAGGCCAATGCCTGCCAGGTCCTCACGCTCCATGCTGGTCAGCACGGTCACGCCGATCAGCAGTGGCTGCGGGCCGCTGCGCTTGGCCAGTTCCTCACGGCAGGCCGACATCATGCGCAGGCCACCGGAGCAGTGTACGTTGACCATCCACACGCCCATTTCGGCTGCAGCCTTGACCGCCATCGCCGTGGTGTTGGGGATGTCGTGGAACTTGAGGTCGAGGAACACTTCGAAACCCTTGCTGCACAGGGTCTCGACAATCCCCGATGCACTGCTGGTGAACAGTTCCTTGCCGACCTTGACCCGGCACAGCGCCGGATCGAGCTGGTCAGCCAGCTTCAGGGCGGCGTCACGGGTAGGGAAATCCAGGGCGACGATCAGGGGCGTCTGGCAGGCGGACATGGGCGAGGTCTCTTGGCAAGTCGTAAACGGCGCGCATTGTAAACGAAGTGGCAGGGCCTTTGGGGGCCGCGGGTCATGAGAATTGGCCTGGCAGTGGGCCACTCCTATAATTGAACCATCGCACACTGCCATGGTTCGAATGCCATGCAGGTGCTGTCATCTTCAGTTTGCAGGAGAACACCGATGCCTTGGTATGCCTGGTTGATACTCATTGTCGCCCTTGGCTCGATCGTTGGCGGGCTGATGATGCTGCGGGATACGGCGAAAAAACTGCCGTTGACCGAGGAGCAGTTGAAGAAAGTTCACGAGCGCAATGCCGAGGCGGATGCCAAGGATGCGCAAGACCGCTGAAATAAGCGCTGTCGTCATCAAGAGCCGACCAGCCGGGTGCCGATCGGCTCCAGCCACCTTTACTCGACCATCAGCTTGTCACGATTGCGCTCCAGCAGCGCTTTGCCTATGCCCTTTATCTCCAGCAGTTCATCCACGGAGGTGAACGGCCCGTTGGCCTCACGGTAGGCGACGATGGCCTGTGCCTTGGCCTGGCCGATGCCGTTCAGCGCTTTTTGCAGGGTTTGCGCATCGGCCGTGTTCAGATCTACCTGGCTGTTTGCCGACTGGGCCGGCGCCACTGCAGGCACCGGCTCGGCAGGCATGCTGGTGGGGGCAGCGCTGAGCGAAAAGGACAGGCAGGTAAAAAGCGGGAGCAGCAGATACGACAGGACAGTGTTACGCATGGGAAGTCACTCCTTGAGGCTTATTGAAAGGCAACGTTTCCTTGGTTGCCCTGCTACCGTAGATGGCCGTGCTGGCTTGGGCAAACTGCTCGAGGAGTGAAAATTTTACGAAATGAAACTGGTGCTTGGACGCACTTGGCCTGCTCAGCTACACCAGACTCCCCGCTGCAGATCTTTCTATGGGCTGAAGCGGAGAACTGGGTGACAAGGTGCGATGCACGTAGCCTACAGGCATTGAGGCTTTAGCCCTCAGACTCGCTGCTGAACCTGGCCTCGAGTCTTAGTATGTGATGTTTACCAGCCAAAACTCAGTCCGCCATCAGCCAGCAAACTCATCAGATACTGCCCGTAACCGGTTTTCGCCAGCGGCTTAGCCAAACTCTCAAGCTGAGAGTTGTCTATCCAATTCTGTCGCCAGGCGATCTCCTCAGGAACAGCCACCTTGAATCCTTGCCTGCGCTCGATCGTCGCAATGAAATGCGACGCTTCCAGCATGGAGTCGTGGGTACCAGTGTCCAACCAGGCAAACCCACGACCCATGACTTGAACGTTTAGTTTATCGGCATGCAGGTAATGGAGGTTAACATCAGTAATTTCCAGCTCCCCGCGGTGCGAGGGTTTTACCTGCTTGGCTATCTCCACTACATCGCTGTCGTAAAAATACAGTCCGGTCACTGCATAACGCGACTTAGGTGTAAGAGGTTTTTCTTCGATACTCTGGGCTCGGCCATTTGCATCGAATTCAACCACTCCATAGCGTTCTGGGTCACTCACCGGGTAGGCAAAGACGCTGGCCCCCTGCACCTTGCGATCCGCCTCACGCAGAAGCTCTTTCAGCGCATGCGCGTAGAAAATATTGTCTCCCAGCACTAATGCACAGGGCGCACCGGCCAGGAAAGACTCCCCGATGATGAAAGCCTGAGCCAAGCCGTCTGGCGATGGCTGCACAGCATAGGAAAGCGACAGCCCCCATTGGCTACCATCCCCTAACAACTGTGCAAAACGCGGCGTGTCCTGCGGCGTGGAAATGATCAGAATTTCACGAATACCCGCGAGCATCAACGTGGTCAGCGGGTAGTAGATCATCGGCTTATCGTAGATCGGCAGCAACTGCTTGGAGATGGCCAATGTGGCTGGGTGAAGTCGGGTGCCGGAGCCGCCGGCCAGAATGATGCCTTTGCGCTTCATGCGTGTTCCTCGTAATGCATTTGAATCCATTGGCGATAGGTACCGCTCTGAACATTAGCAACCCAATCGGCGTTGGCCAGATACCACTGGACAGTCTTTCGAATACCGGTTTCGAACGTTTCGGCTGGCCGCCAGCCCAACAACCGCTCGATCTTGCGCGCGTCGATGGCATAACGCCGATCATGCCCCGGCCGATCGCTAATGTGCGTAATCAGACGCCGGTAACTGCCATTCGCGTCAGGCTGAAGTTCGTCCAACAGATCACATAACGTATGCACGATTTCAATGTTGGGTTTTTCATTCCATCCGCCAACATTGTAAGTCTCACCGGGCACGCCCGCTTCCAACACCCTGCGGATTGCAGAACAATGGTCTTTCACATACAGCCAGTCACGTACTTGCATGCCATCGCCATAAATGGGCAATGGTTTTCCCGCCAGTGCGTGAGTGATGACCAAGGGGATCAATTTTTCCGGGAAATGGTAAGGCCCATAATTGTTCGAGCAATTGGTAGTGATTACCGGAAGACCGTAGGTATGGTGCCAGGCACGAACCAAATGGTCGCTTGCCGCCTTACTGGCCGAATAAGGGCTATTGGGTTCATAGGCGCGCGTTTCGACAAAAGGCGCGTCATTCGGCCCCAGTGACCCATAAACCTCATCAGTGGAAACATGCAAAAAACGGAACGCTGCACGGTCAACCTCGGTCAACCCCTGCCAATAGTTACGCGCAGCTTCAAGCAACGTATAAGTCCCATCAACATTGGTGCGCATGAATGCTTCCGGTCCATGGATGGAGCGATCAACATGGCTTTCAGCAGCAAAATGCACAATGGCTCGGGGCCGGTAACGCGCCAACAAATCATCCACACCGGTCCGATTGCAGATGTCGTCATGAACAAAGACATGACGCTCATCTCCCTTTAGGTCGGCCAGGTTTTCCAGGTTTCCAGCGTATGTAAGCGCATCGAGGTTGATGATCGGTTCATCGCAATGGGCAAGCCAATCGAGCACAAAATTGGACCCGATGAAACCCGCCCCCCCAGTAACAAGAATCATGCTAAAACCTCAAAAGCTGCAGCGATGACAGTATCAATATGCTCGTCGAGCCCAACCCACAATGGTAAACGGACCAATCGATTGGATTGAGCGTCGGTATGCAACATTTCACCATGAGCTCTTCCAAGCACCCGCCCTGCAGGCGCCGAGTGTAATGGTACATAATGGAAAACCGAACTTATCTGCCTGAGCTTCAATGCTTCGATAAATGCAGTGCGCGCAGCAAGGTCCGGTAACAACAGATAATACATATGCGCATTATGATGACAGTGATCCGGCATGCTGGGACGACGAACCATACCCGCACGTTCCAATGGAGCAAATGCAGCGTGGTAACGCTGCCACAACGCCAGACGCTGGTGGGTAATATCGTCGGCCGCCTCCATCTGTGCCCACAGGAACGCCGCAATCAGCTCCCCTGGCAGAAAGCTGGAGCCGAGGTCACACCACGTATATTTATCAACCTGGCCGCGAAAAAACTGGCTGCGGTTAGTACCCTTCTCGCGAATGATCTCCGCCCGCTGCATGAGCTCTGAATCATTAATCAGCAGGGCACCGCCCTCACCCGAAATAATGTTCTTGGTCTCGTGAAAACTCAGGCACCCCATATGGCCGATCGACCCAAGCGGACGCCCTTTGTAGGTCGCCATAATGCCCTGCGCGGCATCCTCGATCACGATGAGCTGGTGGCGCAGAGCGATACCCATGATCGTATCCATCTCGCAAGCCACGCCGGCATAATGCACCGGAACAATTGCCTTCGTTCGGGGAGTGATTGCCGCCTCGATCAACTGTTCATTAATGTTCAGCGTGTCGGCGCGAATGTCGACAAACACCGGAACCGCACCACGAAGCGCGAAAGCATTGGCCGTTGACACAAAAGTGTACGACGGCATGATGACTTCGTCTCCGGGCCCCAGGTTAGCCAGTATGGCTGCCATCTCAAGAGCTGCGGTGCAGGAATGAGTAAGCAGAGCCTTGGTCGCGCCTGTGCGAGCCTCTAGCCACCGGGAACAGTGTCTGGTGAACACGCCATCGCCGGCCAGGTGACCATTGCTGTGGGCCTGGGAGATATACCAGAGCTCTTTGCCTGTCATGTGAGGCTTGTTAAAGGGAATATTCATGTTTGTTCCAAAGTATCTTCAACGTGTTTTCCATGGGCGCCCATCCATCAAGCGACCTCAAGCCTTCCGCCCCACCACAAGAAGCGAGCCACCTGCTGGAAAACGCAGACCAAGACGGAGCAACACACGCTCGACATTCATAACGGATTCAAGCACCGCATTCAGCCAGCGCGGGATCTTGAACTCGCTCATCGGATCGATGACCTGATTTCTGGCACGGAGCCGGGAAAGCCACATCAACGGAAGCAGCAAGCTGACAAATGACGAGACGTATTGAACACGTATGCCCGCCTTTTCGACTTTTGCGACTATTTCTGGCCTTGAGTATCTCCGCACGTGGCACGCATATTCATCGACTTTCGACCACAGCCACGCGTGCTGAGGTACCGTAATAAGCAACACGCCACCGGAGGTTATTGCGCGAGCAAGGTTTTCAATGACCTTTTCATCTTCCTCGATATGCTCTAGCACGTCGAAAGCACCGATGACGTCGAACCGCTCCACGTCCGACATTATTGTCGCGTCCAACTGCTGAAAACTGGCAGTCGGTACGCGTTGACGCGCAAATTCCAAGCCTTCCTCAAAATATTCGGAGCCAAAAATATTTGCTTCTTTGTAACGCTCGCTCACAGCTTCCAGTACAAAGCCCGTGCCACACCCGACTTCAAGGAAACTATTAATTCTGGCGCAGTAGCGTTCCATTACCCAAAGGATCAAAGCGTTTCTGGAACGAAACCACCAGTTTTGGCGTTCATGCTGCGCAAGCTCGACGAATGCCGAAGGTGAAAAATACACATGCTTTGACTGTTCGCTCATCTGAAACCGTCGCTCATTTTTTTTTGAGTCATCTCGACAGCATCCATTTTAAACACCCAACATTTCTGGAGTACAAAGATAAAAGCCGCCACAACAAAAACCATCACCGCTTGCACCCAAGCGGGTGACCATTGCAAATTATCGACACATACTGAAAGAGCTACAAAATTTATAATGTAGCCCAAAATATAAATCAGCACGTAGCGTGCAAACGTTTTTCCGTGCCCCCCGGCATAACGAAACGACCAACGCTTATTTAGCACGAACGTTTGAAATACACCGATCGCATACACCATGGTCATGGCGACCTTGTGCCCCACTCCCGCCGTATTGAGGAGCAAATACAGGAGGTAACCTATTGCATTGGCGGAAAAACCAACGACGCCATAACGAATCAACTGTTTAGCTGTATTCCCCATCACGTCAAAGGTCCCTCACGCCAACCCCAAATATACCAAGGTGCATCTGGCCCAACGTTGAACAGTAGATCCAGTATCGACACACCGTGTTCGAATGGTGTAAATCGTTGGGGGTACTCCGGGTACCCTGAGTAGTCTTTCCACACAAGCTCGATGCCCGCAGTATTAAAACAAAGGGGATCAATATAGCTTTTGGCAGCAGGCCCGGAAATGTATCGTTTGGCGCTCAAAGCATCTAGCAACCCGAGCAATCTAATTTGTTTCTGACCCACGCATGGATAATCTCGGGAATCCTTGAAAGTCGTCCGAGCACCCAAGAAATTACTCGCAACATACCTTATCAAGTACTGATTCATATCGGACAAGCTCGACCAGGTTTTCCCAAGATAAAAATCCTCAAAAAAATCCCTGTACGTCGTAAAATGCGGAGCCCGTTGATAGCACTGCAACAACGTCCGCCAATGCTTTTGCTGCCACCACGAATCATTGAGCTCGACCTCACAAACGAGGCGACTTATATCCGAACCCGTAGGAACCGTAAGCCAAGATAGGCCTCCAGCAGACTGAATCTTGTTCCTGTTTCGCCAATCATTTTTCGTATACTGCACATCATCATAGAAAACGAAAAAATCTGAATCATTGATGAGATCAAAATAGCCCTTCCACGGAATATAATTGGACTGCAGTATGCAAACTGTATCGTTCACTTCAATGCACTCCAAAAATCTTCAAAAGCCAATTCTTCTGGCAAGGGTAACCCAGGACTGACCAGCACGGTTCTACCCTCGATGCACAGCGCTTGCCCACTCCAATCAGGAGTGAGCTGATTGGCAAGAATGCGCAAGGCATTCAGCAGTGCAATACAACCGGCACGAAACTCAATATTCATTAAGCGTTCGAGTTCATCATCGGGTGTCATCGGGAAAGCCACCTGCACCACAGGCCTGCCCGCATCTACCTCGGCAGTAACCTTGTGCACCGTCACCCCTCCCAAACAGACCCCGTAGTCCATGGCCGCCTTGACCGGCGCTGTGCCGATCTTGCCAGCAAAAGCAGGCAAAAGGGAGTAATGAGTGTTAAGCATCTTGTTCTCGAACGCCGCAACGAATTGCTCATTGAGAACTTTGTGAACGGTCGTAACTATCACTTCCGGGTTAATAGTCAAAGCAGTCCGCAGCAGCGAGGCCTGCCTATCTTCCTTGAAGTCAATGCAGAAAACCTGCAAATCGTGCTGACGTGCATACTCACTGGCCGGGCATTCCCTGTCGGTGATAACGGCAATTTTCTGCCAGGCGGGTAACCAACCACGCAAGATGGCTTGGTGTACAAACCGTAGATTGCCTCCGCCACCAGAACACAAGAAAAGCAGTGTCTTATCGGACATGTTTGCCACCCTCTTCAGCCGTTGAACGTCCTACTAGGTACAACGGCTTGCGAGAGGACTTGAAATTCATCCGTCCCAGGTACTCCCCGAAAATACCCAACATCAACAGTTGGACACCCCCGAAAAAAAGAATTGCAGCCATGATCGAGGCGAAACCGGATACCGAAATACCCCCAAACCAGTATCGAAGGAAGATTGCCGATAACCACCCCATACCCATCAGGAAAGCAAACAAACCGAGCCATGACGCCATTCGCAGTGGCAAATCTGAAAAAGTGACAAAAATATTGATCGTATGGGTGACTAGTTTCTTCAGGGTGTAATTGCTAGCGCCGTGCGCGCGCGCGCTATGCGCAACATTGACTGAGGCGCAACGATTGGTAAGCCAGGATAGATAGCCATCTACAAAAGGAAAAGGTGAGTCGAACCGCTGCAGCTCCCGAGCCAAATCTCCACGAATCACTCGAAAGCTGGTGTATTCATAGTTGAGTGAAGGAATGGCCTTGTTGAAAAGCCAACGTGCAGCTGAAGAAGTCGCATTTCGCCAGGCCTTGTGGCTACGCTGCGGATAGATCCCATACACGAGATCATGCCCCTCCATCGCCTTTCGATAGAGCTCGACAAGCGACTCAGGCGCTTGCTCAAGATCGTCATCCAATGTCGCGACCCAACGCCCCTTGCTGTGGGAGAGCCCGCAGATCGTGGCAGCGTGCTGGCCGAAATTTCGGCTCAGTTGAAAACCTCGAACTCGCTTGTCATCATCCGCAATGCCACGAATGACTCCCCAAGAACCATCGCCCCCGCAGTCTTCAACGAAAATTATTTCGAAAGTAAGCCCAGCCGACTCAAGGCTGGCCACCAGTCGCTGCCAAAGCGTGACCAACGTCTCCTTGGATCGATAGACTGGTATAACCACAGAAATGTCAATTTTCAACAAAAAACTCCAGCGATAGCACATGCGTTACGTAGGATCGACACCAACCATGCCTAGTGCCCATTAGTCTTAGCGTGCATCTGTCCAACCTTGAGCAGAACAGGCAGGCTCAAGAAACCTCTACTTAAAATGTGGATTGCCCAATCTTACATATCGAAATTCAACATCAAAGCCGGCTCCATACCCACTTTCATGCAACACCTTCGACACCATCTGACGTTGACAGCTACCACAACCCAGCGCACGTATCATCACGCAAGATGCTGTCATGCTCATGCCAGACGAGCACGGACAGTACCGACACAGTGCATAAACTGTCCACAGTTTACCTGCTGGCACCAATCGCGTCAGCAAAGCAGCCCCTTTTTCCAGCAGCACCGCCCCGCCAGGGGACGACGGCAGGGCATCCAGACATACTCAATCGGATCATTCCGTCAAATCAACACAGCAGTAACCCATCTCACCGACCTTCTCAATGCCTCGCATTTCCCCTGGAATCCAATCACAGCGCGACACTACACCTGGGCTGCCGTGGGCCTTCAGAAAAGGTATCAATTTTCCTAGCAAATCTCCGCCATAAGCCCTCTCCGAAACATAGTGTACATGAACAGGACGCACATTCTTCCGATAGACGAAGTACGTCATATGGTCCACGACAACAAAGCTGGCGGAGCGCTCGGGAATATGACACATCCTACCAACCTCCCGAATAGCATTCATATGGGCCTCGGTATTGAAAACTGGAACCGAAAGGGGCTGCCCCCAAATCTCAGCCCGCTGAAGATCCGCACTGCGCAGAAGGCTCGGGGTGACCAGGGACATCAAGGCAATCAACGAAAGGCTTGCCAATCCCGCCGCCATCAACGCCGCTTTCGACTCCCAAGCTGGCAGCCAAGAAGCGATTGCTTTTCCTTGGCTCTCATTAAACAGCAACACCGAAATCATCATCGCAATAGGCACATACTGGATGGCCGCGTAGAAGTTCTGCCCGTTGTAAAGCATCGCATTCAGTACGTCTGCAGCTGCGAGTAAAGCAGCCAGCAGCAACGGCGATGTTACGCTTCGTCGATAAATCGCGAATAATAGCCCGATTAACGCAGCAGCATGAGATAACGCAATAAACAGGCAAACCGCACCCCATACGACTGCGTTCAACAGCATCAACCAACTTGGGCTGCCTTCCAAGGGCGGCAACCACCCTGACTGGAATGTCGGGCTGAAGATGAGGTGCTGACCCATATTCGGGAAAAAGTAGACTAGATTTTTAATCAACCCCCTGAAAAACAGGTATGGATTTTCGAATAATAGCCCTGGGTTCACAACATTACTTCCCAAGACCTCTCGAACTACTGGCGCGTCTTGACAGGCACTTAACGTATTAGCATCAGCAAGTGCCTGCACTGCCAGTACAAACGTATAAATCAGCAATCCGCCGCGAACCCAAACAGAAAAATTACGCGTGCCTACCCACACCACCACTAGGAAAAACGGCGTAAAAAAAATACTCTTTGGGTGCACGTAAAAGAAAACTGAAAGCAAGACGACCATCAGCATGAGCAGAAGCGTGCGCTGCACCCATTTCTCTTTCTCCGGCCCATGTAACGCTGCGACACAGAAGACTAGCAGAGGCAGCAACATAAACTGCTCCGGACGCGACATCACCCACAAGTAGGGTACTACGCCCATAGCACCAAAAGCCAAAATCAGCGTGAAGCGCCAACTCCACTGTCCGTGTTGTTGTCGGCTGCACCACCAGGCCAACAATGCAAACCAGACCAGCGCGCCGACCACTCCGCTCACCCGTATACCCAACGGATTCATGTCTTGAAAAATCAACGAGAGGATGGAAGCCGCTGGATAAAACACCCAGGCCACCGCGTGCCCAAGACTCGACGCACACTGAGGAAAGAATGTGGTCAGCTGGCCTGCATCAAGGAAGAATCTGGAAACATAAAATTTGTTCATCACCTCATCAGAGTAAACAGGGAGCCAAACACCACTCAGCAATGTCAAACCGAACAACAGCATCATGAGCTTCGGCAGAGCTCCCACTAGCGTCTTCATCAACCCACATACCTGATAACACACGAAGGAACGACGATACTATCAGGCCGCGCACAATTACCCAATGCTCTCATGCTGGCGTACACAGCTCAGAAGATGGATACTGCGCCAGACAAAAAATAGGATATTGGTGACGCCATTGCCCCAGCTCAAAATGACAGAGAACCACAATCGTTTAATAATGCGGGAACACAGCTCACCCGTGCTTCAACCTATCCCCTGAGATGAGCTTGCCACCTGCATAACTAGGCTAGACGAGTCGCCCGCTCACGGATCCAGACGACGCTGCTGATAGATCCAATCAACAATCTCACCATCCGGTGCATAACCACTGACGGTCTCACGCAGCAACTGCCGAACTTTCAAGTAGTCATCCTCTTCAATAGCGTGTAAAAGCTGCTGAATCTTGGAGCGCAAGACATCCCACTCTAGGTAATCCTCGCTGGCACTCATGATCATGGGGTGCGGTGTAGCCACCACGTTTTCGCCAATCAACAATTCTTCATAGAGCTTTTCACCTGGCCGCAAGCCAGTAAACTCTATCGAAATATCGCCGTGAGGATTTTTATCCGAGCGTATGCTTAAACCCGATAGGTGTGCCATTTTTTCGGCCAACTCAACGATACGGACAGGCTCACCCATATCTAACACGAACACATCCCCCCCCTGCCCCATTGAACCAGCTTGGATAACCAACTGGGCCGCTTCGGGAATGGTCATGAAATAACGCGTAATCTTCGGGTGAGTGACAGTCAGCGGGCCACCAGCTTTGATCTGCCTGTGGAACAACGGGATCACTGAACCCGAGGACCCCAGTACATTGCCGAAGCGAACCATGGAGAATCGTGTCTTGTTGATATGCGCAACACTGTTGCTTTGGCCAAACATGACCGGGGTCGCTTCCTTGCTCAAGCCTTGGAGCACCATCTCCGCCAGCCGTTTTGTACTCCCCATTACATTGGTAGGACGGACAGCCTTGTCTGTGGAAATAAGCACAAAATTGGAGACCCCAGCTTGCAATGCGCTTTGGGCAGCATTCAGAGTACCTATAACGTTATTCAGAACACCTTCAGCGATGTTATGCTCAACCATTGGAACATGTTTATAGGCCGCGGCATGATAAACCGTTTCGACGCGCCAAGTTCGCATGATATCCAAAAGTAGTGACGCGTTGCGTATAGAGCCTAGAATCGGCACAACCCGCACACTTCTCGACTCCCTTGCCAGGCGCTGCTCCAACTCCCCAAGGACATTATAAAGATTGAATTCGCTATGTTCGAATAATAATAACGTAGTTGGCTCTATGGAGAGTATCTGACGGCACAACTCTGAACCAATGGAACCACCTGCACCAGTCACTAGCACCGTCTTGCCCTTGATGCAGTGCGCCAGCAGATTTTGTTGTGCCGGAACTGAGTCACGCCCTAACAGGTCGGCGATATCGACTTCCTGAATATCGTCGACCTTTACGCGCCCCCTGGCTAAATCCATGAACCCCGGCACGCTCCTAACATGGAGGAGAAACCCTTCAAGGTAACTAAGAATCTCACGACGCCTTGCTCGACTAACCGAAGGAATTGCGAGCAGCACTTCCTGTATACCGGTCACCTCGATTAGTTTAGGTATATCGTTCGGCCGATAAACATGCAGCCCGGAAATAACGTGATCCGCAATATTGGCATCATCATCGATGAATGCCACGGGGCGCATAGCACGCCCCATTCTTAGCGCCGCCACGAGCTGATTACCTGCGGCCCCCGCGCCATAGATGGCAACTTTTGGCAGCCCATCATCACGACTCGAAAACGGTACGTGTTGCGCAGCCGTGAACCAATCGCTGAGAAAGTATTGGCGCATACCCAGGCGCAAGCCGCCAATCATGATCAAGCTCAGCCACCAGTAGTTGAAAATGATTGATCGAGGTACGATGCCCTCGTGGTTGCTGTACCAGTAGACAACCAAGGTTAACAGCAACGATGATAGGCTGACCGCTTTGATTATGGTAATGAGCGCATCATTACCGAAATAGCGCATTACAGCCCGGTACATACCAAAGCGAATGAACAATGGCACAGCAATCAACGGCGCCGCCAAGAACAGTCCTTGGTGCTGGAGCAGTGGCACATCCCACTCTTCGATCCCCAAGCGCACAACAAACGCCATCCAAAGCGCAAGCCAAACGAGGACGATATCGGCGGCCACCTGAACCAGTCGCTTGTGCATGCGAGGCAAGCCCAACAGGTAATCCCTGAACTTGTCCATAATTCCCTCAGCCATCGATCCTTCCGACCCTTAAAAAATAGTACTGTCGCTTGCAAGGCCCCAGACCTCGCATCCCTTCAGTCAATTGGCACGTTTTTCTTCTGGCCTGCCTGCCCTGAATCGCAAAGCCAGGGCCGCCAAAGGCGCATACGCGAGCAGGACACCCACAGCACCATCAAGCCCCAGGCACACGACAGCAAAGGCCAACGGGAACAACCAAAATATGTTCAGTGCTAGCACACCCAACGTGACCGGCAGATGCTTACCGTATTGCCTAGCGGCATGCTGATAAGCATGCGAGCAGTGCGCCTCGTACACTCTCTGCCCTTGCAGCATCCGCCGCAATAGCGTTAGCGTTGCATCGACAATGAACACGCCGAGCAAAATCAACCAAGCCCAGAAAAGGCGAGAATCCTGATGGGCAGCCTGCAGCGAAAATACGCCCAGCACTATCCCAAGGAATCCGCTCCCTGCATCCCCCATAAAGATCTTTGCGGGCGGGAAATTCCAATAAAGAAAACCGCAAACAGCCACTGCCAGTAGCATCGGCAATACACTGAGTTGCTCGAATCCTGCTAACCAGTAAAGTAGAGACATACCGGCGCTGGCAAACACAGCCTCAACACTGGCAATACCATCTATGCCATCCATAAAGTTATAAAGATTCAATAGCCAGACCAAGTAGATCGCCGCGAATCCCGCCCCCAACCAGCCTAAATCCAGTGCAACGCCAACTACCGTAATCTGGGGGAACCCGCCCAACCAAATCAAAGCCCATGCCGCCGCCATGAAATGCCCGAGCAATCGCCATCGGGCTGCAATATGGCCGCGATCATCCATAAACCCGATAATGGCAACAAGTCCACCAGCGCCGATAACACTGAAAAGTGTCGTGTCAGGCAAACCTTCGCAAATACCCAACATGATCGCAGCCATGAGGAAAGCCGCTACGATTGCTATTCCTCCTCCTCTTGGCGTAGGAACGGCATGCGAGCTGCGAGCATTTGGAACATCAATGATGTTCCTGGACAGCGCGTACTTTCGCAGAGCAGCCGTCAATGACAGTGACGCAAACAACACCAAAGGAATAAGCCACCACTGAATCATGCTTTTGTTTTTCCCTGAAAATCTTGCGCAGTCCGCATCAACGCTTCATCAACAGTGACAGGGGGAGTCCATTGGAGCAAGGAGCGGGTCTTTTGAATATCAACTTGCAAGGATCCGCAAAGTCGCTGCGAGAGGGCGCGCCGACCAAGCATCACCGCCACCATTTCAAGCACCCGAGTCGGCAGCGGTAATAGTCTCGCCGTCTTACCAAGCGCGCGTGCCATCCGAGTCAGCAAGGCCGTGGTGGACAAATCTTCATCGTCACTGACCAAGAATGTTTGATTGGCCGCCGCCGGGTGAACCTGGCACGTAGCGATCAGGTCGACAAGATTGTCCAGTGCGACCAGGCTACGTAAATTATCTATCGCACCAAATGGCAGCGGCACACCCTTTTGCAGCCATCCCATCATTGATCGGAAGTTCGCTTTTACACCCGGACCATAGACCAGCACGGGCCGAATAATCACGACCTCCATCCCGGTTTGCTCAGCGAGGGCGCGCAGACCTTGCTCGGCCTCCATTTTTGACACGCCATACGGGTCAACAGGAGCCGGTACATCGTCCGCACGATAAGGCCTGCTCTGTCCGGTGCCTTCACCATTGACCTTGATCGAACTGAGGAAGATGAATCGCCTTACGCCTGATGCTGCGGCTGCACGGGCCAATTTCAGCGTACCTTCCACATTGACCCTGCGAAACGCAGAAAGCGGATCTACCTCCAGGTCGTTCATGACATGCACGCGCGCTGCGAGATGCACAACCACTTGCACACCTTCCAATGCGTTTCGCCACTCCGTCTGTTCATCGAGCGCGTCGATGCCATAACGCACAGCTCGTGAATCGACAGACGCGCAATCCCCCCGCACAACCGCGGTGACTCTACATCCATCACCAAGCAAACGACCAAGCACGGCAGCACCCACAAAACCGGTAGCGCCGGTCAGCAGAACAGGGTAACTCACGAGCGACCCGCCTTGCGCAGCGTTGCACGACGGAATAACCCCTCAAGGCGTGTCATTAACTTTTCTTTGACATAGTGCTTTTCGTAATAACGCCTTCCAGCTTCACCCATATCGTCACGATCCTGCTGCGTGGCTGTGGCCATTGAAAAGGTAATTTCAGCGAGTCCTCGAGCATCGCCGGACCGGCAGGCAAAACCTGCCCCAGACGCCTCGATCACCCTAGCCGCCTCACCATTGATCATCCCAAGCACCGGTTTTTGCGAGGCCAGATAGGCCTGAACTTTACCTGGAATCGTCTTTTCAAAAACATCGTTGGCTTTGAGCGATACCAGTAATGCGTCGGCATGTGCAAACAACCCAGGCATCGCTTCCAGCGGATGACGCCCCAGCAAATGCACATTGTCCAGGTTCCTGGCGATAACCTGCTCGGCAATCCAACTAGCCATACGACCATCGCCGACAATAATCCAACGCACAGGCGTCCGCTCACGCAGGACCTCTACAGCATCGAGTATCGCCGGAAAGTCCTGTGCCTCACCCAAGTTACCCGCAAATACTATGGTGAAAACCGAATCATCCCTTTGAATCAGACTGCATACCCCAGACTGCGAGGAAGAGAAATCATCCTCCGCCCAGCTAGGGAAATACACCAAACGATCGTCGCTAATGGGCCTTGTGCAGTACTGACGAACACTCTCGGAGAAGCCATGGGACTGAAGTAGCAAATAATCGGCCCGGTTATAGATCCACGATACCATCTTGCCAACTAGCGCTAGAAGCCTTTGACTCTTCAGCACACCCACCGCCCGCAATGTCTCTGGCCATAGGTCGAGCACCCACACGAAGACAGGAGCTCGCTTCAACGCCCCAATCACCACCGCAGGTATCGCTGCCATGATTGGCGATACCGCATATACAAAAACAACATCAAACTTGCGGCGACGAAGTTTCCACGCACCAATGGTCGAGGCACAGACAAAGAAAGACAAATAGTTAAACGCCAACCCAATGCTATTCCCACCCCGAGGGACAAGTGGCACCCGTATAACTTCAGCGCCTGCGAAGTTACTGAATTGCTGAGGCTTTAAACTATAGGCCTCAAACACCTTCCCTTCAGGATAATTTGGAACACCAGTCAGCACACTTACAGAATGCCCCCTTTCAGAAAGATCGCGCACCAAATCATTGATACGCATATTTTCTGGCCAGAAATACTGACTTACGATCAAAACCCGCAGCGGTGATGTATTTGCACAGATCATGCGAATTAATATCGCTTCCAGACAACTCGATTTACATAGTCTGTATAGCTATGCAGTATGCGTACAATTTTTTCAGCCACATTCGGCATGCTGTAATCTGCTACCAGCCTCAAATCGCGATGATCTCCCCTGGACTGCCCCTCTAGAATATTTAACCCCTGCAGTACGCGATCGGTATCCAAACCAACCATCATGACGGCAGTTTCCTCCATACCTTCAGGACGCTCGTGCGCCTCGCGAATATTCAAGGCTGGGAAATTGAGAATGGACGCTTCTTCACTGATAGTGCCACTATCGGAAAGAACCGCTTTCGCTTCGAGTTGCAGCTTGTTGTAGTCCTTAAAGCCCAACGGTTTCAGCAAGCGCACATTCGCGTGAAAAGTAACACCCAGAGCGTCTACACGCTTTTGCGTACGTGGATGGGTGGACACGATAACGGGCAGGTCAAATTGCTCCGCCACGGCATTCAACATACTGACCAGCTTCAGGAAATTCGTGTCCGAATCAATATTCTCTTCGCGATGAGCGCTGACCACGAAGAATCGCTCACGCTCTACCCCAAGGCGCGTCAAAACATCCGATGCCTCGATACCTGCACGATAGTAGGAAAGCACTTCGAACATCGGGCTACCGGTCTTGATCACCCGATCGGCAGGCAACCCTTCACGCAACAAATAATCGCGAGCAATCGTGCTGTAAGTAAGATTGATATCGGCGGTATGATCGACGATTCGACGGTTGATCTCCTCAGGCACTCGCATATCGAAACAACGATTTCCCGCTTCCATATGGAAGGTAGGGATTTTGCGGCGCTTTGCCGGCAGAACCGCCATACAGCTATTGGTATCACCCAGCACCAAGAGGGCGTCAGGCTTAACCTCCGCCAGCACCTGATCGACCGCAATGATTACATTACCAATAGTTTGCGCTCCGGTGCTGCCGGCAGCGCTGAGAAATTGATCCGGCTTACGAATGCCCAAATCCTGGAAGAAAATCTCATTCAGTTCATAATCATAATTTTGGCCGGTGTGCACCAAAACATGCTCGCAATGCCTATCAAGCGCAGCCATAACACGCGACAGACGAATGATTTCAGGGCGGGTGCCTACGACCGTTACTACTTTAAGCTTTTTCATCTCTATATCCTGTCAGCGGGGCTCAGGCTTCAGTACCGACGGGGCGGGCATACGTGTCAGGATGTGCGCGATCGAAAATTTCATTGGCCCACAGCATCACGAACATCTCATCACCACCGACATTGGTAATGTCGTGAGTCCAACCAGGTACTGTTTCAACGATTTGCGGCTTCTCGCCACTGGTAAGGAGCTCATAGAATTCGCCGGTCACAATATGACGAAAACGGAAACAGGCATCCCCTTTGATCACCAGGAATTTTTCAGTTTTGGAATGATGATAGTGCCCCCCTCGCGTTACGCCCGGGTGAGCCGAAAAATATGAAAACTGCCCTGAATCCGGAGTTTTCAGCATTTCCACAAATACCCCTCGCGGGTCTCCGTGCCTAGGCACCTCGTAGGTGAACTTGCTCGGCGGAAGGTAGCTCAAATAAGTCGAGTACAGGGCGCGCACCAGACCGGTACCCACCCGCTCGGTAATCAAGGTCTGACGACTGTCGCGGAAGGCGTACAACTGCTCGGCAAGCGCCCCAACAGTAATAGTGTAGGTAGGCTCCACCGCAACAAACGGTGCATCTTTCAGACGGCCATCCATGACTGAAATGAAGTATCGAATCACATCATCAATATAAACTAACGTGATCGCAACATTAGGATCATTGACTGTGATCGGCAAAGACCGAGCGATATTATGGCAAAAAGTAGCAACCGCAGAATTGTAATTGGCGCGCGCCCACTTACCGAACACGTTCGGCAAACGGAATACGTGCACCCCTCCCCCTTGGGCTTCGCCTAGCTCCAGCAAGGCCTGTTCGGCATCACGTTTGCTACAACCGTAAGGGTTGTCCAGACCCGCCTGAGTCGATGAGGTGTACAGGACCGGAACTGTACGATCGCAGGCCTTAATCGCCCGACAAAGTGCGCGGGTCAGGTCAGCGTTACCAGTTTGAAACTCCAGAGGATCCTGTGGGCGATTTACACCAGCGAGGTGGAAGACGAAATCTACTTGCGCGACCAGTTCAGGTAATACCGCAAGCGAGTCACCACGCGTAAAACGAATGATCTCCACATCATTACGTTCGCCCAGTTGAGCGATCAGGTTCTGGCCAACGAACCCATTGGCACCGGTAATCAGAACCTTCATCCCTCACTCCTCCGGCGTGGCGTGCTCGCCACGTTGAATTGCACGCATGAATTCAAGCTTAAGCAACAGCTGTTGCATACCCTCTACATCAAGGCGCTCAGTATTGTGAGAGTTGTAGTCCTCGGTTCGGGAGATCTTGGTCTCACCCTGCTCAACAAACTTTGCGTAGTTGAGGTCCCTCAGATCTGGCGGCACCCGGAAGTATTCTCCCATATCCTCTGCGCAGGCCATTTCTTCACGACTCAACAGCGCCTCGTACAATTTCTCACCGTGACGAGTACCGATAACCTGAATAGGGTGCTCGGGCTTTCCGACCAGGGCGGTCAATGCCTGCGCCAATACCTCGATCGTCGCCGCCGGCGCCTTCTGCACAAAGAGGTCACCGTTGTTGCCATGCTCAAAGGCATGCAAAACCAAATCGACGGCATCCGACAGGGTCATCATGAACCGCGTCATATTCGGATCCGTCAAGGTCAACGCTTTGCCCGCCCTGATCTGATCAATGAATAGAGGTATCACTGAGCCTCGCGACGCCATGACGTTGCCGTAACGCGTACCGCACACAACCGTACGGCTTTCGTCAACAACACGCGACTTCGCGACCATGACTTTCTCCATCATGGCCTTGGAAATACCCATAGCATTAATCGGGTAAACCGCCTTGTCAGTACTGAGGCATACCACCCGCTTGACGCCGTTCTGAATGGCTGCTTCAAGCAGGTTCTCGGTACCCAAGACGTTGGTTTTCACCGCCTCCAGCGGATAAAACTCGCATGAAGGCACCTGCTTCAACGCTGCCGCATGGAAAATGTAATCAACGCCACGCGTGGCATTCAGGATACTCTGATAGTCACGAACATCGCCGATATAGAACTTTAACTTGGGACTGGCATAGCGCTTGCGCATGTCGTCCTGCTTTTTTTCGTCGCGACTGAAGATCCTAATCTCAGCGATATCGGTATCAATAAAGCGCTTAAGCACGGCATTGCCGAACGACCCCGTACCACCCGTGATCAACAGGACCTTTCCATCAAACATATTAAATCCCCTAAACGCCCGGAACACCCAAGGCCGAGCCAAATCATGCCATTCTACGTTTTTTTCTAACGCTACACAACCAGATCAGCGTTAAGATTGAGAATGTCGAGAACGAATCGAGATAACCCAGCACTTGGTTATTAGCAGGCATAAATATCACCGCAAGGGCGAACAAGGGGACTAGCAACTTTGCCCACAAATTGTCGGTATCAACAATACTGATCCAAATCTTGGCTAGATAAAACCCGAACACGAGACAAAAAACTGCAACACCATAGAAACCAACATCATTGGCAACATGACTATAGAGTGAATGCCATTGCGACGTCTCACCCCACGCAGCACTAATCTTGTGCTGATACGTATTAGCTGAGATATCAACCCCTGTCACCCACTCAAACTGCCGCATTAAGAACGGTGAATTCCCAAAGCCGTAGGTACTAGTAAACGACTGTTCCAATGCCAAGGAAAAACCATAGTACCCCTGCGCTAAATAGCTGGACAGCCACATGAATGTAAACATCAGGAACCCCGACCAACCTTCATTCAAGCCAGGATTCGCGCGAATTGAAATATCTCCCAACACGGAACCCGACGTAATGTAAGTCATGTCCGCCGAACGCCCATGCAAGGACCAACCGAAATAAAACACCGCACCCAGAAACGAAAAAATTGAAAGCACCAAGAAAAACTTTCTCTTGTGGAACGCAAACACCCCCTCCCTAATCCGATTCAAAGCAAAATAAACTGCAAGTGACGAAGCAAAGAAAATAGCAAAGTCGAAAACCGGTTTATTGGTCCCCACAGAAACACCTGACAACACAGGCAAAACACTAACAAACAATCCCAACACACGCATCATCACACTCATGCGATCCCAGAAAAAAATTAATACTGGGATAATGATCACCTTCGCGGGAGACACAAGAAAATAGAGCACATTAGAAAACTTGTCACCCGCATAGCCTTCAGACATCACACGCGCTACCTTTTGGGCATACTGAATACCGGGCGCATTGACACCGTAAATCAACTCCTGCAGAAAACTGACAGAGAACAGCGACATGGAGCCTGTGATATTTCTATGCCCCAAAATACTTGCTACTACGGCAAGCAACATGAGCCCCCACACAACAGCGGGCGAGTAGTTCTGCGAATGCCAAGACACCTTCTCGACAGCCGGCTTCTTCCTGCAAGCCAAGACATAACCAACCACCATGCTGACATGGTATAAGAATATAAATCCCCAGAGCGCAGCCGGGTCATGCACTCTATAACTAACAGGGCCGAACTGAAAAACCAACAACGTTGCGCAAAGATAAACCTCAACCAACACAATGGGAATATAATATCTCACAGAAAATATCTCTTAGATTTCCCAACACGACCACTGACAATATACATCACAGCCTCCCTGCTCAAATCACACCCCCTTAACAAGCAATATACCAATACACTAACTGACCACTTCACAGAAACTCGCATTCATAAACGCCGCCGCGCGACCTTTTATCAACGCGTAATGCCTAACATGGGCCTCAAGATCTAAGTCACTCTCAAAGCGCGCAACACGCTCACGAATACCCCAAAACTTGAGCATGCACTTCACCCCATAAATAGCCACCGCAATATTACAGAGACGCTTTACGATCCGCACACCGGACTTAAAGCAATACATACGATTCATCAGAACGAAACGCTTCACCGCAGACGACTCCCCAGCAATCAAGTACTCAAACATTTTTATCTGATCCTTGAAGAAGCGACTGGTCGCAACCAGATAGGTCGAGCCTGCAGTACGACGATAATAAACGAACACTTTATTGATCAGCTTGAAGCTGGCATCACTGCCCGACTCTGCAATAGCCACCTGGAGAGGAAGGTCTTCGACAACATCAAACTGACCAAGCAGACGCCTAACTGCGGGGGCGCGCAGGAGATCAACCTGATAAATAATATTCGGCGCATTATTTACACTGATACCTTTAAATCTTCTGAGCAGTGGCCCCTGATCATAAATCGCATCAGCCGCAATGGAATGAAAAACATCAAATCCACTCTTCGATATAACGCCGTCCGTCAAATCAAGCGGCACACCCGATACGATACTGTGAACCGCGAGATCGGGAATAACATTGAAAATATTTTCCCCCGAATAAACGTCATCCCCTGCAGTCAACTTAAAGTACTTCGCACACAAGGCGTCGACCATATTACCAACGCTCGCGCATGTCCCGAGATTTACGTCATTGTACAGCCGGTCAACCGAGACGAACAAGTTAGCGTATTTCGCCAACCATGCTTCTACGAGCGCCACCGAACGATCTTTCGAGCGATCATCATTAATAATGATTTGGAAATCCATACCTTCGCCATACTGCTCGATAAGGTACCTGATACTTTCCAGATGCTCGATGATGTACGATTCATGATTGAAGACCAGCACACCAAACGCAAAGCTGACTCTTGAAGTACTCATCTGAACTTACTTCCTAACGCGCGACTAACAAAATATAGAAACTTGAAGCCCACCATTTTATAGCCCAACCACAAAAACTGCGCTTTCCACTTAAGGGTTCGTTTTTGAACGCTGGACTTGGTCACCAAGCCTCGCTGTTGCAGATCGATACCCAACTGGTAACGTTCATTTTTAGAAACAACAACTTCAGCAACCCACTTACCACGATAAATTGCCCCCCCTTTCTCGTGATTGTAACAATACACGTCATCTTCTGGGCGGCTGGGGCAGTAAAACCCTCTGCCATCTCCGTAAGTGCGATAACTACCAAATACTTCCCAAGCCCAAGGCGTATCGTGCACTCCGGTGTAATTGATGAGATCAGTACGACGCCAGAGCGCCGGTGCTGAATTCAGGCGATATTCAGTTCTGTCGAGCAACTTGGAAATGCCCGACTGCTTTGCAGACTGCTCAGTTTTAAAGCCCATTTGAGCCAAATAGCAAACAGCCGCGTCTGGATGCTCATCCATGAACTCAACAAGACGTGCCAGGCGCTCACTATCAAATCGGCTCTCAAGAATGAAATCATCATAGACAACCATCACATATTCCGATTCCTGGCTTTTCAAAGCCCGGAGCAAACGCGCCCCCCACTGGTCGCGCCCACACTCGCCGACATAATTGCTGAATATTAGGCGCTCCGCCTTTACACCCGACGAGAGCGACTCGGTATTTAGAACAACGTCAACATTACGATCCGGCCAGTGTTCTTCTAGTGCACCAAAAAACAAAGGCCAGACATCGCTGTATGCATCACATGAATTGACGAGCATTACAACTCGACCCTCATTTTTTTCCGAGGTCATGCTATGGACTCCGCTCACGAACTACTGGCCATCCTATTGAAATACTCGTTGTTTACCATGAGATACTCATAGGTACCTTGATCTACAACCCTGCCTTGGTCGAGCATGAAAATGACATCGCAGTTCTTTATCGTGTTTAAGCGGTGCGCAATCATGATGATGGTTTTTTTGTGACTGAACCGCTCAACGGCTTCCATGATCATCTTCTCAGTCACTCCATCCAAGGCACTAGTCGCCTCATCAAAAACAAGGATGTCAGCATCGTCATATAGGGCACGCGCGATACCCAAGCGCTGGCGCTGGCCACCGGATATCTGGACACCTCTTTCTCCAATGCGGGTTTCGTAGGCATCCGGCAAGGCGTCAACCCACTCATCAAGGTGAGCCAACTGGATAGCTCTTTTCACTTTCTGAGCATCAATGAACTCTGGCTCTACACCGAAAGCGACGTTCTCGGTGATCGTTCCTTCCGTCAGGAAAATAGACTGCGGGACATACCCCAACTGCTCCTGCCATTGGCGGACATTATTCCTGTCAACCACCCGTTCACCAACCAGAAAAGCGCCTTTGTCAGGCGTGATTAGCCCCAAAAAAAGATCAATCAAAGTTGATTTTCCAGACCCGGATGGGCCCACGATACCCACGACAGCGCCTCTAGGGATCCGGAGACTGATGTTCTTTAGAGCCGCAGTAGGTTTATCGGGATAACAAAACTCCACAGACCGAAACTCAACATCACCTTGAAGATGATCTCCCTCAGTCCGCCCAATCATACTCGTCAACGAGGATGCCCGTGCCAAAGACAGATCATGCTTGATTGATTCAAATGCTGAAATATTGCTCTTAACCTGAGCGACACCGCTGTATATTTGCTGAAATGACGGCAACAATTTAAAAGCGGCAAGACCAAATACAGCCAAAACTGGGAGAATGGCCGAAAGGTCCCCCTCATGCACCTTTAATAATATTAAAATCAAACCAACCATGCCGCTATAGACGATAAACTCCATCAAATAACGCGGCATATTGTAAAGACCATTGCTGGAACCATAAGCCCTAGCAAATACTCGACCACTCTCTTGAAAAGCACGAATGAAACTACTTTCGCGGCCTAGCAACTGGACATCCCTGATAGCCCCAAAGCCTTCATTCATCAATGTGAAGCGTTGCTTAGAAACCCTTGAAATCATTTTTCCATTTCTTGCGAGCCTGCCGCGAACAACAAAAAACAGCGAAACATAGGCTGTAAAAAAAACCAGTAAACCCGCCAAAGAAATAATAGGATTATAGGCAAATATAGCTACAGAAATGAATAAGGCCGCAACAATGCGCGCATTGATTTGCACCAGGGGTTGCAGCACGTGATCAGTAATTCGAGCCACCTCTGTCGCGATTTGCTTAGTCAACTGCGAACTGGTAGTAACTGAATGGTACAAAATATTCTGCTTTAGGTAATACGCATATAGCGCATCACCCATTTCCGCCCCGGTGCTGGCAGCAAAATTTGAAAGCTTCCAGATTGTAACAACAGAGAGGACCGCAGAGACCGCAAGAAATACCAAAACGGCCACGCCAGTGAAAAAGAGGAATTCGATTGGACTGGACAAGCCGCTTTGCAGGTATAAGTTATTGACCACAGCGTTGGTCTGGATGAGCTCCATATTCCCCACCAACGCCATGAATGGACCTACCGCCGCAACACCGACCACTTCCGCAATCGCCATCAAAACGACAAAAAATTGCAGATATAGAAACGATTTTCGCTGTTCGGATGACATTAGCGAAACGAGTTCCCTGACTAACTTTATCATCAGTCTACCCTAGCGCGTTCACAGCACAGATAACTTTTTCAACTTGCTCCGCCGTCATGACAGGACTTATTGGCAAGCTCAATACACGCTCATGAATTCGCTCGGTGATCGGTAACTCATATTGATTGTACGAGGGATATGCCTTTTGTTTGTGAGGCGGGATTGGATAGTGAATCAATGTACTGATGCCCGTTTTTTCAAGCTTCTGCCGAAGCTCATCACGCGTCTCAACCTGCAAAACATAAAGATGAAACACATGACTATCCAACGCGTCGACTGACAGGCCTTGCGCGATAGGATGCGAGACAGACGAATTGACGATATTATCCGCATAGGCAATCGCGATCTCACGTCGCCTTGCAGTGTCACCATCGAGGTACTTCAACTTGACCCTTAGCAATGCCGCTTGCATCTCATCAAGCCGGCTATTCAAGCCCTGGTATAAGTTCTTGTACTTTTCCATGCTGCCATAATTTCCCAGCGCACGGATAACTTGAGCCAACTCGCCATCATTTGTAGTGACGGCACCTGCATCTCCCAGCGCCCCTAAATTCTTGCCTGGATAAAAGCTAAAGCCTGATGCATGACCAAGTGCGCCCGCTTTTTTTCCGCATGGGCCTTTAGCACCATGCGCCTGCGCCGCATCTTCCAGCACCAGCAGATCGTATTTTTTTGCCAAGGCGTTTAGCCCTTGCATATCCGCAAGCTGACCATACAGATGGACAGCAATGATCGCTTTCGTCCTATTAGTTATTGCCGCCTCCGCCTTAATCGGACATAAGTTGTATGTGTAAGGATCAGGCTCAACCAGCACCGGAATTAGTCGATTCTCGGTAATAGCCAGAATACTCGCAATATAAGTATTAGCGGGAACAATGACTTCGTCCCCCTCTTTGAGACGCCCAAGCTCCTTCCAGGCTCGCAAGGTCAACACAAGAGCATCCAGGCCGTTTGCTACTCCCACGCAATGTTCGACGCCACACCAAGCCGCGAACTCCGCCTCAAATGCCTTTACCTCCCCCCCCTGGACATACCAACCGGAATCGATAACACGAGCACTAGCTTCGACCAGTTCATCCCTGTACCGCGAATTAATCTCTTTTAGATCGAGAAAGCTTATCATGATTCAATATACCTAATGACTTTGGCTGGGTTACCCACAACAACTGCATTGTCCGGAACATCACATGTCACAACGGCACCTGCACCAACCATTGCACCCGCTCCGATCGTCACGCCCGGCAACAAAGTCGCATTGGCCCCAATACTGGCTCCGCGCCTGACCGTCACCCCGACAAAGGCTTCCGGGTAAATCTTCGATCTGGGCATGGGATCGTTCGTGAACGTGGCATTCGGACCAATGAATACATCGTCCTCAATGCGAGTACCCGCCCAGAGAAAAACGCCAGACTTAATAGTTACGTTATCACCAACAAACACATCCCCTTCGATCAGGGTATGCGCACAGACATTGCAGTTGCGACCAATAACAGCACCAGGCAAAATAACTGAATACTGCCAAACTCTGGTTTGCTCACCTAAACAGGCACTTTGAACATCCGCCAATTTATGAATTTTTGGCATGATCAACTTCTTTCAAAAAATCATTGAAAACTCGGATATAGTCCGACTCATCATAGTGTTCACTTGCAAGCACGAGCAATACACAATCGTCACTAAAGTCGTGCATCTCACGCCAGACAAGATTTTCCACCAAAAGACCCTTGGTCGGATTATCAAGCCAAACTTCTTCACGCACCAGCCCATTATCAAGGGCCATTCTGCACTTACCTTTAAGGCAAATGATCACTTGACTAAGATTGTGGTGTGCGTGATATCCACGACTTGCATTCGTCGCAGTATCGAAGATGTAGTACACACGTTTGATTTCGAACGGAATGCACTTTTCCTGTCCGATTTCAACTGCAACCAGACTACCTCGTTTATCACCCAGACTTTGAAAATCAATCCATCTAATTAAATCCATTTGCCACATCCATAATAAAATGTTGATTTTCCCCTATCACCCGCCAACAAGTAATAGATAGAATTAAACGGACATGAGTCGAGCAGTCAAAATTTTTGAAACACCCTTACTCGTGGACTTAGCACCTAAACCGGAGGCACACTTGCTTAAGCGCTCCTCTACGAGTGGATAGCACGCGCGTACGGCACCTGTTAGAAAAGGGCACACGCCTATCTCATCACTGCTCGGGAATATACCACATGTGACTAGTTCGGCGCGCCGGTGACCCAGCAAAACCAACGAGCGCTAGCTTTGAAGAAGCCAGTCGTGGGAGGATACGGGCAAACGCTAAACACAATCATTCTCAGTAACTAATAGGCGTTAGATTCTGTCGTAAATCCCGAGAAACTGTAGGGTTTCCAGCCATCTACGAAAAGGAACTCTGTGCTGGCAAAGCGTAACGAACTCTCGAATAAGGCCTGGACTGTAGTCGTAGATCTCTTCACTGAAACTCGTGGCCGAGAGCGACCCAGACTGAGTGACCACTTGATGCTCGGCGGCATGCTTTGGGTGCTCTTCCCCTGGGCCGCGCGGCGTGATGTGCAGGAACGTTTTGGGCCGTGGTCAACGGCGTATCAACGGTTTCGGGACTGGCGTCATCAGGGGACATTCGATCAGATGCTCAAATGATTGCACCTGAGACCGAATGAACAAGTCTTGATCGATCTGCAATCCTGGAGATCGTGTCCATGGAGGTGCTGTAACTCATCAGGGCCTTGATCACTGAGTTTGCTGCTTAGTTGATCACGACCAACAGCTTGGCATGCGGATTATCGCTGACCGTCTCGAAGGCCTCCAACTGCATACATCGCAGTTGCAAGCACCACTCGTCGCTCTACTCCTGCAGCATTGCGCCTACCAGCCGTGTGTTGCAGGGTCGTTAGGAAAGATGCCCACGACGTCGGTGCGACGCTTGATCTAGGCGATGAGCCGTTCCTGTGGATTGGTGCTGTGCAACTGCTGTCGGTGCGATTTGGGAAGCGCCATGTGTGCCTGCACTCCATCCTCGCAGCCGCCCATGCGCGCCGCGATCTTGGGGTACTTTTCGCGCAACTGATCAGCGACCAGGCGCCACTGCTGGTGGCATTCGGTTAGGCTGTCCTGTGCGAGGCCACAGCGTTGCGCATGAAGTGCACGCAGCAGCACTGCAAGGTCGCATCAGGCTTCGCAGAAGTCCGTCCAGAACGGTTCAGCTTCCGAACAACCCGCATGCCCAGGACATCGCGGCCACCATTGGTGTTCACGGCCACGACGATTAAGACGGCGACCGAGATGATGCGCCCGACCTCCAGCACTTTGACGTAGGTGGCATCGATCCAGAGTTAGAGCCACGCCTAGCTCTTGGAGATGCCAGCTATGCCCGTAACCTGTTCTGCGGTACGTCGCAGCTCAAGAAAACCAGGAAAGTAGTTGCCTTGGCGCAGCTTCGGGATCTTCAGGTCAACACCGCCGGCGCGGGTTTGCCAAAGGCGATCCCGGTAGCCGTTGCGGCTATTCATGCGGTCTGGGCTTTTGACATCGAAGCCAGCGCCGCATAGACCTTCAACATCGAACCCCTATTCAGCAATTGTGATATCCAATTCATGACCCAACTGCTGGAACTTGCGCCTCATGACCTGCGCAAGTGTCTGCTTTGCAGCCCTCTCACCGTGCACCAGCACTACCCTACGACAGGGCTCTTTCTGCCCCATGGCAAAGCGCACCAACCCTGCCTGGTCTGCATGCCCCGAGTAACCGCCCAGCGTCACCACCTTGGCCCGAATCTCGTACATCTGCCCATCCAGATCGATCTGGACAAATCCTCCTGCCCCCTCGCTTGCCTGAATCACCGCACCCGGCGTGCCCTTGGCCTGATACCCCACGAACATCACCTCATGTCGCGGATCAGCCAACATGGCCTTGAGGTAATTGACAATCCGCCCACCCGAGCACATGCCATTACCCGCGATCACGATGGCCGGGCGACCGGTACTCTTGAGGTAGTTGACGACCTGTTGATGCCGGGCATGGGTGTCGACCGTGATGAGCTGGCGAAATCCCAGTGGATCACGCCCCTGGACCAACCGCTCCCTGGCCTCGGAACGCCAGAATTGATGCAATTCCCTGTACACACGGGTAACCCGCTGAGCCTGCGGAGAGTCGAGAATCACAGGCAGATGGGACCAGTCAGGGAAGTCACCAGCGACCTCGCCGGCCGGCTTGTTCAACAGATTCTTGTGATGGAGCAGATCCTCCAGCTCATAGAGCAACTCCTGAGTCCTGCCAAGACTGAAAGCAGGGATCAGGATCGTGCCCTGATCAAGCAAAGCACGATCAATAGCCGCCTCCAACTGCTGACGCCGCCCACTGCGATCCGGATGCAGGCGATCGCCATAGGTGCTTTCCAACACCAGCACATCAGCGCGCTCGGGTGGCAGCAACGGGCGCAACAATGGATTGCCGCAGGCCCCCAGATCACCCGAGAAGACCACTCGAGTACTGCTGCCATCCAGTTCCACCTCGCACTCGATATACGCCGAGCCAAGCAGATGCCCTGCCCGCTGAAGCCGGATACTGCAACGCAGCGCCGGACGCTCGACGAGCACATGCCAGCACTCGAACGGCACCGGGACAATATGCTGCTCCAGGAATGCCACGTACCGAGCCACCTGCTTTGGCTCATTGCTGACCCCAAGCCTGTACGCGTCCTCCAGGACGATCGGCAACAACCTGGCCGATGGCTCACTACAAAAGATGGGGCCACGAAAGCCTGCAGCAAAAAGGGCAGGTATGCGCCCAACGTGATCAAGATGGACATGGGTGACGATCAAGGCCTGGATGCCGGAGACATCGAAGCCGAGCGTGGCGTTAGGCACCCCAGGCGCGACCTCCAACCCTTGCTCCAGCCCGCAATCAATCAGCAGGCTGGTGACAGGATCGAGATGAAGCTGATGACAGGAGCCGGTTACCCCGCGGGTACCGCCATGATGGGAAATCGAGGGAAAGTGCATTCTGCTGAGTCCTTCGGCAGGCTGGGAAGAGGTGATCCATTAACCCATCCCTTCAACCCGCGACAAAGAACGCGAATGCGCCGACATCAGTGAGAAAAGTCTCAACTCCCGGAAAGCATTTCCCGGCGTACTGCTGCGCGGATCCTGCGCTTACCCTGCATCAGCCCATAGGCCCCGAGCAGCGGCCCTACCGCCAGCCCGACCACCAGCGCAGCCAGCACCAGCACGGCTACCGGCATCTGCGGTGCGGACCAACCGAACAATACCAGGGCAACCGACTGCTGGTTCTCCAGCACGAAGAACACCACCACCGCCGCCAGCAGCAGCACGAACAGCACCACCAAGGCGCGCTTGAGATTACGCATCAGAGTGTTCCTTGCATTCAGATAGGTTCGTGCTCGTCTTCATTGACGCGATCCCGCAGCTCTTTGCCCGGTTTGAAGTGCGGCACGAATTTGCCTTCGAGGCTGACCGACTGGCCGGTCTTGGGGTTGCGGCCTACCCGCGGAGCGCGGTAGTGCAAAGAGAAGCTGCCGAAGCCGCGAATCTCGATGCGATCCCCGGTCGCCAGGCACTGCGACATCTGTTCAAGCATGGTCTTGATGGCCAACTCGACGTCCTTGGACGAGAGCAGCCCCTGATGGGTGACAATACGTTCGATCAGCTCCGACTTCGTCATATTTTTCCCTTCGTTATCAAGCAGCTAGATCATTGCTTAATCAGTTTGTAGCACGCCCCGGCACATTTGAACAGGGTAGTTCTTGACTAAAAGAAAAAATTCAAGATAAGGCTACAATCCGCCTCAACGGTGACTACCGATAGCCCAGAGCGGGAACTACTGAACTGCAGGCACAAAAAAGGGCGACCGAAGTCGCCCTTTTTCTTACCGATCAAACAGAACTCAGTTCTGCTTGGCCATTGCTTCGCGCAGCAGCGCAGCCATGGTGGTATCGGCAGCCGCTTCCGGAGCGTTTTTCAGGCTCTGGATGGCTTCGCGCTCTTCAGCATCGTCCTTCGACTTGATGGACAGGCTGATGACGCGGGACTTGCGGTCGACGCTGATGATCTTGGCTTCGATCTCTTCGCCTTCCTTCAGCACGTTACGGGCGTCTTCAACGCGGTCACGGCTGATTTCGGAAGCTTTCAGAGTAGCTTCGATGTCGTCGGCCAGGGTCACGATAGCGCCCTTGGCGTCAACTTCCTTGACGATACCTTTGACGATAGCGCCCTTGTCGTTGATCGAAACGAAGTTGGAGAACGGATCGTCTTCCAGCTGCTTGATGCCCAGGGAGATGCGCTCGCGCTCTGGGTCAACCGACAGGATGACGGTTTCCAGCTCGTCGCCCTTCTTGAAGCGACGCACGGCTTCTTCGCCAGCTTCGTTCCAGGAGATGTCGGACAGGTGAACCAGACCGTCGATGCCGCCGTCCAGACCGATGAAGATACCGAAGTCGGTGATCGACTTGATGGTACCGGTGATCTTGTCACCCTTGTTGAACTGGCCGGAGAAGTCTTCCCATGGGTTGGACTTGCACTGCTTGATGCCCAGGGAGATACGACGACGCTCTTCGTCGATGTCCAGAACCATGACTTCCACTTCGTCGCCAACCTGAACGACTTTCGACGGGTGGATGTTCTTGTTGGTCCAGTCCATTTCGGAAACGTGTACCAGACCTTCAACGCCTTCTTCCAGCTCAGCGAAGCAGCCGTAGTCGGTCAGGTTGGTAACGCGAGCAGTCACGCGAGTGCTCTCTGGGTAACGGGCTTTGATAGCAACCCATGGGTCTTCACCCAGTTGCTTCAGACCCAGCGAAACGCGGTTGCGCTCGCGATCGTACTTCAGGACCTTGACGTCGATCTCGTCGCCAACGTTGACGATCTCGGACGGGTGCTTGATACGCTTCCAGGCCATGTCGGTGATGTGCAGCAGACCATCGACGCCGCCCAGGTCAACGAACGCACCGTAGTCGGTGAGGTTCTTGACGATACCTTTGACCTGCTGGCCTTCCTGCAGCGATTCCAGCAGAGCTTCGCGCTCGGCGCTGTTTTCGGCTTCCAGGACGCTGCGACGGGAAACGACAACGTTGTTGCGCTTCTGGTCCAGCTTGATGACCTTGAACTCCAGCTCTTTGCCTTCGAGGTGGGTGGTGTCGCGCACTGGGCGGACATCAACCAGGGAGCCCGGCAGGAACGCACGGATGCCGTTAACGTCGACAGTGAAGCCGCCTTTAACCTTACCGTTGATAACGCCCTTGACCACTTCTTCAGCAGCGAAAGCAGCTTCCAGAACAATCCAGCACTCGGCGCGCTTGGCTTTTTCACGGGACAGCTTGGTTTCGCCGAAGCCGTCTTCGACCGCGTCCAGCGCAACGTGAACTTCGTCACCGACCTTGATGGTCAGTTCGCCAGCTTCGTTGTAGAACTGCTCGAGCGGGATGACACCCTCGGACTTCAGGCCAGCGTGTACGGTAACCCAGTCGCCGTCGATGTCGACAACGATACCGGTGATGATGGCACCCGGCTGAAGATTGAGGGTTTTCAGGCTTTCTTCAAAGAGTTCTGCAAAGCTTTCGCTCATTTTAATTCCTGTAGATTCGGGCGAAAAAGACGCCCATAGCCACATTCCAGACAATGTGGGTTTCGTTAAGTTAAGAAGTGCTGACAGGACGTTGACTGGTGCCCCTGCCCGCTCTCCTCTCCATCAGACCAAGTCGCGCAGGGCGAGCTCGCTTCTGATGCGTTGCAGCACCTGCTCGATGGACAACTCCGTGGAATCCAGCTGGATCGCATCGGCCGCCGGCTTGAGCGGGGCCACTGCGCGCTGGGTGTCGCGCTCATCACGCGCACGGATCTCATCTAGCAGACTCGACAGACTAACATCTTCGCCCTTGCCCTTCAACTGCAGGTAACGGCGACGGGCACGCTCCTCGGCACTGGCGGTGAGGAACACCTTCAACGGCGCGTCCGGGAACACCACCGTACCCATGTCACGGCCATCGGCGATCAGCCCGGGCGCCTCGCGGAAAGCCCGCTGGCGCTGCAGGAGCGCCTCACGCACGGCCGGCAGCGAGGCGACCATCGAGGCGCCGGCACCCACCGTTTCGGTGCGGATGACATTGCTGACATCTTCACCCTCGAGAATGATCTGCTGCAGCTTGCCAGGCTCGGCGGCGATGAACTGCACGTCCAGATGGGCCGCCAGGGCCTTGAGCAGCTCTTCGTTGGTCAGGTCGACACCATGGTTGCTGGCATTGAATGCCAGCAGGCGATACAACGCGCCGGAGTCGAGCAGACGCCAGCCCAGCTCACGGGCCAGCAGCCCTGCGACCGTACCCTTGCCCGAGCCGCTTGGCCCGTCGATGGTGATGACCGGCGCTAGCGAATTCACGACTTGCCCTCTTCTGCGACGCGAATACCGACTTCCTTGCACAGCGCCAGGAAGTTGGGGAACGACGTGGCGACGTTGGCGCAGTCATGAATGACGATCGGTGCAGTGGCGCGCAGCGATGCGACGCTGAACGCCATGGCAATACGGTGATCACCGTGACCGTGCACCTCACCGCCGCCGATCTGGCCGCCATCGATGATGATGCCGTCAGGGGTAGGCTCGCACTTCACGCCCAGCGTGATCAGGCCGTCGGCCATCACCTGGATGCGATCCGATTCCTTGACCCGCAGCTCTTCGGCACCGCGCAGTACCGTACGCCCTTCGGCGCAGGCGGCAGCGACGAACAGCACCGGGAACTCGTCGATGGCCAGCGGCACCAGCTCTTCAGGGATGTCGATACCCTTTAGCTTGGCGCCACGCACACGCAGGTCGGCCACCGGCTCGCCGCCGACTTCACGCTGGTTCTCCAGGGTGATGTCGCCGCCCATCAGGCGCAGGATGTCGATCACGCCGGTACGGGTCGGGTTGATGCCGACATGCTCCAGGACCAGCTCGGAACCTTCGGCGATCGAAGCAGCCACCAGGAAGAACGCCGCGGAAGAGATGTCCGCTGGCACTTCGATACGGGTCGCGGTGAGCTTGCCGCCGGACTGCAGCGAGGCGACCGGGCCATTCGATGCAACCGAGTAGCCGAAGCCACGCAGCATGCGCTCGGTGTGGTCACGGGTCGGAGCCGGCTCGGTGACGGTGGTGGTGCCTTCGGCGTACAGGCCCGCCAGCAGCAGGCAGGACTTAACCTGGGCACTGGCCATCGGCAGCGTGTAGGTCAGGGCTTTGAGCTTGGCGCCGCCACGGATGGTCAGCGGCGGACGCCCTTCCGGACCGGTTTCGACCACTGCGCCCATTTCGCGCAGCGGGTTGGCCACGCGGTTCATCGGGCGCTTGGACAGCGAGGCGTCGCCGGTCATGGTCACGTCGAACGGCTGGCCGGCCAGCAGGCCCGAGAGCAGGCGCATCGAGGTGCCGGAGTTACCGACATAGAGCGGGCCAGGCGGCGGCTTCAGGCCATGCAGGCCGACACCGTGAATGGTCACGCGGCCATGTTGCGGGCCCTCGATGACCACACCCATGTCACGGAATGCCTGCAAAGTGGCAAGCGCATCTTCACCTTCGAGGAAGCCTTCGACTTCGGTGGTGCCTTCGGCCAGGGAGCCGAGCATGATCGAACGGTGGGAAATCGATTTGTCGCCCGGTACGCGAATCCGTCCGGATACGCGGCCACCAGGTTGGGCCAGGAAAATCAGGTCGTTGGCGTTCATAGCGTCCACATAGGCCCGGCGGGCAAGGATTTTACTGAAATGCTCGCGGGCAACCCGGGCGCGGGTGAACACACCCAGCAGTTGGTGCCCGTCTCCAGCATCGACCGCGTCGCGCAAGGCGTCGAGGTCGCTGCGAAATGTATCGAGAGTACGCAGGACCGCTTCCCGGTTGGCGAGGAAGATGTCATGCCACATGATCGGGTCGCTGCCGGCGATTCTCGTGAAATCGCGGAAGCCCCCCGCAGCGTACCGGAAGATGTCCAGGTTTTCATTGCGCTTGGCCAGCGAGTCGACCAGGCCGAATGCCAGCAGGTGCGGCAGGTGACTGGTGGCAGCCAGCACTTCGTCGTGGCGCTCCACCGGCATGTGCTCGACATCGGCGTCCAGCGCGCGCCACAGCCGATCGACCAGGGCCAGGGCAGCGGGGTCGGTTTCAGCCAATGGCGTGAGAATGACCTTGTGCCGGCGGAACAGCGCGGCATTGGAAGCCTCCACCCCGCTCTGCTCGGAACCGGCGATCGGGTGACCCGGGACAAAGCGCGACAGACCCGCGGCGAAAGCCTCACGGGCGGCGCGCACGACATTGCCCTTGGCGCTGCCGACATCGGTGATGACCGCATCGCCAAGGTCAAGCTGCGCCAGGCGCGCCAGAACCTTCTCCATGGCCAGGATCGGCACGGCCAGCTGGATCACGTCGGCACCGACACAGGCCGCAGCCAGGTCCGCCTCACAGCGATCGACCACACCCAGCACTACCGCCTGCTTGCGCGATTCGGCATCCAGATCGACACCGACCACTTCGCGACACAGGCCGCTCTCGCGCAGGCCTTTGGCGAAAGAGCCACCGATCAGGCCGAGGCCGACGACAACCAGGCGGTTGATCAGTGGAACGGGATTATTTGTTACAGCATTAACCACGAGCGCGAACCCTGTTCAAAAACATGCCAGTCAGTGAGACCGCAGGGGGCTGCTGCGCAACCCATCGCTGGCAAGCCAGCTCCCACAGGGCCGGCGACACACCGATCTTTGTGGGAGCCAGTTTGCCGGCGATGGGCCGCAAAGCGGCCCCAGCAAAATCGATCAAAGCACCGCTTTCGGATAAGAGCCCAACACCTTCAGCGCCACAGCCTCCTGGCTGATCTGCTCGAGCACCGCCTTGATCAGCGGATCGCGGTGATGGCCGACGAAGTCGATGAAGAACACGTAGGTCCACTTGCCACTGCGCGACGGACGGGTCTCGATGCGCGTCAGGTCGATGCCGTTCTCATGGAAGGGCACCAGCAGCTCGTGCAGCGCGCCCGGCTTGTTGCTCATGGAAACGATGATCGACGTCTTGTCGTCGCCGGTCGGCGGCACTTCCTGGTTACCGATCATCAGGAAGCGCGTGGAGTTGTCCGGGCGATCCTCGATCTTCTCGGCCAGGCGGGTCAGGCCATACAGGTTCGCCGCCATGTCGCCGGCGATCGCCGCCGAGTTCCACTCACCCTTGACCCGCTTGGCTGCCTCGGCGTTGCTTGAAACCGCCACGCGCTCGACATTCGGGTAATGCGCGTCCAGCCACTTGCGGCACTGGGCCAGCGACTGGGCGTGGGAGTAGATGCGGGTGATGCTGTCGGTCTTGGTGTTCTCGCCCACCAGCAGGTGATGGTGGATGCGCAGCTCGACCTCACCGCAGATCACCATGTCGTGCTCGAGGAAGCTGTCCAGGGTATGGCTGACCGCACCCTCGGTGGAGTTCTCCACCGGCACCACGCCGAAGTTGACGGCACCGGCCGCCACTTCGCGGAACACTTCGTCGATGGCCGCCATCGGGCGACTGATCACGGCATGGCCGAAGTGCTTCATGGCCGCGGCCTGGGTGAAGGTCCCCTCGGGGCCGAGGTAGGCAATCTTCAACGGCTCTTCAAGCGCCAGGCACGACGACATGATCTCGCGGAACAACCGCGCCATCTCTTCGTTGCCCAGCGGGCCCTTGTTGCGCTCCATCACGCGCTTGAGCACGGCAGCTTCGCGCTCAGGGCGATAGAACACCGGCTTCTCGCCTTCGGCCAGCGAGGCGGTCTTGACCCGCGCCACTTCTTCGGCACAGCGCGCGCGGTCGCTGATCAGCTCGAGGATCTTCTCGTCGAGGCTGTCGATGCGTACGCGCAGGGCCTTGAGTTCCTGTTCGGACATCAGCCGTGCTCCTTCTCGAATTCAGCCATGTAACCCACCAGCGCCTCGACCGCTTCCAGGCCCAGGGCGTTGTAGATCGAGGCGCGCATGCCGCCAACCGAGCGGTGGCCTTTGAGGTTCAGCAGGCCACGGGCGTCGGCGCCGGCCAGGAAGGCCTTGTCCAGACGCTCGTCGGCCAGGCGGAACGGCACGTTCATCCACGAACGGGCATTGACGCTGATCGGGTTGGTGTAGAACTCGCTGGAGTCGATGAAGCCGTAGAGACGGTCCTTCTTCGCCCGGTTGCGCTGCTCCATGGCCTCGACGCCGCCCTGCTCCTTGAGCCACTCGAACACCAGGCCCGAGAGGTACCAGGAATAGGTGGCCGGCGTGTTGTACATCGAGCCGTTGTCGGCCGAGACCTTGTAGTCGAGCATGGTCGGGCAGCTGCTGCGGGCACGCCCCAACAGGTCTTCACGCACGATCACCACCACCAGGCCGCTCGGGCCGATGTTCTTCTGCGCGCCGGCGTAGATCAGGCCGAACTGCGACACGTCGATCGGGCGCGAGAGGATGTCGGAGGACATGTCGACCACCAGCGGCACGTCACCGGCCTCGGGCACCCAGTCGAACTGCAGGCCACCGATAGTCTCGTTGGAGGCGTAGTGCAGGTAGGCGGCGTTCTTGCTCAGCTGCCACTCGTTCTGGCCCGGGATGGCCAGGTAGTCGTAGGGCTTGGCGCTGGCGGCGACATTGACGTTGCCGAAGCGACGTGCTTCCTCGATGGCCTTTTTCGACCAGATACCGGTCTCGACATAGTCCGCAGTGCCGTTTTCCGGCAGCAGGTTCAGCGGGATCTCGGCGAACTGCTGGCTGGCGCCACCCTGCAGGAACAGCACCTTGTAGTTGGAGGGGACGGACAGCAAGTCACGCAGGTCCTGCTCGGCCTTCTCGGCGATGGCCACGTAGTCGTCGCTGCGATGGCTCATTTCCATCACCGACAAACCCTTGCCGCGCCAGTCCAGCATTTCTGCCTGGGCACGCTGCAGGACGGCATCAGGAAGCGCGGCGGGGCCTGCGCAGAAGTTAAAGGCTCGTTTGCTCACATCCACTCTCGCTCTGCCAAATAGTACAAATCTGCAATCTTCGATACTGCACAGCCCCCTGTGGGAGCGGGTTCACCCGCGAACCCCGGCATGGCCGGGGCTTGCACCGCATCGGCGCCTTCGCGGGCAAACCCGCTGCCACAGGGTATTGCACCGCCCTTCAGGACGCTGCCGACGCTAATCAGTCAAACGGGGCGACCTTGGTCGCCCCGTTCGGGTTGTTGCACTTGCTTACTCTTGCTGCGCCTCTTCAGCGCCGGCACTGTCCTCGTCAGCGGCATCCACCGCGTCGAGCGGTACGCCCTCCTCGCCCGTCTCGATCACATCATCGAGTTCGTCCTCGGATGGTTCCTGGATTCGCTCCAGGCCCACCAACGTCTCGTCGGCAGCCAGCTTGATCAGCGTCACACCCTGGGTGTTACGGCTCAGGCTGGACACCTCGCCAACCCGCGTGCGCACCAGCGTGCCCTGGTCGGAGATCAGCATGATCTCTTCGCCTTCCTGTACCTGGATAGCACCGACCAGCAGGCCGTTGCGCCCCTTGGTACCCATGGCGATCACGCCCTGGCCACCACGACCGCGACGCGGGAACTTGGACAGCGGGGTACGCTTGCCGAAGCCACGCTCGGAGGCGGTGAGGATCTGCGCGCCGGACTCCGGGATCAGCATCGAGATGATCTGCTGCCCTTTGCCCAGTTTCATGCCACGCACGCCACGGGCGGTACGGCCCATTTCACGCACGACGCTCTCGGCGAAACGAATCACCTTGCCGGCGTCGGAGAACATCATGACTTCCTTGGCGCCGTCGGTGATGGCCGCGGCGATCAGGGTGTCACCCTCTTTGAGCTTCAGGGCGATCAGGCCATTGGAGCGCGGACGGGCGAACTGCACCAGCGGGGTCTTCTTGACGGTACCGGAGGCGGTGGCCATGAAGATGTAGGCGCCTGTCGCTTCGGCAACCCACTCTGGCGTGTCACCGTCTTCCTCGTCGACCTCCTCGACTTCTACCAGCTCGCCTTCGATCACGCTGTCGTCGCTGTCCTCCAGCTCTTCCTCAGGGTCTGCGTGCTGCTGCAGCGCCTCCAGGTCGATTTGCAGCATGGCGGTGATGCGTTCACCTTCTTCCAGCGGCAGCAGGTTGACCAGCGGACGACCGCGAGCGGCGCGGGAAGCCTCTGGGATTTCGTAGGTTTTCTTCCAGTACACCTTGCCCTTGCTGGAGAACAGCAACAGGGTGGCGTGGCTGTTGGCGACCAGCAGGTGTTCGACGTAGTCCTCGTCCTTTACGCCGGTAGCCGACTTGCCCTTGCCACCACGGCGCTGGGCCTGGTACGCGGACAGCGGCTGGGTCTTGGCATAACCACCGTGGGAGATGGTCACCACGCGCTCTTCTTCCGGGATCATGTCGCCGTAGTTGAGGTCATGGCTGGCATTGAGGATCTCGGTGCGACGGGCATCGCCGTACTCGGCGCGAATCGCTTCGAGCTCTTCGCGGATCACTTCCATCAGGCGCTCGGCGCTGCTGAGGATGCGGATCAGCTCGCCGATCTGCTCGAGAATCTCCTGATACTCGGCCAGCAGCTTCTCGTGCTCCAGGCCAGTCAGGCGGTGCAGGCGCAGGTCGAGAATGGCCTGGGCCTGTTCCGGCGACAGGTAGTACTTGCCTTCGCGCAGGCCGTATTGCTCCGGCAGGTCTTCCGGGCGGCACGACTCGGCACCGGCGCGCTCGACCATCACCTGCACGGCACTGGATTCCCAGGCCATGGCCACCAGTGCTTCCTTGGCCTCGGAAGGCGTCGGCGAAGCCTTGATCAGGGCGATGACCGGGTCGATGTTGGACAGCGCGACGGCCTGGCCTTCAAGGATGTGGCCACGCTCGCGGGCCTTGCGCAGCTCGAACACGGTACGCCGGGTCACCACTTCGCGGCGGTGACGGACGAAGGCTTCGAGCAGGTCCTTGAGGTTGAGCAGGCGCGGGCGACCGTCGATCAGGGCAACGATGTTGATGCCGAACACGCTCTGCAGCTGGGTCTGCTGGTAGAGGTTGTTGAGCACCACTTCCGGCACCTCGCCGCGACGCAGCTCGATGACGATGCGCATGCCGTCCTTGTCGGACTCGTCGCGCAGCTCGGTGATGCCTTCGATCTTCTTCTCTTTCACCAGCTCGGCGATCTTTTCGATCAGACGCGCCTTGTTCAGCTGGTAAGGCAGCTCGGTGATGACGATCTGCTGGCGACCACCGACCTTGTCGATGTCTTCGATCTCGGAGCGGGCACGCATATAAATGCGGCCACGGCCGGTGCGATAGGCCTCGATGATGCCCTGGCGACCGTTGATCTGGCCGGCCGTCGGGAAGTCCGGGCCCGGGATGAACTGCATCAGCTCATCGACCGTGATATCGGAGTTGTCGATCAGCGCCAGGCAGCCATCGATCACTTCGCCCAGGTTGTGCGGCGGAATGTTGGTGGCCATGCCCACGGCGATACCGCTGGAGCCGTTGACCAGCAGGTTGGGGATACGGGTCGGCATGACCGCCGGGATCTGCTCGGTGCCGTCGTAGTTGGGCACCCAGTCGACAGTCTCTTTGTGCAGGTCGGCCAGCAGCTCGTGGGCCAGCTTGGACATGCGCACTTCGGTGTATCGCATGGCCGCGGCGTTGTCGCCGTCCACCGAACCGAAGTTGCCCTGGCCATCGACCAGCAGGTAACGCAGCGAGAACGGCTGCGCCATACGCACGATGGTGTCGTACACGGCAGTGTCGCCGTGGGGGTGGTACTTACCGATCACGTCACCGACCACACGGGCGGATTTCTTGTACGGCTTGTTCCAGTCGTTGCCCAGTTCGCTCATCGCATACAGAACGCGACGATGCACGGGCTTCAAGCCGTCACGCGCATCGGGCAGCGCTCGCCCGACAATCACGCTCATCGCGTAGTCGAGGTAAGACTGTCTCAGTTCGTCTTCGATATTGACCGGGAGGATTTCTTTGGCCAGTTCGCCCATGAGAAGCCTGATTCCTTTTTCTGGTGAAACTTCGCCTGATCCCTCGAAGGACGAACGAAGCTCGCCGCCGCAGCGCATAGGGGTGCGACGACATACGACAAATCAATGAGTTGTACCATGGATCTGCGCAATGAAGGCCGCTTCAACGAGCGGCCTTGGAAACTGCCGGATGTTACCACAAAGGCTGGGCGCATGGGAGATATGGCAGGATGCCGCCGTGCCCCGCAACAGCCCCATCCGTTTGGAGAGGGCGAAGCTGCTGAAAACCCCTCAATGCAGGCGTTTGCGGCACATCAACTGGGCGATTTTCGCGGTGTCCGGGCGCTCGACGACACCCCTTTCGGTAACGATCACATCGATCAGGTCGGCCGGGGTGACATCCACCACCGGGTTGTAGGCCTCGACATCGGCCGTCACCTGGATGCCTTCCACCTCCAGCAGCTCCTCTTCACCGCGCACTTCCAGCGGGATGTCTTCGCCCGTGGCCAGGTTCAGGTCGATGCTGGTGCTCGGCGCCACCACCATGAAGCGCAAGCCATGGTGCATCGCCGTGACTGCCATCTGATAGGTGCCGATCTTCGCCGCCACGTCGCCATTGGCGGCGATACAGTCGGCACCGACCACCACCCAGGTAATGCCCTTGACCTTCATCAGGTGCCCGGCGGCAGAATCGGCGACCACAGTCACCGGCACGCCATCGGCAGCCAACTCCCAGGCCGTCAGGCGCGAGCCCTGCAACCACGGGCGCGATTCACAGGCGTAGACCCGCTCGACCATGCCTTCCAGCGCCGCACCCCGGATCACCCCCAGCGCGGTACCGAAACCACCGCTGGCCAGCGCCCCGGCATTGCCATGGGTCAGCAGCACCTGCTCGCTGCCCTGGTGCTTGCGGATCTGCTCGACACCGAACTGGGCCATGGTCAGGTTGGCCTCCCGATCGCTTTCATGGATGGCGACCGCCTCGGCCTCCAACGCCGCCAGCACGTCCTCATCGGGGCGAAGGCGCTGCAGGCGTTCGCGCATTCGGTTGAGCGCCCAGAACAGGTTGGCCGGCGTGGGGCGTGCCTCGCCCAGCATCATGAAGTCTTCTTCCAGGGCCTCTTCCCAGCCGTCGCCTTCCGCCAGCCGCTGACGCAACGCCAGCACCAGCCCGTAGGCGGCGCAGATGCCGATTGCCGAAGCGCCGCGCACGGCCATGTCGCCGATCGCCTCGACCACCGCCGCAACGTCGGTGCAGGTCAGCCAATGCTGCTCGAGCGGCAGCAGGCGCTGGTCGAGCAGGTGCAACGCGCCGTCGCGCCACTGGATGCCCGTCACCGTCTCCGCCGCCAAAAGTTGCTCGCGCATCGCCTCTCCCCGTCGCCCTGGCATCAAAAGCCGGCGATTATAGCGACCCTCAGCCCCGGACGCTCGGGTATACTGCGCGTTTCGCCGAACCGACCCAGGTATATGCCGCGCATGCCCACCGCCACTCCCCCTCTCGACCTGCTGCTCGTACCGCAATGGCTGGTGCCCGTGGAGCCGGCGGGGGTGGTGCTGACGGGGCACGCGCTGGGCATTCGCGACGGCCTGATCGCCTGGCTCGGCCCGCGCGAGCGGGCACCCCGGGCAAACGAGGTGCGCGAGCTGCCCGACTGCCTGCTCAGCCCCGGGCTGGTCAATGCCCACGGCCATGCCGCCATGAGCCTGTTCCGCGGGCTGGCCGACGACCTGCCGTTGATGACCTGGCTCCAGGAGCACATCTGGCCGGCGGAGGGGCGCTGGGTCGACGAAGCATTCGTGCGCGACGGCACCGACCTGGCCATCGCCGAGCAGCTCAAGGGCGGCATCACCTGCTTCGCCGACATGTATTTCTTCCCCCGCGAAGCCTGTGACCGCGTGCACCGCAGTGGCATCCGCGCACAGATCGCCGTGCCCCTGCTGGACTTCCCGATCCCTGGCGCACGCACCCCGGAAGAAGGCCTGCAGCTGGCCATCGAGCTGTTCGGCGACCTGCGCCACCACCCGCGCATCAGCATCGCCCTCGGCCCGCACGCGCCCTACACGGTCAGTGACCAGAACCTGGAAAAGATCCGCATCATCGCCGACCAGCTCGACGCGCCGCTGCACATGCACATCCACGAGACCGCCAGTGAAGTCGAGCAGGCGCTCAACGACACCGGCGAGCGCCCGCTGGCGCGCCTTGCTCGCCTGGGCCTGCTCGGCCCCAACCTGCAGGCGGTGCACATGACCCAGGTCAGCGACGAAGACTTGGCGCTGCTGGTAGAAAGCAACACCAGCGTGGTCCACTGCCCGGAATCCAACCTCAAGCTGGCCAGCGGCTTCTGCCCGGTGGAGCGCCTGTGGCAGGCCGGCGTGAACGTGGCCGTCGGTACCGATGGCGCGGCCAGCAACAACGACCTCGACCTGCTCGGCGAAACCCGCACCGCCGCCCTGCTGGCCAAGGCCGTCGCCGGCAGCGCCACCGCCCTGGATGCCCACCGGGCACTGCGCATGGCCACGCTCAATGGCGCCCGGGCGCTGGGCCTTGAGGACGTGACCGGCTCACTGGAGCCGGGCAAGGCCGCCGACCTGGCCGTGTTCGACCTGTCCGGCCTGGCCCAGCAACCCGTGCACGACCCGGTTTCGCAACTGATCTACGCCACCGGCCGCGACTGCGTCAAGGACGTCTGGGTCGCCGGCCACCCCCTGGTGCAGGACCGCCGCCTGACGCGGATGGACGAGCAGGCCCTGGCCGCCACGGCTCGCACCTGGGGAGCCCGCATCGGCGGGCGCAACGAATGACTGGCTGGCAGCCACGGCTGCCGCCCCGTGACACTCTTTATCGAAGTTTCAGAGGACTGTTCAGATGAGCAACGTCGACCACGCCGAAATCGCCAAGTTCGAAGCCCTGGCCCACCGCTGGTGGGACCGCGAAAGCGAGTTCAAGCCCCTGCACGACATCAACCCGTTGCGCGTCAACTGGATCGACGAGCGGGTCAGCCTGGCCGGCAAGAAAGTGCTCGACGTCGGCTGCGGCGGCGGCATCCTCAGTGAAGCGATGGCCCAGCGCGGCGCCACCGTCACCGGCATCGACATGGGCGAGGCACCGCTGGCGGTGGCCCAGTTGCACCAGCTGGAGTCCGGCGTCGAAGTCGAATACCGGCAGATCACCGCCGAGGCCCTGGCCGAGGAAATGCCCCAGCAGTTCGACGTGGTCACCTGCCTTGAAATGCTCGAGCACGTGCCCGACCCGTCCTCGGTGATCCGCGCCTGCTACCGCATGGTCAAGCCCGGCGGCCAGGTGTTCTTCTCGACCATCAACCGCAACCCCAAGGCCTACCTGCTGGCCATCGTCGGCGCCGAGTACATCCTCAAGATGCTGCCGCGCGGCACCCACGACTTCAAGAAGTTCATCCGCCCCTCCGAACTGGGCGCCTGGAGCCGCGCTGCCGGCCTGGAAGTGAAGGACATCATCGGCCTCACCTACAACCCGCTGACCAAGCACTACAAGCTGAACAACGACGTCGACGTCAACTACATGATCCAGACCCTGCGCGAGGAATGAGCATGCGCCTGCGAGCAGTACTCTTCGACATGGATGGCACCCTGCTGGACACCGCGCCGGACTTCATCGCCATCTGCCAGGCGATGCTTGCCGATCGCGGCCTGCCGGCCATCGACGACGCGCGCATCCGCGACGAGATTTCCGGCGGCGCCCGCGCCATGGTGGCCGCAACCTTCGCCATGGACCCGGACGCCGACGGCTTCGAGGCCCTGCGCCAGGAGTTCCTCGAGCGCTACCAGCGCGACTGCGCGGTGCACAGCAAGCTGTTCGACGGCATGGCCGAGCTTTTGGCCGACATCGAGCGCGGCAACCTGCTGTGGGGCGTGGTCACCAACAAGCCGGTGCGTTTCGCCGAGCCGATCATGCAGCGCCTGGGCCTGGCCGAGCGCTCGGCGCTGCTGATCTGCCCCGAGCACGTGAAGCGCAGCAAGCCCGACCCGGAGCCGATGATCCTCGCCTGCAAGACGCTGAACCTGGACCCGGCCAGCGTGCTGTTCGTCGGTGACGACCTGCGCGATATCGAGTCTGGCCGCGATGCCGGCACCCGCACCGCCGCCGTGCGCTATGGCTATATTCATCCACAGGACAACCCCAACAACTGGGGCGCCGACGTGGTGGTGGACCACCCGCTGGAGCTGCGCAAGGTGATCGACAGCGCACTGTGCGGCCGCTGATTTCAAGTCGCAGCGTCAAGCTTCAAGCCTCAAGAAAGAGCCGCTCCAACACTGATCCGCTTTCTCTTGTAGCTTGCCGCTTATAGCTTGCAGCTCATATCCAAGGACAGACCTATGTTCGACTACACCGCCCGCCCCGACCTGCTCAAAGGCCGGATCATCCTGGTCACCGGCGCCGGTCGCGGCATCGGCGCCGCCGCCGCCAAGGCCTATGCCGCCCTGGGCGCCACGGTCCTGCTGCTGGGCAAGACCGAAGCCAACCTCAACGAGGTCTACGACCAGATCGAAGCCGCCGGCCATCCGCAACCAGCGGTCATCCCGTTCAACCTGGAAACCGCCCTGCCGCACCAGTACGACGAACTGGCGGTGATGATCGAGGAGCAGTTCGGCCGCCTCGACGGCCTGCTCAACAACGCCTCGATCATCGGCCCGCGCACGCCGATGGAGCAGCTGTCGGGCGACAACTTCATGCGGGTGATGCACATCAACGTCAACGCCACCTTCATGCTCACCAGCACCCTGCTGCCGCTGCTCAAGCTGTCGGACGACGCCTCGGTGGTGTTCACCTCCAGCAGCGTCGGGCGCAAGGGCCGGGCCTACTGGGGCGCCTATGGCGTGTCGAAGTTCGCCACCGAAGGGCTGATGCAGACCCTGGCCGACGAGCTGGAAGGTGTGGCGCCGGTACGCGCCAACAGCATCAACCCGGGCGCCACGCGCACGGCGATGCGGGCACAGGCCTACCCGAGCGAGAATCCGCAGAACAATCCGCTGCCCGAAGAGATCATGCCGGTGTATCTGTACCTGATGGGGCCAGATAGCAAGGAAGTGAACGGCCAAGCGCTGAACGCGCAATAAACCCTGGATTGCCGGGGCCGCGGTGCGGCCTTTCGCCGGCAAGCCGGCTCCCACAGGGTTTATGCGATCCCGTGGGAGCCGGCTTGCCGGCGATTAGGCCTGCAAACCCAACAACGATCCTCAGCCCGCCGCCAAGGCCGGGCGCAGCCGCCCTTGCTGGCGCCCTTCCAGCTGCATGCAACGCTCCAGGAACAGGAACATGCAGTCGTAGCTCTTGCAGATCGCCCGGCGCAGTTCGGTGCGCAGCCCCAGCGTAGGGTTCTCCCCCGCCAGGGTGCAGATGATCTCCAGCGCTTCCCACGGGTGCGCATCATCATACTGGGCGTGCATCTTCAGCCACTTCATCGCGCGCTTGCGGGTTTCGTCGGGGAAACCTTGGGCGTAAGTATCATTCGCGCAGACCACCGCCGACCACTCGCCTGTGGCACCTTCGATGGCGTAGTTGGTGGCGGCCATGGCGATGGCCAGTGACTCGGTGGCGCAGACCCGCCAGCACCAGTCGTTGAGGCCGTTGAGCTCTGGCGGCACTTCCTGCGCCTGCAACTCGTGCAGGTGAATACCGTGGGCCTGGCACCAGTGCACCCAGTAGTCGGCATGGTTCAGTTCGACGCGAATATTGCGCATCAGCCAGCGCCGCGCCATGTCTTCACCGGCGTGGCGCCCGTAGCGGGTCTTGGTAAGGTTGTGAGCCATGTACAACGAGAACTGCTCGACCACCGGCCAACCGCCGATCAGGTACTGGCGCACGGTCGCCGGGCGCAGCTGACCATCGCGCAGGCGCTGGTAGAACTCATGCTCGACCACCCTGCGCTTGCTTTCGCGGCAATCCTCGATCAGTTGCTGGGCCCAATCCGGATAACTGGCCGGATCCATCAAGGGTCCGATCCTTATGAATGAATCAATCACTGTCAGCTCCTTGATTCCCTGTGATTCCCGGGCTGTATTCAGCGAAAGGTCCCCGGCGCCCGGTGCAACAGGGGTCTCGCGGCAATCCGTTGGCGCTGCAGGCTGTCGCAGGTGAACACCTGCGGCCGCTCTATGAGATAACCCTGGGCGTAATCCACGCCGATTTCCTGCAAAGCCTGTTCGATCAACGGCGTCTCGACGAACTCGGCGATGGTGCGCTTGCCCATCACATGACCGATGTGATTGATCACCTCAACCATAGCCCGATTGATCGGATCGTCGAGCATGTCTTTGACAAAACTTCCGTCGATCTTCAGGAAGTCTACCGGCAAATGTTTCAAATAGGCGAATGACGACATCCCGGCGCAGAAGTCATCGAGGGAGAACTTGCAGCCCAGCCCTTTCAATTCATTGATGAATCGAATTGCGCTTCCAAGATTGGCAATTGCGCTGGTCTCGGTTATTTCAAAACAGATGAGCCGTGGCGGGATATCGAACTCGCCAAACAGCCGTTGCAGGTATTCGAGGAAGTTGTCATCACCGATACTCGCCCCCGACAGGTTGATCGCGCACAGGGCCAACGGCCCTTCGCGCCCCTCGTCCAGGCATTGGCGGATCACCTGGAACACACTGCGTACCACCCAGCGATCGAGGGCCGTCATCAACCCGTAGCGCTCGGCCGCAGGGATGAAGCTGTTGGGCAGGATGGTGCGGCCACTTTCATCGTGCAGACGCAGCAGGATCTCGATATGGCCGGGGCCTTCCTGCCCTTGCAGGGGGGCGATTTCCTGGGCGTACAGGCAGAAGCGGTTCTCCTCCAGCGCCACATGCAGGCGCTGGATCCAGGCCATCTCGCCAAAGCGCATGGACAGCTCGCTGTCGTCGGCGTGATACACCTGGACCCGGTTGCGTCCTTTCTCCTTGGCCATGTAGCAGGCCATGTCGGCAGCCCGCAGCGACGCCTCCAGGGTGCTCGGCGCCTGGGCGATATGCACCAGACCAATACTCACGGTGGTGACGAATGGCCGGCCCTTCCACACGAAATGCAGGCTTTGCACCACCTGGCGCAACTGCTCGGCAATGCGCTCGGCCTGCTCCGGCGGGCAGTTCTCCAGCAATACGCCGAATTCGTCGCCGCCCAGGCGCGCCAGGGTGTCACCCTCGCGCAGGCCCGACTGAAGCACCGCGCAGATATGCCGCAGCAACTCGTCGCCGGCGGCATGGCCAGAGGTGTCGTTGACCAGCTTGAACTGGTCGAGGTCGAGGAACATCAGCGAGTGGCGCCCCGCCTGACGCATCAGGGTGTTGAGCGCCTGCTCCAGGCGATACTCGAACTCGCGGCGGTTGGCCAGCCCGGTGAGGGCGTCATGGGTCGCCTGCCAGGACAGGTTGGCGATGTATTGACGCTCCTGGGTCATGTCGTGGAGCACCACGACGATGCCGCTGACCTGGCCGTCGGTGAGTATCGGCGAACCCACCAGGTTGATGGACACCGTGCTGCCATCCAGGCGCTGGATCAACCGGGCATGTTCGTCGCTGCCCTTGAGGCTGCCGCTGAGCACCTGCTCGACCAGGGTCCGGCTGTCCTTCTCGGCGTTCTCGTCGAGCAGGCTGAACAACGCCGCCAGTGGCAGGCCCTCGGCCTGGGCGGCCTGCCAGTGCGTCAGCTGCTCGGCAGCGGGATTCATGAAGGTGATACAGCCATCGACGTCGGTGGTGATCACCGCATCGCCGATCGATTCGAGGGTTACCTGCGCCCGCTCCCGCTCTTCCTGCAAGGCACTGGCGAACGCCTGGCGCTGGGCCAGCAGCTTGCTTGAGCGCAGCCAGGCCATGACGATGAGGAACAGCGCAGTGATCAGGTTGGTGAGCATCAGCACTTTGAGCAGCGCCCGCGAGCCCTCGCCCAGGGCATCGCTGAAGGCCTTGGCCGCCGGGGTCACGCCATCGTTGATGGCGACGATGCGGGCCTTCCATTGCGCCACCTGGCCGGCGTCGACAGCACCGCCGACAAAGCCCTCGCGCATTTCGCCGGCCAGCACATCGAGCTGGCGCAAGTAGTCGTCGCCAATATCCCAGTAATCGATGGCGGTCTGCATGTAGCTGATGTTGCGAAAGTTGCGGTAGAACCAGATGATCCGGGCGACATCGTCCGGGTGGTTGCCGCCCTGCAGGATGCCCTTGCGCGCGGCCTCGATGTCTGGCTCCGGCCGGTCGAGCGCCAGGCGCAGGTTGTGGTCGCCCTGGGGCACCAAAATGGCCTGACGATAGCGTTGGTAGGTCAGCGGATGCCGGTCGTCGGCGTACAGACTCAGGTAGTAGATGGCGTCTTTCTGCGCCTTGGACCACAGGCTTTCCCCCGCCACGTAGGCGCGTACCGAGGACAACGCATAGAGGCTGAGGCTGCCCAGCAGCACCTGGAAGACCACAACGGCAACGAAAGGCCAGATGATGCCCAGCAGCCTTGGCGCTTCGAGAGTCCGATTTCCCTTCATGTAGTCCCTGTCACGGCGGCAGATAAGGCACGAATCGACCTAGACACAGCACAGCGTAGGCCATTTGCCATGAAGCAGCGACAAGCGACAAGCCTCAAGCGACAAGAAAAAGCGCACGCGTTTATCTTGCCGCTTGAGGCTTGCCACTTGCGGCTGTTTTTTCAGGTCTGTTGCAGATGCCCGTACAGCTTGGCGTACAAGCCACCTTCGGCGATCAGTTGCTGGTGGTCGCCATCCTCGGCCACATGCCCGCCATCGAACACCAGCACGCGGTCGGCCTGTTTCACCGCCGATAGTCGATGGGCGATGATCAGCGTGGTGCGCCCGCTGAGGAAACGCGCCAGAGCCTGGTGCAGGTTGTACTCGGTGGCGGCATCCAGCGCCGAGGTGGCCTCGTCGAGAATCACCACCTTGGGCTCGGCCAGCACCATGCGCGCAATCGCCAGGCGCTGACGCTGGCCGCCGGAGAGGCGCACCCCGGAGCGACCGACCACGCTGTCCAGGCCCTGGGGGAGTGCCGCGATGGTGGCATCCAGCTGGGCGATGCGCAGCGCTTGCCAGCAGGCGTCGTCGCTGCAGTCGCGGCCCATGGTCAGGTTGGCACGCACGCTGTCGTTGAACAGCGATGGGTGCTGCAGCACCACCGCGACGTGCTCGCGCAGGGTCTCCAGGCCGATTTCCTGAAGGCTGGCACCGCCAAAGCGGATGGTCCCGGCCTGAGCGCTGTACAGCCCCAGCAACAGTTGCACCAGGGTGCTCTTGCCACCACCACTGGCGCCGACGATCGCCACCTTCTCACCCGGGGCGATGGACAGGTTCAACTGGTCCAGCACCGGTTCTTCGGCATAGGCAAAACGCAGGTCACGCACCTCGATACCCACCGTTTCACGCCCGGCAAACGGGTCGCTGGCCGCCGGGTACTGCGGCTCGTCGGCGCGCGCCAGCAGCTCGTTGAGCCGGCTCAGGGCGCCACCTGCGGCGTAGTAGGCGTACTGCAGGTTGAGCAGTTGCTCCACCGGGCCGATCATGAACCACAGGTAGCTGAACACCGCCAGCATCTGGCCGATGGACAGGTCGGAGAACAGCACGGTGAGCATGGCGGCGGCACGGAAGATGTCGATGCCGAACTGGAACAAGAGCCCGCTGGCGCGGCCACTGGCATCGCTTTTCCACTGCGAAGCGACAGCGTAGTCGCGCACCTCGCGGGCCCGCAGGCCAAGGCGGCCGAGGAAATAGCCCTGGCGGTTGCCAGCGCGGATCTCCTGGATGGCATCGAGGGTTTCGGTCAACGCCTGGGTGAAGCGTGCAGTGCTGTCGTTCTCGAGTTTTTTCAGGTGCTTGACGCGTTTGCCCAACTGCACGGTGAAGTAGATCACCAGCGGGTTGAACAGCAGGATCAGCAGCGCCAGCTGCCAGTGCATCCAGATCAGGATCGCCGCCGTGCCGGTGAGTGTCAGCACCGCCACCAGGAACCGGCTGAGGGTTTCGCCGACGAACTTGTCGAGGGTATCCAGGTCGGTGACCAGGTGCGTGGTCACCGTGCCGCTGCCCAGGCTTTCATACTCCTGCAGCGAGATACGCTTGAGCCGCTCGATCAGGCGGATGCGCAGGCGGTAGACGATATCCTTGGCCAGGCCCGCGAACAGCTTGGCCTGGACCACGTTGAAGGCCAGCGCTGCCAGGCGCAGGGTCAGCGTGGCGCAGAGCATCAGGCCGATATAACCGGCGGCCACCTGCCAGTTGCTGGGCAGCAGGTGGTTCATCCATTTGAGCGCGGCATCGCCATGCCCTAGCAATACTTCGTCCACCAGCAACGGCAGCAGCAAGGGGATCGGCACACTGCACAGGGCGGCGAACACGGCCACCAGGTTGGCGCTCCACAGGGCTTTTTTGTGGTGCAGGGCCAGGCGGCGGATTTCTGCCCAGCTCAAGCGATCGGGCACAGCGGGGGGCTTCCCGGGCACCGGGTCTGGCGACCCGGGCAGGTCAAGCACAAACAGCCTGCTGCAGCCAACGGCCGAGCAAGGGTTTCAGGCTGTCCAGCGGCTGGTAGCCATTGGTCAGCAAGGCCAACTGGCCGTTGCGCTCGGCCAACAGCGTGGGGAAGCCGGCGATGCCCAGGTCCTGCACCCAGGCGAAGTCGGCCGTGGTGGCGGTGCGGGTGTCGTGGCTGGCGAAGCGCAGGGAGAACAGCTCCCGATCGAACCCGGCCTGCTCAGCCAGCTCGACCAGTTGCGGGGCGCGGGTGACATCCACGCCCTGCTGGTAGAACGACGCCTGGATCAGCTTGAGCAGATGCCAGGCGCGCTGCTCGTCCAGTTCACGCGCCGCAACCAGGGCGCGGCAGGCAGGCTCTGTGTCGTAGACGAAACCGTCCGGCATCGCGTCTTCAAAACGGAACGGTTGCCCGGTGGCGTCATGCACCGCCTGCCAATGCTCGAGGATGTACTTGCGGGTCGAGGCGTCCAGGGCGCTGCCGCCGGTACGCAACCCGCCCGGCACCAGGCGGGTGCTGACACCGGCCTCGCGCGCCTGGGCGATCAGCGCTTCGGCCACCGGGGCGAAACCCCAGCACCAGGAGCACATCGGGTCCATCACATAGAGCAGGCGTGCGGACATGCATCAGGCCTCGGCTTTGTAGTTGAAACCGATCGGGTGCGGCTGGTTGCGCGCCTTGGCCAGCTCGATCTGCTTCTGGCGGTCGATGGCGCTGCGCCGGGTCTTCTCGCTCAGGTTGTCCCAGCAATGCGGGCAGCTCACGCCTGGCGAATAGTGCTCGGACTCGCGGTCCTTCGCATCGACCGGGTGGCGGCAAGCGTGGCACTGGTCGTACTCGCCCTCACTCAGGTCATGACGCACGGTGACCCGGTTGTCGAAGACGAAGCAGTCGCCGTCCCACAGGCTTTCTTCCTGAGGTACTTCCTCGAAGTATTTCAGGATGCCGCCCTTGAGATGATAGACCGCTTCATAGCCCTCACCGAGCATGTAGCTCGAGGCTTTTTCGCAACGGATGCCACCGGTGCAGAACATGGCCACCTTCTTGTGCTTGTTGGGGTCGAAGTTGGCCTTGATGTATTCGGGGAACTCGCGGAAGGTCTCGGTCTTCGGGTCGATGGCGCCCTTGAAGGTGCCGATGGCCACTTCGTAGTCGTTGCGGGTGTCGATCAGCAGCACTTCAGGGTCGCTGATCAGGGCGTTCCAGTCTTTCGGCTCGACGTAGGTGCCCACTGCCTTGTTCGGGTCCACGCCCGGCACGCCGAGGGTGACGATCTCTTTCTTGAGCTTGACCTTGGTGCGGTAGAACGGCTGCTCGTCGCAGTACGACTCTTTATGGTCAACGTCCACCAGGCGCGGGTCGTTGCGCAGCCAAGCCAGCAGCCCGTCGATGCCTTCACGGGTGGCCGACACGGTACCGTTGATGCCTTCATGGGCCAGCAGCAGGGTGCCTTTGACGCCGTTTTCGAGCATGGCGTTGAGCAGCGGCTCGCGCAGCTCGAGGTAGTCTTCCAGGGTGACGAACTTGTACAGCGCCGCCACGACGATCGGTTGGGTCATTGCGTTGAATCTCCAGGTGGTTGCCCTCGTAAGGGGCGGACCGGGGTCTACAAGAACAAGGGGGCTGCTGCGCAGCCCATCGCCGGCAAGCCGGCTCCCACAGGTCGGGCGCATGCCTCAAGAGAGGCGCCGTACCTGTGGGAGCCGGCTTGCCGGCGATGGGCCGCACAGCGGCCCCCTAGGGAATGTCGCGAAGTGTACCAGAACGACGGAAAGGATTCAGTGCCCGCCGCCCGCACACACCGGCGAAGCCGGCGCACTGCCCACCTGCGCCCACTCGTCGGGGGTGTAGGTGTGAATGGCCAGGGCGTGAATCTCGCCCATCAGCTCAGCCATGGTGGCGTAGACCTTCTGGTGACGCTTGACGCTGTTCAGCCCGGCGAACTGCTCGCTGACCAGCACCGCCTTGTAGTGCGTCTCCTGGCCACGGCTGTGCATGTGGCTTTCGTTGAGCACTTCAAGGTGCGCGGTGCCCAGCGGCGCCAGTTGCTGTTCGATGCGTTGCTGCATGCTCATCGCGATGGGCTCACTTCTTGGCCGGGGCCTTGCCGGCGTTCGGGTCGAGTTCCTTGGTCATGTCGTCGAGCAGCTTGTTGACCACCGGTACCGCAGGCTCGAGGCTCTGCTGGGTGAGCTGGGCCGACTGCTGGGTGACCTTGGGCATTTCGCGCAGGACTTTCTTGCCCAGCGGCGACTCGTAGAACTTGACCAGGTCGTTCAGCTCGCCCTCGGTGAAGGTGGCGGTGTACAGGTCGACCATCTTCGGCTTGAGCTTCTTCCAGCCGATGGCGTTGTCCAGGGCGGCGTTGGCCTTGGCCTGGTAGCTGTCGAGCACGGTTTTCTTGGAGGCCGGCGCCTTGGTCTGCTCGAAGCGCTGGGCGAACATCTGCTGGACCTGCATGTACACCGGGGTGCCCAGCTTGTCGGCGTTGGCCAGGGTCAGGAATTTCTCGGCGGCGGCATTGTGGCTGGGGGTGGCAGCGAGTACCTGGCCGCTGGCACAGACCAGGGCTACGGCGGCACAGAGGACACGGAGACGGGTCATTGCATTTCCTTCAAGAAAGGGAGGCGGGTACCTCAGAGTAGAGCATTCTGCGCTGTGATGGCGAAGTGCTCAAGGGCTACGACGAGCGTGGGAACCGCTTGGTCGAATCAGGGCCTAAACTGCGAATTCGGACTACAAAGGAGTGAGCGCAGCATGAGCCGTATCGAGACAGACAGCCTGGGCCCGGTGGAAGTTCCGGAGCACGCCTACTGGGGCGCGCAGACCCAGCGCTCGCTGATCAACTTCGCCATAGGCAAGGAACGCATGCCCCTCGCGGTGCTGCACGCCCTGGCGCTGGTCAAGAAAGCCGCGGCGCGGGTCAACGACCGCAACGGCGACCTGCCCGCCGACATCGCCAGGCTGATCGAGCAGGCCGCCGACGAAGTGCTCGACGGCGAGCACGACGATCAATTCCCGCTGGTGGTCTGGCAGACCGGCAGCGGCACCCAGAGCAACATGAACGTCAACGAGGTGATCGCCGGGCGCGCCAACGAGCTGGCCGGCAAAGGTCGTGGCGGCAAGGTGCCGGTCCACCCCAACGATCACGTCAACCGTTCGCAAAGCTCCAACGACTGCTTCCCCACCGCCATGCACATCGCCGCCGCCCAGGCCGTGCAGCACAAACTGCTGCCGGCCATCGCCGAGCTGTCATCCGGGCTGGCCGAGCTGTCGGCGCGCCACCAGAAGCTGGTCAAGACCGGCCGCACGCACATGATGGACGCCACACCGATCACTTTCGGCCAGGAAGTCTCGGCCTTCGTCGCCCAGCTCGACTATGCCCAGCGCGCCATCCGCGCCACCTTGCCGGCGGTCTGCGAGCTGGCCCAGGGCGGTACGGCGGTGGGCACCGGGCTCAACGCCCCGCATGGTTTTGCCGAGGCCATCGCCGCCGAGCTGGCAGCACTCTCCGGCCTGCCCTTCATCACCGCACCGAACAAGTTCGCCGCCCTCGCCGGCCACGAGCCGCTGACCAGCCTGGCCGGCGCGCTGAAAACCCTGGCGGTGGCGCTGATGAAGATTGCCAACGACCTGCGCCTGCTTGGTTCCGGACCGCGCGCGGGGCTGGCCGAAGTCCGCCTGCCGGCCAACGAGCCCGGCAGCTCGATCATGCCCGGCAAGGTCAACCCGACCCAGTGCGAGGCGCTGTCGATGCTGGCCTGCCAGGTGCTGGGCAACGACGCGGCAATCGGCTTTGCCGCAAGCCAGGGTCACCTGCAGCTGAACGTTTTCAAGCCGGTGATCATCCACAACCTGCTGCAGTCGATCGAGCTGCTGGCCGATGGCTGCAGCAACTTCCAGCAGCACTGCGTGGCCGGTATCGAGCCCGACGCCGAGCAGATGGCCGAGCACCTGGAGCGCGGGCTGATGCTGGTGACGGCGCTCAACCCGCACATCGGTTATGACAAGGCCGCGGAAATCGCCAAGAAGGCCTACAGCGAAGGCAAGACCCTGCGCGAGGCGGCACTGGAGTTGAAGTACCTGACCAACGAGCAGTTCGACCAGTGGGTAAGGCCGGAGAACATGCTGGCGCCAGGCGGCAAGGGCTGATCGATTGGCCGCGCAGGCTTCATCGCCGGCAAGCCGGCTCCCACAGGGTTTCGCGTCCAATCTGTGGGAGCCGGCTTGCCGGCGATGAAGCCAGCACCGATGCTCAGTGAACCTGCACTGCCCGCGCCCGCCGCGCCTTCCACCCCGCCACCAGCGATGGCCCCAACGCCACCAGCGCCGACCCCAGCACCACCGTCACCGCCCCGAGATACCCCAGCACATTGATATCCTCGGCATGCACATATTCCGGCCAGGCCCAGGCCGCGATCGCCACCGCAATGAAAGTGACCAAAGGCGTCAACGCCAAGGTCGCGCTCACCCGCGAGGCCTCCCAGTGCGCCAGGGCTTCGGCGAAGGCGCCATAGGCCACCAGCGTGTTGAGGCAACACGCCAGCAGCAACCAACCCTGCAATGGGCTCAACTGCAGGGCCTCCAGTGGGTGCACCCAAGGCGTCAGCAGCAGGGCGCAGCCCAGGTACATCACCATCATCACCTGCTGCGAACCCCACACCGTCAGCAGTTGCTTCTGGCTCAGGGCGTAGAACACCCAGATGCTGGTGGCCAACAGGATGGTCAACACCCCGGTGGTGTAGGCACCCAACGAGGTCAGCAATTCTTCCAGGCGCTGGTTGAAGAACAGCCCGAAGCCCGCCAACAGCACCACCAGGCCAATGCCCTGCCCCAGGCTGAAGCGCTCCTTGAACACGAACACACTGGCCACCAGCAACAACACCGGCCCCAGTTGCACCACCAACTGCGCGGTACCGGGGCTGAGCAGCTTCAGGCCGATCAGGTACAGCACATAGTTACCCAGCAGCCCGCCGATGGCGACCAGCATCAGCAGTTTGCCCTTGCCGCCCAGCCGACCGAACGACGGCAGGCGTCGACGGGCCGCCAGCCAGGCGAACAGCAGCCCACCGGACACCGCAAGGCGGTACCAGGTGACGGTCACCGGGTCCATCACTTGCAGTACCTGCTTGAGCTTGATTGGCAAGATGCCCCATAGCAGCGCGGTCAACAGGGCGAGCAGCAGGCCGAAAACCCAACGGCCGGAAGTGATGTGCATGGTGTCCTCGATCAGGCCCGTGGTGGGGGTAACTGGATTCTAAGGGGTTGCGGCACCGGGCCGAGGACGGGTTGCGGGAAAAGAATTCATCAGGTCATTCCCGGGGGGCATGGTTGCCCCCCAGCGGCAAGCTACAAGCCACAAGCTTCAAGAATTGCGGCCCTGCGCCGAGCCGCTTTTACTTGAAACTTAAAGCTGGCACTTGCCGCTGATTCATTTCTTGTGCCGGGCAAACGCCGCTTCCAGCGCCTCATTGATGGTGCGCAGCACCTTCACCCGCGCCCAGCGCTTGTCATTGGCCTCCACCAGCGTCCACGGCGCGATCTCGGTGCTGGTGCGGTCGACCATGTCGCCCACCGCTTCGCTGTAGAGGTCCCACTTGTCACGGTTGCGCCAGTCTTCCTCGGTGATCTTGTAGCGTTTGAACGGGATCTGCTCGCGCTCCTCGAAACGCTCAAGCTGGGTCTGCTGGTCGATGGACAGCCAGAACTTGACCACCACCACCCCGGCGTTGCGCAGTTGCTCCTCGAAGTCGTTGATCTCGCCATAGGCGCGCATCCAGTCGGCCGGGCTGCAGAAGCCCTCGACCCGCTCCACCAGCACCCGCCCGTACCAGGAGCGGTCGAAGATGGTGAACTTGCCGCGCGCCGGAATGTGCCGCCAGAAGCGCCACAGGTAAGGCTGGGCGCGCTCCTCCTCGGTGGGCGCGGCCACCGGCACGATCCGGTACTGCCGCGGGTCGAGCGCCGCCGCCACCCGGCGGATCGCCCCGCCCTTGCCCGCGGCGTCATTGCCTTCGAACACCGCCACCAGCGCATGCCGGCGCATGTGCTTGTTGCGCAGCAAGCCGGCCAGGCGCGCCTGCTCGGTGACCAGCTGTTCTTCGTAGTCGCGCTTGTCCAGGCGCAAGGTCAGGTCCAACGCCCCGAGCAGGCTCTTCTGGTCGATGGCGCGCCCGAGCGGCGCCACATTGCCCTGATGCTTGCCCTTGGGGTTGTTGGCCAGCGCAGCCTGCAGGCTTTCCAGCAGGATGCGCCCCACCGCCAGGCTGCGGTAATGCGGGTCGAAGCCCTCGACCACATGCCAGGGCGCATAGTCGCGGCTGGTGCGGCGCAGCACCCGCTCGCCAAAGCGCACGAAGCGGTCGTAGGTTTCCGATTGCTGCCAGTCCAGCGGGCTGATGCGCCAGTTGTGCAGAGGGTCGTCCTTCAGCGCCTTGAGCCGCGCCTTCATCTGCTTCTTGGACAGGTGGAACCAGAACTTGATGATCAGCGCGCCTTCGTCGCACAGCATCTGCTCCAGGCGCTCGGCCCCGGCGATGGCCTGGTCGAGCACGGCGTCCTTGAACTGGCCATGCACCCGACCTTCGAGCATCTGGCTGTACCAGTTGCCGAAGAACACGCCCATGCGCCCTTTCGGCGGCAGGGCCCGCCAGTAGCGCCAGGCCGGCGGGCGGGCCAGCTCTTCGTCAGTCTGCTGGTCGAAGGTGCGCACCTCGATCAGGCGCGGATCCATCCACTCATTGAGCAGCTTGACCGTCTCGCCCTTGCCGGCGCCCTCGATGCCGTTGATCAGCACGATCACCGGGAAACGCCCCTGCTGCTTGAGGTCGTACTGGGCTTCGAGCAACGCCTCGCGCAGGGCGGGCACTTCGGCCTCGTAGGTGTCCTTGTCGATGCTGTGACCGATTTCCGCGGATTCGAACATGCTGGGCTCCTTCAATGGATCAGCTACAAGCTACAAGCTTCAAGCTGCAAGAAAAAGCGGCGCGTGCGACTATCCGCTTTTATCTTGCAGCTTGAAGCTTGCAACTTGCGGCTTAATACGACCATGTCTGACTCACCCCTCTCCCTGCATGCCCAGATCGACTGGGACGACCAGGGCCGCCCCCACTCGCGCCAATACGACGATGTGTATTTCTCCAGGGAAGAAGGCATCGACGAAACCGTGCATGTGTTCATCGAGCAGAACCGCCTGCGTCAACGCTTCGCCGAACTGCCGCCACACGCCTGCCTGGTGATCGGCGAGACCGGCTTCGGCACCGGCATGAATTTTTTCTGTGCCTGGCAACTGTTCGACGAGCTGGCCCATGCCGATGCCCGCCTGCATTTCGTCAGTGTCGAGAAGTACCCGCTGACCCGTGACGACCTGGCGCGGGCCATGCAGCTGTGGCCACAGTTCACCGCGTACACCGGCCCGCTGCTGGAGCAGTACGTGGCCATTCACCCAGGCTTCCAGCAGTTCAGCCTCGATGGCGGCCGGGTGACCCTGACGCTGATGATCGGCGATGCCCTGGAGCAGTTGCCGCAGCTCGACGCACGCATCGATGCCTGGTTCCTCGACGGCTTCGCCCCGGCGAAAAACCCGGACATGTGGACCCCGGAGCTGTTCGCCCAGCTGGCACGCCTGTCGCACGCCGGTACCACCCTCGGCACCTTCACCACCACCGGCTGGGTTCGCCGGTCGCTGGTCGAGGCCGGTTTCACCATGAAGAAGGTGCCGGGGCTGGGCAAGAAATGGGAAGTGATGCATGGCCACTACAGCGCCGAACCGGCGGCCCTGCCCGCCCCCTGGTACGCCCGCCCGGCCGCACCACCCGGCCCGCGCGAAGCCCTGGTGATCGGCGCCGGCCTGGCCGGCAGTGCCACCGCCGCCAGCCTGGCCGCACGCGGCTGGCAAGTCAGCGTGCTGGAACGCCACGACGGCCCGGCGCAGGAAGCCTCGGGCAACCCGCAAGGCGTGCTGTACCTCAAGCTGTCCGCCCATGGCACGGCGCTGTCGCAGATGATCCTTGCCGGCTTTGGCTACACCCGCCGCTGGCTGCAGCGCCTGCAACGCGGCCAGGCCTGGGATGGCTGCGGGGTATTGCAACTGGCCTTCGACGACAAAGAGGCCGAGCGTCAGGCGAAACTGGCGGCTGCGTTCGACAGCAGCCTGCTGCAGGTGCTGGACCGCGACCAGGCCCAGGCCGTCGCCGGCGTTGCCCTGCCCGCTGGCGGCCTGTTCTACCCCGAAGGTGGCTGGGTCCATCCGCCCGCGCTGTGCCAGGCGCAACTCGGCCATCCGCGTATCCGCCTGCTGAGCCACGCCAATGTGCTCGAACTGCGCAAGGCCGATGGCCTGTGGCAGGCCTGGGACGGCGAACGCCTGCTGGCCAGCGCGCCACTGGTGGTGCTGGCCGGTGCCGCCGAGGTACGCAACTTCCCGGCCTGCGCCGGGCTGCCGCTCAAGCGCATTCGCGGGCAGATCACCCGCTTGCCGGCCACCGAGGCCAGCCGGGCATTGCAAACGGTGGTGTGCGCCGAAGGCTATGTGGCGCCGCCACGAGGCGATGAGCACACCCTGGGCGCCAGCTTCGACTTCCACAGCCAGGACACCACGCCCACCCTCGCCGAGCACAAGGGCAACCTGGCGCTGCTGGACGAGATTTCCACTGACCTGGCCGGGCGATTGGCCGTCGGCAAGCTCGCTGTCGAGCAACTGCAAGGTCGCGCGGCGTTCCGTTGCACCAGCCCGGATTACCTGCCCATCGTCGGGCCGGTGGCGGACACCGAGGCGTTCAATGAGGCCTATGCCTTGCTGGCCAGGGACGCGCGGCAGGTGCCGGATATCGCCTGCCCGTGGCTTGAGGGCCTGTATGTGAACAGCGGGCATGGCTCGCGTGGGTTGATCACCGCACCGCTGTCTGGGGAGCTGATTGCGGCGTGGGTCAGTGGTGAGCCGTTGCCGGTGCCCCGAGCAGTGGCCGAGGCCTGCCACCCGAACCGGTTCGCGTTGCGCCGGTTGATTCGCGGTAAATGACCAAAGCATCGCGGGGCAAGCCCGCTCCCACGTGGTTGCGTGGGAGCGGGCTTGCCCCGCGATGGCCACCCAGGCCATATAACAGATTGATCTAAAACTCTCACAACCCACCCCGGTCCCTACCTAAGTGCCCCGATTTTTGGGCACCTTCCCCAACGGCAAAACCGGTAAGGACTTATGTGCGGATTAGCAGGAGAGTTACGTTTCACCCCCTTCGACCAAGCCCCTCGCCCGGCGGACCTCGCCGCCGTGGAGCGCATCACCCACCACCTGGCGCCCCGCGGCCCGGACGCCTGGGGCTTCCATAGCCAGGGCCCGATCGCCCTCGGCCACCGCCGGCTGAAGATCATGGACCTGTCCGACAACTCGGCGCAGCCGATGGTCGACAACCCCCTCGGCCTGGCCCTGGCCTTCAACGGCGCCATCTACAACTTCCCCGAACTGCGCGAGGAACTGCAGGCGCTGGGCTACCGCTTCCACTCCGATGGCGACACCGAGGTGCTGCTCAAGGGCTACCACGCCTGGGGCGCAGCGCTGTTGCCCAAGCTCAACGGCATGTTCGCCCTGGCCATCTGGGAACGCGACAACCAGCGCCTGTTCCTGGCCCGCGACCGCCTCGGCGTCAAGCCGCTGTACCTGTCGCGCAACGGCGAACGCCTGCGCTTCGCCTCGACGCTGCCGGCGCTGCTCAAGGGCGGCGACATCGACCCTGTGCTCGACCCGGTGGCGCTCAACCACTACCTCAACTTCCACGCCGTGGTGCCGGCGCCGCGCACCCTGCTGGCCAACGTGCAGAAGCTCGAACCCGGCACCTGGATGCGCATCGACCGCCACGGCGAAGTCGAGCGTCAGACTTGGTGGCAACTGCACTACGGGGCCAACCCCGATGAGCAGGAACTGGACCTGGAGGCCTGGACCACCCGGGTGCTCGACGCCACCCGCGACGCCGTGGCGATCCGCCAGCGCGCGGCGGTGGACGTTGGCGTGCTGTTGTCCGGCGGAGTCGATTCGAGCCTGCTGGTCGGCCTGCTGCGTGAAGCCGGGGTCGACGATCTGTCGACCTTTTCCATCGGTTTCGAGGATGCCGGTGGCGAGCGCGGCGACGAATTCCAGTACTCCGACCTGATCGCCCGCCATTACGGCACCCGCCACCACCAGTTGCGCATCGCCGAGCACGAGATCATCGAGCAGTTGCCGGCGGCGTTCCGGGCCATGAGCGAGCCGATGGTCAGCCATGACTGCATCGCCTTCTATCTGTTGTCGCGGGAAGTGGCCAGGCACTGCAAGGGCGTGCAGAGCGGCCAGGGCGCCGACGAGCTGTTCGCCGGCTACCACTGGTACCCGCAGGTGGATGGCGCGCAGGACCCGTTCGCGGCCTACCGCGAAGCCTTCTTCGACCGCAGCCACGGCGAATACCGCGACACCGTGCAGGCCCCCTGGCTGCTGGACAACGACGCCGCTGGCGACTTCGTCCGCGAGCACTTCGCCCGCCCTGGTGCGCCGGACGCGGTGGACAAGGCGCTGCGCCTGGACAGCACGGTGATGCTGGTCGACGACCCGGTCAAACGGGTGGACAACATGACCATGGCCTGGGGCCTGGAGGCGCGCACCCCGTTCCTCGACTACCGCCTGGTCGAGCTGTCGGCGCGCATCCCGGCGCGCTTCAAGCTGCCCGATGGCGGCAAGCAGGTGCTCAAGCAGGCGGCACGGCGGGTCATCCCCCACGAAGTGATCGACCGCAAGAAGGGCTACTTCCCGGTGCCCGGGCTCAAGCACCTGGAGGGCGCGACCCTGGGCTGGGTGCGCGAGCTGCTGACCGACCCCAGCCAGGACCGCGGCCTGTTCAACCCGGCGATGCTCGACCGCCTGCTGGGCAACCCCCATGGCCAGCTCACCCCGCTGCGCGGCTCCAAGCTGTGGCAGCTGGCAGCGCTGAACCTGTGGCTCAGCGAACAAGGAATCTGATCGATGAAAGCCCACGAAATCGCCTACGGCCAGCGCCTGTTGCGCGGCCAGGCGCCGTCCTACGAACGCCTGCAGGCGCGCCTGGCCGGTGACGGCAGCGAACCCCACGACCAACCCCGCGCAGTGCACTGTGGCTGGGGCCGCCTGCTGATCGGGCACACCTACCCCGACCCGGCCAGCCTGGCCGACGCCCTGCTGCAAGAGCGTGCCGGCGAGCGCGACATCGCCCTGTACGTGGCCGCGCCGCAGCAGGTGCTGGCCCGGGCGCCGCAGCAGCTGTTCCTCGACCCGTCCGACACCCTGCGCCTGTGGTTCACCGACTACCGCCCGGCGCAGCGGGTGTTCCGTGGCTTTCGCATTCGCCGTGCGCAGAGCCCGGCGGACTGGCAGGCGGTCAACGCGCTGTACCAGGCCCGCGGCATGCTGGCGCTGGACCCCGACCTGCTGACCCCACACCACCTCGGTGGCCCGGTGTACTGGCTGGCCGAGGACGAAGACAGCCACGCGGTGATCGGCAGCGTCATGGGCCTGAACCACAACAAGGCCTTCGACGACCCCGAACACGGCAGCAGCCTGTGGTGCCTGGCGGTCGATCCACACTGCACCCGCCCCGGCGTCGGCGAGGTGCTGGTGCGCCACCTGATCGAGCACTTCATGAGCCGCGGGCTGGCCTGCCTCGACCTGTCGGTGCTGCACGACAACCGCCAGGCCAAGCGCCTGTACCAGAAGCTGGGGTTTCGTAACCTGCCGACCTTCGCGGTCAAGCGCAGGAACGGCATCAACCAGCCGCTGTTCCTGGGCCCCGGCCCCGAGGCCGGGCTCAACCCCTATGCGCGGATCATCGTCGATGAAGCGTTGCGCCGCGGCATCGAGGTGCAGGTGGACGATGCCGCCGCCGGGCTGTTCACCCTGTGCCTGGGCGGCCGACGCATCCGCTGCCGCGAGTCGCTCAGCGACCTGACCAGTGCCGTGAGCATGACCCTGTGCCAGGACAAGCGCCTGACCCGCCAGGTGCTGCACGACGCCGGCCTGCAGGTGCCGGCGCAGCAACTGGCGGGCAACGCCGACGACAATCTGGCGTTTCTCGACGAGCATGGCGCGGTGGTGGTCAAGCCGGTGGACGGTGAGCAAGGCCAGGGCGTGGCCGTGAACCTGACCTGCATCGACGACGTCGGCCAGGCGGTGGAACAAGCCCGGCGCTTCGACAGCCGCGTGTTGCTGGAAAGCTACCACCCGGGCAGCGACCTGCGCATCCTGGTGATCGGCTACGAGGTGGTGGCCGCGGCCATCCGCCACCCGGCCCAGGTGATCGGCGACGGCAAGCACAGCCTGCGCGCGCTGATCGAGGCCCAGAGCCGCCGGCGCCAGGCCGCCACCGGCGGCGAGAGCCGCATCCCGCTCGATGACGAGACCGAACGCACGCTCAAGGCGGCGGGCGTTGGCTACGACCATGTACTGCCGGCCGGCCAGCGCCTGGCCGTGCGACGCACCGCCAACCTGCATACCGGGGGGACGTTGGAAGACGTGACCGAACGCCTGCACCCGGTGCTGGCCGATGCCGCTGTGCGGGCTGCGCGGGCGCTGGAAATCCCGGTGGTGGGGCTCGACTTCATGGTGCGTGCTGCCGAGCAGCCGGATTACGTGATCATCGAGGCCAATGAACGCGCAGGGCTGGCCAACCATGAACCGCAGCCCACGGCTGAGCGCTTTGTCGATCTGCTGTTCGCCCATAGCCGCGCGCCGGCGTAAGCCTTCAAGGGCCTCTTCGCAGGTAAATCGCATCGGCGCACCGCCGCTCCCACAGGTGCAGCGCCGCCTTCAAGGAGAGTGAAATCCCTGTGGGAGCGGGTTTACCCGCGAAGAGGCCGGCACAGGAACCAAGGAGTACCCATGACTGAACGACACCCCGAACCCGATCTCGACTACCTGAAGAAAGTCCTGCTGGAAATGCTCGCCATCCCCAGCCCCACCGGTTTCACCGACACCATCGTGCGCTATGTCGCCGAACGCCTGGACGAACTGGGCATCCCCTTCGAACTGACCCGTCGCGGCACCATCCGCGCCACGCTCAAGGGCCGGCAGAGCTCGCCGGACCGAGCCGTCAGCGCGCACCTGGACACCATCGGCGCCAGCGTGCGCCAGCTGCAGGACAACGGCCGGCTGGCGCTGGCGGCCGTGGGCTGCTGGTCGAGCCGCTTCGCCGAAGGCAGCCGGGTCAGCGTGTTCACCGATACCGGCGTGTACCGCGGCAGCGTGCTGCCGCTGATGGCCAGCGGGCACGCCTTCAACACCGCCATCGACCAGATGCCGATCAGTTGGGAACACGTGGAAGTGCGCCTGGACGCCTACTGCACCACCCGCGCCGACTGCGAAGCGCTGGGCATAGCCATCGGTGATTTCGTCGCCTTCGACCCGCTGCCGGAGTTCACCGAAAGTGGCCATATCAGCGCCCGTCACCTGGACGACAAGGCCGGCGTGGCGGCGCTGCTGGCAGCGCTCAAGGCGGTGGTGGAAAGCGGCCGGCAGCCATTGATCGACTGCCACCCGCTGTTCACCATCACCGAGGAAACCGGCTCGGGCGCTGCCGCCGCCCTGCCCTGGGATGTCAGCGAGTTCGTCGGTATCGACATCGCTCCGGTGGCCCCCGGCCAGGCCTCCAGCGAACATGCGGTGAGCGTGGCCATGCAGGACTCGTCCGGGCCCTACGACTACCACCTGTCGCGCCACCTGCTGAAGCTGGCTGGCGACCAGGGCCTGCCGGTGCGCCGCGACCTGTTCCGCTACTACTTCAGCGACGCTCATTCGGCGGTGACCGCCGGCCACGACATCCGCACCGCCCTGGTGGCCTTCGGTTGCGATGCCACCCACGGCTACGAGCGCACCCATATCGACAGCCTGGCGGCCCTCAGCCGGCTGCTCTGCGGCTACCTGTTGAGCCCGCCGGTGTTCGCCAGCGATTCGCAGCCGGCCAACGCCTCGCTGGAGCGCTTCAGCCACCAGCTGGAGCACGATGCACAGATGGAAAGCGACACCCGGGTGCCGGCGGTGGATAGCCTGGTGGGTAACAAAGGTTGAGGTTTTGTGATGTCTGCACGGGCCTCATCGCCGGCAAGCCGGCTCCCACATGGACCGCGCCATCCTTAATGTGGGAGCTGGCTTGCCAGCGATGAGGCCAGTGCAGGCAATACAAGACAGTTGCGCCCACTAAGTGGACTTGCACACCCACTGCCGGAGCGGCCAATGCGCATCGCACACCTTGCCCCGCCCTGCGCCACCCCGCACAATGTCAGGCCTTTCTGGCGTCAATCCGCAGGATCCTGCATGAAAATCAACAAACCCACCGCCATCGCCCGGCGCAACGAAGCGCTGGCCCGCCCGGTACTCGACAGCGACAACACCCTGTTCGCCATCCTCGACACCAAGCGCAACCTGTGGTGGTTCGAAGTGCCGGTGGCACTGCTGCGCAAAGGCCAGCCCGACTGGGTCAACCTGTTGCTGCACACCCCGGAAACCGACGAACTGCAGCACCTGAAGGTGCCGGTCAACTTCCTCCGTGCTCACCAGGAGCAGATGGAAGTACGCCACCCCGGCAAGCGCCGCTCCACCATCAGCCTGGCGCTGAGCGCCGACCGCGATTCGCTGCTGCGCGACACCCGCCCGGGTGGCGAGCAACTGGATTTCCGCACCTTCGTGCAGGCCTGATCAGGCCCGCTCGATCCGGTCGTCATGGATGACGATCTTGCCCTGCTTGAACAACGCGCCAATGGCCTTCTTGAAGTTGCCCTTGCTGACGTTGAACATCTGGCTGATCACCGCCGGGTCGCTCTTGTCGCACACCGGCAGCACGCCACCAGCCGCTTCCAGGCGCTGCATGATCTGCTCTTGCAGGCCGTCGGCCAGCGCTTCGCCCACCGGCTGCAGGCTCAGGGCGATCTTGCCGTCGTGGCGCACTTCCTTGATGAAACCCTTCTCGTGCATGCCTGAACGCAGGAACTTGAACACCTCGTTCTTGTGGATCAGGCCCCAGTGGCGGTTGTTGATGATCGCCTTGAAGCCCATCGGCGTTTCGCCGGCCACCAGCAGCTCGACCGGCTGGCCGACCTTGTAGTCGACCGGGGCGTTGTCCAGGTAGCGATCCAGCTTGGCGGTGGCGGTGATGCGGCGGGTGCGCTTGTCCAGGTAGGCGTGGACCACGCAGTAGTCGCCGATCTTCAGCGGCCGCGACTCTTCCGAGTACGGCATCAGCAGGTCCTTGGACAGGCCCCAGTCGAGGAAGATGCCCGCGCCGTTGATGTCCTTGACCTTGAGGCTGGCGAACTCGCCCACCTGCATTTTCGGCTTCTCGGTGGTGGCGATCAGCTGGTCTTCGCTGTCCAGGTAGATGAACACGTTGAGCCAGTCATCGAGTTCCAGCTCTGCGCCCTTGGGGAAGTAGCGCCGTGGCAGCAGGATTTCGCCATCGGCGCCGCCGTCCAGGTACAGGCCGAATTCCACGTGTTTCACGATTTGCAAACTGTTGTAGCGCCCAAGCAGAGCCATTTGTGAAGATCCTCAAGACAAGGCGGCTATTCTAGGGTTTGTACAAAAAGTCGTCGAGCGGCGATCAGGCAAGGCGAAAACAGGCGAGGAAGCGGAGTTTACGGGTTGTAAATGAGCATTCCGAGCCTGTTTTCAACGCAGCATGATCGTCGCGCAGACACTTTTCGTACAAAACCTAACACCTGACCCGCCCGGCCGTCCGAACGCACATGCGCCGGAACCGCCGCGCACCCTTTGCGTCTACCGCCTGGCCAGTCCCTGCAAGGATTCGCTCATGCCTGTACGCCTGACCAAAGCCCTGCTCATCGTCGTTGCCCTGGCCCTGGTGCTGGTAGCCTGCAACCGCATCGACCTGGCCTACCGCAACCTCGACCGCCTGGTGCCGTGGTCGCTGGGCGATTACCTGGACATGAACCGCGAACAGAAGCGCCTGCTCGACGAACGGCTCAAGGAACAACTGGCCTGGCACTGCAAGACCCAACTGCCCGGCTACCTCGACTGGCTCGACCGGGTGCAAGGGATGGTCGCCAGCGATAACGTTACCGATGCGACCCTGCAACAGCGCACTGCCGAGGCACGCCAGGCGATCGGGAGGGTCGCCGAGCAGATCACCCCCTCCGCCAGCGAGCTGCTGCGTGGCATGAGCGACGCCCAGGTGGCCGAGATGCGCCAGGCGTTTCGCCAGGACATCGACAAACGCCGGCAAGCCTATGCCCAGACGCCGTTGCCCAAACAGATCGAACAGCGTGCAACCCGCATGCAGAAGCGCCTTGAACCTTGGCTGGGAGAGCTCACCCCCGAACAGCGCTTGCGGGTATTGAGCTGGTCCCAGGCGCTGGGCGATCAGAACCGTGCAGCGATCGCCAACCGCGCCCATTGGCAGCAGCAGCTGGTGCTGGTGATGGACCAGCGTGCCTCGCCCGGCTTCGAGCCACGGCTGGCACAGCTGCTGCAGCGCAAGGAGAGTCTGTGGACGCCAGAATACCGAGCCGCGTTCCAGAATACCGAACTGCAAGCCCGCAGCCTGCTGGTGGACTTGATGAAACAAAGCAGCCCGCAACAGCGCACGTTCCTGCAACAACGCCTGGGCCAGGTACGGGCAGACTTCAGTGAGCTGAAGTGCCTGAAGACAGCCGCGTCCCGCTAGCGCATACCACGTTCTGCCCGTGCAATGTCGCAATCATGTACCGCAACCTGGGCCCTGGGGCTAGGCAGACTGCGTGTTGTGGCAACCGCCACGGTTACCTAACACGGCTTCCTAGAGGACAACCCATGAACGACCACACCACAAAAGCAGAGCGCAACCCATTCAACTCAGGCTCGCTTGAACACTTGCTCAGCACCATCCATGCGGACGGCACGGTGAACCTGCAGGAGTATCGCGCCATCGCCAGGGACGCCGATGAACGCATCGAGCGGCTGATCAACCTGCTCGGCACTCCAAACAGCAACCTCACCGCCTACATGAACGCCATGGACGTGACCATGCACCTGTTACAGCTGTCGGTTCTGCAAGCTATGAAAACCGAACTCAGCGACACAGGCGCAGCCATCGTGCGCGATGCGTTGATTGCACAAGTCGAATACCTGAAGGCAGGCGCCCATCTGCTGCTCAGAATGCTCTGACCCGCCGGCACTCTCACGGCTTGCGATCCCGGCGCCGATACGGAAACACATCGATCACCTTCCCCGCCCGGATCGCCTCCTGCAGCCCCTTCCAGTAATCGGCGTCATACAGCTCGCCATGCAAGCGGCTGAACAAACGCCGCTGGCCCATGTCGGCGAACAGGAACGGAGGGAACTCCTCGGGGAACACGTCGTGGGGGCCGATCGAATACCACGGCTCGCCGGACATTTCGTCCTCCGGATAGCGCGGTGGCGGGATATGGCGGAAGTTGACCTCGGTAAGGAAACAGATTTCGTCGTAGTCGTAGAACACCACCCGGCCATGACGGGTGACACCGAAGTTTTTCAGCAGCATGTCGCCCGGGAAGATATTGGCCGCCGCCAGTTGCTTGATCGCCAGCCCGTAATCCTCCAGCGCCTCCAGCACCTGCGCCTCGCTGGCATGCTCCAGGTACAGGTTGAGCGGGGTCATGCGCCGTTCGGTCCAGCAGTGGCGGATCAATACCGTGTCACCTTCGAGGGCCACGGTGGAGGGCGCAACCTCCAGCAGTTCGGCAAGGCATTCGGGGTCGAACTTGGCCTGGGGGAAGCGAAAATCGGCGAACTCCTGGGTATCGGCCATGCGCCCGACGCGATCGACGCTTTTCACCAAGCGGTACTTGTCGATCACCGTGGCACGGTCCACGGTCTTTGAGGGCGAAAAGCGGTCCTTGATGATCTTGAACACGGTGTTGAAGCCCGGCAGGGTGAACACGCTCATCACCATCCCCCGTACCCCCGGGGCCATGATGAAACGGTCATCGCTGCGCGCCAGGTGGCCGATCAGCGCGCGGTAGAACTCCGACTTGCCGTGTTTGTAGAAGCCGATCGAGGTGTACAGCTCGGCGATGTGCTTGCCCGGCAGGATGCGCTTGAGAAAGTTGACGAACTCCGCCGGTACCGGCACATCGACCATGAAGTACGAGCGGGTGAAGGAGAAGATGATCGACACCTCGGCCTCATCGGTGATCAGCGCGTCGGCCTCGATGCCATGCCCTTCGCGGTGCAGCAGCGGGATCACCAGCGGCCATTGCTCGTCGACGGTGTGCAGGCGCCCGACCAGGTAGGCGCCCTTGTTGCGGTACAGCACCGGGGTGAACAGCTCCACGGCCAGCGCCGGGTCCTTGCACACCCAGTCGGGCAGGCTCTCGCGCAGTTGCTGCTCCAGCCGTGTCAGGTCGCCCTCCAGATCGCCGTAGGGCTCGTTGAATGCATAATCGGCGAAGATCGCCCGCAACAACCCCTTCAGCCCACCCTGGAGCGGGTAAGTGCAGGTTTGCGCCGCGCGCTCGTGGCTGCGCATCGAAGGCCGGGTGGTGTGGATGAACATGCAACCGTCGCTGATCTGGTCATGGCTGAACAGGCTGCAGAACAGTGAGTTGTACCAGGTTTCGGACAGTTCATCGTCCAGGCGCGGGTCGATCAGGCGGATGTAAGCGCTCTTCACCAGCGGCCACTGCTCCACGTCCAGCAGCACCGGCGCCTGGAACCCTTGGCGCAACCTGCCGTTGGCCTCGGCGACCTTTTCTTCATAGAGGTTGATACGGGCCGCAGCCGCTTGCTGGATGTCCTGCCAGCGCGCCTGCTCGAAACGCTCGCGGGCGCCCAGGGTGATGCGGCGAAAATGCTCGCGGTAGTCGTCGAAGCCCTCGAGGATCACGCGGGCGATGTCGGCAGCGGGCCAGGGTTGGGTCATGCGCGGGGCCTCGAATCAAGGTGAGTTAAAGAGCTTAGTCGCCTGCAGGGTTTACGGAAGACCGTGCGGCCCATCGCGGGGCAAGCCCGCTCCCACGCGCTCCCGCGTGTGTGGTGTGTGGCGTGGGAGCGGGCTTGCCCCGCGATGGGCCGCACGCAATCACTGAGCAAGAAAGCACAAGAATCGCCAAGGCCCGTGACGTACACTCGCGCCCCTGCCCCACTGCCGGAGACCCCCGTGAGCCCCATCGCCCTAGCCCGCCTGCTGACCCTCGCCGCTGTCTGGGGGGCGAGCTTCCTGTTCATGCGCATCATCGCCCCGGAACTCGGCACCGTGCCGACCGCGTTCTTCCGGGTGTCGATCGCCTGCCTTGGGCTGATCGCGATCCTCGCCGCTACCCGGGTGCGCTGGGACTTCAACGGCAAGCTGGGCGCCTGCCTGGTGCTGGGCATGATCAACTCCGGCATCCCGGCGACCTTCTATTCGGTGGCAGCGCAGGTGCTGCCGGCCGGCTATTCGGCGATCTTCAACGCCACCACGCCACTGATGGGTGTGCTGATCGGCGCGCTGTGCTTCCGTGAGCCGATGACACTGGCCAAGCTGTGCGGGATATTCCTGGGCCTGTTCGGCGTCGGCATCCTCAGCGGCGCAGGGCCTGCGGCGCTGGACCTGGCCCTGCTGCAAGGCGCTCTGGCCTGCCTGGCGGCGACCACTTGCTATGGCTTCGCCGGTTTCCTCGCCCGGCGCTGGATCAGCGGCCTGGATAGCCGCCTGTCGGCCCTGGGCAGCATGCTCGGCGCGACGCTGCTGCTCAGCCCGCTGTTCACCTGGAGCGCCCTCAGCCAACCGCCAGCCAGCTGGGGCGGTTGGCAGGTGTGGTTGTCGCTGCTGGGCCTGGGCCTGCTGTGCACCGCGTTCGCCTACATCCTGTACTTCCGCTTGCTGGACGAGATCGGGCCGGTCAAGGCCAGTACCGTGACCTTCCTGATTCCAGTGTTCGGCGTGCTGTGGGGGGCGTGGCTGCTGGACGAGCCACTGTCGATGGCACACCTGTACGGCGGGGTGCTGATTGGCGCGGCACTGTGGCTGGTGCTGCGCCCTACCCGGCAGTGAACCGGGCAGCGTGGGAGCTGTGTAGCGTGGGAGCGGCGGTGCGCCGTTGCGACTTGCCCCGCGATTTCGTCAGATCGGACGACGCATCGCGGGGCAAGCCCGCTCCCACTGGCGTCAGGCCTGCGCTGTACGCAACGCCGGCTTGCGGAACACAAACAGCAGCCCGACCACGATCAGCCCCATGCCCAGCAGGCTGAGCGGCGCCAGGCGGTTACCGAAGATGATGAAATCCATCACCGCCGTCACCGCCGGCACCAGGTAGAACAGGCTGGTGACATTGACCAGGTTGCCCCGCGCAATCAGCCGGTACAGCAGCAGCGTGGCCAGCAACGAGACCACCAGCCCCATCCACAGCAGCGCGCCGAGGAAGCTGGCATTCCACGCCACCTGCAACGGCTGGAACGGCGCGAACAGCGCGCACAGGGCAAAACCTGCCAGGTACTGCAATGGCAAGGTACCCATGGGGTTGTCGGTGATGCGCTTCTGCAGGATCGAGCCGCAGGTCATGCTGGCCAGCGCCAGCAAGGCGAACAGCATCCCGAGCAACGAGACGCCACCCAGGTTGATGCCCTGGTAGACCACCATCACCAGCCCACCAAGGCCCAAGCCAAGGCCGAACAGCCGGCTCCAGGAACGCCTACGCTCCATCAGGACCACGGTGAGGATTGGCTGCACGCCCATCACTGTGGCCATGACGCCGGGGGTGACGTGGGTGTTCAGCGCCAGCAGGTAGAAGATCTGGTACGCGCCGAGCAGCACGCAGCCGGTACCCAGGGCGCGCAGAATGCCACCCCGGCTATGCGGCCAGCGCAACCCCAGCAACGGGCCGATCAGCAACAGCCCGGCCAGAGCCAGCGCCGAGCGCAGCAACAGGAAGGCGAAGGGGCTGGCCTGGGCCAGACCAAGCTTGGAGACGATCGCCCCGCTGCTCCACAGCAGGACGAACAGGCTGGTGGTGGCCGCCGAGGCCACGGATGCTTTGTTGAAAACAGACATGTATTGCCACCTGTATGGGCAAGGAAAGCCGTACGGGCGGTTCTATCGCGTATCGAGGGATAGCCGACCGTGTTCAGTAGCTTGCGTGCGCTGGGGATGCGGCCAGAAGCCGATCAGCCCAGTACGACCACGCAAGGAGGCGGAGCTACGCCGCCTACGACGCCACTGACAGGTGGTGGTGGGTAATGACTGATCATGGCCGGCTGCTGGCTGCCACGCACAACCACGCCCGCGACAGGCGCGAGAACGTAAGCAGTGGTGGAAGGGATGGCTGGCATGAGCAGGTCTGCTGGAGAAGTGAATGTTTCGGAATATAACGGCAATTCTTTGGCTGGGCAACAGGGCCCCATCGCCGGCAAGCCGGCTCCCACAGGGTCATGCGATTCACTGTGGGAGCCGGCTTGCCGGCGATGGGGCCCTGGCAAGCAACGGATAAATCAGAACAACCAGCGGTACAGCGCGACGGCCACCAGCACCGCCAGCACTGGCCGCAGCACACGGTAGGCCTTGGGATTGGCACGCTTGAACTGCTTCACGCGGGAGCTGATCACATTGCTGAAACGCTTGCTCCAGGCATACGCCTGGTTGATCCCGCCGACACGCTCGTCGTCGGTATTCTGCGGTGCGGTGGCACGGCCGAGGAAGGCGCTGACCTTGCGGTTGATGCGGGTCATCAACGGGCTGTTGAGCGGGCGCTCAACATCGCAGAACAGGATCACCCGAGTCATCTCGGTCTCGTTCTTCACCCAGTGCACGAAGGTCTCGTCGAACATGACGTCCTCGCCATCGCGCCAGGCGTAGGGCTGGCCGTCGACGTAGATGCGGCAGTTGTCCGAGTTGGGGGTGGACAGGCCCAGGTGATAGCGCAGCGAACCGGCAAACGGGTCACGGTGCGGGTTCAGATGGCTGCCGCCGGGCAGCAGGGCAAACATCGCACCTTTGACGTTAGGAATGCTGTTGACCAGTTCGACGGTCTTGGGGCACAGCGCCTCGGCCGACGGCAGCGCTTTGTCGTACCACTTGAGGTAAAAACGCTTCCAGCCCTTCTTGAAAAACGAGCCGAAACCGGCGTCGTTGTCCTTTTCTGCGGCTTTGATGTAACCCTCGTCGAACAGGCGCATGGCCTCTTCGCGGATGGTTTGCCAGTTGTCCTTGAGCACGTCCAGTTCAGGGAAGCGCTGGCGGTCGAGGTACGGCTTGGAAGGCACGCCGGAGAACAGGTACATCAGGCTGTTGTACGGGGCGAACAGCGCCGAATGGTTGACGAACTGGCGCAGCACCGGCAGACGCGCCTTGCCGCGCAGGTGTACGAACAGCACGCTGCCGAAAAAGACCAGCAACACACCGGCCTTGGCGACAAAGGAAAAGGTCATGCAACACTCCTTGGAGGGGAAATCTGGCCATCCCCGAATAGCCGGACATGATAACCCCCTCCGGGGGAGCTGCAAGCTCCTAGCCGTAAGCGGCAAGCTGATCTGCGTCAACGCAGGCCGTGATCTTGCCGCTTGAGGCTTGCAACTTGCCGCTTACTTTGCCGCTTACTGCTGGTTTTCCTGCTCGCTGAACATGTCGCTGAACAGCATGCTGGACAGGTAGCGCTCGCCGGAGTCAGGCAGGATCACGACGATGGTCTTACCCTGCATTTCCGGTTTTTCCGCCAGGCGCACCGCCGCCGCCATCGCCGCGCCACAGGAGATGCCACAGAGGATGCCCTCCTCCTGCATCAGGCGAATGGCCATGGCCTTGGACTCCTCCTCGGTCACCGTCTCCACCTGGTCGACAATCGAAAGGTCGAGGTTCTTCGGCACGAAGCCGGCGCCGATGCCCTGGATCTTGTGCGGGGTGGGCTTGAGTTCCTCGCCGGCCAGGGTCTGGCTGATCAGCGGCGAGTTCACCGGCTCCACCGCCACCGACAGGATCGCCTTGCCCTGGGTGTGCTTGATGTAGCGCGACACCCCGGTGATGGTGCCACCGGTGCCGACGCCGGCCACCAGCACGTCCACCGCGCCATCGGTGTCGTTCCAGATTTCCGGGCCGGTGGTCTTCTCGTGGATGGCCGGGTTGGCCGGATTGTCGAACTGGCCCGGCAGGAAGTGCTGCGCAGGGTTCGAGGCGACGATCTCGTTGGCCTTCTCGATGGCGCCCTTCATGCCCTTGGCCTTGTCGGTCAGCACCAGCTCGGCGCCCAGCGCCTTGAGCACCTTGCGCCGCTCCAGGCTCATCGACTCCGGCATGGTCAGGATCAGCTTGTAGCCGCGGGCGGCGGCCACGAAGGCCAGGCCGATGCCGGTATTGCCCGAGGTGGGCTCGACGATGGTCATGCCCGGCTTGAGTTTGCCGCTGCTCTCGGCGTCCCAGATCATGTTCGCGCCGATCCGGCACTTCACCGAGTAGCCAGGGTTGCGCCCTTCGGTCTTGGCCAGGATGGTCACGCCGCGCGGGGCGATGCGGTTGATCTGCACCAGCGGCGTGTTGCCGATGGAGTGGGCGTTGTCTGCGTAGATACGGCTCATGGCAGGTGTCCTTGAACATGAAAGAGCGGGGAAAAACATCAGGGTAAGCCTGCAACGGGGGAGCGTAAAGCCTGATCGCGCCTGCCGGGCGGCCGGTCGTGACGGACCATTCAGGGACTGAATACCGGGTCTGCGTTTGCAGGCGTCGGGGCTGGGGTTATAGTCGCTGACAAAATACAAACATGTGTTGTCTCTACCGGCCCTATCGCCGGCAAGCCGGCTCCCACAGCGATTGCGCCGTACCTGTGGGAGCCGGCTTGCCGGCGAAGGGCCGGCACAGGCCACCCCAGAGGATCGGTTCATGAAGTTCGAAGGCACCCGCGACTACGTCGCCACAGACGACCTGAAACTGGCGGTCAACGCGGCCATCACCCTGGAGCGCCCGCTGCTGGTCAAGGGTGAGCCCGGCACCGGCAAGACCATGCTCGCCGAGCAATTGGCCGCCTCGTTCGGTGCGCGCCTGATCACCTGGCACATCAAGTCGACCACCAAGGCCCATCAGGGCCTCTACGAGTACGACGCGGTCAGCCGCCTGCGCGACTCGCAGCTGGGCACCGACAAAGTCCACGATGTGCGCAACTACCTGAAAAAGGGCAAGTTGTGGGAAGCCTTCGAGGCCGAGGAGCGGGTGATCCTGCTGATCGACGAGATCGACAAGGCCGACATCGAGTTCCCCAACGACCTGCTGCAAGAGCTCGACAAGATGGAGTTCTACGTCTACGAGACCGACGAGACCATCAAGGCCAAGCAGCGCCCGATCATCATCATCACCTCCAACAACGAAAAGGAGCTGCCCGACGCCTTCCTGCGCCGCTGCTTCTTCCACTACATCGCCTTCCCCGACCGCGACACCCTGCAGCGCATCGTCGATGTGCACTACCCGAAGATCAGCGAGTCGCTGGTCAGCGAGGCGCTGGACGTGTTCTTCGACGTGCGCAAGGTGCCGGGCCTGAAGAAAAAGCCCTCCACCTCCGAACTGGTCGACTGGCTCAAGCTGCTGATGGCCGACAACATCGGTGAAGCGGTACTGCGTGAACGCGACCCGACCAAGGCCATCCCGCCGCTGGCCGGGGCCCTGGTCAAGAACGAGCAGGACGTGCAACTGCTCGAGCGCCTGGCCTTCATGAGCCGGCGCGGCAACCGCTGACAGGAGCCGGGCCATGCTGCTCAACCTGTTCAATGAAATGCGCGCGGCCAAGGTGCCGGTGTCGGTGCGCGAGCTGCTCGACCTGCACCACGCCCTGCAGAAGGGCGTGGTGTTCGCCGACATGGACGCGTTCTACTACCTCGCCCGGGCCATCCTGGTGAAGGACGAACGCCATTTCGACAAGTTCGACCGCGCTTTCGCCGCCTACTTCAAGGGCCTGGATAACCTCGACCGGCACATCGAGGCTCTGATCCCCGAGGACTGGCTGCGCAAGGAGTTCGAACGCTCGCTGAGCGACGAGGAACGCGCGCAGATCCAGTCCCTGGGCGGCCTGGACAAGCTGATCGAGGAATTCAAGAAACGCCTCGAAGAGCAAAAGGAACGCCACGCCGGCGGCAACAAGTGGATCGGCACCGGCGGCACCAGCCCGTTCGGCTCGGGCGGCTTCAACCCCGAGGGCATTCGCGTCGGCGAGGCCGGCAAGCGCCAGGGCAAGGCGGTGAAGGTGTGGGACCAGCGCGAGTACAAGAACCTCGACGACCAGGTCGAGCTGGGCACCCGCAACATCAAGCTGGCGCTGCGCCGCCTGCGCAAGTTCGCCCGTGAAGGCGCCGCCGAAGAGCTGGATATCGACGGCACCATCGACCACACCGCCCGTGACGCGGGGCTGTTGAACATCCAGATGCGCCCCGAGCGGCGCAACACGGTGAAGCTGCTGTTGCTGTTCGACATCGGCGGCTCGATGGATGCCCATGTGAAGGTGTGCGAAGAGCTGTTCTCGGCCTGCAAGACCGAGTTCAAGCACCTGGAGTACTACTACTTCCACAACTGCGTCTACGAGTCGGTGTGGAAGAACAACCTGCGCCGCACCTCGGAGCGTTTCGCCACCTTCGACCTGCTGCACAAGTACGGCGACGATTACAAAGTGATCTTCGTTGGCGACGCCGCCATGGCCCCCTACGAGATCACCCAGCCGGGTGGCAGCGTCGAGCACTGGAACGAAGAAGCCGGGTATGTGTGGATCCAGCGCTTCATGGAGAAGTTCAAGAAGGTCATCTGGATCAATCCGTACCCCAAGCAGGCCTGGGACTACACGGCGTCAACCCACCTGGTGCGCGACCTGATCGAGGACAAGATGTATCCGCTGACCTTGCAGGGGTTGGAAGACGGGATGCGTTACCTCTCCAAGTGATGAATTGACTGGACTGACCCCATCGCGGGGCAAGCCCGCTCCCACGCCATACTCTCGTGGAAATGGCGTGGGAGCGGGCTTGCCCCGCGATGAGGCCGGCAGACTCAACCCCACCTGCGCAAGTACACCTGCTGCTCCCGCCACGCCTCATCCTGCACCACCGCCCGGAACCGCACCACCGCCCCCGGCAGGCACTGCGCCAGTTGCGCCAGGGCCAGCGGCGTCAACGCGCCCAGCCGCGGATAGCCGCCAATGGTCTGCCGGTCATTGAGCAGCACGATCGGCTGCCCGTCCGGCGGCACCTGCACAGCGCCCAGCGGGATGCCCTCGGAAATCATCGGCGCCCCCTGGTACACCAGCTGCGACCCCAACAGGCGAATGCCCATGCGATCGGCGCGACTGTCCAATGTCCAGTCACGATTGAACGCCTCGAACAAACTGGTACCGCTGAAGTCGCCAATCTGCGCGCCCATTACCAGGTCCAGCAGGGGCTTCTCGTCATACACCGGGCGCACCGTTTCAGGCACGTGGGAGCGGGCTTGCCCCGCGATGGCAGCACCCGCGTGCAACACCTCACCTTTGAGCAACGCCCGGCCCTGCCCATCCAAGCCACCCAAGGCTTCGCGCACCACCGTCGCACAACTGCCCAGCACCACCTCACCCGCGAATCCGCCGGGCGCCGCCAGATAAGCCCGCACGCCCTGACGCGGCTGGCGCAAGCTCAACTGCTGCCCCTTGCCCAGCCTGAAGCTGCGCCAAGGCGCCACTGGCCGCTCATCGATATGCGCATCCAGGTCGGCACCGGCCAACGCCAGCACGCAATCCTGTTCGGCGACCACGCTGAAACCGCCCAGGGCGATCTCGACCACGGCGCTGTCCAGGTCGTTGCCCAGCAGCCAGTTGGCCCAACGCATGGCCACCCAATCCAACGCCCCGCCCTGGGTCACACCCAGGTGGCGCACACCGAAACGCCCGGCATCCTGCAACAGGCACAGCGCGGTGCTGGCCTCGATCCGCAACTGGCTCATGCCTGGGCCTCCAACGGGCTGTCGTCGCCGCCCAAGGTGATGAATTCACGGCGGTCCACCGCCACAAAACGTACCCGGTCGCCCGGCTGCAGCAGGCTGTAGCCTTCGCGCTCACGGTCGAACAGGCGCACCGGCGTGCGCCCGATCAGGTTCCAGCCGCCCGGCGATACCGCAGGGTAAGCGGCCGTCTGGCGTTCGGCGATGCCCACGCTGCCCGCCGCCACGCGCTTGCGCGGGGTGCTCAGGCGCGGGCTGGCCAGGCGCTCATCGACCAGGCCCATGAAGCCGAAGCCAGGGGCGAATCCCAAGGCAAATACCGGATAATCGCGACCGCTGTGCAGGCTGATCACCTCGGCTTCACTCAGCCCGCTGCGGGCGGCCAGCAGTGGCAATTCAGGGCCGACGCTGGCGTGGTACCACACCGGGATCTCGTGGCGCCGCCCGGCGCTGCCGGGGTCCGGCTGCAACCCCTCGAATGCTTGCACAATGCGCTGGCGCGCTTCGTTCGGTGCCAGGTCGAACTGCACCATCAGCGTGGTATAGGACGGCACCAAGTCGATCAGCTGCGCGCCGAACACCGCTCGCAGGCGTTGGCTGGCGGCGAGAATCCAGGGCATGTTGGCCTCATCGATACGGTCGAACAGGCGCACCATCAGGCTGTCGAACGCCACCACCTCGATACGCGGCGTCATGGCAGCTCCAGCGCGTCGAGGGCCTGGCGGATCTGGCGTACGGCGGCCACCGAGCTTTCGTTGTCGCCATGCACGCACAGGGTGCTGGCGTTCAGCCCTACAGCGCTGCCGTTATCAGCCACCAGTGCTTCACCCCGGGCCAGGCGCAATGCCTGCTCGACCACCAGCGCCGGGTCGTGGTGCACCGCGCCCGGCAGGCGCCGCGACACCAGGTGACCGCTGGCGGTGTAGGCACGGTCGGCGAAGGCTTCGAACCACAGCGGCACGCCGATTTCGTCGCCCAGGGCCTGGGCGGCGCTGTTGTCAGCAGTGGCCATGAGCATCAAAGGCAGGTTGCCGTCATAGGCGGCCACGGCCTCGAGCACGGCACGCAGCTTTTGCGGGTCGGCCATCATGTCGTTGTACAGCGCGCCATGGGGCTTGATGTAGGCCACCCGGCTGCCCTGCACCTTGCAGATGCCATCCAGCGCGCCGATCTGGTAGTGCAGCAGGTCGCGGATCTCCTCGCTGCTGCAGGCCATGGAGCGCCGACCGAAGCCCACCAGGTCCGGGTAGGCCGGGTGCGCGCCAATGGTCACGCCATGCTCCAGCGCCAGGGCCACCGTGCGGCGCATGGTGCCCGGGTCGCCGGCGTGGTAGCCGCAGGCGATGTTGGCGCAATCGATGTACGGCATCACCTCGGCATCCAGGCCCATGCGCCAGCTGCCGAAACTCTCGCCCATGTCGCAATTGAGTAGCAGGCGTTTCACTTGGCTGATTCCCGTGTCGATGTTCATGCTGCCTACCTTAGCGTGCCAGCAGTTGTTTGCCGCGGGTTTCCGGCAGGCTCAGCGCTGCCAGGATCACCACGCCATAGGACACCGCGGCGAAGGCGCCAATGCCGAGCCCCAGGGGGACTTTCTGGCTGAGCAGGCCGATCAGCAGCGGGAACAACGCCGCGAAGACCTTGCCGATGTTGTAGCAGAAGCCCTGCCCCGAGCCGCGGATACGGGTGGGGAACAGTTCGGTGAGGAAGGCGCCCATGCCGCTGAAGATGCCCGAGGCGAAGAAGCCCAGCGGCAAGCCCAGCCACAGCATCACGTCATTGCTGACCGGCAGTTGGGTGTAGAGCAGCACGATGATGAACGAACCCACGGCGAACAGGATGAAGTTCTTCTTGCGCCCCAGCAGATCAGACAGGTACGCGCTGACCACGTAGCCAATGTAGGAGCCGACGATCACCGTCGCCAGGTAGCCGCCGGTGCCGAGCACGCTCAGGCCGCGTTCGTTCTTGAGGAAAGTCGGCAGCCACGAGGTGATGGCGTAGTAACCGCCCAGCGCGCCGGTGGTCAGCAGCGAGGCGCGCACGGTAATCCAGAGCATGCCGGGGGCGAAGATCTCGTAGAAGTGCGAGGGTTCGGCGACGGTTTCTGCGGCCTTGGCCTGGCGATAGACCTCCGGGTCCTTGACCAGGCGGCGCACGAAGATCACGAACAGCGCCGGCAGCAGGCCGAGCAGGAACAGCGCGCGCCAGGCTTGTTCAGGCGGCAGCCAGGAGAACAGTAGCGCATAGAGGATGGCGGTCAGGCCCCAGCCGATGGCCCAGCCCGACTGCACCATGCCCACCGCCTTGCCACGGTCCTGGGCGCGGATCACCTCGCCGATCAGCACCGCGCCGGCGGTCCATTCGCCGCCGAAACCGAAGCCCATCAGGGTGCGGGCGATCAGCAGTTGCTCGTAGTTCTGGGCGAAACCGCAGAGGAAGGTGAAGAAGGCGAACCACAGCACCGTCAGTTGCAGGGTGCGCACCCGGCCGATGCGGTCGGAAAGGATGCCGGCGATCCAGCCGCCCAGGGCCGAGGCGATCAGCGTGCTGGTATGGATCAACCCGGCCTCGGTGGTGCTGATGCCCCAGAGCATGATCAGGGTGGGCACGACGAAACTGAGCATCTGGGTGTCCATGCCATCCAGGCCATAGCCGATCTTGCAGCTCCAGAAGGTGCGTCGTTGCTGGGAGTCGATGTCGCGGTACCAGGCGAAGGGGCCGCTCGAGGATCGGGCGGGGGCCTGCTGCTGCACGCCGGTCGGGTTCATGTATGCCTCGGCTTGTTGGTATTGTTTTACGGGCGACGTCGAGGTCGCGGCCTGGCTGCCATGTTCAGAGCCAGCGCCTCAAGCGTCCAACGAGAAAATCCGCCGGTCTGGAACAAGAAAAACTGATCATGAACCTTCGCTTCCTCGAAACCTTCGTCTGGGTCGCCCGGCTCAAGAGCTTCCGCCTCACCGCCGAGAAGCTGTTCACCACCCAGGCCTCGGTGTCCAGCCGCATCGCCGCGCTGGAGGCCGACCTTGGGGTGAAACTGCTGTTGCGCGACTCGCGCGGGGTCAGCCTGACGCCCGAGGGCAGCAAGGTGCTCGAATACGCCGAACGCATGCTCGACACCGCCAAGGCCATGAAGCAGTCGCTGGACAGCGACCGGGCCAAGACCGGGCGGATTCGCCTGGGGGTGATGGACACGGTTATCCACACCTGGATGAGCGCGCTGGTGGCGGAGCTTTCCGAGCGCTATCCGCAGGTGGAGATCGAACTGGTGGCCGACACCGCGCTGAACCTGCGCGAACAGCTGCACAAGGGCTTTCTCGACGTGATCCTGCAGACCGACCTGCTGCGCGAGCCGTCGATCCGCAGCCTGGACCTGGCGCGTTACCCCATGGGCTGGATCGTTGCCGCAGGCTCCATCCACCACCGTGACTATGGGTCGCTGGCTGAACTGGGCCGCGAACGCATCGTCACCTTCTCGAAGAATTCACGGCCTCACCAGGAGGTGCTCAGCCTGTTGCAGGGGGCCGGGGCCGAGGCGCCGCGGTTGAACTGCGTGAACTCGGTGGCGGCGATCACCCGCTTGCTGCGCGATGGCTTTGGCATCGGCGCGCTGCCGCCGGCGCTGGTGGACAGCGAGTTGAGCCGGGGTGAACTGGTGCTGCTGGAGGGGTTGCAGCCACCGCCGAGCCTGGAGCTGGTGGTGGCCTGGCAGACCGGGGTGGCGCTGGTGGACGAGGTGGTGGGGGTTTGCCGGCAGGTGCTGGAGCGCTATGCGCGGGATGTGGGGGGGCAGCGGATTGTGTTGGTCTGAAGGGCCCTATCGCGGGGCAAGCCCGCTCCCACGCATGCAGTGTGTTCACCTGTGGGAGCGGGCTTGCCCCGCGATTGGGCTGGCGAGGGCTAGCGCCAGCTCTCTTTGACCACCTTGCGCCGACCACCCAGGATCACCCAGCCGACCAGCAGCAACAGGCTCTCGACCACGAACGCCAGCACGAACCCGGCGCCAATCCCCCAGCCGATCGCCTCGGGCACCAGCAGGATCTGGTAGCTGTAGCCCTTGAGCGTCTCTTCACGCAGCGCCGGTTCCGGCTGCACCAGCACATGCCAGGTGCGGCTCACCCACGAGCCTTGCAGCGCCTGCCACTCGTGCTCCAGCAACTGATTACGGATCAGCAGGCTTTCGATGCTGTTGGCATCGCTGTTGAACACCGGGTCGTCGCTGCTGCGGTAATGCTGCACCAGCGCCTGCAGGTCGCCGTTGAAGAAACGCTGGGCAGTCTGGCGGAAGCCGTCGAGCGCCTGGCGCGATTCCAGCAGGTGCGCCTCGACCCGCTGGCTGTAGTCCTTGACCAGCCCGGGCACCTGGATACCGGCCAGCAGGCCGAACGTGAACAACAGCAAGCGCAGGTAACTTCTGAACATGGAGCGTCCTTAGCTCTGGCCGTGGGCGACGCACTCACCGTGGCGCCACAGGGCCCATTGGCCCGGCTCGTAGCGGTTCCAGGTCTCGTTCTCGGTCAAGGCTTCAGTGGCGATCACCGTGACCACGTCGTTGGGGGTGGTTTGCGTGTGGAAATCGACGATCAGGTCGACATCCTTCAAGCGTGCAGCACCGAAAGGCGCGCGGCGGGTAATGTGCACCAGCTTGGTGGAGCAGAAACAGAACAGCCAGTCGCCGTCGCTGAGCAGGCAGTTGAACACGCCCTTGCCACGGTATTCGGCGCAGGCCTCGACCAGCACCGGCAATAGCTGCTCGACCTCGACCGGCTCGGGGAAGGCCTCGCGCACGCGGTTGAGCAGGTCGCAGAAGGCCGCTTCGCTGTCGGTGTCGCCGATCGGGCGATAGAAGGTGCGTTGGCCGCTGAACTCGCCCAACTGGCCATTGTGCGCGAAGCACCAGTTGCGGCCCCACAGCTCGCGCACGAACGGATGGGTGTTGGACAGGCACACCCGGCCAACGTTGGCCTGGCGAATATGGCCGATCACCACTTCGCTCTTGATCGGGTAGCGCTGCACCAGATTGGCCACCTCCGACTCGCTGCTCGCCGCCGGGTCCTGGAACAGGCGCAGGCCGCGCCCTTCGTAGAACCCGATGCCCCAGCCGTCGCGGTGCGGGCCGGTGCGGCCACCGCGCTGCATCAGGCCGGTGAAACTGAAGACGATATCGGTGGGGACATTGGCACTCATGCCCAGCAGTTCGCACATGCTCGCGGCTCCTGGCTTACAGACGGGGTTCTACGCGGCCCTGGGCCGGGCCGGAACGGCGCACGGGAGCAGGTGGCGGGTCATCGCGGTAACGGTCGTTGCGGTCGGCGGCCACCGGGGCCAGGGCCGGCGCCTCGTCATCTTCCTTGGCCTGGCGCTGGGCCGCGGCCTCACGCAGGGCACGTCGCTCGCCGGCGCGTTTTTCCAGCGGCCAGCGGATCAGCACGAAGACCAGGTACAGGGCGAAGGCGATCATGCCGTACATGGCCAGGTCCGAGGCGGCGCGCCAGGCGTTGTTGCCGACCTTGAAGGCCAGGTCCAGCGCGGTGATGGCGATGGCCGGGGCGAAGCTGTCCTTGACCGGGTCGACGATGGTCGGGCTGAACAGCAGCACGGCGACGATCACCCACAGCGGCTCGCGCAGCCAGCGCCACATCCAGCCGGTGAGCTTGCAGGCCACCAGCAGGCAACCCAGGGCGGCGACGGCGTAGAGGCCCCAGGCCAACAGATAGTCGTGTTCGGTCATGGTGTTCGTGCATGCCAGGCAAAGAGACGCCTATGATAAACACTTTTACCGGCGCAGGCGCCCCCTCTCCCATTCAGGAACCGCGTCGGCTGCTTTGCGGGTAAACCCGCTCCCACAGGGATTACGCATAACCTGTGGGAGCGGGTTTACCCGCGAAATGGCCGGCACAGGCTGCCTTCAATCATGAGACACCGAATGCCAATCATGCCCCCCGTCGCCCACCAGGCCCCCGGCACCGACCCCTACGCCTGGCTGCAAGATCGCGACACCCCCGAGGTACTGGCCTACCTGAACGCGGAAAACGCGTATCAGGAGGCCTGCCTGGCCGACCAGGCCAGCTTGCGCGAACAGCTGTTCGAAGAGATCAAGGGCCGTATCCTCGAGACCGACCTGTCGCTGCCCTCGCCCTGGGGCCCCTACCTGTACTACACCCGTACCACCGCCGGTGACGAATACCCGCGCCACTACCGCTGCCCGCGCCCTGCGGATGACAGCAACACGGTGGATGAAAGCCGCGAAGAACTGCTGCTCGACCCCAACGCCCTGGCCAATGGCGGCTTCCTGGCCCTCGGCGCATTCAACGTCAGCCCCGACCACCGCCTGCTGGCCTACAGCCTCGACACCAGCGGCGACGAGATCTACACCCTGTACGTCAAGGACCTGGCCAACGGCGCGCTGACCACCCTGCCCTTCGACGATTGCGACGGCAGCATGACCTGGGCCAACGACAGCCAGACGCTGTTCTTCGCCGAACTGGACGACACCCACCGCCCCTGGCGCCTGCGCCGCCACACCCTCGGCGAGGCCGATGCTTTGAGCGTGTTCGAAGAGCCCGACGGGCGCTTCTTCCTGCACTGCTACCGCGCCAGCTCCGAGCGCCAGCTGGTGCTGCTGCTCAACAGCAAGACCACCAGCGAGGCCTGGGTGCTGGACGCCGCCACGCCGCAGGCTGCGTTCACCTGCCTGGCGCCACGGGTCGAAGGCCACGAATACTTCCCCGACCACGGCCAGCTCGACGGCCAGTGGCGCTGGTTCATCCGCAGCAACCAGGACGGCATCAACTTCGCCCTGTACCACGCCCCGGCCGACCAGGTACCGACCCGCGCCGACTGGCAGCTGCTGGTCGCGCACCGCGACGACATCATGCTCGAAGGCGTAAGCCTCAACGCTTCGGCCCTGAGCCTGAGCCTGCGCGAAGGCGGCCTGCCGATCATCGAGGTGCGCCCGCAAGGCTTGCCGGCCTACCGCGTGGAACTGCCGGATGCCGCCTACAGCCTATACGTGCAGGACAGCCTGGAGTTCGCCAGCACGCGCATCCGCCTGCGCTACGAGGCCCTCAACCGCCCGGCCCAGGTGCGCCAGCTGGAGCTGGCCACGGGCGAGCAGGCCGTGCTCAAGCAGACCCCGGTGCTGGGCGCTTTCGATGCCGACGACTATGTCAGCCAGCGCCTGTGGGCAGTGGCCAAGGACGGCACCCGCGTGCCGATCAGCCTGGTGCGCCGGCGTGTCGATCTGGACAAGACCGTGCCGCTCTACCTGTACGGCTACGGCGCCTACGGCGAAAGCCTCGACCCCTGGTTCTCCCATGCCCGCCTGAGCCTGCTGGAGCGCGGCGTGGCCTTCGCCATCGCCCATGTGCGCGGCGGTGGCGAGCTGGGCGAGGCCTGGTACCGGGCCGGCAAGCAGGAACACAAGCACAACAGCTTCGATGACTTCATCGCCTGCGCCGAACACCTGATCAACGAGGGCATCACCTCCTCCGAACGCCTGGCCATCAGCGGCGGCAGCGCCGGCGGGCTGCTGATGGGCGCGGTGCTCAACCTGCGCCCGGAGCTGTTCCGCTGCGCCATCGCCGAAGTGCCGTTCGTCGACGTGCTCAACACCATGCTCGACCCGGAGCTGCCGCTGACCGTCACCGAGTACGACGAATGGGGCAACCCCGAAGAGCCCGAGGTGTACGCGCGAATCAAGGGCTACGCCCCGTACGAGAACGTCAAGCAGCAGGCCTACCCGGCCATGCTGGTGATCGCCGGCTACAACGACAGCCGCGTGCAGTACTGGGAAGCGGCCAAGTGGGTGGCGCGCCTGCGCACGTGCAAGACCGACAGCAACCTGCTGCTGCTCAAGACCGAAATGGGTGCTGGCCACGGCGGCATGAGCGGGCGTTACCAGGGGCTGCGCGACGTGGCGCTGGAATATGCGTTCGTCTTCAATGAGCTGGGCGTGGTGTAAAACGCGTTTTTGGTTGTCATAGGGTTCGGTCACCCGACATGAAGGTGAAACGGCCCTTGTGGGAGCGGGTTCACCCGCGAAAGCGTCAGTGAAGCCACTGCGGCATTCGCGGGTGAACCCGCTCCCACAGGGATCAAGACATTCGAAGAAGAACAACACATGCCCGACCAATCCCACCTCAACGCCGAAATCCGCGACATGCTCATGGACTGCGGCCAGTTCGACACCCTGCAACCCGGCGACTACCTTGCCGCCGCCGGCTATTTCAGCCTCACCGCGATCAGCGAAGGCCAGACCATTTTCAGCGAAGGCGACGCCGGCACGTTCATGTGCATCCTGCACCGCGGCGTGGTCTCGGTACGCAAGACCGACTCCGCCGGCGCCCTGGTGGAGATCGCCACCCTGCGCAAGGGCCGTGCCTTCGGCGAAATGGCCGTGCTCGACGGTGAGCGGCGCTCGGCCACCTGTGTCGCGGCCAGCGATTGCCAATTGCTCACCCTGGGCAAGGACTCACTGGAAAAGATGCTGATGGACGCGCCGCGCATCGCCGCACGCATCATCCGCGCCCTGGCGGTGGCGTTGTCCAAGCGCTTGCGCATGCAGGACGGGCAAAACCTGGCGCGCCAGGTCTAGTCGTTTTTGCCCGGGGCTTTCGGCGGGTCCTGGTTCAACCCAGGCAATGGCTGATCCTTCGGCGGCCCTGGCACCGGCATGGGCGGTAACAGCGGTGCGCCGGGGCGGTTGGCGCCGGCTTTGGGCGGCGTGCTCGGAGTGATCTGCGGATACGGCGTGGGGGTCGCCGTGCCGGGCGCACCGGGCGCGGGCGTGAGGGAGCCGGCTTGCTGGCCGGCGGCATCGGCCATGGGGGTGGCGGCGCTCAGCAGCGCGGCGAGGATCGCATGCAACATCTGCCACCTCCTGTCGGGAACCTTGCTACAGGCTAGGCCGATCCGAGCGTTTTTGCCTGTCCGCTGACGCCACAGGCGCGCTAGACTCGACGCTATAACCGTCATTCGCCTGATCAGAAAAAAGGTAACACCATGAGCTCCACCTCCGCTGCCACCGCCCGCCTCGACCGCATCCTCGCCGACGCCAAGCGCGACAAGGAAATGGGCTACCGCGACAAGGCGCTGAAGATGTACCCCCACGTGTGCGGCCGCTGCACCCGCGAGTTCTCCGGCAAGCGCCTGTCGGAACTGACCGTGCACCACCGTGACCACAACCACGACAACAACCCCCAGGACGGCTCGAACTGGGAACTGCTGTGCCTGTACTGCCACGACAACGAGCATTCGCGCTACACCGACCAGCAGTATTTCAGCGAGGGCTCGCTGAGCTCGCCGAAAACCGCCGTGGCCACCCATAACCCGTTCGCCGGGCTGGCCAGCCTGCTGAAGAAAGACTGAACGTCGATTCCCGCCCCCGCCGAGTCGGCGACCCCGTATAATCGCGCTCTTTTTTGCGAAGGGCCCGACTCGTGGCGAACAAACGGTACAGCTGCATCGGCCTGTTCAACCCCAAATCCGCCGAGAACGTCGGTTCGGTGATGCGTGCGGCAGGCTGTTACGGGGTCAATTCGGTGTTCTACACCGGCAAGCGCTACGAGCGCGCCCGCGACTTCGTCACCGACACCAAGCGCGTGCACTACGACATTCCGCTGATCGGCATCGACGACCTGCAACGCATCATCCCGCTGGGTTGCACGCCCGTGGCGGTGGAGCTGGTGGACGGTGCCAGGCCGCTGCCGGAGTACACCCACCCGGATCGGGCGATCTACATCTTCGGGCCTGAGGATGGCTCGCTGAGCGAGGATGTGCGGGGGTGGTGCGAAGAGACCATCTATATTCCGACCCAGGGCTGCATGAACCTGGCGGCGACGGTGAATGTGGTGCTGTATGACCGCATGGCCAAGGGCTTGAATACCCGGTCGGGGCCGAAGTTCAAGTAAGCAGGTCTGGCCCTGTCGCCGGCAAGCCGGCTCCCACAGGGTTTTCGTGGACCTTGTGGGAGCCGGCATGAACCTTAACCGGTGTCCAAAATTACTTGACCAGTTCACTCTAGCGCAGCAGCTTGCTCTGCAACACCTCGGACTGGCGCCCGAGCACGTTCTCGCTGATCTGCACGAACTCTTCGGTGCTCACGCTGGACAGGCGCATCAGCGCCCGCGCCACATCGTCCAGCGAGCGCTTGTCGTGGTTGTGCAGGCGGATCTCGCGGTCCAGCGCCTGCAACAGCAACACCCCGCGGGCGACTTGCGCGGCGTCGGCCTTGGCGCCCTTGAGCTGAGTCACCTTGGCGCCCTGCTTGTGCAAGCGGGCCTGCAAGGCCTGGTAGCGGTCATCGCTGATGCCGCCTGCCCGGCGCAGCAGTTCGGTGGCGTAATAGTCGGTGAGGCTCTCGCCGAGCCAGTCGCTGCCATCGCGGTCGTTGATCTGCGCGAACAGTTGCACCACTTCGCGCAGCAGCGGGCTGGCGCCGCTGTCATTGATCAGCGGCGCGCCGCTGTGCAGGTACAGCGAGTTATGCCCGGCCAGGGCGCCGCGCCACATGCCGTCCCGGGCGCCGACCAGCAGCAGCTTGGGCGGGTTGCGCGGGAACACCGCCTGCAGTTGCGGCCAGACGAAGGTCAGCAGGGTCAGCGTATCCATGCGGCGCATGCCCTGCCCCTGCGGCGCGGCAACCGTGACCTCGGTCTCGCCAAGGCGCGCACGGCGGCTGCCGAGGTTGCCGGCGAGCATCCAGCCCGTGGGGCGGTCGAACAGGCGCGAAACATCGTCGATTCGGAATTTCTGTCGGCCGATGCGCGGCCAGGCGGTTTCCACGCTCTTCCAGCCGGCGGGCAACTCGAAGGTCAGGCGCGCCACCAGTTCGGTACCGTCCTGCTGGTCAAGGCGCGCCGGCGGCACCAGCTGCTCACCGCGCAGCAACGCCCAATGCGCGGTGATCCGGGCCTCATGGCTGGCGCCAGGCTGCGCCTGATCGAGCAGTACCCGGTAGCTGAGGCTGGTCTTGCCGGGGGCCGGGCGCCACACACCGCGGCCGCCCTGGGCCTGCCACTGGCCGTCGGCAAGGAAGTCGCTGTAGGCGCCGCTCTGGCCCAGGTCAAAGTCCAGGCTGCGTACCACGCTACCGTCGGCCAGGGTCAGGCGCACTTCGGCCTGGCCGCTTTGCGGCAGCAGGCGCACCTGGTAATCGAGGTCGACTTTCTTCGCCAGTACCTGGGAACTGGCCAGCAGGCCAAGCAGCAGCAACAGCGGGCGACGCATACAGAAAACTCCTTGTTCCCCAGAGACGAAAGCCCGGGCGATTCAACCAGCGCGGAAAATCAGGTGATCTTCCCAGTCATCTTCATCCACATCGTTCTCACTGAGCATGCGCCCGGACCGGGAAATGCGCTGCTCGTGAACTTGCTCGCGGTCGCCGCTGACCAGGTGATGCCAGGCCGGCAGGTCTTTGCCCTCGCTGACCAGGCGGTAACCGCAGGTGGGCGGCAGCCACTTGAACTGGTCGGCCTTGCCCGGGGTGAGCTGGATGCAGTCGGGCACCTGGGCGAAGCGGTTGGGGTAGTCGCTGCACTGACAGGTGGTGAGGTCGAGCAATTTGCAGGCGATGCTCGTGTAATAGACGCTGTTGTCTTCTTCGTCCTCGAGCTTCTGCAGGCAGCACAGGCCGCAGCCGTCGCACAGCGACTCCCACTCGCGCGAGTCGAGTTCTTCGAGGGTCTTGCGCCGCCAGAAGGGCGCGTTGTCGGCGATCATCACACGTATTCCTGCAATCAACTTGAATCCGCGGCGCGCGGCGGCGCCAGTCTAGAGGCTGTCCGGCGGCAACGCCAGACCGCTTGTCAGTGCTTGCCGGACGCAGTAGCGTGCGGTCTTTACCCCGCCCACTGCAGGAGCAGCCATGAGCGCCACCCCTCGTATCGCCGACTACGCCATCAACGAGCAGTTCATCAACCGCTGGTCGCCTCGCGCCTTCACCGCCGAGCCGATCAGCCAGGAGACCCTGCTGAGCTTCCTCGAAGCCGCGCGCTGGGCGCCGTCTGCCTACAACTCGCAGCCTTGGCGCTTCCTCTATGCGCGCCGCGACACGCCGAGCTGGGAGCGCTACCTGGGCATCCTCAACGAGTTCAACCGCAGCTGGGCGCAGCAGGCTTCGGCGCTGGTGCTGGTAATTTCCAAGACCACCTTCGCCGCACCGGGCTCGGATGAAGAAAAGCCGGCGCTGTGGCACACCTTCGACACCGGTTCCGCCTGGGGCCACCTGGCGCTGCAGGCCAGCATCAGCGGCTGGCACACCCATGGCATGGCCGGCTTCGACCAGGACCTGGCCCGTAGCGAGCTGAAGATCCCCGAAGGCTACGCGCTGCACGCGATGGTGGCGATCGGCAAGCTGGGCGACAAGGCTAGCCTGGCCGAGGGCCTGCAGGCCCGCGAAGTGCCGAGCCCGCGCCGGCCGCTGAGCGAGCTGGCGGCTGAGGGTGAGTTCAGCTTGTAAAGCAGCTGCAAGCTGCAAGCTGCAAGCTGCAAGTTGCAAGAAAAAGCGATCCGCAGACGCTTGTAGCTTGTAGCTCCTCGCTAATACCCGCGGGCGAAATCCACTTCGCCGCGCAACCCCTGCCCCGCTGCATAGGCCCGCACATTCTCGACGAACAAGCGCACCATCGCCGGCGGCGAGGTCGGCGCCGAGCTGTGCCCGGTCAGCAGCAGCCCCCAGGCGGTCCAGAACGGGTGCCGCGCAGGCAACGGCTCCTGCCGGCAGACGTCGATCACCGCACCGGCCAGATGGCCTTCCTTGAGCGCCTCGACCAGGGCTGCATCGACCACCGCCGCGCCACGCCCGGCGTTGATGAACAATGCGCTGGGCTGGAAGCACTTGAACAGCGCTGCATCGTAGAGATCGTGGGTAGTCGGGGTGTCGGGCAGCAGGTTGAGCACGTAATCGGCCTGCCCGACCATGCGTGGCAACTGGTCGAGCCCGACCACCTCAACGAAAGGTGCCTGCTCGCGCGCAGTGCTGGCTACGCCGTACAGGGTCACGCCGAAGGGCACGAGGAACTCGGCGACCCGCTGGCCGATGTCGCCCGTGCCGACGATCAGTACCCGGCGCCCTTCCAGGCTGCGCCCGGGGCGGTCGTCCCAGCGCCGCTCGACCTGGCTGACCAGGCGCGACAACACTTCGCGCTCGTGCACCAGCATGTAGGTGAGCATGTACTCGGCCATCACCTGGCCGAAGATGCCCACCGCCCGGGTCAGGCGGTAGTCACGCGGCAGCGCATCGGCCAGCAGCGGGGTGATGCCCGCCCAGGTCGATTGCATCCACTCAGGTTTATGGCCCTGGCGCAGCAGGCTGGCCAGCAGGTCCGGCTGGCCCAGCCACACCGGGCAGTCGGCGGCGAAGCGCGCCAGTTCAGCGGAGTCGCCGCTGGTCAGCACTTCCAGGTCCGGTGCTGCCTCGCCGAGCAGGCGGGCGTAGTTGGCATGATCCTGTTCAGCGATCAGTACGCGCATGTGAAACACAACCTTGGCAAACAACGAAAGCGGCCCGCCAGGCGCGCCGCAGCTATGAGGATGAGCGCGCCCGAATCAGACCGGGTCGTTGCGGCGCAGCAACTCTTCGGGCAGGTGCTCGATGTACTCCTCTTCCGGCGGCGGCATCTGCAGGTGGTAACCCTGGTTGTCGAGGTTCTCCAGCACTTTCACGATGTCCTCGCGGGCCAGCTTGCGCTCCGGGGTCAGCACCAAGTCGAAGGCGTGCATCGGCGTGCCGAATACCGGCAACAGGCCTTCAGGAACGCGCTCCAGGCCATCGGCCTTGAGCACATAGAGGTACATGCCGTTCTTGCGTGGGCTCTTGTAAATCGAGCAAATACGTTTCATTGAGTTTCTCCGGCGCCTGCCAGGTCGTCCAGCAGGGCCTGGCCCATACGCTCGCGACGCCAGCCGCGCAGCGAATCGGGCAGTTGATAGGGGCCGTCGGGGTAGCCGCTCTTGAGCAGGGCCTCGAGGGTCTTCTTGCGCAGCATCAGCTCCGGGGCGATCTGCAGGCGCTCGCCTTCGGCCTGGCCGATGGCACGCAGGCGCTTGAGAATGCCGGCGGCCTCGATCGGCAGCGGCTCAGGCAAGCGCTGCGGCCACTGTTCGGCGGGAAGGCCTGCGGCGCGCTTGATCAGCTGGATGAGGAACTCGCCGTCCTGGCGGATAGTGCGCGGGTGCATCTCTTCGATCTTGCCCAGGGCCGGCAGGTTGCCGGGTTGGCTCTTGGCCATGGGCCACAACGAGTGTTCCTTGAGGATACGGTTGCGCGGTACGTCGCGGCTGCGGGCTTCGCGCTCGCGCCAGGCGCACAGCTCGCGCAGCACAGCCAACTGCTGAGGGCCCAGCTTCCAGGCCAGCTTGACGTCGCGGTACAGGGTCTCTGGCTCGACTTCACGGCGCAGCGCGGCGACCAGCTCGGCGCCGTCGTCGAGGACCCAGGCGTACTTGTCGTCGGACAATTTCGGGCGCAGCGCGCTGAACAGCTCGGCCAGGTGCACGGCATCCTCGGCGGCGTAGCTCACCTGGGTATCGGACAATGGGCGCTGCAGCCAGTCGGAGCGGGTCTCGCCCTTGGGCAGATCAAGCCCCAGGACTTCCTGCACCAGGCGCGAGTAGCCCATGGAGAAACCGATGTTCAGGTAACCGGCGGCCAGCTGGGTGTCGAACAGCGGCTGCGGCAGCTTGCCGGTCAGGCGCAGCAGCACTTCGAGGTCTTCGCTGCAGGCGTGCAGCACCTTGACCACGGCCGTGTCGTCGAGCAACTCGGCCAGCGGCTGCCAGTCACCAATCAGCAGAGGGTCGATAAGGTAGGCGTGCTCGCCGACGCCCACCTGGATCAGGCCGGCTTTCGGGTAGAAGGTGTCGACCCGCATGAATTCGGTGTCGAGCGCCACGAAGGGCAGTTCGCGCCAGCTTTGGCAGTGCTCGGCCAGGGTCTGGTCGTCACGGATCCAGTGAATTTCGATGGCCACGAGGCTCTCCCACTAACATTGGCGCGCAGTATATACGGCGCGGCCCCTGGGGGTGAAACCTCGCGCCATCCATGGTGCCGGGCGGTTGCCCGGACGGTGACCGGGTTTTAACGCCATCGCGGGGCAAGCCCGCTCCCACGCCTCGGCGCTATGTCGTGGGAGCGGGCTTGCCCCGCGATGGCGTTAAAACCCTGCTTCAGCGCCCCGCCGCCAGCCACGGCCGGCAGCTGGCGAACATGTCCAGCGACTGCTGGTAGACCTCGGTGCGTACCTGCAACAGGCCGAGCATCGAGTGGAACAGGTTGTCCTGGGACAGTGGCGCGTCGCGCAGCTTGGCCAGGCAGTCGGTGTCCAGGCCGAAGTCCTGCTGGTAGCTGTCGGAGAACCAGGTCAACAACGGCACGTGCTTCTGCTGCTCCGGCGCCATCACGTAGGGGGTGCCGTGCAGGTAGAGGTTGTATTCACCCAGCGACTCGCCGTGGTCAGACAGGTAGATCATCGCCGTGTCGACCTTGTCCTGCTTGCTGCGCAGGGTATCGATCAGCGAGCCAAGCACCTTGTCGGTGTAGGCCAGGGTGTTGTCGTAGCCGTTGACGATTTCCGCCTGGCTGCACTGGTTCAGCGCATTGCTGCGGCACACCGGGGTGAACGGCTCGCTGCCCGTCGGGTAGCGTTTGAAATACTCGGGGCCGTGGCTGCCCATCTGGTGCAGCACCAGCACGGTGTCCTTGTCGAGGTTGTCGATCAGCTCGCCCAGGCCCTGCAGGAGGATCTCGTCGTGGCACTCGCCGTTGGCGCACAGGGCCGGGTCGGCAAGGTTGCTCACGTCGATGAACTGCACGCGGTCGCAGGTGCCCTTGCAGCCGGACTGGTTGTCACGCCACTGCACGGCCAGGCCGGCGCGCTGGAGGATGTCGAGCAGGCCTTCGCGGTTCTTGGCCACGCGGGCGTCATAGTCCTTGCGGGTCATGCCGGAGAACATGCACGGCACCGACACGGCGGTTTCGGTACCGCACGAGTGCACATCGGTAAAACTCAGCAGGCCCTGCTGTTTGGCCAGGTTCGGCGTGGTGTCGCGGGCATAGCCAAGCAGGCCGAAGTTCTCGGCGCGGGCACTTTCACCCACCACCAGCACGGTCAACGACTTGCGCTCATGGTGCTGCCAGGCGGCATCGCGGTGGGCATCCGTGCCGTATGGCTGGAAAGGCCGTGATGCAGTACCCAACTGTTCGCTGACATAACCGATGGACGCACCGACGATATTGCTCGGGGTCAGCATCAGGCGCAGTTCGTGGTGGTTGCGAAACAGCGATGCAAGCCCTTGGTAGTTGACCAGTGCCACCGAGCCCAGCGCCGCCACACAGGCCCCCGTCACCACCAATTTGCCCAGCACTTCGCGGTACCAGGGGCGGTAGGCGATTTTCGCCTTCCATACCAACAGCGACGGCAGCACGCCGAGCAGCACGATATACAGCGCAAACTTGATCGACAGCAGGTCGCGAACTTCCGCAACGTTGGTTTCCGCCACATTGCGGAACATGCCGGTATCGATCAGCACGCCATATTGATTCATGAAGTAGGCAACGCCCGCGCCGCTCATGAACAACAGGATCAATACCGGTTTCAACACATACTTGAATGCCAACAAGGTCAATATCAGATTGAAGGCGAACAACATCAGCACGGCGAATGCCAGCCCCAGCCACAGCCCCACCATGCCGGGCGGCACGATGGCTTGCAGGTGTAGCCAGAGGAAGGTGTTAAGGCCGATCAACAGGTAAAGGCTGGCCAGCAGCGTGACCCATTCAGTCCGCAGGGATTTGACGTTGAGCATGGCATTCGCAGGTAGAGTTCATGAGCGGCCAGGGTGCCCGGGCGGGCACCTTGGGAAGTTGGCCGAACTCTAAGAAGGCTAGCATCAATTTTTTGTGAAAAACTTGGTAACAATTGGTCGGAATGCAGTTTTCACCAATTAAACAAGTTTCATTCAGCTTTTATTCAGCCGGCAGACGCAGCTTGGCATAGGGCTCACGGTCGATGTCCAGCACCTCCACGCACAGCTGGATATCCAGCCCGGCCTGGGCAGGGATCGCCTCCTGCAGCACCGCGAGCAGGCTGCCCGACAACTGCTGTTTCACCTGCTCCGAGCGCCCGCTGAGCATCGCCAGGCGTACATGGGCGAAGGCACGCTCACCCGGTGCGGTGCCCACCCGGTACTTGGCGAAGGCCTGGGCGCGGCTCTTGATATCGGCTTCGTCGGCAAACTGGCCGCTGCCCACCAGGGCGTGGTTCAGGCGCAACAGCAGCAGGTCGACGTTGAGTTCGCCCAGGTTGTCGCTGTATTCCAGGTTCAGGTGAGGCATGGCGCAGGTTCCGGTCAAGGGAGGGTGTGCGACAGCCTAACCCAGTCCCCCATTGGGGCAAAGGCGGCTATCCTCATGGTTCAGGCCCGTTCGCCAACCCTGAAAGAGGTGAAGAAATGCCAGTTCCGCACGATTTGCTCGCAGACCTGCACGTTAGCGCCGACCAGTTCCAGGCCCTGATCGACAAGAATCAGGACCTGCACAAGCTGCACAAGGACTACAACACCAAGGACAAGGAAGTGGTGGCTGCCGAAGGCAACGGCAGCGCCGACGACAAGGTCAACCTGTTACGCAAGGAGCGGCTGCTGATCAAGGACAAGATTGAACGGATCGTCCATCCGCCCAAGTCCTGAACACCCCGGATAACCGGGTAAACCCTTCAAAATGATCGCGGGGCAAGCCCGCTCCCACGTGCGTGGGAGCGGGCTTGCCCCGCGATGACGTTATCAGCCCTTAAGCGGACGCTTTGAGCGCCATATCCAGGTCCTCGATCAGATCCCGATAGTCCTCGATCCCCATCGACAACCGCACCAGATTCTCGCTGATGCCCATCACGCCCTTCTGCTCAGGGCTGAGCGAGTTGTGCGACATGCTCCAGGAATGGTTGATCATGCTCTCCACGCCGCCCAGCGAATCGGCCAGGACGAAGATCTGCAGCGCCTCGACCAGGCGGTTGACCGCAGCCCGGTCACCCTTGATGCGAATGGCCACCACGGCCCCGCCGGTGCGCATCTGGCGCTTGCACAATTCATGCTGCGGATGGCTCTCCAACCCTGGGTAATACACCTGCTCGACCTGCGGATGGCTTTCCAGGTACTGCGCCACGCGCAGTGCGTTGGCGCTCTGGCGCTCCATGCGCACGTCAAGGGTCTTCAGCCCGCGCAGCGCCAGGTAGCAATCGAACGGCCCCTGGATCGCCCCCACCGCCATGCTGATCTTGCGCAGACGCCCCAGCAGTTCGTCGTTGGCCGCCACCACCACGCCGCCGGTGAGGTCGGAGTGGCCGCCGATGTACTTGCTCGCCGAGTGCATCACCAGGTCCACGCCCAAAGTGATCGGCTGCTGGTTCCACGGCGAGCAGAAGGTGTTGTCGATGCAGGTCATGATGCCGCGGGCGCGGGCCAGGTCGCAGACCGCCTTGATATCGACCAGGTGCAGCAAGGGGTTGGTCGGCGACTCGATCCAGATCAGTTGCGTGTTCGGGCGAATCGCCGCGGCCACGGCCTCGACGTCGTTGAGGTCGACGTAGGTGGTGGTCAGGCCCGAGGTGCGCCCGCGGTAGTCTTCCAGCAGGCGGAAGGTGCCGCCGTAGACGCCGTTCATCACCACCACGTGGGCATCCTTGGACAGCAGCTCGAGCACCGTGGCCGTAGCGCTGACGCCAGAAGCACAGGCCACCGCGCCGACACCCTCCTCCAGGGCCGCCACGCAGGTTTCATAGGCATGCCGGGTGGGGTTGCTGACCCGGCTGTAGGCGTATTCGGGGTTGTCGTCCAGGCCACGCTTGATGAACGAGCTGGAGGTGACGATGGCCGGGAAGATGGCGTTGTCGGCAACGCTGGACTGCTCGCCGGCGTGGATGGTGCGGGTGGCGAAATTGCGCGGCTTTTCGGACATGGTCGGGTCCATTGACTAGGGATGGAAAAGCGCAACTATCTCATATCCGCCAGCGACCGGCGCCAGCCAGAACATTATTACCTTATGCGGGCCATAGCGATTCCAAGCTGCATCGCCAACGGCTAATCTCGGGAAACTTTTTCTCGCCTGGAGCCCAACAGCGACATGGACAGTTTCGACCAGCACATCCTCACCCTGCTCCAGCGCGACGCCTCGATCTCCCTCAAGGACCTGGCCGAAGCGGTCAACCTGACCACAACCCCCTGCTGGAAGCGGGTCAAGCGCCTGGAGGACGAAGGTTATATCCGCGGCCGCGTCGCCCTGCTCGACCCCCAGCGCCTGGGCCTGGGCCTGACGGTGTTCGTCCAGCTCAAGACCCAGCGCCACGACAGCGCCTGGCTGGCGCAGTTTGCTGCCACGGTGACCGCGTTCGAGGAGGTGATGGAGGTATACCGCATGTCCGGCGACTGGGATTACATGCTGCGGGTGGTGGTGGGCGACATCGCCGCGTACGACCGCTTCTACAAGAAGCTGATCACCAGTACCGACGGGCTGTCGAACATCACCTCGAGCTTTGCCATGGAACAGATGAAGTACACCACGGCGTATCCGGTGCATCGCTGAGCGGGCTTGCACATCCACTGTAGGAGCGGCCTTGTGCCGCGAAAGGGGCGCGCAGCGGCCCCAGGGTATCGGCATCACGCAAGATCGCCGGGGCTGCGCTGCAGCCCTTTCGCGGCACGAGGCCGCTCCTACACAAAGAGTGCGTGACGCCCGGAATCAGTCAGCCACTGCCGCCGCGATCCGGTTCCCCGCGCTGGCCTTCTCCAGTTTGATCGCGACGAACTTCGAGGTTGGCGTGTAAGTGCCGTCGCCATAACTCTCCAACGGCACCAACGGGTTGGTCTCCGGGTAGTACGCCGCCGCCTGCCCTTCAGGCACGTCATAGGCCACCAGGCGGAACCCCGACACCCGCCGCTCGCGGCCATCCGCCCACAGCGACACCAGGTCCACCTGCTCGCCCGGCTCGAAACCCAGGCGGCGGATATCGGCTTCGTTGACGAACACCACTTCGCGTAGGCCAAACACCCCGCGATAGCGGTCATCCAGCCCGTACAGGGTGGTGTTGTACTGATCGTGGGAGCGCAGGGTCTGCAGGATCAGGTCGGGCTTGTCGCCACGGGCCAGCACCTGGTCGTTGACCAGTTGCTCGGGCAATAGGCTCGGGGTGAAGCACGCCTTGCCGGTGGCGGTACGGAAGGTGCGGTCTGCCGCGTTGTTGCCCAGGTGGAAACCGCCCGGATGCTGCAACCGCTCGTTGAAATCGGCAAAGCCCGGAATCACATCGGCAATCATGCTGCGGATGCGGCCGTAGTCGGCAATCGCGTATTCCCAATCGATCGGCGTATTGCCCAGGGTGGCCTTGGCCATGCCGGCAACGATCGCCGGCTCCGAGCGCAGGTGCGGCGAGCGCGGCTTCAGCTGGCCATGGGAGATGTGCACCATGCTGAAGGTGTCTTCGACCGTCACCCCTTGCGGGCCCTCGGCCTGGCTATCGATCTCGGTACGGCCCAGGCACGGCAGGATCAGCGCGTCGCGCCCGGTCACCAGGTGCGAACGGTTGAGCTTGGTGGATATCTGCACGGTCAGTGCGCAGTTGCGCAGCGCCGCGTGGGTGCGTGGCGTGTCCGGGGTGGCCTGGGCGAAGTTGCCGCCCAGGGCGACGAACACCTTGGCCCGCCCCTCCTCCATGGCCTTGATCGCCAGCACGGCGTTGTCGCCATGGGCACGCGGCACCTTGAACTGGAAGCGCTTTTCCAGGGCGTCGAGCAGTTGCGCCTTGGGTTTTTCGTCGATGCCCATGGTACGGTCGCCCTGCACGTTGCTGTGGCCGCGTACCGGTGACAGGCCGGCACCGGGCTTGCCGACGTTGCCGCGCAGCAGTTGCAGGTTGACGATTTCCTGCACGGTCGCCACCGAGTGGCGGTGCTGGGTCACCCCCATGGCCCAGCACATGATCACCCGCTCGGCCTTGCGGTACATGCGCGCCGCCAGCTCGATCTCGGCCTTGGTCAGGCCGGACTGCTCGACGATATGGTCCCAGGGCGTGGCCTCGACCACGGCCAGGTAAGCCTCGACACCACTGGTGTGCTCGGCGATGAAGGCATGGTCGAACACCGCCGGCTCATGGTTGAGCTGCGCTTCGCGTTCCCACTGCAACAGGTACTTGGCGATGCCACGCATGGCCGCCATGTCGCCGCCCAGCGCCGGGCGGAAGTACGCGGTGCTGGTGGACTCGGAGCCGTTGCTGAGCATCTCCAGCGGGTGCTGCGGGTGCTGGAAGCGTTCCAGCCCGCGCTCCTTGAGCGGGTTGAAGCACACCACCTGGGCGCCGCGCTTGACCGCCTCGCGCAGCGGCTCGAGCATGCGCGGGTGGTTGGTGCCGGGGTTCTGGCCGATGACGAAGATCGCGTCGGCCAGCTCCAGGTCATGGAACACCACGGTGCCCTTGCCCACCCCAAGGGTTTGCGACATGCCCACGCCGCTGGCTTCATGGCACATGTTCGAGCAGTCGGGGAAGTTGTTGGTGCCGTAGGCGCGGACGAACAGCTGGTAGAGGAACGCCGCCTCGTTGCTGGCCCGGCCCGAGGTGTAGAACTCGGCCTGGTCGGGCGACTCGAGGCTGTTCAGGTGTTGGCCGATCAGGGCGAAGGCCTCGTCCCAGCTGGTTTCGACATAGTGATCGGTGGCCGCGTCATAGCGCATCGGGTGGGTCAGCCGGCCCTGATACTCAAGCCAGTAGTCGGTCTGCTCCAGCAGCGCGCTGACGCTGTACTTGGCGAAGAAAGCTGGGTCCACCGAGCGGCCGGTGGCTTCCCAGTTGACCGCCTTGGCGCCGTTCTCGCAGAACTTGACCATGTCGCTTTCCGGCGACTCGCCCCAGGCGCAACCGGGGCAGTCGAAGCCGCCGTTCTGGTTGGTCTTGAGCATGGCCCGCAGGTTCTTGAAGGCGTTCTCGCTGCCCAGCCAGCTCTTGGTCACGCTCTTGAGCGCGCCCCAGCCGGCGGCCGGCCCCTTGTAGTCCCTGATGTGTTGGTCCTGGCTCATGCGGTCAATCCTCACGCGGGCATGGTAAAGGTGCGGCGGATCACGTTGTCCGCTGCTTTTTTCCAGCCTATGGAGGGTGGTGTGGGGGCGTCCAATCGAAATGTCTGACGGGGTGATAGGCGGTGTCGATCATGGGTTTCAGGTGTCTGTAATAGACCTTTCGCGGGGCAAGCCCGCTCCCACGAGAATGCCGTACGCGCATCTGCCTGGCCCTTGATAGAGGCCATTGATCAAGCGGTCAGGGAAAGCAATTTGACGGGTCTGGCCCCAGGCGATAGCTTGGATTGCATAGCCCCAACCCTCTCGAGCGCCAACGTGGAACAGAACCCCCAGGCCCTGATCGACGGTTTCAACCGCAAGGTCGACTACCTGCGGATGTCGGTCACCGATCGTTGCGATTTCCGCTGCGTCTACTGCATGGCCGAGGACATGCAGTTCCTGCCGCGCCAGCAGATCCTCAGCCTCGAAGAGCTCTATCAGGTAGCGGAACGCTTCGTCGCCCTGGGTACCCGCAAGATCCGCCTGACCGGCGGTGAGCCCCTGGTCCGCCAAGGTATCGTCGGGCTCTGCGAACGCATCGCCGCCCTGCCCGGCCTGCGTGAACTGTGCCTGACCAGCAATGGCTCGCAGCTCGGCCGCCTGGCCCAGCCGCTGTTCGATGCCGGCGTGTCGCGCCTGAACATCAGCCTCGACAGCCTCGACCCCGAGCGCTTCCGCGCCCTGACCCGCACCGGCGACCTGCATCAGGTGATCGCCGGCATCGATGCCGCGCGCGCCGCCGGTTTTCGTCGCACCAAGCTCAACGCCGTGGTGCTCAAGGGCCGCAACGACGACGAGATCGTCGACCTGGTGCGCTTCGCCATCGACCGCGAGCTGGACATCTCGTTCATCGAGGAAATGCCCCTGGGGGTGATCAGCGAACACCAGCGCGGCGAGTCCTACTGCTCCAGCGACGATGTGCGCGAGCGCCTGGCCGGGCACTTCAGCCTGATCGAATCGGCCGAGTCCTCCCAAGGCCCGGCCCGCTACTGGCGCCTGGCCGAAGCGCCGAACACCCGGGTCGGCTTCATTTCGCCCCACAGCCACAACTTCTGCGCCACCTGCAACCGCGTGCGCCTGACCGTCGAAGGCCGCCTGCTGCTGTGCCTGGGCAACGAGCACTCGCTGGACCTCAAGCAGGTGCTGCGCCAGCACCCCGGCGACAGTGCCCGCCTCGACAAGGCCATCCGCGAGGCCATGCAGCTCAAGCCCTGGCGCCACCACTTCGAAGTGGGTGGCGAGGTGCAGATCCTGCGTTTCATGAACATGACCGGCGGCTGAACGGCCGCCTCGGGAACCCCTCTTGATCGTCCACTCCCGCCCCGACATGCTGCGCGTGCTGTTCACCCTCAAGGGCTCGATCGTCAAGCGCATCGCGTTGCGCTGCCTGATGGTCACCCTGCTGGCCGCACTGATCGTGCTCATCGAGCGGCACTACCCGGCGTTGTTCTACCCGGTCAGCGCCACCCCGTTCACCCTGCTCGGGCTGTCACTGTCGATCTTCATGAGCTTTCGCAACAACGCCTGCTACGACCGTTGGTGGGAAGGGCGCAAGGCCTGGGGGCGGATGATCATCGAGGTGCGTTCGTTCGTGCGTGAAAGCGTGGTGATCGAGGATGCGCAACTGCGCTCGGCGATGTTGCGCAGCCTGTGCGGTTTTGCCCACGCCCTGAATGCCCGGCTGCGCAACGAGGACGAACTGCGCGCCGCCCGCCCCTGGCTGGCCGAGCAGGCGCCGCTGACCCCGCACAATCTGTGCAACGGAATCCTGCAGGACATCGGCGCGCAATGTTCACGACTGGCGCAGCAACAGCTGATCAGCGAGTTCCGTTACACCACCCTGGAACAGCGCCTGTCGGGGTTGACGGATGTGCAGGCCACCTGCGAGCGGATCAAGGGTACGCCTCTGCCATTCCCCTACACTCTGCTGCTGCACCGCACCATCTATATCTTCTGCCTGCTGCTGCCGTTCGCCCTGGCCGAACCGCTGGGCTGGCTGGCGCCGCTGTTCACCACCATCGTCAGCTACACCTTCTTCGGCCTGGATGCCATTGGCAACGAGCTGGAAGACCCGTTCGGCCGGGATGAGAACGACCTGCCGACCGATGCGCTGGTGCGCACCCTCGAGCGCGATGTGCTGGCGGCGCTGGGGCATGAGCCTTTGCCGCCGGCATTGGAGCCGGTGGAACACGTGCTGAGTTGAGGTTTCAGCCCGCCACCCTCCAAGCCCGACCCAGCAAGCCGGTAATCACCTGACCAAGCGCAAGCCTGCCAGGACCACCGCGAACACCGCGATGCTCGCGGTGTACAGCACCAGCGCCGGCAGCCCGAACACCAGCGCCAGCGCTGCAAGCCATCGACCCAGGCGGCCCGGAGCCAACTGGGCGACCAGCGCCAGCCCCAACGCGCTCCAGGCGATCACCTGGAAATGAATGCCCAAGCCCAGCAGCGAGCGCACCTGGCACTGCCAGATCTCCCCCGGCTGCGAGCACAAGCCGACCCACTGGGGCGCTTCCATCAAGCCATAACGCACGCCATAACTGGCGGCCAGCCACAGGGGCAGGAACAGCAGCAAGGCAATGAGCGGCCACGAACGGGACATCCGGTTCTCCAATAGCGGCAATCGAAAGCGTGAATGATCGCTCACGGGCCGATGTAAGGCAAAATCATGGCCCAGCGGCTATGTTGCACAACACAGACATTGCCGTGGACAACAACATCTGGTGCGACAAAGGTATGAACGGCAGGCAACTTTGCCGTGCCGACCATGGTCCTAGCCTGCGTACAAACTGCACGACCTTGCGTTTTTCTGGGGGACTACATGCTTCGATCTTTGCGCCTCGCCGCGCTGCTTGGCGGCCTGCTCATGGCTGCGGCCGCTTCGGCGCGGGATATCGATGCCGCGAGCTACGGCTACCCATTGACCAACCCGTTCGAGGCGACCATCGCCACCACCCCGCCTGAGCAACGCCCGACGCTGCCCAGTGACGATGAAATCAACCAGGACGACTACAGCCTCACCCTGCGCCCGGAACGCGAGTTCACCCTGCCGGACAACTTCTGGTCAGTGAAGAAACTGCGCTACCGCCTGGCCAGGCAGGACCACGAGGCGCCGCTGATCTTCCTGATCGCCGGTACCGGCGCGCCCTACTTCAGCTCGATCAACGAATACCTGAAAAAACTGTTCTATCAGGCCGGCTACCACGTGGTGCAGCTGTCCTCGCCGACCAGCTACGACTTCATGAGCGCGGCCTCGCGCTTCGCCACGCCTGGCGTGAGCGCCGAGGATGCCAAGGACCTGTACCGGGTGATGCAGGCGGTGCGCGCTCAGCACCCGCGCCTGCCGGTCAGCGAGTACTACCTGACGGGCTACAGCCTGGGGGCGCTGGATGCAGCCTTCGTCAGCAAGCTGGACGAAACCCGGCGCAGCTTCAACTTCAAGCGCGTGCTGCTGCTCAACCCGCCGGTCAACCTGTACACCTCGATCAGCAACCTGGACAAACTGGTGCAGACCCGGGTCAAGGGCATCGACAAAAGCACCACGTTCTACGAACTGATGCTGGAAAAGCTCACCCGCTACTTCCAGGACAAGGGCTACATCGACCTCAACGAAGCCTTGCTGTACGACTTCCAGCAGTCGCGCCAGCACCTGTCCAACGAACAGATGGCCATGCTGATCGGCACCTCGTTCCGCTTCTCGGCAGCCGACATCGCCTTCACCTCCGACCTGATCAACCGCCGCGGCCTGATCATTCCGCCGAAGTACCCGATCACCGAAACCACCAGCCTCACGCCGTTCTTCAAGCGTGCCCTGCAGTGCGATTTCGACTGTTACCTGACCGAGCAGGTGATCCCCATGTGGCGCGCGCGCACCGACGGCAACAGCCTGCTGCAGCTGATCGACCAGGTCAGCCTGTACGCCCTCGCCGACTACCTGCACGACAGCCCGAAGATCGCCGTGATGCACAACGCCGACGACGTGATCCTCGGCCCCGGCGACATCGGTTTCCTGCGCCGGGTGTTCGGCGAGCGCCTGACCCTGTACCCCCATGGCGGCCACTGCGGCAACCTCAATTACCGCGTCAACAGCGACGCCATGCTGGAGTTCTTCCGTGGTTAACCGATTGCTGCTCGTCACAGCCATACTCGCCAGCAGCTGCGCCCTGGCCGAGGAAGTCGCGCCCCGGGCCAGCGTGGTCGAGGCCGACAAGGCCCCGGCCCTCACCGCAGAACCCGATGGGTTCCTCGATCCGCTGCGCGAACTCAAGTTCAACCCGGGCCTGGACCAGCGCGAGTTCGAGCGCTCGACCCTGGCGGCGTTGAACATCTATGACCCGCTGGAAGCGATGAACCGGCGCATCTATCACTTCAACTACCGCTTCGACCAGTGGGTGTTCCTGCCGGTGGTCGATGGCTACCGCTACATCACCCCAAGCTTCGTGCGCACCGGGGTGAACAACTTCTTCAACAACCTGGGCGATGTGCCGAACCTGTTCAACAGCGTGTTCCAGCTCAAGGCCAAGCGCTCGGCACAAATCACCGCGCGGCTGATGTTCAACACCATCCTCGGTGTCGGCGGGCTGTGGGACCCGGCGACCAGCATGGGGCTGCCGCGCCAGAGCGAGGACTTTGGCCAGACGCTTGGCTTCTATGGCGTCCCGGAAGGGCCGTACATCATGCTGCCGATCCTCGGGCCGTCAAACCTGCGCGACACCACCGGGCTGGTGGTGGATTACGTGGGCGAGCAGGCGGTCAATTACCTGGACGTGCCGGAGTCTGCCGAAGAGCACCCGGAAATCACGCTGATGCGGGCCATCGACAAGCGCAACAGCACCAACTTCAGCTATGGCCAGACCAACTCGCCGTTCGAGTATGAAAAGCTGCGGTACGTGTACACCCAGGCGCGCAAGTTACAGATCGCCGAGTAAGCATCATCGCGGGGCAAGTCGCAGCGGCGCACCGCCGCTCCCACGTTCTGGACTCCTCCCAAAAAGTTGGAAACCAATCCAACTCTTGGGGGCAGTACAGAGGGTGGGAGCAACTGTCTTATGTTGTCAGTGCTGGCCTCATCGCTGGCAAGCCAGCTCCCACAGGTACGATGCTGCCTCGAAGTTAGCGCGATCCATGTGGGAGCGGGCTTGCCCCGCGATGCTTTGTCAGATCCCCAGGAACTGGCACAACTCGCGCTTCTTGGCCAAGGCATCCTTGCGCCCCAGTTCGATCAGCTCGCTGCAATAGCTCGCCTCGAACAGCAGGTAGCTGAGCACCCCCGCCCCGCTGGTTTTGGTCGCCCCCGGCCCGCGCAGGAACAGCCGCAGCGCCGCCGGCAAGTCGCGCCGGTGCCGCGCGGCAATCTCGTCCAGCGGCTGGCTTGGCGCCACCACCAGCACCTCGATCGGTGCCAGCCCCAGGCGCCGTGCATCGAGGTGCGCTGGCAACATATGGCTGAGGTGGTTGAGGCGTTGCAGCAACTCGATGTCGTCTTCGAGGCTGTCGATGAAGGTGCTGTTGAGCATGTGCCCGCCGATCTGCGCCAGGCTCGGCTGCTGGCCGCTGAACACCCGCTGGGTGGGCAACGGCGGCGCCGGGCGCTGTGGGTTGCCACTGACGCCCACCACCAGCACGCGGCTGGCCCCCAGGTGCAGGGCCGGGCTGATCGGCGCCGACTGACGTACCGCACCGTCGCCAAAAAACTCCTCGCCGAGCCGCACCGGGGCGAACAGCAGCGGGATGGCGGAGCTGGCCAACAGATGGTCGATGGTCAGCGGCGTAGGCATGCCGATGCGTCGGTGACGCAGCCAGGGCTCGATGGTGTCGCGGCCCTGATAGAAGGTCACCGCCTGGCCGGACTCATAACCGAAGGCGGTCACGGCGATGGCGCGCAACTGGTTGGCGGCCAGGGAATGGGCAATGCCGTCCAGGTCCAGGTGCTGGTGCAGCAGTTTGCGCAGCGGGCGGCTGTCGAGCAGTGCCACCGGCACCTGGCCGCCCAGGCCCAGCAGGCTGTGGCCGACGAAACGGCTGGCCTGGCGGATCACCCCGGGCCAGTCGCTGCGCAGTACCAGGTGGCTGCGAAAGTTTTGCCAGAAGGCGGTCAGATGCTGCACCGATTCGGCGAAGCGGGTGGCGCCGCTGGCCAGCTTGACCGCGTTGATGGCACCGGCGGAGGTGCCGACGATCACCGGGAACGGGTTGGCCGCGCCAGGCGGCAGCAGTTCGGCGATGCCGGCGAGCACGCCGACCTGGTAGGCGGCGCGGGCGCCGCCGCCGGAGAGGATCAGGCCGGTGGTGGGGGTCATGGTTCCTTCCTGGAGTCGCTATCGCGGGGCAAGCCCGCTCCCACGACAGGCCTGTGGGAGCGGGCTTGCCCCGCGATCTTTCTCATTTTTTCTTCTTGTCGTACAGCCGCGGCTCGCCCTCAGGCCGCGACTTGAACCGCCGGTGCGCCCATAGGTATTGCTCCGGGCACTCGCGCAGCACGCCTTCAACCCACTGGTTGATGCGCAGGCAATCAGCCTCTTCGGTCTCCCCCGGGAAGCCTTCGAGCGGCGGGTGCACCACCAGGCGGTAGCCGCTGCCATCTTCCAGGCGCTTCTGGGTGAAGGGGATCACCCGGGCCTTGCCCAGGCGGGCGAACTTGCTGGTGGCGGTAACGGTGGCGGCCGGGATGCCGAACAGCGGCACGAAGATGCTCTGCTTCATGCCGTAGTCCTGGTCGGGCGCATACCAGATCGCCCGGCCCTTGCGCAGCAGCTTGAGCATGCCGCGCACATCGTCGCGCTCCACCGCCAGCGAATCGAGGTTGTGGCGCTCGCGGCCACGGCGCTGGATGAAGTCGAACACCGGATTGCCGTGCTCGCGGTACATGCCGTCGATGGTGTGGACCTGGCCCAGCAGCGCAGCGCCGATCTCCAGGGTGGTGAAGTGCACGGCCATGAGGATCGCCCCCTCCCCTTCACGCTGGGCAGCCTGCAGGTGTTCGATGCCTTCGATGTGCGCCAGGCGGGCCAGGCGGGCCTGTGGCCACCACCAGCTCATGGCCATTTCGAAGAAGGCGATGCCGGTGGAGGCGAAATTTTCCTTGAGCAGGCGCTGCCGTTCGTCGCTGGAAAGCTCGGGGAAACACAATTCAAGGTTGCGCGCGGCAATGCGGCGGCGTTCGCCGGCCGCCCGGTACATCAGCGCACCGAGAACGCGGCCGAGCCCGAGCAGGGCGCGGTAGGGCAACTGGGCGACCAGCCACAACAGGCCCAGGCCAAGCCACAGGGCCCAGAATCGCGGGTGGAGAAATTGGCGGCGAAAACGCGGGCGTTCCATTGAAGCTTCCGGCAAGACAAGGGCCGAGCATTCTACATCGGTTGCGGGCAATCGGTCTTATCGCTATAAGTCAGGGCACTTTTCTCGCAACAAGCCGTCTATGCAGACCATGAGCCCTAACCAGACACCCGACAACGCCCCCGTGTTCCAGCTCAAGGGCAGCATGCTTGCCATCACCGTGCTGGAACTGGCGCGCAACGACCTCGAATCCCTCGACCGCCAGCTGGCGGCGAAGGTGGCGCAGGCGCCGAACTTCTTCAGCAACACGCCGCTGGTGCTGGCGCTGGACAAGCTGCCCCCCGACGAGGGCGCCATCGACCTGCCTGGGCTGATGCGCGTCTGCCGCCATCATGGCCTGCGCACCCTGGCGATCCGCGCTAACCGCATCGAGGACATCGCCGCGGCGATCGCCATCGACCTGCCGGTGCTGCCGCCTTCCGGAGCCCGCGAGCGCCCGCTGGAGCCGGAGCCGGAGGTGAAAGCGCCGGAACCTGCACCGCCACCGCCACCGGCGCCAGCCGAACCCGAAGTGCGCCCGACGCGCATCATCACCACGACGGTGCGCGGCGGCCAGCAGATCTACGCCCAGGGCGGCGACCTGGTGGTCACCGGCTCCGTCAGCCCGGGCGCGGAACTTCTTGCCGATGGCAACATCCATGTGTACGGCGCCATGCGCGGCCGGGCCCTGGCGGGGATCAAGGGCAATACCAAGGCGCGCATCTTCTGCCAGCAGATGACCGCAGAAATGGTCTCCATCGCCGGCCAGTACAAAGTTTGCGAAGACCTGCGCCGCGACCCGCTGTGGGGCTCGGGCGTGCAGGTCAGCCTGTCCGGTGACGTGTTGAACATCACCCGTCTTTAACGGATACTTGCCGGCATTTTTAGCGCAACTTTTTACCGTTGCCGTTTTTTTGTATTTGCAGGGACGCCTGTCCCGATTATTTAGGGGTGAAACACCTTGGCCAAGATTCTCGTGGTTACTTCCGGCAAGGGGGGTGTGGGCAAGACCACCACCAGCGCCGCTATCGGTACCGGCCTCGCACTGCGTGGGCACAAGACTGTCATCGTCGACTTCGACGTCGGCCTGCGTAACCTCGACCTGATCATGGGCTGCGAACGCCGCGTGGTGTACGACTTCGTCAACGTGGTCAACGGCGAAGCCAACCTGCAACAGGCCCTGATCAAGGACAAGCGCCTCGAGAACCTGTACGTGCTGGCCGCCAGCCAGACCCGCGACAAGGACGCGCTGACCAAGGAAGGCGTGGAAAAGGTGCTGATGGAGCTCAAGGAGCAGTTCGAGTTCGTCGTCTGCGACTCGCCGGCCGGTATCGAAAAAGGTGCGCACCTGGCGATGTACTTCGCCGACGAAGCCATCGTCGTGACCAACCCGGAAGTTTCCTCGGTACGTGACTCCGACCGCATGATCGGCCTGCTGTCGAGCAAGTCGCGCCGCGCGGAACAAGGTGACGACCCGATCAAGGAACACCTGTTGATCACCCGCTACCACCCAGAGCGTGTCGAGAAGGGCGAAATGCTGGGCGTCGAAGACGTCAAGGAAATCCTCTCGGTCGAACTGCTGGGTGTGATTCCCGAATCCCAGGCCGTGCTCAAGGCGTCCAACCAGGGCATCCCGGTCATCCTCGATGACCAGAGCGATGCCGGCCAGGCGTACAGTGACACCGTCGACCGCCTGCTGGGCAAGCCCAAGCCACTGCGGTTCATCGAAGTGCCGAAGCAAGGATTCTTCGCACGCCTGTTTGGAGGCAAGTAAACCATGAACCTTTTTGACTTCTTTCGTGGCAGACAGAAACAGAGCAGCGCGTCGGTAGCGAAAGAGCGTCTACAGATCATCGTGGCGCACGAGCGTGGCCAGCGCAGCACCCCGGACTACCTGCCTGCCCTGCAGAAGGAGCTGGTCGAGGTGATTCGCAAGTACGTCAACATCGGCAATGACGACGTGCAGATCGAACTGGAAAACCAGGGCAGCTGCTCGATTCTGGAACTGAACATCACCCTGCCTGATCGCTGAGTCTTCAGCAGCCCCAGGTATACCTTGTGGGAGCGGGCTTGCCCCGCGATGGCCATCTGACGCTATCGCGGGGCAAGCCCGCTCCCACAATGCTTTGCAGAGAACGCCCGAACATGCCGCTGTCGAACATCCAGATCCTTCACGAAGACGCCGCCATCCTGGTGATCAACAAGCCGACCCTGCTGCTGTCGGTGCCGGGCCGTGCCGATGACAACAAGGACTGCCTGATCACCCGCCTGCAGGAAAACGGCTACCCCGACGCGCTGATCGTCCACCGCCTGGACTGGGAGACCTCGGGGATCATCCTGCTGGCTCGTGACGCCGACAGCCACCGCGAACTGTCGCGCCAGTTCCACGACCGCGAGACGGAAAAGGCCTACACCGCGCTGTGCTGGGGCCAACCGCAACTGGACAGCGGCAGCATCGACCTGCCGCTGCGCTACGACCCGCCGACCAAGCCGCGCCACGTGGTCGACCATGAGCAAGGCAAGCACGCCCTGACCTTCTGGCGCATCGTCGAACGCTGCGGCGATCATTGCCGGGTCGAGCTGACACCGATCACCGGGCGCTCGCACCAGTTGCGCGTGCACATGCTGTCGATCGGCCATCCGCTGCTGGGGGACCGCCTGTACGCCAACCCGCAAGCGCTGGCCGCCCATGAACGGCTGTGCCTGCATGCCTCGATGCTGAGCTTTACCCACCCGGTATCCGGGCAGCGGTTGAAGTTCGAGTGCCCGGCGCCTTTTTAAGCTGCAAGCTTCAAGCTAGAAGCTGCAAGCTAAAGCCAAGGCAGGTCGCGTGCACGCTTGCGCTGCTGACCGCCTTTGCTTGAAGCTTGCAGCTTGCGGCTTGAAGCTCGAATTGGAGTGACTTATGCGCGATGCCCTGAACGCCGGCCTGATTGAATTCCTCAAGGCCTCCCCGACGCCCTTCCATGCCACCGCAAGCCTCGTGCAGCGCCTCGAAGCCGCCGGCTTCCAGCACCTGGACGAACGCGACAGCTGGGCCACGGTGCCTGGCGGGCGCTACTACCTGACCCGCAACGACTCCTCGATCATCGCCATCAAGCTCGGCAAGCACTCGCCATTGATGAGCGGCATCCGCATGGTCGGCGCCCATACTGACAGCCCGTGCCTGCGGGTCAAGCCGCAACCCGAACTGCAGCGCCAGGGCTTCTTGCAGCTGGGCGTCGAAGTCTATGGCGGCGCCCTGCTCGCCCCGTGGTTCGACCGCGACCTGTCGCTGGCCGGGCGAGTCACCTTCCGCCGTGACGGCAAGGTCGAAAGCCAACTGATCGACTTCAAGCTGCCGATCGCGGTGATCCCCAACCTGGCGATCCACCTCAACCGCACCGCCAACGAAGGCTGGACGATCAACCCGCAGACCGAACTGCCGCCGATCCTGGCCCAGGTGGCAGGCGACGAGCGCATCGACTTCCGCGCCCTGCTCACCGAGCAACTGGCCCGCGAGCACGACCTCAACGCCGACGTGGTGCTCGATTACGAGCTGAGCTTCTACGACACCCAGGACGCGGCACTGATCGGCCTGAACGGCGACTTCATCGCCGGCGCCCGCCTGGACAACCTGCTGTCGTGCTATGCCGGCCTGCAGGCGCTGCTCGGCGCCGACAGCGACGAAACCTGCCTGCTGGTGTGCAACGACCACGAAGAAGTCGGCTCCTGCTCGGCCTGCGGCGCCGACGGCCCGATGCTCGAACAGACCCTGCAGCGCCTGTTGCCCGAAGGTGACGCCTATGTGCGTACCGTGCAGCGCTCGCTGATGATCTCGGCCGACAACGCCCACGGCGTGCACCCCAACTACGCCGACAAGCACGACGGTAACCACGGGCCCAAGCTCAACGCAGGCCCGGTGATCAAGGTCAACAACAACCAGCGCTACGCCACCAACAGCGAAACCGCCGGGTTCTTCCGCCACCTGTGCATGGCCGAGGAAGTGCCGGTGCAGAGCTTCGTGGTCCGCAGCGACATGGGCTGTGGCTCGACCATCGGCCCGATCACCGCCGGCAACCTGGGCGTGCGCACGGTCGACATAGGCTTGCCGACCTTTGCCATGCACTCGATCCGCGAGCTGTGCGGCAGCCATGACCTGGCGCACCTGGTGAAGGTGCTGACGGCCTTCTACCGCAGCCGCGAACTGCCCTGAGGCCGCGTCACATCCATCGCCGGCAAGCCGGCTCCCACAGGGTTGCGCTGTAGCTGTGGGAGCTGGCTTGCCAGCGATGAGGCCGGCATTGGCAACCCCCTGCCCCCGGTCAATCCACCTCGCTGGCAAAGCGCTATGCTTGATACATGGCCCATCAAGCACAAGGATTGCCGCACCATGTCCCCGTTCCTGTCGCTGTTCATCCCGGTATTCGGGTTTCTCATGCTGCTGACCATCGGCTTCAGCCTGCGCGAGCGCAATATCGGCGTGCTGATGATGTGGATCGGCACCTTGGGCATCTTCGGCCTGACCTGCTGGAAGATCCTGGAGAAACTGCCCACATAAACCTCTACACTCGGTCAATCGTTTGACCTGAGGTAGATTTCCCGGTGCCTGCCCTCCTGCGTTGCCTGTTCCTGCTGTTTCTCCTGTTCGTCACCCCGGTGCAGGCCGCCGGCCTGCCGAGCCTGCTTGGCTCCAGCACGCCTGCCCAGCCCGAGGCCACGGAGCCGCTGGGCAAGTCGCTGGACGAGGTGATCAAGAACCTGGAGAACGACCAGCAGCGCGCCAAGCTGTTGGCCGACCTGAAAAAGCTGCGCGACGCCAGCAAACAATCGCAACCCACCGTCGAACAAGGCGTGCTCGGCCTGATCGGCGGCGCCCTGCATGACTTCGAAAAGCAGTTCAGCGGTGACGCCAGCCCGTTCAACCGCTGGGCGCAGGAAATCAGCCAGGCCCAGGATGAACTCACCGCACTGATGGTGCCGGTGCACCAATGGCCGGCCATTCTCTTCGGTTTCGCGGCGGTCATCGCCGTATGGAGCCTGCTGGCCTACGCCTTCAACTGGATCGGCCACCGGGTGCGGGTGCGCTTCGGCCTTACCGAGGAGCTGCCGCAGCACCCACGCACCTGGGACCTGGTACGGTTTGCCCTGCGCAAGCTCGGGCCGTGGCTGGTGGCGCTGGTGTTCACCGTCTACCTGAGCTTCGCCCTGCCACCGTCGTTGGGTAAATCCATGGCCATGGTGCTGGCGTATGCGCTGGTGGTCGGCACGCTGTTTTCGGCAATCTGCGTGATCGCCTTCTCGCTGCTCGACGGCCCGCACCGCCACCGCGCCCTGCACATCCTGCGCCACCAGGCGTTTCGCCCGCTGTGGCTGATCGGCAGTTTCGCCGCGTTCGGCGAGGCGATGAGCGACCCACGCCTGACTACCGCCCTGGGCAGCCATCTGGCCCATGGCCTGGCCACCCTGGCCAACGTCTTCGCCGCGCTGTGCACCGGGCTGTTCATCCTGCGCTTCCGACGCCCGATCGCCCACCTGATCCGCAACCAGCCGCTGAGCCGGCGCCTGACCCGACGCACCCTCAGCGACACCATCGAGATCCTCGGCAGTTTCTGGTTCATCCCGGCGCTGCTGCTGGTGGCGGTCTCGCTGTTCGCCACCTTCGTGTCCGCCGGCGACACCAGCACCGCCCTGCGGCAATCGCTGATGTGCACGGTGCTGGTGGTGGTGTGCATGGTGCTCAACGGCCTGGTGCGTCGCCACGCCGCCAACCCCAAGCGCGCCAACAAACGCCAGGCGGTGTACACCGAACGGTTGCGCAACTTCGGTTATGCCCTGGTGCACCTGTTCATCTGGCTGGCCTTCATCGAGTTGGGGTTGCGCGTGTGGGGCCTGTCGATGATCGACTTCGCCGAAGGCGACGGCCACGAGATCAGCTTGCGCCTGCTGGGCCTGGCAGGCACCCTGATCGTCGCCTGGCTGGTGTGGATCCTGGCCGACACCGCCGTGCACCACTCCCTGGTGCGCTCGCGCCGGGGCCAGGCCAACGCCCGCGCACAGACCATGATGCCGCTGATCCGCAACGTGATGTTCGTGGCGATCTTCATCATCGCGGTGATCGTCGCCCTGGCCAACATGGGCATGAACGTCACGCCGCTGCTGGCCGGTGCCGGGGTCATTGGCCTGGCCATCGGTTTCGGCGCCCAGTCGCTGGTCGCCGACCTGATCACCGGGCTGTTCATCATCATCGAGGACTCGCTGGCCATCGATGACTATGTGGATGTCGGCGGCCACCTCGGTACCGTGGAAGGCCTGACCATCCGCACCGTGCGCCTGCGCGACATCGACGGCATCGTGCATACCATCCCGTTCAGCGAGATCAAGAGCATCAAGAACTACTCGCGCGAGTTCGGCTACGCCATCTTCCGTGTGGCGATCCCCCACAACATGAACATCGACCAGGCCATCACATTGGTCCGCGAGGTTGGCCAGAAGCTGCGCAGCGACCCGTTGATGCGCCGCAACATCTGGTCACCGCTGGAGCTGCAGGGGGTGGAGAGTTTCGAGTCGGGTTCGGCGATCTTGCGGGCGCGGTTCAAGACTGCGCCGATCAAGCAGTGGGAGGTGTCGCGGGCGTTCAACCTGGCGCTGAAGCGCCAGTTGGACGAAGCCGGTCTGGACCTGGCGACGCCGCGGTTGTCGGTGCAGGTGGTGACGGCGGGGGGTGGTGGAATGACCGAAGGGAATGCCTCCAGCTAGAGGCCATCGCGGGGCAAGTCGCATCGGCGCACCGCCGCTCCCACGCTATGCATGACATGGCGTGGGAGCGCGCTTGCCCCGCGATGTTCACTTTATCCCGCCTCGGCACGGATGCGGATCGCATCATGCCGCCAATACTCCAGATCGCAATCGATCAGATGCCCGCGCTGGTCGCTGTTGACCCGGGTGATATGCAGCCCTGGGCTGCCCGCTGACACTTTCAGCGCACTGGCGGCCTCCACCGGCAAGGCGGTCGGCAGGATCTCGAAACACACCTGGCCGTACTGAATGCCGTATTCCCGGCCATAAATCTCAGTCAGCGACTGCGCCAGGTCCTGTTCGAGAATCCCAGGGAAGTAGCTCGGGTTGAGGTAATGCTCGGCATACAGCACCGCCCGCCCGTCGATCCGCCGTAAACGACAGATCCGCACCACGCTGGACAACGCCGGCAGGCGCAGGCGCGCGCAGATAGCCGCCGGGGCCGGCTGCAGCCGCGCCGACAACAGCTCGGTGCTGGGCAGCCGCCCCTGGTCCCGCACCATCGCATGGAAGTGGCTACGCTCGATCAGGTCGTAGGTCAGCCGCTCGGGTGCAACGAACCAGCCACGCCGCTCCTCGCGGTAGATCAGGCCCTGGGCCTCCAGCTGCACCAGTGCCTCGCGCAGGGTGATGCGCGTGGTGTCGAACACCTCGCTGAGCTTGCGTTCGGCCGGCAGCTTGCCGCCCGGCGCCAGCAGGCCGTGTTCGATCTGCTCCTGCAGGGCATGGCAGATGGCTGTTACCGCTCGCGGTGGCGTCGCTTGCATCAAAGGTTACCTATCTGGACTAGTCCAGCCCCAGAACAGGGCATATGGAGCGTAGTGCAAGCCTAGTCACGGCTGATGAACATCCTGTGACAAAGGCTTTTAGCGGGGCTTGCCAGAACCGGGCCAGCCCGCGTGAATCAAGGCTTTCGATCTGGTCTACGCTGTATTGCCAGGGCTTGCGGCGCACTACTCAGGCCCGCCCCTTACATCAAACTGTCACGCAACCGGCCTACCTTGGCTCAAGGTTTGCTGACCTAGACCAACGGTTGGCAGGCACCGCTTCATCACATAACAACGATTGCAAGGCACCCACCCAAGGAGCTTCGGATGAAAAAGTTGTTCATGGCGTCACTGCTCGGTTCGGCCATCGCGTTCTGCACCACGGCCATGGCCGAAGACCTCAAGGCCCTGGAAGATGCCGCCCGCAAGGAAGGCACGGTCAACAGCGTGGGCATGCCCGATGCCTGGGCCAACTGGAAAGGCACCTGGGAAGACCTGGCGAGCAAATACGGCCTCAAGCACAGCGACACCGACATGAGCTCGGCCCAGGAAGTGGCCAAGTTCGACGCCGAGAAGGACAACGCCAGCGCCGACATTGGCGACGTGGGTGCCGCCTTCGGCCCGATCGCAGTGACCAAGGGCGTGACCCAGCCCTACAAGCCAAGCACCTGGGAGCAGGTTCCGTCCTGGGCCAAGGACCAGGACGGGCACTGGGCGCTGGCCTATACCGGCACCATCGCCTTCATCATCAACAAGGACCTGGTCAAGGAAGGCGAGCGCCCCACCAGCTGGCACGACCTGGAAAAGGGCAAGTACAAGGTCGCCATCGGTGACGTCGGCACCGCCGCCCAGGCCGCCAACGGCGTGCTGGCCGCCGCCATCGCCTACAAAGGCGACGAGAAGAACATCGAGCCGGGCCTGCAGCTGTTCACCAAGCTGGCCCAGCAGAAGCGCCTGTCGCTGGCCAACCCGACGATCCAGACCATCGAGAAGGGCGAGATCGAAGTCGGCGTGGTGTGGGACTTCAACGGCCTGAGCTACCGCGAGCAGATCGACCCCAAGCGCTTCGAAGTGCTGATCCCGTCCGATGGCACGGTGATTTCCGGCTACACCACCATCATCAACAAGTACGCCAAGCACCCGAACGCGGCCAAGCTGACGCGTGAGTACATCTTCAGCGATGCCGGGCAGATCAACCTGGCCAAGGGCCACGCCCGGCCGATCCGTGCCGAGCACCTGAAGCTGCCGGCAGACGTACAGGCCAAGCTGCTGCCCAACGAGCAGTACAAGGCCGCCCAGCCGATCAAGGACGCCGCGGCCTGGGAAGCCACCTCCAAGGCCCTGCCGCAGAAGTGGCAGGAGCAGGTGATCATCGAGATGGAATAAGGCAGCTACAAGATTCAAGCTGCAAGCTGCAAGTAAAAGCAGGCTATCGACATGCCCGCGTCTTCTTGCAGCTTGCCGCTTGCCCGCTTGTAGCTCCGAAGGGAGCGAACATGCAACACAACGTCATCCTGGTACTGCTCGACGGCCTCAACCATCAGGTGGCCCACCATGCCATGGGCCACCTGCACGCTTACGTCGAGGCCGACCGCGCCGCGCTGTACCGCGTGGAATGTGAGCTGCCGTCGCTGTCGCGACCGCTCTACGAATGCATCCTCACCGGCGTGCCGCCGATCGACAGCGGCATCGTGCACAACAACGTCAACCGCCTGTCCAACCAGCGCAGCGTGTTCCACTACGCCCGTGAGGCTGGGCTGGGCACCGCAGCGGCGGCCTACCACTGGATGAGCGAGCTGTACAACCGCTCGCCGTTCGACCCGCTGCGCGACCGCCACACCCACGCGCCCAAGCTGCCGATCCAGCATGGCCTGTTCTACTACGCCGACCACTACCCCGATTCGCACCTGCTGGCCGACGCCGAATACCTGCGCCGACGCCATGCACCGAACTTCCTGCTGGTGCACCCGATGAACATCGACGACGCCGGCCACCGCCATGGCCTGGACAGCAGCCAGTACCGCAACGCCGCGCGCAGCGCCGACATTCTGCTGGCCGACTACCTGCCGCGCTGGCTGGAAGAGGGCTACCAAGTGCTGGTCACCGCCGACCACGGCATGAACAACGACCGCTCGCACAATGGCCTGCTGGCCGAGGAGCGCGAGGTGCCGCTGTTCGTCTTTGGTGACGGTTTCAGCCTGGACCCTGCGGCCAAACCGCTGCAGACCGAGCTGTGCGGCACCATCTGCGAGCTGCTCGGTGCTGCACACGACAAAACCGTCTGCCGGGAGCTGCTCAAGTGAATGCAAGCCCCCGTGGCCGCTACCTGGCCCTGCTCTGCCTGCTGCCGTTCGCCGTGTTCTTCATCATCTTCCAGATTGCCCCGCTGGCCTGGGTGGCGATCAACAGCCTGCAAAGCGAAAGCGGCTGGGGCCTGGCCAACTTCAGCAAGGTGTTCGCCTCGAAGTTCTACCTGCAGGCGCTGCAACGCAGCCTGGAGATCAGCTTCTGGTCGAGCCTGTTCGGCATTGTCATCGCCACCCTGGGCGCCTACTCACTGCGCCGGGTCGATTCGAAACTGCGCGACTTCGTCAGCGCCTTCGCCAACATGACCAGCAACTTTTCCGGGGTGCCGCTGGCGTTCGCCTTCATCATCCTGCTGGGTTTCAACGGCGCACTGACCTTGCTGCTCAAGCAGATGGGCCTGCTCGGTGACTTCAGCATCTACTCCAAGACCGGGCTGATCCTGGTGTACACCTACTTCCAGATCCCGCTGGGGGTGCTGCTGCTCTACCCGGCCTTCGACGCCCTGCGCGAAGACTGGCGCGAATCCGCGGCGTTACTGGGGGCCAACCACTGGCAGTTCTGGCGGCATATCGGCCTGCCGGTGCTCACCCCTGCCCTGCTCGGCACCTTCGTCATCCTGCTGGCCAACGCCCTGGGCGCCTACGCCACGGTCTACGCCCTGACCACCGGCAACTTCAACGTGCTGCCGATCCGCATCGCCGGCCTGGTAGCCGGCGACATCAGCCTCGACCCGAACCTGGCCAGCGCCCTGGCCATGGTGCTGGTGGGGCTGATGACCCTGGTCACGGTGGTCCATCAATGGCTGCTCAAGAGGAGCTACCATGCGCGCTGAAAAAACCGCCGCCGGGCTTTACCACAAGCTGGTGGTCTACCTGCTGTTCCTGATCCTGCTGCTGCCGCTGGCCGGCACCCTGCTCTACTCCCTGGCTACCAGCTGGTCGGCAACCCTGCTGCCCAGCGGCCTGACCTTCAAGTGGTACATCGCGCTGTGGAGCGAGCCGCGCTTTCTCGCCGCCTTCGGCCAGTCGCTGCTGGTGTGCGTGGGTGCGCTGCTGCTGTCGGTGGTGCTGATCCTGCCGCTGTTGTTCGTGGTGCACTACCACTTCCCCCGGCTCGACGCGCTGATGAACGTGCTGATCCTGCTGCCGTTCGCGGTGCCGCCGGTGGTGTCGGCGGTGGGCTTGCTGCAGCTGTACGGCAGCGGGCCGATGGCCATGGTCGGTACGCCGTGGATCCTGATCGGCTGCTACTTCACCGTCGCCCTGCCGTTCATGTACCGGGCCATCACCAACAACCTGCAGGCGATCAACCTGCGCGACCTGATGGACGCCGCCCAACTGCTGGGGGCCAGCACCTGGCAGGCCGCGTTCCTGGTGGTGCTGCCCAACCTGCGCAAGGGCCTGATGGTGGCGTTGCTGCTGTCGTTTTCGTTCCTGTTCGGCGAGTTCGTGTTCGCCAACCTGCTGGTGGGCACCCGCTACGAGACCCTGCAGGTGTACCTGAACAACATGCGCAACAGCAGCGGCCACTTCAACAGCGCGCTGGTGATTTCCTATTTCGCCTTCGTGCTGGTCCTGACCTGGGTCGCCAACCGTTTGAACAAGGACAAGACCTGACATGAGCTTCGTCAGCGTACAGAAACTGCAAAAGAGCTACGCCGGCAGCCCGGTGTTCGAAAACATCGACTGCCAGATCGAGCGCGGCGAGTTCGTCACCCTGCTCGGCCCCTCGGGCTGCGGCAAGTCCACCCTGCTGCGTTGCATCGCCGGGCTGACGCCGGTGGACAGCGGCCATATCCTGCTCGACGGCCACGACATCGTGCCGCTCAGCCCGCAGAAGCGCGGGATCGGCATGGTGTTCCAGAGCTACGCGCTGTTCCCCAACATGACCGTGGAGCAGAACGTCGCCTTTGGCCTGCGCATGCAGAAGGTCAAGGCCGAAGAAAGCCAGGCACGGGTGCGCGAAGTGCTCGACCTGGTCGAGCTGGGCAGCTTTGCCGGGCGCTACCCGCACCAGTTGTCCGGCGGCCAGTGCCAGCGCGTGGCGCTGGCCCGCTCGCTGGTCACCCGCCCGCGCCTGCTGCTGCTCGACGAGCCGCTGTCGGCGCTGGATGCGCGCATTCGCAAGCACCTGCGCGAGCAGATCCGCGCGATCCAGCGCGAGCTGGGGTTGACCACCATCTTCGTCACCCACGACCAGGAGGAGGCGCTGACCATGTCGGACCGCATCGTCCTGATGAACCAGGGGCGCATCGTCCAGAGCGGCGATGCCGAAACCCTCTACACCGCCCCCGTCGACCTGTTCGCCGCAGGCTTCATCGGCAACTACAACCTGCTCGATGCCGACAGTGCCAGCCGCCTGCTGCAGCGCCCGGTGGCCAGCCGCCTGGCGATCCGCCCGGAGTCCATCACCCTGGGCGTGAACGGCGAGCTGGACGGCGAGGTACGCAGCCACAGCCTGCTCGGCAATGTCATCCGCTACCGCGTGCAGGTGCGCGGCGTGGAGCTGGTGGTGGACGTGCTCAACCGCTCGGCAGCCGACCTGCACGCCGACGGGCAGCGTGTATCCTTGTCGATCGACCCCACGGCGCTACGGGAAGTGGCCTAAGGAGATTCAACCCATGGCATTGGCAATTTTCGATCTGGACGAAACCCTGATCCACGGCGACTGCGCGTCGCTGTGGAGCGAACAGATGGCCCGGCTGGGCTGGGTCGACGGCAAGGCGTTCCTCAAGCGCGACCATGAACTGATGGAGGCCTACGGCAAGGGCCACCTGGCCATGGAAGACTACATGGCCTTCAGCCTGGAACCGATCGCCGGGCGCACCCTGGAAGAGGTGGAGCATCTGGTCGAGCCTTGGGTCGAGGACGTGATCGAGCCGATCATCTATGGCGATGCCTGCCGTTGCATCGCCGAGCACCGCAAACGTGGCGACCGCATCCTGATCATTTCCGCGAGCGGTACGCACCTGGTGGGGCCGATCGCAGCTCGGCTGGGGGTGGACGAGTACCTGGCCATCGAGCTGGAGGCGGTCAACGGCGTCTTTACCGGCAAGACCCACGGCGTGCTGACCTACCGCGAGGGCAAGATCACCCGCTTGCTGGAGTGGCTGGATCAGGAGCAGGAGAACCTGGAGGGGGCGAGTTTCTATTCCGATTCGCGCAACGATTTGCCGTTGTTGTTGAAGGTGGATCATCCGCATGTGGTGAACCCGGATGCGGTGTTGCGTGAGCATGCGCTGGTCAATGGCTGGCCGGTGTTGAGCTGGACCTGACGTTAGGACCTGTTCTGGCCCATTCGCGGGTAAACCCGCGAAGAGGCCGAACCTGGTTACACCAGGCTCGAATCGATCACCAGCACCAGCTTGCCCGACACCTGGTTGCTCTCGAGCTCGGCATAGGCCGCCTCGGCAAACTCCACCGGATAGGTATCGACCAGTTGCGGCGACAACCGCCCCTCAGCGAACAGCGGCCACACCTGCTGCCCCAGCTCGCGCAGCAGCTCAGCCTTGAACCCGTCATCGCGGTTACGCAGCGTCGACCCGGTAACCTGCAAGCGCTTGCCCAGCACCAGCGCCAGGTCCAGCTCGACCTTACGCCCACCCATCAGGCCGATGATCACCCAGCGCCCGTCGCGGGCCAGCAACTTGAGGTTGAGCGGCCCGTAGCTGGCACCCACCGGGTCGAGGATCACATCGAACGGCCCGAGCTGCTCCAGCGCGTCGAGGTTGGCGTTGCGCACCACACCGCCCGCCGCCCCCAGGTCCTGGCAGTAGGCCAGGCGCTCGTCAGAGCCGACGCTGACCCATACCGGGTTGCCGAAGGCCTTGCACAGCTGGATCGCCGCCGAACCTACGCCGCTGGCGCCAGCGTGCACCAGCACCTTCTCGCCAGCCTTGAGGCCACCAAGCTGGAAGATGTTCAGCCAGGCCGTGGCGTACACCTCGGGGATCGCCGCCGCTTGGTGCAGGCTCAGGCCCTCGGGTACCGGCAGCACGTGGCGGGCATCGACCACCACTTCTTCGGCCATGCCGCCACCGGCCAGCAGGGCGCAGACCCGGTCACCGACGCGCCAGTCGGCGCCGGCGCCGACCTCTTCGATGATGCCCGCGCACTCCAGGCCCATATAAGGGCTGGCACCCGGCGGCGGTGGATAAAGGCCGGCCTTTTGCAGCAGGTCGGCGCGGTTCAGCCCCGCAGCGGCCACTCGAATGCGCACCTGCCCTGCGTCACAGGCCGGGCGTTCGGCCTCGACCCAGGCCACATGTCCGTCAACGCCTTGCAATGCCTTCACAGTGCCTCCATAGTTGAATCATATGACTGAGCCTGGGATCACCGTCCCAGGCTTTTTGCAGTATTTTCCCGGTTTCATGGAACCGGCGAACGGAAAAGACGGCCTACTATGCGTGATCAATTGCCTACACGTCGAATCAGCATGAAGCATTTCCTCCCCAGCACCGCCCTCGCCCTTGTCATCGGGCTTGGCAGCCTCACGCTCGGTGGCAATGCGGCCGCCGCCAACAAGTGGGACAGCCTGCAGCCGGACCGTGACGAAATCGTCGCCAGCCTCAACGTGGTCGAGCTGCTCAAGCGCCACCACTACAGCAAGCCGCCGCTGGACGACGCCCGTTCGGTCATCATCTATGACAGCTACATCAAGCTGCTGGACCCTGCGCGCAGCTACTTCACCGCGGCCGACATCGCCGAGTTCGACAAGTGGAAGACGCAGTTCGACGATTTCCTGAAAAGCGGCAACCTCGACCCCGGCTTCACCATCTACAAGCGCTACCTGGACCGTGTGAAGCAGCGCCTGGACTTCGCCCTGGCCGAGCTGAACAAGGGCGTCGACAAGATCGACTTCACGGTGAAAGAAGACCTGCTGGTCGACCGCAAGGACGCCCCGTGGATGAAGAACTCGGCCGAGCTCGACGACCTGTGGCGCAAACGCGTGAAGGATGAGGTGCTGCGCCAGAAGATCGCCGGCAAGGACTTCAAGCAGATCCAGGAAACCCTGACCAAGCGCTACAAGAACCAGCTGGCGCGCCTGGACCAGACCCGTGCCGAAGACATCTTCCAGGCCTACATCAACACCTTCGCCCAGTCGTACGATCCGCACACCAACTACCTGTCGCCAGACAACGCCGAGAACTTCGACATCAACATGAGCCTGTCGCTCGAAGGTATCGGCGCGGTGCTGCAGAGCGACAACGACCAAGTCAAGATCGTGCGCCTGGTGCCGGCAGGCCCTGCGGCGAAAACCAAGCAGGTGGCCCCGGCCGACAAGATCATCGGCGTGGCGCAAGGCAACAAGGAAATGGTCGACGTGGTCGGCTGGCGCCTGGACGAAGTGGTCAAGCTGATCCGTGGCCCGAAAGGCTCGGTGGTACGCCTGGAAGTCATCCCGGCGAGCAATGCGCCGAACGATCAGACCAGCAAGATCGTCTCGATCACCCGTGAAGCGGTCAAGCTCGAAGAGCAGGCGGCGAAGAAGTCGGTGCTCAAGCTCAAGCAGGACGGCCGCGACTACAAGCTGGGGATCATCGAGATCCCGGCCTTCTACCTCGACTTCAAGGCCTATCGCGCCGGTGACCCGGACTACAAGAGCACCACCCGCGACGTCAAGAAGCTGCTCACCGAGCTGCAGAAAGAGAAAGTCGACGGTGTGGTCATCGACCTGCGCAACAACGGCGGTGGCTCGCTGCAGGAAGCGACCGAGCTGACCAGCCTGTTCATCGAAAAAGGCCCGACCGTGCTGGTGCGCAACAGCGACGGCCGCGTGGATGTGCTCGAAGACGAAAACCCCGGTGCCTTCTACAAAGGCCCGCTGGCGCTGCTGGTCAACCGCCTCTCGGCCTCGGCCTCGGAGATCTTCGCCGGCGCCATGCAGGACTATCACCGCGCACTGATCATCGGTGGCCAGACCTTCGGCAAGGGCACCGTGCAGACCATCCAGCCGCTCAACCATGGCGAGCTCAAGCTGACGCTGGCCAAGTTCTACCGGGTTTCCGGGCAGAGCACCCAGCACCAGGGCGTGCTGCCGGACATCGCCTACCCGTCGATCATCGACACCAAGGAGATCGGCGAAAGCGCCCTGCCCGAAGCCATGCCGTGGGACACCATCCGCCCGGTGATCAAGCCGGTGGCCGACCCGTTCAAGCCGTACCTGGCCCAGCTCAAGGCACAGCATGAAGCGCGTAGCGTCAAGGATGCCGAGTTTGCCTACATCCGTGACCGCCTGGCCCTGACCCAGAAGCTGATGGACGAGAAGACCGTCAGCCTCAACGAACAGGACCGCCGCGCGCGCCACGACCAGATCGAGGCCAAGCAGCTGGCGCTGGAAAACATCCGCCGCAAGGCCAAGGGCGAAGAACCGCTCAAAGAGCTGAAGAAAGAGGACGAGGACGCGCTGCCGGCCGAGCCGGACGACACTAAGCCGGAAGACGACGCCTACCTGTCGGAGACCGGGCGCATCCTGCTCGACTACCTGAGCTTGAGCACTTCGGTGGCCAAGCACTGAGGTGATGGCAATATAATGTGAGCCGTCATCAAACAGTCATCTGGCTGTCGTGAAATAGAAGGGCCGAGCGTGAAAACGCCCGGCCTTTTTCTATTCAGGAAGCAGTCCATGACCGTCACCGAACAGCTCAGCGCACTGAGCGCCATCCTGGCTCAACGTAGCGTGCACAGCCTGTTCCAGCCCATCGTCTGTCTTTCCGAACGGCGCATTCTCGGCTATGAAGCCTTGAGTCGCGGCCCCTCCAACAGCCCGCTGCATTCGCCACTGAACCTGTTCGCCATCGCCCGCCAGGCCGGGCGCCTCAGCGAACTGGAAGTGCTGTGCCGCGAAACCGCCTGCCGGCGTTTTGCCGAGCAGAACCTTGAGGGCAAGCTGTTCCTCAACGTCTCCCCCGAGTCCTTGCTTGAACCGCACTACCCGTCCGGGCGCACCCTGAAGATGCTCGAACAGGTCGGCCTGTCGCCCAGCCGGGTGGTCATCGAACTCACCGAGCAGACGCCCACCGAAGATTTCCAGCTGCTGTTCAACGCCCTGCACCATTACCGCGACATGGGTTTCTCGATTGCCCTGGATGACCTGGGCGCCGGCTATTCAAGCCTGCGCCTATGGTCGGAGCTGCGCCCGGACTACGTGAAGATCGACCGCCATTTCATCGACGGCATCCACCAGGACCCGCTCAAGCGCGAATTCGTCGGCTCGATCCTGCAAATCGCTCGCGCCTCACGCGCCCAGGTGATCGCCGAAGGCATCGAACTGGCAGAAGAGCTGACCGTATTGGCTGAAATGGGCGTCGAGCTGCTGCAGGGCTATCTGCTTGGCCGCCCCCAGGAGACCGCTGCGCGTGAATGCTCGTTCCTGCCGCCCCTGGCGCCGGGCAACCCTGGGGCGTTGAACGAAGACAGCGCCGACCTTGGCGCCCTGCTCATCCAGCAGCCGGCGGTGCCCCTGGAAACCGCCACCCAGCAAGTGTTGGAAGCCTTCCGCGGCCAAGCCAACCTCAATTCCCTCGCCGTGCTGGACCGACAGGGCAAGCCCTGTGGCATCGTCCACCGCCATTCGTTGCCCGAAGCCCTGCTCAAGCCTTTGGGCTGCAACCTGTTGGCAGCCACGCCGGTCAGCCAACTGATGAGCAGGGACTTTGTGGTGGTCGAACGTGGACAATCGCTGCAGCAGGTCAGCCGCCTGCTTACCGGTCGGGCGCAGCAGCGCATCGAGGAGGCGTTCATCATTACCCAGGGCGGCCGTTACCTGGGGCTGGGGCGGGTGATCGACGTGCTCAAGCTGATCACCGAACAACAGAGCGAGCGGGCCCGCGATCAACGCGCCTGTTGCTAGATGGGCCAGCGCATGTGAAAGCGACTGTTTTGTACTGACTGCATTGCGCCCCTCAGATACAACGCTTGGCGTCAAAGCGGCGCGCCGCCTGCTTCGCGGGTAAACCCGCTCCCACAGAAGTTACGCAGCCCTTGTGGGAGCTGGCTTGCCAGCGATGGGGCCGGCACTGCCGACCCGGTTCACGCCTCTTCCGGATACCGGTACTCGAATACCCGCACCACTTCCGAGGCATGCCACGACGCAGCCTCCATGCCATCCACCGGCCCGTTGAACCTGCCCAGCCGCTCTACGCACTCGAAAAAACCGGTACGCGGCAGGCGGCTGGCGCCCTGGCTGATCACCAGCGAGCTGCGCAACGGCTGCTCGGCACGGGCATCGAGCAGCGCCAGGTATTCCAGGGCAGCGGTCAGTGTCTGCATGGCCGGGCTGGGTAGCTGGAGGCGTTCGAGCAATGCACGGTAAGTGAGCAGGTGGCGTTGTCGGCGGGCCAGGTCGAGCTCGGTCAGCAGACTCTCCCAGTGCTGACGGCTGATCCTGACCTGGCTCATGACGGCTCGCTCCAGCCACCAATACCCAGGTGCCAGGCCAGGCTGCGCAGGATCGCTGCGTCAGGGCGGCGCTCGCCAGCCTCGATCATCGCCAGGTAAGCCGGGCTGATGCCCACCGTGCGCGCCAGTTGCTCAGGGGGCAGGCCCTTGGCCTGACGCAACGACGCCAGCTCGTCCAGGGAGCGCAGGCTCGCGTTCTGCGTTGTGCTTTCGACAGTGTCGCTGTTGCCTGGCGCCGCGGCAGGTGCCTGGCCCGCAGCGGCCAGCAGCGCCTGATACTGCTCCCAGGGAACCACTGCGTACTCGGGCTGACCGTCCCGGCTGATGACCTGAATACCCATACAACCCCCTTGACGTTGGATCACGGCATGTAATCCCTAGGCATAACGCTTATGCCAATTATATTACCAACCTCGGGGGTCTGTGCGCTCGCTGCTTATTCAGCGGTTGGGGCGCTCCAGGCGCAGCGCCTCGGGCGTGTCCGGCAAGCGCTCGACCACCCGCAGTTTCTCCGGCGCCTGGCTGTCGCGCCAGGCCCTGAAGCGGCTCAGCTCATCGGCCACGGTCTTGAGTACCCAGCCGAGCACGGCGATATCGTCAAGCAAGCCCACACCCAGCAACCAGTCGGGGATCGCATCCAGGGGGCTGACGAAATACAGCAGCCCGGCGACGATGGTCACCAGCGCCTTGGGGCTAACGGCGCGGTACTCGCCGCGCCACCAGGCCAGGCACAGGGCCTGCATCAGCCGCACATCCTCGCGCAGCTGGCCAAGCTTGGGCCCCTTGCGCGCGACCGCGAACAACAGTGCCGGCAAACGGCCACGGCTGAGCAGGCGCTCGGCAAGCGGCAGAAAACGGGCGAAATTCCAGGGAGCGCTCATGCAACCTCCAGAGCAACGGACAGTTATCCACATTTATTGTGGATAACCTTGTGAACAGGACCGCCTTTGCGCCGCTCGGTGCCCGCCGGGCAAGGGCCGGGCACGGATCGGGCGTTTTTTACACAGTCGTTTCAATCGCGCAAACGTTTTGCGACAACCCGCCGCAGGATCACCTGTGGCATTGCTTGCGACAGTGAAGGACGCCAGCGGTTCGCGTCAACCACCGGCAAAAACGACGACGCCCCGTCGAAACGGGGCGTCGTTGTACAGCAAAGGTTACGCTTACTCAGCCTGGGCTGGTTCGGCGTCCTGCTTGCTCGGGTCTTTGATGCCCAGCAGTTCCAGGTCGAAGACCAGGACCGAGTTGGCCGGGATCAGCGGGCTCGGGCTCTGGGCGCCGTAGGCCAGCTCAGCCGGGATGTACAGCTTGTACTTCTCGCCGACATGCATCAGTTGCAGGCCTTCGACCCAACCCGGGATCACGCCGCTGACCGGCAGGTCGATTGGAGCGCCGCGCTCGACGGAGCTGTCGAACACCTTGCCATCGATCAGCTTGCCTTCGTAGTGAACGGTCACTACATCAGTCGGTTTTGGCTGCGGGCCATCGGCCTTCTTCACCACTTCGTACTGCAGGCCCGAAGCCGTGGTGACCACGCCGGCCTTCTTGGCGTTTTCTTCCAGGAACTTCTTGCCGGTGGCGGCAGCTTCTTCGCTGGCCTTGGCCAGACGTTCTTCGGCGCGCTTCTGCAGGGCGGAGAAGGCCTCGACCAGCTCTTCGTCCTTCAGGCGCTGTTCTTTCTTGCCAACCGCGTCCTCGATACCTTGGGCGACAGCTTTCGAATCCAGGTCGTCCATGCCTTCCTGAGCCAGGCTCTTGCCCATGTTCAGGCCGATACCGTAGGAAGCTTTCTGTGCCGGAGTCTTCAGTTCGACGCTGCTGGTCTGGGCGTCGCAGCCCGCCAGCACCAGACCTACCAGGGCAACCGCAGCCGCCAGACGAGTTTGTTTCATGCTGATTCCTTGTTCATGCGCCAGAGGGGCAAATCAGGGTAAAGCCGCGAGCTTATCAGGCGGCCACGACCAATGGCTACCGGCATAGGAGCCAGGAAAGCCCGATAAGTTCCGGTATTGAAACTGCTGATGTCACGGCACAGGGCCGTGCAGTGCGAATTGCGTCGAAGGTGAAGTGCCAGATCGCCATCACGCCCCTCGATCCAGTGCCTTGCAAAGGGCCCCGAGGCCCCGTGCAATGGCCCCTTCAGGGGTACAGGCCGTCCCGGTACTGCCCGGCCACCTCACGCAGTACTTCACACACCCACTGCGCGGGCAGGCTCGCCGGCAAGGCGGCGTTGCGGCAGATGCCCACCGAGCCGCCGGGCTCGCGCACGCCCAGGTCCAGCTCGGCCAGTTCGTTACGGCGCAGGTCGAGCAGCACCGCGTCGCGCGGCGCCACCCACAGCGCATCGCTGCCCAGCAGGTAACGACGGCTCAAGGCCAGCGACAAGGTTTCCAGGCGTTGTGCCGGCAGCGGAATACCGCACTGCACGAACAGGCTGTCGGCGTGCTGGCGAATGGTGGTGCCCTGGGGCGGCAGCACCAGCGGGTAAGCCCCCACCTGCGCCCGCTCCACCGGCGTACTGGCCAGCAGCGGGTGGCCCGGGCGCACCACCAGGGCCATCGATTCGCTGTACAGGTGCTCGAACGACAGGCCCTGGATCTGCGGGCTGTCGGTCATGCGCCCGACCACCAGCTCCAACTCGCCAAGGCGCAATTGCCCGAGCAATTGCGCGCTGACCCCGGTGACCACGCTGATCACCAGTGCTTCATGGCGCTGGTGCAGGCGGCACAGCACCTCGGGCATCAGCAGGCCCTCGACCGTCGACAGCACGCCGATACGCACCTGCGAGGGCGTCCTGGCATCGCCACGCACACTGCCCACGCCATCGCGCAGGGCCTGCACGCTGGGCCCGGCGTAACGCATGAAACGGGTGCCGGCGGGGGTCAGGGTGACGCCCAGGTGGGTGCGCTCGAACAGCCGCGCCTCGAGCAGGTCTTCCAGTTCCTTGAGGGTCTTGGAGATGGCCGGCTGGCTGATGGCAAGCACATCGGCGGCACGGGCCAGGCTGCCCTGCCGGGCAATCTCCAGGAAGCACAGCAGGTGGCGGAACTTGATGCGGGTGTCGAGGTTCATGCGAGGCAGTGTATCTGTAGGCGTCGGCGCGTGGGAAACGGCGATATTACCTTACACGTCGGTCATCTCCATCGGCGTGCCGAGGTGATCGCAGTGATACCAGGCAATCGCGTCGAACAGTTGCGGTTTCACCTCGGTGTGCCACAGCGGATCCTGCTCGAAGTCGTACTCGCGCTGACTCCAGTCCGGCACCTTGTGCAGGCGGATCGGGCTCTTGCGTAGCGCCTGGGCAACCGGCACGAAGCTGCCCGGTTCGTACAGGTAATGCACAGTGCGGCCAGTATCGCCTTCGTCGCGTGGCGGTGAGCTCTCCCAGGCCAGGCTGTCGCCATCCCAGCCAAACAGGGTGAACCCGCAACCGAGGTCGCGTTGACGCTTGGCCCGTTGCAGCTGGTTCCAGCCGGTGCCGGCTTCAGGGCGATCCCAGAAGTGCGCCACTGAATGTTTGTGCAGGCGCCGGCCCAGGGCGTCGTAGCTGTAGTCGACCTTGAGCTTATCGTCGTTGTAGCTCGCTAGCCGGTCGAACAGGTCCCAGGTGAAGTGGGCATGGGACCCGTTGTGCAACCGGTGGATCAGGTTGCCGCGTTCGTCGTATTTGTAGTGGGTCCCGGCGTACTCGCGCAGCAGGTTGTCCATCAGTTTGTTACGGCGTGGATCAGCTTCCAGCGGGCGATTCAGTTCCTGAGTCTTCTGGTCCAGCAGGTTACCGGCCGGGTCGAAGGCGAAGGTTTCCACGCCCAGGCGGCTGGTGGCCTTGAGCAGGCGGCCCACCGGGTCGTACTGGTACTCCAACGCTCCACGACGGCTGTCGCTGATATTGGCCAACTGGCCGGCAGCGTCGTAGCGGTACTGACGCTTGAGCAGCGTGGACTGGCCGTCATGGCTGCCCAGCAGCTGTTCCTGTAAACGCCCAGCCGGGTCCCAGGCCTGGGTCTGCATTAACTTATTGCCCTGATGCCGCACGATTTCGCGGTGCAGGTCATCGCGCTCGTAGGCCAGCATTTCGTGCTGGTCGAGGGTCATGCCGAGCAGGTGGCCGCTGCCGTAGGTCAGCCAGCTGACCTTGTGGCCGTCCGGGCGAATCGTCGCGGTGCGTTGGTTGAGGGCATCGTATTGGTGCTGCCACACCGCAACCATCGGCGTGCCGGTGGCCATACAACCTTACAAAGGCCATTTAGACCAACTACTACCACTGAGGAATATCGGAAACCGCCTTCAACCTAACGACCGGACTCCTATCAGAGATTCTTATCAATGTGTTAATGAGAACATCGATATCATCAGCAAATGCAGTGAACGCACCCCACCCGTACTCGCCCGCTATATTCGCGACACATACAAACTCACAGCTACCAATAAAATCTCCGTAAAGGTCACGACCTATACAAGAACTTGAATCCTCCAAAAACACAGACAAATTCGTCGCACTTGGCGACTCGATATCTTTGTACTTTGCAAGAAAATTGTATCTCTTCAGAGCCACCAGATATTCATTATGCTCATCTACCATCGCCTTGAACCTACCACCTCGATCCTTGAAGATAAACATAGGCATACCCCCACCATGATACTCTCCAGGCAAGTACAACCTCCCTGATTGATCAGCACAATAACAAATATCAATAAAGCTCCGCAGCACATCTTTAAGTTCAGCGCAAGAATCAAACCCAATCTTGGCACTTCCATTCATCGCAGTCACCAAAGCAAAAGAATCTCGATCATTCGCAGGGATTGACTGTATACGCTCGCTGGCAAGCTTTTTGAATTCAGCAAATTGCGCCATGCAATATACTATTTTGAACATTTTATTTATCTCGGATATGTAACAATAATTGACACACCCTTTTTACTTTTAGCATGAGCGTGCGGACCACTGTGGTGATCGGGATGTCCGTCCCCGACCATGTGAAGGTGCCCATCAGGATGGTCAAACACTTTAGAGCTGTCTTACCGAATTCTTCTACCCAAAGTACTTATGCCTTCAGCAAGTAAGCATGAGCATTGTTTCCCTCGTCTCTCCGAATTTAGTTCCGAAGACAATATCTCTTCCCCTCCCTTCCGAACTCTCGGCACCTGAGCGTGTTGCTGGGCTACTCGCATCGCCTCTCGTCGACTTTTTGCAGCAATGACCTTAGCTAAACCCAGCGGGTCAATCCAATCGATAGGATTCGGTGCGTATGTAGCTAAATTCAGACCACCCGCGTAGCTTATTGGATCTTGGCCAACAAATCGCCCAACCGCAGGGTCATAGTACCGGTACCGGTTGTAATGCAGCCCGGTCTCATGGTCGTGGTATTGCCCCTGGAAGCGGAGCGGGTTGCCCATACCACGCTGCTTGGCCCACGCCGAACGCTCCTCACGCACCTTGCCCCACGCCTTGTACTGCCCGGTCCAGGCGACGCTACCCTGCTCATCGGTCAACTCCATCGGTGTGTCGAGGTGGTCGCAGTGGTACCAGGCAATGGCATCGAACGGTTGTGGCTTCACCTCGGTGTGCCACAGCGGATCCTGATCGAAGTCATACTCGCGCTGACTCCAGTCCGGCACCTTGTGCAGCCGGATCGGGCTCTTGCGCAGCGCCTGGGCCACCGGCACGAAGCTGCCCGGCTCGTACAGGTAATGCACAGTGCGCCCGGTATCGCCCTCATCTCGCGGCGGTGAGCTTTCCCATGCCAGAGTGTCGCCATCCCAACCGAACAAGGTAAAGCCACAGCCCAACTCGCGTTGGCGCTTGGCCCGTTGCAGTTGGTTCCAGCCGGTGCCCGCCTCGGGGCGATCCCAGAAGTGCGCCACCGAATGCTTGTGCAGGCGTCGGCCCAGAGCATCGTAGCTGTAGTCGACCTTGAGCTTGTCGTCGTTGTAGCTCGCCAGCCGATCGAACAGGTTCCAGGTGAAGTGCGCGTGGGCACCGTTATGTAGCCGGTGGATCAGGTTGCCGCGCTCGCACTGACTCTGGTTATCCAGGCGAGAGAATAGGGAGTTTATTTTCTCTACATGAGGCCATTAAAAATAAAGCCGCCCCCTGTTACTCAATTATTTATATGGCATGTGCGCAGAAGCTCCTCAATGTCGTCGTCATTGTGTGAGTGGTAGTGCTTTCCAAGTAGCTCAATCTCCATCTCCTCTATTGAAGATAAATAGTTCTGAATTCTCCAGGCGTCGAGCTTTCTTGGGCTTTTTTCCATGTCGTCATGGGCGTCTATTAGCTCGCCTGTAGCGCACTTTGTAAAGCATACTCCTGCTCCGTGCTTTTTGAACCCCCAAGACTCCTGATTAATTTTTATAACTCCATGTTTTGGCCAGTTTTTTTCATTCTTTGTCAGTGCCAGGTAGGCGCATACTAACTGCTGTTGGATGTCCGAAAAATCTTTCGTTATTTCAATGAATTCTTTTTCTGTAATTTTTTTCATGAACACCTCGATTCATACATGTCATTCTCAAGTTTCTTTGCGGTTTCCGGATCAACTTCATGCACTATAACTGGAGCCTTGGGTATACCTGCTTTGCTTGCAGCCTGAGCTCTATGATGCCCGTCGATTATTATTATCTGGCCATTGACCTCTGCTACATCCACCGGGTGATCATGATCGTAGCCGTTCCTTCGCATCCTTGAAGAAAGTTTGTCAACTTTATTTCGCGACATTTCTGCGCGAGTCTGCCTGGACCTTAGGTTTCTTGGGTCAATTTCTTTCGGTTTGTCTGGGCAGATCTCACAGCTGCATACTGTATCACCCATTTTTTTAGATAGACCTAGCGGGTCGATCCAGGAAATAGGATTGGGGGAGTAGACAAATAAATTTAAGCCGCCAGAATATTTTATAGGGTCGCTGCTTATAAACCTGCCAAGTTGGAAGTCAAAATATCGATAGCGATTGTAGTGCAGCTCCGTCTCATGGTCGTGATACTGCCCCTGGAAACGCAGCGGGTTGCCCAGGCCATGCTGTTTGGCCCACGCCGAGCGCTCTTCACGGGCTTCGCCCCAAGCTTTGTACTGCCCCGCCCATGCAATGCGGCCCTGCTCATCGGTCAGTTCCATCGGCGTACCGAGGTGATCGCAGTGGTACCAGGCGATCGCCTCGAACGGTTGTGGCTTTATCTCGGTGTGCCACAGCGGATCCTGATCGAAGTCATACTCGCCCTGACTCCAGTCCGGTTGCTTGTGTAGGCGGATCGGGCTCTTGCGTAGCGCCTGGGCAACCGGCACGAAGCTGTCCGGTTCATACAGGTAATGCACCGTACGCCCGGAATCGCCTTCATCGAGAGGCGGTGAGCTTTCCCAGGCCAGCGTGTCGCCATCCCAACCGAACAAGGTAAAGCCGCAGCCCAACTCGCGCTGGCGTTTGGCCCGTTGCAGCTGGTTCCAGCCGGTGCCCGCCTCGGGGCGATCCCAGAAGTGCGCCACCGAATGCTTGTGCAGGCGACGACCCAGGGCGTCGTAGCTGTAATCGACCTTGAGCTTGTCGTCGTTGTAACCGGCCAGCCGGTCGAACAGGTCCCAGGTGAAGTGGGCATGGGACCCGTTGTGCAACCGGTGGATCAGGTTGCCGCGTTCGTCGTACTTGTAGTGGGTCCCGGCGTACTCGCGCAGCAGGTTGTCCATCAGTTTGTTATGGCGTGCATCGGCTTCCAGCGGGCGATTCAGCTCCTGAGTCTTCTGGTCCAGCAGGTTACCGGCCGGGTCGAAGGCAAAGGTTTCCACGCCCAGGCGGCTGGTGGCCTTAAGCAGGCGGCCCACCGGGTCGTACTGGTACTCCAACGGACCACGACGGCTGTCGTGGATGTTGGTCAGCTGGCCGGCGACGTCGTAGCGGTACTGACGCTTGAGCAACGTGGATTGGCCGTCATGGCTGCCCAGCAGCTGTTCCTGCAAACGCCCTGCAGGGTCCCAGGCCTGGGTCTGCATCAACTTATTGCCCTGATGCCGCACGACTTCGCGGTGCAGGTCATCGCGCTCGTAGGCCAGCATTTCGTGCTGGTCGAGGGTCATGCCGAGCAGGTGGCCGCTGCCGTAAGTCAGCCAGCTGACCTTGTGGCCGTCCGGGCGAATCGTCGCGGTGCGCTGGTTGAGCGCGTCGTACTGGTGCTGCCACACCGCAACCATCGGCGTGCCGGTGGCCTGGTAGTACTGATGCTCGCGGCTCAGGTTGCCGGCGTCATCAAAGAACCATTGCAGCTTGCTGGCGGCGTTCACGGCCTGGATCAACTGGCCGTTACCGTCGTAGGCGAAGGTTTCGCACTGGCTCTGGTTGCCCAGGCGGGCCGTACGCTCACTCAATCGGCCCATGGGGTCGAAGGTCAAGTCGATACGGCGCTGGCCAACCTGGGTCGAGGCGAGGCGACCGTTGTGCGGGTCGTACTGGTAACGGGTGACCAGGCCATCGAAGCCAGTCTCCTGCAGCAGCCGGCCCATCGGGTCGTAGAGGAAAGTGGCCTTGCTCGCGTTCTCGTTTTCCAGGCCGATCAAACGGCCAAGCTTGTCCCAGCGATAACGCAGGGTATGTTCATTGGCGTCGATGCGTTCGCTCAGCAGGCCTGCGGCGCTGTAGGCCCAAGTGGTGCAGCGGTCGAGGGCATCGACATGCGCCAGCAGACGGCCTTCGGCGTCATAGTTGAAGCGCTCTTCGGTCTGGTCCGGGTGGGTGACCTTGGCCAACTGGCCGGCCTGGTACTCGTAGGCGGTCTGGTTGCCGGCTGCGTCAAAGAATGCGGTCAACTGGCCAAGGGTGTTGTAGGCCCACTGGCTGCGCTTGCCCGAGCAGTCGGTGTACTCAAGCAACTGCCTGGCGGCGTTGTAGGCGAGTGTCTTTTCGTTGCCCAGCGCATCCTTGATCGCCTTGACCCGCCCGGCCGGGGTGTAGGCGAACTCGGTCTTGTTGCCCAACGGATCGACGCTCTCGACCAGGTTGCCGCGCTCGTCATAGTCGCGTAGCCACAAGCCACCCTCGGCATCGCGCAGTTTGATCGGCTGGTCGTGATCGTCGTAGGCGTAGTGCACCGTGCTGTGGTCGGCGCGGATGTGCTGCAGCAGGTTGCTGCGTTCATCGTAGGTGTAGCGGTCCTGGCTGCCGTCGGGGTGGACGTGGCGGATGACGTTCTTGCGCGGGTCGCGGAACAGCCATTCCTCACGACCATCCGGGTGGATCAGGCGGTAGGTGTAGCCCAGGGCGTCGTAGTAATGCCAGGTCTGCTGGCCGTGGGCGTCGGTGACATAGGTCAGGCGGATGTTCGGGTCCCAGGCCAGGCGGGTCTCGAAGCTGCCGTCGTCGGTCCATTCATGGATGGCCTTGGCGTGCGGGCCGCTGCCGTCCCATTCGAGGTTGATGCCGCGCCCGGTGCGGTCGGTGTAGCGGGTCAGCAAATGATGCTGGTACTGGTAGTGCCAAGCAGCGCCGTGCTCGTCCTGGGCGGCGATCAGGTCGCCGTGGGTATCGTAGTGGTAGGCGCACAGCTGACGCAGCGGCGTGCCGTCGACCACCTGCCACAGGCCCTGGATATGCCCATGGTCGTCGAGCAAGGTGCCCAATTGCAGATGGCGTTTTTCGGGGTCGTTGTCGGAGTAGGTGTTGATATCCGACAGCACCGGCCGGCCGTTGAACCGGTGCTCGTAGTGCAGCATTGCCCCGGCGCCGCTGCGCAGCTGGATGTGCGTCAGGTAGAAGCGGTCACCCTCGCGGGCATAGGTTTCGCGGCGGTCCAGGCCACGCAGCAACACCAGTTGCTGCTCGGCGGTGCGCACCAACGTCAGGTATTCAATGGCGTTGTGATGGTGTTTGCCAACCTTGGGCAGCGGGAACTCATGGCTGCGACCATCAGCATCATGCAGCACCAGGCCCTGGCCGGACGTATCAAAGCAGGTGGTGAACTCGGTGATCCATCGGGCGCCAAGCGAACCTTGATCAAGGGCCGCCAGCCGCGAGTTGTACACCCGTGTCCAGTTGACCGGGAAAGGCCCGGACAGACTGAAGTCCTGGTGGGCCAGTGTCTCGTCACCGAGCACATGACTGATGCTGAAGCCGGTGCAGGCGCAGGGGCCGTTCTTCTCGGGCTTGGGCTGCTTGTTGGCGCGGCCCTGGCGGCGGGTAGCTTCGGTCGGCCCTTCGCTGCGAATCAGCCTGGCCTGCGCAGTGGCGTTGGGTTTGAGGTTGACCGCCACTCGCCAGCTTGGCGGATGGGCCTGCACAGTCTGCAGCAGCTGGGTCAGCAGCCAGGCGATGCTGTGCGGCCGTTCGGCCTGGCCGAGGGCAGCAAGCTGCTTGGGCACCGCTTCGGCCAAGCTTTCAAGTGTGGCGATCAGTGGCTTGAACAAGGCCTCGAGCTCGCCGCTGAAATGCCCGGCGACGCTGTTGTAGGCCTGTTTGAAAGTGCCTTCGGCGGCGTTGCCCAACGCCGCCAGGGCCAACAACCAGGCATCCGCTTCCAGCGCCGAGTCGTACAGGGCCACCTCGGCCAGTTGCTGGCGCGCCGTGCGCCGACTGGCCTGGGCGTCCAGCCGGCCCTTGGCGAGGTCGTCGAGGGCGCGGGCCAACTGGCGAAGCAGCGCCTGGGCGAGCTCACCGGCCTGGGCGAGCATTTCTGGCAAGTGCTGCAGCGCCCCGCTGATGAAGTTTTCCAGCTCGCCGCGGATGCTGGCGTGCAGGTGGCCTTCGAGGATTTCCAGCAGCACCGCGTCAAGGCGCGCACCAGGGCGGCGGCGCAGGGTCTGGCGGGTCAGTTGCAGCACCGGGCGCAACACCCGGCGCGGGATGGCCATGCCCGGTGGAAAGGGCACCACGCCGATCAGGTTGATACCCAGGCTGACCCACAGCAGCGGGTCGCTGCCAGGGTGTTCGACCAACTCGATGAGGTCAGCCAGCACATCCACGGCGGCCAGGGCGTTGGCAACAACAGGGGTGTTTTCACCGAGGTTGCGCAGGGTCTGCAAGTCGAGCAAACCGCTGCTGATGCCGTGCAGCCAGTCGTTGACAGCCGCAGCGGCGAGGCCCAGGTCCTCGCTGAGCAGGGTTTCGAGGGGGGCAATGGCGAGCTCGACGTCGTGCTCGGTGAGGGTGGTCATGGGGCTAGCCTTCCTGGCCATGGCTTGGGAAGGCGAAATGATGGTGAGCAGATGCCGCTCTGTATGTCGGAACGCGTCGCGGCATCGACAGGAAAGGGATGAGCTAGCGGTACGTTAAATCGTGCGAAATGACCAGTTGATCAAACAGGGTGTTCATTACCGCACGAAGCATTGGTTATCTGGCACCCGCTTCGCGGGTGATCGCGGCTAAAGCCGCTCCCACAGAGGAATCGTGGTCCTTGTACGAGCGGCCTTGTGTCGCGAAAGGGCTGCACAGCAGCCCCAAGCAATATCAAACCGTCAGCCCAAGCCAATCTCCACCTGCCCCGCCACCACCCGCACCGGCCACACCCGTAACTGCTGCGCCGAGTCCTCCAGGCAACGCCCGTCCTGCAGACTGAAATGCTGCTTGTACAACGGCGCCGCCACCACCAGCTCCCCCTGCAGGCTGCCCACCAGCCCGCGGCCGATGATATTGGCCCCCGAGCGCGGGTCGCGGTTGTCGATGGCGTACAGCGCCTGCTCGTGCCCGGGCAGGTAGAACAGCGCCACCTGCTCGCCCTCATGCCATACCACCACACCGGAATCGGCGACCAGGTCGGCAGCCTGGCACACGGCCTGCCAGCTTGATTGGTTTGCCACAGCAGCATTGGACAGGTTCATCAGACAGCCTCCTCATGGGTCGGGATCAGGTGCAACGCTGCAGCAGGCCGGCGCTGGCCGCGCTCGCGGACGAAGTGCACATCGGGGTCGGCGCGCCGGTCGTTGACGAAGGTGCGGAAGCGCTTGAGTTTTTCCGGGTCGTTCAGGGCGTTGGCCCACTCGCATTCATACTGCTCGACCACATGCTGCATCTGCGCCTCCAGCTCGGCGGCCAGGCCCAGGCTGTCGTCGAGAATCACCTGCTTGAGGTAGTCCAGCCCGCCGTCCAGGCTTTCGCGCCAGACCGAGGTGCGCTGCAGCTTGTCGGCGGTGCGGATGTAGAACATCAGCACCCGATCGATCAGCCGCACCAGGGTTTCATCGTCCAGGTCGGTGGCGAACAGCTCGGCGTGGCGCGGGCGCATGCCGCCGTTGCCGCACACGTACAGGTTCCAGCCCTTGTCGGTGGCGATCACGCCGATGTCCTTGCTCTGCGCCTCGGCGCACTCGCGGGTGCAGCCAGACACCGCGAACTTGAGCTTGTGCGGCGAGCGCAGGCCCTTGTAGCGGTCCTCCAGGCGCAACGCCATGGCCACGCTGTCCTGCACGCCGTAGCGGCACCAGGTGCTGCCCACGCACGACTTCACCGTACGAGTCGACTTGCCGTAGGCGTGGCCGGTCTCGAACCCGGCCTCGATCAGTTCGCCCCAGATCAGCGGCAGCTCATGCAGCTGGGCGCCGAACAGGTCGATGCGCTGGCCGCCGGTGATCTTGGTGTAGAGGTCGTACTTCTTGGCCACCTGGCCGATCACGATGAGTTTTTCCGGGGTGATCTCGCCACCGGGGATGCGCGGCACCACCGAATAGGTGCCGTTCTTCTGCATGTTGGCCATGAAGGTGTCGTTGGTGTCCTGCAGCGGCACCAGCGCCGGGTCCATGATCGGCTGGTTCCAGCACGAGGCGAGGATGTTGCCCACCGCCGGCTTGCAGATGTCACAGCCAACATGGCCCTTGCCGTGGCGTTCGAGCAGTTCGTGGAAGCTGCGGATGCCCTCGACCCGCACCAGCCCGTAAAGCTCCTGGCGGGTGTAGGCAAAGTGCTCGCACAGGCTCTTGTCGACGGTCACGCCGCGGGCAGTCAGCTCGTGTTCGAACACCTGCTTGAGCAACGCCGCGCAGCCGCCGCAACCGCTGGCGGCCTTGGTGCAGGCCTTGACCGAGGCCAGATCGCCACAGCCGCTGTCGATAGCCGCGCACACCGCGCCCTTGCTGACGTTGTGGCACGAGCAGATGGTCGCGCTGTCGGGCAGTGCATCGGCGCCCAGCGCCGGCGCGCCGCCGCCCTGGGGCAGGATCAGCGCGGCCGGGTCGGCCGGCAGCTTGATGCCATTCTGGGCGTATTGCAGCAGGGTGTCGTAATAGCTGTTGTCACCCACCAGCACCGCGCCGATTACGTGCTTGCCGCTGGCGTCCACCACCAGCCGGCGGTAGCTGGCGTTGGCCTCGTCGATGAAGCGGTAGCTGCGCGCGCCCGGCGTGGCGCCGTGGGCATCGCCGATGGAGCCGACATCCACCCCCAGCAGCTTGAGCTTGGTCGACATGTCGGCGCCGGTGAATTCGCTGGCCGCCGCCCCCATCAGCAGCGCCGCCAGGTTGCGCGCCATGGCGTAGCCCGGGGCAACCAGGCCGAACACGCTGCCGTTCCACGAGGCGCACTCGCCGATGGCGAAAATCCGTGGGTCGCTGGTGCGGCAATGATTGTCGATCACCACGCCACCCCGGGCGGCAATCTCCAGGCCACTGGCCCGGCCCAGGGCATCCTGGGGGCGGATACCGGCAGAGAACACGATCAGGTCGGTTTCCAGGTGTTCGCCGCCGTCGAAATTCATGCGGTAGCGGTAGTCTTCACCGGCACTCACCGATTGGGTGGCGCGGGACAGGTGCACGCCCACGCCCAGCGCTTCAATCTGCGCCTTGAGTGCCGCGCCACCGTCGCTGTCCAGTTGCACCGGCATCAGCCGGGGCGCGAACTCCACCACATGGGCCTCCAGCCCCAGCGACTTGAGTGCGTTGGCCGCTTCCAGCCCCAGCAGGCCACCGCCGACCACCACGCCACGGCGGGCGTCACTGGCGGCGCTGCGGATCGCATCAAGGTCATCGAGGGTGCGGTAGACCAGGCGGGCATTGGCGCTGCAGCCCTCGACCGGCGGCACGAACGGGTAGGAACCAGTGGCCAGCACCAGTTGGTCGTAGCCGTAACGGCCCTCGGCAGTGACCACCTCGCAGCGCTCACGATCGATCTGAAGTACCGCCTCGCCCAGGTGCAGGTGCACGCCGTGGTCGCCGTAATAGCCCTGCTCGCACAGGGCCAGGGTCTCGGCGCAACTGCCGGCGAAGTACTCCGACAGGTGTACCCGGTCGTAGGCACGCTGGCGCTCTTCACCGAATACATGCAGCTCGAAGCGCTCGAGTGCACCCTGCCCGATCAGTTGTTCGACACAGTGGTGGCCGACCATGCCGTTGCCGACGATGACCAGTCGTGCCCGTTGTGCGCCGTTCGCTGTTGCCTTCATAGCCGTTCCTCGATCACGGAAAACAAAAAGGCGCCTGGAGCGTAAGCTCCAGGCGCCTTTGCCTGTACTCATCAATGTGAGGCCCCTGGGTTGATCGCCGTTGATCAGTGGGGCTGTTGTGAATCTGTCAAAGCAGAGACTGTGCCAAGACCATCAAGTCGCGTGGCTTCGCCGGCCTCTTCGCGGGTAAACCCGCTCCCACAGGGCCTGCACTGCTCCTGTGGGAGCGGGTTTACCCGCGAAAAGGCCGGCGCAGGCAACCCATGAATGCACAGCCAAGGTGCACTGCTCCCCAACGCGGGGCACTCAGTACACATCCCGCCGATAACGCTTGTCGCGCCCCAGCGCCTCGACATAGGCATCCGCCGCCGCCGCATCCATGCCGCCATGCTCGGCCACCAATTGGCGCAGTGCCGCATCCACATCCCTGGCCATGCGCTGGGCATCGCCGCAGATGTACACATACGCCCCCGCCTGCAACCACTGCCACAGCTCGGCGCCGTGTTCCAGCAGGCGCTGCTGCACATAGATCTTCTCGGCCTGATCGCGGGAAAACGCCGTGCTCAGGCGCAGGTGCCCGCTGGCCTGCCAGGCCTCCAGTTGCTCGCGGTAATAGAAGTCGCAGGCCGCCTGCTGCTCGCCGAAGAACAGCCAGTTGCCCCCGCTGGCCGCGCGCACCTCACGCTCCTGGAGGAACGCGCGAAACGGCGCCACACCGGTACCGGGGCCGATCATGATGATCGGCAGGCTGTCGTCCTCTGGCAGGCGGAAGTGCCTGGACGGCTGCGGGAAGATCGCCACTTCCAGCGCCTGAGCCCGGTCGGCGAGAAACGCCGAGCACACCCCTTTGCGTTCGCCGTAGCGCACCGTGGCCATGGTCAGGTGCACCTGCCCAGGGTGCGCGGCGGGGCTGGAGCTGATCGAGTACAGGCGTGGCTGCAGCGGTTTGAGCAGCGTCAGCCAGGCATCCAGCGCCAACTGCTGGGGGTATTCGCGCAGCACGTCGGCCAGTTGACGGCCCCACAGCCAGTCTCTCAATGCTGTTTTGTCCTGCAGCAGGTCGCGCAACGCCTCGGCCGACTGGCTGAACACTTCAAGCTGCTGCGGGGTAACCCGGGCGATTTCCAGGTGCCGCTCCAGGGCCACGGCCAGGGGCATCGGAGCGTGCCCCTTGAGCTCGACCTGGGCCTGGCCATCGAGCTGCATCAGCGCCAGCAGTTCGCTGACCAGCGCCGGGCAGTTGCGCGGCCACACGCCCAAGGCATCGCCGGGCTGGTAGGTGAAGCCGCTGCCGCTCAGGTCGAACACCAGTTGGCGGGTTTCCTTGGTCGAGCCGGGGCCGTTGAGCAAGCGGTTTTCCAGCAGCGGCGCCAGCCAAGGCTGCTGTTTGCTGTAGTTGTTTTCCGGCTCGGGCTCAACGCAGATTGGCGCGGCGCTGCCCAGTTCGGGCAGCAGAGCCGCCAGCCAGGCAGCAAAGGCCTCGCTATGCTCAGGCTCGCAATCGACCCGCGCCAGCAGGCGCCGCCCGCCTAGCTCAGCAAGGCGCTGGTCGAGCTTGCGACCGAACCCGCAGAACTGGTCGTAACTCGAATCGCCCAGCGCCAGCACCGCAAAAGGCAGTGCCGCGCAATGCTCGCCCGCCTCGCCCTGCAGCGCCTGCCAGAACGCCGCGCCACTGTCCGGAGCCTCGCCATCGCCGAAGGTGCTGGCGATCAGCAACACGCTGGCGGCGCCCTGCAACTGCGCAGGCGTCATCGCCTCCATGCAGCTCAGTTGCACCGCCAGCCCGGCCTCGCGCAGGTGCTGGGCGCAGCGCTCGGCCAGGGCCTCGCCCGTGCCGGTCTGCGAGGCCCAGAGCACGTGGTGGCATGGCGCGGCATCGATCACCACGGGTGCTGGCGCCGGTTGGGCGAAAAGCCCGGCCAACAGGCCATCGACGAACAGCCGCCGGGCCGGCGCCAGGGGTGCGCTGGCCGGCAGGCTCGGCACGCCTTCGCTACGGGCCTGGCCCAGGCCCAGCAAAAAGCCCTGCAGGTAGTGGCGTTCGTCTTCGGCCAGCACCGGGGCCGGCAGTGCGTCCAGGCCCAGCAGGCGGGACAGGGTGGCGGTCGGCATGGTGGCAGGCTCCGAAGGCGTGGCGGTGGTCAGGTCGAGGGCTTCGATACGTTCGCCGGCAACCCGCTCCAGGGCCACGGCGCAGTGCTTGAAGGCCGGTTGCAACGAGGTGGGGTCGACCGCATCGCAGGTCACCGCGTTGATCGCCAGTTGCGCGCCGTAAAGGTCGTTCCAATGAAACGGCGCAAAGCAGCCGCCGGGCAACACCCGGTCACTGAGCCGCGCCGGCAACAGCGCCTGGCCACGGCGCGAGCGGATCGCCACCTGGTCCTGGTCGGCGATACCCAGGCGCCGGGCGTCGTCGGGGTGGATCTCGACGAAGGGGCCGGGCTCCAGCTTGTTCAGGCTGGGCACCTTGCCGGTCTTGGTCAGGGTGTGCCATTGGTGCTGCACGCGGCCGGTGTTGAGCACGAAGGGATAGGCGTCGTCCGGCAGCTCGGCCGGCGGCAGCCAGGGCCGGGCGAAAAAGCGCGCCCTGCCGCTGGGCGTGGGGAAGGCCAGCGCCGGCCGCTCGCCATGCGCGTCGCGCAGCAGCTGCTGGCTGAGGCCGTCGTTGCGGTAACGCAGCGGGCTGCGATCGTCGCTTTGCCCTGGGGCGCAGGGCCACTGGCGTGGGCCTTGGCGTAGCTCGGCGTAGCCGATGCCGCGCAGGTCGTAGCCGGTGGCAGGGTTCCAGAAACGGCGGATTTCCTCGTACACGGCCTCGGCATCGGGGTAGTCGAAGGCCTCGGCGTAACCCATGGCGCAGGCGATGCGGGCGATGATCCGCCAGTCCTCCAGGCTTTCGCCGGGCGCCGCGACGGCACGCGGCATCAGCGTCAGGTTGCGCTCGCTGTTGATCATCACCCCTTCCCCTTCGGCCCACAGCGCGGCGGGCAAAAGGATGTCGGCATGGCGGTTGGTTTCACTGTCGAGAAAGGCATCCTGGCTGATCACCAGCTCGGCCTGGCCCAGGCCGTCGATCACCTGCTGGCGGTTGGCGACGCTGGCCACCGGGTTGCTGCAGATGATCCAGCAGGCCTTTACCTCGCCGGCCTTCATCTGCTCGAACAACGCAACGGTGCCCTCGCCGCCTTCGCTGCGCAGATGGCCGGGCGGCAGTTGCCATTGCTGCTCGACGAAGGCGCGATCGGCCGCGACCTGGGCCGAGCGCTGGCCGGGCAGCCCCGGGCCCATGTAGCCCATCTCGCGCCCGCCCATGGCGTTGGGCTGGCCGGTCAGCGAGAACGGCCCGCTGCCGGGGCGGCAGATGGCGCCGGTGGCCAGGTGCAGGTTGCACAGCGCGTTGCTGTGCCAGGTGCCGTGGATGCTCTGGTTCAGGCCCATGGTCCAGCAGCTCATCCACTCGCCGGCTACGCCGATCAGGCGCGCCGCTTCATGGATGTCGGCTTCGCGCAAGCCGGTGATGGCGGCCACCCGCGCGGGGGTGTAGTCGGCCAGGAATGCCGGCAGCTCATCCCAGCCCTCGGTGTGCCGGGCGATGAAATCCGGGTCGGTGTGGCCGTTGACGTGCAGCAGGTGCAGCAGGCCGTTGAGCAGCGCCAGGTCGCTGCCTGGGCGCAGTTGCAGGAACAGGTCGGCCTTGTCGGCGGTGGCACTGCGCCGGGGGTCGACGACGATCAGTTTGGCCCCGGCCTTGACCCGGTCGAGCAGGCGCAGGAACAGGATCGGATGGCAGTCGGCCATGTTCGCGCCGATCACCAGGAACACCTCGGCGCGCTCGAAATCCTGGTAGCTGCCCGGCGGGCCGTCGGCGCCCAGTGACTGTTTGTAGCCACTGCCGGCGCTGGCCATGCACAAGCGCGAGTTGGACTCGATATGGCGGGTGCGGATAAAGCCCTTGGCCAGTTTGTTGGCCAGGTACTGGGCCTCCAGCGACATCTGCCCGGACACATACAGAGCCACGGCGTCCGGCCCATGTGTGTCGATGATCGCGCGCAGCCGGGCGGCGGCCTCGGCGATGGCCTGGTCCATGCCGCTGCGTACCGGTTGCTGGCTGCGCTGGCGGCGTACGAAGGCATGGGCCATGCGCCCGGCGCTCAGCGGCACGTGGGCGGTCAGGCCCTTGGTGCACAGGCGGCCGAAATTGCTCGGGTGCTGCTTGTCGCCGCTGACCTTCACCACCTGGCCGTCGCTCACGCTCATGACGATGCCGCACCCTACCCCGCAATACGGGCAAACGCTGCGCACCTGGCTGTTGCTCATCGGCGATCTCCTGCTGATGAAACGACGAAGGCGCCGGCTGCCCCGCCTGCACTGGGCAAGCGGAGCAACACGGCGCCTTCGTCGTGATGAAAAGCGGCCATCGGCGTTGATGGCCTTGATAGTGAGTGCTCAGCAATTCTCAGGCCAGCGCTGGGCCAATTGCTGGCAAGCCAGCTCCCACAGGGTTAAAGGCGTGGGAGCAGGCTTGCCCCGCGATTGGCTCATGCACCGAGAGAGGGATCGACGCACCAACGGGTGGCACGCCTTGACTGTTTCGACATATGATTCATATACGTTTCATATATACGGATGACTTAGCCATGGGCATCGTCAAGATCAACGACGAACTCCACGAAGACCTGCGCATCGCCAGCGCCGCCCTGTCGCGCTCGATCAACGCCCAGGCCGAACACTGGATCCGCCTTGGCATGCTCGCCGAGCTGCACCCCCAGGCCACTTACCAGGAACTGCTGCGCCAGCTGCTGCGCCAGGAACAAGCCAACCTCAAGGAACTGCTGCAATGAGCAAGGTGATACTCAAGGACGCCGCCCAGCTGGCACTGATGCGCCGCGCCGGGCAATTGCTGGCCCAGGTGTTCGCCGACCTCGACGGGTTCATCCGCCCCGGCGTGACCACGATGCAGATCAACGACCGCGCCGAAGCCTTCATCGTAGGAACCCTCAAGGCGCGCCCGGCGAGCAAGGGCCAATACGACTTCCCCTATGCGCTGAACACCTCGGTGGACCATGTGGTGTGCCACGGCATGCCCAAGGTCGACGAGGTGCTCAAGGAAGGCTCTATCGTCAACGTCGACATCACCCTGGAACAGGGCGGCTATATCGCCGACTCGTCGAAAATGTACTGCCTGGGGCAGATCAGCGCAGACGCCCGGCGGCTGGTCGACACCACCTACGCCGCGCTCTGGAAAGGCATCGAACAGGTCCGCCCGGGCGCGACCCTGGGCGATATCGGCCACGCCATCCAGGCCCATGCCGAGGCCGCTGGCTACAGCGTGGTGCGCGAATACTGCGGGCATGGCATCGGCCAGCAGATGCACGAGGCGCCCGAGGTGCTGCACTTCGGCCAGCCCGGTTTTGGCCTGAAGCTGCAGCACGGGATGGTGTTCACCATCGAGCCGATGATCAACCAGGGTGGGCGCGGCACCCGCAGCCTGCGCGATGGCTGGACGGTGATCACCCGCGACCACAGCTTGTCGGCGCAGTGGGAACACACCGTGGCGGTGACCGAGAGTGGCTATGAAGTCTTGACCCTGCGCGCGGAAGAACAGCGCCACTGAGCCCTCAAGTCAACGCTCCTACAGGGGACTGCACAGGCCTGAAAGCGCAACCCCACGCCGCCAACCATTGCATTACAATCCGCGCCTGTTCCCCCGAGCCTCAGGACCGACTTTCATGGAAGAATCCGCACAGCGCTGGCTGTTTGCCCTCTCCGCGCCCATGGCCGCGCTCAACGGCGCCAGCTACACCGCCGCCGAATACTACGAAGGCGAGGACCAGTCCGACCTGGAGCGCTGGTGGGGCATCAGCAACCGTGCACAACTGCTGGACATGCTCGGCATGGCCGACACCGGCCACGCCACCGAGGTGAGTGAGGCCTATTGGCAATACCAGCGCTGCCTGCCCAGCCAGTGGCAGGCGCTGCTCGACGGGCTCAGCCCACGTGAGCGTGTCCGCCACGAATTCGCCGCACGCACCTTCCCCGACTGCGGCCCCGGCGGCACCCGTGCCTGGGACCTGGGGCGCATGAGCTTTTTGCTGCGTGCCGGGGTCAAGAACGACCTGGTCAGCCGCGAAGAAAGCCTCTACCTGCACTACCGCCTGGCCCTGCGCGCCCGCCATTACTACAACCGCTGGGACACCTACCTGGCCGGCTACCTGTTCGGCAAGGCGTTGTGGAACGTCAGCGACAGCAGCGACGAGACCTTCGCCGCCAACCTCGAACGCCAAGGCAGCGAGCACTGGAACCGCTGCATCCTGCTCAACCTGCGCTACGGCGCCCATGAACTGCTCGCCGGCCTGCCCTGGGACCTGCAACTGCCCGAACCGGAACGCCCCAACACGCTGGAAGAGGATTGCTGGTCATGAGCTGCTGGATTCGTCTGGGAATCGACCCCACCAACGACCTCGACGCCATCCGCCTGGCCTACCGTGGCCGGCTGCCAGCCCACCACCCCGAAACCGACCCGGAAGGTTTCAAGGCCCTGCGCGCGGCCTATGACGAAGCCTTGCGCCTGGCCCGCGAGCAAGAGGCCACGGCAGTCGATGCCAACGAGCAGCCGGCCGAGGAAGCCGCCGCGCACCCCGCGCTGATCAGCTTCCACACCCTGCTCGAAGAGCCGGCCCTGCGTTTCGACCCGCAGGCCTGGCAGCGCTACATCGCCGAACTGGACGAGCTGCCGCTGGACGAGCTGGACGAGCTGAGCTGGCAATTGCTGCGCGCCCTGTACGACTGCGGCCCGCTGTCGCACCAGTGCGCGGGCATGCTGGCCCGTCGCCTGGCCTGGGACCAGCAGCTGCTGCGCCTGGAAAACCCGCAACCGGTGGAAGCCTTCCTGCGCCGGCTGGACGAACCGGATCCGTTCGACACCGGGCTGATGCGTGACTGGCCACCGACTGCGCAAATGGAAACCCTGTGGTACCTGCGCAGCCTGGAGCACTGCTTCACCCAGCGCCCGCTGTTCGAATACGAGCAGTTCGCCAGTGTGCACACCTGCCTGGCGATGCCCAATGACCAAGCCCTGGTAGAACGCCTGATGGTGCAGTTCAGCCAGGCCGGCATTGCCAGCAGCACCTTCCATGGCCTGCTGCAGGAGCGCTTGCAGCAAGCGCCCGACGACGCCGACCTGCTCTACCTGCTGGCCCGCCAGGCCGATGCCCTGGGCGCCGAACAACAGGCCCTGGACTGCTGGCTGCGGTTGTACCGTGAGCATCGGCATCCACAGGCCGAACGCTGGTTGCTCGACCTGTGCGCGCGCCATCAACCCCAGCGCCTGCCGCTGCTGATCCAGGCCTTTGACCTGCAACACACGCCTGCCGCCTGGCCCGCCGAGCTGGCCGACCCGGCCCAGGCCTGGGGAAGCCCGGGGCAAGCGCCGCAGACCCTGGCGCGCTGGGCCGAAGCGGCGCGCCTTGAGCTGGGCGGCATCGCCGCCACCTTCGTCGACTGGCGCCTGGACGGCGACGACGAACTGCCGCTGCTGGCCTGGTTGCTGCAAGAGCAAGACGAGCACGCCCTGCACCAGCGCTACTGGCAGGCCTGGGCCTTGCAACGTGGTGAAGCCGAATTGCTGGGGCAGATCCTCGCCCAACACCCGAGCGAAGACCCGCTCGACGCTTTGATTCTCGAAGGTTTCCAGCGCCAGGCCGCACAGCAACTGCACTGGCTGTCACACGCCCCGGTATGCCAGGCGCTGACGCGGTATTGTGCCGACACCCTGCCAGGCGCCGAACTGCCCGCAGCCCTGAGCGAAGACGCGATTCACCCGGTTTGCCGCGAGTGGCTGCGGCGCCTGCGCTGCTACTCGGCCCAGGCGGTGTACGAACTCAACAATCACTTCAACATGCCACGTATGTTCACCGTGCCGTTCGCCCTGCATCTGCAGGGCCGCCTGGCCGAGGACGGCGTGGTGTTGCCGGCGATGCCCGAGGGCGAAGCGCTATGGCAATGGCACCGCCAGCAGTTGTTCATGCTGGCCATGATCGACCAGCCGACCCGCTGGCTGGCGCTGATCGACCCGGCCTTGCCCGGCCAGTTGCAGTACCCGCAGGAGCATCCGTTCGCCGCTACCCATGCCTTGCTGTTGCGCCACCCAAGCGGCGGCCTGCTCGGCAACCTGGACCCCAGCGACCCGCTGCAGGCTCAGGTCGCAGCGCGCATGGCGAACCTGCAGCAGGCGCTGAACAGCGACCGCCTGCCGAGCGCCAAGCAACTGGCGCAATGCCTGGGCAACGATGACGGCTCTGTGCTCGCGAAGAACCCGCTGGGCTACCTGCTGTTTTGCGCAGTGCTGTACCACGACCGCTCGCTTGACGAGGCGCTGCGTAGCCAACTGCGCGAGCGGCTTGAGGCGATACAGGTAACGGGCGACTGGTTCGCGCCCTGGCGCGCTGACCTGCTCAAGGGCAAGACTCGCACGGTACCAAACTGGGTGCTGCGCGAGCATGGCATCGACAGGCGCCTGGTGAGCGACCTGCTGGAGGCCCTGGACGCTCTGCTGGAGCGCTGCACACGCCCCACAACCCGCGTACTGCGCGCCCTGCAAAAGCACAAGGACAACCCGCGTGAGCACCTGGGCCTGCGCTGCGCAATCATGGCGCTGCTGGGCTGGTCCGAGCGCATGCTGCTCAAAGACCTGCAGTACAAACCCGTGCCGTTCTGGGCCGTATGGAAGCTCAACAGCCGCCTGGACCGTACAGGCTTCGGCCTGCACCTGGTGGCCATCGCCCTGTGCTACAGCCTCATGCTGACGGTGCCAGCGCTGATGGTGGTGGTCATCGGGTTGTTGATCAGTGCCTTGCTCAGGCGCCTGCGCGATCTGGGTCGGGGCATCCCCTCGCTGGTCCTCCTGGTGCTGCTCAGCCGCCTGCTGCCGGTAGTGCCATTGTTGTTGCTGGGCCTGCCCGGCGACCGGCTGCCGAACCGCTATGGCTCGGTGCCGGGACAGCCGGGTCTGCTGGACGACAGCCTGCAGGCCACCCTGCGGCACCTCAACGGTCAGTAGCGCAGTTCGTCGAGCGCCTGGCTCAAGGCCTGGCGCTCGCGGTTGATCTCGCTGGCCTGCTGGCGGGCCAGCACGTTGTTGAAGGCATCCAGCCAGCCGCCGATCAGCTCGCGTTCATCGCCCAGGCTCTGCATCCAGGCGCGTTCAAGGCGAGCCAGCAGGGTGCGGTTGGGCAGGGTGTCGCGCGGGTGGATCTTCAGCTTGGCCAGGCGCTCCTGGCTGGCCTGGCGTGCGTCGGCATCCAGCCCGGTGGGGCTGCGGTCGATGCTGTGGCTGTGCTTCTGGCCGCTTTCGAGGAAGGTCACGTCCACTTCCAGCAGGCCATTGATGTCGTAGCTGAAACGCACGTCCAGCGGCTGGATCTGGCCGGTCTGCTGCAGCGGGATCTCGAAACTGTCGACCAGGATGTTGTCGCGCACCCACGGCCGCTCGCCCTGGTACACGGCAATACGGACGAATTTCTGCTCGGCATGGCTACTGTAGAAGCGCTGCACCTTGGAGGTGGGGATCACCGTATTGCGTTCGATGATCGGCGAGAACGCGCCGGTGACGTCTTCGCCCCGTGAAGAAGCAATACCCAGGGTGTAGGGGCATACATCGGTCAGGATCAGTTCGTCGATGGCCGCGTCACGGGCCTTGCAGGCAGCCTGGCTGGCGGCGCCGAGGGCGACGATGGTATCCGGGTCCAGGTGCCGGTACGGCAGGCGGCCGAACAGCTTGGCCACCAGTTGCTGCACCTGCGGCATGCGCGTGGCGCCGCCGACCAGCACCAGGCTGTCCAGCTCGCGCGGGCTCAGCCGGGCATCGCGCAGGGCCTGCTCGATGGGGGTACGCACCCGCGCCAGCAACGGCGCCCAGATGGCTTGCAGCTTGAGTTCGTCGAGCACCCATTCGCGGGCCTGGCCGTCACCATTCCAGTTCAGTGTGCAGCTGCCCTCGCCCGCTTCGCGTTTGAGCTGTTCGATGGCGTCGCGCAGGCTGGCTAGGGCCTGGCCTTCGAGGTCTTCGAGGGCGAGGTTCCAGTCGCGCAGGCAGGCCAGCAGCAAGGCCTCGGTGAAGTCTTCACCGCCCAGGTAGTTGTCGCCAGTGGAAGCATGCACCTCGATCAGCGGCAGCGCGTACTCCAGCACGGTGACGTCGAAGGTGCCGCCGCCCAGGTCGAACACCAGGGTGCGCTCGAATTTCTGCTCGTGCAGGCCGTAGGCCATGGCAGCGGCGGTCGGCTCGTTGATCAGGCGTTGCACGGTCAAACCGGCCAGCTCGGCGGCAAACAGCGTGCGCTTGCGTTGCTCGTCGCTGAAATAGGCCGGCACCGAGATCACCGCCTCGCTCACCGGGCAACCCAGGTAGGCTTCGGCATCCTGCTTCAGTGCGCCCAGCACCAGGGCCGACAACTCTTCCGGTGTGAAGTGGTGCTCGCCCAGCGCATAGCGCTTGTCACTGCCCATGAAGCGCTTGAACGCTGCGGCGGTAAGCTGTGGGTGGGTGGTCAGGCGCGCCCGTGCAGCCTGCCCGACAAGGATGCTGCCATCCTCATCGATGCTCACCACCGAGGGGGTCAGCACTTCGCCAAGGGCGTTGGGGATCAGTTGTGCGGCGCCATCGCGCCAGACGGCAATCAGGCTGTTGGTGGTACCAAGGTCGATACCGAGTAGGGGCGCGGCTTGGGTCGCGGAGGGAGAGAGGCTGGCATCCTGCATGGTCGGTCTCGTGCTGGCGATAAGAACCGGCGCACGGCCTGCTGGCCACTTGCGGCGGACAGAGGATTCTGGCCGGTCCGGCTCACCGGTGAAGGCCAGAAACAAAAAAAGCGACCCTAAGGTCGCTTTCTCTGTTGCTTCAGGGTGTTCAGTGGGCCCTGAAGCTTAATATGGCGCGGCGGACGGGACTCGAACCCGCGACCCCCGGCGTGACAGGCCGGTATTCTAACCGACTGAACTACCGCCGCGCTATACATCGAGTGGTGGGTGATGACGGGATCGAACCGCCGACCCTCTGCTTGTAAGGCAGATGCTCTCCCGGCTGAGCTAATCACCCTTCGTCTCGGTGTGGTGCGCATTCTACGGAGGAGCCTGTACCCTGGCAAGCACTTTTTTAATTTTTTTTGAATAATTTTCAAGGACCTAGCGCAGCCGCTGTTTTCTTCCTTTATAGGGTGGTGCTGGCCCTCTGACAGGGTTGGCCTGAACCCACCGCTCGGAGAATAATGCCCGCCTTATGTATTGAGGAGAGATTGCCCCCCATGTGGTTCAAGAACCTGCTGACCTACCGCCTGACCCAGGATGTCCCGTTCGAGCCTGAAGCACTGGAAGCTGCCCTGGCCAGCAAGCCGGCCCGCCCCTGCGCCAGCCAGGAACTGACCACTTATGGTTTCGTCGCCCCGTTCGGCAAGGGCGAGGACGCACCACTGGTGCACGTCAGCGGTGAGTTCATGCTGATCGCCGCGCGTAAAGAAGAACGCATCCTGCCCAGCAGCGTGGTCAACGATGCGGTGAAGGAGAAAGTCGAAGAGATCGAGACCGAGCAGATGCGCAAGGTCTACAAGAAGGAACGCGACCAGATCAAGGACGAGATCATCCAGGCCTTCCTGCCGCGCGCCTTTATCCGCCGCTCGATGATCTTCGCCGCCATCGCCCCACGCCAGGGCCTGATCCTGGTCAACTCGGCCAGCGCCAAGCGTGCCGAAGACCTGCTGTCGACCCTGCGTGAAGTGATGGGCTCGCTGCCGGTGCGCCCGGTGAGCGTCAAGATTGCCCCGGTGGCGACCATGACCGAATGGGTCAAGGCCCAGGCGCCGGCTGCGGACTTCTATGTGCTCGACGAATGCGAGCTGCGCGACCAGGCCGAAGACGGCGGCATCGTGCGTTGCAAACGCCAGGACCTGACCGGCGAGGAAATCCAGCTGCACCTGAGCACCGGCAAGGTGGTCACGCAACTGGCCCTGGCCTGGCAGGACAAGCTGTCGTTCGTGCTCGACGACAAGACCGTGATCAAGCGCCTGAAGTTCGAGGAGCTGCTGCAGGAGCAGGCCGAGCAGGACGGCGGTGACGAAGCCCAGCAACAGTTCGATGCCAGCTTCCTGCTGATGATGATGACCTTCAACGAGTTCCTGCCGGCGCTGTTCGAGGCGCTGGGTGGCGAGGAGATTCCGCAGGGAGTTTGAAGAACAGCGGCAAGCTTCTAGCTGCAAGCGACAAGAAAAAGCCACAGCAACTGCGGTGCCTGCTCGGGCACCGCTTCTTCTTATAGCTTGGAGCTTGGAGCTTGAAGCTGAAACCGGAGGTTTCCCCCCGCCATGCGCGCCCTCGCCGCCCTCAGCCGCTTCGTCGGCAACACCTTCGCCCTGTGGGTGCTGGTGTTCGCCTGCCTGGCCTTTGTCATGCCGCAGTGGTTCATCGCCCTGAAGGTGGCCATCGTGCCGCTGCTGGGCTTGGTGATGTTCGGCATGGGCCTGACCCTCAAGCTCGACGACTTCGCCGCCCTCGCCCGCCAGCCCTGGCGGGTAGCGCTGGGGGTGGTGGCGCACTTCGTGATCATGCCCGGTGTGGCCTGGCTGCTGTGCCAGCTGTTTCACCTGCCGCCGGAGATCGCCGTGGGCGTTATCCTGGTCGGCTGCTGCCCGAGCGGTACGGCGTCCAACGTGATGGTGTGGCTGTCGAAGGGCGACCTGGCACTGGCAGTGGCGATCGCGGCGGTGACCACCCTGCTCGCCCCGCTGCTCACCCCGGCCCTGATCTGGTTCCTGGCTTCGGCCTGGCTGCCGGTTTCATTCATGGACATGTTCTGGTCGATCCTGCAACTGGTCATGCTGCCGATCGTGCTCGGCGTGTTGGCCCAGCGCCTGCTCGGCGCGCGGGTGCACGCGGCGGTGCAAGTGCTGCCGCTGGTGTCGGTGGTGAGCATCGTGATGATCGTCTGCGCGGTGGTGGCGGCCAGCCAGGCGAAAATTGCCGAATCGGGCCTGCTGATCATGGCGGTGGTGATCCTGCACAACAGCTTCGGTTTTTTGCTCGGTTACCTCACCGGCAAGCTGTGCAAGCTGCCACTGGCCCAGCGCAAGTCGCTGGCGCTGGAGGTGGGCATGCAGAACTCGGGGTTGGGCGCGGCGCTGGCGGCGGCGCATTTTTCGCCCCTGGCGGCGGTGCCCAGCGCGCTGTTCAGCGTATGGCACAACATCTCCGGGGCGTTGCTGTCGACCTGGTTCAGGCGGATGGAGGAGCCTTCGCCCGGGGTTGAGAGCACCGCCTCTGTCAGCAATTGATGTTGCCTGCTCCGGCCTCATCGCCGGCTTGCCGGCTCCCACACCGGTTTGCCGGCGATGAGGCAACCACCGATCCCTGAGACTTGCCCCGGCCTCGGCAAATGGGCAATATAGTGCGCACTGTGAGGACGACCTCACGACGCTGCGCGTGATCGTATCGGGGACGGCCCCATCATTAATAGATGGAGACACACCATGTCCTGGATCATCCTGTTCTTCGCCGGCCTGTTCGAAGTCGGCTGGGCTGTCGGCCTCAAGTACACCGACGGCTTTACCCGCCCCCTGCCCACCGTGCTGACCGTCGGCGCCATGGTCATCAGCCTTGGCTTGCTGGGCCTGGCCATGAAAGAGCTGCCGCTGGGTACCGCCTACGCCATCTGGACCGGCGTGGGCGCCGTGGGTACCGTCATTGCCGGGATCATCCTGTTCGGTGAATCCATGGCGCTGATCCGCCTGGCCAGTGTTGCCCTGATCATCACCGGCCTGGTTGGCCTGAAGGTCAGCGCCAGCTGACCTTGCGCCTTATCCCTTCCTAACGCACATCGCCGCGCAGCAGGCTCACCTGCTCGCGCAGCGCTTCGGGCTGCGCCGCTTCCACCGGGATGGCGGCGCCTGCCACGAGGGTCACCCGCGACCACAGGCGCTTGAAGAAGCCCTTGTTCGGGTCGCGACTGAAGAAACTGCCCCACAGCCCCTGCAATGCCAGCGGTATCACCGGCACTGGCGTTTCCGAAAGGATCCGGCTGACCCCACCCTTGAACACATCGATCTCGCCGTCGGCACTGAGCTTGCCCTCGGGGAAGATGCACACCAGCTCGCCCTCGGCCAGGTACTGCTTGATGCGGGCGAAGGCACGTTCATAAATCACTTCGTCCTCGCCGCGCCCGGCGATGGGGATGGTGCCAGCGGTGCGGAAGATGAAGTTGAGCACCGGCAGGTTGTAGATCTTGTAGTACATGACGAAGCGGATCGGCCGGCGAATGGCGCCGCCGATCAGCAACGCATCGACGAACGACACGTGGTTGCACACCAGCAACGCCGCACCTTCATCGGGAATACGCTCAAGCTCGCGGTGCTGCACCCGGTACATCGAGTGGCTGAGCAGCCAGATCAGGAAGCGCATGGTGAATTCCGGCACGATGCGGAAGATGTAGGCATTGACCGCAATGTTGAGCAGCGACACCACCAGGAACAGCTGCGGGATGCTCAGCTTGGCCAGGCTCAACAGGACGATGGTGACGATCGCCGACACCACCATGAACAGCGCATTGAGGATGTTGTTGGCGGCGATCACCCGGGCCCGCTCGCCTTCGGCGGTACGCGCCTGGATCAAGGCGTACAGCGGCACGATATAGAAGCCGCCGAAGATGCCCAGGCCGACGATCGAGGCCATGATCCACCAGGCCTGGCTCATGCCCAGCAAGTCCAGCCAACTGTGCGGCGCCGCGCCTGCCGGCACATCGCCCGAATGCCACCACCAGAGCAGGCCGAACAAGGTCAGGCCGAACGAGCCGAACGGCACCAGGCCGATCTCCACCTTGCGCCCGCTCAGGCGTTCGCACAGCAGCGAGCCCACCGCGATGCCCACCGAGAACAGGGTCAGCACCAGGGTCACCACGGTCTCGTCGCCGTGCAGCCAGTCCTTGGCGTAAGCCGGGATCTGCGTGAGGTAGATGGCGCCGACGAACCAGAACCACGAATTGCCGACGATCGAGCGCGACACCGCCGGGGTCTGCCCCAGGCCCAGGCGCAGGGTGGCCCAGGACTGCTTGAAGATGTTCCAGTCGAGTTTCATTTCCGGTGCCGCTGCCGCCGCCCGCGGGATCCAGCGGCTGGCCAGGTAGCCGAGCACGGCAGTGCCGACCACCCCGCCGGCCACCACCGTGGCGTAGCTGGAAGCCGACATCATCACCCCGGCGCCGATGGTGCCGGCGAGGATCGCCAGGAAGGTGCCCATCTCCACCAGGCCGTTGCCGCCCACCAGTTCTTCTTCACGCAGGGCCTGGGGCAGGATCGAGTACTTCACCGGGCCGAACAGCGCCGAGTGGGTGCCCATGGCGAACAGCGTCAGCAGCATGAGCTCCAGATGGCTGGTGATGAAACCGATGGCACCGACAGCCATGATCACGATTTCGGCCAGCTTGATCGCGCGGATCAGCCGGTCCTTGGCGAACTTCTCGCCGAACTGCCCGGCCAGCGCCGAGAACAGGAAAAACGGCAGGATGAACAGCAAGGCGCAGAGGTTGACCCAGATCGAGCGGTCGCCTTCCAGGCTCAGCTTGTAGAGGATCGCCAGGATCAACGACTGCTTGAACAGGTTGTCGTTGAACGCGCCCAGCGACTGGGTAATGAAGAACGGCAAAAAGCGCCGCTTGCCGAGCAGGGTGAATTGCGAGGGGTGACTCATCGTCCGTGTACCTGATTGGGCTTTGTCATTGGAGGCACGTTCAGCGCATAAAGCCACAAATCTGCACGGGAATGGACGATGAAGGCAAGCCCGTTGGCCGGCACGATGGAACGGCAACCGCGAAGCTGGCAGACTGCCGCCCCTCAGCAACACGGAAGGTGCGCGCCTTGGGGCCGAACTGAACAGGGATGAAGGCCAGCCATTGATTCACTTGAATACCCATAACGCCCGGCTCAAGCGCACGCTGCAGGCGGCCAGCCACGCCGCACGCACGGCCACGACCAAGCAGCAACTGCTGGTCGCCGTGGACGCCATGGCCGCCTTTTACGGCAACATGCAGTTCGACAACCGCTTGCCCTGGCTGATTGCCCTGCTCTGTGGGCCTCTGGCGATTGCCAGCATCGCAGGCTACCTGCAGGCCTACGAGCCGCTGCTGGCGCCGCTGGCCAATCTGCTGGGCCAGAGCCTGCCGCAGCTTGCATCCAACCTCACGCTCGGCCTGCTCGGCGCCGCTGCGATCAGCCTGATCGTCCTTTACCAGCGCAGGAAGCTCATCCCCAACCTCGCCCACGACCTGGCCGAGCGCTCCAGCCTGATCACCGCCGGCCTGCAGGAAATCCCGGTGACTGACAGCCAGTTGCTCGAGGGCCTGCAAACCGAGTTTCGCGACTATGTGCGCGGCAACCACAAACGCTTCCTGCGCCGCGCCGTGCAGGGCCACTATCAAGGCCGGCTGCACAGCTTCGACTACCGCTGGTACCACCTGCATTACGTGGACAAGCAGACCCACCAGGAAACCGAGTCCGATGGCAAAGGCGGCACTACCTCGAAAACCGTGACCTCCTATCAGGAATACGATCGCTACAGCCTGGTGATCGACTTCCCTTGGGTGCAGGGCATCGCCCTGGGCGGCGGTAGCGGAGGCCGCTCATCCATGGTCGACATGGAGTACCCCTTCAAGACCGCATCGAGCGACTTCGACAGCGCCTTCAGCCTCACCGGCAGCTCGGCCATGGCCTGCGCCCGCTTCGCCAAGCCGGTGACGGTGCTGCACCTGCTCGACCTGCATCGCCAACTCGATAAGCCCAACCTGGAGTTTTCGCGGCACGGGCACCTGTGCCTGAGCAGCAACGACAATCCGCTCGCTTTCAAGCTCACTTGCGAGCTGACCCGCGCGAGCGATTTCCGCTTGCTGATCGACCACGGCGTGCACCTGCCACAGCTCAGCGCCCTGCTCGACGCCGTTCACACCCTGGCCGAGCAGCACGACGACAACTTCACTGTGCCTACCCCGGCACAGCTACAGACGGAGCACTGACATGGACCTTTTCGCCCTTATCCTGCTGGCCGTGCTGATCGGCGTGCCGCTGATCGTCATCAGCCTGTACAACGGCATCGTCGGCAACCATAACCGGGTCAAACGCGCCTGGGCCGATGTGCTGACCTATGAAAGGCAGAAGACCAAGGTGCTCGATGCACTGCAAGAGCAGGCCGGCCTGTACCGCGACCATGAACAAGGCGTGCTGGCCGGGATCACCCGCCTGCGCAGCGCCATTGCCGAGCTACCTGTCGAGGCGGACGGCAAGACCCTGGCCAAGGCCGAGGACGCCACCCGCTCGCTGCTCGGCGGGCTGCGCGTGGCCTTCGAGGCCTACCCCGAGCTCAAGGCCTCGGAGCTGATGAACAACCTCATGCGTGAAATCGCCGAGCAGCAACAGAACGTCGGCGCGGCCATCGTGATCTTCAACGGCGAAGTGGAGCGCTTCAACAACGCCATCCAGATGTTCCCAGGCTCCTTGGTCAACAGCGTGATGAACAAGCATGCGGCCGTCACCCCGTTCACCGATATCCAGGCCGCCAGCGCCTTCGACTACACACCCAACCTGTAAGGCCGGTCAGCGCTGGGCAATGCACGGCGACACGAACAGCTCGCCGCGCCACGCCCCGCGCAAGGTGCGGCTGGCCACCAGGGCCCAGAGCATGGCCAGCGCAACCACCAGCACCTGACCGAACACGCTGAAGAAGCCGAGCTGCAGCCAGGCCGCCAGTTTCAGAGTGGCCAGGCAGTACACCCCCAGTGGGAAGGTGAAGCCCCACCAGCCCAGGTTGAACGGCATGCCCTGGCGCATGTAGCGCAGGGTGATCAGCACCGCCGTCAGCAACCACCACAAGCCCGCGCCCCACAACACGATGCCGGCCACCAGGCCCAGGCCACGGGCCACCTCACCCAGGCTGCCCAGGCCATTGGCGGCGAACACCGCCGGTGCGTCGCCACCGAGCACCAGCATGCCCAGCGCACCGGTGCCGATCGGGCCCAGGGCCAGCCAGCTGGAGGCCGCCATGTTGGCCGGCGGCAGTTTGTGCAAGGCCATGCGCAGCATGAGGATGGTGAGGATGCTGAACGCCACCGGCAGCGACACCGCCCACATCACGTAGCTGGTGATGACCACCAGGAACTGTGCGTGAGCGTCCGCCAGGTGCGGCGCCAGCAGCCCGCCGCTGGCGGCGGCGACTTCGGCAGCCACCACCGGCAGCAGCCACACCGCGGTCATCTGGTCGATGCTGTGCTCCTGGCGGGTGAACATCAGGTAGGGAATGGCTACCCCGCACAGCAGCGCCAGGCCCACATCCAACCACCACAGGCCCTCGACCCAAGGCACCACCGCCTCGCCCCAGCGCGCCAGGCCGAACACCAGCGCGCCATTGAGGATGGTGGCCAGCCCCATGGGGATGGTGCCGAAGAACATCGACACGGTGGAGTGGGCGAAAATCCGCCGGGCCTCGTCGAAGAACAGCACCCAGCGGGCGCCATACAAGACACAGAACAAGACGAACAGGCCAATGGTCAGCCACCACAGCCCTTCGGCCAGGCTGTCCAGCAGCGGGATGTGCAACTGGTGAAAGGCCAGTGCCAGCACGCCGGTACCCATGGTCGCGGCGAACCAGTTGGGGGTGAACTGGCGGATCACCTCGCGGGGATGGGCCAATTGGCTGAACGGGCGCCATGAAGGTGCGCGGGTCTGGGTGCATGGCATGGGCTGTCTCCTGGCCTTGTGTAAGGTGAATTCATCTTATGCCTTTGAAGAATATCTATATAACGGGTAATTTCTCTATCTGTTATCGATTTTAAAGATATAGCCCATGGCATGCCGCCTGGCATATGCTTGGCCGCTAACAAAGACAAGGATCCGTCGATGCTGCGCGCCCTTAAAAGCTACCCTGCCGCCGTCCGCCTGCTGCTGTTCACCACCTTCACCCTGACCACGGCCCGGGCGATCACCCTGCCCTATCTGGTGGTTTACCTGTCCGCGCACATGGCCCTGTCGATCGGCCAGACGGGCCTGCTGGTCGGTGGCGCGATGTTCCTGGCATCGTTGCTGAGCCTGTATGGCGGGCACCTGGTCGACACGCTGCGCAGCCACACGCTGATCGTGGCGAGCGCGCTGGTGTTCGCCCTGGCCATCGCGGGGATGGTGGCCAGTACCTCGGCAGTGCTGTTCTTCAGTTTCCTGGTGGTGGCCAACCTGGCCCAGACCGTGGTCGACATTGCCGCCAAGGCGGGGTTCTGCGCCTTGCTGCCCGAAGATCAGCGCGGCGAGGTATTCGCCATCAAGTACACCTTCAACAACATCGCCTGGGCCGCCGGGCCGATGCTCGGGGTGCTGCTGATCGAAGCCGACGACCACCTGCCGTTCCTGGTGTCGGCACTGATTGGCCTGGGCCTGAGCCTGGCTTATCACCGCCTGGGCGAACGCAGCCTGTCGAGCCAGGCTAAGGGCGCGCCGGCGGCAGGCTTCATCCAGGTCGCCCTGGGCATGCTGCGCGACCGGCGCTTGGTGTGCTTCACCCTGGGCGGCGTGCTCAGCGCCGTGGTGTTCGGGCAGTTCACCGCCTACCTGTCGCAATACCTGGTGGTGAGCATCCACGACCCCGCCGAAGTGGCGCGGCTGGTGGGCTACCTGGTGACCACCAACGCCCTCACGGTGATCGCCCTGCAGTACCTGATCGGCCGGCGCATGGCCCGCCAGCACCTGATGCCCTGGTTGATGGCCGGCATGGCCATGTTCGTCGCCGGGCTGCTGGGGTTTTCCCTGGCCGGCTCTGCAGTGGCCTGGTGCTTGGCCATGCTGGTGTTCACCTTGGGCGAAATCATCGTCATTCCCGCCGAATTCATGTTCATCGACCTGATCGCACCGGAACATCTGCGTGGGATCTATTACGGCGCGCAGAACCTCTCCAACTTGGGCGCGGGGCTGGGGCCGATGCTGGTGGGCCTGGCCCTGGGGTACATGGCGCCGGCGTCGGTGTTCTATCTGTTGATCGGGTCTGTGCTGCTGGCGGCGGTGTTCTACTGGTTGGGCACGCGCGGGGCCCAGCAGCTCTAGGCTACCTATCAGGGCCCTATCGCTGGCAAGCCAGCTCCCACAGGTTCCGCGCATTTCTTGGGGCAAGCACTGTACTTGTGGGAGCTGGCTTGCCAGCGAAGGGACCGCACAGGCTGACTGTACTGCCTGCGACGTCCTGCCACTGCGACCAACGTCGGCGCTGACTAACCCGCCCCTGCGTGCCAGACTGATTGATCGTGACCGCGTTTCATTTTTTTGCTCCGGAGTTTGCATGTCGTTGTCCAGCGGGCTGATCGCCGTGGTCGCCCTGGCCTATATGGCCATCATGTTCGCCATCGCCTTCTACGGCGACCGCCGCAGCACCCCGTTGCCGCCGAAGCTGCGTGCCTGGGTGTACAGCCTGTCGCTGGCGGTGTACTGCACCAGCTGGACCTTCTTCGGCGCGGTCGGCCAGGCCGCCGAGCAACTGTGGGCGTTCCTGCCGATCTACCTGGGCCCGGTGCTGCTGCTGATCTTCGCGCCCTGGGTGCTGCAGAAGATGGTGCTGATCAGCAAGCAGCAGAACATCACCTCAATCGCCGACTTCATCGCCGCCCGCTACGGCAAGTCGCAAACCCTCGCCGTGGTGGTGGCGCTGATCTGCCTGGTCGGGGTGCTGCCCTATATCGCCCTGCAGCTCAAGGGCATCGTGCTGGGGGTGAACCTGCTGATCGGCGCCAACGCCGACGCTACCGGCAGCCGGGTGCAGGACACCGCGCTGGTGGTGTCGCTGGTGCTGGCGCTGTTCGCCATCGTCTTCGGCACGCGCAGCCTGGACGTCACCGAGCACCACCGCGGCATGGTCCTGGCGATCGCCTTCGAGTCGCTGGTCAAGCTGCTGGCGTTCCTCGCCGTGGGCGCCTTCGTGGTGTTCAACCTGTACGACGGTTTCGACGACCTGTTCACCCAGGCGCGCCAGTCGGTGCACCTGGAAAGCTACTGGCAGGAGACCATCAACTGGCCGTCGATGGTGGTGCAGACCGCCGTGGCGATGATGGCGATCATCTGCCTGCCCCGGCAGTTCCACGTCACCGTGGTGGAGAATATCGAACCCCAGGACATGCGCCTGGCACGCTGGGTGTTCCCGCTGTACCTGGCCCTGGCCGCGCTGTTCGTCGTGCCCATCGCCCTGGCCGGGCAGATGCTGCTGCCGGGCACGGTGATCTCCGACTCGTTCGTGATCAGCCTGCCGTTGGCCGAAGCCCACCCGAGCCTGGCGCTGCTGGCCTTCATCGGCGGCGCCTCGGCGGCCACCGGCATGGTCATCGTCGAGGCCGTGGCGCTGTCGACCATGGTCTCCAACGACATGCTGCTGCCCTGGCTGCTGCGCCGCAACAACGCCGAGCGGCCGTTCGAAGCGTTCCGCCACTGGATGCTCTCGGTGCGCCGGGTGACCATCGTGGTGATCCTGCTACTGGCCTATGTGAGCTACCGCTTGCTCGGCTCCACCGCCAGCCTGGCGACCATCGGCCAGATCGCCTTCGCCGCCGTGACCCAGCTCACCCCGGCCATGCTCGGCGCGCTGTACTGGAAACAGGCCAACCGCCGCGGCGTGTTTGCAGGCCTGGCCGCCGGCATCTTCCTGTGGTTCTACACCCTGGTACTGCCAATCGCCGCCCACAGCCTGGGCTGGTCGCTGTCGCTGTTCCCGGGGCTGGCCTGGCTGCATGGCAACCCGCTGGACCTGCCGATCACCCCGCTCACCCAAGGCGTGGTGCTGTCGCTGGCGGGCAACTTCACCCTGTTCGCCTGGGTCTCGATCCTGTCGCGCACGCGGGTCTCGGAGCACTGGCAGGCCGGGCGCTTCATCGGCCAGCAGACCAGCGCCCGCCCCAGCAGCAAGCCGCTGCTGGCCGTGCAGATCGACGACCTGCTCAACCTGGCCGCGCGCTTCGTCGGCGAAGAGCGTGCCCGGCAGAGCTTCATCCGCTTCGCTTACCGCCAGGGCAAGGGCTTCAACCCCAACCAGAACGCCGACGGTGACTGGATCGAACACACCGAGCGCCTGCTCGCCGGGGTACTCGGCAGCTCTTCGACCCGCGCAGTGGTCAAGGCGGCCATCGAAGGCCGCGAGATGCAACTCGAGGACGTGGTGCGCATCGCCGACGAGGCCAGTGAGGTGCTGCAGTTCAACCGTGCGCTGTTGCAGGGCGCCATCGAGAACATCAACCAGGGCATCAGCGTGGTCGACCAGAACCTGCACCTGGTGGCCTGGAACCGGCGCTACCTGGAGCTGTTCAACTACCCTGACGGGCTGATCAGCGTCGGCCGGCCGATCGCCGACATCATCCGCTACAACGCCGAGCGTGGCCTGTGCGGCCCAGGCGAGGCGCAGGTCCATGTGGCCCGGCGCCTGCACTGGATGCGCCAGGGCCGCGCGCACTCCTCCGAGCGGCTGTTCCCCAATGGCCGGGTGATCGAGCTGATCGGCAACCCGATGCCCGGCGGTGGTTTCGTCATGAGCTTCACCGACATCACCCCGTTCCGCGAAGCCGAGCAGGCCCTGCGTGACGCCAACGAAGGCCTGGAGCAGCGGGTGGCCGAGCGCACCCACGAGCTGTCGCAGCTCAACCAGGCGCTCACCGAGGCCAAGAGCCGCGCCGAGGCCGTCAGCCAGTCCAAGACCCGCTTCCTCGCTGCCGTCAGCCACGACCTGATGCAGCCGCTGAATGCCGCACGGCTGTTCTCCGCCGCGCTGTCGCAGCAGGCCGAGGGCATGAACGACGAAGCCCGGCAACTGGTGCAGCACATGGACAGCTCGCTGCGCTCGGCTGAAGAGCTGATCAGCGACCTGCTGGACATCTCGCGCCTGGAAAACGGCAAGGTCACCCCCGACGTCAAAGCCTTTGCCCTCAACGAGCTGTTCGACACCCTCGGTGCCGAGTTCAAGCTGCTGGCCGCCGAAAAAGGCCTGGCGTTCCGCCTGCGCGGCAGCCGCCTGCGGGTGGAAAGCGACATGAAGCTGCTGCGCCGGGTGCTGCAGAACTTCCTCACCAACGCCCTGCGCTATGGCAAGGGCCCGATCCTGCTGGGCGTGCGACGCCAGGGCGAGCGCCTGTGGCTGGAGGTGTGGGACCGCGGCCCGGGCATCGCCGACGACAAGCTGGCGGTGATCTTCCAGGAATTCAAACGCCTGGACAGCCACCAGACCCGCGCCGAAAAAGGCCTGGGCCTGGGCCTGGCGATTGCCGATGGCTTGTGCCGGGTACTGGGCCATCGGCTGGAAGTCCGCTCCTGGCCGGGCAAGGGCAGCGTGTTCCGGGTCAGCGTGCCGATTGCCCGCAGCGCCGCACCGGCGACGCCGGCACCGATGGAGCAGCCAGGCCAACCACTGGCCGGGCTGCAGGTGCTGTGCGTGGACAACGAAGACAGCATCCTGATCGGCATGAACAGCCTGCTCAGCCGCTGGGGCTGCCAGGTGTGGACCGCCCGCAACCAGGCCGAATGCGAGGCGCTGCTGACCAAGGGACTGCGCCCGCACCTGGCGCTGGTGGACTACCACCTGGACGATGGCGAGACCGGCACCGGGCTGATGGGCTGGCTACGGGCGCGCCTGGGCGAGCCGGTACCGGGGGTGGTGATCAGTGCCGACGGGCGCAACGAGACCATCGCCATGGTCCATGCCGCCGGCCTGGACTACCTGGCAAAGCCGGTCAAGCCCGCAGCGCTGCGCGCCCTGCTCAATCGGCATCTGAGCCTGGTTCAGTAACGGCTTCGTCGCTTAAGGCGCGCTCGATCAATTCGGCCGGCAGGCTCTTGCTGGCCCGGGCGCCGAGCAGCTTGAGCTGCTCGCTGCGGCTGACCAGGTTGCCGCGCCCTTCGCAGAGCTTGTTGCGCGCTGCCGCGTAGGCCTTGTCGACCTGTTGCAGGCGGGCGCCGAGTTCGTCCAAGTCCTGGATGAACAACACGAACTTGTCGTACAGCCAGCCAGCGCGCTCGGCGATCTCGCGGGCGTTCTGGGTTTGCCGCTCTTGCTTCCACAGGCTGTCGATCACCCGCAGGGTGGCCAGCAGGGTGGTCGGGCTGACGATCACGATCTGCCGGTCGAAGGCTTCCTGGAACAGGTTCGGCTCAGCCTGCAGCGCCGCCGAGAACGCTGCCTCGATCGGCACGAACAGCAGCACGAAATCGAGGCTGTGCAGGCCATCGAGGCGGTTGTAATCCTTGCTCGACAGGCCTTTGACGTGGTTGCGCAGCGACAGCACATGCTGCTTGAGCGCGGCTTCGTCGTTGTTGCTGACGAACTGCTGGTAGGCGGTAAGGCTGACCTTGGCATCGACCACCACCTGCTTGTCGCCCGGCAGCATGATCAGCACGTCGGGCTGGAAACGCTCGCCATCGGCGCTCTTGAGGCTGACCTGGGTCTGGTATTCGCGGCCCTTTTCCAGGCCCGCGTGCTCCAGCACCCGCTCGAGGATCAGCTCACCCCAGTTGCCCTGGGTTTTCTGGCCCTTGAGCGCCTGGGTGAGGTTGGTGGCTTCGTCGGACAGGCGCAGGTTGAGCTGCTGCAGGCGCTCGAGTTCCTTGCCCAGCGAGAAACGCTCGCGGGCCTCCTGCTGATAACTTTCCTCGACGCGTTTTTCGAACGCCTGGATGCGTTCTTTGAGCGGGTCGAGCAACTGGCCCATTTGCTGTTGGCTGGTCTGGGCGAAGCGCTGCTCGCGCTCGTCGAAGATCTTCGTGGCCATTTCGGCGAACTGGGCGCGCAGGGTGTCACGCGCTTGCTGCAGGTCTTCCAGGCGCTGTTGGTGGCTTTCCTGCTGCTCACGCAATTCGGCCTCCAGGCGAGCCGCCTGCGCTTCAAAGCGGCGCAGCTCGGCTTCACGGTTGGCACGCTCCAGGCTCCAGGCGTGGGCGGCGTCGCGGGCATTGTCGCGGTCGATCTGCAAGAGCTCCAGCTCGCGCCCCAGGGCGGCCAACTGGGCCTGCTTGACGGTGTTGGCTTCGCTCAGATCGCTGATCTCGTCGCGGCCGGCGTCAAGCTGGGCCTGCAGGCCTTCGTGGGCCAGCTGGGCACTGCTCAGGCGCTCTTCGAGCAAGGCCCGTTCTGCGTCCCGGGCACCCTGGCGGCGCTGAACCTGCATGAGCCATCCCAGGCAGGGCAAGGCACCCGCCACCAACCCCAGCAGAATGCTGGCCAGATCCACTGCCATGGTTACCCCAAACGATCTTTTGCGAATGCTGCGCAGCTTATCAGCAGCTTGATCAGGTTGCCTGCGAGGCCTCATCGCGGAGCGAGCCTGTACTGATGTACCACACGACAGCTGTAGGAGCGGGCCTTTCGCGGCACAAGGCCGCTCCTACAGTAAGACAGTTGCTCCCACAGTGCGCAGCGCGATCAGCTGTCGCCCCACTGGCGCAACAACCGCCGCGCCTCCTGTGAGCCCTGCCCCGCCGCCAGCTCCAGCCAGTAACGGGCCTGCTCGGGCTCCTGGGCCTGACATGCACGCCCGTACTCCAGCTGTGCGCGGCGATCACCGGCACGTGCAGCCTGGCGCAGCAGCTCGTGGCCGATGCGCCGGTCGCGGGCGTTGCCACAGTCGCGGCACAGCATCTGCCCCAGGCGGCTCTGGGCCACCACCACACCCTGGCGGGCCGGCTGTTTGAGCATACGCCCGGCCAGGTGCTTGACGCTGGGCTTGTCGCCCAGGCGCGGGCTGTCGAGCAGCCACAAGGCAACTTTCAGGGAAAAGTGTTTTTTGGGGGGCAACGATGTATCCGGACTGGCGAGGTGTTTACCGCGAAACTTCATGACCGACAGCGTAGGTGACTCAAGAGGCGCGCCACTCTACTCTTTTTTTTTCGCTACGGCCCGGCAGACTTTCGGCCAGGATCGATTTTTTTTCATGTTTTTTTCTTGACGTTTTTGCGAGGCGTATCTCCACCCCCGCTGCACCACCCCGATTGTCGGACACTTGCCCAAACTGCTGGCACGCCCGTGCTAGAGCAAGTGCTCGTGACAATCCACAGAAGCTGTGGATAACTCGGTGGACAACCCCCTCATGAAGCCCGCAAACCCCTATGAACCGGGGCTTACAGTCAAACTGTCGATTTTTTCACCAGTAAAAATTAGTGTTTTTTTTCATTGACTTAAGCTTGCAGTCAAGTCATTGGCGAAGCGTTTGCAGCCTGTTGCACGGGGCTAACAGCCAGTGTCTCAAATGTGTACAAGTGCACCATCAAACGGCATGGGCGTGCTCGAAAACAGGCCATCCAGGCATTCGATGGGGCAGCTCCCCTCTTCACAGCACCGACAAGAATCGACATAATGGCCGGCTTCGCTGAAAACAACTGGATGCTTGCCAACCCTCGAACATTCGTGTAGGGTGCGCCCTGTTAGTACCCAGCTGAAAGTCAATTCCGGCCACACAGTCCTTGCATACGCCCTCGACCACGAGCAGGCAATGCCCCATCAGGACCGGCCCATTCGATGATCCACTTGGCAGCCAACGCTGCTCAAGCACGAATCACGTCTCAGATTGATCAGGATCTTCCCCGGTGCCTCGAACCCTGGCCCCGGTGTGCTGCCTGCCTTTTGTCGTACCTACCAGTCAGCCCAGCGCCCACCTTTGCTTGCGCCACTCTGGCTGCCCTGTTCCAGTCAGGTTCTGCGTCTCCTTAATAAAGACGTCACTGGAACGTTTCTATTGTGCACGGATCAAACACCGTGTCTTACGCAGGAACATCCAACAATATGAGTAACCATCATCAAATTCAGGTTGCCGCTGGCACCCTCTCCAAAGCCTTCGCTCCACTGAAGTGCCTGATCGTAGCGCCCCGCAAGGGCAGCTTCAGCTTCACCCTGGTCGACGAGTATGGCGTCGCTTGCCACTCCGAGCGCCTGTACCCGGACCAGTACACCCGCGCCGAGCCCTTGCAGGCAGTGATCGAGCGCACCCGCCAGTCGCTGGTTGCATGAATGAATGGCGCGCGATTCATGCCATGAATCCATGCCCATGCAAGCTGCCTGACGGTTCTTGGCTTAATTGCCAGCGGGCATATGCCCCGCGACCTCAGGCAGCAATCGATTTAAAAACAGCCCTTTACACCATGCTTATCACACTACACTTCAACTCGAGCGGCCGTGGTCGCTTCCGACGGGCCTGACCACTCACCAGCTGCCAAGCTCCAGCGCCCGTCGGTCCTGATCTGTTCGAGGGCACCATGGGCATCGCTGCGAACGAGTTGAGTCGATACGTGATCCGGCCAACGCTGATCTACCTGAACCGCCACTGCGAAAGCGCCGAAGCATTGTTACTGGGCGTTGCCGCCAGCCAGTCGGCACTGGGCTCCGCCTTGCACGACCGGCGCGGCCACGGCCTTTACCGCATTGCCGAGCACCGCCACCGCTGCCTGTGGGACCAATTCCTCGCCCGTGACCCCGAGCTGGCCAGCCTGGTCCGTGGCCTGGCCAGCCAGCACGCCTTCCTCGGCGGGCCGCACCTGGAACTCACGGTAAACCTGCGTTACGCCACCGCCATTGCCTGGATGCTCATCGAGGAGCAGGCCACCCCGCTACCCGCCGCCGACGACCTGTTGGGGCTGGCGCGTATCTGGCGCCAGACCTTCAACCCCCAGGGCCGCTTGCGTGACTTCGCCAGGGCCTGGCAGCACTGCATCGAACCCGTTGCGACAGAACCGTTCTGAGAGTCGTTCTCGTATACACCCCGGAAAAAAGGAATTTTGGTCGGATTGTCCTACAAAACCGCTCTATCTCCCGCGATACAGCCTATAGCGTGGAGCGAGATTTGTTGGTAGCTTTCCGCCCCGGAGATCCCAAGGAGTTTCTAATAATGAAAAAAGCAATGCTCAAAACCTCCCTCGGTATTGCCGTTGCCCTCGCTTCCAGCCACTTGCTCGCCAGCGGTTTCGCGCTGAACGAACAAAGTGTCAGCGGCATGGGGACAGGTTTCGCGGGTCGTTCTTCTTCTGCCGAAGATGCCAGCACCGTGTACGGCAACCCGGCGGGCATGGCGCGCCTCAAGCGCGAACAAATCACCGTGGGTGGCGCAGCCATCTTTGCAAAATCCGACATTTCCGGCCGTGGCAGCAACCTCGGGGGGGAAACCGACGGTGACATGGTCCCGGTCGTCGGCGTGCCGATGGGTTACTACGTCAAGCCGATCGACGATAACTGGAGCGTCGGCTTCGGTGTATACGTACCGTTCGGCCTGGTTACCGACTATGGCAGCGGCGACGCCGCACGCTACTGGGGCAAGAAGAGCCACGTCGAAGTGGTGACCTTCCAGCCCACCATCAGCTATGCCTTCAACGACAAGGTGTCGATCGGCTTCGGTCCGACCATCAACCGCATCAAGGGCGAACTGGGCTCGAACACCGTCAACCCGTTCACCCCTGGCCGCAATGACGGCGAAGTGAAGATCAAGGGCGACGACACCGCCGTCGGCTACAACATCGGCATCATGGTCCAGGCCACCGACCGCACCCGCATCGGCCTGACCTACCACTCGATGGTCGACTACAAGCTTGAAGGCGATACCAAGGTCAACAACGCGCTCCTCGGCCCGTTCAGTGGCAGCAAGTTCGACGCCGAACTGAAGATCAAGACGCCGGAGTCGGCCGACTTCTCGATCACTCACGAGCTGGATGACCAGTGGACCCTGTACGCAGGCACCACCTTCACCCGCTGGAGCCGCCTGAAAGACATCACCGTCACCAACGAGCTGCCGGCACAGGTTGCCGCCAGCCCGGTCGGGCGCGGGCTGGGCACCATCACCGAGGAGCAGAACTGGCATGACACCTGGGCTGGCGCCATCGGTGCGGCCTACAAGGTGAACAAGGAGTGGACCCTGCGCACAGGCTTCTCCATGGACCAGTCGCCGACCAACAACCAGGACCGCTCGCCGCGCATTCCTACTGGCGATCGCAAGATCTTCAGCCTGGGCGCCGGCTACAGCCCGACCGACGACATGACCATCGACGTGGCCTACTCCTACCTGTGGGAGGAAGACACCAAGGTCAACCTGGCAAGCCCGACCAAGGGCACCTATCAGGCCAAGTACGAAAACAGTGCCCACGGTATCGGTGCATCCCTCACCTACCGCTTCTAAGTCACTGCCGCAGCATGAAGAAACCGCCCTCGTGGCGGTTTTTTCATGCCTGCACGTGCCAGCTGTCGCCCAGACAGTCCTGCAGATACGCCATGAAAGCACGCACCTTGGTGGTCATGGCATGGCGGTCCGCCAGGCACAGGTAGACATCCATCGGCTCGGTCTGGGCGTAGGCCTGGGTGTCGTCGCTGAACTCGAACAACGGCACCAGCCGCCCGGCGTCCAGGTGCGGTCGCGTGATGAACTCGGCCAGGCGGGTGATACCGCCATCGTTCAGTGCCATCTGGGTCAGGGCATCGATGTCGTCACTGATCAGTACCGGTCCGAACTGCGCCTCGAAACGCAGGCCATCGCGCATGAACCCCCAGGGCAGGAAGCGCCCGTCCACCGGGTAGCGGAACACCAGGCAGCGGTGCTCGCGCAGCGCCTCAGGCGTAACCGGCCAGCCGTTGGCGGCCAGGTAACCGGGCGAGGCGCAGCAGATGAAGGGAATACGCGCGATATGCCGGGCCAGCAGATGATCTTCGAGCTGCGGGGTGATGCGCAGGCTGACGTCGACGTCCTCGCGGGCATGATTGACCTTGCGGTCAGTCATCACCAACTCTATCGAAAGCTGCGGATAGCGCGCGGCAAACGCCGGGATCAGCGGCGCCAGCACATGCCGACCAAAGGCCGAACTCGAGGCAATGCACAACCTGCCCTGCGGTTCGCTGTCAGGCGTGGCCACGGCTTGCTCGGCCAGGGCCAGGTCACGCTCGATATGGCTCACCCGCGCGTAGTACAGGCTGCCTGCCGGTGTAAGCGCCATACTGCGGGTGGTACGCGACAGCAGGCGGACCTGCAGGTGAGCCTCCAGGCGCGCCAAGTTCTGGCTGACGGCTGCCGGGCTAAGCCCCAGCACGCGGGCGCCCCCGGCAATGCTGCCGGCCTCGACCACCTTGATGAAACTGCGGATGGCGTTGAGCAGGTCCATGTCGTGCCCTTCGGATTCGTAAGAATCTCTTTATAAAGAACACACTGGGCAAGGTCTACAGGCGCCTGGGCAGTCATTGCTAACCTGCGCCCTCACCTTTCGAACAGGAATCGCCATGAACGAGCCCCTTACCCTGCGCACCCGACGCAAGCTGCATCCAGGTGCGACACCCTATGTGTTTGCCTTTTTCATGTCGGGGATCATGGCCATGCTGATGTGCTTCGTGATCACCGCGGCCACCGCCGGGGTGGGTGACGATTACCTGAGCAAGGTGCTCAAGGCCTACCAACTGGCGATGCCGGTGGCCTTTGTTTGTGTGCTGATGGTAAGGCCACTGGTCGTGCGCCTGGTGGCGCTGACGGTGCATCCTCATTGAGGCGAGGCTGGGCCACAGGTGCAGGTCGGGATGTTGAGTGAAGGCTACCAGGTGCCTGGCGGTGTTTTTGTAGCGCCTATGAGATCGAGCGCCGCCCGCGCGGCGCATCGCTGGCAAGCCAGCTCCCACATTTGTTTCGGGCCAGTCACTCCTGTGATTTCATCGCTGTCCGCCTTGTTGGTACGACGAGGTTTTGAGGTGGGCACTGCTGGCGCTCCACCCGACTTGAGACATGCACCAAGGCGGGCGGCGGTACCCTCACAGGCATAATTGGCCCGAAACAGATGTGGGAGCTGGCTTGCCAGCGATGCGCCGCGCGGGCGGCGCTCGGTCTTGAGAGCGCTGCAAACCTGTCGTCCTGCACCTGGTGGCCTACATGCAATCCCAAGGCAGCCACCTCACGGCTGTGAAGCAATCGCCTTCTCGATCGCCGCAGTAAACGCCGGATCATCCGGCTTGGTCAGGCTGGAGAAATTGCCGATGACCTTGCCCTTGCGGTCCACCACGTACTTGTAGAAGTTCCACTTTGGTGCGCTGCTCTGGCGCGCCAGCTCGACGAACAGCGGGATCGCATCCTTGCCCCGTACCGGCTGGGTCTTGGTCATGGTGAAGGTCACACCGTAGTTGGCGTAGCAGACCTTGGCGGTCTTCTCGCTGTCGGCGTCTTCCTGCTTGAAGTCGTTGGACGGCACGCCCAGCATCTCAAGCCCTTGGCCGTGGTAGGCCTTGTAGGTCGTTTCCAGCCCTTCGAACTGCGGGGCGAAGCCGCAATAGCTGGCGGTATTGATCACCACCAGCGGCTTGCCGGCAAAGCGCTGGCACAGGTCGATCTGCTCCTTGCCACGCAGTTCGGGCAGGCTGCCGTGCAGCAGCGCCGGGCAGTCAGCAGCCCAGCCAGAAGTCGCGGCGGCCAGGGCCAGCAAGGGTAAGGTCAGCCAGCGTGCATGCATCAAGGGGTGCTCCTGCAGGAAAATGCTTCTTGCAGGGTAGCGCCTAACACAGGCTCATGCCCAGTTGCATGAGCGCCAGCCCGCCCTTGTGCCAGCCCCACCACACCAAGGCCAGCAACAGCAGCCCGGCCAGGGCCAGCAGGCTGCGCGCCAGTTGCCGGTTCATGCCGCCTGCGCCTGCAACCGGGCCACCGGGCGTTCGCGCACCGGCCAGTTGAGCGCGGCGGCCAGCAGGCTGAGCAGGATCGAGATCTGCCAGACCAGGTCGTAGCTGCCGGTCTGGTCATACACCACACCGCCCAGCCAGCCCCCCAGGAACGCCCCCAGCTGATGGAACAGGAACACGATACCCCCGAGCATGGACAGGTTGCGCACACCGAACAGCGTGGCCACGGTGCCATTGGTCAGTGGCACCGTCGACAGCCACAGCAGGCCCATGGCGATGCCGAACAGGTAGGCGCTGACCTGGGTCACCGGCGCCCACAGGAACAGCACGATCACCACCGCCCGCAAAAGGTACAACGCGGTCAGCAGGCGCGGCTTGGACATGCGCCCGCCCAGCCAGCCGGCGGTGTAGGTACCGACGATGTTGAACAGCCCGACCAGCGCCAGCACCGTGGTACCGGTAATGGCCGGCAGGTGCTGGTCGACCAGGTAGGCCGGCAGGTGCACGCCGATGAAAACCACCTGGAAGCCGCAGACGAAGAAGCCCAGGGCAAGCAACCAGAAGCCAGAATGCGAGCAGGCCTCGCGCAACGCCTGGACAAGGCTCTGATCGGCGCCCTGGGCAGGCATCGGGTTGTCGCGCAAAAGGCCCACCAGCGGCACGATCAGCGCCACCATCAGGCCCAGCACCAGCAGCGCCGCCGACCAGCCCAGCCACTGGATCAGGCCGAGGGTGCCGGGCAGCATGGCGAACTGCCCGAACGAACCCGCCGCGCTGGCGATGCCCATGGCCATGCTGCGCTTTTCCGGCGGCACGGCACGGCCGACCACGCCGAGAATCACCGAGAACGACGTGCCTGAGAGCCCGATGCCGATCAACAGGCCGGCACTGAGCGACAGCGACCAGATCGAGTCGGCCATGCCCATCAGCACCAGCCCCGTGGCGTACAGGATGCCGCCGATGATCACCACCTTCGCCGCGCCCAGCCGGTCGGCCAGCGCGCCGGAGAACGGCTGGGCCAGGCCCCAGATCAGGTTCTGCAGGGCGATGGCGAAGGCGAACACCTCGCGGCCCCAGCCGAAATCGGCACTCATCGGCGCCAGGAACAGGCCGAAGCCATGCCGCACACCCAATGACAGCGCAAGGATCAGCGCCGCCCCCAGAAGCACCCAACCGCTGGTCCGCCATACGGAAGTCATTGTCGTTGTCTCCAGCACATCGCAAGGTTTATGCGGGTATATACCCGCTTATGATCGTAATGAATCAAGCCAGCCGCTCCAGCAGGCGCACCAGTTCGTCGCGCTGGCCTTCGCCCAGTTGTTCCACCAGTTGCTGCTGGGCCTGCTGCCAGGCCGGGTGCGCCGCTTCAAGCCGCGCCTTGCCCGCCTCGCTCAACAGCACCAGCCGATTGCGTTGGTCATCGCCGTCGGCCAGGCACACCAGCCCCTCGGCCTCCAGCACCCGCAGATTGCGGCCCAAGGTGCTGCGCTCAAGGCCCATGGCCTCGGCCAGGCTGGTGATGCTCGGCCGGTCGAGCCGCTGCACATGGCGCAGCAGGGAAAACTGGGCGACATTGATGCCGAAGCCGGCAAGGGCCTCGTCGTAGTGTCGGCTCACCCCACGGGCAGCACGACGCAGGTGGGTACAGATGCATTCACTGGTCAGCATGGTTACGTGTATATACCCGCAATATGGATGTTGCAAGAAGTTTCATTGCCGCCGTCACGGCTGCAGGCGCCGGCGGATCGGCTCGAATTCCCGTGTGGCCTTGCGTGGCAGCGGGTCCGGCGCTCCCTGTTCGATCGCCTGCCAATACCGCCAAGGCACCTTGGCCGCACCCAGTTCGTAGTCCATGCCGTCCCAGCTGTCTTCACGGAAGCTGTAGAACGCCCAATGCAACTGCTGGCGGTCGAGCACCGTCAGCACGTCCTCCAGGTACTGCCGACACCCAGGCAGGCGGCGCATGCAGCCGAACTCCCCGACCACCAGCCGCGAGCGCGGCAGCCCGACCGACGCGGCCCAGTCCAATGGCTGCTGCAGGTACCGCGCGACCCGTTCGCCATCCCACTGCTGCACCTGCCCGGCGAACGGCACCGGCCCCGGGTAGGCCAACGGCTGCAGGCGGGCCATGTTCGGCGCGCTGGTGGCGGCATAAGGCTCATACATGTGCACGCTATACAGCACGCGGGGGTCGTCCGGTATCGACGGCCAGTAATCGAAAGCATCAGCGGCGGCGTACCAACCGGCATCGAGCATGACCGGCGTCTTTTCGTCGACGTCGCGTATGGCCGCCAGCAGTTGCCGGTAAAGAGCCGGCAGGTCGCGCGCAGTACCCTGCTGGCCCAGATACCACTGCTTCATCTGCGCCGCAGTGGCGTGCTCGGCCAGGCCACCGTGTTTTTCCGGCGCGGGCTCGTTGATGAGGTTGTAGGCGGCGATGGCCGGGTGGTCCCTGAGCGCCAGTGCCAGGTCACGCCAGAACCGTGCGGACTGGTCCCAGAAGCGCTTGTCCTGCCACAAGCGGTCATCGAAATGCCCCTGGTTGTTCTGCGCCCAACGCATGCCCGGTAGCGACAAGGGCGTGATCACGACTTTGAGGCCCGCCGCGTGGGCACGGTCAAGGACTTCCAACAACTGTTGCAGATCGGCCTGCGCCAACCCTTGATAGTCATCCGCCGTGCCCAGGAGGAAATCGCGTGCCGACGGCCGCCACTTGTCATAGGAAAGCCGCACCCAACTGGCCCCATAGCCCTTGAGCGCATTGAAGTAGGCCTGGTCGGGGGGCAGTCGATTGAAGCTATTGCCGCCGTGGCGCGGCAGGCTCCAGAAGTCGACCAGGTCGGCGGCGCCCGCGGGCAGGCCGCTCAGGGCCAGCAGGCAGGCGAGGATCCAGTGGCGCATGTGCGCTCCTTGCGAGGGTGGAGCTGCCGAGGATATGTCAGCCCATCAAAGGAAATTTCCGCAACAACCGCAGGAAAATTCACACGCTGACAACCCGCTCAGCGCATCACCGCCAGCGCCACCACCACCGTCAATTCGAGCAGTTCCAGCAGTGCGCCAGCGGTGTCGCCCGTGGTGCCCCCCAGCCGCCGGCACATCAATTGGCGCAGCCAGCCGAATACCAGCAGTGCAGCCAGCAAAGCCGCCATCACTGCCCAACTGCCCGCCATGCCCAAGGCCCCGGCGCAGCCCAGCAGTATCCAGCCAGCGGCCCGGCGCGGCAGATGCTCGGCCAATGCTGTGCCCAGTCCACCCGGGCGCACATAGGGCGTGGTCAGGAACAGTCCGAGCATCGCCGCCCGCCCGACTATCGGCGCCACCACCAGCAGGCCGCCTGCGCCGTCCTCCACCAGTACCCACAAAGCGCAGAACTTGAGCAGCAGCACCAGCACCAGGGTGACCACGGCAATCGGCCCGCTACGCGGGTCCTTCATGATCTGCAAGGTGCGCTCGCGGTCGCCGAAGCCGCCCAGCCAGGCGTCGGCGCTGTCCGCCAGGCCGTCGAGGTGCAGGGCGCCGCTGAGCAGCACCCACAAGGCCAGCAACAGCGCCGCCTGCAAGGGCGCCGCCGTACCCTGGAGCAGATGGCTGGCCAGCCACAGCAGCAGGCCGAACAGCAGCCCGACCGCGGGATAGAACAGCACCGAGCGCCCCATCTGCGCAGGCGTCGGCATACCTGGCAGGCTCACCGGCAGGCTGCTGAGAAACTGCAGGGCAATCCAGAACGGCAGCATCTCAGCCAACCTCGCGCAAATGGCCATCAAGGCTGGCCTCAAGGCGCATCAACGCCCCATGGCCGACCTCGACTTGCAGCAGCTGCTCACGGGGCAAGCCACGCGCCCTTGCCAGCAACAGGCGCATGACCCCGCCGTGGGTGACCAGCAGCACGCGCTTGCCGGCATGCGCGCGGGCCAGGCGCTCGACCGCTGCCACCACTCGCTCGGCAAACGCCAGCACCGGCTCGCCGGCCGGCGGCGTGAAGGCGTAGGGGTCGTTCCAGAACAGCCCCAGGGCATCGGCTTCGGTCTGCATGATCTGCGCCGCGCTGCGGCCTTCCCAGTCGCCAAAGTGCAGCTCGCGCACATCCGCCTCGCGCTGCACCGGCAAGCCCAGGCGCGCGCCCAGCTCGTCGGCGAACAGCGCGCAGCGTTGCAGCGGTGAGCTGACCAGGATGTCCCAGGGGCCAGCCTGTGCCACGGCCTGGCGCATCTGGGCCCAGCCGGTAGCGGTCAGAGCATCGTCCAGGCTGCCGCGCAGGCCGCCACCCAGTTCGGTCTCGCCGTGGCGCAGCAGGTCGAGGATCATGCCGGGCGGTCCGCCACCGCCGCTTCGGCGAAGGTTGCCATTTGCCCGTGCAGGGCACAGGCCAGGCGCAGCAGTGGCACAGCCAGCGCCGCACCGCTGCCTTCGCCCAGGCGCAGGCCCAGGGCTAGCAGTGGCTCGGCCTGCAACGCGGCCAGCAGCATCTTGTGGCCCGGCTCGGCGCCCTGGTGGGCGAACAGCAGCCAAGGGCGGCATTGCGGGTTGAGGCGTACCGCCACCAGGGCGGCGACGCTGCAGATGAAGCCATCGACCAGCACCGCCACGCCGTGCTGGGCACAGGCCAGGTAGGCGCCGGCCAGCGCGGCGATCTCGAAACCACCGACACAGGCCAGGGCCTGCAGCGGTTGGTCGGCGCGCAACCCGTGCAGTACCAGCGCCGCCTCGATCACCTCGGCCTTGTGCCGCACACCGGCGCTGTCCAGGCCGGTGCCCGGCCCGCTCAGTTCACGCGCCGGGCAGCTCAGCAAGGTGCTGGCCAGGGCCGCTGCCGCCGTGGTGTTGCCAATGCCCATCTCGCCGCCGATGAACAGCTGGGCGCCGTCCTCGACCGCACGCAGGGCGCTGTCGCGACCGGCCTGCAGGGCGGCGGCCAGCTGGGTGTCGGTCATCGCCGGCTGGCGGGCGAAGTTGGCCGTGCCCGCGCCCAGGCGCAGGTGGTGCACGCCGGGCAGTTCGAGGGACGGATCGATGGTGCCGAGGTCGACCACCTCCAGACCTGCATCCAACTGGCGGGCCAGTACGCTGATTGCCGCACCGCCGCCGACGAAGTTGCGCAGCATCTGCCCGGTCACCGCTTGCGGGTAGGCGGAGATGCCCTCCTCCACCACCCCGTGGTCGCCGGCGAAGATGCTGATCGCCACCTTGTCCACGCTGGGCCGCTCGCGCCCCTGCAAGGCGGCCAGGTGAATCGCCAGGCCTTCGAGCTGGCCGAGGGAACCGGCGGGCTTGGTCAGTTGCTGCTGACGGGCGCGGGCCTGGTGCATGGCGGCGGTGTCGAGGGATTGGCAGGCATCACGCCACCACATCTGGGTCATAGAGTGGGTCCTTTGAGCATGAGAGGGAGGCCGGCCACGGTCAGCACCACGCGCTGGCAGCGCTCGGCCACGGCCTGGTGCAACAGCCCGGCGTGGTCGACGTAGCGGCGGGTCAGTTCGCCCATGGGCACCACGCCCAGGCCGGTTTCGTTGCTGACCAGGATGATCGTGCCCGGCAATTGCTCAAGGCACGCCAGCAGCGCATCGCGCTCCTGCACCAGGCGTTGCTCGTCATCGAGCATCAGCAGGTTGGTCAGCCACAGCGTCAGACAGTCCACCAGCAGGCAACGGCCTTCGCCGGCTTCGGCACGCAGCACCTTGGCCAGGGCCAAGGGTTCTTCGATCAGCCCCCAGTCAGCCGGGCGGCGTTCACGGTGCAGGCGTACCCGTTCGTTCATCTCGCCATCCAAGGGCTCGCTGGTGGCGATGTAGGTCACCGACAGGCCGCTGCTGCTGGCCAGTTGCTCGGCCAGGCGGCTCTTGCCCGAGCGGGCGCCGCCGAGGATCAGGTTACGCATGGGCAGTGACTCCACACAGCTGGCGCAGATGCGCGGTGTCCAGGTGCTGCTCGACCAGGTCAGCCAGGCGCTCGATATCGCGCTCGCGCAGGGCCTCGTAGTCGATGGCCTGTACATCGGCAAGCCCGGCCCAACGCAGCAGTGCCGCGCACGACTGGCTGCCTTCGAACAGGCCGTGCAGATAGGTGGCGAGAATCTGCCCGTCGGCACTGATGGCACCGTCGCAGCGGCCGTCTTGCAGTTGCACGGCCGGATGCTCCAGGGCCGGGCCACGGGTGACTCCGGCGTGAATTTCGTAGCCCGCGATCGGTGACTGCTCCAGCGCCAGCGTGCCGCTGACGTTGCGCAGTTGCTTCTCGGCCTCAAGCACCGTCTCGTAGTCCAGCAGGCCAAGCCCGGCACTGGAGCCGGCCGGGCCTTCCAGACCGAGCGGATCGTGAACCTCGCGGCCCAGCATCTGCAACCCACCGCAAATGCCGATCAGCTTGCCGCCATAGCGCAAATGCCGGGCGATGGCCGTGTCCCAGCCACGCGCGCGCAACTGCGCCAGGTCACCGCGCACGCTCTTGGAGCCGGGCAGGATGATCAGGTCGGCGGGCGGGATCGGCTGGCCCGGGCCGATGAATTGCAGGTCGACCTGCGGGTGCAGGCGCAGCGGGTCGAAATCGGTGTGGTTGCTGATGCGCGGCAGCACCGGGACTATCACCTTGAGCAGCCGTTCGCCCTTGACCGCCTGGCGCACGTCGATGCCGTCCTCGGCCTCCAGGTGCAGGTCGGTGACAAAGGGCAGCACGCCAAGCACCGGCTTGCCGGTGCGCTGCTCCAGCCAGTCCAGGCCCGGTTGCAGCAAGGCGATATCGCCACGGAAGCGGTTGATGACGAAGCCTTCGACCCGCGCCTGCTCGCTCGGCGAGAGCAGCTCCAGGGTACCGACCAGATGGGCGAACACCCCGCCACGGTTGATATCGGCCACCAGGATCACCGGGCAGTCGACCGCTTCGGCGAAGCCCATGTTGGCGATGTCGCCGGCGCGCAGGTTGATCTCGGCAGGGGAGCCTGCGCCTTCGACCATCACCACTTGATAGGCCTGCTCAAGCCGCTCGTGGGAGGCCAGCACCGCCTGCATGGCAATGGCTTTGTAGCCGTGGTAGGCCACGGCGTTCATGCTGGTGACCGCGCGCCCATGGATGATCACCTGGGCCCCGGTGTCGCTGTTGGGCTTGAGCAGCACCGGGTTCATGTCGGTGTGCGGCGCCAGCCGGCAGGCTTGGGCCTGCACCGCCTGGGCGCGGCCGATTTCGCCACCGTCGGCGGTCACAGCGCTGTTGAGCGCCATGTTCTGCGGTTTGAACGGCACCACTGCTACGCCTTGGCGCAGCAGCCAGCGGCACAGGGCGGTAACCAGCGTGCTTTTGCCGGCATCGGAAGTGGTGCCTTGCACCATCAGGGTGGTCATGCCGATTCCTTTTGATAATCCAGCAGCGCCTCGCGCAGGCGCAGCTCCTGCGCCGCATTGGCCGGCAGGCCGAAGCGCAGCGCCGCCGGTTGCTCGAACAGGCGCACGAGGATGCCGCGCCGGGCGAGGTATTCATATAGTTGCGCCGCACGCTCGGTGGCCACGTACTGGAACAGGTCGCAGCCCCCGGTCGGCGCCAGGCCGGCTTCGCCCAGCAACGCCACCAGCCGCGCGCGGGCCTTGGCGCAGCGGTCGATCTGCATCAGGTGGGCCAGTTCATCGGCCAGGCACACCTTGCCCAGCACCCGAGTCGGGCCGCTCACCGTCCACGGCCCCAGCAGCTCGGCCAGCGCCTGCAGCAGTGCCGGCTGCGCCATCACGAAGCCCAGCCGCACCCCCGCCAGGCCGAAGAACTTGCCGAACGAGCGCAACACGATCAGCCCAGGCCGATCCACATGGCCGCACAGGCTGAGCCGCGGGGTGTTGTCGATGAACGCTTCGTCGACCACCAGCCAGCCGCCCCGCTCTGCCAGCCGGGCATGCCAGGCCAACAGGCGCTCACGGGGGATCAGCCGGCCGGTGGGGTTGTTGGGGTTGACCAGCACCAGCACGTCGAGGCTGTCGATTGCCTCATCGACCTGCTCGTCAGCCAGTTCGACCAGCGTGTGCCCCGCGCGCTGCCAGGCGTGGGGATGCTCGGCGTAACAGGGTGTCAGCACCCCGACCCGCCCAGGCGCGCGCAGCTGCGGCAGGGCCTGGATCGCCGCCTGGGAACCGGCCACGGCCAGCAACAGATCGGCGTGATAGTAGGTGCGCGCCGCCTGCTCCAGGCCGTCCTCGGTTTCCGGCAGTCGCGCCCAGGCCTCCTGGGGAATCGGCGGCACGGCATAGGGCCAGGGCGCGATGCCGCTGGACAGGTCGAGCCAACGCTCGCGGGCAATTGCGTACTGCGCCACCGCCCGCAGCAGGCGGCCACCGTGTTCAAGCATTCAGGTAACTCCCCAGGCAGATCACCAGCAACCATAGCCATACCCCGCGCTGCACCAGGCTCCAGCCGCGCTCGATGGCGTCGGCGTCGGCCATCGGCCCCTCGCCCAGGCGCGGCCGCTCGTGCAGCTCACCGTGGTACACCGCAGGCCCTCCCAACTCCACAGCCAGCGCACCAGCACCGGCGGCCATCACCGGGCCGGCGTTGGGGCTGTCCCACAGCGGCCCCTGCTGGCGCCAGCAGCGCAGCGCCAGGCGGGTCTTGCCGAGCACAGCGTAGGTCAGCGCCACCAGGCGCGCGGGAATGTAGTTGAGTACGTCGTCGATGCGCGCCGCGCACCAGCCGAAGCGTTCGAAGCGTTCGTTGCGATAACCCCACATGGCATCGAGGGTATTGCTCAGGCGATACAGCACCACCCCCGGCGCACCGGCCACGGCAAACCAGAACAGCGCGGCAAACACTGCATCGCTGCCGTTCTCCAGCACCGATTCGGTGGCTGCCCGGGCTACCGCGGGCTCGTCCAGCTCGCGGGTTTCGCGGCTGACCAGGTAACCGACCCGACGCCGCGCTTCGTCCAGGTCACCCTGGCGCAGGGCCTGGGCCACCGGCAGCACATGCTCGCCGAGGCTGCGCAGGCCCAACGCGCAGTACAGCGCCAGCACATCGACCAGCCAACCAACGTACGGCAGCCAGGACAGGACCAGCGCCAGCAGGGTCAGTGGCACCACGGCGAGAAACCAGGCGCTGACACCATGGCTGCGCCAGCCACGGCCACCGGCGTTCAGACGCCGCTCCAGATTCGCCGCCAGGTTGCCGAAGCCCACCAACGGGTGCCGGCGTTGCGGCTCGCCGAGCAAGGCGTCCAGGGCCACGCCCGCGACAGTCAGCAAGGCCACGCTCATGGCCGGTCTCCCCAATGGTTCTCGTACAGCATTTCGCTCAGGGGCCGTTGCTCGGCCCAGTTTTCCAGCACCAGCATCGGCGCCGGGTAGAACTCGATCACCGGCCCCAGGCACAGCACCGCCACCGGCTTGGCCCCGGCGGGCATGCCCAGCAGCTCGGCCAACGCCTGTGGCTCGAACAGCGACACCCAGCCCATACCCAGGCCCTCGGCACGCGCCGCCAACCAGAGGTTCTGGATGGCACAGGCCAGCGAGGCCAGGTCCATTTCCGGCAGGGTGCGACGGCCGAAGATGTGCGGCTCGCGGTTGTCCATCAACGCCGCCACCCACAGTTCGGCGCAGTCGTTGATGCCCTCGACCTTGAGCTTCATGAATTCATCGGAGCGCTCGTTCAAGGCGTCGGCGGTGCGTACCCGCTCGTCCTCCACCAGCGCCTGGATACGCGTGCGCAGCTCGGTGCGGGTGATGCGGATGAAACGCCACGGCTGCATCAGGCCGACGCTCGGCGCCTGGTGCGCGGCGGCAAGCAGGCGTGCGAGCAGCTCCGGCGCCACCACGCCACCGGCGAAATGGCGCATGTCGCGGCGCTCACCGATGGCCCGGTAGACGGCCGCGCGCTCGGCGTCGCTGTAGGCGTGGTCGCTCATGGTCGCAGCAGCGCCGCCGCCGCGTCGGGGTTGGAGGGGAAGTAGAAATGCACGTAGGAGGCGGTCAGCCGGCCCAGGCGGTACACCGCTTCGTTGCCACGGCCGCCGTTGGGGCTCAGGCCGCGGGCGATCGGTTCCAGCGCGGTGCTGGTCAGCGAGTGGTGGTAGGTGTGCCCGCGCAGGGTGCCTTCCGGCAGTTCGACCGCCTGCAAGGCCAGGGCGGCCAGGCGCTTCTGCATGGTCGCCTCGCCCGGCAGCAGGCAGAGCAGCGCGGCACGTTCGCCGGCCACGTCGGTCAGGGCATCGAGCAGGTAGAGCATGCCGCCGCATTCGGCCAGCAAGGGCTTGCCCTGGGCATGGTGGGCGCGGATCGCCTCCAGCATCGGCGCATTGGCGGCCAGTGCGTGGTGGTGAAGCTCCGGGTAGCCACCGGGCAGGTACAGGCTATCCACAGCGGGCAATTCGCGGTCATGCAGCGGCGAGAAGAATTCGAGGTGTGCGCCGAGGTTGCGCAGCAGCTCCAGGTTGGCGCCGTAGGTGAAGGCGAAGGCTTCGTCACGGGCCACGCCGATGCGCACACCCTTGAGCGAAGTCGCAAGCGCTGCAGGCGCTGGCGCGGCAAAACTCACCGCTGGCGGCAACGCCGCATCGCAACTGGCGGCGAGCGCTTCGGCGGCGGCGTCCAGGCGCGCATCCAGGTCATTCAGCTCGCTGGCCTGGACCAGCCCGAGGTGGCGGCTGGGCAGCTCGATGCCGCGCTCGCGGGACAGCCCGCCGTACCAGCGCAGGCCTTCGGTCAGGCTGCCTTCGAGCAGTTGCGCGTGGCGCAAGGTGCCGACGCGGTTGGCCAGCACACCGGCAAACGGCAGGTCCGGCTGGTAGCGCGCCAGGCCCAGGGCCAGGGCGCCGAAGGTCTGGGCCATGGCCGTGCCGTCGATCACGGCCAGCACCGGCACGCCGAAGTGGCGCGCAAGGTCGGCACTCGACGGGGTGCCGTCGAACAGCCCCATCACCCCTTCGATCAGGATCAGGTCGGCATCGCGGGCCGCTTCCCACAGCAGGCGACGGCTCTCATCGGCACCGATCATCCACAGGTCCAGCTGGTACACCGGCGCGCCGCTGGCACGCTCGAGGATCATCGGGTCGAGGAAGTCCGGGCCGCACTTGAACACCCGCACCTTGCGCCCGAGATTGCGGTGCAGGCGCGCAAGGGCGGCGGTGACGGTGGTCTTGCCCTGGCCGGAGGCTGGGGCTGCGATCAGCACCGCCGGGCACTGACGTGCTTCACTCACAGTTCAACGCCCTTCTGTGCGCGGATACCGGCCTGGAACGCATGTTTGAGCATGCCCATCTCGGTGACGGTATCGGCCAGTTCGACCATCTCGGGCTTGGCCGCACGGCCGGTGACGATCACGTGCTGCATCGGCGGGCGGGCCTGGATATCGCTGAGCACCTGGTCGAGGTCGAGGTAGCCGTGCTTGAGGGCGATGTTCAGTTCATCGAGCACGACGAACTGGATCGCTGGGTCCTGCAGCAACTGGCGCGACACGGCCCAGGCGGCCTCGGCAGCGGCGATGTCGCGCTGGCGGTCCTGGGTTTCCCAGGTGAAGCCCTCGCCCATCACGTGGTAGCTCACCTGCTCGGGGAAGCGCCGGAAGAACAGTTCCTCGCCGGTGCTGTTGCGGCCCTTGATGAACTGCACCACGCCGCACTGCATGCCGTGCCCCATGGCCCGGGCGAGCATGCCGAAGGCCGAGCTGCTCTTGCCCTTGCCGTTGCCGGTGAGTACCAGCAGCAAGCCGCATTCGTTCGGGGAGTTGGCGATGCGCTCGTCGATGAGCGCCTTCTTGCGCTGCATGCGCGCCAGGTGGCGTTCGTCGCGTTCGGGGGATTCGCTCATCAGGGTTCTCCGCAGCTGTCGCAGCCAGGCGACAGGTAAAAGGCGGGCAGACGGAGAACGCGCAGGGGCCGTGGCCTGGGCCACATCGCACTGCGCATCACCCTCCGTGATGCCGTTGGCAGTTCCAGGCCGGTCTCCGGGCTTGTGAGCGGGCACCTGGCCCTTGCCTGCGCGCCTTCCCGGGTGCTTGCACCCAGTGGCCCTGCGCGGTTTTGCACTCACTTACCGTTGCGGGGGCAGCGCCGGAATCGCGCCTGCTGGCGCCCACCGGCTTCCCAGTTTCACCCTGCCAAACCACGGTTCGCAGGGCACCTGAAACACGCCGCGAAGGTTAGAGGGTTGCACCGGGAGCGTCAATCGAACGTGGGCCGAACTGGCCTGGATCAATGGCCAATCCGTCGGCTTGTGCCACACTGATGGCAGTGATATCACTTAGCCATCAATCTCGCTGACCTCAATGACAATGACAAGGAGCGCCCAGCATGCAAGGCCTGATCATCAACAATACCCACTTCGAGTTCCTGCGCCCGGCGCTGGAGCGCTGGGTCGACTGCATCGATCGTTTCAACCAGCTGCAAGGGGACGCTGACGCGCCCTACTGGCATGGCAGCGCCGCCAACGTCGGCATGCTCGCGGCAGCGGCCTGGCAAGGCGAGCTGGTGGCACTGCAGCAGCACCAGAGCAAGAAGCAACGCGACGAGGGTGAGCGCGAGGGGCGATGCGACCTGTCGATCAGCAACGCCGAAGCCTCTGTGCACCTGCATGCCGGCCAGCGCTGGCCACGTATCGCCCGCCTCGACCTGGCCTCGGCGCTGCAGGAAACCGCCGCCCAGGCCAAGCACATCGGTTATGCCAGCCAGCTGAAGGCCGGCGCGCTGTTCGTCACTCCCTGGAAAACCGGCCAGCACGCCAGCCCCGAAGAGCTTCAGGACCTGGTCGACGACCTGCAGAAGCACACCGCCTGCGCCATCGCCTGGTATTTCCCCTACGCCTACCGCAAGCTGCACAACGAGCTGGGGCAGTACTACCCGGGGGTGGCGCTGCTGCTCAAGCAAGCCTGAGTGGCCGGTTCAGGCCGGACTCACGCTGGCAGCGGGGCTATCAGCCGCAAAGAAACGCTGCGCAAGCCCCGGTGTCTTGAAGCGTGCTTCGTAGGCCTGGGCGTCGAACACCAGCCCCGTGCGCAGATCGTAGAGGGTCCCCGAGGCAGGTTTGGGGATCTGTTGCAGGGTCACATGGATAAAGCGGTAATGTTCACCGTAAACCTGCTCCAGCTTGACGATTCGAAAGTAGCGCCCCGGCAGGAACAGTGTCTCGCTTTCATCCCAGTAAAGGGAAAACGCGCTGATCGGCGTGCCGTCCTGGTACCAACCGGCCGGCAACTCGAACACCACCGAACTGTCGTCGAACAATCCCGGCAGGTTCCCCGGCGCGCTCACGGCCGATCGCGATGCGAACTCGGCAACCATGAAGGGGTTCTCGGTGAATGAGGTCAGGTCGGTATTGACCAGCACATCCCCTACCCTGATCTGGCCGTTTCGATAATTCCCTCCACCCGTGCCGCGCGAGGCATTGCCTCCGCGGTAGAGGCTGGCCCCGTTGTTTCTGGGCAAGCGCTCGAGACTGTCGGCAAGCGCCTGGATGTAGTCGTCCTCGTCCCCATAGCGATAGCTACCCGAACGGAACACATCATTCACCCTGGATTCGTCGCTGGTGTAGTACTCGATCAGGGAGTTGTAGAATTCGCGGCCCGAGCGATACGAGTAACGCGTCTGGCCCTCGACCCGCACACAATCCAGGCCTCGCTCGTCCAGATCAGGGGCTTGGCCGGGGGCCAGCCGTGGTACTTCGCTGGTATCAAGCAATGCTTTATGGCGACGCAACACCTGGGCGGCAACCAGCTTGCTCCGCGTTTCTTCGATGACCATGTGGCTGTCCCAGAAGCGCGAGGTGACGCTGGGCATGCCATCCACGGCAGGCGGCGCTCCGCCAGCCAGCTTCGGCGGCACCAGCAGTTCCCAATCCCCGGCGGCGCTCAGGCGCACCGGATACAGCGGGCTGAAAGCGAAGGGGTTATGAGCAGGTACGATCTGCCAGACGTGCAGGTCGTGGTTGTAGCGCACGCGATAGGACAGGCCATCGAGTTCGATCCAGCAACCGCCATCGGTTGTGACCCTGATACCGCGCAAACGCCCGTCGCTGACCAAATCGCCACTGACGATTTGATTGGATTCGAGGTGTTCCATCGGCTGCGGGGCGGCCTGTGCCACCTGCCAGCGATTCAGATCGATATCCGCCTCGCCGACAGATGATTCATAGGTCAGCGACGCATAACTCGATTGGAACCCCAGATCGACCATGTTCAATGCCGCGAATACCGAGTCGAGCATGGCGTTGCGCAGCGCCGCCTTGCGGCTCTGCTCGTCCGCCGCATGCAGGGACGCATCGACGTCCAGACCCAGCTTGGCGAGACTGGCGCCCAGCAACATCAGGGTCATGGGCCAACCTAGGGGGGCGAAGCCACCGAACACCTTGATGAACGCCGCGAGATAACCGCTCCACATCGCCTTGCGCAACTCGGCGTTGCCGATGATCGCCGACGCGTTGTCACTCATCTCGGTTGTGGCCTGGTTAGCCAGGTGGCTGAAGATATCGGAGCTGACGGTTCGCTTCATGAAGCCGAGCAGGTGCAGGGCCGCCTGATCGCTCGCGCTGCTGGCGATACTCTGCAGGTGAGTCCTGACCGCCTGGGCGCGTGACGGGTCACGCGCGTCGGTATGGGCCGCCAGCACATGGTGAGCCAAGGTGTCGCGGTCCTGCAGCTGCGTACGCAACCAACCTGCCATGGCCAATTCCGAAGCAAAGCCGATGAGCGCTTGCGAGGCCCATGGACGGTAAAGCAGGGTGCGACCGCTGGCCACCGTAAAACTGTAGAGGCAGCCGCGGTCGCCCTGGTCAAGCACATAGCGGTTGACGGAAAAGGGGTGCGTGGTGCTGTCCTGCTCGAGTTTGGCCAGCGTCGGCAGCTCGCCATCGGCCAGGTCGTCAGCGGCCATCGCACGCAACAACGCCCAGTCGCTACGGTTGATGCGTCCTGCTCTCAACGCGCTGGCCCCCTGCCCCAGCACATTCACCTTCGCCAGTGCGCGAAAGTGCCCGGAATAGTTGGCCCAGAAACGCGTGACTGCATCGCGATAGGCCACCGCGAAGTCCAGTGCCCACAAATCCTGCTGGACCTTGCTGCCCAGCATCGCCACTTCATTACGCTCATCGAAGTGGCTGGCGTGTGGCCCTTGGCGATAAAAGCCGCCATAAAGATCAAGCTCGTCCGGTGCGTCCTGAAACCGAGCATCGAAACGATTGATCAGCAACTCGACCAGGTGCATCGATTTGCGCGGCGGCCCGCTGTGCCGCCACCCCGTGAAGCTGTGGCTGCTGCTGGTGGCCCCGTCAAACTGGTGCCACCAGACGAAACGCGGATCGATGGCCTTCCCCGTATGCTTGAGCAGAATGCGCTGCGCATGCTGGCTCGCCAGTACGTACGGGTCGGGATACTCGCGAATCACCTCGTCCACCAGGCGAACCAACGGCCGCCCCGCCTCCACCGCGTCGAGGCTCTGTTCCACGCGCTCCTTGATACTGCTGCTCATAACCCCGCTCCTTGATGTCGTGATCGAACACGCATCCTGGCTGGGCGATGAACCTCGGGGGCGGTAGGTATGTACCTGCGCACTTGTGCCCGAGTTACCCACGATGCCGGGCACAAGTGGCTAGACGCGCCGAAGCGCGTCAGTCAGGGAAGAATCGGTTAGCCAGCTCCGCGCTACCCAGCCGAGCAGCGTAGGCGGCCTTGTCGAATAGCTCGCCGGTACGCAGCTCATAGACCTCGCCGCTGGCCGGTCTCGGCACCTCGCTGAGCCTGACACTGACAAAGTGGTAGTCGCCACCGCGGATTTCCTTGAGCGCCTCGACGCGGAAATACGAACCAGGCAGGAACAGGGTTTCCGCCTCGTTCGGATGGCTGGAGAACGGACTGATGGGGGTGCCGTGCTGATAGCTGCCGGCAGGCAGCTCGAACACCACCGAGCTGTCGTCGAAAACGCCTTCCACCCCGCTGCCCGCCACCAGATCATTGTCGGCGGCGAACAGGCGCACGATGTAGGGGTTTTCAGTGAAGGAGGTCAGGTCGGTGTTGACCAGCACATCGCCCACCTTGAACTGCCCACTGCGAAAATGCGTACCACTGGTACTGCGTGTGCCATGGCCTCCGCGATACAGCGGCACGTCGTTGTTGTGCGGTAGCTTCCCCAGGTCATCGGCGAGGTTGTCGAGGTACTCGACTTCGTCGCCGTAATCGAACTCGCGCTCGCCTTCGCGCAGGAACCGATTGATCTTGGCACCGTCTTCTTCCGTGTACATGAAGATCCGGTGATTGCGGTACTCCCCGTCATGGCGGTAGGTGTAAACGTGCTCGCCTTCACTGTCGATGAAGTCAAATCCATCTTCGTCCACCAGCGGCTCCTGCTCGTCATCCAGCACATCGATTGCCCGCCCCTGCAATAGAGCTCGCTGGCGCGCTCGCGCGGCATTCGACAGGGTCTGGCTGCGGTCCAGGTGGGTGTGCATGTACTCATCCCAGAACGCCGAGGGCTCGCTGGCCAAGCCATCGGTCGGCGCCCCACCCAACAGGCGTGGCGGCACCAGCAACTGCCACTCGCCCGCAGCGTCCATCCGCACCGGGCGCAAGGGTCCGAAAGCGTAAGGGTTTTCCGGAGGTACTATCAGCCAGGACGACAGCTCCGGGCTGAAGCGCACCCGGTAGGGCAATCCTTCCAACTCGATCCAGCAACTGCCGTCCGTGCCGAGCCGAATCCCCTGCAAGCGGTCGCTACCCATTGGCTTGCTGTCAAGCAGCTCGTTGGCCTCATCCCCCGCCAGGCTCGACGTGGGGGCCTGCTCGACCTCCCATTCGGCCAGCGATGCGTCCAATTCATGGAACGGCGCCTGGTAGGTCAGGGACGCCAGGCTGCTGCCAAAACTCACATCCACCATGTTCAAGGCGCCGAAGATCGAATCGAGGATGGCCGTACGCATCGCCGCCTTGCGTTCCTGGGCATTGCGGGCGTGCAAGGCGCCGTCGACCTCCAGGCCGACCTTTGCCAGGGTGGCGCCGAGCAGCACCAGCGACACCGGCCAACCCAACGGCACGAAACCGCCGAACACTTTCAGGAAAGCCCCCAGATAACCCCGCCACAGGGCCTTGCGCAGTTGGCTGTTGTCCACCAGGCGGGCGGCGGTGTGCTGCATTTCCTGCCGGGCATGCTCCACCAGAGCGTCGAGAAGGTGCCCGACAGGGCTGCGCTGCTGCTTGAGCACAGCCAACGCGGCCGCATCGCTCGGACTTTCGCCCAGCGCTTGCAGGGCCTGCTGCACCGCTTGCGCAGCCTCGAGGTCTTGCGGGTCGGCAATCAACGCCTGCTGGAACGCTCCCCGACCCTGAGCCGTGGCCAGGTGCTCGCGCAGCCAGCCTGCCATGCCCTGCAGGTTGTCGAAGCCTCGCAGCGCCTGTTCGGCCCAGGGGCAGTACAACAGGACCCTGGTACCGGGCCCCTGGATTGCATAGATCGCCGCCCCACTGGCGACACCAAGCCCATAGCCGCTTGCACGCAGCTCGACACTCGACTGTTCACGCAGTTGCGCCAGCGAGGGCGCTCGCTCCCCCGCCGACAGCCCCGGCACCACATGAGCGCGCAACTGCGCCGCGTCCGCGCTGTCGATATACCCGCCCCGTTCGGCACGGGCACACTGGCCCAGCAGGTTGACCTTGGCCAGGAGCCTGAAGTCATCTTGGTACGCGGCCCAGAATGCCGATATCTGGCGCCGGTATAACTGGGCGAAATCCAAGGCCCAGAAGTCCTGCTGGACATCGCGGGCCAACATTGGCACCTCGTTGCGCTCATCGTAGGTGTGCGCATGAGGCCCCTGGCGATAGAAGCCGCCATAGAGATCGAGCGAGTCAGTAGCTTCCTGGAAGCCGGGGTCGAAGCGCTCGACCATCAATTCGGTGAAGCGCAGGGACTTGGCGGGCGGACTGCTGTGCGCCCATCCCGTAAAGCTGCGATGGCTGGAGCTGGCACGACTGAATTGATGCCACCAGACCTGCCGAGGGTCCCAGTCCTTGCCGGTATGCTTGCGCAGGATGACCGACGCCTGGGTCACGGCCAGCTGGTATGGATCGGGATAAGCGCTCAGGACCTTGTCGGCCAGACGGGCCAACTCGCGCCCGGTGCCCAATACCTGCAGGTTGCGCTGCAACATGCTTTCGATGCCGCTCATGACATGCTCCTTTCGATGAAGAAGCACGCATCCTTTACCAGCCGCCACGACCATTCGCGGTATATAAAGCGGCCCTCGCCAAGCCTGTGCGTTGAACCGCCCTGCGCCCGCCTCACCCGGAATTCAGGTGGGTAATGAAACGCGCAGGCGCCGGTGCGTTATCGCCGCCTTTCTAACAGAGCGCGTTGATTGGACAGCAGGACTCGTGGAACCGCAAACCGCGAGGTGGCGTATTGGTTGCGGACGATGTGGGCAACCTAGACTGGCGCATCAACAAGGCGCCCTGAGGGGCCCACGGCCAGACGGGTGGCCCGCCGCGCTCAGGGATTCTGCGCCAGATGCCCAGGTGGCAACACGCGCTTGGCCTGCAGATAGGCCTTGGCCCAGTAACTGCTGGAGAGATAGTCCAGGCGCACCGTGCCGCCGGTAGACGGCGCATGGACGAAACGCCCTTCGCCGACATAGATACCGGCATGACTGACCTGTGCCCCGCCATTGGTGGCAAAGAACACAAGGTCGCCGGACTGCAAGGCATTGATGTCCACGCTTGGCGCACGCATGACGATCATGTCGCGCGTGGTGCGTGGCAGGCTGATGCCCGCGGCATCACGGTATACGTAGCCGATCAGGCCGCTGCAATCGAACCCCGAATCAGGGGTGTTGCCGCCCCAACGATAGGGCGTGCCGACCAGGCCGATCGCGCGGAACAGCACATCCTCCGCCGCAGGCGATGCCGCCGGTTGCTGGCTGAAGACCATGGGCTGCTTGACCGGCGCCGGGGCAGGTGCACGGCTGGAGCAGGCAGCAAGCAATGCCGCCAGGGAAAGAAATGCGAAGCGCGCCAACATCGCCATGATGCGAACGTCCTGTCAGACAAGCCCCGGCCACGGCCGAAGATGAAAATAGGTGAGAAATTAGATTAGACGCTTTCTGTAAATGCGCACGGCGGCGAGCTTTTCAGCTACGCCGCCGCGGCAGGGTACAGCATTTTGATATCAAATCAATTGCGCGAAATGGTGGTCGGTGCCATGGCCAGCGCGCGCTTGGCTTCGATGAAGGTCTTGCTCCAGTAGCGATCGCCAAGGCTGTCGATGCGCACACCACCGCTGCGGCGGCTGCTGGAGTGGATGAACTGGTTGTCGCCCAGGTAGATGCCGGCGTGGCTGACGCGGCCGCGACCATTGGTGCTGAAGAACAGCAGGTCGCCTGGCTTGAGCTTGTTGCGCGCGACTTTGGGGGCGTCGACGTTGATCATCTCGCGGGTCGAGCGCGGCAGGTTCATGCCGGCCTCTTCGCGGAACAGATAACCAATGAAGCCGCTGCAGTCGAAGCCTTGTTCGGTGGTGCCGCCAAAGCGGTAACGGGTACCGATCAGCGCCATGCCACGCTCGAGGATGCTGTCGGCCAGCACCGGGAGCTGATAGGGCTTGCTGCTGGAAAAGGCATTCAGGTCATCGTCGCTGGCCAGCTCTTCCTCGGTGAATACGGAAGAAGCGGAAGCCTTGGCCTTGAGCGATTGCTCGGCGACCGGGCGATGATCCTGGGATTGAGTGGTCGGGCCATGAGCGGCGCAACCAAACAGGAAGGTGGCAAGTGCAAGTGGCACGAGGGGTGCGAAGCGCTTCAGCATGGGCACGACCGTGTCTGTAGTCCTTTAGAAGGGGGAAACTATGCCTTCTATCAGAACCATTTGCAAATTTTATCGAAAAACATGTGACTTTTCTGTTTTGCCGCTCTGGCCCCGTGTTTTCAGGGGGTCACCAACCCAGGGTTTCCTTGAGGAACGGGATGGTCAGCTTGCGTTGCGCCTGCAGCGAAGCTTGGTCAAGGCGTTCGAGCAGGTCGAACAGCGCACTCATGCTGCGTGTGCCACGGGTGAGGATGAAGTGGCCGACTTCGTCGGTCAGGTGCAGGCCGCGCCGCGAGGCACGCAGCTGCAGGGCGCGCAGCTTGTCCTCGTCGGACATGCCGCGCATCTGGAAAATCAGGGCCAGGGTCAGCCGCGACTTGAGGTCCGCCAGTTTGATCGGCAGTTCGCGGGGCGAGCTGGAGGCGGCCAGCAGCAGCCGTCGGCCACTGTCGCGCAGGCGGTTGAACAGGTGGAACATGGCCTCTTCCCAGTCCGCCTTGCCGGCGATCACGTGCAAGTCATCGATGCACACCAGTTCGTATTGCTCGAGGTGGTCAAGCAACTCGACGCCGCGCTCCAGCAGTTGCGCCAGCGGCAGGTAGACGGCGGGCTCGCCGCGCTGCTGGAAACGCTGGGTAGCGGCTTGCAGCAGGTGGGTACGGCCAACGCCCTGCTTGCCCCACAAGTAGATGAGGCTCTCGGTCCAGCCGGCGTCGGCTTCGCATAGCCGCTCGACGTAGCCCAATGCCGCGGCATTGGCGCCCGGATAGTAGTTGATGAAGGTGGCGTCATCACGGAGACGCACACCCAGGGGCAACTGGATCGGTTTCATGCTCGCGGGCGGTCGCGGGGACCACAGGGGGCCTTTGGTGAAGAGTGTGCAAAGTCTATACCCGCAACGCGGGCGGCACAATCCGGCAGGGGAAGAGCACAAGTAAAATCAAGCAGTTGCGATGTTCACGAGCCCCTGTGGGAGCGGGTTTTCCCGCGAAGATGACACCTCGGTGCCTGGCACGGGCTATGCCCGTATTCGCGGGTGAACCCGCTCCCACAGGTATCGCGCTAACTTGAAGCAGCATCGTACCTGTGGGAGCTGGCTTGCCAGCGATGAGGCCAGCACTGACAACATAAGACAGTAGCTCCCACAGGTATCGCGCAGCTGACGCGGTCACTTACAGGTCCGGATCGATCGCCTCGCCATACATGCCCGACTCCTTGTAGAGGTCATGCACATGCCGCAACAGCACCATGATCACCGCCGCCACCGGTAGCGCCAGCAGCACACCGGTGAAGCCGAACAGCTCACCACCGGCGAGGATGGCGAAGATCACCGCCACCGGATGCAGGCCGATGCGGTCGCCCACCAGCATGGGCGTCAGTACCATGCCTTCCAGCGCCTGGCCGACCATGAACACCGCGACAATCCCCAACATCGGATACAAATCGCCGCTGAACTGGAACAACCCGGCCACCAGGGCCGCGCCGATGCCGATGATGAAGCCCATGTACGGGACGATTGCCGCCAACCCCGCCAGCATGCCGATCAGCAGGCCCAGTTCCAGGCCCACCAGCATCAGCCCGGTGGAATAGATGACGCCCAGGGCGAGCATCACCAGCAACTGGCCACGCACGAACGCCCCCAGCACTTCATGGCACTCACCGGCCAACCCCACCACCTGCTCTTCGCGCTGGCGCGGCAACAGGCTGCGCAGCTTGGCCATCATCAGGTCCCAGTCGCGCAACAGGTAGAACCCCACCACCGGGATCAGCACCAGGTTGGCCAGCCAGCCGATCAGGGCCAGGCTCGACGCGGTGGCCTGGGACAGCAGTACACCGACGATGTCGGTGGTCTGGCCCATGTGCGCGCCGATGGCGGCCTTGATCTTGTCGAACTTCCAGAAGCCATCGGCCAGGCCCAGGCGGCTTTGCACCCAAGGCAGGGCCACATGCTGCAGCCAGTCGAGCATCTGCGGCGCCAGCTCGTACAAGCGCACCAGCTGCTTGGCCAACATGGGGATCAGCACCAGCAGCAGGGCCATGAACAGCAGGGTGAACAAGCTGAAGACCACCACCACGCCCCAGGTCCGCGACAGCCCGGCCCGTTCGAGGCGGTCGACCAGCGGGTCGGCCAGGTAGGCCAGCAGAATCCCCACTAGGAAGGGGGAAAGAATGTTGTGCAGCAGGTACAGCAGCACGGCGATCAGCAAGGCGGCGCCCAGCCCGATCCAACGACGCATATCAATCATGTCCAAGCCCCCTTACCAGCGAAAACGCAAGCCATCGAACGGCTTGGCTGCAGTGGTAGGGGGTGTCGCGCCCGGCTCGCCCTGGGGCGCAGGTGCCGGCGTGGCCTCGGCAGGCAACTCCTGCAACTTGGCCAGGCCCAGTTGCGCCCGCAGCTGCTCACGGTTGCCGGTGACACCGTAGGTCAGGGTGGCGCCATCGGCCATCTGCAAACGGGCGCCGTAAGGTTCGAGCACGCGGCTCAGTTCGGCATAGCGCTGCAAGTTCATGCCCTGCACTTGCACCTGCAGGTCACTGCTGGCGCCGGGGCGGGTCACATAGCGCGGCGCCAGGCGGTTGCTCACGGCCAGCAGCACGGCATCGGCCAGGGCGGCCTGGTCGGCACCTTCGGCGTTGCCCTGCTCACGCTGGTCGCCCAGCCACAGTTGCCACTTGCCTTGCCACTTGCCGTCGGCCTCATGGGCATGCACCGCCAGCAAGGCATTGGCGCCGTAACGCTCGGACGCCTCGCGCAGCGGCGCAGGGTCATTGCCCTCGAGCTGTTTGGCGTTGGCCACCAGTTGCTCCTGCAGGTCGGCCAGCGGCAGGCGCAGCGGCAAGCCACGGTGCTGGGCGGCACGGCGCAGCGGTTCGGCGGCGGCCTGGCCATCGCCGACCAGGTTGCTGCCCTCGACACTGTCGTAGAGCCACCAGCCGATGATCGACGGCCGGTTGTTGCCCCACAACGCCAGGCCCGCCTGGCGCAGCGCGCGTTCAGTACTGCCGGGGTCGAACTCGACCAGCAGCGCCTCGGGGGGCCCGGCCTCGGTGCCGACCTGATTGATGATTTGCTGGGGATCCTTGCGCAGGGCTGCCAAGGCCGGGCTCTGCGCCGCCTTGGGGTCGCCGGTCAGGCGCAGCACCAAGGTGTCCAGGGCCTTGCTGGTAGCCTGGGCGCGGGCATCGGCGCCCTGCCCTTCGACAGGTTCGCGGACCTGATACAGCCCGGTGACGGTTTCGGCCTGCGCCGCAGCGCCGACCAGCACCAGGCACCCGGCCGCGATGTAATTGAAAAGACGCATTGAGGATTCCTGTCCAGATGACCACGAGCGACGAGCCCGGACCTGCCGGTTGTGACCGCGCAACGCAGAGAAATGCTCCGCTGCCGCGGCCCATTGAGCTCGTCACGATGCCTATACCTTATACAGGCACCGCCGCGGCAACCAGTCGCGCACCGTGAAAGCGCTTTTTTGCCCAGATTTCCGGCCTGCCCGTCGGCCTGAGGATGGCCGCTTCGGGGCAACCCTGATAAAATCGCGCGCCTTCGCAGACCAGTGACGTACAGGCAGCCGCCGCTTTTGAAGCCGGCCTTGGCCGTCCCGGTCGTTTTCCAAGAATCCCTCCCTCTTAAAGGCCTGGATCAATGAGCAAGCAACCCTCCCTGAGCTACAAGGACGCCGGTGTAGACATCGACGCCGGCGAAGCACTGGTCGAACGCATCAAGGGCGTCGCCAAGCGCACCGCACGCCCTGAAGTCATGGGTGGCCTGGGCGGCTTCGGCGCCCTCTGCGAGATCCCGGCCGGCTACAAACAGCCGGTACTGGTCTCCGGCACCGACGGTGTCGGCACCAAGCTGCGCTTGGCACTGAACCTGAACAAGCACGACAGCATCGGCCAGGACCTGGTCGCCATGTGCGTCAACGACCTGGTGGTGTGCGGCGCCGAGCCGCTGTTCTTCCTCGACTACTACGCCACTGGCAAGCTCAATGTCGACGTGGCCGCCACCGTGGTTACCGGCATCGGCGCCGGTTGCGAACTGGCCGGCTGCTCGCTGGTCGGTGGTGAAACCGCCGAAATGCCAGGCATGTACGAAGGCGAAGACTACGACCTGGCCGGCTTCTGCGTCGGCGTGGTGGAAAAAGCCGAGATCATCGACGGCTCTAAAGTCGCCACCGGCGACGCCCTGCTCGCCCTGCCGTCCTCCGGCCCGCACTCCAACGGCTACTCGCTGATCCGCAAGATCCTCGAAGTGTCCGGTACCGACATCGAAAACACCCAGCTCGACGGCAAACCGCTGACCGACCTGCTGATGGCGCCGACCCGCATCTACGTCAAGCCGCTGCTGCAACTGATCAAGAACACCGGCGCGGTCAAGGCCATGGCCCACATCACCGGCGGCGGCCTGCTGGACAACATCCCGCGCGTACTGCCGAAAAACGCCCAGGCCGTGGTCGATGTGGCCAGCTGGCAGCGCCCGGCGGTGTTCGACTTCCTGCAGGCAAAAGGCAACGTCGACGAGCACGAGATGCACCGCGTACTGAACTGCGGCGTCGGCATGGTCATCTGTGTCGCCCAGGATCAGGTCGAAGCTGCCCTGAACGAACTGCGCGCCGCCGGTGAGCAGCCTTGGGTGATCGGCCACATCGCCGAAGCCGCCGAAGGCGCCGCTCAGGTCGAGCTGCAGAACCTCAAGGCACACTGATGCCGAGCAAGACCTGCAACGTCGTGGTATTGCTGTCGGGCTCCGGCAGCAACCTGCAAGCGCTGATCGACAACACCAGCGCCAGTGACAGCCCGGTACGCATCCGCGCGGTGATTTCCAACCGCGCCGACGCCTACGGCCTGGAACGTGCCAAGGCAGCCGGTATCGACACCGCGCTGCTCGAGCACCAGGGTTTCGACGGCCGCGAAGCCTTCGATGCGGCGCTGATGGCGCTGATCGACGGCTTCGAGCCCGATCTGGTGGTACTGGCCGGCTTCATGCGCATTCTCAGTGGCGGCTTTGTACGCCACTACCAGGGCCGCCTGCTCAACATACATCCGTCACTGTTGCCCAGGTATAAAGGCCTGCACACCCACCGGCGTGCGCTGGAGGCTGGCGATGCCGAGCACGGCTGCAGCGTGCACTTCGTCACCGAGGAACTCGACGGCGGGCCTTTGGTCGTACAGGCTGTGGTTCCGGTTGCAACGGACGACACCGAGCAGTCGCTCGCCCAGCGCGTGCACCTGCAGGAACACCAGATCTACCCGCTGGCGGTGCGCTGGTTCGGCGAAGGGCGCTTGCGTCTGGGCGAACAGGGTGCATTACTGGATGGCCAGCCGCTGGCGGCCAGCGGTCACTTGATTCGATCCTAGGAGAATTTATGCGTCGCGCCCTGCTCTTGGCTCTCGCCGTGCTCGCCCTGCCCCTCCAGGCAGCTGATCTGAAGCCTTTCGCGGCCAGCTACACGGCTGACTGGAAGCAACTGCCCATGAGCGGCACTGCCGAGCGCAGCCTGGTGAAGAACGCCAACGGTACCTGGGACCTTAATTTCAAGGCTTCCATGATGATCGCCAGCCTCACCGAGCAAAGCACCCTCAAGCTCGACAACGACACCCTGCTGCCGCAGAAGTACCACTTCGAGCGCGGCGGCCTGGGCAAGGCGAAAAAAGTCGACCTCAGCTTCGACTGGAACGGCAAGAAGGTCACCGGCAGCGACCGTGGCGACGCGATCAACCTGCCGCTCAACCGCGGCGTGCTGGACAAGTCGTCCTACCAATTGGCGCTGCAGCATGACGTGGCCGCCGGCAAGAAGAGCATGACCTACCAGGTGGTCGACGGTGACGAGATCGACACCTACGACTTCCGCGTACTGGGCACCGAGAAGGTGGCGACCAAGGCCGGCCAGGTCGATGCGATCAAGGTCGAGCGCGTACGCGACCCGAGCCAGAGCAAGCGCATCACCGAGCTGTGGTTCGCCAAGAACTGGGACTACCTGCTGGTGCAACTGCGCCAGGTCGAGACCGACGGCAAGGAGTACGTGATCGTGCTGCAGGACGGCACGGTCGATGGCAAGGCGGTCAAGGGCAACTGATCGCTGCCCCAGTAGCACCGGAAGCCCCGCCTTGTGCGGGGCTTCTTTTTGCCTGGGCGTTTCACGTGACTTCATCGCGGGGCAAGCCCGCTCCCACGCGCCATGTGGTTCCCATGGGAGCGGCGGTGCGCCGATGCGACTTGCCCCGCGATGAGGTCATTGGATGAAACTTGTTTCATCGCCGTTTAATTTACTTAGCCTGCTAACAAATTCTATAAAGAAGGCCTGCGACACAGTGCCGCAGCCCATCAAGCAGTGGAGTTTGACGATGACAGTTCAAGTAACCGAACGCGACGAATCGAAAATGTCCCACGAAGGCCTGGCCGCTGGCGTGCGGATCTGGGACGTGCACCAACAGGGCCAACTGGTCGGCATGTTCCACGAAGAACACCTGGCCCAGCAGTACCGCAGCGAACTGGAAATCCTGGAAAACCAGCGCACCACCCAGTGACACCGCCTTCAAACAAAAAAACCGCCTAGGCTAATGCCGGTCAGTTAAGCCAATTGGGGCCGCTTTGCGGCCCTTCGCGGGTAAACCCGCTCCCACAGGTTTCGCGCCAGTTTCAAGCATTGCGCAATCCTGTGGGAGCGGGTTGACCCGCGAAGGGCTACAAAACAGCCCCATGAGTGTCGATGAAAGGTTAACTGACTGACATTACCGCCTAGGCGGGGTTTTTCATGCTTACCACATCAGATCGTCAGGGATCTTGTAAGCGGCGTACGGATCATCCTCGTCCGCCTCTTCGACATGGGTGTTGAGCAGCAGGATACGCTGCGGGTCGCGTTCCTGGATCTTCACTGCCGCTTCACGCGGGATCACTTCGTAGCCGCCGGCATGGCCGACGATCGCCAGCGCACCGTTGCTCAACTTGCTGCGCATCAGGGCGTTGACGGCGATGCGCTTGACCTTCTTGTCATCGACGAAGTTGAAATAGTCCTCGGTGGTGAGCTTGGGCAGGCGGGTGGCCTCGATCAACTGCTTGATCTGCGCGGCGCGGGCTTTCTGCTCGGCCTTTTCCTGGACCTGGCGGTTCAGCTCCTGGTCTTTCCTGGCCTTTTCGGCCAGGGCTTCCTTGGCCAGGCGTTGCTGGCTGTCGTCCACCTCGACCTGGCCTTTGTGCTCCAGGCGCTTCTGTTTTTTCTCAGCCTTGTTGGTCTGGGAAACCTGTTTCTGGTTGACCAGGCCGGCTTTGAGCAACTGGTCGCGAAGGGAAAGGCTCATGGGTGTCTTTACTCACTTATGCATCGGCTCAGCCACAGCTGGGCAGGTTCTTTTCCTGACGCTTGGCCTCGCCCCATAGGGCGTCCAGCTCGTCGAGGGTACGATCTTGGATGTTCAGGCCCTGCTCGCGCAATGCCTGTTCGATAAAACGGAAACGCCGCTCGAATTTGCGGTTGGCGCGGCGCAGGGCGTTTTCCGGGTCGTGCTTGAGGTGCCGGGCCAGGTTGACGGTGGCGAACAGCAGGTCGCCCAGTTCGTCCTCCAGCGCATCGCTGTCACCATCGGCCATCGCCTGCAGCACTTCGTCGAGCTCTTCGCGCACCTTGTCCAGCACCGGCAGCGCGTCGGGCCAGTCGAAGCCGACCGTGGCCGCGCGCTTTTGCAGCTTGGCGGCGCGGGACAGTGCCGGCAGTGCGGCCGGCACATCGTCGAGCAGCGACAATTGCTCGGGCTCGCTATTTTCGGCACGTTCTTCGGCCTTGATCTCTTCCCAGCGCGACTTGACCTGGGCCTCGCTCAACGAGGGCGTATCGACCGGAGCATAGAGCTCGCCGGTGGGGAACACATGGGGGTGGCGACGAACCAGCTTGCGGGTAATCGAGTCGACCACGCCGGAGAACTCGAAACGCCCTTCTTCTCGCGCCAGCTGGCTGTAGTAGACCACCTGGAACAGCAGGTCGCCCAGCTCACCCTGCAGGTGGGCGAAATCACCCCGCTCGATGGTATCGGCGACTTCGTAGGCTTCTTCGATGGTGTGCTGGACGATGCTGGCGTAGTCCTGCTTGAGGTCCCACGGGCAGCCATATTGCGGGTCGCGCAGGCGGGCCATGAGGTGCAGCAGGTCGTCGAGGGTGTAGGTCATGAATGCAGGTCCTTCGGCGGCGCCTGCTTCGCGGGTAAACCCGCTCCCACAGAGGTTTGCGACCTACCTGTAGGAGCGGGTTTACCCGCGAAGAAGCCACCTCGTTCTCAAGGGGTACGGTTACGCCGCGTCTCGATGATGTTCGGCAACTGCGAGATCCTGCCGAGCAGGCGCCCGAGGGCATCCAGGCCAGGGATCTCGATGGTCAGCGACATCAAGGCGGTGTTGTCTTCCTTGTTCGAGCGGGTGTTGACCGCCAGCACGTTGATCTTCTCGTTGAGCAGCACCTGCGACACGTCGCGCAGCAGCCCCGGGCGGTCGTAGGCACGGATGACGATGTCGACCGGGTAGGTCTGCACCGGGATCGGCCCCCAGCTGACCTGGATGATCCGCTCCGGCTCCTTGCCCGCCAGTTGCAGCACCGAGGCGCAGTCCTGGCGGTGAATGCTCACGCCGCGGCCCTGGGTGATGTAACCGACGATGGCATCGCCCGGCAGCGGCTGGCAGCAGCCGGCCATCTGCGTGAGCAGGTTGCCGACGCCCTGGATCTGGATGTCGTTGCGCTTGCCCGCGCGAATGCCCCGAGCCTGGCGCGGCACCAGTTCTACCTGCTCGATGCGCTCGGGCTCGAGCAACTGCTGGGCGGCGTTGACCATGTGCGCCAGGCGCAGGTCGCCGGCACCGAGGGCGGCGAACATGTCTTCGGCGGTCTTGACGTTGGCCTTCTCGGCGAGGCGCTCGAAGTCCACCTGCGGCAGCCCCAGGCGGCTAAGCTCGCGCTCGATCAGGGTCTTGCCGGCAGCGACGTTCTGGTCGCGCGCCTGCAGCTTGAACCAGTGGACGATCTTCGCCCGAGCCCGCGAGGTGGTCACGTAACCGAGGTTGGAGTTCAGCCAGTCACGGCTCGGATTGCCGTGCTTGCTGGTGATGATCTCCACCTGCTCGCCGGTCTGCAGGCTGTAGTTGAGCGGCACGATGCGCCCGTTGATCTTGGCGCCCCGGCAGTTGTGGCCGATCTCGGTGTGCACGCGGTAGGCGAAGTCCAGCGGCGTGGCGCCCTTGGGCAGGTCGATGGCATGGCCGTCGGGGGTGAACACATAGACCCGGTCCGGCTCGATATCGACCCGCAGCTGTTCGGCCAGGCCGCCGATGTCACCCAGTTCTTCATGCCATTCGAGCACCTGGCGCAGCCAGGAAATCTTCTCTTCGTAGTGGTTGGAGCTGGGCTTGACGTCAGTGCCCTTGTAGCGCCAGTGGGCGCACACCCCAAGCTCGGCCTCTTCGTGCATGGCGTGGGTGCGGATCTGCACTTCCAGCACCTTGCCCTCGGGACCGATCACCGCGGTGTGCAACGAGCGGTAGCCGTTTTCCTTGGGGTTGGCGATATAGTCGTCGAACTCCTTGGGGATGTGCCGCCACAGGGTGTGCACGATGCCCAGCGCGGTGTAGCAGTCGCGCACTTCCGGCACCAGCACGCGTACCGCACGCACGTCGTAGATCTGGCTGAACTCCAGGCCCTTGCGCTGCATCTTGCGCCAGATCGAATAGATGTGTTTCGCCCGGCCACTGATGTCGGCGTTGACGCCGGTGGCCAGCAGCTCGTTCTGCAGTTGGTTCATCACGTCGCTGATGAAGCGCTCGCGGTCCAGCCGGCGCTCGTGCAGGAGCTTGGCGATCTGCTTGTACTGGTCAGGCTCGAGGTAGCGGAACGAAAGGTCTTCCAGTTCCCACTTGATATGGCCGATGCCCAGGCGGTGGGCCAGCGGTGCATAGATATCGAACACCTCGCGGGCCACCCGCAGGCGCTTTTCATCGTCGGCGGACTTCACCGCACGAATGGCGCAGGTGCGTTCGGCGAGCTTGATCAGCGCCACCCGCACATCGTCGACCATGGCCACCAGCATCTTGCGCAGGTTCTCGACCTGCGCCTGCGAGCCCAGCACCAGCGACTGGCGCGGGCTGAGGCTGGCACTGATGGCCGCCATGCGCAGCACGCCGTCGATCAGCTTGGACACCACCGGGCCGAAACGCTGGCCAACTTCGGCCACCGTCACCTTGCCTTCGCGCACCGAGCGATAGATGACCGCAGCCATCAGCGAATCCTGGTCGAGCTTGAGGTCGGCGAGGATTTCGGCGATCTCCAGGCCCGCCTGGAAACTGGAGGTGCCATCGGCCCAGGAATGCTTGGCCGGGTTGCCCTTTTTCTCGATTTCCTGGGCGAACTCACAGGCCTCTTTGAGCGCCGCGCGATCGAGCTGCGAATCGACGCTCACCACATGATCGAGCCATGCTTCGAGATTGATACTGCCGTCGTTGTTGACCGGCTGGTGCACTCTCACCTGTACCATCTTTGCTTTACCTTTCCATACAGCGCACCACGCGGGTGCGCTGGTTATCACCTGTGCCGCCCTCGTTCCTTGAGGGCCGCACCAGAAGACCAGGCTCGCTAGCCCACTTCGAATAACGCCATGGCCTCGACATGCGCCGTCTGAGGAAACATGTCGAGAATCCCGGCCCTTTTTAACCGGTACCCCTGCCCGACCAGCACCTGCGCGTCTCGCGCCAGCGTGGCCGGGTTGCACGATACGTAGACCAGCCGTTTCGCGCCGAGCCGAGCGATGCCTTGCACCACCTCGTAAGCCCCGTCGCGCGGTGGATCCAAGAGTACCGCAGAAAAGCCCTCGGCGACCCATCCGGCGCCCGCCAAAGGCTGCGATAAATCGGCCTGAAAAAATCGTGCGTTATGCACATTGTTGCTGCGGGCATTGGCCTCGGCGCGCTCGACCATGGCCTGCACACCTTCGACTGCCACCACTTCCCGCGCCTGCCGGGCCAACGGCAAGGCGAAGTTGCCCAGGCCACAGAACAGGTCCAGCACCCGCTCATCCGCCTGCGGCGCCAGCCAGGCCAGGGCCTGCTGGATCATCAGGGTGTTGACCTGGGCATTGACCTGCACGAAGTCGCCTGGCCGCCAGGCCAGTTGCAACGCCCAAGGATCCAGGGCAAAACCCAGCTCATTTGCGTCATCCACCGGTGCCGGGTCGCCTTCGCCCTGCAGCCACAACTGGGCGCCGGCCTCGCGGCAGAATGCCTCGAGGCGCGCCAGGTCTTCAGCAGGAAGGGCCGCCACATGGCGCACCAGTACCGCTTCGGCACTGCCGCTGAACAGCTCCACATGCCCCAGTGCCTGCGGCTTGCTCAAGCTGCGCAGTACGGTCGGCAAGTGGCGGAAAATCGATTGCAAGGGTTGTACCAGTACCGGGCACTCGTCGATGGCGACGATGTCCTGGCTGGCCTCGGCACGAAAGCCCACGTCCAGTTGACGGGCCTTGGCGTCCCAGCGTACGGCCACCCGCGCCCGGCGTCGATAGCCGAACTCAGGCCCGCTCAGGGGCGCGGCCCACTCCTCCGGCTGGATGCCGGCGACACGCTGCAACTGCTCGGCGAGGGTACGCTGCTTGAGCGCCAGCTGGCCGTCATGGGGCAGGTGCTGCAGGCTGCAGCCACCGCAGCGCTGGTAATGTTTGCACGGCGCCTGGCGACGCTCGGGGCTGGCCTGGAACACACGCTCAAGGCGCGCCTCGACTACCTTGCCGCGGGCCGCGAGCACCCGCGCTTCAACCTCTTCGCCGCCCAGCGCACCGCTGACGAACCAGGTGCGCCCCTCGACGAAGGCGATGCCGCGACCATCACCGGCCAGGCGCTCGATCTGCAGGCGCTGCTTCTTGCCCACGGGCACCTGGGTGCTACGGTCACCGCCGGCCGGCTGGAAGCGCAGGCCGCTGTTGCTTTTCTTTCTGGACATCAGTTGGTATCGAACAGGCCGGTGGAAAGGTAACGGTCGCCGCGGTCGCAGATGATGGCAACCATCACCGCGTTCTCGACTTCACGGGACAGGCGCAGCATGGCCGCAACCGCACCGCCGGAAGACACGCCACAGAAGATGCCCTCTTCGCGGGCAAGGCGGCGGGTGGTCTCTTCGGCCTCCTGCTGCGACATGTCGACCACGCGGTCGACCCGGGTGGCGTCGAAGATCTTCGGCAGGTATTCCTGGGGCCAGCGGCGGATGCCGGGGATGGCCGAACCTTCCATCGGTTGCAGGCCGATGATCTGCACCGCCGGGTTCTGTTCCTTCAGGTACTGCGAGCAGCCCATGATGGTACCGGTGGTGCCCATGGAACTGACGAAATGGGTGATGGTGCCCTGGGTCTGTTGCCAGATCTCCGGCCCGGTGCTGTTGTAGTGGGCAATCGGGTTGTCGCCGTTGGCGAACTGGTCAAGCACCAGGCCACGGCCTTCTGCCTGCAGCTTTTCAGCCAGGTCGCGCGCGCCTTCCATGCCCTCTTCCTTGGTCACCAGAATCAACTCGGCGCCATAAGCAGTCATGGCCGCCTTGCGTTCGGCGGTGGAGTTGTCCGGCATGATCAGGATCATCTTGTAACCCTTGATCGCCGCCGCCATGGCCAAGGCGATCCCGGTGTTGCCGGAGGTCGCTTCGATCAGGGTGTCGCCGGGCTTGATCTGATTGCGCAGCTCGGCACGGGTGATCATCGACAACGCCGGGCGGTCCTTGACCGAACCTGCCGGGTTGTTGCCTTCGAGCTTGAGCAAAAGCGTGTTGCTGGTAGCCCCGGCGATGCGCTGCAGGCGAACCAGAGGCGTGTTGCCGACGCAATCGGCGATGGTTGGGTACTGCAGGGTCATGGGCGTTATCGCAATCCGGACGGCAGGGGCGCCTATCATACCGGCAAACCCCGCGCGGCCATATCACGCAATTGTCGGACGCTATAGCTGTCAGCTATAAGCCTGGTAGCGAGCCCGAGGCATCGCACTTCGTGGCAGCAGGCTTGCCCCGCGATGAATCGCAATCACCCGCCGCCAGGCGCATGCAAACCCTCAGCCCACGCTCGCCGTTCTCCGCCCACACCCTGCCGCCCTGACGCCGAATGGCACTGCGGGCAATGCTCAGCCCCAAGCCGAAACCACCATCCCCCGGCCGCGAACCGTCGAGCCGCGAGAACGGCGCGAAGATCCGCTCCAGGTCCTCCTCGGCCACGCCCCCGCCCTCGTCTTCGAGGTCTATGCGCCAGTAGCCGCCTTCGCGTTTTCCACTCAGGCGCACCTGGCCGTCGATCGGTGAATGACGAATGGCATTGCGCAGGATGTTCTCCAGCGCCTGGGCCAGGTGGTTGAGATTGCCCTGCACCCAGCAGTCGAGCGGCACGGCACAGACCAGGCGCTGCGGCGCCCAGCCACTTTCGTAGCAGGCATTTTCGCTGAGCATGTCCCACAACACCGGCAACTGGATCGGCTCCAGGTTCATCGGTGCACGCTCGGCATCCTGCCAGGCCAGTTGCAGGGTGTCCTCGACCAGTTGCTGCATGCCGTCCACCTCGCGGTGCACGCGCTCGCGCAGGCGCTGCAGGTCGGTTTCGCCATCACAGGCCACGCGCAAACGGCTCAACGGGGTGCGCATTTCATGGGAGAGGTCGCGCAACAGCTGCTGCTGCAACACCACGGTACCCTGCAGGCGCTCGGCCATCTGGTCGAAGGCCCGGGCCAGTTCGCCCAGTTCGTCACGGCGCTGGATGGTGCGCGAGTCGAGCCGCGTGGTGAGCTGGTCGGCACGCCAGGCGCGGGCCTGCTCGCGCAATTGATTGAGCGGCACGATCAGCATGCGGTACAGGCCAACGCACAACAGCAGGGTGAATAACCCAGGAATGATTCCGTTGGTGATCACCCGCCAGAAAAGGCGGTACTGGCCCGGGTTGAAGCGCTCGGGCAACTCGATCACCAGCGAGCCCTGGTCCGGGTCTTCAAAAAACGGTATACGCAGCCAGGGCTGGCCGATGCTTCGTCGGCTCATGGGCCAGTCGACCCCGCGCAAACGGGTCAAGCGCTGAACTTCGGCGCTGCCCAGGCTGAAGCTACCCAGCGGCCGGAGGTCACCGTCGAGTACGCCGACCCAACCCTTTTCGCGCGAATGCATCCCCTCCAGCCAACGATCCACCCCCTCCCGCCCACCTTCTTCCCAGGCTTGTTCGGCTTCAGCGGCATAGCCGCGCAATACCTGGCGGGCCGGCTCGGAGAGGAAGGCGTTCTGGGTTTCCATGTGCCGGCCCCAGGTGTAACTCAGGCCGATCATCAACAGGCAGAACCCCACCAGCAGGATGGCCAGCTTCCAGAACAGCGAATGACGATCGAGCACGCTCAGTCCGCCTCGCCCGCGCCAAACAGGTAGCCCTTGCCCCACACCGTGCGGACCTGCCGCTCGTGGTAGCCGATGGCCTTGAGTTTGCGGCGGATCTGGCTGACGTGCATGTCCAGGCTGCGGTCATGGCGGGCGTAGCCGCGTTGCAGCACTTGCTGATAAAGGAAGGGCTTGCTCAGCACTTCGTCCTGGCTGCGGTGGAGGATGTCGAGCAGGCGGAATTCGCTGGGGGTCAGGCCCGCCCAGGCACCCTCAAAGCTGACATCGCACAGTGGCTCGTCGAAGTGCAGCTGGCCGACGCCAGCCTCGTGCGGCACCTTGGCGCGACGCTCGAAAGCCACCCGGCGCAGGATCGCCTCGATCCGCACGCGCAGTTCAGCAAAGCTGAAGGGTTTGGGCAGGTAGTCGTCGGCGCCGCGCTCGAAGCCACTGATCCGGTCCGCCTCGGCCCCCAGCGCCGACATCAGGATGACCGGCGTGGCGCTGTGTCGACGCAGGCGCGCCAAGGCGTCCAGGCCGTTCAGTCCCGGCAGCAGGATATCCATCAACACCAGGTCGAACACCTGCCGCCCGGCGGCCTCCAGCCCTTCCAAACCGTTGCGGCACCAGGTCACCTGGAAGCCGCCGCGCTGCAACTCTTCATGCAGATAGGCACCCAGGACAGGGTCGTCCTCGATGGCCAGGATACTGGACTCGTGAATAGCTACGGGATTCATTGGCAACTGCCATCAATTCTCAGTTGCGCGATTATTGGCTATACCGTCTTGCCAAGGCAACCGCTGCACGACCGACGCGAACCTTGACGCGGGCCGTGCAAGCGCTCGCAAACCGCAGAGCGGTAAGCCCCCGGCAGACAAAAACCAATACAAATGAGTGCATTGCCACCAAGCCCGGAGTAACGTTCCCGCTGGAGCGCGCTTGCGCGTTGGCACATGACAGGAGACAGGTGTGCTCGATCGTTTGGGAATCCGCAGCCGCGTGCTGCTGCTGGCGTTGCTGCCAGCCAGCCTGATGGCCCTGGTGCTGGGCAGCTACTTCACCTGGCTGCAGCAGAACGAACTGCGCACGCAACTGTTGCAACGCGGCAAGATGATCGCCGAGCAACTGGCCCCGCTGGCCGCCCCGGCCATGGCCCGCCCGGCCCCGGAGCAGTTGGAGCGCATCGCCGCCCAGGCGCTGGAGCAGTCCGACGTGCGCGCCGTGGCGTTTCTTGCCGCCGACCGCACGCGCCTGGCACACGCCGGCCCGAGCATGCTCAACCAGCCCCCCAGCGGCGGCACCGGCACGCAACTGTTGCAGCGCACCGGCAATGACGCCACCCGCTACCTGATGCCGGTGTTCGGCCATCACCGCGACCTGGCCACCGATGCCGTGCCCAACGAGGCCGAGCGGCTGCTCGGCTGGGTGGAGATCGAGCTGTCCCACGACGGCACCCTGCTGCGCGGCTACCGCAACCTGTTCACCAGCCTGCTGCTGATCTTCGCCTGCCTGAGCCTTACCGCCCTGCTCGCCGTGCGCATGGGCCGCACCATCAACGGCCCGATCAACCGCATCAAGCATGCGGTCAACCAGCTCAAGGACGGCCACCTCGACGCACGCCTGCCGGCCATGGGCAGCCATGAACTGGACGAGTTGGCCGCGGGTATCAACCGCATGGCCGAAACCCTGCACAGCGCTCATGAAGAGCTGCAGCACAGCATCGACCAGGCCACCGAGGACGTGCGCCAGAACCTGGAAACCATCGAGATCCAGAACATCGAGCTGGACATGGCGCGCAAGGAAGCACTGGAAGCCAGCCGGATCAAGTCCGAGTTCCTCGCCAACATGAGCCATGAGATCCGCACCCCGCTCAATGGCATCCTGGGTTTCACTCATCTGTTGCAGAAAAGCGAGCTGACCCCACGCCAGCTCGATTACCTGGGCACCATCGAAAAGTCCGCCGACAACCTGCTGGGGATCATCAACGAGATCCTCGACTTCTCCAAGATCGAGGCCGGCAAGCTGGTGCTCGACAGCATCCCGTTCAACCTGCGCGACCTGATCCAGGACACCCTGACCATCCTCGCCCCGGCGGCCCACGCCAAGCAGCTGGAGCTGCTCAGCCTGGTGTACCGCGACACGCCCTTGTCGCTGGTGGGCGACCCGCTGCGGCTCAAGCAGATCCTTACCAACCTGGTGAGCAACGCGATCAAGTTCACCCGCGAAGGTACGATCGTGGTACGCGCCATGCTCGAAGACGAGCAGGAAGACAGCGTGCAACTGCGCATCAGCGTGCAGGACACCGGCATCGGCCTTTCGCCGCAGGACGTACGCACCTTGTTCCAGGCCTTCAGCCAGGCCGACAACTCGCTGTCGCGCCAGCCCGGCGGCACCGGCCTGGGGTTGGTGATTTCCAAGCGCCTGATCGAGCAGATGGGCGGTGAGATCGGCGTCGACAGCACCCCGGGCGAAGGCTCGCAGTTCTGGATCAGCCTCAACCTGCCCAGGGCCCACGACGATATCGAGGAGCAACCGCTGCAGGCGCTGCTGGGCCGCCGGGTGGCCATCGTCGACGGCCATGACCTGGCGCGCCAGGCCCTGGAGCATCAGTTGGAGGACTGCGGGCTGTCGGTCTGCCTGTTCACCTCCTACGACCAACTGTTGCAGGCCGTGCACGCGGCCGCGCAAGCCGGGCAGCCATTCGATTTCGCCGTGCTCGGCACCAACCTGGGCAGCCTCTCGCCCGAACAGCTCGGCCACTATCACCAGCAACTCGAACGCCAGGGCTGCCAGTGCGTGGTGCTCTGCCCGACCACCGAGCAGCCGCTCTACCAACCCTACCTGCCCAACGCCCATGGCCAGTTGCTGGCCAAACCGACCTGCACACGCAAGCTGCGCCGCCTGCTGCTGGAACTGGTGCAACCGCGCCGCCCACTCGGCGAACAGCGCCATGTCACAGGCGAGCGCATGCCCAAGGTGCTGTGCGTCGACGACAACCCGGCCAACCTGCTGCTGGTACAGACCCTGCTTGAAGGCATGGGCGCCGAAGTACTGGCGGTGGACAACGGCTTCGCGGCGGCCCAGGCCGTGCAGGATGAGCCCTTCGATCTGGTCCTGATGGATGTCCAGATGCCGGGCATGGACGGGCGAGCCTGCACCGAACAGATCCGCCGCTGGGAAAGCAGCCACAGCGGCCCGGCGCTGCCGATCGTCGCCCTGACCGCGCACGCCATGGCCAATGAAAAGCGCGCCTTGCTGCACAGCGGCATGGACGATTACCTGACCAAGCCGATCAGTGAGCGCCAGCTGGCCCAGGTGGTGATGAAATGGACCGGCCTGAGCCTGGGTGCGCCACAGCCCGAGCGCAGCCCTGAACGCATGCCCGACAGCAGCGAACTGAAGGTGCTCGACCCGGAGGAAGGGCTGCGCCTGGCCGCCGGCAAACCGGACCTGGCGGCGGACATGCTGGCCATGCTGCTGGCCTCGCTGGCGTCTGAACGGGAGGCCATCCTTGCAGCCCGTGAAACAGAAGACCACGCCGCCCTGATCGAGCGCGTGCATCGGCTCAACGGCGCCTCGCGCTATTGCGGCGTGCCACAGTTGCGTGCGGCCTGCCAGCGTAGCGAAACCTTGCTCAAGCAGGACAACCCACAGGCCCAGCAGGCGCTGGATGAGCTGGACCGGGCAATTGTCCGCCTCGCGGAACAGGCACAATGCAGCGTGTGATCGAGTATCCCGCGATGAGGCCGCCACAGCCCATACAGATCAATAGACGCCCTGCCCGTCTGGCTAGACTGGCGGCGTAGCCATAAAAGGAATACCGCCATGCGCGCCCTCTTGTTCAGCAGCCAGCACTACGATCAGGAAAGCTTCGAGCGTGCCGTCGCAGACACGGCCCTGGAGCTGCACTACCAGCCCGCGCGCCTGACCCTCGACACGGCGGCCCTGGCCTGCGGTTACGAGGTGATCTGCGCGTTCATCAACGACGAACTCGACGCCTCGGTGCTGGAGCGCCTGGCGGCTGGCGGCACGCGCCTGATCGCCCTGCGCTCGGCCGGCTACAACCATGTCGACCTGGCCGCGGCGCAGCGCCTGGGGCTGGCGGTGGTGCGGGTGCCCGCCTACTCGCCGCACGCCGTCGCCGAGCATGCCGTGGCCCTGATCCTGGCCCTCAACCGGCGCCTGCACCGTGCCTACAACCGCACCCGCGAAGGTGACTTCACCCTGCATGGCCTGACCGGCTTCGACCTGCACGGCAAGACCGTCGGCGTGGTCGGCACCGGGCAGATCGGCGTGGCGTTCGCCCGCATCATGGCCGGTTTCGGCTGCCAGCTGCTGGCCTACGACCCCTACCCCAACCCCGAACTGCTGGCCCTGGGGGCACGCTACCTGACGCTGCCCGAGCTGCTGCGCGAAGCCCGCATCATCAGCCTGCACTGCCCACTGACCGAACACACCCGGCACCTGATCAACGCCCACAGCCTGGCCCAGCTGCAACCCGGCGCCATGCTGATCAACACCGGCCGCGGCGCCTTGGTCGACACCCCGGCGCTGATCGATGCGCTCAAAAGCGGCCAGCTCGGCTACCTGGGGCTGGATGTGTATGAAGAAGAGGCGCAACTGTTCTTCGAGGACCGCTCCGACCAGCCGCTGCAGGACGATGTGCTGGCGCGGCTGCTGACCTTCCCCAACGTGATCGTCACCGCGCACCAGGCGTTCCTGACCCGCGAGGCGCTGGATGCCATCGCCGCGACCACCCTGGACAACATCACCCGCTGGGCGGCAGGCAATCCGCAGAACATCGTCGAAGGTTGATGCTAGGATACGCGGCAATTCTGGAGGACCCATGGTCGAACACGATTTCCGCTACACCCTTTTCAACCCGCAACACACCCTGATCGAATGCCGCGCACTGGTGCCGGGCCGTTACCAGGTCACCGGCAACGGCGGCTCGATTCAGAAAAACGACGTGCTGCTGGTCAGCCTCAAGGGCAGCAAGACCCTGTCCATGCGCCTGACCGTGGACACCGTGCGCCACCTGATCAACCCGAGCGGTCAGTGGGTCGCCGTGGCCAAGGGCCCGGTGTTCAACGAGCTGGAAATCCACGAATGGCAGGTCAAGTGCGACAGCTGCGACGCCGTGCTGGATTTCGAGTTCGCCGCTGAAGCCAAGCTGGGCAAGAAAGGCCACGCACCGGCCGCCAGCGCCCGTGTGGCGGAGCTGGGCTGGGCCAGCCAGGGCGACAAGCACCTGTGCCCACAGTGTCAGGAGCGTGGTTGAGTGAAACAGCTGTTGAGCGCCGCGCTGATTGCCGGCGGCCTGATGGGTTGTGCAGCGCAGCCTTCGCCCCTGCAGCAGGAGCAGAGCTATGTGCTGGAGTGGATCGGTGAGCGGCCGCTGATCGACTACAGCCACCTTACGCTGACCCTGGCCAACGATGGCCGCGCCTACGGCAATGCCGGCTGCAACCACTGGTTCGCACCGTACACGCTGAACGGCGAGCAACTGAGCTTCGGTAAGGTCGGCAAGACCCGCAAGCTGTGTGCGCCCGCCTTGATGGACCAGGAAAAACGCTTCCTGCAGGCGCTGGAAACGGTACAGCGCTGGGATGTGTCGCCGATCGAGCAGATCCGCTTCTGGCCGGCTGAAGGCAAGCCGTTGCGCTTCTGGCCTGAAGAAGGCTGAGAGAAGCTGCAAGCTGCAAGCTGCAAGCTGCAAGCTGCAAGCCTCAAGCTGCAAGAAAGAGCAAATCGCGATGCCTGCGCTTTTTCTTGCAGCTTGCAGCTCGAAACTTGCAACTGCTGTCAAGCGCCCTTGAGCGCCTTGATCTTCGCCTGCAGCCCTTCGAGCGTCTGCTCGCCCATCAACTGCTCACGTACCTTGCCCTTGTCGTCGATGATGTAAGTCACCGGCAGCGCTTCACTGCGCGGCAACTCGTAGCGCTCGGCCGGGTCCTGGGCAAGTACGGTGAAGGCGATGCCCAGGGTGTCGGCGGCGGCCTTGAGGTCGGCGCCCTGCAAGCCGTCGAAATTCACCCCGAGCACCTTGATGCCCTGGGCCTCCCATTGCTTGGCCGCGGCATTGAGTTCGGGAATTTCCGTACGGCACGGGCCGCACCATTCGGCCCAGTAGTTGAGCACCAGCCAGTGCCCGTCAACCTGTTCGCTCTTCACCGTATTGCCGTGCTGGTCCACACCGTAGTCTGCACCGCAGCCGCCGAGCAACAGGCTCGCGGTGATGGCCAGTGCAGCTGCCAAACGCCTTGCCATGGGTCAATCCTTCTCGAAGTTTTCAAGCATTGAAGTCGGTTAGAATAGCCGCCACACCCTGCTGGATGCGACCCGTCATGACCGATCTGACCCTGTATCATAACCCGCGCTGCTCGAAATCCCGCGGCGCCCTGGAGCTGCTCGAGGCACGCGGCTTGTCGCCCACCATCGTGCGCTATCTGGAAACCCCGCCAGACGCGGCCACCCTCAAGCAACTGCTTGGCCAACTGGGCATCGGCGCCCGCCAGCTGCTGCGCAGCGGTGAAGACGAATACAAGGCCCTCGACCTGGCCAACCCGGCCTTGACCGATGCCCAGCTGATCGAGGCCATGGTCCAGCACCCCAAACTGATCGAACGGCCCATTCTGGTGGCCGGCAGCAAGGCCGTGATTGGCCGCCCGCCGGAGAAAGTGCTGGAGATCCTGCCGTGAGCGCCCCGTACATCCTGGTGCTGTATTACAGCCGCCACGGCTCGACCAGCGAGATGGCCCGGCACATCGCCCGCGGCGTCGAGATGGCCGGCGTGGAAGCCCGCCTGCGCACCGTGCCGGCGATTTCCACCGAGTGCGAAGCGGTGGCTCCGGACATCCCCGCCAGCGGCGCGCTGTACGCCACCCTCGACGACCTGCGCCATTGCGCCGGCCTGGCCATGGGCAGCCCGACCCGCTTCGGCAACATGGCAGCCCCGCTCAAGTACTTCCTCGACGGCACCAGCAGCCTGTGGCTCGGTGGCGAGCTGGTGGGCAAGCCGGCGGCGGTGTTCACCTCCACCGCCAGCCTGCACGGCGGCCAGGAAACCACCCTGCTGTCGATGCTGCTGCCGCTGATGCACCACGGCATGCTGGTGCTGGGCTTGCCCTACAGCGAGTCGGCGTTGCTGGAAACCCGCGGCGGCGGCACCCCGTATGGCGCCAGCCACCATGCCGGTGCCGACGGCAAGCGCGAACTCGATCAACACGAAATCACCCTGTGCCGCGCACTCGGCCAACGCCTGGCGAACACCGCCAAGGCCCTGGGTGGCGAACGTGGCTAAAAAACCCAAGGTACTGCCGCCACTGGACTGGCTGGCGCCACGGGTACGCCTGACCCGCGCCTTGAGCCTGGCCTGTTTCTTCGGCCTGATCGCCTTGCTGGTGGTGAACAACCTGTGGTTCGCCGACCTGCACGGGGCGCGGGTCGGGGTGATCCTGGCCGTCGAGCTGATCCCCCTGCTGCTGCTGTTGCCCGGCATGCTCAAAGGCAGCGCCCGGGCGCATGCCTGGACCTGCTTCGTGGTGAACATCTACTTCATCAAGGGCGTGCTGGCGGCATTCGATCCGGCGCGAGCGGTGTTTGGCTGGGTCGAGGTGCTGGTGAGCCTGGGGTTGTTCGTAGCCGGGCTGCTGTATGTGCGCTGGAAGTTTCAGATCGAGCGGCGCATGGCCGGCGAAGGGAGCTAAACACCATCGCGGGGCAAGCCCGCTCCCACGTGGTATGCGTGGGAGCGGGCTTGCCCCGCGATGGCAGTACCACTGATCTCAATGGTTGACGGTATGCGCCAGCATCACCGACAACTGGCACAGCGGCCGCCCGCTCTCGGCGTGCCACTGGTTGAACGCCTGCTGCACCAACGCCAGGTCGCGCTGGCTGGTCGGCGGCTTGTCGATGATCTTCTGCGCGATCAGCGCGGCTGCCATGTCGTCGGTGGGGATGAAGGTATCCTTGCCGACCATGCGCAAAAAGCGCGGCGCCGACAGCCCGCCCAATTGGTTACCGTGCTTGGCCAGGTACTTCCACAGCCCGACGATGTCGGTCTCTGGCCAATCGGCGATGAACGCGCCGAAACTGCCGTTCTCCCTGGCCACATCCAGCACCATCTGCGCATTGCGCGGCACGCTCTTGAGCTTGCCCAGGTGGCGGATGATGCGCTCGTCCTGCATCAGCCGCTCCAGGTGCTCGGCGCCCATCAGCACGACCTTCTCCGGGTCGAAACCAAAGAACACCTGCTCGAACGCCGGCCACTTGGCGTCCACCAGGCTGTGCTTGAGCCCGGCGCGGAACACGCGCAGGGCCAGGGTCGACAGGTAGCGGTCGTCGCTGACGTCGCGCAACTGCGCCGGCGTGCGCGGCTGCGGCAGGAAGGCCTCCAGGGCCTGGGCCGAGCCGAAGCGATTCAGGCAGTACTCATGCAGCCACTGGTAGTCGCGCATGGGCTCAGAGATTCACCACGTCGAGAAAGCGCGGGGTGGCGTTTTCGTCGATCGTAAGGCTGGTGAAGTCGAACAGGTTGCGGTCGGCCAACTGCGACGGTGCCACGTTCTGCATGGCGCGGAAGATGCTCTCGGTACGGCCCGGGTGCTTGCGCTCCCACTCCACCAGCATGTCCTTGACCACCTGGCGCTGCAGGTTTTCCTGCGAGCCGCACAGGTTGCACGGGATGATCGGGAATTCCTTCATGTCCGAATAGGCCTGGATGTCCTTCTCGCTGCAGTAGGCCAGCGGGCGGATCACCACGTTGCGCCCGTCATCGGCGCGCAGCTTCGGCGGCATGCCCTTGAGCGCGCCGTTGAAGAACATGTTGAGGAAGAAGGTCTCGACGATGTCGTCGCGGTGGTGCCCCAGGGCCATCTTGGTCGCGCCGATCTCGTCGGCGAAGGTGTACAGCGTGCCACGGCGCAGGCGCGAACACAGCGAGCAGGTGGTCTTGCCCTCGGGCACCAGCTCTTTGACCACCGAGTAGGTGTCCTTCTCGACGATGTGGTACTCGACCCCCAGTTCCTTGAGGTAGGCCGGCAGCACGTGCTCGGGGAAGCCAGGCTGCTTCTGGTCCATGTTCACCGCGACGATCTCGAACTTGATCGGCGCCACCTTCTGCAGGTGCAACAGAACGTCGAGCATGGTGTAGCTGTCCTTGCCGCCGGACAGGCAGACCATGACCTTGTCGCCATCCTCGATCATGTTGTAGTCGGTGATGGCTTCGCCAGCGAGACGACGCAGGCGTTTTTGCAGTTTGTTCTGGTTGACCGAGAGGGTGCCCATAGCGCTTGGATCCGCGAGGTGTGACAAAAGGCGCATATTTTACGCACAAATGGCGCACCGCTGTAGGCCATTCCGATAAAGACTTCAAGGGAATCAACACCGGGCCTGACAGCGCAATTTGCTCTAAAAAGCCGGTTTTGTGTGGGGAACGGCTTCCTATACTGCGACATAAGGCCACATGACCGCAGTAATCGATGTTCCTGGCCTCGGGCCACAGGCGCTCCATCTGGGGGGCGTTTGGCAACGACGATAGGAGTGACCAGTATGATTCATCACGTTGTAGGGCTGTTCACCCACCCTGACCAGGAGTGGCGGGAGATCCGTGGCGAGGACGAAAGCATCAGCCACATGTACCTGACGCACACACTGATCCTGGCGGCGATCCCCGCCGTCTCGGCGTTCATCGGCACCACCCAGGTGGGCTGGGTGATCGGCGAGCGCCCGGCAGTGATGCTGACCATGGAAAGCGCGATCTGGATGAGCATCATGTCATACCTGGCGATGCTTGCCGGGGTGGCCGTGATGGGTGCCTTCATCCACTGGATGGCGCGCACCTACGACGCCAACCCGAGCATGGCGCAATGCATCGCCTTTGCCACCTACACTGCGACCCCGCTGTTTATTGGTGGCCTGGCGGCGCTTTACCCGCACTTGTGGCTGGGCATGCTGATCGGTACGGCGGCGATCTGCTACACGGTCTACTTGCTGTATGTGGGGCTACCGACATTCATGAACATTCCGTCCGATGAAGGTTTTCTGTTCTCCAGTTCGGTGCTGGCGGTGGGCCTGGTGGTCCTGGTGGCGATCATGGCCGCCACGGTGATCATCTGGGGACTGGGCGTGGGGCCCGTCTACACCAACTAGCACACACCTATTAGATCGACCCGACACGGGAGCATCACCTGAGGCCGCCGCAAGGCGGCCTCGTTCCATCTGCTGACCGGTGGCTCGGCAGGCCCGAAGCGCTTGCGGCATAATGCCCGGTCAGGAGAACCACCCCGCCATGCCCGAGCAGCTCAAGCAACGCGTCGAAACCTGTTACCAGCAAGCCGAAACCTTCTTCAAACGTCCCTTCCCGCGCCCGGAAGTGAGCTTCAAGCTGCGCGGGCAAAAGGCGGGTGTCGCACATCTGCACGAGAACCTGCTGCGCTTCAACCTGCAGCTGTACCGCGAGAACCAGGAAGACTTCCTGCGCCAGACCGTGGCCCATGAAGTGGCGCACCTGGTCGCCCATCAACTGTTCGGCGACCGTATCCAGGCCCATGGCGAAGAGTGGCAGCTGATCATGCGCGGGGTGTACGAGCTGCCGCCCAATCGCTGCCACAACTATGAGGTGCAACGGCGGGTGACGATGCGCTACATCTACCGCTGCCCGTGCCCTGAGGGTGAATTTCCGTTTACCGCGCAGCGGCACAAGCTGGTGCGTCAGGGGCGGCGCTATCTGTGCCGGCGGTGCCGGGAGATTCTGGTGTACAGCGGCGAGACCCGGGTCGAATGACCGGGCCTCTTCGCGGGTAAACCCGCTCCCACAGGTATTTCGTCGACCTTGTGGGAGCGGGTTTACCCGCGAAAGGACCGGTACAGACGCCACCATTATCTCAGGCACAAAAAAGGCGACCCGAAGGTCGCCTTTTTGCTTCTCATATCGCGATCAACGCGCCGGGCCTTCAGCTACGCCCAGGTCGTCGGTCGGACGGGTCTCGACCAGCGGCGAACCACCGGAGGCCAGCTCCGAGTCCAGCTTGTCGGTATCCAGCTCCTTGACCCACTTAGCCACAACTACGGTGGCCACGGCGTTGCCGATCAGGTTGGTCAGGGCGCGGGCTTCGGACATGAAGCGGTCGATGCCGAGGATCAGCGCCAGGCCGGCAACCGGCAGATGGCCGACGGCCGACAGGGTCGCTGCCAGGACGATGAAGCCCGAACCGGTAACGCCGGCAGCACCTTTGGACGCGACCAGCAGCACCAGCAGCAGGGTGATCTGGTGGGTGATGTCCATGGTGGTGTCGGTGGCCTGGGCGATGAACACCGCAGCCATGGTCAGGTAGATCGAGGTGCCGTCGAGGTTGAACGAGTAGCCGGTCGGGATCACCAGGCCAACCACGGATTTCTTCGCACCCAGGCGCTCCATCTTGGCCAGCATGCGTGGCAGGGCCGACTCGGAGGACGAGGTGCCCAGCACGATCATCAGCTCTTCACGGATGTAGCGGATCAGCTTGAGCACGCTGAAGCCGTGGGCGCGGCAGATGCCGCCCAGCACCACCAGCACGAACAGCACGCAGGTGATGTAGAAGCAGGCCATCAGGTAGCCCAGCTGCACCAGCGAACCCACGCCGTACTGGCCGATGGTGAAGGCCATGGCACCGAAGGCGCCGATCGGGGCTAGCTTCATGATCATGTTGATGATGTTGAACATGACATGGGCGAAGCGGTCGATCAGGTCCAGCAGCGGCTTGCCGTAGCTGCCCAGGCGGTGGAGGGCGAAGCCGAAGATCACCGAGAACATCAGCACTTGCAGGATGTCGCCGTTGGCGAAGGCGCCGACCACGGTGTTGGGGATGATGTTGAGCAGGAAGCCAACGGTGGTCTGCTGTGCGCCGGCGGCGGCGTAGGCGGCCACGCTGCTGGCGTTCAGGGTGCTGACGTCGATGTGCATGCCAGCGCCTGGCTTGACCACGTTGACGACGACCAGGCCGATGATCAGGGCGATGGTGGAGACGATCTCGAAGTACAGCAGCGCGTAGCCGCCGGTCTTGCCCACCGACTTCATGCTCTGCATGCCAGCGATGCCGCTGACCACGGTACAGAAGATGATCGGGGCGATGACCATCTTGATCAGTTTGACGAACCCGTCACCCAGCGGTTTGAGGGCAACGCCGGTTTCCGGATAGAAGTGGCCGAGCAGGATACCGATGGTGATGGCGACCAACACCTGGATATACAGCGATTTGTACAGCGGCTGACGTGTCGTCATGGCTCATTTTTCCTCAAGTGTGCCGGCGCATCCTTCCCAGGATGTGGGGCACCTGAATCGCGAACCCTCCTGCACCCGGAGGGATTTGTCGTTGTGTTCGAGCGCCTGGGCAGGCCTCTGCCAGATGAATAGCAAGGGTGATGCCAAGGTGCCCGCTTGAGGTGCACGACCCGTATTTACGGGGTGGGAATGCCCTCGGACGGGGCGTAAATGCAGGTGGGAAATGGCGGATTCCCGCCCGATGGCGGAAATCGTACAAGGTAGGTTGGCGGGAATCCGCCTTGGATGTGTTCGGTAAAGATGTTCCGTGGGAGCGGCGGTGCGCCGCTGCGACTTGCCCCGCGATGAGGCCCGCGCCGGATGGCACCGGCTTCGCCGGTATCGCGGGGCAAGCCCGCTCCCACGCCCCCCTGGACTAGGAAGGCAGAGTTCTCCCCCGCACCGTCAATCGAGGCGGAAGGCAATACGGAACGCAGCCCCGCCCAACGGCGAATCGCCCAGGCTCAGCTCGGCGTCGTAGCTGTCGATGATGTCCTTGACCACCGCCAGGCCGATACCCTGCCCCGGGTGCTGACTGTCCAGCCGCTCGCCGCGCTCGAGGATGCGCTCGCGCTGGTCGGGGGGGACGCCGGGGCCGTCGTCCTCAACGCACAGCTCCAGTAGCCCCGGCGCTTCATGCAGGCTGACCCGCACCTGCCCCAGGCACAGTCGGTAGGCGTTTTCCAGCAGGTTGCCGAGCAGTTCGAGCAATGCCCCCTGCTCCATCGGCACCCGCGCCTGAGCCGGGATGTCGAGGCTGACCTCCACGCGTTTGTCACGGTAGACCTTGGCCAAGGTGCTGCACAGGCTGTCGAGCAACGGGCCGAGCTGCACCTGGTGGCGCACCAGCCCGCTCTTGCGCAGGCTGGCGCGCTGCAACTGGTAGTCGATCTGCTGGCTCATGCGCTCGATCTGGCCCTGCAGCACCCGCCCCTGTTCCGGCTCCTGCTTGCCCTGGGCCATGCTTTCGCCCACGCCCTGCAGCACCGCCAGTGGGGTCTTGAGGCTATGCGCCAAGTCATCGAGCGAGTCCTTGTAGCGCTGGCGCTGCTCACGCTCGCTGCGCAGCAGGCGGTTGAGCGAGCCCGTCAGGCGCAGCAGTTCACGGGGATGCTCACGGCTGAGCCCCTCCCGCGCGCCAGCTTCAACCTCGTCGAGTTCGACGCTGAGCCGGCGCAACGAACGCAGGCCCCAGGTCAGGCCGGCCCAAAGCAGCAGCATCAACGCCAGCAAGGCGGCGCCAAAGCCCAGGTAGAGCTTTTCGCGCAAGCCATCGAGGGTGTCCTGGTACTCGCGCACCGGTTGCAGCGCCACGATGCTGAACGCAGCGCTCTTGCCGCCCAGCAACTTGACCTCCACGTCATAGACGAAGAACTCGTCGCCATCGCTTTGCTGGATGCGCGCGAATTCGTTGCCCCGCCCGTCGTAACGCGGCTGGTAATTGATGTTCTGGTTGCGGGTGGCCCGTGACTGCCAGACCAGCTTGCCCTGGCGGTCGAAGATATAGCCGAGCAGGCCGGTGTAGGGCAGGTTGAAACGTTCGTCCGGCAGCAGCGCCGGCATCTGCAACTGGCCGCGCTCGATGCGCGCGGCGGAGATCAGGGTGGTTACATCCGAAGCCAGGCGCTGCTCGATCGACTCCTGCAACGCCAGGCTGAAAGCCTTCTGCAACGCCGGCAGCAGCGCCAGCATGAACAGCAACGCCAACAACGCCGCCGCCAACATCAAGCGCACGCGCAGCGAACGGATCATCGGCAGCGCTCGGTGAACAGGTAGCCCAGGCCGCGCACCGTGTCGATCGGCTTGAAGCCCTGCTCGCCCTCGAGCTTGCGCCGCAAGCGGCCGACCAGCACCTCGATGACGTTAGGGTCGCGCTCTTCGTCCCCTGGGTAGAGCTGCTCCATCAGCCGGTCCTTGGCCACCACCTGCTGGTGATGGCGCATGAGGTATTCGAGGATGCGGTATTCGTAGGCGGTCAGCGCCAGCGGCGCGTCGTCCAGTGTTGCCTGCTTGCGGTTGAGGTCCAGCACCAGGGGGCCGGCGGCGATGGTCGACTGGGTGAAACCGCTGGAGCGGCGCAGCAGTGCATTCAGGCGCGCTTCCAGCTCTTCGAACTGGAACGGCTTGACCACGTAATCGTCGGCACCGGCGGCCAGGCCTTCGACCTTGTCCTGCCAGTTGCCGCGGGCGGTGAGGATGAGGATCGGGAAACTCTGGCCCTGGCTGCGCAACTGGCGAATCAGGTCGAGTCCGCTCATGCCCGGCAGGCCCAGGTCGATGATCGCCAGGTCGTGGTTGTACTGCTCGGCCTGGTACAGGGCCTCCTCGGCATTGGCCACCGCCTGCACCACATGGCCGCCCTCGCCCAGGCGAGTGAACAGATGATGACGCAGCAGCGCCTCGTCCTCGACCACCAGCAATTTCATGCAACTCTCCTTCTTGGGTTGCCTGTGCGATCCCATTCACGGGTAAACCCGCTCCCACAGGTACTGCATCGCACTATAGGCTTGCGCTTGACCTGTGGGAGCGGGTTTACCCGCGAAAGGGCCGGTACAGGATAACAGCGACCTCAGAACTTGTAGTTGGCCGCCAGATAGGTCTGCGCACTGCTGTTCAGGCGCAGAGTGCCGATCTTCGCGCCGTCATGGGGCGACAGCTCGGTGCTGGCGTTGCTGCGCAGGTAGCGATAGCCCAGCTCCACCGAAGCATTGTCGGTGACCTGCTGCAGCACCCCGCCCTGCAGGCCGACGGCGTAGCCGGTATCGGTGTCGCGGCTGTAGCCGGAGGACTCCTGGGACAGTTTGGTCACGCCAAGCGAAGCACCGCCGAACAGCTTGGTGGTATCGCCCACCGGCAGGAACAGGTCGTAGCTGCCGAGCAGGTTTTCCTGGCGCAGCTTGAGGCCGCTGTGCTCGCCCGAGACGTTGTCATAGGTCAGATAGTAGCGGCCCTGGTTGTTCATCTGCCCCAGGCGCACGCCCCAGGTACCGTCCTTGGCGATGATGCCATCGGTGTTCAGGTGGTCGGTGTTGCTCTGCAGCAGGCCGGACTTGCGGACCTTGTCGCTGGTCTGGCCATAGGTGAGGCTGGCGAAGGTGTCGTCGGCCTGGGCAGTGGTGGCGATGCCAGCGGCGCAAACGGCCATGGCGGCAAGCAGGGTGTTGAAGGTTTTCATAGGTTCGTACTCCAGTTGGATGCGCTGTTTCGGTCTGGGGACTAGAGTAGGGAGGACGCCCTGAACCACCGCTGAACCCGGCCTGAACCCCGGCTGAACGAAATACCCACCGCAAAAGAAGGAGCTTTGCCCATGCGTTCCCTGCTTGCCCTGGCCCTGTTGTGCAGTACCGCCCTTGCCCAGGCAGCGGTGCAGACCCGCGAGATCCGCTACCAGGATGCCGACGGCACCCCCTTGATCGGCTACTACGCCTATGACGACGCGGTCGAAGGCAAACGCCCCGGTATCGTCGTGGTGCATGAATGGTGGGGCCTGAACGATTACGCCAAGCGCCGCGCCCGGGATTTCGCGGCGCTGGGTTACAACGCCCTGGCCATCGACATGTACGGCGACGGCAAGCACACCGAGCACCCGCAGGATGCCCAGGCGTTCATGGCAGCGGCGATGAAGGACCCGCAGGCGGCCGCCAAACGCTTCGATGCGGGGCTGGAGTTGTTGAAGCTGCAGCCCAACACCCGGCAACACCAGCTGGCCGCCGTGGGCTACTGCTTTGGTGGCAAGGTGGTGCTCGACGCCGCGCGCCGCGGCGAGAAGCTCGATGCCGTGGTGAGTTTCCATGGCGCGCTGGTCACCCAGACGCCGGCCAAGCCCGACGTGATCCGGGCCAAGATCCTGGTGGAGCATGGCGAGGCCGACAGCATGGTCACGCCGGAGCAGGTGGCGGCATTCAAGGCAGAGATGGATGCGGCCAAGGCCGACTACAAGTTCGTCGGGATTCCGGGGGCCAAGCATGGGTTTACCAACCCGGATGCCGATCGGTTGAGCCATGGCGAGCATGGCGGGCCGGACATTGGTTATGACAAAGCGGCGGATGAGAGCTCATGGAAGGATATGCAGGCGTTCCTCAAGTCGGCGTTTGATTGAGAATCGCTGGGGCCGCTTTGCGGCCCTTTCGCTGGCAAGCCAGCTCCCACACTGCTACACCGATACCTGTGGGAACTGGCTTGCCAGCGAAAGGGCTGCGAAGCAGCCCCCAACAATTTCAGCTCCACCGCACGCCCAACGGCTGGCACAATACCCGCCATGAACAGACTCCCCGCCTGCTGCGCCCCCCTCCAGCACCACTGGCCCCTGCCCCGCCCGGTCCCCGGCGCGGTGCTGGTCAGTTGCGCCTTCGACCCGGCCCAGCTCGCCGCCGATGACTTCCAGCGCGCCGGCATCGCGCAAAGCGCCAGCCTGCAACGCTCGGTGGCCAAGCGCCAGGCCGAGTACCTGGCCGGCCGCGTATGCGCCCGCGAGGCCCTGCAGCGCCTGGATGGCCGCGACTATGTGCCCGCCACTCACGAGGACCGCTCGCCGATCTGGCCCGCCGGCATCCACGGGTCGATCACCCACGGCAAGGGCTGGGCCGCCGCCGTGGTGGCAGCCGACGGCGCCTGCCGCGGCCTGGGGCTGGACCAGGAAAGCCTGCTGAGCGAGGAGCGTGCCGAACGCCTGGCCGGCGAGATCCTCACCCCCGCCGAACTGGAACGCCTGGACCGCAGCCAGCAGGCCCTGGCCGTGACCCTGACCTTCTCGCTCAAGGAAAGCCTGTTCAAGACGCTCTACCCGCTGACCCGACAACGCTTCTATTTCGAACACGCCGAGCTGCTGGCATGGTCCACCGATGGCCACGCCCGCCTGCGCCTGCTGACCGACCTGTCGGCGCAGTGGCACCACGGCGTCGAGCTCGATGGCCAGTTCTGCGTGCAGGACGGCCACCTGCTCAGCCTGATCAGCGTTTAATCCCGTGGCTGCTCGCGTGGCCAGCTCAGGCTGAAACAGGCCCCGCCCAACTGCTCGCTACGCCCCACCAGGGCGCGGCCGCCGTGCCAGTAGATGATCCGCCGCACGATCGACAAGCCCAGGCCATGCCCGCCTGAGGCGCGGGTGCGGCTGTCGTCCAGGCGGGTGAACGGGGTGAAGATGCGGTCCCATACCCCCTCTGGAATGCCCGGCCCGTCATCCTCCACATCGATACGGCAGCGCTGCTGGCCGAGTTGATAGCTCAGGCGCACCTCGGACTCGGCGTGGCGCATGGCATTGCGCACCAGGTTCTGCAGGGCGCGGTGCAGGTAGCGCGGCTCGGCCTCGACCCAGGCAGCGCCACCGTCCAGCCCATGGCATTCACCGCGCAACACGCGCACATCGGCGCGCAGCGGGGCCAGCTCGTCGATCACCCGGGCCAGCAGGTCATCCAGGTCCACCGCCTGGAACAGCAAGGCCGGGGCGCCCTGCTCCAGGCGGGCGTAGGTCAGCATCTCGTCGACCAACTTGTCCAGGTCCTGGATATCGCCGTCCATGCCGGCCAGGTGCTTGGCCCGGGCCTGCTCGGTGCTGGCGCTCTCGATCATCTCCAGACCGAAGCGCAGGCGCGCCACTGGCGTGCGCAATTCGTGGGACACCGCCCGCACCAGCTCGCGCTGCATGGTCAGCGAACGCTGCAGGTGCTCGGCCATGCCATTGAAGGCTTCGGCCAGGCGCCCGACCGAGTCGGCGTCACCGGCCGGCACGCGGGTATCGAGGCTGCCCTGGGCGATGCGCGTGGCAGCCACTTCCAGGCCCGAGACGCGCCGCTCCAACTGGCGCACCAGCAGGTAAACCATCAGGCCGATCAGGCACAGGCCAAGAAAGGCGATCAGGATCAGCAACTGCGGCGGGTATGGATTGAGCTGGTGCAGCGGGCCGATCTCCAGCACCCAGGGCGAGCCAGGCAAGCCCGAAAACACGCGGATCGAGTCACCGTCCTTGCCCAGCGCCATCACCGTGTCGCCCTCCTCCACCCGGCGCCGCTGGTCGTCATCCAGCGCCGCGCGCTCGATGCGCTGCAGGGCGATGTCGAAGCCGAAGCCCTTGCTCTGGCGGATCTGCGCCAGGCGGCTCTGCTGTTCGCTGACCGGGTAACGCACCAGCTCGTCGGCCAGCAGATAAAGGGTGGCACGCGCCAACTGCTCGCTGACCTGCTTGACCTCGGCCACCAGCAACTGGTCTTCGCGCCCGACCCGGCGCAGCACCCGGGCGGCATGCGGGCCGGTCTTTTCCACCACCACCAGGTCACGGTACAGCCGCGCACGCTGGCCGCCATCGAGGGTGAAAGCCGACAGGGGTTGCAGGTCGAGCGGCACCCCCAGCAAGCGCTCCCAGATCACCAGCGAACGCTTGCGCTCCACCTCGTTCTGCTGCGCCAGGTTGTCGGCCATCAGGCTGAAGGTGCCTTGGGCCAGGCCTTCGCGGTGCTGGCCGGCACGCACCTCGTTGGCCAGGTGCAGGCTGAGCACGCCGAGCACGGCCACCAGTACCAGCACGGCGAGCATGCCGCCATAGATGCGCAGGAAAATGGAATTCATGGGGCCGGTGCCTGGGCGGCCTCGCCGACGAACAGGTAGCCCTTGCTGCGCAGGGTCTTGATCAGCCGCGGGTTGATCGGGTCGTCGCCGATCTTGGGGCGGATCTTGGAGATACGCACGTCGATGGAGCGGTCCTGGCCGTCGTAACCGACGCCGCGCAATGAGGTGAAGATTTCTTCGCGCGACAGCACCCGCCCGGCGTTGCTGGCCAGCAGCCACAGCAGGTCGAATTCGGCGCCGGTCAGCTCGACCAGCTGGCCGCCCAGGCGCGCCTCGCGCAGGCGCTGGTCGATGTGCAGCGGGCCGAAAGCCAGTGCTTGCTGGCGCTCCGGCGCTTCGCTGCGGCGCAGCAGGGCATGGATGCGCGCCAGCAACAGGCGTGGGCGCACCGGTTTGCATACATAGTCGTCGGCGCCCTGGTCCAGGCCCTGGACCTGGTCGAGTTCGTCACTGCGGGCGGTGAGCATGAGGATGGGGCCGGCGTACTGGCCGCGCACCCGGCGGCAGATGCTCAGGCCGTCTTCGCCGGGGAGCATCAGGTCGAGGATGACCAGGTCGGGCTGGCTGTCGATGATGCGCCGCGCCGCGCGGCCGCCATCGCCTTCTACCGCCACCTCGAAGCCGTTGGCCTGGAGGTACTCGGCGGTGAGCTCGGCGAGGCGCTGGTCGTCCTCGACGATCAGGATGCGGTTGTTCGGCTGATCCATGGCCCTTTACCCTTTGTTGGTCTTGTTCGGGGGCACTGCAGGCTTGTGCGGGCCCATCGCGGGGCAAGCCCGCTCCCACGATGCTCACGCCATGATGTGGGAGCGGGCTTGCCCCGCGATGGGCCCGCACAGGCACCACAACAACTTGATTGTGCTGATGATTCCCTTTCACCAAAGAGCAACATCGCCCCCGGATACTACGTTCCGGGCTCACGCCTGCCAATCACCTCAAACACCCCTTGGCTGAAGCATTTTTTGTGATAGGGTTCGCGCCCGCAAAAAACTGCCCTGGGGCGGCGAGACGCAGAAAAATCGTGAAAACCTCTTGGGACAAGGCCTACAGCGACTACCCAGGAATCACACACAAAGTACTCACAACTTATCCACAGGCGCTCGCCTTGCAAAGCCCCCCAGACCGCATTATCTTGTATCCCGATCGCAGCGAACCACTAGATGTTGGGGTTCGAGCAAAATCACACACACAAGTCAACAGGCAAATTCAAGCGAATTTCACCTACTGAACTTAACGTGATTCCAGCAGCCAAACCGCTCCTGCGGAGGCGACCGAGGCAAGCCCTTTCAGGGCCTTGTTCGGGCATGGGTGTTGCAGGCCAGGCCTGCCCCCATCAGCAACAGATTTTGGGTTCGCCCAAAAACTTTGACTTCGGCCAGGGAGCGGCAGGTTATTGCCCTTTATTCCTGAGTCTGTCCCGAAGTCGGTACGCCCGAGCGGACGGATGCGTGTGCTTCACGCGCATCCCCGCCTGGGCCACCAGGCAAGTGGACGGAACGGTGGGCGCCCCAAAGGCGCCTGAACACTATAGAAACTGTGGAGACACCCACCCATGCAAACCGACACAACTCGCGAGAACCCGCAGGCTCTGGCGCCGCAGGCCGAGTCCAACCAGGACCTGGCTGCCACCGCCCCAGGCCAACTGCGCGTGATCAAGCGTAACGGTACTGTCGTCCCCTACACCGACGACAAGATCACCGTGGCCATCACCAAGGCGTTCCTCGCAGTTGAAGGCGGCACCGCTGCCGCTTCGTCGCGCATCCACGACACCGTCGCGCGCCTGACCGAGCAGGTCACCGCCACGTTCAAGCGTCGCATGCCATCGGGTGGCACCATCCACATCGAAGAAATCCAGGACCAGGTCGAACTGGCCCTGATGCGCGCCGGCGAGCAGAAAGTCGCCCGCGACTACGTGATCTACCGCGACCAGCGCGCCAAAGAGCGCGCCACCCGCGCCAACACCGGCGCCGTGGTCGAGCCGCACCCAAGCATCCGCATCACCCTGGCCGACGGCAGCCTGGCGCCGCTGGACATGGCGCGCCTGAACACCATCATCAGCGAAGCCTGCGAAGGCCTGGCCGAAGTCGATGGCGAGCTGATCCAGCGCGAAACCCTGAAGAACCTCTACGACGGCGTGGCCATCAAGGACGTCAACACCGCCCTGGTGATGACCTCCCGCACCCTGGTAGAGCGTGAGCCGAACTACTCGTTCGTCACCGCCCGCCTGCTGATGGACACCCTGCGCGCCGAAGGCCTGGGCTTCCTGGGCGTGGCCGACAGCGCCACCCACCACGAGATGGCCGACCTGTACGCCAAGGCCCTGCCGGCCTACGTGGCCAAAGGTATCGAGTTCGAACTGCTCAACCCGGCCCTGGCCGACTTCGACCTGGAAAAACTGGGCAAGGCGATCAACCACGAGCGCGACCAGCAGTTCACCTACCTGGGCCTGCAAACCCTGTACGACCGCTACTTCATCCACAAGGATGGCGTGCGCTTCGAGCTGCCGCAGGTGTTCTTCATGCGTGTGGCCATGGGCCTGGCGCTGGAAGAGAAAGACAAAGAAGCCCGCGCGATCGAGTTCTACAACCTGCTGTCGTCGTTCGACTACATGGCGTCCACGCCAACCCTGTTCAACGCCGGCACCCTGCGCCCGCAGCTGTCCAGCTGCTACCTGACCACCGTGCCGGACGACCTGTCGGGCATCTACCACGCGATCCACGACAACGCCATGCTGTCGAAATTCGCCGGTGGCCTGGGCAACGACTGGACCCCGGTGCGCGCCCTGGGCTCGTACATCAAGGGCACCAACGGCAAGTCGCAAGGCGTCGTGCCGTTCCTCAAAGTCGTCAACGACACCGCCGTTGCAGTGAACCAGGGTGGCAAGCGCAAAGGCGCCGTGTGTGCCTACCTGGAAACCTGGCACCTGGACATCGAAGAATTCATCGAGCTGCGCAAGAACACCGGTGATGACCGTCGTCGTACCCACGACATGAACACCGCCAACTGGATCCCTGACCTGTTCATGAAGCGTGTCTTCGATGACGGCAAGTGGACCCTGTTCTCGCCAAGCGAAGTACCTGATCTGCACGACCTGACCGGCAAGGCCTTCGAAGAGCGCTACGAGTACTACGAAGCCCTGACCGAGTACAACAAGATCAAGGTGTTCAAGACCATCCAGGCCAAAGACCTGTGGCGCAAGATGCTGTCGATGCTGTTCGAGACCGGCCACCCATGGCTGACCTTCAAGGACCCGTGCAACCTGCGCAGCCCGCAGCAGCACGTGGGCGTGGTCCACAGCTCGAACCTGTGCACCGAGATCACCCTGAACACCAACAAGGACGAGATCGCGGTCTGCAACCTGGGCTCGATCAACCTGCCGAACCACATCGTCGATGGCAAGCTGGACACCGCCAAGCTGCAACGCACCGTGAACACCGCCGTGCGCATGCTCGACAACGTGATCGACATCAACTACTACTCGGTGCCGCAGGCGCGTAACTCGAACCTCAAGCACCGCCCGGTGGGCCTGGGCATCATGGGCTTCCAGGACGCACTGTACCTGCAGCACATCGCCTACGGCTCCGACGCTGCCGTCGAATTCGCCGACAAGTCGATGGAAGCGGTCAGCTACTACGCGATCCAGGCCTCCTGCGACCTGGCCGACGAGCGCGGCGCCTACGAGACCTTCCAGGGTTCGCTGTGGTCCAAAGGCATCCTGCCGCTGGATTCGCAACAGATCCTGATCGAGGCCCGTGGCCAGAAGTACATCGACGTCGACCTGACCGAAAGCCTGGACTGGGCACCGGTCCGTGCCCGCGTGCAAAAAGGTATTCGTAACTCGAACATCATGGCCATCGCGCCGACCGCGACCATCGCCAACATCACCGGCGTGTCGCAGTCCATCGAGCCGACCTACCAGAACCTGTACGTGAAATCGAACCTGTCGGGCGAGTTCACCGTGATCAACCCGTACCTGGTCCGCGACCTGAAAGCCCGCGACCTGTGGGACTCGGTGATGATCAACGACCTGAAGTACTACGACGGTTCGGTGCAGCAGATCGAGCGTATCCCGCAAGAGCTCAAAGACCTGTACGCCACCGCGTTCGAAGTCGAGACCAAGTGGATCGTCGATGCCGCCTCCCGTCGCCAGAAGTGGATCGACCAGGCCCAGTCGCTGAACCTGTACATCGCCGGCGCCTCGGGCAAGAAGCTGGACGTGACCTACCGCATGGCCTGGTACCGTGGTCTGAAGACCACCTACTACCTCCGTGCCCTGGCCGCGACCAGCACCGAGAAGTCGACCATCAACACCGGCAAGCTCAACGCCGTGTCGAGCGGTGGCGACAGCGCCCCGGTCCAGGCCGCAGGCCCTGCCCCGGTACCGAAGGCTTGCGCCATCGACGAGCCGGATTGCGAAGCCTGCCAATAAGGCTTGGCTGAGGCTTCCCCCGGGAAGCCTCTTTTTTCGTGTAGCCACACGGAACCCTGTGGGAGCGGGTTTACCCGCGAAGAGGCCGGCACTGCCGCCTCCTGCCCCACAGCCAAACACAATAGGCCCGGGCGCCAATACCCGGGCCAGCCCCTCAAAGGGCATTCAGATTTGCGTGCACTGCAGTACCCCATCCGGGGCCTAAGCACCGCAACCAAGATCCACCGGCCATACTCAAGATGGCCCTCAAGCAGGAGAACTCACCATGCTGAGCTGGGACGAATTCGATAAAGAAGACGGCGAAGTAGCCGCCAAGGGCAACACCGGCGCACAAGCCGCCGCAGCCGCCACCCTGGACAAGCTCGACAGCGCCGGCGGTGCCGCCGCCCTGGAAGCCCGCGCCGCCACCGCCTCGGACTCCGACGCCGTCAAGCGCGCCAAGGCTGCCCTGGACGCCCTGGACATCGCCGAAGGCCTGGCCGAGCTGGAAGGCTCCTCGGCCCGCGTCGCCGTTGACGAAAAGCGCATGATCAACTGCCGCGCCGACCTCAACCAACTGGTCCCGTTCAAGTACGACTGGGCCTGGCAGAAGTACCTGGACGGCTGCGCCAACCACTGGATGCCGCAAGAGGTCAACATGACCGCCGACATCGCCCTGTGGAAGAGCATGGACGGCCTGACCGAAGACGAGCGCCGCATCGTGATGCGCAACCTCGGCTTCTTCTCCACCGCCGACTCGCTGGTTGCCAACAACCTGGCCCTGGCCGTGTACCGCCTGATCACCAACCCCGAGTGCCGCCAGTACATCCTGCGCCAGGCCTTCGAAGAGGCGATCCACACCCACGCCTACCAGTACTGCATCGAGTCGCTGGGCATGGATGAAGGCGAGATCTTCAACATGTACCACGAGATCCCATCGGTCGCTAAGAAAGCCGCCTGGGGCCTGAAGTACACCCGCGCCATCTCGGACCCGGAGTTCAACACCGGCACCGTCGAGACCGACAAAGAGCTGCTGCGCAACCTGATCGCCTACTACTGCGTACTGGAAGGCATCTTCTTCTACTGTGGCTTCACCCAGATCCTGTCCATGGGCCGCCGCAACAAGATGACCGGCGTTGCCGAGCAGTTCCAGTACATCCTGCGTGACGAGTCCATGCACCTGAACTTCGGCATCGACGTGATCAACCAGATCAAGATCGAGAACCCGCACCTGTGGGATGCGGCGATGAAGGAAGAGGCTACCCAGATGATCCTGCAAGGGACTCAGCTGGAGATTGAATATGCTCGCGACACCATGCCACGCGGCGTGCTGGGGATGAACGCGGCGATGATGGAGGATTACCTCAAGTTCATTGCTAACCGTCGACTGACTCAGATTGGGTTGAAGGAAGAGTATCCGGGGACTACTAACCCGTTCCCTTGGATGAGCGAGATCATGGACTTGAAGAAGGAGAAGAACTTCTTTGAGACTCGCGTGATTGAGTATCAGACTGGTGGTGCTCTGAGCTGGGACTAATAGATATAACTAAAACGCCCTAATAATTAGGGCGTTTTTTAACGGGCAACGGAATGACAAAAATCTATTACGTGGAACAAGTCTTTGTTCCAGGCGGAATGCCGAAGCACACTTACGTCAATCGTGCAGGCAGGGAACTTGAAAAACGCCTGCAAAAAGTCACAAGAAATCTATGTAAACTTGTGACGCTTACCGGGCCAACAAAATCCGGGAAAACGGTTCTAACGAACAAGTTATTCCCACGCTCCGCTGAAGAGTGCATCTGGATCGACGGTGGTTCGATAGGAAAAGAAGACGACTTCTGGCACTGCATAATTGATGCAACCGATTCCTACACCAATCATGAAGTATCGGAATCAGAAGAAGACGGCAGCACGATAAATGGAGATGCCAGTCTAGAACTGAGCATTCCTTTTATTTCAAAGGGTCAAGGAAAGTTAGGCGCCAGCGTTACTGACAAAAAAACCTCTGCCGCAAAATCATCTCGTAGCCTATCCCCTAGAGCTGCAGCAATCGCAGCTTTACGAGCCACACAAAAAACCCTTGTAATTGATGATTTTCACTATTTAGACAGGGACTTTCAAGGTAGCGTTGTTCGTGCACTGAAACCTCTCGTCTTTGACGGCCTTCCAGTTGTAGCTATTGCTATTCCTCATCGACGATATGACGCGGTAAAAGTTGAAAAAGAAATGACTCTTCGCGTAGAGCCAATCCCCGTCCCATCGTGGTCTAAAGATGAGCTGACAGAGATACCCGGCATCGGCTTCCCATTGTTAAATATTGAAATAGCACCATCCATATCTGAGAGGATGGCTAATGAGGCATATGGAAGCCCTCATTTGATGCAGGAGTTTTGCTCAGAACTCTCAAACCAACATGGCATCGAAGAAACCCTAAAAACCAAACTAAAAATCAATTCCCTTGACGATATAATTTTTAAACAAATCGCTGAGAAAACAGGGAAGGTTATTTTCGAAAAATTAGCTAAAGGCCCACGACAACGATCTGATCGAAAACCTCGCCCTTTGACTGGCGGGGGAACCGCAGACATCTACAAAGTAGTGCTTTTGGCGCTAGCAAAATTAGCCCCAGGAATGCAAAAAGTTGAATACGAGGTCCTTCGTTCAGCCATTAAAGAAATTTTAGTCACAGAGGTACCCCAAGCCCACGAAGTTTCCCGAGTCTTGGAAAAAATGTCTGAGATTGCCTCGAATGATGAAGCCTCAACCCCTGTAATCGATTGGGTTAAAGGTGATCAGGAGCTGTATATCACAGACCCTTTCTTCGCATTCTTCCTTAAGTGGGGAACCCTGGAAGATTGATTTGAATTTTAGGAAATGGACTACACCTCTAGTGATTGGCTCAAGGCGAGTTTCGCGATAGGTTGCTGTCGGCGCCTAAGAAACGCCTAACACGGCGGTCCACCCGCTCCCGACAGATGCGGCTTTTTTGTGCCTGTGGTTTACTGCTGCGCGCAAAATGCACTCCGTTATGTCGGGAGTGGGCTAATACAAGACCCGCGAGGGGAATACGTCCGGCCTGCCGTGTAGGTTTCTTAGCTCCCGACACCCCAGCCTTAAGAAAGCTGACCGCGCACGGAGGTAAAGGAAATGCCTATCGACTTGAACACTCGCAGGTCCCTCGCACATGCGACCCGCCTGCTCCAATCCCTCAGGACCAGGGAGGCCAGCCATGACTGACCTCCACGACTCCACCCTCTTCACCCGCCACAACCGCCCCCTCCATACCCTCTGGCTCGAATCCCAAGCCTGGTTCTGCGCCCACGAACTCGGCCGGATGACCGGGCGCTTCTTCGACGAACACTGCATCCGCAAGCTCGACCCGGACCAGCATCGCACCGTGCAGCTGCTGCGCTACGGCCAGTACAGCGAGACCACCATGGTCAGCGAGTCCGGGGCCTATACCCTGCTGGCCCATCATCACATTCCAGAGAACCGCCACCTGCGGCACTGGCTGACCCATGAGGTAGTGGCGGTGCTGCGCGATGGGCAGGACTCGGCGCTGGACGACCTGCCGCGCCTGGGCAGGATGTGCTGGCCGGGTGGGCATACGGCGAGCCTTTTGTATTGGCAGAGCGAGCCTTGGGTACGGATGCGGGATATGCCGGTGGTGATGGCGGCGGAAGTGCCTTTGGCCGTGGCTGCAAAGCGCAAGTTGAGCTGGAAGGAATGTGCGCAGCGGGCGTTGCGATTGCATGGGGTTGGGGATTGAAGATCCCCGGGGCCGCGCTGCGGCCCTTCGCGGGTAAACCCGCTACCACACGAAGCGGTAATGGCAGAAGGAGGGCTTGCCCTCGCCACAAAGGGCATCGATGTGCCGGACTGGAACATGCCAGTCACGTGGTCGAGGGCAAGACCGTTGATGAGTATAGAGCGGATCATGAGTCTTGCGACATCGAAGGCAGCACTTTCAAGGTGTTTGCGTAATGGCCGGCAGGTGTTCGCCGAAGTCCTTGCGGCGCCTTCCAGATCGAGCGCCGCCCGCGCGGCGCTTCGCGGGTAAACCCGCTCCCACAGTTTGTTTCGGGCCAATTATTCCTGTGAAAGTACCGGCGCCTGCCTTGGTGCATGCCTTGAGACATGTGGGGCGACGGCAACGCCCACGCTGAAACCGCGTCGTACCAACAAGGCGGACAGTGATGACCTTGCAGGAGTAACTGGCCCGAAACAGATGTGGGAGCGGGTTTACCCGCGAAGCGCCGCGCGGGCGGCGCTCGATCTAGAGAACGCTGCAAGACTATCGCCAAGCGCCTTGCGGCCAATCGCGGGGCAAGCCCGCTCCCACGCCCTCATCAGCTCACTATGGACTTAGTGAGCAACATCCAGCGGCATCCGATACTCAATCACCCCCGGCTTCTCAGCAATCCAGTCATACAACCGCTGCGCAGTCCGGTTGCTCTCCTGGGTATGCCAGTACAGCCGGTCGCACTGCTGCTGCCGGGCCTGGTCCTGGACGAACTCGATCAGCCGCTTGCCGACCGTCCGGCCCCGTGCGCTCGGGCACACGAACAGGTCTTCCAGGTAGCAAAAGTCGTTGCGCCCCCAGGTCGAGCGGTGGAACACGTAGTGGACGAAGCCGAAGATCTGCTCCCCGTCGGTGGCCACGGCGCAGTGCATGGGCTCGGCCGGGTCGAAGAAGCGGGCCCAGGTGCGCTCGGTGATGGCTGGGCCCAGGTTCACTTGGTAGAAGGCCTGGTATTGCTCCCAGAACCCGCACCACGGCTGCAGATCGCTCTGCCTGACCCCACGAACGAAAACGGGCAATTGTGTAGCGGTCATCGTAAAACCCCTTCTGAACAGGACAGCATGAATGAGTGAGAGTGGCCGGCCTGCCCGTAGCGCACGCCTTCCTTGGTGATTGCTTGCGGGCCTGGGTTTTATAGCGGATAAATGGTTGGTTTTTACCTGCCAATTCATTAGTAGTGGCCAGACCACTTGAGGGTTCTGGATAGGCGGAAGTGTTGAGATTGCCGGGGCCGCTTCGCAGCCCCGGCATTGGCAGCCATTAATCGAATCCATCAGCCAGGGAGTCAGGCCAATGTTCAAACACGCGCAACTGGAATCGGTAAAAGCCTGGATCAACGACCCCGCCCACAACGCGCTGGCCTTGCATGTGCGCATCCAGCGGGCGATCCGCCAGTTGATCCTCGACGGCGCACTGCCAGTGGGCAAGGCGCTGCCCGCCTCGCGCCCGCTGGCCCAGTCCCTGGGCGTGTCGCGGGATACCGTGGAATCGGCCTACAGCCAGCTACACGCCGAAGGCTTCATCGAGCGACGCATAGGCAGCGGCAGCTTCGTGTCGCAACGGGCCCGGTGCCTGCCGCTGCGCAAGCGCCAGCGCCCGGCACACAGCGAAGCCCCTGTGCAGTTGAGCCGCCGAGGCACGGCGATTCTGCACAGCGGTGGCGTGCACAACTTCCAGTCCCCTCGCCCCTTCGCCCCCGGCGTGGCCGAAACCCGGCATTTCCCCCTGGCCATCTGGGAGAAGCTGGAGCGGCAGGTGTACAAGGAATACGGCACGCGGGCGCTGGAGCACAGCGAGCCGCAGGGCATGGCCCCGCTGCGCAAGGCAATCGCCGATTACCTCAACCTAGAGCGCGGCGCCCAGGCATCCGCCGAGCGCATCCTGATCCTCACCAGTTCGCAGCAGGCACTCGGGTTGTGCGCCCAGGTGCTGATGGACGCCGACGACAAAGTGCTGGTCGAGGACCCGCTGTACCAGGGCACCCGCAAGGCCATCACTGCGGCAGGCCTGGCAGGCGTACCAGTACCCGTGGATGAGCACGGCCTGCAGGTGGACGCCATGGCCCGGCTCGCGCCGGACGCCCGGGCGCTGTTCCTCACTCCCTCCCACCAATACCCGACCGGCGCAACCCTGTCGCTTGACCGGCGCCTGCTGGCGATCGAGTGGGCGCGCCAGCAACAGGCCTGGATCATCGAGGACGACTACGACAGCGAGTTCCACTATGCCGGCCGCCCCACCGCCTGCGTGCAGGGCCTGGACCCGCATGACCGCACGCTGTACATCGGCACCTTCACCAAATCGCTGTTCGCCGGGCTGCGCATCGGCTACCTGCTGCTGCCGCCCCCACTCGTCGCGCCGATGACCGCCGCCCGAACCCTGCAGGACGGGCATAACGCCTCCATCGCCCAGCTGACCCTGGCCAGGTTCATGGAGGGCGGCCACTTCAACGCCCATGTGCGGGCCATGCGCGGACTCTACGCCGAGCGGCGCGATGTACTGGCGGATCTCATTCAGCGGCACCTGGCGGCATTTCTCGTGCCGCAGATCCCGGCCGGGGGGCTGCAGATGCCCTGCCATTTCGTCCAGGCCTTGCCTGAAGACGCCGTGGTCAGGGCCGCGCGCGGGGTGGGGATCGACCTGCTCGGGCTGGGCGGCCTGTATGCGGTGCCGAGGAACGACGTTGGCTTGCTGATGGGGTTTGCCGCTCAAACGACCGCCGAGATGAAGGCCGCGGTGGTGAAGCTGGAAAAGGTGTTCGCAGGCTTGGCCACTGCGGGACGCACATCAATAAGCCGTCCTCTGCGAAACGAAATGTCGTAAACAAAGGCAGCATAATCACTCAGCCGACCCTACAACGCTAACGCCTAGAATACTTAGCTCAAATGCATAAAAATCCGTATAACGCCTAGTTTTACAAGCTTTATAAAATGCTTGGTCAACCTTTAAAAATCACTTTTCAACGCCTAATATTCTAGGCGAAGAGATCGATAAAGGTCTTTTGAACATAGGATTCCAGGCGTTATGAAAGCCACATCAATGACCGACGACGCCATCGCCCGTGAGATCGGCCAGCGCATTGAAGCGATCCGCTTGAAGCGTAATATCGGCCAGGACATCGTTGCCCATGAAGCCGGGATCTCTCGGGAAACCTACCGCAAACTCACGGCCGGCAAAGGCACCTTGGTCAATGTAATCGCCGTGCTGCGGGTGCTTGGGGAGTTGGAGCGCCTCGCCAGCCTGATCGAGGAAGTCAGAAGCAGCCCCTTGCAGTTGGCGAAAATGCAGGGCAAGCAAAGGCAGCGAGCGACAGTTACACGGGCAACCCAGCCGGCGCCTGAACACACCGGCAAAACCCCGATTGGCAAGCCCTCGCTCATTGGTGGCCAGAAACCCCACAAGGATGAAAGCTGGTGATCGCACAAATCTACCTCTGGGATGTGTACGTAGGCGCACTCAACTGGAACCCGCAAACCCAGGTTGGAGAATTCGAATACACCCCCGAATTCGTCAGGACCGGCCTGGAAATCTCGCCTGTCCACATGCCCTTGCGCGCGGACTACGTCTACGTCTTCCAGGGGCTGGACCGCGAAACCTTCAAAGGCCTGCCGTCGATTCTGGCCGACTCCCTGCCTGATGACTTCGGCAATGCGCTGATCGATGCCTGGTTGGCCCAGCAAGGGCGCAGCAAAGCCACATTCACGCCGGTCGAGCGCCTGCTGTACCAGGGCGAGCGAGGCATGGGCGCGCTGGAATACCGCCCGGCGCTGGCCACCGAACGAGACAAGGCAGAAAGTATCCAGATCGACGCCCTGGTGCGCCTCGCCAGCGAGGTGCTGTCGGATCGCCAGTCGATCGCCGAACGGCTCAACGCCCATGACCCGTCAGTGGACGAGGCGGCCCTGCAACACCTCATCCACATCGGCACGAGCGCGGGCGGGGCACGGGCGAAAGCGGTCATCGCCATCGATGCTCAAGGTGAGATCCGCTCAGGCCAGGTCACCGCGCCCCCCGGGTTCGAGTACTGGCTGCTCAAGTTCGATGTGGCCAAGGACTCGAAACTGCTGGCCGATTCACAGGGTTACGGGCGGATCGAGTACGCCTACCACCTGATGGCCAAGGCCGCGGGCATCAGCATGACCGAGTGCCGGTTGCTGGAAGAGGGAGGCCGCGCCCACTTCATGACCAAGCGCTTCGACCGCACGGCCGAAGGCGAGAAAATCCACATGGCCACCCTGTGCGCACTCGACCATGCCGACTTCCGCAAGCCTGGCCAGTACTCGTATGCCGAGGCGTTCGGGGTCATGCGTGCACTGAGGATTTCCCGAGACGGGGCCGAGCAGTTCTACCGGCGCATGGTCTTCAACCTGGTCGCCCGCAACCAGGACGATCACACCAAGAACACGGCCTTCATGATGGATACCGACGGCACCTGGTACCTCACGCCGGCCTACGACGTGTCCTATTCCTACCTGCCCGGCAGCTTCTGGGTAGACACCCACCAGATGACGGTCAACGGCAAGCGCGACGACTTCACCCTCGATGACCTGCTGAGCGTGGCGAGCCAGGTTCGCGGCATGGACGCACGGCGGATCATCAAGGAAGTCTGCGAGGCCGTCGCACAGTGGCCACGCTTTGCCAGGGAAGCGGGTGTGCCTGCCACAGCCAGTGAACGGATTGGCGAGGCACACCGGCTGTATCTTGGCGAGGGGCTGTGAACCTGGCCCACTACACGGCGCGATAACGCTCAGCCACCTGGGACTGGCGCAAATCCCCCATCAACATCTGCCGTGCACCGTCCAGCGCCGCCCAGCGCTCGGCGTGCTGCAACGGCGGGATGGTGATCGCCTCGCGCCGGTCATAGCCCACCAGTGCGGCATCGACCAGATCCTGTACCTCCATCACTTCAGGCAGCGAATCGATGTCCAGCCCGGAACGCGACCAGATTTCGGTACGGGTCGCTGCCGGCAGCACGGCCTGCACATAGACACCCTTTGGCCCCAATTCCAGCGCCAGCCCCTGGGACAGGAACTGCACGAAGGCCTTGGTAGCGCCATACACCGTCATGCCCAGCTCCGGCGCCAGCCCCACCACCGAACCGATGTTGACGATCGCACCACTGCCCTGCTCGGCCAGACGCGGGGCGATGGCAGCCGCCAGGCGGGTGACAGCGGTGACGTTGAGGCCGATCAGGCGTTCGAGGCTTTCGCCGTTCTGCCCGAGGAAACCGCCCGACTGGCCTTGGCCTGCGTTGTTGATCAGTACACCGATGCGGCCATCTTCACGCAAACGGGCTTCGACCTTGGCCAAGGAAGCTTCCTGCGTCAGGTCGGCGACCAGCACCTCGACCGCGACAGCAAATTGCTCATGCAGGCGCTCGGCCAGGGCCTCCAGCCGGGCCTGATCGCGGGCGACCAGCACCAGGTCGTGGCCGCGCTGGGCGAAGCGTTCGGCATAGATGGCACCGATGCCGCTGGAAGCGCCGGTGACAAGAACGGTAGGCAAGGCACTCATGGGTAGATCCTCAAGGTTGGGTGGGCCTGCTATTATGATTACGATCATAATCTAACCGTGTCAACATTTTGATGATGAACAACATCAATGTATGATGAGCCCCACCATCCCGGTGCAGGAGTCGCCCGCCATGAAAGTCACCAAGGCACAAGCCCAAGCCAACCGCGCGCACATTGTCGAAACAGCCTCCTCGCTGTTTCGCGAGCGGGGGTATGACGGGGTCGGTGTGGCCGACCTGATGGCCGCTGCCGGTTTTACCCATGGCGGGTTCTACAAGCACTTCGGCTCCAAGGCCGACCTTATGGCCGAGGCCGCGGCTTGTGGCCTGGCCAGCAGCGCGGCGCGCAGTGAAGGGGTCGATCTGGCGGACTTCCTGGGCCAGTACCTGTCCAGGGAGCACCGCGACAATCCGGCGCAAGGCTGCACCCTGGCGGCGCTGAGCAACGATGCGGCGCGCCAGCCTGAGGCCGTCAAGGCGGTGTTTGCCCAAGGGCTGGAGCAGTTGCTTCAGACGCTGCAGGCGGCCGGCGGGCCAACCGATACTGCCGATGAGAAGGCTCAGCGTGCCCGGCGCTTGAGCGTGATTGCCACCTTGGTGGGGGCCATCACGCTGTCCCGCGCCTGCCCGGATGATTCGCCGTTGGCGGATGAGATTCTCGAGGCTTGCCGCAAGCAGCTGCTGACCTAGCCACAGCCTTGGCTTGCGCTGTATGACACAGCGCGCAGAGCACGTGACGATAGTGGACTGCCCCCCAAGTGGTCTAACTTCCTGGGGAAGTCCATAGCGTGGGAGCGGGCTTGCCCCGCGAACACCGGCCGTGCCGGTGCCATACACCGCGTTGTTGCAATCGCGGGGCAAGCCCGCTCCCACAGGTATCGCGCCAACGCTTTGAATTGCGAGCAGACGGCTGCTCCCACAATGACCGCGCCAGGCCTACCCTGCCCGCCTCCCCTGTATTGAAAAATCCCGATTTTCTGTATCTGTCGCCCTCCCCTCCCCGCCCCGCACCATCACTCCCGCAGCGCAGGCACACCCGGCGCGCAGTTGCATACCAACCCCAACATCATGAGCAACATCGTTTCCACGGATGGAAAGCGCGTTTGTAGATAACCGTAGAACAGGCAAGCGCTACCACCCGGTACCCCACTTCCCTGCTGCCCCGTTACTTCAAAGCCTGCCGGCCCAACGGCCGGACGGCACGCTTCATTCAGGAAATCTGACAGGGATGCCCTAATGATCAAGCAACTGATAAACGAAAATAACTACGTTCAGGTCGATCAGCTGTGCAGTGCCAAGGTGCACTTGAAGATCGAGGGCCTGAACCCGGCCGGCTCCATCAAGCTCAAGACCGCCCACGCAATCGTCGCCGACCTGGAAAGCCGTGGGCTGATCACCCCCAGAACGCGGCTGATCGAATCCTCGTCGGGCAACCTCGGCGTGGCCCTGGCGATGGTCTGCGCGGCCAAGGGCTACCAGTTCGTCTGCGTCATCGACCCGAACACCTCGGCGCCCAACCGCAAGCTGATCCAGGCCCTGGGTGCACAGGTAATCGTGGTCGACCAGCGCGACGAGAACGGTGGTTTCCTCTACTCGCGCATCCGCCTGATCGAACAGATGGTCGCGCAGAACCCCGACTACATCTGGCTCAACCAGTACCAGAACCCGAACAACCCGCTGGCCCACTACAACGCCACCGCGCGGGCCATCGCCGAGAAGTTCGGGCATGTCGACTACCTGTTCGTCGGCGCCGGCACCACCGGCACGCTGATGGGCTGCAAGCGCTACTTCGCCGACCACCACCCGCGCACCAAGGTGATCGCGGTGGACTCGGTCGGTTCGGTGACCTTCGGCCTGCCCGGCGGCACCCGCCACATCCCGGGGCTCGGCACCAGCCGCCGCCCTGAGATCTACGAGCCCAGCGATATCCACGCCTTCCTCACCGTGCCCGAGGTGCGCACGGTTCAGGTGTGCCGCTGGCTGGCGCAGCGCTACGGCCTGCTGTTCGGTGGTTCCACCGGCACGGTGCTGGCCGGCGTGCAGCAGTGGGCAGCGCAGATCCGCCCGGACGATGTGGTGGTGGCGATCTCCCCGGACATGGGCGAGCGCTACCTGGAAACCCTCTATTCAGACGACTGGGTCAGCCAACGCTTGGGCCCGGACGCGCTGCAACCGTTGTTCCCCGAATTCCCTCTCTCCCTTACGGCGTAACCAGTCATGACCGCACAAGCTTCGATTCCCCCGTTCCACGTGATCCCCGGCGCCACCGTCAAGGACATCCTTGCCGGCATGCGCCAGGAGGCCATCGAGGTGGTCGCGCAGACCTACCTCACCCACGAGCGCGGCGAAACCGTCAACCCGGACAGCTACTTCCTGCGTTTCCCCGAAGAGCCGGCCAACCGCATCATTGCCCTGCCGGCGGCGATCGTCGACAAACAGGGCGAACAGTCGGTATCGGGCATCAAGTGGATCGCCAGCTACCCGGACAACATCCACGCCGGCATCCCACGGGCCTCGGCGGTACTGATCCTCAACGACCCACAAACCGGCTACCCCTACGCGCTGCTCGAAGGCGCGCTGATCAGCGCCGTGCGCACCGCCGCCTCGGCCGTGCTGGGCGCCTGGCTGCTCAATGACAAACACAAGCGCGCCGGCAGCCTGTCGATCATTGGCGGCGGCGTGATCGCCCGCAACATCCTCGACACCTTCATCGGCGACGACTGGTCGTTCGACCAGGTCGGCGTGCATGACCTCAACCGCGAGTCGGCCGAGGCACTGGCCGGTTTCGGTGAGCAACTGGGCCTGCCGCAGGTGCAACTGTGGTCGCTGGAAGAAGCGCTCAAGGCCGATATCGTGGTGTTCGCCACCAGCGCCGGCACCCCCTACGTCAGCGGCGACGACACCTTCCGCCCAGGCCAGATCGTGCTGAACATCTCGCTGCGCGACATCGATGCCGGCATCGTCGCCGCCAGCTACAACTACTTCGACGACGTCAGCCACTGCCTCAAGGCCAACACCTCACCGCACCTGGCAGAGCAGCGCTTCGGCCACCGCGATTTCGTCACCGGCACCGTGGCGCAGATCCTGCGCGGCGAACTGCAGGTGAACCGTGACAAACCCCTGATCTATTCGCCGTTCGGCATGGGCATCCTCGACCTGGCCCTGGGCCGGCGTATCCATGACGTGGCCCTCGAGCAAGGCTCGGCAGTCGCCGTGCCGTCGTTCTTCGGGGAGGAGCGCAGATGGTGAGCAAGCCCCTGCACATCGGCCTGGTGGGCTGCGGCTCGCGCGGGCTGTCGATCTTCGAGCGCCTGCTGAGCATCGCCGAAACCCGCCCGCAACAGCCGTTGGTGATCGACATCTTCGACCCCAACGTGTTCGGCACCGGTGCCCACTGGCCCAACCAACCGGACTACCTGCTGCTCAACACCGTGGCCGGGCAACTTGGGGTGTACCCCGACGCGGCGGCCTTCGGCACCCTGCACGATGCCCGCGAACGCTCGGGCCCGGACTTTCTGGAGTGGTGCCGAGCCAAGGGGGTCAAGGTCGACCCGAAGACCGGCCTGGTGGCCGACGACGGGCGCGCGGTGGAGCCAGAGGACTTCCTCCCACGCCGGCTGCTCGGCGCCTACCTGGCCGACGCTTTCTCGCGCATCCTGAGCAGCGCGCCGGCCTGGGTGGCGGTGCGCCTGCACCCGCACCCGGTGGTCGGCCTGCGCACCGATGCGCAACAGGCCTACCAGCTCAAGCTGCCGTCGGGCGACTGTGTGACCGTGGACCGCTTGATCCTGACCGTCGGCCATACCGGGCGGGTGCGGGCAGACGAGGAAGGCCGGGTGGGTGATATCTACCCGCTGCCGGGCAGCCTCGACAGCATCGCCGCCGGCGAAGCCGTGCTGCTCGAAGGGCTGGGCCTGGGGGCAATGGATACCCTGGCGGCGCTGACCGCTGGCCGCGGTGGCGCCTACCACCGCATGGCCGACTCCAGCCATGTGTACTTCCCATCCGGCAAGGAGCCGGTGATCTATATCCAGTCGCGTGACGGCCTGCCGTTCCGCGCGCGCCCCAATGGCCTGACCCGGGCGCCACGACACAAGCCGATCTTCCTCACCAGCACCCACATCGATGCACTGCGCCAGCAGGCGCCGAACGGCCAGCTGGACTTCGAGCGTGACGTGCTGCCGCGCATGCTCCTGGAAATGCGCGCGGCCGGCATGGCGGTGCTGCACGCCAAGACCGACCCGGCGCGCCACCGTGAAGTGCTGGAGCAACTGCGCACCGTCAGCCTGCAAACGCCCACCGATACCCGCGAGAGCGAAAGCCTGCTGCGTCACTACGAGGCGCTGTCCGGCGCCATCGACCCGCAGGCGCTGATCCTGCACAGCCTGCCGGCGCAGGTGAACGCGCACAACTACCATGCGTGGATCTACGACGCCATCGAGGCCGACCTGCACGAGGCCCGCATCGGCCGCGCCGAATCGCCGGCCAAGGCAGCCATCGAGGTGTGGCGCGACCTGCGTGACCGGCTGCGCGAGGCAGTCGACTTCGACGGCCTCACCGAGGCTTCGCACCGGCAGTTCTACGGCCGCTGGCACAAGGCGATCAACCGCCTGGTGGCCGGGCCGCAGAAGGAGCGCCACGCCGACCTGCTGGCCCTCAGCGACGCCGGGCTGCTGACCTTCCTGCCGCCGGGCGCCGTGCCAGCCGCCAAGCCTTACCGGCGCGTGGCCGGTTACGTGCAGGGCAGCGGCGTGCACGACAGCGACTGCGCCCCGGTGCGCGACCTGGCGCGGCTTGGCCTGATCCGCCCACGCACCGATGTGCCGGGCCTGGATGGCATCGATGTCGACGCGGCCTGCCACCCGCGCGCCAGCAGCGGCGAACCGGTGCGCAACCTCTGGGTGCTCGGGCCGCTGGCCGAGGGCTCGTGCTACTACAACCACTACGTCACCTCGGCCGGCGCGCCGTCGCGGCTGTTCATCGACGCCCACAAGGCCGCCTCGGCCATCCTCGACACAGGGACCGCCCCATGAAGCTCTACTACCAGACCCACTCGCCCTACGCCCGCAAGGTGCTGGTGATGGCCCATGAGCTCGGGCTCGCCGAGCGCCTGGAGGTGATCCACCACGAGACCAGCCCGACTACCCGCAACGAGACCATCTACCAGGCCAACCCGCTGGGCAAGGTGCCGGTGCTGATGCTGCCCGAGGGCGAGGCGCTGTTCGACTCGATCGTGATCTGCGACTACCTCGACACCTTGCACCAGGGGCCGAAGCTGATCCCGCTGCAAGGCCCCGAGCGCTACCAGGCCCTGCGCCTGCAGGCGCTGGCCCAGGGCCTGTGCGATGTCGGCATCAAGCTGCGCTGGGAAGTCGAGCGCCGCCCGGCGCACCTGCGCTACCCGGCCTATGGCGAGGGCCAGAAGTACAAGCTCGAAGAGTCGTACCGCTACCTCGAACAACAAGTCGAACTCGACGGCCCGCTGAACGTTGGCCACGTGGCCCTGGGCACCGCCCTGGACTGGATCGTGTTCCGCGAGCTTTGCGACTTCGCCCAGCACCCGCGCCTGAACGCCTGGTACCAGCGTTTCTGCGACCGCCCCTCGATGCGCGCCACCGAGTACAGCGGTCAAACCCACGATTAAGGAACACAGCACATGGCTGCTCTCTTGTTGCAAATGTCGCCCATCGGCCTGGTGATCGCCCTGATCCTGCTGGTGCGTCGCCCGCCCGTGCAGGCAGCGCTGGCCGGCGTCGCGGTGGTCTTTCTGCTGTGGGGCATGGGCGCCGCGGCGCCACTGTCGGCCGCCGCCAGCTCGGCGATCATCAAGGACACGATGATCCTGTTCCTCAGCACCGCCTGCGTGATCGTGCCGGGGCTGGCCTTCGTCATTCTGGTGGAGCGCGGCGGCGCGCCGCAGGCCATCGGTGCCTGGGTGCGCGAGCTGGGCTGGAAGCCAGCGGCGCAGGTGATCTTCATCGTGCTGGGGTTGGCGCCGCTGCTGGAAGCGATGACCGGCTTCGGCGTCTCGCTGATCGCCACCGTGCCGCTGCTGATGGGGCTGTTCTCGCGCCAGGCCGGGATGAAGATCGCCCTGGCCGGCATGGTCATCATGCCGTGGGGCACCCTGGGCCTGGCCACGGTGATCGGCGGCTTGCTCACCCACCTGCCGGCCAACGAGCTGGGCAGCCATTCGGCGCTGATCAGCGCGCCGGTGTTCCTGGTGCTGGCGGGCATCGCCCTGTGGCAGGCCGGCATTCGCAGCGCCCTGCCGTGGCTGGGCTTGTGTGCGGTATCGGTGCTGTTCAGCGCGGTGCTGTACGGCATCAACCGCTTTGTCGGGCCTGAGGTATCGGGGGTGCTGGCGGGGCTGACCGTGGCCGCCGTGGGCCTGGTGATTTCGTACCTGCAGCGCAAGCGCCTGGTGCGCTGGCCGGCGGCAGCCTGGCCGTACCTGGCGCTGCTGGGGGTGATCGTCGCCTCGCGCGCACTTTTCGTACTGTCGGGATGGGATGGTGTGTGGGTGATCAAGGGCGAGCATGTTTCGTGGAAGCCGCTGGCTTCGCCGGGGCTGGCGCTGCTGATCGTCACCGTGCTGATGACCCTGCGTCAGCGCGCCGACGGCAGCTTCCCGTGGGCTTCGCTGCTCAAGCGCGCCAAGTTCCCGGTGGCGACCATCTTCCTGTTCCTGCTGCTGTCGCAGGTGATGGTCAACGCGGGCTTCTTGGTCGAGGCGCAGCGCGCCCTGCAATCGCTGTCGGGGATTTCGCTGGCGCCGACCGTGGCGCTGCTGGCGGGTATCGCGGGCTACGTCACCGGCTCCAACGTGGGCGGCAACACCCTGGTGATGCCGTCGATCGCCGCCCTGGGCAGCGACTACGGGCCGTGGCTGGCGGCGATGGTCAACAGCGCCGCCGGGCATGGTGCGCTGGGCTCGCTGTCGATCCTGTCGCTGATCACCGGGCTGGCGGCCGCCAACCGCGATGAAGAGCACGGGCTGATCCGCTTCGCCTTCGGCCTGGTGGCGCTGAACATCGCCATCGTTGCTGCAACCGGGGTGGTTTTACTTTATGTTCTGGGAGGTCATTCCTGAGCTGACAAGAGACCCCATGGATCGGTTCGAAACACCTGATAAACGCTGGCGGAGAGTCAAGGACTGGATCATCCGCCAGATCGACAGCGGTGAATGGCCGGCGCGAACCAAGCTGCCGTCGATCCGCACCCTGGCCCGCCTGTTCGACACCAGCATCACCACCGTGCAGCGGGCCCTGGCCGACCTCGAAGCCAACGCCTATGTGCTGACCGAGCCGCGGGTCGGCTACTTCGTGTCGGCGGCGGGGCGCGCCAGCCCGGCCAGCCGTTTCGACTTCTCCAGCGTCACGGTCAACGTCAACCACGCGGTGGTCGCCATGCTCTCCCAGGCGGCCAGCCGCACCACCCTGTCGCTGAGTTCGGCCGTGCTGCACGGCGACCTCACCCCCCACGTGCTGCTCAACAAGTGCATGGCCACACTGGCCAGCAAGGCCGACCTGGCCATCGCCGGGCTGGTGACGCCACCTGGGCATGCGGCGCTGCGCCGGCGCATTGCCGGGCTGATGCTGACCCGGGGCGTGGTCTGCGGCCCGGATGAAGTGCTGGTGACCTCCGGCGATACCGTCGCCCTGGAACTGGCCCTGGAGGCCGTGGCCCAGCGCGGCGCCACGGTGGCCATCGAAACCCCCACCTACTACGGCATCCTGCAGACCATCGAGCGCCTGGGGATGCGTGCGCTGCCCATGCGCACCCACGGGGAAACCGGGATCGACATGGAGCACCTCGAAGAGGCGCTGAAGCTTGAAAAAGTCGATGTGATCTTCCTCAACCCGACCCTGCAGAACCCGCGCGGCTTCATCATGCCCGAGGCGGCCCGCGCCAGGCTGTCGCAACTGGCCCGCGAGGCCGATGTACCGATCATCGAGGACGACATCTTCTTCGACCTGGTGCCGGAAACCGAGCGGCCACGCGCGCTCAAGAGCTATGACAGCACCGGGCAGACCATCTACTGCTCGTCGTTCTCCAAGACCGTCGCCCCGGGCTTCCGGGTGGGCTGGTGCGTGGCCGGCAAGTACCGCGATGCCATCCTCGCGCAGATGTTCTCGCGCAACCTGGCGGTGTCGAGCCTGGCGCAAAGCGCGCTGAACGAGTTCATCGGGCGCGGCTACATGGACGAGCACTGCGCCCGGCTGCGGGGGCAGCTGGCCACGGTGAACGAGGCGATGCACGGGCTGGTGCGTTCGGCCTTCCCGGCGGGCACGGTCTACGTGCCGCCGCGCGGCGGGTTCATTCACTGGCTTGAATTGCCGGCGGGTAGCGACATGGCCCTGCTTCAGCAATTGGCCCATGAGCGGGGCTACCACATCGCCGGCAGCGGGATTTTCTTCGCCGATGGTCAGCCCACCACGGGGCTGCGCTTGTGCCTGGGCAGGCCGCTGTCGCCAGAGCTGGCCCAGGGGCTCAAGGTGCTGGGCGAGTGTGCCCGGCAGGCGCTGGAACCGCTTGCCATTGAGCTGCCAACCCTGGAAATGCCTTAGACGCTCTGTGTAGGAGCGGCCTTGTGTCGCTCCTTCACAGGGATCGTACAACCCAGCACACTTGAATCCCATGGAACGTTGACAAGCCGATTCTCACTTGATAATAATCGTCACAGTTGTACGACAACACACAACAAAAACAACAATCAGTGAAGAGTCCCATGCCAACATTCCGTTCGCGCACCTCGCGCCCGTCGCTGCACACCCGTCTCCCGATAACGCTCCCCGGCGAACCCTTGCCGCAGGCCCTGACTACCTAGCGCCTTCTGGCTCGACCCCTCACGCCCTGACGGGCTGAACTGACCCGCCCCTGCCGTTGGCCGCTTGCGCGTGCCCGGCAATCGGCTGCCTCACATTCGGGAGCACAACAACCATGAACATCCGCCAACCCCTGCCTTTCGCCCTGCTCGGCGCCGCCCTGCTCGGCAACCTGCCTGGCGCCAGCCTGGCCGCCGGCTTCGTCGAGGATGCCAAGGCCACCCTGGGCCTGCGCAACTTCTACATCAACCGCAACTTCGTCGACCCGCGCAACCCGCAGAGCAAGGCCGAAGAGTGGACCCAGAGTTTCATCCTCGATGCCCGCTCCGGCTTCACCGAGGGCCCGGTCGGCTTCGGCGCGGATGTGCTGGGGCTGTGGTCGGTGAAGCTAGACGGCGGTGGCGGCACCTATGGCACCGGCCTGCTGCCCCGCCACGACGACGGGCGCCCGGCCGACGACTTCGGCCGCCTGGCGGTGGCGGGCAAGGCGCGCATCTCCAAGACCGAACTGAAGATCGGTGAGTGGATGCCGGTGCTGCCGATCCTGCGGGCGGACGATGGTCGCTCGCTGCCGCAGACCTTTCGCGGCGGCCAGCTCACCTCCAGCGAAATCGCCGGCCTGACCCTTTACGGCGGCCAGTTCCGCGGCAACAGCCCGCGCAACGATGCGAGCATGGAAGACATGAGCTACGGCCGTGGCATCTCGGACCGCTTCAACTTCGCCGGCGGCGAGTACAAGTTCAACCAGGACCGCACCCTGATCGGCCTGTGGAACGCGCAACTCAAGGACGTCTACGAACAGCAGTATCTGCAGCTGAGCCACAGCCAGCCACTGGGCAACTGGACCCTGGGCGCCAACCTCGGTTACTTCCAGGGCGGCGAAGACGGTGCCGAGCGCGCCGGCAAGCTGGACAACAAGACCTACTCGGGAATGTTCTCGGCACGGGTGGGCGGCAACACCTTCTACGTCGGCCTGCAGAGGGTCAGCGGCGACACCTGGATGCGGGTCAACGGCACCAGTGGCGGCACCCTGGCCAACGACAGCTACAACGCCAGTTTCGACAACGCCAACGAGCGCTCCTGGCAGGTGCGCCATGACTTCAACTTCGTCACCGTCGGTGTGCCGGGGCTGACCCTGATGAACCGCTACATCAGCGGCGACGACGTGCACAGTGGCGCCATCCGTGATGGCAAGGAATGGGTGCGTGAGTCGGAGCTGGCCTACGTAATCCAGAGCGGGGCGTTCAAGGACCTGAGCATCAAGTGGCGCAACTCGAACATCCGCCGCAGCTTCAGCAACAACGAATTCGACGAGAACCGCCTGATTTTCAACTACCCGCTGTCGCTGCTGTGAGTGATTGACAAGCAGCGGAAACGCTGTCGATAATCGCCTAAAGTCATACGACAACATACAACAATTGACGACTGCGAGCCTGCCATGACCACTACCCGCTTCAACCGCCTGCTCCTCACTGGCGCCGCAGGAGGCCTGGGCCAGGTGCTCCGCGAGCGCCTCCAGGGCTGCGCCGAGGTGCTGCGCCTGTCCGATATCAGCCCGATGGCGCCCGCCAGCGGCCCCCACGAAGAGGTGGTGAACTGCGACCTGGCCGACAAGGCTTCAGTGCAGGCACTGGTCGAAGGGGTGGACGCCATCGTCCACTTCGGCGGCGTGTCGGTGGAGCGCTCGTTCGAGGAGATCCTCGGCCCCAACATTTGCGGCGTGTTCCATATCTACGAGGCGGCGCGCAAGCACGGGGTCAAGCGCATCATCTTCGCCAGCTCCAACCACACCATCGGCTTCTACAAACAGGACGAGCGCATCGACGCCCATGCCCTGCGCCGGCCCGACAGCTACTACGGGCTGTCCAAGTGCTACGGCGAGGACGTCGCCAGCTTCTACTTCGACCGCTATGGCATCGAGACCGTCAGCATCCGCATCGGCTCGTCGTTCCCCGAGCCGCAGAACCGGCGGATGCTCAGCTCGTGGCTGAGCTATGACGACCTCACCCAACTGATCGAGCGCGGCCTGTTCACCCCGAACGTTGGCCACACCGTGGTCTATGGTGCCTCGGCCAACCCGACGCAGTGGTGGGACAACCGCTACGCCGCGCACCTGGGCTACGCGCCGAAGGACTCCTCCGAGGTGTACCAGGCCAAGGTGCAGGCGCAGCCGATGCCGGCCGCCGATGACCCGGCGATGGTCTACCAGGGTGGCGCCTTCGTCGCTGCCGGGCCCTTCGATTGAGCCACCCAGGGCCAGGAGGCCGTCCATGCACGCAGAACTGATTCTCGACGCCCGCAACGGCACTGGTGAAAGCCCGGTATGGCACCCCGGCGAACAGGCCTTGTACTGGGTCGATATTCCCGCCGGCCAGTTGCACCGCTGGCGGCTGGCGGATGGCGCGCACCAGCGCTGGCAGGCCGATCAAATGCTCGCCTGCATCGCCCCCGGCGCCAGCCCCGCGGGCGGCTGGATCGCCGGCATGCAGAGTGGCCTGTTCCATCTGCAACCCACCGCCCAGGGCACCCTGGTCAGCCGCCCCCTGGCCAGCGTGGCCCATGCTCGTGAAGGCATGCGTTTCAACGACGGGCGCTGCGACCGCCAGGGCCGTTTCTGGGCTGGCACCATGCTGATGGACATGCAGCAAGGCGCCACGGTCGGCGCGCTGTACCGCCACGACGGCGAGGGCCAGCCGCTGCACCTGCAGCAAGACGGCATGATCGTGCCCAACGGCCTGGCCTTCAGCCCCGATGGCAAGCGCATGTACCTGTCCGACTCGCACCCCCAGGTGCAGGCCATCTGGGCCTTCGACTACGACACCGACAGCGGCACCCCCAGCAACCGCCGGCTGTTCGTCGACATGCGCGACTACCCCGGCCGCCCCGACGGCGCCGCCATCGACCAGGACGGCTGCTACTGGATCTGCGGCAACGACGCAGGCCTGGTGCACCGCTTCACCCCCGACGGCAAGCTCGACCGCTCGCTGCCGGTACCGGTGAAGAAGCCGGCCATGTGCGCCTTCGGCGGCCCTGGCCTGGACACGCTGTTCGTCACCTCGATTCGCCCCGCAGGCGTGGACCTTGCCGACCAGCCGCTGGCCGGTGGCGTGTTCGCCCTGAACCCAGGCGCCAAAGGCCTGGAGGAGCCTGCCTGGGGCAACTGAGCCTGCTCTACCGCACTGCCCACACGAACGAAACCAGACAATAACAACACCGGAGTTTCCTCATGACCTTGAAGCACAAGTGGCTACTGGCCGCCCTCCCCTTTGCCCTGTCCATGTCGGTCTCGGCCGCCACCCTGAACATCAAGTTCGCCGAGATCCACCCCAGCGGCTACCCGACCGTGGTCGCCGAGGAACACATGGGCAAGAAACTCGAAGCGGCCAGCAACGGCGCGATCACCTTCAAGATGTTCGCCGGCGGTGTGCTGGGTTCGGAAAAGGAAGTGATCGAGCAGGCGCAGATCGGCGCCGTGCAGATGACCCGCGTGAGCCTGGGCATCGTCGGCCCGGTGGTGCCGGATGTGAACGTGTTCAACATGCCGTTCGTGTTCCGCGACCACGAGCACATGCGCAAGGTCATCGATGGTGAGATCGGCCAGGAAATCCTCGACAAGATCACCAACTCCGACTTCAACCTGGTGGCCCTGGCCTGGATGGACGGCGGCACCCGCAGCCTCTACACGAAAAAACCGGTGCGCAGCATCGAAGACCTCAAGGGCATGAAGATCCGCGTACAGGGCAACCCGCTGTTCCTCGACATGATGAACGCCATGGGCGGCAACGGCATCGCCATGGACACCGGGGAAATCTTCAGCGCCCTGCAGACCGGAGTGATCGACGGCGCCGAGAACAACCCGCCGACCTTGCTGGAGCACAACCACTACCAGAGCGCCAAGTACTTCACCCTGACCGGCCACCTGATCCTGCCGGAGCCGGTGGTGATGTCCAAGACCACCTGGGAAAAACTCACCCCCGAGCAGCAGACCCTGGTCAAGACCGTCGCCCGCGAGGCGCAAATGGAAGAGCGGGCGCTGTGGGACGCCAAGTCGGCGGCCAGTGAAGCCAAGCTCAAGGCAGCGGGCGTGGAATTCATCAGCGTCGACAAGAAGCCGTTCTTCGACGCCACCGCCCCGGTGCGGGAAAAGTACGGTGCGCAGTACGCCGACCTGATGAAGCGCATCGCCGAGGTCCAGTAAACCCGGTTCCGTTCCCAGATGACTCCTGCAGGGCTGCACGCGCCGTCCTGCAGCTTCGGTGATGCCTTATGAAAAATTCATTCCTGCGTCTGAACGACGCCCTGTACCGCTGCTGCATCTGGATTGCCGGCCTGTCGATCCTGACCATGACGCTGATCATTCCTTGGGGCATCTTCGCCCGTTACGTGCTGGGCACCGGCTCCAGCTGGCCGGAGCCGGTGGCGATCCTGCTGATGGTGGTGTTCGCCTTCATCGGCGCCGCCGCCAGCTACCGCGCTGGTGCGCACATGGCGGTGGCGATGGTCACCGACCGCTTGCCGCCGGCCCAACGCAAGGCCGCGGCGCTGCTGGTGCAGCTGCTGATGCTGCTGGTGTGCGTGTTCATGACCTGGTACGGCTACAAGCTGTGTGTGACCACCTGGAAGCAGTTCCTTGCCACCCTGCCATCGGTGCGGGTGGGGCTGACCTATGCGCCGATCCCGATCGGCGGTGCCGTCACCCTGATGTTCGTGCTGGAAAAACTCATCCTGGGCGACCAGAGCCATCGCCAGGTGATGCGCTTTGACGTCGTCGAAGAACACGAAGGAGCGGCATGATGGATGCGTTGATTCTGATAGGCAGCTTCCTCGCGTTGATCCTGCTGGGCATGCCGGTGGCCTATGCCCTGGGCCTGTCGGCGCTGATCGGCGCGTGGTGGATCGACATCCCGCTGCAGGCCATGATGATTCAGGTGGCCAGTGGGGTTAACAAGTTCTCGCTGCTGGCCATTCCGTTCTTCGTGCTGGCCGGCGCGATCATGGCCGAAGGCGGCATGTCGCGGCGGCTGGTGGCGTTCGCCGGGGTGCTGGTGGGCTTCGTGCGCGGCGGCCTGTCGCTGGTCAATATCACCGCGTCGACCTTCTTTGGCGCGATCTCCGGTTCGTCGGTGGCCGACACCGCCTCGGTCGGGTCGGTGCTGATCCCGGAGATGGAACGCAAGGGCTACCCGCGCGAGTTCTCCACCGCCGTCACCGTCAGCGGTTCGGTGCAGGCCCTGCTCACCCCGCCCAGCCACAACTCGGTGCTGTACTCGCTGGCGGCCGGGGGCACGGTGTCGATCGCCTCGCTGTTCATGGCCGGTGTGATGCCCGGGCTGCTGATGAGCGCCGTGCTGATGGGCCTGTGCCTGATCTTCGCGAAAAAGCGCAACTACCCCAAGGGCGAAGTGATCCCGCTGCGCCAGGCCATGAAGATCGCCGGTGAAGCGCTGTGGGGCCTGATGGCGATGGTGATCATCCTCGGCGGCATTCTGTCCGGGGTATTTACCGCCACCGAATCGGCGGCGATCGCCGTGGTCTGGTCGTTCTTCGTGACCATGTTCATCTACCGCGACTACAAGTGGCGCGACCTGCCCAAGCTGATGCACCGCACGGTGCGGACCATCTCCATCGTGATGATCCTGATCGGCTTTGCGGCAAGCTTCGGCTACGTCATGACGCTGATGCAGATCCCGTCGAAGATCACCACGCTGTTCCTGACCCTGTCGGACAACCGCTACGTGATCCTGATGTGCATCAACTTCATGTTGCTGCTGCTGGGCGCGGTGATGGACATGGCGCCGCTGATCCTGATCCTCACGCCGATCCTGCTGCCGGTGATCGCCGGCATCGGTGTGGACCCGGTGCACTTCGGCATGATCATGCTGGTCAACCTGGGGATCGGCCTGATCACCCCACCGGTGGGTGCGGTGCTGTTCGTCGGTTCGGCGATCGGCAAGGTCAGTATCGAATCCACGGTCAAGGCGCTGCTGCCGTTCTACCTGGCACTGTTCCTGGTACTGATGGCGGTGACCTACATTCCGGCCATCTCGCTGTGGCTGCCAAGCGTGGTGCTGTAATGCCACAAGGCGGGCCTCGATGGCCCGCCCCTCCCTGCAAACGGACCCTGCATCATGGCTGTCGCCCTCGCTTCGCCTCACCTCTTCCCGCGCAAACTGGCGGTAGCGCTGCTGGCGCTGCTGGCCTGTTGCTTCGCCGGCAACCACATTGCCGCGCGCATCGCCTTCGACGACGACACTGGCGTACTACTGGCCATCCTCTGCCGCTCGGGCCTGACCCTGCTGGCCCTGGGTGGCCTGGTGCTGTGGCAGCGCCAGCCGTTGGGGCTACCTGCCGGCTCCTGGCGCTGGCAACTGCTGCTGGGCCTGCTGATCGCCACCCAGAGCCTGTGCCTGTACTCGGCCGTGGCGCGTATTCCGGTGGCCCTGGCACTGCTGGTGGGCAACACCTTCCCGATCCTGCTGGCGCTGCTGAGCTGGGCCCTCGGCGGGCCGCGACCAACCCGGCGCACCGCGGCCTTGATGGGTTTGATCCTGTTCGGCCTGGTGCTGGCGCTGGATGTGCCCTCTCGCTTGAATGGCAGCGCCGAGACCAACCCGGACTGGGCCCTGGGGGTAAGCCTGGCGTTCTGCGCGGCCTGTGTATTCGCCTGCGCCCTGTGGATCACCGACCACAAGCTGGCCGGCGTTCGCGGCCCGGTGCGCAGCATGCTGACCCTGCTGATCGTGTTCGCCAGCATGCTGCTGGCAGGCTCCGGCGGCCTGGTACCGGCCGGGCTGGCGCTGCCGGGCAGCAGCGGCGGCTGGCTGGCCCTGGCGAGCCTGGTGGTGTTGTACGGCACGGCCTTCACCCTGCTGTTCGTGTGCATGCCTCGGCTGAACATGGCGCAGAACGCCCCGGTGATGAACATCGAGCCGATCGCCACCCTGCTGCTGGGCTGGGCCCTGCTCGGCCAGCAACTCAATACCCTGCAGCTGCTCGGCGCCGCCGTGGTGGTATGCGGGATCGTCCTGTTGACCTACCGCAAGGCGGGTTGAAACCGCCTGCACCTTCGGAGCGCCGCAATGCCTGTGCCTGAACTGCACCTGCAAGACCGTCTGACCCGCCTGAGCCTGGCGCCCACCCTGGGCGCCAGCCTGATCAACTGGCAGGCCAAGGCCAGCGGCCAGGCGCTGCTGCGCCACAGCGACAGCGCCGCCCTGGCCAGCGGCTCACCACGACGCCTGGGCTGCTACCTGCTGGCGCCCTGGTCGAACCGCATCGCTGAGGGCGGCTTTCAGTGCCCTGATGGCTGGCTGGCGTTGGCGCCCAATACCGACCATGACCCCTACCCTATCCATGGCAGTGCCTGGCAGCAGCCCTGGCAAGTCGACAGCGTGGATGACGGCCATGCCCGCCTGAGCCTGGACAGCCAGGTGCCCTTTGCTTACCGCGCGACCCTGGACGTACGCCTGGATGAAGGTTGCCTGACCCTTGAGCTGGAAGTGACCCACCTCGCCCCACGGCCGACCTGGCATGGGCTGGGGTTTCACCCGTACTTTCCGCGCTTTGCCGACACCCGCTTGCTGGCGCCCGCGCAGCAGGTGTGGGTGGGAGATGAGGGGCAGTTGCCCTCGCGCCAGGCCACGATCCCGCCGCAGTGGTGTTTCGACACGCCGCAGGTATTGCCCAGCGATGGGGTCGATCATGCCTTCAGTGGTTGGCAAGGCACCTGCAGCATTGTCCAGCCGACGGCGGGTTATCGCCTCGATTGCCATGCCAGGGGTGCCGATCACTACCTGCTGTACTGCCCCAAGGACCAGGGGTTCTTCTGCATCGAGCCGGTCAGCCACCCGATCAACGCCCATCACCTGCCCGATCGGCCCGGCTTGCAGCTGCTGCGCCAACATGAACAACTGCACCTGGGTTTCAGCTTGCAGTACCGGGCACTTGGCACCGACTGAAAACGCCAAAGGGGCTGCAAGCAGCCCCTTTGATCCATCGCAACGGGGTTAACGGCCCGTGCCGAGCACCACCTGCGCCTCTGTCGGTGCTGCCTCACGGGGTTCGCTGCGCAGCTCGCGCGCCAGGTTCCACACCAGCACCGCAGCAATGATGTCGAACGCCGCCAGCACCACGAACAGCGGGCTGTAGCCGATCTGCGTGACCAGGATGCCGAACACCAGGGTGAACACCGCAGCCCCCAGGTAGCCGAACATGCCGCCCATGCCGGTGGCGGTCGCCACCTGGTCTTTGCTGAACGAGTCGGAGGTGATCGAGTACAGCGCGCCGGACAATGTCTGGTGCGCAAAGCCGCCGATGCACAGCAGCAGAATTGCCGTGTACGGGCTTTCCACCAGGCCGATGCAGGCCGGGCCGATCATGCAGCTGGCGCCGAACACCAGGACCATCTTGCGCGAGGTGAACAGCGACACCTTGCAGTAGCGGTGGAACAGCGGGCTCAGGTAACCGCCCAGCACGCAGCCGATGTCCGCGGCCAGGAACGGCAGCCAGGCGAACATCGCCACTTCCTTGATGTTCATGTGCCGCTCGGTCATCAGGTACAGCGGGATCCAGGCGTTGAAGGTCTGCCAGGCCGGCTCGGAGAGAATCCGCGCCGAGGCGATGGCGTAGAAGTTGCGCTCCTTGAAGATGCGCTTCCAGGCGCCCTTGACCCGCGCTTGCTGTTTGAAGTGGGCTTCCTGGCCGGACAGGATGTAGTCGCGCTCCGCGGCACTCAGGCGCTTCTGGTCCTTGGGGTGCTTGTACAGCAGCATCCACAGCAGGGTCCAGACGATCCCCGAGACGCCGACGATGACGAACGCCAGTTGCCAGCCGCTGTGCAGGATGGCCCAGACCACCAGCGGCGGTGCCAGCAAGGCGCCGAGCGAAGAACCGATGTTGAACCAGCCGATGGCGACCGAACGCTCCTTGGCCGGGAACCATTCGGTGGTGGCCTTGACGCCGGCAGGCAGGCCGGCCGCTTCGGTCATCCCCAACAGCCCGCGCATGAACGCCAGACTTTGCCAGCCGCTGGCCAGCGCCGCCCCGGCACAGGCCAGCGACCAGGCCAGGGCGAACACCGCAAAGCCCAGCTTGGTACCAATGAAGTCGATGACCCAGCCGGCGATGGGTTGCATCAGGGCGTAGCAGATCTGCCAGGTGGCGACGATCTTGGCGTATTGCTCGGTGCTGATGGAGAGGTCGGACATCAAGGTGGGGGCAGCCACCGAGAGGGTGTTGCGGGCGAGGTAGTTGACGACCAGGCCAGCTGTAACAAGGCTGACCATCCACCAACGGATGCCTTTTATGCTCATGGATCACCTGAATTATTTTTAGAGTTGCTGGTGATTGCCTGTGGTCGCCCGGGCGACTTGAGACAAATTGTTTCAGGCGCAAGATTGCCATGTCATAGGTCGTCGTACAACAATTTTAAGTTGTCATGTTCGCGTATTTGCCTGTGATTGAGCTATATCAGGGCTTACCTATGCTTAGCGGGGAAAATTTGGGTGGCCTAGCACCATGGTTGTACGACGTCATGGGTTCAACTCAGGTGCTGCTGAGCACGCAGGTGTTCGGCCAGCATGTCGATGAAGGTGCGTACCTTGGTCGAGCCGTACTTGCTCTCGCGGTGCAGCACATGGATCGGCCAGGGCGCTTCTTCGTACTCGGCAAGGATCACCTGCAGCCGCCCGGCCGCCAGCTCGTCGGCCACCTGGTAGGACAGCAGCCGGGCGATACCCAGCCCGGCACTGGCGGCGGCGATGGCCGCGTCGTTGCTGGTCACGGTCAGGCGTGGCTTCATGCGGATCAGGGTCGGGTCGTCGATGGCGCCGAAGCGCCAGTCGGTGCGTGGCGAGAGAACGCCGGCAGCGATGATCGCGTGGCCTTGCAGCTCGCTCGGATGGCGTGGGGTGCCGTGTTGTTCGAGATACCCAGGCGAGGCGCACAGCAGCCTGCGCATGCTGCCCACGCGCAGGGCCTTGAGGCCGGAGTCGGGTAGCTGGCCGATGCGTACCGCCACATCCATGCCCTCCTCCACCAGGTTCACCACCCGGTCGAGGAAGTAGGCCGATACGTCCACCTCGGGGTACTGCTGCAGGTAGCGGACGATGCAGGGCATGACGAACTTCTTGCCGAACAGGATCGGCGCGGTCACGGCCAGGTCGCCCTTGGGCGCGGCATTGATGCCGGCGGCCGCTTCGTTGGCTTCGATGATACTGGCGAGGATATGCCGGGTGTCTTCCAGGTAGCGCCCGCCGGCTTCGGTCAGGCGCACGCTGCGGGTGGTGCGCAGCAGCAGCTTGACCCCGAGTTGTTCTTCCAGGGCCGTGACGGCACGGGTCACTGCCGCCGGCGATATCGCCAGGCGACGGGCCGCGGCGGCGAAGCTTTCCAGTTCGCCGACGGCGACGAACACCTTCATCAGGTGGATCTGGTCCATGCGGGCTCCTGGGCCTCGGGGGTGCGGGGGATTATCTGTTATAGCGGGGTTTTCTGCTCGCTTCACCGGCCCCATCGCCGGCAAGCCGGCTCCCACAGGGATGGCGCATAGCTTGGGTTCATACGGACTGTGTGGGAGCCGGCTTGCCGGCGATAGGGCCGGTGCGGCCAGCCTCACAGCTCCAGCACCAACGGCTGCGCACCGTCCTCCGGCTGGGCCGGCACCGCGCAGCAGATCAGTACAGTGCCGCTATCGGGCAGCTCGGCAGGCGGGTTGGGGTAATGCACCTGACCGCTGACCACGCGGGTTTTGCAGGTACCACAGGAGCCGCCCCGGCAACTGAAATCCGGTGACAGGCCTCGGCGTTCTGCCAGCTCCAGCAGCGTGCCGCTGTCGGGTGCCCAGCGGGCTTCCTTGGCGGAGCTGGCGAAGTACACCGGCACCGGCTGAGTGGCGGCCGGGGGCTGTTGCAGCACGGGTTGCCGGTCGTCAGTGTGGCGGCGCAAGGTCGAGGGGCCGAACGCCTCGGCGTGGATGCGTACGTCGGGCACATGCAGCGCACGCAGGCCTTCGTACAGGTCCTGGGTGAAACTGGCCGGGCCGCACAGGTAGAAGTCGTAGTCGTCCAGCGCCAGTACGGCCTTGATCTGGGTGATGCCCAGACGGCCAGCGAACTCGAAATCGCGGCCAGGCACGGCATCGGCTTCGGGCTGGCTCAGGGCGCGGTGGATAGCCAGCAGGTCACCGGCCTGCTGCTTGAGTGCGGCGAGTTCCTGCCGGAACGGCAATTCGGCCAGGCTGCGCCCGCCGTGGAACAGGTGGATACGCCTGCCCTGCCCGCTGCTTAGTTGCTCGCGAAGCATGGCCATCAGCGGTGTGATGCCGACCCCGGCGCCGATCAGCACCAGGGGCCGCTGGCTCTGTTGGTCGAGGGTGAAATTGCCCATGGGCAGGCGCACCTGCAGCACGTCACCGACCTTCAAGCGCTCATGCAGGTGTCGCGAAGCCGGGCCTTGGGCCTTGACGCTGATGCGCAGGTAACCGTCGGAGGGCGCGCTGGAAAGGCTGTAGGTGCGCACCAGCGGAGCCTCGCCGTCGAGTTGCAGGCGCATGGGGATGTGCTGCCCTGGGGCAAAGGGCACGGGCTTGCCATCATCGGGCTGCAGATAGTACGAGCGGATGTCGCGGCTCTCCTGTTCTATTCGCCCCACCCGCCAGGCCAGCCACTGGCGCTGCCGTTCACGCTGTTGCAGGCGCTGCTCGGCCTCGGCCCAGGTGCCAGTCGCCAGGCTGGTCGGGGCATATTCCTGGAAGGCCCAGCGCAGCGACAGCGCTGCCGGGCGCAGCACCACCTGCTCGACGTCCAGCGCCCAGAGCCGTTCGGCGCCTTCGAATGCACTGATCAGCGGGCTGTCGAGCATCACCTCGGTGCGGCCGGACAGCTGCAATACATTGCCGGTAACGAAATCGACGAACAGCAGGCCGGCAACCGGGTTCACCAGCAGGTTGCCGAGGGTATTGAAATGCAGGTTGCCGGCGTAGTCGGGGATGGTCAGCCGGTTGCCTTCGACCTTGACGAAACCTGGGCGGCCGCCGCGATGGGACACGTCCACCGAGCGCCGGCCATCGTCATGTTCGACGTAACTGGCAACGAAGAAAGTGTCGGCGCCTTCAATCATCGCCCGGGTTCGAGCATCGAGTGCCGATGCATCCTGGCGCCCCTGTGAGGGCGCATCGACACGGGTGTATTCGCGCAACTGAATGTACTGCGGGCAGTTGCCGAACGATTGTTCGACCGCCACCTCCAGCAGCCCCCCTGCGACGCGGCGGGCCTGGCCGTTGAGGCGATTGCGCCGGCGGGTGTGCAGTTCGATCCCCAGCAGGCCGATGGCGCCACCCTGGGCCAGGCCAGGCGTGGCGGGATCGTCGCTGGCCAGCTCAGTGTCGATCAGCAGTTGCTTCGGATCGGGCGAACTGACGAAGCCTTCCGGGCCTTCAAGCAGGGTTGCCCAGGGTTTACCCTGCGCATCCACGGCACCGGCCACGATGAACGGCAACTGGTGGTAGAACACCCGATGCTGGTCAGGCATATGGTCGCGAATGACTTTCTGCCCGAACGCCTCCATGCGCTCGGCAACGCCGACCTGCTCCTGCAGTCGTTTTTCACCTTCGTGCCAGGGAGAGCGCATGGCGGCATTCCTCAGGGGTTACAGCGTGGTCTGCAGGCCGATGACCGTGCGCGGCATCGGCACGAACCCTGGCAGCGCTTCGATGCGGGCAAGCCAGGCGCGCACATTCGGGTAGGGTTCCAGCGACACATTGCCCTCTGGCGCGTGGGCGATGTAGGAGTAGTTGGCGATATCGGCGATGGTCGCCTCGCTGCCCACCAGGAACGGGCGCTGGGCCAATTCGGCATCGATGACCTTGAGCAGGGTGTGGGCGCGGCCGATGACTTCGTCGGTGTTGAACGAGGCGCCGAATACCGTGACCAGCCGTGCGGCGGCAGGGCCGAAGGCCAGGGGACCGGCGGCCACCGACAGCCAGCGCTGCACGCGGGCTGCATCGATCGGGTCCTGGGGCAGCCAGCGTTCACCGCCGTAGGCCTTGGCCAGGTACACCAGAATCGCGTTGGAGTCGGCGATCACGGTGCCGTTGTCGTCGATTACCGGCACTTGGCCGAACGGGTTGAGGGCGAGGAAATCGGGTTGCTTGTGCGCGCCTTTGGCGAGGTCGACGAACACCAGTTCGGTGGGCAGGTTCAGCAGCGACAACATCAGCTCGATGCGGTGGGCATGGCCGGACTTGGGGAAGTTGTAGAGTTTGATCGGGGTTGGCATGTGCTTGGCTCCGGATCAGCGCCGGGAGTGGCGCTGCTGGAGAACATGCTGCACTGGATCGGTTGGCAGCAGAATGAGTGCCGCAAGCAATCCAGTATTTCGGCAGGTGGAATAATCAGCCCCGCGAAGGCCTTAATGACGCTGCTGTTTCTGATACTGGTACAACCCTCGCGCCGCCTCCACTACCTGCGGCACACAGGCCTGGAGTTCATCGAAACTCATCGAGTCGAGCAACTCGAAGTTGTCTTCCAGGCCATGCAGCGAGATGGCCTTGAGGAGACGGTCCTGCTCCGGCGGCAGCGCGCTCCATTCGGCGACTTGCGTGCCGCGCATGTAGCCGAAGCACCACTCTTCGAGAATGATCGCCGGCCCTCCTTCATCCTCGCTCTCTTCGAACAATGGCTCGAAGTCGGCAAGGTTGTCGGCCAGTTCTTCCGCGATCTGGCTGGCGTAGCGCAGCATCAGCGCGGTGTAGGCCTCTTCATGGGCGGGCTTCTTGAATTTCGGGACCTTGCCGCCTGAAACTGCAGGCAGCCACGTTTCCGGATTGACCTGAATCGGCGAGCTGGCCAGGGCGGTGAACAAGCCATTGAGCTCGGCCAGGTTGATGACCGAATAGTCGTTGCCGTAGGTGATCAGCAGGTCTTCGAGGCGGTCGAGTTCTTTTTCGCTGAGCGGGGGGAGCATGGGTGGGGTGTCCTGGGAAAGGAAATTTGGGTGAACCCTAACACATGGAAGTAGCGGCTTATAAACGATCGCGGGGCAAGCCCGCTCCCACGTGTGTGACAACGTGGGAGCGGGCTTGCCCCGCGATGAGGGTGCTACGGTTTAGACCGCCAGCGCGCGCTCACGCAGCTCGCTGTTGAGGATGCGGTCATTCTCGCTGTAGTCGACCGGGCAGTCGATCACGTGCACGCCCGGGGTCTTGATGCAGTGCTCCAGCAGTGGCAGGAAGCCTTCGGCGCTTTCCACACGGTGGCCGTTGGCACCGTAGGCTTCGGCGTATTTGACGAAGTCCGGGTTGCCGTAGTCCAGGCCGAAATCGGTGAAGCCCATGTTGGCCTGCTTCCAGCGGATCATGCCGTAGCCGTCGTCGCGCAGGATCACCACGGTCAGGTGCATGCCCAGACGGACTGCGGTTTCCAGCTCCTGGCTGTTCATCATGAAGCCGCCATCGCCGCACACCGAGATCACCGGGCGGTCCGGGTACACCAGGTGCGCCGCCATGGCCGACGGCAGGCCGGCGCCCATGGTCGCCAGGGCGTTGTCGAGCAGCACGGTGTTGGGCTTGTGCGCCTTGTAGTTACGGGCGAACCAGATCTTGTAGATGCCGTTGTCCAGGGCAACGATGCCTTCGGACGGCAGCACGCGACGGATGTCGGCGACCATGCGCTGCGGGTAGACCGGGAAGCGGTTGTCGTCGGCGCCTTCGGCGATCTGCGCTTCGTTGGCTTCGCGGATGGCCAGCAGGCGGGTGAAGTCCCAGTGGCTGGTGTCGGTCAGGGCTTCGCTGATCTGCCACACGGCGTTGGCGATGTCGCCGATCACTTCCACCTGTGGGAAGTACACGGCGTCCACTTCGGCGGAGCGGAAGCTCACGTGGATCACTTCGGTGCCGCCACGAACCATGAAGAACGGTGGTTTCTCGATCACGTCGTGGCCGATGTTGACGATCAGGTCGGCGGCTTCGACGGCGCGGTGCACGAAATCGCCGGAGGACAGCGCGGCGTTGCCCAGGAAGCGTGGGTGACGCTCGTCGACCACGCCTTTACCCATCTGGGTGGTGATGAACGGGATGCCGGTCTTGTCGATCAGTTGCTTGAGGACCTTGGCGGTCATCTTGCGGTTGGCGCCGGCGCCGATCACCAGGATCGGGTTACGGGCGTTCTTCAGTTTCTCGACGGCGGCTTCGATGGCCACGTGCTCGGCCAGCGGGCGGCGGTGCAGGCTGCGCGGGATCGGCAGCGCGTCGGTCTGTTCGGCAGCGATGTCTTCCGGCAGTTCCAGGTGCACGGCACCCGGCTTCTCTTCTTCGGCCAGGCGGAAGGCTTCACGCATGCGGGCCGGGATGTTGTCGGCCGAGGCGAACTGGTGAGTGTACTTGGTGATGGGGTCCATCATGCCGCACACGTCGATGATCTGGAAACGGCCCTGCTTGGACTTCTTGATCGGCTTCTGGCCGGTGATCATCATCATCGGCATGCCGCCGAGGTAGGCATAGGCGCTGGCGGTCACCAGGTTGGTGGCGCCGGGGCCGAGGGTCGACAGGCTGACGCCGGTCTTGCCGGTCAGGCGGCCATAAGTGGCAGCCATGAAGCCTGCGGACTGCTCATGGCGGGTCAGTACCAGCTTGATCTTCGATTTGCGCAGGGACTCGAGCAGGTCGAGGTTCTCCTCGCCGGGGATGCCGAACACATACTCGACACCTTCGTTTTCCAGGCATTGCACAACGACATCGGCGGCCTTGGCCATTTTGCTTCTTACCTCAGTGTATAGGGCGGTGGAGGTCCAGAAATGCGCAGCACGGTACGCTGGCATCGCTCTGTCCGGGTGCGAGGATTGCCCCGAACCTAAGTCTTGACGCAGGGTCGGTGCGGGAAAGTCACGTCATCGGACGGTAATAATTGTCGCACCCCTGGCGCCGCCTGCAGAGCTATCGGAGGCGCAAAAGACCTTTGCCTTGACCCGAGGTTGGAAGGATTAAAAGCCGGAAAAGACAAAACCCCTACCTGCATGCGCAGATAGGGGTTTTGCGAAATGAATCTTGACGATGACCTACTCTCACATGGGGAAACCCCACACTACCATCGGCGATGCATCGTTTCACTACTGAGTTCGGGATGGGATCAGGTGGTTCCAATGCTCTATGGTCGTCAAGAAATTCGGTTGCCCAGAATGTCTTGTGAACACTCTTGGCTAATTCGGATATGTGATTTGTGATGTTGCGAACTTTCGGGTCTTTCGTCTTCACCACCACAATTCGGCTTACGCGCAAATTGCTTGGGTGTTATATGGTCAAGCCTCACGGGCAATTAGTATTGGTTAGCTCAACGCCTCACAGCGCTTACACACCCAACCTATCAACGTCGTAGTCTTCGACGGCCCTTCAGGGGATTCAAGATCCCAGTGAGATCTCATCTTGAGGCAAGTTTCCCGCTTAGATGCTTTCAGCGGTTATCTCTTCCGAACATAGCTACCCGGCAATGCCACTGGCGTGACAACCGGAACACCAGAGGTTCGTCCACTCCGGTCCTCTCGTACTAGGAGCAGCCCCTCTCAAATCTCAAACGTCCACGGCAGATAGGGACCGAACTGTCTCACGACGTTCTAAACCCAGCTCGCGTACCACTTTAAATGGCGAACAGCCATACCCTTGGGACCGGCTTCAGCCCCAGGATGTGATGAGCCGACATCGAGGTGCCAAACACCGCCGTCGATATGAACTCTTGGGCGGTATCAGCCTGTTATCCCCGGAGTACCTTTTATCCGTTGAGCGATGGCCCTTCCATACAGAACCACCGGATCACTAAGACCTACTTTCGTACCTGCTCGACGTGTTTGTCTCGCAGTCAAGCGCGCTTTTGCCTTTATACTCTACGACCGATTTCCGACCGGTCTGAGCGCACCTTCGTACTCCTCCGTTACTCTTTGGGAGGAGACCGCCCCAGTCAAACTACCCACCATACACTGTCCTCGATCCGGATAACGGACCTGAGTTAGAACCTCAAGGTTGCCAGGGTGGTATTTCAAGGATGGCTCCATGAGAACTGGCGTCCCCACTTCAAAGCCTCCCACCTATCCTACACAAGCAAGCTCAAAGTCCAGTGCAAAGCTATAGTAAAGGTTCACGGGGTCTTTCCGTCTAGCCGCGGATACACTGCATCTTCACAGCGATTTCAATTTCACTGAGTCTCGGGTGGAGACAGCGCCGCCATCGTTACGCCATTCGTGCAGGTCGGAACTTACCCGACAAGGAATTTCGCTACCTTAGGACCGTTATAGTTACGGCCGCCGTTTACCGGGGCTTCGATCAAGAGCTTCGCTTGCGCTAACCCCATCAATTAACCTTCCGGCACCGGGCAGGCGTCACACCCTATACGTCCACTTTCGTGTTTGCAGAGTGCTGTGTTTTTAATAAACAGTCGCAGCGGCCTGGTATCTTCGACCGGCATGGGCTTACGGAGCAAGTCCTTCACCCTCGCCGGCGCACCTTCTCCCGAAGTTACGGTGCCATTTTGCCTAGTTCCTTCACCCGAGTTCTCTCAAGCGCCTTGGTATTCTCTACCTAACCACCTGTGTCGGTTTGGGGTACGGTTCCCAGTTATCTGAAGCTTAGGAGCTTTTCTTGGAAGCATGGCATCAACCACTTCGCGCTCTAAAGAGCACTCGTCATCAGCTCTCGGCCTTGAGATCCCGGATTTGCCTAAGATCTCAGCCTACCACCTTAAACTTGGACAACCAACGCCAAGCTGGCCTAGCCTTCTCCGTCCCTCCATCGCAATAACTGGAAGTACAGGAATATTAACCTGTTTTCCATCGACTACGCTTTTCAGCCTCGCCTTAGGGACCGACTAACCCTGCGTCGATTAACGTTGCGCAGGAAACCTTGGTCTTTCGGCGTGGGAGTTTTTCACTCCCATTGTCGTTACTCATGTCAGCATTCGCACTTCTGATACCTCCAGCAAGCTTCTCAACTCACCTTCACAGGCTTACAGAACGCTCCTCTACCGCATCACCAAAAGGTGATACCCGTAGCTTCGGTGCATGGTTTGAGCCCCGTTACATCTTCCGCGCAGGCCGACTCGACTAGTGAGCTATTACGCTTTCTTTAAAGGGTGGCTGCTTCTAAGCCAACCTCCTAGCTGTCTAAGCCTTCCCACATCGTTTCCCACTTAACCATGACTTTGGGACCTTAGCTGACGGTCTGGGTTGTTTCCCTTTTCACGACGGACGTTAGCACCCGCCGTGTGTCTCCCATGCTCGGCACTTGTAGGTATTCGGAGTTTGCATCGGTTTGGTAAGTCGGGATGACCCCCTAGCCGAAACAGTGCTCTACCCCCTACAGTGATACATGAGGCGCTACCTAAATAGCTTTCGAGGAGAACCAGCTATCTCCGAGCTTGATTAGCCTTTCACTCCGATCCACAGGTCATCCGCTAACTTTTCAACGGTAGTCGGTTCGGTCCTCCAGTCAGTGTTACCTAACCTTCAACCTGCCCATGGATAGATCGCCCGGTTTCGGGTCTATACCCAGCGACTAAAGCGCCCTATTAAGACTCGCTTTCGCTACGCCTCCCCTATTCGGTTAAGCTCGCCACTGAATATAAGTCGCTGACCCATTATACAAAAGGTACGCAGTCACCTAACAAAGTAGGCTCCCACTGCTTGTACGCATACGGTTTCAGGTTCTATTTCACTCCCCTCTCCGGGGTTCTTTTCGCCTTTCCCTCACGGTACTGGTTCACTATCGGTCAGTCAGTAGTATTTAGCCTTGGAGGATGGTCCCCCATATTCAGACAAAGTTTCTCGTGCTCCGTCCTACTCGATTTCATTGATAAGAGATTTTCGTGTACGGGGCTATCACCCACTATGGCCGCACTTTCCAGAGCGTTCCACTAATCTCAAACCAACTTAAGGGCTGGTCCCCGTTCGCTCGCCACTACTAAGGGAATCTCGGTTGATTTCTTTTCCTCAGGGTACTTAGATGTTTCAGTTCCCCTGGTTCGCCTCTTGCACCTATGTATTCAGTACAAGATAACCAGCTTATGCTGGCTGGGTTCCCCCATTCAGAGATCTCTGGATCACAGTCTGTTTGCCGACTCCCCAAAGCTTATCGCAGGCTACCACGTCTTTCATCGCCTCTGACTGCCAAGGCATCCACCGTATGCGCTTCTTCACTTGACCATATAACCCCAAGCAATCTGGTTATACTGTGAAGACGACATTCGCCGAAAATTCGCATTTCGCTCAATTAAGAGCAGAACTCACAAATTTTACCTTAGCCTGATCACACACCAGTGAAAGTGCATGTCAGTCTATCTATCACATATCCGAATTTTTAAAGAACGATCTGACAAAAGTCAGAAATCAACATTCATTGCCGAATGTTCATTTCTAAGTTCTGAGCAGTGCTGCGAAACCTGAAAGAGTGGTGGAGCCAAGCGGGATCGAACCGCTGACCTCCTGCGTGCAAGGCAGGCGCTCTCCCAGCTGAGCTATGGCCCCATTTGACCAGCCGCACCAAGTAATTGGTAGGTCTGGGCAGATTTGAACTGCCGACCTCACCCTTATCAGGGGTGCGCTCTAACCAACTGAGCTACAGACCTATACAGGGTCGCGTTACAGCATCGTCTTTACACAATGAATCAAGCAATTCGTGTGGGAGCTCATCAGCAGGCTGATGTCGTCGATTAAGGAGGTGATCCAGCCGCAGGTTCCCCTACGGCTACCTTGTTACGACTTCACCCCAGTCATGAATCACACCGTGGTAACCGTCCTCCCGAAGGTTAGACTAGCTACTTCTGGTGCAACCCACTCCCATGGTGTGACGGGCGGTGTGTACAAGGCCCGGGAACGTATTCACCGCAACATTCTGATTTGCGATTACTAGCGATTCCGACTTCACGCAGTCGAGTTGCAGACTGCGATCCGGACTACGATCGGTTTTGTGAGATTAGCTCCACCTCGCGGCTTGGCAACCCTCTGTACCGACCATTGTAGCACGTGTGTAGCCCAGGCCGTAAGGGCCATGATGACTTGACGTCATCCCCACCTTCCTCCGGTTTGTCACCGGCAGTCTCCTTAGAGTGCCCACCATAACGTGCTGGTAACTAAGGACAAGGGTTGCGCTCGTTACGGGACTTAACCCAACATCTCACGACACGAGCTGACGACAGCCATGCAGCACCTGTGTCAGAGTTCCCGAAGGCACCAATCCATCTCTGGAAAGTTCTCTGCATGTCAAGGCCTGGTAAGGTTCTTCGCGTTGCTTCGAATTAAACCACATGCTCCACCGCTTGTGCGGGCCCCCGTCAATTCATTTGAGTTTTAACCTTGCGGCCGTACTCCCCAGGCGGTCAACTTAATGCGTTAGCTGCGCCACTAAAATCTCAAGGATTCCAACGGCTAGTTGACATCGTTTACGGCGTGGACTACCAGGGTATCTAATCCTGTTTGCTCCCCACGCTTTCGCACCTCAGTGTCAGTATCAGTCCAGGTGGTCGCCTTCGCCACTGGTGTTCCTTCCTATATCTACGCATTTCACCGCTACACAGGAAATTCCACCACCCTCTACCATACTCTAGCTCGCCAGTTTTGGATGCAGTTCCCAGGTTGAGCCCGGGGCTTTCACATCCAACTTAACGAACCACCTACGCGCGCTTTACGCCCAGTAATTCCGATTAACGCTTGCACCCTCTGTATTACCGCGGCTGCTGGCACAGAGTTAGCCGGTGCTTATTCTGTCGGTAACGTCAAAACAGCAAGGTATTAACTTACTGCCCTTCCTCCCAACTTAAAGTGCTTTACAATCCGAAGACCTTCTTCACACACGCGGCATGGCTGGATCAGGCTTTCGCCCATTGTCCAATATTCCCCACTGCTGCCTCCCGTAGGAGTCTGGACCGTGTCTCAGTTCCAGTGTGACTGATCATCCTCTCAGACCAGTTACGGATCGTCGCCTTGGTGAGCCATTACCTCACCAACTAGCTAATCCGACCTAGGCTCATCTGATAGCGCAAGGCCCGAAGGTCCCCTGCTTTCTCCCGTAGGACGTATGCGGTATTAGCGTTCCTTTCGAAACGTTGTCCCCCACTACCAGGCAGATTCCTAGGCATTACTCACCCGTCCGCCGCTGAATCGAAGAGCAAGCTCCTCTCATCCGCTCGACTTGCATGTGTTAGGCCTGCCGCCAGCGTTCAATCTGAGCCATGATCAAACTCTTCAGTTCAATACTGCTTGGGTTTTTAAGAAACCCTAAACTTGGCTCAGCAACCTCAAATGACTATGTGATTTCTCGCATGGCCACTTGTGATGCTGATAATCTTTTTGACTATCAGTCCGTACTCACAAGCACCCACACGAATTGCTTGATTCAATTTGTTAAAGAGCGTTTGGCTAAGAGCTTTTCGTCTCAACCGAGGCGCGCATTCTACGCTTTCCTCATTGGCTGTCAAGCGTTTATTTTGAAGTTCTTTCCGAGAAACTCGTTTAGCTTCAACCGCTTAACTCGCTGCGATCTCTCGTAGCGGGAGGCGAATCATACAGCGTTACAACCTGCTGTCAACCGCCTTGTTGAAGTTGTTTTTCGAAGCTGCTTCTTTCAAAACACCTTCAACTTCAACAACTTACTGCTTCCTTCGCTGCGTTCAACGCTGCGAGGAGGCGAATAATACGCGCTTTGAACTCAGAGTCAACACCTTGATCTTGAAAAACTTTCTGACCGCGCCTGGCAACTATTGCCCGCCCCTTCCGCTCTGTAGATAAACCCCCTGCGGAGCCTGGCAATCATGAGCGATGCACAAAGCGACAAGACCCCTGGCCTGTCGGCGGACGAAGAGCAGGAAGCAAGCCACAACCAGCCACCCCGCGCGGCAGTGCTGCACGAGATCATCCGCTCGCAGGGTGATCAGGAGCTCGAGCGCACACTCGCCGCACTGTGGTGGTCAGCATTGGCAGCCGGCTTGACCATGGGCCTGTCATTGATGGCGATGGGCTTGTTCTACGCCCGACTGCCCGAGGGCGACAGCGCCCAAGTGATCGCCAGCCTCGGTTACAGCGCAGGCTTCCTGGCAGTAATCCTCGCCCGCCAGCAGCTGTTTACCGAAAACACCCTGACTGCCGTGCTACCGGTGATGACCACCCCTACCCTGGCCAACCTCGGCCGCCTGTTGCGGCTATGGACCATCGTCCTGCTCGGCAACCTGGCCGGCACCCTGCTGGTAGCCTGGGTGATGCTCGAACTGCCGATCTTCGACAGCAAGACCGATATCGCCTTCCTCGACGTTGGCCGCAAGGTCATGGAAAACGACCTCAGTCAGATGTTCGCCAAGGGCATCGTCTCGGGCTGGATGATCGCCACCATGGTATGGATGATCCCGTCCATGGAGCACGCCAAGATCTGGATCATCCTGATGATCACCTACCTGATGGCGCTGGGCGACTTCACCCATATAGTCGTGGGCTCGGTCGAGGTGTCCTACTTGGTCTGGGCCGGCGAAGAAACCTGGCGCACCTTCTTGCTCGACTTCGCCCTGCCCACCTTGGCCGGCAACATCATCGGCGGCAGCTTCATCTTCGCCTTGATCAGCCATGCCCAGGTGCGCAGCGACAGCGGCAAGCCACCCTCGCAGCTATTAAAGAAAGAGAAACCGCCGGCAAACCAAAACTAGCTAGCGCGCAGCTACCGCCCGCTGGGCAGACTTGCCCTGCCGCCGCAACGGCTGCGGTCGCCACCAGTTCTGCCCGGCGTGGGGCGAGTCGAGGCTGACCCGCTCGCCCATCTGCGGGGTACTCAGTTGCACCTGCGCGGCATTGGCCAACGCCAGGATGCGCTCGAAGGGCTCTTCCCAGGCATGGATGGAAAGGTCGAAAGTGCCATTGTGAATCGGCAGCAACCAGCGTCCTCGTAGGTCCAGGTGCGCCTGCAGGCTCTGCTCGGGCTGCATGTGTACATTGGGCCAGGCCAGGTTGTAGGCACCCGTTTCCATCAACGTCAGATCGAACGGCCCATAGCGTTCACCGATTTCACGAAAACCGTCGAAATACCCGGTGTCACCGCTGAAGAACAATCGCAGCCCCTCATCGATCATCACCCAGGACGCCCACAACCGACGGTTGCTGTCGAACAGACCGCGCCCGGAAAAGTGCTGCGCAGGCGTAGCGACAAAACGTATCCCTTCGATTTCGACCTGCTGCCACCAGTCCAGCTGCCGCACCTTGGCCGCCGGCACTCCCCATTCGATCAGCAGGTCGCCAACGCCCAGCGGTGCGAGGAAGTGCTCGGTGCGTGGCGCCAGGCGGCGAATCGCGTCCTCATCAAGATGATCGAAATGATCGTGGGAAAGGATCACCGCCGTCAGCGCTGGCAAGTCATCAAGCGCCAGCGGTGGCGCGTGGAAGCGCAAGGGGCCGGCCCACTGCACAGGCGAGGCGCGTTCGGCAAACACCGGGTCGGTAATGAAGAAGCGCCCGCGCAGCTTGAGCAACACCGTGGAGTGGCCCAGCCGCCACAAGCTGTGGTCTGGTGCATCGAGCACCTGCTGACGGGTCATGGGCTGCAGGCCTGGTGCAGTGGCCGGGCGAGTCTCGGGCGGCTTGCGCAGCAACAGGTACTTGAACCCGATACGCAGCTTCTTCCACACACCGTCCTTGGGCAGTTCGGCCTGGTTATGGAAGCGCCCGTCCAGGTGCGGTGCTGGCTCGCCAGCCGATGAAGCCATGGGTGCCATGAGCAGGAACACTCCAAGCAGCAAGAAAGCCTTCATGTTACTCCACGGGGGTCGCATCAACCGTGAATTGGCTTGCAAGGCCATTCTTAGCCCATGAATGATTGTTCAACAATATTCATACAACTTATGCGATAAACGGCGCTCATCAGAAGAACCACAACCATGATCGACAACCGCAGCGGTAAGGGACTTTCTTTCGTCAGGCGTATCTACCTGCCGCGCATCATCGGTCTGGGTATCGGCCTGTTCAGTGTCATGGCCGCCGTCGCGCCGTTGCAGTTACCGCATTGGGCCTGGGCTTTGCTGCTGTTCAACGGCATCGCCTGGCCGCACCTGGCGTACCAGTGGGCACGTCGCTCGCCCACCCCTTACCAGGCCGAACAACGCAACCTTGTGCTCGACTCGATGATGGGTGGCTTCTGGACCGCAGCCATGCAGTTCAACCCACTGCCCAGCGTCACCATCCTGTCGATGATGACCATGAACAACGTCGCCGCCGGGGGCAAGCGCATGCTGCTGCGCGGTCTGCTGGCCCAGGCCGGCGGCATGGTGCTGGCCAGCGCCCTGCTCGGCACCGGCCTGCAGACGCAGGCCACACCCTTGCAGGTCCTGGCCTGCCTGCCGATGCTCACCCTCTATCCGTTGGCATTAGGCTGGGTCTGCTACCAGCTGGCGATCAAGCTGGCCGAGCACAAGCGCCGGCTCAGCGCCCTGAGCCGCACCGACAGCCTCACCGGCCTGCTCAACCACGGCTCATGGAAGGACCTGCTGCTGCTCAGGTTCCAGGCCTGCCAGCAGCAACAGTTGCCTGCCGTGATTGCCCTGATCGACATCGACCACTTCAAGGCCATCAACGACACCTACGGCCACGTGGTCGGCGACTGCGTGCTGCGCCAGCTCAGCGAGGCACTCACGCGCAACCTGCGCGACGACGACCAGGCCGGGCGCTATGGTGGCGACGAGTTCTGCGTGATCCTCCCCGGCGCTGAACAGGCCCAGGCCTGCCAGGCCATGGAGCGCCTGCGCGAACAGGTCGCGGCCTATCGCAACCCACAGCTTCCGGACCTGCGAATCAGCCTGAGCATCGGCCTGTCGGCCTTCCACCCTGGCCTGCACACACCCGAGCACTGGCTGCAGGAAGCCGACCAGGCGCTTTACGCCGCCAAGCATCAGGGCCGCGACCAGGTCAATTTCGCCCGCGGCGAAGTCACGCCGCTCAGGCTGGCCTATCCTGACTGAACCTTCCTCCAGCCCCTGGGCGAAGGCTGCAGTTCAAGGAGCCGAACGCGCATGGACAGGAATGTCGACCGCTCTGCCACCCGCCTCACCTCTCATCTGCAGGTACGCCGCCTGGTCGGCGGTTTCTGCGCCCTGTTCGGCCTCGCCTGCCTGATAGCCCTTGGCGCCCTGTTCAACATTGCCGCCACCCTGGACCGCCAGGAGCAGGAGCGCAGCAGCTTCCACGCCACCCAGGCACTGGAGCAAAGGCTGCTGGCCTCACGCCAGTTCCTCTCCAGTTACGCGGTATGGGATGCCGCCTACGAGCACCTGGCCGGCAAAGTCGACTGGCAATGGGCCTATGAAGAGAAGAACGTCGGCGAATCGCTATACAGCGCCAGCGGTTACGAAGGAGTGTTCGTGGTCGAGGATGGCGGCACCACCTACGCCCTGTTCAAGGGCAAACCCACCGACTCACCCGCCACCGCCTACCTGGACGCGCCGCTCGCGCCGATCCTCGCACAAGCGCGCCACGCTGCGCCGGCCCGTGAACAGATCACCCAGTTCGTGCGCTTCAACGGCTGGCCGGCGGTGCTCAGCGCCGCCGCAGTACGCCCAGACAAGGACGTGCTCGAAGGCGAGGTCCGCCAGGCACCGGTGATGCTGTTCATCGACCAGTTGACCGAGGCCAAGCTCACCCAGCTTGGCGAGGGCGCCGGCCTGGCCGGCATGCGCCTGGAGAAAAATATCGCAGGCGCCCGTCAAAAGCCGCACATCGACCTTGCCGACACCGGCTATCACCTGGCCTGGAACAGCCCACAACCCGGTCGCCAGTTGCTCTGGGCCTTCCTGCCACCGCTGCTTGGCGTGCTGCTGGTGATGGGCCTGGTGTTGCTGTACCTGTTCCGCCATGCCTTGCGCAGCTCCCGAGCCATCGACCAGAGCCTGTTGCGCCTGCAACAGAGCAACCAGGCACTGGAAGCCAGCGAACAGCGTTTTCGCGCCGTCGCCGAAGCCGCATCCGACTGGATCTGGGAAACCGACCGACATCACCGCCTGACTTATCTGTCACAACGCTTCGTCAATGTCACCGGCTACCGCATCGAAGACTGGCTCGGCCAGCCCCTCAACCAACTGCTGTCCTGCGACACCACACCCCTGCTGCCCTGGCTCGACACCCAGACCGACAGCGACCCGCAGCAAATGGCCAACCTGCGCTGCACCTACTACGACCCCAACGGGCAAAGCCGCTATTGCCGGATCTCGGCGCGCTCGATCCTGTTCGACGGCCGCCTCGCCGGCTTTCGCGGCACCGCCAGCGACATCACCGACGAAGTCGCCGCCCATGCACGCATCCAGCACCTGTCGATGCATGACGCTCTCACCGGCCTGGCCAACCGCAACAAGCTCTCACGCCACCTGGAGCAGGCCCTGCTGCGTGGCAATGACAGCCCTCCCCTGACCCTGCTGCTGCTCGACCTGGACAGTTTCAAGCTGATCAACGACTCCCTGGGCCATGCCGCTGGTGATGCGGTACTGCAGGAAGTCGCCGCGCGCTTGCGCGATGCCACTCGCGACGACGACCTGGTGGCCCGCCTGGGCGGTGACGAGTTCGTCCTGGTGCTGCATGGCCTGGACAACCGCAACGAAATCGACCGCTTCTGCGCCCGCCTGATCGAGCGCCTGCAACAACCGATCCTGTTCGACGAACAGCCCTTGCACATCGGCGCCAGCCTGGGCATCGCCCAGACGCGCGCCCAGGGCTTCGATGCCGGCGAGCTGATCCGTTGCGCCGACATCGCCCTGTACCAGGCCAAGGCCGACGGCAAGAACACCTGGCGCTACTTCTCGCCAGAAATGAACCAGCAGATCCAGTACCGTCGCCAACTGGAGAACGACCTGCGACGCGCCATCAAACAGCACGAATTCGTGCTGCACTACCAACCGCGCTATCGCCTGGACGACCTGCGCATCGTCTCGGTCGAGGCGCTGCTGCGCTGGCAGCATCCCCAGGAAGGCCTGCTCGGCCCCGACACCTTCATCCCCTTGGCCGAACAGAGCGACCTGATCGTCCCGCTTGGCCGCTGGGTGCTTGGCGAAGCCTGCCGGGCCGCCCGCGACTGGCCCGACGAACTGCTGGTATCGGTCAACCTGTCCCCGGCACAGTTCTCCCGCAGTGACGTGGTGGCCGACGTGCGCGAAGCCTTGCTGCAAACCGGTTTCCCGGCCCAGCGCCTGGAGCTGGAGATCACCGAGAACGTCATGCTCAACGACATCGAAGGCGCCCTGGGCACCATGCTCGCGCTCAAGGAGCTGGGCGTGCGCCTGAACATGGACGACTTCGGCACCGGCTACTCATCGCTGGGCTACCTGCGCACCTACCCCTTCGACAGCATCAAGATCGACAAACGCTTCATCGCCGGCCTGAACAACCAGAGCGGCAATGACCGGGCCGTGGTCCAGGCGATCATCAACCTGGGCAAGGCCATGGGCCTGACCGTCACCGCCGAAGGCGTGGAAACCGAGCAGCAGCTCAAGGCGCTGGGCAAGGACCGCTGCCATGAGGTGCAGGGCTACTACCTGAGCCGCCCGGTGGACCGTGAAGGCTTCGAGGCGCTGCTGGCAGGGCATGAGCAGCGCCACGATGCCGGCTGAGGCGGGCTCAGCGCAGGCGCCGATCGGCAACGATTTCCGGCAGGTCGGTGCGCCGCAGGTACAAGCGCAGCGGCTCGCCGATATTCAGCCGGTCATCCACATGCTGGTCGAGCAGCAACGCCAGGCGCTCGCGGCACAAGGCCATGCGCTGTTCGGCTTCGGGCCGCCAGACGAATTCGCTGCAAGGGGTGATGCTGGCGTCGGCCACGTCCATGCCGAAGGCGTCTTCAGAGAAACGCACGATATGGGTGCCGCGCTTACCGTGGAAACCGACGAAGCCCTTGAGCTGATCGGCGGCGTTGCAGATGTCCTGGGAACTGATGGCCATGACGTAACCTCGCAAAAAATTCGGAAGTGACGCACGCCGGGCGGGAACGGTTGCCTCTGGCGGGCAACGCGCGGAGGCCAGCCTACCGCAATTGCCAGGGATTTTCAGCCCGGCGGCGGATCGACCTGCGACGCCAGCAACGCCGCCAGCCAATTCATGAACGCCTGGACCCGCCGCGGCACATGGCGCTGCCGCGCATACAGCAGCGACACCGGCATGGCCGGTGCCTGCCACTGCTCGAGCAGCGCGACCAGTTCGCCACGCTGCAGGTGCTCGGCAACGCCCACCGCCGGTACCTGGATCAGCCCGAGGCCCGCCAGGCAGGCGGCGGAATAGGCCTCGGCGTTGTTGACCGTCACCACCCCGGCCATGGCCTGGAAGCGCAGTTCGCCGCCGTGCAGGTACTCGAAGCCCTGGCTGCGCGCCCCAAGGCTGCGCACGTAGTGGACCAGCCGGTGCCCCGCCAGGTCTTCGAGCCTGCGCGGCACGCCGTAGCGTTCGAGATAGGCGGGGCTGGCGCAGTTGCGCATGCTCAACTGCCCCACCGGCCGGGCGACCACGTCCAGGTCGCTCAAGGCACCGATGCGCATCACGCAATCAAAGCCCTCGCGCAGCAGATCCACCTGGCGGTCGGTACAACTGATCTCCACTTCAAGCCGTGGAAAGCGCTCGAGGAACTGTGGCAAGGCCGGCACGATGACCCGCCGCGCCATCATGGTCGGCAAGTCGATGCGCAGGCAGCCGGCAAGCTCGGCATCGTCGGCGCGGAACAGGCTCTCGATCTCGTCCATCCCCGACAGCAGGTCCTTGCTGCGCTCGTACAGCAGCACCCCATCCTGGGTGGCCTGCACCCGGCGCGTGGTGCGGTTGAACAAGCGCGTGCCGAGCAGTTGCTCCAACACCCGCACCTGCTCGGAGACGGTCGAACGCGGCAGCCCCAGGCTGTCGCCGGCCAGGGTGAAGCTACTCAGCTCGCTGACCCGGACGAATGTGCGCAAGAGCTCCAGCTTGTTCATCCGCCACCTCATTTGTCCTGAAAAGACGAACAGTATTTCCGGTTTCGCTGGATTTAACAGCCATCGACCGATCAATAACCTGTCCGTAACAGCCATCGCCCATGAGGTAACCGACATGACTCGCAAGATTGCCCTGATCACTGGCGCCAGCCGCGGCCTGGGCCGCAACACTGCCCAACACCTGGCCGCCCGCGGCATCGACATCATCGGCACTTACCACAGCAAGGCCGACGAGGCCCAGGCCGTGGCTGCCACCCTGCAAGCAGCCGGTGTACGCGCCGCCATGCTGCAACTGGATGTCAGTGACAGTTCGAGCTTCGCCGCCTTCGTCGAGCGCCTGGGCGACACCCTGCAGCAGCAGTTCGGCAGCAGGCAGCTGGACTTCCTGGTGAACAACGCCGGGATCGGCTTGAACGTCCCCTTCAGCGACACCAGCGAAGCACAGTTCGACCAGCTGCTGAATATCCAGCTCAAGGGCCCGTTCTTCCTGACCCAGCGCTTGCTGCCGTTGCTCGCCGATGGTGGGCGCATCGTCAACATCTCCACTGGCCTGACCCGCTTCGCCCTCCCCGGCTATGCCGCCTATGCGGCGATGAAAGGCGCGATGGAAGTGCTGACCCGCTACCAGGCCAAGGAACTGGGTGCCCGTGGCATTCGCGTCAACATTCTTGCCCCGGGCGCCATCGAGACCGATTTCGGCGGTGGCGTGGTGCGTGACAACCCGCAGGTCAACGACTTCATCGCCGGCAATACCGCCCTGGGGCGGGTCGGAGTGCCCGACGACATCGGCGCGGCCGTCGCGTTGCTACTCGAAGACGGTAACGGCTGGATCACCGGGCAACGCCTGGAAGTCTCCGGCGGTATGTTCCTTTAACCGCCACCCAGTGCCTGGTGCAGGCTGGCCAGTGCCGGCAGCCGCAGGGCCTCGCGGGTCAGGCACAGGCCGATCCGGCGGCGCAACGCCAGCCCGGGGCCAGGCTGCCAATACACCCCAGGGTGGCGCTCGGCCAACGACTGCGGCAGCCACGCCGTGCCCAGGCCTGCAGCCACCATGGCCAGTGCCTGTTGCAGCGAAGCGGCCTGCCCCACCTGCTCGCCTTCGCCATAAGCGGCCATCAGGCGTTGGTGAGAGGGGTGCTGCGGGCAACTGATCCAACGCCCATCCGGTTGGCTACCGGTGGCCGACACCAGCACGAAAGCCTCCTCCCACAGCGGCAGGAACAACTCGTCCTCGCAGCGCTGCTCCTCGTCGGCCAGCCGCGCATCGCCGGCGCAACCTTCGAGCAAGGTCAGTTGCAGCCGCTCCACCGCCTGGTTGGCCAGGCGCACACAAGCCTCGACCTGGGCTGGCGCGATATCCGCCTCGATCCCCAGCGTCAGCGGCACCTGTTCGCGCCCCTGGCGAAAACGCAGGCGCAGGGCATCGGCCTCGGCCACCATGCGACAGGCCTGGGCATACAGTGCACGGGCCTGCTCGGTGACCTCGACGCCACGGGCCTGGCGTACGAACAGCTCGGCCCCCAGGTCCTCCTCCAGCTGGCGAATGGTCACCGACAGCGTGGGCTGGGCCACACACAGGCGCTGGGCGGCTAAGGTGATGTTGCGTTCCTCGAACACCGCGATGAACGCCTTGAGATGACGGATATCCATAGTTGAAACCGATGCCAGCCAAAGAAAAAAGCCGTTTTTCAAGGTTTGCAGCGCTACCTAGAATTTCGACCATCGAAAACGATTATGCCTCGGAGGCCATCATGCACAAGCCCCTCATCATCATCACCGGCGCCAGTTCCGGCATCGGCGCCGCCACTGCCCGCCTGTTCGCCGCCGCCGGCCACCCGCTGCTGCTGATCGCCCGGCGCCTGGAGCGCTTGCAGGCGCTGGCCCTGCCCAACTGCCTGTGCCGCGCCGTGGATATCCGCGACCGCGCGGCGCTGGTGGCCGCCGTACACGAGGCCGAAGCCTTGCATGGCCCGGCCGATGCGCTGGTGAACAATGCCGGGGTGATGCTGCTGGGGCAAATGCACGAGCAGGACCCGGAGCAGTGGGAGCGCATGTTCGACATCAACGTCAAAGGCCTGCTCAACGGCGTGCACGCGCTGGTCGGCGGCATGCGTGAGCGTCGGCACGGCACCTTGATCAACGTCAGCTCCGTGGCCGGACGCAAGACCTTCCCCAACCATGTGGCCTATGTCGGCAGCAAGTTTGCCGTGCACGGCCTGTCGGAGAACCTGCGCGAAGAACTGGCGCCGCACAACGTGCGGGTGGTGACCATCGCCCCGGGCGCGGTGGAAACCGAGCTGCTCGGGCATACCACCGATGAGGGCATCAAGCGCGATTATCAGGCATGGAAAGCCAACGACATGGGCGGCGTGGTGCTGGCAGCGGAGGATGTGGCGGGGGCGATCCTCTGGGCGTACCAACAGCCGCAGCAGGTGTGCATTCGCGAGATCGTGCTGGCGGCGACCGCGCAGCAGCCTTGATGCAAGCAGCCCATCGCGGGGCAAGCCCGCTCCCACGTGTTGGCTTAACCGAACACGTGGGAGCGGGCTTGCCCCGCGATGGCTGCCGATGCGTTTACCGCTCGACCTGATCCTCACGCACCTGCACGCTTGCGGTCATCCCTGCACTCAGGTTCACCCCCTCGGGGATCTGGTCCAGCTGTATCCGCACCGGGATACGCTGCGCCAACCTCACCCAGTTGAAGGTCGGCTCCACCTCCGGCAGCAATTGCCCGTCAGGCGTCGAGTTGCGGTCGGTGATACCGCGGCTGATGCTCTGCACATGCCCGTTCATCGCCTCACCCGCCCCCATCAGCCACACCTTGACCGGGTCGCCGACGCGAATGCGCGGCAGCTTGGTCTCTTCGAAGTACGCCTGGATATAGAAAGTGGCATCGTCCACCAGCGCCATCACCGATTGCCCGGTAGTGACGAAGTTACCCTGGGCCAGGCGCAGGTTGGTGATGTGCCCGCTGCGCGGCGCGCGCACTTCGCTGCGGGCCAGGTTGATCTTCGCCACCTTCAGCTGGGCCTCGGCCTCGTGCAGCTCGCCCCGGGCAACGGCCGCATTGATCTGGGCGTTCTCGCGCAGCTCGGCGCTGATCGCTTCCGGCCCCAGGGCCGTGCGGCGCGCGGCTTCGCGCTCACGCAGGCGCACTTGCTGGGTACGGGTCTCGACCACCGCAGAGGCCTGGTCGAAGGCAGCCTGGAAGCGCTCGCGGTCGATGGTCATCAGCAGGTCACCGGCCTTGACCTGCTGGTTATCCTGCACCTTCAGCGCACTCACCCAACCGGACACATCAGGGGCAATCACCACCACATCGGCGCGCACCCGGGCATCCCGGGTCCAGGGGGTGAGCATGTAGTACTGCCAGAGCTTGAAGCCTGCGAAGACGGCGAGGATTACCACACACAAAGTGACCAGAGCACGTACGGCTGTACGCATGAACTTACTCCTTAAAGTGGACCTAGCGAACGCACCACCAGGTACAGGACACAAACGAACAATGCCGTATCGAACAGCGCCTCGTGCCAGATCCAGCGCCCCAGCGGCGTGGCCCGCACAACAAAGCGCAGCAGCCCGGTCAGCAGCAGCGCCAGCACTACATAAATCAGAAACGGGCTGAGCAGCACGCCACCCAGCGCCCATTCACGCAGCCCCATGGGCGTCCTCCTGCCAACGGCACCATTTGCCCCAGCTCTTGCGCAACTGCAGTACAGCGCCCTCGGCCAGGCGTAGCGCATCGCTGGGCGGTTGACCCTGCAGGGCCTCGATGAATTCTGCGCTGGCGGCATCCAGGCGCGCGCCTCGGCCCGGCGCCGGTCCGCTCGCCAGGACCGCCTCAAGTTGCTGCAGGTACTGGCGCTCGGCGTTGGCCAAGGGCGCCTGGGCCACGGCCAGGCACATACGCAGGTGCACCAGTTCGTCGCCGATATCCAGGCTGTGCAGGCCCTCGTCCCAACGCTGGCGCTCGGTCTGGGGCAACTCACTGGCATGCCGCGCCAACTGCATCAGGCGGTCGGCCATGCGCCCGCCAAACCAACTGTCGGCACCGCGCAGGTCGCGCCGGGTCAGGCGCACCAGGTCGCCCTGGGTGGCCGCACGCAAGCGCCGGCCCAGCCAGGCCGGGTGACGCAGCACCAGCAGGCGGAACGCCAGTACCGCGGCGCTCACGCCTATCAGCATGGCCAGCGCACTGTTGAGCATGCTCGCCACATCGAAATGCATGGCATTGAGCGGCGCCACCAGCACGATGAAGTGCAGGCAATAGGACGTGGCGGTAGCGCCGGTGCGCGGATGGGCCATGCCCAATGCGCCAAGGAACAGCGGTACGCCCATGCCCAGGCAGAGCATGGCGAAGCTGCTCCATTGCGGCAGCAGGATCTGCCCGACCAGGAACGCCGCCGGCACCGCCAGCAGGATCCCACGCAAGAAGCTCAGGCCGATCTGCGCGCCGTTCTCGCGGCTGGCGAACAGGCTGCAGACCACACACGTCAGCACCAGCCCGCCCGGCGCCGAGGGCCAGGCGGTGGCCAGCCAGAAACTGCTCATCACCAGAAACGCCAGGGCACTGCGTGAGCCGAACAGCAGGGCCAGGGACAGGTCGCGGTGCGCCGCCAGGCTTTGCACCTGCTCTTTGGGTGCCCGACCCTGCTCCACATCGGCGAGCGCCTGGGTGGCCGCCATGGCGTAGTCCAGCAGCAACGCCAGGCGCGCCAGACAGTAATGCTCGGCGGAGCTGATCCGCGTGTCCTGGGCGGCATCCCACACCCGTTGGCGCAACACCAGCAGGCTGGCCTGTTCGGGGCTGGCCAGCAGGGTGCGCACCTCATCCAGCCATGGCGCCAGGTGCCCTGCCTCGATTTCATCGAGCTGGCGCCACTGCCGGCGCACCGAGCGCGAGATGCGCAGCAACACCATCAACTTCTGGCTCAGCCCCTGGATCGCCTTGGCCCGCTGGCGACCGAGTCTGCCTTCGAACCAGGCATGCTCGCGCTGGGCGTCGATCGCCACGATGCGCCCGAGGCTTTCCAGCAACCCTTTGCGCGCTTCATCCTCACCGCCCAGCATGGCGCTGGCCGCCTGCAGCCCGTTGTGCCAGGCCTGCCGCGCCTGGCCTGCCAGTTGCTGCTCGACCCGCATGGGCCAGATCAGCGCACTGCTGGCGGTGGCGCAACAGATGCCCAAGCAGATCTCGGTACAACGCGCCACCGCCTGGTCGAACACCTGCAACGGGTGGTCGATCGCCGGCAGCGCAATGATCGCCACGGTGTAGCCGGCCAGCACGAAGGCATAGGCCCAGGCGCTGCGCAACTGGGTCGAAGCGGCGGTACACAGGGCCAACCATAGCGCCAGCGTCAGCAGGAATAGCCAGGGCGTCTGGGCGAACACACCGATGAACACCACCGACATGAAGGTACCGACCAGCGTGCCGGCCAACCGTGCCAGGCCCTTCTGGATCACCATCCCCGACAGCGGCTGGGCGACGATGAACGCAGTCATCAGCGCCCAGGCCGGCTGCTCCAGGCCCCAGCGCATCGCCAGCCACAACGCCAGGCCACCGCCAAGCAGGGTCTTGATGGCGAACTTGAGCGCGAGGCTGCTGGGGGCGAACAGGGCCTGGAAGGTGATGGGCACGAATCGGACCTTGCGGGAGCAGACGGTATGAGAAGAACGATAGACAACTGGGGGAAGGATAAAGCGCAGACGATTAATTAGCTAGCTAATCATCTAGATGAGCTGCCCGCTCCTACAGAGGAAAAATCGAGGCAAAAAAAATGGGCGACCGAAGTCGCCCTAAATGCCTTGCGTGCTCGTGAATCGGGAAGGATCAGCGCTGCTTGCGCTTGTTCGCATCCTTCCAGATGAAAATGCCCAGACCGGCAAAGAAGGCCAACATCAGCCCGACCGTCACCACACCGGCGATAACCACGTTGTCGAAGAACATGTCGGCCCCTCCCTTGGTGTGCCGTCATCCGATGAGTGCACAGTAACCAAAGGCAGGCGAGGGGAAATTGACCAGAGTCAATGGTGCCCGGGGCCGGGCACGCGAGGCGGGTGCAGGGTTGACCTGCATCAAGTTTCAGCGCTTCTTGGGTTTGCCCTTGGGCTTCTTCTTTTTCCCAGAGGCCAGCGGCATGGCCTGCTCGAAGGCCTGGCGCATGTCGTTCAGGCGCTTGTCTTTGAGGTCATGGATTCGTTTGGCGCGTTCAGCGCCGAAGTCGATCAGGTTGTCTTGGCTCATGGCGGGCTCGACGGGCAGCAGAGGCACTCATGATGAAGGCAAGCATGAGCGCTGACTAGGTTTTGCAGCAAAAGACCTGGGTGTGCTTCAGACCTCGATGTCCACCAGCAGCCCCTGGCGTGTACGTTCGCCCAGCGGCGCCACGGGCACGGTGTTGTCGGCGTTGAGTTCCTCGCCGGGCACGACCACAAGCTGCTCTGCGTCCCCCTGGTTGCGCTGTTGCTGCTGGCGCCGTTGTTCTTCGCGCATCAGCAGGGCGCGTTCGGCCGGGTCGCGATGATGCTTGAGGTCGATGGCCCCTTCGCCGGCGGCCGGTTGTGTCGGCACCACCGGCGGGATGGCCGGCGGCGGCTTGACCGGGTCCTGTTGCGAGGTCACCGGGGCGGCGCTGAGCGGAATGATGGGCGGCAGCATGGAATGTTCTCCTGTAGCCACTGTGTCGGCCGGCGCTACGCCGCCTTGAACGCCTGTGGGCAAAGGTGAGCGGCGCATCACAACGCCGCATGGGCCTGGGGGCTGCTGTTATTGATCGTCGCCGTCGGGGTCGTCGTCCGGTGGCGCGCTGGTTTCGCTCCATGGCCGCTTGTAGACCTGCTGCCAGACCGCGTCCATATGCTCGCGCAGCACCTGCGGGGCGTTTTTCAGCGAGGCACTGTCTTCACGCTCGCCGCCGAAGGGTTCTTCTCCGGCCGGGGTAATCAGCGACTGGCCGGTAATGCTGTACACCGCCTGGCCTTCGCGCATCTCGATGGCGATATCGTGCGGGTCGATGCCACCACCGCAGAACGCGTGGCTGGCCACGGTCACTTCGGCGACGCCGTCCTTGTTCAGGTCGCTGACGTCACTGACATCGGTATAGAAGTCGACATCCAGGTCCAGACCGGCGCAGGTGGTTTCCTGCTCGATCTGCCAGCGTGGCTTGAACACCTCGGCGCTGGCGGCACGGCCATACAGCGTGGCCTTGAGCACCACCTTATCGACCTCCTCCTCGGTATCCGGGTCGCTGGCCTGGCCGTCGACCCGGCTCAGCACCAGCAGGCCTTCGCCCTCGCGGTCATGGAAATGCACGCTCTTGATCGGGGTCTGCACGCCCAGCACTTCCAACTGCTCGACTGGTATCGGCGGCAATACTTCGAAGGTTTTCTGTTCACAGGCGGCCAGCAGCGTGAAGCTGCCAATGGCCAGGGAGAGGTTCAACCAGCGGTGCTTGGCAGCCATGTTGGCGCTTGGCCCTCGTGACGGGACGGTGTTCGTCGATGAAAGCGCTAGACTCTTCACATTCATTGGTCTGGCGCAGCCGATCCGTTAACATACTCGGCTTTTTCATCGCGGGAGTTCAGGCAGTATGGCGCAGCAGTATCAACCGGGGCAACGCTGGATCAGCGACAGCGAAGCAGAGCTCGGACTTGGGACCATCCTGGCCGAGGATGGTCGCTTGTTGACCGTGCTCTACCCGGCGACGGGGGAAACCCGCCAGTACTCGCTACGCAACGCGCCGCTGACCCGCGTGCGCTTCTCGCCAGGCGACCAGATCATCCACTTCGAAGGCTGGAAGCTGACCGTGCGCGAAGTCGAGGTCATCGACGGCCTGCTGATCTATCACGGCATCGACGCCCAGAACCAGGCGCATGTGCTGCCCGAGACCCAGCTGTCGAACTTCATCCAGTTCCGCCTGGCCAGTGACCGCCTGTTCGCCGGCCAGATCGACCCGCTGTCGTGGTTCTCCCTGCGCTACAACACCCTGCAGCACACCAGCAAACAGATGCTGTCGTCGCTGTGGGGCCTGGGCGGCGTGCGCGCCCAACCCATCGCCCACCAGTTGCACATCGCCCGCGAAGTGGCCGACCGTATCGCCCCGCGCGTGCTGCTGGCCGACGAAGTAGGCCTGGGCAAGACCATCGAAGCGGGCCTGGTGATCCACCGCCAGCTGTTGTCCGGCCGCGCCAACCGGGTGCTGATCCTGGTACCGGAGAACCTCCAGCACCAGTGGCTGGTGGAAATGCGCCGCCGCTTCAACCTGCAGGTCGCCCTGTTCGACGCCGAGCGCTTCATCGAAAGCGATGCCACCAACCCGTTCGAAGACGCCCAACTGGCGCTGGTCGCCCTGGAATGGCTGGTCGACGATGAAAAGGCCCAGGACGCGCTGTTCGCCGCCGGTTGGGACCTGATGGTGGTCGACGAGGCTCACCACCTGGTCTGGCACGAAGAACAGGCCAGCGCCGAATATGCCCTGGTCGAGCAACTGGCCGAGGTCGTCCCGGCCGTGCTGCTGCTTACCGCCACCCCTGAACAACTCGGCCAGGACAGCCACTTCGCCCGCCTGCGCCTGCTCGACCCCAACCGTTTCCACGACCTGGCCGCGTTCCGCGCCGAGAGCGAAAACTATCGCCCGGTGGCGGAGGCAGTGCAGGAGCTGCTTGACGAAGGCCGCCTGTCGCCGAAAGCCCATGCCACCATCCAGGGTTTCCTGGGGGCCGAGGGTGAAGCCCTGCTGGCCGCCGTTACCGATGGCGACAGCCAGGCCAGCGCGCGCCTGATCCGCGAGCTGCTCGACCGTCACGGCACTGGCCGCGTACTGTTCCGCAACACCCGCGCGGCGATCCAGGGTTTCCCCGAGCGCCAGCTGCACCCCTACCCGCTGGCCAACCCCGAGCCGTATGCCGCGCTGCCATCCGGCGAGCGTGCCGAGCTGTACCCGGAAGTGGCCTTCCAGGCCCAGGGCGAGCCCGGCGACGACGAGCGCTGGTGGCGCTTCGACCCGCGCGTCGACTGGCTGATCGACACCCTGAAGATGCTCAAGCGCACCAAGGTCCTGGTGATCTGCGCCCACGCCGAAACCGCCATGGACCTGGAAGACGCCCTGCGCGTGCGCTCCGGCATCCCGGCCACGGTTTTCCACGAAGGCATGAGCATCCTCGAGCGCGACCGCGCCGCCGCCTACTTCGCCGACGAAGAGTTCGGCGCCCAGGTGCTGATCTGCTCCGAGATCGGCAGTGAAGGCCGCAACTTCCAGTTCGCCCACCACCTGGTGATGTTCGACCTGCCGGCGCACCCGGACCTGCTCGAGCAACGCATCGGCCGCCTCGACCGGATCGGCCAGAAGCACACCATCGAACTGCACATCCCATACCTGCAGGACAGCCCCCAAGAGCGCCTGTTCCAGTGGTACCACGAAGGCCTCAACGCCTTCCTCAACACTTGCCCGACCGGCAACGCCCTGCAGCACCAGTTCGGCCCGCGCCTGCTGGCGCAACTGGCCGGTGGCGACGACAAGGGCTGGACCAAGCTGGTCGGCGAAGCCCGCGCCGAGCGCGAGCGCCTGGAAGCCGAGCTGCACACCGGCCGCGACCGTCTGCTGGAGCTCAACTCCGGCGGTGCCGGCGAAGGCCAGGCGCTGGTCGAGGCGATCCTCGAGCAGGACGACCAGTTCGCCCTGCCGATCTACATGGAAACCCTGTTCGACGCCTTCGGCATCGACAGCGAAGACCATTCCGAGAACGCCCTGGTGCTCAAGCCGAGCGAGAAAATGCTCGACGCCAGCTTCCCACTGGGCGACGACGAGGGCGTGACCATCACCTACGACCGCGCCCAGGCGCTGTCGCGCGAGGACATGCAGTTCCTCACCTGGGAGCACCCGATGGTGCAGGGCGGCATGGACCTGGTGCTGTCCGGCTCGATGGGCAACACCGCCGTGGCGCTGATCAAGAACAAGGCGCTCAAGCCCGGCACCGTGCTGCTCGAGCTGCTCTATGTCAGCGAAGTGGTCGCCCCGCGCAGCCTGCAGATGGGCCGCTACCTGCCACCGGCGGCGCTGCGCTGCCTGCTCGACGCCAATGGCAACGACCTGGCCCCGCGCGTGGCCTTCGAGACCCTCAACGACCAGCTTGAAAGCGTGCCCAAGGCCAGCGCCAACAAGTTCGTCCAGGCCCAGCGCGATGTCCTGGCCAAGCGCATCAGCGCGGGTGAAGCCAAGGTCATTCCGGTCCATGAGGAGCGGGTTGCCCAGGCACAGCAACGCCTGGCCGCCGAGGCTGACGAAGAGCTGGCGCGCCTGACAGCGCTCAAAGCCGTCAACCCGAGCGTGCGCGACAGCGAAATCGACGCCCTGCGCCAGCAGCGCGAAGACGGCATGGCCGCGCTGAACAAGGCCGCCTTGCGCCTGGAGGCCATCCGGGTACTGGTCGCCGGCTGAACTCCATAGAGGTCATCGCGGGGCAAGCCCGCTCCCACGTGGGAGCGGGCTTGCCCCGCGATCGTTTCAGCCTTCGTTATCTATTTAGATCTTCCAGCTATCACCTTCATATCCAAATGGTAGAGATCAAAGTGCCATTAATCAGGAAGGCTTAAATACAGCTTCCTATACTCCAGCAGGAACAGTCTCCAGCCGCGCGTCGTGGGGACCGGAGAGCACTCGACGAAGAGGCCTGCAATGGAGTGGCTGGGACTGCAATTGTTCTCGGGATTACCGACGACCGGGCAGATCATCCTCGACTGCCAACACAACCCCTACCTGGTGCTGTTAGCCTTTGCCGTGGCCAGTGCCGCCTGTTTCGCCACCCTGGACATGGCCGAGCGGCAAAGCCATTGCGAGGACCGCCTGGCCCGCAGGCAATGGCGAATACTGGGCGCCTGCTGCCTGGCCGGTGGTATCTGGGCGATGCACTTCATCAGCATGCTGGCCTTCCAGGCACCGCTGGACATTCACTACGACGCGGCCCTGACCGGCCTCTCCCTGCTGATCGCGCTGCTTGCCGCCTGGCTGGCGATGAACGGCCTCGAGCGTGCGCAAATGCGCCCGCATCACTTTTTACAGACCGCGCTGTTCATCGGCATCGGTATCAGCACCATGCACTACGTCGGCATGGCCGCCCTGCAGACCAGTGCCCAGCAGCACTACCAGACGGCCCTGCTGCTGGCATCGATCGCCATCGCCGTGGCCACCAGCCTGGTCGCCCTGCTGATGGCCCGGCACTTCCGCCACGGCAGTGGCACCTTGCACCTGCTGATGAAATATGGCGCCAGCCTGCTGATGGCCGGCGGCATTGTCGTGACCCACTTCACCGGCATGGCCGCCATGACCCTGGTGATCCCCAGCGAGACCGCCCTGCGCCTGCCCACCAGCGACAACAGCCTGCAACTGGCGCTGACCATCGCCTTCATCACCCTGCTGATCAGCGGCAGCAGCATCAGCGCAGCACTGTCCGACAAGAAGCTGCAAAGCAAGGAGCACGACCTGCGCCGGGTGAACCTGCTGCTCAGCCAGCTCGACCAAGCCCGCGCATCACTGCAGCAGGCCGCGCACTATGACGCGTTGACCAACTTGGTCAACCGCCGTGGTTTCAACCAGGTATTTGCCGAACGCCTGGCCGAGCATGCCGCCAGTGAAAGCATGCTCGCGGTGATGTTCCTCGACATCGACCACTTCAAGCGCATCAACGACAGCCTCGGCCATGCCGCCGGCGATGAACTGCTCAAAGTGATCGCCGGGCACATCAAGGCCGCGACCCGTGGTCATGACCTGGTGGCGCGCTTCGGCGGCGACGAATTCTGCATCGTCACCGCACTCAACAACCGCGACGAGGCCCGTCACCTGGCGCAGCGCATCATGTTGCGCATGAAGGAGCCAATCGACCTGGCGGGCCGGCGCATGGTCATGACCACCAGTATCGGCATCAGCATTTTCCCCGACGATGGCCTGAGCACCGAGGAGTTGCTGAAGAACGCCGACCTTGCGCTTTACCAGTCCAAAGGCTGCGGGCGCAACAGCCTGAACTTCTTCAGCAATGGCCTGAAGACCCGCGCCACCCTGGAGCTGCAACTGGAAGAGGAACTGCGCGTGGCACTGTTCGAAGAACGCGGGTTGTGCGTGCACTACCAGCCGATCTTCGACCTGCGCAGCGGCCGGGTGGCCAAGCTCGAAGCCCTGGTGCGCTGGCAGCACCCGCAACATGGCCTGCTTGGCCCCGACCGTTTCATCGGTATTGCCGAGGCCAACGGGCTGATCGCCGAGCTGGACCTGTGGGTGCTGCGCCGGGCCTGCGCAGACCTGGCCCTGCTCGGGCGCCAGGGCCATGACGAGCTCAAGGTTACGGTGAACTGCTCGGCACTCACCCTCGGCCGCGAAGAGCTCGCCACCGAAGTCGAACTGGCGTTGTTCCAGGCCGGCCTGGCCGCCCGTCAACTGGAGCTGGAGGTCACCGAAAATGCCCTGATGGGCGACATCCAGCACACCGTCAACCTGCTCAAGCGCATCCGCGCCCAGGGCGTGGCCCTGTCGATCGACGATTTCGGCACGGGTTATTCATCGCTGGCCTACCTCAAGCGCCTGCCGCTGGACGTGCTGAAGATCGATCGCTCGTTCGTTCAGGACGTGCCGGGCAACCAGAAAGACCGCGAAATCGTCCAGGCGATCATCATGATGGCGCATACCCTGCACCTGGAGGTGGTGACCGAGGGCGTCGAGACGCCAGAGCAGCGCGCGTTCCTCGCCGCCCATGGCTGCGACTACCTGCAGGGCTACCTGCTCAGCCGCCCGGTAGCCCTGGCCGAGCTGCGCCCGGTGCTCGAACGGCTCGATCGCCAGGCCCGCGTACTCAGCCCTTGCTGCGATACAGCTCTACCAGAGTCGCCGGATCTTTTTGCAGATAGCCCTGGCTTCCATGCAAACGCATCAATTGCGCGGCGAGGCCACTGAGCGGCGTCGCCGAGCCCTGCTCGCGGGAGAATCCAACGGCGGTATCCAGGTCCTTGAGCAGGGTGCGCACATGCCACTTGATCGGGTCGAAACGGCTCTCGGCCATTTGCGGTGCAAGGATCTGCAAGGGTTTCGAGTCGGCGAAACCACCGGCCAGGGCTTCGGCGATCAGCCGCGCATCCACCCCTGACTGTTCGGCCAGCGCCACGACCTCGGCGATCACCAGCGCATTGCAGGCGACGATCATCTGGTTGCACGCCTTGGTCACCTGCCCTGCCCCCACCGCGCCCATGTGCGTCACCCGCTGACCGAGGGTCAGCAACACCGGGCGAACGCGCTCCAGGTCATCCGCCTCGCCACCGACCATGATCGCCAGGGTGCCGGCCTCGGCGCCTGGAGTGCCGCCGGACACCGGTGCATCCAGCCAGGCCATGCCGCACAGGGCCGCCAGCTCCGCGGCCATCTCCCGCGTGGCGGTGGGCTCAAGGCTGGAGAAGTCCACCAGCAACTGGCCGCTGCGCCCCCCCTTGGCGACGCCCTGCTCACCGAACACCACTTCGCGCACCACCGCAGTGTCGGCCAGGCACAACAGCACCACATCGGTGTCCTGGCACAGCTCGGCAGGGCTGGCGGCCAGGCGGGCACCCGCGGCCACCAGCTCGGCGCATTTGTCCGGGCTACGGTTCCACACTGTCAGCGGATAGCCGGCCGCCAACAGGCGACGACACATCGGCAGACCCATCAGGCCGATCCCGGCAAAACCCAGCGAAGGCAACGCACTACTCATGAGCAACTCCAGACAGAAGATTAAAGAAGCGTGACGAACGGACGATGCAGTGCAGGTGCGATTCGCAAAAAACCATGTAGGGGCTAGGGAAATCCCCGATCGCACAAGAAAAAGACGCACTGATAAAGTCGCGATATTTCTCCGTGATAGCGTTATGACATGCTTCACCGGGAAGCCCACACTCCCAGGCAAACGGCGCACTATGACCTCTACGAACACTTCTGCCAATGCGGTCCCCGAGTCGACGCTCCTTCCCGCTTCGCTGACCGCAAGCGGTGCTCGAGACCTGCCGGCGGCGCGCAGCACCCCGGCGCAGCAGTACCTCTACTTCACCGAACAGGACATCCAGCGCATCCTCGACAACCTCGACGGCCTGCGCGACCTGGTATTCCCGCGCAACCTGCACGTGGAAGACGAAGACCAACTGCGCCTCGAACAGCAGTTCCCGTCGGTGTGCCTGATCGGCCTGGGCCGTTGCGGCTCGAACATTGCGTTGGACGTGGCGGAGCTTGTGTACAACGCCCGCACCTTCTTCCTCAATGAATTCAACAACGAGGATCGCCACAAGGGCGAAGGCGGTTACAGCCCCGCGCGCTGGATCCGCCAGAACCTGCGCCTGGTACAGAACAAGGGCGTGAAGCCGGTATTCCTAGTCGAGCCGCTGGTGATGCTGGGCGACCTGGACAAGGACATCGCCGGGCGCATCCGCTTCTCGCGCAAGGGTGAGCGCGGCGGTTTCCTGCGCGACTACAGCAAGATGAAGATCATGGACCTGTCCGAGGTGCATGCCGGTGGCGCCGGTAACGCGCCGATCCTCGGCCAGTACCTGGCCAAGATCATCCTCAACAAGGATACCCAGCGCTTCTCCAGCGCCGACTGGAAGCTGATCCACTCGTACCTGATCGACTCTTGTGGCATCAAGGCCAACCAGTCGCGCCTGTACTTCTACATCTTCAGCGCCGGCGGCGGCACCGGCTCGGGCATGGCCTCGGAATTCGGCCTGGCCCAGCAGTACTCGTACATGAACAAGACCTTCGACACCAAGCCGGCCGACGAAAACGACGGCAAGAGCGGGCATTCGTTCGTCTTCGAACCGATCTTTACCAGCGGTATCTGCGTGCTGCCCAACGCCTCCGACCACCGCAGCGAGATGTCCGAGGCCCTGCACATCAACGCCGGGCGCCTGCTGTGCAAATATCTTTCGGAAGAATGGGACTTCTCGTACAACTTCGATAACGAAGACAGCAGTGAAGCCAGCGTCATGGGCCGCATCCGCCCGTGGAACGCGATGATGCTGATCTCCAACGACATCATGCGCTACGCCGAAGAAAGCGATGACGGCACGATCCAGAACATCGACGTCAACGCCATGGAGAAACACGCCAACCAGTACATCTCCCAGCAGATCTTCAACATCCTCACGGCGCAGGCGGTGACCACCGACTACGACCAGAACTACTTCCGCCGCGCCGGCATCGACATCGGCGAAACCATCCGCCTGGATGCCAACGACCTGTTCATGAGCCTGGCCGGCCCCGTGGCCATCGCCTACGCCGAATCGGTGGTGCCGGAAATCCCCCCGGCCGGGTCGGAAAAGTTCAAGGTATTCGAGCGCGAACAGCCGCGGCTGGATATCGACGACCTGTTCTTCCGCTCCATCGACCTGCCGCACTTCAACAAGCAGACCCAGGCCATCGAAGGCATCAGCCTGCTGCCGATCGAGTCGAGCCGTTACCGCGCGGCACTGGAGCAATACCAGGCCTCGGGCTACGACGCCGCGGCGCTGCACGACCTGCACTTCTTCAAGAACTGCTCGTCGGTGGTGTCGATCGTCTCCCTGCCCAAGGACTACAAGCTGTCGTACATGGACCTGAACCGGCTCAAGACCCACCTCAACAGCCTGTTCCCCAACACCACGCTCAAGCGCTATGCGCTGGTGATCGGTGCTTCGGCCAACCTGTCGCTGACCACGCTGATCGCCAAGAGCCCGTGCCTGTCGGACGATTTCCTGACCCTGATCGTGGCGTTCATCAAGCGTTGCTTCGCGCGCAATCCGTACCGTTTCGACGACACCATGGACAACGCCATCCTCGAATTCATCACCAGCGAGCACTTCGACGAGGACCGCATCGACGACCTGCTCAACGAGTTCGAGAACCCGGCGAAGATCCTCGACACCAACTGGTACGCGATCAAGCCGATGTACGAGAAGAAGTACCGCGAGCTGATCAACGACAAGAGCCGCTTCGTTTCGATCAACGATATCCGCCTGTCGCGCGAATGCGTGAAGAAGGCGGTGAAGTACCTGCGCGAGATCTACCGTCACCGCATCGGCAAGACCCGCGTGATCTCGTTGAACACCCATACCGGGCGCGTGGACTACTGATTACCCGCGGGGCGCCCACTTCCCATGGGCCTGCAGAGTCTTTTTGCAGGCCTCTGTGGGAGCAACTGTCCAACTGTGTGAGCGGCCTTGCCGGGGCGCTCATACAGCTGTCGTGCAGTACATGTGGGAGCGGGTTTACCCGCGAACACCAGCGAAGCTGGTGCCAGACACCGCGTTGCGTGCTTCGCGGGTAAACCCGCTCCCACAGCGACCGCACATGCCTTGAATAGAGCACTGTTACTGTACGAGCTGGCGAAGCCTGCGAAGCCTGCGAAGCCTGCGAAGCAGCCCCATTTACGCATGCCGTAAACTGTTACCGCCCCGCCGAATCATCCCGCCACTGTTACTTACTTCCACCTTACGTGAGCGTCAACGCGCACCATCGCGAGGCGTCTGTGCGATTTTGCGCACTAAAAAAGCGCGTGCTTATTCCGCTTTCTTTTCCTGAATCACGATGAACGGCGAAACGACCACCGCCCAGATCTCTGGATCGCGGGTTTGCAGGTCGAGCGCCTGCTCCGCGGACAGCGCCGCCACAGTGCCATCACTGCGCCACTTGGCGAAGATCTCGCTGCGATTCTCGGCCATTGCCTCGGCAACGACGATCAGGTCGAGGCTGGGGTCGACCCAAATCAGGTCACCCTTGGCCCAGAAACGTTCCAGGGCTTTCCACTCGATGGCAGCGGTCTCGCCGAGCAATTTGGCATAGAGGGTGCTTACTTGATCAGTCATGGGTTTACCTGCGCATAAATCGGCCAAGAAAAAAGGCCGGCATTTTTGCAGAAAAACCCGGTTTCAAATACGTAATTTGGTCGATTCGGCGCGAACTTGTGGGGCGGGCCGAGAGTGCAGGCAAAGTGATGGCGCTTTTCTGTATCTTTATGTCGATCAGGCGACACCCCCGGAAACAGACGCTTTTCGCCCGCTTTTCAAGCGCTCGGGCAGCGCTCTACACTGTACCGGTACAGTTCCGGGACATGTTCCGGGGGAAGGTGGGGTTGCGGTTAGGCGTAGCCAGCCGCAAATCCCGCCCGGTCTGTAGGCCTGGCCTCCAGGACTATAAGAATTACAACAGAATGAGTGGAGCACTATGATCAAGATTTCCAAGCTGTTCGCCGCAATGGTTCTGGCCGGGGTTGCCAGCCATTCGTTTGCCGCCGATACCATCAAGATTGGTATCGCCGGCCCCAAGACCGGTCCGGTCACCCAATACGGCGACATGCAGTTCATCGGCGCCAAACAGGCCATCAAGGACATCAACGCCAAGGGCGGCGTCGATGGCAAGATGCTCGAAGCCAAGGAATACGACGACGCGTGCGACCCTAAACAGGCCGTTGCAGTCGCCAACAAAGTGGTCAACGACGGCGTCAAGTTCGTGATCGGCCACCTGTGCTCCAGCTCCACCCAGCCTGCGTCCGACATCTACGAAGACGAAGGCGTGATCATGATCACCCCGGCCGCCACCTCCCCGGAAATCACCGCCCGTGGCTACAAGCTGATCTTCCGCACCATCGGCCTGGACAGCGCCCAGGGCCCGGCCGCCGGCAACTACATCGCCGACCACGTCAAACCGAAAGTGGTCGCGGTACTGCACGACAAGCAGCAGTACGGTGAAGGCATCGCCACCGCGGTCAAGCAGACCCTCGAGAAGAAAGGCACCAAGGTTGCTGTCTTCGAAGGCCTGAACGCCGGTGACAAGGACTTCTCCTCGATCATCCAGAAGCTCAAGCAAAACAACGTCGACTTCGTCTACTACGGCGGCTACCACCCAGAGCTGGGCCTGATCCTGCGCCAGGCACAGGAAAAGGGCCTGAAAGCCAAGTTCATGGGCCCGGAAGGCGTGGGTAACGACTCCATCTCGCAGATCGCCCAGAACGCCTCCGAAGGCCTGCTGGTGACCCTGCCGAAGTCCTTCGACCAGGACCCGGCGAACAAAGCCATCGTCGACGCCATCAAGGCTGACGGCAAGGACCCGAGCGGCCCGTTCGTATTCCCGGCCTACTCGGCCGTCGAGCTGATTGCCGAAGGCATCAAGGCCGCCAAGTCCGAAGACACCGACAAGGTGGCTGCCGCCATCCACGCCGGCAAGTTCAAGACCCCGACCGGCGAGCTGTCCTACGACGAGAAAGGCGACCTGAAAGACTTCAAGTTCGTGGTGTACGAATGGCACTTCGGCAAGCCGAAGACCGAAGTCTCTCCTCAGTAACTGCGTGACTAATAGCTGACCGAGAAGCCCACTGTGCGAGCAGTGGGCTTTGTTTTACGAGGTTCTATGGGCCTGACTCCCGCGATCCGGGGGCCGGTCCACCTGAAAATCTTAAAACCGTCACCCGCGGTTTCCTGGCAGTGCCCGCAAAAGATCACGTGGCGAAGACCACGAGAACATGGGCCGGGGTCATCCCCCACCAGTGAAATGCAAATCAGGTTTTTAGGAGCGCTGTAATGCCTGAGATCTACCATTTCCTACAACAACTGGTTAACGGACTGACCATCGGCAGTACCTATGCCTTGATCGCCATCGGTTACACGATGGTGTACGGCATCATCGGCATGATCAACTTCGCCCACGGCGAGGTGTACATGATCGGTTCCTACGTGGCCTTCATCGCCCTTGCCGGGCTGGCCATGATGGGTATCCATTCGCTGCCGATCCTGATGACCGTGGCCTTCGTCGCCACCATCTGCGTCACCAGTGCCTACGGCTACAGCATCGAACGGGTCGCCTACCGGCCGCTGCGCAACAGCAACCGGCTGATCCCGCTGATCTCCGCCATCGGCATGTCGATCTTCCTGCAGAACACCGTGTTGCTGTCCCAGGACTCCAAGGACAAATCCATCCCCAACCTGATCCCCGGCAGCTTCTCCTTCGGGCCGGGCGGCGCGGAAGAAGTCCTGATCAGCTACATGCAGATCCTGGTGTTCGTGGTCACCCTGGTGGCCATGACCTGCCTGACCCTGTTCATCTCCCGTTCCCGCCTGGGGCGCGCTTGCCGCGCCTGCGCCGAGGACATCAAGATGGCCAACCTGCTGGGCATCAACACCAACAACATCATCGCCCTGACCTTCGTCATCGGTGCCGCGCTGGCGGCGGTGGCGGCCGTGCTGCTGAGCATGCAGTACGGGGTGATCAACCCCAACGCCGGTTTCCTGGTGGGCCTGAAGGCCTTCACCGCGGCGGTACTGGGCGGCATCGGCAGCATTCCGGGCGCCATGCTCGGCGGGCTGGTGCTGGGCGTGGCCGAAGCGTTCGGCGCCGACATCTTCGGCGACCAGTACAAGGACGTGGTGGCATTCGGTCTTTTGGTTCTTGTCCTGCTGTTCCGGCCGACCGGCATCCTGGGCCGCCCGGAGGTTGAAAAAGTATGAACAGAAATCTCAAACAGGCGTTATTCAGCGCCTTGCTGGTCTGGGCCGTGGCCTTCCCGGTACTGGGCCTGAAACTCAGCATCGATGGCATCAGCCTGATCGTTCACAGCCAGGGCTCGTTCACCATCAGCATCATTGCCGCGTGCTCGGTGCTGATGTTCCTGCGCGTGCTGTTCGACAAGCAGTGGAGTGCGGTGATGGGCCGCCGCTCGGACCGCAAGCTGGTGCCACCGTCGGTGAGCAACTTCCTCACCCTGCCGAAAACCCAGCGCTGGATCATCATGGGGCTGATCGTGGCGGCGCTGATCTGGCCGTTCTTCGGCTCGCGCGGCGCGGTCGACATCGCCACCCTGATCCTGATCTACGTCTTGCTGGGCCTGGGCCTGAACATCGTGGTAGGCCTGGCTGGCCTGCTCGACCTGGGTTATGTGGGTTTCTACGCCGTCGGCGCCTACAGCTATGCGATGCTCTCGCACTACCTGGGCTGGAGCTTCTGGGTGTGCCTGCCGATCGCCGGCCTGATGGCCGCCACCTTCGGCTTCCTGCTCGGTTTCCCGGTGCTGCGCCTGCGTGGCGACTACCTGGCGATCGTCACGCTGGGCTTCGGCGAGATCATTCGCCTGTTCCTGCGTAACCTCACCGATTGGACCGGCGGCCCCAACGGCATCAGCAACATTCCCAAGCCCGAGTTCTTCGGTCTGACCTTCGAACGCAAGGCTGCCGAAGGGATGCAGACCTTCCACGAGTTCTTCGGGCTGGAATACAACTCGATCAACAAGGTCATCTTCCTCTACCTGGTCGCCCTGCTGCTGGCCCTGCTGGCGCTGTTCGTCATCAACCGCCTGCTGCGCATGCCGATCGGCCGTGCCTGGGAAGCGCTGCGTGAAGACGAGATCGCCTGCCGTGCGCTGGGCCTGAACCCCACCGTGATCAAGCTCTCGGCATTCACCCTGGGTGCCTGCTTCGCCGGTTTCGCCGGCAGCTTCTTTGCCGCCCGCCAAGGGCTGGTGACACCGGAGTCGTTCACCTTCATCGAGTCGGCGATCATCCTCGCCATCGTCGTGCTGGGTGGCATGGGTTCGCAGTTGGGCGTGATTCTCGCGGCCATCGTGATGATCCTGCTGCCGGAGATGATGCGTGAGTTCAGCGAATACCGGATGCTGATGTTCGGTGCGCTGATGGTGTTGATGATGATCTGGCGTCCGCAGGGCCTGCTGCCCATGCAACGTCCTCACCTGGAGCTGCCTCGATGAGCCGCGAAATTCTGCAAGTCAGCGGCCTGAGCATGCGCTTCGGCGGCTTGTTGGCGGTCAACGGCGTAGGCCTGACTGTCAAGGAGAAACAGGTGGTGGCATTGATCGGCCCGAACGGCGCCGGCAAGACCACCGTGTTCAACTGCCTGACCGGTTTCTACAAACCCAGCGGCGGCACCATCCTGCTCGACGGCCAGCCTATCCAGGGTCTGGCCGGCCATCAGATCGCCCGCAAGGGCGTGGTGCGGACCTTCCAGAACGTGCGCCTGTTCAAGGAAATGACCGCGCTGGAGAACCTGCTGATTGCCCAGCACCGCCACCTCAACACCAACTTCTTCGCCGGCCTGTTCAAGACCCCGAGCTTCCGCCGCAGCGAAAAGGAAGCCATGGAGCGCGCGCAGTACTGGCTGGAGAAGGTCAACCTGACCGAGTTCGCCAACCGTACCGCCGGCACCCTCGCCTATGGCCAGCAACGGCGCCTGGAAATCGCCCGCTGCATGATGACCCAGCCACGGATCATCATGCTCGACGAACCGGCCGCCGGCCTGAACCCCAAGGAAACCGAAGACCTCAAGGCGCTCATCAGCTACCTGCGTGAATCCCACAACGTGACCGTGCTGCTGATCGAGCACGACATGAAACTGGTGATGAGCATCTCCGACCACATCGTGGTCATCAACCAGGGCACGCCCCTGGCCGATGGCACGCCGGAAGAGATTCGCGGCAACCCTGATGTGATCAAGGCCTACCTGGGGGAGGCGTAAATGCTGAAGTTCGAGAACGTTTCCACCTTCTACGGCAAGATCCAGGCGCTGCACAGCGTCAACGTAGAGATCAACCAGGGCGAAATCGTCACCCTGATCGGCGCCAACGGCGCCGGCAAGTCGACGCTGCTGATGACCCTCTGCGGTTCGCCCCAGGCCCATAGCGGCAGCATCAAGTACCTGGGTGAAGAGCTGGTCGGCCAGCCCTCCTCGCACATCATGCGCAAGAGCATCGCGGTGGTGCCGGAAGGCCGCCGCGTGTTCTCGCGCCTGACCGTCGAGGAAAACCTGGCCATGGGCGGTTTCTTCACCGACAAGGGCGACTACCAGGAGCAGCTGGACAAAGTCCTGCAGCTGTTCCCGCGCCTGAAGGAGCGCTATATCCAGCGCGGCGGCACCATGTCCGGTGGCGAACAGCAGATGCTGGCCATCGGCCGTGCGCTGATGAGCAAGCCTAAGCTGCTGCTGCTCGACGAGCCTTCGCTGGGCCTGGCGCCGATCATCATCCAGCAGATCTTCGACATCATCGAACAGTTGCGCCGCGATGGCGTGACGGTGTTCCTGGTGGAGCAGAACGCCAACCAGGCGCTGAAGATCGCCGACCGCGCCTATGTGCTGGAGAACGGCAAGGTGGTGATGCAGGGTACCGGTGAAGCGTTGCTGACCGATCCGAAGGTGCGTGACGCGTACCTCGGGGGTTGAATGATCAAAGGGCCTTCGGGCCCTTTTTTCTGCCTGCAAGTAATGCGTGCGCTTCTTCGCGGGTAAATCGCGACGGCGAACCGCCGCTCCCACAGGTACTGTGCAACCCTGAGGAGTGCACGGCCCCTGTGGGAGCGGCGGTTCGCCGTCGCGATTTACCCGCGAAGAAGCACACGCGAATGACCCGGCGCTTGAGATCCCGACGCACCCTGAGTAACGTGGCCAGCTCTTTCGCCAAGATTCCCGGAGCCCGCCCCATGCGCCTCACCCCCTCCCTGCTGCTCGCTTCGATGCTGCCGCTGTTCGCCGGTTGCCAGGTGCTGGCCGAAAAACCGGTCGACCCGAACCTCGGCACCACGCGCATGCAGGGCGAACTCAGCGCCGGCGGCGGCCACCTGCTGTTCAAACCCTGCAACGAAGCCCGTCAGTTCGTCATCAATGACGCTGGCAGCACCGCGATCCTGCAGGAAGCCGCCAACCTGGCCAAAGACTCCAAGGACAAACTGTTCAGCGACCTGCGCGGCCGCCTGACCGGCAGCAAGCAGGCCGGCAGCGACGGCCAGATCGACGTCACCCGCCTGTACCGCCTGGAACCCACCGCCCGCGGTTGCGAAGACCCCAACTTCAAGCAATTGACCCTGCGCGCCGGCGGCCACGAGCCGGACTGGGACATCAAGGCCAGCGGCAAAGGCATGGTGCTCAACCGCGTCGGCCAGGAACCGCTGCCGCTACCGTTCCTCGAAGAAGAGCTGCCCGGCGGCGGCCTGAGCCTGTCCAGTGAAGCCAACGGCCAGCGTGTCGAGCTGTGGGTCGCGCCGCAACGCTGCGTCGACGTTGCCACCGGTGCGATCCGCCACCTCAAGGCCGAACTGCGCATCGACGGCAAGACCCTGAAGGGCTGCGCTTACTACGGCGGTGCCCGCGACCTCTGATCGCCGGGCGCTTTTATCCTGCCAGTCGGGGCGGCGAACAGCTTATACTTGGCGGTTTGTGTAAAGCCGCCGGCCGCCCATGGCCGGGATACTGGACCCTGCCATGCTACGAATCACCGAACTCAAGCTGCCCCTGGACCACTCCGATGACGAGCTGCGCGCAGCCATCGTCCAGCGCCTGGGCATCACGGATGAGCAACTGCTCGGTTTCACCCTGTTCAAGCGCAGCTACGATGCGCGCAAGAAGAACAGCGAGCTGCTGTTCATCTACACCATCGACCTCGAAGCCAGCAACGAAGACGAGCTGCTGCGGGTGTTCGCCGACGATCCGAAAATCAGCGTCGCCCCGGACGTCAGCTACAAGTTCGTCGGCCACGCGACACCGGCAGTGCAGGAACGCCCGGTGGTGGTCGGCTTCGGCCCGTGCGGCATCTTCGCCGGCCTCTTGCTGGCACAGATGGGCTTCAAGCCGATCGTCCTCGAGCGCGGCAAGGAAGTACGCCAGCGCACCAAGGACACCTGGGGCCTGTGGCGCAAGAGCGTGCTCAACCCCGAGTCCAACGTGCAGTTCGGCGAAGGCGGCGCCGGGACCTTCTCCGACGGCAAGCTGTACAGCCAGATCAAGGACCCGCAACACCATGGCCGCAAGGTGCTGGAAGAGTTCGTCAAGGCCGGCGCGCCGGAAGAGATCCTCTACATCAACAAGCCGCACATCGGTACCTTCCGCCTGACCAGCATGGTCGAGAAGATGCGCGAAGAGATCATCAGCCTGGGCGGCGAAGTACGCTTCGAGCAAAAAGTCACCGACCTGCTGGTCGATGGCGAGCAACTGACCGGCGTGGTCCTGCAAAACGGCGAACAGTTGCTGTCGCGCCATGTGGTCCTGGCCTTGGGCCACAGCGCTCGCGACACGTTCCGCATGCTCCACGCCAAGGGCGTGTTCATGGAGGCCAAGCCGTTCTCGGTCGGTTTCCGCATCGAGCACCCACAGTCGCTGATCGACAAGGCGCGCCTGGGCAAATATGCCGGCCATCCGAAGCTGGGTGCTGCCGACTACAAGCTGGTGTACCACGCCAAGAACGGTCGCTCGGTCTACAGCTTCTGCATGTGCCCGGGCGGCACCGTGGTCGCCGCCACCAGCGAGCCGGGCCGCGTGGTCACCAACGGCATGAGCCAGTACTCGCGCAACGAGCGCAATGCCAACTCGGGCCTGGTGGTCGGCATCGACCCGGAGCGCGATTACCCGGGCAGCCCGCTGGCCGGCATCGAACTCCAGGAGCGTCTGGAATCCCACGCCTACGTGATGGGCGGCAGCAACTACCAGGCACCAGCGCAGTTGGTAGGTGACTTCGTGGCCGGCCGTGCGTCCACTGCACTGGGTAGCGTCGAGCCTTCGTACAAGCCGGGCGTCACCCTCTGTGACCTGGCGGCAAGCCTGCCGGCCTTCGCCATCGAAGCCATCCGCGAGGCACTGCCGGCCTTCGAGCGCCAGATCAAGGGCTACAGCCTGCATGATGCGGTGCTGACCGGGATCGAAACACGCACCTCCTCGCCGTTGCGCATCACCCGTGACGACAGCTTCCAGAGCCTGAACCTCAAGGGCCTGTTCCCGGCAGGTGAAGGCGCGGGCTACGCCGGCGGTATCCTGTCCGCCGGGGTCGACGGCATCCGCATCGCCGAAGCCGTAGCACGGGACATGCTGGGCCTGAACGACTGACCGTTCGACAGGCCTGTGTCGCGGTGACGGCACAGGCCTGCGGTCACTCTCGGATTTTTCCGGCTCTTCCCTGAGAATTACCTTCCTGCCCTGCTCCGCATTGCCGTCTAGGCTTGCCCGGTCGTACCCGCAACACCTTATAACTAAAAAGAATATAATTTTTGTTTTAAAGCATATCCCCACACGCTAGGGTGTACGCCCGTTTCAATCCAGCTATTTGGAGAGCCCTCACCCGTGCGTAGCCTCTTCGCTCGTTTCTTCCAATTGGAAGCCGCCAGCGGCCTGCTGCTGATCGCCGCCGCCGTGCTGGCCCTGATCATCAACAATTCGCCGCTTTCCTATCTGTACAACGGCCTGCTCGAAGTACCGGTCGCCGTCCAGGTCGGCGCCCTCGAGATCGCCAAGCCACTGCTGCTTTGGATCAACGATGGCCTGATGGCGCTGTTCTTCCTGCTCATTGGCCTTGAGGTCAAGCGCGAGGTGGTCGACGGCCACCTGTCCAAGCCTTCGCAGGTGATCCTGCCCGCTACTGCCGCCATCGGCGGCATGCTGGTGCCAGCGCTGATCTATTGGTTCATCAACCGCGACAACCCGGCTGCCGTGGCCGGTTGGGCAATCCCTACCGCCACCGACATCGCCTTCGCGCTTGGCGTGCTCGCGTTGCTGGGCAAACGTGTGCCGGTGTCGCTGAAGCTGTTCCTGATGACCCTGGCGATCATCGACGACCTGGGCGCGATCATCATCATCGCCCTGTTCTATTCCGGCACGCTGTCCAGCCTGTCGCTGATGCTGGCCGGCGCCTGCCTGATCGCATTGCTCGCCATGAATCGCCTGGGGGTGATCAAGCTTGGCCCTTACCTGGTGATCGGCCTGATTCTCTGGGTCTGCGTGCTCAAGAGTGGTGTGCATGCCACCCTTGCCGGTGTGGCCCTGGCACTGTGCATCCCGCTGCGTACCAAGCACGCCGAAACCTCGCCGTTGCTGAGCCTGGAACACGCGTTGCAGCCCTGGGTCGCCTACGCCATCCTGCCGCTGTTCGCCTTTGCCAACGCCGGCGTTTCGCTGGCCGGTGTCACCCTGGAAAGCTTTATCCACCCGGTCCCCATGGGCATCGCGCTCGGCCTGCTGGCCGGCAAGACGGTCGGGGTGTTCGGCCTGACCTGGATTGCCGTCAAGCTGCGCCTGGCCGCACTGCCGGCCGAGGCCAACTGGGGGCAGGTGCTCGGGGTGGCGGTCCTCTGCGGCATCGGCTTCACCATGAGCCTGTTCGTCGGCTCCCTGGCCTTCGTACCGGGTAGCAGCGACTATGCGGGCATGGACCGCATGGGCATCCTCACCGGCTCGTTCTTCGCCGCCGTGGTCGGTTACCTGATCACGGCCATGGCAAGTCGCAAAGCCGCCGCCCGCTGAATCCATCAGGCAAAAACAAACCCCGACCCGGCAAAGCCGTGTCGGGGTTTGTTTTGTCTTGCGATCAGTGCGTGACGCGGCTGGTGCCATCGACAGTCATGATGCGCACACGCTCGCCGACGCGGAAGATTTCGTTCTGCTGCACCTGCTGCACATAGGCGCGCATGCTGCCGTCGTCTTCACGCACGGTGATCTCGACGCCCTGGGTGCGGGTCAGGCCTTCTTCGGCGGCGGAACCGGCCAGGCCACCGGCCACGGCACCGATCACAGCGGCAACGATGCTGCCACGGCCACCGCCAACCGCGCTGCCGGCAACACCACCGACAATCGCGCCGGCACCACCACCGATTGGCGTCTTGGTGCCTTCGATCTTCACGGGACGCAGCGATTCGATGGTGCCCATGCGCACGGTCTGCACGCGGCGGGCCTCATCACGGGAGTAGCTGTCACCGGTCAGCGACGACTGGCAGCCGCCCAGCAACAACGCCATGGTGGTGAAGCTCGCCACCAGCAAAACGGATTTACGCATGAGGACAATCTCCAAAAGTTTCAGGTGCTCATTAGACGCCTCGCCTTGACAGGTGTCACGGCGCAAACGTTATAAATTTGTTCCCATTCAGCTCAGGTACAGCCACCATCGGCTGTGCAAGGGGCACTCGGGTTGGACCAAGGATAGCCATGGATTACTTCATCGTCGTGGTGACGACTGTCGCCGGCCTGTACTTCCACGGCTGGCTGTATCTACGCATGAGGCGTTGGATGGACCGTGACCTGGCGCTTTCGCTGGCCGGGCCGGATCCGGCGAAGCAGGCATTCATGCTCCAGTTGCTGGAGCGGGCGCGGGCAGAAAAGATCAAACGCAAAGCGCTGGCGGCCTGGCTGGAACGCGAGGCCGCCGCGTTCAAGAGTTAAGGTGCCAGGCGCTCACGCTGCCACTGGCCATCCACCAGCCGATAGTTCAGGCGATCATGCAACCGGCTGGCGCGGCCCTGCCAGAACTCGATGCGCTCCGGCAGCAAGCGATAGCCACCCCAGTGCTCGGGGCAATGGGGTTGCGTATCGGAGAAACGCGCCTCGGTGGCCTTGACCAGCCCCTCCAGTTCCTCGCGATCAGCGATCACTCGGCTCTGCGGCGACGCCCAGGCCCCCAGGCGGCTGCCCAGCGGGCGCACCTGGAAGTAATCGTCCGATTCCTTGGCCGTGACCTTTTCCACCCGCCCCTCGATCCGCACCTGACGCTCCAGCGCCGGCCAGAAGAAGGTCATGGCCGCAAACGGCCTGGCCGCGATGTGCTGGCCCTTGGCGCTTTCGTAGTTGGTGAAGAAGGTGAAACCCTGTGCATCGAGGGCCTTGAGCAACAGCACCCGGCAATGCGGGCGGCCGTCGGCATCGACAGTGGCCAGGGTCATGGCGTTGGCTTCCACCGGCAGCTGCTCGGTTTTCACCGCATCGGCGAACCATTGGTGAAACAGCGCGAACGGCTCACCCGGCGCCTGGGCTTCGGCCAGGCCATCACGGGTGTAGTCACGGCGCATATCGGCCAGGGATTGGGTCATGGCTGCGTTTCCTTGACGATCAGTTGGTCTTCGCAGGGCTGTTGGCGGCGACTTTCTTGTCGGTGCTGGCCTTCTTCGCGGCAGGTTTGGCCGGAGCGGCTTTCTTTTTCGCAGCGGCAGTGGCCTTGGCCGGGGCCTTGGCTTTGGCGGCTGGTTTTTTCGCCGCAGGCTTGGCGGCCGGTTTGGCGGCGGCGGCCTTGGCTGCCGGTGCCTTGGTGTCCTGCACCGCAACCATCGGCGCTGCGGCTGGCGCAGGCGCTGCCTGCTGGTACTTGGCCAGCAGGGCGACCATGGTGTCCTTAGGGGTCAGCAGCAGTTCGACACGGCGGTTCAGGGCACGGCCCGGGGCGCTGTCGTTGGCGGCACGCGGCATGACCGAGCCCATGCCTTTGAGCATCAGGCGATCACGTTGCAGGCCGCTGAGACGGAAAATCGCCGACACCGAAGCGGCACGCTCGAGGCTCAGCTTCTGGGTGGCGGCGATAGCACCGCTGCTGTCACCATGGCCGAGGATGAGGATGGCGGTCTTGCTGTCGGCCTCGATGGCCTTGGCCACCTGGGTGATCGGGCTCAGGGTCACCGGCAGCAGCATGTTCGGGCGGTCCGGGTTATAGGAGCCGTCGACCGGGATGGTCACCGCCAGCAGGTCTTCACGGCGCTCCAGCTCGAACTTGCTGCCCTTGATGGCTTCGCGCACCTTGGGTTCGTACTGGTCGAGCCAGGCCTGGGTGGCCTTCTGGTCGATCTTTGGCACGGCCGCAGCTTGCGTGGTTTTCTCGTCGCCACCGAATGGCCACCACCAGCGGCTGCCGCTCTCGGACTTGGCGTCGGCCTTGGCGACGTTTTCGGTCACGGCCGCTTTCACTTCCTTGTCGGCGACTTTATCCGAACCGAAGGGCCACCAGCTCAAGCCGCCGTCTTTCGAACTGTCCTGCGAATGGCTGGCGCAGCCAGTCATGGTCAGGCACAGGGCGAGTGCTAAGGTTTTATGTGAAGACATCAGCGATACACCATGAAATTGAAAGAAATTCTACCCACACCTTTCAGGCGTTGGCACTGAGGATAGTCAAAGGGCCGGGGCAATACCCGCGCCACCCGATCAAAGGCAGCCGGCAAGCACACGTACCAGTTTTTGCGCGCGCGGGTCCATCAGCACGTACGGGCCCAACGTATTGGTGACGAAGCCGAAGGCCACGTCGTGTTCGGGGTCGGCAAAGCCGACCGAGCCACCTGCCCCGGGATGCCCGAAAGCCCGGGCGCCGAGGCCGAAGGTGGCGTTGGCCACCTGGGGCTGGTCAAGCATGCAGCCCAGGCCAAAGCGGGTCTGGGTCAGCAGGGTGCGATCCTGGCCGAGGCTGTGTTCGCGGGTCAGCTCGTCGAGCAGTTCGGACTCCAGCAGGCTGCCATCGAGCAGGCCGGCGTAGAACCCCGCCAGGCTGCGCGCATTACCGTGGCCATTGGCCGCCGGTTGCTGCATGCGCCGCCATTCCGGCTTGTTGGTGCTGGTGAGGATCGCCGGCGGGTTGGTGAAGGCGCGGGTCGACAGTGCTTCGGGTTCGCGCATGGTCACCTGCAACAGGCGCTGGGCCGCAGCATCGCCCGGGTTACCCTTGCCGCGGGCGATGTGCGCCACGCGGTGGAATTCTTCGTCCGCCAGGCCCACATGGAAATCCAGGCCCAGCGGCCTGGCGGTGCGCGCGACAATCGACTCGCCCGGCCCACGACCATCGGCTCGGCGGATCAGCTCACCGATCAGCCAGCCATAGGTGATCGCGGCATAACCATGCTCGGTGCCTGGGGTCCACCAGGGGGCCTCGGCGGCCAGCGCGTCGACCATCGCCTGCCAGTCGTACAGGGCCTCGGCCGGCAACAGTTCACGAATGGCCGGCAGGCCGGCGCGGTGGCTGAGCAGCTGGCGCAGGGTGACCTGCTCCTTGCCGGCCTGGGCGAATTCCGGCCAGTAGCGCGCAACCGGCGCATCCAGTGCCAGCTTGCCCTCGCCCACCAGTTGCAGGGCGGTGACGGCGGTGAAGGTCTTGGTGCAGGAAAACAGGTTGGCGATGGTGTCGCTGTGCCAGGCCTCACGGCCATCCTTGTCGGCACTGCCGGCCCACAGGTCGACCACGGTCTCGCCGCCGACCTGGATGCACAGCGCCGCACCACGCTCCTGGGGATCCTCGAACAACGCGGCGAAGGCTTCACGCACCGCCTCGAACTTCAGCTCATAGTGGCCCTGAATCTGCACCCGCCTGTTCTCCGTACGACCTTGCTGAAAAAGGCGTGCATTGTTTCAGTAGTTGGCCGTTTTGCCTACTGAATGTGGCCGGGTGGTCGCAAGGAAAAACTGATATTCGAGGCGCGCAGGGCGGTCACTGCGCGGGTTTGTCGAGGGCCTTGCGCAACTGACCAACGGCTTGCAGGTTGCTGCGGCGCACCGCCTCGACAAAGCCCGGATAGGCCACATCGGTGATGGCCACCAGCCCCAGATGGCCATTTTCTCCATCGAGCAGACGCCCGCTGGCTGGTTGGTCGAGGTACTGGAACCAATGGGCGCCAACGATCATCGGCTGGGCCAGGGCCGCCTTGAGGAAATTGCCGTACGCCGGGCCACGGTCTTCCTCGCGGGCCACTTCCAGCGGGCCGGGCCAGAACGGGCCACGGTCGCGGGAGCCGAACTGGAATTCCGATACCAGCACCGGCTTGTCCAGCTCGGCCAGCCTGGCGAAGTCATAACCGTCTTCGGGCTTGAGGGTATAGAAGTTGAAGCTGAGCACGTCGCAGAACTCGGCGCAGGCCTTGACCGCTTCCGGCGTGCTCACGGCGAAGCGGCCGCCCAGCAGCAGGTGATTGGGGGCATGCCACTTCAGTGAATCGGCAATGGTCTTGAAGTAGGTCTGGGCGAACACCTGCTGGAAGTACTGGTAGTCGCGCTCGATTTCCGGGTGCGCAGGGTCGGGCAGCGGTGCCTCGAAGCCGGGGTCTTCCATCAGTTCCCAGGCGCTCAGCTCGATGCCCCAGGCTTTCGACAGCCCTTCCTGGTTGCGGTACTTGTCGCGCAGCTGCTTGAGGAACGCGCGCTTGGCCGGTACATCGGTGGTCAGGCGCAGGGTGCCGTAGGCCAATCCATAGCGGGCCTTCGGGTCGTCACCGGGTGCGGCCCAGGCCAGTTCGTTGTCGGCGAAGTAGCCGATCAGCCATGGGTCGTCGCGGTGGTCACGGGCGGCGATGGCCACGGCGCGCTCGGTGGCCATGGCGAAACGCGGGTCGAACGGGTCAGGCATGCGCCCCCACCAGTCCATCCCGGTGCTGATGCTGGCGTAGTCGCCGACGATCGACAGTGGCAGCGTGTACGGCATGCGCTTGGCCTGGGCAAAACCTGGGTCGCTCCAGTTGCCCAGGGTATTGAAGCCCCAGGCCTGCAGGCGGTCGAGGGTGTGCGCCTGCCAGCGCGGCACGTCCAGGGCCGATGGCGGGCAGGCCGGTTCGGGCGACGCCGAGCAGGGTTTGCCGTAGGTACGCTGCAGGTTGGCCGCATAGAAATCGAACCAGCGCCCCTGCTTGAACTGGCGCCCCTGGGACGAGGTGTTGCCATCATCGTTGTTGCCTTCACCATAGAACGCCGCCAGTGCCTCGCCATCAGCGGGCAGTGCCTTGAACATGCTTTCGCGACCGGCGACGTAAGTGCGCCCGCCATCGGCGGCGACGGCATTGACCCCCAGGGAATAGAACGGGTGCCCGTCGGGCGTCACCAGGTACCAGCGCCCGTCGCGTTTTTCGGTACGGAAAAAGCCCTTGGCCTCGAAGGCTGGCCCCGCCAGCAGGCCGCCATAGGCGTCCAGGCCGAGCTTATCGCGCTCGCCCAACCAGCTTTTCAGCTGCGCCTGCTCGCGGCTGTCGGCAGCCTTGAGCTGGTCGTCGCTGACGATCTTTTCCGGCCAGCGCCCACGGGTGGACTGGCCATAGCCGTCGATCAGCTCGCTGTAGGCGGCTTTGAACGCCTGATCGTCGTCCTGCAGGCCGACCTTCTCGATCAACAGGCTCTGCGCCACTTTGGGGCTGGGGATGCTCAGGCTGAACGAGGTGACTTGCTTGAGGTCCACCTCGCCTGCACTGCTGGTCAGCAGCAGGCGCTGGCCTTCATGGGCCCATGGCATCGGCGGGCCGGCGCGCATGCCCTGGCTGAGCGGCGAGCTGGCCTTGAGGGGGATCATCACCGTCTGCGCCGGCCCTGCCGGCAAGTCGATACGGCTGGTGAGGGTGCGCCCATCGCTGCTCTGCACCGCCACGTCGACGGTCAGCGCCCAGTCCATGCCGCTTTGCAGGCGCAGGGTCAGGGCCTGCCCGGCCGACCAGTCCCAGGCGCCGCTGGGCGGTGCCAGGCGCAAGGTCGGTTGCGCCACCGGATTGAACACCACCCTCCGCAACACCTCGCCTTCGGCGGTCTGCTCCGCGTTGTACTGCGGCATCGCAGCGTCCTGGGTGGTCACGTTGACCACCGCGGCGGGGCGCACGAAGCTGAACAGTGTCTGTTGCCCGGCCAGCAACGGCGCACTGAACAACAGGGAGAACATCACAGGCAGGGTACGGCGGATCATAGGGCGGTGGCTCTCCTTCTGAGCCCGGCATGGGCTCACGATCGAGTATGGACAACAAAGGAAGCGTCTTGCTCCGGCAGTCAGCCGATTTCCCGTCGAAATGGCGGCAGCGCATTGAGAATAGCCTTGCCGTAGCGCTGGGTGACCAGGCGCCTGTCGAGCAAGGTGATGATGCCGCGGTCCTGTTCGGTCCGCAGCAGGCGGCCGCAGGCCTGGATCAGCTTCAGCGAAGCGTCAGGCACGGCGATTTCCATGAACGGGTTGCCGCCGCGGGCCTCGATCCATTCGGACAACGCGGCCTCGACCGGGTCATCCGGCACCGAGAACGGGATCTTGGCGATGACCACGTGCTCGCAGTAAGCGCCCGGCAAGTCGACACCTTCGGCGAAACTGGCCAGGCCGAACAACACACTGTGCTGGCCATCGTCGACCCGCGCCTTGTGCTTGTTGAGGGTTTCCTGCTTGGACAGGTTGCCCTGGATCAGCACCAGCTTGCGCCAGTCGCGGTCCAGGCCATCGAATACGTCCTGCATCTGTTTACGCGACGAGAACAGCACCAGCGCGCCCCGCGCACCTTCGACGATGTTCGGCAGTTCACGGATGATCGATGCAGTGTGCGCCGTGGCATCGCGTGGGTCGGCGCCCAGGTCGGGCACCCGCAACAGGCCGGCATCGCCATGCACGAACGGGCTGGGCACCACGCACTGCACCGCGTCGCGCGGCAGCCCCGAGCGCATGCGGAAGCGGTCGAACTTGCCCAGCGCGGTCAAGGTCGCCGAAGTCACCAGGGCGCCATGGGCGACGTTCCACAGGCTTTTACGCAGCATCTCGGCGGCCAAAATCGGGCTGGCATTGACCTCGATATCGAACAGCGCGCCAGTTTCGGCCAGGGTCAACCAACGCGCCATGGGCGGGTTGTCTTCCGGGTCTTCGGCGGTGAACGCGGTCCACAACTCCCAGTTGCCCTGGGCACGGGTCACCAGGCTGCCGAACAGCGGGTACCACTCCTCGGCCTGGTGGCTGGCAATGCCGATGTTGTTCTCGCCGTCCATGCCTTCCTTGAGCAGGTCGGCCAGGCGGGTGAACAGGTCGGTGAGGCGGGCGAAGCCTTTTTTCAGCTCGATGCCGACTTCGCGGATCTGCTCGGGCACCACGCCGCCTTCGAAGCGGTAGCGCGGGCGGTCGCGGCCTTCCATGTCTTCACCGGTGCGGAAATCGGCAACCTGCTCGCACAGGGTGAACATGAACTGCTGCTGGGTACGCACCTCACGGGCCAGCTCCGGCACCTGCTCGATGTAGCGCCCCAGGTCGCCCGGTAGCGGGTGCTGGGCCAACAGCTTGGTGAGGTTCTTGGCCGTCTGCTCCAGCCAGTCGGCGGTGGAGCGCAGGCGCGAATAGTGGGCGAAGTGGCCGATGGCCTTGTCCGGCAGGTGATGGCCTTCGTCGAACACGTACATGGTGTCGCGCGGGTCGGGCAGTACGGCGCCGCCGCCCAGCGCGAGGTCGGCGAGGACCATGTCATGGTTGGTGACGATCACATCGACCTTGCCCATGCCTTCGCGCGCCTTGTAGAACACGCACTGCTGGAAGTTCGGGCAATGGCGGCCGGTGCACTGGCTGTGGTCGGTGGTCAGGCGCGCCCAGTCCTGGTCCTCGACGGCTTCCGACCAGCTGTCGCGATCACCGTCCCAACGGTTGCCGGCGAGCTTCTCGATCATGCTGTTGAACAGCTTCTGGCTGCGCTCGTCGACTTCGATGTGGAAGCCTTCCTCTTCGAACAGCTGGGCGGTGGCCGACTGGGCGTGGCCTTCCTGCAGCAGGATGTCGAGTTTGGACAGGCACAGGTAGCGGCCACGGCCTTTGGCCAGGGCGAAGCTGAAGTTCAGCCCGCTGTTGCGCATCAGGTCGGGCAGGTCCTTGAGCACGATCTGTTCCTGCAGCGCCACGGTCGCGGTAGCGATCACCAGGCGCTTGCCGGCGGCCTTGGCGGCCGGGATCGCGGCAAGGGCGTAGGCGACGGTCTTGCCGGTACCGGTACCCGCCTCGACCGCCACCACGGCGGGCTCGCCGGCACGGCGCCCTTCGTCGTCGCAGGCGATGTCGCCGAGCACCTTGGCCACTTCGGCGATCATCAGGCGCTGGCCATAGCGTGGTTTGAGGCTTTTGGCTTCGAGGAAACGCGAGTAGGCGCCCTGAATGGTGGCTTTGAGTTCGTTGCTGATCATGGTCTGCAGGCGCCCGGAGGGCTGGATATATTTTCAGTGTTTCGCATGGGCCGGCTATCATACCCCGCTATCGCCCTTTGTGCCGCATGGAGATCCTGATGCTCGCCTTTGCCCTGCCCTACACCCTGCATGTCCTTGCCGCCCTGGTTTGGGTCGGCGGCATGTTCTTCGCCTGGCTGATCCTGCGCCCGGCCACGGTTGCAGCCCTGGAGGGGCCGGCGCGGCTGCGTTTGTGGGTGGAAGTTTTCCAGCGGTTCTTCAGATGGGTCTGGCTGGCGGTGGCGATTTTGGCGATCAGCGGGGTGGCCATGATTCACCTGCGCTTTGCCGGGTTCGAGACCGCGCCGCGGTACGTTCAGGTGATGATCGGCGGCGGGATCGTGATGTTTGCGTTGTTCATGCGGATCCAGTCGTTGCTGCTGCCTGAATTGCGCACGGCGGTGCAGGCTGAGGATTGGGCGGCGGGGGCTGGGGTTCTGGGGCGGATTCGGCGGATGGTCGGGGTCAATCTGGCGATTGGGTTGGCGGTGGTTGCGGTGGCGAGTTCGCGGGTATTGGTTTGATAGTGGCTGGGCCTTCGAGCTTTGGGTTTTGCGTGAAGGCCGCCAGGTGTTCGCCAAAAGCCTTGCAGCGCCTATGAGATCGAGCGCCGCCCGCGCGGCGCTCGATCTCATAGGCGCAGAAGATCTATCGGCGAACACTCAATTCAAGCTTTCAATGCCTTCTTCGGGTAAATATCGTACCGACTCGACTTCCCCTCAAGGCTATGGCTCGGCTTCGGCCCATCGATAATCGGCGCCTTGCGCGGCCGCTTGACCACCACCCGGTGCGAAGCCAACGCCAACGCCGCTTCGAGCAACGCCGGCGCATCCAGGTCATCACCGACCAACGGCCGGAACACCCGCATCTCCTTCTTCACCAGCGCGCTCTTGTCCCGATGCGGGAACATCGGATCAAGGTAGATCACTTGGGGCGCCTCCCCTTCCCACCCACGCATGCGCTCGATGGCATTGCCGGTCAGCAGCCGCATGCGCTCGACGATCGCCCCCACCTCAAGGTCCCCCCGCGCCCGCGCCAGGCCATCTTCCAGCAACGCCGCGATCAACGGCTGACGCTCGATCAAGGTCATCTGGCAGCCCAGGCTGGCCAGCACGAACGCATCCTTGCCCAACCCCGCAGTGGCATCGAGCACCTGCGGCCGCACGCCCTGGGCGATACCCACCGCCTTGGCGATCATCTGCCCGCTGCCACCACCGAACAGCCGCCGATGCGCCGCCTGTCCCTCGACGAAATCCACCCGCACAGGCCCAGGCGCCTGCGGGCCCAGTTGCTGGATCTGCAGGCCATCGGCACCGACCTGCACGGCAAACCCGGCCGCCTCGTCGGCCAGCGGCAAGCCCAGGCGTTCGGCCCATGCCAACGCCTGCGCCTGGAATTCGGGGGTCAGTGCCTCGATCCTGATACCTGTGCCCAGCTCTTGCTCTACCATCGGATCCCGCACTCGAAATTAATTAATGAAACCCCGGCCTCAGCCGATACACGCAGTATCCGCTATTCTGCCAGAGCACAACGCGCGCGACTGCCATGTCAGACACTCTCCCCATCGGCTTGACCTACCTGTCGCCTGTCGGCAACTACGGTCGACAGAACTCCCAGGCACTGGGCGGCGTCAGCCACCTGTGGCAGGACTTCTTCGCCCGGGCCATGGCCGAGCAGCCGCAAGGGGAAATCGACAGCGTCAGCCAGGCGCTGGTGCAGTACGACAAAGAGAGTGGCGAACCTATCGGCGGCGCCAGGGCCTTGGCCCTGATCGACGCCCAGCGCGCTCTGCCGGTGCATGACACCGAAATCACCCCTCCCGAGCCGCTGTTCCTGCCCAAGGCGGAACTCGAGGCCAACCTGCTGGAACCGGCGCCCGAACCCTTCAGCACCGCCGAGCTGATTACCCAGCAGCGCGACCTCGACATCAGCAACAGCTGGCTGCGCCCGGTGGTCATGAGCCAGGGCCATCCGATTGCCGAGCCCGGCCCCGCGCCATCGCCTCGCCCATTGTTCCTGCCGATCGCCGAATTCGAGATGAACCTGCTCGACCCGGCGCCAGAACCCTTCGACGAGCCTACCCTGGCGAAGCAACAAAACGACCTGGAGTTCGATACCCATTGGGCCCGCCCAGTGGTGTTGAACAACGTTCGCGCATACGCCTGAGAACGCGGGGTTTCAGCGGCGAAACAGATCATTGAGCTGAGCAAATGGCAACGCCTGGTCGCCATAGCCGAACGTGCCCTGTTCGCGGATTTCCAACGCCGCGCGCTGGAAGGCGCCCAGTGCGACGCGGGCCAGCGACGAACCAACACTGATGCGCTTCACGCCCAGATCCTGCAACTGATTGACGCCAAGCGGCACCCCCGGCATGCCCATCAGCACGTTTACCGGTTTGGGCGCCACGGCCTGCACCACCGCGCGAATCTCATCGACGCTGCGCAGCCCAGGCGCATACAACACATCGGCACCAGCGTCGGCATAGGCCTGCAGGCGCCGGATGGTGTCGTCCAGGTCCAGTTTGCCGTGCAGCAGGTTCTCGGCGCGGGCGCAGAGCGTGAACGGAAATGGCAGTTGGCGAGCAGCTTCCACGGCAGCGCGCACTCGCGCCACGGACAGGTCGAAGTCGTAGATCGGCGCCTCGCTGCGGCCACTGGCATCTTCGATCGAACCGCCAACCAGGCCGGTTGCGGCGGCGCGCAGGATCGTCTGCGCACAGTCCTCGGGCAAATCGCCAAAGCCGTTTTCCAGGTCTGCCGCCACCGGTAGCGGCGTGGCATCCACGATGGCCTGGGCATTGCCTAGGGTTTCCTCAAGGCTCAGGGCGCCTTCGGCATCCGGGCGCCCCAGGCTGAACGCCAGCCCCGCACTGGTAGTGGCCAGTGCTTCGAAGCCAAGGGCCGCCAACATCCTGGCCGAACCCGCATCCCAGGGGTTGGGGATGACGAATGTGCCATCGCGTTCATGCAGCGCCTTGAAGGCTTCGGCTCGCAGGGTTTGCACATCCATGGTTCAACCTCCGGCAGATGAAGAAAGTGTCGTCAGAGTAGCCCTAGCTGTTCGACCTCGGGCGCGCGCGGCAATTCCGGTAACGCGGCCAGCCCGGGCAGGCGGGCCATCAGCCGCTGGTGGAAATGCTGGGCAAGCGCTGCAGCCATCCGGTTGTCGGCGGTGTGCAGAAATACATAGGGGCTACGGCCCTCCTCGATCCACACCGCCACCTTGTCGACCCAGGGGGTAAGGAAGGTTTCGTTGGCCGCAAGCTCAGGGTGACCGATAAAGCGCACCTGCGGATGCTGGCTGAACGAACACGGGCGGGGCGGCACCTTGGGCTTCTTGGACTGCGCATGCAGCACACCGGGCTCACGAGATGTGCAGCTGAACAGCGCTCTCGGGTCCAGGCAGATGCGCTCGACACCCCGCTCATGCAACAGCCGATTGAGCAGGCGCTCTTCGTCTCCACGGGCGAAGAACGCATCGTTGCGCACCTCAACGGCAACCGGCACGCCAACCTCATCCAGAAAATACGCCAGCTCACCCATGCGCGAGGGCCCGAACTGCGCCGGCAACTGCAGCCAGTAGGGGGACACGCGCTGCCCCAACGGCGCCATCAATCGGGTGAAGTCGATCGCCGAATCAAGTTGCGCGCGCAGGTCCCCGGCATGGCTGACATCGCCCGGAAACTTGGCCGTGAAGCGAAAGCCCGCCGGCATGATCTGCGCCCAGCGCTCTACCGTCGCAGGCGCTGGCCGGGCATAGAAAGTGGTGTTGCCTTCCACGGCATTGAAGACCTGGCTGTACAAGCCGAGGAACTCAGCCGTGCGTGCATCGGCGGGATAGAGATACTCACGCCAGGCGTTTTCGCTCCAGGAGGGGCAACCGAGAAAGTAGGGCTGGGGGGACGGAATCATCCGTCAAATGTACAGGTCCAGCCCCAGCACTTCCATATCCCAGTCGGTGAAGCCCGCGGTGGTCAGGTAGCTGGCCAGTGCCGTGGAGGTACGCCGGTCACGGGCGCGGGGGAAGATCAGGTCCTGCTGGCGGGCCGGCAGGTTGGCGCTGCGGCGGTTGGCACGGCTGGCCTGCTGTTCGGGCTCTTCGATGATCTCGGCGTCATCGATCGCTTCGTCACGCACCGGCGCTTTGCGCGGCGGGCGCTTGATGGGGTAACTCTGCGAGGAGAAGCCGTCGATACGCATGGCGTGGGCACTCAGGATCAATGATGGCAATTTAGCAGCATCAGAGATCCATCGCTAATGCCCGAACGATAACTGGACCACAGTTCGCGCAAAAGGTTTTATCGTGAACGGCGATAGCCGACGAACGACCTCAGCGTGCCTTGGGCGTAGCGACATTATCGCGCAGATACACCGGTTGCGCCTGCTCGGCGGCGACCGCTTCACCGCGGGCCCAGGCATGGCTGGCCAGGGTGAGGATATCCAGGGCATTGGGCAGCGCGGTGGCATCGCTGGCGCTGGCGTGCACCGCCAGGCGCTCGGCCAGGCTCCAGCCAGTACCGGCGCCAAACCACTCGCCGGCCAGGCCTTCAGGCAAGCTGACGCGCTCTGGTGCCACCACCACCTCCTGGCCGACCAGGCGCATTTCACCCTGCTCCGCCCGGTAACAGCCCCAGTACACTTCGTCCATGCGCGCATCGATGGAGGCAGCGACCTGCTGCACGCCGTGCTCGCGCAACGCGCCCTGGGCCAGCGCGGCCAGGTTGGAGATCGGCAGCACCGGGCGCTGCAGGGCGAAGGCCAGGCCCTGGACCACACCAATGGCGATCCGCACGCCGGTAAAGGCGCCCGGGCCGCGACCAAAGGCGATGGCATCCACGGCGCTCAGCGCCACGCCGGCATCGGCCAGCAACTGCTTGATCATCGGCAGCAGCTTCTGCGCGTGCAGGCGTGGGATCACCTCGTAATGGCTGGTCACCTTGCCGTCATGCAGCAGGGCGACGGAACAGGCTTCGGTGGCGGTATCCAGGGCCAGCAAGGTGGTCATCGAACGCGGTTTCCAAGAGACAGGGGAAAAAGAGCGGCAGTATAAACGACAACGGCCCGCAAGCGGGCCGTCGTGACGCAGGGTGATGGATCAGCTCAGGGCTGCCAGCACCTTGGCGGTGATCGACTCGACCGAGCCGACGCCTTCGATATGGCTGTACTTCGGCTTGCCGGCGTTGGCGGCCGACAGCTTCTGGTAGAAGTCCACCAGCGGCTTGGTCTGGCTGTGGTAGACCGACAGACGATGACGCACGGTTTCTTCCTTGTCGTCGTCGCGCTGGATCAGGTCTTCGCCGGTGACGTCGTCCTTGCCTTCCACTTTCGGCGGGTTGTACTGAATGTGGTAGGTGCGGCCCGAGGCCAGGTGTACGCGGCGGCCCGCCATGCGGCCAACGATCTCTTCGTCGTCCACGGCGATTTCGACCACGGCGTCGATGTCGACACCGGCGGCGACCATGGCTTCAGCTTGCGGGATGGTGCGCGGGAAACCGTCGAACAGGCAGCCGTTGGCGCAGTCCGGCTGGGCGATGCGCTCCTTGACCAGGCTGATGATCAGCTCGTCGGAGACCAGTTGGCCGGCATCCATGACTTTCTTCAGTTCCAGGCCCAGCGGGGTGCCGGCCTTGACGGCAGCACGCAGCATGTCGCCGGTGGAGATCTGGGGAATGCCGAACTTCTCGGTGATGAACTTTGCCTGAGTACCTTTACCGGCCCCGGGAGCTCCCAGCAGAATTACACGCATCTTGTGCTCCTCATATTTTTCTATGCAAATCAACGGATTCGGCGCACAAGGCCAACTCCGGAAAATCGGTCGAGACCGCAAAATCGGTCCAAAGGCTGCTCAAGATACACAGCCCCCGCCCCCCCGACAAGCGTCCCAACGGGGCAGCAAAGCGTCCGGCGCAGCCCCGCGAGGCCCCGGTTGCGCCCGGCGCAACCAGCCCTCGGGGTCAGGGTCGGCAACTGATGGCTTGCCGACCGCAAGCGCCGCTTGAGCGCCTCAACCGGTATTGCGCAACCCCGCCGCGATGCCCGCCACGGTGACCAGCAGGGCTTGCTCCAACGGGCTGTCCAGAGCGGCTTCGCGGTTGCGCGAGCGGGCCAGCAGCTCGGCCTGAAGGCGATGCAAGGGGTCGAGGTAGGTGTTGCGCAGGCGGATGAATTCCAGGGTTTCGGGGCTGTGCGCCAGTAGCACCGACTGCCCGGTCAGGCCCAGCACCACCTGGCATGACTGCGACAATAGGTCGCGCAGGTGCGCACCCAATGGCAGCAGTTGCGGTTGCACTAGACGTTGGTCGTAGGCCTCGGCAATCTGCGCATCGGCCTTGGCCAGCACCATTTCGAGCATGTCGATGCGGGTGCGGAAGAACGGCCACTGCTCGCGCATCTGCGCCAGCAGCTCGCCCTGGCCACGGGCCAGGGCATTGTTCAGCGCTGTTTCCCAGCCAAGCCAGGCCGGCAGCATGAGGCGGGTCTGGGTCCAGCCGAAAATCCATGGGATCGCCCGCAAGCTCTCGATCCCCCCGGCACGCCGCTTGGCCGGGCGGCTGCCCAGCGGCAGTCGGCCAAGCTCCTGTTCCGGGGTGGACTGGCGGAAGTACTCGACAAAGTCGGGGTTCTCCCGCACCACGCCGCGATAAGCCTTGACCCCGTCGGCGGCCAACTGGTCCATCAGTGCGCGCCAGGCCGGTTGCGGCGGCGGCGGCGGCAGCAGGGTCGCCTCCAGCACCGCGGCCAGGTAGAGGTTGAGGTTCTGCTCGGCAATCCCCGGCAGGCCGAACTTGAAGCGGATCATCTCGCCCTGCTCGGTGGTACGGAAGCGCCCGCCCACCGACCCCGGCGGCTGCGACAAGATGGCCGCATGGGCCGGGCCGCCGCCGCGTCCGACCGTACCGCCACGGCCATGGAACAGCAGCAGTTCGACCTGGTGTTCGCGGCAGATGCGCACCAACTGCTCCTGGGCGCGGTACTGCGCCCAGGCCGCCGCCGTGGTGCCGGCGTCCTTGGCCGAGTCGGAATAGCCGATCATCACTTCCTGCGGCCCATGCAAGCCGGCCCGGTAGCCCGGCAGCCCGAGCAGGCGCTCCATCACCGGCCCGGCGTTGTCCAGGTCGGCGAGTGTCTCGAACAATGGCACCACACGCATCGGCCGGGTCAGCCCTGCTTCCTTGAGCAGCAGCTGCACCGCCAGCACATCGGAGGCCGCGCCAGCCATGGAGATCACATAGGAACCCAGCGAGGCAGCAGGCGCCGCGGCGATCTCGCGGCAGGTGGCAAGCACTTCGGCGGTATCGGCCTGGGGCTTGAAGTGCCCGGGCAGCAACGGGCGGCGGTTCTTCAGCTCCGCCTGGAGGAACTCGATGCGCCGCGCTTCGTCCCATTCGGCGTAGCGCCCGAGCCCCAGGTAATCGGTGATCTCGCTCAGCGCATCGCGATGGCGGGCGGCATCCTGGCGCACGTCCAGGCGCACCAGGAACAGGCCGAAAGTCACTGCCCGGCGCAGGCAGTCGAGCAACGGCCCGTCGGCGATCACCCCCATGCCGCATTCATGCAGCGACTGGAAGCACAGCTCCAGTGGCGCGATCAGGTCGCGGTTGTCGACCAGCACGGCAGCGCTGGCCGGTTGCGCAGCAGCCAACGACGCCTGGGCCCAGGTACGGGTGGCGCGCAGGCGGTCGCGCAGTTGCTTGAGCAGCGCGCGGTAAGGCTCGGCGCTGTCGCCGACCTGTTCGCGCAAGGCTGCGCTGGCCTGCTGCATCGACAGCTCGGCGGCCAGGTTCTCGATATCGCGCAGGAACAGGTCGGCGGCCATCCAGCGTGCCAGCAGCAGCACCTCACGGGTCACGCTGGCGGTGACATTGGGGTTGCCGTCACGGTCGCCGCCCATCCACGAGGCGAAGCGGATCGGTGCGCTCTCCAGCGGCAGGCGCAGGCCGGTAGCCTGGAACAGCGCCGCATCGACCTTGCGCAGATGGCTGGGGATGGCCTGCCACAGCGAATGCTCGATCACCGCGAAGCCCCATTTGGCTTCGTCCACCGGCGTAGGCCGGGTGCGGCGGATCTCCTCGGTGTGCCAGGCCTCGGCGATCAGCCGGCGCAGGCGCTCGCGCACCTGCCCGCGCTCGGCGGGGCTCAGGTCGCGATGGTCCTGGGCCGCCAGTTGCGCGGCGATGGCGTCGTATTTCTGAATCAGGGTACGGCGGGCCACCTCGGTGGGGTGGGCGGTGAGCACCAGCTGGATGTCGAGCTTGGCCAACTGCCGGGCCAGGGCATCGTCGCTGTGCCCGGCCGACTTGAGCCGGGCCAGCAGTTCGGGCAGTACCTGCGCTTCGAAAGGCTGCGGCTGGTCGGCATCGCGGCGGCGAATCAACTGGTATTGCTCGGCGATGTTGGCCAGGTTGAGGAACTGGTTGAAGGCCCGCGCCACGGGTAGCAGGTCCTCCTCGGCCAGGTCGCCCAGGGTAGAGCTGAGTTTTTCACCCTCCACCAGCCGGTCGGCCTTGGCGCTGTGGCGGATGTCCTCGATTTTCTGCAGGAACGCCTCGCCATGCTGCTGGCGGATGGTCTCGCCAAGCAGCTCCCCCAAAAGATGCACATCCTCGCGCAAACGCAGATCGATATCGCTCATCGGGCCTCTCCACTCCAGGAAACAGCAAGCCCCAAGAGTGCCGACTCCAGGCCGCGCCTGGCAAGCCGGGCGCGGGCAAAGCAACTAAAGTGAAGAGTGGTCATCCGAAGCAATGCCACTTTCGAGGCTTTGACAGAGGTCATCATGAAAATCCGCGAACTCGCCCAGCACTGGGAACAGAATGCCGCCGGACGCTTGAGCCCCACCGGGCATGTCCTGCACCTGGACATGGAAGCCCAAGCGCGCCTGGCCGCGCTGACCGAGATGTACCCCAAGCGCAGCCCTGAAGAGCTGCTTGGCGAACTGGTCGCCGCTGCGCTCGAAGAGCTGGAAGCCAGCTTCCCCTACATCAAGGGCCGGCAAGTGATCGCCACCGATGAAGAGGGTGATCCGCTGTACGAGGACATCGGCCCTACCCCTCGCTTCCTCGCCCTCTCCCGCCGTCACCTGGCAGCGCTCGGCAGCCCAGGCAAAAACGAACGCCACTAAGCCCTCACCCTCTGCGGGCCTTGCTCAAGGGCCCGCAGATACCTTGCGCGCAGCGCAAAGTTCCGGCCTTTTCGCGCTGACCAATCAGTCAGAAAAAAACTTCGTTAGCACAGCAATTTTTCTGAACTATCCAAAAAACGCCTCGGTCACAGCCAGTAGCCATCACGGCAAAACCCTGCAAACACGGGCGTTGCAGCGCACGCCTTGGCTAGGGAACAACGATGGACCGGTCGCGGACATCGTCGTTAACAGGAGTGACCCAATGGAGTTGACCACCATGAAGACCCGCATTGCAAAACCCTCCACCACTCACCTGCGCGGGCTGAAGCTGGCCGCACTGGCCCTGGGCAGCAGCCTGGTACTGGCCGGTTGCGCCGGCAAGCCGCCCACCGAGCAGTATGCCGTCAGCCAGTCGGCAGTGAACGCTGCGGTCAGTGCCGGCGGTACCGAGTTCGCCGCAGTGGAAATGAAAGCGGCCCAGGACAAGTTCAAGCAGGCCGAGATTGCCATGCACGACAAGCAATACGACCAGGCCCGCATGCTCGCCGAACAGGCTGAATGGGATGCCCGTGTCGCTGAACGCAAGGCCCAGGCCGCCAAGGCCCAGAAGGCTGTGCAGGATGCCCGCCAGGGTGTCCAGGACGTACGTGAAGAAGGCCTGCGCAGCGCCGAATAGGCCTGCCGCGCCCCCAAGCCTTCGCTAACGATCAAAGGATGAACACTATGCGCAATTACGTCATGATTCCCGCCCTGCTGGCCCTGAGTGTCGGCCTTGCCGCCTGCTCCCACGACCCGAACGCCAACCTCGAATCGGCCCGCAGCAATTTCTCGGCGCTACAGAGCGATCCACAGTCGAGCAAGGTAGCCGCCCTCGAAACCAAGGACGCCCAGGACTGGCTGAACAAAGCCGACAAGGCCTATATGGAGCGTGAGGACAGCAAGAAGGTCGACCAGCTCGCCTACCTCACCAACCAGCGCGTCGAAGTGGCCAAGCAGACCATCACCCTGCGCACGGCCGAGGCCGAGCTGAAGAACTCTGCCGCGCAACGCGCCCAGGCCAAGCTCGATGCCCGTGACGCGCAGATCAAGAAGCTGCAGGACAGCCTCAATGCCAAGCAGACCGAGCGCGGCACGCTGGTGACCTTCGGCGACGTGCTGTTCGACTTCAACAAGGCCGAACTCAAGAGCAGTGCCTACCCCAACGTCACCAAACTGGCGCAGTTCCTCCAGGAGAACCCGGAGCGCAAGGTGATCGTCGAGGGCTACACCGACAGCGTTGGCTCGGCCAACTACAACCAGAGCCTGTCCGAGCGCCGCGCCGCTGCCGTGCGCATGGCGCTGGTACGTGCCGGGGTGGACCCTGCGCGCATCGTCGCCCAGGGCTACGGCAAGGAGTATCCGGTGGCCGATAACGGCAGCAACTCCGGCCGTGCGCAGAACCGTCGAGTGGAGGTGACCATCTCCAACGATAACCAGCCGGTGATGCCGCGGGCGGTGAGCCAGGTCCAGTGAGGACTGCTGACTGAATGAAAAAAACCCGCCTGATGGCGGGTTTTTTCATGCTTGGCCTTTGGTCAAAAGCACCTTTAAAGACACCTTAAAAAGCACTAGACTCACGCAACCATCCTTGTCGATAAATGGGTTGAAACAACTATGACCTTCCACGTCCTCGCCGATCTGGCAGCATCCATCACCGACCTCAAGAAAGACCCAATGGGCACCATTCGCGAAGCGCACGGTGAAACCGTGGTGATCCTCAATCGGAACGAGCCTGCCTTCTACGCAGTACCACCAGCGCGCTACGAGGCGATGATGGATCTGATTGACGATATCCAACTGGCCGAACTGGTACGCCAGCGACTTGGCGGGCCTACCGTGAGGGTGGATATCGATGAGCTCATCGCCGACGCAGAGCGCGACAGCAAGCTACAACCTTGAGTTTGATTCACGGGCGCAGAAGGAATACCGCAAGCTCGAACCCAAACTGCGCCTGCAGCTTGCCAAGAAACTCAAGGCTCGACTGGCTCAGCCCCGAGTCGAAAAAGACCGGCTCAATAACATGGCTGATTGCTACAAGATCAAATTGAGATCAGCTGGCTACCGCTTGGTCTACAAGGTGATTGATCAGCGCGTGGTGGTGCTTGTCATCGCGATCGGCAAACGCGAAAGATGCGATGTCTATTCAGTCGCCAGCGCACGATTGAACTAATCGGGCCGTATTGCGGCGGCCCCATCGTTCACTGCACCTGCTGCGGCGTCTCCTCGCCCATGCAGCGCACCGCGCGCTTGCGGTTGTCCACCAGCACACCGGTCAGTCCCTTCTGCTGGGTATCGAACAGCACCAGCACGCCATCCAGGCATTGCGCCACCTGCGGTGCCGGGTCCAACGAGACTTTGTAGTCCTCGCCCGGGATGGTCTTGAGCATGGTGAAGTCCTGCAGCAACAGGGCATCTTCAGGCTTGGCGAAATGCAGGTAGCCGTAATACCAGAGGGCCCCCACCGTCACGATGATGCTGCCGACGCCGGTCAGGATCAGCGGGATGGCGTTGCGTTCTTCACTCATTGCTTGTTCTTCTCGTCAGGGTAGTTGGGTACTTCGGCCAGGCGGCGCAGGCCGTTGAAATGCGCGGGGTCGTCCAGAAAGCGCAGCATCACCTGGCGCCAGGTCGGGTCGGCGAAGGTCTGTACGTGGCCGCCGCGGGTCAATTGCAACACCCGCGGGGGTGGAGCGTGCTGGTACAGGCGAATGCCGTTGTCCAGGGGCACCAGCCGGTCATCGATGCTGTGGAAGAACAGCTTCGGCGGGCTGGCCAGCTGTTCGATGGAGCGGATCGCGCTGTCGCCGTCGGGCACCAGCCACGACAGCGGCACCTGCAGCGGCCAGGTCATCCACGAGGTACTGAGGGCATAGCGGCCCACCGCCCGGTAACTGGCCGGCACACCGTCGAACACCAGTGCGCTGAAGCGCTCGCGCTGCTGCGGGTGCGCCGCCAGGTAATGGATGGCCATGGCGCCGCCGAGGCTCTGGCCCAGCAGCACCAGTGGCTTGCCCTGCACCTCGGGGGCGCGGTCCAGCCAGGCCATGGCCGCCGCGATGTCTTCATAGACCTCAGGCAAGGTGGCCTTGCCCTGGGACAGGCCATAGCCCCGGTAGTCGATCATCAGCACCTGGTACCCCTGCTCCGGCAGCCAGTAGCTGCCACCCAGGTGGCCCGCGAGGTTGCCGCCGTTGCCATGCAGGTGCAGCACCGTGCCCTTGACCTCGACACCGGCCTTGGCCGGCAACCACCAGCCGTGCAGGCGAACGCCGTCAGCGGCGGTCAGGGTGACATCGCGGTAGTCGAGTTTGGCCCGCTCAGGAGTAAACGGCTGACCGCGCTCAGGGTAGAACAGCAGGCTGCTGCAGCCACTCAACAGCAGCAGCCCAAGGCCGATGGCGAGGTGACGGCAGGCGTCAGAGAATGTTCGCGTAGTCGGCTTCAATGCGGTCCAGGCTCAGGTGGTTGAGGAAGTTGGAGAAGCACATCCAGGCCGACAGCGCGTTTAGGTCGCGGAACTGCTCCGGGAGGTACTTGGGTGGCTCCACCAGGCCTTCTTCGACCAGCTGGCGCAAGGTGCGCATGTCTTCCAGGGTGGTCTTGCCGCAGAACAGCAACGGGATCTGCTCCAGCTTGCCCTTCTTCACGGCCAACTGAATGTAGTTGTAAACCATGATGAAGCCCTTGAGGTAGGACAAGTCCTTGGTGAATGGCAGGCCATTGGGTACCGAGCCGCGGAACACCCGGCTGGCGTTGCTGTAGCTCTGCCCCATCTCGAAGCCCTGGCCACGGAAGAACTCGTAGACCTGCATGAAGTCCGCGCCCTCCTCGACCATGTGGATGGCCCGGGTGCGGTTGGTGAGCTTGCGCAGGCGGCTGGGGTAGGAGGCGAAGGCGATCACTTCCATCAGGATGGCCAGCCCCTCCTGGGTCACCGTGGACGAGGGCGGGCCCTTGGCCAGGAAGGTACAGATCGGCTGGTTCAGGCCATTGAGGGTGGTGCCGACATGCACCAGGCCTTCATGTACCTCCAGGGCGCGCACGTCGCGGTTGTTGAACATTGCGTCGGCGCGCACCTTGATGTAGTCGGCGCCGGCCGCCGCGTCGGCGACGATGCCGTCCGACTCGAATACGCGAATGGTTTCCTCGGCCTCGCCGAACACCTTGTTCAGGCGGCGCTGGAGGATCTCCACCGCCTCCTTCGCCGTGAGGTTCTTCGGCTCGTCCTTGAGGTCGCCACGGCCGTCGATGTTGTTCAGGTAATCCGAGAGCATCAGCCCCAGGTCGGCGAGGGTCGGGTCGCCGGCATGGAAAGCGTCGGAGGCCGCGCCGTACAGTTCCTGGGAAATCAGCCCGAAGTCCTCGGTGCCGCGCGCTTCTAGCATGCGCACCACCATGCGGTATTCCTTGCACATGCGTCGCATGATCTGCCCGACCGGGTTGAACTGGCCAAGCTGGCGGGTGATGTCACGCTCGATGTTCTGGAACTCGGCCTTCACCGCGCTGGAGTCGAACGACAAGGGCCGGCTCTGGTAGTAGGCACGGTCCACCGCGGGTGGTTCCTTGCCTTTGGCCTTGAGGAAGCCCTGGCGGATGCCGTCGTCCCATTTCACCGCATCGAGCACGCGAATGGGGGTTTGCGCGGCCACGATGCGGTCGGACAACGTACGTATGGTCTGCTGGTACTCGTCCACCGGGGACTCCTTTCAAGAACAAGACACCTGAACCGGCCTCTTCGTGGCTGAAGCCGCTCCCACAGGGATATCACAGCCCTCAGGCCGGGCAATGCACCTGTGGGGCAGATTTAGCCACCCCTACAGGGATATCGCAGCCCTCAGGCCGGGCAATGCACCTGTGGGGCAGATTTAGCCACCCCTACAGGGATATCGCAGCCCTCAGGCCGGGCAATGCACCTGTGGGGCAGATTTAGCCACCCCTACAGGGATATCGCAGCCCTCAGGCCGGGCAATGCACCTGTGGGGCAGATTTAGCCACCCCTACAGGGATATCGCAGCCCTCAGGCCGGGCAATGCACCTGTGGGGCAGATTTAGCCACCCCTACAGGGATATCGCAGCCCTCAGGCCGGGCAATGCACCTGTGGGGCAGATTTAGCCACCCCTACAGGGATATCGCAGCCCTCAGGCCGGGCAATGCACCTGTGGGGTTTAGCCACCCCTACAGGGATATCGCAGCCCTCAGGCCGGGCAATGCACCTGTGGGAGCGGCTTTAGCCGCGAAGAGGCCGACACGGTCATTTGCCGGAGCGCTGGAAGCGCGCCACCTCGACGAACAGGTCAGAGTTGGCCGGATCGTCCAGGTACGCCAGCACACGCGCCGACGGGCTGTCGATCAACACACCTTCGCCATTCTCTTCGGGGACTTCGATGCTTCGCCCACTCAGTTCCTTCTTGTCGACGGCCTGCCGCACCTGCTCGACATCGAGGTTGTAAACCACCAGTTCCTTGCCCTCGACGATATCGAAACCGCCAATCAGGAAGTTGCCCCCCAGCCGCTTGGGCACACCGGCCGACATGTACCAGCGGTTGCCATGGCGCGACACCGTGAACACGTACTCTTCAGGGGCCTTGCCCTTGGCGGTCGCCACCGCCTTGTAGGCATCGCCGCCACTGCGGCTGATGGTAAGTTTCAGTGGCTCGCCCCAGGCGTCCTTGCTGCTCCACTTGCCGAGCAGGGCCTTGGGCGCTGCCTGATTGCTCGGCAGCGGTTCATGGAAGGCCACCAGACAACCGCCCAGCAAGAGGAATGACAACGTCAACAACACCACACGCCAGGCTTTCATCGGGTTCTCCTTGAGAATTCGTTCGCAGCTCAAGCCGAGGCCAGCACCATCTGCAGGTATCGGACAAGGATAGCGAGCATCTGCTCATCGGCCTGCGCATTCGCGTCCTTGAGCAGGCCCTGATATTCCATCTGCTCGATTATCGCCGTCAACATCTGCGCATCCTGCTCGGGCTGGCGCGAGCCGACCACCTGGAGCATCTGCCGCGCGCCGTGCAGCAGGATCTGCTCATGGGCGCACACCAGTTCGGCCAGGCGTGGGCACAGCAGCGCTTCCTGGCGGAAGGCCTGCTCGGCCATAAGAAAGTCGCGACGATTGTGCAACTGGCGGATCACGTAGTCGGCGGTCATGCGCGCCACCTCGTCGGCCAGGCGCGCCCGCGCCTGAGGGCTGCCGTCACCCTGGGCGAGCAACTGGCGCAGCACGCCTTCGCTGTTGGCCCAGAGCTTGGCCATATAGGCGGCGCTGCGCTCGACGTACTGGGCGAAGGTATCGGCCAGCAGGTCCTGGATGTCCTTGAAGTAGTAAGTGGTGGCCGACAGCGGCACGCCGGCCTCGGCGGCCACGGCACGGTGACGTACACCGCGCACACCGTCACGCACGACGATGCGCATGGCGGCGTCGAGGATCTGCTGGCGGCGCTGCTCGCTGCCCTGGCGGGCGGTCTTGCGGCCCTGGTATTGCACGCTTTCGGCGACGGCGGTGGCGATGCCGGCGGCGCCCTGGTGAGGCATGGCAGGTGTCACGGTGATACCTCATGAAAATGTTTGTTCAGTGCCGGCGTCTTCGCGGCTAAAGCCGCTCCCACAAGTACTGCACGGTCCCTGTAGGAGCGGCTTTAGCCGCGAAGACGCCGGTACAGCCAGTACAAGTGTACAGGCATGAAAAAGCCGCCTCGAAAGGCGGCTTGTTCAGGACACTCAGGCCTGCGGACGCATGTGCGGGAACAGGATCACGTCGCGGATCGACGGCGAGTTGGTCAGCAGCATGACCAGGCGGTCAATACCGATGCCTTCACCAGCGGTCGGCGGCATGCCGTATTCCAGGGCACGAACGAAGTCGGCATCGTAGTGCATGGCTTCGTCGTCACCGGCGTCTTTCTCGGCAACCTGGGCCAGGAATCGCTCGGCCTGGTCTTCGGCGTCGTTGAGCTCGGAGTAGGCGTTGGCGATCTCGCGGCCACCGATAAACAGCTCGAAGCGGTCGGTCACGGATGGGTTGTCGTCGTTGCGACGGGCCAGTGGCGACACTTCGAACGGGTACTCGGTGATGAAGTGCGGCTGCTCCAGCTTGTGCTCCACCAGCTCTTCGAAAATCATCACCTGCAGCTTGCCCAGGCCTTCGTGGCCCAGCACCTTGGCGCCGGCCTTCTTGGCGATCTCGCGGGCACGGTCGACGTCCTGCAGGTCGGCAGCGGTCAGCTCAGGGTTGTACTTGAGGATCGAGTCGAACACCGACAGGCGCACGAACGGCTCGCCGAAGTGGAACACCTTGTCGCCGTACGGCACGTCGGTGCTGCCCAGTACCAGCTGCGCCAATTCGCGGAACAGCTCTTCGGTGAGGTCCATGTTGTCGTTGTAGTCGGCGTAGGCCTGGTAGAACTCGAGCATGGTGAACTCGGGGTTGTGCCGGGTCGAGACGCCTTCGTTACGGAAGTTGCGGTTGATCTCGAAGACTTTCTCGAAGCCACCGACCACCAGGCGCTTGAGGTACAGCTCCGGGGCGATACGCAGGAACATGGCCATGTCCAGCGCATTGTGGTGGGTTTCGAACGGCTTGGCCGCGGCGCCGCCGGGAATGGTCTGCAGCATCGGCGTTTCGACTTCGAGGAAGTCGCGCTCGATGAGGAACTTGCGGATGTGCGAGATCACCTGCGAACGCACACGGAAGGTGTGGCGGGTTTCTTCGTTGACCATCAGGTCGACGTAGCGCTGGCGGTAGCGCTGCTCGGTGTCGGTCAGGCCGTGGTGCTTGTCCGGCAGCGGGCGCAGCGACTTGGTCAGCAGGCGCACGTTGGTCATTTCGACGTACAGGTCGCCCTTGCCGGAACGGGCCAGGGTGCCTTCGGCGCTGATGATGTCGCCCAGGTCCCAGGTCTTGACCGCGGCCAGGGTGTCTTCGGACAGGGTCTTGCGGTTGACGTAGACCTGGATGCGACCGGTCATGTCCTGGATCACCATGAACGAGCCACGGTTGAGCATGATGCGGCCAGCCACCTTGACCGGGATCGCGGCTGCTTCCAGCTCTTCCTTGGTCTTGTCCGCGTACTGTTTCTGCAGGTCGTTGCAGTAGCTGTCGCGACGGAAGTCGTTGGGGAAGGCGTTGCCCTTGGCGCGCTCGGCGGCAAGCTTTTCCTTGCGCAGCGCGATCAGGGCGTTTTCTTCCTGTTGCAGGTCTTGCGATTCGGTCTTGAGGTCGCTCATGTCGTCATTCTTTCCATCAGGTGTTCGTTGCCTCACGCGGGTGAGGGATCGCGGGGCAAGCCCGCTCCCACGGGTTTGCCGCCGCTTGGATGCTTACAGCCCCTGCTTGAGGCTCGCTTCCAGGTACTCGTCGAGGTCGCCGTCGAGCACCTTCTGGCAGTCGCTGCGCTCTACGCCGGTACGCAGGTCCTTGATACGCGAGTCATCGAGTACATAGGAGCGGATCTGGTGACCCCAGCCGATGTCCGACTTGCTGTCTTCCAGGGCCTGCGAGGCGGCGTTGCGTTTCTGCATTTCCAGCTCGTACAACTTGGCCCGCAGCATTTTCATGGCGGTGTCCTTGTTGGCGTGCTGGGAACGTTCGTTCTGGCAGGCCACCACGGTGTTGGTCGGCACGTGGGTGATACGCACCGCCGAGTCGGTGGTGTTGACGTGCTGGCCACCGGCGCCCGAAGAGCGGTAGGTGTCGATGCGCAGGTCGGACGGGTTGATCTCGATCTCGACCTTGTCGTCGATCTCGGGCGACACGAATACCGCCGAGAACGAAGTGTGACGGCGGGCGCCGGAGTCGAACGGGCTCTTGCGCACCAGGCGGTGCACGCCGATCTCGGTGCGCAGCCAGCCGAAGGCGTACTCGCCCTTGATGTGCACGGTGGCGCCCTTGATGCCGGCGACTTCACCTTCGGACAGCTCGATGATGGTGGCGTCGAAACCGCGCTTGTCGGCCCAGCGCAGATACATGCGCAGCAGGATGTTGGCCCAGTCCTGGGCCTCGGTACCGCCGGAGCCGGCCTGGATGTCCAGGTAGGCGTTGTTCGGGTCCATCTCACCGCTGAACATGCGACGGAACTCGAGCAGGGCGAGGGATTCCTCCAGCCCTTGCAGCTCGGTCACGACATCGCTGACGGCGCCTTCGTCACCTTCCTCGACGGCCATGTCGAGCAGGTCCTTGCAGTCGCCCAGGCCGTTGGCCAGTTTATCGAGCGTTTCGACGACCTGCGCCAGCATGGCGCGCTCGCGGCCCAAGGCCTGGGCATACTCGGGCTTGTTCCAGACGGAGGCGTCTTCCAGCTCGCGGTTTACTTCGACCAGACGATCATGCTTGTGATCGTAGTCAAAGATACCCCCGAATGGACTGGGAACGCTCGGTGAGGTCCTTGATGGTGTTCAGGATCGGTTGGATTTCCATGGGCGGGCAGCTCTCGTGCGAATTCGGTGAAAAGCCCGCGAGTATAACCGAGTCCGCGCCGTGACGGCAGACCCGCCGGGCAGGCGTCGCAATCAGCCATGCACGCCCCTTGTAGGAGCGGCCTTGTGCCGCGATGGGCCGCAAACCGGCCCCGGGCTATCAGTGTCAAAGCCGCTACCGCCGGGAGCGCTGCGCGCCCCTTTCGCGACACAAGGCCGCTCCTACAAGGAATGGCGTCAGCGTTAGGATGCCGCGCTCAGGCAATGCCCACCTGGTTACGGCCGTTGTTCTTGGCCTGATACAGCCCCTTGTCCGCCGCCGAGATCAACTGCCGGCAATGGCTGCCAACCGCCGGCGTCTGGGTGGCCAGGCCGATGCTTACGGTCAAGTACGAGCCGTGCTCGGGCACGGTGTGGGCAATGTTCAAACCCATGATGGTCTGACGCAACTTCTCGGCAATCAGCCGCGCGCCGCCCGGCGAAGTATTGGGCAGCACCAGGGCAAACTCCTCGCCACCGTAGCGCGCCGGCAGGTCGCTGGGCCGTGAGCAGCTGCCGCGGATGGCCTCGGCCACCTGACGCAAGGCCTCGTCACCGGCCAGGTGGCCGAAACTGTCGTTGAACGCCTTGAAGTAGTCGACATCGATCATCAAAAGCGACAGTTGCTGCTGCTCACGAATGGCTCGGCGCCACTCCAGCTCCAGGTACTCATCGAAGTGACGGCGGTTGGACAGCCCGGTCAGGCCGTCGGAGTTCATCAGCCGCTGCAGCATCAGGTTGGTGTCCAGCAACTGCTGCTGGCTCACCCGCAAGGCGCGGTAGGCCTCGTCGCGCTGCAGCAAGGTCAGGTACGAGCGCGAGTGGTAGCGGATGCGTGCCACCAGCTCGATGGTATCGGGCAGTTTCACCAGGTAGTCGTTGGCCCCGGCAGCAAAGGCCGCGCTCTTGACCAGCGGGTCTTCCTTGGTCGACAGGACGATGATCGGGATGTCCTGGGTGGCCGGGTTGTTGCGGTACTCGCGCACCAGGGTCAGGCCATCGAGGCCCGGCATGATCAGGTCCTGGAGGATCACCGTGGGCTTGATCCGCATGGCCTGGGCCACCGCCTGATGCGGGTCGGCGCAGAAATGGAAGTCGATGTTCTCTTCATAGGCCAGGCCACGGCGCACCGCTTCGCCGATCATTGCCTGATCGTCCACCAGCAGGACCATCGCCGCGCCTTCGTTGATGGTCGTGAAACCTTCGATCGGTAGATCAGTCATTGCGGGTCACCCGGTCACGGCCGGCCAGGCGGCGTGCCTCAATACTTGTCGTCATTTCGAAAAGAGTTCCGTCAGTCGCCCGGCGATGCGTTCCAGCGGGCGGATTTCCACTGCGGCGTCGATGGCCGCAGCAGCCTTGGGCATGCCGTAAACCGCACTGCTCTGCTGGTCCTGGGCAATGGTCAGAAAACCCTGCTGACGCATCAACTTCAGGCCCTGGGCGCCATCACGGCCCATGCCGGTGAGCAGTACGCCCACCGCGTCGCCCGACCAGTAGCGCGCCACGCTTTCGAAGAACACGTCGATCGAAGGCCGGTAGATTTCATTGACCGGCTCGGCAGTGTAGGCCAACTGACCGTTGTGCAGCAGGCGGATATGGTGGTTGGTACCGGCCAGCAGGACCTGCCCCGGCTGCGGTGGCTCGCCTTCGCGGGCCAGGCGCACCGACTGCCCGCTCGCCGTGCTGAGCCATTCGGCCATGCCGCCGGCGAATACCTGGTCGACGTGCTGGACCAGCACGATGGCGGCCGGGAAAGCCTTCGGCAGCCCCTTGAGCAATACCTCCAGTGCCGCCGGCCCGCCAGCCGACGAACCAATGGCCACCAGCCCGCGGCGCTGGGACGCCTCACGCAAGGGTGTGCGCACCGGCTGCGGGGCACTGGGCCGCTGCTGGCCGATGAGCCAGCCGATATTGAGGATCTTGCGCAACAGCGGCGCCGCCGCCTCACGGGCATCGCCCGCGCCCAGTGCCGGCGTGTCGACCACGTCCAGGGCCCCGTGGCCCATGGCCTCGAATACCCGGTGCACGTTCTGCTTGCGGTCGACCGTGACGATGACGATGGCGCAGGGGGTCTCGGCCATGATCCGCCGGGTCGCCTCGACGCCGTCCATCACCGGCATGATCAGGTCCATCAGGATCAGGTCCGGGAGCTGTTCGCTACAGCGCTGCACCGCCTCGGCGCCGTTACCGGCGACCCACACCACCTCATGCGCCGGCTCGAAGGCCAGCGCTCGGCGCAGGGCCTCCACAGCCATGGGCATGTCATTGACGATGGCGATCTTCATCCCTGGGCACCTCCGATCAGCTCCTCCACGGCGTCCAGCAACGCATCGTCATGGAAGCTGGCCTTGGCCAGATAATAGTCGGCGCCGGCATCAAGTCCACGACGACGGTCTTCTTCTCGGTCCTTGTACGACACCACCATGACCGGCAGCGATTGCAGGCGCTGATCGCGACGCACTAGGGTGACCAGTTCGATACCGTCCATGCGCGGCATGTCGATGTCGGTGATCAGCAGGTCGAAGTCATCGCTGCGCAGGGCGTTCCAGCCATCCATGCCATCCACCGCCACGGCCACTTCATAGCCACGGTTGCCCAGCAGCTTGCGTTGCAGTTCGCGCACGGTGAGCGAGTCATCGACCACCAGCACACGCCGGCGCGCAACGCCACGGCCGTGCTGGCCGCCACGTTCGATGCGCTCCAGGCGGCCGGTGCTGAGCAGCTTGTCCACCGAGCGCAGCAGGTCCTCGACATCGATGATCAGCACCACCGAACCATCGTCGAGCAAGGCGCCTGCGGAAATGTCCTGGACCTTGCCCAGGCGCGGGTCGAGCGGCATCACCACCAGCACCCGCTCGCCGATCAGGCGCTCGACGGCCACGCCGTAAAGCTGGTCGCGCTCGCGAATCACCACCACCCGCAGGCTCTGGCCCGCGTCCTGTGTCGCCGGCCGGTTGAGCAGCTGGCTGGCGGCGACCAGGCCGATATGCCGGTCCTCGTGCCAGAAATGCTGGCGCCCTTCGATCTGCACGATGCTTTCTGCCGGCACATCGAGGGTGCGCTCGATATGCGCCAGCGGGAAGGCATAGGCCTCGCCGCCCACCTCCACCACCAGGCTGCGCACCACCGACAGGGTCAGCGGCACCTCCAGGTGGAAGCAGCAACCCTGCCCGGCCACCTGGGTCAGCTCGATCGAGCCGCGCAGCTCGCGGACCATGTGCTGCACCGCATCCAGGCCAACCCCGCGCCCGGACACTTCGGTGACCGTATCGCGCAGGCTGAAGCCGGGCAGGAAGAGGAAGGTGAGCAGCTCGGCCTCGCTCATCTGCGCCACGGTTTCGGCCGGCGACAGCGCGCGTTCGACAATGCTGCGGCGCAGGCGCTCAAGGTCGATGCCGGCGCCATCATCGGCCAGTTCCAGAATCAGCAGCCCAGCCTGGTGCGAGGCGCGCAGGCGCACCGTGCCTTCACCGGGCTTGCCGGCCAGCAGGCGTCTTTCGGGCAGCTCGATGCCATGGTCGACGGCGTTGCGCAGCAGGTGGGTCAGCGGCGCCTCGAGCTTTTCCAGCACGTCGCGATCGACCTGGGTCTTCTCGCCTTCGACCAGCAGCCGCACCGGTTTCCCCAAGGAGCGCCCCAGGTCGCGCACCATGCGGCTCTGACCGGTCAGCACATCGGCAAACGGGCGCATGCGGCAGGCCAGCGCGGTGTCGTACAGCAACTGAGCGCGCTGGCTGGCCTGCCAGCCGAATTCGTCGAGGTCGGCAGCCTGCTGCAGCAGGATCTGCTGGGTTTCGGCCAGCAGTTGCTGGGTCTGGGCCAGGGCATCGAGTACTTCCGGGCCCTGGCCGCTGTCTTCGAGCTGCGCTTTCAGCCCGTCCAGGGCGCGCATGCCCTGGCCGTGCATGCGCTTGAGGCGCTGCAAGGTCGCCAGATAAGGCTTCAGGCGCTGGGTTTCGACCAACGACTTGCTCGACAGGTCGAGCAGGCTGTTAAGCCGGTCGGCAGTGACCCGCAGCACGCGCTCGCTACCCTCGCCAGCGCGCTTGCCGGCCCTCGGCCGGACGACCGGCTCGGCTTCGGGTTCAGCGGCAGGCTCCGGCTCAGGCTCCATGGCCGGCGGCGGCGCGACCATGGCTGGCGGCGTTGCAGCCGGCAACGGCGGCGCCACCTGCATGGTCGACGGCGGCGAATCCAGCAGCCCGGCCATCTGGGTGAGGAACACCGGCACCAGGCCTTCGCCTGCCGGGTCGCCTGGCGTGGCGATGCGCATCAGCAGGTCGGTACCTTGCAGCAGCGCATCGATATGCTCCGGGCGCAGCAGCAGGCGGCCCTCCTGCGCGGCCACCAGGCAGTCTTCCATCACATGGGCGACGCTGACGCCGGCGTCGATGCCGACGATCCGCGCCGCACCCTTGAGCGAATGGGCCGCACGCATGCAGGCCTCGAGCTGGTCAGGTTGGGCGGGGTTGCGCTCCAGTGCCAGCAGGCCGGCACTGAGCACCTGGGTCTGGGCTTCGGCCTCCAGGCTGAACAGCTCCAGCAAGGACGCGTCGCGCATTTGCTCCGGGGTCATGACAGGCTCCGCTTCACGGCTTGCAGAAGGTGTTGTTCATCCAGGACCCGCACGCTGCGGCCCCGCCACTGCAGCACCGCAGCGGTGAAGTGGGCGGTATCGCGGCCCTCCTGCAGGTGCTCAGGGTCCAGCCGGTGGATGCCATCGATCTCCGCCACCGGCACCACCACCGGGCCCCCTTCGGCAGCCAGGATCAGCATGCGCGGCATGACCCGCCCACTGCGCTCGACGCTGGCCTCGGCCGGCACGTTCAGCAGGTCCGCCAGCGACAGGCACGGCACCAGCGCACCGCGCACATTGGCCACCCCTTGCAGTACCCGCGAGCGCTGATGCGGCAACGAATGCACCGGCTGCAGCGGGGCGATTTCGGCGAGGCAGGCCGTGGCCAGTGCCAGCCATTCCTCACCCAGCCGGAACAGCAGCATGGAGCGACCGACTGCGCACTCGGCCTGCGGCAGTGTTTCGTCCTGTTCTTCGAGCACCTGCGCGTAGCGATCCAGCAAGCGCGTTGCCGCCGCCGCATGCACCTCGCAATTGCGGCAGTGGATATGCCGTTCCAGCAGAGGGCACTGCTTGTCGCCGTGCACGCCGATGCGGTTCCAGCAATCGTCGATGGCCTGGCCATCGTCATGGGCGATCAGTTGCATGTCGTATCCAGCGCTCATCGTTCAGCCTCCCGGCCGGCACGGGCCGCGCGCTCCTGCAGGCGTCGGGCGCCCGCCTCGTCGCCTTGCGAGGCCAGCAGGGCAGCCAGGTGCATCAGCGCCTCCGGGTGCTGAGGCTGCAGGTACAACGCTTTGCGGTAATGGGTGATGGCCTGCGTGACATCGCCCTCGGTATCGCTGAGCAGCCCCAGCCAGTAGTAGACCTGCGCCTTGGGTTCGAACAGGCGCAGGTAACGCTCGCAGTCAGTTCGGGCCTGCTGGCTGTCGCCGGCGTTGGCGTGCCGGGCGATGGCCGCCAGCAGTTGCGCTTCGTTTTCCCGAGGTTCGGCAGCCACTGGGGGGGCCATCAACGGCCTTGCCGGGCGCTGGGGCAGCGTGACCACCTTGGGCAATGGCGGCGCCAACGGGCGCATGGCCGGCAAGGGTTTGTTCGGCGGGGCCGGCACAGGGTCAGCCTGGCGCACATAGGCGAACGACTGGGCGATCCCCAGAGGCCGCATGCCCAGGCGCGCCAACAGGCTGCCCTCGGCCGGACCGATGAACAGCACACCCTGGGCGTGGGTAAGCTGCTTGAGCACCTCGAATACCCGTTGCTGGGTAGGCACATCGAAATAGATCAACAGGTTGCGGCAGAACACAAAGTCGTACTGGCCGTCACGGGCCTTGAGCGCCGGGTCCAGCACGTTGCCGACTTTCAGGCTGACCTGCCGGCGCACCCGCTCGTCGAGTTGGTGGGCCTCGGCGGCTTCGCTGAAGTGCCGTTCGCGGAAGGCCAGTTCGCTGCCGCGGAACGAGTTGCGCCCATACAACGCCTGCTCGGCCTTGGCCACCGAATTGGGGCTGATGTCGATACCATCGACACTGAAGGCTTGCGCCGCGACCCCGCCATCGAGCAGTGCCATGGCGATGGAATAGGGCTCTTCACCGGTCGAGCACGGCAGGCTGAGGATGCGCAGCGGCCGGGCACCGGCCAGTTCGGCCACGCGCTTGTGGGCCAGGTCCACCAGCGCGGTAAAGGATTCGGGGTAACGGAAGAACCAGGTTTCGGGGACGATGACCGCCTCGATCAGGGCCTGCTGCTCGGCCGTGGACTGTTGCAGGCGCAGCCAGTAATCGTCCAGGTCAGTGGCCTGCAGGGCAACGCAGCGCTGGCGCAAGGCCCGCTCGATCATCGGCGCCCCGACCGACTCCACGTCCAGGCCGATACGCTCCTGCAGGAAGCGGAAGAACCGTTGCCCGGTCATGTCGGCACCTGCCCGACTTCGCTGGGGTACAACAGTTGGCGGACCGCAGCCGGCAGCAGATCGTCGACGCGGATACGCTGCACCAGGCCTTGCGCGTCCTGACGTACCGGCCCCAGGTAAGGGGCCTCGGCGTTGTCCAGGCCATAGGGCTGGAACTCGTCGGGCCGGCAACGCAGGGTCTCGGTGGCCTGTTCCAGGATCAGCCCCAGTTGCAGCTCGGGGCGCTGCGGGTCGCCACGGTAGTGCACCAGCACCAGGCGGGTGCTGCCGCGCGAAACCGCCGGAGCGCCGAAGCTCAGTGCCGACACATCGATCACCGGCACCAGCGCGCCACGGTGGGCCAGCACGCCGACCACCCAGGCCGGTGCCTGGGCGATGGGCTTAAGCGGGCGACGCGGCAGTACTTCGATCACTTCGCGCACGTCCAGGGCGAAGCGCTGCGCGGCGATCCGGAACTGCAGGTACAGCGCGCCCTTGGCAGTGGTCGCGCGGTCCTCACGGGGGGACAGGTCGGTCATCGGCGTCAGACTTTGAAACGCGATACACCGCCACGCAGCCCGGCGGCCACCTGGCTCAGCTCGTCGATAGCGAAGCTGGCCTGGCGCAGCGATTCCACGGTCTGGGTGCTGGCATCGCTGAGCTGGGCCAGGGCCTGGTTGATCTGTTCGGCGCCGGTGGCCTGGGCCTGCATGCCTTCGTTGACCATCAGCACACGCGGCGCCAGGGCCTGCACCTGGTTGATGATCTGGCTGAGCTGTTCGCCCACCTGCTGCACCTCGAACATGCCGCGGCGCACCTCTTCGGAGAACTTGTCCATGCCCATCACCCCGGCCGACACCGCCGACTGGATCTCGCGCACCATCTGTTCGATGTCGTAGGTGGCCACGGCGGTCTGGTCGGCCAGGCGGCGCACTTCGGTGGCCACCACGGCGAAGCCACGGCCGTACTCGCCGGCCTTTTCCGCTTCGATGGCGGCATTGAGCGACAGCAGGTTGGTCTGGTCGGCGACCTTGACGATGGTCACCACCATCTGGGTGATGTTGCTGGCCTTCTCGTTGAGGATCGCCAGCTTGGCGTTGACCAGGTCGGCGGCGCCCATCACCTGGTGCATGGTCTCCTCCATGCGCGCCAGGCCCTGCTGGCCGGCACCGGCCAGGCTCGAGGCCTGGTCGGCCGACGAGGTGACTTCGGTCATGGTGCGCACCAGGTCACGGGATGTGGCGGCGATCTCGCGCGAAGTGGCGCCGATCTCGGTGGTGGTGGCGGCGGTTTCGGTGGCGGTCGCCTGCTGCTGCTTGGAGGTCGCGGCAATTTCGGTGACCGAGGTGGTCACCTGCACCGACGAGCGCTGGGCCTGCGACACCAGGCCGGCCAGCGACTCGGCCATCTCGTTGAAGCCGCCTTCGATGGCGCCGAATTCGTCCTTGCGGTCCAGGCTCAGGCGCATGCTCAGGTCGCCCGAACGCAGGCGATCGAGGGCATGCACGATGCGTTGCATGGGCGCGCTGATCGCGCGCATCAGCAGCAGGCCGCAGATACCGGCGGCGACGATCGCCAGCAGCAGCGAGACGATCATGCTGCCCTTGGCGGTGTTGACGGCGCTGACAATGTCGTTGGTGGCGGCATCGGCCGACTCGCGATTGCGCTCGATCACCCCGTTCAGGTGCTTGCGCCCATCCACCCAGGCCGGGGTGAGTACTTCGGCGATCAGGCGCTGGGCTTCGACGTAGTTCTTTTGCCGGTAGGTCTCCAGCACCTGGTCGACGATCTTCACGTAGCCCTCCTCGAGGCGGGTGAAGTCGTCGAAGGCGGCCTGGTCGGCGGGGTCGCGAATAGTGGCCTGGTAGCTGGCCATGTGCTGCTTGAGGCGGTCATCGAAGCTCTTGAACAGCTCCATGTCGGCCGAGGTGATTTCGCGGTGGTTCGACAACCCCACCAACTGCTGGCTGGTGACGTAGCTGTCGACCCAGGCACTGCGAATCATCGAGCTGTAATAGACGCCAGGAATGCTGTCGGACCCCACCGCTTCCTCACTGGATTCGATCGCCACCAGCCGCGAGTAGGCGGCCACGATCATCAGCAGCATGATGGCGATGATCACGGCGAAACTTGCCAGGATCCGTTGGCGCAAGGTCCAGTTCTTCAACATTCAGCCCTCAGGAATTCGATACGAGCGGGAAAAATCGCCGAAGTATAGCCCAGGCGTCTTACGCATTTGCGGCTGAATGCTGCTGTATTCAGGCCTCCTTGCCTATTGATGTGGCCATTTGCCTGTTCACTGGCCTGCGGCAAGCCTGACCTGGCTCTCCAACTCCTGGCGCAAGGCCGGGTCCAGGCGCAGCTGGCGTGCCAGTTCGTCGAGGTAGGCGCGCTCCATGAAGTTCTCCTGGTCGACCATCATCACACTGGCCAGGTACATCTCGGCGGCCATTTCCGGGGTTTGCGCGGCGCGGGCCACCTCGGCAGGGTCCAGCGGCTTGTTCAGCTCAGCGTGCAGCCAGTGCTGCAGCTCACGGTCGCTGTCCAGGCGGGTGAACTCGCCTTCGATCAAGGCCCGCTCGCGCTCGTCGATATGGCCGTCGGATTTGGCCGCCGCCACCAGTGCCCGCAGCACCGCCTGGCTGTGCTGCTCGGCCTGGGCCGGGGGCAGGCGGTCCAGCGTCTGTGGCGGCTGGTCGCCTGCGCCCTGGCGCGCCTGCCAGTTGCCATAGGCCTTGTAGGCCAGCACCCCGAGCGCGGCCAGGCCACCGTAGGTGAGCGCCTTGCCGCCGTATTTGCGGGCCTTCTTGTTACCCAGCAGCAAACCCATGGCGCCGGCTGCCAGGGCACCGCCGCCGGCACCGGAAAGCAGGCTGCCCAGCCCGCCGCTGCCTGCAGGTTTGTGCCCGGAGCCTTTGCTGGCCTGGCTGTTGAGCAGATCCTGGCCGGACTTGAGCAGTTGGTCGAGCAGACCTCGGGTATTCATCTGGCGTGCCTCCACGTGTACGAAAAAGTGGCCACCAGAGTAGGACGGCGCAGGGGTTTCTCCACCTGTGCAAATGCTTCCGGATGTTGCATCAGCGATTGATAAAAGCGATCTAGACTCGACTCAGTCGCTAAAAATCATAAGCAGTCAGCCAACTGACCGCCGCTTTGCTTGACGTCTGCCCCGACCACAATTGCCAACAAGAGGGAACATCATGTCAGTGCACAAGACCGTTTTGCTCGGTGCCCTGCTCGCCAGCGCTGGCGCCCAGGCCGCCGGGCTGCCCCAGAAGCTCGGTGCCGGCGAGGGGCAACTGGACATCATCGCCTGGCCCGGCTACATCGAGCGCGGTGAAAGCGACAAGGCCTACGACTGGGTCACCGGCTTCGAGAAGGAAACCGGCTGCAAGGTCAGCGTGAAGACCGCCGCCACCTCCGATGAGATGGTCAGCCTGATGACCAAGGGCGGCTATGACCTGGTGACTGCCTCGGGCGATGCCTCGCTGCGGCTGATCGCCGGCAAGCGGGTGCAGCCGATCAACACCGCGCTGATCCCCAACTGGAAGAACCTCGACCCGCGCCTGCACAACGGCGCCTGGTACGTGGTCAAGGACCAGGTGTATGGCACGCCCTACCAGTGGGGCCCTAACGTGCTGCTGTACAACACCAACGTGTTCAAGCAGCCACCCACCAGCTGGAGCGTGGTGTTCGAACCGCAGAACCTGCCCGACGGCAAACCCAACAAGGGCCGCGTGCAGGCTTACGACGGGCCGATCTACATCGCCGACGCGGCGCTCTATCTCAAGTCCGCCAAGCCTGAACTGGGTATCCAGAACCCCTACGAACTCACCGAGGCGCAGTACAAGGCGGTACTCGACCTGCTGCGCCAGCAGCAGCCGCTGATCCATCGCTACTGGCACGACGCGACCGTGCAGATGAGCGACGTGAAGAACGAGGGCGTGGCTGCCACCAGTTCGTGGGGCTACATGGTCAACGGGCTGCAGGCCGACAAGCAGCCGGTGGCCTCGGTGGTGCCGAAGGAAGGCGCCACCGGCTGGGCCGACACCACCATGCTGCACAGCGAGGCCAAGCACCCCAATTGCGCCTACAAATGGATGGACTGGTCGCTGCAGCCCAAGGTGCAGGGCGACGTGGCGGCCTGGTTCGGCTCGTTGCCGGCGGTACCGGCGGCCTGTACCGGCAGCGAATTGCTGGGGGCCGAGGGCTGCAAGACCAATGGCTTCGACAACTTCGACAAGATCGCCTTCTGGAAAACCCCGCAGGCCGAGGGCGGCAAGTTCGTGCCCTATAGCCGCTGGACCCAGGACTACATCGCGATCATGGGCGGGCGCTGAAACCGTTAGCAAAGGAGTTTTCACCTGCACTGGCCTCATCGCCGGCAAGCCGGCTCCCACAAGGATCTCACTGGCCCCGGCCTTGTGAATGACCTGTGGGAGCTGGCTTGCCAGCGATGAGGCCGGCACAGGCAATACAAAGCCAGCTGAGTACCGCTTATGCCCCTAGCCGTACAGTTCACCCAGGTTTCCCGCACCTTCGGCGAGGTCAAGGCCGTCGACCAGGTCAGCATCGACATCGAGGACGGCGAGTTCTTCTCCATGCTCGGCCCCTCGGGCTCGGGCAAGACCACCTGCCTGCGCCTGATCGCCGGCTTCGAGCAACCCAGCAGCGGCTCGATCCGCATCCATGGCAGCGAAGCCGCCGGGCTGCCGCCGTACCAGCGTGACGTCAACACCGTGTTCCAGGACTACGCCCTGTTCCCCCACATGAACGTGCGCGACAACGTCGCCTATGGCCTGAAAGTCAAAGGCGTGGCCAAGGCCGAACGCCATGCTCGTGCCGACGAGGCGCTGGCCATGGTCGCCCTGGACGGCTACGGCGCACGCAAGCCGGCGCAGCTGTCCGGCGGCCAGCGCCAGCGCGTCGCCCTGGCCCGCGCCCTGGTCAACCGGCCACGGGTGCTGCTGCTCGATGAACCACTCGGCGCCCTCGACCTCAAACTGCGCGAGCAAATGCAGGGCGAGCTGAAAAAGCTGCAGCGCCAACTGGGCATCACCTTCATCTTCGTCACCCACGACCAGACCGAGGCATTGTCGATGTCCGACCGAGTGGCCGTGTTCAACCGCGGGCGCATCGAACAGGTCGACACGCCCCGCAACCTGTACATGCAGCCGGCGACCACCTTCGTTGCCGAGTTCGTCGGCACCTCCAACGTGCTGCGCGGGGAACTGGCGCAACAGCTCAATGGCAGCGCATCGCCCTTCTCCATCCGCCCCGAGCACATCCGCCTCGACGGCCAGCCCGCCAGCGGCGATGTACAGGTCGGTGGGGTGCTGCACGACATCCAGTACCAGGGCAGCGCCACCCGTTTCGAGGTGAAGCTGGACTGCGGCCAGTTGCTCGCCGTAAGCCAGGCCAACGACCGCTGGCAGGCACAGGCGCACCAGTGGCAGGCCGGCCAGCGCGTGCAGGCCAGCTGGCCGCGCGAGGCGATGACGGCGCTGCGGGAAACCCAGCCATGAGCCTGGCCGCTGAAAAAGCAACGGGCATCACGCCGCTGCGGCGCCTGAGCGACCTGCTGTACCGGCGCCCCAACCTGTACCTGTTGATGCTGCTGATCCCGCCGTTGCTGTGGTTCGGCGCGATCTACCTGGGCTCGCTGCTGAACCTGTTGTGGCAAGGTTTCTACACCTTCGACGACTTCACCATGGCGGTGACGCCGGACCTGACCCTGGCCAACTTCGCCGCGCTGTTCAACCCGGCCAACTTCGACATCATCCTGCGCACCCTGAGCATGGCCGTGGCGGTGTCGCTGGCCAGCGCCGTGCTGGCCTTCCCCATCGCCTACTACATGGCGCGCTACACCACCGGCCGCACCAAGGCGTTCTTCTACATCGCGGTGATGATGCCGATGTGGGCCAGCTACATCGTCAAGACCTACGCCTGGACCCTGCTGCTGGCCAAGGGCGGCGTGGCTCAGTGGTTCATCCAGCAACTGCACCTGCAGCCGCTGTTGCAGCTGGTGCTGGACATCCCCGGCGTGGGCGGCAGCACCCTGTCGACCTCGCACCTGGGGCGCTTTCTGGTGTTCGTCTATATCTGGCTGCCGTTCATGATCCTGCCGATCCAGGCGGCACTGGAGCGCTTGCCGCCTTCCCTGCTGCAAGCCTCGGCCGACCTCGGCGCCAAACCCCGGCAAACGTTCATGCAGGTGATCCTGCCGCTGTCGGTGCCGGGCATCGCCGCCGGCTCGATCTTCACGTTCTCGCTGACCCTGGGCGACTTCATCGTGCCGCAACTGGTCGGCCCGCCCGGCTATTTCATCGGCAGCATGGTGTATGCCCAGCAAGGGGCGATCGGCAACATGCCCATGGCGGCGGCCTTTACCCTGGTGCCGATCGTGCTGATCGCGGTGTATCTGTCCATCGTCAAACGCCTGGGGGCCTTCGATGCACTCTGAAAAAGCCTCGACGGGCCTGCGCCTGGCGGCCTGGGGCGGGCTGGTGTTCCTGCACTTCCCGATCCTGATCATCCTGCTCTATGCCTTCAATACCGAAGACGCGGCGTTCAGTTTCCCGCCCAAGGGCTTCACGCTGAAGTGGTTCGCCGTGGCCCTCGCCCGCCCCGACGTGCTCGAAGCGATCAAGCTGTCATTGCAGGTGGCCTGCCTGGCCACGCTGATCGCCCTGGTGCTTGGCACCCTGGCTTCGGCGGCGCTGTATCGACGCAGCTTTTTCGGCAAGGAAAGCATCTCGCTGATGCTGATCCTGCCGATCGCCCTGCCCGGCATCATCACCGGTATCGCCCTGCTCTCGGCGTTCAAGCGCTTAGGCATAGAACCCGGGCTGTTCACCATCGTCGTCGGCCACGCCACGTTCTGCGTGGTGATCGTCTACAACAACGTCATCGCCCGCCTGCGCCGTACCTCGCAGAGCCTGATCGAAGCGTCGATGGACCTGGGCGCCGACGGCTGGCAGACCTTCCGCTACATCATCCTGCCCAATCTGGGCTCGGCGTTGCTGGCCGGCGGCATGCTGGCCTTCGCCCTGTCGTTCGACGAAATCATCGTCACCACCTTCACCGCCGGCAACGAGCGCACCTTGCCGATCTGGCTGCTCAACCAGCTCAGCCGCCCGCGCGACGTGCCGGTGACCAACGTGGTCGCCATGCTGGTGATGCTGGTGACCATGCTGCCGATCCTCGGCGCCTATTACCTGACCCGTGGCGGTGAAAGCGTCGCGGGCAGCGGCAAATGACCCTGGAGGAGTCCCTGATGCAAACCAACATGCTGATCAACGGCAAGCTTGTCGCTGGCGAAGGCCCGGCCTGGACCGTGCTCGACCCGGCCAAGGGCACGGCCCTGGCACAGATCAACGAAGCCACCGAGGCCCAGGTCGACAGCGCTGTGCGCGCGGCCGACAAGGCGTTCGACGGCTGGTCGCAGACCACGCCGAAAGAGCGCTCGACCGCGCTGCTGGCCATCGCCGACGTCATCGAACAGCACGGCGCGGCGCTGGCCAGGCTGGAGTCTGACAACTGCGGCAAGCCTTACGCTGCCGCACTCAACGATGAGATCCCGGCCATCGCCGACGTGTTCCGCTACTTCGCCGGCGCGGCACGCTGCCTGGGCGGCTCGGCGGCGGGTGAGTACCTGCCCGGGCACACCTCGATGATCCGCCGTGACCCGCTGGGGGTGGTGGCGTCCATCGCGCCGTGGAACTACCCGCTGATGATGCTGGCGTGGAAAATCGCCCCAGCGTTGGCCGCCGGCAACACCGTGGTGATCAAACCTTCGGAGCTGACCCCGCTGACCGCACTTCACCTGGGTGAGCTGATTCAGGGCCTGCTGCCGGCCGGCGTACTCAACATCCTGTTCGGCCGCGGCCAGACCGTCGGCAACCCGCTGGTTACCCACCCCAAGGTGCGCATGGTGTCGCTGACCGGCTCCATCCCCACCGGCGCGCACATCATCGGCGCCACCGCCGACAGCGTGAAGCGCATGCACATGGAGCTGGGCGGCAAGGCCCCGGTGATCGTGTTCGACGATGCCGACATCGATGCAGCCATCGAAGGCATCCGCGCCTTCGGCTTCTACAACGCCGGGCAGGACTGCACCGCGGCCTGCCGCCTGTACGTGCAGGACGGCATCTACGAGCGCTTCGTCGAACGCCTGGGCGAGGCGGTGGCCAGCCTCAAGCACGGCCTGCAGAGCGATCCGGCCACCGAGCTTGGCCCGCTGATCAGCGCCCAGCACCGCGACAAGGTCGCCGGGCTGGTACAGCGTGCGATTGCCCAGCCGCATATCCGCCTGGTCACCGGCGGCAAGGCCGTGCCGGGAGACGGGTTCTTCTTCGAACCCACCGTGCTGGCCGACACCCTGCAGGATGACGAGATCGTCCGCCACGAAGTGTTCGGGCCGGTGGTGTCGGTGACCCGCTTCAGCGACGAGGCCCAGGCGCTGGAATGGGCCAACGACTCCGAGTACGGCCTGGCTTCATCGGTATGGACCCGCGACAGCGGCCGCGCCCACCGCCTGGCGGCACGGCTGCATTACGGCTGCACCTGGGTGAATACCCACTTCATGCTGGTCAGCGAGATGCCCCATGGCGGGCAGAAGCATTCGGGGTACGGGAAGGATATGTCGATGTACGGGCTGGAGGACTACACCTGTGTGCGGCATGTGATGTTCAAGCATTGATGCACGGATGACAGAAGTCGACTGGCAGTGAACGCCAGTCGGCTTTTTGCTGCCTGCCATACCGACATTTCCCGCAATCTGCCGCTGCCACTCCCTACCGCCAAGCCGTTGAGCAAATTAAACTGGTATCACAGACTGATACCATGAATAATCACCAACGTGCTTTACTCGAACTTGTCTTCAAGAAACCTGTGCCCAAAACCCTGGACTGGATACGCCTGGAATCGCTGCTGGTATCGCTTGGCGCCAGAACGGTCGAAGGTAGGGGGTCACGCGTACGGTTCGAACTCCACGGGGCGGTCGCAACCTTCCACCGCCCTCACCCGGAACGCCACGCCAAAGCCTATCAAGTGAAGGATGCCCGCCAGTTCCTGGAGCAGGCAGGAGTGACACCATGAATGTGATGAATTACCGCGGCTATGCCGCCCGCATCGAATACAGCGACGAAGACCAACTGCTGGTTGGCCATGTCGCCGGTATCCACGACGTGATCGGCTTCCATGGCGAATCGATCAGCGAACTGCGTCAGGCCTTCGAGGAGGCCGTCGACGACTACCTCGAAACCTGTCAGCGCCTGGGGCGCGAACCGCAAAAGACCTACTCCGGCAAGCTCAGCCTGCGCCTGGAGCCCACGCTTCACGCCAGCGTGGCGGCCCAGGCGGAGCTTGCGCAGAAAAGCATCAACCAATGGGTGAGCGACATCCTCAGCAAGGCCGCCTACCGCTGAGTCAATCGCGCAGGTCCGACTCGTGGATCGGGTTGGCCCGGCTGGTCGCCCGCTGGTACTGCGCCGGCCACGTGGCCTTGTTGCCGCCCAGGTCATCGTCGGCGTGCAGTGGCCAGTACGGGTCGCGCAGCAGTTCACGGGCCAGGAAAATCACATCGGCCTGGCCAGTGCGCAGGATGTGCTCGGCCTGGGCGGGTTCGGTGATCATGCCAACGGTGCCGGTGGCGATTTCCGACTCTTTGCGCACCCGCTCGGCGAAGCGGGTCTGGTAGCCCGGGCCGGTGGGGATCTCGGCGTTGACCGAGGTGCCGCCAGATGAAACGTCGATCAGATCGACACCCTGCACGCGCAGGCGGCGCGCCAGTTCGACGGTTTCATCCGGGTTCCAGCCATCCTCCACCCAGTCGGTGGCCGATACGCGAACGAACAGTGGCAGCTCCTTCGGCCACGCCTTGCGCACTGCTTCGGTGACCTGCAGGGTGAGGCGAATGCGGTTTTCGAAGCAACTGCCATAGTCGTCGCGACGCTGGTTGCTCAACGGCGACAGGAACTGGTGCAGCAGGTAGCCATGGGCAGCGTGGATTTCCACGACCTTGAAACCCGCCTTCAATGCGCGCTCGGTCGCGGCCACAAACGCGGCCACCACGCCCTGGATCTCGTCCTTGCTCAACTCGCGCGGCGCGGTGTGCTGCGGGTCGAAGGCGATTTTCGATGGGCCGACCGGCTGCCACCCACCCTCTTCGAGCTTGACGCTGCCCTGCTTGCCCAACCAGGGGCGATAAGTGCTGGCCTTGCGTCCGGCGTGGGCCAGCTGGATGCCGGGCACGGCGCCCTGAGCGGTGATGAAGCGGGTGATGCGCTGCAGCGGGGCGATCTGTTCGTCGTTCCACAGGCCAAGGTCTTCGGCAGTGATGCGGCCATCGGCGGTGACCGCAACGGCCTCGCTGATCACCAGGCCCGCGCCACCGACAGCACGGCTGCCCAAGTGCACCAGGTGCCAGTCGTTGGCCAGGCCGTCGACGGCGGAGTACTGGCACATGGGGGAAACGGCAATACGGTTGGGCAGGGTCAGCTGACGCAGGGTATACGGCTCAAGCAGCAGGCTCATGAGAGCACCTCCCGGGGGACTCCAATGGTTGTCCGGTCCGGGCACTTGTAGTGGGAACTTGGCCGGTACCGGTCCTTTTCAGACTAGACCATGGGTGTCGGAGGTGTCTGACCGTTAGGTGGGGAGTCGCTGACAAGCCTGCCTGATAACGCCTCAAGCAGGCTCAGCCCCGGCGCTTACAAACGCTGAAGGATCAACTCCCCGGCAGCGCCGGCGGCACCTGGCTCCCCGGCTTGCCCTGGTAAGCCATTGGCGCCGGCCGCCGTGCTGTACACCAGGCAGCCCTTGCTCGCGCCGCCCTTGCCAGCCTTGCCGGCTGCGCCCGGCTTGCCCGGCGCGCCGCCCTCCAGCCGCACCATGATCCGTTCCTGGGCGAAGCCGTCCGGCAGCGCCAGGCGGATCCGCCCGCCAGGGGCACCATCGTGCCCATTGCCACCGTTGTCACCATTGGCCCCTCGGCTGGCCTGCCCCCAGGTGCAGCCACCCGGCTTGCCATTACCACCGTCGAGGCCGACATAGCCTGGCGCGCCAGCGCCGCCACGGGCATCGATGACGAGCTGCTCGGCCTCAAGCGCCTGCAGGCGCAAGTCGAGGTTGCGCCCCGGGCGGGCTGCCCGCTCATAAGTGCCCGGTGCACCAGGCGCACTGATTTCACTGCCTTCGCCCAGGTGGGCGCTGGCGGCGCTGATACTCAGGTCACGTTCGGCGGGGGCGATGGCGATACGCGCATCGCGCCCCAGCTCCAGGCGGTCGATCTTCAGCTCAGTGAGGGTGGCTGGCAGCAACAGGGTCGCCGAGTCGGCCACACGCAGCTGTTCAAGGTGCACGCTGGCCGACTTGTTCGGCAGGCGCAGCATGGAGTGAGCGGCGACTTCAAGGCTTTCTGCCTGAGCCAGGGGCGCGGCCAAAGCGGCCAGCAACATCAATTTATGCATGGCTCTAGGCCTTACCAGGTTTGGGGATGGACATGACGTGGAAGATGCCGGTCAGCAGGATCTGCAACCGATCGAACCAACGGTGGCTGCGCCCGCGCAAGCTGGCGTTGAAAAACAGCACCTCGAGCACGTGCAGTGACAGCAGGACGATGCCGGCGGCATTGATCAGCAAATTGAGCGGCAATGGCTGCGGCATGAACAGGTTGAACAGCACCACCCACCAGAACAGCACCGTCAGGACCTTGCCCAGGCCCAGGATGAACTTCATACCCCGCCCCCACTGTTTATTGTTATGCCAGCGCGGCCCGTTCGAGCGGACCGCGCTGGCAACAGTAACCTTACTGCGGCAGGCGCGCCAGAGGGGTCAGTTCAGGTGCAGTTCCACCCGTCGGTTGCGCGCCCGGCCTTCATCGCTCTCGTTGTCGGCAATCGGATCAGCCTCGCCACGGCCCTGGCTGGTCACCTTGTCCGGTGCCAGCCCCTGGCTGATCAGGTACTCGGCGACGCTGCTGGCACGGCGCTCGGACAGGCGCTGGTTGTAGCTGTCGGAACCGACGCTGTCGGTGAAGCCAATGACCTTGACCCTGGTCACGCCCGGCGCGTTCAGCCTGGGCAGCAGGCTTTGCAGACGCTGCCGGGCGGCTGCCGTGAGCTCGGCGGAGTCGAAGGCGAACAGCACCTGGCCCTGATCGTCGAGGGTAATCACCTCAGGGGGCGCGGCGGGCTCGGCTTGCGCCTGCGCGGGAGGGTATTGGGGCAGCGGGCAGCCCATGTGGTTGACCTGGGTGCCGGCGGGGGTGTCCGGGCAACGGTCACGGCGGTCGAAGACACCATCGCCATCCTCATCGCCATCCTGGGCGTAGCAGATCAGGCCACCGGCGATGGCTCCCAGGGCACCGCCACCGGCCGCCCAACTGGAACTCTCGATAGCCCCCAGGCCACCGCCTACCAGCCCACCGAGCAGGCTGCAGAGGGGCCAGGTCCTTTGATTGAGGGGCGCGCTGCCATCGCTGTGGGTGGCGCAACCGGCCAGCAGGCTGGTGGCCAGCAACAGCGGCAGCGCCGCCTTGGACAAAACACGCATGGTGAATGCTCCTGTGTCACCGGCCGCTACCGGTCCCCCAGGAGTAAAGACGCGCCCGCGCCACTTCTCAAGGCACGGGCGCAGGGCCGTCAACGCTGGATCTTGATCTCGGTACGGCGGTTCATGGCGCGCCCGTCAGCCGTGGCGTTGTCAGCCACAGGTTGGGTCTCGCCGGCCCCCACGACCGAAACGAAGCTGCTGCGCGGTACGCCTTGTTCGACCAGATAATCGGTCACCGAATGGGCACGGCGCTCGGAAAGCTTCTGGTTGTAGCGGTCGGAACCGACGCTGTCGGTATGGCCGGTAACGCTCAGGCGGGCGCTCGGGGCCTCCTGCTTGAGGCGCGTGGCAATGGTATTGAGGCGCTCCTTGTCGGTGGCGGTGAGGCGTGCCGAGTCGAACTCGAAGCGCACATCACGGATGACGATGACTTCTTCCTTCTGTACCACGACCTCCTCGACCACTGGGGGTGGTGGCGGGCAGCCGTTGGCATCGACCTGAACCCCGCGCGGCGTGCCTGGGCACTTGTCCCGGCTGTCCGGCACACCATCGCCGTCTTCGTCGCCATCGCCGTGGGCCCAGCAATAACCGGCCGCCAGGCCGCCACCGAGCAATGCACCCCAGCCAGCCCAGCTGGAACTCTCGATGGCGCCCAAGGCCGCGCCGCCTACACCCCCGACGGCAGCACACTTCGGCCAGTCGGTTTTTTGCAAACCTGCACAACCAGTCAACACACTGGTGAGCAGGACCAGGGGTATCGCTGTGCGTACTATGCTCATCTTGTTGCTTCTCCTAGGGGAATCGGTGCAAAACCGATGCTCTGGAAGTAAAGACTGCTGTTTCTCGCTCTGCCAGCAATAAGCCACGACGTGGCGCCGTGCCTCTATGCCAGGCGGGCCGGGGCCGTTAGTCTTGAGCGACCTGAACGAGGAATGGCAATGACCGACGCTTTCTCACAACGCACGCCACAGCAGGCCCTGGCCGCCCTGCTCGAGCGCTTCACGCCACACAAGCTGCTGCTGGTGGGCACGCGCTTCCCGGCCCTGGACGCCTTCGCCGCGGAGCACCCGGATACCCTCATAGAAGTCGCCTCACCCGGCCCATTGCCAGCCGGCCTGGCCGCCCAGCGCTTCGACCTGGCGTTGCTGGTGGACTGCCTTGAACACCTGCCCAAACGCAGTGGCCTGGAGCTGCTTGGCGGCATTCGCAACCTCAATGCCAGCAAGGTCGCGGTACTCGCAGACCTGGGCGCCTGCGGCTGGCACGACACCGATTTTTTCTCGCTGGCGCTGTCGGCCAGCGAGAAATTCCAACGCGACGAACAGGTGCTCAGCCTGTTCACCTATGATCTGCATGACTACAAACAGGTGCCGGACTGGCTTAATGCGAAGTTCTGGGCCAATCCACAAAATTTCGGCAAGTACTGGTGGTGACTCGATGAGTGTCTCGGTCTGCCCTTGCGGCAGCGGCAACCTGCTCGATGCCTGCTGTGGGCATTATCACGCCGGCACCCCGGCACCGGATGCGCAGACGCTGATGCGCTCGCGCTACAGCGCCTACGTGCTGGGGCTGATGGATTACCTGGTCGGCACCACGCTGCCGGCCCAGCAGGCCGGCCTGGACCGCGCCGGCATGGCGGCCTGGAGCGCGCAGAGCACCTGGCTGGGGCTCGAGGTGGAAAACGCCGAGGTGCTCGGCGGGCAACCCGAGCATGCCTTCGTCACCTTCACCGCACGCTGGCATGACGGCCAAGGCGATCACCAGCACCGCGAACGCTCGGCCTTCGTTCAGCAGGCCGGGCGCTGGTACTTCATCGACCCGACCGTGGAACTGAAAGTCGGGCGCAATGATCCCTGCCCCTGCGCCAGCGGGCAGAAATTCAAGAAATGCTGCGCCAGCTATTTCGGTAACTGAACATGCGCGCCCTCGTCCGCCTGATGCTGCTGGCTTTACTGCTGAGCGGGTTGGCGGGCTGCGCCAGCTGGGGCGACGACAGCTGGCGCCAGCCAGAGGTGCACCTGATGAAGGTGGAAAAGGTCAGGATGCGCCTGCACCAGCAAGAATTCGTGCTGCACCTGCAGGTCATCAACCCCAACGACAGCCGGCTGTTCATTCGCAACCTGCACTACGCGGTACACCTGGGTGACATCCTGCTGGCCGAAGAGGATGTCAGCCTCTGGCGCAGCGTTGGCGCTCATGCCCGGCGCACTTTCAAGATCACCGCGCGGACCAACCTCTGGCAGCACCTCAAGCCCCTGGCGAAACTGCTCAGGAGCCAACAGCCATTGCACTACCGGCTGCAAGGCGACCTGGCCACCGGGCTGATCATCCCCCGGGACCTGCACTTGTCGCGCAGTGGTGAGATAATGCCCGGCGATTTTCTACCGGAGTAATCCCGCAATGACCCAGCAACCCCATGTTCATGGCCCCGACTGCAACCACGGTCACGACCATCATCACGATCACGACCACGGCCATGTGCATGGCCCGCACTGCAACCACGGCCACCAGGAGCCGGTGCGCAATGCCCTGAAGGACGTCGGTCGCAACGACCCGTGCCCATGCGGCAGCGAGAAGAAATTCAAGAAGTGCCACGGCGCTTGAAGCAGCCCTGAGCGCCAAGCTGCAAGCCGCAAGATAAAACGGGCCGGTGCAATGCCGGCTTTTTCTTGAGGCTTGCAGCCGGCGGCAAGCCGTTCGTAAATAAAGCGCCCCCGCACCTTGCACGGCGACTGCGCGCTCACTACCTTAGCGCCTTTCCAAACCCCGCCACGCCCTGCAGGAGCCTAGTCATGGCCGCGCCCGTCCTTCCTCCCTTCCGCCCCCGCTTCGGCAGCGCCGCCGCGATGCTCGGCATGCTTGCGCTGACTGGCTGCCAGATGGGCGGCATGCAGGACAGCGTACCGCCGACCACCGGCGTCCAGCCGCTCAAGGGCCTGGCGCAGAATGTTTCGGTGCGGCGCAACGCCATGGGTGCGCCGCTGATCGAAAGCAGCAACTTCCACGATGCGCTGTTCAGCCTGGGCTATATCCATGCCGGTGACCGCATTGAGCAAATGGTCACCCTGCGCCTGCTGGCCCAAGGCCGCCTGGCCGAGCTGGCCGGCCCCGAGGCGCTGGAAATCGACCGCCTGATGCGCGCCGCCAACCTCAAGCAGGGCGCCGGCCAGCTCTATGCCGACGCCTCGCCGCGGCTCAAGCGCTTCTTCGAAGTGTATGCCCGAGGGGTCAACGCCTACCTGTTCCGCTACCGCGACAAGCTGCCGGCCGAACTGGCCCGTAGCGGCTATCGCCCCGAGTACTGGAAGCCGGAGGACTCGGCGCTGATCTTCAGCCTGTACGCCTTCAGCCAGTCGGTGAACCTGCAGGAAGAGCTCTCGGCCCTGACCCTGGCGCAAAAGGTCGGCGCAGATAAACTGGCCTGGCTGCTACCCGGCGCGCCCGACGAAGCCCTGGCCGAAAGCGAAGTCGACAAGCTCAAGGGCTTGAACCTGGCCAGCCAGCTGCCGGGCCTTGCCTCGCTCGCCGCCGCCGGCCAGCAACTGGCCGATCTCGGTTTGCTCGGCAACCCCGGCTCGTCCAACCTCGCCCTCGGGCCACAGCGCAGTCGCAGCGGCAAGAGCCTGCTGGCCAGCGACAGCCGGGCGCCCTGGGCGCTGAGCCCGGTGCAGATCCATACCGGTAAATACCAGGTCGCCGGCCTTTCGCTGCCGGGCCTGCCGATCGTGCTGGCCGGCTACAACGGTAAAGTAGCGTGGAGCGCCAGCGCGGTAATGGCCGACAACCAGGACCTGTTCCTCGAACAGGTACGCCGCCAGGGCAGCCAACTGACGTACCTGGCCGACGGCAAATGGCAGCAAGCCCGCGCACGCAGCGAGACCTTCTTCGTCCGTGGCCAGCGCCCGCAACGCGAAGTGCTGTATGACACCCGCCATGGCACCCTGCTGCCGGGCCACGGCAGCCTGGCCTTGGCCTTGCACCTGCCGCAACTCAAGGACGATCGCAGCCTCGACGCGTTGTTCGACCTGACCCGCGCCAGCAACATCGAGCGGGCCTTCGACAGCACCCGTGAAATCGGCGCTGCAGCCCTTAACTTCGTGTTCGCCGAACCCGAGCACATCGGCTGGCAAGTCAGTGGCCGCTACCCCAACCGCCGCGACGGCCAGGGGCTGCTGCCCTCGCCGGGCTGGGACGGGCGCTATGACTGGGATGGCTACGCCGACGCGATGCTCCACCCTTACGATCAGGACCCGGCCGCCGGCTTCATCGGCCATGCCAACCAGCGCAGCCAGCCCAAGGGCTACGGCATGCAGCTGTCGAGCAGCTGGTACTACCCTGAACGCGCCGAGCGCCTGGCCCAACTGGCGGGCAACGGCCGCCATGACAGCCGTAGCCTGATGGCCCTGCAGAACGACCAGGTGACGCTGCTGGCCGACAAGCTCAAGCAGATGTTCGATGCCCCGGGCATGGCCCTGCCACTCAAACAGGCCATCGACGCCTTGCCCGCCGCCCAGCGCGACAAGGCCCGCGACGCCCTGGCCCGGCTCAAGGCCTTCGATGGCCGGCTGAGCCCGGTGTCGGCCGATGCCGCGCTGTATGAGCTGTTCCTCCAGGAAGTCACCCGGCAGACCTTCCTTGACGACCTCGGCCCCGAGTCGAGCCCGGCCTGGCAAGCGTTCGTCGGCAATGCCCAGCTCTCCTATTCGGCCCAGGCCGACCATCTGTTGGGCCGCGAGGACAGCCCGTTCTGGGATGACCGTGGCACGCCACAGAAGGAAGACAAACCGGCCATCCTCGCACGCAGCCTGGCGGCGGCGATCGATACCGGCACCGCCCAGCTCGGCGCCGACCGCCGTGCCTGGCAGTGGGGCAAGCTGCACCAGTATCGCTGGCCAGCACCGAACTACCGTGGCCTGGGCGACAGCCTCAGCCACTCGCCAATGGCTGCCGGCGGTGACTTCAGCACCCTGGCACTCACGCCCTATGCCTGGGGCAGCAACTTCGACACCCGCCTGCCGGCCTCGGCGCGGATGATCGTCGACTTCGGCCAGGCCGAACCTTTGCAACTGCTGACCAGCAGCGGCCAGTCCGGCAACCCGGCGAGCCGCCATTACAGCGACGGGCTGGATGCCTGGTTCAAGGGGCGCTTCATGAGCTTGCCGCTGCAACCGCAGAACTTCGGACGGGCTTATGGCAGCCAGCGACTGACGCTGGTGCCGGGGAAGTAAGCCGACAGACATGAAAAAGCCGCCTGGACAGGCGGCTTTTTCATTGGTGCGCGGTCAAGCAGCGACCACTGCCAATTCGATACGCTGGCCCAACACATGCAAGGCGTGCTCTACCTGCTCGATCTTCGAGCGATGCAACAGGTTGACCAGACGATCCACTTGTGGCCGATTGACGCCAAGTCGCCGAGCCAGTTCGGTCTTGGTCACTTTCTGCGCAATCATGGTGTTCCACAGCGCGGCCTTGGCGGCGGTCAACGCAGGCAACCTGACCACCGCCTGATCGCATCCGTGTGGCGAAGGCAGTGGAATCGCGTCACGCCGATCCACGTATAACGAAAGCGCCGACTCCAAGGCATCGACAGCATCGAACAACGCCTCATCCATCGTGCCGCCCGCACTGGCCATTTCTGGAATATCCGGACAGCTGATCCAGAAGCTGCCTGCTTCACAATGCACGATCACCGGATAATCAAAATTCATGTCGTTGCCTCGTTTCAGGGTCAATCGCCTAGCCCAAGGTCTTTGAGGATCTTTTTCCTGAGCCCTTCGCCAATTTCCTTGGCGCCATGGTCGGGGAAGATCGTCTGTCGTTTGCCGAGGTAAACCTTGAAATGGCTGCCTTTGGCAGGAACGAACGTGGCGCCTTGAGCACGCAGCCACCGACGGAATTCGCTGTATTTCATGCAAGTCCCGCAAGAGCAAGGTGCTACAGAATGGTCAGTTGCGCAACATTTTTGATGCGCAGCCAAGATGAGCCTCCAGTAAACAGGCAATGCACCTTCACCATTTCCGAGCCATGGGCCGGCTGCACCAGCAATCGTTGTGCGAAACCGGGCAATGATGCACCGCACGCTAAGTTGTGCTTCTATCCATCATCCCGGCCCCTGGTCGCAGCCCGCCCTCTTCAGGACCCCCATGCACCATTCGACCCACGACCTGCTGTCCCCCGCGCCCGGCATCGCCCGCCAACTGCACAGTTTCCACTTCGGCCCGCGCGGCGGCGGCAAGGTGTACATCCAGGCCTCGCTGCATGCCGACGAACTGCCGGGCATGCTGGTGGCCTGGCACCTCAAGCAACGCCTGTTGGAGCTGGAACAGCACGGCCGGCTACGGCGCGAGATCATCCTGGTACCGGTGGCCAACCCGGTGGGCCTGGAGCAGGTGCTGCTGGACGCCCCGCTGGGGCGCTTCGAGCTGCAGAGCGGCGAGAACTTCAACCGCAACTTCGTCGACTTGTCGGACAGCATCGGCGACCAGATCGAAGGCCATCTGAATGACGACCCTGCGCACAATCTGGCGCTGATCCGCGAGTACCTGCGTCGCGGCCTGGACGCGCACCCGGCGCACACCCCGTTGCAATCCCAGCGCCTGACCCTTCAGCGCCTGGCCTGCGATGCCGACATGGTGCTCGACCTGCACTGCGACTTCGAAGCCGTCGAGCATCTGTACACCACCCCGGAGGCCTGGCCTCAGGTCGAACCGCTGGCGCGCTACCTGGGCGTGCAGGCCAGTTTGCTGGCCACCGACTCGGGCGGGCAGTCGTTCGACGAGTGCTTCAGCCTGGTGTGGTGGCAATTGCAACAGCGCTTCGGCAAGCGCTTCCCGATCCCCATGGGCAGCTTCTCGGTGACCATCGAGCTGCGCGGCCAGGCGGATGTCAGCCATGCCCTGGCGACCCAGGACTGCCAGGCGATTGTGGATTTCCTCACCCACAGCGGCGTGATCGACGGCCAGCCCGCACCGCTGCCAGCCCTGCGCCAGCCAGCGACGCCGCTGGCAGCGGTGGAGCCCGTCACTGCGCCGCTGGGCGGCCTGCTGGTGTTCCATGCCAAACCCGGGCAGTACCTGGAAGCGGGGCAACTGATAGCCGAGGTCATCGACCCGCTCAGTGACCGCGTCACCCCGCTGCGCAACACCCAGGCAGGGCTGCTGTATGCGCGTAGCGTGCGGCGCATGGCCACGGCCGGCATGGTCATCGCCCATGTCGCTGGCGAGCAGGTATGCCGCAGCGGCTACCTGCTGGGTAACTGAGCCGCTAAAACCAGGCGGCGCTGCGGACGGGTCAGGCCACGGGGGCTGGCGGTGGTTCGTCGGGCAGGGTCGGCTCGCCCGGCTCCATCGGCGGATGCTCGCCGGGCTCTGGCGGTTGCGGGGTATCAGGGTCAGGCTGATGCGGTACGCCACCGGCCTGCAGGTGCATTGGCGGATGCGCCAGCAGCGTCCAGGCCAGCAATCCGACCTGATTCGGCTGCAGGACCGCCAGCTTGGCGCTGATTGCGGGGTCGAGTTTCATGGAGCGGCTCCTGACGAGAGCCGGCACGCGTCGTGCGCGCCGGGACTGCTATCTCGTTGGAGTGCCGGACGGGCAAACAATTCCCGCGGTTGGTCGGCTCAGGTGCGCGGCAGGGTGACGCCGCGCTGGCCCTGGTACTTGCCGCCACGGTCCTTGTACGAGACTTCGCATTCTTCGTCGGACTGCAGGAACAGCATCTGCGCCACGCCTTCGTTGGCGTAGATCTTCGCCGGCAGCGTGGTGGTGTTGGAGAACTCCAGGGTGACATGGCCTTCCCACTCAGGCTCGAGCGGGGTGACGTTGACGATGATGCCGCAACGGGCATAGGTGCTCTTGCCCAGGCAGATGGTCAGCACGTCGCGCGGGATGCGGAAGTACTCGACGGTGCGGGCCAGGGCGAAGGAGTTCGGCGGGATGATGCAGACGTCGCTCTTGATGTCGACGAAGCTGCCGGCGTCGAAGTTCTTCGGGTCGACAGTAGCCGAGTTGATGTTGGTGAACACCTTGAATTCGTCGGCGCAGCGCACGTCGTAGCCGTAGCTGGAAACACCGAAGGAAATGACCCGGCTGTCCTGCTCGCCGCGCACCTGGCGCTCGACGAACGGTTCGATCATGCCGTGTTCCTGCGCCATGCGGCGAATCCACTTGTCCGATTTGATGCTCATGGCGGGTGTGTCCTGAGAGTGCAAGGTGAAAAAAATCGTGATGCGCATCTTACCGGTCCCGGCGCCCGCGGCAAAGTCGCATCCCACAGTCTCACTGCAATGCCCGCCGGACGGGGCCTGCAGCCGCCGCCGATCTGAATTACGACAAACCTCTCACCAGTTATTGGCAGGTCAGGGAAAGTGGGTTATGGTGTCGCCACTGTGCTGCACGCGACACCGAAGATCTGTTTGATGCACGATTTACGATCGGCCCATCTCCATGACACCTTCTGCTCCTTTGCACTCAGTCTCGGTCGGGGCTTTCCTGGCCGCCATCAACTTTGTCCAAGGAGACAGAAAAATGTCCAATCGCCAATCCGGTACCGTCAAGTGGTTCAACGATGAGAAGGGCTACGGCTTCATCACCCCTCAGTCGGGCGACGACCTGTTCGTGCACTTCAAAGCCATCCAAGCTGACGGCTTCAAAACCCTGAAAGAAGGCCAGGCTGTTACTTTCGTCGCTACCCGCGGCCAGAAAGGCATGCAGGCTGAAGAAGTTCAGATCGCCTAAGTCGATCTCGCTTCCTAGCTTTCAGAAAAAACCCGCCATTGGCGGGTTTTTTTGTGCCTGCTCGAAAATCTCGCGGAACAGACTGCCCTGTCGCTCAGAGCACTCCGTGGGAGCGGGCTTGACCCGCGATGGGGGGCACCGGCTGCGCCGGTATCGCGGGGCAAGCCCGCTCCCACGAAGTCGCTGTAAATCGCCTGGTCAGCGTTTTTCCATTCGAAGCAGCCTGCGTCAGTCTTCGCTGATGGTGATGCTCGGCATTGCCGGTGCGGCGGCTTCCTGCAATACGATCCGTGCCCCCACCTGACGCGCCAGTTCCTGATAGACCATGGCGATCTGGCTTTCCGGCTCGGCAATGGCGGTTGGCTTGCCGCTGTCGGCCTGCTCGCGAATCAGCATCGACAGCGGCAGCGAAGCCAGCAGTTCGACACCATATTGGGCCGCCAGCTTCTCACCACCGCCCTCACCGAACAGGTGCTCGGCATGGCCGCAGTTGGAGCAGATGTGCACGGCCATGTTCTCCACCACGCCCAGCACCGGGATGTTGACCTTGCGGAACATCTCCACGCCCTTTTTCGCATCCAGCAGCGCCAGGTCCTGTGGCGTGGTGACGATCACCGAGCCGGCCACCGGCACTTTCTGCGCCAGGGTCAACTGGATGTCGCCAGTGCCCGGCGGCATGTCGATCACCAGGTAGTCGAGGTCATCCCAGGCGGTCTGGGTCACCAGTTGCAATAACGCACCGGAAACCATTGGCCCGCGCCACACCATGGGTGTGTTGTCATCGGTGAGGAAAGCCATGGACATCACTTCAACACCATGCGCCTTGATCGGCACGAACCATTTCTGTTCGCGCACCTGCGGGCGAGTGCCTTCGGCGATACCGAACATCACGCCCTGGCTAGGGCCGTAGATGTCTGCGTCGAGAATGCCGACTCGCGCGCCCTCCCGCGCCAGTGCCAGGGCCAGGTTGGCCGCGGTGGTCGACTTGCCGACCCCGCCCTTGCCCGAGGCAACGGCCACGATGTTCTTCACATTGGCCATGGCCGGCACCTGGGCCTGGGCCTTGTGGGTGGCGATCACGCAATCGATGGTCACACGCGCCGAAGAAACGCCATCGAGGTTCTCGATCGCGGTCTGCAGCACCTGGGCCCAACCACCCTTGAACAGGCCGGCGGCATAACCCAGCTGCAACTGCACGCTGACCTGCGCGCCCTGGATGTCGATGGCGCGCACGCAGCCGGCGCTGACCGGATCCTGGTTCAGGTAGGGGTCGGTGTACTGGCGAAGCACGCCTTCGACGGCGGCACGGGTAACGGCACTCATGGAGGCTCCCATTGGCAAACTGAATACGAAACAGGCGCCTATGCTAACCCGTCAATCGTCAGCAGATGCGTTCGCAAGGTGAAATATCTTCGCCAGCCCTTTATAGTGGCCGATCACCCTCATTTTTACCCCGTAGCCAGATAAGTAGCCGAGCCACCATGTCCGAGCCACGTCAGATTCTCGTCACCAGCGCCCTGCCCTATGCCAATGGTTCCATTCACCTTGGCCATATGCTCGAGTACATCCAGACAGACATGTGGGTTCGCTTCCAGAAGCTGCGCGGCAACCAGTGCATCTATGTCTGCGCCGACGATGCCCACGGCTCGGCGATCATGCTGCGCGCGGAGAAGGAAGGCATCACCCCGGAGCAACTGATCGCCAACGTCCAGGCCGAGCACAGCGGCGACTTCGCCGACTTCCTGGTCGATTTCGACAACTTCCACTCCACCCACAGCGAAGAGAACCGCGAGCTGTCGGGCATGATCTACAGCCGCCTGCGTGACGCCGGCCACATCGCCACCCGTTCGGTCACCCAGTATTTCGACCCGGAAAAGGGCATGTTCCTCGCCGACCGCTTCATCAAGGGCACCTGCCCCAAGTGCGCGGCCGAGGACCAGTACGGCGACAACTGTGAAAAGTGCGGTGCCACCTATGCCCCGACCGAACTGAAGAACCCCAAGTCGGCGATTTCCGGCGCCACCCCGGTGCTGCGCGACTCGCAGCACTTCTTCTTCAAGCTGCCCGACTTCCAGGCCATGCTGCAGCAGTGGACCCGCAGCGGCACGTTGCAGGACGCCGTGGCCAACAAATTGGCCGAATGGCTGGACTCCGGCCTGCAGGAATGGGACATCTCCCGCGATGCACCGTACTTCGGCTTCGAAATCCCGGGCGAGCCTGGCAAGTACTTCTACGTCTGGCTGGATGCGCCGATCGGCTACATGGCCAGCTTCAAGAACCTGTGCGCGCGCCGCCCGGAGCTGGACTTCGACGCGTTCTGGAGCGAAGGCTCCAAGGCCGAGCTGTACCACTTCATCGGCAAGGACATCGTCAACTTCCACGCCCTGTTCTGGCCAGCCATGCTTGAAGGTTCGGGCTTCCGCAAGCCGACCGCGGTCAACGTGCACGGCTACCTGACCGTCAACGGCGCCAAGATGTCCAAGTCGCGCGGCACCTTCATCAAGGCGCGCACCTACCTCGACCACCTGCAGCCGGAATACCTGCGCTACTACTATGCCGCCAAGCTGGGCCGCGGCGTCGACGACCTCGACCTGAACCTCGAGGACTTCGTGCAGAAGGTCAACTCTGACCTGGTCGGCAAGGTGGTCAACATCGCCAGCCGTTGCGCCGGCTTCATCCACAAAGGCAATGACGGCGTGATGGTTGCCGGCGATGCCGCCCCCGAGCTGACCGAGGCCTTCCTGGCCGCCGCTCCGTCGATCGCTGAAGCCTACGAAGGCCGCGACTTTGCCCGTGCCATGCGCGAAATCATGGCCCTGGCCGACCGCGCCAACGCCTGGATTGCCGACAAGGCGCCGTGGTCGCTGGCCAAGCAGGAAGGCAAGCAGGATGAAGTCCAGGCCATCTGCGCCCAGGGCATCAACCTGTTCCGTCAGCTGGTGATCTTCCTCAAGCCGGTTCTGCCGCTGCTGGCCGCCGATGCCGAGGCGTTCCTCAACGTCGCCCCGCTGGCCTGGAACGACCACCTGTCGCGCCTGGAAAACCACAAGCTCAACCCGTTCAAGGCGTTGATGAGCCGCATCGAGCCGGCCAAGGTCGAGGCCATGGTCGCGGCCAGCAAGGAAGACCTGCTGGCCTCGCAAGCCCAGGCCCCAGCCGGCAACGGCGAACTGACCAAGGACCCGCTGTCGGCCGAAATCGAGTTCGACACCTTCGCCGCCGTCGATCTGCGCGTGGCACTGATCGTCAAGGCCGAGTCCGTCGAGGGTGCCGACAAGCTGCTGCGCCTGACCCTGGACATCGGTGACGAGCAGCGCAACGTGTTCTCCGGCATCAAGTCGGCCTACCCCGACCCAAGCAAGCTGGAAGGTCGCCTGACCATGATGGTGGCCAACCTCAAACCACGTAAGATGCGTTTTGGCATCTCCGAGGGCATGGTCATGGCGGCCGGCCCTGGTGGCGAAGAGATCTACCTGCTGAGCCCGGACAGCGGCGCCAAGCCCGGCCAGCGCATCAAGTAACGCCCCTGCCCCGGCCAACTGGCCGGGGCATTTCCATCCAGCGGCCGCTGCCGGATAATCACGGCATCCTCAGGCGGCAGGCATTTCATGAGCGACTACATCCTGGTCCTGGTCAGCGCTGCGCTGGTCAACAACCTGATGTTGCAACCCGACCCGATCGAGCGCGAGCGCTTGCAAGCGCTTGGCCTGTGCAGCGCGCTGTTGATCCTGATCGGCCTGCCCGCCGGGCTGCTGCTCCAGCAGTACCTGCTTGCCCCGCTGCAATTGCAGGCCTTAAGCCTGTTCCTCCTGTTGCCGCTGTTGGCGATGCTCGCCTGGGGCCTACCGCAACTGCTGCGCCGCATGCGACCTGGCTGGCCTGCGGAGGGCCTGCAAGAGCTGCTGCTGGGCAATGTCGCGGTGCTAGGCTTGCTGTTGCAGCTCGGCAGCGATGGCAGCAGCGTTTGGCAAGCGCTGGCCTGGGGCGTGGCAGGCGGGTTGGGGTTCTGGCTAGCCCTGCTACTGTTCGCCGACCTGCGCGAACGCAGCCGCCATGCGGATGTTCCGGCGGCGCTGCGTGGCTTGCCCATCGAGCTGATCGGCGCTGGCGTGATGACCATGGCGCTCTCCGGCCTTAGCGGACTATTCACACAATGAGCCTGCAAACCCATGCCACTGCCTGACCCGCGCCTGCGCAACGCCATGGGCCTGGTCCTTCTGGCCTGCGTGCCGGGGTTGCTGGCGCTGTTCTGGCTGCATGGCTGGGGGGTGTTGATCAACCTGCTGCTGTGCGCCAGCGCCGCCCTGGCCACAGAGGCACTGCTGCTGACATGGCGCGGGCAAGCGATACGCCCGGCGCTGGAGGATGGCAGCGCATTGGTCAGCGCGGTGCTGCTGGCGGTGGCATTGCCCAGCCAGGCCCCCTGGTGGCTACCGGTGGCTGCGGCCAGCGTTGCCATAGGCTTGGGCAAACAGGCCTTCGGCGGCGTCGGACGCAACCTGTTCAACCCGGCGATGGTTGGCTATGCCTTCGCCCTGTTGAGTTTCCCACTGCAGATGAATCACTGGCCCGGCCAAGCGCCTGGCCTGCTCGACAGCCTGCACCTGAGCTTTATTGCCAGCGAGCAGATCGACGCCTGGGCCAGCCCAACGGTACTGGATGCCCTGCGGCACAATCGCAGCCTGACCATCGATGAGCTGTTTGCAACGCATCCGGCCTTCGGCACGCTGGGCGGGCGAGGCAGCGAATGGGTGAACCTGGCATTCCTGCTGGGCGGGCTGTTCCTGTTGCAGCGCAAGGTGTTCAGCTGGCATGCCCCGGCGGGCTTGCTCGGCGGGCTCCTGCTGTTCAGCCTGCTGGCGTGGAACGGGTCGGGCTCCGACTCCAATGGTTCACCTTTGCTGCACCTGTTCTCTGGCTCAACCATGCTGGCAGCGTTCTTCATCTGCACCGAGCCCATCTCCGGCTGTAAACGTCCGCTGGCCCGCCTGTTGTTCGGTATCGGAGCAGGTTGGCTGATCTACCTGCTGCGTACCTGGGGCAGCGTGCCGGACGGGACAGCCTTTGCGATCCTGCTGATGAACCTCTGCGCTCCGGCGCTGGACCGCTGGGCCCAGCGACGTCAACCGGTGTCCACATGAGCAGGCGCGTGCGCAGCCTACTGCTGCTGTCATCGGTGACGGCCCTGGCACTGACCGGCAGCCTTGCCTGGCAACACTGGACCGCCGGCCCCATCCAGGAAGCCCAACAGCGGATGCAAGAGCGTGAGTGGCTGGCTGTGCTGCCAACAGATAGCTACGACAACCAGCCACTGCAGACCCCCTTGGCACTGGCCGACAAGCAGTTGCAACACAGTCGATTGCTGGCGGGCTATCGCGCCAGCCTGGCCAACACCCCCGTGGCCATCATGCTGCGCAGCGAGGTGCCGGGGTACGCCGGACCAATCGAGCTGGCCATCGCGATCGACAATCATGGTCGCCTGACCGGGCTACGCGTACTTCGCCAACAGGAGAGCCCAGGGCTGGGCGACCAACTGGTCGATCCCGCACGGCATTGGCTGGACCAGTTTATCGGCAAGGCCCATGACGACCCGCCCGAGCCGGCCTGGGCGCTCAAGCGGGATCGCGGCGTGTTCGACCAACTGGCTGGCGCGACAGTCACCTCGCGCGCAGTGATCGACGCGGTGCAGGATGCGCTGCGCTACTTCGATCAACACCGCACCGCGTTGCTCGGGGAGGACCAACATGAATAGGTACTGGTTGCTAAGCGTTTGCCTGGCACCCTTGATCGGCACGACCGGGTCAGTCATACAGGCCTCGACGATGCTGGTCTACATGGCCGTATTGATACTGCTGCACCAACTGCTCATGGCGGGGTTACGCAACCATCTGCTACCTGCCATGCACCTGTGGATGTCCATGGTGCTGGCCGCAGCGCTCGCCAGTTGCCTGCAGTTGGGGCTGCAGGCCTGGGCGTTGCCGATGGCCCTTGTGCTTGGCCACTTTCCCGCGCTACTGGCCCTGCAATGCCTGGCCGTCGAACGCCTGTTACCGCAAACCGGCCGCTGGCGTTCACTGCTCATTGGCCTTGCGGGCATGGCAGTGGCTGGCCTGGCTCTGGCCATCAGCCGTCAGGCCCTGACCGATATCACAGGGCTACACATCACTCATCTGGCGCCCGGCGCACTGGTACTGCTCGGCCTACTGCTGGGCTTGTACAATCAGCTACGCCCCGAGCCCACCACTGCACATCGTCAAGGAACACGTTGACCCCATGAATGCCGCTAAACGCCTGGAGATTTTTCGCAGGCTGCATGAAGACAATCCCGAGCCCAAGACCGAGCTGGCCTATACCACCCCCTTCGAACTGCTGATTGCCGTGATTCTCTCGGCGCAAGCAACCGATGTCGGCGTCAACAAGGCAACTGCACGCCTGTTCCCCATCGCCAACACGCCAGAAGCCATTCATGCGCTGGGGGTGGATGGGCTGAGCGAATACATCAAGACCATCGGGCTGTACAACAGCAAGGCCAAGAACGTCATCGAGACCTGTCGGCTGCTGGTCGAACAGCATGGCGGCGAAGTGCCAGAAACCCGTGAGGCGCTTGAAGCATTGCCCGGGGTTGGCCGCAAAACCGCCAACGTCGTGCTCAACACGGCCTTCGGGCAACTGGCGATGGCCGTTGACACCCATATCTTCCGGGTGAGCAACCGCACCGGCATCGCACCAGGCAAGACCGTGCTGGAGGTGGAGAAGAAGCTGCTCAAGTTCGTGCCCAAGGATTACCTGCTCGACGCCCATCACTGGCTGATCCTGCACGGTCGTTACGTTTGCCAAGCGCGCAAGCCTCGCTGCGGTAGCTGCCGTATCGAGGACCTGTGTGAATACAGGCACAAGACATCGGACGATTGAGGCAATAGCAAAAATACTGGCAATACGATTGAAAAAATCTTTTTTACCCGCTCGGTGAATCCCGCTATAAGGACGGCCAATGGCCCTTTGGCTTGGAGTGACGCATGAGCACCGATAAAGAAGACCTGGCTATCGACGACGAGTTTCAAATCACAGAAGAAGACGCTGAGCCGCAGCCCGAAGTGGCCAAGACCAACCTCAGCAAGCGCCGGACCATCGACAATATGCTGGAAGAGCGGCGCCTGCAGAAGCAGCTGGCCGATTTTGATTACGACCTGTAACCCAGGCATGAAAAGCCTCCTGATGGAGGCTTTTGATGGTTCAGGCCAGGCCGTGCCGCTGGGCCAGTTCGATGAGATCAACCAGTGAACGCGCATTGAGTTTGAGCAGCAGCCGGGTTTTGTAAGTACTCACGGTCTTGTTGCTGAGAAACATGCTATCGGCAATTTCCTTATTGGTCTTTCCTCGTGCAAGTTGCTGCAGCACCATCATCTCCCTGCCGGAAAGACGCTCGACCATTTCAACTTCGCTTCCGCCACCAACGCCTGTGCGCCCCTTGTGCAGTGCCTGATTGGGGAAGTAACTGTACCCTGACAGCACGGCCTTGATTGCACTTAGCAACTCGGTCAGCTCCTGTTGCTTGCAAACGTACCCGGCAGCCCCCGCCTGCATGCAACGCATCGAAAAGTGGCCCGGCGCCTGCGAGGTCAATACCAGCACCTTGCTTGCGGGGCTTGCCAAGGTCATTCGGGCAATGACCTCGAGCCCGTCCAGTTTGGGAATTCCAATATCCAGAATGACAATGTCTGGCAGATGCTCCCGCGTTAGCTGCAAGGCATCCACCCCGTTGTCGGTTTCCGCCATCACCTCGTATCCATGCCGTTCCATCAGCATGCGTACCGCCAGGCGAATGACCGGGTGATCATCCACGATCAGCACTTTGTTCATGCGATATCCATTATTGCGTTATTTTAGTTTTATGCCCCAGCACAACCGAGCATAACGATTATTCGTGCGATGGTTTCCTTGGCAGATGCATCGAAGGAAGGTGCCTACTCTTTTTAAGGAATATTCCTACGCGCAGTTATTTTGCAGAACTTTATGCGCTCCTGAATAAATGTAGCCGCGTGCAAGTTAACACTCTGCAAATCGAGCTCCAAGCGTAGAGGCATTACACTTAACGCAGGAAATTTCTACTATTCGGACAAGACATCGGAACGCCGACAAATAAATGGCCAGAGCGCTCCATAGAGGAAATACTCACACTTACTCTGTGATCAAAATCAGGCTACTGATGAGCAAAGCATGCCCAGGCGCCCATCATGAACAATCCATCATTCAGCCCATTGACGCTTATCGCCGTCTTCGCCGGTGTCATCGAAGCCTCTGCCCTGGCTTCGCTGCCATTCCTGAGCGAGGAAAGCCAGACCATCTACACCTGGTTCCTCGTAGGCTTCCCCTTCTTCTTGACGGTGTTGTTCTTCCTCACTCTCAACTTCAATACCGGGTCGCTATTCGTGCCCGAGTACCATGACCCAACGCCCAACAGCCCAAACCCCGCTCAACCACCAACAGCGCCAAACCAAGCGGTTACGTCGGCAACCACAGAGACCCAGGCACCACCCACCCCGCCCTCGGCACCTTTCTGCGAAAGCGAAGCTGCCATGGTCATCGCCATCTCCGGCCCAGAGAGCCGCAAGATGCTCGAGCGCCATGTGTTGCGCATGATCGATCGCCCACAAACCACCACTCGCCGCTGGACCCTTTATAACCTCGACACCCGAGCCCGTTTTCATCTATCAGCCGGCCCCATGCACGAGGACACCGAACTGCCGTTCGAACAAGCCGAAGCCCCTGAATGACGGCCAAAAAAAAAACCCGGCCTGGGCCGGGTTCTTTTCAGCTGGATGCTCAGAGCATCGAACGGCCTTTGTTGGCCGCAATGCGCATGCGCAGTGCATTGAGCTTGATGAAGCCGGCAGCGTCGGCCTGGTTGTAGGCGCCGCCATCTTCTTCGAAGGTGGCGATGTTGGCGTCGAACAGCGAGTCATCCGACTTGCGACCGACAACCACGACATTGCCCTTGTACAGCTTCAGACGAACCACACCATTCACGTTCACCTGCGAGGCGTCGATCATCTTCTGCAGCATCAGACGCTCTGGGCTCCACCAGTAGCCGGTGTAGATCAGGCTGGCATACTTCGGCATCAGCTCATCTTTCAGGTGAGCGACTTCGCGGTCCAGGGTGATCGACTCGATGGCGCGGTGGGCCTTGAGCATGATGGTGCCACCAGGGGTCTCGTAGCAGCCGCGGGACTTCATGCCGACGTAGCGGTTCTCGACGATGTCGAGGCGGCCGATGCCGTTGGCACCGCCAATGCGGTTGAGGTCGGCCAGCACGGTGGCCGGGGTCTTCTCGACGCCGTCGATGGCAACGATGTCACCGTTGCGGTAGGTCAGCTCGATGTAGGTAGCCTGGTCCGGGGCGTTCTCAGGGGAGACGCTCCATTTCCACATGTCTTCTTCGTGCTCGGTCCAGGTATCTTCCAGGACACCGCCTTCGTACGAGATGTGCAGCAGGTTGGCGTCCATCGAGTACGGCGACTTCTTCTTGCCGTGGCGCTCGATCGGGATGCCGTGCTTCTCGGCATAGTCCATCAGCTTCTCGCGGGACAGCAGGTCCCACTCGCGCCATGGGGCGATGACCTTGACGCCTGGCTTGAGCGCGTAGGCACCCAGCTCGAAACGCACCTGGTCGTTACCCTTGCCGGTAGCACCGTGGGAAATGGCGTCGGCGCCGGTTTCGTTGGCGATTTCGATCAGGCGCTTGGCGATCAGCGGACGAGCGATGGACGTACCCAGCAGGTACTCGCCTTCGTAGACGGTGTTGGCGCGGAACATCGGGAACACGAAGTCACGCACGAATTCTTCGCGCAGGTCATCGATGTAGATTTCTTTAACGCCCATTGCCTGGGCTTTGGCGCGGGCCGGCTCGACCTCTTCGCCCTGACCCAGGTCAGCGGTGAAGGTCACCACTTCGCAGTTGTAAGTGTCCTGCAGCCACTTGAGAATCACCGAAGTATCAAGGCCGCCGGAATACGCCAGTACGACCTTTTTTACGTCCGCCATGCCATCACTCCACGGGGTTGTACGGAAAGCCTTCGATTCTAACGGCCTTGCCGCAAAAATTACAGTGGGGCGACAGCTTGTGACGACAAAGCGACAGGAACTGTCGACAGCGCGACCAGTGGTCGCACTCAGCCCTGCTTCGCGGGTGCCTGCTGGGCCGGTACGACTGCCGGCGCGGTGGTGGCAGCCGGCGCCGGGGCTGCAGCGGGGACGGCCGGCGCCGCAGCCGGAACCGGCTTCTCGACCGGGGTCACCCGATCGAGCTGGATGTTGACACGACGGTTGCGCGCACGGTTGGCGGCGCTGTTGTTCTTGGCCAGGGGGTAGCGCTCGCCGTGGAAGCGCACGGTAATCTGTTCTTCGGCAATGCCATGGGCCTTGAAGTACTCGGCCACTGCCAGGGCACGACGGCGCGATGCGTCACGGTTAGTCAGGCGGTTGCCGCTGTTGTCGGAATGACCGTCGAGTTCGATGTGATTGACCGTCGGGTCGGCCTTCATGTAGTCCAGAATCAGGTCCAGGCGTGCACGCGCCGAGCTGTCCAGCTCAAAGCCAGTGCCGGGGAAGCCGACCTGGGTCTGGCGAATCTGATCGTAATTCATCGGCAGCAGCGTGCTCGCGCAGCGCTGATAGTCACTGTAGGCCTTGGCGAAACTGACCGGCAGCACCCGCACTTCCATGGCTCGCCCGCCTTCACCTGCATAATTGCGCACCACCGTGCTGCGCCCATCGAGCAAGCCATTGATCAAGCGGCTGGCCTGGCCTTGCGAGGACGTGAACAGCACACCCGTGCGGCCCATGCGCACAGCCCCCAGATTGATGTCGCCACGGCCTGGCTGCCAGGGTGCAGCTGCCGCCAACAGTGTGGCGGATCCGGCACCGAGCACATTGCTGGAGGAGCGCAGCTGGAACGTCGGCAGCTCGCCGGCACGGCGCACGAACTCACCACTACCGAAACCATCGATCGCTTGAATCAGACGGCATTCGAACTGGTCACCCTCGACTTTCCAGGCGACATGCTCCACGCGGGTCTGGAAGGTGAGTGCCCCCGCCGGCAGGCTGGCGACAAGGGTGAACAGAGCTAGGTAACGCTGGCGCACGGGCGGCTCCACAAATTCTGACGGCTTACCTCAACGCTATCGGACGCTGGTTGGAAAACTTGATAGCCGTGCTCGCCCAAGGGTTTTCCGGTAGCATTGGCTTCTGAGTTCGACCCGCCTGGAATCCCCAATGTCCGATCGCCTGACCCTCCTGCGCCCCGACGACTGGCACATCCATCTGCGCGATGGTGCCGTCTTGCCACATACCGTTGGCGACGTGGCGCGCACCTTCGCCCGTGCCATCATCATGCCCAACCTCGTGCCCCCGGTGCGCAACGCCGCCGAAGCTGGCGCCTACCGTGAGCGCATCCTCGCCGCGCGTCCGGCCGGCAGCCGCTTCGAGCCGCTGATGGTGCTCTACCTCACCGACCGCACCAGCGCCGAAGATGTCCGCGCGGCCAAGGCCAGCGGTATCGTGTACGCCGCCAAACTGTACCCGGCCGGCGCTACCACCAACTCCGATTCCGGCGTGACCAGCATCGACAACATCTTCCCGGCGATCGAGGCCCTGGCCGAGACCGGCCTGCCACTGCTGGTGCATGGCGAAGTGACGCGTAGCGAGATCGACGTGTTCGATCGTGAGAAGCGCTTCATCGACGAGCACATGCGCCGCCTGGTCGAGCGTTTCCCCACGCTGAAAGTGGTCTTCGAACACATCACCACCAGCGACGCCGCGCAGTTCGTCACCGAGGCTGCGGCCAACGTCGGCGCGACCATTACCGCCCAGCACCTGCTGTACAACCGCAACCACATGCTGGTCGGCGGTATCCGCCCGCACTTCTATTGCCTGCCGATCCTCAAGCGCAACACCCACCAGGTGGCGCTGCTGGACGCGGCCACCAGCGGCAACCCGAAGTTCTTCCTCGGTACCGACTCCGCCCCCCATGCCCAGCACGCCAAGGAAGCCGCCTGCGGCTGCGCTGGCTGCTACACCGCCTACGCCGCCATCGAGATGTATGCCGAGGCATTCGAGCAGCGTAACGCGCTGGACAAGCTCGAAGGCTTTGCCAGCAAGCATGGCCCGGACTTCTACGGCCTGGCGCGCAACACCGACACCATCACCCTGGTGCGCGAAGAGTGGACGGCACCCGCCAGTCTGCCGTTCGGCGACACCACCGTGATCCCGCTGCGTGCCGGTGAGAAACTGCGCTGGCGCCTGCTGGAGGACAACGCGTGAGCGAAGACCTCTACGACGACGATCAGGACAATCAGGTCAGCAGCGGTTCGCGCCATCCGATGGCCGAACGTTTCCGTGGTTATCTGCCGGTGGTGGTGGATGTCGAGACAGGTGGCTTCAACAGCGCCACCGACGCCCTGCTGGAAATCGCCGCAGTGACCATCGGCATGGACGAGAAGGGCTTCCTGTTCCCCGAGCACACCTACTTCTTCCGGGTCGAACCCTTCGAAGGTGCCAACATCGAACAGGCCGCGCTGGAGTTCACCGGGATCAAGCTGGACCACCCACTGCGCATGGCGGTGAGCGAGGAAAGTGCGCTCACCGACATCTTCCGTGGCGTGCGCAAGGCTCTCAAGGCCAACGGCTGCAAGCGGGCAATCCTGGTCGGGCACAACAGCAGCTTCGACCTGGGCTTCCTCAATGCCGCAGTGGCGCGCAACGACCTCAAGCGCAACCCCTTCCACCCGTTCTCCAGCTTCGACACCGCAACACTGGCCGGCCTGGCATACGGCCAGACCGTGCTGGCACGGGCCTGCCAGAGCGCCGACATCGACTTCGATGGCCGCGAGGCGCACTCGGCACGCTACGACACCGAGAAAACTGCCGAGCTGTTCTGCGGCATCGTCAACCGCTGGAAAGAAATGGGCGGCTGGCGCGATTTCAACGACTAAGCCTCAAGCTTCAAGCGACAAGAAAGAGCAGCCTATATGCGCCAGGCTTTTCACTTGTGGCTTGCAGCTTGAAACTTGAGACAAAAAAAACCGGCCACCAGGGCCGGTTTTTTTATGCGCTTGGCAAATTACAGCTTGCCAGCGTTCTCGCTCAGGTAAGCGGCAACGCCTTCCGGCGAAGCGTTCATGCCCTTGTCGCCTTTTTTCCAGTTGGCCGGGCAGACTTCGCCGTGCTCTTCGTGGAATTGCAGGGCGTCAACCAGGCGCAGCAGCTCGTCCATGTTGCGGCCCAGTGGCAGGTCGTTGACGATCTGCGAACGGACAACACCGTTGGTGTCGATCAGGAAGGCGCCACGGAAGGCCACGCCGCCTTCGGACTCGACGTCGTAGGCCTTGCAGATTTCGTGGGTCATGTCGGCTGCCAGGGTGTATTTGACCTGGCCGATGCCGCCGTTGTTGACCGGGGTGTTACGCCAGGCGTTGTGGGTGAAGTGCGAGTCGATCGAAACGCCGATCACTTCCACGTTGCGAGCCTGGAAGTCAGGGATGCGATTGTCCAGGGCGATCAGCTCGGACGGGCAGACGAAGGTGAAGTCCAGCGGGTAGAAGAACACCAGGCCGTACTTGCCTTTGATGGCCGAGGCCAGGTTGAAGCTGTCGACGATTTCGCCGTTGCCCAGCACGGCAGGGACGGTGAAGTCAGGGGCTTGTTTACCAACGAGTACGCTCATTCGATTTCTCCTGATGAGGGGTGAAGAACCTTGCCCGGGCGGAATGAGTTCCCCCGGATCTGGCAAAGGCCGACCATCATACACGGCTTATGGTGACAGGCCGAATCTCTACCATCGGTCGCTCAAGGACGGCCCTTTCAGAAAGTGCTTTGACAAGCATTCTCATTACCATTACTCTCCAACCCATCGAATCCAACCGTAATGGTCAGCCTTTATGTATGTGTGTCTTTGTGTCGGTGTCACCGATGGACAGATCCGCGATGCGATCTACGAAGGATGCTGCAGCTACAAGGACGTTCGAGCCGCCACCAACGTCGCCAGCCAATGCGGTAAATGCGCCTGCCTCGCCAAGCAGGTGGTGCGTGAGACGCTGACCGAGCTGCAGCTCAGCCAACAGGCTGCGCTGCCCTACCCCGTTGAATTTAACGCGGCGTAAAAAATGAATTTCGAAGAACCGGGCCTAGTGCCCGGTTTTTTTATGCCAGAAATTCAATAAGTTAGCGCTCGAACGCGGTTCACAAACATTCTTATTCCGATTAATTTTCACTTATTATTCAATAACTTAGGTTTGACATAGGTAGTTGTCGGGCTCAGACTTGATTTCATTGGCTCAACTTCTACAGGGCAGGACCCCATCATGAAAGGCGACGTAAGCGTCATCCAGCATCTCAACAAGATCCTCGGAAACGAGCTGGTCGCAATCAACCAGTACTTCCTGCACGCACGCATGTATGAAGATTGGGGCCTGAACAAGATCGGCAAATTCGAGTACAAAGAATCCATCCAGGCGATGAAGGACGCGGACAAGCTGATCAAGCGCATCCTCTTCCTCGAAGGCATCCCCAATGTCCAGGACTTGGGCAAGCTGATGATCGGCGAGCACACCAAAGAGATGCTCGAGTGCGATCTGAAGCTTGAGAAAAAGGCCCACGCCGACCTGAAAGCCGCCATCGCCCACTGTGAAACTGCAGGCGACTTCGGCTCGCGCGATGTGCTCGAAGACATCCTCGAAGACCAGGAAGAACACATCGACTGGCTGGAAACCCAGCTGGGCCTGATCGACAAGATCACCATCGAGAACTACCTGCAGTCGCAGATGGGCGAAGAGTAACGATCGCCAGATACACCAAAGCCCCGCCAAGTGCGGGGCTTTTTATTGGGGTGTAGGAGCGCCCCGGCAAGGCCGCTCCTACAGAGGCACGCGAAAAATCACCAGACAACAAAAAGCCCCGCATATACGGGGCTTTTGCATTCCGGCGAGCCAAAGCTGGAATCAGGCCTCGGAAGCCTTGGCTTTGGCAGCCGCGTCCTTGATCAGGGCCTGCAGCTCACCCTTTTCGAACATTTCCAGCATGATGTCGCTACCGCCGACCAGCTCACCGGCCACCCACAGTTGCGGGAAAGTCGGCCAGTTGGCGTACTTGGGCAGGTTGGCGCGGATTTCCGGGTTCTGCAGGATGTCGACGTAAGCGAACTTCTCGCCGCAACCCATCACCGCTTGCGATGCCTTGGCCGAAAAGCCGCACTGCGGGGCATTCGGCGAGCCTTTCATGTAAAGCAGAATGGTGTTGTTGGCGATCTGCTCTTTGATTGTTTCGATGATATCCATGAAGCACCTCGGCTGAACTTTCCGACATGGTCGTCGGCACGGTGACGCATTGTATCGGAAACCCGAGCGGCATGCTCGGCCTTGCCGGTGTTTAGGGTTTGTACGAAAGTCGTCGAGCGGCGATCAGGCACTTTTCGTACAAAGCCTAGGCGGCCTCCACCTGCACCGGCACGCCATTGAGTGCCGCATTGCCGGAAACGCCATCACGCAGGCGCTCGTCAGTCAGGTCATTGGCACTCACCCCAGGTTGCGCGCTGGCCACCTGCAACTGGGCGCCCTGGCGCCCATGCCCGTAGCCATGGGGCAGGCTGACCACCCCCGGCATCATCTCCTCGCTGGCCTGGACCTGCACTTCGAGCACACCGGTGCGCGAGCGAACTCGTACCGTCTGGCCGTCCTGCAGTTGGCGCTGGTGTAAGTCGAGCGGGTGCATCAGCAACTGATGGCGCGGCTTGCCTTTTACCAGTCGATGGAAGTTGTGCATCCACGAGTTGTTGCTGCGCACATGACGGCGGCCGATCAGCAACAGCTGGCCTGGTTCCGGCGGCAATTGCCGGGCAAGCCGTTGCAGGTCTTCGAGCAGGGCAGCCGGGGCTGCTTCGACCGCCTGGCTGGCGGTACCCAAGCGTTCAGCGAGGTTCGGCGTCAGCGGCCCGAGGTCGAGGCCATGGGGATGCTGGTCGAGGGTTTGCAGCGACAGCTTCCAGGTTGACGCATCACCATAAGGCCCCTTGCGCAGCGCGTAATCGATCATCTGCGCTGGCGGCAGCGTCGCCTTCAGCTCGGCCTGGGCGCGCGCCGCAAAAGCCTTGGCCAGGCCGACGAAAATCTCCCAGTCGTGCAATGCTCCCTCGGGCTTGGCCAGGATCGCCCGGTTGAAACGGCTGACGTTGCGTACCGCCAGCAAATTGAAGGTGGAATCGTAATGATCATTCTCCAGCGCCGAAGTCGAGGGCAGGATCAGGTCGGCATGGCGGGTGGTCTCGTTGATGTACAGGTCGATGCTGAGCATGAACTCGAGCCCAGCCAGGGCCTCATCCAGACGCCGCCCGTTGGGCGTGGACAACACCGGGTTGCCAGCGACGGTCACCAGCGCCCGTATCTGCCCTTCACCCGGCTCGAGGATCTCTTCGGCCAGGGCAGACACCGGCAGTTCGCCGCCATATTCCGGCAGGCCCGAGACCCTGCTCTGCCATTGGTTGAAATGCCCGCCCGAGGTGCTGGCCACCAGGTCCACCGCAGGTTCGGTACAGAGGGCACCGCCTTTGCGATCGAGGTTGCCGGTGACCAGGTTGATCAGTTGCACCAGCCAGTGGCACAGCGAACCGAAGGCCTGGGTGGAAACCCCCATCCGGCCATAGCAAACGGCTTTGCCTGCGGCCGCGAAATCCCGGGCCAGCTGGCGGATGTCCTGCGCCGGGATACCGCAGAGCCCGCTCATCGCCTCGGCATCGAACGGCGCAATGGCCTGGCGTACCTGATCCAGCCCGTTGACAGGCAAGTGCGATCCGCGGGCCAGGTCCTCTGCGAAAAGGGTATGCAGCAGCGCAGACAGCAGCGCCGCATCGCCACCGGGGCGGATGAACAGGTGCTGATCTGCCATCGCCGCCGTCTCGCTGCGCCGCGGGTCGACCACCACTAGGCGCCCGCCCCTGGCCTTCAGCGCCTTCAGCCGCTTCTCCACATCCGGCACCGTCATGATGCTGCCGTTCGAAGCCAGCGGGTTGCCACCGAGTATCAACATGAAGTGGGTGTGATCGATGTCCGGGATCGGCAGCAGCAAGCCATGGCCGTACATCAGGTAGCTGGTCAGGTGCTGGGGCAACTGGTCGACCGAGGTGGCAGAGAAGCGATTGCGAGTCTTGAGCAGGCCAAGGAAATAGTTGCTGTGGGTCATCAGCCCATAGTTGTGCACGCTGGGGTTACCCTGATACACCGCGACGGCGTTGCGCCCGTGGGCCTGCTGCACCGCCCAGAGGCGCTCGGCGGCCAGGGTGAACGCCTCGTCCCAGCCAATCGGCTGCCACTGGTCGCCGATACGCCTGTGGGGCTGGCGCAGGCGGTCGGGGTCTTCCTGGATATCCTGCAGGGCGACTGCCTTGGGGCAGATATGCCCACGGCTGAACGGGTCCTGCGGGTCGCCCTTGATCGAGCTGATACGCGCCCGGCCGTCGGCTTCGTGGGTCACTTCGATGTTCAGGCCGCAGATGGCCTCGCACAGGTGACAGGCTCGGTGATGCAGGGTCTTGGTCATGGCCGCCTCTGCCGTGTTGTTATGGACGTTCGACTATGCGCCGCCCCAGCAAGGCTCACCAGCGCGCTTCGCGGCGTGAATTGGCCGACATCAGGCCCACGATTCGCGACAGCAGGTTTGCCAAACGCGCGCCTGGCCGTGTACAAACCCTGTAGCAAATAAAAAACAGCGCACCTGCAGTGGGTTACGACACCCGCTGATACAGAGACACTGTTTCCCCTCTTGGTTTGAGGCGACATTTAATTATAGTATTGCGCCTTTCCCTATTCCGTCCGCCCCGTGCGGCTTACGCCGCAGGTCACTCCCGTTGTCAACAAAACCCATACGGTCGACCTGCACACCGTTGCAGATAAGGTAGTCAATCATGAGCGCTAGGCACTTTCTCTCCCTGCTGGATTTCACCACCGACGAATTGCTCGGTGTGATCCGCCGAGGCATCGAGCTGAAGGACCTGCGCAAGCGTGGCGTGCTGTTCGAGCCCCTGAAGAACCGCGTGCTGGGGATGATCTTCGAAAAATCCTCGACCCGTACCCGGGTGTCGTTCGAGGCGGGCATGATCCAGCTCGGCGGCCAGGCCATCTTCCTGTCGCCGCGCGACACCCAGCTGGGCCGCGGCGAGCCGATTGCCGACAGCGCCATCGTGTTGTCGAGCATGGTCGATGCGGTGATGATCCGCACCCACGCCCACAGCACCCTCACCGAATTCGCCGCCCATTCGCGGGTGCCGCTGATCAACGGCCTGTCCGACGAGTCGCACCCCTGCCAGTTGCTGGCCGACATGCAGACCTTCCTTGAACACCGTGGCTCGATCCAGGGCAAGACCGTGGCCTGGATCGGCGATGGCTTCAACATGTGCAACTCGTACATCGAAGCCGCTCGCCAGTTCGACTTCCAGCTGCGCATCGCCTGCCCCGAGGGTTATGACCCCGATCCACGCTTCCTGCAATTGGGCGGTGACCGCGTGCAGATCATCCGTGACCCCAAGGAAGCCGTACGCGGCGCCCACCTGGTGACCACGGACGTCTGGACTTCCATGGGCCAGGAAGAGGAAACTGCACGGCGCCTGGCGCACTTCGCGCCTTACCAGGTCAACCGCGCACTGCTCGACCTGGCGGCACCCGATGCCCTGTTCATGCACTGCCTGCCCGCCCACCGTGGCGAGGAAATCAGCCAGGACCTGCTCGACGACCCCCGTTCGGTCGCCTGGGACCAGGCTGAGAACCGCCTGCATGCGCAGAAGGCCCTTCTCGAATTCCTTGTAGAACCGGCTTACCACCACGCATGAGTCAACCCCTACTGCTCAACCTGCGCGACCTCGCCTGCGGCTATGGCGAGCAGCGCATCGTCCAGAACCTCAACCTGCACCTGAACGCAGGCGACATCGGTTGCCTGCTGGGCTCCTCCGGGTGCGGCAAGACCACCACGCTGCGCGCCATCGCCGGTTTCGAGCCGGTGCATGAAGGCGAGATCCAGCTGGCCGGCGAGGTCATCTCCCGTGCAGGCTTCACCCTGGCTCCGGAAAAACGCCGGATCGGCATGGTGTTTCAGGACTACGCGCTGTTCCCACACCTGACCGTGGCGCAGAACATCGCCTTCGGCATCGGCAAGCACCCGCAACAGGCGGCCGTGGTCGAGGAGATGCTCGAACTGGTCAAGCTGGGCGGCCTCGGCGGGCGCTACCCGCACGAGTTGTCCGGCGGCCAGCAACAGCGGGTCGCACTGGCCCGCGCACTGGCGCCGGAGCCACAACTGCTGCTGCTCGACGAGCCGTTCTCCAACCTCGACGTCGAGTTGCGCAGGCGCCTCAGCCACGAGGTGCGCGACATCCTCAAGAGCCGCGGCACCAGCGCCATCCTGGTCACCCACGACCAGGAAGAAGCCTTCGCCGTCAGTGATCACGTTGGCGTGTTCAAGGAAGGCCGCCTGGAGCAGTGGGATACCCCCTACAACCTCTACCACGAGCCGCAAACCCCCTTCGTTGCCAGCTTCATTGGCCAGGGTTACTTCATTCGCGGCCAGATGAGCAGCCATGAAGCGGTGACCACCGAACTCGGCGAACTGCGGGGCAATCGCGCCTACACCATGGCCACGGGCAGCTCGGTGGACGTGTTGCTGCGCCCGGATGACATCATCCATGCGCCCGACGGCAAATTGCGGGCGCAAATTGTCGGCAAGAGCTTCCTCGGCGCTTCCACCCTGTATCGCCTGCAGTTGCCCACCGGCAGCCAGCTCGAAGCGATCTTCCCCAGCCACATCGACCATCAGGTAGGCCAGGAAATCGGCATCGCCGTGGCGGCCGACCACCTGGTGCTGTTCCCGGTACCCGGCAGCGTAGCCGCGCAGCTGCCACGCCAGGAGAACGGCGTGCGCCGCGTCAGCTCGGCGCTCTGAGGCACCCAGAACATCGCAGGACAAGTCAGCGCGCACCCGACCGAGCCGAACTCAAGACCTGTACTCTGCCTGTGGGAGCGGGTTTACCCGCGAAACAGGCGACGCGGTGGATGGCACCGGCTTTGCCGGTGTTCGCGGCTAAAGCCGCTCCCACAGGTCCCGGCTCGATCAATAAGTCATGTGGATCGCGCAGCCAGGCAGTTGCTCCCACGACCAACGTGGGAGCTGCGGTTCGGTGCCCTGGCTTGCCCCGCGACAATCACAGCATCAACGTGCCACTGGCCACCCGCCGAGCCTGCCCACCGATCTTCACCCGCTCACCTTCCAGCCTGCATGACAGCTCACCGCCCCTGGCCGAGCACTGGAACGCACTCAACTCGGTTTTACCAAGGCGTTCGGCCCAGTACGGGATGAGCAGGCAATGGGTGGAACCGGTCACCGGGTCTTCGGGGATGCCGATAGCCGGGGCGAAATAGCGCGATACGAAGTCATGCCTGGCGCCGGGCGCCGTCACAATCACGCCAAGCCCGGGCAGACGCGCCACCGCAGCCATGTCCGGCGTGCAATCACGCACTGCCTGCTCCGACGGCAACACCACGAACAGCTCCTTGCTCTGGCGCACTTCCAGCACCTCGCAGCCCAACGCCTCGGCAACCGGCAAAGGCTCGGCCACCGGCTGCGAATCAATGCGCGGGAAGTCCAGCCACAAGCGATCCCCTTCACGGCTGACGCTCAGTGGCCCTGACTGGCTCTGGAAGTCCAGCCGCGCCTTCTGCTCGCCATAGACCTCGAACAGCACATAAGCGCTGGCCAGGGTGGCATGGCCGCACAGCGGTACTTCGGTACTCGGGGTAAACCAGCGGATGCGATATCCGTCACCCTCGGCCACCACGAACGCGGTCTCGGCAAGGTTGTGCTCGGCGGCGATCTGCTGCATCAGCGCCTCGTCGAGCCACTGCTCCAGGTGATAAACCATGGCGGGGTTGCCGGCGAAGGGACGATCGCTGAACGCGTCGACCTGATGGAAGTGCAACTGCATGACACGCTCCCTCTGTCTTTTTGGAAAGGGCCCGAGCATGGCGCACGGGGCCCGGACCGAACAGTGACAGAGTCGGGGAAATTACCACCATACAGATGATCAGCCGCGACCAATCCCGGCGAATTGCCCCTGGGTATGGGTTGCCAGCACCGCCGCTGCCAGCTCCACTTCCAGGCCACGACGGCCCGCGCTGACGTGAATGGTTTCATGTTGTTGCGCGGACTCGTCGATGAAGGTGCGCAGACGCTTCTTCTGCCCCAACGGGCTGATCCCCCCCACCAGGTAGCCCGTGGCACGCTGGGCAGCCTGCGGGTCGGCCATTTCGCACTTCTTCACCCCCGCCGCATGGGCCAGCGCCTTGAGATCGAGGGTACCGACCACCGGCACCACCGCCACCAGCAATTCGCCCTTCTCGCTGCTGGCCAGCAGCGTCTTGAACACCCGCAGCGGGTCAAGGCCAAGCTTCTCGGCCGCTTCCAGGCCATAGGAGGCAGTCTTCGGGTCATGTTCGTAACTGTGCACGCGGTACTCGGCGCGCGCCTTTTTCAGCAGGTCCAGGGCGGGGGTCATCGAAGGCTCCAGTCGATCGCAGGTCGCCGGCTACTGTAGGGCAAATCCCCCAGACCAGCCAGCACACCCGCGGGCCAGAGCGGCGGCCAACGGTTCGCAGGCAGGCCTCTCGGTCAGTTTGTGGCCAACCGTTCACTTTCGACCTTTGACATCAGCGTTTCTTGTCTATATTTTTTCGTTTCTGAATACATGGTGCACCTATAAGGTGCACTCCCTGCACCCGCCCGGCGTCAATGGGGATCGACTCCGGGCTTTTTTGCTGTCGAGCGCACTACGCCTCACAACAACAAGAACCGAGGTCATACATGACGACTGCTCTACGCCAACCGACGCTTTCCGCCCAATGCATGGCCGAATTCCTCGGCACCGCGCTACTCATCTTCTTCGGCACAGGCTGTGTCGCCGCCCTCAAGGTTGCCGGCGCCAGCTTCGGCCTGTGGGAAATCAGCATCATCTGGGGGGTCGGCGTGAGCATGGCGATCTACCTCACCGCCGGCGTTTCCGGCGCGCACCTGAACCCGGCCGTGAGCATCGCCCTCACCCTGTTCGCCGGCTTCGACAAACGCAAACTGCCGTTCTACATCCTCGCCCAGGTGTGTGGCGCGTTCTGTGGCGCCGCGCTCGTTTACACGCTGTACAGCAACCTGTTCTTCGATTTCGAACAGGCCCACGCCATGTTGCGCGGCAGCCAGGCCAGCCTGGAACTGGCCTCGGTATTCTCCACCTACCCGCACCCGGCGCTGTCCACCGGCCAGGCGTTCCTGGTCGAAGTGATCATCACCGCCATCCTGATGGCCGTGATCATGGCCCTGACCGACGACAACAACGGCCTGCCCCGTGGCGCCACCGCGCCGCTGCTGATCGGCCTGCTGATCGCCGTGATCGGCAGCGCCATGGGCCCGCTGACCGGCTTTGCGATGAACCCGGCGCGCGATTTCGGGCCCAAGCTGATGACCTTCCTCGCTGGCTGGGGCGACATCGCCTTTACCGGCGGGCGTGACATTCCCTATTTCCTGGTACCGGTGTTCGCACCGATTCTCGGCGCCAGCCTTGGTGCGGCGTTGTACCGCGGCCTGATTGCCCGCAACCTGCCGACAGCAGAAGCCGAGAAGCCACAGACAGACGATAATCCTCAGGGTGATGCCCAGGTTTCCTGATGCCAGCGCCGGGCTCCAATGCTCGCCACGCCCTGAACCACTCCTAATTCCTGCAAGGCCATCGACATGACAGACACCCAGGACAAGAACTACATCATTGCCCTCGACCAGGGCACCACCAGTTCTCGGGCCATCATCTTCGACCGCGACGCCAACGTGGTCGGCACGTCGCAGCGCGAGTTCGCCCAGCACTACCCGCAGGCCGGCTGGGTCGAGCACGACCCGATGGAAATCTTCGCCACCCAAAGCGCGACCATGGTCGAAGCCCTGGCCCAGGCCGGTATCAGCCACGCCCAGGTAGCCGCCATCGGCATCACCAACCAGCGTGAAACCACCGTGGTGTGGGACAAGGAAACCGGCCGTCCGGTGTACAACGCCATTGTCTGGCAGTGCCGCCGCAGCACCGAGATCTGCGCCCAGCTCAAACGTGACGGCCACGAACAGTACATCCGCGAAACCACCGGCCTGGTCACCGACCCTTACTTCTCCGGCACCAAGCTCAAGTGGATCCTCGACAACGTCGAAGGTGTTCGCGAGCGCGCCGAGCGCGGCGAGCTGCTGTTCGGCACCATCGATACCTGGCTGATCTGGAAGTTCTCCGGCGGCAAGGTGCATGTCACCGACTACACCAACGCCTCGCGCACCTTGATGTTCAACATCCATACCCTGGCGTGGGACGAGAAGCTGCTGGATATCCTCGGCATCCCACGGCAGATGCTGCCCGAAGTGCGCCCTTCGTCGGAAGTCTATGGCCAGACCAAGAGCGGCATCAAAATCGCCGGCATCGCTGGCGACCAGCAATCGGCGCTGTTCGGCCAGATGTGCGTGGAGCCCGGGCAGGCCAAGAACACCTACGGCACCGGCTGCTTCCTGCTGATGAACACCGGCGACAAGGCGGTCGCTTCGTCCCACGGCCTGCTCACCACCATCGCCTGCGGCCCGCGCGGCGAAGTGGCCTATGCCCTGGAAGGCGCCGTGTTCAACGGTGGCTCCACCGTGCAGTGGCTGCGTGACGAGCTGAAAATCATCAACGACGCCTATGACACCGAGTACTTTGCCAGCAAGGTCAAGGACAGCAACGGCGTGTACCTGGTGCCCGCCTTCACCGGCCTCGGCGCGCCGTACTGGGACCCCTATGCCCGTGGTGCGCTGTTCGGCCTGACCCGCGGCGTGAAAGTCGACCACATCATCCGTGCCGCGCTGGAATCGATCGCCTACCAGACCCGCGACGTGCTCGATGCCATGCAGCAGGACTGCGGCCAGCGCCTGAGCGAACTGCGCGTGGATGGCGGTGCGGTGGCCAACAACTTCCTCATGCAGTTCCAGGCCGACATTCTCGGTACCTGCGTAGAGCGCCCGAAAATGCGCGAGACCACCGCCCTCGGCGCCGCCTACCTGGCCGGCCTGGCCTGCGGTTTCTGGAGCGGCCTGGACGAGCTGCGCGACAAGGCGATCATCGAACGCGAGTTCAGCCCGCAACTGGATGAAGCGGCGAAAGAGAAGCTGTACAAAGGCTGGCGCAAGGCCGTGGACCGCACCCGCGACTGGGAAGACCACGACGCCTGATCATCGAACCATCGAGGGGCAAGTCGCAGCGGCGACTTGCCCCTCGATGGCTGCTTGCGCAGCAACCCAAGCTGGTCCTACTCCCCTTCCTCCGGCATCATTGCAGAATTTTTCCGGCTGCCCCCAAGGACCGCCCATGAATCTGCCTCCACGCCAACAACAAATCCTCGAGCTGGTCCGCGAACGCGGCTACGTCAGCATCGAGGAAATGGCGCAGCTGTTCGTCGTCACTCCGCAGACCATCCGCCGCGATATCAACCAGCTCGCCGAGGCCAACCTGCTGCGCCGCTACCACGGGGGCGCTGCCTACGACTCGAGCATCGAGAACACCGCCTACGCCATGCGCGCCGACCAGATGCGCGACGAGAAGCAGCGCATTGCCGAAGCCGTGGCCCGGCAGATCCCCGACCATGCCTCGCTGTTCATCAACATCGGCACCACCACCGAATCCATCGCCCGGGCGCTGCTCAACCACAACCACCTGAAGATCATCACCAACAACCTGCATGTGGCGGCGATCCTTGGCGCCAAGGACGATTTCGAAGTGCTGATCGCTGGCGGCACGGTACGCCGAGACGGCGGCGTGGTAGGCCAGGCCAGCGTCGACTTCATCAGCCAGTTCAAGGTCGACTTCGCCGTGGTCGGCATCAGCGGCATCGACGAGGACGGCAGCCTGCTGGACTTCGATTACCAGGAGGTGCGCGTGTCCCAGGCGATCATCGCCAATGCCCGCCAGGTGATCCTCGCAGCAGACTCCAGCAAGTTCGGGCGCAACGCCATGGTCCGCCTTGGCTCGATCAGCCTGGTGGACTGCCTGGTGACCGATCAGGCCCCTACCCCCGCCCTGACCCAACTGCTCAATCAGTACAAGATCCGCCTGGACGTGGTCTGACGCCTCCTTTCTGCAGGCGCCGGCTTGCCGGCCCTGCACGATGTTCGTAAATGTTCATTTAATTGTCATCCGATCAGTTTTTTCTATAAAGACTCACTGGCGGCCGCCTGTTCATTGCGCTAGTATTTTCGCAAACGAACATCAATGTTCATATTCGATATGGACAGCCCAGGAGGCCTTGCTGTGTCCCAGCCCGTTTCGCCCCAACCCCTCGACTGCTACGACCTCGCCGTGATCGGTGGCGGCATCAATGGCGTAGGCATCGCGGCAGACGCCGCCGGGCGCGGCCTGAAGGTATTCCTTTGTGAAAAGGACGACCTGGCCCGGCACACCTCCTCGGCCAGCAGCAAGCTGATCCACGGCGGCCTGCGCTACCTCGAACATTACGAATTCCGCCTGGTGCGCGAAGCCCTCGCCGAACGCGAAGTGCTGCTGGCCAAAGCCCCGCACATCGTCAAGCCAATGCGCTTCGTCCTGCCGCACCAGCCACACCTGCGCCCGGCCTGGATGATCCGCGCCGGCCTGTTCCTCTATGACCACCTGGGCAAGCGCAAGCGCCTGGGCGCCTCGCGCAGCCTGCGCTTCGGCCCGGGCTACCCGCTCAAGCCAGCCATCACCCGCGGTTTCGAATACGCCGACTGCGCTGTCGACGACGCCCGCCTGGTGGTCGTCAACGCCATGGCCGCCCGCGAGAAAGGTGCACACATCCACACCCGCACCCGTTGCCTGCGTGCCGAGCGGGTCGAGGGCATCTGGGAAGTGGAGCTGCAACACGCCGACGGCAGCCTGCGGACCATCCGCGCCCGCGCCCTGGTCAACGCCGCCGGCCCCTGGGTGGCCAGCTTCATCAAGGACGATCTCAAGCTCGATGCGCCTTACGGCATCCGCCTGATCCAGGGCAGCCACCTGATCGTGCCGCGCCTGTACGAAGGCGAGCACGCCTATATCCTGCAGAACGAAGACCAGCGCATCGTCTTCTGCATCCCCTATCTGGAGCGTTTCACCCTGATCGGCACCACCGACCGCGAATACAGCGGCGACCCGGCCAAGGTGGCGATCACCGAGCAGGAGACCGACTACCTGCTCAAAGTGGTCAACGAACACTTCAACCACCAGCTGAGCCGCGCCGACATCCTGCACACCTACTCCGGCGTGCGCCCGCTGTGCAACGACGAGTCGGACAACCCATCGGCAGTGACCCGCGACTACACCCTGGCGCTGTCCGCCGCAGCAGGTGAAGCGCCACTGCTGTCGGTATTCGGCGGCAAGCTCACCACCTACCGCAAGCTGGCCGAGTCGGCGATGGCGGAGCTCAAGCCGTTCTTCACCCAGATGCGCGGCAGCTGGACCGCCGATGCGCCGCTACCCGGCGGCGAAAGCATGACCAGCGTGCAGGCACTGGTGGACGCCGTGCTGGCCAGCCATGCCTGGCTGCCGCTGGATATCACCAAGCGTTGGGCTGTGACTTACGGCAGTCGCGTCTGGCGCCTGCTCGAGGGCGTGAATGGCCCCGAGGACCTGGGCCAGGCCATCGGTGGTGGCCTGTTCACCCGCGAAGTGGACTACCTGTGCAGCCAGGAGTGGGCGGTCGACGCCGATGACATTCTCTGGCGCCGCACCAAGCTCGGCCTGTTCACCAGCGCCGTCGAGCAACAGGCGCTGGTCGACTACCTGGCACACACCCGACAAGATCGTGCGCCGGTTCAAGCCGCCTGAACGGCGGCAAACCAGCGCACGGCAGATACCCGGCACCTCGGCGAGTGCTAGTGAGTCCCCAGGGGCGTTCACGGATGTGAACGCTCGTAGGCTTCGCGGGCCAGGGTGCGAACAAGCTCACGCTCAACCCCCTCGAGTTCAACCATCAACGCCGTGCTTTGCTCGAGATAGTACTGCTCACCGGTCTGCTCCACCCCCTGCTCGATGACTTCCAGGCGCTGATGAAAAGGCTCGGCCAGCACTTCGAAGCGTTCGTGATCGCGTTCACGCACGTAGCGTTCCCAGAATGGCCGTTGCGCCAACGACTCGACCACCCGCTCACGGGTCTCCGAAGCAAGTACCTGCGCCTGCGCCCGCCTCAGGTCACTGGTGCTGACATTGGCGAAACTTTCGTAGTGCATGGCCGGTGGCTGCGCGGGTAATCCCAATGCCTGCGCCAGCCTGACCCGCAAGCACAGCCGTACTTCTATCTCGTCGACCATGGCGACACCGCGCTGCAGCAGGCTCTGCACATGCCGTGCGGCAATACGATCCAGTTCGTCGAGCCTAAGCAGGCCGCGCCCTAGCTGCACAAGCCGCCTTTCCACCTGAGCCTGTGGCCCTTCGAACACGGCCTGCTCGGCCAACACCGCAAGCTCGAACTGGCTGAGCGTCAGCAACAGGCGATCTTCACAGGTGCGCGGCCCACTGGCCTCGCTGAACAGGCGCATGCGCAACGATTCATGGGCGTGGCATGCCTCAAGAATGTGCCAGACCCGGCTTCGGTAGTACTCAGGGTATTGGTCAAAATCATCGATCTGGGCAAAGTCGGCGAGAAACCGGAACAGATCGGCCGAATCAGACTCGGCTTGCAATGCATCCCATATTGCCTGGCGCTGAGTGCGGGCCTCACCGTACTCGTGCCCCAACCACAAATCGCGCAGGGCAGAATCGACAGGGGTATGTGCCGCCTGCAGCTCACGTGAACCAGCGGCCTGCTCCAACAGCGCCTCATCAGCTTCGCTCAGCGGGTTGTCATGCAGGCTCAGGCGGCCCAGACGCAGGCGCAGCGTGTTCAGTTCCAGGCGCAACTGGCGGATGCTGTTGTCGCGCAAGTCCGCCAAACCGCGCCAGGACAGACGACGCGCTGGCTCCGGCATGGTGTCCAGCCCTGTCGAACGCAGCAGTACCCGCCGCAGGTGACGCAGGCCTGCCAGGTCAGGGGCGCGCCCCAGAGGATTGTGGCTCATGTCCAGGGTATGCAGGCTCGATAGCGGCATCAGCCGGGCGTTGCCTGCCATGTCCAGGCTGATCTGGTTGCGTGCCAGGTGCAGTTGCCGCAGGCGCGTCATGCGTTCTATCCCCGCAGGGATCGCAGTCAGTGCGTTCTCTCGCAGGTCCAGCTCAAGCAAGTTGGGAAAACGTGCCAGAAAATCAGCGTCGACCTCACCCAGCCCCATATCCCTGAGTACCAGGCGCCGAACGTGAGAAAAATCGACCCCTGCCGGCAACATCGGCAGGCTGCCCACCCGCTCCCCCTCGACAGTCAGCACCGGGTCACCGGCCAGATCAACCAGCTTGCGCCGCCAACTGCGTCGAATCACATCCGCCACACGCTGCCGGTGAAGCAGTTGCAACGGGTTGGCCGCCTCATCACGCCACCTGCGCAACTGCTGGCGCAATTCACCCAACTGGCGCTGCAACAGACTGTAATGCTCCCACAGGTCGACCCGCCTGCTAAGCAGATCCAGCACATAGGCTTCCATCTCAAGTTCGGTGAGCGTGGGGAAGATCTGGTGAATACCGCGTCGGATCGCCTGCCGGCTGCCCACACCCCGACCACTGAGCGGGTAACCCACGCGCCCGTCAGCCAACCGCCGAGGCGGTTGCAGGCCACGCCCGACAGGCGCCATCCCGATCACCCTGGCCACTTGCTCGCGATCGGCACTGGCACTGGCGGCCAGGCGATCGACGAACATCTGCTCATCGCTGGCGCCCTCCCCCAACTGCGCTTTCTGCGCTTGATCCAGGCTTAGCCACAATGCGCGCAACAGGCTGTCACGGTCAGAAGCATGCTCGGCGCCCGGGCCATCCTGCAGTGTGTATCCACCTTTGGCCTTGACCACACGCAACACAGTGCTGGCCTGCGCGCTACCCTGAGAGGCCAGCAACGCACCATCGACCTTGGCTTCGCGCAACTCGATACGCACGCTTGCCGACCAAGGCAGCAAGCGCTCGACCAGCCCCAACGCCAGACGTTCGCAGTCAGGGTTGACCGCTTCGGCTCCGCGCAGGCCGGCACAAGCACGATCCAGGCGGCTGTTCCGCAGCTGCCAGCGTGCCCGCTCGGCCAACGCCAGCGGCACCCGTCCACGCTCCAGCATTGCGGCGACCTGCCCGCTGCTGGCCTGCGCGACGATTTCCTCGGCCACGGACACGCTCAGCCCTGGGAAATCCCGACGCAACAGGCTGGCCGAACGGCTCGGCACTCGCTCACGGTCGGCCAGGTAACCATCGAAAGCCTCACCGCGCAGGGCCGGGTACTGTCGGTGCAACTCATGGCGCTCGAAAGCGTCGAGCAGCCGTGCGGGGGGCGGGGCGTTTTCCAGGTGCAATTGGCGAAGACGCCCCTCGTCCAGGCCAGTCACCTCGGCCAGCATCTGAGCGGTAGCGTTCGGCACGCTCGCCAATCGGCGATCCAGGCGACGTAACAACAGGCCAACACCTTGCCAGCGTTGTGGCTGCTCCAGCTCATGGCGCCAGCTCCCGCTGCCGTTGTGCTCAAGCCTGGGCGCATGGGCTGTGCTGCGCCGGGGATGCTGGATGCGCCATTGGCCGCCCTCTGCCGATCGGCTCACCTGGTAGGCCCCATCGGGCAAGCGCAGGCGCCAGCCATCCGCCACGCGTACCTGATGCCCAACTGCCGTGTCCTGGTCTTCCAGCTGATAGGCCTCAAGTCGCTCGCTGGCGAGCCGGGTCGCCCCCGTGCCGGTACGCACCGGCATCAGCCCATCCACGAACGGCAGGCGCCGTGTGAGCCCCACGGCGGCGGACCCTGCCTTGCCCACCACGACCCCGACCGCCAGGTTCTGCGCCACGGTGAACAGATGGTCCAACGCGCCCTGGCGATCACCGATCTGCCAATCCTGATAACCCTCGTAGACCTGTTCGGCGATCTGTACCGCCGTCACAGTCAGCATCACCTCCCCCAACACTGGGATGAACAGCCCGGCCAAGGCCAGCAAGTCGAAACCAGCTGCAATCATCCCATCCAGGCGTGCATGTCGGTCGACGTCGTCTTCATCGCCGGTCGGCACCGCCAGCACGCGGGCATCGTCCAGCAACTTCTCCAGTTGCAGTTTGCGCAAATGCACGAATAGCGAATCATCGATGGCCAGGTTGCGCCCGTCCAGTTCGAGCGCCGCCCCCGCCGCAGTAGCCCTGCCCAACGCCTTGAGCGCCCCGAAGAATAGCGGGCGATCCCGTTCGCTGATGAAACGCCCAAAGAACATCCTGGCAGTGCTGTCGCGCAGGCGCTTGCCCAGTGCCAGGTAAAGTGCCTCCCAGGATGCATATCGGCTCAGAGGTTGCCGGGGGTCTCCCGGAATCCAGGCGATCACGGCCTTGAGCGACTCGCCTGGCGCATCGCGGACCTCAAGAGTGACCACGCCGCGCACCTTCTTCCCCAGCAGGTAGAGCTGGCGGACCGTGATCTGCCCGGGGGCCGATGGCACTGCCGGCTTCGCGGCAAAAACCGCCAGCAATTCGAAATAGCTCTGTTCATCGACCTGCTCCCTGAGCCTGGCCATGCGTACTGCCACTTCCAACTGCGCCCGATGGTTCTCCTCCATCTGCCGCTCGATTTCACGACGGATCGACCCTCCCTCCCCCGAAGGCTGGAACGTCAACTTGAGCAGGGCCTGGTAGCTGCCCCCCAGGTCGAGCTTGCGGCAAAGCATTGCGAAGGCTTCAAAACCGAACGCCAGCGGCCTGCCGGTCTCATCGGTCAGTTCGGCACGACGAAAGATCGAAGGTCGTGTCTCGCTTTCGTGGAAATTGTGCAGCGCGGCGGCCAGCAGGCTCTGGGTCGAATGATGGATGTAAGACGGCGCCTTCAGATGGGGCGAGGCAGTGGGTAGTTCGACATCCCGACTGATACCCACCTGGCAGCGGCGAACATCCAGCTTGCCAGCTCCGGCCTGCTCCAGCGCCTTCTCGAGCAGCGGTGCGGCATAAACCTCCATAGAGGGGATGGCATCGAACAAGGGCGCAAGCCGATGTGCGCTTTCCTGTTGCCCGCGCAGGGCCTGGTTGAGCGCGACCAGGCGTGACTCGTCTGCCTGGGTCAACCACGCAGGCAAGCGGTTGGCAATGAATGCATCGATTGAATCGGGCGTAATGGCAACTTCGGTCATGCCTGGGGCTCCTGGCGCAAAAGCCCCAGCAGAGCACCAGCCAGCGCCCGGCCGGCGTTAAATAGATCTTGCCAGCCATTCATTCGGTTTTCCGAACGGTCGCCGACCATCCATTCGGGAATCCGCACGAAACATCAGCATCCATTACCGTCAAAAAAGATTAATCCCCAGTGTTTTCGCGCCGTTATGATCATTGCCAGAGCTTGGCACGACTCATGCTCTACACTTGGTAGCCGAATGCACCCGCTTCATTGCGGTATTCGTTGAACGAAAGAGTCCGCCAACGGCTCCATAAAAAAAACAAACACGTCGAGGAAAATTTGATGCGCATCGTTCGTCAATTGCTGGGCGCCGCTATCGCGGCTGCAGTCATCGCATCGCCAGTCATGGCCGAAGAGCTGACCGGCACCCTGAAGAAGATCAAGGACTCGGGCACCATCACCCTGGGCCACCGCGACTCCTCCATCCCGTTCTCCTACCTCGCCGGCAAGCCGGAGCCCGTGGGCTTCTCCCACGACATCCAGATCGCTGTGGTCGACGCCCTGAAGAAGCAACTGGGCACCGACATCAAGGTCAAGTACAACCTCGTCACCTCGCAAACCCGCATCCCACTGGTGCAGAACGGCACCGTGGACCTTGAGTGCGGCTCCACCACCAACAACGTCGAGCGCCAGCAACAGGTTGGTTTCTCGGTGGGCATCTTCGAAGTCGGCACCCGCCTGCTGACCAAGGTCAAAGACGGTCAGCCTTCCTATAAAGACTTCGCCGACCTGGCCGGCAAGAACGTGGTGACCACCGCCGGTACCACTTCCGAGCGCATCCTCAAGGCGATGAACGCCGACAAGCAGATGAAGATGAACGTGATCTCGGCCAAGGACCACGGCGAAGCCTTCAACATGCTCGAAAGCGGCCGCGCCGTGGCCTTCATGATGGACGACGCCCTGCTCGCCGGTGAAATGGCCAAGGCCAAGAAGCCGTCCGACTGGGTCATCACCGGCACCCCACAGTCGTACGAGATCTACGGCTGCATGGTGCGCAAGGACGACCCGGCCTTCAAGAAAGCGGTCGACGAAGCCATCGTCGCCTACTTCAAGTCGGGTGAAGTCAACAAGAGCTACGACAAGTGGTTCCAGCAGCCGATCCCACCGAAAGGCCTGAACCTGAACTTCCCAATGAGCGACGAGTTGAAGAAGCTGATCGCCGAGCCGACCGACAAGGCCGCGGACGAGAAGAAGTCCTGATCCCAGGCAACTAGTGGCCTGGTGCGCAACGCGCACGTTTCGATCCGACAGGCCACTTTTTAGTGTCTAACCTTTACATCCGAGGGCGTCGAACGCCCCCGGATGTATCAAGGTGCCCGTGAAACAACCGTCTGAGGGGAAATCCCGATGAATTACAACTGGGACTGGGGCGTGTTCTTCAAGTCCACCGGCGTGGGCAGCGAAACCTATCTGGACTGGTACATCACCGGCCTGGGCTGGACCATCGCCATCGCTGTCTCCGCCTGGATCATCGCGCTGCTGCTGGGCTCGCTGCTCGGCGTCATGCGCACTGTGCCTAACCGCCTGGTGTCAGGGATTGCCACCGCCTACGTCGAGCTGTTCCGTAACGTACCGCTGCTGGTGCAACTGTTCATCTGGTACTTCCTGGTGCCCGACCTGCTGCCCGAAGGCCTGCAGGAGTGGTTCAAGCAGGACCTCAACCCGACCACCTCGGCACTGATCAGCGTGGTCATCTGCCTCGGCCTGTTCACCGCCGCCCGTGTCTGCGAACAGGTGCGCACCGGTATCCAGGCGCTGCCGCGTGGCCAGGAATCGGCAGGTCGCGCAATGGGCTTCAGCCTGTCGCAGATCTACATGAACGTGCTGCTGCCCCAGGCCTACCGGATCATCATTCCGCCGCTCACCTCGGAATTCCTGAACGTGTTCAAGAACTCTTCGGTAGCGTCGCTGATCGGCCTGATGGAACTGCTGGCACAGACCAAGCAGACCGCCGAATTCTCCGCCAACCTGTTCGAAGCGTTCACCCTCGCCACATTGATCTACTTCACCCTGAACATGGGCCTGATGCTGCTCATGCGCATGGTCGAGAAGAAAGTCTCGGTACCTGGCCTGATCTCCGTGGGGGGCAAGTAAATGGACATGGATTTCAGCGAAATCATCCCGGCCCTGCCCGCCCTGTGGGACGGCATGGTCCTGACCCTGCAACTGATGGTGATGGGTGTGGTCGGCGGTATCGCGCTGGGCACGATCCTCGCCCTGATGCGTCTGTCGTCGAGCAAGCTGCTGTCGAACTTCGCCGGCGCCTACGTCAACTACTTCCGCTCCATCCCGCTGCTGCTGGTCATCACCTGGTTCTACCTGGCGGTGCCTTTCGTGCTGCGCTGGATCACCGGCGAAGACACCCCGGTGGGCGCGTTCACCTCCTGCGTCGTGGCCTTCATGATGTTCGAGGCGGCCTACTTCTGCGAAATCGTGCGGGCCGGCGTGCAATCGATCTCCAAGGGCCAGATGGGCGCCGCGCAGGCACTGGGCATGAGCTATGGCCAGTGCATGCGCCTGATCATCCTGCCCCAGGCGTTCCGCAAGATGACCCCGCTGCTGCTGCAGCAGAGCATCATCCTGTTCCAGGACACCTCGCTGGTGTACACCGTGGGCCTGATCGACTTCCTCAACTCGGCGCGCTCCAACGGCGACATCATCGGGCGCTCCCATGAGTTCCTGATCTTCGCCGGTGTCGTCTATTTCCTCATCAGCTTCTCCGCTTCCTGGCTGGTCAAGCGCCTGCAAAAAAGGATCACCGTATGATTTCCATCAAGAACGTCAACAAGTGGTACGGCGACTTCCAGGTGCTGACCGACTGCAGCACCGAGGTCAAGAAAGGTGAAGTGGTGGTGGTCTGCGGCCCGTCGGGCTCGGGCAAGTCCACGCTGATCAAGTGCGTCAACGCGCTGGAGCCGTTCCAGAAAGGCGACATCGTGGTCGACGGCACCTCCATCGCCGACCCCAAGACCAACCTGCCCAAGCTGCGTTCGCGGGTCGGCATGGTGTTCCAGCACTTCGAGCTGTTCCCGCACCTGTCGATCACCGAGAACCTGACCATCGCCCAGCGCAAGGTACTCGGCCGCAGCGAGGCGGAAGCCACCAAGAAGGGCCTGGCCCTGCTTGACCGCGTAGGCCTGGGGGCCCACGCCAAGAAGCACCCCGGCCAGCTGTCCGGCGGCCAGCAGCAGCGCGTGGCGATTGCCCGCGCCCTGTCGATGGACCCGATCGTCATGCTGTTCGACGAACCGACCTCGGCGCTGGACCCGGAAATGGTCAACGAAGTGCTCGACGTCATGGTCGAGCTGGCCCACGAAGGCATGACCATGATGTGCGTTACCCACGAGATGGGCTTCGCCCGCAAGGTCGCCAACCGGGTGATCTTCATGGACAAAGGCAACATCATCGAGGACTGCCAGAAGGAAGACTTCTTCGGCAACCCGCAAGGCCGCCACGAGCGCACCCAGCACTTCCTCAGCAAGATCCTGCAACACTGAGTGAGCCACGTCCGCTGCCTGCCCGGCAGCGGACGCTGGTCGTGACAAGGCCACTGTGATGAAATGCGACCCTTCGCTCCTTCGCCCTGCCCAGCCTGCCGTGAAATCCCGCCTGATCCGTCAATTGCTGCTGCCGCCCCTGGTCATCCTGCTGATGGTCGGTCTGGGCATGGCTGGCTATCTGATCAGCGAGAGCAATGGCATCCGCACCCTCAGCGAAAGCGGCGAGCGCGCGCTGGAACTGCATGCGCGCACGGTCGAAAGCGAAATCAGCAAGTACACCTACCTGCCCAGCCTGCTGGAGCTTGAAGACAGCGTCTCGCGCCTGCTCACCGACCCCGAAGCCGGTGATCGCCAAGCCGTCAACGAATACCTCGAAGGCCTGAACCGGCGCAGCCGCAGCCGGGCGATCTTCGTCCTCGACACCAACGGCCGGGTGCAGGCCACCAGCAACTGGCGCGACGCCGATTCCTTCCTCGGCGAAGACCTGGCGTTCCGTGCCTACTTCCAGACCGCCGTGCGCGGCGAGCCCGGGCGTTTCTACGGCATCGGCAGCACCACCGGCGAGGCCGGCTATTACCTGGCCCATGGCCTGGAAGAACACGGCAAGATCATCGGCGTGGCAGTGATCAAGGTCCGCCTGGACACCCTCGAAGAGCGCTGGCAACGCGCCCGCCTGGAAGCCTTCGTCAGCGACGAGAACGGCATCATCATCCTCTCCAGCGACCCGGCCCGGCGCCTCAAGTCGGTCCGCCCGCTGAACCCGCAGATCAAGGAACGCCTGGCGCGCAGCCTGCAGTACTACTGGTGGCCGCTCAACGAGCTGCAACCGCTGGCCCGCGAAACCCTGGCCGATGGCGTGGAGAAACTGACCTTCCCGGCCAACAGCGAAACCGCCCACGGCAAGCCCCACGAGGTGACCTACCTGGCCCAGACCCGACGCCTGGTCGACACCCCCTGGCACTTCACCCTGCTCACCCCGCTACAGGACCTGCGCCGCGAATCCATGGTGCAGGGCATCCTGGTCGGCGTGGCATTCGCCCTGCTGGCGATCCTGGCCATAGCCTGGAACGAACGACGCAAGGTGATCGCCACCCGCCTGGCTGCTCGCGAGGCGCTGGAAGAAGCCAACAGCCACCTGGAGCGCAAGATCACCGAGCGCACCGCCGACCTGCGTGCCAGCAACGAACGCCTCAAAGGCCAGATCCGCGAACGCCGCCACGCCGAACAGACCCTGCGCCAGGCCCAGGACGAGCTGGTACAGGCCGGCAAGCTGGCGGCCATCGGCCAGATGTCCACCAGCATCGCCCATGAGCTCAACCAGCCCCTGGCGGCCCTGCGCACGCTGTCGGGCAACACCGTGCGCTTCCTTGAACGCGGCGCACTGGAAACCGCCAGCGCCAACCTGCGCACCATGAACGACCTGATCGACCGCATGGGCCGCATCACCGCCAGCCTGCGCTCGTTCGCCCGGCGCGGCGACGACCGCGGTCAGGCCTCGCTGGAAAAGGCCGTCGAGGCCACCCTGCAGGTGCTGGGCAACCGCATCAGTGCCTGCCATCTGCAGTTGCACCGCCAGTTCGACGACCAGCAGCTGGCCATCGACCAGACCCGCCTGGAACAGATCCTGGTCAACCTGATCGGCAACGCCCTGGACGCCATGGCCACCCAACCGCTGCCGCAGCTGTGGCTGGAAGGCGAAGCCCAGGGCGACAAGTACCGCCTGTGGGTACGCGACAACGGCCACGGCATCGACCCGGAAGCGCGCAAGCACCTGTTCGAACCGTTCTTCACCACCAAACCGGGCGAGCATGGCCTGGGCCTTGGCCTTACCCTGTCGGCCAGCCTGGCCACCGCCGCCAAGGGCACCCTGAGCGTCGAACACCCCGCCGGTGGCGGCACTGCGTTCGTCCTCGCCTTGCCCCTGGCCACGCCCCCCACCGAATCCGCAGAGCTCCCATGAACGAAGGGTCCCTATGAACCAAGCACCCTTGACGGTCTTGATCGTCGAAGACGATCCCCATGTGCTGCTCGGCTGCCAGCAGGCGCTGGCCCTCGAGGACATCGCCTGCGAAGGCGTCGGCAGCGCCGAGCAGGCACTGGAACGCATCGGCGACGATTTCGCCGGCATCGTCGTCAGCGATATCCGCCTGCCGGGCATCGATGGCCTGGAGCTGCTCAACCGCCTCAAGGCCCGCGACCGCAGCCTGCCAGTGGTGCTGATCACCGGCCACGGTGATATCGACATGGCGGTCGGCGCCATGCGCAACGGCGCCTACGATTTCATGGAAAAACCCTTCTCGCCCGAGCGCCTGGTCGACGTGGTCCGCCGCGCGCTGGAGCAGCGCGGCCTGTCCCGGGAGGTGGTCGCCCTGCGCCGCCAACTGGTCGAACAGAGCAGCCTGGAAGGCCGGATCATTGGCCGCTCGCCGGCCATGGAGCACCTGCGCGAACTGATCGCCAACGTTGCCGACACCTCGGCCAACGTGCTGATCGAAGGCGAGACCGGCACCGGCAAAGAGCTGGTCGCCCGCTGCCTGCACGACTTCAGCCGGCGCCAGGGCCAGCCGTTCGTGGCGCTGAACTGCGGCGGCCTGCCGGAGAACCTGTTCGAAAGCGAGATTTTCGGCCATGAGGCCAACGCCTTCACCGGCGCCGGCAAACGGCGCATCGGCAAGATCGAGCACGCCAATGGCGGCACGCTGTTCCTCGATGAAGTGGAGAGCATGCCGATCAACCTGCAGATCAAGCTGCTGCGCGTGCTGCAGGAGCGCACTCTGGAGCGCCTGGGCTCGAACCAGAGCATCCCGGTGGACTGCCGGGTGATCGCCGCCACCAAGTCCGACCTCGACGCCCTCGGCCAGAGCGGCCAGTTCCGCAGCGACCTGTATTACCGCCTCAACGTGGTGACCCTGGAGCTGCCGCCCCTGCGCGAGCGCCGCGAAGACATCCTGCAGCTGTTCGAGCACTTCCTGCAGCAGTCGGCGCTGCGCTTCGACCGTGAGGCGCCACAGCTCGACAGCCAGACCCTGTCGCAACTGATGGCCCACGACTGGCCAGGCAACGTGCGCGAACTGCGCAACGTCGCCGAACGCCATGCCCTGGGCCTGCCGGCGTTCAAGAAGGGCCCCAGCGGCGGCGCCAGCCAGGGCCTGGGCTTTTCCGAGGCGGTCGAGGCGTTCGAGCGCAACCTGCTCAGCGACGCCCTGCAGCGCACCGGCGGCAACCTCAGCCAGGCCAGCCAGGAGCTGGGCATGGCCAAGACCACACTGTTCGACAAAGTGAAGAAATACGGCCTCGGCTGATCGGCAACCTCAACCTGGAAGACAACGTGGACCTGGTATTCAAAGCGGCCCTGGGCGCCGGCGTGGTGGTGCTGCTGGCCATCCTGTCGAAGACCCGCAACTACTACATCGCAGGGCTGGTGCCGCTGTTCCCCACCTTCGCCCTGATCGCCCATTACATCGTTGGCAAGGGGCGCTCGGTGGACGATCTGAAGACCACCATCCTGTTCGGGATGTGGTCGATCATTCCGTACTTCGTTTACCTGGCGACCTTGTATGTGCTGGTTGACCGCATGCGCCTGGAGGCGTCACTGGCGCTGGCCACGGTGGCCTGGCTGATGGCGGCGACGGTGCTGGTGAGCGTGTGGGTGCGAATGCACTGAAGGCTCGAACTGGCATCGCGGGGCAAGCCCGCTCCCACGCAGTGCATTGCCCACAGGCCTATTGCGTGGGAGCGGGCTTGCCCCGCGATAGGTTCTAGAGCCCGGCGATATGCGTCACATCCTGCCGATGCGACTGCAGGTAAGGCAGCACCGCCCCCAGCAGCGGCTGCTTGAACGGCTCCTGGAAGCGATGCGCCAGCCCCGGTATCAAGCGCAACTCACTGCCCTGGATATGCGCCGCCAGGTGCACCCCATGCATCACCGGCAGCAGCGGGTCGGCGGTGCCATGCACCACCAGCGTCGGCACCCGCAGTTGATTCAATAGCTCGACCCGGCTCGGCTCGGCGAGAATCGCCATGATCTGGCGCTTCACGCCCTCGGGGTTGAACGCCCGGTCATAGGCCTGCGCCGCCTGCTGGAGCAACACCGCGCGATCATCCTTCACCTGCGGGCTGCCCAAGGCCGCCAGCAGGTCAGCCTGCTGTTCGATCGCCACCGCTCGGTTCGGTGCATTGCGCCGCGCCAGCAGCTGCACCAGCGCCGGATTCGGTGCCGGCAACCCGGCCGCACCCGAGCTGGACATCACCAGCGTCAGGCTACGCACCCGCTCCGGCGCCATGGCCGCAATGTGCTGGGCGATCATCCCACCCATGCTCACCCCCAGCACATGGAACTGGCGGATCTGCAGCGCGTCCATCAGGTGCAGGCCGTCACCGGCCATGTCGGTCAGGCTGTAGGGCGCCGATACCGGCAGGCCCAGTTTGTAGCGCAGCACTTCGAGGGTGAGGTTGGCCGAGCCCGGCAGCTGGTTCCAGCGCGACAGGCCGACATCGCGGTTGTCGTAGCGGATCACCCGAAAGCCCTGGCGGCACAGCGCCTCGACCACGTCGTCCGGCCAGTGGATCAACTGCCCGCCCAGGCCCATGACCAGCAATAACGCCGGATCCCGCGGTGCGCCGACGCTCTGGTAGACCAGGCTCAGCTCGCCCAGCTCGGCACGTTGCACCGGCACCTGTGGGTTGCAGCGGTCGTCGGCGAAGCTCGCCGAAGCGCTAATCAGCAGAAGGAAGAAAAGTAAAAAAGCCCGCATGAAAAAAACACCAGAATGCAGATCCCCAGTAGAGCGCGAGTCTGATGAAATCCATTCGCTCGCGCTGCCACAAAACCGTGACAGTTTCATGAACCTTGCCCAGCGGTCATTGCCAAGCGGCGGTCGACAGGCCAGGGCAACATGAGGGAAACTCAACGCCATCCCGTTTTCCTCAAAGATTGTTCACGGAGCCCTTGTGCTGGAAATCCGTCACCTGAAAACCCTTCATGCCCTGCGCGAGGCCGACAGCCTGGTGGAGGCCGCCGAGCGCCTGCACCTGACGCAATCGGCGCTGTCGCACCAGTTCAAGGAGCTGGAGGAACGCCTGGGCCTGCCGCTGTTCGTGCGCAAGACCAAGCCGATCCGCTTCACCAGCGCCGGCCTGCGTTTGCTGCAACTGGCCGACGCCACCCTGCCGCTGCTGCGCGGCGCCGAGCGCGATATCGCCCGGCTGGCCGGCGGCACCGCCGGGCGCCTGCACATGGCCATCGAGTGCCACAGCTGCTTCCAGTGGCTGATGCCGACCATCGACCAGTTCCGCGACGCCTGGCCGGAAGTGGAGCTGGACCTGGCCTCGGGCTTCGCCTTCGCCCCCTTGCCGGCCCTGGCCCGCGGCGACCTCGACCTGGTGGTGACCTCCGACCCGCTGGACCTGGCCGGCATCACCTACGTACCGCTGTTCACCTACGAAGCCATGCTCGCGGTGGCCAACCAGCACCCGCTGGCCAGCAAGCCCTACATCGTGCCCCAGGACCTGCTCGACCAGACCCTGATCACCTACCCGGTGGAGCGCGACCGCCTGGACATCTTCACCCGCTTCCTCGAGCCGGCCGACATGGAACCGGCCGCGGTGCGCACCTCGGAGCTGACGGTCATGATGATGCAACTGGTGGCCAGCGGCCGTGGTGTATGCGGCATGCCGCACTGGGCGCTGCACGAATACAGCGCGCGCGGTTACGTGAAGGGCAAGCGCCTGGGTGAAAAAGGCCTGTTCGCCACGCTGTACGCGGCGGTGCGCACCGACATGCTCGATGCGCCGTACATGCGCGACTTCCTGCTGACCGCCAAGGACACTTCGTTCGCCACCCTCGACGGGGTCAGCGCGGTGCGTTGAGGCCTTGGCGCCACAGCGGCAGGATCAGGTCGCGGGTCAGCGGCGCCAGGCTCAGGCCTGGCGTGTCGCCGGCAGCCAGCCACAGCACTTCTTCGATTTCCGCCGCCGGGGTCACGGCCTCGGCGCTGTCGACACGGAACAGCTCGGCCTTGACCACGAAGCCTGGCTCATTGGCGGCCGGGGCGCTGAAACTGCCCAGGTGCGTGGCCTGTGCCGGGTCGATGCGCAGCCCCAGCTCTTCGTGAAGCTCACGCGCCAGCGCCTGGGCCGCTGACTCCCCCGCATCGATCTTGCCGCCCGGCTGCATGAAGGCCAGGGTGCCGCGCTTGCGCACCAGCAGGGTACGGCCTTGCGGGTCGATCAACAGGGCGGCGGCGATGTGGATGGTGTTAGGCATGGGGCGGCTCGCGGAGGGTCGGGAGACGCAGGATACCTGTTCCGGTCCTATCGCGGGGCAAGCCCGCTCCCACGACGTTCGCTGTGGACCTGAGCGTGGGAGCGGGCTTGCCCCGCGATGAGGCCGGAACAGGCAGACGAACGGCCCCTTGCCTATCCGCCTGCAACGCTCCATAACCAATCCATGAACCTCCCCGCCCATCAGCACCCGGTGCTCGGCCTGTTCCACCCCGCCGTGGCCACCTGGTTCCGCCAACGCTTCGCCACGGTCACCGAGGCCCAGGCCGGCGCCTGGCCGCTGATCCATGCGCGCCAGTCGATGCTGCTGGCCGCGCCAACCGGCTCGGGCAAGACCCTGAGCGCCTTCCTCGCCGTGCTCGACGAGCTGTTCTGCCAAGGGCTCGACCGCGACGGCGAGCTGCCGGCGCAAACCCAGGTTGTCTACGTCTCGCCGCTCAAGGCGCTGTCCAACGATATTCGCCTGAACCTCGAGGCTCCCCTCGCAGGCATCGGCGCGCAGCTCGAGCAGCTCGGCCTGAAGGCGCCACGCATCACCACGGCTGTTCGCACCGGCGACACCCCGCAGAAGGAGCGCGCGGCCATGCGCAAGCTGGCCCCGCATATCCTGGTGACCACGCCGGAATCGCTGTACGTGCTGATGGGTTCGGCGTCGGGCCGCGAAGGCCTGGCCGGCGTACACACGGTGATCGTCGACGAGATCCACGCCCTGGCCGGCAACAAGCGCGGCAGCCACCTGGCCTTGACCCTGGAACGCCTGGAAGCCCTGGCCGGCCGCCCCTTGCGGCGCATCGGCCTGTCGGCGACCCAGCGCCCGGTGGAGCGGGTAGCGCAGTTCCTGGTTGGCCACCAGCGCCCCTGCGCCATCGTCGACATCGGCCATGTGCGCCAGCGCGACCTGGCCCTCGAAGTGCCGCCGGTGCCGCTGGGCGCGGTCATGGCCAGCGATGTCTGGGCGCTGGTCTACGAGCGCCTGGCCGCGCTGGCCCGCCAGCACCGCACCACGCTGATCTTCGTCAACACCCGGCGCCTGGCCGAACGGCTCACCCGCCACCTGGGCGAGCGCCTGGGCAACGACGCCGTGGCCGCGCACCACGGCAGCCTGGCCAAGGAGCATCGCCTGAAGGCCGAGCAGCAACTCAAGGCTGGCGAGTTGCAGGTGCTGGTCAGCACCGCCTCGCTGGAGCTGGGTATCGATATCGGCGATGTCGATCTGGTCTGCCAGATCGCCTCGCCCGGCTCGATCGCCGCCTTCTTGCAGCGGGTCGGGCGCTCCGGGCATCAGGTCGATGGCATGCCCAAGGGCCGGCTGTTCCCCACCTCGCGGGACGAGCTGATCGAGTGCGTCGCCTTGCTCGACTGTGTACGCCAGGGCGAACTCGACGAATTGCATATCCCGGCGGCACCGCTGGACGTGCTCGCCCAGCAGATCGTCGCCGAAGTGAGCAACCAGCCCTGGGACGAGCGCGCACTGTTCAACCTGCTGCGCCAGGCCACCCCCTACGCCGCCCTCGACCAAGGCCACTACCAGGCCCTGCTGCGCATGCTCGCCGAGGGTTTCAACGGCCGCCAGGGCGTGCGCAGCGCCTATCTGCACCGTGATGCGGTCAGCGCCAGCCTGCGCGGGCGACGCGGCAGCCAGCTGACCGCGTTGACCAGCGGCGGCACCATCCCCGAAACCGCCGATTACGCCGTGCTGCTCGAACCCCAGGCGCTGAACATCGGCAGCGTCAACGAAGACTTCGCGATAGAAAGCATCGCTGGCGATATCTTCCAGCTGGGCAACGCCTCCTACCGCATCCTGCGGGTAGAGCCTGGGCGGGTACGGGTCGAGGATGCCCGAGGCCAGCCACCGACCATTCCGTTCTGGATCGGCGAGGCGCCCGGGCGCAGCAATGAGCTGTCCGGCGCAGTGGCGCGGCTGCAGGCGCGCCTTGATCAACAATTGCAGGCCGGCGATTTCGACCAGGCGCTGGGCTGGCTGCGCACCACCTACCAACTGGATGAAGGCTGCGCCCAGCAATTGCTCGACTACCTCGGCCGCACCTGGCAGGTGCTTGGTGCCCTGCCCTCGCAGCAGACCCTGGTGATGGAGCGCTTCTTCGACGAGTCCGGCGGCACCCAGTTGATCATTCATTCGCCCTACGGCAGCCGCATCAACCGCGCCTGGGGCCTGGCCCTGCGCAAGCGCTTCTGCCGCACGTTCAACTTCGAGCTGCAGGCGGCGGCCAGCGAGGATGCCATCGTGCTGTCGCTGTCGAGCAGCCACAGTTTCGAACTGGACGAGGTCTGGCGTTACCTGAACAGCCGCACGGCCGAGCCGATCCTTGTCCAGGCCCTGCTCGACGCGCCGCTGTTCGGCGTGCGCTGGCGCTGGTGCGCGGCGGTGGCCATGGCCTTGCCGCGCTATGTGGGCGGGCGCAAGGTGCCGCCGCAGATCCAGCGGATGAAGAGCGAAGACCTGATAGCCGCGGTATTCCCCGACCAGATCGCCTGCCTGGAGAACCTGGTCGGCGAGCGGCAGATTCCCGATCACCCACTGGTCGAACAGACCCTCGACGACTGCCTGCACGAGGCCATGGACAGCGAAGGCTGGCTGGCGCTGCTGCAGCGCATGGAGGCCGGTGACATCCGCCTGCTCAGCCGCGACCTGCCGGCGCCTTCACCGCTGGCCTCGGCGATCCTCAACGCCCGCCCCTACACCTTCCTCGACGATGCCCCACTGGAAGAACGACGCACCCAGGCCGTGCTCAACCGCCGCTGGAACGAAGTGCACAGCAGCGACGACCTCGGTGCGCTGGACATCGACGCCATCCGCGCCGTGCAGGCCGAGGCCTGGCCGCACGCGGCCAACGCCGATGAACTGCACGAAGCCTTGATGAGCCTGGGGGTGATCACCCAGGCCGAAGCCGAGGCCAACCCTGGATGGGTCGCCCTGCTTGGGCAACTGGCGCAGTCCGGCAGAGCCTGCCGCCTGCAGGCGGGCGGGCCGCCTGTGTGGCTGGCCCGTGAGCGCCTTGGCCAGATCAGCGCAGTGTTCCCCGGCGCCCACCTGGAGCCTGCGTTGCCAGTGCTGCCGGGCTTCGACCAGCCTTATGCGCAGGACATCGCGCTGAGCGAACTGCTGCGGGCCCGGCTGAGCGGCTTCGGCCCATTGACCCTCGCCCAGATCGGCACGCCGCTGGGTTGCGCCCTGGGCGACTGCGAACAGGCCCTCGCCCGGCTGGAAGGCGAAGGTTACGTGCTGCGCGGCCAGTTCAGCCCGGGTGAGCGCGCAATGCAGTGGTGCGAACGCCACCTGCTGGCGCGCATCCACCGCTATACGGTCAAGCGCCTGCGCCGCGAGATCGAACCGGTCAGCCTGCAGGACTTCATGCGTTTTCTGTTCGACTGGCAGCACCTGGCCGGCGAAGAGCGCCTGCGTGGCCCGCAGGCCGTGGGCGAAGTGCTCGGCCAGCTGCAAGGCTTCCCGGCTGCTGCCGGCGCCTGGGAGGCGGAACTGCTGCCGGCACGGATCAAGGACTACAGCCCGCACTGGCTGGACGATGCCTGCCGCAGCGGCCATTGGGCCTGGAGCCGGCTGGCGGCCACGGCCTCGGCCAGCACCTTGACCAGCACCCCCCTGGTGCTGCTGCCACGCGAGCAACTTGGCCTGTGGCGCAGCCTTGCGCCAACGCCCGATCCGCAGCAGCTATCGCCGCGCGGCCAGCGCGTGCTGCAAAGCTTGCAGGCCCACGGCGCCCTGTTCTTCGACGAACTTGCCCACGAGGCGCACCTGCTGCCCAGCGAGCTGGAAACCGCGCTGCAGGAACTGGTCGGCTTTGGCCTGGCCAGCGCCGACAGTTTCAGTGGCCTGCGCAGCCTGATCACCCCGGCGGCCAAACGCGCTTCGCGCAGCAGCCGTCGCGGGCATCCGCCGCTGTCGAGTTCCATGGCCCATGCTGGGCGCTGGGCGCTGCTGCGCCGCGCGGGCAGCGCAGTGGACAAAGACCCGCGCCTGGAACATATCGCCCGCAGCCTGCTGCGTCGCTACGGCGTGGTGTGCTGGCGCCTGCTGGAGCGTGAAAGCGATGTGCTGCCGTCGTGGCGTGAGTTGCTGCATTGCTATCACCGCCTCGAAGCCCGCGGTGAGATCCGTGGCGGGCGCTTTATCGCAGGGCTGGCCGGCGAGCAGTTCGCCTTGCCCGAAGCCATCGGGGTATTGCGCCAGGTGCGCAGGCGCGAAGCGGACGGGGCGCTGGTGGTGGTGAGTGGTTGCGATCCGTTGAACCTGGTGGGCACCTTGCTGCCGGGGGCCAAGGTGCCGGCGGTGAACGGCAATCGGCTGCTGTACCGCGATGGGGTGGCGGTGGCGTGCCGGGTGGCGGGGAAGTATCAGTATCTGGTTGATGTGCCGTTGGCTGAGCAAACGCTGTGGCACCAGCGCTTGTTGCGCTCTGGCAACTGACGCTATCGCGGGGCAAGCCCGCTCCCACGCTGGAACTCGTGGGAGCGGGCTTGCCCCGCGATAGCATTCGACTACTGCCCGGTCTTCCCGGAAAACCCGGCAAAGCGCTTGTTGAACCCGGCCACCCGTCCTTCCACCGTGGTCTTGCGCTGCTGCCCGGTGTACACCGGATGCGAAGCGCTGGACACATCCAGCGCCACGTAGGGGTAGGTCTGGCCATCGCTGTGCTGCTGGGTGCGATCGGTATCGACGGTCGAGCCAATCAAAAAGTACGCATCGGCAGCGGTGTCATGGAACAGCACAGTGCGGTACGCGGGGTGGATGCCTGCTTTCATGATGGGTACTCCTCGATCTCAAAGTGATACTTTATAACATATACTATCGCGAATGATTTTCGATACCCGTATTTTCATTTTTCCTGCGCCGCCCCAGGCTGGCCATGGGCCGGCCAGCGGGCTATGGTCGGGGTTCGCCCCAGGCCCTGAGCCTGACCGAGCCATTCGCAAGGACCCCGTATGAGCCTGTCACTTCTCAGTCGCTACGCCTTTTTCGCCGCCTGCGTGCTGTTTACCCTCGCCAGCCTGCCGTTGCTCCACCATGAGTGGTTGTGGCCGTTCACCCTGGCCACCGGGGTGCTCAGCCTGATCGGTGTGTTCGACCTGCTGCAACAGCGCCACGCGGTACGCCGCAACTACCCGATCCTCGGCAACATCCGCTACCTGGTCGAAGCCATCCGCCCGGAAATCCGCCAATACCTGCTGGAGTCCGACAGCGATGCCCTGCCGTTCTCCCGTGCCCAGCGCTCGCTGGTCTATGCCCGGGCGAAGAACGAAGCGTCGGACAAACCCTTCGGCACACTGATTGATGTGTACGAATCCGGTTTCGAATTCATCGGTCACTCGATGCGCCCGGCGCCATTGGCCGACCCGGCCAGTTTCCGCGTCACCGTGGGCGGCCCGCAGTGCACCCAGCCGTACTCGGCGTCGATCTTCAACATTTCAGCCATGAGCTTCGGTTCGCTCAGCGCCAACGCCATCCGCGCCCTGAACAAAGGCGCCAAGCTCGGCAACTTCGCCCACGACACCGGCGAAGGCAGCATCAGCCCCTACCACCGGGAGCACGGCGGCGACCTGACCTGGGAACTGGGCAGCGGTTATTTCGGCTGCCGCACCCCCGACGGGCGCTTCGACCCCGAGCGCTTCGCCGCCCAGGCGCGGAACCCGCAGGTGCGGATGATCGAGATCAAGATGAGCCAAGGTGCCAAACCCGGCCACGGCGGCATCCTGCCCAAGCACAAGGTCACCCAGGAAATCGCCGAGACCCGCGGCATCCTGATGGGCGAGGACTGCATCTCACCGTCGCGCCACAGCGCGTTTTCCACCCCTATCGAGATGATGCAGTTCATCGCCCAGCTGCGTGAGCTGTCCGGCGGCAAGCCGGTGGGCTTCAAGTTCTGCCTGGGCCACCCGTGGGAGTTCATGGGCATCGCCAAGGCCATGCTGGAAACCGGCATCCTCCCCGACTTCATCGTGGTCGATGGCAAGGAAGGCGGTACCGGCGCAGCGCCGGTGGAGTTCACCGACCATATCGGCGTGCCGCTGCGCGAGGGCCTGCTGTTCGTGCACAACACCCTGGTGGGCTTGAACCTGCGCGACAAGATCAAGCTCGGTGCCAGCGGCAAGATCGTCAGCGCCTTCGACATCGCCAGCGTGCTGGCGATTGGCGCCGACTGGGCCAACTCGGCGCGCGGCTTCATGTTCGCCATCGGCTGCATCCAGTCGCAGAGCTGCCACACCAACAAGTGCCCGACCGGAGTCGCCACTCAGGACGCCCTGCGCCAGCGCGCGCTGGTAGTGCCGGACAAGGCCCAGCGGGTGCTCAACTTCCACCACAACACCCTGCGCGCGCTGGCCGAGATGTTGGCGGCGGCGGGGTTGGAACACCCGGCGCAGCTGGAGGCCAAGCACCTGGTGCGGCGCATTTCGGCGACCGAGATCAAGCTGTTCTCGCAGATGCATGTGTTCCTCAAGCCGGGGGAGTTGCTGACCGGCGAGGTGAATGGGCAGTTTTATTCGCGGATGTGGCAGTTGGCTCGGGCCGACAGCTTTGAGCCGCAGAGTGAGGTGGCGGCTTGAGGGGGGCTTTCAAGGGAGTTGAGTGAAGGCCAACAGGTGCTTGCCGGGGGATTGGGTGAGGGCCGCCAGGTGTTCGCCGATGTTTTTGCAGTGCCTATGAGATCTAGCGCCGCCCGCGCGGCGCATCGCTGGCAAGCCAGCTCCCACATCTGTTTCGGGCCAGTCACTCCTGAAAGTTCATCACTGTCCGCCTTGTTGGTTCGACTCGATATTGAGGTGGGCACCACTGGCGCCTCACCTGACTTGAGGCATGCACCAAGGCGGGCAGCGGTACTTCCACAGACATAACTGGCCCGAAACAAATGTGGGAGCTGGCTTGCCAGCGATGCGCCGCGCGGGCGGCGCTCGATCTCAAGGGCGCTGCAAAACCTTCGCCTGGCACCTGGCCGCCCTGACGCGGTAGCCAGCCAGGCCCTCCCAAGGCATACCACTAAACCCGTAAGACATTTCCGAACCTGCAACCAAATGCTTCAGCCCAGAAGGCTTGGGAACTATCCTACGCACCTGCCGGAAGTTGCTGCGTTGTCGGGGAAATCCCTCAGGGCTAACTTCACCCGGTCGCCAAATTTGGGTGACCGGGTGTGAGAACCCGACCTGCACTGCCAAGGCTTTAGGTTTATGGCAGCCATGCGCGGGCAGACTTCGGTCTGGCCGGCTTCAGTGCACCGGTTTCTCACCCCGCGTACGGCTGCCACCTTCATCCGTGAGAAAGATCGAGATGGCGGCTCCAGTAACGCACTGAGGTTTTGCCATGAAGAAGATCGTCCCCGATCCACCCCGTTTCTTCCCTTACCTGACCGTCTCCCCTGACCTCACCCCCGAAGCCGCCCGTACCGAAGCCACCTCGCTGATGGAATGCCTGCGCGAAGTCCTCGACATGTACTTCGACACCGAAAGCGAAGAGCAGCGCCAGACCCTGCTCAATACCTGCGTCTACCTGAACCAGCTGCTCTACCCCCTGATCCGCCACGAAACGGGAGCGCAGCCATGACCACCCCGACCAACCATGGCAACACCTCAGGCACCACCACCTGCCTGGAGCTGTTCCGCATCCAGCCCGGCATCCCCTTCCAGCACGCTTTCGACGAGCTGTCGGTACTGCTCGGCTGCATCCGCCACCTCACCTGCGAAGCTGAAATGGAAGGCGACATGCTCGCCGGCAGTTCAGCGCGCATCCTCAGCGCCATGGCCAAGGCGTTGATCGATGACATGGAGCTGGGAATGAATCGCTCCGGTTGATCCAATGGCCTCATCGCGGGGCAAGCCCGCTCCCACGTTCAAATGCGTGGGAGCGGGCTTGCCCCGCGATGAGGCCCTCGCAACAGACACAAAAACAAAGCCCCGGCACTGGCCGGGGCTTCGTTGATCAGGCGGCGTTACTCGCCACGCCTTGCGCCTCTTTCGGCGCCAGGCGGAAGCTGTAGTACAGCGCCGTCAGCAGCACCAGGAACGCCGGGCCAATGTACAGCGCCACGCGGGTCTCCTCGAAGTACGCCATCAGCCCCACCACCAGCACCAGGAACGCCAGCGCCAGGTACGAGCTCAGCGGCCACAGCCACATGCGGTACTTGAGCGCGTTGCGCTCGGCAGTGGACAGCCCGGCACGGAACTTGAGCTGCGCCAGCAGGATCATGACCCAGGTCCAGATCGCGCCGAAGGTGGCGATCGAGGTCACCCAGACGAACACCTTCTCCGGCACCAGGTAGTTGGCCAGCACGCCCAGCAGCAGCGCGCCGATCGACAGCAGCAGCGCATTGCGCGGCACGCCGCTCTTCGAGGTGCGGGCGAAGGTGGCCGGGGCCTGGCCGTTCTGCGCCAGGCTGTAGAGCATGCGCCCGGTGCTGAAAATGCCGCCGTTGCACGACGATAGCGCGGCGGTGATCACCACGAAGTTGATGATGCCGGCGGCGGTCTTGATGCCCAGGCGCTCGAAGGTCATCACGAACGGGCTTCCCTGGCTGCCGATTTCGTTCCACGGGTAGATCGACAGGATCACGAACAGCGCGCCCACGTAGAACAGCAGGATGCGCCAGAACACCGAGCCGATGGCCTGGGGGATGGTCTTCTGCGGGTTGCGCGCTTCGCCGGCGGTCAGGCCGATCATTTCCACGCCCAGGTAGGCGAACATCACCATCTGCAGCGACATCAGCACGCCGGTCACGCCGTTGGGCATGAAGCCGCCGTTGCTCCACAGGTTGGAGATGCCCATGGCCACGCCGTCATTGCCGAAGCCGAACGCGATCACGCCGATGCCGCCGAGCACCATGGCAATGATGGTGACGATCTTGATCAGGGCGAACCAGAACTCGAACTCGCCGAACGCCTTGACCGCGATCAGGTTGATCGCGCCCATGCTGCCCAGGGCCATCAGCGCCCAGATCCAGCGCGGCACATCGGGGAACCAGATGCCCATGTAGATGGCCACCGCGGTGATTTCGGCAACGCAGGTCACCAGCCACAGGAACCAGTAGTTCCAGCCGGTCAAGAAGCCCGCCAGCGGGCCGAGGTAGTCTTGGGCGTAGCGGCTGAAGGAACCTGCGACCGGGTTGTGCACGGCCATTTCGCCGAGGGCGCGCATGATCACCAGGATGGCCAGGCCACCGATGATGTAGGACAGCATGATGGCGGGGCCGGCCATTTCGATGGCCTTGGCCGAACCGAGGAACAGGCCGACGCCGATACAGGCGCCGAGGGCCATCAGGCGGATGTGCCGTTCGCCCAGTTCGCGCTTGAGCGGGCCGCCCTGGGCGGACTCGCCGTGGGCAGGATGGTTGCCGACTGGCATAGCAATACAACCTCATTTTGTTATTGGATTTGACCTTCGTGCAGCACCGGCCGCGCCGATAGGCGCAACGTCGTCTTGCCAGGCGGCCTTGTGGGCCGGCCTGTCTGCCGCGCGGGTTGCGGGCAGGGCGAAGGGGCCGAGCAGTATAGGAAGCCACATGCAGGGCTTTTCACTATATAAAGCAGGAAATTTGGCGAGATTCCTCGGCCAAAACGCCTTTCACGGAGGGGCATCACCGCCCTTCAGTGCCCATGCACAGGAATGGGGCAGCTACCTTAGCAACATTGCCGAAGAATGGAAGTCGCACCAAAGGCGCATGTTCGTACAGGCACCTTCGAAGCCTCCTACAAATTTTTCACCAAAGCCGACCAACGTCTAAGCTTCAGACAAGCAACGCGAAAATACCTGGCCGGACTCAAGACTATGGGCGCACTGTGGCAATCGGAACCAAGCAGTACGGAAGCACCCAAAGCACCCCAGGCTGAAACCCCACCGCCAAAACCTGCGCGCCAGCGCCATCTGTGGTGGCGGTTGATCCTGCTCATCCTGATCGTCGCCGTGGCTGCCGTGGGCTACGCCGCCTGGCAGGAGATCCAGACGTCGCGCCTGCAATCGCGCGAATTCAGCAAACTGGCCAGTACCCTCACCTACCAGCTCGACCCCGGCCCCAGCGACGCCATCGTCTACCCCGGTGACGGCCCCTTCGACAAACGCCTGGGCTACAGCGCCCTGGGCGAATTCCTGCCGCGCCTGCTCAAGCGCGACTACCTGATCAACCAGCAGGTGCGCTTCTCCCCGGCGCTGATGAGCTATGCCGAGCATGGTCTGTTCGTGCCCTACGTCGAGAAGATCCAGGCCGGCCTGTCGATCACCGACTGCCGTGGCGACACCCTCTACCAGTACAACTACCCGCAGCACCTGTACCCGAACTTCGCGGCGATCCCGCCAGTGATGGTCAACAGCCTGCTGTTCATCGAAAACCGCGAACTGCTGGACCCTGCGGACCCGAAGAGCAACCCGGCGGTGGACTGGCCGCGCTTCGCCAAGGCCGCCTACAGCCAGGTGGCCAAGTACCTGGCGCTGCCCGGCCAATCGGCCGGCGGCAGCACCCTGGCCACTCAGCTGGAAAAATACCGGCATTCGCCGGACGGCCTGACCGTGTCCGGCGCCGAGAAGATCCGCCAGATGATTTCGGCCAGCGTGCGCGCCTACCAGGGCGGGCCGGACACCACCGAGGCGCGCGAGCGCATCGTGCGTGACTACCTCAACAGCGTGCCGTTGTCGGCAGTGCCCGGGCACGGTGAGGTGCATGGCATGGCCGAGGGCCTGCGCGTCTGGTACGGCGCCGATTTCGACCAGGTCAACCAGGCCCTCACGTCCACCGCCAGCGACGAGAAAAGCCTGGCCGAGCGCGGCCTGGCCCTGCGCCAGGTGCTGTCGCTGATGATTGCCCAGCGCCGGCCCTCGTATTACCTGTCCAAGGGCCGCCTGGAGCTTGCCGATCTCACCGACGCGCACATCCGCGTGCTCGCCGCCAACGGCATCGTCGAGCGCCCGCTGGCCGACGCGGCCCTGGCCAGCAAGGCGGTGTACCGCGACTGGGTAGCCCAGCCGACCATCGTGCCGATCATCACCAACAAGGGCATCAGCCTGGCCCGCAACCGCCTGGCAGCCATGCTCAACCGCCCGCTGTACGACCTCGACCGCCTCGACCTGTCGGCCACCAGCACCCTGCAGGCCGACCTCAACGTGCAGGTCAGCCAGTACCTGAAGAACCTCGCCGACCCGGCGTTCGCCGCGCAGATGGGCCTGATCGGCGAACGCCTGCTCACCAGCAAGACCACCGACCAGGTCAGCTACAGCTTCACCCTGTTCGAGCGTACCGACGACGGCTCGCGGGTGCGTGTGCAAACCGACAGCACCAACCAGCCCTTCGACATCAACGAGGGCAGCAAGCTGGAACTGGGCTCCACCGCCAAGCTGCGCGTGCTGACCACCTACCTGGAAATCATCGCCGAGCTGCACGACAAGTACGCCGGCAAGCCGCCCGCCGAGCTGAAGAAGGTGCCGGTGGCCGAACTCGACCGCATCAGCCAGTGGTCGCTGGAATGGCTGATGCTGAACCAGAAGAACCAGAGCCTCGATGCCATGCTCGACGCGGCCCTGGAGCGCAAGTACTCGGCCAATACCGGCGAGGCCTTCTTCACCGGCGGCGGCATGCACGTGTTCAACAACTTCCGCAAGGAAGACAACAACCGCAACCCGACGCTCAAGGATGCCCTGCGCGAATCAATCAACCTGCCGTTCATCCGCCTGATGCGCGATCTGGTGCGCTACGTCACCTACCAGCAGCCGTTCAACCGCGAACCGCTGCTCAGGGACGACAGCGACCCACGGCGCCAGGAATACCTGGCGCGCTTCGCCGACCGCGAAGGCAGCAACTACATGATGCGGTTCTGGAAGAAGTACCAGCGCAAGACCTCGCAACAGCGCCTGGATACCTTCCTCGACAGCATGCGCGTCACCCCGCAACGCCTGGCGGCGGTGCACCGCTACCTGTTCCCCGAATCGGGCCAGGAAACCTTCAACGCGTTTGTCAGGGCCCACAGCAAGGACGACAAGATCGCCATGGCCAAGCTCACCGACAGCCGCCTGGTGGAAATGTACGAAGCCTACGGGCCGGGCAAGTACGACCTGCCCGACCAGGGCTATATCGCCAAGGTCCACCCGCTGGACCTGTGGATGCTCGGCTACCTGCTGAAGAACCCCGGCGCTTCGCTCAAGGACACCCTCAACGCCAGCCGTTTCGAGCGCCAGGAGGTGTACAGCTGGCTGTTCAAGAGCCGCCACCAGGGCGCTCGCGACAGCCGCATCCGCACCATGGTCGAGATCGAGGCGTTCCTCGACATCCACCAGCGCTGGAAGCGCGTGGGTTACCCGTTCGACCACCTGGTGCCGTCATTGGCCACCGCCATCGGCAGCTCCGGCGACCGCCCGGCCGCGCTCTCCGAGCTGGTCGGCATCATCCAGAACGACGGCGTGCGCCTGCCGACCCTGCGCATCGACACCCTGCACTTCGCCCAGGGCACGCCTTACGAAACCCAGCTGCTCAGCGACCCCGACCGTGGCCAGCGGATCCTCCCGGTCGAGGTGGCCCGGGCGCTCAAGGGCGCGATGTCGCAGGTGGTGGACGCCGGTACTGCACGGCGCATCTCGGGCAGCTTCAAACTGCACGACGGCACGCCGCTGGTGATGGGTGGCAAGACCGGCACCGGTGACAACCGCATCGAAAGCTTCGGCGCCGGTGGCCGGCTGATCGGCTCGCGCTCGCTGAACCGCACCGCCACCTTCGTGTTCTTCCTTGGCGACAACCATTTCGGCACCCTCACCGCCTTCGTCCCGGGGCGCACGGCCGAAGCCTTCACTTTCACCTCGGCACTGCCGGTGCAGGTGCTCAAGGGCATGGCGCCGATCCTCATGCCATACCTGGAACCGAACAATCCCAACGCCTGCAAGGCACCGCAGGTGGCATTGCAACCCGTACGGCGCAACGACCTATCGAGCAACTAGATGATAATCATCTGCATTTGAGGGCTTGTCTTTAGATATATCTTGAGTAATATCTTGCGATATATCGAAACAGACGGAGCCCTTGCGCCATGCGCGACCATTCCTCCCATGACCCCTTCGAACGCCGCCCTGGCCGCGGCGAGCGCGGCCCGCGGGTATTCGCCCCGGGCGACCTGAAACTGCTGATGCTGTCGATGCTGGCCGAGCAGCCTGGCCATGGCTACGACCTGATTCGCCAGATCGAGAACCTGTTCGACGGCAGTTACAGCCCAAGCCCCGGCGTGATCTACCCAACCCTCAGCTACCTCGAAGAAGCCGAGCTGATCGGCGGCCAGGTCCAGGGCAGCAAGCGCCTTTACGCCATCACCGATGCCGGTCGCAATGCCCTGGCCGAGCAAGCAGTCGCCCTCGACGGCGTGCGCATGCGCATCGAAGTGAGCAAGCGTGCCCTGCGCGGCCATGACCGCCCCGCTGAAATCCATGAAGCCGTCGGCAACCTGCGCCACGCCCTGCACATGCACAGCGGCCGCTGGACGCCCGACGAGATCGAGCGGGTACGCACCCTGCTCAACGACACCGCCAAGGCCATCGCCTCCGGGCCGGCCGTTACGGAGAACACCCCATGAGCGACACCATCCATCGCGTCAACCACGAGATCCGCCAGCGCCGCCTCGTCGTGCTGCGGGTCACCGAGCTGACCCCGCGCATGCGCCGCGTCACCCTCGGCGGCGCCGAGCTGGCCGGTTTCACCAGCGTCGGCACGGACGATCACATCAAGCTGCTGTTTGCCTGCACGCCCGAGGAGCAGGTGGCCATCGATGCACGCAACCTGGGCCGCGACGGTGGCGCCCGGCCGACCATGCGCGAATACACGCCACGGCGCATCGACCTGCAGAACCTGGAGCTGGACATCGATTTCGTCCTGCACGGCGACGGCCCGGCGTCGACCTGGGCCGCCCAGGCCGCACCGGGGCAAACGCTGGATATCGCCGGGCCACGGGCCTCGATGGTGGTGCCGGATATTTTCGACAGCTACCTGCTGATTGGCGATGAAACGGCGATCCCGGCCATTGCGCGGCGCCTGGAAGAGCTGCCGGCGGGGCGCCAGGTGCTGGCGGTGATCCAGATCGAGGATGAACAGGAGCGCCAGCCACTGCCGAGCAAGGCGCAGGTCGAGGTGATCTGGGTGCGCCGGCATGCCGAAGACGTGCTGGAGCGGGTGAAGCACCTGGCGTTGCCAGATGGCCGGTTGTACGGCTGGGTGGCGCTGGAGAAATCCCTGACCCGCCAGGCCAAGGCGCTGCTGCAGGAGAAAGGCGTGCCCGAGGATGCCCTCAAGGCCGCTGCTTACTGGCGAGCTGACGGCACCGCCGACGACGAATAAGGTTGCCAGTACTGCATTATCGCGGGGCAAGCCCGCTCCCACGCTGTGGACTACTCCTAAGGGTTGGATTGGTGTCCAACTTCTTGGGGGCAGTCCAAGGGTGGATCAGCGTGGGAGCGGGCTTGCCCCGCGATAACACCAACAGTTTCATGAAGGCCTGCGCCACCGATCCAGCCCCAGCAATACCAGCCCGATCCCCCAGAACCCCGCCAGCACCCCCAGGGCATTGACCATCACCTGCCCATACCCCAACCGCGCCACATCGACGAAGGGATACGGATAGACCCCGATCTCATGCCCGCGCAACAGCACAAAGGCAAAATATAGCCCCGGATACAGCGCCCACACCGCAAGGTGCCACATCCGCAGTTGCCCCTTCGGCACCTCGAACCACCAATACAGAAAGAACAGCACCGGCATCACATCGTGCAGCAGCTCGTCCGCCAACCATTGCCAGCCCTGGGGTTGCCACAGGTGGCGCAACAGCAGGCTGTAGGCCAGGCCTACCAGCACGATGCTGGCGGCGATGCACGAACTGACCGCAGGTGAGAGGAACCAGCGCCTGGCCGCCGACTCGCGACCGAACGCGGCATGGCTCAATACCGTGGCCGCCAGGGTGTTGCTCAGCACGGTGAAAAAACAGAACAGGTTGACCAGCCCGCCAATCAGGCTGGCCTGCGCCTGCCAGCGCGCCAGCAGCACCAGGTACAGCTGGATCGCCAGGCCCGCCCAGCCGAGCACGGCGGCGAGCGTCAGCCAGGGGCGGCGCGGCATCAGCCTTTGCGCTGCAGCTTCACATACAGCAGCTCGACCTTCTCCCGCGCCCAGGGCGTCTTGCGCAGGAAGGTCAGGCTCGACTTGATGGTCGGGTTGCTCTTGAAGCAGCGGATATCGACGCGCTCGGCCAGGCCCTGCCATTGGTAGTGCGCCACCAGCTCGGTGAGGATCTGCTCGAGGGTCTTGCCGTGCAGCGCATTGTGTTGGGCCGTGCTCATGCCAGTGCTCCAGGTTCGGGAAGGTGCGCACCTTACACGAGTGTAGAGGGCTATGCGCGCTCCCCGTGTAGCAGCGGCCTTGTGCCGCGAAAGTGGCGCGCAGCGGCCCCTGGATCTCAGCCCACCATAAATTGCCGGGGCTGCTTTGCAGCCCTTTCGCGGCACAAGGCCGTTCCTACAGACAAATACGCCAATCCACAAAGTGCTGGCCAGTACCGAACAGCTTGTGATGAAATGTTATAAAGTAACTATTAGCATTTCTGCCAAGGAACGCCCCACCTCATGCGTCACATCCCCCTGCACCTCTCCCCCCTCGCCGTCGCGCTGTGGCTGGCCTCGCCCGCAAGCCACGCCGTCGAGCTGCAACCCCAGGTGATCACCGCCAACCCGCTGGGCAACGCGCAATTGGCCGCCCCCAGCACCGTGCTCGAAGGCGACGCGCTGCTGCAACAGCAGCACGGCAGCCTGGGCGAGACCCTGAACAAACAGCCCGGCGTGGCTTCCACCTGGTTCGGCCCCGGCGCCAGCCGCCCGGTGATCCGTGGCCTGGACGGCGACCGCATCCGCATCCTGCGCAACGGCGTCGGCGCCCTCGACGCCTCGTCGCTGTCCTATGACCACGCCGTACCGCTGGACCCGGTCACCGTAGAACGGGTCGAGATCGTGCGTGGCCCGGCCGCCTTGCTGTATGGCGGCAACGCCATCGGCGGTGTGGTCAACACCTTCGACAACCGCATCCCCGACGCGCCCATCGACGGCATCCACGGCGCCGGTGAGCTGCGCTACGGCGGCGCCGACACCACCCGCAGCAGCGCCGGCAAGCTGGAAGCCGGCAACGGCGCCTTCGCCCTGCACCTGGATGCCAACAGCCGCCAGTTCAACGACCTGCGCATCCCCGGTTATGCGCGCAGCTCGAAGGTGCGCGACGCCGACGAACCCGGCAGCAAGCACCGCCTGGAAAACAGCGACGGCCGCCAGGACGGTGGCGCAATCGGCGGCAGCTACCACTGGGACCACGGCTACACCGGCCTGTCCTACAGCCGCTACGACAGCAACTACGGCTCGGTGGCCGAGCCCGGTGTGCGCCTGGACATGCAACAGGACCACTACGGCTTCGCCTCGGAGCTGCGCGACCTCGACGGCCCGTTCAGCTCGGTCAAGGTCGATGCCGGTTACACCGACTACCAGCACCGCGAGATCGAAAGCGGCGAAGTGCATACCACCTTCAAGAACAAAGGCTACGAGGCGCGCATCGAGGCGCGGCACCAGCCGCTCGGCCCGGTCGAAGGGGTGATCGGCGCACAGATCAGCCGCAACGAATTCTCCGCCCTGGGTGAAGAGGCATTCGTCCCGCACACCGACACCGACAGCCTGGCGCTGTTCATGCTCGAACAATGGCAGGCCACGCAGCGCCTGAACCTGAGCCTGGGCGCCCGCCTGGAGCACACCCGCGTCGACCCCGATGCCAAGGGCAACGAAACCTTCGCCGCCGCCGACAGCGCCAGCAGCTTCAACGCCTTCAGCCTCTCGTCCGGCGCCGTGTACCAGCTTGACCCGGTGTGGGCGCTGGCCGCCAACCTGGGCTACACCGAGCGCGCCCCGACCTTCTACGAGCTGTACGCCAACGGCGCCCACGTCGCCACCGGCGCCTATGAAGTGGGTGACGCCAGCCTGAACAAAGAGAAGGCCATCTCCGGCGACCTGGCCCTGCGCTTCGACAATGGCACCCACAAGGGCAGTGTCGGCGTGTTCTACAGCCACTTTCGCAACTACATCGGCCTGATCGGTACCGGCAACCTGCGCGAGGGGCACGATCATGACCATGACGAAGACCATGATCATGACCATGAGCACGAAGGCTTCCCCGAGTACCAGTACCAGGGCGTGCGTGCGCGCTTCTATGGCATCGAGGCCCAGGACCGTTGGCAGTTGCTGGAGAACCGCTACGGCAGTTTCGCCCTGGAGCTTTCGGGCGATTACACCCGGGCGAAGAACCTCGACAGCGGCGAGCCACTGCCGCGCATCGCGCCTTTGCGCCTGAACAGCGGGCTGGTGTGGGAACTGGATCGCTGGCAGGCGCGGGTCGACGTGCAGCATGCCGCTTCGCAGCACCGCAAACCGGCCAATGAGACCAGCACCGAGGGTTACACCACCCTGGGTGCCAGCCTGGGTTATCGCTTCGATATCGGCCAGAGCCAGTGGCTGGCCTTTGTGCGGGGGGAGAACCTGACGGACCAGACGGTGCGTTATGCCAGTTCGATCCTGCGGGATATCGCGCCGGCGCCGGGGCGTAGTGTGGAGGTTGGTTTGCGTACCAGCTTCTGATTGGCCAGGCGAAAGATTTGCAGCGCCTAGCAGATCGAGCGCCGCCCGCGCGGCGCATCGCTGGCAAGCCAGCTCCCACATCTGTTTCGGGCCAATTATGCCTGTGAGGGTACCGCTGCCCGCCTTGGTGCCCACCTCAATACCGCGTCGTAACGACAAGGCGGACAGTGATGACCTTGCAGGAGTAACTGGCCCGAAACAAATGTGGGAGCTGGCTTGCCAGCGATGCGCCGCGCGGGCGGCGCTCGATCTCAAATACCCTACAAATCTTCCGCCAAGCCCCCAACTATTACCCGCCCAGCAACAATCCCCTGCGACATTTTGTCTTTTTTTCTTACAACTTCCCCTATATCCTCCCCGCCGCAAGCTGAATCGCTTCACTGAATACCTTTCGCAGCCTTTTCCCTTCGATGCTCCCACGCCTCGTTGCGCTTGCCGTTTCTTCAACAATCAAAAGATAGCGCTATCTCATGCTCCAGTTGCCCACTACCCGCTACGCCGGACTCGCCTTTGCCACCCTGCTCGGCAGCCTGTCCCCCACCACCAGCGCCAGCGAACTGTTCGCCAAGGACTCCCCCTGGATGCTCGGCGACTGGGGCGGCACCCGCACCGATCTGCTGGAAAAGGGCTACGACTTCACCCTCGGCTACACCGGCGAGATGGGCAGCAACCTGCACGGTGGCTACAGCCACGACCGCGCCGCACGCTACAGCGACCAGTTCACCTTCGGCGTGAACATGGACCTGCAGAAGATCCTCGGCTGGCATGACACCGAGGTCCAGCTGACCGTCACCGAACGCCACGGCGACAACATCAGCAACGACCGCATCAACGACCCACGCGTCGGCGGCTTCACCTCGGCCCAGGAAGTCTGGGGCCGCGGCGAAACCTGGCGGCTGACGCAGATGTGGATCAAGCAGAAGTACTTCGACGGCGCGCTTGATGTGAAATTCGGCCGCTTCGGCGAAGGCGAAGACTTCAACAGCTTCCCCTGCGACTTCCAGAACCTGGCGTTCTGCGGCTCGCAGGTCGGCAACTGGGTGGGCGGCATCTGGTACAACTGGCCGGTCAGCCAGTGGGCGCTGCGCGTGCGCTACAACCTCAACGACGAACTCTATGCCCAGGTCGGCGTATTCGAGCAGAACCCGTCCAACCTCGAATCGGGGAACGGCTTCAAGCTCAGCGGCAGCGGCACGCAAGGTGCGGTGATGCCGGTCGAACTGGTGTGGAGCCCGCGGCTCAATGGCCTGAAAGGGGAATATCGCGCCGGCTACTACTACAGTAATGCCAAGGCACAGGATGTTCTGAAGGACAGCAACGGCGCCCCGGCCGCCATCAGCGGCGCCGCCTACCGCAGCAGTTCGAGCAAGCACGGCCTGTGGCTCGGCGTGCAGCAGCAGGTGACCGCGCAGGCGTCCGACCAGTCGCGTGGCCTGAGCCTGTTCGCCAATGCCACGGTGCACGACAAGAAGACCAATGCCATCGACAACTATGTACAGGCAGGTGTGGTTTACAAAGGGCCGTTCGACGCCCGCGCCAAGGACGACATCGGTTTCGCCCTGGCCCGTGTGCACGTCAACCCCGGCTATCGCAAGAACGCCCGCCTCATCAACCAGGCCGCCGGTCTCTACGACTACGACAACCCTGGCTACCTGCCCGTGCAGGACACCGAATACAGCGCCGAACTCTATTACGGCATCCACCTGGCCAACTGGCTCACCGTGCGCCCGAACCTGCAGTACATCCGCCACCCGGGCGGCGTGTCGCACGTCGATGACGCGCTGATCGGTGGCCTGAAGATCCAGAGCACTTTCTAACCCCCCCTTCCACTCTACGGAGAACAGACGATGAGCACTGACGGTGCCAACAATGGAACCCGCTGGCTACCGCGCCTGATGGGCGTGCTGCTGTTGCTGATGGGCCTGGCCCTGCTGGCCGGCGGCATCAAGCTGAGCCAGCTGGGTGGCTCGCTTTACTACCTGATCGCCGGGATCGGCTTTGCCCTGTCCGGCATCCTGCTGCTGGCCAAGCGCCGCATCGCCCTGGGCCTGTACGGCCTGGTGCTGCTGGGCAGCACGGTCTGGGCCCTGCTGGAAGTCGGCCTGGATTGGTGGCAGCTGGTGCCACGCCTGGCCATCTGGTTCGCCATCGGCGTAGTGCTGCTGCTGCCGTGGGCGCGTCGCCCGCTGATCGGCCCGGCTTCCAGGATCAACACCGCCCTGCTCAGCCTGGCCGTGGTAGCTTCCGGTGCCACCGCCGTGGCCAGCCAGTTCACCCACCCGGGCGAAATCCGTGGCGCGTTCACCCGCGACGACAGCGAAATGGGCAGCGCCGCACCGGCCATGCCGGACGGTGAATGGCAGGCCTACGGCCGTACCGAGCACGGCGACCGCTATTCGCCGCTGCGCCAGATCACCCCGCAGAACGCCTACCGCCTGGAAGAAGCCTGGCGCATCCGCACCGGTGACCTGCCGACCGAGAACGACCCGGTCGAGCTGACCAACCAGAACACCCCGCTGAAAGTGAACGGCATGCTCTATGCCTGCACCGCCCACAGCAGGCTGCTGGCCCTGGACCCGGACACCGGCGCCGAAATCTGGCGCTTCGACCCGCAGGTCAAGAGCCCTACCGGCACCTTCAAGGGCTTCGCCCACATGACCTGCCGTGGCGTCTCCTACTACGACGAGAACAGCTACGTCAGCCGTGACGGCAGCCCCGCGCCGAAAATCACCGACGCCGGCCAAGCCGTGGCCCAGGCCTGCCCGCGCCGCCTCTACCTGCCGACCGCCGACGCCCGCCTGATCGCCATTAACGCCGACAACGGCAAGGTCTGCGAAGGCTTCGCCAACCAGGGCGTGATCGACCTGACCCGCGGCATCGGCCCGTTCACCGCCGGTGGCTACTACTCCACCTCGCCGGCGGCGATCACCCGCAGCCTGGTGATCATCGGCGGCCACGTGACCGACAACGAGTCGACCAACGAGCCGTCCGGGGTGATCCGCGCCTATGACGTGCACGACGGGCACCTGGTATGGAACTGGGACAGCAACAACCCGGACGACACCAAGCCCCTGGCCGACGGCAAGTTCTACAGCCGCAATTCGGCCAACATGTGGTCGATCGCCAGCGTCGATGAAGACCTCGGCATGATCTACCTGCCGCTGGGCAACCAGACCCCCGACCAGTGGGGCGCCGACCGCACCCCGGGCGCCGAGAAGTACAGCGCCGGCATCGTCGCCCTGGACCTGGCCACCGGCAAGGCGCGCTGGAACTACCAGTTCACCCACCATGACCTGTGGGACATGGACGTCGGCAGCCAGCCGACCCTGGTCCACCTGAAGACCGACGATGGCGTCAAGCCCGCGGTCATCGTGCCGACCAAGCAAGGCAGCCTGTATGTGCTCGACCGCCGCGACGGCACGCCGATCGTGCCGATCCGCGAGATCCCGGTACCGCAAGGCGCGGTCAAGGGCGACCACACCGCACCGACCCAGGCCCGCTCCGACCTCAACCTGCTCGGCCCCGACCTGACCGAACAGGCCATGTGGGGCGCCACGCCGTTCGACCAGATGCTCTGCCGCATCCAGTTCCGCAGCCTGCGCTACGAAGGCCAGTACACCCCGCCGTCCGAGCAGGGCAGCCTGGTCTACCCGGGCAACGTCGGCGTGTTCAACTGGGGCAGCGTGTCGGTCGACCCGGTGCGCCAGCTGCTGTTCACCTCGCCCAACTACATGGCCTTCGTGTCGAAGATGGTGCCGCGTGAGCAGGTTGCCGAAGGCAGCAAGCGCGAAAGTGAGACCAGCGGCGTGCAGCCGAACACCGGCGCGCCGTATGCCGTGACCATGCACCCGTTCATGTCGCCGCTGGGCGTGCCGTGCCAGGCCCCGGCCTGGGGCTATGTGGCCGCCATCGACCTGTTCACCAACAAAGTGGTGTGGAAGCACAAGAACGGCACCACCCGTGACAGCACCCCGGTACCGATCGGCATGCCGGTGGGCGTACCGAGCATGGGCGGCTCGATCGTCACCGCCGGTGGCGTGGGCTTCCTCAGCGGCACCCTGGACCAGTACCTGCGCGCCTATGACGTGAAGAACGGTGAAGAGCTGTGGAAAGCCCGCCTGCCGGCAGGCGGCCAGGCCACGCCGATGACCTACACCGGCAAGGACGGCAAGCAGTACGTGCTGGTGACCGCCGGCGGCCATGGCTCGCTGGGCACCCGCATGGGCGATTACATCATCGCTTACAAACTCGCGGAGTAAGCTGCAAGCCTCAAGTTGCAAGCTGCAAGAGAACGTCGAACCAGCCCGGTCGCGCTTTTCTCTTGCAGCTTGAAGCTTGTGGCTAGAAGCTCAATGCTTGAAACCCATCCCTCCCCGCCCCATCTAAGCACCATAGCCATTCACGCAGGTGCCCCATGAGCGACCAGCAGGATTTCCCGGACCGCCCCGACGAACACAGCGAAGTCGAACACCCCGACCACGCCACCGGCGCCGGCCACCATCTCGCCCTGCCCGGCCAGCAACTGCCGGACAAGGTCTACGTGATCCCGATCCACAATCGCCCGTTCTTCCCCGCGCAAGTGCTGCCGGTGATCGTCAATGAAGAGCCCTGGGCCGAAACCCTCGACCTGGTGGCCAAGACCCCGCACCACTCGCTGGCGCTGTTCTTCATGGACACCCCGGCCGAAGACCACCGCCACTTCGACACCAAGGCCCTGCCCCAGTACGGCACCCTGGTGAAGGTGCATCACGCCAGCCGCGAAGGCGGCAAGCTGCAGTTCGTCGCCCAGGGCCTGACCCGGGTGCGCATCCGCACCTGGCTCAAGCATCACCGCCCGCCCTACCTGGTCGAAGTCGAATACCCGCACCAGCCGGCGCAGCCCACCGATGAGGTGAAGGCCTACGGCATGGCGCTGATCAACGCGATCAAGGAGCTGCTGCCGCTCAACCCGCTGTACAGCGAAGAGCTGAAGAACTACCTCAACCGCTTCAGCCCCAACGACCCGTCGCCGCTCACCGATTTCGCCGCCGCGCTCACCTCCGCCACCGGCAGCCAGCTGCAGGAAGTGCTGGACTGCGTGCCCATGCTCAAACGCATGGAGAAAGTGCTGCCGATGCTGCGCAAGGAAGTTGAAGTCGCGCACCTGCAGAACGAGATTTCCGCCGAGGTGAACCGGCAGATCGGTGAGCACCAGCGCGAATTCTTCCTCAAGGAACAGCTCAAGGTCATCCAGCAGGAGCTGGGCCTGACCAAGGACGACCGCAGCGCCGATGTCGAGCAGTTCCAGCAACGCCTGCAGGACAAGACCCTGCCCGAGCAGGCGAAAAAACGCATCGATGAAGAGATGGGCAAGCTGGCCATCCTCGAAACCGGCTCGCCGGAATACGCCGTCACCCGCAACTACCTGGACTGGGCCACCGCCCTGCCCTGGGGCGTGTATGGCGACGACAAGCTCGACCTTGCCCACGCCCGCAAGGTGCTGGACCGCCACCACGCCGGGCTCGATGACATCAAGGAACGCATCCTCGAATTCCTCGCCGTGGGCGCCTGGAAAGGCGAGATCAGCGGCTCGATCGTGTTGCTGGTGGGCCCGCCCGGGGTGGGCAAGACCAGCATCGGCAAGTCCATCGCCGAATCCCTCGGCCGGCCGTTCTACCGCTTCAGCGTCGGCGGCATGCGCGACGAGGCCGAGATCAAGGGCCACCGCCGCACCTACATCGGCGCCCAGCCGGGCAAGCTGGTGCAGGCGCTGAAGGAGGTCGAGGTGATGAACCCGGTGATCATGCTCGATGAGATCGACAAGATGGGCCAAAGCTACCAGGGCGACCCCGCCTCGGCGCTGCTGGAAACCCTCGACCCCGAGCAGAACGTCGATTTCCTCGACCACTACCTGGACCTGCGCCTGGACCTGTCCAAAGTGCTGTTCGTCTGCACCGCCAACACCCTGGACTCGATCCCCGGGCCGTTGCTCGACCGCATGGAAGTGATCCGCCTGTCCGGCTACATCACCGAAGAAAAACTGGCCATCGCCAAGCGCCACCTGTGGCCCAAGCAGCTGGAAAAGGCCGGTGTCTCGAAGAGCAGCCTGAGCATCAGCGACAGCGCCCTGCGAACGGTGATCGAGGGCTATGCCCGCGAGGCTGGCGTGCGCCAGCTGGAGAAACAACTGGGCAAGCTGGTGCGCAAGGCGGTGGTCAAGCTGTTGGAAGACCCGGGCGCCAAACTGAAGATCGGCAACAAGGAGCTCGAGCCAGCCCTCGGCATGCCGGTGTTCCGCAGCGAACAGGTGCTGGCCGGCAAGGGCGTGATCACCGGCCTGGCCTGGACCAGCATGGGCGGCGCCACCCTGCCGATCGAGGCCACGTGCATCCACACCCTCAACCGCGGCCTCAAGCTTACCGGCCAGTTGGGGGATGTGATGAAGGAGTCGGCAGAAATCGCCTACAGCTATGTCAGCTCCAACCTGAAGCAGTACGGTGGCACGCCAGGCTTCTTCAACGAGGCCTTCATTCACCTGCACGTGCCCGAAGGCGCCACCCCCAAGGATGGCCCCAGCGCTGGTGTGACCATGGCCAGCGCGCTGTTGTCGCTGGCCCGTGACCAGGTACCGAAGAAAGGCGTGGCCATGACCGGCGAGTTGACCCTGACCGGGCAGGTGCTGCCGATTGGCGGCGTGCGCGAGAAGGTGATTGCCGCGCGCCGGCAGAAAATCTTCGAGCTGATCCTGCCCGAGGCCAACCGTGGCGATTTCGCCGAGTTGCCGGAGTATCTGAAGGAAGGGCTGACCGTGCACTTCGCCAAGCGCTTTGCCGACGTGGCGAAAGTGTTGTTCTGACCGATCCCGATCGCGGGGCAAGTCGCATCGGCGCACCGCCGCTCCCACAGGTCATGGCACCTGTGGGAGCGGCGGTGCGCCGATGCGACTTGCCCCGCGATGAGGCCGGCACAGGCAGCACAACTTCGGTTATCCTCTGGCAACTTCAGCCTCAGGAGCCAACATGACCCTCCCTCGTCTGCTCGTTCCCCTGGGCCTCGCCCTGCTCACCGCCTGTGCGCAACAGCCGCAACGCAACGTCGAACTGGACGCCGAAAGCGAATGCCCGACGCGCCTGCAGGTTGGCCAGACCATGACCCTCACCCTGCCCAGCAACCCCAGCACCGGTTACCGCTGGCTGTTGCAGAACCCGGCCCCGGAAATCCTCCGGGTCCTCGGCCCCGAGGTCTACAGCACCCCCGAGGAAGCCGGTATCGTCGGCAGCGGCGGGACCTCCACCTGGCGCTTCCAGGCCAAGGCCGCCGGCGAGGGCCACCTGATCCTGGTCTACCAGCAGCCCTGGGCCCCGGAAGTGCGCCCGGTGCAGACCTTCGATTGCGCCATTCGGGTCAAGTGAGCCAGCAGCGCCGGTCAGCCAGTCATGCAAGCTTGCCGTGGTTTGGCTAGAATGCCGCCCCTGTAGATTGCCAGCCGCCCGGACCCTTCGTGAGCAAACAACCCGACCGCCTTTTCGCCCAGCCCCTGGAGCAGGTACCCGACTTCGTTTTCAACGAGGACGTGGTGCAAGTGTTCCCGGACATGATCAAGCGCTCGGTGCCCGGTTACCCGACCATCGTCGAGAACCTCGGCGTGCTGGCCGCGCGCTTCGCCCAGCCGAATACAGCGCTGTACGACCTCGGCGCCTCGCTGGGCGCGGTGACCCAGGCCCTGCGCCGGCATGTGCGCACCGAGGGTTGCCGGGTGATTGCCGTGGACAACTCCGCGGCCATGGTCGAGCGCTGCCGCCAGTACCTCACGGCCCAGGATTCGATGTTCCAGGAGCTGTTGCCGGTACAGGTGCTGGAGGCCGACATCCTGTCGTTGCCGTTCGAGCCCGCCTCGGTGGTGGCGATGAACTTCACCCTGCAGTTCATCGCCCCCGAACAGCGCCTGGAGTTGCTCGGCCGTATTCGCCAGGCGCTGCTGCCGGGCGGTGCGCTGATCCTCTCGGAAAAGCTGCGCTTCGCCGACGACCAGCAACAGCAACTGCTCAACGACCTGCACCTGGACTTCAAGCGGGCCAATGGCTACAGCGAACTGGAAATCGCCCAGAAGCGCAGCGCCATCGAAAACGTGATGAAGCCCGATACGTTGGAAACCCATGCCGAGCGCCTGCGCGCCGCCGGCTTCTCCAAGGTCGTGCCCTGGTTCCAATGCCTTAACTTCGCCTCGCTGATAGCCCTGCCATGATCGATCTGTCCCCCCTCGTCCGCCGCCTGGCGGGCACGCCTCTCGCCACCTGGTCCCAAGGCCTGCAGGCACAACTGCAAACCAAGCTGGAAAAGGGCCACGGCGACCTCGACCGCTGGCGCGGCGCGCTCGAAGCGCTGCCACGACTGACGCCAAGCGAGATCGACCTGGTCGACGGCCTGCGCCTGGACTGCGACTGCGACGACGCCACCCGGGAGCAGATGCGCCAGGCCTTGATGGGGTTGTCGCCTTGGCGCAAGGGGCCGTTCGACCTGTTCGGCGTGCACGTCGACACCGAATGGCGCTCGGACTGGAAATGGTCGCGGGTCGGCCCGCACCTGGACCTTAAGGGCAAGCGCGTACTCGATGTGGGTTGCGGCAACGGCTACTACCAGTGGCGCATGCTCGGCGCCGGTGCCGACATGGTCATCGGGGTCGACCCCAACTGGCTGTTCTTCTGCCAGTTCCAGGCGGTGCAGCAGTACCTGCCGGACTTGCCGGCCTGGCACCTGCCGTTTGCCCTGGAGGAGCTGCCGGCCAACCTGGAAGGTTTCGACACGGTGTTCTCCATGGGCGTGTTCTACCACCGCCGTTCGCCCATCGAGCACCTGCTGGCGCTCAAGGACTGCCTGGTGAAAGGTGGCGAGTTGGTGCTGGAAACCCTGGTGATCGAGGGCGATGAAAACCAGGTGCTGGTGCCCGAGGACCGTTATGCGCAGATGCGCAACGTGTGGTTCCTGCCGTCGGTGCCGGCGCTGGAGCGCTGGCTGCGCCGCGCGGGGTTCAGCGATGTGCGCTGCGTCGATGTCAGCGTTACCAGCGTCGAGGAGCAGCGCAGCACCGAGTGGATGCGCTACCAGTCGCTGGGCGACTTCCTCGACCCGAACGACCACGGCAAGACCGTCGAAGGCCTGCCGGCCCCGCGCCGCGCCACGCTGCTGGCGCGCAAATAAAAAAGGCGCCCTGAAAGGGTAATGCCAGACAGTTAGCGCTTCATCGCACTTGTTGGGGCTGCTTTGCAGCCCTTCGCGGGTAAACCCGCTCCCACAGGATCTCGATGCCCTGTGGGAGCGAGTTTACTCGCGAAGGGTCGCGCAGCGACCCCAATTGGCTTGACTGACTGGCATTACCCTGAAGGGGCGCCTGAATACACCCGCGGCGAGGAGCTGTCGCGGCGCAGGTGGCGGTCACTCAATCCTTGGCCAACTCGCGGGCCTTCTCTTCGGCTTTGCGCTCACGCTCGGCCATGGCCTCTTGCTTGTCGCCGTACAGGCGTGCCTGGTCCTCGCGGAACGCCTGCCAGAACTGCTTCGAACGCTCCGCGCCACCCTCGGCGAAAACGCTGGTGCTGCCCAGGGCGAGGATCGCCAGCAGCAGGTATTTGCTCAGGTTCATCGTGCTTGCCTCGTGATAACCGTATCGACAGGGCCATCATCGCAAGGGGCAGCTAACGCCAAGGTGAGCAGGACATTACAGTCTTGCAAGGCGGCCCCTTCGCGGGGCAAGCCCGCTCCCACGAAATCAATGGACCAGGCCTGTCACGCACATGACCCGCGTATTACAAATCCGTTATCCCCGCCGTTTACCCATTCGCATCCAGTAACATCCTCACCGCTTGACCCTGATGTCACTACAGGGTCGAGAATCGCCCCCTTTCCGTAACCCGAGCCCACCATGCGCCTACTGATCATCGAGGACGAACCCCGTACCGCCGACTACCTGCAGCAAGGCCTGCGCGAGAACGGCTACGTGGTCGACTGCGCCCATACCGGCACCGACGGCTTGCACCTGGCCCGCCAGCAGCCCTACGACCTGGTGATCCTCGACGTCAACCTGCCGGAGCTCGATGGCTGGAGCGTGCTGCAGCGCCTGCGCGCCGAGTCGTCCACCCGGATCATGATGCTCACCGCCCACGGCCGCCTTGCCGATCGGGTCAAGGGCCTCGACCTGGGCGCCGACGACTACCTGCTCAAACCCTTCGAATTCCCCGAGCTGCTGGCACGCATCCGCAGCCTGCTGCGGCGCAACGATCAGCGCCTGCAACCAAGCACCCTGAAGGTCGCCGACCTTGAGCTCGACCCCGGCCGCCACCGCGCCTTTCGCGGCGGCCAGCGCATCGACCTGACCGCCAAGGAGTTCGCCCTGCTGCACCTGCTGATGCGCCAGAGCGGCGAAGTGCTGTCGCGCACGCAGATCATTTCGCTGGTGTGGGACATGAACTTCGATTGCGACACCAACGTGGTCGAGGTGTCGATCCGCCGCCTGCGGGCGAAGATCGACGACCCCTTCGAGGACAAGCTGATCCACACCCTGCGTGGCGTCGGCTATGTGCTCGAGGCGCGGGCGTGAAGCGCGCCACCCTGTCGCTGCGCCTCGGCCTGACCGTCACCCTGATGGGCGCAGCCTTGGTGCTGCTGCTGGCCACCCTGGCGGTGTTCGCCCTCGACCACGAGCTGGACAGCCGTGCGCGCAAGGACCTGGCGCGCAAGATGCTGCAGGTCGAGCACAACCTGCGGGTGGACCTGCGCAGCGACGACCTGGGCACCCGCGCCCACCCACTGCTCGACCTGGTGATGGGCCACGACAACCTGAGCCTCAGCGTCATGGCCACCAGCGGCCGTCACCCAGCCCTGCTCAGCCTTGGCCCCGCCCTGCAATCCCGGCACCTGCTGGAAATGGCCGCAAGCCCCCGGCTGGTGTTCCACGAATGGCGCGACGATCAAGGCAACGAGGTGCTCACCGCCAGCCGCCTGATGCTGCTGCGCGACGACACCCCGGTGAATGTGCTGATGTCGCTCAACCGCGGCGACGACAACGCCCTGCTGCAGGCCTACCTGCATTCAACCCTGCTCGCCTTGCCGCTGCTGCTGCTGCTGATCGGCATCGCTGCCTGGAAGCTGGTGCAGCGCGACCTGCGCCCGCTGCGTCACTTTCGCCGCATCGCCGGGCAAGTGTCGGCCCAGGACCTCGACCACCGCTTGCCGGTGGAGGGCCTGCCGACCGAGCTGGCCGACCTGGCCCGGGCCATCAACGTCATGCTCGACCGCCTCGATCAGGGGGTGCGCCAGTTGTCGCAGTTCTCCGACGACCTGGCCCACGAACTGCGCACGCCGATCGGCAACCTGATGGGCAAGGCCCAGGTGACCCTGGCCCGCGAGCGCGATGGCGACAAGTACCGTGAAGCGCTGGAGGACAGTGTCGAGGAGCTGACCCGGCTCAACCGCATCATCAACGACATGCTGTTCCTCGCCCAGGTCAGCCAGCCGCAGAGCCAGGTTGCGCTGCAGCCGGTGGCACTGGCTGACGAGGTGGCCCGGGTGAGTGAGCTGTTTGCCTTCAGCGCCGAGCTCAAGGGCATCACCCTGGAACTGCAAGGCTGGGGCACGGCTCGGGCGGATAGGCTGATGTTCCAGCGGGCGCTGTCGAACTTGCTGAGCAATGCGATCCGGCATAGCCCGCAAGCGCAAAAGGTGGCCGTGGGGATCGAGCGGCTGGGCGATGAAGTCGGGGTCTGGGTGGAAAACCAGGGGGCTGGCATTGGCGAGGCGCATCTGCCGCACCTGTTCGAGCGTTTCTACCGGGCTGGCAGCGGGCGGTCACGTCTTGAGGGCGGGACCGGGCTGGGGTTGGCGATCGTGAAGTCGATCATGCAGTTGCATGGGGGGCGGGTTGAGGTGCGTAGCCAGGCCGAAGGGCCGACCCGTTTCACCCTGTTGTTTCAGAGCCAATAGCGGTTTCACCTGCACTGGCCAATCGCCGGCAAGCCGGCTCCCACAGGTACAGCGCAAGACTTGAGGCTAGCGCTAAAACTGTGGGAGCCGGCTTGCCGGCGATTGGCCCGCGAAGTTCAGCGCGAAGCGGCGACGATCAGCGCTTTCATCTCGGCCACGGCGGCCTTGAAGCCGACGAACAGCGCATGGGCCACCAGCGCATGGCCGATGTTCAGCTCGTTGATGCCCTTGATCGCGGCAACGGCTTCGACGTTGTGGTAATGCAGCCCGTGGCCTGCGTTGACGATCAGCCCCTGGCCAATACCGAACGCCACGCCATCGACGATGCGCTTGAGCTCTTCGGCCACCTCGGTCGGCGTCTCGGCATCCGCGTAACGGCCAGTGTGCAGTTCGATGGCCGGTGCACCCACCCGACGCGAGGCCTCGATCTGGCGCTCGTCGGCATCGATGAACAGCGACACTTCGGCGCCGGTGCGCGACAGGCGCTCGACCGCGGCCTTGATCCGCGCCTCCTGGCCGGCCACGTCCAGGCCACCTTCGGTGGTCAGCTCCTGACGGGTTTCCGGGACCAGGCAGATATGCGCCGGGCGGATCTTCTCGGCGAACAGCATCATCTCTTCGGTGACGCCCATCTCGAAGTTCATGCGGGTCTGCAGCACGTCCTTGAGCACCAGCACATCGCGCTCCTGGATGTGCCGGCGGTCTTCACGCAGGTGCACGGTGATGCCGTCGGCGCCCGCTTCCTCGGCATCCAGCGCGGCCTTGACCGGGTCTGGATAGCGGGTGCCCCGGGCCTGGCGCAAGGTCGCCACGTGGTCGATGTTGACGCCGAGAAGCATGCGGTTGCTGTGAGTCACGAAGGGGCACTCCTGAAAGTTGAGGGCCACAGCATACGTGCTGATCAGCGCTTGCGAAACAGTTCCCGGCTGACCAGTGGCTTGGGCCCCAGGTGCACCGCCAGGGCCTGGCGCATCAGGCGCTTGGCGGCGAGCAAGGCGCCGGGGGCGTCCCAGTCGGCCTGGGCCAGGGCCTGCAACTCGGTCCCCTTGAACAACCCGGGCTGGAACAGCTCGACCCGTTGCAGGCCGGCATCCACCTGCAGGCGATACAGGCCCTCGGCGACGACCGGGTCGTCATTCACGTCGTGCTCCAGCGAGAAGGCGTAACCCAGCTCGTCCAGCAACCGCCATTCGAACGAGCGCAGCAGCGGCTCCAGCGGTCGGCCGGCGGCCAGGGCTTGCAGGGTCAGGGTGTAATGCTCGAACAGCGCTGGCTGCGGTGCCTCGGCGGGCAACAGGCGCATCAGCAGTTCGTTGAGGTAGAGGCCGCTGAACAGCGCATCGCCATGCAGCCAGGCCGCGATGCCGTTGCTGTCCAGGCGCCATACGGTCTTCAGCTCACCACGTCCGCGCAGTTCCACTTCCAGTGGCACGAACGGCCGCACCTGGCTGCCGCCCTTGCCCCGCGCACGGCGCAGTACCGCACGCACCCGCCCCTGGGGCGTGAGGAAATCCACCAGGGCGCTGGTTTCCTTGTAGGGGCGGCTGTGCAGCACGTACGCCGGCTGGGGGGTGGGTTGGTCCATACGCTATCTCTGAGGGCCATATGCACCTGTGGGAGCGGGTTTACCCGCGAAAGCGTCAGTGAATCCACTATCGCATTCGCGGGTAAACCCGCTCCCACAGGGAAAGCAGGTGTGCCTGGGAGGCTTACAGGTCGCCGTAGCCCAGCGAACGCAGGGCACGCTCGTCGTCGGACCAGCCGCCTTTGACCTTGACCCAGAGGTTGAGCATCACCTTGGCGTCGAACAGCGTTTCCATGTCCTTGCGCGCGTCGGAGCCGATGCGTTTGATGCGCTCGCCCTTGTCGCCGATGATGATCTTCTTCTGGCCGTCACGCTCGACCAGGATCAGCGCATGGATGTGCAGCACATGGCCCTGCTGCTTGAATTCCTCGATCTCCACGGTGATCTGGTACGGCAGCTCCGCGCCCAGCTGGCGCATGATCTTCTCGCGCACCAGCTCGGCGGCGAGGAAGCGGCTGCTGCGGTCGGTGATCTGGTCTTCCGGAAAGAAGTGGTCGTTTTCCGGCAGGTGCTTGGCGATCAGCGCTTCCAGCGACTCGAGGTTGTGCCCCTGCTGGGCCGAGATCGGCACGATCTCGGCATTCGGCAGCTGCTCTTGCAGCCACTGCAGGTGCGGGATCAGGTCGCCCTTCTCGTCCATGCGGTCGGTCTTGTTGACCGCCAGGATCACCGGGCCGGTCACGTACTGAACGCGCTCGAGCACCAGCTGGTCCTCATCGGTCCAGCGGGTGCGGTCAACCACGAAGATCACCACGTCGACATCTTTCAAGGCCGCCGAGGCGTTGCGGTTCATGTAGCGGTTGAGCGCCTTGTCGTTCGCCTTGTGCATGCCGGGGGTGTCGACGTAGATCGCCTGCACATCACCTTCGGTCTTGATGCCGAGCATGTTGTGGCGGGTGGTCTGCGGCTTGCGCGAGGTGATCGCCAGCTTCTGCCCGAGGATGTGGTTGAGCAGCGTCGACTTGCCGACGTTGGGGCGGCCGACGATGGCGACATAGCCGCAGCGGGTCGAAGTGTTCTCAGTCATTGCCATTCTCCACGCCCAGGGCGATCAATGCGGCGGCGGCGGCGACCTGTTCGGCAATACGCCGGCTTACGCCCTGGCCACGGCTTTTCTTGTTCAGCAGGACCACTTCGCATTCGACGAGGAAGGTCCGGCAGTGCGGTTCGCCCTGGATGTCCACCACTTCGTAACGTGGCAGCTCGCAGGCTCGCGACTGCAGAAACTCCTGCAGGCGGGTCTTGGGGTCTTTGTTGGTGTCGACCAGGGTCAGGCCTTCGAACTCGTCGGTCAGCCAGGCCAGGATGCGCTCGCGCGCAGTCTGCATGTCGGCGTCCTGGTAGATGGCGCCGATGAGCGCTTCGAGGGCGTCGGCGAGGATCGACTCGCGGCGGAAACCGCCGCTCTTGAGCTCGCCAGAGCCCAGGCGCAGGTACTCGCCAAGGTCGAAGCCACGGGCCAGGCGGGCCAGGGTTTCACCCTTGACCAGGCGCGCTCGCAGGCGCGACAGCTGGCCTTCCCGGGCCTGCGGGAAGCGCTCGAACAGCGCTTCGCCGACCACGAAGTTGAGAATGGCATCGCCAAGGAATTCCAGGCGCTCGTTGTTGCGCCCGGCATAACTGCGATGGGTCAGGGCCAGCAGCATCTGGTCCTGATCCTTGAAGGTGTAGCCGAGCTTGCGCTCCAGGCGGGCAAGGGAAGCACTCATGGGGCCACCCGTACAATGTTCAACGCGTTGTTCAAATCAACATCCTGAAAGACGGTTTGGCTGTGGTCCGGCATCAAAATGGCGAAACCTCTCATTCCCTGAGAACACAGCCTATGTCAGAAAAGCAATCGGCGCTGTCCGCAGACAGCGCCGTCGATACTTAGTGGATCAGGCCGACCCGCGACAGGTTGGGCAGGTGGCTGAGTTTCGGCTCAGGCCAGCTCATCCAAACGGCGAATGCCTTGCCGACGATGTTCCGGTCAGGGACCATGCCGTGCAGCTCTTTGGGGATGTTCGGATCATCCCAGTAGCGGCTGTCGTTGGAGTTGTCGCGGTTGTCACCCATCATGAAGTAATGCCCGGCCGGCACGGTCCATTGCTGGTCCGGCGGCATGCGGTAGCGGGTCATTTCCTTGCGGATCAGGTGCTCGACTTCACCGAGTTTTTCCTTGTACAGCTCGGCGCTGCCCAAGGTCCCCGGCTCGCTGCCGACCAGTTGCTCGGCAACCGCCTGGCCATTGACGAACAGGCGCTTGTCGTTGGTGTAGCGGATCTGGTCGCCCGGCAGGCCGATCACCCGCTTGATGTAGTTGACGTTCGGGTCGCTGGGGTAGCGGAACACCATGACATCGCCGCGCTGCGGGTCACCGACTTCGATGACTTTCTTGTCGATCACCGGCAGGCGGATGCCGTAGGAGAACTTGTTCACCAGGATGAAGTCGCCCACTTCCAGGGTCGGTTTCATCGAACCCGACGGGATCTGGAACGGCTCAACCAGGAACGAGCGCAGCACCAGCACGATGAACAGCACCGGGAAGAACGACTTGCCGTACTCGACCAGCAACGGCTCCTTGTTCAGGCGTTCGACCACGGCCATTTCTGGCTGGCTGACGCTGCCCTGGTAGTTGGCGATCGCCGCACGCCGGCGCGGGGCCAGGAACAGCAGGTCGATCAGACCCAACAGGCCGCAGACGGCAACGGCGATGACGAGCAACAGCGGGAAATTTAGCGACATAGGACCTAGCTATCCAACCTGAGCACGGCGAGGAAGGCTTCCTGTGGAATTTCCACGTTACCGACCTGTTTCATGCGTTTCTTACCGGCCTTCTGCTTCTCCAGCAGCTTCTTCTTACGGCTCACGTCGCCACCGTAGCACTTGGCCAGTACGTTCTTTCTGAGCGCCTTGACGGTTGTCCGCGCAATGATCTGGCCGCCAATGGCTGCCTGGATCGCCACGTCGAACATCTGCCGAGGGATCAGCTCCTTCATCTTCTCGGTCAACGCACGGCCTTTGTAGGCGGCGTTGTCGCGGTGCACGATCAGTGCCAGGGCATCGACCTTGTCACCGTTGATCAGCACGTCCAGCTTGACCAGGTTGGCCGACTGGTAGCGGTCGAAATGATAGTCCAGCGAGGCGTAGCCGCGGCTGGTGGACTTGAGGCGGTCGAAGAAGTCCAGCACCACTTCGTTCATCGGCAGGTCGTAGCGCACCTGCACCTGGCTGCCGAGGAACTGCATGTCGCGCTGCACGCCACGCTTCTCGATGCACAGGGTGATGACGTTGCCCAGGTGTTCCTGGGGTACCAGGATGGTGGCGGTGACGATCGGTTCGCGGAAATCGGCGACCGACGACACGTCCGGCAACTTCGACGGGTTGTCGACAACGATGGTTTCGCCGGTCTTGAGCTCCAGCTCGTAGATCACGCTTGGCGCGGTGGTGATCAGGTCCAGGTCGTATTCGCGCTCCAGGCGCTCCTGGATGATCTCCATGTGCAGCATGCCGAGGAAGCCGCAACGGAAGCCGAAGCCCAGGGCGTCGGAGCTTTCCGGCATGTATTGCAGCGACGAGTCGTTCAGGGTGAGCTTCTGCAGCGCGTCACGGAAGTCTTCGAAATCGTCGGAGCTGACCGGGAACAGGCCGGCGTAGACCTGTGGCTGGATTTTCTTGAAGCCTGCGAGCACTTCGACCTCTGGGGTCGAGGACAGGGTCAGGGTGTCACCGACTGGCGCACCATGGATGTCCTTGATGCTGGCGATGATGAAGCCCACTTCACCGGCTTTGAGGTCGGCGGTCTGGGTGTGCTTGGGCGTGAACACGCCGACGCTGTCGACCAGGTGCACCTTGCCGGTGGACTTGACCAGGATCTTGTCGCCTTTCTTGACGCGGCCCTGGCGCACGCGCACCAACGAGACAACGCCCAGGTAGTTGTCGAACCAGGAGTCGATGATCAGCGCCTGCAGCGGCGCGTCGATCTCGCCTTGCGGCGCGGGGATGGTCTGCACCAGGCGCTCGAGCACCTCGTCCACGCCCATGCCGCTCTTGGCGCTGCAGGCCACGGCGTCGGTGGCGTCGATGCCGATGATCTTCTCGATCTCGTCCTTGACGCGGTCCGGGTCGGCCTGGGGCAGGTCCATCTTGTTCAGAACCGGCATTACCTCGAGGCCTTGCTCGATGGCGGTGTAGCAGTTGGCGACGGACTGGGCTTCTACGCCCTGGCCAGCATCCACCACCAGCAGTGCACCCTCGCACGCTGCCAGCGAACGCGAAACTTCATAGGTGAAGTCAACGTGGCCGGGGGTGTCGATGAAGTTCAGCTGGTAGGTTTTACCGTCCTGCGCCTTGTAGTGCAGGGTGACGCTGTGGGCCTTGATGGTGATCCCGCGCTCGCGCTCCAGGTCCATGGAATCGAGGACCTGGGCCTCCATTTCGCGCGCCGTCAGGCCACCGCACATCTGGATGAAACGGTCGGCCAGCGTCGACTTGCCATGGTCGATGTGGGCGATGATGGAGAAATTGCGGATATGACTCAAATCACTCACGGGTCAACACTCGAAAAGGCTGCGAGCCGGACGCCCGCCGAAAAATAGCCGGGAATTGTACCTCAAGCCGCAGGGATATGGGAGATTCCTCTATCGGCCTGCCTACATCCCTTGTGGGAGTGGGCTTGCCCCGCGATGAGGCCCGATCAGGCACTCGCACTGCCTGATTGGGCCTCATCGCGGGGCAAGCCCGCTCCCATGTAGAGCTTTGTGATACTGACTGCTACGTAAAAAGGGCAGCCGAAGCTGCCCTTTTCCTACCCCACAATCCGCTTATTCAGCCAGCTTGAAGGTGATGAAGCTTGCGCGCCCCTGACGCAGCACGCGCATCGACACCGAACGGTTCTTCGGCAGGTCCTTGGCAATTTCGGTGAATTCCTTGGCCGAGCCGATGGCCTGGTTGTTCAGGTGGCTGATGACATCGCCCGGACGCAGGCCGATCAATGCTGCCGGGCCGTCCTGGACCTCCTTGATCACCACGCCGCCCTTGAGCTCCAGGGATTTTTTCTGCTCGGCGGTCAGGTCGGTCACGGACACACCCAGACGGTTGCTGCTGCGCTCGACGCTGCCCTGGGCACCGGTGCCGATGTCAGCCTCTTCATCCGGCAGGGCGCCGACGGTGACATCGAGGTTCTGGCGCTTGCCATTGCGGATGATCTCAAGCTTGGCCTTGGCGCCATCCTTGAGGCTGCCAACCAGGTGCGGCAGGTCGGCCGACATGACGATCGGCTGGCCATTCATGCTCAGGATCACGTCGCCCACCTGCAGGCCACCCTTGGCCGCCGGGCCGTCTTCCAGCACCTGGGCTACCAGGGCGCCAGCCGGCTTGTCGAGGCCGAAGGATTCAGCCAGGTCCTTGTTGACCTCCTGGATCACCACGCCCAGCCAGCCGCGGCTGACCTTGCCGTCTTTCTTCAGTTGGTTGGAAACGTCGATCGCCACGTCGATCGGGATGGCGAAGGACAGGCCCATGAACCCGCCGGAACGGGTGAAGATCTGCGAGTTGATACCGACCACCTCGCCATTCATGTTGAACAGCGGGCCGCCGGAGTTGCCCGGGTTGATCGCCACGTCGGTCTGGATGAACGGCACATAGGTGTCGTTGGGCAGGGTACGGCCCTTGGCACTGACGATGCCCTTGGTTACCGAATGGTCGAAGCCGAACGGCGAACCGATGGCCAGCACCCACTCACCCACCTTGAGCTTTTCCGAATCGCCCAGTTTGACGGTCGGCAGGTTCTTGCCTTCGACCTTGAGCAGGGCCACGTCGGTACGCGGATCGGTGCCGACCAGCTTGGCCTGCAGCTCGCTGCGGTCGGAGAGGCGAACGATGATTTCGTCGGCGTCGGCGACCACATGGTTGTTGGTCAGCACATAGCCATCGCTGGAAATGATGAAGCCCGAGCCCAGCGACTGCGCTTCGCGCTGGCGATCACCCCGAGGCGAACGCGGCTGCTGTGGCATGTTGCGCTCGAAGAACTCGCGGAACATCGGCGGCAGGCCTTCGAGGTCGGGCATCTGCCCGGCGGCGATACGGCGGTCCGGCAGTTTCTGCTTGGTACTGATGTTGACCACCGCCGGCGAGGCCTGCTCGACCAGGGTCGTGAAGTCGGGCAGGGCTTCCTGGGCTTGGGCGGTGAGCACCTGGCCGAGCATCAGCACAGCGGCGAACATCGATAGGTAGGGTTTCAAGCGTGGTATTGACATACGGCTCCCGTTACAACGAGCGTAGTTAGCAGTTAGGCCCAGCAGACGCAGAAAAGGCCAGACTCCCAGAAGAGCCTGACCTATAGAAAATTTATGGCTGGATTGCAAATGACAATGGGTTAATTTCCTGTCAGCACTGTGTAACAGAAGCTTTCATGAAGCGCCGTTACTGACGCGCCTGAGCATCCTGGGCCCGCATCGACAACGCCACACGCTCGGCGGTACCCAGTGGAATCTCGCCGACCACGGTGACCATCACTTTGCCCTTGGGCGTGTTGAGATGGCGCGAGACCGCGACGGTCGGGCCGAGCTGAGTGCGGGTATCGGTGCCTGAATTGTCGCTGATCGGCTCGAGGAACACCGAGAAGCGCGTCAGGCCATCGTCATACATCAGGCTGCTGATGGTACTTTTGCGGTCCGGATCACGGCGCACACTGCTGTTGATCAGCTCGAAGCCTGGCGGCAGCCAGTCCGAGCGCCAACCGGCAACGGCCTGCGGAGTACTGGCGACCACCCGCTCGATCGGCTTGCAGGCGGCACTGGCACTGAGGTCGGCGTCACTCGGCAGGTCATCGGTGTCGAGGCGGGTCATCTGGAAGCGTTCGAGCAGCTGCCCCTTTTCGTTGAGCATCAACGAGCGCAGCGGCAAGCCGGTTTGGCGGTCCAGGTGAAGCTCGAAGGCGTAGCGATGCTGATCACGCGGGGTGAGGGTCACAATCACCGCGTCGCGCCCGGCGACGCGTGACTTGCCTGCCACGCTCAGGTCGTACCAGCTCATCAGCTTCAAGGGGTCGAGCATGCGCGGGGCGGCGTCGGGCGGAGCGGTCACACCGCTGACCAAGGCGCCACTGACACATTGCACCTTGCCATCGACACGCACGATTTCCTGGGCAGCGCCATCGAGCTGGAGTAACCGCTCGCTGACCTTGCCGTCCTGGACGCGATGCCAGATATCGTGTGTGGAGAAGCTGCCATTGCGCTCGTAGACGAACGACCCCTGGTAACTCTGCCTTTGTTCAGCCTGTGCCAGCTTGTTCAGCCACTCGCTCGCCTCGGGCGTGGAGTTGGCCGCGTAGGCCTGCACCGTCAGGCTGCTGCCGAGCAGCAGCGACAGGAGAGGTAGCGCGCGCATGATCCTCCTTACTAGCGGTTTTCCAGGCTGGCAGCGCGTGCGTAAGGCAGAGCGGTCTCGGTGCCTTTGAGCGCGGACTCCTGAGCATGCTGGCGCAGGTAACCTGGCAGACGCTGATCCCAGCCAGCCTGGTTCTGCAGCACACCGTTGGCCATCGGCCCGGTCGGTTGTTCGCTGCTTTCACTATAGCCTGCCAAAACGGCGGGGCCTTGTGCCTGCGGCATGCTCAGCCCCTGCTGGGCAGGCTGCTGGGACGCCAATTCGGCACCAGTAATCTCGTCCTGGTTGTAGAAACGCACGCCAGCCAGCACTGCAACAGTCACCGAGGCAGCCACGGCCAGGCGGCCAATGCTGCGCCACGGGCCTTGCTTGACCTTGGCAGGCACCGCCTCGTCGGCCAATGCTGCGGAAACCGCCGAGGCGATATCCAGCTTGGGCAACAGCAGTTCCTTGTGCATCGCTGCGCGAGCGACCTGGTAGCGCGACCAGGTGGCGCGGGTTTCGGAATCGTCGACGGCATTGAGCACTCGACGCAGTTCCAGTTCGTCCGCTTCGTTATCCATTACCGCGGACAGCGATTCCTGCAAAGCTTCACGACTCATGGCGGTTCCTCTCTTGGCTGTCGCCGCTGTCTCAGGTTTCCTGCAACAGCGGTTGCAGGGCTTTGTCTATGGCCTCCCGAGCGCGGAAAATCCGGGAGCGCACGGTACCCACCGGACATTGCATGACACTGGCAATGTCCTCGTAACTCAGACCATCGAACTCGCGCAGCGTCAACGCCGTGCGCAGGTCTTCCGGCAGTTGCTGGATGGTGCGATGGACTGTGCCTTCGATTTCATCCCGCAACAAAGCGCGTTCTGGGGACTCGAGATCCTTGAGACCATGATCGCCGTCGTAAAACTCCGCATCCTCGGAGCTCACATCACTGTCTGGCGGCCGTCTTCCACGGGACACCAGATAGTTTTTCGCCGTGTTGATGGCGATGCGGTAAAGCCACGTGTAGAACGCGCTGTCACCGCGAAAATTCCCCAGCGCCCGGTATGCCTTGATGAAGGCTTCCTGCGCCACGTCCTGCGCTTCATGGGTGTCGTGTACGAAACGCACGATCAACCCGAGAATCTTGTGCTGATACTTCAGCACCAACAGATCGAACGCTCGCCTGTCGCCGCGCTGCACGCGCTCGACAAGCTGCTGATCCTCTTCCTGGGTTAGCATGAACACTCCTCAGTGAACTCGAAGGAGCGTTGCGACAAGCATCGTTCAGGCTTGCAACCATAGACTCGGGCTTTACGCAAAAGTTCTCCCCTCCAAGCAAGTTTCCTGCGGCCCTTGGTCGGCTCGCACGAAAGGCGCAGCGCGGTCACGGCCGGCTGCGTCGATAATCAGGTTTCAGTACGCAGGTCTGAGCCCAAGCAAAGGGCCGCCGCCCTGCGTCGCCGCGGCAAAATGTGGCGTGCGTACAGCCTTCTTAGGATTTCCTGGGGTAGAGGAAAGTTCCCGAAAAGATCGTCTTTGCCCCGCAAGCGCCATTGGAAATCAGGCCCCCGGGGCTGCTATAAAGGCATCCCGGCCCGGTTTCACGATAGTTTCACAATGCCATCTGCGCTTGACTATTGTGCCGTGCCCCCTTCGAAGATTACTAGTGTCCCGACATGAGCCAACAATTCCAACATGATGTCCTGGTGATCGGCAGTGGTGCGGCTGGTCTGAGCCTGGCACTGAACCTCCCCGGCCACCTGCGCATCGCCGTACTCAGCAAAGGCGACCTGGCCAACGGCTCTACCTTCTGGGCCCAGGGCGGCGTGGCCGCAGTGCTCGACAACACCGATACCGTGCAGTCGCACGTCGAGGACACCCTCAATGCCGGCGGCGGCCTGTGCCACGAAGACGCGGTGCGGTTCACCGTCGAACACAGCCGCGAAGCAATCGAATGGCTGATCGAGCAAGGCGTGCCGTTCACCCGTGACGAGCACTACAGCGTCGACGACGGTGGTTTCGAGTTCCACCTCACCCGCGAGGGCGGCCACAGCCACCGGCGCATCATCCATGCCGCCGACGCCACCGGTGCGGCGATCTTCAAAACCTTGCTCGACCAGGCGCGCCAGCGGCCGAACATCGAGCTTCTGGAGCAGCGCGTCGCGGTCGACCTGATTACCGAGCGCCGCCTGGGCCTCGCCGGCGACCGTTGCCTGGGCGCCTATGTATTGGACCGCAACACCGGCGAGGTCGACACCTTCGGCGCCCGCTTCACCGTGCTGGCCACGGGCGGCGCGGCCAAGGTGTACCTGTACACCAGCAACCCCGACGGCGCCTGTGGCGACGGTATCGCCATGGCCTGGCGGGCTGGTTGCCGGGTGGCGAACCTGGAGTTCAACCAGTTCCACCCCACTTGCCTGTATCACCCGCAAGCCAAGAGCTTCCTGGTGACCGAAGCCCTGCGCGGCGAGGGCGCTCTGCTGCGCCTGCCCAATGGCGAGCGCTTCATGCCCCGCTTCGACCCACGCGAAGAGCTGGCACCACGGGACATCGTCGCCCGCGCCATCGACCACGAGATGAAGCGCCTGGGCGTGGATTGCGTGTACCTGGACATCAGCCACAAGCCGGCCGAGTTCATCAAGAGCCACTTCCCCACCGTCTACGAGCGCTGCCTCACCTTCGGCATCGACATCACCCGCCAGCCGATCCCGGTGGTGCCAGCGGCCCACTACACCTGCGGCGGGGTCGTGGTCGATGATCGCGGCCACACCGACGTACCCGGCCTTTACGCCATCGGCGAAACCAGCTTCACCGGCCTGCACGGCGCCAACCGCATGGCCAGCAACTCGCTGCTCGAATGTTTCGTCTACGGCCGCGCCGCCGCCGCCGACATCGAGGCGCACCTCGACCAGGTGAGCATGCCCCGCGCCCTGCCCTGCTGGGACGCAAGCCAGGTCACCGACTCTGACGAGGACGTGATCATCGCGCACAACTGGGACGAACTGCGGCGCTTCATGTGGGACTATGTCGGCATCGTGCGCACCAGCAAACGCCTGCAGCGCGCCGAGCACCGCGTGCGCATGCTGCTGGACGAAATCGACGAGTTCTACAGCAACTACAAGGTCAGCCGCGACCTGATCGAGCTGCGCAACCTGGCCCAGGTCGCCGAGCTGATGATCCATTCGGCGATGCAGCGCAAAGAGAGCCGTGGCCTGCACTACACCCTCGACTACCCGGGCATGTTGCCCGAGGCCCACGACACTATCCTGCAGCCGCCCACCTTCGCCGGCTGAACTTCAGCCGCACGCGCAAGCGCCGATGCGCCTCAGGGGTCAGTGCATCGCTCACGACGCACTGGCTCTCACTGAGCCAGCGGCCCTTGCGCACGAAGCGCAACACCACCAAACCTGGCTGGGCAATACTGTCGCGGCACAATCGCACCGCCTGCCAGCCACGGGCACGGCTGTATAAATGCCAGCCACGCGGGTCGCGGCGCAAGCCGGTGATCGCATGGGGGTGCGTGAGCAGGATACGGCGGGGAATGGCCCAGCAGACATGCGCCAGGCAGACGAGAAACGCCAGGCCGCGCAGCCAGAACGGCAGTGCGATGACGGCCAAGGTGATGATCGCCAGCGCCTGGCTGGCGAGGTAGGCCGTCAGCAGCAGGCGTGAGCCCTGCCAACGGCACTCGAAACGGTCACTTGGGTTGGACACGGTCCAGGATGATGCGGACCATGCGCTGCAGCTCCGGGTCTTCGGACTCGTTGCGCTCCATGAACCAGCCGAACATGTCCTGGTCTTCGCAGCTCAGCAGGCGCACGTAGAGTTCACGGTCGGCTTCGCTCAGGCTGGGGTAGACCTCCTGGGTGAAAGGTACCAGCAGCACGTCCAGTTCCAGCATGCCACGGCGGCTGTGCCAGAAAAGCCGATTGAGTTCAGTTTGTTCGACCATGGGGCCCTCCTCGAATGGTCGGGCAGTATACCGTGCGGCGCACGAAGCGACACCGGGCGTTGGTCTAGTCACCTACCTATTTTGTTACTGGCGTTCTATGATGGCCGCCAGTCTCTAGCTACCGCGATGACCCATGGCCGATTCCGCTTTTTTCTGTACGCTCGCCCACGAGGGCATCCTCGCCGTGCGCGGGTCCGACGCCGGCAAGTTCCTGCAAGGCCAACTGACCTGCAACCTCAACTACCTCAGCGATGAACACGCCGGCCTCGGCGCTCGCTGCATGGTCAAGGGCCGGATGCAGTCGAGCTTCCGCATCCTCCCGCAAGGTAATGGCTACCTGCTGGCGATGGCCAGCGAACTGCTCGACGCGCAATTGGCCGACCTGAAAAAGTACGCCGTGTTCTCCAAGGCCACCCTGAGCGACGAAAGCGCTGCCTGGGTACGCTTTGGCCTGCAGCACGGCGACGCTGCCCTGCAGGCCCTGGGCCTGAACGTGCCGGAAGCCGCTGGTGCGACCGTGCGTCATGACAACCTGATCGCCCTGCGTGTCTCGCCTGGCCGGGTGGAGTTGTGGGCGCCCGCCGAACAGGCCACGGCAGTGCGCGAAACACTCGCCGCCAGCCTGCCCGAGGGCAGGCTGAACGACTGGCTGCTGGGCCAGATCCGCGCCGGCATCGGCCAGGTCATGGGCCCTACCCGCGAACTGTTCATCCCACAGATGATCAACCTGCAGGCAGTCGATGGCGTGAGCTTCAAGAAAGGCTGCTACACCGGCCAGGAAATCGTCGCGCGCATGCAGTACCTGGGCAAGCTCAAGCGCCGCCAGTACCGCCTCGCGCTCGCCCAGGCCGACGTGCCGGCGCCAGGCGCCGAGATCTTCTCGCCCACCCACGGCTCGTCGGTCGGTGAAGTGGTGATCGCCGCCAGCGCGGGCAACGGCGTCGAGCTGCTGGCCGTGCTCAGCGCCGACGCAGTGGCCGACGACAACCTGCACCTGGGCAGCCTCGAAGGCCCACGCCTGGCGCTGCTCGACCTGCCTTACGAACTGGACCGCGACCGGGAAATCCAACGCTGACCAGCCCGCCCCGCCCACGGGGCGGGGCCGCACCACCTTTGCCGTAGAGAAGTCCATGAACAAGCTGGCCGAGATGGTCCAAGCGCAATTGCTCACAGCCATCGACAACGACGACCTGGTCCTGCCGACGCTTCCGGAGGTTGCCCTGAGCATCCGCGAAGCCGCCGAGGACAGCGAAATCAGCGTCTCGGCCCTGAGCAAGGTGATCGGCCGCGACGCCGCCCTGTCGGCGCGCCTGATCAAGGTGGTCAACAGCCCACTGCTGCGCGCCGCGGTTGAAGTCACCGACCTGCACACCGCCATCACTCGCCTGGGCATCAACTACAGCTGCAACCTGGCCATTGGCCTGGTGATCGAGCAGATCTTCCACGCCCGCGCCCCGGCGGTCGAACAAAAACTCCGCGATATCTGGGCCAACAGCCTTGAAGTTGCAGGCATCAGTTATGAACTGTGCCGCCGCTACACCCAGCTCAAACCCGATCAGGCCGCGCTTGGCGGCCTGGTTCATCAGATCGGCGCACTGCCGGTGCTGATCTATGCCCAGGAGCACAACGAACTGCTCTCGGACCCGGTGTGCCTGCATTACGTGATCGAACAGATCCAGCCAGCCTTGGGTGACAAAATCCTCAGTGCCTGGGAATTCCCTGAGCAGCTGGTCAAGCTGCCAGGCCAGGTCCAGGACCTGGACCGGCGCACCGACCAGGTCGACTACATCGACGTGGTGCAGGTCGCCCGCTGCATCAGCCAGCGCGGGCGCAGCCGGCCGCTGGCGGCGCTGCCCGCCTACCGGCACCTGGGGCTGCCCTACGGGACCGAGCTGAATGTCGATGAGCTGCTGGAAGCGCGGAACATGTTGCGCTGAAGCACAAACCTTCAATTGCCTGACCCGGCCAATCGCTGGCAAGCCAGCTCCCACATGTTTACTCGAACCCTGTGGGAGCTGGCTTGCCAGCGATTGGCCAGTGAACGCAACACAAATGCCAGGCACTAGTCCGCGATAAAACTCACCCGCACCTTCAACCCGCCCCGCTCGCCATCATGCAGGCTGATCTGCGCCAGGTGCGCCCTGCAGATTTCGCCGACGATGGCCAACCCCAGCCCGCTGCCCTGCGCGCTGCGCCGGTAGAAGCGCTCGAACACTCGCTCGCGCTCCTCCTCGGGAATCCCCGGCCCATCGTCCTCGACCTCCAGCACCGCCGGTGCCAGCACCCGCAGGATCACATCGCCACCCACCGGTGTATGGGCCAAGGCGTTATCCACCAGGTTGCTGAGCAACTCGTTGAGCAAGGTCGGCTCGCCCTTGAGCCATACCGGCGCCTCGGCTTCCAGCGCCAGCGACACGCCGCGGGCATGGGCCAGAGGGGCCATGGCCATGCCCAGATCACGGGCCAACTGGCTCAGATCCAGGCGCTGGGCGCCGCCTTCGGCAATGGCCCGTGCGCCGTTTTCCACCCGTGCCAGCGACAGCAACTGGTTGGCCAGATGGGTCAGGCGGTCGGTGCCTTGGGCGGCGGCGTCCAGGGTCTGGCGCCACTCCTCGGGATTCTTCGAGCGCAGGCCCAGTTCGATCCGCGCCTTGAGCGCCGCCAGCGGGGTGCGCAGCTCATGGGCGGCATCGGCGATGAACTGCGCCTGGCGCTCGAACTGCCCACGCAAGCGCTCGGTGAAGTGGTTGAGCGCACGCACCAGCGGCCCGAGTTCACGCTGCACCTGCACCACCGGCAAGGCCCGCAGATCGTCCGGCTGGCGCTCTTCCACCGCGCCACGCAGGCGTTCCAGCGGGCGCAGCGCGGCGCTGACCGCGAACCACACCAGCACCAGCGCGCCCAGCGCCAGCATGCCCAGGCGCAGCAGGGTGTCGGCCATCAGGCCACGGGCCATGCGTACCCGCGCCTCTTCGGTTTCGGCCACGCGGATCTCGGCCATGCCATTCATGTTCGGTTCGCTGACCGCCTTGAGCAGGCTGACCACCCGTACATCCTGGCCCTGGTAAGTGGCGTCGTAGAAACGGGCGAGGGCCGGGTAGTCGTCTGTGCGCGGCGTACCCGGTGGGGGTGGCGGCAGGTTTTCGTAACCCGAGATCAGCTTCTGGTGGATGTCCAGCACCTGGTAGTAGATGCGCCCGGCGCTGTCGTAGGCGAAGGTATCAAGGGCCACGTAGGGCACATCGGCGCTGAGCGTGCCGTCGCGTTGCGAAAGCCCGGCGGCAATGGTTCGCGCCGAGGCCAGCAGGGTGCGGTCATAGGCAGTGTCGGCGGCCTCACGGCCATTCCAGTAGGCGCTCAGGCCGCTGGCCAGCATCAGCACCACCAGCAACAGTGCCAGGTTGCCCAGCAGGCGCCCGCGCAGGCTGCCGTTGTCACGCATCGCGGTGCTCGAGCAGGTAACCCAGGCCACGGAAGGTGACGATGGCCACCGGGTGACCATCGAGCTTCTTGCGCAGCCGGTGGATATAAATCTCGATGGCGTCGGGGCTGGCCTCTTCGTCCAGGCCAAAGACCTGGGCCGCCAGCTGCTCCTTGCTCATTACCCGGCCCGGTCGGGCGATCAAGGCTTCGAGCACGCTCTGCTCGCGCTGGGTGAGCGTCAGTGGTTCGTTGTCGAGGGAAAATCGCCGGGTATCGAGGTCATAGACCAGCGGCCCGCAACGCTGCTGGCGCTCACCGCCAAGCACGCTGCGGCGCAGCAACGCCTTGACCCGCGCCTCGAGTTCGGTCAATTCGAAAGGCTTGGCCAGGTAATCGTCGGCGCCCAGGTTCAGGCCATGCACCCGGTCCTTCACATCGCTGCGCGCGGTGAGCATCAGCACCGGCACGGTCTTGCCGCGCCCGCGCAGACGCGCCAGCACTTCGAAGCCGTCCATGCGCGGCAGGCCGACATCGAGCACCGCCACGGCGTAGTCCTCGCTGGCCAACGCCAGGTCGGCGGCCACGCCGTCGTGCAGCACATCCACGGTCAGCCCCTGGCTCTTGAGGGCCTGGGCCACGCTTTCGGCCAGTTGCAGGTGGTCTTCGACCAGCAGCACACGCATCGGATTCTCCCAGCCCGGGTAGGGCTTTTTGCGCGGATTTTTGCGCGGAGTGTACCGCCGTCACCGGGCCTGTGAAGCCCTAGCAGCAAACCTTTCACGCTGAAAGGTTAGCGAAAGGTTGATTGCCTAGCATCGCACCACGGTCGCCCCACGCGCCGCCAAAAGCACCAGCAAGGTGCAATTTATAAGAACAATAATTGGAGTCACCGACGATGCTGTCCATGCAGCCGCAGGCGTTCGCGCCTTCCCGTTCGTTCGCCGCCCGCCCATGCGCCCTCGCCAGCGCCGTCGCCCTTGCCGGTGTCGCCCCCCTGAGCCAGGCCGCCTTCTTCGAAGACAGCACCGCCACCTTCGAAACCCGCAACATGTACTTCAACCGCGACTTCCGCGACGGCACCAGCGCGCAGCAATCCAAGCGCGATGAATGGGCCCAGGGCTTCATGCTCAACTTCGAGTCCGGTTACACCGAGGGCACCGTGGGCTTTGGCCTGGATGCCCTGGGCATGCTCGGTGTGAAGCTCGACTCCAGCCCCGACCGCACCGACACCGGCCTGCTGCCCACCCATGACGACGGCAAGGCGGCCGACGAGTACTCCAAGCTCGGCCTGACCGGCAAGGTGAAGGTGTCCCAGACCGAACTGAAAGTCGGTACCCTGATCCCCGAACTGCCCACCTTGCAGCCCAACGACGGGCGCATCCTGCCGCAAACCTTCGAAGGTGGCCTGGTCACCTCCAACGAGATCAAGGGCCTGACCTTCACCGGCGGGCGCCTGGACAAGGCCAAGGACCGCAACGACACCAACTGGGAAGACCTGGCGCTGAACAACAAGAACGGCCGCTTCGGTGGCAGCTTCAGCGCCGACAACCTCGACCTGGCAGGCCTGGACTACAAGTTCACCGACCGCATCACCGGCAGCTACCACTTCGCCCAGCTCGACGATATCTACCGCCAGCACTTCATCGGCATGCTCGCCACCCAGCCCTGGGGCCCGGGCACCTTCGGCGCCGACCTGCGCCTGGCGGTGAGCGACGAAGCCGGCCAGGCCAAGGCCGGGCGCATCGACAACACCACCTTCAGCGGCATCCTCAGCTATGGCCTGGGCGGGCACAAGCTCAGCGCCGGCTGGCAGCAACTGAGCGGCGACAGCGCCTTCCCCTATGTCGACGGCGCCGACCCCTACCTCGTCAACTTCGTGCAGATCAACGACTTCGCAGGTGCCGACGAGCGCTCCTGGCAGGCGCGCTACGACTACAACTTCGCAGCCCTGGGCGTGCCCGGGTTGACCTTCATGACCCGCTACATCAATGGCGACAACGTCAGCCGCGCCGCCGGTGGCGAGGGCAAGGAGTGGGAACGCAACACCGAACTCAAGTACGTGGTACAAAGCGGCCCGTTGAAAAACGTCGCCGTGCGCCTGCGCAACGCCACCTTCCGCTCCAACATCGCCCGCGACGCGGACGAGGTACGGCTGCTGGTGAGCTACAGCGTAGCTCTGTGGTAACTCATAACAACAACGCTCACGGAGATAGACGATGACCTTTTCACTGCGCCGCCTCGCCCTCGCAACCGGCTGCCTGCTGCTGGCAGGCAATGCCCTGGCCGCCGAACCGAAACGCCCCGAATGCATCGCCCCGGCTTCGCCCGGCGGCGGTTTCGACCTGACCTGCAAGCTGGTACAGAGCGCCCTGGTGGAGGAAAAGATCCTCAGCAAACCGATGCGCGTGACCTACATGCCCGGCGGTGTCGGCGCGGTGGCCTACAACGCCGTGGTTGCCCAGCGGCCAGGCGACGCCGGCACCCTGGTGGCCTGGTCCAGCGGCTCGCTGCTGAACCTGGCCCAAGGCAAATTCGGCCGCTTTGACGAGAACGCGGTGAAATGGCTGGCAGCCGTGGGCACCAGCTATGGCGCCATCGCGGTGAAGAGCGACTCGCCCTACAAGACCCTCGACGACCTGGTCGCGGCCCTGAAGAAAGACCCGAGCAAAGTGGTGATCGGCTCCGGCGGCACCGTCGGCAGCCAGGACTGGATGCAGACCGCCTTGATCGCCAAGGCCGCTGGCATCAACCCGCGCGACCTGCGCTACGTGGCCCTGGAAGGCGGCGGCGAGATCGCCACCGCGCTGCTCGGCGGCCATATCCAGGTCGGCTCCACCGATATCTCCGACTCCATGCCGCACATCCAGAGCGGCAACATGCGCATCCTCGCGGTGTTCTCCGAGAAGCGCCTGGACGAGCCGGAAATGAAAGACATCCCCACCGCCAAGGAGCAGGGCTACGACATCGTCTGGCCGGTGGTGCGCGGTTTCTACCTGGGGCCAAAGGTCAGCGACGAAGACTACGCCTGGTGGAAAGCCTCGTTCGACAAGATGCTCGCCTCGGAAGACTTCGCCAAGCTGCGCGACCAGCGCGAGCTGTTCCCCTTCGCCATGACCGGCGAAGAGCTGGACGGCTATGTGAAGAAGCAGGTGGCCGATTACAAGGCACTGGCCCGTGAGTTCGGGCTGATCCAGTAAGCCACGCAGCCTGTACTGGCCTCATCGCCGGCAAGCCGGCTCCCACATGGTCTGCGCCAAATCCCGAAGCGGCGGATGTCTTGTGGGAGCGGGCTTGCCAGCGATGCGGCCAGCACAGATCCCGAGTTGTGCTTCGGCAATCCTTTTAGAGGATTTCTCCCATGATCCTGCAACGCCTCTTCGCCCTGCTTTTGCTGGCAGTGTGCGCCGCCCTGGCCGTGATGGCCTGGCCCTACCAGGCCGCGTTTTCCTATGAACCGGTGGGCCCGCGCGCCTACCCGCTGCTGATGCTCGGCCTGATGGGCCTGGGCCTGCTGTACCTGGCCATCCGCCCCACGCCCATCGTACGCAAGGACGACGAGCCCGAACTGGACCGCGAAACCCTGATCAAGATCGCCACCTGCGTCGGCCTCTTGATCGTCTTCGCCAGCACCTTCGAGGCCCTGGGCTTCATCCTCAGCGCCGTGCTGGTGGGCATCCCCATGGCCCGCCTGTACGGCGGCCGCTGGCTGCACAGCGCCCTCGTGGTGGTGGGCATGAGCCTGCTGCTGTACTGGCTGTTCGACCGCGTGATGGACGTGCCCCTGCCCCTTGGCCTGCTGAGCGTACTGGAGAACTGACACATGGATACCTTGAGCTATCTCGGCCAGGGCTTCGGCGTCGCGCTGAGCCCGTACAACCTGGTCACCGCCCTCACCGGCACCCTGATCGGCACCGTGGTCGGCCTGCTGCCGGGCCTGGGCCCGATCAACGGCGTGGCCCTGCTGATCCCTATCGCCTTCGCCCTCGGCCTGCCGCCGGAGTCGGCCTTGATCCTGCTGGCCGCCGTTTATCTGGGCTGCGAATACGGCGGGCGCATCAGTTCGATCCTGCTGAACATCCCCGGCGAAGCCTCCACCGTGATGACCACCCTCGACGGCTACCCCATGGCCCGCCAGGGCCTGGCCGGTGTGGCACTGTCGCTGTCGGCCTGGAGTTCGTTCATCGGCGCCTTCATCGCCACCTGCGGCATGGTGCTGTTCGCCCCGCTGCTGGCGAAATGGGCGATCGCCTTCGGCCCGGCGGAGTACTTCGTGCTGATGGTGTTCGCCATCGTCGCCCTCGGCGGCATGGCCGGCGACAAGCCGTTGAAGACCTTCATTGCCGCGTTGATCGGCCTGTTCCTGTCGGCGGTGGGTATCGACGCCAACAGCGGCGTGTACCGCTTCACCGGCGACAGCGTGCACCTGGCCGACGGTATCCAGTTCGTGGTGCTGGTGCTGGGGCTGTTCTCGATCAGCGAGATCCTCCTGCTGCTGGAGAAGACCCACCATGGCCACGTGGCGGTCAAGGCCACCGGGCGCATGCTGTTCAACCTCAAGGAAGCGGCGTCGGTGTTCGCCGTGAACATCCGCTGCGGCCTGCTGGGCTTCTTCATGGGCGTACTGCCGGGTGCCGGCGCGACCCTGGCCAGTGCCGTGGCGTACATGACCGAAAAACGCATGGCGGGTGAAAAAGGCAAGTTCGGCAAGGGTGACGCCCGTGGCCTGGCCGCCCCGGAAACCGCCATCGGCGCCTCCTGCTGTGGCGCCCTGGTGCCGATGCTGACCCTGGGTGTACCGGGTTCGGGCACTACTGCCGTGATGATCGGCGCGCTGACCCTGTACAACATCACCCCGGGCCCGCTGCTGTTCGAACAGCAGCCGGACATCGTCTGGGGCCTGATCGCCTCGCTGTTCATCGCCAACATCATGCTGGTGATCCTGAACATCCCGATGATCCGCATCTTCACCCGCATCCTCGCCGTACCGAACTGGGCGCTGGTACCGGTGATCGCGATCATCACCGCGATCGGCGTGTACGCCGTGCATGCCACCACCTTCGACCTGTTCCTGATGGTCGGCATCGGCATCATGGGCTACATCCTGCGCAAGCTGGACTTCCCGCTGTCGCCGATCCTGCTGGGCTTCATCCTCGGTGGGCTGATGGAGCAGAACCTGCGCCGCGCGCTGTCGATCTCCAACGGCGAGCTGGGCATCCTCTGGTCGAGCCCGATCAGCATGTCGGTCTGGGTGCTGACGGTGTTGATGCTGACCCTGCCGTTGCTGCGCATCTGGCGCAAACGCGCGCAACAACGCCGGGCGATGGCGGATGCCTGACCGCGGTCTCCCCCTGTTCTGGGCCACCGGGCTGGTCGGTCTTGCTGGCGGTTTTGCCGCCAGCAAGGTCGGCTGGCCTTTGCCGTGGATGGTCGGCGCGTTGCTGGCGATCATCCTGGTGCGCTGCCTGACCCCCTGGCAACTGAGCGAAATACCCAATGGTCGCAAGTGCGGGCAGTGGATCATCGGTATCGGTATCGGCCTGCACTTCACCCCGGCGGTCATCGAGCAGGTTGCCGAGCACTTCGCGCTGATCTTCTTCGGCGCCTTGTTCACCACGCTATCCAGCGTGATCAGCGTGTGGCTGCTGCGGCGTACCGGCGAAGACCGAGCCACGGCGTTTTTTGCCAGCATGCCGGGCGGCTCTGGAGAAATGGTCAACCTCGGCGCGCGCAATGGCGCGGTGCTCAGCCAGGTGGCAGCCGCTCAGAGCTTGCGAGTGCTGGCGGTGGTGCTGTGCGTGCCGGCGCTGTTCAAGCTGTTGCTCGGTGATGGGGTGCCGCTGAACCATGCCGGTAGCGTCAGTTGGGGCTGGCTGGCCCTGATCGCCCCGCTGGCCGTGGTGGTCGCGCTGATCTGGCAACGGTTGCGCCAGCCCAATCCGTGGTTGTTCGGGCCGTTGCTGGTGGCGGCGAGCGTGAGCCTGGCCGGCAACCTGCAGATCGGTTTGCCCAATGGCGCCAGCCAGATCGGCCAGTGGCTGATCGGCAGCGGCCTGGCCTGTCACTTCAATCGCGCGTTTTTCCGCCGGGCGCCGTCGTTCCTCGGCCGGACCTTGCTGGCCACGGCACTGTGCATGCTGGTTGCCGCAGGCGCGGCCTGGGGTTTGAGCCTGCTCACCCACCTGGACCTGCGTTCGCTGACCCTGGGGATGATGCCGGGGGGGATTGCCGAGATGAGCCTGACGGCCGAGACCCTGCAACTGTCGGTGCCGCTGGTGACGGCGTTGCAGGTGATGCGGTTGTTGTTCGTGTTGTTTCTGGCCGAGCCGCTGTTCAGGCGCTGGAACGCCAGCCAGGAATGATGTGCTGGCTTCTTCGCGGGTAAATCGCATCGGCGCACCGCCGCTCCCACAGGGAATGCGCAGTACCTGTGGGAGCGGGTTTACCCGCGAAGCAGGCGACGCGATCTATCAGAGCGGCGGCAACGCCCAGTTGATCGGCGCCATCCCGCGCTGCTCGAGGAAGCCGTTGGCCCGGCTGAAATGCCCGCAGCCGAAGAACCCGCGATAGGCCGACAACGGCGACGGGTGCACCGACTTGAGCACCAGGTGCTTGCTGGCGTCGATCAGCTTCTGCTTGCTCTGGGCATGCGCCCCCCACAGCAGGAACACCACGTTCGGACACTGCTCGCTGACCACCTGGATGACCCGGTCGGTAAAGAACTCCCAGCCCTTCTTGGCATGCGAGGCGGCATTGGCCCGCTCCACGGTCATGGTGGTGTTGAGCAGCAGCACCCCCTGCTCGGCCCAGCTCTGCAAGTAGCCGTGGTTGGGGATCGGCAGGTTGAGGTCGCGTTGCAGTTCTTTGTAGATGTTGACCAGCGACGGCGGCGTAGGCACGCCCGGCTGCACCGAGAAGCACAGGCCATGGGCCTGGCCGGGGCCGTGGTACGGGTCCTGGCCGAGGATCACCACTTTCACCTGCTCCAGCGGCGTTGAGTTCAACGCATTGAAGATCAGCGGCCCCGGCGGGTAGATCTCCTTGCCGGCGGCGTATTCACCCTGCAGGAACTCACGCAGCTGATGCATGTAGGGCTGGTCGAACTCGGCGCGCAACGCGGCCTTCCAGCTGGGTTCGAGTTTGATGCGGTCGTCGTCGGTCATGGGGCCATCCAGAAGCAAAGTGGCGCGACACTAGGAAAGCCGCGCCGGCTTGTCAATCGATCCGACCGACGACCGGCAGCTTCAGCAGCGCGGGCCATACTGGTGGGATGACTTGCGCGAGGTAGTCCATGTCCATTCAATGCGAGGTACTCACCGGCGCCGATGGCGCCCGCATCGGCATCGCCAGCCTGGATGCACCCAAGGCGCTCAATGCGCTGACCCTGCCGATGATCGAGGTGCTCGACGAGCGCCTGCACGCCTGGGCTCACGACCCCGGCATCGTCTGCGTACTGCTGCGCGGCAACGGGCCTAAAGCCTTCTGTGCCGGGGGCGACGTGCGTGCACTGGTACAAGCCTGCCGCGAGCATCCCGGCAGCATACCGCCGCTGGCCGCCACCTTCTTCGCCAGCGAATACCGCCTCGACCACCGCCTGCACACCTACCCCAAGCCCCTGCTGTGCTGGGGCCATGGCCATGTGCTCGGTGGTGGCATGGGGCTGTTGCAGGGCGCGGCGGTGCGTATCGTCACCCCCAGCAGCCGCCTGGCCATGCCCGAGATCAGCATCGGCCTGTATCCGGACGTGGGCGCCAGCTGGTTCCTGTCCCGCCTGCCCGGCAAGCTCGGCCTGTTCCTCGGCCTCACCGGCGCGCCGATCAATGCCCGTGACGCCCTGGACCTGGGCCTGGCCGACCGTTTCTTTGGCGAGCATCAACAAGAAGCGCTGGTGGAGGAGCTGCTGCAACTGAACTGGCAGGAACAGACCGCCCTGCAGCTCAACAGCCTGCTCAAGGCCGAACAGCACCGAGCGTGCGCCGAACTGCCCGAGGGCCAATGGCTGGCGCGCCGGGCAGTGATCGACGAAGTACTCGATGTGGCCGACCCGGTAGCGGCCTGGCGTGCGCTGGCCGGCCTGGCTCGGCATGCCGACCCTTTACTGGCCGCGGCAGGTCAGCGCCTGCACGAGGGCTGCCCGCTGACCGCGCACCTGGTGTGGGAGCAGATCCGCCGGGCCCGCCACCTGTCGCTGGCGCAGGTATTCCAGATGGAATACACCCTGAGCCTCAACTGTTGCCGTCACCCCGAGTTCAGCGAAGGGGTGCGGGCCAGATTGCTGGACAAGGACAACACGCCGCACTGGCACTGGCCGGACGTGGCGCAGGTGCCCGCAGCAGTGGTGGCGGCGCATTTCAGCAAGGCCTGGGAAGGTCGGCACCCGCTGGCTGATCTGGCGTAGAAACAGTACAGGGCAAGTCGGTACGGCACGCCGACTTGCCCTGTGATGGCTCATTTGCCCTCAACGCTGCCAGTTGCGATCCCCTCCCCGCCCGCCGTCCTGGCCGCGGTCACCATGGCCCTGCCCATTGGAATGCCAGCGATCCCCGCGCCCGCCACGATTGTCGTTGCGGTAGTCCTGCCGATCGCGGTCCCGCCCATAGTCATAACGCTGCCGGTTGCCATAGTCGTTACGCGGGTTGCCGTGCCAGCTGGGCTGCATGCCGGGTGCCGGATAGGGCCGATAATGCGGTACCGGTGCCGGCCGGTAATAGCGCGGTGCAGGCTGGTAGTAACGCGGCGCGCTCTGGTAGTAGTAGCGCGGTTGCGGGGCTACATAGTAGCGGTCCTGGCGGTAATAGCCGGGGTACACGTAGCGGTCGCTGGTGTAGTAATCACTGCGGTAATAGCCGTCGCTCTCGTAGTAGGGGGCGCAGGCAGAAGTCAGCAGTCCGAGCAGGACAATGATCAGGATTCGTGGGTACATGGCGGCCTCCTGGACCGCAGGGGTGCCCGACACAGCGGCGCTGGCGAGCGTCGACGACGATGCGTTGATCGACACTGCATAAGACAGTCCGGCCAGGGTTCAGTGCCATTTCTGCAACAAATTGAAACATCCCCTATAACCCTGAAAAACATGCAGTCATTTTTCGGTCATCTCACTAGAATGTCGCCACCGGCACACATCATGGGACGATCATGCCCTCGCCTTCCGCCCTGTTCTCGCAACGCTCGCTGATCTTCACCCTGCTGCTGTTGCTGGGCTGCGGTTTCCTCGCCACCTCGCTGCTGAGCTACTACGCCTCGCGCGGGGCAATCCGCGACGGCATCGTCAACACCGAGCTGCCACTGACCTCCGACACCGTCTATTCGGAAATCCAGAAAGACCTGATCCGCCCGGTGCTGATCTCGTCGATGATGGCTCAGGACACCTTCCTGCGGGACTGGCTGCTGGGCGGCGAACAGGACCCCACGCGCATTACCCGCTACCTGGGCGAAGTGATGGGCGGCCAGGGCACCTTCACCAGTTTCCTGGTCTCCGAACGTAGCCGCACCTATTACCAGGCCAAAGGTGTACTCAAGCAGGTCAAGGCCGATGCCTGGCGCGATGCCTGGTACTTCCGCCTGCGCGAGGCCAGCGTGCCCTACGAGATCAATGTCGACGTGGACATGGCCAACCAGGACAAGCTCACGGTATTCATCAACTACCGCGTGCTCGACTACCAGCAGCGCTTCATCGGTGCCGTGGGGGTGGGGTTGAGCGTCGAGTCGGTGGTACGCCTGATCGATGACTACCAGCGCCGCTACCATCGCTCGGTGCTGTTCACCGATGCCCAGGGCAAGGTGCTGCTGACCGGCTCCGACGGTGGCCCCCACGGCCTTCGCGCAGGCCAGCAGTTGAGTGACAGCAGCCAGTGGAAAGACCTGCTGGCGCGCATGCCGACCCCTGCCGCCGGCAGCCACGAGTATTACGATAACGACGGCCACAGCCACTTCCTCAACGTGCGCCCGCTGCCCGAGCTGGACTGGTACCTGCTGGTGGACAAGCGCGAGACCAGTGCCCTGGACCGCATCCGCCAGTCGCTGTACCTGAACCTGGCGATCTGCGCCATGATCACCCTGGTGGTGCTGTCACTGCTCAACGCCATGATCAAGCGCCATCAGGACAACGCCGAGGCCCTGGCCACCCTCGACAGCCTCACCGGCCTGCCCAACCGGCGCAGCTTCGACCTGCTGGCCGGCCAGGCGCTGGTCGAGGCGCAGCGCATCAGTGCACCGCTGGTCGCCCTGTTGATCGACCTCGACCACTTCAAGGCACTCAACGACACCCACGGCCACCTGGCCGGCGACGAAGTGCTGCGCCAGTTCGCCAACGTGCTGCAGGGCAGCCTGCGACAGTCCGATATACTCTGCCGCTGGGGCGGCGAGGAGTTCATCGTGCTGCTGCGCGAAACCGAAGGGCGCCAGGCCGTCGAAGTGGCCGAAAAGATCCGCCGGCGCACCGAGCAACTGATCTTCAGTTACGCCGACCAACCGCTGCGCCTGACCGTCAGCATCGGCCTCGCCGGCCTGCAGCGTGACGACACCCTGCACAGCCTGCTGAGCCGCGCCGACCACGCGCTTTATCGTGCCAAACAAGGCGGACGCAACCGCGTCTGCAGCCAGATGTCCGGACCCGACCATGACCAGTAACCAGCACTGCCCTGCCTGCGGCGCCGCCAACCAGTGCGGCCTGGCCAACCCGGCCAGCGCCACCCAAGGGTGCTGGTGCTTCGCGGTGAGCATCGACCCGGCGATCATCGAAGCCCTGCCTGCCGAACTGCGCAACCAGGCCTGCCTGTGCCCGCAGTGCGCGAAAGTGGACGAGCAACTCAAGGCAGCGCAATCGCCCGCGATTCGCTAGACTGCGCGCCGATCTGTCGCCACCTGCCGCCATGCGCCTCGACCGTTTCCTCGCCAACCTGCCCTGTTTCAACCGCCAGCAAGTGCGCCTGCTGCTGGTGCAGCGGCGTGTGCGCGTGGATGGCGTGATCACCGCCGACCCGCTGCACGAGGTACGCGAGTTCAGCCGTGTCGAGGTGGACGAACAGCTGCTGCAGGCCGGCCGCCCGGCGCGCTACCTGATGCTGCACAAGCCCATGGGCTGCGTCAGCGCCACCAGCGACCCGCAGCACCGCACCGTGCTCGACCTGCTGCCGCCTGCATGGCGCGACGACCTGCATATTGCCGGGCGCCTGGACTACAACACCACCGGGCTGCTGATCCTGACCAACGACGGCCAGTGGTCGCGCCGCCTGACCCAGCCACAGACCAAGCTGGCCAAGGTTTACCACGTACAGACCGAGGACGAGATCGGCGCCCACTACGTCGAAAAGTTTCGCCAAGGCTTCTATTTCGCCTTCGAAGACCTGACCACCCAGCCTGCGCAGCTGGATATTCTCGGCCCCCGCGAAGCGCGGCTGGCGATCGTCGAAGGCCGCTATCACCAGGTCAAGCGCATGTTCGGCCACTTTCAGAACAAGGTGCTGCAACTGCACCGCGAAAGCATGGGGATGATCGAGCTGGATCCGGCCTTGTTGCCGGGCCAGTACAGGGACCTTTCGGCCGCAGAAATCGCCTGTTTCTGAGCGGCTGCGAAGGCTCTGCGCGGGCGTTTTTCGCGCAAACGATTGGGTAGCCCTGGCAGTTTTCCACTACACCGACCGCCCAGCGGTTCGCTGCAAAATATCCCCAGAAACTCACTTGCGCGATCGGCCCTGCGCTGCTTGACTGCCAACTTGTCGGTCTGCCTGTGACTTACCAGTCACGGATGCAGTCCAAGACACCTTTTTGCCGGCCACCCAGGGTCTCGACACCTTGGGGCACGGCAAATCGCCCGCTACAACAATACCGTCGACACGCGCGTCAGGGATCGACACAAGGGCCCACCGGTTTTCTTCCAGGCAAATGCCTACCTGTCATAAAGCACGTGCACCCTAACGGCCTGCGCGGTTGATTCGAACGCGAGTTCACGAACCAGCCACACAGACCAACAGGTGACGCGAATACCCTTTTTTGCGCCAGGAGTCGATGACATGAGGCCAGAAATTGCTGTACTTGATATCCAAGGTCAGTACCGGGTTTACACGGAGTTCCATCGCGCGGAAGGCGCCGAAAAGACCATCATCCTGATCAATGGATCATTGGCCACCACGGCGTCCTTTGCACAGACAGTGCGCAGCCTGCACCCGCAATTCAACGTGGTGCTGTACGACCAGCCCTATGCCGGCAAGTCCAAGCCCCACAACCGCCAGGAACGGCTGATCACCAAGGAGACCGAGTCGCATATCCTCCTTGAGCTGATCGAGCACTTCCAGGCCGACCACGTGATGTCGTTCTCCTGGGGCGGTGCCTGCGCCCTGCTGGCGCTGGCGCACCAGCCACGGTTGGTGAAGAAGGCCATCGTCAGTTCGTTCTCGCCGGTGATCAACGAACCGATGCGCGACTACCTGGAGCGTGGCTGCCAGTTCCTCGCCGCCTGCGATCGCTATCAGGTGGGCAACCTGGTCAACGACACCATCGGCAAATACCTGCCGTCGTTGTTCAAGCGCTTCAACTACCGGCATGTCAGCAGCCTGGACAGCCACGAGTACGCGCAGATGCATTTCCACATCAACCAGGTGCTCGACCATGACCTGGAGCGAGCGCTGAAGGCCGCGCGCAACATCGATATCCCGGTGCTGTTCATCAACGGCGACCGTGACGAATACACCACCGTCGAAGATGCGCGGCAGTTCAGCAGACATGTGGGGCAAAGCCACTTCAGCGTGATCCATGGCGCCGGCCATTTCCTCGACATGGAGCACAAGAGCGCCTGCGAGGATACCCGCTCGGTCATGCTCGGTTTCCTCAAGCCGACCGTGCGCGAGTCCCGTCAACGCTACACCCACACGCAGGGGCAGCATGCACTGGCCATCTGAGCGCAACGGCGCCTGCATGCCTGGCTTACCTGCAGGCAGCAGGCTGCCGACAGCCTTTTATGACATTGGGCTATTAATTGGCAGGGGGTTATGGTAGAAAGTCGGGCGCAGACGCGGGTATAGTTTAGTGGCAAAACGAAAGCTTCCCAAGCTTTAGTTGAGGGTTCGATTCCCTCTACCCGCTCCAAATCGCATTCCCCGCATGGCGTTCCAGTGACGTCATCGCTGTAAAAAGGAGCCTTGGCTCCTTTTTTCGTTTCTGCCGCCTGCATTTGCGCACCCTTCATTGATCTGGCCCATGGCCATCCCGCGCCCGATTGGCTTAAATGCCCGGTGCTGCCCAGCACGCAAAAGCACCTAAGCTTTCTGAAACATTTCCAAAGGACTGCGCATGTTTCTCTCCCGCTGGCTACCGGGCCTGGCCAACCTGCTGCACTACCGTCGCGAGTGGTTCCATGCCGACCTGCAGGCGGGCCTGTCGGTGGCCGCGATCCAGATCCCCATCGCCATCGCCTATGCCCAGATCGTCGGCTTGCCGCCGCAGTACGGCTTGTACGCCTGCGTGTTGCCGATGATGGTCTACGCCTTGATCGGCAGTTCGCGGCAATTGATGGTCGGGCCCGATGCCGCCACTTGCGCGATGATCGGCGGCGCTGTGGCCCCGTTGGCCATGGGCGACCCGCAACGCATCGCCGAGCTGTCGGTGATCGTCACCGTGCTGGTGGGCGTGATGCTGATCGGTGCCGGGGTGGCGCGCGCCGGCTTCATCGCCAGCTTTTTCTCGCGGCCGATCCTGATCGGCTACCTCAACGGCATCGGCCTCAGCCTGCTCGCCGGGCAACTCTCCAAAGTCGTGGGCTTCAAGATCGAGGGCGACGGTTTCATCCTCAGCTTGATCAACTTCCTGCAGCGGCTGGGCGAGATCCATTGGCTGACGCTGTCGATCGGCCTGGCCGGGCTGGCATTGCTGATCTGGTTGCCGCGGCGCTACCCGCGCCTGCCGGCAGCGCTGGTGACGGTGGTGGTGTTCACCGCCCTGGCCGGGCTGCTCGGCCTGGACCGTTATGGCGTGGCGATCCTTGGCCCGGTACCGGCGGGCATCCCGGAGCTGGCCTGGCCACAAAGCAACCTGGCGGAAACCAAGAGCCTCCTGCGTGACGCCCTGGGTATCGCCACCATCAGCTTCTGCAGCGCCATGCTCACCGCCCGCAGCTTTGCCGCCCGGCATGGCTACGCGATCAACGCCAACCATGAATTCGTCGCCCTCGGGGTGAGCAACCTGGCCGCCGGTATTTCCCAGGGCTTCGCCATCAGCGGCGCCGACTCACGCACCGCGGTCAACGACATGGTCGGCGGCAAGAGCCAGCTGGTGGGCATCATCGCCGCGCTGGTGATTGCCCTGATCCTGCTGTTCTTCACCGCCCCCATGGCCTGGATCCCGCAAGCGGCGCTGGGCGCAGTACTGCTGATGGCCGGCTGGGGGCTGATCGACATCAAGTCGCTGAAGACCATCCGCAAGCTCAGCCGCTTCGAATTCTGGTTGTGCCTGCTGACCACGGTCGGCGTGCTGGGGCTGGGCGTGCTGCCGGGTATCGTGTTTGCCGTGACCCTGGCCATCCTGCGCCTGCTCTACAGCATCTACCAACCTACCGACGCGGTACTCGGCTGGCTGCCGGGTGTCGAGGGGCAGGTGGACGTGCGCCAGCACAAGGACGCCCGCACCGTGCCAGGCCTGGTGGTGTATCGCTTCGACGACGCGATCCTGTTCTTCAACGCCGACTACTTCAAAATGCGCCTGCTCGACGCCGTGCAGGGAGTGGACAAGCCCCAGGCGGTGCTTTTCGACGCCGAAGCCGTGACCAGTATCGACGTCAGCGGCATCGCCGCCCTGCGCGAGGTGCGCGACACGCTCACCGCCCAGGGCATCCACTTCGCCATCGCCCGCGCCCGCGGCACTTTCCTGCGCATGCTGGTGCGCTCGGGGATGGCGCGGGAAATGGAGGACAAATTGCTGTTTGGTTCGGTGCGAGCAGGGATCAGGGCGTATCGGGTTTGGCGTAACAGGACGAGCAGGGAGTCCTCCGACAAGTAGAGGAAGGCACCTACATCGTTGTCAGAGGGGAGCGATGCAGTACCGTATCGGCGAGAAGGTAGCCTTTCGGGCATTCCACTCTCCGCGCATCGCTGGTGAAAAGTGACTGCGCCAATGGCGTATACCCTGCTATGCTTTTTACCGAAACCGCTGTCTTTACCAAGCGCGCAAAAGAGCTGCTCGACGACGAAACCTACAGGTTGTTGCAGGTTCGTCTTTTGATATCCCCCGATGCAGGGGATGTCATCGAAGGGACCGGCGGCCTGCGCAAAATCCGCGCCCCAGCGAACGGCCACGGCAAGCGAGGCGGCGCCAGAGTCATCTACTACCACTTCACGGCAAGGTCACATATCACCTTGCTCTACATCTTTGCGAAGAACGAACAAACGGAGCTATCCGCCGAACAGCGCAAGGCTTTGAAGTCCGTCATCGAAAACTGGAGATACCCATGAGCCGCCTCTTCGACGAACTGATGGAAAGCGTTGTAGAAATGGATGAAATCATCCAGGGCAAACGCCAACCCTCGCGCCAGTTCGAAATCGACGCCCTTCAAGTCCGGGAAATCCGTAAGGCCACCGGTTTGTCACAGGTACGTTTCGCCGAGATGATCGATGTGCAAGTCGCTACGCTGCGTAACTGGGAACAGGGGCGCCGGGAGCCCACGGGGCCTGCCAAGGCGCTGCTGCGGGCCATCCACAACGACCCTGATCACGTGCTCAAGGCCTTGTCGCATTGAAAATTGCTGCAGAGCTGCTGCGCCGGTCTCTGCGCGCGACATGCCTCGCATACATTGCATGACATGCTAAAGTCGCCGCGTTTTGAGCCACGCCCAACGGACCGCCCATGCCCGCACTCGACGCCCACTTGCCCGCCTGGGCCGACCTCAACCAGCGCCACCCTTGCACCGCCCTGTTGCTGGGCAACGGTGCCAGCCGGGCGTTGTGGAAACCGTTCGGCTATTTCTCGCTGTACGAAGAAGCCCAGCGTGCCGGCCGCAAGAAAGGCCTGGCGGTCAGTGACCAGGCGCTGTTCAAGTCGCTCGGCACAGAGCTGTTCGAACCGCTGCTGAGCACCCTCAACCACACCGTCCGCGCCAACGCCGCGCTGGCCATCAACTCCACCGCGCCGCTGAACCGCTACTACTCGATCAAGGAAGCGCTGATTCACGCCGTGCGCACCGTGCACCTGCCGTGGCCATTGATGCCGGCGGCTACCCTGGCCTCGATCAACCAGGCCTTGCGTGGCTTTCGCAGCGTCTACACCAGCAACTACGACCTGATCCTGCCGTGGGCCGTGCAGCATGCTCCACAGGGCTTTGCCGCGCTGTTCGACGAGCAGGGCTTCTTCGACGTGCGCCGCACCCGCAGCGAAGGCACCCGGGTGATGCACCTGCATGGCGGCCTGCACCTGCTCAAACTGCCTGACGGCTCCAGCCGCCAGCGCAGCGCCGAGTGCGCCGAATTGCTGGACGGTTTTGCCGTGAACATCCCCGGCGAGGTGCCCTTGTTCGTCAACGAGTTCCGTAGCGAGGAGAAACTGCGCGCGATCCGCAACTCGGATTACCTGTCATGGTGCCTGGGGCAACTGGCCAACGAGGACGAGGGGATTTGCCTGTTCGGCCAGCATCTGGACAGCAGCGATCAGCACCTGCTCGACGCCATTCGCCAGGCGCGGCCGGCGCATCTTCTGATTGCCATCCGGCCATTGAGCGAGGCGTCGGTGCTGAATCAGAAGCAGCATTTCGTCGAGCGGTTCGGTGATCTGCCGGGGACAGCGCTGCATTTCTTCGATGCCAGTACCCATCCCCTGGGGCTGGCGGAGTTGGCGATCGAAGTACCGACAGGGCGCCGTTGAAGCGGCCCCCAGCGGCACAGCTTCAATCGGCCAAAGCCATCGTCCCTTTGAAAACCCGTGCATGGGCGCTTGATACATTGACGGTCATCGCGACCCGAGCCAGATCCAGCATCTGCTGGCCGATGTCATAACTCCCCCTCGCCTGCAGCCAGGCCAATACATCGGCGAGATGCCAGAGCGAGGTACTGCCTTCATGCATGGGGGCCGGGAAGCTGTGCATGTGCGCCAGCATCAACTTGCGCATGTTCTGGCGCGACACACCCACGATCTGGGCCACATCGGTCAGCCCGACGAGGTCGGGCGTCGCCTCTATCAGTCGTGCGCCAGGCACTGCGCTGCGAACATCCCTGAGCGCGGTCTCGATCGCCTCCTCGGCACTGGAGGACTCCCGTACAAATTCCAGCGACAGGCGACCGGGCTGACCAATCCCGACCAGGGCATCGTCACAACCCGCTTCGGCCAGGCGCTCGAGGAGTGCATCCATTTCTTCGTCATCGACCAGTTGGTACTTGAGGGTGAACTCGTATTCCATCGTCACTGCTCCTTACCCGCCTTCACTGCGGTATCCGTATTGCGGGTTCCAGTGCAATTGTCCACCACACGCCTTAGCTGACGCGCGAAATTGCCTGGGTTCTTCGGGGTGCTCCAGATGCTGGTGACGCAAAGCTCCCCGCATCGGCAGTCAGCATCGTTTAAGGGGCAATACATCTTTCCCCAGCAGTGCCCTCCACCCGCAACGATTCTCCATCCATGGAACTCAGCATGCCTCAAGGCCTGCTCGACCTCTTTTTTGGCGTGACTGGGGCGCGGCATCAAATGTTCTCCAGTGTGGTCATTAAATCAATGGTTGTCAAATGACAACCATTGATCATGAATGGCTACCACACTACAGATCTCTCGACACCAATATCGGCCGCCAGACGCGCTCGGGAGGCGTCTTACACACTTTCGGGAATGGCACCCAACACGTTGTGCTTACCCGGCGATCAATCCATCCGCCTGCAACAACGTCTCCAGGCAATGCTCCTGCACCCCGTAAAACGCCTTGAGCTGCGCAATCTTCTCCAACAGCGCCCCCGCCGGCACTGGCTGTTTGCGCTTCACCGCAAGAATCATCTTGTTCTTGTTGGTGTGCTCCAGCGAGATGAACTCGAAGACCTTGGTCTCGTAGCCGCAAGCCTCGAGGTACAGCGCGCGCAGGCTATCGGTGAGCATCTCGGCCTGCTGCCCGAGGTGCAGGCCGTACTGCAGCATCGGCTGCAGCAGCCCTGGGCTCTGCAGTTGCGGGCGGATCTGCTTGTGGCAGCACGGCGAGCACATGATGATCGCCGCATTGCAGCGAATGCCCGTGTGGATGGCGTAGTCGGTGGCGATGTCGCAGGCATGCAGGGCGATCATCACTTCGATGGCCTCCGGCACCACGCTGCGCACGTCACCGCACTCGAACACCAGCCCCGGGTGCTCCAGGCGCGCAGCAGCGGCGTTGCACAGCTCGACCATGTCCGGGCGCAGCTCGACGCCGGTGACCTGTGCCTCGCGCCCGAGGGTGTTGCGCAGGTAGTCGTGCATGGCGAACGTCAGGTAGCCCTTGCCCGAGCCAAAGTCGGCCACCCGCAAGGCCTGATCAGCCGCCACCGGCGCGCCGGCCAGGGCGTGGTCGAAGACCTCGATGAACTTGTTGATCTGCTTCCACTTGCGCGACATCGACGGGATCAACGCGCCTTGCGCGTCGGTCACCCCAAGGTCGCGCAGGAAGGGCCGCGACAGTTCCAGGTAACGCTTCTTCTCGCGGTCATGCCCAGCTGCCGCCGCTTCCCGGGGTGCCTGCTGGGCCAAGTGGCGGCGCAGCATCGGCTTGCCCTTCTTGCTGAACTCCAGTTGCACTTCACCCGCACCGGTGAACAGGTGAGCGTTGCGAAAGCTCTCCGGCAGCAGCTCGACTACCAGTGCCTGCGCCTGGCCCAATGGCAGGTTGCGGGTGATGTCGCGGGTCTGGTGGCGGTAGACCAGTTGCAGGCAGGCCTCGCCCTTGAGCTGCACCGGCTTGGCGATGATCCGCTGCAGGGTCTGGTCGGCCCCCACGTGGCGGGCTAGCACCAGTTTGACCAGGCTGCCATCGGCCAGGGCGTCGCCCAGCAGGCTCAGGAACTGGGCGCGCGCATCCGGCGCGGTGGGGGCGGAAGTAGTGGACGACATGGGGAGCGGGTGCCTCGGAATGCGGGGAGCGCGTTGCGCAATGCCGCGCATTCTACGTCGCTGGCCGCCCATCGCGAAGGTTTTCGCGATGGGCGCGGCTCAATCGAGGATCACCAGGCGGTTGGGCAGCTCGTTGCGCGCATGGGTGGGCGGTACATGCTCGCTGAGCAGTTCGCCGCACGCCTCGATGCAGTCGACGAAGCCCTGCAGGGTATGGCCCTGGCAGACCTGCTCGGTGAACCGCGCAACGATCGCTTCGCGGGCCTGGGCCGGCAGGTGCCGGGCGATCCCTTCATCGACCAGGATCTCGACATGCCGCTCGGCCTCGCTGACAAAGATCAGCACCCCGGTAGCCCCAGCGGTGCGCTGCAGGTTGAGTTCGAGAAACTGCTGCCGGGCAAGCCCGGAAGCACGTCGCCGGCGCAGGATCGCCGGCACCAGCCAGGCAGCCAGGCGTGGATGGCGCAGCAACAGGCACAGGGCGATAAAGGTGAGCATCTGCGCCAGTAGCAGGCCGTTGAGGCCGATCCCGCCCTGCCAGCGGTGCAACAGCAGCGGGATGATCAGCGCCAGCAGCGCCGCCCAGAGCAGGGGCAGATAGGGGTAGTCGTCGGCGCGGCGCGCCAGCACGGTCACCAGTTCCGCGTCGGTGCGCCGCTCGACGCGTGCGATCGCCTCGGCGATCTGGCGCTGTTCGTATTCGGTCATGCCATCGTCTCTTGAGCGTTCTTATCGTTGTTATCCCGGCATCGGGGTGGCGAGAGTGTATCTCAACAAGCGCCTCATATAAGGCATAATCCGCGGCTGCGTCGGATCATGGACGAATGATCCAAAAAATCGCCAGCGGACCTCATAACAACAGGCGTACGAAAGTTCTCGGCCAACCGCCCTACTCAACAACGGAATTGATGATGAAACTGTCTTTGCTGGGCCTGGCCATGGGCCTTGCCAGTCAGGCGGCCCTTGCCGCCCCCTCCGCCCCGCCCCTGCAAGACAAGCAGGCATTCATCGACCATCTGGTGAGCCAGATGACCGAGGCCGAAAAGATCGGCCAACTGCGCCTGATCAGCATCGGCCCCGAAATGCCCCACGAGAAGATCCGCGAAGAGATTGCCGCCGGGCGCATCGGCGGCACCTTCAACTCGCGCACCGCCCCCGAGAACCGGCCGATGCAGGACGCCGCCATGCGCAGCCGCCTGAAGATCCCGATGTTCTTCGCCTACGACACCATCCATGGCGAGCGCACCATCTTCCCGATCGGCCTGGGCCTGGCCGCGACCTGGGACATGGACGCCATCGCCAAGGTCGGCCGCACCTCGGCCATCGAGGCCGCCGCCGACTCGCTGGACATGACCTTCGCACCGATGGTCGACATCGCCCGCGACCCGCGCTGGGGCCGCACCAGTGAAGGCTTCGGCGAAGACACCTACCTCACCTCGCGGATCGGCCAGGTGATGGTCAAGTCGTTCCAGGGCAAGAGCCCGGCCGAGCCCGACAGCATCATGGCCATCGTCAAGCACTTCGCCCTGTATGGCGCGGTGGAAGGCGGGCGCGACTACAACACGGTCGATATGAGCCTGCCGAAGATGTACAACGAATACCTGCCGCCCTACCGCGCCGCGCTGGACGCCGGTGCGGGGGGTGTGATGGTGGCGCTGAACTCGATCAACGGCGTGCCGGCCACCTCCAACACCTGGCTGATGAACGACCTGCTGCGCAAGGAGTGGGGCTTCAAGGGCGTGACCATCAGCGACCACGGCGCCATCCAGGAACTGATCCGCCATGGCGTGGCCCGCGACGGTCGCGAAGCGGCCAAGCTGGCAATCAAGGCCGGCATCGACATGAGCATGAACGACACCCTGTACGGCGAAGAGCTGCCAGGCCTGCTCAAGTCCGGCGAAGTGACCCAGGGCGAGCTGAACCAGGCGGTGCGCGAAGTGCTCGGCGCCAAGTACGACATGGGCCTGTTCAAGGACCCGTACGTGCGCATCGGCAAGCCTGAGACTGACCTTCAGGATTACTACGCCGACAGCCGCCTGCACCGCGACGCCGCCCGCGACGTGGCACGCCGCAGCCTGGTGCTGCTGGAGAACCGCGAACAGACCCTGCCGCTGAAGAAGGCCGGCACCATCGCCCTGGTCGGCCCGCTGGCCGACGCCCCCATCGACATGATGGGCAGCTGGGCCGCCGACGGTAAGCCACAGCACTCGGTCACCGTACGCGAAGGCCTGCGCCGCGCCGTCGAGGGCAAGGCCAAGCTGGTCTACGCCAAAGGCTCGAACGTGACCGGCGACAAGGCCATGTTCGACTACCTCAACTTCCTCAACTTCGATGCCCCGGAAATCGTCAACGACCTGCGCCCGGCCGCCGTGCTGATCGACGAAGCGGTCAAGGCCGCCCAGCAGGCCGACGTGGTGGTGGCCGTGGTCGGTGAGTCCCGTGGCATGTCCCACGAATCGTCGAGCCGCACCACCCTGGAAATCCCGGCGGTGCAGCGCGACCTGATCAAGGCGCTCAAGGCCACCGGCAAACCGCTGGTGCTGGTGCTGATGAACGGCCGCCCACTGTCGATCGCCTGGGAACGCGAACAGGCCGATGCGCTGCTCGAAACCTGGTTCAGCGGCACCGAAGGCGGCAACGCCATCGCCGACGTGCTGTTCGGCGACTACAACCCGTCGGGCCGCCTGGCCATCACCTTCCCGCGCTCGGTCGGGCAGATCCCGATGTACTACAACCACCTGCGCATCGGCCGCCCGTTCACCCCCGGCAAGCCGGGCAACTACACCTCGCAGTACTTCGAGGAGCCCAACGGCCCGCTGTACCCGTTCGGCTACGGCCTGAGCTACACCAGCTTCGACCTGACCGACCTGACCTTGTCGCGCACCGAACTCAAGCGCGGCGAAACCCTCAAGGCCAAGATCACGGTGAAGAACACCGGCAAACGTGACGGCGAGACCGTGGTGCAGCTGTACCTGCAGGACCAGAGCGCGTCGATGAGCCGCCCGGTGAAAGAACTGAAGAACTTCCAGAAGCTGATGCTCAAGGCCGGCGAAGCACGTACCGTGACCTTCGACATCAGTGAAGAAGACCTGAAGTTCTACAATGGCCAGCTGCAACGCGTGGCCGAGCCGGGTCAGTTCAATGTGCAGATCGGCCTGGACTCGCAGGCGGTGCAGCAGCAGAGCTTCGAACTGCTCTGACACCTGCTTTGGCTTCTTCGCGGGTAAACCCGCTCCCACAGGCTACTCGATACCTGTGGGAGCGGGTTTACCCGCGAAGAGGCCGGACCTGAAAACCTACACCCCGGATCCGCCCCATGCCCTCTTCCTTCCGCGCCCTGCGTCTGGGGCTGATCATCCTGCTGATCCTGGTCGGTACCGGCCTCAGCGCCGGCTGGGCCATGCACCAGGCCAAGCGCGAGGCCATGCGGGCCGACGCGCAGCGGGCCAGCCAACAGCTGGGCCTGTACGCCAACAACCTGCACACCCTGATCGAACGTTACCGCGCCCTGCCTGCGGTACTGGCGCTGGACCCGGAACTGATCGACGCCCTGCGCGGCCCGGTCACCGACCCGGTGCAAAGTGCCCTGAATCACAAGCTCGAGCGCATCAACGGCGCGGCCAATTCCTCCACCCTGGAGCTGCTCGACCGCACTGGCCTGGCCATCGCGGCCAGCAACTGGCGCCTGCCGACCACCTATGTCGGCTCCAACTACGGCTTTCGCCCCTATTTCAAACAGACCCGCAGCCAGGGCAGCGGCCGCTTCTACGCGGTCGGCGTGACCAGCGGCGTGCCGGGCTACTTCCTGGCCAGCGCGGTCAACGACGAACATGGCCGCTTCCTCGGCGCCATGGTGGTCAAGCTGGAGTTCCCCGAGCTTGAACGCGAGTGGCGCCAGGGCAGCGATATCCTGCTGGTCAGCGACGCCCGTGGCATCACCTTCATCGCCAACCAGGACGGCTGGCGCTACCGCGAGCTGCAACCGCTGAGCGGCGCCGACCGCGCCGAACTGGCTGAAACCCGCCAGTACGACAAGCAGCCGCTGGTGCCTTTGCAACACCAGGCCTTGACCCGCTTCGCCGACAACAGCCACCTGACCCGCGTGCAGGGCCCCGACGGCGCCGCCGAATACCTCTGGGAAAGCCTGCCGCTGGAAGCCGAAGGCTGGACCCTGCACCTGCTGCGCAAGCCACAGGTCGCCGAGGATGGCCGCAACGCCGCCCTAGCCGCCGCCGCGATCTGGCTGACCCTGGTGTTCGCCGCGCTGTTCGTCAGCCAGCGCCTGCGCCTGGCCCGCCTGCGCCAGCGCAGCCGCGAAGAGCTCAAGCGCCAGGTCGAGGAGCGCACCCGCGAACTGCGCACCGCCCAGGAAGGCCTGGTGCAATCGGCCAAGCTGGCGGCGCTGGGGCAGATGTCCGCCGCCCTGGCCCACGAAATCAACCAGCCGCTGACCACCCAGCGCATGCAGCTGGAAACCCTGCGGCTGCTGCTTGACCATGGCCGTTACGACCAGGCGCGCCAGGCCCTGGAGCCGCTGGAGCAGATGCTCACGCGCATGGCCGCGCTCACCGGCCACCTGAAGACCTTCGCCCGCAATAGCCCCGGCGGGCTGCGCGAGCGCCTGGACCTGGCCACGGTGGTCGACCAGGCGCTGCACCTGCTCGATGCGCGCATCCACGCCGAAGCGGTGGACGTGGCGCTGTACCTGGCCCGTCCGGCCTGGGTCCGCGGCGATGCGATCCGCCTCGAGCAGGTGCTGATCAACCTGCTGCGCAATGCCCTCGACGCCATGGCCGACAAGCGCTACAAACGCCTGGAGATCCGCATCGAACTCGACGATGGCCAGTGGCGCCTGAGCGTGCTCGACTCAGGTGGCGGCATCGAGCCGGCCGACCTGGCCAAAGTGTTCGACCCATTCTTCACCACCAAGCCGGTGGGTGAAGGGCTGGGCCTGGGCCTAGCGATTTCCTACGGCATCGTGGTCGATGCCGGCGGCTGCCTGCAGGTCGAGAACCTGCCAGGCGGCGCGCGTTTCAGCCTGACGCTACCCCGTGACCTGGAGCCGGTATGTTGAATTCAGTGATCGTCGTCGATGACGAAGCCAGTATCCGCACCGCCGTGGAACAGTGGTTGAGCCTGTCGGGCTTCAGCGTGCAACTGTTCGCCCGTGGCGAAGACTGCCTGGCGCAGCTGCCGCGCAACTTCCCCGGGGTGATCCTCAGCGACGTGCGCATGCCCGGGCTTTCCGGCATGCAACTGCTCGAACGGCTGCAACAGGATGACCCCGACCTGCCGGTGATCCTGCTCACTGGCCACGGTGATGTGCCGATGGCGGTGGAGGCGATGCGCAACGGCGCCTACGACTTCCTGGAAAAACCCTTCACCCCGCAGCACCTGCTGGGCAGCCTCGGCCGCGCCCTGGAAAAGCGCCGGTTGGTACTGGAGAACCGTCGCCTGCATGAGCAGGCCGACCTCAAGGCGCAGCTCGAAACCAGCCTGCTCGGCATGTCCCAGGGGCTGCAACAGTTGCGCCGGCAGGTGCTGGACCTGGCCAGCCTGCCGGTGAACGTGCTGATCCGTGGCGAGACCGGCAGCGGCAAGGAGCGGGTGGCGCGCTGCCTGCACGATTTTGGCCCGCGCGCAGACAAACCCTTTGTCGCGCTCAATTGCGCGGCGATCCCCGAAACCCTGTTCGAGGCCGAGCTGTTCGGCCATGAGAGCGGCGCGTTCACCGGCGCCCAGGGCAAACGCATCGGCAAGCTGGAGTACGCCAACGGCGGCACCGTGTTCCTCGACGAAATCGAAAGCATGCCGTTGGCCCAGCAAGCCAAGCTGCTGCGGGTGATCCAGGAACAGAAGCTCGAGCGCCTGGGGGCCAACCAGAGCATCGCCGTCGATCTGCGCATCATTGCCGCGACCAAGCCGGACCTGCTGGAAGAGGCCCGTGCCGGGCGCTTTCGCGAAGACCTGGCGTACCGCCTCAACGTTGCCGAGCTGCGCCTGGCACCGCTGCGCGAGCGGCGTGAAGACATCCCGCTGCTATTCGAACACTTCGCCCGCACGGCCGCCGAACGCCTGGGCCGCCATGCCCCACCGGTCAGTGGCGGGCGATTGGCGCAACTGCTGGCCCACGACTGGCCGGGCAATGTGCGTGAGCTGGCCAATGCTGCCGAGCGTCATGCCCTGGGGCTGGATTCGCCGAACCTTGAGAGCCTGCCAGGCGGGCAGTCGCTGGGCGAACAGATGGAGGCCTTCGAAGCCCAATGCCTGCGCGCTGCGCTGCGCCAGCACAAGGGCGAGATCAAAGGGGTGATGGAGGCGTTGCAGCTGCCACGGCGTACGCTGAACGAGAAGATGCAGCGGCATGGGCTGGTGCGTGAGGACTTTCTCGGCAGCGAATGAGCGGATTTCCGCCTACCATTTCGCGCCGATGAGCGAAAAACCGCTCATTCCATAAGTTTGTTGCGGCCCTATCGCGGGGCAAGCCCGCTCCCACAGTGATCGCTATAACGCAGGTGATACATGGCCTGCGTAGGAGCGGGCTTGCCCCGCGATGCCCCCAAATGGATCACCCCGCCCCCATTTGGCACAGCTCCTGCAAAACCCTTCCCAAGCTGCGCCCCGAGCGCGCTCCACAAAAACAACGAGAAGGTATCCCTGATGGATAACGCCAGCACCCTGCCCAGCGGGGCCGCCGCCGCGCCCGCCGCGGAAAAAACCACCGCCAGCCGCCTCAAATCGATCTTCAGTGGCTCCATCGGCAACATGGTCGAATGGTACGACTGGTACGTCTACGCCGCGTTCTCGCTCTACTTCGCCAAAGCGTTCTTCCCCGCCGGCGACACCACCGCACAACTGCTCAATACCGCTGCGATCTTCGCCGTGGGCTTCCTGATGCGCCCGATCGGTGGCTGGCTGATGGGCCTCTACGCCGACCGCAAAGGCCGCAAGGCCGCGCTGATGGCCTCGGTGCTGCTGATGTGCGCCGGCTCCCTGGTCATTGCCCTCACCCCTGGCTACGAGACCATCGGCGTTGCCGCACCGGTCCTGCTGGTGGTCGCGCGCCTGATGCAAGGCCTGTCGGTGGGCGGTGAGTACGGCACCTCGGCCACCTACCTGAGCGAGATGGCCAGCAAGGAACGCCGTGGCTTCTTCTCCAGCTTCCAATACGTGACCCTGATTTCCGGCCAGCTCATCGCCCTGGCGGTGCTGATCATCCTGCAGCAGACCCTCACCACCGAGCAGCTGTATGCCTGGGGCTGGCGTGTACCCTTCGTGATCGGCGCGCTGTGCGCGGTGGTTGCCCTGTACCTGCGCCGTGGCATGGAAGAAACCGCCTCCTTCACCAAGAAAGAGAAGTCCAAAGAGAGCCTGATGCGCACCCTGATGCGCCACCCCAAAGAGCTGATGACCGTGGTCGGCCTGACCATGGGCGGCACCCTGGCCTTCTACACCTACACCACCTACATGCAGAAGTACCTGGTCAACACCGTGGGCATGAGCATCAGCGACTCGACCACCATCTCGGCGGCCACGCTGTTCCTGTTCATGTGCCTGCAGCCGATCATCGGCGGGCTGTCCGACAAGATCGGCCGTCGCCCGATCCTGATCGCCTTCGGCGTGCTCGGCACCCTGTTCACCGTACCGATCCTCAGCACCCTGCACACCGTGCAGACCTGGTGGGGCGCGTTCTTCCTGATCATGGCTGCGCTGATCATCGTCAGCGGCTACACCTCGATCAACGCCGTGGTCAAAGCCGAGCTGTTCCCCACCGAAATCCGCGCCCTGGGCGTTGGCCTGCCGTACGCGCTGACCGTATCGATCTTCGGCGGTACTGCCGAGTACGTGGCCCTGTGGTTCAAGAGCAACGGCATGGAAACCGGCTTCTACTGGTACGTCACCGGCTGCATCGCCTGCTCGCTGCTGGTATACGCAACCATGAAAGACACCAAGCAGCATTCGCGGATCACCACCGACTGATTGGCTGCACGGCAATGAACAAGGGGCGCTCCGGCTGACGGGGCGCCCCTTTTTATTGGCTGTGAGCCGAATAGCAGCGTTATTCGGCTCACCAAATGAGCCGAATAACGCTATTATTCGGCTCATGGACACCACAACGCCTCTCTGGATCTGGCAGCAGCCGGACTGGCCAGCCTTTCGCTGGGACAATCAACAGCTCACGACACTGCTGCGCCACTGCGTCGAAACGCAGGGGCAACTGTTGGGCAGAGCCGGTGCCGTCACTGCAATGGAAGCCAGCAGCGACATCCTCGATACCTTGCTGCAGAACATCGTCACTTCATCGGCCATCGAAGGTGAACATCTCAATGTCGAGTCTGTACGTTCTTCCCTGGCGCGGCGCCTGGGCATTGATGAGCCCGGGCCGACCAGCGCCCGCAGCGAAGGCCTGGCCGAGCTGATGCTCGACGCCACCGCAGGTTACGACCGCCCGCTCGACCCGCAGCGGCTGTTCACCTGGCACCGGTGGTTGTTCCCCGATAACACTGGTGGGCTCACCACTGCCCTGCCCGTGGGCGTACTGCGCGATGAGGCCCCCATGCAGGTGATATCCGGGCGCATCGACAAACCCAGGGTACATTTCCAAGCGCCGCCTCGCGCGGGCCTGGAAGTTCAGTTGCAGGCATTTCTCGACTGGTTCGAAACCAGCCGCAATGAACACCAGCTCGATCCGCTGCTGCGAGCAGGCATAGCCCATTTCTGGTTCGTTACCCTGCACCCATTCGCCGACGGCAACGGCCGCCTTACTCGGGCACTGACCGACCTGGCCTTGGCGCAAGGCGAACAGCAAGCCATTCGTTTCTACGCCATGTCTGCCAGCATCCTGGACGATCGTGCTGGCTACTACGCCGTGCTGGAACGCTGCCAGAAAGGCAGCCTGGACATTACCGAATGGCTGCACTGGTTTCTCGTCACGCTGCTGCGAAGCCTGGAACAGGCACTGCTGCGCATCGACCGGGTACTGATCAAGGCACGCTTCTGGCAGGCGCACCGGGGCGACGGCCTGTCGCCGGAGCAGATCAAAGTACTCAACCGTCTGCTCGATGGCGGTCCCAGCGGTTTCGAAGAAGGCATCAGCGCCAGCCAGTACCAGGCAGTGGCCAAGGTTTCCAAGGCCACCGCCACACGCCATCTGGCCGATCTGCTGGACAATGGCTGCCTGACTCGCCTGCCGGGTGGAGGACGCAGCACCCGCTACACCGTCAAAACGCAAGGCATCTGAGTCAGGCAGCCCAGGCTCAGGAGCGCTCCAGCACCGGCAACGGCTCACGACGCTGGTAGTAGGTGGCCGCCAGCACCAGTACCAGCAGCACCCCGCCCAGCACCATCGACGAACCCACGGTACCGAAGTCCAGGCCGCCCTTCTCGTGGGTCTTGGTCAGCACGTCGCCCAGGGTCGCACCGAATGGGCGAGTGAGCACGAAGGCGATCCAGAACAGCACCACGCCGGAGATCTTGGTCCAGTAGCGGGCAGCCGCCACCACGGCGATTGCCGAGCCGATCAGCAGCGCACCGCCGGCGAAGCCCAGGCCCGAATCGTCGGCCAGGTAGTCGCCCAGCGCCGTGCCGAGGGTGTTGGAGAACAGGATCGCCACCCAGTAGAACAGCTCGCCGCTGCGGTTCTTGATACGGGTGACATCCAGCGGGTTGCCGCTCAGACGCCACACCGCGAAGGTCAGCAGCAGGATGCCGATCAGCAGCGCCGAGCCTGTTGCATAACCCAGCCCCAGGGTGCGGTCCATGAAGTCGGACATGGTGGTGCCGGCAGTGCTGGTGGAGAGGATCACCAGCCAATAGAGCATCGGGTTGTAGCGGCGCGAGTAGAGCTGGGTAACCAGGGTCAGCAGAAACACGCTGATCAGCAACAGCGAGCTCATCGCATAACCAATGTTCAGGGTCATGGACAGCAGGTCGCCCGCCGTCTCGCCGAGTGTGGTAGCGCAGATCTTCATGACCCAGAAGGCCAGGGTGATTTGCGGGAGTTTGTTCATCGTTGTGCCGCTCCAGTTTTTAAGTGCGGCGATGGTGAAGAGCGCTGTCTGAAAAAACGGTTGGAGTTGTATGAAAAAAGCGTTGGTCGCGTACGACGAACGCTCGTGAGCTGTTAATTCGGCATTAATTCCCACCCGCCATGCTTGGCCAACTGAAAAAGCCGCATCGCTCCCATGGCCTGACAAGGCCAGGTACTGCTTTCGGCGAGGGGCAGCCACGCCCATAACAATCGGCTTAATCGATTATTTAGCGTTATTTTTTGCGCTTTTTAATCAATTTAATCGGCGTAGCATTGAACCCATAGAAACAAACAACCCACTGATCCACCGGAGCAACGACCATGAAAAACAAACTGATCCTCGCCCTGACCCTCTCGGTTCTGACCACTGGCGCTTTCGCCGAAGACGGTTTCGACCGTACCAGTGCCCACATCTTCGCCGCCGTCCAGAGCCAGTCGAACAGCTACGCAGAAGATGGTTCTGATCGCACCGGTGGCCAACGCTTCGCTGAAGACGGCTTTGACCGCACCAATGGCCAACGCTTCGCCGAAGACGGCTTCGACCGCACCAACGGCCAACGCTTCGCCGAAGACGGCTTCGACCGCACCAACGGCCAACGCTTCGCCGAAGACGGCTTCGACCGCACCAACGGCCAACGCTTCGCCGAAAACGGCTTCGACCGCACCAACGCCCACCGCTTCAGCTGATCGCTGACAGCGTGCAACCAGCCCGGCTTCGGCCGGGCTTGATCATTTCCAGCCAGGCAAAGCCTTGGCACACTAGGCGCCTCGTTCCCAACCAGGAAGGGCCTCGCGGCCTAGCGCAGATGTACTACTACGAACCCGCCAAAGGCCACGGCCTGCCCCACGACCCGTTCAACGCCATCGTCGGCCCCCGGCCCATCGGCTGGATCTCCAGCCACGACCGCGAAGGCCGCCTTAACCTGGCGCCCTACAGTTTCTTCAACGCCTTCAACTACATCCCGCCGATCATCGGTTTCTGCAGCGTCGGGCGCAAAGACAGCCTGAACAACATCGAGCAGACCGGCGAGTTCGTCTGGAACCTGGCCACCCGGCCATTGGCCGATCAAATGAACCAGAGCTGCGCCGCCGTGGCGGCGGAGGTCGACGAGTTCGTCCTCAGCCGCCTTACGCCAGCTGCCTCGAAGGTGGTCAAGGTGCCACGGGTGGGCGAGAGCCCGGTGAGTTTCGAATGCAAGGTGAGCCAGATCGTCCAGCTCAAGCGGGCCGACCAGGAAATGGTGCCCAGTTGGCTGATTCTTGGCGAAGTGGTGGCCGTGCACATTGCCGAACACCTGCTCAAGGATGGCATCTACGACACCGCTGCCGCCGAACCGATCCTGCGTGGCGGCGGCCCGGCGGATTACTTCGCATTGGGCGAGCTGTTCAAGATGAGCCGCCCGCAGGTCTGATCAGAAGATCAGCTCGCCTTCCTCACCCACGCCCTGCAGGCGTTCGAGTTCGGCGCAGGCCGCCGCGTCGGCGGCGATGGCGGAGGTGAACACCTGGCCCTCGAGGACCTTGTGGAAGCGCGGCGCACCGCCCATGTTCAGGGCCTTCACGGCAATCGCCGCGTTGTAGCCGCCGCCTTCCACCGGGACCATCGCCGAAACCGCTTCGAAGTGAGGGAATTCTTTACGTGCCATGCTGCTCTGCGCCTGTGTGATCGAGGGGCGGCATTGTACACCTGACAGGGTTGCCTGTTCCGGCCCCATCGCCGGCAAGCCGGCTCCCACATGCGGCCTTACCGGCGACAGGGCCGCAAGATCAGGCAAAGGTATGCAGGTCCAGGCTGCTGACCACTTGCGCCTGCACCAGCTCACCGAACACGTTCAGCGTCGGCGAAGCGAAATAGCCACTCATCGCCTGCTGGTCGCACCAGCTGCCGCTGAGCAGCCACAGGTCGGCATCGACTTGCGAGCGTTGCACACTGAACGCCAGGCAACCCGGCGCGCGCCGCGTAGGCTCGAGCAAGTCGCGCAGGCGTACGCCGAGTTCCGCGGAACGACCGTTGCTGGCGCGGATGAACGCCAAATGAGTGACCGGTTGCTGAAGGGTCATGAACGATCTCCTTGAAGCCAGGGGCGAGAAACAGGCTGCCAAGGTTAGGGGCCACCCCTCGCGCGACGTTAGGCCATTACTGCCGGCCGATTGCCTGATCCTGCAGCGCTGCAGGATCAGGCAATCGATCTGCAGCATCCGACTAGCGCCCGGCATTGCCCAAACCTATGCTGCGTCGGTCAGCAGAGGAAACCCGCCATGACCACTCCCCCGCCCCTTGAACCCTCCCTGGAACAGCAGCGCCAGGAGCTGGCCGGGCTGATCCTGCGCCATGCCGGTGAACCCTATGGCCCGGCCTCGCCCATCGATGACCTCTACCTCACCTGCTACCGCGAGGATATTCGCGGCATGCCCGCCCTGGCCCAGCCGGCCCTGTGCGTCCTGGCCCAGGGCAGCAAGACCCTGATCCTGGGCGATGAGCACTATGCCTACGACCCACTGAACTACATGGTGGTGTCGGTGACCCTGCCGATCAGCGGCGCGCTGCTCAAGGCCAGCCCGGAACACCCGGCCCTCGGCCTGCGGCTGGACATCGACCCGGCGCAGATCAGCCAGCTGATCGCCGAAAGCAGCCCGATGGTGGTGCCCAACCTGCCTTCCGGCCGCGGCCTGTTCGTCGAAAAAAGCGACCCGCAGCTGCTGGATGCCCTGCTGCGCCTGATCCGCCTGCTGGATACGCCGCGCGATATCCCGATCCTCGCGCCGCTGATCCGCCGCGAGATTCTCTACCGCCTGCTGCGCGGGCCGCAGGGCCACCGCCTGTACGAGATCGCCCTGTCCAACAGCCAGACCCACCGGGTGTGCCAGGCAATCAGCTGGCTCAACCAGCATTACCAGCAACCGCTGCGCATCGAAGACCTGGCGCGCGAAGTGAACCTCTGCACCTCGACCCTGCACCACCGCTTCAAGGCGGTGACTTCGATGAGCCCGTTGCAGTACCAGAAGCAGTTGCGCCTGCAAGAGGCGCGGCGGCTGATGCTCAATGACGGGCTGGAAGCGGCGGTGGCGGGGTATCGGGTGGGGTATGAGAGCCCGTCGCAGTTCAGCCGTGAATACAGCCGGCTGTATGGCGCGCCGCCGATCAGAGATGTGGCGCGGTTGCGTGCCAGCGCTGGCTGAGTGAATCCATCGCGGGGCAAGCCCGCTCCCACGATCTGGTGCTTTCCGAATCGTGGGAGCGGGCTTGCCCCGCGATGGCTCTCAACGGCTTATCCCACCACTGCAGCCTGCCACTGCGCCTGATCCACCTGGATCAGCGTCGGCCCCCGGCGCTCCACCGCCCGACCCAGCGCCGCCTGCAGCTGCGCGACATCACCCACGTTCTCTGCCTCAGCCCCCAACGCCCGCGCCACACCGACGAAGTCAGGGGTGTGGATATCCACGCCCACGGGCTCGATATCCCGGTTGACCATGTACTTCTTGATTTCCTCATACCCCTGGTTGTTCCACAGCAGCACGATCAGCGGCACCTGCGCTTCCACCGCGCTGGCCAGTTCCGGCAGGGTGAACTGCAGGCCGCCGTCACCGATCAGGCACACCGCCGGTGCTCGCCGAGCGGGCACTTCGGCACTGCCCAGCCAGGCGCCCATGGCGGCAGGCAAGGCATAGCCGAGGGTGCCGTAGCCGGTCGACGCATTGAACCAGCGGCGTGGCTGAGCCATGTCCAGGGTCAGGTTGCCGGTGTACACCGGCTGGGTCGAATCACCGACCAGGATGGCATTGGGCAAGGTTTCCAGGATGCCGGTCAGCAGGCGCGTCTGGCTCAGTGTCACTGGGTCCCAGGTCGCCGCATTGTCCTGGCGCAGACGCGCGGCACGCGCGGCGCCCCACTCGCTGTCGCGGGGTGGCTGCGGTTGCGCTTGCAGGGCAGCGAGCAGCGCCTCGGCGGCCTGCTCGGCATCGGCCACCAGCGCCAGCTCGGGCAGGTAGTTACGCACGGTCTGGTCCGGGTCGATATCGATGCGCAGCAGGCTGCCGGGGATCTCAAAGCCGCCCTTGAAGGTCACGTCGTAATCGGTCTCAGCCAGCTCGGTGCCGATGGCCAGCACCACATCGGCCTCGGCGACCAGCGCGCGGGTAGCCGGCAGCGTCTGGGTCGAACCGATCTGCAATGGGTGGTTCGCCGGCAGCAGCCCCTTGGCATTGATGGTCAGCGCCACTGGCGCCTGCAAGTGCTCGGCCAGACGGGCCAGCGCCGCGCCGGCGGCCAACGCACCACCGCCGGCGAGAATCAGTGGCCGACGCGCCTTGGCCAGGCGCTCGGCCATCTGCCGCACCGCCTGCGGCGCAGCGCCCGCGCGGCTGGTGCGCACGGGGCGTGCCGCCAGCAGGTGATCGGCAGGCTCGACCAGCACGTCCAACGGAATCTCGATATGCACCGGGCGTGGCCGCGCGCCATCGAACACGGCAAAGGCCCGGGCCAACACCTGGGGCAGGTCATCGGCGCTCATCAGCGTTTGCGAGAAGGCTGCCACGCCGGCGACCAGGGCGGACTGGTTGGGCAGCTCATGCAACTTGCCGCGCCCACCGCCGAGCTGGCTGCGCGACTGCACGCTGGAGATCACCAGCATCGGGATCGAGTCGGCATAGGCCTGGCCCATGGCGGTGGTGATATTGGTCATGCCTGGGCCGGTGATGATGAAGCACACCCCCGGTTTGCCGCGTGTGCGCGAGTAGCCGTCGGCCATGAACCCGGCGCCTTGCTCGTGGCGCGGGGTGATGTGGCGGATAGATGACGCCGCCAGGCCACGGTACAGCTCCACGGTATGCACACCGGGAATACCGAAGACATGGTCAACGCCATAATCTTCGAGGAGTTTGACCAACACTTCGCCGCAGGTTGCCATGATCGAATACCCGAATCTTGTTGAAATCGGTGTTCATGGAACCAATCTGCGGCTACCGCCACAATGCAAAAAAACACATACTAGCCATGACTTCACATCATGGCTTACCACGATGAAACGGCTACCGCCCCTGCCCGCCCTGCATACCTTCCTGGTTACCGCCCAGCACTGCAACTTCACCCGCGCCGCGCAGCAACTGCACATCACCCAGGGTGCGGTCAGCAGGCAGGTCGCCGGGCTCGAGGAGCACCTGGGCTACCCGTTGTTCCAGCGCCAGGCGCGTGGCCTGGCACTGACCCGCGAAGGGCAGGACTGGCTGCCGCGGGTGCAACAGATCTTCGCCCTGGTCGAGCAAGGCGTGCGCGAGGTGGGCGGGCGCAGCAGCACGTTGCAGCTCAAGGCGCCAACCTGCGTGATGCGCTGGCTGTTGCCACGCCTGATGGAGTGGCAGGCCTTGCGCCCGGACGTGCCGGTGGAGCTGACCACCACGGTGCAGCACGGGGTGGACTTCCGCCATGAAGGTTTCGATGCCGCCGTGGTGTATGGCGCCGTGCCGAACCATGGGCTGCAGGTGCGCAAACTGTTCGATGAACAACTCACGCCGGTCTGCGCGCCCTCGCTGCTGAACGGGCCATTGCCGTTGCAGCAGTTGCAGGACCTGTCGCGGCACATGCTGCTGCACCCCTCGCGGGACGAACATGACTGGCGGTTGTGGTTGCAGGCGGCGGGAGCCGGGTTCGAGCCGCAAGGGCCGAAGCAGCACTTCGAGACCCTGGACATGGCGATGGCCATGGCTTCGCAGGGCACGGGGATCGCCATCGGCGATTGGGCGCTGATCGGCGATGACCTGCGCAGCGGGCGGCTGTGCATGCCGTTCGGGCTGAAGGTGACGACCGGGAAAGGGTATTACCTGGTGAGCCCGTCGAAGACCATGGCGGCGGGGTTGGTCGAATTGATGGAGTGGCTGCAGGAGCGTGCCAGGCACTAGAACACCAGGGGCGCGTTGCGCCCCCGCTGCCACGAGTAGGAACATGAGCCTTGTGCTGCTTGCTCTGACCTCATCGCCGGCAAGCCGGCTCCCACATGGATCGTGTGCCTCTCAAGGCCGGCACTGTACCTGTGGGAGCCGGCTTGCCGGCGATAGGGCCAATACAGGCGACTCAGTAACCGACGGTGAACCGCGTCTTCGAGTGCGCCGGCTTCTCCAGCTCATCGATCATCGCGATCGCATAGTCGGCAAAGGTGATCCAGCTCTTGCCCTCGGCACCGATCAACAGGTGATCCTTGCCCAGTTTGTAGTGCCCGCTGCGCTCCCCCTCGACGAACTCCGCCGACGGCGACAGGAAGGTCCAGTCCAGTGCCGATTCCTGGCGCAAGGCATCGAGGAAGCGCACGCCGCCATTGGCCTCAGCCTTGTAGGCCTCGGGGAAATCCGGGCTGTCGATCACCCGCTGCCCGGACGGCAGCAGCAGGCTACCGGCACCGCCCACCACCAGCAAGCGCTTCACGCCGGCGCGCTTGACCGGCTCGATGACGGCCTGGGGTTCAAGGGTGGAGAAATGCGCGGCGCTCAGCACCGCGTCGCAGCCGCTGATCGCCGCCTGCAGGGCAGCGCTGTCCTTGGCGTCCAACGCCTTGACGGTGACGCCTTCCCGGCCTTGCAGCTTCGATGGATCACGGGCGATGGCGACCACGCTGTGGCCACGGCGCAGGGCTTCTTCTAGCAGTTGGCTGCCGGCACGCCCGGTGGCGCCGATGATTGCGATCTTGCTCATGGGAAACACTCCAACAGGTTGAATGGGATTACCACTTCATCTCGCCCTTGGCGACCTTGGCCCCTAGTTCCAGGGAGCTTTCGTCGGCCAGGTTCGGGTAGCGCTTTTTCATCGCCGCGATCAGTGCGTCGGCGTTGCCGGCCTTGGCGGTTTCGGTATCGAAGTCACGAATGTAGTTGGCGGTGAAGCGCACGGCCTCCAGCGAACGGCTGCTGTCGCCCAGGTAGTGCCCGGGGACCACGGTACGCGGCGCCAGTTGCTCGATCCTGGCCAGGGTCCCCAGCCAGTCGGCGTGGGATTGCGCGGTCTGGGTGTCGGCCATCCACACATGGATGTGCTCGGACACCACCACACCCCCCACCACGGCCTTGATCGACGGGATCCAGACGAAGCTGCGGTCCGGCTGCGGGCCGTCCAGGCCAACGACTTCCAGTGCCTGGCCTTCAAGCTTCAGCTGATTGCCGTCGAGCACTTGTGGCACGACCAGCTTGGCCGGTTTGTCGGCGCCCATTTGCGGGCCCCAGTAGGCGAGCTTGGCATCCATGGTTTTGCGGATATGGGCAACCGTGGCGGCCGACGCGACCACTCGGGCCTTGGGGAACGCCTGGGTGAGCGTGTCCAGGCCGAAGTAGTAGTCCGGGTCGCCGTGGCTGATATAGATGGTGGTCAGCTGCTTGCCGCTCTTGCGCAGGCGCTCGACCACCTGCTCGGCCTGGCTCTTGCCGAATTGCGCATCGACCAGGATCGCGTCGTGTTCGCCACTGACGATCACCGAACTGACTGGGAAGATGGCGTCGTGGCCAGGGTTGTAGACATCGAGCTTGAGCGGTTCGCCAGCCATGGCCTGGCCAGCGAGGGTGACGCAGGCCAGCAGCAGGCCGCGCAGGGGCGTGAACAGTGACATCGTTGCTTCCTGATGAGTGAGTCGATGGAGCACAGCTTAGTTGCCCGATTCAATACAAAAAATGCGATGCTGCGACATAGTTCATTTCTGAAATCGGGCAAATCATGGACCGTCTGAACGCCATGCGCGTATTCGTCACCGTCGTCGACCTGGGCAGCCAGTCTGCGGCGGCGGATCACCTGGAGCTTTCCCGGCCAGTGGTGTCGCGCTACCTGGCGGAGCTGGAGGACTGGGTCGGCGCCCGGCTGATGCAGCGCACCACGCGCAAGCTCAGCCTGACCGCCGCCGGGCAGGAGACATTGCCGCGCTGCCGGCAATTGCTGGAACTGGCCGGCGACCTGCAACACGCCGTGCGCCAGCCCGATGATGCCCCCCGCGGCGAGCTGCGCATCAGCGTCAGCACCTCGTTCGGCCAGGCTCAGCTGGTGGATGCGCTGGCGGCCTACGTCAAGCGCTACCCCGGGGTGAAGGTGGAGCTGCAGATGCTCGATCGCACCGTCAACCTGGTGGACGAACGCATCGACCTGGCGATCCGCACCAGCAACGACGTCGACCCCAACCTGATCGCCCGGCGCCTGAGCGTGTGTCGCTCGGTGGTCTGCGCCAGCCCCGCGTACCTGCGCGAACACGGAACACCTGCGCGGGTGGAGGATCTGAGCGGGCACAACTGTCTGACCCATGCCTATTTCGGCCATAGCCTGTGGCATTTCGAGGTGGGCGGGCAGAGTGTCGCCGTGCCGGTACAGGGCAATATCAGCGCCAACGAGGCCATGACCCTGCAGAAGGCTGCGCTGGCCAGCGCCGGTATCGCCATGCTGCCCACCTACCAGGCGGCCAGTGCGCTGCGCAGCGGCGAACTGGTGCGCCTGTTGCCCGAGGCACGGCCACGGGAGCTGAACCTGAACGCGGTGTACACGTCGCGCAAGCACATGCCGGCGACCTTGCGCAGCATGCTGGATTTTCTGGTGGAGCGGTTTGGGGATGAGCCGGAGTGGGATCGGGGGTTGGGGCTTTAGGGGTGGGTGGGTGCCAGGTGTGGGGCGATAGCCTTGCAGCGTCTATCAGATCGAGCGCCGCCCGCGCGGCGCTTCGCGGGTAAACCCGCTCCCACAGTTTGTTTTGGGCCAATGAGTCCTGTGAAAGTACCGCTGCCCGCTTTGGTGTATGTCTTGAGCCCTGTGAGGCAGCCTAGGCGCCCACGCTGAAATTGTGCCGAGCAAACAAGGCGGACCAGGCAATGGCACAGGAGAGACTGGCCCGAAACAAACTGTGGGAGCGGGTTTACCCGCGAAGCGCCGCGCGGGCGGCGCTCGATCTCATAGGCGCTGCAAATCGTGAACGGTTCACCCCGCCAGCACGCGGTCCCACCGGCAATGATGCCAGTGCAGATATCCAAGCCGGGCCTATGCTTACCGTTATCACCTGTTACAACAACAGGAGGTAAGCACCATGAGTATCAAGTCCAGGCGTTGCGCGCTGGTCTTCGCCTTGGCCGCCGTCGTAGGGCTCTACGGTTCGGCCTGTTGGCGGGTGGAGCTGCTGCGCAGCCAACCCAACACCGCAGCCAGTTGCGCGCAGGAACACTGCGTGCCCCACACCGCAACCTTGAGTGCCGTCAGATAAAGCGACGGCGCCGCGCGCCGGTCACTCCTCGACGCTCATGTATTCCTTGGCCCAACGGATGTAGTCCTCCGGCTGGGTGTAGGTGTGCGAGAGCTCGGTGGCGGTGAGGCTGTCCGACTTGTGCTGCTGGCCACGCTGCAGGCGCAGGCAGTCGTAGGTGGCCTTGATCGCGGCGAAGTAGGCGGCGTGGCCGTCGACCACGATACGCACGCCCAGGCGCGCCAGGCGCTCGTCGTCACGCAGGTTCGGGTTGCCGTAGGTGACCAACATCAACGGCACGTTCAGGTGCTCGGCGATCTGCTCCAATTGCTCGAAGTCCTTGACCCCCACCATGCAGATGCCATCGGCGCCGGCCTTCTGGTAGCTCTGGGTGCGCACGATGATTTCTTCGGTGCTCAGCACCCCGGCGTTGGTCCGGGCGATGATCGCCATGGCCGAGTCGACGCGGGCCTCCAGGGCAGCGCGGATCTTGCCGACGCCCTCTTCCACCGGGATCAGGTCAGTGGACTTGCGGCCGAACTGAGCCGGCAGCAAGGTATCCTCGATGGTCAGGGCGGCAACCCCGGCACGCTCCAGTTCGATCACCGTGCGCATGACGTTGAGGGCATTGCCGTAGCCATGGTCGGCATCGGCGAGTACCGGCAGTTGGGCAACGCGGCCGATACGGGTGGCTTGCTCGACGAACTCGCTGAGGGTGATCAGGGCAAAGTCCGGCGCAGCCAGTACCTGCAACGAGGCAACCGAACCGCCGAGAATGCCGACTTCAAAGCCAAGGTCGGCGGCGATGCGCGCAGACATGGGGTCGAAGACCGAAGCGGTGTGATAGCACGAACCTGAAGCGAGCAGTTCGCGGAAGGCAAAACGCAGATCGTGGTGGGAAGCCTTGGGCATGATCACTCCGCTTGTAATAAGAAATGTTGAACGGCTGACAACCGACCCCTGTATCGGGTCTACCTGACTGATCCAACCGTCGCCATCGGTGCGGTCATGCTCGTCATGCAGGCAGAGGAATAAAAGGTGTGGAAATACAGCAACGCGAAACCCTGCGGCAAAACGCTGCACCATGCTGGTGCAGGCCCCGGATTTCAGCCTCTGCGGCCTTTGCACGATATCACGCAGCCATGCAGCACTGGATGAATGCGCCAATGCCGATCTTGCATAGGGGATGCACAGAGTACATAGGAAGCTACTCAACTCAGGTTACAATCTGGCCACTCCGAATGAGCTGATCACCACCAGGTAGCCACCGTGACCGCCGCCCTGCCCCCTACCGTTCTGCGCAGCGTACTGACCGCCCTGATGCTGGCGATCTTCCTCGGCGCCCTCGACCAGACCATCGTCGCCGTGTCGCTGCCGGCGATTTCCGCCCAGTTCAACGATGTCGGCCTGCTGGCCTGGGTCATCTCCGGCTACATGGTGGCCATGACCATCGCCGTGCCGATCTACGGCAAGCTCGGCGACCTGTATGGCCGGCGGCGCATGATCCTCACCGGCACCGCGCTGTTCACCCTCGCCTCGATCGCCTGCGGCCTGGCCCAGGACATGCCGCAGCTGGTGCTGGCGCGGGTGCTGCAGGGCATCGGCGCAGGCGGCATGGTGTCGGTGAGCCAGGCGATCATCGGCGACTTCGTGCCGCCGCGCGAACGCGGCCGCTACCAAGGCTATTTCAGCAGCATGTACGCCCTGGCCAGTGTCGCCGGGCCGGTGCTGGGCGGGTGGCTGACCGAGTACCTGTCGTGGCGCTGGGTGTTCTGGATCAACCTGCCGCTGGGGCTGGTAGCGCTGTGGGCGATCCACCGTGCCCTCGACGGGTTGTCGGTGAAGCGCCGCGAGGTACAGGTGGACTACCTGGGCGCGGTATTGATGATCATTGGCCTGGGCTGCCTGCTGCTGGGCATCACCCTGGTCGGCCAGGGGCATGCCTGGCAGTCGACACCGGTACTGTTACTGCTGGGCTGCGCGCTGCTCGGGCTGCTGGTGTTCGTCACCCACGAGCGGCGTTGCCGTGAGCCACTGCTGCCGATGAGCCTGTTCGGCAACCGGGTCGCGGTGCTGTGCTGGTGCGTGATCTTCTTCGCCAGCTTCCAGTCGATATCGCTGACCATGCTCATGCCCCTGCGTTACCAGGGCATCACCGGGGCCGGCGCCGACAGCGCCGCACTGCACCTGCTGCCACTGGCCATGGGGCTGCCTATCGGCGCGTTCACCGGTGGGCGCATGACCAGCCGCACCGGGCGCTTCAAGCCGCAGATCCTGACCGGCGCGCTGCTGATGCCGGTTGCCATCGCCGCCATGGCCCTGACACCACCGCAATCGGGTTGGCTCAGCGCGCTGTTCATGCTGCTGACCGGGATCGCCTGCGGGTTGCAGTTCCCCACCTCGCTGGTGGGTACCCAGAGTGCAGTGGAGGCGAAGGACATCGGCGTGGCCACCAGCACCACCAACCTGTTCCGTTCGCTGGGTGGGGCCATGGGGGTGGCGTGCATGTCCAGCCTGCTGCTGGCGTTGTTGCAACAGGGTGGTTTCGAGCTGCTGGGCAATCCCCTGCTGGGTAGCCTCAAGGCAGGCGAGGCGGATCCTGAGACCCAGGCGCGGTTGCTGGAAACGTTCAGGAATCTGTTGCTGGCCAGTGCAGGGGCTGCGCTGCTTGGATTGCTGGCGGCGCTGGCGTTGCCGGATCGGCAGTTGCGCGGGCGGTAAGATCGCCGGTGGCGCTTCGCACCCCTATCGCTGGCAAGCCAGCTCCCACAGAGATTGCACCGACCCTGTGGGAGCTGGCTTGCCAGCGATAGGGCCGCAACGCGGCCCCACTGTTAATCCCACTTTAATCCATGGGAAAAAGACTTCCTCACAATCCTTCACAAAGTGTCATTTGCGCAGGCTTGGGCTCAAGCGCAGCATATCCAGCCCGGTGTCCACCCACTTTTCGGCATCGCGCAGCAGGTCGAAACTGTCCGGCAGCAGCAACCAGCGCCCGATCAGGCCATCGACGTAGGCAAACATCGCCACGGCAGCACGATCGCAATCGAGGTCGGCAGGCAATTGCCCGCGTCTCACGGCATTGGTCAGGGTCAGGGCGATGCCTACATGGCAGTCGAGTACCGCGCTTTGGCGTTGCTGGCGAATCTCACACATGTCGTCGGTGAATTCGCACTTGTGATGCAGGATTTCATTGATACGCCGGGTTCGGGCGTCAAGCACCAGCTCGTTGAACACTTGCAGTAACAATTTGCGCATGCAACCCAGCGGGTCGAGTTCATCCTCGCTCTCACTGGCCCGGGCCAGGTGGTCGTGGGTTTCGTGCAGGCAGTCGAGCAGCGCCTGGACCAGATCGGCCTTGTTGCTGAAATGCCAGTAGATCGCGCCACGGGTCACCCCCGCGAGCTCAGCGATATCGGCCAGTGTGGTTCGCGCAACCCCGCGCTTGTAGAAGGCCTTTTCCGCCGCCTCGATGATCTGGGCGCGGGTTTCCTGGGCTTCTTCTTTGGTTCGACGGACCATGGCAACACAACCTCTTCAGGCCCCGCACGCACTTCTGGCGGGCGGGAATCAGGCCGGGGTCGCCTCTTCAGGGGCCGTTCCCGGGGTAATTGAGCGGTTCGCGGTGGGGGGATGCAATCCACCGGCGGTGTTTACAAACAAGCATGAATGTAAGTATATTCGGTAGCAAGCTATTAATCCACCGGATAGCGTTTTTCTGACAAGACACTTCCACTATTCTTGAGCTCCCTTGCTCCAGCGACCCGAGGATCCTCATGCAATTCAAGCCAGCCGTAACCGCCCTGGTTTCCGCCGTGGCCCTGGCAACCCTGCTCAGTGGCTGTAAGAAAGAAGAAGCCGCGCCTGCGCCGCAGGCTCCTCTGGTCGGCGTCGTCACCGTTCAACCCCAGTCCTTCACCCTGACCTCGGAACTGCCGGGGCGCACCACGGCCTACCGCATCGCCGAAGTCCGCCCGCAGGTCAATGGCATCATCCTCAAGCGCCTGTTCAAGGAAGGCAGCGACGTCAAGGAAGGGCAGCAGCTCTACCAGATCGACCCCGCCGTCTACGAGGCCAACCTGGCCAACGCCCAGGCCAACCTGCAGGCTACCCGCTCGCTGGCCGAACGCTACAAGCAGCTGATCGACGAGCAGGCCGTCTCCAAGCAGGAATACGACGACGCCAATGCCAAACGATTGCAGGCCGAGGCAGCGCTCAAGAGCGCCCAGATCGACCTGCGCTACACCAAGGTGCTGGCACCGATCAGCGGTCGCGTCGGCCGTTCCTCGGTCACCGAAGGCGCGCTGGTGAGCAATGGCCAGACCAACGCCATGGCCACCATCCAGCAACTCGACCCGGTCTACGTCGACGTCACCCAGTCCACCGCCGAGCTGCTCAAGCTGCGCCGTGACCTGGAAAGCGGCCAGTTGCAGAAGGCCGGTGACAACGCCGCGCAAGTGCAGCTGGTGCTCGAAGACGGCAGCCTGTTCAAACAGCAAGGCCGCCTGGAGTTCTCGGAGGTCGCGGTCGACGAAACCACCGGTTCCGTGACCCTGCGCGCGATCTTCCCCAACCCCGACCACACCCTGCTGCCGGGCATGTTCGTGCACGCCCGCCTCAAGGCCGGGGTCAATGCCAACGCCATCCTGGTCCCGCAACAGGGCGTGACCCGCGACCTCAAGGGCGCGCCGACCGCACTGGTGGTCAACCAGGAAAACAAGGTCGAACTGCGCCAGCTCAAGGCCAGCCGTACCCTGGGCAGCGACTGGCTGATCGAGGAAGGCCTGAACCCGGGTGACCGCCTGATTACCGAAGGCCTGCAATACGTACGCCCAGGCGTCGAGGTCAAGGTCAGCGAAGCCACCAACGTCAAGAAGCCGGCCGGCCCCGATCAGGCCAACGCGGCGAAAGCAGACGCCAAAGCGGAGTAAACCATGTCGAAGTTCTTTATCGATCGCCCGATCTTCGCCTGGGTGATCGCCCTGGTGATCATGCTGGTCGGCGCCTTGTCGATCCTGAAGCTGCCGATCAACCAGTACCCGAGCATCGCGCCGCCGGCCATCGCCATCGCCGTGACCTACCCGGGCGCCTCGGCGCAGACGGTGCAGGACACGGTGGTGCAGGTGATCGAGCAGCAGCTCAACGGTATCGACAACCTGCGTTATGTGTCGTCGGAAAGTAACTCCGACGGCAGCATGACCATTACTGCCACCTTCGAGCAGGGCACCAACGCCGACACCGCGCAGGTGCAGGTGCAGAACAAGCTCAACCTGGCCACCCCGCTGCTGCCGCAGGAAGTGCAGCAGCAAGGTATCCGCGTCACCAAGGCTGTGAAGAACTTCCTGCTGGTGATCGGCCTGGTGTCCGAAGACGGCGGCATGACCAAGGACGACCTGGCCAACTACATTGTCTCCAACATGCAGGACCCGATCTCGCGGACCGCTGGCGTGGGTGACTTCCAGGTGTTCGGTGCACAGTACGCCATGCGTATCTGGCTCGATCCGGCCAAGCTCAACAAGTTCCAGCTGACCCCGGTCGACGTGCGCACCGCGGTTGCCGCGCAGAACGTGCAGGTGTCGTCCGGCCAGCTCGGCGGCCTGCCGGCCCTGCCGGGTACCCAGCTCAACGCCACCATCATCGGCAAGACCCGCCTGCAGACCGCCGAGCAGTTCGAAAAGATCCTGCTCAAGGTCAACAGCGACGGCTCCCAGGTACGCCTGAGAGACGTCGCACAAGTCGGGCTGGGCGGCGAGAACTACGCCGTCAGCGCCCAGTTCAACGGCAAGCCCGCCTCGGGCCTTGCCGTGAAGCTGGCCACCGGCGCCAACGCCCTGGATACCGCCAAGGCACTGCGCAAGACCATCAGCGACCTGGAACCCTTCTTCCCGCCTGGCGTGAAGGCGGTGTTCCCGTATGACACCACCCCGGTGGTCACCGAATCGATCAGCGGGGTTATCCACACCCTGATCGAGGCCGTGGTCCTGGTGTTCCTGGTGATGTACCTGTTCCTGCAGAACTTCCGCGCCACCATCATCACCACCATGACCGTACCCGTGGTGTTGCTGGGTACCTTCGGCATCCTGGCGGCGGCCGGCTTCAGCATCAACACCCTGACCATGTTCGCCATGGTCTTGGCCATCGGCTTGCTGGTGGACGATGCCATCGTCGTGGTGGAGAACGTCGAGCGAGTCATGTCCGAGGAGGGCTTGCCGCCCAAGGAGGCGACCAAGCGCTCGATGGAGCAGATCCAGGGCGCGCTGGTGGGTATTGCCCTGGTGCTGTCGGCGGTACTGCTGCCCATGGCCTTCTTCGGCGGCTCCACCGGTGTGATCTACCGTCAGTTCTCGATCACCATCGTCTCGGCCATGGGCCTGTCGGTACTGGTCGCGCTGATCTTCACCCCGGCCCTGTGCGCCACCATGCTCAAGCCGCTGAAGAAGGGCGAGCACCATGTGGCCAAGCGCGGTTTCTTCGGCTGGTTCAACCGCAACTTCGACCGCAGCGTGGTCGGCTACGAGCGCAGCGTCGGTGCCATCCTGCGCAACAAGGTGCCGTTCCTGCTGGCCTACGCGCTGATCGTGGTCGGCATGATCTGGCTGTTCGCCCGCATCCCCACCGCGTTCCTGCCCGAGGAAGACCAGGGCGTGCTGTTCGCCCAGGTGCAGACCCCGGCCGGCTCCAGTGCCGAGCGCACCCAGGTGGTGGTCGACCAGATGCGCGAATACCTGCTCAAGGAAGAAGCCGACACCGTGGCCTCGGTGTTCACCGTGAACGGCTTCAACTTCGCCGGCCGCGGCCAGAGCTCGGGCATGGCCTTCATCATGCTCAAGCCGTGGGGCGAACGTTCGGCCGAGAACAGTGTGTTCAAGCTGTCGCAACGCGCCCAGCAGCACTTCTTCAGCTTCCGTGACGCGATGGTGTTCGCCTTCGCCCCGCCTGCGGTGCTGGAGCTGGGTAACGCCACCGGCTTCGACGTGTTCCTGCAGGACCGCGCCGGTGTCGGCCACGCCAAGCTGATGGAAGCGCGCAACCAGTTCCTGGCCAAGGCCGCGCAGAGCAAGATCCTCAGCGCTGTGCGCCCGAACGGCCTGAACGACGAACCGCAGTACCAGCTGACCATTGATGACGAACGTGCCAGCGCCCTGGGCGTGACCATCGCCGACATCAACAGCACCCTGTCGATCGCCCTCGGCGGCAACTACGTCAACGACTTCATCGACCGTGGCCGGGTCAAGAAGGTCTACATCCAGGGCGCGCCCAACGCGCGGATGAGCCCGGAAGACCTGCAGAAATGGTACGTGCGCAATGGCGCCGGCGAGATGGTGCCGTTCTCCTCGTTCGCCAAGGGCGAATGGGCCTACGGCTCGCCGAAACTGTCGCGCTACAACGGCGTTGAAGCGGTCGAGATCCTCGGTGCCCCGGCCCCGGGCTACTCCACCGGTGAAGCCATGGCCGAAGTCGAGCGCATCGCCGGCGAACTGCCAGCCGGTATCGGCTACTCCTGGACCGGCATGTCCTACGAGGAAAAACTCTCCGGCTCGCAAATGCCGGCGCTGTTCGCCCTCTCGGTCCTGTTCGTGTTCCTCTGCCTGGCAGCGCTGTACGAAAGCTGGTCGATCCCGATCGCCGTGGTCCTGGTGGTTCCCCTGGGCATCATCGGTGCGCTGATCGCCACCAGCATGCGCGGGCTGTCCAACGACGTGTACTTCCTGGTCGGCCTGTTGACGACCATCGGCCTGGCGGCCAAGAACGCGATCCTGATCGTCGAATTCGCCAAGGAACTGCACGAGCAGGGCCGCAGCCTGTACGACGCCGCCATCGAGGCGTGCCGCATGCGTCTGCGCCCTATCATCATGACCTCCCTGGCGTTCATCCTCGGCGTGGTACCGTTGACCATCGCCAGTGGCGCGGGCGCCGGCAGCCAGCATGCCATCGGCACCGGGGTGATCGGCGGCATGATCAGTGCGACCGTGCTGGCCATCTTCTGGGTACCGCTGTTCTTCGTAGCAGTGTCGTCGCTGTTCGGCAGTAAAGAGCCGAAAACCGACGCCACCCCTGAAACTCCACGTTATGAGGCTGGGCAATGACCAAGTCTTTGCTGTCCCTGGCGGTTACCGCCTTCATTCTCGGCGGCTGCTCGCTGATCCCTGACTACCAGACGCCGGAAGCGCCGGTCGCCGCGCAGTGGCCGCAAGGCCCTGCGTACTCGCCGACCGAAACCGCCAACGTCGCCGCTGCCGAACAGGGCTGGCGCCAGTTCTTCCACGACCCGGCGCTGCAGCAGCTGATCCAGAGCTCGCTGGAAAACAACCGCGACCTGCGCGTGGCGGCGTTGAACATCGATGCCTACCGCGCCCAGTACCGCATCGCCCGTGCCGACCTGTACCCGGCTGTTTCTGCCAATGGCAGCGGCAGCCGTCAGCGGGTACCGGGGAACGTGTCGCAAACCGGTGAGGCAGACATCACCAGCCAGTACTCGGCAACGATCGGCGTCAGTGCCTACGAGCTGGACCTGTTCGGCCGCGTGCGCAGCCTGAGCCAGCAGGCCCTGGAAACCTACCTGTCCAGCGAACAGGCGCGCCGCTCCACACAGATCAGCCTGGTGGCCAGCGTGGCCAACGCCTATTACACCTGGCAGGCCGACCAGGCGCTGCTCAAGCTGACCCAGGAAACCCTGAAAACCTACGAAGAGAGCTACAACCTCACCCGCCGCAGCAACGAGGTGGGTGTGGCGTCGGCGCTCGACGTCAGCCAGGCACGCACCGCCGTGGAAGGCGCCCGGGTCAAGTACGCGCAGTACCAGCGCCTGGTCGCCCAGGACCTCAACAGCCTGACCGTGCTGGTGGGTACCGGCGTGCCGGCCAACCTGCCCCAGCCGCTGGAGCTCAACGCCGACCAGCTGGCCGAAGTGCCGGCCGGCCTGCCGTCCGACATTCTTCAGCGCCGCCCGGACATCCAGGAAGCCGAGCACCTGCTCAAGGCCGCCAACGCCAACATCGGCGCCGCCCGCGCTGCGTTCTTCCCGAGCATCAGCCTGACCGCCAACGCCGGGACCCTGAGCCCGGACATGGGCGGCCTGTTCAAGGGTGGCTCTGGCACCTGGCTGTTCCAGCCGCAGATCAACCTGCCGATCTTCAACGCCGGCAGCCTGAAGGCGAGCCTGGACTACTCGAAGATCCAGAAGGACATCAACGTCGCCAAGTACGAAAAGACCATCCAGACCGCCTTCCAGGAAGTCGCTGATGGCCTGGCCGCACGCAAGACGTTCGAAGAGCAGTTGCAGGCGCAACGTGACCTGGTGGCCGCCAACCAGGATTACTACCGCCTGGCCGAGCGCCGTTACCGCATCGGCATCGACAGCAACCTGACCTTCCTCGATGCCCAGCGCAACCTGTTCAGCGCCCAGCAGTCGCTGATCGGCGATCGTCTGTCGCAGCTGGTCAGCGAGGTCAACCTGTACAAGGCCCTCGGTGGCGGCTGGTACGAGCAGACCAACCAGCAAGCGTCGGTACAGTCGCCAAAAGGCTGATCACGCCGGCAACAGCATCAAGCCCACCCTCGCGGTGGGCTTTTTGTTTGCCGGGAGTTGCTACCGGCTTTTCGCCGGCAAGCCGGCTCCCACAGGAGCAGCGCATGGCTTGAGTTTGGTGCGGTCGGGGTGGGAGCCGGCTTGCCGGCGATGAGGCCTGATGCCCGAACATTACGTTCGATAATCGCCCCATTCCGCTTGCGGCGAATTGCCTCGCCCCCGCCCTCCCCCGCACCATCGCCCACGCAACGTTGCACAAGTTCTCACAAAGACGCCCGTCCCCTGCGGCCCGCACCCGCAGCGCCCCGGCTCGCCCAATAAAAACAAGAGATCCACGACAGATGAGCACTTTGCACCCCGCACGCCAGCTGCTGCCCGGCCTGTTGGCCATGTCCTGCGCCCTGCCCGCCCTGGCCGCCGAAAGCGGCTTTTTCGAGGACGCCAAGGCCAGCCTCAACCTGCGCAACTTCTACATCAACCGCAACTTCGTCGACCCGGCCAACCCCCAGGGCAAGGCCGAGGAATGGACCCAGAGCTTCATCCTCGACGCCCGCTCCGGCTTCACCCAGGGCACCGTCGGTTTCGGCCTGGATGTGCTGGGCCTGTATTCGCAGAAGCTCGACGGCGGCAAAGGCACCGCCGGCACCCAACTGTTGCCGGTGCACGACGATGGCCGCCCGGCCGATGACTTCGGCCGCCTGGGCGTGGCGTTCAAGGCGCGCCTGTCGCAGACCGAACTGAAGGTCGGCGAATGGATGCCGGTGCTGCCGATCCTGCGTTCCGACGATGGCCGCTCGCTGCCCCAGACCTTCCGTGGCGGCCAGCTCACCTCCAAAGAGATCGATGGCCTCACCTTGTATGGCGGCCAGTTCCGTGGCAACAGCCCGCGCAACGACGCGAGCATGGAAGACATGTTCATGCAGGGCCGCGCCGCCGCTACCTCCGACCGCTTCAACTTCGCTGGCGGTGAATACACCTTCAACGACAAGCGCACGATGATCGGGCTGTGGGATGCGCAACTCAAAGACATCTACCGCCAGCAGTACCTCAACCTGGTGCACAGCCAGCCATTGGGTGACTGGACCCTGGGCGCTAACCTCGGTTACTTCATCGGCAAGGAAGATGGCAGCGAACGCGCCGGCGAACTGGACAACCGCACCGCTTCGGCCCTGCTCTCGGCACGCTACAAGGGGCATACCTTCTACGTCGGCCTGCAAAAGGTCAGCGGCGACGACGCCTGGATGCGGGTCAACGGCACCAGCGGCGGCACCCTGGCCAACGACAGCTACAACTCAAGCTTCGACAACGCCAAGGAACGCTCCTGGCAGGTGCGTCACGACTTCAATTTCGTCAGCGTCGGTGTCCCTGGGCTGACCTTGATGAACCGCTATATCAAGGGTGACAACGTGCACACCAGCGCGGTGAACGACGGCAAGGAATGGGCGCGGGAGACCGAGCTGGCTTATGTGGTGCAGTCCGGTGCGCTCAAGGATCTGTCGGTGAAATGGCGCAACTCCACCATGCGCAGGGACTACAGCACCAATGCATTCGATGAGAACCGGTTGATCGTGAGCTATCCGCTGAATCTGCTGTGAAACCCATCGCGGGGCAAGCCCGCTCCCACGCAAGATTTTGCAGGTCGTGGGAGCGGGCTTGCCCCGCGATAGCGTCAGTCGCCGCAACAAACAACAAAAAAGAATAAGTAAATCAAATAACATTCTTTGACGTTATATGTAACAAAAGCTAAAACCGAGCCCTGATCCCCGCACCAGAGCCCGAGCATGGACCTCCGCCAACTGCGCTATTTCATCGCCCTCACCGAGTACCGCAGTTTCGTCCGCGCCGCCGAAGCCATGGGCATCACCCAACCGGCATTCAGCCGGGCCATCCAGAACCTCGAGCAGACCCTCGGCTGCACCCTGGTCGACCGTGGCAACAAAGCCCTGCCCCCCACCCCCGAAGGCCAGGTGGTGCTGCAACACGCCCGCCGCCTGGTGCAAGGCGCCGCCCAGTTGAACAACGAGGTGTCGCAGATGACCAAGCTCGACGCCGGCGAACTGCACTTCGGCAGTGGCCCGGCCCTGGCGGTGCGCCTGGTGCCCGCGGCCTTGCAGCAGTTCATCGAACGCCACCCCGGCATCCGCACGCAACTGCTGGTGGACAACGCCGAGCGCCTGGGCCAGGCCCTGCGCCGCGAGCAGATCGAGTTCTTCGTCGATGACATCCGCCCGTTCGAGGCCGACCCGAACTTTCACACCGAACCGCTCAACCCACGCCCCGGCCTGTTCTTCTGCCGCCCCGGGCACCCGCTGCTGGCCAAGGACAGCCTGTCGACCAACGACCTGTTCGCCTACCCCTTGGCCTGCGCCCTGCTCGCCCCCGGGGTACGCAAGCGCCTGGCCAACCTCAGCGGGCGCAACGACTTCACCCCGCACCTGCAAACCGAGCACCTGGCGGTGCTGCGCAGCGTGGTGCTGGCCAGCGACGCGGTCGGCAGCGCCAGCGAAGAAGCGGTGGCCGAGGACCTGGCCGCCGGCACCCTGGTGCGCCTGCACTGGCGCAACCTGCCGCCGGGGCTGGAGGTGCTGAGCGTGCGTTGCGGGGTGGTCAGCCGCAGCGGCTATCGCCTGTCGCCGGCGGCGCGGGCGATGATCGAGACCCTGGTCAGCCTGGATGCTGAGCCATTGCCCGCAGCCGCGGCGCATCGACAATCTCCACCTCGCCATAGCCCAGGCGTAGCACGCCGGACTGTTCGAGGTTCCTGAGGATCTGGTTGATGGTCTGGCGCGACAGCGACAGCATCAGCGCCAGCTGCTCCTGGGACAGTTGCAGGCGCCACTGGGCGATATCGCGCTCGCCATAGCCCTCGGCGATCTGCAGCAGGCGGTGGGCGACCCGGGGCGCTGCGGCCAGCAGGCTCTGCTGCTCCAGGGCGACGAATACCCAGCGCAACTTGTGGCTCATCAGCAACGCCAACTCGCGCCAGTGCTGCGGTTCACGGGCCAACCACTCGAGCAAAGGCGCCTGGGGCAGCCACAGCAATCGTGTAGCCCCTTCCGCGAAGGCGTCATGGGTGCGTGGCTGGCCATCGAACAGGCTGATCTCGCCGAACCAGTACGGCGCTTCGACCAAGGTCAACAGCGCCTCCTTGCCCTCGCTGCTCACCGCCCCCACCCGCATCGCCCCGTCGAGCACCGCATACAGCCCGCACGGCGCATCGCCACGCTGGAACAGGCATTGCCCTGGCGCCAGCTCGCGGGTTCGCGCCAGGGCCAGCAGGCTATCCTGAACCTTGGTGGGCAACTGCCGGAACCATTGGCCGTGCAGCAAATGGGTACGCAGATCGTGCATGGCACCTCGCAAAGCGGACTCTGTCGGCCAGGCGACAGACGACAACGAATGGACGGGGCAAGCTGCGCCTACCCCTGATGGAGGAACAACAATGAAAAACCTCGTCGAACACCTGAGTCAATACGCCGCCTATCATCGCGACCCGCGCAATATCACCACGCACTTCGTCGGTATTCCGTTGATCGTGCTGGCAGTGAGCATCCTGCTGTCGCGGCCCGGCTGGGACGTGGCAGGTTTGTGGCTGTCACCGGCATTGCTGCTGGCCACCTGGTCGGTGTGGTTCTACCTGCGCCTGGACCTGCGTTTCGGCCTGGTGATGGGGCTGCTGCTGGGGCTGTGCCTGTGGGCTGGCCAAGCACTGGCCGTACAGGCCACCGGGCTGTGGCTGAGCGCCGGGCTGGGGGCGTTTGTGGTGGGCTGGATCATCCAGTTTGTCGGGCATGCTTACGAAGGGCGCAAGCCGGCGTTTGTCGATGATGTCAGCGGGCTGATCATCGGGCCGTTGTTCGTGGTGGCGGAGCTGGCGTTCATGGCCGGATTGTGTGGCGACCTGAAGAAGGCCGTGGAGGCCAATGCCGGGCCGGTGGCCATCCGCCAGAAGAAAGCCGCAGTCTGACGATGGCATTACGTGGGCTTCATCGCTGGCAAGCCAGCTCCCACAGGTGCAGCAGATGCCGGCCCCTGTGGGAGCCGGCTTGCCGGCGATGACGGCGACACCGATTCACCTCACTGCCGCGACTCAACCCCCAACTCATCCCACACCGACTCCGCCAGGTGGAAGGTGGCATTGGCCGCCGGGATGCCGCAGTAGATCGCACTCTGCATGATCACTTCCTTGATCTCTTCGCGCGTCACGCCGTTGTTGGCCGCCGCGCGCAGGTGCAGCTTGAGCTCGTCGTTGCGGTTCATGCCGATCAGCATGGCGATGGTGATCAGGCTGCGGGTATGCCGTGGCAGCCCCGGGCGGGTCCAGATATCGCCCCAGGCATGGCGGGTGATCATTTCCTGGAACTCGCCGTTGAAGTCGTTGAGCTTCTCCAGGCTGCGGTCGACATGGGCATCGCCCAGCACCGCGCGGCGCACCTGCATGCCGGCGTCGTAGCGTTGTTTCTCATCCATGGCGTATGTCCTCAGCGAGCCAGCAAAAAATCGAGCACGCGGTCACTGAACGGCGCACCGACCTCGACGTTGGACAGGTGCGCCGCCGGGAACTCGGCGTAATCGGCACCCGGGATGCCAGCCTGCATGAACCGGCCATGCTCCGGCGTGGTGACCACATCGGCGCTACCGGCGACGACCAGGGTCGGCACCTGGATGTGCTCGAGCTGGTCACGGAAATCGGCATCCCGCACAGCGGCGCAGTTGCCGGCGTAACCGGCAGGCGAGGTGTGCGCCAGCATCTCGGTTATGCGTTGGGCAATCGCCGGCTCGGCCGCGGCGAACGCCGGGGTGAACCAGCGCGCAATGGAGGCATCACGCAGGTCACGCATGGCCTGCTGACCGCCCTTGAGCACGGTGTCGATGCGGGTGTTCCACACCTCGTCATTGGCGATTTTCGCCGCCGTGTTGCACAGGGTCAGGCTGAGCAGGCGGGCACCTGCGTTGATACCCAGCCACTGGCCGATCAGGCCGCCCATGGACAAGCCGACGAAGTGGGCCTTGGGGATATCCAGCGCGTCGAGCAGCGCCAGCACATCGTTACCCAGCTGTTCGATGCTGTAGGGGCCTTCGCTGACCACCGAGGCACCGTGACCACGGGTGTCGTAACGCAGCACGCGAAAGTGTTCGCTCCATGCCGGGATCTGCGTGTCCCACATGCCAAGGTCAGTACCCAGCGAGTTGGACAACACCAGCACCGGGGCATGCGCCGGGCCGTCGAGTTGGTAATGCAGTACGCCATCGGCCAGTTGCACGTGCGCCACAGCGGTCTCCTTCAGGCAATGAAACGTTGATGTTCGGCCACGGCACGCGCCACCCAGACACGGGCCTGGCCGAGGTAATGGGCAGGGTCGAGCAGGCGGTCGAGTTCGTCGGCGGACAACTCGGCGCTGACCTGGGGCTCGTCACCGAGCACGGCGCGCAGGTGGCGTTGCTCGGCCACCGCGCGCTGGCAGCAGTGCTCCAGCAGATGATGGGCGTGATCGCGGCCCAGGCGCTGGGCCAGGACGATGCTGACGGCTTCGGCCAGCACCAGCCCCTGGGTCAGGTCGAGGTTGCGGCGCATGCGTGGGGCGTCCACTTCCATGCCCTCGGCGATCACCTGGGCCTGGCGCAGGGCGCCGGACACCAGGCAGCAGATTTCCGGCAGGGTTTCCCATTCGGCGTGCCACAGGCCCAGGCTGCGTTCGTGCTCCTGGGGCATGGCGCTGAACAGCGTCGAAACCAGCCCCGGCACACGGGTGGCGGCGCCGATCAGCACCGCCGCCCCCACCGGGTTGCGCTTGTGCGGCATGGTCGAGGAGCCGCCTTTGCCTGGCGCTGAGGGTTCGAACAGCTCGCCCGCCTCGGTCTGCATCAACAGGCTGACATCACGGCCGAACTTGCCCAGGCTGCCGGCGATCAGGCCCAGCACCGAGGCAAACTCCACCAGGCGATCGCGCTGGGTGTGCCAGGGCTGCTCGGGCAATGTCAGTTGCAACTGTTCGGCCAAGGCTTCGGCCACCGGCAACGCCTTGCTGCCCAGCGCCGCGAGGCTGCCGGAGGCACCGCCGAACTGCAGCACCAGCAAGCGCGGGCGCAGTTCCTTCAAGCGCTGGCGATGACGGGTCAGGGCGCCGAGCACACCTGCCAGCTTCATCCCCAGGGTCACCGGCGTGGCGTGCTGCAGCCAGGTACGGCCCACCAGTGGCGTGTCGGCATGCTGCAGGGCCTGGCGGGCCAAGGTGTCGGCCAAGCTGTCGAGGTCGCTTTCGATCAGCGCCAGCGCCGCACGCAGTTGCAGCACCAGGCCAGTGTCCATCGCGTCCTGGCTGGTGGCGCCCAGGTGCACATAGCGCTCGGCCTCGGCCACGCCACTGGCGATGACCTTGCCCAATGCCTTGACCAGCGGGATCGCCGAGTTACCGGCAGTGGCGATGGCATCGGCCAATGCCCGCACGTCGTAGCGCTCGGCCTTGCAGGCGGCCTCGATCGCCGGCACCACGGCATGTGGCACCAGCCCGGCGGCGGCTTCGGCACGGGCCAGGGCCGCCTCGAAATCGAGCATGCCCTGCAGCCGGCCCCGGTCGGAAAAAACCTCGCGCATCGCCGGGGCGGTGAAGTAGGCGTCGAACAGTTGGTTGCTCATGCAACGTCCTTAGTGATCATCGTGCAGGTACTGCGCCTGCTTGGGCAGGCGCAGGCTGAACAGGAAGGCCACCGCCATCATGGCGGTCACGTACCAGTAGAAGGTGTTCTCCATGCCCAGGGTCTTCAAGCCCAGGGCCACGTACTCGGCCGAACCGCCGAACACCGCGTTGGCGATCGCATAGGCCAGCCCCACCCCCAGCGCCCGCACCTGCGGCGGGAACATCTCGGCCTTCACCAGGCCGCTGATCGAGGTGTAGAAACTGACGATGCACAGTGCCAGGGTCACCAGCACGAAGGCCATGAACGGGCTGCTCACGGTCTTCAACGCCATCAGCAGCGGTACGGTGAACAGCGTGCCCAGGGCGCCGAACAGCAGCATCGAGTTACGCCGGCCGATGCGGTCGGAGAGCATGCCGAACACCGGCTGCAGGATCATGAACAGGAACAGCGCGCCGGTCATCACGAAACTGGCGCTCTTGGCGTTCATGCCAGCGGTGTTGACCAGGTACTTCTGCATATAGGTGGTGAAGGTGTAGAAGATCAGCGAGCCGCCGGCGGTGTACCCCAGCACGGTGATGAAGGCGGCGGCGTGATTGCGCAGCAGGCCACTGACCGAGCCGGCGTCCTTGTCCTGGCGGGTCTCGGCGCTGCTGGTTTCTTCCAGGGAGCGGCGCAGCACCAGCGAGATCAGCGCGGCAACCGCACCGACCACGAACGGGATGCGCCAGCCGTAGGCGCGCAGTTCTTCTTCGCTCAGCAACTGCTGCAGGATCACCACCACCAGCACCGCCAGCAACTGGCCGCCGATCAGGGTGACGTACTGGAACGAGGCAAAGAAGCCGCGTTGGCCGCGCAGGGCCACTTCGCTCATATAGGTGGCGGTGGTGCCGTACTCGCCGCCCACCGACAAGCCCTGGATCAGCCGCGCCAACAGCAGCAGCGCCGGCGCCCAGGCACCGATGCTGGCATAGGTCGGCAGGCAGGCAATGATCAAGGAGCCGAAACACATCATCAGCACCGAGGTCATCAACGAATTCTTGCGCCCGTGACGGTCGGCCAGGCGGCCGAAGATCCAGCCGCCGATGGGCCGCATCAGGAAGCCTGCGGCGAACACCCCGGCGGTGTTGAGCAACTGCACCGTGGGGTCGTCGGAGGGGAAGAAGGCCGGGGCAAAATAGATGGCGCAAAAGGCGTAGACATAGAAGTCGAACCATTCCACCAGGTTGCCCGACGAGGCACCGACGATGGCGAAGATGCGTTTGCTGCGTTCTTCGCCGGTGTAATAGGTTGAGGTCATGGTGCGTTTACTCCTGGAGGGTCACAGGTAATTCTAGACATACCTGGTTACACACTCGTTCCGCCTTTGGCCGTGGGTCATGGCTACCGGCCCTATCGCCGGCAAGCCGGCTCCCACAGGATGGCGTGGTCCCTGTGGGAGCCGGCTTGCCGGCGATAGGGCCGGTACAGGTCAAACCCGCTCGATGGCCAGCGCCAACCCCTGCCCAACCCCCACACACATGGTCGCCAGGCCTTTACGCCCGCCAGTCTTCTCCAACTGATGCAACGCCGTCAGCACCAGCCGCGCGCCACTCATGCCCAGCGGGTGGCCGAGGGCGATGGCGCCGCCATTGGGGTTCACCTGCGGCGCATCATCCGCCACACCCAGTTCGCGCAGCACCGCCAGGCCCTGGCTGGCGAAGGCTTCGTTGAGCTCGATGACGTCGAAGTCGGCCACGGCCACGCCCAGGCGCTCGGTCAGCTTGCGCACCGCCGGCACCGGGCCGATGCCCATCACCCGTGGCGCCACACCGGCGCTGGCCATGCCCAGCACCCGGGCACGTGGGGTCAGGCCGTGCTTCTTCACGGCTTCGGCCGAGGCGAGGATCAGCGCGGCGGCACCGTCGTTGACGCCCGAGGCATTACCAGCGGTGACGGTCTTGTCCGGGCCATTGACCGGCTTGAGCCGGGTCAGCGCTTCAAGCGTGGTGTCCGGGCGCAGGTGCTCGTCATGCTCGACCACGGTCTCGCCCTTTTTATGGGCAATGCGCACCGGCACGATCTCTTCGGCGAAGAAGCCGGCGGCTTGTGCAGCACACGCCTTCTGCTGGCTGCGCAGGGCGAAGGCGTCCTGGTCGGCGCGTGAAACCTGATAATCGTCGGCGACGTTGTCGGCCGTCTCGGGCATGGCGTCGACGCCGTACTGGGCTTTCATCAGCGGGTTGATGAAGCGCCAGCCGATGGTGGTGTCTTCCAGTTTCATGTTGCGCGAGTAACCGCTCTCGGCCTTGCCCATGACGAACGGCGCACGCGACATCGACTCGACGCCGCCGGCGATGGCCAGCTCCATCTCGCCGCTGGCGATGGCGCGGAAGGCGGTGCCGATGGCATCCATGCCAGAAGCGCACAGGCGGTTGAGGGTCACGCCCGGCACGCTCTGCGGCAAGCCGGCCAGCAACAGGGCCATGCGTGCGACGTTGCGGTTGTCTTCACCGGCCTGGTTGGCACAACCGAAGAACACTTCGTCGAGCTGGTCCCACTGCACGCTCGGGTTACGCTCGATCAGCGCCTTGAGCGGCACCGCCGCCAGGTCATCGGCGCGCACGCCGGCCAGGGCACCGCCAAAACGGCCGATGGGGGTGCGGATGGCGTCACAGATGAATACCTCACGCATCAGGCTTCTCCTGCCACTTGCCCATGGGCGGCGGCGGTGCGGGCTTCGAGGTCGCGCAGCGCGGTCAGCTCGAGCTCGCTCGGCGCCGCCGTTTCCTGGGCATTGTCGGCGAAGCGGATCGCCCAGCCGGTGGCGTTGATGATCTGCTCGCGGGTCACGCCCGGGTGAATCGAGGTCACGACAAACTCATGAGTACCGGCTTCCGGCTCCATGATGCACAGGTCGGTGATGATGCCGACCGGCCCTTCGCCCGGCAGGCCCAGGCGCTTGCGCGAGTCGCCGCCTTCGCCGTGGCCGACCGAGGTGATGAAGTCGAGCTTGTCGACGAACGCCCGTGGCGACTGTTTGAGGATGATCAGCACCTGCTTGGCGGAACCGGCGATCTCCGGCGCACCGCCGGCACCCGGCAGGCGGGTTTTCGGCGCGTGGTAGTCACCCACCACTGTGGTGTTGATGTTGCCGAAGCGGTCGACCTGGGCGGCGCCGAGGAAGCCCACGTCGATGCGCCCGCCCTGCAGCCAGTAGCGGAAGATTTCGCCGGTCGGCACCACGGTATCGGCGGTTTCCGCCAGCTCACCGTCACCGATCGACAGTGGCAGCACGCTGGGCTTGGCTCCGATCGGGCCAGACTCGTAGATCAGCACCACGTCGGGCGACGAGGTCAGGCGCGCCAGGTTGGCGGCCTTGGACGGCAGGCCGATGCCGACGAAGCAGACAGCACCGTTGCGCAGGCGCCGGGCGGCGGCGACGGTCATCATTTCGGAAGTGGAGTAGCTCATTGCGCGGCCTCCGCGGTGCTGGCCAGCTTGGCCTTGAATTCGGTGAAGTCGGTGGTGCCACGGATGTAAGTGTCGATCCAGGCGCTGAAGGTTTCGCGGTTGCGGGCAATCGGGTCCCAGGCCTGGTAGAAGCGGTTGTCGCGTTCGTAGTAACCGTGGGCATAGGACGGGTGGGCGCCGCCCGGTACCAGGCACACCGCGCTCAAGGCCCAGGTCGGCAACACGCAGGCGTTCATCGGTGCGTTGAGGTCATCGACGATCTCTTCGACGGTGACGATGCAGCGCTTGGCCGCCAGGGCCGCTTCCTTCTGCACGCCCAGGATGCCCCACAGCAGCACGTTGCCCTTGCGGTCGGCCTTTTGCGCGTGGATCACGGTGACGTCCGGGCGTACCGACGGCACGGCGGCGAGCACTTCGCCGGTGAACGGGCAAGTGACACTCTTGATCAACGGGTTGACCTTGGGCAGGTCGGAGCCGGCGTAGGCGCGCAGCACTGCGAACGGCAGGCCGGAAGCGCCGGCGACATAGGCGTTGGCCAGGTCAGCGTGGCTGTGCTCTTCGATCTCGATGGCATGCGGCCACTGCTTTTCCACCGCATCGCGCAGGCGGTGCAGCGAACCCACCCCCGGGTTGCCGCCCCAGGAGAAGATCAACTTGCGCGCGCAGCCGGCACCGATCAGCTGGTCGTAGATCAGGTCCGGGGTCATGCGCACCAGAGTCAGGTCGCGCTTGCCCTGGCGGATGATCTCGTGACCGGCGGCGGTCGGGATCAGGTGGGTGAAGCCTTCGAGGGCGACGCTGTCGCCATCCTGGATGAACTGCTTCACGGCATCGTGAAGCGAGAGGATTGCTGCCATTGGAGACTCCTGGTCAGGACGAGCCGGGTCGGTGAGCAGCGGGCCCATGCGTCGCTGCGATGGGCCCAGATTAAGGAGACTGGCGGGGCGGTTACAATCCGATAATCGCACTTTTGTGCGATTATCGAACCATTTGTTGTCCAGCTACTCATCTATGCCAGGCCTGCCCCTCCCCTGTGGGAGCCGGCTTGCCGGCGATTGGGCCTGACAGGGGAATACCGATTGCAGGCCTGACGCCATCGCCGGCAAGCCGGCTCCCACAGGGGTATTCAGGTGGCGTCGGCGTGGCTCACCAGCCCCTTGACCACAACCCCCACAGTCGCCAACGCCGCCGGCACCAGCAGTGCAGTGAGCACCTGCTCGAAGTTCCAGCCCAGCCCCAGCAAGGTCGCCCCGCTCCAGGCGCCGAGGATTGCGCCGAAACGGCCGATGCCGAGCATCCACGACACGCCGGTGGCACGCCCTTGGGTGGGGTAGAAACGCGCCGCCAGCGATGGCATGGCCGACTGCGCACCGTTGACGCACATGCCCGCCACCAGCACCAGGGTCGCCAACAGGGTGATGTTGCCCAGGCTCTGCCCCACCGCGTAGGCGAACACGCCGGCCAGCAGGTAGAAGATGCCGATCACCTTGTGCGGGTTGAAACGGTCCATGGCCCAACCTACGCCCACCGCGCTGAGCACGCCACCGAACTGGAACAGCGCGCCGATGAACGCGGCCTGCTCCATGCTCGCGCCGCTGTCGCGCATCAGCGTCGGCAGCCAGCTGGTCAGCAGGTAGACGATCACCAGGCCCATGAAATAGGTCAGCCACAGCAGCACGGTGCCCAGGCCGTAAGTGCCGGAGAAGATCACCGCGAACACGTTACGTGCTGCCACCGCCTTTTGCTCCGGCACACTGAAGCTCGCCGCCTGGGCAACCACCTGGGGGGCGATCGGCGCCAGGGTCTTGCGCACTTTGTCGGTACCACGGTTGCGCACGACCAGGAACCGCGCCGACTCCGGCAGCCAGACCAACAGCACCACGGCCAACAACAGCGGCAGCACGCCACCGATCACCAGCAGGCTGTGCCAGCCGTAGGCCGGGATCAGCTTGGCGGAGATGAAGCCACCGCCGGCCATGCCCAGGTTGAAGCCGCAGAACATGCTGGTCACCAACAACGACTTGAGGCGCTCGGGGGTGTACTCGGAGAGCAGTGTAGTGGCGTTGGGCATGCCCGCACCCAGGCCCAGGCCGGTGAGGAAACGCAGCACCAGCAACTGATCAACATTGGTTGCGTAGGCCGAGGCCAGGCTGAAGCCACCGAATACCAGCACCGCGCCTACCAGCACGCCCTTGCGCCCGAAACGGTCAGCCAGCGGCCCGGAGCCCAGTGCACCGAACACCATGCCGATCAGCGCGGCACTCATGACCGGGCCGAGGCTGGCGCGGTCGATCCCCCACTCCTGGGACAGTGCCGGGGCAATGAAGCCCATCGCGGCAGTGTCCAGGCCGTCGAGGAAGACAATCAAGAAGCACAGAATCACCACGCGCCATTGATACCGGGACAGTGGCTGGTCGTTGATGAACGACTGAACGTCGAGGCAGTTGCCGACGGTTGATTGCGGTTTGTTCATTGTTGTTATCCGGAAGATAGGCGCAGGCAGGCTACTGCGTACAGCAAAGCGCAGGAACGATAAGTTTCGCAGGGAAACAGCGGACTGGGTTCAGCCGGAGTTGAGCGGTAGCGTGCGCGGGTGCGGCCGCGACAGCAAAAGATGCGTATTCATCGAAGGAGCCCTTTTGGCCTGTTGTTATTGTCAGGTCGGCACAGCCGACTTGTGCGACAGACATTAATCAGCGGGCCGGGCCTGCGCAATTCGTCGAAGACGACATTGTGCGTTTATCGCACAGGAAACTTTCGTACTGTTCGATTCTGGTGCATTCGCAAGGCTTGCTGTGGGAGCGGCGTTGCGCCACTCCCACGGATGACTGCGCACTCAGCCAAACAGCTGATGGCAAAGATCCCGGCTGGCCGCCAGCAAGATCGGCAGGAAGCGCTGTTCCAGTTCACTGCGGCTGACCCGCCCGACATGGGTACTGACGTTCAGCGCCGCCAGGACCTGGCCGGAGGCGTCATAGATAGGCACGGCAATCGAACGCAGGCCTTGCTCCAGCTCCTGGTCGACCACGCACCAGCCCTGTTCGCGCACCTGCTGGATACAGGCGAACAGCGACTGCGCATCGTGCAGGGTACGGCTGGTGCGGGCCTTGAGGTCGGCGCGGTCCAGATACTCGTGCAGGCTGGCATCGTCCAGCGCGGCCAGGAGAATGCGCCCCATCGAGGTGCAGTAGGCCGGCAGGCGCCCGCCAACCGATAGGTCGACCGAAATCAGCCGCTCGACGGTGGCCGAGCGTGCGATGTAAAGAATGTCGTCGCCTTCGAGGGTGGCCATGTTCGCCGCTTCGTGCAGTTGGTCGCTGATGCGGTCCAGGTAGGGCTGCGCCGAAACCGCCAGCGGCGTCGAGGATAAATAGGCGTGGCCGAGGGTGAGCACCTTGGGCAGCAGTGAATAGGTACGACCGTCGGTCGTCGCATAGCCGAGCTTCATCAGGGTATGCAGGCAACGGCGCACGGCAGCGCGGGGGATTTCCGTACGGTGGCTGATCTGGGCGATGGTGAGGTGGCGCTTGCGTTCCTGGAACGCCTGGATCACCGCCAGGCCACGGGCCAGAGAGGTCATGAAGTCCGGGTCACCGGTGAAAGCCTGGATGCGCTTGGCCGCCGACGCCACGATTGGCGGGGCCATGGCCGGCGTGGTGCTGCGCGCGGGGTCGTTGGCCACCGGGCCGCTGGTTTCATCGCTCATGGAGCTACCTCATAAAAACGCTGGTTCGTGCGATTATCGAACGAACGGCCGATAATCGCAATTGACCGCTGACACTTTTGCTTATACCTTTCCCCTGCCACATGTGGCTTCTTTGGAGAGACTGGTCAGGTACCCACCGTAGAAGTCTCAGGCAACGGCCTCGCCCACCCGCGAGGCCGTTTTTATTTCAACCGTCCTGAGCTGAACTTCCAACCCGGCGGGTTGAACTTATAGTCCCTGCCCACAGACTCATATGGCGCTGACGATAACAACTTGCAGGCCATTGTCGGCGGGCGGAAAAGAACGATGGTCTTCGTTCGGGCTGTTGCTATAATCGCTACTGTTGATTGTCCGCCAGTTAAGTGGATCCATCAGCTAACTTTCGTCGCTTGATGACCTTCAAGCCACCGCCCTGGTCTGGCTTGCCCGGTGTTGAACAACGGCACTTTCAGCGTGCCTTGAACTTGCCACCCCCGGCATCGCTGCGACGGATATTTCGCGTTGGCCGCCTACGCCGGCACATCCAATGTGCAGCTCTCTGCCAATGCCAAACTTCAAACTCTTCAGGTATGACTGTGACGAAAGAAGAACTGCGCGCGGAACTCGAGCGACAGGCTGAACGTTACAAGGATGTATACGGTGGCGAAGTCACCACCTATGCCGCACAACCCGACCCGGAACGTAAACCCTGGCGCAAGCGCGCAAGCATTCGCGACCAGGCGTTCGCCCAAGAGCTGGAAAAGATGGAAAAGGATCTGCACAGCGACGGCGAACGCAGCTGAGCGACATCACCGCGCCATCAGTCAGCGACCGTCGGCGCGGCAGCATCTTTACCGAAACACCGTGGGTGAAATGGATTTTCACAAATTTCATACGGCCGTTTGAGCGAAATCTTACACAACGATTTCCACTCAAATCGTTGATTTTTAGGGAATTTGGCGATTTTTTCCTGCCTGTTCGCGGCTAGCAACCAGCAAACGAACACGGCCCTGAACCTGCGGTCATCCGTCATCGATCTGTGGCAGGTGCATCGATTTGCAGGGTTTTCTGGCATAATCCCGCCCCCCTAAAGACCGCCAGACAACCTTCATGATCGATTTATTCAGCGGACTGGATGCCTGGGTCGTCGTGAGCCTGATGCTCGCTCTGACCTTCGTTCTCGCCTTCGAGTTCATCAATGGCTTTCATGACACCGCCAACGCGGTAGCCACTGTCATCTATACCAAAGCCATGCCACCGCACCTGGCCGTATTCTTCTCCGGGGTGTTCAACTTCCTCGGGGTGCTGCTCGGCGGCGTCGGCGTGGCCTATGCCATCGTCCACCTGTTGCCGGTGGAGCTGCTGATCAACGTGAACACCGGCCACGGCCTGGCCATGGTCTTCTCGTTGCTGGCCGCGGCCATCACCTGGAACCTGGGCACCTGGTACTTCGGCATCCCCGCGTCCAGCTCGCACACCCTGATCGGTTCGATCCTCGGCGTGGGCCTGGCCAATGCGCTGATCAGCGATATCCCGCTGGGCGATGGCGTCAACTGGCAGAAAGCGATCGATATCGGCATGTCGCTGGTGCTTTCGCCCATGGCCGGCTTCGCCGTTGCCGCACTGGTGCTGCTGGGCCTGAAATGGTGGCGCCCGCTGTCGAAGATGCACAAGACCCCGGATCAGCGCCGCAAGCTCGACGACAAGAAGCACCCGCCGTTCTGGAACCGCCTGGTGCTGGTGATCTCGGCCATGGGCGTGAGCTTCGTGCACGGCTCCAACGACGGCCAGAAAGGCATCGGCCTGATCATGCTGGTACTGATCGGTATCGTTCCGGCCAAGTTCGTGCTCGACCTGAACAGCACCACCTACCAGATCGAACGCACCCGCGACGCCACCATGCACTTGAGCCAGTTCTACGAGCGCAATGCAGCGACGCTGGGCGAGTACCTGGCCTTGGGCAAGGCCAAGTCGGCCGACCTGCCGGAGCAGTTCAGCTGCAACCCGCAGCAGACCGAACCGACCATCGCCGCGCTGCAATCGTCGTTGCAAGGTGTGACCGACTACCGCGCACTGAGCGCCGAAAAGCGCGTTGAAGTACGCCGCTACCTGCTGTGCCTGGACGACACGGCGAAGAAGGTCGGCAAACTGCCAGGCCTCGAGCCGCGCGAAAAGGCCGACCTCGAGAAGCTGCGCAAAGACCTCACCGCCACCACCGAGTACGCGCCGTTCTGGGTGATCGTCGCCGTCGCCCTGGCCCTGGGCCTGGGTACCATGGTCGGCTGGAAGCGCGTGGTACTGACCGTCGGCGAGAAGATCGGCAAGCAGGGCATGACCTATGCCCAGGGCATGTCGGCACAGATCACCGCCGCCTGCGCCATCGGCATGGCCAACATCTTCAGCCTGCCGGTATCGACGACCCACGTACTGTCGTCAGGCGTGGCCGGTACCATGGTCGCCAACAAGAGCGGCCTGCAAGGCGGTACCGTGAAGACCATCCTGCTGGCCTGGGTACTGACCCTGCCGGCGACGGTGGGCCTGTCCGCCGGCCTGTTCTGGCTTGCTATCAAAGCCATGAGCTGAACACCGTGGTCATGAAAAAAGGCGCCTTCGGGCGCCTTTTTTTATGGTCCAATCGCGGGGCAAGCGCCCGGCAGCACAAGTATCAGGGGCGAGCGTTGATCTGCTGCTGCAGGTTCTGGATCTGGCTCTGCAGGGTATTGAAGTTGCGGGTGGTCTGCCCGCGGAACGCATCGAACTCCTGCACCGAGGCGCCCCCGGCCGATTGCGCCGAGCGGTTATCTGCCTGGCTCTTGAGCACCAGCACATCCTGTTCCAGGCTCTCGATCGCCGCGCTCGGGTTGCGCTTCTTCAGGGCCTCCACCTCGCTGCTCAGGCTCTTCAGCTGACCATCGAGCTTGCCACCGTCGAGCTGGCCCGACTTCAATGCCGCCAGTTCCGTATTCACCGCCTTCAATTGCGCTTGCAGTTGCCCCTGCAGCTCGGTCACGGCTTTCTGCTGCTCACGGGTATCCGCCAGTACCTGCTCCAGGCGCTTGCCCAGGTCGCCTGCCTGGCCGGCAACGCCCTGCTGCTGCTTGCCCTGCTCGGCCAAATTGGCCTGCAACTGGCGGATCTGCAGTTTCAACGCTTCGCTGCCGGTCGTGCTGGTCGACTCGCTGGCGTCGACCTTGCCGCTGATCGCCTGCAGGCGCCCGGCCGCTTCTTCACTGATACGGGCAAAGCTTTCCTGGGTGGCCACCAGTTGCTGCTCCAACAGCGAGATCTGCTGAAAACTCCACCAGCCCAGCCCGGCCAGGCCAATGAACGAGGCGCCCAGCAACGCCCATAGCGGGCCATTGCTGCGCGGCTGCGCGGCCTTCTGGCGGCTGCGCGCGACATGGGCGGGCAACAGCTCATCGTCATCCTGGGTGCCGGCGCGCAGGGCGGGCACGTCGTCGAAATCGTCGTGGGCGTCGTTACGCATGGGTGCATTCAACCACTGTGGTAGCAAAGAGGCATGAGTATAAACCGCCAAGGCGGCGCACTGCAGACCATCATCCCGGCAGCAGGTTCACTGGTTGCCCGGTTGCGCTTTCCACCAATGACAGAATTCATCCAGCGCGGCCCAGGTGTCGGTCTTCGGGCGGTAGTCCAGGTACTGGCGGGCGCGGCTGATGTCGAGGGTGAAGTCCTTGCTCATCACCTGCATCGCGGAACGCGTCAGGGTCGGCTGCGGGCGCCCTGGCCAAAGCAGGCAGGCGGCCTCGTTGACCGCCGCCAGGCTGTAGGCCAGGCCGAAACTGCGATAGCGGGTGACCTGCGGCAGCTGCATCTGGCGCATGACGTAGTTCACCACATCCCACAACGGCAATGGGTGGCCGTTGCTGATGTTATAGGCCTGCCCCAGCGCCGGCGCCTCGGCAAACAGCGCACTGAGCAACGCTTCGTTGAGGTTGTGCACGCTGGTGAAATCGACCTTGTTCAGGCCATTGCCGATGATCGCCACACGCCCCTTGCGCTGCATGCGCATCAGCCGCGGGAAAATGCTGGCATCGCCAGCCCCGGTGACGAAGCGAGGCCGCAGGGCCAGTACCTCCAGGCCGAATTCCTGGGCACCGAATACCTTCTGCTCGGCCAGGTGCTTGGTCAGTCCGTAGTGATCGTGAAAGCGCCGTGGCACCTGCTCCTCGCGGATATCACGCTGGGAACGGCCATTGAAGTAGATCGACGGCGACGACAGGTGCACCAGGCGCCGCACATGCTCCTTGATGCAACCTTCGACCACGTTCTCGGTGAGCACCACGTTGCCCTGGTAGAAGTCCTGGTAACGCCCCCAGTTGCCCACCGCGCCGGCGCAGTGCACCACCGCATCGACGCCCTGGCACAGCCGCCGGGCCAATTCGGCGTCCCCCAGGTCGCCGGGGATGAACTGCGCGCCGCGCTTGACCAGGTGTTCCACACCCTCCGCCCGCCGGCCATTGACCCGTACCTCCAGGCCCTGCTCCAGGGCAAAGCGCGCAAAGCGCCCGCCGATGAAGCCGCTCGCGCCGGTGACCAGAATTCGCATGTAACACTCCGCCTTGCCAGATTTCAGATGCAGCAGACGCCGGCCAGGCCTACAAGGGCACCAGCCAGTCCCGCGCCGAATGACGCAGGTGCTCGGTCAGCTGGGCGAGCAGTTGCCCGCCGTTGCGCCAATGATGCCAGTACAGCGGCACGTCGATGGGGGTATCGCTGCAGATTTCCACCAGTTCGCCACGGCCCAACAGCTCGGCCACCTGGCGCTCCGGCACCAGCCCCCAGCCCAGGCCCGCCTCGGTCATGCGCAGGAAACCTTCAGACGAGGGGCACAGGTGGTGGAGGAAACCGTCCTGGATCCCCAGCGATGCCAGGTAGCGATGCTGCAGGAAATCGTCCGGGCCGAACACCACCGCCGGCGTGCGCGCCAGCCGTGCCACCTCGAAGCCGTTGGGGAAGTAACGCGCCATGAACGCGGGGCTGGCCAGCGCCCGGTAGCGCATCGCCCCCAGCGGCATGCTCCGCGCCCCGGCCACCGGCCGCTCGCTGCCGCACAGGCAGGCCGCCACTTCACCGGCGCGCATGCGCTTGAGGCCGACATCCTGGTCTTCCACCACCAGGTCCAGCAGCACCTGCTGCTCGGCACAGAACGCCCCCACGGCCCCCGCCCACCAGGTCGCCAGGCTGTCGGCATTGAGCGCGATGCGCAGGCGCTCAGGCATGCCCTCCTCGTCCAGCGCCGGCACCTGGCGTTGCAAGTCGCGCTCCAGCAGGCGCACCTGCTGCACATGGTTGAGCAACTGGCGGCCGACCTCGGTGGGGCTGGGCGGCGTGGCCCGCACCAGCACCGGTTGCCCGACCCTGGCCTCGAGCAGCTTGATGCGCTGGGAGATGGCCGATTGCGACAGCCCCAACACTTGGGCGGCGCGCTCGAAGCCCGCTTGTTCGATCACCGCGGCGAGGGCGGCGAGCAGCTTATAGTCGAACATCGATTTCTCTAATGAGTGATCAGCTCTATTTGTTTTTCTTATACAGCCGAGGGCGCCACAATGGCCACATCTTTCTTGGCAATCAACACCGGCCTCTGCGTCGGTGTCAGTGGAGTGTTGGCGCTATGTGGCAAAGCTATCTGAACGGCATGCTGGTGGCCTTCGGCCTGATCATGGCCATCGGCGCGCAGAACGCCTTCGTCCTGGCCCAGAGCCTGCGTCGCGAACATCACCTGCCGGTGGCGGCGCTGTGTATCGTCTGCGATGCGCTGCTGGTGGCCGCCGGGGTGTTCGGCCTGGCCACGGTGCTGGCGCATAACCCGACGCTGCTGGCAGTGGCCCGCTGGGGCGGCGCGGTGTTCTTGATCTGGTACGGCGCCAAGGCCTTGCGCAGCGCCTGCTCCAAGCAGAGCCTGCAGCATCAGCAGGGCCAGGGCGTGCGCTCGCGCCGCGCGGTGCTGCTCAGCGCGCTGGCGGTGACCTTGCTCAACCCGCACGTCTACCTGGATACGGTGCTGCTGATCGGCTCGCTCGGCGCCCAGCAGACCGTGCCTGGCGCCTACGTGGCCGGTGCCGCCAGCGCGTCGCTGCTGTGGTTCACCACCCTGGCAGTGGGCGCTGCGTGGCTGGCGCCATGGCTGGCACGGCCGGCGACCTGGCGGATGCTGGACCTGATGGTGGCGGTGATGATGTTCGCGGTGGCCGCTCAGCTGGTTTTCAACTGACGATACACAGTGTGGGAGCGGGTTTACTCGCGAATGCGGCGGTTGCTGCAACATCGCATTCGCGGGTAAACCCGCTCCCACGTGTACACATCGACAATGACCCCACAGCCCGCCGGTCAGCCGCGCCAACCGCTCTGGAACCTCTATTCCCTATAGTTGTTGCGTGGTTATGCGCAAGACCGGGTGCTATGATCCAGCCCTTGCGTCGCAAAGAGTACAAACTCGCCGACGCTCACCGGGCCGCCCGTGATCGGCCTTGCGCAAACCGCGAACAGACCTGAATCAGGAGATCCACCATGGCTTTTGAATTGCCGCCGCTGCCGTACGCCCACGATGCCCTGCAGCCGCACATCTCCAAGGAAACCCTGGAGTTTCACCACGACAAGCACCACAACACCTATGTCGTGAACCTGAACAACCTGGTCCCAGGCACCGAATTCGAAGGCAAGACCCTGGAAGAGATCGTCAAGACCTCTTCGGGTGGCATCTTCAACAACGCCGCTCAGATCTGGAACCACTCCTTCTACTGGGAATGCCTGTCGCCAAACGGCGGCGGCCAGCCGACCGGCGCCCTGGCTGATGCCATCACCGCCGCTTTCGGTTCCTTCGACAAGTTCAAGGAAGAGTTCACCAAGACTTCGGTCGGCACCTTCGGTTCCGGCTGGGGCTGGCTGGTGAAGAAGGCTGACGGTTCCCTGGCCCTGGCCAGCACCATCGGCGCCGGCTGCCCGCTGACCAGCGGCGACACCCCGCTGCTGACCTGCGACGTCTGGGAACACGCCTACTACATCGACTACCGCAACCTGCGTCCGAAGTACGTCGAGGCGTTCTGGAACCTGGTCAACTGGAAGTTCGTTGCCGAGCAGTTCGAAGGCAAGGTCTTCACCGCCTGATCAACCAGGCATTGAAAAAACCCGGCAGCCGCCGGGTTTTTTTTCGCCTTTTTTTCGCGCGTTGTCTGCCTTTGTGCTCTTGCTCAGCACGCAGAGCGCGCTAACATCAATTTTCTGGAAAGTTGATGCAGCGCACTCAAGTCGCATGGCCGTTCAACCGATATAGAGCCAAGGGCAATTCCGTCGATGGGCGGGCAATCGGTCGATAGTCTTATTGCCAGGATTGATGGCAAAATAATGGCATGCGCATGGATTAAGGAAACCCCTTTGAAGCTGGAATTTCGCAACAGCTTGTCGGTGAAGTTGCTCAGGGTTGTGCTGCTCTCGGCGTTGGCGGTCGGTGTCGTGCTCAGCTGCGCGCAGATCGTCTATGACGTCTACAAGACCCGCCAGGCCGTGAACAGTGGCGCCCAGCGCATTCTCGACATGTTCCGCGACCCTTCCACCCAGGCGGTGTACAGCCTCGACCGGGAAATGGGCATGCAGGTGATGGAAGGCCTGTTCCAGGACGAATCGGTGCGCATGGCCTCCATCGGCCACCCCAACGAAACCATGCTCGCGGAAAAATCCAGGCCGCTGCAGGACATGTCCATGCGCTGGCTGACCGACCCGATCCTTGGCCAGGAACGCACCTACACCACGCAACTGGTCGGCCGCGGCCCGTACAGCGAATACTACGGCGACCTGAGCATCACCCTCGACACCTCCAGCTACGGCGAAGGCTTCCTGATCAACGCCGTGATCATCTTCATTTCCGGGGTATTGCGCGCCCTGGCCATGGGCCTGGTGCTGTACCTGGTGTATCACTGGCTGCTGACCAAGCCGCTGTCGAAGATCATCGAGCACCTTACCCAGATCAACCCCGACCGCCCCAGCCAGCACCAGATTCCGCTGCTCAAGGGCCACGAGAAGAACGAACTGGGCATCTGGGTCAACACCGCCAACCAGTTGCTGGCGTCCATCGAGCGCAACACCCACCTGCGCCACGAAGCCGAGAACAGCCTGCAACGCATGGCCCAGTACGACTTCCTCACCGGCCTGCCCAACCGCCAGCAGTTGCAGCAGCAGCTGGACAAGATTCTCGACGACGGCGGCCGCCTGCAACGGCGCGTGGCCGTGCTGTGCGTGGGCCTGGACGACTTCAAGGGCATCAACGAGCAGTTCAGCTACCAGGTCGGCGACCAGTTGCTATTGGCCCTGGCCGACCGCCTGCGCGCCCACAGCGGCCGCCTGGGCGCCCTGGCCCGCCTGGGGGGCGACCAGTTCGCCCTGGTCCAGGCCAATATCGAACAACCCTACGAAGCCGCCGAGCTGGCCCAGAGTATCCTCGACGACCTCGAGGCGCCGTTCGACCTCGATCACCAGCAGATCCGCCTGCGCGCCACCATCGGCATCACCCTGTTCCCCGAGGACGGTGACAGTACCGAGAAGCTGCTGCAAAAAGCCGAACAGACCATGACCCTGGCCAAGGCCCGCTCGCGCAACCGCTACCAGTTCTACATCGCCAGCGTCGACAGCGAGATGCGCCGGCGCCGCGAACTGGAAAAGGACCTGCGCGAAGCCCTGCCGCGCAACCAGTTGTACCTGGTCTACCAACCGCAGATCAGCTACCGCGACCACCGTGTGGTCGGCGTCGAAGCACTGCTGCGCTGGCAGCACCCGGAGCTGGGCATGGTACCGCCGGACCAGTTCATCCCGCTGGCCGAACAGAACGGCAACATCATCACCATTGGCGAATGGGTACTCGACCAAGCCTGCCGCCAGCTGCGCGAGTGGCACGACCTGGGCTTCAGCGAACTGCGCATGGCGGTCAACCTGTCCACCGTGCAGTTGCACCATAACGAGCTGCCGCGGGTGGTCAACAACCTGCTGCAGGCCTACCGCCTACCACCGCGCAGCCTGGAGCTGGAGGTCACCGAGACCGGCCTGATGGAAGACATCAGCACCGCCGCCCAGCACCTGCTCAGCCTGCGCCGCTCCGGCGCGCTGATCGCCATCGACGACTTCGGCACCGGCTATTCCTCGCTCAGCTACCTGAAGTCGCTGCCGCTGGACAAGATCAAGATCGACAAGAGCTTCGTCCAGGACCTGCTCGACGACGACGACGACGCCACCATCGTCCGGGCCATCATCCAACTGGGCAAAAGCCTGGGGATGCAGGTCATCGCCGAAGGCGTGGAAACCGCCGAGCAGGAGAGCTACATCATCGCCCAGGGCTGCCACGAAGGTCAGGGCTACCACTACAGCAAGCCGCTGTCGTCGCGCGAGCTCACCGCGTTCCTCAAGCAGGCTCAGCGCAACCAGGTATCGGTGCTGTAACCCCCGCCACACATACCGATGCACCGCAAACGGGCGTTTGCATGAAATGCGCGCCCGCCCCTTTACAGCAAATGCAAATCTTTCGCATGATGTTGCGGTTTCGCGTGCCACGCCGCACGGTCCAACCACACGACGCAGGAAACCAATAATGATTCGTATGCCTCTGGCCTCCGCCAGTCTGCTGGCCATCGCCATCGCCCTCGCCGGTTGCGGCGAAGGCAAGAACGACAAGGCCGCCGCGCCGCAAGCCCAGGCACCTGCCGCCGCCAGCACCACCGCCGCCGCACCGGGCGCTGTCGACGAAGCTGCCGGCAAGGCCGTGGTCAAGCATTACACCGAGATGGTCTACGCCGTGTACAGCGACTCGCTGAGCACCGCCAAGCAGCTGCAAACCGCTGTGGACGCGTTCCTCGCCAGCCCCAACGACCAGACCCTGAAGGCCGCTAAAGAAGCCTGGGCCGCCGCCCGCGTACCGTACCTGCAGAGCGAGGCGTTCCGCTTTGGCAACACCATCATCGACGACTGGGAAGGCCAGGTGAACGCCTGGCCCCTGGACGAAGGCCTGATCGACTACGTCGACAAGAGCTACGAGCACGCCCTGGGCAACCCGGCTGCCGGCGCCAACATCATCGCCAACACCGAAATCCAGGTTGGCGAAGACAAGGTCGACGTCAAGGACATCACCCCCGAGAAGCTGGCCAGCCTGAACGAGCTGGGCGGTTCCGAAGCCAACGTCGCCACTGGCTACCACGCCATCGAATTCCTGCTCTGGGGCCAGGACCTCAACGGTACCGGCCCTGGCGCCGGTAACCGCCCAGCGTCGGACTACCTGGAAGGCAAAGGCGCCACCGGCGGCCACAACGACCGCCGCCGTGCCTACCTGAAATCGGTCACCCAACTGCTGGTCAAAGACCTCGAAGAGATGGTCGGCAACTGGGCACCGAACGTTGCCGACAACTACCGCGCCACCCTGGAAGCCGAGCCGGTCAACGACGGCCTGCGCAAGATGCTGTTCGGCATGGGCAGCCTGTCGCTGGGCGAACTGGCCGGCGAACGCATGAAGGTCTCGCTGGAAGCCAACTCGCCGGAAGACGAGCAGGACTGCTTCAGCGACAACACCCACTACTCGCACTTCTATGACGCCAAGGGCATCCGCAACGTCTACCTGGGCGAGTACACCCGCGCCGACGGCACCAAGCTGAGCGGCCCGAGCCTGTCGTCGCTGGTGGCCAAGGCCGACCCGGCCGCCGACGCCACCCTCAAGGCCGACCTGGAAGCCACCGAAGCCAAGCTGCAGGTGATCGTCGACCACGCGCTCAAAGGCGAGCACTACGACCAGTTGATCGCCGCCGACAACGCTGCCGGCAACCAGATCGTACGTGACGCCATCGCGTCGCTGGTCAAGCAGACCGGCGCAATCGAGCAGGCCGCAGGCAAGCTGGGCATCGACAACCTGAACCCGGACACCGCTGATCACGAGTTCTGATCGACGCGTTGACGGTTGATGCAAAGAGGCGGCCTTCGGGTCGCCTTTTTTTACATGTTTCACCCACACAAATCCCTGTGGGAGCGGGTTTACCCGCGAATCAGGCGACTCGGTACCTGGCACCGGCTACGCCGGTGTTCGCGGGTAAACCCGCTCCCACAGGGTGCACGACATGTCCGCGATTTCATCCAGCAATTGCAAATTGCTCTTATTCAAAAACAGCCGGCCTGATAAGCTTGCACGCCGGTTTTTCGCCCACGCCCAGGATTGTCGATGTCCTTGCTCCGCCTAAGCCCCCTGCTGCTGGCCTTCACCCTTGCCGCCTGTGACGACGCCCCGCGTTTCACCCAGGCCGAGCCCGGTGAAGCCCTCTCCGGCGGCCAGGCAACGGTGCAGCGCAGTGACCGCAACGCCTTCTCCCTGCCCTCGGCCAACCTCAGCCCCGAGCGGCGCCTGGACTTCGCCGTGGGCAACAGCTTTTTTCGCAGCCCCTGGGTGATCGCCCCGTCCACCACCACCGCCCGTGATGGCCTGGGCCCACTGTTCAACACCAACGCCTGCCAGAACTGCCACGTGCGTGACGGCCGCGGCCACCCGCCGGAGCCCGGCGACAGCAACGCGGTGTCGATGCTGGTACGCCTGTCGATCCCCGATCAGCCCTACTACGCCCAGGTTATCGAACGCCTGGGCGTGGTGCCTGAGCCGGTGTATGGCACCCAGCTGCAGGACATGGCCGTGCCCGGCGTGGCGCCGGAGGGCAAGGTACGGGTGAGCTACGACAGCCAGACCGTCACCTTCAAGGACGGCCACCAGGTCGAGTTGCGCCGCCCCACCCTGCAGATCACCCAGCTCGGCTACGGCCCGATGCATCCCGATACCCGCTTCTCGGCCCGCATCGCCCCACCGATGATCGGCCTCGGCCTGCTCGAAGCCATCGCCGAAGCCGATATCCTGGCCAACGAAGACCCGGATGACCGCAACCACGACGGCATCCGCGGCCGTGCCAACCGGGTCTGGGACGACGCCCAGGGCAAGACGGTGGTCGGCCGCTTCGGCTGGAAGGCCGGGCAACCCAACGTCAACCAGCAGAATGTGCATGCCTTCGCCGGTGACATGGGCCTGACCAGCACGCTGCTGCCCAAGGACGACTGCACCCCGACCCAGGTCGACTGCCTGGCCGCGCCCAATGGCGATGGTGCCGATGGCGAAAAAGAGGTCAGCGACAACCTCCTGCGCCTGGTCACCTTCTACACCCGCAACCTGGGCGTACCGGCCCGCCGCAACGTCGCGGCCCCGCAGGTACTGGCCGGCAAGAACCTGTTCTACCAGGCCGGTTGCCAAAGCTGCCACACCCCGCAGTTCACCACCGCCGCCAATGCCGCCGAGCCCGAGCTGGCCAACCAGGTGATACGCCCTTACAGCGACCTGCTGCTGCACGACATGGGCCCGGGCCTGAGCGACGAGCGCACCGAGTTCGCCGCCAACGGCCAGGACTGGCGCACCCCGCCCCTGTGGGGTATCGGCCTGAGCCAGACCGTCAGCAGCGACGCCCGCTTCCTCCACGATGGCCGTGCCCGCGACCTGCTCGAAGCCGTGCTCTGGCACGGCGGCGAAGCCCAGGCGGCGCGCGACCAGGTACTGACGTTCAATGCCGAGCAGCGCGCCGCGCTGCTGGCCTTCCTGAATTCACTTTAAACGCGCTAAGGAGCCGGGCATGTTCCGACCCAAACTGTTGTTCACCAGCCTCGCCGCACTCGCCCTCGGCGCCTGCTCCCCGCAGGACCCGCAAGCCGTGACCTCCGCCGCCATCGCCAAGCAAGTGATCCTGCCGACCTACAGCCGCTGGGTCGAGGCCGACCGCGTGCTGGCCGCCAGCGCCCTGGCCTACTGCGAAGGCAAGACCTCGCTGGACAGCGCCCGCGCCGACTTCCTCAACGCGCAGAAAGCCTGGGCCGAACTGCAACCGCTGCTGGTCGGCCCGCTGGCCGAAGGCAACCGCGCCTGGCAGGTGCAGTTCTGGCCAGACAAGAAGAACCTGGTGGGCCGCCAGGTCGAGCAACTGGTCAATGGCGACAAGCCAGTCGATGCCGAGGCACTGAGCAAGGCCAGCGTCGTGGTGCGCGGCCTGTCCGCCTACGAGTACATCCTGTTCGACAGCAAGCCGGACATGGCCACGGCCGAACAGAAGGCGCGCTACTGCCCGCTGCTGGTGGCGATCGGCGAACACCAGAAGGTCCTGGCCGAGGACATCCTCAAGACCTGGAACAGCACCGACGGCATGCTGTCGCAGATGACCAAGTTCCCCAACCAGCGCTACGCCGACTCCCACGAAGCGATCGCCGACCTGCTGCGCGCCCAGGTCACCGGCCTGGACACCCTGAAGAAGAAACTCGGGGCGCCAATGGGCCGCCAGAGCAAGGGCATCCCACAACCGCTGCAGGCCGAAGCCTGGCGCAGCCATTCTTCGCTCAAGAGCCTGGAAGCTTCGCTCAAGGCCGCCCAGACCGTCTGGTCCGGGGTCGACAACCAAGGCCTGCGCGGCCTGCTGGGCAAAGACCAGGCGGCGCTGGCACAGAAGATCGACGACGCCTACGCAGCCACCCTCAAGCTGCTGGCCGACAACCAGAAGACCCTCGGCGAGCTGCTGGCCGACGAAGCCGGGCAGCAGGCGCTGAACCAGATCTACGACAGCCTGAACGTCCTCCATCGCTTGCATGAAGGCGACCTGGCCAAGGCGCTCAACATTCAGCTGGGCTTCAACGCCAACGACGGTGACTGATCATGCTGCGACGCCAGGCGATCAAACTCGGTAGCGTACTGCTCAGCGCCCTGACCCTGGGCGGCTGGAGCCTGCTGCGCAACAAAGGCAGCGAGCCCTTGCTGCTCTCGGCGCGCGACGATGGCGACGGCAAGCACTACGCCGTCGGCTTCCGCCTGGACGGCACCCAGGTGTTCAGCACCCAGGTGGCCCAGCGTTGCCACGCGATCATCAACCACCCCGAACTGCCCATCGCCCTGTTCGTTGCCCGCCGGCCCGGCACCGAAAGCTACCTGATCGACCTGCGCGACGGGCGCCTGCTGCAAACCGTCACCTCGCAGCCGCACCGCCACTTCTACGGCCATGCGGTGATTCACAAGGGCGGCGAATGGCTGTACACCACCGAGAACGACACCACCGACCCTGGCCGTGGCGTGCTGGGTGTGTACCGCTTCGAAGGTGAGCGCCTGGTGCACACCGGCGAGCTCTCGACCCACGGCATCGGCCCCCACGAAGTGGCCTGGCTGCCCGACGGCGAGACGCTGGTGGTGGCCAACGGCGGCATCCGCACCGAGGCCGAAAGCCGAGTAGAGATGAACCTCGACGCCATGCAGCCGAGCCTGGTGCTGATGCAGCGCGACGGCACTCTGCTGAGCAAGGAAACCCTGGCCCAGCAGATGAACAGCGTGCGCCACCTGGCGGTGGGCGACGACGGCACCATCGCCGCCTGCCAGCAGTTCATGGGCAGCTCGGAGGAGACTGCCGAGCTGCTGGCGATCAAACGCCCCGGCGAGCCGTTCAAGGCCTTCCCGGTGCCCGAGCGGCAGCTGCAGTCGATGGCCCAGTACACCGCCAGTGTCGCCATCCACAGCGACCTGCGCCTGGTGGCGCTGACCGCGCCACGGGCAAACCGCTTGTTCATCTGGGACCTGGACAGCGGCGCGGTGAAGCTCGATGCGCCGATGCCCGATTGCGCCGGGGTGGGTGCGGTGCAGGATGGTTTCGTCGTGACCTCCGGGCAGGGGCGTTGCCGCTTCTACGACTGCCGCAAGGCAGAGCTGATCGGGCAACCGATGAACCTGCCGTCCGGGTTCTGGGACAATCACCTGCACCTGGCCTGATTGTTCGGCCCTATCGCCGGCAAGCCGGCTCCCACAAGAAGCCATGCGCTGCTCCTGTGGGAGCCGGCTTGCCGGCGATGAGGCACTGCCAGGCAACACGGCAACCTCCCCTTTTCCCAATTCTCGACAAAAGCCGGCTCCCACAAGAAGCTATGCGCTGTCCCTGTGGGAGCCGGCTTGCCGGCGATGAGGCACTGCCAGGCAGCGCGACAACCTCCTCTTTTCTCAATTCTCGACAATACTTGCCCCATCGCACGTGGGCAGGATCGCCCGTGGTCGCGCGTAATCCATAACAACCTCGCATCCAGGGAACCGGACCATGTTGCGCCGCCGCATGCTGATCATGTTGGCCGTTGTCTTGCTGATCGTGCTGATCCTGGGGGGCATCAAGGCCTTCTCCATCTATAAACAGGTGCAGATGTTCAGCCAACCCAAGCCGCCGGTCAGCGTTGCCGCGGCCCAGGCCGAACTGCGCCAGTGGCAGCAGCGCCTGCCGGCGGTCGGCAGCCTCAAGGCCTACCAGGGCGTGGAGCTGAGCCTGGAGGTGGCCGGCACGGTCAAGTCGCTGCACTTCGAGTCGGGCCAGCAGGTCAAGGCCGGGCAACTGCTGCTGCAACTGGACCACGACCAGGAAACCGCGCTGCTCGGCACCGCCCAGGCCGACCTCAACCTGGCCAAGGTCGACTTCGGCCGCGGCAGCCAGCTGGTCGGCGACTCGGCCATTTCCCGCGGTGAATACGACCGCCTGACCACCCAGTACCGACGCAACCAGGCGGTGGTCGATCAACTCAAGGCGTCGCTGGCGAAAAAAAGCATCAGCGCGCCGTTCAGCGGCACCATCGGCATTCGCCAGGTGGATGTCGGCGCCTACCTCGCCAGTGGCACGGTGATCGCCACCCTGCAGGACCTGTCCAGCCTCTACGTCGACTTCAACGTGCCCGAGCAGGCGCTGCCGCACCTGAGCCTGGGCCAACAGGTGCTGGTGCAGGTGGCGGCCTACCCGGGCCAGACCTTCCCCGCCAGCCTCAGTGCGATCAACCCAAAGGTCGAGGAAAGCACACGCAACCTGCTGGCCCGCGCCACGCTGGCCAACCCCGACGGCAAGCTGCTGCCGGGTATGTTCGCCAGCCTGCAACTGCTGCTGCCCAACCCGCAGCCGCAAGTGGTGGTGCCGGAAAACGCCATCACCTTCACGCTGTATGGCAACTCGGTCTATGTAATCAGCCCGAAGAAGACCGAAGAGGGCCAGCCAGTGCCCGGTGCCGACGGCCAACCGCAGTTGATTGCCGAACAGCGCACCGTGCAGACCGGCGAACGGCGCGATGGCTGGGTGGTGGTGAGCAAGGGCCTGCAGGCCGGCGACCAGGTGGTGACCGCCGGCCAGCTCAAGCTGAGCCCCGGCGCAGCCATCCGTATCAGCGACGACCAGGCCCTGAAACCTGCCGCGCCCGGCGCGAACTGAACGGGAGGCGGCCATGGCATTCACCGACCCGTTCATCCGTCGCCCGGTATTGGCCAGCGTGGTCAGCCTGCTGATCCTGCTGCTGGGCCTGCAAGCCTGGAACAAGCTGCAGATCCGCCAGTACCCAGCCATGGAAAACGCCCTGATCACGGTGACCACCGCCTACCCCGGGGCCAACGCCGAGACCATCCAGGGCTACATCACCCAACCGCTGCAACAGAGCCTGGCCAGCGCCGACGGCATCGACTACATGACCTCGGTGAGCCGGCAGAACTTCTCGGTGATCTCGGTCTACGCACGCATCGGTGCCGACACCGACCGCCTGTTCACCCAGCTGCTGGCCAAGGCCAACGAGGTGCGCAACAAGCTGCCGCAGGACTCGGAAGACCCGGTGCTGAGCAAGGAAGCCGCCGACGCCTCGGCGCTGATGTACATCAGCTTCTACAGCACCCAGATGAGCAACCCGCAGATCACCGACTACCTGTCGCGGGTGATCCAGCCCAAGCTGGCCACCCTGCCTGGCATGGCCGAAGCGCAGATCCTCGGCAACCAGGTGTTCGCCATGCGCATCTGGATCGACCCGGTGAAGCTGGCCGGCTTCGGCCTGTCGGCGGTGGACGTGACCAGTGCGGTGCGCCGTTACAACTTCCTCGCCGCCGCCGGTGAGGTGAAGGGCGAGTACGTGGTGACCAGCATCAACGCCAGCACCGAACTCAAGACTGCCGAGGCCTTCGCCGCCCTGCCGGTCAAGACCGCCGGCGACAGCCGGGTACTGCTGGGCGATGTGGCGCGCATCGAGATGGGCGCCGAGAACTACGACACGGTCAGTTCGTTCGACGGCACGCCGTCGGTGTACATCGGCATCAAGGCCACCCCGGCGGCCAACCCGCTGGACGTGATCAAGGAAGTGCGCAAGCTGATGCCGCAGCTGGAGGAAGAACTGCCGTCGAGCCTCAAGGTGTCGATCGCCTACGACGCCACGCTGTTCATCCAGGCCTCGATCAATGAAGTGATCAAGACCCTGGGCGAGGCGGTGCTGATCGTCATTGTCGTGGTGTTCCTGTTCCTCGGCGCCCTGCGCTCGGTGGTGATCCCGGTGGTGACCATCCCGCTGTCGATGATCGGCGTGCTGTTCTTCATGCAGATGATGGGCTACTCGCTGAACCTGCTGACACTGCTGGCCATGGTCCTGGCCATCGGCCTGGTGGTGGACGACGCCATCGTGGTGGTGGAGAACATCCACCGCCATATCGAAGAAGGCAAGACCCCGTTCGAGGCGGCACTGGAAGGCGCGCGGGAGATCGCCTTGCCGGTGGTGTCGATGACCATCACCCTGGCGGCCGTGTACGCACCGATCGGTTTTCTCACTGGCTTGACCGGTGCCTTGTTCAAGGAGTTCGCCCTTACGCTGGCGGATGCGGTGATCATTTCCGGGATCGTCGCCCTGACCCTGTCGCCGATGATGTGCGCCCTGCTGTTGCGCCACGAGCAGAATCCCACTGGCCTGGCCCATCGCCTGGACCTGATCTTCGAGAGCCTCAAGCTGCGTTACCAGCACCTGCTGCATGGCACCCTCGACAGCCGCCCGGTGGTGCTGGTGTTCGCCGTGCTGATCCTGTGCCTGATCCCGGTGCTGCTGATGTTCACCCGCAACGAACTGGCGCCGGACGAGGACCAGGGGGTGATCTTCATGATGAGCAGCTCGCCGCAGACCGCCAACCTCGACTACCTCAATGCCTACACCGACAAGTTCACGCCGTTGTTCAGGACCTTCCCCGAGTATTACTCGTCGTTCCAGATCAACGGTTTCAATGGCGTGCAAACCGGTATTGGCGGCTTTTTGCTCAAGCCGTGGAGCGAACGCGAACGCACGCAGATGGCGTTGCTGCCGCTGGTGCAGGCCGAGCTTTCACAGATCGGCGGCCTGCAGATCTTCGGCTTCAACCTGCCCTCGCTGCCCGGCACCGGTGAAGGGTTGCCGTTCCAGTTCGTGATCAACACCGCCGGTGACTACCCTGCCCTGCTCGATGTGGCGCAGCGCATCAAGGCCCGCGCCGAGGCCTCGGGCAAGTTCGCGTTCCTCGATATCGACCTGGCCTTCGACAAGCCTGAAGTGCTGATCGACATCGACCGCGCCAAGGCAGCACAGATGGGCGTGTCGATGGACGCCCTGGGCGGCACGCTTGCCACCTTGCTCGGCGAAGCAGAGATCAATCGCTTCACCCTCGAAGGCCGCAGCTACAAGGTGATCGCCCAGGTAGAACGGCCCTACCGCGCCAACCCGGGCTGGCTGAACAATTACTACGTGAAGAACGACCATGGCCAATTGTTGCCGCTGTCGACCCTGATCACCCTCAGCGACCGCGCCCGGCCGCGCCAGCTCAACCAGTTCCAGCAGCTCAATTCGGCGATCATCCAGGGGGTGCCTATGGTGAGCATGGGCGAGGCGCTGGACACCGTGCGGGCCATCGCCCGCGAGGAAGCGCCTGAAGGCTTCTCGGTCGACTATGCCGGTACGGCGCGGCAGTTCGTGCAGGAAGGCAGCGCGCTGTGGATGACCTTTGGCCTGGCCCTGGCGATCATCTTCCTGGTGCTGGCGGCGCAGTTCGAGAGTTTCCGTGATCCGTTGGTGATTTTGGTGACGGTGCCGTTGTCGATCTGTGGGGCGTTGTTGCCGCTGTTCCTTGGGGTGTCGAGCATGAACATCTACACCCAGGTGGGACTGGTGACCTTGATCGGGCTGATTACCAAGCACGGCATCCTGATCGTCGAGTTTGCCAATCAGTTGCGGGAGGAAAAGGGCCTGGGGGTGCGTGAGGCGATCGAGGAGGCGGCGGCGATTCGCCTGCGGCCGGTGCTGATGACCACGGCGGCCATGGTGTTTGGCATGGTGCCGTTGATTCTGGCGACCGGGGCTGGGGCGGTCAGCCGGTTTGATATCGGGCTGGTGATTGCTACGGGGATGTCGATTGGGACGTTGTTTACGTTGTTTGTGTTGCCTTGCATTTATACGGTGTTGGCGCATAAGGGGCGGGGGTTGGCTGGGTGAGTTTTTGTTTTTGGGTTCGGGTTCGGGTGTCAAAGTATTTGTTTTGACAGATGCATGCGCATTCAGCGGCGATGTCGACTTTTAGTCACCTTTCCGCCCTTACGGCGGCCTACTTTTTTCTTGGAAAAAGTAGGCAAAACCGCCTGCTCCCATCATACGGCCCCTGCGCTGCGCTTCGGGGTCCCCTCGCTCCGGTGCCTTCCGGGCCCGCGCGGCCTCCGACTTGCTGCGCAAGTCTACATCTCGCGCCTTCGGCTTACGCCGAAGGGTGCTGCGCACCAGGGCCCTCCAGTCACCTCCACTCGGCCTCCTGAAGTCGCAATTTGTGTTGCCTGGACTATCGCGCGCTTAGAAGCAAAAGCAAAAACAGATCAAGAGCAGATCAAGAGCAGATCAAGAGCAGATCAAGAGCAGATCAAGAGCAGATCAAGAGCAGATCAAGAGCAGATCAAGAGCAGATCAAGAGCAGATCAAGAGCAGTAATACGGCTATATATATTTGGCTGTTGTTTATATGTTGTTTGTTCGAATTCAATGAGCTTGCACGTTCACTGTAGGAGCGGCCTTGTGTCGCGAAAGGGCTGCGCAGCGGCCCCGGCAATCTATGTTGTAACGCTGGGGCCGCTTTGCGGCCCTTTCGCGACACAAGGCCGCTCCTACAGGTACTGCGCAAGCCTGAAAGTTTCGTTCTAACTTGTGGGAGTTGGCTTGCGAGCGATTGCAATCCTGAGTTCCCAACCAATCCAACTAGCGACAGCTAACGCCAGCCCAGGCGCCGCCCCTAACTTCGCGACTTCAGGAGGCTGAGCGTAGGCGTCTGGAGGGCCCTGGTGCGCAGCACCCTTCGGCGTTAGCCGAAGGCGCGAGATGTAGACTTGCGCAGCAAGTCGGAGGCCGCGCGGGCCCGGAGGACGCCGGAGCGAAGGGACCCGGAGCGCAGCGGAGGGCCGTATGAATGGAGCGAGCGGTTTTTGGTTACTTTTTTCCAAGAAAAAAAGTAACCCGCCGTAAGGGCGGAAAGGTGACTACGCGTCGACATCAAAAATGAATGCGCATACAACTTTCAACACAAACACAAACACCTAACACCTAACACCAAAACGCCAGAAGTCCACATAAACTTCTGGCGCCTAAATCAAACAACCAAACAACCTATCAACCAAACGGCCGCAGCCCCTGCCTCATCCCAAACAGAAACAGCAGAAAATCATGATCCGGTTTAACGGACACCTGCTCGACCTTCGCCTCCCGCGGCAGCGGGCACAAACCACCCACCTCGGCTTTGCTGAACACCGTCAGCCCCGGCTGCTCCCAGGCAGCCGCAGCCACCGTGGTCACCGCCAATGCCCCAACAAGAAACAAAGCTCGAGCGATTTCTAGTTTCATTGCTCTAACCCTTTGACCGCGCTGCCAAACGCCATCTGGTAAAAATAGAGCAAGGTCTGCCATTCCGCGTCAGTGATCGACGAATGGCGCCGCAGCTGACGCAAATCGTTGTACGCCGCACGTTGGCAGCTGATTCGCCGCCGGCACTTCTCCAGATCGAGCAAAGCCACTTCAGCCCGGGCCTGCTCACCGGTCCCGATCACCTTGACGAACACATGCTTGCCGTAGAGACAGCCATGCTGCCAGTGCCCCAGATGCATCCGCGCCAGGTTGTCGGCAAGGTCCTTGAACATCCGCTCATGGACTGCCTGGGGATAACGTTCACGAGCGCCTTCGCTGTACCAGGTATCCAGGTCGACAAAACCGTCCAACGCTTCGCTTACCAACAGCGCACGCCACTGGTGATCGGCATCGCGCTCAGCACCGGCAAACACGATACGCGGTACACGCACACCCAACTGCTCGAAACTGTTCAAGGCATCGAGTTCGCGCAAGACCGTGGGCCGACCGAACGGATGCAGCAGGCTGCGGTAGATGTGGCCAACCTGGCGTTTGGCATACAGCAGTTGGCCGCTGGCATCGCACAGGCGTTGCACGCCGCTTTCGCCGCCACGCCGCTGATTGGGTTCCTCGACCCATTCACCCTGCTGCTGCCAGTAGAAGTCGAACTGCCCTGACGCTTTCTGCACTGCCGCCATCAATCACTACCCCTTACGTAAAACGTATACGCGCCACATCGCGTAGAACGGCAAGAAGTCGAGCCGTTCCTGAATTCTGAAACCTGCAGCCGTAAATTCTTCTTCAACTGTAGCCGCCGGTAACACAAAGCGGTTCTGGTAGCTGTCCTGCTGGGCTCTGACACTGCGCCGTGCTTCAAGTTTCTTGCGCCGCCATGCCTTGAAGTTGCCATCCACCCACAGTGACAGAATCACACTGTCGCGGCTAACCCTTTGAAATTCTGAAAGAATCGTCTTGCGGTGGGCCGGGTCACCGATGTGGTGGAACAGGCGCATGCAAAAGATGCTATCCACCGCGTTGTCAGGTAGGTCAATGGCAAAGGCCGAAGTTTGCAAAGGGCGTACCCGTGCCACCACCTCTGGCGGTTGTGCGGCACAGGCTGTCTCTATCATCGCTGCGGAATTGTCGGCGCCGATGATCACACGGTTGGGCTTTTCCGCCAGCAGCGGCCAGAAGCGCCCGGCACCGCAGGGCAGGTCAAGGACCAGGCCCGGCTCGCCGGCCAAGGCCAGGGCATGCCGGGCCATCTGCTCGTCACGCTTGTGCGACAGCCGCCTGGCCAAGCCATCCTGGTGTTTGAGGAAGTAGTCGCGGGCATGATCCCGATCGTACTTTTCGGAAAATTCGAGTTTGATGGGGCTACGCATCGAGCATCTCCTGACTCCAATGCGCTCACGTTAGGTAAGTGCGCGTAGGAATCAGGTTATGCAGATGTGAAAAAACCGTGATCAAACAGAACAGGTGTTACAAGACGTTAACTTGGATCCAGAACCTTACTGCCCGTCCTGATCCTCACCGACCATCTTGTTACCCTGGCTCAGGTCTACCTGGAAACGGCATCCGTGGGGCTGCGTGGTGCTCAGGGTGACGCGCCAGCCCTGGTCATCGCAGATCCGCTGCACCAACGACAGCCCCAGGCCCAGCCCCTCGCCACGGCGCTCGTCACCGCGCACGAACGGGCGGAACATCGCTTCGCGCTGCTCCTCCGGGATACCCACCCCGCTATCCTCGACACTGAACCCGTTGGGCTCCAGGCTCAGGCGGATATAGCCACCATCGGTGTAGTGGGCGGCGTTGCGCAACAGGTTGCCCATCACCGATTGCAGGAAGGTGGCGTTGTACAGCGTAGGGCCGGCGCTCACCCGGCCATCGTAGTAAAGCGCCAGGCCCTTCTGTTCGATGGTGTCACGCCATACGGCGGTCAGATCATCACCCACTTCACGCAAGGTCGCCTGGGCGGCGATTGCGCCTTCATCACGTTGCGCGCGAGCCAGCATGAGGAACGTCTTGACCAGCTCACGCATCTCCTCGGTGGCCCGTGCGATGCGCTCGACCTGGCTGCGCGCACGGCTGTCCAGGTTAGGGTTTTCAATCAGCAGCTCGCACGAAGTGGCCAGCACCATCAACGGTGTACGTAGCTCATGGCTGACGTCGCTGGTAAACAGCCGTTCACGGGTCAGCGCATCACGCAACCGGCCCAGGGTATCGTCGAAGGCCACCGCCAGCTGCCCTACCTCGTCCGCCGCGTAATCCGGCGCCAGCGGTGGCGCCAGGCCGAGCAACTGGTCGCGATGACGCACCTGGCGAGCCAGGCGGATCACCGGCGCCATCACTCGTCGCGCCAACACCCAACCGAGGATCACCGCCAGTGCCAGGCTGAGCACGAAGCCCACCACCACCACGGCGAACAGCACCCGCTCACGCTCCTCGAAATCGCTCTGGTCCTGCAGCAGCACATAGCGCCGGCCATCGACGATCTCGACCATCGCGTGATACGACAACTGGTCGCGGAACACCTCATGGAAGCCTGGTTCCAGATGCCGCAAGTCCTTGGGCAGCTCGAAATCATCACGCCCGCCGCTGAAGTAGAACAGTTGGTCCGGGCGCGGCCGGTGGCTCCAGTCGCTGACGCTGTCCATGCGCAACAGACGCTGCAGGTCGCCGCCGAGCACCGAGGAAATCAAGCGCTCCTCGACCAGATGCACGGTGGCGACAATGCCAAAGGCAAAGGCCCCGGCCACCAACGCGCTCATCAACGCAAAGGCGATGATGATGCGCTGGGCAAGGCTCTGCTTAAACTCCATCGCGGCCCTCGGCGAGGCGATAGCCGACGCCATGGACGGTATGCAGCAGGGGTTTGTCGAACGGTTTGTCGATCACCTGGCGCAGCTGATGGACGTGGCTGCGCAGGCTGTCGCTGTCGGGGCAATCATCGCCCCACAGGGCCTCCTCCAGCACTTCGCGGCGCAGCACGTGGGGGCTCTTCTGCATCAGCACGGCGAGCAGCTTGAGGCCCACCGGGTTGAGCTTGAGCAGGCGGCCCTGGCGGGTCACTTCGAGCGTGTCGAGGTCATAGCTCAGGTCGGCCACCTGCAAGGTACGGCGACCGCCGCCCTGGGCCCGGCGCAGCACCGCTTCGATGCGCGCGGCCAGTTCGGACAAGGCGAATGGCTTGAGCAGGTAATCATCGGCACCGGAGCGGAAGCCTTGCAGACGATCATCCAGCTGGTCGCGGGCGGTCAGCATGATCACCGGGGTATCGCGGCGGGCATCCTCGCGCAGGCGCTTGCACAGCGTGTAGCCGTCGATGCCGGGGAGCATGATGTCGAGCACGATCAGATCGTAATGCTCGGTAGCGGCCAGGTGCAGGCCCGACAGGCCATCCTGGGCGCAGTCCACCGTGTAGCCTTTCATGCCCAGGTAGTCGGCCAGGTTGGCAAGAATGTCGCGGTTGTCTTCAACCAAAAGAATACGCATCGGGGTCTCCTGTACCGCGCTTCGCTCGACGGCAGCTTAAGGCCATCGCCCGCGCTGTGCCAGCCCTCGGGAAAATTCACCAAGCTTTACAGTTTTTTCACCGAACCTTCACGGACACAGGATAGCGGGCACCCGACAATGCCCGGTCTTTTTCCACCCCTGGAGCTGTCATGCAGGAAACCATTCGCCCACGCCCGATCAATCCGTGGCTCTACCTGGGCATCCCTTTCGTTACCATCGTTGCGTTGATCCTGCTGGAATGGACATCGGTAGACATGGACCTGGCCAACCTGTTCTTCGACCGGGCTGCCGGGGAGTTCATCGGGCGCCACAGCTACGTGCTGGAGACCATCCTGCACGACCGGGTCAAGCAGGTGGTGATCGCCTTGAGCCTGGTGGCGGTCGCAGCGTTCATCGCCAGCTTCTTCTGGCAACGCCTGTTCGGCTGGCGTCGTGAACTGGGCTGCCTGGTGCTGGCACTGGGCCTGTCCACGGCCTTCGTCACCCCGCTCAAGCAACTGACCCAGGTACAGTGCCCGTGGAGCCTGAGCCAGTTCGGCGGCAGCGAAACCTACAGCAAGCTGCTCGAGCCACGCCCGGCTACCGACAAGGCTGGCCTGTGCTGGCCGGGCGGCCATGCGGCGACCGGGTTCTGCCTGTTCGCGCTGTTCTTCGTGCTGCGCGATCGCCGGCCGCGCCTGGCCAAGGCGGCGCTGGGGCTGGCGTTCGTGGCCGGGTCGGTGCTGTCGGTGGGCAGGATGATGCAGGGTGCGCACTTTCTCTCGCACAACATCTGGACAGCGGTGTTCTGCTGGCTGATCGGGTTGGGCTGTTACTACCTGGTGCTGTATCGCCGGGGGATGGCGACGGCACCGGTGGCCGAGCGCAGCGTTGCTTGATGGCCCATCGCGGCCATTGTGGACTTGCACGTCCACTGTAGGAGCGGCCTTGGGTCGCGAAAGGGCTGCAGAGCAGCCCCGGCGATTTCTGCTTTCACGGTGAAATCCTGGGGCCGCGTTGCGGCCCTTTCGCGACCCAAGGCCGCTCCTACAAAGACCGTTGCTCCCACCTCGACCTCGCTGCCCCAGCCACAGGGGCCTCTTGTGGGTGGTTTGCCCCGCGATAAGGCCACCACCGGCAACAAAAAGCCCCGCACTAGGCGGGGCTTTTCATTACAGCTGGGGGTAAGGCTGGCTTACATCATGCCGCCCATGCCACCCATGCCGCCCATGTCAGGCATGCCAGCAGCTGGCTTGTCTTCCGGCAGGTCGGCAACCATGGCTTCGGTGGTGATCATCAGACCGCCAATCGAAGCAGCAGCTTGCAGGGCCGAACGGGTAACCTTGGCTGGGTCCAGGATGCCCATCTCGATCATGTCGCCGTATTCGCCGGTAGCGGCGTTGTAGCCGTAGTTGCCCGAACCTTGCTTGACCTTGTCAGCGACAACGCTTGGCTCGTCGCCGGCGTTGGCAGTGATCTGACGCAGCGGGGCTTCGACAGCGCGACGCAGCAGGGCGATACCGACGTTCTGGTCTTCGTTGTCGCCTTTGAGGTCAGCAATGGCCGACAGGGCACGCACCAGGGCAACACCACCGCCAGGCACCACGCCTTCTTCGACGGCTGCGCGGGTTGCGTGCAGGGCGTCTTCAACGCGGGCTTTCTTCTCTTTCATTTCAACTTCGGTGCCTGCACCGACCTTGATCACGGCAACACCGCCAGCCAGTTTGGCCAGACGCTCTTGCAGCTTCTCACGGTCGTAGTCCGAAGAGGTTTCTTCGATCTGGGCACGGATCTGTTTGACGCGGGCTTCGATCTCAGTGTCAGCGCCAGCACCATCGATGATGGTGGTGTTTTCCTTGGACAGGATGACGCGCTTGGCGTTACCCAGGTGCTCCAGGGTGGCGGTTTCCAGGGACAGGCCGATTTCTTCGGAGATGACCTGGCCGCCGGTCAGGACGGCGATGTCCTGCAGCATGGCCTTGCGGCGGTCGCCGAAGCCTGGTGCCTTGACCGCAGCAACCTTGACGATGCCGCGCATGTTGTTGACGACCAGGGTAGCCAGGGCTTCGCCTTCAACGTCTTCGGCAACGATCAGCAGCGGACGGCCGGACTTGGCAACGGCTTCCAGTACTGGCAGCAGTTCGCGGATGTTGGAGATCTTCTTGTCGACCAGCAGCAGCAGCGGGCCTTCCAGCTCGGCAACCATGGTGTCCGGCTTGTTGATGAAGTACGGCGACAGGTAGCCGCGGTCGAACTGCATGCCTTCTACGACGGACAGTTCGTTTTCCAGGCCCGAGCCTTCTTCAACGGTGATCACGCCTTCTTTGCCGACTTTTTCCATGGCTTCGGCGATGATTTCACCGATGGAGTTGTCGGAGTTGGCGGAGATGGTACCGACCTGGGCGATGGCCTTGGAATCGGCGCATGGCTTGGACAGGTTCTTCAGCTCAGCAACAACAGCGGCGGTGGCCTTGTCGATGCCGCGCTTGAGGTCCATCGGGTTCATGCCGGCAGCGACGGCTTTCAGGCCTTCGTTGACGATGGCCTGAGCCAGGACAGTAGCGGTGGTGGTGCCGTCACCGGCAGCGTCGTTGGCCTTGGAAGCAACTTCCTTGACCAGCTGGGCGCCCATGTTTTCGAAGGCGTCTTTCAGCTCGATTTCTTTGGCGACGGAAACGCCGTCCTTGGTGATGGTCGGCGCGCCGAAGCTCTTGGCCAGGACCACGTTGCGGCCTTTCGGGCCCAGGGTCGCTTTTACCGCGTCAGCCAGAACGTTGACACCAACCAGCATTTTCTTACGGGCGGAATCGCCGAATTTTACGTCTTTAGCAGCCATGATCGTTTAATCCTTGGAATTCTTTGGAGTAACGGGAAGTCGGGGAAATCAGCCTTCGACAACGGCCAGGATTTCGTTTTCGGCCATGACCAGCAGGTCTTCGCCATCGACTTTCACGGTGTTGCTGCCCGAGTAAGGGCCGAAAACCACTTTGTCACCCACTTTCACGGCCAGCGCGCGAACTTCGCCGTTGTCCAGGATGCGACCGGTGCCGACGGCGACGACTTCGCCGCGGTTCGGTTTTTCAGCGGCCGAACCCGGCAGGACGATACCGCCAGCGGTTTTCGATTCTTCTTCGCTGCGACGGATGACGACGCGGTCATGCAGAGGACGAAGCTTCATTGTCGATCTCTCCCAAATAGTGGTTTTCATCGGCCGGTGTCAGCACCGGCGGGTTGATGCGGTCCGGCGTTGCCGGGGGTGGCCCGCGAAGGGCGAACCACCTGTGTCATGTCTGGTGTCACCACCAGAAACCTTGCGGTGACCACATACATGAGGCCGCCTTATTCGATTACAAGGCTTGATACGGAAATTTTTTCATCAGGGGATTCATTGGACCTGCCTCTCCCTGCCCCCTGAATCGGCAGGTTCCTGTAGGAGCGGCCTTGTGTCGCGAAAGGGCCGCGTAGCGGCCCCAGCAATCTTTGCGTCAACGCCGAAATCCTGGGGCCGCTGCGCAGCCCTTTCGCGACACAAGGCCGCTCATACAGAGGTATTGCAATTACTTGTCGCGGCGCTCGTACTCGCCTTCGATCACATTGGGGCGATGGCCGGGATCACGGGGCTGGCCCTGGAACGGGTCGTCCTGGAACGCCCGCTGGCGCAGGGCCTGCTCTTCGGCACGGCGGCGCAGCTTGCCAGCCACCAGGCGGCGGGTGAACGGCAGCAGGCACAGCAGGCCCAGCACGTCACTGATGAAGCCCGGCAGCAGCAGCAGGCCACCACCCACCGCCATCATCAGCCCCTGGAACATTTCTTCGGCGGGCAACTCGCCACGCTGCAGGCTCTCACGGGCACGCAGGGCGGTCGCGAGGCCAGCTACGCGCATCACCAATACCCCCAGTGCGGAGCCGGCAATGATCAACAGCAGCGCCGGGAAGAAACCGATGGCCGCGCTGACCTTGACGAAGACGAACAGCTCCAGCACAGGGAAAAGGAGAAACAGCAGTAAAAAGGCACGCATCACTCATTCCTCGACGGAAGAACATCTTCCTGTAGGAGCATCAGATGGATGCGTGCAGGCGTTTTTTCAACCCTCTGCACGCGCCACCGTCGGCCACTGTTCGGCACGGGCCAGCAGCACCAGGGCTTCACGGACTTGTGTCGGGGTATTACAAGTTGTTGGGAAGGCCAGCCAGTACACCGCCTGGCCGATGCGCAGGTGCATGCCTTCGCTGTCGATGCCGACCATTTCAGCCGCTGTCGTGCTCGGCAGGCCGCTCAGCGCGACATAGTGGGCGATCGCATTGGCATGGTCGCTGTTCATGTGTTCGATCATGCTCGCTTCGCCAGCGCCGGCAAAGGGGTTGGCCAGGGTGACCTGGTCGAGCCAGTGGATCGCGCCGAAACCACCGATGTAGCGGTGGCGCACCGGCAGCAGTACCCAGAAGTCGAAATCGTGGGCCTTGTGGTAGTTCGCCGACTCAGGGAAGTAGCGGTAGTAGCGCGCGGCGGCAGCTTCGATGGCCGCCTCGTCGCTGAGCTTGTGCGCCTCGGCCATCACCGTCAGGCGCCCTACTGCCTGCACGTCCTCAGCCTCACGTTCGCCCACCAGCAGTGAACACTTGGGGTCCTTCTGCAAGTTGTGGGTGTGCTGGGCGATACGGCTGATAAGAATGACCGGGTGCCCATCGGCGTCCAGGCAGTAGGGGACCACCGAGCCGAACGGGAAGCCCGGCATCGACTTGGAATGGGTGGAGAGAACGCCACGGTACTCCTTGAGCAGCAGTTCCCGGGCTGGGCGAAGGGCATTAGAACTCACAGCGAGGTCCTCGGCAAATGATGATCAGTTGCAAGTCATAAGCTACAAGCAACAAGAAAAAGCAAGGTCCGAATCAATTTCGATGACGCAGTTCTTCTTGAAGCTTGCTTGATACTTGCAACTGCCCTCACCAGGTCACGCCGAAACCAGCGGTGTAGCGAGTCTTGTCGAGATCGCGATCATCGGTGCCCTTGATCAGGTCCTTTTCCGCCTTGAGGTTGAGCGAAGCCCAGTCGGTGACCTTGTAGCGCAGCCCCATTTCCGCATCCAGGGCGTAGTCGGCGACGCCGCCAAACGGCTTGCCCACCTCGCCATTGGTGAAGAACTGCACTTTCTTGCCGATCAGGTAACGGGTGTAGTCCCACTTCACGGCCGCGGCGTAGAAGTTGTCCTTGCCGCCGTCACGGTACTGGTAATCGGTGCGGTTGATCAGCGAGCCCAACGAGAACGCCCCCAGCTCGTCATCCCAGAACTGGTAGCCCGGGCCGGTACCGATAGTGCGCTGGCGCGCCAGCTCTTCGATCTGGTCGCGCTTGTACTCCAGGCGCCCCTGCCAGAACCATTTCTCGGTGATGAAACGGTCGAGCGCATATTCCGCGCTCCAGTTGTTGGCGGTGGTGACATCGTCCTTGCTCTCGCGGTTGTATTCGCCTTCGGCGTTGTGCCGCCAGCGACCGTGGCGCGCGGAGGTCTTGAAGCTGACGTCGTAGTCGTCGGTGTCGTTCTCGGCGCGCTTGTAGTCCAGCGCCACGTCGACATTGCCCTTCCACAGAAAGTCCTCGACCAGCGGCCGAGGCTTCATGATCTGCTCGATGCTGGCCAGTTCCACGGTCTTGGGCGCATCACCGTTGGCCAAGGTCACCTTGCCCGGTTCGGCAGCCTTGAGTGACTTGGCCTTCTCGCCGCTGTAGGCGTCCTGCTTGACCAGCAGTTCCTGGTCGCTCTCAAGGGTCTTGACCTGTTTCCAGTCCAGGGCGATTGAACCACCGTACGAGGTCTCCAGCAGCAACTTGCCGCCATCGAAGACGGTGATCTTGCCAGTGAGTCGATCGCCGTTCTTCATCCACACGGTATCGGCCAGCGCCGAGGTGCAAAGCGATACAGCGAAGAAGCAGAGCAGGATTCTTGAGTACATAAGTGGACTACGGATTCGATTTGCCGAAAAAAGCCGGGCATTATCCGGATGCCCACGCCATGAGCAAGGACAGACCCAGACCATGCCGATGAGTTCCACTCTTATTTGCCGTTGCCATCCGTCCGGTTTCATCTACAGGCCAAGGGGGCTCTGATGTCTGCCATCTCTGCTCCACCACCGGAAGATGCCGAAGCCCGACGAATGGCGTTGTATTCGGTGCTCGGCCAAGTCCCGCCGGGCAAGGTGGTCAGCTACGGCCAGCTCGCCGAGCTGGCGGGCCTTGGCCGCGCGGCCCGCTGGGTTGGCCGTACCCTCGGGCAACTGCCTGCGGACACCCGCCTGCCGTGGCACCGCGTGCTCGGCGCAGGGGGGCGCCTGAGCCTTGCCCTGGGCACCCCATCCGGCGACGAACAGCGCGCTCGTCTGCGCGCAGAAGGCGTGAATGTAGCCAATAATCGTGTGGATATGGCGCGCCATGGCTGGCGCCCGATGGAGCACAGCGGTTAGAGTGCGCGCTTTGTTTTCGCAAACTTGAGGCAGATGTTGGCCCATGCCCCGTAAAACCTGGCGCGCTGCGCTCGCTGCCTATGCCAGCCCGTCAACCTTGGTACTTCTGCTGCTCGGATTCGCCGCCGGCCTGCCGTACATGCTGGTGTTCTCGACCCTGTCGGTCTGGTTGCGCGAAGCGGGTGTGGCGCGCGAAACCATCGGTTACGCCAGCCTGATCGGCCTGGCGTATGCCTTCAAGTGGGTGTGGTCACCCCTGCTCGACCAATGGCGCCTGCCGCTGCTCGGCGGCATGGGCCGCCGCCGCTCCTGGTTGCTGCTGTCGCAGGTGCTGGTGGTGCTGGGCCTGGTCGGCATGGGCTTCTGCGACCCGCAGAAACACCTGTCATGGCTGGTCGCGCTAGCAGTGCTGGTAGCCTTTGCCTCGGCTACCCAGGACATCGCCGTCGATGCCTATCGCCTGGAAATCGCCGACGACCAGCGCCAGGCTGCGTTGGCCGCCAGCTACATGGCCGGCTACCGGGTCGCCGCGCTGCTGGCCACGGCCGGCGCACTGTTCTTCGCCGAGTGGTTCGGTTCCACCGGTTTCAGCTACCTGCATCAGGCCTGGACCGGCACTTACGTGCTGTTCGGCGTGCTGATGCTGCCGGCGGTGTTCACCACGCTGATCATGCGTGAACCCCCGGTACCGCTGCGTACCCAACTGTCGGCGGCGCGCTACGGGCTGATGCACCAACTGGCGTCGGTGTTCGTCCTGATCATCCTGCTGGTTTCGGTACCTGCCAGTTTCACCCAGATGTTCAACACCGACTGGGCCAGCGTGCTGTTCGGCGACGCCACCCCGCTCGACCTGCTGCTCGAAGACCGCGCCTTCCTGCGCCTGCTGCTCTATGCACTGCTGAGCTGGGCGTGCCTGTCGTCCCTCGGCCGTCGCGGCCTGGCCCCGGTGCTCACCCCGGTCAACGACTTCATCAGCCGCTACCGCTGGCAGGCCCTGCTGCTGCTCGGGTTGATCGCTACCTACCGCATGTCCGACACGGTGATGGGCGTGATGGCCAACGTGTTCTACATCGACATGGGCTTTACCAAGGACCAGATCGCCAGCGTCAGCAAGATCTTCGGCCTGATCATGACCCTGGTCGGTGCCGGTGCCGGCGGCCTGCTGATCGTGCGCTTCGGCATCCTGCCGATCCTGTTCATCGGCGGCGCGGCGTCGGCGGCAACCAACATCCTGTTCCTGATGCTGGCCGACATGGGGCCGAACCTGGAAATGCTGGTGGTGACCATCTCGCTGGACAACTTCAGCTCGGGCCTGGCCACCTCGGCGTTCGTCGCCTACCTGTCGAGCCTGACCAACCTGAAGTTCTCGGCCACGCAATATGCCCTGCTCAGCTCGATCATGCTGCTGCTGCCGCGCCTGATCGGCGGCTATTCAGGGGTGATGGTGGAGAAGTTCGGCTACCACGACTTCTTCCTGATCACCGCCCTGCTGGGCGTGCCGACCTTGATCCTGATCGCCCTGCAGTGGCGACAGGAAGCCGGTCGGGGAAAGCCGGTGCCGGTGGAGAGTCCGGCAGCTGAACAGAATTAGGCCTTCAAGGGCCTCATCGCGGGGCAAGTCGCAGCGGCGCACCGCCGCTGCGACTTGCCCCGCGATGCTTCTACTGTGCCACGGCCCCTTCCCCGGAGCGCCTGCCCACCACGAACCACAACGGCCACAGCGCCAGCGCCCCGGCAATGCCTGCCGCCACGGCGAAGTGCATCAGGCTGGCACCCGCTCCGAGCATCGCCAACACAGCGCCCCCCAGCCCCAGCAAGGCAATGGTGATCATCCCCAGCATCGCCGACACCAGCCCCTTGCTCTGTTCGCTGGCGAACAGCGTCATGCGGTACAGCACCGCGTTGGCCACACCCAACCCCAGCGCGTACAGCGACATGCCGGCCACCACGCTGGTAACTGTCGGCCAGTACCAGGTCGCCGCGACCATCAACGACAGGCCCGCCAGGTAAGGCCAAAGGGCCCCGCGCACCAGTGCCGGCAGCGGATAGCGATCGGCGATGCGGTTGATGATCAGATTGCCGAGGATCAGCCCGGCGAACACCGGCAACTGCCACAGTGCGTAGTCCATCGTGCTCAGGCCTTCGTCGTGGATCAGCAGCACCGGCGACAGGCCGATCCAGCCGATCAGCGGCAACCCGACCAGGCCCAGCGCCGCGCTGCCCGCGACAAACCGGCGGTTGGCCAGCAACTGACCATAGCCGGCCAACAGCGGCAGCAGGTGGATCGGCGTGAACGGCAGGCGTGAGCCGTCGCGGCGTTCCACCCCCAGGGTTTCCGGCATCAAGCGGTACAGCAGCAGCCAGCACAGCACCGCACCGACCGCGAACGCCACGAACAGCCAGCGCCAGTCCAGCCACTGCAGCATCAAGGTGCCCACCAGCGGCCCGAGCAACGGCGACAGCAGGGCGATGTTGGCCAGCAACGCCATCATGCGCACCGCGTCGGCCTCGCTGTACGCCTCGTTGAGGGCCGGGTAGCTGACCGTGACCACGAAGCCCAGGCCGATGCCCTGCAGCAGGCGCAGCAGGTTGAACAGGCCGATGTCATGTACCCAGAACGTCGCCAGGCAAGCCACGCCGAAGAACAGGCAGCCCGTCAGCAGCAGCGGGCGCCGGCCGTAACGGTCGGCGAGCGGGCCGATCAGCCATTGCAGCACCACCCCGCCCAGCAGGTACAGGTTGAGGGCGTGGGGGATGAATTCCGGGCTGGCGTCCAGGTCGCCGACTACGACCGGCATGGCGGGCATCACGGCATCGCTGGCCAGGTAGGTCAGCAGCTCGAACAGCGCCAGGGTCAGGCCGAACAGCAAGGCTCGCAGGGGGGTGATGTACAGCAGTGGTTTCATGATCAATATCAGGTGGGGACGGGTGGGGTCAGGCTATATGCCAGAAATGACGGCAGATTGCTGTGAGCAAGTGTAAGGGGCAGAAAAAGCCGGGGCCGCTGCGCGCCCCTTCGCGGGTAAACCCGCTCCCACAGGTTAAGCGTGAACCCTGTGGGAGCGGGTTTACCCGCGAAGGGGCGCGCAGCGGCCCCGACTGTCGAAGCAGGTTTATTGCAGGGCAGTCTCCTGCACCACACGGATCACCCGCTGCGGAAAGGGAATGTCGATCCCTTCGGCCTTGAGCCGGTCACGGGCATGCTCGTTGAGCATGAACATCACGTCCCAGTAGTCGGCCGTCTTGGTCCAGATGCGCAGCGACACGGTGATCGAACTGTCACCCAGGGTCGACACCACCGCCTGCGGCGCCGGGTCCTGCAGCACACGCGGGTCCTGGGCCAGCTCCAGCAGCACATTGCGGGCCTTCTGCAGGTCGGCGTCATAGTCGACACCCACGTCGAACACCACCTTGCGGGTCGGCTGACGGTTGGTGTTGGTGATGATGCCGTTGGACAGGCTGCCGTTGGGCATGATGACCGTCTTGTTATCACCGGTACGCAGCACGGTGTGGAAGATCTGGATACTGTCCACGGTGCCTGCCACGCCCTGGGCTTCGATCCAGTCGCCGATGCGGAACGGGCGGAACATCAGGATCAGCACGCCCCCGGCGAAGTTCGCCAGGCTGCCCTGCAAGGCCAGGCCGATGGCCAGGCCGGCGGCACCGATGGCGGCGACGAACGAGGTGGTCTCGATGCCGATCATCGACGCCACGCTGACCATCAACAGTACTTTCAGCACGATGTTGGCCAGGGTGCTGATGAAGCCCTGCAACGCCGCGTCGGCCTTCAGGCCAACCAGTTTGCCCAGCCGAGCACTGACCCTGCTGATGATCCACCAGCCGATCGCCAGCGTCAGCAAGGCCAGCAGCAGGCGGCTGCCGTATTCCATGATCAGCGGTACCCAAGTCTGCGACTGGCGAACCAGCTGGTCGACCTCTGCATTCAAATCCATCGTCTTGCTCTCCTGATGCCAAGCGGCAAAAAACACATTGAAACGGGCCGCACAGCATGCAGCGACCGCAGGAACCGATGGACATCATTGAGCCATCAAGGTTCCTGCCCTGCCTCGATCAGTCGCGGAAGTTGTTGAACTGCAGCGGCATGTCGAATTCCTTGGCGCGCAACGCAGCAATCGCCTCCTGAAGGTCGTCACGCTTCTTGCCGGTGACGCGTACCTGCTCACCCTGGATCGAAGCCTGGACCTTGAGCTTGGCGTCCTTGATGTGGGCAACGATCTTTTTCGCCAGGTCTTTGTCGATGCCTTCGCGGAACTTGGCTTCCTGCTTCATCTCCTTGCCGGATGGGTAGGCGTCCTTCACTTCCAGGCACTTGACGTCGATCTTGCGCTTGACCAAGGCCAGACGCAGGATTTCGACCATCGCCTCGAGCTGGAACTCGGCCTCGGCGGTCAGCAGCACGGTCTGCTCCTTGTCCTTGAACTCGATGCTGCCCTTGCCCTTGAGGTCATAGCGGCGGTCCAGTTCCTTCACCGCGTTGTCCACGGCGTTGGTGACTTCGTGCTTGTCCAGTTCCGATACCACGTCGAACGAAGGCATGGCGGTTCTCCATAAAAAAACAGCGCGCTCAGCTTGAAGATGGAGCGCGTCAGGGTTAGGGGGTTAAAATGCGGGCTCATTATAACGGGTTGCGAAACGCAGATGAGCAGCACCTGGCATATTCTCGGCGCCGGTAGCCTCGGCAGCCTCTGGGCCTGCCGCCTGGCCCGCGCCGGCAAGGCGGTCCGCCTGATCCTGCGAGACGAGCAGCGCCTGGCGGCCTATCAGGCCGTCGGCGGGCTGACCCTGGTCGAACAGGACCAGCGCAGCCTCTACGCGATCCCCGGCGAAACCCACGATGCCACCGGCCCGATCCACCGTTTACTGGTGGCCTGCAAGGCCTATGACGCGGCCCCCGCCGTGGCGCGCCTGGCCCCACGGCTGGCCGAGGGTGCCGAACTGGTACTGCTGCAGAACGGCCTGGGCAGCCAGGATGAGGTGGCCGACCAGGTGCCCCATGCCCATTGCATCTTCGCCTCCAGCACCGAGGGCGCGTTCCGCGAGGCGGACTGGCAGGTGCGCTTCGCCGGCCATGGCTTCAACTGGCTGGGCAACCCGCTCAACCCCGCCGTGCCAGCGTGGTTCGACGACCTCCACGACGCCGGTATTCCCGCCCAGTGGAGCGTCGACATCCTTTCGCGGTTGTGGCGCAAACTGGCGCTCAACTGCGCCATCAACCCGTTGACCGTGCTGCACGACTGCCACAACGGCGGGCTGCTCGGGCACCTGACCGAAGTCGACCAGCTGTGCGACGAGTTGGCCAACCTGCTGCTGCGCTGCGGCCAGCCCGAGGCCGCCAACGACCTGAAGGAAGAAGTGCAACGGGTGATCCTCGCCACCGCCGCCAACTACTCTTCCATGTACCAGGATGTCCGTCATGGCCGGCGCACCGAGGTCCATTACCTGCTCGGTCACGCCTGCCGCGCCGCCGCCCGGCACGGGGCAAGCGCGCCACGGCTGGAACACCTGCAACGGCGCCTGGTCGATAGCCTGAAGGCCCGCGGCCTGCCCAGCGACTGACTGGCCCATCCACCGGACATGGACACCCCCTGACTCATGAGCCTGCGCCAACGCCTGGAAAACCTCCCGGTCGGGCAGAAACTGCTGGCGGCCCTGCTGGTGCTGCTGGTCACCATCCTGCTGGTCGCCAACCTGGCGTTCATCAGCGCCGCCTACTGGATCACCCAGGAGAGCATGGCGCCCCAGGCGCTGCAGACCATCGGCAAGCTGGTGTCCAATCCGCAGCTGTCCTCCCGGGCCGGCGACTCCCCGGAGACCGCCAGCGCCCTGCTCAAGGAGCTCGACAGCTACTCGCCGTTGCGCGCGGCGGCCATCTACGGTGGCGATGGGCAGATGCTCGCCCAGCTCCAGCACGGCGACGCCCTCACCCTGCCCAAGCGTTATCGCAACATCGACGGCTGGCGCCTGATGGAGTTTCGCAGCACCCAGCTGATCCGCCTGCCGCGCAACGCCAACCCGCCCGCGCACCTGCTGCTGGTGGCCAGCAGCGAGCTGCCGATGGCGTTCTACACCGGCACCCTCTCCGCCAGCCTGGCGATCCTGATATTCAGCATCCTGCTGTGGCTGGTCATCGCCCGGCAGATCAAGCGCTTGATCACCCTGCCGATCAACAACCTCGAAGAACTGTCGCGCCAGGTCACCCGGGAAGAGAGCTACGCCCTGCGGGCCCAGCGCGGCAACGATGACGAGATCGGCAGCCTGGCCGATGCGTTCAACACCATGCTGTCGCGCATCGAAGCCCGCGAGCAGCAGCTCAAGGGCGCCCGCGACGAGTTCCAGCAGGCCTACGACCAGGCCCAGGGCCTGGCGGAAGAAACCCGCCACACCAACCGCAAGCTGGAGCTGGAAGTCCAGGTGCGCAGCAAGATCGAAAAGAAACTCACGGGTTTCCAGAACTACCTGAACAGCATCATCGACTCCATGCCTTCGGCGCTGATCGCCCTCGACGAGCAGCTTTACGTCACCCAGTGGAACCACGAAGCCACGGTGCTTTCCGGCACACCGCTGGACGAGGCGCTGAACCAGCCGATCTTCCTGGCCTTCGCGCCGCTCAAGCCGTTTTTGCCGCAGCTCAAGGAAAGCGTCGAGAAGCACCGGGTGGCAAAAATCGAGCGGGTCACCTGGCCCAAGGGCGACGACCTGCGCCACTACGCCCTGACCTTCTACCCGCTGACCGGCGGCGGCGGCCGTGGCGTGGTGATCCGTATCGACGACATCACCCAGCGCCTGTCGCTGGAAGAAATGATGGTGCAGTCGGAAAAGATGCTCTCGGTCGGTGGCCTGGCTGCAGGCATGGCCCATGAGATCAACAACCCGCTGGGAGCGATCCTGCACAACGTGCAGAACATCCGCCGGCGCCTGTCGCCGGAGCTGCCACGCAACCAGGAACAGGCCACCGAGCTAGGTCTGGACCTGCCGGCCGTCAACCGCTACCTGGACAGCCGCGAAGTGCCGCAACTGCTCGACGGCATTCAGCAGGCCGGCGCCCGGGCGGCGAAGATCGTCACCCACATGCTCAGTTTCAGCCGCCTCAGCAACCGTCAGCTGGCGCCCTGCGACCTGCCGGCGCTGATCGACCAGGCGGTGGAAATCGCCGGCAACGACTTCGACCTGGCCATCGGCTTCGACTTCAAGGGCCAGGCCATCGTCCGCCAGTTCGACCCGCAGCTCGGGGCGGTGCCCGGCACCGCCAACGAGCTGGAGCAGGTGCTGCTCAACCTGCTGAAGAACGCCGCCCAGGCCATCCACCAGCGCCCGCAGCCCAGCGAGCCGGGGCGAATCACCCTGCGCACCCGGCTCAACCCGCCTTGGGCGGAAATCCAGGTGGAGGACAATGGCGTGGGCATGCCCGAGACCGTGCGCAAGCGCACCTTCGAGCCATTCTTCACCACCAAGGAGATCGGCCAGGGCACCGGCCTTGGGCTGTCGGTCTCGTACTTCATCATTACCAACAACCACAAAGGGCAGATGGAAGTGCACTCCACGCCCGGCCAGGGTACCTGCTTCACCCTGCGCCTGCCCCTCGGCCTGCCGGCCACCACCAAAACGGAGACGTGACATGGGCTATCGCCTGTCGAAGATCTACACCCGCACCGGCGACAAGGGTGAAACCGGCCTGGGCGATGGCCGCCGGGTGCCCAAGGACCATCCGCGGATCGAGGCGATCGGCGAGGTGGACAGCCTCAACAGCCAGCTTGGAGTATTGCTTGCCGGATTGGCCGAGGCCGGCCTGCAAGAGCTGGTCGAGGTACTGGCGCCGTGTCAGCACCGCTTGTTCGACTTGGGTGGCGAGCTGGCCATGCCCAGCTATCAAGCATTGACCGCTGCCGAGGTCGAGCGCCTCGAAGCGGCCATCGATCGTTGGAACGATGAGCTGGGGCCGTTGAAGAACTTCATCCTGCCGGGTGGTTCGGCGCTGGTGGCACAGGCCCATGTGTGCCGCAGCCAGGCGCGGGCGGCGGAGCGGCGGTGTCAGCAGCTGAATGCCGTTGAGCCACTGGAGGGGGTGGGGTTGGCGTATATCAACCGGTTGTCGGATCTGTTGTTCGTGGCCGCGCGGATTATCGGGCGGCGGCAGGGCGTAGCCGAAGTGCTGTGGCAGGCAGCCACAAAGCCGGCCTGAAAAGCATCGCGGGGCAAGCCCGCTCCCACGCCAGTTACACACTCTAGCGTGGGAGCGGGCTTGCCCCGCGATTGCCAGCGCACTCAGATCTCAGGCCAGAACGCCCGAATCCCGGCAACACCTTGTGCCCCGGCATCCCAGGCCTGCTCCCGCTCACCCGGCCCGACCCCACCCAACAGGAACACCGGGCGGCTGATCGTGCCGATCAAGCGCTGCGCCTCATCCCAACCGAGCGGTGTGGCATCCGGATGCGTCTGGGTCGCCTGTACCGGCGACAGGGTGACGAAATCCACGCCCATCTGCTCGGCCAGCGCCAACTCTTCGGCGCTGTGGCAGGACGCCGCCAGCCAGCGGTTCTCGGGGAACGGGCGGCCTTTGGCGGCGTACTTGCGCAGCTGCGCCGCCGTGAGGTGCCAACCGGCCGCCGGAAAGTCGCCCAGCCACTCCAACGGCCCCTTGAGCATCAGTTGTGCCTTGCCGGCGCACAGCCCGACCGCATCCACGGCAACGTCGCGGTACTTGGGGTCGTACATGTCCGGGGCGCGCAGCTGGATCAGCTTGATCCCATTGGCCACCGCCTTCTGGATGCCCTTGAGCAGCTCCGGCACCTCAAGCCCGTCCGGCGTGATCAGGTATTGATCCGGCAAGCGCGCGGCGGCGACGATCGGCTTGTTGGCTTCAGGGAAGTCGTACTGGCCCAGGTCGCGGGGCGCCACCCAGGCCAACGGCTGGCCTTCCGCGCCATGGGGCTCGCCGGTGAAGGCATCCACCTCGCGCACATCCAGCAGCACCTGCTTGTCCGGGTAGTCGTGGCTGACCTTGATCAGCGGCCGCGAACGGCTGACCTCGATACCCAGCTCTTCGCGCAGCTCACGGGCCAGTGCCGCCTCGACGCCCTCGCCCTCCTCCAGCTTGCCGCCGGGGAACTCCCACAGGCCGCCCTGGTGCTGGGTGTCGGCACGGCGGGCGATCAGGATGCGCCCGTCGGCGCCTCGGATGACGGCGGCAACTACATGAATCCGCTTCACCCTGCACGCTCCGCCAGGCCAGCCTGCTGCCAGGCCTGGAAGGCCGGCCACTGGTAAATGGTTTCGATATAGGCCGCAGCTTCGGCGGGCACTGCAACGCGGTAGGTGCGCAGGCGCACGGCCACCGGGGCGAAGAAGGCATCGGCCAGGGTCGGCCGGCCGAACAGGAATGGGCCTTGGTCCTTGGCCAGCAGGCGGCACTCGGACCACAGGGCGACGATGCGGTCGATATCGACTTGCACGTCCAGCGGCATGTTCTCCAGCGCCTGGTCGCGGGACAGGTCGAACGGCATGGCACCGCGCAGGGCGAAGAAGCCGCTGTGCATCTGCGCGCAGGCCGAGCGCGCCTGGGCGCGGCTGGCGACGTCTTCAGGCCAGAGCCTGGCGTCAGGATGCTGTTCGTTGAGGTACTCGGCGATGGCCAGGGAGTCGGCGATCACGCCGTGCTCGGTCTTGAGCAGCGGTACCTTGCCGGTGGCCGAGAACGCCAGCAGGCGTTGGCGGGTGTCGGGCTGGTTGAGTTTGACCAGGGTTTCTTGGTAGGGCGCGCCGGCCAGTTCGAGGGCCAGGGCGCCGCGCAGCGACCAGGAGGAATACAGCTTGTCGCCGATGATCAGGTGATAGCTCATGGGGCGGCTCCATGTTTCATGGCAGAGGGAGCATCGCGGGGCAAGCCCGCTCCCACGCCGAAAATCGTGGGAGCGGGCTTGCCCCGCGATGGGTTGGATCAGGTGCGGTATTCGGCGTTGATCTTCACGTACTCGTGGGACAGGTCGGTGGTCCAGATGGTTTCGCTGCACTGGCCACGGCCCAGTTCGATGCGGATGGTGATCTCTTCCTGGGCCATCACGGCAGAACCCTGCGCCTCGGTGTAGCTCGGGCTGCGGCCGCCCTGGCTGGCGATGCAGACGTTGTCGAGGTAGACGTCGATCAGGCTGACATCCAGCTCTGGCACGCCGGCACGGCCTACCGCGGCGAGGATGCGGCCCCAGTTCGGGTCGGAGGCGAACAGCGCAGTCTTGATCAGCGGCGAGTGGGCCACGGCGTAGCCGACGTCCAGGCATTCCTGGTGGTTGCCGCCGCCGTTGACTTGCACGGTGACGAACTTGGTGGCGCCTTCGCCGTCACGCACGATGGCCTGGGCCACGTCCATGCACACTTCGAACACGGCCTTTTTCAGCGCCTCGAACAGCTCGCCGCGGGCCTCGGTCACTTCCGGTACGTCGGCCTTGCCGGTGGCGATCAGCATGCAGCAGTCGTTGGTCGAGGTATCGCCGTCGATGGTGATGCGGTTGAACGACTTGTTGGCGCCGTCGAGCATCAGGTCTTTGAGCACCTGCGGTGCGACCTTGGCGTCGGTGGCGATGTAGCCGAGCATGGTGGCCATGTTCGGGCGGATCATGCCGGCGCCTTTGCTGATACCGGTGACGGTGATGGTCTTGCCGTCGAACTGGAACTGGCGGCTGGCACCCTTGGGCAGGGTGTCGGTGGTCATGATGCCGGTGGCGGCTTCGGCCCAGTGGTTCTCGGACAGGTTGTCGAGGGCTGCCTGCAACGCGCCTTCGATCTTCTCGACCGGCAGCGGCTCACCGATCACGCCGGTGGAGAATGGCAGTACCGACTCGGCAGGCACGCCGGTCAGTTCGGCCAGTTTGGCGCAGGTGCGCTCAGCGGCGGCCAGGCCTGGGGCGCCGGTGCCGGCGTTGGCATTGCCGGTGTTGGTCAGCAGGTAGCGCACGGTGCCCTGCACGCGCTGCTTGGAGAGGATCACCGGTGCCGCGCAGAACGCGTTGAGGGTGAACACGCCGGCAACGCTGGAGCCTTCGGCACAGCGCATCACCACCACATCCTTGCGCCCGGGGCGCTTGATGCCCGCCGAGGCGATGCCGAGTTCGAAACCGGGAACCGGGTGCAGGGTGGGCAAAGGACCAAGACCAACAGCCATTAGAGCGCTCCTAGAAATTTTGGGGAATTGGGGGGCGCTTTGCGCCCCTTTCGCGACACAAGGCCGCTCCTACAGGGTTGTTGCGATTCCTGTAGGAGCGGCCTTGTGTCGCGATGGGCTGCGACGCAGCCCCGGGATCTCAAGCCAATGGTGAGATCAGATCACTCGATCTGACCATGGCAGTGCTTGAATTTCTTGCCCGAACCACACCAGCACGGCTCGTTGCGGCCCAGCTTGAGGTCGTTACGCACAGGCGCGGCGGCCACAGCCACTTCGGCGCCTTCTTCAGCCAGTTGCTCGCTTTCCAGGCCAGGGGCGGCAGCGTGCTGGAACTGCATGCGGCTGGCCAGCTCCTCTGCTTCGCGGCGCAGGCGGGCTTCTTCTTCGACCGGGTCTTCGCGGCGTACCTGAACGTGCGAAAGCACGCGGATGGTGTCGCGCTTGATCGAGTCCAGCAGTTCCTGGAACAGGGTGAACGACTCGCGCTTGTACTCCTGCTTCGGGTTCTTCTGCGCATAACCACGCAGGTGAATGCCGTGACGCAGGTGGTCCATGGTCGACAGGTGGTCTTTCCAAAGGTCGTCCAGTACACGCAGCAGGATCTGCTTCTCGAAGGTACGCAGCGCGTCTTCGCCAGCCTGGTCCTCTTTCTCGTTGTAGGCGCTGGTGATCTCGGTGATCAGCTTCTCGCGCAGCGTTTCTTCGTAGAGGTGATCGTCCTCGTCGAGCCACTGCTGGATCGGCAGCTTGATGGCGAAATCGCTGGCCAGCGAAGCCTCGAGGCCGGCAACGTCCCACTGCTCAGGCAGCGACTGCGGCGGAATGTGCTGGCTGATGGTGGCATCGAGCACTTCCTGGCGGAACTCGGCGATGGTGTCGCCGATGTTTTCGGCGGCCAGCAGGCTGTTGCGCATGTGGTAGATCACCTTGCGCTGTTCGTTGGCCACGTCATCGTATTCAAGCAGTTGCTTACGAATATCGAAGTTGCGGCCTTCGACCTTGCGCTGGGCTTTTTCAATGGCGTTGGTGACCATTCGGTGCTCGATGGCTTCACCGGACTGCATGCCCAGGGCCTTCATGAAGTTCTTCACCCGGTCGGAGGCGAAGATGCGCATCAGGCTGTCTTCCAGCGACAGGTAGAAGCGGCTGGAGCCGGCGTCACCCTGGCGGCCGGCACGGCCCCGCAGCTGGTTGTCGATACGGCGCGATTCGTGGCGTTCGGAGGCGATCACGTGCAGGCCACCGGCTTCCAGGACCTGCTGGTGACGCTTCTGCCAGTCGGCCTTGATCTTGGCGATCTGCTCGGCGCTCGGGTTGTCCAGGGCGGCGACTTCGGCCTCCCAGTTACCGCCGAGCAGGATGTCGGTACCACGGCCGGCCATGTTGGTGGCGATGGTCAGCGCGCCCGGAGCACCGGCCTGGGCGATGATCTCGGCCTCTTTTTCGTGGTACTTGGCGTTCAGGACCTTGTGATCGATGCCTTCCTTCTTGAGCAGGTTGGACATGTGCTCGGAGGTTTCGATGGTCGCGGTACCGACCAGCACAGGGCGGCCCTGGGCCATGCTTTCCTTGATGTCGGCGATGATCGCGGCGTACTTCTCATCGGCGGTCAGGTACACCAGGTCGTTGAAGTCCTTACGGGCCAACGGCTTGTTCGGTGGGATGACCATCACGTTGAGGTTGTAGATCTGGGCGAACTCGAACGCTTCGGTGTCGGCGGTACCGGTCATGCCGGACAGCTTGGTGTAGAGGCGGAAGTAGTTCTGGAAGGTGGTGGAAGCCAGGGTCTGGCTTTCGGCCTGAATGTTCAGGTTTTCCTTCGCTTCGATGGCCTGGTGCAGGCCTTCGGACAGGCGACGGCCCGGCATGGTACGGCCGGTGTGCTCGTCGATCAGGAGGATCTGGCCTTCCTGGACGATGTACTCGACGTTGCGGTGGAACAGCTTGTGCGCGCGCAGGCCGGCGTAGACGTGGGTCAGCAGGCCCAGGTTATGCGCGGAGTACAGGCTCTCGCCCTCGGCCAGCAGGCCGGACTGGGTGAGCATGTCCTCGATGAACTGGTGGCCGGCCTCGTTGAGTTCGACCTGGCGGCTCTTCTCGTCGATGCTGTAGTGGCCCTCTTGGGTCACCTGGCCTTCGACTTCCTCGATGTGCTGGGTGAGGCGCGGGATCAGGCGGTTGATCTCGATGTACAGCTTGGAGCTGTCTTCGGCCTGACCGGAGATGATCAGCGGGGTACGCGCTTCGTCGATGAGGATGGAGTCGACTTCGTCGATCACGGCGAAGTTCAGCTCACGCTGGAACTTCTCGTCGACGCTGAACGCCATGTTGTCGCGCAGGTAGTCGAAGCCGAATTCGTTGTTGGTGCCGTAGGTGATGTCGGCGGCGTAGGCGGCGCGTTTTTCTTCCGGCGGCTGGAATGCCGAAACGATACCCACGGTCAGGCCGAGGAATTCGTACAGCGGGCGCATCCAGTTGGCGTCGCGGCGGGCCAGGTAGTCGTTGACCGTGACCACGTGCACGCCCTTGCCGGACAGCGCGTTGAGGTACACGGCCAGAGTACCGACCAAGGTCTTGCCTTCACCGGTACGCATTTCTGCGATCATGCCTTCGTGCAGGGTCATACCGCCGATCAGCTGAACGTCGAAGTGACGCATGCCCATCACGCGCTTGCCGGCCTCACGGGCCACGGCGAAGGCTTCAGGCAACAGCTGGTCGAGGGTTTCGCCTTTGGCCAGGCGCTCTTTGAACTCTGCGGTCTTGCCCCGCAGCTGTTCGTCGGAGAGGGCCACCATCTTCTCTTCGAAGGCATTGACGGTGCTCACCGTCTTGAGCAGGCGTTTGATCTCGCGCTCGTTCTTGCTTCCAAAAAGTTTCTTTAACAAAGGCGCAAACATATCGGCAGGATCTTCCACACGTAGGGATGGAGGGCGGCCCCATGAGTCGCCCGTGCAGCCCAGAGGCCGCATGCGAACGAGCATTCTACCCGGAAACGATTGTGAGGAAAGTGGTGGATTTCCACGATACTGGCACAGCGTATGTATGGGGCCTGCCTAACATAAGGGCTTTTTCGCCAAGTTCAAGGTGGCGGAAGATGAAACGTATCGAGAATGACTTGCATCAATTTCGGCCTGATTAGCCTGTGTGGGCCTCTTCGCGGGTAAACCCGCTCCCACAGGACTTCCTCAAGCCTCGAAGCGGTTACGAACCTGTGGGAGCGGGTTTACCCGCGAAGAGGCCGGGGCAAATCCCGCATCTGTTAGACTGCCGACCTTGTAACCTGCGGCGAAACTTTAGATGGCCTACAAACCCTCCCCCGCCCGCCCCCCCGCCGACCTGCTGCGCAAGGCCCGGCCGCTGCGCCTGTTGCTCAACCAGGCCGAGCGCCTGGAGCATCTGCAGCGCCTGCTGGAAAGCCAGCTGCAACCGGCCGCCCGCGAGCATTGCCATGTGGCGTCGTGGAAAGAGGGCACCTTGTTGCTGGTGGTCACCGACGGCCACTGGGCCACCCGCCTGCGCTACCAGCAGAAGCGCCTGCAGCGTCAGTTGCTGGCGCTGGAAGCCTTTGCCAACCTGACGCGGATCCTGTTCAAAGTGCAGCCGCCGCTGGTCGCGGCCAAACGCGAGGGTCAGGGGCCGGAGCTTTCGGAAACTGCCGCAGAAAGTATCCGCGGCTCAGCCGAAGGCATCAGCGATCCGAAGCTCAAGGCCGCGCTGGAACGGCTGGCCGCGCACGCCCAGAACAAAGACTGAACACGTCCGAACTGACTGCGGCCTGTAGGAGCGGGTTTACCCGCGAAGCATGCGCTGCGGTGGATGGCACGGGCTGCGCCGGTGTTCGCGGGTAAACCCGTTCCCACAGGGTAGCGCCAGGTACTTAATTTGTGGGCAAGACAGTTGCTCCCACAGAAGCTGCGCAGCGACTGAATGCGAAAATAAAAAAGGCCACCCGAAGGTGGCCTTGATCAACAACTAGAGAGTGTTCGAACTTACACAGCCGCAACAGGGCGCATGTACGAGATCGGTGCCGTGCTGGCATCTTCGAAGAACACCACTTCCCAGGCGTCGGTTTCAGCAATCAGCTTGCGCAGCAGCTGGTTGTTCAACGAGTGGCCGGACTTGTAGCCCTTGAACTCGCCGATCAGGCTGTTGCCCAGCAGGTAAAGGTCGCCGATGGCATCGAGGATCTTGTGCTTGACGAATTCGTCTTCGGAGCGAAGGCCGTCTTCGTTGAGTACGCCGGTCTCATCGACCACGATGGCGTTCTCGACACTGCCGCCCAGCGCAAGGTTGTGCTTGCGCAGGTACTCGATGTCACGCATGAACCCGAAGGTCCGCGCGCGGCTGACTTCCTTCACGAACGAAGTGCTGGAGAAATCTACAGACGCGCTTTGGGTCTGGCCCTTGAGGACCGGGTGATCGAAGTCGATCTCGAAGCTCACCTTGAACCCGTCGAACGGCAGGAAAGTGGCGCGCTTGTCGCCCTCTTCCACTGTCACTTCGCGCAGGATGCGAATGAACTTCTTCGGTGCGTCCTGTTCTTCCAGGCCGGCCGATTGGATCAGGAATACGAAAGGTCCGGCGCTGCCATCCATGATCGGCACTTCCGAGGCGGAGAGCTCGACGTAGGCGTTATCGATGCCCAGGCCCGCCATGGCGGAGAGCAGGTGCTCGACCGTATCGACTTTGACGTCACCGTTGACCAGCGTCGTAGACATGGTGGTCTCGCCGACGTTGGCCGCGCGCGCCGGGATTTCGACCACAGGGTCGAGGTCGGCGCGGCGGAAGACGATGCCGGTGTCGACAGGCGCAGGCTTGAGGGTCAGGTAGACCTTCTCCCCGGAGTGCAGGCCGACGCCCGTGGCACGGATGGTATTCTTCAGGGTGCGTTGTCTAATCATGGCATTGGCCGCTTCAGCGCAAATAATGCGAACAGGTATCAACAAAGGCTGGGGATGATAACAGACCCGGCCTTTGCTGAACACCAATCACCCTTATACCCCTGATAAATTCCATCAATCGGCCTGACGACGCAGGAACGCAGGGATATCCAGGTAGTCCAGATCGTCCTGAGGGTTGAGTTTAGCGGCCGCCGCGGCACCTGCATGGGCCTGGTTGCGCATGACAGTCGGGCGCTCCAGGTCACGATAGTTGACGGCTGGCTGCTCCTGGCGAACCGGGGCCGGGTTGGAGGACTCGTAAACCTGCTGAGCGGTCTGCAGGGTGTTGTCGACCACCTTGACCGGCTTCTCGATGCGCGCACCCAGGCCAGTAGCGACCACGGTCACGTGCAGTTCGTCGCGCATGTCCGGATCGATCACGGTACCCACCTTGACCATGGCGTGGTCGGAGGCGAAGGCTTCGATGATGCTACCCACGTCGGAGTACTCACCCAGCGACAGGTCCGGGCCTGCGGTGATGTTCACCAGGATGCCGCGGGCGCCCTGCAGGTTGACGTCTTCGAGCAGCGGGTTGCGGATCGCCGCCTCGGTGGCTTCGCGGGCGCGGTTCGGGCCGCTGGCGCAACCGGTACCCATCATGGCCATGCCCATTTCGCTCATCACGGTGCGCACGTCGGCAAAGTCGACGTTGATCATGCCAGGGCGCTTGATGATGTCGGAGATGCCGCGCACGGCGCCGGCCAGCACGTCGTCGGCCTTGGCGAAGGCGGACAGCAGGCTTGCATCCTTGCCCAGGATGGTCAGCAGCTTTTCGTTGGGGATGGTGATCAGCGAGTCGACGCTGTCAGCCAACATGCGGATGCCTTCGTCGGCGATCTGCATGCGCTTGCGGCCTTCGAACGGGAACGGACGGGTCACCACCGCAACGGTGAGGATGCCCATTTCCTTGGCCACTTCGGCGATGATCGGCGCAGCACCGGTACCGGTACCACCACCCATGCCGGTGGTAATGAACACCATGTTGGTGCCCTGCAGCACTTCGGCGATGCGCTCACGGTCTTCCAGCGCGGCCTGACGGCCGACTTCCGGATTGGCACCTGCGCCCAGGCCCTTGGTCACGCCGGTACCCAGTTGCAGAATGGTGCGCGCGCCGATGTTTTTCAGCGCCTGGGCATCGGTGTTGGCGCAGATGAACTCGACGCCTTCAATGTTGCTTTTGACCATGTGGTTAACGGCGTTGCCGCCGCCACCGCCCACACCGATCACCTTGATGACCGGGCTTTGCGGGACGTTGTCTACGAGCTCGAACATTTTCCCTCTCCTTACAGTTCTCTAGTTATTGCGCCTACCACTACTGCTTTGAAACTTAGAAGTTGCCCTGGACCCAACGCTTGAGTCGTTCAAGCACCGGGGCCTTCGGTTCATCGCCATAGCTGTTGTTGCTGCTGTTGCTGATGCCGGTCAGGGACAGGTCCTCGGACTGCTTTTGCAGCCCGTAGGTGAGCAGGCCCACGCCGGTGGAATAGATCGGGTTGCGCACCACGTCGCTCAGCCCCCGAACGCTGTGCGGTACGCCCAGGCGTACCGGCATGTGGAAGATTTCCTCGGCCAGTTCCACGGCGCCTTCCATTTTCGCGGTACCGCCGGTGAGGACGATGCCAGCCGGCACCAGATCCTCGTAGCCGCTGCGGCGCAGCTCGGCCTGGATCAGGGTGAAGAGCTCGTCGTAACGGGGCTCGACGACCTCGGCCAGGGCCTGGCGCGACAGCTCGCGCGGTGGGCGGTCGCCCACGCTCGGTACCTTGATGGTCTCGCCGGCGCCAGCCAGTTTGGCCAGGGCGCAGGCGTAGCGGATCTTGATTTCCTCGGCGTACTGCGTAGGTGTGCGCAGGGCCATGGCAATGTCGTTGGTGACCTGGTCGCCGGCGATCGGGATCACCGCGGTGTGGCGGATCGCGCCTTCGGTGAAGATGGCGATGTCGGTGGTGCCACCACCGATGTCCACCAGGCACACGCCCAGCTCTTTCTCGTCGTCGGTCAGCACCGAGTACGCCGAGGCCAGCTGCTCGAGGATGATGTCGTCGATCTCAAGGCCACAGCGGCGCACGCACTTCTCGATGTTCTGCGCGGCGTTGACCGCGCAGGTGACCACGTGGACCTTGGCCTCCAGACGTACGCCGGACATGCCCAGTGGCTCGCGCACGCCTTCCTGGTTGTCGATCACGTAGTCCTGCGGCAGGGTGTGCAACACGCGCTGGTCGGCCGGAATCGCCACGGCCTGGGCCGCGTCGAGTACGCGCTCAAGGTCGGCGGTGCTGACTTCGCGATCGCGGATGGCGACGATGCCGTGGGAGTTCAGGCTGCGGATGTGGTTGCCGGCCACGCCGACGAATGCCGAGTGGATACGGCAACCGGCCATCAGTTGGGCCTCTTCCACGGCGCGCTGGATCGACTGCACGGTGGACTCGATGTTCACCACCACGCCCTTCTTCAGGCCGCGGGACGGGTGAGTACCGATACCGACGATTTCCAGGGTACCGTCTTCGCCGACTTCACCCACCAGCGCCACCACCTTGGAGGTGCCAATGTCCAGCCCGACGATCATTTTGCCGCTATGCGCGTTTGCCATGGTCCTGCCTCTCTCTAATTCTTCGCAACGGCGGGTTGGGCCGTCGTCGGTGCAATCGGTTCCCGCCAACCAACGGCCAGACCGTTGGCGTAACGCAGATCGATGCGGGCGATAGTGGTGATCTGGTCTTTAAGCGTTTTGTCGTAAATGGCAATGAAACGGCGCATTTTCTCCACCAGATGGTCGCGCCCCAACAGCAGTTCGATGCCTGGCCCGGCGCTGCCCGCGCCAGTGGTCAGGAACCAGCTGCCTCGCTCGCGCAGCTCCAGGCGAGCGATGGAAAAGCCCATGGGGCGCAGCATCTGGCTCAATACCTGATACTGCTGCATGACTTGTTGCTGAGCCCGCTGCGGCCCGAACAGCTGCGGCAGGTGCTCGTAGTTGGCCAGCTCGCGCGGGGTGAAGGCCTGGCCCTGGTTGTTGAGCAGGGCCTCGTCACCCCAGCGCGCCACCGGCAACTGTTCTTCCAGGCGGATCACCACTTCATCCGGCCAGACCCTGCGCACTTCGGCGTGGGCGATCCACGGCATCTGTTCCAGCTCGACGCGCATGGCCGTCAGGTCTACGGTGAAGAAGCTCGCCGCCACGTAGGGCGCGATACGCTGCTGCACCGCCTGCTGGCTGATGTAGCTGAGGTCGCCCTGCACGGCGATCTTGGTGATCGGCCGATCGGCGTACGGCATCAGGCGGATGGCGCCTTCATAGGCGCCAAAGCCTGCAGCCACCAGCAGCACCGGCCACAACAGGCGCTTGAGGCCGCCGAAGCTGGGACGGGGCAGGCGCGCCGATACGGGCTCGTCAGCCACCAGTCGGCTGGCACCACGCGGCACCGGCTTGCTGCGGCCGGGGACGGGTTGCTGCTGACGTATCATCGCGCCTTGCATGGCTGTTAACCTCGCGTCGCTACGCTGTCGGCCAGGATCGCCAGCACCAGTTGCTGGAAGTCCAGGCCGGCCGCGCGGGCCGCCATGGGCACCAGGCTATGATCGGTCATGCCAGGTGCGGTGTTGACTTCGAGCAGCCAGAACCGGCCCTGCTCGTCCTGCATCACGTCCAGCCGGCCCCAGCCTTCGATGCCGATGGCATCGCAGGCACGCGCGGTCAGGTCGATCAGCTCTTGTTCCTTGACGCTGTCCAGGCCGCACGGGATGCGGTACTGGGTGTCATTGGCGATGTACTTGGCGTCGTAGTCGTAGAACACGTGGGGGGTGCCCAGCGCGATCGGCGGCAGCACCTGGCCACGCAGCACGGCGATGGTGAACTCCGGGCCGTGAATCCATTGCTCGACCAGTACTTGCGAATCGTATTTGGCGGCGTCTTGCCAGGCGGCGATCAGTTCCTGCTCGCTGTTCACCTTGGCCATGCCGATGCTCGAACCTTCATGGGCAGGTTTGACGATCAGCGGGAAGCCCAGTTCCGCACTGGCGGCAACACAATCCTGCTCACTGGCCAGCACGGCGTGGCGCGGGGTTGGAATCCCCAGGCTCTGCCACACCTGCTTGGTGCGCAGCTTGTCCATGGCCAGGGCCGAAGCGAGGATGCCGCTGCCGGTGTAGGGGATGCCCAGGCACTCGAGCAGGCCTTGCATGCTGCCGTCTTCACCACCACGGCCGTGGAGGATGATGAAGGCGCGGTCGATCTTCTCGTTCTGCAGCCGCGTCAGCAGGTCATCGCCCACGTCGATGCCGACCACGTCGACACCGGCGCTGGTCAGCGCCTCGATCACCGCGGCGCCGGACTTGAGCGACACCTCGCGCTCGGCGCTCTTGCCGCCGTACAGCACGGCGACGCGGCCGAAGGCTGTGACGTCGAGGGTGGAATGCAGCGTGTCGTAGGCGCTGGTCATTTCGACTTCTCCTGCTTGGCGCCAGCGAACAGCGGGCTTTTCATCAGTTGCGGGGCCAGGCCGCCGACATCACCGGCACCCTGGCACAGCAGGATGTCGCCGGCGCGCAGCAGCGGCTGCACCAGCGGCGCCAGCTCGGCGCCACGTTCGATGTAGATCGGGTCCAGCTTGCCGCGCTGGCGGATGCTGTGGCACAGCTGACGGCTGTCGGCGCCCGGGATCGGCTCTTCGCCGGCCGGGTAGACCTCCATCAGCAGCAACACGTTGGCGTCGCCCAGCACCTGCACGAAGTCGTCGTACAGGTCGCGGGTACGGCTGTAGCGGTGCGGCTGGTAGACAATCACCAGACGGCGGCTCGGCCAGCCGCCACGCACGGCCTTGATCACCGCGGCAACTTCGGTCGGGTGGTGGCCGTAATCGTCGACCAGCATCACGCTGCCGCCTTCGACCGGCAGCTCGCCGTACACCTGGAAGCGTCGGCCGACGCCCTGGAAGCCGGACAGGCCCTGGACGATGGCCTCGTCGCTGATGCCTTCGTCAGTGGCGATGGCGATGGTGGCCAGGGCATTGAGCACGTTGTGGTTGCCCGGCATGTTCACCGACACCTCGAGCGGCTCGCAGTCGCGGCGCAGCACGGTGAAGTGGGTCTGCATGCCCTGCTGGCGCACGTTGATGGCGCGGATGTCGGCCTCTTCGCTGAAACCGTAGGTGACCGTCGGGCGCTTGACCTGCGGCAGGATCTCGCGCACCACCGGGTCGTCCAGGCACATCACGGCCAGGCCGTAGAACGGCAGGTTGTGCAGGAACTCGACGAAGGTCTTCTTCAGCTTGTTGAAGTCACCTTCGTAGGTCGCCATGTGGTCGGCGTCGATGTTGGTGACCACGGCAACCATCGGCTGCAGGTGCAGGAAGCTGGCATCGCTTTCGTCGGCTTCGGCGATCAGGTAGCGGCTGGTGCCCAGCTGCGCATTGGTGCCGGCGGCGGTCAATCGGCCACCGATGACGAAGGTCGGGTCCAGGCCACCGGCGGCGAACACCGAGGCCAGCAGGCTGGTGGTGGTGGTCTTGCCGTGGGTGCCGGCCACGGCGATACCGTGGCGATAGCGCATCAGCTCGGCGAGCATCTCGGCACGCGGCACCACCGGGATGCGGCGTTCGAGCGCAGTGGCGACTTCCGGGTTGGCCGGGTTGATCGCGCTGGACACCACCAGCACATCGGCGCTGGCGGCGTTCTCGGCGCGGTGGCCGACGAAGATCTCGGCGCCGAACGATTCCAGGCGTTCGGTGACCGGCGAGGTCTTGAGGTCGGAACCGGACACTTCATAGCCCAGGTTCAGCAGCACTTCGGCGATACCGCACATGCCCACGCCGCCGATACCGACGAAGTGGATACGGCGGATACGGCCCATCTTGGGCTGCGGCATGGCTTTCTGGCTTTCAACCATGGGCCACCTCCAGGCAGATATCGACCACGGTGCTGGTTGCGGCAGGTTTGGCCAGGCGACGCGCGGTGCCGGCCATGGTGTTGAGTTTCTCGGGTTGCATCAGCACCTCGTTCAGGCGTTCAGCGAGCTGCGCTGCGCCAGTTGTCGCTTGCGGCATCAGGAAGGCAGCGCCTTCACGAGCCAGATAGTTGGCGTTGTGGGTCTGGTGGTCGTCGATGGCGTGGGGCAAGGGCACCAGCATCGAAGGCAGGCCTGCCGCCGCGAGTTCGCTGACGGTCAGGGCACCGGCCCGGCAGACCACCATGTCGGCCCAGCCATAGGCGTGGGCCATGTCCTTGATGAACGGTTCTACCTGCGCCTCGACCCCCGCCTCCTGATAACGCTCGGCGGTGATCGGCGCATGGTGCTTGCCGGCCTGGTGGAACACCTCGGGCCGCAGGTTCGCGGGCACCTCGGACAGGGCCTTAGGCAACAATTTATTCAATGGTTCCGCACCCAGGCTGCCGCCCATGACCAACAGGCGCGCGCGACGATCGGCCAAGGGCGCTCGCTGCGCATCCATGAACAGCTCGGCACGCACCGGGTTGCCGGTGGTGCGCAGCTTGTCGCTGGCGGCGAAGGTGCCCGGGAACGCCTCGCACACCCGCGCCGACAGCGGCACGAGCAGACGATTGGCGGTACCGGCGCGGGCGTTCTGTTCGTGGATCACCAGGGGCACGCCGCACAGTCGCGCGGCCACACCGCCAGGGCCGGTCACATAGCCGCCGAAGCCGATCACGCAGACCGGTTTGAGCTCACGGACGATACGCCGTGCCTGCAGCACGGCCTTGACCAGGGTGAACGGCGCCTTGAGCAGCGACAGCTTGCCTTTGCCGCGCAGGCCGCTGACCTGGATCAGGTGCAGGGGCAAGCCGGCCTGGGGCACCAGCTCGTTCTCGATGCCGCGCGGGGTGCCCAGCCAGTGCACGCTGTAGCCACGGGCCTGGAACTCGCGGGCACAGGCCAATGCCGGGAACACATGGCCGCCGGTACCGCCGGCCATGATCAATACGTTCTTGCCGTCAGCGGCCATGATTGGTCTCCTCGGCAAAATCGTGTTCGTTGAACTCGTGTTCCTCGCTGCCCAGGTGCGTGCGGCTCTCCCACTCGATGCGTAATAACAACCCTACGCAGGCGCAGCAGATCACCAGCGAACTGCCCCCGTAACTGAGGAACGGCAGCGTCAGGCCCTTGGTTGGCAGCAGGCCGACGTTCACGCCAATGTTGATCAGGAACTGGCCGATCCACAGGAAGGCCAGGCCGAACGCCATGTAGGCGGCGAAGAACTGCTTGGCCTTCTCGGCCCACAGGCCGATGTACAGGGCGCGCACCGTGACGAAGACGAACAGCGCGACGGTCAGCAGCGAGCCGACCACGCCCAGCTCTTCAGCCAGCACCGAGAACACGAAGTCGGTGTGCGCTTCGGGCAGGTAGAACTGCTTCTGCACGCTGTTGCCCAGGCCCACGCCCAGCCACTCGCCGCGGCCAAAGGCGATCAACGCCTGGGTCAGCTGGTAGCCGGAGCCGAACTGGTCGGACCACGGGTCGGTAAAGGTGATCAGGCGCGCCATCCGATACGGCTGGGCCTGGACCAGCACCACCACCGACACCACCGCCAGCACCACCATCAGCGAGAAGCGGAACAACCCCACCCCGCCCAGGAACAACATGGCCGCAGCGGCGCCCATCATCACCACGGTGGCGCCGAAGTCCGGCTCCATCAGCAGCAGGACGGCCATCGGCAGCAGCACGATGAACGGCTTGAAGAAGCCCATCCAGGTTTCGCGAACTTCGGTCTGTCGGCGCACCAGGTAGCCGGCCAGGTAGATGACCACGAAGACCTTGGCGATCTCGGACGGCTGGACGTTGAAGAAGCTGAAGCCGATCCAGCGCATCGAACCGTTCACTTCGCGGCCGATACCGGGCACCAGCACCATCACCAGCAGGCCGAAGGCGCCGATCAGCATCATGAAGCCCATGCGCTGCCAGGTGGCGATCGGCACCATCATGGTCATCACCCCGGCGCCCAGGCCGAGGACCACGTACACCAGGTGGCGGAACATGTGATAGAGCGGGTTGCCCGACTGCACCGCGGCCACTTCCGAGGACGCCGAGGTGATCATCACCAGGCCCAGGCCGAGCAGCGCCAGGCAGCCGGCCAGCAATGGGAAGTCGAGGTCGATGCCACGGCCGCTGATCAGCGGCGACGGGTACGGCTTGAGGATGCCGAAGATCATGCCAGCCCCTCCGCCGCCTGGGCGAACAGGCGCCCGCGTTCTTCGAAGTTCTTGAACATGTCGAGGCTGGCGCAGGCCGGCGACAGCAGCACGGCATCGCCGGGCTGGGCCAGCTCGGCGCAGCGCTGCACAGCTTCATCGAGGGTTTTCACTCGCACCTGCAGCACGTCATCGCCAAGGGTTTGCGCCAAGCGCTCGGCATCGCGGCCCAGCAGCACCACCGCGCGGCAATGCTGCACCACCGGCGCGCGCAGGGCGGCGAAGTCAGCACCCTTGCCGTCACCGCCGGCAATCAGTACCAGCTTGCCTTCGATATCGGCCCCCAGGCCTTCGATAGCAGCCAGTGCGGCACCGACGTTGGTGGCCTTGGAATCGTCGTACCAGTTCACGCCGTTGCGCTCGCGGATCCACTGGCAGCGATGGGCCAGGCCCTTGAACTCGCGCAGGGCTTCGAGCATGGGCGCGAACGGCAGCCCGGCGGCATGGCCGAGGGCCAGGGCCGCCAGGGCGTTGCTCTGGTTGTGGGCACCGCGAATCTTCAGCTCGCGCACCGGCATGAGCGTCTGGAATTCGAAGGCCAGGTATTTTTCGCCGTCGACTTCGCGCAGGCCAAAGGCCTTGAAGTCCGGCGTATTGAGGCCGAAGGTCCAGCACGGCAGGCCCTCCACCGGCAATGGGCGGCTCAGCGCGTCCTGGCGGTTCACCACCACCTGCCGGGCGCCGCGGAAGATGCGGTGCTTGGCCAGATGGTAGGCCGGCAGGCCGCTGTAGCGGTCCATGTGGTCTTCGCTGATGTTCAGCACCGTGGCCACTTCGGCATTGAGCTGGTCGGTGGTTTCCAGCTGGAAGCTCGACAGCTCCATCACGTAGAGCTCCACGCTGTCATCGAGCAGGTCCAGCGCCGGCGTGCCGAGGTTGCCGCCGACCGCCACACGCTTGCCCGCCTTGGCGGCCATTTCACCGACCAGGGTGGTGACCGTGCTCTTGGCGTTGGAACCACTGATGGCCACGATCGGCGCCTTGGCGTGACGGGCGAACAGCTCGATGTCACCGGACAGCGTCACGCCACGTGCCGCTGCCTGCTGCAGCGCCGGGGTCGCCAGGGCCAGGCCGGGGCTCACGTACAGCGTGCTGGCGCGGCACAGGAAGTCCACATCCAGCTCGCCACAGCGCACTTCCACCTGCGGGTAATCACGGCGCAGGGTGTCCAGTTCCGGCGGTTGCTCGCGGGTGTCGGCGACCGCAAAGGCAATGCCCCGGCTCGCCAGGAAGCGAACCAGGGACATGCCGCTCTTGCCGAGGCCGACAACGATGCGGAATTGGTCGGAAGCGATCAGTGACACGCTCGTTTACCTCAGTTTCAGGGTGGCAAGGCCGATCAGCACCAGAATCACGGTGATGATCCAGAAACGGACGATCACCCGTGGCTCGGGCCAGCCCTTGAGTTCAAAGTGGTGATGGATCGGCGCCATGCGGAACACGCGCTTGCCGGTCAACTTGAAGGAAGCGACCTGGATCACCACCGACAGGGTTTCCATCACGAACACACCGCCCATGATGAACAGCACGATTTCCTGGCGGACGATCACGGCGATGGTGCCCAGTGCGGCGCCCAGCGCCAGTGCACCGACGTCGCCCATGAACACCTGGGCCGGGTAGGTGTTGAACCACAGGAAGCCCAGGCCGGCACCGATCAGCGCGCCGCAGAACACGATCAGCTCGCCGGAACCCGGTACGTAAGGGATCAACAGGTATTCGGCGAACTTCACGTTGCCCGACAGGTAGCAGAAGATGCCCAGGGCGCCGCCGACCATCACCGTCGGCATGATCGCCAGGCCATCGAGGCCGTCGGTCAGGTTGACCGCGTTGCTCGAACCGACGATGACGAAGTAGGTGAGCACGATGAAGCCGACACCCAGCGGAATGGTGAGGTCCTTGAGCATCGGGATGATCAGCGTGGTCTCGACGCTGGTCGGCGCGGTCTTGTAGAGGAAGATCGCCGCAGCCAGGCCGAACACCGACTGCCAGAAATACTTCCAGCGGCTAGGCAGGCCGCGCGAATTCTTCTCGATCACCTTGCGGTAGTCGTCGACCCAACCGATGGCGCCGAACGCCAGGGTGACGATCAGTACCACCCAGACGTAGCGGTTGGTCAGGTCGGCCCACAGCAGGGTGCTGATGGCGATGGCGGAAAGAATCAGCGCGCCGCCCATGGTCGGGGTGCCGGACTTGGACAGGTGCGATTGCGGGCCGTCGTTACGCACGGCCTGACCGATCTGGCGGATCTGCAGGGTACGGATCATCCACGGGCCCAGGCACAGGGCCAGGGTCAGCGCGGTCAGTACACCCAGGATCCCGCGCAGCGAGAGGTACTGGAAGACCGCGAAGCCCTTGTAGAACTGTTGCAGATACTCAGCCAACAGCAGCAGCATTAATGTTTCTCCCCGCCGGTTTCGCACAGTGCAGCCACGACGTTTTCCATCGCAGCGCTGCGCGAGCCCTTGATCAAGATAGTGGTGTCGCTGGCGGTCTCGACGCGGACGGCATCGATCAGCTCAGCTTGTGTAGCGAAATGGCGGCCATTGGCGCCGAAAGCCTCTACCGCATGGGCCATGTTGGCACCCACCGCGTAGAGCGCATCGACCTTGCCGCGGGCGTAGTCACCTACCTGGCGATGGCCTTCCTCGGCCCATTGCCCCAGTTCGCCGATATCCCCGAGCACCAGAACGGTGCGCCCGGAAAAGCCGGCGAGTATATCAATGGCCGCACACATCGAGGTGGGATTTGCGTTGTAGCTGTCGTCGATCACCCGCACACCGTTCGGCGCGATCTGCGCCACGGTGCGGCCCTTGACCGGTTGCACGGCCTCGAGGCCAGCTTTGATACCGCTCAGGCTCAGACCAACGGCATGGGCGGCGGCGGCGGCGGCCAGGGCATTGCTGACGTTATGAGTGCCGAGCAGGTTCAATTGCACCGGCACGTTGCCATCAGGCCCATGCAGGGTGAACGACGGGCAGCCACGGGCATCGCGACCGATGCCGCTGGCATAGAAGTCGGCCTGCAGGTTGTCCAGGGCGAAGCTCAGGATGCGATGAGCACCGGCACGCTTGCGCCAGATTTCGAAGGCTTTGTCGGCCAGGTTGAGAATGGCGGTACCGCCCTCGCCCAGGCCTTCGAGGATCTCGCCCTTGGCCTCGACGATTTTCTCCGGGCCGCCGAACTCGCCCACATGGGCAGTGCCGGCGTTGTTGATGATCACCACCTGCGGCTGGGTGAGGCCAACGGTGTAGCGGATCTCGCCGATGCGCGAAGCGCCCAGTTCGATCACCGCGGCGCTGTGCTCGGGGGCGATCTCCAGCAGCGTCAGCGGCGCGCCGAGGTCGTTGTTCAGGTTGCCGCGGGTGGCATGGACCAGGCCCTGGGTACGCAGGATCGCGGCCAGCATTTCCTTGACGGTGGTCTTGCCACTGGAGCCGGTAATGGCGACCACGGGCTTGTCGTAGCCGGCACGGTTCAGTGCACCGAGCTGGCCGAGGGCCACACGGCAGTCGGCGACCAGCAACTGCGGCAGGTCGACGTCGGCGATTTCCCGCTCGACCAGGGCCGCGACCGCACCTTTGGCCTTCACGTCAGCCAGGTAGTCGTGACCATCGAAACGCGGCCCGGTGAGGGCGACGAACAGTTGACCGGCACCCACGCTGCGACTGTCGATGCTGACGCCGGTGAAGCTGGCGTCGCTGCCGACCACTCGCGCACTCAGTGCTGTGGTCAGCTGGCTGAGGGTCATGGGCTTAAGCATGCGGAGCCTCCCAGGCGGCCAGGGCCTTCTCGGCCTCGACCAGGTCGGAGAAGTCATGGCGTTCGCCATTGATCTCCTGGTAATCCTCGTGTCCCTTGCCGGCCAGGACGATCACGTCGTTGGCGCTGGCGCTGGCGATCAGGTGGGCGATGGCCTTGCCACGGCCGGCGACGAACTCGACGCTGGCGGGCTTGGCGAAACCGGGGCGAATATCGTCGAAGATCCGCTGCGGATCTTCAGTGCGCGGGTTGTCGTCGGTAACCAGCACGCGGTCGGCCAGGCGCTCGGCCACTTCGGCCATCAGCGGGCGCTTGCCGCGATCGCGGTCGCCGCCACAGCCGAACAGGCACAGCAACTGGCCGTGGGCATGCGGGCGCAAGGCTTCGAGAACTTTATCCAGCGCATCTGGCGTGTGCGCGTAATCGACCACCACCAATGGTTTGTCGCCGCCACCCAGGCGCTGCATGCGGCCCACCGGGCCCTGCAGTTGCGGGGTGACCTTGAGGATCTCGTCCAGCGAATAATCCAGCGCCAGCAGCGCTGCCACGGCGGCGAGCATGTTGCTCAGGTTGAAGCGACCCAGCAGCTGACTGCGCAGGGTGCGCTCGCCCTGGGCGGTGACCAGAGTGGCGCGCACGCCATCGTCATTGAAGCTGGCTTCGCGACAGAACAGCGAGGCGTCCGGGTTTTCCAGGCTATAGCTGAGCAGCCGGGTCTCGCTGTGATCGCTGCTGGGGCGACGGGCAAAATCATCGGCCAGGCGGCGGCCAAACGCATCGTCCAGGTTGACCACCTGGCAACGCAGGCTCGGCCAGGCGAACAGCTTGGCCTTGGCGGCCTCGTAGGCCTCCATGCTGCCGTGGTAGTCGAGGTGGTCGCGAGACAGGTTGGTCATCACCGCGATGTCGAACTCGAGCGCAGCGACGCGCCCCTGCTCCAGGGCATGGGAGGACACTTCCATGGCCACGGCCTTGGCGCCGCCCTTCTTCAGGTCGTTGAGCGTCGCCTGCACGGCAATCGGATCCGGAGTGGTCAAGCGGCCACTCTGCAGCTCGCCATAGAAGCCGGTGCCCAGGGTGCCGATCAGGCCACAACGCTGACCGAGGGCATCGAGGGCCTGGGCCAGCAGCTGGGTGACACTGGTCTTGCCATTGGTACCAGTGACGCCCACCAGGTTCAGCTGGCGGCTCGGCTCGCCATAGAAGCGCCCGGCAATCTGCGACAGCTGGCCGATCAAACCCTTGACCGGGATCAGCGGCGCGTCGGTGATCGGCAGTACGCTGGCACCTTGCTCTTCGTAGGCCACCGCGGCGGCGCCACGGGCCAGGGCATCGGCGATATGGTCACGGCCATCGACCTTGGCGCCGGGCACGGCGAGGAACAGGTCGCCCGGGCGTACGGCGCGGCTGTCCAGGGTCAGTTCCCGAATCAACGGGTCGCGGCTGGCGTTGGCGAATAGCTTGCTCAATGGCATCGTCATCATCCACGCCCTCCCTTGGCGGGTACTGCACTGACTTGCTGTTGTTCGGTGGGCGGCGGCAGGTTGTCTGGCGGCACGTTCATCAGGCGCAGGGTGCCGGACATGACCTTGCTGAATACCGGCGCCGATACCAGGCCACCGAAGTAGCCGCCTTTGCTCGGCTCGTCGATGACCACGACGATGGCGTAGCGCGGGTCGCTCATCGGGCCGAAGCCGGCGAACAGCGAACGGTAGGCGTTTTCGGTGTAGCCCTTGGAACCGACCGTGGCTTTACGGGCGGTACCCGACTTGCCGCCCACGTGATAGAACGGCACCTGCGCACGGAACACCCCGCGCGGCGCCTCGATCACCTGCTGCAGCATGGCCTGCACGGTTTCGGCGGTTTCCTTGGGGATCGCCTGCACGGCTTCCGGCGCCTTGTCGACCTTGAGGATCGACAGCGGCACCATCTTGCCGTCGTTGGCCAAGGCCGCGTAGGCATGCACCAGTTGCAGCGCGGTCACCGACACACCGTAGCCATACGACAGGGTCGCGGTCTCGGCCTTGCGCCACTCGCGGTGGTTGGGCAGGTTGCCGACGCGCTCACCCGGGAAGCCCAGGCCGGTGTACTGACCAAGACCCACCTGGGACATCACCCGGTAGATGGCCTCGCCGCCGATATCGAAGGCGATCTTGCTCATGCCCACGTTACTGGAGTTGATCAGGATGCCGGTGAGGTCGAGGATCGGGCCTTCGCTCTTGGACACGTCCTTGATGGTGTAGCGGCCGATCTGCAGGCTGCCCGGATACACCTCGACCTTGTCGGTGGGTTTCCAGCGGCCGCTCTGCAGCGCAGCGCTCATCGAGATCGGCTTGACCGTCGAGCCCGGCTCGAACACGTCGATGATCGCCCGGTTGCGCATGGCAGCAGGGAACATGCTGCGGCGGTTGTTCGGGTTGTAGGTGGGCTGATTGACCATGGCCAGTACTTCACCGGTCTTGACGTCCATGATCACCAGACTGCCAGCCTTGGCTTCCTGCTCGGCGATGGCATTACGCAATTCACGGGTGGCCAGGTATTGCAGGCGCAGGTCAATCGACAACGCCAAGGTCTTCCCGGCCTTGGCGTTCTTGGTTACCTGGATGTCCTTGATCAGCCGGCCGCGCCGATCCTTGATCACCTGCCGTTTGCCAGGCACCCCGGCGAGCCATTCGTCGTAAGCCAGCTCCACCCCTTCACGACCGTGGTCGTCAAGGTCGGTGAAGCCGACCATATGGGCGGTGACGTCGCCCGCCGGGTAGAAGCGGCGGAACTCTTCAAGCCCGTAGACGCCGGGCACTTTCAGGTCGAGCACATGCTGCCCCTGCTCCGGGGTCAGGCCACGAACCAGGTAGATGAACTCCTTGCTGGCCTGCTGGGTGAGGCGCTCGGTCAATTGCTGGGGGTTCTGCCCAAGGGCTGCGGCCAGTTGCGGCCAACGGTCCTTGGCAACCTGCATTTCCTTGGGGTTGGCCCACAAGGTGGTGACCGGCGTACTGACCGCCAGGGGTTCGCCGTTACGGTCGGTGATCAGGCCACGGTGCGCCGGGATAGGAATATGGCGCAGGCTGCGGGCATCGCCCTGGCCTTTGAGGAAGTCGCGGTCGACCACCTGCAGGTCGATGATGCGCCAGCAGATGGCACCGGCCATCAACGCCAACAGGCCGATGACCACACGGAAGCGCCAGGGGTAGAGTGCACCTTCGAGCTTCATCATGGCGCCACCATCCGCACTTCGTCAGCGGCCGGCACACGCATCTTCAGCTGCTCGCTGGCGAGGTTCTCGATACGGCTGTGGGCGGTCCAGGTGCTCTGCTCCAGAATCAGACGCCCCCACTCGGCCTGAGCCTTGTCCCGCTCGTTCAACTCGCCGTACAGGGTGTTGAGCAGTTGGCGGTTCCAGTGGGCGCTGTAAGACACGGCAATGGCCGAAACGAGCACGCCCACGAACAGCAGAAGCATCAGGAAGCTTCCGCCTGGCAAAGGTTTGGCAAATAGCCGGCTCACCGAAGCTTCTCCGCCACCCGCATCACGGCGCTGCGCGACCGCGGGTTGGCCTTGAGCTCTTCGGCAGAGGCGAACTGCGCCTTGCCGATGAGCTTGATCTTCGGTTCAAAGACCTTGTGCTGCACCGGCAGGTTACGCGGCAGATTGTCGGCCTCGCCCTTGACCAGCTTGCGCATGAACAGCTTGACGATGCGGTCTTCCAGCGAATGGAAGCTGATCACCACCAGGCGACCACCGATCTCCAGGGACTCCAGGGCGGCCTCAAGGCCAGCCTCCAGGTCGCCCAGCTCATTGTTGACGTGGATACGCAAACCCTGGAACGCACGGGTGGCCGGGTTCTTGCCCTTTTCCCAGGCAGGGTTGGCGACCTTGAGCACCTCGGCCAGATCACCGGTTCGGGTGAAAGGCTGCTTTTCGCGACGCTCGACCACCGCACGGGCCATGCGGCCGGCGAAACGCTCCTCACCGTATTCCTTGAATACCCGGGCGATCTCTTCCACCGGCGCGGTGGCGATGAATTCGGCGGCGCTCACACCCTTGTCAGGGTTCATGCGCATGTCCAGCGGGCCGTCGTTGAGGAAACTGAAGCCACGCTCGGGATCGTCCAGCTGCGGCGAGGACACGCCCAGGTCGAGCAATACGCCACTGACCTTGCCGTCCAGGGCACGCGCGCGCACCTCGTCGCCCAGCTCGGCAAAGCTGCGCTGCACAATGACAAAGCGGCCGTCTTCGGCCGCCAGCGCTTGCCCGGTGGCAATCGCTTGAGGATCCTTGTCGAACCCCAGCAACTGGCCCTGCGGCCCAAGCTTGCTGAGGATCAGGCGGCTGTGCCCGCCACGCCCGAAGGTGCCGTCCAGATAGCGACCGTCGGCGCGCAGGGCCAATGCCTCGACAGCTTCGTCGAGCAGGACGGTGATGTGGTTGAAGCCGCTATCTATGGTCACAGGATCAGGTCACGCAGTTCATCGGGCATGGCGCCCGGTTGTTGAATAGCTGCAAGGTCGGCTGCCGAAACCACGTTCCAGGCATCCTCATCCCACAACTGGAATTTGTTCAGTTGCCCCACCAGCATCGCCTTCTTGTCGAGCTTGGCGTATTCACGTAAACGGGGCGGTACCAGGAAACGCCCACTGCCATCGAGCTCCAGGTCAACCGCGTTACCGATCAGCAAACGCTGCAGGCGGCGGTTTTCCTCACGCAACGACGGCAAGGCGCGCAACTTGGCTTCAATCTGTTCCCACTCATCGAGGGGGTAAACACACAGGCAGGGATCCACCGCGTCGATGGTCACGATCAATTGACCATTGCAACGCGAATCGAGCTCGTCACGGTACCGGCTCGGCATGGCGAGACGGCCCTTGGCATCGAGGCTGACGGCGTTGGCTCCGCGGAACACGGCTGCGATTCCCCACAATGTTAGCTTTTTTGTGCCAGAAAACCCACTTCATCCCACTTTCTGCCACTTGCGCACACTATAGGAATCCGCCCGCCACACCGTCAAGGCGCGTTCATAAGGAAAACCCTTATAGGACGTGGATTTAGCGCAACAAAGGGAAGGGAAAGGATTACTCACGAAGAAAAATGACGGGAAAAATCAAGCGAACTCAGACGGATAGAGCTCGGAGTTAAAGTGATTTATTAAGAGTAAGATCTTTTTGGTATTACCAGAGGCATCTGCTATCGAAACAAGCAGAGGAAGGAGGGGTGGAGAGTCGATCTGTAAGCCGGGTTTTGTCGAGGACAGTCATTCCTCTACGACGGCCATCACTGGACGCCTCTAGCAACCTACCCGGTTCCGACGCGGGCCACGCCGTATGGAACCCTATTTGGTCTTGCTCCGAGTGGGGTTTACCTAGCCACGAACTGTTGCCAGCCGTGCGGTGCGCTCTTACCGCACCTTTTCACCCTTACCGGCACCGAAGTGCTTAGGCGGTTATTTTCTGTGGCACTTTCCGTAGGCTCGCGCCTCCCAGGCGTTACCTGGCACTCTGCCCTGCGGAGCCCGGACTTTCCTCCCCCGCCTTTTGCGGAACAAAAGACGGCAGCGACTGTCCGATCGACTCTCCGCAGACAAGGTTACCGGCAGCGGCGCTCAAGAACAAGCGAGACGACAAATAATATCAGTTTGATATCAGTCGCGTTGCTGTTTTTCCAGCGCCAGTTGATAGAGCAGATTCTTGCGCACCCCGGTAATTTCCGCCGCCAACGCCGCCGCACGTTTGAGCGGCAATTCCGCCAGCAGCAGATCGAGCACCCGCTGCGCTTCGACACTGATCGCCTGCTCATCTTCGGGCGCGACCCAACCGGCCACCAGCACTACACACTCGCCGCGCTGCTGATTGCTGTCGCCCTGTACGAATGCACGCAGCTCGGCCAGCGGCAGGCCCTTGAGCGTTTCGAACGTCTTGGTGATCTCGCGCGCGAGCAATGCCGGGCGCTCACCACCGAACACCGCCTCCATGTCTTGCAGGCATTCCAGGATGCGATGGGGCGCCTCATAGAAGATCAGGGTGCGCGGCTCTTCCCTGACCTGTTCCAGTCGCGCGCGCCGCCCTGCCGTCTTGGCCGGCAGGAAGCCTTCGAAAATGAAGCGATCGGACGGCAGACCTGCAGCGGACAATGCAGCGATCAAGGCGCAGGCTCCCGGCACCGGCACCACCTGCACACCCGCAGCACGGGCCTGGCGCACCAGGTGATAGCCCGGATCGGAGATCAGCGGCGTACCGGCATCGGACACCAGCGCCACGTCGTCACCCGCCAGCAGCCGAGTGATGAAGCGCCCACCCTCATCACGCTCGTTGTGCTCATGACAGGCCGCCAGCGGCGTATCAATGCCGAAATGCTGGAGCAGACGCACCGAATGGCGAGTGTCTTCCGCAGCGATGAGGCTCACGTTCGCGAGCACCTTCAGTGCCCGCGCACTCATGTCGTCAAGGTTGCCGATGGGCGTGGCAACCACATACAGCGTTCCCATCGTGGATTTCGAAGCCCCTGCAACATCAGTCACTGCGCACACCTGCATACCGGATCAAAGCCGCCATTGTAGCCCGAGCACCGGCAACAGAGCGCAAAGAACTTCGCCTCCCTCACGCTCGCAGCCACCTATAGTGAAGGATCATCATCGGCGATGATCGCGCCACGCCCATTGCTTGGGTACAATCGCCGGCCAACTTGATCGAGTAACAGGACCTTTACATGATCGCTTGTCTGCGGCTGTTCACAGCCCTCTGCCTCGCTGCCCTGCTGGCAGCCTGCGCCAGCTCGCCCTCATCCAGCCTGGGCGAACTGCCACGCACCCCGGATGCCAGCATCGAACAGCTGCTCGAGAAGGCAGCCACCAGCAAGTCCGCCGAGGATGCAGCCCTGCTGCGACTGAGCGCCGCCGACCTGGCCTACAAGCAGAAAGACTACCCACGCTCGGCGCGCATCCTCGAGCAGGTCCCGCTGGACTCGCTCAAGCCGGCCCAGCAGGTCTTCGCCAGCACGCTGACGGCGGAGCTGGCCATGACCCGCAACCAGCCCAAGGCAGCCCTGGCAGCACTTGCCCACCCAAGCCTGCAGCGCGTCGGCGAACTACCGGAACAACAGCAAGCGCGCACCTACAGCGTTCACGCCGCCGCCCTCGAGGCCGACGGCCAGGCCCTGGCCGCCGCCCAACAGCGGGTGCTGCTGACGCCACTGCTCAGCGGCCAGGCGGCAAGCGCCAACAACGACGCCATCTGGGCCCTGGTCGCCTCGCTGCCAGCCGAACAACTGCAACAACCGGCCAACAACGAAACACTGGCCGGCTGGACCAGCCTGGCCCTCGCCGTGAAGCGCGCAGGCACCCTGGAGCAACAACAGGCCGCGATCGACACCTGGAAAGGCCAACACCCTGACCACCCGGCCGCCAAGCAACTGCCGGTCGCCCTGGTCAAGCTCAAGGAACTGGCTAGCCAGCCACTGACCAAGATCGCCCTGCTGCTGCCCCAGGAAGGGCCACTGGCAGGTGTCGCCCGTGCCCTGCGCGACGGCTTCATGGCCGCACACTTCCAGGCCCAGCAAGGCGGCCAGCCGGCCCCTGCCGTGCAGGTGTTCGACAGCTCGCGCATCACCTCGCTCGATGACTTCTACCGCCAGGCCCAGGCCGCCGGCGTGCAACTGGTGGTCGGCCCGCTGGAAAAACCGCTGGTGAAAAAACTCGCGGCCTACCCGCAGCTGCCCATCACCACCCTGGCCCTGAACTACGCCGACGCCGGCCAATCAGCCCCGCCTCAACTGTTCCAGTTCGGCCTTGCGGCCGAGGACGAAGCCCGCGAAGTCGCTCGCCGCGCCCGTGCCGACGGCAAGGTTCGTGCGGTCGCGCTGGTACCGCGCGGCGAATGGGGCGACCGCGTGCTCGCAGCCTTCCGCAAGGACTGGGAAAGCAATGGCGGTACCCTGCTGGCCGCCGAGCGCATCGCCCAGCCAGTCGCCCTCGCTCAACAGATCGCCGACCTGTTCCAGCTGCGCCAGAGCGAAGGCCGCGCCAAGAGCCTGCAAAGCACGGTCGGCAGCGACATCGCCGCCCAGCCGTCGCGCCGCCAGGACATCGATTTCATCTTCCTGGCCGCCACCCCGCAACAGGCCCAGCAGATCAAGCCGACGCTGAACTTCCAGTACGCCGGTGACGTGCCGGTGTACGCCACGTCCAACCTGTACAGCGCCAGCGGCGACATCAACCAGTACAACGACATGAACGGCATCCGCTTCTGCGAAACGCCGTGGCTGCTCGACACCACCAATAGCCTGCGCCAGCAGGTGGTGCAGCAGTGGCCGCAAGCGGCTGGCAGCCTCGGCCGCCTCTACGCCATGGGCGTCGACGCCTACAGCCTGGCGCCACGCCTGAGCCAGCTCAAGGCACTGCCGGACAACCGCGTCGAAGGTCTGTCTGGCAGCCTGAGCATGAACCCGGCTCAGCGTATCGAACGTCAGCTGCCATGGGCCGAGTTCTCCGGCGGCCAGGTCAAACGCCTGCCGGACACGCCGCGCTGATGCCCGGCGCATCGCCCAGCCACGCAGGCCAGGCTGCCGAAGACCAGGCCCTCGACTACCTCCGAGGGCAAGGTCTGCAGCTGCTGACGCGCAACTGGCGATGCAAGGGCGGCGAGCTCGATCTGGTCATGCTCGATGCCGATACAGTAGTATTCGTCGAAGTCCGCTACCGGCTACACGCGGACTTCGGCGGCGCGCTCGGCAGTATCGACGGGCGCAAGCAGAAGCGACTGGCGCTGGCCGCCAACTTATTCCTGCACGATGAACCCCGCTGGGCCGCTCAACCCTGCCGCTTCGACGTTGTCGCCCTGCAGGGCCAAGGCCATGCCGGGCAACCGCTTCTTTGGCTGAAAAACGCCTTCGAGTGCTGAACCTGTACCGAATTTTTCGCTCTATGTTTCGCGGGCGGATCCCTGGCGCGCGCCGCGCCGGCCACCGCCCCATTTAAGGTCACCAGATGGACATGCAATCCCGAATTCGCCGGCTGTTCCAGGCCAGCATCGACACCAAGCAACAGGCAATGGACATCCTGGCACCTCACATCGAGCAGGCCAGCCTGGTCATGGTCAACGCCCTGCTCAGCGACGGCAAGATGCTCGCCTGCGGCAACGGCGGTTCGGCCGGCGACGCCCAGCATTTCTCGTCCGAATTGCTCAACCGCTTCGAACGCGAGCGCCCGAGCCTGCCGGCCATTGCCCTGACCACCGACAGCTCGACACTCACCTCGATTGCCAACGACTACAGCTACAACGAGATCTTCTCCAAGCAGATTCGCGCCCTGGGCCAGCCCGGCGACGTTTTGCTGGCGATCTCCACCAGCGGCAACTCGGCCAACGTGATCCAGGCGATCCAGGCCGCACATGACCGCGAAATGATTGTCGTAGCCTTGACCGGTCGCGACGGCGGCGGCATGGCCTCGCTGCTGCTGCCCGAGGACGTGGAGATCCGCGTACCTTCGACCGTCACCGCACGCATCCAGGAAGTCCACCTGCTGGCGATCCACTGTCTGTGCGACCTGATCGACAGCCAACTGTTCGGGAGTGAAGAATGATCCCCAAGCACCTCGGCCTGATGGCCCTCACCCTGTGCCTGAGCGTCACAGGCTGCAGCTCGGTACTGACCTCGGCGCGCAACTCGCCCATCGAGGATGACCGCGGCACTCGCACCATCGGCAGCAAGATCGACGACTCACTGATCGAGACCAAGGTTGCGGTCAATATCGCCAAGGCCAACCCAGACCTGGACCAGGGCTCGCACATCGTCGTCAGCAGCTACAACGGCGTTGTCCTGTTGGCCGGCCAGACGCCGCGCGCAGACCTCAAGTCGCTGGCCGAGCAGACCGCCAGCCAGGTCCAGCGGGTCAAGAAGGTCCACAACGAGCTGCAGGTTATCCAGCCGTCCTCGATCCTGGCGCGCAATAACGACGCCTGGCTCACCACCAAGATCAAGACCCAGATGCTGACGGACGCCAGCGTCCCCGGCTCGCGCATCAAGGTAATCACCGAGAACGGTATCGTTTACCTGCTCGGCCTGGTCACCCAGCAAGAGGCCAACGCTGCCACCAACGTGGTACAGGGCGTCTCGGGCGTGCAGAAGATCGTCAAACTGTTCGAATACATCGACTGACCCCCCGCGAGGGCGAAACCCGCCCCTCGCCTTTCAACCCAGATCCAGGAAGTACCCCATGAAGAAGTACCTGCTGCCCGCCCTGCTGATTGGCACCTTCGCCACCCTGGCCGGCTGCTCTTCGCCGAGCGTGATCACCCTCAACGACGGCCGCGAACTGCAGACCCTCGACACCCCGCACTTCGATCGCGACTCCGGCTTCTATGAGTTCAAACAACTCGACGGCAAGCAGAACCGCGTCAACAAGGACCAGGTGCAGAGCATCAAGGACCTGTAAGCGCAAGCGTCAGGCACAAAAAAGGCGATCCACGAAGGATCGCCTTTTTTGTTACTTGACCACCTTGAGGCTGGGTCGGCCGCTGGGGCGTGGAGGCTGGCTCCCCCCTTCCGGCGGGCCATCGTCATCCGGCTCGACACCCTCATCGTGCAGGTCGTCTTCATCATCGAGCGGCGGATCCAGCTCAAAGACCATGCCCTGGCCGTTCTCACGGGCATAAATACCCAGGATCGCGCCGGCCGGCACAAAGAGCGAGTGGGACACACCACCGAAGCGCCCCTCGAAGCTCACCGCGTCGTTGTCCATGTGCAGGTTACGCACGGCGCTGGGCGAGATATTCAGGACGATCTGGCCATCGCTGGCAAAACCCTGAGGCACCTGGACCGCCGGATACTCGGCATTGACCAGCATATGGGGCGTGCAATCGTTGTCGACGATCCACTCGTACAGCGCACGAACCAGATAGGGGCGACTGGAGTTCATCAACGGTTCCTCTTAAACCTTGCGCATTTCACGTTCGGCAGCAGACAGGCTCGCCTGGAAAGGCTCGCGGGCGAACTGTCGCTCCATGTAATCCAGCAGCGGCTTGGCCTGCCGTGGCAATTCAATACCCATCACCGGCAAGCGCCAGAGCATGGGCAATAGACAACAGTCGACGAGGCTTTGCTCCTCGCTCATGAAACAGGGCATCTCGCCAAACAGCGGCGCTACGCCGGTCAGGCTCTCACGCAGCTCCTTGCGCGCCTGGGTGCGTGCCGCCTCGCTGCTGCGCGGGTCGAGCACGGTATCGGCCAGGGCGCACCAGTCGCGCTGGATACGGTGCATCAGCAATCGACTGTTGCCACGCGCCACCGGGTAAACCGGCATCAGTGGCGGATGAGGATAACGCTCGTCGAGATACTCCATCACCACGGTCGACTCATACAGCGCCAGGTCACGATCGACCAGCGTCGGCAGGCTGCCATAAGGATTCACTTCGACCAGCTTGGGCGGCAGGCGTTTGGCGTCGACGTCGATGATCTGCACGGCGATGCCTTTCTCGGCGAGCACCAGGCGTACCCGATGAGAGTAATGATCAGCGGGGTCGGAATAGCAGGCTAACCTGTTGGTTGCGCCCATGTAGCGCCTCCTCGCACGGGATGCTTGTAAAACTGTAAATGAAAACGCGCCCGGGGCGCCCTGGCATTTCTGCCAGGGCGCCCCGGGCGCGTTCAACAACCAGAAACTACTGCGTGATCAGTGCACGTCCTTCCAGTATTCGCGCTTGAGCAAGTAGGCGAACACGAAGAAGAAAGCCAGGTACAGCAACACGTAGGTACCGATGCGCTGGCTTTCCAGTTTGACCGGGTTGGCCGAATAGGCCAGGAAGGTCACCAGGTTCTTGACCTTCTCGTCGAACTGCTCGGGCGTCAGGGTACCGGATTTCTCCTCGACGGTCAGCTGGTCGCACGCTTCATGGGTCAGCGGGCTGCCGGTCAGCGGGTCGAACTGCTTCTTGCCGTCGACCACGGTCTGCACCTGCTTGCAACCGATCACCTGATTACCCTGCAAGCCGACCAGCACGTTGGGCATCCCCACATTGGGGAAGACCTTGTTGTTCACCCGATAAGGCCGCGCAGGGTCCTCGTAGAAGCTGCGCAGGTAGGTGTACAGCCAGTCATTGCCACGTACCCGGGCAACCAGGGTGAGGTCGGGAGGCGCCGCGCCGAACCAGGTCTTGGCATCGTTTGGCTGCATGCCGATCTTCATGTGATCACCGATCTTGGCACCGGTGAACACCAGGTTCTCGAGCATCAGCTCGTGCGGAATCCCCAGGTCGTCGGCCACCCGCTCATAACGCTGGAACTTGGCGCTGTGGCAGCCCATGCAATAGTTGGCGAAGGTCCGCGCACCGTCCTGCAGTGCGGCTTTGTCAGTGAGGTCGACATCGACCTTGTCCAGTTCCAGGCTGTGCTCGGCGGCAAACGAAAGGCCAGGCATCAGTGCCAGCAAACATACTGCAATCAACTTTTTCATCAGCCAGTCACCCTTTCCGGAACCGGTTTGGTCTTCTCGAGCCTTGTGTAGAACGGCATCAGCAGGAAGTAGGCGAAGTACAGCACCGTACACACCTGCGACAGCAAGGTACGCCCCGGGGTCGGTGCCAGCACGCCCAGCACACCGAGGATGACGAAGGCCACGCAGAACACCAGCAGCCAGACCTTGCTCAGCCAACCCTTGTAGCGCATGGAGCGCACCGGGCTGCGGTCAAGCCAGGGCAACACGAACAGCACAGCGATCGCGGCGCCCATGGCGATCACCCCGAACAGCTTGTCGGGTACCGCACGCAAGATCGCGTAGAACGGCGTGAAGTACCACACCGGGGCGATATGCTCAGGGGTCTTGAAGGCGTTTGCCTGCTCGAAGTTCGGTTTTTCCAGGAAGTACCCGCCCATTTCCGGGAAGAAGAACACCACAGCGCAGAACACGAAGAGGAACACCACCACGCCGACGATATCCTTGACGGTGTAGTACGGGTGGAAGGGAATGCCGTCCAGCGGGATACCGTTCTCGTCCTTTTTCTTCTTGATGTCCACACCATCGGGGTTGTTCGAACCCACTTCGTGCAGCGCCAGGATGTGCAGCACGACCAGGCCGAGAATCACGATCGGCAAGGCCACAACGTGCAGGGCGAAGAAGCGGTTCAGGGTGATACCCGAGATCAGGTAGTCGCCGCGGATCCACTGGGTGAGGTCACCACCGATCACCGGAATCGCGCCGAACAGCGAAATGATCACCTGGGCGCCCCAGTACGACATCTGCCCCCATGGCAGCAGGTAGCCCATGAAGGCCTCGGCCATCAGCGCCAGGTAGATCAGCATGCCGAACAGCCAGACCAGCTCGCGCGGCTTCTGGTAGGAGCCGTAGAGCAGGCCGCGGAACATGTGCAGGTAGACCACGATGAAGAACGCCGAGGCGCCGGTGGAGTGCAGGTAGCGCAGGATCCAGCCGTACTCGACGTCACGCATGATGTACTCGACCGAGGCGAAGGCCTCTTCCGCCGAGGGGGTGAAACTCATGGTCAGCCACACGCCGGTTACGATCTGGTTGACCAGCACCAGCAGCGCCAGCGAGCCGAAGAAGTACAGGAAGTTGAAGTTCTTGGGCGCGTAATACTTGCTCAGATGGTCTTCCCACATCTTCGTGGCGGGGAAGCGCGCATCGATCCACTCCATGAACTTGCTCATCATGCTTTCTCCTGATCGATGCCGATGACGACAAGGTCGTCAGACTCGTACGAGTGCGGTGGCACTGGCAGGTTCAGAGGCGCCGGCTGGGCTTTGTAGACACGACCGGCCAGGTCGTAGTGCGAACCGTGACAAGGGCAGAAATAGCCACCGACCCACTTCGGCCCAAGGTCGGCCGGAGCGACTTCGGGACGGAACGTCGGCGAGCACCCCAGATGGGTGCACAAGCCAACCAGAATGAGGATTTCGGGCTTGATCGAGCGATTCTGCGGATCAACGTAGGTGGGCTGCACCGACGCCTTGGATTCAGGATCGGAGAGCTCGGCGGTGAGCTTTTTCAGGTTGCCGAGGATTTCATCCGTTCGGCGCACGATGAAGACCGGCTGACCACGCCATTCAGCCACCATTTGCTGGCCTGGCTCGACCTTGGCGATATTGACCTTCACCGGTGCCCCTGCGGCTTTCGCCTTGGCACTGGGAAACCATGACCCCACGAACGGTACCGCAGCCCCCACTGCCCCCGCTGCCCCGACCACGGATGTCGCGGCTACGAGGAAGCGGCGCCGGCCTGCGTTGACGCCGTCATTGCTCATTCAGTCCTCTCCCATCAGCTTGCTTGGCCTGTTTGAACAGGCATCTACTTAGGTACGTCTGTGGCACTAAAAATTGGCCGTCATGGTAAGAAACAAATCCACACACTGACAAGGTGATTACCCGCTCGTCGGGCTACAACCCTCGCTTTGCTTGATCTGCGTCTATACGACAAGTGCCCACCGACTGCTGACAGGTTAGTTCAAGCCATAAAAAAAGCCCGGTTCCAAAGGAACCGGGCTTCTTCGACTGCCGAAGCGAAATTAACGCTTGGAGTACTGAGGACGCTTACGCGCTTTACGCAGACCCACTTTCTTACGCTCGACTTCACGAGCGTCGCGGGTGACGTAGCCAGCACGACGCAGAGCGCCACGCAGGGTTTCGTCGTATTCCATCAGGGCGCGGGTGATACCGTGGCGGATCGCACCGGCCTGACCGCTGACACCACCACCGGAAACGGTGACGTAGATGTCGAACTTCTCAACGGTCTCGGTCAGTTCCAGCGGCTGGCGAACAACCATGCGAGCGGTTTCGCGGCCGAAGAACACGTCCAGGGAACGGTTGTTGATGGAGATGTTACCGGTACCAGGACGCAGGAAAACGCGAGCGGTTGCGGTCTTGCGACGGCCAGTGCCGTAGTTTTGAGTCGCCGACATAATGAACTATCCCGTTAGATCTTCAGTTCTTGAGGCTGCTGAGCAGTGTGAGGGTGAGCAGCACCCGCGTACACTTTCAGCTTGCGGTACATGTCGCGACCCAGCGGGTTCTTCGGCAGCATGCCTTTGACCGCGGTTTCGATGACACGCTCAGGGGCCTTGGCGATCAACTTCTCGAAGTTGATTTCCTTGATACCGCCCGGGAAGCCGGAGTGGGAGTAGTACATCTTGTCGGAAGACTTGGCACCAGTCACACGAATCTGCTCGGCGTTGATGACGACGATGTAGTCGCCGGTGTCAACGTGAGGGGTGTATTCTGGCTTGTGCTTGCCACGCAGGCGGCTAGCGATTTCGGTAGCCAGACGACCCAGGGTCTGACCAGCGGCGTCGACTACGAACCACTCGCGCTTTACTGTTTCCGGTTTAGCAGTAAAAGTTTTCATTCTCTAAAGCCTCAGAGGCCGCCCAGCGAAAAATAGACGGCGAATCTTACTGGATAGTGCACGGCTTGCCAAGGGCAAACGCGCAGCCGAACGCTGACGCTTTTGGGGGCTCGGGTCGGGCACGCCAATGTTCGACAAAGGTTCTTCATTCGTGGTGGTGCATCACTTCCGCCACGCGAAGAGCTGCAGAATTATCCAGATTGCGCGAAAAATTTCAACCTGCTTTTATGGGCTTCTTTGCCTGGAGCGTCCTTTCGATGGAATACCGCAAGCTCGGTCGTACCGACCTCAACGTCAGCGCCCTTTGCCTGGGCACCATGACCTGGGGCGAGCAGAACACCCAGGATGACGCCTTCGCCCAGATCAAGCTGGCCAAGGCCGCCGGCATCAACTTCATCGACACCGCCGAGATGTACCCGGTGCCGCCGCGCCCGGAAACCTATGCCGCCACCGAACGCATCATCGGCAACTGGTTCGCCAAGCATGGCGACCGCGACGACTGGCTGCTGGCCAGCAAGGTCGCCGGCCCCGGCAATGGCATCAGCCACATCCGCGACGGCCAGCTCAAGCACAACCGCCAGCACATCGTTGCCGCACTCGATGCAAGCCTTGCGCGCCTGCAAACCGACCGCATCGACCTGTACCAGTTGCACTGGCCCGAACGCAGCACCAACTTCTTCGGCAAGCTGGGCTACCAGCACCTGCCCAACGACATGTTCACGCCCCTCGAAGAAACCCTCGAAGTGCTCGACGAACAGGTGAGCGCCGGCAAGATCCGCCATATCGGCCTGTCCAATGAAACCCCGTGGGGCACCATGAAGTTCCTGCAACTGGCCGAGGCCCGTGGCTGGCCGCGGGCGGTGTCGATCCAGAACCCCTACAACCTGCTCAACCGCAGCTTCGAAGTGGGCCTGGCGGAAGTGGCGATCCGCGAGCAGTGCGGCCTGCTGGCCTACTCACCGCTGGCCTTCGGCATGCTCTCGGGCAAGTACGAAAACGGCACCCGCCCGGAAAACGCCCGCCTGACCCTGTTCAGCCGCTTCGCCCGTTACTCCAATCCGCAGACCGTGGCGGCCTGCAGCCGCTATGTGCAGCTGGCCCGCGACCACGGCCTGGACCCGGCGCAGATGGCCCTGGCGTTCGTCACCCGGCAACCCTTCGTGACCAGCAATATCATCGGTGCGACCAACCTCGAGCAGTTGCAGAGCAACATTGATAGCCAGGGCCTGAATCTGAGCGATGAACTGCTGGCGGCAATCGAGGCAATCCATCAGGAGCAGCCGAATCCAGCGCCGTGAAAGCAGCTGCAAGCTTCAAGCTGCAAGCCACAAGAAAAAGCGCAGATCGCGTATTGATTGGCTTTTTCTTGTGGCTTGCAGCTTGAAGCTTGCAGCTCGCCCCAAAACATAAGACGATCCAGCCGGTGATTGACCACTCTACCCTATAAGAACAATGACAATGATGTTTACCCAACCCCCCGCGTCGCTGCGGCGCGTCAGCATCCTGGCCATTGATAAAGTGTTCGCTTCGACACTGATGCAGGCCAAGGACTTCTTCCATCTGGCCAGCCTGCGCTACAGCAAGCAACTGGGCCTCGGCCTGCAGCCGATGTTCGAGATCGCCCTGGTGAGCCCGGACGGCCTGCCCGTGGACAGTTTCAGCAATGTGCAGCTGCCGGTCGACAGCGGCCTGAACGATGCCGATGTGATCATCCTCCCGGCCTTCTGGGACGATTTCGACAACCTGCTGCAACGCTACCCTCAGGTCTTGCCCTGGCTACGCGCGCAGCACGCCCGCGGCGCAGTGCTGTGTGCCGAGGCCAGCGGCGTGTTCTGGCTGGCCGAATCCGGGCTGCTGGACGGCAAGGAGGCGACCACCTACTGGCGGTTCTTCGGCAGCTTCGAGGAGCGCTTCCCCAAGGTGCGGCTGAATCAGGACAAGCACCTGACCGACGCCGACAACCTCTACTGCGCCGGTGGCACCACCTCGGCCTGCGACCTGTATATCTACCTGATCGAGCGTTTCTGCGGCGCCAACGTGGCCCGTGCAGTGGCCCGCGACATCCTCTACGAAGTGCAGCGCAGCTACACGCCCGGGCGCATGGGCTTCGGTGGGCAGAAACTGCACCAGGACCTGATCATCCTGCAGATCCAGCACTGGCTCGAAGAGCACTTCGCCGACAAGTTCCGCTTCGAGGACGTGGCCCGCAACCACGGCATGAGCATCCGCAACTTCATGCGCCGCTTCCAGAGCGCCACCGGTGACAAGCCGCTGCACTACCTGCAGCGCCTGCGCATCGAGACGGCCAAGGGCTTGCTGTCGAGCTCGCGCAAGAGCATCAAGACCATCAGCTATGAGGTGGGGTACGACGACGCGAGCTTCTTCGCGCGGCTGTTCCGCCAGCACACCGAACTGTCGCCGAACCAGTATCGCCAGCAGTTCATGCAGGAGGCCTGAAGGCCTCCTGCAGCGGCAAGTTTCAAGCTGCAAGCTGCAAGAAAAAGCAAAAAAGCCAGAGCAGTATGCGATCTGCTCTGGCTTTTTCTTGTGGCTTGCAGCTTGCAGCTTGAAGCTTGCCGCTGCCTTCAGGGCTTGTGCGCCCGCGCCAGGAACTCGTGGGACTGCATCTCCAGCAAGCGGCTCAGGGTGCGCTGGAACTCGAAGCTCAGGCGCCCGCCGGTATACAGGTCCTTGAGCTCCACCTCAGCCGAGATGATCAGCTTCACGTTCCGGTCGTAGAACTCGTCGACCATGTTGATGAAGCGCCGGGCGATGTCATCGGTCGCCACCCCCATCTGCTCGACGTTGCTCAGCAGCACGGCATGGAAGATCTTGCCCAGTTCGATGTAGTCGTTCTGGCTGCGCGGGCCGTCGCACAGGGCGCGGAAGTCGAACCAGGCCACGTCGTCGCAGGTACGCAGGGCGGTGATCGGGCGGTTCTCGATCATCAGCACGTCGTTCTCGACCGCCTGGGTGCACTCCGGCGTCAACGCCTTGAAGCTCGCACGCAGGCTCTGGTGGGCGGCATCGTTGAGCGGGTAGTGGAACAGTTCGGCCTGCTCAAGGTGGCGCAGACGATAGTCCACACCACTGTCGACGTTCACCACATCGGTGTACTGCTTGATCATGGCGATGGCCGGCAGGAAGCGCGCACGCTGCAAGCCGTCCTTGTACAGGCCGTCCGGGACGATGTTGGAGGTGGCCACCAGCGACACGCCGTTCTTGAACAGCTCTTCCATCAGGGTGCCGAGGATCATCGCATCGGTGATGTCCGAGACGAAGAATTCGTCGAAGCAGATTACCCGGGCTTCATCGCTGAAACGCTTGGCGATGATGGTCAGCGGGTTCTTCTCGCCCTTGAGGGTTTTCATCTCCTCGTGCACACGCTTCATGAAGCGGTGGAAGTGCGTGCGCATCTTCTGCTTGAACGGCAGCGCCTCGTAGAAGGTGTCGACCAGGTAAGTCTTGCCTCGCCCTACCCCACCCCAGAAGTACAGGCCCTTGACCGGGGTCTGCTCCTTCTTGCCGAACAGCTTGCCGAACACGCCCGGCTTGTTGTTCTGCGCGTGTACCAGATCGTCGTACAGACGCTGCAGGTGACGCACCGCAGTTTCCTGTGCCGCGTCATGGAAGAAGTCGGGGCGTTTCAGATCGGCTTGATAGCGTTCTAAGGGAGTCATAATTCGTTAGCGAGGCAACAAAAAACGGGCCGTCACTGTAGCGACCGGCCCGCTTAATGGCAATGATACATGCGACCAATGCGCGCAGGAATCAACCTCGTGGGAGCGGGCTTGCCCCGCGATAGCGTCGGAAAACTAAGCATCGTTGCATGCTCCAACGCAGATCGCGGGGCAAGCCCGCTCCCACGAAAGCCCTTACTCCTGGGCGGGTTGCAGCGCTTCGCGCAGGCTCTGGACCGCCGCGTCACGGGCCTCGGCGCTGTCGAACTGCGGCCCCTCGGCCACCTGCTCGCCTTCCAGCCACAGGCTGAAGCTCAAGCCCTCGACCCGCACATCGGCCTCGCCACCTTGCTGCAGCTGCTTGCTTACCGCACCTGCGCTCTTGCCATCGGCAAAGCGACGCGACAGCAGCAGTTGCTCGCCATCGGCGGCCAGCAAGCGGAAGCGGAAGCTGCCGTCTTCGTCACGGAAGCTGACGAAACGCGCGCTCTTGGCGGCCTTTTTCTTCACTTCGGTGTTGGTCTGCACGCTGGTACGGAACGAACGCAAGCCCACCGCCTCGCGCAGCTGCTCGAGGAACGGCGTGGCGCTCTTGCGCGCCTTGGCGGCACCGGCCAGCAGGATGTCTTCCAGGTCCGACGGGCGCGAGATCAACTGATGATAGTGATCACGCTTCTCGGCCAGCTGGCCGTCAAGCAGCTGGAACAGGCGCTGCTTGGCCTCGCCCCAGCCCAGGCCCTGGAGCAGCTCTTCGCGGAACTCGGCGCATTGCGCCGGCGTCGAGAAGGCCTGGAACAGGGTGAACAGGTGCGAATTGTCCGGGTCTTTGGCTTCGCCCGGGGCGCGCGAGTCGGTGACGATGCGCGAGATCGCGTCCTTCATGTCCTTGGCGCTGGTGAACAGCGGGATGGTGTTGTCGTAGCTCTTGGACATCTTGCGCCCGTCCAGGCCCGGCAAGGTGGCCACGCTTTCCTCGATCACCGCCTCCGGCAAGGCGAAGAAGTCCTTGCCCTGGCCGAACAGGTGGTTGAAGCGCTGGCCGATGTCGCGGGCCATCTCCACGTGCTGGATCTGGTCGCGGCCGACCGGCACCTTGTGCGCGTTGAACATCAGGATGTCGGCAGCCATCAGCACCGGGTAGCTGAACAGCCCCATGGTCACGCCGGCGTCCGGGTCTTCACCGTTTTCGACGTTCTTGTCCACCGACGCCTTGTAGGCGTGGGCGCGGTTGAGCAGGCCCTTGGCGGCAACGCAGGTCAGCAGCCAGGTCAGTTCGGGGATCTCGGGGATGTCGGACTGACGGTAGAAAGTCACCTTGTCCGGGTCCAGGCCGCCGGCCAGCCAGGTGGCGGCGATCTCCAGGCGCGAACGCTGGATGCGCAGCGGGTCGTCGCACTTGATCAGGGCGTGGTAGTCGGCCAGGAAATAGAACGAGTCGGCACCGGGCTGCTGGCTGGCGAGGATAGCCGGGCGGATGGCGCCGGCGTAGTTGCCCAGGTGCGGGGTGCCGGTGGTGGTGATACCGGTGAGGATGCGCGTAGTCATGGGTGTTCGCTTGTTCAGGCTTGCTCAGTTCGAAAGGCGCGGCAGCAGCAGATCCTTCAGATCGGTCAGCTTGCCATGGAAGAAGTGTCCGCATTCTGCCACTTTCAGCAGCTCATGGGGGCGCGACAGGGCGGCGGACCAATCGTAAACCAGCTGCGGCTCGACCACTTCGTCGGTGTCCGGCTGCACGACCGTCAGTGTGACCCGCTCAGGCATCGGGAACTGCTCGCTCAGGCGCATCACCGCCGGGGCGATCATGAACAGCTGCTGCAACGCGATGCCGTCGGCTTCCAGGCGCCCGGCCAGACTGGCGGCGACGAAGCCACCGAAGGAGAAGCCCATCAGCACCAACGGCAGTTGCGGGTGCTGCTCGCGCAGCCAGGCCGCGGCAGCCTGGGCGTCGGCCACTTCACCGGCCCCCATGTCATGGCTGCCGGCGCTCTGGCCGACACCGCGGTAGTTGAAGCGCAGGGTGACGTAGCCGGCGTCCCGGGCAGTACGTTGCAGAGTCGAGACCACCTTGTTGAGCATGGTGCCGCCCTGGACCGGGTTGGGGTGGCAGATCAGCACCGCGCCACGGGCCTCGGCCACGTCCAGGTACAAGGCTTCCAACTGGCCGCACGGGCCATCGATGAACAAGGGTGTTTCGCGGATAAGCAAGGCACTACTCCGTGACCTCGGGGAGGGTCGACTCGTCTAGCAAAGGAATTCTGTTCTGATTTGCGATTGCTCGCGGTATACAGCGCAGGTCTGAGCCGTTAACGTAAAGCAAAGCCGTTTATAGAGGAAGGACTCGTGGAACACTCGCTCCTTGTTTGGTTGCTGCCGACCCTGGCCCTGGTCATCGGTGTCGTTGCAGGTTTCGCGCTGGCCCGCCTGCTGCCCAATGCGGCGCCCAGCAATACTCAACGCCAACTGGATGACATCCAGCAGCGTTTCGACACCTATCAGAACGAAGTGGTCACCCACTTCAACAGCACCGCCTCGCTGGTGCAGAAGCTCACGCAAAGCTACCAGGACGTGCAGGACCACCTGGCCGACGGCGCCAATCGCCTGGCACTCGACGAGCTGACCCGCCAGCGCCTGCTGGCCGCCCTGCATTCGGAAGCGGCGCAAGCACCACGTGACCGCCTCACGCCACCGAAAGACACCGCCGAAGTGCCGCGTGACTATGCGCCCAAGGCACCTAACTCGCCGGGCATGCTGGATGAGAGCTACGGCCTCAAGCGTTGATCGGATGACATGAAGAAGGCCTCGAAAGAGGCCTTTTTTGTGGGAGTCGCGCTCACCATCGCGGGGCAAGCCCGCTCCCACGCCGACAGGGCATGGCGTGGGAGCGGGCTTGCCCCGCGATCTGGCCAGCACCGGCAATACATCAGCGGTACCAGGCTGCCTCATCATCCACGATCGCGTACCGCGCCCTGGCCTGCCCCAACACTTCTCTTGGCAACCGCCCCTGCCGCACCAGCCCATACAACGCCGCCATCACCACCGCAAACCGATCCACCTCGAAGAACCGCCGCAGGTGCTGACGGTTATCGCTGCGGCCGAAGCCATCGGTGCCCAGGGTGATGTAAGGCGCATCGACATACTCGGCGATCAACTGCGGCCAGGCGCGTACATAGTCACTGGCGGCAATCACCGGCGCATCGCCTTCGAGGCAGCGCCGCACATGGCTGCCCTCCTCATCTCCAGCTATCGCCGCCCGACGCTGATCCCTGGCCTCCCGGGCCAGCTCACTGAAGCTGGTGACACTGAACACCTCGCTGTCGACCTGCCATTCGGTCGCCAGCAGTTCACTGGCTTTGATCACCTCACGCAGGATCGCCCCCGAACCCAGCAGCCGCACCTGGGCTCGCGGCTTCACTGATTGCTGCCGTGCGTGCAGGTACATGCCGCGCAACACATCGCCGTGCACGCCAGGCGGTAGCGATGGCTGTGGATAGTTTTCGTTCATGACCGCCACGTAATGGAACTCATCGCATTGTTCCACCAGCATGCGCCGTGCGGCATGGTCGAGGATCACCGCCAGCTCCCCGGCGAAGCACGGATCCCAGGCCCGGCAGTTGGGCACCATCGAAGCCATGACCAGGCTCGAGCCATCCTGGTGTTGCAACCCCTCGCCGCCGAGCGTGGTGCGCCCGGCAGTGGCGCCCAGCAACAGGCCACGGGCGCGCTGGTCGGCGGCGGCCCAGATCAGGTCGCCGACACGCTGGAAACCGAACATCGAGTAATAGATGTACACCGGCAACATCGGCTCGCCGTGCACCGCATACGAAGTGGCGGCCGCGACCCAGGACGAAATCGCCCCGGCTTCGGTAATGCCCTCCTCCAGCAACTGCCCGTCGCGCGCCTCCTTGTACGTCAGCAGCGAACCGGCATCCTCAGGCTCGTAGCACTGCCCCGCCGGTGAGTAGATACCAATCTGGCGGAACAGGCTGGCCATGCCGAAGGTTCGCGCCTCATCGGCGACGATCGGCACCACACGCGGCCCCAGCCCCGGCGCCTTGAGCCAGTGGCCGAGCAGGCGCACGGCGGCCATGGTGGTGGACATTTCCTTGCCGTCGGCCTGCAGGGCGAAACCTGCGAAGGCATCGAGCGCCGGCAGTGGCAGCGTGGCACAGTCGCTGCGGCGCATCGGCAGAGGGCCGCCAAGAGCTGCCCGGCGCTGGCGCAGGTAGACCATCTCCGGGCTGTCCTCGGCGGGGCGATAGAAGCGCAGTTGCTCCACCGCATCGTCCGACAGTGGCAGGTGGAAACGATCGCGGAATGCCAACAGCGCCTGCACATCCAGCTTCTTGGCCTGGTGCGCAGTCATCCGTGACTCACCGGCGCTGCTCATGCCGTAGCCCTTCTTGGTCTTGGCCAGGATCACCGTCGGTCGGCCCTTGCACGCCTTGGCGGCGGCATAGGCCGCGTGCAGCTTGCGAAAGTCATGGCCGCCGCGCTTGAGGGCGTTGATCTGCTCGCTGCTCATATGCGCCACCAGGCGCTGCAAGGCCGGGTCCTGGTTGAAGAAATGCTCGAGGTTGTAGCTGCCATCCTTGGCGCCCAGGTTCTGGAACTGGCCATCGGGTGTTGCCGCCAGCTGGCGCAGCAACGCGTGCTCGTGGTCGCGGGCGAACAGCGCGTCCCACTCCGAGCCCCACAGCACCTTGATCACATTCCAGCCGGCACCGCTGAACAGCGCTTCCAGCTCCTGGACGATCTGGCCGTTGCCACGCACCGGGCCATCCAGGCGCTGCAGGTTGCAGTTGACGATGAAGGTCAGGTTGTCCAGCTCTTCACGGGCAGCCAAGGTCAGGCCGGCGATGGACTCCGGCTCGTCCATCTCGCCGTCACCGAACACGCCCCACACATGCCGCGCCGAGGTGTCCAGCAGGCCACGATGCTGCAGGTAGCGCATGAAGCGCGCCTGGTAGATCGCACTGAGCGGGCCGATGCCCATGGAGCCGGTGGGGAATTGCCAGAAGTCGGGCATCAGCCAGGGGTGTGGATAAGAGCACAGGCCATTGCCCGCGACCTCCTGGCGGTAGTTGGCCAGTTGCTGTTCGCTCAAACGCCCCTCGAGAAACGCCCGGGCATAAATGCCCGGCGCCGAGTGCGGCTGGAAGAACACCAGGTCGCCCGTGCGCCCCTCGCCGCCGCTTTCGCCGCGGAAGAAGTGCTGGAAACCGACCTCGAAGATCTCCGCCGCCGAGGCGTAGCTGGCGATATGCCCGCCCAGTTCGCCATAGGCATGGTTGGCCCGCACCACCATGGCCAGGGCGTTCCAGCGCAGGATAGCGGTGATCCGCTCGTCCAGCTCCAGGTCGCCGGGGTAGGCCCCCTGCTGCTCCACCGGCAAGGTATTGCGGTAGGCGGAAAACGCCTGGGCCTCGCGCTCAAGGCCCAGCTCCAGGGCATGGGCCTGCAGGCGCTGCAGCAGGTAGCGCGCCCGCGCCGGGCCGCAATGGGCCAGGCTGGATTCCAGGGCCTGGCACCATTCGGCGGTTTCCGCCGGGTCGCTGTCCAACGCAGCATCGTGGGCCGTAAACGGCGCGTTCGGGTTCATCATCGCTACCATCGCGCAAGCCTCTTCCGTGGCAGTTCAGGCACAGGCCTTCAGGGCCTGGTCGATATCGGCCAGCAAGTCGTCGATGTCTTCGAGCCCCACCGACAACCGCACCAGCCCCTCGGAAATACCATGGTGCGCCCGCTCCTCGGGGGTGTAGCTGGAGTGGGTCATGCTCGCCGGGTGCTGGGCCAGCGACTCGGCGTCACCCAGGCTCACCGCCCGGCTGAACAGCTGCAATGCATTCATGAATCGGCGCCCGGCCTCGATGCCACCCTTGAGCTCGAAGGCGATCATCCCACCCGGCAGGCGCATCTGCCGTTGCGCCAATGCGTACTGAGGGAACGACGGCAGGCCTGGGTAATGAATCAGCTCGACCTGTGGCTGGCGGGCAAGGTGCTCGGCCAACCGCTGGGCATTGGCGCAATGGCGGTCCAGGCGCAGGGCCAGGGTCTTCATGCCACGCATCAGCAGCGAAGCGTCATGGGGCGACAGCACCGCGCCGGTCATGTCCTTGAGCCCTTGCAGGCGAATGCGGTCGACCAAGGCCTTGCGCCCGACCACCAGGCCGGCGGTGATGTCGCCGTGGCCGGACAGGTATTTGGTCGCCGAGTGCACCACTAGGTCAGCGCCCAGTTCCAGAGGGCGCTGCAGATAAGGGGTGCAGTAAGTATTGTCGACCACGATGCTGATGTCGTGGCCACGCACGGCCTCGGCCACGGCGGCGATATCCACCAACTGCATGTTGGGGTTGGCCGGGGTCTCGAAGTAGATCATCCGGGTTTTCGCGGTGATCGCGGCTTTTAGCGCCTGCGGGTCGTTGAGGTCGACATGCTGGATCTTCACACCGAACTCACCGATGCCGTGGTGCAAGTAGGCAAAGGTGCAGCCATACAGGGTGCGGCCGACGATCAGTTCATCCCCCGGGCGTAGCAAGGTCCACAAGGTGGAGGTGATGGCGCCCATGCCCGAAGCCAGCGCCAGCCCGGCCTCGCCGCCTTCGAGCGACGCCATGCGCTGCTCCAGCAAGGCCAGTGTCGGGTTGGAGATTCGGCTGTAGAAGTGCCCACCCTCTTCGCCGGCAAAGCAGGCAGCACCGTATTCGACGGTCGGAAAAGCGAAGGTGGCGGTCTGGTAGACCGGCGGCACCAGGGCGCCGCCATGGGACAGCGGATCGTAGCCGTAGTGGATCGCTCGCGTGGAAAAACCGGTGTTGTTATTGGAGTCGCGCATGGCAACAGCCTCGTGTGGTTTGTTATAAGCTTATGCCACCGAGCTGCTGCAATTTTTCCAAAGTTGCCCACGCAATCGGGCCAGTATTGGAATAAAAACAATAAATGGTTAACCAGGAGGGCAAATCATGCCTTCGACCCTCGACCGCACCGACCGCGCCCTGCTCTCCGCCCTGCAGGATAACGCGCGCCTGACCGTCTCCGAACTTGCCGACCAGGTCGCCCTGACCACTTCGCCGTGCTGGCGGCGGGTCAAGTTGCTGGAGGACAACGGCTACATCACCGGCTACCAGGCCATTCTGTCGCCCAAATCGCTGGGTTTTGGGGTCACCGCCTTCGTCAGCATCATGATGGACTCGCACACCAAGGAGATCGCCCTGGCGTTCGAGAGGCGGCTGATGGAAATCCCCGAGATCGTCGCCTGCCACAACATTTCCGGGCGCTATGACTTCTTGCTGGAGATCCTGGCGCGCGATCTGGAGTCGTTCGGCGAATTCACCCGGGAGGTGCTGCAGCGGTTGCCAGGGGTGAAAGAGATCTATTCGAGTTTTTCGTACAAGGCGGTGAAGGAGCGCAGAGTCATCCCCGTTACGGAAAAGCATATCTAGAGCGTGGGAGCGGGCTTGCCCCGCGATAAAGCCAGCCCAGGCAACCGCTTCGCATGGCATGGACTTCGTCCATGATCGCGGGGCAAGCCCGCTCCCACAGGACCGCGCCGAACTCAAAACCCGCTCCCACAGGCACACCGTCCACAAAAGAAAAAACCCGCCGAAGCGGGTTTTTCATGCACGACGACGGATCAGATCGCCCCACGCTGACGCAGCACATCCAGCACCAGCTTCACGCCTTCATCGACACTGACCGACTGGGTGTCGATCACCAGGTCCGCATCCAGCGGCACGTCGTACGGGAAGCTCTCGCCCGGGATGTTGTCGCCACCGGCGGCATACAGGCCCTGCGGGTCACGCTCGCGGCAGGCCAGCGGCGAGGCCTGGACGTAGACGGTCACCAGGCGCTCCTTGCCGATCAGCGCCTTGGCCTGTTCGCGGCCTTCGGCGTCCGGGGCAACGAAGGCGGCCAGGGTCAGCAGGCCGGCTTCGTTGAACTGGCGCGCCACATGGGCGGCGCGGCGCCAGTTCTCGGTGCGGCCGGCGCGGTCTTGCGGCAGGCCCTTGTTCAGGTCGTGACGCAGGTTCTGGCCATCGAGCACGTAGACAGCACGACCCATGTCGAACAGCTTGCGCTCCACCGCATAGGCCAGGGTGCTCTTGCCGGCGCCGGAGAGGCCGCTGAACAGCACGGTGGCCGGCTGCTGGCCAAAGCGTAGGGCGCGCTCTTCGGTGGCCACGTGGGCCAGCTTGCCATGCTGGCCGGCGCTGCCGTGGGGCAGTACCGGCGGCGCGATGATCATGCCGGCGCCGACGGTGCCGTTGGTCAGGCGGTCGATGACGATGAACGCACCAGTGGTGCGGTTGCTGTCATAACCATCCAGGGCGATGGCGCTGTCCAGGGCGACCTTGACGCGACCGATCTCGTTCAGCTGCAGCGCGCTGGCGGCGCCCTGCTCGAGGGTGTTCACATCGACCTTGTGGGTGATGCTGGCAATCGAGCCCGGCACGTAGCTGGTGGCGCGCTTGATGTCGTATTTCTTGCCCGGGAGCATCGGCTCCTCGGCCATCCACACCAGCATGGCGTCGAACTGGTCGGTCACCTGCGGCACGTTGTCGGCATGCACCAGCAGGTCGCCACGGGAGATGTCGATCTCGTCTTCCATGGTCAAGGTCACTGCCTGGCCAGGGCCGGCGTTCTCCAGCTCACCTTCGAAGGTGACGATGGACTTGACCCGGCTGCTCTTGCCCGACGGCAGCACGACGATCTCGTCGCCCTTGTGCACCACGCCACCGGCGATGGTGCCGGCAAAGCCGCGGAAGTTCAGGTTCGGGCGGTTGACGTACTGCACCGGGAAGCGCAGGTCGGTGACATTGCGGTCGGCGGCGATCTCGACGGACTCGAGGATTTCCATCAGCACCGGGCCGGTGTACCACGGCGATTGCTCGCTGCGGTTGACCACGTTGTCGCCCTTGAGCGCCGACATCGGCACGAAGTGCAGGCTCGATGGCTTGAGGTTGATGCTCTCGGCGAACTTCAGGTAGTCGGCCTTGATCGACTCGAAGACCTGCTCGTCGAAGCCCTTGAGGTCCATCTTGTTGACCGCGACGACGATGTGCTTGATGCCCAGCAACGAGGCGATGTAGCTGTGCCGGCGGGTCTGGGTCTGCACGCCGTAGCGGGCATCGACCAGGATGATCGCCAGGTCGCAGGTCGAGGCGCCGGTGGCCATGTTGCGGGTGTACTGCTCGTGGCCCGGGGTGTCGGCGATGATGAACTTGCGCTTGGCGGTGGAGAAGTAGCGGTAGGCGACATCGATGGTGATGCCCTGCTCGCGCTCGGCCTGCAGGCCATCCACCAGCAGCGCCAGGTCGACTTCCTCGCCGGTGGTGCCGGATTTCTTCGAGTCGCGGGTGATGGCCTCGAGGTGGTCCTCGTAGATCATCTTGGAGTCGTGCAGCAGGCGCCCGATCAGGGTGCTCTTGCCGTCGTCCACGTTGCCGCAGGTGAGGAAGCGCAGCAGCTCTTTACGCTCATGCTGGGCCAGGTAGGCGAGGATGTCCTCGCTGATCAGATCAGATTGGTGACTCATTGCATTCAAGCTCCAAGCTGTAAGCTTCAAGCAGCAAGCTTGTCGGCGTACAGCTAGTTAGAAATTTTGTTGATCAACCCTGCAAGCATCCTGGAGAGCTCACGGGTTTCATTAATCCAGTCGTTAGCCGATTCAGCAGGCACGTATCCAATTTCACCAGCGATGATCAATTGCGTACGCAATTGCGCACAGGATGCTTTTGCTACGTTTAGGAACCAGACCTTTTCTCGACATGACTGCCGCTCCATGCCCTCCGCAATGTTGGAAGGTACCGAGACTGCAGAACGCGTGATTTGAGACTTGAACGCAAAGTCTCGGCAATCGGCAAAAGCCTGATACATCCCAACCGCAAGATCCTTGCTTCTCTGCCAAACCATCAACTTCTCAAAATCCACTGCGAGCGCTCCCGGCCCGCAGAGCAGGCGACAAACCACAAATTTCAGAAGCTACGCGTTCTGCTTCTGTCTTGCAGCTTGCCGCTTGTAACTTGAAGCTTAGAAATAGCCTTGGCGTTTTTTGTCTTCCATCGAGCCTGCACCATCGTGGTCGATGACGCGGCCCTGGCGCTCGGACGTGCGGGTCAGGAGCATCTCCTGAATGATGTCCGTCAGGGTCTCGGCTTCGGACTCGACCGCACCCGTCAACGGGTAGCAGCCCAGGGTACGGAAACGCACTTTCTTCTTGACGATGCGCGCCTTCTCTTCCTCGGAGAGGTGCTCGAGGATGCGTTCGTCGTCGATCATGATCAGGGTGCCGTTCTTCTCGATCACTTCACGCTCGGCGGCGAAGTACAGCGGCACGATCGGGATGCCTTCGAGGTAGATGTACTGCCAGATGTCCAGCTCGGTCCAGTTGGACAGCGGGAACACACGGATCGACTCGCCCTTGTTGACCTTGCCGTTGTAGATGTTCCACAGCTCCGGGCGCTGGTTCTTCGGGTCCCAGCGGTGCTTGCTGTCGCGGAACGAATACACGCGCTCTTTCGCGCGAGACTTCTCTTCGTCGCGGCGCGCGCCACCGAAGGCGGCGTCGAAACCATGCTTGTCCAGCGCCTGTTTCAGGCCCTGGGTCTTCATGATGTCGGTGTGCTTGGAGCTGCCATGGGTGAACGGGTTGATGCCCTGCGCCACACCCTCGGGGTTGACGTGGGTGATCAGCTCCAGGCCCATCTCCTCGACCATCTTGTCGCGGAAGCTGTACATCTCCTGGAACTTCCACTGGGTGTCGACGTGCATCACCGGGAACGGCAGCTTGCCCGGGAAGAAGGCCTTGCGCGCCAGGTGCAGCATGACCGCGGAATCCTTGCCGATCGAGTACAGCATCACCGGGTTGTCGAACTCGGCGGCCACCTCGCGGATGATGTGGATGCTCTCCGCCTCCAGCTGTTTCAAGTGCGTCAGATTGTCGACCATGGCTACTCACGAAAAACGATCTTATGGACGGCCTGCGGGCCGTGTTCGAGCGAGCCACTTTATCACAGCACCTGATTCTATTTAGGAGGCCGCCTAGATCGAAACAATCTAACGATATGACTGGGGGTTTGGGCCAAAAAGCATCGCGGGGCAAGCCCGCTCCCACGCCGTCTTTTGCTGGCGTGGGAGCGGGCTTGCCCCGCGAAAGGACCATCAGATCGGATTCGGGCAATCGATGAACAGGTGCTCGACCGCAAACCGCCGGGCCAGGTAATCACCCAATGCCTGCACGCCATAGCGCTCGGTGGCATGGTGCCCGGCGGCGATGAAACTGATGCCGTTCTCCCGTGCACTGTGGAAGGTCTGCTCGGACGCCTCGCCGCTGAGGAACAGGTCCACCCCCGCCGCGATGGCGGTATCGATGTAGCCCTGACCGCCGCCGGTGCACCAGCCGACCCGGCGGATCATCTGCTCACCCTCGATCACCAGCGGCTCACGGCCCATGACCTCCTGCACCCGACGGGCGAAATCACGCGCCGACACAGGCTCGGCCAACGAGCCGACCAGGCCCACCACCTTGGGGTTGTTCGGGTCCAGCGGGCCTTCGACGGTGATGTCCAGCTGGCGCGCCAACTGCACGTTGTTGCCTACTTCGGGGTGCAGGTCCAGCGGCAGGTGGTAGGCCAGCAGGCTGATGTCGTGCTTGAGCAAGGTCTTCAGGCGGCGCTGCTTCATGCCGGTGATGCAAGGGTTTTCACCTTTCCAGAAGTAACCGTGGTGGACCAGCACCAGGTCGGCCTCGGCCTCGACGGCGGCATCGAGCAGTGCCTGGCTGGCGGTGACCCCCGTAACGATGCGGCTGACCTGCGGACGGCCCTCGACCTGCAGGCCGTTGGGGCAGTAATCCTGAATTTTTGCACTGGCCAGGTAGCGCTCGGCTTCCTCGACCAGGGTATTGAGGGCGACGGCCATGAAAAATCTCCTCGAAATCGACATTGCACCAGGGTACGAAGCCCTATAATGGCCGCCATTATGGGCCGTTGCCGGCGCAGGGGAAACCGGCGACAAGTGCTTGGGGGCAAGCCTGCGGTGCTGCCCTTCGCGGGTAAACCCGCTCCCACAGGGTTGGTGTGATCTCTGTGGAAGCGGGTTTACCCGCGAAGCAGTCACTGCGGTTTCAACCGTGCCGATCGACTTGTTCACGTGTATGATCGCGCGCGCTCGCACCCTGGGCCGCACCGATGTGGCCCCCGCCCTACTCCCAGGATTGATTCATGCTCAAGGCTCTGCGTTATTTCGGCTGGCCCCTGCTCACCGGCGTATTGATCGCCTTGCTGGTTATCCAGCGTTTCCCGCAATGGGTCGGCCTGCCCAGCCAGGACGTCAACCTGCAGCAGGCCCCGCAGACTACCCGGATCATGCAGGGCCCGGTCTCCTATGCCGATGCCGTGACCCTGGCCGCCCCGGCGGTGGTCAACCTGTACACCACCAAGGTGGTCAACAAGAGCGCCCACCCGCTGTTCGAAGACCCGCAGTTCCGGCGCTTCTTCGGCGACAACCTGCCCAAGCAGCGGCGCTGGGAGTCGAGCCTGGGTTCGGCGGTGATCATGAGCCCCGAGGGCTACCTGCTGACCAACAACCACGTCACCAGTGGTGCCGACCAGATCGTCGTGGCGCTCAAGGATGGCCGCGAAACCCTGGCCCGGGTCATCGGCAGTGACCCGGAAACCGACCTCGCGGTACTGAAGATCGACCTCAAGAACCTGCCGGCGATCACCATCGGCCGTTCGGACAACATCCACATCGGCGACGTCACCCTGGCCATCGGCAACCCCTTCGGCGTCGGTCAGACCGTGACCATGGGCATCATCAGCGCCACCGGCCGCAACCAGCTGGGCCTGAACAACTACGAAGACTTCATCCAGACCGACGCGGCGATCAACCCGGGCAACTCTGGCGGCGCGCTGGTCGATGCCAACGGCAACCTGGTGGGCATCAACACGGCAATTTTCTCCAAGTCCGGCGGCTCGCAAGGCATCGGCTTCGCCATTCCGGTCAAGCTGGCGCTGGAGGTGATGAAATCGATCGTCGAGCACGGCCAGGTGATCCGTGGCTGGCTGGGCATCGAAGTGCAGCCGCTGAGCCAGGAGCTGGCCGAGTCGTTCGGCATGCAGGGGCGCCCGGGCATTGTCGTGGCGGGGATTTTCCGCGATGGCCCGGCGGCACGTGCGGGGCTGCAGTTGGGGGATGTGATCCTCAGCATCAACGGCGAGCCGGCCGGCGATGGCCGCAAGTCGATGAACCAGGTGGCGCGAATCAAGCCTACCGAGAAGATCACCATCGAAGTGGTGCGCAATGGTCAGCAACTGAAGCTGATCGCCGAGGTGGGGCTGCGGCCACCACCGGCGCCGGTGGCCGCAAAAGAAGAGAACTGAGTTCGCTCGACGGGGGCTGCTGCGCAGCCCTTTCGCCGGCAAGCCGGCTCCCACAGCGTTGAGGTTGGTTCCCTGTGGGAGCCGGCTTGCCGGCGAAAGGGCCGCGAAGCGGCCCCAACTGCATCAATGCAGGATCTGGCTCAAGAACAACTTGGTCCGGTCACTGCGCGGCCGGTCGAAGAACTCGTCCGGCGCCGCCTGCTCGACGATCTCGCCCTTGTCCATGAAGATCACCCGGTTCGCCACGGTGCGGGCAAAGCCCATCTCGTGGGTCACGCAGAGCATGGTCATGCCGTCCTCGGCCAGGCTGACCATGGTGTCGAGCACTTCTTTCACCATCTCCGGGTCCAGCGCCGATGTCGGTTCGTCGAACAGCATGATCTTCGGCTTCATGCACAGCGCCCGGGCAATCGCCACGCGCTGCTGCTGACCACCGGACAACTGCCCCGGATACTTGTGCGCCTGCTCTGGAATACGCACGCGCTCCAGGTAGTGCATGGCGATTTCCTCGGCCTTGCGCCGCGGCATCTTGCGTACCCACATGGGCGCCAGGGTGCAGTTCTCGAGGATGCTCAGGTGCGGGAACAGGTTGAAGTGCTGGAACACCATGCCCACCTCGCGGCGGATCGCCTCGATCTGCTTGAGGTCGTTGGTCAGCTCCACACCGTCGACGACAATGCGCCCCTGCTGGTGCTCTTCCAGGCGGTTGAGGCAGCGGATGGTGGTCGACTTGCCCGAGCCGGACGGCCCGCACAACACGATGCGCTCACCCTGGCGCACGTTCAGGTTGATGTCCTTGAGCACATGGAACTGGCCGTACCACTTGTTCACGCCCTGCATCTGGATGATGCCTTCGGGGCCGGCAGGCTGCTTGATCGCTTCACTCATTTTGAAACTCCTAACGCTTGTGGCCAGTGTCCAGCTTGCGCTCCAGGTGCATGGAGTAGCGGGACATACCGAAACAGAAAATCCAGAACACCAGGGCGGCGAACACGTAGCCCTCGGTCGCCATGCCCAGCCAGGCAGGGTCGGCAGCCGCCTGCTTGACGCTGTTGAGCAAGTCGAACAGGCCGATGATGATCACCAGGCTGGTGTCCTTGAACAGGGCAATGAAGGTGTTGACGATGCCGGGGATCACCAGCTTGAGCGCCTGGGGCAGGATCACCAGACCCATCGCCCGCCAGTAACCCAGGCCCATGGCCGCGGCAGCTTCGTACTGGCCCTTGGGGATGGCCTGCAGACCACCGCGCACCACCTCGGCGATGTACGCCGACTGGAACAGGATCACGCCGATCATCGCCCGCAGCAGCTTGTCGAAGCTCATGCCCTCGGGCAAGAACAGCGGCAGCATCACCGAGGACATGAACAACACGGTGATCAGCGGCACGCCGCGCCAGAACTCGATGAAGGTGACACAGACCACCTTGACCGCCGGCATGTTCGAACGGCGCCCCAGGGCCAGCAGGATACCCAGCGGCAGCGCACCGACGATGCCGACCGTGGCGATCACCAGGGTGAGCATCAGGCCGCCCCACTGGTTGGTGGGTACGTTGGCCAGGCCCAGGTAGCCGCCATGCAGCAGGGTGTAGGCCAGCACCGGGTACAGCATCAGGAAGCCCAGCCCGTACACGGCCTTGCGTGGGAAGCGCTTGATGAACAACGGTGCGGCGCCGAGCACCGCGAGCCAGACGGTCAAGTCGACGCGCCAGCGCAGCTCGCTGGGGTAGTAGCCATACATGAACTGGCCGAAACGCTGCTGGATGAACACCCAGCAGGCGCCGTCCTTGGTGCAGTCGGCACGGGTGGTGCCGACCCAGTTGGCATCGATGAACGCCCATTGCAGCAAGGGCGGCACGATCAGCCACACCAGGTACAGGGCGAACAGCGTCAGCAAGGTGTTCAGCCAGCTGGAGAACAGGTTGGCCCGCATCCAGGCGAGCACGCCGATGGTCTTCACCGGTGGCGGCATGTCAGGTTTGAAAACATGAGCTGTCACGGAAGTACCCTCACCGTTCGATCAGCGCAATGCGCTTGTTGTACCAGTTCATCAACAGCGAAATGCTGATGCTGATGGCGAGATAGACGCTCATGGTGATGGCGATCACCTCGATGGCCTGGCCGGTCTGGTTGAGCACGGTACCGGCGAACAGCGAGACCATCTCCGGGTAGCCGATGCCGGCAGCCAGCGACGAGTTCTTCGCCAGGTTCAGGTACTGGCTGGTCAGCGGCGGAATGATCACCCGCAGCGCCTGGGGGATGATCACCTTGCGCAGCGTCGGGCCTTCGCGCAGGCCGAGCGAGCGGGCCGCTTCGGTCTGGCCATGGCTGACCGAGCGAATGCCGGAGCGCACGATTTCAGCGATGAACGCTGCGGTATAGATCGTCAGCGCCAGGGTCAACGCCAGCAGCTCGGGGATCAGCACCCAGCCACCGACGAAGTTGAAGCCCTTGAGCTGCGGCACTTCCCAGTGCACCGGGCTGCCGAACAGCAGCGCGCAAACACCAGGGATGCCGACCAGCAGCAGCAGGCCGACCCAGAACTTGTGGAGCGGCTGGCCGGTCTCGTCGAAGCGCTTGTTGGCATGGCGCACCATCAGCACGATGGCGACGATTGCCAGCACCAGCGCCGCCGCGAACGGCCAGAAGCCCTCGGCCATCGAGGCACCGGGCATGTTCAGGCCACGGTTGCTGATGAAGAAGGTGTCGTCGATATTGATGCTGCCCCGCGGCCCCGGAAGGGTGAGGAACACCGCGAAGTACCAGAACAGGATCTGCAGCAGCGGCGGGATGTTGCGGAAGGTCTCCACGTACACCGTCGCCAGCTTGTTGATCATCCAGTTCTGCGATAGCCGTGCCACGCCGATGATGAAGCCCAGCAGCGTCGCCAGGATGATGCCGATGAAGGTCACCAGCAGGGTATTGAGCAGGCCGATGACGAACACCCGGGCATAGCTGTCCGATTCCACATAGGGGATCAGGTGCTGGGCAATGCCGAAGCCGGCACTGCGCTCGAGGAAGTCGAAGCCTGAGGTGATGCCCCGGTGCTGCAGGTTGGTCTGGGTGTTGTGGAACAGGTACCAGCCCAGGCCGGCCACGAAGACCACCGTGACGATCTGGAACAGCCACGCGCGCACACGTGGATCACTAAGGGAAATCCCTTTCCGTGCGCCGATTTGATTTTGCATGAAGTGCCCCGAAAAGAAGGGAGTCGAACGACCTGCGGCGGCTGGATGCCGCCGCAGGGTGCAGGCATCAGCGCACTGGCGGTGCGTACTGGATGCCGCCGTTGTTCCACAGGGCGTTCAGGCCGCGGTCGATCTGCAGCGGGGTTTCCTTGCCCAGGTTCTTCTCGAACACTTCACCGTAGTTGCCGACCTGCTTGACGATCTGTACCACCCAGTCCTTCGGCAGCTTCAGGTCCTTGCCGTACTCACCGTCGGCGCCGAGCATACGGGCGACGTCAGGGTTCTTGGTGGCCTTGGCTTCGGCCTCGACGTTCTTCGAGGTGATGCCCATCTCTTCGGCATTGAGCATGGCGAACAGGGTCCACTTGACGATGCTGAACCACTCTTCGTCGCCTTTGCGCACCACCGGGCCCAGCGGCTCCTTGGAGATGGTTTCCGGCAGTACCACGTAGTCGGTCGGCGCGGCCAGCTTGGAGCGCTGTGCGTAGAGCTGCGACTTGTCGGAGGTCAGCACGTCGCAACGGCCCGACTCCAGCGACTTGGCGCTCTCGTCGGAGGTGTCGAAGGTGATCGGGGTGTACTTCAGGCCATTGGCGCGGAAGTAGTCGGAGACGTTCAGCTCGGTGGTGGTACCGGCCTGGATGCAGATGGTGGCGCCGTCGAGCTCCTTGGCGCTGGAAACGCCGAGCTTCTTGTTCACCAGGAAGCCGATGCCGTCGTAGTAGGTGACGCCGGCGAACACCAGGCCCATGCCGGCATCGCGCGAGCTGGTCCAGGTGGTGTTGCGCGACAGCACGTCGACTTCGCCGGACTGCAGCGCAGTGAAGCGTTCCTTGGCGTTGAGCTGGCTGAACTTGACCTTCTTGGCGTCGCCGAACACGGCGGCGGCCACGGCGCGGCAGACATCAGCATCGATACCGACGATGTTGCCTTTGGCGTCAGGGACCGAGAAACCTGGGAGACCATCGCTCACGCCACACTGGACGAAGCCCTTCTTATTCACCGCATCGAGGGTAGCGCCGGCCTGGGCGAAGCTGGTGGCGCCCAGCGCAGCGGCGGCGGTCAGGACTGCCAGGGTGGTTTTCAACATCTTCATCAACAACCTCCAAATCGCTCTTGTTGTACGAGCCGGAATTGCACCGCACCCTTATGAGGCGCATCCGACCCCGTGTTGGCTTGTTTTTGGGTCAATTGGCGCAATGAGCTGTTCTATGACAGCCTTTATATCCACACGAGGGGTGTTACCGTGACTGGCCCACTCCTTCGCATGACAAGGTCATAGCAAAGGGCGTACCACAGTTGCTGGCTTAAGCGATTAAGCGGGCGTCAAGTAGGAAAAGTTGTAGAGTTGCGACATCTTTTTCTGGCATTAACCTCCATCGCCTTCTTTTTACGCACTCATTACGTACGCACGCACTTTTTCGGAGCAGTCATGACCAACCCGCTGATTCTCGAACCCCAGAACACCGCCGACGCCTGTGTGATCTGGTTGCACGGCCTGGGGGCCGACCGTTACGACTTCCTACCGGTGGCCGAGTTTCTCCAGGAGCGACTGCTCAGCACCCGCTTCGTCATGCCCCAGGCCCCTACCCGCCCGGTGACCATCAACGGCGGCTATGAAATGCCCAGCTGGTACGACATCAAGGCCATGACCCCGGCACGGGCCATCGACGAAGCGCAGCTTGAGGAGTCGGCCGGGCAGATCATCGCGCTGATCAAGGCCGAACAGGCCAAGGGCATCAACCTGTCGCGGATCATCCTGGCGGGCTTTTCCCAGGGTGGCGCCGTGGTGCTGCACACCGCCTATATAAAGTGGCAGGAAGCCCTGGGCGGGGTGATCGCCCTGTCCACCTACGCCCCGACCTTCACCGACAGCCAGCAACTGAGCGCCTGCCAGCAGCGCACGCCCGCGCTGTGCCTGCACGGCGTGCATGACCCGGTAGTGATCCCATCGATGGGCCGCACGGCGTTCGAGTACCTCAATACCTGGGGTGTGGCCGCGCAATGGCACGAATACCCGATGGAACACGAGGTGGCGGTTGCCGAGCTGAACGATATCCACGACTGGCTGAGCCGCCAGTTGCAGTGAGCCTGTAGCCGCCCGAGCATTGCACTACGCCGCGCCCGATTCTTGCATTACACTGCCCGGCGTACATTCCTTAATCAATTGACGAGACGATCGTGCTCAAGGCACTCAAGAAAATATTCGCCAAGGGAGACGCCGCGCCGCCAGCCGCCGAGCCCGTCGCCGTGACCCCGCCAGCGCCGGCACCGCAACCGGCCGCAGAAAATACAGCGCCGCGCGCCAGCGCCAAGCCCAAAGCCGCGCCGGCCGCCGCCGACAAGCCAGCCACCGAGCCCGCCCCCACGCAGCAGCCCGCCACGCCAAAGCCGCGGCGCGAGCGCAAGCCCAAACCCCAGGCCAGCCTGTGGAAGCCCGAAGACTTCGTAGTCGAGCCGCAGGAAGGCAAGACCCGCTTCCACGATTTCAAGCTCTCCAACGAGCTGATGCACGCCATCCACGACCTCGGTTTCCCGTATTGCACGCCGATCCAGGCCGGCGTACTGGGCTACACCCTGCGTGGCCAGGACGCCATTGGTCGGGCCCAGACCGGCACCGGCAAGACCGCCGCGTTCCTGATCTCGATCATCTCGCAGCTTCAGCAGACCCCGCCGCCCAAAGAGCGCTACATGGGCGAACCGCGCGCGCTGATCATCGCCCCGACCCGCGAGCTGGTGGTGCAGATCGCCAAGGACGCCGTGGCCCTGACCAAGTACAGCGGCCTGAACGTGATGAGCTTCGTCGGCGGCATGGACTTCGACAAGCAGCTCAAGGCCCTCGAGGCCCGCCACTGCGACATCCTGGTGGCCACTCCGGGCCGCCTGCTGGACTTCCAGCAGCGTGGCGAAGTGCACCTGGACATGGTCGAGGTGATGGTGCTGGACGAAGCCGACCGCATGCTCGACATGGGCTTCATCCCCCAGGTACGGCAGATCATCCGCCAGACCCCGCCGAAGAGCGAGCGCCAGACCCTGCTGTTCTCCGCCACCTTCACCGACGACGTGATGAACCTGGCCAAGCAGTGGACCACCAACCCGGCCATCGTCGAGATCGAGCCGGAGAACGTCGCCAGCGAAACCGTCGAGCAGCACGTCTACGCGGTAGCCGGCAGCGACAAGTACAAGCTGCTGTACAACCTGGTCACCCAGCACAAATGGGAACGGGTGATGGTGTTCGCCAACCGCAAGGACGAAGTGCGGCGCATCGAGGAAAAACTGGTGCGCGACGGCATCAACGCCGCCCAGCTTTCCGGCGACGTCCCGCAGCACAAGCGCATACGTACCCTGGAAAACTTCCGCGAAGGGCGCATCACCGTGCTGGTGGCCACCGATGTGGCCGGCCGTGGCATCCACATCGACGGCATCAGCCATGTGATCAACTTCACCCTGCCGGAAGACCCGGACGACTACGTGCACCGCATTGGCCGGACTGGCCGCGCGGGTGCCGAGGGTGTGTCGATCAGCTTCGCCGGTGAGGACGACTCCTACCAGTTGCCGGCGATCGAGGAACTGCTGGGGCGCAAGATCAAGTGCGAAATGCCCCCGGACGAGCTGCTCAAGCCGGTGCCGCGCAAAGGGCACTGAGGCAGAGCGCGACCAGCGACTGTCACACTTATTGGGGCTGCTCTGCAGCCCTTCGCGGGTCAAGCCCGCTCCTACAGGAATCGCGCAACTCTTGAGAGATGCGCAGTACCTGTGGGAGCGGGCTTGACCCGCGAAGGGCCGCAGGGCGGCCCCAATTGCTTTGCTTGACCCTACTGCCTGAACCCGCGATATTGCTCCATAGAACAAAAAGTCCATAATGGACGAAATTGTTTATCAGGAGCCGTCCATGCCCACGCCCCTCGTCATCGATCAACAACACGCCCGCCACCTGCTCGGCCAGCTGGACGTGCCGCAGATCCTGCGCAAGCTGTTCCGCGACCTGGCCGCAGGCGAAGCGGTGCAGCCCCCTCAGCAACTGGTGGAGTTCCCCGCCGGGCGCGGCGACTTCATCAACTATGGCGGGGTGCTGGCCGAGGAGCGCGTCTACGGAATCAAGACTTCACCCTATATCGTCCGCGAGCAGGGCCCGCTGGTGACAGCCTGGACCCTGCTGATGTCGATGGACAGCGGCCAGCCGCTGCTGCTGTGCGACGCCGGCGAGCTGACCACCGCGCGCACTGCCGCCACCACCGCCGTGGCCGTCGATGCCCTGGCCCCGCCCCAGGCCCGGCGCCTGACCGTGATCGGCAGCGGCGCCATTGCCCGTGCCCACCTGCACTACGTGCGTGGCCTGCGCCAATGGCAGGACATCCGCCTGTTCTCACCAAGCCTCGCCCAGCAAAGCGCCGCGCAACGCCAGCAACTGACCGACCTGGACGATCGCCTGCAACTGGCCGACAGCCTGGAGCAGGCGCTGGCCGATGCCGACGTGATCATGCTGTGCACCTCCTCGGCCGGCCCGGTGATCGACCCCGGCCAGTTGAGCAAGCCGGCACTGATCACCTCGATCAGCACCAATGCCGTGCGTGCCCATGAGGTGCCCCCGGCCAGCCTGCAGCATATGGATGTGTACTGCGATTACCGGGTAACCACCCCAGGCAGCGCCGGCGAAATGCTGATCGCCGCCGAGCAGACCGGCTGGCGGCCCGAGGCGATCATCGGCGACCTTGCGCAACTGCTCAGCGGCCAGGCGCCCGTGCCGAGCTACCAGCGCCACGCCTTCTTCCGCTCCATTGGCCTTGGCCTGGAGGACATCGCCCTGGCCAATGCCCTGTATCGCCTGCAACAGGCCAGCTGAGGCCCGCACGGATGACGCGCCGCCGTGATTGCGGCACACTCCCAGCGCCCTTGGCACAAGGGCGCTGATACCCCATGGAGCCTGCCCCGATGCCTTCACCTAGCCCCGACCCGGCCCTGGACAACTACCGGGCCATCGCCGACGCGATCGCCACCCTGTTCTTCCCCCATGCCGAGGTGGTGCTGCACGACCTGCGCAGCCAGAAAATCGACTACATCGCCAACAACCTGTCCAAACGCGAGATCGGCGACGATGCCGCCCTGGAAGACCTGCTTGAGCCCGGCACCGACGAAACCAACATCGGCCCCTACGAGAAGCTCAACTGGGACGGGCAGAAGATCCGTTCGCTGAGCACCGTGCTGCGCGACAGTGCAGGCAAGCCGCTGGCGGTGCTGTGCATCAACCTGAATATCTCGCTGTTCGAAAACGCCCGGGCGGCGCTGGACCTGTTCCTCTCGCCGAGCCGGCTGATTCCTCAGCCCGATGCGCTGTTCCGCGACGACTGGCAGGAGCGCATCAACACCTTCCTCAATGGCTGGCTGCGCGAGCACCAGCTGAGCCTGAGCGTGCTCAACCGCGACCACAAGCGCGAGCTGGTGCTGGCCCTGCATGCCGAGGGCGCGTTCAAAGGCAAGAGTGCGGCCAACTACGTGGCCAATGTGCTGGGGATGGGGCGGGCGACGGTGTACAAGCACCTGAAGGAGCTCAAGGCCTGAAACGGCTCAGGCCTTGAACCCAGAGCGGCTCAGTCGCCGTAGATGTCCGACTTGAAGTACTTGCCCTGGATCTTCTGGTACTCGCCACTGGCCCGTAGTGCGTCGATGGCGCCGTTGAGCTGGCTGACCAACTCGCCGTTGCCCTTGCGCACGGCAATGCCGGCACCTTCGCCAACGTATTTCGGGTCCTTCAGCTCCGGGCCGACGAAGGCGTAGTCGGCGCCGCGGGGCATCGACAGGAAGTCATCCAGCGGGATGGTGTCGGCGAAGATCGCATCCACCCGCCCCGATGCCAGGTCCATGTAGATCTCTTCGTTGTTGCTATAGCGCTTGACCTTGACGCCCTTGGGCTCGAGCACCTCGGTGGCGTAGCGGTCGGTGGTGGTAGCGCGCTGCACACCGATGGTCTTGCCGACCAGGCTCTGGTACTGGTCATCGACCGCCGCGCCCTTCTTCATCACCAGCCGTGACGAGGTGAAGTAGTACTTGTGGGTGAAGTCCACGGACTTCTTGCGCTCGTCGGTGATGGTCATCGACGACAGGGCGGCGTCGATCTTCTTCACCTTCAGCGACGGGATCAGCCCGTCGAACTCGACCTCGTTCCACACGCACTTGACCTTCAGCTGCGCGCACAGGGCGTTGCCGATGTCATAGTCGAAACCGACGATTTCGCCCTTGTCGTTCTTCGAGGCAAACGGCGGGTAGGCAGCCTCGATGCCAATACGCAGCACCGGCTCGGCGGCGAACAGATTGCTGCCGGCCAACAGGCCCAAGGCCAGACCACTGATCAGGGTGATTTTCTTCATCGGAATCTCGCTCGCTCATTATTGGAGGTTGTGGTGCAAGACAGAGGTAAAGACAAAGGCCGCAAGGCCGTATGGAATCATTTTGTACTTATGATTCCATACTGGACTTTTGTGTCTTGAAACTCAACCACCTCCGAGACGAAATGCACGCCCCGAAAAAGCTGACTCACCAGCGCCGGGCAGCGTCCTCATCGCTCTGCTTGCCCTCGACCCAGCGCGGGCCGTCGCCGGTCTGTTCTTTCTTCCAGAACGGCGCCCGGGTCTTGAGGTAATCCATGATGAAATTGCAGGCGTCGAATGCCGCCTGGCGGTGTGCGCTGGCCACCCCGACGAACACGATCGGCTCGCCCGGCTCCAGCGCACCGATGCGGTGCAACACCTCGACCTTGAGCAGCGGCCAGCGCTGCTCGGCCTCGACCACTATCTTGGCCAGGGCCTTCTCGGTCATGCCCGGGTAGTGTTCGAGGAACATCCCCGCCACGTCCTGGCCATCGTTGAAATCGCGCACATAGCCGACAAAGCCGACCACCGCACCCACGCCGACGTTGGCGGCGTGCATGGCGTTGACCTCAAGCCCCGGGTCGAACGCCGTCTCCTGCACACGTACGGCCATGCTCAGCCTCCGGTCACCGGCGGGAAGAACGCGACTTCGTCGCCCTCCTCCAGCGGCTCATCGAGCCTGCACAGCTCTTCGTTGCGCGCGCACATCAGGTTCTGCTCGGCCAGCACGGCGTACTGCCCGCCCTTGGCCACCAGGGCCTGGCGCACATCGTCCAGCACCTTGAAGGTGCCCTCCACCCGCTCGACATCGACGCCCAGCAATTCGCGATAGCGGGCGAAATACATGACCTTGACCTTCATCACCCCTCCACCTTGTAGTGGCCGCTCTTGCCGCCGACCTTCTCCAGCAGGCGCACCTGCTCGATGACCATGCCTTTGTCCACCGCCTTGCACATGTCGTAAATGGTCAACGCGGCGACACTGGCCGCAGTCAGCGCCTCCATCTCGACCCCGGTCTGCCCGGCCAGCTTGCAGCGCGCGACGATATGCACCACGTCCTCGCCCTCGGCCGCCAGCTCGACCTTGACGCTGGTGAGCATCAACGGGTGGCACAGCGGGATCAGGTCACTGGTCTTCTTCGCCGCCTGGATGCCAGCGATACGCGCCACGGCGAACACGTCGCCCTTGGGGTGTTCGCCATCGACGATCATGCGCAAGGTGGCCGGCAACATGCGCACCCGCGCCTCGGCCAACGCCTCGCGTGCGGTCACGGCTTTTTCAGTGACGTCGACCATGTTGGCGCGCCCCTGGGAATCAAGATGAGTCAGCACAGCTCTGCTCCTGTGAAGGGAAAGCAGAGTGTAAACCCGTGGGTCAGGTTTGAGCAGAGGGCATCGCGGGGCAAGTCGCATCGACGGTATGCCGATGCGACTTGCCCCGCGAAGTGTTACAGATGCGACTCGGCGTACTCGGCCAGTACCGAGCGCGGCACCCCCTGCAGGGTGATGTGCACGCCGTGGGGGAAGTCCTTGAAGCGTTCGGTCAGGTAGGTCAGCCCGGAACTGGTGGCCGACAGGTAGGGGGTGTCGATCTGCGCCAGGTTGCCCAGGCAGACCACCTTGGAACCTGCACCGGCACGGGTGATGATGGTTTTCATCTGGTGCGGGGTGAGGTTCTGGCACTCGTCGATCAGGATCAGGCTCTGCTGGAAGCTGCGCCCGCGGATGTAGTTCATCGACTTGAACTGCAGCGGGACCCTTTCGAGGATGTACTCGACGCTGCCGTGGGTACTCTCGTCATCCATGTGCAAGGCTTCGAGGTTGTCGGTGATGGCGCCCAGCCAAGGTTCCATCTTCTCCGCCTCGGTGCCCGGCAGGAAGCCGATCTCCTGGTCCAGCCCCTGCACGCTGCGGGTGGCGATGATGCGCCGGTAGCGCTTGCTGACCATGGTCTGCTCGATGGCCGCGGCCAGTGCCAGGATGGTCTTGCCGGAACCGGCGGCGCCGGTCAGGTTGACCAGGTGGATATCCGGGTCGAGCAAGGCGAACAGTGCCAGGCTCTGATGGATGTCGCGCGGTTTCAGGCCCCAGGCCTCCTGGTGCAGCAGCGGCTCCTGGTGCAGGTCGAGCAGCAGCAGTTCGCTGTCGCGGATGCCCTTGACCCAACCGACGAAGCCCTGCTCATCGATGATGAACTCGTTGATGTGCACAGCCGGCAGGTTGTCGATCATCTGTACCCGGTGCCAGGTGCGGCCCCGCTCCTGACGGGTGTCGACCTTGCTGACCCGGTCCCAGAAGGAGCCGGTGACCGAGTGGTAGCCCTTGGACAGCAAGGACACGTCGTCGACCAGCTGGTCGGTGCTGTAGTCCTCGGCGGCAATCCCGCAGGCGCGCGCCTTCAGGCGCATGTTGATGTCTTTGGTGACCAGCACCACGTCCAGGTCCGGGCGCTTGGCGCGCAGGTCCAGCAACTGGTTGATGATGATGTTGTCGGCAAGGTTTTCGGGGAGCAGGCGGTTCGGCTCGTTGCGCGTGCTCATGAGGATGGACAGGAAGCCCTTGGGCCCGCTCTTGCCGCGCTGGATCGGGACACCCTTCTCGACATCGCTGGGCGAGGCGTCGCCCAGGGTCTGGTCGATCAGGCGGATGGCCTGGCGACATTCGGCGGCGATGGTGTGTTTACCGGTCTTGAGCTTGTCGAGTTCCTCCAGCACCGTCATCGGCAAGGCGACGTGGTGCTCCTCGAAGTTGAGCAGGGCGTTAGGGTCGTGAATCAGGACGTTGGTATCGAGCACATACAGGATTGGCTGGTTGGAGGAAGGGTTGCGTCCTTGGTCATCCATACTCGGTCACCTTATGTGAAAGCCACACGGCGCATACGGCTGCGCCGCAAAGTGACTGCCGTTTCCCCCGTATCCGCGTTGTTACGGGCGGGGATTTCACCTGGCAAGGCTGGCGTGGATGACGCCACCTGTGCTGCAGGTTTCGGCTGTCTGGTTCCTTGATACCGCAAAAACCATGACGGTAAAAAGTCTTTTTACGCACAGATGAAGTTTATTTTTCCGATTGACGAACAGGGCTTGGCGTGAGGGTTTGGTAGGACTACGCTCAGAGATCAAATGCGGTGTTTGGGCTGGATTTTTTGGTGATCCGTTCGGACATTGCAGCGCCTATGAGATCGAGCGCCGCCCGCGCGGCGCTTCGCGGGTAAACCCGCTCCCACAGTCTGTTTTGGGCCAGTCTCTTCTGTGCCATTACCTTGTCCGCCTTGTTGGCTCGACACAATTTCAGCGTGGGCGTTGTTGCCGCCCCACATGACTCAAGGCATGCGCCAAGGCGGGCAGCGGTACCCTCACAGGCATAATTGGCCCGAAACAAACTGTGGGAGCGGGTTTACCCGCGAAGCGCCGCGCGGGCGGCGCTCGATCTCATAGGCGCTGCAAATCCATCGCCCTACACCTAGCCGCCATCACGCCATCACGCCATCACGCCATCACGCCATCAACAGCCAAACCTACTCCCCCACCCCATACTCCCGACACCCCTCCCAACCAATCCCACTCTGCGCCGTATGCTGCAACAGCCACTCCAGCGCCGGCTGCGCCTTGGGCAGGTGGTCACGGAACTGGATCACCCCCTTGCGCCACAGCAGCATCAAGGTCATCACCCGCTGCGCCGAAGCCTCGGCGGTCAACGGCCCGTCATCCTGGGCATCGATATCCCACAACGACACCCGCAACCGCTGGCTGGCCATGAACGCTTCGCCATCCCCACGCCGCTGCCCATAGGGCGGGCGGAACAACGGCACATATTGCGCTGGCAGGTCCGCCTGAACCCGCGCCTGACTGCGCCGCAGCGAGTCCTGCCAGCCCTGCCACTGGGCATGGGAGCGGTACTCCCAGCCCTGGATGCCCACGCACTGCCCTGCATACAGCCCGGCCAGCGCCCCACTGTCACGACGCTGCTGCAGCCGATTGCCCAGCACGAAGAAGATGCCGTCGAGCTTCTGCCGGCGCAGATAGTCGGCCAGGCCATCGGTGTTGCCGCCCACTGGGCCGGGGCCGCCGACGAAGCTGAGGAGGAACATGCGGTCGTTGAGCTCATCGCCGTTTCGCTCGCGCGCGGACAGCTTTTCCACCTCGCTGGAAGTCTGCGGGAACACCGCCGCCTTGCGCAGCAGCTCGTCCAGGTAGCGGGTGTGGAACTGGTGACTGGGCTCGATCCAAGTTGCGTAGAACTTGCCGACTTCTGTGGCGAATGTAGCCGACTTAGTGCGTAAATCAGCCATTGACTCCAGCGGATAGCAAAACGACGCATCCTGCTCGCAACTCTGCTGCGCCTGCTGATAATTGGTCCACAGCCGCTGCCACATGCGCGCCCGCAGCGCACGGATCACCGGCAGGTTGACCTGGCGCAAGCCCAGGCGCTCCGCCAATGCCTGTTCATCGAGCATCTCGCTTTCATGCAGCACCCGGGCAAACGAAAGGATCTCGGCGCGCGACGCCACGTCGAACAACGCCGGGCTGTCGAGTTTCTCGGGCCACAGGCTGCGCTCGAAGCTGACGAAATCTGCAGGGGCGGCCTGCGCGCCCAGGCTCAGCAGCCCGGCCAGCAGGGCAATAGCGATACGCACGATGAACGGTCTCCATGAAGGCATGCCGCGCACTATAGCGCGACACCCGGCGAAACTCCGTGGCCATGTGCCCAGGCTATCGTCGCCATAGTTTGGCGTTGCCCCGCCAGCCCCGTAGAATCCGCCGATTGATTCCAGGAGCCGACCCGATGCTGACGGTGATTTCCCCCGCCAAGACCCTCGACTACGACACCCCGCCGGTAACCCAGCGCTACACCCTGCCCCAGTACCTGGACGACTCCCAGGCGTTGATCCTGCAGTTGCGCGAGCTGTCGCCGGCCCAGATCAGCGAACTGATGCACCTCTCCGACAAGCTCGCCGGCCTCAATGCCGCGCGCTTCGGCAGTTGGACTCCGGATTTCACCCCGGCCAACGCCAAGCAGGCGCTGCTGGCGTTCAAGGGTGACGTGTACACCGGCCTGGACGCCGAAAGCCTCGGCGAAGACGACTTCAGCTATGCCCAGGACCACCTGCGCATGCTCTCCGGCCTGTACGGCCTGCTGCGCCCGCTGGACCTGATGCAGCCCTACCGTCTGGAAATGGGCACCAAGCTGGCCAATGCCCGCGGCAAGGACCTGTATGCCTTCTGGGGCACGCGCATCAGCGAGTGGCTGAACCAGGCCCTGGCCGAACAGGGTGACGACGTGTTGCTCAACCTGGCCAGCAACGAATACTTCAGCGCGGTGAAGAAGAGCGCCTTGAAGGCGCGGGTGATCAATGTCGACTTCAAGGACCTGAAGAACGGCCAGTACAAGATCATCAGCTTCTACGCCAAGAAGGCCCGCGGGATGATGAGCCGCTTCGTGATCGAGCAGCGCATCAACGATCCCGAGCAGCTCAAGCGCTTCGATGTGCAGGGCTACTACTACAGCACCGAGCAGTCCAAGCCCGATCACCTGGTGTTCCTGCGCGATCACGCCGAAGGCTGATGGCCTTGGGGCCGCTTCGCGGCCCTTTCGCGGCACAAGGCCGCTCCTACAGGGACCGCGCCGTTTCTGTAGGAGCGGCCTTGTGCCGCGAAAGGGCTGCAAAGCAGCCCCTGTGCTGCCCTGCAACGGGGCACATTCCCCATCTGAAACGCCAAACAACAGACGCCAAAAAACCACCACCAATACCTTTATCGCAAAACGCCATAAGACCGTTCGTACTTTTTTGACGAATTTTGAAAAATATTTTCGAATGCTGGCATATAACCATCCCGCTTGGTTTTCGCCCTTTATAGACGGGGGTGAAACTAGCGCGTGCCATCAAAGTGAAAGTATTTGCCACTGAAAAAATATTTAGAAATCTTTCATCCGCGCCGAACCCGGCCAGGAACTTCTACCGCGCCGCATGGCTCATAGCACCCGTAACAAGTTTCAAGCGCCGCAGCGTGAGAGATGACTTACAGATGACAAAGTGCCGCTATCGCGCACAACCAACAAACTTCAAAGGCGGTACAGGAAGTGCCAAAAGCCATTATCCATGCAGGAGAGAAGCGCCCATAACATACGTCCTAGTGGTTGATTTCAAAGGATTTATCCACTTGAAAGAACAAGCACAGCAGTACGCATACGGCGAACTGCAATAAAGACGGCTGCATTTCAGGGCACGCCATTTTAATACTGGCCTTAGCTTGCCAACGTTGAGTGCATAACTTTCTGCGCTCCGGATTTATTCATGCCTGCGCACGGTGAAGTGTCAATTCGCCAGGGAGCCGTGCGCCCGAAAACTGCTGGTCAATCAACCCGGCTGGCTCTTTCGAAGAAGGGCTGGCGTGATAAACACACGAGGTGAATACGATGCGTATCAGCATCTTTGGTTTGGGTTATGTGGGTGCAGTCTGTGCCGGTTGCCTGTCGGCACGCGGCCATGAAGTAATTGGTGTGGACGTGTCCAGCACCAAGATCGACCTGATCAACCGGGGCAAGTCGCCCATCGTCGAGCCGGGCCTGGAAGCACTGCTGCAACAGGGCGTGGCCAATGGCCGCCTGCGTGGCACCACCGATTTCGCCGAAGCCATCCGTGCCAGCGACGTGTCGATGATCTGCGTCGGTACCCCGAGCAAGAAAAACGGCGACCTGGGCCTGGAGTACATCGAGTCGGTGTGCCGCGAAATCGGCTACGTACTGCGCGACACCAGCCGCCGCCACACCATCGTGGTGCGCAGCACCGTGCTGCCGGGCACCGTCAAGAACGTGGTGATCCCGATCCTCGAAGACTGCTCGGGCAAGAAGGCCGGCGTCGACTTCGGCGTCGCGGTCAACCCCGAGTTCCTGCGTGAAAGCACCGCGATCAAGGACTACGACCAGCCACCGATGACCGTCATCGGCGAACTGGACAGCGCCAGCGGCGACGTGCTGCAAGCACTGTACGAAGAACTCGACGCCCCGGTGATCCGCAAGCCGATCGAAGTGGCCGAGATGATCAAGTACACCTGCAACGTGTGGCACGCCACCAAGGTCACCTTCGCCAACGAGATCGGCAACATCGCCAAGGCCGTGGGCGTCGACGGCCGCGACGTGATGGACGTGGTCTGCCAGGACAAGGTGCTCAACCTGTCCCAGTACTACATGCGCCCGGGCTTCGCCTTCGGCGGCTCGTGCCTGCCCAAGGACGTGCGCGCCCTCACCTACCGCGCCGCAAGCCTGGATGTGAAGGCACCGCTGCTCGACTCGCTGATGCGCAGCAACGAATCCCAGGTACAGAACGCCTTCGACATCATCGAAAGCCACGACAAGCGCAAGGTCGCCCTGCTCGGCCTGAGCTTCAAGGCCGGTACCGACGACCTGCGCGAAAGCCCGCTGGTCGAACTGGCCGAGCGCCTGATCGGCAAGGGCTACCAGCTCGACATCTACGACCAGAACGTCGAGTACGCCCGAGTGCACGGCGCCAACAAGGACTACATCGAGTCGAAGATCCCCCACGTTTCCTCGCTGCTCAACGCCAACTTCGAGCAGGTGGTCAACGACGCCGAGATCATCGTCCTGGGCAACCGTGACGAGCAGTTCCGCGCCCTCGCCCAGCAAGCGCCGGAAGGCAAGCAAGTGATCGACCTGGTCGGGTTCATGAGCAAGCCAACCTGCACCACCAGCCGTACCGAAGGTATCTGCTGGTAACCCCGGCCGGGCGGCGCGTCCCTCCCCAGCGCGCCGCCCGTCCACCCCCGAATTCTCGACGGATGCCGAACATGCAAAGGTTCCAGACAGTGCTGTTGCAGTGCGCCGGCTGGCTGCTCTACATGAGCCTGCTCATGCTGATCGCCCTGGCCCTGCCCAGCGATATCTTCGATTCGCAGTCGAAGCACTTCATCTTCCTGGTCGGTGCTGTCGGCATCTGGCGCTACTCCATGGGCGCCACCCATTTCATCCGCGGCATGATCTTCCTGTACATCGTCTACCCCTACCTGCGCCGCAAGGTGCAGAAGCTGGGCTCCGCGGCCGACCCGTCGCACGTGTACCTGATGGTCACCAGCTTTCGCATCGACGCCCTGACCACCGCCCAGGTGTACAGCTCGGTGATCCGCGAGGCGATCGACTGCGGCTTCCCCACCACCGTGGTCTGCTCGCTGGTGGAAAAGTCCGACGAACTGCTGGTGAAGAGCCTGTGGGCCAAGTACAACCCGCCCGCCCACGTCGCCCTGGACATCGTGCGCATCGCCGGCACCGGCAAGCGCGACGGCCTGGCCTACGGTTTTCGCGCCATCTCGCGGATGCTGCCCGACGACCACGCCGTGGTGGCGGTGATCGACGGTGACACCGTGCTCGGCGAGGGCGTGGTCCGCAAGACCGTGCCCTGGTTCAAGCTCTACCCCAACGTCGGCGGCCTGACCACCAACGAATTCTGCGAAGTGCGCGGCGGCTACATCATGAGCGAGTGGCACAAGCTGCGCTTCGCCCAGCGCCACATCAACATGTGCTCGATGGCCCTCTCCAAGCGCGTGCTGACCATGACCGGGCGCATGTCGATGTTCCGCGCCAGCGTAGTGACCGACCCCGAGTTCATCGCCGATGTGGAAAGCGACTCGCTGATGCACTGGCGCCTGGGCCGCTTCAAGTTCCTCACCGGCGACGACAAGTCGAGCTGGTTCAGCCTGATGCGCCTGGGCTACGACACCTTCTACGTGCCGGACGCGGCGATCAACACGGTCGAGCACCCGCCGGAGAAGAGCTTCGTCAAGGCCAGCCGCAAGCTGATGTACCGCTGGTACGGCAACAACCTGCGGCAGAACTCCCGCGCCCTCGGCCTGGGCCTCAAGCGCCTGGGGCTGTTCACCAGCATCGTGCTGTTCGACCAGCGCGTGTCGATGTGGACCAGCCTGCTGGGCCTGACCGTGGCCGTGATCGCCAGCTTCAAGTTCGGCCTGCAGTTCCTGCTGGTGTACCTGCTGTGGATCGGCATCACCCGCCTGATCCTGACGATCATGCTGCTGTGCTCGGGCCACAGCGTCGGCCCCGCCTACCCGCTGATTCTCTATTACAACCAGATCGTCGGCGCGCTGATGAAGATCTACGTGTTCTTCCGCCTCGACAGGCAGTCCTGGACCCGCCAGCCCACTGCCCTCAAGCGCGACCTCGCCAGCTTTCAACAATGGTTCAACACCTGGTCCTCGCGGACCATGACCTTCTCGGCCGCGAGCATCTTCGTCGCCGTGCTGTTCATGGTCGTGTGAGCCCAACCCGGATCGGATAACAGGAACGAAATCGCCATGAATACCGCCGTGAACGTCAATGTCGTGCATGAGTCCGAAGCGCAGCGCCAGCACGCCCGGGTCCGCATCCCCGCCAAGCTGCGCTACCTGGACGGCAACCGCGAGCCGCACGATGTGAAGGTGGACGATCTTTCCGCCGGGGGCCTGTCCTTCCACGCCAAGAAACCCCTCGCCGAAGGCGAAGTGCTGCGCGGGCGTCTGCAGTTCGTGGTCGACAACCTGGGGCTGTCGATGGACGTCGAGCTGCTGGTGCGCACCAGCAGCCGCGACAGCGGCCGCACCGGCACCGAGTTCCAGAACCTGGAGCCGCGCGACATCGCCACCCTGCGCCACATCATCACCAGCCACCTGTCCGGTGAACTGATCAGCGTCGGCGACGTGCTCAGCACCCTGCAACGCGACAACTTCACCAAGGCGCGCAAGCAGAACAACACAGGCTCCGGCCTCTCGGCCTTCGGTCGCCTGCGGGCGGTCACCGTCACCGCCGGCGTATTCGTGGTCGGCCTGGTGGCCTTCGGTTTCGTCGCCAAGTCGCTGTACGGCCTGTACTTCGTCAGCCATGCCGAAGCCGGCGTGGTCGCGGTCCCCACCACCACCGTGACCATGCCCCGTGACGGCAGCGTGCAGAGCCTGGTCGAGAACGGCACCCCGGTGGCCAAGGGCGCACCGCTGGCGACCTTCAACACCAGCATGCTCGACCTGCTCAAGGGCCACCTGGACGACGCGCAGCTGGAGCCGGCCAAGGTCGAGGAACTGTTCGGCAAGCAGCTTTCCGGCACCCTCACCAGCCCGTGCGACTGCGTGGTGTCGCGCCAGCTGGTGGATGACGGCCAGTACGCCAGCAAAGGCCAGCCGGTGTTCGCGCTGATCCCGCGGACCAGCAACCCGATGGTCGAAGCGCGCTTCAGCTACCGCCAGTTCGACGAAGTGAAGCCGGGCACCCGAGTCAACTTCCAGATCGCCGGCGAAGACGAGGTGCGTAGCGGCCGCATCGTCGGCAGCACCAGCCTGGACACCGACAACCTGGCCTCGGATATCCGCGTGCAGATCAAGCCCGACGACGGCCTGCCGGCCGAACTTGCCGGCCGCCCGGCCGCAGTCAACAGCGACCGTGGCCCGTCGCTGAACTGGCTGATCGACAAGGCCGTGGCCCGCGGGCTGTAAGAGGATCATGCCGATGACCAGCAGACACCCCGATACCTGTGGGAGCCGGCTTGCCGGCGATCGAGTGCGCAGCACTCGCCCAACGGATGTAGCGCCTGCACTGGCCAATCGCCGGCAAGCCGGCTCCCACAGTGATTGCATCAGCCTCGGGCTATGCACCCTGGCCCTGGCCATCACCCTGGCCGGCTGCGCCGGCCTGCCCGACCAGCGCCTGGCCAACGAAGCGCTCAAGCGCGGCGACACCGCCACCGCCGAGCGCAACTACAAGGCCCTGGCCGACCTGGGCTACAGCGACGCGCAAGTGGGCCTGGCCGATATCCAGGTGGCCACCCGCGAACCGGCCAAGCTCAAGCAGGCCGAGGCCACTTACCGCGCGGCAGCCGCCACCTCGCCCCGCGCCCAGGCCCGCCTTGGCCGCCTGCTGGTGGCCAAGCCCGACAGCACCCAGGCCGAGCGCGAGGAGGCCGAGCGCCTGCTCAAACAGGCCGCGCTGCAAGGCGAAGGCAACACCCTGATCCCGCTGGCGATGCTCTACCTGCAGTACCCGCAGAGCTTCCCCAAGGTCAACGCCCAACAGCAGATCGACCAGTGGCGCGCCGCCGGCAACCCCGAGGCGGGCCTGGCCCAGGTCCTGCTGTACCGCACCCAGGGCAGCTACGACCAGCACCTGGGCGAGGTGGAAAAAATCTGCAAGGCCGCGCTGGCCACCACCGACATCTGCTACGTCGAACTGGCCACCGTCTACCAGAAACGCGCCCAGCCCGAACAACAGGCCGCCCTGCTCGAGCAGCTCAAGGCCGCCTACGCCCGTGGCACGGTGCCGGCCACCCGGGTCGACAGCGTCGCCCGCGTGCTGGCCGACCGCAGCCTCGGCCAGACCGACGAGAAGACCGCCAAGGCCCTGCTGGAGCAAGTCGCCCCGGCCAACCCGGCGTCCTGGGTAAGCCTGGCGCAGCTGCTCTACGACTTCCCCGAACTGGGCGACACCGACCAGTTGCTGGCCTACATCGACAAGGGCCGCGAAGCCGAACAGCCGCGCGCCGAGCTGCTGCTGGGCCGCCTCTACTACGAAGGCAAGACCGTGCCGGCCGATGCCGCCAAGGCCGAGCAGCACCTGCAGGCCGCCGCCGACGCCGGTGAAGTCAGCGCCGACTACTACCTCGGCCAGCTCTACCGCCGTGGCTACCTGGGCAGCGTGGCGCCGCAGAAAGCCGTCGACCACCTGCTCAGCGCTGCCCGTGGCGGGCAGAACAGCGCCGACTACGCCCTCGCCCAGCTGTTCAGCGAAGGCCATGGCATCCGCCCCGCGCCCACCAATGCCTGGGTGTTCGCCCAGCTGTCGCAGGCCAACCCCACGCCGCAGTCGAGCGAGCTGTTGCAGCAGCTCGACCAGCAGCTCACGTCCGAGCAGCGCAGCCAGGCCCAGCAACTGCTGGCACAGGAAAAACAGGCGCGCAGCAGCCTGTTCCAGGGCGCCAACAGCACCCTGGCCATCGAGGCCCTGCAAGACGACGAAACAGCCGTAGACGCCGAGGATTCGCTATGACGCTCAACCCCTTCGTGAAAGCCGGCATCGGCCTGAGTTTCGCCCTGTTGTGGTCGATGCCGACCCTGGCAGCCGAAACCGCACAGAAGAACTTCGGCCTGGATGTGAAGATCACCGGCCAGTCCGAGGACGACCGCGACCTGGGCACCCGCGCAGGCGGCGACGTCAACGGCCTCGGCCTCGACCTGCGCCCCTGGGTGTACGGCGAGCGTGGCAACTGGAGCGCCTTCGCCATGGGCCAGGCGGTCACCGCCACCGACATCATCGAAACCGACACCCTGCGCCAGAACGACGACGGCAGCACCACCGACAATGGCGACGACAGCCGCAAGCCGGACAAAAGCTACCTGGCCATGCGCGAGTTCTGGGTCGGCTACAGCGGCCTCACCGCCTACCCCGGCGAGCAACTGCGCCTGGGCCGCCAGCGCCTGCGCAGCGACGATGGCATGTGGCGCGACACCAACATCGAAGCACTGAACTGGACCTTCGACACCACCCTGCTCAAGGCCGACCTGGGCGTGGCCCAGCGCTTCAGCGAATACCGCACCGACCTCACCGAGCTGGCCCCGGAAGACAAGGACCGCACGCACATTTTCGGCAACGTCGCCACCCAGTGGACGCCCGGCCATTGGGTCGGCGTGCGCGCCCACCACACCCACGACAGCGGCAGCCTGAAGAGCCCCGGCGAAACCGTCGACGCCCTCGACAAGACCCGCACGGGCGATCTCACCTGGCTGGGCCTGGAAGCCAACAGCGACGCCTACAACTGGCGCAACGACCACACCGTCAACTACTGGGGCAGCCTCACCTGGCTGACCGGCGACCGCGACACCCTCAGCAGCCAGGCAGTGGGCAACGACCAGGTCGCCACCGGCAAGCAGAGCGGCGACGTCAATGCCTGGGCCACCGACCTTGGCATCCGCCTGCGCCTGGACCCCAACTGGCAGGTCGGCGCGGCCTACGCCCGAGGCAGCGGCGGCGGGGGCAGCGACGGCTCGAACAACTTCGAGCAGACCGGCCTTGAGAGCAACCGCTCCAACTTCACCGGCACCCGCTCGCGCGTGCACCGCTTCGGCGAGGCCTTCCGCGGCGAGCTGGGCAACCTGCAGGCGGCCACCCTGTTCACCTCCTGGCAGCTGCGCGACGACTACGACGCCAGCCTCATCTACCACAAGTTCTGGCGTGTCGACGGCAAGCAGAACATCGGCTCCAGCGGCATCAACGCAGTGGTCGACGACGGCGGCGTGAACCGCCCGCTGGTCAACGGCGAGAAAGACCTCGGCCAGGAAATGGACGTGGTCGTGACCAAGTACTTCAAGCAAGGCCTGCTGCCGGCCTCGCTCAGCCAGTCGATCGACGAGCCTTCAGCCCTGGTGCGCCTGCGCGCCGGTGTGTTCAAGCCAGGCGACGCCTATGGCAAGGAAGCCGACTCGTACATGCACCGCGCCTTCGTCGACGTGATCTGGCGCTTCTGAGGCCGGGAGAGGATTTGACATGAACCTGCACCCGAACCTTCGCCATAGCCTGCTGGCCAGCGCCCTGCTGCTGGCCGCAGGCCTGGCCCAGGCCGCCGAGCCGGAAATGGCCAAGGGGCTGCAACAGGCCAAGACCTACACCGTTGCCAGCGCGCCGATCGAGCCGCTGCTGATGGACCCGCCCAAGCTGCCCGACCTGTCCGGCTACACCGCCGCCGCCGTGCAGCAAAAGATCGACCGCGCGCACAAGGGCAAGGTCAGCGTGCGCCGCATGCTCCAGGAGGACACCCTCAAGGAGTTCATCGGCGGCGACAACAAAGGCGCCGAATGGGTGCGCCGCCAGCACGGCATCCCCCAGGCGATCTTCATCGACGACGGGCATGTCGACCTGGTGGAACTGAGCAAGAAGGTCCCCAACCAGTACCTGCGCGAAACCGCGCCGGGTGTCTACCTGGCGCGCCTGCCGATCGTGGTCGGGCGCAAGGGCGTGCTGGAGATCGACGGCAAGGTCAAGGAGCTGCGCCTGTCCGAAGAGGGCGGCGCGTTCATCGTCAACGACGGCAAGCTGTTCGTCAGCGACACCCAGGTGACCGGCTGGCGTGAACAGGCCAATGGCCCGGCAACCTTCCGCAAGCCCGATGAGTTCCGCCCGTTCCTGCTCAGCTGGGGCGGCACCGAGACCTACATCGTCAACAGCAAGATGGCCAGCTTCGGTTACGCCAAGTCCAAGTCATATGGTGTGAGCATCTCGCAGTACACGCCGAACATGGCCAAGCAGATGGGCCGCCCGGAACCCACCGGCTGGATCTTAGGCTCCGAGTTCAGCGACATGTGGTACGGCTTCTACTGCTACGAGACCAGCGACTTCGTGGTCAAGGACAGCACCTACCGCGACAACATCGTCTACGGCATCGACCCCCACGACCGCTCGCACCGCCTGATCATCGCCGGCAATACCGTGTACGGCACCAAGAAGAAACACGGGATCATCGTCTCCCGCGAGGTCAACGACAGCTGGATCATCAACAACAAGAGCTACGACAACAAGCTCTCGGGCGTGGTGATCGACCGTAACAGCGTCAACAACCTGATTGCCTACAACGAGATCTACCGCAACCACACTGACGGCATCACCTTGTACGAAAGCGGCGACAACCTGATCTGGGGCAACAAGCTGATCAACAACCGCCGCCACGGCATCCGCGTGCGCAACAGCGTGAACATCCGCCTGTACGAGAACGTCGCCATGGCCAATGGCCTGGTGGGCGTGTACGGGCACATCAAGGACCTCTCCGACACCGACCGCGACATCGCCCTCGACCCATTCGACACCAAGGTGTCGCTGATCGTGGTCGGCGGCGAGCTGGCGGCCAACGGCTCCGGCCCCTTGTCGATCGACTCGCCGCTGTCGGTGGAGCTGTACAAGGTGTCGATGCTGATGCCGCGCAAGGCCAACGGCATCAGCTTCAACGGTGTGCTGGGCGAGCGCCAGGACGAAATCCTCGACCTGCTGGTGCGCCAGCAGAAGGCCGTGCTGATCGACCCGGTCGAACGCCAGACCGAAATGATCGATTAAGGAAGCCCAGACCATGACCCCACACCTGATCAAACTGCTCGGCCTGTCCGCCGCCCTCCTGGCCATCAGCCAGGGCGTGCGCGCCGAGGACGTCAAGGCGCCGACCTTCAGCGCCGAACCCTGCTGCCAATTGTGCCCCGAGGCCCATGACGCCAGCCGCTACACCACGCGCTACCAACAGAACTTCACCACCCTGGTGCAAGCCCAGGGCGACTGGCTGTTCCGCACCCGTGAAGACCTGCGCACCGAATTCGACACCACCCCCGGCGGCTACAAGCGCCTGCAGCAGGTGCACGACGCGTTCAAGAAGCGCGGCGTCGAGCTGGTGGTGGTGTACCAGCCCACCCGTGGCCTGGTGAACCGCAACATGCTCAAGCCTGAAGAGAAGGCCGCGTTCAATTATCAGAAGGCCCTGCACAACTACCAGGCCATGCTCGCCCGCTTCGCCAAGATGGGCTACAACGTGCCCGACCTGTCGCCGCTGACCAACGAACAACTGGCCGCCGCCGACCAGGGCAAGGACTTCTACTTCCGTGGCGACCAGCACTGGACGCCCTACGGTGCCGAGCGCGCGGCAAAGATCGTGGCCGATACCGTGCACCACATGCCGGCCTTCGAAGGCATCCCGCGCAAAGAGTTCGAGACCAAAAAATCCGGGCGCATGGGCAAGACCGGCACCCTGCACAACGTCGCCGGCCAGCTCTGCGGCACCAGCTACGCGGTGCAGTACATGGACCAGTTCGCCACCGAGCCCAAGGGCGCCAGCGGCGGCGACGACCTGTTCGGCGACTCGGGCAACGCGCAGATCACCCTGGTGGGCACCAGCCACAGCGGCAAGAACTACAACTTCTCGGGCTTTCTGGAGCAGTACATCGGTGCCGACGTGCTCAACGTCGCCTTCCCCGGCGGTGGCCTGGAGGGCTCGATGATCCAGTACCTGGGCAGCGAAGAGTTCCAGAACAACCCACCGAAGATCCTGATCTGGGAGTTCTCCCCGCTGTACCGCCTGGACCAGGAAACCATCTGGCGGCAGATCCTCGGCCTGCTCGACGACGGCTGCGACGGCCGCCCTGCGCAGATGAGCGCCAGCGCCACCCTCAAGCCCGGCAAGAACGAGCTGATGGTCAACGGCAGGAATGGCGTGATCAAGGACCTGGTCAACCGCAACCACCAGCTCGACATCAAGTTCGAGGACAGCTCGGTGAAAGTGCTGCAGGCCACCCTGTGGTACCTCAATGGCCGCCACGAGGACATCAAGATCGAGAAGCCCTCGACCTCCGACACCGACGGCCGCTTCGTCTTCCAGATGCGCGAGGACGAAGACTGGGCCGGGCAGAACCTGCTGGCCCTGGAAGTCCAGGGGCCGGAAAGCGGCACCCAGAAAGTCGAAGCGAAACTGTGCAAACGCAACAACTTCGCCAGCCCTGCGCAACACACCGCGCAAGCTGGCCAGTGAGGCGACCATGACATCCATCAGCCACAAGACCGCTCCCGCCCTGCTCGCCCTCGCCCTGTTCGGCGGTGCGGCGCAGGCCGCGCTGGTACCGCCCCAGGGGTACTACGAGGGCATCGAAAAGCTCAAGACCGGCGACGGCAACTTCCGCTGCGAAGCGGCGCCCAGGCCCTACACCGGCTCGCTGCAGTTTCGCAGCAAGTACGAGGGTTCCGACAAGGCCCGGGCGACACTCAATGTCGTCTCGGAAAAAGCCTTCCGTGACTCGACCAAGGACATCACCACCCTTGAGAAGGGCGTGAGCAAGATGATCGGCCAGTACATGCGCGACGGCCGCCCGGCCCAGCTCGACTGCGCCCTGGACTGGCTCGGCAGCTGGGCCCGCGCCGACGCGCTGATGTCCACCGACTACAACCACACCGGCAAGTCCATGCGCAAATGGGCGCTGGGCAGCATGAGCGGTTCGTGGTTGCGCCTGAAATTCTCCAACTCGCAGCCGCTGGCCGCGCACCAGGCCGAAGCCGAAGCCATCGAAAAATGGCTGGGCCGCCTGGCCTCGCAAACCGTGCGCGACTGGAGCGACCTGCCGCTGGAGAAGATCAACAACCACAGCTACTGGGCGGCCTGGTCGGTGATGGCCACCGCCGTGGCCACCGACCGGCGCGACCTGTTCGACTGGGCCGTGAAGGAATACCGGGTCGGCGCCAACCAGGTCGATGCCCAGGGCTTTTTGCCCAACGAGCTCAAGCGCAAGCAGCGCGCCCTGGCCTACCACAACTACGCCCTGCCGCCGCTGGCGATGATCGCCAGCTTCGCCCAGGCCAATGGCGTGGATGTGCGCGGCGAGAACAACAACGCCCTGCGCCGCCTGGGCGAGAAGGTGCTGAACGGCTCGAAAGACCCCAGCGCGTTCAAGACCCGCAACGGCGAGAAGCAGGACATGGGCGACCTGAAGATCGACAGCAAGTACGCCTGGCTCGAACCCTGGTGCCAGCTGTACCGCTGCGACGCCCAGACCCTCAAGCGCAAGCACGGCATGCAGCCGTTCAACAGCTTCAGGCTGGGCGGTGATTTGACCCGGGTCTACGACCCGAGCGCAGAGCAAAAGAAATAGGAGATCCCTGTGGGAGCGGGTTTACCCGCGAACAAGGGCGAAGCCCTTGCCAGGCACCTCGGTGGCTGCTTCGCGGGTAAACCCGCTCCCACAGAGTAATAAGTTGCTCCCCGGTCCACGGCTGGGGGGTTTGGGGGGCGCTGTGCCCCAGGTGCTGTGCATAACTAGGAGAACCGGGATGGTCTTCTCGTCCAACGTGTTCCTGTTCCTGTTCCTGCCGGTCTTCCTCGGCTTGTACTACGTGAGCGGGAACCGCTATCGCAACCTGCTGCTGCTGGTTGCCAGCTACATCTTCTATGCCTGGTGGCGGGTGGACTTCCTCGCCCTGTTCGCCGGCGTGACCCTGTGGAACTACTGGATCGGCCTCAAGGTGGGCGCCGCTGGCGTACGCACCAAGCCCGCCCAGCGCTGGCTGCTGCTGGGCGTGGGCGTCGACCTGTGCATCCTCGGCTACTTCAAGTACGCCAACTTCGGGGTCGACAGCCTCAACGCGATCATGACCTCGATGGGCCTGGAGCCGTTCATCCTCACCCACGTGCTGCTGCCGATCGGCATCTCGTTCTACATCTTCGAGTCGATCAGCTACATCATCGACGTGTACCGCGGCGACACCCCGGCCACCCGCAACCTGATCGACTTCGCCGCGTTCGTGGCGATCTTCCCGCACCTGATCGCCGGCCCGGTGCTGCGCTTCAAGGACCTGGTCGACCAGTTCAACAACCGCACCCACACCCTGGACAAGTTCTCCGAAGGCTGCACCCGCTTCATGCAGGGCTTCATCAAGAAGGTGTTCATCGCCGACACCCTGGCGGTGGTCGCCGACCACTGCTTCGCCCTGCAGAACCCCACCACCGGCGATGCCTGGCTCGGTGCGCTGGCCTACACCGCGCAGCTGTACTTCGACTTCAGTGGCTACAGCGACATGGCCATCGGCCTGGGCCTGATGATGGGCTTCCGCTTCATGGAGAACTTCAAGCAGCCCTACATCAGCCAGTCGATCACCGAGTTCTGGCGGCGCTGGCACATTAGCCTGTCCACCTGGCTGCGCGACTACCTGTACATCACCCTGGGCGGCAACCGCAAAGGCACCTTCAACACCTACCGCAACCTGTTCCTGACCATGCTGCTGGGCGGGCTGTGGCACGGCGCCAACTTCACCTACATCATCTGGGGCGCCTGGCACGGCCTGTGGCTGGCCATCGAACGCGCACTGGGCCTGGACACCAACCCACAGCGCTTCAACCCGGTGAAATGGGCCTTCACTTTCCTGCTGGTGGTGGTCGGCTGGGTGATCTTCCGCGCCGAGAACCTGCACGTGGCCGGCCGCATGTACAGCGCCATGTTCAGCTTCGGCGACTGGCAGTTGTCGGAACTCAACCGCGCCAACCTCACCGGCCTGCAAGTCGCGACCCTGGTCGTGGCCTACCTGAGCCTGGCGTTCTTCGGCCTGCGCGACTTCTACCGCAATGCCGCGCCTGCCCCCAAGGCCACCCCGGTGCAGATCAACGCCGATGGCTCGGTCGGCCTGGACTGGACGCGGATCATGACCCGCGCCCTGGTGCTACTGCTGTTCGTCGCCTCGGTGCTCAAGCTCTCGGCGCAGAGCTACTCACCCTTCCTGTACTTCCAGTTCTGAGGCCCGACACATGAACCGGACACTTCGCATCACTTACTCGCTGTCGTTCATGGGCCTGTTGGTCGGGCTGGGCGCCTGGTCGGTCGGTGGCCTGGACAGCTTCACCCGCACCGGGCAGATGACCCTGCTCGACGGCAAGCTGGCCAAAGCCGCCGAAACCCACTACGACGAGCAGTTCCCGATCAAGCGCCTGGGCACCAACCTGTGGGCCGCGCTGGACTTCAAGCTGTTCAATGAAGGCCGCCCCGGCGTGGTGCTGGGCCGCGACCAATGGCTGTTCAGCGACGAAGAGTTCAAGCCCGCCGTCGACGCGCAACGGCAGATGCAGGACAACCTGGCGCTGGTGCGCGGCATCCGCGACACCTTGCAGCGCCAGGGCGTGCAACTGGTGCTGGCGATCGTCCCGGCCAAGGCCCGCCTGTATGCCGAGTACCTCGGCAAGGAGACCCCGGCCAGCCTGCACGATGACCTGTTCAACCAGTTCCACGCCCAGGTGCGCCAGGCCAATGTGTTCGCCCCCGACCTGCTGGCCCCGCTGGAGCAAGCCAAGGCCCGTGGCCAGGTGTTCCTGCGCACCGACACCCACTGGACGCCGCTGGGCGCCGAGGTGGTCGCGCAATCCCTGGCCGAAGCCGTCAACCGCCAGGGCCTGCTCAGCGGCGAACCCCAGGCGTACATCACCGAGGCCGGCGCCAGCGCGCCGTACAAAGGTGATTTGACCAATTTCCTGCCGCTGGACCCGCTGTTCAGCAACCTGCTGCCCACCCCGGACACCCTGCAGCAGCGCAAGACCCAACCGGTGCAGGCCGAAGGCCAAAGCGGCGACGACGCGCTGTTCGACGACAGCCAGATCCCGGTGGCGTTGGTGGGCACCAGCTACAGCGCCAACCCGCACTGGAACTTCCTCGGCGCACTGCAGCAAGCCCTGCGCAGCGACGTCGCCAACTACGCCGAAGACGGCCACGGCCCACTGCTGCCGATGCTCAAGTACCTGCAAAGCGACGCCTTCAAGAACGCCCCGCCACAGGTTGTGGTGTGGGAATTCCCCGAACGATATCTGCCAATGAAGAACGACCTCAGCGCCTTCGATCCGCAGTGGATCGCGCAGCTGAAGAACTCCCGCAAATCCGAAGAAAACCTGGCCCTGTCGTCCAACCGGACGGACCACTGAAGATAGAGAGGAACACGCACATGACCACCAAGACTTCCATTGCCAAAGCCCTCACCCTCGCTGCCGGCCTGAGCCTGGCCTCGATGCAGGCCTTCGCCGGTGCCGACGCCGCCCTGTACGGCCCGAGTGCGCCGAAAGGCTCGACCTTCGTGCGCCTGTACAACGCCACCAGCGCCCCTACTGCGGCAAGCGTGGGCAATACCCAGATCAAGCAGGTCGGCGCCCAGGCCAGCAGCGACTTCAGCTTCCTGCCCGGCGGTGACTACACCGCCCAGGTCGGCGGCAAGAACGTCCCGGTCAAGCTGGCCGCCGACAAGTACTACACCCTGGTCAACAACGCCAGCGGCAACCCGCAGCTGATCGAAGAGCCGCCGTTCAAGAACAAGCAGAAAGCCCTGGTCCGCGTGCAGAACCTCAGCGACCAGCAACTGACCCTGAAAACCGCCGACGGCAAGACCGAAGTGGTCAAGCCGGTGGCGGCCAAGGGCCGTGGCGAGCGCGAGATCAACCCGGTGAAGGTCAACCTCGCGCTGTATGCAGGCGACAAGAAAGTCGGCGACGTCAAACCCGTCGCCCTGGAGCGCGGCGAAGCGGCCGTGCTGTATGTCACCGGCTCCGGCAGCAGCCTGTCGCCGGTCTGGGTCACCCGCCCAGTGTCCACTAACTGATCCCTGCCTCTTAACGACCTTATTGGAGAAACAACATGATCCCGGTAATTCTTTCTGGTGGTAGCGGTTCGCGTCTGTGGCCTTTGTCGCGCAAGCAGTTCCCCAAGCAGTTCCTGGCCCTGACCGGCGAGCACACGCTGTTCCAGCAGACCATCCAGCGCCTGGTGTTCGACGGCATGGACACGCCCATCGTGGTCTGCAACAAGGACCATAAGTTCATCGTCCAGGAGCAGTTGGGCGCGCTGAAGCTGCAAACCCAGGCCATCCTCATGGAGCCCTTCGGCCGCAACACCGCACCGGCGGTGGCGATGACCGCCATGAAGCTGGTCAACGAAGGCCGTGACGAACTGATGCTGGTGCTCCCGGCCGACCACGTGATCGAGGACCAGAAGGCCCTGCAACGCGCCCTGGCCCTGGCCACCGTGGCCGCCGAGCGCGGCGAGATGGTGCTGTTCGGCGTGCCGGCGACCAAGCCCGAGACCGGCTACGGCTACATCCGCTCAAGCCAGGATGCGCTGCTGCCCGAAGGCGTGGCCCGGGTGGCGCAGTTCGTCGAAAAACCCGACGAGAAACGCGCCGCCGAGTTCGTCCGCGCCGGCGGCTACTTCTGGAACAGCGGCATGTTCCTGTTCCGCGCCAGCCGTTTCCTCGAAGAGCTGAAGAAACACGACCCGGACATCTACGACACCTGCCTGCTGGCCCTGGAGCGCAGTGACGAAGAGGCCGATGTGCTGAGCATCGACGAAGCCACCTTTGCCTGCTGCCCGGACAACTCCATCGACTACGCAGTGATGGAAAAGACCCAGCGCGCCTGCGTGGTGCCGCTATCGGCCGGCTGGAGCGACGTGGGCTGCTGGTCGTCGCTGTGGGACGTGCACGAAAAAGACGACAACGGCAACGTCACCAAGGGCGACGTGGTGGTGCAGGACAGCCACAACTGCATGATCCACGGCAACGGCAAGCTGGTGTCGGTGATCGGCCTTGAGAACATCGTGGTGGTGGAAACCAAGGACGCCATGATGATCGCCCACAAGGACAAGGTTCAGGGGGTCAAGCAACTGGTCAACACCCTCGATGCCCAGGGCCGCAGCGAGACCCAGAACCACCTCGAGGTGTACCGCCCGTGGGGCTCGTACGATTCGGTGGACATGGGCGGGCGCTTCCAGGTCAAGCACATCACCGTCAAGCCGGGCGCCGCGCTGTCGCTGCAGATGCACCACCACCGCGCCGAGCACTGGATCGTGGTGTCCGGCACCGCCGAGGTGACCTGTGACGAGAACGTGTTCCTGCTGACCGAGAACCAGTCCACGTACATTCCGATCGCCTCGGTGCACCGCCTGCGCAACCCAGGCAAGATCCCGCTGGAGATCATCGAAGTGCAGTCCGGGAGCTACCTGGGCGAGGATGATATCGAGCGCTTCGAGGATGTGTATGGGCGTACTTCCACGCCGGTGGAGCGTGGGGTATCGGTGAAGACCATCGCGCAGTAAGAGCGGCAAGCGGCAAGCGGCAAGAAAAAGCAGGGCTGCGTTGAGTCGACGATTTCCGATTCACCGCCGCTCCGCTCTTTCTTGCCGCTTGTAGCTTGCAGCTTGCCGCTTCAAGATGGTCAAACCCCCGCCACCAAGGCCTGCTCCACCATGATCATCGGCGCCCTGCTCGTCCTCACCTGGCTGGTCCTGCTGCTGCGCTACCCGGCCAAGGCCCTGCCGATTTCCCTGGCGGCCGTGTGCGGCCTGGGGCTGGTGGCACTGGGCGTCGCCTGGCAAGACAACCGCGAAGCGTCGCAACTGGCGCGCCTCGATCTGCGTCTGAGTTACGCCCCCGATCAATGCCCCGCCGACCGCGCCCTGCAGGTGCGCATGAAGAACGGCAACAACGTCCCCCTGTCAGAGCTGCGCTGGCGCGTGGGCGCCTATGCCCCGGGCGATACCGTGAACCTTGCCGAGAACACCTATGCAGCACCGCGCTATCGCGGCCCGGGCGAATTGCAGCCGGGCAGCGAGTGGAGCGACTGTCTGCCGTTGCCGCCGCTGCGTTCGGGGTATCGGCCGCAGACCCTGGAGTTTCGCGCCGAGCATCTGCAGGGTACATTCGCCAATTGATGCTTTGCCTGTACCGGCCTCTTCGCGGGTGAACCCGCTCCCACAGGTACCCCACAGTATTCAAGGCCTGTGCGATACCTGTGGGAGCGGGTTTACCCGCGAAGAGGCCAGAACAGCCAACACAAACCTCCCTTCATGAAAGGCCTCAAAGATGACCACCGTCCTCATCACCGGCTGTTCCAGCGGCATCGGCCGCGCCCTGGCCGACGCCTTCCGCGATGCCGGCCACGAAGTCTGGGCCACCGCCCGCAAGCTCGACGATGTCGACACCCTGCTCGCCGCCGGCTTCGCCGCACGGCAACTGGATGTGAATGACAGCGAGGCACTGACCCGCCTGGCCGACGAGCTGGAAGACCGCCACGGCGGCCTCGACATCCTCATCAACAACGCCGGCTACGGCGCCATGGGCCCACTGCTCGACGGCGGTGTCGAGGCCATGCGCCAACAGTTCGAAACCAACGTCTTCGCCCTGGTGGGCGTGACCCGTGCGCTGTTCCCGCTGCTGCGCCGTTCGCGTGGGCTGGTGGTGAACATCGGCAGTGTCTCGGGCGTGCTGGTCACGCCATTCGCCGGTGCCTACTGCGCCTCGAAGGCGGCGGTGCATGGGCTGACCGACGCGCTGCGCCTGGAGCTGGCGCCGTTCGGTATCCGGGTGATGGAAGTGCAGCCGGGGGCGATTGCCTCGCAGTTCGCCAGCAATGCCCAGCAACAGGCAGAACAGGTGCTGGCGAGCGATTCACCGTGGTGGCCGTTGCGTGAGCAGGTGCAGGCCCGGGCGCGGGCTTCGCAGGATCGACCGACTTCGGCGGCGGTGTTTGCCCAGCGCTTGCTGGCCGCTACGCGCAAGTCGCCAGTGCCGGCGCTGGTGCGTATCGGCAATGGCAGCACGGCGTTGCCGTTGATGGCGCGGGTGCTGCCGCAGAGGCTGCTGGATTGGGTGCTGCGCAAGCGGTTCGGATTGTTGCGACCGCTCTGACGTCATCGCGGGGCAAGCCGCCCCTCATCGAACTGTGGGAGCGGCTTTAGCCGCGAACACCGGCAGAGCCGGTGCCATCCACCGCGCCGCCTGCTTCGCGGCTAAAGCCGCTCCCACAGGGTATGTGGCGCGCTGGCGAACACAGTTCCTGGTCGAACGCCTGCCAGCCGCCACCCAGGGCCTTGTACAACCCCACCAGCGCCTGCGACACCGCCGCCGAGCTGTCGATCCACTGCTCTTCGCTGGCCAGCAGCGCACCCTGCACGGTCAGCACATTGAGAAAGTCCACCGCCCCTTCCACGTACTGGCGCTGCGCAGTCTCCAAAGCGATGCGGTTCTGCCGCACCGCCTCGGCCAAGTGGTCGCGGCGCAGTTGGCTGGCGTTGTACAGGCGCAGCACGTCGTCGATCTCATGCCAGGCGCCCAGCACCACCTTGCGGTAGTTCAGCGCCGCTTCCTGTTGCTGGGCTTCGCGCAGCTCCAGCGTGCCCTTGAGCCGCCCACCCTCGAAAATCGGCAGCGACAGCTGCGGCCCAAAGGCAAAACGGCGTGAATCCCAGGCGCCGAAATCGGACAACTGCATGGCCTGGAAACCGACACTGCCCGACAGGCGAATGCTCGGGTAGAAGTCGGCCTTGGCCACGCCGATGCTGGCGGTGGCCGCATGCAGGCGAGCTTCGGCCTGGCGGATGTCCGGGCGGCGCTCGGCCAGTTCGGACGGCAAGCCGATGGCAAACTTCTGCTGCGGCGTGGGCAGTTCGCCGCCCTGCAGCAACTCGGCCTGCAAGCTGCGCGGCGGTTCGGCGGCGAGCAGGCTGAGGGCGTTGATCAGGTCGTCGCGGCGGGCTTCCAGGCTGGGCAGGCGCGACTCGATCGACGCCACCTGAGCGCTGGCCTGGGCCACATCAAGGCGCGTGGCAACACCCTCGGCCTGGCGGTCTTCGGACAGTTTCAGGCTGTGACGGGCAACCTTGAGGTTGTCCTGGGTCACCTCAAGGGTGTGCTGCACGGCGCGCAGTTGGATGTAGTTGCCGGCGGTTTCCGACAGCAAGGCCAGCAGCACCCCACGGCGGTCGTTCTCAGCCACTTCGACACTGGCATCGGCCGCCTCGACCTGGCGCCGCACACGGCCCCACAGGTCCAGCTCCCAGCCGGCGACCAGGTCGCCCTGCCAGAGGTTGAAGGCCGATTTGCCCGCCTTGCCCGACGGATCGCTCAAACCTTCGGCGCTGTTGCGCGCACGGCTGTAGCCGGCATTCACGTCCACCGAAGGCATTTCGTCGGCGGCCACGGTGCTGCGCAGGGCGCGGCTTTGCAGCAGGCGCGCGCTGGCCATCTGCAGGTCGAGGTTGCGCTCGGCGACCTTCTGGATCAGCGCACTCAACTGCGCATCATGGAAACTGTCCCACCAACGCAGCTCCAACGGCTCAGCCACTGGTTGGCTGGCCGCAGCCTCGCCTTGCAGGGCGGCCCACTCCTTTGGCGCTTCGCTGCTCGGGCGCTGGAAATCCGGGCCCAGGGTGCAGCCGGCCAGCAGCATGGCTAGCAGCACGGGGGCCGCTGCGCGCCCCTTTCGCGGCACAAGGCCGCTCCTACAGGCGACCGCGATCCCTTGTAGGAGCGGCCTTGCGCCGCGAAAGGGCTGCGCAGCAGCCCCATCGGCCGCGAAAAATTCAACCTGCCCACTCATCGCGCAGTCACCTCTTTGCCGTCGAGCCGGTCCCCCTGGGTATAGATGGTCGCCTCCACCGACATGCCCACCCGCAGGCGTGCAAGCAGCGGCTGGCCGTCATCGAAGACGATCTTCACCGGGATGCGCTGCACCACCTTGGTGAAGTTGCCGGTGGCGTTGTCCGGCTTGACCGCCGCGAAGGTCACCCCAGTGGCCGGGGCGATGCTTTCGACATGACCGTGCAGCTTTTCACCGGAGAAGGTATCGACGCTGATGCTCACCGGCTGGCCCGGCTGCACGTGGGTCAGCTGGGTTTCCTGGAAATTGCCGACGACATAGGCGCGCTCCAACGGCACCACCGAGAGCAACCGCGCCCCCGGATTCACGTAGGCCCCCACGCGCAGGGCGCGCTCGCCGACCATGCCGTCCACCGGCGCGGTGATACGGGTGTAGGACAGGTCCAGCTGGGCTTTCTCCAGCCCCGCTTCGGCACGCTTGAGCTGGCCATCGGCGCTGGCCACCTGGGCGCTGAGGATGTCCACCTGCTTGCGCGTGGCCACCAGCGCCGCTTGTACGTTGGCCAGCCGTGCCCGGGCCTGATCGACCCGGCTGCGCGCCTGCTGAGCATTCTGCACGGTGCCAGCGCCCTGCTCGGCCAGGCGGCTGTAGCGGGTGACTTCGTGGTCGGCGAAGGCGGCTTCGGCCTGGGCCGCTTTCACCGCCGCCTCGGCCTGGGCAATCACGGCAGCCTGACGTTCCAGGGTGGCGCGGGCATCCAGGCTCTGGGCCTTGGCCACCAGCAATTGGGCCTGGGCAGCATCGAGGGCGGCCTGGTAGTCACGCGGGTCGATGGTCGCCAATAACTGGCCGGCGGTGACTTGCTGGTTGTCCTCTACCAGCACCTCCTTGATGAAGCCCGCCACCTTGGGCGCGACCACGGTGTAGTCGGCGGTGATGTAGGCATCGTTGGTGCTCTGGCGGTGGTCGCTGCCAAACATCCAGGGGCCGACGATGCCAGCCAGCACGGCCACGGCCAGCACCGAGCCAATGAACAGGGTTTTGCGATTGTTGGTCATTTCAATGTCTCGAATTCATCCACAGGCTCAGGCCACCGCACGCGGTGGATAGATGCGGGTAGGCACGAAGGGGATCAGGCAGATCAGGGCGACGGCGAAGCCCGCCATCACCAGGTAAAGGTCGGCCGAGGTCAGCACCAGGGCCTGGTCATGAATGCGCTTGGCCAGGCCGGCGGTGTTGTCGTCGATCAGTGGCGCATTGCCCAGGCGGTCGACCAGGTGGTTGGAATGGAAATGCCGGCGCAGGGTGCCCAGCGCATCGAGCAGGCCACCGGCGATTACCGCCGACAGGCCCTTGACCGTGTTGAACCAGCTGGAGGCGAACGGGCCTTCCTGCGGGGTCATGCCGTTGGTCGAGAGCATCAGCAGCGGCAGCACCGCCATCGGCTGGCCGAACACCTGCAGCAAGTAGAAGGGGTAGAAGTCGCCGCGGATCCACTGCGAAGTGAGCAGGCTGCTGCCCACGCACGACGCCGCCAGCATGGCCAGCCCGAGCGCCAGCACCCAGCGGCAGTCCACCGCGCGGATGTTGCACAGCGCCGCCGTCAACGGCAGGGCAATGAGTTGCGGCATGGCCACCAGCATCATCAGCGGGCTGGTCTGCGCCGGGCGATAGCCCTGGATTTGCGCCAGGTACGCAGACGGAATGCTGCCCACGCCAGAGAGCACGATCAGCACCCCTGCCAGTGTCACCAGAGCGAAGCTCAGGTTGCGCCGCGACAGCATGCGCAGCTGGAAGAACGGCAGCGGCTCGGACCATTCGTTGTACATGAACAGCACCAGCAACAGCAGGCCGCCGCCGAGCAGCCAGCAGATCAGCGGCGAATCGAACCAGCCCCAGCGATCGCCCAGCGACAGGCCAAGGACGATGCTGCTGATCGCCGGCAGGCCGAGCAGCACGCCGCGCCAGTCGAACTGCTTGAAGCGCTCCAGGCGCAGCGGGTCCTGGGGCAGGCCCCAGCCCACGCAGGCGATGGCCAGCAAGGAGGGCAGGATGATCTGCCAGAACGCCCACTGCCAGCCGACGTATTCGGTCCACAGGCCCGCCAGGGGTGTGCCCAGATTGGGCCCGAAGGTGGCGGTCAGGGCGTAGCAGGCCAGGCCGTAGACCTTGATGCCCGGCGGCAGGAAGCGCAGCGCCACGCTCATCAGCATCGGTGGCAGGGCACCGGAGGCGAAGCCTTGCAGAATGCGCAGCAACATCAGGCTGTGCAGGTTGGGCGCGAAGGGTTGGATCAGGCCAAGCACGGCGAACAGGCCGACGGCGGACATGGTGAAGCGGCGCAGCGAAAAGGTGGTGGCCAGCCACGGGGCGAAGGCCATGGCCGACACCGAGGCGGCGCTGTACACCGCCAGCAACCAGGCGCCTTCGTCGGCACCGATGCCCATGGCGCCACGGATGTCGCTCAGGGAAATCTTGGTCACCGACTCGTTGAGCCCGGCGCACAGCACCGCCAGCAACACGCCGAACAGCCCCACCACTACCCGCAGGCCGAACGCCGCCTGCACAGGGGCGGCCGGCGCGGGAGCGGCGGCCAGCGCGGCAGAGGGCGCGGTCAGGGAACTCATGGAATGACATCTCCAGCAACAAATTCAGGGCTGGGGGAAGTCTAAGAAGGTCGAATGCTGACGAAAACTGACTTGTTGGCAGGTTTATGTTGCGCCAAACGCAATCCAGCTTTGAGATCGGCGGCGCCTGCTTCGCCGCTGCGATTTACCCGCGAAGCAGGCGACTCGGTTTTACGGCTCGCCCGCGCAGCAGGCCCGCATGGTCCGGCGCAACCACCGATGCGCCGGGTCGTTGTCGAATCGTGGATGCCAGGCCTGCATCACCCGCACCTTTTCCAGCGGCACCGGGATATCGAACGAACGCAACGGCAGGCCGAACTTGGCCACGCTGCCGAGGATGTTCGCCGGCATCGGCAGGATCAGGTCCGACTCCGGCAACGAGAACATCGCCGAATGAAAGCTCGGCGTGATCAGCGCTACCCTGCGCTGCACGCCATGGGCGCCCAACTCCACATCGATCGGGCCGTTGGCCCGCCCGCGTCGCGATACGCTGATCTGCGGGTAGCGGGCAAAGCGCTCCGGGGTGATCTCGGCGTCGAAGATCGGGTGGTCGGCCCGCGCCAGCCCGACGAACCAGGTGTCGAACAGGCTCTGTACTTTGATCTCCGGCCCCATGTCGATGCTCGAGCTGACCACCAGGTCGATCTGCCCGTGGCGCAGCACCAGGTCGTCGTCGCCCTGATGCTCGGGGACGAAGCGCAGCACAGTGTTGGGCGCCTGTTCGAGCATCATGTGCAGCAGGCGCGCGCCGTAGAGGGCGATGAACAGGTCGTTGGTGCGGATGTTGAAGGCCCGGTCGAGGTTCGCCAGGTCGACCTCGTCGCCACTGCGAAACACCAACCCGGCCTGCTCCACCAGCGCCCGAACCTGGTCGCGCAGGGCCAGCGCCCGGGGCGTCGGCACCAGGCCACGGCCGGCACGCACCAGGATCGGATCGCCCATGGCCTCGCGGATGCGCCCCAGGGTTCGGCTCATGGCCGCCGGGCTCAGGTTCATGCGCTGGGCGGCGCCGACCACGCTGCCTTCGTCGAGCAGGGCGTCGAGGGCGACGAGCAGGTTCATGTCCGGGAGTTGCATGGCCGTTGTCCGTGACAGCTGTGGGAAACGCGATGGTATCAGGTTGGTGGATTGCGTCAGGCGCAATGGCACCGTGCGTGGGGGGCCATTTATCCGTGTGGGTGAATGAACCGAGAATGGTGTGAACTCATCGCCGGCAAGCCGGCTCCCACAGGCAGCGCATCTCCCTGTGGGAGCCGGCTTGCCGGCGATGAGGCCAGCACTGCCATCCATTCTCCCAAGGATTGCCCATGCCCCACCCGGTCCTGATCGCCATCGACGCGTCCCCCGCCAGCCATGCCCTGCTCGACCTCGCCCGCCGCTACTGCCGCCCGGGCGAACACACCCTGCACGTGCTGCTGGCCATCGACGCGACCTTCGCCGTGCATGACCAGCGCACGACCTACACCGAGCAGGAGCTGGAGGAATATCCCGCCGCCTGCGACGAGCAGCAGTTGGCTGAACATGCCGTGAGCAACGCCGTGAAGACCCTGCGCGAAGCCGGGTTCGACAGCCTGGGCTGCATGGAGGCCGGCCAGCCGGAGGACGTCATCGTCGCCAAGGCCCGGGAGTTGGAGTGCGAGCTGATCATCATGGGGCACCGGCATCTGTCGCGGTTTGGGCGACTGCTGGATCCGTCGATCAGCGCCAAGGTGATCGACCGGGTACAGGTGCCGGTGCTGGTAGGTGTAGCGACAGGGGCGTGAACGTGGATTAGCCCGGATCTGTAGTGGTTTCGCCGACGCCATCGCGGGGCAAGCCCGCTCCCACGGTGTTGAGCTTGAACTGCCCTGTTTTCCTGGGGACAGTCCATCTCGTGGGAGCGGGCTTGCCCCGCGATGACGTCCTCGGATCACTCCCCGCTCGGTTTTACCACCACGGTGCACGTGGTCCCCGCCGCCAGCAGGTACCCCTGCGGCACCTCATCGATATGAATCCGCACCGGCACCCGCTGCGCCAGCCTTACCCAGTTGAACGTGGGGTTCACATCGGCGATCAACTCGCGGCTCTGCGGGTTGTCGCGGTCGTAGATACCCCGGGCGATGCTCTCCACATGCCCGCGCAGGCGCTCGCCGCTCATCATCTGCAACTCGGCCACGTCGCCCACCTTCACATGGGGCAACTTGGTCTCCTCGAAGAAGCCGTACACCCAGAACGAGTTTTCATCCACCACCGCCATCACCGCCTCGCCGGTGCGGGCGTAGTCGCCCTTGTGGATATTCAGGTTGGTCACGTAGCCATCGACGGTGGCGACGATCTGCGTACGCTTGAGGTTCAGCTCGGCCGCCGCCAGCTGGGCCTGGGCCTGCTGGTAGTCGGCCAGCGCCGAGTTGGCGATGTTGCTGGCGTCGTCGCGGTTCTCCTTGGAGATCACCAGGTTGTCCATGTCGGCACGGCGCTTGGCGTTGACCTTGCGCATTTCCCAGGTGGCCTTGCGCGAAGCGACCAGCGCCTTGGCCTGGTCCACCGCCAGCTGGTAGTGCTCAGGGTCGATGCGGATCAGCACATCGCCCTTCTTCACCCGCTGGTTGTCCTTGACCGGTACATCCACCACATAGCCCGGCGCGTCGGCGGCGACGTTGATGATGTCGGCGCGCACCCGGCCGTCGCGGGTCCAGGGCGTGGTCATGTAGTGCAGCCACAACTGGCGACCGATCACCACGGCAGCGGTCAGCACCAGCAGGGTGGCGATCAGGCTGAAGAACTTTTTCATCGAAGGTTTCTCACCAGTAGAGCGACAGCGCCAGGGCGCCGAACAGGCAGACGAACAGGGAAAGGCGCAGCAGCGCCGGGTGCCAGAAGAAGCGGTAGCCATCAACGCTTGCAATGAACCGGTCGAGCCCCCAGGCCAGGCCCAGGGCGAACAGGAACATCAAGGTCATGGTGGGCATGTACACGCCATGGAAGGCGATCTCACGGGGCATCGTGCAATCCTTTCGCCGGAGCCAACGGCGACTGTGGGTCGAGCAGGGAGGTTCGGATGAAGTGCAGGTAGCTCTGCGCCCGGCGCAGCACCGAGGTGTCGAAGTGCCGGGCGAAGGGCTCGTCGGTGGCCTGCACCCGGCTGATGGCATGGTCCACTGCCACCAGGGCGCGTTCGTGGTTGCTGGCGCTGGGTTGCAGGAACAGCCGCGCCAACGCCCGGCCCATGACGCGGATGGCCTGGCGCCAGGGCTGCGACTCGGCATAGGCCGGGTGCACCGGCGCGCGGGCCTGCTCCTTGCGCAGTTCGATGACGGCGTGGCCGATCTCCAGCACCGTGAACATCCAGCCCATCAGTTGGCTTTGCACCTGCGGCTTGCCGGCGGCCAGGCCATAGGCCTGGTGCAGCAGGTCGCGGGTGCGGCTTTCGAAGGCCGAGCCCAGGCCGCGCAGGCGCCCGCTGATGGCGAACAGCACCTGCTCGCGCAGCTCCTGCTCCAGGCGGCTCCACAGCCAGCGGCTGTTGGGCGGCAGGATGATCGCCCCGGCCGCGGCGCAGACGAACATGCCGATGACCATGCCGATGTAGTCGTTGATGAAGGTGTAGGGGTTGTAGACGGTGAGGTTGTTGGGCACCGAGCCGATGGCGAAGAACACCAGCAAGCCCAGGCCATAGCCGGCGTAGGCCGGGCGTGAGGCGAGGAACGCACCGAGCACGAAGACCGGCGCCAGCACCATGCACAGCAAGGGGAAGCCATCGATCCAGGGGAACACGAAGAAGGTTTCGAAGAAGCCGATGAAGGCACCGATCGCCGTGCCGCAGGCCATCTGGAACGACATGCGCTTGGGGTTCGGCGAGGCCGCCGACAGGCCCACGGTGACGGTGGCGATCAGGGTCATCATGGCGCCGCTGGGCCAGTCGCTGAGCAGCCAGTAGCTGCCCAGCAGCAACAGCACCGCCGAGGCGCGCACGCCAGCGGCCGCCGACACCAGCCAGCTGGTCTGGGCCACGTAAGGCTCGTCCCATTGCTCGCGCTCGTGGCTATGCACGGCCAGCGAGGCGTGGGTCTCGGCGTAGCTGTACATCTCGTCGACGAAGCGGTAGAGCAGCTCGAAGGCCGTGTGGAAATCGAGCAGGTCGGACTCGCTGGGGTCGGTTTCCAGGTAGTCCGCCCGCAGCCCGCGGACTTGGGCTTGCAGGCCTTCTTTATAAGTGCCCAGTTCGAGCGCCAGGCGCAGCGCATCGGCGTCGGTCAGCGCACGCCCCACATAGGGCTGCAACAGCTCGGCCAGTGTCTCAAGGCCCGGCTCGATGGCGCCGACGATCTGCAGCGGGCCACGGGCACGCAGGCGCTCCAGCAGCCGGTGCAGGGCGTTGAAGCGGGTGGTGATGGCCATGAACTCACTGTTCATGCGGACCAGCCGGCCAGAGCGGCGGCGCATGTGCGGGTCTTCGAAGGCGGTGACGTTGCGCAGGCTCTCAAGCCCCACCGCTTCGGCGACGAAGCGCACGTTGCTGGTCTCGTAGCGGTCGCGCTGGCTGTCGCCGCGCAGCGCTTCGACCACCACCCCGGCGAAGGTGCCGAAGCGCTGGTACAGGGCGTTACGCATGGCGGCGCTGGCCGACTGCGGCAGGATCGCGGCGCTGACGAAGGTCGACACCAGGATGCCCAAGGCGATTTCCAGCACCCGCCACACCGCGGCCATGAACGCCTGGTCGGGGTGTTCCAGCACCGGCAGGCCGATCATCGCCGCGGTGTAGCCGGCCAGCACGAAACCGTAGGCGCGGAAGGTGCGGTAGCGCATGGCACCGGCCGAGCACAGGCCCACCCACAGGGCCAGGCTGGGCAGGAACAACTCGGTGTTCTGCGGGAAGATCGCGATCAGCGCAACCATCATCGCCGAGCCGGCCAGGGTGCCGAGCACCCGGTAGAAGCTCTTGGCGAACACATGGCCGCTTTGCGGCTGCATGACGATGAACACGGTGATCATCGCCGTGCGCGGCTGCGGCAGCTCCAGGCGCATGGCCAGCCACAGGGTGATGAAGGCAGCGGCCAGGACCTTGAAGATGTACACCCAAGTAACGCCGTCGGTGCGCGCCCAGGCGAAGAAGCCCCGGCGCCATTCCAGGCTCTGCAGCCAGCGCAGGGGCAAGCTCAGTGCGCTCATTGGGCGTGGTCCGCGTGGTCGAGGAGTTTGTCGACCAGCGTCAAGGCGGCGGGGGTCTTCGGTGCGGCCTGGCGCTGTTCATCCGGCACGTCCTTGCCGGCTTCCAGGCCACCACCCAGGGCGGTGACCAGTTCGGCATGGGCGATCAGGCGCGCGGCCTGCACTTGCTGTTGCACCTGTTGCTGGCGGAACAGCAGGGTCTGGGCGTTGAGCACGTTGAGGTAGTCGGTGAGGCCGCGTTGGAAGGCCACGGTGGCGATGTCGTAGGTCTTCTGCGCGGCGGCCACGGATTCGGCGGCGAAGTGCGCCTGCTCCTGCATCGATTCGCGGCGGATCAACTGGTCGGAGATATTCTTCAGCGCGCCAATCACCGTCTGGTTGTAGCGCGCCACGGCCACGTCATAGCCGGCCGAGGCCACGCCCAGCTGCGAACGCAAGCGGCCACCGTCGAAGATCGGCAAGGTAATCGCCGGCCCGACGTTGTAGTTGAACTTGCGCCCGGTGAGGAATTCCAGCGGGCCGCCGCCGGTGGCCATGAAGCCGAGGCTGCCCACCAGGTCGACATTGGGGAAGAAGCCGGCATGAGCCACATCGATGCCGCGCGCCTGGGCGGCGACCTGCCAGCGGCTGGCGACCACGTCGGGGCGCTGGCCGACCAGTTCGGCGGGCAGGTTCGACGGCAGCTTGAGCGGCGCGCCGAGGGTCAGGCTTGGCCGCTGCAGCTTGCCGCCCTCCCCCGGGCCCTTGCCGGCCAGGGCCGCCAGCTGATTGCGGGTCAGGGCGATTGCTTCGTTGAGGCTGTCGATCTGGCGGTGGGTCTCGGGCAGCGGCGCTTCGGCCTGGCTGAGCTCGAAATGGGTGCCGATGCCACCGTCGAGGCGACGCTTGGCCAGGGCGACGATCTGCTCCTGCTGGGCCAGCTCGGCCTGGACGATATCGCGCCGGGCAAACTGCAGGCTGAGCTGGATGTAGCTGCGCACCACGTTGTTTTCCAGCTCCAGCTGGGCCTGGCGCGCCTCGGCGACGCTCATGTGGGCCTGGTCCACGGCCTGCTCGCTGGCATTGCGTTCACGGCCCCACAGGTCCAGCGCGTAGCTGAAACCGATGGCGGCGTTGTTGTCCCAGGTGTTGGCGCCGGACAACGCGCCGGGGCCGTAGAACTGATCCTCGGGCCAATTGTGGCGCTTGAGCGAGGCCTGGCCGTTGGCCTGGAACTGCTCGGCCGACTCGACCACACCGGCCATGGCCTTGGCTTCACGCACCCGTGCGGCGGCCATGGCCATGCTCGGGCTGCCCTGCAGGGCCAGCGCTACCCAGGCGTTCAATTGGGGGTCGCCATAGGCGCGCCACCACTGCTGGGCCGGCCAATGGGCATCACGCGCCGCCTCGCCAATGGCGGCGTCGGTGGTCAGTTGGTTGGCTTGGATTGTCTTGCTTTGCGGGGCAATGCCCCAGGTTCCGATACAGCCGCTCAAGGACAAGCTAAGGGCACAGGCACTGAGCGCTCGGAGCGCTCCGATGTGGCGACGCGGCACAGCTGCGATTTCCCGAGGAAGAGGTGGAGGGGCTGGGCCATTCTAGGGGTGGCTTTCATTGGCGATAAGCGCATATTCCTGCGAATCTTTGTTACCAAAACAGCGATAATCCGGCTTTGGTCGAACGTGCATTCACGTTACTTCATGTCACAATTTTGTCCTCTAACCCGAGAGTGACCCATGGACACCCTGCAAAACATGCGTGCTTTCAGTTGTGTGGCCCAGCTCGGCAGTTTCACTGCCGCCGCCGTGCAGCTTGATACGACCACCGCGAACGTCTCGCGCGCGGTCTCCAACCTGGAAGCCCATCTGCAAACCCGCCTGCTCAACCGCACCACCCGGCGCATCGCGCTGACCGAAGCAGGCAAGCGCTACCTGATGCGCTGCGAACAGATCCTCAGTTACGTCGAGGAGGCCGAAGCCGAAGCCAGCGATGCCCACGCCCGCCCTGCCGGGCAGCTGAAGGTGCATTCGATGACCGGCGTGGGCCAGCATTTCGTGGTCGATGCCATCGCCCGTTACCGCGAGTCGCACCCGGACGTGACCTTCGACCTGACCATGGCCAACCGTGTGCCCGACTTGCTCGACGAGGGCTACGACGTGTCCATCGTGCTCGCCACCGAGCTGCCGGACTCGGGCTTCGTCTCGCAACGCCTGGGCATTACCTACAGCATCGTCTGCGCCTCGCCCGAATACGTGGCACGCCACGGCACCGCGCACAAGCCGGCCGACCTGCTCAAGCATTCGTGCCTGCGCATGGTCAGCCCGGTGATCCCGCTGGAGAAGTGGCTGTTCGACGGCCCCGAAGGCCAGGAGCTGGTCAACATCACCACCTCACCGTTCCAGGTGAACTCGGCCGATGCGATGAAGACCGCGATCCGCAGCAGCATGGGGGTTGGCGTGCTGCCGATCTATTCGGCCATCGATGCCCTGCGTGACGGCAGCATCGTGCGGATCATGCCCGACTACCGCCTGCAGGAGCTCAACCTGTACGCGATCTACCCGTCGCGCCAGTACCTGGATGCCAAGATCAAGACCTGGGTCGAGTACCTGCGCAACTCATTGCCGGAGATCCTGGCGGCCCATGAGGCGGACCTGAAGACCCACCAGGTGCTGATCGCCAACTGAATGGGCAGCTGCAAGCTGCAAGCTGCAAGCTGCAAGCTGCAAGCTGCAAGCTGCAAGCTGCAAGAAGAAGCGTAACTACACATATCCCGCTTTTGCTTATGACTTGCAGCTTGTAGCTTGTAGCTTTTCCCAGGAGAAGCCCGATGAAAAAGACCGTCCTGGCCTTCAGCCGCATTACCCCAGCCATGGCCGAACGCCTGCAGCAAGACTTCAACGTGATCCTGCCCAACCCGAAACTGGGCGACATCGCCGCGCAGTTCAACGAAGCCCTGCCCGAGGCCCATGGCCTGATCGGCGTGGGCCGCAAGCTCGGCCGCGCGCAGCTCGAAGGCGCGGGCAAGCTTGAGGTGGTATCGAGCGTCTCGGTCGGCTACGACAACTACGACCTGGCCTACCTCAACGAGCGCGGCATCGCCCTGACCAATACCCCCGATGTGCTCACCGAAAGCACTGCCGACCTGGGCTTCGCTCTGGTCATGGGCTGCGCCCGCCGTACCGCCGAGCTCGATGCCTGGACCAAGGCCGGCCAGTGGCAGGCCACCGTGGGCCCGGCGCACTTCGGCAGCGACGTGCATGGCAAGACCCTGGGGATCGTCGGCATGGGCAACATCGGCGCGGCCATCGCCCGCCGTGGCCGCTTCGGCTTCAACATGCAGGTGCTGTACGCCGGCAACAGCCGCAAGGCGGCGCTGGAGCAGGAGCTCGGCGCACAATTCCGGAGCCTGGATGAACTGCTGGCCGAGGCCGACTTCGTCTGTATCGTGGTGCCGCTGTCCGAGGCCACCCGCAAGTTGATCGGCGCACGGGAATTGAAGCTGATGAAGCCCAGCGCGTTCCTGATCAACATCGCGCGCGGGCCGGTGGTGGATGAGGCGGCGCTGATCGAGGCGCTGCAAAACGGCACCATCCGTGGCGCCGGGCTGGATGTGTACGAGAAAGAGCCACTGGCCGACTCGCCGCTGTTCAAGCTGCCCAACGCCCTGACCCTGCCCCACGTCGGCTCGGCCACCGCCGAAACCCGCGAGGCCATGGCCAACCGGGCGATCGACAACCTGCGCGCGGCGCTGCTGGGTGAGCGGCCACGGGATCTGGTGAATCCGCAGGTGTGGAAAGGCTGATAGCCGCTTACTGACTGGGCTGGCGCTATCGCCGGCAAGCCGGCTCCCACAAGGTCTCAGTGATCGCTGTGGGAGCTGGCTTGCCAGCGATAGGGCCAACCCTCATTTCACTGCCAGTACGCCTTCGACCGGCTTCACTTTCGGCTTGCGAAACACCAGCACATTCCCCGCCATCACCACCACCAGCCCCAGCAGCGCCGGCGGCGTCCACTGGTAGCCTTCGGCGAACGCCGACACATTCAGCGCCACCAGCGGGAACAGTACCGTGCAGTAGGCCGCGCGCTCCGGCCCCATGCGCCCGACCAGGGTGAGGTAGGCGGTGAAACCGATCACCGAGCCCGGGATCACCAGGTACAGCAGCGAACCGATATAGCGCGTGTTCCACTCCATCTCGAACGGGATGCCGCTGACCAGGCAATACACCGCCAGCATCGACGCGCCATAGAGCATGCCCCAGGCATTGGTGGTCATGGGCTTGAGCCCGGCCCGCTGCTGCACGCTGGAGAGCATGTTGCCGGCCGAGAAACACAAGGTGCCGAGCAGCGCCAGGCCCAGGCCGTAGAGGGTTTCGCGGCTGGCGGCGTGGTGCGAAAGCTCCGGCCAGAACAGCAGCCCCAGACCGAGCAGGCCCATGGCCCCGCCGCCGAGCACGTTGGCGGCAACCTTCTGGCCGAAGAAGATCCGCGCATTGAGGGCATTCCACAGGGTGGCGGTGGAAAACACCACGGCGATCAGGCCACTGGCGATCCACTGGCTGGCGGTGAGGAAGCACATGAAGTTGACGCAGAACAAACAGAAGCCCTGGGCCAGGCACACCAGATGGCCGCGCCTGTCCATCGGTTGCAGGCGCCGGGTAAGTAGCAGGATGGCGAACAGGATCAGCCCGGCCAGGGCGAAGCGGTAGACGATCGACACCGGGATGGCGACTACGCCCAGTTGCAGTTTCAGGGCTATCCAGGTAGTGCCCCAGATCAGGACGGTGAGCAGGTAGAGCGACAGGTTCATGGTGAACTCCCAGGGCATCAGGCCCATCGCGGGGCACGCCCGCTCCCACGAGGACAGCGTGGGAGCGGGCTTGCCCCGCGATGGACATCACAGGAAACCAGTCTCAGGCCTGCGTCCCCTGCCCCGCTTGCACAAACTTGCGCTTTTCCTCGCCAGGTAGCTGCCAGCCCCTCGCCATCGCAGTACGATGGCCACCAGAGGACCCGCCCATGCCCGCACTCGATCACCTGCAAGTCTTCAACGCCATGCACGCCTCCCCCCACGCCCGCCTGGAGCTGAGCGCGCACCTGGGCGACGGGCTGGCGGCGGCGTTGTGGAGCAACCGTGACGATGCCCGCGACTATCAGGCCCCCAGCCACCACACCCTGTCCTGCTACATCGCCGACGGTACCGGCACCTTCCGCCGCCAGCGCCCGTCGGACAAAGGGTCGCCTGGCAAGCTGTGCATCATGCCCGCCGGCCACGAGTCGAACTGGGTGGTCAACGGCTCGATCCGCCTGGCCCACCTGTACATCAGCGAGGCGCAATTCGCCCTGGGCTGCACCCGCCTGCTCGACCGTGAGCCACGGGAGATGCAACTGCGCGAGGCGACCTTCCTTGAAGACCCTTTGCAGGCCGCGCGCTTTCGCCAGCTGATCCAGCTGGACTGGGCCGAGCCCGGCGAACGGCTGCTGGCCAGCAGCCTGGGGCACGCCATCATCGACCATGCCGTGCTGCACCAGGCGGGGCTGCGCCAGGGGCTGAAACTCAAGGGCGGGCTGGCGCCGCACCAACGCCGGCAGTTGGTCGAGTACATCGAGGCCAACCTCGACCAGCCGCTGACGCTGGGTGAGCTGGCGCTGCGCTGCAACCTGTCCGAATACCACTTTGCGCGGATGTTCCGGGCGAGCTTCGGTTTGCCGCCGCATCAGTACCTGCTGGCCCGGCGCCTGCACCGGGCGTGCGAGCTGTTGCGCCTGGGGCAACTACCGCTGGGGCAGGTGGCGTTGCTGTGCGGGTTTGCCAGTGCCAGCCATTTCAGCAACCGGTTCAGGCAGGCGTTGGGGGCGACGCCGGGGGAATATAGGGCAGCCTTCAACGGCTGACCGTGGGCCCTCATCGCTGGCAAGCCAGCTCCCACAGGGCCCGTGTGGGAGCTGGCTTGCCAGCGATGGACCGCAAAGCGGTCCCCGTTTTTAGAACTCGAACGTACTCGACAGGCTCACCTGCCGCGCATCCCCCACCGCGACGAAGTACCGGTTCACCGCCGAGGTGTAGTACACCTTGTCGAACAGGTTCTTCACGTTCAGTTGCAGTAGAACCTTGTGCTCGTCGAGCTTGGTCTCGTAGCTGGCAAAGGCATCGGCCACGGTATACGCCGGCAGGTCGAAGTCATTGGTCGCATTGCCGGCACGTTCCCCTACATAGCGGGCGCCCGCCCCTACACGCAGGCGGTCGCCGCCGAACAGGCTGCCGTAGTCATACACCGCCGACAGCGATCCACTGTGGCGAGCGACGTTCTGCAGGCGATTGCCCTTGAGGTCCGGGTCTTTGGTCACTTCGGCATCGGTGAAGGCGTAGGCGCCGATCAGGCTCCAGCGCTCGCTGAGCTGGCCGGTCAGGTCCAGTTCGACGCCGCGGGAGCGCACTTCACCGGCATTGCTGTAGATGATCGTGCCGGGCTGAGTGTCGCCGTCGGCCACCAGCACATTGCGCTTGTTGATATCGAACAGCGCCAGGGTGCCGGTCAACCGGCCGGGGATATCCAGCTTGGCGCCCAGTTCCCACGACTTGCCTTGCTCCGGCTCGATGCCGGAGTCGAGGGTGAGGGTCTGGCCACCGCCGATGCTCAGCGGCGCGATGGTCGAGTTGGGTTTGAACGACTCGCTGTAGCTGCCATAGAACGACAGTTGCTCGTCGAGCTTGTACACCAGGCCCGCATGGGGCACCCAGGTCTGGCCGCTGTTGTCGGTGTTGACCTTGAACGGGCGGCCACGGCCGGCGTACTGGTCGAACTGCTGGAAGCGCCCGCCGGCAACCAGGATCCAGTGATCGTCCAGGTGCCAGGCATCCTGCAGGAACAGCGAATCGCTGCGCAGTTCGTCGGTCTGGTCGCTGTCGCTGGCGCGCACGCTGGTGCCTTCCACTTCGCGGCCATAGACCGGGTTGAGGTAGCTGAAGGTCGAACGGCTGTTCTGGCGGATCAGGTCGGCGCGGTAGATCTTGCGGTCTTCGTGATCGACACCGACCAGCAGGTCGTGGCGCTGGCCGGCCAGCTCGACGTTGCCGTTGAGGCTGAAGGTGGCGAACTGGTCGCGGCTCATGGCGCCCTGGGTGCCGTCGATGCTGCGTGTCAGGGTGCCTTTCTGCTCGTTGACGCCGGTCACCCGGACCTGGCTGGCATCGTAGGTTTCGCGGTTGAAGCTGTAGCCGAAGTGGGCTTTCCAGTCGTCGCTCAGCTGGTGATCGACCTCCAGGCGGTACAGGTCGGAGCGGCCTTCCATGTCGTTGAACGGCTCGTCGAGACGGCGGCTGGCGGGAATGTTCAGCGGGTGCCCGTCACTGCCGAAGGCGGTGCCGCGGTCGAACGGGTAGCTGAACTCACGGTGCTCGTAGGCCAGCACCACCTGGGTGGCTTCGCCCAGCCAGGCGAACGACGGCGCCACCAGCGACTCGCGGTGCACGCCGAAATTGCGCCAGTAGTCTTCGTCTTCATGGTCGACGATCAGCCGATAGGCGAAGTTGCTGTCGCCCAGCGCGCCGGTGCTGTCCAGGCCGCCGCCGCTGCCGTTCTTGCCACTGCCGTAGCTGGAGCCGCGCAGGGTGACGGCGTTGTACTGCTCAAGCTGCGGGCGCTTGCTGACCACGTTGATCACCCCGCCCGGGTCCTGGATGCCGTACAGCAGCGAGGCGGGGCCTTTGAGCACCTCGACCCGCTCGGTGCTGGCGTTGAGGGCGCGGCCCTGCACGATGGGCATGCCGTCGCGCATGATCGAGCCGTCGCGGTTGTCGCCGAAGCCGCGCTTCATCACGGTGTCGGCGGTGCCGCCGAAGTTGTTGCCCTGGGTGATGCCGCTGACGTTGTACAACGCATCGTCGAGGTTGCGCGGCGCCTGGTCGCGGATCACCTGCGCGGGCACCACGTTGATCGCCTGAGGGATGTCCTGGGTCGGGCCCTGGCCGCGCATGATCGAGGCGCTGGCCGGGGGCTGGTAGCTGTAGTCGTCGGCCTGGGATGTGACGGTGGTGGCTTGCAGGTTCACGGCCCCTGTGGTGTCGGCCGGATCGAGGGTCAGGGTGCGGCCATCGACGCGGCGCCAGGCCAGGCCGGAGCTGCCCAGCAGCTGCTGCAGGGCCTGCTCGGCGCTGAACGTGCCGTGCAAGGCCGGCGCCTGCAGATCGGGCAGCGCCAGGGTGTAGACCACGCTCTGCCCGGTGGTGCGGCTGAAGGCGTTGAGCGCCTGGGCCAGCGGCTGGCTCGGCAGGGCGAAGGCATAGGCCTGGCTCTGCTGCTCGGCCATCGCCTGAGGGACCACGGCCAGCACCGACAGGGTGCTGAGGCCGAACCAGAGCGGGACGCAACGCGGGGTGAACTTCATGGACGCTGACCTGTGAGAGGGATGATCTTTTGCGAATGAATCGCACTTCCACTCACTACACGGATGCCGTGAACGGATACCTCACCGTCCTGGTGAAAAAAGTTGAGCTCGCCTGCGCCTGCACCGGCCCAATCGCCGGCAAGCCGGCTCCCACAGGGGCGGCGCGGTCCTCTGTGGGAGCCGGCTTGCCGGCGATTGGGCCAGTTGTAACTAACACCTAGCGCAGGACAGTGATCCGCCCCAACAGCGTCTGCCGCGAGAACCCCAGCACCTTGCCCAGCGAGTCCAGCGCCAGCAGCGGCTCGGCCACCGGGAAGCTGCCGCTGACCTTGCGCTGCGCCAGCTCGCCGTCGAGCAGCACGATCCGCCCGGGGTAGTAACGCCCCAGGTCCTCGACCACCTGCCCCAGCGGCACCTGGTAATAATTCAGCCAGCCCTGGCGCCAGGCCAGGCGGCTGTCGCTGTCCACCGCCTCGACCGCGCCCGCGCTGCCGGTGGCATAGGCCAGCTGTTGATTGGCGGTCAGCTCGCGCGCCGGCTGGCCCTGGGCAGGCGTCACCGCCACCCGGCCGCTGCGCACCGTGACCTGGGCACCCTCGGCCTGCTCGCGCACTTCGAACTGGGTGCCGAGCACGCGCACCTGCCCGCCGTTGGCGTCGACCAGGAACGGCGCGCCGGTGTGGGTCACTTGGAAGAATGCGGCACCGCGCAGCAGGCGCACACGGCGCTCACCCTGGTCGAAGTCCACGCCGATTGCGGTGCCGGCGTCCAGTGTCAGTTGCGAACCATCGGCCAAGGTCACCTGGCGCACCTGCTCGGCGCTGGTGTAGTCAGCGCGCAGGTCCTGCAACCAATGCTGCGGCTGCCAGCCGGCCACGCCACCCAGCACCAGCACCAGGCAAGCGGCCACGGCGAAGCGCTGCCAATGGGGTTTGCGGGCAGGCCGGCGCATGGCTTCGAGGTACTGCTGCAGGCCTGCCTGGTCTTCAGCGGCCAGACGCGCGGCCGGGGCCTCGGTCTGGCGCCACAATGCCTGGGCCTGGGCGTAGGCTTGGCGATGGGCCGGGGCCTGCAGCAACCAGCGCTTGAATGCGGCGCTTTCGGCCTGCTCCGGCTGCTGCTGGATGCGCATCAGCCAGCCCAGGGCGGCCTGGGACTGTTCGGCAGTAATCGGCGGTTCGAGGCTCATCGACGGGCGCTCCCTGGCCGGCGCGGTGGGGGGGCGGCTTCGGCGACACTCGCCTTGCACGCTTCGAGGGCGCGCATCATATGCTTTTCCACGGCGCTCTGGGACAGCTGCATGGCTTTGGCGATCTCGCCATAGGTGCAGCCGTGGATGCGATTGAGCAGGAAGATCTGCCGGGTGCGCTCGGGCAAGGCGCGCAGCGCCGCCTCGATGCGCTGCAGGTCATGGTCGACCTCCAGGGCCTGTTCGGGCGCCTGGGCGAAGGCTTCGTCGTCGGTGTGCTGCAAGCCTTCGGCCACGCGGTCGCGGCTGCCTTCGCTGCGCAGGTAGTCGATGGCCAGGTTGCTGGCGCTGCGCAGCAGGTAAGTATCGAGGGCCTCGACCTTGACCTCGGGGCGGCGCCAGAAGCGCAGGAACAGTTCCTGCACCAGGTCGGCGGCGGTGGCGCGGCAGCCGATGCGCCGGTTGACCAGCGCCTCCATGCGCGCACGCTGGGCGAGGAACACCTGGACGAAGCGCGCCCGGCCACGGCTGGCCTCGGCGTCGGCGTCGATCACCTCCCCCGGCTCGCGCAATGCCTTACACCGCCAGCACGGCCAGCAACGGCCCAAGCACCAGGCTGGCCGCTGCCAGGCCCAGCAGCAAGCGAGGCTGGTACGGCAGGCCGAACACCCACAGCGTCACCCCGGCCATCAGCACGGCGATCCACTCCACCAGGCCGAAGGCCAAGCCCTGCACGTGCACGGCCAGCACCAGCGACAGCAGCAACAGTGACCAGCCACCGATGCGCAGGCCCTTGAGCTGACTGGCCGTGGGCTTGCGCCCGAGCAGGTCGTTGAAGTGTTTTTCCATGGCCAGGCACAGGCCGGCGAAACCGGCGAAACCGAGCAGCGCGACGCTCAGCATCAGCTCACCTCCACGGCTTTGGCGACCTTGGGCGCGCGCTTGGCCACAACCTTGGGCGCGCGCAGCATCTTGCCGGCAGCCCAGGCGAGGAACAGCCCGGTACCCAGTGCAGTCAGGTCGAACCCAGCCATGGCCCAGTCACCGACGGCAATGGAGTGGTTCAACCCCTGGCCGGTGGTCAGGGCGTTGAGCAGCGGCAACAGGGCGAAGGCCAGCGCGCCCAGCGCCAGTTGCTCGCCCCAGGCCCGGCGCCCGGGGCGCAGCACGGCATGGGCCAGCGCCAGGGCCCAGGCCAGGAAGAAGGCGTTGATCTCCCAGTCGGCACGCCCCTGCAACGCCACCGGCAGCAGGCGGTTGGCCCAGAAGAACGCCGCCACGCCGAGCAGCAGGCCGCTCATGCTGGCGATGTTGAGCACCTCGACCAGGCGCAGCTCGACCGGCATATGCCCGCTCTTGGCATGCTTGAGCTGACGCTTGCCCAGCCACATCACCAGGCCCGTGCCGATCACCGCCGTGCCGGCCACGCCGAAGGCGAAATACAGCCAGCGCAGCCACGGCCCGGCGAAATTGCCCATGTGCAGGCCGACGAAGGTAAACGAGGTCATCATCGCCGCGCTCTCCGGCGCGCCTTGGGTAAGCAGGGCGCCGCTGACACCGTCGAAGGTCCAGTTGGCGCTGCGCTTGTAGGCCACGCTGTCGGCCGAGGCGCGGCTGAAGGTGACCCGGGCATTGGCGTCGCCAGGGTTCTGCACCTGGATGAAGCCCATGCGCGCGCCCGGCGCCAGCTCCTGCACCTTGGCGTACAACTCCGGCAATGGCGCCAAGGGTGCCGCCACGCCTGCCAGCGCCGGGGTTTGGTCACGGCCGAACAGATCGTTGAAATAGTCGCCGCTGTCGCCATAGCTGGCCAAGATGCTGGCCGGCATCACCATGTACATGAAGATCACCAGGCTGCTGTAGCTGATCATCAGGTGGAACGGCAGCACCAGCACGCCGATGGCGTTATGGCCGTCGAGCCAGGAGCGCTGGCCCTTGCCGGGGCGGAAGGTGAAGAACTCCTTGAAGATCTTCTTGTGGGTGATGATCCCGGTCACCAGGCCCAGCAGCATGATGAAGGCGCAGAAGGTCGCCAACCAGCGCCCCCACGGATAGGGCATCTGCAGCTCGAAGTGGAAACGGTAGAAAAACTCGCCGCCACGGCTGTCGCGGCCCACCACTTCCTGGCCGCTGACGGCGTCCAGGTCCTTCCTGACCATGCCGCGTCGCCCACCTGCATCCGGGTCGCGCCAACTGACGCTGAGCGCCGACTCGCGCTCGCTGGGCAGGCGGATGAACCAGCTGTTGGCGTGGCTGGCGTTGCTTTGCAGATAGCGCTGCGCCAGTGCCAGGCTAGCCACAGGATCCAGCGGGTGGCTGTGGACTTCGGGGGTGCTCCAGTGGTTGATCTCGTCCTTGAAGTACGACAGCGTCCCGGTGAGGAAAATGGCGAACAGCAGCCAGCCGAAGATCAGCCCGGTCCAGGTGTGCAACCAGGCCATGGCCTGGCGAAAGCCCTCTTTCATCCGTTTTTCATCCAGTAGGCAAGCCCGGCGATCAGCCCCAGCACCAGGCTGGGCAGCAGCACGCCCAACCAGGCGCGCCAGGCGCTGCGGCAGGCGAAGCACCAGATGAAGGCCAGCAGGTAGACCACGAACGACAGCATCATGCCGGTGAGCGCGGCATCGACTTGGGCCATGGGCGTGAGCAGGGTGATGCACACGCTGGCCAGCGACGCCAGCAGGTAGCCGCCCAGCAGTGCCGCCAGGCTGCGTGAGGCCACGGCCAGGCGATAGCTCAAGGGGAGGCCGGCGGCTTTGCTCTTCATCGCGGTGGTCCGGGGATATGGGGGTGCAATAGTAATGATTTCAATTCTCATAAGCAAAGAGTCGGGGATGAACTGCGGCCCCAGTCACCGATTGCCGAAAGATCGAGGCCTGAATACAATGCGAACAATTCTTACTTCCAGTTGCGCCACAGAGCGCCGGAGTCGCATCGGTGCCCAGCGCCCTCTCCTCCACCGTCGAAGGTCTGTACCTCAACCACCACAGCTGGCTTACCGGCTGGTTGCGGCGGCGCCTGGGTTGCCCGCAAAGCGCCGCGGACCTGGCCCAGGACACCTACGTGCGCCTGCTCCAGGCCCGTGAAACGCCGCAACTGGTAGAGCCCCGCGCCTTCCTCGCCACCGTGGCCAAGCGCGTGCTGTGCAACCACTTCCGCCGCCAGGAACTGGAGCGCGCCTACCTCGAGGCGCTGGCCCTGGTGCCCGAGCAGGTGGCGCCGAGCGAAGAAGAAAAGGCGATCATCTTCGAGACCCTGCTGGAGCTCGACCGCCTGCTCGATGGCCTGCCGCCGCTGGTCAAGCGCGCGTTCCTGCTGGCCCAGGTCGACGGCCTGGGCCAGGGCGAGATCGCCCGGGAGCTGGGCATCTCGCTGGCGACGGTCAAGCGCTACCTGCACAAGGCAGCCCTGCGCTGCTACTTCGCCCAATGAACACCACGTTCGCCCCCCGCGTCGCCGAGCAGGCCGTGCATTGGCTGATCGAATCCCAGGCAGAGGGCTTCGACCAGCACCTGGCGCTGGAGCGCTGGCTGGCAGCCGACCATGAGCACCAGCGCGCCTGGGCGCACATCCAGCAGGTCAACCAGCGCCTGCGCGGCGTGGCCTCGCCGGTGGTGCACGCGACCCTGCAGGCGCCGCCCTCCCCGGCCCGGCGCCGGGCGCTCAAGGCACTGTTGCTGGTTGGTGTGGCCAGTGCCACCGGGCTTGGTCTGCAGCAGCACAACCCGTTGCCGGGGCTGATGGCCGACTATCGCAGCCCGGTGGGCCAGCGCCGGCGGCTGACCCTCGACGATGGCAGCCAGTTGCACCTGAATACCCGCAGCGCCGCCGATGTGCGCTTCGATGGCCAGCAGCGGCTGGTGCGCCTGCAGGAGGGTGAACTGTTGCTGGAGACGGCCAACGATGCGCGGCCAATGCGGCTACGCACCGGCGAAGGCGAGCTGCTGCTGGACCGCGGGCGTTTCAATGTGCGCCAGTTCGAGGGGTTCAGCCTGGTCACGGTGTTCAGCGGCAGCGCCAGCGTGGCCGGGCAAAGCCTGCTGGCCGGGCACCAGGCGCGTTTCGCCCGGGATGGGTGGCAGGCGATCGCGCCTCTGGACCCGAACCGCGCAGCCTGGGTGGACGGCATGCTGGTGGTGTCGCAGATGCGTCTCGGCGACTTTGTTGCCGAGCTTTCGCGCTACCGGCTTGGGCAATTGGGTTGCAGCGAGCGGGTGGCCGACTTGCGGATTTCCGGGTCGTATCCGCTGGACGACAGCGAGCGGATCCTGGCCATGCTGGAGGTGGCGTTGCCGGTGAAGGTGCGACGGTTTACCCGGTACTGGGTGTCGGTCGAGGCGGCTACGGGTTGAGCCTGTGGCGGCCCTATCGCCGGCAAGCCGGCTCCCACAGGGGCAGGTGGGAGCTGGCTTGCCAGCGATGAGGCCGGTGAAGCCTCAAAAAAATTTGAATCAACCTGAGCCATTTCCCCGACCTCGCGTGACAGAGAAGGCAGAACCCCCTTCTCACAGGACCACCGCCCCATGCTTCTGCGCCCAAGCCCCCTCGCCCACGCCCTGCTGCTCGCCATCAGCCTGGGCGGCGCCGTGCCCGCCACCCTGGCCGCCGAAACCCGCAGCTACCACATCGCCTCCGGCAGCCTGGAAGACGCGCTCAACCAGTTCGGTCGCGAAAGCGGCGCGTTGATCTCGTTCGGCTCGGCGCTGACCCAAGGCTTGAGCAGCCCCGGCCTGGACGGCCAGTACGAGGTCGGCCAGGGCCTGGATGCCTTGCTGCGCGGCAGCGGCCTGCAGGCCCGTCAGGAAGCCGACAACGCCTACAGCCTGCAACCGCTACAGGCGGGCAACAGCGGCGCGGCCGTGGAGCTGGGGGCCTCGACCGTGGTCGGTGACTGGCTGGCCGACGCGCGCCAGGACAACGTCTTCGAGCACCCCGGCGCCCGTGACGTGGTACGCCGCGAGGAGTTCGAGCGCAGCGGCGCCAGCAGCGCCCGTGAAGTGCTCAACCGCATCCCCGGGGTGAACGCACCGGAGAACAACGGTACCGGCAGCCACGACCTGGCGCTTAACTTCGGCATCCGTGGCCTCAACCCACGCCTGGCGTCGCGCTCCACCGTGCTGATGGACGGCATCCCGGTGCCGTTCGCCCCGTACGGTCAACCACAGCTGTCGCTGGCGCCGATCAGCCTGGGCAACATGGACGCGGTGGACGTGGTGCGCGGCGGCGGCGCGGTGCGCTACGGGCCGCAAAACGTCGGTGGCATCGTCAACTTCGTCACCCGTGCCATCCCCGAAGAGGCGACATTCAAGGCAGCGATGCAGAACCAGATCAGCCCGTCGTCCAGCCAGGATGGCTTGAAGAACAACGCCAACCTGCTGATCGGCGGCACCAACGCCAACGGCCTGGGGGGCGCCCTGCTGTACTCCGGCACCCGGGGTAGCGACTGGCGCGAACACAGCGACACGCAGATCGACGACCTGATGCTCAAGGGCAAGCTGCAGCTCGACGAAGCCAACAGCCTGCATGCCATGGCCCAGTACTACGAGGGCGAGGCCGAGATGCCGGGCGGGCTGAGTGCCGCGGCGTTCGACGATGATCCCTACCAGTCGACCCGCCTGAAGGACAAGTTCTGGGGCCGCCGCACGCTGTTCAACTTCGGCTACGACTACAAGCAGGACGACCGCCAGTTCAGCGTCAACGGCTTCTTCACCAAGACCCTGCGCAGCGGCTACCTGGACCAGGGCAACTTCGTTTCGCTGTCGCCACGCGAATACTGGGTGCGCGGCATCGAGACGCGCTTCTCCCAGGGCGTGGCGCTGGGTGACAGCTGGCACGAACTGGGCATCGGCTACCGCTACATCAACGAAGCCGGCCACGAACTGCGCTACCGCGAGCCGACCCGCAGCAACCTGCTGCCCACCACCGACAGCCGCAACGACCGCGACACCCGTGGCAGCACCGAGGCCCATGCGATCTACCTGGACGACCGCATCGACATCGGCCGCTGGACCATCACCCCAGGCGTGCGCTACGAGATGATCGACTCCGAGCAGAGCAACAAACTCAGCGGCCAGCGCTACCAGGGCAGCTATAACACCGCCCTGCCGGCACTCAACGTGATGTACCACCTCACCGACACCTGGAACCTGTACGCCAACACCGAAGGTTCGTTCGGCAGCGTGCAGTACAGCCAGATGCCCAACCGGGTCAGCAGTGGCGAGGTAAAACCGGAGAAAGCACGTACCTGGGAACTTGGCACCCGTTACGACAATGGCGACCTGCAGGCGGAGATCGGCGTATTTCTGATCAATTTCGACAACCAGTATGAAAGCAACCAGACCAACGATTCGGTGATCGCCCGCGGCGAAACCCGCCACCAGGGCATCGAGACCAGCGTGCGCTACGCCCTCGATGGCCTGAGCCCGGCACTGGCCGGTTTCGACGTGCATGCCGGCTACGCCTTCGTCGATGCCACCATCCGTGAGGACGGGCCGAACAAGGGTAACCAGGTGCCGTTCTCGTCGCGCCAAAAAGGCACCCTGGGGGTGGGTTACACCGACGGCCCGTGGCAGTTGAACCTGGACAGCAGCTTCCAGAGCAGCCAGTACGCAGACAACGCCAACACCGGCAGCGAGAGCGCCGACGGCAGTACCGGGCGTATCCCCGGCTACATGCTGGTGAGCAGCCGTGCCGGCTATGACTTCGGCCCTGCGCTTTCCAACCTGAAGGTGGCGGTGGGGGTGAAGAACCTGTTCAACCGCGAGTACTACACCCGCTCGTTCGACGACAACAACAAGGGCAAGTACGTGGGCGAACCCCGTACTCTATACCTGCAGACCTCAGTTGAGTTCTGACCGACGACAACAAAAGCCCGGCGATCGCCGGGCTTTTTGCAACAGGAAATTTTTCTTGCGCAGGGGGTTGAATTCGTCGCGCGGATGCCTGACCTTAGAGTCAAGAGGCGCAAAAAGACCAACGCCCTCAGTGGCTTGAAAGTGCCTCCCGCGAGCAAGCTGAATAAGGATTGAAGTCATGCAAATCCAGGTCAACAGCAGCAACCATTTCGAAGGCAACAACCGTCTCGACGAGTGGGTCCGCGCCACGCTGCACAGCAGCCTCGAGCGCTACGAAGAAGACCTAACCCGCATCGAAGTCCATTTGCGCGACGAGAACGGCGCCAAGCCCGGACCGCACGACAAACGCTGCCAGATGGAGGCTCGCCCCAAAGGCCACCAACCGATTTCCGTGACCCATACCGCCACTTCGCTGGACCAGGCGGTCGATGGCGCCGCCAACAAGCTCAACCACGCACTGGAGCATTTCTACGGCAAACTGCGCAGTAAACGTGGCGTGCTTGAACTGAGTGACCCGGACGCCTGATCCAACCGCGTCAGTAAAAACGCCCGGCCTTGCGCCGGGCGTTTTCATTTGCACCGATCAGCGGGCCTGAACCAACCCCGGCACGCCCCGGTCAACTTGTGCAGTCATTCAATGCAGGCCTCGACCATGAACAACCCCTTCGACCAAATCAGCGCTGCGTTCGCCCCCGAATACCGGGTCAACCTGAGCATCGAGCGCCTCGATGGCAGCATCATGCTGACCCTCTCCGATGACAGCGGCGTGGTGGCCAGGCGCCTGGTCAGCGCGGCCCAGCGCAACGACCCGGTGCGCCTGCAGCGGGTCATCGACAGCATCCGCCTGGGCCTGGCCATCGAGCTTGGCCAGAACCCGCTGCAAGTGCTGGCCGCACTGACCCGCGATCATCACCACCCGGCCTCCTGCCTGGCCAACTGAGGGCTATTTGCTCTCGTCCACTTCCTTGCCGTTGGCGTCCAGCACCTTGGTCGACGGGTAGCGGTAGGAGGCGTAGCGCACCACCAGGATGGCGAACGCCAGCAGCAGGATGCCGCCACACACGTACAGCAGCCCGACATCCGGCGCCTTGTGGTGCGACACATCGCCGATCAGCAAACGGGTCAGCGCGGTGATTGCCACGTACAGCAGGAAGCGGATGGGCATGTGGTTGGTCTTGAAGTAGATCCCCACCATCGCCCCCAGCTCCAGATAGATGAACAGCAGCAGGATGTCATCGACGCTGACCCCGCCCTTGCCCAGCATGTCCAGGAAGGTCACTACCGCCGCATAGGCGGTGATCGCGCCGATGCCGAACAGTGCCAGGTAGTGGAATGCCTCCACGCACAGGTTGCCCAGTGAGTCGGCGGAGCCATGCAGGCCCTTGCGCAGCTTGTCTGCCCATTTGGTGTTCACGATGTTCGATTCCCCGATACGGCTGAAGGATGGTGCGTCACGCCTGTGACATTTGTTGTGCCATGCAGTTAAAGGGCCAGGCACCCTGTCTTGGAAGGTGGTGGATTGCCGCAGGGCACTTGTGCGCTAGGCTTTTTGCTCGCGAATGGCCATCACTGTGGTTGCAGTGAACAGCCCTTCACCTGTACTGTATAAAAATACAGTTAATACCCCAACCAGCAAAAAGGCATAGAGGTGATGAATGGCCGTCGAAGTGGTGTACCGCAGCAGCCGCGACCCGGAGCGCTTGTTCATGGATAAGGCCGAAGCAGATCGTCACGACAAGATGCTCGAACTGGCCGAGCGCCTGGCTGAAGTGCTGCACAAAGCAGTGCCGTCGCTGAGCGAGCAGCAGGTCGAGGAAGCCGGTATCTACATGGCCAAGAACCGCGATGTGTTCGCCCGCGCGTTCAAGAGCCAGCCGGATGCGCTGGCGGAACTGCTCGAAGGTGGGGCTGCCGAGTAGAATCGGCGCCGCTTGCCCATGGCACCATGGCTTGAAACCTTGTTGTTTAGAGCGCAGCGTGGGAGCGGGCTTGCCCCGCGAACACCGGCGAAGCCGGTGCCATGTAACCGGATAGCGCAATCGCGGGGCAAGCCCGCTCCCACGCTAAACCCATGCGCTCGTCGCACCAGCGCAACCTGGAGGGCTAGCGCAAGCCTTCTCAGCCGTAGAGCAACCTTTCCGCCAGCATCTGCGCCACCCGGGCCGGTGAGCGTTTTTCGGCCTGGGCATGGGCAAACACTTCGGTCAACCGTGTGGGTATCCGCGCCAGGTGCGCGGTGATGGTGCCCAAGTCTTTACCACTATGCTTCAACGCCACGTAGATCAACCCACCGGCATTGATCACATAATCCGGCGCATACAGTATCCCGCGGTTCTCCAACTGGTCGGCCACCTGCAAGGTGGTCAGCTGGTTGTTGGCCGAGCCCGCCACCGCTGCGCAGCGCAGTTGCATCACGCTCTGCCCGTTCAGCACCGGCCCTACCCCGCAGGGCGCGAAGATGTCGCAGGGGGTGCTGATCAAGGCATCATTGGTCACCGGGTGTGCATTGAGCTGCTCCACCGCCAGGCGCACCTTGCCCGCATCCAGGTCACTGACCAGCAACTCGGCACCCGCCGCATGCAGTTGCTCGGCCAACGCGTAGCCCACATTGCCCAGGCCCTGCACCGCCACCCGCAACCCTTCCAGATTGTCGCTACCCAGACGGGCCATGGACGTTGCGCGGATACCGGCAAACACCCCCATCGCTGCATGGGGCGAGGGATCGCCTGATGCGGTGGTACTGGTAACATGGGGTGTGGACTGGGCGATGCAGTCCATGTCGAGGGTCGAGGTGCCGCTGTCCACGGCAGTGATGAAGTGGCCTTGAAGGGTGTCGACGAAACGGCCGAAAGCTTCGAACAATGCCGCACGGTTCTCCACATGCGGGTTACGCACGATCACCGCCTTGCCGCCGCCCATTGGCAACCCCGCCAGGGCGGCCTTGAAGCTCATGCCCTGGGCCAGGCGGATGGCATCGGTCATGGCGCTTTCGTCATCGGCATAGGGCAGGTAGCGGCAACCGCCCATGGCCGGCCCCAGGTGTTCGCTGTGAATAGCCACCACGGCCTTGAGCCCCGTGGGCGGGTCGATGAACAGGTGCAGTGACTGGGTGCGGGTACTTTGCATGAGGGCGAACATCGACGGGCTCCCCCGAGAGGTGCTCCTACCAGTATAGGCAGGTGCATAAGAGCCGCCGCGCGGGCGGACCACTGGACGAAAGCCGGTGCCAGGGCTAATAGTACAAGCGTTATGGAGAGTCCCCATGAACCCACGCCAAGCCTGCCTGGCCTGCCTGCAACGCGAACCGGCCGCCCTGCTGGAAGCCGCCCTGTGGATAGCCGCCGAACACGATCACAGCGTCGACCCCTCGATCGGCCTGGCGCGCGTGCACGAGCTGCAGTGCGAGGTCAGTAGCCATCTGCCGATGCTGCCCCTGAACGAACTGGCCCAGCCGCTGCTGCGCCAGCTCAACGCCCTGGGCTTCCAGCAGGATGAGTACCACCCGCTGCGCCCGCACGTAGCGCTGATGGACAAGGTGCTGCAGCGCCGCCGTGGCCAGCCGCTGCTGCTGGCCATACTCGCCCTGGAACTGGCCCGGCACCTGTCGATCCCGCTCGAAGGGGTCAACTTCCCCGGCCACTTCCTGTTGCGCGTGCCCGGGGCCGATCACCTGCTCGACCCCTGTGGCGGGCGCCGCCTCTACCCCAACGACTGCCGCGAACTGCTCGCCCGCCAGTTCGGTGCACAGATGCCGTTGAGTGCCGAACACCTGCGCAGCGCTTCACCGATGCAGATGCTCCAGCGCCTGTCGCGCAACCTGCGCCAGCTGCACAGCAGCAACGACAACGACCTTGCCGCACTCATCGATGCCGAACGGGTGATGCAACTGGGCCCGGTGCAGGTCAGCGACTACCTGGCCCGGGCCACGCTCTACCAGCACCTTGAGTGCCCCCAGGCCGAACGCTTCGACCTGGAGCACGCGCTGCTGCTGACCGACGACCCGATCCAGCGCCTGAAACTGAGCGAACGGCTCGGCCAACTACCGTCGACCAAGCGCTCGATTCACTGAGCCGGCGTGTCCACCTGGCGTGCCGGGTGGGCCTTGGCAAACGCCGGATGCGCCTCGGCCAGCTCCGCTACTCTACGAATGCGCGGGTAGCCGCCCAAGTCGATGTTGAAGCGCTCGGCCGCGTACAGCTGCGGGATCAGGTAGACATCGGCCAGCCCCGGCGTGGCACCGAAGCAGAAGCCCTCATCGCCAATCAATTGCTCCACCGCCGCCAGCCCTTGGCCGATCCAGTGGGCGATCCACTGATTGACCTGCGTCTCATCGTGCCCCAGCTGGCGCAACTGGTTGAGCACACTGACGTTGTGCAACGGGTGCACGTCGCAACCGATGATCGCCGCCACACCGCGCACCTTGGCACGCGCCTCGGCAGCGGCCGGCAGCAGCGCCGGCTGCGGATGAGCCTCCTCCAGGTACTCGATGATCGCCGGCGACTGCACCAACAGCTCGCCGCCGTCGGTGCGCAGGGCGGGCACCCGGCCTTGCGGGTTGAGCGCCAGATAGTCATCGCCGCGCTGCTCGCCCTTGAGCAGGTTGACCGGCAGGGCCTGGTAGTCCAGGCCCTTGAGCGCCAGGGCGATGCGCACCCGGTACGACGAAGTGGACCGATAGTAGGTAAACAGCTCCATCGCCCTGCCCCCTCAGTTGGCCGCGACGATGGTGCCGCGGCACTCGCCGAAGCCGATGCTGGCTACGCCATCGCGCACGCAACGGGCCCGCAGGATGACCTCATCACCGTCCTCGAGGAACTTGCGCACCTCGCCACTGGCCAGCTCCACCGGGTGCTTGCCGCCCTCGGTAATCTCCAGCAGGCTGCCGAACGAGCCTGGCGTGGCGCCCGACAGGGTACCCGAACCGAACAGGTCGCCCGGCTGCAGCTGGCAACCGTTGACGCTGTGGTGGGCAACCATCTGTGCCACGGTCCAGTACATGCTGCGGGTGCTGCTCAGGGTCAGGCGATGGGCCGGCAGGTTCTGCTCGCGCATGCGCTCGGTCAGCAGCAGCACCTCGAGCTCGATATCAAAGGCACCGCCGGCCTGGTCACGGCTGTCCAGCAGGTACGAGAGCGGCTGCGGGTCACCCTCCGGGCGCGCCGGCTGGGCGCAGCGGAACGGCTCGAGCGCTTCGGCGGTCACTACCCAGGGCGACACGGTGCTGATGAAGCTCTTGGACAGGAACGGCCCCAGCGGCTGGTACTCCCAAGCCTGGATATCGCGAGCCGACCAATCGTTGAGCAGGCAGAAGCCGGCCACGTGCTCGGCGGCATCGCCAATCGGGATCGGCTGGCCCAGGTCATTGCCCTGGCCGATCCAGATGCCCAGCTCCAGCTCGTAGTCCAGGCGCGCGCAGGGGCCGAAACTTGGCTCGGTCTGCCCGGCCGGCAGGGTCTGGCCCTTGGGCCGGCGTACATCGGCACCGGAGGGGCGAATGGTCGAGGCGCGGCCGTGGTAGCCGATCGGCACGTGCTTGTAGTTGGGCAGCAGCGGGTTGTCCGGGCGGAACAGCTTGCCGACGTTCTTGGCATGCTCGATGCCCACGTAGAAATCGGTGTAGTCGCCGATCTTCGCCGGCAGGTGCAACTGGCAGGTGCTGGCTGGGTACAAGGCAGCGCTAAGCGCGGCCTGGTGTTCGCTCCCTTCCCCCAACAGCACCAGCAGGCGCTCGCGCAGGGCGACCCGCGCCGGGCGGCCGAGGGCAAAGAAGGCATTCAGTGCGCCGCCTATGGTGGCCTCGACTGCGGCCTTGGCCTCACCGTCGAACAACCCGGCAGCCAGCACGGCCTCAAGGTCGAGGATGGCGTCGCCGATGGCCACGCCGCAACGCGGCGCCTGCCCCGGGCGGCTGAAGATGCCCAGCGGCAGGTTCTGCAGCGGGAAATCGCTGTGCCCGTTGGCGTGCTCGACCCAGCTACGGGCAATGGCGGTGTGGTTCATCGGTTATCTCCGGTTCGGGTTGAAGGTGCTCGGCAAGGTGGCCCAGCAACTATCGTAGTCGGCCTGCAATTGCGGGCTGTCGAGGGCCTGACGGCTCGGGCGCAGCACCTGGCTGGTCTCGAACATGAAGGCCATGGTGTCGTCGATCTTGTGCGGCGCAAGGTCTGCGGCGATGGCTTTGTCGCAGGTCTCGGCGTCCGGCCCGTGGGCGCTCATCACGCCATGCAGCGAAGCGCCGCCTGGCAGGAAGCCTTCGGCCTTGGCGTCGTAGGCTCCCTGGATCAGGCCCATGAATTCGTTCATCAGGTTGCGGTGGAACCATGGCGGACGGAAGGTGTTCTCGGCCACCATCCAGCGCGGCGGGAAAATCACGAAGTCCATGTTGGCCATGCCATGCACGCTGGTGGGCGAGGTCAGCACGGTGAAGATCGACGGGTCGGGGTGGTCGAAGCTGACCGTGCCGATGGTGTTGAAGCGGCGCAGGTCGTACTTGTATGGCACGTTGGTGCCGTGCCAGGCGACCACGTCCAGCGGCGAGTGGGAGAGCTCACAGGCCCAGTGTTCGCCGAGGAATTTCTGCACCAGTTGCACCGGCCCGCTGGTTTCTTCGTAGTGGGCCACCGGGGTGAGGAAGTCACGCGGGTTGGCCAGGCCGTTGCTGCCGATCGGGCCGAGGTCCGGGATGCGCAGCGGCGCGCCGTGGTTTTCGGCGATGTAGCCGCGGGCCTGGGCATCGAGCAGTTCGACCCGGAATTTCATGCCACGCGGGATGACCGCAATCTCCAGCGGCGCCACGTCCAGCACGCCCAGCTCGGTGGCGATGCGCAGGCGGCCCTGTTCGGGCACCAGCAGCAGCTCACCGTCGGCGTTGAAGAACACCCGCTCCATGGAACGGTTGGCGCGGTAGATGTAGATGCTCACGCCGGCCGGCTTTTCCGCCGCCGAGTTGGCCACCATCGGCAACCAGCCGTCGATGAAGTCGGTGGCTTCGGACGGAATCGGCTGGGGGTTCCAGCGCAGGCGATTGGGGGTGATGGCGCCCAGGGCGCCGGCCAGCGGCTGGCGCTCCAGGCGCTCGAAGCGTGGGTGCAATGCCGACGGGCGAATGCGGTACAGCCAGGTGCGGCGCAGTTCGCTGCGGGCCATGGTGAACGCGGTGCCCGACAACAGCTCGGCGTACAGCCCGTAGGGCGCCTTCTGCGGCGAGTTCTGCCCGACCGGCAGCGCGCCGGGCAAGGCTTCGCTGGCGAATTCGTTGCCGAAACCGCTCAGGTACTCAAGTTCAGGTGAGGTGTCGCGGGTCATCTCGGTGCCTCCGGGCTGCTCAGAGCCGTCATGGGCAGTTGGCTGCGAAGCCCGATCCTGAAACCGGCACCTGGGGCGGCAGCGCGTCTGCATTGTTATTTTCGTAATCAGATTACGAATAACGTAATTTGCTCCCGTGCAGGCGTCAAGCTATAAAGGCGCCACCCCGTAAAATCTGGATAGATGTGTCCCCCATGGCCAAAGCCAGCAGCACCGACAACGGCAAACAGAAGGTCCGCTCGGCGGAAGTCGGCACCGACATCCTCAAGGCCCTGGCCGAACTCTCCCCTTCCACCTCGCTTTCGCGCCTTGCCGAACATGTGCAGATGCCGGCGAGCAAGGTCCACCGCTACCTGCAGGCCCTGATTTCAAGCGGATTCGCCGAACAGGACGCGGCCACCAACCATTACGGGCTGGGCCGCGAGGCCTTGCGGGTGGGGATGGCGGCGCTGGGCAGCATCGATGTGCTGAAAGTCGCGGCCCTGCCGCTGTCGCAACTGCGCGACGAGCTCAACGAAAGCTGTTTCATCGCCGTATGGGGTAACCAGGGCGCGACCGTGGTGAGCATCGAGCCGGCAGTGCGCGCGGTGACGGTGGTAACCCAGATTGGCTCGGTGCTGCCGCTGCTCAGTTCGTCCACCGGCCTCGTGTTCGCCGCGCACCTGCCTGAGCGCGAGACCGTCGAACTGCGCGACCGCGAGTTGGCAGCCCTGAACCAGAGCAGCGATGACTATGTGCCGCTGCTGGCACAAATCCGCCAACGCGGCCTGCACCATGTGCACGGCCTGCTGATGCCCGGGGTGGACGCTTTGTCCGCCCCGGTGTTCAACGCCATGGGCCAGATCGCCGCGGTAATGACCGTGGTCGGTCCGACCTCGATCTTCCATGCCGACGAGCAGGGTCCGGCGGCGCAAAGCCTGCTGGCAGCCGTGCAGGCTGTCAGCAGGCGCATGGGGCATCAATAATGAACGGCCTACCTGAATCTTGAATCGGCTTGTTCTAGCAACAGCCTGCCAAGCGCCACAAATTCTTCATCCATGACTCTGCCGACCCCACCCAGGGCCGGGCTTGCCGACTTCAACACCACCTCACTGAATAGCTCCTTCAATAGCTGTCCTAAGGGGCCTGACGGGTTCGGAAACAGCTTGTTCCACGCGGAAGAAATCACATTACCCACAGCAGAGTTCAAACCTGTGGCGGAAGCCACACTGAATATACCGAGGGCCATGTAAAACACAGCTGCCCCTGTTTTACCATCCCACCACGCGGTGGCGGCCTTGCGGAAAGATCGTTGTGCCTGGAACAGGCTGACTACTGCGGCTAAAGGAGGGAAAGGCATGGTCAACACACTGACAACCGGGCTCAGGACCCGATCCAAAGTCTCGATATAGCGTTCGAACACGGTGATGGTCTGGGACTTCGCATCAAGGATCAGGTGCAGAGCACGGCGTTCGAAATCCTCGTCCCAATGAACAAGGCGGGGAGGAGAGTATGCGTAGGCGTTGAGCACCACTCGCTCGCCATTTTTTTCTCGATCCTTATCCATCGCTCTCATCGCCGCCTTGTCCGAATGGATGACTCGAGGGAGGAAATAGGCTCCGAGGTTTTCCAGCGTCCATCGCGCGGCAATCTCACGGAACGAACGCACAGCTCTGCCCCCCTCCGCATCACTCAGGTAGACGAATCGCTCGTCATCGGGGGCATCTACCGCATAAACCCCGTCAATGAAACGAAGTCTTCCCCGATTGAAAGCGAACCGACGAAAATTGTGATGCTCGAGCACGTCTTCTTGACTCGGCGTCAGCGCTATCTCTCGCAACCAGCTGGTGCGCGACTCGTCGAGGTGCCCGTCGAGAGATGCGACCAGAAAATCGCGTCGCACCTTCAGCCCCATCACCAATCCGTGCAGTCGCAGGCGTCGCGCATGTTCAGGGCTATCGTCCGAAGCGTAGTGGCTCTCGATGACTGAGACATACGAGTCGCGAATAGAGCTACTGGAAACTCGGATGGCACTGGCGAGCAAGCGTATGTCCAAGTGCGAAAGATCTTGCCCGACACTGGAGCGCATACTTGTGAAACCCACGAAGTTGCTGTCCGAAGGATATCCCCAGGCCATCAACTGAGTGAACGTCAGTTCCCCTTCGGGCGTCTCGAAAATCACCGTATCCGCATCGATCCAGCCCCCCTTGTTGCCAGGGAATTCATTGAGCCTGGCGGTGGCCCTCTGCTGGGCAAAACCGAGCAGTGTCGGCATCTGATTACTTGCAAGATAGGCTGGCTGAATCGCCAACAACTCATTGTCGAGCGAAGCCAGGCGCTCCCGGTCTTCCGGACTCGCATCGATAGACCATTGCGGGGTAGCCTCAAGCACATTGTCCAGCAAGCCCGTAGTCATGTCGTCGAGCATCTGGGCAAGGAAGCCTTTGCGCAGCGGTACCAGGCGGAACGCGCCCAGTGGCAGCCTTCCTTGGCCTATCGCTACCTGCTGAGACTCACGTACATCCAGCTCTGAACGCTCAAGGATATAAGCCACGCCAACCGGAGTGCGTACCATGTCGACGAGCGCGCGTTGCAGGTCCAGTTCGGTCGCGAAACGTCGTAGCGCACCAAAGGGCGCCCCCGGCGCATACAAAGTGAATGCATCGTCCTCGACCAGGCAGACCACACCGAGTAGCGGCTGTCGCTGCAGATGTACCTGCTTGAGTTCGATACCTTCAGCGGCCTGCTCACCCTCCAGCGAAGCTGTGAGGAAGGCGTGAACGTGTTCTGGGATTTCATTGGCATAACGGGCAGCCGAAGCTGAGAACGCCAGCTCGGCAGTGACAAGTCCACCTAACAGCTCCTGAGTATCCGGCTGCTGATACATCGCAGATGCCTGTTCACGGTAGCCCAGATGTAGCCCAAGCCCATTGATCATGAGCTGCATGAAGCCCTGGGTAAGCGTGTCCCGAAACGCTGGCTCGACAGCCTCGATAAATAGGTTGTATCCGCGATACCCACCTGTGAGTACCCAGTCCAGCAGGCTGCACTCGCGCTGGCCGCGCGCATCAGGGAAAACACTGCGAACGCTCAACCTGGTTTTGCTCGGTGAAATCCACAGCCCATTGGCGTGTTCGTCCAGCCAGTTGCGGATGCCTTGCTCGGCGAAGCTGCGATAGTCACTCAGGTGGCCCAGGTGTTCGGTAATGCGTCGCGAGGCCTGGTCCCGCGACGCTTGCAGTGCCAGGTAGGTCTCCAACGCTTCACCATTCAACCGGCGCAGCCAGCGCGGCCTGGATGCCAACCGATAGGCTGCAAGGTGATCGGCTATCCGCTCTTTTAACCCACCCACCCATCCATCCAGACGAGTGGCTGCATTGAGCATGCCCGCAGAGATGGGTTCTTCCTCGGCCCTTGCCTGAAGCTCTGCGAGAAGGCTGTCCTGCAGCGTCTTCAGATCCCTTACCAGCTGCCTCGATACGGAGTACGCGGTCTCATCGAAACTCAATGCCAACTGGGCGCCTTCACTTATGGCTTGGCGCAGCGCTTGCGGCAGCATGTTCGTCCATGGCTGGCCGCTGTTCAGTACCTGCTCCAGCCGCTGCGCCGCGCTGACAGGCTGATCGTCGAACCATGCGCCCCAACTCAAGCCGTAAAGCACGAAGTCTTCATCTCCCTCGGTCGCCCTTTCCAGGTCGCGGGTGACGACAAAGCACCCGGGGAGACGCCCGCTGTAATCACCCGCCTGAACCGTCACCTGGCCCACGTAAGTGTCAACACCTGCCGCGAACAACGCTTCGATCCTGTGCTTGATTGCTGGCTCGGCCATCGCCAGGATTGCCACTTCAAGCTCCATTAGTGGATAGAGGCTCATACGCAGTGTGGACAGGTCCCGATGGTATTGTTCTTGCTCGACCCACCACTTTTGCATCAGTTCGTGCCAATCGGGTAAGAGCGCACCGATCTCGTCAGCGCTGAACCATGACTCCTGGGCATTTTCCTCCACAGGTTCGGCCGTGAAACGGGGCGACTCGGCAAAATGCGTTTGCACAGCCAGGGCCAGCATCGACACCTGCACAAGCAATTCCTGAACGGAGGTGGGTGAGCCCTCCTTATGCAATAACGAAAGGTTGGGAAATAACGCGTCGGAAAACATCTCGAACTCCATCTGAATGAATGAAGCTCAAGATTGAGGTTGCAGGCATGCCACCTGAATCGGGAAGCAATTCCGCCATCACGAGTAACGACTTCGTACATGATGAGCCTACAACCAAGGACCAGGCGGTGAGAGACCGAGTAGGAATAGAACTATTATCTCGGAGGACGTAACAGAGAATGTCAGAAGCGACTATTTTTCCCATGGGAACAAGCGCTTATTCTTACCTCACTGGCCGGCACGAAGGGCTCTCCCCCCGCCTTTCAGGCCTGCCCAGGTTCACCGACGTTGATTTTGAAGCTCCTTGATCTAACGTCTCGATTGGCCGCTGCCTTTGCAGCGGCCTTTTTTATTTGTGCAAGAATCGCCGAATCAAGGTGGGTCCGGCTGTCTTGTTTTGCTTGCAGCGGCCTCATCGCCGGCAAGCCGGCTCCCACAGAGATTACGCATGGTTTGAGGTCGTTGCAGTCGGGGTGGGAGCCGGCTTGCCAGCGAAAGGGCCGCAGGGCGGCCCCAACGGTCTTCACGCCAATGGATACTTCTGCAGATTCGCCATCATCTGCTGCAGTGCCTGAAAACTGTCCTGCGGGTGGCTCGCGCCTTCGAAATCACCGATCCGCCCCCAGTTGGCCGCCACCTGCTCCGGCGTGAAGCCCTCGCGCGGATCGAAGCCCACGCCCTGGCTGCGCTCCCAGCGCACCTTGCCCACCCAGCCACCGCCCACCTCGAACAGCTGGCCGCTGTCCTGGCATTGCTCGCTGCCGAGAAACACCACCAACGGGCTGATCAATTCGGGCTTGAGCTGCTCGAACACCTGAGGCGGGATCAGCCCCTCGGTCATGCGGGTACCGCCGGTAGGGGCGATGGCATTGACCAGGATGCCGTGCTTGCGCCCCTCGATGGCCAGGGTACGGGTCAGGCCGTACAGGCCAAGCTTGGCCATGCCGTAGTTGGCCTGGCCGAAATTGCCGTAGATGCCCGAGGTGGACGAGGTGAAGATCACCCGCCCCCAGTTTTGCCCGCGCAGGTGCGGCCAGGCGGCGTGGGTGACTTTGTAGGCGCCCTCGACATGCACCCGGTAAACCAGCTCCCAATCGCTGTCTTCCATCTTGTGGAACGTCTTGTCGCGCAGGATGCCGGCGTTGTTCACCAGCACATCGACCCGGCCAAAGCTGTCCAGGGCCTGTTCGACGATACGCGCACCATCGGTCACCGAGTCGTGGTTGGCCACCGCCGTGCCGCCGGCAGCGCGGATTTCTTCCACCACCCGGTCAGCCGCCGACACGTTGGCGCCCTCGCCGTGGCTGCTGCCACCCAGGTCGTTGACCACCACCTTCGCCCCGTGCCTGGCGAACAACAGTGCATGGGCCCGGCCCAGGCCGCCGCCAGCCCCTGTGACGATCACCACGCGATCTTGCAGACTTACCGGTTCGCTCATGCTCAAGGCTCCAGGCAGATGAAGGATGCGCGCAGTGTCGGCCAGCCCTCGCCGCCCGACAATCAAGCGCGCCCCGGCGAATGCCGGGGGATAACCCATGGCGATGATCGCCCGGTCACGACCAGGCGACTTTCTGTGGCACGTAGCTCAGCGGTTGTTCACGAAAGGCCAGGTAGTGGCGCAGCACTTGCACCGGCGCTTCGGTGTGCGGGTAGTGGCCGATGCCCTGCAATACCACGGTGTCCGGCTCGGGCACCACTTGCCGGTAGCGTTCGACCATATGCGCGCCGGACAACGGATCGACCGCACCATTGATGAAGCGCAGCCGCACGCCTTCGCGCTGCAGGGCACCGACCCAGCGCTCGCGTTGCGCCCGGCGCTCGGGCATGAAGTTGATCAGCTTGTGCAGGATGCGCTGGCCACCGTTGGCGGCGATCAGGCTCCAGCAGTCGTCCAGCGCACTTTCGCTGGGGTGGGTGCAGGGCCCGTAGACCTGGGTGACATTACGCACCAGATCGTCGCGCCCAAACGAGCGCCCCACCAGCCAGCCAAGGCGGCTGAGCAGCAGTTTCTGGATCAGCAGCACGCGGCAGCTCTCGGGGAACAGGCCGCTGTTGAGGAACACGCAGCTGGCGACCTGCAGGCGTTGCTCGTGGTGCCGGGCCAGCAGTTCCTGGGCGACACTGCCGCCATAGTCATGGGCCAGCAAGTGCACCGGCTGATCGATCTTCAGGTGCTCCAGCAGCGCCTGCTGCAGGTCGGCCTGCTCCAGCAGGCTGTAGTCGTGGTCTGCGGGCTTGGCCGAATCGCCGAAGCCGAGCATGTCGCAGGCCACTACGCGAAAGCGTTGGGTGAGCGGTACCCACAGGTAGTGCCAATCCCAGCTGGCGGTGGGGAAACCGTGTAGCAATAGCAGAGGCTCTCCTTGCCCTGCCGTCCAGTAGCGGATGCTCTGGCCCCGGAAGGTGAAACCCTGGCTCCGGGTGCGCCAGACGCACAATGGAATCTCGGCCAGAGGCATCAGGGTCGTCCCGGTATTGGTGTTTGAGTGTCGGAATAGGGCAAGGCTGCGTTCATTGCAAGTTACCTCGGCACATACATGTGCTCTCTATGTCGAGGCTCAGTCTAGAAGCCAATACGAAGGTGTTAAGTCGCCTTGGCAGCCAGCCTGATGACCGTGCGAGTCAGTGGCACGAACGGTCAGAACAACATGACCAGCAATGGCGCGGCAAACAGGTTGAGCAGCCCGGTGAGGACCATGACCAGACCGGCCACCGAGCCCTCTTCGCGGCCCACTTCCTGGGCCCGGCTCACGCCCGCGCCATGGGCGCCGACACCGAACAGCGCGCCCCGCGCCAGCGGTGTGCGCAGCGGCAGCCAGCGCAGCAGAACGCCGCCAAACACCGCCCCCAGCACGCCGGTGAACATAACGAACACTGCGGTCAGTTCCGGCACCCCCCCCAGGTCCTGGGCCACCGGCATGGCAAACGGGGTGGTGATGGAGCGCGGCAGCAACGACAGGCTGACCGACTCGTCCAGCGCCAGCAGGTGCGCCAGCCCCCAGGAACTGCCGATCGAGGCGACGCTGCCGGCCAGCATGCCCACCAGCAACGCCGGCCAGTGCCTCGCCAACAATGCCCGCTGCTGCCAGATCGGCACGGCGAAGGCCACAGTCACCGGGCCCAGCACGCCCATCAGCCAATGGGTGTTGCGCGCATATTCGGCGTAGGCGGTGTGCAGCGGCACGGCCACCGCCAGCAACAGTGCCGGCACCAGGATCAGCGGCGACAGCAGGTAGCGCCCACTGCGCCGGTACAGCCAGCGGCTGCCCACATAGGCGGCCAGGGTGAGCGCGAGCCAGAACAATGACTTGGGTTCAAGGTTCATGGCGCAACCGCCAGCGGCACACCAGCTCGACCGTCGCGGCGGTGACCACCATCACCAGCAGGGTACTCACCGCGATCACCAGCAGGATGCGCCAGCCTTCGCTGCGCAACAGGCTGCCGTAGTCCAGCAGGCTCATCAGCGCGGGGATGAAGAACAGCAGCATCTCGGCCATCAGCCATCCGGCACCCAATTGCAGGGTGGCGGGCTTGAGCAGGCCTGTGGCGAACAGCATGAGCAGCAGCGCCAGGCCCATCACCCCGCCGGGTATCGGCCAGCCCAGCCAGGTCGCGAGCTGGCCGCCGATCAAAAACAGGGCCAGCAGCACCGCCAGCTCAGCGAGCAGGCGGCAGGTTCTTTTCAGTAATGCAGGGTTCATGGGCACGGTCCTCGACAACGTGCCCAGTGTAAAAGTCGGTCGCAAAGGCCAAAAGCGAATTGTTAGACTGCTCGCCATTCCATAATGGAATTCATGGCATGGAATTCAAACAGCTGCGCAGCTTCATCGAAGTCGTTCACCGTGGTGGCTTCACCCAGGCCGCGGGCACCCTGCACGTCAGCCAGTCGGCAGTGAGCAAGCAGGTCGCCCAGCTGGAACAGGCCATCGGCCAGCCATTGCTCGAGCGCCAGGGTTCGCAGCTGCTGCTGACCGCCGCCGGGCGCATCGTGCTGGAGCGTGGCGAAGTGTTGCTGCGCCAGCGCCAGGAACTGCTCAACGAACTGGACGATCTTGGCCAGATGGCCCGTGGCGAGCTGCGCCTGGGCCTGCCGTTGCTGGGCAGTGATGCACTCTTCGCCGGGTTGTTCGCTGAGTACCGGCGGCGCTACCCGCAGATTTCGGTGCAACTGCTCGAAGGCGGCAGCCGTATGGTCGAGCAGGCGGTGAAGAGTGGCGAGCTGGAGCTGGGCGGCAGCCTGACGCCGAGCGACCCGGCGTTCGACTACCAACCCTTCTGCAATGAGCCGCTGGATGCCCTGCTGCCCGCCGAGCATGCCCTGGCGGGCCAGGCAGAAGTCGACCTGGCGCAATTGGCCGATACGCCGTTCCTGCTGTACCAACGCAGTTTCATGCTCAATGACCGCCTGCTCAGCGCCTGCCAGCAGGTGGGTTTTACCCCGAAGGAAGGCGGGCGCAGCGGCCAGGCGGACTTTCTTGCCTCGTTGGTGGCGGCGGGCCAAGGGGTGGTGTTGCTGCCGAGGGTGGTCGCGCGGGCCCTGGAGCGGCCCGGGGTGGTGCGCTTGCCATTGCGCGCGCCGGGCGACCTGAGGTGGGACATCGCCTTCATCTGGCGGCGCGGGGCGTACCTGTCACGGGCAGCGCAGGCGTGGTTGGCGTTGTTGCGCGAGCACACCTGAGCGCGCCGAGCTCAAGACCTGCACTCTGCCTGTGGGAGCGGCGGTTCGCCGCTGCGATTTACCCGCGAAGATGACAACTCGGTACCTGGCACGGGCTATGCCCGTGTTCGCGGGTGAACCCGCTCCCACAGGGTGTGGGAGCGGCGGTGCGCCGATGCGACTTGCCCCGCGACGGGGTGTCAGCCCTGAATGGCTGCGGCAAACTCCGCCAGCCACGGCTCGGCGTCGGCCTCCGGGGTCACGGTCTCGCTGGCATCCAGGCGCAGCATCGGCAGCACCTCACGCACGCCCAGCTCGCCAAACAGCTCGCGCAGCTGCTCGCCACCACCGCAGTAAGTATCGCCGTAGCTGGAGTCGCCCAGGCCGATCACGGCACCCGGCAAGCCACGCCAGGCCGCGGGCAGTACATCGCGAATGACGCTGTACAACGGCATCAGGTTGTCGGGCAGTTCGCCCATGCCGGTGGTCGAGGTCACCGCCAGCAAGGCCTGCGGGGCAAAGCCCTCGATATCCTGCAGGGTGGCACGGCCTGCATGCCAGGCTTCATGGCCGGCAGCGTTGAGCAGCGCCACCGCATGACGGGCGACTTCATCGGCGGTGCCATAGACCGAACCGGAAATAATGGCGACTTTCATCAGGTGAGGATTCCGAAACTGAGTGAAAGCGTAGGATACTAGCACCCGACAGTGGCAAAAGGCCGCCTCCCCCTAAAGTCACAGCCGCGCAAACAATCCGACCAGTGACCTGAACCAAACCCATACACTACTGTCCACCCCTTGACGTAATCGATCGTTTCCTCGAGTTCGACCATGCAAGCAGACGCCCTTCTCTCCCAGGACGAGCTGGATTTCATCCAGAACATGCAGCACTCGCCGCAGTTGAACCTGGCCGACCCCATGTCGAGCCTGCTGGTCAATGGCGACCGTCGTCTGAAGGACCTGCTCACCCGCCTGGTGGCCAATGAACAGGTCACGCTGCAGGCCAGCTTCAACAACCAGCAGCTGAGCTTCCCCCTGCAACTGGTCGAAGACGAGTTCCACGCCCTGCACCTGCAACTGGGTTCACCGGACATCTACGAAGACGGCCCCATGCTGCGCCCGTGGCGCCTGTCGCTGGCGCAACCGGCGGCATTGCTCGACGACCACCACCAGCCCAGCGACCTGTGGGTACGGGATATTTCGTTCAAGGGCGTGCTGGTGGAAATCCACGGGCAGAGCAAGGCACCGGCGCATTTCGAGCTGCACTTCGCCGCCGAGGACATCCCGCCGATCGGCCTGCACGGTGTGTTGCGCCGGCGCATCGGCCCCAGGCTGGCGGCCTACGACCTGTCGCACACGCCGGCCGAAGAGATCGAGCGCCTGCGCGAGTACATTCTTCAGGCCCACCGCCAGGCCCATCCAGAGTTGCACGCGCAAGCGAACTTCTGACGACCGCCCGCCCGTTGAAACTGACGGGTCATGATCGATCGGCGATAATCCGCGCCCGATTCTTGCAAGCATGCCTGCGCCGCCCACCACCCCGGGCCGCATGCCAAGGGGCCGGCTACCCGCCAGCCCCGTCGCCAGGAGATACACGATGTCTACCCACCCCGTCACCCTGATGGTGTCGCGCCGCGCCGCCCATGGCCGCTACCAGGACCTGCTGGCCTGGCTGCACGAAGGCGAACAGCTGGCCACCGACTTCCCCGGCTACCTGGGCTCAGGCATCCTCGCCCCGCCTGCCGAAGGCGATGACTTCCAGATCATCTTCCGCTTCACCAATGAGCAAACCCTGCACGCCTGGGAATATTCAGCCTCGCGTCGCACCTGGTTGCAGCGCGGTGACGGCCTGTTCGAACGCCCCAAAGAGAGGCGCGTCAGCGGCATCGACGACTGGTTCGGCACCAACATGGTGCAAAAACCGCCGCGCTGGAAGCAGGCCACGGCTATCTGGCTGGCGTTCTTCCCGGTCTCGTTGCTGTTCAACCTGCTGTTCGGCCACTGGCTGGCGCCGCTCGATCTGCTACCGCGGGTGTTGCTCAGCACCCTGGCCCTGACGCCGCTCATGGTGTACCTGTTCATCCCCCTGTCGACGCGCCTGCTGGCCGGCTGGCTGAACCCGCCGCCGCGCTCGGCCACAGACCGCGCCGAAGGCCTGCGCAGCCGCTGAGGCACGGGCTCGCAAGGCGGTGCAGTTCGGGTATGCTGGGGCATCACGCACGGACAGACGGCAGACCGCCCCGAACATGAACAGCCCTATCCTCATTACCGGTGCCAGCCAGCGTGTCGGGCTGGCCCTGGCGCTGGAGCTGGCCCAGGCCGGCCATACGGTGGTCAGCGCCAGCCGCAGCCTCAATGCACACGCGGCGCACCCGAACATCCAGCAGTTCCAGGCCGACCTCACCAACGCCGACGACCGCCAGGCCCTGATCGACCACCTGCACAAGCATTACGACGGCTTGCGCGCGATCATCCACAACGCCTCGCTGTGGCTCGACGACGGCCTGGACAACCTCGACACCATGTTCCGCCTGCACGTCGAGGCGCCCTACCACCTCAACCTGGCGTTGGGTGAGCTGCTGGGCAAGGTAGACAAGGCCGACATCATCCATATCTGCGACGAGACCTCTTCGCGCGGCAGCAAGAGCCATATCGGCTATGCCGCGACCAAGGCCGCGCTGCAGAACATGGTGCTGTCGTTCGCCGAAAAGTACGCGCCCACGGTGCGCGTCAACGGTATCCTGCCGGGCCTGCTGATCCTCAAAGAGGGTGGCGACGAGCACTATCGCCAGCAGACGCTGAAAAAAGCCCTGCTGGAGTTCGAACCCGGCGCCCGCCCGCTGATCGACGCCGTGCTGTTCCTGCTGCACAGCCAGTACAGCACCGGCAGCCAGGTGGTCATCAACGGTGGCCGCCATCTGAAGAACCGCATGACCTGAGAGACCGCCATGACTCCCCAACAACAGCTCGAACTCGAAGCCGCCGCGTTCCGGCGCCTGGTCGACCATCTGCAAAAACGCACCGACGTGCAGAACATCGACCTGATGAACCTCTCCGGCTTCTGCCGCAACTGCCTGTCCAAGTGGTACAAGGCCGCCGCCGACGAGCGCCAGGTCGACCTGAGCATGGATGACGCCCGTGAAGCGGTGTACGGCATGCCCTACGCCGAGTGGAAAGCCCAATACCAGAAAGAAGCCAGCGCCGAACAACAGGCGGCGTTCGAACAAGGAAAACCCCGTGACTGACCTGAACACCCTGCGCAGCAGCCTCGCCAGCGGCGAACACGTTTTCGCCGACACCCTGGCGTTCATCGCCGCGAACTACAGCTACCAGCCACAAGCCTTCGACAACGGTGATGTGCACAACGCCGCCGGGCAGAACGAAGGTTCGTGCAAGACCCTGGGCCTGGCCTTGCTGGAAGGGTTGAGCGACCAGGAAGCGCTGCTGGCGTTTGGCGAGCACTACCGTGATGTGGTGGCCACGCCCGAGGGCAGCGACCATGGCAATATCCGTGCGTTGATCAAGCATGGGCTGGCTGGGGTGAAGTTTGCCGAGCTGCCTTTGGCGCGCAAGGCTTGAGACCGCCGGGGCCGCTTTGCGGCCCTTTCGCCGGCAAGCCGGCTCCCACCCTGACCGCATAGCGCCGACACTGTGGGAGCTGGCTTGCCAGCGATTGGGCCGGTACAAGCGTCCTCAACTGACGATCTGACCGGGCACATCTACCGCCAACCGCCCCGCCTGCAACCACCCCAGCGCAATCGGCCAAAGGCTCTGGCGAAAGCGGTCATGGAAGAACGCAAAGTGGCCAATCTCCTCGACGCCGATATCCACAGGCGCCACCCGCAGGTGCTTGCGCCCGCGCTCATCCAGATAACCCAATAACCGCTCGGTGGCCGCCACCGTGCCGAACGGATCGTCGGTCAGGCTGATCGCCAAGGTCGAGGCGCTGACGTGAGCGAACGGCAAGGCTTGCAGCAACCGCCCGCTGGGCCGGTGCTCGTAGCGTGGCGTCGGCGTGCTCCAGTCGTGCACCACCCCGGCCGGCGTGTCCTCCAGCCACCCCAGGCGCTTGCCGGGAAAGTAGCCGAACACTCGGGTCAGCAATGGCATCAGCACATGCCATTTGCCATACAGCTGCCAGCGCTGGTCCGCCGCATAGTCGCGCCAGTAGGCGAACTGCGCACCCACCAGCACCGCATGCTGCACCTGCGCCGCCGAAGGCGCCAGCCCCAGCGCCCAGCCGCCGAAACTGTGCCCCACCACATGCACCGGTTGCCCCGGATGTTCGGCGCCAGCCAGTTGCAGCATGGCCTCGAAATCCAGTCGGCCCCAGTCGCTCCACGAGGCCTGGAAACCGCGCAGCGAGGCCGGGCGCGATTCACCGATGCCACGGTAGTCGTAGCTCAGGACATCGAAGCCTTGGGCGAACAGGTAGTCGGCAAAACGCGAGTAGTAACGGCAACGCACCGAAGTGGCGGCGTTGATGATCACCAGCGGGCGCTGGCTTGCGAGGGTGGCGTGGCGCCAGCGGAAACCTCCGAGGCTGTAGCCGTCGGGGGCGTTGTGGCGAAAGGCGGTGGCGGGCTGGGTAAGGCTGCTCATGGCGCGCTTCTGTGTTGTTGTGCGCCAACGCTAGCAAAAATCCTATACCTGTGCCGGCCCTTTCGCGGGTAAACCCGCTCCCACAGGATCACCACAGTTTTGAATGTTGTGGAGATCTTGTGGGAGCGGGTTTACCCGCGAAGAGGCCGGTACAGGCCTGAAGCGATTACAGCTCGATGCAGTCGAACTTCACATCGGTGGCCACGTCTTCGTCGTAGTTGACGTCAGCGCGCTCGAAACCGAACAGGTTGAGGAACTGCTTCTTGTAGCCGGCGTAGTCGGTCAGCTCGAACAGGTTCTCGGTGGTCACCTTCGGCCACATGGCACGGCAGGCGTCCTGCACATCATCACGCAGTTCCCAGTCGTCCAGACGCAGACGGCCTTCCTCGTCCAGTGCAGCCGGCGCACCGTCCTCACGGTACATGCGGTCACGGAACATACGGTCCAGCTGGTGCTGGGTACCTTCGTGGATACCCTTCTCCTGCATGATCTTGAAGACCATCGACAGGTACAGCGGCATCACCGGGATAGCCGAGCTGGCCTGGGTAACCACCGACTTCAGCACCGCAACGTTGGCACTGCCGCCGACTTTTTTGCCCAGGCGCTGGGCGGTTTCGTCCAGGTCCTGCTTGGCCTTGCCCAAGGCGCCGTCCCAGTAGATCGGCCAGGTGATGTCGGAGCCGATGTAGCTGAAGGCCACGGTACGGGCCTGAGGCGCCAGCACGCCGGCGGCGTTCAGGGCATCGATCCACAGCTCCCAGTCCTGGCCGCCCATCACGGTGACGGTATCGGCGATTTCCTGCTCGGTGGCCGGCTCGATGCTGGCCTCGATGATGGTGTCCTTGTTGGTGTCGATGGCGGTCGACTTGTACGGCTGGCCGATCGGCTTGAGCGCCGAGCGGATCACTTCACCGGTCTGCGGCAGCTTGCGCACCGGCGAGGCCAGCGAGTAGATGACCAGGTCGACCTGGCCGCCCATTTCGTTCTTGATCAGCTCGATAACCTTGGCGCGGGCTTCGTCGGAGAAGGCGTCACCGTTGATCGACTTGCTGTACAGGCCCTCGGCCTTGGCGAACTTGTCGAAGGCGGCGGCGTTGTACCAGCCGGCGGTGCCGGCCTTGGTCTCGGTGCCCGGCTTTTCGAAGAACACGCCCAGGGTGTCGGCCTTGAAGCCGAATGCCGCGGTGATGCGGGCGGCCAGGCCGTAGCCGCTGGAGGCGCCGATCACCAGGACTTTCTTCGGACCATCCTCGCGCACGCCCAGCTTGCGGGTGGCTTCGATCTGGTCACGGACGTTGAGCTCGCAGCCCTTTGGGTGAGTCGTGGTGCAGATGAAACCGCGAACCTTGGGATGAATGATGGCCAATGTCTGTACCTCGTCAGGTTTAGGCTGGGGAAGCGCCCCGGCAAAAAGGGGGCGGTTCCGTTTGATCTAGAGGGTGAGACTACCCTCGCATGTCATCCGACACATATTACGGGGTGATCGGGGTGATGCAAAACACCAGCGGCCCTATCGCGGGGCAAGCCCGCTCCCACGCTGTATGTGCAAATGCGCGAGCGGCGTGGGAGCGGGCTTGCCCCGCGATAGGGCCATCAATCCTGAGCGAGTACCACCTTCAACCACTCCAGAAACCGCCGCGCCTGCGGATCATCCTGGCTGTCGCGATGCACCAGGCAACTCCACGCCGGCCCACGCACGCGCTGGGCAGACAACGCCTGCAACTGCCCCTGCGCCACCAACCGCTGTGCCAGCAGTTGGCTGACCAGGGCAATCCCCAAGCCCTCGCCCGCCGCCTCCAGCAGCAACCCCGGGTCGGAAAAATTCAGCCCCTTGCCCTGCTGCCCGACATCCTCGCCGCCTTCGACCTGCCAGTGGCTCCAGTCCATTTCCCGCTCGCCATGCAAGGTGGTACGCCCCTGCTCGGGCAGGTCCGGGTGGCAGGCCGGGTACAGCAGGTCCTGGTGCAGCACACTGAAGCTGCATTCAGCCTGGGCGCCAATGTCATCGCGGATCGCCAGGTCGATGGTCTCGCTGGCCATGTCCGGCACTTCGAAGCTGGTGAACAGCCACAGGTCCACCTCCGGATAGCGCTGGTGAAAGTCCGCCAGGCGCGGCAGCAGCCAGTGCCGGGCGAACGCCGGGGTGGTGTTGACCACCAGCTGGTTGGGCTTGCGGTACTGGTCCAGCCGGCGGATGCCCACCGCCAGTTGCTGCAGCAAGGTCTGGGTGGTGCTGAGCAGATCATGCCCGGCATCGGTAAGGCTGACGCTGCGCCCGGTGCGGTGGAACAGCGGTTGCTCCAGGTAGCTTTCCAGGCTGCGAATCTGCTGGCTGATCGCCGACTGGGTGAGGTTCAGGGCCTCGGCGGCCTTGTGGAAACTGCCCAGGCGGGCAGCGGCTTCGAAACCGCGCAGGGCGTTGAGCGGGGGCCAGTGTTTGAGCATGCTGATAAGCCTGACTGATCAGAAATACGCTAAATCTATCGTTTGTCGCCCCCGCTTCATAGCCATAGCATTGACACCAACACCCGCGACGGCGGGCTTCGTTGATAACAATCCCTAATAGATCGGAGTTCACTATGACCCTGTCCCACGACAGCGGCTGGCGCATGCCTGCCGAATGGGCCCGCCACGCCGCCACCTGGATGATCTGGCCGCACAACCAACCACTGTGGGAATCGGGCTGGGGCGTGACCCTGGCCGACGTGCAGCGCGACTACGCCCGGGTGGCCGCCGCCATCGCCCGCTTCGAGCCGGTGAAAATGGTGGTGGACCCGTCCGCCATGGCCACCGCCCGCGAGCTGTGCGGCGCCGGCATCGAGCTGATCGAACTGGCCGTCGACGACAGCTGGTGCCGCGACAGCGGGCCAAGCTTCCTGCTGCACCCGCAGCAAGGCGTGGCCGGCCTGAGCTGGCGCTTCAACGCCTGGGGCAACAAGTCCGAACACGGCAAGGACCGCAGCCTGGCCCGGCGCATCCTCGACCAGCTCGGCCTAGAAGGCTTCAGCACCCCGCTGTGCAACGAAGGCGGCGCCATCCATGTGGACGGTGAAGGCACCCTGATCACCACCGAATCGGTGCTGCTCAACCCCAACCGCAACCCAGGCCTGAGCAAGGCCGAGTTCGAGGATTGCTTCGCCCGCCTGCTGGGCATCCGCAAGACCATCTGGCTGCCGGGTGACCCGCAGTACGTGACCGGTGACATGACCGACGGCCATGTCGACGGCGTGTGCGCCTTCGCCCGCCCCGGCGTGCTGCTGGTGGATGCCACCCATGACCAGGATTCGGTGTACGCCGAAGTGGTCCGCGAAAACCGCCGTGCGCTGGAGCTGGCCAGCGACGCCCAAGGCCGTAAGTTCGAGCTGCTCGACCTGTACGAGGCCACCGCGGCCGTGGACACCGACGCCGAAGTGTTCTGCGCCTCCTACACCAACTTCTACCTGGCCAATGGCGCGGTGATCATGCCGGCCTACGGCATCGACGCCGACCAGGCCGCCGCCGATCAGCTCGCCCATGCCTTCCCCGGCCGCGAAGTGGTGCCGGTGCGCATCGACCATATCGCCCACGGCGGTGGCGGCATCCACTGCATCACCCAGCAGCAGCCGGCCTGGCCGCTGCAAGGAGAACGCCCATGAGCACCCTGCGCATCGCCACCACCCAGATGGCCTGCAGCTGGGATGTGCCCGGCAACCTCGACCGTGCCGAGCAACTGGTACGCCAAGCCGCCGCAGATGGCGCCCAGGTGATCCTGTTGCAGGAGCTGTTCGCCACGCCGTACTTCTGCATCGAGCAGTGCCACAGCCACCAGGCCCTGGCCGAGGACTACCACGACAGCCCGCTGCTGCGCCGCTTCGCCGCCCTGGCCAAGGAGCTGGGCGTGGTGCTGCCGCTGAGCTGGTACGAGCGCGCCGGCAATGCCTTCTTCAACTCGCTGACCGTGGCCGACGCCGACGGCACGCTGCTGGGGGTGTACCGCAAGAGCCATATCCCCAACGCCATCGGTTACCAGGAGAAGGAATACTTCAGCCCCGGCGACACCGGTTTCAAGGTCTGGGACACCGCCTTCGGCCGCCTGGGCATCGGCATCTGCTGGGACCAGTGGTTCCCCGAGACCGCCCGCTGCCTGGCGCTGATGGGCGCCGAAGTGCTGCTGTTCCCCACCGCCATCGGCTCCGAGCCCGGCGCCGCCGGGCTGGATTCGCGCGATCATTGGCAAATCGCCATGCGCGGCCACGCCGCCGCCAACCTGCTGCCGGTGGTGGCCGCCAACCGGGTCGGCGAGGAAGTGGCCAAGAGTGACAGCAGCCTGTCGATGCGCTTCTACGGCTCGTCGTTCATCTGCGACCACAAGGGCGCCCTGCTCGCCGAAGCCGACCGCGCCAGCAGTGGCGTGTGGCTGCACGACCTGGACCTGGCGCAGATGCGCGAGGACCGCCTGAGCTGGGGCGTGTACCGCGACCGCCGCCCCGACCTGTACGCGCCGTTGATGACCCTCGACGGCCGCACACCAGACACCGAGAGGGCTTGAGCATGCCACGCCGTCCATCACAACTGCTGGCCATCGCCGCGCTGCTGGCCTGCGCCGGTATCGCCCAGGCCGAGCAGGACGCCTTGCGCCTGTACAACTGGGCCGACTATTTCGCCGAAGACACGCTCAAGCGCTTCACCGCCGAAACCGGTATCCCGGTGATCTACGACGTCATGGACGGCAGCGAGGTGCTGGAGGCCAAGCTGATGTCCGGGCGCAGCGGCTACGACCTGGTGTTCCCCGGCGACACCGTGGCCGAACGACTGATGCGCGCCGGCAGCCTGCAGAAACTGGACCGCAGCCAGCTGACCGCGCTGGACGACATCGACCCCAGCCTGCGCAAGTTGCACGACCAGTACCCCAAGGCCAGCCAGGCCACCGTGCCCTACACCTGGGGCACCATCGGCCTGACCATGGACGCGAAGAAGATCCGCGAGCGCATGCCCGACGCCCCGCTGAACAGCCTCGACCTGCTGTTCAAGCCAGAGCTGGCAGCCAAGTTCGCCGATTGCGGCATCTCGATGATCGACTCGCCCGACGAAGTGCTGGCCGTGGTGCTGCACTACCTGGGCCGCGAACCGCGCAGCGCCAAACGCGAAGACCTGGCCGCCGCCAGCGAACTGCTCAAGGGCATCCGCCCCTATGTGAAGAAGCTGCAGTCGCAACCGGTGACCGAGCTGGTCAACCAAAACATCTGCCTGTCGCTGGGCTACAGCGGCGACGTGATCCAGGCCCAGCGCACCGCCGAAGCCGCCGGCAAGGCCATCGACTTCCAGTACCGGGTGCCCCGCGAAGGCACCACGGTGTGGATGGACACCATGGCCATCCCTGCCGACGCCAAGCACCCCGAGTACGCCTATCGTTTCATCAACTTCGTCATGCGCCCGGAAAACATGGCCGCGATCAGCAGCACCACCGGCTACCCCACCTCCAGCGCCAAGGCGCGCCCACTGGTGGACGCCCGGCTGCGCGACAACCCCGATATCTATCTGGACGACGCCGCCTACGCCCGGCTGATCCCCGGCAAAGACATCCCCCAGGCCGACATGCGTGCGCGCATGCGCGTCTGGACCCGTTTCAAGACTGCACAGGACTGACCCCATGCCCACTCGCCGCACCTTCCTTCAACAACTGAGCGTGGTCGCAGGCGTCAGCGCCGCCGCCAGCTTCGGCCTGCCCCTGGGCAGCGCCCGTGCTGCCGAGGCCGGCCGCTGGTTCATGCCCGACGAGGGTGAAAAACAGCAGTGCGCCTATATCGCCTTCGGCGCCCAGGACGCCATCTGGAAAGACTTCACCGAAGACGTGCAGGCCGCGCTGGGCCGTATCGCCCGGGCCATCGCCGCCTACCAGCCGGTGACGGTGTTCTGCCGCGCCAGCGAACGCGATATCGCCGAGGAAGAATGCGGCAGCCATAACATCACCTATGTCGAAACCAAGCTGGACGACATCTGGATGCGTGACATCGGCGCCAACCTGGTGCTGGACGACGATGGCGCGCTGGGTGCGGTGAACTTCAACTTCAACGGTTGGGGCGGCAAGCAGCAGCACCGCTACGACGCCAAGCTGGCGGCGCGCGTGGCCAAGCTGGCCGGAGCCCAATACCAGCGCAGCGAGCTGGTGGGCGAAGGCGGCGGCATCGAGGTGGACGGCCACGGCACCGGGATCATGACCGAGAGCAGCTGGATCAACCGCAACCGCAACCCCGACTGGAGCAAGGCCGAGGTCGAAGAGGAACTGAAGGCGCGCCTGGGGCTGCGCAAGATCATCTGGCTGCCGGGCATCAAGGGCAAGGACATCACCGATGCCCACGTGGACTTTTATGCGCGCTTCGCGGCGCCCGGCGTGGTGGTGGCGAACCTGGACAACGACCCGGACTCCTACGACCACGCGGTGACCCGCAAGCACCTGGAGATTCTGCAGAACGCCACCGACGCCGATGGGCGCAAGCTGCAGGTGCATACCCTGTCGCCGCCGATGAAACCGCGCAGCAACAAGTTCAGCAAAGGCAACCCGGACTTTGCCGCGGGGTACATCAATTACTTCGTGATCAATGGCGCGGTGATCGCGCCGCAGTTTGGTGATCGCAGTGCCGATGAGAAGGCCCGGGCGTTGCTGGTGCAGTTGTATCCGGGGCGCACGGTGGTGCAGCTGGACATCGATGCGATTGCCGCGGGTGGCGGAGGCATCCACTGCGTGACCAACCAGTGCCCGGCGGTGTAGATACGCCCTTTCGCCGGCAAGCCGGCCAAACAATGAACTTGCACATCCACTGTAGGAGCGGCCTTGTGTCGCGAGAGGGCTGCGTAGCAGCCCCGCGATTTCTGCTCTTACGCGGAAATCCTGGGGCCGCGTTGCGGCCCTTTCGCGACACAAGGCCGCTCCTACAGGTCCGAGTGATTCCCCGCGATGGCCCTTCAGCCTTTCACGGCTCGTCGGAAGACCGTCGCCGCCCGGTCACCATCGACAACGGCAGGTTCTCCCTCAAGCGCACACTCTCCACCAGCGCCGCCAGCAGGTGCACGCCAACCAGCGCCAGCACCGCGTCGGCCAGCCAGCTGTGCAGCGTCTCCAGCCATTCGGCGCCCCACAGGGCATCCACCTCCAGCATCATCCAGCCGGTCACGCCCAGGCTGGCGATGCCAGTCATCATCAGCACCATCACCAGCGCGCCGATCGGCGTATGCCCCATGCGGTGAAAGCGCTCACCGCGCCAAAGCGCCAGCGCATGCACCTTCAACCGCGCCCGCGTGGGCCAGAAGTCCGTCCAGCGGGCGCTGCGCGGCCCGACAAAACCCCAGCCAATGCGCAACACCAGGCAGGCACCGGCGTAGTAGCCCAGCCACTGGTGCCAGTCGTCACCGGCCTCGTTGAAGAAGTAATCGGCAAAGAACACCAGCGCCAGGGACCAGTGGCACAACCTCAGCAACGGGTCCCACAGGCGCACGCTGGCGGTCACTCATGCACCTCGCTCTTGACCGCCTTGCCGGTGACCGGGTCGTGGTAGATCTCGACCTTGCGCCCATCCTTGTCGAAACCGTAGATCTCGTAGCAGTTGCCCTTGGTGATCTGGAACTTGTTGATCTTGTAGCCCTGCTCCTTGAGCTGGGCCTGGAACTTGTCGGCATCCTGCCAGGTGCTGCGGTCGGCCGTGGTGCATTCGGTCTTGGCAAAGGTGTTGGCGCTGGCGAGCAGCAGGGTGATGGCAATCACTGAGTAGCGCATGGCAAGAAGCTCCGCTCTGGTGGTTGGTAAACGCTCCCCCCGAAGCTGACGCCAAGCTTAGTTGCGGCGCCGCGCAGGCGTGGCCCGCCGCCGTTTATTCATTTGAATTTCGGATCAATGGCAAAGAAAAACAAACTTCCCAAATCAGCGCCCGGCAGGGATGCTGTGGCGATCATGAGCGTACCCCGGAGAACAACAATGAACGAAGTCGTCATTGTCGCCGCCACCCGCACTGCCATCGGCAGTTTCCAGGGGGCGCTGGCCAACCTGTCCGCCGTCGAACTGGGCGCTGCGGTGATCCGCCAGTTGTTGGCCCAGACCCAGCTGGACCCGGCCCAGGTCGACGAAGTGATCCTCGGCCAGGTGCTCACCGCCGGCGCCGGGCAGAACCCCGCCCGCCAGGCCGCGGTCAAGGCCGGCCTGCCCTATGAAGTGCCGGCACTGACCCTGAACAAAGTCTGCGGCTCGGGCCTCAAGGCCCTGCACCTGGCCGCCCAGGCCATCCGCTGCGGCGATGCTGAAGTGGTGATCGCCGGCGGCCAGGAGAACATGAGCCTGGCGCCCTACGTGCTGCCCTCGGCCCGCACCGGCCAACGCATGGGCCATGGCCAACTGGTCGACAGCATGATCACCGACGGCCTGTGGGATGCCTTCAACGACTACCACATGGGCATCACCGCCGAGAACCTGGTGGACAAGTACGGCCTCACCCGCGAGCAGCAGGACGCCTTCGCCGCCGAGTCGCAGCGCAAGGCCGCGGCCGCCATCGAGGCCGGGCGCTTCAAGGATGAGATCACCCCGATCCAGATCCCGCAGAAAAAAGGCGAGCCGCTGGTGTTCGACACCGACGAGCAACCCCGCGCCGGCACTACCGCCGAGTCCCTCGGCAAGCTGCGCGCCGCGTTCAAGAAAGACGGCAGCGTCACCGCCGGCAACGCCTCCAGCCTCAACGACGGCGCCGCCGCGGTGCTGCTGATGAGCGCCAGCAAAGCCAAGGCCCTGGGCCTGCCGGTGCTGGCCAAAATTGCTGCCTACGCCAGTGCCGGCGTGGACCCGGCGATCATGGGCATCGGCCCGGTGTCGGCCACCCAGCGCTGCCTGGCTAAGGCCGGCTGGCAGCTGGGCGAGCTGGACCTGATCGAGGCCAACGAAGCCTTTGCCGCCCAGGCGCTGGCGGTGGGCAAGCAGCTGGAGTGGGATGCGGCCAAGGTCAACGTCAATGGCGGCGCCATTGCCCTGGGCCACCCGATCGGTGCGTCGGGCTGCCGGGTACTGGTGACCTTGCTGCATGAAATGATCAAGCGCGATGCCAAGAAAGGCCTGGCCACCCTGTGTATCGGTGGTGGGCAGGGTGTGGCGCTGGCGATCGAGCGGTAAGCCCGCCTATTGGCGCCTTGTACGTCCACTGTAGGAGCGGCCTTGTGTCGCGAAAGGGCTGCGCAGCAGCCCCGCGATTTCTGCTCTCACGCTGAAATCCTGGGGCCGCGTTGCGGCCCTTTCGCGACACAAGGCCGCTCCTACAGACAAGCAGCGCACATCGCCATTCAGAAGCGCTCGTCGCGCAGCGCCGGCAAGGTGATGTCACGCACATAGCTGGCGGCGGACAGGCTCAGCATCATCCGGCATACCTGCACCACATCGTGCAGCGGGATCAGCGAACCTTCACCGCGCTGCTCGGCCTGGGCCAGCGGCACATCCAGCCCGTCCTCTGTATTGAGGTAGCCCAGGTTCAGGCAACTCACCCCCAACCCCTGCTCGCGGAAGCCTTCGCGCAAGGTTTCGGCAATACCGCGCAAGCCAAACTTGCTGGCACCGAAGGTGACCTCCGGCCGCCCACTCCCCGGCAACGCCGAGGTCGACCCCGTGAGGATGATCCGTGGCCGCGCGCTGTTAAGCAGCACCGGCAACAAACGTTTGATCAACAGCAACGGCGCCGTGAGGTTGGTGGCGACCATGCGTTCGATCTGCCCGTCGTCATCGTCGAGGAAGCTGTAGCCGTCCTCGAACGCCAGCGTTTCCCAGATCCCGACGTTGTACACCAATACGTCCAGCCCCTCCCCGGCGACCGCCTCGTGGATCGCCGCCGCAGCCTGGCGCGGCTGGCCGAGGTCGGCCTCGATCCAGCGTACCGCCGCCGGCAGCGCTTCAGGCCGTGTACGCGACACGCCGATCAGCGTATCGCCCGCCTGGCCCAGGCCCTCGACCAGTGCCTTGCCCAATCCCTTGCTCGCACCCACCACTAGAATTCGCATCGAATCACTCCCTATGGTTTGCGCCAGATAGTACCCTGCCCCACCCCGTAATTCAGTCGCAAATGCCAGGACGCCCGTGGACAGAGAACAACTCGAACGCCAGCAGATCCCCGTTTACTTCATCGCCGTGGTGCTGGCCGCCGCCGTCGGCCTGTTGGCGCCTGCGGCGTCTCGACCCCTGGAGCTGTTGGTGACCCCGGCCATCGCCGTGCTGATGTACGCGATGTTCCTGCAGATTCCCTTTCTCGACCTACGCGCCGGGCTTGGCAACCGGCGCTTCATGGGCGCACTGCTGCTGGCCAACTTCGTGCTGGTGCCGCTGCTGGTGTGGGCCGGTACCCGTGGCTTGGTCGACCACCCCGCCGTGCTGGTCGGCGCGCTGCTGGTGCTGCTGACACCCTGCATCGACTACGTGGTGGTGTTCACCCACCTGGGCAAGGGCGAGTCGCGCCTGACCCTGGCCGCCACGCCGGTGCTGTTGCTGGTGCAACTGGCGCTGCTGCCGTTGTACCTGGCGCTGATGCTCGGTGACGCCCAGCAGGTGGATATTTCTGTGGCGCCGTTCGTGGAAGCCTTCGTGCTGCTGATCGTGCTGCCGCTGTTGCTGGCCGTGGCCACCAGCAGCGGGGCCCGGCGCTCGCCGCTGATTGCGCGCTGGAACGACGCCTGGGCCTGGCTGCCGGTGCCGGCCATGGCGTTGGTGCTGATCGCAGTGATCGGTTCGCAGATTGGCGTGGTGGTCGAGCGGCTGGATGAGTTGCTGCCGGTGCTGCCGGTGTATGTCGGCTTTGCATTGCTGGCACCGGTGCTGGGGTGGGCGGCGGCGCGGCTGCTGCGGTTATCCACAGGCGAGGCGCGGGCGGTGACCTTCAGTGCCGCCACGCGAAATTCGTTGGTGGTGTTGCCGTTGGCGTTGGCGCTGCCGGAGCCGATCCGTGCGCTGGCGGCGGCGGCGGTGATTACCCAGACGCTGGTGGAGTTGGTCAGTGAGCTGATTTATATCCGCGTGGTGCCGGTGTTGGTGCGGCGGTAGGGCCAACAACTCTGCTCAATTCGAGGTCGCTGGGGCCGCTTCGCGCCCCTTTCGCGACACAAGGCCGCTCCTACAGGAGATCGCGGTCATCTGTAGGAGCGGCCTTGTGTCGCGAAAGGGCTGCGAAGCGGCCCCAGCGTTAGTAACCGTCAACTCAGTTGTAGCCGCCACTGCCCGTAATGACTGAAGCGCACACGGGCCAAGGGCGGTACATCAATGCGCTGAAAGGACGCCAACGGCGCCCCCAAGGCATGCAACATCGCGGCGCGGATGACAAAGGGATGGGTGATGGCGACCCACTCACCCTCGGCCAGGGCACTGTCCATCCACTGGGCGACGCGTTGGCACAGCGCGGCGATCGACTCGCCACCATGGGGCGCCGCCTGGGGGTCGATGAGCCACAGTTGCAGCGCCTGCTCGTCCAGTTGCTTGAGCGGCATGCCTTTCCAGCTGCCCAGATCGCAGTCGCGCAAACCTTCATCAACTGTCGCGGCCAGGCCCTCGGCAGTCTGCCGGGCGCGTAGCTCGGGTGCACTCAGGTAGCGGGCGGTTGTGGATAACTCGCCCAGCGGCCCTGGTGCTTCACGCAGGGGCTCGTCATCCAGGGCAAAGCGCCCTACCCGCTGCGCTTCGGTGCGGGCGTGGCAGATCAGGGTCAGGTGGGTGGGCTTCATGGCAGGCCGTTCTGGTCGCGGTGGAACCTGCGATGTTGCCTGAACGGTCGCGGGGCTGCTACGCAGCGCACAGCCGGGTGGCTTCGAGCTGGTCAAGGGCTTTGGCCAGCATGACTACGTCTTCGCACTTCTGCACCGCGAAGGCCAGCCCGCTGTTCAGTTCATCATCGTGTTCCACCGAGCTGTGCAGCAACGCACACGACGGCGCGACCCACAGCCGATCCCCCAGGCGCTCGTGGGCATGGCGCAGCACATCCAGCGCCTGCTCCAGCTCGCTGCGCCCAGCCTGGTGGCCGTCGACCACGCCCAGCGACAGCACCTTGTAGGCCGGCAGCCGGTCGAGAAGGGCCGGGAGCTGGTCCGGGGCGCGCACCAGGTCGACGTGCAGGCCATCGACCGGCAGGTTGGCGGCCAGACCGAGGTTGGCGTCCAGGCCACCGAAGTAGGTGGCGATCAGCTTTTTCAGCGGGGCGCGCTGGAGGATGTTGTAGGTTCGCTCGTAGGCGTTCTTCCAGTCCTGCGGCAGCTCCAGGGCCAGGATCGGCTCGTCGATTTGCACCCATTCCACACCCTGTGCCGCCAGGCGGTTCAAGACCTGGTCGTAGATCGGCAGCAGGCGGTCGAGCAGGTCCAGCTTGTCGAATTGCTCGCCCTTGGCCTTGCCCAGCCACAGGTAGGTCAGCGGGCCGATCACCACCGGCTTGACCGCATGGCCCAGGGCCTTGGCTTCTTCGACTTCCTCGAACAACTGCTCCCAGCTCAGGGCGAACTGCTGGTCGGCGGTGAATTCGGGGGCCAGGTAGTGCTCGTTGGTGTCGAACCACTGGGTCGCATCCTGGGCTACGGCGAACAGGGTTTGCAGCGTCGGCTTGGCACCGTCCTTGGCCTTGATCACGCCGAAGGTCAGCGAGTGGGTCAGCACCTGGTCACGCCAGGCAAAGTCGCCGACCGGCAGCAGCTCGATACCGGCAGCCTTCTGCGCCTGCCAATGCTCGGCGCGCAGGCCACGACCCACGGCACGCAGACCAGCCTCGTCCAGCTCGCCCTTGCAGAACGCCGCCTGGGCTTGCTTCAACTCAGGGTCGCGACCGATGCAGGAGAAACCCAGGTTGTGTGCCAGTGCCATGTTCGTGTCCCTAGATGCTTGAAATTGAATGTGGGCATTCTGCTGGGGCTGAAGAAGTGAGACAAACTCATAAAATTTGAGATGAAATCAAGATTTGCTCATGATCGAAAACTTCGCAGAGCCCCTTGTAGGAGCGGCCTTGTGTCGCGAAAGGGCCGCAAGAGGGTGTCAGAAATTTTGTGTTCGGGCATACCATGAGTAAGAGGTGCATGCATGCCAACCAAAAAGAAACCGCTTCGAGAGTTACCGAAGGTCCCGAAAGAGCTGCTTGAACAGTTTTCCGCAATCCCACTGATGACCGCAGAGGCTATCGAAGAGGCCTCTGCCGCCTTCAAGAAAGCGCTGATCGAGCGGGCCCTGAACGCCGAACTTGGCCATCACCTGGGCTATCCTCCGGGCGCGCAGCGCCCAGAGGATGAGACCAACCAGCGCAATGGCACGAGTGGCAAGACAGTGCTGACAGGCGATGGCCCGCTACGGCTGGATATCCCTCGGGACCGTGACGGCAGCTTCTCGCCCATTCTGATCCCCAAGCATGAGCGCCGTTACACCGGATTCGATGACAAAATCATCGCCATGTACGCCCGTGGAATGACGGTCAGAGAGATCCGGGCCTTCCTGTCCGAGCAGTATGGAACCGACGTTTCACCCGATTTCATCAGCTCTGTGACAGACGAGGTCATGGAAGAGATTGGCGCGTGGCAACAGCGGCCACTGGAGCCGATGTACCCGGTCATTTTCTTCGATGCACTGCGGGTGAAGATCCGCGAAGAAGGCCTGGTTCGCAACAAGGCCATTTACTTGGCCCTGGGCGTTCTCCCCGACGGTACGCGCGATATCCTGGGCATCTGGATCGAGAACACCGAGGGTGCGAAGTTTTGGATGAAGGTCTTTAACGATCTCAAGACGCGCGGTGTTGAAGATGTGCTGATTGCCGTGACCGATGGCCTCAAAGGTATGCCAGAGGCTCTCAGTGCCGTGTTTCCAGAGACGACGTTGCAAACGTGCATCGTGCACCTGATCCGCAACAGCCTCGACTACGCGGCCTGGGACAAGCGGCGGGCTCTGGCCAAGGAGCTGAAGCCGATTTACCAAGCCATCAATGCCGAAGCGGCTGAGCAAGCACTCGATGAGTTTGAGAACGGGCCGTGGGGCGAGAAATATCCGACGGTGGTGGCTGCTTGGCGACGGGCTTGGGATCGCGTGATTCCATTCTTTGTTTTCCCGCCCGCCATCCGAAAGGTGATCTATACCACCAACGCCATCGAGAGCATCAATGCCCAGCTACGCAAGGTCATCAAGACTCGCGGACATTTCCCGAATGATGATGCAGCGACCAAACTGATTTGGCTGGGATTGCGCAACATCACAGCCAATTGGGGAAAACCGGCCCATGACTGGAAAAGCGCGATGAATCAATTTGCGATTCTGTATGGAGATCGGTTCATCAGGCCAACCTGGTGAGAATCAGGGCCTGCCTAGCGGCAGGCCATTACCGGCCCGCACACAAAAAATCTGACAGTCCCGGCCGCAAAGCGGCCCCGGCGATCGTTGTGCCAACACAGAAATCCTGGGGCTGCTACGCAGCCCTTTCGCGACACAAGGCCGCTCCTACAAAGATCTGCGCGGTGTCGTGGAAGCCTGTGGATGTCTCAAACAACACACTCCCCCGCGCAACCAGACATGCCCAGCGCGCCAATCTGCTTCACACTGCCACCCTGCCCAAACCCGGTAGCCCGCACACCATGAGCCTGCTGAAAACGACCCTGGACGCCAACGCCTTCGCCTGCATCCTCGAGTTCGTCCCCAAGCCTTCCGCCGAGCGTTTCGCCACGCTGGACACCCTCATGGCCCGCACCCAGCTGTGCGGCTGGCCCCTGACCGTGGCCATCGGCGACCGCGTCGGCAGTGCCCTGGACATGTCGCCGCTGGACGCCTTCGCCAGCCTGGCCGAACCCGTCCCCGCCCTGCTGCACTTCTCGGGCAAGGACCGCGAACGCCGCGACCTGCTCGCCCAGCTGCAACGCATGGACGCCGCCGGCCTGGACCAGTTGCTGGTGCTCACCGGCGACCGCCTGCCCGGCCACACCCCAGGCCAGCGCCCGGTGCGCTACCTCGAGTCTGTCGCCGCGCTACAGATCGTGCGCCAGGCCCGCCCGCACTGGCTGTTGGCCGCCGCGCTCAACCCGTTCAAGTACCAGGAAGCCGAGGGCGGCGCGCAGTATTTCAAGGCCGAGAAGAAACTGGCCGCAGGTGCCGACCTGTTCATCCTGCAGCTGGGTTTCGACATCGAAAAACATCAGGAAGCCTACGACTGGATGCAGCGCCAGCCCCACCCGAAACCGCTGATGGCCTGCATCATGGCGCTGACCGAAGGCCGCGCCGGCATGCTCGATCACGTCGCCGGGGTGACCGTTACGCCGTCGATGCGCGCATTGCTGGCGGCAGAAACCGCGGTGTCCAAGCAATACGCCAAAGACCGCGCCAACCAGCGCCTGGCCTTGCAAGTGATCGGCCTGAAGTTGATGGGCTATGCCGGCGTGCACCTGTCCGGCATTCATGATGTCGCCCAGTTCGAAGCGCTGGAGCAGGCCATCACTGAACTGCAACCGCTGTTCACGACGCTCCAGGATTGGACGCCCGCCTGGCATGCGGCCTGGCAGGAGCCTGGCTTGCCAGCCGTGACCTTCCACCCGCCCGGGCATGCCTGGCGCCTGGGGCAACGGCAGATCACCGCGTCGAAAAAAGAGAAAGCCCGTTACCACCTGCTGGCAGCGATGCACCATCAACTGTTCAGCCGCACCACGCCGCTGAGCAAAGCCTTCGGCTGGGCCGTGTCCCGGCCGCTATGGCGCACCCCGGCGGCAGCGCAATGGCTGCACCAGCTGGAACGGCGCATCAAACGGCCGATGGTGGGCTGCGATACCTGCGGCAGTTGCCGGCTGGAGGACACCCTGTACATCTGCCCCGAGACCTGCCCCAAAGGGCTGGCGAACGGGCCATGCGGCGGGACCCGCCTGGACCGCTGCGAGTTTGGCGACCGCGAGTGCGTGCACAGTGCCAAGTACCGGCTGGCGGTGAGTGTGGGGCGGGACGAGGTGTTGCGCGAGCGGTTGATCCCCTGTGTGCAGGTGCAGGACCGACATCGCAGTTCGTGGCCGGTGTGGTTCGAGGCTACTACCTTGAGGTCTCCCTCCCAACTGCCTGACGTCGCTCCAGAGTTCAACGAGTAATGCGCCTCTGCCACGCCCGTCGGTAATCTCACCGGCCCCCTTGCTCCGCAGGCAGCATTGGCTCATTGTACAGACCAATGTCATTACAAATGAGGCCAAAACCATGGCGTCCATCAATGTGCGGATCGACGACGACCTCAAGGTGCGTGCCTACCGTGAACTGGAAAAGCTGGGCGTAACCCCTTCCGAACTGATGCGCCAGGCGTTGCAGTATGTCGCTGAGCGTGGGCAACTGCCTTTCAAGCCTGTGTTGTTGACCGAAGACGACGAAGCCTTGCTCGCCACCGTGCGCGAACGTCTGGCCGCCCCTCAGAGGGTGAAGGTAACGCTGGATGACCTATAACCTCGAATTCGATGCGCGCGCACTTAAGGAATGGCAGAAACTCGGCGACACCCTTCGACAACAGTTCAAGAAGAAACTGGCAACGATATTGCTCAATCCAAGGGTTGAAGCGAACCGCCTGCACGGCTTCCCGGACTGCTACAAGATCAAGTTGCGAAGCAGTGGCTATCGATTGGTCTACCAAGTCATCGACCATGAGGTCGTAGTGTTCGTGATCAGCGTGGATAAACGGGAGCGAGACCAGGTTTACCGCAAGGCGGCGGAGCGATTGAGCGAGTGACTCAAGCCGCTGAACCCGGATCGATATCAGCGCACGATATGTACCTGTAAACCTGCTTTTTAGCTGTAAACCATCGGCACTTACAGCTCAAAAAAACACTTAACAGGATCGCCCTGCCTTCAGGCCAATTCAGCGGCATCCATCGCCATAGAGATCTCGCGCCCCGTCCACTCCCCTCCCCGTTCTGAAACAACCAACAGCCGATTGCCAGCACCTGAAGCAGCCGCGACAGACCGCCCCTGCTCATCCCAGAACGCGCTACGCCCAGCCGCAGCCCAGCCTCCAGTAATGCCGCCATGGTTGGCCATGAGCACCACCATGGCATGCCGCTGTGCATAACTTTGCAACAAAGCGCTATCCGCTGGATAACCCGTTTCGCCAATGAGCACGCCGGTCGCGTACACCTGCGCGCCACGCTGCGCCGCATGAGCGGCATGCTCGGGATGGGTGAAATCGGCGCACACCGACAAGGCCACGGGCACGCCGGCGACAGACAGCAACTCGCCCCCGCTCCCCGCGCCGAAGAACACGTCTTCGCCGGTATGCAGATGTTGCTTGGTGTAGGCGGTAATCGAGCCATCCGGGTGGAGGATGCACGCCGCGATGCGGGGCTTGTCCTGGCCCGGCACCTTGAGCGGCATGCCGACCACCGTGGTCATGCCCGCCTCTTGGGCGAACTGGCGCAGCGGCGCCAGCAGTGGCGTGTCCAGGCCCTGGGCCAGGGCACTGGCCGTCTTGAGTGCGTAGCCGGTGAGGGACAGCTCGGGGAAGAGCAGCAGCGTTACGCCGTGCTTATGGGCGTGGCGCATGAAAGCCAGGTGCAAGGCCAGGTTGGCGGTGATATCGCCATCGCGAATGGCGCACTGGGCGGCGGCGAAAATGGCTTGCGGCATGGGCGTCTCCTGGCAAGGTAGGCAGACTCTGCGCAACCGTTATCCAGAAGACAACCCCCGGCCTGGTAAACCCGCCTCTAAGGATAAAAGTCATCTAACCGCTGATGGGCAATCGACCAAGGCAGGCGTCGTGCATTCGCCCGCATCCGACGATAAGCCTCATGGGCCTGATCGACAGTGATGACAGCGTTTCGAACAAGCTCCTCGACCACCCAGAGCGTGCCTTTCACCTCGACAGCTTCTTGCACGGCCGCTTTGCGCAGCGCTTCGTCCCCGGATAACAGCGGACACTTTTCCTGCCTTGCCAGCGCCAACGCGAAGCAGTCGTTGCGGCCAGGCCCGCTGACTCGGCCTATCAGTTCCATGGCATACAGCAGGGTGGATGGGCTCAGCTAAGCCAGCTCAAGCCCCAGGCGCAACAGATGGGCATGCTGCGCTTCGAGCTCATCGAAATAGAGGATGTCCGGCACTGTGAACTGGTAAGGCAGCGTGAAGAGTTGAGCCAGTAGCTCGCCCTCTTCAAGGTCGATCAGGATGTTGGCATCACTGATGAGTAGCTGCATCCAGTAACTCCAGTTTGCGCGCCTGGTGGAACTGGTACACCGTCATGCCCAGCAGCTCCGCCGCCTTGGACTCGCCGATAATCCCCTCCCCCAGCGCGCGGTAGACCAGTTGCTGGAACAGCCGCGTGGTTTCTGGCCGGTACGCCGCACCAGGCTCCTGTTTGCGCCAGCCCTGTTTGGCGAACACCAGGAACAACCGCTCGCGCACGGCGTGCGGGATGATCTCCAGGTCCCCAGCGCGGTACAGGCAACCCTGCATGCTGAGGCCATATTCAGCCTTGAGCAGGTACAACTCGCGAACCTCCAGCCTGTGGCGGGTATCGCCCAGATGCTGCCGCATGGCGCTGGCAGGCACCAGCAATGCCGAGGCAAAACGGTTACAGGCCTTTTCCTCATCCAGCGCTTCGGCCAACCGACCGTGCATCAACAGGTGGCCAAGTTCGTGGGCCAGGGTGAAGCGCTGACGATCGCCCGGCCAGTCCGCCGACACCACAATGACCGGCTGCCCAGCCACGCTGGCCTGCAAACCGTCGAACTTCGCCTGTGCATCGACCTGGGTGATGATCACCAGAATCCCGTGTGTCTCCAGCACGTCGATCAAGTCTGGGATGGGGCTCGAACCGAGGCCCCACAGCTGCCGCACCTGGTCGGCCAGGCTGTCGACCGCCTGCAGTGAGGCAACCTCATCAGGCAGGCCTGCCGGCACGCTGAACGACTGCACGGGATAGGCCGGCCATAGGTTGATCAGCTCTTGCCAGCGCTCCGCCTGATCCAGCACATCGGCCTCGATGCGTTTCAGGATTGCCTTGGGGGTGCTGCAACGCTTGCGATACTCGACCCCCGCCAGCTCGACCTTGGCCGGGCGGAAGAAATACTCGGCGCGCACCGACAGCGCCTTGCACAAACGCACGAGCACGCCGGAGCTGGGCATGCTCTGGTCATGTTCGTACTTTTTGATCATGTTGGCGCTCACGCCAACCAGATCGCCTAGCGCCTGCATCGACAGGCCAGCAGCAGCGCGGGCACGTTTGAGCCGCTCGCCGATCATCGGCTGTCTCCCTCGGTTTACGAATACTAAAAATATTCGAGAAATATAAACCCGATAAGCCTGACCGTCGAGGCATGGGCGACGGCCGTACTGGCCGCAGCCAGGGATCGCGCGACCGGCCGCTGGTTCATATGCGCCTGCAAAGCCTGTATAAAGCGCCCGCGACCTGCGATCCCGACGTCTGCAAAAAGGAACCCCCTCCATGCTTCGGCTCTCGATGCCAGCCCTGCTCCTGGCGCTTGCCGGCTGTGCCACCAAGCCCCCCGCCAACCCCGACAACCTCTGCGAGATCTTCCGCGAGAAGCCGAAATGGCACGAGGCGGCGCTGAAGATGCAGGCGCGCTGGGGTGCGCCGGTGCAGGTGCCGATGGCGATGATGTACCAGGAATCCTCGTTCAAGCACGACGCCCTGCCGCCGCGTTATTACTTCCTCGGCATCATCCCCTGGGGCCGGGTCAGCACCGCCTACGGCTACGCCCAGGCCAAGGACGAGACCTGGGCCGACTACAAGCGCGAAGCCGGCGGCTGGGGCGCCAGCCGCGACGACTTCGCCGACGCCGTCGACTTCATGGGCTGGTACATGCAGAAGAGCCAGCGGGTGAATGGCGTGTCCAAGTGGGACGCCTACGGCCAGTACCTGAATTACCACGAAGGCTGGGGCGGCTACCGCAACCGCAGCTATGACGCCAAGCCCTGGTTGCTGAACGTCTCGCAGAAGGTTCAGGCGCGGGCGGAGGTGTTTGGGGCGCAGTATCGCAGCTGTGAGCAGGAGCTTTCGCGGGGTGGGTGGTTTTGATGGGGCCAGCCGATAAAGGCCACGCGAGAGGGCCGCAAAGCGGCCCCTGTGACGCGTAGCATCAGCCGTTCATATCCCCTCTTCTCTCATCGCCTCCAGCTTGCCGACCTGCTCGCTGGCCAACCGGCTGATGATCCGGATTGCCTGGTGGATCCCCGCCGTGTTGCGGAAGCTCAGTTGCGGGTTGTGTTCGCATTCCAGCATTTCGTCGTGCTGGACCAGGGCTTCGCCTAGCAGTTCGAGGGTCCAGGCGTAGCTTTGGATGGTGGACAGGCGCTCGTGGTCAGTCATGGGGCACCTCACGGGTGGCGAGGGACTGGCTGTCGATTGGGTAGAAGGTTGGGGATGGAGTGGCCGCGGGGGTTGGGCGGCGGAGAGCGGATGCGAGGATCCTGTACAGACGTGTGAAAGTCATGCATGAGACTCCAAGTTAGGTTGGAACCACCACGCACTGTCGCCAAACAATGGGTGGCAGCTGTACGCAGGTTGGCGAACCGGGAACTTGGAACCCGGCAGACCCGAAGGTCTCCCGCGCACAGCCACCATGGCACGAGGCTGCAGGCACAAAAAAAGCGCCTGCAATCGTGTGGGGCGCTGCTGCGCCAAGTTTACCCGGGTCGCCAAACCCGGTCGCGGAATTTGCCGCGACTGGAGGGGAATTTATTCTCTGGGGCTTGCTAGGGCAAGGTTCTTGGGACTAGGAAATGGCTTGGAAAAGCGTAGGAAATGGCTTGCGAAAAGGTGCCGGGAGGCGACGGTACATGGGTTAGCCGACCGGGGTGAAAGGAACCGGCACACGGGAGATGTCCCACTTACTGTCGCCATGATGGGGGCGTGCTCGATATGGATGAGTGGTGAGGGTGGCAGCTTTACGCAGATTGACGAAGCGGGGAAAAGATAACCCGGCAGACCAGATGGTCTCTTATGTACGCTGCCTTATCACAGCTGAATCGGTCCCGCTTCACACCCGGTCCAGATACCTGACGCAGCCATGGGACAGTACTCTTTCCGGATAACTGATACCCAGCGGTGGGTCTTAAATGTTGATGATGAGTAGAGCAGCTGGAGAAACACCGGTTTCTAGCTTCCAATTCAAGCAAAAAACTATGCTTTAGGCGCTATTTGCGCACCGAATGCTATCCTCAAGGCTACCTTGATTTCATCTGTGTCGCTCCGTTCAGCCCAAAAATCAAACCCATATAAAAATTTTAAAGGTTTTAAATGGACGAAAAAGGCCTGAAAATCACTCGAAATTTGAAAGTTGGCGCTCTGGATGCGGAAGGAGACGCCGAACTACTTAACCGATGCTTCGTCGACAACGGTTATTTGAATAGGCTGATGGACGTAGACTCTCCAGAGTCAATCATTCTGGGGCGTACTGGATCAGGAAAAAGCGCTTTACTTTATAAAATTCAGTCCACGGCTCAGAAAGTTGTCAAGCTTGACCCCAACGATGTCTCTGTTCGCTTTCTAGAATACTCAGATATTATTCAGTTTTTTTGCGCGCTAAATATAAATCTTGATCTTTTTTATAGACTTCTATGGCGCCATGTACTTACCATTGAGTTCCTGAAGCTCAGATATGATATTAGAAATGAGCTTCAAAGCAAAAGCTTTATTGACAGCCTAGTCAGCACGTTCAACAGGGATGCAACCAAAAAAAAGGCACTAGAGTACTTTGGCGAATGGGGAGACCGCTTCTGGTTAGACACCGATGAGCAGCTTCGGATAATAACTAACAAGCTAGAAACTGACACTAAAAACTCTATCGGCGCAAAATATTCCGGTATAGCTCTTTCGCTAGAGGGGGCAAAAAAGCTATCTGATGAAGACAGAGTTGAAATAAAACAACGCGCAAGCCTTGTAGTCAATGGCTTACAGATACGTAAGCTTAATGAAGTTCTAGATCTATTGGCTGAGCATTCGTTTGACGACCCTCAGAAAAGATTTTACATTCTAATTGACCAGCTAGATGAAGAATGGGCCAGCACGGAAACCAGGGTTCGCTTCATCCGAGCCCTGATAGAGGAAATCAAAACATTCCGGAGAGTTCGCCAGACCAAAATTATTGCCGCGCTGCGGAAGGATTTACTGGTCCTGGTATTTGACATGACCCGAGATTCGGGCTTCCAGGAGGAGAAATATGAATCATACCTCCTTGAGCTGAGATGGTCACCAGAGGAACTGGCACGACTAATAGAGCTACGCATTAATGAAGTATTTAAAAGCCAGTACACGAAACAACTAGTACAGTTTGATGATGTATTTCCTAAGCCCCGCAAAGGAGGAGGACAAACCGCAATGGAATTTATCATTGAGCGCACATTACGTCGGCCACGCGACATTCTACAATTTGTGAACGAGAGCTTTGTTATTGCTGCTGATCGCGAGCGCATTTCTTGGAGATCCCTGTTTGCGGCTGAAGCGCAATACTCAGAAAAACGGTTAAAATCTCTGAAGGAAGAATGGAGTGAGGTTTATCCATCCTTTGAAGACACGGTGGAAATTCTCCGTGGCTTAAAAGCTACTTTCACTCGCTCGATGATCAAGGACGCGAGATTGGAAGATGTCATGCTGACACTCTACAACAATGACACCTCTGACCCATGCGTAGTGACTGTTAAAAAATACTATGACAGCCAAGGAATTAAAGAGTCTGAAGTCCTATCAAGCCTGCTCTCCTGCCTATATAGGGTAGGCGCTATCGGGGCGAAAACCGGGGCAATGGAGACATATATCTGGTCCTACGTTGACCAAGCTTCAGTTACCAAGGGTGAAGTCAAACGAGTTGAGCACATGAAAATTCACAAAATGCTTTATCGCGCCCTTGATGTCATCACTGAGCAAAAAGAGATATTTGAGACTGAAGACCTAGACTGACGATAATTACGAGTCGACCTTGCACTCGATGTAGTCCGCCAAGGTGGCAGGCTCCCCTCGATTCGGGCAGATCTCAAGCTCTCTAGGGTATGGAGCTGAAAGAAAACCTGCGGTGTAGTGTCCTCCTCAAGCCTCATCCTGCGCAGGAATTCAAGCTCGCTCAGCACGTCTACCAAAGGCGAGTCGAAGGACGGGTTCAGCAACTGGAGATCATGGTGGGCAAATCCGGCCATCTGAAAATTATCTCTGAGCGGCAAAAGCATTATCTTGAAAAATTTCGCACAAACGCCCGTAAATGCTGGGCAAAAGCCAATCATCAGATAAGCACTATCTCAAAAGCCATGCAACCGTAAGTGGAATGTGGCTAACCACTAACTCGAACCCAGCCATAGGATGGAGCTGGCCTGATCAGCTGGAAACGATAGGGACGGAGACAAAAAAGCCCGCAAAGTGCGGGCTTTTTTGGAGAAGGCCAACAGCGTGGGACGCTGTATCAGACCTACTGAATGGTGCCGGAGACAGGAATCGAATGACACCCATATCACCCAATGGTTACGGCGATCAGCTGATTAGTTATCTCAGCCGTATCCCTAAATGTATCCCTATTCACAAATCCACCCCCTTCGATGAGCAATCGCCATAGGCACGTCGCCCCCCATCAACGGATCTTGATCGTGCTTCGCAATATGCGACCTCCAGGTGCGTGGGCGGCAAGCATGGCCTCTACCCGCCACGCCTGCTCTTCGCTGATTTTGGGCCCAAGCACTACCTCGATCTCGGCTAGACACGAAGGATCTAACGGCAGGTCTACCCATTTTTCCCTGACCGGATACTGCTTAAGGTCGTAAAAAGGATGCGAGAGGGGGATCGGGCTCCTTCAGCTGGACTTCGAAAGGTGCTGCGATGACTTTGAATCGCCATTCCTCCTCGTAGGACCAGTGGGTGTTCTTCACCATACCCAAATCGTGTAATTGAACAGACCAGGTTCCACGGTCGGCCAACAGGCAGGATCCGTTTCTGTACGGAAGTTCATCCGTGTAATAGATCTTGTTAGGACCGAAGACCATCGAAGAGGAAGAGTGCCAAGAGTCACCTTCTCGTGTCAGCGAGACCCGCCCATCAAAAGTCTGCATGGCCCCACCCTTCTCGTACACAGTGGGCGCACGCCGCCCGCGAAAAGGGTTGATAGGGAGTGCGATCCGAACACCGGCCAGGCCGGTGTACATACTCCACATTGGCAGCGACTCTTTGGTCTGAGCCGTCCAAGAGGATGTGAAAACCAGCGTAGAAGCTAAGGGAAGATCCTCGGCCATCGCCTCCTCGGGATCGTTCACCCCATCGAGGCGGGCGAAGCGGAGTGTCTGATTGGCCAGAATGAGCCCCAAGGTGTCTACGGAGGTGTAGTGATACAACCTCTCGGGCAGTCTTTCGATCCCCATTACCTCATACATAAAGTCGTCGGTGTAGAACATAGCGCCTCGTGAGTTCTGACCTTCAGAGACGGGAGACTAAAGGGATGCCGGGATAAAGGAAACGTTCCGATGCGAAAGCGTTGGGGCACCTAGGCGGGATCAGTAGCAGAGGAAGAGTCTGAAGGGTTGTTGTTCGTGGGCGTCAGCCCACTGCTGAGGTATGGCTGTACCAATCTTTACAGAAACGGTAAGGGTCGCAAGTCATGATCAGGAAAACACACATTTCACCTGGTTCACCTTGGTCAACCAGTTCACTAAGCTGGCAGATGTTCCGCTAACAAAACGCCGCGGGTTTCCTGCCCCGTGTCATGTCGTTCTCCTCAGGGTCCCCCGGCAAAGCCCACACGATTTGCAGCGCGTAACCGACGCTCGCTGAAGGTTTTATTGATGGCTGGGCGCGGGTTAGACATGTAGCAGAGCTGGCGTAAGGTTTCAGGTGTATCAGGTGTTTCGCAATTGCAACCAGTTGATTTATATAGATTTTTAAAAATCGGAGCGATGCCAAATTATGTGTGACAACTAAACGGGGGTGTGTAACGGTGTTACGAAGTCGTTCTTAGTATTGACATTTGCGCAGCTTGTCGAGGCCGGCGTTGCCACCATTTAAGAAGGTTCCGGTGACGTTTCAATAAGGGCAATAACGGGCCTAGGCTAGCTAGCCGTGAGTTGATTTTTACAGCACTTTTATTCCATAAATGGGCCATCAATTACACATTCCCCAATCAGGAGTCGGTTGGGATGACGGAGCTCCATTTTTCTGAGGTGAAGTATGCGAGTTACATCCTCCCACATCGTCAACTGGGCAAGCACTCAAGCCAAGGAAGCGCAAACTGATCTACCGCGCTGGGTGAGGCGGCTTTGCTTCGACCCCCAAACGACCCGCCAACTTTCATTCCCTGCGGGTGACTCCACCTATGTCCCTGGGTGGGACGGTACCCTTTTCAGTGAGAGGGGTAATGCCTGGGTGCCTTCAGGAGCATCCCGCTGGGAAATCGGATGCGATCAAAATGTGCTTGGTAAAGCTAACGGCGACTACCAAAAACGGACGGAGCAAATAAGCGAGGCAGAACGTTCAGCATGCACCTTTGTTTTTGTCACTCCTCGGCGCTGGGTAAAAAAACTCGACTGGGTGGCGGAACAGTGCAGCAAAGGCGAATGGGCGGGGGTCCGGGCCTATGATGCCGATGACCTGGAGCAATGGCTCGAGCAAAACCCGGCAGTGGCTTTGCAGTTTGCCGAAGAGCTGGGTTTAAGTGGCTGGGGTGTTGTAAGCCTATCTCGATACTGGGATTCGTGGGCACGTCAATGCAGACCGCCCATCACTCCCGAAGCCCTATTCATGGACCGCACCCAGGTGTTTGATGCTCTGGTTGAAAAAATCCAGACGACAAATACCTCGTCGAGTTCGATTCAGCCGTTGGTTATACGTGCTGACAGCGTGGAAGAAGCCGTAGCCTTTACGGTGGCGATGGTAATGACCTCCCGTGACCTGCAAGATCATGCCATGGTCGTGACCGAGCCTCAGGGATGGCGCTATGTGGAAGCGAATCCGCAACTGCGGATTGTCATAGCGGCAAGGACTGAAATAGCCCTTAATCCGATATTGCGCGAACATTTACATGTGATCGTGCCCCACGCCACAGGTGATTTGGTCGGCAAACCGGAGGGAGATGAACTGGCATTGGAGCGTCCGAACATCTACGAGTTCGAGAAAGCCCTCATCACCATCGGCATGGAGGAATCCGATGCCAAACGTTATGCCCTAACCACTGGACGCTCCTGGACCGTCCTTCGCCGGCAAAGAGCCATAAACCCTGCCATCCAACAGCCCCCTTGGTTGCTTACCCCACAATCAGCCAGCCTGCCTCTACTTTGCCTGCTTGGAGCTTGGTATGCAGACACTGCTGCAGATCGACAAGTGGTCGAGCGACTGGCTGCTCGGCCCTATGAAGAAATCGAGCGCGATTTACGCCAGCTAGCCCGACTTGACGATGCCCCAGTGCTGAATATCGGCGCGGTATGGAAAGCCAAATCGCCATTGGAGCTGCTTGACCAATGTGGAGACCGAATCACTAGCGGTCAACTGGATCGTTTTTTCGCCATTGCTCGGGAGATGCTCTCGACACCCGATCCTCAGCTGGAGTTACCGGAAGACGATCGGTGGATGGCGCAAGTCCATGGCAAGGTTCATCCCCATTCGGGACTGCTGTTTGAGTCGATCTGCGACTCACTCATGAAACTGGCTGTGCGTGGCTCAGAACAAGTGGGAATCCAAGCACTAGACATAGAAGAGCGCGTATCAAGGTTGATCCATGAATTGCTCGATAAGGCAGATGGTCAACGCTGGCTTTCTTTGGCGTCCTACTTGCCCACCCTAGCAGAGGCCGCCCCAGATGAGTTTCTTCGTGTCGTACAGCGCAGTTTGCGGATGTCGGATGCACCTGTGACAAGGCTTATTTCCGAAAGCAGTAATTCTGGTTTGGCGGGACGCTGCTGGCACTCCGGCTTGCTTTGGGCATTGGAAACGCTCGGCTGGGCTCCGCGACGCTTGGCTCCTGTAGCCCTCATCTTAGCTCAGCTCAGCCATGTACCAATGAAAGGGAACTGGGGCAATAAGCCTAGCGGAAGTTTGTTCGGCCTCTTTCGCTCCTGGCTGCCACAGACCGCGGCTAGCTTGCCGGAGCGTATCAAAGTTCTCAACTTACTGATTGATAGGGATGATGAAGCCGCTTTTGGAATTTTGCGAAAGATTGTGGCAGTCGGCCAACAGACGGCCTTCCCTGCCCACCGACCAAAGTGGCGTGAAGACGATGCAGGGGCCGGCCGTGGCGTTACCTACGATGAAATGCATGAAATGTTGGATTTCGCTAGGGAAAAACTACTTCAACTGAGTGAAGGTAAGGCTCCACGAATCGTCTCTTTGCTGCAAGAAACCACATTTAGAGATAGAGAGGAGCTACCCAGGATGCTGGCCCTGATTGAGCCCTTCACCCTGTCAGCAGCGCAAGATGAAGATCGGGAAACTATTCGAGTTGCGCTACGACAGATTATTCATTGGCATCGTAACTACGATGACGCACCAGCTAACGAGCTGAATGAATGGTTGTCGCCTGCAGAGGCATACTATGACCAGCTTGCCCCACAGGACTTGGTAACTCGCCATCGCTGGCTTTTCGACAGCCATTGGCTGGAGCTACCTATCCGAGAACGTGATGACGACTCTTGGGAGCGTGGTAATGCCATAACCCAAAAGCGAATTTCGGCACTAACCGAGATTTATCAAGTCCAATGCATGGACGGCATTGAGAATCTAATCAGGGTGTGCGCCGAGCCGAGCACTGTCGGAGCCACATTGGCTCGGGTTGTCTGGAACGATGTTTTCTGGCCTGAGTGGATCACCACGAAGGGCGAGGACTTCTCTATTGGTATGCCTTTGAGTCTGTGTATTGCAGGCTTCCTGCAGACACTCCCCACACCGGCTTCGGGCGAGCTTCTTCAAGCGGTAATTGGGATAAGTAAAAAGGACGCATGGCGGCCTGAAAAGCTGGCCCGGGCGTTGACTCTGGCGACACCAAATCAAGAGACCTGGCAGCTGGTCGAAGCATGTGGCCCGGAAGTTTCTGCAGCCTATTGGCAAGGCGTGCGACTTTATAACCGAAGCAACGACAAGGATCTGGAGTTTGTATTGGAGCGTCTCTTGGTGGCTAAACGACCACTGAGCGCACTTCTATACTGCCAATATTCCCTCGAACAAACCGACCCTACCCAGCTTTTTTCGGCTCTACAGCAGCTATTACATGGAGAAGTGGAGGATGGCCTAAAACTAGAATCTTGGCATCTCGAAAAAATGATAGTAAGACTGGAGGAGTCTGACGAAATTGACAAGATGGCACTAATACATCTTGAGTTTGGACTATTTCCGCTACTCCGATACGGGCGCGAAGTCAAGGCCAATGCCTTGTACGAAGGCGTCATGTCACAGCCAGAGCTCTTCAAGGAATTAATTTGTTTATTGTACAAACCAGAACATGGAGACAGAGAAGAACCGACTGAAGGATCTAAGGCGGCTGCAGAACGTGCATGGAGTATTCTGCACTCTTGCAAGCGTCTACCGGGAACTCAGTCAGATGGGAGCATTAGAGGAGATATTTTTAACAAATTCATCAATGAAACCCGTGACTTGTGCAGTCTTGCTGATCGACCAACCATGTGTGATCAAACTCTGGGACAAATCCTTGCTCATGCCCCCGCAGATGACGATGGTACCTGGCCTTTTACCCCCGTGAGAGAGCTACTCGATAATCCTGAACTAGAGGAAATGAGGATCGGTTTCTGCATTGGCACATCGAATAAGCGGGGAGTGACCAGCCGATTACCCTTGGATGGAGGGGGGCAAGAGCGGGCGTTGGCAACATACTTCCGTGATCAGGCGAGGCGAGTTCAACACTCTCACCCCGTTGTAGCAACAATGCTGGAGGAAATCGCTAAAGGCTACGAACGCCATGGAAAACGTGAAGATATAGAAGCCAATCTCAGAAAGGAGAGCTTCTAGCAGCCCTGTGAATCATCCCGGATTTCGTAGGCCCCCAAAACCATAGAGGCCATGACTCGTCAACGGCCGCTTTTCGCCGTTGGCTGCCCTCCGCCAAGAAGCCAACTTTGGATCGATAGCAGCCGTATCAGCTAAATGTTTTCATGGGCGAGGGTCTTATAATCCTGTACCAACAGATTGGTGCAAGACGGTGTGAAGCAAACCCTCAAGGAAATTATCGAGGCTGGAGGTGCCCGCAGCCCGGAACGAGTCCGGCACCACGCAGAGTGTGGTGCACCCTGGCGCACGGCTGGACAGCCCCTTTTTTGCCCCGTGGTACGCGATCTGAATGGAGCATTAAAGTGCCGTCTTTCAATTCGCCCCCCCTTTCACCGCCTTCGAGCTGCTGCTATCTTCTACGTTTCGAAAAATAGCGGCCCTAGTTAACTGGTGACCAAATGAAGATCGAATCAAAAGATACGGATATTGAGAGCTTGCTGGACGGGAGCTATTTTCACATCCCTCGTTTTCAACGGCCTTACTCGTGGGACGACGACAACATCAATGACTTTTGGAACGACCTAATCGCCAACAAGGGCGACGACTACTTTATCGGCTCAATGGTAGTATACAAACGAGCCAAGCAATCATTCGGGGTTGTGGACGGCCAGCAAAGACTTACAACAACCACTATCTTGCTTTGCGTTTTAAGAGACGCTTTCAACGAACTTGGGCATCCTGACTCCGCGATCGGACTGCATCAATTGATTGAGAGAAAAGACCGAGATAATAGAAATGAATTCGTACTAAAAACTGAAACGTCATTCCCCTATTTCCAAGAGCACATTCAAAAATTCGGGGAGCCTGAGTTTGACACAGAAATACTTGCAGAAGAGCAAAACCTAAAAAGGGCTCACCAAATATTCACCAACTTGGTAAATGACGCTTTAGGCTCGGTAGATAGCGACCCAACAATTCTTGACTCGCTAAAAGAAAAAGCAAAATTCGACAAACTTACCGAATTACGCGACACCATTCTAAACCTCAACTTAATATTTGTAGTTCTCGACAGCGAAGATGATGCATATCTGATTTTTGAAACCCTAAACACTAGGGGTAAAGATCTCTCCGTTAGCGACCTAGTCAAAAACCACTTTACAAAAAATTTAAAGGCGCGCGGCACCGTAGATGTAGCAAAGCTCAAGTGGGGCTCGGTGCTGGAAACTATTCATAACTCATCCGCCGACCTGTCAACTGACATGTTCATTTACCATTACTGGGCTTCGCGGCATGAGGCGGTCCCTCTAAAAAAACTGTTCCCAGTCATAAAAAAAAGGATCACCAAGGAAACAACGAAAGAGTACTTGGATTCACTTGTATCTGACGCCAAACTTTATCGCTCCATTCACGAGCCAGCGTATGAATGGACGAAAAACGAAATTGAGGCCGCGAGATCCCTAAGTGCACTACAGCTATTTAAAGTATCGCAACCAACCCCTGCCATTCTATCCCTAACGAGAGCCTACAAGGACGAAAAAATTAAGTACGGGAAATTTAGAGACACGATTAGCGCAATTGAAAAGTTTCACTTTCTATTTACAGCGGTTACATCATCTCGATCTTCTGGTGGAATATCTGCAATGTACTCTTCTTTTGCGAGAAGGCTATTTGAGTCCGAAACATCTCAAGAAGCCGGAGATGAAATCAATGAGTTGATTAGCAAACTTAGAGCTCGCCGCCCCTCGTTTGATGAGTTCGTTGTAGCATTCCGAGAAATCGCTTACACAAACACTAATTCAAAGCAAAAGAATTTGGTGCGATACATTCTCCGCAAAGTATCCGAGCACAACAATTACAAATACCCGTGCGACATGGATGATCTAACCATAGAGCATCTGCATCCACAGTCGGTTTTTGCGAATGACTGGACGGAAACAAATGTCGGGCAGCTCGGAAACCTGATATTTTTAGATCAAAAACTAAATGGCTCTCTGAAAACCAAGGAGATCTCCGAAAAGCTTTCGATTTTGGAGAAAAGTGGCTATGACATACCTGCTGAGCTTCATGGCTTGACTGAGTGGACTCCAGCTCTATCACAGGCACGCACAGACAGCATCGCCGCGCTCTCTTACAATTTAGTATGGCGCTTCTAACATACCGGAGAAATTCCAGCGTTTTGCAAGGGCTTCGATAATTGCTGATGTGTTTAGCGCTGGCTGTGAGCGATAGATAAATGGCATATCGGGATCAAACGCATCACGACTCAAAGAGAACGTGATGCGTTTGGTAGTTAATCAAGCGGCTATATTTATCTGGCTTTTAATGGGAAGCTCAATGTCGATAATCTGCGAGGGGGAGTACTTATAACTCATCTGAGCTAAGTCTCTGTCATTCCAATGGGTGTAGCTCTCCGTTTGACTACTCACGTGAAAGCGGTCAAATGCCATTCCTTCACGCCCCATGTAACGCTTCGCGGCATACAGTTTTCCTCCCAAATCGAGAAGCTCATTTATTGATGCATCCCACAGCTCTTCCAGGCGCTCAAGGGCCACTACAACTGCAGAGCGCTCCGCCTTGAGAATCTCCTCAGCCGCTTCCTCAATGTGCGCGTCGATGGTTTCAATTTCCTCCTCCATGGCAGCGATCATCAAGCCTTGGCGGCGCTGATGCTCCATCGCCGAGCCCAAAGCCTTCGCCGCTTTTTGCGCATCATCGGCAGCTTTTTTCTCGCCCTCTACGTCGCTCCAGGCAACCGCCTGGGCGTAGGCCCGCGCGGCCTCCTCCTCAGCCTGTCGAGCATCAGCAATCATTTTCTCGGACTGCCTCTTTGTTTCCGCCAAGCGCTTGCTCAGCACCTTGCGCTTGCCTTCCAGGTCGACCTTGTCAGTTGCCCAGTTGCTCATGGTTGTTTTGTACTCTGCCATCAGCTCGGAGCTATTGGCTTTGCGGTCCCACCATGCAATGTCTCGATCAATAAGGGAGACTTTGTGCTCGATGGTTCCGACCTTCGATTTCACTTCCCGCAGGCGGATCTGAAGCTCGTTACCTGCTGGCGTTTCAGCATAGTTTGGGTCACTCAGGTGCTCTTCGTATTGGGAGATTTGCCCATTGAGTTCCTTAAGTTCTGCTTGGTGTTGGGTGCGTTCGGTGTTCAATTTTTCAAGGCTTTGCATTGCTTAGTCATCCATAGAAGTGAGGTGTGAGTTGAGCGGCTGGCGAGGCCGGACGCGCCGGCGCATGCCTCATGTGGGCTGGCAGCCGTCAGGCCGCCACAGCCTCTGCCAGCGGGGCCTCGGTGTTGGGTTCGCTCAACACTACATAACAGCGCTGCATGCCCATACCGGGAAGGCGCACGGTGCAGGACGCTTTTCCGTCCTTGCCGCTCAGTAGAACGCCTCGCTCTATCAACTCGCGGTTCACGGCGGTGATATTCATTCCACGGAACACCTCCGATCGCCACGCTTCTGGGAGTACGTAGTAGGTGATGGTGGTGTGCATAGTGTCGCCCATGCCGTGCTCCATCGTTTTGCGGAAGCCCAAGCGGTCAATTGTGCGTGGACCGTGTTCATCGATTTTCGCGGCGGTGGACTCCCACCGCGTGAATCGGCTTTCACCAAAGCGCTCGATGACTTGACGCAAACGCGCCATGATGGCTTCGCCTTCCATGTTTCCTGCACCGCCGCGTTCAGCCAGCCAGGCATGCAGGCAAACGCGTGCCGCGGTGAGTGCCACGCCATCCGGCCAGCCTGTTACGCCCAGGGCGGTGGCCAGCTCGCCAGCGGCACCTGCCAGGCCGAAACGCAACGCTGCGCGCTGCACCTGTCCACTCGCCGAAGCGGGGAGATTCTGTGCGATAAATTGTTCGACGCTGCGGCGCATGATGCTGACCCAACCGGGGAGCTTGCCAGGAGCACACAAGGCCTCCAGGAAGGCCGTGAGCGGCGTCCCGTAGAACTTGCTCACTCGCAGCTTAAGGGCGTCGGAGAGTGCTGCTGCATCCTCAAATCCGCACAGCGTGTCGAACATGCCTAACCCTTTACTGGCGTTCGCCGGCACCGCCAGCATGCGCACTTCCATACCGGCCTTGAGCTCCTTGTTGGCCTCGGCCATGTGCTGCGCCAGGGTTTTCTCTCCAGTCGAAAGAAACAGCAGGCGCCATTCCTGTACGGACCGGCCTGCTTGCCCGCGATCATTCGCCCGGGCTTTGCCGGTACCGTTGCCAAGCATATAGACCGTCTCGCCAATGATGCGGGCGTCGCACATACCGATCTCGTCGAGGATCAGCAGTCCATCGGAGTGCGCTGCCGCGATCGACTCCAGGGCGTTATCGGTCGATCGCCAGGAACGTACCAATCGCGGCCCGCCGTACACCGACGCGGCCACCTGCAGGTGCGTGGTCTTACCACCAGAGCTGTCGCCGTAGAAGTGAAAACCGCCTGACTCGTGCCCCAGTAGGTGAAGCAATGGACCAGCAAAGGCCGTACTGACCACAAACGCCAAGCGATGATTGCCGATGCACAAGGCACCGATCTGGCTTTGCCACTGCGCCAGCGTGCCCGACTCGTGGATCGGAGGAAGTTGAGTGCCAGCGTCATAAAAGTGCAGGTGTTCACCATGCTGGCCAACCTGACGATCCGGCAGTAAGAAGGCGTTGTTATGCCAGCCCAGACGGGTGACTAGTCGCGCCCGCTGGGTACTGTCGAAGCCCTGCAGATAACTCTGCAGATCATTGCGCGCATGCCGGCCCGACCTCGAACCTGCCAAGCGCAACCCCATATCGACCAATGGGCCCAACACATCTTTGCCGAAGTCGCCCGTCATGGTGCGTGCCGGAATGTTCCAGCGCTTCTTCTCGCCATCGGGGTCATCGAATTCAACGAGCAGCCCCCAGTTGTGACCCTTCTCGTCACGGGTCCGGGCGAGAATCTCTAAGGGCGAGCACACCGGGCGCGCCTCACCATCCTCGGTCGCATAAAACACACCGTCTTCTGTGAGGCGAAAACCGGTCGGGAGCAGGTCACGGTTGGGGCGGGACTTAGGCTTGGCTGCCTTGCCGGACTTCGTATCGGCTGGCTCGACCGTCGGCGGATCGCTCTGAACTTTAGCTGAGAATAGTTCACCGCTCTCAGCCAGCAATACCAGGTGTTCGGCAGTCCACCCCCTTTCCAGTGCATCGGCAGCGTCATCACCATCAAGCCAGCGTCCACCTTTAGCGAAGTGGGGAGCGCCACCTTTGAGCACGGGTTTGCGCTTGAAAGCTGCAAGGTCGACGGTCTGCACCGTGCATTCCAAATCAGCCAGCCTGGCTGCCACGGCCTGCATGCATTTCGCGCCGCTGTCATCGTTGTCCGGCCACAGCAGCACTCCACGCCCCTGCAGCGGGGTGAAGTCCGCCTTGTGCCAGGAGTTGGAACCGTTCGGCCAGCAGGTGGCCACATGCCCGGGCAGTAATAAGGCTGCCGCATCGGCGGCCTTTTCGCCCTCGCACACCACTACCGGCGCATCAGGACGCTCACTCAGCTCTTCCAGCCGTAGCAAAGGACGAGGCTCCGCGAGCCCCTGCCAGCGCCATTGGGCCAGCCCGCGATCGCCACGCATGCACCAAGTCAGTGGCGCGAACACCTTTTTGCTGGGCTCACCTTCGGCGCGTTGTTCATCGAAGCGATAGAGCACCATCAATGGCTCGCCCTTGGCGTTGCGGTAGCACCAGACCTTGGACGGAACACCATGCTGTCGATGCTTGCTGGGGCACTTCGTCATGGCTTCGGCGGGAATCGGCAGCACGGCCTGCCATTCAGCAGCAGCTGGCTTTTTGGCCGGCTGAGGTGGCATGGCCACACCGGCATCAATGCGCAGAAGGTCCACGAGCTTCTGGCAAGCATCGACATCGGTTCCACCCTCGAGGTAGCGCACCAGGTCGATCAGGTCGCCGCCTTTATCGCCCGTAGCAAAGTCCGCCCAAGTACCTTTGCTCAGGCTGATTTTCAACGAGCCGGCGTGCTTGTCATTTCTCGTTGGGTTAGGTGCGGTGTATTCCTTCCCACCGTCCACTCGCTTGCCGCTGGGTAGCCAATGCGAGAGCACCTGATCGATCTGTCGCAGCGCCTCAGCCTTGACCTGGGCGAAGGTGGGGCGACGAGTTTTGTTCTTGACTACGCTCATGCGTCACCGCCTTGGGCAAGTTGCAGCCCTGTGGCAACGTCATCAATGATCGCCTTCGCCATCTCACCGAGGTAGTGAGCTGCCCACGCCACGGTTTCACTATTGTCTTCCATGCCTCCCCGAAGCGTGAGCTTGTTAATGCAATCCATCAGCAGCGAGGCCTGCTCCAGTGCCTCCTCACAGGATATGCCGGCGTTTACACGAAACAGTGGCGCGTTCTGGGAGTTGCATTTAGCAAAGGTCGCGCCACCGGCGGTGTTGATCTGAAGGAGGGTCTTCATTGTGCACCTCTAGTCATCGAGCGACGGGTCGATTGGTCACCATGGATAGCGAGGGTGCGGATCAGCCCCAGCGTCCCGCGGACGTCCCACAGGGCAGCGGCAATGACGTGGTTCGCCAAGCGGGGTGTGTCACATTCAAACTGGTCCTCTAGCAACAGCAGAACGGCGCTGGCACGTTCAACTGCGCAGGTGATGGCATCAATGGGAATACCCGCATCTGCTTGGTTTGGAACACAGAGCAGATCTTCAGGAAGGGCCATGCTCAGCGAAATGCTCATTGCGCACCCCCGGTATTTTCCAAGGCGCGAGCTTTGGCCATATGGTCGTTGTAGCGAGTGAGGCGGGTTCGAAGGCTGGAGTCGGTGCGCAGAGCGGCGAGAGCCATTGCCCGATGGGCAGCGGCGCGAGTTTTGGACGGATTGAGGGCGTGCATTGGGTGTTGCTCCTTGAGTTGAGGAGCCATCACCGCTTGCGGCCAAGCAAGAAATGGTGACGGCTGTACGCGGGTTGGCCGACCGGGACTCAAGGCACCCGGCACACCCGAAGGTGTCCCACGCACAGCCGCCATAACACGAAACTGCGGGCACAAAAAAAGCGCCTGCAATCGTATGGTGGGCGCTTGTGCGCCTTGAGTTGTTCGACCGGCCAAGGTCGGTCACTGAATTTGCAGCGACTGTTACAGAGTAATCGTGAGCGAGCAGAAGCGCAACAGGTGCGCTTACTTGCACAAGCGCAGATGGAGGATTAGATTGAGCAGGCATGAAGAATTACCTCAACGCCCTCGGTAGCCGCCGGGGGCGTTTTCGTTCGAGCAGTGCGGGCAGGTGCTGTCAGTTGCCAGAGGTCGGTGGGTGCGCTTCGCCTTTCAACCAGGCAAAGATCCTCGCGTCTTCCCTGCACCGGCGACGGTACTCCTCAGCGAGCCACTCTTCACGTTTTGCAACGCTCTCAGCCACGAAGGTATCCAGGTCTGTCTGATCTCGTCCAAACGCATGGCTTTGTTCGCTGGTGGCCTGCTCTTCCTCCAGATCGTTCGCTACCCAGCGAGCCCAAACCTCAGCGTCATTCGAAAAGAGATAACTCTCATCGGTGAACCAGTAGGTTACCCATTCAGCCAGTTGAATTGCTGTGAGGCCCAAACGCCGCTGTTTGTCCATTGCGAACGGCCCTTCTCCCACGATGGTAGAGAACTCGCGGCGGATTCCATGCTTCCGCATGAACGCGGGCATTTCCCACGGGTTTGCGCGGAGTGGAATGGCTAGCCCATCTGGGTTGAAAAAGAATGCCTCTTGGGACTGGCCGTTCCAACTCACCCCTGCAATGGTCCTGTGGCGCCAGTTGATATCCCCAGGCTTGTAGAGGCAGAACGCTGCGCCATATGGATCATGGAATGGGCCAGTGAAGTGATAACGACGCACGCTCATGCCGCCACCCGGTCACGAGCCTGAATGCGGCTACGCGTCCATGCTTGAACCTCGGAAAGAACCCAGGCTACTGGGGCGCCCCGGGCGGTGCTGTTGCTCAGCTTCACAGGCAGCGGGAAGCCACTCTCGGCCTGCTGCATCAGCTTGTAGATCGTGGGACGGGCCAACCCTACGATAGCCATCACTTCAGTGATGCGTATCAGAGTGGTCTGAGGGTCGCGCCCAGAGTGGAGGGAGGTTGCTGCGGAGAAAGTGGTCATAGTCATGCCTATATCTACAGAGACAGGCACAGACTAAAAACTCAAAAACGAATCAACACGGTCCGCTCGTTTTTCTTTTTTTCCTAGGGCCGTACTCTCCCAGCTCTCTGAGATTTTCCCTAATCGTGTCCCGTGTTCCGATTCCCTCTACACCGACCAGCCTGGACAGCAGTGCCTTAGGTTCAATTTCAGGATAAGACCTCTTGATACGCTCAACGGCGGCCCGGGTGAGCTCCCGCTTCTTCATCTTTCCATCTTGAGTAGCGGTACCTGGCCGACTGTTCCCCTTGCCTGCCAAGCGAGCCCTCTCGGAGCTTTTCACGGTGTAGATTTTGTCGATCATCGTCGGAAAAAAACTACCTGGCTGAAGCGTCCCAGAGTTCAACGCGACTTCCGACTGGCGATAAAGGTCAGCAAGCATCAACACCTTTTCCGACTCAGCCACCCACTGGGCAAAGGTCTCTCTCACCTCAGCTTCCCTGCCCGGTTGGGTACGACGTTGGCGCTCAACCAAGGTTTGGAAAAACTCGGGATCATTCAGCCTTAGGCACTCGGCTAAGTCAGGGTTGATGTCGTACACATTGAGCTCAACATTCAGCAGCCAATCAGCCAGCATCTGGACAGCGTCCAGCGCTTGCGCGAAAGCGTAGCTCGCCGCCATTCGAGAGCTAGGAATAGCTTCAACTTGACCTAGCACCTCACGCACTACATCCGGCAGCGAAAACGACTGGGCATAGCACAATCGCTCGTAAATGCGATCACGCTGCCTGAACGTCTCATGGATTACCCGCCTTGCTTGGCTGGAATACCCCAAGCCTTCTTCGAGCCAATATGAAGCTGCCTCGTTTACCACATCGAATGCCTGGCGAAAGTGCTCACGGAACTCAGGGAAAAGTGCAGCTTCCGCTACAGCATCTTCCATCATCTGGATCTCATCGAGCAGGCTACTGATATCAGCATTCGCAAGCTCGAACGTGAATTGCTCCACCTCATTTTCGGACCAAATCACACCCCACGCCCCCCTGATCGAAAACTGAGCCTGCGCGATAGATGATCGTTAAGTTGCCGACAGGGCCGAGAGGTATCAATGGTGCGATACACCATATAGCGTTGATACACCTGCTTGTCCGCGTGGAGCAGCGATGTGTTTCCAGTCCGGAGGCCAGGATCTTCAACGGCTCCACCGCCCCCGAAACACGAGTCACACATGAAACACCGCGATTGGTGGCTACGATCCTCGAGCGGTGACGACCGTAACGCATCGCTGGGTCTCGATGCCTTATGCGTTTCTTGAAGTCTCAAACGTCGCACGCTACAGCATCTCGGTGGGCAAAGTCGTAGGGGGTGATCGCTTCCATTCGATTGGCGTCCAAATAATCTGCCCACCACTGAACCATGAGCCTTCGCTCCTGAATGTGTTCTGCTTTGTGGATATACGCTGCGCGCACCGTGTTTCGCTCCTGATGGCTCATCTGTCGTTCGACGGCGTCTTTACTCCACAACCCCGACTCAACCAGTGCTGAACAAGCCATCGTCCTGAAGCCGTGGCCGCACACCTCTGACTTCGTGTCATACCCCATGCGTCGAAGGGCCTTATTGACGGTGTTTTCGCTCATGGGTTTCCAGTGATGGTGATCACCTGCAAAGACCAAGTCGAATCGACCGGTGAGATCACGGATTCGCTCCAGGACACTAACTGACTGGCGACTGAGCGGTACCAGGTGTGGTGTGCTCATCTTCGAACCGCGATGGGAGTTCTTTACGCCCTCGATAGGCGCTCGCTCACCAGGGATTTCCCACATCAACCTTCCCATGTCGATCTCTCCCCAGCGAGCGAATCGGAGCTCACTGGAGCGGATAAACACCAGCAAGGTCAGCTGCACCGCGAGCTTAGTCAGGCCGCGCCCGCTGTCGGCATCTATTCGCTGGAGAAGCTCAGGTAAGCGCTCGAATGGCAAAGCAGGCCGGTGCGCTGTTTTGCGGGTAGCCGTAGCGCCTTGCAGATCGATCGCAGGGTTGAAATCCAGATGGCCATGCTGAACCGCCATGCGGAGGATGCCCGTCATGTACTGGCGTAAGCGTGCAGCCGTATCCAAGGTATCCCGCTTCTCTGCCGCTTTCAGTGGAACAAGCAGATCCCGTGTTTTCAGCTCCGCGACCGGACGATCACCGAGAGTGGGCAACAGGTGGGATTCGATGCGTCGCCAAACGGTGGAGGCATGACCAGGTGTCCACTTACGAGCGCAGGCCGCATGCCATTCCTGTGCAAGCAAACGGAAAGTATTCGACCGGGCGTTTACCGCCTCCTGTTTGTCCAAGCGCGCCTGCTCGATGGGGTCTTTCCCCGCAGCAAGAAGCTCAAGCGCCTGGGCGCGTCGCTCCCTGGCAGCCTTCAAGCCGAGCGCCGGATAGTTGCCAAACGTTGCTAAACCATCACGGCCATCAGGTTTGGTGTACTTCATACGCCAAGTCTTGACGCCTGAAGGCTTCACCAGCAGGTAGAGGCCTTTGCCATCGAAAAGCTTGTAGTCCTTCTCCCGAGGCTTGGCCGCATCACATTTGGGATCGGTGAGAGGCACCACTGTGCGCGCCATAGGGATACGTTTCCTTGTCGAACCGAGATATCCCCAACCATATCCCTAAATCGCGTAGATGCCCAGAGACAAAACGAGACAGGCGGAAACAACAAAGCCCGCGCTAGGCGGGCTTTGCGGGGTGTTTCGTAGACAGTCATAGACTTCTAGAATCTGGTCTCTGGTGCCGGAGACAGGAATCGAACCTGCGACCTTCGCGTTACGAGTGCGCTGCTCTACCGACTGAGCTACACCGGCGTGTTGCGCAACGTACCACTGCCGTGTGTGTTACGCAAACCCCTGTTTCACCTCACTTTCACTGCACCTTGCAGCCATTCGGGGCGAGGTCTTCCTCGACCGTGGTGGCGCAGCTCCAGCCGGCCTGGGTGCGGGTGAGCGTGAGGGTTTTGCCAAGCACGTTGGCGGGGGCTTCGGCCAGGGTGCAGACGATGCTGCCGGTGCCGTCGGCAGCGGTGCCGGTGGCGGTGATGGCGCAATGGGCGGTGGCGGCCTGGCCGCCGAGGCTGGCGACGTCGGGGACGTTCTTGCCGTCGTTCAGGCGGATGTCCATCGGGGTCTTGAGGGCGGAGATTTCCAGCAGGGCGGCCGCGGTTTTCGCGCGGGCCTGGTGGTTGGTGTACATCGGGATGGCGATGGTCGCCAGGATGCCGATGATCGCGACGACGATCATCAGTTCGATCAGGGTGATGCCGCGTTGCCCTTTCATAGGCGGTATTCCTTCGTAATGCGTGGAGGCGCGGGGGCGCGGGGGCCCTGCCGGCAGGCGCGCAGTAGGCCTGAACCGACACCTTTTGTCACCCCTGGCTGGCGGGGCGGGCTTGGTGCTGAACTACTCTAGTGACCGTCATGGGATCGCGCCCGCTGTCGGGCCCGGCAAGCTGTTACGGGGCTTGTCGCTTCACTGCAAAGGACTTTGCATGCCACCGTCTACCCGCCTCTACGCCTGGGAGGGCATCGATGCCGCCGGGGTTCGTCAACAGGGCCAGCAGCCTGGGCGCAGCCCGGCGTTCGTGCGGGCGTGGCTGCAGCGCCAGGGCATTCGTGCTACACGGGTGCAGCCGGCGGGGGGCTGGCGATGGCGTTGGCCGCAGCGCGAAGGCAAAACGGATGCGCCGGGGTTCAGCCGGCAGCTGGCGACCTTGCTGACGGCGGGGGTACCGCTGCTGCAGGCGTTCGAGGTGATGGCGCGCAGCAACACGGGCAGCGGCATGAGTGGGCTGCTGGCGCGGTTGAAACAGGATGTGGCGGCGGGGCTGGGGCTGGCGGATGCCTTGCAACGCCACCCGGCGTGGTTCGATGCGCTGTATTGCAACCTGGTGCGGGTGGGTGAGCACTCCGGCACGCTGGACCGGCAACTGGAACAGATGGCGACGATGCTGGAGAAACGCCAGGCGCTTCGGCAGAAGGTGCGCAAGGCGATGTTGTATCCGGCGCTGCTGCTGTTGACCGGGCTGGGGGTGGCGGCGTTGTTGCTGCTGGAGGTGGTGCCGCGGTTCCATAGCCTGTTCGCCAGTTTCGACAAGGCTTTGCCGGCCTTTACCCAGTGGGTGATCGACTTATCCACAGCGCTGGGCAATCACGCGGTGTGGCTGGCGGTGCTGATGGCGGCATTGGGGCTGGGCACGCGCGAGCTGTATCGGCGGCATATACCTGCGCGCTTGTGGATGTTGCGGCTGATATTACGGGTGCCGGTGGTCGGGCGCTTGCTGGGCCATGCGGCGTTGGCGCGGTTCGCCCGTTGCCTGGCGACCTCCTATGCGGCGGGGGTGGCGTTGTTGGATGCGTTGCAGACGGTGGCGCCGGTGAGTGGTGACAGCCTGCACGAGCGGGCGATCCTGGCCCTGCGCCAGGGCGTGGCGAACGGGCTGGGCCTGCACCAGGCGATGGAGGCGAACGCGCTGTTCCCGCCGTTGTTGCGCCAGCTGGTGGCAGTCGGCGAGGCCAGCGGCACGCTGGACCTGATGCTGGACAAAGCCGCGCTACATTATGAGGAGCAGGTGAGCCAGGGGCTGGAGCAGTTGACCACGCTGCTGGAGCCGGCCATCGTGCTGATTCTCGGGCTGCTGGTGGGGGGCCTGGTAGTGGCGATGTATCTACCCATTTTCCAGTTGGGCAGCCTGATCTGAAAATGAATGCCTGGGCCTTGGTCGTCGAATATCCTGCGTTTTTCTACAGCCTGGCCGTGGTGCTGGGGTTGTTGGTGGGCAGTTTTCTGAATGTGCTGGCGTACCGGCTGCCGATCATGCTCGAGCGCCAGTGGCAGCGGGAGGCGCAGGAGGTGCTGGGGCTGCCTGGGGCCGCGCACGAGCGCTTCGACCTGTACTTGCCGGCCTCTCGCTGCCCCCATTGCCAGCACCGGATTCGTGCGTGGGAGAACATTCCGCTGGTGAGTTACCTGGTGTTGCGCGGGCGCTGCTCGGCATGCAAGGGGCGGATCAGTGCACGCTATCCCTTGGTGGAGCTTGGGTGTGCCCTGCTTTCGCTGCTGGTGGCGTGGCATTTCGGGCCGGGCATCGAAGCCTTGCTGGTGATGGTGCTGACCTGGGGCCTGATCGCTTTGAGCCTGATCGATGCCGAACACCAGTTGCTGCCGGATGTGCTGGTGCTGCCGCTGCTCTGGCTGGGCCTGGTGGTCAATGCCTTCGGGCTGCTGGTGCCGCTGGCCGATGCAGTATGGGGCGCGGTGGCGGGTTACCTGAGCCTGTGGTCGGTGTTCTGGGTGTTCAAGCTTTTGACCGGCAAGGACGGCATTGGCCAGGGCGACTTCAAGCTGCTGGCGATGCTCGGCGCCTGGGGCGGCTGGCAGATCCTGCCGCTGACGCTGATGCTCGGGTCGTTGGCCGGGGCGCTGATCGGGCTGATTCTGGTGCGCCTGCGCCGGGCGCAGATGGGCGTTGCGCTGCCCTTCGGGCCTTATCTGGCCATTGCGGGCTGGATCGCAGTGCTCTGGGGTGATGAAATAGTCGCCTCTTACCTGCAACTGCTTGGAACCTGATGAGCACAGCGCCCTTCACCCCCTGGATTCTCGGTTTGACCGGCGGCATCGGCAGCGGCAAGAGCGCCGCCGCCGAGCGCTTCGTCGCGTTGGGCGTGCACCTGGTCGATGCAGACCAGGCCGCGCGTTGGGTCGTCGAACCCGGCCGCCCTGCCCTGGCCCGTATCGTCGAGCGCTTCGGCCCTGGTGTATTGCAAGCAGACGGCCAGCTCGACCGCACCGCCCTGCGCCAGCTGATCTTCGCCGACCCTGCGCAGCGGCAGTGGCTGGAGCAATTGCTGCACCCGCTGATCGGCCAGGAAATTTTCAGCTACCTGGCCAAGGCCGAGTCGCCCTATGCGGTGTATGTCTCGCCGCTGCTGATCGAGTCGGGGCAGTTCAACAAGGTGCAACGCATCCTGGTGGTCGATGCCCCTACCGAGTTGCAGGTGCAGCGCACCCTGCAGCGCGACAACACCAGCCCCGAACAGGTGCAGGCGATTCTCAAGGCCCAGTTGGCCCGGGAAGAGCGCCTGCGCCACGCACATGATGTGGTGGTCAACGATCGTGACCTGCAAACGCTGCACGACGAGATCGACCGCCTGCACCACTTTTACCTGACTTTGCGAGGAGGCCAGCCATGAGCCAGCCGATGACCGTTGATTGCCCGACCTGTGGCGCGCCCGTGGAATGGGGGGAGCAGAGCCCGTTTCGGCCGTTCTGTTCCGACCGTTGCAAGTTGATCGACCTGGGGGCTTGGGCGGCTGAGGAGCATAAGATTGCCGGCTCTGATGAGTCCGAGGATGAGTTGTATTCGGGGGATCTGGAGCCTCGGCACTGAGCCTGGATTTTGGGTTGGCTGTGCCGGCCTCATCGCTGGCAAGCCAGCTCCCACAGCTACCAGGTCAGGCTTGGAACTGTGGGATTTGTGATTGGCAGTTTTAGTTGTTGGGGGCCGATTTGCGGCCCTTTCGCGGCACAAGGCCGCTCCTACAGGGAATTGCGATCTCCTGTAGGAGCGGCCTTGTGTCGCGAAAGGGCTGCAGAGCAGCCCCAGAAAACATCACCGCTCATCATCCTTCCACGGCGCCTGCAGGTAGCGGGTGCGGTTGAACGTCTCCAGCCACTCCGGGCTGAACACCACCAGCGCACTGATCACCATGCCGTTGATGAACGCCTCGGGGAACATCATCAGCCACAGGTAGCCGACGAAGTCGCTCAGCCACTCCGGCATGGCGAAGCGTTCGTCCATCCACAGCAGCCCCAGCCCGGCCATCAGGCACACCAGCACCGTCAGGGCGGCGGGGAAGAAACCGCAACAGAAGATATAGACGAACAGGTTACGCGGCTGCGCGCGTTCGACCAGGATTGCGCACACCTCGGTGACCAGCACCGGCAGGCCTACGATCAGCAGGCCGTTGACGCCGATCGCGGCCAGGTCCTGGCGGCCAAGCAGCAGCAAACCGAGCTGGGCAAGAAAGCCGCCAAGCACCGCCAGCGGCCAGTCCAGCAAAAGGGTCACGGCGGTCATGCCGATGAAGTGATAGGACACGCCAGTGTCGAAGTCGCGACGCACCAGCCACAGGGCAAACAAGCCGAACACGGTGCCGAACAGCAGGTGCTGGCGGCGAGTATCGGTGAGCAGCTCGACCCAGCGGGTGCGGCTGATGGCCCAGACCAGCAGGGGCACGTAACCGAGCCAGCCAAGGGTGAGGCTGGTGCTGGACAAGACCTGTGCGCTGATCACCTGAGCAATATCCCTGTCGGCCATGTGGACAAGCCTGAGTCTACACCCATTCTCCCTTTCGCCTGGTTGCTATAGGCTGGCAGCTCCATTCGATGCAGGAAGCGTCCGCTATGCCTGAAGGGCTCAATCTGCCACTGCTGTTGGGCGCGGTATTCAGCGCGGTCGCGGGCCTGCTGCACCTGGCGATCATCCTGGTCGGGCCGCGCTGGTACCGCTTGTTCGGCGCGGGCGAGCGCATGGCCAGGGCCGCCGAGCAAGGGCGCCACTACCCGGCACTGGTCACCACGGCCATTGCGCTGGTGTTGCTGGCCTGGTCGGCCTATGCGCTGTCTGCTGCCGGGCTGATCAAACCGTTGCCCTTCCTGCTGCCGGTGATCTGCCTGATCACCCTGGTGTACCTGGCTCGCGGCCTGCTGGGCCCGGTACTGCTGGCCGGCACGGGGCGGACTCGGCGGTTTATCGCGGTCAGTTCGGTGATCTGCCTGGGGGGCGGGCTGCTGCATTTGCTCGGGGTGGTTCAGCAATGGTTGATGCTGGGCTGATTCCCACGCACAAACAGCATCTTACCGTCATCGTTTAGCGACTAAGCTTGTCCCCATGGATGACTCCGACTACTTGCGCCTGCTAACCATCCAGGCCGAACAAGCCAATGCCTTTCTCTCCAATGCGCGCAAATGGGAGCGCGAGCGTTGGGTGTGCCAGCGCCTGCTGCAAGGGTTGAACATCGCCTACCGCAGCGAGGACTTCACCCCGGCCGGGCAGGAGCCGCCGGATGTGCTGTTCCGCGATGCGGCGTTCGAGGTGTTCTTCGTGCTCGACGAGGGTCGGCGCCTCAACGATGAATGGCGCGAGGAGCTGCAACGCCGGCGCAGCGCGTTTTCCCTGAGCCAGCTGGTGCGTCGCGAAGCACGGCCGCGGCGCATCCCTGCCCAGGAGCTGCTGGCGCGCCTGGCGCCGACCTTGCGCAAGAAGGCGCATAACTACCGGGAGCGCGGGCTGGACTTGAGCGAGCTGGACATCATCGCCTTCGCCAGCCTCAAGCGCGAGGTGCTCGACCTCAACAGCCATTTCCCGCCACCCACCGAATACCTGCGCCAGGGCTGGCGTTCGCTGTCGCTGGTGGGGCCGACCTTTGCCCGGGTGCTGTTCGCCCACCCGGATGCGCCGGATTTCTTGCGTGCCAACCTGGGGCGCAGCATCGTGTTCGATGTGGGCATCAGTCTTTGATCCAGTGCCGAGAGTCTTTGCGATCACGTACACTCGGCGCCAGAGATAGAACGCATTATCATTCGTTCCACGCGTTTGCGTGAACGCTGTGGCGTACACGCAGTCACAAACGTCTATCTACGAGGCCCACCATGACCAGCCGCCTGAATCCTGAAGATCAGCGTCGCGTCGATGAGTACTTGAGTGCCCCCCAGCATCGTGTCGAGCGCAGGCCTTTCCGGCCGTTGCTGCTCCTGTTGCTGGTGGTGGCCGTGACCATCGGTCTGGGCCTGTTGAGCCGCCTGTTGAGTGGACTGGTGCTATGAGCTGCCTTGCGCTCGCCCTCCCCTCTGCTGCGTTGCGGCCGGGCCTTGTGCCCACGAATTCCGTAAAACTTGTGAGATATCCCTATGACTCATCGCATCGTGATTGTCGGCGGCGGCGCCGGCGGCCTGGAACTGGCGACCCGCCTGGGTAAAAGCCTGGGCAAGCGCAAACAGGCCGAGATCACCCTGGTTGATGCCAACCTGACGCACATCTGGAAACCACTGCTGCACGAAGTGGCGGCCGGTTCGCTGAACTCCTCGGAAGATGAACTGAACTACGTGGCTCAGGCCAAGTGGAACCACTTCAACTTCCAGATGGGCCGCATGAGCGGCCTGGACCGCGAAAGCAAACAGATCCAGCTGGCCGCTACCCTCGACGACGAAGGCCGCGAGCTGCTGCCTGCGCGCACCCTGGGTTACGACACCCTGGTGATTGCAGTAGGCAGCAACACCAACGACTTCGGCACCCTGGGCGCGGCGCAGCACTGTCTGTTCCTCGACAGCCGCAAGCAGGCCGAGCGCTTCCACCAGCAGCTGCTCAACCACTACCTGCGCGCCCATGCCGGCGATGTGGCCAGCGAGAAGATCAGCGTGGCCATCGTCGGCGCCGGTGCCACCGGTGTTGAGCTGGCGGCCGAACTGCACAACGCCGCCCATGAACTGGCGGCCTACGGCCTGGACAAGATCCAGCCCAAGGACATGCACATCACCCTGATCGAGGCTGGCCCGCGCGTACTGCCGGCGCTGCCCGAGCGCATCAGCGTGCCGGTGCACAAGACCCTGGAAAAACTCGGGGTGACGGTGATGACCAACGCCTCGGTCAGTGAAGTGACCGAAGATGGCCTGAAAACGGCGTCCGGCGAAGTGATCCAGGCCAGCCTTAAGGTGTGGGCGGCGGGTATTCGTGCGCCGGGCTTCCTCAAGGACATCGACGGCCTGGAAACCAACCGCATCAACCAGCTGGTGGTGCGCCCGACCCTGCAGACCACCCGCGACGACAATATCTTCGCCTTCGGCGATTGCGCCGCCTGCCCGCAACCGGGCAGCGACCGCAACGTGCCGCCACGGGCCCAGGCCGCGCACCAGCAGGCGTCGCTGCTGGCCAGGAGCCTGAAGGCGCGGCTGGAGAACAAGGCGCTGCCGACCTACGAGTACAAGGATTACGGCTCGCTGGTGTCGCTGTCGCGCTTCTCGGCGGTGGGCAACCTGATGGGTAACCTGATGGGCAGCGTGAAGCTGGAAGGCTGGCTGGCGCGGATGTTCTATGTGTCGCTGTACCGCATGCACCAGATGGCGTTGTATGGGTTCTTCCGCACGGCGATGCTGATGCTGGGTAGCAAGATTGGGCGCGGGACCGAGCCTCGCCTGAAGCTGCACTGACAGCCGCAGCGCGGTTCAAGGTAAAGACGAAGATCTAGTGGGAGCGGGCTTGCCCCGCGATGACGTCAGCTCAGGCGCCATCGTTGTAACGCCTGACGCCATCGCGGGGCAAGCCCGCTCCCACAAGATCCACATGGCCAATCGGCGACGTTAACGGACCACGCGATACGTGCTCTGCACGAACCCACTCTCGTAACTGGTCGTCTTGATGTGCTGCAGCAGCACATCCTTCGCCAACTCGCCAAACAGCGGTATCCCCTGCCCCAGCAGCACGGGAATGCGGGTAATGGTCAGCTCGTTCACCAGCCCCTCGCGCAAGAACCCCTGAATCAACTTGCCGCCATCCAGGTACAGGCTTTTCGCGCCCGTGGCCTGCAGGTGCTCCAGCAACTCCGGGATCGGCCCTGGATGCAGCTCGATTTGCTCCGGCGCGCCCGCCGGTAACTTCCCAAGGCTGGCGCTGACCACCACCACGCGGGTATCCGGGTAAGGCCACTGGCCGAAGGTCATCACCTTGTCGAAGGTGCCGCGCCCCATCACCAAGGTATCGACACCGGCCATGAACCCCGCATAACCATGATCATCGGCAGATTCGGTCGCCCCCATCAGCCAGTCGAGGCCGCCGTCTTCACGGGCGATGAAGCCATCCAGGCTGGTGGCGATGAACACACTGGTTTTCAAAGGCATGGCGCGGCGCTCCTGCGGGCAAGGCGCACAGGGTAGCAAGGGCGGGAATATAAATCGCGGGCAAAAGAAAAAGGGCATCTCTTTCGAGATGCCCTCTTTACATGGTGGGTCGTGTAGGATTCGAACCTACGACCAATTGGTTAAAAGCCAACTGCTCTACCAACTGAGCTAACGACCCTGAAAATGGTCGGGGTGAGGGGATTCGAACTCCTGACATCCTGCTCCCAAAGCAGGCGCGCTACCGGACTGCGCTACACCCCGAGATTGGCTCCGCGACCTGGACTCGAACCAGGGACCCAATGATTAACAGTCATTTGCTCTACCGACTGAGCTATCGCGGAACTGAACTTCGGTACAACTTACTTCAGTGCTACTCCGAAGGCTGTGTTCGCTTCGGACTCTTTAGCTTCGCCGCTTTCGCTTTGTCGCTGCTGAGGCCGGCTATTCTACATTCTTCGTTTTGCTTGTCAACCCCTTTTTTTCATTCAACTTACTGATTTGTAAGTTGTTTTGCGGTCACCGGTGTTGCTGGTGATTCGCTTAGTGGCTGACAACGCGGCGTATATTAGGGGCACTCTCTTATCCTGGCAAGCGTTTTTTTCAAAAATTTCAGCAAGTTATGAAAAAAACTCGGAAAGACCCGATTTTGCTGGGCCGGCGCCCACCCCATCGCGGGGCAAGCCCGCTCCCACGAAGGCTGGACACTGTGCGTGGGAGCGGGCTTGCCCCGCGATGGTGTCGACCCAAGCACAAAAAAAAGCCCCGCTTTCGCGGGGCTCTGCATTTCAACAGTGATCAGGCAAAGACGATTTCGTCGCCTTCCACCTTGGCCGTGATCGCCGCACCTGGCAGGAACTGCCCACCGAGAATCAACTGCGCCAGTGGGTTTTCGATCCAGCGCTGGATCGCACGCTTGAGCGGCCGTGCGCCATACACCGGGTCGTAACCCACCGCGATCAGCTTGTCCAAGGCCTCTGGGCTGAGGCTCAGGCTCAGCTCGCGCTCCAGCAGGCGGCTGCGCAGGCGGCCCAGCTGGATCTCGGTGATACCGGCGATCTGCTCGCGGCCCAGTGGCTCGAACACTACCACTTCGTCGATACGGTTGATGAACTCGGGCCTGAAGTGCGCGCCCACCGCATCCATCACCGCCGCACGCTGCGCCTCGCGGTCACCCACCAGTTCCTGGATCTGCGCCGAGCCCAGGTTGGAGGTCATCACGATCACCGTGTTGCGGAAGTCCACGGTGCGGCCGTGGCTGTCGGTCAGACGGCCGTCTTCAAGCACCTGCAGCAGCACGTTGAACACATCCGGATGAGCTTTCTCCACCTCGTCCAGCAACACCACCGAGTACGGCTTGCGGCGCACGGCCTCGGTCAGGTAACCGCCCTCTTCATAACCTACATACCCTGGTGGGGCACCGATCAGACGCGCCACGGAGTGTTTCTCCATGAACTCGGACATGTCGATGCGCACCATGGCCTCTTCGGTGTCGAACAGGAACTCGGCCAAGGCCTTGCACAGCTCGGTCTTGCCCACGCCGGTCGGGCCGAGGAACAGGAACGAGCCGCTGGGGCGGTTCGGGTCGGACAGCCCGGCGCGGGAACGGCGCACGGCGTTGGCCACGGCGGTGACCGCTTCGTGCTGGCCGATCACCCGCTGGTGCAGCAGCTCTTCCATCTTCAGCAGCTTCTCGCGCTCGCCTTCGAGCATCTTGGCCACCGGGATGCCGGTCCACTTGGAGACCACTTCGGCAATCTCTTCCTCGGTCACCTTGTTGCGCAGCAGCTGGTTCTCGCTCTTGCCGTGCTGGTCGACCATCTGCAGGCTGCGCTCCAGGTCCGGGATGACCCCGTACTGCAGCTCGGCCATGCGGCTGAGGTCGCCTTTGCGGCGGGCGGCTTCGAGCTCCTGGCGGGATTGCTCGATCTTCTGCTGGATCTGCGCCGAACCCTGCACCTCGGCTTTCTCGGAGGCCCAGATTTCTTCGAGGTCGGAGTACTCGCGCTCCAGCCGCTCGATTTCTTCGGTCAGTTTCTCCAGACGTTTCTTCGCCGCTTCGTCTTCTTCTTTCTTCAGCGCCTGGGATTCCACCTTCAGCTGGATCAGACGGCGGTCGAGGCGGTCAAGCACCTCCGGCTTGGAGTCGATCTCCATGCGGATGCGGCTGGCGGCTTCGTCGATCAGGTCAATGGCCTTGTCCGGCAGCTGACGGTCGGTGATGTAGCGGTGGCTGAGCTTGGCCGCGGCGATGATCGCGCCATCGGTGATGGCCACCTTGTGGTGCACTTCATAGCGCTCTTTCAGGCCGCGCAGGATGGCGATGGTGTCTTCCTCGCTCGGCTCTTCGACCAGCACCTTCTGGAAGCGGCGCTCGAGGGCGGCGTCCTTCTCGATGAACTGGCGGTACTCGTTGAGCGTGGTGGCACCTACGCAGTGCAGCTCGCCACGGGCCAGGGCCGGCTTGAGCATGTTGCCGGCGTCCATGGCGCCCTCGCCCTTGCCGGCGCCGACCATGGTGTGCAGTTCGTCGATGAACAGGATGATCTGGCCTTCCTGCTTGGACAGCTCGTTGAGCAGGCCTTTGAGGCGCTCTTCGAATTCACCGCGGTACTTGGCGCCAGCGATCAGCGCGCCCATGTCCAGCGCCAGCAGGCGCTTGCCTTTGAGGCCATCGGGCACTTCACCGTTGATGATGCGCTGGGCCAGGCCTTCGGCGATGGCGGTCTTGCCCACGCCGGGCTCGCCGATCAGCACCGGGTTGTTCTTGGTACGGCGCTGCAGCACCTGCACGGTGCGGCGGATTTCATCGTCACGGCCGATCACCGGGTCGAGCTTGCCTTCCTCGGCACGCTTGGTGAGGTCGACGGTGTACTTGTCCAGGGCCTGGCGCGACTCTTCGGCATTGGCGTCATTCACCGCCGCGCCACCGCGCAGGTTGTTGATGGCATTTTCCAGGGCCTTCTTGGTCACGCCCTGGCCGAGCAGCAACTTGCCGACCTTGCTGTTCTCGTCCATGGCGGCGAGCAGCACCAGTTCGCTGGAAATGAACTGGTCGCCCTTCTGCTGGGCCAGGCGGTCGGCCTGGTTGAGCAGGCGCGCCAGGTCCTGGGACATGTTCACGTCGCCGGTGGGGTTCTGGATTTTCGGCAGCTGGTCGAGCTCCTTGGTCAACGCCTTTTTCAGGCTGTTGATGTCGAAGCCCACCTGCATCAGCAACGGCTTGATCGAGCCGCCCTGCTGGTCGACAAGCGCCTGCAGCAGGTGCAGGGGCTCGATGGCCGGGTGGTCCATGCCCACGGCCAGGGATTGGGAATCGGATAACGCGAGTTGCAGCTTGCTGGTCAGTCGGTCTATTCGCATGGGGATACCTTCCTATAAAGGGCAGGCGGAGCGATGGACAGCACCTGTATGAAGAACCTGCCTGAGATGACCAATAGATATGGGTGATTCTGGAAGATTCAAGCGTAGCGGGGTTGATCGAGGTCAGCAGGGAGAGTGGTGGATTGAGATTGCCGGGGCTGCTGCGCAGCCCAATAGCCGGCAAGCCGGCTCCCACAGGAGCAGTACAAACCTTGGCATGTGGGAGCTGGCTTGCCAGCGATTGGGCCGCGAAGCTGCCCCAGGCTTAGCGAGGGCTGAGCCACACCAGCGAAGCAAAGCGCCCACCCTGCGGGGTGCGGCGATAAGAGAAGAAGCGTTGATCGCTGACCGTGCAGAACCCACCGCCGTAAACAGCCGTCACACCGCGTGCGGCCAGGCGGATCCGCGCCAGCGCATAGATGTCGGCCATCAGCTTGCCCGGCCGTTCGCCGTCGACAAAGGCTGCAGCCGCCTCGGGGTGCACCGCCGTGAACGCATCACGCACTTCCAGGCCCACTTCAAAGGCCTGCGGGCCAATTGCCGGCCCCAGCCATACCAGCACGTCTTCAGGCGGCACGGCCAGGCGGTCCAGGGTAGCTTCCAGCACGCCACCAGCCAGCCCGCGCCAGCCGGCATGGGCGGCGGCCACACGGGTGCCGGAGCGGTCGCAGAACAGCGCGGGCAGGCAGTCGGCGGTCATCACGGTGCAGGCAATGCCGGGCTGGTCGGTCCAGCTGGCATCGGCCTCGGCAACCAGCGCCGGGTTGGCGTCAGCCACCACCAGCCCATGCACTTGCTTGAGCCAGGCGGGCTGGATGGCGAATTCATCACTGAGGCGACGACGGTTCTCGGCAACGGCCAGCGGCTCATCGCCCACATGGTCGCCAAGATTGAAGGTGGCATAGGGCGGCAGGCTGACGCCGCCCTCGCGGGTGGTGACACAGGCGCGTACCGAGGCCGGGGCCGGCCAGTCGGGGAGGATCAGCGACTGCGTCAGGCCACTCATCCGATGAAGCTCTCGCGGTCCTGTTCGAGCAGCGACAGCAGCCACTTGAAGTCATCCGGCAGCTCGGACTTCCACTCCATACGTTCACCGGTAGTCGGGTGATCCAGGGCCAGGAAGCGTGCGTGCAGGGCCTGACGAGGGAAGTTTTTCACCGCCTCGACCATGGTCACGCTGGCGGCCGGTGGAATGCGGAAACGCACGCCGTAAGTCTGGTCGCCGACCAACGGGTAGCCGACATGCGCCATGTGCACACGGATCTGGTGGGTACGGCCGGTTTCCAGCTTGACCCGCACATGGGTGTGCGAACGGAAGCGCTTGAGTACCCGGTAGTGGCTGACCGCCGGCTTGCCACCGTCGGTGACCGCCATGCGCTGGCGCAGGCCGCCGTGACGGCCGATCGGCGCGTCGATCTTGCCGCCGGCAATCACCACGCCCACCACGATGCATTCATAGATGCGGCTGACGCTGCGGCTCTGCAGCTGCTCGACCAGCTTGGTCTGCGCCTGCAGGGTCTTGGCCACCACCATCAGGCCGGTGGTGTCCTTGTCCAGGCGATGCACGATACCTGCGCGCGGCACATTGATGATGTCCGGCACATGGTGCAGCAGGGCATTGAGCAAGGTGCCATCGGCATGGCCGGCCGCCGGGTGGACCACCAGCCCGGCAGGCTTGTTGATCACCAGGATCTGGTCGTCTTCATAGACGATGTCCAGCTCGATATCCTGGGCCACCCATTCACCCTGGGCTTCCTGTTCGGCCTCGAGGGCCAGGATGTCGCCACTGTGAACGGTGTCGCGCGGCCGCAGTACCGCGTCATTGACGGTCAGGCGACCATCCTTGATCCACGAAGTAAGGCGCGAACGCGAGTACTCGGCGAACAGTTGGGCGGCGACCTGGTCGAGGCGTTGGCCGCCCAGTTCGGACGGGACCTCTGCGCTAAGTTGAATGATCTCGGACATGCTCAATTCGGCGGGCGTACAGCCTTTGGTTTCGGCTGCGTGCTTGTGGTTAAATACGGCTTCTTTTGCCCCGGGGTTTGGCCGGGGGCGCTCATCATAACAGGACGGCTCCGCCCAAGACAGCGGCCGTCAAAGGGACGCAAGCCGCCATGCAAGTGAAACACCTGCTGCTGATCGCCATCCTCGGGCTCACCGCTGCCTGTTCCTCGAACAAGGAAGTCATTGACGAGAACCTCAGCGAGGCCGAGCTGTACCAGCAGGCTCAGGCTGATCTGGACAACTCCAGCTACACCAGCGCCGTGAACAAGCTCAAGGCCCTGGAATCGCGCTATCCGTTCGGCCGCTACGCCGACCAGGCGCAGCTCGAGCTGATCTACGCCAACTACAAGAACTCCGAGCCCGAGGCCGCCAAGTCCGCCGCCGAGCGCTTCATCCGCCTGCACCCGCAGCACCCGAACGTCGACTACGCCTATTACCTGAAAGGCCTGACCTCCTTCGACCAGGACCGTGGCCTGTTGGCGCGCTTCCTGCCGCTGGACATGACCAAGCGTGACCCTGGCGCCGCCCGTGACTCGTACAACGAGTTCGCCCAGCTGACCAGCCGCTTCCCCAACAGCCGTTACTCGCCAGACGCCAAGCAGCGCATGATCTACCTGCGCAACCTGCTGGCCAGCTACGAAATCCACGTGGCCAACTACTACCTGAGCCGCGAGGCCTACGTGGCCGCCGCCAACCGTGGTCGCTACGTGGTCGAGAACTTCCAGGAAACCCCATCGGTCGGCGACGGCCTGGCGGTGATGGTCGAGTCGTACCAGCACATGCACCTGGACGAACTGGCCGCTACCAGCCTGGAAACCCTCAAGCTCAACTACCCGAACCACCCGAGCCTGGTCGATGGCCAGTTCGTCGCCACCCAGGATGAAAACGGCAACCGCTCCTGGCTGTCCAAGGCCACCCTGGGCCTGATCGAGACCGAAACGCCGCTGCCACCGGGCGAGACCCGCGCCAACCAGGACGTGGTGCGCCAGTTCCAGGACGCCCGCTCCGAGATGCCGGAAGACCTGCTGCCCAAGGACGAAAACGGCGACCCGATCCTGCCGGAAGGCCCGAAAGAAGCCGAGAAAGACCGCTCGTGGTTCAGCTACATGACCTTCGGCATGTTCGACTGATCCTGCGCGTGACAAAGAAGGGAGGCCCAAGGCCTCCCTTTTTTATTGGCCGCATCCTAGACTGTCGCCTTCTTCTCTCGACAAGCTGGACACCATGGTTCGCCTACTTTTCTGGATCGCCCTGATCGCCGCCGCGTTCTGGCTGTGGCGCAAGTTCAAGACCAGTCAGCAATCCCCCGCCGAGCCGCGCCTCGACGACCCGCTGAGGATGGTGCGCTGCGCCCACTGCGGCGTGCACCTGCCGAATGACCGGGCGTTGCAGCAGGGCAAGGAGTGGTATTGCAGCCAACAGCATTTGCAGCAAGGGCCAGGCCGGCAGGGCTGACCCCATGAATCCCGTCCAGGTATGCCCCTGTGGGAGCGGGTTTACCCGCGATCACCAGCAAGGCTGGTGCCAGGCACCGCGGTGCCTGCTTCGCGGCTAAAGCCGCTCCCACAGAGCGCGTTCCTCCGGCGCCTTCAGGCCAGACGGCCTTCAGGCGCATACGGCGCCGGGTCGATGATCGGCTCACGCCCCAGCAGCAGGTCGCTGAACAACTGGCATGACGCCGGCGCCAGCACCAGGCCATTGCGGTAATGGCCGCAGTTCAGCCATAGCCCTTCATGGCCCGGTACCGCACCGATGTACGGGATGCCTTCCGGCGAGCCCGGACGCAACCCCGCCCAGTGTCCAACGACTTCGGCATCGGCCAATGCCGGCAACAGCTCGATGGCCGAGGCCTTGAGGCTGGCCAGTGCTTCGGCTGTAGGGGTTTTGTCGTAGCCTTCGTGCTCCAGGGTACTGCCCACCAGGATGTGCCCGTCGCGGCGCGGGATCGCGTAGCGCCCCTTGGCCAGGACCATGCTCGGCAAGAAATCTTCGGCGCACTTGAACAGGATCATCTGGCCTTTGACCGGCTCCACCGGCAATGCCAGGCCCAGTGTCTGCAACAGGTCGCCGCTCCAGGCACCGGCGCTGAGCACCACATCATCGGCGGCCAGCACGCCGTCGTTGGTCTGCACACCGACGATGCGCCCGCCTTCCTCGGCGAAACCGGTGACTTGGCAGTGCTCGCGCAGGGTGACGTTGGGCAGCGCCAGCAGCGCGGCCTTGAGCGACTTGACCAGGCGCGGGTTGCGCACGTTGGCCACACCGGCCATGTAGATCGCGTGGCGGTAGCCCGCGCCCAGCACCGGCACGGCGTCGTAGGCCGCCGAGATATCCACCGCACTCAGCGGGCGCTGTTCGCGCGCAGCCCAGGCCAGGGCCTCGGCTTCATCGTCCAGGTCCAGCCAGTACAGGCCGGTGGTGTGCACCTCAGGGTCGACGCCGGTGCTGGCGAACAGGCGCTCGCCCAGCTGTGGATAAAAGTCCTGTGACCAATGCGCCAGCGCCGTCACTGCGGTGCTGTAGCGCCACGGGTACAGCGGCGAGACGATACCGCCCCCCGCCCACGACGACTCGCGGCCGACCTCGCCCTGGTCGCACAGCACCACCCGGTCGACCTCGGCCGCCAGGTTGAACGCCGTCAGCAGGCCGATGACGCCACCGCCGACAATCACTACTTGCTTGCTCATCGTTCGATCCAACACCTGAAGTAATTCCACGGTGCCGTGGCACCTTCTGATCTTCAGCTTCCCCAGCACAGCTCGGCATTGTCGCCAGCACCTGGATTGCTGCGCACACCTGCCTGGTCGAGCTGGAAGTCGCCACAGCGGTCTTGCGCCATGATCCCGTCGGGCAGGCGCACGGCCAGCAGCGTGAAACTGTCAGTCTCGCGGCGAGCCTGTAGGCGGTAGTAGCGGTTACCCATGGGCAATGGCGTCACCAGCTGTTCGTTGTCGGCGTAGCCGCCGACACGGGTGTGGTGGCGCGCGAGGCGCAGGGCCGCATCCTGCAGCAGGCCGACCACTTCGCTGCGCGCGGCGCGCCGTAGCTGTTCGCTGTAACTGGGGTAGGCAATGGCTGCCAGCATGCCGATCAGTGCCACGACAATCAACAACTCGATAAGGCTCAGGCCACGCTGCATGTCAGTCGTCCTCCAGGCGTTGGCGCCAGCTGATGCGCCGCAGCACTGCCGCGTCATCCAGCGCATGCACAGCTTCAAGTACCCGACGGCCGCGTACCTGACGGCTGATGGCCGTCACCCGGACCAGCGTCACCTGCTCGCCAACCGGCATGCCAGCCGCCCGGCTACTCTGGCCAAGGTTCTGCAAAAACACGTAGCCGCTGTCGGTGGCTTGCCATGGCGGGGCCGGTTCGTCGCCGGGAAGCCCCGGCGGCAGGCATGCCGAACACAGCTCGGGCAAGTGCGTCGACAGCAACGCCGCCCCCTCGATCAGGCTGGCCTCTGCCTGCTCGAAAGCGCGTACTCCCGCCAGTTGCTCACTCAGCAGCCGCTGCTGCAGCAGTGCCTCACGCAGGCCCTGGGCCGCCAGCAAACCCAGCAGCAAGCTCAGGCTCAACGCCAACAGCAGGACGACGCCGCGCTGGCGCCTCATGCGTCACCCTGCGGGTTGCGCACGGCCACGCTTATCTGGTGATGCTGCTCAAGCTGGTGCTGGCGGTCGTACAGGGTGAGGCGGATATCTACACGCTGGCCCACCCTGGACAGCTCCAGCGCCCGCACATTGTCGATCAGCCTGGCGTTCTGGGTTTTGGTGAGGAGCAACAGGCTGCCATCGCGCAATTGGTAGACCAGCCGACGCACCGGCAAGGCGAACAGATCGCCCGCCGACACATGCTGGCTGCCCACCACGTGCGCCCAACTGCGGCAATCGCTGAGCACTGTCCAATCCGACGGGCCAGACAGGCCGGGTAGCGCGGCACCGACCAGGATGATGTTGCCAGGGGTGATCTGGATCGGGTTGGCAAAGGCCTGGGCTGCGTCGGACACGCGGAAGTCCTCGGGCTCAAGACGCAAGCAGCCGAACATGCCGGCCATGCGGATATCCTCGGCCATGCGCTGCAGGACCAGCCGGGCGTCATCCTGCATCCGCGCGGTCACGCCTTGCAGGCGCCAGGCCTGGTAGGCCGAGCCGAACACTTGGCTTGCCGCTGCCAGCAGCATCAGCCCGAGCGCCAGCGCGAGCATGGTTTCGGTCAGGCCGACGCCTGTTTGCCGGCGCGTCATGGCAGCGCCCTGCCCTGCAAGCCAAGCATCTGCCGCTCAGCTCCCACTGACCAGTGCACCTCCAACATCAGCCAGCCAGCGCTGTGGCTGACCCTGCCCTCAGCCGAAGCGCCCAGCACGGCAGGTACCTGTATCTGCCAGGCCGCCTGGTCGGCAGCCGATAGCGCACCCGCCGCCCTCACCCGCTCCAGCATGCCTTGCAACAGTTGCAGCGCCTGGCCTTCACGCCGAGCGTTGTCGCTTGCCTGCAAACCACGCACCTGCAGCGCCGCTGCCATGAACACGCCCAAGGCCAGCACCATCATGGCCACCAGCACTTCCAACAACGTCATGCCACCTTCCCTGGCCCACATTGCGCCCCCTCCTGGGATCTTTCCCCACCCACTACCTGAAGTGGCCGACTGGCATACCTGCCAAGCGACCGTGAAGCTTCAGCGAAGCACTTGCAGGGAGGAATGCACGGTGAGGCAACAAGGCGTAACACTGATACAAATGATGTGCGCGCTGGCAGTGGCCGGCCTTCTGATGCACCTGGGGGTATCGGCTTACAGCAAGTTCAGTGAACAGCTGTATCAGTCTGCGACTGCGCGGGAGCTGGCACAGGCGCTGCGTGACGCGCGCAACCAGGCGCTGCTGCGCCAACAGGCGGTGCTGGTACTGCCAGTAGAGGGAGACTGGGGCAAGGGTTGGCGCCTGTCGCTGCAGCACGACGGCCAGTTGCTGCGCGAACATCGCCTCGACAGGCCACTGTGGATTGTCGCCAGCGATTCACGGGAAATGAGGTTCAGCGGGCGCGGCGCGCCATTGGGGTCTGGCTTCGGTGGCATCACCTTGCAGGTCTGCCAGCGCAATACCCGGGTCAGCCTGTATCAGGTGGTGCTGAGCCCCAGTGGAAGAGTGCGCCTGCTCAGCGACGAGAAACGTCGCTGCGCAGGCGACTGATCAGATCAGCGAGCGAACCCGCAGCTCTTTGGGCATGGAGAAGGTGATGTTCTCCTCGCGGCCATCGAGTTCTTCGGCGCCGGTCGCGCCCCAGGCCTTGAGCTGTTCGATCACGCCACGCACCAACACTTCGGGGGCCGAAGCACCGGCGGTGATGCCGATCCGCTCGACACCGTCGAACCAGCTGCGCTGCAGGTCCTCGGCACCGTCGATCAGGTAGGCCGGGGTGCTCATGCGCTCGGCCAGCTCACGCAAGCGGTTGGAGTTGGAGCTGTTGGGGCTGCCGACCACCAGCACCACGTCGCACTCGTCGGCCAGTTGCTTGACGGCGTCCTGGCGGTTCTGGGTGGCGTAGCAGATGTCGTCCTTGCGCGGCCCACCGATGCTCGGGAAGCGTGCGCGCAGGGCGTCGATGACCCGGCTGGTGTCATCCATCGACAGGGTGGTCTGGGTGACGAAAGCCAGGTGCTCGGGGTTGCGCACCTGCAGCGCGGCGACGTCCTTCTCGTCTTCGACGAGGTAGATGGCGCCGCCATTGCTGGCATCGTACTGCCCCATGGTGCCTTCGACTTCCGGGTGCCCGGCGTGGCCGATCAGGATGCACTCACGGCCGTCGCGGCTGTACTTGGCAACCTCGATGTGCACCTTGGTCACCAGTGGGCAGGTGGCGTCGAAGACTTTCAGGCCACGGCCGGCGGCCTCCTGGCGCACCGCTTGCGATACACCATGGGCGCTGAAGATGACGATGACGTCGTCCGGCACCTGGTCCAGTTCTTCGACGAAAATCGCGCCACGGCTGCGCAGGTCTTCGACGACGAACTTGTTGTGCACCACTTCGTGGCGCACGTAGATCGGTGGGCCGAAGACTTCCAGGGCGCGGTTGACGATCTCGATCGCCCGGTCGACCCCCGCGCAGAAGCCGCGCGGGTTGGCGAGTTTGATTTGCATGCTCGGCTCCAGGCTCACAGGGCCTTCACGTCGAGGATCTGCACCTCGAAGTTGAGGGTCTTGCCAGCCAGTGGATGGTTGAAGTCGATGGTCACCTGGTTGTCGTCGAACGCTTTGACCACACCCGGCAGCTCGGTGTTGGCGGCATCGTTGAAGATCACCAGCAGCCCGTCGGACAGCTCCATGCCTTCGAACTGCGAGCGCGGCATTACCTGCACGTTCTGCGGGTTGTGCTGGCCGAAGGCGTTCTCTGGGGCGATGCTCAGCTTGCGCTGGTCACCGGCCTTGAAACCGAACAGGGCGCTTTCGAAGCCTGGCAGCAGGTTGCCGTCGCCGACCTTGAAGGTGGCCGGGGCCTTGTCGAAGGTGCTGTCGACGGTGTCGCCGTTTTCCAGGTGCAGGGCGAAGTGCAGGGTCACTTCGGTGTTCTGGCCAATACGTGTCTCAGTCATGGACAGGCTCCTCGGACTTCTTGCTCTTGAACATATCCAGCGCCAGCATCACCGCACCCACGGTGATGGCGCTGTCGGCCACGTTGAAGGCCGGGAAGTAATGGGTGTTGCGCCAGTGCACCAGGATGAAGTCGACCACATGGCCAAGCACCACGCGGTCGTACAGGTTGCCCAGCGCGCCACCCAGCACCAGGGCCAGGGCCACGGCAAGCCAGGTCTCGTTGCGCCCCAGGCGCTTGAGCCAGACCACCAGCACGGCACTGACCACCAAGGCGATCAGGGCGAACAACCAGCGCTGCCAGCCGGAGCTGTCGGCGAGGAAGCTGAAGGCCGCGCCGGTGTTGTAGGCCAGGGTCCAGCTGAAGTAGTCGGGGATGACCACGATCTGCTGATACAGGCTCAACGCCCCTTCGAAGTAGACCTTGGTGGCCTGGTCGACGACCAGTACCACCAGGCTCAGCCAGAGCCAGGCAAGGCGCCCGAAGCGCCCAGCTGCGTTAGGCATAGTGGCGCACCTCGCCTTCACCGCTCAGGTTGTCGACGCAACGGGCGCAGATTTCCGGGTGCTCCGGGTGGCTGCCGACGTCGGCGCGGAAGTGCCAGCAACGGCCGCACTTGGCATGGCCGGACTTGACGATCTTCAGCTTGAGGCCTTCGACTTCGGTTGTCACGGCATCGGCCGGGGCCTGGACGAACGGCACCACGCTGGCGGCGGAGGTGATCAGCACGAAGCGCAGCTCGTCGCCGAGCTTGTTCAGGTCGGCAGTCAGGCCCTCTTCGGCGAACAGGGTGACTTCGGCCTGCAGGTTGCCGCCGATGACCTTGGCGCTGCGCTGGTTCTCCAGTTCCTTGTTGACGGCTGCCTTGACGGCCATCACGCGGTCCCAGTAGGCGCGGTCCAGCTCGGCGTCGGCCGGCAGTTCGCTCAGGCCCTGGTACCAGCCGTTGAGCATCACCGACTCGTTACGCTCACCTGGCAGGTACTGCCAGATTTCGTCGGCGGTGAAGGCCAGGATCGGCGCGATCCAGCGCACCAGCGCCTCGCTGATGTGGTACAGCGCGGTCTGGCAGGAACGGCGGGCGACACTGTTGGCGCCGGTGGTGTACTGGCGGTCCTTGATGATGTCGAGGTAGAAGCCGCCCAGCTCCTGCACGCAGAAGTTGTGGATCTTCGAGTAGACGTTCCAGAAGCGGTATTCGCCGTAGTGCTCTTCCAGCTCGCGCTGCAGCAGCAGGGTACGGTCCACCGCCCAGCGGTCCAGCGCCAGCATGTCTTCGGCCGGCAGCAGGTCGCGGGCCGGGTCGAAGCCGGACAGGTTGGAGAGCAGGAAGCGCGCGGTGTTGCGGATGCGGCGGTAGGCGTCGGCGCTGCGCTGCAGGATCTGCTCGGAAACCGCCATCTCACCGGAGTAGTCGGTGGCCGAGACCCACAGGCGCAGGATGTCGGCACCCAGGGTGTTGTTGACCTTCTCAGGCTCGATGGTGTTGCCCAGCGACTTGGACATCTTGCGGCCGTTCTCGTCCACGGTGAAGCCGTGGGTCAGCAGCTCGCGGTACGGCGCGTGGTTGTCGATGGCGCAGCCGGTCAGCAGCGACGAGTGGAACCAGCCGCGGTGCTGGTCGGAACCTTCCAGGTACAGGTCGGCGCGCGGGCCGGTGGCGTGGCCGATGTCGTGCGAGCCACGCAGCACATGCCAGTGGGTGGTGCCGGAGTCGAACCAGACGTCGAGGGTGTCGGTGATCTTGTCGTACTGGCCGGCTTCGTCACCGAGCAGTTCGGCGGCGTCCATCTTGAACCAGGCTTCGATGCCTTCTTGCTCGACGCGCTTGGCCACTTCTTCCATCAGTTCGACGGTGCGCGGGTGCAGCTCGCCGGTTTGTTTGTCGAGGAAGAACGGGATCGGTACGCCCCAGTTGCGCTGACGCGAGATGCACCAGTCCGGGCGGTTGGCGATCATCGAGTGCAGGCGCGCCTGGCCCCAGGCCGGGACGAACTTGGTGTCTTCGATGGCCTTGAGCGCGCGTTCACGCAGCGGCTCGCCAGTGGATGGCTGCTTGTCCATGCCGACGAACCACTGCGCGGTGGCGCGGTAGATCAGCGGGGTCTTGTGGCGCCAGCAGTGCATGTAGCTGTGGCTGATGGTTTCGGTGTGCATCAGCGCACCGACTTCGCTCAGCTTGTCGACGATGGCCGGGTTGGCCTTCCAGATGAACTGGCCGCCGAAGAACGGCAGCGACTCGACGTACACGCCGTTGCTTTGCACCGGGGTGAGGATGTCGTCGTTGACCATGCCGTAGCGCTTGCAGGTGACGAAGTCGTCTTCACCGTAGGCAGGCGACGAGTGCACCACGCCGGTACCGGCGCCCAGCTCGACGTAGTCGGCCAGGTAGATCGGCGACAGGCGGTCGTAGAACGGGTGACGGAAGTTGATCAGTTCCAGCGCCGAACCTTGCGCGGTGGCGATGACCGAACCTTCAAGGTTGTAACGCTTGAGGCACGACTCGGCCAGCTCTTCGGCCAGCACCAGCAGGCGCTCGCCGGTATCGACCAGGGCGTACTTGAACTCGGGGTGGATGTTCAGCGCCTGGTTGGCCGGGATGGTCCACGGGGTGGTGGTCCAGATCACGATGGCCGCCGGCTTGGCCAGCGAGGCCAGGCCGAAGGCGGCGGCCAGCTTGGCGTCGTCGGCGACCGGGAAGGCCACGTCGATGGTCTGGGATTTCTTGTCGGCGTATTCGACTTCGGCTTCGGCCAGGGCCGAACCGCAATCGAAGCACCAGTTCACGGGCTTGAGGCCCTTGAACACGAAGCCTTGCTTGACCATCTCGGCCAGGGCGCGGATTTCACCGGCCTCGTTGGCGAAGTTCATGGTCTTGTAGGGGTTGTCCCAGTCACCCAGCACGCCCAGGCGGATGAACTCGGTCTTCTGCCCTTCGATCTGCTCGGCGGCGTACTCGCGGCACAGCTCGCGGGTGCGGTCGGCGGTCAGGTGCTTGCCGTGGGTGACTTCGACCTTGTGCTCGATCGGCAGGCCGTGGCAGTCCCAGCCCGGCACGTAGGGCGCATCGAAGCCCGACAGGGTTTTCGAGCGGACGATCATGTCCTTGAGAATCTTGTTCAGTGCATGACCGATATGGATCTTGCCGTTGGCATAGGGCGGGCCGTCGTGCAGGACGAACTTCGGACGATCCTTGCCAATTTCGCGCAGCTTCTGGTACAGGCCAATGCTGTCCCAGCGCTGCAGAATCTGCGGTTCGCGCTGAGGCAGGCCGGCCTTCATCGGGAAGGCGGTGTCCGGAAGGTTTAGCGTGGCTTTGTAGTCGGTCATTTCAGGCTCTTCGTTAGCGGTTGAGCGTGCCAGTGGGCACGTGCGGCGGCGATGTCCGCGTCGATCGCCGACTTCAGCGCCTCCAGGGAGGCGAAACGCTGCTCTTCACGCAGCTTGTGGTGGAACTCCACCGTCAGACGCCGGCCGTAGAGGTCACCGGCGTAGTCCAGAAGATGAATCTCCAGGTGGGGACGCCCGTCACCGGCGACGGTGGGGCGTACTCCGATATTGCCGACACCCGGCCACTGCTGGCCGTCGATCTCGATGCTGGCCAGGTAGACCCCGGACAGCGGTACGCGGCGGCGCTTGAGCTGGATGTTGGCGGTGGGCGTGCCGAGCTGGCGGGCCAGTTTCTGGCCGTGCAGCACACGCCCGGTAATGCGGTAAGGGCGGCCCAGCAGGTGCGCGGCCAGTTCGAAGTTGCCTTCGCTGAGGGCCTTGCGCACTTCGGTGCTGCTGACCCGCAGGCCGTCCTGGATCACGGTGTTGGCGGCTTCGACGGTAAAGCCGTAGCGCACGCCTGCATCGACCAGGAAATCGAAGTCGCCGGCGCGGTCGCAGCCGAAGCGGAAGTCGTCACCCACTTCGAGGTGACGCACACCCAGGCCATCGACCAGGATCGCCTTGACGAACTCATCGGCGCTGAGCTTGCTCAGGCGCTGGTTGAAGGCCAGGCACAACACCCGGTCGATACCTTCGCCAGCCAGCAGCTCGACCTTGTCGCGCAGGCGCGCCAGGCGGGCCGGGGCGGTGTCGGGGGCGAAGTATTCGCGCGGCTGCGGCTCGAAGATCACCACGCAGGTGGGAATGCCGAGTGCCTGGCCGCGCTCGCGCAGACGCGCGAGGATCGCCTGGTGACCCCGGTGGACCCCGTCGAAGTTGCCAATGGTGGCGACACAGCCCCGGTGCTCGGGGCGCAGGTTGTGAAGACCTCGAACCAGCTGCATAACGCGCTTCTTGCTCATAAAGTGGCCGATTATAACCACACCCGGGCGCTGACGACAGGCAGCAGCGCCACCCGGGTGTGTGGAATGTGAAAAACCGACGCCTGACCCTTTTGCGCCTCAGTGCAGCGCTTTGCGGGCGAAATGCCGCGGGCGGAAACCACACAGGTACAGGCAACCGAAGTAAGTAACCACACCTGCCGCGATCAGGCCGCCCAGGCGCAGGAAACGCGCCAGCATATCGCCCTGCGCCCAGGCCGGCAGGTAGTGCATGCCCAACAGCAGCACGCCCGACATCAGCCCCACCGCCAACAGAAGCTTGAGCAGGAACAGCAGCCAGCCGGCTTGCGGCGTGTACAGCTGTTGGCTGCGCAGCTTCCAGTACAGCAGGCCGGCATTCAGGCAGGCCCCCAGGCTGATCGCCAGGGCCAACCCGGCATGGGCCAGCGGGCCGACCAGAGCCAGGTTGAGCAACTGGGTGCAGACCAGGGTGAACACCGCGATCTTTACCGGCGTGCGGATATTCTGCTGGGCATAGAAGCCTGGAGCCAGCACCTTGACCAGGATGATCGCCAGCAGGCCCACCGAATAGGCGATCAGGGCACGCTGGGTCATGGCCGCGTCGAAGGCGGTGAACTTGCCGTACTGGAACAGCGCCACGGTCAGTGGTTCGGCAAGAATCGCCAGGGCCAGGGTGCACGGCAACACCAGCAGGAAGCACAGGCGCAGGCCCCAGTCGAGAATCCGTGAGTACTCTTCACGGTCCTTGTTGGCGTAGGTCTTGGCCAGGGTCGGCAACAGGATGGTGCCCAGGGCTACGCCCAGCACCCCCGAAGGCAGCTCCATCAGCCGGTCGGCGTAATACATCCAGGACACCGAGCCGGCCACCAGGAAGGAGGCGAAAATGGTGTTGATGATCAGCGAAATCTGGCTCACCGATACCCCGAGGATGGCCGGCAGCATCTGCTTGAGCACCCGCCACACGCCGGCGTCGCGCAGGTTCAGGCGCGGCAGCACGAGCATGCCGATCTTCTTCAGCGCGGGCAGCTGGTATAGCAGTTGCGCCAGGCCGCCGGCCAGCACACCCCAGCCCAGGGCCATGATCGGCGGGTCGAAGTACGGTGTGAGCAGGACGGCGAAGGCGATCATCGCCACGTTGAGCAGGGTCGGGGTGAAGGCCGGAACGCTGAAGCGGTTCCAGGTATTGAGGATTGCGCCTGCCAGCGACGACAGCGAGATCAGCAATATATAAGGAAAGGTCACCCGCAGCAGCGAAGTGGTCAGCTCGTATTTCTCGGCATTGTCGACAAACCCTGGCGCCGTGGCCCAGACCACCCAGGGCGCGGCAAGAATGCCGATGACTGTCACCAGCGCCAGAACCAGGGTAAGCAGGCCGCTGACATAGGCAATGAAGGTTCGGGTGGCCTCCTCGCCTTGCTGGGTCTTGTACTCGGCCAGGATCGGCACGAAGGCTTGCGAAAACGCGCCTTCGGCAAAGATCCGCCGCAGCAGGTTAGGCAGTTTGAAGGCGATGAAAAAGGCGTCGGTGGCCACGCCAGCGCCGAAAATCCGCGCCAGGATGGTGTCGCGCACGAAGCCGAGCACCCGGGAAATCATGGTGATGGAGCTGACCGCAGCCAGGGATTTGAGCAGGTTCATCGAAAAGATTCACGCCAGAGGACGGAGGACGCTGCCAGTTGGCATCCGAATGTGCGATACTCCCGCGCCTTCGCAGGGGAGCCAAAAATTCCCGAGTTTACAGGTCGCGTAGCAGAAAGGAATCTTTCCTGGCTGTTGACCCACCACTCGGCGGAACCTTGCAGGTGGCCTTGACATCCGTTCGACTCGTCGGCATGATTCGCGGCCTATTTTGTTTGCTATTTACCTAAAGTCTTTCGAGGAGCTCGACGGTGGCCAACACACCTTCCGCCAAGAAACGTGCAAAACAGGCTGAGAAGCGTCGCAGCCACAACGCCAGCCTGCGTTCCATGGTTCGCACCTACATCAAGAATGTAGTCAAAGCCATTGACGCAAAAGACGCTGAAAAAGCGCAAGCCGCTTACGTTCTGGCTGTGCCTGTAATCGACCGTATGGCCGACAAGGGCATCATCCACAAGAACAAGGCTGCTCGCCACAAAGGCCGTCTGAATGGCCACATCAAGGCACTGAAAGAAGCTGCAGCTGCCTAAGCGACGTTCTTGTCGAAAAAACCGACCCTAGGGTCGGTTTTTTTATGCCTGCGATTTGCTGGGCCAGCAAGCAACTCAATGGATGGCACCCGCTGCGCGGGTGTTCGCGGCTAAAGCCGCTCCTACAGGGGCAGGGCCGCATGACGGCCCTGCCCTTCATCACTTGCCGATCTGCAGCTTCGGCGCCCACTGCAGCCAGGCATCTTCCGGCTTGTCGAACAGGGCGAAGGTCTGCTGCGGCCGTGCCGGGTTGCCCATCTGCTCGCCATCCGGCGTGGCAAAGGCAATACCACCTTCAATCAGGGTCTCCACCGACTCGGTGCGCACCGTGGCGCCCTTGAACAGCCCCCAGTCGAAACCGAACCCACTGCTGTTCCAGAAGCGGCTGCCGCCGCGTACCAGGCCTGCATAACGCGGCTCGATAAGGATGTGGATAAGTACCCGGTCGGCAGTCTGGCCCAGCTCGAAGCCGACCACCTTGCCCACCGCGACTTCACGGTAGGTGACCGGCACCCCGGGCTTGATCGAGCCACGCCGCGGCGCACTCAGGGTCAGCGGCAGGCCGACTTCCTCACCCTGCACCTCCGGCGCATCGGCCAAGGCGATGAAATCACGCTGCGGCCCCTTGTCCTTGAGCGCCGGCAACACTTCCAGGTACTGCCCTCCCACCAAGGTATCGAGGTTCTCGGTGCGCACCAGGCCGAGGGCCGGCTTGACCACCCAGAACTGTGTCCCCACCCGCGCAATGCGATCTGCGGCCTGGGTAATACGCGCCCTGAGCAGTACGCCCTGCAGGTCGCTGGTCAGGTCCACACTCTCGACACTGCCCACGTCCAGCCCGCGGAAGCGGATCGAGGTCCCCGGCTTCAGCCCATCGGCACGCTCCACGCGAATGGTCACCAGGGTGCCGGCACGGTTGGCGGCCTCCTGGCTCTCATGCAGACGGAAACGCGGGATACGCCGTTTGAGCGGTACATCGGGTTTGGGTGTGTCGAAAGAGATACCGCCGGCCATGAGGGTCTGCAGCGACTCACTCTTGACCTGAATCCCCGAGAGGCCGCCGGTCAGGGTGATACCGCTGGCATTCCAGAAGCGCGTGGAGCCGTTGACCAGATTGGCGTACTCCTTCTCGATGTGTACGCCGATCAGGATGCGTTTGCTGTTGCGGGCGAACTGATAGCTCTGCACGCTGCCCACGCGCACCTGGCGGTACATCACCGGGCTGCCCACTTCCAGCGAGCCGAGGGTTTCGGCGAACAGCACCATGTGCAAGCCTGGTGCCTTGAGATCAAGCGGCGGCGCCTTGGGCCGCGCCTCGAACTCACGCAAGGGCTTGGCACCGGGCTCACCCGGGCGAACAGCGATGTAGTTACCCTTTACCAGCGCCTCCAGCCCAGTGATACCGGCGAGCGAGATGGACGGCTTGACCACCCAGAACTGGGTCCCTTCGACCAGGTAATCCTCTGCCAGCGGGTCCAGGGTCAATTCCGCCATTGCGCTGGACAGGTCACCCTCGATCTTCAGGTCCTTGAGCGAGCCTACCTGGATACCCTTGTACAGCACCGGGGTACGGCCCTTCTGCAGCCCCTCGAAATCACTCAATTTGACCTTCACCCGGATACCCGCCTGAGCGGCGTCGAAATCCTCGTACAGCCGGAACGGCAGGCTTGGGTCAGTGGGCGGGCTGTCCTGGCGATTTTCTGGCGTGGCGAAAGCGATACCGCCGGCGACGATGCTGGAAAGCGATTCGGTGCGCACCTTCACGCCGGACAGGTCGGCATCGATGCTGACGCCACTGGCGTTCCAGAAACGCGTGTGCTTGCGCACCAGGCTGGCATACGCGGGCGCGATGAAGACCTTGATCTCCACAGTGCCCTGATCCTCGGACAGGCGATAGCTTTTCACTCGGCCCACCTGGATCTGCTTGTAGAACACCGGGCTGTCACGGTTGAGCGAACCCAGGCGCTCGGCCTTGAGGGTCAGGTGCAAACCGGGCTCGGCATCGGACAACGGTGGGGCTTCCTTGAGCGCGGTAAAGCGCTTGGTCGGTTCGCCCTCTCCTGGCTCCACGGCGATGTAATTGCCTGAGACAAGGGTTTCAAGCCCGGAGATACCAGCCAGGCTGACGCTGGGCTTTACCAGCCAGAAGCGCGTGCCTTTGGTCAAATGTGGCCCGGCCGCCTTGTTCATTTCGATGGTGGCGATCACGCCTCGATTGTCGCCCTTGTTATCCAGCACCAGGCCCGTCACCTTGCCGATCGACATGCCCTTGAAAATGACCTCGGTCTTGTTGGCGACGATGCCCTCGCCGGTTTCGAAGCGCACCTGGATTTCGATACCGGCGTCACGGTAGGCCTGCCAAGCCAGCCAACCACCGATGGCCAGAGCGATCAGCGGCAGGATCCAGATGGCCGACCAGTTCGAAGCAGGGCGGGTTTTAGCCGTAGGCAAGTCACTCATGGTCGTCATCCGACTCCGTGTTGTCCCAGATCAGTCGGGGATCGAAAGTTAAGGCGGCGAGCATCGTCAGGATCACCACACTGGCGAAGGCGACAGCGCCCAGGTTGGCTTCGACACTGGCAATGCGGCCAAAATTCACCACCGCCACCAGGATGGCAATGACAAAGATATCCAGCATGGACCAGCGCCCGATGAACTCGATGAAGCGGTACATCAGAATGCGCTGGCGCGCCGACAGCGGCTGGTGGCGCTGCACCGAGTACAGCAGCAGGGCAATGCCCACCAGCTTGAACGTGGGCACCAGGATGCTGGCGATGAACACCACGGCGGCGATCGGCAACATGCCGTGCTTGAGCAGGGTGATAACCCCCGACATGATGGTGTCGGGGCTGCCCTGCCCCAGCGCGCTGACCGTCATGATCGGCAACACGTTGGCAGGGATGTAGAGCACCATCGCAGTGATCAGCAGCGCCCAGGTGCGCACGATGCTGTTAGGGCGTCGCTCATGGACAATGGCCCCGCAACGGGTGCACGTCTGCGACGTGGTATCTGCTTCGCGGCGGTTGAGCTCATGGCATTCACCGCAGACCAGAATGCCTGCATCAATCGCCCGCATGGACATCCTCCCCGGACAAGGCCACCCAGATCTGGTGCGGCGACATCACCACTTCCAGCCACACCTGCACCAGCAACAGGCTGATGAAGCAGAACAGGCCGAGGCCGATACTCAGTTCAGCCAGGTCGACCAGCTTGACGATGGCAACCAGCACACCCATGAAGTACACCTCGAGCATGCCCCACTCGCGCAAGTGGTGATAAATACGATAGATCAGCAAACCGTAACTGCGACCGACGTCAAAACGGATGCTCAGCAGTACCAGCAATTGGCACAACAATTTGAGCAGCGGGACGGCCATGCTGCACAGGAACACCACCACGGCGACGCCGCGCATTTCGGAGTTGTACAAGCCGAGTACGCCGCTCCAGACGGTGTCGTCCGAGGTTTGGCCAAGCAGATGCAGCTGCATGATCGGCAGGAAGTTGGCGGGCACATAGAGCAGCAAGGCGGTAAGGACCAGTGCCAGGCTGCGAGGAACGACGTTATGCCGATGGGCATAAAGCTCGTAGCCACAGCGCGGGCAATGGGCTTTCTCGTCGTTTTGCAGCGTCGTCTTGCGCATCAGCAGGTCGCACTCGTGGCAGGCTACGAGTTCGTCCAGGGGTAACTGTGCGAGCGCTTGCGTATCGACAGGGTTGGGCATAAGAGGGTTCTGAATGGATGCGTCGGCTCTATTCTAGTGTTCTGACTCGAATTGTGGGAGACGACTATTGTGAGGGACTGTATGCCAGCACCTGCGGGTGGCGCTGCTCACTGTCCAGGAGCGCTGATTTCGTCCTGGCGGAAAAGACAAAACCCCTACCTGCATGCGCAGATAGGGGTTTTGCGGAATGAATCTTGACGATGACCTACTCTCACATGGGGAAACCCCACACTACCATCGGCGATGCATCGTTTCACTACTGAGTTCGGGATGGGATCAGGTGGTTCCAATGCTCTATGGTCGTCAAGAAATTCGGTTGCCTAGAATGTCTTGTGAACACTCTTGGCTAATTCAGATATGTGATTTGTGATGTTGCGAACTTTCGGGTCTTTCGTCTTCACCACCACAATTCGGCTTACGCGCAAATTGCTTGGGTGTTATATGGTCAAGCCTCACGGGCAATTAGTATTGGTTAGCTCAACGCCTCACAGCGCTTACACACCCAACCTATCAACGTCGTAGTCTTCGACGGCCCTTCAGGGGATTCAAGATCCCAGTGAGATCTCATCTTGAGGCAAGTTTCCCGCTTAGATGCTTTCAGCGGTTATCTCTTCCGAACATAGCTACCCGGCAATGCCACTGGCGTGACAACCGGAACACCAGAGGTTCGTCCACTCCGGTCCTCTCGTACTAGGAGCAGCCCCTCTCAAATCTCAAACGTCCACGGCAGATAGGGACCGAACTGTCTCACGACGTTCTAAACCCAGCTCGCGTACCACTTTAAATGGCGAACAGCCATACCCTTGGGACCGGCTTCAGCCCCAGGATGTGATGAGCCGACATCGAGGTGCCAAACACCGCCGTCGATATGAACTCTTGGGCGGTATCAGCCTGTTATCCCCGGAGTACCTTTTATCCGTTGAGCGATGGCCCTTCCATACAGAACCACCGGATCACTAAGACCTACTTTCGTACCTGCTCGACGTGTTTGTCTCGCAGTCAAGCGCGCTTTTGCCTTTATACTCTACGACCGATTTCCGACCGGTCTGAGCGCACCTTCGTACTCCTCCGTTACTCTTTGGGAGGAGACCGCCCCAGTCAAACTACCCACCATACACTGTCCTCGATCCGGATAACGGACCTGAGTTAGAACCTCAAGGTTGCCAGGGTGGTATTTCAAGGATGGCTCCATGAGAACTGGCGTCCCCACTTCAAAGCCTCCCACCTATCCTACACAAGCAAGCTCAAAGTCCAGTGCAAAGCTATAGTAAAGGTTCACGGGGTCTTTCCGTCTAGCCGCGGATACACTGCATCTTCACAGCGATTTCAATTTCACTGAGTCTCGGGTGGAGACAGCGCCGCCATCGTTACGCCATTCGTGCAGGTCGGAACTTACCCGACAAGGAATTTCGCTACCTTAGGACCGTTATAGTTACGGCCGCCGTTTACCGGGGCTTCGATCAAGAGCTTCGCTTGCGCTAACCCCATCAATTAACCTTCCGGCACCGGGCAGGCGTCACACCCTATACGTCCACTTTCGTGTTTGCAGAGTTGCTGTGTTTTTAATAAACAGGTCGCAGCGGCCTGGTATCTTCGACCGGCATGGGCTTACGGAGCAAGTCCTTCACCCTCGCCGGCGGCACCTTCTCCCGAAGTTACGGTGCCATTTTGCCTAGTTCCTTCACCCGAGTTCTCTCAAGCGCCTTGGTATTCTCTACCTAACCACCTGTGTCGGTTTGGGGTACGGTTCCCAGTTATCTGAAGCTTTAGGAGCTTTTCTTGGAAGCATGGCATCAACCACTTCGCGCTCTAAAGAGCACTCGTCATCAGCTCTCGGCCTTGAGATCCCGGATTTGCCTAAGAATCTCAGCCTACCACCTTAAACTTGGACAACCAACGCCAAAGCTGGGCCTAGCCTTCTCCGTCCCTCCATTCGCAATAACTGGAAGTACAGGAATATTAACCTGTTTTCCATCGACTACGCTTTTCAGCCTCGCCTTAGGGACCGACTAACCCTGCGTCGATTAACGTTGCGCAGGAAACCTTGGTCTTTCGGCGTGGGAGTTTTTCACTCCCATTGTCGTTACTCATGTCAGCATTCGCACTTCTGATACCTCCAGCAAGCTTCTCAACTCACCTTCACAGGCTTACAGAACGCTCCTCTACCGCATCACCAAAAGGTGATACCCGTAGCTTCGGTGCATGGTTTGAGCCCCGTTACATCTTCCGCGCAGGCCGACTCGACTAGTGAGCTATTACGCTTTCTTTAAAGGGTGGCTGCTTCTAAGCCAACCTCCTAGCTGTCTAAGCCTTCCCACATCGTTTCCCACTTAACCATGACTTTGGGACCTTAGCTGACGGTCTGGGTTGTTTCCCTTTTCACGACGGACGTTAGCACCCGCCGTGTGTCTCCCATGCTCGGCACTTGTAGGTATTCGGAGTTTGCATCGGTTTGGTAAGTCGGGATGACCCCCTAGCCGAAACAGTGCTCTACCCCCTACAGTGATACATGAGGCGCTACCTAAATAGCTTTCGAGGAGAACCAGCTATCTCCGAGCTTGATTAGCCTTTCACTCCGATCCACAGGTCATCCGCTAACTTTTCAACGGTAGTCGGTTCGGTCCTCCAGTCAGTGTTACCTAACCTTCAACCTGCCCATGGATAGATCGCCCGGTTTCGGGTCTATACCCAGCGACTAAAGCGCCCTATTAAGACTCGCTTTCGCTACGCCTCCCCTATTCGGTTAAGCTCGCCACTGAATATAAGTCGCTGACCCATTATACAAAAGGTACGCAGTCACCTAACAAAGTAGGCTCCCACTGCTTGTACGCATACGGTTTCAGGTTCTATTTCACTCCCCTCTCCGGGGTTCTTTTCGCCTTTCCCTCACGGTACTGGTTCACTATCGGTCAGTCAGTAGTATTTAGCCTTGGAGGATGGTCCCCCCATATTCAGACAAAGTTTCTCGTGCTCCGTCCTACTCGATTTCATTGATAAGAGATTTTCGTGTACGGGGCTATCACCCACTATGGCCGCACTTTCCAGAGCGTTCCACTAATCTCAAACCAACTTAAGGGCTGGTCCCCGTTCGCTCGCCACTACTAAGGGAATCTCGGTTGATTTCTTTTCCTCAGGGTACTTAGATGTTTCAGTTCCCCTGGTTCGCCTCTTGCACCTATGTATTCAGTACAAGATAACCAGCTTATGCTGGCTGGGTTCCCCCATTCAGAGATCTCTGGATCACAGTCTGTTTGCCGACTCCCCAAAGCTTATCGCAGGCTACCACGTCTTTCATCGCCTCTGACTGCCAAGGCATCCACCGTATGCGCTTCTTCACTTGACCATATAACCCCAAGCAATCTGGTTATACTGTGAAGACGACATTCGCCGAAAATTCGCATTTCGCTCAGTTAAGAGCAGAACTCACAAATTTTACCTTAGCCTGATCACACACCAGTGAAAGTGCGTGTCAGTCTATCTATCACATATCCGAATTTTTAAAGAACGATCTGACAAAAGTCAGAAATCAACATTCATTGCCGAATGTTCATTTCTAAGTTCTGAGCAGTGCTGCGAAACCTGAAAGAGTGGTGGAGCCAAGCGGGATCGAACCGCTGACCTCCTGCGTGCAAGGCAGGCGCTCTCCCAGCTGAGCTATGGCCCCATTTGACCAGCCGCACCAAGTAATTGGTAGGTCTGGGCAGATTTGAACTGCCGACCTCACCCTTATCAGGGGTGCGCTCTAACCAACTGAGCTACAGACCTATACAGGGTCGCGTTACAGCATCGTCTTTACACAATGAATCAAGCAATTCGTGTGGGAGCTCATCAGCAGGCTGATGTCGTCGATTAAGGAGGTGATCCAGCCGCAGGTTCCCCTACGGCTACCTTGTTACGACTTCACCCCAGTCATGAATCACACCGTGGTAACCGTCCTCCCGAAGGTTAGACTAGCTACTTCTGGTGCAACCCACTCCCATGGTGTGACGGGCGGTGTGTACAAGGCCCGGGAACGTATTCACCGCAACATTCTGATTTGCGATTACTAGCGATTCCGACTTCACGCAGTCGAGTTGCAGACTGCGATCCGGACTACGATCGGTTTTGTGAGATTAGCTCCACCTCGCGGCTTGGCAACCCTCTGTACCGACCATTGTAGCACGTGTGTAGCCCAGGCCGTAAGGGCCATGATGACTTGACGTCATCCCCACCTTCCTCCGGTTTGTCACCGGCAGTCTCCTTAGAGTGCCCACCATAACGTGCTGGTAACTAAGGACAAGGGTTGCGCTCGTTACGGGACTTAACCCAACATCTCACGACACGAGCTGACGACAGCCATGCAGCACCTGTGTCAGAGTTCCCGAAGGCACCAATCCATCTCTGGAAAGTTCTCTGCATGTCAAGGCCTGGTAAGGTTCTTCGCGTTGCTTCGAATTAAACCACATGCTCCACCGCTTGTGCGGGCCCCCGTCAATTCATTTGAGTTTTAACCTTGCGGCCGTACTCCCCAGGCGGTCAACTTAATGCGTTAGCTGCGCCACTAAAATCTCAAGGATTCCAACGGCTAGTTGACATCGTTTACGGCGTGGACTACCAGGGTATCTAATCCTGTTTGCTCCCCACGCTTTCGCACCTCAGTGTCAGTATCAGTCCAGGTGGTCGCCTTCGCCACTGGTGTTCCTTCCTATATCTACGCATTTCACCGCTACACAGGAAATTCCACCACCCTCTACCATACTCTAGCTCGCCAGTTTTGGATGCAGTTCCCAGGTTGAGCCCGGGGCTTTCACATCCAACTTAACGAACCACCTACGCGCGCTTTACGCCCAGTAATTCCGATTAACGCTTGCACCCTCTGTATTACCGCGGCTGCTGGCACAGAGTTAGCCGGTGCTTATTCTGTCGGTAACGTCAAAACAGCAAGGTATTAACTTACTGCCCTTCCTCCCAACTTAAAGTGCTTTACAATCCGAAGACCTTCTTCACACACGCGGCATGGCTGGATCAGGCTTTCGCCCATTGTCCAATATTCCCCACTGCTGCCTCCCGTAGGAGTCTGGACCGTGTCTCAGTTCCAGTGTGACTGATCATCCTCTCAGACCAGTTACGGATCGTCGCCTTGGTGAGCCATTACCTCACCAACTAGCTAATCCGACCTAGGCTCATCTGATAGCGCAAGGCCCGAAGGTCCCCTGCTTTCTCCCGTAGGACGTATGCGGTATTAGCGTTCCTTTCGAAACGTTGTCCCCCACTACCAGGCAGATTCCTAGGCATTACTCACCCGTCCGCCGCTGAATCGAAGAGCAAGCTCTTCTCATCCGCTCGACTTGCATGTGTTAGGCCTGCCGCCAGCGTTCAATCTGAGCCATGATCAAACTCTTCAGTTCAATACTGCTTGGGTTTTTAAGAAACCCTAAACTTGGCTCAGCAATCTCAAATGACTATGTGATTTCTCGCATGGCCACTTGTGATGCTGATAATCTTTTTGACTATCAGTCCGTACTCACAAGCACCCACACGAATTGCTTGATTCAATTTGTTAAAGAGCGTTTGGTTAAGAGCTTTTCGTCTCAACCGAGGCGCGCATTCTACGCTTTCCTCATTGGCTGTCAAGCGTTTATTTTGAAGTTCTTTCCGAGAAACTCGTTTAGCTTCAACCGCTTAACTCGCTGCGATCTCTCGTAGCGGGAGGCGAATCATACAGCGTTACAACCTGCTGTCAACCACCTTTTTTCACCGCTGCCGATCGTGAGACCGAAACGCTTCCGGAGCTTTCGATTCGCTTAACTCATTGAATTTCAAGGAGTTTTGCGTTCCGTTGTCGCTGGAAGTGGGGCGCATTATAAGGGGATCTGAAACCCCGTCAACCTTTAATTTCAAGAAACAGAAATATGGGAGAACGACCGGATAAAGACGGCAAGACACGCAACCCACGCTCAGGCCGCCCTCTTACGCCCTCCCGCAAACCTGGGCACTCGCTTCGCCACCGCCGGAATTCGCAGCACCATCAGCAACGCCCCTACCCCTGCATAGATGACCCACTCCTTCAAATCCGAACGCACGATCCACAAGAAATGCAGCAACCCCAACCCAAGAATTACATACACCAGCTTGTGCAGCTTCTTCCAACGCGCCCCTAGCCGTCGCTGACTGTAGCGATTGGAGGTGACCGCCAACGCCAGCAACCCAAGGAAACCCAACGCGCCGACAATGATGTACGGCCGCTTGCGCAGCTCAACCCCCAGCTGCCCCCAATCCAGGCCCAGGATGAAAACCATATAAGAAGTCATGTGCAGCACTATATAAGCAAAGCACCACAACCCCAGCTGCCGGCGCACCACGACCCAGCCCGACCACCCTGTCAATTTCTGCAGCGGCGTCATGCTCAGGGTAATCAATAGAAAGACCAACGCCCCCAGCCCAAGCCGATCCACCAGGATCTTGCCCGGATCTGGGTCGAGCTGCCCCGTCGCCGCCTGATACAGCCACCAGGCCGGAAACAGGCAGCCGAGCACAAAGATCGCCAATCGCAACCAGGGATAACGCATCAATAGTTCTTCCGCAGATCGAGCCCGGTGTACAACGACGCTACCTCATCGGCATAACCGTTGAACATCTGCGTCTCCCGCACATTGGGGCTGAACAGCCCACTGGGCAAGCGCCGCTCGCGAGCCTGGGTCCAGCGCGGATGATCGACCGTCGGGTTGACGTTGGCATAGAAACCATATTCATCCGGCGCCAGCCCTTGCCAGGTGGTATGCGGCTGCTCCGCCACCAGGCTGATGCGCACGATCGACTTGATGCTCTTGAAGCCATACTTCCATGGCACCACCAGACGCAGTGGCGCGCCGTTCTGGTTTGCCAACTCCCGGCCATACATGCCCACAGCCAGGATCGCCAACGGGTTCATCGCTTCGTCCAGGCGCAGCCCTTCTACATAAGGCCAGTCGATCAGGGCAAAACCGGAGCGTTGCCCGGGCATGCTCTTTGGGTCTTGCAGCGTTTCGAAACGAACATAACGCGCCTTGGAAGTAGGCTCGACCTGCTTGAGCACTTGCGCCAGCGGAAAGCCCAACCACGGAATGACCATCGACCAGGCCTCTACGCAGCGCAGCCGATAAATGCGCTCCTCGAGCTGATAGGGTTTGACGAAGTCCTCCAGCGCATAGCGCCCGGGCTTTGCCACTTCCCCATCGACCACCAGGCTCCAAGGCTCGGTCTTCAGGCTGCCCGCATTGGCTGCAGGGTCGCCCTTGTCGGGCCCGAACTCATAGAAGTTGTTGTAGTGAGTGGCGTCCTTGAACGGCGTGATGGCCTCATCCTTCACGGTGACTGCCTGCCAGCGCGTGGCACCCAGCTTTTCGGTGAACCACGCAGGCGCCGCTCCGCCTGCGGCATCGGCATAGCGCGATGGCTCTGCGGCCACACCCAAACGCGGCAAAGCGCCCAGGGCCATGCCTGCCAAGGTGCCACCCAGCATGCTGCGACGGGAAAGGTAGAGGTGTTCAGGGGTGATCTGTGCCGACGTGCAGTCGGATGATCGGGGGAGTTTGATGAGCATGACGGCTCCACAGTACGGGCAACTGATGTACCCGTAAGACTATGGAGCCGGCAGGTTATTCCACGATTAAATCTTCATGAGGTTTTACGACGACCGCGCAGCAGGTACTGCAGCGGGCCGGAAACCGCATAAGCGAGGAAGATCAGCAGCAGGATGCGGGGCGGGTCGCTGAACACTACGGCGAACACCAGCACCACGGCCAGGATCGCAACAAAAGGCACACGCCCCTTGAGATCCAGCTCCTTGAAGCTGTTGTACTTGATGTTGCTGACCATCAGCATGCCGGCAGCAGCTACCAGCAATGCCACCAGGAACGACAACTTGGAACCCTGGATACCGAAATCGCTGAACGCCCACACAGTGCCAGCCACAACGCCAGCCGCGGCTGGGCTGGCCAGGCCGATGAAGTAGCGTTTGTCGGCCGTACCGACCTGGGTGTTGAAACGCGCCAGGCGCAGTGCGGCACCGGCCACATAGATGAAGGCGACCATCCAGCCGACCTTGCCCATATCGCCCAGTGCCCAGCCGAAGGCCAGCAAGGCCGGCGCCACACCAAAGGCGACCATGTCCGACAGCGAGTCGTACTCGGCACCGAAGGCGCTCTGGGTGTTGGTCATGCGCGCAACACGGCCATCGAGGCCGTCGAGAACCATGGCGACGAAGATCGCGATGGCGGCGAAGGCGAAATACTTGCTCGCTTCGCGCGGATCACCAGCGCTCAGGGCGCTCTGCGCGCTCATCGAACTGATGATGGAATAGAAGCCGGCAAACAGGTTGGCAGTGGTGAACAGGTTGGGCAGCAGGTAGATGCCGCGGTGACGGACCTTGCGGCCTTCGGCGTCATGCCCTTCTTCGACATGCTCATCGATCGGTAGCAGGCTTTCGGCGTCGGAGGGCTTGTTCGGCTCTTCGGGACGTTCGCTCATGAAAAGTACCTTGCAACGGGGGTGGAATATGTTCGACACGGGCTCGCGAAACGGGTTCTGACGGCGAGCCACTGGTCGCTTTATACCAGAAGCCGGCCGCGCAAACGAAAAAACGCGGCCGAAGCCGCGTTTTTCATTTAGCCAAGCAAGACTTAGTTCTTGCTCTTGTCGACGATCTTGTTGGCCGAGATCCACGGCATCATCGAACGCAGTTGCTCGCCGATGATTTCGATACCATGGGCGGCGTTGTTACGGCGCTTGGCGGTCATCGATGGGTAGTTGGTGGCACCTTCGCTGATGAACATCTTCGCGTATTCGCCGTCCTGGATGCGCTTCAGAGCGTTGCGCATGGCCTTGCGGGATTCTTCGTTGATGACTTCAGGGCCGGTGACGTACTCACCGTACTCGGCGTTGTTGGAGATCGAGTAGTTCATGTTGGCGATACCGCCTTCGTACATGAGGTCAACGATCAGCTTCAGTTCGTGCAGGCACTCGAAGTAGGCCATTTCTGGCGCGTAGCCAGCTTCGACCAGGGTTTCGAAACCAGCTTTGACCAGCTCGACGGTACCGCCGCACAGAACCGCCTGCTCACCGAACAGGTCGGTTTCGGTCTCGTCCTTGAAGGTGGTTTCGATAATGCCGGTACGGCCGCCACCGACGCCTGCGGCGTAGGACAGGGCGACGTTCTTGGCATTGCCCGAAGCGTCCTGGTAGATAGCGATCAGGTCAGGGATGCCGCCGCCTTTGACGAACTCGGAGCGCACGGTGTGGCCCGGGGCCTTCGGTGCGATCATGATCACGTCGAGGTCGGCACGCGGAACGACCTGGTTGTAGTGGATCGAGAAGCCGTGGGAGAAGGCCAGGGTGGCGCCTTTCTTGATGTTCGGCTCGATCTCGTTCTTGTACAGCTGGCCCTGGAACTCGTCCGGGGTGAGGATCATGACCAGGTCGGCGGCAGCGACGGCGGTGGCCACGTCGGCTACTTTCAGGCCGTGGGCTTCTGCCTTGGCAACGGTGGCCGAGCCTTTACGCAGACCGACGGTAACGTCTACACCGGAGTCCTTCAGGTTGCACGCCTGAGCGTGGCCCTGGGAGCCGTAACCGATGATGGCGACTTTCTTGCCCTGGATGATGGAAAGGTCGCAGTCTTTATCGTAGAAAACTTTCATGAAATACCCCTGGTTATATCTCGGCCCCTGCGGAGCCATAGCTAATTTTTGAAGTTAGATGCTGAGCACTTTGTCGCCACGGGCAATGCCGGTGACGCCACTGCGCACGGTTTCGAGAATCGATGCGGTGCCGATGGCCTGGATGAAGCTGTCCAGTTTGTCGCTGGTACCGCTCAGCTGTACGGTGTACACGCTGGCAGTCACGTCGACGATCTGGCCGCGGAAGATATCCGTGGTGCGCTTGATCTCGGCGCGCTGGGCACCGGTGGCCTTGACCTTGACCAGCATCAGTTCGCGCTCGATGTGAGCGCTTTCCGACAGGTCGACCAGCTTGACCACTTCGACCAGCTTGTTCAGGTTCTTGGTGATCTGTTCGATCACTTCATCATGGCCGACGGTGGTCAACGTCAGACGCGACAGGGTCGGGTCTTCGGTCGGTGCCACGGTCAGGCTTTCGATGTTGTAGTTGCGCTGGGAGAACAGGCCGACCACGCGAGACAAGGCACCGGGTTCGTTTTCCAGCAGCAGGGAAATGATGTGCCGCATATCAGGTACGCTCCGTCTTGCTCAGCCACATGTCACGCATCGAGCCATCCTTGATCTGCATCGGATAGACGTGCTCGGTACGGTCGATCGCGATGTCGATGAAGACCAGGCGGTCCTTCATGGCAAACGCTTCTTCCAGCTTCGGCTTGAGGTCCTTCAGGCTGGTGATGCGGATACCCACATGACCATAGGCCTCGGCCAACTTGACGAAGTCAGGCAGCGACTCGACATAGGAATGCGAGTGGCGGCCGTTGTAAGCCATGTCCTGCCACTGGCGGACCATGCCCAACACACCGTTGTTCATGTTGACGATCTTCACCGGCAGGCCGTACTGCATGCAGGTGGACAGCTCCTGGATGTTCATCTGGATGCTGCCTTCGCCAGTGACGCAGGCCACGTCATGATCCGGGAAGTTGAGCTTGATGCCCATGGCCGCCGGGAAACCGAAGCCCATGGTGCCCAGGCCACCGGAGTTGATCCAGCGGTTGGGTTTGTTGAAGCGGTAGTACTGCGCCGCGAACATCTGGTGCTGGCCCACGTCGGAGGTGACGAAGGCATCGCCCTTGGTCACTTCGCACAGCGTCTCGATGACCTGCTGCGGCTTGATGACGTTGCCGTCGCCCTTGTCGTAAGGGAACAGGCCACCGTCGCCACGCCATTCGTCGATCTGCTTCCACCAGGCATCCAACGCCGCCTTGTCAGGCTGCTCGCCGATTTCCTTGAGAATGCCGAGCATTTCGTTGAGCACGCTTTCGACCGGGCCGACGATCGGCACGTCGGCCTTGATCATCTTCGAGATCGACGCCGGGTCGATGTCGATATGGATGATCTTGGCGTTCGGGCAGAACTTGGCCGGGCCGTTGACCACGCGGTCGTCGAAACGCACGCCGACAGCGAAGATCACATCGGCATTGTGCATCGCCAGGTTGGCGGTGTAGCTGCCGTGCATGCCGAGCATGCCGAGGAACTGGCGGTCGGTACCCGGGAAGCCACCGAGGCCCATGAGGGTGTTGGTGACCGGCAGGTTCAGCGACTTGGCGATTTCGGTGAGGGCTTCGGAGCCACCACCGAGGATGACGCCACCGCCGGAGTAGACGACCGGGCGCTTGGCCGCCAGGAGCATTTCGGCTGCCTTGCGGATCTGGCCGGAGTGACCACGTACAGCCGGGCTATACGAACGCAGCTTGACCTTTTTCGGGTAGATGTACTCGAACTTCTCAGCCGGGTTGGTCATATCTTTTGGAATGTCGACCACGACCGGGCCGGGACGGCCGGATTGCGCAAGATAGAAAGCTTTTTTCAGAACTTCCGGGATTTCCGAAGCATGCTTGACCATGAAGCTGTGCTTCACGATCGGCCGGGAAATACCGATCATGTCGGTTTCCTGGAAGGCATCGGTGCCGACCATGGTGCTGGGCACCTGGCCAGACAGGATGACCATCGGAATGGAATCCATGTAAGCGGTGGCAATGCCGGTGATGGCATTGGTCGCACCTGGGCCGGAAGTCACCAGTACCACGCCGGCCTTGCCGGTGGCACGGGCGTAACCGTCCGCCATATGGGTGGCAGCCTGTTCGTGACGGACCAGGATGTGCTGGACTTCCGGTTCCTTGAACAGAGCATCGTAAACATGAAGGAGAGCACCGCCAGGGTACCCGTAGATGTGCTTAACGCCCTCGTCACGCAAGAAGCGGACGACCATCTCAGCGCCAGATAAAAGCTCCACGTTGTTCACCTCTAAAACGCCAGAATACCGTCCTCACTGGACGGGTCTTATTAGGTTTACTGCCAAGCAGAGCATGAGCGAACGTCAGCACTGACTGAGCAAGTATTGGGAATGCCCTGGTGTGTTGCGGGCTTTCCCACCCAGCGCGAGGTAACGCGTTGCGGGGTGTTACAAGTCGGCGCGGGTGTGCGCCTCATGATCTGCTTAGCGGGTCTGCTTCTGGCAGTCCCTCTACAGCGGAATCTGGATTCTTGTGATTTGGCGCCAACAAGTCAAGAAAAATTATTGCCAATTTTTCCGCAAGATGAATCGCCAGCACCACTAAAAAGGCGCGCAGCAGCAGAACAATAAAGATTTCCATAAAAAAGGGCCACAATCTGCGGCCCTTAAAGGAAAAAGAGAAGAAATCAGGCGGAAGGCGCGATCAATTGATCGAATTCTGCCAACAGGCGCCGTAACACGCGGCTTTGTTCCGGGCGATCGACAAACACCGTCTCGGCCATCACCAGGATGCCCGAGGCATTCGGCAACGCCAGCCCGTGCTCGAGGATCAGCTTCATGCGTGGCAGGAAGATCCACTGCAGCCACTGCTCGAAGCTCATGCTGTCCACCGCGAACGGCACCGTGCTGGCCAGCATCTCGTCGCTGGGCGTATCAGCGCTCCACCAGCCCTGGACCTTGAGCTCTTGCTCGATCAGCAGCAGATGGTCGGCGATATCGAGTATGCGCTGTTCCATCACAGGTTGACCCGCGCCTTCTGCCGCGCCAGTGCGGCACCGGCGCTGTCGCCTTGCTTCTCGCGGGCCTGGGCGATGGTGTTCCACAGCTGGGCCTGAAGGTCTGGACGGCCGTTGGCGTAGGTCAGCGCGCGACGGGCCAGTTGCTCGGATTGCGCCGCGTCACCTTGCGACAGGCGCACCTGGGCCAGGCGGAACAGCACCTGCGGCTCGCGCGGGGCGATGCGCTGGGCACGCTCCAGGCTCGAAGCGGCGCCGTTGAAGTCACCACTGCCCTGCTGCTGCTGGGCGGTGGTCAGCAGCGCCAGCACCGGGCCATCGAGTTGCTCGTCGGCGGACAAGCCGCCGGTGTTGGCGCGCGGGATGCCGGTCGGCGCCTGGGTGACGGCCGGAGGGTTGCTCATCGAGGCGATGTCGAACGGCTCATCAGCCACCGGGTTGGGGTTGCTGGTGATGGGGCCAGTGCTGATCGGGCCCGGGGTGATCGGGCCGCTGCTGACCGGGCCGGGAGTAATCGGCCCGGTGCTGATCGGCGCGCCGCCGGTGCCCTGCGGGATCATCACGGTGACGCCGCCTTCTTCGGGCAACGACTGCGCCTGGCTGCTGCCGCCACTGGTCGGGTAGGCCGAGGTGCGCTTGGCCTGGACCCGCTCACTGTTGGAGACCCGGGTGCTCGAATCCACCACCGGGATGTTGCCACGCTGGACGCTGGAGCAGCCTTGCAGCACGGTTACCGCAGTCAAGACAGGAATCCACCACTTCTTCACTTCACACCCTCTTCAAAAGCTCGTGCTCAATTCATCCACCCCTTGACCCAGTCCATGACCGATTCGGCCGGGTTCTGTTCGCCACCACAGGTGGCGCCAGCGGGCGGTTCGCTGCCGCGAATATACGGCATCTGCACGGCTCCCGGACAGCTACCGTCGGAACCCTGGCCGCTGTAAGGGTCGATCCAGGCCTGCACCACGTTGTCGGGTAGCGGCATGTCCAGCGGCAACGGGTCGGCCTTCTTCATGAAGCTGGTCCACACCTGCAGCGCGCCGGTGGCGCCGGTGAACGGCGTCTTGCCGTTGTCGTCGCGGCCCAGCCAGACCACTGCCAGCAGGTCCTGGCTGAAGCCGGAGAACCAACTGTCGCGCGAGTCGTTACTGGTGCCGGTCTTGCCCGCCAGCGTCAGCGAGCTGGGCAGCACGCTATACACCGAACGCCCGGTACCTTCACGCATTACCCGCTGCATGGCGTTCTGCACCAGATAGATGGCACCGGGGTCAAAGGTTTGCTGGATCTGGAACGGGTAGCGCTTGAGCGGCTCGCCTTCGGCGGTGAGCACGCTGCGAATGCCACGCATCGGTGTATTGAAGCCACCGTTGGCGATGGTCTGGTACATGGTCGCAACCTGCATCGGCGACATGCCGCCAGCGCCCAGCAGCATCGACGGGAACGCCGGCCAGTCGACCTGCACACCCAAGCGACCGATGGTCTTGATCACGTTCGGCACGCCCACTTCCAGGCCGAGCTTGGCGGTCGACAGGTTGTAGGAGTTGGCCAGGCCCTGGTACAGGTAGATGGTGCCATGCGGGCGGCGATCGTAGTTCTGCGGGCGCCACACCTGGCCGTCGGCACCTTTGACCGAGAACGGCTCGTCCTGCACCCGAGTGGTCAGGCTGTACTTGCTCGGTTGCTCAAGCGCGGTGAGGTAGACCGCCGGCTTGACCAGCGAGCCGATCGGCCGCACGGCGTCGATGGCACGGTTAAAGCCGGCAAAGCCCGACTGACGGCTGCCGATCAGCGCCTGCACCTCGCCGGTTTCCGGGTTGGTGACGACCATCGCCGACTCCACCTCGTCGGCGCCCTTGCGCCCGGCCAAGCGCTTGAACGTCTCGCTCATGGCGGTTTCGGCCTTCATCTGCAGGATCGGGTCGAAACTGGTGAAGATGCGCAGGCCTTCTTCGGTCAAGTCTTCGTCGCGGTAGTCCTGGCGCAGCTGGCGCTTGACCAGGTCGAGGAACGCCGGGAACGAGCTGTCGGCCAGGCTGCCGCGCTTGGTCACGCCCAGCGGCATCTTCTTCGCAGCATCGATCACTTCCTGGCTGGCCACGCCCTGCTCGGCCAGCAGGTCGAGCACCAGGTTGCGGCGCTGCAGGGCACGCTCGGGGTAACGACGCGGGTTGTAGTAGGACGGTCCCTTGACCATGCCCACCAGCAAGGCAATCTGGTGCAGCTTGAGTTCCTGCAGCGGCTGGCTGAAGAAGAACTGGCTGGCCAGGCCGAAACCATGCACCGCGCGCTGGCCGTCCTGGCCGACGAAGACTTCGTTCAGGTACGCCTCGAGGATCTCGCGCTTGTCGTAGTGCATCTCCAGCAGCACGGCCATCATGGCCTCGGTCAGCTTGCGGCTGAGGCTGCGCTCGTTGGTGAGGAAGAAGTTCTTCACCAGCTGCTGGGTCAGGGTGCTGCCGCCCTGACGCATGGCGCCCGAGGAGGTGTTCACCCAGATGGCCCGGGCAATGGACTTGGGCGATACGCCGAAGTGGCTGTAGAAATCGCGGTCTTCCGTGGCGATCAGGGTCTCCAGCAGGTACGGCGGCACCTGGTCGATCTTGATCAGGATGCGGTCTTCAAGATTCTTCGGGTAGATACCGCCAATCATCAGAGGCTCCAGGCGCACCACGTCGAGCTTGCCGCCGTTGGCACCGCTGAGCCCTGCAACGTAGTCACCGGAGAACCGTACACGCACGAACTGCGCCGGCTCCATACCTTCATAGAACTGGAAGCCACGGGTATTGAGGTCGACGTTGTTACCATTGATCGACGCCGCGCCCGGGCCATTGGCCGCGCTCTCGCGACGGTAGCCGAGGGCATCGAGCTCGGTGAGGAAGTCGTTCTTGCTCAGCTTCTGGCCGACGAACAGCTCCAGCGGCCGGGCGTACACCTTGGCCGGGATGGTCCAGCGCTTGCCGGAAAACTTCTCCTGCACAGTCGCATCGAGGTAGACCGCAAAACCGGCGATCAGGACAAGGCCGACCAGGCTGAGCTTGAGAGCCCAGCCCAACCAGGCGCGCGCACGGCCGGTCGGCTGCTTTTTAGGGGGGCGGGAATTTCGGGTACGAGTCATGGCGGCGGAGTATACGCACTTTCAAAAGGGGAGGCAGGCGCCCACAGGCGGTTTGCAGGGACGTCACCATTGACCATAATGGCGCCTTCGAATTCCCTGACCCCGAAAGGATCACTTGTGAGCCAAGCCCTGATCAGCGCGCTGCAGAACCCTGCACTTTATCCGCACCCTGTCGAGGGCTTCCAGCTCATCGAAACGCACATTTCCTGGGTCCTGCTCACCGGTGAGTTCGCCTACAAGATCAAGAAGCCCATGAACTTCGGCTTCCTCGACTTCACCGGCCTGGATCAGCGTGGGCATTTCTGCAACGAAGAACTGCGCCTGAACCAGCGCCTGACCGAAGGCCTGTACCTGGAAGTGCTGCCAATTACTGGCAGCGCCGAAGCCCCGCAACTGGGCGGCGCAGGCACGCCGATCGAGTACGCGCTGAAAATGCGCCAGTTCCCCCAGGGCCAGATGCTCAGCACCCTGCAGGCCAACGGTGAGCTGAACGCCGACCACATCGACCAGATGGCCCGGCAGATTGCCGAGTTCCACCTGCAGGCACCGAAAGTCGCCGTCGAGCATCCGCTGGGTACGCCAGAGGCCGTCATGGCCCCAGTGGAGCAGAACTTCGAGCAGATTCGCCCGTTCCTCAGCGACAAGGCCGACCTGCAGCAGCTCGACAACCTGCAAGCCTGGGCCCAGGACAACTTCAAACGCCTGCGCGGCCTGCTCGAGGCGCGTAAGGCCGACGGTTTCATCCGCGAATGCCACGGTGACATCCACCTGGGCAACGCCACCCTGATCGACGGCAAGGTGGTGATCTTCGACTGCATCGAGTTCAACGAGCCGTTCCGCCTGACCGATGTCTACGCCGATATTGGCTTCCTCGCCATGGACCTCGAAGACCGCGGCCTCAAGTGCCTGTCGCGACGCTTCATCAGCCAGTACCTGGAGCTGACCGGCGACTACCAGGGCCTGGAGCTGCTGAACTTCTACAAGGCTTACCGCGCCCTGGTACGGGCCAAGGTCGCGCTGTTCAGCATGCCGGCCGACGCCGATGGCGTGCAGCGTGCCACCACCCTGCGCACCTACCGCAACTACGCCAACCTGGCCGAAAGCTACAGCGCCATCCCGTCGCGCCTGCTGGCGATCACCCACGGTGTTTCGGCGGTGGGCAAAAGCCATGTGGCCATGCGCCTGGTCGAAGCGCTGGGCGCGGTGCGCGTGCGCTCCGATGTAGAACGCAAGCGCCTGTTCGGTGAGCAGCAGCAGGCCCAAGCCGGCCAGTTGCAGGCAGGGATCTATGACCAGCAGTCCAGCGCCGCGACCTACCAGCGCCTGCATGCGCTTGCAGAAATCATCCTGCGTGCCGGCTTCCCGGTAGTGCTGGACGCCACTTACCTCAAGCACGACCAGCGCAAGGCCGCGGCACAGGTCGCCAGCGAGACCGGCGCGCCCTTCCTGATTCTCGACTGCCAAGCCCCCGAGGCCGTCATCGAGAGCTGGCTGGCGCAGCGCCAGGCCGATAATGCCGACCCTTCGGATGCCACCCTTGAAGTCGTCAAGGCCCAGCAAGCCAGCCGCGAACCGCTCGATGGCGAAGAACAGAAGCACAGCAAGCGCGTCGATACCCAGGAAAGCGCCAGCATGGACCAACTGATCGACCAGATCCGTCAGCACCTGCCCGGCCTTTGACCCTCCAGGCGTGAAGCAGTCGACAGTTCACGCCTGAAGTCCGGCGCCTCTTCAGTGATGTCATTACAATGGCATCACACCCCACGAGGAGGCGCCTCCATGAACCAACCCCGGCAGCTGGACAACGTCCTGTACGCCCTGGTCCGCGACGAGAAGATCGCGACCTTCAACCGCGAAAAGCCAACGGACGCCCCCATCGATTTTCGCGGCGGTGATTTTCGTGGCCTGGACCTGCGCAACCTCGACGTGCGTGGCATCGACTTCACCGATGCATACTTTCGCGCCGCCGACCTGCGCGGCCTGGACCTGCGGGAAACCGGCCTGGAAGGCGCGAGCATCGCCCATGCGCAGATCTCCGGAACCTACTTCCCCAGCGAGCTGAGCGCTGACGAAATACTCATGTCACTGAAATTCGGTACGCGCCTGCGCTATCGAACCGCGCGCTGACCCTCGGCCAGGCACCGCCCCGCACCCCGGGGCGGCTACCGGTCGGGCCCCGATGGCAAAAGGCCGCGCATTTCCCAAGCCCCGCTACACTCCTCTCTGACCTGCTCGCGATTTATCCCCAAGACCCGTTCAGCCATCGCAAGGAGGCTCGATGAACGATGAATTGCAGCACCTGAAAAATCTTGGCAAGACCTCCGCGCAATGGCTGCACGCCGTCGGTATCCACAGTGCATCGGACCTTCGTCGCCTGGGCGCGGTGGGTGCCTATCAAGCCGTAAGAACGCGGGGTTTCCGGGCTTCCAAGGTGTTGTTGTACGCCATAGAGGGCGCCTTGCTGGACATGCACTGGAACGATTTGCCGGTTGAACGCAAAGAGGCGCTGAACCAGCAGCTCGACGCGAAGAGCCCGGCACAGAAGATGGAAAAATAAATTGCTGAAAGCCATTGACTCGGTAATGAGAATCGTTATGATTATCACAACTGGTCGCGAGACTGGTTGGGTAACCTGAAAGCCCCTGGTTCGGACTCTCAGATTATCTCCTCATCAGGCTAATCACGGTTATTGACCCGGCACTTTGCCGGGTCTTTTTTTGCCCGCGATTTACTGCCCTTTGCGCAGCTGGGCGCAATAATCCTGCTCGGGCAGTGCCGCGGTGTACCAGACGAAATCAGCCATGCCCGGCTCGACCGCCTCCCCCACTTGCGCCAGCAGCAACACCTTGCTGTCGCCTTTGGCCCCCAGGTCTGCCAGGTGCAGGGGCACGCCCAAGTCCTTGCGTGCGTGATAGCTGCCGGCGAACAGCAGCGCAGGTTGCGGCGCGCTCAGCAGGCGCTCGGCAATGCGCCGGTCGCGCTGTTGCTGGACGGCGAGCATTGCCGGTAGCTGGCTGTCCGGCAGCAGGTTGCAATGCCCGGCACGGACCTGCTCGCGCAATGCCTGCAAAACATTCGCCGCATTGCTGCGCGCGCCAGGCGGGTTCACTGGCTGGCGATAAGCCTGGCGAATCTCTCCGGGGGACAAATTGGCCGACAGCAGCGGATAAGGTTGCGCCAAGGCTTCCCTCAGGATCGGCCCGTACAACTCCCAGTCCCAGCCATCCTGCCAGGCGAGGGCCTTGGGCAGGTCTTGTGGCAGTGGCCCGCCGTGCTGCAAGGCATCGACCAGCGGCTGCTGTTCGGGCTGGAGCATTTCCAGCAGCAGGCTGCCTTGCTGGCGGCGGCTCTCCATAGCGCGCAGCAACCAGAGCTGTAGCGCATGGTGGTCAGGGTTGTCGTGCTGCTCGCCGACCAGCACCCGAGGAGCGTTGGCGAGATGCTCGACCAGTTGCTCCGGGCTGATCAACCGGCCGCTGGCCAGGTCGCGGATCTGGCCCAACTGCGCGCTGTCACGGCCCTCGCTGCTTTGCCAGGCCGGCAGTGGCGGCAGGCTGGCCTGGCACCCCGCCAATGCCAGTACCAGGCAGACCGACAAGAGGTGACGCATGGCTGAAGCTCCTATCGAGTGATGATCAACGGATGGCCCCTCTCCGGATGCGCCTGCACCAGCACATCGATGCCGAACACCGCCTTCAGAGCCACTGGGGTCAGTACCGCCTGCGGCGTATCCAGAGCATGGCAGCGCCCCTGCTCCAGCAGCAGGATATGGTCACAGTAGCGGGCCGCCAGGTTCAGATCATGCAGGATCACCAGCACCGCTGCGCCACGGTCGGCAAAACTGCGTACCGCCTGCAGCGTGGTGTGCTGGTGCAGCGGGTCGAGCATGGATGTCGGCTCGTCGAGCAACAGCGTGGTGCCGGCCTCACCCGGCCACAGCTGGGCCAGCACCCGGGCCAGGTGCACTCGCTGGCGCTCCCCCCCGGAGAGCGCAAGATAGCTGCGCTCGCCCAGGTGCCCGGCATCTGCCGCCTGCAATGCCGCGTCGACGATCTCCCGATCGCGCTGCCGGCCACTGGCATGGGGCAGCCGGCCCAGGCCGACCACCTCTTCGACACTGAAGCCGAAGCCCAGGCTGGACACCTGCGGCAACACCGCCAGCCGCCGTGCCCGCTCCTGCCCGGGCCAGTCCTCCAGCACCCGCCCGTCCAGACGCACTCGCCCGGCACTGGGCGCCAGCTCACCGCACAGGGCGCCAAGCAGGCTGCTCTTGCCGGCTCCGTTGGGGCCCAGCACGCCGAGGATCTGCCCTGGGTGAAGTTGCAGATGGATATCGTGCAGCACCTCGCTGCTGCCGCGCTTGAGCGACAGGCCTTCGACATCGAGCATCAGTTGCGCCCCTTGACCAGCAAGAACAGGAAGAACGGTGCCCCGATGAAGGCCGTGACGATGCCGATCGGCAGCTCTGCCGGCGCCAGGGCCAGGCGCGCGATCAGGTCGGCGAACAGCAACAGGGTGCCACCGGCCAGCAGCGACGCCGGCAACAACACACGGTGGTCCGGCCCCGCCAGCAGGCGCACCAGGTGCGGCACCACCAGGCCGATGAAACCGATCAGGCCTGCCGCCGCCACCGCCGCGCCGACACCCAGCGCGGTGCAGAACACCAGCTCACGTTTCAGCGCCTCCACTTCAACACCGAGATGGCGGGCCTCTGACTCGCCCAGCAGCAAGGCATTGAGCGCCTGTGCCCGCCGCGGCAACCACAGCGCCACGGCTACCGCCACCAGCAGCAGCGGCCAGAGGCGTTCATAGCTGGCGCCGTTGAGGCTGCCAAGGTTCCAGAACGTCAGGGTGCGCAAGGTCGCGTCATCTGCCAGATAGGTGAACAACCCGACCGCCGAGCCGCCCAAGGCGGTCATGGCGATACCGGCCAGCAGCATGGTCGCCACGTTGGTCTGGCCGTCACGCCGGCCAAGGCGATAGACCATCGCCGTCACCCCCAGGCCGCCGATGAAGGCACACAACGACAGCAGGTAGGGCGCGAACCACTCGGCTATGCCGCCCAGCCAACTGCCCCCCACGATCGCCACCGCCGCCCCCAGGGCGGCACCACTGGCGACCCCCACCAACCCAGGATCAGCCAGCGGGTTGCGAAACAGGCCCTGCATGGCCACCCCCGACAGCGCCAGCACCCCGCCCACCGCCAGCCCCAGCAAGGTGCGCGGCAGGCGGATCTGGCCGAGGATCATTTCGGCTTGCTCGAGCCCCGCACCGCTGATCGGCACGCCGATCAGGCGCAAGCCTGCGCGCAGGGTATCGAACAGCGGCAGGCTGACCGGCCCCAGCGCCAGCGACAGCCAGACCGCCAGCAGGCACAACAGCGCAAGGCCAGTGAACAGCGTGCGTGGCTGGACCCGCTGCCTCATGGGGTGAGGCTGGCCTTGGCGGCCGGGTAGAAGCTGGCGGCCAGCTCATGCAGGGTAGCGGGCAGGCGCGGGCCGAGACCACCGACCAGCAGCGTCGGGTCAAGCGACAGCAGGCGCTTTTCGCGCACCGCACGCGAGCCGGCCAGGGCCGGGTTTTGCTTGATCAGCGCCTGCAGGGCGGCCTCGCCTGCCAGAGCCCGATCGGAGAACACCACCACGTCCGGGTCCAGCGCGGCCAGGGCCTCCACCGAGAAGTTCTTGTAGCCCTGATGGTCGGCCAGGTTGCGCGCCCCGGCCTGGCGCAGCAGCCAGTCGCCGGAAGTGCCAAGCCCGGCGATCAGTGGCTTGGCCCCGGCGTGCCCGACCAGCAGCAGCACGCCCGGTGCTTTCTGGCTGGCCTGGGCCTGCTTGATCTTGTCCTGCAGCCCTTGCAACTGGCGGTGGTAGTCACTGGCCAGGGTTGCCGCCTGCTGCTCGCTGCCCAGCAGTGCCCCCAGGTGCTCGAGGTTCTCGTCCACCGCCGCCAGCTCGGCCTTGCTGGAGAACAGCTCGACCCGCACGCCGGCCTTGCGGATCTGCGCCAGCACCGGTGGCGGGCCCATTTCCTCGGTCCCCACCAGCACATCCGGGCGCAGGCTGAGGATGCCTTCTGCCGAAAGCTGGCGCTGGTAGCCGATGCTGGGCAATGCCTTGAGCGACTCGGGGTGCTGGCTGGTGGTGTCCACGCCGACCAGCCGCTGCTCCCCACCCAGCGCGCTGATCCATTCGCTCAGCGCGCCACCGGCACTGACCCAGCGCTGCGGCAGTTCGCCGGCCAGCGTCGGGGTAGATAAAAGCAGACCGGCACACAGGGCGATCAGGGCAGCGGGACGGCGCATCATCGAATTCCTTTGCTTGAAGGCGGGCCGCGCGCCTTGTGGCGGGCGGTGGAACTGCGCACCATAGGCAGCCTAGCGCGGCGAATGCGGGCAATTTGATAATTATTCGCATTGAAGCGTCAAGCCATCCCTTGTCACACGGCTTAACTGAAAACACACCCCATCATGCATTTTCTCTGCGCCTCCACCGACCTCAGCGAAGGCCAAAGCCGCGCCTTCAGCGTAGCCGGCGTGCCACTGCTAGGCGTACGTCGCCATGGCCAGGTATTCATCTACCGCAACCGCTGCCCCCATCGCGGCATCACCCTCAACTGGGCGCCAGACAGCTTCCTCGACGAAAGCGCCAGCCTGATCCAGTGCGCCCATCATGGCGCGCAGTTCCTGATCGAGAGCGGCGAATGCGTGGCCGGCCCGTGCGCGGGCGAGTGGCTGGAAGCCCTGGACTGCCTGGAAGACAGCCAGGGCATCTGGCTTAGCGAGTGAGCAGCACCGGCAGCGGCCGGTCGACCACGATCTGCTGTGCGTCCAGCCGGGTGCCGTAGGCCAGCACCTCTACCCCATCCGCCACCGCCGCGCGCAGGGCCTGGGCATAGCCGGCGTCGATTTCTTCCGCCGGGCGCACGGCCTCGATGCCGGTGAGGTTCACACAATACAACTGCACCGCGCGAACACCCTGGCGCGCCAACCCCGCCAGCTCGCGCAGGTGCTTGGCACCGCGCTGGGTCACGGCATCGGGGAAGGCCGCCACCGGGGTGTCCGGGTAACCGAGGGTCACGCTCTTGACCTCGACGTAAGCCTTGCTGCCATCGGCATACTCCAGATAGAAGTCGATGCGGCTGCGCTCCTCACCGTAGGCCACCTCGCGCTTGAGCGTGGTGAAACCGGCCAGTTCGGTGATGGTGCCCGCACGCAGCGCTTCTTCCACCAGTGCGTTGGCCCGCCCGGTGTTGACACAAGCCAGCCGGCCCTGGGGCGTTTCGCTGATTTCCCAGGTGCCGGGCAGCTTGCGCTTCGGGTCGTTGGAGCGGCTGAACCAGACCCGCCCGCCTTCACTCATACAGTTGAGCATCGAGCCGGTGTTGGGGCAGTGGATGGTCATCTGCTCGCCACTGGTCAGCTCGATGTCGGCCAGGAAGCGCTTGTAGCGGCGCAGCAGGCGCGCCTCTTCCAGTTCGGGAAAATGCGCCATCAGCCTTGCCAGCTCCGCAGGCCCCGGGCGATGCGCTGCACAGCCTCTTCCAGGCGCGGCAAGCTCTGGGTGTATGCGAAACGCACATGGTGGCCGGCCTGGTGGCGACCAAAGTCCAGGCCCGGCGTGAAGGCCAGGTGTTCGGTTTCGAGGAAGTGCCGGCAGAAGGCGAAGGCATCGCCACCGAAGGCACTGATGTCGGCATACAGATAGAAGGCGCCCTGGGGCTCGACGGCAATACCGAAGCCCAGCTCGCGCAGGGCCGGCAACAGGTAGTCACGGCGACGGGCGAACTCGGCACGGCGCTCTTCGAGAATCGCCAGTGTCTGTGGCTCGAAGCACGCCAACGCCGCATGCTGGGCCATGCTCGGGGCACTGATGTAGAGGTTCTGTGCCAGTTTTTCCAGGTCAGCCACCGCCGACGGCGGAGCCACCAGCCAGCCAAGGCGCCAGCCGGTCATGCCGAAATATTTGGAAAAGCTATTCAGAACGAAGGCCTCATCGTCCACTTCCAGCACGCTCGGCGCATCCATGCCATAGGTGAGGCCGTGATAGATCTCGTCCACCACCAGGTGGCCATTGCGCTCGCGGCTCGCCCTGGACAGGCTGGCCAACTGGTCACGGTCGAGCACCGTGCCGGTCGGGTTGGCTGGCGAAGCCACCAGCGCGCCGACGGTGTCCTTGTCCCAGTAGCGCTCGACCAGGTCGGCGGTCAGCTGATAGTTCACCTCCGGCCCGACCGGCACCAACTGCGCGCCGCCTTCGACCAGGCGCAGGAAGTGGCGGTTGCACGGGTAGCCCGGGTCGGCCAGCAGCCAGTGCTTGCCAGGGTCGACCAACAGGCTGCTGGCCAGCAGCAATGCGCCCGAGCCGCCTGGGGTGATGAGCACGCGCTCGGGGTCGAGGTCTACGCCGTAGCGCTGGCCATAGAAGCCGGCAATCGCCTCGCGCAACTGCGGCAGGCCACGGGCGGCAGTGTAGCGGGTATGCCCCGCGGCCAGGGCCGCCTGGCCGGCGGCAACGATGGGGGCGGCGGTGGTGAAGTCCGGCTCGCCGATCTCCAGGTGAATCACGTCGTGGCCGGCGGCTTGCAGTTCGTTGGCACGGGCCAGCAAGGCCATGACGTGGAAGGGTTCGATGGCGCGACTGCGCGCACTGTGTGGCTGAGCCATGGGCCTTCTCTCAATTGGGTCTAAACTGGTGATTCCACCTGTACATACCAGCGAACGTGCCGCCCGCGCCGCTGTCAATAGCAGGCATAGGGCGGGGTAGCGCACCCCGTATCTATCTGGTAAGTTCGGCGGCTCGCAGTCGCAGGGCCGGCGGTCGCCGGAGATGGAAGTATCCTGCGCATTGGATCAGATGAGTGAGAGGCGGTCTATTCATGTCCACCCTAGAAAAGCAAAAAGCCAGTCAAACGCTCTATGGCGTCGAGCCGTACAAGGAAACCAAGGGTGAAGAATACATGGGTGCCCCAATGCGGGCCCACTTCACCAAGCTTCTGAACGGCTGGAAGCAAGAGCTCATGGCCAGTGTCGACAAAACCATGGACCACATGAAGGACGAGGCAGCCAACTTCCCCGACCCAGCCGACCGCGCCAGCCAGGAAGAAGAGTTCGCCCTGGAACTGCGCAACCGCGATCGCGAGCGCAAGCTGATCAAGAAAATCGACAAGACCTTGCAACTGATCCAGGACGAAGACTACGGCTGGTGCGAATCCTGCGGTATTGAAATCGGCCTGCGTCGCCTGGAAGCCCGTCCGACTGCGGACCTGTGCTTCGACTGCAAGGAAATCGCCGAGAAAAAGGAAAAGACGGTCGGCAAAGGCTGATCCGAATCCCGAAAAGACGGGGCGTACTGGTTGTGGGAGCGGGCTTGCCCCTTCCCACATCAGATACGCCCCGTTTTCATTTATATAGCTCGCACAGCCCATGACCCCAGCCCCCTACATCGGACGCTTCGCCCCCACGCCCAGCGGTTACCTGCACTTCGGCTCGCTGGTCGCCGCCCTCGCCTCCTGGCTCGACGCCCGCGCCGCCAACGGCCGCTGGCTGCTGCGCATGGAGGATACCGACCCGCCGCGCGAGATGCCCGGTGCCCGTGACGCCATCCTGCAGACCCTTGAACGTTACGGGCTGGAGTGGGATGGCGAGGTGGTTTGCCAGAGCCAACGCCACGACGCCTATGCTGCAGTCGTCGACCGGCTGTTCAATATGGGCCTGGCCTATGCCTGCACCTGCTCGCGCAAGCAACTGGAGGGGCATCACGGCATCTACCCGGGCTTTTGCCGCAATGCCGGGCATGCCCGCGAAGGCGCGGCGATACGCCTGCGGGTGCCCGAGCTGATCTACCGCTTCGATGACCGGGTGCAAGGCCGGTTCGAGCAGCACCTGGGGCGCGAAGTGGGCGATTTCGTCATCCAGCGCCGCGATGGGCTCTACGCCTACCAGCTGGCCGTCGTGCTGGACGATGCCTGGCAGGGGGTGACCGATGTCGTGCGCGGCGCCGACCTGCTGGACAACACACCGCGCCAGCTCTACCTGCAGGAGCTGCTGGGCTTCTCGCAGCCGCGCTACCTGCATATCCCACTGATCGTCCAACCCGACGGGCACAAGCTGGGCAAGTCGTACCGCTCGCCGCCGCTCGAGCCGGACCAGGCCACGCCGCTGCTGCTGCGAGCATTGCGCGCGCTGGGCCAGCAGACCGACCCGGCGTTGTTGGGTGCCAGCCCGGCTGAGGTGCTGGCGGTGGCGCGAACTCAGTGGCGGCCGGAACAAATTGCGCGGCAGATGACGGTGCCTGAAGCCGATATACAGTGAGGTCATCGCGGGGCAAGCCCGCTCCCACGCAGATAACTAGCGTGGGAGCGGGCTTGCCCCGCGATAGGCCAGAACAAGCGAAACCAAGTTCAAAAGCCCAACAAATTCAAACCCTTGGCTAACCCTACCGATACCCGCTAGCATCGCCTGCGCCATTTTCACCAATAATAAGTCCAAACCCGCAGCGCCCAACCCTCGAGGCCAGCATGTACATCTATCGTTTGGTCCTGCTTCTGGTCGTGGGGATCTACCTGTTCTCCCCGGCCATCATGGACTGGTGGATCGAACCGACCGGAGCCTGGTACCGCCCCTACCTGCTCTGGCTGATCCTCATCGTCGTCACTTTCATCCTGCAGAGCCAACGAGATGCCGATGAGCTTTAGCCTGACCCAGATGATCCTGATCAGCGCCGCCTACCTGCTGGTGCTGTTCGGCGTGGCCTGGATCAGCGAACGCGGGCTGATCCCGCGCTCGGTCATCCGCCACCCGCTGACCTACACCCTGTCGCTGGGCGTCTATGCCAGCGCCTGGGCCTTCTATGGCTCGGTGGGGCTGGCTTACCAGTATGGCTATGGGTTCCTCGCCTGTTACCTGGGGGTGTCCGGCGCGTTCCTGCTGGCACCGGTGCTGCTCTACCCGATCCTCAAGATCACCCGCACCTACCAGCTCTCGTCGCTGGCCGACCTGCTGGCATTCCGCTTCCGCAGCACCTGGGCCGGCGCGCTGACCACCATCTTCATGCTGATCGGCGTGCTGCCATTGCTGGCCCTGCAAATCCAGGCGGTGGCCGACTCCATCAGCATCCTCACTGGCGAGCCGGTCAAGGCGCGGGTGGCATTCGCCTTCTGTGCGCTGATCACCCTCTTCACCATTTTCTTCGGCTCGCGTCATATCGCCACCCGCGAGAAGCACGAGGGCCTGGTGTTCGCCATCGCCTTCGAGTCGGTGATCAAGCTGCTGGCCCTGGGCGGCATCGGCCTCTACGCGCTGTACGGCGTGTTCGGCGGCCCGCACGGGCTGGAAGTGTGGCTGCTGCAGAACCAGACCGCCCTCGCCGCCCTGCACACGCCGCTGCAGGAAGGCCCGTGGCGAACCCTGCTGCTGGTGTTCTTCGCCTCGGCGATCGTGATGCCGCACATGTACCACATGGCCTTCACCGAGAACCTCAGCCCTCGCTCGCTGGTCAGCGCCAGCTGGGGCCTGCCGCTGTTCCTGCTGCTGATGAGCCTGGCCGTGCCGCTGGTGCTGTGGGCCGGCCTGCGCCTGGGCGCCAGCACCAATCCGGAGTACTTCACCCTGGGGCTGGGCATCGCCGCCAACAACCAGGCCCTGGCCTTGCTGGCCTACGTCGGCGGGCTGTCGGCCGCCAGCGGGCTGATCATCGTCACCACCCTGGCGCTGTCGGGCATGGCCCTCAACCACCTGGTGCTGCCGCTGTACCAGCCACCGGCCGAAGGCAACATCTACCGCTGGCTGAAGTGGACCCGCCGGGCGCTGATCGTCGCCATCATCACCGCAGGTTTCGTCTTCTACCTGACCCAGAACAACCACCAGAGCCTGGCTAACCTCGGCATCGTCGCCTTCGTCGCCACCCTGCAGTTCCTGCCCGGCGTGCTTTCGGTGCTGTACTGGCCGACCGCCAACCGCCGCGGTTTCATCGCCGGCCTGCTGGCCGGCATGCTGGTGTGGATGGTGACCATGCTCCTGCCGCTGCTGGGTAACCTGCAGGGCTTCTACATTCCGTTGCTGGACATGATCTACGTGCTGGACGACACCAGCTGGCACATGGCGGCCATCGCCTCGTTGGCGGCCAACGTCCTGCTGTTCACCCTGATTTCGCTGTTCACCAATGCCAGCAGCGAAGAGGTCAGTGCCGCCGAAGCCTGCGCGGTGGACAACGTGCGTCGCCCGCAACGCCGCGAGCTGCACGCTGCCTCGCCCCAGGAGTTCGCCACCCAGCTTGCCAAGCCACTGGGCGCCAAGGCCGCACAGAAGGAAGTCGAGCAAGCCCTGCGTGACCTTTACCTGCCGTTCGACGAGCGCCGCCCCTACGCCCTGCGTCGCCTGCGCGACCGCATCGAGGCCAACCTCTCCGGCCTGATGGGCCCGAGCGTGGCCCAGGACATGGTCGAGACCTTCCTGCCGTACAAGTCCGGCAACGAAAACTACGTCACCGAAGACATCCACTTCATAGAGAGCCGCCTCGAGGACTACCACTCGCGCCTGACCGGCCTCGCCGCCGAGCTCGACGCCCTGCGCCGCTACCACCGCCAGACCTTGCAGGAGCTGCCCATGGGCGTCTGCTCGCTGGCCAAGGACCAGGAAATCCTGATGTGGAACAAGGCGATGGAAGAACTCACAGGCATCGCCGCCAAGCACGTGGTCGGCTCGCGCCTGGTGACCATTGGCGAACCTTGGCGCGGCCTTTTGCAGGGGTTCATCAACGTACCCGACGAGCACCTGCACAAGCAGCGCCTGGCCCTCGATGGCCAGCCACGCTGGCTCAACCTGCACAAGGCGGCCATCGACGAGCCACTGGCACCGGGCAACAGCGGCCTGGTGCTGCTGGTCGAGGACCTCACCGAAACCCAGGCCCTGGAAGACAAGCTGGTGCACTCCGAGCGCCTTGCCAGCATCGGCCGCCTGGCCGCAGGCGTTGCCCACGAAATCGGCAACCCGATCACCGGCATCGCCTGCCTTGCGCAGAACCTGCGTGAAGAGCGCGAGGGCGATGGCGAGATCATCGAGCTGTCCAGCCAGATCCTCGAACAGACCAAGCGCGTGTCGCGCATCGTCCAGTCGCTGATGAGCTTCGCCCATGCCGGCGGCAGCCAGCAGAACAGCGACGAGCCGGTGTGCCTCGCCGAAGTGGCGCAGGACGCCATTGGTCTGCTGGCGCTGAACCGGCGCAATTTCGAAGTACAGTTCTTCAACCTGTGCGACCCCGACCACTGGGCCGAGGGCGACCCGCAGCGCCTGGCCCAGGTGCTGATCAACCTGCTGTCCAACGCCCGCGACGCCTCCCCGGCCGGCAGTGCCGTACGCGTGCGCAGCGAAGTCAGCGATCACACCGTCGACCTGATCGTCGAGGACGAGGGCAGCGGCATCCCGAAAAGCATCATGGATCGCCTGTTCGAACCCTTCTTCACCACCAAGGACCCAGGCGAGGGAACCGGACTGGGGCTCGCTCTGGTCTATTCCATCGTGGAAGAGCATTATGGGCAAATCACCATCGACAGCCCGGCCGACATCGAGCGCCAACGTGGTACCCGGATCCGCGTGACCCTGCCCCGGCATGTCGTAGCGACGTCCCCTGTAATTCGAGACCGTCGAGAGAATTGAATCAATGCCGCACATTCTGATCGTCGAAGACGAAACCATCATCCGTTCGGCCCTGCGCCGCCTGCTCGAACGCAACCAGTACCAGGTCAGCGAAGCCGGCTCGGTGCAGGAAGCCCAGGAACGCTTCAGCATCGCCACCTTTGACCTGATCGTCAGCGACCTGCGCCTGCCCGGTGCCCCGGGCACCGAGCTGATCAAGCTTGGCCAGGGCACGCCGGTGCTGATCATGACCAGCTACGCCAGCCTGCGCTCGGCGGTGGACTCGATGAAAATGGGCGCGGTGGACTACATCGCCAAGCCCTTCGACCACGACGAAATGCTGCAAGCCGTCGCGCGCATCCTGCGCGACCGGCAGAACGCGCCAGCCGCAGCGGCGCTCGCCGAACCGCGGCCCACCAATGGCAAGGCCGGCGCGGACAAGTCCAGCCCCGCAGCCGCCAATGGCGAAATCGGCATCATCGGTTCCTGCGCGCCCATGCAAGACCTGTTCGTCAAGATCCGCAAGGTCGCGCCCACCGACTCCAACGTGCTGATCCAGGGCGAGTCGGGCACCGGCAAGGAGCTGGTCGCCCGCGCCCTGCACAATCTTTCGCGCCGGGCCAAGGCACCGATGATCTCGGTGAACTGCGCGGCGATCCCGGAAACCCTGATCGAATCCGAACTGTTCGGCCACGAAAAAGGCGCGTTCACCGGTGCCAGCGCCGGCCGTGCCGGCCTGGTCGAAGCGGCCGATGGTGGCACCCTGTTCCTCGACGAGATCGGTGAGCTGCCGCTTGAGGCACAAGCCCGTCTGCTGCGTGTGCTGCAGGAAGGCGAGATCCGCCGGGTCGGCTCGGTACAGTCGCAAAAAGTCGATGTGCGCCTGATCGCAGCGACCCACCGTGACCTGAAGAACCTGGCCAAGGCCGGCCAGTTCCGTGAAGACCTGTATTACCGCCTGCACGTGATTGCGCTCAAGCTGCCCGCCCTGCGCGAGCGCGGCAGCGACGTCAACGAAATCGCCGACACCTTCCTCGCCCGCCAGAGCGCGCGCATCGGCCGCGACGACCTGCACTTCTCCCACGAAGCCGAACAGGCCATCCGTCACTACAGCTGGCCGGGCAACGTGCGCGAGCTGGAGAACGCCGTGGAGCGCGCGGTGATCCTGAGCGAGAGCGCGGAGATTTCCGCAGACCTGCTGGGCATCGACATCGAGCTCAGCGACCTCGAAGAGGTCGATGGCCTGGCCCACCTGCCCTCCCTGGTCAGCAACGCCGCCAGCAACGCCAGCCACGAGCCCACCGAAGACCTGTCGCTGGAGGACTACTTCCAGCACTTCGTCCTTGAACACCAGGACCACATGACCGAGACGGAACTGGCGCGCAAGCTGGGCGTCAGCCGCAAGTGCCTGTGGGAGCGTCGCCAGCGCCTGGGCATTCCGCGGCGCAAGAGCAACGCCACCAGCGACAACTGATACACCGTCATACCTATCGCGGGCGGTGCGGCGTCCCGACAAGCCCGCTCCCACGCTTGACGCCCCATCTGGAGCAGCTGGCGTGGGAGCGGGCTTGTCGGACCGCCGCACCGCCCGCGATGCTTTTGAGGGAAGCGCGGTAACAGATCAGTTCCCGCAAAAATCTGTTACCTCTGCCCTTCGGCGTAACAGCCCACGAGGCGTACGGTAACGAAATTTCCACATTTGCCCGGCGCGGACAGCCGTCGAAATGGCCAAAAACCCCGGATTCATTGGCTTTTCAAAAGTTGGCACGGCATCTGCTATATGTCTGGTACAAGAACAATAACAAGCACTGCAACTCAGAATAAGAACAAGACGAAACGGCTCACGCACAATAAAAACAAGACGGCGGAGGCGCAGCTAACTGATTCTTTTGGAGAGGAGCTGTGTTTGGGGCTTGCCCCACGATCAGACAGAGAACAACAAAAACTGCACTCAAAAGCAGCACCTGAACTGATTGGATCGAAAGATCAGCATCAACTCGGCGACCAAAGCAATCCGTTTGCTCTTCACCCCTGGTTTAGGGGTCGTTCACAAGCTTCGAGATTTGTGAACAGGGCACTCAACAAAAACAAGAAGCCCAGCAAAAAAACAATAAGAGCACACAACGACTTGGTGGGGAGCTTCGGCTCCCCATTGTCGTTTCTGGGCGTCTGCCACGCCCCTTGGCACGCCGCCTACACCATTCCCCCAGTAAATGCTAGAATCCCCGCCCATCATGCGGCCATTCTCCTATCCTTGGCCGAACATTCCTTCAAACAGTGCATCCCATGCTGAAGAAGCTGTTCCAGTCGTTCCGCCCGCCGGTCCCCGGCCAGCACCACAGGCGCACCACGCCTGAAGTGATCAACAAGAGCCAGCACTCGCTGCAGCGCAGCCAGTTCAGCCGCCATGCCGTGAGCATCGTCGAGCGCCTGCAGGCGGCCGGCTACCAGGCCTATCTGGTCGGTGGCTGCGTGCGCGACCTGATGCTGGGCATCACGCCCAAGGACTTCGACGTCGCCACCAGCGCCACCCCCGAACAGGTGCGCGCCGAGTTCCGCAACGCCCGCATCATTGGCCGGCGCTTCAAGCTGGTTCACGTGCATTTCGGTCGCGAGATCATCGAAGTCGCCACCTTCCGTGCCCCGCACTCGGACGAGGACCAGGCCGACAGCCACCGCTCCTCGCACAATGCCAGCGGCCGCATCCTGCGCGACAACGTGTACGGCACCCTTGAGGAAGACGCGCAACGCCGCGACTTCACCATCAACGCCCTGTACTACGACCCGGTCAACGAGCGCGTGCTCGATTACGCCAACGGCGTGCACGATGTGCGCAACCGCCTGCTGCGCCTGATCGGCGACCCAACGCACCGCTACCAGGAAGACCCGGTGCGCATGCTGCGCGCCGTGCGCTTCGCCGCCAAGCTGAACTTCGGCATCGAAAAGCACACCGTGCAACCGATCCGCCAGCTGGCCAAGCTGCTGCGCGAGATCCCGCCGGCACGTTTGTTCGAAGAAACCCTCAAGCTGTTCCTCAACGGCCAGGGCGCATTGGCCTTCGAGATGCTGGTCGACCTGGAGTTGTTCGAGCCGTTGTTCCCTGCCAGTGCCCATGCCCTGGAAGAGCGCCCGACCTACACCCACACACTGATCAGCCAGGCCCTGGCCAACACCGACCTGCGCGTCAAGCAGGGCAAGCCGGTCACGCCTGCGTTCCTCTTCGCCGCCCTGCTCTGGCCAGCCCTGCCAGGCCGCGCGCTGCACCTGCAGAGCCAAGGCGTGCCGCCGATCCCAGCCATGAATGGCGCGGCCCACGACCTGATCGCCGAGCAGTGCCAACGCATTGCCATCCCCAAGCGTTTCACCCTGCCGATCCGCGAGATCTGGGACATGCAGGAGCGCTTGCCACGGCGTAGCGGCAAACGCGCCGACATGCTGCTCGACAACCCGCGTTTCCGCGCCGGCTACGATTTCCTGCTGCTGCGTGAAAGCGCAGGCGAGGAAACCGATGACCTGGGCCAATGGTGGACCGACTACCAGGACGCCAATGACAGCCAGCGCCGCGACATGATTCGCGAACTGGGCAACCGCGACGACGGTGCCAGCACAGGCGCAGGCCCGCGCAAACGCAAGCGCAGCCCCAGCAAACGCAAGCGTGACGACGACCAGGCGTGGGACTGAGCATGAATACCCGCGCCTACATCGGCCTGGGCAGCAACCTCGACGAGCCCGCCGAGCAGCTGCGCAGCGCCCTGCAGGCGCTGGATGTGCTGGCCGACACTCGCCTGGCAGCGGCTTCGGCGCTGTACACCAGCGACTCGCTGCTGCCCGGCCAGCCGCGCTACACCAATGCCGTGGCGGCCATCGATACCCGGCTGGCGCCGCTTGACCTGCTCGACGCCCTGCAAGCCATCGAGAACGACCAGGGCCGGGTCCGCCAGGAACGCTGGGGGCCGCGCACCCTCGACCTGGACGTGCTGCTGTTCGGTGACCAGCTCATCGACGTGCCGCGCCTGAAAGTACCGCATTACCACATGCACGCCCGCCCCTTCGTGCTCTACCCGCTCGCCGAGCTGGTCGACGCCGACTTCCGCCTCGCCGATGGCCGCAGCCTGCAGCAAATGCTTCAGGATTGCCCGTTCGTCGGCCTGGAACGCCTGTAAAACGGGCGTTTCAGACGGCGGTAACGCCAGTAACACCCACCGCGTAACAATGCGGTAACACGGGTCATTGACTTCCCCCACCCCGCTCACGACTATAGGCGTCCCGCGGCGCCACTATGCCGCAATCACCCATTTAGGCCCGGACGGACCTGTGCCCGAACATCACAGACGATGATGTGCCGCTCCGCTTGATGAATACACGCGTTGTACGCAGTTGTCTTTCACAGCGCCTGAACGAGGATGCCCCTACATGCCTGAAGTAACCCTGACCACCCTGCATGGCCTGAAGGCCAAGGGTGAAAAAATCACCATGCTGACCTGCTATGACGCAACCTTCGCCAAGGCCGCAAGCCAGGCCGGCGTGGAAATCCTGCTGGTGGGCGACTCCCTGGGAATGGTCCTGCAAGGGCATGACAGCACCCTGCCCGTCAGCAACGACGACATGGCCTACCACACCGCCTGCGTCAAACGCGGCAACGACGGCGCGCTGATCCTCAGCGACCTGCCCTTCATGGCCCATGCCACCCCTGAGCTGGCGTTCAGCAACGCCGCCCAGTTGATGCGCGCCGGCGCCCACATGGTCAAGATCGAAGGCGCCGCCTGGCTGGCCGAGACCATCCGCCTGCTGGCCGAACGCGGCGTGCCGGTGTGCGCGCACATGGGCCTCACGCCACAGACCGTCAACGTGCTCGGCGGCTACAAGGTCCAAGGCCGCCAGGAAGCCCAGGCGCGGCAGATGCGCGCCGATGCCATCGCCCTGGAGCAAGCCGGCGCCGCCATGCTGCTGCTCGAGTGCGTGCCCAGCGAGCTGGCCGCAGAGATCACCCAGGCAGTGGCCATTCCGGTGATCGGTATCGGTGCCGGTAGCGCCACCGATGGCCAGGTGCTGGTGCTGCACGACATGCTCGGCCTGTCCCTCAGCGGCCGCGTGCCGAAGTTCGTGAAGAACTTCATGGCCGGCCAGCCGGACATCGACAGCGCGTTCAAAGCCTATGTGCAAGCCGTGAAAGATGTCAGTTTCCCCGCCAGTGAACATGGGTTCAGCGCATGAATACCGTCAAGACCGTCCTTGAACTGCGCGCCGCCGTGGCCCGTGCCCGTGGCGAGGGCAAGCGCATCGCGTTCGTGCCGACCATGGGCAACCTGCACAGCGGCCACGCCGCGCTGGTGACCAAGGCCGCCCAGCGCGCCGACTTCGTGGTTGCCAGCATCTTCGTCAACCCACTGCAGTTCGGTGCCGGCGAAGACCTGGACAAATACCCCCGCACCCTCGCCGCCGATCAGGAAAAACTGCTCCAAGCGGGCTGCCACCTGCTGTTCACCCCCACCGTCGAGGAGATGTACCCCGATGGCATGGCCGTGCAGACCCGGGTCAGCGTGCCGCAGTTGTCCGAAGGCCTGTGCGGTGCCAGCCGCCCCGGGCACTTCGAAGGCGTGGCGACCGTGGTCAGCAAGCTGTTCAACATGGTCCAGCCCGACCTTGCCGTATTCGGTGAGAAGGACTTCCAGCAACTGGCGGTGATCCGCGCCATGGTTCGCGACCTGAACATGCCGATCCAGATCCTTGGCGAGCCGACCGTGCGCGCCGAGGATGGCCTGGCGCTGTCGTCGCGCAATGGTTACCTCAGCGCCGAGCAGCGCGCGGCGGCACCTGCGCTGTATCGCACCCTTAGCGGCATGGCAGAGGCCATTCGCCGTGGCCAGCGTGATTTCGCGGCGCTGATCGCTGAAGGGCAGGCGCAACTCGAAGCGGCGGGGTTCCGTAAGGACTACCTGGAAGTACGCCATGCACTGACCCTGCGCCCGGCACAGGTCGATGACCGTGACCTGGTAGTGATTGCGGCGGCGTACATGGGTAACACCCGGTTGATCGACAACCTGTACCTGCACCTGGAAGCGACGACCGCCTGACCCAGCTTTAACCAATTGATTTATAGAGGTTCCGTGGGAGCGGGCTTGCCCCGCGATGGATGGCACCGGCTGCGCCGGTATCGCGGGGCAAGCCCGCTCCCACGGAACCAGAATATTTCATTCACCGCCCCCCGCCCCCCCATTCCCGCTTTGCGACCAATGCCTATAATGAGCAGCTTGCAACTGGCAAAGATCGCCAGTGTCATAGCCTGACCATGCACCAAGGAAACCATCCGCAATGGCGTATTACCGTACTCCCCACGATGTGACGGCGCTGCCCGCCTGGCAGGCGCTTCAGCAACACCGCGACGCCATGCAGGGCTTCAGCATGCGCGAAGCCTTCGCCGCCGACGGCAAGCGCTTCGAACAGTTTTCCCTGAGCTGTTGCGGGTTGTTCCTCGACTACTCGAAGAACCTCATCAACGAGCAGACCCGCGAACTGCTGGTGAACCTGGCCAACGAAGTCGAACTGGGCGACGCCATCAAGTCGATGTTCAGCGGCGAAATCATCAACGGCTCGGAAGGCCGCCCGGTGCTGCACACCGCGCTGCGCCGCCCGGTCGGTGACAAGCTCAGCGTCAACGGCGCCAACGTGATGCCGGAAGTGCACAAAGTGCTGAACCAGATCACCGAGCTGGTCGGCCGCATCCACGACGGCCTGTGGCGCGGCTACAGCGAAAAACCGATCACCGACGTGGTCAACATCGGCATCGGCGGCTCGTTCCTCGGCCCGGAACTGGTCTCCGAAGCCCTGCTGCCCTATGCCCAGCGCGGTGTCCGTTGCCACTACCTGGCCAACATCGACGGCAGCGAATTCCATGAACTGTCGGCCAACCTGCGCGCCGAAACCACCCTGTTCATCGTCTCGTCGAAGTCGTTCAACACCCTCGAAACCCTGAAGAACGCCATGGCCGCCCGCACCTGGTACCTGGCCCAGGGTGGTTCGGAAGCCGAGCTTTACCGCCACTTCATCGCCGTGTCGAGCAACAAGGCCGCCGCCGTGGCCTTTGGCATCCGCGAAGAGAACATCTTCCCGATGTGGGACTGGGTCGGCGGGCGTTACTCGCTGTGGTCGGCCATCGGCCTGCCGATTGCCCTGGCCATCGGCACCGCCAACTTCAAGGAGCTGCTGTCCGGCGCCTACACCATGGACCAGCACTTCCAGACCGCGCCGTTCGACAAGAACATGCCGGTGCTGCTGGCCCTGCTGGGCGTGTGGTACGGCAACTTCTGGGGCGCCAAGAGCCACGCGATCCTGCCGTACGACCACTACCTGCGCAACATCACCAAGCACCTGCAGCAGCTGGACATGGAGTCCAACGGCAAGAGCGTGCTGACCGACGGCACCCCGGTGAAAACCGATACCGGCCCGGTGATCTGGGGCGGCGTGGGCTGCAACGGCCAGCACGCCTACCACCAGTTGCTGCACCAGGGCACCCAGATGATCCCGGCCGACTTCATCGTGCCGGTGGTGAGCTTCAATCCGGTGGCCGACCATCACCAGTGGCTGTATGCCAACTGCCTGTCGCAGAGCCAGGCGCTGATGCTCGGCAAGACCCGCGAGGAAGCCGAAGCCGAACTGCGCGCCAAGGGCCTCAACGAAGCCGACATCGCCAAGCTCGCCCCGCACAAGGTGATCCCGGGCAACCGCCCGAGCAATACCCTGGTGGTCGAGCGCATCAGCCCGCGCCGGCTTGGCGCGCTGGTGGCCATGTACGAGCACAAGGTCTTCGTGCAGAGCGTGATCTGGGGTATCAACGCCTTCGACCAGTGGGGCGTGGAGCTGGGCAAGGAGCTGGGCAAGGGCGTGTATCAGCGCCTGGTCGGCAGCCTCGAAGAAAGCGCCGAGGATGGCTCTACCCAGGGTCTGATCAACTACTTCCGCGGCCGTCATCGCGGTTGATGTCTAGCTGATATACGACCGCTCTCACAGGCCTGCAAATAACTCGCGGATTTGCACGGGCCTGTGGGAGCGGCTTCAGCCGCGAACACCGGCGAAGCCGGTGCCATCCACCGCGCCGCCTGCTTCGCGGCTAAAGCCGCTCCCACAGATCGCACGATTTCCGCGCCTCCAGGAACACCCCCACCTTCTACACTGTCCATCGAATAGCCGCCGCAGTCCCACTCCCCAACAAGAGCAGGACCACCCGCCATGTTCGATATCCGCAACTACCCCCAGGCCCTGGCCGTCTGCCAGGCCGCCGAATTGACCGACGACGACTACCGCCGCCTCTACCGCCAGTCGGTGGAAAACCCCGACACTTTCTGGGCCGAACAGGCCAAACGCCTGGACTGGATCAAGCCCTGGGCCAGCGTGCAGCAATGCGACCTGAAAACCGGCACGGCGCGCTGGTTCGACGGCGGCCAGCTCAACGTCTCCTACAACTGCATCGATCGCCACCTGGCCCAGCGCGGCGAGCAGACGGCTTTGCTGTGGGAAGGCGACGACCCGAACGACAGCAAGGCCATCAGCTACCGCGAACTGCACCGCCAGGTTTGCCGCCTGGCCAATGCGCTCAAAGCACGCGGGGTAAAGAAAGGCGACCGCGTGTGCCTGTACATGCCGATGATCCCCGAAGCCGCCTACGCCATGCTCGCCTGCACACGCATCGGCGCCATCCACTCGGTGGTGTTCGGCGGTTTCTCGCCCGACGCCCTGCGTGACCGCATCCTCGACGCCGACTGCCGCACCGTGATCACGGCCGACGAAGGGGTGCGTGGCGGCAAACGCATACCGCTCAAACAGAACGTCGACAAAGCCCTGGCCAACTGCCCCAATGTCAGCAGCGTGCTGGTGGTGCGCCGCACCGGGGGCGATGTGGCCTGGAGCGACGGCCGCGACCTCTGGTACCACGAGGCCACCGAAAAGGCCGGCGATGACTGCCCGCCCGAACCCATGACGGCCGAAGACCCGCTGTTCATCCTCTACACCTCCGGCAGCACCGGCAAACCCAAGGGCGTGCTGCACAGCACCGCCGGCTACCTGCTGCAGGCCACGATGACCTTCAAGCTGGTGTTCGATTACCGCGACGGCGAGGTGTTCTGGTGCACCGCCGATGTCGGCTGGGTAACCGGCCACAGCTACATCGTCTACGGCCCGCTGGCCAACGGGGCGATCTCGCTGATGTTCGAGGGCGTGCCCAACTACCCCGACACCTCGCGCTTCTGGCAGGTGGTGGACAAGCACCGGGTGAATATCTTCTATACCGCGCCCACCGCCCTGCGCGCCTTGATGCGCGAAGGCTCAGGCCCCTTGCAAGGCACCTCGCGCCAGAGCCTGCGCCTGCTCGGCAGCGTCGGCGAACCGATCAACCCCGAAGCCTGGGAGTGGTATTTCGAGGCGGTCGGGCAGCAGCGCTGCCCCATCGTCGACACCTGGTGGCAGACCGAGACTGGCGGCATCATGCTCACCCCTCTCCCCGGCACCCAGCGCCTCAAGCCCGGCTGCGCCACCCAGCCCATGTTCGGCGTGCAACCTGTATTACTGGACGAAAAAGGCAAGCTCATCGAAGGCCCCGGCGCCGGGCTGCTGGCGATCAAGGCCAGTTGGCCAGGGCAGATCCGCAGTGTCTATGGCGACCATCAGCGCATGGTCGACACCTACTTCAAACCCCTGCCCGGCTATTACTTCACCGGCGACGGCGCCCGCCGCGACGCCGATGGCGACTACTGGATCACCGGGCGCATCGACGATGTGATCAATGTTTCCGGCCACCGCATCGGCACCGCCGAGGTCGAGAGCGCGCTGGTGCTGCACGACAGTGTCGCCGAAGCTGCGGTGGTGGGTTACCCCCACGACCTCAAAGGCCAGGGCGTGTATGCCTTCGTCACCCCCATGAACGGTGTCACCCCGGACGATGCGCTCAAGGCCGAGTTACTGGCGCTGGTCAGCAAGGAGATCGGCAGTTTCGCCAAGCCGGAGTTGATCCAGTGGGCCCCGGCCCTGCCCAAGACCCGCTCAGGCAAGATCATGCGGCGTATACTGCGCAAGATCGCCTGCAACGAACTGGACAACCTGGGAGATACCTCCACCCTCGCCGACCCGAGCGTGGTCCAGGGCCTGATCGACAAGCGTCTCAACCAGTAACCCGCGGCCCGGGCAGGGCTGCCCTGCCCGCAAGGTCGCCATGGAAGCCCTACGCCGCCGCATCGAAACCCAGGTCATGAGCCTTACCGGGCTGGCCCTCGGCCAGCTCGACCTGGAATCGCCCAAAGGCGACCCAGGGCTGTTCGGCCCTCAGAGCATCAGCTGGCAGGTGCACGGCGACTTCCCGAGCATGCTGGTGGGTGGCATCAGTGCGTTGATGTTGCAGTTGCTGCACCCACTGGCACTGGCTGGCGTGTGGGACCATTCGAACTTTCGCGAAGACCTGCTCGGCCGCCTGCGCCGTACCAGCCAGTTCATCTCCGGCACCACGTTCGGCTCGACCCGCGACGCCGAGTGGCTCATCGACAAGGTACGCACCATCCATCTCAAGGTGGTCGGCACCGCCGCGGACGGGCGCCCTTATGCCGCCAGCGACCCCGACCTGTTGACCTGGGTGCATGTGGCCGAAGTGAGCAGCTTTCTCGCCGCCCATCTGCGCTACCGCAACCCCGACCTGCCCCGTGCCGATCAGGACGCCTACTACAACGAGATCGCCCTGATCGCCGAGCGCCTGGGCGCCCGCGACGTGCCGCGCTCCTGCAGCCAGGTCGAGGACTACCTGCAACGCATGCGCCCACAGCTGCTCTGTGATGCCCGCAGCCTGGAAGTGATCGACATCCTGTTCAAGGCGCCGGCACCCAGCCGCATGGCCGAGCCGGTGGGCAAACTGATGCTTAAAGCGGGAGCGGACCTGCTGCCAGGCTGGGCCCAGCAGATGCTAGGCCTGCAGCAAGGCCTGCTGGCCAGGCGCCTGATCCGCCTGGGCCTGGCCAACACCGCCCCGGTGCTGCGCTGGGCCATGCGCGACGGTTCGGCGCACCGCGCAAGGCGGCGCATGGGGATTGAATGAGGTGTTTTCCGACCCCGGCGGAACCTGTTGAACGTGCCATACTCCAAGCACTCCAGCCTGCTACAGACGAAGCGACACATGCACAAAGGATTGACTCGCGCCTTCGGCGCATTGCTGGCCCTGGTGGCCCTGTACAGCCTGCTCGGCTTCCTTATTCTCCCCGGCATCGCACTGCGCATTGCCAACCAGCAGTTGGCGCAGCACGCCACCGTGCCGGCGCACCTGCAGCGCATCGAACTCAACCCGTTCAGCCTCGAGCTGACGCTGTGGGGCCTGCAGATTGGTGAGCCCGGCAAGGAGCAGGTCGGTTTCGAACGGCTGTACGCCAACCTGGCACTCGACAGCCTGTGGACCAAGGCCCTGCACCTGGAAGCCGTTGAGCTGGACAAGCCGCGCACCGAGCTGCTGTTCGCCAAGGATGGCAGCCTCAACCTGACCCAGCTGTTCAAGCTGCCACCCAGTGAGCCAAAAGCCGAAGAGCCACCCAGCGACCCATTCCCGCTGCGCATCGGCAGCATCAAGCTCAGCGAAGGCTACCTGCACTTCGAGGACCAGCGCCCCAGCGAGCCGATCGAGTTCATCTACGACTCGATGAACCTGGAGCTCAAGAACCTCAGTACCCTGCCTGACGACAACGCCGACATGACCCTGGTGGCCAACGGCCCCAACGGCGGGCGCATCGATTGGAGCGGTACCCTGAGCCTCGCGCCGATCGCCTCCGAAGGCACGCTGAAAGTCACCGACGGCAAGATGAAAGCGTTCTGGCCCTACGTACGCGACGCTGTGCCCCTGGTGCTGGAAGATGGCGTCATCAACCTCGACACCCATTACAAGCTCAGCCTGGCCAAAGAGACCGAGCTGTTGCTGGACCAGACCGCCGTGCGCATTGCGCCGTTCGCCATCAAGGCCCCCGACGGCCGACCGCTGGCGCGCCTGGCCAGCCTGGAGGTCAGCGAAACGTCCATCGACCTGGCCAAGCAGTTGGTGACCGTCGGCAAGATCCGCAGCGAAAAACTCGAAACCTGGGCGGCGCTGGAGAAGGATGGCCAGCTCGACTGGCAGAAGCTGTTCGCCAGCCAGCCGGCCAAGGCTACCCCCAAGGAAAAAGCCGAGCCTGCTGCCGCCGAACCCACCGACAAGGAAAAGGCCGCCAAGGCGCCGAGCAAGCCCTGGCAGGTATTGCTCAAGGACGTACAGGCGCGCAACTACATGATCCATCTGGCCGACCGCAGCCAGAAGGAACCTGTGGCCCTGGACGTCGGCCCGCTCAACCTCGACCTGCAGAACTTCGACAGCCTCAACCAGTCGCCCTTCACCCTCAAGCTCGATACCGGCGTGGGCAAGCAGGGCAAACTGCAGGCCGCAGGCGAGGTCAACCTTGCACCGATCACCGCCAAGCTCGATGTGGCCACCCGCGACATCGACCTGCGCGTGGCCCAGGCCTATATCAGCCCGTTCATTCGCCTGGAACTGCGCAGCGGCATGTTGTCCAGCGACCTAAAAGTGAACCTGAAGAGCACCGAGCCGCTGGCGTTCGACGTTGGCGGCAAGGCCCAGGTCAACCAGCTGCACACCCTGGACACCATCAAGAACCGTGACTTCGTCAAATGGCAGCAGGTCAACGTCGATGGCCTGTCCTATGTGCATGGCGACGCCCTGTCGATCGACAAGGTGACCCTGCTGCAACCCTATGCGCGCTTCATCATCAACGAAGACCGCACCACCAACGTCAGTGACCTGCTGATCCCGCAACCCGCTGGGGCACCTGCGGCTTCCCAGAGCAAGCCTGCCACTGCCGGCAGCAGCAAGCCGCTGGGCATCCGCATCGGCCAGATCAGCATCAACGACGGCTCGGCCAACTTCGCCGACCTGACCCTGACCCCCAACTTCGCCACCGCCGTGCAACAGCTCAACGGCCAGGTCGGCACCCTCGACAACCGCAAGCCGCAACCGGCCAAGGTGGACATCAAAGGCAAGGTCGACCGTTACGCGCCGGTGACCATCAAGGGCGCGCTCAACCCGTTCAACCCGCTGGCCAGCCTGGATATCGCCACCAGCTTCAAGCGCGTCGAACTGACCACCCTGACCCCCTACTCGGGCAAGTTCGCGGGCTTCCGCATCCGCAAGGGGCGCCTGAACCTTGACCTGCATTACCTGATCACCAACGGCCAGCTGAAAGCCGAGAACAAGCTGGTGGTCGAGCAACTGCAACTGGGCGAGAAGGTCGACAGCCCGGACGCGGTGGACCTGCCGATCCGCCTGGCAGTGGCGCTGCTCAAGGATACCGAGGGCAAGATCTCCATCGAACTGCCGATCTCCGGCGACCTCAACAACCCGCAGTTCAGCGTGATGCCGATCGTCTGGCAGACCCTGCGCAACCTGGTGCTGCGCGCCGCCCAGGCGCCGTTCAAGTTCATCGGCGGGTTGGTCTCTGGCGGTGGTGCGGAAGATCTGGGCAATGTCTCGTTCGCCGCAGGTTCAAGCGAGCTCAGCAGCGACGCCCAGGCCTCGCTGGACAAACTGGCCTCTGCGCTCAAGTCGCGCCCGGAGCTGCGCCTGGAGATCGAAGGTACCGCCGCCCAGGGCAGCGATGGCCCGCTGATCGCCCAGCAGCGCCTGGAGCGCGAATACCAGGCCACCTGGTACAAGGTACTGCAGCGCCGTGGCGACAAGGTGCCGGCCAACCCGTCCCTGCTGGTGGTTGATGACAGCGACAAGCCGCCCATGCTCGAAGGTATCTACCGCACCCGGCTGAAGCAGCAACCGCCCGCCGAGTGGGAAAAGCTCGGTCGTGAAGAGCGCACCACCAAGCTGCGCGAGGCGGTGATCAAGTCCTGGGCCGAGAGTGCCCCGCTGCTGCGTACCCTCGGCCAGGAACGGGCCAGCAGCATCAAGGACTACCTGGTGGACAAAGGGCAGCTCGAAGATGACCGGGTGTACTTCATCGACGCATCCCTCGGCCAGGCCGAGAGCGATGGCCGGGTGGTAACGCCGCTGCATCTGGATGCCGAGTAACTTGGCATACGCCCATACCGCTTGATGAGGCCTGTGCTGAGCTCATCGCTGCGGTTCGTCGCCACGACAAGCCAGCTCCCACAGGGATCGCGTGATCGTCAAGGTCAGCGCCGTACCTGTGGGAGCCGGCTTGCCGACGATGAGGCCGACAGCCACAGCACAGGTAAGTCGCTCCCAGCGGCGCAGGATCAGCCACACCTGCGATCGCCATAAATCAAACACTCAAACCAACCGCTGCCCCGACACCGAAGGGTGATACAGCGGCTGTACCTTGTTCCCCGCCGGGTCCAGCAAATGGAAGCTGCGCGCACCGTCGCCATGGTTGAACGGGCGGTCAAGCAAGGTCACGCCTTGGGCCTTGAAGTACTGGTACCAGGCCTCCAGCTCCTCCACGCTGTCGACGATGAAGCCATAGTGATCCAGGGTTTGCAGGCCATTGGCAGCGCCTGCGCCGCGCCCCAACGAGAGGTTGTCGTTACCGCAGGTGAGATAGACCAGGTCCTCGTTGGCGCGATTGAGTACTTCCATACCCAGCACATCGACATAGAAGCGCTCGCACTCCTCCAGATTGGGCACCAGCAGGGCAATGTGGCGCAGGCCGTTGAGTCGGCCCGGGCGGGCAGGTAGATCGGTCATGGTCAGGACTCCATTTTTGTATACAATTCGAGTGCGAATTTAAAACAAAAGGAAGCGCCTGTGTATAGCCTGTTTATCAAGACGCGCGTGAAGCCCGGTACGACCGAAGCCTTTCTCAGCGCCATCAAAGCCAATGCGGCTGCCTCGGTCGCTACCGAGCCAGGCTGCCTGGTGTTCGATGTGTCGGTGGACCGCGAAGACCCGCAGGTGATCTACCTGTACGAGATCTACAACGACGACGCGGCCTACGAGGCCCATACCCAGACCGCGCACTTTCGCGACAGCCGGCCATTGGTGGAGCCGTTGATCCTGGAACAGGTGTGCTTCGAGAGTGATGTGATCGCCCGTAATCCCGGGGTCTGATGCATAAGCAAAAGCCCCGGCAGGTGCCGGGGCTTTTGCGTGAAAGGTGGCCAATTCCCTTTGGCCGACGGGACATCCCTTATTCGGACTTCAGGCCATCAGCCGAGACGGCCTGTACACCCTTGATTTTCTTGGCGATGGCGATCGCCATCTCTTTTTGCGCATCGGTAATTGCCGTCTCGGACGACAACGACACAACGCCTTTGTTGGTTTCGACCTTGATATCGCTGCCCGGCACGCCTTTCTCGGTCATCAGGTCAGCCTTCACCTTGGTGGTGATCCAGGTATCGGAGGTAGCTTCCTTGGCTTTGGTCACCTCACCGGCCGCAAGCGTCATCGGGGCCTGGGTGGACTGGGCAGCAAACGCCGCGTTAGCCATGGTCAGGGTCAGAGCGGTAGCAGTAGCGGCAGCAATGGCGAACTTCTTCATGAGGGTCACTCCTGTTTTTCGAAAGGTCTGCGCCGTGGTTCCTGGCGTCAGGTAGGAGTGATGTTGCAGGGGCTGTGCCAGGTTTTTGTATTTTAATTAATCCTTATAAATCAATTAGTTAGAAAAAACGTTCGACATGGTTGATCGTGCAATTTGCAAGTATGGGGATATTGTTGAGTGCAACTTGCAAGCTCGCCCGCAGAGGCTGTGCCCAGCCTCCAGCAGTTCGACGGGCATGATCGACACCCATAAAAAAAGGACCCCGAAGGGTCCTTCTTTCCAGCATCGAAATGCTTAGACGCCCGATGCCTTGGCAGCGGCAACGTCTTTGATCGACAGCTTGATACGGCCGCGGTTGTCCACGTCCAGTACCAGAACTTCGACTTCCTGGCCTTCCTTCAGGATGTCGGTGACCTTCTCTACACGCGCATCGCTGAGCATGGAGATGTGCACCAGGCCGTCCTTGCCCGGCAGGATGTTGACGAAGGCGCCGAAGTCGACGATACGCTCGACCTTACCGACATAGATCTTGCCGATTTCGGCTTCTGCGGTAATGCCCAGGATGCGCTGCTTGGCAGCTTCAGCCGCTTCCTTGGTTTCGCCGAAGATCTTGATCGAACCGTCGTCTTCGATGTCGATCGAAGCCTTGGTTTCTTCACAGATGCCGCGGATGGTGGCGCCGCCTTTACCGATGACGTCACGGATCTTGTCGGTGTCGATCTTCATCGCGATCATGGTCGGTGCGTTGGCCGACAGCTCGGTGCGCGACTGGCCAATGATCTGGTTCATCTGGCCGAGGATGTTCAGGCGCGCTTCCAGGGCCTGGCCCAGGGCGATTTCCATGATCTCTTCGGTGATGCCGTTGATCTTGATGTCCATCTGCAGCGCGGTAACACCTTTGGCGGTACCGGCTACCTTGAAGTCCATGTCGCCCAGGTGGTCTTCGTCACCCAGGATGTCGGTCAGAATGGCGAACTTCTCGCCTTCCTTGACCAGGCCCATGGCGATACCGGCCACCGGTGCTTTCATCGGCACACCAGCGTCCATCAGGGCCAGGGAAGCGCCACAGACCGAAGCCATGGAGCTGGAGCCGTTGGACTCGGTGATTTCCGATACGACGCGGATGGTGTACGGGAACACGTCAGCGGCCGGCAGCATGGCCTGGACCGAACGACGGGCCAGACGGCCGTGACCGATTTCGCGACGGCCAGCACCGCCCATGCGGCCACACTCGCCTACCGAGAACGGTGGGAAGTTGTAGTGCAGCATGAAGGGGTCTTTCTTCTCGCCTTCGAGGGTGTCCAGCAGCTGGGCGTCACGCGCGGTGCCGAGGGTGGCAACCACCAGGGCCTGGGTTTCGCCACGGGTGAACAGGGCCGAACCGTGGGTCTTCGGCAGTACGCCGACTTCGATGTTCAGCGGGCGCACGGTCTTGGTGTCGCGGCCGTCGATACGTGGCTTGCCGTTGACGATGTTTTCGCGAACGGTGCGGTATTCGATCTCGCCGAAGATGTCTTTGACTTCGCCGGCCGATGGCTGGCCTTCTTCACCGGAGAACTTGGCAACCGCCTGGTCGCGCAGCTCGCCCAGGCGCGCGTAACGGTCGGCCTTGACGGTGATGGTGTAGCCCTGGGAGACCGCCTCGCCGAACTCGGCGCGGATGGCGTCGAACAGCGCGGTGTTGGCAACGGCCGGTTTCCAGTCCCAGGTCGGCTTGGCGGCTTCGGCAGCCAGCTCTTTGACAGCCTTGATCACGGCCTGGAATTCGTCGTGGGCGAACAGCACGGCGCCCAGCATCTGGTCTTCGGTCAGCTCTTTGGCTTCCGATTCAACCATCAGTACGGCATCGGCGGTACCGGCTACGACCATGTCCAGGCTCGAAGCGGCCTGCTGCTCGTAGGTCGGGTTCAGCAGGTAGCCGGTGCTTTCGTGGAAGGCAACGCGGGCGGCGCCGATCGGGCCTTCGAACGGAATGCCGGAAATGGCCAGGGCAGCCGAGGTACCGATCATCGCAGCGATGTCCGGATCGGTCTTCTTGCTGGTGGAAACCACGGTGCAGACGACCTGCACTTCGTTCATGAAACCTTCTGGGAACAGCGGGCGGATCGGGCGGTCGATCAGGCGCGAAGTCAGGGTTTCTTTTTCGGATGGGCGGCCTTCACGCTTGAAGAAACCACCTGGGATCTTGCCAGCGGCGTAGGTCTTTTCCTGGTAGTGCACGGACAGCGGGAAGAAGCCCTTGCTCGGGTCTGCCTGCTTGGCACCGACCACGGTCACCAGCACGGTGACATCGTTGTCGACGGTGACCAGCACAGCGCCGGTGGCCTGACGGGCAATGCGGCCCGTTTCGAGGGTAACGGTCGATTGACCGAACTGGAATTGCTTGATTACCGGGTTCACGGTTTCCTACCTTTTTCAGTGGCTCTGGGGGAACTGGTTTCTTGCGAATTCTTGGGCAGAACAGGGAATCGGCCCCGTTGACCGTCCAGATACAACACGAGGCTGGGAGCCTGGCGCCGAGCGGAAATCCCGCTCGGCATTGCCAGGCTGCCAACCTCGAAGATACGCATGGCGTGCCCAACGGAAACGCTGCCAGGCAGCGTTGCCGATGAGTCCGCCATGCACACCACTGACCAGGCCGCTATTAGCGACGCAGGCCCAGGCGACCGATCAGGGCGCTGTAACGAGTGGTGTCTTTGCCCTTCAGGTAGTCCAGCAGCTTACGACGCTGGTTAACCATACGGATCAGGCCACGACGCGAGTGGTGGTCTTTGCCGTTGGCCTTGAAGTGGCCTTGCAGCTTGTTGATGTTCGCGGTCAGCAGAGCAACCTGAACTTCCGGGCTACCAGTATCGCCAGCAGCTTGCTGGTAGTCGGCAACGATTTGAGCTTTTTCTTCAACGCTGAGGGCCATGTGGCTTCTCCTGATAAACGGATCCCGCAAGCGGGGTCCAATAGGCCAGGGACTTGATCCCTGTATTAATAAAAAAGGTGTGACCGTGCCTACTGACAGCCACCCTTGTATCCGCAGGCTTTAGCCGAAGCCTGGGCCTGCGGTTCCGGTCATTCCGACCGAATCAACCGACGCGGCGCCACGCGCCCGTCTTCGCTCACTTCACCGATACCGATGAAGCGACCGTTGTGATCCTGTACGCGGACCATGCCGAACTGCGGCGCATCCGGAGCACGTACGGCCTGGCCGTGCAGCCAGTAGAACGCACTGTGCTCGGAAAGGCTCAACAGCGGCCAGTCCTGCAGCCCGCTGTCGGACGGCATGAGGAAGCGATCGAGCGCTTCGTTGCCACCTTCGGCGTGGGCCTGTTCGAGCTCCTCGAGGGTCACGGTCTGTGCCAGTGCAAAGGGCCCGGCCTGGGTCCTGCGCAGTTCGGCGACATAGGCGCCACAGCCAAGTGCCTCGCCAATATCCTCCACCAGGGTACGGATATAGGTGCCTTTGCTGCATCCTACGCTCAGCCGTGCACGGGTGCCTTCGCACTCGAGCAACTCCAAGCGGCCAATAGTAACAGAACGCGCCTCGCGCTCCACTACCTCTCCTGCACGTGCCAGCTTGTAAAGCGGCTGGCCGTCACGCTTGAGCGCCGAGTACATCGGCGGTATCTGGCTGATCGGGCCGCGAAAACGCGGCAGCACTGCCTCGATGTCGGCGCGACCGACGGTCACCTCACGGGTCTGCAGGACTTCGCCCTCGGCATCACCGGTGTTGGTAGTCTGCCCCATCTGCATGACCGTTTCGTAGCCCTTGTCGGACTCGAGCAGGTACTGCGAGAACTTGGTCGCTTCACCGAAGCACAGCGGCAGCACGCCGCTGGCCAGTGGGTCGAGGCTGCCGGTGTGGCCGGCCTTCTCGGCATTGAGCAACCAGCGGACCTTCTGCAACGCGGCGTTGGAGGTGAACCCCAGCGGCTTGTCGAGCAGGATGATGCCGCTGACGTTGCGGCGGATACGTTTGACCTGGGCCACCGCTTACTCCTTGGCGCCCGGCTCGTCGGCATCCTTGTGCAGACGGTCTTCGGCGACCGCCCGCTCGATCAGTGCCGACAGGTGCACGCCACGGCTGACGCTTTCATCGAAGTGGAAATGCAGTTGCGGCACGCTGCGCAGCTGCATCGAGCGGCCCAGGTGCAGGCGCAGGAAGCTGGCGGCACTGTTGAGGGCCTTGAGCGACTGCTGCACGGCGTCCGGGGTTTCTTCACCCATGACGGTGATGAAGACCTTGGCATGGCCCACGTCGCGGCTGACGTCGACGGCGGTGATGGTCACCAGGCCCACGCGTGGGTCCTTGACTTCGCGGCGGATCAGTTCGGCCAGCTCGCGCTGCATCTGATCGCCGATACGTTGGGTACGGCTGTATTCTTTTGCCATTTTTGCTACCTGTTTCTAAAGCGGCAAACGCCCGGTTCAGACACAAGCCTGACCGGGCGCTACCTGCAGAGGCGCTGCCAACCGCCGTACGACGGGGGTTGGCAGCGGGCTCGCCCTTAAAGGGTACGAGCCACCTGGACTTTCTCGAAGACTTCGATCTTGTCGCCGACCTTGACGTCGTTGTAGCTCTTGACGCCAATACCGCACTCCATGCCGTTACGCACTTCGGAAGCATCGTCCTTGAAGCGACGCAGCGATTCCAGCTCGCCTTCGAAGATCACAACGTCGTCGCGCAGTACGCGGATCGGACGGTTGCGGTACACGGTACCCTCGATGACCATACAGCCAGCGATGGCGCCGAACTTCGGCGAACGGAACACGTCACGCACTTCGGCGACACCCAGGATGTTCTCGCGAACATCGCTGCCGAGCATGCCGGTCAGGGCTTTCTTGACGTCTTCGATGATGTCGTAGATCACGTTGTAGTAACGCATATCCAGACCTTCCTGCTCGACGATCCGGCGCGCACCGGCATCGGCACGCACGTTGAAGCCGAACAGCACCGCGTTCGAGGCCAGTGCCAGGTTGGCGTCGCTCTCGGTGATACCACCGACGCCGCCACCGATCACACGCACCTGAACTTCGTCGTTGCCCAGGCCGCCGAGCGAGCCCTGCAGCGCTTCCAGGGAGCCACGCACATCGGTCTTGAGGACGATGTTGAGGGTCTTCTTCTCTTCCTGACCCATGGTCTCGAAGATGTTTTCCAGCTTGCCGGCGTGAGCACGAGCCAGCTTGACCTCACGGAACTTGCCTTGACGGAACAGGGCAACTTCACGGGCTTTCTTCTCGTCGGCCACCACGGACATTTCGTCACCGGCGTCCGGAGTGCCATCCAGGCCGAGGATCTCGACCGGGATCGACGGGCCAGCTTCCTTCACAGGCTTGCCGTTCTCGTCGAGCATGGCACGCACGCGGCCATAGTTGGAGCCGACCAGGACCATGTCGCCCTGACGCAGGGTGCCGTCCTGAACCAGGATGGTGGCAACCGGGCCACGGCCTTTGTCCAGACGCGATTCAACCACGACACCGCGACCTGGAGCCGTCGGGGTGGCGGTCAGTTCGAGAATCTCGGCCTGCAGCAGTACGGCTTCGAGCAGTTCGTCGACACCGGTACCCATCTTCGCCGACACCTTGACGAACGGCGTGTCACCACCCCAGTCCTCGGAGGTGACGCCTTCGACGGCCAGCTCGTTGCGGATGCGATCGAGGTCGGCACCCGGCTTGTCGATCTTGTTCACGGCAACCACCAGCGGCACGCCAGCAGCCTTGGCATGCTGAACGGCTTCGCGGGTCTGCGGCATCACGCCGTCGTCCGCCGCCACCACCAGGATGACGATGTCGGTGGCCTTGGCACCACGGGCACGCATCTGAGTAAACGCAGCGTGGCCTGGGGTGTCGAGGAAGGTGACCATGCCACGGTCGGTTTCGACGTGGTAGGCACCGATGTGCTGGGTGATGCCACCGGCTTCGCCAGCAGCAACCTTGGCACGACGGATGTAGTCGAGCAGCGAGGTCTTACCATGGTCAACGTGACCCATGACGGTAACGACCGGCGCGCGCGATTCGACTTCACCTTCGAACTTCAGCGATTCGGCCAGGGAGTCTTCCAGGGCGGTATCGCTGACCAGGGTGACCTTGTGACCCAGCTCTTCTGCTACCAGCTGAGCGGTTTCCTGGTCGAGCACCTGGTTGATGGTGACCGGAGTGCCCATCTTGAACATGAACTTGACGACTTCAGCACCTTTGACCGACATGCGCTGGGCCAGGTCCGAAACCGTGATGGTCTCGCCAATGGTCACGTCACGGATGACGGGGCCGGACGGGCTCTGGAAGCCATGCTGGTTGCGCTTCTTGCCTTTGCTCTTGCCACCGCGGCCACGACGGAAACCATCGCTTTCTTCTTCGGTGGTACGTGGCGCGGCGCGTGGAGTCGGAGCCTTTTCCTTCTCCTTGACCTTGACCTTGACCGACATGCGCGGCGCTTCGCCACGGCCGGCAGCAGCTGGGCCACCACCACGACGATCGTCATCACGGCTGCGGCTTTCGTTGCGACGGGTCTCGTCTTTCTTGCGCTCGGCAGCACGCGCGGCGGCGTCTTCGGACACCGGCGCATTGGCCACTACCGGGGCAGCAACAGCGGCAGGCTCGGCCTTGGCTACCGGGGCAGCGGCCGGGGCTTCGGCGGCCTGACGGCGTGCCTGCTCCTCGTTGCGCTGACGCACTTCGGCTTCGACCTTCTCGCGAGCGGCGTTTTCAGCCGCGCGGCGCTCTTCCTGCTCGCGCTTCTGCTCAGCCTGGATCTCTTCCGGGCTGCGCTGCACGAATACTTTCTTCTTGCGTACTTCTACGCTGATGCTCTTGCTACCGGCGACACGCAGGGTGCTGGTGGTTTTGCGCTGCAAGGTAATCTTGCGCGGCTCTTCCGCCTTGCTCTTGTGGCTGCTTTTCAAATGAGTCAGCAGGGTCTGCTTCTCATTGTCGGTCACTACCTGACCGGCGTCGGTGTGCGGCAGACCTGCCTCACGCATCTGCTGCAGCAGGCGCTCTACCGGTGCCTCGACCTCTTGGGCCAGTTCTTTCACCGTGACTTGCGTCATGCACTTCTCTCCTCAGGCCGCGCCTAATTACTCGAACCAGTGGGCTCGGGCGGCCATGATCAACTTGCCGGCACGCTCTTCGTCGATGCCGTCGATGTCGAGCAGATCGTCGATCGACTGCTCGGCCAGGTCTTCGCGGTTAACCACGCCGCGCACCGCCAGTTCGGCCGCCAGGTCCTTGTCCATGCCCTCGAGGGAGAGCAGGTCTTCGGCCGGATGGGCGTCTGCCAGTTTTTCTTCGGTAGCGATGGCCTTGGTCAACAAACGGTCCTTGGCTCGAGCGCGGAGCTCATTGACGATTTCTTCGTCAAAGCCATCGATGTTGAGCATTTCTTCCAACGGTACGTAGGCAATTTCTTCAAGGTTGGTGAAGCCTTCGTCGACCAGCACTTGTGCCAGTTCTTCGTCGACTTCCAGTTCCTCAACAAAATTACGCAGGATGTCGCCGGTTTCAGCCTGTTGCTTGGCCTGGATGTCCGACTCGGTCATCACGTTCAGGGTCCAGCCGGTCAGCTGACTGGCCAGACGAACGTTCTGACCGCCACGACCAATGGCCTGAGCCAGGTTGTCGGCACCAACGGCGATATCCATCGCATGGGCGTCTTCGTCAACGATGATCGCGGCAACCTCTGCCGGCGACATGGCGTTGATGACGAACTGCGCCGGGTTCTCGTCCCAGAGGACGATATCCACACGCTCGCCACCCAACTCGCCGGATACGGCTTGGACGCGCGAACCACGCATGCCGATACAGGCACCTTGTGGGTCGATGCGCTTGTCCTTGGAGCGGACGGCGATCTTGGCACGCGATCCCGGATCACGGGAGGCGGCCATGACTTCGATGAGGCCTTCGGCGATTTCCGGCACTTCGATGCGGAACAGCTCGATCAGCATCTGCGGCGCGGTGCGCGACAGGATCAGCTGCGGGCCACGGTTCTCGGTGCGGATTTCCTTGAGCAGTGCACGCAGGCGCACACCGACCCGGAAGGTCTCACGGGGGATGATGTCTTCACGGGCCAGCAGCGCTTCGGCGTTGTTGCCCAGGTCGACGATGACGTTGTCGCGGGTGACCTTCTTCACGGTACCGGAGATGATCTCGCCAACGCGTTCGCGGTAGGCGTCGACCACCTGGGCGCGCTCAGCTTCGCGAACCTTCTGCACGATGACTTGCTTGGCGGTTTGCGCAGCAATGCGACCGAACTCGATCGATTCGATCTTCTCTTCGATCACGTCGCCAACTTTGGCTTCAGGATGACTTTCCTGAATTTTTGCTGGCCAGACCTCGATTGCCGGATCATCCAGATCCGCTTCCTCGACGACCGTCCAACGACGGAACGTTTCGTAGCTACCGGTGTGGCGGTTGATTTCCACACGCAGGTCGACTTCGTCCTCAAAACGCTTTTTGGTTGCAGTGGCCAGAGCCACTTCCAGCGCCTCGAAAATGACGCCGGGCGGTACACCCTTTTCGTTGGATACCGATTCAACAACCAGCAGTACTTCTTTGCTCATCGTACGCCTCGCCTTGCGCAAGCCATTGGGCCCGTAAATTTCCGCCGGGCCCGGCACGTCTCAGTCAAAACTGGGAATAATATTGGCCTTGTCGATCGAGTCGATCGGCAGCAGGAACTCATGGTTATCCACCTGGACCACCACATCCTGCTCCTCCACACCGCGGAGAAGGCCCTGGAAGTTACGACGACCTTCAAAGGGCGTACGCAGCTTGATCTTCACTTGCTCGCCGGCATGCGAGGCAAACTGTTCCAGAGTGAACAGCGGGCGATCCATGCCTGGAGAGGAAACCTCGAGGGTGTATTCACTGCTGATCGGGTCTTCCACATCCAGGATGGCGCTGGCCTGACGGCTGACCGCTTCGCAGTCCTCCACCAGAATGCCGCCTTCCTTGTCGATGTAGATACGCAGTACCGAATGCTTACCTTGGGAGACGTATTCGATCCCCCAGCACTGATAGCCCAGCCCCTCGACCACTGGGGCCAACAAGGCCTGCAACTGTTCTAGCTTGCTCGACACCTGAACCCCCTCGTGCATGCTGTGCAAATAAAAAATGGGCGAAGCGCCCATCCCTGAAAGCGCCGTAGGACAACGACGCCGAAAACTGTTGGCTAGCAAAAAGCCCCTGAAAAGGGGCTCCGCTGAAGCTGGTTGCGGGGGCTGGATTTGAACCAACGACCTTCGGGTTATGAGCCCGACGAGCTACCAAGCTGCTCCACCCCGCGACAAAGCTGGGGCGAAAGTATAAGACCGAACCCCCTTGAGGGTCAATCCAACCTCCACCTACAAGAAAGCCCGCTTAAAGCGGGCTCTCTTGCTTCAATTGGTACCGAGAAGGGGACTCGAACCCCTACACCCTATGGGCACAACCACCTCAAGGTTGCGTGTCTACCAATTCCACCACCTCGGCAATACTACATTTGAAACCCGTTACTGCTGCTCTTTCGCCGGAGGAGGTACATCACCAGAGTTGGTGGTTTCGCTCTTCTGCTGCTGGAGCACCGGTACATCATCGTTGACTGCCGGCTTTTGCTCTTTGACTTCCAGCACTGCTGGATCTGGCAGACCAGCTTGAGTCAGCTGGTGAGCCTGCTGCTTGGCGAAGTATCCTAACCCAAGTGCAGTCAAAAAGAAAGTGGCGGCAAGTATAGCAGTAACTTTACTCAAAAAGGTAGCGGAACCTTGGCTTCCGAACACAGTATTTGAAGCACCTGCGCCGAAAGATGCACCTGCTTCCGCACCTTTACCCTGTTGCAGCAGCACCATTACTACCAGTGCCAACGCCGCCAACAGATGAAAAACAACTACGACTGTTTCCAGCATTGTTCAGTTTCCTGCGGCGCGACAAATTGCACCGAATTCGTCTGCATTCAGGGACGCTCCACCAATGAGCCCCCCATCGATATCCGGCATGCCGAACAGTTCGGCCGCATTGGCCGCCTTCACGCTGCCGCCGTAGAGAAGCTGCACGTTAGCTGCAACTTCGGCGTCCTTCGCCGCCAACTGCTTACGGATGGCTGCATGCACATCCTGGGCTTGCTGTGGCGAGGCCGTCAAACCAGTACCGATGGCCCATACAGGCTCATAGGCAATTACTGCGTTGGCAAAAGCGGCAATACCGAACGCGTCGATAACACTGCTTAGTTGACGCCCTACAACTTCAAGCGTCTTGCCTGCCTCGCGCTCTTCGAGAGTTTCCCCTATACAGAGCACTGGCGTCAAACCACTTTTCTGAGCAGCTGCAAACTTTTGATTCAGCACTTCGTTAGTTTCACCAATAATTTGGCGACGCTCGGAATGCCCGACCAGAACATATTTGCAACCAACTTCAGCCAACTGACTCGGTGCAACTTCGCCGGTCAGCGCGCCTTGTTCAGGCTGTACAGCAGAATTCTGTGCGCCGACGGTGATCCCCTTTCCTTCCAGGCCCTTGATCACTTGATCAATGAACAGGGATGGCGGAAACACCGCGACTTCCACACCGCTTGGCAGGGGCAGATTGCCCAAGCCCTGAGTCAGCTCAGCGACGCTGGCGCGGGTACCGTGCATCTTCCAGTTACCAGCTACCATGGGGCGACGCATGCTTTACCTCGTCGGTCAAAGTGGGCGCAGATCTTACCCAACCCGATCTGCGCTGGCAAGCCTCTTCAGGCACAAACTTCAGCGACCAGCTTGGCCAGGGCTTCGGCATGGCCACGCACCTGGTTTTCGTCGTCGCCTTCGACCATCACGCGCACCAGTGGCTCGGTGCCGGACTTGCGCAACAGCACGCGCCCGCGGCCCGCCATGTCTTCGGTAGCCTTGTCGCTTGCGGCTTTCACCAGCGGGTTTTTCAACGGGTCGCTCTTGCCTGCTTCGAAGCGCACATTGATCAATACCTGAGGGCACTTGCGCACGCCTTGGCGCGCCTGGGCAAGGGTTTCGCCGCGACGCTTGAGGGCCATCAGCACCTGCAGCGCGGCGATGATCGCATCACCGGTGGTGGTGTGGTTGCAGCACACGACATGCCCGGAGTTTTCACCCCCCAGCAGCCACTCGCGTTCAATCAGTTCGGCCATGACATAGCGGTCGCCGACTTTCGCCCGCACGAACGGAATGTCCAGTTCCTTGAACGCCAGCTCCAGGCCAAGGTTGCTCATCAAGGTACCCACCACGCCACCCTGCAGCTTGCCGCGCTCGTGCAGGTCGCGGCCGATGATGTACAGCAGCTCATCACCGTCGACGATGGCGCCGGTGTGATCGACCATCAGCACCCGGTCACCATCGCCGTCAAAGGCGATACCCAGGTCGGCATGCCCAACCAGTACCGCAGCCTGCAACGACTCGATGTGCGTCGAACCGCAGCCTTCGTTGATGTTCAGGCCATCCGGTGCGGCATGCAGCACCGTCACATCGGCGCCCAGCTCACGGAACACGCTGGGGGCAACTTTGTAGGTGGCGCCGTGGGCGCAGTCCACCACGACCTTGAGGCCTTCGAAACTGGTGCTGGTAGGCACGCTGCTCTTGCAGAACTCGATGTAGCGGCCGGCCGCATCGTTGATGCGCGAAACCTTGCCCAGCTTGCCCGAATCGACGACGGTCATCGGCTGGTCGAGCAACTCCTCGATCATCAACTCGACTTCGTCCGGCAGCTTGGTGCCATTGCCCGAGAAGAACTTGATGCCATTGTCGTCGTGCGGGTTGTGCGACGCACTGATGACGATACCGGCTTCGGCGTGGAAGGTGCGGGTAAGGTAGGCGATCGCCGGGGTCGGCATCGGCCCGAGCAGCATCACATCGGCACCGGCGGCAGAAAGGCCAGCCTCGAGCGCCGACTCGAACATGTAGCCGGAGATACGGGTGTCCTTGCCGACCAGCACACGGCAGTGACCCTGCTTGCGGAAGGCCATGCCCGCGGCCCAGCCGAGTTTCAGCATGAAGTCCGGGGTGATGGGGAACTGGCCAACGCGACCACGGATACCATCGGTACCAAAGTATTTTCTGCTCATAGGGACTCCAGTTTTCTTATTCGGCGCTCTGCACGGCGGCGATCATGCGCACTACATCGACCGTTTCGGCGACATCATGAACGCGCAGGATGCTCGCGCCCTTGGTCATGGCCAGTGCCGCCAGCGCCAGGCTGCCGTAGAGCCGCTCACCTACCGGGCGATCCAGCGTGAGGCCAATCATGCTCTTGCGCGAGACGCCCACCAACAGTGGCCGCCCGAGGCGGTAAAGCGCTTCCATGTGTTTGAACAGGCTCAGGTTGTGCTCGAGGGTCTTGGCAAACCCAAACCCGGGATCGAGGACGATACGATCGGCGTCGATGCCGACCGCCGCACAGGCCGCCATGCGCTGCTCAAGGTAGCGCGTGACGTCGGCGGTCACATCCTCGTAATGCGGATTGTCCTGCATGTTGCCCGGCTCGCCGCGCATGTGCATCAGGCACACCGGCAACCCTGTAGCGGCAGCGGCATCAAGCGCACCGTCGCGCTCCAGGGCGCGCACGTCGTTGATCAGGCCGGCACCAACGCGTGCCGACTCGCGCATGACTGCGGGCGTCGAGGTATCCACGGAGATGATCACATCAAGGCGGCTGCTGATCGCTTCAACGATGGGCGCCACGCGCTCCAGCTCCTCGAGGGGCGAAACAGCCCGGGCACCGGGGCGCGTGGACTCGCCGCCGACATCGACCAGGGTCGCGCCTGCGGCCACCATTGCCTCGGCGTGACGCAGCGCCGCGTCGCGCTGGCTGAAGCGCCCGCCGTCGGAGAAGGAATCGGGGGTGATATTGAGGATACCCATGACATGGGTACGGGACAAATCAAGAACCCGGTTGCCGCAAGGCAACCGGGTCGGGTACTGCTGTGAACTCATGGCTACCCTTAGTGTTGAGCCGCTGGGCCGCCGATCGGCGACTCCGGACGATCACCCTGGGAGGCCTGGTTGCCGGAAGTGCCGGCATCATTGTCCCAGTCACGCGGTTCACGCGGAGTGCGGCCCGCCATGATGTCGTCGATCTGGTCGGCATCGATGGTTTCGTACTTCATCAATGCTTCGGCCATGGCGTCGAGCTTGTCACGGTTGTCGGTGAGGATCTGCTTGGCCGTGGCGTAGCACTGATCGATGATCGCGCGCACTTCCGAGTCGATCATCTTGGCGGTCTCGCCCGACACGCTGGCGTGCTGGCTGCCGGCGCTGCGGCCGAGGAACACTTCGCCCTCTTCTTCCGCGTACATCAGCGGCCCGAGCTTCTCGGACAGGCCCCACTTGGTGACCATGTTCCGGGCAATCTGGCTGGCACGCATGATGTCGTTGGAGGCACCGGTGGTGACGCCATCGAAGCCCAGGGTCATTTCTTCGGCGATACGGCCACCGTACAGCGAGCAGATCTGGCTGATCAGGGCGCGCTTGGACAGGCTGTAGCGGTCCTCTTCCGGCAGGAACATGGTCACACCCAGCGCGCGACCACGCGGGATGATCGACACTTTGTAGACAGGATCATGCTCAGGTACCACGCGACCAACGATGGCGTGACCGGCTTCGTGATAAGCGGTGTTCTGCTTCTCTTTCTCGGACATGACCATGGTCTTGCGCTCGGCGCCCATCATGATCTTGTCCTTGGCCAGCTCGAACTCCTTCATCTCGACCACGCGCTTGCTGGCGCGGGCGGCGAACAGCGACGCCTCGTTGACCAGGTTGGCCAGGTCGGCACCGGAGAAACCAGGGGTGCCGCGAGCAATGACCGCCGGGTTGACGTTCTCGCCAATCGGCACCTTGCGCATGTGGACCTTGAGGATCTGCTCACGGCCACGGATGTCCGGCAGGCCGACCACCACCTGGCGGTCGAAGCGGCCCGGGCGCAGCAGCGCCGGGTCGAGTACGTCCGGACGGTTGGTCGCGGCGATGACGATGATGCCATCGTTCATCTCGAAGCCATCCATCTCGACCAGCAGCTGGTTGAGGGTCTGCTCACGCTCGTCGTGACCGCCGCCCATGCCGGCGCCACGGTGGCGACCGACGGCATCGATTTCGTCGATGAAGATGATGCAGGGGGCGTGCTTCTTCGCCTGCTCGAACATGTCGCGCACACGGCTGGCACCGACACCGACGAACATTTCAACGAAGTCGGAACCCGAGATAGTGAAGAACGGCACTTTGGCTTCACCGGCGATGGCCTTGGCCAGCAGGGTCTTACCGGTACCAGGTGGGCCCACCATCAGCACGCCACGCGGGATACGGCCACCCAGGCGCTGGAACTTGCCCGGGTCGCGCAGGAACTCGACCAGCTCGCCGACCTCTTCCTTGGCCTCGTCGCAACCCGCGACGTCAGCCAGCGTGGTCTTGACCTGGTCTTCGGAGAGCAGGCGCGCCTTGCTCTTGCCAAAGCTCATCGGGCCGCCTTTACCGCCGGCACCGCCCTGCATCTGGCGCATGAAGAACATGAACACGGCGATGATCACCAGGATCGGGAAGCTCGCCACCAGCAACTGAGTCCAGATGCTCTGCTGCTCGGGCTGCTTGCCCTCGACGGTCACGTGGTTGTCGACCAGATCGCCGATCAGGCCGTTGTCGGTGATGGCCGGACGCACGGTCTTGAAGTTGTCGCCGTCGGTGCGCTTGCCGGTAATGATGTAGCCGTCGACGGTCACGCGCTCGACCTTGCCATCCTTGACCTGCTGGATGAAGTCGGAATAGTTGAGGGTCTGCGGCTCGTTAGGGCTGGAGAAGTTGTTCATCACCGTCACCAGGACGGCGGCGATGATCAACCACAGGATCAGATTCTTTGCCATGTCGTTCAATTCGCTACCCTCTGAGGCCGGCGCACGACGCAGCCGTGCCTCGCATGATATTCATCGCCCTAACTTACTACATTACCTACGCAACCGCAGGCACCGTCTGTAACCCTTTGTGAAAGCTAGACTACACGAAGTTCGGACAATCCAGACGGGGCGGCTGATTGGAATTAACTATCGGCCACCCCGCAGCACGCCTTTCATGCCCCTTTGAAACCCTTGCCCAACAGGTACTGTTCGCGGGAGCGATCCCGCGAGGACGATGGCTTGCGCATCTGCACCTTGTCGAACTTGCTGCGCACGTCCTTCAGGTACATGTCGAAACCTTCGCCCTGGAAGATCTTGATCAGGAAATCCCCGCCTGGCTTGAGCACGCGGGTTGCCAGATCCAGGGCCAGCTCACAGAGGAACATGGCGCGCGGCATGTCCACCGCGGGCGTACCACTCATATTGGGGGCCATATCGGAAATCACAAGGTCTACGTGCGAATCGCCGACCGCTTGCAGGATTTGCTGCAGCACTTCGTCCTGGGTGAAGTCACCCTGGATGAAGGTCACGTCCGGGATCGAGTCCATTTCCAGGATGTCCGAAGCGATCAACCGCCCTTGGCCACCAATCAGACGACTGGTCACCTGCGACCAGCCACCTGGCGCTGCCCCGAGGTCGATCACGCTCATGCCGGGACGGATCAGGCGGTCTTTCTCCTGGATCTCCAGCAGTTTGTAGCTCGCACGCGAGCGGTAGCCATCCTTCTGCGCCTGTTTCACAAAAGGGTCGTTGAAATGCTCGCGCAGCCAGTTTGCGCTGCTTTTGGAACGTTGTACCACGGGGCACCTCGATGATATGCGTCGTGTTTGACTGGGCGGAGCCAGGGGCCCTCGGGTAAAATGCCCGTCAATTTTACAGAATCAGACGAAAAGGGTCAGATTATGCCGCTCAATAACGAGCAGAAGAAGCAATACAAGTCCATTGGTCATGACCTGAAGCCGGTCCTGATCGTTGCTGGCAACGGTGTGAACGAAGGCGTCGCCGCCGAACTGGAGCGCGCCCTGGCCGATCACGAGCTGATCAAGGTCGAAATCCGTTCGGAAGACCGTGAAGAGCGCGCCGCCGCGATCGCCGAACTGTGCAAGGTCGGCCGCGCCGAGCTGGTGCAGACCATCGGCAAGAAAGCGCTGATCTACCGCAAGAACCCACAGCCGAACAAGCAGCTGTCCAACATCCACCGCTTCAAGTAAGGGTGGAGCCGATCAGTGGCGCGCCTTGCGCGCCCTGACCGGAACTGGCTGGGCCACCAGCACGATGCCGGAAAAACCCAGCACCAAGAAGCAGAACATCTGCCAGCGTTCACCCACGGAAATACCGTAGCGCAGCGTGTAGTAGCTGACACAGGCAGCAAAGCCAAGCAGCAACATCTGCCCACGGAACTGCCGCCACCAGGCCGCCAGGCCGTCCACCCTCGCCAATACCGCCAGCTGGGTCAACAGCCCGAGCATCGCCACGCCGATCAACCAGCGGTCGATCTGCCCGGCCACATCATGCACCAGCAGCGGCGCAAGGCCACTGACCTTGAGCGCCGGCACCAGCCCCACATGGAAAACCCACAGGCCACCGACCCAGAATACCTGGGCCAGTTGCCAGAGGATCCCCTCGAGGGATGGCGCCCGCAGGCGCCGGTCAGATGTGCTTGACTTCGACAATCTCGTACTCGACCGTGCCACTTGGCGTCTTGACGACGACGATGTCACCTTCTTCCTTGCCGATGATGGCACGGGCAATTGGCGCACCCGCCGAGAGCTTGCCCTTCTTGATGTCGGCTTCGTCCTCGCCGACGATCTGGTAGGTCACCTGATCGCCGGTCTCGGTGTTTTCCAGGTCCACGGTGGTCCCGAAAATCACCTTGCCGGTGTGAGCGATAGTGGTCACGTCGATCACCACCGAGTTCTGCAGGCGGCCTTCGATATCACGGATACGCGCCTCGACCATGCCTTGCTCTTCGCGGGCGGCGTGGTATTCGGCGTTTTCCTTGAGGTCACCCAGCTCACGGGCTTCACCGATCGCCTGGCTCAGGCGCGGGCGCTCGGTCTTGCTCAGGAACAGGTGCTCCTCTTCCAGGGCGCGAGCGCCCTGGACGGTCATCGGGTACTTGGTAATGCTCATGCTTTAAGTCCTGCATGCAGATCCTGCAAGCGACGAACGGTCTTTTCAGGGCCGAATTTCAGCGCTTCGCAGATGGCTTCACCGGCCGCAATGGTAGTGGTGCAGTAAATCTTGTGCTGCAGCGCATTGCGACGAATCGAGTACGAGTCGGCGATCGACTGGCGGCCTTCGGTGGTGTTGATGATCAGCGACACTTCGTCGTTCTTGATCATGTCGACCACGTGCGGACGACCTTCGGTCACCTTGTTAACGCGACGCACCTTCAGGCCAGCAGCCTCGATGATCTTCGCGGTGCCAGCAGTGGCGACCACTTCGAAGCCCAGGGCGATCAGGTCGCGGGCAACGCCAGCCACTTGTGGCTTGTCGTCGTCACGCACGCTGATGAACGCGGTACCGCCGGTCGGCAGCACTTCGCTGGCGCCCATCTGGGCCTTGGCGAAGGCTTCACCGAAGCTGTCACCGACGCCCATCACTTCACCGGTCGATTTCATCTCAGGGCCGAGGATCGGGTCAACCCCTGGGAACTTGGCGAACGGGAATACCGCTTCCTTGACGCTGTAGAAGTTCGGGATAATTTCCTGGGTGAAGCCCAGCTCTTTCAGGGTTTTGCCGGCCATGACACGGGCGGCGATCATCGCCAGCGAAGTGCCGATGCACTTGGAAACGAACGGCACGGTACGCGAAGCGCGCGGGTTGACTTCGATCACGTAGATCTTGTCGCCCTGCAGGGCCAGCTGCACGTTCATCAGGCCAACCACGCCCAGCTCCAGGGCCATCTTCTTGACCTGGTCGCGAACCTGGTCCTGCACGTCCTGGCTCAGCGAGTACGGCGGCAGCGAGCACGCCGAGTCACCGGAGTGAACGCCGGCCTGCTCGATGTGCTGCATGATCGCGCCGATTACCACGTCGGTGCCGTCGCACACCGCATCCACGTCCATCTCGATGGCGCAGTTGAGGAAGTGGTCGAGCAGTACCGGGCTGTCGTTGGACACCTGCACCGCTTCACGCAGGTAGCGTTTCAGCTCGTCCAGCTCGTAGACGATTTCCATGGCACGGCCGCCCAGTACGTAGGACGGACGCACCACCAGCGGGTAACCGATCTTGCCAGCGGCAACGATGGCTTCGTCTTCGCTGCGCACGGTGGCGTTTGGCGGCTGCAGCAGGCTCAGGCGCTGAACCATCTGCTGGAAGCGCTCGCGGTCTTCGGCGCGGTCGATGGCGTCAGGGCTGGTACCGATGATCGGCACGCCAGCTTCTTCCAGGGCGCGAGCCAGTTTCAGCGGGGTCTGGCCGCCGTAGTGGACGATGACGCCCTTCGGCTTCTCGACGCGGCAGACTTCCAGCACGTCTTCCAGGGTCAGCGGCTCGAAGTACAGGCGGTCGGAGGTGTCGTAGTCGGTGGAGACGGTTTCCGGGTTGCAGTTGACCATGATGGTCTCGTAACCGTCTTCACGCAGGGCCAGTGCCGCGTGCACGCAGCAGTAGTCGAACTCGATGCCCTGGCCGATACGGTTAGGGCCACCACCGAGGATCATGATCTTGTCACGGGTCGACGGGTTGGCCTCGCACTCTTCCTCATAGGTCGAGTACAGGTAGGCGGTGTCGGTGGCGAACTCGGCGGCGCAGGTGTCGACGCGCTTGTACACCGGGAACACTTCCAGCTTGTGGCGGTGACGGCGCAGGTTCTTGTCGGTGATGCCCAGCAGCACGGCCAGACGCTGATCCGAGAAGCCCTTGCGCTTGAGGCGCAGCATGTAGTCCTTGTCGATCGCCGACAGGGCCAGGGTCTTGACCTTCTCTTCTTCCTTGATCAGATCTTCCATCTGCACCAGGAACCACATGTCGATGCCGGTCAGGGCAAAGATTTCTTCGCAGGTCATGCCCGAACGCATGGCGTCGGCCACGTACCAGATACGCTCGGCGCCCGGCACGGTCAGCTCGCGCTTGAGGATGCTGGCAGCCTCAGGGCTGGCCAGGTCGACTTTCGGGTCGAGGCCGCAGGCGCCTACTTCCAGGCCGCGCAGGGCTTTCTGCAGGGATTCCTGGAAGGTACGGCCGATGGCCATGACTTCACCCACGGATTTCATCTGGGTGGTCAGGCGGGCGTCGGCTTTCGGGAATTTCTCGAAGGCGAAGCGTGGCAGCTTGGTGACGACGTAGTCGATCGACGGCTCGAAGGAAGCCGGGGTGCGGCCGCCGGTGATGTCGTTCTGCAGTTCGTCGAGGGTGTAACCAATGGCCAGCTTGGCGGCGATCTTGGCGATCGGGAAGCCGGTGGCCTTGGAAGCCAGGGCAGACGAACGCGATACGCGCGGGTTCATCTCGATCACGACCATGCGGCCAGTGTTCGGGCAGATACCGAACTGCACGTTGGAACCGCCGGTTTCAACACCGATCTCACGCAGCACCGCCAGCGAGGCGTTGCGCATGATCTGGTATTCCTTGTCGGTCAGGGTCTGCGCTGGAGCAACGGTGATCGAGTCACCGGTGTGCACGCCCATCGGGTCGAAGTTTTCGATCGAGCAGACGATGATGCAGTTGTCCTTTTTGTCGCGGACCACTTCCATCTCGTACTCTTTCCAGCCGATCAGCGATTCGTCGATCAGCAGCTCTTTGGTCGGCGACAGGTCCAGACCGCGGGTGCAGATTTCTTCGAACTCTTCACGGTTGTAGGCGATACCGCCGCCGGTGCCACCCATGGTGAAGGACGGGCGAATGATGCACGGGAAGCCAAGCTTCTCGAGCACCGCGTTGGCCTCTTCCATGCTGTGGGCGATACCGGAGCGCGGGCACTCCAGGCCGATGTCTTTCATGGCCTTGTCGAAGCGCGAACGGTCTTCAGCCTTGTCGATGGTGTCGGCGTTGGCACCGATCATCTCCACGCCGAACTTCTCCAGAACGCCGTGGCGCTCCAGGTCCAGGGCGCAGTTCAGTGCAGTCTGGCCACCCATGGTCGGCAGCACCGCGTCCGGGCGCTCTTTCTCGATGATCTTGGCCACCGACTGCCATTTGATCGGCTCGATGTAGGTAGCGTCGGCCATGGCCGGGTCGGTCATGATGGTGGCCGGGTTGGAGTTCACCAGGATGACGCGGAAACCTTCCTCGCGCAGGGCCTTACAGGCCTGGGCGCCGGAGTAGTCGAATTCGCAGGCCTGGCCGATCACGATCGGGCCAGCGCCGAGAATCAGGATGCTTTTGATGTCTGTACGTTTTGGCATGGTTGTCACTCAAATCCGCGGGTCAGTCGGCAAGCCGTCTTGAACAATCTGGGTCAGGCGCTTCCGGGCGCGGCACACGCCGCCCCGGGGCCTTGCAGCAGGATGCTCAGCGGCGCTTGGCCATGGCATCGATGAAACGATCGAACAGTGGCGCGACGTCGGTCGGGCCTGGGCTCGCTTCAGGGTGGCCCTGGAAGCTGAACGCGCTCTTGTCGGTGCGCTCGATACCCTGCAGGGTGCCGTCGAACAGCGACTTGTGGATGGCGCGTACGTTAGCCGGCAGCGTGGCTTCGTCAACGGCGAAACCGTGGTTCTGGCTGGTGATCATGACCACGCCGGTGTCCAGGTCCTGGACCGGGTGGTTGGCACCGTGGTGGCCGTGGCCCATCTTCACGGTCTTGGCGCCGGAGGCCAGGGCCAGCAGCTGGTGGCCGAGGCAGATGCCGAACACCGGGATCTCGGTGTCGAGGATCTCTTTGATCGCCTGGATGGCGTAGTCGCATGGCTCGGGATCGCCAGGGCCGTTGGACAGGAACACGCCATCGGGGTTGAGCGCGAGCACTTCGCTGGCCGGGGTTTGCGCCGGCACCACGGTCACGCGGCAGCCGCGAGCAACCAGCATGCGCAGGATGTTCAGCTTGACGCCGTAGTCGAAGGCGACCACGTGGTACGGCAGGTCGGCGGCTTCGAGGGTCGGGTGGCTGTCGGTTTTCAGCTCCCACACGCTGGAGCGCCACTCGTAGCGCTCTTTGGTGGAAACGACCTTGGCCAGGTCCATGCCCTTCAGGCCCGGGAAGGCGCGGGCAGCGGCGATGGCCTGCTCTTCGGTGATGTTGTCACCAGCGAGGATGCAGCCGTTCTGAGCGCCTTTTTCACGCAGGATACGGGTCAGGCGACGGGTGTCGATGCCAGCGATGGCGACGACATTGTTGGCCTTGAGGTAGTCAGGCAGCGACTGGGTGTTACGCCAGTTGCTGGCCAGCAGCGGCAGGTCACGGATGACCAGGCCGGCGGACCAGACGCGGTTCGACTCGGCGTCTTCCGGCGTGGTGCCGGTGTTGCCGATGTGCGGGTAGGTCAGGGTAACGATTTGCTGGGCATAGGAAGGGTCTGTAAGGATTTCCTGGTAGCCGGTCATAGCAGTGTTGAACACCACCTCACCAACGGTCTGACCGTCGGCACCGATGGCTTCACCGCGAAAAATACTGCCGTCGGCAAGGGCGAGTATGGCTGGCTTTGTCAAGAAGACCTCCCGTAGATCAAGCATGAAAGGGCGATCGCAGGTTGCAAAAAAGCGGAGTGACGTATGGACACGTCACCCCGCTTTCATGTGCTGAATTCAATTCGCTGCGCGCTTTTAGTGGACACACTAAAGCTGTAGCTTACAGAAAAGTGCGTTTTGGGTCTACCGCAGATGTGCCTCTAAAACACATGAATGCGACAGGCTGACTTCGGCGGCGACCTCTTCGCGGGTAAACCCGCTCCCACAGGGACCGCGCACCTTCAGCCCTGCGCCATCTCTGTGGGAGCGGGTTTACCCGCGAAGAAACCAATGCCGCGCTAACGGCTCAACGCAGCTCGAGCACATCCTGCATGTCGTACAGCCCAGGCTCACGCCCATCCAGCCACAGCGCGGCACGTACCGCACCCTTGGCGAAGGTCATGCGACTCGACGCCTTGTGGGTGATCTCCAGGCGCTCACCTTCGGCGGCGAACAGCACGGTGTGATCACCGACCACGTCGCCGGCACGCACCGTGGCAAAACCGATGGTCTTGCGGTCACGGGCGCCGGTCTGGCCTTCACGACCATAGACCGCGACTTCCTGCAGGTCACGCCCCAGTGCATTGGCGACCACTTCACCCATGCGCAGCGCAGTACCCGAAGGTGCATCGACCTTGTGCCGGTGGTGCGCCTCGATGATCTCGATATCCACGTCATCACCCAGCACCCGAGCTGCCATGTCCAGCAGCTTGAGGCTCAGGTTGACGCCCACGCTGAAGTTGGCGGCGAAGACGATCGGGATCTCCCTGCCCGCCTCGGCCAGTTGCTCTTTCTCTTCAGGCGTGAAACCGGTGGTACCGATGACCATGGCCTTGCCCGCCTTGCGGCAGAACGCCAGGTTCTTCAGGGTCACCGAAGGGTGGGTGAAGTCGATCAGCACATCGAATTCGTCGACCACCTTGGCCAGGTCGTCGCAGATCGTCACGCCGATCCGGCCCAGGGCCGCCAGCTCACCGGCATCAGCCCCGACCAGCGAGCTGTCGGGACGATCGATCGCCGCCGTCAGGCCGGCCTGTGGCGCCTGTTGCTGCACCGCCTCGACGAGGGTCTTGCCCATCCGCCCTGCCGCGCCCATCACTGCAATACGTCGCATAGCCTGTTCCTTGTCAGAGATCGCCGAAGAAGCGCTTCACGCCTTCGAACCAGCCACTGGCCTTGGGCGAGTGGGAGCTGTCGCCCTCGAGGGAGGCACGCAGCTCTTCGAGCAGCTCGCGCTGGCGACGACTGAGATTGACCGGGGTTTCCACCGCCACGCGGCACAGCAGGTCACCCGCCGCACCGCCACGCACCGGCGCCACACCTTTACCGCGTAGGCGGAACTGCTTGCCGGTCTGGGTGCCTTCCGGGATTTTCAGCTTCACGCGGCCGTCCAGGGTCGGCACTTCCAGCTCGCCGCCCAGGGCTGCGTCGGTGTAGCTGATCGGCACTTCGCAGTACAGGTGCTTGCCGTCGCGCTGGAAGATGCCGTGCTCACGCACGCTGACCACCACGTACAGGTCGCCGGTCGGGCCGCCATGAGCCCCCGCCTCGCCTTCGCCGGACAGGCGAATGCGGTCGCCGGTATCGACGCCAGCCGGCACCTTGACCGACAAGGTCTTGTATTCCTCGACACGGCCTTCGCCATGGCAGGAATTGCAAGGGTCGGTGATGATCTTGCCCTGGCCATGGCAGCGCGGGCAGGTCTGCTGCACCGAGAAGAAGCCCTGCTGCATGCGCACCTGGCCGATACCGCCACAGGTCGGGCAGGTCGACGGGGTCGAGCCCTTCTTGGCGCCCGAACCGTCGCACGGCGCGCAGTTGACAAGGGTAGGCACGCGAATGCTGACCGTGGTGCCACGCACCGCTTCCTCAAGATTCAGCTCAAGGGTGTAGCGCAGGTCGCTGCCGCGCTGAGCGCCGCCACGCGAGCCACCACGGCCGCCACCAAAGAAGTCACTGAAGACATCGCCGAAGATGTCGGAGAAGTTGGCGCCGCCGAAGCCCGCACCACCGCCACCCATGCTCGGGTCGACGCCGGCGTGGCCGTACTGGTCGTACGCCGCGCGCTTGCTGGCATCAGACAACACTTCGTAGGCCTCGTTGGCCTCCTTGAAGCTGTCTTCCGACGCCTTATCACCGGGGTTGCGGTCCGGGTGGTACTTCATCGCCAGGCGGCGATAGGCCTTCTTGAGATCACCTTCGCTGGCGCCTCGCTCGACACCCAGGACCTCATAAAAATCACGCTTTGCCATAGGTCATTTGCACTCTTGTGGGCGTTCGGCACACGGTGCGCAATCATTGCGTCGTGCCGTCAGCACCTGCCGCCATACGCGAATGCGCCCAGACAGATGCTGTAAATAATTCTCGTGTTCCAGACACGCCAACGCGGGAGCAAGCCCCCGCGCGGCGACATCCTACCAGCTCACCGGCAAACGCCGCTGAGCTGGCCGACAACATGCAGGCATTACTGCTTGTTGTTGTCTTTTACTTCTTCGAACTCGGCGTCAACCACGTCATCGTGCTTGGCTTCTGGCTCGGCCTGCTGCTGGGCGCCGCCCTGCGGCTGCTCGGCCTGCTCTGCGTACATCTTCTGAGCAACCGGCGCGGAAACCTTGGACAGCTCCTCGACCTTGGCGTCGATGGCAGCCTTGTCGTCGCCTTTGACGGCGGCTTCCAGGGCAACCACGGCAGCCTCGATGGCAGTCTTCTCTTCGGCAGTGACCTTGTCACCAGCCTCATTGACCATCTTGCGGGTCGAGTGAACCAGCGCGTCACCCTGGTTACGGGCTGCGGCCAGCTCTTCGAACTTGCGGTCTTCCTCGGCATTGGCCTCGGCGTCACGCACCATTTTCTCGATCTCTTCGTCGGACAGGCCGGAGTTGGCCTTGATCACGATCGACTGAGCCTTGCCGGTGGCCTTGTCTTTGGCGCCGACGTGCAGGATGCCGTTGGCGTCGATGTCGAAGGTCACTTCAATTTGTGGCACGCCGCGTGGTGCTGGCGGAATGTCAGCCAGGTCGAACTTGCCCAGCGACTTGTTCTGCGAAGCTTGCTTGCGCTCACCCTGCAGCACGTGGATGGTCACGGCGCCCTGGTTGTCGTCGGCGGTCGAGAACACCTGCGACTTCTTGGTCGGGATGGTGGTGTTCTTCTCGATCAGCGCAGTCATCACGCCACCCATGGTTTCGATACCCAGGGTCAGCGGGCTGACGTCCAGCAGCAGTACGTCTTTGACGTCACCGGCCAGTACGGCGCCCTGGATGGCAGCACCCATGGCCACGGCTTCGTCAGGGTTGACGTCTTTACGCGCTTCTTTACCGAAGAAGTCGGCAACGGCCTTCTGCACCATCGGCATACGGGTCTGGCCACCGACCAGGATCACGTCGTCGATCTTGCTGGCATCGATGCCGGCGTCTTTCAGAGCGATGCGGCATGGCTCGATGGTACGGTTGACCAGGTCTTCGACCAGCGACTCCAGCTTGGCGCGGGAGATCTTCACGTTCAGGTGCTTAGGACCGGTGGCATCTGCAGTGATGTACGGCAGGTTGACGTCGGTCGACTGAGCCGAGGACAGCTCGATCTTGGCCTTTTCAGCGGCTTCTTTCAGGCGCTGCAGGGCCAGCGGATCGTTCTTCAGGTCCATGCCGGACTCTTTCTTGAACTCGTCGACGAGGTAGTCGATCAGGCGCATGTCGAAGTCTTCGCCACCCAGGAAGGTGTCGCCGTTGGTGGCCAGTACTTCGAACTGGTGCTCACCGTCGACTTCGGCGATTTCGATGACCGACACGTCGAAGGTACCACCACCCAGGTCATAGACGATGACGGTGTGGTCGCCCTTGGCCTTGTCCATGCCATAAGCCAGCGCGGCGGCGGTCGGTTCGTTGATGATGCGTTTCACGTCCAGGCCAGCGATGCGGCCGGCGTCTTTGGTCGCCTGGCGCTGGCTGTCGTTGAAGTAGGCCGGCACGGTGATGACCGCTTCGGTGACTGCCTCGCCGAGGTAGTCTTCGGCGGTCTTCTTCATCTTCTTCAGGACTTCGGCGCTGATCTGCGGCGGAGCCATCTGCTTGTCGGCGGCCTCAACCCAGGCGTCACCGTTGCCGGCCTTGACGATCTTGTAAGGCACCAGCTTGATGTCTTTCTGTACTACCTCTTCGTCGAAACGGCGGCCGATCAGGCGCTTCACCGCGAACAGGGTGTTGTGCGGGTTGGTGACTGCCTGGCGCTTGGCCGACTGACCAACCAGGATCTCGCCGTCGTTGGCGTAGGCGATGATCGAAGGCGTGGTACGCGCGCCTTCAGCGTTCTCGATGACTTTGGCGGTGCCGTTTTCCAGCACGGAGACGCAGGAGTTGGTGGTCCCCAGGTCGATACCGATGATTTTGCCCATGTTAACTCTCCCGAAACTTGAATTTGGTCGCAGCGACTACACAAGACGACTGCGGAAATACTTGAGTGCTTGACACCTAGATGGGGATGCCCAGCAGGATTTCAAGCCTTCTCGTTGATAGATGGCTGAGCTGCCGCCGGCGCCTTGCTGACCACCACCATGGCGGGGCGCAGCAGACGGCCGTTGAGCAGGTAACCCTTCTGGAACACGTTCAGCACGCTGTTCGGCTCGACCTCGGCGCTTTCCTGCATGGCCATCGCCTGATGGTGCTCGGCGTTGAACGGCTGGCCGTGCGGGTCGATGGCTTCGAGGTTGTAGCGCTTGAGGGTGTCCTGGAACATCTTCAGGGTCAGCTCGATGCCATCGCGCATTGGCTTGATGGCCTCGTCGTCGGCGCTGGACAGCTCCAGGCCACGCTCCAGGCTGTCGATGATCGGCAACAGGTCGCCGGCGAACTTCTCCAGGGCGAACTTGCGGGCCTTGTCGACTTCCTGCTCAGCGCGACGAACGCTGTTCTGCGCTTCTGCAGCGACGCGAAGGGATTGATCCTTGGCGGCGGCCAGCTGCTCCTCGAGCTCCAGAACGCGGGCGTCGGCGGTAGCTGCAACGGCCTCTTCGGGGTTCAGGTTCTTTTCATCCAGCTGTTCGTCAGCCATTGGGTATCTCCTCCACAATTTCTGTTGTGCGAGCCAGGCTCGCCTTGTCTTGCCGGCTATATGGGGTCGGAAAAACCAGGTTCAAGGGCTGCGCGGGAAATCCACATTCATCAGCCGGGCATTGTCAGACCAGCAAAAAGCACTGTATAAATATCCAGACAACATCTTCGGGAGCCGCCCACATGCTGGTGCACCTGTCCATTCACAACTACGCCATCGTCGAACACCTCGACCTCGAACTCGCCCGCGGCATGTCCGTCATCACTGGCGAAACCGGGGCCGGCAAATCGATCATGCTCGACGCCCTCGGCCTGGCGCTGGGCGATCGTGCCGATAGTGGCGTGGTACGCCCAGGCGCAGATAAGGCGGACATCCTCGCCACCTTCGACCTGGTGGACATCCCCGAGGCCCATGGCTGGCTCGCCGAACGCGACCTCGAGAGCGACGGGCCCTGCATCCTGCGCCGAGTGATCACCGCCGAGGGCCGCAGCCGCGGCTACATCAATGGCACGCCCTGCCCGCTCGGTGACCTCAAGGCCCTGGGCGAGCTGCTGATCGACATCCACAGCCAGCACGAACATCAGTCCCTGCTCAAAACCGACACCCACCGCCGCCTGGTGGACGAGTATGCCGGCGCCATCGACCTCGCTCGCCAGGTACAGCTTGCAGCCAAGCGCTGGAACCAGACCCGCCAGGAGCTCGAGCGCCTGAGCAACTCCGGCGACGAGCAGCGCGCACGCCACCAGCTGCTGAGCTACCAGCTCGAAGAACTGGACAACCTCGGGCTCGGCGAAAACGAGCTGGAGCTGCTGGAGCAGGAACACAAGAACCTGACCAACGCCGAGGCACTGTTCGGCATCTGCCGCCAGGTTATCGACCAGTGCAGCGAAAGCGACTCGGGCAACGTACTCAGCGCCCTGACCGTCAGCCTCAACCGCCTCACCGCAGTCAGCAATGCACCCAGAGCCCTGGGCGAGGCGGTCAACCTGATCGCCAGCGCACAAATCCAGGTGGAAGAAGCCGTCGGTGAACTGAACCGCTTCCTCGACAACTTCGATGCCGACCCACTGCGCCTGCAGGCACTCGAAGAGCGGCTCGACACTATCTATACCCTCGCCCGCAAGCACCGCGTGCACCCCACCGAGCTGCCGCAGCTGCAGCAGCGCCTGATGGAAGAGATCGAAGGCCTGAATGCCAGCGATGAATCGATCGAACGCCTCGGCGAAGAGCTGGCAGCCTTTGCCCAACACTATAAAGAGCGGGCCCGCGAACTGAGCGCCCTGCGTGAACAGGCCGCCAAACAGCTTGCCACCGCTGTGGAGCAGGAAATCCAACGCTTGGGCATGCCGGGCGGGCGCTTCAGCATCGCGCTTACCCCCTTCGACAATGGTGACCTCTCACCCCACGGGCTGGAGCAGATCGAACTGCTGGTCAGCGCCAACCCGGGGCAGCCGCTCAAAGCCTTGGCCAAGGTGGCCTCGGGCGGCGAGCTGTCGCGCATCAGCCTGGCGATCCAGGTGATCACCGCACAGACCTCGCGCATCCCCACGCTGGTGTTCGACGAAGTGGACGTCGGCATCGGCGGCCCCACCGCCGAGATCGTCGGCCAGTTGCTGCGCCGCCTGGGTGAACGCGGCCAGGTACTGACCGTGACCCACCTGCCGCAGGTAGCGGCGCAGGGGCACCACCACCTGTTCGTGCACAAGGTGCGCAACAGCGACACCACCCACACCGCCGTGGCCAGCCTGGCCAAGCGCGAGCGGGTCGAGGAAGTGGCGCGGATGCTCGGCGGCATCGACCTGACCAAAGAATCGCTGGCTCATGCACGCAAGATGGTAGTGACCAGCAAAACTTGAGGTCGCGTGATCCGTGGGAGCGGGCTTGCCCCGCGATAGCGCCAGCAAGAACAACATACAGTGCCGAGTTGACGCCATCGCGGGGCAAGCCCGCTCCCACATGGACCGCGCTAACCTCGAGGCAAGCATCGTACCTGTGGGAGCTGGCTTGCCAGCGATGAGGCCAGCACTGACAGCATAAGACAGTTGCTCCCACGCCCCCTCAACCACTTCTTAGAAAGCACAAAGGCGACCCGAAGGTCGCCTTTGTCGTCAGTAACGAGCTAAATCGTTACTTCTTTTTACGCACATAGAGGACCAGATTGTGGTCCACCAGCTCGAAGCCGTGCTCGGCAACGATCTCTTTCTGGCGCTTCTCAATTTCGGCATCGAAGAATTCAATGACTTCACCGCTGTCCACGTTGACCATGTGGTCGTGGTGCTTGCCATCCGCCAACTCGAACACTGCATGGCCGCCATCGAAGTTGTGACGCTCCACCAGGCCAGCCGCTTCGAACTGAGTCAGCACGCGGTACACGGTCGCCAGGCCGACATCTTCGCCAGCTTCCATCAGTGCCTTGTAGACATCCTCCGCACTCATGTGACGCTGCTCGGCGGAGTCGAGCATCTGAAGAATCTTGACTCGAGGCAGGGTTACCTTGAGGCCCGCTTTGCGCAATTCGCTATTTTCAACCATGGTCAGCTTTCTCGCCGATGCTGCTTCGCAGCTTCTCTTAATACGGGTATGATCGGGGTTTACGTTGTCCAGCCAAGATAGTGGAAGTCGCCCACCGATGCAAAACACCAAGCTCTTGCTAACCAGCCTCACCCTAGTGGGACTGCTCGCACTCGCCGGTTGCTCGTTTCCCGGGGTTTACAAAATCGACATCCAGCAGGGCAATGTCGTCACGCAGGACATGATAGACCAATTACGCCCGGGAATGACCCGCCGGCAAGTAAGGTTTATCATGGGCAACCCGCTGATCCAGGACCCCTTCCACACCAATCGGTGGGACTACCTGTACAGCCTGCAGCCTGGTGGCGGTCAGCGCCAGCAAGAGCGCATGAGCATTTTCTTCAACGAGAGCGACCAACTGGTCAGCCTGGCCGGCGACTTCATGCCAGGCGTCAGCCGCGACCAGGAAATCCTTGGCGGCAGCGGCGATACCACGGTCAGCCCGGCGCACCAGCCAAGCCAGCAACCGGAAAAACCGGCCAAACCAGGCTCGCTGGAAGAGACACTGCAAAAAGAGATCGACACCATCGAGACCACCCCGGTCCCGACGCCAGCACCGCTGGACACCTCGCCGCAATAACCGCAGGCGACAACGAAAAAGCCCGGACACTGTCCGGGCTTTTTATTGGGCGACCGCCTGGCAGGCTTAAGTGACTGCCGACGCCTTAGGCATTCAGTTGCTTGGCACGCTCGCAGAACGCATCAACCATGGTATTGGCAGCCTGATTGAACAGCGGCCCCAAGGTTGCGCGCACCAACGCACCGGCATAGTCGAACGACAGATCGAGGCTGATCTTGCAGGCCTTCTCGCCAAGCGGCTTGAACACCCACAAGCCATGCAACTGGGAGAACGGGCCCTCTTCAAGGTTCATTTCGATCGACTGCCCCGGCACCAGCACATTGCGCGTGACGAAGTGCTGGCTGATGCCACCTTTGGCCACCTCCAGCCTGGCGCGCATGTGCGTGTCGCTGCTCTCGATCACCGTCGAGGCCGAGCACCAAGGCAAAAACGCCGGGTAGCTGGCCACATCGTTGACCAGGTCGTAGAGCGCCTGGGCAGGGTAAGGCAGCAGGGCGGAGCGTTGAATATGGGTAGTCATCCAGGCGTCACTTCCAAACGGGACGGCAGCGCTACATAGCGCCTCGAATACGATTCTGTTGATCAGAGCAAGGGCAGTATTGTCCGGGATTCACACAACAGGCTCAAGCGCACCTAAACCCCATAGCCGAGGACGCGGCGACTCCCTATAATGCCGCCCCTATGGCTAAGCAAAAGAAACATCCGACCGGGACCATCGCGCAAAACAAAAAGGCGCGACACGATTACTTCATCGAACACAAGTTCGAGGCCGGGCTGGTCCTGTCCGGTTGGGAAGTAAAGAGCCTGCGGGCCGGCAAGGCGCACCTGACCGACAGCTACGTGCTGCTCAAGGATGGCGAAGCCTGGCTGTTCGGCAGCCACATCACCCCGCTGACCACCGCCAGCACCCACGTCATCGCCGACCCGATCCGCACGCGCAAGCTGCTGCTGAACAAGCGCGAGCTTGAGCGCCTCGAAGCGGCCGTGGCGCAGAAGGGCTATACCTGCGTGGCGATGTCGCTGTACTGGAGCAAGCACCTGATCAAGTGCGAGATCGCACTCGGCAAGGGCAAGAAGGAATTCGACAAGCGCGACACCGTGCGCGAACGCGATTCCAACCGCGAGCTGCAGCGCACCATGCGCAACAAGGGCAAGGAAGAGTAAAACTCTACCTACCCCGTGGGAGCGGGCTTGCCCCGCGATAGCGCCAGGCCAGGCAGCACTGTTGCCCCTGCTGGCGCAATCGCGGGGCAAGCCCGCTCCCACGGCGCCCAGGTGTCAGCGCCCGCTGCGCCGCTCCGCCCGCGCCACCCGCTGGGCCTCTTCCTGCGCCTCTTCCAGCACCTCTTGCACATACAGAATGTGCCGGCTGGAAACCTCCCGCGCATCCTCGGCCCGCCCCTCGACAATCGCCTCGTACAACTCACGGTGCTGGCCGATCAACATGTCGCGCGTCTCGCTGCGCTGCTGGTACATACCGCCGATATTGGTCACCACGTTGCGTTTGAGCAGGTCGAACAGCCCACGGATGGTATGCAGCAACACAGCATTGTGGCTGGCCTCGGCGATCGCCAGATGGAACCGCGCATCGGCCGCGCCCTCCTCTGCCCGGTCGACTTCACCGACCCGGTTATAGCAATCCTGCAAGGCATCGAATGCCACCTTCAGCCGCTCACGGTCAGGCCCTGTGGCACGCTGCGCCGCGTAGTAAGCGCATGAAGCCTCCAGCGTGTGACGGAACTCCAACAGGTCACGCTGCGCCTCAGGGCTGCCTTCGAGCAGCTTCAGCAAAGGGTCGCTGAAGGTCGAACCCAGCGACTCAGCCACATAGTTGCCACCACCCTGGCGACTGACCAGCAACCCCTTGGCCACCAGCTTCTGGATAGCCTCGCGCAACGACGGGCGGGACACACCGAACTGCTCGGCCAGCGCGCGCTCGGCCGGCAGCCGCTGCCCCGAAGTCAGCGTGCCTTCCAGAATCATCCCTTCCAACCGATCGACGATGTCGTCGGACAGGCGCCGTTGGCGGACCTGATCAAAAACCATCTACATGCTCTCCACAAACCCCGGCGTGCGGATCCCGGGGGCGCCTATTCTGCGCCTATCCGGCCCGTGCCAACACCCATCAGCCGGCGATTTTAGCCACCCATCAGGCGCCCGCTCATCGGCATCCGACCAAAGTTTTGCACGGGACAAATTGACACACCCGCAATGGCGCTTTTAACCTAGCGACCAGCCATTGTAAATTGGTCTTACCAATTATCCAATGCCAGTGCCTTACCAACAAAAATTAGGGGCCACCCCATATGCAAACCTGGCAACAACTCTATAGCCCGCTTGGTAGTCTTGGTCTGTCCGCACTGGCGGCGGTCATCCCTATCGTGTTCTTCTTCCTTGCCCTCGCCGTGTTCCGCCTCAAAGGCCACGTCGCCGGCAGCATCACCCTCGCGCTGTCGATCCTGGTGGCGATCTTCGCCTTCCAGATGCCTGTCGACATGGCCTTCGCCGCCGCAGGTTATGGCTTCCTCTACGGCCTCTGGCCGATTGCCTGGATCATCGTTGCCGCGGTGTTCCTCTACAAACTCACGGTCAAGAGCGGCCAGTTCGAAGTGATCCGCAGCTCGGTGCTGTCGATCACCGATGACCAGCGCCTGCAAGTGCTGCTGATCGGTTTCTGCTTCGGTGCCTTCCTCGAAGGCGCCGCCGGCTTCGGCGCCCCCGTGGCCATCACTGCCGCGCTGCTGGTGGGCCTGGGCTTCAACCCGCTGTACGCCGCCGGCCTGTGCCTGATCGCCAACACCGCCCCGGTGGCCTTCGGCGCCCTCGGCATCCCGATCATCGTCGCAGGCCAAGTGACCGGCATCGACGCCTTCCACATCGGCGCCATGACCGGCCGCCAGCTGCCGCTGCTGTCGCTGTTCGTGCCGTTCTGGCTGGTGTTCATGATGGACGGCCTGCGCGGCGTGAAGGAAACCTGGCCTGCCGCCCTGGTCGCCGGCCTGAGCTTCGCCGTCACCCAGTACTTCACCTCCAACTTCATCGGCCCAGAGCTGCCCGACATCACCTCGGCCCTGGCCAGCCTGATCGCCCTGACCCTGTTCCTCAAGGTCTGGCAGCCCAAGCGCTCGTTCAGCGAAGCCAAGGGCAGCGTCGGCGCCGCCGTGGTGCAGTCGAGCGGCAGCCAGCCGAGCCCATACAGCTTCGGCGAGATCTTCAAGGCCTGGTCGCCGTTCCTGATCCTCACCGTACTGGTGACCATCTGGACCCTCAAGCCGTTCAAGGCTGCGTTCGCCCCGGGCGGCGCGATGTACAACTTCGTGTTCAACTTCGCCATCCCGCACCTCGACCAACTGGTGATCAAGACCGCGCCGATCGTCGCCGCGCCCACCGCCATGCCCGCGGTGTTCAAGCTCGACCCGATCTCCGCCACCGGCACCGCGATCTTCCTCTCCGCGCTGATCTCCATGGCCGTGCTGAAGATCAACTTCAAAACTGGTCTGACCACTTTTAAAGAGACCTTCTGGGAGCTGCGCTGGCCGATCCTGTCCATCGGCATGGTGCTGGCCTTCGCCTTCGTCACCAACTATTCGGGCATGTCTTCGACCATGGCCCTGGTACTGGCCGGCACCGGCGCCGCGTTCCCGTTCTTCTCGCCGTTCCTCGGCTGGCTGGGCGTGTTCCTGACCGGCTCCGACACCTCGTCCAACGCCCTGTTCAGCTCGCTGCAGGCCACCACCGCGCACCAGATCGGCGTCAACGACACCCTGCTGGTAGCCGCCAACACCAGCGGCGGCGTGACCGGCAAGATGATCTCGCCGCAGTCGATCGCCGTGGCCTGCGCCGCCACTGGCCTGGTGGGCAAGGAATCCGACCTGTTCCGCTTCACCGTCAAGCACAGCCTGTTCTTCGCCACCATCGTCGGCCTGATCACCCTGGTCCAGGCCTACTGGCTGACCGGCATGCTGGTTCATCACTAAAGTGAAAGGGGCCGGGCGCGCCACAGCGCCCGGCATCTCCTTCAACCCACGCTGCGAGAATCCATGATCATTTCCGCCTCCACCGACTATCGCGCCGCGGCCCAACGCAAGCTGCCCCCCTTCCTGTTCCACTACGCCGACGGCGGCGCCTACGCCGAACACACCCTGCGCCACAACGTCTCGGACCTGGCCAGCATCGCCCTGCGCCAGCGCGTGCTGAACAACATGTCCGAGCTCAGCCTCGAGACCAAGCTGTTCAACGAAACCCTGAGCATGCCCGTGGCCCTGGCCCCCGTCGGCCTCACCGGCATGTACGCCCGCCGCGGCGAAGTGCAGGCCGCCCGCGCCGCCGCCGCCCACGGCATCCCCTTCACCATGTCCACCGTGTCGGTATGCCCGATCGAAGAAGTGGCCCCGGCCATCGACCGGCCCATGTGGTTCCAGCTGTACGTGCTCAAGGACCGCGGCTTCATGCGCAACGCCCTGGAGCGCGCCAAGGCCGCCGGCGTGAAAACCCTGGTGTTCACCGTCGACATGCCCGTGCCCGGCGCCCGCTACCGCGACGCCCACTCCGGCATGAGCGGCGCCAACGGCCCGCTGCGCCGCGTGCTGCAAGCCATGACCCACCCGCAATGGGCCTGGGACGTCGGCGTGATGGGCCGCCCCCACGACCTGGGCAACATCTCCACCTACCGTGGCAACCCCACCGGCCTTGCCGACTACATCGGCTGGCTGGGCAACAACTTCGACCCGTCCATCTCCTGGAAAGACCTGGAGTGGATCCGCGAATTCTGGGACGGCCCGATGATCATCAAGGGCATCCTCGACGCCGATGACGCCCGCGACGCGGTCAAGTTCGGCGCCGACGGCATCGTCGTCTCCAACCACGGCGGCCGCCAGCTCGACGGCGTGCTGTCCAGCGCCCGCGCGCTGCCGGCCATCGCCGACGCGGTGAAGGGCGATATCAAGATCCTCGCCGACTCCGGTATCCGCAGCGGCCTCGACGTGGTGCGCATGATTGCCCTGGGCGCCGACACCGTGCTGATCGGCCGCGCCTTCCTCTATGCCCTGGCCACCCACGGCGAGGCCGGGGTGAAGAACCTGCTGGAGCTGTTCGAGAAGGAAATGCGCGTGGCCATGGTGTTGACCGGCGCCAAGTCCATCAGCGAGATCACCCGCGACTCGCTGGTCCGCGAACTGGGCGCCTGAGCGCCCGCTACCGCCTGAAAACCCGGGGCACGCCGCGCGCCAGACGCCGCGGCCCCGCGAGGAGACTGCATGAGCCTGCCCGCCGCGTTCCTGCGTGATGCCGAGCGCCTGATCCCCGCCGAACGCCGCTTCGACGACCCCACCTCGACCCTGGCCTTCGGCACCGACGCCAGCTTCTACCGGCTGATCCCCAAGCTGGTGGTACGCGTGGAGTCCGAAGACGAAGTGGTCGGCCTGCTTAAGCTGGCCCAGCGCGAACGCGTGCCGGTTACCTTCCGCGCCGCCGGCACCAGCCTGTCTGGCCAGGCCATCAGCGACTCGGTGCTGATCGTGCTCGGCGATAGCTGGAATGGCCGCGAGATTCGCGGCCAGGGCGAGCAGATCCGCCTGCAACCCGGCGTCATCGGCGCCCAGGCCAACGCCTGGCTGGCCCCTTACGGGCGCAAGATCGGCCCCGACCCGGCCTCGATCAACGCCTGCAAGATCGGCGGCATCGTCGCCAACAACGCCAGCGGCATGTGCTGCGGCACCGCGCAGAACACCTACCACACCCTGGCCGGCCTGCGCCTGGTGCTGGCCGACGGCACCCGCCTGGACAGCGAAGACCCGGCCAGCGTCGCCGCCTTCGAACAAAGCCACGCCAGCCTGCTCGACGAACTCGCTCGCCTGGGCCGCGAGACTCGCGCCAACACCGAACTGGCCGACCGCATCCGCCACAAGTACCGGCTGAAAAACACGACCGGTCTATCGCTCAACGCCCTGGTGGACTACGACCAACCGCTGGATATCCTCCAGCACCTGCTGGTCGGTTCCGAAGGCACCCTCGGCTTCATCAGCGCCGTCACCTACGACACCGTGCCCGACCACCCGCACAAGGCCAGCGCCCTGCTGGTGTTCCCCACCGTGGAAAGCTGCTGCCGCGCCGTGACCGTGCTCAAGCGCCAACCGGTATCCGCCGTCGAACTGCTCGACCGCCGCAGCCTGCGCTCGGTGCAGGAAATGCCGGGCATGCCGGCGTGGGTCAAGGACCTCTCGGCCAACGCATGCGCCCTGCTGATCGAGTGCCGGGCCGCGAGCCAGAGCCTGCTGCACGAGCAGCTGCAACAGGTGATGGCGTCGATTGCCGACTACCCGCTGGAACAGAAGGTCGAGTTCAGCGAAAACCCAGCGGTGTACAACCAGCTGTGGAAGATCCGCAAGGACACCTTCCCCGCCGTCGGCGCCGTGCGCCAGACCGGCACCACCGTGATCATCGAAGACGTCACCTTCCCCATCGAGCAACTGGCCGAGGGCGTCAACCGCCTGATCCAGCTGTTCGACAAGCACCGCTACGACGAGGCGATCATTTTCGGCCACGCCCTGGAAGGCAACCTGCACTTCGTCTTCACCCAGGGCTTCAACAGCGCCGAGGAAGTGGCCCGCTACCAGGCCTTCATGGACGACGTGGCGCAACTGGTGGCGGTGGAGTTCGGCGGCTCGCTCAAGGCCGAGCACGGCACCGGGCGCAACATGGCGCCCTTCGTCGAGCTGGAATGGGGCAAGGACGCCTACCAGCTGATGTGGCAACTCAAGCGCCTGCTCGACCCCAACGGCATCCTCAACCCCGACGTGGTGCTGAGCGAAGACCCGGACATCCACCTGAAGAACCTCAAGCCGCTGCCCGCCGCCGACGAGATCGTCGACAAGTGCATCGAGTGCGGTTTCTGCGAACCAGTGTGCCCGTCCAAAGGCCTCACCCTCAGCCCCCGCCAGCGCATCGTCATGTGGCGCGATATCCAGGCGAAGAAGCGCGCCGGTGTCGACACCCGCGAGCTGCTGCACACTTACCAGTACCAGGGCATCGACACTTGCGCCGCCACCGGCCTGTGCGCCCAACGCTGCCCGGTGGGCATCAACACTGGCGAGCTGGTGAAGAAGCTGCGCGGCGAGGCTGCCGAGCACGTCAAGGCCGCCGACTGGCTGGCCGAGCACTTCCACACCACCCTGCGCGGCGCCCGCCTGACCCTGGCCGCCGCCAACGGCGCCCGCAAGCTGCTGGGCGCGCCACGCATGGCCCGCCTCAGCGCCAGCCTGAGCAAAGCCAGCAAAGGCCGCCTGCCGCAGTGGACCCCGGCCATGCCGCAGCCCCTGCGCGCCATCGCGCTCAACGCACCGAGCAACGACGCCCGCCCCCGGGTCGTCTACCTGGCTGCCTGCGTCTCCCGCGTGATGGGCCCCGCCTACGCCGACCGCGAACAAAGCTCGCTGCTGGACAAGACCCGCGCCCTGCTGGAAAAGGCCGGTTACCAGGTGGTGTTCCCCGACAACGCCGACAGCCTGTGCTGCGGCCAGCCGTTCGCCTCCAAGGGCTACCCCGAGCAGGCCGAGCACAAACGCCAGGAGCTGATCACCGCCCTGCTGCACGCCAGCCGCGGCGGGCTTGATCCGATCTACTGCGACACCAGCCCCTGCACCTTGCGCCTGGTGCAGGACCTGGGTGAAACCCGGCTGGATCTGTATGACCCGGTGCGGTTCATTCGTACCCACCTGGTCAACAAGCTGGAGTTCATCCCCCAGGATGAACCGGTGGCCGTGCATGTGACCTGCAGCACCCAGCACCTGGGTGAGAGCCAGGCACTGATCGATTTGGCGCGGCGGTGCAGCAAGAATGTGGTTATTCCTGAAGGGATACATTGCTGTGGGTTTGCTGGCGACAAGGGATTCACCACGCCAGAGCTCAATGCCCACTCGCTGCGTACGCTCAAGGATGCGGTGCAGTATTGCAGTGAAGGGATTTCTACCAGCCGTACCTGTGAGATTGGGCTGTCGAGCCATAGTGGGATCGACTATCACGGCTTGGTGTATCTGGTGGATCGGGTGACGCGGGCGCGCAGCATTTAAATACCCATCGCGGGGCAAGCCCGCTCCCACGCCTGCCTGGGCGGGCACCTGCGAGCGTGGGAGCGGGCTTGCCCCGCGATGAGGCCGTCAACCTCGTAAGATATTTCCGAACCTGCAACCAAATGCTTCAGCCCAAAAGGCTTGGGAACTATCCTACGCACCTGCCGGAAGTTGCTGCGTTGTCGGGGAAATCCCTCAGGGCTAACTTCACCCGGTCGCCATATTTGGTGACCGGGTGTGAGAACCCGTAGCGTAATTGTCGGCGTTCCAGTTATGGCAGCCGTGCCCGGGCAGACTTCGGTCTGGCCGAGTTTCTCTTGCGCCTCGGTTTCTCACCCCGTGCACGGCTGCCACCCTTTGTCCCGTGAGAAAGGCCTGGATGGCAGCATTCTTGAATTGCGCAGGAGTGTTAACCATGAAAAAGATCGTCCCCGACCCACCCCGTTTCTTCCCTTACCTGTCCATCTCCCCCGACCTCACCCCCGAAGCCGCCCGCGCCGAAGCCACCTCCCTGATGGCCTGCCTGCGCGAAGTCCTCGACATGTACTTCGACACCAACAGCGAAGAACAGCGCCATACCCTGCTGAACACCTGCATCTACCTCAACCAGCTGCTCTACCCCCTGATCCGCCACGAAACAGGAGCGCAGCCATGACCGAGCCCACCAACCACTGGACCACCTCAGGCACCACCACCTGCCTGGAGCTCTACCGCATCCAGCCCGGCATCCCCTTCCAGCATGCCTTCAGCGAACTGTCGGTATTGCTAGGCTGCATCCGCCACCTAACCTGCGAAGCCGAAATGGAAGGCGACCTGATCGCCGGCGGCACCGCCCGCATCCTCAGCGCCATGGCCAAGGCCCTGATCGACGACATGGAAATCGGCATGGGCCACAGCAACTAACCACGCCCCAAGCCCGCCCCCAAACCTGAACGTGGGAGCGGGCTTGCCCCGCGATGGCTGACTATCAAACCGATTGAACCCTGCTCATTCATGCACAGTCCACCCAACAGGCCCACCTTCCCGAGGCCTCACGAGGAGACACCCATGAAAGGTACTGCGCTATCCGCCCTGTTCGCGGCCGCCACCCTGCTGGCCTCGCCCGTATTCGCCGCCGATGACCTGTGCGCCCTCAACCTCCAGAAAATCGACGACGCCATGGCCACCGCCGGCGCCACCTCCGAAGGCATGGACAAAGCCGTCACCGAACACGTCGACAAAGCCAAGGCCGCCCAGGCCTCGGGCGATACCAAGGAATGCATCGCCATCACCAGCAAGGTGCTAGAGCGCCTGGAAAAAACCGAAAAAGGCGGTGGCGGTGCCAGCGGCAGCGGTGCCTGAGCCCAGCGAAGGGCGGCGACAGTCGACGCCGCCCGCTCAAGGGCGTATACTCCGTCCCACGTGCCGAAAGGTACGGTCAGCTAGAGCTGAGTGTGGGGCCGATTAGGATTCGACGCCGGTAGCGAAACTCTAGGTGCATGCCGAGTTGGTAACAGAACTCGTAAATCCACTGTTGCAACTTTCTATAGTTGCCAATGACGAAAACTACGAGGGCTACGCTCTCGCTGCGTAAGCAGCTGAGCCCGCTCTCCTGGTAGCTTCGGCTCCAGCAATCATCAGGGGATGCCTGTAAACCCGAAATGATTGTCATACAGAACAGGATCGTCGTGCAGCACGTTGGGGGCGAAGCGACTAAAACTTACCCAACTCATCCAAAGCACCCTGCCCGTCGGGCGGCTGCGGATTAAATCAGTAGACACGGCTAAGCATGTAGTACCGACAGCGGAGTACTGGCGGACGGGGGTTCAAATCCCCCCGGCTCCACCAAATGATCAATCAAAGACGTCCACGGACGTCTTTTTTTGTGCCTGGAAGTAAGTGAAATCAAGGGTTTACTGCTCTTTTGAGGGCCACAACGGTTTTTTGAGTTCCAGCCGTCCCGGTATTCCCAGTGGTATTCCAGCCTACCTGGGGCTAATCTTGGGAATACCAAAAGGTGTCATGGAGCTTCTCCCATGTGCGCTCAAACAGCTCGCCTCTCCGACCGCCAGCTCAAGACGGTCAAGCCCAAAGACAAAGACTATGTCCTCACGGACGGCGACGGCCTCCAGCTCCGAGTCCGGGTCAATCGCTCGATGCAGTGGAATTTCAACTACAGGCATCCAGTCACCAAAAATCGAATCAACATGGCGCTCGGCTCCTACCCTGAGGTCTCTCTGGCGCAAGCTCGGCGGAAAGCGGTTGAGGCTAGGGAAGTACTTGCGCAGGGGATCGACCCAAAAGCTCAGCGCAATGATCTCGCGCAGGCCAAGCTAGCCGAGACGGAACATACGTTCGAGAAAGTAGCTAGCGCCTGGTTCGAGCTGAAAAAGGACTCTGTTACGCCGGCCTATGCCGAGGACATCTGGCGCTCACTCACGCTGCACGTTTTCCCGAGCATGAAATCGACTCCGATCTCGGAAGTCAGCGCACCGATGGTGATAAAGATCCTTCGCCCTATCGAAGCCAAAGGCAGCTTGGAAACGGTGAAGCGGCTTAGCCAGCGCCTCAACGAGATCATGACCTACGGGGTCAATTCGGGAATGATTTTCGCGAACCCGCTCAGCGGGATTCGGGCGGTATTCAAGAAACCGAAGAAAGAAAATATGGCGGCGCTACCACCCGAGGAGCTTCCTGAGCTCATGCTGGAAATAGCGAATGCCAGTATCAAGCGCACGACCCGCTGCCTGATCGAGTGGCAGTTGCACACGATGACTCGCCCCGCCGAGGCGGCAACTACTCGCTGGGTAGACATCGACTTTGAAAGGCGAGTCTGGACTATCCCACCGGAGCGGATGAAGAAGCGCCGCCCGCACAGCATCCCCTTGAGCGATCAAGCCATGTCATTGCTGGAGATACTGAAGTCCCACAGTGGTCATCGGGAATACGTCTTCCCGGCAGACCGAAACCCTCGTACTCATGCCAATAGCCAGACCGCCAACATGGCATTGAAACGCATGGGCTTCCAGGACCGCTTGGTCAGCCACGGCATGCGCTCGATGGCCAGCACCATATTGAATGAACATGGGTGGGACCCGGAGCTCATCGAAGTAGCGTTGGCGCACGTCGACAAGGATGAGGTGCGCAGTGCCTACAATCGAGCCGACTACATCGAGCGACGGCGGCCGATGATGGCTTGGTGGAGCGAGCACATTCTGAAGGCGTCGACGGGCAATCTCTCAGCCAGCGCGATGAATGTGGCCAGGGATCGGAACGTAATACCCATCCGATAGGGCGGCGACAACGGCGACACTGGCGACAGACCCCGTGCCATCTACATCCTTGCCGTCTGAACGGATGGCGACAGTCGCCAACTCGCCTCGATTTTGGTTTCTCCGGCTAAGCCCGTGAGCATGGGGAGGCTTCGCATCCCCATGCTCACGGGCTAACACTAGAAAAGCGACAAACGGCCACTTTGCCACTGACTCCCACCGACTTCCAAAGCACGCCAGAGGTGGAATCTGGCGCATTTCCATGTGCCCTTCACCAATTGACCCGTGCCGCGGTGACCGATAGAACGAAGATTCAAAGCGCTGCCTTAGGCAGCACCCCAGATGACCAGAGCCTTCAAGGTCATGCCGCTAACCCGGTGGTTCATCCCAAAGTGCGATTCGCGCCCGGAGGCTCGCACGGTCATTCGCCAGAATGATGGACGCCCTCTAAACAATCCGCCTAGTGCGGCTGCCCGCTAACCCTTTAGCCCTGCAGCAACGAACCTGCTCGGCCAACGTTTTGCGCCAACCGTTCGCCCGTCTCTTTTTCCAGAAAAGAGACGGGCGCTCCTGACACTGCTGCAGCCCCGATCGCACATGGCTTTGCGGCAATCCCCCTCGTGACAATCGGCGTGACAAACGCCGATGTCACCAGCAACAGCGCTGTAGATGATGGTGCCGCAGCCCAAGGAATGGACTGCACCTAACTGACAGTCAGGCATGCCCCGGTCATCGCATTGCTGCTTGCTTGTGGCTCAGGATCTCGCGGCGCTGGTCTCGTCAGCCAGTGCAGCCTCCACCCGCCCACCGGTAACGGTGCTCAGGAGGCCAGATCATGAGATGCCCTTGCTCCTGGTCGTAAAGAGCCGCCAGTCCCGCGTCAGTGGACACCCTCACAGGTCGCAGGGGCCTTGATCCCTGATAACACTCAGCATTCTTGGCGGGATGACGTGGGGGAGAGATTGGTAATTTATGGAGGACGGCTATGCAACTGCGCGAAGTACAAGGGCCACCACGCCCCTTGTTGGAACAGCAGATTAGGCCCCTACCCTACCCGGTCGAGGCGCTGGGCGATCTATTGGGGCCTGCCGTGGAACGCATGGCCGATGTGATCGGCGTGCCCTGCGCCATGGCCGCGCAATCCGTGCTGGCCACAGCAGCTTTGGCGAGCCAGGCGCACGCCAATGTTCACCTCGATGGCCGAATCTATCCGTTGTCGCTGTACTTGCTGACGGTGGCTTGCTCAGGTGACCGCAAAAGTGCGGTGGACCATATTGCGCTGCAGGCCGTACGCGACTGGGAAAGACAGCAGTGGATCGCCTATGGCGAACAGCTCAATGCGCACCGAGCTGCAATGAGCCTCACCGCGAAGTCACCGACCTCGAAAAAGTCAGCACAGCTAGCGCTGGACGCGCAACCTGAACCTGTCCAACCAAGACTGCTCACTGCTGAGCCGACCATTGAGGGCCTGGTCAAAAGCCTGTGCCACGGCTTGCCCAGCATGGGGCTGTTCAGCGATGAGGGCGGACAGTTTTTGGGCGGCAGCACCATGAGCAAGGACAACATGATCAAGGCGATCACTCACTTGTCGACGCTGTGGGACGGTAGCCCGATTGATCGATCGCGCGCGATGGCTGGGGAAAGTCTGCGCGCCTATGATCGCCGACTCAGCATGCACTTGATGCTTCAACCCCGCCTGGCAGACCGCTTGCTGCAGGACGCTGATATCAGAGACCAGGGCATCCTGGGACGCTGTCTGATCAGTTGGCCAGAGCGTCTGGTTGGACAGCGGCTGTATAAAGCCATTGACCTGACCCGAGATCCAAAGGTGCACCTGTACCAGCAGCGCATTGCCGCGTTGATGCAGAAGCCTTGGTCACGTCATAAAGACGGCGGCCTCAACCCTGCAACCCTGGAGTTGAGCCCCCGCGCTCGCGAGGCCTGGATTGCCATTCACGACACCATTGAATGCGAGTCAGGGGAGTTCGGCGAGCTGGTCAATGTGCAGGCTGCTGCGGGCAAAGCCGCCGCGAACGTTCTACGCATGGCTGGTGTGATGGCGCTGGTTGAGGAATCGACTGTGTTGGAAGAGGTGCACATTCAGCGCGCCTCTACGTTGATGGATTACTACCTGGCCGAGACCCAACGACTGACTGAACAGGAACCGCTGAATAAGCTTCGCGCAGAGGCAGATTGCCTGTTGCGCTGGTTGGTACAGAAGAATTGGCCTCCGTTCAACATCCGCGACCTCACACGCAACGGTCCTCGCTTTGCCCGTAAAAGCACCCCACACACCGCCGCGTTGCTGGTGGTATTGATTGATCATCGGTGGCTGAAAACCGACGGAAAGATGTTCGAGGTGCGCCATGTTCCGCCTCAATGACGCCGTGCGCCGCTACCAAGCGCAACATCGCTCACCGACTGAGCTACGGTGTGTCGCCACAACCGCCCCCACTTTGTCGCCACGTGCCATTCCAGATACGACAGGGGTTGTCGCCAGTGTCGCCGCTGTCGCCAGTGCAACACCTGAGCCCATCGACCTGGCTCAGCTCATCGAGCAGTTGCAAGAGGAAGGGGCTCTGCTGCTGCACAGCGAAAATGCCCTTTTCTTCCGCCCAGCACACTGGGGACAGTTGGACAGCGTCAGCGCCCACTGGAAAGTCCTGCTGCGGTTTCTACAAACCAACGTTCAAGGTGAAGACAATGGCACTGGTCGGTCGGCGTGACGGTCGCAACTTTGGCTACGGTCGCCAACTGAGCTATGCCGGGCGGCAGGCACTGGAAGATCTGTTTGGCGGCGGCCACTTCGCCACAGTCAAAGCGCATAGCGATCGCTGGCAAGCCTTTGTACGCTGGTGCCGGTCAGACCACGGCCCCGGTTACAACGATGCGCGCCAGATCAATAGACAGACGCTACAAGACTACACCGAGTATCTGCGCCATCAGATCCAGCAAGATGCACTCTGCATCGCCACCGCGCAGAACCGCCTGAGCAGCGTCAACCGCACCCTTGCTGCGCTGCGCGGTGATCAGGATGTGAGAATCGCCAGCCCGAGTCAGGCTTTGGGACAGCGGCGCTCGAGCGTACGCACTCGCGCGCCGGATGGCCAAGATCACCAACAAGTGCGGCGACTGGCTGAGCTGCTTGGCGAACTGCAACACGATCGGGTGGCCGCCATAGTCCTTTTAGCTCGAGCAACCGGCATGCGCCTGCGCGAAGCGATCCTGGCTGACCTGCCACGCTTACACCGCGAAGCCGAACGCTTAGGCCGCATCAACATCCAAGACGGCACCAAAGGCGGCCGTTCAGGCTCATCAGCGCCGCGATGGGTCGTGGCCAATGAAGCAGTGAAAGCGGCCATGCAGTTGGTTCGTCAGGCATCGCCGACCGGCAGCCGCAACTTGCTAGCCCGAGACGAAAGCTACGCCATATTTCTGCACCAAACCGTGCTCCCCGCCCGCGAAACGCTGCATGCATACGGACTGAAGGGTTTTCATGAACTGCGCGCAGCCTACGCCTGCGAACGGTACGAGCAGCTCACGGGCCACGCCGCACCGGTCAATGGCGGCCAGTGCTATCGCATTGACCGTGAACTTGATCAACAGGCGCGCCAACAAATCAGCCTAGAGCTCGGGCATAACCGGATCGATGTGGTGTCGGCCTACATTGGCGGGAGAACATGAGCAAACCCTTCGATATGACGCTGTTCCTGAGCGGCGTATTGACCGGTTCGAAGGCCACGCAGCAACGTCACCTACGTCAAGCACGAGTCATGCAAGCGGCCATTCAACAGCGATGGCAACGCGATAATCCCTGGAACTGGCAGCTCAAGCATGTGCGCTGGTTTCTCACTCAGCACCTGAAAGACCATTCCGACGCCACCCGGTATTACTATCGACTCACCGCCCTATTGATCTGGAAGCGATTAGGGAGCGACCGAGGATTGCTGATCTGACGCTCGCATCGAGGGTAGGCAGTCCACCAGGCTCTCTTGTCCGCCTCCAACTATAACTATCTTAGCGTGGACATTCTCTTGCTGAGTGAACCTGTTCAAAATCCACTCTTTCAACCTTAATGACATAAGGGCAAAATGCCGTCAGCAAGGAAGACGAAATGCTAAAGAATTGGTGCCGATCGCCATCCGTTTTTTGTGACCAGCAGCTTATCGCGCCTCCAAGACACTACGTGAAGCCCGACAAATATCACAGAAATAGCGAAGATAGCTGCCGTAGTAATCCAGAACCAGGCACTGACGCCATTGGTTTCTGCTGAGAACAGCAACGAAAAATCCGGCCAGAGAAGCGTTAGAAGATCCAACATTTCAAGTCCTCCAAGACGTAACTATAAAAACTCAACGTTGAGGGGATTAGGGTCTAGGCCAGAGGCTCAGGGCATAGGAAAACAGCTTGTCGGAGCGCGACACGATTTGTGCTTCTTCCCAGGCATCGTTCTCACCAAACGCCTGGAAGTGCATATTGAGCATCAGCAGGCTGGTGGTCACGATCTCCTGCCGCTTCATGGCAAAGGGTTCGTTGCTCAGGGCGGAGTTGAAGGCCTGGGTCACCAGTGTGAGGTTGCCGATACTGTGCAGCAGACGACGGCGCCTTTCCTGGTTCTCTGGTGTGTCCTCGGCCAGCGGCCAGTTCGTTTGCCATTTCTGCGGCAACACATGCTCCACGGTCAGGCCATCAGGTAGCACCAGGCTCTCCTGCTTGCTACCGCGCATGGACAGTTCCAGCGCCTCGAGAACCGCACGGACCTTGCTAGTGTTGCGGCCTTGGTAAAGTGCGCGATGGCACCAGTTACGAGCGAAGGCCTCGTCATCCGGCCAGCATTGGCTGTCGCCCTGCAGGGACAGCAGCTTGTCGCGCAGGGTCGCGGCATCGGTCTTCTGCTCGCGCACCATCTCCGCCAGCAAGCGGTTGAGGAAGGTGCGGTTGTAGCTCTTGGTGGTGTAGCCACAGATAAAGCGGCGCACCAAGTAAGACTCCAGATCACCAATGGCCTGCAGGAACTCCGCTGAATCCGGCTTATGGTGCTCCAGTAGATAAAGCACAAGCGGCGTCACCGTGGATACATCCAACAGCTTCAGACGCCGGCAGAACAGATCGAGGCGACTCGCCTGCCCCGGCACTATAAAGGTCTGGAAATACCCCGCCAGGTGCGTGATGCGCGCCAGCTCGCGCTGAGTGTCGCGCGACTCATCCTGCCACCAGTCCTTAAACTCGTTGAATACGTGGGCCACCTTCAGATCCTCGCACTTGCGCATGCCCACGTAGTGGTAAAGCAGCAGGTCCAGTCGCGAGTTCTTCAGGCGGCCCTGCCGCTCCTGCTGCTTCCAGAACTTGGCGCCCTTGCCAGTGCTGGTGTCTACCGTCTCGTCGAAATGCTGCCAGCCCTGGCGATACAGCTCATCTACGTCCTCGCCGTTGCGGGTGGCGTGGAGGAAGATGAAGTTGCGGATCAGGTCACTCGGCAACAGCGGCGCGCCCCGGGCATTGAGGGTTTCGAAGATAATCTGCGGGTCGTCCTCGTCCTCCAGCTCCAGTGACATGATCTGGAAGCCTTCGCGCAGGGTGACCAGCAGCGCATGGGCGCGCTCAACCTGCAGCGGTAGGTCGGCGCCAGGCAGTTTCAGATAGATATCCGCGTCGATGGAGCGAATCACCGAATGGGCCACAGTGCGCTCTTCATCTGCAGCCGCGTCCGGCAACACGTCATCGTAGCGCAGGCCGCGCAGGTAGCAGGCCAGCATGGCGTGGAAGAACAGATAGGCGCGCACCATGGCCGGACGCTCCTGATACTGCCGACCGACCTTGGCCGGGAAGCGCTCGCAGATCTTTTCGGCGCTGCCCAGCTCGGCCAGTGCCTGCATCACATCGCGACCGACATTGGTCGGGAGTACCTTGAGGGTATCGCTGGCAAGGCGGTAGCGGCCGATATTCTGCGTTAGCGGCTTGAGGTCATAGATCAGCGCTTCGTCCTTCAGCGGCGCGACTAGGTCGCGAAACGCCAGCAACAGAATCTGCAGGGTGGTGATACGCTGCTGGCCGTCGATCACATCGCGGTTGCCCACAGCATCACTGCTGCCGCCCTTGAGGCTCCCGATCACCACGGTGCCGAGGAAGTGCCGACGTAGCGGCCTGAGCCGGCCAGCTCCGACCATGGCTGCATCGGCCTGATGCTGGACGATAGCCTCCAGGCGATCAACGAAGTCTTCCCACAGTGGCTGCACCTGCTCGTTCAGCGTCCACACGTAACCGCGCTGGAACAAGGGGATCAGGTACTGCGCGCGCTCGGTAAACAGGTCGGTGACGGCTTTCTTGTCGGGACGCATAGGATGTCCTTATCGTGGTCTTGATAAATCAGGCCACGGCCTGCTCGACCAGCGCACTGGCCAGATGCTCGTGCACCTGCCGGGCCTGGTTAAGACGGGCTTTGAGTTGGTCGCAGAGGGCCATCAGTTGATCTACTTTGGCGACGATACGGTATTGTTCGGCTAGAGGGGGTAGCGGAAAAGCGCATGCTCGAAGCTGAGCCATGTTGATCGACGCGAGGTTCGTTGTCTGCTTTGACGATCCTGCGAAATACTCTCTAGCTGTAGCTGAGTTCAGATAAATTTCGGCCCAGCGCGGTTCCCACTCCGTTGTCACTGCTCTGGCTCGGAACACATGATTTTGGTGTAAGCACTCCGAAATTTCTCCACGCCAAATAGCAGTGCGTCCGACCTTGTCCCAATCACCACCTTCGGTAATAAGCAAATCACCATTCGACAGGAGATATTTTTCGAGCTCATCCTCTGGAATTTCCACCTCTTTGATCTGATCAAGGACAAGGTGCCCCCTCTGGACATTCGCGACACGAAGATATGGCTTGATTACCAGCTTTCGCCCTGCAAGTTTACGTCCGAGCGTGACGCCACCAGTCACATATAAAACTGAATCTAGAGTCTTCCACTCCCAGCCATTCGGGACGCTATAAGGGAGCACTGACAGTGTATCGACAGCTAGCTCTTTTTGTTTTCTTGCTTTGGTTTCAATCAATACGCGTTGTTTCGCGACGTCAATCCGCTTACACAACTCCCGCGCCGGCTCATCACCAGGATCTTGCGGCACCAGCTTGCCCATCACCGCCAGTTGCAGCAGAGTTTGCGTTAGGGCGTCGATGCTGGATTCGGTGATGAACAGGGTGTGGAAGTGCTCGGCCAGGCGCTGCCAGCTTTGCGCAAAGTCCCCGGCATCGCGGGACTGAGTCAGGCTGTTCAGCAGCGCCTGCACCAGTTGGGCATGGGCACTATCGGCATCGCCTTGCCGGGCTTCCAGCCGGTCGCACAGGGCCATCAGCTCATCGACTTTGGCGACAATGCGCGACTGTTCGGCCTTGGGAGGCAGCGCAAAGAAAGCATCATTCAAAACCTTGAAGTGCCGCGCATACCCTCTGGCTTCTAGCTTTAAACCAACCAGATGCCACCAGAAGAACTTCTCATTTAGCAAAACTGGTCTGAGAATTTTGACGCCATCAGCCCCAGCAACAAAATCAAAGTCAACGTATTTTCGCTCCGTCGTGTGGTCACCAAACACAACAACTGGGCCGGGGAGTCGAATCAATAGGGACTCGTCGTCGGTGTAGCCAGCAACAAACCGTTTCCCTTGGTCGACGACAGGAAATATTCCTTTCTCACTAATTTGGGAGGACAGCAGCTTATTACCGCTGACCGATACCAAGTAATAGACCTCTGGAAGTCTTACACACGCCCAGGTATCTGGCAGATCGTATGGTATTTCTTCCTCAGTAATCGCTGCCAGCAGCTTTTGCTTATTGATCTTCCCCTCAGCGACCAACCGCGCCTTTTCCTCGGCAATCCGCTTTAGCAGCTCACTGGCCGGCTCATCACTCGGATCTTGCGGCACCAGCTTGCCGCGCACCGCCAGCTCCAGAATCAGTTCGCGCAGCTTTTTGATGCCATTGGGCGCGCCGGCCAGCAGCGGCAGGTTGTCAGTCAGTACTGCGCTCATACTTCACGCTCCGCCGCCTGTGCGGCAAAGGCCTCGGCCAGCACGGCCTTGAGCTGGTCGCGCAGTACGCCAATCTCGCCTTGCAGCGCGGCATAGTCACGCAGCAGTTCGTCCGGGTCGTGGCTAATCTGCTCGCCGACGTGAGGGTTCTTGCAGTCGAGGTTCCAGTTGCGGTTTTGCAACTCGTCAAAGCTGACTTTCCAGGCGAACTCGTTCTCCTGGCGTGCGACAAAGCCATCGGCCTCGCTGCCCCACCAGGCTTCTTCGACGGCGAACTCCTCGACGCGCATAGGTCTGGTCTTGGTGTAGCTTTTGTAACCGGCCGGGTACTGGTGCTCGTAGAACCATACGTCCTTGGTCGGTGTGCCCTTGGTGAAGAACAGCAGGTTGGTCTTAATGCTGGTGTAAGGGTTGAACACGCCGTTGGGCAGGCGGACGATGGTGTGCAGGTTGCATTCTGTGAGCAGCTTTTCCTTGATGCGGCTCTTGATGCCTTCACCAAAGAGGAAGCCGTCGGGCAGAACCACGGCGGCGCGGCCGCCGTCCTTGAGCAGGTGCATGATCAGCACCAGGAACAGGTCGGCGGTTTCGCGGGTACGGAAAGTAGTCGGGAAGTTGGTTTCGATGCCGTCTTCTTCCATGCCGCCGAACGGCGGGTTGGCGACGATGCAGTCGACCCGCTCTGCTGGGCCCCAACTGATCAGCGGGCGCCCCAGGGTGTTGTCATGCTTGATCTGGTTAGGCACCTCAATGCCGTGCAGGATCATGTTGGTGGTGGCCAGCAGGTGCGGCAGCGGTTTTTTCTCCACGCCGAAGATGCTCGCCTGCAGGATGCGCTCGTCTTCGGCGGTTTGCACATAACGCTTGCGCTTGTGCTCGATGCTGCAGGTGAGGAAGCCGCCAGTGCCGCAGGCCGGGTCCAAGACCTTTTCGTCCAGCTTGGGGTCGACCATGCGCACCATGAATTCGGTGACTGGGCGCGGGGTGTAGAACTCACCAGCATTGCCGGCGTTCTGCAGGTCGCGCAGCAGTTGCTCATACATGTCGCCAAAGGCGTGGCGCTCCTGCGCCTTGTTGAAGTCCACCCCTTCCTGAATCTTGTTGATGACCTGGCGGATCAACTGGCCAGACTTCATGTAGTTGTAGGCATCCTCGAACACGCCACGCACCACATAGGTGGCCGGCGTGGTGCTGTATTCGTGGAGGTTCTGCAGCTGCGGGAACAGGTTGTTGTCGATGAAATCCTTCAGTGCATCACCGGTGATGCCCTCCGGGTTGGCCGCCCAGGTGCGCCAGCGGCAGCTCTCCGGAATCGGCGAGCGGTAGTCGTCATCCAGCAGCTCCCACTCCTGCTCGCGGTCGTCGAAAATTTTCAGGAACAATATCCACACAAGCTGGCCGATACGCTGCGCATCACCGTCGACTCCGACGTCTTTGCGCATGATGTCCTGGATGGATTTAATGGTGCTGCTGATGGACATGCTTACTTCCTGAAAAGGTGTTCACGGTGCCAGGCCAGATAACCGCGATGCTGCGGCTTGATCTGGCGCAAGCGCAGACAAGGGGTGATGTTGAGCGCACGGGCGCTGTCGGGGTCGAGATCCTCGCCGAGGAGAATCTGCCCCTGATCATCAAAGCTGATCAGGCCACGGTCGAAGGCCAGATCAAGATTGGGGGTGAGCAACAGCCCATTGAACGGATCAAGCCGTTCGGTCGGGCTGGCAGCATGCCAGGGTTTTATATGCGAGGCCCGCAACAACTCCGGTACGCAGCAGTCAGTAATCGCACAGCCGCCCCAGTAGGCAAGCAGGTCGTCGCGGTAGCCGCTCTGGCCGATGCGCGCTTTCATCAGCGCATCGCGTTCGGTGTCGGTGAGGTTGGGTTCGTTTAGAAATTCCTCTGTTGAGACCGAAGATTTAGCAGCCGCGGACTGGAGGGCAGAAACAGAGGATGTATAACCGAGTAGATCAAGCAGTTGATGAAGATCGGCCTCTGTAGCGATATCCAATGCAATTGCTAGTTTACTGTCAGAGCCAGCTACGGCGGGATAACCCGTCATGTTGGTGTTTCGATACCCGGTATTTGGTAACGAAGGGGAAAGTGCCTTGATGTAGTCCCATTTACCTGCGGTGACATGTTCTGGATGAATGAGGAAGGGCTGCTTGGCAACAGAAGCACCCGTTTTGCTCATTTTGACGAATACACGACCGTTAAAATCAGGATGCTCATACCCGTTAGCATGTTGATTTTTGACGGTCTGAACAAAGCCCTTACGGATGAGCGCAGCTGCGATTTCAAATGAATTAAGTTTGGGCATCGGTTATCCGTAGAGCTGTCGCTCAAGCTCCTGAATGGCCTGCTGATAGCCCGGTTTGCCGCCAAAGGCCTTGACCAGCTCAATCGGCGCACCGATCTGGCTGAATGGAGCCAGCTGAAGGATCTTGATGTCTTCGATGTGCTCGACGCCGGTGTCGGCGTATTTGTCGAGCAGGGCTTCCAGTACCTGGCGGGCGGCGCCGGAGTATTTGGCGAAGTAGTTGCGCTTTTTCACCTGCTCGGCGCGCTCCTTGCGGGTGAGCGGCGGCTGGTCGAAGGCGATATGGCAGATCAGGTCGAACGGATCGAGCGGCTGGCCGCGCTTGGCTGAGACTTCGTCGTCCAGCGCTTCCCACATCACACCTTGAGCGGCCAGCTCATCGATGATGACCTTCTTCTGTTCGGCATCGCTCCAGTGGCGCAGGAAGTCATCCAGCGAGGCAAACTGTTTCTTAACGCAGGTACGTGTGTAGTCGCGTAGCGATTCGGTGATCAGCTTGCCGTCCGGGCCATAGTACTGCACGCGCTCTGCAATGACTTGCACAGCGACGTTGTTGATCACGTATTTGACGCGCTTCTTGCCGCCATCGTCGTCAGCGCCGCCAGTGGTTTCGTCACCTTCGGTTGCCCCAGCACCACCGTCGGTCACGTCACCCTCTTCGCCCTCGGTTTCTTCCGGCGGCACTGGTGAGGAGTCGCCCTCGGGGTTGTAGATCACCACCGGCTCACCGTCGAAGGCCGGGTCGGCAAACAGTTCGGTGGCTTTCTTGAAGTCCATGATGGTGAACCAGTACTTGCCGTAATCCTCGTTGATACGGGTGCCACGACCGATGATTTGCTTGAACTCGGTCATGGATTTGATGTGCTGGTCGAGCACCACCAGTTTGCAGGTCTGGGCATCAACGCCGGTGGTCATGAGTTTGCTGGTGGTGGCGATCACCGGGTAGCGCGACTCGGGGTTGATGAAGTTGTCCAGCTCAGCCTTGCCTTCCTTGTCGTCGCCGGTAATGCGCATCACGTATTTGCGGTTTTCCTCAACGCGCTTGGGGTTGAGGTTGACCAGGGCCTGGCGCATGCGCTCGGCGTGGTCAATGTCGTCGCAGAAGATGATGGTTTTCTGGAAGGGGTCGGTGGCGGTCAGGTATTCGGTCACCTTGCGGGCGACCAACTGGGTGCGCGCTTCGATCACCAGGTCGCGGTCCATGTCCTTGAGGTCATAGACGCGATCTTCGATCAGCTCACCGTTCTTGTCGCGCGTGCCCTTGGGCGGGCGCCAGCCTTGCAGGTCTTTGTCGAAGTCGATGCGCACCACTTTGTACGGGGCGAGGAAGCCATCTTCGATGCCTTGCTTGAGGGTGTAGCTGTACACCGGCTCACCGAAGTAGGTGATGCTGGAAACCTCTTTGGTCTCCTTCGGCGTAGCGGTTAGGCCGATGTGGGTGGCACCGGAGAAGTAGTCGAGAATCTCGCGCCAGGCCGAGTCTTCGGAGGCGCTGCCTCGGTGGCATTCGTCGATCACCACGAGGTCGAAGAAGTCGCGGGAAAACTGCTTGTAGACATTCTTCTCTTCTTCGTTGCCGGTCACGGCCTGATAGAGCGACAGGTAAATTTCGTAGGACTTTTCGATCTGCCGTTTGGCAATCTTGGTCATCGCCTGGCCGAAGGGCTTGAAGTCGTTGTTCTTGGTCTGGTCGACGAGGATGTTGCGGTCGGCGAGGAAGAGGATGCGTTTCTTCTGCCCGGACTTCCACAAGCGCCAGATGATCTGGAAGGCCGTGTAGGTCTTGCCGGTGCCGGTGGCCATGACCAACAGGATGCGATCCTGCCCACGCGCCACGGCCTCAACGGTGCGGTTGATGGCATTCATCTGGTAGTAGCGCGGCATGCGCCCGGAGCCGTCGTCGTAATACGGGGCTTCGGCTTTCTGCTGGCTTTCGCCACTCAGGCCCTTCCACTGGCAGTAGCGCTGCCACAACTCCTCGGGGCTGGGGAACTGCTCCAGGCTCAGCTCGGTTTCCTTCTGCGCGCCGGTGCCACTGCGATCATGGAAAAGAAAACCGTCACCGTTGCTGGAGAACACGAACGGCACATCCAGCGCCTCGGCATAACCGAGCGCCTGCTGCATGCCGGCGCCGAGGGAGTGCTTATTGTCCTTGGCTTCGATAACCGCCAGCGGCAGGTTGGCCTGGTGATACAGGATGTAGTCTGCGCGGCGCGATTCGCCCCGGCTGTGCAGCTTGCCACGGACGATGATGCGGCCCTTGGTAAAGCTGACTTCCTCACGGACCTGCTTGTGCAAATCCCAGCCCGCTGCGGTGATGGCCGGCGTGATGTATTTGCTGCAGATGTCGCGCTCAGTCAGTGAATTCTTGTCCATGTATCCGTCCCGTTGAACTGAATTGACCTCGCATATCTGGTTGGCGAGGCGATTATTGGGACGGCGTAAAAGTGTACGCTAGAACCCTTGATTACGTCCCTGATGGCTCTTTGACCTAACTGTGTGCGAACGACGTCACAATATCTATCCAGCCAGCATGGGTAAAGCTCGCGCCCTATCAACACGCGGCTTTTTTGCACAGAGGTAAAACCAGTATTCCACTCAAGCTACTCGCGCGGCGTTGTGACGCCAGCGCATGGCGAAATGCACATTCCCCCGTGCGATTGGATCACGCCGCTGGATCACCCCAATCTTCCGTCTGTCCTGAAGCTGCCGGAGGCTGCCCACGGTGAGAAAGCAAAGGCAGTTGGGCCCACAGAACAGCGGATGCGAGTAATCCAATAGGCTATCGATGCCGCCGTCACGAAGAATGCGATGCTGAGTCCGAGGCGGATAGCTCTTCGCTCAACCTACTCGGCATCATGGACACCACAGCTGCTTCGACGTATGCGACCTACGATGCGAACTTCAGCGCACCGTAGGCCATTGAGCTGCCGGCGCCAAGACTGGACAAGCTCACAGGTAAACAATCCAGGCAGGCCTCGCTGGCGATACTGCGTTAGAAACCCCTCAGGCGGCTGAAAGCTCCGCAATTGCCAATGCAGTAATGAACAACCTGCACCCATAATTGACACATAGCTAAGTAACCCCGCATAGGGAGGCAGGCATTAACAGTGTGTCGAGGCTGGCCGTCACCGTTCTAATTCGATTGTGATTTTGATTAATTAAAGGCTTAGCCTTCACCGCGCCCCCAGCAATCCCTCAAAATCCGAAGCCTGAAGCTCCGAAGCCCCACTCAACATATCCCGCGCCAACGCCCGTCGCTTACTCAAAAGTTCATCCAGCGTCGCCTCAAACGTCGGCATCGCTGCATCTCGAACCGTCGGATAGTACACATACACATCCTTCTGCTGCCCAATCCGATAGGCCCGATCGGTCGCCTGATCTTCCTTGGCCGGGTTCCAGCAGCGCGTGAAGTGAATGACGTGGTTGGCGGCCTGCACGTTCACCCCGAATCCGACGGCGATGGTGGACAGGATGATGACGGCGAAACCTGGCAGCTCCTGGAATTGATCGATCAGCCTCTGCCGGCTATTGGCGCTCTGACTGCTGGTACTGGTATCACCATTGATGACCGTCGCCCGAAACCCGAAATGCTGCTGAATCGCGTGCTGCAGTTCCCGCTGAATATCTCGCAACTCGGTAAAGAGGATGACCTTGTCGCCGTTGCCAGCCCTTTTGATCGACTCGAGCGTCTGCATCAACCACTGCAGCTTCGGCGAGTTGTCGCGCAACCGCGTGTCTGGCTGAACGCTGTAAGGATGAGCACAAATCAGCTTGAGCTTGTGCAGCAAGCCCAGCATGCCGGAGGTCTTCTGATCGAGCTGCTCTTCGATCTGCTGCTTCTGGCTGTATGCGGAAATTTCGGACAGATACAGGTTACGCTGCAGGGTATGCATGCCAAGTGAACGGCATGCTGCGTCTTCGATTTTGGCCGGCAGGTCCTTCGCGATGTCCTGCTTGGTCCGCCGCAAAGTCTGCGGTTCGATAAGCCCACGCAGGCGTTCCAGCGCATCCGTATCACGCTCCAGTGCGGCTTCGATGGGGCGCTGATAGTCGCGACCGAACTGGTTCAAGCCGCCCAGAAATCCTGGCTGAATGAAGTCGAACAGACACCAGAGATCGATCAAGGTATTTTCGACTGGTGTACCAGTACACGCCACTCGGAAGCGTGCAGGGATAGCTTTGATCGCTTGAGTCACCAGTGCCGCCGGGTTCTTCAGCTTCTGAGCTTCGTCACACACGACGATGGACCATTGCTGGCGCGCTAGGGAAAATTCCTGATCGCGCAGTGTCTCGTAAGTCGTCAGGACGATTCGGGCATCGCCCATCCAACCTGGACGCAGCAGGTTCTTGATGCCTTTGGCTTTCAAGTCCGCTGGGATTTCATCTTTCTTGAACTTCACTGCACTCAAGGCTGAGCCGTACAGCTTCAATACAGGCAGCGCGTCAGCAAAGAAGAAACGGTGAAGCTCTCGCTCCCAGTTATCGAGCAACGAAACCGGAGCGACGATCAGTGTTGGCTGATCGTTTGGGTACTGTTCCAAGTACCAGGCCAGGAAGGTGAGCAACTGGATCGTTTTCCCAAGCCCCATGTCATCAGCGAGCAAGCAACCCGATACGTCCGTGGGGGACAAGCGGAACAAATGCTGCAACCACGCCACGCCTTGCAGCTGATGGTCACGCAGAACGACCTCAGGCTTGAGCAAACCAGGCAACTCTGGCGTTGCATCCAAAGCGGCGCGTAACGCTGCTTGACGTACCTGTACGTAAGTCGGCTCGTCAATGTTGTGGCCGATTTGTAGTACGGCGCGGCCAACTTTCTCCCGTTGCTCAACTTGGCCGGCCTCGACAGGTGCAATCTTCTTCGACCAGGCATCTAACAGTTGTTCTGCTGCGGCAATCGAGAGTGGTGTTTCGGACTCTGGCAAACAGACCGTGTCATCACCGGCAGCGCGTGCTTCATCCAGCCGCTGCCCAAACGCTTCAAATTGAGTACGATCGGAAGGATCCCACCGACCCAGGATTTCTGCGTCGATGCCCAGCGCTGCCACATCTTTCGGCAACCAGTTCTCGGTCGCCTCTTTGACCAGGAAAGGCGAAGTAATTCTTTCCGCCTCACCAATGCCTGTCACACGGTCGCCGTAGAGAGAAAGGTCCAGGACCGATTCAAACTCGATTCCGGCCGCTTCGTTTTGCCAACGCTTGAGCAGGTCATTGATGCCTGCCAACTGGCGCAAATCAAAATCGCTGAGTTCCAGCTCATAGCCCTGCCAGAAGCCTGCAGGCATGCCGGCGGCCAACTTCAGGTGCAGTTCATGCACAAGCGGCGCGAATTCATGGGCCGCTTTGAACTCAATTTCGATAGGCGCCTGCGGGGTTGGAGAAATCGGCTCGAGCGTCAGTGTTACCTGCTCAATACGCTGGCCCGCTTCATCCAGTTTGGGTTCCAGATGGAAGCGATGAAAGAAAATACCGGCCTCCGCGAGCTCGTCTTCATAGGCTTCGGCATCCAGCACGTGTGCGGCACTTTCGCCGAGTGAGCTGTAAGGGTTACGGACGAATGAAAGGGCATCGTCACCAGCAACCCGACGCCCGGGTAACGAACGCACGTAGTCCAGTACCGATTTGACTTCAGGCTCAATCAGAACATGAGTCAGCGAGCCATCGTCACCCGTTATCCGGTACCGATCCTGAACCTGCTTGGCACCGTCAAAGCTCTCAAGCCAGTTGGCCGGCTGGCCATCAAAGCTCGGTTGCAACTCGATAACTGGTGTGTCGCCAAGCGTCGACTTTCGTGGGTTGAGCCGCAGTTTCTCGGGTTTGATAACGACGGTCTTATCCAAGAAGCCATCCATACCAGCGCCAGCCTTGCGCGCCAGCTTTCTGATGCTGGCCCAGCCGATCTGGTTGGTTACTTCACCGGGCTCATTTTGTTGTGCCAGATAAAGCTGTCGTACAGCACCAGTCAGTTTCCAGGACGCCTCAGGCAGCATTTCTGTGGCTCCCTGATGTTGAACGATGGCCCCCATTCGCTGCACCTGCACATTGGCATTGGACTGCGGATCACGCCAACCACTGATGGAGACCTTGAAATCGTCGGAGGCAAGGCTGCCCTGGCTGCTCAATTGAGGGATGAGGGCTGTCTGCGGCGGCAACCCCAATAGTGGCAGGCTTGTTTCGTGCTCTGGCTCATCCAGCAGCCGGTAGAGCTCATCCCACGTCAAGAGCCAGCGATCGCTCAACTGGGAGACGAACTCCTCTTCTTCCAGCTGATCAAGATAACTCGCCAGCGACCAGGACTCCGTGCTCTCCGCCAAGCTCAGGGGATAACAGATGCCCTGCTCTTCAATGGAAAAAACCGGCTCAGTATTTTCTGCTGTCGAGTTCGGCTGCAGGCCGATGCCTTTGAGAAAACGCTTGAGCATTACTGTCTCCAGAACCGGAGTGACTGGTTATTGACGGGCCTGAAGCCCAGGCGCTGCAGTGCAGTTACTGCCGCCAGGTCATGATCATCAAGCTGGACCTGAAATGCACCGCCGCGTTCGCGCTGATCATAGACCTTGTGTTTGACCGACTTTAGAGCGTCACGGACCTGGTCTTCAAAAGGTAACGGCTTGGCTGAACCTGCCGCTGCGGCCTGACTCTGTACACGAATGCCCCATTGCTCAAGGGCATAATCGAATTTGCTGAGCCAACCCTCTATGCGGTCCGGGCGGCTGGGTGCAGGTGAATGCCGCATTCGATCCAGTGCACGATTAGGCTGCTTCAGCTCGCTCGCCAATTCGAGCTGCATCTTGTCTGGGTTGAAAGGCGACTTGTCTGCTTGATACACATAGCAGGCATTACCCGTACCGGAGAATTCCACGAAAAAGTAGTTTCCGATCTGCATGATGACGGCATTGTTATGGCCGGGCCCGCCTACCAGTCGGCTGAGGCGCCCCTTGTTCTTCTCTCGGAAGTGGACGAAGTCTCGCCCGCTGTCATGCCAGGCATCCGAACCCATGACAATCCGGGTGTAACTCATCTGGTTGGCAAAACGCAGCCAATAATGCAGCCGAGATTGATCGACTTCTGCCTCCCCTTTGAGCAGGTTGAAGAAGTGCTCTAGATCCTCCTTCGCAAACCACGCCACAACCATCGCACAGACATCTTTATCGACATACTGCAGCCAGCTGTTTTGTCTGGAGCGGATCTGCGGACTACCCCAATTGTCGAGCGCGAGCTGTTTGAGCAGCGACGATGGCTTCTCCCGATAAGCCGCCAAGTGGTAGCGCGACAGGCATGCACTCAGAATGTCGTTCATGTACCGCGGGTGCTGCCGGCCGATGTCGACCAGGTCGGCCAAGCGCTGAGAAAACTCGGCGTCATCCAGCATGAAAATGCGAGAAATCAGCACGGTAAAAATCCTGCGCCACAGCCAGCTGCTGTCGGGGATCTGCGCAATCGTCTGCAGGGCAGAAAGGTCGCTGATCTCGCCCTTGAACATCTGGTCACCCAGCGTGGCACCTGCCTGCTCGGAAAAAAGCTCCTGATGCTGCTGAACGATCTGCACCCATTCCTTCACACGCGTTTGCTGGTCTCTGACACATTCGAAACCGAGCTGAACATCTTCGCGCAACAGGCACCAATTGGCATTCTGCGCTGGCTTGGCGGCGTCGTAGCCAAAGTAGCTGAAGCAAAGCGCCAACCAATCCCGGCGGCTCAGCCTTCGTCTTTCGATACGCTGATGCACTTCTTCGTGCACCCGGGCGTAAAGCTGATCATCTTCCAGTATCGGCCCCACGCGCTCACTCTTGTCTGAGAGGCCGGCGAACACCAGGCGCCATTCCGAAGCGTTGAGTGGCAGTACATTGCGAAACTTGCTTATCGCAGCGCGGCGCTTTTCTTCGGGTGGCGGTAAGGCCTTTTCAGCGCGCTCGAATCGCTCGTAAAGATCGACTCCCGCAGCAGCCAGACGGGGAAATCGCTCCAACGGTTCTGGAGCCTGCACCGTGCGATGAGCTGACAGGCTTTGGCTAATGGCGGCGGAAAGCCTCGCGATCGAACTTGTCATCGGTTCATCGCCAACTGACATTTTTCCACATCAGTATTAGTGAACACCGGCACATCAGGCTTGAGATTGCCCTCTTTCTCCTTCAAGCCAAAAAACTGCATGCGCAACTCCACTCGCCGGCTTTCTTCCTTGGTGTCCTTTGCATTGTTGAACGACACGCCGCCCGCCAGAAACATCGATCTGATCTGCTGTTGGTGCTCCGGCGACAATCCGACCTGAAGCGGGCTGCGACTATCGAGCAGGCTGCACATCACCCACTCCGAGCGCTGCAATGACAGGTGCAAGTTATAGAGGTAGGAACCGTCGGTGTCGGTCGACCCCTCGATCACGACCTGTTTGAACCACTTGCGCCCCTCTTCACTGTTGGCCGCGTCCAGAATCATCGGCACGACCTCCTGAAGTGCCGATTGGCCATCGTTGCTCAGCGCGTACTGGTTGTGCCCAAAGCGACCAGCATCGCCGAAGCTAATCCGGTTGTCCTTGCAGTCCACGACGATGGTCTTGCTGGCAGTCTTCGCCTTGAGGCTCAGGTGCTCGCAAATCTGACTGATGTCCTTGCTACGCTGCTTCTCCCCCTGCTCCGCCTGATTGATACGCTGCGTCACAGAACTCAAAGCCGCCACCATGACCACGAGAAACAGAATCATCATCGCGGTCATCAAATCAGCGAAGGAAATCCAGAAAGGCTTCTCTCCCTCGTCCTTTGAACGGGCAGCCGAAGGCATTTGCTTACCAAACATCGACTAGCCTCCGTTACCGCCTGATACGTTCCATGATGTCGCCGAAATCTTCGAGACTTTCCTTGACCCCTTCCACACCGCCAGCGAGGCTCTTGACTGCTTTATCGAGCTCGGTGTCGAGGCTGCCCAGGGTTTGTCTCAACGCCCGGTCCATGCCTTCACCGAATTCCTTGAAGCCGTTACCCAGCACACCACTAATGTTTTCGAGGTATTCATACACTTCGCGATTGAGCGCCTGCATCCGCTCGCTTTGAACCTTCAGGTCCTGAAGATACTGGCTGCGACCGCTGGCTTCCCCTTGCGCACTGGCAACTACCCCTTCGATGACAGCGAGCGTTTTCGCGAGCGCTTCACGATTGTTCCGGTAGTCCGCGACAACGGTATTCAGCTCTCGCGAAGCCTGTGCAAGTTCAGCCCCTGCGCCCTGGACTGTACCCATCAACCCTGCAGTCGTTTCACTGGCTCGCACAACGCTTTGCCCGGCAGTTTCAAATCGTTCAGCCGCCGCCCGCATCTTGTCCGCACCTAGCTGCATGCTGTGCAGATGCTGCTCTGTCTGGGCGCTCAATGCATTGACAGTGTCCTGGGCAGATTTCTGTTGCTCGGAAACCGTCTGCAGCAATGCCTTGACCTGCTCGTCGAGGCCACCCACCAGATCGCGGGTACCTTGGTGCAGGTCTGCTTGGGCAGCGCGGGTGGATTGATCCATCTGCTGCTGGCCCTGTTCCAATTGCTTGAAGACTGCAGAGAGCTGCTCACCCAGCACCTCAACAGAGCCTGCAATCTTGGCCATGGTTTCCTGTTGGCCTTGGCCGATGCTCTGCTTGATCGACTCGACAAAGGCCTGGAGATTCTCAGCCATTGCCTGTTGGCGAGCCTCGCTTTGAGCGAACAGCTTCTCCAGTTGCTCGGCCATTCGGGCGCCAGCCCCCTCCCCTTCGTTGCCGATACGGGCAACCGAAGCCTGAAGATTGGCGAGCATCTCGTTCATCCCCGCTTGCATGGCGTTTTGTCCGGCCTGCATATCGGCCAGTAGCTGGGCAATCATGGTCGAACTGCTTTGATTCGAGGACTCGCTAGCCGAACGCATGTCCTGGATCAGCGTCGAGAAGCCCTGCTGCATCGACTGCATGGCGGCAACCGACTGGCCCATCAACTCGTGCAGGCCATTGAACTGCTGGCCGAATGTACCTTCCAGCTTGTTCATAAACGCCACCAGAACATCCTGAAGCAGGTTCTGTACCTGCCCGGACTGATCGCCACTGGCGGCCTGCACGGCCCCCGCGATGGCTTCAAGCGGCGACTTGAGGCTATTCTCAATTGCGCCGCTCACCTGGTCGGCCAGCAGCTGCCCAGAGTCACGGTAGGTCGTCGACAAGGTATCTGCCAATTTGAGGCTTTCACGGACCTGGGTATCAACCAGGTTCTGTAGCATTTCCCGTAGATCAGTAACCAGGCTGTCCTTCAGCTGACGGGTTTGCACCGAGCTTTCAGCACTGGAGCGAACCAGCTCAGCCAAGTATTCCTCACCGACTCCACTGTCGAAAAGGCCGTCGATTGTTTCGTTGAGTGCCTCAAGCAGTTTGTAGCATTGTCCCAGGCGCCACTTTTCAGTGAGCGTGACACCGATAGAGGCCATGATTGAAATGAAGGAGCCAAAGAAAGCGAACAACACGTCTTTCAATAGTTTATCGACGCTGGCGTTAACCTGTTCGGGTGTGCTCGGGTCAAAGTGCTGGAGGCCTAGCATCAAGCCGAAGAAGGTTCCGACAATACCGATCCCGGTCAAAATGCCAGGCAGATGTTTATAGAATTCGGTCCCCAGCGGGGTATCAACCACACTTTGCGGTGAAAAGAAGTGTGCAGCTGCTGCGGTGGCTCGCGATCGGCCAATTACCTGTTCGCCTTCCTTGAACTCGTATTGGTCGTGCAGCGTTTCCGCATATTCGCGCCACGAATGCTCCAGATTGGTGCCTTTGAACAGTCGCTCCAGCTCTGATCGCCGATCTGACGGGAGAGCTGTTTTTGCGTTCTCCAAGCTTTTGATCAAACGCTTCAGCTGGGCGCTAAGACCGAAAGATTTGTAGAAATAGTGGAAAAAATAAAAGGTGCACAAAATGGCGACAAACCCAGCAACCATTAAGGGTGCGATCAACTGCTCGGAGCTCGCACCATCCCATAGGTGCCGCAGCGTCGAAAAATCCATACCTTCCGCCTTCAATTGAGCATTTTTTGATGTTCAGCAAGACCGCATTACCCACACGAAAGCGCCAATCACCTATCCCACAGGGGGACAGCGACAGCACCTTGCCGAGCAAGTTTTGGGGCACTAAAAATTCGGAGTGGAATGGGCGTATCACAGCGACCCAAGAACCTTCCGTGGACAAAATGGTAGAGAATAATGTCCTTATGCCAGCACCTTAGCCTGAGCCGCAACCGTCGTAAAGCTCGCAACGACTAATGGACTACTGCCTCGGGAGGTCGAACAGGTACCGTCGTCAATCTCCTCATAAACGACGATGTATTGCCCTCGAGCCACCGCTTGCGCTCCTCGGTCGCAGACATAAACAGAGGCGACTCAGGACCAGGCGGGCGCGGGTCGCAAAGCTCACCTTCGGTGACTTCAAATCTCAACAACAACGAGCCCAGTCAAAAGCTGGCTAAATAAACAGGTAAATCATCCGCTCATATAATCTAGGGAAACTCGTCAAAAAAGCCGCTCTCAGCCCATGTTTCAACTCAAAACAGTGCGTTTTATTGACAGTTTACGAAGAGAAATCAGAGTGCCATCATGCGCCCACTCTGACTCATACAGGACGTGTGAATGCCTATCCCTCCGTGTCCCATGACCTTCCACTGTGATCAATGCAACTGGAGCATGACAGTAGCCCCAGCTAGCGACGCGCTGGGCCCTGGAGACTGGCATCACAGCTGCCCTAAATGTGGCAATCCCAAACTGAAAGTATCTCGGGCCGGCGCCATTGCCAGCCTGCTGGCAAAAGCCGCCCGACATCTGAACATCCGCAAGCATTAAGCGCCTTGCGCTAGCCCTGCTCTTCCGAACAAGCCCAGCACTTAAAGGATTATCACCATGCTCGAAAGCCAGAAAGCCTTTGCCTCGTACTTGAAAAAAATGCAGGGGTTGCTCGAGGGTCAGGCCTTCACCTTCGACCAAACCTTGCTGCCTAAAGTGATGGAGACCGAGCTGGTGGTGCCGGTAATCGGTGCATTCAGCGCGGGCAAAAGCTCACTGTTAAACGCATTGATGGGTCAACAAGTACTGCCCGTTGGTATCGCACCAGAGACCGAGCTGGCAACCGAGCTGCGTTACGCAAGCGAACCTTACTTGCTGGCCATCAAGCCCGACGGCGCTCAGGAGCGCCTGCCCGTCGAAGCGCTGAGCTCGATCAACCGTCGCTCCAGCGAGTTCTCTCACTTGCGCCTTTACCTGGACAGCGATGCCTTGAAAGCCATTGCACCGCTAGTTTTGGTCGACATGCCAGGGTTCGGCTCTTCGCTGGAAAACCACAACAAGGCGATCGCTTACTACCTGCCACGGGGTGTGCACTTCGTCGTGCTGACCAGCATCGAAGACGGCAATATCACCCAGTCAATGCTGCGCAAGCTCGACGAACTGAAAACCTACAACACCGATTTCACCTTCCTGCTCAGCAAATGCAACCTGCGCGCTGCCGATCAGGTGGAGGAAGTGCAGGCGTATGTCGATGACCAGCTGGGTGTGTATTTCGGTGATCACCACCGTAGCCTCACCGTCGGCAACCACGATGGCGAAGCGCTGCAAAATGCGCTGAGTGCCTTGCAGCCTGACGCGCTGTTCTCCCGTCTGTTCATCGATATTCTCAAAGACCAGAACTTCGAGATTCTGGCACAAATAAATCTGGCGCTCAGTCTGTTGAAGAAAGACAAGGCTGAAAGCGAGCAAGCTGCCCGGGCGCTTGAACAAGCCCTGCAAAAATTGCTGGAGCAGCGTAAGGATGTAGAGTCGGACCTCAAGGATCGCTACTCCGGGAAAATGCTCGACCGAAGCCTGCGCAGCCTCGATAACGCCCTGAATAACGCCTTGGAAGAGCTCGTGACGCTGGGTAGCAGCAAAAACCCAGGAGCCATGTCGAACGCGATCTCCGACATCATCCGATGCACCCTAGCCAGCACTATCAAATCTGAAGTGCAGGATATCTCCAGCAATATGGTGGACCGCATTGCCAGCAACTTGAACGCTACCAATGGCCAAATGGCCGTGTTGGACATCAATGGCAACTGGAGCGAAGAGCTGACGGGTAAGGTCAAGGTGTCGCTGGAGCGCACTACCGAACTGCTCAGTGACTGGTCCACGCGACTGAGTGCGCGTGCCGAAGCCGACAAACCCGGAGGGGTCGCGCTTTATCGCAGCCTTTCCACCGTGCTTGCCGTGACCACATCGGTGGTCAACCCGTTGGTCGAGCTGGCGATCATCTTCCTGCCGGAAATCCTAAGGATGCTCAACGGTGGAGGCAATGAGCGCGAGAAGTTCCGCCAGAAACTCACCGGTGAAGTGTTCCCGAATATCAAGGCCGAGCTGCGCGGGAAAATCCCGTCGATCATTGATGAGCAACTCAACGCCATGCTGAAGAAGATTGGAGACGGTTTCGAAGAGCAGATCACTAAACAGAAGCACGTCGTCGACACCATTGCTGAGGAAAACCTGCAGCGCGAAGCCGAGATCGGTCAGAATACCGCAGCCTTGGAGAACCTGGCCAGCACCGTGAAAGCGGCTGCAAACGAACACCTGTACAAGTAAGGCGGACAACCCGATGAACTACCAAAAACTCGTTGAGTTCAGCGAAAGCCTTTATGCACTGGCAGGGAGCAGTCAGGACCTTTTTGGGCGAGAAATCGAGCAGTTCAAGCGCATGAACGCCATCGACGAACCGCAACAGCTTGCCCAGTCCTTTCAAGTATTGCAGGACCAGAATCGGCTGATGAACATTGGTATCGTCGGCCGCGTCAAGGCTGGCAAATCATCCTTGCTCAATGCCCTGATCTTCGACGGTGAGCCGATCCTGCCAAAGGCCGCTACGCCTATGACGGCGGCGCTGACCACGATCACCTGGGGAGAAGTGTTCCACGCCAAGGTCGAGTTCTACAGTGAAGCTGACATAAAGTCGATCAAGTTCAAGTCCGACCAGTACGAACAGCGGCTCGCAACGCGCAAGGATGCCTGCCTCGAAGAACTGGTGAAACGGCGCAGCGCCCAAACGCCGGGCACGCCGATCGACATGCAACAACTGACACAGATGGCAGAGAAACGGGCGCTAACTGAGTTGCAGCGAGAAGAAGGCTTGTTTGCAGCCAACGACCAGTTCAAGCGCATGACGGCCTCCGGCATCAATAGCAAAACGCTACAGTCGCAAAGCGAAATCAGCGCCAGCAACCCAAAGGAGCTGGCGCAGCGGTTGCACGATTACGTCGGAGCCAACGGCACTTACATGCCGTTCACCAAGACGGTGCATGTCTTCATGCCGCTGGAAGAGCTGCGGGATATCTGCATCATCGACACGCCTGGCATGAACGACCCGGTACAGTCACGCGAGGAGCGAACGGTCGAGCTGCTGAAGACGTGCGATGTAGTCTTCATCGTCAGCCCAGCCGGCCAGTTTCTCAATGAGCAAGACCTGGAGGTTATGGGCCGAATCACTAAAAAAGAAGGCATTCAGAAGCTGGTGCTAGTGGCCAGCCAAATTGATACACAGCTCTATGGCAGTGAAAAGCGCGCTCGCCTGAGCGATGCCGTGGAAGCCATTCGCACCCAGCTTTCTGCGCGGGCACAAAGTACCCTGTCGGACATGAAGCAGAGCAGCCCCGAAGTGGGTTCGGTGTTCGACAAACTGATCAGTTCGGTGCACCACAACCTCCTGCACAGCTCGGGCTTGTGCCACAGCCTCAATCGCCGCCTCGACGCACCCGAAAGCTGGGACTCGAATGAGCAGGTGACGTGGGAAAACCTGAGCATCGATTACCCAGATTACTTCTCCCGCGACAATCGGGAACTGACCCTGGGCAGCCTGGAAAGTTTGGCCAATATCCATGCGGTCGAGGCCGTCCTTGCAGAGGTCCGTACTGAAAAAGCCAAGATCACCACTGACATAATCAACAACCGCCTGGCGACCAAGCAGAAGAGCCTTGATGAGTTCAAGCAATACATCATCATGCTTGCAAAAAACCAAGTGTTGCAGATCAAAAGTACTAACGTCGGCGAACTTAACGAGCAACTTGCGTCATTGGAGTCAAAGCGACTGGATCTCGCCTTGGAGCTGGATGGCAGTTTCAAGTTCACCATGGACGACTATCGCCAGAACCTGCGTGAAGGCATGCGTAAGAAGGCTTCCCAACTGCTTCGAGAGACGAAGTTGGCTATCGATGATGCCGAAGGCTCCTACAGCCATACCTATACCGTCGATAATGACGGCGCCTTGGGTTGGCTCGCGCGCAAGCTGGGGGTTGGCGGTACAACGGAAAAAACCGAAGTCCGCGCAAAGATCATCAGCAGCCAGGTTGTATCCACGCTCAAAGACTACATGACTGATGTTCAGGACGAATTGAGCGCCACAGTAAGCCATTCCCACCAAGGCTTGAATGAAGCGCTAGCCAGAGCACTGACGCCGAAAATCCGTGGCGTTCTGGAGCACGATGCCAATCCACAGATGATCAAACTCGCCATCCTGTCCATCATCCAGTCCATTCCAAAAGACGACTTCGACTTGGACATCCCCCTACCTGACGACCTGAAAAGCAAAGGCACCCTCAAGGGATACGAAGCTGAGCAGTTCAAAGATGCCGCAGATGATTTTGTTGGCTCGCTCGGCAGCAAGGTCAAAACAAAGATCAGCTCATTCCTCAAGCAGGTAGAGCGTAATACACCTGGCACGATCTCTGGCACCTTCGTTGATGAAGTACAGCACCGGATCAATGTCCTCAAAGCGCAGGTCGACAATGCCGCCCAAACGATCGATCGGCTTGAACGCATGATACGCAAGGCTGAAGAGGTAACCCTGTGAGCAACCCGCCACACATCAATGAACGGGCGCAACCAGCCGTGGAGTCGCTCGCTCGATTCTGGCAATTCAAACGCAAAAAACTGGCGTTGGAACTTCAAGGCTATCTTGAAGATGCCCAACGCCAGCTAGACACGTTGTTCAGCAGCCATCAGGCGCTGTCCAGGCTATCTGCAAGCCAGAGGGACAGCATTCACGACCTGAATCAGCGCAATGACGCGCTCACTGAAGCGCTACAGGCCGAGACAGGCAAGCTCGTCTCTAGCACCAGGGCGCTCGAGCAGGAAAGCGCCAAGCTACAGAAGGCAATGCTCGCGCTGGCACAAGCCAAGGTCTACACCAAGGAGCTCGAAGAGCGCCAGGCACAAGCACTGGCTACAATCAGCGGCCTGGAGCAAGACCTAGCAGCGCACAAACAACTGCTGGCCGACAAAGAACAGCACATCCTCGACCTTGAGCAAACGCTGGCCGATGTCCGTAAGCAGCTCGAAGCGCTCGAAAGCCTCAAACAATCGTTGACCGCTCAGTGCGCGGAACAGGCAGAACAGATCAGCGCTCTGCAGACACGCAGACAGGCGCTCACTGATGAGCTGCAAGCGAAGACGGCCGAGGCTGAAGATCTGGCACAGCGAGAGGCCCAGGTCGTTGATGAGATCGCCAATCTTGAAAGGCGGCTGGCCGAGCTCAACCGAGAGTTGACGGCCAAAGAGGAAGACTTTGCGGACCTAGAGCGCAGGATGGCCGAGACCCAGAAGCATCTCGAACAGGTGAATGAGGCCAACCTGTCGCTGACCGACCAATGTGCCGGGCAGACCTCACACATCTGCGAGCTTGTGGAGCACAATGCGTCATTGTCGACCCAGTTGCATACTGAACAGGCCAATGTTGCAGAGCTGGAAGAGCGCAGGGGGCAGACCCTTGCGCGAATCAGTGAGCTTGAGACCTATCTGGATGAACACAAAGCCCAACTGTCGGCCCAAGAGCAGAATGTCGAATTGCTGGAGAGCTTCACAGAGGAACTGAAGGCGTCCAAACAGCACCTCGAAAACCACTACGCAGACATTAACCAGCAACACCTGTCGCTCACTGAAAAGTTTTCCCTGGTAAGTAGGGTTCTAGCTCAGCAGCCTCCCGTCAATGAGGAGCTGGACCGATTCGCCGAGCTGATCAACCACGATTACATGGCGTTCGCAGCCCGTGAGTCGTCGCTGGCAGGCGAAGCCCAAGCCGTGCTCGACATGCAGGCGATTCTCGCCGAACTGCGCATGCTGAACAACTTCCCAAGCATTGCGGGCAAAACCATCCTGAGCATTGCGGGAGGCTTCAGCAGCGGCAAGTCTGCGTTCATCAACAGCTTCATCAAAGACTCGAGCGTGCGCCTGGCGACCGGCATCAACCCAGTGACCGTAGTACCCAGCTATGTCGTGTGCTCTGAAGAAACCAAGATCAAAGGCTATTCGTACAACGGCGGCGCCATCGACCTGGAGCCAAGCCTGTATGCATCCATGTCCCACGAATACGTCAAAGCCTTCGGCTTCGATCTTCGCCGCATCCTACCTTTCATCAGCGTCAAGGTGCCCATGGATCCGCAGCTGTTCGGCAACCTGTGCATCATTGATACACCGGGCTACAATCCCGGTACATCGGGTGGTGCCTCAGCTGCTGATCGGAGCACCGCAGCCTCTCTAGTCAATCAGGCAACTGCGCTGGTATGGGTCATCGGCCTTGATCCCGCCGGGACCATCGACCAGTCCGATATTGAGTTCATCGAGTCCACACCCTTCCGTGGAGACGCGTTGTACATCGTGCTGAACAAGGCTGATGTTAAGTCTGAGGACGATATCGAGCAGATCATGGAGCAGGTAGCCGACGACCTTGAGTTCGCGGGTATCGAGTACGCGGGTATGTGCGCCTACTCATCCACTGCGCGCCAAAGAACCTACCCAACCACAGGGCGGACGTTTGAAAAGTTTCTCCGGTCTATTAACCGAAAAGTGGACGTGGTAGGGAAAACGTCCATTAAGCTCGACGCAGTATTCGATGCCTACAAGCGCGCGATCAAAACTGATATTGCGCAATTGAAAGGCCGTAAGAAGGAATTCAACGACTTCAAAATGGACGCGCTGGAAATTGGCGGCACGCCCTTGCATGATCGTATCGAAAGGGCCTTCCCGATATCAGAACAGATGTTTGACATCTCGGGACTTGAGCAGTTAGTAGTTGAATGCGAAGCCCTTCGTCAAAAACTCAAGCAGGCGGCTCAAAATGCCTTGCAAAGCGTTGATGAAGCGCTCAGCAAGGGCGCAGAACCTGAAGAGTTTCTTCGACTTCGGATACGCCGTTAGGTGAGAAAGGCACTGAGCGCAGGGCGCCGGTGCCTTTCATCGATACAACATCATAAGGTAGAACTGACCCGCTTCAAGCGCCTGCCGCAAAATACAGCGGCCAGCTTTGCACGCATAGATCGTTGCTCTCCCCATTACTCCACAACCGGTACCAACCCCTGCAGCAGCTCCACCTTTCGCCGCAACTGCGCAACATGCTCCCGCTCCGCCCGCAACGCAGAGCGCAGCTCACGGTTCTCCATCTCCCAAATCTGCAACCAGCGCAAATCCCGCTGGCAATGCTCCACCTTTTTCCCAAGTTCGCCGAGCTTCAACCCTTGGTGAATCAGCACCAGCAGGATGACCCCCATCGCTACCAATGCACCCGTCGCAACCACTTCCGGAACAGTCATGCTCATATCCTTTGCTGCCCTCGATGTATTCCGAAGACCAGCCAAAGATATGTAATGCAAAATTACATGTCCATAATGTAGACTTATACAGGTAAAGTAATCGCGCACATGGAGAGGGTATGAAACGCAAGCAATCCATCGAGCAGGTACGTTGGGACCTGGCACTTCGCTATCGCCTAATCGAAACCGTTACCTGGTGGGAGGGCCGGCTGACGACGGGCCACCTGATGCAGAGCTTTGGCATCAGCCGCCAGCAGGCGTCGAAGGACATCAATACCTACATCACCGAACATGCGCCCAAAAACTTGACGTATGACAAGCAGATCAAGGGCTATGTACCGAGCGAGCAGTTCGAGCCGCTGTTCATCGACAACAGCGCTAGCGCCTACTTGCACCTGCTGTACCAGAACAATGAGCGCGCCCCGCACATCGACGGGCTGGCACTGGCTTATGCGCACACCCGGGTGCTGGAAGTGCCTGATCGCCCCATTCGACCAGAGGTGCTGCGCCCCTTGCTCAAGGCCTGCCGTGAAGGCCTGCGTCTGGAAACCGAATACGTGTCCTTCAACACGCCCAACGTCGAAGTGCGCCTGATCGCACCGCACACACTGGTGTACACGGGAATGCGCTGGCACGTGCGGGCCTACTGCGAAAAGAACGGCCAGTACCGGGACTTTGTCCTAAGCCGCCTGCGGGGGCAGCCAGACTTGCTGGACGCGTCGCCAAACACCCGCGAGCAGGACGAAGATTGGAATATAGAGGTGCCAATCATCTTCGAGCCTGATTGGCGGTTGAACGCGGCGCAGAAGGCAATTATCGAAACCGACTTCGGAATGACGCAGGGACAATTGGTGGTCTCCAGCCGCCGGGCACTGGTGAAGTATGTGCTGCAGCGGTATCAGATCGACCATCGCAACATGGCAATACTGCCTGAGGCCCAGCAACTGGTGGTGAGCAACCTCCAGGAACTGCAGCCGTGGTTGATGAAGTACTAATACTTAGCTCCTCGCAGCGTCAACCGAAATAAACTGCGAGACTGCGTCAACCTGCTCGGCACGCTTAGTGCTTCAGCTCAGTGGCTGTGCTGAGGGTGTCAGAAATTTTGTGTTCGGGCATACCATGAGTAAGAGGTGCATGTATGCCAACCAAAAAGAAACCGCTTCGAGAGTTACCGAAGGTCCCGAAAGAGCTGCTTGAACAGTTTTCCGCGACCCCACTGATGACCGCAGAGGCTATCGAAGAGGCCTCTGCCGCCTTCAAGAAAGCACTGATCGAGCGAGCCCTGAACGCCGAACTTGGTCATCACCTGGGCTATCCACCGGGCGCGCAGCGCCCAGAGGATGAGACCAACCAGCGCAATGGCACGAGTGGCAAGACTGTACTGACAGGCGATGGCCCGCTACGGCTGGATATCCCTCGGGACCGTAACGGCAGTTTTTCGCCCATCCTGATCCCCAAGCATGAGCGCCGTTACACCGGATTCGATGACAAAATCATCGCCATGTACGCCCGTGGAATGACGGTCAGAGAGATCCGGGCCTTCCTGTCCGAGCAGTATGGAACCGACGTTTCACCCGATTTCATCAGCTCGGTGACAGACGAGGTCATGGAAGAGATTGGCGCGTGGCAACAGCGGCCACTGGAGCCGATGTACCCGGTCATTTTCTTTGATGCACTGCGAGTGAAGATTCGCGAAGAAGGCTTGGTGCGCAACAAGGCCATTTACTTGGCATTGGGCGTTCTCCCCGATGGGACGCGCGATATCTTGGGCATCTGGATCGAGAACACTGAGGGTGCAAAGTTCTGGATGAAGGTGTTTAACGATCTCAAGACACGTGGCGTCGAGGATGTTCTGATTGCCGTGACCGATGGCCTCAAAGGCATGCCGGAGGCCCTCAGTGCCGTGTTTCCAGAAACGACGTTGCAGACGTGCATTGTGCACCTGATCCGCAACAGCCTGGACTTCGCAGCCTGGGACAAGCGGCGAGCTCTGGCAAAGGAGCTGAAACCGATTTACCAAGCCATCAATGCCGAAGCGGCTGAGCAAGCACTCGATGAGTTTGAGAACGGGCCATGGGGCGAGAAATATCCGACGGTGGTGGCTGCTTGGAGGCGCGCCTGGGATCGAGTGATTCCATTTTTCGTCTTCCCTCCGGCCATTAGGAAGGTGATTTACACCACCAACGCCATTGAGAGCATCAACGCCCAGCTACGTAAGGTGATCAAGACTCGCGGGCATTTCCCGAATGATGATGCAGCGACCAAACTGATTTGGCTGGGATTGCGCAACATAACAGCCAATTGGGGAAAACCGGCCCATGACTGGAAAAGCGCGATGAATCAATTTGCGATTCTGTACGGAGATCGGTTCATCAGGCCTGCCTGGTGAAAATCAGGGCCTGCCTAGCGGCAGGCCATTACCGGCCCGAACACAAAAAAACTGACAGTCCCGCTGTGCTTGGAACAGGGGTCGCCCGACAACTGGCGACCGATCTGTCCATCGGTAGGCCAAGTATACTTTTCGCAGTATTCCAATCGGTATTCCAGCTCAAAATATAAACCGGAATTTTCACGATTAATCAAAATGTTACTAACCTAGTTCAAATTACCCCGGCGCCGACTCAATAAGTCAAAATTCACTTACCGAGAGTTCCTCACGGATCTCAAGTGGAAAACGGGCATCTCTCGGGACCAAGTTGGGACTAAGTCGGGCCTAAGTCGTCATCAAAGATGACAACGACTCCGAACGGTCCGCCCCCTCAGTTCACTCTGCAGCCAATCTCACAGCCACACTCGGTAGCGGCCTACCAAGCAACACCCCCACAATCACTGCAAACCCCAACCCCGCCCACCCAGCAACCAGCAACACCGCCTCAAACCCACCCACAAACGCCCCCCGCGCCAGCGGCGCCGCCACCTCACGCACCCCCGGCTCAAGCATCGCCAACGCCGCCTGCAAATCCCCCGCCGCCACCCGCGTCGCCATCTCCCCAACCTTCCCCAACGCCTCCGGCGCCACCCCAGCCATGGCCTCACGCAACAACTGCCCACTACGCGCCGCCAGCACCCCACCAAGAATCCCAATCGCCAGCACAATCGCCCCAAACCGTGTAGTAGTACTCAACCCCGATGCCATCCCAGTCCGCTCACGTGGCACGCAAGCCATGATGTTTTTCTGCGTATCACCATTAAGCAACCCTGCCCCCGCCCCCAGCACCAAGCTGGCCAGGGCAAAAGCCCCATACCCCCCCTCCCCAACCGCCCAGGCACAAGCCAGGTTCCCCACCCCCACCAACACCAACCCCAACGCAAACACCTGCGCCGCACTCAACCTCGCCGCCAGGCGCATCCCCAACCGCGGCGTAAGCAGCATCGCGACGGCAAACGGCAACATCCCCGCCCCCGCTTCAAGCGCCGACAGTTGCAACCCGTTCTGCAGGTACAGCGGCAACAAGGTCATCATCACCTGGGCACAAGCGGCGTAAGCGAACATGCCCAACAAGGCGCCGATGAACCGCCCGCTGCGCATCAATTGCAGATCGATCATAGGCCGAGCCTGGCTGCGCTCTACCATCACGAACAGGCCAAACAAAAAGGCTGCAATCACCAACCGCCCCAAGGTAGGCGCGCTGTCCCAGCCGACCCGGTTGGCGTCGATCAACGCCCAGATCAGGTAGCCCAGGCTGCCAGCGAAGGTCAGGCTGCCCAGCGGATCAAGCCGGGCGGCCGCGCTGTCGCGGGACTCTTCAACACTGCGCAGTACCATCAATGCCAGCACCGCCACCAGCGGCAAGTTGATGTAGAAGATCCAGCGCCAGCCCAAGGTGCTGGCGATCAGCCCGCCAAGCAGCGGTGCGAAGGTGATGGTCCCGCCCATGCAGGCGCCCCAGAAGGCCCAAGCGCGCAAGCGCTCCTGTGGCTCATGGAAGCGGTGGCCGATGGCGGCCAAGGCGGCGGTGAGCAACAGCGCGGCGCCCACGCCTTTGCCGGCGCGGGCTAGGTCAAGCCACAGCAGGTTCGGCGCAGCACCGCAGGCCAGGGAAGCCAGGCCGAACAGTGCCAGCCCAAGCAGCAGCATGCGCCGTCGGCCAAAGCGGTCGGCCAGGCTGCCGGCGGGCAACAGGCAGGCGGCGAAGGCCAGCAGGTAGGCGCTGACCACCCATTCGATGTCGGCGAATGAGCCGGACAGGTCGCGGGCGATGCTGGGCAGGCTGACGGCGACGATGTTGGTGTCGAGGATGATCAGGGCGCACACGGCCGAGGCGGTGAACAGGGTGAAACGCGCAGAGGCGGGGGTGGACATGGCAAGGCTCCAGGGGGCGCCATCGCGGGCCACGAGATGCCCGGCGATGGCTTTGAGGCTCGGCCGGTCATCGGGCTTTGCCGCCGCGACGCCAGCCTTGTAGTGTTGCCCTCACCATAACGCCGCCGGGCGCCGGGCTTGTTAGCCGCCACGTCCTGCGTCATTAGCCCCCGGCTAACGAGGCCCCATGGAAATCCGCCACTTCCGCTACTTTCTCAGCGTCGCTCGCCACGGCCACTTCACCCGTGCCGCCGAGCAACTGGGCATCGCCCCGCCCACCCTCAGCCGGCAGATCCAGGACATGGAGAAAGCGCTGGGTGTGCTGCTGTTCCAGCGCAGCCAGCGCGAGGTGCGCCTGACCGCCGCGGGCGAAGCATTGCGGGTGGAAGCCGAGCAGGCGGTGCGCCAGTTCGACGCCGCGCAACTCAGCGCGCAGCGCGCCGCACGTGGCGACAGTGGGCGCATCGAGCTGGGCTATGTGGCTTCGGCGGCCTACTCCGGCACCTTGCAGCAGCAAGTGACCCGCTTCAGTGACGCCCACCCCGGGGTGCATCTGAATATCCGCGAGGCGCCCATGGATGCGCTGCCCACGCAGGTGCTCGACGGCCAGCTGGACCTGGCCTACGTACGCTCGCCGATGGAACTGCCGGACGGGCTGGAGGCGATTCCCCTGCATGAAGAAGGCTTCGTCCTGGCGCTGCCCGCCGGCTCGCGCCTGAACGAGCTCAAGCAGCTCCCGGCCAAGCGCCTGGCCAATGAAACCTTCATCCTCCCCGAGCAGATCTCCGGCACCCTGGAGGTCGCCGCACAGGGTGGTTTCGTCCCACGCCTGGGCCCACAGCCGGGCAGCCTGGTGGCGGTGATCACCCTGGTATCGCTAGGCCAGGGCGTTGCGCTGGTGCCGGAATCAGTCGTGCGGCGGATCAACTTGCCGCAGGTGAACTACCGGCCTGTGGAGGATTGCCGGGCGAGCTCGTGGTTGAGCCTGTTGCACCGGCGCTTCGAGAAGTCACCGGCGGTCGCCCGCTATATCGAGGCGGTGCGCTCGGCATCCAGCGCGTAGAACTCCTGCAGCTTGGCCTGCAGCAGGGCCTTGTCCGGCAGGCGGGTCTGGTACTCGGCGATCAACGCAGGGGACAGGCTGCGGTTCAGTGCGTACTCGACCACCTCATCGTCCTTGCTGGCGCACAGCAGCACGCCGATGGCGGGGTTCTCGTGGGCTTTGCGTTCGTTGCGGTCGAGGGATTCGAGATAGAAATCCAGCTTGCCCAGGTACTCGGGTTCAAAGCGCCCCACCTTCAGTTCAATGGCCACCAGGCAGTTGAGGCCACGGTGGAAGAACAACAGGTCGAGGGCGAAGTCACGGCCGCCCACTTGCAACGGGTAGTGCGAGCCGACGAAGCAGAAGTCGCGGCCCAGTTCCACCAGGAAGTCCTTGAGGCGGCCGAGCAACCCCTGGTGCAGGTCGGCCTCGGCGTGCCCGCCCGGCAGGCCGAGGAACTCGATCATGTAGGCATCGCGGAACACCTCCAGAGCCGCCGGATGGGCCTGGGTGAGCGCGGCCGATGCCTTGGCCGGTTGCGTCACGCTGCGCTCGAACAGCGCGGCCTTGAGTTGGCGTTCCAGTTCACGCTTGGACCATTTCTCCTGGATGGCCATGCGCAGGTAGAACAGCCGCTCTTCAGCCCCCTTGCACTGCCCCACAACGATCATGTTGTGGCTCCACGGCAATTGTCTCACCAGTGGGGAGACTATTTCGTCACCCCGGTAAGCCTCGTAAAACTGCCGCATGCGGAACAGATTGACGCGGGTGAACCCCCGCAAGCCTGGCTGAGTCAACGCCAGATGTTCTGCCAACTGGCTGACCACCCCATCGCCCCACTCGGCCCGTTCCAGTTTGTGGCTGATGAAAGCCCCCACCTGCCAATAGAGCTCGATCAGTTGAGTGTTCACGGCCTGCACCGCGCGCTGGCGGGCCGACTTGATCAGTGTCAGCACCTCATCGAAACGCTCATCCCTGGCAGCGGGCGCAGGCGCGCCCATGACTTCAATATTCATGCAACGACTCCATGGCAAAGAGTGAAAACCCGCCAGAGTCTACCCCCGCCCCTCACCCGCGCCCGCAGGTGAAACTGTTGCAAAACGCAAAGAGGGCGCCCAGTGGCGCCCTCTCGTTCACGACAAAGCCATCAGCCCATCGACCGCGCCCCGACCACCCGCGCATGCCCCCGCGTGGTCACGATCCCCAGGAACGAAATCACGATTGCCAGCCCCAGCGTTGCGCTCACCTCGGCCCGGTGCTCCTCGGTGAACATCATCACTCCCAGCGCACAGCTGATGAAGATGATCACCGCCCAGGTCAGCCATGGGAACAGCCACATCTTGAACTTGAGGTTGGCGTTTTCACGCTCCAGGCGGCCACGCATGCGCAGCTGCGAAATGGCGATCACCAGGTACACCAGCAAGGCGATGGCGCCGGAGCTGGCCAGCAGGAACTCGAACACGCCCTTGGGTGCGAAGTAGTTGAGGATGGCGATGGCCGCACCGATCAGGGTGCTGCCGAACACCGCCGCACGCGGCACGCCCACCTTGGAGGTTTCCTTGAGAAACGCCGGGGCATCGCCGCGCTTGGCCAGCGAGTACATCATCCGCGAGGCGATGTAGATCGACGAGTTCATGCAGCTGGTCACCGCGATCAGCACCACGAAATCGACCATCAACGCAGCGTTGGGGATGTTCATGATTTCCAGCGCACGCTGGTACGAACCCACCACCGCCAGCTGCGGGTCGTTCCACGGCACCACCGAGATGATCACGAAGATCGACAGGATATAGAAGGTGCTGATGCGCCAGATCACCGAGCGGGTGGCCTTGGCGATGTTGCGCGCAGGGTCGCTGGATTCGGACGCGGCAATGGTCACCGCCTCGGTGCCGATGAAGCTGAACATCACGGTGATGAAGGCGCCGATCACCGCCGACCAGCCCTTGGGCGTGAAGCCGCCATGCTCGGCCATCAACGTGCTCAAGCCGCTGACTTCGCGGTTGGGCAGCCAGCCCATCAGCGCGGCGAAGCCCAGGCCGATGAAGCCGAGGATCGCCGTGACCTTGAGGATCGCGAACCAGAACTCGAACTCGCCGTACTTGGCCACGCTGAACAGGTTGGTGCAGGCCAGCAGCAGCACCGAGGCCAGGGCGAAGATCCAGCTGTCCACCTGGGGGAACCAGGCGTTGAGCACATGCCCCGCGGCCAGGGCCTCGATGGGGATCACCAGCACCCAGAACCACCAGTACAGCCAGCCGATGGTGTAGCCGGCCCAGCGGCCGATGGCCTGGTCGGCGTAGGTGGAGAACGACCCAGTGTCGGGGTGTGCCACGGCCATTTCGCCGAGCATGCGCATCACCAGCACCACCAGGGTGCCGGCGACGAAATAAGAAAGTATGGTGGCGGGCCCGGCCGCCGCGATGGCGTGCCCGGAACCTACGAAAAGCCCGGCGCCGATGATGCCGGCGATGGACAGCATCGTTACATGACGCGGCTTGAAACCTTGTGCAAGGTTGCCATCAGATCCCACGGTGCTCATTGATCTTGTTCTCTTTTTGCTGACACAAGGAAGGGACGGGCAGGTACAGGCGAAAAAGCATCTCCTTGAAAAACAATAAGAATGACACGTCGCTCAGGCGCTGTTGTTGAACTTCTTCACGCTTTTGCAGAGCCACGCACCGAACGATCCGGGGAGTTATTTAAGCCGCGCGGGGCCCGGGGAAATTGTTCGAGAACGTCCCGCAGGTTCGCGATCACGACACCCCGTGCCCGATCCCGTCAGATGTCGTGATTGGCTTGTCTGGAAACGACATGGGCCAGGCGCCCACAAAAAAGCCCCGGTCTCCCGGGGCTGTGCTGCACAGGCGTCTGCCTACGCCTGATCGACACGCGGTGTGTCGGATGGCAGCAGGGAACTGTTGTGTGGTCATGTCTGGCCTCATCGCCGGCAAGCCGGCTCCCACAGGTTCAGCGCAAACCCTGTGGGAGCCGGCTTGCCGGCGATGAGGCCCGCACAGAAATCAACGCACCAGGCAAGGCCGCTTGTTGTCGAACGCCCACCCCGGCACCAGGTACTGCATCGCCACGCTGTCATCACGCGCCCCCAGCCCCATGTTGCGGTAGCACTCATGGGCCTTGGCCAGCTGATCTTCATCCAGCTGCACACCCAACCCCGGACGCTCCGGCACCCGCACATGGCCGTCGACGATGCGCAGTGGCTCGCGGGTCAGGCGCTGGCCGTCCTGCCAGATCCAGTGGGTGTCGATGGCGGTGATCTCGCCCGGCGCGGCGGCGGCCACCTGGGTGAACATGGCCAGCGAAATATCGAAGTGGTTGTTGGAATGCGAGCCCCAGGTCAGGCCCCAGTCGTGGCACATCTGCGCCACCCGCACCGAGCCCTGCAGGGTCCAGAAGTGCGGGTCGGCCAGGGGGATGTCCACCGCCTGCGACTGGATCGCATGGCCCATCTGCCGCCAGTCGGTGGCGATCATGTTGGTGGCGGTGGGCAGGCCGGTGGCACGGCGGAACTCGGCCATCACCTCTCGGCCGGAGTAGCCGTTCTCGGCGCCACAGGGGTCTTCGGCATAGGCCAGCACAGCGTGCTTGTCGCGGCACAAAGCGATGGCCTCTTTCAGCGACCAGGCACCGTTGGGGTCGAGGGTGATACGCGCCTCGGGGAAGCGTTCGGCCAGTGCGGTGACGGCTTCCATCTCCTCCTCGCCGCGCAGCACCCCGCCCTTGAGCTTGAAGTCGTTGAAGCCATAGCGGGCCTTGGCGGCTTCGGCCAGGCGCACCACCGCCTCCGGGGTCATGGCCTGTTCATGGCGCAGGCGCAGCCAGTCGTCATCGGCGTCGGCCTCGTTGCGATAGGCCAGGTCGGTCCGGTTGCGGTCACCGACGTAGAACAGATAGCCGAGCATCTTCACCGCTTCGCGTTGCTGCCCTTCGCCGAGCAGCGCGGCCATGGGCACGCCCAGGTGCTGGCCGAGCAGGTCGAGCAGCGCCGACTCGATGGCAGTCACCGCATGCACGGTGATGCGCAAGTCGAAGGTCTGCAGGCCACGCCCGCCGGCATCGCGCCCGGCGAAGGTCTGGCGCATGGCGTTGAGCACGCGCTGGTAGTGGCCGATGGGCTGGCCGACCACCAGCGCGCGGGCGTCTTCCAGGGTCTGGCGAATGGCTTCGCCGCCAGGCACTTCGCCCAGGCCGGTGTTGCCGGCACTGTCGCGCAGGATCACCACGTTGCGGGTGAAGTACGGGCCATGGGCGCCGCTGAGGTTGAGCAGCATGCTGTCGTGGCCGGCCACCGGGACCACGCGCAGGTCGGTGACTACCGGGGTGTCGTGTTGAACCTGTAGGGTGCTGTGCATGTTCATGAGGTCTCTCTCGCAATCAGTTGGCCGAGGCGGCCTTGAGGTCTTGGGCAGGCGCGCCCTTGGCGCGGGTACGGACGAAGAACACCGCAATGGCGGCCACTACCGAGGTCACCGCCAAGGCGTACAACCCGCCCTGGATCGACCCCGTCTGCTGCTCCAGCAAGCCGAAGGTGGTGGGGGCGACGAAGCCGCCGAGGTTGCCCACCGAGTTGATCAGGGCGATCACCGCCGCGGCGATCCGTGCATCCAGGTAGCCCTGGGGGATTGGCCAGAACAGCGACGAGGCCGCCTTGAAACCGATGGCCGCAAAGCACACGGCGACGAAGGCGAACACCGGCCCGCCGGTGGTGGACATGAACATGCCGGTAGCCGCCACCAGCAGCGCCGCCGCCACCCAGGCCTGCTGGAAGCGCCAGCGCCGGGCGCAGGCAGCGAAGCTGTACATGGCGATGATCGAGATCAGCCAGGGGATGGAGTTGAAGAAGCCCACCTGCAGGTCGCTGAGGTCGCCCATGCGCTTGATGATGCTCGGCAGCCAGAAGGTCGCGGCATAGATGGTCAGCTGGATGCAGAAGTAGATCAGGCAGAACAGCAGGATCTGGCGGTCCTTGAGCAGGCTCCAGGACGACGCCTTGACCACCCCGCCCGCCTCGCGCTCACGCTGTTCCTGGTCGATGGCCGCCACCAGCGCGTCCTGCTCTTCGCGGCTCAGCCACTTGGCGTCATGGGGTTTGGAGTCGAGCCAGAAGAACACGAAGAAGCACAGCGCCACCGAGGCCATGCCTTCGATGAACAGCATCCATTGCCAGCCGTGCAGGCCCATGCCCTGGATCTGCATCAGCGCCCCGGCCAACGGCCCCGAAATCAACGAGGCCACGGCCGAGCCACTGAGGAAGATGGCGATGGCCTTGCCGCGTTCTGCGGCCGGCAGCCAGCGGGTGAAGTAGTAGATCACCCCGGGGAAGAACCCGGCCTCGGCGACCCCCAGCAGAAAGCGCAGCACGTAGAACTGGGTTTCGTTCTGCACGAAGGCCATGGCCGTGGCCACCAGGCCCCAGGTGAACATGATGCGGGTCAGCCACAGGCGCGCGCCGACCTTCTGCAGCAGCATGTTCGAGGGCACTTCGAACAGCGCGTAACCGATGAAGAACAGCCCGGCGCCAAAGCCATAGGCCGCCGCGCTGATACCCAGGTCACTCTCCAGGTGCGGGCGGACGAAGCCGATATTTACACGGTCCAGATAGTTGACGATGAACATGATGACGAACAGCGGCAGGACGTGGCGCTTGACCTTGGCCACCGCACTGCTCAGCACGGCATCGCGCCCGGCGGACGGATCGAGGGTGTGGTTCACAGGTGTATCTCCCACTAATTGTTTTTGTGCGGGTCGATGGAGGTCCAGGCGTTGGGCAAACACCCTGTTGTCTGACATCCAGGTGAGCGAATCATAGGCGCCGCAAAGTTGTACGACAAGATCGAAAACAGGCAGCAAAAAGCAAAATACAAGTAGATAAAACGCCTAAAAGCAGCGAAAAGATAAAAACAAGTCACCCACACGCAAATAACGGCGGCTGGTTAATGGGGTAAATTATTTTCATTTTTTTAACTTGTCGTACAAGCAAGCCTGCTAGGCTCGGCGGATCGGCCAGCCACTTGTGCCGGCGCATCAGCGAGCTCCGCATGGACACCCAAGACACCCCGCGCAAACGCGGCCACAGCCGCGCCCACGACCTGGTCTCCAGCCTGACCCAGCAGATCCTGCTGGGCACCTTCAGGCCCGGCGACCGCTTGCCCTCGGAAAACACTCTGGTGCGTGAACACGGCATCAGCCGCACCGTGGTCCGTGAAGCCCTGTCCAAGTTGCAGGCCTCGGGCCTGGTGGAGCCGCGCCACGGCATCGGCACCTTCGTCATCGAACGCCAGGCCCAGGCCGGCCTGCGGGTAGGCGCCGAAAGCGCCGCCAGCGTGCGTGACCTGCTGGAGCTGCGCATCGGCCTGGAAGGCCAGGCTGCCGCGCTGGCCGCCTTGCGCCGCACCGATCGGCACCTGGCGCAGATGCGCCAGGCCCTGGACGACTATCAAGACCTGGCCGCCGCCGGCGACAGTTGCATCGAGGCCGACCGGCGCTTCCACCTGCTGATCGCCGAGGCCACCGGCAACCTGTACTTCGGCGAGATGATGGCGCACCTGGGCAGCGCGCTGATCCCGCGCAACCGCCTGGCCCAGGCCGACCGCGCCGGGGCCAGGCTGGCGCGGCAGGCGTACCTGGCCAACCTGGAGCACGAGGCGATCCTCAATGCCATCCGCCGCCAGGACCCGGACGCCGCGCGGGCGGCGGTGTGTTTGCACCTGTCCAACAGCCGGGATCGGTTGGTGCCGGATCAGGCACCGGTGTAGTCCGTTCGGGCCCTATCGCGGGGCAAGCCCGCTCCCACGCCAGCACACACAATGGCGTGGGAGCGGGCTTGCCCCGCGATAGGGCCCGCACAGCTCACCCCAACGCCCGATCCACCAACACCTGCAAACGCCCCCGCGAACAGCGCTCCACCCGCGCCTCGACGCCATACACCTCAGCCAGCAACCCCGGCACCAGCACCTGCTCCGGTGCACCGCAGGCCACCACCCGCCCCGCACTGAGCACCACCAGCCAGTCGGCATGGCTGGCCGCCAGGTTGATATCGTGCAGCACCGCCACCGCCAACAAGCGATGGGCGACAACCCGCTCACGCACCGCATCCATCACCCGCAACTGGTAATGCAGGTCCAGCGCGCTGGTGGGCTCATCCAGCAGCAATACTCGCGGGTTGCGCGCCAGCAGCTGGGCCAGGGCCACCAGTTGCCGCTGCCCCCCGGACAGGCTGGCCAACGGCTGCTCGGCCAGGTGCTCGATACCCAACCGGCGCAGCGCCTCGAACGCCGTACCCAGCGGGTTGTCGGCCCCGCTCACGCGCAAACCGACGATGATGCTTTCCAGCACCCCGAGGGCGATCCCCGGGGGCAGTTGCTGAGGCATGTAAGCCAGCCGCCGTGAGCGCTCGGCAACGCCCAGCCGGGTCACCTGATCACCGTCCAGCGTCAGCGAACCCTGCATAGGTTCAAGCCCCGCCAACGCCCGCAGCAAGGTCGACTTGCCCGCGCCGTTCGGCCCCACCAGCGCCACCAGGCTGCCGGCCGGTAACTCAGGCAAGGTCACCTGGTGCAGTACCTGCCGTGCGCCATACGCCACCGACAATTGATCGATCAACAGGCTCACAGGTTTCTCCCCCGGCGGAACACCAGCACCACGAACACCGGCACCCCCACCAGCGCGGTGACGATGCCCACCGGCACGATCACCCCGGGCAGGATCAGCTTGCTGGCAATCGACGACAGCGACAGCAGCAGTGCACCCACCAGCGCGCTCGCCGGCAGCAGGAAGCGCTGATCCTCGCCCACCAGCAAACGGGCGATATGCGGCCCCACCAGGCCGACGAAACCGATGGTGCCGACGAAGGCCACGGCAGTGGCCGACAGCAGGCTGATGCGCACCAGCGAGGCAAAACGCAGGCGCCGAGTGTCGACACCAAAACTACGCGCCCGCTCCTCGCCCATGCGCAGCAGGGTCATGGCCGGCGCTGCGCGCAGCGAGAAGGGCAACAACACGGCCAGCACCAAGGCGAGGATGCCGAGCTTCTGCCAGTCGGCCCTGGCCACGCTGCCCAGGGTCCAGAACACCAGCTGCTGCAGCACGTCCTCGGTCGCCAGCAATTGCAGCAGCGACACCAGCGCATTGCAGCTGAACACCAGGGCAATGCCGAACAGCACCAGGCTCTCGACGCCGGCGCCGCGCAGCCGCGCCATGGCCTGCAGCAACACCACCGACAGGCAGGCGAAGACGAACGCCATCAGCGTCACCTGCACGCCCGGCGCCAGCCAGGCCACGCCCAGCGGATAAGCGATGGCCAGCGACGCGCCGAGTGCCGCCGCCGACGACACGCCCAGGGTGAACGGGCTGGCCAGCGGGTTGTCGAGGATCGCCTGCATCTCGGCCCCGGCCAGGGCCAACGCAGCCCCCACCAACACCGCCATCAGCGAATAGGGCAGGCGCACGTTCCAGATGATCACCCGCTCGGTGCCGCTCAGGGTCGCGGGGTCGAGCAGTCCGTGCAGCAGTTGCCCCAGGCCCATGCCCGAGGCACCACTGGCCAGGTCCAGCAACACCGACAGCAGCAACAGCGCCGCCAACCCCAGCACCAGCCCGCTGCGCCGCCACAGCAGGCGCCGGTAGCGCCCGGCCGCCAGGGCTGCGCCATCCTGCGCCAACGCGGTCACCGGGCGTCGACCCAGTACTGGCCGTCCAGGCCGATGTTCAACAGGCGATTGATCTCGGCCAGGGTGGCCTGCGGGTCGAGGTCCTTGAAGCGCTCAGGGTGAATCCAGCGCGCCATGGCTTCGATGGCGAGGATGTTGAACGGTGAGTTGTAGAAGTCATGCCACAAGCCATGAGCCTGCCCGGCCTGGATCGGCCGCAGCGGCGCGAACTCGGGCCGGGCGGTAATCCGCGCCAGGCTCTGGCGCGCGGTGTCGGTGGCCACGCCGGCCCCCAGCAGCACACCCGGTGCGCGGTTGCCGGTGGCGATGTACACGTCGGGGTCGGCCTGCAGCACGTACTCGACACTCACGTCGCCCACTGCACCGGGGACCACATCGGCGCCGATGTTATGCCCGCCGACGGCCGCCACCAGGCTGCCCAGCCCGCTCTTGCCGGTGGTGTGCCCCGGCGCCTGCCAGACCCCGGCCAGCAGTTCGAGGAACACCTTCGGCCGCTGGCTGTCGGGCAGCCCGGCCACCGCGTCGATGACCTGCTTCAGGTGCCGGTCATACAGGCTCAGGTATTGCTCGGCCTGCTGCTCACGGTCGAGCAGTGTGCCGAGCGCACGCAGGCTGACCCGGGTGTTCTCGATCGGGTGCACGCGAAAGTCGATGAACACTACCGGGACCCCGGCCTTGGCCAGCAGGTCGGCCACCGGGCTGTGCTGGGTCGGGCCCTCACCGGCGATGCTGAACACCGCCAGGTCCGGCTTCAAGGCCAGGATCTGCTCGGCGCTGACGCTCTGCTCCGAGGCCTGGCCGATCAACGGCAGTTTGCCGATCTGCGGATAGCGCCTGGCGTACGCCTCATAGGTGTGCGGGTCGAGCAGGCGCATGTCGTTCTGCCAGCCGACCACCCGCCCGAAGGGGTTGTCGCGGTCGAGCAAGGCCAGGGCGAAGAACAGCCGGCCCTCGCCAAGCACGATACGCTGCGGCGTTTGCGCGACCGTGACCGTGCGCCCCAGCACATCGGTGACCTGCACCGCGCTGGCCGGTTGCGCCAGGCCAAGCCAGGCACCGAGCATCAAGGGCAGCGCCAGCAGGCGCCGCCAGGAAGATGTTTGAAACATGGGTGACCTCCCAAGGTCAGGTGTCGCCCCAGCGACGGAGCAGGTTGTGGTACACGCCGGTCAGTTCCAGCAACGAACCGGCGTCGGCCTGTTGTGCCGTCAGGCGCTGGATCGCCACGTCCATGTCCAGCAGCAGGCTGCGCTGGCTGTCCTCGCGCACCAGGCTTTCGATCCAGAAAAACGCCGCCAGGCGCTCGCCCCGGGTCACAGGCGCTACCCGGTGCACACTGCTGCCCGGATACAGCACCAGGTGCCCGGCCGGCAGCTTGACCTGGCGCTCGCCGAAGGTGTCGCGGATCACCAGTTCACCGCCGTCGTAGCTGTCCGGTTCAGCCAGGAACAAGGTCGCCGACAGGTCGGTACGCACCCGCTCGCGCACGCCCTTGATGCCGCGGATGGCGTTGTCGATGTGAAAGCCGAACCCCTCGCCCGCCGCGTAGCGATTGAACAGCGGCGGGTAGATGCGCTTGGGCAGGGCGGCGGACATGAACAGCGGGTTGTCCGACAGCCGCTGCAGGATCAGCCCGCCCAACTGGCGGGCGACCGGGTCGTCCTCGTCCAGCTGGCGGTTGTGCTTGGCCTGGGCCGACTGCACGCCGGCCGTGGCCTTGCCATCGACCCAGGGCTGCGCCAGCAATTGCTGGCGCAGTTCGCGCAGTTCGTCGGCGCTGAACAGGTTTTCGATCTGCACCAGCATCAGAAGCTGTAATCCACGCTGGCGGTCAGGGTGCGCCCGGCCCCCGGCACGCCGTACAGCTGGAAGCCGTCGAGCGAGGCGCCGACGCGGCTGTAGTAGAAGGTGTTGAACAGGTTCGACACGTTCAGGTTGAGCGTGGTCTGGCGGTCGACCTTGTAGCGCGCCGCCAGGCTGTGCAACCAGTAGGACGGCGCCTTCTCATGGTCGCGGGTGTAGACCGTGTAGACCCCGCTCGGCCCATTGGCGTAGCTGCTGTTGTTGTTCAGCCCACCGACGTACTTGTTGTCGCTGTAGCGGCGCCGCCCCACGTAGTCGGCCCCGTAGCTCACGCTGAGCTGGTCGGTGAGGTCGTAGGTGGTCCACAGGTTGGCGGTCAGGTCGGGGACGTTCTTGGCTTCCTCGCCCTTGTTGGCGCCCTTGGTCTGGCGGCTCTTCATCGCGGCGAAACCGGCATAGGCCGACCAGCGCTGGCTGAGCTGCCCCTGCAGGCCCAGCTCGAGGCCATCGACCCGCTTGGCCGGCAGCGCACGCACCGGCGAGGTCTCGCCTTCGCTGTATTCCCAGCTGTCTTCGAGCTCGGTGCGGAACAGCGCGGCAGTCAGGTTCAGGCGCTCGTCGAGCAGTTCCCACTTGGTGCCCAGCTCGTAGGTTTTCGACACCGCCGGTTTGTAGGCCTCGGTGCTGGCCGCGCCGTAGATCTGGTTGTTGGTGCTGGCCCCCACCGCCGACGGCTGCGCGGCCTGGCTGTAGGACAGGTAGATGCTGCCATTGGGCAGCGGCTTGTAGACCACCCCCGCACGCCCGCCAAAGGCATCGTCGCGGCTACTGCTGCTGCCGGTGGAGCGCTCGCTGTCGACCTGCCAGTGGTCGTACCGCAGGGCCAGCAGCAGTTGCCATTGCGGGTCCAGGGTGAGGGTGTCGGAGGCGTACAGGGCCGCGTCCTTCACGACGCTGCGCGGGTCGCCGTAGCCCTTGTCGGTGCGGGTCGAGGCAAAGCTGTGGGCCGGGTCGGACAGGTTGAAGAACATCGAGCCGTCCGGCACCTTCATGCTCTTGTGCAGGCCGCCGTAGGTTTCGCGGTACAGCTCGACACCCGTCACGGCCTCGTGGTGAATGCCACCGGTGTCGAGGTTGAAGCGCAGGTCGGTCTGGTTGTCGACGATCTCGTAGCGCTTGGACAGGCCGAAGTCGCTGCCGCGCAGGTAGCCGTAGCCACTGGCACTGTTGGCGTAGTCGGTATAGGCGCTGATGCCGTTGATCGAGCTGCGCGGCCCCAGCCCGACATAGCCCAGGCTGGCGCAGCGGGTGCCGGTGCAGGTGCGGCTGCCATCGGCGTTGGCGGCGACGAAACGGGCCGGCGACAGCACCGCCCAGTTGTCGGTCTGCTGCCAGCGCAGTTGGTTGCGCAGGGTCAGGTCGTCGCTGAAGTCGTGCTCGAACAGGCCGGTCAGCGAGCGGGTTTCGCTGCGTTGGGTATACAGGCTCGAATCGCCGTACCAGGCGTCGCGGTCGACGCCCGGCATGCGCTTGCCATCGGTGCCGCGCTGGATCGGTACGCCGCCATCGGGGGTGTTGCGGTCTTTCTGGTAGAACGCGTCGAGCCACAGCCGGGTGTCGGTGCCCAGGCCGAAACCGAACGAGGTGGCCAGGCCCCAGCGGTCGTAGTCCACCTCGTCGCGCTCGGCCACCGCGTTGTAGTGCTTCATCAGGTTGACGCGCACGGCGCTGGTGTCATTGAGCTGGCGGTTGACGTCGGCGGTCAGGCGCTTGTAGTTGTCTGTGCCGATGCCCGCCGAGAGCTTGCCGGCATCGCCCAGGTGCGCGCGCTTGCTGACCAGGTTGACGCTGCCGCCCACGGCCGACACGCCCGACTCCACGGAGCCGGTGCCCTTGTAGACTTCGGCCTGCTCCAGGTTGAAGGTGTCGTTGCGGCTGGCCATGCCGGCGTCGCGCACGCCATCGACGGTCATGCTCTGTTCGGCGGCGAAACCGCGAATGGAGAACAGGTCGCCCCAACCCAGGTTGCCCTCACCCGACATGAAGGTGATGCCCGGCACATTGCGCAACACTTCCTGCAGGCTCTGCGCGTTCTGCTCCTCCAGCACCGCCCGCGGCACCACGCTGATGCTCTGCGGCGCATCCAGCAAGGGCGTGGTGATCTTGCTCGAGGTCACCGTGTCGACCTTGTAGCGGTCCTGCTTGCCGTCCACCCGGGTGGCGGGCAGGTCGAGCGTATCGGCCAGGGCTGGCAAGGCGCAGGCGCCCAGCATCAGGCCGAAGGCCGGCGCCAGGGTCGCCGGGAGGCGCGGGGAGGATGCGTGGGGCATGTGAAGTCCTTAAAGAAAATCAGTCGCATTTGAGTGGCGCAATTCTAAAGACGGCCCCACGCCATCTTGTGTGCGCAAATGTACGGCCCGGCAGGCCTTCGGTCGCCCAAAACATTCCGTTACATTCGCTGAAGCAAGCGCGGTGTAAGGTGCCCTGCGCTTCCAACCTACAGGCCCGCCCATGTCCAAGCCCGACCACATCCTGATCGTCGATGACGACCCCGAGATCCGCCAGCTGCTGTCCCTCTACCTGGAAGAAGCCGGCCTGCGCACGTCGGTGGCGGCCCATGGCCGCGACATGCGCCGCTGCCTGGCCGAGCGCCTGGTCGACCTGGTGGTGCTGGACCTGATGCTGCCCGGCGAAGACGGCCTGACTCTGTGCCGCGAGCTGCGGGTGCAGAGCAATATCCCGGTGATCATGCTGACCGCCCGCGGCACCCTGGTGGACCGCATCGTCGGCCTGGAGATGGGCGCCGACGACTACCTGGCCAAGCCGTTCGACCCGCGCGAGCTGCTGGCGCGGATCAAGGTGGTGCTGCGCCGTACCCAGAGCTTCCCCGAGCGCGCCCGTGTGGACGAAGCCAGCCAGCTGCGCTTCGCCGGCTGGCGCCTGGACACCGCCACCCGCCAGCTGCGCTCGCCTGCTGGCCTGGTGGTCAGCCTGGGCAGCTCCGACTACCGCTTGCTGCGGCTGTTCCTGCAGCACCCCAACCGCGCCCTGAGCCGGGATTTTTTGCTCAACCATGTGTTCGACCGCGAACGCGAACCCTTCGACCGCAGCATCGATGTGTGCGTCAGCCGCCTGCGCCAGCACCTGGGTGACCACCCGCGCAACCCGGCGCTGATCCGCACCGTGCGCAACGAGGGCTACATGCTAACGGCCAATGACGTGGCCAGCGAATGAAGCGCGGCTGGCCACGTTCGCTGCATGGCCGCCTGGTGCTGATCCTGGTCGGTGGCATGCTCGCCTCGCAGCTGCTCACCAGCAGCATCTGGTACGAAGTGCGCCAGACCCAGGTGCTGGAGATCCCCCTGCGCCTGCTCGCCGGGCGCCTGGCCGACCTGTTGCAGGTGGCCCGCGAGCGGCCGGCGCAGTTGCCGGCGTTGCTCGAAGGCATGGCATCGTCGCGCTGGCAGCAATTGCCCGCAGCGCCGACCGGGTTCGCACCGGCGCCGCCCGAGCAGGACGCCCTGCTGCGCCGGCTGCTCAGCGAACGCACCGGCGCGCCGGCGCCCCTGCGCCTGCTGCACCTGCAACTGCTCGCCCCCGACAACCAGCCCGGTGGCGCCGGCCTGCTGATGCGCGGGGCGCCGGCCAGTGTGCGCAGCGTTGTCGAGCTGACCCTGCCCGACGGCCAGGTGCTGTACCTGCAAAGCACCGAAGACCAAGGTTGGCGCAGCGCCTCGATCGGCTCGCTGGTGTTCGATTTCCTGTTCCGCATCTACTTGCTGCGCACCGTGGTAGTGGTGCTGCTGGCCTTGATCGCGGTGCGTATCGCCCTGCGCCCGCTCAGGCAGATGGCCGCCGCCGCCGAAGCCCTGGGCCAGGACATCCACCGCCCGCCGCTGAACCTCGACGGCCCCCAGGAAGTGCGCCAGGCGGCCCAGGCGTTCAACGCCATGCAGCAACGGCTGATCGACAGCATCGCCGAGCGCACCCGTTTCTTTGCCGCCGTGTCCCACGACCTGCGTACGCCAATCACCCGCCTGCGCCTGCGCACCGAACTGCTGGGGCAGGAGAACTTGCGCCAGCGCTTTCGCGCTGACCTGCAGCAGATGGAGGACATGGTGGCCGCCAGCCTGGACTTCCTGCGCAGCGGCGAGCTGGAAAATGCCCGCGAGCCTGTGGATATCGACGCGCTGCTGCGCGCCCTGCAGGCCGACTTCGAAGACCTCGGTGGCGAACTGTGCCTGCACGGCCAGGCCCGCCCGCTCAACGCCTATGCCAGCGGCCTGCGCCGCTGCCTGCAGAACCTGCTGGACAACGCCCACCGGCATGCGCCGGGGCCTGTGGATATCGAGGTGCACGATAGCCCGGAACGCTTGCGTATCCAGGTGGGTGACCGTGGGCCGGGTATCGACAGCGAGCACCTGGGCCAGGTGCTGGAGCCGTTTTATCAGGTTGACCCGTCGCGCAGTGGTGGCGGGCATGGCCTGGGGCTGAGCATTGCTGCCGGTATCGCCAATGCCCATGGGGGTTCGCTGACGCTGGGGGCGCGGCTGGGGGGTGGGTTGCTGGTTACTGTGGATTTGCCTCGGGTGTGTGGGGCATGAAGGGTTGGGGGCGGTGATGGGGTGCTGGTGTTTGTCGACAGGACTGCAGCGCCTGTGAGATCGAGCGCCGCCCGCGCGGCGCATCGCTGGCAAGCCAGCTCCCACATCTGTTTCGGGCCAGTTACTCCTGTTGTTTCATCGCTGTACGCCTTGTTGGCACGACGCGGTATTGAGGTGGGCACCACTGGCGCCTCGCCTGACTTGAGACATGCACCAAGGCGGGCAGCGGTACCCTCACAGGCATAATTGGCCCGAAACAAATGTGGGAGCTGGCTTGCCAGCGATGCGCCGCGCGGGCGGCGCTCGATCTCAAGGGCGCTGCAAATCCATCGCCTTGCACCTGTTCGCCCAAATGCGATCACATGACGAACACCTACATGGCCCCCGCCTCAAAAGCCCTGACCTGCAGCTCACCAACTCAAGCAAATCTTCCCAAAATGCTTGTTGCTCTCCTGATACCTGAACGCCTCGACGATCTGCTCCAGCTCAAAGTGCTTATCCACAACCGGCCGCAAGCCATTGGCATCGATAGCGCGAACCATCGCCTGCTGCTGCTCGCGGCAGCCCACCAGCACCCCTTGCAGGCGAATCTGCCGCACCAGCGCCTGAACCAGCGGCAACTGCCCGGCCACGCCAGTGAGAATGCCGATCAACGACACATGGCCACCAATACGCGCGGCAATCATCGATTGCTCGAGCGTGGCCGGGCCGCCCACCTCGATCACATGATCGACACCACGGTTGTCGGTGAGCTTGCGCACCTGCTCGCCCCACGCCGGGGTGGTCTTGTAATTGATCAGGTGGTCAGCACCCAGCGCCTTGAGCCGCTCGAGCTTGGCATCGCTGGACGAGGTGGCGATCACCGTGGCGCCGGCCAGCTTGGCGAACTGCAGGGCGAAGATCGAAACGCCGCCGGTGCCCTGCACCAGCACGGTATCGCCGGGCTTGAGGTGGTCGTCGCTCATCAGCGCGCGCCAGGCGGTGAGGCCGGCGGTGGTCAGGGTGGCCGCCTCGGCGTGGCTGTAGCCTTTGGGGGCGTGGGTGAAGGACGTGGCGCGGGCGGTCACCTGCTCGCGGGCATAGCCGTCGATGCCGTCACCGGGCACGCTGGCGAAGCCTTCGACCTGGGCCTGGCCGGCGAGCCAGTCGGGGAAGAAGGTGCTGACCACCGCATCGCCGACCTTGAACTCAGTGACCCCGGCACCGACCGCGGTCACCTCGCCGGCGCCATCGGCCATGGGGATGCGCCGCTCGCTCGGGCCCCACATGCCGCTGACCACGGCGAAGTCGTGGTAGTTGAGGGAACTGGCGTGCAGGCGCACGGTGATTTCGCCGGCGCTGGGCGCGGCGGCCTCGCAGGTGCCGACCTGGACCTTGTCGTAGCCGCCGCCGGGGAGGACGTAGATCGCCTTGCTGCTCATTCGAGGGGTCTCCATCGAGGGGAAAGGTGCAGAGCAGCTTAGACAGATCTTCAGGCCAATGTGGCCCTATCGCCGGCAAGCCGGCTCCCACAATGACCGCGCTCCGCTGCACCTGTGGGAGCCGGCTTGCCGGCGATGAGGGCGGTGCGGTGTCAGCCCAGCAACGCCCTCAGCGCCCGGCAATCCGCCGCATGCCAGTCGGCCAGCTCCGGCCAGGGGTTGTCCGGCAGGTTGACCAGCACGGTCCTGGTCCCGGCGGCTCGCCCGCAATCCAGGTCAAAGCGATAGTCGCCGACCATCACCATCTCGCCCGGTGCCACCGCCCATGCCCGGGCAATCTGCAACAACCCGTCCGGGTCGGGCTTGGGCGTCGCCTCGTCACGGCCAAGCACATGCTCGATCGGGAAGCAGTCGGCCAGGCCGATGGCTTCCAGGGTGACATGGGCCAGCTCGCGGGCGTTGCGGGTCAGGATCGCCAGGCGGCAACCGCGCCCAGCCAGTTCGCGCACCAGCTCCACCGCGCCTTCAGAGGCTTGCGAGGCAATCGCCAGGTCGCGCTCATGCTCCAGCAACCAGGCATGCTTGGCCTGCGCCTCCGTAGCCGGCAGTGCGGCCAGGTGGGTGAGGATGTCGTGCTCGGCCGGGATGTCGAGCGCCTCGCGAATGGCCGCAAAGTCATGCACCGCGACGGTCAGGGTGCCGTCCATGTCGAACACCCAGTGGCGGATATCGCCGAGGCTCATGCCCAGTCCTTGCGGTGACGGATCAGGCCTTCCTGGGTCGACGAGGCCACCAATTGCCCGGCGCGGTTGAAGATGCTGCCACGGCAGAAGCCACGGGCATTGCCGGCCCAGGGGCTGTCGGTGGCGTACAGCAGCCACTCGTCGGCGCGCAGGTTGCGGTGGAACCACAGCGAGTGGTCGAGGCTGGCGATCTGCATGTCCTTCTGCCACACCGACTTGCCATGGGGCAGCAACGCGGTGGTCAGCAGGCCGAAGTCCGAGGCGTAGGCCAGCAGGTACTTGTGCAGCGCGGGGGTGTCCGCCAGGTTGCCGTCGGCGCGGAACCAGGCGTACTTGACCGGGTCGCCCGGCTTGGGGTTGAACGGGTCGCGCTCGGTGACCGGGCGGATTTCGATCGGCTTGGCGCACAGCACCTTGTCGCGAATGCGCTCAGGCAACTGGTCGGCCATGGCGCTGGCCAGTTCGACTTCGCTGGGCAGGTTCTCCGGGCCGACCACGTCGGGCATCTGCACCTGGTGTTCAAAGCCTTCTTCGTCGTACTGGAACGACGCGCTGCAGGTGAAGATCGGCTGGCCCTTCTGGATCGCCGTCACCCGCCGGGTGCTGAAGCTGCCGCCGTCACGCACGCGGTCCACCGAGTAGACCACCGGCATGCTGGCGTCACCGGGGCGCAGGAAATAGCCGTGCAGCGAATGCACGTGGCGGGCGTCCTCGACCGTCTGGCTGGCCGCCGACAGCGACTGGCCGAGCACCTGGCCGCCGTACAGCTGGCGGAAGCCCAGGTCCTGGCTGCGGCCACGGAACAGGTTCTCCTCGATGGACTCTAGGCTCAACAGGTCGACAAGGTCGTCCAGTACGTGACTCATGGAAGGTTCTCCTGGCAAGGCATTACGGCGCGGTTATACCGGCAAATGATACAGGGTTTGTCGGCGGCCCCGTCGAGGGGCATCCCCGTCAGCCACGCAGGGTGTCCTGCCATCGGGCCCGGTCGATGCGGTACAGCACGTGGGGGCGCAGCGGGTGGCCAGCGGGCAGACGGGGGTGTTCGAAGCTGCCGTCCAGGTCCTGCTGCATGCCGATGGCCTGCATGACTTTCTGCGACGGCAGATTGCCCTCGGTAGTGAACGACACCACCTCCTCCAGGTGCAATTGGGCGAAAGCACAGCGCAGGCAGGTCCAGGCCGCCTCGCTGGCGAACCCCAGGCCCCAGTGGCGCCGAGCCAGGCGCCAGCCGATCTCCACCGCCGGGCCGAACGGGGCCTCGAAATTGACGTTGAGCAGCCCGGTCATGCCGATGAAGGCGCCGCTGTCCTTGCGCTCCAGCGCCCACAGGCCAAAGCCGAATTCATTGAAATGGCCACGCACCCGGCCGATCAGCGCGGCGGCCTCCAGGCGGGTCATCGGTGCCGGGAAATAGCGCATCACCTGGGGGTCGGCGCACAGCGCGGCGAACTCACGCAGGTCGTCGTCCTGCCATTGGCGCAACACCAGGCGGGCGCTTTCCAGTTCGAGGATGGGGGGCATCGGGGGGCTCCGGAATCGCGGTCTGGCAGTTTACAGCGTAGGCCGCCGAATGAAGTTTCATCCAGGCCGCCGCTGCCGGATGTTTTTTTCACATCCACTTCACCGGCCTCCGACAGGCCGCTTCGCACAATGCCTGGCATTACAGCGGCCACAGTCGACGCCGCACTGCCATCGGAGTGACACATGCTTTCCAGCACGACCTTGCACGACCCTGCCCTTGCGGCCCGCCTCAAGCGCCGACGTTCGCGCAAGCTGATCAGTGCCGCCATCGGCCTGTTGATGGCCGTGGCCGGCGTAGGTACCTGGCTGGCGACGAGGACGCACATCGTGGACCTTGGCAACGAGCAACAGCTGAGCGAAAGCGGCCTGTTGCAGCAATGGAAAGATGGCGCGGTGCTGGTGATGATCCGCCATGCCGAACGCTGCGACAGCGCCCCCGGGCCATGCCTGGACGACCCCACCGGTATCACCGTTGCCGGCAGCGAAGCGGCTGGCCGGGTGGGCCAGGGCCTGCGGCAACTGGGCCTGGCCGGGGCGGACGTGTACAGCAGCCCGAAGCTGCGCACCCGGCAGACTTCGCACTTCCTGCTGGGCCAGGACGCTGCCACCCAGGACTGGCTGGAAACCTGTGACAAGCAGTTCGCCGACGAAGCTCTGGCACGCAAGCGCAGCGGCCACAACCTGGTGCTGGTCACCCACAATGGCTGCATCGACCACTTCGCCCGCCAGCAACGCGTCGCGGGAGGGGAGCGCGAGAGCGGGTATGCCAGTGCGCTGTTCGTGTCGGTGAACGGCGAGGGCAAGGCCAGGATCCTCGGGCGCATGAACGAGCCGGACTGGCAGCGGGTGTTGGCGTCCTCCGGTAAGTGATGCATTGAATTTTCAGGCCCAATCGCCGGCAAGCCGGCTCCCACAGGGCTGCACTGATGCTTGTGGGAGCCGGCTTGCCGGCGATTGGGCCCACATTGCCAATACAAAACTGGCAAGATCGGCACAGGCCCACCTCACGAAACCGCCATGCCCCTGCCGCTGATCTACCACGACGACTACAGCCCTGAATTCCCGCCGGACCATCGCTTCCCGATGGACAAGTTCCGCCTGCTGCGCGACCACCTGGTCGACAGCGGGCTGACCACCGACGCGGCGCTGCTGCGCCCCGAGATCTGCCCCAACGACATCCTCGCCCTGGCCCACGACCGCGACTACATCGAGCGCTACATGAACGGTGAACTGTCCCGCGAGGACCAGCGCCGCCTGGGCCTGCCCTGGAGCGAGGCGCTGGCGCGGCGCACGGTGCGCGCGGTGGGTGGCTCGCTGCTCACGGCCGAACTGGCCCTGCAGCACGGCATCGCCTGCCACCTGGCCGGCGGCACCCACCATGCCCACTACGACCACCCGGCCGGGTTCTGCATCTTCAACGACCTGGCGGTGATCAGCCGCTACCTGCTGGAAGCCGGCCGCGTGCACCGGGTGCTGATCTTCGACTGCGACGTGCACCAGGGCGACGGCACCGCGCGCATCCTGCACGACACCCCCGAGGCGATCACCGTGTCGCTGCACTGCGAGCAGAACTTCCCCGCCCGCAAGGCCAAAAGCGACTGGGACATTCCCCTGCCCCGCGGCATGAACGACAGCGCGTACCTGAAGGTGGTCGAGGACGCGCTCAACTACCTGCTGCCGCTGTACCAGCCAGACCTGGTGCTGTACGACGCCGGTGTCGATGTGCACAAGGACGACGCCCTGGGTTACCTGCAACTGACCGACCAAGGCCTGGCCGCCCGCGACGAACATGTGTTGCGCCAGTGCCTGGGCCGCGATATCCCGGTGGTCGGGGTGATCGGCGGCGGCTACAGCAAGGATCGCGAAGCCCTGGCCCGGCGCCACGGCATCCTCCACCACAGCGCGGCGCGTGTCATGGGTTGTTCACAATGACTGTGGAACCGCTTGTGGATAACCTGCTGGAAAGCGCCTACAGCCCTTTGCCTGCGTGGCCTGCAAAGTCTTGATCGTTTTTTGATCAGCGCTACGCGGTAGGCGCCATGGTTGTTCACAATGACTGTGGAACCGGCTGTGGATAACCTGCGGGAAAGCACCTCCAGCCCTTTGTCTGCCTGGCCTGCAAGATACTGATCATTTTTTGAACAGTACTTGCAGATGCCTGGCTGGGGTAGAATGCGCGCTCTTTTCCACAGCCTGCTGCCGACCATGAACGATCCTCGCCCTGCCTCCCCTCCCCTTGTCGCCGTGATCGGTGGCGGCCCCGCCGGCCTGATGGCCGCCGAGGCACTGGCCCGGCGCGGGGCGGCGGTGCAGGTGTTCGATGCCATGCCTTCGGTGGGCCGCAAGTTCCTGCTGGCCGGGGTTGGCGGCATGAACATCACCCATTCCGAGCCCTACCCCGCCTTCGTCGGGCGCTACGCCGAGCGCCAGGGCGAGCTCGACGGCCTGCTGCGCCACTTCGACGCCGAGGCCCTGCGCCAGTGGATTCACGGGCTGGGCATCGAAACCTTCATCGGCACCTCGGGCCGGGTGTTCCCCCGCGACATGAAGGCCGCGCCACTGCTGCGCGCCTGGCTCAAGCGCCTGCGCGAGGCCGGGGTAGTTATCCACACGCGCCACCGCTGGCTGGGCTGGACGGCCGAAGGTGCCTTGCGGATCGCTTATCCACAGGGGGAATTGCAGCTCCAGGCCGACGCCGTGGTGCTCGCCCTCGGCGGCGGCAGCTGGGCACGCCTGGGTTCGGACGGCGCCTGGGTGCCGCTGCTCGGCGAACGGGCTGTGGATATCTCGCCGCTGCAGGCGAGCAACTGCGGCTTCGAGGTGGCGGGCTGGAGCGAACTGCTGCGAAGCAAGTTCGCCGGCGCGCCGCTGAAGAACATTGCCCTGAGCGTGCCCGGCGCGGTGCCGCGCAAAGGTGAGTTCATCCTCACCGCGCAAGGCGTTGAAGGCAGCCTGGTGTATGCCTGGTCGGCGGCGGTGCGCGAAGCGATCAACCGCGACGGGCGTGGCACCTTGCTGCTCGACCTGCTGCCGGACCGGCCTGTGGACAAGATCGCCCAGGCCCTGGCCAAGCCCCGTGGCTCGCGCTCGATGGCCAAGCACCTGCACAGCCAGTTGGGGATCGAGGGGGTGAAGGCGGCGCTGCTGCGTGAGCTGACCGATCAGGCGGCCTTTGCCGACCCCGAGCGCCTGGCGGCAGCCATCAAGGCGCTGCCAATCACGCTGGTGCGCACGCGGCCGCTGGATGAGGCGATCAGCAGTGCTGGTGGGGTGCGCTTCGAGGCGCTGGATGAGGGGTTGATGCTGCGGGCCATGCCCGGGGTGTTCTGCGCCGGCGAGATGCTGGACTGGGAGGCGCCGACCGGGGGGTATCTGCTGACGGCGTGCTTTGCCAGCGGATTGCGGGCGGGTAAGGCAGCAGCAGACTGGCTGAAACTCCAAAGCTGACCCGCCCCCTGTGGGAGCGGGTTTACCCGCGAACACGGGCGAAGCCCGTGCCATACACAGCGTTGGATTCTTCGCGGGTGAACCCGCTCCCACAGGGCTCGTGCCAGCTTATGGCTTACGCTTGCGCGGCCCACCGTTAAAGCTCGGCACCTTGCGCACCGCCTTGACCGATGGCGCCGCGGCCCCGCCCTCGTCGCTGTCCATCCAACGCCCCAGCCCGCGCTTGGCGCTGTTCTCTTTCGGCTTTTTAGGCTTCTTCGGTTTCTTCACCACCTGGCCACTGGCATCGATCATCGGCACCCGGTGATCAGGGATGAAATCCGGCTCTTCATGGCGTGGCAACTGCTGGCGAATCAAGGTCTCGATCGACGCGAGCATCTGCACTTCGTCAGCGCACACCAGCGAGATCGCCTCACCCTTGTTACCAGCACGGCCGGTGCGCCCGATGCGGTGCACGTAGTCTTCGGCCACGATCGGCAGGTCGAGGTTGACCACCAGCGGCAGGTCGTCGATGTCCAGGCCGCGCGCGGCGACATCGGTGGCCACCAGCACCTGGACCTCACGGGCCTTGAAGCTGTCCAGCGCGCGCTGGCGGGTGGCCTGCGGGCGATCGCCGTGGATGCCATCGGCGTTGACGCCTTCGGCGAGCAGGCGCTCGACCAGCTGGTCCACGCCGTTGCGGGTCTTGGCGAACACCAGCACCTGGGACCAGCGCTGCTTGCGCAGCAGGTGACAGAACAGGTCGGCCTTGCGCTTCTTGTCCACCGGCACCAGCCATTGCTTGACGGTGGTGGCGGCGGCGTTGCGCGGGCTGACTTCGATGCTCAGCGGGTCGTTCAACGCAAGGCCGGCGAGCAGGCGGATCTGCTCGGAGAAGGTGGCCGAGAACAGCAGGGTCTGGCGCTTGCGCGGCAGCGCGGCGTACACCGAGCGCAGCTCTTCGGCAAAGCCCAGGTCGAGCATGCGGTCGGCTTCGTCGAGTACCAGGGTCTGCACCTGGCCGAACTTGATCGCGTTCTGGCGGAACAGGTCGAGCAACCGGCCGGGGGTGGCCACCAGCAGGTCGACGCCACGGCGCAGGCGCATCATCTGCGGGTTGATGCTGACCCCGCCGTATACCGCGTAGGTGGACAGCGGCAGGTTCTCGGCATATTCGCGCACGTTGGCGTGGACCTGCTCGGCCAGTTCGCGGGTGGGCACCAGCACCAGCGCGCGGATCGAGTTGCTGGCGACCTTCTCGCCTTCCAGGGCCAGGCGCTGCAGCACCGGCAGGGCAAAGCCTGCGGTCTTGCCGGTGCCGGTCTGGGCGGCGGCCATCAGGTCGCGGCCGGCAAGCACGGCGGGGATGGCCTTGGCCTGGACCGGGGTGGGTGTGCTGTAGTCCAGCGTCTGCAAGGTGCGCAGCAGCGGTTCGATCAGGCCGAGTTGGGCGAAATTCATGGCAATACCGTCAGGGGGTTCAGCGAAGGCGGCAAGTTTAACGCAATGGGCTGTAGGGGGAGTGGGGTTTCGTGGGAGCGGGCATTCGTGGGAGCGGGCTTGCCCCGCGATTGGATGGCACCGGCTACGCCGGTATCGCGGGGCAAGCCCGCTCCCACGGACACGACATCTCGTCGCTGACGTCAGCTCACCGCCGCAGGCGCCTTGCGCCACTGCGGCAGGCCGATCAGCACCACCGCGCCGATGATCACCGCCATCGCCAGGCACTCCTCGGCGCCGATCTGCTCGCCGGCAAAGACGATCCCCAGCAACACCGCCACTGCCGGGTTGACGTAGGCATAGCTGGTGGCCGCCGCCGGGCGCACGTGCTTGAGCAGGTACATGTAGGCGCTGAAGGCTAGGATCGAGCCGAACAGCACTAGGTAGGCCAGCGCGCCCCAACCGGCGGCGGTGGGCATCTGGGTCAGGCGCTCACCGCTCAGAGCGCTGCCGATCAGCAGCGCAGCACCACCAACCAGCATTTCCGCGGCGCTGGCCATGGCGCCCTGGGGCAGCGGCAGTTGCTTGCTCCACACCGAGCCGAAGGCCCAGGCCGCCGCGGCAAACAGGATCAGCGCGGCGCCCATGGGGCTGGCCTGCAGGTTCGAACCCATGTTGAGCATGCCGATGCCCACCAGGCCGAGGGCGATGCCCGCCCATTCCAGGCGCGAATTGCGGTGGCCGAACAGCAGGCCGAACACCAGGGTGAACAGCGGCACGGTCGCCACCGCCAAGGCAGCCACGCCCGAGGCTACCCCGGCGTGCTCGGCCAGGGTCACGCCACCGTTGCCGCAGCTGAGCAGCAAAAAACCGATCGCCCCGGCCGCGCGCCATTGCGCCCAGGTGGGAGCCGGCGCCCCGCGCCAACGCAAAAAGCCATACAGCAGGCTGCCGGCAATCACGAAGCGCACACCCGCCATCATCAGCGGTGGCCAGGACTCCACGCCGATGCGGATGAACAGGTAGGTCGAGCCCCAGACCAGGTACAGGGCAAGAAAGGCGCCGACAAGCAGCAAGGGGAAGCGACGGGAGGCAGTCATGGCAGGGGGCTCGAAATCCGTTTACGGGTGGCTTAGTTTAGAAAGGGCCACGGGCAAACTTAAGTTACAAAACACGTTTAAATCACCGAAACACTTTGCAAAGCATGGTTATGCACAGCCTTGACCATCGATTGCAAAGCCACCAGGAATCGCCATGGACAAATACGACCGCATGCTCCTCGCCGCCCTGCTGGAAGACGGCCGGGCCACTTACGCGCAGCTGGCGCGCCAGGTCAACCTGTCGGCCCCGGCGGTGGCCGAGCGGGTCGCCAAGCTCGAGGCCAGCGGGGTGATCAGTGGCTACACGGCCAAGGTCGACCTGGAAAAGATCGGCCTGCCGATCCAGTGCGTGATGGAGCTGCGCCTGGCCAGCCATGGCAACCAGCAGGCCTATGACGTGCTGGCGAACATCCCTGAATTGACCGAGTGCCACCGGGTCACCGGCGACCCTTGCGTGATCATGCAGGCGGCGGTGGCTTCGATGGGTGAATTGGAGGCGCTGATCAACCGGGTGTCTCAGCTGGGCTTCAGCAAGACCTCGATCATTCTGTCGAGTGCGGTGGAGCGGCGGGTGCCGCTGGGGCATCTGGAGGGCAATGGCAGGAAGGGATGAAATAGCCAATCGCGGGGCAAGCCCGCTCCCACGATTACTATGGGAGCAACTGTTTTGTTCACAATTTAAAAACTTGCCGCGATCAGTGTGGGAGCGGCGGTGCGCCGATGCGACTTGCCCCGCGATTGGCCTTCAACGACGCAGCAGCAGCTTGCCCTCGATCGGCACGTAGCGGCTGGCCGCGCGGATCACCGACAACGCCGTCAGCCCTGACACGCCATAGACCACGGTTTCGACGCCGTGGCGCTGCATCGCCCGCTCCAGCAACAAGTCGAAATCCCCATCACCGGAGGCCAGCACCACCTGATCGACCCGCGCCGCCGCCTCGATCACATCGAGGGTGATGCCCACGTCCCAGTCGCCCTTGGCCGAGCCATCGGCGCGCTGGATGTAGGGTTTGAGGCGCACCTCGAAACCGAGTTTGCGCAGGATCTGCTGGAACTGTTGCTGCTTGCTGTCGCCGCGGTCGATGGCGTAGGCCACTGCTTCGACAATCTCCCCTTCGCGGCTGACCTCGGCCCACAGCGCGGCATAGTTGAAATGGCAGCCGTGGCCCTGGCGAACCGTGTAGTAGAGGTTCTGCACGTCGGCGAACAGGGCGATTCTCTTCACGCGTGGTGACCTCGCTGAATCCGTGAAGGAGGCTGTTGCAGAGCCCTTTCGCGGGCAAGCCCGCTCCCACAGGTTATGCGCGGCCTTCTGTGGGAGCGGGCTTGCCCGCGAAAGGGGCGCAACGCGCCCCCGAGTGCCAGCGAGTATGCCAGAGCCCTCAGACGTAGTCGTCGTCCGAGAAGAAGCCGCCATCATCACTGCCGTAGTCGGTATCGGCAAAACCACCCTGGTCACTGCCCCAGCCACCGTTGTCGGCCACCTGCTGCTGGCCACCCTGGTCGTTCCAGCCGCCTGTGTCGCTGGCCGGCGCGGGTTCTTCCTTGATCACCTCGACCACCTCTTCAGGCTGCGAGTGATGATTGAACAGGCTGCTGATGCCCTGGGCCAGCAGCACGCCGCCGGCCACCCCGGCGGCCGTCTGCATCGCCCCGCCAAGGAAGCTGCTGGCGCCACTGCGTGCCGGCGCAGGCGCCGCGCCGAAGCCCTGCTGTGGTTGAGGAGGGGCGTAGGCTTGCGGGGCAGGCTCGCGCCAGCCACCGGCAGCGGACGGCGGCGGCGCAACCGAGCGCTGTGGTTCTGGGCTGCGGGCACCGGCACCGCCACCAAAGATGCTGGACAGGAAACCACCGCCACCATTACCGGCGCTGGAACGGGTCGCTTCAACCTGGGCACGGGCCTGCTTGAGCTCGGCCTCGAGCTGCTTGTTCTGCTCGTCCAGGCGCTTGATCGCAGCCTCCTGCACCAGGATCGCCTGGGCCATGTAGTACGGCGCCGCTGGCTGCTGGCGCAGATGCTGCTCGATGCACGCCTGGGCCTGGGCATCGCGCGGCTGGGCCGGGTCCTCGGCTTGCTTGAGGCGGCCGAACAGGCCGTCGATCAGGGTTTGTTCTTCAGTGTTCATCAAGCGACCTCATGGGCTGAACTGGACAGCGGACAGGCTCAAAGATGGGGGGCCCGGCCGGGCGATTCAATCGCCCGGGCCATGAAACTTTTTTCAGCAAGCGAGCGGTCTGGGCTAAAGTTACGCCCTGCTTTTTCTGCCATGCGATGTTGACCGATGAATCCGCTGAGCGTTCTGCGCGACTCCCTGTACTTCTTCCGCCGCCACCTGGTGAGCATCCTTCAGTTGTGCCTGCCGTTGGTGGTGCTCGAGGCACTGTGCAGCCAATTGCTCTACCGCGAGCTTGGCGAGCAGGCTTCGCCGGCCTACGGCATGTTGGTCAGCCTGCTGTTCTACCCGCTGTACAGCGCGGCACTGATCCTTTACCTCGACACCCGCAGCAACGGCGACGCGATCGCCAAGCGCAACCTGTTCGCCCGCGCCTTGCAGCTGTGGCCGGCGCTGGCGCTGCTGATCCTGATCAGCTCGCTGCTGATCATGGCGGGCCTGATGCTGTTCATCTTCCCGGGCGTATGGATCATGGTGAACCTGGTGTTCGCCGAATACCTGCTGGTGCTGCGCGGCCTGCCAGTGGTCGAGTCGATGCGCACCAGCGCGCGCATGACCACCGGGCACTTCATGCGCATCATGGTGTGCATGCTGTCGGTGCTGGCGCCGCTGTGGCTGATCGATGGCTTGCTGCTGACGGTATTCCCCGAGCCCCAGCCAGGCGTGCAACTGGCCCTGGATAGCCTCAGCGGCTTCCTGCAGCTGTTCAGCACCGTGGTGCTGTACCGCCTGTTCATGCTGCTGGAGAGCGAAGCGGCGGCCTGAGTTTGGTCCGTGCCTGATCATCAAGCACGAGGAACCACCACACGACCAGGAAACCGCTCAAGCTGCCCCCCTTTGCCCACCTGCTGCCTAATGTGCGTCGCGCCGGCCCGAACTTCGCCTGGCGCAGCGCACATTCAGGAGAACTCAGCTTGAGCATGCCCCAAACCACAAACGCCTGGGCCGATGGCCGTTCCTTCATCGGCCAGATCTACCTACGGCAAGGCCAGCGTTGGTCGCCCATTCACCTGCAAGCCACACGCCACGATTTCAGTTTCGGGGTGGATGTTCGCAGTGATACGGGCTGGCTGCAGACTGGAGGTACCGACCCGGCCGAAGCCTTCCTCTTCCGCTTTCATTCCAAGGGGCCCGAGCGCCTTCACTTCACGCTGTCGCTGGCCAGAGACAGCACACGGCAGCTGGACATCGACAGCAACGGGCGACTCGGCCTCTATCCACGAGCAAGTACGCAACAGTACTGGAAGGTACAACCGCTCGAGTGGCAAAAAGACCGGGTCATGTGCCTGCTCCGGGATCAGCAGGGTCATCAGGTCAAGGCGTTGCCGGGCAATGGTGCAGATGTCGCTGGCCTCACCGTGCAAACCGGCGAGCTGTGCGAGTACCTGATCGTACGTGCCTTGTAAGGATGCTCTCGGGACATCCTTGGCACCCGCCGGTTAGCCTGCCCAGCCTCGTCAGGTGCCTCTGGGCTTGGCCCGCGCCGTGGCCTCGGCCACCAGCGGGTTGTCCGGCCAGTAGTGCTTGGGATAACGCCCTTTCAAATCCTTCTTCACCTCGGCATAGGTGGTGCGCCAGAAGTTGGCCAGGTCCTGGGTGACCTGCACTGGCCGGCGTGCCGGTGACAGCAGGTGCAGCTTGACCTGCAGGCGGCCACCGGCGATGCGTGGGGTGTCGGCCAGGCCGAACAGCTCCTGCAAGCGCACGGCAAGAATCGGTGGCTGTTCGCTGTAGTCCAGGCGGATGTTCGAGCCCGAAGGCACGCTCAGGTGCGCCGGGGCCAGCTCATCCAGGCGCTGGGGCAACGGCCAGGGCAGCAGGTTGCGCAGGATCGACGACAGATCCAGCGCGGCGAAATGGCTCAGGCGTGAGACCTTGCCCAGGTAGGGTTGCAACCAGTCTTCCAGGCTGGCCAGTAGCGCGTCGTCGCACAGGTCGGGCCACTCGCTCTGGCCGTCTTTCTCCAGGTCGAGTCGATGCAGCAGTGCAACCCGAGCCTGCCACTGGCGCAGTTCGGGGGTCCAGGTCAGCAGGTTCAGGCCCTTGCGCCGCACCAGGCCGAGCAAGGCCTTGGCGCGGGCATCATCGGCAAGGCCGGGCAGCGGCTCGCGGCTGAGCACCAGTTCACCGACCTTGCGCTGGCGTTCGGCGCGCAGCACCTGCTCGCGCTCGTCCCAGTCGAGCAGGTCGAGCTGTTCGACCTGCTCGGCAAGCACATCATCGAACAGTGCCCGCTCGAATTCGGCGGCCAGGTAAATGCGCTCCTCGCGCTGGCCCTGGCGGCTGCCGAGGTCGGCGATCACCAGCCAGGGGCATTTCATCAACGCATCGGCTTCGCCGAACAGCGCCGCACGGCCGTTGGCCAGGCGGTATTCGGCGCCGCCTTCGCGACGCTGCTGGGCGACACGGTCGGGGTAGGCCAGCGCCAGCAGGGCACCGAGCCAGCGCGGATGCTCGGGATCCGCCACTGGGCTGCGGGGTTTGCCACGCAATTGCCCACGGTATTGCCGGGCCAGTTGCCGGGCACGTTGCACGCCGCCCTGGCCGCCGCGTGAGGTTCTGCTTTCACCGCTGAGCACGCTCAGCCGCGAATGCAGGTCGGCGCCGCCGCCGCGCAGGATGTCACGCTCGCCCAGCAAGGCCGCGACGTCGCAGGCCAAGTCGGCCAGCCCCAGGTCCTGGCCGCGCAGCAGCAGGTGGGCGATGCGCGGGTGCGCCGGCAACTCGGCCATGGCCTGGCCGTGGGCGCTCAACTGCCCGCGTTGGCCGGGCTTGAAGGCACCGAGCCGTGCCAGCAGGTCCTGGGCCTGGGCGAAGGCGGCAGTGGGCGGTTGGTCGAGCCAGCTCAGTTGTTCGGGCGGTACGCCCCAGCGCGCCAGTTGCAGGGCCAGACCGGCCAGGTCGGCCTGGAGGATCTCGGCGCTGCCATGGGCCGCCAGTTGATCATGCTGCGCCTCGGACCACAGGCGGTAGCACACGCCCGGCTCCAGGCGCCCGGCACGGCCGGCCCGCTGGGTGGCGCTGGCGCGGGAGATGCGCTGGGTGTCGAGGCGGGTCATACCGCTGCCGGGGTCGAAGCGCGGCACCCGTGCAAGGCCTGCATCGATCACCACGCGCACGCCGTCGATGGTCAGGCTGGTCTCGGCGATGTTGGTGGCCAGCACCACCTTGCGCTGGCCTTGGGGCGCCGGTTCGATGGCTGCGCGCTGGGCATTCAGGTCGAGCTCGCCGTGCAGCGGGCAGAGCAGGATGCCGGGGCGCTCGCCCAGGGCCTCCTGCAAGGCCTGGTGCACCCGGCGGATCTCAGCCTGCCCGGGGAGGAACACCAGCAGGCTGCCGCCTTCATCGGCGAGCGCCTGCAGCACACAGTCGACCACCCGCGGTTCGACGAACTCGCCTGGCTGGAAGGGCCGGCTCCAACGAATGTCCACCGGGTGCATACGGCCCTGGCTGCTGACTACCGGGGCGTCATCCAGCAGCCGCGACAGGCGCTCGCCCTCCAGGGTGGCCGACATCAGCAGGATCTTCAGCGGCAGTTCGTCACGCAGCAAGCCGCGGCCATTGAGGCTCAGCGCCAGGGCCAGGTCGGCGTCGAGGCTGCGCTCGTGGAATTCGTCGAAAATCAGCAGCCCCACCCCCTCCAGTGCCGGGTCGCTCTGCAAGCGGCGGGTGAGAATGCCTTCGGTGACCACTTCGATGCGGGTGTTGGGGCCAACCTTGCTGTCCAGGCGGATGCGATAGCCCACCGTTTCCCCGACCTTCTCGCCCAGCTCGCTGGCCAGCCGCTCGGCGGCGGCGCGGGCGGCCAGGCGGCGGGGTTCGAGCATGAGGATGGTCTGCCCGGCCAGCCAGGGTTCGTCGAGCAGGGCCAAGGGCACGCGGGTGGTCTTGCCGGCGCCGGGCGGCGCCTCGAGCACGGCTTCGTCGCGGGCCCCCAGGGCCAGGCGCAGGTCAGGCAGTACGGCATCGATCGGTAATGAAATCATGGTGGTCCTCGAACAATCGCCCGAGTATAACGGCGAACCTGGCCTGCCCTATCATGGTCTTAAGCTTCAGGCGCCGGCCGCTGCCGCGCCCTTTGTCGTGGTTACCTTTACCGGAGATTCACATGCGCATCGCTTCCCGCGTCATCGGTGGCGCCCTTGTCGCCACCCTGCTGACCCAACTGACGGCCTGCGGCACGGTTTTCTTCCCTGACCGTCGCGGGCAGATCGAAGGCAAGATCGACCCGATGATCGCCGCGCTGGATGCCGTCGGCCTGCTGTTCTACATCATCCCCGGCCTGATCGCCTTCGGCATCGACTTCGCCACGGGCGCCATCTACTACCCCGGCGGCTACTCCGCGCAGGTCGACCCGGCCAAGCTCAAGCCCGCCATCAATGCCGACGGCCAGGTCGACAGGATCAAGCTGCAGGCTATTCTCGAAAGCGAACTGGGCCAGCGCCTGCCGCTGAACGACCCACGGCTGATCCAGCAGCGCGGCAGCGTCGAGCAACTGGCGGCCCTCGGCCTGGTACCGGCAGCCTGAAACCCACAAGGACGAACCCCGGCGCATGACCGTGACCAGCGAACACCAACGCCTGCTGCGCCTGGCCACCCGCGCATCCCTGGCGGTGGCCAGCATCCTGGTGCTGAGCAAGGCCGTGGCCTGGTGGCTGAGCGGCTCGGTGAGCCTGCTGGCCGGGCTTACCGACTCGGCGCTGGATGCCGTCGCCTCATTCCTCAACCTGCTCGCGGTGCACTACGCGTTGCGCCCGGCCGACGACGACCACCGTTTTGGCCACGGCAAGGCCGAAGCCCTGGCCGGCATGGCGCAGGCGCTGTTCATCGGGGTCAGTGCGGTATTGATCGGGGTGCAGGCCGTGCAGCGGTTGCAGTCGCCGCAGCCGCTGGGCGATACCGGGGCAGGTATCGCGGTGATGCTGCTGTCGCTGGTGCTGACCTTGGCGCTGCTGGCGTTGCAGCGCAGGGTGATCCGTATCACCGGCTCGACCGCGGTGCGCGCCGATTCACTGCACTACCGCTCCGACCTGCTGCTCAATGGCAGCATCCTGCTGGCCCTGCTGCTGGCGCGCCTGGGCTGGCCACAGCTGGATGCGCTGTTTGGCCTGGGTATCGCCCTGTACATCCTGTGGAGCGCGGTGCAGATCGCCCGCGAGAGCACGGCGATCCTGATGGACCAGGAGCTGCCGGCCGACATCGGCGAGCGCATGCTCGAAGCGGTGCTGGCGATCCCTGGGGTCAAGGGCGCGCACGACCTGCGCACGCGGGTGTCGGGGAGCCACTGGTTCGTGCAACTGCACCTGGAATTGCCGGGTGACCTGCCGCTGCATCAGGCCCATGGGTTGTGCGTGCAGGCCTCCCAGGCGATCCGCGAGCGTTATCCACGGGCAGATGTGATCGTGCATGCAGATCCGGTGTAGGCCTCATCGCTGGCAAGCCAGCTCCCACCTTGACCGCGCTGGTCTAAAGAAATGCATAACCCTGTGGGAGCCGGCTTGCCGGCGATCACCGGCGAAGCCGGTGCCCAAAAACTGCATCGCCGGCAAGCCGGCTCCCACAGTTTGGCATCAGTTGATGCTGTAACCCCGCCCGCTCAAGCAAGCGCCCAATGCCCGTCGATAGCTGTCTGCCACGTTCGGCGGCGGCGCATAGCTGGCGGTTGCCGGGTCAAAACCACTCTGGCTGACGGCCCAGCGATGGCACTGATAACGGTCCTGTTCCTGCTGCTCCGGGCCCTGGCCATACAGCGGATAGGCGATCACATCGTAACCACCTGCCGGTTGCGGCGCTGGCGCCACCGTGGGCGGGTTGACCACCACGTACTCGGCGCTGCTGGCCTGGTACTGGTAATAGGTGTCGGCCACCAGGAAGAACAGTGCTCCGCCCAGCCATACTTCGCGCGCATAGGGCGGCAAGTAACTGACCCTCACCCCGTAAGGCGGCCTGACCACGACATAGCCGCCGCCATGGGGGCGATACCAGTAACCACCGGAGTAGTAGTAATCCTGGCCGCGGTAGGGCACTTGCCAGGAGCGGTCCGGGAAGCGATCGACGGTATGCCCGGGGCGATACTGCGGCCCGGGGCCCCAACCATCGCCATGGCCGTCCGGCCGCCCCGACCAGTCGCCGCCCGGTCGCTGACCGGGGCCACCGGCCTGCCAGTGACGGTTGTCGTCATGCCGGCGCGGGATGTCCTGGTAATACCCTTGGCGTGGCTGCTGGGTCTGGCGCACTTCGTCACGCGAGTTGAGCGGCGAACCACGCCCGCCATTGGGGTCCTGCGGGCCGTCTCCCGGCCCTTGGGCCAAGGCGCCCAGGCTGATACCGATGCCCAGCAAACCAACACCTGCCAACTGCCAGATGCATGACCTCATGTTGTTCCTCTCAGTCAATGACCCCTGCCTGTACTGCAGGCAGTCTAACGCGCCGCACAAGGCCGGCTGATGAAATAGCGGACAGCGACCGCGCTACCCCTGCGCCAGCAATCCGCGCAACAGCAACTCCAGCGCCGCCAGCGCCTGGGCCAGCCGAGCATCGCCCTGCTCGCCCTGAGCGACCCAGAACGCCGCCTCGGTCAGGCTGCCATGGACCATCGCCGCCAGCGCCCATGGGTCGGCCTCGGCCACCACCTGCTGCTGAATCAACCCGGCGAGCAGTTGCTGCAGCGAAGCGACACAGCGCTGTTGCGCCTCGGGCGAGGCGCCGCCCAGCACCGCCCGCGCATCACGCAGGACGATGCGCTGGATCTGCGGCTCGCGGGCCATGCGCAGGTAGGCCTGGCAGCGTTGGCGCAAGCCCTCCCAGGGGTCGCTGGCCGCGTCTGAAATAGCCTGCAGGCGGGCGTCCATCTCAGCGTCGATTTGCGCCACCACCGCCGCCAGCAGGCCCTGCTTGTCACCGAAGTGGTGATAGAGGGCGCCACGGGTCAGGCCGGCACGGGCCGTCAGGTCGTCCATCGACGCGTTTGCATAGCCCTGTTCGCTAATGACCTGGCGGGCCACCGCCAGCAAAGCGGCGCGGGTTTCTTCCATTTCGGCGCGGGTACGGCGAACCATCACTCCCCCTTACATACACTGCGTATGAATATTTACATTCACATCGTATGATTATTTAATCATACGTGCTGTACGTATTAATTCCGCCCCCGCTCTGCCCCGGCAAGTGGTGTGGCTCAAGGAGGAACCGAAATGCCTAATCCCTACACCCGACTTTTTGCCTTGCCCGGCACGCGGGGCTTTGCCCTAGCGGCGCTACTCGCTCGCTTGCCGCTGCCGATGAGCGGGATCGCGATCATCACCCTGCTGTCACACACACGCGGCAGCTATGCCCTGGCCGGGGCGGTATCGGCCACCTTTGTGCTGACCTACGCGCTGCTTTCGCCACAGGTGTCACGCCTGGTCGACCGCCTGGGGCAGCGTCGGGTACTGCCGCTGGCCAGCCTGATCAGCGTGGCCGGCCTGCTGTTGCTGGCCGCTGCGGCATGGTTGCGCAGTGCCGATTGGCTGCTGTTCGCAGCGGCGGTCCTCAGCGGCTGCATGCCCAGCATGTCAGCCATGGCCCGTGCGCGCTGGGCCTACCTGTACCGCGGGCAGCCGCTGTTACAGAGCGCCTACTCGCTGGAGACGGTGTTCGACGAGGCCAGTTTCATCGCCGGCCCGCCCCTGGCGATCGGGCTCGGGGTGGCCCTGTGGCCGGCGGCCGGCCTGCTTGGCGCCGCCACGCTGCTGGCGCTTGGCACCCTGGCACTGGTGCTGCAGAGGGCCAGTGAGCCGCCAGTAGGCGCAGTGGATCTCACACCCTCGCGCAACCGGCCGCTGTGGCGCCAGCCGAGCCTGCGCCGGCTGACCTTGCTGATGGTGGCTATGGGGGTGATCGTCGGCACGGTGGACATCGTCAGCGTGGCGTTCGCCAGTGAACGCGGGCAACCGTTCACGGCCAGCCTGGTGCTGTCGGCCTACGCCATCGGCTCCTGCGCGGCGGGCCTGCTGTTCGGCGCCGTGCGCTGGCCGTTGCCACTGCCACGCCAGCTGCTGGCGGGCGCGCTGGCGACGGCGCTGGCCACCCTGCCTTTGCTGATGGTCGACTCCCTGGCCGGGCTGGCCGGGGCGGTGCTGCTGGCCGGGGTGTTCTTCGCCCCGACCATGATCATCGCCATGACCCTGGTGGAGCGTTGCGTCGCCGCGCAGCAGTTGACCGAGGGCTTGACCTGGTTGCTGGCCGGGCTGAACGTCGGCGTGGCACTGGGTGCTGCTGCGGCGGGCCAACTGGTGGATGCGACGACACCCGGCCAGGGCTTCGTCATCGCCTTGGCCGGCGGGCTGCTGGTACTGCTGAGCGCAGTGGCCGCGAGCCTGCGGCCGGGCGCGGCGCGGGCAGAAACACCGGCTGTCCCGTCCTGAAACAGCTGCGCACTATCGACGCCATCGCGGGGCAAGCCCGCTCCCACGCTACTGGTGGTGCAGGCGTGGGAGCGGCGGTGCGCCGATGCGACTTGCCCCGCGATTGGGCGCAATAAAAAAGGGAGGCCTTGCGGCCTCCCTTCGGGAATTGTCGTCCGTGCTCGGCACTTGTGGTACCGGCTCACCTCGCGCCGCCTTCTGGGCAGTGCGTAGCCCGGGGGCCGTGCCGATCCGGTTGGAGGGCTGGCCGCGAGCGCCCGTCTGGGGCGCCTCGCCGTGGACTGATGTCCGGGCAGTGATTCTGGTGATAAAGATAGGCGAGCCGAGGGGGCAGATGATTGCGAAGATTGCTCTGATAAATACCGCTTGCGCAATTTTTCACTCAGGATCGATAATTCGCCGCAATCCGAACAGAAAAGGCCCTATTCATGAGCAAGCTCGACCGCTATGACCTGAGCATCCTTGCCGAATTGCAGCGTGACGCGCGCATCTCCAACCAGGAACTGGCCGAGCGCATCGGCCTGTCGCCCTCCCCTTGCTCGCGCCGGGTCAAGCAGCTCGAAGACGACGGCTACATCTCGCGCCAGGTGGCGCTGCTGGACCGCAAGAAGCTCGGCCTGAGCCTGACCGCCTATGTGCTGATCGGCATGGACCGCCACACCCCCGAGCGCTTCGAAACCTTCGAGGCGGCGATCCGCAACCTGCCGCAAGTGCTGGAGTGCAGCCTGGTCACCGGGATGGACGCCGACTATCAGCTCAAGGTGGTGGTGCCGGACATGGACCACTACCAGAAGCTGCTGCTCGGCAGCCTCACCCGCATCGACGGCGTGACCAGCGTACGTTCGAGCTTCGTGCTCAACCAGGTGCTGGCCAGCACCGAGCTGCCATTGACCCACCTGCGTTGAAACCCTGCGCGCCCGGCGTATGATCGGGCTCTTATCCTGCCTGGAGTTGACCGATGGATCCCGCCGTATTCGAAGAGTGGATGATGATCGTCCTCGTCACCGTGCTGATCGCCTTCATGGGCTTCATCGTCTGGGACCTGGCGAAAAAATCCAAGGCTGGCCGCTTCGGCACGCTGATCCTGTTCTTCGTGCTGGGCCTGGGCGTGCTGGCGTTCATCATCAAGAGCGTGGTGGTGGGGTTTCTGGAAGGGGTTTAGGGACCTATCGCGGGGCAAGTCGCATCGGCGCACCGCCGCTCCCACGAATGTGAGGAATGTGGGAGCGGCGGTGCGCCGATGCGACTTGCCCCGCGATAGCGATCAGAGCTTCGGCGGCACTTCCCGCCACGTCCCCTGCTCCAGCCCTTCGATTGTCCAGTCACCAATCCTCACCCGCACCAGCCGCAAGGTCGGCAAGCCCACCGCCGCGGTCATGCGCCGCACCTGGCGGTTGCGCCCTTCACGAATCACCAGTTCCAGCCACGCCGTCGGCACGCTCTTGCGAAAGCGCACCGGCGGGTTGCGTGGCCATAGCGTGGGCTCGTCGAGCAAGCGGGCTTCGGCTGGCAAGGTCGGGCCATCATTGAGCTCGACGCCGTCGCGCAGGCGCTGCAACTGCTCCGCGCTCGGCTCACCCTCCACCTGCACCCAGTAGGTCTTGGCCAGCTTGTGCTTGGGGTCGGCGATACGTGCCTGCAGGCGCCCATCGTTGGTCAGCAGCAGCAAGCCTTCGCTGTCGCGGTCCAGGCGCCCGGCCGGATAGATACCGGGGATGTCGATGAAGTCCTTGAGCGTGGCCCGCCCTTCGCCGTCGCTGAACTGCGTGAGCACGTCGAACGGCTTGTTGAACAGGATCAGGCGCGGTTCGGCCGGCGGCACCTTGGCCTGGCGACGTGGGCCGGAAGGCCGCGCCGCCGGGCGGCGCGGAGTATTGCGTGGTGGCAGGGGCATGGATCCTCAGCGGAACGGCGGCTCATCGAAGCTGCGCAGTTTACGCGAGTGCAGCGAGTTGAGCTCGGTACGCAGCAGGTCGAGGGCGGCGATGCCGATCTTCAGGTGCTGGCTGACCGCGCGGTTGTAGAAGGCGTTGGCCGAGCCGGGCAGCTTGATCTCGCTGTGCAGCGGTTTGTCGGATACACACAGCAAGGTGCCGTACGGCACCCGCAGCCGGTAGCCCTGCGCGGCGATGGTGCCGCTTTCCATGTCCACCGCCACGGCACGCGACAGGTTGATCAGCGGGCGTTCCTGGGCCCAGCGCAGCTCCCAGTTGCGGTCGTCGTAGGTGAGCACGGTGCCGGTGCGCAGGCGCTTCTTGAGTTCCTCGCCACGCTCGCCGGTAACCTGCGCCGCCGCTTCCTGCAGCGCCAGCTGCACTTCGGCCAGGGCCGGGATCGGGATGTTCGGCGGCACCACGCGGTCGAGGATGCCGTCACGGCGCATGTAGGCGTGGGCCAGCACGTAGTCGCCGATGGTCTGCGACTGACGCAGGCCGCCACAGTGGCCGATCATCAGCCAGCAGTGCGGGCGCAGCACCGCCAGGTGGTCGGTGATGTTCTTGGCGTTGGAAGGGCCGACGCCGATATTGACCAGGGTGACGCCATCGCCGTCGGCGGCGATCAGGTGGTAGGCCGGCATCTGGTAGCGGTGCCAGACCACGCTGGCCACCAGGGCCTGGGCCTCGCCGTTGTCCATGCCCTTTTCGATGACCACGTTGCCCGGCAGGACCATGCGCACGAAGCGTGGGTCCTCGCGCAACTGCTCAAGGCCATGGCTGATGAACTGGTCGACGTAGCGGTGGTAGTTGGTCAGCAGGATCCACGGCTGCATGTGCCGCCAGTCGCTGCCGGTGTAGTGCACCAGGCGGCGCAGCGAGAAGTCGACACGGGCCGCGTCGAACAACGCCAGCGGCAGAGTCTCGGCGCTTTCCCAGTCGTACAGGCCATCGGCGATGTTGTCGGTGGCGGCCGACAGGTCGGTGCTGGGGAACACCCGCGCCAGCTGCGCCGCGGTGATGCCGCTGCCGGCCAGTTCGTCGCCCTGGTCGACCACGTAGGGGTACGGGATGTTCTGCTCGCTGACGCCGACTTCCACGGTCACCGTGTAGTCGTGCATCAATGGCCGCAATTGCTCAAGCAGGTAGCCACGGAAGGCGGCGGGCTGGGTGACGGTGACGCTGTAGGTGCCGGCCACCTGGACCTTGGCGTAGGCGCGGGTGGTGGCGGCGACTTCGCCCTGGCTGAAGTAGGTCAGGCGCAGCGCCGGGTAGCGGAACAGCGCACGCTCGTCCTGGCCCGGTTCGGTACGGTCCTTGAGGTAGCGCTTGAGGGCCTGGCTCAGGGCGCCGGTGGCTTGTTCGTGGAGGGCCGCCAGACGGTCGACGGCCTGTTCGGGGGTATCAACGACTTCAAACGCTTGGCTCACGCTGGGCTTCCTGTCTTCTGACATGCATGACAGCCATCTTGCCTGCGTTGCCAGGCAAATACACCCCCGATAATCGGCACTGAGCCTTTCGCGGGGCAAGCCCGCTCCCACGACGGCATCGTGGGAGCGGGCTTGCCCCGCGATGTCGTTATCCGCCCCAGACCGGCGTCGCCCTGGCCACCAGCGCCTCGACATCCACCCCGCGCGGCAATGCGCCATAGACCCGCCCGCCGCCACCCAGGCGGCTGGCGATGAAGGCATCGCTGACCGTGGCGTTACCGGCCTCGAGCAGCAGCTTGGCCTGCAATGCCACGGCAATGTCTTCGGTCAGTTGCCGAGCCCGGTACTGAATGTCGCCGGTATCGGCAAACGCCCCTTTGAGGTTGCCGATGAACGCCGCCAGGCGTGGATCGCCATGACCATCGCCCAGCTCGATGAACAACGCATCCAGCACACCCGGCTCCTTCGACAGCGCCCGCAGCACGTCCAGGCACTGCACGTTGCCGGAACCTTCCCAGGTCGAGTTGACCGGCGCCTCACGGTACAGCCGCGGCAGGATGCTGTCCTCGACATAGCCCGCACCGCCCAGGCACTCGGCGGCCTCGTTGATCATCCCCGGCGCGCGCTTGCAGATCCAGTACTTGCCCACTGCCGTCACCAGGCGGGCGAAATGCGCTTGCTGCGGGTCGTCGAGCTGCTCCAGGGCCTGGCCCATGCGCAGGCTCAGGGCCAGCGCCGCCTCGCTCTCCAGGGCCAGGTCGGCGAGCACGTTCTGCATCAGCGGCTGCTCGCTCAACACCCGTCCGCCGACCTTGCGGTGGGCGCAGTGATGGGCGGCCTGGGTCAGCGCCTGACGCATCAACGCGCTGGAGCCGACCATGCAATCGAAGCGGGTCATGGCCACCATCTCGATGATGGTCGGCACACCCCGACCCTCTTCGCCGATCATCCACGCCAGGGCGCCACGGAACTCCACCTCGCTGGAGGCATTGGAGCAGTTGCCGAGCTTGTTCTTCAGGCGCTGGATATAGAACTGGTTGCGCTGGTCGTCCGGGCGGTGGCGCGGCAGCAGGAAGCAGCTCAGGCCCTTGTCGGTCTGGGCCAGGGTGAGGAAGGCGTCGCACATGGGCGCCGAGCAGAACCACTTGTGCCCCACCAGCTCGTAGGCCTGGCCCGGGCCTGGGGCGCCGACCGGGTAGGCGCGGGTGGTGTTGGCGCGTACATCGGTGCCGCCCTGCTTCTCGGTCATGGCCATGCCGATGGTCACCCCGGCCTTGTGCCGGTCGCCGACGTTGCGCGGGTCGTATTCGCGGGCGAGGATCTTCGGCAACCAGTAGCTGGCCAGCTCCGGCTGCAGCCGCAGCGCCGGCACGGCGGCGAAAGTCATGGTCAGCGGGCAGCCGGTTCCGGCTTCGGCCTGACTGTGCAGGTAGGTCATGGCGGCCCGCGCAACATGGGCACCCGCGCGCGGCTCGGCCCAGGGCAGCGAGGGCAGGCCATGCTCGACCGCGGTGCGCATCAGCTCGTGGTAGGCGGGATGGAACTCCACCAGATCCACCCGGTGGCCGTAGCGATCATGGCTGCTGAACTCGGGCTTGTGCGCATTGGCGAGGAACCCGGCGGCCATCAGCGGGCCGCCGGCCAGTGCCCCGTAGGCATCGATCCGCGGCTCGGCCCAGCCGGCGCCAAAGCGTCGCGACCATTCCTGCAAGGGCTGGTCGAGGCGGTACAGGTTGGCGCCGTCGAGGGCCGGCGGCTGATTGGTGACTTCGTGGGTTTCGGCGAACTGGTGCAGGTTCATCGGGGGGCCTCATGGATCCGCTCATGCCTGGAAAACCCAGTGAAGCACCGCAGCCCGCACAGTCAAAGTGACAAAACTGCCGATGAGCAGATCATTTCCTGCCCGCCCGTCAGTAGCGCCTGCGCCCCGTCGCCGCCCGGCTGGAAGTCACCTGCACCTGGGCCACGGTCAGGATCAGGCTCAGTTCGAAGCGGCTGCCCAACCCCGGGGTAGACTCGTGCGACAGCTGCGCGCCAACCAGTTCGCCCAATTGGCGGCAGATCGACAGGCCGATGCCCAGGCCGCCGTAGCGCCGCGTCATCGAACCATCGACCTGGAAGAAGCGCTGGTACAGCACGGCCTGGTCGAGGTCTTCGAAACCGATGCCGCTGTCGCTGACGGTCAGGCTCAGCGCCAGCCGGTCGGGCCCGATGCGCCGGCCACGCACCTGAACGGTCACGCCCCCCTGATGGGTGAACTTGAGGCCGTTATCCACCAGGCAGGCCAGGCAGCGGGCGAGCTTCTGCGCATCGCCCACCAGGCTGTCGGGCACGTCGGCGGGGATATCCAGGGTCAGGTACAAGCCCTTGGCCAGCGCCTGACCGGCGTAACCGGCACGCAGTTCCTGGAGCAGGCGGCGCAGGCTGAACGGCACACCGTGGTTGCGCAGGCGGCCGGCCTGCAACTCGGTGAGGATGAGGATGTCGTCGACCATGGCCATCATGTCCTGGGCGGAACCGGCGGCCGTGCGGTGGTACTGGGCCTGCTCGGCGCTCATGGGCAGGGTGTGCAGCAGCTCCAACGAGCCGATCACGCCGTTCATCGGGGTGCGCAGCTCATGGGTGACGGTGGCAAGGAACTCGTCTTTCAGGCGATTGCTGTGGGCCAGTTGCTGGTTCAGTTGCTCGAGGGTGCGCCCGGTCTCGCGCAGGGCCTGGGCCTGCTGCTCGCGCAGGCTGTTGATGCGGTCGGCCAGGGCCAGTGACAGCAACGCCACCTCCAGCGCCGAGCCGAGCTGGCTGGCGTACATGGTAAGGAACACATTAGGCAGATAGCCCAGCACCATCAGGGTGTTGACCAGCCCGCCCAGCAGGAAGGCGGTCCAGGCGATGATGAACCAGCGCGCCACCCGCACCCCGCGCCACCAGGCGTACAGGCCTGCGCTGAAGATGCTCACGGTGAACAACAGCGCCAGCACAGTGGCCATGCGCAGCGCAATGCCGTAACGCAGGGTCACCGCCAGCACCATGACCAGCGCGCCACCCGCCATCAGCGCCATCAGCAGGCGGTCGAAACCACGGCTGAGCCGGCCCAGTTGCAGGAAATGGCGGGCGAACTGGCAGCCGAAAAGCCCGGCGGCGCCGATGAACAGGGGCGTCGCGGCATTCGCCCACCACGGGCTGTCCGGCCAGAAGTAGGCGATACCGGCGCCGTTGACCGACACCTGGTACAAGCCGAAGGAGGCGATGTAGAGGATGTAGTAGAGGTAACTGACATCGCGCACGCTGAGGTAGATGAACAGGTTGTAGACCAGCATCACCAGCAGCACGCCATAGATCATGCCCAGCACATACAGGCGGGTGGGCTGGTCTTCAAGGTACGCCTGGGTCGACCACAGCGTCAGCGGCGCCTGCACCGAACCCTGGCTGTGCAGGCGCAGGTAGGCGGTGGTTGCCTGCCCAGGTTGCAGGGGCAGCTCGAACAGGTAGTTGTTCTGGCGAATCTGCCGGCTGGCATAGGGCAATGCATCGCCAGTGCGCTGGGCCAGGCGAAATACCCCTTGGGCATCCGGCAGGTAGAGTTCGAGATGGTCCAGCGGCGGGTAAGCCAGCTCCAGCAACCATTGGCGCGGCGCGGCGGAGGGGGTGGCGGCGTAGTTCAGGTCGATTCGCAGCCAGAACACCGAGGTCGAGTAACCGGCATTGAGCACCTCATGGGGGTGCGCCTGAAAACGGCTGGCAAAGGCAGGCGCGCTGACCTGGCCAATACTGGCGCTGCCATCGTGGTCCTCGTAGACCTGCATGAACCTGCCCAGTGGCAGTCGTGAGGTGCTGGCGTCGAATTCGACCGCCCCGGCGAACAGGGGCAAGCAGCCCAGAAGCACAATCAGCAAATAGCGCATACAGCCCCAGCATGGCCTGTCCGTTCGCGTCGCGTTGCCTCCCTTCCCTTTGAGACGACGTGATCCGGCAGAGTCCGTTGATCGAATTATCCGAGCACTCTAGCATAGCTTTCCGGCAAGACCAGAGGCCACACCAAATTTGCATGAAACAGCTCTAGCATGCGCATTACAGGATAAACATCGCGACCATCCTGACCACTCGATCAGCAAATCTTGCGCGGCGACCGATCCGCACAAAAAGGTTTGGTGATAAGCTCGCCGACCATGAATACCTACAGCTCCCGCCCCGTTGTCCTCTGTCTCTCCGGCCACGACCCAAGTGGTGGCGCCGGGCTGCAGGCAGATATCGAAGCCCTGATCGCCCAAGGCTGTCACGCCGCACCGGCCGTGACCGCCCTGACCGTGCAGGATACCGTCAACGTTTCCGACTTCCGCGTGCTTGACCGCGAGTGGGTGCTGGCCCAGGCCAACGCCGTGCTGGCCGACTCCACCGTGGCCGCGGTCAAGCTGGGCATGCTCGGCTCGATCGAAATGGTCGACACCGTGGCCGAACTGCTCAAGGCTCACCCGCACCTGCCGCTGGTCTGCGACCCGGTGCTGCGCGCCGGCGGCGGTGGCCGCCTGGGCAAGGACGAGGTCGGCTACGCACTGCGCGAGCGCCTGCTACCGCTGGCCACCATCGCCACGCCGAACCTGCCCGAGGCGCGTATCCTCGCCGAACTGCCGGACGGCACCGCCGACGAGTGCGCCGCCAAGCTGCTGCCATTCGTCGAGCACCTGCTGATCACCGGCGGCCACGGCGACGAGGACGAAATTCACAACCGCCTGTACAGCCGCGATGGCCAGCAGCACACCTGGACCTGCCAACGCCTGCCCGGCAGTTATCACGGCTCGGGCTGCACCCTGGCCAGCGCCCTGGCCGGCCGCCTGGCCCTTGGCGAGCAGCTGCAAAGCGCCGTGCGCAGCGCCCTGGACTACACCTGGCGCACCCTGCGTGACGCCGAGCAACTGGGCAAGGGCCAGTACGTGCCGAGCCGCCTGCCCCTGGATTTCTGCTCCTGACACGAGGCCACCCGATGAAGCTCCGCGGTCTGTATGCAATCACCGACAGCCAGCTGCTCGCCGGCCGTTTCCTCAGCCACGTCGAGGCGGCACTCGAAGGCGGCGTCTGCCTGCTGCAGTACCGCGACAAGAGTGACGATGCCGCGCGCCGCCTGCGCGAGGCCGAAGCGCTGATGACCTTGTGCGAGCGCTACGGCACCCAGCTGATCATCAACGACGACGCCGAACTGGCCGCACGCCTGGGCGTCGGCGTGCACCTGGGCCAGACCGACGGCCCGCTCACGCCGGCCCGCGCCCTGCTCGGCCGCCAGGCCATCATCGGTTCCACCTGCCACGCCAGCCTTGAGCTTGCCCAGCAGGCCGCCAAGGAAGGCGCCAACTACGTCGCCTTCGGCCGCTTCTTCAATTCTGTCACCAAGCCGGGCGCGCCGGCCGCCAGCGTCGATCTGCTGGAACAGGCCCGCGCCCAGGTCAAGTTGCCGATCGCCGTGATCGGCGGCATTACCCTCGACAACGCCGCCCCGCTGGTCGCCCATGGCGCCGACCTGCTGGCGGTGATCCACGGCCTGTTCGGTGCCGACAGCGCGCAGGAAGTCACCCGCCGCGCCCGCGCCTTCAACGCCCTGTTCGCTTCCTGATTTCGAGAGAAGATCCCATGTCCCGTTCCGAAGCCCTGTTCGCCCAAGCCCAGAAGCACATCCCCGGCGGCGTCAACTCGCCGGTCCGCGCTTTCAAGAGCGTCGGCGGCACTCCGCTGTTCTTCAAGCACGCCGAAGGCGCCTACGTCGTCGACGAGGATGACAAGCGCTACGTCGACTACGTCGGCTCGTGGGGCCCGATGATCCTCGGCCACGGCCACCCGGACGTACTGGACGCCGTGCGTAATCAGTTGCAGCACGGCCTGTCCTACGGCGCCCCGACCGCGATGGAAACCGAGATGGCCGACCTGGTCTGCTCGCTGGTGCCATCGATGGAGATGGTGCGCATGGTCAGCTCCGGCACCGAAGCCACCATGAGCGCCATCCGCCTGGCCCGTGGCTACACCGGCCGTGACGCCATCATCAAGTTCGAAGGCTGCTACCACGGCCATTCCGACAGCCTGCTGGTCAAGGCCGGCTCGGGCCTGCTGACCCAGGGCGTGCCCAGCTCTGCCGGCGTACCGGCGGACTTCGCCAAGCACACCCTGACGCTGCCGTTCAACGACATCGCCGCGGTCGAGAAAACCCTCGCCGAAGTCGGCCAGACCGTGGCCTGCATCATCGTCGAGCCGGTGGCCGGCAACATGAACTGCGTACCACCGGCGCCGGGCTTCCTCGAAGGCCTGCGCGCACTGTGCGACAAGCACGGCGTAGTGCTGATCTTCGACGAAGTGATGACCGGCTTCCGTGTCTCCCTGGGCGGTGCCCAGGGCTACTACGGCATCACCCCCGACCTGTCGACCTTCGGCAAGATCGTCGGTGGCGGCATGCCGGTCGGCTGCTTCGGCGGCAAGCGCGAAATCATGGGCTGCATCGCCCCGCTCGGCCCGGTCTACCAGGCCGGCACCCTGTCCGGTAACCCGCTGGCCATGGCGGCCGGCCTGACCACCCTCAAGCTGATCAGCCGCCCGGGCTTCCACGACGAGCTCAGCGCCTACACCAGCCGCATGCTCGACGGCCTGCAGCAGCGCGCCGATGCCGCCGGCATCCCGTTCGTCACCACGCAGGCGGGCGCCATGTTCGGCCTGTACTTCAGCGGCGCCGATGACATCGTCACCTTCGACGACGTGATGGCCAGCGATGCGGACCGTTTCAAGCGCTTCTTCCACCTGATGCTCGACGGCGGCGTGTACCTGGCGCCGAGTGCGTTCGAGGCGGGCTTCACCTCCATCGCCCACGGCGACAAAGAGCTGCAGATCACCCTGGATGCGGCCGAGCGGGCATTCGCCAAGCTGAAGTAAGGCGCCTGCCGGTACTGGCCAGATCGCGGGGCAAGCCCGCTCCCACGTGACTCAGCTCTGCGTGGGAGCGGGCTTGCCCCGCGATCTGGCCGGTGAATGTGACCCCTCTCACAAACACTGGCAAAATCAGCAGCCTTGGCTCGGGGTGTAGAATTTCCAGTAAAACTTTGTAAGGTTGGCGCTGCTTATCCCATAATGTGCCACCAGAGACCTTGGCCGTAGCTTTGCAGAGGTAAGTCGATCCCCATGAACCGCACCGGCCGCGCCCTGACCATGGGCTGCCTGTTGCTTCTTCAGCCCCTGCTGGCCCTGGCGGAGGGCGGTAACTCGTTGCTGATTCCAGCGACGGGCCGCTGCACGCTGAATGCCGCGCCGGAGGATCAGGAGACTGCCCTGAAGGCCTGCGAGCAAACGGCGGAATCCGGGGATGCCGAAGCACAGTACGAGCTGGGCGAGTTCTATTACAGCGGTACCCCCCGTCACCTCGACAATGCACTCAAGTGGTTCGAGAAGGCCTCACTGCAGGGCCACGCCCAGTCGCAGTATCGCCTCGGTTCGATGTTCTTCCACGGCGAAGGAGTCAAGGCCAACAACGTGCAGGCCTACATCCTGCTGAAGATGGCTGCGGTCAACGGCGCCGAAGATGCACTGGACATGGCCGACGAAGTCACCGAGCAAATGCCGCGCGACGAGCTTGAGCATGCCACCCAGGTGCTCGGCCAGATCTTCCGCAAGTACCTGCTGGAACTGCAGAACGCCGAAGGGCGCACCCCGTTCTCTCCCCTCCCCTGACGACAGCCCTATCACACGGACGTAAGAAATGCCGATCAAGATGGGTCGAGGATTTCCCGTGCTCGCGCCGGCTCCATTGCGGAGCACACGGAACTGTTTTTGGAGGCAGCCCAAAACAGGCCATAACGTGGGAGCGGGCTTGCCCCGCGATGAGGCCGCCAAGGGCACTACCGACCCTTGATCGTTTCAGTGCTTTCGCCACTGCCACTCAAGGGTTATTCTTGAGCTCACATTCATTGCCGTCGAGCGGCTAAAAACCACCTTGAACGCACCCATACAACCCCATCGCTTCATCCTCGAACCTTTCGAGGCCAACCGTTTCGCCAACCTGTGCGGCCAGTTCGACGAGCACTTGCGCCTGATCGAGCAACGCCTGGCCATCGAAATCCGCAACCGCGGCAATCAATTCGAGCTGATCGGCGAACCCAAGACCACCTCCGCCGCTGAACAGTTGCTGCGCCGCCTCTATCGCGAGGCCAAGGCCAGCGAGCTGTCGCCGGAAACGGTCCATCTCTATCTCCAGGAATCAGCGGTCGAGAACATCGGCAACCCCGCTGTCAATGAAGTCAGCGTCTCGCTGCGCACGCGCAAGGGTAAAATCACGCCGCGCGGCGTCAATCAGCAACGCTACGTCAAAGAGATCCTGGCCAACGACATCAACTTCGGCGTCGGCCCGGCCGGTACCGGCAAGACCTACCTGGCTGTGGCCTGCGCCGTGGATGCGCTGGAGCGCGAGCAGGTGCGCCGCATCCTGCTGGTGCGCCCGGCGGTCGAGGCTGGCGAGAAGCTCGGCTTCCTGCCCGGCGACCTGGCCCAGAAGATCGACCCGTACCTGCGCCCGCTGTACGACGCGCTGTACGAGATGCTTGGCTTCGAACACGTGGCCAAGCTCATCGAGCGCCAGGTGATCGAGATCGCCCCGCTGGCCTACATGCGCGGCCGCACGCTCAACAACAGCTTCATCATCCTCGACGAGAGCCAGAACACCACGCTCGAACAGATGAAGATGTTCCTCACCCGCATCGGCTTCGGCTCGACCGCGGTGATCACTGGTGACATCACCCAGGTCGACCTGCCACGCGGCACCAAGTCGGGCCTGGCTCATGTGATCGAGGTGCTCAAGGACGTGCCTGGCATCAGCTTCACCCATTTCCAGCCCAAGGACGTGGTGCGCCATCCGTTGGTGCAACGCATCGTCGAAGCCTACGACCGCTTCGAAGCCCGACAGGCCCAACCCGAGGCGCGCGGCAAAGATGCTTGAACTCGATCTGCAACGGGCAACGGATGCTGCCAGCCCGGATGACGCCGCCTTCCGCCGCTGGTGCGAGCTTGCCCTGCGCCAGCGCAGCGCCGACTCCGAGATGACCATCCGCCTGGTCGACGAAGCCGAAGGCCGCGAGCTGAACCATACCTACCGGCACAAGGACTACGCGACCAACGTGCTGTCCTTCCCCGCCGATGTGCCCGACGACCTGCTGGACATCCCGCTGCTCGGCGACCTGGTGATCTGTGTCGCCGTGGTCGAGCGCGAAGCTCAAGAGCAAGGCAAATCCCTCGAAGCGCACTGGGCCCATCTGGTCATCCATGGCTGCCTGCACCTGCTCGGCTACGACCACATCGACGACGACGAAGCCGAAGAGATGGAAGCGCTGGAACGGGAATTGCTGGCGGAACTGGGTCACCCGGACCCGTACGCCGACGACGAAATCGACCCAATCACACACTGACACTGCAAGGAACACGAGTAACCGCCATGAGCGAAGACCGATCGAGCAACGGGCAAAAGTCCTGGCTGGGTAAACTGACCCAGGCTTTTGCCCATGAGCCGAAAAACCGCCAGCAGCTGCTTGAACTGCTGCGCGAAGCCCATCAGAACAAGCTGCTCGACAGCGAAGCGCTGACCATCGTCGAAGGCGCCATCCAGGTCGCCGACCTGCAGGTGCGCGACATCATGGTGCCGCGCTCGCAGATGATCAGCATCAAGGCCAGCCAGTCGCCACGCGAGTTTCTGCCAGCGGTGATCGATGCCGCGCACTCGCGCTACCCGGTGATCGGCGAGAGCCATGACGATGTGCTTGGCATCCTGCTCGCCAAGGACCTGCTGCCGCTGATCCTCAAAGAGAACGGCGACAGCTTCAACATCAAGGACCTGCTGCGCCCGGCCACCTTCGTGCCCGAGTCCAAGCGCCTGAACGTGCTGTTGCGCGAGTTCCGCGCCAACCACAACCACATGGCCATCGTCATCGACGAATACGGCGGTGTGGCCGGCCTGGTCACCATCGAAGACGTGCTTGAACAGATCGTCGGCGACATCGAAGACGAGCACGACGTCGAGGAAGACAGCTACATCAAGCCGCTGCCCAGCGGCGACTTCCTGGTCAAGGCACTCACCCCGATCGAGAACTTCAACGAGTTCTTCGACAGCGAATTCTCCGATGACGAGTTCGACACGGTCGGCGGCCTGGTGATGAGTGCGTTCGGCCACCTGCCCAAACGCAACGAGACCACCGAGATCGGCGGCTACCGCTTCCGCATTCTCAACGCCGACAGCCGGCGGATACACCTGCTACGCCTGACACCGATCAACCGTTAAGGACGAACATGCGCTGGATCACCCGCCCCGGCTGGCCCGGTAACCTGCTGGCCATGGTGGCCGGCGCTTCCACCCTCCTGGCCCTGGCGCCTTTCGACATCTGGCCGTTGGCGCTGCTGTCCATCGCCCTGTTCTACGCCGGCCTGCGTACCCTCAGCCCGCGCCAGGCCCTGGCCCGCGGCTGGAGCTTCGGCTTCGGCCTGTATGGCGCCGGCACCTGGTGGATCTACGTCAGCATGAACACCTACGGCGGCGCCTCGCCGTTGCTGGCGATCCTGCTGCTGCTGGCGTTCTTCGCCTGCCTGGCGTTTTTCTTCGCCTTGCCGGCCTGGCTCTGGGCGCGCTGGTTGCGCCGCGACGAGGCGCCTTTGGCCGATGCGCTGAGCTTCGCTGCGCTGTGGCTGCTGCAGGAAGCTTTCCGCGGCTGGTTCCTGACCGGCTTCCCATGGCTCTACGCCGGCTACAGCCAGCTTGACGGCCCCTTGGCCGGGCTGGCGCCGCTCGGCGGTGTGTGGCTGGTGTCGTTCTGCCTTGCGCTGACTGCGGCATTGCTGTGCAACCTGCTCCGCCTGCGCGCGCGCCCATCGTTCCTGGCCATCGGCGCCGTGTTGCTGGTGGCGCCCTGGGTCGTCGGCATGGCGCTCAAGGGCCACGCCTGGACCCAGCCGGCCGGCGACCCGCTCAAGGTCGCCGCGCTGCAGGGCAACGTCGAACAGGACCTGAAATGGGACCCGGCCCACGTCAACGCTCAGCTGGCGCTGTACCGTGACATGAGCTTCAGCTCAAAACCGGTAGACCTGCTGATCTGGCCGGAAACCGCGGTACCGGTGCTCAAGGACCAGGCCCAGGGCTACATCGACATGATGGGGGCGTTTGCCGCCGAGCGGCATTCGGCGCTGATCACCGGGGTGCCGGTACGGCAGATGGTCCACCACCAGCGGCGCTACTTCAACGGCATCACCGTAGCCGGTGAAGGCGACGGCCTGTACCTCAAGCAGAAGCTGGTGCCGTTCGGTGAATACGTGCCGCTGCAGGACATGCTGCGCGGGGCGATCGAGTTCTTCAACCTGCCGATGTCGGACTTTGCCCGCGGCCCCGCGGACCAGCCGCTGCTGCAGGCCAAGGGCTACCAGATTGCGCCGTACATCTGCTACGAAGTGGTCTACCCCGAGTTTGCCGCCAGCCTGGCAGCCCGCAGCGACCTGCTGCTGACCATCAGCAACGACACCTGGTTCGGCACCTCGATCGGCCCGCTGCAGCACCTGCAGATGGCACAGATGCGGGCACTGGAAGCCGGCCGCTGGATGATCCGCGCCACCAACAACGGCGTGACCGCGCTGATCGACCCGTTCGGCAAGATCACCACGCAGATCCCGCAGTTCGAGCGTGCGGTGCTGTATGGCGAGGTAGTGCCGATGCAACAGCTGACGCCTTACCTGCAATGGCGTTCGTGGCCGCTGGCGATTGTCTGTGCATTGCTGCTGGGTTGGGCGTTGCTGGCCGGGCGGATTGCCAAGACCGTCTGATAGCGCTCGCAAGGGCCTCTTCGCGGCGGTTCGACGCTTCGATAAACCCGCTCCCACATGGACCGCGCCAACCTCGAGGCAAGCATCGTACCTGTGGGAGCTGGCTTGCCAGCGATGAGGCCAGCACTGACAACATAAGACAGTTGCTCCCACGGGTTCGCCGCGGCCCTCAAGGCTTGCATAGTAGCTGTGGGAGCGGGTTTATCGAGGCGTCGAACCGCCGCGAAGAGGCCGGCACCTGCGGTGCAAGAATCAGTAGAACAGCCGATACCCCACCAGCCCCACCGCCTCGTTCAGCAACTGCCCGCTCTGCCAGATCGCCCGGCTTTCCGGCAGCAACCCCGCGAACGGCCGGGCATGATCGCGCCCGAGGAACCCCACCGGCGCCGGCACCACCTCGAACCCGGCACGCTCAAAGCTCCAGCGCGAGCGCTGCATGTGCCAGGCCTGGGTCACCACCACCACACGGCGGATCCCCAGCGGCTGCAAAACCTGCGCGCTGAGCGCGGCGTTCTCCCAAGTGGTATGGCTGGCCTCTTCCTTCCAGCTGACCGAGACACCGAAATCTGCCTGCAGCCGCTCAGCCATCAACTGCGCCTCACTCGGCGGCGTGCCATAGTGCAGGCCGCCGCTGGTCAGCACCGGCAATCCGGACGCCTTGGCCAGTTGCGCGGCATAGCGCATGCGCTCCAGGGCCAGGTAGGAAGGTTGATCGCTGCCGCCCCAGGCCGGATCGCCTCGATCACGCCCGGCGCCGAGCACCACGATGGCATCGGCACGGCTTGCCAGGCTCGCCCAGCTCTGCGGCGCCAACGCAGGCTCCGTTTCCAACTGCCGGGCCGCCTGCTCCACGACCAACGGCAGGCTCATCAGCCACAGCCCGCCCAGGCCCAGTGCAAAGCACGCAGCCGCCAGGCGCGGCCGGCGCCGGCGCCACCACCAGGCCGCCAGCAGCAACAGCAGCAGCACGCCCGGCGGCATCAGCCATTGTTTGATGAAAAAGCGAATCGGCATCGCACACCTCCATGGAAGGCATGCAGCCTAAGAGGATCGGCGTCGGGCCTCAAGGGGAGGTCGACGCCGATCGCAGTGTGGGTATTGAAGAACCGGCGCGTGAGCACGTGCGCCTGCAAACCTGAACGGCTATCGGGATGGCTGCGTCCTGGATCTTGCTGGAGCAGTGGCGCGTTTTCGATCCTTGAGCCAGATGATCCTGGCCGAGGATGGTTCCGGTTGCGGGTAGGCACCGGCGCTTGCATGGTGACCTGCCGGGAGTGACTCCAGGTAGGCCTTGATCACCTCGAACTCGGCGTGGCTCAGGCCACGCAATTCCAGTTCGGCAGGCATCTCGTCGCGCAATCGTACCGAGGTTCTGGCCACTTCCAGTGCCAGGCCCAAGCGGTCGATCAGGCGTTCGTAAAGCTCCGGTTTGCTTGCAGGTAGTTGCGACTCTCCCATCCGTTCACCTCATTGAAGGTAAGAATATCTCCCCCCACAAATGAGCTTAGCGTTGTCATGAAAAGCAGCTGCCCGCCGCGACCAACGGCCCGCGCGGCGGGGGACGCAATCAGGGTTTCCCACGATGCGCGGCGCTCATGTATGCTACGGCGTTCACTCTATCGACACCGGAGTGCCGGTCGCAGCGAGGTTCCGCTGCCTGGAAACAGGGTCCTTTCTCTCTCAGTTAAAAAGTAGCCATGCACGAACAATACACGCCCCGTGATATCGAAGCCGCCGCCCAGAAGTTCTGGGACGAGCAACAGTCGTTCGCTGTTACCGAACAGCCAGGCAAGGACACCTACTACTGCCTGTCGATGTTCCCGTACCCGAGCGGCAAGCTACACATGGGCCACGTGCGCAACTACACCATCGGCGACGTGATTGCCCGCTACCAGCGCATGCTGGGCAAGAACGTCCTGCAGCCGATGGGCTGGGACGCCTTCGGCATGCCGGCGGAAAACGCGGCGATGAAGAACAACGTCGCCCCGGCCAAGTGGACTTACGAAAACATCGACTACATGAAGACCCAGCTCAAGAGCCTGGGCCTTGGTATCGATTGGGCCCGTGAAGTCACCACCTGCAAGCCGGACTACTACCGCTGGGAGCAGTGGCTGTTCACCCGCCTGTTCGAGAAAGGCATCATCTACCGCAAGAACGGTACCGTGAACTGGGACCCGGCCGATCAGACCGTGCTGGCCAACGAGCAGGTCATCGACGGCCGTGGCTGGCGCTCGGGCGCGCTGATCGAAAAGCGCGAAATCCCGATGTACTACTTCCGCATCACCGACTACGCCGACGAGCTGCTGGAAAGCCTCGACGAGCTGCCGGGCTGGCCTGAGCAGGTCAAGACCATGCAGCGCAACTGGATCGGCAAGTCGCGCGGCATGGAAGTGCAGTTCCCCTACGACCAGGCCAGCATCGGCCACGAAGGCACGCTGAAAGTCTTCACCACCCGCCCCGACACCCTGATGGGCGCCACTTACGTCGCCGTCGCCGCCGAGCACCCGCTGGCCACCCAGGCCGCCCAGGGCAACCCGGCGCTGCAGGCGTTCATCGACGAGTGCAAGAGCGGCAGCGTCGCCGAAGCCGACATGGCCACCCAGGAGAAGAAGGGCATGGCCACTTCCCTGCTGGTCGAACACCCGCTGACCGGCGAGAAGCTGCCGGTGTGGGTCGCCAACTACGTGCTGATGCACTACGGCGACGGCGCCGTGATGGCCGTGCCGGCCCACGACGAGCGCGACTTCGAGTTCGCCCACAAGTACAACCTGCCGGTGAAGGCCGTTGTGCGCACCAGCGCCGGTGACGAAGTTTCCAGCGAATGGCAGGCCGCCTATGGCGAGCACGGCCAACTGATCAACTCCGGCGAATTCGATGGCCTGGATTTCGCCGGCGCCTTCGACGCCATGGAAGCCGCCCTGATCCGCAAGGACCTCGGCAAGTCGCGCACCCAGTTCCGCCTGCGCGACTGGGGTATCAGCCGCCAGCGCTACTGGGGCTGCCCGATCCCGATCATCCACTGCCCTGCGTGTGGCGACGTGCCGGTGCCGGAAGACCAACTGCCGGTCACCCTGCCGGAGAACGTGGTTCCGGACGGCGCCGGCTCGCCGCTGGCGCGCATGCCCGAATTCTATGAATGCACCTGCCCGAAATGCGGCACCGCGGCCAAGCGCGAAACCGACACCATGGACACCTTCGTCGAGTCGTCCTGGTACTTCGCCCGCTACGCCTCGCCGAACTACGACAAGGGCCTGGTGGACCCGAAAGCTGCCAACCACTGGCTGCCGGTCGACCAGTACATCGGCGGCATCGAACACGCCATCCTGCACCTGCTGTACGCGCGCTTCTTCCACAAGCTGATGCGTGACGAAGGCCTGGTCACCTCCAACGAGCCGTTCAAGAACCTGCTCACCCAGGGCATGGTCGTCGCCGAAACCTACTACCGCGTTGCCAGCAACGGCGGCAAGGACTGGTTCAACCCGGCCGATGTCGAGATCGAGCGTGATGCCAAAGCCAAGATCATCGGCGCACGCCTGAAGACCGACGGCCTGCCGGTGGAAATCGGCGGCACCGAGAAGATGTCGAAGTCGAAGAACAACGGTGTCGACCCGCAGTCGATGATCGACGTCTACGGCGCCGACACCTGCCGTCTGTTCATGATGTTCGCCTCGCCGCCCGACATGAGCCTGGAATGGTCCGACTCCGGCGTCGAGGGCGCGAGCCGCTTCCTGCGCCGCGTCTGGCGCCTGGCCCAGGCCCACGTTGCCCAGGGCCTGCCAGGCAAACTGGATGTCGCCTCGCTCGACGACGCACAAAAAGTCATCCGCCGCGCCATCCACGCGGCGATCAAGCAGGCCAGCACCGATGTCGGCCAGTTCCACAAGTTCAACACCGCCATCGCCCAGGTGATGACCGTGATGAACGTACTGGAAAAGGCCCCGCAAGCTACCGCCCAGGACCGTGCCTTGCTGCAGGAAGGCCTCGAAGCCGTAACCCTGCTGCTGTCGCCGATCACCCCGCACATTTCCCACGAGCTGTGGAAACACCTGGGCCACGACCAGGCCGTGATCAACGCCGGCTGGCCGGCCGTTGACGAAAGCGCGCTGGTGCAGGACACCGTCACGCTGGTGGTACAGGTCAACGGCAAGCTGCGCGGCCAGGTGGACATGCCTGCCGCCGCCAGCCGCGAGGAGATCGAAGCGGCCGCCCGCAACAACGAGAATGTCCTGCGCTTCACCGATGGCCTGACCATCCGCAAGGTCATCGTGGTACCGGGCAAGCTGGTCAACATCGTCGCCAATTGATGGCAGCGCCCGCCCGCGAATGCCGCGGGCGGGCGTATTCGGCCCACGAGGGAGCTACAACATGATCAAACGCAATCTGCTGGTAATGGGCCTGGCCGTACTGCTCAGCGCCTGTGGTTTCCAGCTGCGCGGCACCGGCACCACCGAACTGACCATCAAGGAGCTGAACCTCAGCGCCCGCAACGCTTACGGCGAGACCGTCAAGCAGTTGCGCCGCACTTTGGAAAACAGCGAGGTAAGGGTATACAGCGGTGCGCCGTACAAGCTGGTACTCACCAACGAACAGGAAACCCAGCGCGCGGCGACCTACAGCGGTGGTAACCGCTCGGCCGAATACGAGCTGACCACAGTGCTGAACTATGCCATCGAAGGCCAGAACGACACCGTGCTGCTGGAAGACAAACTGCAGGTGCAGCGCTACTACGTGCACGATGGCAACAACATCACCGGCTCCGGTCAGGAAGGGACCCAGGTTCGTCAGGAAATGCGCACCGACCTGGTACAGAACATGATGGTCCGCCTGCAACAGCTGACCCCGGAACGTCTGGCCGACCTGCAGCACAAGGCCGACGAACGCGCCCGCGCCGAAGCCCAGGCACTGCAGGAAGCACAACGCGTCCGCGACGAGACGCCCCAGCAGTCCCCGCTGGAAGTCCCGGCCAACTGAGCCTGAACGGGGTGCCCCGGCACCCCGCCTTTCGCCATGAAACTCTCCCCAGCCCAACTCAACAAACACCTGCAGGGCCAGCTGGCGCCTGTGTATATCGTCAGCGGCGACGACCCGCTGCTGTGCCAGGAAGCCGCCGACGCCATTCGAGGCGCCGCGCGCCAGCAAGGTTACGACGAGCGCCAGGTGTTCAGCGCCGATGCCAACTTCGACTGGGGCAACCTGTTGCTGGCCGGAGCCAGCCTCTCGCTGTTCGCCCAGCGCCGCCTGCTGGAGTTGCGCCTGCCTTCAGGCAAGCCTGGCGACAAGGGCGCGGCCGCACTCATCGAGTACTGCGCCAACCCCGCTGAAGACACCTTGCTGCTGATCAGCCTGCCCAAGCTCGATGGCAGCGCGCAGAAAACCAAGTGGGGCAAGGCACTGATCGAGGGCGGTCACTGCCAGTTCATCCAGATCTGGCCGGTGGACGCCCAGCAGTTGCCGCAGTGGATCAACCAGCGCCTCTCACAGGCCGGCCTGACAGCCCAGCGCGATGCGGTCGACATGATCGCTGCCAGGGTCGAAGGCAACCTGCTGGCCGCCGCCCAGGAAATCGAAAAGCTCAAGCTGTTGGCCGATGGCAACCAGATCACCGTCGAGACCGTGCAGGCGGCGGTTGCCGACAGCGCACGTTTTGATGTGTTCGGCCTGGTCGATGCCATCCTCAACGGCGAGGCCGCCCATGCCCTGCGCATGCTCGAGGGGCTGCGCGGGGAAGGTGTCGAGCCGCCGGTGATCCTCTGGGCCCTGGCCCGTGAACTGCGCCTGCTGGCGGGGTTGGCCCAGCAGTTCAGTCAGGGGGTTCCGCTGGACAAGGCCTTCAGCCAGGCCCGTCCACCGGTGTGGGACAAGCGCCGTCCGCTGGTGAGCAAGGCCCTGCAACGCCTCTCGGCGCAGCGCTGGGCCATGCTGTTGCAGGATGCCCAGCGTATTGATGCGCAAATCAAAGGGCAGGCCCAGGGTTCGCCCTGGACCAGCCTGGCGCGCTTGTCACTGCTGATGGCCGGGCAGCGACTTACTCTGCCAGCAGAGTAGGCCGCCTGACGCCATCTCAGCGCGTCATCAATAGCCTTGGTCTTCCCGGCGATAGGTGAACACCGTCCAGCCATGCGCATACTCGACGGACTGCGTGGAGAGCATGTGGTGGCGCAGCTCAACGACTGAGCTGTACTAGCCCAAGGCCGTCTCCTCAGAGCCCCTGGTCCGCCAACTGATAACTGAACGGATTACTGCTGACATTTAAGTCGAGGCGCAGAACAGGCTTGATCAGGTCGCTCGAACTGCGTTGGAAGTCCCGCTGAATGTTCTTTGCCGCCTCGAGTGCCGCAGCCCCATCCGACGCACTATAGAAAAACGCTTCGAGCGGTAGCCGGTCGGGCACATTCTGTGGCCAGATCGTTAGCATGATTTCGTTGTAGCCATAGGACACGTTCTCCGTACCCACGATAAAGTCTCTTCGCCCTTCGATAGCCAACATGAAGGATGCCGGTTGGATGGCCAGGCTGCACTGATGGTGCAAGCGCTGCCAGGCTGGATTTCCCCCAACCCTGAAGAAATGCTCACGAAGTGCCGGTAGATCATTGATACCCATCGAGGCGCAGGGCGAGCTATCGAGGGGATAATCCGTGCAAGGCCCGCAGCCACCCTGAGTCGGGCGTTTCCAGCTATTGGCATCGGCCATATAAATACAAAGAGGCGCGATTCTCTCCAACGCCGCACCTGGGATGTACCCAGACTCCTTGAACACAAACCCTTGAGACCTTGCAGTACGTACCGTCTTGATATCTGCTCGTAGGTAGGAAAACGACACAGCGTCCTTTGGATTGGAGTTGGGGTTAGGGTTCCAGGCATGGAACGCGGTGCTGTAATCCGAGCCACGCACCAGTACACCATTGCAGTACACCGGTGCACGCCCATCTGCGCATTGCCTGGACTTGTCCGCGAAACGGGCATTGAGCTGCTCGGCCACCTGCCAGCCGTCCTCCTGGTCCGCTGCACGCTGAGCGAAGCGCTCGCCTGTTGGTTTCGCGAAGTCAAGCGTGACGATCGGTAGCGACAAGCCCGTTCGCACGCGGTAATCGTGACGCAGCATCTGGGCGGTGATCAGGCTGCCGGGACTAGGCTCTGTGTGAAAAGCCTTGATACTCGGTGATGCTGCGTTGAAAACAGCCTCGGAATGCTCATTTACAACCCGTAAACTCCGCTTCCTCGGCTGTTTTCGCCTTGCCTGACCTTCGTCTCAAGACTTTTCACACAGACCCTAGCAGCGTTGTAGAAGAAGGCTTCGATGGGCAACCGCTCCGGCGTGTTCACATCCCAGGTCGGGATCAACAGTTCGTTCAGCAGGGTGCTGGCCTGTTCCAAAGAACCCCGCACCTTGAGACTGGCCATGAACTGTTTGGCATCACGCGTGCTCAGCGAGCATTGATTACTGGGATTCGACCCGAACCTTTTAAAATTCGCTATCCATAACTCGGGAGTCACAGCTGGGACGGCCAACCCGCGACAGGTGCTTTGCTCAGCGCCCGCACGTGTCGCAAAACCGCAGCCATTTTCCGGCCTTCCGGCATTCTGAGTACCTGCGATCAACGGATAGATACAGCGCGGCTCAGCCCATGACTTGCCTTGCTGCTGGGCAGTCTGCTTGTCCATGAAGATGAAGCCACTGGCATCCGCCCGCGAACCGTCGCATCGGCACGCAGGTAGGAGAAAGTGACCGAACCCAATTTTGCAGCCGCCGCACTGTGTACCCAGAAGTTGCTGGAGCTCGAGCGCCTGATCAGTACCCCCGAGCATTCAAGGGCAGCCCCGCCATTGCTGCAATTCTCCACCGTGCTCGCATAACGCGCATTGAGGCGGGCCGCGACATCAAGTACCCCCGATGGCTGCGGTGGCGCTGGAGGGGGGCGCAAGGGCTCATCGACACGCGGCCCGATACAGCCACTCAAGCCCAGAATAATGAACATCACTAACGGTAGGGCCAAGCTTGGCTTTGTTGATCTTGTGATGTTCATCGACGCCATCCTCACATAGTTTCAATCAATTGGCTCGGTAGTCCAGGGATGGCTTACTCTGCCCGCCCTACTCGAGAGGTATCGAAATGACCAGGAAATCCAAGAAGCATCCGCCCAACAAAGCCAAGTCGATCGTCGCCCAACCCCTGTTCCGCTGCCGCCAGGAAAAACCGGAAAAGGGCAAAGGCAGCTACCGCCGCGAAGCCTTCCAATCGAGAGATTGGGAGGCTTCTTGCTTAATGGCCGCCTGAAATTACTATTCGACGAACAAGCGGACGAACTTCGAAAGTTTGCGGCAAACTTCACTGATACAACGACCATTAAACTTACTGACGATACGCAACATATAAAACGGCGTATCCAGGCACAACTGACAGTTCTGTCAGTTGACAATCACTTGAGCAAGCGCCCATCGATACGATTGCTCACATGCATAATTTTCCGGTCGGCCCGGCAGCCATGGTAAGGTTCACGCCTGACCTGTAAGCCTTGGACCTGTGCATGCTTTCCAGCCTTTCCCACCGCTGGCCCCCCCGCCAGCTGATCGCAGCCACCAGCTTCGTCCTGCTCGTCGCCTGCGCTGAGAAACCCACCGCCGCCGACGCCCTACCGCTGGCACCTGCCCAGCCCGCCCCTGTAGTGACGCTGCCCGGTACCAGCGCCGACACCAGCACAGAAATCCAGCCCCTGCAGACTTTTGCCCAATGGCAGGCGGGTTTCCGTCAACAGGCCCTGCAAGCCGGCATCAGCCCGAACCTGTTCGACCGTGCCTTCCTCGGCGTCACCCCGGACATGGACGTGATCAAGGCCGACCGCAGCCAACCCGAGTTCACCCGCCCGGTCTGGGAATACCTGGACGGCGCGCTCTCACCCCTGCGCGTGCGCAACGGCAAGAAGCTGCTTGAGCAGAACGCCGAGCTGCTGGCTCGTATTGAGCAACGCTATGGTGTCGACCGCCAGGTGCTGGTGTCGGTGTGGGGCATGGAGAGCAACTTCGGCCAGTTCCAGGGCAGCAAATCGGTGATCCGCTCGCTGGCCACCCTGGCTTACGAAGGCCGTCGCCCGCAGTTCGCCCAAGACCAGCTGATCGCCGCCCTGCAGATCCTGCAGAACGGCGACATCCAGCCCGACGCCATGCGCGGCTCCTGGGCCGGGGCCATGGGCCAGACCCAGTTCATCCCCACCACCTACCTGACCCACGCCGTGGACTTCGACGGTGACGGCCGCCGCGATATCTGGAACAGCACCGCCGACGCCCTGGCGTCGACCGCGCACTACTTGCAGGCGTCTGGCTGGAAACGCGGTCAACCCTGGGGCTTCGAAGTGCAAGTACCTGCCGGCTTCGACTTCTGGCTGGCCGACGGCAGCCAGCGCAAGAGCGTCAACGAATGGTTGCAACTGGGCGTGAAACTACCGACGGGCACCCAGCTGCCGGCCAACAGCAGCCAACTGTCCGCCGCCCTGCTGCTGCCGGCTGGCGCTCGCGGCCCGGCGTTCCTGGTGCTGGACAACTTCCGCGCGATCCTCAAGTACAACAACTCGTCGTCCTACGCGCTGGCGGTCAGCCTGCTGGGCGATCGGTTCTATGGCTGGGGCTTCATCGCCGGTAGCTGGCCGAAAGACGACCTGCCCTTGAGCCGCAGCGAGCGAATCGAACTGCAGACCCTGCTCAACGCCAGCGGGCACGAGGCGGGTAACCCCGATGGCATCATCGGCGCCAACACCCGCAAGGCCATTCGCAATGCGCAGCAAGCGCAGGGCTGGCCGGCTGATGGCTATCCGACGCACAAATTGCTGGATAGCCTGCGCCGCTAGTGAATATGAGGGGCGCTTTGCGCCCCTTTCGCGGCACAAGGCCGCTCCTACAGAGAAATGCGACCTACCTGTAGGAGCGGCCTCGCGCCGCGATAGGGCTGCAAAGCAGCCCCGGCGATCTCAACCCCTGAACAGATCCTGCGAAAGCACCAGGTGCTGCTCTTCAGCATCCAGCCGCACTCTGGCCCCCATCGGCAAACACAGGTTCGGATCACAGTGACCGCTGCGCCACCCGGCCAGTACCGGCACCCCAAGCGGACCGAAGATATCCAGCAGCAGCGGCGTCATCGCTGCAACCGTCACCCCGGCAAAGTCTCCCACCAGCACGCCCCGCAGGCCTTGCAGCTTGCCCGCCAGGCGCAACTGGGTCAGCAGCCGGTCAAGCCGGTACAGCGGCTCGTTGACGTCCTCGATAAAGAGGATCGCGCCCTCGCAATCGATCTCGGCCACAGTCCCCAGCGTTGCGCCCAGCAACGACAGGTTACCGCCAACCAGCCGTCCGCTCGCCACACCCGGCACAACCGTGGTCAGCGGGTAGGCCGCCGGGTGAACAATGGCATCACCCTCCCCCAGCCGCCCACCCAACTGCTCGAACAGTGAGCTCACCGTCGGCTCCAGCTTGTCCCCCAACAGATCGGCATTGAGCATCGCGCCGTGGAAGGTAATCAGCCCGGCATGCCGATTGAGCGCCGTATGCAGCGCGGTGATATCGCTGTAGCCCACCAGCGGCTTGGGGTGGCGACGGATCAGGTCGAAGTCCAGCGCATCCAGCAGGCGCATGCTGCCGTAGCCGCCACGCATGCACACAATGGCGTCGATGTCCGGGGCCTGGAAGGCATCGTGCAGGTCTTGCAGGCGCTGTTGATCACTGCCCGCCAGGTACCCATCGGCCTGGTTGACGCCTGGGTAGATGCGGCATTGATACCCACGGCTGTCGAACCACTGGCGAGCCTTGTCTGCATCCAGTCGGGCCGGCCCTGCCGGGGCGACGATAGCGAACCGGGCATTGCCGGACAGAGCCCCAGGCAGCAGGGTTTCAACGGTCTCCACGCAATTCATCGCGCTACTCCTTGCAGCTTGTCGCTCGAAACTTACAGCTAAAAAAAAGCCGATGCCGCCTCTCAGCGCGCATCGGCATGTTCAGCTCAAGCCCGCTTCAGAGCTTGATCTTGGCTTCGTGAGCCTGCTGGTCGGCGTGGTAAGAGGAGCGTACCAGCGGGCCGGAAGCGACGTTCTTGAAGCCCATCTTGTAGCCTTCCTCGGCGAACCAGGCGAAGGTGTCCGGGTGCACGAAGCGCTGCACCGGCAGGTGGCTGCGCGACGGCTGCAGGTACTGGCCGAGGGTGAGCATGTCGATCTCGTGCTCACGCATGCGGTGCATGACCTCGATCACTTCCTCGTCGGTCTCGCCCAGGCCCAGCATCAGCCCGGACTTGGTCGGTACGTGCGGCACCATCTGCTTGAACTTCTGCAGCAGGTCCAGCGACCAGTCGTAGTCCGAGCCCGGGCGCGCGGCCTTGTACAGGCGCGGTACGGTTTCGAGGTTGTGGTTGAACACATCCGGCGGGGTCTGCGCGGTGATTTCCAGCGCCACGTCCATACGGCCGCGGTAGTCCGGCACCAGGGTCTCGAGCTGCACACCCGGCGACAGCGCGCGAATCTCGCGAATGCAGTCGGCGAAGTGCTGGGCACCGCCGTCGCGCAGGTCGTCGCGGTCCACAGAAGTGATCACCACGTACTTCAAGCGCAGGTCGGCGATGGCCACGGCAAGGTTCTTCGGCTCGTCCAGGTCCAACGGTTTCGGCCGGCCATGGCCGACGTCGCAGAACGGGCAGCGACGGGTGCAGATGTCACCCATGATCATGAAGGTGGCGGTGCCACCCGAGAAGCACTCCCCCAGGTTCGGGCAGGAGGCCTCTTCGCACACGCTGTGCAGCTTGTGCTTGCGCAGCAGCTGCTTGATACGGTCGACTTCCGGCGAAACCGGGATGCGCACGCGAATCCAGTCGGGTTTCTTCGGCAGTTCTTCGGTGGGGATGATCTTCACCGGAATGCGCGCCACCTTTTCGGCGCCGCGCAGCTTCACGCCGGCTTCGACTTTCTTGGACGCGGGGCGCGAGGTGACGTCTTGCGACGGGATCAGGTTAGGCACGGCTTCTTGCACAGTTGTCATATTCAGTCGATTCCGCCCGTGAGGGTCGTCTGCTCAGCGTAGTCGAGGTGCTTGACCAGCTGTCCGCGCAGCCTTGTCCTGACCTCGTCGAGTTCGATCGGGCCTGCCAGGTCGCGCAGCTGGGTCATCGCCAGCCCCGCATACCCACAGGGATTGATTCGGCGGAATGGCGCAAGGTCCATGTCCACATTCAGAGCAAGGCCGTGGAAGCAACGACCGTTGCGGATTCGCAGGCCAAGGGAGGCGATTTTCGCTCCATCGACATATACGCCAGGGGCATCGGGCTTGGCGTTAGCCTGCACGCCGTAGCTGGCGAGCAGCTCGATCAGCGTCTGCTCGATGCGGCTGACCAGTTCGCGCACACCAAAGCCCAGGCGGCGCACATCCAGCAGCAGGTAGGCGACCAATTGGCCGGGGCCGTGGTAGGTCACCTGGCCGCCGCGATCGGTCTTCACCACCGGGATGTCGCCAGGCACCAGCAGATGCTCGGCCTTGCCAGCCTGGCCCTGGGTGAACACCGCCGGGTGCTCCACCAGCCAGACTTCGTCCTGGGCATCCGGGCCACGCGCCTCGGTAAAGCGACGCATGGCCTCCAGCACCGGTTCATAGGGCTGCAGGCCGAGCTCGCGGATACCGAGGCATGCGCTCATCACAGCACCATTTTCACGATGCCGGTGGCACGCAGGGCACTGTTGATGTCGTGCAGTTGATCTTCGCTTTCGGCAATGATGTGCAGTTGCACCGTGGTGTACTTGCCTTCCTTGCTCTGGCGCTCCGCCAGCGTGGCCAGATCGACCTTGGCGTACTTGCTGAGGATCTCGATCACCGTGTCCTTGAAACCGACCACGGTATCGCCGATCACTTTGATCGGATAGTCCTCGCAAGGGAATTCGATCTTATGCGACTTGACGTCTTCTTCGCTCATTGCGGGATGGCCTCGTAAGCCGTGGCAACAGCAACGCCCCCGCCTGGTTCACGGGGGCATGCAGGTCACGTATCAGTTGAACAAACCATAGAAGAACAGACGGATGCTGTCCCACATACGGCCGAAGAAACCAGCTTCTTCCACGCCATCGAGGGCGATCAGGTCGGCGCTGTGAATCACTTTCTCGTCCAGTTTGACTTCCACTTTGCCGATCACGTCACCTTTGGCGATCGGAGCGGTCAGTTGCGGATTCATGCTCATCGAAGCCTGCAGGCGTTTCAACTGGCCTTTAGGCATGGTCATGGTCAGGTCGTTGGCCAGGCCAGCTTTGACCTGATTGGTAGCGCCTTTCCATACCGGGGCCTGAGTCAGCTCGGTGCCCTTCTGATAGAAGGTCTGGGTTTCGAAGAAGCGGAAGCCATAGGTCAGCAGCTTTTGCGTTTCGGCGGCACGCGATTGCTCGCTGTTGGTGCCGAACACCACGGCGATCAGGCGCTGGCCGTCACGGACGGCGGAGGCGACCATGCAGTAGCCTGCTTCGTCGGTGTGGCCGGTTTTCAGGCCGTCGACGGTCTTGTCGCGCCACAGCAGCAGGTTGCGGTTAGGCTGCTTGATGTTGTTCCAGAAGAACTCTTTCTGCGAGTAGATGGCGTAGTGCGCAGGGTCTTCGTTGATGATCGCGCGTGCCAGCAGGGCCATGTCGTGGGCCGAGGAGTAGTGCTCCGGGTTCGGCAGGCCGGTCGGGTTCATGAAGTGGCTGTTGCCCATGCCCAGATCGGCGGCAGTCTTGTTCATCATGTCGGCGAAGGCGTCTTCGCTGCCGGCGATGTGCTCGGACAGGGCCACCGATGCATCGTTGCCGGACTGGATGATGATGCCGTGCAGCAGGTCGCTGACGGTCACCTGGCTGCCGACCTTGATGAACATGCGCGAACCGCCGGTGCGCCAGGCGTTTTCGCTGACGGTCACCGGGTCGTTCTCGCCGATCTGGCCACGACGGATGTCGAGGGTGGCGATGTAAGCGGTCATCAGCTTGGTCAGGCTGGCTGGCGGCAGACGCTCGTCACCGTTGTTCTCGACCAGCACGTTGCCGCTGGCCGCGTCCATGAGTACATAGGATTTGGCGGCCAGTTGCGGTGGTGCCGGCATCATCTGCTCGGCCGCGAAGGCGACAGGCGTGATCAGCAGCAGAACAGGCAGGCAAAGTCGTTTGGCAAGGTTGGTGATGTTCATCCGTCTCTCGTAAATCGCTAATGGTCTGATGTTCCGCGGGCCACATCGTGTGCCCGGCGCCCCGTCAGTCTAGTTTTATGGCCAATGGCCTGGCCCGCAAAAGTGCGACCTAATGCCGCTGCGGGCAAAAGCGGGCATTGTACATGGCAACGCCCGGCAATTCATGAACAAACCGACAGCAAGAGCTGCAAGCCGCAAGCTTCAAGCGGCAAGAAAGAGCAGGCGTGCACCGTGGCTTTTTCTTGAAGCTTGCCGCTGCTAGTCGGTGACGACTTTGGCCTGGCCGAGATTGGCCAGGCGAATGCTGTCCTGAGTCTGCTGGATCTCGCCCTGGCTGTTGATCGGCCCCAGGCGGACTCGGTGCAGGGTCTGCTGGTTACGCACGACAGAGCTGATGAACACCGGCGCACTGACCATGGTGCTCAGCTTGGAGCGCAGCAGCTCGGCGGCGTCCGGGTTGGCGAAGGCGCCCACCTGCAGGATGCTGCCACCGTTGCTGTTCGGCACGTTGTTGCCGCTCAGCTGCACCGGCACCACGGGTGCCGCGTGCTGCTGCGGCGGCGGGGTCCACTGCTCGACACGCCCGGTGCTGGCGGCGATCGGCTGGGCCTGGGCGACCTGCGGCTCCTTGAGCATCAGCGGCGGCTGCTGGCCACGCTGGGCCCACCATTGCTGCGGGTCGATACCTTCGACGCGCACATGGGCGGTACCGCTCTCGGCATAGCCGAGCTTCTTCGCCGCAGCGTAGGACAGGTCGATGATGCGGTCGGAATAGAACGGCCCACGGTCGTTGACCCGCAGGATCACGCTGCGGCCGTTGGCCAGGTTGGTTACCCGCACGTAGGCCGGCAGCGGCAAGGTCTTGTGCGCCGCGCTCATGCCATAGAGGTCGTACAGTTCGCCGTTGGCGGTGTTCTGCCCGTGGAACTTGGTGCCGTACCACGAGGCAGTGCCCTCGGCGCGGTAGTTGCGCGAGTCCTGCATCGGGTAATAGGTCTTGCCCAGCACCGTGTACGGGTTGGCCTTGTAGTTGCCGGTGTGCACGGTCGGGGTGGCATCGGGGATCTTGTTGACGTCCACGTCCCACCACGGCGCGCCATCCTTGTGGGCGCGGTTGATGTCCAGGCCCGGCTGCGAACGCACCGCGTTGCCGCTGCCCTGGGAGGTCGGGCGGCTGCTGGAGCAGCTGACCAGGAGCATGCCGACGGTGACGCAGGTCAGCAGCTTGAAGGTGTTGGCAGAGATGATTGCGCGCATTACTTGACGCCCCGTGCTTGAACCAGCTGTTCGGCAAGCTGATGCACCGCCATGGCATACATCACGCTGCGGTTATAGCGAGTGATCGCGTAGAAGTTCTTCTGGCCCATCCAGTACTCGGGGCCGTACTCACCTTCCAGGCGGAAGGCGGTGACCGGCAGATCATCGCGCAGCGCATCATGACTCGACCAGCCCAGCGCTCGCAACTGCCCCACGGTCTTGACCGGCTCGATGCCGGTGGTCAGGCCTTCGTCGGCGCTGGCGCCTGCGACCTGCGCGCGGCTGACCACGGCCCCACCGGCTACCCAGCCGTGACGCTTGAAGTAGCTGGCGACGCTGCCGATGGCATCGTCAGGGTTGTTCCAGATATTGATGTGGCCGTCGCCGTCGAAATCCACCGCGTAGTTGCGAAAGCTGCTCGGCATGAACTGCGGCAGGCCCATGGCGCCGGCGTAGGAGCCCTTGAGCGTCAGCGGGTCGAGCTGCTCGTCACGGGCCAGCAGCAGGAACTCGCGCAGCTCCTTGCGGAAGAATTCGGCGCGCGGCGGATAGTCGAAACCGAGGGTGGACAGTGCGTCGATCACCCGGTAGTTGCCGGTGTTGCGGCCGAAGAAGGTCTCCACGCCGATGATCGAGACGATGTACTGCGCCGGCACGCCGTATTCCTGCTCGGCGCGGGCCAGCACCGCCTCGTGCTGGCGCCAGAAGTCCACCCCGCGGGCGATGCGCGCGTCGGTGATGAACATCGGGCGGTACTCTTTCCACGGCTTGACCCGCTCGGCCGGCCGCGAGATCGCGTCGAGGATCGCCTGCTTGCGCTGTACCTCGCTGAACACGCCCAGCAACTGCTCACTGGCAAAGCCGTAATCACGGGTCATCTCGCCAACGAACTCGGCCACCTGGGGCGAGCCGTCGTAATCGCCGGCAAGGGCTTGCTGGACAGCGCCGCACAGGCCCACCACACCGATCCACGGCACACAACGGGCAAACCAGCCACGCACTGCTTGCATTGAATTCTTCACCTTTTTCAAACTTGAGCAATCCATTTGCGGTGCGTATGGATCGACATCAGAACGCCAAACGCTGACAGCAGCGTCACCAACGAAGTTCCGCCATAGCTGATGAAGGGCAGCGGCACACCCACCACGGGCAGAAGGCCGCTGACCATACCGATATTGACGAACACATAAACAAAGAAGGTCATGGTCAGGCTGCCTGCGAGCAGCTTGCCGAACAGGGTCTGCGCCTGGGCCGTGATCATCAGCCCACGGCCGATCAGCAGCATGTAGATCAGCAGCAGCAGGCAAATGCCGACCAGGCCGAATTCCTCGCCCAGCACGGCGATGATGAAGTCGGTGTGGCTTTCCGGCAGGAAGTCCAGGTGCGACTGGGTGCCCAGCAGCCAGCCCTTGCCGAACACCCCGCCCGAGCCGATCGCCGCCTTGGACTGGATGATGTTCCAGCCGGTGCCCAGCGGGTCGCTTTCCGGGTCGAGGAAGGTCAGCACGCGCTGCTTCTGGTAGTCGTGCATGACGAAGAACCACATGGCCACTGCCACCGGCACCGCAGCAGCGATCACACTGATGATCCAGCGCCAGCGCAGGCCGCCCATGAACAGCACGAAGGCGCCGGAGGCGAGGATCAGCAGCGCCGTGCCGAGGTCGGGCTGGCGCACGATGAGGATGAACGGTACGCCGATCAGCACCAGGCTGATCGCCACGTGCTTCAGATGCGGCGGCAGGGTGCGCTTGGACAGGTACCAGGCGATGGTCGCCGGCATGATGATCTTCATGAACTCCGAGGGCTGGAAGCGAATCACCCCGGGGATGTTGATCCAGCGCGTGGCGCCCATGGCGTTGTGGCCCATCACGTCCACCACCACCAGCAGCATCACCCCGGTGAGGTAGGCCAGCGGCACCCAGCGTGCCATGAAGCGCGGCTCCAGCTGGGCAATGATGAACATCGACACCAGGCCGATGCCGAAGGAGGTGGCCTGCTTCATCAGCAGGTCCCAGTTCTTGCCGCTGGCCGAATACAGCACGAACAGGCTGCCGGCGGCCAGCGTCAGCAGGATGAGCAGCAAGGGGCCGTCGACGTGGATGCGCTGCAGGAAGCTGGCGCGCCGGCGCATCACGTCTTCGCTGGAGAGCATGCGATCGAAGTTGTTCATCACGGGGCCGTTTCCTGGGCGACTGTGGCGGGGCCGAACTCAGGCTTGAGCCGGCCGTTCTCGTCGAGCAGCCAGGCGTCCATGACCTGGCGTACCACGGGGGCGGCGACACCGGAGCCGGACTCGCCGTTCTCGACCATCACCGAGACCACGATCTTCGGGTCTTCGGCGGGGGCGAAGGCAACGAACAGGGCGTGGTCGCGGTGGCGCTCCTGGAGCTTGTTGCGGTCGTACTTCTCGCCCTGCTTGATCGCCACCACCTGCGCGGTGCCGCTCTTGCCGGCGATACGGTATTGCGAGCCAAGGGCCGCCTTGCGCGCGGTACCACGGGCACCGTGCATCACCTGCTCCATGCCATGGGTGACCTTGGCCCAGTCGGACTTGTCGCGCAGGACGATGTTTTCCATCGGGTTCTCGTCCACCGGCGGCTGGCCTTCGATGGTCTTGGCCAGGTGCGGGCGGTTCCACACCCCCTTGTTGGCGATCAGCGCGGTGGCCTGGGCCAGTTGCAGCGGCGTGGTCTGCATGTAGCCCTGGCCGATACCGAGGATCAGCGTTTCGCCCGGGAACCAAGCCTGGCGGCGGGTGGCGCGCTTCCATTCGCGGGACGGCATCAGGCCGGGGGATTCCTCGAACATGTCCAGCGAGACCTTCTGCCCGATGCCGAACCGGTTCATGTAGTTGGACAAGCGGTCGATGCCCATCTTGTGTGCAAGATCGTAGAAGTACGTGTCATTCGACCGCATGATCGCCACATCCAGGTCCACCCAGCCATCGCCGGTGCGGTTCCAGTTGCGGTACTTGTGGTCGTAGTTGGGCAGTTGGTAGTAGCCCGGGTCGAACACCCGGCTGGAGGCGGTCACCACCCCACTGTCCAGGCCGGCAATGGCCACCGCCGGCTTGATGGTCGAGCCCGGCGGGTACAGGCCGCGCAGCACACGGTTGAACAGTGGCCGGTCGATCGAGTCGCGCAGCTCGGCATAGGCCTTGAAGCTGATGCCGGTGACGAACAGGTTGGGGTCGAAGCTCGGTTGGCTGACCATCGCCAGCACTTCGCCGGTGCGCGGGTCGAGCGCCACGATCGCGCCGCGCCGCCCGCCCAGCGCCTGCTCGGCCGCTTCCTGCAGCTTGATGTCGAGGCTCAGCACGATATCCTTGCCCGGCTTGGGGTCGGTGCGCTTGAGCACCCGCAGCACCCGGCCCCGGGCATTGGTCTCGACTTCCTCGTAGCCCACCTGGCCGTGCAGGTCGTCTTCGTAGAATCGCTCGATGCCGGTCTTGCCGATGTGGTGGGTACCGCTGTAGTTCACCGGGTCGAGGGTCTTCAGCTCTTTCTCGTTGATCCGCCCCACGTAGCCCACCGAGTGGGCAAAGTGCGCGCCCTGCGGGTAGTGACGCACCAACTGCGCCGCCACCTCGACACCGGGCAGGCGGAACTGGTTGACCGCGATACGGGCGATCTGTTCTTCGTTGAGCTCGAACAGGATCGGCACCGGCTCGAATGGCCGACGCCCCTGCTTCATGCGCTTCTCGAACAGGGCGCGGTCATCCGGGGTGAGCTCCAGCACCTCGACAATCACATCCAGCACTTCCTGCCACTTGCCAGGGTTGCCGGAGCGCTCGCGGGTCATCACCAGGCTGAAGCTGGGCCGGTTGTCGGCGACGATCACCCCGTTGCGGTCGAAGATCAGCCCGCGGGTCGGCGGGATCGGCTGCACATGCACCCGGTTGTTTTCCGACAGCGTCGAGTGGTAGTCGAACTGGATGACCTGAAGGAAGTAGAGCCGGGCGATCAATACGCAGACGAGCAGCACCACCGCCACGGCGCCCACGACGACGCGGTTGCGCACCAGGCGGGCGTCTTTCTCGTGGTCCTTGAGGCGGATCTGCTGCGGCATCGGCGGGCTTACAGGTTCATTTGTGGTACGGATGCCCGGACAGCACGGTCCAGGCGCGATAGATCTGCTCGCCGATCAGTATCCTTACCAACGGGTGCGGCAACGTCAGCGGCGACAGCGACCAGCGCTGCTCGCTGCGTGCGCAGACCTCCGGCGCCAGCCCTTCCGGGCCGCCCACCATCAGGTTGACCGTACGCGCATCCAGGCGCCAACGATCCAGTTCGCCCGCCAGCTGCTCGGTACTCCACGGCTTGCCATGGACCTCCAGCGTGACGATGCGTTCCCCGGGCTGCACCCTGCTCAGCATCGCCTCGCCCTCCTGACGGATCAGGCGGGCGACATCGGCGTTCTTGCCGCGGGTATTCAGCGGGATTTCCACCAGCTCGAGCGCAAGCTCCGGGGGCAGGCGCTTGGCATATTCATGCCAGCCTTCCTCGACCCACTTGGGCATGCGCGAGCCGACCGCGATCAGACGCAGACGCACGACGCTTCCTTATTCCCGGTCTTTGAGCTTGTCGGAATACTCGTGCGCGTGCTCCGGGCTGTGGTGCTTGCCATCGTTGGCGCGGCTCTGCTCGGCACCCAACCACAGGCGCTCCAGGTCGTAGAACTGGCGCGCGGCGGCGGTCATCATGTGCACGATGACGTCGTTCAGGTCCAGCAGCACCCAGTCGCTGTCGCCCTTGCCTTCTTCGCCCAGTGGCTGAGCGCCCTTGGCCTTGACCGCTTCACGGACCTTTTCCAGCATCGCGTTGATCTGGCGATTGGAAGTACCGGTGGCGATGATCATGAAGTCGGTCAGGCTGTGCTTCTCGCGCACGTCGATAACCTGGATGTCCTGGGCCTTGACGTCTTCCAGCGCGGCCTTGGTCAGCGCGACCAGCTCTTCGCCACTGATGCCATTGATTTTCTGCTTGGTCATATAAAACTCGTTCAACTCATTGAATGAGGCGCCCGTGGGCGCCGTCAGTTGGACGCACGATACAGATCGTGCGCCTCGATGTAGGCCAGTACTGCGTCCGGCACCAGGAACCGCGCCGACTTGCCGCTGGCCAGCAGCTGTCGGATCTGCGTGGCGGACACCGCGAGCGGCGTCTGCCAGACGAACGAAATATGCCCCGCCGGGCCGGACATGGCGGTGGGGTCGTTCTGTGAGCGCGCAGCCAGCAGGTTGCGCAGCTCGTCAGGGGGTTCGACATCAGCATCCGGGCGTTGCAGCACCAGGATGTGACAGTGTTGCAACAACTCTTCCCAGCGGTGCCAGCTGGGCAGGCCGCAGAACGCGTCCCAGCCCATGATCAGGAACAACTGGTCGTGCCCATTCAGCTCGGCACGCACCGATTCGAGGGTGTCGATGGTGTACGACGGCTTGTCGCGCGCCAGCTCGCGGGCGTCCACACTCAGGCAGCCGACACCCTCTACGGCGCTGCGCACCATGGCCAAGCGGTCCTGCGCCGCCACTTGCGGCGTATCGCGGTGCGGCGGGCGGGCGTTGGGCAGCAGGCGCAACTCGTCCAGGTGCATGAACTCGGCCACTTCCAGCGCACTGCGCAGGTGACCGATATGCACCGGGTCGAAGGTACCGCCGAGCATGCCGACGCGCCGGACCGCCACCGCCTTGCTCAACTCAGCAGGACTCCTGGCCGCGCAGCTGGCCGTCGCCGATCACCACGTACTTCTCGCAGGTCAGGCCTTCCAGGCCGACCGGGCCGCGGGCATGCAGCTTGTCGGTGGAAATGCCGATCTCCGCGCCCAGGCCGTACTCGAAGCCATCGGCGAAGCAGGTCGGGGTGTTGAGCATGACCGACGCCGAGTCGACCTCGGCGATGAAGCGCCGGGCCTGGCCCTGGTGTTCGGTGATGATCGAATCGGTGTGGTGCGAGCCATAGTGGTTGATGTGCTCGATGGCCTGGTCCAGGCCGTCGACCACACGGATCGACAGGATCGCGTCGAGGTATTCGGTGTGCCAGTCGTCTTCAGTGGCCGGCTGGCAGTCGATGATCGCCTGGGTGCGCTGGCAGCCGCGCAGCTCGACGCCCTTTTCCTGGAAGCGGCGGGCCATCTCCGGCAGGAAGCGCTCGGCCACGCGCTGGTCGACCAGCAGCGTTTCCATGGCGCCGCAGATGCCGTAGCGGTAGGTCTTGGCGTTGAAGGCAACGCGCCAGGCCTTGTCCAGGTCGGCGTGTTCGTCGACGAAAACGTGGCAGATGCCGTCCAGGTGCTTGATCACCGGCACCCGCGCATCACGGCTGATGCGTTCGATCAGGCCACGGCCGCCGCGCGGCACGATCACATCGACGAACTCAGGCATGCTGATCAGCGCGCCCACCGCGGCGCGGTCGGTGGTCTCGACCACCTGCACCACCGCCGGCGGCAGGCCGGCTTCGGCCAGGCCACGCTGGATGCAGGTGGCAATGGCGCGGTTGGAATGGATGGCTTCGGAGCCGCCGCGCAGGATGGTGGCGTTGCCCGACTTGAGGCACAGGCTGGCGGCGTCGATGGTCACGTTGGGACGCGATTCGTAGATGATCCCGATCACCCCCAGCGGCACGCGCATCTTGCCGACCTGGATGCCCGACGGGCGGTAGCTCATGTCCCGCATGGCGCCGACCGGGTCCGGCAGGCTGGCCACCTGGCGCAGGCCGGTGATCATGCCGTCGATACGCGCCGGGGTGAGTGCCAGGCGGTCCAGCAGTGCGGGCTCCAGGCCATTGGCACGGCCGTTGGCAAGGTCCTGTTCATTGGCTGCGGTGAGCACGTCGCGGGCGGCGTCCAGCGCGTCGGCGGCGGCCTGCAGGGCGCGATTCTTCTGCGCGGTGCTGGCACGGCCGATGACCCGCGAGGCCTCACGGGCGGCGTGACCCAGGCGGGTCATGTAGTCAAGAACGGACTCAGTCATGGGCTCGGTGTCTTGGCGAAAGGGGAAATCGGCTGATTATAACTGGCGCGCTTCGGTACGCCCAGCGGTGGGTGGCGGATGGTAGAAAATGGTGGGCGTCGATGCGTAGGAAAGATGTAACCAGCCTTATCGAAAAATCCCACACCTGCACTACCGTCATCGCTGGCAAGCCAGCTCCCACAGGCTTGGCACCCTCCTGTGGGAGCTGGCTTGCCAGCGATGAAGCAGCCCGCGATTCAGCCTCGATTAAGCCAATCATTGCTATCATCCCCGGCTTTACCGCCACGAACCGCCCGCATGCCCGAACACGCCCCCTGCCCGGCCCGCGCCCTGCCCGACAGCTTTTTCGACCGCGACGCCCAGACCCTCGCCCGCGACCTGCTCGGCAAGGTGATCCGCCACCGTCACGGCAATCTCTGGCTGGCAGCGCGGATCATCGAGACAGAGGCCTACTACCTCACCGACAAGGGCAGCCACGCGTCCCTGGGCTTTACCGAAAAGCGCAAGGCGCTGTTCCTCGATGGCGGGCATATCTACATGTACTACGCCCGCGGCGGTGACTCACTGAACTTCAGCGCCCATGGCCCGGGCAACGCGGTGCTGATCAAGTCCGCCTACCCTTGGGTCGATGCCCTGTCCGACGAAAACAGCCTGGCGCAGATGCAACAGAACAACCCCGACGCCAGCGGCAACCTGCGCCCGCCAGAACGCCTGTGCAACGGCCAGACCCTGTTATGCCGGGCCATGGGCCTCAAGGTGCCGCACTGGGACGCCAAGCGCTTCGACCCCGAGCGGTTGTACGTCGAGGACTGCGGCATCCGCGTGCCCCGGGTGCTGCAGGCCGCCCGACTGGGGATCCCCCACGGCCGTGACGAGCACCTGCCCTATCGTTTCGTCGACGCCGAATATGCCCGCTACTGCACGCGCAACCCACTGCGCCGCGGCCAGGTCGAAGGCCAAGACTTCTTCATTCTCGAACAAGGAAACTGACCCATGGGCCAATGGCTAGACAGCCTGACCTCCTGGCTTGGCGCCAACCCGCAGTGGCTGGGCCTGGCGATCTTCGTGGTGGCCTGCGTGGAATGCCTGGCGATCGCCGGCATCATCGTGCCCGGCACCGTACTGCTGTTCGCTGTCGCCGTGCTGGCCGGCAGCGGCGCCTTCAGCCTGGGCGAAACCCTGTTGCTGGGTTTCCTCGGCGGCCTGCTGGGTGACGCCATTTCCTATGCTGTGGGCAAGTATTTCCACCAGAACATCCGCCGCCTGCCGCTGCTGCGCAGCCACCCGCAATGGATTGGCAGCGCCGAGGCCTACTTCCAGCGCTACGGCATCGCCAGCCTGCTGGTGGGCCGCTTCATCGGCCCGCTGCGGCCGATGCTGCCGATGGTCGCGGGCATGTTCGACATGCCGCTGCCGCGCTTCATCGCCGTCAGCCTGGTGGCCGGCGCCGGCTGGTCGGTGGCCTACCTGCTGCCTGGCTGGGCCACCGGCGCCGCCATGCGCCTGCCGCTGCCCGAGGGGTTCTGGCTGGATGCCGGGATCATCGTCGGCACCCTTGCGGTATTGATTGGCCTGAGCCTGAACAGCAGCATCCGCGACCAGCGCCACGGCACCCGCCTGGTCGCCGCGCTCAGCGGCGTGGCGGTGGCCGCCCTGTTCGTCGGCTGGCCGTACCTGAGCGAATTCGACCAAGGGGTGATGACCCTGGTGCAGGAGCACCGCAGCCAGGCACTCGACGGCGCCGTGGTGATGATCACCCGCCTGGGCGATTTCCGTACGCAGTTCTTCCTTGGTGGCCTGCTGACCGGGTTGTTGCTGCTGGCCCGGCAGTGGCGCCATGCACTGTTCGCAGGCTCGGTACTGATCGGCACGGCAATCGCCAATGGCACGCTGAAATGGCTGTTTGCCCGGGCCCGCCCAGAGGTGCTGAGCGACCCGCTGACCAGCTACAGCATGCCCAGCGGCCACAGCTCGGCGGCGTTCGCCTTCTTCCTGGTGCTGGCGGTACTGGCCGGGCGCGGGCAACCACCGCGCATGCGCCTGACCTGGGTGATGCTGGGCTGCCTGCCGGCCCTGGCGATCGCCCTGTCGCGGGTGTACCTGGGGGCACACTGGCCGACCGATATCCTGGCCGGGGCGCTGTTGGCGTGTTGCGTGTGCGCGCTGGGCCTGACGCTGGTGCAGTATCGCCAGCCGCTCACGGCCTTGTCGCAACGGGTGTGGTGGCTGGTGCTGCCGGCGTGTGTCGCGCTGCTGGCGTTCTTTGTGCTGCATGCATTGCCGAAGGCGTTGCTGCGTTATCAGTATTGAGGGCGACTGCGCGGCTAAAGCCGCTCCCACAGGTTATACGCAGCCCCTGTGGGAGCGGCTTCAGCCGCGAAGGGGCCAATGATGCATTCAGGCAAACAGCTCACCCTGAATCCGCTCCAGCAACGCCTGGATCGCCTCCAATCGTTGCTGCGGCGAATCGATCGCCAGCAAATCGAGCTTGTCTTCTTCCATGAACGGCAACAGATAGGCGAGCTGGTTGCCCAGCGACTGCCGCCCATCCACGTCACGCGGCATGTCCAGCGCCTCGACCATCGGGTGCTCGCCCAGCGCCAGCAGTAGCGCCAGCAGGTCATCGTCCTGCTCTACCAGCGGACTGTCGGCCAGTTCCGGCAGCCAGTTGACTTCACCGACCAGCAACTGGTCCTTCTGCACCTCGGTCTGCTCGACACTGAAGCGCCGCACACCTTCGACGCGAATCCCCAGCAGGCCATTGTCCTGCTGCACGAAATCGCGGATCAGCGCCTCACAACCTATCGATGCCACCGCCGGCGGGGCCTTGCCCACCTGCTCGCCCTCGAGGATGCACACCACACCAAAGCCTGCACCTTGCTTCATGCAGCGGCCGATCATGTCCAGGTAGCGCGCCTCGAAGATCTGCAGGTCGAGCAGGCAACCGGGGAACAGCACGGTATTGAGGGGAAACAGCGGTAACGTCATCTCAAGTCCTCATGCCACCAGGCTGACCGCCAACGGCAGGAACACCGCCGTGGCCACCCCCATCAGGCTCATCGCCAGCGCGGCGAAGGCGCCGCATTCATCACTTTCCTGCAAGGCCACCGAGGTACCCACCGCGTGGGCGGTTACGCCAAGGGCCATGCCCCGGGCCTCGGGGCTGAGCACGCCGAAGCGGGTCAACAGCGCCGGGCCGAAGATCGCCCCGATCACCCCGGTGATCAGCACGAACACCGCCGCCAGCGCCGCCACGCCACCAATCTGTTCGGCCACCAGCATGGCGATCGGCGAGGTGACCGACTTGGGCGCCATGGTCATCAGGATCATGTGCTCGGCGCCGAACCACCAGCCCAGGGCCAGACAGGCCAGCGTGGCGAACAAACCTCCGATTACCAGCGTAGTAAATGTCGGCCAGAACAGCTGACGGATACGGCGCAGGTTCAGGTAGAGCGGCACTGCCAGGGCCACGGTAGCCGGCCCCAGCAGCGTACCCATGATCTCGGTGCTCTTGCGGTACTCGGCGTAATCGATGCCGCACACCAGCAGCACGCCGATCACCACCAGCATCGACACCAGCACCGGCTGCAGGAAGATCCAGCGGGTCTTTTCATAAGCCGCCAGCACCAACTGATAGGCCGCCAGGGTGATACCGATGCCGAACAACGGATGATGGATCACCGCGTCGAGCGCGCCATGCCAGTCGAGGGTCATGGCAGCTCCTCGCGCTTGCCCTGGCGGTGGATCAGCTTCTGCATCAGCACGCCAACGAACACCAGGGTCACCAGGCAGGAGATCAGCAAGGCGCCGGCGATTGCCCAGAAGTCGGCGGCAATGTCCCTGGCGTAGACCATCACCCCCACAGCCGGCGGCACCAGCAGCAACGGCAGGTAGCGCAGCAGACTGCTGGCGGCTTCGTTGAGCGGCTTGCCCACTTCACCGCGCGCCATCAGGAAGGCCAACAGCAGCAACAGGCCGATGATCGGCCCGGGCAGGATAGGCAGGAACAGATGATTGATCGCCGTCCCCAGCAGCTGGAACAGCACCAGCCAGGTCAACCCACGCAACAGCATAAAGACCTCCTGAAAGCAGGCGGCCATTATAAGCACGCCAAGCACGCGGCTATAAGGCGATATTCGGCGAAAAAGGCATAACTTGACTGCAACGGCTGGCCGTGCTGATCTTGCACCTTCGTACCAAATGACAACCTGGAGAGTCGCGATGCCCCATGTACCAGTTACAGAGCTTTCGCAGTACGTTGGTAAGGAACTGGGACGTTCCGCCTGGCTGAAGATCGATCAGCAACGCATCAACCTGTTCGCCGAGGCCACCGGCGATTTCCAGTTCATCCATGTCGACCCGGTCAAAGCGGCGAAGACCCCGTTCGGTACCACCATCGCCCATGGTTTCCTCACGCTGTCGCTGATTCCCAAGCTGATGGAGGACCTGCTGGTGCTGCCCGAAGGCCTGAAGATGGTGGTCAACTACGGCCTGGACAGCGTGCGCTTCATCCAACCGGTCAAAGTCGACAGCAATGTGCGGCTGAAGGTGGACCTGACCGACGCCATCGAGAAGAAGCCCGGCCAGTGGCTGCTCAAGGCCACCGTAACCCTCGAGATCGAAGGTGAGGAGAAACCGGCCTACATCGCCGAGCCGCTGTCGCTCTGCTTCGTCTGAAGGGCTGACTGAACACTTGTGGGAGTGGGCTTACCCACTCCCACAAGCGCCCCAATTCACCCTTTCACGCATTGTGCGGCATACTCCATGCATCGTTCGGCCCGGAACCCGCCATGCGCCCCCTGCTACCCCTGACCCTGATCCTGCTGCTCGCCGCCTGCGGCGATGGCGAACCCTTGTCGCCACCTGACGCCCGCCTGCCCGATGGCGGCCGCTACCGGGGCCAGGTGGTCAACGGCCTGTTGCAGGGCGAGGGGCGCATCGACTACCCCAATGGCAGCTGGTACGCCGGCACCTTCAAGGATGGCCAATGGCATGGCCAGGGCGAATGGCACGGCAGCAACGGCGAGGTCTACCGTGGCCAGTTCGCCGCCGGGCTGTTCCAGGGCCTGGGCGACCTCACCACCCCAGGCAGCCATTACGCCGGCACCTTCAAGCACGGCCGCCGCGACGGCGAAGGCACCCTCAAGCAACATGACCAGACCTACCGCGGCCAGTTCAAGGACGACCAGTACGACGGCGCCGGCCAGCTCGACCTGGCCGACGGCAGCCGTTACCAGGGCCTGTTCGCCAAAGGCAAGCCCAATGGCGCCGGGGTACGCAGCGATGCCAGCGGCAATCAGTTCAGCGGCCATTTCATCGACGGCCAGTTGCAGGGCGCCGGCACCTACGACAGCGCCGACGGCGAGCAGTACATCGGCGAGTTCAAGGACAACCGCCTCGAAGGCCGAGGGCGCTACGAGAATGCCGACGGCGATGTGTGGATAGGCGACTTCAAGGATGGCTCGCTGGTGGGCCAGGGCGAACTGCTGGGCAGCGACGGCAGCCGCTACAAAGGGGCTTTTCGTGACTGGAAGTTCAACGGCAACGGCAGCCTGCAACTGGCCGATGGCAGCGAGTACATTGGCGGCTTCGCCGACGACGCCTATCAGGGCCATGGCCGCCTGACCCACCCCGACGGCCGGGTCGAGGCTGGCTTCTGGACCAACGGCGTGCGTGTGCGTGACGAGAACAGCAAGCTGCTGCCCGACCCACTCGACCTGGCCCTGCTCAACCAGGGCAAGCTGCTGGACGATGCCCTGAGCAAGGTGCCGCGCTCGCTCCCCCCCGTGCAGCTGTACAGCCTCGTGGTGGCCGGCGATGGCCAGCAAAGCGTGTTCATGCGCGAGGCCGACTACGTCAGCAACATGCTCAAGGTTCGCTTCGGCGCCCATGGCCAGGTGACCCTGGTCAACCACCGCGACCACCTTGCCGACCGCCCCATGGCCACCCGCGAGAACCTCACCCGCGCCGCTCGCGTGATCGCCGAGCGCAGCGGCCCGGAAGACCTGGTGTTCGTCTACCTGACCAGCCACGGCAGCCATGACCACCAGCTGGTGCTCGACCAGCCGCGTCTGCAACTGGCCGACCTGACCGCCGACGAGCTGGCCAGCGCCCTCGCCCCCCTCAAGGACCGCGACAAGGTCATCGTTGTCTCCGCCTGCTACTCCGGTGGCTATATCGCTCCGCTCAAGGACGACCGGACCTTGATCATGACCGCCGCCCGCCCCGACCGGGTATCGTTCGGCTGCTCGGAAGAGGCCGACTTCACCTATTTCGGCGATGCCCTGTTCGCCCAGGCATTGAACCAGACCGACGACCTGAAACAGGCGTTTGAACTGGCGCGGCAAAGTGTTGCCGAACGGGAGAGAAGGGAAGGTTTCGAAGCCTCTGAGCCGCAGCTCTGGGCGCCGCCGGCCGTGGTCACGCACTGGCAGCGCCTGCGCCGCCAACAGGCCGAACAAGCCTTGCGCAATAGCACACAGCCAGTACCGGGCGAACAGGCAAAAATACCTGCCACCCACTAAGCTGTGTGTAACAAGGGAGAGACATCATGTACTTGACGCCTCAGCATGTTCTGCTTGCCGGTGCCACGGGTCTGACGGGTGAACACCTGCTCGACCGCCTGCTCAACGAGCCCACCATCAGCCGCGTGCTGGCGCCGACTCGCCGGCCGCTGGCCGAGCACCCGCACCTGGAAAACCCGGTGGGTGACCCGGCCGTGTTTCTCCCGCAACTGGCCGGCCGTGTCGATATCGCCTTCTGCTGCCTGGGCACCACACTCAAGCAGGCCGGCTCGGAAAACGCCTTCCGTGCGGTCGACCTGGACATGGTCGTGGCCTTCAGCAAGCGCGCCCGCGAGATGGGGGCGCGCCACCTGCTGGTGATCAGCGCGCTGGGGGCCGACGCAAAATCTTCGATCTTCTACAACCGGGTCAAGGGCGAGATGGAAGAGGCGCTCAAGCGTCAGGACTGGCCGCAGCTGACCATCGTGCGGCCGTCATTGCTGCTGGGCGAGCGCATCGAACCTCGACTGGGAGAGCGCATGGCCGCGCCCTTCTCCCGGCTGATCCCGGGCAAGTATCGTGGGATCGAGGCCTGTACGCTGGCCAGGGCGCTGTGGCGCCTGGCGCTGGAAGAAGAGGACGGGATTCGGGTGGTCGAGTCGGACGAACTGCGCAGGCTGGGCAAAAAGTGAATTGAAACGCGAAGTGCATAACCTGTGGGAGCGGGTTCACCCGCAAATGCGCCATTGACCCCAAAGACGCATTCGCGGGTAAACCCGCTCCCACAGTCTCTACCTGATCAATGACTAACCTTTTGCTACAGCCCACCTGTGGCGTTAAAGCCAATCCCCGCCGCCGTCAGCAACGACAACGGCAACAGCAAGGTATCGAGCAACGCGCTCCCCGGCAGGTCCAGCCCCGGATAGGCCGGCGCCAGCGCACCGAAGTGATCTTGCGGGCAACAGCCGCCATTCATCACATACAGGTCCAGCCGCGTTCCGGCATACACCACCGGGGCGCCCGGCTTGTTCGCGTCCAGCGTGCGCACCGTGGCGCAACCGCCAAGCTGGGTCAGCACCAGCAGCCCGAACAGAACCCGCCTCAATCGTCGACCCCGTAGTGATGCTCACCCCAGCGCGGCAGCATGTCCTGGGGAATGTTCAGCAGGTTGAGAATCCGCGCCACGACGAAATCGACCAGGTCGTCGATGGTCTGCGGCTGGTGGTAGAAGCCCGGCGCCGCCGGCAGGATCACCGCGCCCATCTGCGAAAGCTTGAGCATGTTCTCCAGGTGGATGGTGGAGAACGGTGCTTCACGCGGCACCAGGATCAACTGGCGTCGCTCCTTGAGTGTGACGTCGGCCGCGCGTTCGATCAGGTTGTTGCAGGCACCGGTGGCAATCGCCGAGAGCGTACCGGTGGAACAGGGCACCACCACCATCGCCGCCGGCGCGCCGGAGCCTGAAGCCACCGGCGACATCCAGTCTTCCTTACCATACACACGGATCTGCCCATCGGCGGCGCCGGTGTACTCGGTGAGGAAGGCCTGCATCGCCTGGGGCTTGGCCGGCAGCAGCACATCGGTCTCGGTAGCCATCACCAGTTGCGCAGCCTTGGAGATGAGGAAGTGCACCTCGCGGTCCTCACGCACCAGGCAGTCGAGCAGGCGCAGGCCATATTGCGCCCCAGAGGCGCCGGTCATGGCCAGGGTGATGCGCTGCGGCCCGTTCACTTCAGTGCCTCGGCCAGCTTGCCATGCAGGCCGCCGAAACCGCCGTTGCTCATGATCACCACATGGGTGCCCGGGCGGGCCTGGCCCTTGATGCGTTCGATGATCGCTTCGAGGCTGTCGGCGACCACACTGGGTACCTTGCACTGGGCGGCCGTGGCGGCGAGGTCCCAGCCCAGGTTGGCCGGGGCATACCAGATCACCTGGTCGGCATCGTTGACGCTTTCCGGCAAGCCATCGCGGTGCGCGCCGAGCTTCATGGAGTTGGAGCGCGGCTCGATCACCGCAATCACCGGTGCCTCGCCGACGCGCTTGCGCAGGCCATCGAGGGTGGTGGCGATGGCGGTCGGGTGGTGGGCGAAGTCGTCGTAGATGGTCACGCCCTGCACTTCGGCGACTTTCTCCATGCGCCGCTTCACACTCTTGAACGCACTCAGGCCGTCGATGGCCATGGCCGGCACCACACCGACATGACGGGCGGCGGCCAGGGTGGCCAGGGCGTTGGCGACGTTATGCTGGCCGGTCATTTCCCAGTCCACCACGCCTTGCACCTCACCGCCGAACAGCACTTCGAAGCGCGAGCCGTCGGCACTGAGCAGGCGCGCCTGCCATTGGCCACCCTCGCCGGTGGTCTGCACCGGGGTCCAGCAGCCCATGCCGATCACCCGCTCCAGGGCCTGCTCGGTGGTCGGGTGGATGACCAGGCCTTCGCTCGGGATGGTGCGCACCAGGTGATGGAACTGCCGCTCGATGGCTGCAAGGTCCGGGAAGATGTCCGCGTGATCGAACTCAAGGTTGTTGAGGATCGCGGTGCGCGGGTGGTAGTGGACGAACTTCGAGCGCTTGTCGAAGAACGCGCTGTCGTATTCGTCGGCCTCGACCACGAAGAACGGCGTATCGCCCAGGCGGGCGGAGACCGAAAAGTTCTGCGGCACGCCACCGATGAGGAAGCCCGGGCTCATGCCGGCGTGTTCGAGCACCCAGGCCAGCATGCTGCTGGTGGTGGTCTTGCCGTGGGTACCGGCCACTGCCAGCACCCAGCGGCCCTGCAGCACATGGTCGGCCAGCCACTGCGGGCCGGACACATAAGGCAGGCCCTTGTTCAGCACGTACTCCACCGCCGGGTTGCCCCGCGACATGGCGTTGCCGATCACCACCAGGTCCGGGGCCGGCTCCAGTTGTGCAGGGTCATAGCCCTGGGTGAGCTCGATGCCCTGGGCTTCGAGCTGGGTGCTCATGGGCGGATAGACGTTGGCGTCCGAGCCGGTGACGCGATGGCCAAGTGCCTTGGCCAGCACCGCCAGCGAGCCCATGAAAGTGCCGCAAATACCGAGAATATGAATGTGCATGGTCGACCTCGCAAAACGTCGACGCAGGGTAGCCCAGGGCGCGGGAAATCGCACCCGCTGTTTCGCTCAGCCGGCTCTGGCGATGCCGTGTTTGCGCAGTTTCCGATACAGGGTGTTGCGGCTGATGCCCAAGTGCTCGGCGACGTGGGTCATGTGCCAGCGGTTTGCTTCCAGTACTGCCAGCAATGCATCACGTTCGGCATTCTCAAGGCGAGCATGACCATTGTGGGAGCGGGCTTGCCCCGCGATGGCGTCGGCAGGGCCATCGTCCTTGCCTGGTCGGACGCCATCGCGGGGCAAGCCCGCTCCCACGTTACGAACCAAAGCCGGGAGGTCCTGAAACTCGATCAGGCCCTCATCACACAACGCCACCAGCGTGCGCAGCACGTTACGCATCTGCCGCACGTTACCCGGCCAGGCAAAATCGAGCAGCGCCTGGCGCGCCGCGGGCTCGATAGCCAGCGCCTGCCCTTCGGCCTCCTGACCCAGCAAAAAGTCCAGCAACTGCCCTTTGTCACTGCGCTCGCGCAGCGCCGGCAACGCCACCTCCAGGCCATTGAGGCGGTAATAAAGGTCTTCGCGAAAGCCCCCCTGCGCCACCCGCTCGAGCAAATCGCGGTGGGTGGCGCTGATGATGCGCACATCCACAGCTTGCGGTTCACCGCCAATCGGCACCACCTGACGCTCTTCCAGCACCCGCAGCAAGCGGGTCTGCAACGCCAGCGGCATGTCGCCGATCTCGTCGAGCAACAGGGTGCCGCCATCGGCCTGCAACAGCTTGCCGCGCATGCCTTCCTTGCGTGCCCCGGTGAAACTGCCGCCGCGATAGCCGAACAGCTCGCTCTCGATCAGGCTTTCCGGGATCGACGCGCAGTTGATCGCCACGAAGGGTTTGTGACGGCGGGCACTGGCCTGGTGCACGGCCTGGGCGAACGCCTCCTTGCCACACCCGGTCTCACCGCGCAGCAGCAGCGGCACATCACGTTCGAAGACCCGCACGGCCCGGCGAAAGTCATGCTGCAACGCCGGGTCGAGCAGGCAGATGCCCGGCTCGGCGGCCTGGCGTGCCTGGGGCAACGCCGCCGGCACCGACCACACAGGTTTACGCGCCTGGCCGCGCAGGCTGGCGAACACCTGCCGGCCATCACGGGTATGCAGTGGCCACGCCGTGCTGCCTTGCGCCGTGGCGCGGCTGAACAGTTCGTCATGACTGCAGGCAAAGAACCGATCAACCGGCTTGCCCAGCACGCCACCGCGAATGCTGCCCAGCAGGTTCAGCGCGCTCTGGTTGGCAGCGCAGATCCGCCCGTCGCCGTCGAACGCCAGCAAGCCCTCGCTGAACAAACCGACCGATTCGGCCTGCAGGTGGAAACGCAGCAGCCATTGCTGCTCGAAGTGGCGCAGGAAGTAACAGCTCTCGATCATCTTCGCCGACAGGTTGACCAGCGCCATGGTGTGGAACTGGCTCTGGCGCGACACATCCGGCCGCGCCGACGACACGTCGAGCACCGCCAGCAGTTCACCGTGGGGGTCGAACACCGGGCTGGCCGAGCAGGTCAGGCCGGTATGACGGCCACGAAAGTGCTCGCCCTGGTGGATGGTCAGGGCCTGGCGCTCGACCAGGCAGGTGCCAATGCCGTTGGTGCCCTCGCGCGCCTCGCTCCAGTCGGCACCAAGCCACAACCCGGCACGCTCGAAAATGCGCCGCTCGCCGGGTGCGGTCACACAGTTGAGGATCACCCCGCGGGCATCGGTGAGCAGCACCGCATGCCCGCTGCCCGAAAGCTGCTGGTGCAGGCTGTTCATCTCGTTGTCGGCGATCTGCAGCACCTGCTGCAGGCGCTCGCGGCTTTCCAGCAGGCGGCCGTGTTCGAGCACCACCGGGGCCTGGGCGCGCGCAGGGTCGAGGTGATAGTCCTCCAGGCAACGCAGCCAGGAGCGGGCGATGGAGGGGTCGCTGCCTGGCCCGCTGGCCTGGCCATGGGCGACAGTCAGCACTTGCTGGGCGTGGCGGCTGAACGAATTGCTCTGCATTTGTTGTTGTTCTCCGCAGATAGAGCGTTGCGCCAGCATCCTCCAGGCACGAGCGCTTTGCAATGCTGGCTGACCACCGAGTCACCGGCTGTGCCATGAACGGTACAAAATGTCACCCGGCCCGTGCCAGCCTTGGTACAGGGCCGTGTCGACCCGCCTGAAAAAATGACCCAAGTCATTGATCTGCAAGGGCCCGACGGCACTGGCCCGACCTTTGCTCTACGCTTGGTAACTCCGCAACAATCACAATGACCAGGAGACACACCATGCGTTACGCACATCCCGGTACCGAGGGCGCCAAGGTCAACTTCAAGACCCGCTACGGCAACTACATCGGTGGTGAGTTCGTTCCTCCGGTAAAGGGTGAGTACTTCACCAACACCTCGCCGGTGAACGGCCAGCCGATCGCCGAGTTCCCTCGTTCCACTGCCGAAGACATCGACAAGGCCCTCGACGCCGCCCACGCCGCCGCCGATGCCTGGGGCCGCACTTCAGTGCAGGACCGCTCCAACGTGCTGCTGAAGATCGCCGACCGCATCGAGCAGAACCTCGAACTGCTGGCCATCACCGAAACCTGGGACAACGGCAAGCCGATCCGCGAAACCCTCAACGCCGACATCCCGCTGGCCGTCGACCACTTCCGCTACTTCGCCGGCTGCATCCGCGCCCAGGAAGGCGGCGCCGCCGAGATCAACGAGAACACCGTGGCCTACCACATCCACGAGCCGCTGGGCGTGGTCGGGCAGATCATCCCCTGGAACTTCCCGCTGCTGATGGCCGCCTGGAAGCTCGCCCCGGCCCTGGCCGCCGGCAACTGCGTGGTGCTCAAGCCCGCCGAACAGACCCCGCTGGGCATCACCGTGCTGCTGGAGCTGATCGGCGACCTGCTGCCCAAAGGCGTGCTCAACGTGGTGCAAGGCTATGGCCGCGAGGCCGGTGAAGCGCTGGCCACCAGCAAGCGCATCGCCAAGATCGCCTTCACCGGCTCCACCCCGGTCGGCTCGCACATCATGAAGTGCGCAGCGGAGAACATCATCCCGTCCACCGTCGAACTGGGCGGCAAGTCGCCGAACGTGTACTTCGAAGACATCATGCAGGCCGAGCCGAGCTTCATCGACAAGGCCGCCGAAGGCATGGTGCTGGCGTTCTTCAACCAGGGCGAAGTGTGCACCTGCCCGTCGCGGGCGCTGGTACAGGAGTCGATCTACCCGCAGTTCATGGAAGTGGTGATGAAGAAGGTGCTGCAGATCAAGCGCGGCGACCCGCTGGACACCGACACCATGGTCGGCGCCCAGGCCTCGCAGCAGCAGTTCGACAAGATCCAGTCCTACCTGAAGATCGCCCAGGAAGAAGGCGCCGAGCTGCTGACCGGCGGCAAGGTGGAGCAACTCGAAGGCTCGCTGGCCACGGGTTACTACATTCAGCCGACCCTGCTCAAGGGCAACAACAAGATGCGCGTGTTCCAGGAAGAAATCTTCGGCCCGGTGGTCAGCGTCACCACCTTCAAGGACGAAGCCGAAGCCCTGGCGATTGCCAACGACACCGAGTTCGGCCTCGGCGCCGGTGTGTGGACCCGCGACATCAACCGCGCCTACCGCATGGGCCGCGGCATCAAGGCCGGCCGTGTGTGGACCAACTGCTACCACCTGTACCCGGCGCATGCCGCGTTCGGTGGCTACAAGAAGTCCGGCGTCGGCCGTGAAACCCACAAGATGATGCTCGACCACTACCAGCAGACCAAGAACCTGCTGGTGAGCTACGACATCAACCCGCTGGGCTTCTTCTAAAGAAACAGCTTCAAGCTGCAAGCTACAAGCGGCAAGAAAGAGCTGTCCGCCTGCGTCCGCTCTATCTTGCAGCTTGTAGCTTGCGGCTTGTAGCTGCTCTATGGCTCGCTTCCTGCAGTACCCATCACCATCGGCCCGGAACCCTTCCGGCCACCAAGAAGAAAAACAGGTGAATCCATGCCAAGCGATCATTCCGCCGGCGCGCCGGCAAGCTCTTCCGTCGACTTTGAAAAGGTCAATTCCGAGTATTTCCAGCAACGTGAACTGAAAAAAGGTGCCGCCGGCTGGGTCCTGCTGGTCGGCCTGGGCGTGGCCTACGTGATTTCCGGCGACTACGCCGGCTGGAACTTCGGCCTGGCCCAGGGTGGCTGGGGCGGCATGTTCCTCGCCACCTTGCTGATGGCCACCATGTACCTGTGCATGTGCTTCTCGCTGGCCGAGCTGTCCTCGATGATCCCCACCGCCGGCGGCGGCTACGGCTTTGCCCGCAGCGCTTTCGGGCCCTGGGGCGGCTTCCTTACCGGCACGGCGATCCTCATCGAATACGCCATCGCCCCCGCAGCAATCGCCGTGTTCATCGGTGCCTACTGCCAGTCGCTGTTCGGCATCGGCGGCTGGATGATCTACCTGGCGTTCTACATCATCTTCATCGGCATCCACATCTTCGGGGTGGGTGAGGCACTGAAACTGATGTTCATCATCACCGCCGTCGCCGCCATCGCCCTGGCGGTGTTCCTGATCGGCATGGTGCCCCATTTCGATGCAGCCAACCTGTTCGACATCGCCAAGACCGACGCTGTCGGTGCAAGCAGCTTCCTGCCGTTCGGTTATGTCGGCGTGTGGGCCGCGATCCCCTATGCGATCTGGTTCTTCCTCGCCGTCGAAGGCGTGCCCCTGGCCGCCGAAGAAACCAAGAACCCCAAACGTGACCTGCCGCGCGGCCTGATCGGCGCCATGCTGGTGCTGCTGGCCTTCGCCCTGCTGATCCTGGTGGTCGGCCCCGGCGGCGCAGGGGCCGACGCCCTCAAGGCCTCGGGCAACCCGCTGGTCGAGGCGCTGGCCAAAGCCTACGGCGGCTCCACCTGGATGGGCGGCTTCGTCAACCTGGTCGGCCTGGCCGGCCTGATTGCCAGCTTCTTCTCGATCATCTACGCCTATTCGCGGCAGATCTTCGCACTGTCCCGTGCCGGCTACCTGCCGCGCAAACTGTCGCAGACCAACAAGAGCAAAGCCCCGGTACTGGCCCTGGTGATCCCCGGGATCATCGGCTTCGCCCTGTCGCTGACCGGCCAGGGCGACCTGCTGATCCTGGTGGCGGTATTCGGCGCTACGCTGTCCTATGTGCTGATGATGGCCGCGCACATCACCCTGCGTATCCGTCGCCCGAAAATGGAGCGCCCGTATCGCACCCCCGGTGGCATCTTCACCTCGGGCGTGGCCCTGGTGCTGGCCTGCATCGCCGTGGTCGCCGGCTTCCTGGTCGACCCGCGGGTGGTGATTGGCGCCGCGGTGATCTACGCGGTGTTGATTGCCTACTTTGCGTTCTACAGCCGCCACCACCTGGTGGCCGGCACGCCGGAAGAGGAATTCGCCGCGATCCAGAAGGCCGAAGAGGCCCTGCACTGATCGTCGACCCGCGCCGCAGGCCAGCCCTGCGGCGCTCTGGAGATTCTGTATGGCAAGTTTCGTACACACGGTGGGCAACCAGCTCTACCGTTTCGACAGCCTCAAAGAGGTCATGGCCAAGGCCAGCCCGGCACGCTCGGGCGACTACCTGGCCGGGGTGGCCGCCAGCAACGATGGCGAACGGGTCGCCGCGCAGATGGCCCTGGCCAACATCCCGCTCAAGCACTTCCTCAGCGAAGCGCTGATCCCCTACGAAGACGATGAAGTCACCCGGCTGATCATCGACAGCCATGACCCGCAGGCCTTCGCCCCGGTCAGCCACCTGACCGTCGGCGGCCTGCGCGACTGGCTGCTCGGCGAGCAGGCCGACGAGCACAGCCTGCGCGCCCTGGCCCCCGGCCTGACACCAGAAATGGCCGCGGCCGTGTCGAAGATCATGCGTGTGCAGGACCTGGTGCTGGTGGCGCAGAAGATCCGTGTGGTCACCGCCTTCCGCGGCACCATGGGCCTGCGTGGGCGGCTGTCGACACGACTGCAACCCAACCACCCCACCGACGAACCCGCCGGGATCGCCGCCAGCATCCTCGACGGCCTGCTGTACGGCAACGGCGATGCCATGATCGGCATCAACCCGGCCACCGACAGCATCGCCTCGATCTGCGACCTGCTGGTGATGCTCGACAACATCATCCAGCGCTACCAGATCCCCACCCAGTCCTGCGTGCTGACCCACGTCACCACCAGCATCGAGGCGATCAACCGTGGCGTGCCACTGGACCTGGTGTTCCAGTCGATCGCCGGCACGGAAGCGGCGAATGCCGGCTTCGGCATCAACCTCAACGTGCTGCAGGAAGGCTACGAGGCCGGGCTGTCACTCAAGCGCGGCACCCTCGGGCAAAACCTGATGTACTTCGAAACCGGCCAGGGCAGCGCCCTGTCGGCCAACGCCCACCACGGCGTCGACCAGCAAACCTGCGAAACCCGCGCCTATGCCGTGGCCCGGCATTTCAAACCCTTCCTGGTCAACACCGTGGTCGGTTTCATCGGCCCGGAGTACCTCTACAACGGCAAGCAGATCATCCGCGCCGGCCTCGAGGATCACTTCTGCGGCAAGCTGCTGGGCGTGCCGATGGGCTGCGACATCTGCTACACCAACCATGCCGAAGCCGACCAGGACGACATGGACACCCTGCTCACCCTGCTGGGCGTGGCCGGGATCAACTTCATCATGGGCATCCCCGGCTCCGACGACATCATGCTCAACTACCAGACCACCTCGTTCCACGATGCGCTGTATGCACGGCAAACCCTCGGCCTCAAACCCGGGCCGGAATTCGAAGCATGGCTCGAGCGCACCGGCATCTTCACCCAGGCCGATGGCCGTGTCCGCTTCGGCGACAACCTGCCGCCGGCCTTCCGCCACGCGCTCGCGCAGCTGGCCTAGGAGCGCCCATGGACCGACATACCCCCACCGAGCAAAACCCCTGGCTGGCCTTGCGTAACCTCACCCCGGCGCGCATCGCCCTGGGCCGCACCGGTATCAGCCTGCCGACCAGCGCCCAACTGGACTTCCAGTACGCCCACGCCCAGGCCCGCGATGCCGTGCACCTGCCCTTCGACCATGCCGGCCTGCGCCAGCAGCTCAGTGATCGTGGCCGCGCCAGCCTGCTGCTGCACAGCGCCGCCAGCGACCGCAACCAGTACCTGCAGCGCCCCGACCTTGGCCGGCGCCTGCACGCGGACTCTGCCCAGCAACTGCGTGAACACGCCCAGGCCAACCCGGCGGGCGTCGACCTGGCCATCGTCGTCGCCGACGGCCTGTCGGCCCTGGCCGTGCACCGCCACACCCTGCCCTTCCTCAGCCGTTTCGAGGAGCAGGCCGCCGCCGACGGCTGGACCAGCGCCCCGGTGGTGCTGGTGGAACAAGGCCGGGTGGCGGTGGCCGATGAAGTGGGCGAGCTGCTCAAGGCACGCATGACCGTGATGCTGATCGGCGAGCGCCCGGGGCTGAGCTCGCCCGACAGCCTCGGGCTGTACTTCACCTACGCGCCCAAGGTCGGCCTGACCGACGCCTATCGCAATTGCATTTCCAACGTACGCCTGGAAGGCCTGAGCTATGGCATGGCCGCCCATCGCCTGCTGTACCTGATGCGCGAAGCCTGCAAAAGGCAGCTTTCAGGGGTGAATCTGAAGGATGAGGCCGAGGTCCACAGCATTGAAAGTGACAATTCGGGCAAAAAAAATGGAAACTTCCTGCTAGGAGATGGGTAAAAAACATGTCACGGAAGGCGGATTGCACTTGTAGGCTGCTTTAGGCAGCATGCTGTTGACTGCTGGCAATCCGCCGTATCCCCCAAATGGACACTGAGGCCCGCACATGCGAATCATCAAGGCTACCCTGGAGCACCTCGACCTGCTCACGCCGTTGTTTGTGAAGTACCGTGAGTTCTATGGCCAGCTGCCATACCCGGACAGCTCCCGCAGCTTCCTGGAAAAGCGCCTCAAGCGCGGCGAATCGATCATCTACCTCGCCCTGCCCGTCGACGACGACAGCAAGTTGCTGGGTTTCTGCCAGCTCTATCCGAGCTTCTCGTCGCTGTCGCTCAAACGTGTGTGGATTCTCAACGATATCTACGTCGCCGAAGACTCGCGGCGCATGCTGGTGGCCGACCACCTGATGCGCGAAGCCAAGAAGATGGCCAAGGAATCGAACGCCGTGCGCATGCGCGTGTCCACCAGCAGCGACAACGAGGTGGCGCGCAAGACCTACGAGTCCATGGGTTTTCGCAAGGACACCGAGTTCGAGAACTACATCCTGCCGATCAGCCAGGATTGATCGCAAGCGCTGCGCGAGGCTGTTCTCACAGATCTGCACAGATGTAATTGGCATGGCAGGCCCTGTGGGAGCGGCTTCAGCGGCGAACACCGGCGCAGCCGGTGCCATGCACCGCGTCGCTTGCTTCGCGGCTAAAGCCGCTCCCACAGGTTATGCGTGAGTCCATCGTAACCCCCCGCTACAAACTCTCCGGGCACGATCGCGACTTCGCCGTATAATCCCCGTCCAGTCATGTGTGAAAAGTTACCTTTCCCCAGGTGAATCTGCCCACGCCCAAGACGCTGTCCGTCATCGCGCGCCCGTGGAAGCGGGTCATGAACTCAGGTGCTGTACATGGATTTCAACCCGCTGGACCTCATCCTGCATCTCGATGCCTACCTTGATCTGCTGGTCACCAACTACGGCCCCTGGATCTACGCCATCCTGTTCGCCGTGATTTTCTGCGAAACCGGCCTGGTGGTGATGCCTTTCCTGCCGGGTGACTCGCTGTTGTTCATCGCCGGTGCCGTGGCCGCAGGCGGCGGCATGGACCCGGTGCTGCTGGCCGGCCTGCTGATGGCGGCAGCGATCCTCGGCGACAGCACCAACTATGTGATCGGGCGCACGGCAGGCGAACGGCTGTTCAGCAACCCCAGGTCGAAGATCTTCCGCCAGGACTACCTGCAGCGGACCCACGACTTCTACGCCCGCCATGGCGGCAAGACCGTCACCCTCGCGCGCTTCCTGCCTATCCTGCGTACCTTCGCGCCGTTCGTCGCCGGCATTGCCCACATGCACTACCCGCGCTTCCTGGCCTTCAGCATCACCGGCTCGCTGCTGTGGGTGGGCGGCCTGGTCACGCTGGGCTACTTCTTCGGCAATGTGCCGTTCATCAAGCAACACCTGTCGCTGATGGTGGTGGCCATCATCATCCTGTCGCTGGTGCCGATGCTCCTCGGCCTGCTGCGCGGCCGCCTGGGCCGCACCGCCAAGGCCCACTGACGCAAATGTGGTCGTTCAGCGCCTGGCGGCGCCGGCGCACCCTGGCCCGCTACCCGGTCGATGATCAACTGTGGCAGGCCATCCGCCAGCGCCTGCCAATGCTCGACGGCATCAGCGACGACGAAGACCGCTGGCTGCGCGAGGCTTGCGTGCTGTTCCTGCACGACAAGCACCTGACCGCCCTGCCCGGGGTCGAACTGGATGACCAGCAGCGTCTGTTCCTCGCCGCCCAGGCCCAGCTGCCACTGCTGCACCTGGGCGAGCTGAACTGGTACCAGGGCTTCCATGAGCTCATCCTCTACCCCGACGACTTCGTCAGCCCCCAGCGCCACCGCGACAGCAGCGGCGTGGAACACGTGTGGGACGCCGAGCACAGTGGCGAAGCCTGGCAACAGGGCCCGGTGATCCTGGCCTGGCCGGGGGTGCTGACCAGCGGCGGCTGGGAGGCCTACAACCTGGTAATCCACGAGCTGGCGCACAAGCTCGACATGCTCAATGGCGACGCCAACGGCCTGCCGCCTCTGCACAGCGGCATGCAGGTCGAAGACTGGGCCAACGCCATGCAGCACGCCTACGATGACCTGAACCGTCAGCTCGACGCCAACCCCGACGCCGAGACCGCCATCGACCCCTACGCGGCGGAGAATCCGGCGGAGTTCTTTGCCGTCAGCAGCGAGTACTTCTTCAGCGCCCCCGACCTGCTGCACGCCGCTTATCCGAAGGTCTACCTTCAGTTGTCGCTGTTCTACCGCCAGGACCCGCTGGCCCGTCTGGCACGCCTGCAGGCCGAGCATCCGGACTACCGCGAAAACCACGCCTGACAGCCCCGCACATCAGGCCGGGCGTGGCATGCCCTGTCGGAATGTGCCTATAATCGCGCCACTTTTTTTTGATCAAACACGGGGGCATAGCCCAATGAGCTACAGCAAGATCCCGGCTGGCAAAGACCTGCCGAACGACATCTACGTCGCTATCGAGATCCCGGCCAACCACGCGCCGATCAAGTACGAAATCGACAAGGACAGCGACACCCTGTTCGTCGACCGCTTCATGGCCACCCCGATGTTCTACCCGGCCAACTACGGTTTCATCCCCAACACCCTGGCTGACGACGGCGATCCGCTGGACGTGCTGGTCGTCACCCCGTACCCGGTTGCCCCGGGCTCGGTCATCCGCGCCCGCCCGGTCGGCGTGCTGAACATGACCGACGACGGCGGCGGCGACGCCAAGGTCATCGCCGTCCCGCACGACAAGCTGTCCCAGCTGTACGTTGACGTGAAGGAATACACCGACCTGCCAGCCCTGCTGATCCAGCAGATCGAGCACTTCTTCGCCAACTACAAGGATCTGGAGAAGGGCAAGTGGGTCAAGATCGAAGGCTGGGAAGGCGCCGACGCCGCCCGCGCCGCGATCACCAAGTCGGTTGCTGCCTACAAGGGCTGAAGCTGATGCATGAAAAAGCCCTGCCTCGGCAGGGCTTTTTTGTGGGCGATGGAAAATTCCTACTTGCTCCTAGGCAAATGCCTGCGAACCGCAATGATTCCCACAGATCGCCTCCACATCGAGTTCATTTCCACACATTAATGAGGGCGATAGACTCGCCACCATGAACTCATCCGGTGATCGCCTCAAAGCCCTCCTGCAGGAGTGCAACCTGACCCCTTCCGACTTTGCTGCCCAGCGCAACGTCACGCCCCAACACATCAACAACTGGTTCAAGCGTGGCGTGCCACAAGCTCGGCTCGACGAAATCGCCGACCTGTTCTGCGTGTACCCGCGCTGGCTACGTAGCGGCGAAGGCCCCAAACATCCCGACCCTCTCGCGCCTGCCCGCCCTGCGCATGCTCCCACCGAGGGCCCAGCGCCGCTGCTGGCGCTGGGCACGCAAAGCGTGCAACTGCCCTTGCACCAGCTGCAGCAGGGTAGCCTGAGTGCCACACCCGGGCTGTTCCAACCGATCCCCCGCCAAGCCCTCGACAGCGTCGGCGTTGCCGCGCACAACGCCTTCTGTATCGGCATGCCGGCCAGCAACATGGCGCCGCTATTGCCCCAGGGCACGCTGCTGGCCATCGACTCCACCCTCACCCGGGTGATCGAAGGCGAATACTACGCACTGCTGCACAACGGACAGTTGCGCGTGCACCGACTCACCCAAGGCAACAACGGCACCTTGTGCCTGCACAGCCACGACCGCCTCAACCACCCGGTCGAGCGCTTCACCGCCCCACAGCGCAGAACGCAGAAACTGCAGATCCTCGGCTGGGTGTTCTGGTGGTCCTGCCTGCGCCCGGCGCGGCCATGCTGAAACACTTCGCACCACTTTTTGCTGGGCATCCCCGGCGAGCCCTAGTATGCTACGCGCCACATCACGCCCCCTGATGGTGCAAGCCGCATTGCAGAGGGCCTGGCGACGCCTCACACAGCCGTCCGCCATCTTTTTCAGGCCATGTTGCCAACCGTTTAAGGCGATTGCGGCTTATCAAAAATGAGCCAAGATCGTCCCCGAGAAGCCGGCCACAAGCCGGCTTTTTAATGCCTGCACCCTACCCCCGCATTTTTCTGCCACCGGGCATAGCCTGAGGTTGTCATGCGCGTCTTACGCGCCCCCATCGAACTAATGGATGAGGTCGTCGGCCAACCATTGAGCAATGTCGCGCTTGGCATGCAAAACACGCCAAACATCGATGTGGTCATCGCGCTCGACGTAGAACACCAGGTAGGGGTAACGCTTCAACGGCCAGCAGAACAACCCAGGCAGATCCAGATCGTGGCCATAGCGGCTGATACCCGATGTCGGATGGCGACTGATATGCCAGTAGCCTTGTTGAAGCGCATCGATGAATCCGACTGCGACTTGCTCTGTAGCCTCAGCAAGGTAGTAACTGACAGCATGCTCGACATCTTCACGCGCGAGCACTCGGGGAATCACTGGCTTGGCCGTTGCCTTCACCCCCTGCGTACCTTTGCCCGCAGTGATTCGAAGTAGTCATCATCCACCGAAGTGGTGGGAGCCGAGCCAGCCCCGGCCAGAAGCAGCCCCCGTAGATGTTGCCGATCCTGATCCTTTCGGATCAGTTCGCGCACGTACTCGCTACTGGTGCTGTAGCCACGCTGGCTGACCTGATCGTCAACGAACGACTTCAATGAGTCCGGCAGGGAAATGTTCATGGTGCTCATGGCTGCGTCCGGATTTGCCAAAATTTGCCAAAGCATACACCCCAGAAAACAGTGTTGAAGCCCTGCACGACAGAAGGATGGCCAAGCATTACCCCTGCGACGAAACGCCAGCACCAAGCCAGGCATTCAACAGCCCAGCCGAGTGACACCCCTGATGCTCAGGGATGCAAGTACTTGAGCACATACAGGGACAGTTCGCGGAACACGTCGGCCGGGATCCGCTCACTCAACGCCTGGGCCTTGCCCAGCGTTGCGCAGCAAGCCTTGAGCATGTTGCTGCGCACCTGATCATCGACCATGCCGGTATGCACCAGCTGGAAGTACTGCGGATAGGTACTGGGCACCTGATCCAGGGACGTACGGCGAATCTCGAACCGCCCCTCTATATGGGGCGGCTGGAAGTACGCTTCATCGGCCCCTGCCGCCTGCGGTACCAGTTGCAACGCTGTGGAGCAGACGCTGCGGCACAGCAATCTGCTCTCCCGGTCGGTTTCCATGCCGCGTTGGTACAAGCTGATCTGCGAGCCGGGACTGACCAGGCAGGCGGCCTCGAAGGCATCGATGATCCTTGCGGCATTGGCTTGCGACACCTCGATCTTGCTGAGGGAAACGAAGCGTTCGAGCTGGTCCTCGGCAACGCTCTTCACCCCGCGCTCCAGGGTGTTCCAATGACCGAATTCCTTCTGGCAGGCGATCAGGTGCAGCTCCAACTGGTAACCCGCCTGCAGTGCCAGGGCCGGTACATCGGCGAAGGCCGCGTCGTCCAGCGCGGTCTCCATGATGATGTCGTAGTGGTTGGCCAGCGCATGCTCGAAGAGCTTGCCGCCCAACTGCCAGATGAACTGCTCGGTGTGGGCGTAGACATACCGGCCACCGCCGGCCTTCATCTGCTCGTACTGTGGATGCAGCTTGCGATAAGCCGGGTCGTAGAGACTGACGTAGTCATCATAGCGCCTGCTCGCCAGCAGCGAGTTGTTGAGCAGATAGGTCTTGCCCGAGCCTTCGGCGCCGGCCACGACCAGCATTTTCGGCGCCGGGTTGCCCTGGGCGTCGGTCCGTCGTTTGCGGCTGAACAGAAGGGGTTCGAGGGATTCGAAAGCGGTTGCAACGTCTTCGGCGGTGAAGGTGTGGCGCTGGGACATGCGGGTCATTCCTGTTGGCTGCCCGGGAATGGGCGAGCCAAAAAGGTAGAGCCCGCTCAGGCGATGCCTGCGGTAGATAACGCAGCCTCTGGTCGCAACTTCAGCCTTTCACGCACACCACCTGACGCAGGGTATGCACCACCTCGACCAGCTCGCGCTGGGCCAGCATGACCGCGTCGATATCCTTGTAGGCCATGGGGATCTCGTCGATCACGTCCTTGTCCTTGCGGCACTCGACATGGGCCGTGGCGCGCCGCTGGTCATCGACGCTGAAGCGACTCTTGGCCTTGGTGCGGCTCATCAACCGGCCTGCACCATGGCTGCACGAGCAGAACGATTCCTCGTTGCCCAGGCCGCGCACGATGAAACTCTTGGCGCCCATGGAGCCCGGGATGATGCCCAACTGCCCCTTCTGCGCCGACACCGCCCCTTTGCGCGTCACCAGCACTTCACGGCCGAAGTGCTGTTCCTTCTGCACATAGTTGTGGTGGCAGTTGACCGCCTCGAGGCTGGCCTCGAACGGTTTGCCCAGCACCTTGCGGGTGGCCGCCACTACCGCCTTCATCATTAGCTCGCGGTTGTGCCGGGCGAAATCCTGGGCCCACTCCACCGCCTCCACGTAGTCGGTGAAATGCCGGCTGCCCTCTTTGAAATAGGCCAGGTCCTTGTCCGGCAGATTGGCCAGGTGCTGGCGCATGTCGGCCTGGGCCAGCTCGATGAACAGGTTGCCGATGGCATTGCCGACGCCCCGCGAGCCACTGTGCAACATGAACCAGACCCGGTCGGCCTCGTCCAGGCAGACCTCGATGAAGTGGTTGCCACCGCCCAGGGTGCCCAGGTGCTGGCGGTTATTGGTCTTTTCCAGCCGTGGATATTTGTCGGTGATGGCCTTGAAGCGCCCGGCCAGGCCTTGCCACTGCTGGTCAGCTTGCCTGGGCACGTTGTCCCAGGCGCCCTGGTCGCGGCGACCGAAGGTCTTGCCGTGGGGCACGGCCTGCTCGATGGCCGTACGCAGGCCGTGCAGGTTGTCCGGCAGGTCACGGGCATGCAGCGAGGTCCGCGCGGCGATCATGCCGCAGCCGATGTCCACCCCCACCGCCGCCGGGATGATCGCGCCCAGCGTGGGGATCACGCTGCCGATGGTCGAGCCCTTGCCCAGGTGCACGTCCGGCATCACCGCCAGGTGCTTGAAGATGAACGGCATCTGCGCCGTGTTGAGCAGCTGTTTGCGGGCCTCGTCTTCGACCGGCACGCCGTCGGTCCACAGTTTGATCGGCTTGCCGCCGGCGCCTTGCAAGGTGTCCATGTCATCGCTTCCGCAGAGCTGTTGCCGCCATGATACCGCCGAAGGTCGTAGACCGGCCGCTTGCCAGCAAGGTGGCACAGTGCTGTATGCTTGCCCGGTCTTCAGGGCGGGGTGAAAGTCCCCACCGGCGGTAAATCGAAAGATGAGCCCGCGAGCGCCCCGGCCATGCCGGGGGTCAGCAGATCTGGTGCGACTCCAGAGCCGACGGTCATAGTCCGGATGAAAGAAGGCGTCAGGCAGGGGCCATCCGGGCGCCCCTGCGCGCGCATTTTGTTCGCCCCGAGACGTTCATCGATCATTCACGAGGAGCGTTTCATGTCCACCTTGCACTCCAAGCAATTCCCCAACGTCACTGCCGCCATCGCCGCCTTCCAGGCCGGGCGCCCGGTGCTGCTGCTCGACGACGACGACCGCGAGGACGAAGCCGATATCGTCGCCGCCGCCGAGAACCTTTCGCTGCAGACCATGGCCATGATGATCCGCGACTGCAGCGGCATCGTCTGCCTGTGCCTGGACGAAGCCACCGTCGACGCCCTGCAACTGGCGCCGATGGTGCCGAACAACCAGGCCCGCCACGGTACCGGCTTCACCGTCACCATCGAGGCGGCCGAGGGCGTGAGCACCGGTGTCTCGGCACAGGACCGCATCACCACCATCGAAGCGGCGCTGCGCTCCACCGCGCAGCAGCGGCATATCGTCAGCCCCGGCCACGTGTTCCCGCTGCGCGCCCGCGACGGCGGCGTGCTGACCCGCCGCGGCCACACCGAAGGCTCGGTGGACCTGGCGCGCCTGGCCGGCCTGCGCCCGGCGGCGGTGCTGTGCGAATTGATGAACCCCGATGGCAGCATGGCCCGGGGTGAGCAGGTAGCGGTGTATGCCCGGCAGTACAACCTGCCGGTGCTGACCATCGAGGAGCTGGCGCGCTATCGCCAAGCCATGCTGGCGCTTGAGACCGAGCCGGCCTGACCTTTGTCGGGGGCGCTTTGCGCCCCTATCGCCGGCAAGCCGGCTCCCACAGGGATAGCGCATAGCTTGGGTTTATACGGTCGGGGTGGGAGCCGGCTTGCCGGCGATAGGGCCTGAAGCTCAACGCAACCCCAACGGCCCCTTCAAGAACGCATACAACCCCGCCGCACTCTTGCGATAGCCGTCAGCCGTCAGGTGCACCAGGTCTGGCCGCGCCAGCCCATTGGCCTGCCAACCGGCAATCGAGCACGGCCCGCCCATGAACGCCTGCCAGTCCCAGAACAGCGCCTTGTGCCGCTGTGCCAGTTGCTTCTGAATGCGGATCACCGACGCCAGCGGCTGTGGTTGACGCGCCGCGCAACTCGCCGCCTTGCGCCGCTTGATAGAGTCCGGCGGCCCGACCAGCAGGATCGCTGCTTGCGGCAGGTCCTTGCGCAGGCTGCGCAGCGTCGCCTCCAGCTGCGACTGGTACAGCCCCAGGTCGAGCGTGTCGTCGAAGGCCTCGTTGGTGCCATAGGCCAGGATCACCAGGTCCGGTCGCACAGCCTTGAGGCTGTCGAGCCAACCCGGCTGCCACTTGTCCACCACCTCCTGGCGGGCACCATTGATGCCCAGCGCCGAGTAGATCACCCCGGCATTCCTCTGCCCCTGCAGGTACCAGCCGCCCAACGCGATGTTGCCCCCGCCCTCGACGCCCAGTTGCAGCGGCAGGCCGAGATTGGCGAAGGCCGGGCTGAAGCGCCACTGCCCGTTGGTGATGGCCAAAGGGCGACGCTGGCCGCCGTTGGCCAGCAACGTGGCATTGCCGGTGGACTGGTACAGCGCCGAAACCTTGTAGCGCTGGCGGTCTTCATCGCGCGCCTGCAACAGCACGCTGGAGCGGTTGGCCTGCGGCAGCGACAGGTAACCGCCAAGCGGGAACTGACTGCTCTGCTGGTTGCGTGCCGACACCAGTTGCCACTGGCGCGCCTCGCTTTTGATGATCACTCGGTCATTGCGGATACCCGGCACCGACGAAGCCGGCACCAGGCCGATACCGCCATCGCCGTATTGCGCCTGCAACAGGCGGCGCAGCTCACCGCTGAACAGGTCGGCGGCGGTGTGCGAGTCGCCCAGCTGGACGATGCCAACCGGCGCGCGGCCGGCATTGCGCAACTTGCCGGCGAGCAGGCCGACGTTGCCGTCCTGGCGCACAACGGGCGCGGCTGCCGGCCGTGCGGCGGGCTGGGTGGCCACGCTGTTGGCGCCGGTGCTGCACGCAGGTACGGCGCTGATCAGCAGGGCCAGGCCCAGCAAGTGATGCCATTGGCGCATCTTAGTGTCCTGTAACGGTCAGGCCTGGCAAGCTGATCAGCGACAGTACCTGTGCGGCGATCATCTTCTGGCCCGTGATGGTGAAATGAATGCCGTCATCGACCCGCACCTTGACCCGCTTGCCCTCGGGCGTCAGCACCGTCGCGGCGAACCCGTCGTCGGTATAGCCGAGGATCGGGTTGGCCGACACATAGTGCTGGCCGTACAGCGCAGTCTGCTGCTGGTACAGGTCGCTCAGGTAGCCCATGGCCGTGGACAGCCGCGGCTTCTCCATGTTCGGCGGCCCGACCCACAGCACCTGCACGTTGTGCGCACGGGCCTGGTCGAGGATCGAGTCGATACGTGCACGATAGGCCACTTCCCACTCCGGCGACTTGAAGCGCAGAAACGGCTTGCCCTTGCCCTGGGGCATGTCCCAGGGGTCGTTGGGGCCGAGGAACACCACCATCAGGCGGATGTTCGGCTCGTGGGCGAGGGTCTCGGCCACGGTTTTCGGCCAGTTGAAGAAGCCCGGGTAGGCAAGGCCGGTACTCTGCTTGCTGAGGTTGACCGTGCGGATCTGGTAGCGCTTGCGCAGGCTGTTGGCCAGGTGCGGGGCCACGCCCTGCATCAGCGAGTCGCCGACCAGCAGTACGTCGTCGCCGGCGGCCAGGGAAACCACGGTGCCAGGTTGCAGCAAGGTCGGGGCAGGTGCCGCCGGCGGTGCTGCAACGGCCACCTGAGGCGGCAGGGCATGCTGGGGTGCAGGCGCAGGCAAGGCCACTGGCGTCGCCGGCAAGGGCTGGGCCAGCGCCGCCGGTGTTTCCAGGTTGACCGTGACCACCGGCATCGGCGCGGGCAGCACCTCGGGCAATGGGCCTGCGACCTGCTGCTGCGCCTCTTGCAGTTGCGCGATGACGCTGTCGCGGCCCTGCTCCAGCGCCACCGTCAGTTGCGCCCCGAAGCGCCAGGCCGGCAGTTGGCCGAGCAGCGGGATCTCGCAGCTCTGGTGGTACTTCTGCTGGCAGTACAGCCTGATCGAGTCCTGGTTCAGCCAGAACAACAAGGCGGTAGTGACCACGATCGCGTACAACGCACGGGCCGCGCCCATCTGCACCTGAAACAGCTGTTTGCTATCAGAAGCTTGCATAGATGAACCCCGGCACACCCGATTGCGAAGCGAAAATCACCAGCGACACGCCAATCCCCAACGGCACGGGGTAAAGCTGCCAGGGCAGCCGCTGGCTGGCGGCAAAGCCCTTGCGCAGCACTGCCAGCCACTGTGGATAAGTGGCGATGTACAGCACGCAGGCCAGCAGCATCAGGCCGGTGGCGCTGTTGAGCCCGGCCAGGCTCAGTTGGGCGATGTCGCCGAGCATCTCGACGGCGCCGTCCAGCGTCGGGCTGCGGAAGAAGATCCAGGCAAAGGCCACGTAGTGGAAGGTCATCAGGCGTGCCAGCAGGCCAGCGCCCGGCATCTGCGCAAAGCCTGGCAGCAGCTGGCTGAACAGCTTCGAGAGGGCAAGGCCAACCCCGTGCAGCGCGCCCCACAGAATGAAGTTGATGCTGGCGCCATGCCACAGCCCGGAAACCAGCATCGCCAGCAGCATGTTCAGGTTGCCGCGCCACACGCCCTTGCGGTTACCGCCCAGCGGGATATAGACGTAGTCGCGGATGAAGCGCGACAGGCTGATGTGCCAGCGCCCCCAGAACTCCTTGAGGTTGTGCGCGGCATAAGGTGCGTTGAAGTTCTCCGGCAGGCGGAACCCCAGCAGCAGGGCGATGCCGGTGACCAGGTTGGTGTAGCCGCTGAAGTTGAAGTAGATCAGCAGGCTGTAGCCGTACACGCTCAGCAGCACCTGCTCGGGGGTGAAGCTGCCCGGGGTTTCGAACACCGGGTCGACCCACTCGCTGCCCAGCCAGGCGCTGAGGAAGAACAGCTTGACCACCGCCAGCGCGATCAACCCCAGCGCCCGCTGTGGCTCCAGCACCTGGCGCAAGCCCTGCGGGCGGATCTGCGGCAGCATGTGCAGGGCGCGGTTGACCGGGCCGGCCACAAGGCTGGGGAAGAACGCCAGGTACAGGGCCAGGTCCAGCGCCGTGGCCGGCGCCAGTTCGCGACGGTTGATCGATACCAGGTAGCTGACCGAATGGAAGGTGTAGAACGACAGGCCGATGGGCACCAGCAGTTCCAGCAACGGCAGCGACACGTCCAGCCCGGCCGCCGCCAGCGCGGCTTGCACGCCTTCGACGAAGAATGCCTGGTACTTGAACAGGTAGAAGCAGCCCAGCACCAAGGTCAGCAGCAGCACGCCGCAGAACCGGCGCCCGGGGTAGCGCCCGGCCAGCAGCCCAAGCAGGTACACCAGTGCGCTGTAGCCCAGCAGGATGTACAGCGAGTTCAGGCTGAAACTCGCCACCAGGCCATAGCTTGCCGCCAGTAGCAGGAGGTTCTGTAGCCGTGCACTCCAGCACAGGCTCCAGTAGACAATGAAGAACAGCGTGAAGCAGAGGCCGAATTCGATAGAAAGGAAGCTCACAACGTAGTCCGTTACGTGACATCAAAGGGGGGGCGCCAGCCCGCGGGCCAGAGGGCGCGGAGTATGGCAGAGGGCCAACCCCCTCACAATCTGAAAACGACTGGATTTGCAAGACATCCGCACCGGCACAAATGCTACAAAATAAGACCAAAGCCTTGCTGATTTGCTCCCCCTGCCCCGCTCTGCTAGTGTCGCGCCGTTCTGAATACCACCGAGACAGTCGCCATGGCCCGCAAAAAAGCCTCCATCGATTTCGAACAGTCCCTCGCCGACCTGCAAGCCCTGGTCGAGCGCCTGGAGAACGGCGAATTGTCGCTGGAAGAGTCGCTGGCCGCCTTCGAGCAAGGCATCGCCCTGACCCGTGACTGCCAGGGCGCCCTGGCCCAGGCCGAGCAAAAGGTGCAGATCCTGCTGGAACGTGACGGCGAGCTGGCTGCCCAGCCGTTCGACGCGGAGCCAGAGGCATGATCGGCGGTTACCAGGCCAGTGCCCAGGTGCGGGTCGACGCCGCACTGGAAACGCTGTTCAAGGCCCCCTCCAAAGAACTCGAGCGCCTTTACGCCGCCATGCGCTACAGCGTGATGAACGGTGGCAAGCGCGTGCGCCCGCTGCTCGCCTACGCCGCCTGCGAGGCCCTGGGCGCGCCGGCCGAACAGGCCAACGGGGCGGCCTGCGCGGTGGAACTGATCCACGCCTACTCGCTGGTGCATGACGACCTGCCGGCGATGGACGACGACGACCTGCGTCGCGGCCAACCGACCACCCACAAAGCCTTCGACGAAGCCTGCGCCATCCTCGCCGGCGACGGCCTGCAAAGCCTGGCGTTCAGCGCCCTGCTCGACCCGGCGCTGAGCCCGCAAGCCGACAGCATCCGCCTGCAGATGGTCCAGGCCCTGGCCAAGGCCGCAGGCCCCGCCGGCATGGTCGGCGGCCAGGCCATCGACCTTGGCTCGGTGGGCGTCAAGCTCGACCAGCAGGCCCTGGAATACATGCACCGGCACAAGACCGGCGCGCTGATCGAAGCCAGCGTGCGCCTCGGCGCCCTGGCCAGCGCCCGCGCCGAACAGGCCCAGCTCGACGCCCTGCAGACTTATGCACAGGCCATCGGCCTGGCCTTCCAGGTGCAGGACGACATCCTCGATGTGGAGAGCGACACCGCCACCCTGGGCAAACGCCAGGGCGCCGACATCGCCCGCGACAAACCGACCTACCCGGCGCTGCTCGGGCTGGACGCCGCCAAGGCCTATGCCCTGGAACTGCGCGACCAGGCGCTGGGCGCCCTCGCCGGCTTCGGTGACAGCGCCGAGCCGCTGCGGGCCCTGGCTCGCTATATCGTCGAACGCCGTCATTAAGCCCTGACCGGATCGCGTGGGAGCGGGCTTGCCCCGCGATGACGGCGGTTGCCCTGACATCGCATCGCGGGGCAAGCCCGCTCCCACGAGCCCACAGATCCCTGCTGATACCCCCGTCTGAATGGGCAGCTTTTCCCACAATGGGGTAAACTGCCGCGTCTTCAAACCTATAACGACTCGCCTGATGCCCACGACGTTTCAAGAGATCCCCCGCGAACGCCCGGTCACGCCGTTGCTCGACCGCGCCGACACGCCTGCTGGCCTGCGCCGGCTGGCCGAAGCCGACCTCGAGCCTTTGGCCGACGAGCTGCGCCAGGAACTGCTCTATACCGTGGGGCAGACCGGCGGGCATTTCGGTGCCGGCCTGGGCGTCATCGAGCTGACCATCGCCCTGCACTACGTCTTCGACACCCCGGATGACCGGCTGGTGTGGGACGTCGGTCACCAGGCCTACCCGCACAAGATCCTCACCGGCCGGCGCAACCGCATGTTGTCGCTGCGCCAGAAGGACGGCATCGCCGCTTTCCCGCGCCGTAGCGAGAGCGAGTACGACACCTTTGGCGTCGGTCACTCCAGCACCTCGATCAGCGCCGCGCTGGGCATGGCCATCGCCGCCCGCCTGCAGAACGATCCGCGCAAATCCATCGCGGTGATCGGCGACGGCGCACTGACCGCCGGCATGGCCTTCGAAGCGCTGAACCACGCGCAGGAAGTGAATGCCGACATGCTGGTCATTCTCAATGACAACGACATGTCGATCTCGCGCAATGTCGGCGGGCTGTCCAACTACCTGGCCAAGATTCTCTCCAGCCGCACCTACGCCAGCATGCGCGAAGGCAGCAAGAAAGTGCTGTCACGCCTGCCTGGCGCCTGGGAAATCGCCCGCCGCACCGAGGAATACGCCAAGGGCATGCTGGTGCCCGGCACCCTGTTCGAAGAGCTGGGCTGGAACTACATTGGCCCGATCGACGGCCACGACCTGCCGACCATGATCGCCACCCTGCGCAACATGCGTGACCTCAAGGGCCCGCAGTTCCTGCACGTGGTGACCAAAAAGGGCAAGGGCTTCGCCCCGGCCGAGGTCGACCCGATCGGCTACCACGCCATCACCAAGCTGGAGCCGGCCAACAAGCCGGTCGCGCCGAAAAAGCCGAGCGGGCCGAAGTACTCCGCTGTGTTCGGCCAGTGGCTGTGCGACATGGCCGCCGCCGACAACCGCCTGGTGGGCATCACCCCGGCGATGAAGGAAGGCTCGGACCTGGTCGACTTCAGCGAACGCTTCCCCGAGCGCTACTTCGACGTGGCAATTGCCGAACAGCACGCGGTCACCCTGGCCGCCGGCATGGCCTGCGAAGGCGCCAAGCCAGTGGTGGCGATCTACTCCACCTTCCTGCAGCGCGGCTATGACCAGCTGATCCACGACGTGGCGGTGCAGGACCTCGACGTGCTGTTCGCCATCGACCGCGCCGGCCTGGTAGGCGAGGACGGCCCGACCCACGCCGGGGCCTACGACCTTTCGTACCTGCGTTGCATCCCCGGCATGCTGGTAATGACCCCGAGCGACGAGAACGAGCTGCGCAAGATGCTCAGCACCGGCCACCACTACAAGGGCCCGGCGGCCGTGCGCTACCCGCGTGGCACCGGCCCGAACGCGCCGATCAGCGGCGACCTCGAGCCACTGGAGATCGGCAAGGGCGTGGTCCGCCGCCGGGGCAGCAAGGTCGCCCTGCTGGTGTTCGGCGTGCAACTGAGCGAAGCCCTGCAGGTCGCCGAAGAGATCGACGCCACCGTGGTCGACATGCGCTTCGTCAAACCGCTGGACGAAGCCCTGGTGCTGGAAATGGCCGCTGGCCATGAGCTGCTGGTGACCGTCGAAGAAAACGCCATCATGGGCGGTGCCGGCGCTGCCGTGGGTGAGTTCCTCGCCCGCGAGGCGGTGGTCAAGCCGCTGCTGCACCTGGGCCTGCCGGACATCTATGTCGAGCATGCAAAGCCTGCGCAGATGCTCGCCGAGTGCGGGCTGGATGCCGCCGGGATCGAGGCTGCCGTCAAAGCCCGAATGGCCAAGCTCGGCCTGTAAGGCCCTATCGCGGGGCAAGCCCGCTCCCACGGAGACTGCGTGGGAGCGGCGGTGCGCCGATGCGACTTGCCCCGCGATTTCAATTGAACTGCCCATGAAGATCTCTACGCTTTCCCTGCTCTGCCTCCCTGCCGCCGCCCTGGCCGCCGAACCCTCCCGCGACGACGCCCTCAAGCTCCCCGATGTACTGATCAGCGCCAGCCGCCAGGTCGAATCGCGCAGCGCCACCAGCGCCGCCAACACGGTGTTCACCCGCAGCGACATCGACCGCCTGCAACCCACCAGCGTCAGCGACCTGCTCACCCGCGTGCCCGGCGTGCAAGTGGCGCCGACCGGCGGCCGCGGCAGCCTGCCCGGCATTTTCATCCGTGGCACCAAGGCCGCGCAGACGCTGGTGCTGGTCGATGGCGTGCGCATCGCCAATGCCACCTCCGGCGACAGCGGCCTGCAGTTTCTCGACGTCGAGCAGATCGAACGGGTGGAAGTGCTGCGCGGCTCGCGTTCGGCGGTGTACGGCAGCGACGCCATCGGCGGGGTGATCCAGATCTTCACCCGCCGTGGCCACGGCCAGGGCCTGCAGCCCCGCCTGCGCCTGGCGGCCGGCAGCAACCAGGCCTGGCAACGCAGCCTGGGCCTGGCCGGCGGCGATGGCGACACCCGTTTCAACCTGGGCGCCAGCCTGGACGAGACCGCCGGGATCGATTCGACCGGCCCGTCATTCGCCAGCGACGGCGACCATGATGCCTACCGCGACCGCTCGCTGAACCTGAGCCTGAGCCACGTGTTCAACGAACGCTTCGAGGCCGGGCTGAACCTGCTCGACAGCCGTGGGCGCAGCGAATACGACAACCCGTTCGGCCTGTTCGGCCAGAAGCCCTATACCGACTTCACCTTCAGCAGCCTCGGCACCTACCTGGACGCCCAGCTCAACGACGCCTGGCATTCACGCCTGGAGCTGGGCCACAGCGAGAACCGTGACGACAAGCGCGACAAGCTCAGCGACCAACGCCAGGTGTTCAACACCTACCGCGACCAGCTCACCTGGCAGAACGATTTCACCCTGGATGCGCGCAACAACCTGCTGCTCGGCGGCGACTGGTACCAGGACCGGGTGCATGCCAGCACCAACTTCGACGAGGACAGCCGCTGGAACCGTGCGGTCTTCGCCCAGCATCGCTTCGCCGGCGAGTGGTTCTCCACCGAGCTGGGGCTGCGCCGCGACCAGAACCAGCAGTTCGGCGGCCAGACCACCTGGAGCGCCAGCCTCACCCTGCCCGTCAACGCCAGCAACGACCTGCTGCTGTCCTACAGCGAGGGGTTCCGCGCGCCGACCTTCAACGACCTGTACTACCCGCAGTACAGCAACCCGAACCTGGACCCTGAGCGTTCGAAGAGCTACGAGCTGCAATGGCGTAGCCAGCTGACCGCCGACAGCCGCCTGGAAGCCTCGCTGTACCGCACCGACCTGCGCGACGCGATCATCTTCGGCGCCGACTCGATCCCACGCAACGTGGCCTCGGCGCGCATCAATGGCTTCGAGCTGGGGCTGCAGCAGCAATGGGGCGAATGGCACAGTCAGCTTGGCCTGGCACTGATCGACCCGCGCGACCGTGACAGCGGCCACACCCTGGCCCGCCGCGCCCGGCGCACGCTGAGCCTGGACCTTGATCGACAGTTCGAGCGTTTCAGCCTGGGCGGCAGCTGGCAGGCCGTCAGCAGCAGCTACGACGACGAAGCCAACCGCAATACCCTGGGTGGCTACGGCCTGCTCGGCCTACGCGGCGGCTGGTCGGCGACGGATGAGGTGAAGCTGGAGCTCAAGCTCGACAACCTGCTGGACAAAGAGTACAGCCGCGCCCTGTACAGCTTCGACGGCAGCCAGTACGGCTATCGCGAAGAGGGTCGCACCTGGCTGCTCAGCGTCACCTGGACACCGGCGCTGTAGCGTCGAGCAAGGCACACAAGCGCGCGGTGGCCTCGATCATCTGCCCGCTGGGCCGCTCCAGGCCCTTGTCAGGCACCACCAGCAAGTGGCCAGCGGCCACGGCGCTCAGCTTCGGCCAGCTACGCCAGCTGGCCAGTTGCGCCTGGTCGCCAGCGAGGATCACCTGCGGGTCACGCAGCAGCACCGACTCCAGGCTGACCTGTGGCGCCGGTTGCGGCAGGTCATCGAACACATTGCGCGCCCCGCAGACCCGCAACGCATCGCTGACCACCTGCCGCCCGCCCAAGGTATACAGGGGCTTGTCCCACACCTGGTAGAACACCCGCAACGGCGTCTCGCGCCGGTAGCGCTCGCGCAGGCCGTGCAGTCGTTCACGCAGGCTGGCCGCATACACGCGCCCCTGCTCTTCACGCCCCAGGCGCTGGGCGATGGCTTCGATCTGGGTGATCAACTGGTCGAGGTCGCCGGGCTCGGCGCTGAAGGTGGCAATACCCAGGCGCCGCAGCTGGTCGCGCTGCGCAGGCGCCACGCTGCCGGGCCAGAGCAGCAGCAGGTCGGGTTTGAGGCTGAGCAGCCGCTCCATGTCCAGTTGCCCGTGGCGCCCCACCGAGGGCAGATCCTGCAGCGATGCCGGGCGCTCACCGCCATCGAGCAGGCCGACCAGCAGGTCCTGTGCCTGCAACTCGACGACGATCTCGGTCATGGACGGCGCCAGGCTGACCACCCGCGGCGCAGCCTCGGCCAGGGCGCCGAAGCTCAACAGTGCAAGCAGAACGAGCAGCGCCCGCATCAGCCGAGCTGGCGCGGAATGCGGTAGAGGTACAACAGCACCACGGTGGAAATCGCCAGGAGGATCTGCGGCACCGCCTCCAGCCCGACCAGCACCGACAAGGCGGCGACCCAGGCCGGGAAACAGGCATACAGCATGGCCAGGCGCCGCACCCGCGCCAGCTCGATCCAGGCGGCCGGCTCCTCGGCACTGCCGAGGTGCTTGTCGGTGGCGATCAGCGTGCGCTTGTAGGCGCCGAAGCGCGGCAGGCTGAGGAACATGGTGGCTGCGCCGGCGATGAACAGCGGCATGGCCAGCACCGGGATCAGCGGCTCGCCGCCACCGAAAGCCCAGGCCATCACCGGCAACGGCACCAGGCCGACCGCCAGATACTGCCACCAGGCCAGCGCCAGGCGCCGCTTCACCTCGCCACGGGTCACGCCTGCGGCACCTCGCCCTGGTGCTTGTTACCCATCATGTGGCCCAGCTTGTCGGCCTTGGTGGCCAGGTACAGGCGGTTGTGCGGGTTGTGGCCAGTGTGCAGCGGCACGCGCTCGGCGACCTTGATGTGCATGTCGGTCAGGGCTTTGACCTTGCGCGGGTTGTTGGTCATCAAGCGCAGCGCGCTGACGCCCAGGTGCTCGAGCATCGGCAGGCACATGGCGTAGTCACGCTGGTCTGCGGCGAAGCCCAGGCGCTCGTTGGCCTCGACGGTGTCGGCGCCGCCGTCCTGCAACTCGTAGGCGCGGATCTTGTTCAACAGGCCAATGCCACGGCCTTCCTGGCGCAGGTACAGCAGCACGCCACGGCCTTCGCGGGCGATGGCCTGCAGCGCGGCGTCCAGCTGTGAACCGCAGTCGCAACGCTGGCTGAACAGCGCATCGCCGGTCAGGCACTCGGAGTGCAGCCGCCCCAACACCGGCTCGCCGTCGGCAATGTCACCCAGGCTGAGCACCACGTGCTCACGGCCGGTGGCTTCGTCGAGGAAACCATGCATGGTGAAAATCGCGTAGGGGGTCGGGAGTTTGCAAGCGGCGACAAAGACGACGGGCACGTTGTGCTCCTGGGAAGTGGGAAATTTCAGTTGGGCCGATTGTATCAGCAGCCCGGCGCAGGTGCGCAGGCTGAATATCGCCGCTTAAGATCGAAAAGTTCGATGCTTATGGGGAGCGCGCGCTGCATGCACCTGGGAACAACTGCCCTGCTGATTATCAGGACGCTGGCGCGAACCCTGTGGGAGCGGCTTTAGCCGCGAAACAGGCAACGCAGTGGATGGCACCGGCTTCGCCGGTGTTCGCGGCTAAAGCCGCTCCCACAGGATCAGCGCCAACAGTGGAAACCACCAGCCGCTCTCAATGCGGTTGGCTGTCGGCGCTGAACGGATACGGCTGCTTCCAGCGCTCGAAGATCGGCTTCAACTCACCGCTGCGCACCAGCTCGGCCATGCGCTTGTCGAACAGCGCACTCAGGGCCTTGCCCTGCTCGCTACGGGTAAAGGCCAGGTACAGCGGCAGCTCGGCGACGTGGGTGCTGCGAAAACGCTCGGGGTGTGGCGACTGCCCAAGCACGTAGTCGACTTCGGTCTGCGCATCGATGTAGAAGTCCACCCGGTCATGCTCGAGCATCGGCAGGATGCCCTCGCGGCGCTGAACCTCACGGAAGTTGTGTACGTTGGGCAGGTAGCTGGCGTAGTCATAGCCGCGCACCCAGGCCAGGCGATACTGGCCGACGTTTTCGGGCGTGGGCTGTGCCTTGCCGGCCAGGCCCAGGGCGTAGATGTGGTCCATGTCGAAGTGCCAGCGCGGGTAGAGGTTGTCGTCGTTCTCTTCCTTGTACGAGCCAACCCAGGCATCGGCCTCGCCACGCCTGACCAGGCCTACTGCACGGCTGTACGGCGCGCTTTGGGTGACGACCTTGACCCCTGCCGGCTCGAACACCTTGCGCAGCACGTCCCAGGCCACCCCGCTGCCATCGGCGTTGGTGTAGTCGAGCCATTCCTCGCTGACCAGGCGCACCTGTGCGGGCGTCTCGCGGGCCATGACGGCCGGGGCGACGAGCAGCATCAATGCCAGTACAACAGTCCTCACGCCCATCACAACACTCCTGTGTTTCAGGCCACCGCCCACACCAGAACCTGCATGCCCAGCCAGGCAAATACCCCGGCCAGGATATCGTCGAGCATGATCCCGAACCCGCCATGCACATGCCGGTCGACCCAGCGGATCGGCCACGGTTTGAGGATGTCGAAGAAGCGGAACATCAGGAACCCTGCGAGCAGCCACTGCCAGCCTTCCGGCACCAGCCACAGGGTGATCCACATGCCGACGATTTCGTCCCAGACAATGCCTTCATGATCGTGGACGCGCAAGTCATTGGCCACCTTGCCGCACAACCACACACCGAACAGCATGCTGATGCCCAGCAGCAGCCAGTAGCCCCAGTCGGGCAGCATCTGCCACAGCGGAATGAACGGCAGCGCCACCAGCGAGCCCCAGGTCCCGGGGGCCTTGGGCAATGTGCCGGAGCCGAAGCCGAAGGCGATGAAGTGCCACGGATTGCGCCAGACCGAAGGCGGAACGAACTCCGCAGGCACCTGGTTGGGGTGGTCGGTCACGGTGTCTCCCTGAAATGTTGATAGCCCCGCTGTTGCGGGGTGATGTCCCGGCCCTGCGGGTCGCGCAGGGTCACGCCCTGGCCTTCCAGCACATGGCCGATCACGTGCACGCCAGCGCCCAGGGTCGCCAAGGCCGCCTCGGGTACGGTGAACGCCAGTACGTAGTCATCGCCACCGGTGAGCGCCGCGTGCAACGCCCCTTCATGGCCGAGCAAGGCCTGCAAGGCGCCAGACACTGGCACCTGCGCCAGGTTCACCTGCAATGCCACGCCGGACGCCTTGGCGATGTGCCCGCAATCGGCCAGCAGGCCATCGGAGATATCCAGCGCCGCCGTGGCCAGGCCACGCAGCCGCTCGCCAAGCTGCAGTTGCGGCAGCGGCGACCAATAGTGCTCAAGCAGCGGCCCAGCCACCTCGTCGATGGCCTCGCGCTCGCCCAGCACCAACGGCAGCGCCCCGGCCGCATTGCCCAGATCACCGCCGACACACAGCAGGTCGCCCGGGCGCGCGCCACTGCGGCGCAGCGCCTGGCCGGCCGGCACCCGGCCGAACACGGTCACGGTGATGCTCAGCGGGCCACGGGTGGTGTCGCCGCCGATCAGGCTGATGCCGCAGCGCCGGGCCATGCGCCCGAGGCCGTCGGCGAAGCCTTCGAGCCAGTCGGGGCCGACCTGGGGCAAGGTGAGCGCGAGGGTGAAGCCGATCGCCGTGGCACCCATGGCCGCCAGGTCGCTGACCGCCACGGCCAGCGCACGCTGGCCAAGCAGCAAGGGGTCGCAGACTGCGGGGAAATGCACACCGGCCACGAGGGTGTCGGTGGAGATCGCCAGCTGCTCGCCGGCGGGAATGTCCAGCAGGGCGCAATCGTCGCCGATGCCCAGGGCCACGCCTTCGCCGCCCTGCGCACAGGGCGCGGCGGCGAAGTAATGGCTGATCAGCTCGAACTCACCCATGGCCGGCAGGCGCGCACTCAGCGCTTGTTCGCCTTGACTTCCGCCTCACGCAGACGCGGAGCCAGCTTGTCCAGCACGCCGTTGACGAACTTGTGACCGTCGGTGGCGCCGAACACTTTCGCCAGTTCCACACCTTCGTTGATCACTACGCGGTAGGGTACGTCGGCGCGCATGATCAGCTCCCAGGTGGACAGGCGCAGAACCGCCAGTTCGACCGGGTCGAGCTCTTCGAGCGGGGTGTCCAGGCAAGGCTTGAGTGCTTCGTCGATTTCGCTCTTCTTCGCCGGGACCCCGTGCAGGATCTCGCGGAAGTAGGCGCCGTCGATATCGGTGAAATCGTTGTCGACCCGGAACTGCGCTTCGACCTCGTTCAGCGAATGCTTGGCCATGTGCCACTGGTAGAGGGCCTGGGTGGCGAGCTTGCGGGCTTCGCGACGCTTGGCGCTCTTCGAGGGCTTGCCGGCATCCGCAGGTTTCGGATCGCGCGGGTTGAAACGATCGCTTTCGTCGCTAATCACTTGGCCTCCAACTGCGCCAGCAGGCTGACCATTTCCAGAGCGGACAGGGCAGCTTCAGCACCTTTGTTGCCGGCCTTGGTGCCGGAGCGCTCGATGGCCTGTTCGATGGAGTCGACGGTCAGCACGCCGAAGGCCACCGGAACACCGAACTCCATGGACACCTGGGCCAGGCCCTTGGTGCACTCGCCCGCCACGTATTCGAAGTGCGGGGTACCGCCACGGATCACGGCGCCCAGGGCGATGATCGCGTCGTAGTTGCCTTGCTGGGCGACTTTCTGTGCCACCAGCGGGATTTCAAACGCGCCCGGAGCACGGATGATGGTGATGTCGCTTTCGCTGACGCCGTGGCGTACCAGGGCATCGACTGCACCGCTTACCAGGCTTTCGACGACGAAGCTGTTGAAGCGGCCAACCACCAAAGCATAGCGACCTTTGGGGGCGATGAAGGTACCTTCGATGGTCTTCAGGGTCATTCTTGAGTTCTCATCTTCAAGAGCGAGGCCGCGCTGTGGCGGCCTCGGGAGGGTTTTGACTCGAGTTGCAAGGCGATCAAGCCGCCTCAAGTCACTCGGAGGGCACGTATTCTACAACTTCCAGATCGAATCCGGATATCGCATTGAACTTCATTGGCGAACTCATCAGGCGCATCTTGCGCACACCGAGGTCGCGCAGGATCTGCGAGCCGGCGCCAACGGTGCTGTAGGTGGTCGGTGCCTTGGGTTGCGCATCGCCCGCGCTTTCGCGGATGTGCGCCAGCAGCACGTCGCCGTCCAGCGGGTGACCCAGCAGCAGCACCACGCCGCTGCCGGCTTCGGCCACGGCGGCCATGGCCGCGCGCAGGCTCCAGCGGCCCGGCTGCTTGACCATCAGCAGGTCGCGCAGCGGGTCCATGTTGTGCACCCGCACCAGGGTCGGCTCTTCGGCGCAGATCTTGCCGAGGGTGAGGGCCATGTGCACGTCGCCTTCCACCGCGTCACGGTAGGTGACCAGGTTGAATTCACCCAGCTCACTCTCGATCGGCTGCTCGGAAACCCGTTGAACGGTACGCTCGTGGATCATGCGGTAGTGGATCAGGTCGGCGATGGTGCCGATCTTCAGGCCGTGCTCGGCGGCGAACACTTCCAGCTCGGCGCGGCGCGACATGGTGCCGTCGTCGTTCATCACTTCGCAGATCACCCCGCTCGGCTCGAAACCGGCCATGCGCGCCAGGTCGCAGGCGGCTTCGGTGTGGCCGGCGCGGGCCAGGGTGCCACCGGGCTGGGCCATCAGCGGGAAGATGTGGCCAGGGCTGACGATGTCTTCGGCCTTGGCGTCCTTGGCGGCGGCGGCCTGCACGGTGCGCGCGCGGTCGGCGGCGGAAATGCCGGTGGTGACACCCTCGGCGGCCTCGATCGACACGGTGAACTTGGTGCCGAAACCGGAACCGTTGCGCGGCGCCATCAGCGGCAGCTTCAGGGTTTCGCAGCGCTCGCGGGTCATCGGCATGCAGATCAGGCCACGGGCGTGCTTGGCCATGAAGTTGATGTGCTCAGGCAGGCAGCACTCGGCCGCCATGATGATGTCGCCTTCGTTCTCGCGGTCTTCGTCATCCATGAGGATGACCATTTTGCCCTGGCGGATGTCTTCAACCAGTTCTTCGATGCTGTTGAGCGCCACGCGGCACCCCCTTCTCAATCAGGATTTCAAGAAGCCGTTGGCGGCCAGGAAGCTTTCGGTAATGCCACTGCCCTTGCTCGGCTCGGCGGCCTTGTCGCCCAGCAGCAGACGCTCCAGGTAACGGGCCAGCAGGTCGACCTCAAGGTTCACCCGACGCCCTGCGCGGTAGTCGGCCATGATGGTTTCGGACAGGGTATGCGGGACGATGGTCAGCTCGAACTCGGCGCCATCGACTTCGTTGACCGTCAGGCTGGTGCCGTCGACGGTGATCGAGCCCTTGTGGGCGATGTACTTGGCCAGCTCTTTGGGTGCGCGCACGCGGAACTGGATGGCGCGGGCGTTATCGGCGCGCGAGACGATCTCGCCGACGCCGTCGACGTGGCCGCTGACCAGGTGGCCGCCCAGGCGGGTGGTGGGCGTGAGGGCCTTTTCCAGGTTGACCCGGCTGCCGGTTTTCAAGTCGACCATGGCGGTGCGCTTGAGGGTCTCGACGCTGACGTCGGCCCAGAAGCCGTCGCCGGGCAGTTCGACGGCGGTCAGGCACACGCCGTTGACGGCGATGCTGTCGCCGAGCTTGACGTCGCCCAGGTCGAGCTTGCCGGTTTCTACATAAACGCGCACGTCACCGCCCTTGGGGGTCATGCTGCGGATGGTGCCGATGGATTCGATGATGCCGGTGAACATGCTGTTCTCCTCAAAGACAGGCTGCGCGGGGCAAGCCCGGCATTATACGCCGGGGGCCGGCAGGGGGATGGCAGTGACTCGCCAGTCATCGCCGACTGCGCGCATTTCGGTGATCTTCAGCCGCGGCGCCTCGCTCATCTGCGCCAGTGGCCAGTCCAGCAGCGGGCGGGCAGCGGAGCCGAGGAAGGTGCCGGCGACGAACAGCTGGAACTCGTCGACCAGGCCCTGGCGGGCGAAGGCACCGACCAGGCCGGCACCGGCCTCCAGCAGGATTTCGTTGACGCCGCGCCCGGCCAGGGTGCGCAGCAGCGCCGGCAGGTCGACCTGGCCAGCGCTGCCGGGCAGGTTGATCAATTCGTGGCCAGCGGCGGCATAGCGCGGATCATCACCGGCGGCGGTGATCACCAGCGCCGGGCCGGCCTGGAAGAATGGCGCGTCCAGTGGCAGGCGCAGGCGGCCGTCGATCAATACCCGCAACGGCGGGCGCGACAAGGCCAGGGCCGTGAGCTCGGCGTCCAGGCCCAGCTGTTCAGCGCGTACGGTCATCCGCGCCTTGTCCTGCAGCACACTGGCGGCGCTGGTCAGTACCACGCTGGAGCGCGCGCGCAGGCGCTGCACCGCCGAGCGGGCGGCGGGGCCGGTGATCCACTGGCTTTCGCCGCTGGCCATGGCGGTGCGGCCGTCCAGGCTCATCGCCAGCTTGGCGCGAACGAACGGCAGGCCGTGCTCCATGCGCTTGAGGAAACCGGGGTTGAGGGCACGGGCTTCGGCTTCGAGCACGCCACTGGCCACTTCGATCCCGGCCTCTTGCAGGCGGCGCAGGCCATTGCCGGCCACTTGCGGGTTGGGGTCCTGCATGGCCGCCACCACCCGCGCCACACCGGCCTTGACCAGCGCCTCGGCGCACGGCGGCGTGCGGCCATGGTGGCTGCAAGGCTCGAGGGTGACGTAGGCACAGGCACCACGGGCGCGCTCGCCGGCCTGGCGCAGGGCGTGGACTTCGGCATGGGGCTCGCCGGCGCGCACGTGCCAGCCTTCGCCGACCACCTCGCCATCGCGCACGATCACGCAGCCTACGCGTGGGTTGGGGTGGGTGGTGTAGAGGCCCTTGCGGGCCAGTTCCACGGCCCGGGCCATGTAGTGGGCGTCGAGAATGGCGGCTTGGCTGGTCATGCTTACTCTTTGGCTGGCTCGCGGGCCAGGCGGTCGATTTCTTCGCGGAACTCGTCGAGGTCCTGGAAACGCCGGTAGACCGAGGCAAAACGGATGTAGGCGACTTCGTCGAGCTTGCGCAGCTCGGCCATCACCAGTTCACCGACCACCAGTGACTTCACTTCCCGCTCGCCGGTGGCGCGCAGGCGGCTCTTGATATGCGCCAGCGCCGCTTCCAGGCGCTCGACGCTGACCGGCCGCTTCTCCAGCGCGCGCTGCATGCCGGCGCGCAGTTTGTCTTCGTCGAAGGGCTGGCGCGTGCCGTCCTGCTTGATCAGCCGTGGCAGGACCAGCTCGGCGGTTTCGAAGGTGGTGAAACGCTCGCCGCAGGCGACGCATTCACGACGGCGACGAACCTGTTCGCCCTCGGCGACCAGGCGCGAGTCGATGACCTTGGTGTCGTTGGCACCGCAAAACGGACAGTGCATGGTGGCAGGCAACAAAAAAAGGGAGGGCCATGGTAGCGCATTGCACTGGCAAGACAAGCTACCATCCATGCAATTCTGCCCGCCAAGGACTACACCATGCACTATCGAGCGCTCGTCGTGCTGTGCGCCGCCGCCCTGCTCGCCGCTTGCGGCAGCGACCGACCAAAGCCTGAACAGGCACCAAAGCCCGTGCCGGCCAAGGTGGCGAAGAAAGCCCAGCCACTCGGCCCGCTGCCGGCCTACCAGCGCGAGTTGAGCGGCACGCTGATGGAGATCCCCGCCGGCGCCGACGTCGAACTGGCACTGCTGGTCATCGACGAGCGGGGCCGCCCGCAACAGCTGCTGGCCAGCAGCACCCTGACCGGCACCGGCCAGGCCCTGCCCTACCAACTGCGCTTCAACCCCGAGGCTTTCCCCGCCGGGGCCCGCGTGGAGCTGCGTGGCCGTGCCAGCCAGTCCGGCCAGCTGATCATGCACCTGCCACCGGTGCGCATCGCCCAGGCCGAAACCCAGGCCACTGGCCCGCTGCGTTTCGAAAAGGCCCCGTAAATGGCACCGCACGCCCTGCAACAGGCCCTGAGCGGCCTGATCGGCGAAGCGCGCCTGGTGGTCAGCGAGCTGCCCGGGTGCGCACTGAAGCTCTGGCTGATCGACGACCAGAACATGGACCGTGAATTCAGCAGCGAGGAAACCCGACGCATCCTCGAAGAGCCACCCTACTGGAGCTTCTGCTGGGCCAGCGGCCTGGCCATGGCGCGCTACCTGGCCGAGCGCCCGGAGTGGGTGCGCGGCAAGCGCGTGCTGGACTTCGGCGCCGGCTCCGGGATTGCCGGTATCGCTGCGGCCCGGGCGGGCGCGCTCGAGGTGGTGGCCTGCGACCTCGACCCGCTGGCCCTCGACGCCTGCCGCGCCAATGCCGCGCTCAATGGCGTGGCGCTGAACTACAGCAGCGACTTCTTCGCAGAGGCCGACCGCTTCGACCTGATCCTGGTCGCCGATGTGCTGTACGACCGCGCCAACCTGCCGTTGCTGGATGAATTTCTCAGCCGTGGCCGTCAGGCGCTGGTGGCGGATTCGCGCGTGCGCGACTTCAGCCACCCGCAATACCGCCCGCTGGGCGTGCTCGAGGCGCTGACCCTGCCGGACCTGGCCGAGCCGCACGAATTCCGCCGGGTCAGCCTGTACCACGCCAGCCGCGAGCCTTTATAGTGGGGCATTCACGTTTGCGAGAGTCACGATGAGCCAGGAAACGCAGTACATCTTCGATGCCACCGATGCCACCTTCCAGCAACTGGTCATCGAGAACTCCTTCCACAAACCCGTCCTGGTCGACTTCTGGGCCGAGTGGTGCGCGCCGTGCAAGGCGCTGATGCCGCTGCTGGCGAAGATCACCGAGGGCTACCAGGGCGAGCTGCTGCTGGCCAAGATCAACTGCGACGTCGAGCAGCAGGTGGTGGCCCAGTTCGGCATCCGCAGCCTGCCGACCGTGGTGCTGTTCAAGGACGGCCAGCCGGTCGACGGTTTTGCCGGTGCCCAGCCCGAGTCGGCCATCCGCACCATGCTCGAGCCCCATGTGCAGATGCCCGCAGCGCCAACCGCCGCGCCGCTGGAGCAGGCCAAGGCGCTGTTCGCCGAGAGCCGTTTCAGCGAGGCCGAAGCGCTGCTGCAGGTGCTGCTGGGTGAAGACAACAGCAACGCCGAAGCGCTGATCCTGTACGCCCGCTGCCTGGCCGAGCGCGGTGAGCTGGGCGAGGCGCAAGTGGTGCTGGACGCGGTGAAGACCGATGAGCACAAAGCAGCCCTGGCAGGCGCCAAGGCCCAGCTGACCTTCCTGCGCCAGGCCGCCAGCCTGCCGGAAGCCGCCGAGCTGAAAAGCCGCCTGGCGCAGAACCCGCAGGATGACGAGGCCAGCTACCAGCTGTGCATCCAGCAACTGGCGCGCCAGCAGTACGAAGCGGCGCTGGACGGGTTGCTCAAGCTGTTCCAGCGTAACCGTGGTTACGAGAACGGCTTGCCGCAGAAGGCGCTGCTGCAGGTGTTCGAGCTGCTGGGCAGCGATCATCCGCTGGTGGGGGTGTACCGCCGCAAACTGTCGGCGGCGATGTTCTGATCCAATAATTGGCGAGGGCTTCGCCCTCGTTCGCGGGTAAACCCGCTCCCACAGGAATCAAGAACAGCACGATCCCTGTGGGAGCGGGTTTACCCGCGAAAATGCCAGCACAGAACCTGCTGGTTCACCCCACCCAGTGATACACCGGCGCATCCACGCCGCTTTCCACCTTCACCTCACTGCTGTGCCGCAAACGCACCAGCAGGCGCTTGCCCGCCGCCGTGCTGCCGGTGAGCCCTTCGAGGCGGTCGAGCAACTCGGGCCCGCTCATCTGCCCGGCCTGACGCAACACATCACGCGCGGCCATCCACTGCCCGTCATCCTGGCGCGGCACGGGGCTGGCACTCACCGGTGCGTTTTCGACCAGCGCAGGCTGCTCCAGCCGACGGCCCAACTGCGCCCACTCTTCCGGCGCCAGCTCGATGGTCAAATCCACCGGCCATTCACCGATCTGTCCACGAATTCTCACGCTGCCTTCCTCGTACCAGGGCTGAATGCCGTCATGCTCCCACGAACATGAAACCTGTGCCAGGCAGGCTGGCGAGGCGCAGAAAAATTGTTATAACATTACCAAATCATTCCAAGCCTCCCTGGAGCCGTTCATGCGTCGTCTGCTGCTCGCCCTGCCCTTTGCCCTGCTGCCCCTGGCCGTGGCCCATGCCCACGACGAGCATGACCACGATCACGGCACCCTCGCCGCCCATGAGCATGGTGTGGCCAAGCTCAACGTGGTGCTCGACGGCAACACCCTGGAGCTGGAACTGGACAGCCCGGCCATGAACCTGGTCGGCTTCGAGCACGCCGCCAGCACCGATGCCGACAAGGCCAAGGTCGCCGCCGCGCGCCAGCAGCTGGAGCAACCGCTGAAGCTGTTCGGCCTGGCCCAGGCCGCCGGCTGCAAGGATGAAGCGCAAGAGCTTGAAAGCCCGCTGTTCGGCGACGCCGCCCATGCCGACGACGATGGCGACGCGCACGAACACGAACACGGCCACCAGCACGCCGATGTGAACGCCCACTACCAGTTCACCTGCGCCACCCCGGCCAAGCTCGCCCAGCTCGACCTTGGCCCGCTGTTCAAGACCTTCCCGCAAACCCAGAAGATCAACGTGCAACTGATCGGCCCCAACGGCCAGAAAGGCGTCGAGGCCACTGCGGCCAAGGCCGTGGTCGCGTTCTGAATGAGCCAGGCGCTGATCGAACTGCATGACCTGGTGTTCGCCTGGCCCGGCCAGGCGCCGCTGCTGGATATCCGCGAGTTCCGCCTGGAAGCCGGCGAGGCGCTGTTCCTCAAGGGCCCCAGCGGCAGCGGCAAGACCACCCTGCTCGGCCTGCTGGGCGGGGTGAACCGCCCGGGCCAGGGGCGTATCCAGCTGCTCGGCCAGAACTTGGCCAGTTTGAGCCAGGGCGCCCGCGACCGTTTTCGGGTCGATCACACCGGCTACATCTTCCAGCAGTTCAACCTGCTGCCGTTCCTGTCGGTGCGCGAGAACGTTGAACTGCCCTGCCGCTTTTCGAAGTCCCGTGCCGAACGCGCCAGCCAGCGCCATGGCAGCGTCGACCAGGCCGCCGCGCACCTGCTGGCGCACCTGGGTTTGCATGAGCCCGGCCTGCTCGCCCGCCGCGCCGGCAGCCTGTCGATCGGCCAGCAGCAACGCGTCGCCGCCGCCCGGGCGCTGATCGGCCAGCCCGAACTGGTGATCGCCGACGAACCCACCTCGGCGCTCGATGCCGACACCCGTGAAGCCTTCATCCGCCTGCTGTTCGACGAATGCCGCGCGGCCGGCTCCAGCCTGCTGTTCGTCAGCCATGACCAGAGCCTGGCGCCGCTGTTCGACCGTCACCTGTCCCTGGCCGAACTCAACCGCGCCGCCACGCCCCGGGAGGCCTGATGTACCTGCTCCGCCTTGCCCTGGCCAGCCTGGCCAACCGCCGTTTCACCGCCCTGCTCACCGCCTTCGCCATCGCCCTGTCGGTGTGCCTGTTGCTGGCCGTCGAGCGGGTGCGCACCGAAGCCCGCGCCAGCTTCGCCAGCACCATCAGCGGCACCGACCTGATCGTCGGCGCCCGTTCGGGCTCGGTGAACCTGCTGCTGTATTCGGTGTTCCGCATCGGCAACGCCACCAACAACATTCGCTGGGACAGCTACCAGCAGTACGCCAAGGACCCACGAGTCAAGTGGGCCATCCCCATTTCCCTGGGTGACTCGCATCGCGGCTACCGGGTGATGGGCACCACCGGCGACTACTTCGCGCACTATCAGTACGGCCGCCGCCAGCATCTCGAGCTGAGCCAGGGCCGGCCCTTCGCCGACGACCCCTTCGAAGTGGTGCTGGGGGCCGAAGTGGCCGACGCGCTGCATTACAAGCTCGGCGACAAACTGGTGCTGGCCCACGGTGTAGCCGCCATCAGCCTGGTCAAGCACGACGACAAGCCATTCACCGTGGTCGGCGTGCTCAAGCGTACCGGCACCCCGGTGGACCGCACCCTGCACATCAGCCTGGCGGGCGTGGAGGCGATCCACATCGACTGGCACAACGGCGTGCCGGCGCGTGGTGCCGGGCGCATCAGCGCCGAGCAGGCCCGCGGCATGGACCTGCAACCGGCGGCGATCACCGCGTTCATGCTCGGCTTGAACAACAAGATCGCCACCTTCAGCCTGCAACGCGAGATCAACGAGTACCGCAACGAGCCGCTGCTGGCGATCCTGCCCGGCGTGGCGCTGCAAGAGCTGTGGAGCCTGATGGGCACGGCCGAGCAGGCGCTGTTCGTGGTGTCGCTGTTCGTGGTGCTGACCGGGCTGATCGGCATGCTCACGGCGATCCTCACCAGCCTCAACGAACGCCGCCGGGAGATGGCCATCCTGCGTTCGGTGGGGGCCCGGCCGTGGCACATCGCCGGGTTGCTGGTACTCGAAGCACTGGCCCTGGCCGTGGCCGGGATCGCCGCCGGGCTGGGCTTGCTGTATGCCGGGATCGCCCTCGCCCAGGGCTATGTGCAGGCCAACTACGGGCTGTACCTGCCGCTGGATTGGCCGAATGCGCATGAGTGGACGTTGCTGGGGATCATCCTCGGCGCGGCGCTGCTGATGGGCAGCGTGCCGGCCTGGCGCGCCTATCGGCAGTCGCTGGCCGATGGGCTGTCGATTCATCTTTGAGAATGACCATGCACCTTTCAGCCAAGACCTTCGTTGCATTCAATCGCCGGCAAGCCGGCTCCCACATGAATAGCGCGACCTTCAAGGCCAACGCGATACCTGTGGGAGCCGGGTTGCCGGCGATGCAGGCAGCGCAGCCGAGCCTGCTCGCCACACTGGCCCTGGCGCTGCTGTTCATCTTGTCTCCAGCCTGGGCCAGCGAACCCCGCGAGCTGGACTGGCCCGCATTGATCCCCGAGGGCGCCCCGGTCATCCCGCCGCAACTGGCCCCGCTGCACGACCTGTCGCAGATCGGCAGTGCGCTTTCCGAGTCCGCCCCTGCCGCGCGCCAGCAAGCACCCGACGCGCCGGTGGTCAAGGCACTCGATGGCCAGCAGGTGAAGCTGCCCGGCTACATCGTGCCGCTGGAGGTCAGCGAAGAGGGCCGCACCACCGAGTTCCTGCTGGTGCCCTACTACGGCGCCTGCATCCATGTGCCGCCACCGCCGTCGAACCAGATCGTGCATATCTTCAGCGAGATGGGCGTGCGCGTCGAAGACCTCTACCAGCCGTACTGGATCGAGGGGACGATGCAGGTCAAGGCCAGCAGCAGCGAACTGGCCGATGCCGGTTACCAGATGGAAGCGGAGAAAATCTACGCCTATGAGCTGAAGTGAGCACTGACAGGGGCTCATGACACGGCTTCGTTGAGCTGGGTCAAACTTTCTGTTTAGTCAGCTTCGTACCATTGGACTACTCGATTACTCACGTCCTTTGGGAGCTTCCATGAACAAGTCCTTGCTCAGTGCCTCGCTCGTCGCGTTGGCGCTCGCAGCCCCTGTTGCCCACGCCCACCAGGCAGGTGATTTCATCATCCGTTCCGGCGCCATCACCACCGCGCCGAACGAGAACAGCGGCGACATCAAACTCGATGGCGCCAAGGTGTCGGGCACCAAGGCGACCCTGGACAGCGATACCCAACTGGGCCTGGCATTCGCCTACATGCTGACCGACCACATCGGCCTGGAGCTGCTGGCCGCCACCCCGTTCAAGCACACCGTCGGCGTGAAGGGCCTGGGTGCCGGCCTGGACGGCAAGCTGGCCGACATCAAGCAACTGCCACCGACCCTGTCGCTGCAGTACTACCCGATGGACGCCAGCTCCAAGTTCCAGCCATACGCCGGCGTGGGCCTGAACTACACCCTGTTCTTCGATGAAGACCTGAGCAGCAACCGCAAGGCGCAAGGCTTCAGCAACATGAAGCTGAAGGACTCGGTCGGGCTCGCCGGCCAGCTGGGCATGGACTACATGCTCACCGAAAACCTGCTGTTCAACGCCGCGGTCTGGTACGTCGACATCGACACCAAGGCCACCATCGACGGCCCGAGCGCCCTGGGCGTGGGCAAGACCAAGGTCGACGTGGACGTCGACCCGTGGGTCTACATGGTGGGCCTGGGCTACAAGTTCTGATCCAGTACCGCCCGACAAGCCCGCTCGCCTGAGCGGGCTTTTTCATTCTGGCCCAGCCGCCACAGGTACACCCAGTACCCCAGGGCCAGGCCACTGATGCCGGCCCCCAGCCCGCACACCGCGCCCCAGCCCCATTGCCCGTAGACCCAGGTCGCGGCCACCGCACCCAGCCCGCTGCCCAACGAGTAGCAGCACATGTAGGCACCGATCAGCCGGCTGGCCATGTCGCCACGCCCGGCCAGTAGCAGGCTCTGGTTGGTCACGTGCACCGCCTGCACGGCAAAGTCCAGCAGCAGCACGCCCAGCAGCAGCGCCAGCAACGAGTGCTCGAGCAGGGCAATCGGCAACCATGACAGCACCAGCAACCCCAGCGCCAGGCCGGTGGTCTGCTGCCCTTGCCCACGGTCGGCCAGGCGCCCGGCCCGTGCGGCCGCCAGGGCACCGACAACCCCCGCCAGGCCGAACAGGCCGACCTGGGTATGGTCCAGCGCCAGCGGCGCGGCGCTCAGGGGCAGCACCATGGCACTCCACAACACACTGAAGGCGGCAAAGATCAGCAGGGCGAAGGTGCCCCGCTGCCGCAACAGCCGGTCGTGGCGGTACAGCGCGAACACCGACCCCAGCAGGGCCAGATACCCCTGTCGCACGCCGCGCGGTGGTGCCTCGGGCAAACGCCAGCCGAGCAACAGCGCCATCAGCAGGGCAAGGCCCGCAGCCACGCAATAAACCGTACGCCAACCCGCCAGATCGGCCACCAACCCCGAGGCCAGGCGTGCCAGCAGGATGCCCAGCACCACACCACTGGTGACCGTGCCCACCGCTTGCCCCTGCTGCGCGGGCGTGGCCAGTGTGGCGGCGTGGGCCACCATCACCTGCACCACCACCGCCATCAGCCCGACCATGCCCATGGCCGCCAGCAGCATTGCCCAGTCAAGGCTCGACGCCACCGCCAGCAGGGCAACAGCCGCCAGCACCAGTTGCGTGAGGATCAGCCGCTTGCGAGCGAACAGGTCGCCCAGCGGCACGATCAGCAGCAACCCTGCGGCATACCCGGCCTGGGTCGCGCCGACCACCAGGCCGACCTGCGCCTGGGCGATACCCAGGCTGCCGGCCATGGTCTCCAGCAGCGGCTGGGACAGATACACGCTGGCCACCGCAAGGCCGCAGGCGAGTGCCAGCAGCAGCGTCAGGCCGCGGGTCAATGGCGGCGGTACAGATGAGGCAGATGTCATTGCACAGTCCTCGACAGATTCCGGTTTCGTTTTGAAACCACAACTGGATTTCTAGCAAATGTGGTTTTAATCTGCAACCAACCTTGATCAGGAATGGCCCATGCTCGACGACAACAACCAGCAATGCCCCGTGGCCCGCGCACTGGAAGTGCTCGGCGATCGCTGGGCGCTGATGATCCTGCGCGATGCCTTCGATGGCCTGCGCCGGTTCAGCGAATGGCAGAAGAACCTGGGGCTGGCGAAGAACATCCTCGCCACGCGCCTGAAGCTGCTGGTCGAGGCCGGCCTGCTTGCGCAACAACCCGCCTCCGATGGCAGTGCCTACAAGGAATACGTACTGACCGAGCAGGGGCGCGCGGTGTTCCCGATCGTGATCGGCCTGCGCCAGTGGGGGGAGCGGTATCTGTTTACGGAAGGGGAGTCACGCTCGCAGCTGGTCGATGAGCGCGGCCAGGGGCTTCAGACGCTGCAGGTGCGGGCTGAGGATGGGCGAGTGGTGGAGCCGGAACAGTGCCAGCGGCGGTTGGTTCGGCATGGGTGATGGCCTGTGAGGCGATCCCCACGCAATGGACTTGAACGTCCACTCTAGGAGCAACTGTCTTGTACTGCCTGCGTTTAACTCATCGCAGGCTGCACCCTCACAGTTACAACGCTTGCCGTCAAAGCGGCGCGTGTCCTGTGGGAGCGGGTTTACCCGCGAACACCGGCAGAGCCGGTGCCATCCACCGCGCCGCCTGCTTCGCGGGTAAACCCGCTCCCACAAGAATTACGCTGCCCCTGTGGCCGCCGGCCTCAGGCCTTGCCGAGCAACCGTGCCACGCCTTCAACGAAGGGCGTTGGCTCGGGGAAGTCGAAGCGCGCCAGCAGCCGCGCATTGTCCGCCCGCGAATGGCGGATATCCCCGGAACGCGCCGGGCCGTGGCTGATCGGCGGCAGGCTGCCGATCACCTGTTCCAGGGCCTTGAGCAACTGGTTCAGCGAAGTCGCCTGGTTCAGGCCGATGTTCACCGCGCCCTCTTCCACCGTCGGCTGCTCCAGCGCCTGGACCATCACCTGGACCAGGTCGCCGACATACAGGAAATCACGGGTCTGTTCACCATCGCCGAACACCATGATGGGTTTGCCGCTGGTGGCACGCTCGCAGAAGATGCTGATCACCCCGGAATACGGCGAAGACGGGTCCTGGCGCGGGCCGAAGATATTGAAGAAGCGGAATACCACCGGCTCCAGGCCGTGCTGGCGACGGTAGAAATCCAGGTATTGCTCGCTGGCCAGCTTGTCCACCGCGTACGGGGTCAGCGGTGCCTTGGGCGTGTCTTCGGCGATGGACTGGCCTTCGCCATTGTTGCCGTACACCGCCGCGCTGGAGGCGAACAGCACCCGGCGCACGCCATGCTGGCGCATCGCTTCACAGACGTTGAGCGTGCCGATGAAATTGCTCTGGTGGGTTTTTACCGGGTCCTCGACCGACGCCTGCACCGAGGCTACCGCGGCCAAGTGCACCACGGCCCGGCAACCGGCGGCCGCACGCGCGACCAGCGCCGCATCGGCGACATCGCCCTCGATCAGTTGCAACTGCGGGTGGCCGAGTTGCAGGTTGCTGCGCTTGCCGGTGGACAGGTCATCGAGAATGCGTACCGCGTAGCCTTTTTCCAGCAGCGCATCGCACAGGTGGGAGCCAATGAAGCCGGCACCGCCGGTGATCAGGATGGGGGCATCAGCCATGTCGGTAGAAACGGTCCAGTAGGGGCGGCAAGCCGGCACGCCAGGCGCGCGGCTTGATGCCGAAAGTGTGAAGGATCTTCTTGCAGGCCAGCACCGCATGCTGCGGCTCTTCACTGGCATCCGGGCGCGCGGCATGGGCCTGGGCGGTCGGTTGCTGCACGGCCAGCTTGTGCCACTGCGCGGCTTCGCCGAGGATCGCCTGGCCCAGCGCCAGCGGCGTGGTGGCCTCGTTGCCGGCGTAGTGGTAGGTGCCCCACAGCGGCGCCTTGCAGTCGAGCTGCTTGAGCACCGAGAGGATGACCCGCGCGGCGTCATCCACCGGCGTCGGGTTGCCGCGCCGGTCGTCGGCCAGCAGCAGCTCCTGCGGTTGTTCGGCGCGGGTCAGGAAACGCCCGAGCGCACCGTCGCGGCTTTCGTCGAGCAGCCAGCCGAAGCGCAGCAGCACATGCTGCGGGCAGGTGGCGCGCACGCTCTGCTCGATGCGCCACAGGGCCTGGCCGCGCAAGCCGAGCGGTACCGGTTCGTCCTTCTCGCTGTAGGCCGTGGCGCGCGAGCCATCGAACACCCGGTAGCTGGAAGGCTGCACCAGGATCATTTCGTGGTGCTGGCACAGTTCGGCGAGCCGCTCCACCGCACGCTCCTGCTGGGCCAGACGCTGTTCGCTGACCGACTCGGCCTGGAACCAGTCGAAGTAATAGGCAAGGTTGACCACCGCGTCGGGGCGGTGCTCGTCGAGCAACAGGGTCAGGCTGGCCGGGGCCCAGCCGGTTTCCGGGGGGCGCGGTGCCAGGAAGGCGATGTCTTCCTCGGCGCCAAGACGAATCAATGCTTGCCCGAGGGCATTGCCTCCACCCAACAGCATCAGGCGCATACGCATAGGGTCAACAGGTCCGCTCAGGTCGATGGAGGAAAGGGGGCATTTTGCGGTTTCCGGCAGGGGAAGTCCAACGTAGGCCGGGTCGCAAGAGCACAGGGCGCGGTTCCCCCTTGCCCGACAGCTACTTATACTGCGCCAGGCCTGCACAAGGAGATGTTCATGGACGCCGAATCGACCACCGCGCAACGCGCTCTCTGGCAGTACAACGAACCCGCCCCCGGCGCCGAGCGTTTCATTGACGAAGCCTTCGACGGTTATCGCCAGCAGGCCCGCCTGCTGTTGCCGGACAGCGAACGGGCGCCACCGGTGTTCGTGGTCGGCGGCGCCCGTTCGGACTTCACCCGGCTCAACCCGCTGCTGTACCGCCTGCAGCAGCAGGGCATCGGCTCGCTGACCGGCAACCTGTCCGGCCACAGCCTGGCCAGCGAACCGGGGGCAAAGGATGCCTCGCTGGCCAGCAACCTGCAGGAAGCCTTGCGCTTCCACCAGCATCTGGACAGCCGTAGCGACACCCTGATCGGCCACAGCCTGGGCGGCGCCATCGCCCTCAAGCTGGCGGCGCAGCGCCCGAATGTGCGCAAGCTGGTGCTGATCTGCCCGGCGGTGTACCCCGACGCCGCCCACAGCGCGCCCTTCGGCCCGGCGTTCAGCGCGGCGATCCGCCAGCCCTTCGCTTTTCTTGACTGCGACAGCTATGCCTTTCTGCGCCAGTTCCAGGGCCGCGTGCTGCTGGTGATCGGCGAATACGACGGGCTCAACTCGCGGGTGCACGGCCAGGGGGCCGGGACGTCGGCGGGGGTCCGGCGAATGGCGGGTGTCGAGCGTTACAGCCCGATCCCCGAGGAAGTTACCCACAGCCTGCTGCGCTCTGTGCCGGCGCCGCATGTGGAGTGCCTGATGCTCACCGACTGCGACCATGGCATTGCCGCCCATCTGCGTGACCGGCCGGAGGTGGCGGATCAGGTGGCGCAGACGGTGGGGGCGTTCATTCTGGGGTGAATTCGCCTGACGCCTGCGGCCCTGTGGGAGCGGCGATTCGCCGCTGCGGTTTACCCGCGAAGGCGCCGTTGGTTTTACCTCAGCATTCGCGGGTAAACCCGCTCCCACAGGGATCGTGCCGAACTCAAGACCTGCACTCTGCCTGTGGGAGCGGGTTTACCCGCGAACACCGGCAGAGCCGGTGCCATCCATCGCGCCGCCTGCTTCGCGGTGGTCCGGCACTCCGGTAAACCCGCTCCCACAACCTATCACTCGATCTCGAACAGGCCGTTGCTGATGGAACCCGCGCTCAGGCGGTCGCGGATATCGTCGTCGATGCGCGGGTCATCCGGGCGATAAAGGCGCACCTGACGGAAGGCGTTGATCCGGTTGATCTCCTCGCCCAGGTACTCCCAGACCACGCGGGTGCACGCCGGGTTACGCCGGTCGCCGCTGGACACGCCGGTTTTCAGGCCATTGAGGCGTGTGATGCGGCTCTTGAAGCTGGGGATGAGGATGGTCTGGCTCATCTCGTTCAAGGTCAGCGACTCGTAGTCCACCAGGAACAGGCGATCCTGCAACTGGAACGCCGCCCCCAGGTAGCGGCAGCGCACCTCGGCGTGGGGGTCGGTGGCGCTGCTGCGCTCCTGGCGCTCCTGGCGCTCGAACAGGTAGCGCTCACGTTCTTCGCGCAGGTGCACCAGCGACACCAGGATCAAGCCTGGCACCGACATGCAGTTGGAGTATTCGAAGTAGTAACCGCAGTAGCGCGACAGGTTGACGACATGGTCGTTGAGCGGCTTGAACAGCTCACTGATCGGGTTGTTCTGCTGCGCGGCCGGGTTGCGCGCGCCGATCAGGCGGGCGAACTGTTCGGGCGGCAAACCCAGCTCGTAATCCTCGACGCCGAAGAAGTCACCAATCCGTTTGAGGTTGTACGGCGTCGGCCGGCTTTGCCCGCTCAGGTACTTGTTGAACTGCCCGCGGTTGATCGACAGCTGCCGGCAAACCTCCGAGATAGAGCGGTAGTGGCTACAGGCCAATTTAAGGTTGTCAGCGAAGTGATCGCCCATGATGCCGGGGTCCAGATGATGCGAGTGATGCAATTCTAGCATCAAGTCGCACCAAAACAGAGCAACCCGCGAAATTGTAACCGCAGTTGTCATGACCCACCCTGCGCCCCAATCAATCGCGGTGCGCCTGCCGTCCGCAGATTTTCCACACGAACAATAAGAATCGAGGTCATTTCAAAATGCTCGAAGCACTCAACGATTTCCTTTCGGGGAAGCTCCTCATCGTGCTGATCGTCGGTCTCGGCAGCTACTTCACCATCCGCTCGCGGTTCGTGCAGTTCCGCCACTTCGGCCACATGTTCAGTGTGTTCAAGGAATCCCTGCGTGGCCAGGCAGGCCAGCTGAGCTCGTTCCAGGCCCTGATGCTGAGCCTGGCCGGCCGCGTCGGCGCCGGTAACATCGCCGGTGTCGGTATCGCCGTGACCCTCGGCGGCCCAGGCGCCGTGTTCTGGATGTGGGTCACCGCACTGGTGGGCATGTCCAGCAGCTTCTTCGAATGCACCCTGGCCCAGGTCTACAAGCGCGCCGACGGCGACGGCCTGTACCGCGGCGGCCCGGCGTACTACATCCAGCACGGCCTGAAGCTCAAGAGCATGGCGATCGTGTTCTCGATCCTGCTGCTGGTCACCTACGGCTTCGCCTTCATCGGCCTGCAGTCGTACACCGTGACCCACTCGCTGCAGAACGCCTTTGCCTTCGACCCACGCCAGACCGGTATCGTCCTGGCCGTGCTGCTGGCCATCACCTTCATCGGTGGCATCAAGCGCATCGCCGCGGTGTCCGACCTGCTGGTACCGATCAAGACCCTGGCCTACATCGGCGTGACCCTGTACGTGATCGGCACCCAGATCGAACACGTACCGGCCATGCTGGAAACCATCTTCAAGAGCGCCTTCGGCCTTGACCCTGCGTTCGCCGGCCTGCTCGGCAGCGCCATCGTCATGGGCGTGAAGCGTGGCGTGTTCGCCAACGAAGCGGGCCTGGGCAGTGCGCCGAACGTCGCCGCCGTGGCCGCGGTGAAACACCCTGGCGCCCAGGGCGTGGTCCAGGCCTTCAGCGTGTTCCTCGACACCTTCGTGATCTGCACCTGCACCGCGCTGCTGATCCTGCTGTCGGGCTTCTACACCCCTGGCTTCGAAGGTGACGGCATCGTCCTGACCCAGAACTCGCTGGCCGCCGTGGTGGGTGACTGGGGCCGCATCTTCGTCAGCGTCGCACTGTCGCTGTTCGTGTTCACCTGCATCCTCTACAACTACTACCTGGGCGAGAACAGCCTGCAGTTCCTGACCCGCAACCGCGTTGTGCTGATGACCTTCCGCGGCCTGGTGCTGGCACTGGTGGTCTGGGGTTCGATGCAGGACCTGTCGACCGTGTTCGCCTTCGCCGACATCACCATGACCTGCCTGGCGTTCGTCAACCTGGTGGCCCTGGCCCTGCTGTTCAAGGTCGGCCTGCGGGTGATGCGCGACTACGACGAGCAGCGCAAGGCTGGCATCAAGCAGCCGGTGTTCGACTCGAGCAAGTTCACCGATCTGGACCTGGACCGTGCCGCCTGGCCGGCCAATCCGCAGGCTGAAACAGCCGCTGACAATCGCGCTGCCCAAGCGCAAACCCAGCGCTGATATTCTCCCCTGCCCCAGCCGCCCCGTCCGTGGGCGGCTGACTCTTTCTTCGTCTTCAGGCCCCTCGTCGGCAAGCCGGCTCCCACTGGGGATCGCGCTGCCCCGGGCATACGCCGCGACAGGGCCTGACATCGCTACGGAATGCTCCAATGCGTGCAGTCAAGAATCTCCTCGTCCTCTACACCGGTGGCACCATCGGCATGTTGCAGTCCGCCGAAGGCCTGGCGCCAGCCGGCGGCTTCGACGCACGCATGCGCGAGCACTTTGCCGCTTGCGCCGATGCCCCCCAGTTACCCTGGACCCTGCGTGAACTGAACCCGCTGATCGACAGCGCCAACATGCAGCAGGCCAACTGGCTGGCAATGCGCGACGCCATCGTCGAGGCAGTCGAGCAGCAGGGCCACGACGGCGTGCTGGTACTGCACGGCACCGATACCCTGGCCTACAGCGCCGCGGCCCTGTCGTTCCTGCTGCTGGGCCTGCCGGTGCCGGTGCTGCTGACCGGCTCGATGCTGCCGGCCGGCGCGCCGGACAGCGATGCCTGGGCCAACCTGATCGGCGCCCTGCGCCTGTTCGAAAGCGGCCTGGAAGACGGCGTGCAGCTGTATTTCCACGGCCAGCTGCTGCACGGCTGCCGTGCGTCGAAGCTGCGTAGCGAGGCGTTCGACGCCTTCACTGCCCTGCCCCGCCACCGTGAGGGCCCGCGCGCTCCGGAACTACCGACTCGCCTGGACTACCGCCAGAAGCGCCAGCCGGTCAAGCTGGCGGTGATGCCGGTGTTCCCGGGCCTTGCCGCCGAGCACTTGCGCGGCCTGTTCGACAGTGGCGTGCAGGGGCTGGTGCTGGAGTGCTATGGCAGCGGCACCGGGCCGTCCGACGACCAGGCGCTGCTCGACGTGCTGCATGACGCCCGCCAGGGCGGCGTGATGATCGTCGCCATCAGCCAGTGCCCGGAAGGTTCGGTGGTGTTCGATACCTACGCCGCCGGTAGCCGCCTGCGCGATACCGGGCTGGTGAGTGGCGGTGGCATGACCCGTGAGGCGGCCCTGGGCAAGTTGTTTGCGCTGCTGGGGGCGGGGCTGGATGCCGATTCGGCTGAGCACTGGTTTGCGCTGGACCTGTGCGGGGAGCGCGCCAACTGAATGCTGGGGGCGCTTTGCGCCCCTTTCGCGACACAAGGCCGCTCCTACAGGGGAATTGCGTTTCCCTGTAGGAGCGGCCTTGTGTCGCGAAAGGGCTGCAAAGCAGCCCCAACAGAATGAATGGCGGAAGGCAGCGGGAGTCGAACCTGCCCGGGAACGGATGCCGTCCCCAACCGGGTTTGAAGCCCGGCCGCGCCACCGGGCGCGATTGCCTTCCTTGGATCGTTCAGTGCTCGGCCTGCTGCTGGGCCAGGGCACTGTCGTTACGAATGTGACGCTGGTCGCCGACCCTGCGGGTCAGGCCGATGCGATCGAAGTATTCGAGTATCTGCACACTGCGCTTGCGACCGATGCCCAAGCTGTCGCGAAACGCGGCGACCTGTACTATCGGCGATCCCGCCGCCAGCTGCAACAGCAGCTCTGCCATGCGCCTTAGCGTGTCCTGCGGGTAGAACAGGTCACGCACCACCTGGTGCACCACGCCCAGCCTTGCCAGCTTGCGCAGCAACAGACGCACTTCGGCCTCTTCGCGTTGCAGTTCCCCGGCCAGGGTCCTGACCCACGGTGGATCGTAGTCGCCCGCCAGCAGGCGCGGTTGCAAACGCGCCCACAAGGCCGCATCGGCCTCGCTCAATTGAACCTTGTGATCCGGCAAGTGCAGCCAGGGCCCACTGCTGCCGATCGCGCCGTCACCGAGCAGCTCATCCAGCAAGCTGACGAACGCCGGGCGCTCCAGCGGCAAGGCGCAGAAGCGGCGGAGCCGGTCACGGTCGGGGCCGAGCTGGTCGGGCTCCTGCTCATGGAACTGCGCCAGGCGCGCCAGCAGCTGTTGCTTGAGTGCCTGCCATTGCTCACGGGCAAACAACAGCTGGCCCTGGCGCGTGGCGATCACCACCACGTGGTCTGGCAGCTGCCAGGTTTCACGCCGGCGGTTGAACTGGCGCTCCAGGCGCTGCGGGTCGAGCCCTGCGGGGGCGGTTTCGAGCAGCGCAGGCAAGGCCTGCTCCAGCTCGATGGCATCACGCAGCACCTGCAACTGGCGCAAACGCACCTCACTGCGGCGTTGCCGGCTCGGGGCGAATGGGTCGAGCACCCGGCCGCCACCCAGCGTGCGTTGGGCGCGCTGGTCGCGCAGCACCAGGCGATCGCCGTGCACCGCCTGCAAGGGTGCATTGAGCAGCAACTGGGCGAACATGCGCTCGCCGGCGCCCAGCTTTTCACCTTCCAGCAGCGCCACCCGGGCCGTCACGTCCTGGGTGCCGAGGTGCACGTGCACCGCACTGAAATGTTCGAAGGTGCGGGTTTCCGAGGCCAGCAAGGTCAGTTCGATATCGACCCGCACACTGGGCGCATGCAGCCACTCGGGTAGCAACCAATCGCCACGATGCACCTGCTCGATCGCCAGGCGTTCGCCAGTGATGTTCAGCGCTACCCGCTGCCCGACTTCGGCTATCAGCGCAGCCTGGTTCTGTGCGTGCAATCCGCGCACCCGCACCGGTTTGCCGGCCTTGCCAAGCAGCAGTGTGTCACCGGCGCTGACCTGCCCGGCCAACGCCGTGCCCGTGACCACGATGCCCGCGCCGGACACGGCAAAGACGCGGTCCATGGCCAGCCGAAAGCCCCCTCGCGCACTGCGCCGATGAACCTGTCGTTCAGCGACGAGCAATGCCTCGCGCAACGCCTCGACCCCTTCGCCGCTCAAGCTCGAAACCGGGAACTGCAACGCCCCCGCATAGGGCCCGGGCGCCAGCAGTTCGGCAACCTGCGCCTGCACCTCGAGCAGCCGCGCCGGCTCGACACGGTCGCACTTGCTGATCGCCACCAACGCCTGGGGAATGCCCAGCAACTCGATGATCGCCAGGTGCTCGCGGGTCTGCGGCATGACGCCGTCGTCGGCGGCCACCACCAGCAGCACCAGGTCGATGCCGTGGGCGCCGGCCAGCATGTTGTGGATAAAGCGCTCATGCCCGGGCACATCGATGAAGCCGGTCAGCGGCGCACCCTCGGCCAGCGCCGCGTAGCGGTAGCCGAGGTCGATGGTCATGCCCCGCGCTCGCTCCTCCTGGCGGGTGTCGCCGGCCTGGCCGGTCAGGGCTTGCAGCAGCGCGGTCTTGCCATGGTCGATATGCCCGGCGGTGCCGACGATCACTGTACCGGCCCCAGTTGCAGCGCCGGCAGTTGCGCCAGCCACTGGGCCTCGTCGTCGAGCTGGCGCAGGTCGAGCCACAGGGCATCGTCGTCGATGCGGCCGAGCACCGGCACCGGCAAATCGCGCAGGGCCCGCTCCAGCACGTGCAGGCTGCGGCCCCGCAGCTTCTTCGACACCTGCGGGCGCAGGCACAGGGCGGCACTGGGCAGGCGCGCCACGGGCTGGCTGCCGCTGCCGATCATGCCCAGTGCGGGCTCCACGGTAACGGCCCACTGTTCACCCAGGTGGGCCCGGAGGTCAGGGGCCAGGCGCAGTGCCTGGGCCTGGATTTCAGCCTGGCTGCGGGTCAGCAGGCGCAAACTGGGCAGGCGTTCGGCCAGGCGGTCGGGGTTGCGGTACAGCGCCAGCACCGCTTCCAGCGCGGCGAGGGTGATCTTGTCCACGCGCAGGGCGCGCTTGAGCGGGTTCTTCTTGATCTTCGCGATCAGGTCCTTGCGCCCGACGATGATCCCGGCCTGTGGGCCACCGAGCAGCTTGTCGCCGCTGAAGGTGACGATATCGGCGCCGTCGGCCAGGGCCTGGCGCACCGTCGGTTCGGCCGGCAGGCCCCAGCGGGTGAGGTCGATCAGGCTGCCGCTGCCCAGGTCTTCGAGCAACGGCAACTGGTGTTGGTGGGCAATGCGTGCCAGCTCGGCGGTAGGCACCTGGGTGGTGAAACCCTGAATGCTGTAGTTGCTGCAGTGCACGCGCATCAGCAGCCCGGTGCGCGGGTTGATCGCGCCTTCGTAGTCGCGGGCATGGGTGCGGTTGGTGGTGCCGATCTCGTGCAGCTTCACGCCGGCGCGGGCCATGATGTCGGGGATGCGGAAGGCGCCGCCGATCTCGATCAGCTCACCGCGGGAAATGATGCCTTCCTTGCGCGCGCCCAGGCTGTTGAGCGCCAACAGCACGGCGGCGGCGTTGTTGTTGACCACGGTGACCGCTTCAGCGCCGGTCAGCTCGCGGATCAGGCCTTCGATCAGGTCGTCGCGGTCGCCGCGCTTGCCGGTGGCCAGGTCGAATTCCAGGTTGAGCGGGTAACGGGCGGCAGTCTGCATCGCCTCGATGGCTTCTTCGGGCAGCAATGCCCGGCCCAGGTTGGTGTGCAGAACCGTGCCGGTGAGGTTGAACACCCGGCGGACCTGGCTGCGTTGCTGGATGGCCAGGCGTTCGCCGGCGCGGCCCAGGAGGACTTCGGCGGTCAGTTCGGTGGCATTCAGTTGGCCGAGACGAGCTGGCTCGCGCAGGTCGTCGAGCAGTTGGCGCAGGGTGGCCAGCGTGGTGTCGCGGCCGTGGCGGTCGATCAGTGGGGCGCAGGCCGGGTGGCGCAGCAGGGTGTCGATGGAGGGTAGGCGTGGGGTGGAGCTGGCGAGGGTTGAAGACATTCAGGTACTACCTTGAACTGATCCGTTGTCCTTTCTGGCCCATTCGCGGGTAAACCCGCTCCCACAGGTACGGCACCGGCCATGATGCCAGCGCAATTCCTGTGGGAGCGGGTTTACCCGCGAAAAGGGCGGCTCGGTACTGCAGTGTAGACACTCACTCCCCACCCGGCGCCAACAGCAGGTTCGGCGCCAGGCGATGGAACCCCTCCTCGTCCAGGCGAATATCCAGCGCCAGGCTCGCCAGGTCGTCGGCCAGCGCTTCGGCGGCGGCGTCGTTCTCCAGATAGCTCTGCTTCAAATAGCTCTGGCACCCCGGGCAACATTCGGCGCGCAGCGGCGCCTTGCCTGCGGCGTAGCGGTCGTCTTCGAAGTGGCTGTAGCGCAAGTCCTTGCTCGACTCGCAATACACGCATTTGACCCGCACCACATGCCATTCGCAGGCACACAGCGAGCAGGCCAGGTAGCGCAGGCCGTTGTGCTTGCCGCGGTTGCGCACCACCCCGGCCATGGCCGGCGAACCGCAAGCCGGGCATTGCGCCAGGCTGCCAGCGGGCTTGAGCTCGGGTTCAGGCAGCGCCAGCAACCAGCTCGACCAGGCCGCCTGCAACGCGGCACCGATGAAGGGCACCAGCGCCGCCGGCAGCGCATCGTACTGGCCACCCAGCAAGGCGATGCCCCAGCCTTTGCGCTGGCTGTCGTCCGCGTCGCGCAAGGTTTGCAGCGCATCGGCCAAGGGGCCCTCGGCGTCGACCTTGAAGTGCTCGAGCAGCGCCTGCAACCACGGCAACCACGGCCCTTCGCGCACCAGGCTGTCCGCCGCCAGCGGCGGCAAGCCATGGCTTATGCACAGGCGCTGACGCTCTGCCGCCACCGGCAAGGCGCCGGGCGGGTTATCCACAAGCCGCTGCTGGATCCGACAAAGCTGCGCAACCCATTGCAGGTACTCACCCAAGGCATTGCCCTCGGCCAGGTACTGCAACCGCGCGGCCCGCAGTTCGAACAGGTTGGCGGGGGGCAGGTGCAGAAACGGCGGCATCACTGCCGACGCTTCGATCTGCCCGGGTTCGAGAATCGTGCTCAAACGGTCATCCTTCCTTACGGCCGTGATTGCTCGGCGTCTTGTCGCCGGTCACATCGCGGTACCAGAGTTCATGGTGCTTGCGTGCCCAGGCGCGGCTGACCCAGCCGTGCAGCATGGCGCCGATCGAGCCCTTGATCCAGATCCCGGCATAGATATGCACGATGATGCTGAGGATCAGCACGAACGCCGCCAGGGCATGCAGCAGGGCCGACAGGCGTATGACGTCGATGCCGAACCAGTGGCTGAAGTACGCCCGCCAGATCACCACGCCGCTGATCAACAGCACCAGCATGCAGGCCAGCAGGGTCCAGAACAGCAGCTTCTGCCCGGCGTTGTACTTGCCCACCGGCGGCACGCCCTCTTCCTGGTTGAGCATCACCCGGTCGACGCGGCGCAGCCACAGGCGATCATTGGCGGTGATGAAGTTGGCGCGCCAGAAACGCAGCACCAGCCCGAGGAAGAACACGAACATCGCCACGCCGAGGAACGGGTGGAGGATCCGCGTCCAGGGGCCGCCGCCGAACAGGTGGCTGAGCCAGAACAGCGCCGGGTGGAACAGCGCCAGCCCCGACAGGCCGGCCAGCACGAACAGGATCGCCACCACCCAGTGGTTGCTGCGTTCGTTGGCGTTGTAGCGCAGGATCGGTTTGTCGTCGTTCATGGCCGCTGCTCCCCCTGCCCGCCCGGGCGGTTCGGATCATAGACATGCACCGCCGGATCCACCTGATGGACCGTGTTATCCACAGGCGCCGGGTGTTCGTCCTCCTCGACCCGCTGCGGCCCGACGCGCACGTAGTGGAAGAACCCGGCCAATACCGCCGCGCCCATGGCCAGCAGCGCCAGTGGCTTGGTGAAGCCCTTCCACAGCCCCACCAGCGGGCTGATCACCGGCTGGTCCGGCAGGCCGGCGTAGATCCGTGGCGTGTCGGCATGGTGCAGCACATACATCACGTGGGTGCCGCCGACGCCATCCGGGTCGTACAGCCCGGCGTTCTCAAAGCCTCGCGATTTCAGATCGACGATGCGCTCGTCGGCATGCACCTTCATCTCTTCCTTGCTGCCGAAGACGATCGCCCCGGTGGGGCAGGTCTTCACGCAGGCCGGCTCCAGGCCCACGCTGACGCGGTCGGAACACAGGGTGCACTTGTACGCCTTGTGGTCCTTCTGCGAGATGCGCGGGATGTTGAACGGGCAGCCGGTGATGCAGTAGCCGCAGCCGATGCAGTGGTCCTGGTTGAAGTCGACGATGCCGTTGGCATGCTTGATGATCGCCCCTGGGCTCGGGCAGGCCTTCAGGCAACCCGGGTCGGCGCAGTGCATGCAGCCGTCCTTGCGGATCAGCCACTCCAGGTTGCCATCGTCGCGCTCGTGCTCGGTGAAGCGCATCAGGGTCCAGGTTTCGGCGGACAGGTCCTGGGGGTTGTCGTAGGTGCCGTGGTTGTGGCCCACCTCGTCACGCAGTTCGTTCCACTCCGAGCACGCCACCTGGCAGGCCTTGCAGCCGATGCACTTGGTGGTGTCGATCAGCTTGGCGACCTCCTGCTGCTGGCGTACCGAGGGCGGCACGGTGGTGGTGGCGGAGCGGGCAATGATGTCTTGGCTGGCCATCAGAGTTTCTCCACTTTGACGAGGAACGACTTGGACTCCGGCGTCTGAGTGTTGCCATCACCGAGGAACGGCACCAGGGTGTTGGTCAGGTAGCCGTGCCGCGTGCTGCCGGTGAAGCCCCAGTGCAGCGGGATGCCGATCTGGTGCACGGTCTGGTTGTTGACCTGCAGCGGGCGAATCCGCTTGGTCACCACCGCCACCGCGTCGATATGCCCGCGCTTGCTCGACACCCGCACCCGGTCGCCGGCCTTGATGCCTTTCTCGTTGGCCAGCACCTCGCCGATTTCGACGAACTGCTCGGGCTGGGCGATGGCGTTGAGCCGGCAATGCTTGCTCCAGAAGTGGAAGTGCTCGGTCAGCCGGTAGGTGGTCGCCGCATAAGGGAACTCGTCGTGGGTGCCGAGGGTGTCCCACACCGAATCGAAGATGCGCCCGGCCGGGTTGCTGGTGGCCTTCTTGTTCTGCGGGTGCAGCGGGTTGATCCCGATCGGCGTCTCGAACGGCTCGTAGTGCTCGGGGAACGGCCCCTCGGCCATCTTGTCGATGGCGAAGAACCGGGCCACGCCCTCGGGGTTCATGATGAACGGGTTCATCCCCGCTTCCGGCGGCGAGTCGACCTTGAAGTCCGGCACGTCGGTGCCGGTCCAGGCCTTGCCGTTCCACCACACCAGGCGTTTTTTCTCCGGGTCCCACGGCTTGCCTTGCGGGTCGCTGGAGGCGCGGTTGTAGAGGATGCGACGGTTGGCAGGCCAGGCCCAGGCCCAGTTCTGCACCTGGTGCATGCCGTACGGGTCGCTGTTGTCGCGGCGGGCCATCTGGTTGCCCTGCTCGGTCCAGCTGCCGGCGAAGATCCAGCACCCGGAGGCGGTGCTGCCGTCGTCCTTCATCTGGGCAAAGCCGGCGAGCTGTTGCCCGGCCTTGAGCGTGGCGCCACTGGCGTCGGTGAGGTCGCTGACCGCCCAGCCGTTCATCTCCTTGGCCAGCTCCTCGGGGGATGGCTCTTCAGGGACCTTGTAGGGCCAGCTGATGTTGAGCATGGCGTCGGGGTAAGCGCCGCCCTCGGCCTGGTAACGCTTACGCAGGCGCAGGAACAGTTCGCTCATGATGTGCACGTCGGTACGGGTTTCGCCCGGGCCGTCGGCGCCCTTCCAGTGCCACTGCAGCCAGCGGCTGCTGTTGACCAGCGAGCCGTCTTCCTCGGCGAAGCAGGTGGTGGGCAGGCGGATCACCTCGGTCTGGATGTTGGCCGTGTCGACGTCGTTGAACGGGCCGGCGTTGCGCCAGAACTCAGAGGTTTCGGTGGCCAGCGGGTCCATGATCACCAGCCACTTGAGCTTGGCCAGCGCGGCAGTGACGCGGTTCTTGTCCGGCAGCGCGGCAATCGGGTTGAAGCCCTGGCACATGTAGCCGTTGACCTTGCCCTGGCCCATCATCTCGAACATGCGCAGTACGTCGTAGGCTGGTACGTCGAGCTTGGGTAGCCAGTCGTAGCCCCAGTTGTTTGCCGCGGTGGCATTGGCGCCGTACCAGGCCTTCATCAGGCTGACGTGGAACTTGCCGTAGTTCTGCCAGTACGACAGCTGCCCGGGGCGCAGCGGTTTGGAGGCGCGCTTGTCGATGTAGCTGGCGTAGTCCTGCTCGGCGTCGCCGGCCAGGGTGAGGTAGCCCGGCAGCGAGTTCGACAGCAGGCCCAGGTCGGTCAGGCCTTGGATGTTGGAGTGCCCGCGCAGGGCGTTGACCCCGCCACCCGGCATGCCGACGTTGCCCAGCAGCAACTGCACCATGGCCGCACTGCGGATGATCTGCGCGCCGATGGAGTGCTGGGTCCAGCCCAGGGCGTAGAGGATCGTCATGGTCTTGCCCGGCACCGAGCAGGTGGCGATCTCTTCCCAGACTTTCATCATCTGGTCCTGGGGCATGCCGCAGGTCATGCTCGCCAGCTCCGGCGTGTAGCGGCTGTAGTGCTGCTTCATCAGCTGATAGACGCAACGCGGGTGCTGCAGGGTCGGGTCGACCTTGGCAAAGCCATCCTCGCCCAGCTCATAGCCCCAGCCGGACTTGTCGGCGTACACGCGCTTGGCCGCGTCGTAGCCACTGAACAGCCCGTCCTCGAAGCCATAGCTTTCTTTGACGATGAACGACACGTCGGTGTAGTTGCGCACGTACTCGTGCTGGATCTTGTCGTTGCTCAGCAGGTAGTTGATCAGCCCGCCCATGAAGGCGATGTCGCTGCCGGTGCGAATCGGTGCGTAGTAATCGGCTACCGAAGCGGTACGGGTGAACCGCGGGTCGACCACGATCAGCCGCGCCTTGTTGTGCGCCTTGGCCTCGGTCACCCACTTGAAGCCGCACGGGTGCGCTTCAGCGGCGTTGCCGCCCATCACCAGGACCAGGTTTGCGTTGGCGATGTCAGACCAGTGATTGGTCATCGCGCCACGGCCGTACGTCGGGGCAAGACTTGCCACCGTCGGGCCGTGTCAGACACGCGCCTGGTTATCGAACCCCAGCATGCCGGTCGAACGGATCACCTTGTGCGTCAGGTAGCCCGCTTCGCTGGAAGCGGCGGACGCAGCGAGGAAGCCCGTGGTGAGCCAACGGTTGACCGTCTGGCCCTGGGCGTTCTTCTCGATGAAGTTGGCATCGCGGTCCTTTTTCATCAGGTCGGCGATGCGGTCGAGGGCCTCGTCCCACTCGATGCGGGTCCATTCCTTGCTGCCCGGCTTGCGGATCTCGGGGTACTTGAGGCGGCTCGGGCTGTGGATAAAGTCCAGCAGGCCCGCGCCTTTGGGGCACAGGGTGCCGCGGTTGACCGGATGGTCCGCGTCGCCCTCGATGTGGATGATGCTCTGTTTGACGTTTTTGCCCGCATCGCCCTGGCTGTACATGATCAGGCCGCAGCCGACCGAGCAGTAGGGGCAGGTGTTACGGGTTTCTTTGGTGTGCGCCAGCTTGAAGTGGCGCACCTGCTCGGCAAATGCGGGGGTTGGGGCCATGCCCAACGCCGCAAGGCTCGAGCCTCCAAGGCCGACGGCGGCGACCTTGAAGAATTGCCGACGGTTGAGGTCCATCGTGCACTCCTGATCAGGTTCTCGGGCGCGCGGGACATGGCCGGCGCCTCAGGGACTTCACGGTGGCGGCACACATAGGCCGCCAACGGTTAAGACTAGTCAAGAATTCGGGAAGGGGGATGACCTGGGTCATGATTGGAGTGAGTGCCGGGTTCATGCCGCACTCTCCCGGGGCCACGGATCAGCGGGAGCATTCCTACCTGCCAGGGCGTGATGGACGGCATCGACTCGCAGGCGGAGCCGCTACTTTCCTTCTGCCAACCCCACACGCCCAAGATTTCGCCAGCCAATGCCCTCTGCGCCATTACCCACCCAGCCCCTGTATCGACCCGAAGCCGTTTGCGCATCGCGGGCACAACAACTCGGCAAGGTCCTTGTCGATCAGCCCCTGAGCTATTAGTTGATAGCCCTGCTGGCCGGTCTTCTAATCGTCATGATCTCGGCGTTCGCCTACTTCGGCAGCTACACACGCAAGGCCACCTTGCACGGCCTGTTGATGCCCGAGCAGGGTATGTTGCGCCTGAGCGCGCCCGGCACCGGGATCCTCAGCGAGGTGCTGGCCACAGAGGGGCAACGCGTCGACAAAGGTGATGTGCTGGTAGTGATCTCGGGTGAACGTCAATCAGGGCTGGGTGACACGCAGGCATTGATTGCCGAGCAACTGCAAAAGCGCCAGGTAATACTCGAGAGGCGCCAGGCCCTGGCGGATGAACGCTTGTCGGGGCAACAGCGGATGCTCGACAGCCGCCTCACCACCATCGCCAGCGAGCTTCGTCAGTTCAGCGAAGAACACCGCCTTCTGAAACGCCGGGTGGAACTGGCGCATGCCCACTTTGCACGCCAACAGCAACTGGCAGCGGCCGGGTTCATTGCCGCTGCCCAATTGCAGACCGCCGAGAGCGAGTTATTGGCCCTGCAAGGCCAACTGCAGGCTACCCAACGTGCACGTGCCGGCCTAGAGCGCGAACGCACTGGGCTACTGGCCCAGCAGCAGGAAGCAGGTTTGCGCCACCGCGACGAGACGAGTGACGTGGACGGGGCCATGGCTCAGATCAAGCAAGAGCAGGCGGAAAACGGAGCACGTAGCGAAACAAGGATCGTGGCGCCCCATGCCGGGACGGTTACCGGCTTGAACGTACAAGTCGGCCAGCAAGTCAGCGCGGGCACGGTGCTCGCCAGCTTGCTGCCGGAGGGTTCGAACTTGAACGCTCATTTGTATGCAGCGTCCCGTCAGGCCGGTTTCATCGAGCCAGGGCAGCCAGTGTTGATGCGCTATGCCGCCTATCCGTACCAGAAGTTCGGCATGGCTCGGGGCCGAGTGGTGAGTATCACCCAAAGCCCCTATGCCGTTCAGGAGCTGCCGTCCCATATCGCCTCGTCGCTGCAAGGCCAGGGCGGGCCATCTGAACTGTTCTATGGGGTCACGGTGGCGCTCGACGCGAAAAGCATCAGGGTCTATGGGCATGAGCAGCCATTACAAGCGGGCATGTTGCTGGAGGCGGATGTCATCCAGGACCGACGGCGGCTGTATGAATGGGCGTTGGAGCCTTTGTATTCGGTAACGGGGCGATTACGGGATTAAGCATTTTCAACAAGGGCGATGCCCAACTATTACGGGGAAACGATGAATTTGACACCACGTGAGTCAGAGGTACTGCGGCTGCTGTTGCTCGGCAAGACCAACAAGCAGATCGCAATTGATTTACATATCAGCGATTACACGGTACGCGACCATGTGTCATCGCTGCTTCGAAAACACTGCACGCACTCTCGTTCGACATTGATGGCAGCGCATTTATCAGGCCACCACGACACCTGTCGGATATGAAGGCGCATCAAACGAGTGCAGCATTACAGCGCTACCCGTTCTGAAAGCCAAACATAAAGCTTTAGACTCAAATTAGATTTACACCAAGCGATTCAACCGAAGGTAAACAACTACCTACTACCCCATATTTCAGGAGACACGCTATGAAGGATTTACTAATCGAAGAACTCGAGCTGATCGCAGGCGGGTACGGTATCCCCGGAGCTGTTGTCAATGCAGCCATCGCCGGGGCCGGCTACATCGGGTACCAAAGCATGACAGGTGAAGGCTCAATGAATGGTTTCGCAACGACTGTAGCGGCAGGTGCCATCAGCGGCTTCATCGCAGGCCCTGCGGGTGCGCAAGCCGTTGCAGCCGGAGCTATCGCAGGCACACAGGCCAGTTTTTATGGCGGTATGGCAGGCGGAATGATGAGTAATTGGATGAATGCCGCCGGGACTAACTACAACCGATAGCCGTTAAAACCACACTTCCAATGCGCGCCATCAGCTATGGACAATTAAAATATGGATGCCTTAGATGCATTAAAATTTGCACTCACAATAGGCGCAAGCCTGACAATCGTGCTTGCAACAAAGCACATACTTTTTTATTTCAAGAAAGACATATCAGACCCATTATATCTTCCGTTCGCCATCACCTTCTCCACATTAACAGCGCTCCACATCGCCGATAAATTGTCACGCACACTGGCCATCGCCTTAGGCATAATCGAGTGATAGACATGGAGCCCCTTGAAGCAATCAGGCTCAGCCTTACAGTAGGCGTAGCACTGATCAGTTGCATCCTAATAAAAATACTTCTTCTAATTTTTAAACCAAGAATTCCAGAACCTCTAGAATTTTCATTGCTCACCGGAGCGCCCGCCATAATTGCTGCTCACATCACAACCACTTATTCACAGGCGTTAGGTTCCCTGCTCGGACTGACAAACTAACAACAGAAACCTCAAATAACTTCAACCTCACAAAGCAGAAATACATTCTCTCCCGAGCAATCCGTCCAATCTAATCATTGGCGAACCTACTGGAGTCTATTCCAATGCCACAGCTTTCATAACGGTTGGAAAAATTAGTTTTTATTGGGGAATGATTGGTGAAGTGATAAGGCGTGGGCTGGATACTTCCGGAACCAACTACAACCGTTGAGCAACGTCCCCCTGATGAACATAAAATCCATCCTTACTCAGAGAAACCAAATATGACTTGTGTTGGCGCCGTACAGTTTTTCTCATCATCACTCTTAATGCTGGCCGGCGTACTAATCATCAAGGCACTGCTTTTGATATCCGGCTGGCGAACATCAAAGTCGCTTGATATTTTCCTATTAGTATTCCCTTCAACCATCCTATCAGCTTACCTCTCCAACAGATGGTCGCATCAGTTGATAAATCACCTGTGCCTGGAAAATTAGACCACACATAATTAACACTCCAAACACCGGCCTCAAGATATCTTTCATACCGACAACCATGATCATTGACTTTAAAATCACGCAGCACGACTTCACTCGCCTTCACCAAGGTAAATCGCCACTTGTAATCAGTAACGCCATTAGCACACCGCTATCTTTTTCCTGGCCCGACGCCAATGAGATCATCGAGCGAGCGTCTATTGATACAGACGACTTCAAGATCCTCCACAACGGCCTGGTCCCCAAGCAGGAGTACATCGAAACCTTCTATGACGTCGGCATGGTCAGGCACCGCCTGATCAAGTCGGCGGTCTATGAGCGTCTCAAGAATGGCGCAACCCTGATCGCCAACAAGCTCGTCAACGAACCCAAGATCCACGCCCTGGCGCGCCAGGTGGCGCACTTCACAGGCCGACAAACCGTCAGCAGCGTGTATGCCGCCTTCGGCCGCCAGGCATCCTTCCAGACCCACTGGGACACCCGGGACATATTCGCCATCCAGTTGATCGGTCGCAAACGCTGGCTCATCTACCCGCCAAGTTTCGCCGAGCCATTGTTCATGCAGCAGAGCAAAGACCTGGAGCATGACTATCCCTGCCCAACCGAACCCTGCATGGATCTTGTCCTCGAGCCAGGCGACATCCTTTACCTGCCGCGAGGCTGGTGGCACAACCCGCTGCCCTTCGAGGAAGAAACCTTCCATCTTTCCGTCGGCACCTTCCCTGCCCACACCCTGGACTACTTGCACTGGACAACGCAAAAGCTCCCGGAGCTACTGGCAGCGCGCCAGTCGATGAGCAGCTTCGAGCACGACCGCGACAACCTGTCGTCACTCGCCGCACATCTGGCCGAACGCCTCACCGATGCTGATCACTACCAACAGTTCATGGAGGCTTTTGACGCGGCCCAACGTATCGATACGCCACTGGCCATGGATCTCTTCGGCAACCCCGCCATGGCACCTTTACCAGATGATGCCCAGTTACGACTTGCCGCCAACCGCACCGCGTCGATCGCTCAGGGTCACCTGATCGCCAATGGTTCTCGAATCACCCTGGATGAATCGGCGTTGCGCGTGGTGCGCTGCATTGATGACCAGCCGGGAGTCCGTCTGGACCAACTGATCGCTGTCCTGGCCGATATGCCCCCCAGCAAACTTCGAACCCTGATTCACGACCTGTGCTGCCAGGACATCCTGGAGTTGAGCCGCCCATGAGCAGCAGGCTGCCCTCTCCAGTCAGGATATTCAGACCATGCGCGTGACCCTGCAGGCCGAAAGCCAGGAGTGCGGCCTGGCCTGTCTGGTGATGATCGCCGCCACCCATGGCCTGCATCTGGACCTGGCGACCCTGCGCCGGCGCTTTGCCGTTTCAAGTAAAGGCACCAGCCTGGCGCAACTGATCCGCCACGCTCAGCAGCTGGCGTTCACCTGCCGGCCATTGCGCCTTGAACTCGAGGAAATCCGCCAACTGCGCACCCCCTGCATCCTGCACTGGAACCTGAACCATTTCGTGGTGCTGGAGGCGTTCAAGGCCGGCCGCCTGGTGATTCTCGACCCTGCCCGGGGCCGCCAGGTGATCACGCTGGAAGAAGCCTCTCGGCACTTTACCGGGGTGGCCCTGGAGCTTTCGCCCAACGCCGAGTTCGTGCCCGCCCAACACAAGCCGCGCCTGCGCCTGAGGGCGTTGACCGGCCGGGTGCAGGGGCTCAAGCGTGCGCTGGCCAACATCCTGGTGCTGGCCCTGGCGCTGGAAGTGGTGGCCCTGCTCTCGCCCCAAGTCACGCAGTGGGTGGTCGACGGCGCCCTGGTTTCCGCCGACCGCCAATTGTTGCTCCTGGCCGTGATAGGGGGCTGCCTGCTGATGCTGATCGACTTCGCCCTGCGCATGGCCCGGGGCTGGATGAACCTGCGCCTCAACCAGCAACTGGCCCTGCAATGGTCAGGCAACCTCTTCAACCACCTGTTGCGCCTGCCCTGGCCGTTCTTCGAAAAGCGCCAACTAGGGGACATCACCGCGCGTTTCCAGTCGCTGGCGGCCATTCGCACGGTCTTCACCAATGGCGCCGTCACCGTGGTGCTGGATGCCCTGGTCACCTTCATCACCTTGGGCATGATGCTGCTGTACAGCACCACGCTGACCGGCATCGTCGGGGTGGCGGTGCTGCTGTACGCGGCCCTGCGCCTGGCGTTCTACCACCCCTTGCGCAATGCCTCGGAGGAGCGAATCGTGCTGGCCGCCCGGGAGAACTCGTACTTCCTCGAAACCATCCGCACGGTCATGCCACTGAAGCTGTTCAACATGACCTCGGCGCGCCTGGCCACCTGGCAGAACCTGCTGGCCGATGTGCAGAATCGCGACGTCGCCACCCAGAAGATGCTGTTGGCATTCGCCAGCCTCAATACCCTGATCTTCGGCATTGAAGGCATGTTGCTGTTGTATATCGGCGGCCTGGCGGTGCTGGAGGGCGGGCTGTCGCTGGGCATGTTGCTCGCCTTCCTGGCCTACAAGAGCCAGTTCACCGGGCGCGCCAGCAAATTGATCGACCTGGGGGTCGAGATCAGGATGCTGTCGTTGCATGCCGAGCGCCTGGCGGATATCGCTCTGGAACCCACCGAGCCGATGACGCAGCTGGAAACCGACATGCAGCGCATCGAGCCCTGCCTCGAGTTCCGGGATGTTTCCTTCCGCTATGCCGAGGGGGAACCGTGGATCCTACGTAACCTGTCCCTGACCATTGCTGCCGGCGACTCGCTGGCGATCGTCGGCGCATCGGGCAGCGGCAAGTCCACGCTGTTCAAGCTAATGCTCGGCCTGCTGCAACCCACCGAAGGCGAAATACGGATCGGCGACATCCCGGTGCGCCAACTGGGGGTCGAAGGGCTGCGCGGCCTGGTGGGTTCGGTGATGCAGGATGACCATCTGCTGGCCGGCTCCCTCGCCGAGAACATCGCCTGCTTCGATCCTCACGTCGACCAGGGCGGGATCGAAACGGCGGCGCGGCATGCCCATATCCACGACACGATCAGTCAGATGCCCATGGGCTACCAGACCCTGGTGGCGGAGATGGGCAGCGGCCTGTCCGGCGGCCAGCGACAACGCTTGCTGCTGGCTCGGGCGCTGTACAAGCAACCGAAGATCCTGGCCCTGGACGAAGCCACCAGCCACCTGGACCTGCACAGTGAGCAATGCGTGGCAAAAGCCATGCAGCAAATGCGCATGACCCGCGTCAGCATCGCCCATCGCCAGGAAACCATTGCCCTGGCCAGCCGCGTGGTGCGCCTTGAGAAAGGAGCGATCGTCGAAGACTGGCGGCGCGCAGCCCTGCCGGAGCCTGCCTGATGCCCATTGCCGCACGCCTGCTCGCCTTGGCGCTGGGGTGCCTGGCGCTGCCCACCCAGGCCGACGACCTGCTCAGCATTTACCAGGAAGCCCTGCACAACGACCAGCAATGGTCGGCGGCCCAGGCAGAACACCAGGCAGGGTTGGAAGCCGAAGTACAAGCCCGCGCCGGCCTGCTGCCCGAACTCTCCCTGCAGGCGCAGAACGCCTGGAACCGCACCCAGTACCAGCTCGACAACGAAGCGATGACTCATCGCCGCCAGAGCCGGACCTACAGCATCCAACTGGTGCAACCGCTGTTCCGTTGGCAGAACTGGGTCCAGTACCAGCAGGGCAGCCAACAGACCGCCCTGGCCATCAGCCGTTACCACCAAGCGCGCCAGGCGCTGTTGCTGCGCGTGGCCGAAGCCTACTTCGCGATCCTGAGCGCGGAGGCAAGCGTGGATGCCCTGCGCCAGCAGCATGCCGCCGATACTCAGCAACTGGCCAGCGCCCGCAAGCATTTCGAGCTGGGCAACGTCAGCATTGCCGACGTGCACGAGGCACAAGCCAGCGCCGACGCGGCCCTGGCTGCATCGATCAAGGCCGCCAGCCAGGTCGAACTGGCCCGCCACGGACTGGCGCGGATCATCGGCCGAACCCCCGGCCCCCTGCAGGGCCTGCGCGAGGGCGTGAGCCTGGCCCCACCGTACCCCGCCAATATTGGCGCCTGGTTGGCTGCGGCGCAGCAAGACGCCTACGAGGTCCAGACGCAAGCCTTGCGCCTGGCCATCGCGCAAAACGAAGTGCGCAGCCGCAAGGCCGAGCACCTGCCTACGCTCGACCTGGTGGCAAGCCAAGGGGTGCAGCAGCAGCCAAACATCGGTGCCGCGCGCAGCGACCTTACCAGTGTCAGCCTGCGCCTGAGCCTGCCGCTGTACGCGGGTGGGCGCCCCAGCTCGGCGGTGCGCCAGGCCCAGGCATTGAGCGCCCAAGGCGAGGCCCAGTACGAGGAGGCCAAGCGCACCGCGCAGTTGCAGGTGCGCGAAGCCTGGCTGGGTGTACTCGATGGCAGGGCCCAGGTGCAGGCGCTGGAGGCGGCGAGAATCTCGGCCAGATCGGCGTTGGAGGCCAACCGGCTTGGATACCGGGTGGGGGTGCGCGTGAGCATCGACGTGCTGGAGGCCCAGGGGCGTTTCACCGACATCGTGCAACAGCTGTCCCGAGCGCGCTACGACACCCTGCAGGCCCAGCTGCGCTTGAAGGCAGCCGTGGGCGGCCTGATGGAAAGCGACCTGCATGAGGTCAACCGGCTGCTTGGCTCAACGCTTGCCCGTGAAAACGAAGGTGAAGCGCCCGGCGCTTTCGCGGGTAAACCCGCTCCCACAGGTTACGCGGTGAACTAGAGGGTCACGGCATCCCCGAGATACCCATCCATCAATCAGGCTTCCTTGTCGTGCATGGAACTGCATTTCGAGCAGTCTGCATGGCGTGGGAGCGGGCTTGCCCCGCGATGCCGGCGACGCGGAGTCTGGCAGCGGCCAGCCCGGCCTGTACAAGAAGACGGTTGCCCACTGGGTATGTGTCGTCCCCGCAGGCCAATCTCAGCTGGCGACACCGCTTTTCGGGCAGTCTGCATGGCGTGGGATCGGGCTTGCCCCGCGATGCCGGCGACGCGGAGTCTGGCACCGGCCAGCCCGACCTGTACAAGAAGACGGTTGCCCACTGGGTATGTGTCGTCCCCTCAGGCCAATTTCAGCTGGCGACACCGCTTTTCGGGCCGCTGGCGATCAGCGCCGCGCCGCAGGCGGTCTTGTGGCCATCGAGGGCGACCGGGGTGCCGTCGACGTTGTAGGTGGCGCTGCCTTCGACGATGGGGAACACGCCCTTGCACAGCGGGCAGCTGACCATGTGCCCGACACCGGCGATGGGCTTGCCGTTGACGTTGGTGTTGCCGAAGGAGCCGAGTACCTTGCCACCGTGGGTGGTGGAATCGCCGAGGCGGATGATGTCTTTCATGGGGAGAACTCCGTGTCAGTAAGGTGGCGTCGATGCCGGTGGCAAAGCCTAACATGGTGGGGCAGATCAGAGGCTATAGGCCATCAGTCCGATTGATGTGCTGAGGGTGACAAGGGCAGCCCGTCAGGACACTGAGAGTTTTACCACCGAGCCATCGGCCACTCCTGCCATCTGCCGTGCGATGCAACCCCGGTAGCGCATGCCCTCGATGGCATTGCCCGCGCGCAGGTTATCCACCGAGAACGAACCACCGAAGGCAAACCCAGTGAGTGGCAGCAATCGCTGGCCCTGGGTAAGGGGGCCGTGCAGCGCTTGCCAGGCGTTCGCCAGGGGCCAACCGGTCAGCACCTTGTAATCGGCCAGAACTGCCGCTGCCCAACCCTCCAGGTCATTAGCCAGGTATTCGAACCCGCCTGTTTCCGGGTCGAATGTGTACACCTGGCCCTGCCGCAGGCAGAACTGCACACCGAAGACGTCCTCGGCGAAGAACAACACTGGCGTTTCCTCCAACTCAGGAAACTCGAAGCGCCACAATTTTGGGTCATTCCACTGCTGCAGGCTGGATTCGCTGCCCGGCGCGGTGGCCCCTGTGGCGAACACATGCAACGCGCTTTCAAAGGCGTAGAAGCCATTGCACCGTAAGAGCAGGCTTTCGAGCTCATCGGCCCGCGGGCCCGCCAGGGCGCGACTACGTGCATCGAGCGTGTCGGGCAGGGCCAGGGGCTCACCTGTGATCGACAACAGTTTTTCCAGGCGGGTTATCTGAATGTCCGTCAAATCAACTTTCCTTCGTTGTGCAGCATCAGCGTCTGCATCCGTGTAAGCCTGCCATGCATCGGACAAGGTCGCTCGCGAGCCATGGCCCAACAAATGCACCTCGGTTTGTGGGTATTGCTATTGGCCCTTCCCTTTGGAAATGCAAGGGACCGTGCAGCGCGACTAACGGCAGCGAGCTTTTCCTTCTTTAGCTCTGCTAAATGGTTCAATTTTTAATCCTGAACGCCTCTCTCAGAGTCACCTCGTCATCAAGGTCGCCATCTTCAAAGCACCTCACATTTGCCCCTGCCAATGAAGTACTAAAGAGCTCATACAACTCCAGCGACCTAAAACTGACCTCCAACCACGCAGAAAGTGAGCCAAGCCTGGTCAGCCGCACATCATAAGCAGCTAATGTTGACTGTTTCTGATCTTTGAGACACACAACTCCTTCACCCTCTCCGACATGCGCCTTACAGGTGCGAATTCTTTCGATAACTCGCTGCAACGCAGCAGGGTCATCAAAAACAAGGCGGTATTCGTAGCTCATGATCTATGCGGCCTTTTTCGAACGGTAGGCAGGTCTGCGGGATTGTGGATCGTCTTACTGATTACGATTAGGTGTACCCCGATTGCCTCAAGCTCTTGGAATCCCACTAATGGTTCAACGCGGCAAGGTCCTAATCCAGCCTCTCTTGACTCCAACGTCCACGGCCTGCTGTCTGAGAACAACTTCGCGAAACCGGTTTTTGGCCGTCCAAATATTACCGCTGAAGTAGCTGCCTTTGGAACAGATGCCGGTCAGCTTGAACCCTTGAGAGATTCGCACTTTTGACTCTAGAGGTAATCGTGGGTCACGGCTGTAAAACTCCTCGCCTTTTTAAGTACGTGAGCAGTCGATCAAGAGCCACCACCTTGCCCCTGTCTTGCGGCGTTGCAACTAAAATGCGAGACATCGATTTTCTAATTGAGCTTACGGCAGCCTCCTCATTATTCAGGAGCTGATCCGACTCCAAATCCCGCACCTCGTATGCCGTACCTGAGCGATTCTCAGAAAATCTTACTATCGAATTCCCTCCGACCACCACCGCCCCATCAAGAGCACCCTCGTGCAAATAAAACTCCACACTTAGGCCCCGTGAAATAATCCTTTTCAGCAAAGGAACTAATCGAACACCCGGCGAGAGAGAAATACCACAACCACTTTCTCTTCCATTGAAAAAATAACGCTTTAGTATCACATCCACGGAGCGCACGAAATGGACAGCGAGATAGTCCTTCTCATAGAGGCAAAAATCATCTGCATCGCCAACCATATCAAAATTTTCTGTTTTAAGCTCAGCCTCGCCAAAGGCCCTCAAGCCAAACGTCTCAGCTTTGATGCTTGACGCACCCATCAAATAGCTCAAGCACAGTTCAAAAACATTACATTTCAAGTAATTCATCTGGCTTACCTATTGACAGAGCTTATTCCACTACCGTGATTCGCTTGTGAAACACCCTTGAGCTTCGTGAGTTCAGCCACTTAAAAAAGGGAACAGATTTATTTTCTCAACCCTAACTTCTGTCCAGCCTGATTCTTTTGCTAGATGCATTTAGCGGCGACTTGCGTAGGCTCGTCCACAAACCGACTGTTGTCCGCCTGCTTTGCCCGTCAAAAAGCCTATCGAATCAAGTTAAATTTCTCTGCCGGAACTTCAGTTCTGCGCCACTTGATCCCAGCCGGCAGAAATTAGAATAAAAAACAAATCTGTCCCCTTTCATCTTTAGAAATCACTCCGCTTTCCAAAAACGTTTCCTTTTAAGCTTCTTACGGAGCAAATCCAACTCCTCTCGACCACAGCACGCCTCAAACCTATCCGAAAGCTTACCTTTAATCTTCTCCAGCCTAGAAATCATTTGAGAATCACATATAAACCTTGCAGTTTCCACGCGATAGCCCCTTTCATCTTTCGCGGCAACCTCTTCACGCATATAGTAATGCAGCCCGATATTCCTTAATGAAATCAGGAGGTACTCCAACTCCCAAAGAATATCTACAGCCTCTTCACCAGAGATTGTTACATCTTGTTCTTCACGCAACTACTTCCCCTCCCTACTGAGTTAAATTTTGATCCACTCTGAACCGCCGAAGCTATACATCCCCCGGCCGCTCCCAAAACTCAATTTTATCCAAAACCCTCTCCAGATCATCCATATCATCATCGCCTAGCGTATCATCGAATTTTGAAGAAATTATCATTCTCATTTTTGCCAACCTGTCAGTCACCCGCTCGGAATCAATAAATTTCGTGATCGCCGCACAGTAATCTTCACAATCTGCTAGGTCCGCAATTGACTCACTTTCATAGTGCCGATTCAATCTTCCAAGCGACACCAAGATAAACTCTACCTCTCTCAATATGGCGTCCACATCTTTCCTGCTCAGGGAGATTTCTTCATTCTCAATTCTCATATAACTTCCTTCGCACCACCGTATGATTTCTCAGTTCAAGATCACCTTTGACCGCCAACTATTGTTTATGATAGCGGGACTTGCCCACCCACTCCAACCTGCTATCCTCAACGTCAGCCTCTATATAATCCCGACCTTTATCTTCCTTGATCTGATATTTTTCTGCACCTCAATTTTTGACAACGATTTATTACTGGCATGCTCCAGATACACTCTATTTCACATGCGCAGCCTGGCCACTTCTTGCCAGTTGTAGGCCGCTGCTGGCAAGGGCCTTGGACCTGCACTCAATGATCGAGCCAAGGCGTAGTGAGTTAATTGCTTTAAATGTCACCAATAACTTATTTCCCCAGCGAAAAGTAATGCCTCAACGAGTCGATTCAATACCTGACCAACCGACCTGTTTTTTGGAAAATGCACGATCAGCGCTTAACATTGATAATTCACCGGCGAAGATCGGATCCTCCTTCACCGCTGTTTCTTGAGCGGCGCTGAACACTACCGCCCCTGTACCACCTATGCTCTCCAAATGCATCTGAGCTACATAGAAGTCATAAAAATCAATAACAGCTGCCTCCACACACTCCAAGCTCTCAAGTTCACCCTCTTTGAAATACTGAGCAAGATCTGACAGAGCGTACAAGTACATATTTAGCAGAATACCCTCTGCTTTAGCATCTTGCTCATCAACAACAGTGCTTCGCATGGCTTTCTCTACCCCTTTGAGAGTGACTTTTTTGCCTTCCGCAAGCCACCTCCATGCCTGATCGAGCAAACCAATAAATACGGTCGGGATTACGATACCTTTGCCCTCTAACAGCACCGTAAGGCGATCAAGTGACTTCAGCACGACATAAAGCCCAACTCGCTCATCATCACTCATGCTCTCAACCTCTATTCCGCTTCAACGGCGACACAGGCTTGGCACCATACCCCATGATTGTTTCCTCGCAGTTCACGCATATTGGCCTGCTGGCCGCATTTTCCTGCATCATCATATTATTTTTCTCTGCGTACCTTTTGATAATGCTGGCCTCCGCATGTCCATCTTGTTACTGCGTGGATCGCTCCCCAGCGGGCGATTTAGTTCCTAAGTTTCCTCGTCCAGCAGATTGCCTGCCGGATCGAAGGCATAGGTCTCGGCACCGAGGCGGCTGGTGGTTTGCAGCGGGCAGCCAACCAGATCGTACTGATAGGCCAGGTGACCACGGCGGGTATCGCGGATATCGGCCTGTTGGCCGACTGCATCGAATGGATCCCAGCGCTTGAGCAGCGTGGACTTACCGTCATGACCACCCAGGAGTTTCTCTTGTAAGCGCCCTGCTGATTCTTAGGCATGGTTTTGCATCAGCTGGTGGCCCTGATGATAGACCCTGCTCGGCACAGGCCATTAGCCACAAAGCAAGCGGTGCTACCGGCGCCTATACAGAGTTAAGTCAGTACCTAAGAAGAGTTACTTCCCCCATGAAAACATCATTTAAAGCCAAAAAAATCTCTTCGCTTTCCACGACAGAGCTTGAAATATTGACTTGAACTGAGTTGAGTGACTGCACCCACCCATAGGCTTCAACGAAACTAAATACAACCTTATCTACAAAAATCTCTACCTTCTTTAGGCCACCATAACCAGCAACACCCGGACTTCCAACCTCAACATAATAAGTATCCTGCCCAAGGTCTTCATCCTGATCATCAATCTCATCCGATCTTTGTAAAATGATGAACTCCGAAGGCTCATCATGGCTATCCGCAAAACCGACTATCAGAGCATCCTCTTCTCTAGAGGAATTAAAACATATCGCTGTAAACTTATTATCCATAGCCATGCTATTTCCGCTTCCGGAGGCCTGTAGTAGACGAGTAATTACTCCCCTTTCACTTCAATGCAAGTCAGCTGCCAGTTGTACTCGCGCCTTTTCAACTGTTCTCTTGAGCATGTAATAGTCGCTCCTCGTAAGCCTCAAGCTTCTTATCTTACCAAGCATATCAATTTATCGAACCAGCGCATCGAGCATCAACCCCACCTGCTGGACACTATCCGCCTACTTGAACTCATAAAAAGGAAGCTGCACACGTGCCTCAACGACTTTTCTAGCTTTGTGATAGCGCTTAACCTCAGGATACTCAGCAACCAATTCCTCAGGCATCACAATAGAGATAAAAGTCATTTTCTCCGCACCACATTCGAGGACAACATCCTCCAGCAATCGCACCATAACCGGCTATATTTTGTTGCGTGCAATATGCTCCGCATCACCGATAAGCGCATGCTGCTCACTGGTCACTCCAAATATCATAAAGCACCAATTTAATAGACGCTCATATTAGCGATAGACGCTTACTACCTCTCGTAGGCGCATAAGCAAATATGCTCAAGCCACCGATGAGACTGATCGATTCCCAGTTTATGAATCGCCCAGCCTTCGGATCATAGTCGCGATTGCGGCTCTAGTTTAGCCCTGCCTCAGAGTCGTGATACTGCCCCTGAAAGCGGATTGGATTGTGCAGGCCAATCTGCTCAGTTTGCCTGCCAATAAGTGCCGCCTCTGGGAGCAAGTAATCACGCTCCCCCTCGGCGACTCATATAATTCTGCCCTAGACTTTTAGCTCCAACCGGGCCTTCTCAACGATTTTTTTTAGCATGGAATATTCCTCACCTGTTAGCTTCAAGCTTTTTATCTCTTTCATCATGTCGACCGAGCGCGTTAATGCATCAAGCACCAAACCAATTTGCTCGGAGCCACCTGCCTCTTTAAACTTATAGAAAGGCAGTTGCACACGAAGCTCAATAACTTGCCTCGCCTTGTGGTAACGCTTAACTTCCGGATAATCACCAACTCGCTCGTCGGGCATAACTATAGTTATGACACTCCATTTTTTTGCACCACATGAGAGCTCGACACCTTCGAGCAACTCAGAGATAACAGGCTCAACTGTATTACGCGCAACTCTCTCTGAATCACCTACTAGAATGTGCTTTTCGCTCGACATCCAAAAATCCATCAGCGACTCCTAGTAATCACTTTTATTTAATGGAGGCCTCTTGCCACCATTTGCAGCCTTATACTCAAGGATTTTTTTATGCTGCCAAGAGTGCATCTCCTTCTTGCTCCCAGATGCTTCCTCTTGCATTTCCACACCATTATCGTCGAGGTATTTTTGCGTGTACCGCTTTTTACCCATTGTAGTTTCGCCATACTTCATAACCTCACCCGACTTTCGATCTCTCAGTGTGTAGCCAATCGCAGGTTTGGTCGAATTGTGGCTATTCCCATGGGTACCATCCGATTCACACGGGCATGGCTTGGATGGATCTTTCCCCGCCGCAAACTTACCACCCGCCTGACGCGGTTGCCCTTTCCACAACCCTAACGGGTCAACCCACTCAACAGGGTTCGGCGCATACGCAAACAGGTTCAAGCCACCGGTGTAACTGATCGGGTCCTGGTTTATGAACCGCCCAGCCCTCGGATCATAGTACCGATAGCGGTTGTAGTGCAGCCCCGTCTCATGGTCGTGGTACTGCCCCTGGAAACGGATCGGGTTGCTCAACCCAATCTGCTTGGCCCACTCCGAACGGGTTTCCTTGATCTCACCCCAGGCCTTGTACTGCGCCGTCCACGCCACCTCGCCAGTGTGGTCGGTCAGCTCCATCGGCGTGCCCAGGTGGTCGCACTGGTACCAGAGGATCGCATCGATCGGTTGCGGTTTGATCTCTTGTTGCCACAACGGATCCTGATCGAAGTCGTACTCGCGATCGCTCCAGTTGGGCTCGCGCAGCAAACGGATCGAGGGTTATGCAGTGCTGGGCCACCGGCACGAGATAGTGGCGTTGAAGTGGCCGATCAGTACCGTGATCAGCGGATCGCCCAGCAGCATCTTGGCGCTGTTACGCAGCCCCTGGCGCACCAGGAACAGAGTCGGCGGCGCCGGCAGCAGGCCGACCTCCGCCCCAGACTAATGAATCGGCGGTGAAACACTTCAACAATGCCTAACTAAACCTGTGATTCCTGAAGGCCCTCCAGAAAACAATTAGGTAGAGCTGTTGGTCGTATACCAGCTTAACGCATAGGAATAGGCAATCTTCTTGTCAGAGGCCGCAATGCTTCTCGATCATTCCACAGCCCTGGAAAAATCTCGAATTTCAGATCATCTCGATTTATCCCAGAATCATAATAACGTGCAAGCCTATCCGAAAGATCTTCATCACCCCACATATTTACCAACTCGTGCCCCTCAATAATTTCACGATCCTCCACAACTGATAAGTCATGTTTTATGACCGGAGCTTCGTAAGTCTCTACACGGTCGCCGCCGCTCAAATCCACTAATCGCCCGCCGTACAGAGAGAAAGTGTCACGACCGCCTTTGAAATGCCCCTTATCCAAAGAAGTATACGCAACAATCCAGTATCTTTGCGGGGTCAAACAACACTCTTGCACCCCTTCAACTGAGATTTTTCGAACGCCCAATTCTTTCAGAACAACCGCACCGACAAATATATGAAACAGTGGTTTCACATCACCCCAATTAACATCATCCCAGCAATCTTCCTGACGAAAGACATCGCACACACATAACATTGCACCGCTCAACATGCGAGCAACGGTGTAAAGATCCTCCCGCACCTGAAGAACAACAAACTCCCCAAACTTCCAAACTATTCTTTTTCTCATCATACAACCTTTAAATTTCGCAAACTACCGAGCCATTGGCCGCCTGTGATTCTAAATGCCGATTTGCCGCGTCAGAATACTCTTGCCGCCTTGCGTTACCTGCGCCTACAGGATTCTGACGGTTAGCGGTACCGTCCAAGCCATCATTCTCAAGGAAATAATGCTGCTCCAGGCCTCTAGCAGTTGCTTTACCTTCTTGCCCATATCCTCGATACAGGACTGTTGGAGCTGTTCCACCAAAGCGATCATAGTTTCCATTGTAACGATATTTAACAACATCGCGACCCGCCTGATCACCTGGCATGCTTGCGTAGCCTATATAAGGCTTACCAGTTTCTTTATCAATTGCATGGTACGTGACATGTGTCGCATTTGCGGGATTACCTGCAAGCCCCAACGGGTCAACCCAGGTCGTAGGGTTACGTGTATACGCATAAAGATTGAAACCACCGCTATAACTGATCGGGTCCTGGCCCACAAACCGCCCAACCCTCGGATCATAGTACCGATAGCGGTTGTAGTGCAGCCCCGTCTCGTGATCGTGGTACTGACCCTGGAAGCGAATAGGGTTCGTCATCCCAAGCTGCTTGGCCCACTCCGAGCGTACCTCGCGCACTTCACCCCAGGCCTTGTACTGCCCCGCCCACGCCACTTCGCCAGTGTGGTCGGTAAGCTCCATCGGCGTACCGAGGTGGTCGCATTGGTACCAGGCAATGGCGTCGATCGGTTGCGGTTTGACCTCGTGCTGCCACAGCGGGTCCTGATCGAAGTCGTACTCCCGGCCGCTCCAGTCCGGTTGGCGCAGCAAGCGAATCGGCTCCTTGCGCAACGCCTGAGCAACCGGCACAAAGTTGCCCGGCTCGTACAGGTAATGCACCGTGCGCCCGGTCTCGCCTTCGTCCTGCGGCGGCGAGCTTTCCCAGGCGAGGGTATCGCCGTCCCAGCCATAAAGGGTGTAGCCACACCCCAGTTCGCGCTGGCGCTTGGCGCGCTGCATCTGGTTCCAGCCACTGCCGGCACGCGGATCGTCCTGATGATGCGCAGTGGAGTGTTTGTGCAGACGGCGGCCCAATGCGTCGTAGCTGTACACCACGCTGAGCTTGCTGTCATCGAAACGGCTCAGACGGTCGAACAGGTCCCAACCGAGTCGCGCGTGTTCGCCGTTGTGCAGACGATGGACCAGGTTGCCGCGTTCGTCGTACTGGTAATGGGTCCCGGCGTATTCACGCAGCAGGTTGTCCATCAGCTTGTTACGACGTGGGTCGCTTTCCAGCGGACGATTGAGTTCCTGGGTCTTGTCGTCCAGCAGGTTGCCGGCCGGGTCGAAGGCAAAGGTCTCGACACCAAGGCGGCTAGTGGCTTGCAGCAAGCGACCAACGGGATCGTACTGATAGGCCAGATGGCCACGGCGGGTGTCGTGGATATCGGTCAGCTGGCCAACCGCATCGTATTGATACTGCCGTTTGAGCAGGGTGGACTTGCCATCGTGGCTGCCCAGCAGTTGCTCCTGAAGACGCCCGGCCGGATCCCACGCCTGGGTTTGCATCAGCTGGTTGCCCTGATGCCGCGCCACTTCGCGGTGCAGGTCGTCGCGCTCGTAGGCCAACAGTTCGTGCTGGTCGAGGGTCATGCCCAGCACGTGACCGCTGCCGTAGGTGAGCACACTGACCTTGTGTCCGTCGGGGCGAATCGTCGCCGTACGCAGGTTCAGCGCATCGTATTCGTGCTGCCACACCGCAACCATCGGCACCTCGGTGCCCAGGTAGTGCTGATGTTCGCGAGTAAGGTTGCCGGCTTCGTCGTGGAACCATTGCAGCTTGCTGGCGGCGTTGATTGCCTGGATCAGCTTGCCGTTGCGGTCGTAGGCGAAGGTCTCTTCTTCGCGTTGATCGCCCTGGCTGGCAACTCGGGAAACGATTCGCCCCACGGCATCGAAGGTCACCTGGGTACGACGCTGCCCAACATAGGTGCTGTTCAGACGCCCGCTTTCAGCGTCGTACTCGTACCGCGTGACCAGGCCGTCGAAGCCCTTTTCTTCCAGCAGGCGACCAACCGGGTCGAAGTGGAAGGTGGCCTTGCTCTCGTTCTCGTTCTCCAGGCCAATCAGGCGGCCGAGCTTGTCCCAACGGTAATGCAGGGTGTGCTCAGCAGCATCCACGCGCTCGGTGAGCAGACCAACAGCGTTGTAGGCCCAGGTAGTACACCGGTTCAGCGCATCGGAGTGCGCCAGCAGGCGGCCTTCGGCATCGCGCTCGAAGCGTTCCTCGGTGTTGTCCGGGTGAATGACTTTGGCCAGTTGGCCGGCCTTGTATTCGTAGACTGTCTTGTTGCCCGCGGCATCGGTGAACAGCACCAATTGGCCGAAATCGTCGTACTCCCATTGGCTGGTCTTGCCCGAGCAGTCGGTGTACTCGACCAGCTGATCCGCCCCGTTGTACGCCAGCTTCTTCTCGTTGCCGTTGGCGTCCTTGATCGCCTTGACCAGGCCGGAGGGCGTATAGGCGAACTCGGTCTTGTGGCCCAGCGGGTCTGTGGTTTCGACCAGGTTGCCCTGCTTGTCGTAGTCACGCAGCCACAAACCACCTTCGGCATCGCGGATCTTGATCAGGTGGCGACGGTCGTCATAGGCGAAGTGCGTCTGACTGTGGTCGGCACGGATATGGCGAATGACGCTGCCTTGCTCGTCGTAGTCGTAGCGGTCTTCACTGCCATCCAGGTGGACGTGGCGCAAAAGCTTCTTGCGCTCATCGCGGAACAACCATTCCGAGCGCTCGTCGGGGTAGCGGACGCGATAAAGGCGACCCTGGATGTCGTAGTAGTACCAAGTCTCCTGACCGTGGGCGTCGGTGACGTAGGTCAGGCGGATGTTCTCATCCCACTCAAGCCTAGTGTCGAAGCTACCATCGTCGGCCCATTCGCGGATGGCCTTGGCATCGAAGGCACTGCCATCCCATTGCAGGTTCATGCCGCGACCGGTGCGGTCGGTGTACCGGGTCACCAAGTGATTCTGGTACTGGTAGTGCCAGGCCGCGCCGTTTTCATCCTGAGCAGCAGTCAGATCGCCCTGGTCATCGTAGTGGTAGGCGCACAGCTGCCTCAGCGGCTGGCCGTCGCGCATTTCCCACAGGCCGGTGATATGGCCGTGGTCGTCGATCAGGGTGCCGAGGTGGCGCAGCACATCTTTCACATCACCCTGGAAGGTAATGATGTCCGACAGCACCGGACGCCCCTCGTGGTGGTGCTCATAGTGCAGCATGCAACCGGCACCGTTGTTGAGGGTGATCTTCTGCAGGTAATAACGATCCTCGACGCGCAGGTAGTATTCCTTGCGCTCGAAACCTCGGCAGATCACCAGCTCGTTTTCACGGCTGCGAACCAGCAGCAGGTCCTCGATGGCGTTGTACAGCGACTTCTCGACCTTGGGCAGCTCGAAGGCATGGCTGCGACCGTCGTGGTCATGGAACAGCAGGCCCTTGCCCACCACGTCGATACGGGTGGTGAACTCGGTGATCCAGCGCGCCCCGAGGCTGCCCTGGTCATATTCGGCCAGGCGCGAGTGATAGGTTCGCTCCCATTCGATGGGGAACGGTCCAGGCAAACTGAAATCGGTATGCAGGATGAACTCGGAACCCAGCGAGAAACTGATGCTGTGGCCTGTACGTGCCTTGGGTTCTGGTGGGCAGGGCTTACGTTTGGGACTGGGCGTACTTTCCGCTTTTGCCTGCGACCCACTGACCGCCAACTCCCCCTTGCCCTTCTCCCGCTCCACCTGCGTGGTGGTCCCCGGCTTGCTCACCCCCGGCTGCCCATTCTTGTTGCGCTTGCGGAACCCCTTCACCGCCCCGCCCAGCACATTGAGCATCCAACCGATGCTCATCTGCGTACCCGGGTCAGCCAGCTTGTTCAACTGCCGGGCCATCTCCGGGCCCAACGCACGCAGCTGGCCGGTGTTGGCCAGCACCTTGGTCTTGATTTCGTCCGGCAGCAGCTTGCTCGTCGCGCTGTTGGCCAGCCCCTTGCCGGCAGCCTTGTAGGCACTGTGCACCGCGCCTAAGAAGTTGCTGAAGGCGGCCTTTGGATCGTTGAGCAGCTTGTCGGCGGCGGCGGACGCCTGTTTGCCCGCCTTCGACATGTCGCCCTTGGCGTCCAACTGGCTCAGGGCAACCTTCTCCAGCCCCGTGGCGATCTCGCTGGTCATCTTGGTGCCGAGCGCGCCGGCGTCGGCGAGGATGCCCGCGAGCTTCGGCTGGGCCTGCTTGACGAAGTCGTCGATGGTGCCGGCGATGGTGGCGTTGAGATGGCCGATCAGCACGGTGATCAGCGAATCGCCCAGCAGCATCTTGGCGCTGTTGCGCAGCTCCTGACGCACCAGGAACAGGGTCGGGCGCAGGCTCATGCGCGCCGCGGCCATGGTCGGCGGCGCCGGCAGCACGCCGATCAGGTTGATGCCCAGGCTCACCCAGTCGAGCAGCTGGCGGTTCTTGCTCTTGACCAGGGTCACCACGTCGCCCAGGGCATCGACCAGGGCCATGATGTTGCCCACCACCGGCAGTGCGCCGGCCACGGTCTTGATCCGTTCGAGGGTGACGTAGCCACCGCTGACCGATTGCAGCCAGGCGTCGAAGGCGGCGGCGCCGCGGCCGACGTCCTTGGCATCGATGGTGTTGAGGGGGGCGACGGCGACCTGCGGTTCGCGCTGCTTGGCGTCGGTCATGCCAGCACCTCACTGCTCAGGCTTTTCGCCGGGTTGAGCGGTGGGGTGAGCGTGGGCAGGCTCGGCAACTGACGGGCCGCGTTGGCGGCCTTGAGCGCGGGCGCCGCGCCGGGCACCACATTGCTGGCCAGTTGGGCCATGGCGCCGGTGTCGCCGCCGACTGCGGCCTTGACCTGCTGCACCTTCTGCAGCGCGGCCTGGCCGCTTTTCGCCAGTTGCATGCCAGTGCCGGCCAGGGCCTTGCCCTGCTCCAGCATCCCTGTGCCACCGGGGCCGATCATCGCTTTACCTTGTGCCATCGCGTTCTGTACCAATCCCTTGCCCTTGTCCATGCCTTGCTGGGCCAGTGCCAGGCCCTTGCCCAGCAGGCCGTCGGCGCCCTTGCCGGCGCTCAGCACCTCGCCGACCACGGCCTGTTGGCCGGGGGCGATGTCGTTGAAGTCGGTCTTCGCCGGCCAGACGCCAGCACCGAAGTGGCTGCCGTCGGCCCAGGTGTCGGCCGGGTCCAGGCCGAAGTCGACCCACAGCGGGCCGGCGGCGGCGCCGCTGGCCATGTTGAAACCCTGACCGTCGAGCTTGCCCTTGATCGACTTGCCCAGGGCGTCGATCACGTCGTAGTCGCCAGTCTTCACGCCCTTGCTGTTGGCGTACTGGTACAACAGCTCGAGGTTGCCCTTGCCCGGTTTGGGCGGCTCGGGGAAGGTGCCGGCCTTGCTCGCCGCGCCGATATGGGCGAACTGCGCAGCCTTGGCGGTGTAGTTGGCGCTGGTGACGTGGGTGATGCCGCCGGCGTTGTAGGTCGTGCCGCTGCCGCCGCCCTGCAGCACCAGCTCGGTCTTGGCGGTGAGCACGATGCGGTCGGCGTTGGCGGTGACGTCGAGCTTGGCCAGCAGGTTGATGTTGTCTTTCAGGGCGCGGATATCGATGTCGCCGGAGGCCGACACCAGCTTCCAGCCCAGGCTCTGCACGAACAGGCGCATGCCTTGGCTGGCGCTGGCCAACAGGCGTTTGCCGGCGGTCAGGCTGGTGTGGCCGGTGCTGCTCAGGGCCAGGTGCTCGCCGGTGGTGATGTGGTTGGGGCCCGGGGTGGTCAGGGCGATACCGGCAGGGCTGGAGAGCACCAGGTGCGGCTGGGCGAACTCGGGGAATTCGTTGGCGCTCTGGTTGACCGGGCCGCTGCCGAGGATGCCCTGGTGCTGCTCGTGCAAACGCTTGGCGACGTCGTCCTGGTCGCCGGGTTCCTGGGCCTGCATCTGCTTGGCAAGTTCCGCCAGGCTGTCCTGCTGGTCGCTGGCGGTAGCCAGGCGTTCGGCGGTTTCGGGCAGGTCCTTGTGGTGCTTGGCTTCGTTGGCGCGGGGCTCGGTGGTGAGCAACAAACCGCCCGCAGCGCGGATGGCGCCGTGGCGGTCGGTGCGCAGCTCGAAACCTTCACCGCGCGGGGCGCCGCCGCTCGGCCTGGGGTGAGTGAGGTAGCCGAGGTTCAGCGCACTCGCGCCGTGGTCGCTGCGCAGGCCGATGCTGATTTCGCTGGTGGTGTCGTCGATGCGCAGTTCGTTGCCGCGGCTGCCCTTGTATTCCTTGCTCTTGATGGTGGCCAGGGTCTTGAGGTCAGGCAGCTTGTAGTGCGGCATGTTCACGCCGTGGTACAGGCAGCCGGTCACCAGCGGTTGGTCGGGGTCGCCTTCGAGGAAGCTGACCAGTACCTCCATGCCGATGCGTGGCAGTTGCAGCCCGGCGATGCCCTGCCCGGCCCAACTGCTGGCGACACGCATCCACACGCTGGACTTGTCGTCGGACTGGCCCTCGCGGTCCCAGAAGAACTGCACCTTGATGCGGCCGAATTCGTCGCAGTAGATCTCTTCGCCGGCCGGGCCGCTGACCACGGCGCGCTGGGTGCCGAGGATGCGTGGCTTGGGGTGGTTCAGGGGCGGGCGATAGGCCGCATCCCACGGGGTGGCGCTGAACTGGTTGCGGTAGCCCTGCTGGAAACCGTCATGTTTCGCGTCGATATCGCTGGTGATGGCTTCTTCCAGCACCTGCGGCTGGCGGCCCTGGTGGGTCACTTCAAGCAGCAGCCAGAGGTCATTCCAGGCGGCATTGGGGTGGCTGGCCAGGGTCAGGAAGTGCCCGCTGGCGAGCAAGGGCTGGTCGCTGTGGCCTTCGGCCAGGCGGAAGTCGCTGCGGTGGCGTTCCAGGGCGCGGGTGGCCAGGTGCTTGCCGCGGGCGCGGTCGAGAAAGCGCCCGGGGTAGTCGTAGTCTTCCAGCTCAGGCTCGGCGTGGCTGACCGACTCGCCTTCGAGCTGGATCAGCGGCTTCTTGAAGTCGTAGTCGCGACGGGTGACGCTGCTTGTGCGGGTTTCCACGCGCAGGCCGAAGCGCTTGATCATCGGCGTGTCGGCCACCAGCCCGGCATCCTGCTGGTAGGCCACCGGGGCCAGCTTGCGGAACACGGTCTGGTCGTCACCGAACACCAGTTGGTGGCCGGCAGCGCTGTGGCGGAAGTGGTAGTGAATGCCCTCTTCTTCGCACAAGCGCTGGATGAATTGCAGGTTGGACTCGTCGTACTGCACGCAGTACTCGCGCTCGGGGTACGTCGCGCCCAATTGGAACTGGTAGGCGTTGCCAAGAATGCCGTGCTCTTCGAGCACCTGGGCAATGATCTTCGGCACGCTCATGTGCTGGAACATGCGCTGGTTGATGCGGTGGGCCAGGTACGCCAGCTGCGGGCGTAACGTGACCTGATAGCGGGTCAGGCGCTTGCCTGCCTCGCCTTGCGCGGCGCGGTAGATCAGGCCATGCAGGCCCCGCCCGTCGTCGCCGAGCTGAAGGAACGCGGGCTTGTGCAGCAGGCTTTCCAGGTCCCGCGAGGGGTGCTCGCTGACCAGTTCCAGGTCGATGGAGTACACCTGACTGATGGCTTCGCTGCCATCGAAGGCGAGTACCTGGAAGTCATGCTCCAGGCCATCGATATGCAAGCTGAAGTGGGTCTGGTTCGCGGCGGCAAACATCCTTGTCCCTCTGTAGCGAGAATGGGCTGGTGAAACGACCGCAGCCCGCGGCGCAAGCGCGGCGGGCTACGGTGGGGTCCAGGCTTAGCCTGCGACCGGCGCGCGCCAGTCGTCGGAACCGGAAGTACCGGACACTTCGTGGGTCCAGGTGATCTTGCGGTAGGTGAAGTGCACGTCTTCCAGGTGGGTGAAGTGAGCGTTGCTCGGGTCCTGGCAGTTGTGCATGTAGTCCTTGATGTCGACGATGATCGCGTCTTCCAGGACGGTGGTGTAGTAGTGCTCCTGAGTGCCCTGGGCCGAGGTGCGGTACCACTTGATCTCGATCTTGGTCATGCGCTCGCCCGAGGTCAGGGCAGCCAGCAGCAGCGGCGAAGCCTTGTCGAAGACCTTGGTGATTTTCACTGGTTTGTGCACGCGCTGGCCGGTCGGCTGGCCGGATTGCGGGTCACGCGGGATGATCACTTCGTGCTCGAAGCCCTGGACCATCACCTGGTCTTCGTGGCCTTCCTGGTAGGTGTTGCCCACCGAGTCGGCGGTGAATGCGCCAGCGGTGATCAGGCCTTGTTTTTCGCCAGTGACGGACATGTAGGCTGGTGTTGCCATGGTGCTCTCCTTGCGTAAGAAAAAAGTCGCGCAGACGGCAGGAAATTGCCGAGCGGGAGCAGCTTTCGATACAAGAGCTGTGCCAATTGAAAAATAATCAATAAATTCAATTAGTTATTTAGCAAAGCCATCCATTCGAGTGCCTACTTGAGCGATGAGCATTCAAAAGTTGCGCAACTTCTTGCGCAGTGCTGGCAAAAAGTTGCGCATATGGCTGCAGGCCATACACAGCAATGCCCACAGCGCTTATCCACAGACTTATCCACATTGAAGTGCGCAACTTCTTGCGCACTTGAGCAAAAAGTCAGCGACCAGATCTTCCCATGGTTTACAGGCCATCCTGCGCATGGCTCAGGGCTGCCCCCGCGCCGCTAACATCAACGTGCTACTATCGCGCCGCATTCAATGGACGCTCCACCGATTCGACAAGGAAAGCCGCGCGTGAACACCCCAGAGCCCACTTCGCCCAGCCCTGCCCTTTTCCTTTGCCAAGCAGGCAGTGCCTGATGATCGGCGCCTTGTTGCTACGTTCCGCCCATGGCCAGGAACACACACCCTGGCAACGCCTGGCCCGCGCCTTGTGGGGTGGCGACCTGCCGCTGACCCGCGCCCAGGAATGCTGCTTTGCGCGGCTGATGCTGGTACCGACCGTGATCTACCTGGTGCTCGCGCTGGGCTACCTCGCGCAACTGACCGATCTGGTCGGCAGCCTCGTGCCACATTCCCTGCTGCAAAATTTCGCCCGCCAGGGCCAATGGCTGGGCGCCGCCGCCCTGGCCCTGCTGGTACTCAGTTGCCTGCTGCGCAAGAGCATGCGCCAGGGTTGGCCGTTCGGGCGCACGGTACTCTGGGCCTTGATCACCTGCGGCAGCTGCCTGTACCTCGGCTATCACGCCCAGCGCCTGCTGGTGGACAGCCTGGTCGAACAGGCCAGCCCCGAGCAGCAGGCCCAGGCCGCCTTCGGCATCCCGTTGCTCAACCTCATGCTGCACCACGACCTGCGTCTGGATGGCCAGGCCGCAACAGCCGAGCAACTGCGCAGCCCGCAAGGCAAACTGCAACTGGCCGAACTGGCCCTGCGCCTGCCGCACATCACCGCGCTGAAGGCCACAGAAGGCCTGACCCCGCAGGCCTTGTTCGAACAACTCGCCGACCAGCAGCGCGGCGGCCTGCAGCGCAACTATGAGCGCTACCGCCAGGCCACGGGGCGGCAGGAAGACAACTACCGCCAATACCGTCGCGCCAGCCTTTACTACGCGGGGGCCACCAGCCGCCTGGCCATCCTCCAGCGCCAGGGCCAGGCCTGGACCGACTACCTGCGCCTGCTCAGCAGCCGCGGGCGCAACCTCAACCCCTGGACCCTGCCCAGCAGCGAATGGCAAGACGTGCGCCATGTCCTGCGCGAGCAGATGAACGTACCGGTCAACGACCTCTGGCGGCCCGACGACCGCCCCGGTTTCAACCGCGCCGTGGCCAGCCAGGTGCGACGTGACGCACGCAACCACTACGCAACACTGCTGCAGCAGCGGATCAATGCCGGCTGGATCGAACCCGGCCTCAAGCGCCCGGCGTTCCTGGCGGTGGATGCCATCCAGGGGCAGTGGCGCCAGGACTTGGCGCTGCCGCCGAGCCTCACCCTGTATGCCTACCTGACCGAGGAGTATTACGTGCGCTCGGTCTACCTGCCCACGCTGCAGCACGACGCCCGTGAACTGATGAAGCAGCGCGTCGCCTCGGCGAGCGATCTTTCGACCCTGGGCCGCGACAGCTACCGCGATCTGATCACTCCCGGCGTGGCTGCCCTGCTAATCCTCTGTGGGCTGGCCGTGCATGGGTTCCGTGCGCTGTCCTACCTGCTGCGCCTGGTGAAGGCACAACCGCTTGGCCTGTACCTGAAACTGCTAGGGGTTTACGCGCTGCTGCTGGCCAGCGTGTCGCTGATTGCCGGCAAGCCGAAGGTGTCGGCGGGCGACCTGCCGCAGCAGGGCGAGGAAGCCCTCGGCCTGACCCTTGCCCTGGCCAGTGCGGCGATTGACTGGGCCGCACCTCAACAGGACAGGCTGTATGCCCTGGGGACCAGCATTCGTCAGGACCTGTTGCAAGGGTATGGATTTGGCGTTCCCGGGACGCAGCAGGATTGACGGGCGCGTTCTGTGCCGGGGGAGCTTTTATCTAGGCTCTGTACGAAAGATTTTGTGGGAGCGGCGGTGCGCCGATGCGACTTGCCCCGCGATCTGCCGCAACGCGGCAGCAAAGCCTGAATTTGCGGCATCTTTGACACTATTTGATATCGGGTAAAGGAGCGCTTCGCAATCCAAAAAACCCAGCAATTCTACAGATTTGACCATCTACCGTTCAGCTTGAAGACACACCCCTCAGAGAGCCCCCAGTAATAAAGCCAAAATGAAAAAAGCAAAATCAGCGTATTCCCATAAATCCCAATAAGCACTACCCAAAATAGCATTTTATGCTCACGCGCAAACGCACGCCGATACACCTCAAGCAACCCGCCCACCGTATTAAAATCAACCCCCTCCCTTTTCGCATAAACAGCCATATATACGATAGTCAGAAAAAGCACAAGCATGCAAAGCGCGAACAATAATTTCCTCGCAACATCAATTCCATCACACATACACAAACCTCAATAAATCATATTCAACCCAGTATTCAGGCACTGTATGAGGTAGCGCGGATTGACAGCGAAGCCCCTGATTTTTTCGTACACACACTGATCATTTGGCACACCCCTAGCCTCGCAACACACACCTAAACATCAACCTATACTGACTTTGACATGGATATCACACCCCTTGGATTGCGCATAAAAAATCAACACAGCCAAACCAATACCAATAATCGCACCGCCGTACATAGAAAAAATATACAGACCGGACAACACTTTATCTTTAAACTTAAAAACATGACCAAACAACTCAAGCATCCCAGGGAATGTATTAATATTTATCCCGTTTCTCTTTGAGTAAAAATGCCCGTAGAGCACCGTGACAACCAACATAATTGCCACCCCCAATACACAATCTCAATCAACAGCTCCAACCATACACACACAATAAACTCTCACTCAACTACAGAAAAATAGTTACATAAGGGTCGAAAAGTATGGAGCCTCGAGTTCAGCCCCAATACAGTGGCCTACACCGATATCGATATCAGGGCATGCTGAATTCGGGACAGTCCTGATATCGAAAAGCACTAACCTCACTGCTCCCCTGGCGCTACCGACAATGGCCTTTTGTACGGATGGCGTCCGAAGACGCCATCGCTGTACTCGCCGTATCTGGCTACCTTATGGACCGATCATTGATATGAAAATCACACCCCTGCGCCTCACCCCAGAGGGTCAAGCCCATAAGCCCAAACACCATCAAAGCTCCGCCGTACATGCTGAACAGCACCAGGATCGACAACAGCTTATTCTCGAATTTGAACACCCTCCGATACATCTCAAGCATGCCTTCGAAGGTGTTCATATTCACACCCACTTTCTTGCAATATGCGTTCGCGCAAATGATCGAAGTGAAAACCAACCCAGCACAGACCACAAATATGGCAATTCTCACGAACTGAACAATCTCACACATACATCACCTTTAGAAAGCGGTGCCTGAGACAGCAGGCGTAACAGGCACATCAATTTCCGGCCCAATACCTGGCCCCACTCCGATATACACCTCAGGCCACGTAGATGTTTGGCTTATATCCACGCTGAATATACCTAAACTGAACCCTACACCGGCAGCGGCGCGAAGTGACTTGGCGTCCGGATCAGCAAACTTCAAACCACAAGTTGCAGTAGCCCGTGCCGCCACTGCGATCATCGGCACTCCAACTTCAACACTCCTTCCCGATACCTCATTGAATTTCCCTGCAACAGAAACGCCCGAACCAGCCGCAAGGGTCCCTGTTATCCGACATTCACCTGTCGCAATCGGCTTGGGCGGTGGTGGTGACATTGCTCTGGAAATGGCCTCCGGCGACTCACCATTCTTCATCATGTGCATGCCCAACGAAGCACGTTCCTGCACGCCCGGCATGTTGGCAAACGGTACATCCCACAAGCCCAACGGGTCCGCACGCATAACAGGCGCGTTACTCACGTAGCTGTAGACGTTCAGCCCACCCTGCATCCCAATCGGGTCCCTGGACACATACCGCGCCATTTTCGGCTCGTAATACCGATAGCGGTTGTAGTGCAGCGCCGTTTCCGGGTCTTGGTATTGCCCCTGGAAGCGAATCGGATTGCTCACCCCCTGCAATCTGGCTTGCTCCGTTCGCTCCTCGCGTATTTCGCCCCATGCGGTGTAATGCGCACTCCAGACCACGTCCCCCTGCTCATCGGTGAGCTCTTGCGGCGTGCCCAGATGGTCACAGTGGTACCAGGCCATGGCATCGAAGGCCTGCGGTTTGACCTCGGTGTGCCACAGCGGATCACGGTCGAAGTCGTACTCGCGCCCCGCCCAGTCCGGCTGTTTGAACAGGCGTACCGGGCGGTTGTGCAGGGCCTGGGCGACCGGCACGAAGCTGCCGGGCTCGTACAGGTAGTGCACGGTGCGGCCGGTATCGCCCTCATCCAGCGGCGGCGAGCTTTCCCAGGCCAGGGTTTCGCCGTCCCAGCCATACAGGGTGAAGCCGCAGTGCAGTTCACGCTGGCGCCTGGCCCGTTCCAGCTGGTTCCAGCCGGTGCCGGCCTCGGGCTTGTCCCAGTAATGGGCGAGCGAATGCTTGTGCAGGCGACGACCCAGGGCGTCATAGCTGTATTCGACCTTGAGCCTGTCGTCGTTGTAACGCACCAGCCGGTTGAACAGGTCCCAGGTGAAGTGCGCCTGCGCACCGTCTTGCAGGCGATGGCTCAGGTTGCCGCGCTCGTCGTAACGGTACTGGCTGCCGGCATAGGTGCGCAGCAGGTTGTCCATCACCTTGTTGCGCCGGGCGTCTTCTTCCAGGGGGCGGTTGAGCTGCTGGGTTTCGTCCAGCAGGTTGCCCGCCGGGTCGAAGGCGAAGGTTTCGGCGCCCAGGCGGCTGTTGGCCTGCAACAAGCGCCCCAGGGGGTCGTACTGATACGCCAGCTGGCCACGGCGGCTGTCGTGGATATCGGTCAACTGCCCCACCGTGTCGTATTCATACTGGCGCTTGAGCAGGGCAGTCTTGCCGTCATGGCTGCCGAGCCATTGCTCCTCAGGGAGCCCTGTCTTGCCCCAGCGCTGCATCTGCATGAGCTTGTTGCCCTGGTGGCGCACGACTTCGCGGTGAAGGTCATCGCGCTCGTAGGCGAGCATCTCGTGCTGATCGAGGGTCATGCCCAGCAGGTGGCCGCTGCCGTAGGTCAGCCAGCTGACCTTGTGCCCGTCGGGGCGGATTGTGGCGGTGCGGCGGTTCAGCGCATCGTACTCATGACGCCATACCGCCACCATCGGGTCGCCGGTCATCAGGTAGTGCTGATGTTCGCGGGTCAGGTTGCCGGCGTCATCGTAGAACCACTGCAGTTTGCTGACGGCATTGAGCGCCTGGATCAACTTGCCGTTGCCATCGTAGGCGAAGGTTTCGCTCTGCTGCTGATCGCCCTGGCTTGCGCAGCGCTCGACCAGGCGCCCCATGGCATCGAAGCGCAGGTCGATGCGGCGCTGGCCGACCTGGGTGCTCGCCAGCCGACCGCTGCTCGGGTCGTACTGGTAGCGGGTGGTCAGGCCATCGAAGCCGGTCTCTTCCAGGCGGCGCCCGGCCAGGTCGTAAACGAAGCTGGCGCGGCTCTCGTTCTGGTTCTCCAGGCTGAGCAACCGGCCGAGCTTGTCCCAGCGGTAGCGCAGCTTGTGCTCCAGCGCATCGACACGCTCGGCGAGCATTCCGGCGCGGGTGTAGCTCCAGGTGGTACAGCGGTCCAGCGCATCGACATGGGCCAGCAACCGGCCTTCGGCATCGCGTTCGAAACGCTCCTCGGTCATGTCCGCATGGGTGACCTTGCTCAACTGCCCCGCCTTGTAGGCGTACTGGATGCTCTCGCCCAGCGCATTACTGGCCTGCACCAGGCGCCCCAGTTCGTCGTACTCCCATTTACTGGTCTTTCCGGAACAGTCGGTGTACTCGAGCAGTTGCCCGGCGTCGTTATACGCCATCTTCTTTTCGTTGCCGTTGGCGTCCTTGATCGCCTTCAACAGTCCCGTCGAGGTGTAGGCAAATTCGGTCTTGTTGCCCAGCGGGTCGACCGTTTCGACCAGGTTGCCGACATCGTCGTAGTCGCGCAGCCACAGGCCGCCTTCGGCATCGCTGATCTTGATCAGCTGGTCCTTGTCGTCGTAGGCGTAGTGCACGACGGTATGGTCGGCGCGGATGTGCTGCAGGCGGTTGCTGCGTTCATCGTAGGTGTAGCGATCCTGGCTGCCGTCGGCGTGCAGGTGGCGGATCACGTTCTTGCGGGCGTCGCGGAACAGCCACTCCGAGCGCTCGTCAGCGTGCTGGATGCGGTAGGTGTAACCGTCGGCGTCGTAGTAGTGGCGGGTCTGGCCGCCGTGGGCGTCGGTCACGGTGGTCAGGCGGATGTGCTCATCCCACGCCAGGCGGGTTTCGAAGCTGCCATCGTCGGCCCATTCGCGGATCGCCCGGGCGTGCGGGCCGCTGCCGTCCCATTCCAGGTTCAGGCCGCGCTCGGTGCGGTCGGTGTAGCGGGTGATCAGGTGGTGCTGGTACTGGTAGCGCCAGGCGGCGCCGTGTTCGTCCTGGGCGGCGATCAGGTCGCCCTGGTCGTCGTAGTGGTAGGCGCACAGCTGGCGCAGCGGCTTGCCGTCGACCACTTGCCACAGGCCCTGGATATGGCCGTGGTCATCGAGCAGCGTGCCCAGTTGCAGGTGCACCTTGGTCGGGTCGTTGTCGGCGTAGGTGTTGATGTCCGACAGCACCGGGCAGCCGTTGTGGCTGTGCTCGTAGTGCAGCATCGCGCCGACGCCGTTGCGCATGACGATATGCACCAGGTGAAAACGCTCGCCGACGCGCTCGTAGGTCTCGTGGCGTTCCTGCCCGCGCGAGAGGATGAGCTGGGTGTCGGTGGTGCGGGTCAGGCCACGGTACTCGACCGCGTCGTAATGGGTTTTGCCGACCTTGGGCAGCGGGTAGGCGTGGCTGCGGCCGTCGATATCGTGCAGCAGCAGGCCATCGTCCTGCACATCGATGCAGGTGGTGAAGGCGGTGATCCAGCGGGCGCCGAGGCTGCCGCTGTCGAGGGCGGCCAGGCGCGAGTGGTAGGTGCGGGTCCAGCTGATCGGGAACGGGCCGGGCAGGCTGAAGTCGGTGTGCTGCAGGGTCTCGCTGCCCAGGGCGAAGTTGATGCTGTTGCAGGTGTTGGCCGGGGCGCCGTTCTTGCACTGATTGGGGGCCTGGGACGCGGGCATCTGCTCCTTTTGCGTCTCGACTTTGCCTTCGGCCAGCTGGTGGCGGGCCTTGCTGGTGCCGCCCGCCTTGACGTTGGCCACCACCTGTTGCGGGTTGCGTTGGCGCCACTGCTTGACGCTGCTGGCCAGGGTCAGGCGCAGGGCCTCGATGGAGCCGGGGCTGCCGGCGTCACCCAGCTTGAGGATCTCGCCGCGCACCAGCGGGGCCAGCAGGCGCAGGCGGGCGCTGTGGGCCAGCAGTTCGGTCTTGCCGGCGGCGCTGAGCGCGGGGCTGACGTCGGCGCTGGTCATGCCCTTGCCGGCGCTCTTGTAGGCGTTGAAGGCAGCGGCCAGGTAGTTGCCGATGCTGGCTTGCGGGTCATGCAGCAGCAGGCTGCCCCCGCCACCGGCCGCCACGCTGGCGGGAGCCGGGCCAGCGGCCAGGGTAGCCAGGCCGCCGGCGATGTCGAGGATCAACTGCTCGCCGAGGGTGGCAGCCTCGGCCAGTGCGGCCTTGAGATTGCCTGCGGCCTGGCCGACGAAGTCGTCGATGCTGCCGACGATATCGGCGTTGAGGTGGCCGACCATCAGCTCGATCAGCGCATCGCCCAACACCTGCTTGCCCTCCTGGCGCACGATGAACAGCATCGGGCGCAGGGCCATGCGGGCCGCCGCAGCGCTGGCGGGGGAAGTGACCAGGCCGATCAGGTTGATGCCGTAGGTGGCGCAGTCGATCGGGTCGGGCACCTTGTTGCGGCTGAGGATGGCGATATCGCCCAAGGCATCCACCAGGGCGATGATGTTGCCCGCCACGGCCACGTTGCCGGCCACGCCCTTGAGGCGTTCGAGGGTGACGAAGCTGGCGCTGGTGTTACGCAGCCAGGTATCGAACACCACTGCGCCACGGCCAACGTCCTCGATCTGCACCTCGGCCAGTGGGGTGATCGCGACCTGAGGGGCACGGGCGTTTTCGTTTGTTGCGGCATTCTGTGCAGTCATGAGATCAGCTCGCCTGGCATCAGGTCAGTCAGGGTGTTCAGGCTCGGCGCCTTGAAGTCGGGGAGTTTGGGCAGGGTCGGCAGCTTGGGCAGGCTGGCCATGGCGCCCTGGACGGCGGCACCGGCCTTGCCGGCGGCGCCCAGCGCGCCAGAAGCGGCCGGCAGCGCCGAGCTGGCGGCAGAGGCCAGTTGCGGCAAGCCAGCCACGCCGCCCTTGAGCGCGGCTTGCACCTGCTGCGCGCTTTGCAGGGTGTTCTGCCCGGTCTTGAGCAGGCCCATGCCGGTCTTCGCCGCACTCATGCCACTGCTGGCCAGTTGCTTGGCCTTGTCCAGCATGCCGCCGCTGCCGTCGGGGGCGAGCTTGGCGTACATCGATTCGAGCAGCGACGGCGTGCCCTCTTCGGCCACGGGCAGCTTCGGCCAGGGCAGCCCCTTGGCAAAGCTGCCGAGGCTCCAGGTATCGGCCGTGTCGAGGCCGAACTTGGCCATGGCCGGCCCCGGCGCCGCGCCGGAGACGGTATTGAACCCCTGCCCGTCCAGCGCGCCCTTGAGCACTGTGCCCAGGGCATCGGTGACTTCGTAGTCGCCGGCCTTGATGCCTTTGGTGTTGGCGTACAGGTTGAACAGCTCCAGCGCGCCCTTGCCCGGCTTGGGCGGTTCGGGGAAGGTGCCGGCCATGCTCGCCCCGCCGATATGGGCGAACTGCGCGGCGTGGGCGGTGTAGTTGGCGCTGGTGACGTGGGTGATGCCGCCGGCGTTGTAGGTCGTGCCGCTGCCGCCGCCTTGTACCACCAGCTCGGTCTTGGCCTTGAGGGTGATGCGATCGGCATTGGCGGTGATGTCGAGCTTGGCCAACAGGTTGATGTTGTCCTTCAGCGCACGGAAGTCGATGTCGCCGGAGGCTGCCACCAGGCGCAGGCCGAGACTCTGCACGAACAGGCGCATGCCTTGGCTGGCACTGGCCAGCAGACGCTTGCCGATGGCCATGCTGGTGTGGCCAGTGCTGCTCAGGGCCAGGTGGCTGCCGCTGGTGAGGTGGTTTGGGCCGGGGGTGGTCAGGGCAATGCCGGCAGGGCTCGACACCACCAGGTGCGGTTGGGTGAATTCGGCGAACTCGTTTTTGCTCAGGTCGCCCGGGCCGCTGCCGAGGATGCCCTGGTGCTGCTTGTGCAGGTCCTTGGCCACGGTGTCCTGGTCGCCGGGCTCCTGGGCCTGCATTTGCTTGGCCAGTTCCGCCAGGCTGTCCTGCTGGTCACTGGCGGTGGCCAGGCGTTCGGCGGTTTCGGGCAGGTCCTTGTGGTGCTTGGCTTCGTTGGCGCGAGGTTCGGTGGTGAGCAGCAGGCCGCCAGCAGCGCGGATGGCGCCGTGGCGGTCGGTGCGCAGTTCGAAACCTTCACCACGCGGGGCGCCGCCGGAGGGGCGCGGGTGGGTGAGGTAACCGAGGTTCAGCGCACTGGCGCCGTGGTCGCTGCGCAGGGCGATGCTGATTTCGCTGGTGGTGTCGTCGATGCGCAGTTCGTTGCCGCGGCTACCCTTGTATTCCTTGCTCTTGATGGTGGCCAGGGTCTTGAGGTCGGGCAGCTTGTAGTGCGGCATGTTCACGCCGTGGTACAGGCAGCCGGTCACCAGCGGCTGGTCGGGGTCGCCTTCGAGGAAGCTGACCAATACCTCCATGCCGATGCGCGGTAGTTGCAGGCCAGCGATGCCCTGCCCGGCCCAGCTCGAAGCCACGCGCATCCACACGCTGGACTTGTCGTCGGCCTGGCCTTCGCGGTCCCAGAAGAACTGCACCTTGATGCGGCCGAACTCGTCGCAGTATATCTCTTCACCAGCCGGCCCGCTGACCACGGCGCGCTGATCACCCAGCACCTTGGGTTTCGGGTGTTTCAGCGGCGGACGGTACGGCTGCTGCCACGGGGTAACCACGAAGAAGTTGCGGTAGCCCTGCTGGAAGCCATCGTACTTGGCGTCGACGTCGCTGGTGATGGCCTCTTCCAGTACCTGCGGCTGGCGCCCCTGGTGGTGCACGTCAGTGAGCAGCCACAGGTCGTTCCACTGGGCGTTGGGGTGGCTGCCCAGGGTGAGGAAGTGCCCGCTGGCGAGCAGCGGCTGGTCGCTGTCGCCGCTGGCCTGCTGGTAGTCGCTGCGGTGGCGTTCCAGAGCGCGGGTGGCCAGGTGCTTGCCGCGTGGTCGGTCGAGGAAGCGGCCGGGGTAGTCGTAGTCTTCCAGGGCCGGTTCGTCGAGGCTGTCGGCGGCGCCTTCGAGCTGGATCAGCGGCTTCTTGAAGTCGTAATCGCGACGGGTGACGCTGCTGGTGCGGGTTTCCAGGCGCAGGGCGAAGCGCTTGATCATCGGCGTGTCGGCGACCAGGCCGGAGTCGTGCTGGAACTGCACCGGCGCCAGCTTGGGGAACACCGTCTGGTCGTCGCCGAACACCAGTTGGTGGCCGTCGGCGCTGTGGCGGAAGTGGTAGTGAATCCCCTCCTCTTCGCACAGGCGCTGGATGAATTGCAGGTTGGACTCGTCGTACTGCACGCAGTACTCACGGTCCGGATACACGGCACCGAGCTGGAACTGATAGGCGTTGGCGAGAATGCCGTGCTCTTCCAGCACCTGGGCAATGATCTTCGGCACGGTCATGTGCTGGAACATGCGCTGGTTGATGCGGTGGGCCAGGTACGCCAGCTGCGGGCGCAGGGTCACCTGGTAGCGGGTCAGGCGCTTGCCCGCTTCGCCTTGCGCGGCGCGGTAGATCAGGCCGTGCAGGCCACGGCCGTCGTCGCCGAGCTGAAGGAACGCGGGCTTGTGCAGCAGGTTCTCCAGGTCCAGCGAAGGGCGCTCGCTGACCAGCTCCAGGTCGATGGCGTAGGGCTGGCTGATGGCTTCGTTGCCATCGAAGGCAAGCACTTGGAAGTCATGCTCCAACCCGTCGATGTGCAGGCTGAAATGGGTCTGGTTCGCGGCGGCAAACATCCTTGTCCCTCTATGTGCGTGAATTCGTGTTAATGCGTCCGTGGCCTGGCGTCATCGCCGGAGCCTGGCCCAGAAGCCTTGCGCGGCGAAGGCGTCGCGCAACTGCCCGGCATCGACGCGGCGCTGCTCGGGGTCGAAGGCCAGGGCCCGGCGCAGCGCGGTCCAGGCCTTGCCTGGCATGCCGGGCGGGGCCTTGGCCGCCAGTTGCATGCCCTGGTCACGGGCCTTGAGCGACGGCACGCGCTCGAAGGGGTGACGGCCGGTAATCAGCTCGTACAGCACGCACGCCACCGCATACAGGTCGCTGGCGCTACTCGGCGTGCCGCCCTCGAACAGTTCGGGGGCGGCGTAGGCCGGGGTCCAGGCTTCGAAGCGGCCATGGCTCAGGTGCGGCAGGCCGGCCAGCGGGCCGTCCAGGGCCAGGCCCAGGCCGAAGTCGAACAGCCGCAGGCCGTCGTCGCCGAGCATCACGTTGCTGGGCTTGAGGTCGCCGTGCACCACGCCCTGGGCATGCACGCAGGCCAGGGCGTCGAGCAGCGGCACGGCGATCTCGCGCACTTGCGCCCAGGCCAGGCCCAGCGGCTGGTCACAGAGCAGGCGGTCCAGCGAGGTGCCGCGCATCAGCTCCATGGTGATGAAGCCGCGTTCGCTCTGCGGGTCGATGGCGAAGCCTTGCAGGCGCACCAGGTTGGGGTGGCGCAGGCGGCTGGTGAGGGCGAACTCGTTGAACAGCAGGGCGTTGGCGTCGGGCGCCGTGGCCAACTGGTCGCTCATCAGCTTCACCGCCAGCAACGGTTGTGGGTCACCGAAGCCCTCCTGCAGCAGGTCGCGGGCGCGATACACCAGGCCCATGCCGCCGGCGCCGAGCAGGCGTTCCAGGCGGTAGCGCCCGGCGAGCACGTCGGGGATCGGCGCCAGCGCCCGCACGGCCGGGGCCGGCGCGGGTTGCGCGCGGCCCTTGCCGCGCCGCTTGCGCCGCGCCTTGCCGGTGCGGGCGGGCTCGGCCTCGCTGGCCTGGGTGAATGCAAAGTAAGTCGACTCGCTGCCCTGCTCAAGGGCGTCGAGCACGTCGAGCGCGTCGCCGCTGCCAAGGTTCATCGGTGGATCACCACTGCGGTCAGGTTGTCTTTCGCCGCGCCGCCCAGGGCGGTGTCGAACAGGCGTTGCAGGGCCTCGCCGGGCGAGGCCAGGTCCAGGGCGTGGCCCAGGCCGCCGCTCTCCAGGCCGTCGTAGAGGCCGTCACTGCACAGCAGGAACACGTCGCCCGGCTGCGCCTCGAACTCCAGCACTTCCAGGGTGAGGCTGGCGCTGGCGCCGACGGCGCGGGTCAGGGCCCGGGCCGAGGGGTGCTCGCGGGCCTGCTCGGCGCTCATGCTTTGCTGGTCCATCAGCTGCTGTTGCAGCGAGTGGTCGCGGGTCAGCTGGTACAGGCGCTGGCCGCGCCACAGGTAGCAGCGGCTGTCGCCGGCCCACACGCAGGCGCCGCGGCGGCCGTCGAGCAGCAGGGTCACCACGGTGCTGCCGATCACCCGCGCCTGGCCGGCGACGCTCACCGTCAGCTCCTGGCCCAGGCGCCGGTTGATCCAGTGCAGGCACTGGCGCACGGCGAGCACGCGCTCGTCGAAACTGCTGGCGGCCGGCAGATCGGCCAGGCTCTCGACGATCATCTGGCTGGCGATATCACCGGCCTCGTGGCCGCCCATGCCGTCGGCGACCGCCCACAGCCCGTGCTGCGGGCAGTCGAGAAAGGCGTCCTCGTTGCGCGCACGGACCTTGCCGGGGTCGGTGCGCGCCGCGCTGCGCCAAGGGCTGGCTGCGCGCATCACAGCTCCCCTGGCAGGCGGAAGCCGCGCAGCACGCTCAGGTCGAACGGGTTCGGCGCGCGCTGGCTGGTCAGCAGGTAGTTGGCGCGCATGCCGCCGACATTGGCCTTGAGCACCATGGTGTCGCGGCCCTTGAGGTACTCGGTCTGCATCAGGTCGAGCAGGCGGAACAGCGACCACGGGCCACCGTTCTTCTCCAGCGCCATGGGGCGGCCGTTGAGCTGCTCCAGGGTCAGGCTGGTGTTGCCGTCCTGGGCTTCGGTCGGCCACTTCAGGCTGGTGGAGACGATCGGGCCGTGGCGGTAATCGATCACCGTGTCGCCGAAGCGGAACTCGGCGCGGCTCACCGCCGGGTCGAGGGTGTACGGCTCGAGCTTGAACTGCACCTGCGGCTCTTCGGGGTTCTGCGCGAAGAAGCTCTGGCGGATGGTCTGGGCGGCGCTCATCTGCTCGAGGTAGGCCTTGGTCATCGGCAGGCTCTGGCCGTCGAGGCTGCGCAGGCGGTAGGCGCCGGGCTCACCGCTGACGAACGGGCGCATGTAGGTGTCGAAGAAGCGGTCCGCCACGCCCTGGGCCTTGAAGAAGTCGCGGAAGTCGCTGATCGCCACATCGCTGGTGCCATGGGCGTTGAACGGGTAGCGCGACTCGATGGTGCGGCCGTAGTGGCTGTACAGCTCGCTCTGGTAGCGCTGGTTGAGGTAGGTGTAGGTGTCGTTGAGCACCATGCGCCAGATGTCGTCGGACAGCAGGTTGAACCAGCCGGCCACCGGGCGCGGCAGGCGCACGGTGCCGTTGCGCAGGCTGCTCAGGGCGTCACGTTGCCCCGACATGCGCGCCTTGGCCATCTGGTACGAGGCTTCTTCGGCCTGGTTGGAGCGGGCCAGGCCGGCCAGCTGCTGCTGCAGGTCGTTGAGCGCTTGCAGGGTCGGCGCCAGGTCGGGGCCCGGGCCGTTGTTGTCGTCGAGCAGCCGGTGCAGCGGCTCGAAGCGCCGTTGCAGGGCCATGCGCGCAGTGTCCGGCAGCGGCTTCTTGGCCAGGGCGTCGCGGGCCTTGTCGGCCACGGCACCGGCCACGGCCGCGCCACCCTTGCCGAGCTTCTTGGCCACGGCCTTGTTGGCGGCGGCTTCGGCGGCCGGGTTGCCTTCGTCGGTGGCTTCGGCCAGTACCGGGAAGCGGGTGTTCTCGCGCACCTCGGTGAGCAACAGCAGCAGCGGCGAGTTGGCGGCGGTCAGCGCCGACAGCTGATCGGCGCCTTCGCCGGCGTCGCTGAACGGGATCAGGCCGACCTGGTTGACCGCCTCGCCCCAGTAGTTGGCGTAGTCGCGGAAGTACAGCTGCTCCAGCTCCACCATCAGGCGGCGCATGTCCATGTCGCTGATGCCGCTGCCCTCGCCCAGCACCCAGTTGTCGCGCAGGATGTCGTTGACCAGGTTGGCGCCCTGCACCGAGAAGTACTGCTGGTAACCCTGGGAGGTGTAGAAGCCGGGAATCGGGTAGTCGATGCCGACGAACTGCGCGGCCTGCGGCCCGAGCTGCTGGCTGAGACGGTATTCGGGCAGGCTGCGGGCCTGTTCGCGCAGCACGCGGTACACCACGCTGGCCAGCGATTCGGCGCGCAGCACCTGGCGGGCCTGGGCCACCAGGGCGTCGTTGAGCGGGTAGGCGAACGATTGCTCGAGCAGGCGCCCGAAGTGGGTGTTCAGGCTGTCCTGGGCGGCCGTGTTGCCGTTGTAGCGCTGCGACCAGCCAGCCGCCACCCAGTCCTTGAGCCAGGCCTGGTCGCGGCGCTCGGGCAGGCCGAGCATCAGGTAGGCGCGCAGGCTGTTGAGCAGGCGCTCGCGGTTCTTCAGGTTGCTGCGGATCTGCCCTTCGACCATCTGCGCCACCCGCGGCAGCAGCACGGTTTCCAGCTCGCGCTGGTAGGCCGGTTGCAGCACCTCGTTGGCTGGCACGCCCTGGTACAGGCCGCCGCGTTGCAGCAGCGAGACATCGCCGGGAACGGGGAACACGCGTGAGGCCTGCCAGGCGGTGTCCAGCGGCTTGAGCGCGGCCAGGGCGTCATCGCGGGCATCCAGGGCAAGGTGTTGGCGCTGCCATTGACGGCCCAGCTCACGCACCTGCTCCAGGCGTTCGTGGTTGCCGGAGAAACTGCCGGCCCACAGCGCGCCGAACAGCGCCAGCGCGCCCAGGGCCCCGAGGTAGACGGCCCGTTGGCCCCAGTGGATGCGGCGGCGTTCGCGCTGGTCGAGGCCAGCCAGGTCGTACTCGGGGAAGATCACCCGGCTGAACAGTTGCAGGGTGAAGCGCGAGCGGCCCTGCACCGCGCCACGGCCGGGCTGGCCGGGGTGGAAGCCGTTGTCGCTGTCGACCCGCGGCGCCTGATGCGGCGCGCTGGTCAGGTAGAAGCCGCGCAGCTGGCTGGCGCGCTGGTAGCGGTTGCCAGTGAAGGCCGCGTCGACGAACAGGCACAGTTGGTCGCCGATGCGCCCCAGCTGGTGCGGGAAGTCGAGGATGCGCGCGCGGCGCTGGGTGTTGCGCTCGTGGTGCATGCGCTGGGTGACCTGGTCGCCCAGGCGTTGCAGCAGGCCCTGGAATTCCTTGGCCAGCAGCTCGGTGTCGGCGCCGTTCTGGCCCTTGCCGAAGGTGATGCCGAACACTTGCTCGTTCTCTTCGCGCGACTGCTGGTCGAAGAAGGCGTCAAAGCCTTGCAGGCGGTCGGTCTTGCTCAGCACCAGGTACACCGGCACTTCGACGTGCAGGCGCTGGCGCAGCTCCTGCAAGCGCGAGCGGACTTTCTGCGCCAGGTCGTTGACCGCCGCCTCGCCCCCCAACAGGGTGTCCAGCGGCACGGTGACCACCACGCCGTTGAGCGGGCGGTTGCGTCGGCGCAGGCGCAGCTGGTCGAGCAGCACGCGCCAGGCGCTGCCGTCGATCTCGCTGTCGGACTGGTTGAGGAAGCGCCCGGCGGTGTCCACCAGCACGGCCTGTTCGGCGAAGTAGAAATCGCAGAAATCGCCGCTGGACGGATCACGGGCGAGCTTGCGCTCCAGCGCGTTGATCGGGAACTCCAGGCCCGAATGGTCGATCAGGCTGGTCTTGCCCGCGCCCTGGGGGCCGAGCACCAGGTACCAGGGCAGGTCGCGGCGCCAGCGTTCGCTGCGCCCGCCATACAGGCTCGAATGCTTGAGGGTGGACAAGGCATGCTTGAAGCGGGCCTTGATCTCCCTGGCCTCCTCGTCCTTGCGCTCTTCGCGTTCCAGGCGCTCGCGGCCGTCCTCGCTCTCAAGCTCTTCCTGCTTGCGGTTGTTGGCGCGCCAGCTGGCGAACACCATCCACAGGCCCCACAGCAAAAACAGCACGCTGATGGTCAGCAACCGCGCGGCGGCGTCTTCCCAGAACTTGTTGTCGGCCACGGCCAGCAACGGGCCGGCGAACCACACCAGCAGCGCCAGGGCCAGCACCAGCAGCAGGCTCCAGACCCAGGTCTTGGCGAGGAAGGCGCCTACTTTCTTGAAAAAATTCTTCATCACAGGTCCTTGTGTCACTGCCGCGGTTGGGCCGCTGGCTGCTCGAGCGTCTGGAAGGGTTGCAGGACGGTCGCGCGCTGTTCGCCCAGTACCCAGGCGAAACCGGAATACATCACCACCAGGCACACCAGGGTGAACAACGCCACGCTCCACCACGGCACGATGCGCACCGGGCTGTTGCGTTGCTGGTCGAGCCCTTCCCAACGCGGCGACAGCTCGCGGGGCACGTCGCCGCGCAGCTGGCGGATCTGCCGGAACAGTGCGTCACGGATGCCCTCGAGCTCGGACATGCCGCGGTCGATGACCCGGTACTTGCCCTCGAAGCCCAGCGACAGACACAGGTACATCAGTTCGAGCATCGCCAGATGCTTGACCGGGTTCTTCGACATGCGGTCGAGCAGCGAGAAGAACTTCTCGCCGCCGAAGGTCTCGTTGTGGAAGGCGCTGAGCAGGCTCATCTGCGACCACTGGCTCTCGTTGCCCCAGGGGGTGGTGACCACCGCCTCGTCGACCACGGTGCACAGCAGGTAGCGGGCCACGGTGACCTGGCCGCTCTCCACGCCCTCGTAATGGATGCGTGCCTCGAAGGCACGCACGCAGGCGCTCAGGCGCTCCTTGAGGTTGTTCAGGTCTTCGGCGGTGTCGCTGTGCTTGAGCCGCACCACTTCCGAGAGCAGCTCGCTGGCGGCAGCCACCAGCGGGTTGAGGCCGACGCTGAAGCTGCCGCTCGAGGGCAGGCGCGCCGAATAGACCATGCGCTGCTCCAGCGGCTCGGCCCGCGCCGAGCTGCCCAGGGCGGTCAGGGCCTGCCCTTGCGGTGCCGAGCCATCCTGGTTGAACAGGACGGTCTTGTCGTCCTGAGGGGTATCCATGTCCTTGCTCATGCTCAGTTCCTGATGGCCCAGAATTTCAGTTCGAGATCGGAGAACTCACTGGTGACGTGGAAGGCGAAGCCACCGGAACCGTCCATCTTCTTGCGATCTTCGGCGTCGAGTTCGACGATGAAATAGGTCTTGTTGGCGTGGAACGGGATCTGCCGCGGCGCCACCGGCAGCGGTTTGACCTTGAGCCCGGGCAGGTGCAGGTTGACCAGCTGGCGGATGCGCTCCACCGGGCCGACCTTGAGGTGCGACGGCAGGCGCTGGCGCAGCTCCTCGGACTCGCAGTTGGCACTGGCGGCCAGCACGAACGAGGCGGTGGTGAGCAGGCCCGGGTCGTGCAGCGGCGACACCAGGATGCCGTACTGGCGCTGTTGCAGTTCCAGCTCGATGGCGTGCTGCTCGAGCACCATCGACAGTACCTGGCGGATCGACTCCATCAGCTTGCGGAAGCTCGCGCCCTGGTCGCTGTGCTGGTAGCGGGCGTCCAGGCGCGGGCGCTTGGTGTCGCTGGAGAAGGTCGACAGGTCGCCGAGCATGATCAGGAAGGTGCGGTACAACTCTTCGGGGTGCACCTGCTCCAGGCTCAGGTAGTGGCGCAGGAGCATTTCGGTGCGGTTGATCAGCTGCAGCATCATGAAGTCGCCGACCTCGGCGCCACCGACCTTGCCGTTGGAGCGGATGCGCTCGGCCAGGGTGTCGCCCCGCAGCGCCAGCATGCTGATGACCTCTTTGAGGCACGACAGCAGGTACACCGAGGCGTGGGTGCGGATGTAGGTGGGCACGAAGTTCGGGTCGAGGCTGATGACGCCGTCGGGCGAGGTGTCGAGGATCTCGCAGACCTTGAGCTTGACGTAGGCCTGGTCGGTTTGCTGCTCGCCCAGCAGCAGGCGGAAGTCCGGGCGCGCGCAGTTGATCTGGCTGCTGTTGTCGTCGCCGGCGTTGGAGTCTGACACCTCCACCTCGTAGGTGGTGTAGCGGGTCAGCACGTCGGACTGCTCGGGGCGGCGCGCCTCGATGTGGTTGCCGGTGACCAGCGGCAGGGCCATGAAGATCGGCGTGGCGCCGGTGTTCGGCGGCACGTCCAGGGCCAGCGGCTCGCTGCTGCCGTCGAGCTCGAACAGGCTGCCGTCGGGCAGGATGCCGGCGGCGCGGCTGATCACCAGCTTGCCCATGTTGAGGAACTGCAGGTCGATTTCCAGGTTGATGAAGCCGTAGGTGTAGGTGCCCAGCAGCTGGGTGCGGGTCTTCATCTGGCTGTCGTAGTAACGGTCGTTGTGCTGGAAATGCTGGGGACGCAGCAGCATCCCTTCCTGCCAGACTACCTTGTGCACGTTCATCGCTGATCACCCGCTTGCGCCACGGCCGGCACACCGTTGTGGATGCCGGCCTGGTCGAGGTAGAGGTTGGCGGTGACCCGCTCGCCGGCGCGAATGGCCTGCACCCGGCGCCACTGCGCCTGGTCGAGGTCGCGGTAGGCGGCCATGACGCCGACGAAGCGGCTGTCGGGGTCGATGCTGAGCTTCAGGCTCAGGGTTTCGCCGGGGCGCAGTTCGTGCTCCTCGGTGGCCACCATGTCCTGCGACAGGGCTTCTTTCGGGCGCTGGTAGAGGGTGAAGAAATCGGTGCTCTCGAAGGCCACCGGGTGCTTGAGCTCGTACAGGCGCACCACCACCGGCGACGGCCGGCCGTTGATGTCCAGGTTGAGCTGGTCGGTGGCGGTCAGGGTGAGGTCGAGCTTGGTCATGTGCGAGTACGGCGACAGGGCGCTGCAGCCGGCCAGCCAGGACAGGGTGGCCAGGGCCCACGTCGCCCTGAGCATCGTGCGGGTGATGCGAGTCATGGGTTTTATCCTTGCGGGTCGTGATTGAGCGAAGCGATCAGGCGCACCTGTTCTTCGTAAGTGCGGGCGAAGTCCTTGGTCAGCAGGCGCTCGCTCCAGTCTTCGTTGCCCACCAGGGCCTGGTGGTAGCGCACGTAGGCCTTCCAGCGGCTGCCGAACAGGCCGCGGCGGCCCTGACGCTCGAATTGCAGCGCCAGCTGCTCCGGGGCGAAGTGCTCCAGGGTGCTGCGCAGGGCCTGGCGGCTGGCGCCGAGCATGGCCACCTGGTGCGCCTGGAGGTCGCGGAAAGCCTGGGCCACTGCCTGCTCGGCAGACAGCTGGCCGCCACGGCGCGGCTTGAGCAGGTCGCCGAGCACCTGGTCGGCTTCCAGCGGCGCCTTGATCGGGTTGCGGCTGGCGCTTTGCGGGGTGGTCAGCGACAGGCGCAGTTCGTTCTTCAGCTCGCTGCGGGTGCGCAGGCTCTGTTGCAGCCCGGCGACGCTGTGGCGCAGCAGCCCGGCGGCCTGCACCGCGAGGTCTTCGCGGGCCTGCTCGTCGAGGTTGTCCAGATCGACGCCCAGGGCCGCGCCGAAGCGCTTCCAGAAGGCGTCGTCGCGGCGTTCGCGCGGGGCCGGCACAGGTGCGGGCTCTGGCGCCACGGCAGGCACCAGGGTGGGCACGATCAGGCTTTCCTGGTCGATCTGCGCGTAGTCGGCACGCTGGCGCGCCGGGGGCTCGGGCATGGCCAGGGCGGCCAGCTCGTCCATCGGTTGCAGGCGCGTTTCTTCGTGGTCCAGGGCGCTGATGGGGTCGAGTTCGAGGAAGGCGTCGTCGGGGATGATGGCGCCACCCGGCATGCCCAGGCCGACGTCGTAGCCGGCCTCGCTGTCGATCAGCCGCGCGCGCACCTCGATGTCACCCATGCGGTAAATCGCGCCTTGCTCGATGCGGTGCAGCTCGCCCTTGCGCAACTGCGCACCGCTGCTGGCCAGGCGGATGCCGTTGCTGCTGGTGTCGGTGAGGAAGAACGCGCCGTTCTGGTAGGTGACCTGGGCGTGATGGCTGGACAGGTGACGTTTGTCGTCCTCGATGCACCAGTGGCAATCCTTGGCCCGGCCGATCTCGCCACCGGCGCGGCCAAAGGTCTTGTTCGGCGAGTCGGTGCGGCCGTGCTGGCGTTTGTCGAGCAGTTCGAAAACCAGTTCCATGGTCAGGGCTCCTTGCGCTCAGTTGTCACGGTTGAGGGCCTGGGGATCTCCCAGGGGGCGGTAGCTGTCGTCGTCGAACTTGTAGTTGCCTGTGCAACCGGCCAGGGCGAACGCGGTGAGCAGGGCCAGCAAGCTGGCCCGGCAGTAACGGTGAAGCATGGGGGCGGCTCCATGTGCGGATGAGGCAGGCACCGTTACAGGTGCGCCTGGGGTAAAGGGAGTAAGTGTCGGGGTCATGCCGGTCAGCCCTCGCAATCGCCGATCTGGATGTTCAGGCGACCCAGCCGGTACAGCAGGGTGCGCCGCGGCAGCCCGAGTTCGCGGGCGGCCAGGGTCTGGTTGCCGTCGTGCTTGCGCAGGCAGTCGAGCAGCAGGCTGCGCTCGACCTTCTCGAGGCGCTCGCGCAGGTTCAGCTCGTTGTCTTCGGGCGGCGGTTCGGCCAGGTTCAACGAGAAGTGGCCAACCTCCAGCGCGTCGCCTTCGCACAGCAGCACCGCGCGCTCCACCAGGCCCTTGAGCTCGCGCACGTTGCCGGGGAAGGCGTAGCTTTCGAGGTGATCGAGGGCGGCCTGGGTCCAGCCCACCGGGCTGCGCTGCAGGAAAGTGCAGGCCTTGTCGCAGAAGTGCCGGGCCAGGGTGATGACATCGCCGACGCGCTGGCGCAGCGGCGGCAGCTCGATGGGGAACTGCGCCAGGCGGTAGTAGAGGTCTTCGCGGAACAGGCCGTCGGCGACCAGTTGCGCCAGGTCGCGATGGGTGGCGGCGATGATGCGCACGTCGATCTTGTGGGTGACGTTGGCGCCCAGCGGGCGGATCTCGCCCTCTTGCAGCACGCGCAGCAGCTTGGCCTGCAGGGCCAGGGGCATGTCGCCGATCTCGTCGAGCAGCAGGGTGCCGCCGTCGGCGGCATCGAACAGCCCCGGGCGGTCGCGGTCGGCACCGGTGAAGGCGCCTTTGCGGTAGCCGAACAGTTCGCTCTCCAGCAGGCTCTCGGGGAAGGCTGCGCAGTTCTGTACCACCAGCGCGCCGGAGCGGCGCGGGCCGTAGTCGTGGATGGCGCGGGCCACCAGTTCCTTGCCGGTGCCGGTCTCGCCGCGCAGCAGCACGGTGTAGGGGCTGTGCAGGACCTTGCTGATCATCTGGCAGGTCTGGCGCATGGCCGGGCTCTGCCCGATCAGGCCGTAGCTGCTGGCGGCCACCGGGGCGCGGCCGCTCGCCTGGGGCTGTGGACCGGGCTGGTGCAAGCGGCGCAGCAGTTGCAGTTGGCCCATGGTGAAGCTGCCGAGCTGGCCGAGGGAGTCGGCGAAGGCTTCAAGCCCGCCGCGCACACGGTTCACGCACAACAGCACCCCGGCCACCCGCTGTTGCGCGGTCAGCAGGGGCACCGCCAGCAGTGCTTGCCAGGGCGTGGCCTGGCTGGGCAGGAAGCTGGTGTCGAACAGGCTGGCGGAGAGGTCGCTGATGTTCACCACGCGGTTCTGGCACAGGGCGAACTGCAACAGCTGCTCGCCGTTGTAGTCGGCCGGCAGGCTGGAGCAGTCGCGCGCCAGCAGCCGCCCGTCGAGCCAGGCAGCTTCGAGCCCGAGCCGGGTGTGGGTCGGGTCGAGCAGGTAGACCTGCACCAGCGGGCAGCCGCTGAGCTCGGCCACGGCCGGCACCAGTGCCTGCAGCAGGCCTTGCTCGTCAGTTGCCCGCGCCAGCTCGGTGAAGGTGCCCAGCAGCGCTTCGGCGTAGGCCAGCGGTTGTGGCACGTGCGTGAACATCACCCCCACCTCAGGCGAACTCGCAGGTCACGCCGGCATCCCCGTCGAGGGTGGCGTGTACGCGGCTGATCGCCTCGCCGCTGGCCATGGCGTCGAGCAGGCGGTCGGCGACCTTGGGCAGCACGTGGGTGTCGATCAGGTGGTCGATCAGGCGCGCGCCGGCTTCGCTCTGGCTGCAGCGCTCGGCCAGGTGGTCGACCAGCGCCTGGCAGTGGCTGAACCCCAGTTGCCGACGCTGCAAACGCTCGCCCAGGCGGCCCAGCTTGATTTCGATCAGCTCGCGCAGCACCGGGCCGCCCACCGGGTAGTACGGCACCACGCGCATGCGCGCCAGCAGCGCCGGCTTGAAGTGGCGGCTGAGCGCCGGGCGGATGTGCTGTTCGAGCAGCTCGGCGTCAGGGCGCTCGCCGTTTTCGCACAGGGCGCTGATCTGGTCGCTGGCCAGGTTGGAGGTCATCAGGATCAGCGTGTTGCGAAAATCGATCTGGCGGCCTTCGCCGTCGTTGGCCACGCCCTTGTCGAAGATCTGGTAGAACAGGTTGAGCACGTCCGGGTCGGCCTTCTCCACCTCGTCCAGCAGCACCACCGAATACGGCTTCTGGCGCACCGCTTCGGTGAGCATGCCGCCTTCGCCGTAACCGACGTAGCCGGGCGGCGCGCCGATCAAGCGCGAGACGGTGTGCTTCTCCTGGAACTCGGACATGTTGATGGTGGTGATGAAGCGGTCGCCGCCGTACAGCAGGTCGGCCAGCGCCAGCGCGGTCTCGGTCTTGCCGACGCCGCTGGGGCCGACCAGCAGGAACACGCCCACCGGTGCGTCGGGTTTGTTCAGGCCGGCGGCGGTGGCGCGCATGGAGCGGTTGAGCGCATGCACGGCCTGCTCCTGGCCACGGATGCGGGCGCGCAGGTCGTCGGCGAAGGTGATCACCTTGGCGTTGTGCTCGCGGGCCAGCTGGCTCAGCGGCACGCCGGTCCAGGCGCTGATCACTTCGGCCACCAGGCGCGGGCACACTTCGGCGCTGACCAGGCGTTCTTCGGCCTGGGCGTCGAGCAGGGCCTGATGGGTCTCGGCCAGGCGTTGTTGCAAATGTTCGCGGCTTTCGCCTTCGACGACGGACTCGCCCTCCTCCCCTTCGGCCTGTTCGGCCGGTGCGACGGCGGCGTTGGCAACCTGCTGGCGCAGCTCCAGTACCTGCTCGGCCAGCTCACGCTGACGGGCCCAGCGGGCGGCCAATTCGATCTCTTGCCCGTGGGCTTCGGCCAGGCGCTGCTCGAGGGCGGCGAAGGCCTCGTGGTCGATGGCCAGGCCCGCCTCGGCGTCACGGCGCAGGGCATTGCGCTGGCGTTCGCCCTCGGCCAGTTCGGCGCGCAGGCGCTCGAGGCTGTCGGGGGCGGCAGCCAGGCTGATGCGCACCCGGGCGCAGGCGGTGTCGAGCACGTCGACGGCCTTGTCGGGCAGTTGCCGGCCGGTCAGGTAGCGCGCCGACAGTTCGGCGGCGGCGACCACGGCGTCGTCGCGCAGGTAGATGCCGTGGCTCTTTTCGTACAGCTGGGCCAGGCCACGCAGGATGGTCACCGCCTCGCCCACGGTGGGCTCGAGCAGTTGCACCGGCTGGAAGCGACGGGCCAGGGCCGGGTCTTTCTCGAAGTACTTCTTGTACTCGGCCCAAGTGGTGGCGGCGATGGTGCGCAGCTCGCCACGGGCCAGGGCTGGCTTGAGCAGGTTGGCGGCGTCGGAGCCACCGGCGTTACCGCCGGCGCCGATCAGGGTGTGGGCTTCGTCGATGAACAGGATCACCGGGCGCGGCGCGGCCTTGACCTCGTCGATCACACCCTTGAGGCGGCGCTCGAACTCACCTTTGACGCTGGCGCCAGCCTGCAGCAGGCCCATGTCCAGCGCCAGCAGGTCGACCCCTTGCAGGGCCGGCGGCACTTCGCCGGCGACGATGCGCGCGGCCAGGCCTTCGACCACGGCGGTCTTGCCCACGCCGGCTTCGCCGACCACGATCGGGTTGTTCTTGCGCCGGCGAGCGAGGATATCGATCATCTGGCGGATCGACGCGTCGCGGCACAGTACCGGGTCGAGCTTGCCGTCACGGGCCTGCTGGGTGAGGTTGTGGGTGAAGCGCTGCAACATCGATTCGCCCTGGGGCGCGCCGGGGGCCTTGGCGGCGGCCGGTTGCTGGGCCAGGGCGTAGCCCTTGAGGCGTTCGATATCCACGCCGCCGAGCAGCTTGTGATAGCGGCTGCCGGCATAGCGCAGCGGGTTGCGCAGCAGGCCGAGGATCAGCGCGGCCTGGTCGACCTGGCTCTGGCCCAGCTCGAGGTTGGAGACCAGCAACGCGTCCTGCAGCCACTGCACCAGCTCCGGGGCAAACACCGGGTTGCGGGTGGCGCTGTGCTCGACGTTGGGTTGCAGCGCGGCGCTGAACGCGCCGGTATCGATCGCGGCGTCCTGCAGCGCACGCTGCAACAGGCTGTCGGGGCGCTCGAGCAGGCCCAGCAGCAGGTCCTCGATGAGGATCTTGCTGCCGCCGCGGGCGACGCAGCGCTCGGCGGAACGTTCAAGGTCGCGGCGGCTGTCGGCGTCCAGGGCCTGGACGAGTTGTTGCAGGTCTACGTTGATCATGGCCATTGGTCCTTAATGAATTTTGCTTCCCAGGGTCACCACGCCATCGGCGCGCTCGCGACCCAGCCAGCTGGTCCAGCCCAGGTGGCAGACGTTCTGTTCGCCGATGCGCAGCTCGCGGATCTCTTCACGGCGCAACTCCAGGCGGATGTCGTAGTCCAGCGGGTCGCGCAGGGTGAAGCGGGTCAGCGCGCACAGCGGCTGGTAGCCGAAACCGATCGGCAGGAATTCGTGAAAGCGCTGCCAGTCCAGCTGGGTGATGTGGATGCGGAACTTGCCGCTGCGGTCGCGCACGCGCTCGCCCAGCACGGCGTCCTCGCCCAGCAGGCTGTTGGCCAGCCCCAGGCGGTTGCACTGCTCTTCGAGGATGTCGACGCGCCGCTCCAGGCACTGCTCGATCACCAGGTCGGCGTGCTTGAAGTAGTAACGCAGCACGGCCTCGATCAGCGCCGCCGAGTGGGCGCGCAGGCTGAGCACGCCGAGGTACGGCAGCAGCCGTTTCCAGTTCAGTTCCTTGGCCTGGCGGATCTGGTCGCCGCCCAGGCCGATCAGGGCGAACAGGTGCGACGAGAAACCATCCAGCGCGCCGCTCTCGAAGCTGGCGCGGTAGCGGTACTTGCGCCAGATCGGCAGCATCAGGCGTTGCAGGCGGTGGTGGAACAGGTCGAGGAACATCCGCGTGGGGTTGCCGTCCTCGTTGTCGCCCAGCGCCTGTTCGCCATAGAACGCCGGCAGCGGCGAGCTGGAGCCGACCAGGCCGATCAGGTTGAAGCGCATGCGCGCGCGCAACTGGCCGTGCTCGCGGAAGAACTCGATGCGATCGACGTCGCTGCCGGGGAAACCGAGGCTGGGGTTGGCCTGGAACTCGACCAGGTCGTAAAGCTCTTCGTCTTCCAGGTACGGGTACGCCTCGCGCAGCTGTTCCATCACCAGCAGCACGGCCTGGAACAGCGAGTACTCGCGGATGCTCCGGCTGAGCCGGCTTACAGCAGCGGTTGCAGGCCCATGCGTGGTGTCCATTGGTACACCTCCCCCTGTGTGCTTTTCACCCGCAGCTCGTGGTACGAGTTGAGGCTGGCGTAGAGTGCGAAGAATTCATTGAGCACCGAGGCGAAGACGAACAGGTCGCCCTCGCCGATGTAGCCCTCCGGGTCGATTGTCAGTTCCGTGCGCAGGCCGCGCAGCGGCAGGCCACGGTGCAGGCGGTCGACGTGCTGGTGGCGGATCGCCTTGAGCCCGCCAAGCAGGCGGCGGCTGACCTTTTCCGCGTGCTGGTCGTAGTAACGCGGCAGGTCGTAGGTTTCGAGGATCACCTTGAGTGCATCAACGTCGGCCAGCGACAGGTAGTTCAGCGACATGTTGCTGATCAGCTTCCACAGGAAGTCGCGGTTCAGCGGCGGCGCGTAGCTGGCGGTGACCGGGGTGATGTTGCGGAAGGTGAGGAATTCGGGGGTCTCTTCGCTGAGCATGCAGATGTCGCCGAGCTTCAGGCGACGCGGCAGGTTCTGGTTGGTGCAGGTGAGCTCGATCGACAGCGTCTCGTGGGATTCGGCCTGGTGCACGCCGAAGCTCAAGTAGGTGTCGAGGCCGTCATGCAGCAGCGAGGAGCGCTGGCGGATGCTGTAGTGCGAGCGGTTCTCCGGCACGTCGAAGCTGGCGTCGTGCTCGAACGATTCAAAGGGTACGTAGCTCTGGTAGCCGAGGCCGCCGGGGCTCCAGCCGGTCACGCCGTCGACCGAGAACACCCCGCAGTGCTCAGGGTCGAGCTCGGCCGGCAGCAGCAGGTATTCGTCCTGCTTGCCATCCAGGCGGATAGGCAGGGCGTCGTGCTTGAACAGGTTGGCGATCGGCGTGCAGTACAGCTTGACGTTGTCCAGGGTCGGGCGCAGGCGCTGGGCCTCGCCCTGGCGGATGTCGAAGCGCAGCTCGATGCCATGCACCTGCTTGAGGGTTTCCTCGGGCAGGCTCTGCAGCACGTCCAGGCCGGTCACGTCGACGAACAGGAACTTGTCCTGGAAGGCGAAGTACTCCTGCAGGAAGCGGTAGCCGCGGAAGGTGTTCAGCGGGTAGGGAATCAGCGCCTCTTCCTCGGCGAAGCCCACCGGGTGCACCTTGGCCGCCGGTGCACGCAGCAGCAGCGGCTCGCCCTTGGCGTTGACCATCGGTTTGCCGTGGCTGTCCAGCGGCATCAGCTCGATGCCGGCCAGGCCGCGCAGCAGGCTCAGGTAGAGCATCTGGCTGATGTAGCGCTCGCCGGCCAGGTGCAGGCGCAGCTTGCTGAGCTTGACGTCGCCCAGGTTGCCGTCGCAGTTCATGTCCAGGCGCAGACTGAGCAGCGCGCCCTGGCCATTGAGCGAGTAGTTCAGCGCGCTCAGGCGCAGGGGCAAAACTTCGGTGGGGTAGCAGGTGCGAAAGCGGCAGCTGACGCCCTCGATCGGCCGGCCTTCCACCGGGGTGTCACGCTCGACCCGCAGCGCCGGGCCGGCCTGGCGCAGGGGGTCGAACTGCAGGATGCTGAAGGCCGGCAGCGGGCGCATGTAGTTCGGCCACAGCAGGTGCATCAGCGAGTGGGTCAGCTCGGGCAGTTCGTCGTCGAGCTTCTGCCGCAGGCGGCCGGTGAGGAAGGCAAAACCTTCAAGCAGGCGCTCGACGTCCGGGTCGCGCCCGGCCTGGCCGAGGTACGGCGCCAGCGCCGGGCTGCGTTCGGCAAAACGCCGACCCAGCTGGCGCAGTGCCGTCAGCTCGCTTTGGTAGTAGTAATTGAAGGACATCCGTCGTTCCGCCTGAATTCAGCTCTCGGGTACCGCCAGTGGCCGGTACTGCGCATGCGCGGGGCCGGGCCACTGGGCCGACCGTTTGCCGCGCAAGGGTTGGGGGAAAACTCAGGCTATGGGAGGCGCAACATCACTCGTCTCCTTGACTGACTCTGACTTGCCCGCTGCCATCCAGGCGCGCGGCAAAACTGACCTGGCGCTTGATTCCGTCCACCTCAAGCTGGCCTTCGATGCTGAAAGCCAGCTTGAGCTGATCGTGATCACGCGGGCGGGACACCACCCGGACATCGGACATGCGCGGTTCGTAGGCTTCGATGAAGTACTCGATGGCCCGGCGTGCCTGGCTGAGCGCGTCGTGCAGGCTCAGGCGCATGTCGTTGAGGTCGGGCAGCCCGTAGTCGGCGAGCGTCTGCACGCTGCCGGCCCGGGTGCTGAGCATCTTCGCCAGATGAGCGGCCACGGAAGCCATGGCGGCGTCTTCACGCCGCCAGTTGGCGCGCTGGTCGGCTTCGCCGCTCAGGCGCTCGAACAGGCTTCCGTAACCATTGCCCATCGTCGCTTACTCCTTGTCCAGCTTGCCGACCAGCGACAGGGTGAAGTCGGCGCCCATGTACTTGAAGTGCGGACGCACGTTCAGGCTGACGCGGTACCAGCCCGGCTCACCTTCCACGTCGCTGACGATCACCTGGGCGGCGCGCAGCGGACGACGGCCACGCACTTCGGCGCTCGGGTTCTCCTGGTCGGCCACGTACTGGCGGATCCACTTGTTCAGTTCCAGCTCCAGGTCGGTGCGTTCCTTCCAGGAGCCCAGCTGCTCGCGCTGCAGGACCTTGATGTAGTGGGCCAGGCGGTTGACGATCATCATGTACGGCAGCTGGGTGCCCAGCTTGTAGTTCAGCTCGGCAGTCTTGCCTTCGGCGCTGATGCCGAAGAACTTCGGTTTCTGCGCCGAGTTGGCCGAGAAGAACGCCGCGTTGTCGCTGCCCTTGCGCATGGTCAGGGCGATGAAGCCCTCTTCGGCCAGCTCGTACTCGCGACGGTCGGACACCAGCACTTCGGTCGGGATCTTGGTCTCGATCTCGCCCATGCTCTCGAAGTGGTGCAGCGGCAGGTCTTCCACCGCGCCACCGCTCTGCGGGCCGATGATGTTCGGGCACCAGCGGAACTTGGCGAAGCTGTCGGTCAGCTTGGTGCCGAAGGCGTAGGCGGTGTTGCCCCACAGGTAGTGCTCGTGGCTGTTGGCCACGGTTTCCTTGTAGACGAACGACTTGACCGGGTTCTCTTCCGGGTCGTACGGGTTGCGCAGCAGGAAACGCGGCACGGTCAGGCCGATGTAGCGCGCGTCCTCGGACTCGCGGAAGCTCTGCCACTTGGTGAACTGCGGGCCTTCGAAGTGATCCTTCAGGTCCTTCAGGTCTGGCAGGCCGGTGAAGCTTTCGAGGCCGAAGAATTTCGGGCCGGCCGCGGCGATGAATGGCGCGTGGGACATGCAGGCGACGCTGGAGACGTACTGCATCAGCTTGACGTCTGGCGAGCTCGGCGACATGAAGTAGTTGGCGATGACCGCGCCGACCGGCTGGCCACCGAACTGGCCGTATTCAGCGGTGTAGATGTGCTTGTACAGGCCAGCCTGCATGACTTCCGGCGAGTCTTCGAAGTCGTCCAGCAGGTCCTGCTTGGAGACGTTGAGGATCTCGATCTTGATGTTTTCGCGGAAGTTGGTGCGGTCGACCAGCAACTGCAGGCCGCGCCAGGCGGACTCCATGGACTGGAAGTCCGGGTGGTGGAGGATCTCGTCCATCTGGCGGCTGAGTTTGGCATCGATCTCGGCGATCATGCGGTCGACCAGCGCTTTCTTGACCGGCTCGCCGTCATTCTGCGGCTTGAGCAGTTCTTCGATGAAGGCCGACACGCCGCGCTTGGCGATGTCGTAGGCTTCGTCGTCCGGGGTCAGGCGGGTTTCGGCGATGATGCTGTCGAGAATACTGAATTCGCTGTTCTCGGCGCTCTGTTGCTCTGCTGCGGTGCTCATGGCAATTAGGCTTCCTTGACTAGGGGGATCAGGCGTCCGGCTGAGCGTTCAGGCCCAGCTCGCCGAGCACGCGCTCGCGGGACTCGTTGTCGGCCAGCACACCTTCGATGGCCTTGCGGAAGGCCGGGGCGTTGCCCAGCGGGCCTTTCAGGGCAACCAGGGCTTCGCGCAGCTCCATCAGCTTCTTCAGCTCAGGGACTTGCTCGACCAGGCTGGCCGGGTTGAAGTCCTTCATGGTGTTGACGCGCAGGCTCACCGCCAGCTCGTCGCCTTCGGCGCCTTCCTGCAGGCGGTTCGGCACGGCCAGGGTCATGCTCAGTTCCTGCTTGGCCAGCACTTCGTCGAAGTTCATCTTGTCGATGCTGATCGGCTTGCGGTCTTCGATCTTGCGATCGTCGGCACGCAGGGTGTAGTCACCGATCGCCAGCAGCTTCAATGGCAGTTCGATCTCTTCCTGAGCTCCGCCGGTGGCGGGTTTGAAGGTAACGTTGATGCGTTCCTTGGGGGCTACCGAGCCTTCTTTGGCCATTGGTTTTCTCCTTGAGGGTTATGGCCCTTGGGCCTATTCGAGTACGACTTCGAGATCGAGGTGGCACAGCCTGCGGTAGATCTCGTCCTTGCGTTCGCGCACCACATGGTTCTGCGGCAGCAGCTCGCAGCAGGTGTGCAACAGGTGCAATACCTGCAACGACAGGTCTGGCTCCCAGGCATCCAGGCCGGATTGGCGCAGTTGCTCGTCGAGGGCTTCCAGTTGGGTCTTGGCCAGTTCGTATTTCTTGGCCGTGTAGCAGAGGCGCGCCTGGCTCAGTTGCCAGAAAAAGCGCTCGCGCCCGCCGTGGGCGCCCTGCATCTGCTGCTTGAGGTGCTGCACCGCGCTCTTGAGGCCGTCCTTGCGCAGGATCGGCAGGCTCGCCTCCAGGGCCTCATCCCAGGGAGCCTGGCGCACGCCGGGCTCGGCCACTGGCTGGGCCACGGCGGTTTGCAGGTGGGGGGTGACCTGGGCGGCGACCCAGGCGCGGGTCTCGGGGTCGGCGAACGGGGTGCCGTCGTGGAACTTGAGCTCGATGACGCTGGGCAGGCGTTGCAACAGCGAGGCGAAGTTCATCTCCACTTCGCGCATGCCGGCTTCGACGTTCAGGGCCTGGCAGCACTCCCACACCAGGCGCTGGCCATCGAACCAGAACGGTGCCTTGGCCACGCTGTTTTCCAGCTCCACCAGCAGGTCGGCGTAGTTGCCCTGCTCGAAGCGATCCTTGTAGCTCTTGAGTTTGTCGGCGGGCAGGCCGCGCAGGGCGGTGACGTTCTCGGCGTTGCGCTCGGGCATCGCTTCGATGGGCAACCACAGCAGCGTGCGGTTCAGGCGCAGGGCGCGCAGGTCGGTGGCTTTCTGCCGCTGCCACCACACGCACAGCTGCCGGCCCTGTTCTTGCTGGGCGCGCAGGGCCTTGTTGGCGTCCTTCTCGTTCTCCACCGGCTCGCCGGGGGTGAACAGCTGGGTGGCGGCCTGCTTGACCTGGGCGACGATGGCGCCGACTGCACCGGGTTGTGGTTCGTTGTCGGCGGAGCGCTGGACCTGGCCCTTGAGTGCGCGGCAGATCGGCAGCAGCAGGGGCGCGTCGTCCCCCAGCCGGGCGGACAGCGCCGCCTCCAGGCCGCTTAGCTGCTCGACCATCTGCTGGAACAGCGGCAACTGCTCCTTGATGGCGATGTCGGCACCCAGCGCCTGTTCAAGGCGCGGCACCAGCCAGCCGATGGCGGCGGAACGGGTACGGGGTTTGGCGGGGTGGACGTCGTCCCAATGCTGCTCGCACAGCTCGCGCAGCACGCTGATGCCGGCCAGCAGGCCGGCGTAGGATTCACGCTGGAACAGGGCCCAGGTGAACCACGAGGCCACGCGCAGATCCTTGGACTGGTCGCGCAATAGCGCTTCGCTGTTCTCGAGGATTTTCAGCCAGTCCACCTGGCCGCTGGCGTGGATCGACTGGGCGCGGGTCAGCTCGCTTTCGAGGGCTTCGAACTCGGTGGAAAAACGCACGTCTTCACCGCCGAAAGACCCGGGGGAGACAGAGTTTTTGCCAAGTTCAAGATAGCGCGCGGCCAGCTTCGAAGAGTAGGACATCCTTTTCTCACAGTTAGAACCTCGCCATCGACCCTGGAACTGACGTTCAGGATTTGCCGATCTGGAAGTTCTATTGATTCAGCCCACAATCCGGTGGGCAGTCGATCAAACGGTCGAATAGCCTAATGCTATCAATAGCGCTTTGCAATCACTCAAATGGATAGCAAACACAGGAGCAGCGGGCTTCTAGGGGTTTCCCTGATGGCACTCATATATACCCTGACCCACCTGGGAAAGTTGTCAGGTTAATGCTTGAAACAATATTCCGTTGTTTTAACTTAAATTTCACACACATAAGCAACAACACATGTTAGCGCCAACACCAGACTTCATTGAAGGGCCGCAACAGTAATCAGTGATGCGCTCGAAACACAATTACTTGAATCAAATTTCAGGGCATTCCTACATCGAGCCCCGCAGCATCTTGCAACAAGAACATGCGCTCATGCCGGCTGAAGTTCTGGACTCAATGCAGGCACTTCGCGCCACGGCAGCTCGGCCCAACGCCCCTCGGGCGCCAGCAATGCCTGAAGCCGCTGTTCGTCAAAAAGACCCAACGAATCGGCGCGAAAGGCCCCGACCCATTGCCGACGACCGGCAAGATAGGCCGCGCCGAAATCCGCCCAGCCATCGAAACAGTCCTGGGCGCGCTGGGCGTTGAGCAACAGCACGCGCCAGCCAATGTCGGGCGCCAGCCAACCCAGCAACAGGGCGCAGCGCACGAGAAAGGCGCAGCGCAGGCAGGCGAAGGCCAGCGCGGCACGCGGGTCGTCGGTTGGTTGCAAGTTGAGCAGGTCAAGGCGGAACCACTGGCGCTCGAAGTCGGTGGCGAAGTAGCGCTGGATCTCTTCGTCGCTGGCGCTGCCTTGCAGACCAACGATGTGCAGCAAGGGGATGCGCAGGAAGTCCTGGGCACTTTGCGTGAAGTTCGTGCAGTGCTTGTTGTAGAAACCGTCCACCTGCATGGCCTCTGCCATGGGGCTCGCCAGCGCCAGCGCAAGGTGCCTGCGGGGGCTGTACAGCTCGAAATCCGGCGCGCGCGGGCGCAGCCAGCGTGCAAGGAGCCAGGTGGCGACCAGCATGCCCAGGAAGATCAACATCGCAATAGCCTCAGCGTTGGGTGGATAGCCAATCGGCGATGCCAGCGGCCATGGCCGCGGTCATGCCGGGCCAGGTCACGGCTTCAGTCGCGTAGACCGGGCCGTCATGTGCGGGCTGGCCAAGCAGGTGGCGCAAGGCGTAGCGCAACGTGGCGGTGCGCGGTGGCGTCGCCCGCAACTGTTCGGGCTGACGCGCCGCCACCAGCCATTCCACCAGCGCCGAGGGCGCGGCGAAACGGTCGAACAACTGCGGGTGCTGGGCGATCAGCCGCGCCTGGGTAGCGGGGTCGGTCACCGCCTCCAGCCGGCACCAGCCCGCGTCACAGCGCACCACACCGATGGCCAGGCAATCCGCCGGCGTTTGCCGGTCGGTGCCCAGGGCGTTCAGGCACCTGAGCACGTCGTCCAGGTAGCGGCCGACCGGCGGGCGGTTCTGTTTGCCCTTGAGCTGGTCGAGGCGCAGGCTGCCGTCGGCCATGACCAGCAGGCTGATGGTGATGTGCGGCTGGCCCTGGCCATCGCGCAGGCTGAAGATGCGCATGCGCCCGGCCTCCACGGCCTCGGCGTAGCTTTCGCCGTAGCCACCGTGCAGGGCGCGACGGTCGGCGAACTGGCCGAGGCAGTGGCGCATCACGTAGCTTTCGAAGGCCATTTCCTCGCGCAGGTGCGGGCCGTCTGGCAGCAGCTCGACCAGCGCGTGCTCGGCGCATTCGACCACCTGGCGCACTGCCTCGGGCCGGCTCTGGCGCCATCCCTGGGCCTGGCGCGCGGCCATGCGGGCGTGTTCCTGGTGCCACAGCGCCAGGGCCTGCGGGCAGTTGATGCGTTCGAGCTTGCCGTCCAGCGCCGTGCCTTTGCGCGCGGCAAGGAACTCCACCAGCATCGCCTCCTGCTCCAGCACCGCTGGGTGTTCCGGGTCGAGCCAGGCGAGCGTCACGGCGCCATCCGCCTTGGCCGCCTGTTCCAGGTGGCGGCCGACCCAGGCTGGCACGGCCTGGCCTTGCAGCAAGGTCGCGGCCTGCTCGAGGCTGTGCACCCTGTGCACCGGCTCGAAGTTGCCGACCAGCTGGCGGTAGAAATGGTTGAGCAGCCAGCTACGCACCGGCGCTTCGTCGCCCCTGGCCTGGCTGCGTTGCTCAAGGCGGCGCTTGAGCGCTTCGGCGTTGAGCAGGTTGCGCGGCGCATAGGCGCCGGCGCGCGGGGTGGCGATCATTTCCACACTTGCCACCAGCGCTTGGCCGCAGGCGCCTGCACCGGCTCCTGCTGCATCTCGTCGATGACCTGGCGCAGGGTGGCGGCGTTGGCCACGTCGTGGGGCGCCTCGCTGCCGGCACACAGGGCCAGTGCCGCGGTGTAGCGAGCGATGGCTTCATCCTTGCGACCGAGGTTCTTGAACAGGTCACCGGCATCCCAGGTCAGCAGCGTGTCGTTGTGGCCAACGATGATCGCTTCAAAGCGCTGCCACAGCGCCAGCGCGGCGTCCGGCTGGGTGGGGGCCAGGTGCAGGGCTACCTTCATCCGGCAGCGCAGGCCGTCGTAGTCCACTTGCTGATCGGTGATTTCCTGCTCGGCCTGCCAGTCGAGCAGGCGTTGCAGCCAGATCGTGATCTCGTGGTCACGGTCGAGGAAATACAGCGCCCTGGCGACCTTGCCGATGTAGCCATCCGGGTCGTGACGGCCGTAGCCATGGGCCAGGACGAAGTGCCACAGGGCTTCCGCCGCCTGGCACACCGCCGCGTGGTCGTCGAGGGCGAGCTGGGCGTTGAGCAGGCCGTGGTAGTGCTCGGCGAAGGGGCTGGCGTCGATGCCGCGCTGGTGCAGTTCGATGGACGCCGCGACGCGCTCCTGGCCCTTGAGGTAGCGGTAGTTGATCGCCAGGTTGTTGCACAGCATCGAGTACAGGTGCGCGCAACCGTCGCCGCGATGCCCCTGGCCGCTGGCGAAGTAGCGCTCCAGGCATGCCTGGCCGCGCTCGTAGCTTTCGCGCTGGGCCATCTCGCTCAAGTGCCAGGCTTGTGCCTGCTGCTCGGGCGCGAGGGTTTCGATGAAGTGCTCGACCAGCCCCGACAGCTTGCAGCCGTGGTTGTAGTAGTCGTAGCCACTGGCCAGGGTGAATGGTGGCAGGTGCAAGGCAGCGAGCAGGCCCTGCGCACTGGCCGTGGCGTACATCAGGGCATAGCTGCTGCGGTGATCATCCAACTGGCCGCTGGCGAAGGCTTCCTGCAGCAGGGCCAGCTCGGTGACGGCGTCGATGCGCCCGGCCTGCCGGTCGCGCACGGCCTGCAAGCGCAGGATCCAGGGGTGGCGCGGGGCGATGCGCTGGGCCTCGGCCAGGGCCAGGGCATACAGACGCGCGAGCCGTTCGGGCTGTTCGCCATCGTCGTACAGCGCTTCGAGCAGCGCGCCCTTCCCCGCTGGCGACTCGTCGAGGGCCGGCAGGCACGCCAGGAAGTGCTCCAGCACCTCTTCACTGTCACAGGCGCGCATGACGCACAGTGGCCACCAGACGCTCGGGTCCTGGGCGAGCAGGCGCTCGACCACCACCTGTGCCGAGACCGGCCCGGCGGTTGCGCGCAGGTCGTAGATCTCGTGGAAGGCTCGGCGCCCTGCCCGTTCGATTTCGCCTGCCTCGACCAGCCAAGGCAGCTCATAGGCGATGAAGCTGTTGTCGCCTTCGCAGTCCAGGGCAATGGCCGCGGCCGGCAGGATGCGCAAGGCGCCCGGCAGGTCGCCCTGGGCATGCATGGCCCGGGCGGCGAGGCGCGCCAGGCGCACTTCCCACTCGCGGCGCTGGGCCAGCGGCAGGTCGGCGATCAGCGCCATCACCGGTTGCTCGAACATGGCCAGGCGCAACGGGATCAGCTCGATCAGGCTATTGCCCAGCCAGGTCCAGTCGCCCTGGTCGATGTCCTGGTCCGGGCCGGCCTGGCGCAACGCGGCCACAGCTTCGAGGGCGACCTCGTGGGCTTCGGCCTGCTGCTGGTGGTTGTGCAGCGCCCAGGCGCGGCGGCAGGCGCGGTCGGCCTGATCCCAGGCGCGCAGGCTGGCACGCCCGGGGTTGAGCAGGGTCAGGGCGTGGCGGGCATCGATGGCCTTGAGCGCCAGCGCCAGGCAACGCTGCTCGAGCTGCTCGAAGATACGCGCGCGGCGGTAGTGCTCGACGTCATAGTCCGGCGCGACCTGGGCCATGGCCTGGGCTTGGTCGAGCAGTTGCTCCAGCAGCGCTTCGTCGTCGCAGTAATTGGCCAGGCGCAGGCGCTTGAGCAGCAGGCACATGCTCAGTTCGGCGCGGGCGGCGGGGTCGCAGTGTTCAAGCAGGCGTTGGCCGTCATGCTCGAGCACGCGGGTGGCGGCGTGGAGGTCACCGGCGTTGACCCACAGCACATGCAGGCGCTCGATCGAGCCGATCGAGTCGGCTTGCAGCGGCTCGGCCTGCAGTTGCTCCAGCAGCGCGGCAGCGCCATGGTCCTGGAGGACGCCGTCGAGGCGGTCCAGCAATTGCTCGAGTTCAATGCCGGTAATGACGGTATTGGCGACTGTCATGTGCTGCTCCCTGTGATGACCTGCGCACACCCTGTGCGTCGTGGCGCGCACGCTACCAGTTGCGCCAGACAAAGCCAAGATTCCTGGCGCCAATATGCCATCAGTCGGTGATTGCGTTACTGCGCGAGGGGCCATAAAAAAACCCAGGGCACAGGCCCTGGGTTTTTCGAGTTGGCGTAACGCCGAGCGCTTGCGATCAGAACGGAATATCGTCGTCGAAGCTGTCGAAGTCGGCGGCTGGCTGCGGAGCCGGCTGCTGCGGCGCTGGGCGCTGTGGCGCCTGCTGAGGACGCTGGGCTTGCTGACGCGGGGCCTGGTTGTACTGCTGCTGGCCGCCACCCTGGTTGTAGTTGTTGCCACCACCCTGGTTGTACTGGTCGCCGCCACCCTGCTGGTTCTGCGGACGGCCGCCAAGCAACTGCATGGTGCCGTTGATGTCGACAATGATCTCGGTGGTGTAGCGCTTGATGCCGTCTTTTTCCCACTCGCGGGTTTGCAGCTTGCCTTCGATGTACACCTGCGAACCTTTGCGCAGGTACTCGCCGGCGATTTCGGCAACCTTGCCGAACAGCGAAACGCGGTGCCACTCGGTGCGCTCGACCTTCTGGCCGGACTGCTTGTCGGTCCACTGCTCGCTGGTGGCCAGGCTCAGGTTGGTCACGGCGTTACCGTTGGGCAGGTAGCGGACTTCGGGATCCTGACCGCAGGTACCGACCAGAATGACTTTGTTAACCCCACGGGCCATAACGTTCTCCTAGGCTTCGCACGCCGAAGAGGCTGGGTTCACCAGACGCTCGAGGGTCGCACGGTCCAAAATTTTCGTATCCAGTTTGATATAGATGGCGGCTTCTTCTGCCACCACCACGGCGTCGGTCACACCCGGCACGGCCATCAGGCGCTCGGTAAGCCCGGCTTCCCGGACTGCCTCTGGCGTCAGCGGCATGCGCAGGCTGGTCACGTAAGGCGGCTCGTTCATGCGCAACGCAGTGACCAGCCACAGGGCACACAGCCCCGCGCAACCGAGAAACACCATGCTCAGGCCACCGTGCTGGAACAACCAGCCACCGATGATTCCTCCCAGCGCGGCACCCAGGAACTGACTGGTGGAGTACACACCCATTGCAGTCCCTTTGCCACCGGCGGGCGACACCTTGCTGACCAGCGAAGGCAAGGATGCCTCCAACAGGTTGAAGGCGGTAAAGAATACCACGGTGCCGATCACCAGTCCGCGCAAGTTGTCAGCCCACTGCCAGAAGAACAGCTCCACCAGCAACAATACACTGACCGCGCCAAGCAGCACGCGTTTCATCTTGCGCTTCTTCTCGCCGTAGATGATGAAGGGGATCATTGCAAAAAATGAAACCAGCAGCGCGGTCAGGTACACCCACCAGTGTTCTTCCTTCGGCAGCCCGCCGCGTTCGACGAAGGCCAGCGGCAGCGCGACGAAGCTGGCCATGAGGATGGCGTGCAGGACGAAAATGCCCACGTCCAGGCGCAGAAGGTCCGGATGGCGCAGGGTCGGGCCCAGGGCCTGACGGGCCACGCCGGACTCGCGGTGCTGCAGGGTCTTGTGGGTGTTGGGCACGACGAAGGCGATCAGGGCGATACCGACCAGGGCAAGTCCTGCAGTGGCGAGGAACAATCCTGACAAGCCGAAGGCGCGAGTCAGCAGCGGCCCGACGACCATGGCAACGGCAAACGACAGGCCGATGCTCATGCCGATCATGGCCATGGCCTTGGTGCGGTGTTGCTCACGGGTGAGGTCGGACAGCAGCGCCATGACGGCTGCGGAAATGGCCCCGGCACCTTGCAGGATGCGCCCGGCGATCACGCCCCAGATCGAGTCGGCCTGGGCCGCCAGCACGCTGCCGAGGGCGAAGATCACCAAGCCCAGGTAGATCACCGGGCGGCGGCCGATGCGGTCGGAGATCATGCCGAACGGAATCTGCAGCACGGCCTGGGTCAGGCCATAGGCGCCGATGGCCAGGCCGATCAGCGCAGGCGTGGCACCGGCCAGGTCCATGCCGTAGGTGGCCAGCACCGGCAATACCATGAACATGCCCAGCATACGAAAGGCAAAGACCAGGGCCAGGCCGCTAGCGGCGCGGGTTTCGCTGCCACTCATGCGCTCGTTGTGGGTGTCGTGCATGGATTAACCTCGTGTGAACCGGCGGCGATTCTATCAGTCCGACGGCTTGGCGGCATCTGCGCGACGCTTTGCCGCGTACTGGCAGCGCGCCGTATACTCCTTTGTTTATGCCCGCCGAGCGAGGCCGCAGTGGACAAGATCCTGATTCGTGGGGCACGTACCCACAACCTGAAGAACATCGACCTCACGCTACCGCGGGACAAGCTGATCGTGATCACCGGCCTGTCCGGCTCCGGCAAGTCGTCGCTGGCGTTCGACACGCTGTATGCCGAGGGCCAGCGCCGCTATGTGGAATCGCTGTCGGCCTACGCCCGGCAGTTCCTGTCGATGATGGAAAAGCCCGACGTCGACACCATCGAAGGCCTGTCGCCGGCGATTTCCATCGAGCAGAAGTCCACCTCGCACAACCCGCGCTCCACCGTGGGCACCATCACCGAGATCTACGACTACCTGCGCCTGCTCTATGCGCGGGTGGGCACGCCGCGCTGCCCGGACCACGACATCCCGCTGGAAGCGCAAACGATCAGCCAGATGGTCGACCTGGTGCTGGAAAACCCCGAAGGCAGCAAGCTGATGCTGCTGGCACCGGTGGTCCGCGAGCGCAAGGGTGAGCACCTGGCGGTGTTCGACGAATTGCGCGCCCAGGGCTTCGTGCGTGCGCGGGTCAACGGCAAGCTCTACGAGCTGGACGAACTGCCCAAGCTGGACAAGCAGAAGAAGCACAGCATCGATGTGGTGGTAGACCGCTTCAAGGTGCGTGCCGACCTGCAACAGCGCCTGGCCGAGTCGTTCGAGACCGCGCTAAAGCTGGCGGACGGCATCGCCCTGGTAGCGCCGATGGATGACGAGGACGGCGAAGAGACGATCTTCTCCGCGCGCTTCGCCTGCCCGATCTGCGGCCATGCGATCAGCGAGCTGGAACCGAAGCTGTTCTCCTTCAACAACCCGGCCGGCGCCTGCCCGACCTGCGATGGCCTGGGGGTGAAGCAGTTCTTCGATACCAAGCGCCTGGTCAACAGCGAGCTGACCCTGGCCGAGGGGGCGATACGCGGCTGGGACCGGCGTAACGTCTACTACTTCCAGATGCTCGGTTCGCTGGCGGCGCACTATGGCTTCAGCCTTGAGCAGCCGTTCGGCGAGCTTTCGGCCGAGGACCAGAAGGTCATCCTGCACGGCAGCGGCAAGCAAAGCGTCGACTTCAAGTACCTCAACGACCGGGGCGATATCGTCAAGCGCTCGCACCCGTTCGAAGGCATCGTGCCCAACCTCGAGCGCCGCTACCGCGAGACCGAGTCGGCCACCGTGCGCGAAGAGCTGGCCAAGTTCCTTGGCACCCAGCCCTGCCCCGACTGCCGCGGCACCCGCCTGCGCCGTGAGGCGCGGCATGTGTGGGTGGGCGAGAAGACCCTGCCGGCGGTGACCAACCTGCCGATCGGTGAAGCCAGCAACTACTTCAGCGACCTGACCCTGACCGGCCGCCGTGGCGAGATCGCGGCGAAGATCCTCAAGGAGATCTGCGAGCGCCTGCAGTTCCTGGTCAACGTCGGCCTCGACTACCTGACCCTCGACCGCAGCGCCGACACCCTGTCCGGCGGCGAGGCCCAGCGGATCCGCCTGGCCAGCCAGATCGGCGCCGGCCTGGTGGGCGTCATGTACATCCTCGATGAACCGTCCATCGGCCTTCATCAACGGGACAACGACCGCCTGCTGGCCACCCTCAACCACCTGCGCGACCTGGGCAACACGGTGATCGTGGTGGAGCACGACGAGGATGCCATCCGCCTGGCCGACTACGTGGTGGATATCGGCCCTGGGGCCGGCGTGCATGGCGGGCAGATCGTCGCCGAAGGCACACCGGACGAGGTGATGGCGCACCCCGATTCGCTGACCGGCAAGTACCTGTCCGGGCGCAAGAAGATCGTCGTGCCGGCCAAGCGCACCCCGCGCAACAAGAAGCTGTCGCTCAAGCTCAAGGGCGCGCGCGGCAACAACCTGCAGAACGTCGACCTGGAACTGCCGATTGGCCTTTTGACCTGCGTGACCGGTGTGTCCGGCTCGGGTAAATCGACGCTGATCAACAACACCCTGTTCCCCCTGGCGGCCACCGCGCTCAACGGTGCCAGCACCCTGGAGCCGGCGCCGCACAGCAGCATCGATGGCCTGCAACACCTGGACAAGGTGGTCGATATCGACCAGAGCCCGATCGGTCGCACGCCGCGTTCAAACCCGGCGACCTATACCGGCATCTTCACACCGATCCGTGAGCTGTTCGCCGGTGTGCCGGAGGCGCGCTCCCGTGGCTATGGCCCGGGGCGCTTCTCGTTCAACGTCAAGGGCGGGCGCTGCGAGGCGTGCCAGGGCGACGGCCTGATCAAGGTGGAAATGCACTTCCTGCCGGACATCTACGTGCCGTGCGATGTGTGCAAGAGCAAGCGCTATAACCGCGAAACCCTGGAGATCAAGTACAAGGGCAAGAACATCCACGAGGTGCTGGAAATGACCATCGAGGATGCCCGTGGGTTCTTCGACGCGGTGCCAGCACTGGCGCGCAAGCTGCAGACGCTGATGGACGTGGGGCTTTCCTACATCAAGCTGGGGCAGTCAGCCACCACGCTGTCGGGCGGCGAGGCGCAGCGGGTCAAGCTGTCGCGCGAGCTGTCCAAGCGCGATACCGGCAAGACCCTGTACATCCTCGACGAGCCGACCACAGGCTTGCACTTCGCCGATATCCAGCAACTGCTGGACGTGCTGCATCGTCTGCGCGACCACGGCAACACCGTGGTGGTCATCGAGCACAACCTGGATGTGATCAAGACGGCGGACTGGTTGGTGGACCTGGGGCCGGAGGGTGGCTCCAAGGGCGGGCAGATCATTGCCGTCGGTACGCCCGAAGAGCTGGCCGAGAAGCAGCAGTCCTATACCGGGCACTATCTGAAACCACTGCTGGAGCGAGATCGAGCCTGATCTCGCGGCCATGAAAAAGCCCCTGCCATGTGAGTGACAGGGGCTTTTTTGCAGCTGTGGATAACTTACATCTGCGACTGCAGGTAGTTTTCCAGGCCGATAGCCTTGATCAGGCCCTGCTGCTTCTCTAGCCAGTAGGTGTGATCTTCTTCGGTATCTGCCAACTGCGCGCGCAGGATGTCGCGGCTGATGTAGTCTTTGTGCAGCTCGCACAGCTCGATGCCCTTGCACAGCGCGGCGCGGACTTTGTACTCGAGCTTGAGGTCGGCAGCGATCATCTCGGGCACGGTCTTGCCCACTTCCAGATCGTCAGCGCGCATGTCCGGGGTGCCTTCGAGCATGAGGATACGGCGCATCAGCGCATCGGCGTGCTGCGTCTCTTCTTCCATCTCGTGGTTGATGCGCTCGAAGAGCTTGCCCAGGCCCCAATCTTCATACATCCGCGAATGGATGAAGTATTGATCGCGTGCTGCCAGTTCGCCCTTCAGCAACATGACGAGGTAGTTGATTACGTCCGGGTGACCTTGCATCGCCCTGCTTCTCCCTGTGAATACTTCGACAGCTCATAGTTTGAACCAGCTTTTGCGCGTGGTCACGGGAAAATGCGCAATTAACGGCAAATAATCGGCTAAACCGTAGTGATTTTCATTGAAAAACCGCCCAAATGAGGGCGGTTCTTTTTATCACTTCGACTTAGGCAAGGGTTATGCCCAGGGCTTTGGCAATGCCTTGCGCATAGGCCGGATCGGCCTTGTAGAAGTGCTGCAGTTGGCGCTGGATGACGTCCTCGCTGACATTGGCCATGGTACCGGCGATGTTGTTGATCAGCAGTGCTCGCTGTTCGTTGCTCATCAGGCGGAACAGTGCGCCGGCATGGCTGTAGTAGTCGTTGTCCTCACGGTGATCGTAGCGATCAGCCGCACCATTGAGGGCCAACGACGGCTCGGCATGACGCGGCGACTGCTTGGGTGCATCGCTGAAGCTGTTCGGTTCGTAGTTCGGCGCGCTGCCGTAGCTGCCGCTGGCCATGGCGCCATCGCGCTGGTAACTGTGCACGGGACTGCGCGGCGCGTTCACCGGCAGATGCTGGTGATTGGTACCCACGCGGTAGCGGTGGGCGTCGGCGTAGGCGAATACGCGCCCTTGCAGCATACGGTCTGGCGACAGCCCCACGCCCGGGACCATGTTGCTCGGGCCGAACGTGGCCTGCTCGACTTCGGCGAAGTAGTTGAGCGGGTTGCGGTTGAGCTCCAGCACGCCGACCTCGATCAGCGGATAGTCCTTTTGCGACCAGGTCTTGGTTACGTCGAACGGGTTCTCCTGACGGCATGCAGCCTCGGCTTCGCTCATCACCTGGATGCACACGGTCCAGCGCGGGTAATCGCCACGTTCGATGGCCTCGAACAGGTCGCGCTGGGCGTAATCAGGGTCGCTGCCGGCCAGGCGCGCGGCTTCGGCAGGGGCCAGGTTCTTGATGCCCTGTTGCGTCTTGTAGTGCCACTTGACCCAAGTGCGCTCACCCTTGTCGTTGATCAGGCTGTAGGTATGGCTGCCGAAACCGTGCATGTGGCGGTAGCCGTCCGGGATGCCGCGATCGGAGAACAGGATGGTGACCTGATGCAGCGCCTCCGGCGAATGCGACCAGAAGTCCCACATCATCTGGGCGTTCTTCAGGTTGCTCTGCGGGTGGCGCTTCTGGGTGTGAATGAAATCCGGGAATTTCAGCGGGTCACGAATGAAGAAGACCGGCGTGTTGTTGCCGACAATGTCCCAGTTGCCTTCCTCGGTGTAGAACTTGACCGCAAAGCCACGCGGGTCGCGCTCGGTATCAGCAGATCCGCGCTCGCCACCCACGGTGGAGAACCGCAAGAAGGTTTCGGTCTGCTTGCCGACGGCGCTGAACAGCTTGGCGCTGGTGTAGCCGGTGATGTCGCGGGTAACGGTGAAAGTACCGTAGGCGCCCGAGCCTTTGGCATGTACCCGGCGCTCAGGAATGTTCTCGCGGTTGAAGTGAGCGAGCTTCTCGAGCAGGTGGAAATCGTCGAGCAACAGCGGGCCGCGCGGGCCGGCGGAACGGGAATTCTGGTTATCGGCTACAGGTGCACCGCTGGCGGTGGTGAGAATCTTGCTCATGGGCTCTCCTTATCGGTCTTGAACGGCCGGCTAATCGGCTTGGAGAGAGTATTGACGAGCGGTGTGACACGAACAAATTCATTGCCTGACTTGCATCAATAGAAAATGACAATTCATCAGGCAACAAAAAACCGGGCACTAGGCCCGGTTCTTTGTAGCAGACAGAACGTCTTACTCGGCAGCTTCTACAGCACCACCGACCGGACGATCAACCAGCTCGACGTACGCCATAGGAGCGTTGTCGCCAGCGCGGAAACCGCACTTCAGGATGCGCAGGTAGCCGCCCTGACGGGTGGCGTAACGCTTGCCCAGGTCGTTGAACAGTTTGCCAACAGCGGACTTCGAACGAGTACGGTCGAAGGCCAGACGACGGTTGGCAACGCTGTCTTCCTTGGCCAGGGTGATCAGCGGCTCGGCAACGCGGCGCAGTTCCTTGGCTTTCGGCAGGGTGGTTTTGATCAGCTCGTGCTCGATCAGCGACACAGCCATGTTCTGGAACATAGCTTTGCGGTGAGAGCTGGTACGGCTCAGGTGACGTCCACTTTTACGATGACGCATGATTCATTCCTTACCAAACACAACGTTCGGTGATTACGACGATCAGGCTGTCGCCTTGTCGTCTTTCTTAAGGCTTGCAGGCGGCCAGTTGTCGAGGCGCATGCCGAGAGACAGACCACGGGAGGCCAGGACGTCCTTGATTTCAGTCAGGGACTTCTTGCCCAGGTTAGGAGTCTTCAACAGCTCTACTTCGGTACGCTGAATCAGGTCGCCGATGTAGTAGATGTTCTCCGCCTTGAGGCAGTTGGCCGAACGTACGGTCAGTTCCAGGTCGTCAACCGGGCGCAGCAGGATCGGATCGATCTCGTCTTCCTGCTCGACCACAACCGGCTCGCTGTCACCCTTGAGGTCGACGAACGCGGCCAGCTGCTGTTGCAGGATGGTCGCGGCACGACGGATGGCCTCTTCAGGATCCAGGGTACCGTTGGTTTCCAGATCGATGACCAGCTTGTCCAGGTTGGTACGCTGTTCAACACGGGCGTTCTCGACCACATAGGCGATACGACGCACCGGGCTGAACGAAGCGTCCAGCTGCAGACGGCCAATGCTACGGCTTTCGTCTTCGTCGGTCTGACGGGAGTCGGCCGGCTCGTAACCGCGACCACGAGCTACAGTGAGCTTCATGTTCAGGGCGCCGTTGGACGCCAGGTTCGCGATTACGTGATCGGGGTTGACGATCTCGACATCGTGATCCAGCTGAATATCGGCAGCGGTAACCACCCCCGAACCCTTTTTCGACAAGGTCAGCGTAACTTCGTCACGACCGTGCAGCTTGATAGCCAGGCCTTTCAGGTTCAACAGGATTTCAATGACGTCTTCCTGTACACCTTCGATCGCGGAGTACTCATGGAGTACGCCATCGATCTCGGCCTCGACTACTGCACAGCCAGGCATGGAGGACAACAGGATGCGGCGCAGCGCGTTGCCCAGGGTATGGCCGAAGCCACGCTCGAGAGGCTCGAGCGTGATCTTGGCGCGGGTTGGACTGACAACCTGCACATCAATGTGGCGGGGTGTCAGAAACTCATTTACCGAAATCTGCATGGATGCACCTATTTTCTAGCCCTTACTTGGAGTAGAGCTCGACAATCAGGTTTTCGTTGATGTCGGCGGACAGGTCGCTGCGAGCAGGAACGTTCTTGAAAACGCCCGACTTTTTAGCAGCATCCACGTCTACCCACTCAACGCGGCCACGCTGAGAGCACAGTTCAAGGGCTTGAACAATGCGCAGCTGGTTCAGCGACTTCTCGCGAACTGCGACCACGTCACCCGGACGAACTTGGTAGGATGGAATGTTCACGGTCTTGCCGTTGACGCTGATTGCTTTGTGCGAAACCAGCTGACGGGACTCGGAACGGGTAGAACCGAAGCCCATACGGTAGACGACGTTGTCCAGACGGGACTCGAGCATCTGCAGCAGGTTCTCACCGGTGGCGCCTTTCTTCGAGGCAGCCGCTTGGTAGTAACCGCGGAATTGACGCTCCAGAACACCGTAGATACGACGAACTTTTTGTTTCTCGCGCAGCTGGGTACCGTAGTCGGACTGACGGCCACGGCGCTGGCCGTGGATACCTGGGGCTGCTTCGATGTTGCACTTCGATTCCAGAGCGCGAACGCCGCTCTTCAGGAACAGGTCAGTGCCTTCACGGCGAGACAGTTTGCATTTTGGACCAATGTAACGTGCCATTTATCTGTCTCCTGATTACACGCGACGCTTCTTCGGCGGACGGCACCCGTTATGCGGGATTGGCGTCACGTCGGTGATGCTGGCGATCTTGTAGCCGCAGCTGTTCAGTGCACGAACGGCGGATTCACGACCCGGACCTGGACCCTTGACGTTGACGTCGAGGTTTTTCAGGCCGTATTCCAGCGCAGCTTGACCAGCACGCTCAGCAGCGATCTGAGCTGCGAACGGGGTGGATTTGCGCGAACCACGGAAACCCGAACCACCGGAGGTCGCCCAGGACAGTGCGTTGCCCTGACGGTCGGTGATGGTCACGATGGTGTTGTTGAAAGACGCATGGATGTGGGCGATGCCATCAACCACTGTCTTTTTGACTTTCTTACGAGGACGAGCAGCAGGTTTTGCCATGTCTATATTCCTGGGCGATTACTTGCGGATCGGCTTACGCGGGCCCTTACGGGTGCGTGCGTTGGTCTTGGTGCGCTGACCGCGAACCGGCAGACCTTTACGATGACGCAGGCCGCGGTAGCAACCCAGGTCCATCAAGCGTTTGATCTTCATGTTGATGTCACGACGCAGGTCACCTTCGGTGGTGAACTTCGCAACTTCGCCACGCAGGGTTTCGATTTGCTCGTCGCTCAGATCCTTGATCTTTGCGGCTGGGTTGACACCAGCGTCTGCACAGATTTTCTGTGCAGTAGTGCGACCGACACCATAGATGTAGGTCAGCGAGATAACAGTATGCTTGTTATCTGGAATGTTGACGCCTGCAATACGGGCCATTCAGTGGGACTCCAATTGACAGCTACCTACGCCCCGGAAGCCAAGAAATAGGGCGCGAGATAATATCGCTGTAGAAACGAATAATCAACCCAGCAGCACACTAGCTGCTGGGTTTGACGCAGATCACACTCAGCCTTGGCGCTGCTTGTGACGCGGTTCCACGCTGCAGATCACGCGCACGATACCTTCGCGACGAATAATCTTGCAGTTGCGGCACAGCTTTTTCACCGATGCACGAACTTTCATTACCGACTCCTCGAACCTTAAGGGGCTAGATCAGCGCAGCAGACCGCTGCCGCCGTAGCCTTTCAGGTTGGCTTTCTTCATCAGGGATTCGTACTGGTGCGAAACGAGGTGCGATTGTACTTGGGACATGAAGTCCATCACAACCACTACCACAATCAGCAACGAGGTCCCGCCAAGGTAGAACGGCACGTTTGCAGCCACCACCAGGAACTGGGGAAGCAGGCACACGGCCATCATGTAAAGAGCACCGAACATGGTCAAACGGGTCAGAACGCCATCAATGTAGCGCGCCGACTGCTCACCAGGACGGATACCCGGAATAAAGGCACCGGACTTCTTCAGGTTTTCCGCTACGTCTTTCGGATTGAACATCAACGCTGTGTAGAAGAAGCAGAAGAAAATGATCCCTGCACTAAACAGCAGAATGTTCAACGGCTGACCAGGAGCGATCGACTGCGAGATGTCCTGCAGCCAGCCCATACCTTCGGACTGACCGAACCAGGCACCCAGCGAAGCCGGGAACAGCAAGATGCTGCTCGCGAAAATGGCCGGGATTACGCCCGCCATGTTCACTTTCAGCGGCAGGTGGCTGGTCTGCGCAGCGAAGACCTTGCGGCCCTGCTGACGCTTGGCGTAGTGAACGGCGATACGACGCTGACCACGCTCAATGAACACCACGAAACCGATAATCGCTACTGCCAGCAAACCGATAGCGACCAGGGCGAAGATGTTGATATCGCCTGTACGCGCAGACTCGAAAGACTGCCCGATTGCTCTCGGAAGACCGGCAACGATACCTGCGAAGATCAACATCGAGATACCGTTGCCCACACCGCGCTCGGTGATCTGCTCACCCAGCCACATCATGAACATCGCGCCTGCCACGAAGGTGGAGACGGCGACGACATGGAAGCCGAGGCCAACAGAAAACGCCACGCCCTGGTTGGCCAGGCCAATGGACATGCCAATGGCTTGAACCAGCGCCAGGATAACGGTGCCGTAGCGGGTGTACTGGCTGATCTTGCGACGGCCAGCTTCACCTTCCTTCTTCAACTGTTCCAGCTGCGGGCTGACAGCGGTCATGAGCTGCATGATGATCGATGCCGAGATGTACGGCATGATCCCCAGTGCAAAGATGCTCATGCGCTCCAGCGCGCCGCCGGAAAACATGTTGAACAAGCTAAGAATGGTCCCCTCATTCTGCCGGAACAGATCCGCGAGACGGTCCGGGTTAATGCCTGGTACCGGGATGTGCGCGCCAATCCGATAGACGATGATCGCCATGAACAGAAAACGCAGACGAGCCCAGAGTTCCGACATCCCGCCCTTACCGAGCGAAGAGAGAGCACCTTGCTTAGCCATTTATTCCTCGAACTTGCCGCCAGCTGCTTCGATAGCCGCACGTGCACCTTTGGTGACGGCGATACCCTTGAGGGTGACTGCGCGAGTGACTTCGCCCGACAGCATGATTTTCACGCGCTGTACGTGCTGGCCGATCACGTTGGCGTCCTTGAGGGACTGAACGGTGATCAGATCGCCTTCCACCTTGGCCAGTTCGGACAGACGCACTTCTGCGCGGTCCATGGCTTTCAGGGATACGAAGCCGAACTTCGGCAGGCGACGGTGCAGCGGCTGTTGACCGCCTTCGAAGCCTGGAGCAATGGTGCCACCGGAACGCGAAGTCTGACCTTTGTGACCACGGCCACCAGTCTTGCCCAGACCGCTACCGATACCACGGCCCGGACGGTGCTTCTCGCGACGGGAACCCGGCGCTGGACTCAGATCATTGAGTTTCATCGATTAACCCTCGACCTTCAGCATGTAGTAAGCCTTGTTGATCATCCCGCGGTTCTCGGGAGTATCCTGGACTTCTACAGTGTGACCGATACGACGCAGACCCAGACCCTTCACGCACAGTTTGTGGTTAGGGATACGGCCCGAGACGCTCTTGATCAGCGTAACTTTAACGGTTGCCATGATCAGCGGATCTCCTCAACAGTCTTGCCGCGCTTGGCAGCAATGGACTCAGGGGATTGCATGGCTTTCAGACCCTTGAAGGTGGCGTGTACCACGTTCACTGGGTTGGTCGAGCCGTAGCACTTGGCCAGGACGTTCTGAACGCCAGCAACTTCCAGGACGGCACGCATTGCGCCACCGGCGATGATACCGGTACCTTCCGAGGCAGGCTGCATGTAGACCTTCGAGGCGCCGTGGGCGGCCTTGGTGGCGTACTGCAGGGTGGTGCCTTTCAGGTCAACCTGAATCATGTTGCGACGAGCAGCTTCCATGGCTTTCTGGATCGCAGCTGGTACTTCGCGCGATTTGCCACGGCCGAAGCCAACGCGGCCTTTGCCATCACCTACCACGGTCAGCGCGGTGAAGGTGAAGATACGGCCGCCCTTGACGGTCTTGGCAACGCGGTTAACTTGAACCAGCTTCTCGATGTAGCCTTCGTCGCGCTTTTGATCGTTATTTGCCATAACTTAGAACTCCAGCCCGCCTTCACGAGCAGCATCAGCCAGCGCTTTGACGCGGCCATGGTACTTGAAGCCGGAACGGTCAAAGGCAACTTGAGATACACCGGCGGCTTTCGCACGCTCAGCTACCAGCTTGCCAACCTTAGTGGCCGCGTCGATGTTGCCGGTGGCACCATCACGCAGTTCTTTGTCCAAGGTCGAGGCACTTGCCAGAACCTTGCTGCCGTCGGCCGAGATGACCTGGGCGTAGATGTGCTGCGAGGAGCGGAACACGCACAGACGCACGGCTTCGAGCTCGTGCATTTTCAGGCGTGCTTTGCGAGCGCGACGCAGTCGAGTAACTTTTTTGTCGGTCATTTGCTAGGCCCTACTTCTTCTTGGCTTCTTTACGACGGACTACTTCATCCGCGTAACGCACACCCTTGCCCTTGTAAGGCTCTGGCGGACGGAAACCGCGGACTTCAGCGGCCACCTGACCTACCAGCTGCTTGTCGATACCCTTGATCAGGATGTCGGTCTGGCTAGGAGTTTCAGCGGTGATACCGGCTGGCAGTTCGTAATCCACTGGGTGCGAGAAGCCCAGAGCCAGGTTCAGGATGGTGCCCTTGGCCTGTGCCTTGTAACCAACACCGACCAGCTGGAGCTTGCGCTCGAAGCCTTGGCTTACGCCCTGGACCATGTTGTTCACCAGGGCGCGGGTGGTACCGGCCATGGCGCGAGCTTGCTGATCACCGTTGCGGGCGACGAAACGCAGCTCGCCAGCTTCTTCGGTAACTTCAACAGACGAGTGAACGTTCAGTTCGAGAGTGCCCTTGGCACCCTTCACCGAAAGCTGCTGACCGGCGAATTTGACTTCGACGCCTGCTGGCAGCTTAACGGGGTTCTTAGCGACGCGAGACATGCCTATCTCCCCTTAGAACACTGTGCACAGAACTTCGCCGCCGACACCGGCAGCGCGCGCAGCGCGGTCAGTCATCACACCTTTGTTGGTGGAGACGATAGACACGCCCAGACCGCCACGTACTTTCGGCAGGTCAGTGACGGCCTTGTACTGGCGCAGGCCTGGACGGCTGGTGCGCTTCAGTTCCTCGATGACCGGACGGCCTTCGAAGTACTTCAGTTCGATCGACAGGGAAGGCTTGGCTTCGCCGCTGACTTCGTAGCCGGCGATGTAACCTTCGTCTTTCAGTACTTTGGCAACCGCGACCTTCAGCGTGGAGGAAGGCATGCTTACGACAGACTTTTCAGCCATCTGGGCATTACGGATGCGAGTTAGCATGTCCGCTAACGGGTCCTGCATACTCATGGGCTAGATGCTCCTGATACAAGAATTATTAGCCTTGCGGCTATCACAACCACCCGGGCAGGCAGGGTAAAAAACCCAGGCTCAGGTGAGCCGGTCATTCTAGACACAAGGCAGAAACGAAACAAGCCCCATATAGGGGCTTGTTTCTTTGCGAGGTCACCGGCGGTCGGAAGATTTCTCCCCTTCCGCCGGCGGTCACGCCAACCGGGATTACCAGCTGGCCTTGACCAGACCTGGCACATCACCACGCATGGCGGCTTCGCGCAGCTTGTTACGGCCGAGGCCGAACTTGCGGTACACGCCGTGCGGACGACCGGTGATGCGGCAGCGGTTACGCATGCGCGAGGCGCTAGCGTCACGTGGCTGCTTCTGCAGAGCGACAACGGCAGCGAAACGCTCTTCTGGAGAGGCGTTCAGGTTGACGATGGTCGCTTTCAGCTCGGCACGCTTTTTGGCGTACTTGGCTACCGTGAGCTGACGCTTCAGCTCGCGGTTTTTCATGCTCTTCTTGGCCATTTTCCTACTCCAATCAGTTGCGGAACGGGAACTTGAAAGCACGCAGCAGAGCGCGGCCTTCGTCGTCCGAACGAGCAGTGGTGGTCAGGGTGATGTCCAAACCGCGCAGAGCATCGATCTTGTCGTAGTCGATTTCCGGGAAGATGATCTGCTCTTTCACGCCCATGCTGTAGTTGCCACGACCATCGAAGGACTTGGCATTCAGGCCGCGGAAGTCGCGAACCCGAGGCAGGGAGATCGCCAGCAGGCGGTCCAGGAATTCGTACATCTTGTCGCTACGCAGGGTCACCTTGACGCCGATCGGCCAGCCTTCGCGGACTTTGAAGCCAGCGATGGATTTGCGAGCGAAAGTCACGACCGGCTTTTGACCGGTGATCTTTTCCAGGTCAGCTACAGCGTGCTCGATGACTTTCTTGTCGCCGATCGCTTCGCCCAGACCCATGTTCAGGGTGATTTTGGTAACGCGAGGAACTTCCATCACGTTCGACAGCTTAAGTTCTTCCTTAAGCTTAGGAGCGATTTCGTTCCGGTAAATCTCTTTCAGTCGTGCCATGGTCTTCTACCTAGCAGTGTTCAAGCATCAACCGCTTTTTGGGTCGACTTGAAGACACGAATTTTCTTACCTTCTTCTACTTTGAAACCAACGCGGTCAGCTTTGTTGGTTTCGCTGTTGAAGATGGCAACGTTGGAAGCGTGCAGTGGCGCTTCTTTCTCGACGATACCGCCCTGGACGCCCGCCATCGGGTTAGGCTTGGTATGACGCTTGACCAGGTTGACACCACCGACGACCAAACGGTCATCAGCGAGAACCTTCAGCACCTTACCGCGCTTACCTTTGTCTTTGCCGGCGATCACGATGATCTCGTCGTCACGACGAATCTTTTGCATGTCGGATCTCCTTAGAGCACTTCAGGGGCGAGCGAGACGATCTTCATGAACTTCTCGGTACGAAGTTCACGGGTCACTGGCCCGAAGATGCGAGTGCCGATCGGCTCTTGCTTGGTGTTCAGCAGAACAGCAGCGTTGCCGTCGAAACGAATGATGGAACCGTCAGCGCGACGTACACCGTGACGGGTACGGACGACAACAGCAGTCATCACTTGGCCTTTTTTGACCTTACCGCGCGGAATTGCTTCCTTGACGGTTACCTTGATGATGTCACCGATGCCGGCGTAACGGCGGTGCGAACCGCCGAGCACCTTGATGCACATGACGCGACGAGCGCCGCTGTTATCGGCCACATCGAGCATGGATTGAGTCTGAATCATAAAATTTCTCCGACCCCTAGCCCTTAGACTTCAACAGCGCGTTCGAGGACTTCAACCAGTGCCCAGGACTTGGTCTTGGCCAGCGGACGGGTTTCGCGAATGGAAACCTTGTCGCCGATCTTGCACTGGTTGGCTTCGTCGTGCGCGTGCAGCTTAGTCGAACGCTTAACGTATTTACCGTAGATCGGGTGCTTTACGCGACGCTCGATCAGAACGGTGATGGTCTTGTCCATTTTGTCGCTGACGACACGGCCAGTCAGCGTACGGACGGTTTTTTCAGCTTCAGCCATGATCACTTACCTGCCTGCTGGTTGAGCACAGTTTTCACGCGAGCGATGTCACGCTTAACTTGCGAGAGCAGGTGCGACTGCCCCAACTGGCCAGTTGCTTTCTGCATGCGCAGATTGAACTGGTCGCGCAGCAAGCCGAGCAGTTGCTCATTCAGTTGCTGTGCGGATTTTTCACGAAGTTCATTCGCTTTCATCACATCACCGTCCGCTTAACAAAGGAGGTGGCGAGAGGCAGCTTTGCAGCGGCCAGGGCGAAAGCTTCGCGCGCCAGCTCTTCAGAAACACCCTCGATCTCGTACAGGACTTTGCCTGGCTGAATCTGGGCAACCCAGTATTCCACGGAACCCTTACCTTTACCCATCCGCACTTCGAGAGGCTTCTTGGTAACTGGCTTGTCCGGGAACACACGGATCCAGATCTTGCCGCCACGCTTAACGTGACGGGTCAGGGCACGACGTGCCGACTCGATCTGGCGAGCGGTGAGACGACCGCGGGCGACAGCTTTCAGAGCGAACTCGCCGAAGCTGACCTTGCTACCGCGCAGTGCCAGACCACGGTTGTGGCCAGTCATCTGCTTGCGGAATTTTGTACGCTTTGGTTGCAACATTTGGCGTACCCCTTACTTAGCAGCTTTTTTACGAGGCGCTGGTGCTTGAGGCTTCAGCTCTTCCTGGCGACCACCAATCACTTCGCCTTTGAAGATCCAAACCTTGACACCGATCACACCGTAGGTGGTGTGAGCTTCGTAGGTGTTGTAGTCGATATCGGCACGCAGGGTGTGCAGGGGCACACGACCTTCGCGATACCACTCGGTACGTGCGATCTCGGCACCGCCGAGACGACCGCTCACCTGGATCTTGATGCCCTTGGCACCAATACGCATGGCGTTCTGTACGGCGCGCTTCATGGCGCGACGGAACATTACGCGGCGTTCCAGCTGCTGGGCTACGCTCTGAGCAACCAGCATAGCGTCGAGTTCCGGCTTGCGGATCTCTTCGATGTTGATGTGCACAGGCACACCCATCTGCTTGGTCAGGTCCTGACGCAGCTTCTCAACATCTTCACCTTTCTTGCCGATAACGATACCGGGACGAGCGGTGTGGATGGTGATGCGTGCAGTTTGAGCCGGACGATGAATATCGATACGGCTTACGGACGCGCTTTTTAGTTTGTCTTGGAGGTACTCACGAGTTTGCAGATCCTTCAGCAGGTAATCTGCGTAAGTCGCGCCGTCTGCGTACCAGACGGAGGTGTGCTCCTTGACGATTCCCAGGCGAATGCCAGTGGGATGTACTTTCTGACCCATCTGATCGACTCCGTTACTTGTCCGCAACCTTGACAGTGATATGGCAAGACCGCTTGACGATGCGATCAGCGCGGCCTTTGGCACGCGGCATGATGCGCTTCAGCGAACGCCCTTCGTTGACGAAGACGGTGGAGACCTTCAGGTCATCAACGTCTGCGCCTTCGTTGTGTTCGGCGTTGGCAACGGCCGACTCGAGGACTTTCTTCATGATTTCAGCGGCTTTTTTGCTGCTGAAGGCCAACAGGTTGAGCGCTTCGCCCACCTTCTTCCCGCGGATCTGGTCGGCGACCAAGCGGGCTTTCTGGGCGGAGATGCGAGCGCCCGACAACTTAGCGGCTACTTCCATTTCCTTACCCCTTAACGCTTGGCTTTCTTGTCAGCCACGTGCCCGCGATAGGTGCGGGTACCGGCGAACTCGCCCAGTTTGTGGCCGACCATGTCTTCGTTCACGAGAACTGGGACGTGTTGGCGACCGTTGTGTACCGCGATGGTCAGACCGACCATTTGTGGCAGGATCATCGAACGGCGCGACCAGGTTTTAACTGGCTTGCGATCGTTCTTCTCCACCGCCACTTCGACCTTCTTCAACAGGTGAAGATCGATAAAAGGACCTTTTTTCAGAGAACGTGGCACTGTCGTATCCCTCTAGTTACTTGCGACGACGGACGATCATGTTGTCGGTACGCTTATTACCACGGGTTTTAGCACCCTTGGTTGGGAAGCCCCATGGCGATACCGGATGACGACCACCGGAGGTACGACCTTCACCACCACCATGCGGGTGGTCAACCGGGTTCATGGCAACACCACGAACGGTTGGGCGAACGCCGCGCCAGCGTTTGGCACCAGCTTTACCCAGCGAACGCAGGCTGTGCTCGGAGTTCGAGACTTCGCCCAGGGTCGCACGGCACTCAGCCAGGACTTTACGCATTTCACCAGAGCGCAGACGCAGGGTCACGTAGACACCTTCGCGAGCGATCAGCTGAGCCGAAGCACCAGCGGAACGAGCGATCTGAGCACCTTTACCCGGCTTCAGTTCGATGCCGTGAATGGTGCTACCTACTGGAATGTTGCGCAGCTGCAGGGAGTTACCGGCCTTGATTGGGGCCAGGGCACCTGCAATCAGCTGGTCGCCAGCGCTCACGCCTTTAGGGGCGATGATGTAGCGACGCTCACCGTCTGCGTAGCACAGCAGGGCGATGTGAGCAGTACGGTTCGGGTCGTATTCGATACGCTCGACGGTGGCTGGAATGCCATCCTTGTCGTTGCGACGGAAGTCGACCAGACGGTAATGCTGCTTATGACCACCACCCACGTGACGCGTGGTGATGCGGCCATTGTTGTTACGACCACCAGACTTCGATTTTTTCTCGATCAGCGGTGCGTGAGGAGCGCCTTTGTGCAGCTCCTTGTTGACCACCTTGACCACAAAACGGCGGCCAGGGGAAGTCGGTTTGCATTTAACGATTGCCATGATGCACCCCTTCCTTACTCAGCACTGCTGCTGAAATCGAGATCTTGGCCTGGCTGAAGGGAGACGATTGCCTTCTTCCAGTCATTACGCTTGCCCAGACCACGTGCGGTACGCTTGGTTTTACCCAGAACGTTAACAGTCGACACGTTTTCAACTTTTACGTTGAACAGGCCTTCGACAGCTTTCTTGATTTCCAGCTTGGTTGCATCGGTAGCAACCTTGAATACGAACTGGCCTTTCTTCTCAGCCAGAACGGTAGCCTTCTCGGAAACGTGCGGGCCAAGGAGGACTTTGAATACGCGTTCCTGGTTCATCCCAGCAGCTCCTCGAATTTCTTCACGGCCGAGACGGTGATCAACACCTTCTCGTATGCGATCAGACTGACCGGGTCGGAACCTTGAACGTCACGTACATCGACGTGCGGCAGGTTGCGAGCAGCCAGGTACAGGTTCTGATCAACAGCGTCCGAAACGATCAGAACATCGCTCAGACCCATGCCGTTCAGCTTGTTCAGCAGGTCTTTGGTTTTCGGCGCTTCAACAGCGAAGTCCTGAACCACGACCAGACGGTCGCTACGCACCAGCTCAGCGAGGATGGAGCGCAGAGCTGCGCGATACATCTTCTTGTTGAGCTTCTGCGAGTGATCCTGAGGACGAGCTGCGAAGGTTACACCACCGCCACGCCAGATCGGACCACGGGTAGTACCGGCACGAGCACGGCCAGTACCTTTCTGACGCCATGGGCGCTTACCGCCACCGGCCACGTCAGAACGGGTCTTCTGCTGCTTGGTGCCCTGACGGCCGCCGGCCATGTAGGCCACGACTGCTTGGTGTACCAGCGTCTCGTTGAATTCGCCACCGAAAGTCAGTTCGGAAACTTCGATCGCCTGAGCGTCATTTACATTAAGTTGCATGTCAGTTTCCCCTTACCCGCGAGCCTTGACAGCTGGACGCACAACCACGTCGCCGCCAGTAGCGCCTGGAACGGCACCCTTGATCAGCAGCAGGTTGCGTTCAGCGTCTACGCGTACTACTTCCAGGGACTGCACAGTCACGCGCTCAGCGCCCATGTGACCGGACATTTTCTTGCCCTTGAATACACGACCAGGAGTCTGGCACTGGCCGATGGAGCCAGGGACACGGTGCGATACGGAGTTACCGTGGGTGTTATCTTGACCACGGAAGTTCCAGCGCTTGATGGTACCGGCGAAGCCTTTACCTTTGGACTGACCGGTTACGTCTACCAGCTGGCCTGCAGTGAAGAGTTCAGCTTTGATCAGATCGCCAGCCTGGAAATCGCCTTCTTCAAGACGGAACTCCCAGACACCGCGACCAGCGGCAACGTTGGCCTTGGCAAAGTGGCCAGCCTGAGCGGCGGTCACACGCGAAGCACGACGCTCGCCGACAGTGACTTGCACTGCACGGTAGCCATCAGTTTCTTCGGTTTTGAACTGGGTGACGCGATTCGGCTCGATCTCAATGACCGTGACCGGAATGGAGACACCTTCTTCGGTGAAAATACGGGTCATACCCGCTTTTCGACCGACTACACCAATAGTCATGTTGTAAACCTCATGAGTGTACGGGGCTTTCACCCGCTATGGCCGCCCATTTCAGAGCGTTACACGACCAGACCGAAGTCTTAGCCGAGGCTGATCTGTACTTCCACACCGGCCGCCAGATCAAGCTTCATCAGCGCGTCAACGGTTTTATCCGTTGGCTGGACGATGTCCAGAACACGCTTATGAGTGCGAATCTCGTACTGGTCACGCGCGTCTTTGTTGACGTGCGGGGAGACCAGAACGGTGAAACGCTCTTTGCGGGTAGGCAGTGGAATTGGACCACGCACTTGTGCACCAGTACGTTTCGCGGTTTCCACGATTTCCTGGGTGGATTGGTCGATCAGGCGATGGTCGAAAGCCTTCAACCTGATACGGATTTGCTGATTTTGCATTGGATTTCAGACTCCAGGCTGTTCCCAACGGACGCACTACGCCCGCTAAAAGGAGGCGTGATTCTATAGACGCCCCAATTTAGTGTCAACCCAATAAAAAAAGCCCCCGCTGAGCGGGGGCTTTTTCAATCGGTCGAGTGATTACTCGATGATTTTGGCTACGACGCCGGCGCCGACGGTACGACCGCCTTCACGGATGGCGAAGCGCAGACCGTCTTCCATTGCGATGGTCTTGATCAGGGTGACAGTCATCTGAATGTTGTCACCTGGCATTACCATTTCAACGCCTTCCGGCAGTTCGCAGTTACCGGTCACGTCAGTGGTACGGAAGTAGAACTGAGGACGGTAGCCTTTGAAGAACGGAGTGTGACGACCGCCTTCTTCCTTCGACAGAACGTAGACTTCTGCGGTGAACTTGGTGTGCGGCTTGACCGAACCCGGCTTGACCAGAACCTGACCACGCTCAACGTCGTCACGCTTGGTACCACGCAGCAGGACGCCGCAGTTCTCGCCAGCACGACCTTCGTCCAGCAGCTTGCGGAACATCTCAACGCCGGTGCAGGTGGTGGTGGTGGTGTCACGCAGACCAACGATTTCCAGCGGGTCTTGAACGCGAACGATACCGCGCTCGATACGGCCGGTAACAACGGTACCGCGACCGGAGATCGAGAACACGTCTTCGATTGGCATCAGGAACGGCTTGTCGATAGCACGCTCTGGCTCTGGGATGTAGCTGTCCAGAGTTTCAACCAGACGCTTGACAGCGGTGGTGCCCATTTCGTTGTCGTCTTTGCCTTCCAGAGCCATACGAGCCGAACCGATGATGATCGGGGTGTCGTCGCCTGGGAAGTCGTAGGTGGACAGCAGGTCGCGAACTTCCATCTCGACCAGTTCCAGCAGCTCAGCGTCGTCTACCAGGTCAGCCTTGTTCAGGAAGACCACGATGTACGGAACGCCAACCTGACGGGACAGCAGGATGTGCTCACGGGTTTGTGGCATCGGACCATCGGCGGCCGAGCAAACCAGGATCGCGCCGTCCATCTGGGCAGCACCGGTGATCATGTTCTTCACGTAGTCAGCGTGACCTGGGCAGTCAACGTGAGCGTAGTGACGAATGTTCGAGTTGTACTCGACGTGCGCGGTGTTGATGGTGATACCGCGAGCTTTTTCTTCCGGAGCCGAGTCGATCTTGTCGAACTCAACGACGGCCGAACCGAAAACTTCGGAGCAGACGCGGGTCAGAGCTGCGGTCAGAGTGGTCTTACCGTGGTCAACGTGGCCGATGGTGCCGACGTTAACGTGGGGAAGGGAACGATCAAATTTTTCTTTAGCCACGACAGTGAACCTCTTGCCTAAAGGGGATTAGCCTTGTTTTTTAACGAGTGCTTCGACGATGTTCGACGGAGCTTCGGCGTATTTGGAGAATTCCATGGAGTAGCTTGCGCGACCCTGAGACATGGAACGAACGTCGGTCGCGTAACCGAACATCTCTCCGAGCGGCACCTCAGCAGTGATTACCTTGCCGGACACCGAGTCTTCATTACCCTGGATCATCCCACGACGACGGCTCAGGTCACCCATCACGTCACCCAGGTAATCTTCCGGGGTTACAACTTCGACCTTCATGATCGGTTCGAGGACCACGCCACCGCCCTTCTGGGCCAGTTGCTTGGTGGCCATCGAAGCAGCGATTTTGAACGCCATTTCGTTGGAGTCGACGTCGTGGTACGAACCGTCGAATACCGTGGCCTTCAGGCCGAGCAGCGGATAGCCGGCAACAACGCCGTTTTTCATCTGCTCTTCGATGCCCTTCTGGATCGGGGCGATGAATTCCTTAGGAATCACACCACCAACGACTTCGTTGGAGAACACCAGGCCTTCGGTGATATTGCCTTTGTCGTCCACGTCCGGCTCCGAGAAACGGATCCAGCAGTGACCGAACTGACCACGACCACCCGACTGACGAACGAACTTACCTTCGATCTCGACGTTGGACTTGGTGATCTTCTCGCGGTACGAAACCTGCGGCTTGCCGACGTTGCACTCGACGTTGAACTCGCGCTTCATGCGGTCAACGAGGATGTCCAGGTGCAGCTCACCCATACCGGAGATGATGGTCTGGCCGGTTTCTTCGTCGGTCTTGACTCGGAACGACGGGTCTTCCTGGGCCAGCTTGCCCAGTGCGATACCCATCTTCTCCTGGTCAGCCTTGGTTTTCGGCTCTACGGAGAGCGAGATTACCGGCTCAGGGAAGTCCATACGCTCGAGGATGATCGGCTTGTCGGCGTTGCACAGGGTGTCACCGGTGGTGACGTCCTTCATGCCGATCAGAGCAGCGATGTCACCAGCGCGTACTTCTTTGATCTCTTCACGCTGGTTGGCGTGCATCTGCACCATACGACCAACGCGCTCTTTCTTGCCCTTGACCGAGTTGATGACGGAGTCACCGGAGGTCAGGAAGCCCGAGTAAACGCGGACGAAGGTCAGAGTACCAACGAACGGGTCGGTGGCAATCTTGAACGCCAGGGCCGAGAACGGCTCGTTGTCGTCAGCAGGACGCTCATCGTACTGCTCTGCGGTAACTTCGTCCTTCGGCACGTCGATCAGGTCAGGGTGGATACCCTTGATCGCCGGGATTTCGGTCGGAGCAGGCAGGAAGTCGATAACGGCGTCGAGAACCAGGGGAACACCCTTGTTCTTGAACGACGAACCGCAGACAGCAGGAACGATCTCGCTCGCCAGGGTACGGGCGCGCAGACCAGCCTTGATGTCCTCGACGGACAGGTCACCTTCTTCAAGGTACTTGTTCATCAGTTCTTCGTTGGCCTCGGCAGCAGCCTCGACCATGTTGCTGCGCCACTCGTTGGCCAGGTCCACCAGCTCAGCAGGAATCTCTTCCTCGCGGTAGGTAGTACCTTTGTCGTCGTCGTTCCAGTAGATGGCTTTCATCTTGATCAGGTCAACCTGACCCTGGAAGTCGTCTTCAGCACCGATAGCCAGCTGGACCGGAACCGGGGTGTGACCCAGGCGGTTCTTGATCTGGCCGATAACGCGCAGGAAGTTGGCACCGGCACGGTCCATCTTGTTCACGTAAACAACACGTGGAACGCCGTACTTGTTGGCCTGACGCCATACGGTTTCGGACTGCGGCTCAACGCCGGAGGTACCGCAGAACACAACGACCGCGCCGTCGAGTACACGCAGCGAACGCTCTACTTCAATGGTGAAGTCAACGTGGCCGGGGGTATCGATGACGTTTACGCGGTAGTTGTCGTACTGACCACGGGAACCTTTCCAGAAGGTGGTAACGGCAGCGGAGGTAATGGTGATACCGCGCTCCTGCTCCTGCACCATCCAGTCGGTGGTCGCGGCGCCGTCATGCACCTCGCCCATCTTGTGGCTCAGACCTGTGTAGAACAGGATCCGCTCGGTAGTGGTGGTCTTGCCCGCGTCAACGTGGGCACAGATACCAATGTTACGGTAGCGGTTAATTGCTGTAGTACGAGCCATAAAGCCCTCGCAAAATGATTGATGCTTGAATTAGAAGCGGTAGTGCGAGAACGCTTTGTTGGCTTCAGCCATACGGTGAACGTCTTCACGCTTCTTGACTGCAGCACCTTTGCCTTCGGCAGCATCCAGCAGTTCACCGGCCAGGCGCAGGGCCATCGACTTCTCGCCGCGCTTGCGGGCGTAGTCTACGAGCCAGCGCATTGCCAGAGCGTTACGACGGGATGGACGAACTTCAACCGGGACCTGGTAAGTGGCACCGCCAACACGGCGGGACTTAACTTCGACCAGCGGAGCGATGGCGTCGAGAGCTTTCTCGAAGATTTCCAGGGGGTCGCTGTTCTTGCGTGCTTTGACGGTATCCAGGGCACCGTAAACGATGCGCTCGGCTACGGCCTTCTTGCCGCTTTCCATCACGTGGTTCATGAACTTGGCGAGGATCTGGGATCCGTACTTCGGATCGTCAAGGATCTCACGTTTTGCTGCTACACGACGTCTTGGCATGATAAGCCCTCAAACGGTCTTCAGGTTAGCCCGGGACGTGGGTCTTCGACCCCTGCCCGACCTTACTCTTATCGACTCAAAAAAATGGATGTCTGCAAACGGCCGATTACTTCGGACGCTTGGTACCGTACTTCGAACGACCCTGGTTACGGCCTTTGACGCCCGAAGTATCCAGAGAGCCGCGAACGGTGTGGTAACGAACACCTGGCAAGTCTTTTACACGGCCGCCACGGATCAGGACGACGCTGTGCTCTTGCAGGTTGTGGCCTTCACCACCGATGTACGAGGAAACCTCGAAACCGTTGGTCAGACGCACACGGCATACTTTACGCAGTGCCGAGTTAGGTTTTTTCGGCGTAGTGGTGTACACGCGGGTGCACACGCCACGACGTTGCGGGCAGTTCTGCAGCGCAGGAACGTCCGATTTCTCGACCGAACGCTTACGCGGCTGACGTACCAGCTGGTTGATAGTTGCCATCTACTAGCTCCACTGATTGCCTTGCGACTCAATTGTCTTGCAAGAAAGCCAAAAATTGGCGAGACGGAGCCTCACCAAATTTAAGGGTACAAAAGTCTACGGAGGATCTTGCACCCAGTCAAGACGAGGCCCCGGCCCTCCCCGCCCGATCATCGGCAACATTTCATGTCATCGATGGTCGCGCGGGGTTTGCCGGGGCCCTGCCCTGTACTTAGTTACCGCTGGAGTTCAGCGCTTCGGTCAGTGCGGCTTCCACCTCACTGGCGCTCACACGCAGCGGCTTGTCGGCTTCACGGCGGCGCTTGCGCTCGCTGTGATAGGCCAGACCGGTACCGGCCGGGATCAGACGACCCACGACCACGTTCTCTTTCAGGCCGCGCAGGTAATCGCGCTTGCCGGTAACGGCCGCTTCGGTCAGTACGCGGGTGGTTTCCTGGAAGGAAGCCGCGGAGATGAACGATTCGGTCGACAGCGAGGCCTTGGTGATACCCAGCAGCACACGGGTGAACTTCGAGATGAACTTGTCTTCGGCGGCGAGACGCTCGTTCTCGACCAGCACGTGAGTCAGTTCCATCTGGTCGCCCTTGATGAAGCTGGAGTCACCCGACTCGGCGATCTCGACCTTGCGCAGCATCTGACGCAGGATGGTCTCGATGTGCTTGTCGTTGATCTTAACGCCTTGCAGACGGTAAACGTCCTGGATCTCGTTGACGATGTACTTCGCCAGCGCGCTCACACCCAGCAGACGCAGGATGTCGTGCGGATCGCTCGGGCCGTCGGAGATAACTTCGCCGCGGTTTACCTGTTCGCCTTCGAAGACGTTCAGGTGGCGCCACTTCGGAATCAGCTCTTCGTACGGATCGCTGCCATCGGTCGGGGTGATGACCAGACGGCGCTTGCCCTTGGTCTCTTTACCGAAGGCGATGGTGCCGCTGACTTCAGCCAGAATCGAGGCTTCTTTCGGACGACGCGCTTCGAACAGGTCGGCAACGCGTGGCAGACCACCGGTGATGTCACGGGTCTTCGAAGTTTCTTGCGGGATACGCGCAATAACATCACCGACGCCGATCTGAGCACCGTCAGCCACACCGACGAGGGCGTTGGCTGGCAGGAAGTACTGAGCAGGTACATCGGTACCTGGCAGGTACAGATCCTTGCCATTGGCATCGACCATCTTGATGGCCGGACGGATTTCCTTGCCTGCGGCAGGGCGATCCTTGACGTCCAGGACTTCAATGTTGGTCAGACCGGTCAGTTCGTCGGTCTGGCGCTTGATGGTGATGTTTTCTTCCATGCCCACGAAGGTCACGGTACCTTTCAGCTCGGTAACGATCGGGTGGGTGTGCGGGTCCCACTTGGCGACGATGGCGCCAGCTTCGACCTTGTCACCTTCCTTGACCGAAATCACCGCACCGTAAGGCAGCTTGTAGCGCTCACGCTCACGACCGAATTCATCGGCAATGGCCAGTTCGCCTGAACGCGACACGGCAACCAGGTTGCCATCGGCACGCTCGACCTGCTTCAGGTTGTGCAGACGCACCATACCGCCGTTCTTCACCTGGACGCTGTCGGCAGCCGAAGTACGGCTTGCAGCACCACCGATGTGGAACGTACGCATGGTCAGCTGGGTACCCGGCTCACCGATCGACTGTGCAGCGATAACGCCGACAGCTTCACCGATGTTCACCTGGTGACCGCGAGCCAGGTCGCGACCGTAGCACTTGGCGCAGATGCCGTAGCGGGTTTCGCAGCTGATCGGCGAACGCACGACCACTTCGTCGATGCTGTTCAGCTCAATGAACTCGACCCACTGCTCATCGACCAGAGTGCCGGCAGGAACGATGACGTCCTCGGTACCTGGCTTGAACACGTCACGGGCGATGACACGACCCAGTACGCGCTCACCCAGCGGCTCGACAACGTCGCCGCCTTCGATGTGCGGGGTCATCAGCAGGCCCTGGTCGGTGCCGCAGTCGATCTCGGTCACGACCAGATCCTGGGCAACGTCCACCAGACGGCGAGTCAGGTAACCGGAGTTAGCTGTCTTCAGTGCGGTATCCGCCAGACCTTTACGAGCACCGTGAGTCGAGATGAAGTACTGCAGTACGCTCAGACCTTCACGGAAGTTCGCGGTGATCGGCGTCTCGATGATCGAGCCGTCCGGCTTGGCCATCAGGCCACGCATACCGGCCAGCTGACGGATCTGGGCCGCGGAACCACGAGCACCGGAGTCAGCCATCATGTACATCGAGTTGAAGGATTCTTGCTCGACTTCCTTGCCTTCGCGGTCGATGACCTTCTCTTTCGAGAGGTTGGCCATCATCGCCTTGGACACTTCGTCGTTCGCCTTCGACCACAAGTCGATGACCTTGTTGTACTTCTCGCCCTGGGTTACCAGGCCGGAGGCGTACTGGCTCTCGATTTCCTTCACTTCATCGGTAGCGTTACCGATGATGCGGGCTTTCTCGTCCGGGATAACGAAGTCGTTAACACCGATGGAAACGCCGGAAATGGTCGAGTAAGCGAAACCGGTGTACATCAGCTGGTCAGCGAAGATAACGGTCTCTTTAAGACCAACCACGCGGTAGCACTGGTTGATCAGCTTGGAGATCGCCTTCTTCTTCATCGGCTGGTTGACCACGTCGTACGGCAGGCCTGCCGGTACAACCTGGAACAGCAGCGCACGGCCAACGGTGGTGTCGACGATGCGGGTGTTCTTGACCACCGAACCATCACGCTCTTTCACGGTTTCGTTGATACGAACCTTGATTTTCGCGTGCAGGGCAGCCTCGCCGGCGCGGAATACGCGGTCGACTTCCTGCAGGTCGGCGAATACGCGACCTTCGCCCTTGGCGTTGATGGCTTCACGGGTCATGTAGTACAGACCCAGTACAACGTCCTGCGACGGAACGATGATTGGCTCACCGTTGGCTGGCGACAGAATGTTGTTGGTCGACATCATCAGCGCGCGCGCTTCGAGCTGGGCTTCCAGCGTCAGCGGCACGTGAACGGCCATCTGGTCACCGTCGAAGTCGGCGTTGTACGCGGCGCAGACCAGCGGGTGCAGCTGAATCGCCTTACCTTCGATCAGTACCGGTTCAAAGGCCTGGATACCCAGACGGTGAAGGGTCGGTGCACGGTTGAGCAGTACGGGGTGTTCGCGAATCACTTCGGCGAGAACGTCCCACACCTCTGGCAGCTCGCGCTCGACCATCTTCTTGGCGGCCTTGATGGTGGTCGCCAGACCACGCATTTCCAGCTTGCCGAAAATGAACGGCTTGAACAGCTCGAGGGCCATCTTCTTCGGCAGACCGCACTGGTGCAGGCGCAGGGTCGGGCCTACGGTAATTACCGAACGACCGGAGTAGTCCACGCGCTTACCGAGCAAGTTCTGACGGAAGCGACCTTGCTTACCTTTGATCATGTCGGCCAGCGACTTCAGCGGACGCTTGTTCGAGCCAGTGATGGCGCGACCGCGACGGCCGTTGTCGAGCAGGGCGTCGACCGCCTCCTGCAGCATGCGCTTTTCGTTGCGCACGATGATGTCCGGCGCCGACAGATCGAGCAGGCGCTTCAGACGGTTGTTACGGTTGATCACCCGACGATACAGATCGTTCAGGTCGGAGGTCGCGAAGCGGCCGCCATCCAGCGGTACCAGCGGACGCAGGTCCGGCGGCAGAACTGGCAGGACGGTCAGGACCATCCACTCAGGCAGGTTGCCCGAGCCCTGGAAAGCTTCCATCAGCTTCAGGCGCTTGGACAGCTTCTTGATCTTGGTTTCCGAGTTGGTTTGCGGAATTTCTTCGCGCAGGCGGCCAATCTCGTGCTCCAGGTCGATAGCGTGCAGCAGCTCGCGGACAGCCTCGGCACCCATGCGGGCGTCGAAGTCGTCACCGAACTCTTCCAGCGCTTCGAAGTACTGTTCGTCGTTGAGCAGCTGACCCTTCTCGAGGGTGGTCATGCCCGGGTCGATCACGACGTAGCTCTCGAAGTAGAGCACGCGCTCGATGTCACGCAGGGTCATGTCCATCAGCAGGCCGATACGGGACGGCAGCGACTTCAGGAACCAGATGTGGGCAACCGGCGAGGCCAGCTCGATGTGCGCCATGCGCTCACGGCGAACCTTGGCCAGGGCGACTTCAACGCCGCACTTCTCGCAGATCACACCACGGTGCTTCAGGCGCTTGTACTTGCCGCACAGGCACTCGTAGTCCTTGACTGGGCCAAAGATCTTGGCGCAGAACAGGCCGTCACGCTCAGGCTTGAACGTACGGTAGTTGATGGTCTCGGGCTTTTTGACTTCACCGAACGACCACGAACGGATCATTTCAGGCGACGCCAGACCGATACGGATGGCGTCGAACTCTTCGACTTGACCCTGGTTTTTCAGCAAATTCAGTAGGTCTTTCAAGGCCTTTCCTCCTGGCGGAGCAGGGAGTGGGCATCAGCTGCCGCACTCCCCTTCGCGTCACGTGTTATTCGGTTTCCAGATCGATGTCGATACCGAGCGAACGGATCTCTTTGATCAACACGTTGAAGGACTCGGGCATGCCCGGCTCCATACGGTGATCGCCATCCACGATGTTCTTGTACATCTTGGTACGGCCGTTCACGTCGTCCGACTTCACTGTGAGCATTTCTTGCAGGGTGTATGCCGCGCCGTATGCTTCCAGCGCCCACACTTCCATCTCCCCGAAACGCTGACCACCGAACTGCGCCTTACCACCCAGCGGCTGCTGGGTAACCAGGCTGTAAGAACCAGTGGAACGCGCGTGCATCTTGTCGTCCACCAAGTGGTTCAGCTTGAGCATGTACATGTAACCGACGGTCACAGGACGCTCGAACTTGTTGCCGGTACGGCCATCGAACAGCACCATCTGGCCGCTTTCTGGCAGGTCTGCCAGTTTCAGCATGGCCTTGATCTCGCTCTCCTTGGCACCGTCGAAGACTGGAGTGGCCATTGGCACGCCCTTCTTCAAGTTGTGCGCCAGGGCGAGGATCTCTTCGTCGGTGAACTCGTCCAGGTTCTCCTGACGACCACCGATCTCGTTGTAGATCTCGGTGAGGAAACCACGCAGCTCAGCGGCTTTGCGCTGCTCTTCGATCATGCGATCGATCTTCTCGCCCAGGCCCTTGGCCGCGAGGCCCAGGTGGGTTTCAAGGATCTGACCGACGTTCATACGCGAAGGTACGCCCAGCGGGTTCAGTACGACGTCGACCGGCGTACCGTTGGCGTCGTGCGGCATGTCTTCAACCGGCATGATCACCGAGACCACACCTTTGTTACCGTGACGACCGGCCATCTTGTCGCCCGGCTGGATGCGACGACGGATTGCCAGGTAGACCTTGACGATCTTCAGTACGCCCGGTGCGAGGTCATCGCCCTGCTGCAGCTTGCGCTTTTTGTCTTCGAACTTGTCGTCCAGCAGACGGCGGCGGTCGACGATGTACTGCTGAGCCTTTTCCAGCTGCTCGTTCAGTGCATCTTCAGCCATGCGCAGCTTGAACCACTGGCCGTGCTCCAGACCGTTCAGCACGTCGTCAGTGATCACGGTGCCTTTCTTCAGGCCCGCACCACCGTCAACCACCTGGCCGTTCAGCGCGGAACGCAGACGCTCGAAGGTTGCGCCTTCAACGATGCGGAACTCTTCGTTCAGGTCCTTGCGGATCTCGTCCAGCTGCATCTTCTCGATGGACAGGGCGCGGCTGTCGCGCTCAACGCCATCACGGGTGAAGACCTGTACGTCGATGACGGTACCCTTGGTGCCGGTCGGCACGCGCAGGGAGGTGTCTTTGACGTCGCTGGCCTTCTCACCGAAGATCGCGCGCAGCAGTTTTTCTTCCGGCGTCAGCTGGGTCTCGCCTTTCGGGGTGACCTTGCCGACCAGGATGTCGCCAGCGCCGACTTCGGCACCTACGTAGACGATACCGGCTTCGTCCAGCTTGTTCAGCGCAGCTTCACCCACGTTCGGGATGTCCGCGGTGATTTCCTCTGGGCCAAGCTTGGTGTCACGGGCCACACAGGTCAGTTCCTGGATGTGGATCGTGGTGAAGCGGTCTTCCTGAACCACGCGCTCCGACAGACAGATGGAGTCTTCGAAGTTGAAACCGTTCCAGGCCATGAACGCGATGCGCATGTTCTGACCCAGCGCCAGTTCACCCATGTCGGTGGACGGGCCGTCAGCCATGATGTCGTTGCGCTTGACCACGTCACCCTTGCTCACCAGCGGACGCTGGTTGATGCAGGTGTTCTGGTTGGAACGGGTGTATTTGGTCAGGTTGTAGATGTCGACACCGGCTTCACCGGTTTCCACTTCGTCATCGGCAACACGTACCACGATGCGGCTGGCATCGACGGAGTCGATCACGCCGCCACGACGGGCCACGACGCAGACGCCGGAGTCACGGGCAACGTTGCGCTCCATGCCGGTACCGACCAGCGGCTTGTCGGCACGCAGAGTAGGTACAGCCTGACGCTGCATGTTCGAACCCATCAACGCACGGTTGGCGTCGTCGTGCTCGAGGAACGGAATCAGCGACGCAGCAACCGAAACTACCTGCTTCGGCGAAACGTCCATCAGGGTGACGTCTTCCGGCGCCTTGACGGTGAATTCGTTCAGGTGACGGACCGCTACCAGCTCGTCGATCAGTTGCTTCTTCTCGTTCATTGCGGCCGAAGCCTGGGCAATGACGTGATCGGCTTCTTCGATCGCGGACAGGAACACGATGTCGTCGCTGACCACACCCTCTTTCACCACGCGGTACGGGCTTTCCAGGAAGCCGTACTGGTTGGTGCGGGCATAGGCCGCCAGGGAGTTGATCAGACCGATGTTCGGGCCTTCCGGCGTTTCGATCGGGCACACACGGCCGTAGTGGGTCGGGTGTACGTCACGGACTTCAAAGCCAGCACGCTCACGGGTCAGACCGCCAGGGCCGAGTGCAGAGACACGGCGCTTGTGGGTGATCTCGGAGAGCGGGTTGTTCTGGTCCATGAACTGCGAGAGCTGGCTGGAGCCGAAGAACTCTTTCACCGCCGCCGCAACCGGCTTGGCGTTGATCAGGTCTTGCGGCATCAGGCCTTCGCTTTCAGCCATCGACAGACGCTCTTTGACCGCACGTTCCACGCGCACCAGGCCAACGCGGAACTGGTTCTCGGCCATCTCGCCGACGCAACGGACACGACGGTTACCCAGGTGGTCGATGTCGTCGACGATGCCTTTGCCGTTACGGATGTCGACCAGGGTCTTGAGAACCTCGACGATATCTTCCTTGCTCAGCACGCCCGAACCTTCGATCTCGGTACGACCGATACGACGGTTGAACTTCATGCGGCCAACGGCGGACAGGTCGTAACGCTCGGCGCTGAAGAACAGGTTGTTGAACAGGGTCTCGGCGGCGTCCTTGGTTGGCGGCTCGCCCGGACGCATCATGCGGTAGATCTCGACCAGCGCTTCCAGTTGGTTGCTGGTGGTGTCGATCTTCAGGGTGTCCGAAATGAACGGACCGCAGTCGATGTCGTTGGTGTACAGCGTTTCGATGCGAACGACCTGAGCCTTGGCGACCTTGACCAGCAGGTCGGTGGTCAGCTCGGTGTTGCACTCGGCCAGGATCTCGCCGGTAGCCGGGTGCACGATCGCCTTGGCGGTGGTGCGGCCCAACATGTATTCCAGCGGCACGTCCAGCTGTTTCACGCCAGCCTTTTCCAGCTGGTTGATGTGGCGTGCGGTGATACGACGGCCCTGCTCGACGATGACCTTGCCGGAATCGTCGTGGATGTCCATGACCGCGACTTCACCACGCAGACGCTGAGGCACCAGCTCCAGGCTCAGTTTTTCGCCGGAAACGTGGAAAACGTTGGTGGTGTAGAAGGTGTTCAGAACCTCTTCGGTGCTGTAACCCAGGGCGCGCAGCAGTACCGAGGCCGGCAGCTTGCGGCGACGGTCGATACGAACGAACACGCAGTCCTTCGGGTCGAACTCGAAGTCCAGCCACGAACCGCGGTAAGGGATGATGCGTGCGGAGTACAGCAGCTTGCCCGAGCTGTGGGTCTTACCACGGTCGTGGTCGAAGAACACACCAGGCGAACGGTGCAGCTGGGAGACGATCACACGCTCGGTACCGTTGATAACGAAGGTACCGTTCTCAGTCATCAGGGGGATTTCACCCATGTAGACTTCTTGCTCTTTGATGTCCTTGATCGCTTTGTTCGACGATTCCTTGTCGAAGATGATCAGGCGCACCTTCACCCGCAGCGGGACCGCGAAGGTCACACCGCGCAGGACACATTCCTTCACATCGAAGGCCGGCTCACCCAGGCGGTAGCCGACGTACTCCAGGGCAGCATTGCCGGAGTAGCTGATGATCGGGAATACCGATTTGAAGGCCGCATGCAGGCCGATGTCGCGGAACTGGTCCTTGGATGCTCCTGCCTGCAGGAATTCGCGATACGAATCCAGCTGGATTGCCAGGAGGTAAGGCACGTCCATGACGTCCGGCAACTTGCTAAAGTCCTTGCGGATACGTTTTTTCTCAGTGTATGAGTAAGCCATCAGCATTCCCCAGCTTGGTCACCTGCTTGTTTGGCATCTCCCGGCGGGAGCAGCCAGAAAATCGTGCAAACCCCTTGGTTTGCGCCACCCTCATGGTGGTTACTGCTCGTTATCGGGGCCGACCTGATCGGCCACCAATAACGGAAAAAGGCCGGTGGCATAAGCCACCAGCCATCAGCCCTTCGCTTAACGCTCAGGCTGGCATCGCACAGTCGAAATTACTTCAGCTCGACTTTGGCGCCTGCTTCTTCCAGCTTCTTCTTAGCGTCTTCAGCGGCTTCTTTCGAAACGCCTTCAGCTACAACCTGAGGAGCGCCATCGACTTTCTCTTTGGCTTCTTTCAGGCCCAGACCGGTCAGCTCGCGAACGGCTTTAATGACGTTCACTTTCTTGTCGCCGGCTTCAACCAGAACAACGTTGAACTCGGTCTGCTCTTCAACAACGGCAGCAGCGGCAGCTGGGCCAGCAGCGGCAACAGCAGCGGTAACGCCGAAGGTTTCTTCCATTGCTTTGATCAGCTCAACAACTTCCAGAACGGTTTTCTGGCCGATTGCTTCGATGATTTGCTCGTTAGTCAGGGACATGACTTAAATCCTGTATTGGGGTGACAGCCTAAGCAGCTATCAAATTAAACGTATGATTCGAAAGAGTTTCGCGCGCCTTAGGCGGCGGTTGCTTCTTTCTGGTCGCGAATAGCTGCCAGGGTGCGAGCCAGCTTGCTGGTAGCGCCTTGGATCACGCTCATCAGCTTCGCGATGGCCTCGTCGCGGGTCGGCAGGGTAGCCAACACGTCGATCTGGTTCGCTGCAATGAACTTGCCGTCAAACGCAGCTGCCTTGATCTCGAACTTGCTCTGACCCTTGGCGAACTCTTTGAACAGACGGGCAGCAGCGCCCGGGTGCTCGTTGGAGAAAGCGATCAGGGTAGGGCCAGTGAAGGCGTCGTTGAGGACACTGAATTCAGTGTCAGCAACAGCGCGCTTGAGCAGGGTGTTACGTACGACACGTACGTATACGCCAGCTTCACGAGCCTCTTTACGGAGTCCGGTCATTGCGCCTACAGTCACACCACGGGCATCAGCCACGACAGCGGACAGAGCGACTTTGGCAGCCTCGTTGACTTCAGCGACGATGGCCTTCTTGTCTTCGAGTTTAATTGCCACGGGTAAAACTCCTGCTTGTTACCGTTTCATCTGGCCGAAGCCGGATGTCGTTTTGGTGTCTGATTCGGTAAGGAACCGGGAGCACCATCTGCGTAGGCTGGTTGTTTAAGGCTTGCGCCGCCTACGGTCTTGGATAGCCCCCGCCAGGCAGGGACCCCAATTTTTGCTGCTGGCGGGCATGACACCCGCCAACATTGTCTTACACGCTCAGCGAGCTCTGATCGATGATCAGACCTGGGCCCATGGTGGTGCTCAGGGTAACGCGCTTGACGTAGATACCTTTCGAGGAAGCCGGCTTGATACGCTTCAGATCAGCGATCAGGGCTTCAACGTTTTCCTTCAGCTTGCCAGCTTCGAAGCCGACTTTGCCAACGGAGGTGTGGATGATACCGTTTTTGTCGGTGCGGTAGCGAACCTGACCAGCCTTGGCGTTTTTCACGGCAGTGGCTACGTCTGGCGAAACGGTACCGACTTTCGGGTTAGGCATCAGGCCGCGAGGACCCAGAACCTGACCCAGCTGACCCACAACACGCATGGCATCAGGCGATGCGATAACGACGTCGTAGTTCAGGTCGCCGGCTTTCATCTCGGCAGCCAGGTCGTCCATACCTACACGGTCAGCGCCGGCAGCCAGAGCGGCCTCAGCAGCTGGACCCTGGGTGAAGACGGCAACGCGTACGGTCTTGCCAGTGCCGTGCGGCAGCACGGTAGCGCTACGTACGACCTGGTCGGATTTACGCGGGTCAACACCGAGGTTTACGGCGATGTCATACGACTCGACGAATTTGGCGTTCGGCAGCGAAGCCAGCAGAGCTGCGGCTTCTTCGAAGTTGTAGGCCTTGCCTGCTTCGATTTTCTCGGCGATAGCCTTTTGGCGCTTGGTCAGCTTAGCCATTACACACCCTCCACGTTCAGGCCCATGCTGCGGGCAGAGCCAGCGATGGTGCGTACAGCAGCGTCCAGGTCAGCAGCGGTCAGATCAGCCTGTTTGGTTTTGGCGATCTCTTCCAGCTGAGCGCGGGTCACAGTACCGACCTTGACAGTGTTCGGGCGAGCCGAACCGCTGGTCAGGCCAGCAGCTTTCTTCAGCAGAACCGAGGCAGGGGTGCTCTTGGTTTCGAAGGTGAAGCTACGGTCACTGTAGACAGTGATGATCACAGGAGTCGGCAGGCCGGCTTCTTGACCCTGAGTACGGGCGTTGAAGGCCTTGCAGAATTCCATGATGTTCACACCGTGTTGACCCAGTGCTGGACCAACGGGTGGGCTAGGGTTGGCCTGGCCGGCCTTTACTTGCAGCTTGATGTAAGCCTGAATCTTCTTAGCCATGAGCTACTCCAATATCGGGTACGAACGCCAGATGGCTCCCCGGATGACTTGCGTTTTATCCCAGTGACGACAAAACCCCGCAGCACATAGGGCTGCGGGGTATGGGATGCTTCGTTCGGCTAGACCTTCTCGACCTGGCTGAACTCGAGCTCCACCGGAGTAGAGCGACCGAAAATGAGCACTGCAACCTGCAGACGGCTCTTCTCGTAGTTAACCTCTTCGACACTGCCATTGAAGTCGGCGAATGGTCCGTCAATGACGCGAACCACTTCACCAGGCTCGAACAGCGTCTTCGGCTTCGGCTTGTCACTGCCATCGGCTACGCGACGCAGGATGGCCTCAGCCTCTTTATCGGTGATCGGCGCAGGCTTGTCTGCGGTACCACCAATGAAACCCATGACGCGAGGGGTGTCCTTGACAAGGTGCCAAGTCCCTTCGTTCATTTCCATCTGGACCAGCACATAGCCAGGGAAGAATTTGCGCTCACTTTTGCGCTTCTGGCCGTTGCGCATTTCGACGACTTCTTCGGTCGGGACCAGGATCTCGCCGAACTCGTCTTCCATGCCAGCCAGCTTGACGCGCTCTACCAGGGAGCGCATCACATGCTTCTCGTAACCCGAGTAAGCATGCACTACGTACCAACGCTTAGCCACGGGACACCCTTAGCCAACAATCAAGGAGACCGCCCAGCCGAGCAGGGAGTCTAGCCCCCACAGCAGCAGTGCCATAACCAGAACAACAGCCACTACGATGAGCGTGGTCTGAGTGGTTTCTTGGCGGGTCGGCCACACGACTTTACGGATCTCAGTACGAGCTTCCTTCGCCAACGCAAAAAACGACTTACCCTTCGCAGTCTGCAGGGCAACAAAGCCAGCAGCCGCAGCCAGAGCAAGAAGTGCGAGAACGCGATACAGGATCGGCGATGCCGAGTAATACTGATTACCCACGACAGCAACAACCACCAAAGCCACTACAGCCAGCCACTTGAACAGATCAAAACGCGATTCTTGGGCTTCAGTTTTGGGGGTCATCGAGGAGGATCCTGTAAGAAGAAAGCCATCACACCGAGGTGAATGGCAGGTCAGGAGGGAATCGAACCCCCAACCTACGGTTTTGGAGACCGTCGCTCTGCCAATTGAGCTACTGACCTGTAACGCTGTATCAGGCCGGCCATTATACCGGCCTGATCAAGTAAATCAACTACTTATTCGATAATTTTTGCTACGACGCCGGCGCCGACGGTACGACCGCCTTCACGGATGGCGAAGCGCAGACCGTCTTCCATTGCGATGGTCTTGATCAGGGTGACAGTCATCTGAATGTTGTCACCTGGCATTACCATTTCAACGCCTTCCGGCAGTTCGCAGTTACCGGTCACGTCAGTGGTACGGAAGTAGAACTGAGGACGGTAGCCTTTGAAGAACGGAGTGTGACGACCGCCTTCTTCCTTCGACAGAACGTAGACTTCTGCGGTGAACTTGGTGTGCGGCTTGACCGAACCCGGCTTGACCAGAACCTGACCACGCTCAACGTCGTCACGCTTGGTACCACGCAGCAGGACGCCGCAGTTCTCGCCAGCACGACCTTCGTCCAGCAGCTTGCGGAACATCTCAACGCCGGTGCAGGTGGTGGTGGTGGTGTCACGCAGACCAACGATTTCCAGCGGGTCTTGAACGCGAACGATACCGCGCTCGATACGGCCGGTAACAACGGTACCGCGACCGGAGATCGAGAACACGTCTTCGATTGGCATCAGGAACGGCTTGTCGATAGCACGCTCTGGCTCTGGGATGTAGCTGTCCAGAGTTTCAACCAGACGCTTGACAGCGGTGGTGCCCATTTCGTTGTCGTCTTTGCCTTCCAGAGCCATACGAGCCGAACCGATGATGATCGGGGTGTCGTCGCCTGGGAAGTCGTAGGTGGACAGCAGGTCGCGAACTTCCATCTCGACCAGTTCCAGCAGCTCAGCGTCGTCTACCAGGTCAGCCTTGTTCAGGAAGACCACGATGTACGGAACGCCAACCTGACGGGACAGCAGGATGTGCTCACGGGTTTGTGGCATCGGACCATCGGCGGCCGAGCAAACCAGGATCGCGCCGTCCATCTGGGCAGCACCGGTGATCATGTTCTTCACGTAGTCAGCGTGACCTGGGCAGTCAACGTGAGCGTAGTGACGAATGTTCGAGTTGTACTCAACGTGCGCGGTGTTGATGGTGATACCGCGAGCTTTTTCTTCCGGAGCCGAGTCGATCTTGTCGAACTCAACGACGGCCGAACCGAAAACTTCGGAGCAGACGCGGGTCAGCGCTGCAGTCAGAGTAGTCTTACCGTGGTCAACGTGGCCGATAGTGCCGACGTTAACGTGAGGTAGGGAACGATCAAACTTTTCCTTAGCCATCGATACAGTCCTCCGCAGAAGAAATAGTCATACCGCTGATAAAACAAAGGCAGATATTTTCATATCTGCCTTGTTTATATGGAGCTCTTGAGCGGACTTGAACCGCTGACCTCACCCTTACCAAGGGTGTGCTCTACCAACTGAGCTACAAGAGCGAAACACTTTGCGCAACAACTGCAAACTTGGAGCGGGTAGCGGGAATCGAACCCGCATCATCAGCTTGGAAGGCTGAGGTTCTACCACTAAACTATACCCGCGGAGCTTGCGGCTCTCGCTAAAACTGGTGGAGGGAGAAGGATTCGAACCTTCGAAGCTCGCGCAACGGATTTACAGTCCGTCCCCTTTGGCCGCTCGGGAATCCCTCCAGATGTGGCCGGCATTCTATTTGGCTGCCGCCCTAGTGTCAAGCTTTTTTTCAAATTTTTTCAATCAAATCTGAAGGTTAGCCACTTTGACACTGCTTCTGGTTCTGCTACCTGAGTGGCGTTCCCTGTGAAGCGGGCGCCATTCTATCAAGCTATTCAGCAGTTGCAATACCCTCGCACAAAATAATTTTGTGTTTTAAGTCTTTGAAATCCTTGGAAAGAATGGCCAGCACCGACTGGTCCAGCAAACGCTCGCCTTCAGGGGCCACCTTGAGCCACAACCCGTCGGATCCAGGCAACTGTCCTGCGACCGGCTGCGAGGCGATATCGAGGCTCAGTAACCGCTGACGTAGCGCATCGAGCTGCTCCCGCCCAGCAAGCCCACCCACCACCAGGCATTCATCCCGGCGCCTGGCTGGTGTCGCAACTCCCGTTTCACGCAGCAGACGAATCTCTTGCTGGCTGCCTTTATATAAAGAGAGAGGTGCGACCTCTTTGACCCTCAGCGGAGCCTCCTGCTGATGCCATACGTAATAGAAAACGTTCAGCACCAGTAACAGCAGAAACAACCAGCGCATAGACACCTCAACTCAAAGGGCAGGCCATGGCCAGACCAACGAATACCAGATCCGGCACGATCCGCGCCTGGGGAACGGCCTCATGCACCAACGGGGCATCTCCACCCGTGAGGAAAATCGTAAAGTCATCACCCCACAAGGCTTTCGCCTGCTCGATTTGCGTCCGGGCAAAACCCTGGAGCATCAGCACACAGCCACGCTCTACTGCCTCTACCGTAGAGCGCCCAGGAGCCAGGCTGCTAAGAGCACGCTCAGCCGATGCATCGTCATAGCGGATACGGCGCGTGTGGGTCCGCAACTGACTGCGCATCAGCGGCATGCCAGGGCAAATATACCCCCCCAGATGCTCACCATCGGCCGCAACAAAGTCCGCCTTGGCCGCAGTGCCGAAGTCAATGACCAGGCAAGCAGCTTTGGCCAAGTGGAAAGCGCCCAGGGCACCCAGCCAGCGATCCATGCCCAGGCGCTGGAAATCCTCATAGCCATTGCGCACCCCGGCCATTTCCTGCACCGGCTGAGCCACTTTAACGTCGATGGCGAAGGCTTGCTGAAGAAGAGCACAAAGTGCCGTAGTTTCTTCTTCGCTACGCACGCTGACCATTCGCCCTCCCGCCAGGTGCAAGCCAGGAAGCGCACCGATAGCAGCTACAAGGGCCTGGTCAGAGTCGACGATTCCACCCCCAGTGATAGCCGCATCTGCAGTGTGTATCACCCGCCATTTGATAAAGCTGTTCCCGCAGTCGAGCTCAAGAATCATCACGCAACCTCAGACTGAGCTCGCCACCGCTGAAGCTCTTTTCCACACCATCTACATCAAGACGCAAGCCGCCTTGACCATCCACACCTCGCGCCACCCCATCGATGCGGGTATTGCCTGCCACCAAGGAGACTTTGCGCCCCTGCCACAGGTGCGCTTGCTCCCATTCCTCCTGGAACGCGGCGAAGCCGTATCGGCGATGACGCGCCAGCTCGTGCTGCAGCTGCTGACTGAGTAAAGCAACCAATTTATTACGATCAACCACCAGACCAGCTTCGCTACGCATGGAGGTCCATTGCTGGTCGATCTGCTCACTGGACTGCATATTCACATTGATGCCGATACCCAGCACCACATGACAGACATCGGCCGGATCGCCGACCAACTCCAGCAGGATCCCGGTGATCTTGCGCCCCCTTACCAGAACATCGTTTGGCCACTTGAGCCCGACATCCTTGAGCCCGAAAGCTTGCAAGGTACGCATTACCGCCAGGCCAACCACCAGACTCAGCCCCTCGAGCTGACGCATGCCACCCTCAACCCGCAACACCAGGCTGTAATAAAGGTTTTCAGCAAACGGGCTTACCCACTGCCGCCCGCGACGACCACGACCGGCCGTCTGGCGCTCGGCAAGCACCAGAAAGGGAGCAGTCTGGCCTTGCGCCGCAAGCCGTAAGCCCTCGGCATTGGTCGAGTCGATGCTTTCATGGATGAACACAGGCCACTGTTCGCCCTGGGAGAACGCGGTAATCGCGTGCGATTCCAGCAGGTTCAACGGCGCTGCCAGCTGATAGCCGCGCCCACGGACCTTATGGATGGTCAGGTTCAGCTCACTCTCAAGATGTTGCAGCTGTTTCCAGACGGCACTGCGGCTTACACCAAGGGCCGCCCCCAGTGCTTCTCCGGAATGGAACCGGCCATCCTTGAGGAGATTCAACAACTTCAGCATGCCAGTCTCGACTCGGAATAAGGCTGGCATGATAGCCACGCCCCGAAGCCTTGCATAGGAAAAGGGCCACCCTCAAGGGAGGAAACCGTCGTCGACATTGCAATATTTTCTTCCGGAAAAGACAAAACCCCTACCTGCATGCGCAGATAGGGGTTTTGCGAAATGAATCTTGACGATGACCTACTCTCACATGGGGAAACCCCACACTACCATCGGCGATGCATCGTTTCACTACTGAGTTCGGGATGGGATCAGGTGGTTCCAATGCTCTATGGTCGTCAAGAAATTCGGTTGCCCAGAATGTCTTAGGAACACTCTTGGCTAATTCAGATATGTGATTTGTGATGTTGCGAACTTTCGGGTTTTTCGTCTTCACCACCACAATTCGGCTTACGCGCAAATTGCTTGGGTGTTATATGGTCAAGCCTCACGGGCAATTAGTATTGGTTAGCTCAACGCCTCACAGCGCTTACACACCCAACCTATCAACGTCGTAGTCTTCGACGGCCCTTCAGGGGATTCAAGATCCCAGTGAGATCTCATCTTGAGGCAAGTTTCCCGCTTAGATGCTTTCAGCGGTTATCTCTTCCGAACATAGCTACCCGGCAATGCCACTGGCGTGACAACCGGAACACCAGAGGTTCGTCCACTCCGGTCCTCTCGTACTAGGAGCAGCCCCTCTCAAATCTCAAACGTCCACGGCAGATAGGGACCGAACTGTCTCACGACGTTCTAAACCCAGCTCGCGTACCACTTTAAATGGCGAACAGCCATACCCTTGGGACCGGCTTCAGCCCCAGGATGTGATGAGCCGACATCGAGGTGCCAAACACCGCCGTCGATATGAACTCTTGGGCGGTATCAGCCTGTTATCCCCGGAGTACCTTTTATCCGTTGAGCGATGGCCCTTCCATACAGAACCACCGGATCACTAAGACCTACTTTCGTACCTGCTCGACGTGTTTGTCTCGCAGTCAAGCGCGCTTTTGCCTTTATACTCTACGACCGATTTCCGACCGGTCTGAGCGCACCTTCGTACTCCTCCGTTACTCTTTGGGAGGAGACCGCCCCAGTCAAACTACCCACCATACACTGTCCTCGATCCGGATAACGGACCTGAGTTAGAACCTCAAGGTTGCCAGGGTGGTATTTCAAGGATGGCTCCATGAGAACTGGCGTCCCCACTTCAAAGCCTCCCACCTATCCTACACAAGCAAGCTCAAAGTCCAGTGCAAAGCTATAGTAAAGGTTCACGGGGTCTTTCCGTCTAGCCGCGGATACACTGCATCTTCACAGCGATTTCAATTTCACTGAGTCTCGGGTGGAGACAGCGCCGCCATCGTTACGCCATTCGTGCAGGTCGGAACTTACCCGACAAGGAATTTCGCTACCTTAGGACCGTTATAGTTACGGCCGCCGTTTACCGGGGCTTCGATCAAGAGCTTCGCTTGCGCTAACCCCATCAATTAACCTTCCGGCACCGGGCAGGCGTCACACCCTATACGTCCACTTTCGTGTTTGCAGAGTGCTGTGTTTTTAATAAACAGTCGCAGCGGCCTGGTATCTTCGACCGGCATGGGCTTACGGAGCAAGTCCTTCACCCTCGCCGGCGCACCTTCTCCCGAAGTTACGGTGCCATTTTGCCTAGTTCCTTCACCCGAGTTCTCTCAAGCGCCTTGGTATTCTCTACCTAACCACCTGTGTCGGTTTGGGGTACGGTTCCCAGTTATCTGAAGCTTAGGAGCTTTTCTTGGAAGCATGGCATCAACCACTTCGCGCTCTAAAGAGCACTCGTCATCAGCTCTCGGCCTTGAGATCCCGGATTTGCCTAAGATCTCAGCCTACCACCTTAAACTTGGACAACCAACGCCAAGCTGGCCTAGCCTTCTCCGTCCCTCCATCGCAATAACTGGAAGTACAGGAATATTAACCTGTTTTCCATCGACTACGCTTTTCAGCCTCGCCTTAGGGACCGACTAACCCTGCGTCGATTAACGTTGCGCAGGAAACCTTGGTCTTTCGGCGTGGGAGTTTTTCACTCCCATTGTCGTTACTCATGTCAGCATTCGCACTTCTGATACCTCCAGCAAGCTTCTCAACTCACCTTCACAGGCTTACAGAACGCTCCTCTACCGCATCATCAAAAGATGATACCCGTAGCTTCGGTGCATGGTTTGAGCCCCGTTACATCTTCCGCGCAGGCCGACTCGACTAGTGAGCTATTACGCTTTCTTTAAAGGGTGGCTGCTTCTAAGCCAACCTCCTAGCTGTCTAAGCCTTCCCACATCGTTTCCCACTTAACCATGACTTTGG